>NZ_JACRMG010000014.1 GCF_016219575.1 Bradyrhizobium sp. | reverse complement strand
GATTCGTCGGGCGAAAGGAAGGAGGCGATGGCAGCCTCCGCGACCAGCGACTTGGACTTGCTGTGACGCTTTGCGAAGGCCTCCAGGCCAGCGAAGGTCTCTGGATCGAGATAGATGCTGAGTTGGGCCTTTTTCATGCTCGCTAAGCCTAGAGATCCATCGGATCGTCGGGGTCGACGGTGATGGAACGTGCGATGCCCTGCATCGAACGGCTCAGGGCCCTCGCCTGCACGGCATCCGCGTCGCCATCATCCGGCGCGGCATCGAACTCGTTCTCGGCCAGCGGCGCCTTAATGACGACATCCTCGTGTTGCGGCAGCGCAGGTTCACGGCGAATGCCGCCGTTGGGATCACGCGATCTCCGCTTCACCTTCGCGAGGAGTTCGACAGAGGGTTGAATTGGCGTGCGGCCTGACCAATCGTCTGCCCGCGCGAGCAGGGTGACCGGATTGGCGGGGGATGGATCCAAGATTCGGCGCTTCAGTTGCGTATCTTCATAGTATCGCACCTTTCTGGCGCGCACTGGGCGCACACCCGAGACCATTACAATCGCCTCGTTAGGCGAGAGCTGCATGACTTCACCGGGCGTGAGCAGCGGCCGGGAGGTCTCCTGGCGGCTGACCATCAGGTGCCCAAGCCAGGGGCTCAAGCGGTGCCCCGCATAGTTCTTCATCGCGCGCATCTCGGTCGCGGTCCCAAGGGCGTCCGACACGCGTTTGGCGGTGCGCTCATCGTTGGTCGAAAATGCAACCCGGATGTGACAGTTGTCGAGGATAGCGTGGTTCGGCCCATAGGCGCGTTCGAGCTGGTTGAGGCTCTGGGTGATCAGAAAGCTGCGAATGCCATAGCCTGCCATGAAGGCAAGCTGACTCTCAAAGAAGTCGAGTCGCCCGAGCGCTGCAAACTCGTCCAACATCAGAAGCAGCTTCTGCCGCCGTCGATCGATGTCCAGGCTCTCGGTTAATCGCCGTCCGATCTGATTGAGTACCAACCGCATCAGAGGTTTTGTGCGGGCGATGTCGGATGGCGGTACGATAAGGTAGAGTGAGATGGGCCGGGGTCCGTCAACGAGATCGCGAATGCGCCAATCGCTCCGTCCCGTGACCTTGGCGACGACGGGATCGCGATAGAGCCCGAGGAAACTCATCGTGGTCGACAAAACACCCGAGCGTTCGTTTTCGCTCTTGTTGAGGAGTTCGCGCGCGGCCGAAGCGACCACGGGATGAACGCGCTCTCCGAGATGCGGCGTCGCCAACATCGCATTCAGCGTCGCCTCGATCGGGCGTGACGGATCAGACAGGAAGTTGGCGACGCCGGCGAGCGTCTTGTCGGCTTCCGCGTAGAGGACATGCAGAATAGCGCCAACGAGCAAAGAATGGCTGGTCTTCTCCCAATGATTGCGGCGCTCGAGCGCGCCTTCGGGATCGACGAGGATGTCCGCGATATTTTGGGCGTCCCGTACCTCACAGTCGCCTTTGCGGATCTCGAGGAGCGGGTTATAGGCCGCGCTTGCCTGATTGGTCGGGTCGAACAGGAGCACGGGCCCAAAGCGCGCACGCCAGCCCGAAGTGAGCTGGAAATTCTCGCCCTTGATGTCGTGGACGATGGTGGAACTTGGCCAGGTCAGCAGGGTAGGAATGACCAAGCCTACACCCTTGCCCGAACGGGTCGGAGCAAAGCAAAGGACATGCTCAGGGCCATCGTGCCGAAGATAGCGGCCATCAAAACGGCCGAGCACGACTCCCTCAGGCCCAAGAAGCCCGGCGCGCCGAACCTCCCGCGTATCGGCCCAGCGCGCCGAGCCGTACGTGGTCACCTGCTGAGCTTCCTTCGCCCGCCATACCGAGAGCATGATGGCAATACCGATGGCGGCGAACCCGCCGCTTGCGGCGATGCAGGCCCCCTCGACAAATATCTTCGGCGCGTAGGCGTCGAACTGGAACCACCAGACGAAAAAGGCAAGCGGCTGATACACCGGCCAGCGCCCGACCATGAACCAGGCAGCCCCGAGCTGCGGCTGGAAGGCGAGACGCCAGGCCGTCCACTCAGTCGCCGTCCAAACGAAAGCGAGCACGACGATCGAGATAAGGAACAGCTGCCCCCAAAGAATCTTGGTCGCGGACATAGGCCCAGAAGCGCTCGCCCTGCGCACCCACGCAACGACAATATCTCTGGTGTCGCGGTCGCGCGCGGCGCAGCGCAAAGATCGGCGGGTCAGAGCGAAAGGTCGCGCTTGCGTCCAAAACTCCAGTCGACGCCGCAGGGGCCGGCGATGCCGCTTACTTGCCTGCCAAGTTCGCGCTCGAGGGACGGTATCCAGGGTACAAGCTGGAAGCCTAGGCCATTGTCGATCATCGCGAAGCGGCCGGAGGCAAGCGACAGCCGTCGGCGATAAATCCCTGAAACAGTTTCGCCCGACTCTGCGGGCATATGCGCCAGCCCCGTTTCTTCGGACAAGCGCTTACCCGCGGCATCGAGCTCGCGGGTGCGCAGAGTCCCGATAAGATTGCGGCCGAGGATGACCTTGTCTCCATCCCGGCGGACGAGACCCCGTTCCGCCAGCGCGTCGATCCGACGATCAAGCGCGCCGCGGACCTCGGCGCCGAAACCGGCGCGCGAGAGATCGCCGGGTTCGCGGGCAACCAGGCGCCGATCGAGCCAGGTCGCCCCTTCGGCTGCTATCTGCTGGTCGAGATTGAGGTCCGAGCGGACGGCAAGCGCAATCCGCTGTCGGCCCCATGTGTCTTCAAAACGACGCAACTCCACAATGCCACCGATCGGACCGTCGCCGGCCGCATCGATGTCGGGCAGCCTGAGGTGGTGCACACGCCCGTCGATCCCGTCCACCACGGCAAACGCTGTTCCCCTCAACTCGTCATCCAGCCCTCGGGCGATGAGACGGCCGATCACGGGTTCGCCGTGGCCTTCGCCCTCGAGCGCCCAGGATGACAGCGCGCGAGATGCACCATCCTTGGCCAGGCTCTTGTGCAGCCGCTTGATAATATCGCCGCGCTCCCCAAGCGCCCGCAATCGTTGTTCCGCATCATCAGCCAGAACCCAGCGCGCGGGCCCGGTCGGCTCTGCCAGTCCCAACCGCTCAAGCGTCCGCATCCGGCCGATCCGGATTTCCCTCAGTGGATCGCGCGTGACATCGCATTCGGGCCGAAGATCGACCACCCCTTCTGCCCTGCCCGCTTCCCGGGCAAGCACCCGATCGAGCCGCGTCCAGCGTTCGCTCGTGACCTCTGCCTCGAGACCGTGCTGTATCTCAAGCTCTGATCGCGGGCCGAGCTCACGTGTGACGAGATCACCTGCGCGCGCCCGCAAGCCTGATCCGATGTAGTCGCGGCTAATGACAAGATCGGAACCATCGTCCGCGCGACCACGCACGAGAATATGAATATGCGGATGTTCAGTATTCCAATGGTCCACGGCGACCCAGTCGAGCCGCGTGCCGAGATCACGCGAGGCCTGATCCATCAGCTCACGGGTAAAGCTCCGCAGGCTTTTCAGCTCAGTGGCATCATCCGGCGAGACGATGAACCGGAAATGATGCCGGTCGCCGTCGCAGCGTTCCGCGAAAGCGCGGCCGTCTGCATCATCCCCGGCAGCATCGAAGAGTTTACCGGGCGATCCATCCCGGGTGGCACCATCCCGTTTGAGATAACCAATATGAGCCCGCAGAGCGCCAGGCGACCGCATCCGACGTACGACACGTGCCTTGACCATGGCGCCGCGGGCGCGGTTGGTGAGGAGCCGTGCCGCGGCAAGACTTGCCGCACGGCCGCGACCGAAGGAACCACCCCTTCTAACTCCACCGTGTGACAGACCGCCTGCCTTGTGCGCGGCCCTGAGGGCCTGCGCGAGAAAGGACTTTGCCTTGGGCGCGCGCGTCGATCGGATACGGCCTGGACGGATGCGGAAATCGTCGTTACCGGTCATCATGCCCGCCACAAGGTGTCGGAAGCTCAGCAACAATAGCGCGTTGCCAGAAATCGCAACTTGTGCCGGGTATTTGCAATGTTTGCGGCGTCATTAGAATTTGCTGGTGTTTCCTGCCCCAACCGACCGGCCGCACCTTGCGGCTTTTATCCTGCCCTCGTCGGTTGGTTCGCCCCTCCTCTCTCCCAGCCACTCTCGAACTTGCGAAAATCTCCGACAGCATGCGACGAAGTGCCATGGCGGGCGCGAGCATTGCGCGAAGCCTCAGCAACGCAAATGCGGCCTCACTTCGTGGGGAATCACTGCAGAGGCTTTTGCGGTGGCGTTGCGAGGACTCGAACAGAATCGTTGCAGCTAGACTGCTCATGCCAACCATGATCATTCTCCCTCGGTCCACACCGGGATCGCTTGGCCGATAACGGCGGACGCTGGAATAGGCCCGAAATAGCGCCCGTCAAAAGAGTCCGCCGACTGCCAGTTCATGACAAAGATTTCGCCGACGAAAAGAACGCGGCATCCCTGCCAGACCGGTAACGGTCGGCCGCGGGCGTCGCGTTCCCTCGCCTGCCCAACCTCAATGCCGTCGACAGCAATTGCGAGCCCGGTTCTGCAGACGGTTTGTCCGGGGAGCGCGAGGATTCGTTTCAGCATGGGCACACCGATCGGCAAATACCCATTGAGATTGAGGAACGTCCCAAGCGGCTCCGGGGGTCTAACCGCCACGAGTTCGGTGACGCTCAATCGATGGACCGGCTGCAATCGGTACAGGCCAATGGGCGCGCTCTCCGAAGCGTTCCAAATGTAGGAAGGAGTCTCGTTTTCGCTTCCGGCCAGCACGAGGGCGACGCTTCCAAACGTCGCGAGAATGGTCGTCATTCGGCTGGTCATGACGTCACTTTCCGGCGATGCAACCACGCCTGGTGACGCCCGCGCGTGTAGGTTCGCGGCACCTCGTTGACTGACAGACGGTTGTGAACGTGGTGCCAGTAGTCAGGCGCAGCGTCCGCGGGATCGATCCCGAGAGCTTCCACCGCATCTATCAACTGCAGAACTCGCTCGACCTTTGGCCAGCCCGATAATCGCAGCAGGCTCTCGCCGCCGGGGTTGATCCAAGGGACAGTTGAGTAGCGCTGGCCCGGTGCAGCCGCGCGCAGGATATCAATGCGGGACAGCACGGTACCGAAGTCGTTGGATGTCCAGCGCACGAACGCAAAGATGCTGCCGGGCGCGAATGAGAGGACACGCCGATGAGGGTCGACGATCTTTTCAGAGATCGGACGACCAAACCGAATTCGGTTCTCAATGCGTTTCTCGAGCCACAGAAGCTCGACCGTCGTAACGTCATTCACTTGCGACTCCATGTCAGTGTTGGACGGCACCCACAACCGCACCCATGGATACCGAGATGCTGGAGCGCAGGCCTGAAAGGAGGAGTGCGGTTCTGGTCGTCGCGCCGCAGTTGGGCCGGCAACAGTCCTGCTGGCACCGCATCCCGGCCGTTGGAATCCGAAGGATTCCCTGTTAGTAGAGTTACGAGGTCGAGAAGATGTTGTGCGCCAAGGCGTTGAGTGCGATTCTGGTCCCCGATAGCACGAGGATCCGGTCCCCGATGGCACGAGAGTTGTGGTCCCCGATAGCACGAGAGAATTCACAGCTTATCCCCCGCGTGAGGTACGAGGCCGCGCTTTCGTAGCCGCTCAATAAGCGGATCGATCGCGGTTGGTGCAAAGTTCAGCCGCTCCGCGCCGTTTGGATCCTGCGTGATGATGAGTTCGTAGCCTGGCAGGGTCTGCCGGCGCACGAGCTGACGCAGGTCGTAAGCAAAATGCTTGACCGGCGATAGGCTGCCGGATTTGGCGTGAAGGTGTACGACGTCGAAGCTCCAGCCGCCGCCCTGACGGCCGCCGTGCTTGCGGACGAGACGATACAGCCAGCGCTCGAGCCCGCCAGTGAGATCGAAATATCCGCGATCGATGGTCAGCACGAGCGCATCGTTCAGGACACCCGTGTAGAACCAATCCGGCAGGATCAGCTCAAGTCCACGAGGCTTGCCGTGGCTATCTGCCGTTTCCTTCCACTCGTTGATCCAGGAGAAGCGATGCCTCCGCCGTTCTGTCGGCTGGCGGATTGAGGTCACGACGGTCGTTGACTGGAGTCGGTCGAGGGCGGCTTTGAGGCGGTCATAGTCGCGGACACTGGTGCCGCGACCGACAAACGTCAGGATTTCGTACGGCGTCGTGGCCATCAGACGCGATGTCTTCAGACCGGTATCGCGAGCCTCAACGATCTGTGAAGCCGCCCATATCAAAACGTCCGCGTCCCAGATCGTCGCCATGCCGTGCTCTGGCACGGCCTCGACGCGGATCAGGATGGTCCCCGCGCGGAAATCGATCGGAATGATTCGCTTGGACTTTGCCAGCGAGAAGAATGGGTAGGCCATCAAATCTTGCGCATCGCGCGCGGCCAGGTCGCCGGGCAGTGCGCGAAATAGATCGAGTTGATCGCGCTCAGAGCGGCGGCGTCGTTGCGGGGATGAACTGCTGTCCGACATGGTCAGCGACGCTCCTTCCCCGCGTAAGGGACGGGCGCATGCCGTTTTGCAGGCAGCACGATGCCGCCGCCTGGATCGCTGGTTGAGGTCTTGGTGCCGCGGTCGGCCCAAGCCTTGAGGTCGTCGAGCGCATAGACGACGCGGCCGCCGATCTTTCGGTAAGCGGGGCCCGTGCCGTAGGTCCTGTGTTTTTCCAGGGTACGGCCGGAAAGGCTGAGGAATCGGGCCGCCTCGGCCGTGCGCAAGTATCGTGGCGGCAAGCCGGCGTTGGGATCGCCCATCTGAAAAACTCCGTGGTCCTCTGGAGCGCCAGCGAGGTCGGCGGCGCGTCGACGGACACATTGGCGGAGTAGAGCCTCGATGGGGGATGCCGAAGATAAGGGGGCGTATTTTTCGATACCCCCCGAGGCGCGCTTATTTCTTGCGAGATGCCGGACGCAACAATGCGCGATAGCCGCCACGCATCAGCGCAAGACCGCTCTGGACCAGGCGAATGGTCCGATTGCGCAGGTCGTGCGTCTTCCAGTCGCGTTCGGAGATGCGTCCGGCGCCGAACAGGACTTCCGCTATTTCCCGGTAGGTGCTGCCGTCCGTCCGGGCATCGAGCGCGCGCAGAGCAAGCGCGAGCCGGCGCCGACGGTGCGCGGAAAGCGCATGCAGCGGCGGCCCTGCGGGCCTGCCATTGAGAGCTCGCCACAGCCGCCTGCCTGCATCCGCGCGGAATTCAAAGTCACGGTCGAGCGGCAGTTCGACCGCATAGGTACCGGCAACGACCGGCGCTTCCTTGAACCAAACGCGATGTTCTACCTTGCGCAAACGCAATACTGCGTGCCAACCGTCAGGGCCTTGGCGCAGCTCACCTTCGGTTAAGTCACCGAGATCCAGGGCACCACGAGACTGCGGGACCGCGAGCGAAACAGGCCGCACCGGAACGACCGTCGGCAGAACTTCCGGCGCCCAGAAGATGGTCTGTTCGAGGCAGGATTGGTTGGGGTCAGCTCCGAAAAGACAAGCCCCAACGCTGGCGGAATTCCGGGCTTACCTGGGGAAGTACCTTCGACGCGCTACGATAATCAGTTCGAAAATCGGGATTCCGGCGGAGACATTCCCACGCTAATCCGGTGGTTTCCGCCTCATGAACGCGATCATAGGCGTTAGACGATCTCCAATCGAATGCTGACATTACGGGTCCCCATCGCACTGCAAGATTGATGCGCGATAAACCTGACCAGCAATGGTTGAGGAAGTCCCTAATCGTGCATCGCGTGATGCAGCGGATCGAACTCCGAAATCAGGGAGCAAGTTCTTCTACGGGAGGGCTTTAAAGATTCGGATTTGATGCCCCGCCTCGCAGCAAGTGACGATATCCATGCTCTGTCATCCATTTCGCGCGAGCCAAATGGGTATCAAACGCGGTTTTAGCGCGATCACGCTCAGCTACAGGATCAATGTGCAGCACAAGCCGCGCCACTTCGCGCCAGTCTGCACCCTCTGCATCCGCATCGAGCAGGCGCAAATACGTTATAATGTGCTCCTCGTCATATGCCGTGAGGACGGAATCCGTCGGTGCAGCCTCGGCGAGGTCTGGATCTCGGGGTCGTTTCTTCATGCGTTCGTCACAGAGCGAGCGATTCTAACTCCCTGCCAACCGAAATGATCCACGTGACTTACTTTAGCCCAATTTTGATCATTGCCGCCAGCAGGATTTCTATGAATACACATTATAGGAGATAAACCTCATAGTATGTAAAGACGCAACTTGCGCACATGGATATGCGCAAGCTGGTTGGCCGCAATTTTGCGAGATTTAGAAAAGCAAAGGGCTTCACCCAAGAAAGTTTTGCCGATGCTTCTGGCTTTACCCAACAATATATCAGCGGTCTCGAAACAGGCCGACGCAATCCGACGGTTGTGACGCTATTTGAACTCGCCAGCACGCTCGGGATAAGCCACGTCGATCTCCTTGTGCCTGATGATGAGGCCCGCAGCGAGCGGGCAAAGAGCGGCAAGCGCAAATAGCCTTGTCTAGTCGGGTAACACCCGAGAGCCGGAAGTGCGGACATGCAAAAGCCCCGCCCGGAACACCGGGCGGGGCTTGGCGAGACGGGTCTAATCGCCGTTCTTCCGCGGCCGTGACCACAGCAGGCTGTAGCCTTCGCCACCCTCGTCGTCGAACAAGTTCGCGTAGATCGGCGCGTTGAAGGAAGGATCGTCAAGCTTGAGCGAGAGATAGTCGCGGCCTTCCTCGGAGCGCTTCGACCAGGCTGCTCCGATCTCGGTGTTATGTGGTGCACCACATAAGGCCGATTATGCGAAGCGTGGCGTTATGCGGAGTGGTGGCGTCTGAGTGCAGGTTTTCCGCGGGTTTCGGGACCGCCGCGCTCCGCATAATATCGTGAGAGAAGCAGCG
>NZ_JACRMG010000006.1 GCF_016219575.1 Bradyrhizobium sp. | reverse complement strand
GCTACCCGCTCGATCAGCCAATCAGCTCGTTCCGCAACCCGAATGTCGCCGAAAGACATCTTGTGCCTCCGCCAAATAGGTCGAAAGCCCTTGAATCATATTTGCAAAATCCGGGGAATCACTTTTGGGGATCCCGTAGCTCTCTGACAGAGGGCGCAGGGAAGGCCGGGCGCCGACTGCGCCCGCATTGCCGTGTGCAAAAAGTGGAAACGACGCACACGGGTTTGACAGGTACAGCCGGGACATCCCGGCCTTCCCCGCGCAATGGGTTTACGGCTTATACGTACTCTCCCCGGGGAACGGCCTTTCTTGCCCCCGTTGCCAAGCCCGCACAGGCGGGCCGGATAGACGCCAGGGTCGCGGCGCCAGGACCACACGATTTCACCGTACGCCGCGAACGTTTCGTCGGGCAGGAATGATCCCGCCTGACGCCGCAGCGTCCATCGCAACCCGCGCCAACGTTCGTGACGACCGCGAAGCGTCCCCTCGTGGAGGCGCGGGCTGAGCAGACCAGTGCCAGTGATTTGCCCGACATGGCAAGGACCAAATTCTGATTTTCAGATCAAAACTTCGTGAAATCAGCACTGCAGGATGGGGTAGAGCGCAGCGAAGCCCATCGCCTCTGTTGCGGAGGCATGATGGGTTTCGCCTCGCTCAACCCATCCTACGACTGTTCCACCCCCGGCACACGGCCGGGCCCGCTCACGGCGTCACGGTGAGCGTGCCGGTCATGTCCTCGCGCTCCCAGTGCGGGCCGCAGAGGTAGGTGTGCTCGCCCGGCGGCAGGTCGATCGTCATCGATGCGCCTTCGCCCGGCAGGAAGCGCTCGGACTCCGGCTTGCCGGCGTCGCGGAACCAGAAGCTGTGGGTGGTGCGCTTGTCGACGTTGACGAACTTCACCACCGCGCCCTGTTTGACCGTGAGCTTGCGCGGACAGAAGGTGTGCTTGTACATGGCCACGACGGCTTGCGGCGCAGCCGCTTGCGCGGAGCCGAACTGCTCCTCGTAGCGCCTGGCCGCTTCCTCGCAGATCGCCGCCACTTCCTCCGGCGTGACCGCCCGTGCGCTGCCTGCAGAGATCAGCAGGACAATGATCGCGGCCAGCATTCGCATCAACGATCGCTCCAGGTACGATGGCTTCTGATCGAATCGGTCGCCAAGCGGATTTGGTTCACCTCTCCCCAGCGGGAGAGGTGATTCCCAATACCGCTCCAACGCAACCTCGTCTCAGCCTACTTCTTGACGGCGTTGATCTCGGCATCCTTGTTGTCGAGACCGAAGCGGAACTCAAGGCTGACGTGGTGGAACCGTGCCGACGTATAGTCGTCGTGCAGGGCAATGCCCATGGTGTAGAGCTGGCCCGGCTCGAACGAGATATCGCCCGGCTTGTCCGACTTCAACTTGCGGCTCATCACCACCGTCCAGGTATCGCCGTCGAGCTTGCCCTCGGCCTTCACCGCGACGCCGCCGCTCATGACACGCTGCGCGGCGACGTGGCCGTTCTCGGGATCGCCGCCCGAGCGGAAGCGCAGGAGATCCATGTAGGTGCCCTTGCCGAACTGGGCGGCAAGATCATCCTTGCCCTTGAGCTTGTCGCCGCCGCCGCGCGGGGTACCGTCGCCCTTCAGCTCGATCGCGCTGCGGGTTTCGGCAAGATACTTGGTCAGTCCCTGCGACAGGTCGATCTCGCCGGCCGCGGGACTTGCAGCAAGCTGCTCCTTCTTCGGCGCGTCCGGCATGTAGCGGCCGTCGTGATGGCAGGTGACCCAGCAGCCGGCCTGCTCGCCGCGTTCCACTTCCTTGCCGACGAACATGATCGCGAGCTTGGCTGCATTCGCAGGGTCCATCTTGCCGCCGTCGACGAAGGGCACGGGCTTGTGCGCCGTATTCTGCCACTGGATGCGGAAGTAGACGTCTTCGGCCGTGTAGGCGGCCTGCACCTGAACGTCGACGAACGCCCGCTTGCCGGGAATGGGCGTCGCTTCGGCCTTGTCGCCGGAGACGATCTTGGCGCCCATATCCTTGACTTCCTTGGCATGGCATTCGGAGCAGCGCTCGCCCTTGTTGAAGGGCCGCGCCCCGCCATGATCCTTGCCGGTCTGGATCCACTCGAAGGACGCCTGGCCGGGATAGAACAGCGTGACGGTCTTGGCCGGAACGCCGCTCCAGTCGAGCCCGCCGGCCGCCGCGGCGGCGGGCTTTGCCGCGTCCTGCGCCGGGGCTGCGGCGCCGGGCTGCGCCGGGGCCGCCGCGATCTTGCTTGCAGCGATTTTCTCTGCCGCGATCACCTGCGCGGCCGCCTCGATTTCGGCCTTGCGGGCGGCGGCCTGTTCCGCCTCGCGCTTCTCGACGCGGGCGAGGCCCGCGATGTAGCTCTGCGGGATCTCCCTTATGTAGCTCGCCAGCGGCGCTTCCATCTGCTCGAGCGTCTTCTCGTCAACCAGGTTGCGCACGTTCTTGTGCGCGATGCCCTTGTGGCAGTCGATGCAGGTGTTGCCGGCCTTCATCGCCTCGAGGTGCTGCTTGCGCGCACGCGGACGCTGGAATTCGGGGTTCATCGATTCGAGGACGTGGCAGTTGCGGCACTCGCGGCTGTCCGTCTTCTTCATCGAGGCCCAGACGTTGTTGGCGAGCGTCAGCCGCTTCTTGTCGAATTTTTCCGGCGTATCGATGGTGCCGATGAAGTGCTGGAACAGCTCGTTGGAGGCCTCGATCTTGCGGACGAACTTGTGCACCCAGTCTTTCGGAACGTGACAATCCGAGCACGCCGCGCTGACGCCCGTGCGGTTCTGGAAGTGGATCGTCGACGTGTACTCCTTGTAGACGTTGTCCCGCATCTCGTGACACGAGGTGCAGAACGGCATCGTGTTGGTCGCCTCCATCGCCGTGTTGAAGCCGCCCCAGGCGATGACGCCGCCGAGGCCGCCGACCGCCAGCAGCGACAGCATGGAATACTTCACGCTGGGCCTGCGCAGGGTGTGCCAGACACCGGCCAGCCGTCCGACCAGAGACGAAGGCTTGTTGTCGTCGTCGTTGCGCTCTGCTGACATCGGGTTCTCCATGCGGCGCCTCGCGTAATCGGGCGGCTGCGTTCAGAGGCCGACGGGACATACGCATCCCAAGGGCCCGGAGCATTTTCGGTTCTGACTGAATCAGAACCGAAGCTCTAGATTCTTGATTTGACGCGTTTCCTTGATGCGAACCGGTATCCACTTCGCCTGAAAACGCTCTGGATGCTGGGCGATGAAGTCAAGGTGTCAGGCAGGGCCCGGACCGGGCCCTGCCTGTATCTTGCGTCAGTAGATGTCGTGCTGCGTGTTGTGCACGTTGAACTTGCCGGTGGGCGTGATCATCTTCGGATCCTTGATCACGGTCTTGACCTTGCGGGTCTTGTCGTCGAACACGACGATCGCGGACGGTTCGGTCTTGCCGGCCCAGAGCGATACCCAGACCTCGCCGCCCTTCTCGTCGTATTCGGGGTGCACGACGCGCTTGGTCGCCTTGGACTCCGGCAATCCCGCCGCCTTGGCGACGTTGATCTGTTCAGGCTTCTTGGACAGATCGTTGATGTCGTAGACGTAGACGGACTCGGCAACGTCCTTTTCCGGGTTCTGCGGCAGGTCGACCCAGAGGTTCGTCGACTTGGGATGCGTCTTCACGAACAGATTGCCCGCGCCCGGCGTCTTGAGCTCCTCGACGACTTTCCACGCATACTGCTTGTACTTCGGATCGTCGGGCGCCGTGCCGATCAGAGTGACGACTTCATCGCCGAGGTGTCCCGTGGCCCAGACCGGACCGTATTTGGGATGCACGAAGTTGGCGCCGCGACCCGGATGCGGGATCTTCTTGGTGTCGACCAGGGCGGCGAGCTTGCCTTCCTTGGTATCCACCACCGCGATCTTGTGCGAGGCGTTCGCCGCGACGAGGAAGTAGCGCTTGGAGGCGTCCCAGCCGCCGTCATGCAGGAACTTCGCCGACTCGATGGTGGTCGTCTTCAGGTTCTTGACGTCGGAATAGTCGACCAGCAGGATCTGGCCGGTCTCCTTGATGTTGACCACCCATTCCGGCTTGATCTGCGAGGACACGATCGACGCCACGCGCGGCTCGGGGTGATATTCACCGTCGACCGTGATGCCGCGGGTCGAGACGATCTTGAGCGGCTTCAGCGTATCGCCGTCCATGATCACGTATTGCGGCGGCCAGTAGGAGCCGGCGATCACGTACTTGTCTTCGAAGCCCTTGAACTTCGAGGTGTCGACCGAGCGGGCGTCGAGGCCGGTCTTGATCTCGGCGACCACAGCCGGTTCCGCCATCCAGAGGTCGATGAGGCTGAGCAGGCCGTCGCGGCCGATCACGTAGATGTAGCGGCCGGACGCCGACAGGCGCGAGATGTGCACCGCGTAGCCCGTCTTCACGCGGGAAATGATCTTCTTGGTGTCGCCGTCGATCAGCGCGACCTCGCCCGCGTCACGCAGCGTGACGGAGAACACGTTCTGGAGATTGATCTTGTTTTCCTGCTTCGTCGGACGCTTGGCGACCGGCACGATGTCCTTCCAGGAGCCCAGCATGTCCTTCATGCCCCACTCGGGCGGGGTGTCGGGCGCCATCTGGATGTAGGTCGCGAGCTGCCTGATCTCGTCCTTCGACAGAATGTCGTCGAAATTGACCATGCCGCCGTCGGTGCCGTTGGCGATGATCTTCTCCAGGCGCGACTGACCCAGCTTGAGCGTACCGCCCTCGGTTACCTTTCCGTCCTTGGCGGTCTGCTTGAACTCGGGCTCGAGGTTCTTGCCCGTGGCTCCCTTCCGCAGCACGCCGTGACAGCCGGCGCAGCGCTGGAAGTAGATATTCTTGGCTTGATCCTTCTCCTCTTTGGAGAGCGTCGGCGCCTGGCCATAGGCGACACCGGTCGTTGCCGCCATCGCAACTCCAACCAGGAGCCCCATTACCGAGTCGCGGACTGTCGGCTTCGTCATGATACGATTCCCTTCTCTTCGTTGAGATCGCGCGCAGGATAATTGTCCCGGCGCAGCGGTCCTTAACCGCGGTCAAGCAGGGTCCCAATTCCGTCCCCTTTCGGAACCGGCCGGCGTTGCGTTTTCGTCATGCGGGTGCGCAACAGCGTGGATAAGGCGCAGTCAGGACCGCACGATTCCGCTGCAAGCTGCGGCGTTTTGTCCGCGGCGTTTTGCGTGATCGCGATCCCCGCGGCTGAGAGGCCAGAGCGGCCGGAGCAGCCTTGATGAACGCGTTGAGCGATGAACGATCCGCGCAGGCGGTTGCCATCATCGTCAGAGGCGCTTCCCATGAAGACTTCGAACCATCTCGCGTCCGCCGTCCTTTCCCTCGTCATACTCGCCGCCACCGCCTTCCTGCCCGCCTCGGCGCAATCCGGCCCGTCGTCGCAGGAGCAGATGGCCTGCCGTTCCGACGCCGGAAAATTCTGCGCCGAGCACGTCGGCAAGCCGCCGCAGATGAATGTCTGCCTGCGCGAGAACAAGGCCAGGCTGTCGGAAGGCTGCCGCAAGGTGGTCGAATCGCGCGGCGGCTGAGGACGATTGTCGCGATGCCGTTGCGTTCCGGCGTCTCATCCGGGGGCGGCATCGCATGCCGATGACCGCCTCCGGATGACTTAGCCAGAGGTTTTTTCTGGTCAGGACCAACACCTAGACGTGCAGACGCCATTGTGGCATCGTTCGCCGAGCGACGAGCGATCGAGGAGGCACAATGCCCGACGACACGACGGTCCCGCTGCAACAGGCCTCCGACAACGCCTGGAAGACGCTGCAACTCTTCGTCACCACCGAAGAGGCAGGCCCCTACGCCGCCACATGGTCAGTCGACAACCTGCCCGAAGGCGGTGCGGGTTCGCTGTTCGGAACCAACGGCCTGCCCATCTACGATTACAAGGGCCGCCTGCTGTATTACGAGTTCGCCCTGCCATTGCAGAACGGATCGGAGTTCCGGGCACGGGCTGCGGCCACCAGGGAACTCGGCTCGCCGGTATTGCAGGTTGCCGCCACCCAGCCGTTCCAGCTTGCAGCCTGGCGCGAGCAGGCCCTGAAATTCGCCGCCCGGAACGGCTATGTGATCGACAACCCCGATCAGATCATCTGCTATTCGGTGCCGAAGCTCGGCCTGCAGGCGCACAAAGCATCCAACGCGAAATTCATCATCGACCTCGCTGCGCCGGTGGCCATCCCCTACCCGCCTGAGAATGCCGACGGCCGCGAAAGCTTGAAGGCGGATTCCGACGACCTGCTGCTGGTGTGGTCGCCGCTCGATGGCCGCGTGCAACGGACGAGCCTGGAAACCTTCGCGCTCAAGGAAGTCGCATTGAGCATGATCGCGGGTCCGCTCGCCGAGGCGCTCCCGGAATCCGTGCCGCCGACCCAGGCGGTGCTGGACCTGAAGTTGTCAGGTCAGCAAAACGCGGTCTATTGCGCCGTCGCTTCCGCCCAGATGATCCTGGCCTATCACGGCATCGACGCCACCCAGGACACCATCGCCGGCGTCATGCAGACGGGCCCCGGCGGCAGCACGGTCGAGAACCAGGTCGCCGCCTTCGCCCAGCTGTCCAACAACAGGTTCGCCGGCAACCTGCAAAAGCCTCCGACGTTTCCGCTCGGCCAGAACCAGGTCAATATCCAAGCGCCATACAAGAGCGGCGTTCCCGGACATGCCCGGGTCGGCGCGGGCTGGAAGATCCAGACGACGGGCGCCACCACCAGCAACTGGCTGTATATTTACGATCCCTGGCCGCCGAACGCGGGGCAGGTCTATTGGGAAGACTGGACAGCGGTACAGCATACCAACGATATCTTCGTCGACAGCCCGAGGGTGGCCTGAACGTTCCGGCCCGCCCGTCCGGCCATGGATCGGTGCGATGAACTTCGACCCAAGAGCCATCTTCGAGAGTTCGATCAAGAAGGAGCTGTCCTGCGACTTCAAGGATCAGATCGCGGTCGGGCAGGCTGTCGCGGTGGTCCGGCAGGACGATGGCGTCGACTTCTATCGCATCCCGCTTGAGGTCAACGGACGCGTCGTCGGCTTCTTCGATGTCTCCATCGCCGGCGCCGTGCAGCGCTACGGCCTGCAGGTCACCCGGCAAGCGGACATTGCCCGAAGGCCGCCCGACATCCTCGAGCTGGCGCCCGGCGATATCTGGAGCAAGGCGGCTGCGGTGGCGCCGCCAAACGTGACCGGCGTCGGCGATCCGCAGCTCATGAGCCTCGGGGCGCCCACCAAGATCGCCTGGCAGGCAAGGATGGTGCGCGTGACGGGCGAGCCCGTCACGGTATTCGTCACTCCCGGCTATTCGTGGATCGGCGGCGGAAGCGGCGGCGAGGTGGAATGACGGAAGCGGTGGCCGGCGCCACCCGTCACTTGCGAAGGTGTGCGGCAATCAGCGCGGCGGCCGACACCGGCTGCTCCAGCAGGCACAAATGTCCGGCGTCGGCCATGTAGCTGACGCGGCAGCGCGGCAGCCAGCGCGACAGCGTCTGCGCCGCACGGCGGAAGACGGTCATGTCCTCCTCGCCCACCGGCACCAGCACGTCGGACCGTATGCGCGCGAGCGATTGCGGCAGATGGCGAAATCCGTTGAAGCGCTGCATGCTGTCGTCGGAAAGCTCGCTCCACCGATGACGGGAGACAAGCTGCTCGAGGAGCTGCCACAACGCCGGGTGATTCCTCGCCGCCGTGAAGATGTCAGGCGGCGAGGTCATCCAGAGCGATGTCATCCAGGGGCCGGCGCCGCGGGCCTTGAAGAGGCGGATCAGGGCTTGGTTGAGCCGTTGCGCATCGGGGTCGACCGGCGCTCCGCCATAGGTCGGCGCCGCGAGCACGACGCGCTCGAAAGCATCGGGGAAGCGCGCGGCGATTTCCAGCGTCACCAGCGAGCCGAAGGAGAGCCCGACGAGATGCCGCACACCGCGCGCCAGCGCCGCTTCGCCGAGTCGCGCGGCAAACATGGACAGATCCTCGTCCTGCCGCAGCGAGCGCGATTCGCCGTGGCCCGGCAGGTCGACGGCCAGATGCCGCCACCCGGGCAAGTGCTCCCATAATTCAGCCCAAATCGAGCCATCCATGGTGTAGCCGTGGATCCACAACACGCACTCGCCGGATGAAGCGGTGGAGCGGGCCGCGAGTCCGTCTTCCCAGTGCAGCCGCACGATGTCGGCCATCGGTCAGGCCTGCTCTTCGAACTGCGCACAAAACTTGCGATAGGCGATCACGGCACCGTCTTCCGCCAGATATTGCGGAACGTGACGGGGGTTCAGCGACTCCCAGATCAGCCTGTCCGCCTCCAGGCCCTTGCGCGCCTGCGCGATCATGTAGTCGCACATCCGCCGGTCCGGCCCGTTGGCTCCGCCGATGCGCGGCATGGCGAACGACAGCCGTACCATGCAGCCCTCCGCCGAAGGCGTCGCCGTCGTGACCATCGCATAGGGAAAGGCGCCACCCATGTCGGTGACTACGACGCCGGGACTGAAGGCACGCACAGTGATGGGGACAGCGACGTTGCCGTGCGCGGCGGATTTTTGCCACGCAGATACCGGAACTTCCAGCACGCCAGTGCCCACCAGCTCGCCATCGGCGCCGGTCGCCACCTCGACATTCGGATGATTGTGCACCTGGTGGACGGAATGGAAGTGCGCGCCGTCGAATGCATTCTCGGCGACGAGTTCGTGCGGCGCGCGCAACGGCATCTCGAACCCGGGAACGATCCAGCAGCGGCGGTCGAGATCGCGCAAGCGCTCCGCAAGGCCCAGGTCGGCACCGCCGTCGAGACGGACGAACACCGAGCCGCCGACCGAGGCCACCTCATGCTCGCGGACGCCATGTTTGCAGCCCGCATCCGCACCGAGACGCACGCGCAGGCCGTGAAACGCGCAGACGATCACGCCATCCTCCGGCGTTCCGCGCGCGAGATCGGCGCCGCGATGCGGGCAGTCGGCGTCGAAAGCGCGCAGCCGTCCCCCGGCCGGATCCGAAACCAGCACCAGGCGCTGCGATCCCACCCGCGCCGGCGTCAGCGGCCCCGGCCCGATCTCGCCGAAGCCGATCTGATACCAGCCGCGATACCGCTTCATGGCGCGCCTCCATCGGTCAATTTCCGCCAGGACGCAGGCAGTTCGCGGCAGACGATGCGCGCCTGCTCGAGCGAGCGGATTCGGCCGCAGATCTCCGCGGACGAGGTGCGGACCGCTGCCGCCGCGACGGCACCGACTGTGCTGTCGCCGGCGGCGGCCGCGGCGATCAGGCCATATTTGTCGTCCTCGCGGCGCTCGCCGAGATAACGCTTGAAGACCACGCGGGCGCTGCCTTCCGCAAATTCGACCTGGCGGACCAGCGGTCCGAGACGCAAGCGGCTTGCCTGCTGCAACGCCTCGATCGATGCGGCGGCAAGCCGGGTCTTGCGGCCCTCGAAGACGCTGCATGACAGCCCAAGGCCGAGACAGCTTTCGACCTGTTCGACTTCGTTCGACGCGATCGGCCGCCCGTGGCGCGCGTCCACCACAAACGTCGAAAATCCCTGCGCTGCATCGGCAGGCACGGCGCGGCCGATCAACCGGGCAAGCAACAGGCGCAGGCGCCGGTGACAGGGACCGTCGAAAGCCGGGCGCGCCGGCGGGCGCACCGCAATGACGCTCCAGCCTTCGGCACCGATCGCACCGAAGATTTCGGAGGGGCGGCAGGGCAAGGCGGCATCGGCAAATCTGAAGGTCGGCGCGGGCATGACGCCGCTCTCATCTGGGAATTCCCCGGCGAGGCGGCATCGGTCGGGCGAAAGCTTCGCATCTGCGGTCACGAGTGCGTCACCCAACACGCCGGCGACGGCCTCGGTCACGTCGTCATCCGCTCCGCTTCGCTTCGCAAGCAGCATCGCCACGCAGCGCGGCGCCAGGGCTTCCGGCACCCTCGCAGCGGCAAAGGCGAGCGCGGCTCGCAGCCAGTGCTGCATGGCAAGGTCGGGCTGGCCGCGCTCCGCCGCAAGCCGCGCCAGGCACGCCTCGTCATAGACCCTGTCGCTCTCCGACAGGTTGCCTGCACCGGTGGCGAAGGCAGCCATATAGGCTTCCCTCGCCTCGTCGAGACGGCCGGCCGCGCGCAGCAGCCGCGCCGTATTGACCATGTTGACATAATGGAGCTGCCAGTCGAACGGCTCCGATTTGCCATTCTCCGCGGTTATCTCCTGCTCCAGCCGCAGCGCCTCGTCCGGATTTCCGATCCGCGCCTCGGCGAGCGCGGAAATGTTGCGCAAATAGAGATCGTCGATGCTCCCCGGGGCGACAGTCCCGGGGAAGGCCCTGGCATCGGCGAGGAACCGGCGGCCGGCCGCGGCGTCGCCGGACATCACCAGCGACCAGCCCTTCGCCTTGACGAGGAAATTCCCGATGCCGGTGACGCTGCCTGAAGGCGCGCCGGCTTTCGCAGCATCCGCAAAGCGGTGCATGGCGATGCGCATGCCCTGCTGTTGAGCCCGGAGCGCGTCGCGGGCGTCCGGCGCGCGCTCGCAGGCAATGGCGCGGTCGAGCAGAAGCAGCGCGATGTCGTTGGCGCCCTGGCCGAACAATTGCCATGCCTGTTCGGCGAGAAACGCAGGTGCGACAAAATAATTGTTGCCATGGATCTGCGCATAGCATCGCAACCACGCGACGCCTTTCGCGGCGGCGGCGAGATCGTCAAAATCGAAGCGGGCGACCCCGGCGGGCGGCCGCCGCGCCGATGGCGGCACCAGGTACGACTCGCCCGTTTCAATCAGCAACGGCGCCGCTTCCGCCAGATCGAGTTCGGCCAGCAGCGACGGCGTGAGGATCCCCGGAACGAGCGCAAGCAGCCGGGACCGGCCATCCGGCGCCGCCGCCTCGCGCGCAGCGGATTCCGTCGAGGACACTGCTTCGAGGCGCCAGGCCGGCGGCAAGTCCGGCGGCGGCGGACCGCCGCATACCAGGGCGAAGCGATGCGGCCCCTCGCCCAGACCTCGCTCGAGAAACTGCAGGAACCAGCGGTTGTCGGCGCCGAGCGCGATGCCGAAGCGCGGCGCGATCACCAGCACCGAAACCAGAGCATGGCCGTGCAACCACTCGATCAGCGCAGCCGCAAGCTCGAGCGCGCGCAGCGCCACGCCATTGCCCCGCGCCTCCGCGTCGATGCCCCGGCTGATCAGTCCGGCATAGGAAAAGCCGCTGGCAGCGAACGGCGGCCGGGCGGGTTCGGGAAAGGCGAGCCCGGCGGCATCGAACAGCTCGCGCGCGGCGTGATGGCCGCGCCACCCGCCGAGACCGAGATCGGCGAGCAGGATCCGCCCCGGCGCGCCGGCTCGCGCCCCAGCGGAAGCGAGCAACTCCACCAGCCGGTCCGCCGGCAGCACGCCGACCGGCCTCAGCCCGGGCGAGCGGGTTATGCCGGACGCCGGCGGCGGCGCTTCATTCCGGCGCGACGACGCCACTGACACCATCATCGATCAGCTTGCCAATTGCCAGCATGTACACCGTGGAGTGGTTGCAGCCGTCGATGCCGAGCAGGCCGTCCATGTGGCGATCAAGATAGCCTCCCATGTTGCGCACGCCCAATCCCATCGCGACCGCGGCGAGATTGAGGTTCTGAGCGACATGCCCCGCCTCCAGCAATGCGAAGCGATATCCGCGCCCGCCATATTTGAAGGTCGAGCGGTCGAACAGCGCCGTGAGGAAGATGACGATCGAGCTTTCTTCGGGAATTTCCCGCTGGAACAGCAGGCCCCCCGCAATGTCGCGCGAAAGATCGCCGTCGCGCAGATGGCGAAGGTCGTGGCGGGTCGGATTGTAGTGGAACAGCCCCGGCGGCAATCCTTCAATGGCGACGCTGTGGAAATAGATTTCGAGCGGGTAGAGAGCGCCGCCCGACGGCGCCGCGCGGAAAGAACGCGAGAACACGTTGCCGCGGTTGTCGGAGGTGATGCCGTAGCCGAGGCTGAGCAGCGAGGCGAGCGCCTCGAGCGACATCGGAACGGCCGCGAGCTTGCGCGCGGTACGCCGCCGCAGGATCGCATCCTGCACCGACAACGAGAGTTGCGTGGTCGGCGCCGGCAAGGCATAGCGCGGGTGGCCGTCATAGGGCAGCGTCTGATGCATCTCGCCCATGCGGGCCAGCACTTGCTCGTTCGACATCGCGACGTCGACGGGCGAGACCTTGGAGTTCTCGTGAAAGAGCTCCCAAAGCCGCTCCTCGCCGCTTTCCGGCTCGCGCAACTGGTCCCACTTCAGCATCGCGCGGCGCTCCATCAGGGGTAGGGATGCGGCGCCGGATTGTCGGCACCGCTTCCGGGAATGCCACGAAAGCCCAGCTTCTGCGGCACCTCGCGCAACCGTCGCCCGCCCAGCGCGCGCAGCTGGTGCCCCATGTGGAGGGGATGAAAGCCCGGGACCACGGCACGAACGACCTTCATGCCCAGTTCATCGATGTCGGAGCTGGTGACGTCCGCGACCAGCACCTGCTCGCCGACGGCGGATATGCGGGCGGCGACGGCGTCGAGGTCGCGCATGGGATCGCCTGTCGCGAGATTGGGCAATTCGTCGAACTCGATCCGTTTGCGCGATCCGAAGAGGAATGCCGCGTGATCGAGATTGCGCGGATCGACGTAGAAGTTGAGGTGGGTAACCTGGTCGACGACCGATTCATACAGCGGCGGGTCCGGCACCAGACGCGGCGCATGGTCGAGGATGTATTGGCAATAGCGCCTGGTGTGGGCGAGCTCTTCCAGACTCTTGCGTACGGCTTCCTCGGGATCCGGCGACGATGAACCGGCCACCACCAGAGCCGGCATCGCCGGCATGGCGCCCCGCAGGGTCGAGAGCACCGCCGGAACGCCGTGGTCCATGGTGAGGTCGAAGATGGTGACCGATGCGCCGCTGTGCTCCAGCCGCTGGACGATGTCGTAGTTTTCGTCGCTCAGCGTCTCGACCCGGATCTGCGCCGGCGCGTTCATGGCCTGCCAGGTGATCATCACCGCGTCGCGTTCGATCACTTCGCAGACCCCGTTGAGCGCCGCCCGCGGCCAATCCATGTGACAGGCAAGGCCGGTCGAAATCGGCTGGTCGATCGGCGCATCGCCGGTGCCGAGATAGTAGGTGTAGGGCATGTAGACTCGGGCGGCCGGCACATGAACGACCGCGCCGCTCGCCAGATCGCGTGCCGGCGTCCAGCGCACGCGAACATCGCGGCGGAACGGCACCCAGGGAAAGCCCGGCTGATCGTACTGCTCGGGCAGGTAGAGCGCGTAGGCCTCCGGCGGCGTGCATGCGAAGCCGGCGGCGTCGAAGCTGCACAGCGGCATCGCATCGACGTCGAAGATCGCCGAGCTGTAGCGTTCGACGGCCTCGCCGACCGCCTTGGCCATGGCGCCTTCGCGGCGTGTCGAGGCGCCGCCTGAATCGCGAAAATTCCTCTCGCGGGCAAAAGCGCGGGTATCGCAGGCGCGCGCGCGATAGTGAAAGAAATTCGGTCCGCCCGCTTCCCTCTGCACCTCTTCCAGCTCGCTCAGAATGCCGACCGCCGGGTCGAGCAGGGACTCGAAGGCACCGGCGAGCGCCGAGTAGTCGGGATTCTTTCGCTCACGTCGAAGGAGGGGGATCAGGGATGTATTCCTTCTTGTCGAGATTCACGGCTGAGACAGTGCCGGTGGTGCCGCAGGCGACGCAGCGCGGCACCTTGAGTACCTTCCGGCGCGCGACCGACGGCTCAAGCAGCTTGATCTCGATCATCGTGCCGACATTTCGGTGCGGAAGCGTGCCGGCGAACTGCTTCGACAGCTCCATCGCAACGACGTTGCCCAGCATGGCGGTCATCATCGGGTGATAGCCGACAGCCCAGGTGCCGGCTTCGGACGGCAATTCCGCGACGCGGTAGCCTTCCGCATCGACATGATTGGCGTTCTGCCGGGCTCTCAGGCATTCCAGGCAAGCCGTTTCGCCGGCGATCACAAGCGGTCCTATCTGGCCGACATGGTCGCGAAGCACCACCGGCAGGAACGGCACCTTGTGGTCCACCGCGTAACGATTCAGCGGCCGCAGCAAGTGCTGAGCCCCGGTATCGGTCGCCGCGACGATGCAGCCGATCGCGGTCATGTCCGTGTCATCCAGGGCTTCCGGGCCGAGCGGCTGCTTGACCCCGCCGCTCCATTTGTCCGCGATCAGTTCGCCCGTACCGGCAAAAAAACCAGGTCCGCGCAGGCTGGGACGGTCGGCAACATCGTAGTTCTGCGTGCCGCATTCGGCGAGCGCACGGGCAATGCTGAGGCTGAGCGCGTTGACGCCCAGCACCAGGATGTATTGCTGCGCAAGCGACCGCGCCGCCCTGCTCCAGTTCGCATCGAAGTTCCAGAAGAAGATGTCGGCCGATGTTTCGGGCGCGGCGCCGTCGGCGTGAACGCCATCCTCGATGAGGATGCGGCAACTGATCAGCGATCCCAGCAGGCGATCGGCCGCCTGCTCGATACCGGGAAAGCTGGACGCCAGCGACGACGTCAACTCCGCCCGGGTCATGCCGCCCTCACCGGCGAGCGCGAACAGGACATTCAGGATCTTCTCGACGCCCTCGCCATGCACCCGCAACACGGTGCAATCGCGCCGCAGAACGGCGCCGCCGTCCACCTTTATGACGTCGGTCGGCAGCGCACGAAGCTTTTCTATCGACAGATCGTTCACGGCTGGCTCATAGCTCCGGATGGCTCATGGCAACGCAGATTGTCGGGCACCTGCTGCTTCGCTATGCCGGCACCAGGACCGGCTCGGTGAAAGAGGTCCTGCTCCGGTGCAGCGTGTAGCTGCCCTGGAAGCGCCGGAAGAGATTGCGGTAGGTGCGGTGAAACTCGTCTTTCGGCAGCCGCGTCGCGGTCACCGCGTTCTGGGTGTCGAAATAGTCCCAGTTCGGACGGCCGTTGGGCCGCAATTCCGTTACCGATTCGAACGTGCTCAGCAGCGGAGTTCCCGGCAATGGTGTCAGAACGGTGAAGGAAGGATAGGCGATCTTGTGGTGTTCGACGAAACGGATGAGCCGTTCGAAATCGCGATGCGTATAATCGGGGTTGACGACGAACTGGGCGAACACATCGATGTCGAGCTCGCGCGCCGCCGCCAGGCCTTCCTCTATCTTGGCGACGTCGTAGCCCTTGTTGTACTCCTTCAGGTCCTTGGCGGAGAAGGCATCGATGCCGATCAGCAGGCGCTCCAGGCCGATCTCGCGCCATGCACGCAGCACGTCCTTCTGCCGCACCAGCGTATCCATTCTGCAATAGGCAAACAGCGATTTGCGGATTCCAGATTGCCCGATGGCTTGGGCGAGACGCAGCATCCGGCGCCGATTGATGAACGCCTCGTCGTCGACCAGGAAGACGTAGTCCTCCCTGATGGAACGCAGTTCCTCGACGAACGGATCGGTCTGCCGCATGTAGTAGCGGCCGTCCGTCATCTGCCAAAGCGAGCAGAAGGTGCACCGATATGGACAACCGACCGAGCTGCGCACGCAGGCAACCGGCTTCATCCAGTCGATGAAGTAGGAGGCGCGGTCGCCGTGCGTCAGGGCGCGATCGGGAAGCGGCATGTTTTCGAGATCGACGGCCGGCCTGCGGCGCGACAATTCGAATTCGCCGTGCCTGCGATGCCACAATCCGGGAATACCAGCGAATTCGTCGAAATTGCCGACGGCAAGTACGTCCAGCAATGCGCCAAGCGGTGCCGTGCCCTCGCCCGAGACGACGAAGTCCAGTGCATCGACAAAGAAGTCCTCCGGAAGGAACGTGGCATGGTGGCCGCCCGCCACCGTCCAGCACCCCGGGCGCAACGACTTCACCCGATCGCAGACGGCGATCGCTGCGGAAACATGCATCGAGAACGCCGTCACCCCCACGATATCGGGGGCAAAGGTCTCTATCACCTCATCGAGATCGTCGGGATGGAGCCGGAGATCGAGAATTCGGGTTTCATGGCCGCGCGCCACCGCGACAGCGCCGAGGTACTCCAGGGCCAATGGTTCTGCGATGGCTCCCAAATCGCCGCCCCAATCGGGGTCGGTGCGAGCCTTTGGCCATACAAGCAAGAGCCTCAACTACTCTTCTCCGATCATCGTCATAGCCGCAACTTCCCGGGACCCGATGCCTGTCAAACCGGCATCGCGTCCCGTTCGGTCGTATCGGAGGCGCCAGCCTCTTGATCAAGAAAGGCTTGAGGTCAGATGACTTGAGCAACCGGCTTCGTGACGGCCGTCGCACAGCAGCACGGTGTGCAGCAGCAATTCGTTCCGGATTCGCTCGGTTCAGCCGAGGCAACCGCCCCGGAGAAGGCGGACTTGATGACTTCGATGTCGCCGAGGGTTGCCTTGGCGGCATTCGCCGTCACGGTCCCCACGGTGAGGGCGGCCAGGTCGCTTTTGGTGATGGCCTTTCCGGCCGCGGAAAGCTTGCCGATCTGCTGTGCAGACAGACCCATTTGCGTCACGAGGGTATCGGCGGGCAGACGATCTCCAGCTGTGGGCATGGTCAATTCCTCTGGTGCAAAAAATGTAAAGGTGCGTCGCAGAGTCACGTCTAATCAAGGTTGATACTACCTTATAGCTTATCTTTGGGCAAGGACAACCTGACGCTCAACAACTTGGCGTTCATCAGTCCGGTTCGACAAGCCTAACGCGTCCGCTGGCAATGCCCGGATCGCGCCCGAAGAGCGGCCTCCACTCCGTCGCTTCACGGACGCTCGCCTCGACTTCATTCATATCGTCGTCCTGGCGCTGCTGCTTGCGCTTCTCGGCCCATTGCCGGCGGCGTTCGGACTTGCGTCTGTGCTCGGCGCGGCGGGCGTCGTATTGCAACACGGTAGCGCGCACTCTCGCGAAAGAGTCGTCCGGAGCAGCGCGTTCGCGCGCCGCAACCTGCTCGGTTGCTGCGGCCGGTTGCGGCGGCACGACGGTGGGTTGCCTGGCCGGTTCGGCCACGTCGGTCGCGGCCTGCGTGGCCGCGGAACCGGGCGCCGTTGGCGCGGCGCCGTTCAACGCCTGGATCGGCTGTGGCGACATGCGTTGTTCCAGCCGGGTCACCTCGCTGCTGCGATGTTTCGGCTGTTGCGGGCTCATGATTTCGCCGAGCACCAGCCCGCCACCGAGACCCGCGGCAATCGCGGCAATCACGGTCGCCGCGCCGGCAAAATAGGCTGATGTTGCGCGCATGGTTCGTCTCCCTCCGACGCGGCAACGTGCGGGGGAAAACGATGTTCCGGCTTGTGGAGGACGAGAGCGCGGGAACCCGCGTCAGATCATCGAGGCGACGCGTTCCAGCCCGATGATACGGGCGAGCGCGCGGACTTCTCTCTTCTGGTCCTCGCGGAGCTGGAACAACAGCGGCATGGCCGCCGACTTGAGCTGCGCGACTTCCTCGGAGTCCGGATCGATCGGCGGCGCGCCGGCCGCAGGATCGGCCTGCTTGGTCGAGTGCATCTTGCGGGCGATGGCGCGCAGCGCCTTCTCGACGCCGGGCCAGTAGGACTCCTGGTCGGGCGAGAGCTTCAGCCGCTCCTTGATGCCGGCGATCTGCACGTCCGAGAGCAGCGTGTAGTTCTTCTGCGCCGCAGGCTTTGCGGCAACCGGCTTCTGCTTCGGCGCGGGCGGCGCGGCGGTGACGTTCGGCACTGCGAGGTCGGAGGGCGCTGCGGCGGCATAGGCCTGGCGCAGCGGCTCGGGAAATTGCGGAATGGCAGCCTGCTGCGGCTGCACCGCGGCGGTCGCGAGCGCGACGACGGCGAGCTTGTCGGCCTTGGCCTGCTTGTTGGAAACGGGATTCTTGCCGACGGCGGGGGCGGCATAGTTGGCGCTGATGGCCGGCACGCTGTCCCGCCCGAGGATGGAGGTCGCGGCCGCCCCGACCACCAGGATACAGGTCAGCGCGACAATCGTGATGGCCCGGGTCAAGAACGTCTCCATTTCCGCCGATCGCCTGACGCAATTTCCCGAAAAGTGAGGGTGAATTAAGGCTTAACGGAGCTGTCCAAAGATTTGGTAAACGGCAAGATCAGCCGAAATCAGGTCGAATCGACCCGAAATCACCTCAAATCAGGCTGCAGCGGCGAGATCGTAGGCTTCCTGGATGTCGGAAACGATCTCATGGGCCTCGAAAAGGGCGTCCGAACGGACCGACTTCAGGCTGACCGTCCAGTTGCTCCGCCGGGTCGGGGGCATGCTGATGATCTCGAATTCGACGTTGCGGCAGAGCGGGTGCCGGGCCAGCGCGTTGGCCACCCGCCAGCGGATTTCCTCGATGGAGGCCGGCCGTTTCGCCCAGAACGCTTCGAGGTCCATATCCATCCCTCTTCCAGCGCGGCCCGAAGTGGCGGCGGGCCGTCATCCCGGACTATTGTTGGAGCGGACATGGTTAATGGCGCGTTAAGGCCGGGTTTCGGGAGCGCACGCCGCGCGATGGCAGGAATGGAGACGACAACCACTGCTGCGGCAAAGCCTTCGGTGCGCGCCGGCGTGCTGGCCGCCGCCGTCGTCTCGGCCGTCACGCTGCTGATCGCGACGTTCGAGCTGTCGATGGCCGATTTTCCGTCAGCGCTGGTGCTGATGGGGATCGTGCCGCTGGCGGCGCTGTTGTTCTTCGCCTGCCTGCTGTGGTCGGCGTCGCAATTGCTGCGCATCCGGAAGGATGGCGCGAAGTTCGCAATACCCTTTGCGATCTGCGCGGCGGCGCTTCTGGCGCTGCAATATGCGCCGTTGCAGCAGATTTATCTGAG
Source organism: Bradyrhizobium sp. (assembly GCF_016219575.1). Classification (GTDB taxonomy): domain Bacteria; phylum Pseudomonadota; class Alphaproteobacteria; order Rhizobiales; family Xanthobacteraceae; genus Bradyrhizobium. Next base: position 112,921 of record NZ_JACRMG010000006.1, on the reverse strand, counting down.
CCAGAATTTCTGGCGCCACCGTGCCGATCGCGTGCGCATCGTGGAGAAGGTGGAGAACGGCGAACTGTTGCCCAATGTCGATTACAACAAGAACCTGATCGCGCTGCCCCGCCGTGACGCAAAAGTCTCCGCCGGCGGCGACATCGTCATCGAGGATGCCGACGAGGGCGTCTATGTGCTGTTTCTGACCTCGCGCGGGCTGAAGCACTACTTCACCGGCTTCCTGCGCGTGCCGCCGAACGGCGATCCCAAGAAATTCTTCGAATTCGCCGACAAGCCGCCGTCGCAGCTGGTGCGCTACGACAGGGAATGGTGGTTCGTGGCGAACTAGCTCCGCTGTCGTCGCCCGGCTCGACTGGGCGACCCAGTTTTCCAGAGGCGCTTGTGAATCGCTGAGAGGTCGCGGCGTACTGGATCACCCGCTTCGCGGGTGAAGACGACGGGGCGCGGCTAAGTCAACCTGATCCGTTCCGACGCCGCGCGATATTCCGCAACCGTGCGCGCGACGAGTTCGTCCACCGGCAACACGGCATCCACGCCCGAGGTCGAATGGCCCGCACTCCAAATGTCGCGCCAGCGTTTCGGGCGGCTTTCGCGGGCGCCGATGTCGATGTCCTTGCCGATGTCGATGGCGCCGCGGGCGGGCAAATTGTCGGGATCGAGACCGGCGGCCGCGATCGAGGGCCGCAGCATGTTGGTCTGCAGCCCCGTGAAAGCTGAGGTGAGCAGGATGTCGTCGGCGCTGCTCGCGACCAGCATCTCCTTGTATCTGATGTCCGCCATGCTCTCGCGCGTGGCGATGAACTTGGTGCCCATGTAAGCGAGATCGCAGCCGAGTGCTTCGGCGGCGCGTAGCGCGTGGCCGTCGCCGATGCCGCCGGCGAGCACGATCGGGCCGTTGAAAAAGCCGCGCACCGCGCGCACGAACACGAACGGGTTGAGCCAGCCGGTCTGCCCGCCGGCGCCGGCGCTGAGCAGCACCAGGCCATCGGCTCCGGCCGCCACCGCGCGCTCGGCGTGGCGGACGCTGGCGACGTCGGCAAACACCAGCGCGCCGGCGTCGTGCAGCGGCTGCACCACCGGTGCCGGCGAGCCGACGGAGGTGATCACCATTTCCGGCCGGTGACGCAGCAGGATCCTCACATCTTGTTCGAGCCGCGCGTTGGAACGGTGCACGATCAGGTTCGGGCAGATTGGCGCGGGCTGCCTGCCACTTTCATCGGCGTGACGGCGCAGCCGCTCGCCGATTTCGGTCAGCCAGGCATCGAGCTGTTCCGTCTCGCGGCAATTCACCGTCGGAAACGAACCGATCACGCCGTTGCGGCACGCGGCTACCACCAGCTCCACGCCGGAAACAAGGAACATGGGCGCCGCGATCAGCGGCAGCGAGAGACGGTCGCGAAAGCGCGCGAGTGGATCGGCTGTTTGCAAAAGAGCGTGCCCTTGCTAGCGTTGCCGGCAAACATTGGCATGAGAGAAGCCAAAGACAAAGAACACACACCGTCATTCCGGGGCGGTCTGCAGGATCGAACCCGGAATCTCGAGATTCCGGGTCTGGTGCTTACGCACCATCCCGGAATGACGGGCGTGCAAAAAGGGAGAACACCCATGCGCGATCCGCTCCACGCACTTCCTGTCGTTGGTGAACAGACGTTGCGGGCGCTGGCGCGCTACCCGTCGCGCACGGCGTTTTCCTGGCCCGGCGGCTCGATGAAGTACCGCGCTGCGACCGACATGATCGGGCGGATGCAGGGCGTATTCGCCAGGCTCGGCTTTGCGCCGGGCACGCGCGTGGCCTTCCTCACCGCCAACCGCGCCGACACCTGGTGCGCCGGCGCTGCCGCGCAGCTGTCGCGGCTTGCGATCACCTGGCTGCATCCGCTGGGATCGCTCGACGACCAGCTGTTTCAGCTGGAAGACTCGGAAGCCGAGATGCTGATCGTCGATGCGGCCGCCTTCGGCGACCGCGGCGGCGATCTCGCCTCGCGAGCAAAGGGCCTCAAGACCGTGTTCACGCTGGGCCCGGCCGGTTACGGCAGCGACCTGCTGCAAGCCATGGAGGCGGCGGGCAGCACGACGGCGCGCAGTCTCGCCGGCCCCGACGATCTCGCGACACTGAACTACACCGGCGGTACGACGGGAAAATCCAAGGGCGCGCTGCGCTACCACCACCAGCTCTCCGGCTTTGCCAACGCCATCCTCGCCGACTTCGAGATCCCGGACCGGCCCAGCTATCTCACGGTGGCGCCGATCAGCCATGTCGCCGGCACGAAAGTGCTGCCGACGCTGATGCGCGGCGGCACCGTGCACATGCTCAGAGGTTTTGATCCCGAGGCGGTGTTCGCCACCATTCAGCGCGAGCGCATCAATTTCACGCTGCTGGTGCCGACCATGATCTACGTGCTGCTCGATCACCCCGCACTATCGAAAACCGATCTCTCCTCGCTCGAATTGCTGCTCTACGGGGCTTCCGCAATGTCGCCGAGCCGGCTGGTCGAGGGCATCGAGCGGATCGGCCCGGTGTTCTCGCAGCTCTACGGGCAGACCGAATGCTACCCGGTCTCCGTGCTGCGCAAGGCCGACCACGATCCCAGGACGCCGGAGCTGTTCCTGTCCTGCGGATTCCCGATCTCGGCCTGCGAGGTGAAAATCCTCGACGACAACGACCGGGAAGTGGCCATGGGCGATGCAGGCGAAATCTGCGTCCGCGCACCGCATGTGATGGCGGAATACTGGAAGCGGCCGGACATCACGGCCGAGACGCTGAAGAGCGGCTGGCTGCACACCGGCGACATCGCTCGGGCCGACGAGCGCGGCTACATGTACATCCTCGACCGCAAGAAGGACATGATCGTCTCCGGCGGCTTCAACATTTTCCCGCGCGAGGTCGAGGACGTGCTCACCCAGCACGCCGACGTCGCGATGTGCGCGGTGGTCGGCGTGCCCGACGACAAATGGGGCGAGGCCGTCACCGCGGTGGTGGTCGTACGCGAGGGCGCGCGGCCGAATGCAGAGGAATTGATCGCGCTGGTGAAGACCAGGAAGGGCTCGGCGCATGCGCCGAAGCACATCCAGTTCGTCAAGGAGCTGCCGATGACCGGCGTCGGCAAGGTCGACAAGAAGGTGCTGAAAGCGAGCTTCTGGACCGGCCGCGACCGGATGGTGGGGTAGTGATCCTGATCAAGTCCCTCATGAAGATATTCAGGCATTAGAGCCCGCCAGCGACGCGCAAGGAGAATACCGGGCCATGAGGGTGTCTTGAGAAGACTGGCTTTGGCTGCGGCCGTCCTGATCTGTATTGCCGTGCCGCAACGTGCCCTGGCAGCTTGTGGCCATGAGAGCGTGTCCGTCTCGGGCACGGCCGAAGAGATCGCGGATGCCTGCCGGGCGCTTGACGAAGTGCTGTCCTACTTCAGGAAGATCGGATTCCAGCCCGACCCGAACGTCAGCATTGCGTTTTGGGATCAAGTCGAGATCGACATGTTCCCGCAAACCTACAAGCCCGCCGGCAAGGAGTCCGTTGGCAAGAGCCAGGTATCGGGGAGCTACGATTTTCGCCGCCGGGAACTCCAGGTCACTTCCGGACGGCGGCAAATCCGCAGGGACCGCAGTCCATGGGGCATCGAGTGGGGCCAGCCGATTGCCTACTCGATACTCCAGCACGAATTGGCGCATGCCATCGTCGCCGGCCTGCTCGGCAGCGAGTATCAAAAGTTCGCAAAGGCGTGGCACGAGTTCATCGCCTATTCCGTCCAGTTCGCCGTCATGGATCCCGAGCTCAAGAGCAAGGTTCTCGCCAATTACCCGGATGCCAAGCCCTTCCAGTTCCCTGAGAGCGTCAACCCTGTGGTTTATGCCGCCGACCCCGATGAATTCGGAGTCTCTGCGTATCTCTTTACGGAAGCGAATCACGGTCCCGGATTCATTCGACGGATTCTCGCGCGAGAAGTGCCGTTCAGCATCCGGGAGTTCGAGTTTCTCTGGGTGGATTGAACGCGGGCTCCACGGAGCCGGACGGTGAGCCACGTCGCCGTCAAGACATGCGCGTCAGCAACCCCGATATTCCGGCTTGCGCCGGCCGATCCAGGCATCCAGCGCCTCGCGAACGTCATGGGTCGGCACCATGCGGGCGAACTGCTCGCTCTCGATGGCAAGACCTTCCGCGATCGAGGCGTTGAGGCCGCGCGTCACAGCGGCGATGATGCGCGAGGCGGTGAGCGGCGAATGGCGCAGGATGCGGCCGGCGAGATCGAAGGCGGCCGGCAACAGCTCATCCGGCGGCACCACGCGATTGACGACGCCGAGCTCACAGGCGCGCTGGGCTGAGAAGGTATCGCCGGTCAGGAGATGTTCCAGCGCGCGCTTGCGCCCCGCAAGGCGCGACAGGCGCTGCGTGCCGCCGAACGTCGGGGGAATGCCGATGGCGATCTCGGGCTTGGCAAACACCGCCGTCTCGCTTGCGACCGCCAGATGCACGGCCTCGGTGATCTCGCAGCCGCCGCCGAAGGCGATGCCGTTGACGGCGGCGATGATCGGCTTCGGGAAGGCTTCCATCCGCGCGGTCAGCGCCTGGCCCCGGCGCACGAAGGCGCGCACCGCCACGTCAGGCCCCTGCCGCACGCTCTCGGAAAACTCCTTGATGTCGGCGCCCGCCGAAAACGCCCTCCCCGCACCGGTCAGGATCACCGCGCGCAACGCGGCATCGTCCTCGATCATGTCGAGCAGATGCATCAGGCGGTCGACCAGCGCGTAGCTCAGCGCGTTCAGCTTGTCGGGACGATTGAGCGTGAGCACGGCGACGCTCCTGTGCACTTCCATCAGCACCAGGTCGGACATTTCGAAACCTCCGTAGCCAACTGGAAGCAGGCTTAGGAGATCGCGCCGATTGCGTATACTCACTAGGCAGTATACATTGCCGGCATGCCGCCGAACGGAAATCCGACCCGCGACCGCATCGTCGCCGCCGCCACAAAGCTGTTCTACAGCGAGGGGCTGCGCGCCACGAGCGTCGACGCCGTCGCGGAGAAGGCCGGCGTGACCAAGAAGACGCTCTATTATCACTTCCGGACCAAGGACGAGCTGATCGCGGCCTATCTCGCCTCGCGCGACCAGCCGACGCTGGCCTGGTACGAACGCTGGTTCGCCGAGACCAGGGGCTCGACCGCGGACAAAGTGCGCGGGCTGTTCCGCGCGTTTGGGAAATCCGCCGACACGCCACACTGGCGCGGCTGCGGCTTCCTGCGCACCATTGCGGAACTGGCGTCGACGCCCGGCCATCCCGCGATCAAGGCCGGCGCCGCGCACAAGAAGAAGTTCGAGGCCTGGATGGCGGACACACTTGCGCGCGACGGCGTGCACGATGCCGCAAAGATCGCACGGCAGATCGTGATCCTGCTCGACGGCGCGGCTACCGTGATGCTGATTCATCGCGACACGGCCTATGTCGAAGCGGCGGGCGACGTCGCGGCTGAACTGGTCGAGCAATCGAGCGCCGCGAGGAGGCCGAAGCTCACCGCTTCTCGATGACGAGACTTTGCGCGCAACGGCCGAAATAACCCTTCACGTCGGCGAGCCGCGCCATGGCGAGGCCTGCGCCGTCGGGGCCGATCCAGGAGACGGCGTCGAGCAAAATCCATTCGCCGACCGGTTCGCGCGCCATGCTGACGGTGAGGTCGGCGTTGAGGAAGGTCCATTGCCGGAAATCCAGCGCGCTCGAGGCGTTGCAGAAATCGGAAGCGGCCGCCACGCGCATCGCCTGCGAGATCGGCGATCCTTCGACCGGCGGCCGGTCGGCGCGGTACCAGATCGCGCCCGGCCCCGGTCCGCCGAACCGGCCGCGCGCGGCGCGGATGGTCATGCCGAGCCCGAACGGGCTGTTCTGCGGCTCGATCCGCGACTGCTCGGGCGCTGCGACATCGAGCGGCGGCTCGACGATATCGTCAGGCAGCGGCTGCGCCTGCTTCTTGATCTTGAGCACGGTGGCGCCGACGGTGAGCACGCCGTCGGCCTTGAGCCTGACGGCACAGAGCTGGATCTTGCGTCCCTCGCGCAGCACCTCGGTTTCGATCGTCAGCGGCGCCACCGGCACCGGGCGCATCAAATCGATGGTGACGCGGGCGACCTGCATCGGCACCGGCGCAGGAATCCGCTCGGCGGCCCATACCACCAGCGACGACGGCGCCCCGCCGTGCTGCATGTTGGGATCCCAGGGGCCGGCGGCATGGGGGCTGGTGACGACATTGGCTCCGTCGACGCGAAAAATGGCTTCCATCAAGGCAGGAACTGCATCTTCGCGGCGAGGCAGGTTCGGTTCAGCCCGCGGCCGCGAGCGCCGGTTCGAGCCCGTTGGGGAGCTCGATATCGACTTCGAGAGTCGAGACGTTCTTTCCCCGGTCCATCCGGACAATAACCTTGTCGGGGTCGAGCGCAACATGGCGCGATACCGCAGCGAGGATTTCCTCGCGCAGCCGCGACAGCAGGTCGGGCTGCTGGCCGAGCAACCCACGCTCGTGCGCCAGCAGGATCTGCAACCGCTCCCGGGCGACGGGCGCAGAAGCTTCGCGGCTGCCGAACAGCCGCAGGAATCTCACGCTCATGCAGCCCTCCGTCCGAGCAGGCGGTTCATCAGGCCGACGCGCTCGGCCGGCACGCTCATGTCGATCTTCTCGCCGAGCAGGCGGCGCGTGGCGTCCAGATAGGCACGGGCCGGCGCGCTGGCGGGACTGTTCAGCGTGACCGGCGAGCCGACATTGGAGGCGCGCAGCACGTCCTGGCTTTCCGGGACGATGCCGAGCAGCGGCGTCGCGAGGATTTCCAGCACGTCCTCGATCGACAGCATCTCGCCACGCGAGGCGCGCACCGGGTCGAAGCGGGTTATCAGGATGTGCTTCTCGACCCGCTCGCCCTTTTCCGCCTTCACGGTCTTGGCATCGAGCATGCCGATGATGCGGTCGGAATCGCGCACCGAGGAAACCTCGGGGTTGGTGACGATGATCGCCTCGTCGGCATAGCGCATGGCAAGCGTGGCGCCGCGCTCGATGCCGGCCGGGCTGTCGCAGATGATCCAGTCGAAGGTCTCGCGCAGCTCGGCGATGACGCGGCCGACGCCTTCCTCGGTCAATGCATCCTTGTCGCGGGTCTGCGAGGCCGGCAGCAGCCAGAGATTTTCCAGCCGCTTGTCGCGGATCAGCGCCTGCGACAGTTTCGAGACGCCCTGCACGACGTTGATGAGATCGAACACGACGCGCCGCTCGGCGCCCATGACGAGATCGAGATTGCGCAGGCCCACGTCGAAATCGACCACGACGACCTTCTTGCCGCTCTGCGCCAGCGCGGCGCCTATGGCGGCCGTCGTGGTGGTCTTGCCCACCCCGCCCTTGCCCGACGTCACAACCAGAACCTTGGCCATCTCGAAACCTCCATACTGTTCAATTAAGCTACTTAACTAAGCGGGGTGATCCGCATGACATTGCCGTCGAGCAGGGCCTGCACCGGCCGGTCGCGCAACGCTTCGGGGATTTCTTCAGCGGTCTGGTAATAGCCGTCGATCGCAAGCAGTTCGGCTTCCATCCTGTGGCAGTAGATCCGCGCGGTCGAATTGCCGTTGACGCCGGCCATCGCGCGGCCGCGCAGGGTGCCGTAGACGTGGATGGAGCCGCCGGCGACGATCTCCGCGCCGGAACCGACCGAGCCCACGACCGTCACATCGCCGTCGGGAAACACGATCGACTGGCCGGAGCGCACGGGGCTGTCGAGCAGCAGCGAGTTCGGCGGCAGCTTGACTTCGGGTTTTTCCGGCTCGACCTGCTGGACCGGCGCGTGGCGGCCGCCGGTGAGCAATGGCGGCATGTTCACGGTGAGCCGCGCAGCGTCGCAGCCCTCGATGCCGAGGACGCGGATGGATCGTTTCTCGAGGCTCATCACGAGATGGGTGATCGCCGAGCCGGACAGATCGACGGTGGAGAGATCGAGCACCACGGGCTTGCCGACGAAGAAGCCGGGCGATCTCGAAACCGTCGCATCGATATCCTCCAGCCATTCCATGATCGGCACGACCGGGGAGAAGACGAAAGCGAGGTAGGAGCGGCCTCGCAGACGGACCAGTTGGCGGGTGGGCTCGACAGCAGCGTCCACATCACGGTCCATGGCTCGACTCGACCTTTCTTATTGAATGGTTAGCAATCGAGCCGCGTGGTTAACGAAAGCTTAATCCGCTGTGGCGGCAATTGGGCATCTCGGAGGCCATTGTTTTTCCGCGAAAAGGCGCTGGCCTCCGCGGCGACTCACGATGACTCTCCTCTGCCGAGACGAGCCCGCGGTGTGTCAGCCGGATGGCGGAAAGTTGCAGGCCGGCCACAACTCAACGCGAATTTGCCGCTATCTCGGCACATTAATGTCCAGCGCATGTTCCATCACAGTTCAGTGACGCCTGCCTGTCGGCAGCGAAACCTCCGCGCCATGCGCGGCTCTTGCCAGGGGATGGGCAATGGGGAGCAGTGGGGATGCGGTCGCGCGATATCTCGCGGACCTTGAGATCAGTTCCGCCGGACGATGCTGCAATCGCCGGCGATGTTTTGATTCAACTTCTCCTCTCCGGGTTTTCAGATCGATCAGGACGTCGACAGGTGGTGCGTGCGCGGACCCCTGCAGCCGAGAATTTTATCTACCCGCTCGATGAATGAGTAAGAGTAACGCGTCAGAGGAGTAGCGTATGAGTGAGACAATCGACCAAAAAGCTCCCTTGGGTCCCAACGATCCCGCCTATTACGCGCCGCGCGTGCCGCGCGATGCCGAAGCGTCACGGCTTCCCAGACTGGGCGAGACACGGGCATTCCGGCCTCCCGCGACCTCGATCACGGATACCTCGCTCGACGGGCAGCTCGAGAACGCGGTCCGCGAGTCGTTGCGGCATCCGCTCGATCCCGAAACCGTCGAAGAGCCACCGGAACTGGACCGGCGCGGAGGGCTGTTGGGCGTCGTCGGCCGCTTCGCCGCAGCGGTGGGCGCCGCCGCCTTCGTCGCCCTGCTCTTCGTCATCGTGATTCCCTCGCTGCGGCAGCAGCCGAGCGCGGAGCCGTCGGCCGCCGAATTGATCGATTCGATGAAGGCCGCGATTTCGCGATCCGAACAGGTCGCAAGACCCCGCGAACCGCAGCCGTCGCAGGAATTGCAGCCGACCCTGGCATCCTCCGAAGGCGGCGCACCGGTCAGCCATCAAGAGACGGAAACGCTGCTGAAGCAGTTCATGCAATGGCAGCAAAGGCCGGCGGAAACCCAAGAGAAGAACTGACCGGAAGCAGTGAGAGAACATTGAACCTTGAACCACGCTCGACCCGAAAGGGGGAAACTATGAAAATGCCTCACCGCCGGTTTCGGCCGATCATGCATTGGAAGTGCAGTCCCCCGTTCCACGCCGCGCTCCTGATCGGCGTCCTCCTTGCCGGCCCCGCCGGCGCCGCGCCGGGAGACAAGTTCGAAGTGCTGCGCGATCTCGCCAACCGCGTCGGCGCGGTGGTCGGCTCCGCGCTCACCTGCAAGGACATCGCACGGCCACGCGTGCAAGTGGTCGTCGACAAGTTCACCTCCGTCATTCGCGAAGCCTCCACCAGCGAGGCCGAGCGTACCGACCTGACGCAGGCGCTCGACCGCGGCGTCACCGAGGGACGCACGGCAGTAGCCGTCGGACGGACCGATTGCAGGGCGGCCGATCGCCAGCTCGCCGATCTCGAACGCTCGGTCGCCGGCCCCAGCCTTTCGGCCGTGATCGGGCCCGCACCCGCCAATGCCGCCCCCGCGGCTCCGGCCCCCGCGCCGGCGGCCGCCGCTCCCGCACCGGGACCGGCCTTCGCCGCCACGACGCCGAACCCGGCGCCGGGCGCAGCCTTCCCGCCGCCCGTGGTTCGCGGCATGACCGACCGCGAGATCCGCTTCGGCATCGCGGCTCCCTTCTCCGGCGCGGCGCGAGAGCTCGGGCGCCAGATGAAGCTCGGCGTCGACACGGCTTTCAGCCGCGTCAACGAGGCCGGCGGCGTCGACGGCCGCATGCTCAAGCTTTTCGCCGCCGACGACGGCTACGAGCCGTCGCGTACGCCCGAGGCGATGAAGCAGCTCTACGAGAAGGACCAGGTGTTCGGGATCATCGGCAATGTCGGCACGCCGACGGCGGTGGTTGCGATCCCCTATTCGCTGGAGCGGAAGATGCTGTTCTTCGGCGCGTTCACCGGCGCCAACGTGCTGCGCAACGATCCGCCGGATCGCTACGTGTTCAACTATCGCGCCAGCTATGTCGAGGAGACCGATGCGGTCGTGCGCTATCTGGTCAAGATGCGCAAGATCCCGCTGAAACAGATCGCGGTGTTCGCGCAGCAGGACTCCTACGGCGATGCCGGCTTCATGGGGGTCGCCAAGGCCTTCCGGGTGATGGGCGCCAACGACGCCGGGATCCTGCGGCTCGGCTACAAGCGCAACACCGTCGACGTCGACGAGGCCGTCAACACTCTGAAGGCCCAGAAGACGCCGATCAAAGCGGTGGTCATGGTCGGCACCTACCGGGCCTGCGCCAAGTTCATCGAGAAGACGAAAGACCTGGTCCCCGGCATCACCTACACCAACGTGTCGTTCGTCGGCTCCACCGCGCTCGCCGACGAATTGATGCTGCTCGGACCGAAATATGCCACCGGGGTCATCGTCACCCAGGTGGTGCCGGCGGTGTCCGGCTATTCCAGCATCGTGCTGGAGTACAAGAACGCGCTCGCCAAGTACTTCCCCGGCGAGGCGCCGGACTACGTCTCGCTCGAGGGCTATGTCGCCGCCAGCGTGCTGATCCAGGGCCTGAAGAAGGCCGGCCCGCAGTTCGACACCGAAAAGCTCGTCGACACGCTGGAGGCCATGCGCGAACTCGATCTGGGATTGGGCACCAAGCTCGGCTTCGGCCGCGCCGAGCACCAGGCATCGCACAAGATCTGGGGCACGGCGATCGACGAGAAAGGCAAATACCAGGCGATCGAGCTGGAATAGGCTGCCGCGACTTCCTCTCAAACAATAATGCCCGGGCGTGTCCCGGGCATTTTTTTGTGACAGAACCGAGCGAGCGGCAAGCCGAGACGGCGCTACGCCAGCGCCGGGTCGACGGCTTCCTCGTATTCCTTCTTGAAGCGCGCGATCAGCTCGGCGGCGGGCAGGACCTGGCCGATGTTGCCGATGCCCTGGCCGCTGCCCCAGATCTCCTTCCACGCCTTCGGCTTGGCGCGCTCGCCTGAAGCGTCGGTGCCGAAGCTCATCTTGGAGGGATCCGACGTCGGCAGCTCGTCGGGATTGAGGCCGGCTTTCACGATCGACGGCTTCAGATAATTGCCGTGCACGCCGGTGAACAGGTTGGAATAGACGATGTCTTCCGCCGACGAGGAGGTGATCATCTCCTTGTAGGCCTCGACCGCATTGGCTTCCCTGGTCGCGATGAAGGCCGAACCGATATAGGCGAAGTCGGCGCCGAGCACGCGCGCGGCGCGGATGGCGCGGCCGTTGGCGATCGCCCCCGACAGCGCGATCGGCCCGTCGAACCAGGCGCGGGTTTCCGCGACGAAAGCGAGCGGCGAGATGGTGCCGGCGTGGCCGCCGGCGCCGGCCGCAACGAGAATGAGGCCGTCGGCGCCCTTCTCGACCGCCTTGTGCGCGAATTTCTGGTTGATCACGTCGTGGAAGACGATGCCGCCCCAATTATGCGCGGCCTGGTTCAGATCCTCGCGCGCACCGAGCGAGGTGATCAGCATCGGCACCTTGTGCTTCTCGCAGACGGCGAGGTCGTGATCGAGCCGGTTGTTGGACTTGTGCACGATCTGGTTCACCGCGAACGGTGCCGACAGGCGATCCGGATGCGCCTTGTCATGGGCGGCGAGCTCTTCCTTGATGCGCGCGATCCATTCGTCGAGCAGCGAGGCGGGGCGCGCGTTCAGCGCCGGAAAGGAGCCGACCACGCCGGCCTTGCACTGGGCGATCACGAGATCGGGCACGGAAATGATGAACAGCGGCGACCCGATCACGGGTATCGACAGGCGGCCCTTGAACAGGCTGGGCATGGACATTGACGGACGATCCTTCATTGGCGGCGGCTTGGATGCCGGGCGTCATACCAACAAGGCTATCTTTCCACTGTCAAGTATTGCGTTTTCAAGCTGCCATGCGCCGGGTGCAGCGGAGAATGATTTATCCGCGTGACGCCCTCGGTCCAGCCTGGATTTCCGGCGCGAACGCCGGCTACTGCAGCAGGTCGGGATTGATCAGCCGCTCGAACGAGAACATCTCGTCCCATTTCTCCTGGGTGAGCAATTTCCGCTCCAGCACCACGATCTGGTGCAGCGATTTGCCCTGCGTGTAACCCTCGCGCGCGATCTCGGCGCATTGCTTGTAGCCGAGCAGCGGCTTCAGCACCGTCACGATCCCCAGCGAATTCAGCACCATGTTGCGGGTGTGCTCGTCATTGGCGGTGATGCCGACGACGCAGTTCTCGCGCAGGCTGTCGACCGCGCGCTCCATGGTGCGGATCGAGAAGAACAGCGCGAACGAAATCACCGGCTCCATCACGTTGAGCTGGAGCTGGCCGGCGGAAGCGGCCAGCGTCACCGTGGTGTCGAGGCCGATCACGAGGAAACTCGTCTGGTTGACCACTTCGGGGATCACCGGGTTGACCTTGCCCGGCATGATCGAGGAGCCCGGCTGCAATTGCGGCAGGTTGATCTCGTTGAAGCCGCAGCGCGGCCCTGACGCCAGCAGGCGGATGTCGTTGCAGATCTTGGTGAGCTTGCTGGCGGTGCGCTTGAGCACGCCGGAGAGCTGCACATAGGCGCCGGTATCGGAGGTTGCCTCCACCAGGTCGCCGGCGAGGATGAATTCGACGCCGGTCAGCGCGCTGAGGTGGCGCACCGCGACCTTGGGGTAGCCGGGCGCCGCCGTGACTGACGTGCCGATCGCGGTGGCCCCGAGATTGATCTCGCGCAGCAGCGAGCGCGCCTCGGTGATGCGGTCGACCTCCTCGCCGATGGTAGTGCCCCAGCCGCGGAATTCGGCGCCGAGCGACATCGGCACGGCGTCCTGCAGATGGGTGCGGCCCATCTTCAGCACGCGGTCGAACTCCCGGCCCTTGACGAAGAACGCATCCTGCAACTGGCGCAGCGCCGTGATGTAGCTATCGAGCCGCAGGATCAGCGCAAGCCGGAACGCGGTGGGATAGGTGTCGTTGGTCGACTGGCCGTAATTGACGTGGTCGTTGGGGCTGACCTGCTGATAGTCGCCCTTCCGCAAGCCGAGCGATTCCAGCGCGAGATTGGCGATGACCTCGTTGGCGTTCATATTGGTCGACGTGCCGGCGCCGCCCTGGATGAAGTCGGTGACGAACTGATCCATCATATCGCCGGCAATGACGCGGTCGCAGCCGCTGACGATCGCATCCGCTACCCTTGCGTCGAGTACGCCGAGGTCGCGATTGGCCATGGCGGCGGCCTTCTTCACATAGCCGAGCGCCTTGACGAAATAGGGCTCCTGGCTCATCGGAATGCCGGTGATGTGAAAGTTCTCTTTGCCGCGAATGGTCTGGACGCCGTAATAGACGTCGTCGCCGATCTCGCGTGTTCCGAGAAAATCCTGTTCGATCCGGCTCATGAGCGCTCCTTGGTGCATGGGGGAACGCGCGGTGTCAGCCGTCGCCTACTGGCACAGCGCCTTGATCACGAAGTTTTCGGTCTTGCAGTCGCCGGGCTCGCGCCTGCGGCCGGGGATATAGGCCTTGGGCGAGCATTTCTCGGCTGCGTCCGTGTCGAGGCTCTTGCCTTCCTTGTAGCCCTTGCTCTGGCACAGCCTGTCGGCCCCCGTCTTGCAATCCGGAGCGCCGTTCGGCGAAACCGCGCAGGCCATGCGCCCGCTCACCATGGTCGAAGGCTTGGCCATGTTGGTCAGATCGTCCAGCGTCTCGGATGGACTCTTGATCTTCGGCAGCACCGAGATCGACTTGTCCCAGAGTTTTCCGAGCTCGTTGATCAGGCCCGGGTTTTCCTCGCGCGCGGGCGGCGCCGGTTCCGCCTGTGGCTGCTGCTGCGGTGGCGGCGGATTGGGAACCGATTGCGGGGCGGGCGACTGCACGCCGAGCGCAGGCGGCGTGCCTTGCGGCCAGGCCGGACCCGCCGCGACCAGCAGCAGCGACAGCGCGGCTGCGGCGCCGACGGCGCGGCTTGCTGAGCGATGATCCGTCAGATCGTGCATTCGACCGCCAGAGGTGCGAGCCCGCAGGGGCCCGGGGAATCGAGCGCTAGACCAATCGATAGGCGATGTAAAATCCGGCGACAAGCACCACGGCGCCGATCACCACCCAAGTCGTCAGGCGCTTTTCCAGTTCCGCACGGATGAAATCGCCGTAGCGGTTGAGCAGCACCGCCAGCACGAAGAAGCGGCCGCCGCGCGCCACGATCGAGCACAGGATGAACAGCCAGATGTCGTAGCCGGCAAAGCCCGAGGTGATGGTAACGAGCTTGTAGGGGATCGGCGTCAGCCCCTTGAGCAGGATGATCACCGCGCCCCATTCGGCATAGGACTGGCGGAACGTCTCGACCTTGTCGGTGAGATTGTAGATGTGCATCAGCCACTGCCCAAGCGAGTCGTAGAGCAGCGCGCCGATGCCGTAGCCGACCACGCCGCCGGCGACGGAGGCAACCGTGCAGATGCCGGCGAAGAACCAGGCCCGCTGCGGCCGTGCCAGCGACATCGGCAGCAGCATCACATCGGGCGGGATCGGGAAGAACGAGCTCTCCGCAAACGACACCGCCGCCATGATCCAGAGCGCATAGGGCTTGTCGGCGGCGGCAATGCACCAGTCGTAAATTCGCTTCAGCATGTGGCGCGATGAACCATCATGGCGCCGATTTGTCCATGCCGGGAATCGCCGGAAAACGAAGGAATTAGTGCCGTTTGCGGAAAGAACGGCCTTCCAGCGCGACAATTCGTCGCCGAGCGGCCGGCACTGGCACCGCCTTGGGCAATTTGGCCGCCGACTTCGGCATCTTCTCGGCGATCCCGAGCAGGTGCTCGCGGCGCTGCATTTCGCGCCACACATCCTCCGGCCGCACGCCGGCGGCAGCCCACAGGACGGTCAGGTTGTAGAGGAGGTCGGCGCTCTCGCGGACCACGGCGTCCGCCTTGCCATTGACGGCGTCGATGACGACCTCGATGGCTTCTTCGGCGAGCTTCTTGGCCATCCTGGAGGGGCCGCGCTGAAACAGCTTGGCCGTGCGCGACGTTGCCGGATCGAGATCCTTGGCCGCGATCACCGCCTGATAGAGCCGCTCGAGCGAATCACTCATGGCTCGAACTTAGTCGAAAGCCTGCGACAACGCGTTAACATACGGGGTTAAAAGCCTTATTTTCCGCCGGCCTGAAGCGGCCGGCGGCGGGCGTTCGACCAATCCGGTTACCAGCCGGCGAGCGGATGGCCCCTGTAATGGGGCACACTGGAGCCATAGCCGCCGTAATAGGGGCCGCCGCCATAATAATAGGTCGGCGCCGGATAGTAGGCGGGACCGCCGTAGTAGCCGTAGGAGTCATAGTAATAGTCGCGGCGGGCATTGGCGGCCGCGATTGCGATCCCCGTCCCGACAACACCGGCGAACAGCGCTGCTGCGGCAGGGCCACCTCCGCGATAGTAGCGGCGGCGGGAGCTGAAGTCGGTGGCGCCGCTGGTCCCGGCCGCCGCCGTCACGCCCTTCTCCTTCGCAGCCGGCGCGGCAACCGCCGCCGATGGCCCGACCGACGTCAGCACGGTCGCCGCGACACCGGCGATCATGGCCGTGCGGCCCAGCCGGGAAACAAAACCCTTGTCCGCGAACATATTCATGTCCTCCGTGGTAGCCGGCCTGACAGCAGGCCCTTTGATACTAACCACCAGGCCGATATTGGGTTCCCGAACCCGAATGCAAGCTGAACGATCCGTGACGAAATCATGGCGCTCATCGCCCGTTCAGATTAAAGGGGAGAGAATGGAAGATGCGCCGAGGTATTATGAATCCTGCATGGCGCCGGCGTCACTATTGCCGCTTGCGACCCGTCCCGTGGTTCCAGTCCCGATGCGTGTAAACCGGTCCACCACACTCCGTGTCATGCTGGCCCTCCTGGCGGGCCTGGCCGGTGCGGTGTGCCTACCCGTACGCGCAGCCGAACCGGTCGCGGTGCAGTTCACCCTCGATCGGCCGATCGACGCAGTCGCAGCGCCGTTTGTGATGGCGCAGGCGGGAGGACTGTTTAGCGCCGAGGGGCTCAACGTCACCACCGGCATTGCCGCAAGCACGCACGAGGCGATCGCGCGGGTTGCTTCCGGCGCAACCGACCTTGCGCTGGTCGACATCAACGCGCTGATCCGCCATCGCGACAAGGAGAAGCCCGACGCGCCGCATGCCAGGGCGGTATTCGTGCTGTTCAACCAGGCGGGCTATTCCATCATCGCGCGCAAGAGCCGCGGCATCCAGGCGCTCGCCGACCTCTCCGGCAAGAGCCTCGGCGTCGTCGAGGGCGATCCCGCCGCAAAATTCTGGCCGGCGGTGGCAAAGCAGAACGGCATCAAGCTTTCCACCATCAAACAAAGCACCGTCAGCCCGGCTGTGCGCGAGCCGATGCTCTCGGCCGGCCAGGTCGACGCGGTGACCGGCTCTTCGTTCCTGTCCGCGATCAACCTGAAGGACCGCGGCGTGCCGGCGGACGATCTCCTGCTGCTGAAATTCGCCGATTACGGCAGCGAGGCCTATGGCTATGCGATCGTCGTCAACCCTGGCTTCGCCGCAGCAAAGCCGGAAGCCGTGAAGGCCTTTATCCGCGCCGCGATCGGCGGCCTTCAGCTTGCGATCAAGGAGCCCACCCTCACCGTCGCGCAAGTGGTGAGCCAGATGGACGGTGGCACACGCGAGTTGGAACTGGAGCGGCTGCGCGCGATCCTGCGCGACAACGTCCTGACACCGGAAGTGCGGCGCAACGGGCTCGGCGGCATCGATGCCGCCAGGTTCGAGAAGTCGATCGAGCAGATCGCCGAGGATTTCAAGTTCAGCAAGCGACCGACGGCTGCGGATATCTTCGACGGCAGTTTTCTGCCCCCGCTCGACGGCCGGCTGATCAACTGAGCAAAAACCGCAAGCGGCGCTTGTGTCACCCCGGCGAAGCCTGATTAGATTGCAGTTCCGTTCAAGTCCGTCGCCCGAGTGCCCGTCGCATGTCCATGCTCCGCCTCTATACCCGCGTGCTCGAACTCCTTGGGAAAGAGGCGCGGCTTGGCTGGATCCTCGCCGTCGCCAACCTGCTGCTGGCGGGCGCGCAATTCGCCGAACCCGTGCTGTTCGGCAAGATCATCGACGTGATGTCGGGGCGGCCGGTGACCGGCCTGTTCGCCACCTCTTCGCCCTGGCCGCTGCTGGCCGCCTGGGCGGCGTTCGGCCTGTTCACCATCGTCTGCAGCGCGGCGGTCGCGCTGCATGCCGACCGGCTGGCGCACCGCCAGCGCCAGGCGGTGCTGACCGACTATTTCGAGCATATCCTGCAGCTGCCGCTGACCTTCCACACCGGCACGCATTCCGGCACGCTGATGAAGACCATGCTCAGCGGCACGGATGCGCTGTGGCGGGTGTGGCTGGGCTTCTTCCGCGAGCATTTTGCCGCAATCATGTCGCTGGTGGTGCTGCTGCCGCTCTCGCTCTACATCAACTGGCGGCTTGCCGCGCTGCTGTTCCTGCTCTGCGTCATCTTCACTGTGCTGACCACGCTCGTGGTGCGCAAGACCTACGGCATGCAGATGGAGGTCGAGGAGCATTACAGCGATCTCTCCGCGCGGGCCTCCGATGCGCTCGGCAATGTCGCGCTGGTGCAGAGCTTCGTGCGGATCGATTCCGAGGTGCAGGGACTGCGCTTCGTCGCCGACAAGCTGCTCGCCGCGCAGATGCCCGTGTTGTCGTGGTGGGCGCTGGTCACCGTGATCACCCGTGCCTCCACCACCATCACGGTGCTCGCGATCTTCACCGTCGGCATCGCGCTGCACAGCCAGGGGCTCACCACCGTGGGCGAGATCGTGATGTTCGTCTCGTTCGCCACCATGCTGATCCAGAAGCTCGAGCAGGTGGTGGGCTTCATCAACAGCGTCTTCATGGAAGCGCCGCGCCTGCAGCAGTTCTTCGACGTGCTGGACGCGGTGCCTGCGGTGCGCGACCGGCCGGGCGCGGTCGACACCGGGCGCCTGTCCGGCCTCGTCGAATTCGACGACGTCTCGTTCTCCTATGACGGCAAGCGGCCGGCGATCGAGGATCTCTCCTTCACCACGCTGCCCGGCCAGACGATCGCCCTGGTCGGCCCGACCGGCGCCGGCAAGTCGACCGCGATTGCGCTGCTGCACCGCGCCTTCGATCCGCAGTCGGGCATCATCAAGATCGACGGAATGGACATCCGCGCGCTGAAGCTCACGGCGCTGCGGCGGAACATCGGCGTGGTGTTCCAGGAGGCGCTGCTGTTCAACCGCTCGATCGCCGACAATTTGCGCGTCGGCAAGCCCGATGCGACGGATGAAGAACTGCGCCTTGCGGCATCGCGCGCGCAGGCGCTTGAATTCATCGAGCGCGGCGAGAAGAAATTCGACACCCATGCCGGCGAGCGCGGCCGCATGCTGTCGGGCGGCGAACGCCAGCGGCTGTCGATCGCGCGCGCGCTCCTGAAGGACCCGCCGATCCTGATCCTCGACGAGGCGACCAGCGCGCTCGACGCGGTCACCGAGGCCAAGGTGAATGCCGCACTCGACGAAGTGATGAAGGGGCGCACCACCTTCGTGATCGCGCACCGGCTGTCGACCATCCGCAATGCGACGCGAATCCTCGTTTTCGACAACGGGCGCGTGATCGAAAGCGGAACTTTCGATGAACTCGTCGCAAAAGGCGGCCGCTTTGCGGAACTCGCGCGCGCGCAGTTCATGGTGCAGGAACAGGCACGGACCGCGGTCGAGGCCGCAAATCCCGGTAACGCGAAAATTCCCGGCTGAACCTGCCGAAATTCAGCCCATTTCGTCCACGAATTAGCCGCGCAAGCCTCTGTTCTCACACGGCAAGCCGGTATAGGTTGCGATCGGCCGCAAGCCACGGCGCCGGACACGCTTGAAACCCGAGAAGTCACATTCAGGGACCTCCTCGATCGATCGAGGCGGGTTCTCAAAGAACCGGAATCGGATTGTGCAATTTATTCGTTCGTTGCTCGGCAACTCGCCGCTGAAATTCATTGCCGTCGCGGCGCTTGCCCTGACCTTGCCTGGCATTGCGCGGGCCGAGGCGTGGCTGGTGGTCGAAGCCGATACCGGCCGCGTGCTGCAGGCCGACAACGCGACGATGCCGTGGTATCCGGCTTCCGTCACCAAGATCATGACAGCCTATGTGACGTTGAAGGCCGTCAAGGAAGGGCGCCTCTCGCTCGAACGGACGCTGACGGTGTCGCCGGTGGCGGCCTCGCAGTCGCCTTCGAAAATGGGCTTCAGGCCGGGCACGCTGGTCACCGTCGAGAACGCGCTCGCCATGATGATGGTGAAGTCGGCCAACGACATGGCCGTTGTGCTCGCCGAAGGCGTCGGCGGCTCGGTCGACGGCTTCTCCGCGATGATGAACCAGACCGCGCAGCGGCTTGGCATGACGCAGTCGACCTACGTCAATCCGAACGGCCTTCCGGCCGACGGCCAGGTCACCTCCGCGCGCGACCTCGCGATCCTCGCCCGCGCCGTGATCCGGGACCTGCCGGAATACGAATATTTCATGCACATCCCGGCCATTCGTTTCGGCCGCAGGACGACCGCCAATTTCAACCGGCTGATCGGCCGCTATCCCGGTGCCGACGGCTTCAAGACCGGTTTCATCTGCGCTTCCGGCTACAACCTGGTGGCCTCGGCCACGCGCAACGGCAAGCGGCTGATCGCCGTCGTGCTCGGCTCGTCCTCGGGCCAGGCGCGCGCGGTGCGCGCCGCACAGCTTCTGGAGCGCGGCTTCGGCAACACCGGCCTGTCGTGGCTGCGGCCCTCGCTCGGCTCGGTCGACAGCCTTGCCCCGATCGACGCCACGCCGCCGAACCTGCGCGAGGAGATGTGCAACGGCAAGCGCAGGCGGCCGGCGACAGACGAGGATTCGGACTCCGTGACGCTCGCCGCCAATGGCGGCGCATCCGGCGGCGAGACCGGCGTGAGCTTCTTCACGGCAGGCTTGCAAGCGCCGATGCCGAAGCCATCCGAATTGCTGTTGGCGGACTACCCGGTCGGCGAACCGATGGTCGTCTACACCGGCCCGAAGAAGAGCGGCGCAGGCCTGATCGCGGCAGTGGCGACGGATTCGGAGAAGCAGACCAGCCGGCGCGGCAAGCGTTCGCGCGTCGCGGCGAAGAAGCCCGATGGCGCAGCCGAGCCGAAAGCCGCCGAGACCAGGACCGCGGCCAGGCCGGAACAGAAGCCTGCAAAGCCAAAGGTGCAGCATGCCTTGGCCAAGCCGGAAGCGGCCGCGGCAAAGCCCGCCGACAAGCCGGCGACGGCGGCAAAGCCTGCTGCCAAACCGGCTACGGCTGCCAAGCCCGCGGCGTCCGCCAAGCCGGCCTCCACCGCCAAGCCCAAACCCGAAGCCAAGCCGGCCGGCTGACCCCGCACACCCTGCCCGCGATTTGAGCGGCTTTGCCGCCGTTAACCTCGCTTGCGCGTGGCCCTGCCAATGCGTCGATAGCGCGCAGCCGCTTGCCATATTGTGCCGCATTGCCAATACTGCCTAAAACAAGGCGGCCCGGGCCACTCAGCCGGCAGCGAACACAACAAATCCGAGAAATTCGAGGGAGAGACCCATGGAGCGTATCTGGCTCAAGCAGTACCCGGCCGGCGTGCCGTCCGACATCGACGTCAGCCAGTACTCATCGCTGGTTGAATTGCTCGAGGAAAGCTTTGCGAAATTTGCCGACCGCAAGGCGTTCATCTGCATGGACAAGTCGATCAGCTATCGCGACCTCGACGAGATGTCGCGCGCGCTCGCGGCCTTCCTTCAGAGCAAGGGGCTGCCCAAAGGTGCCCGCGTCGCGCTGATGATGCCGAACGTGCTGCAATATCCGATCGCGACCGCAGCCGTGCTGCGCGCCGGCTACTCGGTCGTCAACGTCAACCCGCTCTACACCCCGCGCGAACTCGAGCACCAGCTCAAGGACTCCGGCGCGGAGGCCATCATCGTGCTGGAGAATTTTGCCAGCACCGTGCAGCAGGTGCTCGGCAAGACTTCCGTCAAGCACGTTATCGTCGGCAGCATGGGCGACCTGCTCGGCTTCAAGGGCGTAATCGTCAACCTTGTCGTGCGCAGGGTGAAGAAGATGGTGCCGGCCTGGTCGATCCCGCGCGCGATCGCCTTCAACGACGCGGTCGCGGCCGGCCGCGGCATGAAGCTCGACAAGCCGAAGCTCACCCCCGACGACGTCGCCTTCCTGCAATATACCGGCGGCACCACCGGCGTTTCCAAGGGAGCGACGCTGCTCCACCGCAACATCGTCGCCAACATCCTGCAGAACGACGCCTGGCTACAGCCGGCGCTGAAGAAGCCGCCGCAGGTCGACCAGCTCTTCATCGTCTGCGCGCTGCCGCTCTACCATATCTTCGCCCTGACAGCGTGCTTCATGCTCGCGATGCGCGCCGGCGGCGTCAATCTCTTGATCCCGAACCCGCGCGACATGCCGGGCTTCGTCAAGGAATTGCAGAAGTACCAGGTCAATTCGTTCCCGGCGGTCAATACGCTCTACAACGGCCTGTTGAACACGCCCGGCTTCGACAAGCTCGACTTCTCCAAGCTGAAGACATCCTTCGGCGGCGGCATGGCCACGCAGAAGCCTGTCGCCGAGAAGTGGCTGGCGGTGACCGGATGCGCTCTGTCGGAAGGCTATGGCCTGTCCGAGACGGCGCCGACCCTGACCTGCAACCCTGCGGACACCGACAAGTTCTCGGGCTCCATCGGCCTTCCCGTACCCTCCACCTATCTCTCGATCCGCGATGACGACGGCAATGAACTGCCGCTCGGCCAGGCCGGCGAAATCTGCGCCAAGGGCCCGCAGGTGATGGCCGGCTACTGGAACCGGCCGGACGAGACCGCGAAGGTGATGACGGCGGACGGCTATTTCCGCACCGGCGACATCGGCGTGATGGATGAACAGGGCTACACCAAGATCGTGGACCGCAAGAAGGACATGATCCTCGTCTCCGGCTTCAACGTCTATCCGAACGAGATCGAGGAAGTGATCGCGGGCCACGCGGGCGTGCTGGAATGCGCCGTGATCGGCGTGCCGGATTCCAAGTCGGGCGAGGCGGTGAAGGCCTTCATCGTCCGCAAGGATCCGAACCTCGCCTCGGAAGACGTCATCAAGTACTGCAGCACGCAGCTCACCGCCTACAAGGTGCCCAAGCAGATCGAGTTCAGAACCGAACTGCCGAAGACCAATGTCGGCAAGATCCTGCGCCGCGAGCTGCGCGACGAGAAGAAGGCGGCCGCCGCGTAAGCCACGGCCCCTCCCCGTCATTGCGAGCGTCAGCGAAGCAATCCATGGGTCCCCGCGGGGATAGATGGATTGCTTCGTCGCTTTCGCTCCTCGCAATGACGGCCAAGATCGGATAACCGCCCATCACACCATGGTGAGGTGGTTTCCCACCGGTACAAAAATGCTCTAAGAAGCACACCGCTCATTCAGGGAGGAATACGATGGCGATCCAAGTTGGCGACAAGCTGCCGGAAGCGAAATTTCGCGTGATGACGGCGGAGGGCCCCCAGGTCAAAACCACCGACGACATTTTCAAGGGCAAGAAGGTGGCGCTGTTCGCGGTGCCCGGCGCCTATACCGGGACCTGCCACAAGATGCATCTGCCGAGCATCTTCCTCAACGCCTATGCCATGAAGGGCAAGGGCGTCGACACCATCGCCATCGTCTCGGTCAACGACGCCTTCGTGATGAACGCCTGGAAGCGCGACACCGACCAGCGCGACGAGGCGGTCTTCCTCGCCGACGGCAATGCCGATTTCACCAAGGCGATCGGCATGGAGCTCGACGCCTCCGGCAACGGGCTCGGCATCCGCTCCAAGCGCTACTCGATGCTGGTCGAGGACGGCACGGTGAAGAAGCTCAACCTCGAGCCGGCGCCGGGCAAGGTCGAGGTTTCCGGCGGCGAGACGCTGCTGGGGCAGCTCTGATCGCGTAGCGTCAGGCTGCATCAACGAATGACGTCATGCCCGGGCTTGTCCCGGGCATCCACGTTCTTGAGATCGGGAAAGATAGTTTGCAGGATGGGTAGAGCGTAGCGAAACCCATCGCCACGAAGATGGTGGGTTTCGCTTCGCTCTACCCACCCTACGATTCCATCAGCTTTTCAACCTCGCCATGGCCACACCCTCGCGCGCCAGCTGATCGGCGCGCTCGTTCCCGGCGTGGCCGGCGTGGCCCTTGATCCAGTGCCAGCGCACCTCGTGCGGCTTCAGCGCGGTATCGAGCCGCTGCCACAGCTCGGCGTTCTTCACCGGCTTCTTGTCGGCGGTGCGCCAGCCGTTCTTCTTCCAGCCGTGGATCCAGCCGGTGATGCCCTGGCGCACATACTGGCTGTCGGTGGTGAGATCGACCACGCAGGATTTCTTCAGCGCCTCCAGCGCCGAGATCGCTGCCATCAATTCCATGCGGTTGTTGGTGGTGTGCGCCTCGCCGCCCTTCAGTTCCTTCTCGACGTCGCCAAAGCGCAGGATCGCGCCCCAACCGCCGGGGCCGGGATTTCCGGAGCAGGCGCCGTCGGTGAAGATCGTGACGTGCGGCTTTTCGCTCACGCCGCGCATCCCGCAGGCGTCACGCCATAATCATTGAGGCTGGCTACGCCCTGCTGGAAGCGCAGCTTGCGGACATATTCCAGCGGATCCTTCGGCTTGACCAGCGCGCCCGCGGGGACGTTGAGGAAATCGACAAGGCGCGTCAGCAGGAAACGCAGTGCCGCGCCGCGCGCCAGCAGCGGCAGCGCATTCTGCTCCGTCGCCGACAGCGGGCGTGTGCGGCCATAGGCGTTGAGCAGCGCGCGCGCCTTGGTGACGTTGAAGGAATGATCGGGCTCAAAGCACCAGGCGTTGAGACAGATCGCAACGTCATAGGCCAGGATGTCATTACAGGAAAACGGGAAGTCGATCAGGCCGGACAGCTTGTCGCCGAGAAAGAACACGTTGTCGGGAAACAGGTCGGCATGGATGACGCCGACCGGCAGATCGTTCGGCCAGCGCGTCTCGAGATAGTCGAGCTCGCGGGCGATGAAGTCGCGAAGGCCGGCCTGCACGCTGTCGGCGCGATCGGCGGCGCGCTCAAACAGCGGCCGCCAGCCGGAAACGGACAGGGGATTGGCGCGGAACAGCGGAAAGTCGTGCCCTGCAAGATGCATCTTCGCCAGCGCCTCGCCGACCCCGGCGCAATGCGCTGCGTTCGGCCGGCGCGGCCACATGCCTTCGAGGAAATTGATGATCGCGGCAGGCCGACCGGCGAGCGTCGAATAAACTGCGCCGTTGCGATTCTTCGCCGGCTGCGGGCAGCTCACCCCGTGCTGGGCGAGATGCGCCATCAGCGACAGGAAGTACGGCAGGTCGTCCTCCGCCACGCGCTTCTCATAGAGCGTGAGGATGTAGGCGCCCTTGCTGGTGTGCATCAGGAAGTTGGAATTCTCCACGCCCTCGGCGATGCCCTTGTAGGAGAGCAATTCGCCGATGTCGTAGCCTTTGAGGAATTCCGCTAGCTCTTCGGCGGCGACGTCGGTGTAAACCGCCATGGCACGGCCTTACGCTGCGTCAGGCCGTACCGAACGCGGCAGCGGGAAGAACTCGTTCTCTTCCGCGGCCGAGACCGTCTCCACATGCAGCGCGTAACGCTCGGCGAAGGCGCCCATGATCTCCTCGACGATCACTTCCGGGGCGGAGGCGCCCGCGGTGATGCCGAGGCTCCTGATGCCCTCGAAGCGCTTCCAGTCGATATCGCCGGCGCGCTGCGCCAGCACCGAAATCGGGCAACCCTCGCGCTCGGCGACTTCGCGCAGCCGCTGCGAGTTCGACGAGTTCGGCGCGCCGACCACGATCAGCGCATCGACGACGGGCGCGACCTTCTTCACCGCGAGCTGGCGGTTGGTGGTGGCGTAGCAGATGTCTTCCTTGTGCGGACCGTAAATGCTGGGGAAACGGCCCTTCAGGATTTCCACGATCTCCCTGGTGTCGTCGATCGACAGAGTCGTCTGCGTCACGAAGGCAAGATTGGTCGGGTCCTTCGGCGTGAAGGTTTTCGCATCGTCCGCGGTCTCGATCAGCGTGATCGCGCCCGGCGGCAACTGACCGAGCGTGCCGACCACTTCCGGGTGATGCGAATGGCCGATCAGCAGTATCTCGCGGCCGCGCTTGAAGTGGATCGCCGCCTCGCGATGCACCTTGGTCACCAGCGGGCAGGTCGCATCCAGCGAAAAGAAATTGCGCTGCTTGGCTTCGGCCGGAACCGCCTTCGGAACCCCGTGGGCCGAGAACACCACCGGCGCGTTGGTATTGTCCGGAATCTCTTCCAGTTCCTCGACGAAGATCGCGCCCTTGGTCTTCAGGCTGTCGACGACATATTTGTTATGGACGATCTCGTGACGGACATAGACGGGGGCGCCATAGATGGCGAGCGCCCGTTCCACGGTATCAATGGCCCGAACCACCCCGGCACAGAAGCCGCGGGGAGAACAAAGCACGATCCTAAGGTCAGGTTTTGGGTCTGGTTTCGCTGACATTGCGGGCAATTCCCGGGACCGAATCACCCCCTGCCGGCGGGCGGGGAACGGCCTGTTTGAATAAGGACTTGGGACCGGTTTTGAGCCATGTCAAGGCACTTTTCCTTGGGCATTGCGCCTTTTACCCCTGAGGGCTTATATAGGGCGGAATTCCCGTCATCGCTGATGACCAAAGGCTTCGCCTCCGAAGAGGTGGGCGAAGCGCAAAGGAGATTTGCCATGAGCAACGCGCCGCTGATGCCGAAGGCGACGGCCGTTTGGCTGCTTGATAATACCGCGCTGACCTTCGACCAGGTCGCCGATTTCACCAAGATGCACCCGCTGGAGATCCGCGCCATTGCCGACGGCGACGCCGCCCAGGGCATCAAGGGCATGGACCCGATTTCCAACGGGCAGTTGACCCGCGAGGAGATCGAAAAGGGTGAGAAGGATCCCGAGTACCGTCTCAGGCTGGAAGAGAGCAAGGTGGTGCTGCCGCCGGCCGCCAAGCGCAAGGGCCCGCGCTACACCCCGGTGTCGCGCCGCCATGAGCGCCCGAGCGCGATCCTCTGGCTGGTGCGCAACCATCCCGAGTTGAAGGACGCGCAGATCATGCGCCTGGTCGGCACCACCAAGACCACGATCGCGAGCGTACGCGACCGCACCCATTGGAATGCTTCCACGCTGACGCCGATGGATCCGGTGACGCTCGGCCTGTGCTCGCAGATCGAGCTCGATTTCGAGGTGCAGCGCGCGGCCAAGGAAAAGCCGGTGCCGGCCAATTACGGCGGCGCCACGCTGCTGCCGGCCTCCGAGACCACCCGCAAGGAGCCGGAGTTGGAGACGACTGAAAAGGAGCGCGACGACCTCAACGTCGATGCCGTGTTCGCCAAGCTGAAGACGATCGGCGGCAAGAAGGCCGAGGAAGAGTAGCGCCGCCGGCCTTGCCGCTGCGGCGCCCGATCACTCTGCCCATTTGTCCGGAGAGAGGCCGTGCCCGAATAGCGGGCACGGCCTCTTCGTTGAGAGACAGCGGTCAGAACTTGTAGGTCAAGCCACCACCGACCAGCCACGGATCGATGTTGGCTCGGCCGGAGACCGGAATCCCGCCGTTCACGACGGCGGTATAGTCGGGACGCAGCCACAGCTTCTTGACGTCGACGTTCAGGCCCCAGTGACGGTCGAGCATGTAGTCGAAGCCGAACTGCACCGCCGCACCGAAGGCATTGCTGACGTTGAGATTGGTGGTCGCCAGAACCCCAGCGGCACCCGGCACGAAGGTCGGCGCGTTGGCGGCAGACTGGCTAAAGAACACGGTGTAATTGACGCCGGCGCCGACATACGGCTTGAACGCGCCAAGGCCGGTGAAGTGATATTGCAACGTCAGGGTCGGCGGCAGCAGCCAGGACTTGCCGATCGGCAGAGGGGTGAGCGAGCCGTTGCCCGTGATCGAATGCCGGGTGACGCCGAGGATTAGTTCGGCCGCGATGTTCTTGGTGAAGAAGTAGGTAATATCGAGTTCCGGCACGACCTGATTGTTCATCGACAGACCGGAATTCGGCGACGACAGCGCCGGGATCAGCGGGTTGCCGACATTCACCGTGCTACCGCCGGTATCCGGCAGAACGCCGAGCACGCGAAGGCGGATCATCCAGGGATTCCAGGCTTCGACCGGCGGCGCTTTCTTGTAGACTGGAAGGTCGGCAGCTTGCGCGGACTGCACAGCTCCGAACAGCGCCGCTGCCAGTATCGGCAGCGACAATGCGTTCGAGATATATTTCTTCATGGGATTTTCCCTTAGGCCAAATCAGCACGAACACATGTCGTGCCGCACCGCGGCAAGGGACAGGAAAGCGGCCGGACAAAAACTGATCTCAGTCAGTTTCGTGCGAAGTTGTCACATTGTTGCAATCGCGCCACGTCTGACGCCAATGCCAACAATTCTCAAGGCGATTGAAGCTAGTGCCGATCACTCGCTGCGCTATCCAAGCACGCACATTCGCCGGCCGATCGAATAATTACCCCAACTCGATCTCGCCCGTGATCTCGTGCGTCAGGCTGACGCCGCCGATGGTGAGCACCATTTTCGCCGGCAATTTCTCGTTGCCCTTGAGCTTGCCGGCCGCGACCGCGTCGCGCACGGCCTTCTCGATCTCGCGCTGCGAGGTGATGCCGACCTTCTTGAGGAAGCCGCGCAGGCTGCTGTTGAAGCTGTCTTCGTTCATGATGATTCTCCAGGTGCTACGGTCTGGTCGGGTTATTGAGCATGTATTCGCCGAGATTGCGCTGGGCACGGTCGGCGCGCGCCTCGGACTTGGCCCGCATGGCGTCGCGCTCCTTGCGGCAGACGATATAGGCGGGCGAGCCGGGCTGGACGTTGTTGGCGCGGCAAATGGCGTCGTCATCCGGCGGCGGCGGGCTGTCGACCGCCACCGTCTGGCCGCGCTCGAAGCAGCCGGCGAGCATGGTGGCAATCAGCAGCAGAACCAGAAGCGGTCGCATTTTTTGGCCGTGCATTGAATTCGCCGTCGCCGGATTGAGCCGACAATCCATCGAAATAAAGGCAAGCGGGGCGCAATTGCGCCCCATGGTTTACGTCCTTGCCGGGGGAACGACGGGGCCCCTCACACCCTGCCCTTCAGCGCGTCGCCGATCTCGTCGAGCACCTTGGGATCCTCGATCGTCGCCGGCATGGTCCAGCTTTCGCCGTCGGCGATCTTCTTGATGGTGCCGCGCAGGATCTTGCCCGAGCGCGTCTTCGGCAGGCGACCGACGGTGATGGCGAGCTTGAAGGCGGCGACGGGCCCGAGCTTCTCGCGCACCAGCGCCACGATCTCCTTCTCGATCTCGGCGGGCTTGCGCGTCACGCCGGCCTTCAGCACCAGGAAGCCGCAGGGCACCTCGCCCTTGATCGCGTCCTTGATGCCGAGCACGGCGCATTCGGCGACGTCCGCATGCGATGCGAGAATTTCCTCCATGCCGCCGGTGGAGAGGCGGTGGCCGGCGACATTGATGATGTCGTCGGTGCGACCCATCACCCAGACATAGCCGTCCTCGTCCTTGTAGCCGGCATCCGAGGTCTTGTAGTAGCCGGGGAATTCGGTGAGGTAGGCTTCCTTGAAGCGCTCCTCCTGCTGCCACAGCGTCGGAAGGCAGGCCGGCGGCATCGGCAGCTTGATGACGATCGAACCCATCGTGTTCGCAGGCACCGGCTTGGCCGCCTCGTCGACGACGTCGACCTGGTAGCCCGGCATCGGTACCGTCGGCGAGCCGTGCTTGACCGGCAGCATGCCGAGCCCCACCGGATTGCCGGCGATGCACCAGCCGGTTTCGGTCTGCCACCAGTGATCGATGACAGGCACCTTCAATTGCTGCTCCGCCCATTCCACCGTCGGCGGATCGGCGCGCTCGCCGGCCAGGAACAGCGTGCGGAATTTCGACAGATCGTATTGCCGGATGAACTTGCCTTCCGGGTCCTCCTTGCGGATGGCGCGGAACGCGGTCGGCGCCGTGAACAGCGCCACCGCCTTGTGCTCGGCAATCAGCCGCCAGAACGCGCCTGCATCGGGCGTGCCGACCGGCTTGCCCTCATACATGATCGTGGTCGCGCCATGGATCAGCGGGCCGTAGACGATGTAGCTGTGGCCGACCACCCAGCCGATGTCGGAACCGCACCACCACACCTCGCCCGGCTTGACGCCGTAGAGATTGAACATCGACCATTTCAGCGCGACCAGATGCCCGCCATTGTCGCGCACCACGCCCTTCGGGATGCCGGTGGTGCCCGAGGTGTAGAGGATGTAGAGCGGGTCGGTGGCGAGCACCGGCACGCAATCCGCCGATTTCTTCGCGGCGATCGCGTTGCTGCGCAGCGTCGCCCAGTCATGATCGCGGCCATTGATGAGACCGCAGCCGTGTTGCGGGCGCTGCAGGACGATGCAGGCGGACGGTTTGCTGCTCGAAAGCTCGATCGCCTCGTCCAGCAGCGGCTTGTACTGCACGATACGGCCGGGCTCGATGCCGCAGCTCGCGGTAAAGATCAGCTTCGGCTTGGCGTCGTCAATGCGGGTGGCGAGCTCCTTGGCGGCAAAGCCGCCGAACACCACGCTGTGCACCGCGCCGATGCGCGCGCAGGCGAGCATGGCCACGACGGCTTCCGGCACCATCGGCATATAGAGGATGACGCGGTCGCCCTTCGCCACGCCAAAATCCTGCATGATGGCGGCGAGCGCCTTCACCTCGGCCAGCAACTCGGCATAGGTGAATCTGGTGACGCTGTTGGTGAGCGGGGAATCGTGGATCAGCGCGACCTGATCGGCGCGGCCGCCTGCGACATGACGGTCGAGCGCGTTATGGCAGGTATTGACCACTGCACCGGTGAACCAGCGGCCATAGGCGCCGATGGAGGGATCGAAGACCTTCTTCGCCGGCTCGATCCAGTCGATCTCCCGCGCCGCTTCCGCCCAAAAGCCCTCGGGATCCCTGAGCGAGCGCGCGTGGACTTCGTGATACCGGCTTTTCTCGTGAATGTTCATGGGCTCGCTCCCTCCGATGTCCCGGACAGCTGAACGGCCGCGGCGCGTCCGGCCATGATCGGGATCAATTCAGACGCATTTTCTTGCCCGTCATTGTCACGGGATGGCGTTGGGTTTCAAGCCGAAACGGCTGCGACGTTAGGCTATTGGGCTACTGGGTCAGTATCCATCTACCCCGTTGATCCGCTGCAGGCGCTCGCGCATGGCCTTTTGCAGGTCGTAGCCGGGCTTGCCGAACTGCGCGTTGCGGCTGGCGATGAATTGCTCCTGCTCGCGCCTGGTCGTACGCGCGTCGCGCGGGTCCCGGGCCTGCTGGACCGCCCGGACATAAGACCCGTGAATCTCGCGGTCGAGATCGGCCAGCAGGGGGCTGGCGCAGATCGCCTTTTCCACCTGAAGGCGCGCGGTGGCGCAATTGAAGCTCGGCTTGCCGGCGACGGCCTTCAGCACGCCGGCCCGCTCCAGCTCCTGCGCCAGCGATCTATGGTTGGCCCTGGCTGCGGCATGATCCGGGTTGAGCTTCAACGCGGCGCCAAAATCCGCGACCGCCCGGGGCCGCTCGCCCTTCCTGCGCCAGAGCTCGCCGCGGGCATTGAAGATGTCGGGGAGCGTCGGATCGAGCCACAGCACCGAATCATAGTCGGCGATCGCAGCGTCGAGAGCCGCTCTGCGCTCGTACACGCCGGCGCGCGCGATCAGCGCCTTGATGCGGTCCGGCTTGGCTGTCTTGTCGTTGTCGAGCAGCGTGCTGCACAGCGAGGCGATCCTGTCGTCGTCGTTAACCGCCGCTGCCGCAAGACAGGGTGCCGGATCGGCCTGCAGCTGCTTGCCAGGCTCGGCACCGGCGGCGTATGCCGCATGCGCCGGCGCGAACAGCGCCAACGCGACCACCACAATCCTTCCGGCAATCCTGCACGCCATCGACATCGACCGATCGTAACAACCAGCGGCGAATACGCACAGCGGCAGATTCCGGCAGAAGCATGGCACGCAAGGGTCATCGTGATCCAGCTCACTGAAAAGAACGGAAATTGACCGCTAAAAATCGATGAACCTATTGCAAGTTCGAAAGACTCAAACCCTATGACAACGCTTACCGATGATCGTCGCGCAAGCGCCGTAGTGGCGTCGCCTGCGCGGCATTTTTATTTTCACATGGCGCTGGCCTGCGCGGCCGTCGCTTTCCTGGGCTTTGCTCCGACCTTTTTCCTGCCGCTCGCGACAGGAAAGTTTTCGGCGCCGCCGTCAGTCCACGTCCACGGCATCGTGTTCTTTGCCTGGTCGCTGTACTTCGTATACCAGGCGTGGCTTCCGGTATCGGGCCAGACCGAACGGCATCGCTCCGTCGGGCTGATCGGCGTGTCGCTGGCGACTGCGATGACGATCTTCGGATTCCTGGCGGGCGTCACCTCGATGCAGCGCTCGGCGGCGGTCGGCCAGACCGATGCAGGGATCGCGTTCGCGATCGTGCCGTGGAGCGGCATCCTGTTCTTCGCCGTGGTCCTTGCGACCGGCATCGCCATGGTGCGCCGGCCGGAGGTGCACAAGCGATTGATGCTGCTGGCCGGCATCTCGATTCTCGATGCGGCCGTCGCACGCTGGTTCCTGACCTTCCTGGCGCCTCCCGGGCCGCCCGGCCCGCCGCCGGTCGCGGTGACAATTCCGCCCGCCTTCGTCGCCTATCTCCTGCTGGTGGTCGCGATGGTGCACGACTGGCGCACGCGCGGACGGCCGCATGCGGTCTATGTGGTCGGGGGCATCGTGCTGGTGGCGGTGAAGCTGCTCAACCTGCCGATCAGCGCCACCCACGCCTGGCACGCGTTCGCAGGCGGCATCCTGGCGCTGTCGCAATCGCCTCTCATCTGATCGGCACGTGACCGATCCTGCTTTGCGGGATCACGCTCAGGCTCAGCTCTTCACCGTGATCCCGCCGTCGACGACGAGTTCGATGCCGGTGATGTATTTCGACTCGTCGGATGCCAGGAACAGCGCGGCGTTGGCGACGTCCCATGCGTCTCCCATGTGCCCCATCGGCACCTGGGCGTCGCGGGCGCGCCACATCGCCTCGACGTCGCCGCCGGAATAGCTGGCGGCCAGCCCCGCGGAATGCTCCACCATCGGCGTCTTCATCAGGCCCGGCAGGATGGCGTTGACGCGGACATGGTCGCGCGCGAACTGCACGGCCGTGGTGCGCGTCATCATGTTCATCGCGGCCTTCGAGGTACCGTAGGTGACATAGGAAATGCCGAGATGGCGGATCGAGGCGATGGAGGAGATGTTGATGATGGAGCCGCCGCCCTGCTTCTGCATCACCGGGATGACGTGCTTCATCGCCAGGAACGCGCTCTTCAGGTTGACGGCGAACACGCGGTCCCATTCCGCTTCGCTCACCTCGACCACGCTGCCCATTTCCGCAATGCCGACATTGTTGTCGAGCACGTCGATGCGGCCGTAGGCTTTCATGCAGGCCGCGACCATCGCCTCGACGTCTGCGGCGCGCGAGACGTCGGCGGTGAACGCCGTCGCCTTGCCGCCTTCGGACTTGATGATGTTGACGGTCTCCTCCGCGGCGGCGCCGTTGCGGTCGACGCAGAACACCTGCGCGCCCTCGCGCGCAAAGGTCACCGCGGTCGCCTTGCCATTGCCCCAGCCGGGTCCGATCGAGCCTGCGCCCACCACCATCGCGGTCTTGCCCTTGAGCCGGTTCATCGAATTCTCCCAGTTGTTGTCATGGTTGGCACGCGCGCATGGCCGTGGCGTCGGCCCCGACCGGCCGGCCCAGAATATCCGACAGCGTCCGGCATTTGCCGTCCGCGCACAACCGCCATTCGCCGGCGGCGCCGGAATTGCCGAGCGTCACTTCGCCCATGGCGGGGCGCGCGGGTTTCCAGCGAAACCACCCCTCCGCAAGCTGCGCTTCCGGCGGCGGCTCCATGCCGGCACCCGTGCCCTTGACGCGCGCCTCGACCAGTTCGAGGCCATCAGGGGAGATACGCCAATCTTCCTGCCATTCGACCTTCTCGATCGAATGGGTCCAGACCAGGGTGAAGGCTGTGATGGCAAGTGCCTTCACGGCGCCGGCAGAGGCGAGGCACAGGCTCAAGCCGGCGCCACCGTGTTGCGCGAGCGCTGCCGCCATTGCCAGAGCGCGACGAGGACGGCGAGCGTGAACCCCGCGGTGTCGCTGTACTGGAATTCGCCGAGCAGGCAGAGTGCGGCAATGAAAGCAATGAGCTGCTCGATCCAGTGCAAGCGGACGAAGAGGAAGCCGATGGCGACCACGCCGAACAGGCCGATGGCGACCAGCGCCTTCAGCGTCGCCAGCGCAACCGCGCCGTAGAAGCCGAGCTTGGCAGCCACGGGATCGCCGGCCTGCAGCATCAGGGCCGGCGAGTAGACGAAGATGAAGGGAATGACATAGCCCGCGAGCGCAATCCGCATCGCCTCCCAGCCGATCCTGTCGGGGTTTTCCCTGGCGATGGGCGCTGCCGCGAGTGCTGCGAGCGCCACCGGCGGCGAGAGGTCGGCCATGATGCCGTAGTAGAACGCGAACATGTGGCTCGCGATCAGCGGCACGCCGAGCTTGGCCAGCGCCGGCGCGGCCAATGCCGCGGTTATGATGTAGGTCGGGATGGTGGGAATGCCGGTGCCGAGCAGGATCGACAGCAGCATGGTCATGACCAGCGCCAGGAACAGGCTCTTGGCGCCAAGCCCGATGATCCAGGTGCCGAAGATGGTGCCGACGCCGGTCTGCGTCATCATGCCGATGATGGTGCCGACGATGGCGCAGGCCATGCCGACGGTCAGCGCCGACTTGGCACTGTCGGCGAGCGCGTCCCGGCAGGCCGAGAGCGTGCTGCGGCCGCCGCGCGAGATCAACGCGATCAAGATCAACAGGCCGACGACGCCGGCGACAGGCACGATCTCGAGCCCGTTGCGCGACACGGCGGCGGTGACCAGCGCAAGCCCGATCCAGAAGATGTAGCGAAGCGCAGTACCGGAGAAACCGAGCGTGATGGAGGCACCGAGGATCAACGCCACGGTGAGCGCAAGGCCCATGCTGCCGGCATAAAGCGGCGTAAAGCCCTCGAACAGCATGTAGACCAGCGCGGCGAGCGGCAGCACGAGATACCAGCGCGCCACCAGCGCCTTCCAGGCGCTCGGGATCTCCGACTTCTTCATGCCGACAAGGCCGTGCTTGCCGGCCTCCAGATGCACCATCCAGAAGGCGGAGGCGAAGTAGAGAACGGCCGGGATCACCGCCGCCTTGACGATCTCCGAATACTGCACGCCGAGCGTCTCGGCCATAATGAAGGCGACCGCGCCCATCACCGGCGGCATGATCTGCCCGCCCATCGAGGCGGTGGCTTCCACGCCCCCGGCAAAGGCGCGGCGATAGCCGAACTTGATCATCAAGGGAATGGTGAACTGGCCGACGGTCACGACATTGGCAACGCCGGAACCGGAGATCGTGCCCATCATGCCGGAGGCGAACACCGCGACCTTGGCAGGTCCGCCGCGGGTGCGGCCGAACAGGCCGAGCGAGACATCGGTGAAGAGCTGGATCATGCCGGCGCGTTCGAGGAACGAGCCGAACAGGATGAACAGGAAGATGTAGGTCGCCGACACGTAGATCGGCACGCCGTAAAATCCCTCGGTGCCGAACGACAGATGCGTGACCACCTGGTCGTAGTCATAGCCGCGATGGTTGAACGGCGCCGGCAGATACTGGCCGAAGAACCAGTAGAGCAGGCACGCGCCGCACATCAGCGGCAGCGCGAACCCCATCAGGCGACGCGTGCCCTCGAAGATGAGGATCGCAAGCAACGTGCCGACCGCGAGATCGGCATGGGTCGGATCGCCGTCGCGCGCGATCAGGTCGGCATAGAATATCCACTGGTAGAGCCCGCAGGCGAAACCGAGCGCGCCGGTCATCCAGGCGACCGCGCGGCCGAAATCGGTCCTCGCGGCAAAATTGCCGATCAGGCCGAAGGTGAGCAGCAGCAGGAATCCGACATGGACGCCACGCACCACCTGGCTCGGAAAATAGTTGAAGGCTGCGACATAGAGCTGGAACAGCGCAAACAGGATGCCGACGGCATAGGCGAGACGACCCCACACGCCGGGGCCGAACCCTTCCGGAAACCCGTGCTCGAAATTGCCGAACTCGACCTTGACGGGACCTTCCGTTGCCTCGGCCTGCTGCATGGCGCGTTCCCCTGCCCCCGCCCGCTTATATCCCTGATTCGTCGTGGCCGGGCTGGCCGCCTTTGCTAAAGCTACGGCGGCAAGCCCAGGCATGACATGGCGGGCCCGATTACTTGATCAGGCCCTTTTCCTTGTAAAAGCGGATCGCGCCGGGATGCAGCGGAACCGGACTGCCGCCGGCGGCGGTCTCAAGCTTGATCTCCTTGCCGGCGGCGTGCGCGTTGACGAGTTCCGGCAGCGATTCGAAGATCAGCCTGGTCATCTGGTAGGCAAGGTCATCCGACACCGCCGAGGAGGTCACGAGGTAGTTGATCACTGCCGCGGTCGGCACATCCTTGTCCTGGCCGGTGTAGGTGTTGGCGGGAATGGTCGCCGCAACGAAAGGCGGCCCGATCTTGTCGACGACCGCCCTGGGCACCGACACCACCATGATCTGGCTGGCCGTGCTCAGATCCTTCAGCGAAGCAACCCCAAGGCCCGCCGACTGCAGCGTCGCATTGAGCTGGCGGTTCTTCATGAGGTCGACGGATTCGGCGAAGGGCAGATATTCCACCTTGCCGAGATCCTTGTAGGTCATCCCGGCGGCGGAAAGGATCGCGCGCGAATTCAGTTCCGTGCCGGATTTCGGCGCCCCGACCGACAGGCTCTTGCCCCTGAGGTCGGCCAGCGTCTTGATGCCGCTTTCGGCGGTGGCGACGATCTGGATGTAGTTCGGATAGATCGCACCGATAGCGCGCAGCTTGTCGAGCTTGCTCTTGAAGCCGGCTTCCTCGTCGCCGTCCCAGGCCGCCTTCAGGGAGTCACCGAGCGTGAAGGCGAGTTCGCCGCGGCCCTGCTGCAGCAGCACGAGATTCTCGACCGAGGCCTTGGTGGCCTGCACCTGGGTTTTGACGTTCGGAATCCTGTCGCTGTAAATCTTTCCGATCGCCACGCCGAGCGGATAATAGACACCGGAAGTACCGCCGGTGAGGATGTTGATGAACCCCTGCGCCATGGCGGCGGGTGCAGGCAGCAGGACGGCGGAAGCCATCGCAAGCGCGGCGAGTCTCGTGCAAATTGGCATTCGAATCCCCCCAGGAATGTGCCGGAAATTGACTGCACGGGGGGCCGCGGTCAACCGCTTCACATGACCGGCCGGCGAAGGGCCGGCCGGCTTTTCTGCAAGGCACTCCGGTTCCGCCTTGTCTGAAGGTTGCCAACCGCAAGCCTCTTGCCACGATTGCCCAAAGTAGGGTCAATGCGCTCCGAGAGGGGCCGGCCGAGGCCCTCAGCTTTTGGGGGGAGCATGGCGGCAAACCAACCATCGCAGGGCAAGCCCGACGACGAGATCGTCGCCGTCTCCGACGAGGCGCTGCAGAAGGCGGAAGCCTTCGTCGAAGCCGAGGAAGGCGCCGCCAACCGGCTGATGGGATGGCCCGGACGGATCTCGACCGCGATCGCGGTTGCGATGAGCCTGTTCCACCTTTATGCGGCCTACGCGATCGTGCCGACCCAGGAACTGCGCTACACCCACGTCGCCTTCACCCTGATCCTGAGCTTCCTGCTGTTTCCGCTGGCGACGCGCTTCCGAAACCGCGTGCGCTGGTGGGATGTCGTGCCCGGCATCGTTGCTGTTGCGACCATCGGCTATGCGCTGTGGGGCGGTGAAGACTTCACCGACCGCGCCACCCTGCCCGACCGCTGGGACGTGATCGTCGGTATCGTCTTCATCGTTCTGCTGCTGGAGGCGACACGCCGCACCACCGGCGCGATCATGCCGGTGGTGTCGCTGCTGTTCATCGCCTATGCGATGCTGGGTCCGCATCTGCCGGCGCCCTGGACCCACCGCGGCTATGACGTGTCGAGGCTGGTCGGCCATCTCTTCATCACCCTCGAAGGCATTTTTGGTGTCGCGGTGGACGTGTCCGCGACGCTGATCATCCTGTTCACGATCTACGGCGCTTTCCTGCAGCATTCCGGCGCAGGAAAATTCTTCATCGACTTCTCGCTTGCGTTGATGGGCGGCAAGCCGAACAGCGCCGGCCGTACCGTGGTGCTGTCGTCGTTCCTGCTCGGCGGCCCCTCCGGATCCGGCGTCGCCACGACCGTCATGATCGGCACCGTGGCCTATCCGATGATGGCCAAGGCAGGCTTCGAGAAGAACGCCGCCGGCGGCCTGCTCGCGGCCGGCGGTCTCGGCGCCATCCTGTCGCCGCCGGTGCTCGGCGCGGCCGCGTTTCTGATCGCCGAGTTTCTCAAGATCAGCTATCTCGACGTGATCTGGATGGCGACGATTCCGACCTGTCTCTACTACCTGTCGCTGCTGATCATGGTGGAGCTGGACGCCAAGAAGTTTGGCGCCAGGGACGTTTCATTCAAGCCCGACATGACGCTTGGCCAGATGACGATGCGCTACGGCTTCCACTTCATCTCGCTGCTGGCCGTGGTCGTGTTCATGATGGTCGGGTATTCGGCCACGCTGTCGGTCTTTTACGCCACCGCCGTCACCTTTGCGCTGAGCTTCCTGCGCAAGGAGACTGCGCTGGTGCCGAAAAAGCTCGTGAAGGCTCTCGCTGACGGCTCGATCGGCGCACTCAACGCCGCGACCACCTGCGCCTGCGCCGGCATCGTCGTCGGCGTCGTGACGCTGACGGGACTGGGGCTGAAATTCTCCTCGATCGTCATCAGCTATGCCGGCGGCAGTCTGCTGCTGACCGCGATCTACACCTCGCTGATCGTCTGGATCATCGGCCTCGCCGTTCCCGTGACCGCGTCCTACATCATCTGTGCCGTCATCGCCGCGCCCGCACTGATCAAGCTGGGGGTGCCCGACTACGCCGCCCACATGTTCATCTTCTACTACGCGGTGCTGTCGGAAGTGTCGCCGCCGACCGCGCTGTCGCCGTTTGCGGCCGCCGCGATCACCGGCGGCGATCCCTACAAGACCACGCTGCAATCCTGGAAATACACGCTGCCCGCCTTCCTGGTGCCGTTCGTGTTCGTGCTGGATCCGCAAGGCGCGGGCCTGCTGCTGAACATCCCCAAGGGCGGCTCATGGGTCGACATCGTCGAGATTACGATCAAGACCACCTTCGGCCTGATGGCCCTGGCGGCCTGTGCCCAGAACTGGGCGCTGCGACAAAATACGCCGATCGAGCGCGGCCTGCTTCTGCTATCGGGGTTGCTGCTGGTATTTCCGAGCCTGATCGAGGCGATCGTCGAATGGCTGATCGGGCGCGACATCAGCTACACCTATCTGCCGGGCCTGATCATCGGTCTCGGTGTAGTGCTATGGCAGGCGAGAACACGGCCGCCAACGCGGCCGGCGCTCACAACCTAGTAGGAAGCGATCGAGGATGAAAAGAATGAAGAAGACGGTAGCCATACTGGCCATGACGATTTCCGCTGGTCTCGCCCTTGCGGGCGCAGCCCATGCCCAGCAGAAGACCATGTCAATCGGAACCGGCGGCACCGGCGGCGTCTACTACCCGCTCGGCGGCGCGGTGGCCAACGTGCTTTCGAAAAACCTTCCCAACATGCAGGCCACCGCCGAAGTCACCGGCGGTTCGGTCGACAATCTCAAGCTGATCGGCGCGGGAAAAAGCGAGCTTGCCTTCACCATGGCGGACGCCGCGCTCGACGCGCTCAAGGGCGAGGACAAGTTCAAGAGCGGCAAGGTGCCGTTGCAGGCGCTGCTCGTGGTGTATCCGAACCGCATGCACGTCGTGACCGTGGAAGGCTCCGGCATCGAAACCATGGCCGATCTGAAGGGCAAGCGCGTCTCGACCGGATCGCCCGGCAGCGCCACCGAGGTCATGGCATTCCGCGTCATCGAAGCGGCCGGTCTCGACAAGGACAAGGATCTGAAGCGCGAACGGCTTGGCGTCTCCGAATCCGTCAACGCCATCAAGGACCGCAAGATCGATGCCTTCTTCTGGGTCGGTGGCATTCCGACCGCCGCCGTCACCGATCTCGCAGCGACGCCCGGCGTCAAGCTGAAGCTGATCGACCATGGCGACCTGGCCGAGAAGATGAACGCCAAATACGGCAAGCTCTATTCGCCGGGCAAGATCAAGGCAGGCTCCTATCCCGGTTACGACAAGGACAATTCGATCACCGAGGTCTGGAACCTGATCGTCACCGGCGACAAGATGAGCAACGAGGACGCCTACGCCATCGTCAAGACGCTGGTGGAGAAGAAGGCCGACATCGTCGCCGTACACAAGGAGGCCGAGAGCTTCTCGCTCGACAACCAGGTGCAGATCCGCTCGCCGATCCCCTTCCATCCCGGCGCGCTGAAATACTTCAAGGAGAAAGGTATCGGCGGCTAAGGCCTTCTGTTCATTTCGCTTTTGAATGACCGCGGCTCCCCGGGACCGCGGTCATTTCCTTGCGACCGCCGCGGCGACGGCCCTTGCCACCGTTGTCCAAACAGGCGTCAATAGGCCGCAATCGAGCCCCAGTCTGAGTTCGGGCATGCCTATTGCAGCCGGCCGGAACATGGATGCCGCCCCGTCCGGCGCTCAGGCAGTCTGGAAGAAAGCGAACATGGCATCAGCGAAGACCATGAAGAAGGCGGCCGCCGCCCTCGCCCTGGCGCTTTCCGCGGGAGTGGCGCTGGCCGGCATCGTGCAGGCCGAGCAAAAACAAAAGCAACTGTCGATCGGCACGGGCGATCCGTCCGGGGTGTATTTCCCGCTCGGCGGCGCGGTCGCCAACGTGCTGGCAAAAGCCCTGCCCAACCTGCACGCCACCGTCGAGGTGACCGGCGGTTCGGTCGACAACATCAAGTTGATCGCAACCGGCCAGAGCGATCTCGGCTTCACCATGGCCGATGCGGCCGCCGATGCGATGCTGGGCCAGGACAAGTTCCGGAACAACAAGGTCGCGCTACGAACGCTGCTCGTGGTCTATCCCAATCGCATGCATGTGGTGACCATCGAGGGCACGGGAATCCAGACGCTCGCCGACCTCAAGGGCAAGCGCGTCTCGACCGGCTCGCCCGGCAGCGCCACGGAGATCATGGCCTCGCGCGCCGTCGACGTGATCGGCCTCGACAAGGACAAGGACATGCGCCGCGAGCGGCTTGGCGTCGCCGAATCCGTCAACGCCCTCATCGACCGCCGGATCGACGCGTTCTTCTGGGTCGGCGGCATCCCGACCGCTGCGATCAGCAGGCTTGCCACCACTACCGGCGTCAAGATGAAGCTGATCGATCACGCCGACATCGTCGAGAAGATGAACGAGAAATTCGGCAAGCTCTACAGCAGGAGCCGGATCAAGGGCGGCACCTATCCCGGTTACCGGACCGATTGCGACGTTGCCGAGGTGTGGAATCTGATCGTCACCGGCAGCCGGATGAGCGACGAGGACGCTTACACCATCGCGAAGACACTGGTCGAGAAGAAGGACGATATCGTCAAGGTGCACAAGGAGGCGGAGAGCTTTTCGCTCGACAATCAGGTGCAGGATCGCTCGCCGGTACCCTTCCATCCCGGCGCGCTGAAATATTTCAAGGAAAAGGGCGTCGGCGGGTGAGCCTGCCTCAATTGCCGGAACGCTCGAACTGAAGCAGCGCCTCGGCGCGCGCGATCAGCCGCTTTGCATTGGAATAGGCCGGCATCTCGACCAGCGCACCGTCGAGCTCGACGCGGCCGCCGCCGCCCGCGCGCGACGCCTCGAAGGCGGAGACGATCTTGCGCGCACGCCGCAGTTCGTCCTCGCCGGGCGTGAGCACGCCGTTGATGACGGCAACGTGCGCGGGATCGACAAGGCTTTTCGCGGTGTAGCCGAGCCGCCGCGCCCAGCGCGTCTCGCGCTCGACACCTTCGGCATCGCTGAACGTGTAGGGACAGTCGACCGCGACGACATTGGCAGCGCGGCACTCGACGATGAATCGCTGCCGGCAATAAGCGAGCTCGAGTCCGTCCCTGCCCCGCTCGGCGCCGAGGTCGGCGGCGAGATCTTCGGATGCCAGCAGGCAGCCGACCGTGCGTCGGCTGACGGCCGCGATCGCACCCGTCTGCACCAGGCCGCGGGCAAGCTCGATGTTCGGCAGCAGCGCGGTGGTGCCAGCGGGGATGCCGTAATCGCGCTCGAAGCGGGATACTTCCGCTTCCAGCCGCGCAACGTGGTTCGGCTCGGCCACCTTGGGCAGCGCCACGATATCGGGGCGGCCGCGCATGACGGCGGCGAGGTCGTCCATGCCGTCCTGCTCCAGCGGATTGACGCGGACGGCGACGACGGCGCCCGCCGCGCGCCAGGCGGCGTAGAGTTCGGGCGCAAGCGTGCGCGCCTTCGGCCGCAACGCGGGCGGCGTGAAGTCTTCCAGCTCCTGGATCAGGACGTCGGCACCGCTGCCGGCAGCGCGCTGCAGCACCGCCTCGTTGGCGCCTTCGAGGAACAGCCAGGAACGGCAGAGATTGGCGGGCCGGCGCGGCGGCATGGCCGCTTCAGGCGTGGCTCACTGGAACGTCATGTCGACGCATTTCGACACGTCCGTGCCAAGGCCGGAGGCGATCGTGATGCAGCCGCGCACCTTCTGCTTGGTGTTGTCGCTGGCCCACACCGCGAAGCCGCCGGGGCCGAAGAACGAATTGGTGTTCGGCGGCTCGGTCTCGGTGGCGTCGAAGGAGTAGCTGGAGTCGGATTCGAAGATGCGCGGCTTCTTGACGCAATTGCCGTCGGCCTGCACGTTGATGACTTCCTTGTTGTCTCGGGTCAGCGCCAGCGTGATTTGGCAGCGCGAAAATTCGGAGGTCTTGGTGTTGAAAAGGTAGGCGTAGGACTTGCAGGTTGCGGTGTTGAGCTTGCCCGGGGCGAGGCCGCGGCCGCAGGCGATGCGCTGGTTGCTGACCAGCTTGAAATCGTCGGCCGCAGCGGCCGAAGCCAGCGTCATGAAGGACAGCGCGGCGGCAAGGCAGGTTTTCATGACGGGGATCATTCGAATCATCCTGTAAGGTTTTGGGCAATGGATTGGCTTTTGGCCTGATCGGCAAGATAGTCGCGAAGCGTCATGCGGGGAATCACAAAGTGGCAAGGTACGCGTGATGCAGTGCGAACGCAGGCCATATTGACGGAATAACATCGTTCGTGATTTGTTCAAGGCAATGGGGCGCCGTATGTTTGCAGACCGGGGAGCATGACCATGACTGTATTTTCGACCAGGACCCTTTTGATCGCGACCGCGCTGACGGCGCTTTCCACCTCCGCCTTCGC
Source organism: Bradyrhizobium sp. (assembly GCF_016219575.1). Lineage (GTDB taxonomy): Bacteria > Pseudomonadota > Alphaproteobacteria > Rhizobiales > Xanthobacteraceae > Bradyrhizobium. Next base: position 70,186 of record NZ_JACRMG010000006.1, on the reverse strand, counting down.
GCAAGCCACGGCCTGGGAGCTGAAGCCGGACACCGGCTACGCCTATGACAAGGAAGGCAAGACCTTTTCCTACAAGATGGGCACCAACAATGCCGGCACGCTGCTGAAGGGCGCCAAGAAGGTGCCGAAAGGCACGCTGTTCTTCATCGGCCAGAACGGCCAGCTCTACATGCGCACCGGCCCCTATCTCGAGGGCGATGGCAAGTTCATGTTCGGCGCGAATTGAGGCTGCGATCCCTGCGCGCCCGGCGAAGGCTGTCATCATCCGCGAAGGTGGATGATCCAGTATGCCGGGACCTCTGAAATTCATTCACCGCCTCGGCGTATTGGATGCCCCGCTTTGGCGGGGCATGACAATTTGGGCAAGCGTCGAAGCAAGCTAGAATGCCGCCGCCAGTTCCTGCGCGCCGGGCTTGCGGCCGTTGACTTCCATCCGCTCGTCGGTGACGGCGAGCAGCTTCGCCACCGTGTTGTGGCGGCTTGCGACCGGGTTGCGCTCGTAGCCGCCGCGCTGGAAGAAATTGGAGGTCGGCACCTGCTCGCGCATCGCCTGCGGCATGGTCACCATGTCGAGGCCGGTGCCGTCGCCGGTCAGGTTCATCATCTCGAGCTCGGCGGCGGTGAGTGGCCTGGCGTGGCCCTTGGCGCGCGCAAAGTGCACCGAGGTCAGCAGCTTGTGGGTCTGCAGATGCGGGCCGACGTCGATGTCGAGCACCATGGCATGCAGCGCCCAGCCCTTCTCGGTGTTGGCGAGCTTTTCGTGCTCCGCCCAGGTGTCCGGCACCGATTGGGCGAATGCGACCATCTTCCTCGTGACGGCAATCTTGCTATCCATTGCCTTGCGCGCAGCACCGGACAACGTCGCGGCCTTCTCCTGCAGCGCCCTCAGGATCGCATCGCCCTGCTCGGCGAACAACTCGACGCTGTTGGTGGTGAGCAGCTGGTTGTAGCCGATCGCGGTCGAGATCGGACGCGTGCCCGGACCGCGATAGCCCGACTGCATGTCGTAATTGCCGTTGCCGCCGGTCTCGAAGGAATAGACGCGCACAGCCTGTTCGCGCGTCAGCCCGGCGGCGGCGGCCACCTGCGCATAGGCGCGCTTGAATTCGATCTCGCTTGCCGGGCGCTGCGGCGCGAACTGGAAATGCTCGGCCGCCGCCTGGATGAGATCGGGGACCATCGGGATCGTCTTGCGCGGCCGATCAGGCGCCGATGGATCGACCGGCTTCCTGGGCCCGGTATAGACGGGCGGATGCGTCAGCACATAATCGTCGAGCGTGATCTTTTGTCCGGCACGCCGCTTGGCGTTGCGGCCGCGCCGCTTCTCGGCGATCGAATTCCAATAGGCATTGAAAGGCGCCTGCGCCTCCTCCCATTCCCTGAGCTTGCGACGATATTCCGCCATGGCTTGCGGCGAGGCCTGCGCCATCGCGTCGCTGACGGAATCGGGAAGCGCGGGCATGTCCATTGCGACGGACGACGGCACGCCCGCAAGAAGCGCGAGGGCAGCGAAAAGGCCAAGATCGGGACGAATCAATCCAGAGCGCATGCGCTTCTTGTAGCAAGCGTACCCGGCAAGTTAGCCATCAAATGCTGCGGCGTCTCGCCCTATTCCGGCTCGACGCCACTCGCTTTCACGAGTTGCGCCCACTTCTTTTCGTCCTTGTCGATGAGCGCCGCATAGTCCTCGGGCGAACCGGGCGTAATCTCGGTGCCGTCATTGCCGAGCTGACGTTTCACCTCGTCGGAGGCGAGCGCGTCGCGCAGCGCCTTGTTGAGCTTGTCGATGATCGGCCGCGGCGTCCCGGCAGGCGCGGCGAGGCCGTAATAGAGGGACGCATCGAAACCGGCGATGCCGGATTCGGCAATGGTCGGCACGTCGGGCAAAAGTCCGGACCGCGTGGTGCTGGTCACCGCAAGCGCACGCAACTTTCCGGCGGTGACATTGCTGTGCGATGCCGGAATCGGCGCGAACGCCATCGGAATATGGCCGCCGAGCAGATCGGTCAGCGCCGGGCCCGTGCCCTTGTAGGGGATGTGCACCAGTGTGATGCCGGCGGCGCGCGCAAAATATTCGCCGGTGATGTGGCTGGCGGTGCCGGCGCCGGCCGAGCCGAAATTGACCTTGCCGGGATTGGCCTTGGCGTAGGCGATCAGCTCGGCCACGGTTTTCGGCGCGAAGGAGGGATTCACGACCAGCGAATTCGGTGCGTTGCCGATCATGCCGATCGGCGCAAAATCCTTGCGCGGATCGTAGCCGACATTCCTGTAGAGCGAGGGGCCGATCGCGAGCGTGCCGGTGTAGCCGAGCACGAGCGTGTAGCCGTCGGGCTCGCTTTTCGCCACCGCGCGTGTGCCGACCGTGCCGCCGGCGCCCGGCCGGTTGTCGACGATGATCTTCTCGCCGAGCAGTTCGCTCATCTTCTCCGCAACGCCGCGGCCGACGATGGTGGTGCTGCCGCCGGGCGCAAAGGGAATGATGAGCGTGATCGGCCGGGTGGGAAAATTCTGCGCCTGCGCAGGCGCGACCGCGGCGGCGAATGCCGCCAGGACGGCAAGAAGGCATTTGCGGATCGGCATGGGCGCACTCCCGGCATCGTTGTGCTTGTTGCGCAGCATGGTTGCCGAAACGCCCGCCCCGCGCAACCCGCCGCCGGGATCAGCGCCAGGCGAAGACCGGCTGTTCCAGCTCGGCGACGCGCGTTTGACGGCCCGCCAGCACTTCGCTGAACTGGTAGATCAGGGCCGCCGTCGGCGCGTGTATGTGCCCGTCCTGCAGGCGGAAACGGATGACGCGGCGGGTGCTCTCGGGGATGCTGGTGAAGCTGAAGGCGTCCTGTCGCTCGATGTCGTCGAGCGCGACGCGGTGGACGTAGGCGACTTCCGCCGGATTAGGCACGATCGAGACGCCCGGCCCCGCCCACACAACGACCGGCGTGATCAGATAGCCGGAGCGGGTCGGGTAGTCGTCGAGCAGTCCCAGCACTTCCGTCTCGGCGAGCTCGAGACCGAGTTCTTCGTGCAGCTCGCGTAGCGCGGCCTGCACCTGCGTCTCGCCGGCGTCGCAACGGCCGCCCGGCAGTGCCCATTGCGCGCTGTGCGAGCGCAGCCCCTCGGCGCGGCGGGTCAGCAGGAACGCCGTGCCGTCGCCGCGATCGGCTTCGGTGAGCGCGATCACCACGGCGGCCCGCTTCAGCGCAGGGGCGGCCTCTTGCGTCGCCACGCGCGAAAATCCCGCGCAAAGCTCTGCGATTTTCCGCCGGGTGGTATCGTCGAAAACGCGGGTCATGCCGCTTGACTACAACAGGTCCGCGTTCGATGAAATGCCGGAGAACACATGACCTCATGCAGGGGACGGACCGAACGACATGCCCCAGAAGGCCGCCGCAAAGCTCAAGTCCGACGGCTGGACCATCGTCGAAACCAGCGGATTCCTGCATCTGATCGGCCCGCTCTGGCAGCGCCTCGTCGACGGCCATCATGAGTTTGCGCTTGTCACCGAGGACAAGCACCACAACCGCCGCGGCCTGGTGCAGGGCGGCGTGCTGATGACGTTTGCGGACCGCACCTGCGGCATGACGGCCCGCCACGTCTCGGGCAAGCCGACGCTGGCGACGGTGCAGCTCGATACCCACTTCGTCGAGGCCGGTAAGATCGGCGAGGTGCTGATTTCGAGGCCCCGCGTGGTACGTTCAACGCGAAGCCTGATCTTCATCACCACCGAAGTGACGGTCGACAAGCGCGTCCTCGCCATGGCGAACGGCGTGTTCAAGATCTTGAAGAGCGAGTGATTGCACCCTCTCCCCTTGTGGGAGAGGGTCGCTTCGCGAAGCGAAGCGGGGTGAGGGGTCTGTCTCCGCGGATAGAGACCCCTCATCCGACGCGCTGTACGCGCCACCTTCTCCCACGAGGGGGGAAGGCAGGAAGGGAGGAAGGGAGAAAGACGATGCAATACCGCCAGCTCGGCCGCAGCGGCCTGAAGATCTCGCCGATTTGCCTGGGCACCATGATGTTCGGCGGGCCGACGGACGAGGCGACCTCCTCGCGGATCATCGCGAAGGCGCGCGAGGCCGGCGTCAATTTCATCGACTCGGCGGACGCCTATAACGGCGGGCAGTCCGAGGTCGTGGTCGGCCGCGCCATTTCCAACGTCAGGCAGAGCTGGATTCTGGCAACGAAACTCGCCAACCAGATCGGCGACGATCCCAATCGCGGCGGGCTTTCGCGGCGCTGGGTGATGCAGGCGGCCGAAGAAAGCCTGCGGAGGCTCGGCACCGATCACATCGACATCTACTATCTGCACAAGGAGGATCACGCCACGCCGCTGGAAGAGACCGTGCGCGCGATGGGCGACCTGATCCGCCAGGGCAAGATCCGCTATTTCGGCGTTTCCAACTACCGCGCCTGGCGCGTCGCCGAAATCTGCAACATCTGCGATCGCAACGGCATCGACCGCCCGATCGTCAGCCAGCCCTATTACAACGCAATGAACCGCATGCCCGAGGTCGAGCATTTTCCGGCCTGCGGCTATTACGGGCTCGGGATCGTGCCCTACAGTCCGCTGGCGCGCGGCGTGCTCACCGGCAAATACAGGGTGGACGCCGCTCCGGACAAGGACACGCGCGCCGGACGTGCCGACAAGCGCATGATGCAGACCGAGTGGCGGCCGGAGTCGCTGAGACTCGCGCAGGAGATCAAGCGCCACGCCGAGAGCAAGGGCATCACCGCCGGCCAGTTTGCGGTTGCCTGGGTGCTGAATTCCGCCTTCGTCACCGGCGTGATTGCCGGCCCCCGCACCGAGGAGCAGTGGGACGACTACATCCGCGCGCTGGACTATCGTTTCACGGCGGAGGACGAGGCGCTGATCGACCGGCTCGTCACGAGCGGCCATCCCTCGACGCCGGGGTTCAACGATCCGGCATATCCGATCGAGGGACGGAGGGCGCGGACGGGTTAACCGTGCCGTCGAAACCGCGGAACTGCCCTTACAATAGGCCGAAAAAGGCATTATTTGTTGGGGACGCGCCGCAGCCGTAAAGGATCGATCTTGAGCAAGAACCCGGACGAGGAGCGTTCCCGCAAGGAACTGGCCCAGGAAAAGCGCGATCGCCTCGCCGCGGAGGGAAGGTCCGCCATGGCGGAGATCGCCTCGCGCAACGCCTTCATTGCGAAGAACACGGCCCGGCTGAGGGAATTGCGGCTCGCCAAGGAGGCCGCCGATCGCGAAGCCCAGGCGGCCCTTCCGCCCGAGCCCGTCAAGAAGCCGAGGAAGAAGCGGGCCGCTACCGAGGCCTGACGGGCAACGGGATCTCATCGCTCGCGGGAGGTCGACGGCACCTCAACGCAAAGAGCCCCACCGTTCCCGGCAGGGCCCTTCTTCGACAAAGACTTCAGTACATCCGTGAAATTTTCGTCGTGAAGGTTCGGTTCCGATTGAATCGAAACCGGGCCTTCAATCCTTTTGCCTTGCGCGTCTTCCTCACGCGAACCGGTATCGGTTTCGCCTGAAAACGCAGCCGGCAGATCAGATCAGCGCGAGATTTTCCGCGCTGGTCTTGCCGCGCATCTTGTCGGTCTTCAGTTCGAAGGACACTTTCTGCCCTTCGCCGAGGCCGGTCAGGCCCGCCCGTTCCACCGCGCTGATGTGAACGAACACGTCGTTCCCGCCGTCATTCGGCTGAATGAAGCCAAAACCCTTTTGGCCGTTAAACCACTTCACAACACCTGTAGCCATCTAGCTCTCCAAAGGCGCAAAAGCGCCAAACGCCCGCACGACCTCCGTGCAGGCTCCGAATTCAATCGTAACGATTTCTCGGGGAAGGTGGCGCCAGGGCCGCGATCAACAAGGTAACGCGTTCAAATCGAATGTGCTCCACATATAGCATTTCCGGGCGATTACAAGGGCACTTTACCAAATATCTTCCCCAACGCCTATTTTCCGATCATCATTGGCTGGTTTGGACCGATTGCGAGGCATCCATGGCCTTTGAGGACCGCTACGGCCTCTCTCTCTCCACCACCTCCTCCGAGGCGGCCAGCGCCTATCGCGAAGGCGTGGACTTGCTGCTCGCGGCCTGGACCGGCGCAGCGGAGGCGTTCGAGCAGGCGATCGCGGCCGATCCCGATTTTGCGCTGGCCCATATCGCCCGCGCCCGCATCCACACCTTCTACCAACAGGGCGACGTGGCGCGGAAGAAGGCGGCGCTGGCGCGCGAGCTCGCCGCACGCAATGGTAGCGAGCGCGAGCGGAGCCACGTCGAAACGCTGGCGCTTGCCATCGAGGGGCAGCTTCCGGCTGCACTTGCCTCCACGCTGAAGCACCTCGAAGCGCACCCGCGCGATGCGATCGTGATGTCGCTGCCGATGGGCGCGTTCGGGCTGTTCGCCTTCTCCGGCATGGCCGATCACGACCAGGCGCGCGTCGACCTCTGCGGGCGCTATGCACATCACTACGGCGACGACTGGTGGTACCTCTACAATCACGGCTGGGCGCTGACCGAGAACAACGACGTCACACGCGGCCGCGCCATGACCGAACGCGCCTTTGCCCTGCGCGAGGCCAACGCCAACGCCGTGCATGCGCTGCTGCATGCCATGTTCGAGGACGGCTCGGTCGACGAAGCCGATGCGCTGGTGGATCGCTGGATACCGACCTACGACCGCGCCGGCATCCTGCACGGCCATATCCGCTGGCACCAGGCGCTTGGCGCACTTGAGCATGGCGATGCGGCGCGCGCGCTGTCGATCTATACCAAAGTGCTGCAGCCCAGCGTCACCCACGCGCCGCCGCTCAATGCGGTCACCGATGGCGCCTCGCTGTTGTGGCGGCTGGAGGCCTACGGCCATGCCGTGCCCGACAGCCTCTGGACCGAGGCCGATGAGTACGCGCAGCGCGCTTTTCCGCGGTCGAGCATTCCGTTTGCCGACGTGCACATGGCGCTGTTCGCTGCTGCAACGCGCAACCAGGCGGCGCTGGAGGAGCGGCTTGCCGTGATCGAGAAGCGGCTCGCCGATGGCAAGCTGCCGGCGGGCGCCGTGGTGCCCAAGCTGTTCCGCGCCATGAGTGCGTTTGCCGACGGCGACTATCGCGGCTGCGTCACGCATCTTTCGCCCGTGCTCGACGAGGTCGTACGCATCGGCGGCAGCCATGCACAGCGCACGCTGATCGAGGACACCTTCATCGTCGCGCTGATGAAGAGCGGCGATCTTGCGCGGGCCCGCACCTTGCTGGATGCAAGGCTGCATCGCCGTCCCTCGCCCCGCGACGCGCGCTGGCTGGCGCGGCAGAACTGATCGCTATTCGGCGACGCCGAGCCGCCGCGTTTGCCCGGCCCACTGCCGGTGCGCGTCGCGACGGCGTAGCGGACCGGTGCCCTGCGTCAGGAGACGATAGGCCCGCGGACTGGTGCCACAGCTCTCGCGGAAGCTCCGGCTGAAATGGGTTGATGAGCTGAAGCCGCGGCTGAACGCGATCTCGGTGATCGAGCGGCCGTCCTGCGAGGGATCGGCGAGATCCTGCCGGATGCGCTCCAGCCGGGCGCGCCAGATATGGGCATTCAGCGTCTCAGCCTCACCGTCGAACAGCTTGTGCAGGTAGCGCTTCGAGCATCCGATCGCCGCGGCTATGCGATCGAGCGACAGAAGCGGATCGTCGAGATTGACGTCGATGTACCGCTTGACCCGGTCGCGCGTCAGCTCCCGCACGGAGACATCGCTGGAGGTGCCGCCGCGATCGAGCACGGCGAGCTCTATGTGGCTCGCAATCGTCTGCGCAAGATCGCCGCCGGCGGGCGCAGGCGTATCGCCGCGCAGTGACTCGAAGGCCGACACCAGCAATCCGTAGGTCAGCCGGCCCACGCCGGCGCGGCCCGCGAAGCGGCGCACTACGAGGTCGTCGAGATCGAGCCCCAGGCGCACCAGCTCGTCGCGCGGCAACAGCATGATGACCTGGTTGATCGGCTCGGAATTCGACACCGTATAGGGCCGGGTCATGTCGTAGAGGCTCCATTCGCCCGGAGCCAGCACCACCTTGCGGCCGTTCTGCTCGAAACAGGCCGCGCCCTCGATCTGCGCCACCAGCTTGACGTAGTCGCGGCTGTCCCTGCGGATCAAGCCCGGCGTGCGCTGCACGCGGTGGCGGCTGACGACGATGCGCGCCACCGATACGCCGCTGGAATCGCCGAGCTCCAGCCGGCCGGCGAATTGCGGATCGCCAAAAGTGTCGGCGCGCAGCGGCCCGATATGGCGACCGACGAAATCGCCCCACATGCCCAGCCGCTCACCCGGCGCGGCATCGGCAGTGGAAACGACGGCCAGATTGTTCTGCAAGGTACCCGCTCCTTACCCCTTGCCTGACTCTAGCGAGGGGCCATTCCCGAAGCCAGCGCCCTCTCCCGCTTTGTGCGCTGCATTGGCGCATTGTCATCCGCACCGCACCGGAGTTCGCTCTTGGGCAAGAACCCGCACGACGGGCAGCGCAAGATGCAAGGCAACCGGGCCGGCAAAGATTGGCCGGCCAATGAGTTAACACCGAAATTCGGGGAGGACGCAAATGAACAGAGGTCGAAGCCTGTTTGCGGGGACACTGGCGTGCGCCATTTTGACGCTCGGCTTGGGAGGAGCGGTTACCGCGCAGGAACCGGCCTCGATCAAGGTCGGCTACGCCATCTCCAAGACCGGGCCTAACGCAGGCGGCGCCAACATCACCCAGATCCCGAACTACCAGCTCTGGGTGAAGGAGGTGAACGACAAGGGCGGCCTGATGCTCAAGAGCATCGGCAAGCGGGTGAAGATCGAGGTCATCGAGTACGACGACCGCTCCAACTCCGAAGAAGCCGTGCGCGCCGTCGAGCGCCTGATCACGCAGGACAAGGTGGACCTGCTGTTTCCGCCCTGGGGCACCGGCCTCAACCTCGCGGTCGGACCGGTCTTCAACAAATACGGCTATCCGCAACTCGCCTTCAGCGCGGTGACCGACCGCGCGCCCGAGCTCGCCAAGCGCTGGCCCAACAGCTTCTGGTTCCTCGGCACCAGCAAGCAATATGTCGATGCACTGGTCGACCTGCTGTCGCAGATGCGCAAGGACGGCAAGATCAACGACAGCATCGCCATGGTCAGCATCGCCGACGGTTTCGGCATCGACCTGTCGAAGGCCGCGCGCGAGGGCTTCGAAAAGGCGAAATTCAAGCTCGCCTATGACAAGAGCTATCCGATCGGCACCCAGGATCTCTCGCCGCTGCTCGGCGAGGCGCAGCGCTCGGGCGCCGATACCTTCGTCGCCTTCAGCTACCCGCCGGACACGGTGGCCCTGACCGACCAGGCCAAGGTCGCCTCCTTTGCGCCCAAGGTGATGTTCCTCGGCGTCGGCGTCGGCTTCCCGCTCTACCCGCAGCGCTTCGGTGAGAACACCGAAGGCATCATGTCGCTGGGCGGCTGGCAGGCCGACAACAAGGCGACCGCCGACTATCGGGCCAAGCACAAGGCAATGCACAACCGCGATCCCGACTACTGGGGCAGCCAGGTCGGCTATTCATCGCTGCAGATGCTCGAACAGGCGATCGAGAGGGTCGGCAAGATCGACCGCGAGGCCATCATCAAGGAGCTGCAGACCGGCACGTTCGACACCGTGATCGGCAAGATCAAGCTCGACAACAACATGCCGGTGAAGGCCTTCCCGCTGATCGGACAGTGGCAGAAGGGTTTCTACACCGGCGTGGCGCCGGCAGGTCCCGGCATGGCGGCGGTGGTCGTGCCGAAGCCGGCGTGGAAGCAGTAAGGTTGGGGTAGACTGGATTTCGGGCCGCCGCACCCTCGCGGCGGCCCGGAACCATTTTCGGTAAACAGATGTTCGTTGCCGCAGTCACGTCCGGGCTCGTTCTGGGCGGCATGTATGCGCTGATCGCCATGGGGTTGACGCTCCAGTATGGCGTCGCGCGCATCATGAATCTCGCCCATGGCGAGCTGATGATCGCCGCGGCGTTCGCAGCGCTCTGGCTGTTCTCCTCCGCCGCGGTGAACCCGCTGCTCGGTCTCCTCCTTGTCGTGCCCGCGGCCTTCGCCATCTCCTGGGCGATCTACCGCCTGCTGCTGACGCCGCTGGTACGCCGCGCACCCAACCGCGACGCGCTCGAGGTCGACAGCATCCTGGCGACCTTCGGCATGCTGTTCGTGATCCAGGGCGTGATGCTGGTGATGTTCGGCGGCGCCTATTACAGCTACAGCTTCCTCGCCTTTCCAGTGACCATTGCCGGCGCCACCGTCGCCGCCAACCGCCTGCTGGCGCTGGCGTTCGCCGCCGTGATCGGGCTTGGTCTCTATCTTTATCTGACGCGCACGCGCCTCGGCACCGCCGTGCGCGCCGTCGCCGTCGATCCGAACTCCGCACCCCTGGTGGCGATCGACGTCCGCGCTACTGCAGCGCTTGCGTTCGCCTTCGGCGGTGCGCTGGTTGCGGCCGGCGGTGTGCTGGTCTCGATGTTCCTCACCTTCAACGCCAATATCGGCGTCGTCTTCACCATGAAGGCGCTGATCGTCGTCATCATGGGCGGCGTCGGCAATTTGCTCGGCTGCCTCTTGGCGGGGCTCATTCTCGGTCTTGCCGAAACCTTCGTCGCCACCTTCGTTGACCCCGGTCTTACGCTGGCGACCACCTACGCCCTCTTCCTCATCATCCTTCTGGTTCGCCCGCAGGGCCTGTTCGGAACGGCATCGCGATGAAGCCGGCATTCCTGCTCGCAGCCAGCGCCATCGCGGTCGCCATCCTCGCCACGGTGCCGCTCTATGCCAACGGCTATGAGCTGTCGCTGGCGATCACGCTGATGAACTACACGGTGCTCGCCACGGCCTGGACGCTGTTCTCCGGGCCGACACGCTACGTGTCGCTCGCCACCGTTGCCTTCTTCGGCATCGGCGCCTACACCGTGGCGGTGCTGGCGGAACGGATGGCCTGGCCATGGATACTGCTGATCGCGCTTGCGGTCGGCGTGGCCGTGGCCCTGATCGTCGGCCTCTCGACGCTGCGGCTTTCCGGCGTCTATTTCGTCATCTTCACCTTTGGCCTTGCCGAGTTGATCCGCCAGATCGTCACCTGGTACGAGGTGAACGTCACCCGCACGCTCGGCCGCTACATCTTCGTCGGCATCGATCCGGCCGACATCTACTGGCAGCTGCTCGGACTTGCCGTGCTGGTGTTCGCCGCCGGCATCCTGATCCGCCGCTCGCGCTTGGGACTGGCGCTGCGCGTGATCGGCGACGACGAGACCGTGGCGCGCCATATCGGCATCAACACCACCATCGCCAAGGTCGCGCTGTTTGCGCTTTCCGCCGCCTTCATGACGCTGTGCGGCGCTGTCATGGCGCCGCGCTGGACCTACATCGATCCGGCGATCGCGTTCAGCCCGGTGGTATCGTTCCAGGTGCTCATCATGGCGTTGCTCGGCGGCGTGCACCGGCTCTACGGCCCCTTGTTCGGCGTGGTGCCGCTGGTGCTGCTGTTCGAATTCCTGCTCGCAAGGTTTCCGAACCATTTCTCCATTCTCGTCGGCCTCGCCTTCATGCTGATCGTCTACGCCATTCCGCAAGGCATCGTCGGCTTTGTCGAGCGTATCCTGCGGCGCAGGGGAGATGCGGCATGAGCGCGCCCATGCTCGATGTCTCCGGCCTCACGCGCCGCTTCGGCGGGCTCGTGGCAGTTGATGACATTTCCCTCTCGCTGCAGCCCGGCGAGATCATGGGCCTGCTCGGCCCCAACGGCTCCGGCAAATCGACGGTGCTGAACCTGATCTCGGGCGCGCTGCGGCCCGACCGCGGCAGCGTCCGGTTCAATGGCGGCGATATCTCCCGCGCTGCGCCACATCACATCGCGCGCCTTGGTGTGGCGCGCACCTTCCAGCTGGTCCGCGTGCTGCCGTCGCTGAACTGCCGCGAAAACGTGCTCGCGGGCGTCGCCTTCGGCCGCGACGCGCTGTGGGGTCAGGCGGCGGAGCAGCGTGCCGACGCCCTGCTCGCGCGCGTTGGGCTGGCCACCCGCGCCGCCACGGCAACGACCGAGCTGACCTATATCGACCAGAAGCGGCTGGAGCTCGCGCGCGCGCTGGCGCTCGACCCACAATTGCTGCTGCTCGACGAGTGGCTGGCCGGCCTCAACCCGACCGAGTTGCAGGAAGGTATCGCGCTGGTGCGTTCGCTGCGCGGCGAAGGCATGACCATCCTGCTGGTCGAACATGTCATGGACGCGATCCGCTCGCTCTGCGACCGCTGCGTCGTCATGAATGCCGGCCGCAAGATCGCGGAAGGTGCGCCCGACGCCGTGCTGGCGGAAGCGGAAGTGATCCGCGCCTATCTCGGAGACGACGATGCTTGAAGTCTCCGGCATATCGGTTGCCTACGGCAAGCATCTCGCGGTCGATCGCATCACGCTGAGCGTGGCCCCTCGCGAGATCGTGCTCATTCTCGGCGCCAACGGCAGCGGCAAGACCTCGCTGCTCAAGGCGATCGCCGGCATGCAGCCGGCTGCGGGCGCCTCGGTCCGGCTGACCGGCCGCGAGCTCTCGGGCCTGCCCGCGCATGTCATCGTCGAAGCCGGCCTTGCGCTGGTGCCCGAGGGGCGCGGCGTGTTCGGCGAATTGACCGTCCGCGAAAACCTCGAGCTAGGCGCCTTCGCCAGGCGCGCCCGGCCCGCGGAGGCTGCGAACCTGCGCCACGTGCTGGAGCTGTTTCCCCGCCTCGGCGAGCGGCTCGCCCAGCAGGTCCGCACCATGAGCGGCGGCGAGCAGCAGATGGTCGCGGTCGGCCGCGCGCTGATGTCGGCGCCGGATATCCTTCTGCTCGACGAACCCTCGCTCGGCCTGTCGCCACTGATGTGCAGGGAACTGTTCTCGGCGCTGGCGCGGATTCGCGACGGGGGCCTCGGCATCCTGCTGGTGGAGCAGAACGCCAAACGCAGCCTCGCCATTGCCGACCGCGGATACCTCATCGCCAATGGCCGGATTGTCGGCGAAGGGCGAGCGGATGCGCTGCGCGACGATCCCGCCGTGCAGCGTGCGTATCTCGGGGCGGCAGAGCCGGGCCTCTCCGTGTCCCTGCAGGATGGAGCGGACGGCCCATGAAGCTCCTCGACGGCAAAATCTGCATCGTCACGGGTGCCGCCGGCAGCCTCGGCCTTGCCACCGCCGGGCTGTTCCTGCGCGAAGGCGCCAAGGTGACGCTGGTCGATCGCGATGCCGCGGCGCTGCAAGCGGCCGTATCCCTCTTCGGTGAGCACGCGGATCGCTTGATGGTGCAGACCGCCGATGTGGCGGATGCCGGCGCCACTGCTTCCTTTGTCGAGGCGACGCTGGCGCGCTGGGGCGGGCTCGACGTGCTGTTCTGTAATGCAGGGGTCAGCGGCGACATCTGCCCGGTCGTGGATTATCCTGAGGACGTGTTCGACCGCGTCATGGCGGTCAACGTGCGCGGACCCTTTCTGGGTTGCAAATATGCGCTGCCGAAAATGCGCGACGGCGGCAGCATCGTCATCACCTCCAGCGTGGTCGGCACGACCAGCGATCCCGGCATCGCCGCCTATGCCGCCTCCAAGCATGCCGTGATCGGTCTGATGCGAACGGTCGCCAAGGAAGCCGCGCCGCGAGGCATCCGCGTCAATGTGGTGGCGCCCGGCCCAATCGAAAACGACTTCCAGCGCAACGTCGAAGCCGGCCTGTCCCGCGCCATCGGCCGCAATGCCAAACAATTCCTCGACGGCCTGATTCCGCTCGGCCGCCACGGCCGCGCGGAGGAAATCGGCCAGCTCGTGCTCTATCTCGCCTCCGCCCAATCCAGCTTCTCCACCGGCGGCGTGTTCATGGCCGACGGCGGCATGTCCATCTGAATCCAACCGACGGAGAATCCGATGCCCGAGCTCGCACGAAACGAATTCTGGAAGGAGCTGAAGCCGATCGCCCAGGTCTTCAAGGCCGACGCGCTGCCCGAGGTCTATATCGGAAACGCCGCCACCGAGGACGAGCGCTATTACGTGCCGTTCACCGAAACCGTTTCCTCGCGGCCGCTGTGGATCTCGCCGTCGCAGAACAAGTGGTGCGACATCCTGATGGCGAAGGGCGCGGGGCTGGTGAACCGCCACTACCATCCACACGAGGTGTTCGCCTACACGATCTCCGGCAAGTGGGGCTATCTCGAGCACAGCTGGACTGCGACGGCCGGCGACTTCATCTACGAGTCCCCCGGCGAGGGCCACACGCTGGTCGCCTATGAGCACAAGGATCCGATGCGGGTGTTTTTCATCGTCACCGGTCCCCTGATCTGGCTCGACGAGAACGGCGCTTCCGCCGGCCATTTCGACGTCCACGACTACATCGCGATGTGCCGGGCGCACTACGTCAAGGTCGGCCTCGGCGCGGACAAGATCGACGCGCTGTTTCGCTGATGGCCGGACCGCCATGCCGGGGCCGCATCTCTGCCGCGCGGCCGGCGCCGGCAGATGACGGCTACCGCATCCCGGCAACGCTGTTACACTGGATCGCAAGAGGAGATTCCGGGAGGACGGCGGATGACGGAGATCGTTTCGCTCGAGGCATTGGCGGCCGATGTCCAGCCGGGGCAATCGCTGGCCATTCCCGTGACCGGCGTGTCGATGGCGGGGACCGCGGCGCTGATCGAGGCGGGCGCCCGCGACCTGAAATTGATTTGCGTTCCCATCAGCAGCATGCAGGCCGATCTCCTGATCGGCGCCGGCGCCGTCAGTGCGATCGAAACCAGCGCCGTCTCGCTCGGAGAGGCCGGCGGCGCGCCGCGCTTCAACGCCGCCGTCCGCGCCGGCAGTTTTGCGCTGCGGGATTCCACCTGCCCCGCCATCCTGGCCGGTCTGCTCGCCGCACAGAAGGGCGTGCCCTTCATGCCGATCGCCGGCATCGTCGGCAGCGATCTGTTGCGGGTGCGGCCAGACTGGAAGGTGATCGACAGCCCGGTCGGCGAGCCCGGCAAGGTCGTGGTGGTGCCGGCGATTGCGCCGGACGTCGCCCTCTTCCATGCCCCCGAGGCCGACCGTGCCGGCAACATAAGGATCGGACGGCATCGTGAGTTGGCGGCGATGGCCTATGCCGCCAAGAGAACCTTCGTCACCGTGGAGCGCATCGTCGACCGCAATCTCATGGCAACCGAGGATTCCGCCGCGGGCGTGCTGCCCTCGCTCTATGTCGATAAGGTCGCGGTGGCCCCGCGCGGCGCCTGGCCGCTGCCCCTGTGGGACGAATATCCCGGCGACGACGTCGAGGTCGCCCGCTATGCCGCCATGGCTCGCTCCGAGGAAGGCTTTCGCGCCTATCTCTCCGGCTTCCTGTCGCAGCGCAAACAGGTGGCCTGAGCCATGTCCGGCGAGCGCGAGCGCCGCGAGCTCCTGATCAACGTCATTGCCGGGCTCTTGGACGGCATCCGCCATGTCGCGGTCGGCGCCTCGTCGCCGATCCCGGCCGCCGGCGCCATGTTGCTGCGCGCCCGCAACGAGCGCGCCGGCAAACCGCCCGTGCGGATATCGATCCTCGGTTCGCAGGAGCACAATTTCTTCACCAACGGCGCCGTCGAGGTGTTCGATTGCGCTGCACAAGGCCGGGTCGATGCCTTCTTTCTCGGTGGCGGCCAGATCGACGGGGCGGGCAACATCAATCTGGTGGGCACCGGCACATATCCCGCGACCGACGTGCGCTGGCCGGGGTCGTTCGGCTCGGCCTATCTCTACCACCTCGTGCCGCGCGTCATCCTGTTCCGCGAAGAGCACTCGCCACGCGTTTTCGTGCCCAAGGTCGATTTCGTCAGCGCGGCGGCGACCACGCCGGAGGTGAGGCGCCGCGGCGGACCCCATGCGCTGCTGACCAACATGGCGCTGTTCGATTTCGACCGTATCAGCGGCGGTTTTGCGCTGCGCTCGGTGCATCCGGGCTATTCGCCGGCCGATATCCGCGCCAATACCGGCTTCGATTATGTCGAGCCTGCAAGCATTCCGGCGACGCCGGCGCCTGATGCCGAGACGCTGGCGCTGCTGCGCGGACGGATCATGGAGGAGCTTGGCGAGACCTATCCGGCGTTCGCGCGCGCGATGCAACAGGCGGCGTAGCAACCTGCCAATGGGGTCGGTGCCCACCGCCAGATTTATTTCGGCACGCACGGAATAATTCGCTTGGGCCGTCCTTGATGTTTGGGCCATCATAGCTGCGTCCAAGGGTCGCATTACCGCGAAGTCTAGTTGCCAAAGGACTACGCAAGCCTTTGTCTTGCCGACAATAATTAACGGGCCGCTCAATAAGGGGACGGCCGCATCACGGGAGAGAGACGATGACCAAATCGACTAAGGACAAGCGGACATCGCGCCGTCGGTTTCTGAAGGTGACGGCCGCAGGCGCAGCCGCGACGGTGGCCGCACCGGCCGCGATTGCCCAGACCGGCCCGATCAGCATGCGCTGGCAGAGCACCTGGCCGTCCAAGGACATTTTCCACGAATACGCACTCGACTACGCCAAGAAGGTCAACGACATGACCGGCGGCGAGTTGAAGATCGAAGTGCTGCCGGCGGGCGCGGTGGTGCCGGCCTTCGGCCTGCTCGACGCCGTCTCCAAGGGCGTGCTCGACGGCGGCCACGGCGTGCTGGTCTATCACTACGGCAAGCAGACCGCGCTGGCGCTATGGGGCTCGGGCCCCGGCTTTGCGATGGACGCCAACATGCTGCTGGCGTGGCACCGCTATGGCGGCGGCAAGGAGCTGCTCGAGAAGCTTTATGCGTCGATCAACGCCAACGTGGTTTCCTTCCCCTATGGCCCGATGCCGACCCAGCCGTTCGGCTGGTTCAAGAAGCCGATCGCGAAGGCCGAGGACATCAAGGGCCTGAAGTTCCGCACCGTCGGCATTTCCATCGACGTGTACACGGCGCAGGGCGCCGCAGTGAACGCGCTGCCGGGCGGCGAAATCGTCTCCGCCATGGATCGCGGCCTGCTCGACGCGGCCGAGTTCAACAACGCCACCTCCGACCGCATCCTCGGCTTCGCCGACGTCTCCAAGGTCTGCATGCTGCAGAGCTATCACCAGAACGCCGAGCAATTCGAGATCATGTTCAACAAGGACAAGTACAACGCGCTGCCGGACAAGATGAAGGCGATCATCGCCAATGCGGTGGACGCGGCCTCTGCCGACATGTCCTGGAAGGCGATCGACCGCTACTCGAAGGACTACATCGAGTTGCAGACCAAGGACAACGTCAAGTTCTACAAGACGCCCGACGCCATCCTCAAGCAGCAGCTCGAGATCTATGACGAGGTGGCGAAGAAGAAGTCGGCGGAAAATCCGCTGTTCAAGGAGATCGTGCAGTCGCAGATCGCGTTCGCCAAGCGCGCGACGCAGTGGGAGCAGGACACGGTGGTGGGCCGTCGCATGGCCTACGACCACTACTTCGGGCCCAACGCCGCGGCGAAGAAGATCTGACGCCGAAATAAAATCCTGCCAAGGCACCGTCCGGCAGCATATCCGGACGGTGCCTTGTGTTATGTTCAACCTCCCTCTTCCCACTCGAAGCGGCCGCATCGCATGAGCGTCCAGAAAATACTGTACACGATCGACGAGATATCCACCTGGACCGGCAAGGCCGCCGCCTGGCTGATGATCCTCCTGATGAGCGTCGTCTGCATCGAGGTGTTCAAGCGCTACGCCGTGAACATGCCGACGGCGTGGATTTTCGATGCCGAGAACATGATGTACGGCACGCTGTTCATGCTGTGCGGTGCGTATACGCTGGCGCAGAACGCCCATGTCCGCGGCGACTTCCTCTATTCCTCGATGCGGCCGCGCACGCAGGCCACGCTCGACCTCATTCTCTACGTCGTCTTCTTCATTCCGGGCATCGCGGCACTGGTCTATGCCGGCTATTTCTACGCCGCGGATTCCTGGCACATCAACGAGCACTCCAACGTCACGGCGGACGGCCCTCCGGTCTATCATTTCAAATCCATGATCCCGCTCGCAGGCGCGCTGATCATGCTGCAGGGCATCGCGGAGATCGTGCGCTGCATCGTGTGTCTGAAGACCGGCGAATGGCCGAGCCGGCTCCACGACGTCGCCGAAATCGACGTGATCGAGGAACAGCTGGCACACAGCGAATATGTCGACGAGGAATCGCGCAAGATCGCCATCGAAGGCGCAGCTCGCATCGACGAAATGGCGCGGCAGCGCGGCATGGGCGGGGATCTGAATACATGAGCGATCCGGCACTCGGCCTCTTGATGCTGACGCTCATCGTCATCGTCATCCTGATGGGCTTCCCCACGGCCTTCACTCTGATGGGCCTTGGCATGTTCTTCGGCTTCATCGCCTTCTACGACCCGTCGCAGCTCTGGACCCACAACAAGGTGTTCGAGCTGATGGTCCAGCGCACCTACGGCGCGATGACCAACGACGTGCTGA
The DNA here is from genome assembly GCF_016219575.1 of Bradyrhizobium sp. Lineage (GTDB taxonomy): Bacteria > Pseudomonadota > Alphaproteobacteria > Rhizobiales > Xanthobacteraceae > Bradyrhizobium. The sequence continues at coordinate 51,748 of NZ_JACRMG010000006.1, read as the reverse complement.
TATCCATCCCGTTGTTCGTGCTGATGGGCTACGTGATGGAGCGCGGCGCGCTGGTCGACAAGATGTTCTACTCGATCCAGCTCGCGTTCCGCCGCCTTCCGGCGTCCCTTGCGGTCGCCACGCTGATCGTCTGCACATTCTGGGGCATCGCCTCGGGCCTGGTCGGCGCCGTGGTGGTGCTGATGGGCGTGATCGCCTTCAACCCGATGCTGCGCGCAGGTTATGACGTCAGGCTCGCCTCCGGCGTCATCACTGCCGGCGGCACGCTCGGCATCCTGATCCCGCCGTCGGTGATGATCATCGTTTATGCGGCGGTGGCCGGCCAATCGGTAGTCAAGCTCTACGCGGCGGCGATGCTGCCGGGCTTCTTCCTCGCCTTCCTCTACCTCGTCTATGTCGTCGGTTGGGCGATGATCAATCCGAAGATCGCCCCGCCGCTGCCGGAGGAGCAGACCCGGGTCAAGGTGCCCGAATGGGTCAGGAAGCTGCAGACGCTCTACTCGCCAAATCTGTTTGTCGCGCTGTCGAAGGCGCTGGTCTCGCCCGCGCAGGCAAGGAATCTCGAGATCGACGGCAAGCCGATGAGCTATGGCGCGATCCTGCAGAACTTCGCCATCTCTCTCGTCCCGTTCCTGCTCACCGCCGTGACGCTCGGAATCATCTGGTGGTACGTCGTCATCCATCAGCAGGCCGGCGCCGCCTCGGAGGCGGTCGAAGGCCTGCAACAACTCGGCAGTGCCGCGGCGACGCCGGAGCCATCGGCGGCGCAGAAGGGACCAGGCTCGCAGTTCTATATCGGCTTTGCGATCGTCGCACTGCTGATGGCGGCATGGAGCCTGCGATCGTATCTGCGCATGGACGGCGAGCGCTTTGAGGTGCTGCGGCTCCTGACGTCGTCGGTGATGCCGCTCGGCATCCTCACCGTAGTCGTGCTCGGCGTGATCCTGTTCGGCATCACGACGGCGACCGAATCCGCCGGCGTCGGCGCGGCCGGCGCCTTCCTGCTCGCGCTGCATGCCCGCACGCTGGACTGGAAGCGTACCAAGGAAGCTGTGTTCCTCACCGCCAAGACCACCGCGATGGTGTGCTGGCTGTTCGTGGGCTCGGCGCTGTTCTCGGCGGTGTTCGCCATCCTCGGCGGCCAAGCGCTGCTCGAGAGCTGGGTGCTCTCGCTCAACATGTCGCCGGTGCAGTTCATGATCCTGTCGCAGGCGATCATCTTCGTGCTCGGCTGGCCGCTGGAATGGACCGAGATCATCATCATCTTCGTGCCGATCTTCCTGCCGATGCTGAAGCATTTCGGCATTGACCCGATCCTGTGGGGCACGCTGGTGTTCGTGAACCTGCAGGCCGCCTTCCTGTCGCCGCCGGTGGCGATGTCGGCGTTCTACCTCAAGGGCGTCGCGCCGAAGCACGTCACGCTGAACCAGATCTTCGCGGGCATGATGCCCTACATGCTGATCGTGATCCTGTGCATGGTCATCATGTATCTCTGGCCCGGCATGACGCTGTGGTTGCCGAGATATCTGTACGGCGGCTAGGATGGCCGCGCCGCATGATACGTAATCCCTTGCGAGGCCATGCGGCACATCGCTGGCAGGAAGGGGCGTACAATGCGGGCAGATCGCGGCTGGAAGAGTATTCTGCGGATTGATACTGGACTGGCGGCGGCGGCGCTTGCCCTGGCGGGCGGCGGCGCCGGTCACGCCGCCGATCTGTCCAAGATCGCGAATATCGTCGTCATCTACGCCGAGAACCGCAGCTTCGATCATCTCTACGGGCTGTTTCCCGGCGCCAACGGCATCGCCAACGCGAAGCCCGAACAATCCGTCCAGCGCGATCACGACGGCTCCGAGCTGCCTTCCCTTCGCGTCTGGAACAGCAAGGGCGAACCGGAGCCGGGCTATCCGCCGCTGCCGAACGCGCCCTTCCGGATCGACGCGCCGCCGGTGAGCAAGCTTGCGACCGACGTGCTGCTCAGCCCGATCCACGCCTACTATCACAACATCGAGCAGATCAACGGCGGCAAGAACGACATGTTCGCGGCGATGTCGACGGTGGGCGGCTACACCATGGGCTACTTCGACGGCAGCGGGATGAAGCTGTGGCAGTGGGCGAAGGAATACACGCTGGCCGACAATTTCTTCATGGGTGCTTTCGGCGGATCGTACCTCAACCACCAGTACCTGATCTGCGCCTGCGCGCCGGCCTACAAGGACGCGCCGGAATCGATGCGCGCGGTGCTCGACGACAAGGGCCGGCTGAAGAAGAAACCCGACTCGCCCTCGGCTAGGGACGGCGCGGTCAAGACCTATTCCGGCGGCATCGGCGGCCAGGTGACGCCGGACGGCTACACCGTCAACACCACGCAGCCGGCCTATCAGCCGAGCGGCGTGCCGCCGGCCGAGGGCGGTCCGCTGGAAATGGCCGACCCCAAGGGCAATGAGCGCATCGGCCTGCCGCTGCCGCCCTCCGCCATGAAGACGATCGGCGACACGCTGTCGGCGAAGTCGATCGGCTGGGTCTGGTATTCGGGCGGATGGAACGAGGCGCTGAAGGACGGCATGCGGCCGCCTGCGGACAAGCGCAAGGTGATCTATACCCGCGCCGACGGCGCCATCAATTTCCAGCCGCACCACCAGCCGTTCAACTATTACGCCCGCTTTGCCCCGGGAACGGCCGACCGCGCGGCGCATCTGAAAGACGGCGCGGATTTTCTCGCGGCAATCGAGGGCGGAACGCTGCCGCAGGTCTCTTTCTACAAGCCGGTCGGCCTCCTCAACCAGCATCCCTCCTACACCGACCTGATGACGGGCGATGCCCATATCGCCGACATCCTGGAACGGCTGAGGAAGTCGCCGCAATGGGGCAACATGCTCGTCATCGTCACCTATGACGAGAACGGCGGCTTCTGGGATCATGTCGCGCCGCCGAGCGGACCCGGCTGGAGCGACCGCTGGGGCCCGGCGACGCGGATCCCCGCCATCGTCGTCTCGCCGTTCGCCAAGCGCGGCCATGTCGACCACACCGCCTATGACACCGGCTCGATCCTGAAGCTGATCACCGCCCGCTTCGCGCTCGAGCCGCTGCCGGGCGTCCGCGAGAAGGCCGGCGACCTCACCGCCGCGCTGGATCTTCCGTGACGGCCACGCGCGGCTTTTCGGAGCGGCGCGCATCCTCCCAACTCGTCGCCCCGGCGTAGGCCGGGGCCGATAACCACGAATGCCCGTGGTTACGCAGAGCTGGCGCTCGAACCTCGCTTCGACAACTAACGATGGTGGGTATGGGCCCCGGCCTACGCCGGGGCGACAGCGAATTTGCTGATTCAGTTTTCAAACAACAAGCTTCGCTTCCGCCTTCGCCGAGGCTTCGGCGGACAAGTCGCTCGCAATGACGTGGAAAGACACGCGCTCTCGTTCTCACGGCGCGAATTTCGCCTGAGCTTTGCATTTCGTCGGCCCCCTGAAATCAGAGGGCGCAGGGAAGGCCGGGTGCCGGCGGCACCCGCATCGCCGTGTGCTGAAAGTAGCGAAAGAAATGCACACGGGTTTGACAGGTACAGCCGGGACAACCCGGCCTTCCCCGCGCAATGGCTTTACGGCTTATACGTACTCTCCCCGGGGAACGGCCTCTTTTGCCCCCGTTGCCGCACCCGCACAGGCGGGACGGATAGACGCCAGGGTCGCGGCGCCAGGACCACACGATTTCGCCGTACGCGGCGCTCCTTCGTCCGGCGGCGGGCCCCGACCCCTCACGGGATCAAGCCGTTACGCCTGGGATTGCCGCGTCCATCGCTCCCCGCGCCCAACGTGCCGTGACGATCGCGATACGCCCCTCTCGAAGGGGCACGGGATAGGCGGAAGATAGTTCTGATTTGCGGAACTGTCAAGAGGCTATTACGTATTTCGGAATTGACTCCGCCCCCCGGGCGCCCCCGTCCCGAAGCCTCCGCTACAGCATCTTCAACTGGACCACGCCATCCTCGACCTCGCCGCGTTCGAAGCGCGTCCGCGCCACGAGCTCGAACTCGGTTCGATGCTTTTGCAGATAGCTCAGGGCCTGATTCTTCGTGTTGAAGGTCGTCTTCAGCCGGCACGTTTGCCGCGCAGATCCGATCGCCAGAACGAAAGTGACGCTCTGGCCTCTGCCGGTCTCGGGCTTGGGCGCAATCCGAATACCCCTGTCCATGCTGAGCTTTCTCCGGCGCAATTGTATCCGATCGGTGCGACGTGCACGCCCGGCCGTTGCAAGTCAATGGGCGCGCGAGCGCTGGTTTGCATTCGGGCGCTCGAACGCTCAAGGCCGCGGCGGCGCCGTCTCGAAGATGAACGCCGCTTGAAGAACAGATCCGGCATCGGTGCGAACCTCGATCGCCATGTGATGACGCTCGTCGAGCGGCGAAAGATCCCTGGCCATGCCGGCCAAGGCTGTCGCGGCCTCGATCTCGGCCGCCCTTTGATCTTCCAGCTCCATGCCCTCGTCATCCCTGTACAGGGCTTCGCCGTCCCTGATGTCAAAGTAGTAGCGGGTCATGCAGGTGCTCCCGGCCGGCCGCTATCCGTCGAGCTGATAAAACTCTTCGGGCGCCAGGACCATGCCGCGCGGCGTGCAGATTCTCACATCCAGATAGCCTTCCTGGAGAAACTCTCTCGCCTTCTTGAGAGCCGCACTCGGCGTGCTGCGGCCGAGATTGACGAAGCCGGACTGGTTCCGGCCGCTGATCAGGTATTGCAGAGGCGTCGTCCTATCCATGCAGGAAAGCCGCGGCCAGAGCCAGGAATCCGGAAAACAGAGGCACGACCGCCGGTGGCACGATCCAGTCGATCAGGCGGAACCCGGACATGGACGCTCCTCTCGTTCGGCGGGAGCGCGCGTTACCCTCAGTCACCGGTATATGCCGTGGAAAGGCCGGTGATCGGGCAAGCCTACGCCGCCACTGCCGGGATAGCCAGCGCGAAGTCCGCAGCAGCGCCCTGCCGTTCCGCCATCGGAGGAAACAGGTGGCTAATCGAACCGAATGGGCGCATGGTCGTTGCAGCATCAGGTCAGCGTCGGCCCCGTGTGGCTCAGGAAAGCAGGTACGCATGACCGTTCGCTCGCGGCGAGAGGCCGTCACCTTCAAGCATCCGTTCCGGATCAGGGGCGTCGACCGCCTGCTGCCTGCGGGAACCTACGACGTCATCACCGACGAAGAGTCGATCGAAGGGCTTTCGTTCGCCGCCTTTCGCCGCGTCGCTACCATGATCATGGTTCCGGGAGCTGCCTCGGCTTCCACGACGGAGATGATATCGATCGGCTCGGTCGACCTGGCGGATGCGCAGCGCATCGATGCGAGCGCGCCGAATGAGTAGGGAGCCGTTCGATCTCGACAAGCACCGCGGCATGGCCGCACAGAAGGCCACCGACCTGCGCCGCACGCTGGCGGAGGTCGAGAACCACGCCAGGGAATTGCGCGACCGTCAGACCGCGCTGGAAAACCAGCTGCTCGCCCTTCCCGCGGAGACTTGGCAGGAGGCCGCCGCCAAGGCCCGCTATGTGCTCAATCTCTATGCGGCAAGCCTGTCGCCGGACGACACCCGCCATCGCAATCTCGTTGCAGCCATCTTCGACGATTTCGCCCGGCTCTCCCGCGAGTCCTGAACGATCGCGCAGCCGCTGGCCGTGGCCGGTTCCGTCACGCCGCCCCTGCCGCAGCGCCGGGCCGCTTCAAGTCTTCCTTTTTCTTCTTCGGCGGAGCGGCGATCAGCCCGTCCCGGATCGCCTGCTTCCGCGCGAGCTTGCGCATGCGGCGCACCGCATCGGATTTCTTCCGCGCGGCCTGCTCCGAGGGCTTTTCGTAGAAGCGGCGCCGGCGCATTTCCCGGAACACGCCCTCGCGCTGCATCTTCTTCTTGAGCACGCGTAGCGCCTGATCGACGTTGTTGTCGCGGACGAATACCTGCAATGGCTGTTCCTGACGTCGGCTGCGAAACGGATCGGTCCTGCATGCCAGCCAATTGCGCAGGGCCTTGATGAACGATGTGAGGAGGTTCGCGCCGGTAATTTATTCACGGCCGCGGAGCAGCAGCGCGATCTCGATCGCAGGCGATGCGCTTTCCGGTGATGGTGACGTGACCACTCCATGGCGGTGATGTCAATCGGCATGGAAAGCAGATCGCAGGATGGGTTGAGCATGCGAACCCCATCGCTCTTTTCGGAACAATGATGGGTTTCGCCATGCTCAACCCATCCTGCAGGTATCGCCTGGTCCCTACCCCATCCGCAGCCTTGCCGCGTCGTTGGCGTCCGTGATGGCCGACTGTACGCCGGCCTGGCCGAGGCCGAACGGCGGCATGCCGCTGTAGATCGCCTCATAGTCGCCGGCGCGGATGCGGTAGGTCTCGTGCCAGATGCCGACGTCGCCGCGGCTATCCTTCATGCGCCGGTTGAATTCGACCCAGGCCGGCCAGTGCGCGGAATCGCGGTCGCGCGCATAGGTCTCCAGATGTTCGAAGCTGCGCCAGTACTGCACGATGATCTTGCTGAGGCCGGTATGGCCGAGGAAGCCGTATTTCGCGGGCGCGGCTTCCAGCTCCTTCAGCATCTTCGGCATCGCCCGCGCCGCCGGAATCCATTTGTGCAGCTTCCACGGCTTGTTGATGCGCATGCCGATCAGGAAGACGACAAAGTCGCCCTCGATTCGGCCGGTGACACGGGTGGGGACGACGGCGGTCATAAGAGGGCTCCGTTGAAATTCCAGTATGACGGTCGCCATCATCAGGTGCAAACCATGGCGACAGCCTGCAATACGGCCGGGCCATCAACCGGTTTCGACCGGCCAATGGCTCTCTTGCGCGAGATCGTGCGGGAATTGCAGGACGGCGAACCGGCCGATCCCCGTGCATCCTGCCGTCAGTCCTTGCCGAAGCTGCCTTTGGCGTCGAACACGGGTTGCGTCTCCCGCTGCTTCATCGCCGGCATTTCCGCAAGCCATCGCTGCGCCGAGCGGAACCAGTATTGATCGCCCGGGACGAGTTGATCGCGTTGGCGGATCGTGCCGACGCGCAGGCTCACCACGGCCGCATCGGCACCGGGAGGACCGGAATAGATCGGCGCACCGCAATCCGCGCAGAATGTCTGCTCGCGCTTGTTGCCGCTTTCGCCGGTCTTGACGTAGACCTTCGGCTTGCCCGTCAGGAGGCGAAAACTGTTCGCCTCGGTCGGCACCACCGTGCGAAACGCGGAGCCAGACAAGGTCTGACAATCCGTGCAGTGGCAGATGACGACCTTGGCGGGGTCGACCTCGGCCTCGTAGCGGATATTGCCGCAATGACAGGCGCTGTCGATTTTCATCCGCCTCTCCCTCGCGCGATCGCGCAACCTCGAGCCCCTCGCCACGGATTGCCTACTCAATCACGCACGTTGTCCAGACGGTATCGACGCTCTTGTATTCCACCCTGCGCTTGAGCGAGGCGACCCATACCCGATACACGCTATTGCCAGGCTTCAGCTCGCGCACCACGTCCGCCGTGCAGTTCTTGCCGCTAACACGAACGGTCGTTCGATGAACGTAGTTTCCTTCGTCTACCGTACGCACAATCGTTGATGCATCGACCACCCGGTAAGTGATGTGCTCCCGGGCGGTCCCGAGTTTACCCTGGCTGCCGCCCTTGGCGCCGCCAGCGATCTCGTAAGTCTCGACAACCGAGCCGTTGGCCCGCAATGTCATCCTCACATCGACCATGGCTTCGCTGACGCGCGGCAGCACCGATGCAGTCGTCAATTTAACCGCAAAGTTCACATATATTTTCGTATCAGAGTCTGCAGCATCCGAGGTGAAGGAGCAAAGCACCACGAAAAACATGAAGAGGACCACAACGAGTTTCATTCCAGAATTCCCCTTGGCATTACTCTGCAAGAGCGTTCGCGGCACAGCCGAGGCCGGGCCTCACGGACCTTCGGGACTACAGATTCAACAAGTGACCTCTGAGCCTGAATCCGAAACATCCGGCCTCGCTCCGCGGGTTACCCCGGACGAGATCAGACTGATGAAGCGGAATCAATGAGACGGGAGATGAGAGGCAATGGTGCCCAGGGGCCGACCACATCTGATCGCCTAACGCGTTGACACCACAATCAATTTCGGACGCAAGAAAATTACCTACCCATACTCCTACCCGTCAGAACGTGGGCTGCAGTGGTGTACTATGCAGCAACACGATACGAAATCGGCCCGCGATTGTCCTCAATCAGGTATTCGGTCCCCGAGAATACAAAGCTACTTTCCGCTTCGAGCTCAGCTTCCTCATAAGATAAGAAAAGACGCCGCCTAAACTGATAGCCACTGACAGTGGCGGTCCTCTGGGTCAACGAGTACGACATGGACATCTCCAAGAAGTTCGCACTCAGAAGACACCCGAAAAATGCGGCGGAAATCGAGCTGCATGACGTCTCGTGATTTCAGATGAGACTTGCTGAACGGCTGAAAAACATCGGACTCGCGCTAGTTTTCGGGTCGCTAACTGCATTCTTCATGGTGCTAGCGTATGCAGTAGGTGGCGGCGACGCAATCATCCGAACAGGAAGGTCGTGCGGGTTCTCGCGCACGCAGTCAGAGGAGCTTGCAAACCTGTTCGCCGTGATTGGCTTCGCCGTGGCCGGAATAGTTACTCTGCTATGGATTGTTTCCGTGCTGCGGGCACGCGGCACCGACGATATTAAGTTCGATTCCGGAGCGGCCGTCGCCGCAGTATGGGTGATGCTAACATTCGGTATCTTCATTCTAGCGATGCTAATTGGTCTCGCTTGCGAGACGGTCAGCTTCTTTCGCTGAAATCAACTCCGGGTTCTCGTACGCATCACCGACTTTGCCATTTCCAATCTGGCAGCACCCGCCACGCTTTTGGTGCGAATTTCGCTTCGGCCCGCCTAACAGAGCAATAAGTGCACAGAATTGCACCCCTCCCTTCACCCATTACTTCGTTCCAAAAGACATTGTCAGTGTACCAGACCGGATTTTCGCGCGTGCTGCAGTCTTTGCAGGGACCGTCGCCGTCCGTATGCCATTAATTGTCTCACGCTTCCGCCAACGCGCAAGGCGCGCTGCAACGGACGTGTGAATTGTCAAAACTGGGAATCGAACCACGGACAAATCGGATGGGTAGGACGCCAGTTCGATTTTCGTGGCTACCCAGAATCCTACCCATGTGAGAGTCGGCCGCAGTTGCTCACCGCGTTCCGTAGCGCTTCATATGGCGTGAGATCGGGAATCGAACCACCGACATTTGGTGGGTAGAAAGTCATGGTGCCCAGGGGCGGGATCGAACCACCGACACTGCGATTTTCAGTCGCATGCTCTACCAACTGAGCTACCTGGGCGTGCCGCGGAGAGGACCTTTCGGCCATATGCGGGCGGGCGGTTTATAGTGGGGCCGGGCGGCGCTGTCCACCCGCCTTCGCCTGCGGCTTCGGCGAGGCAGGCCCGGCTTCGGTGTTTCCCCAAGTATCTGCGGGATATAGGGTTTTTTGGGACTGACCTCCAAACCTGAGCCGCCTATTCCGGGTCCTCCTCCTCTCCCTCGCGGGCGGGGATGGCGTAGGAGCCGGAGAGCCAGCGGTTCAGATCGACGTCCTTGCAGCGGTCGGAGCAGAACGGCTTTGCGGCAGCGACCTGCGGCTTGCCGCAGATCGGGCACGGCTTGGCAGGCTTGGCAGCAGCGCCAGTCTTGGCGGGATGATCGGCCATCGCGATAATCTATATGAAGCCCGGTGGCTCGCGCGCGAGCGCTATACGCCCGTCGCGGCGGCGTTGAGCCAGCCGAAGCGGATCGGAAAACCTTCGCCGCCGAGCAGCGTGGTCGATTCATAGAGCGGCAGGCCCACGACGTTGCTGTAGGAGCCGACCATCTTGACCACGAAAGAGCCGGCGATGCCCTGCACGGCATAGCCGCCGGCCTTGCCGCGCCATTCGCCGGAGCCGATATAGGCCTGGATGTCTTCCTCGGAGAGGCGCTTGAAGCGCACGCGCGTCTCGATCAGGCGCTGGCGGAAGGCTTCCTTCGGCGTCACCACGCAGATCGCGGTGTAGACGCGGTGGTTGCGGCCCGATAGCAGCCGCAGGCACTGCGCGGCCTCGTCGACCAGATTGGCCTTGGGCAGGATGCGCCGGCCCACCGCCACCACGGTATCGGCGGCGAGGATGAAGGCGCCGCGCAACTCGTCGTCGAGCTGCACACTCTTAAGCGCCGCATCGGCCTTGGCGCGCGCCAGGCGATTGGCGCAGGCGCGCGGCAGCTCGCCCCGCCGCGGCGTCTCGTCGACGTCGGCAGGCCGCAGCGCATCGGGCTCGATGCCGGCCTGGTTGAGCAGCGCCAGGCGCCGGGGCGAGCCGGAAGCAAGAACGAATTTGGGACGGCCGAGCATGCGGATTCGGTGAGGCGGGGAATCGAGGGTTGAATGCGCGCGGAACCTATCGGATGGGGGCTGCTTTCACAACCGGGGAACAAGGCATTGTGGTGGCGTTCCTCATCGCCCCGGCACCCGTCTACGCCAAGGCTTCGCCGGGGTTGCGATGCAGGGGCGCCGAAGCTTCAGCGAAGGCGGCAAGCCGGGGCCCATAACCAGCCGGTCGTCATGGAAACGACATGAGCGACAGGCACCGCCTCAAACCGCTCCGCCGCGGCGTATGGGCCCCGGCCTTCGCCGGGGCGACATTCACTCGCTCACGGCGCCCACCCTGGCAAAGCGGCGGCGGATGCGCATCATGAGGCCGTCGCAGACCTCGCGATAGGCCGACAGCTTCTGCTCGCGGCTGCCCTCGGCGCCGGTGGGATCGGGGGTCGGCCAGTATTCGACGTCGGCGGCGACCGTGCGCGTCAGCTCCAGCGCCTTGTGATGCGCCTCGGGCGACAGCGTGATGATGAGGTCGAAATTCAGCCCCTCCCAGTCGTCGAGCTCCTCGAAGGTCTGCGGCTTGTGGCCGGAAATGTCCTGGCCGAGTTCGGCCATCACGGCGACCGCAAAGGGATCGAGCTCGCCCTTCCTGACGCCGGCGGATTTCACGTAGAGCCCCTGCGGGAACATCTGTTTGAGCAGGCTTTCGGCCATCGGCGAGCGCACGCTGTTGAGGCCGCAGGCAAACAGCACGGCTTGCGGAGTCTTCGCGCGCGGCGGCGCACCGACCAACGGAAATTACCCCTTCCAGTGCAGCACGCAGATCAGCGTGAAGAGGCGGCGGGCGGTCTCGAAATCGACCCGCACCTTGCCCTTCAGCCGTTCCTGCAGCGTGCGCGAACCCTCGTCATGGATGCCGCGGCGGCCCATGTCGATGGCCTCGATCTTGTCCGGCGTAGCGGTCCGGATCGCCTGGTAGTAGCTGTCGCAGATCATGAAGTAGTCCTTCACGATCCGCCGGAACGGCGTCAGCGACAGCAGATGCGCCACCACGGGCGTGCCGTTCTCGTGGCGGATGTCGAACATCAGCCGGTTGCCGGTGATGGCCAGGTGCAGCGTGAACGGGCCCTCCGGCGCGTTCTCGGGCGCAAACAGGTTCTGCTCGATCAGGTCGTAGATCGCGATCGCGCGCTCGTGCTCGATGTCGGGCCCGGAACGGCCGATCGATTCCTCGTCGAGCGTGACGGCGACGATGCGGTTGTTGGCGTCCTCGTCGGCGGATTTTGTCATGGCAGATTGAGCCGCAATCCGACGGAGCGGGAATGCGCGTCCAGGCCCTCGGCCTGGCCGAGCGTCATCGCCGCAGGCCCCAGCGCGCGCAATTGATCGGGGCCACATTTCAGGATCGAGGTGCGCTTCATGAAGTCGAGCACGCCGAGGCCGGAGGAAAACCGCGCCGAACGCGCGGTCGGCAGCACATGGTTGGAGCCGCCGACATAGTCGCCGATCGCCTCCGGCGTGTGCTGCCCAAGGAAGATCGCACCGGCATTGCGGATTCTTGCCGACAGGCCTTCCGCATCCGCGGTCATGATCTCGAGATGCTCGGCGGCGATCGCATTGGCAAGCGTCACGGCCTCGTCGAGATTGCCGACCATGATGATGGCGCCGAAATCGTTCCACGAGGCGCGCGCGATCTCGGCGCGCGGCAGCGTCTTGAGCTGGCCTTGCACGGCGCGCTCGACATCGGCGGCAAGCCGCGCGCTGTTCGTCACCAGGATCGACTGTGCGCTCGCATCATGCTCGGCCTGGGCCAGCAGATCGGCGGCGATCCAGTCGGCATTGCCGGTGTCGTCGGCGATGACCAGCACCTCGGAAGGACCAGCGATCATATCGATGCCGACCTTGCCGAACACCAGGCGTTTTGCAGCGGCGACATAGGCGTTGCCCGGGCCGACGATCTTGGCGACCGGCGCGATCGTCGCCGTGCCATAGGCCAGCGCGGCCACGGCCTGCGCGCCGCCGACGCGATAGATCTCGGCGACGCCGCCGAGATGGGCTGCCGCCAGCACCAGCGGATTGAGCCTGCCGTCGGGCGCCGGCACCACCATCACCACGCGCGGCACGCCGGCGACTCTTGCCGGCACGGCATTCATCAGCACGGAGGACGGATAGGCGGCGGTGCCGCCGGGCACGTAGAGGCCGACGGCGTCGACCGCGCTCCAGCGCCAGCCGAGCTCGACGCCGAGCGGATCGGTGAAGCGCTCGTCCTTCGGCAGCTGCCGCTTGTGAAACGTCTCGATGCGGTCGCGCGCCAGCGACAGCGCCTCGACGGTTTTGCGGTCGCACGCCTTCACGGCGGCATCGATCTCGGCCGCGGTGACGCGCAGGCCCGCGGCATCGATGTCGAGCCGGTCGAACTTCTTCGTCGCCTCGATCAGCGCCGCATCGCCGCGCGCGGCAACGTCGTCGACGATGGCGCGCGTCGCCTTCTCGACGTCGGCCGAAACCTCGCGCTTGGCGGCCAGGAAGGCGGCGAATCGCTGGTCAAAATCGGCGCTGTTGCGGTCGAGGCGGACGGGCATGGCGGCTTTCTTGGGGGATTTTCGGCCTGTTGCCTCAATGGCGCGGTCGGGGTGGTGCCGTCAACCCTCGGCGACGTCGCCCCGGCGAACGCCGGGGCCCATAACCACAGGGTTTGGTTAGTGAATCAAGGCGTCGGCCACTGCCTTAAATCGAGGAATCACGCGGTATGGGCCCCGGCTTTCGCCGGGGCGACAACTCAGGAGTCTCGCAATTCCTGCGAAACCTCCCCCGCCCCGAGATCATCCGGGCCCAAATCGGTCAGCTCGCATTCCAGGCATTCGACGTCGAGCCGCAGCGCGCCGCCATGGCTGAACAGCAACAGCGCGCTGCCGCCGGGCGCCTCGCCGGGACAGAACTCGATGCCGACCAGCTCGAGCAGGGTTTCGCCCGAGGCCGGGTCGATGTTGCGCGACTTGCAGGCCAGCACCCGGTCGAACCGCAGCGCTGCGATGAGGCGCTGCGGCGCGGCCTCGCCGGCCAGCGCCTGCTCCCAGTCCAGCCGGTTCAGCCCGACCACCAGCCGTTTCTCGCCCTGGCGCCAGACGATGTCGGAGGCCTGGACGCGGGCGTCCTGGACATGCGCCGAAATCACCGCGAGGTCGTCGGCATCGAGTGCGATCAGTTTGAGCGGAGCGATCATGACACGCTCCAGATGTGCCTGTTCGCGCGCCGATGCAAGGCCGGGCCGCCAGTCCCGCTCAGGCCGGATGGAAACGCCTGACCGCGCGGAACGTCATGAAGGCGAAGAACGCCAGCACGACGAGCTGCACCGCGCCGAACACCGGCCCGGTCGGCGGCACGCCGGGCGCCACCGCGCTCAGCGCCGGTATCTTCAGGAACGACTGGATCACCAGCACGAAGGTGTTGAGGTAGAGCGAGACCAGCGCGGTCACCACATAGATCCAGCGCCATTTGCCGGAAAGATTTTGGCCGTACAGCGCGAAGCAGGCGATCGCGAGCAGGACCAGCGAGAGGATGCCGAAGGCGTGCGACGGCAGCAGCTTGTCGGTCAGGAACGGCGGGATGATGAATCCGGTCGCGCTGGTGAGGATGGTAGAGAGCAGGAAGATCGCGGTGAGACCCGGCATGCGGCCGGACTCGAGCATCGCGAACATCACGACCAGCCCCGCGACGATTGCGATCAGGCTGATCGCCACATGAATTAGAACCAGCGAACCCATGCGGCCTGCTCCTCGTTGAGACCCGCCCAGGTTACGACGAGTGGAAATAAATTTCCACATGGACGGGCGATTTCCCTGCGCAAACCAGCCATGTGCACAACCTGAGAGGGTGGACGGGCGACCGGCACCGCCTCACACCTCGCCCGCCTCGAAGAAATTCATCTCGACACCGCCGGTGGCGAATTTCTGCACGTCGGCCAACGCGGCCTGTCCTTCCGGGCTGCCAAAGGCGCTCTGGATGGCGGCGAGATTGTCGAAAGTCAGCGTGGCGATGAGATGAAACGGCGACGGGCCGGCGGGCGTGATCACCGGGCCGCGGCTGACCTGGTACTTGCGCACGCCCGGGATCTTCCAGGCGAGCGGCACATGGGTCTCGAAATAATGTTTGTCGAACGCCTTGGGGTCGGCGGGCGTCCTGTAGGACACGATGATCTGGGCAGCCATGGGCGCATCCCTCCTGTTCGCGCATCGATAGAAGCGGATACGCGAAGTCAGGGCGCAGGTTTCGCCGCTTCCCCCAGATATCCGTGCAGCGCCGCCACGACCTGCGCCCCCTCGCCGATCGCGCCGCCGACGCGCTTGACCGAGCCGGAGCGCACGTCGCCGACCGCGAACACGCCCGGAACCGAGGTCTGAAGCGGCGCCGGCCGGTCGCCATGGCCTTCCGGCGGCACGCCGGTCAGCACGAAGCCGGCGCGGTCCATCCTGACCCCGCAGCCATCGAGCCAGCCGGTTGCGGGATCGGCGCCGACGAACAGGAACAGATTGCGCGCGTCCAGCGTGTCGGTTTCGGGCGCCAGGCGGCTCTTCCAGCGCACCCGTTCGAGCCCGCCGTCGGCATTGCCCTCCAGCGCGATCACCTCGGCGTTGAAGATCGGCTCGATGTTCGGTGTCGCCTCGATGCGCTCGATCAGATAGCGCGACATGCTGGCGCCCAGGCCCCCGCCGCGGATGATCATGTAGATTTTCCGCGCATGGCCGGAGAGGAAGACCGCGGCCTGGCCCGCGGAGTTGCCGCCGCCGACCAGCACGACGTCCTGACCGGCGCACAGCTTGGCCTCGATCGGCGAGGCCCAGTACCAGACGCCCTTGCCCTCGAAGCCGTCGAGGTTCTCGATCTCGGGGCGGCGGTAGCGCGCGCCGCTCGCCACCACGATCGAACGCGCGCGCAGCAACTGCCCGCATTCGGTTTCGAGCGCGAACAGGCCGTCGCCGTAAGCACAATCGAGCGACTTGGCGGTCACCGGAATCAGGATCTCCGCGCCGAATTTCTGCGCCTGGGTGAAGGCGCGTCCCGCCAGCGCCTGACCGGAAATGCCGGTGGGAAATCCCAGATAGTTCTCGATCCGCATGCTGGCGCCGGCCTGCCCGCCGAAGGCGCGCTGGTCCAGCACCGCGACCGACAGGCCTTCGGACGCCGCATACACCGCCGTGGCAAGCCCCGCCGGACCGCCGCCGACCACGGCGACGTCGTAGAGCTTGTCATGCGCATGCGTGCCGATCATGCCGAGCGCCAGCGCAAGCGACGTCTCCGATGGATTCTTCAGCACGGTTCCGTCGGGACAGACCACCAGCGGCAGGTCGGTGCGCGCGGCGACGTAGCGCGCGACCAGATCGGCGGCATCCTTGTCGCCGGCGGGATCGAGCAGATGATGCGGCTGTCCGTTGCGGGCGAGAAAATTCTGCAGCCTCGCCATGTCGCCGAGCGTCTCGGTCCCGATCAGCACGGGCCCGCCCATGCCGCCCTGGATCAGGCTGACGCGGCGCAGGATCAGCGCGCGCATGATGCGTTCGCCGAGATCGGCCTCGGCGACCAGCAGCGCACGCAAATTGTCCGGCGGGATCAGCAGTGTCTCGACCGCGCCCTCGGCATGGCCGTCGATCAGAGCGACGCGGCCGGAGAGCTGGCCGATTTCGGCCATGAACTGCCCGGGACCCTGGTCGATGATATGCGCGACATGGCCGAGCCCGTCGCGATGGCTGATGACGACATTGCCCGACAGCATCAGGAACATGCCCGGCCCGGGCTTGCCGGCCTCGAACAGCGCCTCGCCATGGCGAAAGCGGCGCAGCTCGCCGAAGCGGCGCATGCGGTCGATCTCGTGCGACGTCAGCGTCGGAAAGGTCTGTTCGTACCGTGTGAAGGATGCAGCACCGCGCGGCCGGTTCACATTGCTGACATCTGCCATGTCGCTACCCGCCTCTAGCCTGACCCTTCTTCTTCGCGGTCATCTAGGGAGACTTTGGCATCAGTGGAAGATGCGGCGGTGTCATGGCGTCCGCGCGCCTGCGATTTGCGCCGCTTGAGATTTTCGCGCAGCGCCAGCTTCAGCCTGCCCTGCCGGGAGGAACCCTTGTCCTTGTCGTCCTGCTTCATCGCTTCCCGGTGGATCGGCCGCTGCTGTCGCCGGGAATATGGCGCGCAGGCCGCGCGCGAGGCAATTGCCATTGCGGACGGAGCGGAACCGGCTCAGGCGGCATCCCGGGGGTCGACGTCCGGCCCGCCGGCGCAAAGCGGTGGTTTTCGACCCAATTTCATGGCCCCGCCGTCCTCCCGCGTGCTTGCGCATGGGGGGTCCTTGTGGCAAGAACCGGCCGCCCGGAGGCGCCGGACGCGGCCGATTCTGTATTTCCCGGGCATATGCTGCCGTAGCTCAGTGGTAGAGCACTCCCTTGGTAAGGGAGAGGTCGACAGTTCAATCCTGTCCGGCAGCACCAGTCTTCGCTTGTCACTCGCTTCCGATCACCCTGGCGTCATCCCGATAATGCACGACGTGCTGCAGGCTGCGCAGCATGCCGGGCTCGCCGGCGGAAGACGATGCCGCGCCGGTCGCCACAGTGGCGCCGGTTTTTTGCACGAGATTCGCGCGAGTCGGGTGACCGACAAGGAGGGTAACGGCCGCGGCCGTCACCACGACGTAAAAGGCGAACATTCCGCCGATCCACGTCCAGGAGATCGGGCGCTCGCCGGGTGTCAGGCTTTCGATCAATCGGCGCATGTGTGCCTCCTGATGGAACGATTGGCTGGCGGTATAGCCCGTAGAAGCCCGGGGACGTGTGAGGCGGTTCACACTTTAGGACATTGGGGAACAAGCAATCGTGACCGGACCGGAATTCAGGCAATTGCGCATCGATCTGGGGGAAGCGATCGGCCGGCCGCTCACGGCCGCCGACATGGCCAGGCTCTGCGGCCTGCCTCCGGCCGGCGGCGCCGACACCATCCGGCGCTGGGAGGTCAGGGGACCGATTGGACCGGTGGCCGAGCGGCTTCGTATCCTCGCCATGGCGAGCGAGCGCTACCCGATCCTGGAAAAATTCAACGTGTTCGATCGCCACGATGTTGCCGAAAAGGATCGCCCGGCGGCGCGTGCGCAATTCCGCAACAAGCTGCGCGAGGAAGTGCTGGAGCGGCTGGGCTAGCAGACATGAAAGCGTATCTGGTGCTCGACCTGAAGGTGAACGACTTCGCCGGCTTCAAGGAATATATCGCCAGGATCCCGGCATTCATCGCCAAACACTCCGGCAAGTACATCGTCCAGGGCGTCCAGCCGGTGACGATCGAGGGCGACTGGAAGCCCGAACGCATGGTCATCATCGAATTCCCGGAACGCGAGAAGGCGCAGGCGTTCCTCAGCGATCCCGAAATCCAGGACCTGTTCAGGATTCGCCACGCCACCACCACGAGCAGGCTGGTGCTTGCCGAAGGCTGCACCTGACTGCTTCCGCTTTAACGCCTCGTTAAGCACAACAAATGGTTTGCCTGCCAACGCGCCGGGTTCGCGGCGCCCGCGGGCGGACGGTCACCGCATGTTAGCCAAAGCCCTTCTTACTCTCCGGCATGGATGTGCGCCCGACTGCGGCGCCTGGAATGACCGGGGACTGCGAAAATGAAGAAGATCCTGCTTGCCGCATCGGCCGCCGCGGCGTTTGCCGCGATGCCGGCTTCCGCCGCCGATCTCGGCGCGCGCTACAACTACAACAAGGCACCGGCCTATGCCGCGCCGATCTGGACCTGGACCGGCTTCTATGTCGGCGCGCATCTCGGCGGCGCCTTCGGCGGCAACTACAATTTCAACGGCCTTGCGCTCTCCGACAACGACGCGCGCTTCATGGGCGGCGTGCAGGCCGGCGCCGACTGGCAGTTCTACGGCAACTGGGTGGTCGGTGCGGAGGGACAATACAGCTGGCTCAGCCGCAACAACGCCAGCGCGGTGTTCCCCGCCGGCTATGTCTACAGCAATGACCAGCGCGGGCTGGGCTCCATCACCGCCCGCCTCGGCTATTCCTTCGGTGCGGCGCTGGTCTATGTGAAAGGCGGTTACGCTTATTCCGACAACCGCGACGTCGTGACCTTCGCCGGCGTGCCCATCGCCTTTGCGCTCGACAGCGGCCACAGCAGCGGCTGGACCATCGGCGGCGGCGCCGAATACATGTTCGCGCCGAGCTGGTCGGTGAAGGCCGAGTACCAGTACTACGATTTCGGCGACAGCCGGTTCGTCGCCCCTGCCGCGCTGGTGCCGTTCGGCGCCTTCCACAACGACGAGCACACGTTGAAGGTCGGCGTGAACTACCGTTTCAACTTCTCGAGCCCCGTCGTCGCACGCTACTGAATTTGCCGGAGCGCGATGCGCCAGGCGCTCACGAGGCGATCAAGACTTGTTGAAGGGCCGGCACAACGCCGGCCCTTTTTCGCGAAATCAATCCGCATCCGTCGCAAATCGCTTGCGAAATGCGGCAGCTTTCCGGCTTGTTTCCGGCTGCAATGGGCGAGCGGAACTGTGTCTGACGGGTGACAGCATTTCATCGCGAACACCGATAATCAGCGCGCCCTCGGATGGGCGCCTGCAAACGGCGTCTTGCGAATGTTCTGTTGGAGACCAAGACGAATGAAGAAACTTCTTCTCACCACCGTGGCGCTCATTTCACTCGGCGCGCCCTCCCTTGCCGCCGATCTGCAGGCGCGCCGCGCCTACACCAAGGCACCGCCCCCGATCGCAGCCCCGATCTACAACTGGACCGGCTTCTACATCGGCGGTCACGTCGGCGCCGCCTTCGGCAACGACAACACCTTCAACGGCCTCGTACTGAACGGCAACAACGACGCGCGTTTCCTCGGCGGCGTGCAGGGCGGCTTCGACTACCAGTTCGCGGCGAACTTCGTGCTCGGCATCGAAGCCCAGTACTCCTGGCTCAGCGGCAACACCATCAACGCTGCGTTCCCGAACGGCTATGTCTACAGCAACGACCGCCGCGGCATCGGATCGGTGACCGGCCGCCTCGGCTACACCTGGGGCCCGGGACTGCTCTACGTGAAGGGCGGTTATGCCTTCGCCGACAACAACGAGAGCCTGTATCTCGGCGGCGTGCCTCAGGCCTACAGCTTCGACGGCAACCATCGCGACGGCTATACCGTCGGCGCCGGCTTCGAATACATGTTCGCCCAGAACTGGTCGGGCAAGGTCGAGTACCAGTACTACAACTTCGGCGACAGCCGCTTCGTGACGCCGGTGGCGCTGGCGCCGTTCGGCAGCTTCCGCAACGACGAGCACACGGTGAAAGCCGGTATCAACTACCGCTTCAACCTCGGCCCGGGTCCGGTGATTGCAAAGTACTAACCAAACATTGCAGGTTTCGCTTCTCGCGGAAAAGGCCGGCGCTTCAGCCGGCCTTTTTTGTTGTGTTCGGCGCGAAAAGTGGGCGCCGCCGCCTCAGGCCTTCCCGACTTGTTAACCGGGTATCGCGATACTGCCGCCACCTACAGGTAGCGTATGGGGCTCGGGGCAATGGCGTTGCGGTTCAAGGTCGGCAAACCAGGATTTCTCAAATTCCGGCTGCCGAAATTCGGTGTCAGGGGTAACCTCTTCTCGGCCTTCGCCGTCATCGCCGGCATGGCCATCGTGATCTCCGCCGGCGCCGGCCTCGTGCTCGGCCACCTCGGCGGCGTCATGGTCGATCTCAGCGGCAAGGACATTCCGCGGCTGGCCACCAGCCTGCAGCTGTCGGCGCAGAGCGCGGCGCTCGCAAGCCAGGGCCCGGCGCTGCTTGCCGCGCGCTCCGAAGAGTCGCTGAACGAGCGCACCAAGAAGGTCAACGAGACGCAGGCCGCCGCACTGGCCAAGCTGAACGAGGTCATCCAGCTCGGCGCCGACAAGTCGGTCGCCGCAGCGCTCACCGAGACCGTGAAGAACATCGAGGACATGACCAAGAGCCTCGGTTCGGCGGCGCGCGAGCGGCTCGAGGCGGCGGCCCAGCACGACAAGAAATACGAAGCCTTGCGCAAGGCGCAAGGGGAATTCGTCGCCGCCTCCGTCCCGGAGATGGTGGATGCCCAGAGCCGGCTCAATGCCGTTCTCACCGCCGTCGAGCCCGTGATCGACGACGCCAACCAGGCGGCCCAGATCGTCGTGCAGCTCGGCAACGTGATCGCGAGCGGCAACCTGATGGCCTCCAACCTGGCCGCCGCCCTGTCCGCCACCGACAGCGACACGCTGGAAGCGATCGAAAAGGAATTCAAGGAGACGGTCGAGCGCCTCAAATCCAACCTCGAGATGCTGCCGAAAGGCGCCGGCGGCAAGACGATGGGCGAGGTCGCGGCGAAGCTGCAGGCGCTCGGCGAAGGCAAGGAGCGCATCTTCAAGATCCGCCAGAAGGAGCTCGATGCCGCCGACTACGGCGAAACCATCCTGGAGGAAACCCGCAAGCTCAATGTCGGTCTCGGCATCAGCGTGCAGCAGCTCGTCGACGGCGTGCGCAAGGAAACCGACACCGCAACCGCACAGGCGCGCGAGGAGATTTCGCTCGCCACCATCGTGATGCTGGCGCTCGGCGTCGGCACGCTGATCGGCTCGGTGCTGTTCGTCTGGCTCTATGTCGGCCGCAGCATCATCCGCCGCATCCGCGCGCTGCAGAGCTCGATGAAGATACTGTCCAGCGGCGATCTCGAATCCGAGATCTACCATTCCGGCCAGAGCGACGAGATCGCGGAAATGTCGGATTCGCTGCAGGTGTTCCGCGAGAGCATGATCGCGGCCCGTGCGCTGACCGCCGACCAGGACAAGGACCGCGTTGCCAAGGCCGAGCGCGCCTCCCGCATGGAAACCCATATAGCCGAGTTCGAGGCCACCGTGGGCAGCGCCCTCGACAGCCTGTCGAGCGCTGCCAATTCGATGCAGTCGACCGCGCAGAGCATGTCGGCGACCGCCGACCAGTCGAGCGCGCTGGTGAGCGCAGTCGCCTCCGCCGCGGAGGAAACCTCGGTCAATGTGCAGACCGTGTCGGCCGGCACGGAGCAATTGTCGTCCTCGATCGCCGAGATCGGCCGCCAGGTCGTCACCTCGGCCGAGATCGCCCGCAAGGCGGTGGATGAGGCCGGCACCACCGACGCCACCATGCAGGGCCTTGCCGACAATGCGGGGCGCATCAGCGTGGTGGTCGACCTGATCCAGACCATCGCCTCGCAGACCAATTTGCTCGCGCTCAACGCCACCATCGAGGCGGCGCGCGCCGGCGAAGCGGGCCGCGGCTTTGCGGTGGTCGCCTCCGAAGTCAAGAACCTCGCCAGCCAGACCGCGAAGGCGACCGACGAAATCCGCCAGCAGATCGGCAGCATGCAGAATGTGACCAATACGGCGGTCACGGCCATCCGCAACATCTCCGCCACCATCAGCGAGATCAACGACGTCACCACTGCGATCGCGGCGGCCGTCGAGGAGCAGGGCGCGGCGACGCGCGAGATCGCCCGCAACATCCAGCATGCCGCCGGCGGCACCAGCGAGGTCTCCTCCAACATCGTCGGCGTCAGCAACGCCTCCAACGAGGCCGGCACCGCCGCCGGCGAAGTACTCTCCGCCTCCGACGCACTGCGCCGGGAAGCCGACGTGCTGCGGGCGGAAATCGACGCGTTCCTGTCGAATATCCGGGCGGCGTAACGCCCTCCTTTGGGACCTCATTCCGGGGCGCAAGTGCGCCCCGGAATCCCGCACCGGATTCTTTTCCCTTACTGCGGGATTTCCGGGTCCGGCCCTGCGGGCCAGCCCGGAATGACGGCATGGAGCCATCCGCTTTTTCGGCTGGCGCCGGGCCGCAGGTGCGGCTAAGCCGTAGCCATGCATACGAAAGCCGACAGCATCCAGTCCTCCGCCGAGGCATTGCGCTACCCTTGGGAAAACCACCCCGGCCACGACCAGGTCGTCGAGGTCATGCCGGGCGTGCTGTGGGCGCGGCTGAAGCTGCCCTTCCGCCTCAACCATGTGAACATCTACCTGCTCGCCGACGGCGACGGCTGGACCATGGTCGATTCCGGCTTCGGCAACGAGGAATCGATCGCGGCCTGGACCGCGCTGTTCGAGGGCCCGCTGAAGGGCGTCAGGGTCAGCCGCCTGATCGTGACCCATTCGCATCCCGACCATGTCGGCCTCGCGGGCTGGATCACCGAGCGGTTTAATTGCCCGCTCTACATGTCGCAGGTGGAATATCTGCAGTCGGTCTATCACCAGAACCGCGGCACCGAGGAGCGGCGCAACGCGCAGCGCAAGTTCTTCCTCCGCCACGGCATGGACGAGAACCTGACCGACAAGCTGCTCGGCCGCGGCCAGGACTATCTCAAGCGGGTGTCGATCCTGCCGCCGTCCTACCGGCGCATCTCGCATGGCGACGAGATCGTGATCGGCGAGCGCCGCTTCAAGGTGATCACCGGCGGCGGACACGCGCTGGACCAGGTGATGCTGTATTGCGCCGCCGACAAGCTGTTCCTCTCCGCCGACCAGGTGCTGAGCAAGATCTCGCCCAATGTCAGCGTCTGGGCGGTCGAGCCCGAGCAGAACTCGCTGGGCGAATATCTGTTCTCGCTGGCGAGCCTCACCACCACCCTGCCCTATGACGTGATGGTGCTGCCCGGCCATGGCGTGCCGTTCTACGGGCTGAAGACGAGGATCAAGCAGCTCGCCGACCACCACGAGGAGCGCTGCCGGCTGATCGCGGAAGCCTGCCGGGAAGTGCCGCAGACCTCCAAGGATCTCGTGCCCGTGGTGTTCCACAAACACACGCTGGATCCGCACCAGATGGGATTTGCCGCGGGCGAATTGATCGCCCACGTCAATTACATGCTGGTGGAGGGGCGGCTGACGGCGGAAGAAGCCGATGGCGTGCTGCGCTTCAGGACGACGTGATTTCGGCGTGAAGCGGTTGCCACAATCCCCGGCTAGCGCATTGACCGGGATCAAGTTTTGTCGTGCCTCCGGATCATTCCTTACCCCCGCCAAAACGGGCGATTCCGGCTCGACAGCAAAGCTGGAAACGCTCTAAAAAGGCAAAGCCTTCAAAAGAACTTGCCGCTCCGGCCAGCTCCCGTTTTCAGGTTTTGCGATGGATTACAGCCAATTCTTCCAGAACGCCCTCAACACGCTGCATGACGAGCGGCGCTACCGGGTTTTTGCCGATCTCGAGCGGATCGCGGGCCGGTTCCCGCATGCGGTATGGCACTCGCCCAAGGGCAAGCGCGACGTCGTGATCTGGTGCTCCAACGACTATCTCGGCATGGGCCAGCACCCCAAGGTGGTCGGCGCCATGGTCGAGACTGCAACCCGCGTCGGCACCGGCGCCGGCGGCACCCGCAACATCGCCGGCACCCATCATCCGCTGGTGCAGCTCGAGGCGGAGCTTGCCGACCTGCACGGCAAGGAAGCGGCGCTCCTGTTCACCTCCGGCTATGTGTCGAACCACACCGGCATCTCGACCATCGCAAAGCTCATTCCGAACGTCCTGATCCTTTCGGACGCGCTCAACCACAATTCCATGATCGAGGGCGTGCGCGAGGCGCGCTGCGAGCGCCAGATCTTCCGCCACAACGACACGGCCCATCTCGAAGAGCTGCTGATCGCCGCCGGTGACCGCCCGAAGCTGATCGTCTGCGAGAGCCTCTATTCGATGGACGGCGACGTGGCGCCGCTGGCGAAAATCTGCGACCTCGCCGAGAAATACGGCGCCATGACCTATGTCGATGAAGTGCACGCGGTCGGCATGTACGGCCCGCGCGGCGGCGGCATCGCCGAGCGCGACGGCGTCATGCACCGCATCGACGTGCTGGAAGGCACGCTGGCCAAGGCGTTCGGCTGCCTCGGCGGCTACATCGCCGGCAAGGCCGAGGTCATCGACGCCGTGCGCTCCTATGCGGCGGGCTTCATCTTCACGACAGCGCTGCCGCCGGCGATCTGCTCGGCCGCCACCGCTGCGATCCGTCACCTGAAAACCTCGAACTGGGAGCGCGAGCGCCACCAGGAGCGCGCCGCCCGGGTCAAGGCGATCCTCAACGCCGCCGGCTTGCCGGTGATGTCGAGCGACACCCATATCGTGCCGCTGTTCGTCGGCGACCCCGAGAAGTGCAAGAAGGCTTCCGACCTGCTGCTGGAAGAGCACGGCATCTACATCCAGCCGATCAACTATCCGACGGTGGCCAAGGGAAGCGAGCGGCTGCGCATCACGCCCTCGCCCTATCACGACGATGTCCTGATCGATCAGCTCGCCGAAGCGCTGCTGCAGGTCTGGGAGCGCCTGGGACTGCCGCTGAACCGGAAGTCGCTGGCGGCGGAATAACCTTAACGTCGCTGGAAACGCGTAAATCGGGCCGGCTGCGCAGTGCGCTGCCGGCCTGATGCGTCTATACTCTCGCCCAGGGTGGTCGCGCCGGCCGCCTGAGGGAGACGACAGACGATGCTGCACGACTGGGGCGTGATCGCAGCCGCCTTCGGCTACATCGGCCTGCTGTTCCTGGTCGCAAGCCATGGCGACCGGCTGTCGCCGCTCAATCGCGGCCGGGCCAGCGCCCTGATCTATCCGCTGTCGCTGGCGATCTACTGCACCTCGTGGACCTTCTTCGGCTCGGTCGGCTTTGCCAGCCGCACCAGCATCGACTTCCTGGCGATCTATATCGGCCCGGTCCTGATGATCGGCATCTGCACGCCGCTGCTGCGCCGCGTGATCCAGCTCGCCAAGTCGCAGAACATCACCTCGATCGCCGACTTCATCGCCGCGCGATACGGCAAGAGCCAGGCGGTGGCCGCCACCGTGGCGCTGATTGCCATCGTCGGCTCCGTGCCCTACATCGCGCTGCAGCTCAAGGCGATGGCGTCCTCGCTCGAGACCATCCTGAGCGAGGACAGGCTGTTCTCCTCGCTCCCGATCATCGGCGACATCGCGCTGGTGGTGATGCTGGCCATGGCGGTGTTCGCCGTGCTATTCGGCACCCGCCAGGCCGACGCCACCGAGCACCAGCACGGCCTGATGCTGGCGATCGCCACCGAATCCATCGTCAAGCTGGTGGCCTTCCTCGCCGTCGGCATCTTCGTGACCTTCTGGATGTTCTCGCCCCCTGAACTGCTCGAGCGGGCGATGAAGACGCCGGAGGCGGTGCGCGCCATCGAGCACCCGACCTCGATCGGCACGTTCCTGACCATGACGCTGCTGTCGTTCTGCGCGATCATGCTGCTGCCGCGCCAGTTCCATGTCAGCGTCGTGGAGAATTCCACCGACGCCGAGGTCGGCCGTGCGCGCTGGCTGTTCCCGCTCTATCTCTTCGCGATCAACCTGTTCGTGATCCCGATCGCCATTGCCGGACTGGTCACCTTCCCGTTCGGCGCCGTCGACCCCGACATGTTCGTGCTGGCACTGCCGCTGGAGGGCAAGTCCCCTCTGCTCAGCGTCATCGTGTTCGTCGGCGGCCTGTCGGCGGCGACCGCGATGGTGATCGTGGAATGCGTGGCGCTGTCGATCATGGTGTCGAACGACATCGTGCTGCCGCTGGTGCTGCCGCGAAGCGGGGAAGCCCGCGCCGGGGGCGAGAATTTCACCGGTTTCCTGCTGCGGGTGCGCCGCTTCGCCATCTTCGCGATCATGGTGCTGGCCTATTTCTACTATCGCGCGCTTGGCAGCGCCCAGCTCGCGGCGATCGGATTGTTGTCCTTTGCCGCCGTCGCGCAGCTCGCGCCGGCCTTCTTCGGCGGCCTGTTCTGGCGACAGGCGACCGCGCGCGGCGCCATGGGCGGCATGCTGGTCGGCTTTGCGGTGTGGGCCTACACGCTGTTCCTGCCGAGCTTCCTCGAAGGCACGGCCGCAGGCATGGTGCTGCTGCAGCAAGGGCCCCTCGGCATCGAGGCGCTGCGCCCGCGCGCCCTGTTCGGGACTGACCTGCCGCCGCTGATGCACGGCGTGCTATGGAGCCTTGCACTCAACATCCTCACCTATGTCGTGCTGTCGCTGGCGCGGAGCCCGTCGGCGATCGAGCATTTGCAGGCCGATGTGTTCGTACCCACGCTCGCACCGATCACGCCGACCTTCCGGCGCTGGCGCTCGACCGTCACGGTGCAGGACATCCAGAGCACGGTCGCGCAATATCTCGGACAGGAGCGCGCGAGCCAGGCCTTCGAGGCCTTCGCCGCGCGCCACCCCGGCAATCTCGAGCCGCAGGCGCCGGCCGATTTCGAATTGCTGCAGCACGCCGAGCGCCTGATCGCGTCCTCGATCGGCGCGGCCTCGTCGCGGCTGGTGATGTCGCTGTTGCTGCGCAAGCGCGCCGTTTCGGCGAAGGCCGCGCTGAAACTGCTCGACGATTCCCATGCGGCGGCGCATTTCAACCGCGAGATCCTGCAGACCGCGCTCAATCACGTGCGCCAGGGCATCGCGGTGTTCGACGCCGACCTGCAGCTGATCTGCTCCAACCGCCATTTCGGCGAGATCCTGGCGCTGCCGCCGCACCTGGTGCAGCTCGGCATTCCCCTGACGGAAATCCTCGAATACATGGGCACCGTCTTCCCGCCGGAGGCCGCCGATGCCGATGCGCTGCTGCAACGGCGGCTCACGGCCTATACCACCGTAGGCGAGCCTTATCTGGAGCGTTTCCCCGACCGCCACATGGTGATCGAGGTGCGCACCAACCGCATGCCGGGCAGCGGCCTCGTCATCACCTTCACCGACGTCACGCCGAGCTTCGAGGCGGCCGAGGCGCTGGAGCGCGCCAACGCCACGCTGGAAAAACGCGTCCGCGACCGCACCGAGGAGCTGACGCGGCTCAACTCCGAGCTGGCGCTGGCCAAGAGCGCCGCCGAGGACGCCAACAATTCCAAGACGCGCTTCCTTGCGGCGGCCAGCCACGACATCCTGCAGCCGCTCAACGCGGCGCGGCTCTACGTCACGAGCCTGGTCGAGAAGAGAAGCGGCGGCGACGACGGCAAGCTCGCCGAGAACATCGACGACTCGCTGGAGGCGATCGAGGAAATCCTCGGCGCGCTGCTCGACATTTCCCGGCTCGACGCCGGCGCCATGTCGCCGTCGATCTCGAGCTTCAAGATGGCCGATTTGATGCGCTCGCTGGAGATCGAGTTCACGCCGATCGCGCGCGCCAAGGGGCTGGAACTGGTCTTCGTGCCCTGCTCGCTGCCGGTGCAGTCCGACCGCGCGCTGCTCCGGCGGCTGTTGCAGAACTTCATTTCCAACGCGATCAAATACACCCCGCGCGGCCGCGTGCTGGTCGGCTGCCGCCGCCGCGGCCAGTCACTGCAGATCGGCGTCTACGACACCGGCGTCGGTATTCCCGCGTTCAAGCGCGGCGAGATCTTCAAGGAATTCCACCGCCTCGAGCAGGGCGCGCGGATCGCGCGCGGCCTGGGCCTCGGCCTGTCGATCGTCGAGCGGCTGGCGCGGGTGCTCAATCACGCCATCGCCATCGATTCGGTGGCGAGCGGCGGCTCGGTCTTCTCGGTGACGGTGCCGGTCGCGGAAGCGATCAACCATACCGCGGCGGTCATCTCCACGACGCCCTCGCGCACGCCGATGAGCGGCGCGCTGATCGTCTGCATCGAGAACGATCCCGCCATCCTCGACGGCATGAAGACGCTGCTCACGGCCTGGGACGCCAAGGTGATTGCCGTGACCGATCCGGAAGCCGCGATCGCGGCGATGGAGGAGGTCGGCGGCACGGTCACCGGGCTGCTGGTCGACTATCACCTCGACCGCGGCAATGGCGTGGCCGCAATCCGCGATATCCGCCGCCGCTTCGGCGAGAATATTCCGGCGACCCTGATCACCGCCGACCGCAGCCCGAATGTGCGCGCCGCGGCGCGCGAGGAGAACATCGCCATCCTCAACAAGCCGGTGAAACCCGCCTCGCTCCGCGCCGTGCTCGGGCAGTGGCGCACCCAGCAGATGGTGGCGGCGGAGTAGGTGAAAACCTCTCCCTCGCCCCGCGCTTGCGGGGAGAGGGTTGGGGTGAGGGGCTGTTTCTGCATATTCGATACCAAAGAGGACTCGCGGAGAGTCCCCTCACCCGGATCGCATCTAACGATGCGATCCGACCTCTCCCCGCAAGCGGGGCGAGGTGAAGCGGAGCAAGCAGATTCAATTGTTGATTAAGCCGTCGGGGTGCCCTGCTTCCACTGGCCGCCGGAAATCTTCGCAGCCGCAATGACGGCCTGGGTGCGGCTTTCGACGCCGAGCTTCTGCAGGATAGCGGAGACATGCGCCTTGATGGTCGCCTCGGAGACGCCGAGTTCGTAGGCGATCTGCTTGTTGAGCAGCCCCTCCGACAGCATCATCAGCACCCGCACCTGCTGCGGGGTCAGCGTCACCAGGCGGTCGCGCAGCCGCGTCATGTCGGGATCGGCGGCCGAGGAAAGATCGGTGTCCGGCGGGATGAAAACGTCGCCGGCCATCACCTTGGTGATGGCGTCGCGCAGGGTTTCCACGCCAAGCCGCTTGGGAATGAAACCGGAGGCGCCGAAATCCAGCGAACGGCGGATGGTACCGTTGTCGTCGCTGGCCGAGACCACCACCACGGGGATCGCCGGATACTGGGCGCGCAGATAGATCAGGCCCGAGAAACCGGAAATCCCGGGCATGGTCAGGTCGAGCAGGATCAGGTCGACGTCGGAATCCCGTTCCAGCAGCGCGGTGAGGTCGTCGAACGATCCCGCCTCGTCGATCCTGGCCGACGCCACGACGCCGGAGACCGCCTGCCGCAACGCGTCGCGGAACAGCGGATGGTCGTCGGCAATGACAAGGCGGGTGCTGGCTGGAGTCGTCATCTACTTCTTGCGGGCCGGAACGCATGACCTCGCCACGAGGGCCTGTCAGGCGACTTTGACAATTGTCCCCCGCCGCAGGTTCGTATGCAAGCACGCAAATACCCCACCGCGCAGAAGCGGTTAACCCGCCCTTGTGCAATGCACAATCAACCCTGAAACAGCAGATCGCGCGCCAGGTCGTCCACATGCGCCACGGCATCGAGCGCCGCGCGCAACCGCTCCTGGGCGCGCGCCGATAACAGCTTCACCGCGACCGTATTAGAGGGGGGCATGCCGTGGGCGATGTCCTCCACCTGCTGCGCGGCGATGAGGTCGAGGAATACGCTGTGCGCATCGACCAGCGCATCGAGATCGGCAGCGCTGGCGTGGACGAGTTCCTTGACGCCCGACAGCCGCGCCGGCGTCGATCGATCCATCACGTGGTACCGGATCGCCATGGCGCGCGCGGCCGCAACAAGCCCGAACAGGCCGGCGGCCTTGAGGTCGATGCGGCCGCCCTCGGTGCGGATGCCGCCGAACAGCTTTCGGCTGGCCGGAATCCTCACGGCGTCGACGAGCAGCTTGGCAAAGGCCGCCTGCCCTTTCGCCGCGTCGAAGGCCGCCTGTCTCACGCCCAACGCCAGGGCGCCGTCACCATGCACGGCGCGCAGGTCGAAGAAGATGTCGACATTCAACAGGTCGGCCGGATTGGAGCGCGATATCCAGTGCTCGACCCGCGCTTGCCAGGTTACGACCGAGCCGCGCCAGGCCGCATTGCGCGCCATCACGCCCCCCTTGCAGTAGGGCACCCCGGCCTCGTGCAGGATGTCGGCGACGTGGCCGCCGAACGCCGCAAACCAGCGATCCTCGGCACCCTCCGGCTCACCGCGTTCGAAAATGACGGCGTTGTCCTGATCCATCGCCAGGAGACTTTCGCCACGGCCGGCCGAGCCCAGAACGAGCAGCGCGTAAGGTACCGGCGGCTCGCCCTGGCCGCTGTCCCGCATGATCCGTTCCGCGATCACGGCGGCCTGGCGCGAAAGCGCGCCGAGCTCCCGGGAAATCACTTCGGCGACCTCGCGGCCGGACAGACCTTCCGCCAGGAGGGCTGTCGCCAGATGCGGCAGCTTGGCCCAGGCCACCGAGAGCCCGTGCGGATCGGCGGCATCCTCGATCTCGTCGTCGAGCGAAGCGGCCTCGCCGGCGCGCAGCCGCAGCAGGTCCCGCGCCGACAGCGCCCCGACCACCCGGCCGGCCTCATCGACGACCCCGAGGTGGCGTATCCGGTGGCGGCTCATCCGGCCGATGGCGCGATAGAGAAAAGCATCGGCAGGAACCGAAATCAGCGGACGCGCCATGATCTCGCCCACCGGCAGCTCGAGCGCGGCGGCGCCCAGGCGATCGATCGCCCGCAACACGTCGCGCTCGGTCACAATGCCGGTATCGGCCGCCCGGGGTTGATCGGTCGCACCCGTCGAATCCGATACGTAAAGCGAGGAAATCTTCTCCCGCCCCATCCTGGCGACCGCCTTCGCCGTCGAAATGTCCGATGTCACGAAGACAACCGGCGTGCGCATGATGTCGCGGCTGCGCCGGCGAAATGCAAAGGTGTCGAAGCGCCTCAGGGTTCGCTCGGTATCGAGCCGCGAGGGCGGCTCGACGGCTTCCACCCAGCCCGATCGAACCTGGTCGTCGAGCACCGCGGTCAGCGCGTGGCAGGCCCGCTCGGCCTCCGCAACGGTGCGGATGCCGTGATCGCGCAACTTCGGCACAAGCGCCAGGAACACCCGTGCCGTCATGACCGCGTCGCCGAGCGCCCTGTGCCGGTCGGTGGCCTCGATGCCGAGCCAGGCGGCAAGCTTCTCCAGCGCGTATCCGGCCAGTTTCGGCGCGGCGATTTCCGCCAGCAGCCGGGTGTCGAGCGTCCGGGGGCGAGACCATGGCAGCCCCGCTTCGTCGCATTCACGCTTCCAGACCGCGAGGTCGAAACCGATCGTGTGCCCGATCACGACGCCCGGGCCGAGATACTCCCTGAAGCGCGGCCAGACCTCCGCAAACGAAGGCGCTGCTGCAACCGCCGCGTCGTCGATGCCGTGAATCTCGATGGTAGCGGCCGGGATCGATTCGTCGCCGGGTCGTATCAGCTGGCGAAACGAACCCGCCTCAACGAGCTTGCCGGCGGAGAGCCGCACCGCCGCAAGTTCGATGATTCGCGCCTTGCGCGGATCCAGCCCCGTGGTTTCGGAATCGATGACGACGGCGTCGAGGCCCAGAAGCGGTGCGCCTCCCTGCGTGCGGTCCATCGCCCCTCCATCATTGCCGCCGTCCCGTACGGCTATGCCGTATCGCCGGCGCTGAGCGCCCGCTGCAGTGCAGCAACGTCCGCCCGCGCGACGAATTCGTCATGGATATTGCACAGACAGACGCTGAGATAGTTGCGCGTGGTCATGAAATCGCGGCCGCGCAGCTTCTCGTGGATCGGCATCAACGCGAAATAGGCCTGGGCCAGCGGGTCGGGGATGTCCATGACACGCTTGGGCGCGTGCCCGGCCACGAGATCGAGCCGGTGCGCGAGTTCGCGGCGCGCTTCGAGCCAGGCCTCCTCGCCGACCGCCGGGGATATGGGATAGCGGTCGAGGACCGACAGGACGACCGGCGTCAGCCGGTCGAGCAACTCGCGACGCCGCGTCCCGGCCCCCGCGGCGATCACGCCCTCGATCATTTCACCGACCATCGACAGCCCGAGCGGGAAGGCCTGCCAGCGCGCCCGCTCTACGGACTGCGCGAATTCCTCCTCGTCAAACAAGACCTTGGCGTAATGACCCGCCCGGGCTCGCGAGTACTCGTAGATCCCCTTCTGGGTGATAAAGGCCGATTGGGCATCGATGAAATCCGCCAGCGCATGGAGATCCCGAACGGGCGGACGGCGCCGCAACAACTTTTCCCACCACTTCATCGCAGCCCCATCCAGCCTGACGAATATGCCTTATCCCGCGTTTCCCGGCCTGGAGGCGTGTACGAAATGTCGCAGGCCAAAGTCTAATTAGGTCAGGGCCGATACAAGTGTAACTTCTCTGTAACCATAGCCGTCACAACACAAGAAGAGCGGCAGGATAAGGCCCCAGATCGGCACAAGATCGACTGGAGCAGCGGCACGGGGGGGCCGTGGAGTGGGAGATTGCATCCCCTCGTTTTCAATCCCGGCAATCGCTTGCCGGCGTTTTGATGAGGAATCGCAGCCCATGCCTGACTCTGCAAATCTGAAACAAAGAGAAGAGGCCCACTGGCGCAAGACGACGCGCCTGATGCTGACACACCTCGGCATCTGGTTCTTCTTCAGCTTCATCATCCACATGTTCGTGACCCCGCTCAACAAGATCGTCATCCCGATCCTGGGCTTCCCGCTCGGCTTCTACATGGCCGCGCAGGGATCGCTCATCGTGTTCGTCGTCATGCTGTTCATCTTTGCAAGGCAGCAAGACGACATCGACCGCGAATTCGGCTTTGCAGAAGACGATTGAGGGAAGGGAATCATCACATGTCCACGGAAGCTTCTGCCAGCAGCTCGGACTTCATCAAGAATCTGGGCAAGATGTATGGCACGTATACGGGCGGCTTTATCCTGTTCATTCTCCTGCTCGCCGCCATGGAGCAGTTCGGCGTTCCAAACAGGATTCTCGGCTACCTGTTCGTGTTCTTTACGCTCGCGGTCTACGCCATCATCGGCGTCATGACCCGGACGGCGCAGGTGTCCGAGTATTACGTCGCCGGGCGACGCGTTCCCGCCTTCTACAACGGTATGGCCACCGGCGCCGACTGGATGTCGGCGGCATCCTTTGTCGGCATGGCCGGCACCCTGTTCCTGCTCGGCTATGACGGCCTGGCGTGGGTGCTCGGCTGGACCGGCGGCTTCGTGCTGGTGTCGATCCTGATCGGACCGTACCTGCGCAAGTTCGGCGCCTACACGGTGCCCGACTTCCTGTCATTCCGGTACGGCGGCAATTTCGCCCGGTCGCTCGGCGTGATCGTGCTGGTCGCCTGCTCCTTCACCTACGTGACGGCGCAGATCTACGGCACCGGACTGATCGCCTCGCGATTCCTCGGCATGCAGTTCGAACTCGCGGTGTTCGCGGGCCTCGTCGGCATTCTGCTGTGCGCGATGCTCGGTGGCATGCGGGCGGTGACATGGACGCAGATCGCCCAATACGTCGTGTTGATCATCGCCTACCTGACCCCGATCGTGATCCTCTCCACCAAGAAATACGGGATTCCGATACCCGAGCTCACCTACGGTCAGGCGATCGCGGAAATCACCGCACGGGAACAGCAAATGGTGGCAACTGGACTGGCTACGGTCGCTGGCCTGAAGCCCCATATCTCGCCGTTCATCAATTACAGCCCGCTGAACTTCTTCGCGATCATCCTGTGCATGATGGTCGGCACGGCGTCACTGCCGCATATCCTGATGCGCTACTTCACCACCCCGTCGGTGCGTGAAGCACGCCAGTCCGTGGCGTGGTCGTTGCTGTTCATCTTCCTGCTGTACTTCTCGGCGCCGGCCTATGCGGCGTTCTCGAAGTTGGAAGTCTACACCAACATCATCGGGGCAAACGTCAGCGCGCTCAAACCCTGGATCTTCAACTGGGGAGAGTTGGGCCTGATCCAGATCTGCGGCAAGAACGCGGGAAGCATCGATGCCATCGTCGCGGCATGTAAGGCGATCGCCGGTCATCCCGGCGTCGTCAGGTTGCAGGACTTCGTGATCAATACGGACGTCATCGTGCTCTCCACCCCGGAGATCGCGGGACTTCCCTATGTGATCTCGGGTCTGGTCGCTGCCGGCGGCCTCGCTGCGGCGTTGTCGACGGCCGACGGCCTGTTGCTCGCCATCGCCAACGCGTTGTCGCACGACGTCTACTACAAGATGATCGACCCCAACGCGCCGACCATGCGCCGCCTCACCGTGGCGCGAGCCCTCCTGGTGGTCGTCGCCGTGATCTCTGCCGCGACGGCCGCGACCAAGCCTGCGGATATCCTGGCCATGGTCGGCTGGGCCTTCTCCCTGGCAATGGCCGGCAACTTCCCGGCGCTTGTCATGGGCGTCTGGTGGAAGCGGACGACGTCAACCGGCGCCATCTGCGGCATCATTGCCGGGTTCGGGCTGTGCCTGTTCTATCTGGTGGTGAGCCGCTACTTCCCCGGCGCCGGAGTGAAGTTCTTCGGCATGACGTCACTGCTCAACCCGGTGACAGGGGCGCCGCTGGTCGACGTCGCCAAGGCCATGGCGCTGCCGAACGCGATGGAAAGCTTCCCGACGCTGGCGCACCCGCTGGCCAACAAGGTCGGCTGGTTCAATCTCAACAACATCGCCTGCGGATTGTTGGGAACGCCGCTCGGCTTCGCGGTTATCTATGTCGTCAGCCTGCTCGGCAAGGAGCCGTCGAAGGAGATGCAGGACTACGTCGACGAAATCCGCAAGCCGCGGGGACGGACGGTGCTCGAAGAGAAGACGACCTGAGCGCAAGGTCTTTGCGTGGTGGCAAACGGGGCCTTTCGGGGCCCCGTTTCGTTTCAAACGGCCGACATATCGCTTGCCGAAAAACCCAGCGATTGACATCGTGAGGGCGCCGCGGAACGGCGGGTGGTGTGTCGGCACTACCGAGGGGAGAGATTCTTGGATACCGCAGCCTCGTTGACCACCTATTGGTATTTCCACCTGCCGAATTTCGTGCTGGCAGCCCTGATGTACACCATGCTCGGCCGGTTCCTGCTCGGCCTGATGGTGGATGCGGATTCGCCGAACTACATCTGGCGCGCGTTCTGCCGTCTCACCGATCCCGTGATATCGGTCATCTCGGTCGTCACCCCCAGGGTCGTGCCCCCTGCGCTGCTCTGGCTGTTCGGCTTTGTCTGGATGTTCTGGCTGCGCGTCGCCTTTCACTACACGCTGCTGCTGCTCAATCTTGCTCCCCGCGCGGCTGGAGCGGTTTCATGAACCGGCAGTTCTATTTCATCGGCATCGCCTTCTTCGGGATGATCAACGGCATCTTCAACCAGCTCGCGCTGATATTCG
The DNA here is from genome assembly GCF_016219575.1 of Bradyrhizobium sp. Taxonomy (GTDB): domain Bacteria; phylum Pseudomonadota; class Alphaproteobacteria; order Rhizobiales; family Xanthobacteraceae; genus Bradyrhizobium. The sequence continues at coordinate 16,490 of NZ_JACRMG010000006.1, read as the reverse complement.
CGCTCCTCTATGTCAAGCCGCTGGCCGGACCGCTGCTGTTCGATAACCTCTCGCTGACCTTGATGTTCGCCTCGCTGATGGTCTCGACGGCCACGATCATCCTGGGAGGGATCCCGGCCGCCATTTACGAGAAGGTGACCGGCGCTTCCGAATCGAGCGATGTGTCGCTGTGGATCTGGCTCGCCGGGACGGCCATCGCGGCCTTGCCGGCCGCCGGTAATTTCATCCGGGTCGGCCTTTAAGACCGGCAACCGGACAGGTTGAGAGCCGTACCTGCAAGGGGTAACCTTTGCCGCCTCGATCATGGACGACCCCTTGGGGCGACCAGAGCCGAAATATGGAAGACATTCGCCGCGTTGCCTACGAGACCGTGATGCGAGCCTGCGGGTTCGGATCGCTTGCGATCTTCTGCGTGATGATCGGTCTTTCCTTCCTGCCGCGATCGGCTTTTCAGGCCGGAGGATTCCTGAGCCTGGTGATGGCTCTCGTGCTCGTCGTGAAGGCCCATGAGGCGAAGACCAAGGACCACCGCCGCATGGAGATGTGGCTGTACCTTCCGAAAGAGCTCCGGCCACCGCAGGCTCACGCGCAGCGGACGATCTCGATCGTCATGCGGGAAACCTATCTCACCTTCGCGCGCTCGAGCGCGCTCATTTCCATCATCATGTGGACCGCCGCGCTGCTGTTCTCCCTTCTTGGACTTTAGTCGAAAGCTGCATCGATCCAGGTCGGTTTTCACCATTTCAGACGTTGCAACTTTCGTTCAATGATGCCGCGAGCGCAGATCGCCGCAGCCGAGATCGCGGGCTGCCGCGCGAGGCTCATTTTTCCCGCAAAATCAGCCGTTGCCCGGCAATCGCTCGCACGAATCCGGCAGCGCTGCAGCGGCCGCGAGCCGCCAGCAAGAGCGGGCAATGGCCCAACGCCCGCCGAAAGTACTATTGGGACGCACAGTCCGAACATGTAGGGGGAGCCCGAGGATTCCTTGTGCGTCGATTTTGCACAGCGCGCAGGTTCTTAAATAACACATGGGGAGCGATCGCTAATGTCCACTATTACTACGGCTTCAGCCAAGTCGACCGGCATGGGAAAGGAGGAGCGCTTCGTCATCGTCGCTTCCTCGCTCGGCACCGTCTTCGAATGGTATGACTTCTATCTCTACGGGTCGCTCGCCGGCATCATCGGCGCGCAGTTCTTCTCGGCCTATCCGCCGGCCACTCGCGACATCTTCGCGCTGCTGGCCTTCGCCGCCGGCTTCCTGGTCCGCCCGTTCGGCGCAATCGTGTTCGGCCGCGTCGGCGACATCGTCGGCCGCAAGTACACCTTCCTCGTCACCATCCTCATCATGGGCTTGTCGACCTTCATCGTCGGCCTGCTGCCCAACGCGGCCACCATCGGCATCGCGGCCCCGATCATCCTGATCGCGCTCCGCCTGCTGCAGGGCCTCGCGCTCGGCGGTGAGTATGGCGGTGCGGCAACCTACGTCGCCGAGCATGCCCCGCAGGGCAAGCGCGGCTACTACACCTCCTTCATCCAGACCACGGCAACGCTCGGCCTGTTCATGTCGCTGCTGGTGATCCTGTTCACCCGCACCGCCATCGGCGAAAAGGACTTCGCCGACTGGGGCTGGCGCGTTCCGTTCCTGGTCTCGGTGCTGCTGCTCGGCGTCTCGGTCTGGATCCGGCTGCGGCTGAATGAATCGCCGATCTTCCAGAAGATGAAGGACGAGGGCAAGGGCTCGAAGGCGCCGCTCACCGAAGCGTTCGCCAACTGGTCCAACGCCAAGCTCGTCATCCTCGCGCTGGTCGGCGGCGTGATGGGCCAGGGCGTGGTCTGGTATACCGGCCAATTCTACGCGCTGTTCTTCCTGCAATCGATCCTCAAGGTCGACGGCTACACCGCCAATCTGCTGATCGCCTGGTCGCTGCTGTTCGGTACCGGCTTCTTCATCGTGTTCGGCGCGCTCTCCGACAAGATCGGCCGCAAGCCGATCATCCTGGCGGGCTGCCTGATCGCGGCGCTGACCTTCATCCCGATCTTCAAGATGATCTCCACCAACGCCAACCCGGCGCTGGAAAAGGCCTACGAGAACACCAAGGTCGAGGTGGTTGCCGATCCCGCAGGCTGCGGCGATCTGTTCAACCCGGTCGGCACCCGCGTGTTCAGCGCGCCTTGCGACACCGCCCGCGCCTTCCTCGCCCAGTCGTCGGTCAAGTACTCGACCGTCTACGGCGCGGCCGGCTCCGGCGTGAAGGTCAAGGTCAACGACAAGGAGATCGCCTACCCCGACGCCAAGAGCGGCAACCCGGCGATCACCGCCGCGGTCGCGGCGGCCGGCTATCCCAAGGCTGGCGACGCCGGCATCGTGAAAATGTCGAATCCGTTCGATATCTTCCGTCCGCAGGTGGCGGCCGTGATCGGCCTGCTGTTCATCCTGGTGATCTACGTCACCATGGTGTACGGGCCGATCGCCGCGATGCTGGTCGAGCTGTTCCCGACCAGGATCCGCTACACCTCGATGTCGCTGCCCTATCACATCGGCAACGGCTGGTTCGGCGGCCTGCTGCCCGCGACCTCCTTCGCGATCGTGGCATCGACCGGCGACATCTATGCGGGCCTCTGGTATCCGATCATCTTCGCATCGATCACCGCGGTCGTCGGCTTCATCTTCCTGCCGGAGACCAAGGACGTCGACATCACCAAGACCTGATGACGACGGCCTGAAGGCCAACGCCAATCGACCGGCCGCGGAGCGATCCGCGGCCGGTTCTTTTTTGCGTCCGGTCCGTCGGGCCCGGCAGCGGACCGGCGACGATATTGCCGATGCCGGAATGTTGGTGCAGCATGCCGGCGATAGCACGCGCGATGGAAATGGCGCGTTGATATCGGGTGTTGCCTCAAGAGGCCGGATCGACATGTCCAGAAGCGCCGTCATGCGCGAGGCCGCTGGCATCGCCCTGTCGATCCTGATGGTCGTCGGCGTAAGCTGCCTGATCTACCTTGCACTGCTGTTCTTCCGGATGGAGCACGTCATGCTCCTCTATCTGGTCCCGGTGCTGGTTGCCGCGCTGCGCTGGGGAACCCTTCCCGCCGTGACCGCCGCAATTGCCGGGATTGCCGCGGCCGCCTTCCTGTTCTACCCGCCGATCTACGATCTTCGCGTCAGCAATCCCGACCAGATCGTCGACCTTGTGCTGTTCGTCATCGTGGCCGTCGTGACCGGTCAGCTGGGGGTGATTGCGCGAAAGGCAAAGATGCGCGCGGAATCGGAGAACCTCCGGGAGGCATTGATCGGATCGGTCTCGCACGAATTGAGTTCGCCGCTGGCCTCGATCGTGGGCTCGGCGTCCGTTCTCGCCCAATCGCCGGCGATCAGGCAGGATAATCAACTCTCGGGGCTGGTCGCCGTCATCCGCAAGGAGTCCGAGCGGCTCAACGGCGACATCCAGAATCTGCTCGATGCGACCAAGATCACGCACGAGGGAATACGGCCGAAATGGCAATGGGTGGACCCGGAAGACATCGTCAACGGCGCATTCGCGCGGAAGCGGGAGCGCGCGGTCGAACGCCACGTGGTCTTCGCGGTCGCCGACGACCTGCCGCTCGTATATACCGATCCGACGCTTGTGGAGAGTGCGCTCGGTCAACTCATCGAAAACGCGCTCAAGTATTCCCCGCCTCACACGCCGATCACGATAAGCGCCGAGCAGGACGACGGCAGGATCGCGATCAGGATACGGGACGAGGGTGTCGGACTCACCAGGGACGAGACCGATCGCATCTTCGTGCGCTTCTACCGCAGCCCCCGCCATGCGGGCAATGTTACGGGATCCGGATTGGGGCTTTGGATCACGCGCTCGTTGATCGCCGCCTGCGGCGGCACCGTCGAAGCGTCCAGCGCCGGTCCGCAGCAAGGTACGACGATGACCCTGAAACTGCCCATCAAATCCCAACCGGGACGCGACGAGGGAGAAGATGACTGAGATACGTCCGGCTGTTCTCGTCATTGACGACGAACCCCAGATCAGGCGCTTCCTTCGGACCGGGTTCGACCTCGAAGGATTCACGGTCGTCGAAGCAGGGACTGCCGATGCCGGGATGCGCGCCGCCACGCTTCGGCAGGTGGACCTGATCGTCCTCGACCTCAATTTACCCGACATCGACGGCGCGCAAGTCGTCGAACGGGTCCGCGCATGGTCAACGGTGCCGATCATCATCCTTTCCGTCAGGGCGAGCGATGAGGACAAGGTGAGGCTGCTGGAATGCGGCGCCGACGACTACGTCGTGAAGCCGTTCAGCATGGCCGAACTGCTGGCGCGGGCAAGGGCTGCGCTTCGCCGTCAGGCGCGCGGCGCGCGGGGCGAACCAGTCGTCAACATCGGGCCGCTGTCCATCGATCTTGCAAACCGGGCGGTGTTCCTCGGCGGAAAGCGCATCGTGCTATCGCCCAAGGAGTACCAGCTTTTGCAAGTGCTGGCGCAACACGCCGGCAACGTCGTGACGCACAACATTCTCCTGAAGGAGGTCTGGGGAACGAAGCATCTGCACAACGCGCATTACCTGCGGATTCTGGTCCGCAAGCTCCGGCGCAAGATAGAGGAAGACCCCAAACGCCCGAGCCTTCTCAAGAGCGAACTCGGCGTCGGCTATCGGCTCTCCGGCATGACGGAATCGGATTGACCGAGAGCGCGGAACGATACGTCAAATGAGCCGGTTGCAATCACCCGCTCCGACACCAAACGCTAAAGGTCAACCATGAGGCAGAGCAAGGCGATCGTCCACATTGCCACGCATATCAACGCTGTCCATCGCGCGAACAGCAGATAGGTCTCGCGCATGATCGTGGAAATAGTGTCCTGTGCATCGGCGGGCGCCGGACGGCGCTCCCTGGGAAGATGTAGCCACAGCTCGGTTCGCCGGTAATCCCTGGTCCGGGCGCCGTGCGCCTTCTCGAGCAGAACGAGCGTCATCGCCATGCTCAAGAATCCGCCGGCCTGGAAAGCGGCATGCGGCACATAGGAGAGGCCGATCATGATGCAGAAAATCGCGAGCAGCGCGAGGCCGCACGCACGCTGCACCGTTTCACAGGCAAACGGGCGCACATCTTCCATGATCCGTCGCTCCATCACGGCAACACACCGCAAGCCGGCTTGCCCGCAAAACATGCACGAACCGGGCCAATAGCGACTGACAACTCCGGTTCCATCAGTTCCGCTATCCCCAATGGCAATCACGCGACGCGGTTCGCACCAGAGATTGGCCGGCAAACGCCAGGACTCCAGCCGCCGGACACCACGCTGCACTTCGCAGCGGAAGAAATTCTATCAGTTGCACGTGCAGCAAGCGGATAACTTGGATGCGCATCTCCGTAACTTCTCTGTAACTTCCACGTAAACGCAGAGCCGCATCTCCGTAAATTCTCCGTAAACAACGCGACTCCGAAAGTTCTATTGGGGACGACATCACAGCGATGTTACCGTCAATTAAAGCACCGCGGCTCAACTCGACGGAGCATCAATAAAATCCCAATCAACGATTTGCAGGGAGCGTCTTCACAATGGCCACCATGACAGCAGGGTCGGCGAAGGCAGCCGGCATGACGAAGGACGAGAAATTCGTCATCTTCGCTTCGTCGCTGGGTACAGTATTCGAATGGTATGATTTCTACCTCTACGCAACACTGGCACCGTTCTTTGCCGCGCTGTTCTTCCCGCCCGGCAACGACACAGCGGCCCTGCTCTCGGCGTTCGCAACCTACGCCGCAGGTTTCCTGGTCCGCCCCTTCGGCGCGATCATCTTCGGCCGCATCGGCGATCTCGTCGGCCGCAAGTACACCTTCCTCGTCACGATCGTGGTGATGGGCGGCGCAACGTTCCTTGTCGGCCTGTTGCCTACCTTCGCAAGCATCGGATGGACCGCGCCGGTGCTGCTGGTGACGCTCCGCCTCGCCCAGGGCCTCGCGCTCGGCGGCGAGTATGGCGGTGCTGCGACCTATGTCGCCGAACACTCGCGTCCAGACGAGCGCGGCTATACCACGAGCTACATCCAGACCACGGCGACGCTGGGCTTCTTCCTGGCCCTAGTGGTGATCGGCCTCTGCCGCACCTACATGGACGCCAAGGCATTCTCCGAATGGGGCTGGCGCATTCCGTTCTTGGTATCGGTGATCCTGCTCGGCGTCTCGGTCTGGATCCGGCTGCGCCTCAATGAATCGCCGATCTTCGCCCAGATGAAGGAAGAGGGCAAAGGCTCCAAGGCGCCCTTGACCGAAAGCTTCCTGCACTACCCCAACAACAAGTACGTGCTGCTCGCACTGCTCGGCGCGACCGCCGGCCAGGGCGTGGTGTGGTACACCGGGCAATTCTACGCCCTGTTCTTCCTCACCATCACGCTGAAGCTCGACTACATCTCGGCCTATTCGCTCATCGCGATCTCTCTGGTCATCGGCACGCCGTTCTTCATCGTCTTCGGCTGGCTGTCGGATCGGATCGGGCGGCTGAAGATCATCCTCGCAGGCTGTCTGATTGCGGCGGTTACCTATTTCCCGCTGTTCCAGGGCCTGACCCACTACGTGAATCCGGATCTCGAAGCCTTCGCGACGAAGAATCCGATCACGGTGACGGCGGATCAATCGACCTGCAACTTCCACATCTTCGTGGGACCGTGGTCGAACTTCACCCAGTGCGACCGTGCCCAGGACTTCCTGACCAAGTCGGGCCTCTCGTTCAAGACCGTCAACGCGCCCGGCTCTAAGTCGGTCGACATGACGCTGGGAACGACCAAGGTCGAGGGTTGGGACAACGCCAAGTGGACGGCCGCGCTCAAGAGCGCCGGCTATTCCGCGACGGCCGACAAGGCCAAGGTCAACTGGTTCATGGCCGAGCTGATCCTCATCATCATGGTGATCTACGTGACGATGGTATACGGGCCAATCGCGGCATTCCTGGTCGAGATGTTCCCGACCAAGATACGATACACGTCGATGTCGCTGCCCTATCACATCGGCAATGGCTGGTTTGGCGGCATGCTGCCGTTGCTGGCTACCGCAATCGTGGCGGCTTCGGGCGATATCTATGCCGGCCTCTGGTATCCGATCGGCGTAGCCGTGTTGACGCTTGTCGTCGGCCTGATCTTCCTGAAGGACACCAAGGGCGTCGATATCACCACCAGTTCGGGCGTGAGCATCCAACGGACCTAGGCTGTCGGTTTCTCACCTCTTGCCGGCCGCGGAGCGATACGCGGCCGGCTTTTTCATTCCCGCTTGCCGGTCAAGCCTCGACCGATCCCATGAACTGCAGCACGACCTCGCGCCGGTGCGGGCGCGCGCGATGCTCGGCGACATAGATCCCCTGCCAGGTGCCGAGCGCCATTTCGCCGTCCAGCACCGGAATCTGCAGCGAGGTCGCCGTCAGCATGGTCTTGATATGCGCCGGCATGTCGTCGGGCCCCTCGGTATCGTGCACCCATCCGGCATTCTCGGGCGCAAGCCGGTTCAGCGCCGTGGTCAGATCCTTGAGCACCGAGGGATCGGCATTCTCCTGGATCGTCAGCGACGCCGAGGTGTGGCGGATGAACAGCGTCACTGCGCCCTCACGCGCGCCGGCCTCGTGCAGGAATTTTTCGACCTCGCCTGTAATGTCGATGAAGCCGGTTCCCCTCGTCTCCACCGCGAGCCGGGATGAAACGATCGTGCCCGCGCTGGCCGATGGCGCCGAGCGCGACAGCGAAGCGGGCCGCATCAAATCTTGCCCCCGGAGACGTCCTTCTGGATGCGGTTGGCCATTTCGATCAGCCGCCGCCAGGCGCGTTCCAGGAACGACATCATGCGGTCCATGTCGCGGTCGCTCGGCAGCGGGATTTCGAGCTTGCGCTCGCCCTCGGCGACCTTCGGCTCGGGCTTTCTGAGCGAGTCCGATTTCGGCAGCGCTTCCTCGCTCTTGCCGGCCACGGTGCCGTCGCGCTGGGCAAGCTGGCCCTTGAGCTTCTCGTTCTCGGCCTGCAGCCGGCCGATCTCCGCATCCAGTGCCGCGCGCTCGTCCGGCACGGCATAGCAGGCCCAGCCTGTGCCGGAATTGGTGCAGGTCGAGACCGTGCCGGTCTTGGTGTCGAGCCGGAGCACGCCGCCGTCGCCGGCCGGCGACAGCGCATAGCGTCCGTTCTCGGTGTCGGGCTTCGATTGCGCGAACGCAGTGCCGCTGACGACGAGGAATGCCGCCGCTGCCATCGAGGATTTCCAAGGCGACGTCGCTATGCGCATGGGCTTGCTCCGCCTCAACGTGAACCTGACCTGCCCCCTCACACCTGTGAGCTATAGGCCTTGCGACCGGACTTCAATGCGTCCGCCAGCAATTCGATGCGGTCCTGTCCCCAGAATACTTCGCCGTCGAGCACATAGACCGGTGAGCCGAACACATCGGAGGCGATGGCATCCTGCCGGTTCTGCTCATAGACGGCGCCGATCGCTTCCGAGGCGGAGCGCTCCGCGAGCTTCTTCCCCGGCAATCCCGCTGCATCGGCGACCTTCGCAATCGTCTCGGGATCGGCCATGTTGAGCTGATCCTCCCACACCGCCGCAAAGGCGCGCCGCATGTATTTGTCGGGATCGAGCCCGGCTTCGACCGCCGCGATGACGACGCCATCGGCAAGCCGTGCGTTGAACGGCCAGTTCTTCGGCTGCAGGTGGAATGTGAGCCCGCGCTTGTCGCGCCAGCGCTGCAATTCGACCATCCGGTAACGCTGCCGCACCGGGTGGCGCTTCATCAGCGGCAGGCCGCCGGTTTCGGAGAACAGGTCCACCAGCACCACGGGCTTGAGATTTACCTTGAGATCGTAGGTACTTACGACCTTGCGAAAGGGACCATGCCCGATGTAGGCCCAGGGAGATTGAAACGAGAAATAGTAGTCTACCTGGCGCGGCATGAAGTCCCTCGAAAACCGTGACGCGGAATGCCTGGCCGCATCCCAACAGACCGGCCGGACCGCTGCAACACGCATCCCCGTTATGCCGGCTGCTGCAGTGCGGCGACCGCTCCACAGGCAGCGCGCCTTCGAGGAAATAATGCGAGTAAAATCATTGTCTTAAACGGTTATTACGCAATCTTGACTTGCTAAGACGCGGTCAGTATGGTCCGCGCGGCTTTTGAGGGTGGCGGCGTAATTTCCATCTACTGCAGCATCGTTTAGTGTACGGCCGATGGCCAAAAACACCGACGACAAAGCGAGTGGAAATCCAACGTCTTCCGAAGAGGCCGCGCTTTCCGCAAGGCTCGGAAGTCTGGACCAGCGGTTGTCCGAAATTCGCGGCAACCGCAAAATCGAGACTGATCAATCCGGAACCGAAAGCGGAAACAGTGCAGCCAGAGCATCGGCCATGGCGCGCGGTTTCCAGCTTTCCTCGGAGCTGATCGCGGGCGTTGTCGTCGGGGCAGCGATTGGCTGGGGATTCGACAAGTTGCTGTCGACTTCGCCGTTCGGTCTCATCGTGTTCTTTCTGCTCGGCTTCGTCGCCGGCGTAGTCAACGTGGTGAGGTCGGCGCGCATGACCCCGGGCAACCGCTGAGCGCTGGCGGAAGTCAGGACATTTGAAATTCGATTGCCGGCAGGAGCCGGCAGACCAAGGCCCGCGCGGATGAAAATCGACCCGATTCATCAGTTCAACATCGAGCCCATCATCACGCTTGGCCAGATCGGCAAGCACACGATCGCCATCACCAATTCCACCGTCTACATGTTCGTGGCCGTGGGCATCATCGGCCTCCTGATGCTGGCGAGCGGCCGGCAGCTGATCCCCGGGCGGATGCAGTCGATCGCCGAAATCTCCTACGAGTTCGTCGCCTCCACGATCCGCTCCACCGCCGGCCCGGAGGGCATGAAGTTCTTCCCGCTGATCTTCTCGCTCTTCATGTTCATCTGCATCTCGAACCTGGTGGGTATCGTCCCCTACACCTTCACGGTCTCGAGCCACATCATCGTCACCGCGGCGCTGGCGCTCCTGGTGTTCTTCACCGTCCTGATCTACGGCGTCTACAAGAACGGACTGAAGTTCTTCTCGATCTTCATGCCGAAGGGCGTTCCCGGCTACATCCTGCCGCTGGTGATGTTCATCGAGATCCTCTCCTTCTTGCTGCGCCCGGTCTCGCACAGCGTGCGTCTGTTCGCCAACATGCTGGCCGGCCACATCGCGCTGAAGGTGTTCGCGGGCTTCGTCGGAATGCTCGGCGTCTCGCTTGGCGCCATCGGCTGGATCGGCGGCGTGATGCCGCTGGCCCTGACGGTCGCGCTCACCGCGCTCGAACTCCTGGTCGCATTCCTGCAGGCATATGTTTTCGCGATCCTCACCTGCATCTATCTCAACGACGCCATTCATCCGGGACACTAAGCGGTCCGGGGAATTTCCACCCTCACCTTTACTTTCTCTCAAGGAGCTAGACATGGAAGCGGCAGCAGCAAAACTTATCGGCGCGGGCATCGCGTGCATCGGCATGGGCGGTGCGGGCGTCGGCGTGGGCATCATCTTCGGCAACTATCTTGCCGCAGCGGTGCGCAACCCCTCGGCCGCTCAGGGCCAGTTCGGCAACCTGATCTTCGGCTTCGCCGTGACCGAAGCGCTCGGCATCTTCTCGCTGCTGATCGCGCTGCTCCTGCTGTTCGTTCCGCTCTGAGCGGCAACTCCTCGCGCCGCCTGCCAAGGGCGGCGCGCATGACAGCAACAGGAGTACTCCATGGCCAGCGATGCAAAAGGCCAGAAGACCGGGGCGCACACCGAGGCTGACGGCGGTCATCACGGCGGCGGTTTTCCGCCGTTCGAGTCGACCTATTTCGCCTCGCAGCTGCTGTCGCTCGCCATCGCCTTTGTCGCGCTCTATATCATCGTGTCGCGCTTCGCGCTGCCCAAGGTCGGCGGCGTGATCGAGGCGCGTGCGAACGCAATCGAGGGCGATCTGGCGCAAGCGCAGAAGCTGAAGGACGAGTCCGACACGGCGCTGAAGGCCTATGAAGCCGAACTGGCAGCGGCGCGCTCCCGCGCGCAGGCGATCGGCAATGAAACCCGCGAGAAGCTCAATGCCTCCGCGGAAGCCGAGCGCAAGGCTCTGGAAGAGAAGCTCGCGGGCAAGCTTGCCGACGCCGAGAAGCAGATCGCGGCGACGCGAACCACGGCGATGGGCAATGTGCGCAGCATCGCAGCCGACGCGGTCGGTGCCATCGTGCAGCGCCTCACCGGCGCTGCACCGGATGCGGCTGCAGTCACCAAGGCCGTCGACGCCTCGTTGAAGGGATAAGCGATGTTCACCCAACCGGAAACCTGGGTCGCGATAGCCTTCTTCATCCTGATGGCGGTGTTTGCCTGGCTCGGCATCCACCGCACCGTGCTGACGGCGCTCGACCACCGCGCCCAGCGCATCAAGGCGGAGCTCGACGACGCCCGCCGCCTGAAGGACGAAGCCGCCCAGTTGCTCGCCGAATACCAGGCGCGCCGCGCCACCGCGGAGCGCGAGGCGCAGGAAATCGTCACCAACGCCAGGGCCGAAGCCGAGCGCATCGCGGCCGAGGGCAGGACGCGGATGGAGGACTTCGTCGCCCGCCGCACCAAGACGGCCGAGAACAAGATCGCTCTCGCCGAAGCCCAGGCGCTGGCCGACGTCCGCGCCGCGGCGGCGGAAGCGGCGGTAGCGGCCGCCTCGACCGTGCTGTCGCAGTCGGTGAAGGGTTCTGTCGCGGACGACCTGCTGGCCAAGGGCATTGCCGAAGTGAAGGCGAAGCTGAACTGACGGTCTGATCAATCTCGACACCAAAGCCGGCGGCAACGCCGGCTTTTTTGTTGGCTATTTCTTCTTGGGCTTGGCCTTCGGCTCGGGCTTCAGCGACTGCGGGTCGAAGCCGACATAGAAGACGTAGCTGTCGGCAGCCGCGCCCTGCGGCGCCGGATAGACCAGATCCTCGGCGACCAGCACGAAGGGGACACTGGCGTCTTCCGTCATCGACACCGTGGTCTGGTAGGCCTTGGTGGCGATCACCTTCTCGCCGATGCCGGCCTGCACCACGGCGACGCGCACCGGCACCTGCACGCTCGGCGGCGCGCCGGCGGGCCCGGCGATCACGCGGCCCTGGATGCCGATCTTCGCCGTGATCTCGCCGCCATTGATGGTGCACTCGCGCGCGATCTTGGTGATGGTGGCCTGATAGCGCAAATCGTTGCCGACGGCTTCCTTGCCGGGCGCGCCCACCTTAAAGGTGGAGGCGCCGGCGCGCACGGTGACCGGCGGGCAGGTGAGATCGCTCTCGCCGGTCGCCTCGGGCTGCGCACCGGAAGCGGGCTTCTGCTCGGAGCTGCCGCCGCCGAACAGGCCCTTGAAACGGTCGGTGAGCGACTGCGCGTCCGCCGGTGCCGCGGCGAGGCTCAAGCCGACGGCGATCACGGCTGCAGCACCAAGCGCCCGGCCGATCACAGGTTTGTCACCCATGGATATCCCTAGCATCAACGTCCCCCCCGGGACGGGCTTATAGCAAGGCAATGGCGGCGAACCCAAGGCACGGCGCATGCGCATGAATTCACGCTTTGGTTTTATGGCAGGCATGGACCCTCACCTTTGGGCATGATCCTTTCCGGGATCATGCCTACCCCCTGAAATCCTCGTGCAGCAGGCCGAACAGCAGGTGGTCCTGCCAGACGCCGTTGATGCAGAGGTAGCGCCGCGCCAGCCCCTCGCGGGCAAAACCGCATTTCTCCAGCACCCGGATCGAGGGCGCGTTAGTTGGGATGCAGGCGGCCTCGATGCGGTGCAGATTGAGCTCGCCGAACAGCGTCGGCAACAGCACCCGCAGCGCCGTGGTCATGTATCCGCGATGCGCATGGGCCTCGCCCATCCAGTAGCCGATGGTGCCAGCCTGCACGATTCCGCGCCGGACATTGGCGAGCGTCACCCCGCCGATCATGGCGCCGTCGGCCTCGCGGAAGATGATGAAGGGGTAGCTGCGGTCGGCCGCGATATCCTCGGCATAGCGCCGCAGCCGGCGCCGGAAGCCCGCGCGGGTCAGGTCGTCGGAGGGCCAGATCGGCTCCCATGGCGTGAGATAGGCGCGGCTCGATTCGCGCAAATGCGACCATTGCGGAAAGTCGGACATCTGCGGTGCGCGCAGCAGGAGGCCATTGCCGCGCGGGATCAGCGCAGCCGGCCCGCTGGATGGCAATCGAAACAGCGCCATGGCCAACCTCCCCGTCGATGGCAATATCCCCGCGCCTCAGTGCAACAGGGTCTTTGCCTTCGACCGCGTCAATCCTTCCGCAAAAGCCACCGCCGTGTCCAGACCCCTGCCGCCGCCGAGTGCGACCACCGCGGGCCGGCTGCGCGACAGCAAGCCCTGGGCCGCCTTGCGGGTGGATTCGACGCTGACCGCATCGATCCGGGCCACCAGCTCGTCCACCGCCAGCGGACGGCCATAGGCCAGCACATGGCGGGCCAGTTGCTCGGCGCGGGAGGAGCAGCTTTCCAGCGCCATCAGCAGCCCCGCCTTCATCTGCGCCTTGGCGCGGGCCACCTCGGCCTCGGAGAGCGTCGCAGCCGCCTCGTTGATGACGTCGACGATCACCTCCATCATTTCCGGCGCATCGGCCGGATCGGTGCCGGTGTAGAGCCCGAACAGGCCAGTGTCGGCATAGGGCGCGTGGAAGGTGTAGATCGAGTAGCACAGCCCGCGCTTCTCGCGCACCTCCTGGAACAGCCGGGACGACATGCCGCCGCCCAGCGTGTTGGTGAACACCTGCAGCGAGTAGAGCGACAGGTCGCTCTGCGGCACGCCCTCCAGCGCCAGCGTCAGATGCGCCTGCTCGAGGTCGCGGTGCACCACGCGCGAGCCGCCCTTGCCGAACATCGCCACTTGCGGCTTCGGCGCCGGCGTCGCCTCGAAGCTTGCGAATTTCTGCGCGACCTCGTCGACCACGCGACGGTGATCGACCGCGCCTGCCGCGGACACCACCATGTCGGGGCCGCGATAATGCGTCGAGAGATAATTGCGCAGCATGTCGCGGCTGAACGATTTCAGCGTCTTCGCCGTGCCGAGCAGCGAGCGACCCATCGGCTGTTCGGGAAAGCAGAGCTCGTTGAGGTGCTCGAACACGACGTCGTCGGGCGTATCTTGGGCGGCGCCGATCTCCTGCACGATCACGCTCTTCTCGCGCTCGAGCTCGTCGGGCACGAAGGCGGGATTGGCCAGGATGTCGGAGAGCACGTCGAGCGCCAGCGGCACATCGGCCCTCATCACCCGCGCGTAATAGGCGGTCGTCTCGGTCGAGGTGCCGGCGTTGAGGTCGCCGCCGACCGCCTCGATCTCCTCCACGATCTCGCGCGCGTTGCGCTTCGTGGTGCCCTTGAAAGCCATGTGCTCGAGCAGATGCGAGATGCCGTGCTCGTTCGGCTTCTCGTCGCGGCCGCCGACGCCGGCCCAGACGCCGAGCGCGGCCGTCTCCAGATGCGGCATGGTGTCGGTGATGACGGTGAGGCCGGACGGGAGCTTTGAGATCTCGACGCTCATCCGGCCACTCCCTGCTTGGCGGCGCGGCTAACCGACGATATGAAGCGCTCGACCTCGGCGGAATCGTTCTTCATCACCTTGATCTGCTCGGGTTTGCTCATCAGCCCGTCGAGCCAGGCCGGCAGTTGCGGACGCACGCCGCAGGCCGCCTCCACCGCATCGGGGAATTTTGCGGCATGCGCGGTCGACAGCACGATATTGGGTATCCGGGAATCCGAGGTGTCGCGGTCCGCCACGGCCAGCGCCACCGCGGTGTGGGGATCGACGAGATCGCCGGCCTCGCGCCAGGCGGCGCGGATCGCGGCCGCAGTCTCGGTTTCGTCGGCACGGCCCGCATCGAACTCTTCGCGGATCGCCGCCAGCATGGCGTCGGGCAGCACGAAGCGGCCGGACTGCTTCAGCGAGGCCATCAGGCGGCGCACGGTCTCGGCGTCGCGCTTGCAGGCCTCGAACAGCAGCCGCTCGAAATTCGAGGACACCTGGATGTCCATCGACGGCGAGGCGGTGGCGTGCACGTCGCGCACTTCATAGATGCCGGTCTTCAGCGTGCGCGGCAGGATGTCGTTGACGTTCGCCGCAATGCGCAGCCAGCGCACCGTCAGGCCCATGCGCTTGGCGACGTAGCCGGCGAAAATGTCGCCGAAATTGCCGGTCGGCACGGTGAAATCGACGGTGCGTGCGGGCGCGCCGAGCGCCACCGCCGAGGTGAAGTAGTAGACGACTTGCGCCACGATGCGCGCCCAGTTGATCGAGTTGACGCCGGACAGCGCGACCGCGTCGCGGAACTTGTGATGGTTGAACAGCGCCTTCACGATCGCCTGGCAATCGTCGAAGGTCCCCTCGATAGCGAGCGCATGCACATTGGCGGCGCCCGATGTCGTCATCATCCGCCGCTGCACCTCGGAGATGCGCCCGTTGGGGAACAGCACGACGAGGTCGACATTGTCGAGGCCGGCAAAGGCGTCGACCGCGGCACCGCCGGTATCGCCTGACGTTGCGACCACGATGGTGGTGCGCTGCGCACGTTGCGCCAACACGTGATCCATCAGCCGCGAGATCAGCTGCATCGCCACGTCCTTGAAGGCGAGCGTCGGGCCGTGGAACAGCTCCAGCAAGAACTGGTTCGGGCCGATCTGATCGAGCGGCACCACCGCGGGATGGCGGAAGGTGGCGTAGGCTTCATTGGCCATGCGGCCGAGATCGGCATCGGAGATTTCGCCGGCCACAAAAGGCTTGATGACGTCGACGGCGACTTCCCAATAGGGCCGGCCGAAGAAGCCCGCGATGGTCTCCTGCGAGAAAAGCGGCCAGACCTCGGGCACGTAGAGGCCGCCGTCGCGGGCAAGCCCGGTCAGCATCACATCGCAAAAGCCCAATACCGGAGCCTCGCCCCGGGTCGAAATATACCGCGTCAAGCTGCCCTCCAAAGGCCCAGGAAACAACATAAGCCTTTGAGATTGTTATAGTAATATGCGTCGCCGCAAGCGAACGAAGCGGGCACCATAATGGGTTTTCCTGCGCCGGGAAATGCCGGGGTTGGACAAAAGATCGGCTTGGCCGGGAACCGCGGGGTGGGCAGCACCGTCACTGCGAGCCAACGGGTCGCGCGAACGCGCGCCCGATGACGGGCTCCACTAAGCAATCCATCTATCCACGAATCGATGCATGGATTGCTTCCGCCTTCGCGCTGCGAGCTACGGCGGACTCCCAGTCCGGCGCGGCTTGCGCAGCAAGCGTAGACGGGTCGTCGCTGACGCTCCTTGAATGGCGGGGAAAGACATGCGTCCTCATTCTCACGGCGCGATTTTCGCCTGAGCTTTGCATCTCGTTGGCCCTCTCTCTGACTGAGGGCGCAGGGAAAGCCGGGTGCCGGCGGCACCCGCATCGCCGTGTGCGATCTGTAGCGAAAGAAAATGCACACGGGTTTGACAGGTACAGCCGAGACATCCCGGCTTTCCCCG
>NZ_JACRMG010000005.1 GCF_016219575.1 Bradyrhizobium sp. | reverse complement strand
TGCTACCCGCTCGATCAGCCAATCAGCTCGTTCCGCAACCCGAATGTCGCCGAAAGACATCTTGTGCCTCCGCCAAATAGGTCGAAAGCCCTTGAATCATATTTGCAAAATCCGGGGAATCACTTTTGGGGATCCCGTAGCAGTCAGAGAGAGGGCCAACGAGATTGCAGAACCCGGGCAAAAGCGAGCCGCGGGAATGAGGACGCTTGTTTCCAGGCCGGTGGGCACGCTAGCGGCACGCGGCTACTTGATCTTGTTGATCCGTCGCAGATCCTGATCGATGCGCGATTGCCAGCCGGGGCCGCCGGCCTTGTATTTCTCGATGACCTGGCCGGACAATCTCAACGATACCAGCTTCTTTGTCGGCGCCTTGTTCGGCCCACGGCCGCGCCGGATCGAAGCCGCCAGCTCAGGCAGAGCATCGGCAAAAGGCATTGCTTTCGACATCTGCTCCTTGGTGAGTGCCGGATTGTCGGCGACTGCATCCCAATCCTTTCGGCTGTACCCTTTTCCAGGCTTGAAGGTCTTAGCCATCAAGAAGCTTCCTTTCGTTGCGGTTCGCGCGGCGCATGCTGATGATGCTGACGCCTTCTGTGCCAAGCACGACAAAAACGACCACCACAACACCGCTGGCGAGACGCCCCACTGCGATCAACCGGTTCTCCTTGCCGGGAACGATGACCGATTGCTCGAAGAACTCTTCGTCCAGATCGGCGAAGTCGAGACCATCGTGCTTGACGATGTTGGCAAGGCGCTTCGGTTCATCCCAAACGATTTTCACAAGATTATTTTGTAGCTACGATTTAATGCAGAGTCAAGAAGGCGTTGTTCGACTTCAGCCAGCCCCGCCCTTCGCATACGGCTTCAGCATCGCATGGATCATTGCATGCGTCGGCGTCGGGATGCCGTACTGCCTGCCGAGCTCGACCACCTTGCCGGACAGCCACGGCACTTCCAGCCGGTTGCCGCGTTCGAGATCGAGCGCCATCGAGGCCTTCATCGCCGCGGGCGCATGGTTGGTGAAATCGACCACTTTCTCAACGGCATCGGCCGGCAACGCCACGCCCTTGGCGAGGCCAACGGCAACCACCTCGCGATACGCGGCCAGGAAGATCGGGCGCATGTCGGGATCGTCGCGCAGGGCGCCGATCGGCTGGCGCGCCAGCGCCATCATGCCGGCATTGCTCGCGAGCAGGATGAACTTCATCCAGAGCTCGGTGAGGATGGCCTCGCTCAGCGTGGCGTCGAAGCCGGCCTTCTGGCACAGCGCGAGGAATTTTTCCGCACGCCCGCTGCGGCGGCCGTCGAGCTCGCCGAAGATCATGCGCATGAAGGTGCCGACCTGCGTGATCTCGCCGGGCGCGGTGATGGAAGCGGAGATTTGCGCGACGCCGCCCATCACGGCAGCTTGGCCCAGGATCGGCAGCAGCCGCTCATGGGCGTCGATGCCGTTCTGCAGCGGGATGACGGCCGTCTCAGGCCCGATCAGCGGCTTGATGTGCTCGCCCGCGCTCTCGACGTCCCACAGCTTGACGCAGAACAGCACGAAGTCGACCTTGCCGATCCCTGCGGGATTGTCCGTCGCCTGCGTCGGCACCAGATGCGTGTCGCCGCGCGGGCTCCTTACTCTCAGGCCCGCGCCCTTCATCGCGGCCAGATGCGCGCCGCGCGCGATGAAGGTCACGTCGGCGCCGGCCTTCGCCAGCGCCGCGCCAAACCCGCCGCCGACGCCGCCGGCACCGATAACCGCAATGCGCATGATGTTTCCTCAGGAAGGATTTCCAAACAGCCGCGCCCAGAAGGTGAGCATGTCCTCCCTGAACAGCTCGGCTTCGCCGGGACGGCTGCCGATCTTTGCGCCCTTGCGGCCATAGCCGGCCTTGAGCGCATAGACCATCAGGTCGCGATCGACGAGCGCGGGATCGCCCCGGTCTTTGGTCGGATGAATCAGCGCGCCATCGTCGGCGATGTAGGCCGTCGGCGCCGCGGGGGAGACCGAAGCGTTGGGGACGTCGATAATCCCGGTGCCGCGATCAAAGCTGTGGTGGGCGCCGGCGATCAGCCGCATCGTGACGTCCCCTCCGGCAAGCCAGATCGCCTGGCAGTGTCCCTGCACCTGCATCGGCGAGCACCATTCATCCGCATCGCCCATCAGCACGCGCACCGAAGTCGCGCCGACGGCGGGGTCGCTGAACTGATGTCCGCTCCAGGGATAGGCGGCGAGCACACCGCGCAACCCCATTTTCTTGCCGACCACGGCATCGGCGAAACGGCGCGTCGCCGCCGTCAGCACCGCCGATCCGCCGCGGCTGTGTCCCTGCGCGCCGATGCGCGATGGATCGATCTCGGGCAAGGACGCCAGCACCTTGAACGCCGCGAGCACGTCATACGCGCTGGCCGCAAAGGAGAACTGGGTCTGGTTGGCGACGGTCGACGTGACGCCGCGCGCGGCAAAACTGTCGAGGATGAAGGTGGCAAAGCCGGCACGCGTCAGCGTTTCGGCATGTGCGACATGCGACGGCGCCACGCCAAGGCTGCCCGGCACGATCATCACCAGCGGCAGCTTTTTGGAACCGGCCGAGGCGGGCAGGAACAGCTTGCCGTCGATAGTGACCGGCGGCATGTCGCCAGGCCTGCTGATGACCTGGTGGTAGTTGAGCGGCGACGCCGAGGGGATGTCGATGTTGCGGCCCGAGATACCATCGAACGCGATGGTCTGGTCGCGGAAGCGCGCAATGGTGTCGGCTGCGGGTGCGTCGGTCATGAAAGGATCCTCTCGGCTCCCACACTTGTCATCGCCCGCGAAGGCGGGCGATCCAGTATTCCAGAGGCGATCGTGACTAAACCGATGAGCCGCAGCGTACTGGATACCCCGCATGCGCGGGGTATGACATGTGTGTGTCGGGTGCGAGCACCCAATGACTCAGGCAAGGCACCGACTACGCAGGCACCCGGTGCAATGCGCAGAGCTTGTTGCCGTCGGGGTCGCGCAGATAGGCAATGTACAGCTTCACGCCGCTGCCTTCGCGGATGCCCGGCGGCTCCTCGCAGGTCTTGCCGCCATGGGCGAGGCCGGCAGCATGAAAGGCGTTGGCGGCGTCGACGGAGTCGGCGGCAAAGCCGATGGTGCCGCCATTGGCAAAGGTCGCGGGTTTTCCGTCGATCGGCTTGGTCACCGAGAAAGTGCCGGTCTTGGTGCGCCAGAAGATGCGGTGCCGGTCGACCCGGCCCGGCGGCACGCCGAGCGTGCCCAGCAGCGCGTCGTAGAACGTCTTGGCCCGGTCGAGATCGTTGGTGCCGATCATGATATGCGAAAACATCCGAAGCTTACCTCCCATGTTGTTTCGCCGTGCGGAATGCTCCGCTGCCGGCGCCGGTGTTTTGTGGAAATCACCGTAGCGGCGAGGGTTGGGCGAGGGAAGGGCCGGAAGCGCGTGGCGCGCTTCCGGTGGCGCAAGGCCTCACGCGCTGCGGGTATGGCCCCAGGCTTCGTCCCAGTCGTTGCCGTTGGCGTCGCGGACGCGGCCGTCGGCTTCGAAGAACTTGTTCGGCACCTGGAAGATCGCGAGCATCAGCCCGCCTTTCGGGCACCAGGCGACGTGGCGGCTGCCGGCCTCGCGCCAGATGAATTCGCCGGCCTTGCATTCGATGCCCTCGGCCGGGCCTTCCTTGTCGACCAGCGAGCCCTCGAGCACGTAGGTCTGCTCGATGTTGACATGCTCATGGTCGGGCAGAACCGCGCCGGGCGCAAAGCGCATCAGGGCGGTCATCAGGCCGGTCTTGCGGTCGAACAGCAGTGTCTTCGCCTCGCAGCCCGGAAAGCGGGTCTTCTGCCACTCCATCTCGGATGGACGAACGAGGTGGGAATGCAAATCTGCGGTGTCATTGCCCTTCGGCGTGACGGCATCCATGGCGGTGCTCCCTTTGATTTTTGGGAGCATCCTACCAGCTTCGGCCTTCAATGCCAGCCGTCAGCGCAGACCCTCATAGACCATGAAGCCGCGGGCGACCTGCAGCTTGCGAATGGCGCGCGGAAGCAGCTTCTCCTGGCGGTGCAGGTAGCGGTAGGAGGTGAGGCCGAAATTCCCGAGCTTGCTGAGTTCGCTCTCGAACGGCGCGAGCACGCCGGTGAGGCTGACCGGCGCATGCGTACGGGCGGAGAACGGCAGCAGCAGCAATTCCAGATGCGCGGTCTCGCCGCTCTCCGAGGTCGCGGTGACGCCGGCGATCGCGGGCAGGGTTTCTTCCGCCACGATAGTGATCATGTCCTCGATCTCGCGGCGGGCCTCGGGCGTGAACAGGGCGGAAAAGCTCTGGTCCTTCACATCGCGGCCGAGCAGGGCGCAGACCCGGGTTCCGGCGACGCGGAAGGGGTAGCCGGCCTCCGCATCATAGGACAGGACGAATATGTCGCCGAGCAGTTCCCGCACCGCCGAAGGCTCGACGTCGCTGCGGTCGGGCGCCGGCGCGTTGCCGCGCATCTTGTCCCAATAGGCGAAAAACTCGCGGCTCGAAGGATGTTTCATTCTGTCTTGCCCCGTGGCCCGCTCGGCGGGACATACCTGTCCCGCTTTCGTGCAAGCGCCTTCCCCGTGGTTGTTGTGCAGGACGGGCTGTGCACCGTCCATGCCGCGCCAACGGTTTCCGGCAAATTGCGTCGCCTTTGCTGCGTTAAGGTAAATTTAACGATGGGGTTGGCGGGGCCGGCCTGCCTGAATAAGGTCGCACTCACTCCAGTGCGGAAGCTTTCTCCAGGTTGCGCCCGCGCTTCGTTTACACAGGTGGCGTCAAACAGTTTGGTCATCGCGCGGGGAGGGGTGGGGATGCCCCCGTCGAGCGCGACAAGATCAGCAGTCCAGGGGCGGGTGTTCTCAGCACCCGCCCTTTTTCGTGCCAAATTCCTCGTGTCCCGGACGCAGTGCAGCACGAAGTGTTGCCGGGCTAAAGCCTGCCTTTGTGCACTTGCACAGTCCGGCCAAAGCCGCCTATCTCTGCGGGTCACCCGCCGAAAGGGCCAGCACTCCCTTGGAATCCGTTCCCGCATATCAGCCGCCGCCGGATCCGCCGCACGAGCCGATCCTGACGCTGCCGGGCGCACTGACGGCCTATGTCGGGCTGATTGCGTTGATCCATCTGCGGGTGTTGTTGCCGCCGGAAGCCGAGAACTGGACCATCGACGTGTTCGGCTTCATCCCGCGCCGCTACGATTCAAACGTGCTGCAGGTCTATTTTCCGGGCGGGGCGGGGGCAAAGGTCTGGACCTTCGTCACCTATTCGCTGCTGCACGCCAATCTCAGCCACATCTTCTTCAATGTGCTGTGGTTGTTGCCGTTCGGCAGCGCGCTGGCGCGACGCTTTGGCGCAGTGCGCTTCTATGTGTTCATGGCGGTGACGGCGGCGGCCGGCGCGCTCGCCCATCTCGTCACCCACGAGCACGCGATCGCGCCGATGATCGGCGCATCCGCTTCGGTGTCCGGCGCAATGGCGGCGGCGATCCGCTTTGCCTTTGTCAGGGGCAGTTTCCTCTCCTTCAGCCGCGGCGATGCCGATGCAGCCGCCAGGGTTCCCGCACTGTCGCTGTTGCGCGCGCTGCGCAACCCGCGCGTGCTCGCCTTCCTCGCCGTTTGGTTCGGCGTCAACATCATCTTCGGCCTCGGCTCGATCTCGGTCGGCGCCGAGGGTGCGAGCGTGGCATGGCAGGCCCATATCGGCGGTTTCGTCGCGGGACTGATGCTGTTCTCGCTGTTCGATCCGGTACCGCGTACCGCCGCGGCTGCGTCATCGCGGGACATTTGACCGCGCTTGCGGCGCGGGCTGATTTCATCCATCATTCCACGACGGTGAGACGCAATACGAAGCCGGCCTGTACGAGCCAATGGCCGAGCCCGCCCGCCGTGCCCGCCACTAAACGGGCCAGAAACTGTTGTCTGAAGACTCGCGAATGTGGTCGCCCCCGGCTTTCTTGGGACGCGACCGGAATTCAGGGAGACGACAATGACCGTACGCGCGATCCTCGATACCAAGGGCCATCAGGTGCAGAGCGTCGAGCCGGGCGCAAAGCTCTCGGCCGCGATCAAGATTCTGAGCGAGCGCCGCATCGGAGCCGTGCTGGTCATGAGTCAGGGCCGCATCGAGGGCATCCTGTCGGAGCGCGACATCGTCCGCGTGCTGGGGGAGCGCGGCGCTGCCGTCATGGACGAGCCGGTCAGTGCGGTGATGACGCGCAAGGTCGTCAGCTGCCGCGAGAAGGACACCGTCAGCGAGATCATGGAGACCATGACCAACGGCAAGTTCCGCCATCTGCCGGTGGTGGAAGACGGAAAGGTGACCGGCCTGATCTCGATCGGCGACGTCGTGAAATGGCGCGTCGGCGAATACGAGCGCGAGCAGGAAGCGCTGCGCGAATATATCAAGACGGCCTGAGTTCCCTATTCGACCCTGTCGATCGGAGTCGCAGGCTCGGTCGTCTGCGGCGCGAGGATGTGGATCGCCTCCTGGATGGAGTCGATAGCGCGTTCTGCGGCACGTGCGCCATGCGCGATCAGTTCGTCGGCGCGGTGGAAATCGAACCAGCCGATCTGGCCGACGCGCGGCGAGATCAGGAGGTCCGGCGGATCGCCGGCGAGCCGCGCGCGGGTGATGCGGTCCTGCATGATATTGAAGGCGTCGACCATTACGGAGGAGATGCCGGGCCGCGCGGCACTGCCGAAAAACTCGCGCTTCATGGTACGCTCGGCCGAGAACAGCCTGCGCAGGCCGCGCCGGGGCATCTCCGGCTCCACCTCGGGCGGCGGTTCTGCCGGGGCGACAACCGAGGGACCATGCGCATGGACGGTGGTGCCGTGCGCGAACACGTCGCTGGAAACGTTGGCGGCAATCACGATCTCCGCGCCGAAGGCGCGTGCGGCCGAAACAGGTACCGGGTTGACCAGAGCACCGTCAACCAGCCAGCGGTCACCGACCAGCACCGGCGAGAAGATGCCGGGCAACGCGTAGGACGCGCGCATCGCATCGACCATGCGGCCGCGGGTCAGCCAGATCTCGTGGCCGGTGCGAACTTCGGTGGCGACGGTGGCGTATTTGATCGGCAGATCCTCGATCAGGGTGGGTCCGATGGAAGTCTCCAGTTCGGCTGCGAGCCGGGTGCCGCCGATCAGGCCGCTGCCGTTGAGGCGGATATCGAGATAGCCGAAGATGTTGCGCGGCTGCAGGCTGCGCGCCCATTCCTCGAGCTTGTCGAGATGTCCCGCGGCGTAGGCGCCTCCGACCACCGCGCCGATCGAGGTGCCGACCACGACATTGGGCACGATGCCGTGCGCGATCAGCGTCCGCAGCATGCCGATATGGGCAAAGCCGCGCGCCGCTCCGCCGCCGAGCGCCAGCCCGATTACAGGCCGGCGCGTGGCGCCGAGCCCGACCTTGTCGGGCGCCTGGTTGATATCCGAGCCTCGGCCAATCCAGATGTTCAGCACCGAAAATTCTCCTGCTCGCGCAACATAATGCCGCGCCGCTTGCGCTTCGCCACTGCAGTGCGGATGCATGGTTTATGCCCGCTGGAGGCGGCCGGGCCGGCCGAGGCGAGAATACGGGCCCAACGCGACATATTGATTAAGATTGGGACGCCCCCGGAGTTCCCCAAGAGGCGGTATCCGGGGTCACGCAGGCTTGAATTTGCCGCGTTTTCGGTGAAAAGCATGGCCATGATCTGCGGGGGTAAGCGAGTAGCCGGAGTCGGGCGAGCCAGGGGGCTCGGCGCGGCGCTTTCGGTTGCCGTCTGGCTTGTGTTCTGCCCCGGTCCGGCGTCGGCCCAGTTGTTTTCCGACCGGCCGCCCCCGGTGCCGCCGGCTTCCGTTCCGGACGCGCCGCCGGCGGGACCTGCCATGAATCTCGCGCCGCCCTCAGGCCCCGGCGCCGGCCCGAATCTGCCGCCCACGCTGACGCAGCCGACCCTGACCCAGCCCTCGATCGTCAACGCGCCGGCCGCCTTGCCGCCGCCAGGCGCCTCCACGGCGGGGCAGGCCGTGCTGTCGCTGACCGCGAAATACGGCAAGGATCTGCCTGTCATCACCAGCGGGCTGGTGTGGCGGGTATTCGCCGACAAGCCGGACGAGACCGGCACCTTCAAGCTGATCCGCGAGGAGCGCGGCGCCACGCCCAACATCGTGCTGCCGCCGGGCAGCTACGTCGTGCATGTTGCGCTCGGCCTCGTCAGCGCCACGCGCTCGGTGACGCTGAAGTCCGAAACCGACCGCGAGTCCTTCATCCTGCCCGCCGGCGGCCTGCGCATCGAGGGTCGCGTCGGCACCAGCAAGATCCCGCCGAACCAGATCTCGTTCTCGATCTACAAGGGCAGCCAGTTCGAGGCCGCCGAACGCTCCTCGCTGATTCCCAACGTCGCGGCCGGCGATGTGGCGCTGTTGCCGGAGGGCACCTACTACATCATCTCCAACTATGGCGACGCCAACTCGGTGGTGCGCTCCGACATCCGCGTGCAGGCGGGAAAACTCACGGACGTCATCATCACGCACCGCGCCGCGGTCATCACGCTGAAGCTGGTCAGTGACAAGGGCGGCGAGGCGCTCGCCAACACCGCCTGGTCGGTGATCACGCCGGGTGGCGACGTCATCAAGGAATCCATCGGCGCTTTCCCGCGCGTCGTGCTGTCGGAGGGCGAATACCGCGCCATCGCCAAGAACGAAGGCAAGGTGTTCGAGCGTCCCTTCAACGTCGTCAACGGCGTCGATGGCGAAGTCGAGGTGGTGGCGCGCTGATCGCGATCACGTCTGTCGGCGACGTCGTCAGTTCTTCGGGAATGCGTCGTAGACGAGCTTCTTGAAGACGGGTGTGATGCGCCCGCGCTCGTTCTGGGTTTGCTCCATCATGATGTAGACCATGTCGAGCTTGGGATCGACGCCGAAATAGGTGCCGCTGCCGGAATCCCATTTCAACTCGCCGATTGAACCCGGCGGCGGAGGTTTTGCGTTGCCCGGATCGGTGCGCACGCCAATCCCGAGGCCGTAACCGAAGCCGTCTCCGGGGAAGTAGTAATAATCGCGGCCGACGCCGGAGCCCGGCCCGATGTGATCGGTGGTCATGTTCTTGAAGGCGGCGGGGCTGAGATAACGGCGGCCGTCCAGCTCGCCGCCATTGAGCAGCATCTGCGCGAAACGCGAATAATCCTTGATGGTGGTAAGCAGCCCGCCGCCGCCGGATTCCCATTCGGGGTGAGCGAGACGATCGCGCTCGGCGTCGATCAGGATGGTGTCGCTGGGCAGCGGCCGGGCCATCCGCGCCTGCTCCTGCGGCGTCCGCAGCACGAATTTGGTGCTGGTCATGCCGAGCGGATCGAAGATGCGGCGCTTCATGAACTCGTAGAGTGTCTGGCCGGATACGACCTCGATGACGCGGCCGAGCACGTCGGTGGAATGGCCGTAGCGCCACAACGTTCCCGGCTGACGCGCCAGCGGCAGTCCGGCGATGCGCTCGGCGAATTCCCTGTTGTCGAACTGGCCGGCGAAGATATGTGCGTCCTGATAGGCCTTCTCGACCCACTTGCCGCCGATATAGTCGTAGGTGATCCCCGAGGTGTGACGCATCAGGTCCAGGATCGTGACGGGACGTATCGGCGGCACCAGTCTTACGGTGTCGGTGCCGTCGGGATTCCTGATGTCCATTCCCGCTTTCACTCTTGCGAAGGACGGAATGTATTTCGAAAGGGGATCGTCGAGCGCGATCTTGCCGTCGTCGACCAGCATCATGGCCGCGAGGCTGGTGATCGGCTTGGTCATGGAATGGATGGCAAAGATCGTGTCCGGGCTCATGGGCGTCCCTGTCCGGACGTCCTGGACACCAAAGCCCTTCAGGTAGAGAGGTTTGCCATGCTGCTGGACCAGGATCATGGCGCCAGGCAGCTTCCCGGTTGCAACTTCGTTGGCGAAGAAGGCCGTGATGGCTTCGAGCTTGTCCGGCGCAGGGGCGGGGGCATCGCTCGCCTGGGCCTGATCGATGGCGCCGGTTTCGAACGTGCCGGCAACGGCCAATGCAATGAGAACGACGCCAAGGCGCTTCATCCCGGTTCCCTCCTGCCGACGCATCAAGGGGGAAGGAACTGCGTCCGTCAATCTTGCGGAAGTTGCCTAGAACCGCGTCACGATGTCCGACAGCGCCGGGCGCGGGCGGTCTTCGCCCGCCTTGGTCACGTTGCCGATGTGGATGAGGCCGACGAGCTTTTCATCCGGCTTCAGGCCGAAGCCGTCCAGCACGTCGCGGTCGAAGGCGAACCAGCCGGTCAGCCAGCAGGCGCCATAGCCGAGCGCGGTCGCTGCGGTGACGATGTTCATGGCGCTGGCGCCGGCGGAAAGTTCCTGTTCCCAGGCCGGCACCTTGGGATGCGGCCTGGTGAAGCTGACGATGCCGATCACCAGCGGCGCATCGGTGAGGCGCTTCTTCTCGACCTCGATCTCGGCGGCGGTGGCTTGAGGATTTTTCCTGGCGAACACGCCGGCAATGACCTCGCCGCCGCGGACCCGCGCATCGCCCTCGAACACGATGAAGCGCCAGGGGGCGAGCTTGCCATGATCGGGCACGCGCGCGCCGATGGTCAGGATAGTCTCCAGTTCGGCCGGCGAGGGGCCGGGACCGGTCATCTCGCGCGGCTTCATCGAGCGGCGGGTTTTCAGGAGTTCGATCGCGTCAGGCATTGAGAACCGCAGGGTTGGAGTCTTGATGCAGATATCTGCATCTGAGAGGCGATGGCAAGATGCCGACTTTATTTGCATTCCAAGCCGGCGGAGGTGCACCCGTTTGATCTCGCGCAAGGATTGACGCTGCGCGCCCTATATTTTGGCAAATATCGCCATCCTTTCGGAGGTCCGCAATGCCCAAACCGAAAAAGCTGGAGTTGAATGTCGTTCGCCTTGCGCCCGATGTGACCGCCCACGTCGATATCTGGGCGGCCGCCCATGCAGTCGATCGTTCGGTCGCCATCCAGCGGCTGGTCGAACTCGGACTGAAGGCGGAAGCCGAGAGCGCTGCGATGGCCCATCACTTGCTCGACGACCGTGCGATCGAGGCCCGGGCTGCAGACCAGATCGGGCTGTTGATCGACCCCGAAACGCCGGAAGAGGAGCGCGAGCGGCGCATTCACCGGCTGACCGACGGTCCGCCGGAATTCGTCGACTTCCGCATCGACCTGCCGGGGCGACGGCCGCACTGAGCGTCAGGTCGGCCCTCGCGCCCGCTTCACATCCGGCGGCGTCGCCTCGTCCACCAGGGCCGCGATCGCTTCGGCGGTGGGCAGGACCTTCTGTCCCTCGCTGCCGAGGCGGCGCACCGAAACCGAGTGCGTCTCGGCCTCCTTCTTGCCGACGGCAAGGATCGCGGGGATTTTCGCCAGCGAGTGCTCGCGGACCTTGTAGTTGATCTTCTCGTTGCGCAGGTCGATCTCGACCCGCAAACCCGCGCGCCGCGCCGCTTCCACCACCTTCCTGGCGTATTCGTCGGCTTCCGAGGTGATGGTGGTGACCACTGCCTGCACCGGCGCGAGCCAGAGCGGGAAGTTGCCGGCATAGTGCTCGATCAGGATGCCGATGAAGCGCTCCATCGAGCCGCAGATCGCGCGATGCACCATGACCGGCGCCTTCTTGCCGCCGTCGGCGTCGATGTAGAACGCGCCGAACCGTTCCGGCAGGTTGAAGTCGACCTGCGTGGTGCCGCACTGCCAGTCGCGGCCGATGGCGTCGCGCAGCACATACTCGAACTTCGGCCCGTAGAACGCGCCTTCGCCCGGGTTGATGGCGGTCTTGATGTAACTGCTCTGCGACTGGATCTGGTTCAGCACGGTGGCCATCACGCGCTCGGCGTGGTCCCACATCTCGTCGGTGCCGACGCGCTTCTCCGGCCGCGTCGACAGCTTCACCGTGAGCTCGCCGGTGAAGCCGAAATCGGCATAGGTGGAGAGGATCAGCTCGTTGATCTTGAGGCACTCGTCGGCAAGCTGCTCTTCGGTGCAGAACACGTGGGCGTCATCCTGCGTGAAGCCGCGCACGCGCATCAGGCCGTGCATGGCGCCCGACGGCTCGTAGCGATGCACCACGCCGAATTCGGCAAGCCGCAGCGGCAGGTCGCGGTAGCTCTTCAGGCCGTGCTTGAAGATCTGCACGTGGCCGGGGCAGTTCATCGGCTTCAGCGCAAACCAGCGCTTGTCCTCGGCTTCATCGCCCGCCGACTGCGCCGCGAACATGTTCTCGCGGTACCAGTCCCAGTGACCGGAGGTCTCCCACAACACCTTGTCGAGGATCTGCGGCGCGTTGACCTCGCTGTAGTCGCCGGTCAGCCGCCGGCGCATATAGGCGATCAGCTGCTGGAAGATGGTCCAGCCCTTCGGGTGCCAGAATACCACGCCCGGGCCTTCCTCCTGGAAGTGGAACAGGTCGAGCTCGCGGCCGAGCCGGCGATGGTCGCGCTTCTCGGCTTCCTCGATCTGCCTGAGGTAGGCGTCGAGCTCTTCCTGCTTCGCGAAGGCCGTGCCGTAGATGCGCGTCAGCATCGGATTGTTGGAATCGCCGCGCCAATAGGCGCCGGCCACCTTCATCAGCTTGAAGGCGTTGCCGATCTTGCCCGTCGAGGTCATGTGCGGGCCGCGGCAGAGATCGAACCAGTCGCCTTGGAAATAGATCTTGATCGGTTCGTCGCCGGGAATGGCGTCGACCAGCTCGACCTTGAAATTCTCGCCCTTGTCGCGGAACACCTGTTTCGTCTTGGCGCGGTCCCAGACCTCCCTGGTGAAGGGCTGATCGCGCGCGATGATCTCGCGCATCTTCTTCTCGATCGCGGCAAAGTCTTCCGGCGTGAACGGCTCGTTGCGGAAGAAGTCGTAATAAAAGCCGTTCTCGATGACGGGGCCGATGGTGACCTGCGTGCCCGGCCACAGCGACTGCACGGCTTCCGCCAGCACATGCGCACAGTCGTGCCGGATCAGTTCCAGCGCGCGCGCATCGTCGCGGGCGACGAATTCGATTCTCGCGTCGTTCTCGATTGCGTCGTTGAGATCGCTCAGCGTGCCGTCCAGCGCCATCGCCACGGTGCGCTTGGCGAGCGAGGGCGAGATGCCCTTGGCAATATCGAGGCCGGTGATGCCCTTGGGAAATTCGCGCTTGGCGCCGTCGGGAA
This sequence comes from Bradyrhizobium sp., assembly GCF_016219575.1. Classification (GTDB taxonomy): domain Bacteria; phylum Pseudomonadota; class Alphaproteobacteria; order Rhizobiales; family Xanthobacteraceae; genus Bradyrhizobium. Next base: position 274,628 of record NZ_JACRMG010000005.1, on the reverse strand, counting down.
AGGTGACGTGGACCTTGTTCACGGGCTCGACGGGTTTGAGATTCGTAAGGGAATACTTGAAGTCGCTCATCAGTCTCTCCTGTGGCTCACTCCTGCGGACCAACGCAGGTAAGCGGGAACTGGGCCCGGTATAGCAGGCGATTCGGGCGGCGCAATCCGGGATTCTCGCCAATTCAAGATGAAACACGGCCGATTGAGGGGGATCGTCCAAGGGACGCCGCCACGATGAGGCGGACCATGACTCGCCACGGATTTGTGACAGCATTTTTGACTCCGAATTTCCGAGCACCCACCGGTTGCCGCAGGCCGGCCGCCTTGTTAGCGTCGCAAATCGGCGCAATCGCCGTCGTCTGAAGACCGTTCATGATGCTCAGCGCATTCATTGTCGCCATCCTGATCCTGCTCGACGCACCGGCGTTTGCGGCACCTGGCCCGGCGCGGCGCGTGCCCCTGGCGACGCACCCGGCGCCGATGGTGTTCTATGTGGCCAAGGGCGCACCCGACTCCTGCGGCCGCGGCTGCGACAGCTGGATTGCGGTGGAGGGGCAGGTCGACGGTGCCGCCGCCTTACGCTTCAAGAAATTCCTGCAACAGGCCGGCAACCGCGACCTGCCGATCTATCTCTCGTCGCCCGGCGGCAATCTCGATCAGGCGCTCGCCATGGGGGCGATGTTGCGCGAACGCCGCGCCACCGCGCGGGTCGGGCGCACCGTGGTCAACGATTGCGGTTTCGAGGCGCAGGACAGCGTTGCCTGCGTGAAGCTCAAGCAATCCGGCCGCCTGCTGCGTGGAGATCTCTTCACCCGCGGCGCCAACTGCAATTCGGCCTGTCCCTATCTGCTGCTGGGTGCGACGAACCGCGAGGTTGCACCCGATGCGCTGCTTGCGGTGCATTCCGCCAAGGTGGTGGTGCATTTCCGCGGCGGCGTGCCGCCTGCCGAGGTGCGCGCGGCTGCCACCGAGCGCGGCCGGGAACGCGCCGACCGCATGCTGTCGGCTTACATCGTGAAGATGGGAGCGGATATCGGCCTGTTCGATCTCGCCCGCTCCATCAAGTTCGAGAGCCAGCATGTGCTGACGCGCGAGGAGATCATGCGCTTCGGCATCGACCGGCGCGAGATCGCGGAGACGCCCTGGAAATTCGAGAACAGCGTCCGCAGCATGGTGAGCAAGGCGGCGGCGGTGCGCGAGGAAGGCGGCAAGGCCTGGCGGCTGTCGCAATGGCGGATCATCTGTTCCTCGAACGAGCAGTTCGAACTGAATTTCCAGCGCCCGGCGCTCGTCTCCGGCTCGACACTGCCGACGGTCGCGATATCCGGAGTGGGCCCGTCGCCGCAGCACTTCAATTGGCCGCCGGCGAAGCTGCAGGGATTTGAGATCTGGGGGCTGCGCATGACGAGCGCCTCGGTGCAGAGCCTGGCCGCCGTGCCGCAGTTCGAATTCATGGAGTCGGTGCAGGCCGCGGACGGGCGGCGCGTGGCGCGCGCTGCGAAATTCTCCACCGAAGGCCTGGCCGGCGCGCTGACGACGCTGGCTGCGACTTGTCCGCCGCCCAGGAACATCGTGCTCCGGCAGACCGTCGGCGCGCAGGAGAGCGCCGCGAAATAGAGGGAACGCGCACCCTGTTCATCGGCGCCCGCCGGCCATAGATGCGATTGCATGGATACTCGCCCCGCCGCCGCGCGCCGCTTCGCTCCCACCGCCCTGATGCTCGGCAATGTCGTCACCGGCTGCGCGGTGCTGGCGCCGGCGGGCATGCTGAAGGAATTGTCCGAAGGCCTCGACGTCAGCATCCGCACCGCGGGGCTTCTGATCACGTTCGGCGCCATCGTGCTGTGCGTGGGATCGCCGGTCACGGCCTGGCTCACCAGTCGGGTCGAGCGGCGCATGCTGCTTGCGGCGACGCTCGCGGTCCTCGCGGTGACCAATGTCGCCTCGGCCTTCGCGCCCGACTATGCGAGCCTACTGGGCTTGCGGCTCGCGATGCTCGCCATCGGCGTGATCTATACGCCGCAGGCTGCCGGCACAGCGGCGATGATCGTGCCGGAAACAAGGCGCGGCTCCGCCATTGCCTATGTCTTCCTCGGCTGGTCGCTGGCGGCTGCCGTCGGCCTGCCGCTGATCACGCTGGTCGCCCACCGTTACGGCTGGCGCGCGGCCTATGGCGGCATCGGCGCGCTGGGCGTCGTGAGCTTCCTGCTGTTGACGTGGCGGCTGCCGGGCGGGCTGTTCGGGGCGCCCGTGGCGTTGCGGACCTGGCTTGATCTTGCGCGCAACCGCCTCGTCGTGCTGCTGCTCTTGATCACCACGCTCTATATGTCCGGCCAGTTCGTGATCTTCACCTTCATGGGGCCGCTGCTCGCCCGGCTCACCGGCGCAAGCGCCGACGCCATCGGTCTGGTGTTCGCGATCTATGGCGCCTTCGGCTTCGTCGGCGTGGCGGTCGCGACCCGCATTGTCGATGGCTGGGGGGCCTACCGTACCTCGGTGCTGTCGATATCTCTGGTGCTTGCCGGCATTGCGGGCTGGGCGCTGACCGCGGGCAATTACCTGTCGATGGCCTGCTCGGTCGCGGTCTGGGGGCTGGGTTTTGCTTCCAGCAACTCGATGCAGCAGGTGCGCCTGGTCGCCGCGGCGCCGTCGCTCGCATCCGCGTCCGTCTCGCTCAACACGTCGGTGCTCTATATCGGGCAGGCGATCGGCTCGGCGGTCGGCGGCATCCTCTACGGCGGCGATCTCCTTTACGGTGCAGGCTACGTGGCGGCGGTCTTCCTGGCGTCGGCGCTTGTCACCGTCGTCCTGACCCGGCCGCGCACGGCCGGATAGGGCGCGGGGGCCGTCACAACCTGCAACGTGACAAGACGCCCGCCGCATGCTTTCCTCAGCTCTCAAGGGGGAGGCGATCAGGGAATCGCCGGGACGCAGGCGCCGCGGGGCGATTTCGCCATTTGGCCTCAATCGGGCGCATATTCGTCGCATTGCCTTCCATCCCGTTGGGTCAGGACGAAAGCGAAGCGAGATGAAAAAGATTCTGGTGATTGCTGCGCTGCTGTATTCGGCCGCCGCCATTGCGCAGACCAGCGAGCCGGCCAAGCCCCCGATGGTGGGCGACAAGCCGCTGGTGCAGGTCAAGCCGAAGGGCGCGGCCAAATCCAAGGATGCGTCCAAGGATGCTTCCAAAAATGCGTCCAGGGATGCGCCGCCGGCGGATGCGGCCAAACCGGCCAAGTCGGCCAAGTCGACCAAGGGAGCCGGCAAACCGAAATCGATGGCGCAGCGGTTGCAGGCCTGCCTCGACATCGACGACGGCACCAAGGACCGGCTGAATTGCTATGACACCGTGATTGCGCCCAAGCCCAATCCAAAGGCCAAGGCGCCGGTGAAATCCGTCACCGAGTGCGGCGGCTTCAAGGACGAAGAGGAGCGGCTGACCTGCTTCAACGGCTTCGCCGAAAAGCTGCCCAAGCTGCCGTCCTGACCGAACCCGACATCGAAACGGCGACCGCTCGGGAGTAGCCTCCGCTCGCGAGCGCCCCGTGCGCTAATCGCTGATCCAGGTCAGGATCGCCTTGAAAGCGATGCCCGGCAGCTGCAGGGCGGTGCCCTCGAAGTCGACCATGCCGCCGTGCTCGGTTCCCCGTAGCGTCAATGTGATCATGTCGGTCCCGAACAGCGGCCGGAACGCCGGATCGGGATTGTGCCGCTGGGTCGAAACCTTGACCTGGATGCCGTCGTTCCGGTCGACATAATTGCCGGTGAAGGCAAACGCGGAGTTGCCGCCGCGCAGCTTGCCTGCCGTGGCGTAGATCACGCCGGTGCCGGTGCCGTGCACGGTGTGAAACTCGACCTTGTACAAGCCCTCGCGCAACAGCCGTCCCCAATGGCAAAACACGTTCAAATCAACGCATTCAGTAAAGGTTGCAGCCTAGGGCGTGCGCAACGTACCGACAATGCCCTGTGTCGCCTTTGACGGAGACATCAACATCACATCTCGGATGGAGGTATGATAGGGCGTGTTCGAGGCGCCCTCTTCGGTATTTCTACGGATCAGCGGCTCGCGCTCGCCGACGATGGCATGCTCGCATAGCGCGCGGATGTCGGCGCCGTCGCCATCTTGATCAGGACGTCCTTGACCGGATGCTCGGTCCAGGCCTGCGTGACGTAGCTGCGATGGGTGACGCCGTCGCGCGTCTGCACGAACACGACGCTGCCGGGGCGCAGCGGGCCGTCCATCTCCTCGCGATAGGAGATGCCCTTTTCACGCAGCATGGCCATGAGCTCCATGTCGCGCCGCTTGGTGTAGCGGGTATACGAGCTGATGAAGAAGCCGTTGCGATTGTTCTCGATCCAGTTGGCGAACTTGTCGAGCTCGCCATAGACGGCATCGAGCAGGATCACGCCGGCGATGCGCTTGGTGATGCCGCCGACCTCGAGGCTCCAGGCGGTCGGCAGGAAGCCGCCGCTGTAGCCGACGATCACGATCGGCATGTTGGCGAAGGTCTTTGCAGATTTCGGATCGCCATAGAGGCGGGTCAGATGGGCCACCGATTCGTCCATGAAGCGCTTGAAGCCGTTCGGCTGCCAGAACTTGCCGGCGCTGGAATCGGCGGCATCGACGGCCATCTGGGGCGCGAGCAGCACGGCGTTGACGCCGGAGTCGGAAATCTGCTGCGGCACCATCTGGCGGTCGCGCACGTCGCGCTCGAGCGTGGCGCCATTGCCATGGAAGAACACCACGATCACGCCCGGCTTCTGCGCATCGAAGTGCTCGGGCACGTGCACCAGCACGCGGCTGTCGTTGTAGGTCTCGTCCTGCCAGTAGACCTTGCCGGAATAGCTGCGATGGCCGCGGCGTTCGCCCTTGGCGATGTTGAGGAACGGCGCTTCCGAGCGCGGGTTCTCGCCGAAATAGGGGAAGGCGGAAGACTTCATGCTGACCAGCGTGGTCAGATCCTCGCGCGGGCGCTCCAGCGGCAGCGTCGGCGCGTAGGACGCGACGCGGTAGGACGAGGGCGCGGGCATAGGCTCGGGCGTGATCCTCTCGGTGCGCACCGTGCGCTGCCGCGCCGGCTCGCCGCGCGACGACCATTTGATGCTTTCAGACTCGCTGGGGAAACGATCCTTGAACTGCGGGGAGGGGAAACGCTCCTCGAACGAGTCGCCGCCGGTGGCGTGCACGTTCGCTGCGAGCGTTGCGGCCGGCGGCGCCTTGCCGCACTGAACCAGCAGCGAGGACAGCGGCACGAACACGGCGAGGAGGGCGAGCGCGCGCCAGCGCGGCGACATGCCGAATGGCATCGCCGGAACAGCGTGTTCGTGCGTCGTCGATTTCGGATCGACCCCGATCATCCACCCCCCAAAAAACCACCGAACGGCAAGCTGGACCGGCCGGCGTTTAGGCGACGTTAAGAATCCGGACGAACTCCCCATATCCGGACCCCCGAAATTGAACATGGAATCGTGTCCTGATTGTGGGAAGCGCCTTTTTGTTTGCGCATTACCGCGAATGATCAGGAAGATGGTCGGGCTCGCTTTCGGTATCTAAATACCAAAATCGGCGTTTGATTTAAACCTTTGTTAACATTGCTTGAACTGGCGGGCGCGAGCCTGCACCATTGACGCGAATCCCGGGCGCGATGCCCCAAAGGCGTGGACCGATATGGCGGCATCAGAAGCGGGGGGCGCGGCCGCGCCCGGCCGACCCACAGGCGGGTCAACCGTCTCGCTCTGGGTGGCGGCTGCCATCGTGGTTGCCGACATGGTGGGCGTCGGCGTCTTCACCAGCCTCGGTTTCCAGGTCAAGGATATCCCCAGCGGCTTCTCCATCCTGCTGCTCTGGACGCTCGGCGGCATCGTGGCGCTGTGCGGCGTGTTCTCCTATGGCGAGCTCAGCGCGATGTTTCCGCGTTCGAGCGGGGAGTACAATTTTCTCGGCCGCACCTATCACCCGGCGTTTGGCTTCGTCGCGGGCTGGGTGTCGGCGACGGTCGGCTTTTCGGCGCCGGTTGCGCTCGCCGCCATGGCCTTTGGCGAATATGGCCGCTCGATCCTGCCGAACGCGCCGCCGCTCGCGCTCGCCATCGGCGTGGTCTGGCTGGTGTCGTTGATCCAGCTCACCGGCATCCGGCATTCCTCGACGTTCCAGATGATCGCCACCATCATCAAGGTGGTGCTGATCGTCGCCTTTCTCGGTCTGGGCTTCGTCATCGGCACGCCGCAGCCGGTCTCCTTTGCGCCGCATTCGTCCGACTTCACCTACGTGCTCAGCGCTCCCTTCGCCATCAGCCTCGTCTTTGTGATGTATTCCTTCTCGGGCTGGAACGCGGCTACCTACATCATCGGCGAGATGAAGCTGCCCGAGCGCAACGTGCCGCGCGCCATGCTGATCGGCACGCTGATCGTACTGGTGCTCTATGTGGCACTGAACGCGGTGTTTCTGCATACCGCGCCGATGGACAAGCTGGCCGGCCAGCTCGACGTCGCCCGCATTTCCGGCAGCCACATCTTCGGCGAACTCGGCGGCCGCATCGTCGGCGCCATGATCTGCATCGGCCTGATCTCGTCGATCTCGGCCATGATGTGGATCGGGCCGCGCGTGATGATGACGATGGGGGAGGACATCCCTGCGCTGAAGGTTTTCGCCCGCCGCTCGCCGAGCGGCGCGCCGGCCTATGCCGTCCTGTTCCAGGTCGTCGTGGCGAGCCTGATGCTGTTCACTCGCAGTTTCGAGGCGGTGCTGGAGTTCATCCAGTTCTCGCTTCTGTTCTGCTCGTTTTTCGTGGTGCTCGGGGTGATCAAGCTGCGCATCACCCACCCGGACCTGCCGCGGCCCTATCGCGCCTGGGGATACCCGTTCACGCCGCTGGTTTTCCTGCTCGTGACCGGTTTCATGATGTACTATCTTCTGACCACCCAGCCCAAACCGTCATTGCTAGGTCTATTGATCATGCTTTCAGGCCTGCTGATCTACGCCGTTTTCCGCAAGCAATCCGCCAATGGCCCCGCGGCCGCATCTCCGGGTCGTGAATGAAACTGTTTCGATCACTTGCATCAGCAACGCTCGTAGCCGCCCTGATGCTGGCGGCCGCCGTTCCGGCACGCGCCGCCGAGGTCACCGCCGACGACACGGCGAAATTTCTCGCGGGCATGCAGCCGTCGGCGGATTCACCCCTGCTGCCGCTGACCAAGGATCCGTCCTGGCAGCGCCACGCCCGGTTCTTCGACAACGCCTTCGGCCAGCTCGAGCAGCGCCAGCTCTCGAAGATCCGCGCCTGGTCGGAAACCCATCTCGCCGCGCCCAAGCCGACCATGTTCTACATGTTCTCCGGGCCGGACTTCCTCTATGCCAACGCCTTCTATCCGAAGGCGACCACCTATGTGCTGAGTGCGCTGGAGCCGCCGGGGCAGGTGCCCGACCTGACGAAACTGCCGCGCGGCGCCATCGGAGCAGCGCTCTACAATATCGAGCATTCGCTGGGCTCGATCCTGTCCTTCAGCTTCTTCATCACCAAGCAAATGAAGACCGATCTGCGCGCCGGTCAGATGGGCGGTACGCTACCGGTGCTCTACGTGTTCCTGGCGCGCTCCGGCAAGACCATCAAGAGCGTCACCCCGATCGCGCTCGACGCCGAAGGACAGGTCAAGACCGGCAACGAGAATCCCGGATCCAACGCGCCGCGCGGCGCGAAGATCACCTTTGCCGGCTCCGACGGGGTGGAGAAGACGCTGTATTACTTCTCGACCGATCTCTCCAATGGCGGCATCAAGTCGAGCGGATTCCTTAAGTTTTGCTCGACGCTGGCGCCCGGCAACAGCCTGATCAAGAGCGCGTCCTATCTCTTGCATTCCGGCAACTTCACCACGGTGCGCGACTACATCCTCGCCAACAGCGCCACCGTCATCCAGGACGATTCCGGCGTCCCGCTGCAGTACTACAGTTCGAAGCAGTGGCGGTTCTTCCCGTTCGGCAGGTACAACGGACCGATCGGCGAATTCCCCGGCCGGTACCAGCAATCCTATGCCGAACTGTTCCGTAAGGCTGAGCCGATCAATTTCGGCATCGGCTATCGCTGGCGGACCAATGATTCGAATTTGCTGCTGTCGGTGCGGTTGCCGAACGACGGGACGGCTCCGGTGGAGACCACGTCGTCGGCCGAGCCGCCTCCGCCGCCACCGCGCCCGAAAAAGCCGAAGCCGCCGCCGCCTGCGCCGCGCGGCTTCCTGTTCTTCGGCCGCTAGTCCGCTTCGCTCCCGGCGCGCGTCACGGCGGCGGCGCATTGACGCCGCGCCAGCGGCCGTAGCGCCAGGGCAGGTACCAGCGCGCGCCAGGCGGTCTCGTTGCCGGAACATGATCGATGCCCGACGTGCCCCAGGGCTGGCAGCGCAACAGCCGCGCCAGGGTCATCCATCCGCCGCCCCACAGGCCGAAACGTTCGATCGCTTCATCGGCGTAGACCGAGCAGGTCGGCAGGTGGCGGCAATTGTAGCCGACCAGCGGCGACAGCGTGTGGCGATAGATCCAGATCATGCCGCGCCCGGCATTGCGCGGCAGGCGCAGCAGCGCGCCGGCGCAGTCGGGGCAATGATGCGGTGCATGCTTCATGGGCGGTCTGCTGCAATCCTAGCCGTAATCTTGCGGGGGTTCCAAAGCGGGGAACCCTTATTCTGCAGGCATTTGCGCCACAGTTGTAAAATATCGCACGAAGCCGACGGCGGTGCAGCAAAGGTCCTATGGACGAGTCCGGTCAGCACGATTACCGTTTTGATAACGCGGGCATGACAGAATCATGTCGCGTTTGGGGGCCATCGCAGCCGCAATATTGGGGCTTGGGGAAGGAACCGAATTGAAGCTTGTGACGATGCTTGAGCTTCGCGGCTGGGCGCTGATCGGCGCAACGGCCCTGTGCCTCGCATTGCCTGGCTTGCCCACGACGTCAGGCAATTCGGCGAAGGCGAGCGGCACGCTCGAGGAACGCAAGCTGCCGATGCGCTTCAACTGGGTCGAATGCAAGCCCGATTGCAAGAGCTGGGTCAGCGCGGTCGGAATCGTCACCGCGGACAGCCCGCGCGACTTCGACGAGTTCGCGCGCGACCGCGACCTTGCCGGCGCGACCATCGTGTTCGACTCCAGCGGCGGTTCGGTGAACGACTCCATCGCGCTCGGCCGGCGTTTCCGCAGCCTCGGCATGCTCACCACGGTGGGCATCAGCCTGCGCGGCGACAATGCGATGCGACCGGGCATTGCGCCGGAAGCCTACTGCGAGTCGATGTGCGTGTTCCTGCTGCTCGCTGGCAAGACACGCTATGTGCCTGAGGCCGCCCATGTCCGCGTGCACCAGATCTGGATGGGCGACCGCGCCGACGATGCGAAGGCCGCAAGCTATACGGCGCAGGACCTGATGATCGTCGAGCGCGATATCGGGCGTCTGGCGAAATATACCTTCGACATGGGCGGCACCGGCGACCTGCTGTCGCTGTCGCTCAGCGTGCCGCCGTGGGAAGACCTGCATCGGTTGAGCCGCGCCGAATTGCGCATGACCAATCTGGTCACGACGGATGCGGTGGCGGACGTGCTGCCGCGCGACAACCCGGTGCCGGTGGCGGAAGCAAAGCCGAAGACGGTGCAGGATCGTTTCGCCGGCCAACCGGCCAATGATGAAGCCGTGGTTCACCCTGCCAAGGCGACCAAGACGGCGGAAGTGCAGACGGGCGGTGTGGCACCCGCGGATAAGACGGCGCTGTCTCCGCCGGAGAAATAGCAATTCTTGCCGAGCAAGGACTGTCATCATCCGCGAAGGCGGATGATCCAGTACGCTGCGGCAGTCGTGATTGACCGGGAAGTCCCGGCGTACTGGATGCCCGCATTCGCGGGCATGACGAGGGATGGTTACGCCGGCTGCTTTGTCTTCGCCTCGATCTGCCCGATCGCATCGACAACCGCGTCGAAGGTGAGCATGGTCGAGGCATGGCGCGCCTTGTAGTCGCGCACGGGCTCGAGCAGGGCGACGTCGGCCCATTTGCCCTGCGGCGGGGCGCCGTTCTCTTTCAGCATCCTGCGAACGGTTTCGCGCAACTCGCGCAATTCATTCGCGTTCGAGCCGACGACATGGCGTGCCATGATGGAGGAGGAGGCCTGTCCCAGCGCGCACGCCTTCACGTCATGGGCGAAGTCAGTGACCACGGGGCCGTCCATCTTGAGGTCGACCTTTACCGTGGAGCCGCACAGCTTCGAATGCGCGGTGGCGCTGGCATGGGGGTCGGGGAGGCGGCCGAGGCGCGGAATATTACCGGCGAGTTCGATGATCCGCTTGTTGTAGATGTCATTCAGCATAGAGCGAAGTCCAACGTTCCCCCACTGCGCCGCGCCCTTGGCGGCCCCGGCGCACAGCCCTATATATGTACCAGAACGGCGGAAATACAGCCCGCTCGTTTGGCGCCCCATGCGGGATTTGCAGGGCAATTCCCCTGTGGCGGTGCTAGAATAAGAGAGAATGCTAGGGGACCCAGGCGTCCGGCGGCCGCAGCCGCCCCGTCTGCCCGGTGACACATCCGGCCCGCGTGGGCCGGTCGAACGGAGAAGACATGGTGGACGCGCTGATCAAATCCCTCAATACGCGCAAGGCGCCGGAGGTTCGTCCGGCCGAACTCGATCCTGCCGAATTCCTCGCCGCCGCCGTCCGGGCCGACCAGCCTCGCCCGTCGCGCGCCGAGGCCGAGCAGGCGGTGCATACGCTGCTCAGCTATATCGGCGAGAATCCCGATCGCGAGGGCCTGCTCGATACGCCGCGCCGCGTCGTCGAGGCCTTCGACGAGCTCTACCAGGGCTACCACCAGTGCCCCGCCGAAGTGCTCGACCGCACCTTTGGCGAGACCGCGGGCTATGACGATTTCGTGCTGGTGCGCGACATCGAGTTCACCTCGCAGTGCGAGCATCACATGATGCCGTTCTACGGCAGGGCGCATATCGCCTATACGCCGGTCGAGCGGGTGGTGGGCCTGTCGAAGCTTGCGCGGCTGACCGACATCTTTGCGCGGCGGCTGCAGACCCAGGAACATCTCACCGCGCAGATTGCAGCCGCGATCGACGAGGTCCTGAAGCCGCGCGGCGTTGCGGTGCTGATCGAAGCCGAGCATACCTGCATGTCGGTGCGCGGCGTCGCCAAGCATGGCGCGATGACCTTCACCAGCCGCTACACCGGCATGTTCCGCGACAACCCGGCGGAGCAGTCGCGTTTCCTGACCATGGTGCGAGCACCGCAGCGGTGACCTCGCATTGAAGATGCGAGGTCTGTCTTGTCCAAGCCAGAAGATGTAGAGCGCGAAGATGGGCTGGAATTCCTGCCCAAATTCGACGCGTCCGGTCTCCTCACCTGCGTGGCCACGGATGCCGCGACCGGCGACGTGCTGATGGTCGCACACATGAACGACGAGGCGTTGCGCAAGACCATCGCCACCGGCGAGGCCTGGTATTTCAGCCGCTCGCGCAACGCGCTGTGGCGGAAGGGCGAGAGCTCCGGCCAGACCCAGCGCGTGGTCGAGATGCGCACGGATTGCGACCAGGACGCGGTCTGGATTCGCGTCGAGCAGGTGGGCGCAGCCTGTCACACCGGCCGGCGCTCCTGCTTCTATCGCAGGGTCGAGGGCGGAGGCGGCAAGGCCGGCCTGGCCTACGTCGATGCCGAGCGGCTGTTCGATCCGAACGCCGTCTATCGCAAGTAATTGCCGGTTGTCATTCCGGGGCGGCTCGAAGAGCCGAACCCGGAATCTCGAGATTCCGGGTTCGCGCGTTGCGCGCCCCGGAACGACTGGGGCAGCCTTAACCCGGCATTAACCATAATCGCCGCACTGTGAGGCAGGCATGAGCGCTGGGTGGGCGCTCAGTAAGACCGCGCGGGGGTTTCGCCAGGAGCGAGGCACCAACACATGTCGGTCGAATCAATCAGTGCTACGGCCGCGGCGGCGATCGATCCGGTGCGGCTCGATCCGTCACGCATCGATCCGTCGCGTATCGATCCTTCACGCCTGAAGATCGCCACCTCCATCAAGCAGGCGTCCAGCACCACCGGCGCCAGCTTCGAATATCTGCTGACCACCGCCAAGATGGAGTCGAACTTCAATCCGAAAGCGGCGGCGACCACCTCGTCGGCACGCGGGCTCTACCAATTCATCGACCAGACCTGGCTCGGCACCGTGAAGGAGGCGGGCGCCCAGCTCGGCTACGGCAAATATGCCGACGCGATCTCGAAATCCTCGTCGGGCACCTACTACATCAACGATCCCTCGATGCGCTCTTCCATCATGAAGCTGCGCGACGATCCCGATGCGGCATCCTCGATGGCCGCAGTGCTGACGCAGTCGAACAGCTTCAAGCTCACCGGCAAGATCGGCCGCCGACCGAACGACAGCGAGCTCTATATGGCGCACTTCATGGGGGTCGGCGGCGCCGCCAAGCTGATCTCCAACGCCGAGGACAATCCCAACGCTTCCGCGGCGCGGTTGTTTCCGAACGCCGCGGCCGCCAACCGCTCGATCTTCTACGAGAAGGGCACCGGCCGCGCCCGCAGTGTCTCAGAAGTCTATTCGGTATTGGCTACGCGCTACACCGCGGCCGCCAATGCCAGGGACACCCGCACCGCCTTCGCCGCGCTCGGCGGCACGCCGCGGCCGACGGCGGTCGCCAGCGCCACGGCGCCGTCGGCGACGGCCGCCGCCACGATGGACAGTGCCAATTTTGTTTCCCTGATTCCGGACTCCCGCGCGGTGACGCCGGTCAAGGCGACCTCGGGAACGGAGTTGAAGACCGCCTCCCTGCCGCAGCAGGAACCGATGTTCCGCACGCTGTTCCAGGCCGGCGACCGCCCGCAACCGATCTCGCCCGCGGTGCAGGAATTGTGGGGCAATCCGGCGCCGCGGGTGAACGTGGCTTCGGCCGGCAGCCAAGTGCCGGAAGTCCGAGCGCCCGGCCGGCTCGATCTCTTCAGTGATCGCGACGGCACGTACTCGGGCTAGGGCATTAACGCGCAGCCATAGTCGGATTGACGCAAGCTGGATGAAGGCGAGGTAGTTCGACACAAGTTTGTCGTAGCGCGTTGCGACCCGCCGCACTGCTTGATCTTGTTGAAGAAGCGCTTTGCGTTAGATCAAAGTGCGAATGGCAGATGGCCGCTAGCCTAAAAAGCTTTTCGGAACCAACTATGAACCCGATGATCACACGTAGCCTCACGGTAGCTCTTGCTGGCTTGCTCCTCGCTTCCGCCTCATCGCGCGCGCAGGAATCGATTATCACTCACAAATCATTGAGCCCGGAGATTGCGCTTGATCTCGCCCGTGCTGCGCTCGTTGACTGCCGAAAGCGTGGTTATCAGGTGGCGGTTTCGGTCGTTGACCGTTTCGGCGTTCCGCAGGTGATGTTACGGGACCGTTTTGCTGGTCCTCATACGCCATCGACAGCCTCCGGCAAGGCATGGACCGCGGCGACGTTTCGCACCAACACGACTGAGCTTCACGCCATAAGCCAGCCAGGCATGATGCAAGCCGGCATCCGCAATCTGCCCGGGGCAGTAATCATTGGCGGTGGAATGGTAATTGAATCGGGCGGCTCGCTGCTTGGTGCGGTTGGCGTCTCCGGGGCGCCCGGCGGTGATGCCGATGATGCCTGTGCCAAGGCCGGCATAGCAGCGATCCAGGACAAGCTCGACTTCTGACAATCGCCCAGGTGTCTAACGACCGCTTCTGGCACATTCGCGGCGACGCAACAATTCGGTTGCTCTCGGAGCGAAGCGGACATTCAGCGAGCCGCGATTAAAGAACCGGATTCATGGGCACGCGCCCCAGCCAGATCGGCCGGCGGCCAGCTACTTCTTCTTTTGAGCGGCGACGATCTTTCCGGACTCGAAGAAGATACGTCCGCCGTCGGCGCCGAACCTGATGCCGAATTCAAAGGACGAGGCGCCGGAGGATTTGCGGCCGTCCGCCGGATTGCTCAGATCGAAGTCGAGCAGCCCGTCGATGCGGCAGGTGGCTTTGCTCTCGTCGCATGACGTGCGGATCGATTCAGTGCGCAGACGGTAGGAGCGGACCGGCCAGCGGGCGACATAGCGTTCCTTGTCCTTCAGCACTTCCGCGCGCGAGGTGAGCTTGCCGTAATAGTCGACCTGATCGTCGATGCTCTGTCGGGCGTAGTCGAGATATTCGGCAGCGCTTCCTTCCGAGCGGATCATGTCGTTGGTGACGAAGGCGAGCGCACGCTGTTGCAGCGTGGGTGGGTTGGCCGTCACTCTCGGAGCAGAAGCCTGCGGCGGCGGTGGGGGCGACGGCTGCCGCTCGGCAATTCCGGGCTCATCCCTGCGCGCCTCCTTGCCAGCTTCCTTGCTGGTTTCTTTGGGCTCCTCCCTCGGGCTGGCAAAATAGAATGAGCCGTCGATCGGTGATGACGACACCCAGGGCTGCTGTGCGCCGCCCGTTGCCCGCTTCACCAGCAAGCCGACCTGATTGAAGGTCTGGAACACGTCGAGGCCGGGCTTGCGTATGGTCTCCGACAGGGCCTGCGAATAGGGGCTGTGGTTGCCCGTGCCGTCGAGCGCGACATTGCCGGGCTGCGTCGCATAGGACAGCAGCGTGCCTTCCGGCGCGCGGATCTGCGCGAGCCCGCTCTCGGCTGAACGAAGGCCGCGGCCGCCGAAGGGATTGTTGCGGCAGGCGTCGAGGATGACGAGATTGAGTTTCGTTCCCGATCCTTCCATCTGCCGCAGGATCAGCGCGACATCGACCATCTGGAAATCGACGTCGGCTTCGCGCACGGGATTTGCGGACACGGGAACCAGGTAGTTCGAACCGCGGATCTGGACGCCGTGCCCGGCGTAGTAGAACAGGGCGACGTCGGCGCCGATCAGCTGGTTGCCGAAGCTCTGTACGGCCTTGTCGAACGCAGGCTTGTCGAGATTGACCTGGGCGCCGCCGCCGACCAGCGTGAAGCCGACGCCGCGCAGTGTTTCGGCGATCAGGGTCGCATCGTTCTGCGCGTTCGCGAGCGGCGTGATGTTCTGGTAGCCGGCGTTTCCGACGACCAGCGCGACACGTCGTTCCGCGCTCGCCCCCGAGAGCGGGATTGCGAGCAACATCAGCAAGAGAACTGATCTGAGAAGCATAATTCGCCGCCCCCGGCCGAAAATTTCCGAGCCAGATTAGCCAGTTGCTGGCGCCCGAGACATTCCAAATCGGCGGAGGAGATCCTGCCAAGGGAGCTCATCCGGGGCCTGGCTCTTAACGAAACGTCAATAAACCCAAGCAGTTATGGTGAACCCTTTGTTAAGCGTCATGGTTTATTTTTCGTGACAGTGGCATCGCGTCACGGTGTCGTCGCAAGTTGCGTAAGCCGGAAAGAGCATGATCGTTCGGCAGTTTATCAGTTGGGTCAGAAATGCATCCGCCGGCGAGCGGGCGGAGGCCACGCGTTCCCTGGCGCGGGCCTGGCTGATCTCGGACCTCAGCGACGACGACCGCACCGCCGCCGAAGGCGCGCTCCTGATGCTGCTCGACGATCCTTCGCCGCTGGTGCGCCAGGCGATGGCCGAAGTCTTTTCCCGCAGCACCGACGCGCCGGCCGCCATCGTGCAGGCGCTCGCGGTGGACCAGCCCTCGGTGTCGCTGTCCATCCTCGAACATTCGCCGCTTCTGATCGACGCCGACCTCGTCGACATCGTCGCGACCGGCAATGAAGAGACGCAATGCGCGATCGCGCGCCGCATCAGCCTGCCGGCATCGGTCTGTGCTGCGATCGCCGAAGTCGGCACCGCGTCGGCGGCGCTGGAGCTGATCGAAAATCCCTATGCGGAGCTCGCGCCGTTCTCCTGGGACCGCATCGTCGAGCGTCACGGCCATCTCGCCGCCATCCGCGAAGCCATGCTGGTGCTGGAAGGTCTGCCCGCAGCGACGCGCTATGCGCTGGTGACGAAGCTTTCCGACACGCTGGCGCAGTTCGTCGTCGCCCGCAACTGGCTATCCGCCGACCGGGCAGGGCGCATCGCCGTTGAGGCGCGCGACCGCTCAACCGTGCATATCGCAGCCCGCGCCGGCGGCGCCGACATGGAGGGACTGGTGCGTCACCTGCGCGCCACCGGCCATCTCACCGCGGGCCTGATCCTGCGTACGCTGTTGTCGGGCAATCTCGACCTGTTCCACTGCGCGCTCGCCGAGCTCTCCGGCCTGCCGCTTGCCCGCGTCAGCGCGCTGCTGCACGACCGCGGCCGCGCGAGCCTGAATGCGCTCCTGATCAAGGCCCGCCTGCCGGAATCCACCTTCGCCGCTTTCCAGGTGGCAATCGATGTCGGTCACGAGATCGGCTATGCCGACAGCGATGGCGCAGCCGCGCGGCTGCGCCGCCGCATGGTCGAGCGCGTGTTGACCCATTGCGAGACCGATGGCCGCTCCGCCGAACCGCTGCTGATCCTGCTGCGAAGGTTTGCGACTGAATCCGCCCGCGAGGAAGCGCGGCTGTTCTGCGAGGAACTGGTGGCGGAAGATTCGATTGCGCCGCTGCACGATAATCTGATCGCGGCGTAAGGCGCGCTAATACGTAGGGTGGGCAAGGCCAACGGGTCGCGCGAATGCGCGCCCGATGACAGGCTCCGCGTGCCCACCATTCTTGCGCAAAATGAAGGTGGGCACGACGCTACGCGCCTTTGCCCACCCTACGATTCCGTAAACGTCGAGATAGTCCTCACTCCGCCGGCACGATGCTCGGCGCCAGGATCGCCTCCAGATGTTCCGGGCGGTCGCGATTGGCCCTGGTCAGGAACTCGTCGGTGACGCCGCGCAACTGGCGGCTCAATTCGCTCGCCATTGCCGCCGTGTCGAGCTTGGTGCGCTGGCGCACGATCGCCTGCACCGCATTGATGTGATGCATGATCAGGTCGGACGGCACCTTGGCCAGATCCGGGGCGTGCTCGATGATGCGGCAGAGGCTGTTGGCGGCAGCGCCTGCGGAGGGGAAACCGAAGGTCACGGCGTCGCCCTTGATGTCATGCGCGGCGCGGAACAACTCGCCGCGGGTGTCTTCGTTGAAACCGTCGTTGCGGATCGCGTCCCACGCAGCGGACAGCCGGTCGGCCTCGATCGTCATCCAGTTCTTGAATTCGCCCGACAGTCCCTCCAGCGCCTTTTCGGCCCGCGCCACCGGATCGTCGCGGTCGTCGTCGGGCACACGCCGCAGCACCTTGCGCAGCGGATTGGGCTGCACGATGACGTGGTGGGTGGCGAAGGTCTTGACCTCGATGTCGCCGGGCTTGTTTTTCGACATGCGATAATGATCCCTGCGCCTAGATTCCCGACCGCGCCTTGTCGAGCAGCGAGGGCTGCTGCATCACTTCCATCTCGCCGCCGACGCGGCGTTCCGGGCCGATATAGGTGTTGACCGTATTGCGGCGGCGGTCCGGCCCGAAATAGGTCTTGGTCTTGATGAAGGGGCGGGGATTGGCGACCACGTTGAGGATGCGCTGGTAGAGGCCCTTGGCCGAGATCGGCTTTGCCAGGAATTCGGTGACGCCGGCGTCGCGTGCCACAGTGACGCGCCGTTTCTCGGAATGACCGGTCAGCATGATGATGGGCGCGTAGGGGTTACCCTTGGAGTCCGGCTGCCGGATCATCTGCGCCAGCTCGATGCCGTCGAAGATCGGCATCGCCCAGTCAGTGATGACGATGTCGGGCACATAGTGGGTGTACATTTCCAGCGCGGTGGCGCCGTCCTCGGCTTCATAGACTTCGCGCGCGCCGAAAGAGTGCAGCAGCGTGCGCAGGATGCGCCGCATGTGCGGGTTGTCGTCGCAGACGAGGAAACGCAGCTTGTTGAAGTCGATGCGAAACATGGTTCGGCCCTGAGGGGCATACCGGGGAGAGCGCGGTATACCCCGCGTTAACCATATCGCGGCGCGAGTTAACGAATGGTTTCGAAAGGCCGCCGGCGGGCTGCGGACGGGCCGGTTTCAGTGCCCGAACTGCTCGCGCAGGATGCGTTCTTCCAGGCTGTGGCCGGGGTCGAACAGCATGCGCATCGAGATGGTCTTGTCCGACAGCACCTCGACGCGGGTGACGTCGCGCGCCTCGTCGTGGTCGGCGACCGCCGCCACCGGGCGCTTGTGGGGGTCGAGCACCTCGATGACGACATAGGCCGAGTTGGGCAGCAGCGCGCCGCGCCAGCGCCGCGGCCGGAACGGGCTGATCGGGGTCAGCGCCAGCAGGGAGGCGTTGATCGGCAGGATCGGTCCCTGCACCGATAGGTTATAGGCGGTCGAGCCCGCGGGCGTCGCCACCAGGATGCCGTCGGCGATCAATTCGGCCATCCGCTCGCGCTCGTCGATCAGGATGCGCAGATGCGCGGCCTGATGGATCTGGCGGAACAGCGCGACCTCGTTGATGGCGTGGTGGATGTGCACATTGCCGTGGATGTCGGTGGCGCGCATCTTCAGCGGATTGATCAGCGACTCCCGTGCCGCCGACAGGCGTGCGTGCAGATCGTGCGGCGAGAATTCGTTCATCAGGAAGCCGACGGTGCCGCGATGCATGCCGTAGATCGGCTTGCCCGTGTGCATGTGCTGGTGCAGCGTTTGCAGCATGAAGCCGTCGCCGCCCAGCGCCACCACCACTTCGGCCTCTGCGGCATCGCAGTTGCCGTAGAGATCGGACAGCTGTTTCAACGCCGCCTGCGCTTCCGGGCTCGCGCTCGCAACGAAGGCAATCTTCGCATACCGCTTGGACATGGGACTGGCGTACTCGTTACCGGGGGCGCAGGAAAGCGCTGTGCCCGTCTAACGTACCTTGGCGGTTCCTGTCGAGACGAGGAAGCCGGGCTTTAGGGCAGGGTAAACGAAATCGGGCGGCTGCATGGCAGCCGCCCGATCGCGATGTCCATGTTGCGCCGCTCAGAACTTGGCGACGACCGCGGAGGGGCCGCTGAACCGGTAGTTCACGCCGATCTTGACCTGGGAGATCGCGCCGCTGTCGCGCATCGTCGTCGTGCCGTCCGTCGCGAGCGCCGTGCGGCCGCCGAGGTCGATGTAGTTGTACTCGGCCTTGGCCGACCAGCTGTATCCGAGGTCGAACTCGGTGCCGTAGCCGACGAGCCAGCCGCTCCGGGTACCCTTGGTGCTGAAGCCGTTGGTGACGGCGCCGGCCTGATTGCGGCACGGACCCAGGGTGCCGAACGGCTGCACATTGCCGTTGAGCGGGCCAAAGATACAGGAGACGTTGACGCCGTCATCAGCCCAGGCGCCGCCGGCCTTCACATAGAGAAGCGTGCGGTCCCATGCATAGCCCACGCGGGCGGTCGCGGTCGCGATCCAGTTCGACGTGTTCTGGCAGTTCAGGAAGGCGGGGCTGAAGCCCGTGCCAACGAGGTTGCCGTTGGCGTCCCGACCGTTGTCGGTGCCGCAGGTCCTGCTGCCGTGCAGATTGGTGGCTGCGACATCGGCTTCGACGCCGAAGACCCAGCGGCTGGCGGTCTGGAAGTTATAGCCGGCCTGAAGTCCGGCGAGCCAACCGAGCACGCGGGGGTTGATGCCGGCATTGTTGGGATCGCCGACGAAGCGGATGTCGGTCTTGCCCTGCGCAGCGCCAAGGAAGCCGCCGACATAGAAGCCAGTCCAGTTGGTCGGCGGAATGACGGCTGCAGCCTTGACCGGTGCTTTCCTCGGCATCAGCGAGGCGAACCGCTCGGGCGTGAACTGATAGCGGATGCCGGCGTTGGCGTTCCAACCCTCGAGGTTGTTGCCGTTCTTGTAGTCGACGCGAACGAAGCCGAGCCAGCCGGTATTGGCCACCTGACCCGCCAATCCCAGCGAGTACTGGCCATAGGTACCGACGCGCGATGTGCTGTTGGTACCGGTGGCGGTAACGGGAACGACGAGGCAGAATGGGCAAACGCCAATTTGTCCGAATGCACCGTTGGGTATGGTCGAGCCACTCGATGTGATGTTGCCGGCGAATTCGTGGAACACGCTGGCCGACGCAAAGGGCTGCCAGATCATGTTGCCGGAGGAGACGGTCGTTCCGACGCGCAGGCTGAGGCGTCCGATCTGGCTCTCGATCGGGTTAGTGGTCAAGGTCGAGACCGCGCCCTGGCTGATGATGCCGCCGCTGACATTGAACGGATCGACTTCGGTCCGCGCCCAGATAAACCCGGCTGACGGCTCGATGAACCAGTTATTGGCGAGTGCGAAATTATAGCCCGCCGACGTGGCGACCGAAACGCCGTTGGCGCCGACTTGCTGGCCAAAGAGACCGACAGCGGTATTGGTGAGATTGGCGCTGTAGAACTCGCGGCGAACCATCACGTCGGCGAAGAATCGGCCGTAGGTCGCAACCAAATAGGCGCCGATAAACGGAACTTCGAAGTCGCTCGAGCCGCCACTGCTGTCGGTGCCGCGTGAATGCAGATAGCCCACGGTCGTGCCGAGGTGGAGGTTCAGGCCGTTGATGTTGAGCCTGGAAATATCGGTTCCGGCCTGGATGCCGGTGAACGTCGCATGGACGCTGCCTGCACAATTGGCCCGCGCATTGGTGTCAAGCGCGCCCGGAAAGGGCGGGGACACGACGGTGCCGGTGCCGGCATTGGTAAACTTGCTCGTGTACTCGCCGCCGACGCCACGGGCCCAGACACCGCCGCCGGGCTGGTTGGGCTGCGGGTCGCCGGGCGCGGAAACGAAAGCGCTGCCCTGCTGGCTGAGGAAGGCGGTGTGGATGTTACCCAGCGCACTACCGAAAGCGCCGGCGGAAGCACCGCTCGCCGCGGTTATGGCGTTCAGTTGGGGTCCGAAGATGGGTGCGCCAGGGCCTGTGACGGTGCTCGTGCACTGTGCGAAGGCCGCCGAACCCGTCGTCAGCGTGACTGCGACGGCAAGGCCGGCCAAAATCCGGCTGCTGGCTGCGCTACGAATCATGAAACGGCCCCCGAAATCCATTGCTATTCCGTAAAAAGAACACGGCGATGGTAGATTAGAGTCGCGACGTCCGGAAGTTTGTCGGGCCGATCCGGGGGGCAATGCGTTGTTTCTTTGGGGGCTTGTGGCATTATGGCCACATAGTGTCATTCGGGGGTTCGCTTTCGGAGTTAGAAAGCGGCGGATGTACAACCAGGGATGTGGCGGCCAGCCGGTGTCGAGGCTCCATGCCGCGGCGATTTCCCCAACCCGATAGTGATATGCCTCACTCGAACGGACGGGCTTTCTGATAGGATTTGGGTCGGCTAGGATTGTTGCCGGAAAAGCTATTTTGCTGAATCACTTGAACGGGAATGCTGCGGTGTAGTCGTGGCTACGCCGAAACGATCATGATCAAGCGCTTTCTGCCGCTCGCGACCGCCGTCGGAGTGACCATCCTTGCGATGGTTTTCGCTCCCGACGTTGCTTGGGCGGAAAAGCGGGTCGCACTGGTCGTCGGCAACTCGAAATATCAGACCGTCCCGCAACTCCCGAACCCGTCGAGGGACGCCAATTCGGTGGCGGACATGTTCAGGAACGCCGGCTTCGACACCGTCGAGATTCAGCTGAATGTGGGCAACCTGGAGTTCAAGCGTTCGATTCGCCGCTTCGAGACGCTGGCCGATCAGGCCGATTTCGCCGTCGTCTACTACGCCGGCCACGGCCTCGAACTCGGCGGCGTCAACTACCTGATTCCAACCGATGCAAGACTCGCAAGCGACCGCGATGCCGAGGACGAGGCGATACCGCTGGAGCGCCTCGTCTCGTCGGCGGACGGCGCGCGGCGGCTGCGCCTGATCATACTGGATGCCTGCCGCGACAACCCGTTCGTGACGACGATGCGGAGGGAGCGCAAGACGGCAACCCGCGCCGTGCTCGCCGGTCTCGGCAGGGTGGAGCCGACCAGCACGGACACGCTGATCGCTTACGCTGCGAAGGCGGGCTCCACCGCCGAGGACGGCAGTGGCGAGCACAGCCCGTTCACCACCGCCTTGCTGAAGAACCTGACGGTGCCGGGGCTCGACGTTCGCCTCGCTTTCGGCCGCGTGAGGGATGAGGTCATGAAGGCCACTGCCAACAAGCAGGAGCCGTTCGTCTATGGCTCGCTCGGCGGCGGCAACATCTCACTGGTGCCGGCGCCGGCGGTGGCCCGCGAAGCACCGGCCAGCGACGTAAAGGCCGACTACGAACTGGTGCAGAAGATCGGCTCGAAACGCGCCTGGGAAGTATTTCTCGGCACGCATCCGTCCGGCTTCTATTCGGATCTCGCCCGCGCGCAGATCGAGGAGATCAACAAGCAGCAAGCCAATGTGCAGCTCGCCGCGCTGCCGCAGGCTCCGCCACCCTCCGTCCGGGAAACTCCGACACGGGAGGCGATCGAGTGGGACAAGCTGCGGGATTCGACCGACATTGGCGCCCTGCAGCGCTTCATCAAGCGCTTCCCGGATTCGCCCCTGGCCATCACCGCGCAGCAACGCGTCGATGTGTTGAACCAGGCATTGCGGGAACGTGAAGAGACTGCGCGCGCCGAGCGCGAGGCGGCGCGCAAGGCGGCCGAAGAGGCGCAGCGCGCGGCCGAGGCCCGCAAGGCGGAGCTTGCGGCGCAGAAGAAGCGTGAGGACGACGAGCGCCGCGCCCGCGAGGCGGAGGCGGCCGAGAAGGCGAGGGTGGCCGCGGCGGAAGCGGCAGCGGCAAGGAAGCGCGAAGAGGACGAGCGGCGCGCCAAGGCGCTGGAGGCCGAGCAGAAGGCGAAAGCTGCGGAAGCCGAGCGGAAGGCGTCGGAAGCCAAGGCCAGGGCCGAGCAGGCCGAGCGCGAGCGCGTGGCAGCCGAGGCCGCCGCGCAGAAGGCCGCCGCCGAGAAGCATGCCAAGGCCGCCGAGGAAGCGCAGCGCGCCAAGGTGCTCGAGGCCGAGCGCAAGGCCGCCGAGGAGAAGCGCAAGGCGGAAGCGGAAGCCGCAGCGGCCCGCGCCGTCGCCGAGAAGCAGGCGAAGGAAGCCGAGGAGGCCCGCAGGAAGGCGGAGCTGGCGGCCGCCAGGGAAGCCGTTTGCAAGTCCGAGCAGGGCAAGCTTGAGGACATCACCCGCAAGGGCAGCGACGGTACCGGTCTCGAAGACCTCAAGGCCTTCGCCAGGACCGTGACCTGCGACCGCCTCGGCGGTGTCGTCGTTGCCGCCCTGGACAAGTTCAAGGCGGAAGTTGCCAAGCGCGCGGCCACCATGCCGAATTCACCCGAGTTGATCCGTTCGGCGCAGGCCGAGCTGATCCGCATCGGTTGCCTCACCGGCAAGGTCGACGGCACGCTCAACCAGCCGACTTCGACGGCGCTCAGCCGTTACATGAAGATCGGAGGGCAGCTGACTGAGAATGTGAGTGTAACCGAAACGCTGGTCACGGAACTGACCAAGCATGCGACGCGGGTTTGCCCGATCGAGTGCAAATCCGGCGAAGTCGTGAAGGGAGATACCTGCGTCGCCGAGGAGAAGAAGGCGGCGCCTGCGGTGGCGGCCAAGCCGAAGAGTGACGACGATGCATCGCGCCGCAAGCAGCAGGCTGCTCGTCCCGAGCGCGCCAAGCCCGCGCAGGAAGCCGTCGCGCCGCGCGCCAAGCAACAGGCGGTGGCGCGGCCGAGCATCGTCAGCGGCGGCGGTGGTCACAGCACCATGATCGGCGTAGGGTTCTAGAGACGAGGCAAGTATCGGGTTTGGGGGCGTAGCATCGGGAGGTCGCTTTGACCGTAACAATGGGCAAGTTTCCCGGCACGGGCATTTCAATCTGTGCAGCTGCGGCACTGGCGGCGACGCTTTGGAGCTGGCCCGCCTTGGGTAGTGACTTGGGCAGTGACACGCCCTCTGCCGTTGCGGCCGCAGCCGTTGCATCGGGCGACAGGGTCGGGCCCGTCTCGCCCTCTGCCGCGATGGCCTGGGCACTGCAGGGGAGGCCGAAGCCCGCCCGGAGCCACCGCATCCGTCCGGCGCGTGTCGCAGCCCTGTCCCAGCAGGGGTGTGGCTGGTACGCCTCGCCGTGCGATCGCCAGTTCGTGCTCATTCTGGGGATCGGTTTCTAGGCCGGCCGCCGGCGCCGCCCGCCGATCCCAATACGCCGGTGCGGCAACCGCCGCGTGACGTTCGTCACATTCTCCGTCGATGACACCGTCTAGCTTGCAGACATCAGCAAGTGAACGTCACCGATGGGGATTGCGATGACCGGCTTTCTGTTTTCAGCACTCAACTCTGCTGTTGCGGCGACCGACAGCGCCTTCAGCCGCACCTTCCAGCTGCTGTGGCTGCAGATTCTGTCCGAGCATCGGCGCCATGCGCGCCGCCGCCGGCATACGACCCGCCTGGTCTATTTTTCCTGAAGTGTGCGAACCGGATCCCAGTCCGCACCGGGCGGCGAGGTGGCCAATTCCTGCGCCCGGTCGCGGAACATGGCCGCCGCCCGGTCAACTTCAGCCGAGCGACTGAACGCGGCGGCCGCCGCCGAAAATTCCCGGGCGCGCCAATGTGCGAGCCCCTCGGCGTAGTCGGAGGCGGATTTCCGCCGGGCCTCCGTCAGCCCGGAAGACAGCGCCAGCAATTCGTAGATCTTCAACGCCTGCGTACGCCCCTTGACCCTGATGGCATCGAGCTCGCGCCAGGCAAAGGCATCGCCGGTGAGCCCGGCCGTCGTCTCCGAGACAATGATCGTGGTGCCGTAAAACTTGTTGGCGCCTTCGAGCCGCGAGGCCAGGTTCACCGCGTCGCCCATCACGGAATAATTGAACCGCCGCCGCGACCCGAGATTGCCGACCACGGCTTCGCCCGAATTGATGCCGATGCGCTGGGCCAGCGGATGTTGCTGGAACGCCGCGGCATCGCGGTTGAGCTCGGCGAGTTTCGCGCAACAATCGAGCGCAGCGCGGGCGGCGTGGGCGGCATGATCGGGATCGTCGGCGGGCGCGCCGAACACCGCGACGATGGAGTCGCCGATGTACTTGTCGACATAGCCGCCATGGCTCTCGATGATGTCGGTCATGTAAGACAGATACTCGTTCATCAGCGCCGTCAGGGCTTCCGGCGTGATCTGTTCGGCGATCTTGGAAAAGCCTTCGAGGTCGGAGAAGAACACCGTTACCTGGCGTGTCTCGCCGCCGAGCTCCGGCAGCTTGTTCGAGCTCAGCATGCGATTGATCACGTCGGGGGCGAGATAGAGCCCGAAGCTCTTCTGCAGAAGCCGCCGGTCCTTGTCGGCAACGGCGAAGCGATAGCCGATCGTCAGCGCCAGCGCGCCGAGGCCGGCGAAGAAGGGCTCGACGATCGGGATGACGGTGCCGAACTTGAAGGCGACGATGGCGTCGATGAGGCCGACGGCCGCGAGCACGAGGAAGGCAGCGGCGGCGCCGATCGGCGCGAACAGCAGCGCGCCGGCGGCGGCAAGTGCTGCGATCAGCAATGCGATGGCGAACGTCGCATGCCCGCCGAGCTCGATCGCCGCGTCATGCCGGATCAAATTGTTGACGGCGGTAGCGTGGATGTAAATGCCCGCAATCGAGCTGCGCCTGAAGCTCGTCATCACGGGCTTGCCGTCACCCGCGCAGCGCGCCGCGCGGCCGCCTTCGAGGCCCGTCGCAAAACGCTTCGACGTGAGCCTTCGGTCCTCCGAATCGAGCACGGTGCCGAAGATCACGACCTTGCCGTCGAAGGCGCGCTTGAAAAAGTCCTTGTCGTTCTTCAGCGCGCAGGTGCGCAAGTCGGCAAAGGAGTAGGTCGGGATGTCGTCGGCGCCGCCCTCGAAATTGACGGTCATAGTGTTCGGCACCGTGCTCGGAATCCTGTAGCCGGCGAGCGTCACCGATCCGTCTGCGGCGAATTCCGGCGCCGCGTTCTGGGCGCGTGCCGCCAGTTCCAGCGCCATGCCCGGCACCCTTGCGCCATTCACGGTGAAGGTCAGCGGCATGCGGCGCACGGTATCGTCGCCGTCGGTGAGGGTGTTGAGCGGCCGGATGTTCTGCTGCTGGCGGACGGCAATGCGCTGGCCGGGCGAGGGCCGGATCGGGTCATTGCCGCGCAACTGCTCGCCCAGCACCACCTTGCCGGGCGCCGTTGCGCCCGCCAGCGCGCGCAGGAAGTCGCGGTCGAAACCGCGGACCCTTTCGCCGAGCACGCCCTCGCCGAAGGGGATTTCCGACTGCTCGATCGATGTCGGGATCACCATGTCGAAGCCGACGACCCTGGCGCCGCCTTCGACGACCGAATTCAGCACGCGGCCGATCTCGCCGGTCCAGGTCAGCGTCGGCGAGCCCTTGAAGGGCGGGGTGTGATAGCTCTCCTCGTCGATCGCCACCACCACCGCCGGCGAGGCCGCCGGATTGGTCCGGTTGCCGAACATCTCGAAGCGGAGTGCGGTGAGGATGTCGAGCGACAGCCCCTGGACCCGGTCGAGGGCAGGGGAAACCGCGAGGCCGGCGCAGGCGAGTGCGATGGCGGAGGCCGCAATCGCATCCCGCGTGACGCGCCGCGCGTTCAAAAGTGCTGCCGCCGGGCTAGTTGAGGCGGATCAGGCGGCCGACGACGGGCGCGGCGCCGGGCTTTGCGTTCGCGTCGACCTGAAACACGATCTTGGAGGTGCCGAACGTCGCCGAATAGACGCCGCCCGGGGTCAGCGTCTTGTTGGCGCTGGCGAAGTCGTAGAACTTGCCCTTCTGCTGGCTGCCGTTGAGCTCGATCTGCTGCCGCTCGCCCTTGACGTCGAGCCGCTCGACCACGAGCGTGCCCTTGCCCTTGGCCTCCACGATCGGCGAGGTGCCGTACACGGTGAGCTGCGTCTGGATTTTCGGCGCGCTCTTGTCGCTCTTGTCGCCGAGACTGCGCAGCACGGTGGCGGCGGCCTCGCTGGTCGCCTTGGTCGTGGCGTGCGCCTGGCTGGAATCGCAATCGGTCTTCTCGCGCTTGACGTCGGAGAATTGCACGAAGCTCTCTTCGGTGCCGATGATGACGGTGCCGAGCCCGCTGATCTTCTCGCGCTGGCAGGATTTCATGTAGGAGATCGTGACGGAGCCGCCCGCCGGCACCTTGATCACCGTTTTCGGTGCCACATAGTCCATGAACTCGGCGCCGGTCACCTTGCCCTGCACCTCTTCGACGACGGCGACCGGTGACTGGGCGGCGGCAGGCCCTGCCAGGGCCAATAGTCCGGCACAGAGTGCAATCGCGCGTTTCATGGCAGAAATCCCTTTGAATTGGAGAGCTTGCTCTCCGGTCACCCGGCCCATGGGGTTTGCTTCGGAATACAGATCGGCAACGCCGATGAATGTGACTGATATCACTTAGCGGCCGGCGAGGACAACATGACCGCGCGACCGGTAGTCGCGTCAACCCGGCGCAATGTTCGACGCTGGCGCGTTTGTGACTTTCATTCGTTTCCCCGGTTGTGGACCATCCGGCTCGCCGCGGCGTTGGAACCCGCACGACAATTGCGGCAGATGCAGGGAGACGACGGAATGGCCAATAGTCCTGCCGCGCCGTGGCGCATGCGCGGACGTATCCTGGTAGCGTTGTTTGCGCTCGCCATTGCAGCCGGCGCGCACGCCCAGGACACCGGTGGGGTAACGACGGATTCGCCGGGGCAGGCTGCGAAGGCGCCCGCGGGGCAGAAGGGCGGGGCCGGACAACCGTCCGCCGCCGAGCAACATCGCCTGCCGCCGGACTCCACCACCAAGCACACTCTGGCGCTGCCCGGGCGCACGCAGTCCTTCACCGCGGTGGCCGGATCGATTCGGCTGTTCGACGACAAGGGCGAGCCGCAGGCCGACGTCGCCTACACGTCCTATCAGCTCGATGGCGCCGACCGCGGCGCGCGGCCGGTGACGTTCTTCTTCAACGGCGGACCGGGCGCCTCATCGGCCTGGCTGCAACTCGGCGATGCCGGGCCGTGGCGGCTGTCGATCACGGGCGAGGGGGCGGTAGCCTCTGCAACGCCCGATCTCCTTCCCAATGCCGAAACCTGGCTCGACTTCACCGATCTCGTCTTCATCGATCCCGTCGGCACCGGCTACAGCCGGTTCGTCGCGACCGGCGAGGACGTGCGCCGCCGCATCTGGTCGGTCGATGGCGACGTCGAGGCGATTGCGCTGGTGATCCGCCGCTGGCTGGAGAAATACGACCGGCTGCTGGCGCCGAAATATGTCGTGGGCGAGAGCTATGGCGGCATTCGCGGGCCGAAAGTCGTGCACAATTTGCAGAGCAAGCAGGGCGTCGGCATACGCGGATTGATCCTGGTGTCGCCCGTGCTCGACTTCCGCGACTGGTCGGGATCGAGCCTGCTGCAATTTGTCGGGCGGTTGCCGACCATGGCGGCGGTGGCGCGCGAGGCCAGGGGGCCCGTGACGCACAAGGATCTGGCCGACGTCGAACGCTACGCGCGCGGCGAGTATCTCGTCGATCTCGTCAGGGGTCAGGCCGACACCGAGGCCACCAACCGCATCGCCGACAAGATCGCGGGGCTCACCGGCATCGATGCCGCCGTGACCCGCCGCCTGGCCGGACGGCTCAGCGTCGGCGAATTCCGCCGGGAGTTCGACCGCAAGAACGGCAAGGTCACCGGCCGCTACGATGCATCCGTGACGGGCTTCGATCCCTATCCCGATTCGAACTACGGGCAGTTCGGCGATCCCTCCGGCGATGCGCTGATGGCGCCGTTGACGAGCGCCGCCGTCGATCTCACCACGCGCAAGCTGAACTGGCGGCCCGACGGCTCCTATCATCTGCTCAACGATGCCGTCGGCGGCGGCTGGAATTTCGGTCGAGGGCGCGACCCGGCCGAGTCGGTGTCGGACCTGCGGCGGTCGCTGGCGCTCGATCCCAACATGAAGCTGCTGGTCGGGCACGGCCTGTTCGATCTCGCCACGCCGTATTTCGCAACGCGGATCGTGCTTGACCAGTTGCCGGCCTATGCCAGCCCCGACCGCGTCAGGTTCGTGGTCTATCCGGGCGGCCACATGTTCTATTCGCGCGAAGGCGCCCGCAAGGCGTTCCGCGGCGAAGTGCAGTCGCTGATGAAATGACAAAGCAAAACCGGCGCGACGTTGTCGTCGCGCCGGCTTGCGTGTCGGTCGATATCGCCGGTCAGTAGACCAGGCCGGTGCCCGGCGCCTTTTCAAGCGCGGCGGCGAGCGAGCGGTATTCCTCGCTTTGCGTGCCCGCGAGCGCGGCGATGCGGCCCAGATGATATTGCGCCTGGTCGCGGTTGCCCTGTTCGACCTGCCAAAGCCCGTAATACTGCCAGGTCTTGACGTGGCCGGGATCGGACTTCAGCGCGCGCTCGTACCAGGCCTGCGAAACCCTGTAGTCGCCGAGCTTGCGGTAGGAGTAGCCGATCAGATTGGCGACTGCGGCACTGTCGTCGCGATGCAGCGCCTTGAGCTGTTCGATGGCGGTGGCGTATTCGCCGCGCCGGTAGATCGCATCATAGGCCGAGCGATAGCCTTCCGCGAACGAAGCCTGCCCGCTGCCAGGGCGGACTTCGCTGGATTTCTTCTTTTTCTTGCTGCTGCTGGATGGCGGCGACGGTTCGTCGGGTGCGGCGTAGGCATTGGTCACGACGGGCGCCACCGCAAGTGCGATCGAGAAGAGTCCCAGCGTCAAAAGCTTCGCGTAGTTCTTCATGCAGTTCTCCAGTTCACGTTGTGACGTCAGTAGACTAGCCCGGTTCCCGGCGGCTTATCCAGTGCGTCGGCGAGCGAGCGGTACTCCTCGCTTTGCGTGCCCGCGAGCGCGGCGATACGGCCCAGATGATACTGCGCCTGGTCGCGATTGCCCTGTTCGATCTGCCACAGACCGTAATATTGCCAAGTCCGCACATGGTTCGGATCGGCCTTCAGCGCGCGTTCGTACCAGATCTGCGAAACCCTGTAGTCGCCGAGCTTGCGATAGGAGTAGCCGATCAAATTTGCGACATCGGCGCGGTCGTGATGGCCGAGCGCCTGCAGCTGTTCGATGGCGGCAGCAAAATCCTGACGGTCGTAGATCGTGGCATAGGCGGCGCGATAGCCGGCGGCGAAACGCTGCTCCTCGATCGAGGAGGTCTTCTTGCCCTTCTTCTTGGTGTTCTTGGTCGAGGTGTCGGAGGAAGGGGGAGGCGGTGCCGGCGGCTCGCCGCCACCACCGGCGGCAAGCGCCGACAGCGCGGGCGCGCAAAGGAACATTCCCGTGATCATGATTGAGAATAACCGGACTGCAGACTTGCGCATGCGTCTCTCCTGATTCCCGTTGGATTTGTTCCCAGGTCCGAACAGATGAACATCCGGGACGCCGGGATATTCCCGGTTCCGTCTCCCCTTTTGGGCCGGTTTGCGACGCTGCGGCGATTGAAGGGGAAGATGACAGACATGTCATCGAGATGAACGAAGTCCGCTTTTCCGCTTCAGCGGGGGTTCAGTGCGCAGCCGTTAGCCTCCTGCACATGATCGGCGGGCCCGGATGCGGTCACCTCGCAGATCCCCTTGAGGAGGACCAAGATGTTCAAGACGATTTCTGCGGCGCTGCTCGCCGTATCCGTTCTTGCCGCACCGGCGCTGGCGGCACCCTACCGGTCGGATCATGCCCCGGTGATCAAGGCCGCACCCTTCAGCGCAAACGTGCTCAACGCCAATGCGCGCTGGGGGCGTCATCATCGTCACCACCGCTGGCACTTCCACCATCGTCATCATCGGCACCACCACCATCACCACTGGCGCTGATTGATCCTGATCCCGGGGGACGCCGTCCGATCCGCATTGCCCCGCCGCGTCCAACGGGTACAGGCCCGGCCCGTCAGCCATTGCTTCCCCAATGGCGGCGGGCCGGTGCCTTTTTCGACGGGGTTGCGAATTCCAATTTGCGGGCGAAGCGTCTAGTTTCCGGCCGGGAAAATCTTCGGGTCTCTGCCTTTGCCAATATTGTCACCCCGTGTCGCTGTCGTGCTGCTGCCGATCCTGCTTGCCGCCTGTGCCGGCGGCGGCGAGGAGAGCAGGGGTATTTCGTTTACCGACGACCGCGGCTATTCCAACCAGCCCTATCCCAACAACTACAAGAGCGAAGTGCTGGCCTTCATGCGGACGTACCTGAACAATCCGGTCGGGGTTCGCGAGGCCATGATGGCCGAGCCGGTCCAGCGCACGATCGGCGGCCGGCTGCGCTATGTCAGTTGCCTCCGCTATGCCGCCCGCGAGTCCGACGGGCGTTACCGCGATCCGCGCGAGCGGGCCGTGGTCTATGTCGATGCGCGGCTCGATCGCGTGCTGGAGAACAGCGGCGATGCCTGTGCCGGCGCCACTTACCTGCCGTTTCCCGAGTTGGAAAAGTTGACCCGCTGAGCCCCGCGGCTGGCCCGCCTGCCGCCGCCTCGGATCGGGGTTGGGTCCCGATCACGTTTCGGAGAGCGGGGCGAACCCGATTGTGGCCCCAATCGACCAATCTCCGGGCGCAAAGTGTATTGTGACGGGCGAAAAAATCCCTATTTCCCTTTGGAACAAAAGGGCTTTGTGGCCGCTCCGTCACGGTTGTGATCGTTCGATGCCGCAGAGCAACCTAACTCGAGCCACGTTGTTTGATGAGTGTCGTGACTGAATAACGGGGATCAAACATGAAGAAGACCATTCTCGGCGCAGCCGCCCTGGCGGGTGTCCTGGCAGCCCTCGCGGGCCAGGCGTTCGCGGCTGACATGCCGTCCCGACCCTATGCCAAGGCGCCGGCCTATACGGCGCCCGCCGTCGTCTACAACTGGACCGGCTTCTACGTCGGCGGCCATCTTGGCGGCGCGTTTGCGGGCAACAACAGCCTGCAGAGCAGCGACGCCCGCTTCCTCGGCGGCGTGCAGGCCGGCTTCGATTATCAGTTCACCCCCAACTGGGTGCTGGGCGCGGAAGCGCAGTACTCCTGGCTGGGCGGCGGCACCAACAACAACCTGATCTTCCCGGCGGGCACGGTCGTGACCGGCAGGGTCGCCGATCAGATCGGCTCGGTGACCGGCCGCCTCGGCTACACTTGGGGTCCGGCACTGGTCTATGCCAAGGGCGGCTACGCCTGGCGCGACGGCAACAATATCGGCATGACGGTCGCCGGTGTGCCCCAGGCCTTCACCACCTCCGGCAACAGCAAGGACGGCTACACCGTCGGCGCGGGCCTGGAGTACCTGTTCGCCCCGAACTGGTCGGCCAAGGCCGAGTACCAATACTACAATTTCGGCAATACGACGGTCACCGCCGGTCCCGCCGACACGGTCGGCGCGCGCTTTCGCAACGACGAGCACAGCGTCAAGGTCGGCGTGAACTACCGCTTCGGTTGGGGCGGCCCGGCCGCCTCCAGATATTGAGGCCGCCGTTCAAATTGCCTTGCGGGAAAGCCGGCGCGAGCCGGCTTTTTTGTTTTTCCGCTTGCGACGTCCGCTGCGGCAGGGTGCGGCAAAATAATTTTCGTCGTGCACGAAACTTTCACGGCGCATGCGCTATTATGTTCGTCGTCGGGTTGGCGGACAAACAAACATGCGTGCTTTTGCGTTAGGGCTGATCTTTTCGGCGCTCTCTGCGCCGTGCTTCGCCCAGACTATCCTGAAATCCGAACCCTTGGCTCTGGCGCCTTATGAGATCGCCTTCGTGCAGGATTCGTCCTGCGGCGCGGGCAGGGTGCTCAGGGTGACCGGCGCGATCCGGGGTCTGCACCGCAAGAAGGTGTGCGTATCGATCGGTTCGGCGCAGGCCTCGCTGGTGAGCGCGACGCCGTAAAGGGTCTGGAATTGTCCTGAAAGCCGGTCCCGCCGACCGCGGGGCCCTAGGCCGCTTCGTCCCTGGTTTCCGTCTCGGAGAGTTCCGGCTCCAGCCGCGCCTCGCGCTCGGCGTCGGCCTTGTTCCTGGCTGGGTCTTCATTGGTCTCACAGTGGCAGGGGCGGATTTCATAGTCATTGTCCAGCACCGGCCGCGGCGCGATCTTGCCGCTTTCCGACATCACGTCCACGACGAGCCCGGACCGTCTGGCGAGCTGCCAGACATCGGCTTCGGTCGGGTAGGCCTTGCTCAGCTTGGCCTCGTTGGAAAACAGCGCGTAGGGCATCGCCGGGGCTCCATCAGAAACCGACAACGCCTTGGGCGGCCTCGCGGTTTCGACGTCTGGTTTGCTTGGACATCACGGGCCGGTGAAGGCAAAAAACGGCCCGTTTCGGGCCGTTTTCCGGGAGTCTCTGAGTCCCTAACAAGTGGTGAATCCCCCAAAAAAGAAACCCCGGGACTCTACGTGCAGAATCGCCGGATGCTGATTGCCATGAGAGCGACCCTCCATAACGCGTGCGCCTGCGTGCGCCTGCAGCTGACGCTTTCCGCGGCGCTGCTGCTGGCCTGCGTGGCCAATGTCGTACTGGTATGCGCCTGGCTGTAGCGCGCCGTCGTGCGGCGTCATGGCTCGCCGATTGACGCAAGTCTCCACCCGCCCATCATGCTGAAGGAGCAAGCGCCTCGACCAGAAGGCGCGGAGGTGACGGGAGGCTGGCGATGATCGAGACGCTCAAAGACAAGGTCAACGGCGATGCGGGCCTGACGAGGCGCGGACGATACCTCACCACGACCTTCCTCCTGGAGGTCGGCTCCACGGCCTGGCTGATCCGGATATTCGAGGGGCGGATCGTCGCCGTGACGAAAGGGCCGTTCGTGATGCCGTCGTCGGCCTTTGCGCTGCGCGCGCCGGCGGAGGAATGGGAGAAATTCTGGAGCCGGCGCCCGCCACCCGGCTCCAACGACCTGATGGCCCTGATCAAACGCCGCGTCCTGAAGGCGGAAGGCGATCTGCAGGTCTTCATGGCCAATTTGCGTTACTTCAAGGAAGCGCTCGGCAAGCTGCGCGCGGGAGCGGGCGCATGAGCGCGACATTCGAGCCGATCGTCGGCCGCTATATGCGTCTCGATCTCCTGGGCAAGCCGCACCGTCTCTATGTCGAGGAAGCCGGCGAGGGCACGCCGCTGCTCTGCCTGCACACGGCGGGCAGCGACGGGCGGCAGTATCGCGGCCTGATGAACGATGCGCGGGTGACGTCGCGGCATCGCGTCATCGCCTTCGACATGCCATGGCACGGCAAATCCTCGCCGCCGGCCGGCTGGCACGACGAGGAGTACCAACTCACCTCGGCGCAATACACGACCATGATCCTCGAGGTGATGGCCGCGCTCGGGCTGGAAAAGCCGATCCTGATCGGCTGCTCGATCGGCGGGCGCATCTGCCTGCACCTGGCGCTCGAACATCCCGAACGCTTCCGTGCCATCATCGGCCTGCAGGCCGGCGCCCATGTCGATCCCTATTACGACCTCAACTTCCTGCACCGGCCGGACGTCCATGGCGGCGAGGTCGCGGGCGCCATCGTCTCCGGCCTGGTCGGCCCGGACGCACCCGACAGCGAGCGCTGGGAGACGCTGTGGCACTACATGCAGGGCGGCCCCGGCGTCTTCAAGGGCGATCTCTATTTCTACAAGATCGACGGCGACATCCGCAGCCGCGTCGCGCAGATCGACACCAAACGCTGCCCGCTGTTCCTGCTCTCGGGCGAGTACGACTATTCCTGCACGCCGGAGGAAACGATGGCGGTGGCGAACAGTATCGCCGGCTGCGAAGCCGTCATCATGAAAGGCCTCGGTCATTTCCCGATGAGCGAAGATCCGCAGGCGTTCCTGGGCCACCTGCTGCCGGTGCTGGAGAAGATTGCGGCGCGGTGAAGCTCGGTGTCAGATCCTCATCCTGAGGGGCGCCGCTTGCGGCGCGTCTCGAAGGATGAAGTGGCCTCATGGTTCGAGACGGCGCTGGCGCGCCTCCTCACCATGAGGATGACCTCCATAGGCGTTACTTCGGCGGCCGCGGCGCCGGAAACTTGTCGAGCGAGGCCTGCATCCTGGCCATGGTCTGGCTGCAATAAGCCTCGCGTTCGCGGTTGAATTTGGCCTGCTGGGCACGGAATTTGTCGACCCGGGCCTGGATGTCGCTCTGGTACTCGCTGCGTCCGGCCGGCGGCACGGGTGGGGGCGGGAGCGGTTTTGCCGCCTCGGGAACGGCACGCACAGGCGGTTCGGAAACCCCGAGCGCCTCGGCGAGCATTGCTTCGACATCGGGGAGACGGGTGGGGCTGACGGCAGGGAGGTCGGTTCGCGCAAAAACTTCGGCTTCGGACTTCCGCCCGGTTACCGACTGCACGAACGCCATTGTCTGCGCGATCAAGAGATCGCGTTCCCGCATCCATTTCATATGACGCTACCCCACGCCACGCCCGCGCACTCATTCCAACACAGGTTTTCCGGGAATCAAGAGCGGGCTGTGCGCGCGGATACTGCAGCGATTTGTTTTTCGCGCAAGGTGACAAAACAGTGACACACAGGAGCTTCCACCGGTGCCAGGTCACCATAAGCCTGCGCTAGTGACGCTCGCGCGGATTGGTGTTGGGTATGAACGGCGCGCCGACGACTCGCACCGGTTCGAGTCGGCGAGATAGGCTGAAGGGCTCGCTGCCTCCTGCTTCGCCGTCGAGCGGTTCCGCCGGCGGCTCAAATCGGGCCGGTCGCCGACGGGTTGAAACGGAACCGGAAACCAACCGCCGCCTGGTCACCCCTGCGCTCGAAATCGTAGGTGAACGGTGCCCGCTCGGTGCCGACGCTGGACGGGAACCTATGGAGGTAGTCGAAGAAGATCGATGGGTCTCCCATGGCGGAGCCGCCGGAAGCCAGCATCGGGAGCTTGACCTCGACGCCACCGCCGACTGCTGCCGCCACGCTGGTCTTGCTCACGTCGGTCGGCGTGCCGCCGAAATCGATCTGGATGCGGTTGCTCGCAACGCTGACGCCCGCCTGGCTGTAAAGCAGGAAATTCGGTGCGACCAGCACACCAGCCCGGCCGAGAAGGTCGACGGTGAAGGTTTGCGTTGTGCCGAGGAAGAAGGGAGTTGGCGGGAAGGGATGGCGTACTTCGCCGCCGGCAACGCCAAGATTGACGGCCATGCCAGCCACGAAATGGCCGCCGATGATCGTGTTGTAGCCGATGGTTACGCCGCCTCCGGCGCGCGTTGCGGAGTCGCTGAAGGCGTTGGTCTGCAGACCCGTGGCGGCGAACCGCTCCGTGATGTTGAGGCGGCTGTTGGAGACGTTGACGAAGGCGCCGCCGTTGAAGCCGGACCAGCGGTCTGCGAAGTTGTTGCGCATCAGAGGCAGGCTTGATTGCGAGGGAGGGCACCTCTTGCTTTCGCGTAGTTTGTCTGCGGCCGCTTCGTATTTTTGCCTGGCCTCGATCACGTATTTCTTGACGCTCTCGACGGCGGCCTCGCGACTTGCTCTTCGCCCGGCTGCCTGAATGTAAGCCTGCTCGGCTTTCTGAGCCGCCGCGCGTGCATCGGTGTGCTTTTTCAGCGCGGCCTCAAACTGCGGCAGATAGACAACGCCGATTGCAGCACCGGCTCCGCGCTTTCTTGCCTCCTGCAGCGCATCTCGCGCCCGCATCATTTCGTTTCGCGCCTGGCCGAGGGCGAAATCTGCGTTGTATTTGGCATCAAACGCGGCTGCTTCGGCCTGCTTGGCAGCGGCGATATCGCGCTGCCCCTGCTGCATGGCATCGTAAGTGGACTGCCAACTGTCCCTCAGCCGCGCCAGTTCCTCCTTCTCCGCATCCGTCGCGCAGGGAAATACCCCCGGTGCCACCGGTGGCTCCTCGTCGATGGGCGACTCGATTTTTATTTTGCCGCCCAGGATGGCCTGACTGCGAGCGGGAGCCGTCACGACAAGCGACATCAGTGCGGCAAGTGCGAGAAAGGATTTGGCATTCCGAAAAGCAACCATGGCAAGGTCCCCCAACCCTGGCTGGCAGTCTGCAAAAGCTCGCCCGGCCGAGAAAGCCGGGGGTGGGTGTGCAAAAGCGGAATCTGTTCCGGTTGTGTCGTTGCTGCATCAGCCCGATGCGATCGTTCGGGAGCGACCGGGAAGTGCTCCCGCATCAGCCCGCAATGAGAAGGTGTGTGCCCCGATCGCTTGACGGGCGGTCGCCGCCAATGGTGCCGGCTGAGGGGATTGAACCCCCGACCTTCGGTTTACAAAACCGCTGCTCTACCGCTGAGCTAAGCCGGCAAATCGACGGGATCGGCAAAGGGAAAAAATCGGGCGCGGACGCCACTGAACTGCCGGGTCGAATAGCAGACTTGGCCTTAAAGAACTACCCTCGGCGGTCCCGTTTTTCCCGTTGTGCAGGCTCCCAAGCAGTGTGAATTTCCCGCTCCAAGGGGTTGGGAAGCATCCGCAAAATGCACACGTTGGACATCGACTATGCCGCTGATGGCGTGACCATGCGTGGCTATCTCGCCTTCGATGAAGGCGCAGGTCCCCGGCCGGGCGTGCTGGTGTTTCACGAGGGGCTCGGGCTCGGCGACTTCGCCATGGACAAGGCGCGCCAGCTCGCTTCTCTCGGCTATGTCGCGCTCGCGGCCGACATGTTCGGCGAGCGGCGGCAGGCAAGGAACCTGCAGGAGGTGGCGACCGCGGTCGGCGGGCTGCGCGCCGAGCCGGAACGATTGCGCGCCCGCGCCCATGCAGCAGTCGCGACCCTTGCCGCTCTTCCGCAGGTTGATGCATCGCGGCTGGCCGCCATCGGCTTCTGCTTCGGCGGCTCGGTGGTGCTGGAGTTGGCGCGAGCTGGCGCCGAGCTGAAAGCGGTCGTCAGCTTTCACGGCGTGCTCGCGACGAAACTGCCGGCGCAGGAGGGGCAGGTGAAGGCGAGCGTCCTCGTGCTGACCGGCGCGGAGGATCCGCTGGCGCCGCCGGATCAGGTCGCGTCCTTCGAGGACGAGATGCGCGCCGCCAGGGTCGCCGACTGGCAGGTGGTGAGCTATGGCAACACGCTGCACGGCTTTGCCAACCCGGCCGCCGACGGCTCGATGATGCGGACCGCGCTCTATGATGCCCAGTCTGACCGGCGCTCCTGGGCGGCGATGCGCGCATTGTTCGATGAAGTGCTCTAGCGTTTTCAAGCGAAGTGGTATCCCCGGTTCGCGCGGAGAAAACGCGTCAAGAAAATCGAAGACCTGACAAATGCTTCCAACTCGTATTTGATGTGAGCTCATAAGCGGGCAGGGTGCATGTTCGGAATTCTGGGTCTCGGTTTCCTGTTGGGCATGCAGCATGCGCTCGAGGCCGATCATATCGCGGCGGTCTCCAGCATCGCCGCCCGCCGCAGCCGCGTTGGCGACATCGTCAAGCACGGCCTGACCTGGGGCCTCGGCCACACGGCCACGCTGTTCGTGTTTGCCGGCGTAGCCATCCTGCTCGGCCGCGCCATCCCCGAAACCGTGGCAAAGCCGCTTGAGGCCGCCGTGGGTGTCATGCTGATCGGCCTGGGCGCGCATGTGCTGTGGCGGCTGTGGCGCGACCGCGTGCATTTCCACCGCCATGGTCATGCCGACGGCACCGTGCACTTCCATGCCCACAGTCATGCCGGCGACACGCTGCCGCATGCCGGCGCCGCTCACGCCCATGAACACGGGTTCCGCTGGCGCACGCTGCTGGTCGGGCTGATGCACGGCATGGCGGGTTCCGCAGCACTGCTGGTGCTGGCGGTGACGCAGGCCTCGAGTCCCGCGGCCGGGCTCGGCTATGTCGCGCTGTTCGGCGTCGGCTCGATGATCGGAATGGGCGTGCTTTCCGCGGTCATTGCGGTTCCGCTGGCGGTTTCCGCGCGTTTTCTCACCGCGGCCAACCATGCGCTGCAGGGCGCGGTGGGGACTGTCACAATCGCGATCGGCCTGGTGACATTGGCGGAAAACGTGCTCGCCTAGCGCGACTGTCGTAACCTTCGTCGCCGCGTTAACGTTTCCTGATCGCACTCGCTCGGATTTGCGCAGGCGCCAATCCTTACGCGTTAGGCTTACCCGCAGTTTCGCCCGCGGCCTTAACCCTTGGCATCGCGCATTGGACTAGGTTGCGGCGAAACAAAGGCGGGTACAGGGAAATGCGCGCAGGCGTTGCACTGGCATTCTTGATGGCGATGACGTCGCAGGCGCTGGCCGGCGGCGGCTTCGAGATCGTGATACCGGGCAAGCCGGGCGTGCCCGTGATCATCAATGGCGTCGATGCATCCTATGCGGTGGTCGAAGGCGATTGGGGTCTTGGCAAGGGTGTGCATGTGCAGCCCACGGTTTACGGCGGCCGCTATGTCGATCCGGTGCCGCATGTCGGCCACTACTATCCCAGCGCGGGCCATATGCCCGGCTATGGCCGGCTTGAAATCGAACCGCCCGCCAATCGCAAATTGCCGCCGGAGGCCGAGAGCTACTACCGCTCCTGGTCGGCGCAATCGACCCCGCAGCTCGAAGTTCCGGCCAATCCTCCGCCGGTGATCGTCGCGCCGCAGATCGATTACGACTGGCAGCATGGCCGTCACCCGCGGCCGCGCCCGCATCCGCGTTAAGTTTTGAAGTAGACCCACGCCAACGAGAACACCCCTACAGGAGAGAGTAATGCGTCATTTGATTTCAGGAATTGTTGCGGCAGTTGCCGTCATGGCCGCGTCGCCCGCGATGGCGTGCGGTTACTATTCGTGCGGCACGCCGTGCTATTCGTATAGCCCGTGCGCGCCGCGCTATGTCGCCCCCGTCGCGACCTACAGCTACGGCTACGGCTATGGTTATGGCTGTGGCTCGACCTGCGGCGGCTGGGCCACCCAGCGTCTCGCCGAGCCGGCCACGCAATATTACTACGTCAACCAGGGTCCGACCTACAGCGGTCCGGGTGCCTGGGCGCCGCAGCCGACCTACTACGAGCCGTCGGTGTCCGGCTGGAGCAACTACGCGCGTCCCTATGACTACGGCTATGTCGCGCGGCCGCGCTACTTCGGCCCGCGCGCCTATGGCTATCGCGCCGTCCGTCCGTACGGCACCGCCTATCGCTACGGCTACGCGCATCGCCACCACGGCATGCACTATCACCACGGTCAGCGCGCGCTGCGCCGCTACTACTGATCTGAACAAGATTTGAGACCGGGACGCCCGCTCGCTTTCGCGAGCGGGCGTTTTGTTTTTCGTCACTGTCACCCCTCATGGCGTGGAGCGCGTCTTCGCGCGTCTCGAACCATAAGGCCACAGACGGGCCGTCATCCTTCGAGACGCGGCCTGAAGGCCACTCCTCTGATGAGGGTCTTTCAGCGCACGCGCGTCTATTTCCCCATCAGCCCCAGCCGGCTGGCGCCGACATAGAGCGCCAGCACCGCGGCGTTGGAGACGTTGAGGCTCTTGATCTCGCCGGGCATGTCGAGCCGCGCCACCGTGGCGCAGGTCTCGCGCGTCAGTTGCCGCAGGCCCTTGCCCTCGGCGCCGAGCACCAGCGCCAGCGGCTCGCGTAATTCCACCTTGGAAAGCTCGTCCGTACCCTCGCTGTCGAGTCCGACGGTGAGGAAGCCGCGTTCGTTCAGTTCAGTGAGCGCGCGCGCGAGATTCTGCACCAGCACCAGCGGCACCAGCTCCAGCGCGCCGGAGGCGGATTTCGCCAGCACGCCGGTCGCCTCCGGGCTGTGCCGGGCGGTGGTGACGATCGCCTTCACCGCAAAGGCCGCCGCCGAGCGCAGGATGGCCCCGACATTGTGCGGATCGGTGATCTGGTCGAGCACCAGCACGATGCCTTCCTGCTTCAATGTCTCGATGTCCGGCGAGGGCAGGGGATCGGCTTCGGCCAGCATGCCCTGGTGCACGGCATCCGGTCCGAGCCGCTGGTCGATCAATTGCGGACGGACGATTTCCGGCGTCACGCGGGTGTGGATGTTTTCTTCCGCCAGCCGCCGCGCCGCATTCTCGGTCAGCAGCAGCTTTCTGATCTTGCGCCGGGGATTGGCCAGCGCCGCGGCAACCGTGTGAAAACCATAGAGGATCGCCGGCCCGTCGCCGCCGGAATCGCGGTCGCGCCAAGCCGGCCGGGGGGAGGATTTCCGCCCTTTTTCGAAGGATTTGCCGCCGCTCCTGCGGAACGGCGGCCTGCGGTCGCGATCATTCATGACAAGGCTTGTGTCACGGGTTCCGGATTCTGGCAATTTGGTCTCGTTTGGAGCGGTTTGAGCACGGTTTTGAGCGCTTCCCTTGGTTGACTTTGCGGGTCCGCTTACCCATAAACGCGCCCGACCGCGCCCCGTCACCGGGTCGCGCGGGCCCAGCGCCATATCGACGGTTCTGTCCGCCGCCACGTCTTGCGGACGAATTGCTGACGCTGTTGGGACGGGGGAGTGTCCCGAGTGGCAAAGGGAGCTGACTGTAAATCAGCCGTCTTATGACTTCGCAGGTTCGAGTCCTGCCTCCCCCACCATCCTGCTTCGCGCCAAGGCGCTTCGCAGGACTACGGCCTGCCAGACCGCGAAGCAGGATGCCCTCCGAAGCCTTGGCGAAGGAGGGCCTACCAACCATGTTTGCGATTTGCGGCCCAGCCAACTCCGAAGCATGATCTCCACCGAAGCATCAATGCAGAGGTCAGGTTACGTGCACTACGTTTATCTCATCGAAAGTGAGCGATTCCCGGATCAGCGATATATCGGTGTTACCAATGATCTGAAGCAGAGAATTCCGGACCACAACGAGGGAAAGTCCGCTCACACGTCCAAGTACGTCCCTTGGAACCTGGCGACATACGTCGCCTTCTCCAACAGGTAAAAAGCCGAAACCTTCGAGCAGTACCTGAAGTCAGGCTCGGGTCACGCCTTTGCAAAGAAGCGACTCTGGTGGAGCAATCCGAATCCATGACCCCATCCCATCCCGATCTCTTCGAAATGCGGCGGCTGGAATCGCTCTCCAACACCATCTTCGGTGTGGCGATGACGCTGTTGGCCTATGACCTTCCCAGGACCGGCACCTTCGCCCGCATGCCGGGATGGACCGATCTCTATCACCACTATGCCGGCAGGCTGTCGGCGCTGATCTTCTCCTTCGTCATCGCTGGCGTGTTCTGGATCAGCCATCATCGCCGGCTGGCGCGGCAGCCGGAGGCCGACCGTGGTGTCGTGATCCTCAATCTTTTCTTCCTGCTCTCGATCATCCTGTTGCCGGTGACCAACAGCCTTTATGGCAGCTACCGGCTGAGCAGTGCCGTTACGGTGCTTTACGGTTTGCAGCTGACGCTGATCGCCTCGCTGAACGCGGTGCTGTGGTGGCTGGCGGTGCCGGGGATCCGCAACATCGAGGTCGCAGCCGCTTTTTTTCCGGTGCTGGCATTCCTGCCGGGTACTGCGATCGCGGCGATCGCCCCTGAATATGCGCCCTATTTCTGGTTCCTCGCATTCGGCGGGCTGCTGATGCGCCGTTACGGCGCATCGAGGCCTGGAGATGGCGCGGCCGGGGGCCGTTGAACCGGCAGCTTGGCCGCGGCGACCAAGGCTGCGGAGAAGCACCATGCTCGATTGGCTCATCATCGCAGCGGTCGTGATCGTGATCGCGGTGGTCGTCCTCGCCTATTTCGATATGGCGGACGTGCTGGTCGACCTCGTCACGTCGCTGGCGCAGCTGGCAGTCGCCGCAGCCGCGCTGACGATCTCGCTGCTCGCGCTTCTGCTCAACGCGCTGAAGCGGCTGTTGAAGAAGCAGCACAACGCAATTCTTCCCTGACCAATGCGTAACGAAAAAGGCGGAAAGCTTTTGGCCCTCCGCCTGATTTGTCGCGCCGCTCACGCAGGGGTGGCTAGTACCCGGGGCAGTAATCCCAGAAGCCGGCGCGGCGGTACGGGTCGGTATAATACCAGCACATGCCCGGCGCCGGCGCGACGCTTGACGCATAGGCAGCAGCGCCCGCAGCGGCGATGAAGCCGATGGCGGCACCGGCGGCGATCGCACCGCCCGGTGCCCAGCGATACGGACGTGCCCAGCGCACCACCGGGGCGGGACGTACGATCGGACCCGGACGCACGACGGTCGTGCCGCGATAGCGGTAGACGCCGCCGCGCGGTCCGACCGCGACGCCACGGCGCACGACGACGGCAACTTCGCTGACGTCGGAAGCGTCGTTCACCTGCGCATTGAGCGCACCGGTCGGGGCAAGCGGCGCGGCCTGCGCCGGCGCCAAGGCGAACAGCCCGACTGCCGCGGATGCCGCGACGAGAAGAGAAGCGTGACGTCGTCTGGTAGTAACCATCAATTCCTCCGGCTCATGTGATCGCCCTCTTCAGGCGAAGATACCTGCTGGTTGCATCACCACCCCTAAGCGCCCGCGCAAAGGCTAGGCGGAGGGAACCGCATTGGCAAGCGGGCCGGGCGCCTAACCCATTGACGAAAACGCGAGAAATCCACCGTCGGCGTCAACTTTCGGCCGCAGTCTCCGGGAAGGCGTTGCCGGGAATGAAAAGCCGGATCGGTCTCACTTCATAGACGGCGCTCGGATTGGCGCGGCGCAGGTGGCGCACCGCGTCATCGGCAGCGGCTTCGTCCGGAAAATCCACGACATAGAAGCCGAGCAGCTGCTCCTTGGTCTCGGCGAACGGCCCGTCGATCATCATGCCGTCGCCGGGCCCGCGCAGGGTGCGCGCTTTCCTGGTTTCGCCGAGCCGCGCCGCGGGGCCGAGCTTGCCGACCTGGTTGAGCCGCTCATGGGCCTTGCGGAGGTTGACCATCAGCGCGGCGTCTTCTTCCGCGCTCCAGGAATTCACCTCGGTTTCGACGTGATAGGCGAGAATGGCGTAGAGCATCAAAAACCTCATTTTCCCTTCGATTCGCACGGATGGAAGACGCCGGAACGGCGCCGAATCCGACAATCCGCGCACCCACGAAACCGAATTGAAACACGATTTCGGGGTGGCCTGTGTGAACGTGGCGAAGTCGGGGCACGACTGATGGGCAGAACGCAGGAATTGCGCAAGCGGAGAGGGTCATGTCACGGAAATCAGCCACCATCATCAGCGATACCGCCCGCGGCCTGGCTGCGATCGACACCGGCGGCGACTGGCACGATGTCCCCCGCCATCACCGCTATTACGGCAGCTCCGCCTTCAACGGCGGCGAGCGCCTCACCGAATCCCGCCGCGGCCCGCGCGCGCGCTCGCTCAGTCCCGCCGGCATCTAACCCCACCCGTCATTCCGGGGCGGCCCGCAGGGCCGAACCCGGAATCTCTATCGACGATTTCCAGATTCCGGGTTCGCGCTTCGCGCGCCCCGGAATGACTCAAGGACAAACAAAAAAGGCGCGGCGGAAAAACTCCCGCCGCGCCCCAACTGTTGTCTCGCTGGTCCAGGGCTGAGAACGCCCCGTTGCCAGGCTGTCAGGCCTTAGCGGGCGATCCCAGCGAGGTGACAGCGCTTGAAACAAGACACTGGATCACCTCCTTTCGTTGTTAGTGGAGAATCCAATATAGGCGGCGAATCGGCTGCCGTTAAGGGCCTGGCGCGCCTTGTCCGTCATTCCGGGGCGCGCTCAGCGACCTGGAATCTAAGGCCGGAACTGCATATTTTGAGGCTTGCACAGCGGTTGAGACCCGTGGCGCGCCGTGTTAGGTCACCCCCTAGCGCGGGTGTAGCTCAATGGTAGAGCAGCAGCCTTCCAAGCTGAATACGAGGGTTCGATTCCCTTCACCCGCTCCAGCCTTCGCTCGCTTCGCGAGCTACGGCTCGGCAGGCCAGCGCGTCAGCCGGGAGCGAGCATTCCTTGTTCGAACACACTGCAGGCGGCAGCTCTGATGCGCATGATGTATTTCGGCCTCGGTTGGGTGATGGTCGCGCTGGGCGTGATCGGGCTCGTGATGCCGCTGATGCCGGGGACGGTTTTCCTGATCATTGCGGCGGCGTGCTTTGCGCGCTCCTCGCCCCGGCTGGAGGCATGGCTGCTCGATCATCCCAAGTTCGGCAAATCGCTGCGGGACTGGCGCGCCGCCGGCGCGATCCCGCGTTCGGCCAAGGCCATGGCCTGCGCCGGCATGACGGTCGGCTTTTTCGTCTTCTGGTACAGCGCCGATCCGTCGCCGCCGCTTGCCGCGGTCGTGGGGCTTTCGT
This sequence comes from Bradyrhizobium sp., assembly GCF_016219575.1. GTDB lineage: Bacteria > Pseudomonadota > Alphaproteobacteria > Rhizobiales > Xanthobacteraceae > Bradyrhizobium. The sequence goes on along the minus strand of NZ_JACRMG010000005.1, from coordinate 229,696 downwards.
TCCTCGCCTGCGCGGCCTACGTCGTGTCGCGACCGGCGATGGCCGATGAGGATTCTTCCGCCTAGCACATCGGTCCTTGGCGCCTCATCCTGAAGAGCCTTGCGCAGCGATGCATCTCGAAGGATGCTCGAACGCACCGCAACCAAGGTCCTTCATCATGCCCGTTGACGTCAAAGCCGCCACCGACCGTCTCATGCGCTTCCTCGCCGTCGAGGGCGTGACCGGCAAGGAAGCGGCGATCGGGCGCGAGCTAAGTGCGGCGCTGCGGGAGGTCGGCGTGCCAGCGGACACGATCCGGCTCGACGACGCCAACACGCGCATTCCCGTGCCGACCGAGACCGGCAACCTCATCGTCGATCTGCCCGGCCGCGGCGCGATGCACAACCAGCCGCGGATCATGTTCATGACCCATATGGACACCGTGCCGCTGTGTGCCGGCGCCAAGCCGAAGATTTCGGGGCGCAGAATCGTCAACGAGGCGAAGACGGCGCTCGGCGGCGACAACCGCTGCGGCTGCGGCGTGCTCGTCACGCTGGCGGCCGAGCTCGCCAAACAGAATCTCGATCATCCGCCGATCACCCTGTTGTTCTGCGTGCGCGAGGAGAGCGGGCTCTACGGCGCGCGCCACGTCAGGACCGCGGAGCTCGGCTCGCCCGTGATGGCCTTCAATTTCGACGGCGGCGCCGCCTCCAATGTCACCATCGGCGCGGTCGGCGCGGATCGCTGGCAGGTCGAGATTTTCGGCCGCGCCTCGCATGCCGGTGTTGCACCCGAGCGCGGCATCTCCTCGACCATGATTCTCGCGCTCGCACTCGCCGATTTGAAGGCCGGCGGCTGGTTCGGCAAGGTGGTGAAGGGCAAGGGGCAGGAGAAGAGGCAAGGCACCAGCAATGTCGGTCCCGTCACCGGCGGCGAGGGCCGCCCGGCGGGCGATGCCACCAATGTCGTCACCGACTATGTGCATGTGCGCGGCGAAAGCCGCAGCCACGATGCAAGATTCTTCAAGGAGATCACCAGGGCCTACAAGACGGCGTTCGAGAAGGCCGCAAGGCGCGTCAAGAACAGCGACGGCAAGACAGGCAAGGTCAGGTTCAAGGCCGAGACCGATTACTATCCATTCCGCATGAAGGAGAGCCTGCCCGTGGTCAAGCGCGCGGTCGCGGCGGTGTCCGGCATCGGCGCAGCACCGGCCATCCGCGCTGCCAATGGCGGGCTCGATGCCAACTGGATGGTCCGCCATGGCGTTCCCACGGTGACCTTCGGCGCCGGGCAGAACGAGCCGCACACGACAGACGAGTGGATCAATCTCGACGAATACGACAAGGCCTGCGCGCTGGCCGTGCAGCTCGCGACCATGCGGTGAGCGTGCTCAACTCCCGAGCCGCCATCGCGCGCGCCGGCGCAGGGCAGGGAGCACCATCGCGAGCCCCAGCATGCCGAGCGCGCTCGCCAGCGCAACCGCGCCGTTGACCGCGAGATAGCGCGGCAGGGAGAAATTGGCCTGCATCTTGCCGCCGTCGCGCAGCGCATCCTGCTCGCGGTGGCACGCGAGGGCATCGTCGATATCCCCGGGGTCGACCTTCAGCCCGAGCACGTCGCGCGCCTCGACCTGGGTCTCGAAAAAGCGGCAGTTCCCCGAGCGCTCGAGTTTCGCGGCGATCTCCGCCCGCTGTTCCGGCGTGAGCGCGATCCACGTCTGCGCGTTGGCCGTGGGTCGCGACGTGCCGGCAACGAACGGCGCCGTGATCGCGGCGGCGATGGTGAGACCGAGAGCGATCCGTGAAGGCCTCATGCCGTCTCCCGACTTGTCCCGCCGCCAAGACTACCACTGCCAAGACTACCACCGCGCGTTGCGCGAACAACGATCGAATGGCGGGTCCGGATTGCCTGATGCTGCGCCGCGTCCGCCCGACCGCGGCGGTTCAAGTATGGCTTCATGCCGCCGGTGCAGTACTCGCAGCCGAAAAATAGTATATTCGGCTTCCCCAGAACATCGCGGGAGTTCCCGCGTCAAGAACAGCACTCTGGAGGAACCGCCATGTCGGCCCTGCCGCTTACCGGCATCAAGATTCTCGACCTCACGCGCGTGCTGGCCGGTCCCCTGTCGGCGCAGATGCTGGCCGATCTCGGCGCCGAGGTGATCAAGATCGAGCGCCCCGGCGGCGGCGACGATGCCCGCGCCTTCGGCCCGCCCTACCTGAAAGACCCCGAGGGCAAGGCCAACAACAACAATTCCTTCTATCTCTGCGCCAACCGCAACAAGAAGTCGGTCACCGTCAATATCGCAAGCCCCGAGGGGCAGCAGATCATCCGCGACATCGCCAAGGGCTGCGACGTCTTCATGGAGAACTACAAGGTCGGCGACCTCAAGCGCTACGGGCTCGACTACGAGTCGATCAAGGCGATCAACCCATCCATCATCTACGCCTCCGTAACCGGCTTCGGCCAGACCGGACCTTACGCGCCGCGCGCCGGCTATGACGCCATCCTGCAGGCGATGGGTGGCCTGATGAGCGTCACCGGGCATCTTGATGGCGAACCCGGCGCGGGGCCGATGAAGGTCGGCCCGTCGATCGTCGACTACATGACCGGCATGAACTCCTCGATCGGCATCCTCGCCGCGCTCTATCACCGCAAGGCAACGGGGGAGGGGCAGCATGTCGACGTCTGCCTGTTCGACACCGTGATCGCCTCGCTGTCGCACTACGCGCAGATATTCCTCGTCAACGGCGTCACCCCGCCGCGCCGCGGCACCTGGGGCAACGGCGGCATGCCGGCCGGCGTGTTCCGCTGCACCGACGGCGAATTGATGCTGGTGGTCGGCAATGACGGCCAGTTCGCGCGCACCTGCGAGGTGCTCGGCCGGCCGGAACTCGCGAGCGATCCGAAATTCATCAAGAACAACGACCGCGTCGTCCACGGCAAGGAGATCATGGCGATCTTCGCCGGCCTGTTCCTGCAGAAGCCGGTCGCCCACTGGCTCGATGAGCTGGAGAAGGCCGGCGTGCCCTCGGGCCCGATCAACGACTTCTCGCAGGTGTTCAACGACCCGCACGTGCAGTCGCGCGGCATGCGGGTCAAGGTCAATCACCCCTTCGAGCCCGACCTGTCGCTGATCCGCAATGCCATCACCTTCTCCGGCACCCCCGTGAAGGAATACCGCGCCCCGCCGCTGTTAGGGGCCAACACCAGCGAAGTGCTGGCCGGCATCGGCTACGACGAGGCGAAGGTGGCCGGGCTGAAGGAGCGGAAGGTCATCTAGGCGCGCTTTCCGGCGGCACGGTGCTTGCGCCGGTTTGACCGTCGCGCCTTTGGCGGATCGCCTGACTTGAACTAGACTTCGCCGTGGAGTTTGCGCAGATTTCGCGCAGGCAGTTTCCTGCACGGAGATCGGCGCATGCATGGATCGATGTCTCGGGGGGCGATTTGGACGCGGCGTTTGGCGGCGGTGATCCTGTTGCTCTCGCCGTTCTCCGCCACTGCCCAGGACGCGAAAAATGCGCATCCGCTCGACGCATTGACCGGCGACGAACTCGGCCGCGTGAAGTCCATTCTGATTGCGGAAGGCAAGATCGGGTCGCGCGCGCGCTTTCACAGCGTCGATCTCGACGAGCCAGAAAAGGCCGAGGTGTTGGCGTGGCGTCCGGGCACGACTCTGCCCCGGCGCGCCATCGCCGTCGTGAACGAGGCCGGCACGGTGTATGAAGCCGCCATCGATCTGTTGGCCGGCCGCATCACGGCATGGCGACCGCTCACCGGCGAGCCGGCCTTGCTGCTGGGCGAGATGATGGGCGCCGGCGACATGGCGAAAGCGGATCCGCGCATGGTGGAGGCGCTGGCCAAGCGCGGTTTCGCGCCGGATCAGGTGTATTGCGTGCCGCTGACCGCCGGAAATTTCGGCGCCAGGGAAGAGCAGGGCCAGCGCCTCCTCAAAGTCCCGTGCTTCGCCAAGCCAATCCAATCCAATGCGTGGGCTCGCCCGATCGAAGGCCTGTTTGCGACCTTCGATCTGAAGGCCGGCAAGGCGATCGACGTGATCGATGCCGGCGTTGTGCCGGTCCCGACCGAGGGCTGGGGTTATGACGAGGCTGAGGTCGCCGCGCGCGGTGCGCTGCGGCCGGAGACCAGGGCAGCCAGCCTTTCCCAGCCCGGCGGCGACAACATCAGGACGGAGGACGGCCGCTTCGGCTGGGACATCTGGCGTTTTCACCTGCGCGCCGACATCCGGCCGGGGACGGTGCTCTCGATGGTCGAGGTGCGCGACGGCGCGCGCTGGCGCTCGGTCGCCTACCAGATGCACCTGTCCGAAGTCTTCGTGCCCTATATGGATCCGGACCAGGCCTGGTACTGGCGGACCTACATGGACAGCGGCGAGTATGGTTTCGGCAATCTCCTGAGCCCGCTGCGCCCGGGCGTCGACTGTCCGTCCTATGCCCGCTTCCTTGCCGTCACCATGCCGCAGGACAATGGCGAACCGATGCCGATTGCGAATGCGATTTGCCTGTTCGAGCGATCGATCGGCGATCCCGCCTGGCGGCATTTCGAGATCGTCGGCAATACGCCGCAAGACCCGAAGCCGACCGTCGGCCGGCCGGCCAGCGAACTCGTGGTGCGCTCGGCCTCCGCGATCGGCAATTACGACTACCTAGTCGACTATGTCTTCCGCCAGGACGGCAGCATCCGCATTGCCATCGGCGCGACCGGCATCGACGCCGTCAAGGGTGTGGCGAGCCAGTCGATGAAGGACGCAACGGCGGCGGCCGACACACGCTGGGGAACCCTGATCGCGCCGGGCCTGGTGGCGCCGTTCCACAGTCATTATTTCAACTTCCGCCTCGATCTCGACATCGACGGCACCGCGAACGATTTCATGCGCGAGCGTCTGGTGCAGCAGTTGATGCCGGAAGGCTTGCCCCGGCGTTCGATCTTTGCGGTCACGCACGAAATGCCGGCAAGCGAACAGGCGGCGCGCAGCCGCATCGAGCCGGCTTCGCCCGCGCTCTATCACTTCGGCAATCACAATGTGGAAAGCGCGCTCGGCCATCATCCCGGCTATATGCTGATGCCGGAAGGCAGCTACGTGCATCCTCTGCTCGCTGCCGACGATCCGCCGGTGCGGCGCAATTCCTATCTGCACTATCAGCTTTCGGTGACGCCCCGGCAGCCTTCGGAGCGATATGCCGGCGGGCGCTTTGCCATGATGAGCGACGGCTCGGACACGCTGGGCGCCTGGACCGCCCGCGACCGGCCGATCGGCAACCGCGACATCGTCGCCTGGTACACGGTCGGCTTTCACCACATCACGCGGATGGAGGACTGGCCGGTCATGCCGACCCACTGGTTCGGCTTCACCCTGATGCCGCACAATTTCTTTGCGACGAATCCGGCGATGACGATCCGGGAGGTGAAGTAGGGGGCAGGCTATCGCGCGTCGCGCGCCACCAGCCGCGCCGGCTGCCGTTTCTCGACGGGCTCGGCCGTCAACGCCATCGCCGCCACGCCCACCACGCGATCGACGATACCAGCAACGTCGTTTAGGTCGCACTTGCCCTCCGACAGCTTCGCCAGCCGCTCCTTTTCGCGGATGGTGTGGTGGGCCATCGACAGCGCGAAGTGCAGGCCCCAGTAGAGCTCGGCCTCGTCGCGGCCGGGCAGCGCGCGGCGCATCGCGGCGGCGAATTTGCGCAAGTGATCGATCTCGCGGTTCTTGATGCGGCGGATCGGCGGCACCGATTCGATCGACGCGCGGATCATGAAGCGCGCCGCGGTCGAGCCCTCGCGGTCGGGGCCGAGGCAGCCGCGCAGGGTGGGGCCGACCAGCGCGCGCAGGATTTCGTCGATGGTGGCGCGGCCGCCGCCTTTTTCCTCCGCGGCCTTCAGTTCGTTGAGACGCTCGCGGTTGGTCTGGATCGAGCGGGTGACGAACAGCTCCGCGATCAGCTCGTCCTTGGAACCGAAATGGTAATTTACCGCCGCGAGGTTGACGTTCGCCTCCGCGACGATGTCGCGCAGCGTCACGTCGCCGAAGCCGCGGTCGGCGTAAAGCCGCTCGGCGGCGGCGAGGATTGCAGAGCGGGTCTGATCTGAGGCCATGGGTCGCCCCCGCATCGGGAGTTGCAATTCAAACAGTTGTATGAAACTATCGTTTGAAGGCGGCGAAATGTCAATGCTGCTGCGAACGATCGGCAAGTTCCGGCTTGCCGGTGCGGGGCGGCGGGCGGACAGTGCGGCCAACGATTTTGAAAAGTGAAAAGCGAGGAGCGTCCGATGGATTTCGAATTGTCCAGCAAGCAGAAGGAATGGCTCGACCGGGTCCGGTCGTTCATGACCAAGCACGTCCGCCCGGCGGTGCCGGTCTACAAGAAGCAGGACGAGGAGGGCGGGCGCTGGAAGGTGATCCCGATCCTGGAAGAGCTCAAGGCCAAGGCCAAGGCAGAAGGCCTCTGGAACATGTTCATGCCGCCGAACGAGCATGAGGACGATGAATTCCGCGGCGCGGGATTGACCAATCTCGAATACGCGCTGCTGGCGGAGGAGATGGGGCACATCTCCTTTGCGTCGGAAGTGTTCAATTGTTCCGCACCTGATACCGGCAACATGGAAGTGTTCATGCGGTATGGCACCAAGGAACAGAAGCGCAAATGGCTGAAGCCGCTGATGAACGGCGAAATCCGCTCCGCCTTCCTGATGACCGAGCCCGCGGTCGCCTCCTCGGACGCGACCAATATCGAGACCAGCATCAAGCGCGACGGCGATCACTACGTCATCAACGGCCGCAAATGGTGGTCGTCCGGCGTCGGCGACCCCCGCTGCAAGATCGCGATCCTGATGGGCAAGACCGATCCCAACGCGGCGCGCCATCAGCAGCAGTCGCAGATCCTGGTGCCGCTCGATACCCCCGGCATCAAGGTGGAAAAGATGCTCCCCGTGTTCGGCTTCGACGATGCGCCGCACGGCCATGCCCAGGTGCTGCTCGAAAACGTCCGCGTGCCGAAGGAAAACATTCTGCTCGGCGAGGGCAGGGGTTTTGAAATTGCGCAGGGCCGCCTCGGTCCCGGCCGCATCCATCACTGCATGCGCACCATCGGCGTGGCCGAAGAGGCGCTGGAGAAGATGGTGCGGCGGTTGTCGTCGCGCACCGCGTTCGGCAAGAAGATCATCGAGCACTCGGTGTGGGAACAACGCATCGGCGAGGCCCGCGCCGACATCGAGATGAACCGGCTGTTGTGCCTGAAGGCCGCCGACATGATGGACAAGGTCGGCAACAAGACCGCGCAGCTCGAGATCGCCATGATCAAGGTAGCTGCGCCCAACATGGCACTGCGGATCATTGACAATGCCATCCAGGCCTATGGCGGAGGCGGCGTCTCCGACGATGCGGGGCTCGCCAAGGCCTACGCCGGCATCCGCACGCTGCGGCTCGCCGACGGCCCGGACGAGGTGCATAACCGCGCCATTGCCAGACTTGAAGTTCGGAAGTATCAAAACGCTCCGAGGCACTAAGGGGAACGCCTAGAAACGCGGCGCTCCCTGATAACCTAGAAGAAACTCGCAGGGAGCGTCAGCGTGAACGACGGCGTCAGGAAAGACGAGGAATTTTCCGGCACCCGGGAAGTCGAGGAGCGCCATCGCATCAACGAGGCGAACCTCGCCAAATGGATGTCGGAAAATGTTGAGGGCTTCGAAGGCCCGCTGACCGTCCTGCAGTTCAAGGGCGGTCAGTCCAATCCGACCTACCGGCTCAATACGCCGAAGCGCTCCTATGTGATGCGCCGCCGCCCGTTCGGTAAATTGTTGCCGTCGGCGCATGCGGTGGATCGCGAGTTCCGCGTCATTTCCGCGCTGGGCAAGCAGGGCTTTCCCGTCGCGCGTGCCTATGCGCTCTGCATGGACGATGCCGTGATCGGCTCGGCCTTCTACATCATGTCGATGGAAGAGGGCCGGGTATTCTGGGATCCGACGCTGCCCAGCCAGACGCCGGATGCGCGGCGCAAGATCTTCGCCAGCAAGATCGAGACGCTGGCGAAGCTGCACATGTACGATCCCGAGAAGATCGGCCTCGGCGACTTCGGCAAGCCCGGCAATTATTTTGCGCGCCAGATCGATCGCTGGACCAAGCAGTATCGCGCCTCCGAAACCCAGCACATCCCGGAATTCGAGAAGCTCGCCGTATGGCTGCCCAAAACGGTGCCGGCGCAGGAGCGCATCTCGATCGTCCATGGCGACTATCGCCTCGACAACATGATTTTCCACCCGACGGAACCGCGCGTGCTCGCGGTGCTGGATTGGGAATTGTCGACGCTCGGCGATCCCATGGCCGACTTCACCTATCTCCTGATGCAGTGGACCATGCCGGGTCTCGCCAATGCCGATCTCAAGGCGCTGAACATTCCGAGTCAGGATGAGGCGGCCAAGATCTATTGCGATTACACCGGCATGGCCGTGCCCGACCTCAACTGGTACTTCTCCTACAATCTGTTCCGCCTTGCCGGCATTACCCAGGGCATCGCCGGCCGGGTCCGCGACGGCACCGCGGCGAATGCCAGGGCGCTCGAGTCGGCCGCCCGCACGGTGCCGCTCTCGCAGGCTTCCTGGGAATACGCGCAAAAGGCCGGCGCGGTGTGAGCGGGCGATGATGCGCCCGCACACCTAGTTCGTCATACCCCGCGCAAGCGGGGTATCCAGTACGCTGCGGCTGCTCCGTTTTTTCGCTGGCGTCTCTGGAATACTGGATCGTCCGCCTTCGCGGACGATGACAAGCGGGAAGCGCGTCGTCGTCCGCCGCCTGGACTCGGAATTCTTATTTGTCTCACCCCCACTCCAACATTCGCGGCAGCCTGTTCATGGTCGTGGGCATGGCGAGCTTCACCATGAACGACGCGATCACCAAGGCCGTGTCGTCGGAGATGAATTTCGGCCAGGTGATGCTGGTACGCGGCCTGTTCGCGACGCTGCTGATTGCGGCGTTCGCGTATCACCGGGGCGCGCTGCGTTCGCCGCGAACGTCCATGATGATGCCGGTGGCGCTGCGCGTGGCGGCCGAAGTCGGCGGCACGATCGCGTTCCTGACCGCGATCGTCAACCTGCCGCTGGCCAATACCGCCGCGATCTTCCAGGCGTTGCCGCTCGCCGTCACCCTCGGCGCGGCGCTTGCGTTTCGCGAACCCGTCGGCTGGCGACGCTGGCTGGCAATCATGGCAGGCTTCGTCGGCGTTCTCATCATCGTCCGGCCGGGCCTCGAAGGCTTCAACGAATATTCGCTGTTTGCGTTGGGCTCGGTGTTCTTTTTCGCCGTGCGGGATCTCGCGACCCGGCCGATTCCTGCGCACATTCCCTCGCTGTTCATCACGCTGGTGACGACCGTGGCCGTGACGGCGGTGGGCGGCATCATCCTTCTTCCGCTCGGCGGCTGGACGCCGCCCTCCGGCCGCGCGCTCGGATTGCTGGCGCTTGCCGCAGTCCTCGTCCTGGTCGGCTATCAATATGTGATCATGGCGCTGCGCGCCGGCGACCTGTCGGCCGTGGCGCCGTTCCGCTACACCGCGCTGCTCTGGGCGATGCTGCTCGGCTATCTCGTCTTCGGCGACCGGCCCGACCGTTTCATGCTGCTGGGCGCAACGTTCATCGTGCTGTCCGGCCTCTACGCCTTCTACCGCGAGCGCAAGCTGGCCAGCCTGCGCCCCGCCGCCACCGCTTCGGCCGTGCCGCCGGAAGGGGTTTGATCTCACATCCCGGATACTCGATTGCACTCCCACCCCAACATTCGCGGAAGCCTGCTGATGGCTGCGGCCATGGCGGCGTTCACGCTCAACGACACCATCACCAAGTCGGTGTCGGCGGAACTCAACATCGGCCAGATCATCGTCGTGCGCGGCTTGTTTGCGATGGTGATGATCGCGGCCTTCGCCGCCTGGCACGGCGCGCTGCGTCCGCTGCGCACGCTGTTCATCAGGCCGGTCGGCATGCGCGTCATCGGCGAGATCGGCGGCACGCTGACCTTCCTGTCGTCGATCGCACATATGCCGCTGGCCAACGCGGCGGCGATCTTCCAGGCGCTGCCGCTCGTCATTACGCTCGGTGCGGCGCTGGCTTTCGGCGAGCCCGTCGGCTGGCGGCGCTGGCTGGCGATTGCCGCCGGTTTCGTCGGCGTGCTCGTCATTGTCCGGCCGGGCACCGCGGGGTTCAACGAGTTCTCGCTGCTGGCGCTCTCGTCGGTTGCCTTCTGCACCCTGCGCGACCTTGCGACGCGAAGAATTCCCACCGAGATCCCGTCGCTGTTCATTGCGCTGCTGACCACCTTCACGGTCACCACCGCAGGCGCCGGCATCATCCATCCGCTCGGCGGATGGGTGCCGCCGTCAGGCCGCACGGTGGGCATGCTGGCGGTCGCCGCCGTGCTGCTGCTGATAGGCTATCAATGCATCATCTCGGCGTTGCGCACCGGCGAAATCTCCGCCGTCGCGCCGTTCCGCTACACCGCGCTGCTCTGGGCCATGCTGCTCGGCTATCTCGCGTTCGGCGACCGCCCGGACGCCTTCATGCTGCTTGGCGCGGCCATCATCGTGCTGTCCGGCCTCTACGCCTTTTATCGGGAGCGCGTGCGCAACCGCCTGCGCCCCGCCGCCACCGCTTCCGGCTCGCCGCCGGAAGGCGTGTGAATTTCCCGAGAGGGGGGCCTTGAGCGGCGCGCAGTATATTGCCGCACCAGGGGTACCTTGACACCCAACTAACGAACCGGTTGCCGAAATCCATCGCGAGTGTCAGATTTGACAACAGTTATCGAAGTCATCCGATTGCCGGAACCACCGAGCCGCCTGATTGTCCGCATCCCAATGACGCGCATCGCTGCAGTGTCCGTGTACGCATCGGTACCGACACGCCTCTCGCCAAAACACTGCCACACGAAGGAAGCCGCCGAATGAGCACGACGCCTCCCACCATCATCTACACGCTGACCGACGAGGCGCCGGCGCTGGCCACGGCCGCGTTCCTGCCCATCGTGCGTGCGTTCGCGGCGCCGGCCGGCATCACCGTCGCCACCAGCGACATTTCGGTCGCGGCCCGCATCCTCGGCGAGTTTCCGGAATTCCTGACTGAGGCGCAGCGGGTGCCGGACAACCTTGCCGAACTGGGGCGGCTGACGCTGTTGCCGGGTACCAACATCATCAAGCTGCCCAACATCAGCGCCTCGGTGGCGCAACTGATGGCCGCCATCAAGGAGCTGCAGGGCAAGGGTTACAAGATCCCGGATTATCCCGAGGCCCCCAAGTCGGACGAGGCGAAGGCGATCCGCGCGCGCTATGCCAAATGCATCGGCAGTGCCGTCAATCCGGTGCTGCGCGAGGGCAACTCCGACCGCCGCGCGCCGCTGGCGGTAAAGACCTATGCACGCAAGAACCCGCACAGCATGGCCGAATGGAGCCAGGCCTCGCGCTCGCACGTCTCGCACATGCATCACGGCGACTTCTATCATGGCGAGAAGTCCATGACGCTGGACAAGGCGCGCGACGTGAAAATGGAGCTGATCACCCGGAGCGGCAAGACCGTCGTGCTCAAGCCCAAGGTCTCGCTGCAGGACAGCGAAGTCATCGACTCCATGTTCATGAGCAAGAAGGCGCTGCTGGAATTCTACGAGCAGGAGATCGAGGATTCTTTCAAGACCGGCGTGATGTTCTCGCTGCATGTGAAGGCCACCATGATGAAGGTGTCGCACCCCATCGTGTTCGGCCACTGCGTGAGGATCTTCTACCGCGAAGCCTTCGCCAAGCACCGCCAGCTGTTCGACGAGCTTGGCGTGAACGTCAACAACGGCATGGTCGATCTGTACAACAAGATCGCCGGCCTGCCGCAAAGCAAGCAGGACGAGATCAAGCGTGACCTGCACGCCTGCCACGAGCATCGGCCGGAACTGGCGATGGTCGATTCGTCCAAGGGCATTACCAACTTCCATTCGCCGAACGACGTGATCGTGGACGCGTCGATGCCCGCCATGATCCGCAATGGCGGCAAGATGTGGGGCGCCGATGGCCGCCTGAAGGACGTCAAGGCCGTCATGCCGGAAAGCACCTTCGCCCGCATTTACCAGGAGATGATCAACTTCTGTAAGTGGCACGGCGCCTTCGACCCCAGAACCATGGGCACCGTGCCCAATGTCGGCCTGATGGCACAGCAGGCCGAGGAATACGGCTCGCACGACAAGACCTTCGAAATCCCCGAGGATGGTGTCGCCAACATCACCGACCTCGCCACCGGCGAGGTGCTGTTGAGTCAGGATGTGGAGCAGGGCGACATCTGGCGCATGTGCCAGGTCAAGGACGCCGCCATCCGCGACTGGGTCAAGCTGGCCGTCACGCGCGCCCGTCATTCCGGCATGCCGGTCCTGTTCTGGCTGGACCCGTACCGTCCTCACGAGGCGCAGCTGATCACCAAGGTCAAGATGTACTTGCAAGAGTACGACACGACCGGCCTGGACATCCAGATCATGAGCCAGGTGCGCGCCATGCGCTACACGCTCGAGCGCGTGGTCCGCGGCCTCGACACGATCAGCGCCACCGGCAACATTCTGCGCGACTACCTCACCGACCTGTTTCCCATCATGGAGCTGGGCACTTCGGCCAAGATGCTGTCGATCGTGCCGCTGATGGCCGGCGGCGGCATGTACGAAACCGGCGCCGGCGGCTCGGCGCCCAAGCATGTGCAGCAGCTGGTCGAGGAGAACCATCTGCGCTGGGATTCGCTGGGCGAGTTTCTGGCGCTGGCTGTCTCGCTGGAAGACCTCGGCCTGAAGTCGGGCAACCAGAAAGCCAAGTTGCTGGCCAGGACGCTGGACGCCGCCACTGGCAAGCTGCTGGACAACAAGAAGTCTCCGTCGCCGCGTACCGGCGAACTCGACAACCGCGGCAGTCAGTTCTACCTCGCAATGTACTGGGCGCAGGAACTCGCTGCGCAAACCGAGGACGCGGCCCTGCAGGCGCAGTTCAGGCAACTGGCCGAGACGCTCGCCCGCAGCGAAGACAGGATTATTGCCGAGCTCGCAGCCGTGCAAGGCAAGCCGGTCGACATCGGCGGCTACTACCTGCCCAATCCGCAAAAATGCGAAGCCATCATGCGCCCGAGTCCGACCTTCAATGCGGCGCTGGCGCAGCTGGGTGGGAGCGTGCAGGCCGCCTAGGGTGCGGCGGACGCTTCGGTGAGGCTGCACCTTGGGCGAGGCCGGCGCCACGGCGTCCGGCCTGCCGCCGAAAGAGCTGTGACATTTTCGGCACGACGGGCAAATCACTTGTTCGGTTTTGCGGAATAAGTGTCAAGCCCTGGTTTGAAAAATATTCTGCTTTACCGAAGACCCAAATCAGGCGCATAATCCGCCTGTCCTGAGCCCGCATGAGGGGCGTTTCGCGATCGTCACGACACGTTGGGCAGAGGATGCGATGGACGCGGCAATCCCAGGCGTAACGGCCCGGTTCCGAAAGGAGTCGGGGTCCGCCGCCCGACGAAGGAGTGCAGCGTACGGCGAAGTCGTGTGGTCCTGGCGCCGCGACCCTGGCGTCTATCCCCGCCGGCCTGTGCTGGCGAGGCAACGGGGGCAAAAGAGGCCGTTCCCCGGGGAGAGCACGAAGTAAGCCGTAAACCCATTGCGCGGGGAAAGCCGGGTTGCCTCGGCTGTACCTGTCAAACCCGTGTGCAGTTTCTGTAGCACTCTTCGCACACGGTGATGCGGGCGCAGCCAGCGCCCGGCTTTCCCTGCGCCCTCTCAGAGAGGGGGCCAACGAGATGCAGGACTCAGGCGAAATCGCGCCGTGAGAACGAGAAGGCGCGTCTGTACTTGCTGCGCGGCCATCCTTCGAGACGCCGCGCCTGCGCGGCTCCTCAGGATGAGGCGGAGCAAGTTGCCAGACCCTCATGGTGAGGAGCGCGGCACGCGCGTCTCGAACCATGAAGGCCCGCGTTGCCGCAAGAGTCCTTATATCGGCTTGCCCGTATACGGCATCGACGCGGTGAGGCCGCCGTCCACCGGAATCGCCTGGCCGTTGACGTAGGAGGCCTCGTCGCTTGCCAGAAACAATCCCATCGCGGCGAGTTCGTGCGGCTGGCCGGGACGCTTGAGCGGGTTGAGCTGGCCGATCTTGTCCTGGGTGCCGCGTTCCTTGGCGCGGTCGAACACCGGCTTGGTCATGCCGGTCTCGATCAGGCCGGGGCAGACCGCGTTGATGCGCACGCCGGTGCCGGACAGCGAATAGGCGGTGGTCTGCACCAGGCTGATGACGCCGGCCTTGCTGGCGCCATAGGGGTGACCGCTGGCGCCGGATTTCAGGCCCGCCACCGAGGCCGTGCAGATGATCGAGCCGTGTCCCTGCCTGGTCATGTGCGGGATCGAATGCTTGATCGCGAGGAACGGCCCGATCAGGTTGACGCGCAACACTTCCTGCCAATGTTCCGGGGTCTGCTCCGACAGCGGAACCAGCCCGCCGCTGACGCCGGCATTGGCCCAGATGACGTCGAGCTTGCCGTATTTCGACACCGCCTTGTCTATGAAGGCCTTCACGTCGGCTTCGTTGCCGGCATCGGCAATCACGGCTTCCACGGTGCCGCCGGCTTCGCTCACGAGCTTCGCGGTTTCCCTGACGGCCTCGGTCTTGTCCACCGCGATCAGTTTTGCGCCTTCTTTCGCAAACAGCAGCGACGCCGCGCGTCCGATGCCGCTGCCGGCGCCGGTGATCACGACAGATTTGCCTTCGAGGCGGCCCATGAGTTTCTCCCTGACATCCATCCGTGCGCTTGCCGTGCAGCGGAATTTCAAACAAGATTTAAAACGGCAAAGTCACTTGAGACGATGTGTGCTCTGACGTAGGACGACACTAGTGAACGGATTTCGCGATGTCCAATAACAACAAGCCGGCTGTGGTGGTGACGCGTTGGTGGTGGGTGCGTCACGCGCCGGTGCGCAGCGACGGCGGCAACATCTACGGCCAGTTCGACATCGAATGCGACACCGGCGATCGCGAGGTGTTCGAGGCGGTCGCGAAAATCCTGCCGCGCAGCGCAGCGTGGTATGCGAGCAATCTGCAACGCACGCATCAGACCGCGGAAGCGATCTGGGCCACCGGATTTCCGAGGCCCGCGAGCATGGCGCGCGAGGCTGCGTTTGCGGAGCAGAATCTCGGCAAGTGGCAGGGCATGAATCGCGCGGCCTTCCTGGCGAGCCGTCCGCCCGGCAGCCACTGGTTCGCCGCCATCGACGAGCCCGCGCCCGGCGGCGAGAGCTTCATGGACCTCTACAACCGCACTTGCAACGCCATCCAGCGCATCACGGCGGCGGAGGCGGGCAGGGACGTGATTGCCGTCGGCCATGGCGGCACCATCAAGGCCGCGGTGGGGCTTGCGCTGGGCGGATTGCCGGAGCGCGGGCTTGCCTTCGACATCGACAATTGCTCGGTGACGCGGCTGGATCATTTTGCGGCCGGCGATCGCAGCGTCTGGCGGCTGCCGATGGTGAACCAGCAGCCCTGGATGGCCGATGCCGCGCATGCGGCGATGCATCAGCCGGCCGGTCCCGAAGTCGTGCAGACCAAACTTGCCTGAACCAAACCGGCGCAATCGCCGCAATCATATCTGGGAGAGAGACACATGAGCTTGTTCGACATGAAGGGAAAAGTCGCCGTCATCACCGGCTCGACGCGCGGCATCGGCCGCGCCATCGCCGAGCGCATGGCCGAGCACGGCGCCAAGGTGGTGATCTCCTCGCGCAAGGCCGACGTCTGCGACCAGGTGGCGAAGGAGATCAACGACAAGTTCGGCAAGGGCACAGCGGTGGCGATCGCCGCCAACATCTCCTCGAAGGAGAACCTGCAAAACCTCGTCGACGAGAGCAACCGCGCCTTCGGCAGGATCGACGTGCTGGTCTGCAACGCCGCGTCGAATCCGTATTACGGCCCGCTCGCCGGCATCTCCGACGATCAGTTCCGCAAGATCCTCGACAACAACATCGTCGCCAACAACTGGCTGATCTCGATGGTGGTGCCGCAGATGATCGAGCGCAAGGACGGCTCGATCATCATCGTCTCCTCGGTGGGCGGCCTGAAGGGCTCGACCATTCTCGGCGCCTATGCGATCTCCAAGGCTGCCGACATGCAGCTCGCGCGCAACCTCGCCTGCGAATACGGCAAGCACAATATCCGCGTGAACTGCATCGCGCCCGGCCTGATCAAGACCGATTTCGCCAAGGCGCTGTGGGACAATCCGGACAACCTGAAAGCCTCGACCGCACGCTCGCCGCTGTTGCGCATCGGCATTCCCGACGAGATCGCGGGTGCGGCGGTATTCATGGGCTCGGCCGCGGGCGACTTCATGACCGGCCAGACCATGGTGATCGACGGAGGGGCTACGATCAGCTGACGCTCTTGCGCGGCAACACACTCAGCATGTCATCACCCGCGAAAGCGGGTGATCCAGTATTCCAGAGGCTTCAGAGATAGACTCGATAATTCCCGGCGTACTGGATGCCCCGCTTTCGCGGGGCATGACCGTGTTGGAGGGGGCGAGCGCTTCGTCTCACTCCACCGCCGCATACACCAGGTTGCGCACCAGCGAGCGGGTGTGCTGCCGCTGGCCCGGGCCCTGCATCATGAAGACGGCGAACAGATCTTCCTTCGGATCGATCCAGAAGAACGTGCCGGCCATGCCGCTCCAGAAGAACTGGCCGGTCGAACCCAGGAACGGCGCGATGCCGGCTTCGGTCCGCACGGCAAAGCCGAGGCCGAAGCGGTGGCCTGCCGGCACCAGGTCGCCCTTGATCACCACGTCCGGGGAGAGATGATCGCAGGCCATCAGCTCCAGCGTCTTGCGGCCGATGATCCTGTTGCCGTCGAGCGAGCCGCCATTGAGCAGCATCTGGCAGAAGCGCGCATAGTCCATCGTGGTCGAGACCAGCCCGCCGCCGCCGGATTCCATCGCGGGCTTCTCGAGCATGTTGAACAGCTTCACCTCATCTCCATTCCAGGGGTCCTTGGCGAAGGGCTCGGCCAGCCGCCCGGCATTTTGCTCGCCGGTGGAGAAGGCAGTCTCCGCCATCTGCAGCGGCGCGAGGATACGCTCGGTGAGGAAGGCGCCGAGCGACTTGCCGCTGACCACCTCGATGATGCGGCCGAGGATGTCGGTGGAGCGGCTGTAGTTCCATTCCGCGCCGGGCTGGCAGACCAGCGGCATGGCCGCGAGCATCGTGGCGTGCTCGGCATTGGTGATCTTGCGGCTGCGCAGCCGAGACTCCTTATAGAGCTGCTGCACCGGGCCGTTGCCGGTGTGGTCGTAGGTGAGGCCGGAGGTGTGGCGGAGCAGGTCCTGCACCGTCATCTGCCGTTTCGCGGCAACGAGCTCGAGCTTGCCGCCGCTTTCGACGCCGACCCTGGTGTCGGCGAATTCCGGAATGAATTTGGCGACGGGATCGTTGAGCAGGAAGTGGCCGTCCTCGAGCAGCTGCATGATGCCGATGGAGACGATCGGCTTGGTCATGGAGAAGATGCGGAAGATGGTGTCATGCGCCATCGGCGCGGAAGCAGCCGGGCTTTGCCGGCCGATGGCGTCGAACCAGCCGATCTGTCCCTTGCGCGCCACCAGCACGGTCGCGCCGGGCAGCGTGCCCTCGTCGACTTCGCGCTTGAAGGCGTCCGACAGCCGCTGCAGGCGGGACGTGGAAAGCCCGATCGCTTCCGGTTTGGCCTGGGGCAGGGAGGGCGTCTGCGGGGCGGATGTCTTGAGGGCGGCCGTTTGCGCGTTCATGGTCTCTCCCGTTGCTCTTGTTGCTTGGGCGAGAGTGTGGCGCAGAAAGAATTGAATGAACAGGGCAGCCCGGGCGCTTCGCACTTGCAATCGGGGCATGGCCTATGCTTGAAACGGCGCGAACCGGCGGCGACGCCAGGTTCCCTGCAGGAGTGTAGCTCAATTGGTAGAGCACCGGTCTCCAAAACCGGGGGTCGCAGGTTCGAGCCCTGCCACTCCTGCCATCTTTTCAATCACTTAGCGCAAAATCTGACCGGCCGAACGCTTTCGACCGCTTGCCTCGATCAGCCGTGCGCAGCGCGGCCGAGCGGTGACGTCGCACGCAGTTCGACGGCGTCGGCAAACACGGTCCAGTCGGACTGCTGCCGGCTGCCGCACACCTGCGCTTCGGCCAGCCGCAACGCCTCATGCGCGGTCGGCGCCTCCACCGTGGTCACGCTCTGGCAGGTGTCATGCTCGTGGCCCGAATCGTCGCAGAGCTTCTTGATGTACCGGATCTCGAAGGTGGGCATCGGCACCTCACTTCGCGGAGCGGTCGGCAGCAACGGATTTTCGCCACCACATCCAGGCCGTTGCGGCGAGCGCAAGGCCGGTGATCAGGACGATGGTCACCAGCATCTCGACAATCCCGAAATTCAGCGCATCGCGCGACACGAACAGCGCGGCGATAGGTGCTGCGAGGAAAAGGAGGAAACGGACGACCCAGACCATGTTGCCGCCTTCCACTCAGCCTATGCTAGCTCAGTGCGACATCAGGGTCGGCACGGTCATCGACTCCAGCATCTCGCGGGTGACGCCGCCGAACACGGTCTCCTTCAGGCGGGAATGGCCGTAGCCGCCCATGACCAGGAGGTTGAGACTCTCGTCGGACGCCAGCGAGAGGATGCTCGACTGGATATTGGCCTTTTCCGTCTTCAGGCTGTCGATCTCCGTCGGCACGCCGAGCCCCGAGAGATAGCGCACAAGATTTGCGGCGGAGGCCTCGGCCGGGACGTTGTTGTCCGCGTTGATGGTGATGATCGTGATCGCTTCGGCTTTCTCCAGCAGCGGCATGGCATCGCGCACCGCACGGGCGGCAACCCGGCTGCCGTCCCAGCAGATGCCGACCCGCTTGGCATGGAACGCGCCTTTGAAGGTATAGGGCATGAACAGAACCGGGCCGCCCGACTGGAACAGGATTTCCTGGGCAAGCGTGTTGTCGAAGGTGTCGCGCTCGAATTCCGGCTGCGCCACCACGTTGAGATCATAGAGCCGTGCGGTGGCGCCGAGGATTGCGGCAGCCTCACCCTGCAGGGCGCTGATGGCGCGGCTGGAATGGACCACGCCGGCTTGCTTGGCCTCCGCCTCGAAAACGGCAAGCGCGGCATTAGCGCGCTCCAGCGCCTTTTCGCGCTCGGCCTCGAAGATGACCGCGACCGCCGCGCCGCCTTCGGCGACCAGGGGCATGCTGGAGGATTCATAGCCGACCGACACCGCATCGAGCTCGGCCTTGCAGCGTGCCGCCAGCGAGATCGCGCCGTCGATCACGGGGCGCGGCGAACGCTCGGTGGGAATGTTGACCAGAATCTTCTTGTACATGGGCCTCTCCATCCGCAAGTCTGCTCGGTTGCTTTTTCTTAACCCTGTCGGCCCGCGCTGGATTGAGCCAAATCAAACGCCAGCCAAGCCAAACGCCTAAATTTTGATCCATAAATGCGGTCGCTTCCTGCGACGCCAATTCGAGGACGGAAAATCACAATGAACAAAACCGACGCCAAACCGGCCGATGTCAAACACGCCCATGCCGTGGTCTGGATCGATCACTTGACTGCAAAGGTCTTTCCGATGGGCCTGGCCGGGGTCGGCGAGGTGGTCGTGCATGCGCATCCTTCCTCGACCCATCTGCACCACAAGGCCAATACCATCGGTTCTGGCCAAGCCGCGGAAGACAAGAGCTTCCTGCCGGCGGTGGCGGAGTCCTTGCGGTTCTGTCGCGACATACTGATCGTCGGGCCGGGAACCGAAAAGGCAGCACTGCTGCATTATCTGAGGGAACATCGCAAAGACCTGGCCCCGACATCGCTGCACGCCGAGGCTGCCGATCATCCCTCCGATCGCGAAATCATCGCGCTCGGACGGCGCCGCTTCGACCTCGAATGAGGGGTACGATGATGACTCCGCGGCCCGCAACCCAAGTCGTGCCATTTCCCGTGCCGGCCGCCGCCGCGCACGAGGCGCCGTGTCCGCCTCCATCAGCACCGCCGACCATTCCCGAGGCGATCGACCGCTCGGTGCACGCCTCCATCGCGCATTTCACCGGCGGCGTTTCGCCGGCTGCGCTGGCTCTGGCCTTTGCCGACTGGCAGCTGCACCTGGTGGCGTCGCCCGGCAAGCAGGTCGCGCTTGCAAGCGAGGCTGCGCGCAGCGCCTATCGCTTCGCCGAATCGCTGGCGTTTCCCAATGCCGGCTTCAAGCCCTGGTCGGTTGCCGCTCCCGCGCCAGCCGACCGCCGCTTCTCGGCGCACGATTGGGAGCTGCCGCCTTTCAACATGATGGCGCAGGCCTTCCTGCTCACCGAGCAATGGTGGCATTCCGCCGCGACCGGCGTGCGCGGACTGTCGCAGTCCAACGCAGCCATCGTCGACTTTGCGATGCGCCAGGTTCTGGACATGGCGGCGCCGACCAATTTCGCCTTCAGCAATCCGGAAGTGCTGCGCAAGACGCGGGAGACAGGGGGCGGCAATCTTGCGGCGGGCCTGCGAAACTGGTCCGAGGACGCTCGTGCGCTGCTCGGATCGGGCCGGCTCGGCGACAGCAGGCCGTTCGTTGTCGGCAAGGACGTCGCGACGGCGCCGGGCAAGGTGGTCTACCGCAATCGGCTGATCGAGCTGATCCAGTACGCGCCGCAGACGGCGGAAGTCCGCCCCGAGCCGGTGCTGATCGTGCCGGCATGGATCATGAAATATTATATCCTCGATCTGTCGCCGCACAATTCGCTGGTGCGCCATCTGGTGGGGCAGGGGTTTACCGTCTTCATGATCTCCTGGCGCAATCCGACGCCGGAAGAGCGCGACCTCGGGATGGAAGACTATCGCACGCTCGGCATCGACGCCGCGATTGCCGCCATCAATTCGATCATGCCGGGGCAGCCGATCCATGCGGCCGGCTACTGCCTCGGCGGCACATTGCTCTCGATTGCCGCCGCGCATCTCGCCACGGCGAGGCCGGACTGCCTGAGCTCGCTGACGCTGCTGGCGGCGCAAACCGACTTTACCGAAGCGGGTGAGCTCACGCTGTTCATCAATGAGAGCCAGGTCGCCTTCCTCGAGGACATGATGTGGGAGCGAGGCGTGCTCGGCACTGAGCAGATGGCGGGCGCATTCCAGATCCTGCGCTCCAACGATCTGGTCTGGTCGCGCGCGATTCGCTCTTATCTGCTGGGCGAGCGCTCCGCACCGAACGACCTGATGTCGTGGAACGCGGACGCCACGCGGATGCCTTACCGGATGCATTCCGAGTATCTGCGCAAGCTGTTCCTCAACAATGAGCTGGCGGAGGGCCGTTACTATGCCGGCTGCGACCTGATCTCGCTGTCCGATCTGCACGCCCCGATGTTCGTAGTCGGGACGCTGCGCGACCACGTCGCACCGTGGCGCTCGACCTACAAGATCAACTACCTCGCTGCCGATGCCGACATCACCTTTGTGCTGGCGAGCGGCGGGCACAATGCCGGCATCGTCGCGCCGCCGGGCGAGGCGGGGCACACCTATCAGGTGCTGGGCAAGGAGGCCGACGCGCCCTATCTCGGGCCCGACGAGTGGCTGAGCCACGCGCCGCGGCACGAGGGATCGTGGTGGCCGGAATGGGTGCGCTTTCTCATCGAGCATTCCGGCGCGCCCGTCGCACCGCCGCCGATGGGTGGACCGAAGCAGAGCGTGCTGGCGGATGCACCGGGTCAGTATGTGTTGCAACGCTGAGATGGAGGCAAATGCGGCGCGGCGTGCGCCAGTGTTTCATCCGGCGTTCCCGAGGCGTCCACGATCGGCCAATCGATCGCGCCGGGATCGATGGCTTCCTGGCTGAGTGCGACGGCTTGGGAGGCATCCGATGCATCGTTGCGGCGCGAGCCGATGCGCTGCACGCGGACTTCGGGCGCGGCCACGAGAAAGATGCCGTGGAAATCGATGCCGGCGGCGCGAGCGATTTCCGCCGCCGCCGTTCGTTCGGCCTCCGTCAGAAAGGCTGCATCCAGCAGGGCGGAGTGTCCCTGTGCGAGCACATGGCGGGCGCGGTCGAACATCTCGCCATAGACCCGATCCGAGCTCTCGCGCGTGTAGGCCGCTTCCGGCAGCCGCGTCAGCGCATCGACACCGGCAAGTTCCTTGCGAATGAGGTCAGAGCGCAGCAGCACGGCGCCGGGCGCCGGCGCGATCCGGCCCGCGATGCTGCGCGCCAGCACGCTCTTGCCCGTCCCCGAGCGTCCGCCGATGGCGAGCAGGGATGGCCTGCGCGGAGCGATCAGGTGCAGCGCGAGGGCAAAATAGGATTTCGCATCGGCGATGCCGGCGGGATCGTCTGGACAAAGTTCGTGTTTGGTGAACGACACCAGCGCTCGGACTGCGGCGCGCATCGAGAGAAACAGCGGCAGCAGCACCAGCGCATCGCCATGCTCGCGCCATCCGGACTGCAAGTAGCCGTTGAACAGGCGGTTCGCCGCATCGGCGTAGCCGAAATGCAGGAAGTCCATGATCGGGAAGGCGAGGTCGTAGAGCAGGTCGGTCGTCGCCATCGCCGCATCGAATTCGATGGCGTCGAACAGGACGGGCTGCTCTCCGATCATGACGATGTTGGCGAGATGCGCATCGCCATGACAGCGGCGCACCTGCCCGGCCGCGGTGCGCCGTTGCAGCAGGGCGAGATGGTCGCGGAAATGCCGGTGGCTGAGCTCGTGCAGCCGACCGACGTCGCCGGCCGGCAACGCGCGCTGCTCAAGGAACTTGTCGGTGTTGCGGTCGATGATGGTCGCGATCGAAGCCGGCCATTGCGATCCCGTGGCGATCGGGGCGCCGGCGTGGGAAGCGCGCATTGTCTCGGCCAACAGGTCAGCCGCTGCAGGCGGAACGGCGCGCGCCGCGGCGAGATGGTCGAGCGTGCGGGTCTCGTCGAAGCGCGCCATTTCCACCGCCCACTCGACCGGCGGCCCCTTGCCGCCGAGCGCAAGCCCGTCCGCTTCGCGCGTGATGGCGACGACCCGGCGATAGATCGCGGGCGCGTGGCGGGCGTTGACCGCGAGTTCCTCCTCGCAGCAGCGCTTGCGCTGCTCCAGCGTCGAGTTGTCGAGGAAAGGTAGCCTCACCGCGCGCTTGATCTTCAGGACGCGATCGGCGGCAAGGAACACGATCGAAATGTGGGTATCGATGCGCCTGGTGGGCACGCCGGTGCCGGCGCCGGCGGCGAGAAACGCCAGCACCTCGTTCTGGCTCGACGCGGTGGATTTCGCCGGCGCGGTCATGGCCGCAGCACCGCGGCGCCGACGAGCTTGCCGTCACGCAATTGCGCCAGCGCCTCGTTGGCGCGTTCGAGCGGGAACGCCGTGGTGTGCGTCCGGATGTCGGCCTGGGCCGCGACCTTCAGAAAATCGAGGCCGTCCTGCCGGGTGAGATTGGCAACCGAGACGAGCTGCCGTTCCTGCCAGAGAATGTTGTAGGGGAAGGCCGGGATGTCGGACATGTGAATGCCCGCGCAAACCACGCGGCCGCCCTTGCGCACCGCGCGCAGCGCGATCGGCACCAGCGCGCCGACGGGCGCATAGATGATCGCAGCGTCGAGCGGGGCCGGCGGCATATCTTCCGATGCGCCGGCCCACACCGCGCCGAGCGCGCGCGCCAGGCCCTGCGCGTCGGCATCGCCCTTGCGCGTGAAGGCATAGACCGAGCGGCCCTGCCAACGGGCGACCTGCGCCACGATATGGCCGGCCGCGCCGAAACCGTAGATGCCGATGTGCTTGCCGGGACCTGCCATCACCAGCGAGCGCCAGCCGATCAGGCCGGCGCAGAGCAGGGGAGCGAGCGCGGTGTCGTCGCCGGCCTCGCCAAGCGGAAAGCAGTAGCGGGCGTCCGCAACCAGATGCGTGGCGAAACCGCCGTCGCGGGTGTAGCCGGTGAATTGCGGGCGGTCGCAGAGATTTTCCTGCCCGTGCTCGCAATAGCTGCAGTGGCCGCAGGTCCAGCCGAGCCAGGGCACGCCGACGCGCATGCCCGGCGCGAGCCCGGAGACGCCTGTTCCCAGCGCATCGATCCGGCCGACGACTTCATGTCCGGGCACGATGGGATAGCCGATATCGGGCAATTCGCCGTCGACGACGTGCAAATCGGTCCGGCAAACGCCGCAGGCACTGACTTTCACGCGCACCTCGCCTGCGCCGGGCACAGGGTCCGGCCGCTCCTGCATCGTGAGTGCCGCTCCCCTGGCAGTGAGAACCATGGCGTGCATTGGGAATTTCCTGACCGCCCAGCATGAGCAATTTTGCGCAATGCGACAAAGCCGGCTTGATCTCGCGCAACGTCACGCTCGCCCGGCACTCTAGCTTGGCGCCGCGCATGGGGCTCAACTTCACCTGGAGGCAAGCAATGAACAAGTCTCTGATACCCGTTGGAACCGATCGCACTGTCTCCCGCCGGGAGGCCAATCCGTTCTCGTTCCTGCAACAGGAGATCGACCGGCTGTTCGAAGGCGTGACCCGCGGCTTCCCCAACTTCCCGGCCTTTACCGGCGCGGGCGCCAACCTGCCGCGGATGGACGTGGCCGAGACCGACAAGGCGATCGAGATCGAGGCCGAACTTCCGGGTCTCGAGACCAAGGATGTCCAGATCAACCTCGCCGACAATGTTCTCACCATTCGCGGCGAGAAGAGGAGCGAGCGTGAAGAGAAGGAGAAAGACTATCATCTGGTCGAGCGCAGCTACGGTTCGTTCTCGCGCTCGGTAGAGCTGCCGCAAGGCGTGAAGCCGGAGGACGTCTCGGCCGAGATCGCCAAGGGCGTGCTCAAGGTGACCGTGAAGAAGCCTGCGCCCGCGCAGAGCAAGCAGATCGAGATCAAGTCGGCGGCCTGAGGCCGTAGCAAATAATGGGCGAGGCGCCGCGGCCGGAGTCGCAGCGCCCCGCTGCACTTGTGTCAGGCACCGGGCTTTGCTGCTGCCTTGCAGGTGTTGAAGCCGAGCAGGGCATAAGGCGGACACCAGCCGACAAGGGCGGTGATGAGCGGAATGAGGCCCAGCAAGCCCCACAGGCTCTTCGGTCCGGCGAATACCAGGCTGAGGATGGCGAGCCCGACAACGGCCCGGATCACGCGATCGATTGTTCCGACATTCTTGGTCATTGAATTGCCTTCCATGGGTGGGTGGCAACTGGCGTTTGCCGAACGCCGGTTGCCCGAGGCAGTAGAGGCCATGTTTGGCGGTCGCCCCTTGATCGTCCGCAAACAGGGAAATAGGGCGCTGTCGCGTGGCGGCGCTCGGCCAAGAGCCACCCACCGTTGCGACGTAGGCAGCTCGTTCCGCTTTTGGTCCTGCCCATACCTTGACCTTTGCCCCGCGGCGCAGTAGATAGCCGCCACCTGCTGCCGGCCCGTTTGATGCGGATATCCGGCGCGGCGTTGAATTCCCCCGAACAATCGAGCTCGCTTTGCGGCTCATCCTTCCAACGAGGGCTGGGCTCATATCGGCTGCTCGGGATTCCCGTAAAATCAAGCATCGTCTCAAGACGGCCTTTGGATCGACAGAATGGCTTTCAGCCCGTTCAAATTTCTCCAGGAAGTGCGTTCGGAGGCCGGCAGGGTCACCTGGCCGACCCGCCGCGAGGTGACCATCACGACTATCATGGTGTTCGTCATGGTGGCGCTGGCATCGATCTTCTTTTTCGTCGCGGACATCATCATCCGCTATTTCGTTACCTTCATTCTGGGCATCCGCTGATGAGCGCCGGAACTCAACTTATGGACAAGCGCTGGTACATCGTTCACGCCTACTCGAACTTCGAGAAGAAGGTCGCTGAATCGATCCGCGAGCAGGCCAAGCAGCGCGGGCTCGAGGAATTGTTCGAGCAGGTGCTGGTGCCGACCGAGAAGGTCACGGAAGTGCGCCGCGGCCGCAAGATCGACGCCGAGCGCAAGTTCTTCCCGGGCTACGTGCTGGTGAAGATGAAGCTGACCGACGAGGCGTTTCATCTGATCAAGAACACGCCCAAGGTGACCGGCTTCCTCGGCGCCGAAAACAAGCCGATGCCGATCTCGGAAGCCGAAGCCATGCGCATCCTGCACCAGGTGCAGGAGGGCGTGGAACGGCCGAAGGCCTCGGTGTCGTTCGAGATCGGCGAGAACGTCCGCGTGGCCGATGGCCCGTTCGCCTCGTTCTCGGGTGTGGTCGAGGAAATCGACGAGGCGCGCTCGCGCCTGAAGGTCGCCGTGTCGATCTTCGGCCGCGCGACCCCGGTCGAACTGGAATTCGCTCAGGTCGAGAAGGTCTGATTGCGAAAGCACGAAGTGCGTCTTCGTGTATATTGAGGGCGCGAGGATCGATCTTCGCGTAGACTGAAGAGGCCGTGGGAGGAGAGGGCGGTAGCCAGCCGCCTCCATCCGAACCACGGAACCTGAAACCGCCGGTTCGCCGGCACAACAGGAGTGATACATGGCAAAGAAAGTGACCGGATACCTGAAACTTCAGGTGCCGGCGGGAGCGGCGAACCCGTCGCCCCCGATCGGCCCCGCGCTTGGTCAGCGCGGCCTGAACATCATGGAATTCTGCAAGGCGTTCAACGCCCAGACGCAGAAGGAAGAGAAGAACACCCCGATCCCGGTGATCATCACCATCTATGCGGACCGTTCCTTCACCTTCGAGATGAAGACGCCGCCGATGTCCTACTTCCTCAAGAAGGCCGCCAAGATCGAGTCCGGTTCGAAGGCTCCGGGCCGCGACAAGGCCGGCAAGGTGACCAAGGCGCAGGTGCGCGAGATCGCCGAGAAGAAGATGAAGGATCTCAATTGCGACACCATCGAATCGGCCATGAAAATGGTCGAGGGCTCTGCCCGTTCGATGGGTCTGGAAGTTGCGGGGTAAGGCGCCATGGCAATCGGAAAGCGTTACAAGTCCGCCCGCGAAGGCGTCGATCCCGAGAAGGCGTACCCGCTCGCGGAGGCCATCAAGATGGTCAAGGCTCGGGCAAAGGCGAAGTTCGACGAGACCATCGAGATTGCGATCAATCTCGGCGTCGATCCGCGCCACGCCGACCAGATGGTCCGCGGCGTCGTCACCCTGCCGAACGGCACCGGCCGCACATTGCGCGTCGGCGTGTTCGCGCGCGGTGCGAAGGCCGATGAAGCCAGGGCCGCCGGCGCCGACGTGGTCGGTGCGGAAGATCTGGTGGAGAAGGTGCAGGGCGGCAACATCGATTTCGATCGCTGTATCGCCACCCCCGACATGATGCCGCTGGTCGGCCGCCTCGGTAAGGTGCTCGGCCCGCGCGGCATGATGCCGAACCCGAAGATCGGCACCGTGACCATGGACGTCACCACTGCGGTCAAGGGCGCCAAGGGCGGTTCGGTCGAGTTCCGCGTCGAGAAGGCCGGCATCGTGCAGGCCGGCGTCGGCAAGGCCTCGTTCTCCGAGGAGAAGCTGGTGCAGAACGTCAAGGCGCTCGCGGACGCGGTCGCCAAGGCCAAGCCCGCCGGCGCCAAGGGCACCTACATCCAGCGCGTCGCGGTTTCCTCCACCATGGGGCCGGGCGTGAAGGTCGAGCCGGGCTCGCTGCACGACTGATGATTCGCCTGAGGGCATGACAATCGAAGGGCGGGATCGGGTCACCGGTTCCGCCCGTTTCATTTGCAAGAAGAGGCCGCGATGCCCGAGAAAGTCCTGATCCTCCACCGCTTCCCGAAATCGCAGATGGCGCGCATCAGCCAGCGCTACGAGCTGATGGATGCGGCGGGGAAGAAGCCCGGCGAGGTGTTTTCGGCGGAACAGCTCGCTTCCGTCCGCGCCGTGCTCGCGGCAGGCGGCCAGCGGCTCGGCGGTGACATCATGGACTTGCTGCCGCAACTGGGGGCGATCGTCTGCTACGGCACCGGCTATGACGGCGTCGACCTGAAGGCCGCAGCCGCGCGCAACATCGCGGTCGGCAACAGTCCCGGCGCCAATGCCTCGTCGGTCGCCGACATGGCGCTGGCCCTGACGCTGGCAAGCGTGAGGCGGATCCTGGTCGCCGACGGCTTTATCCGCGACGGCAGCTGGGCGGCGTCGAAACCGTCGCCGCTGATGCGGCCGCAGAACGGCATGGGCGGACGCAAGGTCGGCATCTACGGCATGGGCGAGATCGGCCGCCGCATCGCCGCGCGCGTGGCCGCCTTCGAGAGCGAGGTCGGCTATTTCAGCCGCAGCCGCCATGACGTGCCCTATCGCTATTTCGACGGTCTGGAGGCGTTGGCCGACTGGTGCAGCGTGCTCATCGTCGCCGTGCGCGCCGGCCCCGAGACGTATCACGTCGTCAACGCCGATATCCTGCGGCGGCTCGGCGAGGACGGCCATGTCGTCAACATCGCGCGCGGTTCCGTCATCGACCAGCGCGCACTGGTTGCAGCGCTCACCGACAAGACCATCGCCGGCGCCGGCCTCGACGTCTTCGAGAAGGAGCCGCACGCGCCGGATGCGCTGACCGCGCTGCCGAACGTCGTGCTCGCCCCGCATGTCGGCGGCCACACGCTGCAAGGCCACGTCGCGATGCAGGACTGCGTGATGGCGAATCTGGAGGCGTTCTTCGCCGGCAAGCCGCTGCCCTTTGCGGTGAAGGCGGGGTGAGAACTGTAGGGTGGGCAAAGGCGCTCTTGCGCCGTGCCCACCTTGCGTGCAGTGCTCTTGAGGGTGGGCACGCTGCGCTTTGCCCACCCTACGGCGCTTTGCTGCCTCATCCTGAGGAGCCGCGCTCGCGCGGCGTCTCGAAGGATGGCCGCGACAAGAATGCAGACATAGCTTCTCGTTCTCACGGCGCGGTTTCGCCTGAGTTTTGCGGTCTCTTCGGCCCTCTTCTGTGAAGAGGGCGCAGGGAAGGCCGGGCGCCGACTGCGCCCGCATTGCCGTGTGCGAAAAGTGCTACAAAAGGTGCACACGGGTTTGACAGGTACAGCCGGGACAGCCCGGCCTTCCCCGCGCAATGGCCTTACGGCTTATGTCGCGCTCTCCCCGGGGAACGGCCTGTCTTGCCCCCGTTGCCTCGCCAGCACAGGCCGGCGGGGATAGACGCCAGGGTCGCGGCGCCAGGACCACACGATTTCGCCGTACGCTGCCGCGTTTTCGTCGGGCGGGAATGACCCCGCCTGACGCGGCAAGCGTCCATCGCAACCCGCACCACGTTCCGTGACGATCGCGCGAACGTCCCTCATGGTGGCGCGGGCTGGGGCATGCATACCGCAAATCAGAATTCTGGTAAAGCGAAATATTTTTCACTCCGGGGCTTGACACGATTCCGTCAAACCGAAGTGACTTGCCCGTCGTGCCGGATTTGCAATGGTGCGCGCCGCTGCTGCCGTGGGAGAGGTCGAGCGCGTCGAAAAACCCATCATTCATCTTTGTTGTTGAAGCATGATGGTTTCGCTTCGCTCTACCCATCCTACGATCCTAGCCCGCCTTCGGCATGATATGCGCGGGATAGCCGAGGCGCCTGGCCAGTTTCGCCATGCCGCCCAGCGCGGCCGCCTGCAGGCCGACGGGCAGATAGGCGATATAGGTGACCGGAAACAGCGTGCTGGTCAGAAGCAGCGCGGCCTGCAAGGGATTGTAGATGTCGCCGCGGCGGTTGGCGCGGCCCTGCTGGCTCAGCGCGGTCAGGGTCTCGAAGAAGCGCTCGACGCCTTCAAGGATTTCGAGGCTCGGCTCCGGCGGAGTGATGCGCTGGCGCACGTGCAATGTCATGGTGCCGGTGTTCCAGGGATGGACATGCGGCGTATTGAAGGGGACCGTGAAGGTGTGGGGTGCGCTCGCCTGCTGCCTGACCCCGCCGATGCTGCAACCGGCGCTGCCCTCGAGCAGGTCGAAATGCTCGATGCTGGCGCCGTCGGGCCCTCCGCCGTGGCAGTGGGGAATCGCCGCCAGCCGCTCGCCGGGCGGGACGAACCAGTCGATGGCGAGTTCCATTCCGCCGGACGACTCAGCCGTCGTGACGAACACCAGCCGCGTCTTGGTCACCGGGTTGAAGTAGCTGTCGGCCGGCTTTGCCATCGAAAATGCCCCCGTAGCGGCCCCATTTTGGCGGGAACCCATTATATGGGCGATATACGGGGCCCGGAGAGGCCGGTTTCAGGGGTTTTGCCCCGCCGGCCGCGGCCCGATTTTTGCTCTTGGCAATCGGTGCCGGAGCGGATAAACAGCCGCCTCCGGACGTGCTGGCGGTCGCTGGCGCGTTCGTGCTCGCATTCCAAAATGCCGAAATGAAGGGAGACTGTTCCTTTTGACGTCCGCTCGGGCCGTTCAAGAGGAAGAGGAAACTTCGTCCCGGTGGAATGGGGCAGGGGCCGTCGGTTCTGCCGATGTGCCTCGATCCTGTCCGAGACTGCAGGCGCCTGCGACGAACGCAAGTTCTTCAAGGGCTTAATCGAACGGCCTGCATAGACGGGTGAAGACCGGATTTTTGTTCGCGCCTGCCATTATTGGCGGCGTGGAGGGAGTTTGGTTCGAACCTCGACACCCCGCGGGCCTGCGAAGGCTTTCGGGAGGGCAGGCTTAAGATGTCGTCTTGCCCTTCGTGTCCTTCGGAAGCTCGCTTCCGAATGTCAGGTGACGGGCGGGACGGCGGGTGCAACCCGGTGGTCCTGCTCCAAGATGAGCAAGGCCGCCAACCGGAGAGAGCTTGCTGTGGAAAGAGCGGCAAAAAAGGACGCGGTCGTAGCGCTCAACGAGGTCTTCAAGACCACGAACGTTGCCATCGTCGCCCACTATTCCGGCCTCACCGTGGCCCAGATGCAGAAGCTGCGCATGCAGATGCGGCAGGCTGGCGCATCGGTGAAGGTCTCGAAGAACCGTCTCGCCAAAATTGCTCTTGAAGGCACTGACGTCGCCGGCATCGGCCCCCTGTTGAAGGGGCCGACCGTGATCGCAACTTCCAGCGATCCGGTCGCCGCGCCGAAGGTTGCCATCGAATTCGCCAAGGCGAACGAACAGTTCGTCATCCTCGGCGGCTCGATGGGTAAAACCGTCCTGAATGTCGATGGCGTGAAGGCGCTTGCCTCGCTGCCGTCGCTCGACGAACTGCGCGCAAAGCTCGTGGGCCTCCTCGTGGCGCCCGCGACCAAGATCGCCCAACTGTCGAACGCTCCCGCGGCCAAGCTCGCGCGCGTCATTCAGGCTCATGCCTCAAAGGGCGAAGCGGCCTGACCCTTCGCAAAACATCAACCTGGTTCGAACCATACGTTTAAGGAAACAGATCAATGGCTGACTTGCAGAAAATCGTCGACGACCTCTCGAGCCTCACCGTGCTCGAAGCGGCTGAACTCGCTAAGCTCCTGGAAGAGAAGTGGGGCGTGTCCGCCGCTGCCGCGGTTGCGGTTGCCGGCCCCGCCGCTGGTGGCGCCGCCGCCGCTCCGGCCGAAGAGAAGACCGAGTTCACCGTCGTGCTGGCTTCCGCCGGCGACAAGAAGATCGAGGTCATCAAGGAAGTCCGCGCCATCACGGGCCTGGGCCTGAAGGAAGCCAAGGACCTCGTCGAAGGCGCTCCGAAGCCGGTCAAGGAAGGCGTCAACAAGGACGAAGCCGACAAGATCAAGGCCCAGCTCGAGAAGGCTGGCGCGAAGGTCGAGCTCAAGTAAGTGCGTAAACCCGGGGCCGAATCCCCGGGATTGTGCAAGAAGCGTGCTTCGGGGCATCCCGGAGCAGGGCGTACACAGAAAAGTGTGGGGATTCGGGAACTTAATCCTCGAATCCCTGCGTTCGCCGCCCCATATCGGGTCGGCAGCAGGAAAACACGGCGCGGTGACGGGGACGGCAGGGTTCCCGGCGCAAGCCGTTGGGAGACAGTCAGATTTCGGGCTTTTTGCAGTCCGTGAAATGAATGGTTGTGACGGGCGGGTGCGCTAGCGCGCCCCGCGCGTCGTTTTGCGTTTTGAAGGTCCGAAGAACGAAATCGGGACGAAAAACCCGCAATCGGGCTTTGGGGGGTCGAAACGAATCGAAATTCAACCCGGATGGCGGTCGCAAACCGCGGTCCGGAAGGTTCGCCCTCACGGCGGGGGCGGCGCAGATGAGAGGCCACGATGGCGCAGCAGACATTCACCGGTCGCAAACGCGTTCGCAAGTTCTTCGGACATATCAAGGAAGTCGCAGAGATGCCGAACCTCATCGAGGTTCAGAAGGCGTCCTATGACCAGTTCCTGATGGTCGACGAACCCACCGGCGGCCGTCCGGACGAGGGCCTGCAGGCCGTGTTCCGCTCGGTGTTCCCGATCTCCGACTTCTCGGGCACCTCGATGCTGGAATTCGTCCGCTACGAATTCGAGCCGCCGAAATACGACGTCGACGAGTGCCGCCAGCGCGGCATGACCTTCGCTGCGCCGCTGAAGGTGACGCTGCGCCTCATCGTGTTCGATATCGACGAGGAAACCGGCGCCAAGTCGGTCAAGGACATCAAGGAGCAGGACGTCTACATGGGCGACATCCCGCTCATGACCATGAACGGCACCTTCATCGTCAACGGCACCGAGCGCGTCATCGTCTCGCAGATGCACCGTTCGCCCGGCGTGTTCTTCGACCACGACAAGGGCAAGACCCACTCCTCGGGCAAGCTCCTGTTCGCCGCCCGCGTGATTCCGTATCGCGGCTCCTGGCTCGACATCGAGTTCGACGCCAAGGACATCGTGTTTGCCCGCATCGACCGCCGCCGCAAGATCCCGGTGACGTCGCTGATGTATGCGCTCGGCCTCGACGGCGAGCAGATTCTCGCGACCTTCTACAAGAAGATCACCTACAAGCGCACCAAGGACGGCTGGCGCGTGCCGTTTGCCGCCGACCGCTTCCGCGGTTACTCGACGGTCAACGACCTGATCGACGCAGACAGCGGCAAGGTCGTGCTCGAAGCCGGCAAGAAGCTCACCGTGCGCGCCGCGCGCCAGCTCCAGGAAAAGGGGCTGAAGGCGCTGCGCCTGTCGGACGAGGAACTGGCGGGCAACTACCTCGCCGAAGACCTCGTCAACGCCAAGACCGGCGAGATCCATGCCGAAGCCGGCGAGGAGATCACCGACAAGCTGCTGAAGGCACTGAACGAGCACGGCTACAAGGAACTGCCGGTGCTCGACATCGACCACGTCAATGTCGGCGGCTACATCCGCAACACGCTGCATGCCGACAAGAACATGACTCGCGAGGACGCGCTGTTCGACATCTACCGGGTGATGCGCCCGGGCGAGCCGCCGACGCTCGACTCCGCGCAGACCATGTTCCAGTCGCTGTTCTTCGACTCCGAGCGTTACGATCTCTCCGCGGTCGGCCGCGTCAAGATGAACATGCGCCTCGAGCTCGATGCGCCCGACACCCACCGCACGCTGCGCAAGGAAGACATCCTCGCCGTCATCAAGACGCTGGTGGACCTGCGCGACGGCAAGGGCGAGATCGACGACATCGACCATCTCGGCAACCGCCGTGTGCGCTCGGTCGGCGAACTCATGGAGAACCAGTACCGCATCGGCCTGCTCCGCATGGAGCGCGCCATCAAGGAGCGCATGTCGAGCGTCGATATCGACACCGTCATGCCGCAGGACCTGATCAACGCGAAGCCCGCCGCGGCGGCCGTGCGTGAATTCTTCGGCTCCTCGCAGCTGTCGCAGTTCATGGACCAGACCAACCCGCTGTCGGAGATCACCCACAAGCGGCGCCTGTCGGCGCTCGGACCGGGCGGTCTGACCCGCGAGCGCGCCGGCTTTGAGGTGCGCGACGTGCACCCGACGCATTACGGCCGCATCTGCCCGATCGAGACGCCGGAAGGCCCGAACATCGGCCTGATCAACTCGCTGGCGACGTTTGCGCGCGTCAACAAATACGGCTTCGTCGAGACGCCGTATCGCAAGGTCAAGGACGGCCGCGTCACCGACGAGGTCGTGTACCTCTCGGCGATGGAGGAGGGCCGCTACCGCGTGGCGCAGGCCAACGTGCCGCTCGACAACCGCGGCCGCTTCACCGAGGACCTCGTGGTCTGCCGCAACGCCGGCGAAGTGCTGCCGGTGACGCCGGACAAGGTCGACTACATGGACGTGTCGCCGAAGCAGCTGGTTTCGGTGGCAGCGGCGCTCATTCCGTTCCTCGAGAACGACGACGCCAACCGCGCGCTGATGGGCTCGAACATGCAGCGCCAGGCGGTGCCGCTGGTTCGCGCCGAGGCGCCGTTCGTCGGCACCGGCATGGAAGGCGTGGTCGCCCGCGATTCCGGTGCGGCGATCGCTGCCCGCCGCTCGGGCGTGATCGACCAGATCGACGCCACCCGTGTGGTCATCCGCGCCACCGAGGATCTCGACCCCACCAAGTCGGGCGTCGATATCTACCGGCTGATGAAGTACCAGCGCTCCAACCAGTCGACCTGCATCAACCAGCGTCCGCTGGTGAAGGTCGGCGACATCGTCAAGAAGGGCGACATCATCGCTGACGGTCCCTCGACCGATCTCGGCGAGCTCGCGCTCGGCCGCAACGTGCTTGTCGCGTTCATGCCGTGGAACGGCTACAACTTCGAAGACTCGATCCTGCTCTCCGAGCGGATCGTGAAGGACGACGTGTTCACCTCGATCCATATCGAGGAATTCGAGGTGATGGCCCGCGACACCAAGCTCGGGCCCGAGGAAATCACCCGCGACATTCCGAACGTCTCGGAAGAAGCACTGAAGAACCTCGACGAAGCCGGCATCGTCTATATCGGCGCGGAAGTGCGCGCCGGCGACATCCTGGTCGGCAAGATCACGCCGAAGGGCGAAAGCCCGATGACGCCGGAGGAAAAGCTCCTGCGCGCCATCTTCGGCGAAAAGGCCTCCGATGTCCGCGACACCTCGCTGCGCGTGCCTCCGGGCGTGCAGGGCACCATCGTGGAAGTCCGCGTGTTCAACCGCCACGGCGTCGACAAGGACGAGCGTGCGCTGGCGATCGAGCGGGAGGAGATCGAGCGGCTGGCCAAGGACCGCGACGACGAGCAGGCGATCCTCGACCGCAACGTCTACAACCGTCTGGCGGAGCTCTTGGAGAACCGCCAGGGCATCGCCGGTCCCAAGGGCTTCAAGAAGGACACCAAGATCACCCGCGCAGTGCTCGACGAGTATCCGAAGTCGCAGTGGTGGCTGTTCGCCTCGCCGAACGACAAGCTGATGGCCGAGATCGAGGCCATGCACAAGCAGTATGACGAGTCGAAGAAGGGCCTCGAACAGCGCTTCCTCGACAAGGTCGAGAAGCTGCAGCGCGGCGACGAGCTGCCGCCCGGCGTGATGAAGATGGTCAAGGTCTTCGTCGCGGTGAAGCGCAAGATCCAGCCCGGCGACAAGATGGCCGGCCGCCACGGCAACAAGGGCGTGGTGTCGAAGATCGTGCCGATCGAGGACATGCCGTTCCTCGAGGACGGCACGCATGCCGACATCGTGCTCAATCCGCTGGGCGTGCCCTCGCGCATGAACGTCGGCCAGATCCTCGAGACGCATCTCGGCTGGGCCTGCGCCGGCCTCGGCAAGCGCATCGGCCAGACGGTCGATGCCTACCTGCACGGCGCCGCCAGGCAGGACACCAAGCCGCTGAAGGAGACGCTGAAGAAGATCTACGGCGACGACGAGACCATCAAGTCGCTGAACGACAGCGAGCTGATCGAGCTCGGGCGCAACCTCAGCCATGGCGTGCCGATCGCCACCCCGGTGTTCGACGGCGCCAAGGAAGCCGACATCGAGGAGATGCTCAAGCTCGCCGGGCTCGATGCGTCCGGCCAGTCGACCGTCTATGACGGCCGCACCGGCGATCCCTTCGATCGCAAGGTGACGGTGGGCTACATCTACATGCTCAAGCTGCACCACCTCGTCGACGACAAGATCCACGCGCGTTCGATCGGACCGTACTCGCTCGTCACCCAGCAGCCGCTGGGCGGCAAGGCGCAGTTCGGCGGCCAGCGCTTCGGCGAAATGGAGGTCTGGGCCCTCGAAGCCTACGGCGCCGCCTACACGCTGCAGGAAATGCTGACCGTGAAGTCGGACGACGTCGCGGGACGAACCAAGGTGTACGAGGCGATCGTCCGCGGCGACGACACGTTCGAGGCCGGCATCCCGGAATCGTTCAACGTGCTGGTCAAGGAAATGCGCTCGCTCGGCCTCAACGTCGACCTGCACAATTCCAAGGTGGGACCGGGGACGACTTCCGAGGCCGCCGAGTAACTTTGACGCCCGGCGTTACTGCCGGGCTATGGCGCTTCGCCCGAGCGGGGCGGGGCGCCCGTGACCAAAAAGAATGTCTTATTGCTGCCGGCCTTTGACCGGCACGCGAGGAGAAGACCATGAACCAAGAGATTATGAATCTTTTCAATCCGACGACTCCGGCCCAGGTCTTCGACCAGATCCGGATCTCGATCGCGTCCCCGGAGAAGATTCTGTCCTGGTCCTACGGCGAGATCAAGAAGCCGGAGACCATCAACTACCGCACCTTCAAGCCCGAGCGCGACGGCCTGTTCTGCGCCCGCATCTTCGGGCCGATCAAGGACTACGAGTGCCTGTGCGGCAAGTACAAGCGGATGAAGTACAAGGGCATCATCTGCGAAAAGTGCTCGGTCGAGGTAACGCTGTCGCGCGTCCGGCGCGAGCGCATGGGCCATATCGAGCTCGCCGCTCCCGTCGCCCATATCTGGTTCCTGAAGTCGCTGCCCTCGCGCATCGGCCTTCTGCTCGACATGACGCTGAAGGATCTCGAGCGCATCCTGTACTTCGAATACTACGTCGTGCTCGAGCCGGGCCTGACCGCGCTCAAGGACCGTCAGCTGCTGTCGGAAGACGAGTACCTCAAGGCGCAGGACGAATACGGCCAGGACAGCTTCACCGCCATGATCGGCGCCGAGGCGATCCGCGAGATGCTGAAGGGTCTCGAGCTCGAGAAGCTCGAGGCGACGCTGCGCGCCGAGATGTCGGAGACGGATTCCGAGATCAAGCACAAGAAGCTCGCCAAGCGGCTCAAGATCGTCGAGGCGTTCCGCCATTCCGGCAACAAGCCGGAGTGGATGATCCTCACCGTCGTGCCGGTGATTCCGCCGGATCTGCGCCCGCTGGTGCCGCTCGACGGCGGCCGCTTTGCGACGTCGGACCTCAACGACCTCTACCGCCGCGTCATCAACCGCAACAACCGCCTGAAGCGGCTGATGGAGCTGCGTGCGCCCGACATCATCATCCGCAACGAAAAGCGCATGCTGCAGGAGGCGGTCGATGCGCTGTTCGACAACGGCCGCCGCGGCCGCGTCATCACCGGCGCCAACAAGCGCCCGCTGAAGTCGCTCGCCGACATGCTGAAGGGCAAGCAGGGCCGCTTCCGCCAGAATCTGCTCGGCAAGCGCGTGGACTATTCCGGCCGTTCGGTGATCGTGGTCGGTCCCGAGCTCAAGCTGCACCAGTGCGGCTTGCCGAAGAAGATGGCGCTCGAGCTGTTCAAGCCGTTCATCTATTCGCGGCTTGACGCCAAGGGCCTGTCCACCACCGTCAAGCAGGCCAAGAAGCTGGTCGAGAAGGAGCGGCCCGAGGTCTGGGACATCCTGGACGAGGTGATCCGCGAGCATCCGGTGCTGCTCAACCGCGCGCCGACGCTGCATCGCCTCGGCATCCAGGCGTTCGAGCCGGTGCTGATCGAGGGCAAGGCGATCCAGCTGCATCCGCTGGTCTGCGCCGCCTTCAACGCCGACTTCGACGGCGACCAGATGGCCGTGCACGTTCCGCTGTCGCTGGAAGCGCAGCTGGAAGCGCGCGTGCTGATGATGTCGACCAACAACATCCTGCATCCCGCTAACGGCCAGCCGATCATCGTCCCGTCGCAGGACATCGTGCTCGGCCTCTACTACGTCTCGATCATGCGCGAAGGCCTGCCCGGCGAGGGCAAGATCTTCGGCGACATGGCCGAGCTGGAGCACGCGCTGCATTCGAAGGTCATCCACCTCCACACCAAGATCAAGTATCGCTGGGAAGGCGTCGGCGAGGACGGCAAGCCGGCCAAGCGCTGGATCGAAACCACCGCCGGCCGCGTCATGCTCGGCAATCTCCTGCCGAAGAGCTCGAAGGTCCCGTACGACATCATCAACAAGCTGATGACCAAGCGCGAGATCTCCGGCGTCATCGACCAAGTCTACCGCCACTGCGGCCAGAAGGAGACCGTGATCTTCTGCGACCGCATCATGGCGCTCGGCTTCTACAACGCGTTCAAGGCCGGCATCTCGTTCGGCAAGGACGACATGGTCGTGCCGCACGGCAAGTGGAAGATCGTCGAGACCACCCGTACGCTGGCGAAGGATTTCGAGCAGCAGTACAATGACGGTCTCATCACCCATGGCGAGAAGTACAACAAGGTCGTCGACGCCTGGTCGAAGGCCACCGAAGAAATCGCCAAGGAGATGATGAAGGAGATTTCTTCGACCAAGAAGACCGCCAAGGGCGCCGATGCCGACATCAACTCGATCTACATGATGGCGCACTCCGGTGCGCGCGGCTCGCCGGCGCAGATGCGCCAGCTCGCCGGCATGCGCGGCCTGATGGCAAAGCCGTCCGGCGAAATCATCGAGACGCCGATCATTTCCAACTTCAAGGAAGGCCTGTCGGTGCTCGAATACTTCAACTCGACCCACGGTGCCCGCAAGGGCCTCGCGGACACCGCGTTGAAGACCGCGAACTCCGGCTACCTGACCCGCCGTCTGGTCGACGTCGCGCAGGACTGCATCATCACGCAGGACGACTGCGGCACCAAGCTCGGCATCAAGATGCGCGCCATCATCGATGCCGGCACGGTGGTGGCCTCGCTCGCCTCGCGCATCCTCGGCCGCACGGCCTGCGATGACGTGCGCGATCCCGCCTCCAACAAGGTGATCATCAAGCGCGGCACGCTGATGGAGGAGACGCATGTCGACGCGCTCCACCAGGCCGGCATCCAGGAAGTGAAGATCCGCTCGGCGCTGACCTGCGAGCTGGTCAACGGCATCTGCGGCAAGTGCTACGGGCGCGACCTCGCCCGCGGCACCCCGGTCAACCACGGCGAGGCGGTCGGCGTCATCGCCGCGCAGTCGATCGGCGAGCCCGGCACGCAGCTGACCATGCGCACCTTCCACATCGGCGGCGCGGCCCAGATCAACGAGCAGTCGTTCGTCGAGTCGAACTTCGAAGGCAAGGTGACCATCCGGAACAAGTCGATCGTCAAGAACAGCGACGGTCAACTGATCGCCACCGTCCGCAACATGGTGGTTGCGATCGTCGACGCCGACGGCACCGAGCGCGCGACTCACCGTATCCAGTACGGCTCGAAAATGCTCGTCGACGAAGGCGACATGGTCAAGCGCGGCACCCGTATCGCCGAATGGGATCCGTTCACCCGTCCGGTGCTCACGGAGGCCGAGGGCACGATCGGCTTCGAGGACCTGGTCGAAGGCCAGTCGATTTCGGAAACGCTCGACGAATCCACCGGCATCGCCAAGCGCGTGGTCATCGACTGGCGCTCGATGCGCGGAGGTGCGGACCTGCGTCCGGCGATCGTGATCAAGGGCAAGGACGGCAAGGTGCTGAAGCTCGCCCGTGGCGGCGATGCCCGCTACATGCTGTCGGTCGACGCGATCCTCTCGGTCGACGTCGGCGCCAAGGTCAAGCCGGGCGATATCCTCGCCCGTATCTCGACCGAAAGCGCCAAGACCCGCGACATCACCGGCGGTCTGCCGCGCGTGGCGGAACTGTTCGAGGCCCGCAAGCCGAAGGACGCGGCGATCATCGCCGAGATCTCCGGCACCATCCGCTTCGGCCGCGACTACAAGAACAAGCGCCGCATCTCGATCGAGCCGGTCGACAAGACCGAGGAGACGCGCGAGTACCTGATCCCGAAGGGCAAGCACATCCACTTGCAGGACGGCGACGTCGTCGAAAAGGGCGACTTCATCGTCGAGGGCAATCCGGCGCCGCACGATATCCTGGCGATCAAGGGCATCGAGGAACTCGCTGCCTACCTGGTCAACGAAATCCAGGAGGTCTACCGGCTGCAGGGCGTGCTCATCAACGACAAGCACATCGAAGTGATCGTGCGTCAGATGCTGCAGAAGGTGGAGATCACCGACCAGGGCGAGACCGACATGATCGCGGGCGAACAGGTCGACAAGATCGAGTTCGACCAGGTCAACGAGAAGGCCAAGGAAGAGGGCAAGAAGATCGCCACGGGAACGCCTGTTCTGCTCGGCATCACCAAGGCGAGCCTGCAGACCCGCTCCTTCTTCTCGGCGGCCTCGTTCCAGGAGACGACGCGCGTCCTCACGGAAGCCGCCGTCAACGGCAAGGTCGACCCGCTCGAAGGCCTCAAGGAGAACGTCATCGTCGGCCGGCTGATCCCGGCGGGCACCGGCGCCTCGATGGCCAAGATCCGCGAAGTCGCCGTCAAGCGCGACAAGCTGATCCTCGACGAGCGCGAGAAGCAGGCCGCGATCGTGCCCACGGCGCCGGAAGCGGAACCTCTGGCTTTGCCGCCGGCGGAATAAGCGTCCCGGTAGAATAGGGAAATATCTTGCGAAAGGCCGGCCACGCGCCGGCCTTTTTGTTTTTCTTTATTGCTGCGGTGCAGGAACCCGCTTTGTTCATCTTTCCTTCAGGGTGAAAAGCGCCTTTTCTAGTTTGGACTTGGACCGCGCGCTTTCCGGGCAGGGGGCGGCGGAAGCGGCGGAACGGAACATGTTGGACCTCGCAATTGTCGGCGGCGGCCCGGGCGGGCTGATGAGCGCCTGGTATCTGAAGAAGAAGCTCGGCGATCAGTGCCGGGTCACCATCTATGAGGCATCCGACCGCCTCGGCGGCAAGATCGTCACCCGCAAGTTCGATACCGCGAACGCGATGTACGAGGCCGGTGTAGCCGAAATCTACGACTACTCGATGACCGGCCCCGATCCGCTGCGCGAGCTGATCCAGCATTTCGGGCTGCAGACTATTCCGATGGACGCCGAGCAGGTGCAGCTCGACGGCGTCCTGCTCAACGACGTGCCGGGCATGCGCCGCAAGTACGGCGAGAAGACCGCGGCTGCGATCGAGGCGTTCCGCAAGCGCTGCGCCGGCCTGATGAGCCCGCTGCAATATTACGAAGGCGTCGGCGCCCAGGACAACGAGCATCCCTGGGCCTGGAAGAACTGCGAGCAACTGCTCGACGAGGAAATCGACGATCCCACGGCAAAGCGCTTCTTCAAGGTGATGGCGCGTTCCGACATCGCGACGGAATCGCACAACACCAACGGGCTCAATGCGCTGAAGAACTTCGTGATGGATATCGACGGCTATATCGGCCTGTACTCCATCCAGAACGGCAACGAGCAGCTGATCGAGTGCCTGCGTTCGGAAGTGAACGCCGACATCCAGCTCAACCACCGTGTGCTCAAGGTCGGCAAGACAGCGGCCGGCCGCTACCGCCTCAACATGATGAACGGCAAGGGGCCGGAGACGCGCGACTTCGACCTCGTGCTGATGTGCCTGCCGCACTCCTGGCTCTCCACCATGAACTGGGAAGGCGAACGGCTGCG
Organism: Bradyrhizobium sp.; assembly: GCF_016219575.1. GTDB lineage: Bacteria > Pseudomonadota > Alphaproteobacteria > Rhizobiales > Xanthobacteraceae > Bradyrhizobium. The sequence goes on along the minus strand of NZ_JACRMG010000005.1, from coordinate 188,182 downwards.
CGCCTCGATGGTCAAGCACGTCGCCTATTTCGACCGTCCCGCGCATTATCTGCGCGTCTCCATCCTGTTCGACGAACCGTTCTGGGGCGAGAAGATCCCGGGTTCCTGGTTCATGTCGGAGGCATTCGGAGGCTGCTGCGTCTACAACGAAGGCTCGCGCCACGACGTCGGCAGGCACGGCGTGCTGAACTGGCTGATCGCGGGTTCCGATGCGCTGGCGTTTGCCAACCTGACCGACGAGGAACTGATCGACGCCGCGCTGAAATCGCTGCCGGCCTCGCTCGGCAATGCGCGCGACCATTTCCTCGAAGGCAAGATCCATCGCTGGCTGTCGTCGGTCAACGCGCTGCCCGGAGGCCTGCCGGTTCGCGACGTCCTGACCAATCACCGGCCGGAGCCGAAGGAGCATCCGGGTATCGTCGTGGTCGGCGACTATCTGTTCGACTCCACGCTCAACGGCCTGCTCGATTCCTCGGACGCTGCGACCGACCTCATTCTCACCGAGATGATGCGGCTGCGCCGCGCGCGCGCGCAGACCGAGAAGCCATTCTCCGACAGGATCGATCGCGACTACTTCGAGAACTATCGCGGCGTCGGCCCCTACAACGAGGTCTGGAACCGGTTCACCGATCCCGATTACCTGACGCAGCTGATCCGGATCGTCTGGGGCAGGGCGAAGGGCTACAAGCTGCTGGTCGCCGGCTCCGCCAGCGGCGAACTGGTCGGCGCGCTGCGCGGGCGCGGCATCGATGCCTGGGGCGTTGAGAACAACCGCGCCATCCACGCCCGGACGCCGAAGGCGCTGAAGAAGTACAACAAGCTCGGATCGATCACCGACCTGCCGTTCAAGAAAGGCAGCTTCGATTTCGTGTTCGAGACCAGCCTGTGTCACGTTTCCGACAAGCAGGTGGCGCGTGCCGTGCGCGAGCTCAACCGCGTGGTCAAGGCCGGTGTCGTGTTCGGCTCGGTGACCTCGGACATGGCGCCGGCGATCATCGACCGCTACGACCTGCTGCGCGGTGTGAAGAAGCTCGGCACCTGGTGGGAGTGGTCGGAATTGTTCTTCGGCAACGGCTTCGACCTGTCGATGCACCGTCGCGACACCATGGACGAGGTGTGGACCGCGACCCTGGCCGCCAACAAGGGCCCGGGGCACTGGTATGCCGACGCCGACAGCCTTCGCTACTCATTCTTCGACAAGATCGAAGACGAGGACGAATAGTCGCGTTTACGTGCTGTTCCATTTGCTTTGCCGAATGCCCCCTGATCGCCTAGGATTGGGACGGTAGCGATTTGCCGCTATCGCCTCGCGTTGCGGTCATGCCGGCCGTGCGACATCGGTTGGTTTTATGGCGCCCAGACCTCCTTCACCGGACGACCCGACACACGCCCAGACGGACGAGTCCGAGCTGAAGAAGCTCGCGGCCGATCCGGATGCGCCGCCGCCTTCCACCGACGAGGCGGAGAAGGAAGAGGACGACGAAATCGAGCTCGACGACGACGAGGAGGACGAGGATCTCGTCGTCTTTACCGCCCGCGAGGCTGCCGGCGCGTTTGCCACCATCTATGGTTTTGTCCGGCCCTATTTCGGCAACTACAAGAAGCTGATCGCCTTCGTCAGCTTCGGCGTCATCGTCGAGACGCTGTTCAACGTCATCATGCCGCTCAGCCTGAAGTTCCTGATCGACGATGCGCTCGGCGAGGAGGATTTCCAGGCCCTTTACAAGATTCTCGGCGTGCTGGCGGTGGCCGGCATCGTGACCTCGATGGTTGCGGTCTGGTACGAGCGCCACGATGCGCGGCTGGCGGCGGGACTGATCGCCGACGTGCGCACGCGCATCTTCGAGCACGTGCAGAACCTGCCCTCATCATACTTCGCCAAGACCAAGCGCGGCGAGATCCTGTCGCGCTTCTCGATCGACCTCACGGCCTTCGAGAGCTCGATCAAGAGCTTTGCCAACAGCGCGGCGCTCCCGTTCCTCGAGCTGATAGCCGGCATAATCCTGATGGTGTTCCTGAACTGGCAGCTCGCCGCGGTGGCGCTCCTGGTGTTCCCGATCACGCTGATCGGGCCGCGCATCCTCACGCCCAAGGCGGTGCAGGCCAACTACGAGCAGAAGCTGAACGAAGCCGCGCTGCTCGGCATGGTGCAGGAGAATGTCGCTGCCCAAGCGGTGGTGAAGGCGTTCAGCCTGCAGCGCCGCGCCTTCGGCTGGTTCACGTTCCGCAACCAGGATGTGCGCATCAAGACGGCCTCCGCCGTGTTCCTTTCCACCATGGTGGAGCGCACCGTCACCATCTCCGTGCTGCTGCTGCACCTCGTGGTGCTCGCCATCGGCGCCTATCTCGCCACCACGGGCCAGATCACCATCGGCACCTTCGTCACCTTCGAGAGCGCGTTCTGGGAGGTGTCCTACAACATCGCCCATCTCATGCACTTCATCCCGGTGTCGATCCAGTCGGCGGCCGCCGTGCGCCACATCCAGGAACTGCTGGACGAGCCGACCCGCGGCTCCGACCGGCCCGGCGCGCCGGACCTGCCGCGCGTCGAGAACGACATCACGTTCGACCGCGTCACCTTCCAGTATGAAGGCGCGCAGACGCCGGTGCTCGACAACCTCACGCTCAAGCTCAATGTCGGCAAGAGGATCGCGATCGTCGGCCCCTCGGGTTCCGGCAAGAGCACGCTGCTCAACCTGATCCTGCGCCTTTACACGCCCGACGATGGCAAGGTCACCATCGACGGCGTCGACATCCGCCGCGTCACGCTGGAATCGCTGCGCAGCCGCATGGCGGTGGTGTTCCAGGAGAACATGCTGTTCAACATGTCGATCCGGGAAAACATCCGTCTCGGCAAGGAGGGCGCGACCGACGAGGAGGTCGAAGAGGCCGCGAAGAAGGCGGAGATCCACAGCTTCATCATGAGCCTTCCGGATGGCTACAACACCCAGGTCGGCGAACGCGGCGACACGCTGTCGGGCGGCCAGCGCCAGCGCATGGCGATCGCGCGCGCGATCATCCGCAATCCCTCGATCCTGCTGCTGGATGAAGCGACCTCGGCACTCGACCAGACCACGGAAGCCGCGATCAACCGCACGCTGCTGAAGGTCGCCGAAAATCGCACCATGATCTGGTCGACCCACCGCCTGACCTCGGTGGTCGAGATGGACGAGATCATCGTGATCTCGGGCGGCCGCGCCATCGAGCGCGGCTCGCATGCGGAATTGCTGGCGAAGGGCGGCGTCTACCGCAAGCTCTGGGACGACCAGAGCCACGGCTCCCATCACGCCGGTCAGGCCGATGACGACAATGAAGACGACGACGAGGATGACGACGACGAGGAGTGATCGCGCTCAGGCGATCCGGCCCTGCTTGGGATAACCGGAGGCCCGGGGGGCGACCCCGTCCGCGGAAAGGCGCTTCCGGATCGCACCGGTAACGCCCCCCGAAAGCCGAACTGCAAACCGCGCCCATCTCTGCGCTCGCCACGCCAGGCCGCTGTCGGTCGAGAGCGAGCGCAAGTGAAAGGCCTTCGCCAGGCACTCCGCTTCGCACGCCACCTTCTGGGGATCGCCGTAGAACATGGCAATCTTGTCGCTGCCCATGCCCTCGCTGGCCAGCCAGCGCGGGATGTGCGTATTGCACAACAGCTCGACGTCGTTGAACACCTTGGTGGTGCCGGTGCCTGCGGCGGGACACGAGGTCGAGAAGGCGTCGCCCGCCAGCACAACGCCCGGCTGCAGGTAATTGTCGTTGACGCAGAGATCGGCCGGCCGGACCTTGACCGGGCCGCTCACCCTGAATTCGCCAAGCAAGCGCTCCAGGCGGGGCATGACTTCGCACATCTTCCGTTCGGGCGACTTGCGGAAGGCCGTCAGCCAGGGATCGTCGATGTCGCGGTACACCATCAGGTTGGCGCGCATTGCGTTTCCGATCGGGAAGATGGAAAGATAGGCCATGCGGGAACTGGTGCGCCCCGGCCAGTAGGTCAGCGCGGGGAAATCGAAGGCGGGGCGCCCGGCCGGCTCGACGTCGAACCCGAAGGTGACGGAATGGCAGGGGCTGATGACCCTCCGCCTGATGCCGAGCAAATGGCGCAGGCCGAGGTTCAAGCCATTTGCCAGGATGACCAGGCGTGCCGAGATTTCCTCGTCGTTGGACAGCACGAGCTTCTGACGTTCCGCGTTGTTGGAAACAGCGACGACCTTGGCATGGATCGTCGCGACGTCGCACGGGATCTGCGCGCGCATGGTGTTGACCAGCGTGTCGTACATGATGCCGTGCTGGTCGCTCGGCTTCTTTGTGACCAAGTATCCGAAACGGGCTTCCCAGACTTCGCCGTCGAGAGTCGTTGCGCGCAAGGTCGCGTCCGCCAGACCCGTCCTGCGCAACAAAGTGAGCTGGTTGCCGCCGAGCTTCTCGCACCTCAGTTCCGGCGGATAGGTCACGTGGGGATCGATCAGGACCGCCGGGATGCCGGCGCGGCCCAGCATCGCCGCAGCCGTTGAGCCGGCGAGGCCGCCGCCGACGATCGCAACATCCGTATAGCGCATGGCTTACCGGTCCCTTTGGCCCCATCCTTGCGCCCGGAAACGCAAAGAAAGCCTGAAGGCGATTGCGCAAAGCCCGGCGGCCCGGACTTAACCGAAAAACAATGGCGGGCGGCCAAGATCGCCGCGGGGCGCGCCGCATTTGAGCTGGAATGATTACGGTAACGATTGATTCACCAAAGCCTGACCTCGGCCCGGATTGGGACGATCTGGTCGCGCGCGCCTCGCCGAACGTCTTCATGAATCCGGCGGCGCTGATGGCGGCTGTCGCGACTGGGTTTGCCGCCATACGCGTGCTCATGGCCTGGGAGGAAGATGCAGCCGGGCGAAAGCTGGTGGGGCTTTGGGCGCTGCGCTTGCGCAAGTTCGCGCCGCTGTGGCCTGTCGTCCTCGACGCCTTGCCCTTCAATTACGCCTTTGTGTCGAGCCCGGTGGTCGACCCCGACTATGCGGAGGCCGTGATCGCGGCGTTCTTCTCGGCGATCGAGAAGAGCACGTTGCCCAAGGTGTTGAATCTTCCTGCGCTGGATGCAGAAGGTCCCGTGTTCGCCGCCATGTTGATGTCGCTTGCCAAGCGCGGCACCGTACCCCTTGTTCTGTCGAAGCTCTCGCGGCCTTACGTCACCCGAGAGGCCGGCGTGAAGCGGTCCGGTTCGACCCGCAAGAAGCTGCGGCAGGACTGGAACAGGCTTTCCGCGCTCGGCGCGGTCGAGATCGTCAACGACAGGACGCCGGCCGGCGTGCAGCAGGCGTTCGAATCGTTCCTCGCGCTCGAGAAGGCGTCATGGAAGGGCGAGCAGGGCACGGCGTTGCTTTCGCAGGAGGCGGATGCTGCCTTCGTGCGGCGACTGATCCGGGATCTCGCAGCCAGGGGCGACGCCTCCGTGGCGCAACTGCGCGTCAACGGAGAGGTGGCAGCCGCCCAGGTGCTGATGTATTGCGGCGATACGGCCTACACCTGGAAAACGGCCTTTGACGCGGCTCATGCCAGGTACTCGCCCGGGGCGCTGCTGGTCGACAAGATCACCGAAGAATTGCTGGCAAGCGCGGACATCAGGGCCATCAATTCCTGCGCGGCCGAATCGAGCTTCATGGGCCAGCTGTGGGAAGGGCGCCGGGCGATGGCGGATATGCTCGTCGACATCGGGCCCGGAAAATCCCTCGGCTACCGAATCGAAGCCCTACGGCTGACCGGCTATCAGCGCCTGCGCGATTTGAGGGACCGGCTCCGCAAGGGCCCGGCCGCTCCAGCCAAGCCGAAAAAGGCTGCTTGATAGTATTATAATACCCCTTTTGTTCTGCCGGCCGGCCTTGTCGACCGCTCGATGGTGGGGCGGGGAAAGATGATGCTCGCGAAGGCGCTTCCGGCTTGCCTTTTGTTGCCGCGACATGCCTTGCAGCGAACCCCTCGCGACCCCAGATTTTGCAAGCGCCAGAAGCCTTTCCAAGCCTCTGTTTCGCCTTGACTTGACTATGTGGGGCTTATACAAGGCGCCCACTTCACGACAGGCGGTGAGCAACGCCAAGCGTCGGAACGGAACACCCCGAACGGTTTTTTTGGCCGGGACGGGCACCAACCTCGACGAATGCCGCTCAAACGCTGTCGATCATAGCTAGGCAATGCCAGTGCGATTTTTGTTCTCTTGAGCAAGTGCTCTTGAGATCGATTTCGGATGCATGACCTCGGTGCCGGACCGGAAAGCGAACGCTTCGAGGTCTTGATCCGCGGTCCTCTGTGGCGTCGAAGCGCTTTCCACTCAGGGAATGAGTGGTTGGCGTGTTTTCGTTTTGCGTGAACGTTTTCACGCGAGGCGGCCGGACAGGGCGGCTAGTCCCGAACAAGAATTTGCGCTGCCGGTCATCGGTTGCGCGTGAATAAGAGGGTGAAGGCTACATGCCGACGATCAACCAGCTGATCGCAAATCCGCGCGAAGTGCAGAAGTCGCGCAAGAAGGTGCCGGCGCTGCAGCAGTCGCCGCAGAAGCGCGGCGTTTGCACGCGCGTCTACACCACGACCCCGAAGAAGCCGAACTCGGCGCTTCGCAAGGTCGCCAAGGTGCGCCTGACCAACGGCTTCGAGGTGATCGGCTACATCCCGGGCGAGGGCCATAACCTTCAGGAGCACTCGGTGGTGATGATCCGCGGCGGCCGCGTCAAGGATTTGCCCGGCGTGCGCTACCACATCCTCCGCGGCGTGCTGGATACCCAGGGCGTCAAGAACCGTAAGCAGCGCCGTTCGAAGTACGGCGCCAAGCGTCCGAAATAATCGGGAAGAGATCAGATGTCGCGTCGCCATTCTGCCGAAAAGCGTGAAGTGCTTCCGGACCCCAAGTTCGGGAACATCATCATTACGAAGTTCATGAACTCGGTGATGTACGCCGGAAAGAAGTCGGTTGCCGAAAGCATCGTCTACGGCGCGCTCGGCATGATCGAGACCAAGACCAAGCAGAATCCGCTCGGCGTGTTCGAGCAGGCGCTCGAGAACGTGATGCCGACCATCGAGGTCCGCTCCCGTCGCGTCGGCGGCGCCACCTACCAGGTGCCGGTGGAAGTCCGTTCGGTGCGCCGTCAGGCGCTCGGCATCCGCTGGCTGATCGCTGCAGCGCGCGAGCGCAACGAAAAGACGATGACGGAGCGGCTCTCGGCCGAGCTGCTCGACGCGTCGAATAACCGGGGGAACGCGGTCAAGAAGCGCGAAGACGTGCACCGGATGGCGGAAGCCAACCGTGCCTTCTCGCACTATCGCTGGTAACGGCGAAAATCGGAATCAAGGGAACAGACCATGCCCCGCCAACATGCCATCGAGGACTACCGTAATTTCGGTATCATGGCGCATATCGACGCCGGCAAGACCACGACCACCGAGCGCATCCTCTATTACACCGGCAAGAGCCACAAGATCGGCGAAGTGCACGAAGGTGCCGCGACGATGGACTGGATGGAGCAGGAGCAGGAGCGTGGCATCACGATCACCTCGGCTGCCACCACCGCGTTCTGGAACGGCAAGCGTCTGAACATCATCGACACGCCCGGCCACGTCGACTTCACCATCGAGGTCGAGCGTTCGCTGCGCGTGCTCGACGGCGCCGTGTGCGTGCTCGACAGTAACCAGGGCGTCGAGCCGCAGACCGAGACCGTCTGGCGCCAGGGCGACAAGTACAAGGTTCCGCGCATCGTCTTCGCCAACAAGATGGACAAGACCGGCGCCGACTTCTTCAAGTGCCTCGCCGACATCGTCGACCGCCTCGGCGCCAAGCCGATCGCGATCCAGCTGCCGATTGGCGCGGAGAACAACTTCAAGGGTCTCGTCGACCTCGTGAAGATGAAGGGCATCATCTGGAACGACGAATCGCTCGGCGCGAAGTTCGACTATGTCGACATCCCGGCCGACCTCGTCGACCAGGCCAAGGAATACCGCGAGAAGATGGTGGAAGCCGCCGTCGAGCTCGATGACGATGCCTTGACCGCTTTCCTCGACGGCAAGGAGCCCGATGAAGCGACGCTGAAGCGGCTGATCCGCAAGGCGGTGCTGACCGGCGCGTTCTTCCCTGTGCTGTGTGGCTCGGCGTTCAAGAACAAGGGCGTGCAGCCGCTGCTCGACGCGGTGGTGGATTATCTGCCGTCGCCGGTCGACGTGCCAGCCATCAAGGGCGTCGACGAGGACGGCAACGAGCTCGTCCGCCTTCCGAACGACAAGGAGCCTCTGGCGCTGCTGGCGTTCAAGATCATGGACGATCCGTTCGTCGGCACCATCACGTTCTGCCGCATTTATTCCGGCACGCTGGTGTCGGGCACCGGCGTCGTCAATTCGACGCGTGACCGCAAGGAACGCATCGGCCGCATGCTGCTGATGCATGCCAACAACCGCGAAGACATCAAGGAGGCCTATGCCGGCGACATCGTCGCGCTGGCGGGCCTCAAGGAAGCGCGCACCGGCGACACGCTGTGCGATGCGAACAAGCCCGTGGTTCTCGAAAAGATGGAATTCCCGGAGCCGGTGATCGAGATCGCGATCGAGCCGAAGACCAAAGCCGACCAGGAAAAGCTCGGCATTGCGCTCGCCAAGCTCGCCGCCGAGGATCCGTCCTTCCGCGTCTCGACAGACCAGGAGTCCGGCCAGACCATTCTCAAGGGCATGGGCGAACTGCATCTCGACATCAAGGTCGACATCCTCAAGCGTACCTACAAGGTAGAGGCCAACATCGGTGCGCCGCAGGTGGCGTTCCGTGAGCGCGTCACCAAGAAGGTCGAGCAAAGCTACACCCACAAGAAGCAGACCGGCGGTACCGGCCAGTTCGCGGCCGTCACCCTGATCGTCGAGCCGAACGAGCCCGGCAAGGGCTACGAATTCGAGTCGAAGATCGTCGGCGGCGCGGTGCCGAAGGAATACATCCCCGGCGTCGAAAAGGGCATCGAGAGCGTGCTGACATCTGGCGTGGTCGCCGGCTTCCCGATCGTGGACGTCAAGGTCCAGCTGATCGACGGCAAATACCACGACGTCGACTCCTCGGCGCTGGCGTTCGAAATCGCCACGCGCGCCTGCTTCCGCGAAGCGCTGCAGAAGGGCAAGTCGGTCCTGCTCGAGCCGATCATGAAGGTCGAGGTCGTGACCCCGGAAGACTACACCGGCTCGGTCATCGGCGACCTCAACTCGCGGCGCGGCCAGATCCAGGGCCAGGACATGCGCGGCAACGCCAACGTCATCAACGCGATGGTGCCGCTCATGAACATGTTCGGCTACGTCAATAACCTGCGCTCGATGAGCCAGGGACGCGCCACCTTCACGATGCAGTTCGACCACTACGCCGAAGCTCCCGCCAACGTGTCGGCGGAAGTCCAGAAGAAATTTGCTTGATTATCGTTGATGCCAGTCAACGATTGAACGGAGAGTCAAATGGCCAAAGCAAAGTTTGAACGTAATAAACCCCACTGCAACATCGGCACCATCGGTCACGTCGACCATGGCAAGACGTCGCTGACGGCGGCGATCACCAAGATCCTGGCCGAAACGGGCGGTGCAACGTTCACGGCATACGACCAGATCGACAAGGCGCCGGAAGAGAAGGCGCGCGGCATCACGATTTCGACCGCACACGTCGAGTACGAGACCAAGAACCGCCACTACGCCCACGTCGACTGCCCCGGCCACGCCGACTATGTGAAGAACATGATCACCGGCGCCGCCCAGATGGACGGTGCGATCCTGGTCGTGTCGGCTGCCGACGGCCCGATGCCGCAGACCCGCGAGCACATCCTGCTCGCCCGCCAGGTCGGCGTGCCGGCGCTGGTCGTGTTCCTCAACAAGTGCGACATGGTGGACGATCCGGAACTGCTCGAGCTCGTCGAGCTCGAGGTCCGCGAACTCCTCTCCAAGTACGAATTCCCGGGCGACAAGATCCCGATCATCAAGGGCTCGGCGCTCGCCGCCCTCGAAGATTCGGACAAGAAGCTCGGCCATGACGCCATCCTCGAGCTGATGAAGAATGTCGACGAGTACATTCCGCAGCCCGAGCGTCCGATCGATCAGCCCTTCCTGATGCCGGTCGAAGACGTGTTCTCGATCTCCGGCCGCGGTACCGTCGTGACCGGTCGTGTCGAGCGCGGCATCGTCAAGGTCGGCGAGGAAATCGAGATCGTCGGCCTGCGTCCGACCCAGAAGACCGTCGTCACCGGCGTCGAAATGTTCCGCAAGCTGCTCGATCAGGGCCAGGCCGGCGACAACATCGGTGCGCTGCTCCGCGGCACCAAGCGCGAGGAAGTCGAGCGCGGCCAGGTGCTGTGCAAGCCCGGTTCGGTCAAGCCGCACACCAAGTTCAAGGCCGAGGCCTACATCCTCACCAAGGAAGAGGGCGGCCGCCACACCCCGTTCTTCACCAACTACCGTCCGCAGTTCTACTTCCGCACCACCGACGTGACCGGTGTCGTGCACCTGCCGGAAGGCACCGAGATGGTGATGCCGGGCGACAACATCGCCATGGAAGTGCACCTGATCGTGCCGATCGCGATGGAAGAGAAGCTGCGCTTCGCGATCCGCGAAGGCGGCCGCACGGTCGGCGCCGGCGTCGTCGCCTCGATCATCGAGTAAGAAGCGAATAGGGAATGGCGAGTAGCGAGTGGATCATCCATTCGCTATTCGCTACTCGCCACTCACTAAAGAAAGACAAACGGCAATGAACGGCCAAAACATTCGCATCCGGCTCAAGGCGTTCGACCATCGAATCCTCGATACGTCGACCCGCGAGATCGTGAACACGGCGAAACGTACCGGTGCCCAGGTGCGCGGACCCATTCCGCTGCCGACCCGCATCGAGAAGTTCACCGTCAACCGTTCGCCGCACGTTGACAAGAAGAGCCGCGAGCAATTCGAGATGCGCACCCACAAGCGCCTCCTCGACATTGTCGACCCGACCCCGCAGACCGTCGATGCCCTGATGAAGCTCGACTTGGCCGCCGGTGTCGACGTCGAGATCAAGCTCTAAGTTTTTGGATCAAGTTCGCAGGTAGCGGACAGTAAGGAACAGGAAGCACGACGATGCGCTCCGGAGTGATCGCACAGAAGGTCGGGATGACGCGGGTCTTTACGGAGACCGGCGAGCACATCCCTGTGACCGTGCTGAAGCTGGGTAACTGCCAGGTGCTGGGCCACCGCACGACCGAGAAAAACGGTTACGTTGCGCTGCAGCTCGGCTCCGGCTCCCGCAAGACCGTCTACATGCCGAAGGCCGAGCGCGGCCAGTTTGCCGCGTCCAAGGTCGAGCCGAAGCGCAAGCTCGCGGAATTCCGCGTTTCGCAGGATGCTCTGATCCCGGTCGGCGCCGAGATCCAGGCCGATCACTTCGTGCCCGGTCAGTTCGTCGACGTCACCGGCACCTCGGTCGGCAAGGGTTTTGCCGGCGGCATGAAGCGCTGGAATTTCGGCGGCCTGCGCGCCACCCACGGCGTGTCGGTCTCGCATCGCTCGATCGGTTCGACCGGCGGCCGTCAGGACCCCGGCAAGACCTTCAAGAACAAGAAGATGCCCGGCCACATGGGCGTCGACCGCATCACCACGCTGAACCTGCGCGTGGTCTCGACCGACGTCGAGCGCGGCCTGATCCTCGTCGAAGGCGCCGTTCCCGGCTCCAAGGGCGGCTGGATCCGTGTCCGCGACGCCGTCAAGAAGCCGCTGCCGAAGGAAGCGCCGAAGCCCGGCAAGTTCAAGGTCGCGGGCGAGGCTGCGGAAGCGCCGGCCGAGAAGGAGGGCGCGTGAGATGGAACTGAAAGTCACAACCCTTGAAGGCAAGGACGCCGGCTCCGTCCAGCTGTCCGACGCCATCTTCGGCCTCGAGCCGCGCGCCGACATCATCGCGCGCTGCGTGCAGTGGCAGCTCAACAAGCGCCAGGCCGGCACGCACAAGACGCAAGGCCGCGCCGACGTCTGGCGCACCGGCAAGAAGATGTACAAGCAGAAGGGCACCGGCGGCGCCCGTCACGGCTCGGCCCGCGTGCCGCAGTTCCGCGGCGGCGGCCGTGCGTTCGGTCCCGTCGTGCGTTCGCACGCCACTGATCTTCCCAAGAAGGTCCGCGCGCTCGCGCTCAAGCATGCGCTGTCGGCGAAAGCCAAGGACGGCGGGCTGGTGGTGATCGACAGCGCGCAGCTCAAGGAAGCCAAGACCAAGGCTCTGGTCGGCAGCTTCTCGGGCCTCGGGCTCACCAACGCGCTGATCATCGACGGCGCCGAGCTCAATGCCGGCTTTGCGAGCGCCGCGCGCAACATTCCTAACATCGACGTGCTGCCGATCCAGGGCATCAACGTCTACGACATTCTCCGCCGTCAGAAGCTCGTGCTGACCAAGGCGGCGGTCGATGCGCTGGAGGCGCGCTTCAAATGAAGACCATCGATCCGCGCCATTACGACGTCATCGTGGCTCCGATTGTGACCGAAAAGGCGACGCTCGCCTCCGAGCACAACAAGGTCATGTTCAAGGTTGCGGCCAAGGCGACGAAGCCGCAGATCAAGGAAGCCGTCGAGAAGCTGTTCGACGTCAAGGTCAAGAGCGTGAACACGCTGGTCCGCAAGGGCAAGACCAAGATGTTCCGCGGCAATTTCGGTTCGCAGTCGGACGTGAAGCGGGCGATCGTGACCCTCGAAGAGGGCCACCGTATCGACGTCACCACCGGTCTATAGGGCGTAACGTCAATGGCACTGAAAAAATTCAACCCCACGACGCCGGGCCAGCGCCAGCTGGTGATGGTCGATCGTTCGGCGCTCTACAAGGGCAAGCCCGTCAAGGCGCTGACCGAGGGCAAGCAGTCGACCGGCGGCCGCAACAATAACGGGCGCATCACCGTGCGTTTCCGCGGCGGCGGCCACAAGAAGGCCTACCGCATGGTCGACTTCAAGCGCGACAAGGTCGACGTCGCCGCTGTCGTCGAGCGCCTGGAGTATGATCCGAACCGCACCGCGTTCATCGCGCTGGTGAAGTATGCCGACGGCGAGCAGGCCTACATTCTGGCGCCGCAGCGCCTGGCCGTGGGCGACACCGTGATCGCCGGCAGCCATGTCGACGTGAAGCCGGGCAACGTCATGCCGCTCGGCAACATGCCGGTCGGCACCATCGTGCACAACATCGAGCTCAAGATCGGCAAGGGCGGCCAGCTGGCGCGCTCCGCCGGCACCTACGCCCAGCTCGTCGGCCGCGACCAGGACTACGTCATCGTCCGCCTGAACTCGGGTGAGCAGCGCCTCGTGCACGGCCGTTGCCGCGGCACCATCGGCGCGGTGTCGAACCCCGACCACATGAACATCTCGATCGGCAAGGCCGGCCGCACCCGCTGGCTGGGCTGGCGCCCGCATAACCGCGGCGTCGTCATGAACCCGATCGACCATCCGCACGGCGGCGGCGAAGGCCGCACCTCGGGCGGCCGCCACCCGGTCACCCCGTGGGGCAAGCCGACCAAGGGCAAGAAGACCCGGTCCAACAAGTCGACCGACAAATTCATTCTCCTAAGCCGCCACAAGCGGAAGAAGTAAGGAACACCGGACATGGTTCGTTCAGTCTGGAAAGGCCCGTTCGTCGAAGCTTCGCTGCTGAAGAAGGCAGATGCGGCGCGCGCGTCCGGCCGTCACGACGTGATCAAGATCTGGAGCCGCCGCTCGACCATCCTGCCGCAGTTCGTGGGCCTGGTGTTCGGCGTCTACAACGGCCAGAAGCACGTGCCGGTGTCGATCAACGAGGAAATGGTTGGTCACAAGTTCGGCGAGTTCTCGCCGACCCGCACCTTCCACGGCCATTCGGGCGACAAGAAAGCCAAGAAGGCTTGAGGATTAGACGATGAGCAAACCAAAGCGCGAACGGAGCCTCGCCGATAACGAGGCCAAGGCAGTCGCCAGGATGCTGCGGGTTTCTCCGCAGAAGCTCAATCTTGTCGCGCAGCTGATTCGCGGCCGCAAGGCTGCGGCCGCGCTTGCCGACCTGCAGTTCTCGCGCAAGCGGATCGCGGTCGACGTCAAGAAGTGCCTGGAGTCGGCGATCGCCAACGCCGAGAACAACCATGACCTCGATGTCGACGATCTCGTCGTTGCCGAGGCCCATGTCGGCAACGGCATCGTGATGAAGCGTTTCGCCCCGCGCGGCCGTGGCCGTTCGGGTCGTGTCTACAAACCGTTCTCGCACCTGACCATCGTGGTTCGTCAGGTCGAGGCCGAGGCTGGCGCTTAAGGCGCAGGAGAAAACGATGGGTCAAAAGATCAATCCGATCGGGCTGCGTCTCGGCATCAACCGGACCTGGGATTCCCGCTGGTTTGCCGGCAAGAACGAGTACGGCAAGCTGCTGCACGAAGACGTCAAGATCCGCGAGATCCTGCACAAGGAGCTCAAGCAGGCGGCCGTCGCCCGCATCGTGATCGAGCGTCCGCACAAGAAGTGCCGCGTCACCATCCACTCGGCACGTCCGGGCGTGGTGATCGGCAAGAAGGGCGCCGACATCGACAAGTTGCGCAAGAAGGTCGCCGAGATCACCGATTCCGACGTCGTCATCAACATCGTCGAAATCCGCAAGCCCGAGCTCGACGCCACCCTGGTCGCCGAATCGATCGCGCAGCAACTCGAGCGCCGCGTCGCGTTCCGCCGCGCCATGAAACGCGCCGTGCAGTCGGCGATGCGCCTCGGCGCCGAGGGCATCCGCATCAACTGCTCGGGCCGCCTCGGCGGCGCCGAAATCGCCCGCATGGAGTGGTACCGCGAGGGCCGCGTGCCGCTGCACACGCTGCGCGCCGACGTCGACTACGGAGTTGCCACCGCGTTCACCACCTTCGGCACCTGCGGCGTCAAGGTCTGGATCTTCAAGGGCGAGATCCTCGAGCACGATCCGATGGCCCAGGACAAGAAGATGGCCGAGGGCGAGGGCAGTTCGCGTCCGCGTCGCGACGCTGCCTGAACCGAACAGAGAGTTTGAGGGCGTAAAGCCATGATGCAACCAAAGAAAACGAAGTTCCGGAAGGCGCATAAGGGCCGTATCCACGGCACCGCGACTTCGGGCGCAACGTTGTCGTTCGGCCAGTACGGCCTGAAGGCGATGGAGCCCGATCGCGTCACCGCGCGGCAGATCGAGGCCGCCCGCCGTGCGCTGACCCGCCACATGAAGCGCGCCGGCCGCGTCTGGATCCGCGTATTCCCCGACGTTCCCGTGTCGAAGAAGCCCGCCGAAGTCCGCATGGGCTCCGGCAAGGGCACGCCGGAATTCTGGGTGGCGCGGATCAAGCCCGGCCGCGTGATGTTCGAGATCGATGGCGTCACCGTGCAGATCGCCAAGGAAGCGCTTGCGCTGGCCGCCGCCAAGCTGCCGATCAAGACGCGCTTCGTCGCGCGCATCGCGGAGTAACCGACATGGCCGAGATGAAAGTCGAAGACATTCGCGCGATGACCGACGATCAGAGGGAGGACGCCGTCCTCAATCTGAAGAAGGAGCGCTTCAACCTGCGTTTCCAGCGTGCCACCGGGCAGCTGGAGAACACGTCGCGGCTGCGCGAAGCCCGCCGCGACATCGCCCGTATCAAGACCATCGCTGCCCAGCAGCGCGCGAAGAAGAAGTAAGAGGCCGATATGCCGAAACGTACGCTTCAAGGCGTGGTCGTCAGCGACAAGCAAGCCAAGACGGTGGTGGTGCGCGTCGATCGCCGCTTCACCCATCCGATCTACAAGAAGACGATCCGCCGCTCCAAGAACTACCACGCGCACGACGAGAACAACCAGTTCAAGCCGGGCGACACGGTGTGGATCGAGGAGAGCAAGCCGATCTCGAAGTTGAAGCGCTGGACCGTGGTCCGGGGCGAACACAGGAAAACGGCCTGACGATAGGCCTGGCCGCGAGGCCGGACTTTCAGTCAGGGAAATTTTGGGCGCAATAGAGCGCAGAAAGAGGACGAGGTGCATCAATGATTCAGATGCAGACCAACCTCGACGTGGCCGATAATTCAGGCGCACGCCGTGTCATGTGCATCAAGGTGCTTGGAGGCTCCAAGCGCCGCTATGCCACGGTGGGCGACGTTATCGTTGTGTCGATCAAGGAAGCCATTCCGCGCGGCAAGGTGAAGAAGGGCGACGTGATGAAGGCCGTGGTGGTGCGTGTCCGCAAGGATATCCGCCGTCCCGACGGTTCGGTCATCCGCTTCGACCGCAACGCCGCCGTGCTGATCAACAACCAGTCGGAGCCGGTCGGCACCCGTATCTTCGGGCCCGTGCCGCGCGAGCTTCGCGCCAAGAACCACATGAAGATCATTTCGCTCGCGCCGGAGGTGCTGTGATGGCTGCCAAGATCCGCAAGGGCGACAAGGTGATCGTGCTGAACGGCCGCGACAAGGGCCGGACCGGCGAGGTGTTCGAGGTGCGCCCCGACGAGAACATGGCGCTGGTGCGCGGCGTCAACATGGTGAAGCGCCACCAGAAGCAGACCCAGAACCAGGAAGGCGGCATCATCTCCAAGGAAGCGCCGATCCATTTGTCCAATATCGCCTATCTCGGCAAGGACGGGAAACCGACCCGGGTGGGTTTCAAGATTCATGCTGATGGCAAGAAGGTTCGCGTTGCCAAGAGCACGGGAGCAGAGATCGATGGCTGAGACCGCTTACGTACCGCGCCTTCGCACGGAATATGACAAGAGCATCCGCGCCAAGCTGACCGAGAAGTTCGGCTATGCCAACGTCATGCAGGTGCCGCGGCTGGACAAGGTCGTGCTCAACATGGGCGTCGGCGATTCCGTCAACGACCGCAAGAAGGCCGAAACCGCCGCTGCCGAGCTGTCGCAGATCGCCGGCCAGAAGGCGATCGTGACCTATTCGCGCATCGCCATTGCGACCTTCAAGCTGCGCGAGAACCAGCCGATCGGCTGCAAGGTCACGCTGCGCAAGGCCAGGATGTACGAGTTCGTCGACCGCCTCGTCACCGTTGCGCTGCCCCGCGTCCGCGACTTCCGCGGCCTCAACCCGAAGAGCTTCGACGGCCGCGGCAACTACTCGCTCGGCATCAAGGAGCACATCATTTTCCCCGAGATCGACTTCGACAAGGTCTCGGAAGCCCGCGGCATGGACATCACCGTCTGCACCACGGCCAAGACCGACGACGAGGCGCGAGCCTTGCTGACCCTTTTGAATTTCCCGTTCCGGCAGTGAGCGGCCGACCAAGCCTCTCAAACGCGGATACCCAGGAGCCCTAGATGGCAAAGAAGAGTTCGATCGAGAAGAACAACCGGCGCAAGCGCATGACGAAGAACGCCGCGCCGGCGCGCGCCAAGCTGAAGGCGATCATCGCCGACAAGAAGCGGCCGATGGAAGAGCGGTTCGCCGCCACGCTGAAGCTCGCCCAGATGCCGCGCAATTCGTCCGCGACCCGCATCCGCAACCGCTGCGAGATGAGCGGCCGTCCGCGCTCGACCTATCGCAAGAACAAGCTCAGCCGCATCGCGCTGCGTGAACTCGGCTCCAAGGGCCTGGTTCCGGGCCTGGTGAAGTCGAGCTGGTAAGGAGGATCGGACATGTCGACGCACGATCCTATCAGCGATCTGATCACCCGCATCCGCAACGCGCAGATGCGTTCCAAGTCCAAGGTCTCGAGCCCGGGCTCGCGCATGCGCGCCAACGTGCTCGAGGTGCTGAAGTCGGAAGGCTACATCCGCGGCTATGCCAGCGTGGAGCATCCGTCCGGCCGCAGCGAGCTCGAGATCGAGCTGAAATATTTCGACGGCGAGCCGGTCATCCGCGAGATCGAGCGGGTGTCCAAGCCGGGCCGCCGCGTTTACGCCTCGGTGAAGAACCTGCCGCGCGTGAACAACGGTCTCGGCATTTCGGTGTTGTCGACGCCGAAGGGAATCATGGCCGACCACGACGCGCGCGACGCGAATGTGGGCGGCGAAGTTCTCTTCACGGTGTTCTGAGAAGGGATTGAGCAATGTCACGTGTTGGCAAACGGCCTGTGACTGTCCCGTCCGGTGTGACGGCGACGGTCGAAGGGCAGACGGTGAAGATGAAGGGGCCCAAGGGCACGCTTTCCTTCGTCGCGCATGACGATGTCGAGGTGAAGTTCGAGAACGGCCAGGTCAAGGTCGCTCCGCGCGCCGAGACCAACCGTGCACGGGCGATGTACGGCACCGCGCGCGCCCAGGTCGCGAACCTCGTCGAGGGCGTCACCAAGGGTTTCGAGAAGAAGCTGGAGATCACCGGCGTCGGCTATCGCGCCGCGATGCAGGGCAAGAACCTGCAACTCGCGCTCGGCTACAGCCACGACGTGGTCTATGCGATCCCGGAAGGCATCACGGTTACCGTGCCGAAGCCGACCGAGATCACGATCACCGGCAGCGACTCGCAGCGTGTCGGCCAGGTCGCCGCGGAAATCCGCGCCTACCGTCCGCCGGAGCCCTACAAGGGCAAGGGCGTGAAGTACGCCGGGGAATTCATCTTCCGCAAGGAAGGCAAGAAGAAGTAACGGAGCCGGTCATGTCGCAATTGAAAGTTACGAATGCCCGGCGCAAGCAGCGCGTGCGCATCTCGCTGCGCCGCTCGGCCAACGGCCGTCCGCGCCTGTCCGTGTTCCGCTCGTCGAAGCACATCTACGCCCAGGTCATCGACGACCTGAAGGGCGAGACGGTGGCTTCCGCCTCGTCGCTGGAGAAGTCTCTGCGGGACGGCGGCAAGACCGGCGCCAACATCGACGCGGCCAAGGCGGTCGGCAAGCTGCTTGCCGAACGCGCCGTGCAGAAGGGTGTCAAGGAAGTCGTGTTCGACCGCGGTAGCTATCTCTACCACGGGCGCGTCAAGGCGCTTGCGGACGCTGCGCGCGAGAGCGGGCTCAGCTTCTAAGGTTTGGATATTTACGAGGACAGGGGCGCTTGGCCCTCTAGAGATTGGAAAACACCATGGCAGGTGAACGCGAACGCGGCGGACGCGAACGGAGCAGGGAGCGCGAGGAGCGCGACAGCGAGTTCGTCGACAAGCTCGTCCACATCAATCGCGTGGCGAAGGTCGTCAAGGGCGGCAAGCGCTTCGGCTTTGCGGCGCTGGTCGTGATCGGCGACCAGAAGGGCCGGGTCGGTTTCGGTCACGGCAAGGCGCGCGAAGTGCCCGAAGCGATCCGCAAGGCGACCGAATCGGCCAAGCGCAATTTGACGCGCGTGGCTCTTCGCGAGGGCCGCACGCTGCACCACGACATCTTCGGCCGTCACGGCGCCGGCCGCGTCTACCTGCGTGCGGCTCCGGCCGGTACCGGCATCATCGCCGGCGGCCCGATGCGCGCGGTGTTCGAGACGCTCGGCATCCAGGACGTGGTTGCCAAGTCGATCGGCTCGTCGAACCCCTACAACATGGTTCGCGCCACCTTCAACGCGCTGAAGCACCAGGATTCGCCGCGCTCGGTCGCAGCGCGCCGCAACATCAAGGTTTCCACCCTGCAGTCGCGCCGCGTCGGCGGTGACGCCGAAGCAGCGGCGGACTAATCGGCTGATCGGAGTTAAGTCATGGCCAAGGCCGCAAAGACGATCAAGATCGAGCAGACCGGCAGCGCAATCCGCCGCCATCACTCGCAGCGCTCGACCCTGATCGGCCTCAAGCTCAACAAG
Source organism: Bradyrhizobium sp. (assembly GCF_016219575.1). Classification (GTDB taxonomy): domain Bacteria; phylum Pseudomonadota; class Alphaproteobacteria; order Rhizobiales; family Xanthobacteraceae; genus Bradyrhizobium. Next base: position 168,545 of record NZ_JACRMG010000005.1, on the reverse strand, counting down.
ATCGGCCGCACTGCCGAACTGCCGGACACCCCGGAAGTTCGCGGCATGATCGCCAAGGTTCAACATATCGTCCGCGTCGTCGGCGATAAGTAATTAGACAGGAGCTGATCCCGAAAAACGGGGACCGGTTTTCGGTCAAGATCAGCTTCAGGAACAAGGAAGCGAACGATGAAGCTCAGCGATATCGCCGACAACGCCGGCTCGCGCAAGAAGCGCATGCGCGTCGGCCGCGGCATCGGTTCCGGCAAGGGCAAGACCTCGGGCCGTGGCGGCAAGGGCCAGACCGCGCGTTCGGGCGTCCGCATCAAGGGCTTTGAAGGCGGCCAGATGCCGCTGCATCGCCGGCTGCCCAAGCGCGGCTTCAACAACATTTTCCGCGTCGAGTTCGCCGAGATCAATCTCGACCGGATTCAGCAGGCGGTCGATTCCAAGCTGATCGACGTCAAGGAAACCGTCAACGCGGAATCGCTGGTCAAGTCGGGCGTCGTTCGCCGCGCCAAGGGCGGCATCCGGTTGCTCGGCCGCGGCGAGCTCAAGGCCAAGCTGAATATCGAGGTGCACGGCGCCTCCAAGTCCGCCATCGCGGCGGTCGAGAAGGCCGGCGGTTCGGTGAAGATCCTGGCGCCGGCCAAGGAAGAAGGCGAAGCGGCGTAACATCTGCGTCATTGCCCGCACCCTGCGGGCAATTTGCTTTCCGGAACAATGGACTTATCGAAGCCGGATACCAGATAATGTCCGGCGGCTGCTGAGGGTCCGGAATCCGGAACAGCGGCAGCAGGGGGCGCGCGGGAGAAAGCTCAAGACATGGTCTCGGCAGCAGAACAACTTGCGGCAAACCTCAATTTCTCGGCGCTCGGCAAGGCCGAAGAGCTGAAGAAGCGCATCTGGTTCACCCTGGGTGCGCTGCTCGTTTATCGGCTCGGCACCTACATCCCGCTGCCCGGCATCGATCCCGCCGCTTGGGAGCAGGTGTTCAGATCGCAGGCCGGCGGTATCCTCGGTATGTTCAACATGTTCGCCGGCGGCGGTATCAACCGCATGGCGATCTTCGCGCTGAATATCATGCCGTATATCTCGGCCTCGATCATCATTCAGCTCCTGACCACGGTATCGCCGCAGCTCGAAGCCCTGAAGAAGGAAGGCGAGGCGGGCCGCAAGACGCTCAATCAGTACACCCGCTATCTCACGGTGATTCTGGCGGCGTTCCAGTCCTACGGCATCGCGGTCGGGCTTCAGGGTGCCGGCAACGTCGTCAGCGAACCCGGCCTGTTCTTCCTGTTGTCGACAGCGATCACGCTCACCGGCGGCACCATGTTCCTGATGTGGCTCGGCGAGCAGATTACCTCGCGCGGCATCGGCAATGGCATCTCGCTGATCATTCTCGCCGGCATCGTAGCCGAGCTGCCGTCCGCTCTGGCCAGCATGCTCGAGCTCGGCCGTCAGGGTGCGCTGTCGACCGGTCTGATCCTGATCGTGATCATCATGGCGGTCGCCGTGATCGCCTTCATCGTCTTCATGGAGCGCGCGCAGCGCCGCCTGCTGATCCAGTATCCGAAGCGCCAGGTCGGCAACAAGATGTTCGAGGGCCAGTCCTCGCATCTGCCGCTGAAGCTCAACACCTCCGGCGTCATCCCGCCGATCTTCGCCTCGTCGCTTCTGCTGTTGCCGACCACGGTCGCCAACTTCAACGCCGGCAAGGGACCGGAATGGATGCAGTGGCTGACCACGCAGCTCAGCCATGGCCGGCCGCTGTTCCTGTTCCTGTATCTGGCACTGATCGTGTTCTTCGCCTTCTTCTACACCGCGATCGTGTTCAACCCGACCGAGACCGCGGACAATCTGAAGAAGCATGGCGGCTTCATTCCGGGCATCCGTCCGGGCGAGCGCACCGCCGAATACATCGACTATGTGCTGTCGCGCATCACGGTCCTGGGCGCGATCTATCTGGCGATCGTCTGCTTGATCCCGGAAATCCTGATCTCCTACGCTTCGGTGCCGTTCTACTTTGGTGGTACGTCGCTTTTGATCGTGGTCAGTGTCACCATGGACACGGTGGCGCAGGTTCAGGGCTATCTGCTGGCGCATCAGTACGAAGGACTGATCCGCAAATCCAAACTGCGCGGCCGCCGCCGCTGAGAGGGGACGGCGCGTCGTAAACTTGCAAGCGGGTGTGCGGGTTTCGCTCACCAGGCCGGGGGGCGAAACCATGAGACTGATTCTTCTCGGACCGCCGGGCGCGGGCAAGGGAACGCAGGCCCAGCGCCTGGTGGATAAGTACGGCATCGTCCAGCTCTCGACCGGCGACATGTTGCGCGCGGCCGTGGCCGCCGGCACGCCGGTGGGGTTGAAGGCCAAGGACATCATGGCGTCGGGCGGACTGGTGCCGGACGATATCGTCATCTCGATCATTGCGGACCGCATCGAGCAGCCGGACGCGGCCAACGGTTTTATCCTCGACGGTTTTCCCCGCACGGTGCCGCAGGCGGCGGCGCTGGACGAATTGCTGAAGCAGAAGAAGATGAAGCTCGACGCCGTGGTCGAGCTCAAGGTCAATGAAGGCGCGCTGCTGCAGCGTGTCGAGAATCGCGCCGCCGAGACGCGGGCGCGCGGCGAGGAGGTCCGGGCCGACGATACGCCGGAAGTGCTGGCCAAGCGTCTTGCCAGCTACCGCGCCCAGACCGAACCGCTGATCGACTATTATTCGGAGCGGCGCAGCCTGCTCACGGTCGACGGCATGATGAGCATCGACGGCGTCACCGAGGAAATCAGTCGGGTGCTGTCGGCGATCGGCGCGGGCGCCAAGGGAACTGGCAAGGGAACTGCCAAGGGCCCTGTGAAGGCCGCCAGGGCTCCCCGCAAGCCAGCCAAGGTCAGCCGGAAGCCTGCCGGGGCGGCGAAAAAGGCCGGGAAGAAGACCGCCAAAAAGGCCAAAAAGCCCGCCAAGGCAGCCCGCAAGGCCGCCAAAGGAGCCAAAAAGGCGGCCAAAAGGACGGCAAGGAAGCCCGCCAAGAGGTCTGCCAAGCCGGCCGGGGGGAAGGGGGCTAGGAAGGCCTCAAAACCCGCGAAAAAGGTCACGAAAAGGCGAGCTAAGCGTTAGAATCGGTTGACGAAACCCGCTGGAATCCCCTAATAAGCCCCGCATCCAGATCGGATAGTTATCAGACGATGCCGGGCCCCCGGAGAACCAAGGGGTTAGGGCGTCGTGTTCGCGTTTGTGGACACCTGCCCGAGCTAACCAACACGAAGCGCGACGGCGCTTTAGACGAAATGTCCGGCCGCGACGGCCGGTGACAGGAGAGAAGTCAGTGGCCCGTATTGCCGGCGTCAACATCCCGACCAACAAGCGCGTGCTGATCGCGCTTCAATACATCCATGGCATCGGCCAGAAGAACGCTGGCGAGATCATGGAGAAGGTGAAGATTCCGCTCGATCGCCGCGTCAGCCAGCTCTCCGACCAGGAAGTGCTGCAGATCCGCGAAGTGATCGACCGCGACTATCTCGTCGAAGGCGATCTTCGTCGCGAAGTCGGCATCAACATCAAGCGTCTGATGGACCTCGGCTGCTATCGCGGCCTTCGCCATCGTCGCGGTCTGCCGGTGCGCGGCCAGCGCACCCACACCAATGCGCGCACGCGCAAGGGTCCGGCCAAGGCGATTGCCGGCAAGAAGAAATAATTGGCGAGTAGCGAATGGCGAATGGCGAGTAGGGCAGACCCTATTCGCTATTGGCCACTCACCATTCGCCCATATCGGTGTAGCCGCTGGCATTACGGCGGCGTTTGAGATCACAGGAAAGGTAGTCAATGGGCAAGGAAGCCACCCGCGTCCGCCGTCGCGAACGCAAGAACATCGCCAGCGGCATCGCGCATGTGAATTCGTCGTTCAACAACACGACCATCACCATCACCGACGCGCAGGGCAACGCGATTGCCTGGTCGTCGGCCGGCACGATGGGCTTCAAGGGCTCGCGCAAGTCGACCCCCTATGCCGCGCAGGTCGCCGCCGAAGACGTCGCCAAGAAGGCGCAGGAGCACGGCATGCGCACGCTGGAAGTGGAAGTGGCCGGTCCGGGCTCCGGCCGCGAGTCGGCGCTTCGCGCGCTGCAGGCTGCGGGCTTCACCGTCACCTCGATCCGCGACGTGACCACGATCCCGCACAATGGTTGCCGTCCGCGCAAGCGCCGGCGCGTTTGATTTGTTGAAGTCGCGGGGCGCGGCCGCTCCGGTCCCGCGATGGTTTTTGGAATTGTACGACGCGGACTGATCCGCGATCTCTCCAACGCCGGCGGTTTGAAGCGCAAATCGGCCGGCCCGTATGGGTGAAAAACAGTGACGATCCAGAAAAATTGGCAAGAACTGATCCGACCGAACAAGCTGCAGGTCACGCCGGGTTCCGACGCGACCCGCTTCGCGACGCTGGTGGCTGAGCCGCTCGAGCGCGGCTTCGGCCAGACGCTCGGCAACGCGCTGCGCCGCATCCTGCTTTCCTCGCTGCAGGGCGCCGCCGTGCAGTCGGTGCACATCGACGGCGTGCTGCACGAGTTCTCCTCGATTGCCGGTGTCCGCGAGGACGTCACCGACATCGTGCTCAACATCAAGGACATCTCGATCAAGATGCAGGGCGAAGGCCCCAAGCGCATGGTCGTGAAGAAGCAGGGCCCGGGCGTCGTCACTGCCGGCGACATCCAGACCGTCGGCGACGTCACCGTGCTCAATCCGGACCTTCAGCTCTGCACGCTGGACGACGGTGCCGAGATCCGCATGGAGTTCACGGTCGCGACCGGCAAGGGCTACGTGCCCGCCGAGCGCAACCGTCCCGAGGACGCGCCGATCGGCCTGATCCCGGTCGACAGCCTGTTCTCCCCGGTCCGCAAGGTCTCCTACAAGGTCGAGAACACCCGCGAGGGCCAGATCCTCGACTACGACAAGCTGACCATGACCATCGAGACCAACGGCGCCGTCACGCCGGATGACTCGGTCGCCTATGCCGCGCGCATCCTGCAGGACCAGCTCAACGTCTTCGTCAATTTCGAGGAGCCGCGCAAGGAAGTCGCGCAGGAGATCATCCCCGATCTCGCCTTCAACCCCGCCTTCCTCAAGAAGGTGGACGAGCTCGAGCTGTCGGTGCGTTCGGCCAACTGCCTGAAGAACGACAACATCGTCTATATCGGCGACCTCGTGCAGAAGTCGGAAGCGGAAATGCTCCGCACCCCGAACTTCGGCCGCAAGTCGCTGAACGAGATCAAGGAAGTGCTGGCCCAGATGGGTCTGCACCTCGGCATGGAAGTGCCGGGCTGGCCGCCGGAGAACATCGACGAGCTCGCCAAGCGCTTCGAGGATCACTACTGAGCGAATAGGGAATGGCGAATAGCGAAGGGAAAGAATCCATTCGCTACTCACTATTCGCCACTCGCTACCCAGGGCGAACGCAGGAAGCCCACCTGATTACTTGTCGCTGAACCACCGCGACAGAATTGAAAAAGGAATAGTCAAATGCGTCACGGCAAGGTTCACCGCAAGCTCAACCGCACCGCCGAGCATCGCCGCGCGATGTTCGCCAACATGGCGGCAGCGCTGATCAAGCACGAGCAGATCGTCACCACGCTGCCGAAGGCCAAGGAGCTTCGCCCGATCGTCGAGAAGCTGGTCACGCTGGGCAAGAAGGGCGGGCTGGCGCTGCGCCGCCAGGCCATCTCCGAGCTGCGCGACGTCGACCAGGTCAGGAAGCTGTTCGACACGCTGGCCACCCGCTACAAGGACCGCCAGGGCGGCTACACCCGCATCATCAAGGCCGGCTTCCGCTACGGCGACAACGCCGCAATGGCCGTGATCGAGTTCGTCGACCGCGACGTCGACGCCAAGGGCAAGGACTCCGGCCCGGTGCAGGAGAAGGCCGAAGCCGAAGCGGCGTAAGCCCAACGGCACGAAACTCAAAAGCGGCGCCATCGAGCGCCGCTTTTTTGTGGGCGCGACGGCTGCCGGAATTGTAGGGTGGGCAAAGCGAAGCGTGCCCACCAATCAAGGCACGCTCGCGAAGGTGGGCACGGCGCTGCGCACCTTTGCCCACCCTACGGAGCTATTGGACAGAAGCATGAGCCGGTTCTGGAGCAGCCTGACGCACGACCTGAAGCCGTACGTGCCGGGCGAGCAGCCGCGCATCGCGGACCTGGTCAAGCTCAACACCAATGAAAATCCGTTCGGGCCTTCGCCGCGCGCGCTGGAAGCGATCCGCGGCGAGGCGACCGATACGCTGCGCCTATACCCGGACCCGCAGGCCACCGAATTGCGGGCTGCGCTGGCAGACTATCACCGGGTGGAACCGGCGCAGGTCTTCGTCGGCAACGGCTCGGACGAAGTGCTGGCGCACGCCTTCGCCGCGCTGCTCAAGCACGATGCGCCGCTGCTGTTTCCGGACATCACCTACAGTTTCTACCCGGTCTATTGCCGCCTGTTCGGTATCGCCTTCGACACCGTGCCGCTCGATCGGGCGATGCGAATCCGCGTGGCCGACTATCGCCGGCCGGCCGGGGCGCTCGTCATCCCCAATCCGAATGCGCCGACGGGGATTGCGCTCTCACGCGCCGAGATCGCGACGCTGCTGGAGGAACACAAGGACGCTCCCGTGGTGATCGACGAGGCCTATGTCGATTTCGGCGCGAGACCGCGATTCCGCTGGTCGCCTTGCATCCAAATCTCCTGGTCGTTCAGACCATGTCCAAGTCCCGCGCGCTGGCCGGGCTGCGGGTCGGCTATGCCATCGGTGATGTGGATTTGATCGAGGCGCTCACCCGCGTGAAGGACAGCTTCAATTCCTATCCGCTCGGACGGCCCGCGCAGGCCGGCGCCGTCGCTTCGCTTGCGGACGAAGCCTGGTTTCAACAGGGCCGGACGCGCGTGATCGAAGGCCGCGAGCGGCTGAACCGCGGACTGCAGCAGCTCGGCTTCGACGTGCTGCCGTCCTCCGCGAACTTCGTCTTTGCGCGTCATCCCGCGCATGAGGGCGAAGTCCTTGCCGCCGCGCTGCGCCAGCGAGCTGTGATCGTCCGCCATTTTTCCGCGCCCCGCATCTCCGACTATCTGCGGATCACCGTGGGCACGGACGAGCAGATCGATCGGCTGTTGTCGGCGCTGTCGCACATCCCGGGCCGCGCAAGGGCGAAGGCGTAACCGCCTCAGTCGAACGCGCCGCGCTTTCCCGTGGAAACGTCATTGCGAGGAGCCAACGGGTCGCGCGAACGCGCGCCAGATGACAGGCTCCGCGACGAAGCAATCCATCGTGCCGAAGTCGAAGCATGGATTGCTTCGCTTCGCTCGCAATGACGGGGAGAGAGTGGTGCCTACCACCCCTCCAGCACGATCTTGCCGCGCGACTTGCCGCTTTCCAGCAGCGCATGTGCGCGCTTCAGGTTCGCGGCATTGATCGTGCCAAAACTCTGGTCGAGGGTCGTGCGCAGCACGCCCTTGTCGATGAGGTCGGCGACGTCGTTGAGCAGATGATGCTGCGCGATCATGTCCGGCGTCTGGAACGAGGAGCGCGTGAACATCGATTCCCAGTGCACCGAGATCGCCTTGCCCTTGAAGGCGCTCATGGTGAATTCCGGGGGATCGTCGATCAGGCCGAACTTGCCCTGCGGCGCCATGAAGTCGGCGATTGCTTTGTAGTGCTGGTCGGTGAAAGTGAGGCTGGCCACCAGTGCGACCGGCGGCAGCTTGAGTGCCTCGATCTGCTCCTTCATCGGCTTGCCGTGATCGATCACCGCATGCGCGCCGAGATCGCGGCACCATTGCTGCGACTCCGGCCGGGTCGCGGTGGCGACGACGGTGAGGCCCGTCAGCCGGCGCGCCAGCTGGACCAGGATCGAGCCGACGCCGCCGGCGCCGCCCGTGATCAATAGCGTGCGCGGATCGAGGCTCTTGCCGGGCACCGCGCCGAGCCGGTCGAACAGCAATTCCCAGGCGGTGATGGAGGTGAGGGGAAGGGCTGCGGCCTGCGCGAAGGACAGCGATTTCGGCTTCTGGCCGACGATGCGCTCGTCGACCAGGTGAAACTGCGAATTGGTACCCTGGCGCAGGATCGAGCCGGCGTAGAACACCTCGTCGCCCGGCTTGAACAGGCTGACATCGGGCCCGACCGCATCGACCACACCGGCCGCATCGAAGCCGAGGATCTTGGTTTCGCCCGCCGGCGGCGCGGCGCGCTTGCGCACCTTGTAATCGACGGGGTTGGCGGAGATCGCCTTCACGGCGACGCGGATGTCGCGCCCCCTGGGTTCCGGCTTGGCAGCTTCGAAATCGATCAGGGAATTGGCGTCCTCGACGGGCAGCGACTTCTGGTATCCGACGGCCTTCATTCATGCCTCCTGTGGGTGGCGAATAACTGTCGGGCTGGCATCAACTTGGCAAGTACTGTAAATTTGGGGAACTAGTCCCTGTTTGGATACTATTGGAAAATCACCGATGAAGCGGCGGAATTTTGCGCACCGGCCGGGCTGTGCGGTCGAGGCCACGCTCGACCTGATCGACGGCAAGTGGAAGGGCGTGATCCTTTATCACCTGCAGGGCGGCACCCAGCGCTTCGGCGAGCTGCGCCGGCTGATGCCGGGGATCACCCAGCGCATGCTGACCAAGCAGTTGCGCGCGCTGGAGGACGACAAGCTGATCGTCCGCACCGTCTATGCCGAGGTGCCGCCGCGGGTCGAATACCGCCTTTCCGAGGTCGGCGAGAGCCTGCGGCCGGTGATCGATATCCTGAAGGCCTGGGGCGAGAGCCACCGGGAACGGCTGTCTTGCGGGCCCGATCCCGCGACCGTGCAACTGCCCGGCCGCGCGGCGTGATCGCTGCCGTTTGACTTCTCCGGCCCGGGCGCCGCGACTATATCTGACGTTGGGATTCACAAGGTTTTTGACGATGCTGAACCGCTTCATCGCCGCCACTCTGATCACTGCCGTGCTGGCCGCACCGGCTTTCGCGCAGGATCGCCGCGCGCCGTCCTCGGCGGCCGAACTGCGGCTGTCCTATGCGCCGATCGTGCAGCGCGCGCAGCCGGCGGTGGTCAACGTCTATGCCGCCAAGACCGTGCAGAACCGCAACCCGCTGCTCGACGATCCGATCTTCCGCCGCTTCTTCGGCGTGCCCGGCAACAAGCAGCCGGAACAGATGCAGCGCTCGCTGGGCTCCGGCGTGATGGTCGACGCCTCCGGCCTCGTCGTCACCAACAACCACGTCATCGAGGGCGCCGACCAGGTGAAGATCTCGCTCTCCGACAAGCGCGAGTTCGAGGCCGAGATTGTGCTGAAGGACAGCCGCACCGATCTCGCCGTGCTGCGCGTCAAGGACGGCAGGGAGAAATTCGCCACCCTCGACTTCGCCAATTCCGACGAACTCGTGGTCGGCGACATCGTGCTCGCGATCGGCAATCCCTTCGGCGTCGGCCAGACCGTCACCCACGGCATCATCTCGGCGCTGGCGCGCACACAGGTCGGCATCACCGACTACCAGTTCTTCATCCAGACCGATGCGGCGATCAATCCCGGAAATTCCGGCGGCGCGCTGGTCGACATGACCGGGCGGCTGGCCGGCATCAACACCGCGATCTTCTCGCGCTCCGGCGGCTCGCAGGGGATCGGCTTTGCCATTCCTGCCAACATGGTTCGAGTGGTGGTGGCTTCCGCCAAGAGCGGCGGCAAGGCGGTCAAGCGGCCCTGGCTCGGCGCAAAGCTGCAGGCGGTGACGCCGGAGATTGCGGAGACGCTGGGTCTTCGGGCGCCGAGCGGCGCGCTGGTCGCCAATGTCGCCCCGGGCAGCCCGGCGGCGCGGGCAGGGCTCAAGCTGTCCGACCTGATCGTTGCGATCGATGGACAGACCGTCGAGGACCACAATGCGTTCGACTATCGTTTTGCCACCCGTCCGATCGGCAGCAGCGCGCAGATCGACGTGCAGCGCGGCGGCAAGAGCGTCAGGATCACCATTCCGCTGGAAGTCGCGCCCGACACCAACCGTGACGAGATCACCATCTCCGCGCGCTCGCCGTTCCAGGGCGCGCGCGTTGCCAACATCTCGCCGGCGGTCGCCGAGGAGCTGCGCATCGACAGCAATGCCGAAGGCGTCGTCGTGGTCGAGCTCGAGGACGGCGCGCCGGCCGCCAGTGTCGGCTTCCAGAAGGGTGACATCATTCTGGCGGTGAACAACCAGAAGATCGCCAAGACCAGCGATCTCGACAAGGCGGCGAAGGCATCGTCGCGGCTGTGGCGCATCGTCGTGGTGCGGGGCGGCCAGCAGATCAACGTCACGCTCGGCGGATGAGCCCGAAACGACCCCAGGCGTCGCCGAGCCTCTTTGCCGCGGCAGGGATGGAGCAGGATGCGCCGCATCCGCTGCCCGACCGCCTGCGGCCGAAGAAACTTTCCGAGGTCGTCGGCCAGGATCACATTCTTGGGCCCGACGGCGCGCTGACGCGGATGCTGGAGACGCGCACGCTCGGCTCGCTGGTGTTTTGGGGGCCGCCCGGCACCGGCAAGACCACGGTGGCGCGGCTGCTGGCTGACGCCACCGAGTTGCATTTCGAGCAGATCTCCGCGGTATTTTCCGGTGTCGCGGACCTCAAGAAAGTGTTCGACGCCGCGCGCGCCCGCCGCGAGACCGGCAAAGGCACGCTGCTGTTCGTCGACGAGGTGCACCGCTTCAACCGCGCGCAACAGGACTCTTTTCTGCCCGTGATGGAGGATGGCACGGTGGTGCTGGTGGGCGCCACCACGGAAAATCCCTCCTTCGAGCTCAATGCGGCGTTGCTCTCGCGCGCCCGCGTGCTGGTGTTCCACTCGCTCGATCCGGCTGCGATCGAGAAACTCTTTGCGCATGCGGAGGCAATCGAGGGCAGGAAGCTGCCGCTCGATGCCGAGGCGCGCGCCGCACTTGCCCGCATGGCCGATGGCGACGGCCGCGCCGCGCTGACGCTCGCCGAGGAGGTCTGGCGCTCCGCGCGCAAGGACGAAATCTTCAACGCCGCGCAGTTGCAGGACATTTTGCAGCGCCGCGCCCCGATCTACGACAAGTCCGCCGACGGCCACTACAACCTGATTTCGGCCCTGCACAAATCGGTGCGCGGCTCCGATCCCGATGCTGCGCTGTATTATCTCGCCCGCATGCTCGACGCCGGCGAGGACCCGCTGTTCCTGGCGCGACGCGTGGTGCGCATGGCGGTGGAGGACATCGGGCTAGCCGACCCGCAGGCGCTGGTGATTGCCAACGCCGCCAAGGACGCCTTCGACTTCCTTGGGTCTCCCGAAGGCGAACTCGCGATCGCGCAGGCCGTGGTCTATTGCGCCACCGCCCCCAAGTCGAATGCGATGTATGCCGCCTTCGGTGCCGCGATGCGCACGGCGAAGGAGGCCGGCTCGCTGCTGCCGCCGAAGCACATCCTCAATTCGCCCACGAAGCTGATGAAGTCCGAAGGCTACGGCGCCAACTACGAATACGACCACGACGCGCCCGACGCGTTCTCGGGCCAGGACTACTTTCCGGAAGCGCTGGGACGGCGGACCTTTTACGATCCGCCCGAGCGCGGCTTCGAGCGCGAGATCAGGAAGCGGCTGGACTATTGGGCCAAGCTGCGCCGCGAGCGGGGCGGGGACTAGGACTGGCCGTCCTTCGCGCGCTTTCTCAACTCGGCGAAAGCGCGGCCGGCGAAGCGGCCGAGCTTGGTCGCGGTGGAGTCGAGTTCGTCGGCGTGGTTGGTACGGCCCGACTCGAACGCGGTAAACCAGCGGCGGAAGCGTGCGAACTCTTCCGGCGGCAGCTTGGCAACGGCTTCGGCGATTTCTTCGACCTTCATGAGTATCCTCTCGGCGGCGGTCTTGCGCTATTTCCCCGTCTTCACGAACTCCAGGATCTGGTCCGTCAGCCGCGTATCGGCGGTGTTGATGGCATAGACTTCCGACATGTGGCTGTGCTGCGGCAGCATGAAGCTTTTCGCGCAGCCATTGGCGCCCTTGCAGGTCGCCTGCTTCATCATTTCGTACTGCTCGATGAAGCGCGGCGGATCGAGTTCGGCTGCCGTGATCATGAGCGGTGTCTTGCTCTCGACCAGCCCCTTCAGCGAGGAACGCTCGGCATGGCGCGACGGGTCGGAGCCGAAATAGGCGATCTCGGGATCGCCGAGCGGCGAGCCGGTGAGGTCGTAGATGCCGGATACCATGATGGCGCCGGCGAGTCCGCCGCCTTTCACCTTGTGCAGTTCCGGATGCGAGACGTAGCCCGCGACGTGGACGGCGCCGGCCGATTGCCCCATCAGGTAGATGCGCGCGGGATCGCCGCCGCGCTCGGCGATCTTCTCGCTCACCCATTTGACCACGGAGGCGAGGTCTTCGGCGCCGGCCGGCCAGGGCGAGGCAGGTGCGAGGCGATAGGTGGTGTTGACGCCGACGAAGCCGTTCTTCGCCGCCCACAGCATGATGTTGTCGTAGAACGGGCTGCCGGGATTGCGCTTGTTGCCGCCGACGAATGCGCCGCCGTGGACGAAGATCAGCACGGGCCGTGCAGCGGCGCTTGTGTCGGGCACGAAGACGTCGAGGAGATGCCGCTCGGCCGGACCGTATTTGACGTCGCGCTCAACCTTGACGCCGGCATATGGCTCCTTCTCCTGCATCGGCGCGTACAGCGCAGCCGTCTTCGGGGGATCGATGACGCGGCCGAGTTCAAGCAGCTTCCAGGCAAGGTCTTCCGGCATCGGGCCCTGCTGGGCCGATGCGGTGCCGGTGAGGAGGATGGCTGTGATGGCAAGCCAATTCTTCAACCCGACCATTCCGGCATCCTCCGCTTCTTGTGTGCTTTGCCACAGCATGGCCGATCCGGCCTGCGATTGGTACTGGTCGGAGGCCTTGCAAATATGTGCCAAAAATGGCACATAATCGACGGATCAGATGATTGATCGTACGAAAAAGCTCCCTGCGCGGTTCTATGTCAGCCAGACAGGCCGCAATCCGGTCCGCGAATGGATATTGGAGCTACCTCCTGAGGACCGGCGCACGGTTGGCAAGATGTTCAGAAGGTCGAATTCGGCTGGCCGATCGGTCGCCCGTACTGCGCTCCGCTCGGTCACGGATTGTGGGAGGTCCAAAGCGATCTCGACAGCAACCGGATTGCGCGAGTTATCTTCTGCATGGGCAACGGCGAGATGATTCTGTTGCACGCCTTCATCAAGAAGACGCAGAAAACGCCGAGGCAGGATATAGAACTCGCGCTGAAGCGAAAACGAGAGGTGACGTGATGGTCAGGAAAAAGGCGCGGGTCAGCAAGGAAACGTTCGATGAATTCCTCGCCGAACAAGGCATGCTTGGAACGTGCGAGGAGCGCGCCATCAAGGAGATCATTGCCGAGCAACTGGTAGATGCGATGAAGGCGCAGGGCCTCACCAAGAGCGCGATGGCGGAGCGCATGAAGACCAGCCGGCGTCAGCTCGATCGTCTGCTCGACCCGTCCACGCCTTCGGTCACGCTCGAAACGTTGCGCCGCGCTGCAAATGCCGTCGGTCGCACGCTGCGGGTGGAACTGACTTAACTCAAGCACGATTGTGGGCCGATCGCTCACACACTATGCCCAATCACCCAGAAGGCCCGGGATTGCAATGAGCCGCCGTATCAAGAGATCACAACCGAAGCAGCGTGCTCGCACCGAGCGTTCGAGCGACGCACGGCCGCATCGCGCCGCGCCGAAGGGCGACCGCGTGCCGGGCCACCGGCCGGGCGGAAGCCAGCCGCCGCGCCTTGCCGAACCGCGGCGCGAGAAGCCCGCGCCTGCTCGGGCCGAGGCAAAGCCCGAGCCGCAGCTCCCCACAAAAGTGCAGACCGTGGTGGTGACATCAGACGAGAACAACATGCGCGTCGACCGCTTCCTCGAAGCACGCTTCCCGGGCCTTTCGTTCTCTCACATCCAGCGCATCGTCCGTAAAGGCGAGCTTCGCGTCAACGGCAAGCGCGCCGACAGCAAGGACAGGCTCGAGGAGGGACAAAGCGTGCGCATCCCGCCGCTGCGGCTCGATGCGCCGAAGGTGGCTGGTGCACTTTCGGAGGCCGCGCAGAAGACGCTGACCGCGCTGAAAGAGATGACGCTGTTCGAGGACGACGACGTCCTCGTGCTGAACAAGCCGGTGGGTCTCGCCGTGCAGGGTGGCTCCGGCATCACGCGAAACGTCGATGACATGCTGGAGGTGATGCGCGACGCCAAGGGGCAGAAGCCCAGGCTGGTGCACCGCATCGACAAGGAGACCTCGGGCTGCCTGCTGGTGGCCAAGACGCGCTTTGCCGCCACGCATCTGACGGGTGCGTTCCGCCAGCGCTCGGCGCGCAAGATCTACTGGGCGCTGGTCGCCGGCGTGCCCAAGCCGAAGCAGGGCCGCATCTCGACTTATCTCGCGAAGGAAGAGAGCGAGGACGACACCATCATGCGCATCGCCGAGCATGGCGACGAGGGGGCGAGCCATGCGGTCACCTACTACGCCGTTGTCGAGACCGCCGCGCAGAAGCTGGCGTGGGTCTCGCTGAAGCCGGTCACCGGACGCACGCATCAACTGCGCGCGCATATGGCGCATATCGATCACGCCATCGTCGGCGACCCCAAATATTTCAACAAGCAGCAATGGGATCTGCCGGGCGGCCTGCAGAACCGGCTGCACCTGCTGGCGCGGCGTATCGTGATCCCGCATCCCCGCGGCGGCGTGATCGACGCCACCGCGCCGCTGCCGCCGCACATGCAGCAGTCCTGGAATCTGCTGGGCTTCGATGCCAAGCGATTCGATCCGATCGAGAACGCGCCGGAGGAGTGACGGGAACGGCGTTCGCCACGCCTTGAGTGCAGCAATATCGGTCAAGGCAGCGTCGTGCAATTCCTTTAGCTTCCGTGCCGCAGTCGTTCGAAAAGGTCTTGCTCATGCCCCGGAATTGGCTCCGCGCCGCGCTTCTCTGTTGTCTTGCCGCTTTGCCGGGCGCTGCCGCGCACGCCCAGGTGCTGGTGCTGAAAGGCGGCAGCGTCTACGCCTCGCCCGAGGCAGCGCCAATCTCCGATGCGGTGATCGTGACATCGTCGGGCGCCATCGCGGCAATCGGCCGCTCCGGAGAAGTCCAGATTCCGGCGGATGCGCTCGTGATCGATTGCACGGGAAAGACCATCGTCGCCGGCTTCTGGAACAGCCACGTCCATTTCACGGAAGCGCCGTGGAAGAACGCCGCCAACGCACCGGCCGGACCGCTCACTGCGCATATGCAGGCGATGCTGACGCGATGGGGTTTCACCGCCGTGTGGGATCTCGGTTCCAACCCGGCCGATCTGCTGCCGTTGCGCCAGCGCATCAACGCAGGCGAAGTGCCCGGCCCCGCCATTTTCTTCGCCGGCAGCATCTTCCCCAAGGACGGTCATCCCGCCTATCTGCCGCCCGAAATCCAGCTCCCGGAGGCCGCCACGCCCGAGCGGGCAGCGCAGCTGGCGCGCACCTACGGGCAGATGGAGCTCGACGGCGTCAAGCTGTTCACCGGTTCCTACAAGGGTGAGGACAAGCCGGTCGTCAACATGGACGCAGCCATCGCCAAGGCTGCCGTCGATGTCGCGCATGCCAAGGGAAAGCCGGTGTTCGCCCATCCGCAGAATACGGCCGGCATTGACGCCGTGATCGCGGCCGGGGTCGACGTGATGGCGCACACGGTCACCCGTCAGCCCGGTTACACGGCGGAACAGCTCGCCCATTTCAAGCAGCAGAACGTCGCGCTCACGCCGACCTTGTCGCTATTTGCCAAGCTCCCGGTGCCTGCGGCGATCAGCGCCCGCATCGTCGATAACGTCGTCGGCCAGCTCAAGGCTTTTGCCGACAATGGCGGGACTGTCCTGTTCGGCACCGACGTCGGCTTCACCCAGATCTACGACACTACGCTCGAATACGAGTTGATGCGCCGCGTGCTCACCGAACGGCAGGTGCTGGCCTCGCTCACCACTGGTCCCGCGGGCTATTTCAAGGCCGCGAAGAAGGGACGGGTGGAGCAGGGTTTCGATGCCGATCTCGTGGTCCTCGACGGCGACCCGATTTCGGATGTGCGCAATCTCGCCAGGGTCACCGCGACCATCCGCGCCGGACAGGTGATCTACCGGAAGCCTTGATGCGCCGCCGGCGAGCAAAGAGCGCACCGCAACCCGCAGTCGCAATAGGCATCAAATCGGGTTGATCCCGGACAAGCCGGCTGTCGAATTTTCGAAGCCGGGTCCGCAATAACACGGACTTTGGCAGGCGCGCATTAAGCCTTGGCAAAGCGTTTCACGAATAGATTCTCGGTGCTCGCTCCCGAGAAGGCTTGCGCCGATGAGTCGATGACTCCCGGCGTGCGTTCGCCAGCGTCGGGTGCCTGCATCGGACTTCGCGCAACGGCGCGCGAGGACTTTTCATTCGAAATCTCCATTTCGCTTGACGGAAGCGCTTGTCCCCGTGGGTTGCGGGCCGCTCCGCGTCCGAAGCCTCGCAACCGGGGACTGGTTACATGAATCTGAGAATTGGAACTGTGCTCCCTTCGATCATCTCGGCGCTGGCCATCATGGCGGTGGTGTCTGCCGGATTTGCCGCCCGGGAAGCATGGGTTCGCCGAGAGAAGTCCGACGAATTCCTCAAGGTCAACCGGATCTCCCAACTGTTGTTGCGCAGTGCCGGCCAATGGGCGGTCGAACGCGGGCTGACCAACGCCCCCCTGAAATCGCCCGATCTGGTTCCCGCGGAGCGTCGCGCCGAGATCGTCAAGACCCGTGCCGTCGCCGATGAGGCGTTTCGCGAGGCGGTGAAGCTGCTGCGAACCGTCCCCGCGATAAAGAGTGCCGAGACCCAGATTGCCGGGGCCGAAACAGCCATGCGGGCATTCGAGGCATTTCGCGTCAAGGTCGATGCGAGCTTCGACAAGCCCGGATCGGAACGGCCGGCGGAAGTCGTGGATGGTTTTGCACCTGGTATCACCAGCCTGATCGAGGTTGCCGCCAACAGATTGCGGCTGACTCTGGAAACGCTGACCACGCCGCCGACGGCGAGCCTGGCCCAACTCGTGAGCAACCGGCATCTGACGGCGCTGATGGCGGAAAATGCGGGACGGGAGCGCGCCTTCGTCGGCGGCATCATTTCTTCCCGCGCCAAGCTGACGATGGACAGGATCCGGGTGATCGCGCGCGCCCGCGGCCAGGTCGAGCTTGCCTGGGAGACCGTATCGGCGATGCGCCAGCGCAGCGGCGTTTCCGGCAAAGTCGCCGAAGCGCTCGCAGGCGTGGATGGCGAGTATTTCACCAAGTATGGGGTGGTCCGCGATGGCGTCTTTGCCGCCGGGGAAAGCGGAGACTACAAGATCTCCGCCGGCGAGTTCGTCGCGCGTGCGACCACTGCCATCAATTCCATCCTCAAGCTGGCGGAAGCGCTGGGCAGTGCGGCCGATCAGGAAGCCGCAAACGAGGCGTCGGAAAGCGCAACCAGCCTGATCATCAACGGCGCCGTGCTGCTTGCCAGCATCGTCCTTGCGCTCGTGAGCTTCTGGGTGGCGTTCCGCCGTATCGTGGGGCCGCTGTCCGGATTGACCCGCGGCATGAAGGAGCTTGCCGCTGGGAATTTCGGCGTGGTCCTTCCCGGACTCGGCCGCAAGGACGAAATCGGCGACATGGCGGAGGCGGTCGAGACCTTCAAGATCAGGGCCGAGGAGAAGGCGCGCGAGGAAGCCGACGCAAAGATGAAACAGGACCAGATCGCCGCGCAACAGCGAAAGGCGGACATGAACAGGCTTGCCAACGAGTTCGAACAGGCGGTCGGCCGTATTGTCGAGACGGTGTTCTCCGCCTCGAGCGAGCTCGAGACTTCGGCCGGCTCGCTGACAGCCACGGCCAATCGCGCCCAGCAGCTGAGCACGACGGTTGCAGCAGCTTCCGAGGAAGCCTCGACCAACGTGCAGTCGGTTGCGTCGGCGACCGAGGAGCTGTCCTCGTCCATCACCGAGATCAGCCGGCAGGTTCAGGAGTCGGCGCGCATGGCGGGCGAGGCCGTCGGCCAGGCACGTACGACGAGCGAGCGCGTCAGCGAACTGTCCGTTGCGGCCGCCCGCATTGGCGACGTCGTCGAGCTGATCAACACCATCGCCGGGCAGACCAACCTGCTGGCGCTCAACGCGACCATCGAGGCTGCGCGTGCCGGCGAGGCCGGCCGCGGTTTTGCGGTGGTTGCCTCGGAAGTGAAGGCGCTTGCCGAGCAGACCGCCAAAGCGACAGGCGAGATCGGCCAGCAGGTTTCCGGCATCCAGGCCGCAACCCAGGAGTCGGTCGGAGCGATCAAGCAAATATGCGACACCATCGACAGGCTGTCGGAGGTCTCTTCGACGATTGCGGCCGCGGTGGAAGAGCAGGGCGCGGCCACCCAGGAAATCGCCCGCAATGTGCAGCAGGCGGCGATGGGAACGCAGCAGGTCTCGTCCAACGTGGTCGACGTCCAGCGCGGCGCGGTGGAGACCGGATCGGCGTCGTCACAGATCCTGACCGCGGCACAGTCGTTGTCCGGCGACAGCAACCGCCTGAAGCGCGAAGTCGTCCAGTTCCTGGATTCGGTGCGGGCCGCCTAGCGCACGAGCGGTATCGCCCGGCGGATCAGGTTCCGTCGATCGATCCCGGACGCAGCCGGTTCCCGGCAATATGAAGCGCTTGCGACTTGGCCGTGTCGTCACGACATAGACGGCATGAAGTGGTCTTTGATCTATTGCGGCGTTGTCATGCTGACGCTGGGCGCGGGAAACGCGCCCGCGCAGATGATCCCGCCCGGCAGTTCTCCCTACAATCCGCCGCCGCCTGCACCTCCGCCTCCGCCGACGATCGAGGTGCCCGCCATCCCCAAGGCGGGCGAACTGCCGAAGCGTTCCTACGCGCCGATCGCGCCGCAAAAATCCTTCGGCGAACGCATCGAAAAATGCCTCGATGACGCCGCGGCCTCCGGCCTCGGTCCCAACGAGCGCGCAGCATACTCACGAAACTGCGCCACACGATAGGACGCCGCGCCGGGGCGAGTTGAACGGGGCGCGCGAAGGTCGAGCCACGATAGCGCGCAAATGCCGCAGCGCTGCCAGGGTCGAGGCTGCCGCCCCCCTTCCAAAAGTCCGGTCCGAGCCCCTAAGATACCCCGGTTTGAGCCGGTCAGGATCGGGCTGAAGATTTTTTTGGGAACGGCGCGCATCACGGCCGCCGCGGCAAATTGATTGAAGGACAAGGTCGTGCTGTCCAGCATTGCTCTTGCCGTTCGTGCAGTTCTGTTGACGGTGGCGTTCGCGGCCGCGTTGCCCGTTGACGCAAACGCGGACAAGCGCATTGCGTTGGTGGTCGGCAACAATGCCTATGAGAGCGTGTCCAGGCTCGAGCGGGCCGTGAACGATGCCAGGGCCGTATCCTCCACGCTGGAGGCGCTCGGATTCAAGGTTCGCTTCGCAACCGATCTGAGTCGCCGCGATTTCATTCGGCAGCTTTCCGCCTTCATGGACCAGGTGGAGCAGGGCGATCTTGCCCTTCTTTATTATGCCGGCCATGGCATTGAAATTCGCGGCGTCAATTACATCCTGCCGACCGACATACCGCCGGTCAGGCAGGGCCAGGAAAGCCTGCTCACCGGAGAGGCCATTCCGACCGACAAGGTCATCTCGGATTTGCAGGACCGCGGCGCCCGCGCCACGGTTTTTGTCCTGGACGCGTGCCGCGACAATCCGTTTCAGCCTGGCGGAACCCGAAGCCTCGGCGGCGCACGCGGGCTCGCCATGGGAACCCCGCCCGAGGGCGTTTTTGTTCTCTACTCCGCAGGAGTAGGGCAATCCGCGCTCGACCGCATGTCGGGTGACGACGCAGATCCGAATTCGGTCTTCACGCGGGTGTTCCTCAAGGAGATCAGGAAAAGGGACTACCCGCTCGTCGCCGTGGCAAAGTCAGTTCAGGTCGCGGTGCGCGATCTCTCGCAAACGGTCGGCCACACCCAGGTGCCGGCATATTACGATCAGATCATAGGACAGCTCTATCTTGCGGGTGTTGGCCCGGCACCAGGGGCCGACCAGAATGTGCCTGCTGCCGGAAGCGCGCCGCCGGCGAGCGTTGCCAGCATCCCGCCGCAGCCGCCGCCTGCTTCCCGCCCGGTGTTCAGCAATCGTGCCTTCAGCGAATATCTCGGCCGGCGATCGCAATTCGTGAGCGCCGCCGCCAACTGGGCCAATCCCAACGCGACCGCCAGCTGCGATCGTCTTGCCAGCTATGGATCCGATGTTCCGGACTCGCGGGCCCCTCGCGTCGAACTGAAGAACATCAACGTCAAGGAGGCCGTGCCGGCCTGCATTGCCGCCATCCTGCAGGATCCATCGACGCCCCGCCTGCGGGCGCAGATGGCGCGGGCACTGTTGTGGTCTTCGGCCAAAGCCGACAACATCGCCGGCATCGATATCCTGCTCGAGTTGGCGAAGGACGGTTATCCCGCGGCCATGTGGCGGATCGGCATCGCCTATTACTCGGGCAATACGATCAAGGAAGACAAGCGCGCGGCGGCGCAGTGGTTCCGCAGTGCCGCGGACAAGGGCCTGGGGGTGGCGATGTCCGACCTCGCCTATCTCTACGAGAATGGCGAGGGCGTGCCGAAGGACAAGGTCGAGGCGGCCCGCTGGTTCGAGCGCGCGGCAGCCAGCGGCCATCCCGGTGGAATGCGGAATTACGCCCTCGTCCTGGATCAAGGCGAGTTCGTCGGCCGCAACCCGAAGCAGGCGGCGGAATATCTACTGACGGCGTTCCGCATGGGGTCCGACGATGCGCGAAAGAGCCTGTTTGAGCTGAGCAGCTCCTGGCATGCGGACACCAAGGGACAGGTTCAGGTCCTGCTGAGAGAATTCGGATTCTACAGGGGGCGTACCGACGGCGAATTCGACGCCGACACGTTCGCCGCCCTCAAGGCGCTCCAGTCGGCGAACCCCGTCGCGAGCGGTCGCACGCAATAGTCCGTTGTACCTAGTTGCGGTGCTGCGCCAGGAACATGCGCAGGGAATCGTGCGGGCTTTCCACGTCGGAGATCAGCCAGCCCTCCGGCCCGTCGACGACGATGAAGTTCAGCGTCACCCCGCGGCCCTGATTGTCGAAGGTCACTGCGACATGGGTCTTGTCGAATTGCCGGCGCAGGATCGAGATCGAGACGGCGCCGAGCTTCCAGCTCGAACCCTGCACCAGGAAATCATAGGGTTCGCGGCGCGGCGCACTCCAGGCCTTGCGCAGGGTGGGATCGAAATATCTTGCCGCGGTCTCGCTGTCGCGCGGCAAGCCTCGGGATAGCTCGGGCGTGCCTTTGCCGTAGTGGGCATAGACGTTGCGGATCAGCGATTCCGGCGACTTGAACCCGGCCACGGCAGCAAGCGGGCCGGGCAGCAACAGCGCCAGTGCGGCTGCGATCGCGATCTTCATCGGCTTTATTTGCATCGGTCGATATCGTACTGTCAGACCTCAGGATATCACCGATCTGCCGAGACCCGAAAAACGCATGCGTGAACTGTTCGAAGAAGTTGCCGGCCAATCCCCGCTCGACCCCGGGGAGGCGGTGCGCCGCACGTCTCGGACGCCGCAGCGCAAGCGGTTCTACAGGGAAGCCGGCGTCGGCGAGAGCGACGGCGGCTTCACCGTCACGCTCGATGGCAAGCCGATCAAGACGCCGTCGGGCAGGCTAGTGCTGGTGCCGAAGCGCGCCATTGCGGAGGCTATCGCCGCGGAGTGGCGCGCGCAGGGGGAGACCATCGCCCCCCTGACCATGCCGCTGACGCGCTTTGCCAACAGCGTCGTGCAAAGCGTTGTGGACCGGGCCGAACTGGTCGCCGACGACATCGCCAAATATCTCGGCTCGGATCTGCTGTTCTATCGCGCCGGCCATCCCGAGGCGCTGGTGGCGAAGGAGGCGGCACATTGGGACCCCATCGTGTTCTGGGCGGCCGAGACGCTGGGGGCGCATTTCATGCTGGCCGAGGGTATCAACCACGTGCGCCAGCCGGATGCCGCGATTGCCGCCGCCCGCGCGGCCTTGCCTGGCGATCCCTGGTCGATCGCGGCGCTTCACGTGGTGACGACCCTGACCGGCTCGGCGCTGCTTGCGCTGGCGCTGACCCACGGCGTGCGTGAGCCCGCCGACATCTGGGCTGCCGCCCATGTCGATGAGGATTTCAACACGGAGCAGTGGGGCCTGGACGAGGAGGTGGCTTCCCGCCGGGCCGCCCGCGCGGTCGATTTCGAGGCCGCCACCCGGATTCTCAACGCGATGAAAGCCTGAACGGGCCTCATTTCGGCCGTGCCCGGACGCAAAACCGGCCTCCACTCTTGCCGGTCGCGGCCACCGGTTAACAAGACGTTTACGGCACTGGTCTAGCTTGCCCTGCGAAACGAGACGTTGCGCATGGCGATTTCAGTCACCCCGGTACTTCCCGTACTGCCGGCCCAGGAGGTCGCCGCGGTATCGCCGGAGCTCCTGCTGCGGCCGGGCTCGACGATCGACGCCACCGTGCTGAAGGTGCTCTCCGCCGATCTCGTCCGCATCGCCATTGCCTCGCTCTCGATCGACGTGAAGACGGAAATCCCGCTGCAGCAGGGCCAGGCGCTGAAGCTCGCGGTGTCGCAGGCCGGAAACGGCATCCGCCTCACCAACGTCACTGATGCTGCAGGTGCGGCGGCCGACGCCGTGACGCTGTCGCCGGACGCGCTGCTCGATGCACCCACGGCGCCTGCAACCAGCGTTGCAGCAAAGGCGGTGCTGACGCCGCTCGAGAAGGCCACCGTCACTATTGCCGCGCAAGCTGCGGCGACGGAGCAGGGCGGCCAGGCGCCGCTGTTCGCCAATCTCGCCAGCGTGATCAATTCGCCCGCGCTGCCGCCAAAACTGCTGCAAGCCGTGCGGCAGGTGCTGGCGCAGCAGACCGGCCTCGATCCCGGTCTCGACGGCGCCGGAATCAAGGCGGCGTTCGAAAAATCCGGCCTGTTCCTCGAAGCCTCGCTCGCTGCGGGTGCGGTGCCTTCCAACGGGACTGTTCCCGATTTGAAGGCGGCGCTGCTCGTGCTGCGGCAGACGCTGCAGACCGTGCTGGGCGGCCAGTCCGCCCAGTCCGCGCCGCTGCTCAAGGGCGAGACGACACCGGCGCTGGCGCCGAATGCCGCGCAGGAGCTCGAGCTGCAGGAGATCTTGCTGCCGCAGGCGAGGGTGCCGGTTGCGGAAGATGCCGGCGAAGCCATCATTCCGCTTCGCACCGGATTTGCCGGCGTGCTGAAGGACGCGCCCGCCGGCACAGCCACGCTCAACCTCCTGCAGGAAGCAGCAGCCGATCCGGCGCATGTCGCGAAGGCGGCGAGCGCATTCAAGGCTGCCGTCTCCGGTGAGGAGGCCCACACCAACACGCCGGCTCCGCCGTTCCGCGGCGCCTTGCCCTCGGCGCAACCGGTCTCGCCGCCTTCGATCCCGCCCGGCACGCCGCTGGCGCCGGCCGCGCATCATCTGCTTGCCGATACCGATGCGGCGATCGCGCGCCACACGCTGCTGCAGGTTGCCTCGCTGCCGGACCGGATCGATGCGCTGCCGCAGCCTGCGCAGAACGATCCCGCCGGGCCGCGCTGGAACTTCGAGATTCCCTTTGCCACGCCGCAGGGCACGGCGATGGCGCAGTTCGAGATTTCCCGCGACGGCGGCAACGATACTGTCGAAGCGGCCAAAAAAGTCTGGCGCGCGCGCTTCACCATCGACGTCGAGCCGAGCGGGCCGGTCCACGCGCTGATTTCCCTGGTCGGCGAAAAGACCTCGGTGCGGATGTGGGCGGAACGGCCGCTGACTGCGGAAAAGCTTCGCGCCGGAAGCGCCGAGCTCAGCCGCGCGCTGGCCCGCGCCGAGCTGAAACCCGGCGACATCGTGGTCCGCGACGGCACGCCGCCGCAGCCGCAGGGCGCGCCCCACGGCCATTTCCTGGATCGCGCGCTGTGAGCACGGACATCAACCAGCTCGCGGTGGCGCTGCATTACGACCGCACCGGCGCGCCGCGCGTCGTCGCCAAGGGCAAGGGCGCGATCGGCGCCAAGATCGTCGAGATCGCGAAGGCCCACGACATTCCGATCGAGGAGAACGAGGTGCTGGCGGGCGCACTCTCCAAGGTCGAGATCGGCGACGAGATTCCGGCCGAGCTCTACAAGGCGGTCGCCGAAGTCCTGATCTTCGTGCTGCGGCTGTCCGGCCGGGTGCGCTAGGATCCGCGCAGATCCCGCGCGATTCGTCATTGTTTCACCATGATGAAACAGGCATCTTGCCGCCGCGTCCCAACCCGTCCTGCCGGTGCCTTCCGTGATCCATCGCCGCTACGCGCTCGGTCTTCTCGCCGCCGCAACGCTGCTGCCTGCCCGCGGCTTCGCCAACGTCTCCTACCAGCGCAACGAGTTCCGCAGCGATCTCGCCAAGCGCTTCTTCGACCTCGGCACCGAGGGCACGTTCGTCGGCTACAAGGTCGACGACTACCTCGTCATCGCCAGCGACAAGATCCGCTCGGGCGAGGATCGCCTGCCGGCGTCGACCTTCAAGGTGCCGAACTCGCTGATCGCGCTGGAGACCGGCGTCGTCGCCGACCCCGACAAGGACGTGTTCAAGTGGGATGGCGTCACGCGCAGCATCGAGGCCTGGAACGGGGATCACACGCTGCGTTCGGCGATCGCGGCTTCTGCCGTGCCGGTCTACCAGGAGATCGCGCGGCGCATCGGCACGGAGCGGATGCAGAAATATGTGGGCCTGCTCGAATACGGCAACCGCAACATCGGCGGCGGCATCGACCAGTTCTGGCTGACCGGCGACATGCGCATCGATCCGGTGCAGCAGGTGGATTTCCTCGACCGCCTGCGCCGCGGCGCGCTGCCGGTCTCAAAACGCAGCCAGGAGCTGGTTCGCGACATCCTGCCCGTGGTGAAGGCGGGCGATTCCGTCATCCGCTACAAGACCGGGCTGTTGGGCGCCGAGCGCGGCCAGCCGTCGCTCGGCTGGGTGGTCGGCTGGGCCGAGAAGGGCCCTCAGCACACCGTGTTTGCCATGAACATGGACTGCAAGACGCCGGAGCACATCCCGGCCCGCCTGACGGCCACGCAGCAGTGCCTCGCCGACATCGGCGCGATTTGACTTGGCTGGGCAATCTCAGCCCGCCAATCGACCGGCATCCTTACCTCCCGGAAACCATCTTTCGCGGAACTGCCCGCAACGCGCCCGGCTCACACCCGGTATGCGCGCATGGCGTCCGACTGGTCTGCCGTCTTAGCCCTAAGTTAAGCGGTTTGCCGTCAGATTCCGCCGGAAACCGTTGGCGATTGCAACATGTCTTTCAGGTTTGCGTCGGTGCACACCATCAGGTCGCCGAGCCAGCGCGCGCTCGCCGAGCAATGGGACCGGCTTGCCGCCGGACGGCCGTTTCCGGCCTTCACCGAGTATCGGCCCGACCCCGCCATCCACGACCCCAAGCAGCTCGTGGTCTGGAACATCGAGGGCTCCGGTCGCCTGCGCAAGTTCCGCGCGCTCTACCAGGGCGAAAACGTCGCGGATGCCTTCAACACGGCCTGGGCCGGCAAGACCATGGAGCAGGTGGTGCCGATGTCGCTGCGCCGCCCGGCGCTCGATGCTGCCAAGGAATGTGCGAACAGCGGCTGCATCGTCTACATGGTGCTGTCCACCTGGGACTCCTGGGACAATCGCATCGATTGCGAACGGCTGCTGCTGCCGTTCGGGACCAACGGCAAGGTCGAGCATCTGCTCGGCTCGCTGCAGCTCACCAACGTGCCGAACGCCGCCCGCCGCAAGCGGGCACTCGGCCATTTCGAGATCCACACCGAGATCATCAAGTCCGGCAGGATCAAGTCGGGCTTCACTCAACCGCAGCTGGAAGAAGCCGCGGCGAAGAATGGCAACGCGGCCGGCCAGCCCTCGACCGACAGCCGCCGCGCCTCGCGCCGCAACGTCCGCCGCGCCGCGCGCATCAATTTCGCCCGGCAAAGCCTGACCTGCATGGTGCGCGACATTTCTGCCACCGGCGCTTCGATCGAGGCCAAGGATATCGCCGGCATCCCCGACCAGTTCAGGATGCGCATCGAGATGGAAAGCGCCGAGCGCCGTTGTGCCGTGGTCTGGCGCAAGCCGACGCGGATCGGGATCGAGTTTCGATAGAAGCTTTCTCAAAAACTTCGAAAACAACCCCATGCAAAGTAGCGTGCGGTGCCCGGCTGACGCCGACATGCCCTACGAAGCATCATCCCACCGCGCCCTTGCCGATCCGCCCGAGATGGGTGAAGGCGAACCCCGCCTGGTATTTCAGCCCATAGCCGAGCGCGCGGTCGATGCCGATATGGGCGAGCCAGATCATGGCGAGCGACAGCACCAGCGGCGAGGCCATTGCGAGGCCCGCCGTCATCAGCGCGACCGGCAACAGATACGAATGCGCGGCGTTGTAGATGATGGCGCCGGCCTTGGGACCTGCGAGATAGGCGGCAAAGCTCAGGTCCGGCGCCAGGAACAGGATGGCGTAGACCCACCACGAGCCTTCCCACAGGCCGTAGAGCAGGGTCATGCCGGCGAACAGCACCACGCCCTCGAGGCGCAGCAGGAGGCGCACCCCGCCGGTGGCGGCGCCGGTGTCGGGGTTTGCCGTGGTCTCGCTCATGGCCTGCCTTCCCATTGATTTGTCTGGATTATTGTACCGCCTCGGTCCGGCTTATCGGTCCGCGAAGCCGGTTTCCGCTTCCGAAAGGAGCGTGTTAGAAACCCGCCAAATCGGGCAGGGCGCAACCCCGCTCGGGGCAAATAGTATCGGAAGCGGGCGGAAGCAAATGAAGCACATCCTGGACACCCTCGAAGAGCGTCGCGCGGGCGCAAAACTCGGCGGCGGCGAGCGGCGCATCGAGGCGCAGCACGCGCGCGGCAAGCTCACGGCGCGCGAGCGCATCGAGCTCCTGCTCGACAAGGGCTCGTTCGAGGAGTTCGACATGTTCGTCGAGCACCGCTCCACCGAATTCGGCATGGAGAAGACCAAGGTGCCCGGCGACGGCGTCGTCACCGGCTGGGGCACCGTCAACGGCCGCAAGACCTTCGTGTTCGCCAAGGACTTTACCGTGTTCGGCGGCTCGCTGTCCGAGACCCACGCGCTGAAGATCACCAAGCTGCAGGACATGGCGATGAAGGCGAGGGCGCCCATCATCGGTCTCTATGACGCCGGCGGCGCGCGCATCCAGGAAGGCGTGGCGGCGCTTGCGGGCTATTCCTATGTGTTCCGCCGCAACGTCATTGCGTCCGGCGTGATCCCGCAGATCTCTGTCATCATGGGCCCCTGCGCCGGCGGCGACGTCTATTCGCCCGCGATGACCGATTTCATCTTCATGGTGAAGAACACCAGCTACATGTTCGTCACCGGCCCTGACGTCGTGAAGACCGTGACCAACGAAGTCGTCACCGCCGAAGAGCTGGGAGGGGCCTCCGTGCACGCCACGCGCTCCTCCATTGCGGATGGCGCCTTCGAGAACGACGTCGAGGCGCTGTTGCAGATGCGCCGGCTGATCGACTTCCTGCCCTCCAACAATTCAGACGGCGTGCCGGAATGGCCGAGCTTCGACGATATCGAGCGCGTCGATGAGTCCCTCGACACGCTGGTCCCCGACAATCCCAACAAGCCCTACGACATGAAGGAGCTGATCCTGAAAGTCGTGGACGAGGGCGACTTCTTCGAGATCTCCGAGACCTTTGCCAAGAACATCGTCACCGGCTTCGGCCGTATCGCCGGCCGCACGGTGGGCTTCGTCGCCAACCAGCCGATGGTGCTGGCGGGCGTGCTCGACAGCGACGCCTCGCGCAAGGCGGCGCGCTTTGTCCGCTTCTGCGATGCCTTCAACATCCCGATCGTCACCTTCGTCGACGTGCCGGGCTTCCTGCCGGGCACCGCGCAGGAATATGGCGGCCTGATCAAGCACGGCGCGAAACTGCTGTTCGCCTATTCGCAGTCGACGGTGCCGCTCGTCACCGTCATCACCCGAAAAGCCTATGGCGGCGCCTTCGACGTCATGGCGTCCAAGGAAATCGGCGCCGACATGAACTACGCCTGGCCGACCGCGCAGATCGCCGTGATGGGCGCCAAGGGTGCGGTCGAAATCATCTTCCGCGCCGACATCGGCGACGCCGAGAAGATCGCCGCCCGCACCAAGGAATACGAAGACCGCTTCCTGTCACCCTTCATCGCGGCGGAGCGCGGCTACATCGACGACGTCATCATGCCGCACTCGACCCGCAAGCGCATCGCCCGGGCGCTGGCGATGCTGCGGGACAAGAAGGTCGAGACGCCGGCGAAGAAGCACGACAATTTGCCGTTGTGAACGGCTATGTAGCGGATTAGCGAAGCTAAATAAATTTCTGTCTCGCGGTGAGACGCCGCGAGACAGTTTGAAACAGTATGCAACGAGCAAGCGCCTGTGGCAGCAGGCGCGACCTATGCCGCGCGATTCACCCTGACGATGAGATCAAGACATGGAGCTATGAAGGCGGTGCCGCCCTTATTCGATCTTGCACTTTACATCAAACGGCTGAATTTTACTGAAGTAGGCCATCTGATCCAGTTGCGCGGAATGTATATAGTACTCCTTCTGCCCAGCATGTAGCGCGTAACTCACTTCTGCCGCGCAGGATTTCCCCTTCACAATCACCTTCACCACGTAGTCGTGGTTCTTTTCAATAGACCTTCTCTCTAGCGTATACTGATCAATGACGCGCCACCGCCCGGTGAACTGCGTCTGGCTGCCGAGCCTTCGGTCCTTTTGTTCGTATTTCTTTTTGTTGTTGCCGCCCTTCGCCTCGATGACATCATCAACGGTGCCGTCAGCGTGAAGAACAGCGCGAAGTGTTAGAGAGCCAACGCCAGCAACCGGCTGCGGCTTTATTCGGACAGAATTTACCTTATACGCGACGAAAATGAAGGTATCGCCGCTAGCAGCAATCGCGTCAGGGACGAAAAGCAATACCGATAGACTAACAAGCAGCGCCCGCATTCTACGCTCTCCTGAAAGATCAAATCCTTGGCGTCAGAATAGAGTGCGGGCTTGATCTGGTCTACGGCTTCCTGGCAACAGCCCGACAGCGAAGAGGGCTGGCAATCAGGCGCAGCGAAGCCCGCACTTGAGCTATGTTGCGTAAACCTATCGAATTGCCGCAAAGGCATTCGTCCGTGACATGCGGGCTTTCTTTAAAGCAAAGGACCAAGCCGTCCGCGGTAGCCAACCCAGTGTGGACGACCAGCAAGAACTCATTTTTGGTGATTGTCCGCTTGCCCTTTATCGTTGACGAATTAGACGATGATCGATGAAGCGCAATCCGCCATTCCACCGCATCCGGCGACGGCAGCGGCGGATTACGGCTTCCGCCTTCGCTCTACGAGCTACGGCGGACAAG
The DNA here is from genome assembly GCF_016219575.1 of Bradyrhizobium sp. Taxonomy (GTDB): domain Bacteria; phylum Pseudomonadota; class Alphaproteobacteria; order Rhizobiales; family Xanthobacteraceae; genus Bradyrhizobium. The sequence goes on along the minus strand of NZ_JACRMG010000005.1, from coordinate 139,073 downwards.
TCGCCTGATCCGCGCTACGGCCTATTCGAGAAAACCGGCCAGTCTCGGCAGCCACAGGCTGATGCCCGGAAAATAGATGCACAATGCCAAGCCGATCACCTGCAGCGCCACGAACGGATACATGGCGGTGAACACGTCGTTCATGGTGACACCCGGCGGCGCCGTTCCCTTCATGTAAAACAGCGTCGCTCCGAACGGTGGCGTCATGAACGCGGTCTGCAGATTGACCGCAACCAGGGTGCCGAACCAGGTCATCAGAGCCGTATTGCTGCCGATGTGGTCGGAAAAGTCGTACCTCGACAGGATCGGCCCGAACACCGGCAGGACGATCAGGCAGATCTCGATCCACTCGAACGGGAAGCCGAGCAGGAAGATCAGGACCATGACGAAGCCGAGCATTTCCCACTTGGTGTCGATGCCGAAATGGGTGAGCGTCGAGATCATCAGGTCGTCGCCGCCGAGCACGCGGAACACATAGGAGAAGCCGGTCGCGCCGAGGAAGATCAGGAATACCAGCCCGTTGGCGCGGCAGGAGGAGAAGATCGCCTCGTTCATCATCTTGAACGTCAAGCGCCTGTTGAGCGCGGCGATGAACATCGAGCCGAGCACGCCGACGGCACCGCTCTCGGTGGGGGTGGCCCAGCCGGCGAAGATCGAGCCGAGCACGATCACCAGCAGCGCCGTCATCGGGAACAGACCCCGCCAGAGCGCGTACCAGAACGCAGTGCGGGTCTGCGGCCCGTAGCCGGGCGGCAACTTGGGCGCGGCGCCCGGTTTGAAGATGGCGACGAGTATGATGTAGACGAGGTAGAGGCCGGAGAGCAGGAAGCCGGGCATGATGGCGGCCAGAAACAGATTGCCTGCCGAGGTCGCCAGCATTTCCGCCATCACCACCAGCATGATCGCCGGCGGAATCAGGATGCCGAGCGTTCCGGCCGAGGCGATGGTGCCGATGGCAAGCCGCTTGTCGTAGCCGGCGGCCAGCATCTGCGGCAGCGCAATCACCGACAGCGTGATCACGGCGGCGCCGACCACGCCGATCGGCGCCGCCAGGATCGTGCCCATCACCATCACCGAGACTGCCAGCGCGCCCGGGCACCGCTTGAGCAGGACTTCGGTTGCATCCAGCATGTCCTTGGCGGAGCCCGATCGCTCCAGGATCGCGCCCATGAAGATGAACATGGGGATCGACGCCAGCACCGGATCGTTGGCGACCCCGCCCCACATGCGCAGCACGATATCGGACAGGCCGAGCAGGTTGAACGTACCGAGCCAGGCGCCGAACACCGCAAAGGCCAGCGCCAGTCCGCCCATGATGAAGGCGACCGGGTAGCCGACGAAGATGAAGAAGAACATCGACACGAACATGATAAGAGCGAGATTGTCGGCCAGCCAGTCGAGCACGTTGCAATCCCCCGATTGGGGAGCATGATCCGGAAAAGTGGAAACCGGTTTTCCGAAAAGATCATGCTCAAACAAAGAGATGAGATCGTGATGCGGTTCCTCGCATCATGATCTAGACGTCCGTGATCACGTGTCCGATTTGCAGATTGACTTCCCGTTCCGACTTCCTGCCGAACAGGAAGACGATTACCCGGAGCAGCACGCTGAGAATGCCGAGCACCACCATCCACAGGCCGGCGGCATAGATGCCCTTGATGATCCAGCGGTGGGTCAGCCCGACCGTGCTGTCGGACTGTTCGCCGAGCCGGTAGGACTGCGCGACGAAATCAAGGCTGTAATAGGCGACCAAGGCCATGTAGGGCAGCGCCAGCAAGAGGCATCCGGCGAGTTCGATCCATGCCCTGCGGCGATACGACATCATCTCGGTGAAGGTATCGACCCGCGGATGTGCGTTGATCGTGTAGCAATAGCCCAACCAGAGCGAGAAGATCGCGGCGTGGAAGTGCCATTCCAGCTCCTGCAGCTTGGTGTACGGCAGCTGCAATCCGAACTTGCGCGCGACGACGTCGAACGTGGTCACGCACGCCATGATGACGAGCAGCCAGCCGGACGCCAGGGCAACAAATTCGAGCGCCCGCCGCATACTCTCAGCCAACTTCAGCAAAGCATTCATCGCGACAAATCCTGCGGTGGCGCAATTGGCGGTGGCGCCCCGTGCACAACCGGCCGGCGGGGCGACAGGGGAGCCGGCGCAGCCGCGCGCCGCACCGGCTGCCTCCGTTAGTCCTTCTGATAGGTGGCTTTCATCGTTTGCGAGGAGCCCCACACCGCGAACTTCTTGCGGTAGTCGAGGTAGTGGTCGGCAACCTTCTTGAACAGCGGGTCCTTGGCCGACTCCTCCGCCAGCACTTCCAGCCAGGCCTTCTCCAGCTTGGCCAGGTCCTCGTCGCTCCAGCGCTTGACCTGAACCTTGTGCTTGTCGCGCATCTCGGCCATCGCCGCGAACTGGGCGTGGTCGCTCTCGACGTAGGTGTGCATGGTGGATTCGCCGAGGGCGATCTCGATGATCGCCTTGTTCTGATCCGACAGCTTGTCCCATGCCGCCTTGTTCATCAGAAGCTCGCTGACCGAGGTCTGCTGATGCCAGCCCGGGAAGTAGTTGAACTTGGCGATCTGATGGAAGCCGAGCTTGGTGTCCATCGTCGGCATGGAGAACTCGGTCGCGTCGATCACGCCGCGCTCCAGCGCAGGATAGATGTCAGCGGCCGCCAGCAGCTGGGTGGAGACACCGAGCTTCTGCATCACCTGGGCACCGAGGCCGAAGAACCGCATCTTCAGTCCCTTCAGCTCATCGACCGACTTGATCTCGTTGCGGAACCAGCCTGAGGTCTCTGGCGCGATGGCGAAGGAGTCGATCGCGATCAGGCCGTGCTTGGCGTAGATCTCATTACGCAACTCGTTGCCGCCGCCGAACCATTTCCAGCCGAGGAACTCGCCGACGGGCGGGCCGAATGGCACGGTGGTGAAGAAGGCGAGCGCGGGGTACTTGCCGGTATGGTAGCCCGGAGTCGTCCAGCAGGATTCGATCGATCCCTTCGACACCGCATCGAAGCACTCCAGCGGCGGGATCAGCGCGCCGGGCTCGAAGAACTTGATCTCGAGCTTGCCGCCGGACAATCGCTCGACGTTCTTCGAGAAACGCACCGCTGAAGTGCCGAGGTGCGGCAGCTGGCTGCCGAACGCGCTCTGCATCTTCCAGCGGACTTTTTCCTGTGCATTTGCAGCCGTGGTCGCCGCCGTGAGAGCCAAGGCGGACAGCCCGACGAATCCGAATACAAGTTTGGATTTGATCATTGCAGCTCCTCCCTTTCGTTGTACGCGATACCGGCACCCGCAGCTCTGACGGCCGCTTCGGTTGCTCGACGCTACGTTCGATGAGGTGGCTACGTTTCTTTTTGCCCTTGGAAGGTGCCGGGACGGACTTTGTCTCACCCCATTGCCGGCAGCGTGACATGACGGCGCACCGCTGTCAAAAAAGATGCACAGGGAGAGGCAATTTGCGGCCTCGCCACCTCAGCGTTCGAGGCCTGCACAGCCGGGGTGAACTCTCCATGCGTTGCGGTGCACTACGATGCATCAGCTTACAAGCCGGATGCCGGCATGGTATCAAGACCTGCCGGAAGACCGCGCGATCATGAAGACCTTGCTGCCGCTGTTCCTTTCCTTGGTTGCCATCGGCTCGGAAGCGACGGCACAGGAGGCGGAATGCGCCCGCGAGCGCGCCGCCATGGTTGTAACCATCCGCGGCCATGCCCGGTCCTACGCCAGTGTCCTGGGACCGCGGGGCATGTCGGAGAGGGTCATGCAGGCGATGGGGCAAACCAGGCGCCATCTGTTCATATCCGAGCGATCCTGTTCCATCGCCTACGCCGACACACCGCTTTCGATCGGCCGCGGCCAGACCATCTCGCAGCCCTTCATCGTGGCCTTCATGACCGAGCTCGCCGAAGTCGCGCCCGATCATGTCGTGCTCGAGATCGGCACGGGGTCGGGCTACCAGGCCGCCATCCTTGCGCATCTCGCGCGCAAGGTCTGCACCATCGAGATCGTCCCGCAACTGGCGGAAGCCGCCGCGAATACGTTCAGGAATCTCGCCTATGACAATGTGAGCGTGAGGGCCGGCGACGGTTATGCCGGCTGGCCGGAATGCGGTCCCTTTGACGCAATCGTGGTGACCGCCGCACTCGGTCACGCGCCGCCGCCGCTGATCGAGCAGCTCAAGGTGGGCGGGCGGCTCGTCATGCCCATGGGGTCCGCCTACGCCACCCAACAGCTCACGGTCATCGAGAAGATCGGTCCCGACAAGACGACGACGCGCGAAGTCGGCCTCGTGCGCTTTGTGCCCTTTACGCGTTCAAGGGAGTAAGCCCGCGGGACGGCAACAGCCGCTGCTGCGCGCCAAGGCCGGTCAAGCCGGCTGCATTAGGGCGACAATTCCACCGGCGGAAAATAGCGGTCTGTCGCATCGATGCGTTCAAAGCCCTTCCGCGTTGCGGATGAGCTGCACGTAGAATCGAACGCCATTGGCGAGGGCTTGCACTGAAATGCGCTCGTTCGTTCCATGGGCTCGCGACATCCAGTCCTGCTCATAGGCGAAGGAATCAGGGATCGCCGGCCTGTTGCGCGCGAAGGATCGTCAGACTGCCGGCATTCGGGCAGAATTGCGCGTAGTCGGATGCGGCGGTGCCGCGGTCTATCGCGTATTTGCATCTGCCGATCACCGTGCATTGCTCGCAGACGTCCTCCAAGGCGCTGAGCAGGGTTGGCCGGGCGCGGCGCAGCGCCGCCTCGTCGATGCCGAGAGCCCGCAGCATGTCAGGCAGTTGCAGGGGATCGCGCGCGGAGTTGACGAGATAGCTGAGCTCGTTGGCGCTGACGCCGAGGTCTTTCGCGAGCTGGTCGAACTGATCGGTTCCGGGCACGCCGAGGACGGTGCGCTCGCGCTGGTGGGTAAGCCACAGGGCCAATGCTTCGAGCATCTGTCCTCCAGGAATCCTGCAAGGCGGGTGACGGGGACGATGCAGTCTATCGAGGCCGAATTGCCCGGATTTGCGCCAGATCAAGCCGGGATCAGAAGGTGGTCCGCCGGTCAGTGCGCTCGTCTTCCAGGTAGCCGTCCCGCCTCTGCGTCCCCGCCAGCTTGAGATGTTGGCGGATTGCGCTACGCTGATACGCTCTGGCGAAAGAACCCAAGGGAGACGAACCCCATGCCGCGCCATCCCGATTTCGTGCCCCAAGGTGTGATCCCCGCGGTTCTGCTCCCGTTCCATACGGATTTGTCGATCGACGAGCCGAGCTTCCGCGCGCATCTGCGCGATGTCGCCTCCGTGCAGGGGCTGTCGGCGATCACGGTCAATGCACATTCCACGGAAGTCGCGTCCTGCACCCCGGATGAGCAGCGCCGCGTCATGGAGATCGCGGGCGAGGAGGCCGGCGGCAAGCTGCCGATCATTCATGGCGTCTGGGCCGATGGCAGCCTGGAGGCGGCGCGGATCGCGCGACAGGCGCAGAACGGCGGTGCCTCGGCTCTATTGGTGTTTCCGCCGGCGCCGTTCACGATCGGCCAGACGGCCGAGATGGCGCTGACCCATTTCAGAACCATTGCCGATGCGACCGACCTGCCGCTGATCGTGTTTCAGTATCCGCTCGCCACGGGGCAGGGCTATCCGGCCGCGACCCTGGAGCGGCTGTTCGAGGAGGTGCCGACCATCCGCGCCATCAAGGACTGGACGCCGCTGGTGCCCCAGCACGAGAGCCATATCCGCACATTGCAGGGCCGCAAGCGGCCCATCAACGTGCTTTCCACCAACAGCGCCTGGCTGTTGAGCTCGCTCGTGCTCGGTTGCAACGGACTGTTGTCGGGCAGCGGCAGCGTCATCGCCGATCTTCAGGCCCGGCTCTATCGCGCGGTGAAGGCCAACGATCTTGCGGAAGCCCGCCGGCTCAACGACCGGATCTATCCGACCGCGCGCGTGTTCTACGCCGATCCCTTCGTCGACATGCACAACCGCATGAAGGAAGCGCTGGTGCTGCTCGGCAAGCTGCCGCGCGCGGTGGTGCGTCCACCCCTGGTCAAGATCGCGGATGCGGAGATTGCAAGGATACGGGCGGCGCTCGTCGAGGCGGGGCTGCTTGCTGCCGGTGCGCGCGACGCGGCATAGCGCGCAGGACGGATTGGCGGAGCGTAATCCGCCGTAGTCGGCACGCGGCCGTCGGGACAGGCCTTCATGGGTAAGCGGATCAGTCGCTGTGTCGAACTCCTGGAGCAGGACCAGGCGATCTACTACGACGGTCCGCACAGCGGGCATGTGCTGACGCACGGACAGGGCGTCATCGATGCCGGTACCTGGGCCGACTACATGAATGTGGGCATGGAGCATGGCGCGTTCGATATGACGGGCCTGTCCGAATACATGCGCGGCATGGCCGATGCAGGCCCAACACGGTCGGGGCATCGCACGCCGACCGTCATCGTCGAGGCGCCGGTGAACGGGATCGACGCCGCGCATGTGCGGTACAACGCATGGCAATTCCGCCAGATCCTCGGACGCGGGGTGCACGGCATCCTGCTGTGTCAGGCGGAGACGGCCGGCGCGGTGCGCGCCTTCGTTGAATCCTGCCGCTATCCGCACAACACGATCGGCGTCGATCCCGCGATCCCCTCGCCATTGGCGCGGATGGAAGGTGCGCGGCGTGCGGCGGATGGCGGAACGGACTCCGCCGGCCGCAAGGCACTGGGCATCGGCACGCGCGGACGCGGATCGGAAAGCACGGCTGCCCCGGTGTGGGGCCTGTCGACGGAAGAATATATGGATCGCTGCGATCCATGGCCGCTCAATCCGAGGGGAGAGCTGTTGCTGGGCGTGAAACTCGAAAGCCCGGAAGGCGTCGCCAATTGCGAGGACATACTGGCGGTGCCGGGGCTGGGCTTTGCCGAGATCGGGCCGGGCGATTTGAGCCTCTCGCTCGGCTACCGCAGCATTCCGCGCGAACCTTACCCGCCCGAAATGCAGAGGGCGCGCGACCGCATCCTTGCGGCGTGCCGCAAGAACGGCGTTGCCTTCCTGCAAGGCTGCACGCCGGATGACATCGTCGAGCGGATTGACGAGGGCGTCCGCGTCATCGCAGGCCATAGCGAGCAAGCCGCGCTTCGGGGCAGGGCGCACCAGAAACGACAGATGCCCGTGTAAGAAGAATGGAGGAAACCATGCCAGCCGCCTATTTCATCGTCCGCGCCACCGTCAGCGATCCCGCCAAGCGCGCGGCCTTCGACACCTAGTATTCGCGCGAGCATCTGCCGGATGCGACCCGATCGTTCGGCGTGCAGAAGGCGTGGCGGTTCTGGAGCGCCACCGATCCCTCGCTGCACCAGGCGATGCACCGGTTTGCCGACAAGGCCGCGCTCGAGCGCGCCACCGGCGGCGAGGAGATGAAGCGCCTGATCGCCGACTTCAACCGCGACTGGCCCGACGTCACCCGCACGCGCGAGGTGCTGGTGCTGGCGGAGGAGTTTGCGGGGACGTGAGTGGCGCCGTCATTAGGGGCTCGCGCCAAGAGGCGCGCCTCGGAATGACGAGGCGAAGGCATCGAACCCTTCTCTCCACCACGGCGACCAAGGGCATCGCTGGTGAGAGAAGGGGGCTTCATGAAATTCCGGATCGGTACCGCCGCGGCAATGCTGATTGCCGGGCAAGCCTGTGCCGCCGACGTTGCGACCTGCACACTGGGCGCCGACAGGAAGACGGTCACGGTCACCGCCAGCAATCCCTATTCGCAAGTGATGGCCTGCGAGGTGAATTGCGACATGGCGCTGCCGGGCGGCATTTCCACCGTTGTCTGCGTCAAGCCGGTGCCGTCAGGCGCGAAGGATTTCGTGATGTGTACCGAGAAGGCCGCCGAAGGCCACAGCTGGACCCGCGTCAAGGGCGTCACCGCCAATTGCCCCGACCCATCGGCGCCGCCCAAGGGCGCTGACAAGGCTGACAAAGCCGACGATGACGACGACGCCAAGGCTGACGAGATGATGCAGAAGATGATGAAGCAGGGCCAGGAAATGCTGGACCGGATGAAGAAGAAGTAGATTTCGTGGGATGGGTAGGGCGAAGCCTGTCGCTCTTGTTGTCCAAGCTGACTCCGCAAATTCCGTTGTCGTCCCGGCCTGCGCCGGGACGACTCGTTGGAACAAGACTCTCGCTCGCGACTTTTCCTCCTGGCCACGCGTGCCACAAACATGAACGCACGGTTCAGCACGCATTCATCACGGCGCGGTGAAACTCGTATCGCATCACGCGCGACTGGAGGAGCAAATCATGGAACGCCGGGAATTTCTCAGGATCGCTGCAGGCCTGGCCGCCGGTGTCGCGGCGTTCGCCGCGACCGCGCAGGCCGCACCGCTGATGCCGCAGCCTCTCAACGAGGACGCGAAACTGCCTCAGAATCCCGCGCAGCCCGCCGTGACGTCGAAGGACGAGACCGATCAGCTCCAGCCGGAAGAAGTGCGATGGGGCCGCGGCCGTCATCGCGGCTGGGGCCGCCGTTGGGGGTATCGCCGCCGGCATTGGGGCTGGCGCCGCCGCCGCTGGTGGGGCTATCGCCGCCGTCGTTGGCGCCGTCGCTATTGGCGCCGCCGTTACTGGTGAGCCGCGGTCCGGTAACGGGTTCGCCACCAGCCGGAGAAGGCAGGGATCGAACGATTTCTGCCTTTCCCCTTTTCCTTGATCCTTGAATGCTAACCCGCAGCCGCACCGAACAGCGCGGCAAAGCGCTTTTCGCCGTTGCGGGTGAAATTGACGACGCGGCTGCCGGGCGCAGCGTCGCGCGCCGCCCAGTTCAGTTCGGTGAAGCGCGTCATGATCGCAGCGCCCAGCGTGCCTGCCAGGTGATGGCGCCGCTCGCTCCAGTCGAGGCACGCCTTGCACACCGGCCGGCGCGGATGGGCGAGGGCATCGGCATCGATCTGCAGGCTCTGGGCCATGAAGCGCCGGCCTTCGCCGGTGAGTTCGATTGTCTCCTTGCTTTGCCGCACCAGGCGCTGCTTGCGCAGGCTATCCAGCATCTGCACGCCGAGATCGCCGGCGAGATGGTCGTAGCAGATGCGGGCGCGGCGCAGCGCCGGATCCTTCGGCCCCGTCCGCACGCGCATGTGGCCGGCGCGCGCGGCGAGCCCCGCCAGCCCCTCGAGCACGAGGGCGACGTCGGGACCGGTGAGGCGGTAGTAGCGGTGGCGGCCCTGCTTCTCCGGCTCGATCAGCCCGCCGGCCTCGAGCTTGGCCAGATGCGAACTCGCGGTCTGCGGCGTGATGCCGGCCTCCTGCGCCAGCTCGCTGGCCGTCAGGGCCCGGCCGCTCATCAGCGCCGTCAGCATGTTGGAGCGCGCGGGATCGCCGACGAGGGCGGCGACCATGGAAATATCGGGACCGACTTTCATAGTTCGATGATAGACGAAGCATTGATGTCAGGCAAGGGGATAGGATCGAGTGAGTTCGGCAATCGAGGCGCTCATGACCGTCACCGTCTTCATCCGCTATCAGCTCGACCCCTTCAAGCGCGCGATGTTCGAGCAGTATTCGAAGAACTGGCTCAGCATCATCCCGAAATGCGGCGGCGACCTGATCGGCTACTGGATGCCGCACGAGGGCACCAACAACATCGCCTTCGCGCTGATCTCGTTCGACAGCCTGGCATCCTACGAAAGCTATCGCGCGCGGCTGCGGGCGGACGCGGACGGTTCGGCGAATTTTGGTTTCGCCGAGGAACACAAATTCATCCTGGCGGAAGAGCGCACTTTCCTGCGCAAGGTCGTGGCGTGAGGCGGCTGGCGAAGGCGGCATCGCATTCCTATCTTCCCCGCGCCAACAAACGACAATGGGGAGAGATCATGCTGACAACTGCTGACAAGCGCGCCGCCTTCCGGAAGCTCCACGAGTCCGGGTGCTTCATCATCCCCAATCCCTTCGACGTCGGCAGCGCCAAGGCGTTGCAGCATCTCGGCTTCAAGGCGCTGGCCTCCACCAGCGCCGGCTTCGCCTGGACCATCGGCAAGCCGGACAACCGCGTCACCGTCGATGACGTCTGCGACCATCTCGCCGCGATCTCGGCTGCGGTCGATATCCCCGTCAACGCCGACTTCGAGGACGGCTTTGCGCATGAGCCGGACAAGGTCGCCGTCAACGTCGCGCGCGCCGTGAAGACCGGCCTCGCCGGCCTGTCGATCGAGGATTTCACCGGCGATGCCGCCAAGCCCTTGTTCGACCGCGCGCTCGCGGTCGAGCGTATCAAGGCGGCGCGCAAGGCGATCGATGCCGACAATTCCGGCGTGCTCCTCACCGGCCGCTGCGAAGCGTTTTTGCGCGGCGTGAAGGACCTCAATCTCGTGATCGACCGGCTGACCGCCTATGCCGAGGCGGGCGCGGATTGCCTGTACGCGCCAGGCATCTCGACCAGGGAGGAGATTTCCGCCGTCGTGAAGGCGGTGCATCCACGGCCGGTCAATCTGCTGGTCGGCGCCGCCGGCCCGTCGCTTGCGGATGCAGGCAGCCTCGGCGTGCGCCGCATCAGCGTCGGCGGCTCGCTTGCCCGCATGGCCTGGGCCGGCTTCATGAAGGCGTCGAAGGAAATGGCCGAGAAGGGGACGTTCACCGAATTCGCCAGCGGCTATCCCGGCGGCGAATTGAACAAGATGTTTGGTTGAGCTTCCAGTTCACCTCTCCCCGCGCGCGGGGAGAGGTCGGATTGCGAAGCAATCCGGGTGAGGGGGACTCACGACGAGTTCGCGTGTTGAGGCAACCCCTCACCCCAGCCCTCTCCCCGCAAGAGCGGAGCGAGGGAGAAGAAAACAAGAAAACGCCGCGGGCAATTTGCCCGCGGCAGTTGCTCTCGCTGCTTGCGCGTTACGCTACGTGCTACTCCATACCCTACTTGGCACCTGGATTGTCAGTCTGCGGTGTGCTCGGCGAAGGCGCCGCCGGACGGGCCGGGGCCGCACCGGTGGTCGTGCCGGGCGCGCTGTTGGCCTTCGGCGTGACGTCGCGCATGCCCGGAGGCGCGGCCGGATTGGCCGGCTGGGTCTGGGCGGTGCGGGCGCTCGGCTCAGTGCCGGCCTGGTTCACGCTGGTGTTGTTCAGCCCATAGAACAGGGCGCCGAGCACCACGGCGATGGCGACGGCAAACATCGCGACCTTGGTGCCGCTCGGCCCGCCCTCGTCGAGCATCGGGTTCGGCTGGATCTCGGTGTCGAGGCTGTTCAGCCTCGCCTGCCGGGCGATCTCCTCCTCCGACAACGGCGCGCGGTAGGGATCGGTGGGTTGGTAAGCCATGATCGGGTTCCTCCGTTATTGCCGCGAGACAACCTCCGGGGGCCGCGGATGTTCCGGGAACCGCGGTGCGTTCATTGCAGGCTGTTCATTGCAGGCTGTTCATTGCAGGCTGTTCATGGCGGAACCCGCGACGTAGGTTCCATGGAAATGAATCGAAGAGGGTTCGATGTGGGGCCTGCCATCCGGTGATTTCATGCTGCAGGGGCTGTCGCTCATCGCGATTGCCGCCCAGGCGATGACGGCGGCGCTGGCGGCCGGGCGGCGCAGCATGGATTGGGCGGGTGTGTGCATGCTGAGCTGCATTACCGCGCTCGGCGGCGGCACCATCCGCGACGTGCTGCTCGGTCATTATCCGCTTGCATGGGTGGAGCGGCCGTGGCTGCTGGGGCTGATCTCGGTTGCCGCCCTGCTCACCATCCCCATTGCGCGGCTGGTGCACCGGCTCAACGCGGCATTTCTCGTCCTCGACGCGATCGGGTTGGTCGTCTTCACCATGGCCGGCTGCGATGTCGCCTGGCAGATGAATGCCTCGCTGCCGATCGTCATCGTCGCCGGCATGGTCACGGGATGCGCGGGCGGCGTGCTGCGCGACGTCCTCTGCAACGACGTGCCGCTGCTGTTCCGCTCCGAGCTCTACGCCAGCGTCTCCGTGGTCACCGGGCTGTTCTATGCGACTGCCTTCGGGCTGAAGCTGAACGACGAAATCTGGACGGCGCTGACATTCGTGCTGGGCATCAGCTTCCGCCTGCTCGCGATCCGCTACAAATGGGAGATGCCCAAATTCGTGTTCAGTGAGGACAGGAAGTAGTATTTTCCCCTGAACCGTCAGCGCGCATAGAGGGACTTCAGGTAGACGGCCATGGCGCGAATGTCGCCGTCGCTCATCTTCGACGTCGAATTGGCGATGACCTCCCGCATCAGGGAACCGGCGTCGGGCCTTGGGTCGCTCCGGGGACTACGTCCACTGCGCAGATATTCGGCGACGTCGTCTGCGCTCCAGTTGCGTAGCCAGGTGGCGAACCCGGGTGGTCCCTTGTCGCCGCCGAGGAGATTCTTCGAGGCATGGCAGGTGCCGCAGTGACCGATGCCCTCGACGAGGTAACGGCCGCGGTTCCATTCGGTGCCCCTGGACTGGTCGGGCATCATGATGCCGGGCTGCAGGTACAGCCAGTTCCACAGCCGCATGCCGGCGCGGAAGTTGAAGGGAAAGCGCGGCTCCGGCGGGGCTACCTTGTTGCGCACCGGCTCGATCGAGCCGAGATAGGCGCGGATCGCCAGGATGTCGTCGCGGATCAGCTTCGTGAAATAAGGGTAGGGGAAGGCCGGATAATAGCGCGAGCCGTCGGGCGCGATGCCCTGGCGCAGCGCGCGCAGAAAATCCTCGTCGCGCCATTTGCCCAGCCCGGTCTCGTTGTCCGGCGTCAAATTGGGCGCGTAGATAGCGCCAAAGGCAGAGTCGATGCGCTTGCCCCCGGCAAAGGGCTTTGCGGGATCGGCGGTGTGGCAGCCTGCGCAATCGCCCGCCACCACCAGCGCCTTGCCGCGGGCGATGGTCTCGGCCGACGGCTCGGCGGCCTCGCTGCGGAATGCACCGCACAAAACGAGGCTCATGAGAATCGCAACGAGGCCGTGGCGGCGTCTTGGCATCCATCCTCCAGTCCGGCGCATTATAGCGGCGTCACGCCGTTTCGCGCCAAGCCCTTTGCACGACACAAAGTGAAATGGCTTGCCGACCTTCCCGGCACGAAATTGCGATTTTCACGAAGCCGGCATTCTGGCCGAGATTTGTGCTGCGTGGGATGAAAAAACCGACATAGACTGGCTCTAACCAGCTTGGATGACTAGCTAAAAATCAGTCGTCGCGACCAAGGCTTACGAGGGCACCAATGGGAATCAACCAGGGTCCGATCAGTCTCGACCAGAAATACACGCAAGGCACCGGCCACGTCTTCCTGACCGGCATCCAGGCGCTGGTCCGCCTGCCGATGGCCCAGATCCGGCGCGACCGCGCGATGGGGCTGAATACCGCAGGCTTCATTTCCGGCTACCGTGGCTCGCCCCTGGGCGGCTACGACCAGCAGCTCTTCGCAGCGCGAAAGCACCTCGAGCAGTACAACATCAAGTTCCAGCCCGGCGTGAACGAGGATCTGGCGGCAACCGCGATCTGGGGCTCGCAACAACTCAGCCTGTCGCCCGGCGCGCAATATGATGGTGTGGTCGGTATCTGGTACGGCAAGGGTCCCGGCGTCGACCGCTGCGGCGACGTCTTCCGCCACGCCAACACGGCGGGTTCCGCCAAGAACGGCGGTGTGCTTGTGCTTGCCGGCGACGACCACGGCGCAAAATCCTCGACCGTTCCGCATCAGTCCGACCACGCCTTCATCTCCGCGCTGATGCCTTATCTCTATCCCTCCAGCATCCATGAAATGATCGAGATGGGCCTTCTGGGTATCGCGATGTCGCGTTACTCCGGCTGCTGGATCGGCATGAAGGTGATCACCGAGACCGTGGAGACCACGGCCGAGATCGACCTCACCGACGAGATGAAGCCCTTCATCATCCCCAGCGATTTCGAGATGCCGCCGGGCGGCCTCAACATGCGCTGGCCGGACGATCGCTATCAGCAGGACCTGCGCCTGCAGGATTACAAGGGCTATGCCGCGATCGCCTTCGCGCGCGCCAACAAAATCAACCGTGTCACCATGGATTCGCCGAACGCCCGCTACGGCATCATGGCGTCCGGCAAGAGCTATGAGGACATCCGCCAGGCGCTGCGCGAGCTCGGCATCACCGAGGACATCGCCGCCAGGATCGGCATCCGCCTGTACAAGATCGGCATGCCCTGGCCGCTGGAGCCGGAAGGCGTGCGCAATTTCGCCGTTGGCCTCGAGGAGATCTTCATCATCGAGGAACGGCGCGAGATCGTCGAGAACCAGGTCAAGCAGGAGCTGTTCAACTGGCGCGACGACGTCCGCCCGCGCATCGTCGGCAAGATGGACGACCATGACAAGCGCTTCCTGACCTTCGCCGCCGAACTCAGCGTTGCCTCGCTTGCGAGCTCGCTGACCGAACGCCTGCTCCGGCTCAATCTCAATCCCGAAATCGCGCAGATGCTTCGCGCCAAGGCAGACTGGTTCAACGGCCGGCAGGCGACACAGATGCAGGCGGTCGCTCCCGTCACCCGCACGCCGTATTTCTGCTCGGGTTGCCCGCACAACACCTCGACCAAGGTGCCGGAAGGCAGCCGCGCCTTTGCCGGCATCGGCTGTCACTTCATGGCGCTGTGGATGGACCGCAACACCGAAACCTACACCCACATGGGAGGCGAGGGCGTGCCGTGGGTTGGTGTCGCGCCCTTCACCAAGGAAAAGCACGTCTTCGCCAATCTCGGCGACGGCACCTATTTCCACTCCGGCTCGCTGGCGATCCGCCAGGCGGTCGCCTCCGGCGCGAACATCACCTACAAGCTGCTCTATAACGACGCGACCGCAATGACCGGCGGCCAGCATGTCGACGGCGAATTGTCGCCGCAACAGATCACCTTCCAGATGCACGCCGAGGGCATCCGCAACATCTATCTGGTCTCGGAAAATCCGCACCTCTATCCCGCTTCCGACATCGCACCCGGCGTCATCACGCGTCATCGCGACGAGTTGGATGCGGTCATGAAGGAGTGCCGCGAGCTCAAGGGCACCTCGGCCATCGTCTTCGTGCAGACTTGCGCGGCCGAGAAACGCCGCCGCCGCAAGCGCGGTCTGATGGAAGACCCGGCGCGCCGTGTGCTGATCAATCCGGCCGTCTGCGAAGGCTGCGGCGACTGTTCGGTGCAGTCGAACTGCATCTCGGTCGAACCGCTGGAGACAGAGCTCGGGCGCAAGCGCACCATCAACCAGTCGACCTGCAACAAGGACTATTCCTGCCTCAAGGGTTTTTGCCCGTCCTTCGTCACCGTCGACGGCGCAAAGCTGCGCCATCGCGCGCCGCCGGACCTCGGCAGCATCGGCGAGCTGCCGGAGCCTGCGTCGCGTCCTTCGCTGGACCGGCCCTATAACATCGCCGTCGGCGGTGTCGGCGGTACCGGCGTGCTCACCATCGGCGCGCTGCTCGGCATGGCCGCGCATATCGAAGGCAAGGCCAGCATGATCCTCGACATGTCCGGCTTGGCCCAGAAGGGCGGCGCGGTGCTGAGCCATGTCCGACTGTCCGAACACACCGCGGACGTCACCTGTTCGCGTATCGTCACCGGCACGGCTGATCTCGTGCTCGCCGCGGACGAGGTCGTGGCGGTATCGAAGGACATGGTCACACTCTGCGAATCCGCCCGCACCGTCGGCATCATCAACAGCCACGTCATCCCGACCGCGGACTTCATCCTCAACCGCGACTTCAATTTCCAGACCCGCAAGCTCAATTCCGTTCTCGAGACCGAGCTCAGGAAGGAATCTTCCTTCTTCGATTTCACCACGCCGGCCGAAGCGCTGCTCGGCGACTCCATCGCCACCAACATCATGATGCTCGGCTACGCCTACCAGCGCGGCCTGCTGCCGCTGTCGGCGAAGGCGATCGAGCAGGCGATCGAAGTCAACGGTGTCGCGATCAAGATGAACACGCAGGGCTTCCAGCTCGGCCGGCTGGCCGCCGTCGATCCGGCGCGGTTCAAGGAGATGATGAAGGATCACGACGAGGTCGTTCCCGCGAAGACGCTGGATGCGATGACGCTCGACGAGATCATCGCCCATCGCACGGCCATGCTGACCGACTACCAGAGCTCGCGGCTTGCAAGACGCTACCGCAAGCTGGTCGATCAGGTTCGCGATGCCGCGAACCGGGGCGGCTTTGGCGACGCACTGCCGCGCGCGGTCGCGATCAACTACGCAAAGCTGCTGGCCTACAAGGACGAGTATGAAGTGGCGCGGCTCTACACCGACGGCCGCTTCGAGAAGCAGCTGCGCGACCAATTCGAGGGCGAGTTCAAGTTCAGCTTCAATCTCGCGCCACCGATCCTTAGCCGCGGCGTCGATGCGCTGGGCCGTCCGAAGAAGCGCGCGTTCGGCTCCTGGATGATGGGCGTGTTCCGTGTGCTCGCCAAATTCCGCTTCCTGCGCGGCACGGCGCTCGACGTGTTCGGCCACAGCGCCGACCGCAAGCTGGAGCGCGAGCTGATCGCGGATTACGAAAAGGACGTCGCCAAGGCGCTCGACCTGCTGTCGCAGGCGACGCACGACACCGCGGTTGAGCTGTTGTCGCTGCCCGATCGCATCCGCGGCTACGGCCCGGTGAAGGAGAAGGCGGTGAAGGACGCGAAAGCGCGCCACGAGCAGCTCACGGCCGATCTCGTCAATCCGCCGCCGGCGCCGCGGCAGATGGCGGCGGAGTAGAACCTCTCGATCCTCATGGTGAGGAGGCGCGCCAGCGCCGTCTCCGGACGATGCTTCGCATCGCCGAGAGAACCATGAGGCCACAGCCGGGCCTTTGTCCTTCGAGACGCGGCCTGACGGCCGCTCCTCAGGATGAGGAGTGGCATACGCATAGCCCTCTCACCGGGCGGAATATCTCGGCGCTTGCCAAGGCCGCCCGTACAGGCCAAGAAATCCACTGGATACAAGAAACGCCAGCGGAGAAACAATTGACCATCAAGGGGAAGGCCTACATTGCCGGGATCTATGAGCATCCCACCCGGCATGCACCCGACAAATCCACCGCCCAGCTCCACGCCGAGGTCGCCAAGGGCGCCCTGGAGGATGCCGGGCTCACCAAGGACGACATCGACGGCTATTTTCTGGCAGGCGATGCGCCTGGTGGCCTGTGGCCGATGGTCGATTATCTCGGCCTCAAAGTCCGCCATATGGACTCGACCGAGACCGGCGGCTGCTCCTATCTGATCCATCTCGGCCATGCCGCCGAAGCCATTGCGGCCGGTAAATGCTCGATCGCGCTGGTGACGCTCGCCGGCAAGCCGCGCACCGGACCGATGCCGCCGCGCGCGGCCGGCGCCGAGGCTGATTTCGAGGCGGCCTACGGGGCCACTACGCACAATGCCTATGGCATGTGTGCCATGCGCCACATGCACGACTATGGCACCACCAGCGAGCAGCTCGCCTGGATCAAGGTCGCCGCCTCCCATCACGCGCAATACAATCCGCATGCGATGCTCAAGGACGTCGTCACCGTCGAGGACGTGCTGAACTCGCCGATGATCTCCGATCCCCTGCATCGCATGGATTGCTGCGTCGTCACCGACGGCGGCGGCGCGATGATCGTCACCACGCCTGAGATCGCAAAGAGCCTGAAGAAGCCGCTGGTGCGGCTGATCGGTCATGGCGAGGCGATGAAGGGGCCGCGCGGCGGCAAGGATCTAGACCTCACTTATTCCGCCGGCGTCTGGTCCGGCCCGCGCGCGTTCGAGGAAGCCGGCGTCACGCCAAAGGACATCAAGTACGCCTCGATCTATGACAGCTTCACCATCACGGTGCTGATGCAACTCGAAGACCTCGGCTTCTGCAAGAAGGGCGAGGGCGGCAAGTTCGTCGCTGACGGCAATCTGATCTCCGGCGTCGGCAAGCTGCCGTTCAACACCGACGGCGGCGGGCTGTGCAGCAACCATCCCGTCAACCGCGGCGGCATGACAAAGATCCTCGAGGCCGTGCGGCAGCTGCGCGGCGAGGCCCATCCCAAGGTGCAGGTGAAGAACTGCGATCTCGCGGTCGCGCACGGTACCGGCGGACTCCTCGGCGTGCGTCACGCCGCCTCAACCTGCATTCTGGAGCGCGTGTGATGGCCGAAGCGAAGAAATACAATGCCCCGGTGACCAATCCGGAAACCGCCCCGTTCTGGGAAGCGGCCAAGGCCGGCAAGTTCATGATCAAGCGCTGCACCGCCTGCGGCGAGCCGCATTATTTTCCGCGCTCGATCTGCCCGTTCTGCTTCTCCGACAAGACGGTGTGGGAGGAGGCTTCCGGAGAGGGCACGATCTATACCTACAGCCTGATGCGGAAGTCGCCGACCGGCCCGTATGCGATCGGCTATGTCACGCTGAAGGAAGGTCCGTCGCTGCAGACCAATTTCGTCGACTGCGACCTTGAGAAGCTGAAGATCGGCCAAAAGGTGAAGGTGGTGTTCAAGCCGACCGACGGCGCGCCGTTGCCGTTCTTCACGCCGGCCTGAGAGTACCTTCTCCCCTTGTGGGAGAAGGTGGCAGCGAAGCTGCCGGATGAGGGGTTCTATCCGCGAATGCGGTACTTGCGGAGCCAACCCCTCACCCAAGTGAACTTGCGGCGCCGCCGTTCTTGCCCTCTCCCACAAGGGGAGAGGGCGCAGCAGCGAACAGCGCCAACGAAAAATACTTCGGGAGGAAATCGGAAGATGTCGGCAAGGTACGAAGAACTGAAGGGGCTGAAGAACCTCGGTCAGAAATACAGCTACACCGACCGCGAGGTGATGCTCTATGCCTACGGCATCGGCCTCGGCGCGGATCCGATGGACGAGAAGGAACTCGCCTTCGTCAACGAGGGCACGCTGACGCCGCGTCCGCTGAAGGTGGTGCCGACCTTTGCATCGGTTGCGGCGTGGGGCGCCGGTCCCGGCGAAATGAACCTCAATCGCGTGATGGTGGTGGATGGCGAGCGTGACATTACCTTCCATCAACCACTGCAGACGGCAGCCCAGATCACCGCCGACTCCACGGTGCGCGAGGTCTATGACAAGGGCAAGGACAAGGGTGTGGTGATCAGCCACCAGACCGTCCTGAAGAACGAGAAGGGGGAGCCGCTTGCAACGATCGTCGCGTCGCGCTTTGCCCGCGGCGACGGCGGGTTCGGCGGCCCCAGCATCGCGCAGCCGGATCCGCACGGCATGCCGTCACGCGCGCCGGACAGGACGGTCGACATCTCCACGCGTCCGGATCAAGCGCTGATCTATCGGCTTTGCGGCGACCGCAACCCGCTGCACTCGGACCCGGAATTCGCCAAGAAGGCGGGCTTCCCGCGCCCGATCCTGCACGGCATGTGCACCTACGGCATCACCTGCCGCGGCGTGCTGCAGACCTATGCCGATTACGATCCGTCCGCCTTCAAGCAGCACGCGGTGCGGTTCTCCTCGCCGGTCTATCCCGGCGAGACCGTCACCATGGAAATGTGGAAGGACGGCAACGTGGTCTCGTTCGAGGCCAAGGTGAAGGCGAGGGGCGTCACCGTGATCAAGAGCGGCAAGACGGTGCTGGCGTAAGCGGGAGGAACCAACAATGGGATTGCTCGACGGCAAGGTGGCCATCATCACGGGCGCGGGCGGCGGGCTCGGTGAAGCCTACGCAAAGCTGTTCGCGCGCGAGGGTGCAGCCGTGGTGGTCAACGACCTCGGCGGCCCGCGCGACGGCACGGGTTCCGACAAGTCGATGGCGCAGAAGGTAGTGGACGCGATCAAGGCCGAGGGCGGGCGCGCAGTGGCCAACGGCGCCGACATCTCGACCATGGCCGGCGGCCAGGCGGTGTTCGACGACGCCATCAAGAACTTTGGCCGCGCCGACATCCTCGTCAACAATGCGGGCATCCTGCTCGACGAGACCTTCGCCAAGGCCAACGAAGCCAACTGGGACAAGGTGATCCGGGTGCACCTCAAGGGCACCTTCTGCTGCACCCAGCCGGTGTTCAAATGGATGCGCGAGAACGGTGGCGGCGTCATCGTCAACACGTCGTCGACTTCGGGCCTCATCGGCAATTTCGGCCAGACCAATTACGGCGCGGCCAAGGGCGGCATCTGGGGCCTGTCCAACGTGCTGGCCATCGAGGGCCGCAAGTACAACATCCGGATATGGACGTTGGCCCCGGGCGCCTTGACCCGCATGACCGCAGACCTGCCCCGCTACAAGGAGAACCCCGGTGCGGCGCTCGGTCCGGACGGAATCGCGCCGGCCGTGCTATACATGGTCTCGGACCTCTCCGGCGACCAGACCGGCAAGGTGCTCGGCGTCTCCGGCCCCCGCGGCGTGCGCGAGATGCGGATGATGGAAATGGAAGGCTGGACACCGCCGTTCACGGGATGGAAGGCCGAGGATATCGTCACCCACGCCAAGGAAATCTTCTTCTCCGAAGAGGACATCAAGAAGTCGGCGCGGAGATTCAAATGACCGTCGTTCCGGGGCGCGCGAAGCGCGAACCCGGAACCTCGAGGTTCCGGGTCTGGTCCTTCGGACCATCCCGGAACGACGCACACGGAGAAGCACATGACAAAGCTCACCGCCAAGGCCGCAGGCACCTTCGCGATCGCGCCGACGCCGTTCCATGATGACGGCGGGATCGACGAGAAATCGATCGACAAGCTGACCGACTTCTATGCCTCGGTGGGCTGCGACGGCGTCACCGTGCTCGGCATTCTCGGCGAGGCGCCGAAGCTGGATGCGGCCGAGGCCGAGCAGGTGGCGGTCCGCTTCGTCAAGCGTGCGAAAAACATGCAGGTGATCGTCGGCGTCTCCGCGCCGGGCTTTGCCTCGATGCGCTCGCTGGCAAGAGCGTCGATGGATGCGGGCGCGGCCGGCGTCATGATCGCCCCACCGCCGTCGTTGCGCACCGACGACCAAATCACGGGCTATTTCAAGCAGGCACAGGAAGCGATCGGCGAGGACATTCCCTGGGTGCTGCAGGATTATCCGCTGACGCTCTCGGTGGTCTTCACGCCGGCGGTGATCCGCAAGATCGTGATGGACAATCCGTCCTGCGTGATGCTCAAGCACGAGGACTGGCCGGGCCTTGAGAAGATTTCCACGCTGCGCGGATTCCAGAAGGACGGCTCGCTGCGCGAGCTGTCGATCCTCGTCGGCAATGGCGGCCTGTTCCTCGATTTCGAGATGGAGCGCGGCGCCGACGGCGCGATGACCGGCTATGCCTTCCCGGAACTGTTGATCGACGTGGTGAAGCTGTCGAAGGAAGGCAAGCGCGACGCCGCGCACGACCTGTTCGACGCGCATCTGCCGCTGATCCGCTACGAGCAGCAGCCGGGCGCGGGTCTTTCCGTGCGCAAATATGTGCTGCAGAAGCGCGGCATCATCGCCTCCAGCGCCCAGCGCAAGCCCGGCGCGACCATCACGGTGACCGCGAAAGCGGAAGTAGATTATCTCCTCTCGCGCGTGGCGCGCTACGACCGCCGCGCCAATCTGCAACCGCAATCGAGTGCAGCAGGCTAGCAATTCCCTCATGGTGAGGAGCGCGGCTTCGCGCGGCTCGAACCATGAGGCCCCGATCGTGCCATTCATCCTTCGAGACGCGGCCTGACGGCCGCTCCTCAGGATGAGGTTCTTAGGAGTGTATATGGCTGAAATGGTAAAACCGCGTCCGGCGTCCACCATCCTGTTGCTGCGCGACGCCTCGGCGCAGAAGGAAATCGAGGTCTTCATGATGGTTCGCCATTATGAGATCGACTTCAATTCCGGCGCGCTGGTGTTTCCCGGCGGCAGCGTCGACAAGGGCGACAACGACATCATCGCTAACCCGTCGCTCTATTCCGGCGGCGAGGGGATGGATGCGGGCGAGCTCAGCTTCCGTATCGCCGCGATCCGCGAAACGTTCGAGGAAAGCGGCATCCTGCTGGCGCGGCCGAAGGGATCGAAGGCGCTGGTCGATGCGAAGCGCGCCGGCGAGATCGAGACGGCGCACCGTACCGCGCTGTGCGATAACCAGGTCAGCTTCTTCGACGTGCTGACCGCGACCAGTATGGTGCTCGCGCTCGACGAACTCGTGCCCTACGCGCACTGGGTCACGCCCGAAGGCATGCCGAAGCGTTTCGACACCTGGTTCTTCCTGGCCGCTGCGCCGCCGGACCAGCTCGGCGCCCACGACGGCAAGGAATCCACCGACTCGATCTGGGTCTCGCCGCGCGAGGCGCTGGAAGGCGGCGTGACCGGCCGCTTCAAGCTGCCGTTCCCGACCACGCGCAACCTGATCAAGCTCGGCAAGCAGGCGAGCGTAAGGGCAGCGCTCGACGACAGCCGCGGCAAGAAGGTCGTCACGGTTACGCCCGTCATGACCAAGACCGCCACGGGCCGTGTGCTCCGTATTCCCCTGGAAGCGGGCTATGACGGCGATGTGTTCGAGGTCGGCGCCGCCGGTTGACATAGTTCGGCGAGCACCGAAGTATCGAGGCAGGATGACTGCCTATATTCCGCGTCAGTAACCTGGCCGGGCGCGACCGCCCGGCGCAAAGGAAATTGACGTGCAATCCATTCGATCTTGCCTGACGCTGCCCGGCAGCGATGGCGTCGTCGCGCTGCGGCGCTGGCCGGAGGCGGGCGCCCCCGTTCTCTATGTTCACGGCGCGACGTTCCCCTCGGCGCTGTCGGTGGGATATCGATTCGCCGGGCGATCCTGGGCGGACGATCTCAACGCCCGCGGCTTTGATGTCTGGGCATTTGATTTTCTCGGTTTCGGCGGCTCGACGCGGCCAAGGCAGATGGAGGCGCCAGCTGCGGATGTCGCGCCCATCGGCCGCACGCGCGATGCCGCTTGCCAGATTGCTGCGGTGGTCGACGAAATCAGAAGGGAACGCGCCGGCGCGCGTGTTCACATCGTTGCCCACTCCTGGGGGACCATGGCGGCCGGCCGTTATGCCGGCGACCGGGCCGATAATGTGGGTCGCCTCGTCATGTTCGGGCCGATCGGCCAGCGGCGAGTCGCAGGATTGCCGCCTGCCGACCGCATCGGCGCATGGCGCGACGTCTCGGTCGCCGATCAGTTGAAGCGCTTTGTCGAGGACGTGCCGCCCTCACATCCGCCGGTGTTGATCGAGCCCGATCTTGCGGAATGGGGACCGGCCTACATCGCAACCGATCCCGGAGCTGCCGGGCGCGATCCGCCCGCCGTCAGGATACCGAACGGGCCGCAGGCCGACATCATCGCCGCCATGACGGGCGAGCTTGCCTATGACCCACGGCGCGTGGTGGCCCCGACCATGATCGTCCGGGGCGCATGGGACAGCCTCTGCCAGAATGCCGATGCGGCCTGGCTGATCGGTGCGTTGGGCGCCACCGAAAAGGCCGACGTCGTCATTCCCGAGGCGACCCATCTGATGCATCTGGAGCACGGGCGCGAAGGATTGCTGGCGGCAACGGGGGATTGGCTGGCGAGGAGCCCGTCATGACGCCGGCCGCCGCAGGCAATGCACGCCAGCCCAATCCCGCCTTTGAACTGACCTTGCTGCTCGTGCTCGCCACGCTGTGGGGCGGGTCCTATACCTTCATCAAGCTCGGTGTCGCCACCATTCCGCCGGTCACGCTGATCGCGGCACGTACTGCGATTGCGGGCGTGCTGTTGCTGGTCGTGATGAAGCTGCGCGGAATAGAAATGCCGCGGGATCTCGCGACCTGGAAACGCTTCACGTTCCAGGCTTGTCTGAACAGCGTCATCCCCTGGACGCTGATCGCCTGGGGCGAGCGCCATGTCGATGCCGCTCTGACCACGATCCTCAATTCGGCCTCGCCGATCTTCACCTTCCTGATCACGGCCGTGATCACCCGGCACGAGGCGGTGACGCCGCGAAAGCTGTTTGGCGTGGTGGCCGGCATGGCCGGGATTTGCCTGATCGTCGGTGTCGATGCTGTCAGCGGCATCGGCCACGGCCTTGTCGCAGAGGTCGCGATCGTCGCCGCCACCATCTGTTACGCCTGTGCGGCGATCTTCAGCCGCGGCTTTGGGAATCTCGACCCGATGGCGCCCGCCGCAGGCTCATTGATTGCTGGTGCGGCGATCCTGACGCCGGTCAGCCTTGCCGTCGAGCAGCCATGGACCGTTGCGCCGTCGACCAGTTCGCTGCTCGCCTTGCTGGCGCTTGCCGTATTCTCCACAGCGGCTGCCTTTGCGATCTACTTCCGCCTGATCCACACCTTGGGATCGGTCGGCACGACGGCGCAGGCCTATTTGCGGGTGCCGATCGGCGTGCTGCTCGGCGTCGTCCTGCTCGGCGAGAGCGTGAGCTCGAGGGCCTGGATCGGGCTGGCCTGCGTCGTTGCTGGCGTCGCCGCGATGACCATCCCGCAACGCAAGGCCGCGGTGGCCTGAGCCGGTATCCCCGCAGCGACAAAATCAGGGATTGTGCCGGTCAAGGGGCCGCCCGGGTGCTGGCGTTTGGAGCCGGATTCCGCTACGCCTGCGCCGGTTTCAGGCGACGACCTTTCGAGCCATGCGCATTCTTGCTCCCATCATTGTTCTCGGCCTTGGAGTGGGCGCAGCCATCGGCGCCGAATTCGAGGTGCGCCAGTCGGAGAAGGCCTTCCTGCCGGAGCGGCTGAGCGTTTCCAAAGGCAGCCGGGTGCGCTTCGCCAATGACGAGAAGTTCGTCCACCACGCCTTTGTCGACTCACCGCAATTTGCCGCCGATACCGGCGACATCCCGCCCGGCGAGGCGCGCGACATCGTGTTCGCCAAGACGGGGGCGTTCATCGTCCGCTGCGCCATCCATCCGCAGATGAAGATGACGGTCGAGGTCAGCGAGGAGTGACGGCAGCGGGGTCGCGTGCGGCCTCGCCCGTCAGCGCCTCCAGGAAGGCGAGGAGGTCGGCGCGCTCCTTCGCGGTCAGGCCAAGCGGGCGGATGTGCGGATCGCGGCTCGGCCGGTCCACGCCGCCGCGGTTGTAGAGATCGATCACGGCCAGGAGATCGGGCAGCGAGCCGTCATGCATGTAGGGCGCGCGCTTGGCGACGTCGCGCAGCGTCGGCACCTTGAACGCATATTGCAGTGACGGCGAGTTCGGGAACAGTTTTCCGCGACCGATATCGTCGCCGCCGCCGGTGCCGATGTCGTGGAAGGAGTCGTCGGTGAAGCGCCAGCTCGAATGGCATTCGCTGCATTGCGCCCGCCCGGTGAAGAGATCGAAGCCGCGCTTGGCCGATTCCGGGATCGCCGCCTCGTCGCCCCCGATCCAGCGGTCGAACGGCGCAATGGCAGGCACGATGGTGCGCTCATAGGTCGCCAGCGCCCGCTCGACGGTGGAGCGCGAGACGCCTTCGCCGGGAAAGACCTTTTCGAAGGCCGAGCGATAGGCGGGATCCCCGGCAAGGTCGCGCAGCAGTTCGGCCTCGTTGCGCCCCATATTGGCGGCGGTGCTGATGGGGGTGAAGGCGACGCCCTCCAGGGTCGGGAACTTGCCGTCCCAGCCAAAACCTTCGAGCCAGGCCGCTCCCAGCAGGGTGGGCGAGCGGAACGGCAGCGGCATGCGGGCCTCGCCGATCGCCCGCGGCAGGCCGTCCCCCCATGCCAGGCGCGGGTGGTGGCAGGTGGCACAGGCGATGGTGCCGGAGGCCGACAGGAGGGGATCGAAGAACAGCCGCCGCCCCAGCTCGGCCTTTTCGGGCGAGTAGGGGTTATGGGCGGGAAACGGCACGGTGGAGGGCCGGGCGAATTTCGCCATCCGCGCCGCACGGCCGGCCTCCGCCGCGTCGGCGGCCGGCTGGCCACAGGCCAGAATCAGCAGGGCCGCGCCGAGCCGCCCGGCCCAGCCGCCGATTGCCGGATTTGTGACAAATTTCAACATGTTCCCCCAGCCCCGGAAGACGTCGTATATTAGGGCCGATTGGAGACCGGTCTCAACCACATGACTGCCGAAACGCCGCCGAATCCGCCGAATAACCGGGTGCGCTCGCTCTCGATCGGCCAGATGACGTTCGGCAGCTTCATGCTGGTGCTGGCGGTGATCGTCGTGACCGGAGCGGCCAGCGTCATCGCCATCCGCCACATCGACCAGACCTTTGTGGAGCTGCAGCGGCTGCAGGCCGTCGGCGACCTC
Source organism: Bradyrhizobium sp. (assembly GCF_016219575.1). Taxonomy (GTDB): domain Bacteria; phylum Pseudomonadota; class Alphaproteobacteria; order Rhizobiales; family Xanthobacteraceae; genus Bradyrhizobium. The sequence goes on along the minus strand of NZ_JACRMG010000005.1, from coordinate 113,030 downwards.
GCCGAGGACATCGACCGGCGCATGAACGAGCTGCGGCTTGCGGCGCGCGACTTCGTCACCGATCCCGGCGGCCAATCGGCTCAGATCGCGGAAGCCACGACCGCGCTCAGCGACGTGCTGAAGAAGACCCGCCTCGAGCTCGCGCCCGAGCAACAGGACATGATCGACGGCGTCACCGAGCGGCTTTCGACCTACCGCACCGGTATCGAGCGGATTTCCGTGTTGATCGCCCGCCGCGCCGATCTCATCACCGGCCTGCCTCCGTTGCGCGACAAGCTCGACGCGGCGATTGCGGCCAGTTCGGATGCGAACGTCACCGCGCAGCTGTTCCAGTTCCAGAACCGCATCTCCGCGGGGCTGCTTGCCCGCAACCCTTCGGCCGCCGAGGTCGCCGCGCAAGGCATCCGCGCGATGGCGATCCCCGATCCGAAGTTGCGCGAGGCTGCCAACGACTATGCCGAGGCGGTCGTTGCGATTTCGGTCCGCGAGCGGCAGATCGCCGAGATCGACAAGGAGGTGCTGGGCACCGAGGGCCGGCTGATCCAGCGCGTCACAGAACTGTTGCGCGAAGTCAGCGCGCGGCGCGGCCATGTGCTGGCGCGGGAGTTCGCCCGCACGCTGGCGGAAGCCAAATGGCAAAGCATCGTGCTCGGCAGCATGGGCGTGCTGATCGGGTTGTTCGCGGCGGCGCTGGTGGTGAGGCGTACCGTTCGCCCGCTGGCGCGCATTGCCGCCGCGATCCGTTCGGTCGCCGGCGGCGAGCCGAACGTGCCGATTCCGCAGACCGACGTCGACAACGAGATCGGCGACATCGCGCGCGCCGCCGAAGTGTTCCGCACGACCCTGATCGATGCCGACGCCGCACGCGAGGCCGCGGTGCGCGCGCTCGCCGAGCAGCGGCAGGCCGAGGAAAGCTATCGCAAGCTGTTCGAATCCTCCGTCGACGGCATTTACGTGACGACGCCCGGTGGCGAGCTGCTCGACGCCAACCCGGCATTGGCGCGCATGATGGGCTACGCCACGCCGCAGGACCTGATCGCCGGGATCAACGACGTCGCCGAGAGCGTCTATGTGCACAAGTCAGCGCGCGAGGAATATCAGCGGCTGATGCAGCGCGACGGCATGGTTCGCGAGTTCGAGTACCAGGTCCGCGCGCGCGACGGGACCGTGCTGTGGCTGTCGGACTCCGCCGGCGCGGTCCGCAACGAAGCCGGCGAGATCGTCCGCTACGAAGGCGTGGTGCGTGACATCACCGAGGAGAAGCGCGCGGAGGACGCCATCGCCGAGGGCAGGCGATTGCTGCAACAGGTGATCGACACCGTGCCCGCGGTCATCAACGTCAAGGACAAGAACCTGCGCTACGTGCTGATGAACCGCTACATGGCCGGCATTTTCGGCATCGAGCCGCAGGACGCCATCGGTCGCACCACCGGCGATCTGATGTCGCGCTACGGGGCGGCGAAGACCGACGAGCACGACAAGCGCGTGCTCACGGCGGGCAGGGAGCTCGGCTTCTACGAGGAGGAATACAAGGATTCCGCCGGCAACATGCGGCAATGGCTGGTCAACAAGCTGCCGCTGCTCGATGCCGAAGGCGAGATCGAGAACATCGTCACCGTGGCGCTGGATATCGGCGAGCGCAAGCGCGGCGAACAGGAAATGCGAAAGGCCCGCGACGCCGCCGAACTGGCGCTGCGCAATCTGCGCGAAACCCAGAATTCGCTGATCGAGGCGGAAAAGCTCGCCGCTCTCGGCCGGCTCGTCGCCGGTGTCGCGCACGAGGTCAACAATCCCGTCGGCATCAGCCTGACGGTGGCCTCCGCGCTGGAGCGCAAGACCGCGAATTTCACGGCCGAAGTCGCGCGCGGCGAGTTGCGCCGCTCGAGCCTCAACGAATATCTCGACACCAGCCGCGACGCGTCCTCGCAGCTGGTCGCCAATCTCAACCGCGCCGCCGAGTTGATCCAGTCGTTCAAGCAGGTGGCCGCCGACCGCAACTATTCCGACAAGCGCGTGTTCGACCTCGGCGATCTCACCGAGCAGGTGGTGATGAGCCTGCGCCCGGGCCTGCGCAAACACAACCTCACGCTCAACGTCGAGTGCCAGCCCAATCTCTCCATGAACAGCTATCCGGGCCCCTACGGCCAGGTGCTCACCAACCTGTTCCTCAACGCGGTCGCGCATGCCTTCCCGGACGGCCGCGCCGGCACGGTGGAGATCCAGGTGCGCGAATCCGGCAAGGACAATGTCGAGGTGCTGTTCTCCGACAACGGCATCGGCATGAGCATGGACGTGCGCCGCCGCGCCTTCGATCCCTTCTTCACGACGCGGCGCGATCAGGGCGGCACGGGGCTCGGCCTCCACATCGTCTACAGCATCGTGACGACGCGCCTCGGCGGCCGGCTCGATCTCGACTCCGAGCCCGGCGGCGGCACGCGCATCCAGATGATCCTGCCGCGCGTCGCACCGGTGGAGCTCGCGGCGGAATGAGGCGGCGAAGAGCTAATTGACGTCCGCGAGCTTGTGCAGCGTCGCGCCGAAAATCTGGCTGGCCTTGCCGACCAGAGCCGTTCCGTTCATCACGCCGCGCGTGTCGGTGAAGGTGCCGGAGACGCCGATGCCGACCGCGGCGGGGCCGCCGAACAACGGATTGTCGTTTTCGCGCGGGGTGGTGTGCCGCTGCACCAGGACTTCGCCCTTGAAGGTGTTGTCCCTCACCGTGTAGCTGCCGGTGTAAAACAAATAGGCATCGCCGCCGAGGATCTGTCCGTCGCGAAACAGAATCACTCCGCTGCCCTTGCCGACGCGCCCGTCAAGCAGGGTGACGTGGATCGAATACAGCCCGTTCTTCATAACGTCCCAAATCCCGGCCTCCATCGCCCAACGGCGGCCGGTTTCAATATTCGTATTTATGCCAAAGCACGGCAGGCGGCGCAACGCGGCAGATTTGCCTGCCGGCGACCGCATCTCCCGTAGTCTACCGGGCGGCGAATCGAGTTGGCCCGCGTTATGCATTGTCATTCTTGCACTGGGGTGAGCGCTCGTCCTGCCAAGTGGGTAGCGGTTCACGGTGGGGAAGTGCTCCAAAACGAAAGCCTTGTGCGCATTCGTATCGCAAAACCTGTGCCCACTTTGCGGAATGTGCGCGCGGCGGTGGAGCAAGAGAAAGGTGACAAACTGGATCGTTTCCGGCGGCGCTAGCGCGCGCCGATGCACTGACCATGAAACGGGGATGTCCGGCCGGCAGCTTGTCCGGCGTTGCAAGGTTCCGCTACGGGTGGCCGGCCTTGCACTGCTGCTCGGACTGGTCTCCCAATTCAGCCACGCGCGTGACGATGGCCGCTACGCCAACTCACCGCTGAAGCCGTGGTTCGACAGCCTCAAGTCCGGCAAGGGCCCATGTTGCTCCGATGCCGACGGCTACGCGGTTGCGGATCCCGACTGGGAAAGCAAGAGCGGACACTACCGCGTCAGGATCGAAGGCGAGTGGCACGACGTGCCTGAGGATGCGGTCATCACCGAGCCCAACCGCGCCGGCCGGACCATGGTTTGGCCGATCAAGGGGTGGGGCGGCCTGACGATACGGTGCTTCATGCCGGGGAGCATGACGTAGACAGGTTGAGTTCGACTCTAACCCCTCATCCAGAGGAGCGCGCATCAGCGCGCGTCTCGAAGGATGAAGGCCCGCCTGTGGCCTCATGGTTCTCCCGGCGATGCGGAGCATCGTCCGGAGACGGCGCCAAGGCGCCTCCTCACCATGAGGGTCAGCGATGCGGGACGCCGCATCACGCGTATTTCGTGTCGCGCTCGAGCAACTCGATCGAGATGCCCTGCGGGCCGCGCAGGAAGCAGATGCGCACGCCGGGGCGGATGGTGGTCGGCTCCTTCGTGAATTCGACGCCCTTGGCCTTGATCTCGGCCGCGACCGCGTCGATGTCCTTCACGGTGAGGCCGAAATGATCGAGCCCCTGATAGGGCGTCACCGGCGGGGCGTTGACGCCGTCGCCGTTCGTGACCGGCGCGATGAAGACATTGGCGCCGCCGAGCTTGACGTCGATGCGGCCGGGGCCGCGCACGATCTCACCACCGAGGATATCGCGCAGCCAGGCTGCGGTCGCCTCGGGGTCAGGGCTGCGCAAGTGAACGTGGTCCCAGGTCACAACAGGCATCGTGGTCTCCCTCGCAGTCCCGCGGATTGTTGGTCGTTGCAGTGCAAATCTAGCGGCCGGGTAGGGCCAGTGCCATCCTCCGCCGTCAGTGAGCGTCGCAATATTGCCGTGGCGGTATGCAACCAGACGGGCGTGGAAGCGTTGAGCAGGAGTGGCGGACCCGTAGCGGCTGTCCTTGAGAGCCGTGCGAAGAGAAACGCTACGGCTTTTTTGATGCGCCGGCTTCGGCCCGGCGGAAGGGGATGGCCATGACGAGGCGCGCTCGGTCGATTGCCGGTTTCGGGGCCGGCTTTGCGGCGGTCGTCATTGCCGGCAGCCTCGCCTGGGTGATGTGGCCCACGCTCAGCGACGCCGAGGACAAGCCAGCTTCCGAGCCGTCGGCCGCCGCCCGACCCGCCGAGGAGACCGCCAGGGTTACGCAGGCGGCAGCGCCGGCTCTCCCGGATCCAGCCCAGGCCGCCACGACCGCGGCGGTGCCGGAAGCATCGCCGCTCGACGGCCTGAAGATCTCTTCGCAATCTTGGCGGCGGGGCGGCCTTGGCTCGAAGGCGCTGATCACCTTCACGCTACGCAATGGCAACGACTACGCGGTCAAGGATATCGAGATCGCCTGTGCCTTTGCCCGGCGCGACGGCAGCCATCTGACCGACCGCAGGCGCGTGATCGGCCAGCCCGTGGAGATGAAGAGCCGCAAGACCTTCACCCGGCTTCACGTCGGCTTTGTCAACGTTAATGCCGATAAAGCTAAATGTGCGCTAGTCGCGGCAAGCCGCGTTTAACCCCGATTCCGCATTGCAGCGGGCAAGACCGGCCGTCACTCCCGAAAAAGTTACTACGCCCGATGAACCATGCAGGGGTGCCGGGAACTAATTGTCATACCGGCCGTTTTGGCGGGTGGGTCCGCGCAGTCCGCGGTTTTGAGCGGTGACGGAAATGATGCCCTTGGCACGATATTTTTTGTTTGTTGGCGGAGCTCTGATGGCCCTGCTGTTTGCATTCGATTTTTTCTCGCCCAAGGCAGCGGCCGATAGCGGCATGCAGAGCGCCGGCACGGTTGACAAGTCCACCCTGCGCATCAAGTCCGATCAGAAGTGGCCCGAGCGCGTCGTGTTCGACACGACGCAACCGACCGTCGCTCCGAGGGTCGCCCAGACCCAGACCGCGCCGGTCGTGCAGGCCGCGCTTCCCGGTCCGGAGGCGGCGCCCGAGATTACCCCGAAGGCCCGCGTGCGCGAGACCTTTGCCCAGTTTGCTCCCGTCGAGCCGAAGAAGGCCGACACCGCCGTGGTGAAGAAGCGCAAGATCGCCAAGGCCACCGGCCAGCCGATGCGTATCGCGCGTTACGGTGTGTTCGGCACCAGCACTTGGTAAGCCAAATTTCCGATTTTCGACCGAAGGCCGCACACGTGCGGCCTTTTCAGTTCTTGGGATCGCAGGCGAATGGTGTCGCCGGCGACGCGATGCGCTGCCGGAAGAACTGGCCCATCGATGGCGCGACGACGAAGGCTTGATAGGTCTCGGCGGGCAGGTGGCAATATTCCGAGTAGGCGCCGCCGGCGTTCACCAGCAGACGGCGCCGAGCCTCGTCGTAGCAGACGCGCTGCACCACCGTGCTGCGCGGCGTGTCGGTGCAGGCGAAGGGCGCAAGGTCGATCTCGCCGTGGCCGCGCAGATTGATCGTCTCGGTCGTGACCGGAGACGTGCAGAGCAGGGCAAGCAGGGCGGCGACGGCGCGGATCATGGTGCGGCTATTGTAGCCGCGCCCATCACAATCGCGCAGCGATTTCTGCGGGTTGCGCTCAGCGTTCCGGCAATCCGGCGGCGATGTTTGCCTGCAAGATCCGTTCGATACCGTTGACGAAGATCGGACTGGCGTTCTTGAACGGCGGCGGGGTGTTCTCGGCGGTAGAGCCGGGGCGCAATTCGAGCGCCTTCTTCATCGTCGCTTTCGCCTCTTCCGGCCGCGCTGACAATTGATAGGCCGCGGATACCAGCAGATAAGGCCGGCCCGATGCCGGTGTGATGGCGATCGAGCGCTGCAGCCAGGGCAGCGCATCCTCGAAACGCCCGAGCATCAGATTGGCCCATCCGGCGCCGAGCAGCCAGGTCCAGCGCGAAACCTCCGGCGTGTCGAAGCGGTGGGCCTGCTGGAACGTCGCCAGCGCATCCTCGAAACGCCCGAGGTTGAGCTGCGAGAGCCCCATGGCATACAGCACCGATCCGTTCCACGGATCGAATTTGAGCGCCCTCGCGCAGGTCACCAGCGCCTCGGCGAACTGGTTGATGGCGGTCTGGAAACGGCAGGCGGTCTGCAACACCGGAACGTATTCGGGTTTCGCCCGCAGCGCGCGATCGAGGCTCGCCGTAGCGCCGGCTTCGGCCGCCGCTGCGTCCTGCGGGCTGTACCAGACCATCTGGATGCCGCGCAGCTGCATCCCGGCGAGTGCAACGGCGAGATCGACGTTGTCCGGCTCGGCTGCGAGCGCCTTCTCGAGCATCGTCTGCGCCACCGCAAAGCGCTCGCGCGAGGTCTGTGTGATGGAGGCGGTAGCCTGTTCGATGGCCGCCTGTGTGCCGGCAGAGGTCGTTGCCGGCCGGTCATGGAGCAGGGCGTTGATGCGCAGCGCGAGTGCATGGCCCACGCCGGCAGCGAGGCGCGTTTGCTGAAGCTGCGGATCGGGTTCCCTGATATCGACCGCGATCGAGGCGATCGGCCGGACCTCTTGGTCGGCGGTTCTGACCAGGCGTGCCCGCAGGATCCAGGACTGTTCGCTCTTCTCCAGTTCGCTGCTGATCGTGAAGTCGGCTGTCACGGGCCGGGCGGATGCAGTCAGCGCCGCGGCATGGGACTCCGGTGGCGTCACGACGCGGATGTTGTTGATGCCGGCGAGGCCATCGGTGAGCTGGCTGGCCACGCCTCGCGCCATGGCGGCGGCCTGGCCGTCGCCGTCTGCGACGGCAATCGACATCACCGCGATCGTCGTCGTCGCGGGCCTGAACAGGCCGGGTGCGACGATCGGCGCTGCCGCCGCAAGGCCGACGATCGCGACGACGCCGGCGGCGCCGGCGAGCGCGGCAGGTCCGCTGAGACCGAAGAAGCGCCGCGGCGGTGTTTGGGCGGCGACGGCAGCGTCAGGCGGCGCCAAGCCGGCTGCACCCGAATTTTCGGCGCGCCCGGGTTCCCCGGTCGACATCGCCGTGACCTCGACATCGAACAGATAGCCCCGCCCGAGACCAGCTTCACCAAACGGCGCCGGTCGTCCCGCAGCGCCTGCCTGAGCTCGCGGATGCACTGGAAGAGGTTGTCCTCGCCGACATGGACGTTCGGCCAGACGGCTCGCATCAGCTCCTGCTTGCTCAGCACCCTGCCGGGATTGGCGACAAACAGCGCCAGCATGTCGAAGGTTTTCGCCCGCAGCTTGATGGGCTGGCCGTCGGGTCCGCGCAGCTCGGCCCGGATCTGGTCGAACTCAAAATCGGCGAAACGAACGATCATTCACGTGCAATTCCGAACGGCAGGCCACTGCAACCTGTGGCAGGTAGCGGACGCTCGGATATCAGAAAAATCCCGGAAAGTCCCCTTCCCGGCCTGGCCGGGCGGGGCATCCCTTGTGGGCGGTCGCGGCGTGGTCAGGACGCCGCTGGCAAGGACAATCCCCGGGCTGCTAGCGGCGGGCGCCCGCAAAGGGATGGGGAAAGCGTTGCGCCGGTCTTTCCGAGACGGGCGGAGCCGTGCGGACTAGTGCTTGGCAGCCAGGGCATCCAGGCACTGATTGAGATAGGCGGTGCGATCGCGCGGCAGGATTTTCGCCGTATCCGCCTTTTGCGCACACTCGCGCTGTCTCAATTGTTCGGCCCGCCGCTTCTCCGCGGCCTCCCGGTATTCGGGCGCAACCTTGGTCGGGTCCACCAGCGACTGCGCCCGGGCTGCGGGCGCGGCGAACAGCGAAATCACCATCAGGATAAGGATCGTTTTCAAATGAGCCTCCTGAAAAGGTCGATCCTAGACCCGCCCGAGATACCTTCAAACAACCGGGAGATGATTCTTAGCGCATTTGCCGGTTTCCGTTAGCGCCTTGAAGCCGGCCTTTACTGGCGCGCGATAGAGTGATGTCCATCCGCGCAATTTGAGCAACGCGGTGATACCTCTGGCCCCGCCGGACCCTCCAGGTCGGCGGGGCCTTTTTTTCGGCGGCTGACGCGGCAGCCGGCGCTAAAGCACGCCGCCCTTTGCGCGGATCAACTCGGCGAAATCCTGCCGGCCGAAATACTCCGCCCAGCCCAATGCCGTCGCCTCGAACTTGTCGTCGCGAATGTTCGGATCGGCGCCGCGCTCGATCAGCAGCCGGGCCGCGCCGTGCCGGTTGCGCAGCGCCGCAAGCGCCAAAGGCGTGGCTTTTTCGAACCCGCGTCCACCGAGCGCGCCGGTCAACTCCGGATCTTCATCGAGCCGCTCGGCAAGTTCTGCGACATCGCCGGACTGGGCGGCGCTCATGATGGCTTGCACCTTGTCCTGCCCGGCGTCCGGATAGAGGCGGCCGCCCTGGATACCCTGCGTCAGTAGCTCGATGGCGGCATGTCGCAGCTCCTTGGCAATCTGGTAGACCGTCCGCCCGTCGCGGTCCTGCGTCGCCGGGTCGAAGCCGGAGGCAAAGGCGCGGCGCACCGCCTCGACGTCGCCGTCGCGTGCGGCTTTGAAGACGCGCTCCCGCCCGTCGGTTGCGCCATTGGTTCCATCGACATGCGCTTTCAGCGCGCGCCAGCTCTTGAAGCCGCAATCGTTGGCAACGGCGAGCTGCGCGAGATGCAGCTTGGCGTCGGGCGCGCGAACGCGCAGTTCGGCGAGCCGTTTCTTCGCGGCTTTCTTCAACCAGTCAAGATCGGGATTCGCGGGCAATGCCTGCGGCATGGGACACCTTCTTTCCAGGCGCCCGGCGACCGCATCACGGGCAGAAAGAAGGGACGTCAGCATCGGTAGCTGAAAAGGCGGGTTGAACCCTTTACGCGGCCCGTAGGTCGCCTAGCCGACCTGGAATGAAGCTAGGGCCGGGGAAAGTGGGGTGTCAAGCTGCCAGCGGAGAGCTAACCCGTGCGCATTGCGTCCAGGGTATGGGCCGCAAACACGCCAATGCTCACCAGGGCCAGGAACGCTGCTACGATATCCATGACGCCACCTGCATTATTGGTTGTTGCCACCATAGGCGCCGTCTTGTTTCCGGAGTTTTTCGTCAGGTCCGGATAATTGTTTCGTGGGAACCCTCGACGCCGGGAACCTGGGCCCTGATGGACCTTCCGAAGGCACAAGCAACGACCCCGGCGAACCGGGGCCGACAAGGATTCGGGGGATGTGCCGTTTGGGAGGCCCGGGATCAGGTGAAAGGGCCGGCAATCACTCGGCCAGGAAGGACGTTTTCTTGGTCCCGTGGTCATAGCGCAACCTCAGCGCCGTGAACTTGCAGAGGTTGACGTTCCGCCAGAGGACAGCTTCGTCGTAGTTTGCCCAGATCACCTTGATATTCCAGACGCAGCCGTCGTCGTCATCGTCGAATTCGACGTATGCGCTCTGCTGGTTCTTCAAGGTGCCGTCGAGCTCGTTATCCCATTCTTCCAGTCCGTCGTCGGGGCCATTGAACCCCAGGAATTTAATTGCGTAGCCGGTTTCGTTGATGACGTTGATGTTGCGCGCGTCCGCGGCGAAGGAGGCCGTGGCGGCAAGACAAAGTCCCACGAAAATCAATGATGCAAGTATCCGCTTCATCTGCAATTCCCTTTCAAATCGTCCGGCGGGTGGAGCATCTGCCGTAACAGGGGGACTAACAAGTGAACTGGCTTACATCTCGCTGAAATAGTACCAGCCGGCACAACCCGTTCGGCACGGGGTTGTCACCCATGTTTTAGGTAGGGTCTGTTACCTATGTGTCCGGGTTGGACAAGATTGGAAATGGCGCGCTCGGAAGGATTCGAACCTCCGACCCTCGGAATCGAAATCCGATGCTCTATCCAGCTGAGCTACGAGCGCGTGTCCGGTCGATTAGCAGAACCGGCAAGCCTCTGCCAGAACAAGGCCCTGCCAGAACCGGCTCAGTAGCAGGGATACCGCCTGCCGTCCTGGCCGATATAGGCGGCGGCGCTCTGGCGGCATTTCACCGTGGCCGGGCCGTCGTAATAGGCGAAGGTGCCGGGCGCGGGGCCGGGGCCGTAATTGTGCAGGTAGCTGATCGGGTAGGGCAGCGGGTTGGCGCGGAAATAGCGGTGATGCTGGCGGGCCTCGGCGAGGCTCGGGGCGACGGCGACTGCCGCGAGCAGGCCGGCGGCGGCGAAAAGCTTCAATTTCCTCATCACGATACTCCGCTATCCCCAGGCAATCCGGGGGCTTTTGGGCCGGTCCGGACCCCCATCTTACGCAAATTGGGCCCGAAAGTGCGGAAAAATGGCCATAGGGACGATTTTTCCTCCGGTTTGGGATACTTAACGAATTCCCAACACAGTCCCGCCAGAGTCTTCGGGCTTGGTCCAGTTCTGGACTGGCAATTTCACGTCTCTCGAAGGCAGTTCCGGTACCTCGACCCTATGCGCATCACGCTTCTTGCCCTGATTGCCCTGTTCGGACTTGCCGCAGGCCCGGCGCGCGCCGACCTCCACATCACGCGCGACCACGGCGGCTATGTCGAGGAATACAAGTCCAAGTACAAGCGCATCCGCGACAAGGGCGAGCGCGTCATCATCGACGGCATCTGCAATTCCGCCTGCACGCTGGTGTTCGGCATCGTGCCGATGAACAAGATCTGCGTGACCCCGAAGGCGAGCCTCGGCTTCCACCTCGCCTATTACGACAAGGCCTTCACGTTCGGCATCAAGGTCACCAGCTCCGAGGGCACCTCGGACCTGATGTCCTATTACCCCGATACGGTGAAGGACTGGATCCGCCGCAATGGCGGGCTCACCACCGACATGAAGAAGATCAAGAACGGCGCCGATCTCTGGAAGATCGTCGATCCCTGTCCGGAAGAGTGGTGAGGCTGCGACCGTCATCGCCCGCGAAGGCGGGCGATCCAGTATTCCAGAGCAGTCAGTCATCTCAACGATAGGTCCCGGAGTACTGGATACCCCGCATGCGCGGGGTATGACGACCGATAGCGACGAAGCGACTAGAACGTCACCACGCCGCGAATCGACTCGCCGCGCTTCATCAGCTCGAACGCGTCGTTGATCTTCGCGAGCGGCATCACATGCGTGATCATCGGGTCGATCTGGATCTTGCCCTGCATGTACCAGTCGACGATCTTCGGCACGTCGGTGCGGCCGCGCGCGCCACCGAACGCGGTGCCCTTCCAGACGCGCCCGGTGACGAGCTGGAACGGCCGCGTTGAAATCTCCGCGCCCGCGGGCGCCACGCCGATGATGATCGACTGGCCCCAGCCGCGGTGGCAGGCTTCCAGCGCCTGCCGCATCACGGTGACGTTGCCGGTGCAGTCGAAGGTGTAGTCGGCGCCGCCGATCTGGTCGGCGCCCGCCTTGGTCATGTTGACGAGGTGAGGGACGAGGTCCTTGCCGACGTCTTTGGGGTTGACGAAGTGGGTCATGCCGAACCGCTCGCCCCATGCCTTGCGGTCGGGATTGATGTCTACGCCGATGATCATGTCGGCGCCGGCGAGCCGCAGGCCCTGGATCACGTTGAGCCCGATGCCGCCGAGCCCGAACACGATCGCTTTCGCGCCTTGTTCCACCTTGGCGGTGTTGATGACCGCGCCGATGCCCGTCGTGACGCCGCAGCCGATGTAGCAGACCTTGTCGAACGGCGCGTCCTCGCGGATTTTCGCGACTGCGATTTCCGGCAGCACCGTGAAATTCGCGAAGGTCGAGGTGCCCATGTAGTGATGAATCGGCTTGCCGCCGATCGAGAAGCGCGAGGTGCCGTCCGGCATCATGCCCTGGCCTTGTGTCGCGCGGATCGCGGTGCAGAGGTTGGTCTTGCGCGACAGGCACGACGGACACTGCCGGCATTCCGGCGTGTACAGCGGAATGACGTGATCGCCTTTCTTCACTGACGTCACGCCCTTGCCGACGTCGACGACGATGCCCGCGCCCTCATGGCCGAGGATCGCGGGAAACAGGCCTTCGGGATCGGCGCCGGAGAGGGTGAATTCGTCGGTGTGGCAGACGCCGGTCGCCTTGATCTCGACCATCACTTCGCCGTCGCGCGGTCCCTCGAGCTGGACGGTCGTGATCTCCAGCGGCTTGCCTGCGGCGGTGGCGACGGCGGCGCGTACGTCCATGACGATTCCTCTTGTCTCGTGTCGTTATGTGAAAGCGGGCGGGCGGCCCTTCGGCGATGGGTGTTGCCGGATAGCACAGGATTGGGCAGTAGTGCGCGCCAAATGACTTACGGCTTCGACAAATTCGCCGCTCGCGCGGCGCCGGCGATTTTCGTCGTGCTCTGGAGCACCGGCTTTGTCGGCACCAAATACGTCATCCACAATGCCGATCCGCTGACTTATCTCGCAATCCGCATGGCGGTCGTGGTGGTGCTGATGGCCATCATCTGCGCCATAGCCCGGCCGGCCTGGCCGAAGGGCCGCGAGATCGGCCACAGCATCATGGCCGGCATTCTCGTGCACGGCTTCTATCTGGGTGGAACGGCAGTGGCGATCTCGCTGTCGATCCCCGCGGGCCTTTCCGCGCTGATTCCCGGCCTGCAGCCGATCCTGACCTCGACCATCGCCAATCGCTGGCTGGGCGAGCGCGTCACGCCGCTGCAATGGGGCGGCTTGCTGCTCGGGCTCGCCGGTGTCGCGCTCATTCTGCACGACCGGCCGATGAGCGGGCAGGCGGGCTGGGGTTGGGTCGCGTCGGCGGTGTCGCTGGTCAGTATCACGCTCGGCACCCTCTACCAGCGCCGCTACTGCAACCGCATCGACTGGCGCAGCGGCAATCTCGTGCAGTACGTGGCGGTTGCCGTGTTCTTCACCATCGCGGCGTTCCTGTTCGAGAACCGCACCGTGCACTGGACCGCGGAGTTCGTCCTCGCGCTGGGCTGGCTTGCCGTGGTGCTCTCGATCGGATCGATCGGGTTGCTGTACTGGCTGATCCGGCATCAGGCTGCGACCTCGGTGGCGAGCCTGTTCTATCTGGTGCCGGCGGTGACCGCGCTGATGGCTTTCGTCCTGTTCGACGAACGGCTCGATGCGGTCGCGATAGCAGGCATGGTGGCCTGCGCCGCCGCCGTGTTCCTGGTCAATCGCCGCGCGTAAGCGATCAATCATTGCGGATGCTCGCATAGGCCTTCAGCGCGCGCTCGCGTCCCGCCTTGTGATCGATGATCGGATGCGGATAGCTCTTGCCGAGCTCCACACCGGCAGCCGCGAGCTCGAGCGGCGTCGCCTCCCACGGCTGATGGATCATCTTGTCCGGCAAGCGCGCCAGCTCCGGCACCCAGCGCCGCACATAGTTGCCGTCGGGATCGAATTTCTCGCCTTGCAGGATCGGATTGAAGACACGGAAGTACGGCGCGGCATCTGCACCGGAACCCGCAACCCACTGCCAGTTGGCAGGATTGCTGCCGGCATCGGCATCGACCAGCGTGTCCCAGAACCATTTTTCGCCGTCGCGCCAGTCGATCAGGAGATGTTTGACCAGGAACGAGGCGACCACCATGCGCACGCGGTTGTGCATCACGCCGGTGTGCCAGAGCTCGCGCATGCCGGCATCGACGATGGGGTAGCCGGTCTGGCCACGCTGCCAGGCGCGCAACGCCTTGTTGTCCCGCTTCCACGGAAACGCGTCGAAGGAGGATTGCAGATTGCGCCCGGCAAGATCGGGCACGTCGTAGAGCAGGTGCCGGCAGAATTCGCGCCAGCCGAGCTCGCTCAGGAACTTGTCGATGTCGGCGGCGCGGCGCGGGTGCTCGGCAGCGGCAAAACGCGCGGCGTGCCAGACCTGCCGCGGGCTGATCTCGCCGAAGCGCAGATGCGGCGAGAGCCGCGACGTGCCCTCGCGGTCGGGCCGGTCGCGCTCACTGGCATAGCCGGCGACGTCGTCGAGAAAGGCTCTCAGCCGCTGTTGCGCGGCCGCTTCGCCCGGCGTCCAGCTCTCGCGCAGGCCGCCGGCCCAGTCCGGGCGCGTCGGCTCGAGCTGCCAGCTTTCGAGCGCGTCGCTGGAGAGCCTGGGTCCAGCCACAAGTTTCTTCGGCGCCGGCAGCGGCGCGGGCGGATCGCCGAGCGCTTGCACCCGCCGCCAGAACGGCGTGAACACCCGCAAGCCGCGGTTCTCCTTGTTGCGGATGTTTTCCGGCGAGAGGAGGAGGTCGCCGGCGAAGCTCTGCGCGGCAACGCCGATTTCGCCAAGCGCGGCCTTGACCCGATCGACCGCTGCGCGATGCGGCGCCTGCGCGATGTCGTTCCAGTACACCGCAGCCGCATCGCTCTCTCTCGCGACCGCCGCGATCGCCTGGGCCGCCTCGCCCTTGCGGAGCACGAGCTGTGCGCCGGCCGATTGCAGGCTTTCCTGCAATGCGCGCAGCGATTGTGCCAGCCACCATCGCGCCGCGCCGCCAAGCGGGCGCGCCGCGCTCGCCTCGTCGAAAACGTACACGCAGACAACCGGTCCGCCAGCCTTCGCCGCGGCATGAAGGGCCGGATGATCGGAGAGACGCAGGTCGTCGCGAAGCCACACAACGATGGTTCGAGGGCTCGTCATGCGCGCAATGAATTCCTCAGTAGTTCCTGTGGGTTGTGTTCGTTAATGCAATTGTAAAGAAAAACCGTCAAATGTGACACGATTTCAGGCACTTCTGCATGGCTGACATGCGTTTGGGGAAAATCATGCCGTCGCTCAAGCTCAAGCTGGGTACCAAGGCCGTCATTTCCGCCATCCTCTTGATTGCAATGAATACCGGCCTCGTCATCGGCGCCGCCTGGTGGTCGCTGTCGTCGGAGTTCAACCAACGGGCATTCCGCGACATCGAGGTCAATCTGCGCACCCTGGCGCTGGCCTTTGCCGAGACCTTCCCCGAGGCCAAGATCGCCGTCAGCAACGGCGCCGTCACCAAGGCCGAGATGGCCAAGATGCCGGAGTTCAAGGACCACGCGATCGTCGACCGCGCGGTGTCCTACACCGGTGGCGTTGCCACGCTGTTCGTCTATGACGACGCCAGCAACCAGTTCATGCGCCGCTCGACCAATCTGAAGAAGGAGAACGGTGATCGCGCCGTCGGCACCCAGCTCGCGCCCGATCACCCCGGTCAGAGCGTTGTGCGCAAGGGCCAGGCCTACAAGGGCCCGGCAGTGCTGTTCGGAAAGTCGTTCATGACGGCCTATCATCCCATCATGAATGCGTCCGGAAAGGTGATCGGTCTGCTCTTCATCGGCATCCCCATGGCCGAGTTCGAGAGCATGCTGGCGCAGACGATGCAGACCATGGCGATCGCGGCCGGCATCGCGGCGCTGATCGTGATGCTGCTCACGATGCTGATCGTCCGCCGCATCACCAGGCCGCTGACCTCGGTGACCGCTTCGCTGACCGCGATCGCGGAAGGCAAGAGCGACGTCGCCATCGACTGCGAGAATCGCCACGACGAGATCGGCGAGATCGCCCGCACGGTGGCCGTGTTCAAGAGCAACGCCCAGGAGCGCCAGCGGATGCGCAACGAGCAGGCTGCTGCGGCTGCGGCCGCCGCCGAGCAGCGCAAGGCGGAACTGCGGCACTTCGTCGATGATTTCCAGACCGGTGTTGGCGGCATCCTCGACAAGGTGATGAATTCCTCCGGCGAGTTCGAGCGCATTGCCCGCCAGCTCACGGAAACCGCGCGCACCACCGCCGAACTCTCCGGCGAGTCGGCCAGCGCCTCGGAAACCGCTTCCGAGCACGTCCGCACCGCGGCCGCCGCCTCCGACGAGCTGTCGAGCTCGATCGCGGAGATCACCCGCCGCGTCCAGGAATCCAACGGCATCGCCGCTGAAGCCGTTCGCCAGGCCGAGGCCACCGACCAGCGCATCACCGAGCTGTCGCAGGCGGGCACGCGCATCGGCGACGTGGTGAAGCTGATCACCTCGATCGCCGAGCAGACCAACCTTCTCGCGCTCAACGCCACCATCGAGGCGGCGCGCGCGGGCGATGCCGGCCGCGGCTTTGCGGTCGTCGCCCAGGAGGTGAAGAGCCTTGCGGGGCAGACCGCCAAGGCGACCGAGGAGATCTCCAGCCAGATCGGCAACATGCAGATCGCGACCGAGGAGTCGGTCGCCGCCATCAAGGCGATCGGCCAGACCATCGAGCGCATCAGCGAAATCGCCAACTCGATCTCGGCGGCGGTGGAACAGCAGAGTGCGGCGACGGCGAACATCGCCCACAGCGTCCGCGCCGCCGCCACCGGCACCGCGTCGGTTGCGCTCAATGTCGGCAACGTCGCGCGCGGCGCCGGCGAGACCGGCGAGACCTCGGGCCGCATGTTCGAGGCGGCACAGGCGTTGTCCGGCGAGAGCCTGCATCTGAAGGCCGAGGTGGACAAGTTCCTCAGCGGCGTGCGGGCGGCGTAACGCAGGCCCGCCGTCCCCCGGCGGCTGAAACCGGGGACGATCTGCAGCGTAACTCCGGATGGACCTGAGGGCGCGCCCTTGCGGGCGCGCGGGAGGCTGCCGTGAACCGATATGCCGTGCTCTATCTGGCGACGCTGTTCGTCCTTGTTCCGCTCGACTTCCTGTTCCTCGGCATCGTCGCCAGGGATTTCTTCACCTCGCAGGTCGGCAACATGCTGGGCGAGCTGAAGCTGGTGCCGGCGGTGCTGTTCTATCTGCTCTACGTCGTCGGCGTCGTGATCTTCGTGTCCGGTTCGGCATCGGCGACCTGGCAGGACACGCTGCTGTTCGGCGCGCTGTTCGGTTTCTTCTGTTACGCGACCTTCGATCTCACCTCGCTGGCGCTGCTCAGGAACTGGAGCTGGGCGGTGGCCGTCGTAGACGTCAGCTGGGGGGCGGTGGTGACGGCGGTCTCATCGACCGCCGGGTTGTTGATTGCGAATTGGCTGGTGCCGAGGGGCTGACCGCCATTGCGAGCGAAGCGAAGCAATCTATAGTGCTGCGTCGGGAGAAATGGATTGCTTCCGCCTTCGCTCTCCGAGCTTCGGCGGACTCCCAGCCCGGCGTAGCTTGCGCAGCAAGCGTAGACGGGTCGTCGCTGTTCTCCTCGCAATGACGGCTGAGACCTTTATTTGGGCTGCGGCACGATGCGCAGGTAGGGCTTCGGCGCCTTCCAGCCCTGCGGATAGATCGTCTTGGCCTCGTCGTCGGACACCGAGCCGGCGATGATGACGTCCTCGCCCTGCTTCCAGTCGGCCGGCGTCGCAACGCGATGCTTGGCGGTCATCTGCAGCGAGTCGATGACGCGCAGGATTTCCTGGAAATTGCGGCCGGTCGTCATCGGGTAGACCAGCACCAGCTTGATCTTCTTGTCCGGCCCGATGATGAAGACGTTGCGCACGGTCTGGTTATCGGCCGGCGTGCGGGTGAGGGGATCGCCGGAAGTCGAGGCCGGCAGCATCTCGTACAGCTTCGAGACGTTGAAATCGGTGTCGCCGATCATCGGATAGTTCGGCGCCGCGCCTTGCGTCTCCTTGATGTCTTCGGACCATTTGGCGTGGCGATCGACCGCATCGACCGACAGGCCCATCAGCTTGACGCCGCGCTTGTCGAATTCCGGCTTCAGCTTGGCGAGCGTGCCGAGTTCGGTCGTGCAGACCGGCGTGAAATCCTTCGGATGCGAGAACAGCAAGGCCCAGCTGTTGCCAATCCAGTCATGGAACCTGATTTTTCCTTCGGTGGTCTGGGCTTCGAAGTCAGGGGCGGTGGCGCCAATCGGGAGGGGCATGATACGTCCTCATCTCATTCAAGTTACAGGGAAATTTTGTCCCGACGGAGTATAGGCTTGGCGGGGGTTTAAGTGAATGCCTTCAGGTAGAAGATGAAATCCTTCTCCGTCCGCGCTGGGTTCTAGCACCTTCTTTTCGCGCGCGCCCCTGCCGCGAAAAATCGTCGGACGAATTTGTGGCTCTGCCCCGTTTTCGCCTTTTATGACCTTCATCACGCCCGGCCCCAACCACGGCGTGGCAGAAAGCGACAAATCGGCAACCATCTAAAAATGTCGAAGCGCCGGTTTTGATTCGTTAACCGCCCGTTCACGTCCGGCATGGAAATGCTGGATCAGAACAAAGGAATTGAGAAGTCCCATTATGTCTGCCCCGAGTACCAAGGCCGCCGCGAATGGCGCACTTGAGCCGTCCTGCCGCAACACCGCCGCCCATGCCCTGACCGTCGTCCGCGACGGCGTGATCACCGGCGAAGGTCCCACCACCAAAGGCCGCATCCATTTCTCCCGCGCGCTCGATGCCGATGACGCCGCCTGGTGCGTGCGCATCCTCACCGCCGCCGCCGTCGAGCACGAGCCGGTGTGCCGCGCCGAAGTCGAGGCGTTGTTCGAAATTCACGACGCCGCGGCCGAACGCAGCGACGGCGGCCGTTTCGACGATCTCCTGACCAAGGCGGTCGCCCATCATGCCGCCGCCGAGGCGGGCTTGAAGGTGCCGCCGCGTACGGTGGCGCTCGCCGCGGATACCGCGATCGAGAGCTGGGCGCCGGCGCAGGCC
This sequence comes from Bradyrhizobium sp., assembly GCF_016219575.1. Classification (GTDB taxonomy): domain Bacteria; phylum Pseudomonadota; class Alphaproteobacteria; order Rhizobiales; family Xanthobacteraceae; genus Bradyrhizobium. The sequence goes on along the minus strand of NZ_JACRMG010000005.1, from coordinate 94,229 downwards.
ATCAAGGCAAACACCGAAGCGCTGCAGTGGCTCGCCGGGCAAATGCGCGGCAAGCGCCGCAGCAACCGCACCCTGATGGCGATGGTGGCGAGCGTCATCGGCGCCGCCGCGGTGCCGCTGGCGCAACTGCCCAAGATGTTCGACATCGGGATGATGTGAGATCATCCGACCTTCAATCGTGTTTCGGACGGCGGGGCTATTTCCCCGCCGTTTGTTTTTATCTTGCATTGTTCCCGTATTGGGAACATATTGGGCTATGAGGATTATTTCTTGGCGCATGCTGGCTTCCTTTGCCGAGAAGCATCCCGAGACCAAGGTGCCGCTCGGTCGCTGGCGAACGTTGGTAAGGGCCGCCAAGTGGAAGTCGATGGAGGACGTTCGGCTTGCTGCGCCCAAGGCGAAGATTCTCAACGGCGAGCGCGCGAGATTTGAAGTTGCGGGCGGCAATTTCCGAATGATCGTCGCTTTCGACTTCTTGAGAGAGACGGCGTTCATCAAGTTCATCGGTACCCATGCCGAGTACGACAGGATTGACGCGTTGAAAGTTTCGCAGTTCTAGGTGACGCAATGGAAATTAGACCGATCAGGAACGATGAGGATCACGTCGCAGCCCTCCGCGAGATTGAAAGACTGTGGGGTGCTGCGCCTGAAACCGAGGACGGCGACAAGCTCGACATTCTCGTGACACTCGTCGAAAAGTACGAGGACCGCCGTTGGTCCGATGCCGACGATTCCGATCCGATCGATCTGCTCCATTACGCGATCGAAGAACTCGGACACTCGCAGGCTGAGCTCGCCGAATTGCTCGGCTCGCGATCGCGTGCATCCGAATTGCTGAATCGGCGGCGTCCTCTGACGGTCGAGATGATCTACAAGATAAGCGAGGCGTGGAAAATTCCGGCCGATCTGCTTGTAAGACCGAGTCGTGTGGCTGCGTAGTCACAAGAATCCGGCCTGATCTGTGGCAGGATTAGTGAACATTGACAATTGCGAGGAGCGAGCGACGACCCGTCCACGCTTGCTGCGCAAGCTACGCGAGGCCGCCCCGCGCAATGGCTTTGCGGCTTATGTCGCGCTCTCCCCGGGGAACGGCCTGTTTTGCCCCCGTTGCCCTGCCAGCACAGGCCGGCGGGGATAGACGCCAGGGTCGCGGCGCCAGGACCACACGATTTCGCCGTACGCTGCGAACGTTTCGTCGGGCGGCTTTATTTGGGCATGATCCTTATCGGAAAGCCGGATTCCACTTTTCCGGGATCATGCTGCCACCTGACGCCGCAGCGTCCATCGCAACCCGCGCCACGTTCCGTGACGATCGCGCGAAGCGTCCCCTCATGGTGGCGCGGGCTGGGGCGACCAATATCGTAAATCAGAATTCCGGTAAAGCGAAATATTTTCGATTGGGGGCTTGACGAGATTCCGTAAAACAGAACTAGTTTGAATTTACCGCATCGTTTCCCCGGCGAGGCCGCCCGGGAAAACCGCCGGAGCGCTGCTGGACGGCACGGCGGCGGGACGGGCTTTGCCCGGATTGACGTGGGTCAAACCGAAAAGTGGCCGTATGGTTTAAAAAGCCACGATAAATCGCCGTGATGCCAGCCGAATCCGCCATATTTGGCGCAATCGTGTTCCGGCTGCTGTTTGCGGTTTGCCGGCAGGCGTGGGAATATCGCTCCATGAATTCGAGGCGGCTTTTCAACTGGCTGATCGTGCTGACCGTGGCGGCGGGACTGTTGTCCGTGCCGTTTGCGGCGCCGGCGGTTGCCAAGTCGCATCACACCGCCGTCGGTGGCGAGATGCACGCGATGGACGGCGAGACGCACGCGATGCCTGACGGCATGCCGTGCTGCCCGGATGAGGGGAAGCCAGCGAAGGACTGCGACTCCTGTCCGCTGATGGCCCTGTGCTCCATGACGATCCCGGTGCCTGCGCCTTCGGGCGTTGCCATGTTCGCACCGGGCATGACCGCGCAGGCCGCCTTTGCCTTGCCCGACGATCTCCTGATCGACGGTCTTTCCGCCCGACCGCCCGACCATCCTCCTCGAACGATGATCTGACCGGCGTCCCGCCGCGCCGGATCGCCGACGCGCGCCGCTGATTGCGGCTGCGCCGTTTCGCATGCCGCGTTCCGCGGCAGGTCAGATCGTTCGAGGACAAGAAAAATGAAGACTTCCACATTCGTGCGCGCCGCCGCGGCGGCGCTGTTCGGCTTGGCCATTGCCGGGCCAAACATGGCTCTCGCCGACATCAAGGACTATGAGTTCAAGCTCGTGGAGCCGACCGTAAAAGTCGGCTACGACCGCGTGTTCACCGTTCGATTGCTGAACAAGAAGACCGGCAAGGTCGTACCTGGTGCCGTGATCTTCGCGACCCGTCTCGACATGGCACCTGACGCCATGGAGGAAATGGTGACCAAGGTCACGCCGGTGCCGGGCGGCGAGCCGGGCGATTACAGCTTCAAGGCTCGCTTCAGCATGGAGGGACGCTGGCAGCTTTCGCTCGGCGCCAAGGTGCAGGGCGAGACCGGCACGGTCGACAACAAGCTCATCATCACGGCACAGAAATGAGCCGCGCTGCGCTCATGGCCGCCGCCGCCGTCATCGTGGCGGCGGCTGCCGGCTCCGGCTGGTTCCTGATGCATCGGGGCCAGCCGCAGCTTGCGATGACGACGCCTGCGGCCGCCGCCGACACGGCGCCGGCGCCGCTCTATTACCGCGATCCCGACGGCAAGCCGCTCTATTCGTTGACGCCGAAGCAGACGCCTGACGGGCGCGACTATACCGCCGTGCCCGCCGGCGGCGACATCAGCTTCGATCTCGATTCAACGCCGGAGCCTGCGGCGTCGGCGCAGGGGCCGCGCAAGATCAGGTACTACCGCAATCCGATGGGATTGCCGGACACCTCGCCGGTGCCGAAGAAGGACTCCATGGGGATGGATTACATCCCCGTCTATGAGGGCGAGGATTCCGACGACGGCTCGGTCAAGCTTTCGCCGGGCAAGATCCAGCGCACCGGCGTGAAGTCGGAAGCTGCCTCGGCCCGCGTCATCCGCACAGTCATTCGTGCGCCCGGCACCATCCAGCTCGACGAGCGCCGCATCTCGGTGATCTCGATGCGCACCGAAAGCTTCATCCAGAGGGTCGCCAACGTCACCACCGGCTCGGCGGTGAAGAAGGGCCAGCCGTTGATGGAGACCTACAGCCCCGCGATCTCCTCGGCCGCCGCCGAATACATTGCCACTATCGGTTCGCCCGCGACGGCGCGGGTCGAGCAATATGGACGCGGCTCGCGCCAGCGGCTGAAGAACTTCGACGTGCCGGACACCGTCATCGCGGCCATGGAGAAGACCCAAACGGTGCCGCTGACTATCGAATGGACGGCGCCGCGCGACGGCATCGTGCTGGAGCGCAACGCGATCGATGGCATGCGGGCGCAGCCGGGCGACGTGCTGTTCCGCGTCGCCGACACTTCGGTGGTGTGGGCGGTGGCCGATGTCGCCGAGCGCGATCTCGGCCAGCTTTCGATCGGCCAGCCGGTCGCGGTGAAGGCGCGCGGCTTTCCCGGCCGCGAATTTGCCGGCTCGATCGCCGTGATCTATCCGCAGATCAACCGCGACACCCGCACGGCGCGCGTCCGCGTCGAGCTCGCCAATGCCGATCTGGTGCTGCTGCCCGACATGTATGTCGACGCCGAGATCAACGTGGGCAAGCCCGAGCCCGTGCTGGCGGTGCCGGAAAGCGCCGTGCTCGATACCGGCACGCGGCAGACGGTGCTGGTCGACAAGGGCAGCGGGCGTTTTGAGCCTCGGGAAGTGAAAGTCGGGCAGCGCGGCGACGGCTATGTCGAGGTGCGCGACGGCCTGGCCGACGGCGAACCGGTGGTGGTTGCCGCCAATTTCCTGATCGATGCCGAGAGCAATCTCAAGGCGGCGCTGAAGGGGCTTGCGACCGGAGGCCAGCCATGATCGCCCGTCTGATCGGCTGGTCGGCGCGCAACTTGCTGCTGGTGCTGTTCGGCACCGGCTTTGCGGCGGCCGCGGGCCTGTGGGCGCTGCTGCACCTTCCGCTCGATGCCATCCCCGATCTCAGCGATACGCAAGTCATCGTCTACACCGAATATTCCGGACAGGCGCCGCAGGTGATCGAGGACCAGGTCACCTATCCCCTGGCGACCGCGATGCTGACAGTGCCGAAATCGAAGGTGGTGCGCGGCTTCTCCTTTTTCGGCGCCTCCTTTGTCTACGTCATCTTCGAGGACGGCACCGACATCTACTGGGCGCGCTCGCGCGTGCTGGAATTCCTCAACGGCGCGGCCTCGCGGCTGCCGGCCGGCGTGACGCCGACGATCGGGCCGGACGCCACCGGCGTCGGCTGGGTCTATCAATACGCGGTCATCTCGAAGGAGCTGAATCTCGCAGACACCCGCACGATCCAGGACTGGAACCTGCGCTTTGCGCTGGCCAAGGCGGAAGGGGTGGCCGAAGTCGCCAGCGTCGGCGGCTTCGTCAAGCAGTACAACGTGATCCTCGATCCGCAGCGCATGCGCAGCCTCGGCATCACCATGCCGCGGATGCGCGAGGCGATCCGCGCCAGCAATGCCGATGTCGGCGGGCGCACGGTGGAGCTGTCGGAATTCGAATACGTGATCCGCGGCAAGGGCTACATCAGGGATATCAACGACCTCGGCAACGTCGTGCTGAAGGCCGAAAAGGGCACGCCGGTGCTGCTGCGCGACGTCGCGCGCGTCGAACTCGGTCCCGACGAGCGGCGCGGCATCACCGAGCTCGACGGAGAAGGCGAGGTGGCCAGCGGCATCGTGCTGCAGCGCTTCGGCGTCAACGCGCTCGACGTGATCGAGAACGTCAAGAAGCGCTTCAGGGAGATCGCCACCAGCCTGCCGAAATCGGTCGAGATCGTGCCGGTGTACGACCGTTCCGGCCTGATCTACGCCGCCATCGACACGCTCAAGCGCACGCTGCTGGAGGAAAGCCTCGTGGTGGCGCTGGTCTGCATCGTGTTCCTGCTGCATGTCAGGAGCGCGCTGGTCGCGATCCTGATGCTGCCGGTCGGCGTGCTGATGGCATTCGCGGCGATGAAGTTCTTCGGCATCGGCTCCAACATCATGAGCCTCGGCGGCATCGCGATCGCGATCGGCGCCATGGTCGATGCCGCGATCGTCATGATCGAGAACGCGCACAAGCATCTGGAGCGCGCCGAGTCCGGCAAACCGCGGCTCGACATCCTGATCGAGGCGGCGTCCGAAGTGGGGCCCGCGCTGTTCTTCAGCCTCTTGATCATCACCGTCTCCTTCATGCCGATCTTCACGCTGGAGGCGCAGGAGGGTCGGCTGTTCAGCCCGCTTGCCTTCACGAAAACCTTTGCGATGGCGGCCGCGGCGATGCTCTCGGTGACGCTGGTGCCGGCGCTGATGGTGATCTTCGTGCGCGGCAGAATCGTTCCCGAGCACAGGAATCCGATCAACCGCTTCCTGATCTGGATTTATCGCCCGGTGATCCATGGCGTGCTGCGTGCCAAGACGCTGGTGCTGTTGCTCGCGGTCGCCGTGCTCGCCGTGACGATCTGGCCGGCAAGCCGGCTCGGCACCGAGTTCATGCCCAACCTCAACGAGGGCACGCTGCTCTACATGCCGACCACGCTGCCCGGCATTTCCGTGACCAAGGCGGCCGAGCTGATGCAGATGCAAAACCGGATCATCCGCTCGTTTCCGGAAGTGGCCTCGGTCTACGGCAAGGCGGGGCGCGCCTCGACCGCGACCGATCCGGCGCCGACCGAAATGTTCGAGACGGTGATCAATCTCAAGCCGAAAGAGCAATGGCGAAAGGACCTGACTATCGACGGCCTGATCACGGAGATGGACAAGGCCTTGCAGTTCCCGGGCGTGTCCAACGCCTGGACCATGCCGATCAAGGCCCGCATCGACATGCTCTCGACCGGCATCCGCACGCCCGTGGGCGTCAAGGTGATCGGCACCGACCTGGTCGAGATCGACCGGCTGGCGAAGCAGATCGAGCAGGTGCTCAAGGCCGTGTCGGGCACGTCGTCGGCCTATGCCGAGCGCGGCATCGGCGGCTACTACCTGGAGATCACCCCCGACCGGCCCGCACTGGCACGCTACGGCATGATGATCCAGGACGTGCAGGACGCGATTGCCACCGCGCTCGGCGGCCAGACCGTGACGACCACGGTCGAAGGACGGCAGCGCTTCTCCGTCAACATGCGCTATCCCCGCGATCTCCGCGACAATCCGAAGGCGATCGCCGACGATATCCTGGTGCCGATGCCGGCCGGAGGCGCCGTCCCGCTCGGCGAGGTCGCAACCATCAAGCTGGCGCGCGGGCCGACCTCGATCCGCACCGAGAACGGGCAGCTTGCGACCTACATCTATGTCGACATCCGCGACCGCGACCTCGGCGGCTATGTCAGGGATGCGCAGCACGCGGTGCAGGCGAGCATCGAGTTTCCGGCCGGCTATTACGTGATCTGGAGCGGCCAGTACGAATATCTCGAGCGCGCCGCCGCGCGGCTCAAGATCGTCGTGCCGGTGACGCTGCTCATCATCTTCCTCTTGCTCTATCTCAATTTCCGCTCGGTCACGGAGACCATGATCGTGATGCTGTCGCTGCCGTTCGCGCTGGTCGGCGGCCTCTGGCTGATGTGGTGGCTGGGCTTCAACCTGTCGGTGGCGGTCGCCGTCGGCTTCATCGCGCTGGCCGGCGTTGCGGCCGAGACCGGCGTGGTGATGCTGATCTATCTCAACCACGCCTGGGAGGCGGTGGCGCGGCGCCGCGCCGCCGAGGGGCGGATGCCGACGAGGGAGGATCTCTACGACGCCATCATGGAGGGCGCGGTCGAGCGCGTGCGGCCGAAGATGATGACGGTGGTCGCGATCATGGCGGGCCTGCTGCCGATCATGTGGAGCTCGGGCACGGGGTCGGAGATCATGCAGCGCATTGCGGTGCCCATGATCGGCGGCATGGTGTCGTCGACGGCGCTGACGCTGATCGTCATTCCCGCGCTGTTCGGACTGGTGAGGGGGAGGGGACTGTCTCCCGCCGCGCCGTCGGTGCACGCGGGCGGCGGAGGCGCCGGCGAAGCCATCGCGCAGCCGGGCAGCAGCCGGATCGAAAATGAGATGAAATCAGAGGAGATGTCGCATTGAGAGTTTTTTCGACAGTCTTGGCGATCGCCGCGCTGGCGGCCGGCGCGTCCGCCAGCGCCCACGATCATGCCCGCCGCCAATCCTTCTCGGCGGGCGAACCCGGCGACCCCAGGAAGCCGGCGCGTACCATCGAGATCGTCATGAGCGAGATGGCCTACGAGCCCTGGTCGATCGAGGTGAAGCGCGGCGAGCAGATCCGCTTCATCATCCGCAATGCGGGCACGGAGGACCATGAATTCCTGCTGGCTACCACCAGGGAGAACCTGGCGCATGCGCAGATGATGAAGAAGCATCGCCACATGAGGCACGACGAGCCGAACGCCGTCACGCTGTCGCCGAAGAAATCGGCGGAGCTGCTCTGGAAGTTCACCAAGGCGGGGACGTTCGAATATTCCTGCTTGATTCCGGATCATCGCGAATACGGCATGACGGGCCGGGTGACGGTGAAGTAAGGCCCGCCATTCCGGGGATTGCGCCGGACCGCCCGGGCCGCTGTAATCCGGCGATGATTTCGAAGCCATCCATCCTCGTCGGCCTGATCGGGGCGGGCATCCAGTCCTCGCTGTCGCCGGCCATGCATGAGCGGGAGGGGGCGGCGCAGGGGCTTTCCTATGCCTACCGGCTGATCGATCTCGACGTGCTCGGCCTGACGTCGGCCGCGCTGCCCGATCTCCTAGCGTCTGCCGAGCGGCAGGGATTTGCCGGGCTGAACATCACCTTTCCCTGCAAGCAGGCGGTGATCGAATGGCTGGATGAGCTCAGTCCCGATGCGCGCGCAATCGGGGCCGTCAACACCGTGCTGTTCGCGAATGGCCGCCGCATCGGCCACAACACCGACTGGTCCGGCTTTGCGGAGAGCTTTCGGCGAGCATTGCCTGATGTCCGGCGCGAGCGGGTCGTGCTGCTCGGCGCCGGCGGTGCCGGTGCCGCGGTGGCGCATGCGCTGCTCTCGCTGCAGGCCCGGGAGCTTGCCATCGTCGATACCGATGCCGGGCGAGCCCGCGCGCTTGCGGATGCGCTATGCAGCCGCTTCGGCAGCGGGCGCGCGATTGCGATCGACGATGCGGCTGCGGCCATGCGGGGCGCCGACGGCGTGGTCAATGCGACGCCGGTCGGAATGGCGAAATTCCCGGGACTGCCGCTGCCGGCCGAACTGCTGTCGCCGGAACTCTTTGTGTCCGATATCGTCTACTTTCCCCTGGAAACGGAACTGCTCAGGGAAGCCAGGGCGCGCGGCTGCCGGACCATGCCGGGCGCAGGCATGGCGGTGTTTCAGGCGGTCGAGGCGTTCGGCCTGTTCAGCGGTCGGCCGGCCGACGCGGAACGCATGCGCGCGCATTTTGCGGAGCTGACGGGACGTTCTTGATCAGTGTGCAAACAGTTCCTGCTGCGGAACACCGTGATCTTACGGCCCCGGGAATTAACCCGTTGCGCGCTGCTATTTCCTAGGTTCGCAAAGATCACCTGAAGTTCGAAGGAAGCTGCCATGAGTCCGGCGCCGCGATGCATTGAATGCGGAACCGAAAGAGTATCGGTTGAGATCGAGTGGGCGACGCCGCACTACCAGATCAACACTTATGAATGTCCGGCCTGCAAGTCCATGCTGCGGCTGGTCGAGCCGCGTCCTGCGGATCCGACCTATCACTGAAGCGCAATGAGATGAATCATCATCGCGCTTTGGGTTCGTTCCGCGGAACTGTGGCGATCCGGGGGCCGGTGTTTCCCGGCGAATTCGTTCCGCACGGTGGCGTGCGGAATGCGAGCCATGCGCGTCCATCATTGCCGAAACCTGCACTGTTCCAGCCGCGTTTGCTGTCGGGGCCGATCGATGCAGGCGAGCAATGCGAACAGCGATCTATTGCGCGGCCCTGCTGCTCTTCAGCGGCGCAACCGCCATGGCCGAAACAGGCCTTGCGTCCTTCTATCCCGGCATCGGCAAGCGTGACGAGATGACCTGCGCCCACCGCAGCCATCCCTTCGGCAAACGGTTAAGGGTTTCTCACGGCAAGGTGTCGATCGAGTGCCGGGTCAACGACCGCGGCCCGTTCGTGCGCGGGCGGATCATCGACGTCTCCACCCCGGCGGCGCGGGCGCTGGGCATGATCGAGGCCGGGGTGGTCCCGGTACTGGTCGAACCGATCGAATCCGCGCCATCGGCCGCCAGGATCGAAATTACCGCCATGCCGACGGGTGCGCTTTAACGCCCCGATAACTGATTTTCCTAACGCCCTTTTTGGCTGTGTTCCCGTAAGAGGAACCCCAGTGGGGGCAAGGGAATGTCGAGTAGCTCACCGAACGGCGCCAACCCAGTGCGCCGGGTGCTTTCGAAAACGGGTTCGCTGATCCGAGGACGGCTGGGGGCCATCCAGTGGCTGATCCTGTGCGGCGCCGCGCTGGTGCTGGCGATCGGATTTGGCACCGCCAATCTGGCTCAGCAGTACCGCGAGCGCGCGATCAAGGTCGCCGAGCGCGACCTGACCAATACCGCGCTGCTGCTGTCGCGCCATTTCGACCAGCAGCTCTCCGATCTCCAGCACGTGCACCAGGACATCCTGACCTTTGTCCGCGCCGGCGGGCTCGATACGGCAGAGGCGTTCGAAAAGCAGATGTCGCTGCTCTCCACCCATGAGATGCTGCGTACCCGACTCGCCGCGCTCCCGCATGTCGGCGCGCTGAATGTGTTCAACAGGGAAGGCTGGCTGATCAATTCCTCGGAAAGGTGGCCGGTGCCGGATGTCCATATCAGGGACCGCCGCACCTACCGCGAATTCACCTCGGGGCGGGCGACGCCCGAGGTGATTGTCGAGCCCGTCATCAGCAGGGTGACGGGCGTGTGGACCACCGTGTTCCTGCGCAAGATCGTCGACAGCAAGGGAGACATCATCGGCTTCGCCAGCCGCGGCGTCGAACCCAGCCATTTCGAGAGCTTCGTCGCCTCGCTTGCGCTCGACACCGACACCATCATCTCGATGATCCATCGCGATGGCACCGTGATCGCGCGCTATCCGCAGAATCCCCAGGTGATCGGCCGCAACGTATCGAGCTTTCCGGCGTTCAAACGCGCGCTGGAGCTGGACGGCAACGTCTCCGGACGCTTCGTCAGCCAGATCGCGGCCGAGGACAAGGTCGGCGCGGTCCGTTCGCTCCACCATTTCCCGATCCTGATCGTCGCCACCACCAGGACCGAAACCGCGCTCGCCGACTGGCGGTCGCAGACCCGGCTGCAGTTCGCCGCCGCGGGGCTGGCGATCGTCGTCGTCATCGTCACCATCTTCCTGATCGTGCGGCAATTGCGGCGCCAGCACCGCGCGGCGCAGAAGCTGCTTTCGGAAAAGAGCCAGCACCTCGACACCGCCATCAACACCATGACGCAGGGCCTGCTGCTGTTCGATGCCCAGGCCCGGCTCGTGATCTGCAACCAGCGCTACATCGACATGTTCGCGCTGTCGCCCGATATCGTGAAGCCCGGCTGTCAGCTGCACGACCTGATCCGGCACCGCCAGCAGACCGGCTCGTTCGTCGGCGACGTCGACGCCTACTGCGCCAAGTTCCTCGATCCCAAGGGCGACGAGGCGCGGGACACCGTGATCAGCGTGCCGGACGGCCGCATCATTCATCTGATCTACAAGCGCGCGCCCGACGGCGGCTGGGCGACCACGCTGGAAGACATCACCGAACGCCGCCGCGTCGAGGCGCGGATCGAGCATCTGGCCCATTACGACGCGCTGACCAACCTGCCGAACCGCACGCTGTTCCAGCGCCACGCGGAAGGCCTGCTGATGGAGAGTGCGAGCGTCAACTTCGCGATCCTCTACATCGACATCGACGAGTTCAAGCGCATCAACGACTCGCTCGGCCATCTGATCGGCGACGAATTCCTGCGCGGCGTCTCCGCGCGCCTGCTCGACTCCATCAGCGCCGAGGATTTCGTGGCGCGGCTCGGTGGCGACGAGTTCGCCATCGTGCAGCACAATGTGAGTTCGGAAGAAGACGTCAACGCGCTGGTGCAGCGGATCTACACCGCCTTGCGCACGCCGTTCGATTGCCGCGGCCACAGCCTGGCGGCCGATGCATCGATCGGCATCGCGCTGGCGCCGCAGCACGGCGGCGACCTGCACGGCCTGTTGAAGAGCGCGGACCTCGCGATGTATGCCGCCAAGGCGGCCGGCCGCCGCACCCATCGCTTCTTCGAGCCGTCGATGGAGACGGAGGCCAACCAGCGCCGCGCGATGGAAATCGATCTTCGCGCCGCGATCGCCGAAGGCGGCTTCGAAATCCACTATCAGCCGCTGGTCGACCTCAAGACCAATGCGGTGACCGGCTGCGAAGCGCTGTTGCGCTGGCATCACCCGCGCCGCGGCATGGTTTCGCCGGCCGAATTCGTGCCGATCGCGGAAGAAACCGGCCTGATCGAGGAGATCGGCGACTGGGTGCTGCGCACCGCCTGCGCAGAAGCCGCCAACTGGCCGGACCACGTGCGCATTGCGGTCAACGTCTCGCCGATCCAGTTCCGCTCGCAGACGCTGTCGCTCAAGGTCGCTTCGGCGCTGGCAGAGACCGGGCTCGACCCGCGCCGGCTGGAGCTCGAGATCACCGAAGCGGTGCTGATCGCCGACGACGACGCGGCGCTGGTGGCGCTCGGTCAGTTGCGCGAGCTCGGCGTACGCATCGCGCTCGACGATTTCGGCACCGGCTATTCCTCGCTGAGCTATCTGCAGCGTTTCCCGTTCGACAAGATCAAGATCGACCGCAGCTTCGTCAAGGAGCTCGCCCGCGGCACCTCGATCATCAAGGCGGTGGTCTCAATCGCGGCCGACCGCAACATGGTGACGACGGCTGAAGGCGTCGAGACCGAGGAGCAGCGCGCCACCGTGCATGCGCTCGGCTGCACGCAGATGCAGGGCTATCTGTTCAGCCCGCCGCGCCCGGCCCACGAAGTCCGCGCCTTGATGATCTCGCACGCGGCGGTCGAAGACGCCGCGTGAGTTGATTGGAATTCTATTTGGCCTTGCCGCCGCAATTATAGGCCTTGCGGAAGCCGGCGGCCTGGGCGTCGTCTTCCGAACAGAACCATCGCTCGGAATTGGTCAAGCCCGGATAGGAGCGGCAGGCCTGCAGGTGATAGATGCCGACATTGCCGGTGACGCGGGCGCGCACGGCGTATTTGCCCTTGATGGCGCAGCCGGCCGGCATCACGGGATCGGCCGAGAACAGTACGGCACGGATCTGCTGGTCGCGGTCGGCGCGGCATGCGCCGCCGACAAGGGCGGCATCCTTCTTCCAGAGGCTGAAATCGGCGGGCGCGGCAAAGCAGCCTCTCCAGAGACCGCGACGGTCGTTCTTTGCCGCCAGCTCGTCGGCCTTGAATTTTCCCCTGGCGTCGGCCAGCGCCAATCCCTTCTGGACCATCAGTTGACCGAGGCCGACGGTCTCGCCCTCGACGATGCAAAGGCCGATGCGGTGTTTCTTGGTGGAGGGATCGGGTCCGAGATCGCCGCAGCGGACTTGCTTGCCGGCGACCAGCTTCGCCAGCTGGTCGCGCGCCTCGACGCCGCAGGCCCAGCTGTCGGCGTGCTCGTCGATGCACATCTGGTCGACCGCAGGGGCGTCGATGCCGTCGAGCCGGAACGTGTTGTTGGCGAGCTGCAGCGTGGCGCCGTCCTTCACCGTTGCCGTTGCGGCGAGGGAAGGCGATGTCATTGCACAGATCAAAGAGAGGGCGGAGGCGAGGAAGGACGTCCGAAATCGCATGAAAACACCATTCCCATTCACGCAAGAATTTCTAGCACAGGCACCTGCACGGCAAAGACGGCTATTTTCCAGCGACCCGGCCGACGAAGACCAGTGCGACGGTGGAAACCAGAATGCTCAGCGTCAGCAGGATCAGGCCGAGCCCCAGCGCCAGCGCCAGGTCGCCCTTGCTGGTTTCCAGCGCGATCGCCGTCGTCATGGTGCGGGTGAAGCCTGCAATATTGCCGCCGACGATGATGATGGCGCCGACTTCGGCGATGGCGCGGCCGAAGGCGGCGAGGAAGGCGGTCAGGATCGAGCCGTGTCCGAGCGAGAACATCAGCCCGATGCTGCGCAGGGTGGAGAGGCCGTCGATGCGCGCGAGGTCGGAATACTCCGCCCACAGCAGCGAGGCCGGCCGGTGCACCAGCGCCACCACGATCGGCATCGCCAGCACCGACTGCGCGATGATCATCGCGGTCGGCGTGAACAGGAGGCCGGCAGAGCCCAGCGGACCCGAGCGCGACAGCAGCAGGAAGACGCCGAGCCCGGCCACCACCGGCGGCAGGCCGAGGAAGGCGTTGGTCACCACGATCACCGCCTGTCGCCCGCGAAACCGCCGGACGGCGAGAAAGGCGCCGAACGGCGCGCCGATCACCAGCGCGATCAGGCTCGCCGTCAGGCTGACCCGCAGCGACAGCGCCACGATACCGGACAGTTCCGGATCGAGCCGCGCGATCAACGCGAAGGCCGAAACGACGGCTTGGGTGAAATCGCTCATGCCGGCCTTGTTGGTACCATCAGGAGGTATTCGGGAACTTTGTTCTGGTCAGGAGAACTACGGAGGCTGCCCTTTAGCATCTTGGGTGAGACGGGAAAAATCGCTGGGGACGATTGACGAAACCAGAACAAAAGAAGAACATTGTAATCCTCGCTTCGATCCCGGAACCGCCTGATGCCTTTCCATCCCCAGTCCGAGAACACCGACGAGGCGGGGTTGGAGGCGGCGGTGGACCAGGCAATCCAGGCCTGTGACGGCGACGTGCGCGCGACCATCCGCGCGCTGATCCTGGCCAACAACTATCTGGAAAACGAGGTCGCCGAATTGATGAAGGCGGTTTCGCATGCCTATGCGCGGGGGAGATTCCAGACCTATTCGGGCTGAGCCGCATCGGGCAGCGGATTGTGGGCGATTAGCGCTGGGCATTTCAAAGCGATAAGTACCACTAATACCGTTGCCTCTGCTTGGTTTTGCTGTACCACAGGCGGCGAGGAAACCCGCCAAAAAGCCAAGCCCGCAAAGAACATGTTCAAGAAAATTCTGATCGCAAACCGCGGCGAGATCGCCTGCCGGGTCATCAAGACCGCCCGCCGCATGGGGATCGCAACGGTCGCCGTCTATTCCGAGGCCGACCGCGATTCGCTGCATGTGGAGATGGCGGACGAGGCGGTGTTCATCGGCCCGCCGGCGGCCGCCGAGAGCTATCTCGTCATCGACAAGATCGTCGAGGCCTGCCGCAAGACCGGCGCACAGGCGGTGCACCCCGGTTATGGTTTCCTCAGCGAGCGCGAAGCCTTTCCGCGCGCACTGGAGAAGGCCGGCATCGTCTTCATCGGCCCCAATCCCGGCGCGATCGCCGCGATGGGCGACAAGATCGAATCCAAGAAGGCGGCGGCCAAGGCCAAGGTCTCGACCGTGCCGGGCCATCTCGGCGTCATCGAGGATGACAAGCAGGCGGTGAAGATCGCCGACGAGATCGGCTATCCCGTGATGATCAAGGCTTCCGCCGGCGGCGGCGGCAAGGGCATGCGCATCGCCCATTCCAGGGGCGAGGTCGCCGAAGGCTTCAATCTTGCGAAAGCCGAGGCGAAGTCCTCCTTCGGCGACGACCGCGTCTTCATCGAAAAATTCATCGTCGATCCCCGCCACATCGAAATCCAGGTGCTGGGCGACAAGCATGGCAACGTGATCTATCTCGGCGAGCGCGAATGCTCGATCCAGCGCCGCAACCAGAAGGTCATCGAGGAGGCGCCGTCGCCGCTGCTCGACGAGACCACGCGGCGCAAGATGGGCGAGCAGGCGGTCGCACTCGCCAAGGCCGTGAACTACGACTCCGCCGGCACCGTGGAATTCGTCGCCGGCCAGGACAAGAGTTTTTACTTCCTGGAGATGAACACGCGCCTTCAGGTCGAGCATCCCGTCACCGAGCTCGTCACCGGCATCGACCTCGTCGAGCAGATGATCCGCGCCGCCGCCGGCGAGAAGCTCAAGCTGTCGCAAAAGGACATCGCATTGACCGGCTGGGCGGTGGAATCCCGCGTCTATGCCGAGGATCCCTTCCGCAACTTCCTGCCGTCGATCGGACGGCTGGTGAAATATCGCCCGCCGGCGGAAGCCAGCCACGAAGGCATTACCGTCCGCAACGATACCGGCGTGCAGGAGGGCGGCGAGATTTCGATCCATTACGATCCGATGATCGCCAAGCTCGTCACCCATGCGCCGTCGCGCGCGGCCGCCATCGAGGCGCAGTCGAACGCACTCGATGCGTTCTATGTCGACGGCATCCGCCACAACATCCCGTTCCTGTCGGCGCTGATGCATCATCCGCGCTGGCGCGAGGGCCGGCTTTCGACCGGCTTCATTGCCGAAGAGTTTCCCAAGGGGTTTTCGGCGCATGCTCCGGAAGGTGAGGTCGCGCGCCGGCTCGCAGCGGTGGCGGCCGCCATCGATCATGTGCTCGGCGAGCGCAAGCGGCAGATTTCCGGCCAGATGAACGGCCGCATCGTGCAGCGCGAGCGCCGCCGCGCGGTCTGGCTCGACCGCGAGGAGATCGCCCTCGATGTCGCGCGCGAGGGCGAAGGCATCATGGTGCACTTCGTCGGAGCCGATGGCGGGCTCGTGAATCCCTATCTGCTGGAATCTCTCTGGAAGCCCGGCGATGCGGTTTGGCAGGGCAACATCAACGGACTGCCGGCGGCCGTGCAGGCACGCTTCGTTCCGAACGGGTTCCGCCTGGCGCATCGCGGCTTCGAGGTCTCGGCCTACGTCTTCACCGCGAGCGAGGCGACCGCGGCGCGGCTGATGCCGGTGGTGACCGCCGCCGACACCGGCAAGAAGCTGCTGTGTCCGATGCCGGGCCTCGTCGTGTCGATCGCCGTCAACGAGGGGCAGGAGGTCAAGGCCGGCGAGACGCTGGCCGTGGTCGAGGCCATGAAGATGCAGAACGTGCTGCGCGCCGAGCGCGATGGCACCGTGAAGAAGATCCATGCCGCGCCCGGCGCCACGCTCGCCGTCGACGCGCTGATTCTGGAGTTTGCTTAGACCGTCATTGCGAGGAGCGCAGCGACGAAGCAATCCACGCTTCCTTCGCCGCACGATGGATTGCTTCGCTTCGCTCGCAATGACGTGGATTGAGGAGAGCCATGGCCTTCCGTAAACGACGCGAAGCATTGCGCGCGATCCTGAAGGGAAGCGTGTGCGTGCGCCCCGGCTCGGTCTATGACGCGACCTCGATCCGCATCGCGCAGGATCTCGGTTTTCCGCTCGGCATGTTCGGCGGCTCGGTAGCCTCGCTCGCCGTCCTCGGCGATCCCGACATCACGCTCATCACGCTGACCGAGCTTTGCGAGCAGATGCGGCGGATGTCGCGCGCGGCGGAATTGCCGGTGCTGGTCGATGCCGACCACGGCTATGGCAATGCGCTCAATGTGCGCCGCACGGTGCAGGAGCTGGAGACGGCGGGCGCGGCCGGCCTCACCATTGAAGACACGCTGCTGCCGCAGGCGTTCGGGCAGGCGAAGACGGAGCTGATCTCGCTGGAGGAGGGCGTCGGCAAGATGAAGGCCGCGCTCGACGGCCGCAGCGATCCCTCGCTGGTCATCATGGGCCGCACCGGCGCAACCTCGGTCACCTCGCTCGACGATGCGGTTGCGCGGGCGAGGGCCTATGAGGCGGTCGACGTGGATGCGCTGTTCTTCACCGGCATCAAGTCGCGCGGTGAACTGGAAGCGATTTCTGCGGCAACGAGATTGCCGATCGTGCTCGGCGGCGCGCCGGAGGAGATGAGCGATCCGGCCTGGCTCGCCGGCCGGCGCGTGAGGATCGCGCTGCAGGGCCATGCGCCCTTTGCCGCCGCCACGCAGGCCGTCTACGAGACGCTCAAAGCGCTGCGTGAAGGCACTGCGCCCAGGAATCTGAAGGGGCTGGCGTCTTCCGACCTGACTGCGCAGGTCACGCGCGATGCCGCGATGAAGGCGCGCACCGCCGAATTCCTCGGGCCGAAGAAATGAGCCATGCGATCCTGCAGGTGACGATCCGCGGCCGGGTGCAGGGCATCGGCTACCGCGCCTGGCTCGATCATCAGGCGCGCCAGTGCAAGCTCGAAGGCTGGGTGCGCAACCGCGGGGACGGCAGCGTCGAAGCGCTGTTTGCCGGACCGCCGACGGTCGTCGCCGAAATGGTCGCTCTGTGCCGCCACGGCCCGCCGTCGGCGCGGGTCGACAGCGTGACCAGCGAGACGGCCGACGACGAGCAGCTCAAGCTGCGCTATGCGGGCGAGAGATTTTCGGTGTTGCCCACGATCTAGTTCAGGAAGGCAAGGATCATTCGCATGGAGCCATCGACTTCTAAACGAGACCGCCGTCCCATCCATCACTCGCCGATTTTCTGGATCGGCCTCGTGATGTGCCTTGCCGCGATTGCGATCTACCTGTGGTCCGACGACCTCTCCTGGCGGCCGGGACAGCGCTAGGCGATGGCTTCGCGCCGCCATCCGTTAACGAGTCGTAAATTGCCCGAGCGGCGCGCTTCAACCTGAAGCGGCGTTTGTGCAACACGCGACGGGAATGCGACGCTTATCCCAAAACTATTTGTGGCGAACGCTTGGCTGCCTCCTACGATTCAGCAGCTGATTCGTGGGGCAGGAATGATTCGACATACCGCTGCATCTCTCGCAGGCGCTGTGCTGTTGGCAGCGACGATGGCCGCGCCGGCCAAGGCGCAATCCTGGAACGGGGCCTATGGCGGCGTGAGCGCCGGCTACGGCACCGGCCATTCCGACCAGCGCGACAACGGGGTGGTGCTTCAGAATGTCGAGATCGTTGGTGACGGCCACTATGCCGTCAATGGCGGCTTCGCCGGCCTGACGCTGGGCTATAATTGGCAATCGGGTCCCCTCGTGTTCGGCATCGAGGGCGACTACTCCTTTGCCAACATTTACGGCAGTTCCTCGGTTTGCGGGGTGCCGGCGCTGTTTGCGCATCCCTGCAGCACGCAGCTGGATGCGTTCGGCACGCTGCGCGGCAGGGTTGGCTATGCCATGGGGGCCAATGGCTGGGTGCTGCCTTATCTGACCGGCGGCGCCGCGGTCGGCCATCTCAGGGGATATGACGGGCTGATCGGCGCCGAGGGCAGTGCCTTCCGCCCGGGCTGGACCGCAGGCGTCGGCATCGAGGCGAAGTTCGCGCCGCAATGGTCGGCGAAGCTCGAATATCTTCATGTCGATCTCGGTTCTGCGGCGATATTCGAGATCATCCCGGGTACGCCGGAAAGGGTCAGCTTCCGAGCCGACATGGTCCGCGCCGGCATCAACTACGCCTTTGCCGCGCCCGCGCCGCCGCCCGCCAGGATTTACACCAAGGCTCCCGCGGTCGCGGCGGTCGTGAGCTGGACCGGCTTCTATGTCGGCGCCGATCTCGGCGGCGTCGTGCAGGGCGGCAACGGGCAGTCGAATTTCTTCCAGGTCGATCCAAATCCGCTGTTCGCCAATCTCAGGCAAAACCAGCTCGCCAACGGCACGTCGTTCCTCGCCGCCGTCCACGCCGGCTACAACTGGCAATTCGCCAGGAACTTCGTCGCCGGCGTCGAAGCCGACGGGCAGTGGATGAAGCCGCGCTACGCGTTCTGCCGCCAGACCGACATGTTCAGCGTTCCCTGCTTCGACAATTCGTTCGGCTACAGCTATGTGAACAGCGAGACGCGATCGATGGCGACGGTGCGCGGTCGCCTCGGCGTCGCTTTCGACCGCTGGATGCTCTATGGCACCGGCGGCGCCGCCTTCACCACCGTGGACACGACCCTTGCCACCGACTGCCGGGTGGCCGGCTGCGCCAACAGCACCGGCGCCAACTTCACTGTCGCCAAGTTCTCCAACGCCGTGACCGGTTGGGTTGCGGGCGCCGGCGTGGAATGGATGCTGGCCAGCAACTGGCTGGTGCGTGGTGAATATCTGCATGCCGATTTCGGCACCGTGACCAACACGCTGCTGCTCAATCCCGCCACGCAATGCTTGCCCGCGGGCGCCTGCGGCCTGTCCTGGTCGCGCCAGGTGAAAGAGGACATCGTCCGCTTCGGCGTCAGCTACAAGTTCGGCGCGCCGTCGGTCGTGGCCGCGAAGTACTGACTCGCACCAAGGCGTCTTATTGCGGGGCGGTTGCCGAGACGACCAGCGCGCGGATGCGACCCTCGATGGCGCCCCCGCCGAAACGCTGCGCCAGCGCCTGTTCGGCCATGTCGGTGGCTGCCTCCAGCCCCGGCGCGCCGCGTGCCTCGATTTCGCTGCGCATCGGCGTTCCCTGGCAAAAGGCCACCGCCGGCTCGCGCGGCGACGGCGCGCGGCTGACGTGATCGACGGCTTCGACGGCGATGTCGGTGAAGCCGGCGCGTTGCAGGTCGCTGCGGATCAAGTCCCGGTCGTGATAGCCGTGTGGCGTGCGCGCCATGAAGCGCGGCGGGTCATGCGGGAAAACCTGCGCCAGCGCCTGCGAGACGGTGTCGGGGAATTCGTTCTCCTCGATACGGTCCCACACGTTGAAGAGCAGCCGGCCGCCCGGTGCGAGCACGCGGCGTGCTTCGGCATAACCCTTGACGCGATCGGGAAAGAACATCGCGCCGAACTGGCAGGCGACGACGTCGAAGCTTGCGTCGTCGAACGGCAGCGCCAGCGCGTCGGCCTGCCGCCATTCGATGCGCGGATCGGGCAGGGCGGCTTTCGCCACCGCCAGCATCGGTTCGTTGAGGTCGGTTGCGGTGATGGCGACGTCCGCGGGCAGTTGCGCGGCGCACGCCCGGGTGACGACCCCGGTGCCCGCCGCCGTCTCCAGCAGCCGCCGCGGGCCGACTTGCGCAATCCGCGCGGCGAGATCGCGCGCATAGGGCGCAAAGATCAGCGGCACCAGCAAGCGCTCATAGACTTGCGGGACCGAGCCGGTGAACGCCTTGTCGGTTGCGACCATGCTTCCTCCGTGCATCCTCTTCTGCGAAAGGCTACCGCGGCAGTTTTGCAATTGCCTGGCTGAGCTCGTGGATCTCGTAGGGCTTGCGCAGGATCGGGAACTCGCCGCGCACGTTGACGGCTGCGTCGCTGTAGCCGGTCGCGAGCAGGATCGGCAGTGCCGGACGGATTTGCCGCAAGCGATGCGCCAGTTCGAGGCCGTCCATCTTGCCCGGCATCACGATGTCGGAGAAGACGAGGTCGATGCCGTCGAGCTCGATCGCGCGCAACGCAGCCTCGGCATCCGCCACCCGCCGCACGGCATAGCCGAGTTGTTCGAGAAGGCTCGAACTGACGCTCGCGACATCGGGATTGTCCTCGACCAGCAGGACGGTGCCGCTGCCGCCGCTCTCGGCGGCCCGGGCGGCGGCGACCTGCGGTGCCTTGCTTTCGCGCGGCAGCAGGATGGTGATCGCGGTCCCCTTGCCGATCTCGCTCGCCACTTTCACCGTGCCGCCTGCCTGATGGGCAAAGCCGTGCACCTGCGACAGCCCGAGGCCGGTGCCCTTGCCAACGGGTTTGGTGGTGAAGAAGGGATCGAAGATCTTGTCGAGCACGTCGGGTGCGATGCCGACGCCGCTATCCTTCACGGTGACCGCGACATAGTCCTTTCCGTCCGTCTCCCCGTTGCCGGGGTGGGCATGCGCCGACACCGTGATGGTGCCGCCGCCCGGCATGGCATCGCGGGCGTTGATCACGAGGTTGACCAGCGCGGTCTCGAACTCGGCGACGTCGACGGTGACCGGCAGGACTGTCCCGGGAATCTCGAATTGCAGCGCCACCGAACGGCCGACGCCGGTATCGAGCACCTCGCGTATCGCGTTGATGCGCTCGCCGAGGTCGATGGTCTGCGGATTGACGCTCTGGCGGCGCGCGAAGGTCAGGAGCTGGCTGGTCAGAGCCGCGCCGCGCCGGGTCGCCGTTTCGATCGCCGCTACCGCACGCAGCTTCCTGGCGTCGTCGCCCGTGCCCTTCTTCAGGGTGTGAAGGCTGCCGCTGATGATCATCAGGAGGTTGTTGAAGTCGTGCGCGACGCCGCCGGTCAGTTGACCGAGCGCATCGAGCTTTTGCGACTCGGCGAGCTGCTTCTGCATCTGCTCGAGCTTGAGCTGGGCGTCGTGGCGTTCGGTGATGTCGCGGGTGATCTTGGCGAAGCCGACAAGCTGGCCGTCCTCGTAGATGGGGTCGATGACGACGCTGGCCCAGAAGAAGGTGCCGTCCTTGCGCACCCGCCAGCCGTCTTCCTCGTAACGGCCCTGTTCGCGCGCGATCTGCAGCGCGCGCTTCGGCTTGCCGCTGGCGCGGTCGGCCTCGGTATAGAAGCGGGAGAAATGCTGGCCGAGGATTTCCCGGGGCGTGTATCCCTTGATGCGCTGGCCGCCGATATTCCAGCTGGTGATCACGCCGGCGGGGTCGAGCATATAGAGGGCGTAGTCGGTCACCGCCTCGACCAGGAGGCGGAAATTGCGTTCGCTTTCAAAGAGATCGCGGTGTCTTTGCCTGTCTTTTCCGAACATCCAATTGCCCCGCCGTAACCGCCCTAAACGCGCGGGCCGGGTATTTTGTTCCGGCGTATCGGGACAATCCTGGCCCGTGGGGTCGACCAGCGGCTAGCCGGCTGCGCTGCGGAAGGTGGCTGAAACCGTGCGCAAGGCGGTGCGCCTGGCAGGATCGCTCACCCGCGAATACAGCATCACCCTCGAGGTCCCGAGCCGCGGCAGGCCGAGCGCGGGTCCCATGTCGATCAGGCCGGGCGGCGCGACCCGCCGCGCCAGCGGCGCCAGCGCAAGCCCGGCCAGCGCCGCGGCCGCGACCGCCGTGACGCCGCCGCCGACAAAGGCCTCGCTCCAGGCGATACCGGCCTTGTCGAGCGCGCGCAGCGCGATCGCGCGAACGCCGCAGGGCGGGGCGAGGGTCGCCAGCTTCAGCGGCTCGCCGCGGCGCCAGCCGAAGCGTGGCGCGGCGAACCAGCCGAATTCGTCCTCGGTGAGTTTTTCGCCGCCGCGCCGGCTGCCTTCCTGGCGCACGATGACGGCGTCGAGCTTCCCGGAGTCGTAGGCATCGAGGATTTCGCGCGAGAAACCGATCGTGACCGACAGCGCGAGCTGCGGCGCCACCGCGTTGAGCCGCTCCATCAGCGGGACGAGTTCGGGCCCCGAAGCATGATCGCTGATGCCGAGCGACAATTGCTGCGTGGCCGGCCGCTCCGGCGAAAGCGCGCGGTCATGCGCCTCGATCAGCGCGCGGGCCGGGGCAAGAAATGCAGTGCCGTCGGCGGTGAGCCGAACCGCGCGCGGCGAGCGCTCGACCAGACGCTTGCGCAAGGCGGCCTCCAGCCGCTGCAGCTTCATGCTGACGGCGGCCTGCGTGGTGCCGAGCACCTCGGCGGCGCGGGTGAAGCTCTCGAGTTCGGCCACCAGCAGGAAGGCCTGCACGGTCGGGATATCCAGCGCGGTCATCGTATCATCACTTATGCTTATCACTGATATGATCTAAGATAAGGTATCAAAATGATGGGTGGAGGTCTAGTTTCCCGGTTGCGCGGATAACCGCGCAGCCGTCTCAGGGAGACCCGTCATGCCGCTCATCACCGTCACCTATTCCACGCCGCGCGAGCGGCCGTCGCTGAAGTCAGAGATCGCCGCCGCCGTCTCCGACCTCACCGCAAGCATCCTGCACAAGGATCCGAAGGTTACCGCCGTCATCGTCAAGGCGGCCGACGCCGCGGACTGGTTCGCCGGCGGCAAGTCGCTCGCCGAGCAGAGGCTCGCGAGCTACTGGATCGACACCCATGTCAGCGAGGGCACCAACACCAAGGACGAGAAGGCGGCCTATCTCGCCGCGATGTTTTCGCGCATGGGCGAACTGCTCGGGCCGCTGCACGAGGAGACCTACCTGCACGTCGACGAAGTCAAGGGCGACGCCTACGGCTTCGGCGGCCTGACCCAGGAGCGCCGCTACATTGCCGGCAAGCTCGAGGTAGCGCCGCAGCGCGCCGCGGCGTGAGGTCGTTAGCCGGCGGCTTCCGGCAGCCGTGTCTCCACCGGCCCGAACACCTCGGCAAACGCCTGGCGGAGTGCGACGTCGACATCGGCCATGGTGACGGGATGGCCGAGATCGACCAGCGAGGTGACGCCGTAGCGCGGGTCCACCACGCCGCAGGGCACGATGGCGGAGAAGTGCGACAGGTCCGGCTCGACATTGATCGCGATGCCGTGGAAGGAAACCCAACGGCGCAGGCGGACGCCGATCGCGGCGATCTTGTCTTCATGGCCTTCGCCCTTGTCCGGGCGCTTGACCCAGACACCGACGCGGTCCTCGCGCCGTTCGCCGCGAACGTTGAAGTGGGCGAGGGTACGGATGATCCATTCTTCCAGCCCGGCCACATAGGCGCGCACGTCCGGACGGCGTCGCTTGAGGTCGAGCATCACATAGGCCACGCGCTGGCCCGGGCCGTGATAGGTGAGCTGGCCGCCGCGGCCGGTCGTGAACAGGGGAAAGCGGGGGTCGAGCAGATCCTCGTTCCGGCCGCTGGTGCCGGAGGTATAGAGCGGCGGGTGCTCCAGCAGCCAGACCAGCTCGCCGGCCTTGCCGGCGGCAATGTCCGCGGCGCGCGATTCCATCTCCGCCACCGCTTCCGGATAGGGCACGCGAGAATCGGATATCCGCCATTCGACCGCCGGTCCCCCGGGGGGGCCGGCAGACGTGGTCAAATCCAGGCTCTGGCGGTCATTAACCATTGGCTAACCATAACGTGGTCAGGTTCCCTTAGGGGCGGAATTCCGCGCAATTTAGTCAGGGTTCGGCGGGCTCAGAAGTGTCAACTCTCGATAAAGTCACCGTCGATCTCATGGTGGTGCTGGGCACCAGCACGATGCCCATCCACCAGGTCATGCGGCTGTCCCGCGGCGCCATCATCGAGCTCGACGCCACCGAGGCCGACGAGGTGAAAATCCTCGCCAACAACATGCCTGTGGCCAGCGGCGTGGTGCTGGTCGACCGCAACCGGATCGCCGTGGAAGTCAAGCGGATGCTGCCACGCTCGCCGGACAGCAGATAAGCCCGATCCAGCCCAAATCTCCACTGAATCAAGGCTCTCGCGGGCCTTGTACCCCCAATCCTGATTTGTTACATCCGCGCCGTTGATTTGGCCGGGCCGCGAGGCGGAAGGCCGGTCTCCCAAGCGCTCGTGGCGGAATTGGTAGACGCGCTGCCTTGAGGTGGCAGTGAGTAAAATCGTGGGGGTTCGAGTCCCTCCGAGCGCACCACATTGAAAACACTTGTGGGCTTGTCCTTCGGGCAACGCCGAGCATTTGCCCGGACCCCGGAATCGCACGGTCTCGTCTGTCAAATCGGAAGCCGCGGACGGGCCCCGGCTCAGACGCGCAGGAAAATCTTGCGGCCGTAGAGGAAGCGGGCCAGCAATATCGCGAATATCAGGCCCAGCATACGCACGACGAAAGTTCCCGTGCCCGGCGTCATCAGGCGATCGAGCAGGGCGGCAAAGTCTCCCCCGATGAAACGCGTCGCAAACAGCTCGAACGTCGACACGGTGTCGCCGGAAAAGCGCAACGCGAACTGGTCGGCCGTGACGTTGTTGATGAAGTAGAGCGTGATGGCGTTCGCGCCGAGCCAGATGAAGACCGCCGCCCAGCGCTGGTAACCCCAGACATCGATGATCTGATGCCAGACACCGAGCAGGATCAGGCTGTATCCGCCGGCGACGAGCACGAAGGACGAGGTCCAGATCACCTTGACGATGGGGAATTGCAGCCCCCAGAGATATCCGGCTGATGTCAGCGGAATGCCGCAAGCAATCAGCAGCAGGGATTTCTGCGTTCCCTGCAGCCGCGGGTCTGCCAGCAGCAGGCCGGCCAGGACGCCGAGCAGGCAGCTGGCGATCGCAGGCAACGTGCTCAGCAGCCCTTCCGGATCGCGGGTCAGGTCCCACTTCCATCCCGGCAGGTAATTCGCGTCGATCCAGTTGGCCAGATTGGCGTCCGACGCGAACGAGCCGGCGCCGACCCCCGGTACGGGCACGAATGTCATCATGGCCCAGTAGCCGGCCAGCAGCACCACCAATGCCACGACGATCCCGCGCGCACGGAAGTTCAGGAACAGAAGCGATGCGCAGAGATAGCAGAGCGCGATCCGCTGCAGCACACCGACCAGGCGGACATCGCCCCAGTGACGGCTGATGCCGCCGTAGAAGATCAGTCCCAGGCCGTACAGGATCAATGCGCGGCGGAACACCCGGGCATAGGCCTGCGCCTTTCCCTCCCGCTCGACCAGACGCGGCAGCGACAGCACGATCGCCACGCCCGCGACGAAGATGAACAGCGGGAAGATGAAATCGTAGAAGCGGAAGCCTTCCCAGGCGACGTGGGTCATCTGCGTGTTGAGGAAGCTGCCGGCAGCGCTCAGCACCGGCCCCTTGTCGTGAACCATCTCGTTGAACGACCAGATGGTGGCATCCGCGCCGAGGATCCAGAAAATGTTGAAGCCGCGCAGAGCGTCAACCGAGACGACACGCTGTGTTTGCGCCGCAACCGCCTGCGCTTCGAGCTGGCGCATTGAATTTCCCCGCGACCCCGCAGGAAATTATCTGACGGGAAATGCGGAGCGCGTGTTGACCTGCGTCAATCGGGGTGAGCCGCCTAAGCCCGCCAACAGGAGGTTGCCGGGCTGCTAGCGGGTCCTGCGGCGTGCTGCGATCTCGGTGGCGGGGAGGGAGCAGTTGCCGGGCTCCGCCTGCACGCGAAAATAATTGCGGCCGACATAGGACCTGTCGTAATGCCGCCAGGATGTCGGCTGACCCAGCGCCTGCACGCCGGCGAGCGTGACCGCAAAGACGGAACTCTCCATGTCGCGCTCGTGCAGGTCGAGATTTTCCGGCAGCTTGGAACTGGCATAGTTGACGTAGGAGACGAGGCGGACGCAGGGCAAGTCACGCGCCGCCGCGATCGCAGCCTTCGCCGTCATCAGATGATCGGAATGGTCGCCGGGATTGATCTGCGGATCGAGCTCGGCGACGTTGAGCTGCACCAATCGTGCCTGTCCGCGCTCGTAGTCGATGATCGCCCGCAGCGTTGCGGTCAAATCGTTCCAGCCGTGATAGGCGGTGCTGCCGTCGACCGCTGCCAGCGTGTCGTTGTCCCCGTCGGCAAGGCGCTTGAGCGACTGGAAACCCGTATGAGCATAGCCCGTGCCGAGCGGGCTGCCGTCGGGCACACGCAGGAAATAGCTGACGGTGTTGCGGTAGCCGACGCGGTAGATCGGGTGTCCGTTGAGCGACACGGTCGATGCCGTGCCTTTGTCCGGCACCGCTTCGGTATCCGCCATGAAACGCACCGCCTGCTCGGCGCCGTTGTCCCGCGCCAGATACAGTGGATGCTTGCGGTCACCCGTGCTGGTTCCGAGCCCGGCGTCCCCGGCGGTGATGTGGACGAACACGGTCCTGGCGGCGGCGCCGATGACGTCCTGGAAGGCCGACGGGTTCATGAACAGCTGCCAGTCATCCTGGTGGGCCGCGAAATAGAACGAGACCTTGTCGGGGCGTGCGGTCTCCGCAGCTGACGCAGGCGCGGCGCCGAGGAGCGCGGTGGCAAGGAGGGCACTTGCAGCTGTTCGAAACATCAGCATCCCCGTCGAGTGGCGTATCAAGAAGTGGTTATCAACGTTGGCGAATTCAACAAGCTCATCACGGGCAGGCTCACCTTCTTTGCGCGGTAGTCGGGTGCAGCTGTTGCAATTATGACACATACGTCACGTAAACACTTTACCCGCATAGGATACCGCCTCGCGTCCTCCGGAGCCCCTTCATGAAGTTCCTTGGCTACCTCTATCGTTTCCTTTCGAACTTCGTGTTTCTGGCGCTCGTCTATTACAGCCTGAACCTGATCGAGAAGTACCCGCAGCGCGTGATGCTCGCGGTGATGATCCTGATCTATGCCGGCATGCATTCGGCCTCGGCCCTGCGCTCGTTCTATTTCTTCCAGCGGATCGAGCGGCTCGAGGGCGAGGCGAGGCGGCTGGCTGCCATCGCCGCCGAAGGGCCCAATGCAACTGCCTCTCGCAAGCAGATCGTGGGCGACGTCGCCGATCTGCGCCACGCCGGCGAGATGAAGGCTTATATCGACTTGCTGTTCCTGGCGCTGGTGATCCTGCTCTGCATCGCCAAGATCGTCACGAACTGAGGTCTGCGCGCTCAATGTGACAAGCGTCACAGATTCAGCTTTCCGCGCGCGTCATTTTGCGATTAGCTTGCGAGATTGATCTTTGGGAGTCGCCGCATGCGGCGACGCGATTTGTATTGGAATATTTTGATGCGGGCGACGGGGGCCATCGTCCTGGCGATCTGTCTGAACTGGCTGTCGTGCCAGGCCGCGCTGGCCGAGAAGCGAGTCGCGCTGGTTATCGGCAACTCGGCGTATCAGGGCGTCAGCAAGCTCGCCAATCCCGCAAACGATGCCGCGGCAATCGCCACCATGATCAGGAACGCCGGGTTTGACCTTGTCGAATTCAAGCAGAATCTCAAGATCAACGAGATGCGACGGCAACTGCGCGATTTCTCGGATCGTGTCCGTGATGCCGATATCGTCATTGCGTATTTCGCCGGCCACGGCATCGAGATTGACGGCGTCAACTACCTGATCCCCGTCGACGCGGTATTGGAGCGCGACATCGATGCTCATGATGAGGCGGTCTCGCTCGATCGCATCCTCACCGTGATTGAACCGGCGCGGAAGCTGCGGCTCGTTATCCTCGATGCTTGCCGCGACAATCCCTTCAGCCGAGTTATGCGGCGGACGAACGCGTCGCGCGCGATCGATCGGGGGCTGGCCAAGGTCGAACCGACCAGTCCGAACACGTTGGTTGCGTTTGCGGCAAGGGCGGGGTCCACCGCGCTCGACGGCGACAGCGGCAACAGCCCGTTCACTGAGGCGCTGGTTCGTTACCTGCCAAAGCCCGGCCTGGACGTTCGTAAAGCGTTTGGCTTCGTTCGCGACGAGGTTCTGCGCGTCACCAATAACAAGCAAGAACCGTTCATATATGGTTCGCTCGGTGGTGAGGACGTGTCACTGGTGCCGTTGCCGCGTACGCCTGCGCCTGATGCGGATGCCAGGGTCCGGCGCGACTACGAACTCGCCGAGCGCGTGGGTACCCGCGAAGCCTGGGACTTATTCCTTTCGACCTATCCGGACGGCTTCTACGCCAAGCTCGCCATCGCCCAGCGCAACAAGCTCGCCGCGGAAGAAGCGCGGCTCCAGGCAGCGGAGAAAGCAGGACGCGCTGCCGAGGAACAACAGCGGCTCACGCACGAAGGCGCGCGTGCCGTCGAACAGAAGAAGGCGGCTGAACTAGCCAGAGCGGCGGAAGACGCCCGCGTTGCGGCCGAGAAGAGAAAGGCGATCGAAGACGCCAGGCTAGTCGAGGCCGAGCGGGTTCGGGCAGCTGCGCAAGCCCGAGCGGAGGCCGTAGCCAAAGCCGCTGCCGAGAGCGCGAAAAAACTCGAGGAGGCGCGGCAGGCCGCCAAGGCGGAGCAGGAGCGAACCGCTAGCGAGAAGGAAGCAAAGGCAGCCGATGCGGCGCGGGCAAAGGCCGCCGCAGAAGCCAAGCCTGTAGAAACCAAGGCCGCTGAAGCTGCGAAGGCGGACAAGCCGGTCGGTCAGCTCGCGTCGCTCAGCCCGCCTGACGCGCCGCGCGATGCAAAGTCCGACAAGCCTTCGCAAGCCGAATTGCCGCGGCTGCTGCAGGCCGAATTGAAGCGGGTCGGCTGCGTCACGGGCGCGGCTGGCGATGAATGGAACAGCGCGGCGCAGAAGGCGCTTGGATTGTTCAACAAGAACGCCAAGAAGAAGTTCGACGTTAAGGTTGCAAGCCTCGACGCGCTCGACAGCGCAAGAAGCAGAAGTGGCCGGGTGTGTCCGCTCGTCTGTGATCGCGGCTACCGGGCCGATGGTGACAAATGTACCAAAATCATCTGCCGCGCCGGTTACGAACTTGGCCGCGACGATGCCTGCGAGCGAATCGGGCAAAGGAAATCAACGAAGCCTGCCGTCTATCAAGGCGAACCGCCGGCGGAGACTAGGAATGTTCAACGAACTGAAAGACCATCCGCAACAAACAGAGAAGCGCTCTACGCGCAATGTCGGGCTAAACTCGATGCGGAAGTTCCACTCGTGTTCAGACAAAGATACACCATCCGACCTGACTTCAAGAAATTAGAGCATTGCGTCGCCAGCGCTGGAAGATAATGCCGTCTTGCGTCAGGAGGACGGACTTCGAATTCGTCAGAGATGTGGAGGCAGGAGGCTGGCCTGCTGATTGTGGCGGATGACGCGGCGGACATTCTTCCTGTCGGGCGCCACACGTTTGGACGCGGCGCGGCCGCTCTGAGTCACTGCCTGCGCCGGTTTCGCCGGCGGGGCCGCTGCCACCCGCCTGCCTCGCGGGCCAACCAGCTTCGCGGTACGCTTGCCGCCGCGCGCTGCGACCGGTGCAGGTTTCTCCTCCGTCACAGTCGCCACCCGCCGCTCCGCCGGGCGCGCTGAATTGATAGCCAGCATCGCGACGCGCACGCCTTCCTCGACCTCGAACACCGAAGACGCCGGCACGGGCAGGGCGCTGGTTGCGTCGCTTGAGGCAAGCTGCACCTGCCGCGGCCACGGCGCCTGCCGCGGCAGCGGAATGCCACGGCCGCGGGGCTGCGGCCGGTCGAGCAGCTTGGTGTCGTTCCAGTATGAATCGGTCAGCAGCGGCACGGGAAGCAACTCGTGTTGCGCGAACGCGAAGCCCGTGACCTTCGGCCAGCGCGATGTCGCGACCAGTTCGGAGGTCGGATGCAGCCGCCATGCTTGCGGATCGGTCGGCGCGGCCGGATTGTCCGGCGTCGCCGGCACCACATGGACGACGCGGTAGCCGCCGGCCTTCAGGTCATGCAGGATTTTCGGCAATGCCGCCACGGTGCGCGGCTGGATGTCGTGCAGCAGCAGGATGCCTTTGCCCTTGGCGGCGAGGCGCTGCATGGCGAGATCGTGGACGCGTTTCGATGAAACAGGCCGCCAGTCGTCGGCGGGGAAGTCCGCGCTCCAGATCTGCAGGCCCTTCGAGCGCGTGTATTCCTCGATTCCGTCATTGCGAGCGAGGCCGGGAATGCGGAAGAACGGCGACATCGCCGCGCCCTCTTCGCCGAGCGCCGCGGTGATTGACGCGATGCCGTCGTCGATCTCCGCCCTCGCGCGCTCGAGCGGCAGGCGGTGCATGTTCATGGGATGGCTTTGGCTGTGCGCGGCCACCGTATGTCCGGCGGCGAGCACCTTGCGCACGCCCTCCGGGTTGGCCTGGGCCTGACGCCCGACCAGGAAGAAGGTCGCCTTCACGCACTGCGCGGCCAGGATTTCGAGGATCTGGTAGGTGTATTTCGGCAGCGGGCCGTCGTCGAAGGTCAGCACCACTTCGCCGTCGTTGAGGGGCAGCGTCTCGCGATACTGCATGGAGCCGATCAGCGGATGCTCCTTGGCATCGACCACGAGCGTGCGGGAGGTTCCCAGCGTATCCGGACGGGGGCAATCGGCCGCGGCGGCCGGCAGCGCGGCTAGGCCGCTCGCCAATCCCAACATCACCACTGCGAAATGCGCTGTGAGGACGCCAACCCTTACATCACCGGCCATTGCACACCGCCCGCATTCCAATTCCCGTCAAAACACTTACAGGCGGCTTGATAAATGCCGCATTAATTATTGGAGTTATTCACGTTTTTCACTTTGCCGGCCCTCGGCCGCAGCCGCAGCCAGCGCCGCGGATACCACATGCACCACCCGGTAGCGATTGTCACGCAGATAGCGCAGGAAGTCGGGCAGCACGGCGGCCGTCTGCGCCTCCGGGTCGTGCAGCAGGATGATGCCTTTGCCCGCGGCCTTGAGGCGGTCGGTCAGCAATTTCAACTGTGCTTCCTGCGTCATGGGGATCCAGTCGTTGGCAATTACATCGGCGCCGAACACGACGATGCGGCGCTTCTCGAGAGCGTCGAGCGTTTGCTGGTTCATCTGAAAGCCGGGAAAGCGAAAAAACGGCGTCGAAGGGATCTTGGTCGAAACGCCGTGAAGGGCGTTCTCGACGGCCGCGATGCCCTTGTCGATTTCATCCGTGGCGTCTTCCAGCTTCAGTTGCCTGAGATTGTGGTGCGACCATGTGTGATGCCCGATGCTGTGCCCGGCGGCCGCTATCCGGCGCACCAGGTCCGGATGCTCGGACGCTGGCCTGCCGATCAGGAAGAAGGTGGCGCGCACGCATTGCTCGGCGAGCGCCGCCAAAATCCTGTCGTCCGTCGCTGGCGAGGGACCATCGTCGAATGTCAGGACGACTTCACGGTCCTGCAGAAAGTTCCTCGAGCCGACACGGGGCGTGGCGGCCGCATCGACGGCAATGATGCGCGACGTGCCGAGCGCGTCCTCGCGCGGGCATTCAGCGGCATGCGCGTGCAGACCCGGCGCAACCGACATCGCCAGCGCGAAGCCGGCCCAGGCGGTCAGTTCAAGCCATCGATACCGGTCCATATTTTTCATTGCGCTAGGTGTTGCCCATTGGGTAATGCCTGCAGCGACTCTGACGAGTTCAGCATTCCTGTCAAACCGGCGAGGGCGCGGCATGGCCGACGATACCGATGTTGCGCACCCCGGTGAGGCCTCGCTGCTCGACCGCCATCCGATGCGGGACGATGAGGGGCAGATCAGGCCGGAATTCGTCGAGGAGATGGCCCGCGCCATCCAGGCCGATGATGCCGCCTTCCTGCGCAGCATCGTCGGGGAACTGCACAAGGCTGACCTCGGCGATCTCGTCGCCGCGCTCGAGCCCGACGACCGCGTCAAGCTGGTCGAACTCACCGGCTCGGATTTCGACTTCTCTGCATTGAACGAGGTCGATGAGGGGGTCCGCGAGGACATCCTCGAAGAGCTCGAGCCGGAGGAGGTGGCCGAGGGCGTCCGCGAGCTCGAATCCGACGAGGCCGTCGAAATCCTGGAATCGCTCGACGAGGACGACCGCGAGGAGGTCCTCGAAAAGCTGCCGCCGTCCGAACGCGACGTCATCGA
The DNA here is from genome assembly GCF_016219575.1 of Bradyrhizobium sp. Lineage (GTDB taxonomy): Bacteria > Pseudomonadota > Alphaproteobacteria > Rhizobiales > Xanthobacteraceae > Bradyrhizobium. The sequence goes on along the minus strand of NZ_JACRMG010000005.1, from coordinate 61,960 downwards.
GCGCTCCCTCGAATATCCGGAAAACTCCGCCGGCCGGCGGATGCAGACCGAATTCATCGCCGTCCCGCCGGATTGGACCGTGGGGCAGGCGATCGACTACATGCGTGAGACGTCCGATCTGCCGGACCGGTTCTACGAAATCTACGCCGTGGATGCCGACAAGCGCTGGCAGGGCGCCGTCCCGCTCGACGTGCTCCTGCGCTCGCGCCGGATGGTGCCGCTCGTGGAACTCGTGGACGAAGACCGCCGCCGCGTCTCCGTGCTCGACGACCAGGAGGAAGTCGCGCGGATGTTCGGCAAGTACAACCTGGTCGCAGCTCCCGTGCTGGATACCGAGAACCGTCTGGTCGGCGTCGTCACCATCGATGACGTCGTCGACGTCATCGAGGAAGAGGCCGACGAGGACCTCAAGGCGCTGGGCGGCGTCACCAGCGACGAAGAATTGTCCGACAGCGTCTGGACCATCGCGCGCGGCCGCTTCAACTGGCTGCTGGTCAACCTCGCCACCGCCTTCCTTGCATCCTCCGTGCTCGGCCTGTTCGAGGGGCAGCTGGAGAAGATGGTGGCGCTCGCCGTGCTGGCGCCGATCGTGGCGAGCCAGGGCGGCAATGCCGCCACGCAAACCATGACGGTGGCGGTACGGGCGCTGGCGACCCGCGAGCTCGGCGCCTCCAACGCCTGGCGCGTCGTCATGCGCGAGGCGATGGTCGGTCTCGTCAACGGACTCGCCTTCGCCGTCATCACCGGCGTTGCGGCGGTGGCCTGGTTCAAGATCCCCGGCCTCGGCGTGGTGATCGGGCTTGCCATCATCTGCAACCTCGTCGCCGGTGCGCTGGGCGGCATCCTGATCCCGATGCTGCTGGAGCGGGTGAAGGCGGACCCGGCGGTCGCCTCCGGCACGTTCGTCACGACCGTCACCGACGTGGTCGGCTTTTTCTCGTTCCTCGGCATCGCCACGCTGTGGTTCGGATTGAAATAGCCGTTCGAGCCGGCCGGGTATCGTTAATTGAGTCTTAACGGGCTTGGCCGATCATCCTTTGCTGGATTGCGCATGATCTTGCCGCGCTCACTTTGGCGGATCATGCGCGCGGGGACGGGCCATGAAACGATTTCGGCTGAAAGCGGACGGGCGGATCGTCGAACTGCGCGACGGCAAGGAATTTCCGCTCGCGCCGGAAATGGGACCGGGCGCCGCAGCGCCGCCGGGTGTGCGCGACCTGCGCCGCCGCGCGCAACTGACCCAGATCGAGTTCGCGAGCCGCCTCGGCGTGCCCGTCGAGACGATCCGCAATTGGGAGCAGGGCAAGCGTGCACCGCGCGGACCGGCGCGTGCGCTGCTCGCGGTGATCGCACATTCGCCGGAGACGGTGTTCGCTGCACTTTCGACGGAACCCGAGCCGGCCTAGCAAGCCCCCGTTGCGCACGGCATAATGCGGCTCGAACCTCACGAGCCCCGCGATGCAATTCGTCGAAGCCAAGGGCGCAAGGATCCCCGCGATCGGGCTCGGCACCTGGGAGCTGCGTGGACGAACCTGTGCGCGGCTGGTCGAGCAGGCACTGCGCCTCGGCTACCGCCACATCGACACCGCGCAGGTCTACGAGAACGAGCGCGAGGTGGGAGAGGCGTTGCGCGCCTCCGGCGTTCCCCGCAACGAGGTGTTCGTCACCACGAAGGTCTGGAGCAGCCATTTCGCGCCGCATGACCTCGAGCGTTCCACCAAGGAGAGCCTCAACAAGCTGCGCCTCTCCGAGGTCGATCTGCTGCTGCTGCATTGGCCGAACCCGCGCGTGCCGCTGTCGGAGACGCTGGATGCGCTCGCTCACATGCGCAAGCTCGGCATGACCAGACATATCGGCGTGTCGAATTTCACGGTGGGGCTGATGGAGGAGGCGACCGCCAGGTGTCCGGCGCCGCTCGTATGCAATCAGGTCGAATATCATCCCTATCTGGACCAGACCAGGGTGCGCGAGGCCTGCGCGCGGCTCGAGATGGCGCTGGTTGCCTATAGTCCGATCGCCAAGGGGCGCGTGCGCAAGGACGAGGTGCTGGCGGGAATCGGCCGTGCCCATGGCAAGAGCGCCACCCAGGTCTGCCTGCGCTGGCTCGTGCAGCAGAGCGTCTCGGCGATCCCCAGGACTTCGCGGCTGGAACGGCTGTCGGAGAATATCGGGATCTTCGACTTCGAACTGTCGGAAGCCGAGATGGCGGCCATCGCGGCGATGGGCGGACGTGACGGCCGGTTGACCGATTTCGGCTTCTCGCCGAAATGGGATTGAGACTGTTTCGCCACCGGCTATGCTGGAGGCGGGGCGGCGTGCCAACGCTGCGAGAGCAGGGTGGAACAGGATCAGGCCATGCGCGCGGGCGCAACGGCGTCGGTGGTAGCGCATCTGTCGCTTCTGGCGTTGCTGGTGCTCTTGTCTGAAGTCAGTCCGCTCAACTCGGCCTCGGAGCCGATCGCGGTCAATATCGTCACGTCAGGTGAAATCGGGCCGGAGAATATCAAGCCGGCCGAGCCGTCGCCCCCCGCATTGCCCGATTCATCGCCGCCCGCTCTGCCGGCATCAGAGGCTCCGGCACCGGCCGCAGCGGTCCAGCAGCAACCGCCCGTGCCGCAGGCAGTGCGGCCGGACCGCCGTGCCGCGGCCGCAACCGCGAAAGCACAACCGGGAGCGTCGGCCGGCTACCGGCAGCCCGAGCCGGACCTCTCCGTGAAGTACAACGTCATGCTCGGGCTTCCCCCGGAACTGCCGCCGCCGACGGCCGGAGCGGGCAAGCCGGATGAGGGCTTTGATGCGACCGCCACCGCCGCCGCCGACATCTCGTCAAGCGTGATCGCAGACTTCAGGCGGCATCTGAAGACCTGCTCGAAACTGCCCGCATCGGTGCAATCTTCCGACCACGTCATGATCAAGCTGCGGGTGTTCATGACACAGGACGGCAGGCTCGCCGCCGAGCCCGCGATCGGCGGCGGCAGCGCCAGCGTCAAGGCGATCGAGTTATTGCAGAACGCTATCGCGGCGCTGAAGCAATGCCAGCCCTACAAGATGCTGCCGGCGGATCGCTACGGCGAATGGAAGGTGCTCGACCTCGATTTCACGTCGAAGGATTTTCGGGGTTAGGGCAGCGGCGCGGCGGAGCCTGGACAAAAAAGCGAAAACAACCCCATGCAAAGTAGGCTATGCGCCGGCTTCCCTGGGGAGATCGAAGGTGCATTGCGCCAGCGATCAGGGCTGAACGTCCATCGCCTTCCAGGCGTTCGACGCGAACTGTCGCCGCCATGTCACGATCACGACCGCGGCCGTTGTGACGAACAGCACCCAGGGGCTGACGAACCAGCCGAGATAGCCGAGCGCAAAGAAGAAGGCGCGCTGGCCGCGGTTGAAATGCGCGCCCGCCGATTCGAACAGCCTGGTGGTTCGCATCACGTGGGCCCGCGCTTCCGCCGTGTCGCGCTGGCTTGCCGGCGGCATGGCGCCGAACAGGATCGCCACGTAGTTGAACAGCCGGTACGACCAGGCGAACTTGAAGAAGGCGTAGATGAAGATCAGGATCAACCCGACGCATTTGATTTCCCACAGCGCGGGCGTGGGCGTGATGTCGATCGGCAGCGCGCCGAGCACGGCGAGTGCATCGTTGGTGGCGCGCAGCAGCGCCAGCGCGCCGCCGATCGCGAACAGGCTGGTGGAGGCAAAGAACGCGGTGCCGTTCTGCAGCGAGGCCATGATCTGCATGTCCACCATGCGCGCCTCGCGATCGAGCATCTGACGCACCCAGGCCTCGCGGAACCGGTTCATGCGCGCCGACAGGCCGTTCTTGCCGTAGGCGGTGTGCTCGAGGGTGATGGAATAGACCAGCCATTCGATGGCGAAGAAGCCGACCGCGATGATGTCGACCAGATAGGCGCGCATGCTGCATTCCCCGTTCCCGAGCGCTGCAGCCGGCAGGTTGAACGCGTCTTGCCGCCTGTGGCAAGATGACGGCCTGAAAAAGGATTCCTCCTCATGGCTGGACTGAAGCTCGTCATCGGCAACAAGAACTATTCGTCATGGTCGATGCGGCCGTGGCTGGCGTTGCGCGCCAACGACATTCCGTTCGAGGAGAGCTTCATCCCGCTCTACACGGGTGCCGCCGACAAGCAGCGCATCCTCGAAGTCTCGCCGGCCGGCAAGGTGCCGATCCTGGTCGACGGCGACGTCACGGTGTGGGACTCGCTCGCCATCATCGAATATCTGGCGGAGAAGTTTCCGGAGAAAAAGCTCTGGCCCGACGACCGTGCGGCCCGCGCCCGCGCGCGCGCCATTTCGGCCGAGATGCATTCCGGTTTTGCGGCCTTGCGCAACGAATGCGGCATGAACCTGCACCGTCCTGTCGGCCCGGTCCCGCTGTCGGAGGAGGCGCGCGGCAACATTGCCCGCGTTCAGGAGATCTGGACCGAGTGCATGACGCGCCATGGCGGGCCGTTCCTGTTCGGCGCCTTTGGCGGGGCGGACGCGATGTACGGCCCCGTGGTGCATCGCTTCCGCACCTACGCCATCGATGTGACGCCCGTGGTGCGGCGCTACATGGAGGCGATGCAGGCGCTGCCGGCGTTCCAGCAATGGACCCGCGATGGCCTTGCGGAGACGATCATCATCGAGAAGTTCGAGACGGCGTGAGGCCGAGGGGCGATCAAGGTTGCTCCGGCATGCGAAATCCAGCAACTTTTAGTTGAATTTCATTATTGACGCCGACCTGAGGCAGCCGGCAAGAGGTGAACCGAAACCCCGCGCTTAGCGGGGGTTAGCGGAAAGCCTTCGGAAACGCCTTCAATCGTGGGGGTAGGGTACTGAAAAAGCTGCGAAATCCGCGCATTTGCCATGTCTGGATGATACTGGCCAATTGCGGCGCCTCTGTGCTAGGTTGCCGCAGGGTTCTGAACCGGCCATCGCTTCGGGGACCGCGAGCGTTAGGCCGGAAAGCGCGCGTATGGAGAGGGCGTTGAAGCACAAGTTCACTGTTGGATCGACCGTCTATTTCACTGCAAGCAATGTGTCGCGCCCGGCCGCCACCGGCACTTACGAGGTGATCCGTCTGCTGCCGACCGAAGGGGACGATTGCCAGTATCGGATCAAGAGTTCGAGCGAAGCCTTCGAGCGGGTTGCCAAGGAAAGCCAGCTCGCCCTTACCTGAAGCGATTGCGTTCAAGGCCTGCACACCGGGTTCCAGCCTGGCGCCGTCAAATGGCCGGGTTCGCAGTCACATTCTGCGCAAATCGTTAGCGCGCGAGGTCCGCTCGTTGCGTTAGGATGCGCATCACGCTGCGCTTGAGGGACGTCGCGCATGAACTGGGCATGGGCCTCATCGCTGGATCAGCTCTGGCGATCGCCGTCGTTTCCGATGTGGGTGATGTTGGCAGCGGCCGGATTCTTCGCGATCCTGCTGCTCATCACGCTGCTGCGCGCGGAAAAATCAGTTGCCAACGGCGCGCTCACGGTGATCACGCTGCTCGCGGTCGGCGTTGCGGTGGCGCCGGCCATTCGCGGCTTCGGCTGGCCCGGCTCGCCGGCGTCCGCCCCCGGCCAGCCGCCTGCGGCGGCGAGGGCCGCCTTGCCGGCCCTGTCCTGCATCGACGATCTCGCCGGCGAGACGGTGCTGACCGCCTGCGAGAAGACGCTGTTCGGCTCGGCCGAATCCACCGCGGCAGCCATCTCCTATGCAGCCTCGCAGATCACGCGCCTGACATCGCTCGGCGACGTCGCTGCCGCCAACCGCAACCTCACTCCCGAGGTGGAGTCGCTGCGCCGCGCGATCGAGCGCGACCGCTACGGGCTGATGGCCTATGTCCTCGTCGCGCGGGACCACTGCACGCCGCAGGCCTGTCCGGCCTTCCGCTCGCTCGCCAACAGCCGGCAGGTCATGACCAACATGGACGACCGCGTCTATGAAGGGCTGGTGTTGCGCTATTCGGCCTCCTGGGGCGCACCGCCGGCGATGCCCGCGATGTCGGGCTTGCCCTCAGGCGCGCTAGCGGCGCTGCCGCCGCCGGTCGGCCCGCTGCCCGGCAAGCCGACCACGATGATCGATTTCCCCTCGGCCTCCTCGACCCCGCCGGTCAACATCATGACGCCGGAACCGGGTGCGCCGGGATCCGCCGCGCCGCCGCCGCGCACGGGTGCACCGGGTGCGGGCGTACCTGCGCCGTCCGCGCGTCCGGCCAACGCGCCAGCGGCGCCGCAGGCCGAGAAGAAGAAGCAGGCGCCGCCGAAATCGGCGCGCGCGCCCACGCAGCTCGCACCGCCGCCGGGTTCTCCACCGCCGGCACCGGCTTCGGCGGCGGACAACGATTGATGCCGCCGCCATTGCCCGCTAACTAGCGGGCATGCCGCTTCATCTCATCAAGCTTGCCGTCGGTTGCGATTCAGTCCGGGAACTCAAGGAGTGGGTTGCCGAACGGATGGCGACGGCGAAGAAGAAGGGCCTGCCGCAGCGCCACGTCCACATCACTCGGATGACGCCGAAGCGCGACGGGGAGATCCTCGCCGGCGGCTCGCTCTATTGGGTGATCCGCGGTGAGGTCGCAGCGCGCGAAAAGATCATCGCGATCGAGCCGTTCCGCGACAAGGACGGCATCGGCCGCTGCCGCATCGTCATGCAGCCCAAGGTGATCGCAGTATCGCCGCGCCCGATGCGGCCGTTCCAGGGCTGGCGCTATCTCAAGCCCGGCGACGCACCGCCGGATCTCGGCAAGATCGCCGAGAAGAGCGTTGCCGCCATGCCGGAGCCGATGCGCCGCGAATTGCGCGACCTCGGTCTGCTGTAGGGCCGATTACACCCCGATGTTGTCGATCAGGCGGGTGGTGCCGAGCTTTGCGGCCACCAGCATCCGGATCGGACCTTCCCCCAGCGAGGCGATGGGCGCCAGCGTCTCGGCGTGGCGGGCTTCCAGATAGTCGAGCGCAAAGCCGGCGCTGCGGATCATCTCCTCGCCTGCGGCCAAGGCGGCCGCGATCTCCTCGCCGGCGCGGATCCGCGCCGCGCTTGCCTTCATCGCCTTGTGCAGGGTGGGGGCGACCCGCCGCTGTTCGGCCGAGAGGTAGACGTTGCGCGAGGACATCGCCAGGCCGTCGCGCTCGCGCACGGTCTTCGAGCCGATCACCCTGACGCCGAGGTCGAGGTCGCGCGCCATCTGGGTCACGACCCGAAGCTGCTGAAAGTCCTTCTCGCCGAAAACCGCGATATCGGGGCGGACCTGGGTAAAGAGCTTGCCCACCACGGTGGCGACGCCGCCGAAGAAGTGCGGACGGAAGCGGTCCTCGAGGCCGGCGACGGCCGGGCCTTCCGGTGAAATTCGAGTCGCAAATCCCTCCGGGTACATGGTTTTGACATCGGGATGCCAGATTAGCTCGACACGCTCGGCGGCAAGCTTTTCGAGGTCGGCCTTCCAGGTGCGGGGATAGGAGCCGAAGTCTTCGGTGGGGGCGAACTGGGTGGGGTTGACGAAGATGGAAACAACGACTTTTCCCGCCCGTTTCCTGGCCTGCCGGACCAAAGACACATGTCCGTCATGGAGCGCACCCATGGTCGGGACCAGCGCGACGCTGGCCTTGCGGGCGCGCAGGCCCTCGAGCGCGCGGCGCAGGGCGGGGACGGTACGGGCGACCATGGGATTGCGTGGCATCGGGGCTCGGGGCGGTTGGTGGCGGGCAGGCCGTCGGCCTTGCCGGCTTGTGGTGGGGAGGGCGGACCTTACCAAGGCGAGTCGGGCAGCGCCAAGCTGCCGGCGGACACGGCTGAGATGCGCCGGCAACGAAAAAAATGAACCAAAGGCGTGACCTGACGCACACATGATTCAGGATTATGCGCGTAGTTATAGTAATTCGAGGGGTTTACCGTGCATTTCGCTTGACCGCGGTAAAGCCTGTCTCGAAGATGTGTCAGGGGTTGAGTCATGCTCGTGCAGGCCAGTCAGGGGCAGTCCGGTTCGGCACACGTCGTGGTGCTGGGCAACGAAAAGGGCGGTTCGGGAAAGTCCACCACCGCCCTGCATATTGCTGTCGCCCTGATGAAAGCCGGCCAGCGGGTCGCCACTATCGACCTCGACTGCCGCCAGCAGAGCTTTACCCGGTACATCAACAACCGCCAGGCCTGGGCCCGCCGGACCGGTCTCGAACTCGAGCTGCCGGTGCACCGCTGCGTCAAGGCGGGCCTGACCATGCACGTCGCCGACAACGAGAATTCCGAGCTGCAGCAGTTCACCGATGCCGTCAGTGCGGTTGAGCGCACCTTCGACTTCATCGTGATCGATACGCCCGGTACGGACAGCTATTTGATGCGCCTGGCGCATTCGATGGCGGACACGCTGGTGACGCCGATCAATGACAGCTTCCTCGATTTCGACGTGCTCGGCACGGTCGATCCGCAGACCTACGCGGTGACCGGCGAAAGCCACTATGCCGAGATGGTGCGCGACACCCGCCGCAAGCGCCGCCAGCTCGACGGTGCGAGTTCCGACTGGATCGTGGTGCGCAACCGCCTTTCGATGATCGGTTCGCGCAACAAGCAGCTGGTCGCCGAGGGCCTCAACGAATTGTCATTCCGCCTCGGTTTCCGCTCGGTCGACGGCTTTGCCGAGCGCGTGGTCTATCGCGAGTTCTTCCCGAGGGGACTGACCGCGCTCGACGACATCGATGAAGCAACCCTCGGCACAAGGCCCAATCTCGGTCACGTCACCGCCCGCGAGGAGGTGACGAGCCTGCTGCGGCAGCTGAAGCTGCCGCTGGACGAGCGCGGCCGCCGCCGCGCCGCCAATCGCACCGAGTGGTTCAACTCCGTGGACAAGCCGCTGGAAGTCCACGACATCCTCGGCGCGTAAGCGCTCGAGCTTGGGCGCCTGAGCTTCCTGGTATTTCAGAGGCTTATCCAGCTTTCAGCACCGTCATTCTGAACGGTCCGCCATTGGCTGCGGCATGGGCTACGGCCTCATTGGCGCGCGCCAGCGGGAATTCTGTCACCGCGAACTGACCGAGATCGAGCAGGCCCGAGCGGACCAGCCCGATCATGCGCGGGATCGCCTCGCGGGGGTACATCCAGACACCATGGATGGTGATGCAGTTTCGCATGATCCAGGGATAGGGCAGGTCCAGCCCGGCGCCGCCGTGCATGCCGACGCCGCCCATCAGCACCACGCGACCGTTCTGCCGCACCGTCATCAGCGCCGCCCGAACGGTGGCCGTGGCGACCTGCGGCGGCATTATGTCCATGACGCAGTCGATCGGGCCGGGCGCAGCCGCCAGCATCCGCTGCCGGTCGTCGGCTTCGCTGCCGGTGAGCCTGACGGGGAGGACGCGGCTGCCGAAGCGGCGCACCAGATCGGCCAGCATGGTCTCATTGCGGCCGGGCGCGACCACCCGGGAGGCCCCCATCGCCAGTGCCACGGCCACTGCGGCGCTGCCGAAATTGCCGGTGGCTCCGCTCACCAGCACGCTCTCGCCGGGCCGAAGATTGGCCGCGACCCACCCACCGTAGGGGACGAGACAGGTACCCATGGCGCACCATGAGGCTGCTGCGCCGGCATCGATCGGACCGATTTCGATCGCGTTCTCGGTCGGCACGCGCATGCGCTCGGCCCAGGCACCGTCGCGAAAATACTTCTGCAACTGCATGCCGCCGTCGCCGCGCACGCTCAGGCCCTGCAGGGTGATGTCGGGTGCCAGCACATTGTCGCGCGAGCGCACGGTGGGATCGCAATAGACCCAGTCGCCCGGCTTGAGACGGGTGGCGTCGGGCCCGGTCGCGCGGACGCGCCCGATCGCGCCGGGACCGGGCACCGCGGGCAGGTCCAGCAGGTATTGACGCTCGCCGCTGAACACCTCGTTGGAATAGGGCAGCACGCGGGAGGCGGCGACATCGACGATGATCTCGCCGGTGCCGAGTGCCGGCTCGGCGACGTCTTCGATGGCGAGGTTCGATCCGAAGGTCTTCAGGATGGCAGCTTTCATCGGCACTCTCGTTCGGTCGGGGTGGGCGCACCATCCTGACCGGTTCGGTTGCGGTTATTCAGACCTGGTATTATCCTAGGATAATAACACCCTTCCGACGGGGAACAGGCACATGGCGGCTGGCGGCGCGCGACAAAGCGAACTCGGCGACTTCCTGCGCTCGCGGCGCCAGAAGCTGAGCCCGAAGGCGGTCGGGCTCCCGCAGGGGCGCCGGCGGCGCACGCCGGGCCTGCGGCGCGAGGAAGTGGCCGAACTCGCCGGCATCGGCGTCGATTGGTACATCCGGCTCGAGCAGGGCCGCAGCGTCAGCCCGTCCGTTGCAACCGTCGATGCGCTGGCGCGGGCGCTCAAGCTCGGCAAGGCCGAGCACGCGCATCTGCGCGCGCTGACTGAGGGCGGCGATCGCCGTCCCTTCGTGCCGGAAGCGGTGCCGGATGCGGTCCGGCGCACGATCGAGAATCTCAACCTGCCGGCCTACGTGACCGGACGCCGGTGGGACGTGCTCGCCTGGAATGAAGCCGCCGACGAACTGTTCGCGTTCAGCCGCCTGCCGGTGGCCGACCGCAATACGCTGATATCGGTGCTTACCAATCCGGCGACGCGTCGACTATTCGGGGCGGGTTGGGCCGATGAGGCCAGGCGCATGGTGGCGCAGTTTCGCGCCACCCATGATCTCTGGGCCGGAGACCCCGCCTTCCGCGATCTGCTGGCGCGGCTGCGCGCGGGTTGCCCGGAATTCGAGGGCTGGTGGGGGGCGCACGATGTGAGCGGCATGGCGGCGGGTCGAAAATCCCTCAACCATCCAAAGAAGGGCCGGCTCCGTTTCGAATATGCAAGTTTTCAGGCCAATGACGATCCGGCCCTCAAGCTGGTCATCTACGGACCTGCATGACCGACGACTGTATCGCCATACCTGAGGGCTGGGGAACCGGGATGCCGGGGCCCCGTTTTCTTACGGAGGCATTCGAACCGAATTTTGACTGGTTCCGTCGTAATGAAGGAGACAAGCACCCAAGGCGTAGGTGCGGCGCACAAGAGCCGGGCGCCCTATTCACAAGAATTGGACTTCACGTCACGTCAGCGTGACATATATTATGGACAAGGGCCCGCAGAGTCCCGAAAATGGAATATGCCCAAACAGGGGTTGCGCCGAGGATAAGATGAAACGTGGAATTGCCGTTCTGCTTTCGTTGACCGCGCTTCTGGTCGTTGCCTATTTCACCGCCAGCAAGTGGGCGATCAGGCACGAGACCGTCGCACTTCACGATGTGTCGCGCGACAATCGCCTTGTTGCCGTTGAGATCGCCGTGCGGCGCGACAGGCAAATGCAGGCAGAGGCCGGGTTGATCAAGCTGCCGGTCGCGATCATTAATCACGGCAACACCGTCAAGCACACCGAGTATTCCTTCCTCGCCAACGCGTTTGCGGCGCGCGGCTATCTGGTGGTCGCCCCGCAGCACGATTTGCCGACCGATCCGCCGATGGTGACCAGGGCCGGCGAACTCTATGTCGGCCGCCTGCCGCAGATTCAGCGCGGCGTCGCCAACATCAAGTTTGCCGTCGAGGAGATGAGGAAGATCCAGCCCAATGCCGACTACGACAGGCTGACCATGGTCGGTCATTCGATGGGCGGCGATATCTCGATGTATTTCGCCAAGCAGTATCCGGACGACATCAAGAAGGTGGTGACGCTGGACAATCTTCGCGTGCCGTTCCTGACCGAAGGCAAGTTCAAGATCCTGTCGTTCCGCTCCAAGGACAACCAGTTCAAGCCCGATCCCGGCGTCGTTCCTGATGCGGAGGAGTGCGAGAAGGCCGGCATCACCGTGGTCGACACCGGCTTCCAGCACAACGACATGCGCGACACCGGCCCGGACGCGGCGAAGTCCTCGATCCAGTCCATGCTCGACAGGTTCCTGGACTCCACCGACAGCGCGATTGCGCCGGTCGATACGTCGAAGACGGTGCCGAAGGTCCTGACCGAGCCCGGCCCGGTCTCGCTCTACGCCCCGCCGCAGGGCAAGACGGCAAAAGTCGCCAACTGACGGCGTCCTGGTTCTCCGCGAGACGAATGGCGTTTGGGCGCGCGCATTGACCGCGTCAAATTCCCGTCCCACATAGAGCGTGCAGCCAGACCCGCGAGCGCGCATGGCCACTGAGCCGACCAAACCGAAATCCGGCAGCGAAGTGCCTTCGCGCAAGGACAGTCCGCTGCCCGAAGGGCGCGCGTCGAGTGCCGATGACATTGCCGCCTTTGTCGCAAGGGCGCGCGCCATGTCGCCGCATGCCGCGGGCGCGCGCGGCCGGCTGGTGTTCGCGCTCGATGCCACCATGAGCCGGCAGCCGACCTGGGACATGGCCTGTGCGCTGCAGGCGGACATGTTTCGCGAAGCGGCCGCCCTCGGCAGCCTCGACATTCGCCTCGTCTATTATCGCGGGCTCGGCGAGTGCCGCGCCACGGGGTGGATTTCCGACTCCGCGCAGCTGGCCCGGCTGATGGGCAAGATCAATTGCCAGGGCGGCAACACCCAGATCGGCAAGGTGCTTTCCGAAACACGGCGCGAGGCGGTCGCCTCCGGTGTGCGCGCGCTGGTATTCGTCGGCGATGCAATGGAGGAGAGCGTCGACGATCTCTGCGCCAGGGCAGGCGAGCTCGGCCTGCTGAAAGTGCCGGCCTTCATGTTCCAGGAGGGGCACGATCCCGCCGCCGAACAGGCTTTCCGCGAGATCGCGCGCCTGACCGGCGGGGCGTGGTGCCGTTTCGACCCGGGCGCGGCGGCGCAGCTGCGCGAGCTGCTGCGGGCGGCGGCGGCCTATGCCGCCGGCGGGCGCGAGGCGCTGAGGCTGTCGCGGAGCAGCGGTGCGGCTGCGCTGCTCAGCCAGATGAAGTGATGGGCCGGGCGCGCCCGACGGCCATGCTTTTCGCTGCCGACATCACTATACTTGAATCATGCCCACGCTAGTTGCCGGCGTCGTCGCCGTTGTCGTTCTCTATCTGCTGCTGCAGATGTTCCGCGCCGCCAGTCCGGCGATGCTGGCGCGTGCGATCAAGATCGTCGGCGGCGTGGTGTCGCTGGCGGTCGCTGCCTATACCGGGCTGCGGGGTGAGCTGGCAGTCGCCATTCCGCTCGGCATTTTCGGCGCCGGCCTTCTCGGCTGGGCACCGTTCGGCCCGTCCGGCTTTTCCAGTCTCGGCGGCCTGTTCGGCGGCGGCCAGCGCTCGGCGGGACAGAGCTCGCGGGTGCGCTCGGCCTTCCTCGACATGAGCCTCGACCATGACAGCGGCGAACTGTCGGGAACCATCGTGGCCGGCGAACATGCCGGCCGCTCGCTCGGCGAATTTGATCTCGCCCAGCTGCTGGCGATGGCGCCGGCCTTCGATGCCGAAAGCGTAGCCTTACTTGAAAGCTATCTTGACCGCCGGTTTCCCGCCTGGCGTGAGAACGCGCAGGGCGACGGGACAGGGGGGCAGCGCCGCGCGGCGGCGAGCGGCAAAATGACGACGGAGGAGGCCTATCAGATCCTTGGCCTGCAACCGGGGGCGAGCCGCGACGACATCGCCCGCGCGCACCGCGCCCTCATGAAGAAATTGCATCCCGACCAGGGGGGGTCGACGTATCTCGCCGCCCGTGTAAACGAGGCCAAGGATACTCTGCTTCGCACGCATCACAGCTAACTCCGGCACGCTACCAACGCCACAAAGCTGCTGTCCTCTGATCGACGCCCCGTGGCCGGCCGCCCGCCGTTGCCCGGCGTGGCGGAAGCCATTTTCCGAAATTTAACCGTAAATTCTTGACGAGAAGTTTGCGCCGGGAGGGCCGGACGCGATCCGAAGTGTGACGGCCAAAGAAAAAGGCCGGGATTTGCCCCGGCCTTCCTCGTCAGTCCCGTGAAGGGAAGGTCAGTTGCGGACCGTGATGCAGGAAATGTCGGCGCGCTTCAGCGCACGGCACACCGCCTCGGCCTGATCGCGCTCGAGCCCGGCAAAGCGGGCGCGGAACAGCTTGCGGTTATCCTTGGCGACCACCGGCTCGGTGAAGGGGTCGGCCTTGTTGAGCATGCCGCGCGCCTGGCTCCTGGCGGCTTCGATGCGCTGCATGGCCTCGCTCTCGCTTTCCAGCGCGCCGACCTGCACGATCCAGCCCGTGCGCGCCGAGGCGGGCACCACAGGCTTGATGGCGCCGTTCTGCTGCACGGCCTGCGGCGGTGCGGCCTGAACCGGCGGCTGCGATCTGGCGGGCTCCGCGTAGGCCATGGCCTGTGTGGGGGCCGCGGCAGGCGCGGCGCCGGAGGACGGCAGAACGCCAAGCACGCCATTGCCGGTGCCATGGCCCGGCGGCTGCGGCGGCAGGGCGATCCCGGCGCGGTCCGGGCGGACGATCGCCGGCCGCTCGAATTCTGTCCTGGCAGTCTCGGTCTTGGCAGGTTCTGTCTTGGCGGGTTCGGCCTTTTCGACCTTTGCCACCACGGCGTTGGAGGTCTCGGCGACCTCGGCCCGCGGCGGGATCGCATGGGTCGCAACAGGCGGGGTGGGCTGGGCGGGGCCGGCGGAGGCAAGTTTCATCGGGCCGGCCTTGACCTGGACCGTCCTGACCCGAACCGGCTTCATCGGCTCGGCGGAGCCGGGAATTGCGGCGAGTTGCTGGGTCTGGATCACGCCGCTGGTGAGCGGGGCGGGCTCCGGCTTGGCCTGGACTTCGGCCTTGGGCTGAGGCGGCAAGGCGGCGGCCGCGGCTGCCATCAGCGACGGCTTGGCAGGCGCTACGGAGCGGGTGACCGCCATCGCATCGAGACCCGGCTCGGCGGAAGCGGCGACCTGTACAGCGCCCTGGACCTGCACCGTCGCCTTGGAAGCGTCGGCGTCGGCGGCTTCGGTTTTCGTTTCGCCCGGATTGCGCTCGGTGATGGCGGCCACGGTGCGTTTGGTGGCGCCCTTTTCGAGGTTCTCGGCGAGCAGGCTGCGCATGGTGGCGTCGCGCGAGCTGCCGCTGCGGCCGCCCAGCACCACGCCGACGAGATGGCGGTTGCCGCGGCGCATCGAGCTGACGAGATTGAACCCGGAAGCGCGGGTGTAGCCGGTCTTGATGCCGTCAACGCCTTCGACGTTGCCGAGCAGGCGGTTGTGGTTGCGGATCGAGTTGCCCCTGTAGACGAAGGTCGAGGTCGCAAAGTAGCGGTAGTAGCGCGGGAAGCGGTCCTGGATCGCCCGGCCGAGGGTGGCCTGGTCGCGCGCTGTGGTGATCTGTTCGTCGTTGGGCAGGCCCGAGGCGTTGCGATAAACCGTCTTGCTCATGCCGAGCGCGCGGGCCTTGCGCGTCATCATCCTGGCGAACTCGCTCTCGTCGCCGCCGATCGCTTCGGCGACGACTACGGCCGCGTCATTGGCCGAACGGGTGACCAGTCCCTTGATGGCGTCTTCGACCTTCAGCGTCTGGCCGGGCTTGAGCCCGAGTTTGGTCGGGGCCTGTTCCGAAGCATGCTCCGACACGGGCAACTGCGTGTCGAGCGTCATCTTGCCGGCCTCGAGACGCTCGAACAGGAGGTAAAGCGTCATGATCTTCGTGAGCGAAGCGGGGCGGCGGCTGGCGTCCGGATTGGTCGATTGCAGCACCGCGCCGGAATTGCCGTCGACGATGATGGAGGCGAAGGCGGGGCTGTAGCTCGACCGCGCCTGTACATGGTGCCGCCCGCGGTAACGGCGCGCGTCGGCACTCTCTGTGGTGAAGATGATGGCAGTGGAGACTGTAATCAGTCCGAGAACAAACGCTCGCAACGCGCGCGAGGAAGCCAAGGTGGTGCGAAGCATAAACTTCCCCGTCCCATTTTCTGTCTTGATCACCGGTTCGTGAGGCAAAATTGTGCCCAACGGACGGCGACGGTTACCCTGCGCGAGCGGCCGATCCGGATTTTGGCTTAAGCCGGGCTGGCCAATCGCACCGCTATTCTAGCTAAGGCGCTGTGTACAAACGCTTTTTTCGGCGTCTGCCGGAAGGCGAACAAGTCCACAGGAGAGGTTAGGCGGCGCGAGTTTCCAAAAGATTAAGGAACCGTTGCGCAATCCGGCGGGACTTCTGCCAAATTTGCGGCCGGTCTTGTGCGATGCACAAATTCCTGTTGATTTTTTGTGCAGCGCGGCATATATGAGTCGGTGTCACGGAGCCGGGATCTCCGGACAGGAAATACATTCAGTCTGGGAAAGGACTCCATGATGGTGAAATTCGACGACATCCAGAGCTACGGCAAGGAACAGTTCGAGCAGGCGACTGCCAACGCGACGGCGTTCCAGAGCGGCATCAGCGCGATCGCTAACGCCTATGGCGAGTACGCCAAGAAGCAGTTCGAAGAGACCAAATCGCTCGCCGAGAAGCTTTCGGGCGTGAAGTCGCTCGACAAGGTGCTGGAAGCGCAGAGCGACTACGCGCGCTCGGCCTACGAGACGTTCGTCACCGACGCGCAGAAGATCGCCGGCCTCTACAGCGATCTCGCCAAGCAGACCTTCAAGCCGCTCGAAGGCCTGGTGGCCAAGTTCACGCCGGCTTCGAACTGATCGCTTCGCTTCTGTTGAAATGAAAAAGCCCGGCGCGAGCCGGGCTTTTTTGTTGGGCGTCGAGCTGCGCTTATTTCGAGACGCGCAGCTTGGAGAGCTGGGTGCCGATCTGGTTGAACACCGAGGCCGTCTGCGAGGCCGAGGTGACCAGGTAGAAGCTGCTGGTGTTGCTCGCGCAATATTGCAGCACCGCCGAGGTGGGATCGCCGCCCGTGTTCACCTGGATGGAGTAGATCGTGATGCCGGCGGCCTTGGCGTTGTCGCACAGGATCCTCTGCCGCGCGTCGATCTGGTTGGCGTTGTTGTACCAGCGGTTCTGCGTGTTCAAGCCGTCCGACAGCAGCACGATGGCGTCCTTGTAGACGTAGTTCGCATCCTTTGCCGGGGCGTTGAAGGGATCGCTCTGGGTCAGCGTCATCCATCCCCAGGCAAGGCCGATACCCTGGTTGGTATTGCCGGTCGGCACCAGGGAGTCGATCCTGGCCTTCAGTGCGGCCCAGTCATAGCTGAGCGGCATGATCGGTTTGATCTGGGCGCCGTTGGTGTCGCAGTAGGAATACTGCGAGGCCGGGAACAGCGTCGCGGTGTTGGCCGTGGTCGGCGCCGTGTTCTTGGTGTCGTAGTCCTGGGTGCGATCGGTGAAGCAACCGGTCCAGGTGTTATGACTGGCAGGGGTCCACGTCCATTTGTTGCAGCTGCCCCAGCTGTTCCAGCCGGTGCAGGTGTTGGTGCCGTTGCTGTTGTCCCAGTCGGTCCAGTCGATCCAGGTCGCGTTCTTGTAGCTCGAGCCCATCATGACGTCTTTGGCGAAGGGCACGATGGAGATGTAGATGTCGCCCGCCGTCGCCGCCATCCCGCTCAGCTGGTCGACCAGTGCCTTGGCGGCCGGCTTCATGGCGTCCATCTTGCCGTCCTGGGCCATCGAACCCGTGACGTCGAGCACCATCGCGACGCGCATGCGGACGTTGCCCCAGGTCGTGGTCGACGAGGTGTTGAAGTTCATGTTCGGAAAGCCCGCGACGCGCATGAAGTCGGTCACGATCTTGCCGGAACCGTCGAGCTTGATGGTCGCCGCCGTGGACCCGCTCGGCGGGGTGTAGGTCGCGGTAACCGAGACATCCAGCGCGTCCTTGTTGTTATAGAGCGCGTTGAAATAGGCGGTCGCCTTGGCGGTGATCTGCGACGAGTTGATCGTGCCCGAGGTGAGGTCCTTCGACAGCATCAGCGCGGTGGAGTCGAGGGCGGCCTGCATCGAGGAGCGCGCGGCGTTGGCGCGGGTATAGTCGATCGCTGCGCCCACGAAGCTGATGATCGGGATCGCCGAAAGGGCGAAAATCACCGCGATATTGCCTTCACGTGCGCCGATGAACCGGCCGGCGGCCGCGCGAAACCTGCGGAAGACGTATGCACCAGACATGACTGTCACCGAATTTGGGTTCTAAACCCCGCTAGTTCGGCGCGGCCCGCTGAATGGCTGGTAAACCGGATCGCAGAAATGCCGATTCAACTGCCGGGAAGGGGCGAATCGGCCGGGAAAGCCTCCGGCACCGTCAATGCCCCGCTAAATTCACACTCCATTTTTTTGTCAAACCGGGCAGGATTGATTAACCTTGGGATCGGTCGCCGGACCCGAGAATCGGCCGGTCGGCAGGCGCAAACGGCGCGCTTGCGGCGGGCAGGCAGCGGACCCATATTCATGTCACCGGTTGGGCATGACGGGGTCGTGCCCGAGGGAACGGCGATCCAGGGAAGTGTGTCCGGGAACCCGCGAGAAAGCTCCGCAAGGGGCGTCCTTTCGGGCGTCATGGCAGCGCTGTCCGGTTTACCGTGGGGAATTCGAACGCCTGCGCCATGTTGCAATCAGCTTCAATCATCTTTCCGTCTCTCATTGCCGCGTCCAACCCCCGAATGGGCAATGACGAGAAGCCGGGAGGGCCGAGCGGCCCCTCGACGTCGGTCATCACCAAGGTCAAGCCGAAGACCAAGCGCCCGAATCTCTATCGGGTGCTGATCCTCAACGACGACTACACGCCGATGGAGTTCGTCGTTCACGTGCTGGAGAAATTCTTCAACAAGGACGTCGAGGCCGCGACCAAGATCATGCTCCACGTCCACCATCACGGAATCGGGGAGTGCGGTGTGTTCACCTACGAGATCGCCGAGACCAAGGTGACGCAGGTGATGGATTTCGCGCGCAAGCATCAGCACCCTCTGCAGTGCGTGATGGAAAAGAAGTAGTTCGTATTTCCGCCGGTCCGGCAAAATCGGAACGGGTCTTGCATCGAAATCGCCAGACGAAACGGACGGCACCCCGGTGTATTGCGGGGTGTCGGGTCAGCGTGACGGCGTTGCGAATGATTCCAGAAGAAAACAGCTGTTTTCGGACCGGGCTTTCGCCATGATCGGGCATAACTATATGACCCAGGACGAGAAAGGTTGTTGTTGCCTGACCGGGTAATGGCGATCATGATGGTGGGGGCTACAGAGGACGCGAATGCCAACTTTTTCCCAGAGCCTTGAACAATCCCTGCATCGCGCGCTGGCGATCGCCAACGAGCGCCACCACCAATATGCGACGCTCGAACACCTTCTTTTGTCGCTGATCGACGATTCCGATGCGGCTGCCGTGATGCGTGCCTGCAGCGTCGACCTCGACAAGCTGCGCACCAGCCTCGTCAATTATCTCGAGACCGAATTCGAGAACCTCGTCACCGATTCGGGCGATGACGCCAAGCCCACCGCGGGCTTCCAGCGCGTGATCCAGCGCGCGGTGATCCATGTGCAATCGTCAGGTCGCGAAGAAGTGACCGGCGCCAACGTGCTGATCGCGATCTTCGCCGAGCGCGAGAGCCATGCCGCGTACTTCCTGCAGGAGCAGGACATGACGCGCTACGACGCCGTCAACTACATCAGCCACGGCATCGCCAAGCGGCCCGGCGTCTCCGAGGCGCGCCCCGTGCGCGGCGTCGACGAGGAGACCGAAGCCAAGGGCAACGATGACTCCAAGAAGAAGGGCGAGGCGCTCGACACCTATTGCGTCAATCTCAACAAGAAGGCGCGCGACGGCAAGATCGATCCGGTGATCGGCCGCAATGCCGAGATCAACCGCGCCATCCAGGTGCTGTGCCGGCGCCAGAAGAACAACCCGCTGTTCGTCGGCGATGCCGGCGTCGGCAAGACCGCGATCGCCGAAGGCCTCGCCAAGCGCATCGTCGACTCGGAAGTGCCGGAAGTGCTGGCGGCTGCCACCGTGTTCTCGCTCGACATGGGCACGCTGCTCGCGGGCACGCGCTACCGCGGCGATTTCGAGGAGCGTCTGAAACAGGTCCTGAAGGAACTGGAGGCGCACCCGAACGCCATCCTGTTCATCGACGAGATCCACACCGTGATCGGGGCAGGGGCGACCTCCGGCGGCGCGATGGACGCCTCCAACCTGCTGAAGCCGGCGCTCGCCTCCGGCACCATCCGCTGCATGGGCTCGACGACCTACAAGGAATACCGGCAGCACTTCGAGAAGGACCGCGCGCTGGTGCGGCGGTTCCAGAAGATCGATATCAACGAGCCGACGGTCGAGGACGCGATTGCGATCCTCAAGGGCCTCAAGCCGTATTTCGAGGACTATCATCGCCTCAAATACACCAATGAGGCGATCGAGGCCGCGGTGCAGCTGTCTTCGCGCTACATCCACGACCGCAAGCTGCCCGACAAGGCGATCGACGTGATCGACGAGTCCGGTGCGGCGCAGATGCTGGTCGCCGAGAACAAGCGCAAGAAGACCATCGGCATCAAGGAAATCGAGACGACGATCGCGACCATGGCGCGGATTCCGCCCAAGAGCGTGTCGAAGGACGATGCCGAAGTGCTCAAGCATCTCGAGCAGACCCTGAAGCGCGTCGTGTTCGGCCAGGACAAGGCGATCGAATCGCTCTCCGCCTCGATCAAGCTGGCGCGCGCCGGCCTGCGCGAGCCGGAAAAGCCAATCGGCTGCTACCTGTTCTCCGGCCCCACCGGAGTCGGCAAGACCGAAGTGGCAAAGCAACTCGCCGCCTCGCTCGGCGTGGAGCTCTTGCGCTTCGACATGTCCGAATACATGGAGCGGCATACGGTGTCGCGCCTGATCGGCGCGCCTCCCGGCTATGTCGGCTTCGACCAGGGCGGCCTGTTGACCGACGGCGTCGACCAGCATCCGCACTGCGTCGTGCTGCTCGACGAAATCGAGAAGGCGCATCCCGATCTCTACAACGTGCTGCTGCAGATCATGGATCACGGCCGGCTCACCGATCACAACGGCAAGCAGGTCAATTTCCGCAACGTGATCCTGATCATGACCACGAATGCGGGCGCGGCCGACCTGGCGCGTCAGGCGTTCGGCTTCACCCGCAGCAAGCGTGAAGGCGACGACCACGAGGCGATCAACCGGCAGTTCGCGCCGGAGTTCCGCAACCGGCTCGACGCCATCGTCTCCTTCGCCCATCTCAATGCCGACGTGATCGGCATGGTGGTGGAGAAGTTCGTCCTCCAGCTCGAGGCGCAGCTCGCCGACCGCGACGTCACCATCGAGCTGTCGGAACCGGCCAAGGCTTGGCTGATCGCGCACGGCTATGACGAGCAGATGGGCGCGCGGCCGATGGCCCGCGTGATCCAGGAGCACATCAAGAAGCCGCTTGCCGACGAGGTGCTGTTCGGCCAACTCAAGGGCGGCGGCCACGTTCGCGTCGTGCTGGTCAAGGACGAGACGACGGGGAAGGACAAGATCGGCTTCGAATTCGTCGAGGGCCCGGTCACGCCGAAGCCCGAAAAGCTGCCGGGCGCGCGGAAACGGAGCGGTCCGCCGCGCAAGCCAAGACCGCCGGGCGGTTCCAATGGCGGCGGCGGGTCCAAGGTCCCGCCCTCGCGCGGACCGCTGGTCAAGGTCTGAAGCCATCCACGAAGTGAAGGAAGCCGGTGCGATGCACCGGCTTTCTTTTTGCCGCACCAGCCGGTCCTGTTCATCGCCGGGAACGCCGCCTAGAGCATTTTTCGGTTCTGATTGAATCAGAACCGAAGCTCTAGATTCTTGATTTGATGCGTTTTCTTCACGCGAACCGGTATCCACTTCGCTTGAAAACGCTCTAGGATGGCCGTCCAGGAAGCGGAGATTCACTGGCGGGGACGGGACGCGTGAAGCGGCGTGATTTCATGAACCTGGCCGCCGGCGCGGCGGTCTGGCCGATTGCGGCCCGGGCACTGCCGGCCCGCATGACGGAGATCGGCTTCGTTACCTGGGGATCGCCTGCCATCCAGATGCGGGCCGAGGATTTGCGGCAGGGCCTTCGCGACTACGGCTACGTCGAGGGCAGGAACATCCGGCTCGAGACGCATTTCACCGACGGCAACAAGCAGCGCACGCGCGAGATCATCGAGGCGCTTGTCGCCAAGCCGGTCGATATCCTCGTCGTGTGGCAGACGCCGGCGGCGCACATCGCCAAGGAAGCGACGAAGACCATTCCCATCGTGATCATGGTGGCGGACGCGCTCGCAACCGGGATCGTGCCGAGCCTGTCCAATCCGGGCGGCAACATCACCGGCGTTTCCAACACCGGCCCCGAACTCGCGGGCAAGCGGCTGGAACTGCTGCGCGAGATCCGGCCGCAGCTGCGGACCGTGGCGTTCCTCGGATCGTCAAGCGATCAAAACGGTCCAACCTTCGCGCGCGAGACTGCGCTGGCAGCGGAAAAGATCGGCATGAAATCGCTGACCCGGCTTGTGGACGGCCCTGCCGCCGTCGATGCGGCATTGATCGAGCAGATGAAGCGCGACGGCGCCGAGGCAATCGTCGCGCAGCCCGTCTTCACCAGCTATCGCGAGCGGATCGTGGCGATGGCGCTCGACGCCGGATTGCCGGTGACGTCGGATTTCGCGCTGTTCGCCGAAGCGGGCGCGCTGTTCACCCTCGGCGTCGATGATGGCATCCAGCTGCGCCGCACCGCCTATTATGTCGATCGTATCCTCAAGGGCGCCAGGCCGGCCGATCTGCCGATCGAGCAGCCGACCAAATTCGCGCTGGTGATCAATACCGTGACGGCGAAGAAACTCGGCTGGACCGTGCCGCCGCTGGTCCTGGCGCGTGCGGAGCGGGTGATCGAATAGGACGGCGCTCAACCTTCGCCGAGCAATTCCTTGATGCGGCGCTTGAGCTGGCGCTGCTTGATCTGGCTGCGGCGCAGCCGCTCGTCGAGATCGTTGGACTGCGGGTCCGTCACCATGGTGCGGAAGGCGAGGCCGACGCGGTTGGCGTGACGCCAGATCATCCGGGCGAGGAAGGAGCGGCCCTTGCGCGGGATGTTGAGGCTGAGGTTCTCGGGTAGCTTCGCGGTTTCGTCGATCTCGACGCAGGCGCCGCGGTCGTTGATGTTGCGCACCACGCAATCCATCGTCGAGCCGCGCTCGTTGATTTCGGCGACGCCGCCGAAAAGCACCTTGTCGCGTCCGCTCTGGCGTCGGTCCTGCATGGTCGTCTCCCGTAATCGAAGTGCAACTTTACGACGGTTCGGCTGGCGGGAGAGGGGCGCGGCGGGCGATTTGTCGCGTTAACGTAAACCGGACGGCTCCGGAACCGGTGGCAACGCGGGCCGGTCACGTGGCGTGTTGCGCCCATGAACGGTGCCGGGACATGATGCGTCGTAGCCACCTGGAGCGCCTTGGCGGGATAGCGATGCGAACAGGCCTGCTTCTCTGCGGCTTTCTGTGCCTGTTGGCGATGCTGCCGGCTACACGCGCATTGGCGGAGCAGCCACAGCGCCTGGCGCAGCTGGGTTTCGAGGAGCCGGCGGATCCGTCGCCGCCGCCGGCCGGGCGCGAATCCGATACCCGCGAGTCGATCTGCCTGATGATCGAATCCGCGGCGCGGGAGGCAAGCCTGCCGCTGGAATTCTTCGCGCGCGTGATCTGGCAGGAGAGCCGCTTCCGCCCCGACGCGGTGGGACCTGTGACGCGGAGCGGCCAGCGCGCGCAGGGCATTGCGCAGTTCATGCCGGGTACCGCGGGCGAGCGCGGACTGCTCGATCCCTTCAATCCCGTGCAGGCGTTGCCGAAATCGGCGGAGTTCCTGGCCGAGCTGCGCGGGCAGTTCGGCAATCTCGGTCTCGCAGCTGCCGCCTACAATGCCGGCCCGCGCCGCGTGCAGGAATGGCTCGCGGGCACCGGGGGGATGCCGGCGGAGACGCGGAACTATGTGTACGCGATAACCGGCTCGTCGGTGGAGGATTGGGCGAAGGCGGGCAAGGGCGGCAAGCAGCCGGAGCGCATGCCAACCTCGAGCTGCCGCGAATTGATGGCGCTCTTGAAGCAGGCGCCCAATCCCTTCATCGCCGGGCTCGAGCAGCGCGTGACGCTCGCCGCCGCCAAGGTGTGGGGCGTGCAGCTCGCCGCGGGCTTCTCCCGCGACAAGGCTTTGGCGATGTACGGGCGCGCCGTCACGCGGCTTTCGAGCGTGATCGGCAATCGCGACCCGAGTATCCTCACCTCGCGCCTGCGCAGCCGCGGCCCGGCGCTGTTCTACCAGGTGCGCTTCGGCGCCGACACGCGACCAGAGGCGGACGATCTCTGCAATCGCATCCGCAAGGCGGGCGGGGCGTGCTTCGTGCTCAAGAACAGGGCGTGAGTATCTTGGTTCGTCATTCCGGGATGGTCCGAAGGACCAGACCCGGAATCTCGAGATTCCGGGTTCGCGCTTCGCGCGTCCCGGAATGACTGCATGACTGGTCCGACGCACCTTCGCTTGACGCCGCTTCGCCCATCGGCGTTAAGCATTCCCATGCGGCTGCCGCCACTCGACTCGCCCCAATGGAAGAGTCCCGTCCGCGCCTTTGCGTGGGGGATGAGCGCGGTCACCTCGACCGTGCTGACGCTGGTGCTGTTTGCGACCTATCTCGGCATCGGTGCGCTGGCGCATGACACGCATTTCAGCCTGCTCTGGGCGCTGCTGAGCACGCTGTTGGTGTGGGCGGGGCCGGCGCAGATCATCCTGATTTCGACGCTGGGCTCCGGCGCCACCGCGGTGCAGGCGGCGATTGCCGTAACGCTGAGTGCGATCCGGCTGTTTCCGATGGTGGTGTCGGTGCTGCCGATGCTGCGCATGCCGCAGACCAGGCGGCGCCACCTGGTGCTGGCGGCCCATTTCATCGCGGTCACGCTGTGGGTCGAGTGCTATCGCCTGCTGCCGCTTGTGCCGCGCGAGCGGCGCATCGCCTTCGTGCACGGGCTGGGTTGCGGCCTCGTCATCGTGTGCCTGATCGCGACCACGCTGGGCTATGAGCTCGCGGCCAAGCTGCCGACGCTGTTTGCCGCCGGGATCCTGATGCTGACGCCGCTCGCCTTCCTGCTGTCGACCGCGCGTAATTGCACGGCGATCGCCGACATCCTGGCGCTGACGCTCGGACTCGCACTGTATCCGCTGGTCGCCATGTTTCACACCGGCGTCGACATCCTCATCTCCGGCGTGGCGGCGGGCACGATCGCCTATGGCGCACATTGGTGGCGGGGGCGGGCATGAGCGGCTTTGTCGGCGACTGGCACGCGCTCTTGCTCCTCGTCGTGGCGGGCTTCCTGCCCAACGAGGTCTGGCGCATGGTTGGCCTCTGGTTCGTCAGCGGCATCGACGAGGGTTCGGAAGTGCTGGTGTGGGTGAGGGCGGTGGCGACCGCCATCCTCGCCGGCGTCATTGCGCAGATCCTGGTGCAGCCGCCGGGCGCGCTCGCCAGTGTACCCGACCTGCTGCGCTACGGCGCCGTGGTCGCGGGGTTCGCGGTGTTCCTCGCCACCAAGCGCTCGATCTTCGCCGGCGTCGCCTGCGGCGAAATCGTCATGGTCGCGGGCAAGTGGTGGCTCGGCTGATTGCAGGTATGCAATCGCGATTGTGCAACCGGATTGCAGAGACCGCGCAATCCGTTAGTGTCCGGGCACAGAACAATTGGGGAAACGGCAATGAGATGGCGTGCAGTATTGTTCGGACTTGCAGCGGCGCTGATGGCTGCACCGCAGGCCGGGGCGGCCGACTATCCGACGCGCCCGATCAAGCTGGTGGTGCCCTATGCCGCGGGCGGGCCGACGGATGTGCTCGGTCGACTGGTCGGCGAATATCTCGGCCGCGACCTCAAGCAGGCCGTTGTGGTCGAGAACAAGGCGGGCGCGCAGGGCGCGATCGGCGCGGAGGCGGTGGCGCGCTCGGAGCCCGACGGCTACACGCTGTTCGTCACGGCGGCCTCGATCTTCGTGCTCAATCCCATGCTCTACAAGAAGCTGCCCTACGATCCCGTGAAGGATTTTCGGATGCTGGCGCTGATCACGGATTTGCCCGTGGTGATGGAGGTGCATCCGTCGGTGCCTGCAAAGACGGTCGCGGAGTTCGTCGCCTACGCCAAGCAAAATCCGGGCAAGCTGAATTTCGGCTCGGCCGGCATCGGCGGCACCATCCATCTGGCGGGCGAGATGTTCAAGCAGGTGGCCGGCGTCGACATCGTGCACGTGCCCTACAAGGGCGCGGGGCCCGCGCTGACCGATCTGCTGTCGGGCAACATCCAGCTGATGTTCGACACCCTGAGCACGGCACTGCCGCCGGTCAAGGCCGGTTTGCTGCGGCCGCTGGGCGTGAGCTCGGAAAAGCGAAGCCCGGATCTGCCTGACGTGCCGACCATCGCCGAGAGCGGTTATCCCGACTACCGCGTCAGCGTCTGGTTCGGCGTCGCCGCACCGGCGAAGCTGCCGGACGATATCGCGCAGAAGGTCGGCGCCAGCCTCGACCGCGCCCTGAGCGACGAGGCCTTCCGCGCCTCGCTGGTGAAAATCGGCTTTCCGCCGCTGCGCCCGCGCAGCCAGGCCGAGATCAACAAGTTCATCGACGACGATCGCGCGCGCTGGGCCGGCGTGATCAAGTCGCTCAACATTTCCCTGGATTGAGAGAATGGTCAGAGAGACTGAAATCCGCGAGGGCGAAGTCGCCATCGATTTGCCGGCTGCAAAGGATGCCGGGCTCGTCTTCATCGGCCGCATCCGCACGCCCTGGACCTCGCGGCTGGAGACGCCGCGGCAGGGCCGGCAGGACGGCCCGATCTGCCGGCTGGAAATCTTCGAGCCCTTCGCGCCCGCCATCAAGGGCGTCGACTTCTACGAGAACCTCGAGGTGATCTACTGGCTGCACCAGTCGCGCCGCGACCTCGTGCTGCAGAGCCCGAAGAACAACCAGAAGACCCGCGGCACCTTTTCGCTGCGCTCGCCTGTGCGGCCCAATCCGATTGGCACCTCGGTCGTCAAGCTGGTCGGCGTCGAGGGCAACACCATCCTGGTGCGCGGCCTCGATTGCCTCGACGGCACGCCGCTGCTCGACGTCAAGCCCGACCGCTGCGAGTTCACTCCGCTGGCGCCGCCGCACGCAGGTGATTTCGAGACGGAGTGATTTTACTCCACCTCTCCCTGCAAGGGAGAGGTCGATTTGCATCGATAGATGCAAATCGGGTGAGGGTCGGGTCTTGCTCCGTGCTCGCGGCAGACCCCCACCCGACCTCCCCCTTTCAGGGGGAGGAGATTTCAGGCCAGCGCCGCAATCAATTTCGTCGCATTGTCCTCCAGCACCTTGACGTCTTCCCTGCGGCTCGCGGGCGGTAGCAGCGCCACGCCGTTGTGGCGCGGCATCACGTGCATGTGCAGATGGAAGACGACCTGTCCGCCGGCGGGTTCGTTGAATTGCTGGATGGTGATGCCGTCGGCCTGAAACGCCTTCATCGCGGCGGATGCGATCCTGTGGGCGGCGCGGGCGACATGGGCATAGTCGTCAGGCGTGATATCGAGGATGTTGCGGGCAGGGGCCTTCGGAATCACCAGCGTGTGGCCGGGCGCGCGCGGCATGATGTCGAGGAAGGCCAGCACGTGGTCGTTCTCGAAAACCTTGTAGCAGGGGAATTCGCCGCGCAGGATCTTTGCGAAGGGATTTTGCGGGTCGTAGGCGGGCATGGCGGCGGCTCCAGATCGGTCATTCGACAGAGGTTCTTACCCGAAAGCCTCAAGGCGCGTCATCAGCGCTTTTGCGGAACGGGGCGGCGGCAGCGAGCTCGCGGCCGGCCTCGACGACATAGGCGCGCTCGCGCTTGAGGTAATCGGCAATCGCCCGGCGCAGATCGGGATCGGCGATGAAATGCGCCGACCAGGTCGTCTGCGGCAGGTATCCGCGCGCCAGCTTGTGCTCGCCCTGGGCGCCGGCCTCGACGGTAGCGAGTCCGCGCTGGATCGCGAAATCGATGGCCTGGTAGTAGCAGACCTCGAAATGCAGGAAGTTGTGATGCTCGATGGCGCCCCAGTTGCGGCCGAACAGTGTGTCGGAGCCGATGAAATTGATGGCGCCCGCGATCCAGCGGCCGTTGCGCCTGGCCATGACAAGCAGCACGTCCTTGCTCATGGTCTCGCCGATCAGCGAGAAGAAGGTTCGCGTGAGGTAAGGACGGCCCCATTTGCGCGAGCCGGTCTCCATGTAGAAGGTGAAGAAGGCGTCCCACGCGTCTTCGTCGATGTCGTCGCCGGTCAGCCAGTGGATGGTAATCCCTGAGGAGAGAGCCTCGCGCCGCTCGCGCTTGATCGCCTTGCGGTGGCGCGAATTCAGCGTGGCAAGGAAATCGTCGAAGGTCTTGTAGCCCTGGTTGTGCCAGTGGAATTGCTGGTCGTTGCGGATCAGGAAGCCGTGCTGCGCAAGGCATTTCGCCTCCGCCTCGCGCGCGAAGGTGACGTGCACCGATGACGCGTCGGTGGCGTTGCACAGCGCCATCAGTCCGGCGGCGAGCGCATCGGCAATGCGCTCGCGGTCGACGCCGTCGCGGATCAGGAGGCGAGGGCCGGTCGCCGGCGTGAAGGGGACGGAGCACTGCAGCTTCGGGTAATAGCGGCCGCCGGCGCGCTCATAGGCATCGGCCCAGCCGCGGTCGAAGACATATTCTCCCTGCGAGTGCGATTTCAGATAGCAGGGCACCACGCCGACGATCCGGTCATCGAGCTTGGCGATCAGGTGCCGCGCGCCCCAGCCGGTGCGCGGCGTGGCCGAGCCGGAGGCTTCGGCCGCGGCAAAAAAAGCGTGGGATACGAAGGGGTTATAATAGGGCCTTGAAGCGGCGTCGGAATCCGCGCCCGGGTTGGCGCAGGCGTCCCATTCCGCGGCCGGGATCGCGCCGATCGAGGAGACTGCTTCGAGGGTGATTTCAGATGAGGCCATCGATGTCAGAACATCGTGCATCCGGCGTGCCACTTCAAGGTTGCTTGTTGCGGGTCAGGTCTCCGGAACAAATCCCTCAAAAATCATCTGATCCGCGTAACGCGCGGCGCGTTCGCGCTGCTCGGGCGTGCGCACGGTCCAGGTCAAAAGCGGGCAGCCGAAGATATTGCGGGCGATCCATGGCGCCGGCGCCGGCAACTGGTTGACCCAGTAGGCGACGAAGTGCGGCTCGGTGCGAAAGGCGTGACGCAGATGGAGCATGCCATCGCGCTGCTCCCTGGTCAGCTTCTTCCAGTAGTCGTCGTCATAGTTGCGCTGGGCGACGATACCGCGCGGCAGATTGGGCGCGATCTGGCGCAGCGCCAGCACCTGGTCGGGATCGAAGGACATGCCGACCGCGGGACCGGAATAGGAGGAGAGCACCTCGGCCAGCCGCGTCACCAGCTTGCGGTCGCCGTCAAAATGGCTCTTCACCTCGATCACCAGCGGCACACGGCCGGCGACGAGGGTGCAGAGATCGGCGAGCGTCATCATGTGCTCGCCGGTGTCCCTGAATTTTGTCGCCTTCAGCTCCGCCGCGGTCTTCTGCAGCAATGCGCCAAGACCTTCGGTGAGGCGGCCGAGCGCATCGTCGTGATGCACCATCGCTTCGCCGTCGGCACTGAGCTGGATGTCCACCTCGATGGAGAAATTGCCGGCAATGGCAGCCTGCACCGCGCCCGGCATGTTTTCCACGATACCGCGCGAGATGTCATGCAGGCCGCGATGGGCGACCGGCCGCGCCGTCAGCCAGGCGGGAGCGCGCATGCGATCAGGCGACCTCGAACACGGCTTCGACTTCCACCGCCGCGTCTGCGGGCAGGGAGGAAACGCCGACCGTGGTGCGGGCGTGGCGGCCCTTGTCGCCGAAAGCCGCGACCATCAGGTCGGAGGCGCCATTCAACACCTTCGGCCCGTCGAGGAAATCAGGCGCGGAATTGACGAAGCCGCCGAGCCGTACCACGCGGGTGACCTTGTCGAGGTCGCCGAGTGCCGCCTTCACCTGCGCCAGCAGGTTCACCGCGCAACCCCTGGCCGCGGCATAGCCCTGTTCGACGGACACGCCGGCGCCGAGCTTGCCCTTGGCGATCAGCTTGCCGTCGGAATTCATGCAGACCTGGCCGGAGACGAACAGCAGGTTGCCGCTGCGCACGAAGGGCACGTAATTGGCGATGGGGCTGCGGGGTTCGGCCAGCGTGATGCCTTCCGCCGCCAGTTTCTGTTCGACCGTACCCGCCATGTTCCGTCCCCAAAATGAATGCGCCGTTATCCGACCGTTCAGGATCGGAAAGGCACCTTGTTTCGCGCATGACGCGCGGACATGCAAGCGAGAGCGCTTGCCGGAAGTTTCGGCGCCCTTGACTGCAAAACCTACATTTTCGTGATGCCGCCCTAGTTGCGGCGCAACAGGACGGCCGGTATTGTTGCGAATCTTCCACAATCAAGGGAATGCCATGGTCTGCCCAAAACCGCCGCGCGCCGTGCTCATGACAATTGCAACGATTGCGCTGGGATCGGGTTTTGCGGGCGAACCGGCGCAGGCCGCGGGGCCGGGCTTCCTTTCCCATCAGGCGCTCTATGAGCTGAGCCTCGTCAAGTCGCGCGGTTCCAACGCCGTCAACGGCGCGCGCGGCCGCATCCTCTACAATTTCTCGGGCAGCGCCTGCGAGGGCTATACCTCCGAATTCCGCCAGGTATCGGAACTGAACAGCGGCGAGGGCAAGCTGACGCTCAGCGACCTGCGCTCGACCTCCTGGGAGGACGCCGAGGGCAAGAGCTACCGCTTCAAGATCGACACGCGGATGAACGATTCCGAGGCGCCGCCGGTCGACGGCATCGCCGAGCGGGTCGGCGACCGCATCACCGTCAAGCTGAAGCAGCCGGTGGCAAAGACCTTCAACCTCGAAGGCAGCGTCGTGTTCCCGACCGAGCAGATCCACAAGATCATCGACGCGGCGCGGGCCGGCAAGTCGATCCTGGAGCTGACCGTCTATGACGGTTCCGACAATGGCGAGAAGGTCTACAACACGATGTCGGTGATCGGGCAGCCGATTCCCGGCGACCGCAGCATTGCCTCGCCCGACCCCTCCACCGCCAACGACAAGATGAGGTCGCTGACCCGCTGGCCGGTGACGGTCAGCTATTACGACCGCGACGCGCGGGCAAAGGACGGCGAGCAGACGCCGGTCTATGCGATGTCGTTCGAGCTGTTCGAGAACGGCGTCTCGCGGGCGCTGGTGCTGGACTACAATGATTTCGTGATTTCGGGCGCGCTCGGCAAGTTCGACGCGAAGGATTCCAAGCCCTGTAAATAGGTCAAGCGCCGCACTCTCCACTCGTCATGCCCGGGCTTGTCCCGGGCATCCACGTTTTTGGAGCCGCGCAAAAGGAAGACGTGGATGGCCGGGACAAGCCCGGCCATGACGGAATTACTCCTCCGCCGGCTTCTCCGGCCCGTCATAGGCAATCCCCCGGATCACCGCGGCACTGCCGAACTTCTTCCGCAAATCATCGATCGCGCGCTCGGCGTGGGCCGAACGGCGATCCAGCATGTCGGAATCATCCGCCGCAGAGCCCGGCTTCAACGCGCTGACGCCGGTGCCCATCAGGCGGAACGCGGTGCCGTCGATCTCCTTCGCCAGCATGTCGCGCGAGAGGGCGAAGATCTTGGCGGCGAGCTGCGTCGGCGACTGGATCGATTGCGAGCGGGTGCGCTGGCGGAAATCCGCGGTCTTCAGCTTCAGCGTTATCGTGCTGCCGGCGAGATTGCTGCTCTTCAGCCGCGCCGAGACCTTTTCCGACAGCTTCCAGAGCAGTTTCTCCAGCGTCGCGAAATCGCGGATGTCGTTCTCGAAGGTCGTCTCGGCTGAAATGGTCTTGGCGCCGCGATCGGGCACTACGCGGCGGTCGTCCATGCCGCGCGCCAGCCGCCACAGCCGCTGGCCTTCACCGCCGAACTGCTTCATCAGCTCGTGCTCGTCGGCGCGCTGCAGGTCGGCGATGAGGCGATAGCCGCGCTGGATCAGTTTCTCCTGCGAGGCGGGGCCCACGCCATAGATGAAGCCGACCGGCCGCTCCGCCAGCATCTCGCGCGCTTCGTCCTGATCGAGCGCGGCAAAGCCGCGGGGCTTGTCGAGGTCGGAGGCGATTTTTGCGAGGAACTTGTTGCAGGACAGGCCTACCGACACGGTGATGCCGATGTCGCGCTCGACGTCGCGGGCAAAGCGCGCCAGCACCTTGGCCGGGATCATGCCGTGGACGCGCTGCGTGCCGGAGAGATCGAGAAAGGCCTCGTCGATCGACAATGGCTCGACCAGCGGCGTCAGCGCCTGCATGGCTTGCCGCACCTCGCGCCCGACGCGGACATATTTGGCCATGTCGGGCCGGATCACCACGGCCTGCGGGCACAGCGCCAGCGCCTTGAACATCGGCATCGCCGAGCGCACGCCGAAGGTGCGGGAGATGTAGCAGGCCGCGGACACCACGCCGCGCTTGCCGCCGCCGATGATGACGGGCTTGTCCGCCAGCTCCGGATTGTCGCGCTTCTCGACGGTGGCGTAGAACGCGTCGCAATCGATATGGGCGAGCGAAAGCGTCGCCAGCGCGCGGTGGCGGACGAGGCGAGGGGAGCCGCATTGGCCGCAGCGCTTCGCAGAAAATTCGAGATCGGCGAGGCAGTCGCGGCAGAAGGCGCGCGGGCCATCCACCGCTTGCACCGGCGCGCTCACGGCACGTCGCGCTCCCAGGCGGGATCGCACAGCGCCTGATGGGCGGCCGCGACATTGGTCGGATGCAGCTCCGAGGCCTGTGCGAACGCCTTCACGGTTGCGTCATCGCGCATCACGAAATCGAGCACGCTGGCGAGAAATTTAGGGTCGGAAGCGGACTTTCGCAGGGTGTCCGGACCGATGCCGGTTTCGGCCAAAAATCGGCCCAGCCGCGCAGGATCGCCGGCAATGAAGGACAGCGCCTGAATCGCAACGATTTCAGCCACTTCTCGCGGGTTTTGAACAGGCTTTTTCAACCGGGCCGTTTGCCTTTCCGTTAACTTCTGGGGTCTAATCATGCCCGAGTCTGCGGAAGATGTTCAAGCAAGTGCAAACGGGATCGCAGAAACACGACCCCCGGACTTAACGGGTTAGAGCGAATCTGACGCTAGTTTGAATTCACTTTTCGACACATCCGGTGGCGGCGGCCGATGCGCCGTATCCGCTAGGCGCGTCGCCTTTGGGAACGGGGAGGACGGGATGGCCAAGACCGTCCTGATCGTGGAGGACAACGAGCTCAACATGAAGCTCTTTCGCGACCTGTTGGAAGCGCATGGCTATCAGACCTCCGGCACCAGCAATGGTTACGAGGCGCTCGATCTCGTCCGCAAGATGCGCCCCGACCTGATCCTGATGGACATCCAGCTACCGCAGGTGTCCGGCCTCGAGGTCACCAAGTGGATCAAGGACGACCCGGAACTGCGCGCCATTCCCGTGGTGGCCGTCACGGCCTTTGCCATGAAGGGCGACGAGGAGCGGATTCGCGAAGGCGGCTGCGAAGCCTATTTGTCCAAGCCGATCTCGGTCGGCAAGTTTATTGAGACGGTCCGGCGTTTTATCGGGTGAAAGTGAGTTTCCATGACCGCGCGTATTCTGGTCGTCGACGATGTACCCGCCAACGTAAAGCTGTTGGAAGCAAGGCTGTCGGCCGAATATTTCGACGTCACCACGGCATCGAACGGCGCTGAAGCGCTGGCGGTCTGCGCGCGCGCCGAATGCGACATCGTCCTGCTCGACGTCATGATGCCCGACATGGACGGATTCGAAGTGTGCCGGCGGCTGAAGTCCAATCCGGCCACGCACTACATCCCGGTCGTGATGATCACTGCGCTCGACAGCCCCGCCGACCGCGTCCGCGGACTGGAGGCCGGCGCCGACGACTTCCTGACCAAGCCCGTCTCCGACGTGGTGCTGCTGGCTCGCGTGCGTTCGCTGACGCGGCTGAAGATGATGACCGATGAGCTGCGCATGCGCGCCATCACCTCGCTCGAGATCGGCATGGAGGCGCCGGAGCGCAGCGCCGTTGCCGACACCGGCAAGGGCGGACGCATCCTGCTGGTCGACGACCGCCCGGCCTCCTATGAGCGGCTGGCGCCGATGCTGGCGGCCGAGCACAGCGTCGACGTCGAGCCCGATCCGTCGCAGGCGCTGTTCCACGCCGCCGAGGGCGACTACGATCTGCTGATCGTCTCGCTCAGCCTCGATAATTTCGACGGACTTCGGCTGTGCAGCCAGGCGCGCTCGCTGGAGCGCACCCGCCAGGTGCCGATCCTCGCCATTTCGGACGCCGACAACAATGCGCGGCTGCTGCGCGGCCTCGAGATCGGCGTCAACGATTATCTCCTGCGTCCGGTCGACAGGAACGAACTGCTGGCGCGGGCGCGTACCCAGATCAGGAAGCGCCGCTACACCGATCACCTGCGCGACAACGTGCAGAACTCGATCGAGATGGCGATCACCGACGCGCTGACCGGCCTGCACAACCGCCGCTACATGGAAAGCCATCTGGCGACGCTGGCCGAGCAGGCTTCCGCCCGCGGCAAGCCGCTGGCGCTGATGATCCTCGACATCGACTTCTTCAAGGCGATCAACGACACCTATGGTCACGACGCCGGCGACGACGTGCTGCGCGAATTCGCCGTGCGCATCCGCAAGTCGATCCGCGGCATCGATCTGGCCTGCCGCTATGGCGGCGAGGAGTTCGTGATCGTGATGCCGGAGACCGATCCGCATGTCGCCGGCATGGTGGCGGAGCGCTTGCGCCGCTCCATCGCGGGCGAGAAGTTCGCGGTCGACAAGGGCGACAAGCGGATCGACGTCACGATCTCGATCGGGCTCTCCACCCTGGAGCGCAAGGGCGAGCCGGTCGCCGACGTGCTCAAGCGCGCCGACAAGGCGCTCTATCGCGCCAAGCACGACGGCCGCAACCGCGTGGTGTCCGACGCGGCCTGATTGTTGGGCCCGTCTTACGATCGCGCCGAGTGCGTCATAGGCCAGTCGCTTGAACTCGAGTACGAGCAGGGTGCGGATCAGCGCTACCATGTTGGGCAGTGTCGATACCAGGCCACCACCGCCGTTGAGCCGCTCGGTGCTCAGTAGTATCTCCACTTGGTGTAGGTAAGTTCGTAGCGCATCATTCGAGCCCGTATTTTGGCCAACGCCCTTGAATCCCGGCCCGGCCGCCAACTTCAACAAGGCACTGCGCCAACAGGTCGAAAGAATTTCGCAATTTTCCTTGGTTGACCGGGAGGTAGCCGAGTACGAAAATCAGGCTACTTAGGAGATTTCCTTAGATGCCCGATTTCGAATTACCCGAGACGCATTACGCATTGAGTGGAGACGTGAACATTGCCTATAGCGTAATGGGCGACGCACCAATTGATCTCGTCCTCGTGCACGGCATTGTCTCGCATATCGAGGCGATGCACGAATTGCTCCCCGGCTATACCGACTTCATGCGTCGCTTGGCGAAATTTGCACGCGTCATAACGTTCGACAAGCGTGGGCAGGGACTGTCTGACCGAATTTCCGATGTGGCGCCACTCGAACAACGCATGGACGACGTTCGCGCCGTTATGGACGCGGTCGGGTCGCAGCGAGCCGCTCTGTTGGGGTGGTCGGAGGGCGCTTCGATGAGTGCGATGTTCGCGGCGACCTATCCTGAGCGAATTTCGCGGTTAATACTCTATGGCAGCCTGCTCCACTCATACAACAGGAATTTGTCCACTGAAGAATACGAAGCAAAACTCGAGAAGTACATGAAGGCATGGGGTAACGGCGATGCATTCAAGCCGGTTGCCCCTAGCCAAATGACGGGGCCCGAAGCAATCACCAAATACGCAAGACTTGAGCGCTTGTGCAGTAGCCCAGGCCCGTTGAAGAACTATTTTAGATCAAATCGTCTCATCGATGTGACGGCAGTGCTTCCCACCGTACGAGTGCCAACGCTTGTGATGCACCGACTAACCGATGCTGCCGTTCCGGTCGCAATGGGACGCGCATTTGCCGAAAGTATTCCCGGTGCCAAGTATATTGAATATCCAACCGGCGATCATGGTTTCTGGGCCGGAGACTTTGAAGGATTGATCGGCGATATAGAGGAATTTGTCACTGGTCATCGCGAGGGTACTTCGTTCGAACTTGACCGAGTTCTAGCTACAGTACTGTTCACCGATATTGCTGACTCTACGCGAAGCGCAACAGCAATGGGCGACCAGCGCTGGCGACAGATGCTGGACCGTCACGATTCGCTCGCCAGCCAAGTCATCGAGAAACATCGCGGCAAGCTGATCAAAACTACCGGCGACGGCGTTCTGGCGACTTTTGACGGCCCAGGACGTGCAGTTCGCTGCGCCCTTGCCTTCAGCGCCGCGGCCCAACAAATCGATCTGCCATTGCGGGCGGGCCTACACACAGGCGAAATCGAAATCCGAGGCAAGGATATCGCCGGTGTTGCTGTCCATGCTGATGGCACAGTGCAAACCCGGTGAAGTTCTGGCGTCACGGGTCGTCACGGATCTCGTCGCGGGCGCTGGATTGACGTTTTCCGAGCGCGGATCGTTTGAACTTAAGGGCCTTCCAGGGCGATGGGATTTGTTCGCCGCAAGCGCGTGACACATGTCCGCTTCTGGCCCTTCTCCGACCTCCGGCGCTGTCCGCTTTCAGGCTGCTATTGGGTAAGAGCAGACCACCGGTAGCGCTGCTCCATTTATGGGTACACGCGCCAGCAGTTTTGGCCGGCCGCAGGGAAGAGCGTCAGTCGCTCACTTTCACGCCGGCATTTTTCAGCAGCACCCGCGCCGCCTCTCTCGCCGCGCGCGCCATCGACGGGTCGTTGCGCACCAGGTCCTGCGCGATGCAGCCGTCGACCAGCACGGCAAGCTGCGTTGCAAGTCCCTCGGCATCGGCAACGCCGAGCTGGTTCAGCAGGTTGCGGAACCACAGCCGGCGGCTCTCCTTGAAGGCGACGGCGATCTTGCGCACCGACTTGTCCTCGGCACCGAGCTCGGCGACCGCGTTGACGAAGGGGCAGCCGCGAAAATCCTTTGCCGAGAAGCGCCGTTCCAGCGAATCGAAGGTCGCGAGAATCTGCGCAGCCGGCGGCTTGTCGGACGGGCGCGGCTGCACGAAGCGCCGCTCCAGATAGGCCGCAATCAGCGCGTCCTTGGACGGGAAGTGGTTGTACAGCGTGCGCTTGGAGATGCCGATCCGGGCGGCGATCGTGTCGACGCCGATGGCGCGAATTCCCTGCAGATAGAACAGCTTGTCGGCGGTCTCGAGGATCCGCTCCTTCATATCAGGCTTTTTCTGCAGGGATGCCATGCGTTGACCCGGACCGGGCTTTCCTTGACGGGTGACCATAGCGCAATTACACAGGTCTGTGTAACTAAAATAATCGGGAATCGCAGGTCGAATTTGTCGATGTGCGGCTCTGGGGAGAACAACAACAATGTCCCTGCTGCAAGCCCTGCGGCCCACGCTCCCCATCCTGATCGGTGCGTCGCTGATGCTCACCCTGAGCATGGGCCTGCGGCAGAGTTTCGGCATCTTCATGCAGCCGCTGACGCAGGACATCGGCATTTCCGTATCGCAGTTCACGCTGGCGCTCGCCGTGCAGAACCTCGCCTGGGGCTTCCTGCAGCCGGTTGCCGGCGCCTGGTCCGTGCGCTGGGGCTTCAAGCCGATCATGATCGTGGGCTCGCTGATGTACATCGCGGGCCTTGCGCTGATGGCGACTGCACAGGGGATGATCCCGATCCTGATCGGCGCCGGCGTGCTGATCGGCGCCTCGCTCGCCTGCACCGCCAATGCGATTGCGATGTCGGTTTCCGCACGCGCGGTGCCTGCGACCGTGCGCAGCACGGTCATGGGCATGGTGTCGGCGGCAGGCTCCCTCGGCGCGCTGATGGCGGCCCCGATCGGGCAGTTGCTCAACGAAGGTCATGGCTGGCGCATCGGCGTCGCCGGTTTCGTCATCCTGTCGCTGTTCATGCTGCCGGCCGCCTGGTACGCGGGCAGGGTGGACAAGATTCCGCTGCCGCCCAAGGGCGTCGAAGAAATCGGCGACGCCTCGGCTGCGACCGCCGCGAGGATCGCGTTCGGCAATGCGCCCTTCGTGGTGATGACGCTGGCCTATTTCGTCTGCGGCATGCAGCTGGTGTTCCTCACCACGCACCTGCCGTCGTATCTCTTGATCTGCGGCCTCGATCCGATGCTGAGCGCGCAGACGCTCGGCATGATCGGCGGCTTCAACGTGCTCGGCAGCCTGTTCTTCGGCTGGGCTGGCCAGCGCTGGAACAAGCTGGCGCTGCTCGGGATGATCTACATCCTGCGCTCGCTGGCGCTGGCCTGGTATTTCATGCTGCCGGCGACACCGGGCAGCACGCTGCTGTTCGGCGCGATCATGGGCTTCCTCTGGATGGGCGTCGGCCCGCTGGTGGCGGGCGCCGTCGCTGAAATGTTCGGCCTGAAGTGGCAGGCGATGATCCAGGGCCTCGCCTTCATGAGCCACCAGCTAGGCTCGTTCCTCGGCGCCTATGGCGGCGGGCTGATCTACGATTCGCTCGGCTCCTACACCATGGCCTGGCGCATCGGCGTCGCACTGGGTCTCGCCGGCGGCATCGTCCAGGTAGCCTTTGCGCTGATCAGGCCGAGCCAGCCGCCGCTGCCCAAGGCGGCGTAGGGCAAATAAAAACGGGGCCGCGAGGGCCCCGTTCAGTCAAAAACATTCCGCGATCTTACTTGATCTTGGCTTCACGGAATTCGACGTGCTTGCGCGCGACCGGGTCGTACTTCTTCTTGACGAGCTTGTCGGTCATGGTGCGCGAATTCTTCTTGGCGACGTAGTAGAAGCCGGTGTCCGCCGAGGAAACGAGCTTGACCTTGATGGTGACCGCTTTGGCCATGGTGGGAGCCTTTAACTTTGCAAAGTAGGGGAAATCTGGCGCCGGCCAACCGGCCCGCATTTGGCCGGCAACCTAGCCGCAAACCGGCATAAGTCAAGGTTTTCCGGGCCGGATTCGGCCCGGATTCAGGGAATTTACCCTTCAAATCAAGGTTTTCTCGAACCGGCAGGGCAGTATTGCCGCCCGTTCAATTCTCAAAGAATCGGTTCTTTGGCCGCGGCAGGCCGAGATTCTCGCGCAAGGTGCTGCCTTCATATTCGGTGCGGAAGATGCCGCGCCGCTGCAGTTCCGGAACCACCTTGTCGACGAAGTCAAAGAGACCGGCCGGCAGATACGGGAACATGATGTTGAAGCCGTCGCAGCCATGGCTGGTCAGCCATTCCTCCATCTGGTCGGCGATTGTCTGGGGCGTGCCGACGAAGGAAAGCCCGCCATAGCCGCCGACGCGCTGCGCGAGCTGCCGCACGGTGAGCTTGTCGCGCGCCGCAGCGTCGACGAGACGCTGGCGGCCGCTCTTGCTGGCATTCGTTTCCGGGATCGGCGGCAGCTGTCCGTCGGGATCGAAGCCGGAAGCGTCGGTGCCGAGCTGCACGGACAGCGAAGCAATCGCGCTGTCGTAGTGGACGCGGCTGTCGAGCAGGGCGCGCTTCTCCCTGGCTTCCTCGACGCTGTCGCCG
The DNA here is from genome assembly GCF_016219575.1 of Bradyrhizobium sp. Classification (GTDB taxonomy): domain Bacteria; phylum Pseudomonadota; class Alphaproteobacteria; order Rhizobiales; family Xanthobacteraceae; genus Bradyrhizobium. The sequence goes on along the minus strand of NZ_JACRMG010000005.1, from coordinate 22,532 downwards.
ACCACCACGAAGGCGCCGGGCAGGATCTTGAGGTGCTCGGGGTTGCGGCCCACCTTGTCCATCCGGCCCTTGATGTCGGCATAGAGCTTTTGCCCGTCGGCGAGGCTGCCGCCGCCGGTGAACACGGCTTCCGCCGTTTCGGCCGCCAGCTGCTTGCCGTCCTCCGACGCGCCGGCCTGCACGATCACCGGCCAGCCCTGCACGGGGCGGGCGATGTTGAGGGGACCGCGCACCCTGAGATATTTGCCCTTGTGATCGAGCACATGCATCTTTTCGGGATCGAAATAGAGGCCTGCCTCGACGTCGCGCACGAAGGCATCGTCCGCAAAGGAATCCCACAGGCCCGTGACGACGTCATAGAACTCGCGCGCCCGCTTGTAGCGCTCGGCGTGCTCCATGTGATCGTCGAGGCCGAAATTCAGCGCGGCGTCCGGGTTCGAGGTGGTGACGATGTTCCACCCCGCACGTCCGCCGCTGATGTGGTCGAGCGAGGCGAAGCGGCGGGCGACATGATAGGGCTCGTCGAACGTGGTCGAGCCGGTGGCGATCAGGCCGATCCGTTCGGTGGCGCCGGCGAGCGCCGACAGCAGGGTGAACGGCTCGAAGGAGGTCACGGTGTGGCTGCGCTTGAGCGCATTGACCGGCATGTTCAGCACGGCGAGGTGATCGGCCATGAAGAAGGCGTCGAACTTGCCGGCTTCCAGCTTCCGGATCAGTTGCCGCAAATGCGGGAAGTTGAAATTGGCGTCAGGCCAGGCCCCGGGATAGCGCCAGGCGCCGGTGTGAATGCTGACCGGCCGCATGAAGGCGCCGAGCTTGAGTTGACGCTTTGCCATTACCCCATTCCGTCATGGTTGTTGTCCGGGAAGAGATAGGAAGGGAAGGGCACGGCGGAACCGGCCGGCCCGGGAATAATCTTGCATAGTTTTGTCGCTACGTAGTCGATTTTCGGTGAGGCGGTTACCGCGCTGAAACCGCAGCGTTCAGCCGCAGTATCTATGACAGTCGCGATACGCGTTCGGCGGCGGGAGGCATCATGGCTGGCAAGCTTGCAGGCAGGATCGCGGTCGTTACCGGTGGCAGCGCGGGAATTGGCCTCGCTGCGGCAAAGCGCTTCGCCGCGGAGGGGGCGCATGTCTTCATCACCGGACGCCGCCAGCGCGAACTCGACCAGGCTGCAAAGGCCATCGGCCCGGCAGCAACCGCGATCAGGGCCGATGCGGCCGTCGTGTCTGATGTCACGCGTGTCGTTGAAGCCGTCAAGGCAGACAAGGGACGCATCGACGTGCTGTTCGCGAATGCCGGCATCTACGAATTCACGCCGTTCGGAACCATCACGGAAGCGACCTATGGCAAGATCTTCGACATCAACGTCAAGGGCGTGCTGTTCACCGTGCAGCAGGCCGTGCCGATCATGCCGGACGGCGGATCGATCATTCTGACGGGATCGATCGCTGGTTCGAAAGGGTTCGAGGCGGGCACCGTCTATGCGGCAAGCAAGGCTGCGATACGCTCGTTCGCGCGCAGCTGGACCATGGACCTCAAGGCACGCCGCATCCGCGTCAATGTGCTGAGCCCGGGGCCGATCCAGACGCCGGGCTTCGACGTGTTCGCCGACAAGGATGTGAAGAGCTTCATGCAGTCGCTGGTGCCGCTCGACCGCCTCGGCACCGTCGAGGACGTCGCGAATGCGGCGCTCTATCTTGCATCCGATGATTCCAGCTACGTGGCCGGCATCGAGCTGTTCGTCGATGGTGGCGCGGCGCAGGTCTGAGCGCTACGCCCCCAGCACGTCCTTCTGCATCCTGCCGCCGTAGAAATGGAAGAACGGCACCGGCGCGTCGTGGCGCAGCGGTCCGGTGGCCAGGCGCTTGTCGAGCTCGACGAGCACGTTCTTGGTCATGGCATGCGCGTCCGCAAGCGGCTTGGAGCCGATCTCCACCCAGACCAGTTCCACCAGCTCGGCATCGGCATGCACCACGCCCTCGACCCGGTGCGCGATGGCGGAAGCATCCGCGGTGAAGAAGCGGGTGTCGAAGCGGCGGACCCGGCCGGGCGGGGTGATCGCGCGCGCGATCAGGAACAGGCCGGAGGGATCGGGCAAGAGGCCTGCTTCCGCAAACGGCTTCCAGGCGCCTTCGAGCTTGCCGGGCTTCTCGACCTTGCGGCCGAGACAAAGTCCGGTCTCCTCGCAGGCTTCGCGGATCGCGGCATTCGCCAATGCACGAGCCCGGCCGGGCGTGATCTTCGGGCTGCCCTTGAGCAGGTTTGCTTCCAGCTCGCTGGTGATCGGCGCGGCAACGGGTACGCGGTTGTCCGATTTGTCGACGCGGCCGCCCGGAAAGACATACTTGCCCGGCATGAACACCACATTGTCGTGGCGCCGGCCGACCAGCACGCGCGGCCTCGCGGCGGAGCGGTCGATCAGGATCAGCGTCGCTGCGTCCTTCGGCCGGAAATAGGGATGGTGATCGGCTTCCTTCTCTTCCTTCGGTTCTTCCCTGGCGGCGGTCGCTGCTTGCGTCATTTCCATCCCCGTGAGCGTCTTCTGTTGTTGTTGTTCTTATACCGGCGGAATGCCATCGGGGGCATTGTCGTCAAATCCGTGCATGCGCAGCGCCCACTGCAACCCGACCACTGCACCTTTCACCGGCTGCAGCAGCAGCAGAGACAGGATGAGGGTGAGCGGCAGGTAGGTCGCAAGCTGAAGCCAAACCGGCGGCGAGAAGTTGGTCTCGATCGACAGCGCCAGCGGCACCATGATGTGGCCGACGATGACGATGACGAGATAAGCGGGCAGGTCGTCGGCGCGGTGCGGGGTGAAGTCAAGCCCGCAGGCCGAGCAGTCGTTGGCGGTCTTCAGGAACGCGCGAAACAGCTTGCCTTCGCCGCAACGCGGGCAGCGGCCGCGAAAGCCGCGCTTCATCGCGCTCCAGAGGTCCCGCTTCTCGCCGATGGCGGTCTCGCGGGTCCACACGGTCGACGCTGTTCCTACCGTCTCCATGACTTGCCTTTCCCGGATTTTCCGGATTTTTGCTTGCCGCGCTTGCGCACCGTCTTGCGCGCAGCGGGGTGCGTTCGCTCTTTTTCCGCGCGCTGGGATTTCAGGACGTCACGCTTTCCTTGATGCTTTCCTTGGCGCTTTCCGCCGCGCGGTACGATCTGACCTTCAGATAGTAACTCGAAGCGCAGCGCGCCAGCCACGGGAGCAGCTTCTACCAGACGGACGTCGACCACGTCCCCCAGCCGGTGCATGGCACCGCTGCGCGAACCGACCAGCGCGTGGCGGGTCTCGTCATAGTTGAAATATTCGGTGCCGAGCGTGCGGATCGGGATGATGCCGTCGGCGCCGGTCTGGTCCAGTTTCACGAACAGGCCGGCGCGGGTGACACCGGAAACGCGGCCCTGGAACGTCGCGCCGATACGGTCGGCAAGGAAATGCGCGATCAGCCGGTCGGCGGTCTCGCGCTCGGCCTTCATGGCGCGGCGCTCGGTTGCGGAAATCTGGGCTGCGACTTCGCCGAGATGTTCCAGCGTCTCGTCGGATGGAAGCGCGCCTTCGCCGAGGCCGAGCGCGCGGATCAGCGCGCGGTGCACGATCAAATCGGCATATCGCCGGATCGGCGAGGTGAAATGCGCGTAGCGGCGCAGGTTGAGGCCGAAATGGCCGTAGTTCTCCGCGGAATATTCCGCCTGCGCCTGCGAGCGCAGCACGACTTCGTTGACCAGCGCCTCGACGTCCTCGCCCTTGACCTGCGTCAGCACGCGGTTGAACAGCGAAGGCCGCAAGGCGCCGCCCTTGGCAAAGGAAAGGTCGAGCGTCTTCAGGAATTCCAGGAGGTTGTGCACCTTCTCCTGCGTCGGCTGGTCGTGCACCCGGTAGATCAGCGGCAATCCCTTCTTTTCCAACGTCTCGGCGGCAGCGACGTTGGCGAGGATCATGAACTCCTCGATCAGCCGGTGCGCTTCGAGCCGCTCCGGCACGATGACGCGATCGACGGTGCCGTCGGGCTTGAGCAGGATCTTTCGCTCGGGCAGGTCGAGATCGAGCGGATCGCGTGCATCGCGCGCCAGCCTGACCAGATCGTGCGCGGCATAGAGCGGCCTGATGATCGGGTCGAGCAGCGGACCGGTGACGTCGTCCGTCCGGCCGTGCATCGCGGCCTGCGCCTGCGCGTAGGCAAGCTTCGCCGCCGAACGCATCAGCACGCGATGAAAGGAGTGCGAGCGCTTGTGGCCATCCGCACCGATCACCAGGCGCACCGCGAGCGCGCCGCGCGGTTCGCCCGGCACCAGCGAACAGAGGTCGTTGGAGATGCGCTCCGGCAGCATCGGCACGACGCGGTCGGGGAAATAGACGGAGTTGCCGCGGGTCAGCGCGTCGCGATCCAGCGCCGAGCCCGGCCGTACATAATAGGCGACGTCGGCAATGGCGACGTGGACGATATAGCCGCCCTTATTATTTGGATCGGGATCCGGTTCGGCGTGAACTGCGTCGTCATGATCCTTGGCGTCGGGTGGATCGATGGTGACGAGGGGGATGTCGCGCCAGTCCTCGCGCCCTTCCAGCGTGGGAGGCTTTGCGGTTTCTGCCTCGCGCAGCGCCGAGGGTGTAAAGGCCTGCGGGATCTCGTGGGCATGGATCGCAATCAGGCTGATCGCCTTTTCGCTGGCGAGCGAGCCGAGCCGTTCCTTGACCCGCCCGGAGGCAAGGCCGTAGGCGCGGGTGCGGATCAGGTCGACGCTGACGAGATCACCATCCTCGGCATCCCCGCTGTCGGCCTTCGCGATATTCAACTCGCGGCCGGCCTGCTTCTTGTCGACGGGAACGAGACGGCCGCTGCCGTCGGGGTTCTTGCGGAAGATGCCGAGCGCACGCGCCTTTGCATGGGCGATGACGCGGATGACGCGGCCGCGATAGGGCGTGCCCTCGGCCTCGTCCGTCTTCTCGACCCGCAGGAGCGCGCGGTCACCGACGCCGGCGGTGGTGCCGGGTTGAGGCCGCCGCGGAAAAACGACACGGATTTTGGGAATGGTGCCGCTCTCATCCGCGTCCCACTCCGTGGGCGTGGCGAGCAATTCGCCGTCGCTGTCGCGCCCGGTGATGTCGGCAAGCACGGTGGGCGGCAGCTCGGCCGGCTCATGCATCTTGCGGCGGCGCTTTGCCACCGCGCCTTCGTCGGCGAATTCACGCAACATGCGCTTGAGCTCGGCGCGATCGGCGTTCTTCAGTCCGAACTCGCGCGCGATCTCGCGGGTGCCGACCTTGCCGGGATGGGCGCGGATGAAGGCGAGGACGGCGTCGCGGCCCGGAAAGCCTTGCTCGCGCCGCTTGCTCACCCGCGTCCCTTGCCCGCGCTTTTCTTGGCGGGCGCCTTTGCGGCCGGTGCCGGTTTCGACGCCGACGTCTTGGCGGCGGGCGCGACCGGCGCGCGCGCCTTGCTCACGGCGTCCGACTTCGGCTTGGCCGCGGCCTTCTTGGCGACGGCCTTCTTCGCCGGCTTTGCGGCGGCATCCTCGGCTTCAGGTTTCGCCTTTGCCTTCGCCGCAGCCTTCTTGGGCGCGCGCCTGGCCTTGCCGCCGCCCTTGGCGGCGCGCTCGTCGATCAGCGCGATCGCCTGCGCCAGCGTGATCGTCTCGGGCGGCGCGATGTCGCTCGGGATCGTGGCATTGACGCCGCCGGCGGTGACATAGGCGCCGTAGCGGCCGTTCTTCAGCGCAACGCCGCCGAGGCTCGGATGATCGCCCAGCGGCTTGCCGGGGTCGGCGCCGAAGCGGCGGCCGCTCGGACCTTTGGCGATCTTCTCGGCAATCAGCGTCACCGCGCGGTTGAGGCCGATGCCGAAGACGTCGTCGCCGGCTTCCAAGCTCGCATAGGTCTTTTCATGCTTCACGAACGGCCCGAAGCGGCCGAGTCCCGCCGTGATCGGCTCGCCGGTCTCCGGATGTTTTCCGATCTCGCGCGGCAACGACAGCAATTTCAGCGCCGTCTCGAGATCGACATCGCCGGGAGACGTATTCTTCGGGATGCCTGCGCGCCTGGGTTTCTCGCCTTCGGCATAATCCTTCTGCTCGCCGAGCTGGATATAGGGCCCGAAGCGGCCGGCCTTCACCACGACGTCGAGATCGGTCTCGGGATCCTTGCCGAGGACACGATCCGCGCTCGCCTCGGAATCGGCGGCAAGCGGACGCGTGTAACGGCACTCCGGATAGTTCGAGCAGCCGACAAAGGCGCCGAACTTGCCGGCTTTCAGATTGAGCTTTCCGGTACCGCAGGTCGGGCATTGCCGGACGTCGCCGCCGTCCGCGCGCGGCGGATAAATGTGCGGGCCCAGCATCTCGTCGAGCGCATCGAGCACCTCGGCGACGCGGAGATCCTTGATGTCGTTCACCGCGCCGATGAAGTCGCCCCAGAAATCCCTGAGCACCTGCTGCCAGGAAATCTCGTTGTTGGAGATGCGGTCGAGCTGCTCTTCCAGCCCGGCGGTGAAGTCATACTCCACATAGCGCGCGAAGAAGTTTTCCAGGAACGCGACGACGACGCGGCCCTTGTCCTCGCCATGCAGCCGCTTCTTCTCGAGCTTGACATAGCCGCGGTCCTTCAGGACCTGAAGTATCGAGGCATAGGTCGAGGGCCGGCCGATGCCGAGCTCTTCCATGCGCTTGACCAGCGAGGCTTCCGAGAAGCGCGGCGGCGGCTCGGTGAAGTGCTGGGTGACGGCAAGATCCTGGCGCTTCAGCGCTTCGCCCTGGCTCATGGCGGGGAGGCGGCGCGAATCCTCGTCTTCCTCGTCGTCGCGGCCCTCCTGGTAGAGCGCGAGGAAGCCGTCGAACTTGATGACCTGGCCGGAGGCGCGCAGCTCCAGCACGCGCGAACCTGCCTTCGCCTCGATATCGACGGTGGTGCGCTCGAGCTCGGCGGATTCCATCTGGCTCGCGATGGTGCGGGTCCAGATCAGTTCGTAGAGCCGCGCCTGGTCGCTATCGAGCTTGCGGCGCATGTCGGCGGGCCTGCGCGAAAGATCGGTCGGGCGGATCGCTTCATGCGCTTCCTGCGCGTTCTTGGCCTTGGTCTGGTACTGGCGCGGCGCTTCCGGCACATAGGCGTTGCCGTAGTCCTCGCCGATCACCTTGCGCGCTTGCGTGATCGCGGACGGGTCGATCTGCACGCCGTCGGTACGCATATAGGTAATGAGACCGGTGGTCTCGCCGCCGATGTCGATGCCCTCATAGAGCCGCTGCGCGATGCGCATGGTGTGGGCCGGCGCGAAGCCGAGCTTGCGGCTCGCTTCCTGCTGCAGCGTGGAAGTGGTGAAGGGCGCCTGCGGATTGCGGCGGGCGGGGCGTGCCTCGACGGTCGAGACCTTGAAGAGGGCCGCCTCGATCGCCTTCTTCAACTCCTCGGCTTCCGCGCCCGAGCCGATGTCGAGGCGCTGGATTTTCTTGCCGTCGGCTCCCACGAGGCGCGCTTCGAAAGCCTCGCCGCGCGGCGTGGTCAGGGTCGCCACCAGCGACCAGTATTCCCGGGGAACGAACTTCTCGATTTCCAGCTCGCGGTCACAGACCAGCCGCAGCGCGACCGACTGCACCCGGCCGGCCGAGCGCGCACCCGGCAGCTTGCGCCAGAGCACGGGGGACAGGGTGAAGCCGACCAGATAGTCCAGCGCGCGGCGCGCCATATAGGCGTCGACCAGCGCGCCGTCGATCTGGCGCGGCGACTTCATGGCATCCGTCACCGCCTGCTTGGTGATGGCGTTGAACACCACGCGCTCGATCTTCTGGTCCTTGAGCGCACGCTTCTCCTTCATCACCTCCAGCACGTGCCAGGAGATGGCCTCGCCCTCGCGATCGGGGTCGGTGGCCAGGATCAGGCGGTCGGCGCCCTTCAGGGCCTTGGCGATGTCGTTGAGCCGGCTGTTGGCCTTGGGATCGATCTCCCAGATCATCTGGAAATTGGCATCGGGATCGACCGATCCGTTCTTGGCGGGGAGGTCGCGGACATGGCCAAACGACGCCAGGACCTCGTAGGAGGACCCCAGATATTTGTTGATCGTCTTGGCCTTGGCCGGCGATTCCACAATGACGATATTCATGTCATTCCAATGGCTTACGCGAAAAACTACAGGCCGGTTCCGCGAGACTCGCGGCCGGCCGATTCGATCCGAACATGGGTGGTGGGGCCGCCCCTGTCAAATCGCCAGATATTGAAGAGGCTCAAAACCCGTAAGAATACGTGTCCCGAAAGTTGTAATTTACCGCCTTGGAGTTGCGGGATAATCCGGTCTGAGGGCAGGATTCGGGACGGATTTTGGGCAAAATCGCGGGCGGCCGGCGGAGCAGGAGTTCGGGGGATGATCCTGCGGGCTCGGATCTCTATGGCAGCGGCGGTCCAGACGAGGCCGTGGCCTTCATCGCCGAGACTTCGAGGGAGCTGTCGAAGATCGCCGAGCGCCACGGCCTTGAGACGCTCCGGCATCTGCTCGATATGACGCAGCTCGAGGCCGCGCAATGGCTTCGCAACAAGCGCAGGCTCTCCTGAGCCCGGCTCACGCGGGCCGAATCCCCTCGTTCCAATGCAGCAACACGCCGGCGCGGATCGCGGTGGTTCGGCCGGCTCTGATCCAGCGGGGCGCGATAAACGCCGCGCGGTGTGGTGTCGCAGCCTCTTGTAAGGTCTTTCATGGCAGAGTGCTGCGACCAGTGACTGGGGAGCCGGCATGCCCACGGACATTCGTTTCTCACGCGCGCCGCGTTTCGATCTCCGCGAGTTGATTCCGATAGCGCTGTTCTCCGGGAGCGGAATTCTGGCCTCGCTCTTGGCCATCCTGAGCGTAGAGAGCTTCTGAGAGGCAGGCCAACTCGTCTCAGAGCAGCGATACCATTCCGCCGCCGTGGCGCTCGAGCCGGCCTGCGAGCTCGAGTTCCAGCAACACCGTCCGCACGATCGCGGGCGAAACGCCCGCCATGCGGATCAGATCGTCGAGGCCGAGCGGGCTCGGCCCGAGCAGGGCGACGATGCGCGCGCGTTCGCCCGCATCGGGGTCGGCTTCGGAATAGTCATCCTCGGGCTCTTCCAGCGCGACCGGCCGCGCCATGATCGGCTGCACGGCGTTGATGATGTCGGCGGCTTCGGTCGCCAGCGTTGCGCCCTGCTTGATCAGGTCGTTGGTTCCGGCGGCGCGCGGATCGAGCGGCGAGCCCGGCACGGCGAAGACCTCGCGGCCCTGTTCGGCGGCCATGCGCGCCGTGATCAGCGAGCCCGAACGCTGTGCTGCTTCCACCACGACGACGCCGAGCGAGGCGCCCGAGATCAGGCGGTTGCGCCGCGGGAAATCATGGGCGCGCGCGACGTGACCGAGCGGCGTTTCGGAGATCGCGGCGCCGGCTTGCAGCAGCGCGAACAGCAGGTCTTCGTGCTCCGGCGGATAGATGCGGTCCTGCCCGCCGGCGAGCACCGCAACCGTGCCGCCCGAAATGCTGGCGCGATGCGCGGCCTGATCGATGCCGCGGGCCAGCCCCGAGATGACGACGAAGCCGGCGTCGGAGAGATCGCGTGCCAGCGACTGCGCGAATTTCAGCCCGGCGCCGGACGCATTGCGCGAGCCCACGATCGCTATCATCGGCCGCATCAGCGTTTCCGGCGTGCCGCGGACGGCGAGCAGGGGAGGCGCATCGTCGATCATGGCCAGACGCGGCGGATAGGCGGCTTCGCCCGGTGCGACCAGGCTGACGCCGAGCTTCTTGCAGGCAGCGAGTTCGCCGCGCGCCTCGTCCTCGCTGCAGATTCGCGCCGGCCGCGCCGCGCCACCGCGCCGCGAAAGTTCCGGCAGCCGCTCCAGCGCAGTCGCCGCATCGCCGCAATGGCGGAGCAGGGCGTGAAACGTCCGCGGCCCGATATTGTCCGAACGGATCAGCCGCAGCCGGTTGAGCCGTTCGGTGTCGGAGAGACTTGCGCTGGGAGTCCGGTCATGCATGCGCCGGCAGCTTCGCGCAACCGGAAGGTGCGATCAAGGGCTGCCCTTCGCTTGCTCCCTACGCCCTGCCTTCGTAAAACCGACGCCGGGAGAGCAGGCATGGTCTCACTCGCCGATTTGCAGCGCCGTATCGCCAGGGGTGAGCTCGCCGCCGAGGCCGCGGTTGCGCGGTCGGTGCAGGCGATCGCAGCGCAGGACAAGGCGATCGGCGCCTTCGTCTGCCACGATCCGGAAGCGCGCGCCGCCGGGCAGGGGCCGCTGCGCGGCATTGCCGTCGGGATCAAGGACATCATCGACACCGCGGATTTTCCGACCGAGATGGGGTCGCCGATCTATCGCGGCCATCGCCCGCGCGCGGATGCGCCTGTGGTGGCGATGCTCAGGCGGGCGGGCGCGACCATCATCGGCAAGACCACGACCACGGCCTTTGCCGCCACCGATCCGACCGCGACGCTCAATCCGCACAACCGCGCGCATACGCCGGGCGGATCGTCGTCGGGCTCGGCCGCTTCCGTCGGCGCCGGCATGATCCCGCTGGCGCTCGGCACCCAAACCGGCGGCTCGGTGATCCGGCCGGCGTCTTATTGCGGCGCCGCCGCGATCAAGCCGAGCTATCGCCTTCTGCCGACGGTGGGCGTGAAGTGCTTTTCGTGGACGCTCGACACGGTCGGGCTGTTCGCGGCCGGTATCGAGGATCTCGCGTGCGGACTTTCCGCCATCACCGGGCGGCCGGAACTGCTGCTGCCGGCGTTACCGGCGGCGCCGCGCATCGGCGTGGTGACGCAGGATTTTGCCGGCGAGGTCGAGGCGGCGAGCATCGAGGCATTGCAACTGGCAGCCCGCAAGGCCGAGCTTGCCGGCGCCGGCGTGCGCGCGCTCCCTCTGCCGCAGGTTTTTGCCGACGCCTGGCGTATCCACACGACGGTGCAGCAGTTCGAAGCGCACCAGGCGCTCGCCTGGGAGTATCGCGAGCGTTACGACGAGATGCCTCCGATCTTGCGCGGCCGGCTCGACGAGACCCGCGACATCGCGCCGGCCGAATATGATGAAGCGCTGGCGATCGCTGCGCAGGCGCGTGCAGCGCTCGGCGCGGTATTCGAGCAGGTCGATGTGCTCCTGACCTATTCGGCCCCCGGTGCGCCGCCGAAGGGGCTGGATTCCACCGGCGATCCACGCCTCAACCGGCTCTGGACCCTGTTGGGCACGCCCTGCGTCAATATCCCGACGCTTGTGGCGGATGGCAATCTGCCCGTCGGCGTGCAGTTGATCGCGCCGTACGGCAGTGATGGGAAAGCACTCGCCGCGGCGCGCTTTGTCGAGCAGGCGCTAAAACGCTAGCTACTTCTGCCCGATCTTGCCTTCGGTGCCTGCCTGCAACCGCTTGATGTTTTCGCGGTGGGTCCAGAACGAGAGCAGCGTCAGCACGGCGAACAACGAAGCAAGCGCCGGATGGCCGAACAGCCACAGGAAGATCGGCGTGGCAAAGCATGCCACCAACGCCGACAGCGACGAGTAGCGAGTGGTGAAGGCGGTCACGAGCCAGATCGCGCCAAACATCGCCGCCGCCGGCCAGAACAGGCCGAGCAGAACGCCGATATAGGTCGCAATGCCCTTGCCGCCCTTGAATTTGAGCCAGACCGGATAGAGGTGGCCGAGAAAGGCGCCGAGGCCTGCCATCATGGCGGCGTTCGGTCCCCAGAGAGTGCCGGCAATGATGACGGCCGCCGTGCCCTTCAGCATGTCGCCGAGCAGCGTCGCCGCCGCGAGGCCCTTCTTGCCGGTCCGCAGCACGTTGGTGGCGCCGATATTGCCGGAACCGATCGAGCGCAGATCCTCCGTGCCGGCAAGCCTTGTCAGGATCATCCCGAACGGAATCGAGCCCAGCAGATAGCCGACGACAAAGGCGACAGGCAGGAAGGTTTCGGCTCCCATCGGCGACGCTCCCTCGGCGGTCTATCAGACGTGCTCGTAGACGGTACGGCCGCCGACAATAGTACGCACGACGCGACCGGAGAAGCGGGCTTCGTCGAACGGCGTATTCTTGCACTGCGATTTGAGGTCGGCCGGGTCGAGCACCCAGGGCGTATCCGGGTCGATCACGATGACATCGGCAGGCGAGCCTGCGCGCAGGGAACCGCCGGGCAGCCCCAGCAGTTCGGCCGGACGGGTCGACATCGCGCGTATCAGCGTCTTGAAATCGAGATCGCCGTTATGGATCAGGCGCAAAGCCGCCGGCAGCATGGTCTGCAGGCCGACTGCGCCGTAAGCGGCCTCGGCAAACGGCAGCCGCTTCACCTCGACGTCCTGCGGGTTGTGATCGGACATGATGACGTCGATGAGGCCCGAGGAGAGGGCGGCGACCAGCGCGTGGCGATCCTGTTCGGTGCGCAGCGGCGGCGACAGTTTCAGGAACGTGCGGTACGGCCCGATGTCGTTCTCGTTCAGCGTGACGTGATTGATCGACACGGAAGCGCTGACGCCGGTGCCGGCATCGCGGGCGCGCTTGAGGATTTCGAGCGACTCGATCGAGGTCAGCGACGCCGCGTGATAGCGGCCGCCGGTGAGCGCGGCCAGGCGCATGTCGCGCTCCAGCATGACCGACTCGGCCGCATAGGGGATGCCGACCAGGCCGAGCCGCGTGGCGAACTCGCCCTCATGCATCACGCCCTCGCCGACGAGGTCGGGATCCTCGGTGTGGTGCACAATCAGCGCGTCGAAGTCGCGAGCATAGGTCAGCGCCCGGCGCATCACCTGCGCATTGGTGACGCTCTTGTCACAGTCGGTGAACGCCACGGCGCCCGCGGCCTTCAACAGGCCGATCTCGGTCATCTCCTCGCCGCGCATGCCCTTGGTCAGCGCCGCCATCGGATGGATGTTGACGATGGCGGTGTCGCGGGCGCGGCGCAGTACGAAGTCGACGGTCGCGGAATTGTCGATGACCGGTGACGTGTCGGGCTGGCAGATGATGGTGGTGATGCCGCCGGCGGCTGCCGCCTGGCTGGCGGAAGCAAAGGTCTCGCGATGGCTCGCGCCGGGCTCGCCGACGAAGGCGCGCATGTCGACCAGGCCGGGGGCCACGACCTTGCCGGAGCAATTGATGATGTCGGTGCCTTCAGGGACGCCGGCAGCGCCGATGCCGCGACGGGAGTCGCGGATCACGCCATCGGCAATGAGCACGTCGCCGGGGCCGTCGAAATCGCGCGAGGGATCGACGACGCGGGCATTCGCAAGCAGGATCGGGCGGCGATCGGTCAGCATGTTTTCACGCGTTCGGCAGGTTGCGGGCGAGCGCTTCCAGCACCGCCATCCGCACCGCCACTCCCATTTCCACTTGTTCCCGGATCAGCGACTGTGCGCCGTCGGCCACCGCGGAGTCGATTTCGACGCCACGGTTCATCGGCCCGGGATGCATCACCAGCGCGTCCGGCTTGGCATAGGCCAGCTTCTTCTGGTCCAGCCCGAAATAGTGAAAGTACTCGCCGGTGGAGGGCACGAACGAGCCGTTCATGCGCTCGCGCTGCAGCCGCAGCATCATCACGATGTCGGCGCCGTCGAGGCCCTCGCGCATGTCGCGCGCCACTTCAACGCCCATCCGCTCGATGCCCTGCGGCAGCAGCGTGGAAGGCGCGACCACGCGAACCCGGGCGCCCATGGTGTTGAGCAGCAGGATGTTGGAGCGGGCGACGCGCGAGTGCATGACGTCGCCGCAGATCGCGACGACGAGCCCCTCGATCCTTCCCTTGTTGCGGCGGATGGTCAGCGCATCCAGCAGCGCCTGTGTCGGATGCTCGTGGGAGCCGTCGCCGGCATTGATCACGGAACCGTCGACCTTGCGCGCCAGCAGTTCCACCGCGCCGGAGGCATGGTGACGGACCACCAGGATGTCCGGATGCATGGCGTTGAGTGTGGCCGCGGTGTCGATCAGCGTCTCACCCTTGCGCATGGAGGACGACGACACCGACATGTTCATGACGTCGGCGCCCAGCCGTTTTCCGGCGATCTCGAACGAGGATTGGGTGCGGGTCGAGGCTTCGAAGAACAGGTTGATCTGGGTTCGTCCGCGAAGCGAGGTGCGCTTCTTGTCCACCTGGCGGTTGAGCTCGACATATTCCTCGGAAAGGTCGAGCAGGCCGGTGATATCGGCAGCGGAAAGCCCCTCGATTCCCAGCAGATGCCGGTGACCGAGGACGAAAGTCGATTTCGATAGGGAGGTCATTAAAGCGAGAGCTATAGGCGCGGACGGGGGGCGGGGCAAGCGGGAATCCGGCATGGCCGAGTTATCCCCCGGTCTGTCGCGGACGGGGTAAACAGACAGGGTAAAAGGGGTGCCGTATCGGTGCCGCAATTGGCGCGCGGGGAGTGGCTGGATGCAGACGATGAAGCAGTTCTTGGCGGTCGTGCTTGTGGGAACGGCACTGGGCGTCGCGGCGGCCAACGCGCAAAGCCTGCCCGGCGGCTTTGTCTATCTGCGGGACGTCGATCCCACCATCATGCAGGACATCCGCTACGCCACATCCAACAACTTCGTCGGCCAACCGCTTGCCGGCTACCAGGCCGGCGAATGCGTGGTAAAGCGCGAGGTGGGGCTGCGGCTGAAGAGTGTTCAGCAGGAGCTGGCGAAGCAAAAACTGTCGCTGAAAATGTTCGACTGTTATCGCCCGGCGCGGGCCAGCGCCGACATGGTGAGGTGGTCTCGCAACGGCAAGGAGACGCCGGCCGAGCGGCGCTACAACCCCAAGCTCCGCAAGGCCGACCTGTTCCGCCTCGGCTATATCGCGGCCTATTCCGGCCATTCGACCGGAAGTGCGCTCGACCTGACGCTGGTCGATTTGACCGCGGACAATTCCGCCAAGTTCGATCCTGCTAAGGTTTATGCGGACTGCACCGCTCCGGTGGAATCCCGCGCGCCTGAAGGCAGCATCGACATGGGCACGGGCTATGACTGCTCCGACGTGAAGGCGAACACGGCGTCGTCCCTGATAACGCCGGAGCAGCGCAAATGGCGCACGGCGCTGGTGGCCGCGATGCGCAAGCAGGGCTTCGTGAACTATTTCCGGGAGTGGTGGCACTTTTCGCTGCCGGGCGCGGGCGGCGAAGCCTATGATTTTCCCATCCTACCGCGTCGCCCCTGACAGGACCGGCCATGACCAAGCCATCGTTCCAGACCCACGAGGTCTTCAACCAGTCGCCGCCATACTGGGACGTCGATCTCTTCGGCGTCGATCGTCCGCTGGTTGACGCTGTGGCGGCCAATGGCGGCGCCGTGGCCGTGAAGGAATTGTCGGACTTCGGCAAGCGTTGGGGTTCGGCCGCAATGGCCGAGCGCGGGCGTGTGGCGAACGAGAACACGCCGAAGCTGCGCACCTTCGATTCCCGCGGCAACCGCCGCGACGAGGTCGAGTTTCACCCGGCCTATCACGAGCTGATGGCGGCTAGCGCGCACGCCGGCGTGCACAATTCCACCTGGACCGCGAAAGGTGCGCCCGCCGGCGGCGCATCGGAAGTGGTGCGCGCGGCAAAATTCTATATCGCCTCGCAAGTCGAGACCGGGCATCTCTGCCCGATCACCATGACGCGCGCCTCCGTCGCTGCGCTGGCTGTGCAGCCCGATTTGCTTGCGAAGGTGATGCCGGTGCTGTCGACGCGCTCCTACGACCCGGCCTTCGCGCCGTGGTGGACCAAGCGCGGCATGACGCTCGGCATGGGCATGACGGAGAAGCAGGGCGGCACCGACGTGCGTTCCAACATGACGCGTGCCGAACGCGCCGCCGACGGCTATCGCATCACCGGCCACAAATGGTTCATGTCGGCGCCGATGTGCGACGCCTTCCTGGTGCTGGCGCAGGCCGAGGAAGGGCTGAGCTGTTTCCTGATGCCGCGCTTTGCGCCGGACGGCTCGATCAACGCCATTCATTTCCAGCGCCTGAAGGACAAGCTCGGCAACCGCTCCAATGCGTCGAGCGAGGTGGAATTCCACGGCGCCTATGCCGAGCGCGTCGGCGACGAAGGCAGGGGCATCCGTACCATCATCCAGATGGTGCAGCTGACGCGCCAGGATTGCGCGATTGCCTCGGCCGGGCTGATGCGCTCGGGGCTGGCGCACGCGCTGAACCACGCCAGACACCGCAGCGTGTTCCAGAAACATCTCGCCGACCAGCCGCTGATGCAGGCGGTGCTGTCGGACATGGCGCTGCATGTGGAGGCGTCGGTCGCGCTTGTCATGCGGCTCTGCCGCGCCTTCGACCGCGCGCCTGACGACGCCGGCGAGGCTGCCTACATGCGCCTGCTGACGCCTGCGATCAAATACTGGGTCTGCAAGAGCGCGCCGGGCTTTCTGTACGAGGCGATGGAGTGCCTCGGCGGTAATGGCTATGTCGAGGAAGGCATCTTGGCGCGGCATTACCGGGAGAGCCCGGTCAACGCGATCTGGGAAGGTTCGGGCAACGTCATGTGCCTCGATGTGCTCCGCGCCCTGTCGCGCGAGACGGACGCGGCGGTCGCAGTGCTGCAGCAACTTGCCGGAGAGAGCAGGGGATTGCCCGGCGCGGCGGAAGCCGCCGGCTTCATCGCCAAGGCGTTTCGTCGTCCGGATGGCGAGCGCGTCGCGCGGGTTGCGGTGGAGAAGCTTGCGCTGCTGGCGGCAGCCGCCGCGCTCAATGCCGTCGCGCCGCGCAGTGCGGAATTGTTCGCCGACACCCGCCTTGCCGGAAATCACGGCGGCATGTACGGGGCCACCGAGCTTCCCAACGACGACGTCCGGCGGCTGCTGGAACGGGTGCTGCCGTAACGATACTGCCGCCATGGCCGGGCAAGAGCGCCGTAGCGCGTCTTGACGCAATTGTTCCGGCTATCCACGACTTTCTAACCATATGCCATCAAAGACGTGGATGCCCGGGACAAGCCCGGGCATGACGAGTGGCGAAACCGGAAATCGCTTGATGGATTCTCTCAGCTCCCAAATTCCTCCGCCATTGGTGGCGGGCACTGCGCGCCCGCCAAGAATCTGGAAATTCTGGGGCACCACGCTGTGGGGGCTGTTCATCTTCGGCGCGATGTTTGCCGGCCAGCTCGCGGTCATCGCCTGGTTCGTGCTTCGGCAGGAAGGGGAGGCGGATATCGTCTCCACCATCCGCGCGGTCGGGGGCGGGTTGACGATATCGCTGTCGGTCATCATGGGCCTGCCAGCCGTCGCCGCCGCCTGCTGGATCGCCATCAGGCCGTCGCGTACGCCGTTTGCCGATTATCTCGCGCTGCGCTGGACGACCTGGAAGAATGCCGCGCTCGGCGTCGTGTCCCTCGTGGTGCTGGTCGGATGCTGGGACCTGCTGTCGCGCGCGCTTGGGCGCGAGATCACGCCCGGATTCATGGGCGACGTGCTGAAATCCGCGCAGGCCGACGGCGCGCTGTGGCTGCTGGTGATCGCCTTCTGCATCGCCGCGCCGATATCGGAAGAGCTGTTCGCGCGCGGTTTTCTCTATCGCGGCTGGTCGGAGTCCTTCCTCAAGCCTGCCGGCGCCGTCCTGCTGTCGTCGATCGCATGGACTTCGCTGCACATGCAATATGACTGGTTCTTCTTTGGCGAGGTGTTTTCCATTGGCCTGCTGTTCGGCTACATCCGCTACCGCACCGGCTCGACCCTGCTGACCATCGTGCTGCACGGCCTGAACAATCTCGCGGCGACGCTGCAGACGATCTTTCTGACCAGTTGATGTTCACGTCACCAGCGCGATCACGATCGGCATCGTGATCGCAGCCAAAATCGTCTGCAGCGTGATGACCTGCGCCAGCAGAGGCGCGTCGCCGCCCATCTGACGCGCCAGCACATAGGCGGAGGACGATGTGGGCACCGCCGAGCAGACGGCAACGATCACGAGACCCGGGCCTGATATGCCGAACCAGAGCGCCAGCGCGATGGCGAGCACCGGCATCAGGATCAGCTTGAGGAATACCGCGATGGAAGCGGCGAGGCGCGGCCGGAACAGGCCTTCGAGATGCAGGCCCGCGCCGGTGACGAGCAGACCGATGCCGAGCGAGGAGCGACCGAGCGCTTCGGCAACGTCGTGCCAGACCTTCGGCAGGGGCAGTTGCGCAACGTTGACGGCAAGCCCGATTGCGCAGGCCCAGATCAGCGGATTCTTCACAACGGTCATCACGATGGCGCGGACCGACTGTTTCTCGGGCGAGGCGTAATGTGCCAGCACGGAGACGCTGAACACGTTGACCAGCGGGATGATGGCGACCATGGCGACGGACGCCAGCGCCAGTCCGGTCTCGCCATGGAGATTGCCGGCGACTGCCAGCGCCACAAAGGTCTGCCAGCGCGTCGCGCCCTGGAAGATCGAGGTGAAGGCCGGACCATCGATGGCCAGCCGCGAGAACATCGGCCGCAGCGCCAGGCACAGCAGCGACATCAGAAGCGCCGACAGCAGCAGCGCGCCGCCGACGCCGGCGACCGGCACGCTGGAGAGATCGGCCTTCACCAGGGTCTGGATCAACAGCATCGGAAACAACACGTAATAGGTCAACCGCTCCAGCCCGTGCCATTGCGTGTCCAGCCGCATCAGGCTACGCCTAAGGATGAAGCCGAGCACGATCAGCAGGAACACCGGCAATAGCGCCGAGATCACGACCGCCATCAGCGGTCCCCGCGCAGCGTCTTCAGCCGGTCGAGCGCGCCCTGCAGGATGAAGATCGCGGCGTGCTCGTCGATTACCCCGGCGCGTTTGGCCCGGCTGACATCCATGCCGATCAGTTCGCGCTCCACCGCCGCGGTCGAGAGCCGCTCGTCCCAGAGGCCGATCGGCAGTTCGGTAAGGCCGGCGAGGTTGCGGGCAAAGGCGCGCGTCGATTGCGCGCGCGGGCCCTCGCTGCCGTCCATGTTGATCGGAAGTCCCAGCACGAAGCCGGTGACGCTGCGCTCGGCGGCGAGCGCCAGCAGCCGCGCCGCATCCGCCTTGAATGCCTTGCGCTGGATGGTCTCGACGCCCGTGGCAAGTCGCCGGTCCGGATCGGACACGGCAACGCCGATGGTCTTGGTGCCGAGATCGAGGCCGATCAGCGCGCCGCGCTCCGGCCAGCGGCCGGCGGCTTCGATCAGCGGAAGGATGGGGGCGGGCATGAAGAGCGCATAACACGGGCGCTGCAGGGCAGAAAGATGGAGTGCGGCATGGCATCCCCTCGGACGCCATGCCGCTTTTCGAGACGGTCCTTACCGGATCGCGACCGGGTTGATCATGCTCTGCACGCCGCCCTTGAAGCGCGGCTGGCCGAGCACGAACAGGAACTCATAGGCCTTGTCCTTGGCGAGATCGGCCGTATTCAGCACTTCCATGATGTAGGTGCCGTTCATCGGCAACAGGATCTGGTGCACCTCGAAGACGTTCTTGCTCTCGAACGGAATGACCTCGACACCCCAGGTGTCGGCGCCGACGGCAACAACGCCCTTGCCAGTCAGGTATTTCGCGCCTTCGACGCCGAGGCCTGGTTCGCCCGAGTTGAAGCGCTTGTCGTCCTTGCCGATCAAGCTGGCCCAACCGGTATGGAACAGCACGACGTCGCCCTGGCGGATTTCGACGCCCTGCTTCTTGGCGACTTCCTCGATTTCCTTGACGTTGAAGGCGGTGCCTTCCTTGACGATGTCGGTGCCGAAATGGGCGGCCATGTCGAGCAGCACGCCGCGCGTAACCATCGGCGGAATTTTCTCGACGCCGAGCTTCTTCAGCCCGGTGGGATCGGCGAAGTCGGCGAGCTTGTTGCCGTTGTAATAGACATGCTCGACGCCGATATGGCCGAGGCCGTCGAGCTGGCTGCCGACGCCGACCCAGCCCTCGATGATGTCGTCATTGTAGGTGGTCTTGCTCGGTCCGAGGCCCGGGATGCCGGCCTGGCCCGGCTGCACCACGGTGATCTTGAAGGCGCGGGGCGGATAGGCGGGCATCTTTGAGTCTACGGGAAACCCGAGCGCGTAAGTCTTGCCGGTCTTCACGAGCTGCGCGGCTTTGACGACGAGCTCCGGCTTCATGTAGTTGGCGGCGCCGATCTCGTCGTCCGGGCCCCATTTCGATTTCGTCCAGTCTTGCGCGCTGGCCGCGCCGACCGATCCCAACAAGGCAACAGAGCAGCACAATACGAGTGCCTGACGCATCGCAGTCCTCCCAAGAGTTGACGTTTTGGTTGTTGGCAGAAAGTGCCACATACTAACGTGGTAGCGGCGAACGGCCAGAAGATTCCGACGGAGCGGCGCAACGCCGCGCATTTGCGTGTGCGAAGCCGCATCGCCGCATTGTTACGAAAGTGTGGCGAACGAATTTCGCTATGCGGAAGGCGACGGCCGCGCGTCAGGCCGCGATGTCGGCATCCTGCTTGTTCAGGCAGGAAACGAAGCCGCGTAGCGCGCTGTAATCATGCGCGGCGCGCCGTGTAATGAACAGTGTCTCCACCCGCGATTGTGCTGCCCCGAGCGCGTGGATCCTGACGCTGTCGTTTCGACCCACCACGGCGCGCGGCAGCAGCGTGACGCCCATGCCGGCAGCGACACAGCCGATCATGCCGTCGAGCGTGCCGAGCTCGAAGCGCGTGGCCGACGGCCAGCCGAGCTCGGTCATGGTTTGCTCCAGGCGCTGGCGGTAGGTGCAGCCGGTGCGGAACACCAGCGCGGTCGGACCGGACTCCGGCGTCGCCGCGCGCAGTGCCGCGAGATCCTTCACGTGCCCGGCCGTGACCAGCACCAGCTCTTCGCGGAAGGCGACAATCGAGGTGAGGTCCGCGTGCTCGATCGGACCGGCGACGAAGGCGCCATCGAGACTGCCGTCGAGCACGGCGGCGACGAGGTCGGCGGTGGTGGCCGTGCGCAGGCTGAGCTGCACGGCGGGGAAGCGGCGATGGAAATCGGCGAGCAAGGCGGGCAGGCGCACGGCTGCGGTCGTCTCCATCGATCCGATGGCGAGCGGACCCTTCGGCTCGCCATCGTCGCGTGCAGCCAGCACCGCTTCGCGCGACAATGCGGTCATCCGCTGCGCGTAGGGGAGCAGGCGCCTTCCGGCGCCGGTCAGCGTCATCCCGCGGCTGTGCCGCTCGAAAAGCGCGGTGCCGATTTCGGCTTCCAGCGCCTTTACCCGTTGAGTCACGTTGGACTGCACGGTGTTGAGCTCCTCGGCGGCACGGGTGATACCGCCGGTGCGGGCGACGGCCGAGAAGGTCAGGAGGTCGGTCAGTTCCACCGTATATCTCCGTTTTGATTTAGAGATGGCAGCATTCTCAAGTATTCATTTTTTGAGAATGGTAGTCCGGCCTAAGCTCGCTGTCCAGATGAGGAGAGGTTTATGCCGATCACAACGCCGCTGACCGCGCTGCTGGGGATCAAGCATCCGATCCTGCTGGCGCCGATGGCCGCGCTCGCAGGATCGCGGCTTGTGGGAGCGGTGACCGAAGCCGGTGGTTTCGGCATTCTCGGTGGCGGCTATGGCGACCGGGAGTGGCTGGAAGCGGAGACCGCAAAGCTGAAGGATTTCGCAAAGCCCTTCGGCATCGGCTTCATCACCTGGAGCATGGCGAAGCAGCCCGTGCTTCTCGACATCGCGCTGGCGGCAAAGCCGCGCGCGATCATGCTCTCGTTCGGCGATCCCACGGCCTTTGCGCCACGCATCAGAGACGCCGGTGTGCTGCTGATCTGCCAGGTGCAGAGCGAGGACATGGCGAAGCAGGCGCTGGATGCCGGCGCCGACATCCTGATCGCGCAAGGCACGGAGGCGGGAGGTCACGGCGCTTCGCGCACCACGCTCGACATCGTGCCTGCGATCATCGACCTTTGCGCCGGCCGCGTGCCGGTGGTTGCCGCCGGCGGCATTGCCGACGGGCGCGGGCTGGCGGCCATGATGATGCTCGGCGCCTCCGGCGTGCTGATGGGAACGCGCTTCTATGCCAGCATCGAGGCTGATGGGGCCGATGAAGCCAAGCGGCGCATCTGTTCAGCGAATGCCGGCGAGACCGTGCGCGGTGTCGTGCCCGACTGGTCACGCAACATCTTCTGGCCGGCGCCGTTCACCGGCCGCACTTTGATCAACGAGCATGTGCGGCGCTGGACCGGCCACGAGGTGGAACTGATGCAGAAGGTCGGGAAGGTGTCCGCGGAATATTTCGCGGCCAGAGCCGCCGGCAATTTCGACATCGCCGTGGTCTTTGCCGGCGAGTCGGTCGGGCTGATCCATGATATCCCACCGGCCGCCGAGATCGTCGAACGGATCGTTACGGAAGCCGAACAACTGCTGCTCGGACGCCGCAACTCAGCGACGGTCGTTTCTTTCCCTTCTCCCCTTGTGGGAGAAGGTGGCGCGCATCGACAGATGCGCGACGGATGAGGGGTCTGTCTCCGCGGAGACAAACCCCTCACCCCGCGCCTTCGGCGCGACCCTCTCCCACTAGGGGCCTGTTGCGTAATTCGGCGATTGTGATTCTCTGAGACGTGGCCTTGGGAGATCGCGATGGCAGTGAAGCAGACCGGACAACCGAGCTTTATGGAAGTGCTATTGCCGAAGGGGGCGGGGGCCAATGCTGCACTGG
>NZ_JACRMG010000004.1 GCF_016219575.1 Bradyrhizobium sp. | reverse complement strand
TTTGCCGAATCGAGCTGCCATTGGCCGAAAGGCGGGCAATCTCGCATCGATCGTCCAGGGAAAGCTGATCGTAACTCCGCCCCATGGCAACACCTCCCTAAGGAAGTGTTGCACTTCGTTTGTGAACTCAGGGGACCCATACGCCGCGGCGGATGTTGTTGAGGCGAGCGGGCGGACGGCTTTCTTTGAAACAACTATTCCCTGTGGTTATGGGTCCCGGCGTTCGCCGGGACGACAACGGAGTGTGCCGATGATGAGCGCCATCTTCACTTCGCCGCAGCCGCCGCCCGCTGCTTCTCGATCCGCCGCTGCAGCAGCGAGAAATACTTGCCCGGCCGGAACCGCTGCAACAGGTCCATGAATTTCGCATCGCCCCCGATCAGGACGCGCGGCGCGTTGGTCTCGATGCCCTTGATGATGGTCTGCGCCGCCACGGCCGTCGTCGTCTTGGCGAACTCGTTGTCGAAGCGCTCGATCGATTCCACCCGGCGCGCATTGTCGGTGATCCCTGCGCCGGTGCGCATGTTGCGCACGATGTTGGTCTTGATGCCGCCGGGATGCACGACCGTCAGCTGGACCGGGCTCTTGGCCAGCCAGAACTCATGCCGCAACGCCTCGGAAAAGCCGCGCACGGCGAATTTCGAAGCACAATAGGCCGTCTGGCCCGCCGGCGCGATGATGCCGAAGATCGAGGAGATGTTGACGATATGCGCCGCCTTTTGGCGTTCGAGATGGGGCAGGAAGGCGCGGCTGCCGTGCACGACGCCCCAGAAGTTGATGTTCATCAGCCATTCGAACTGCGCCTGGTCGATCTCGTTGAACTGGCCGAGCAGCGCCACGCCGGCATTGTTGATGACGATGTTGAGCCCGGGATGGGCTGACGTGGCGGCCTGCGCGAAGGCCTGGATCGCTGCGGGATCGGAAACGTCGAGGCGATGCGTCGTCACCTTGCCCCCGCGGGTGGCGAGCTCGGCGGCTGTGGAAGCAAGGCCCGCCTCGTCGCGGTCGGCGATCGCGACGTCGCAGCCGCGCGCGGCGAGCTCGATCGCCAGCGCCCGGCCGATGCCGCTTGCTGCCCCCGTTATCGCGGCGGCACTTCCGTTGATCGCAGTCATTGCGGCACTCCAGTCGGCTTGGTGAGGGAAGAATTCGCGCTGCAACCTATACGCACCGCCGGCTTTGGCAACCGGCGCGGGGCCGGCATGCTTTCGCCGTCAGGGCAGGTCATGACGGCAGCCGGGGCGGCTTCCGCCATTTCCCGCGGCGTGGTAATTGCCGGGCTGACGCTGTCTTTTCTCCTGACCACGCTGATCGTGGTCGCTTCCCCCGGCACCGGCGTGCTCTACACCCTGGCGGTGGCGCTGGCGCAGGGCTCGCGCGCGTCCGTCGCGGCCGCCTTCGGCTGCACCCTCGGCATCCTGCCGCAGATGATCGGGGCCATGCTCGGGCTTGCCGCCATCCTGCACACCAGCGCGCTGGCCTTTGCGGCGCTGAAATGGTGCGGCGTGGCCTATCTGCTCTACATGGCCTGGCAGGCGCTGCGCGAGACCGGGGCATTGGCGATCTCGGCGCAGCCCTCGCGAAGGTCGGACCGGCGGGTGATCGTCACCGCCGTCCTGATCAACATCCTCAACCCGAAGCTCTCGATCTTCTTCTTCGCCTTCCTGCCGCAGTTCATCGAGGCTGGCGAGGCGCATCCGGTCGCCCGCCTGCTGGAGCTGTCGGTGGTGTTCATGGCGATGACCTTCGTGGTGTTTGCGGCCTACGGCCTGTTCGCCGCCGCCGTCCGCGACCGTGTCATCTCGCGGCCGAAGGTTCTGGCCTGGCTGCGCCGCAGTTTTGCCGCCGGCTTTGCCGCGCTCGGCGCCAGGCTCGCGCTGGCGGAGCGGTAGGCGGAGAGAAGGCAGATAGTCTCTCTTCGTCATGGCCGGGCTTGACCCGGCCATCCACGTCTTCCTTTGCCTCGCCAAGAACGTGGATGCCCGGGACAAGCCCGGGCATGACGGCGGCGAGGAATCTTGCTCCCCCAGGAATCAAAAAGGCGGGCCGCCGCCCGCCATCTTCCAAAAATCAACTCAACAAAACCCTTGGCACCGATTGAGCGCCCGGGCAGAGCGCGCGGCGCTCCGCCCGGGCTGAAGAGCTACTTCTTACCCTTCTTGGCCTTCTTCGCCTTCTTCGCCTTCTTGGCCTTCTTCGCTTTCTTAGCCATAGTATCCTCTCAAGGGTTTAATGGATTGAACGCGACTCCGAGGCATGCATTGTGGCGGAGGGCCAACCTCGCAACATCCTCACGTACATTTCCAACAGATTCGCGGGCTGCTGCCGCGTGCTGTCACGACGCCATGATGGCGTTATCCACAGCTGTTATGCGTTTTGAGGGTCTTTTTTTGAAATTTTCCTGCGCCGCGTCGGCGCGACGCGCGGATCGATGGCGGCGCCGCGCATGCAACAAGGTTAACGCGACACCAATTTCCGCGCGTCATTTGTCTCGCATCGAAGGCGATTGAGCGCATTCATTAAAATAAAACCACGGTTCCGATTGTGCGCCTGCGGTCAGACTCCGTTAAGCCGCCGCGCTGCACCTTGCAGGCAAGACAGCGGGGCAAGACAGCGGGGATTGTCTCAGGCGGTGCACCCAACGGCGGGGCGGTCTTAACTAGGGGAGAAGGGACAATTACTGTCCCGAATTTCGCGATGCTGAGCGTTCCGACGCTTTGGACCGTACTGGTCATCAATTTCCTGGCGCTGGGCCTGATCTGGGCCTACGTGCAGCGGACCTATCCCTCGTTCGAAGCCGCCCGCTACTGGACCGGTTCGGCCTTCATGTGCGCGACCGCGGCCGCCGTGGCGACGCTGCGCGGCGTCATGGACGCATCGCTGCTGCCGCTGCTTGCCGGCGGCACCATCATGGTGCTCGCCACGTGCCTCGCCGCGATGGGCATCCAGTGCTTCTACGAGAAGGAGGTCAACTGGCAGCGGACCGCGCTCATCACGATGAACGCGTTCTTCGGCATGGGCTTCTTCATCTACGTCTATGACAACGCGCCGGCCCGGCTCACGATCTTCACCGTGGCCCAGGCGCTGCCGCTGATATTGTCGCTGAAGATGCTGCTGTCGCCGCCCGATGGCCGCAAGAATTCCGGCGCGCAGCTCGCCGGCATCGTCGTCATCCTCATCGTCACCATCTACTCGCTGCGGCTGATGTCCGGGCTGACCGGCGCCGCCGGCGGCTTTTCCTTCTCGCACTACACCCAGATCCAGTCCCTGCTGACGCTGGTGCTGGTGTTCCTGTCGATGGCGGTGAATTTCGGCTTCCTGCTGATGGCGATCGACCGCCTGCGCTCGGAGGTCGCCGACCTCGCGCTGATGGACGATCTGACCGGGGTCGCCAACCGCCGCCATTTGCTGCAGCGGCTGACCGAGGAATGCGCCCGTTCGGAGCGTTCGGGCGAGGCGTTCTCGCTGCTGGTGATCGACCTCGACGGTTTCAAGGGCATCAACGACACCCACGGCCATGCCGCGGGCGATGCCTGCCTGCAGCACTTCACCCTGATGGCGCAGACGCGGCTGCGGCCGGGCGACATGCTGGCACGCACCGGCGGCGACGAGTTCTGCATCGTGCTGCCGTCCTCCACCTTGCGCGAGGGTGCGCTGATCGCCCGCCGCGTGCTCGAGGTCTGCCGCGCCGATGCCGCCGAATGCGCCGGGAGCGAGATCCCGATCTCCGTCTCGATCGGCGTCGCGCAGTGGACGCGGACCATGGGCGCCTTCCCCGACCGGCTGATTGCCGCCGCCGACCACGCGCTCTACGAGGCCAAGCGCGACGGCCGCAACCGTCTTGCCGTCTACGACCCGTCGCCCCCGCTGATCCCCGGCCTCGAGGCCGATCCGGTCGCGGCCGCCATGCGCAAGCACGCCTGAGTCCACGACATAGCGTTTTCAAGCGAAGCCTGCCCCGGACGTGATCCGGGGTGGGCACCGGTTCGCGTCAAGAAAACGCGTCAAACCAAAAAACGTGCTAAGGCAATAGCGCCACCGGATTTCGACTTCATGAAATTTCGCCTGCCGGCGATGGCGCTCCTCGCCGTCGTTTTCTCATTCCCTGCCACGGCGCAAACCGACCTCGCGACGCTGGCGCGCGCCTCGGGCACGCCCGAGATTCCCGGGCTGAAAATGGTCTGGCTCGCGCCGTGGGGCGACGTCGCCAGGGCGCATCCCTGGAAGAACATCATCGTCCACCAGACCGAGGGGCCGGCGGGTTCGGCCAAGGGCGGCGCGGCGCTGCAGAACAGGAATCCGACGCGGCGCGGCGTCACGGTGTGGGTCGAGACCGACGGCACGGTCTACTGGGCGGTGGCGGAGGACCTGGTGCCGACCCATGGCGACGGCGCCAACCGCAATGACAACAAGTATATCGACAACCGCCCGACCTTCCGGCAGGTGCTCGGCACCAATTCCATCGGCGTGGAGTTCGCCGGCAATTTCCCCGACGTCACCCGCGGGCCGACCGAGGCGCAGATTGCCGCATGGCGCGTGCTGGTGAAGGTCTTGCGCGCGCGCTACCAGATTCCGCTCGAGCGCGTCTACGCGCACAACTGGATCGACTACAAGGACGCGCGCTATTGCGAGGGCTGCCAGCTCGCGAAGCTGGCGCGGGAGTGGGGGGAGTGACGATGACGCCCATGACGATGACGTTCATGACGATGACGGTCGCGCGGCCCATGCGCCGCAAGGCCATGGCTGCCGTGCCGGCGATCGCGCTTCTCCTCTGCGCCTCGCTGCTGGCGGCGCTGGAAACCCCGAGCAAGCCCTTCCTCGACAAGAACAGCTTCTATCTGTCCTCCGCCGGCTTTCGCGTCCAGGTCGCCAACGACGCGGCGGGCAAGAAGGCGCTGCGCGCGCTGCCGCCGCATCGCTTCGTGATCCACCGCTACGGCAACGAGGTGCGCTACCTCTATGCCGAGCCGAACCATTGTGTCTGCATCTTCATCGGCACCGAGGGCGCCTGGAGGAGCTATCGCGACATGTTGGCCCAGCCGATCGACCAGCCCGACAACGTCGCGCCCGACTACAAGACGCAGGCGAGTGCGCTGCTCTATGGCGATCCCTACGATTTCAATTCGGTCGACGAGCCGAACTCGCTCGCGCAATATCTGCGCGATTATTATTGACCACCACCCGAAACGCAGAGCTTGTAGGGCGGATTAGCGCAAGCGTAATCCGCCATTGGATGCCGGCGGATTACGCCTTGCGGCTAATCCGCCCTACGAAAACTGACTGCTACCCGAAACGCAGAAGGCCGGCGTTTCCGCCGGCCTTCCTTGTTCGATCCGCCTGTAGAACTCTCAGTGCGCGGCTTCGAGCGCCGCCTCCTGCTTCGCGATGGTGCCCTTGACCGCGGACTGCACCTTCTCGAAGGCGCGGACCTCGATCTGCCGGACGCGCTCGCGGGAGACGCCGAATTCGGCGGCGAGGTCTTCCAGCGTCATCGGCTCTTCGGCGAGGCGCCGCGCCTCGAAGATGCGGCGTTCCCTAGGGTTGAGCACGTTGATGGCGC
This sequence comes from Bradyrhizobium sp., assembly GCF_016219575.1. Classification (GTDB taxonomy): domain Bacteria; phylum Pseudomonadota; class Alphaproteobacteria; order Rhizobiales; family Xanthobacteraceae; genus Bradyrhizobium. Next base: position 36,805 of record NZ_JACRMG010000004.1, on the reverse strand, counting down.
CGCTCAAGGCCTGGCGGCGGTGATCGAATTCCTCGCTCTCCGCCATCAAGGCTTCGGCGTTGGGCGAGTTGTCGACCAGCCAGTCCTGCCATTCGCCGGCTTCGCCGTCGTCGCGGATCGGCGCGTTGAGCGAGGCATCGCCGCCGAGACGGCGGTTCATGTCGACAACGTCCTGATCGGTCACGCCGAGGCGCTTGGCGATCACCTTGACCTGGTCGGGGTGGAGATCGCCCTCGTCCAGCGCGTTGATCTTGCTCTTCGCCTTGCGCAGGTTGAAGAACAGCTTCTTCTGGTTCGCGGTGGTGCCCATCTTCACGAGCGACCAGGAACGCAGGATGTACTCTTGAATCGACGCCTTGATCCACCACATGGCGTAGGTGGCGAGACGGAACCCCTTGTCGGGTTCGAACCGCTTCACCGCCTGCATCAGGCCGACATTGCCCTCCGAGACGACCTCGGAAATCGGCAAGCCGTAGCCGCGATAGCCCATGGCGATCTTGGCCACGAGCCTGAGATGGCTGGTGACGAGTTGGTGTGCCGCGTCGCGATCGTCGTGCTCGCGCCAACGCTTGGCGAGCATGTATTCCTGCTGGGGTTCCAGCATGGGAAACTTGCGGATCTCGGCGAGGTAACGGGAAAGGCCGGATTCTCCATTGAGAATCGGCAACGTAGCTGTACGGGCCATTCAGCGCCCTCCAGATGTTCAGGCCCCCGATAGCGGCGGGCCCGGCAGGCGGCCGCTTTGTCAAAGCCGGGCGCGCTGCGATGTTCCGCGCTGGATATTCAGCGCAGGTGCAATATACCCCAAATCCGGGCCGATAGGGAAGGATTGTTGACCTCACGTCCCCGTGTGGCCGGCTTAATCTTTTGTAATAATTGGCGTTTTCCGGTCGCCCTGCGTCATGGCGCCGCGCGCAGGGTTTTCTCCAATAGGAGCAAATCCTCCGGCAAAGCCGTTTCCCAGTGCAGAATTTCTCCGCTTCGGGGGTGCTCCAGGACCAGCAGGTAGGCGTGCAGCGCCTGCCGCCCGAGGGCGGAAAGCGCCGCCTGGGCCTCCGGCCCGAGGTGCCCGGCCTTGGTCTTGAAATGGGGTCCGTAGACCGAATCGCCCAAAAGAGGATGCCCGATATGGGCGAGGTGCACCCTGATCTGGTGGGTCCGCCCGGTCTCGAGCTGGCAGGCCAGCAGCGAGGCCACCGGCTTGCCATCGCGGCCACAAAAGACCTCGCGGATCTCCCAATGGGTGACGGCCTCGCGGCCGCCTTCGCGCACCGCCATCTTCTCCCGCGCAAAGGGATGGCGGTCGATCGGCGCATCGACGGTGCCGCGCTGCCGGTTCGGCACCCCCCAGACAAAGGCGAGATAGCCGCGGCGCATCTCGCCGGTGCGGCCGTGGTCGGCGAATTGCGCCGTGAGCGAAGCGTGCGCGGCGTCGTTCTTGGCGACCACCATCAGGCCCGTGGTGTCCTTGTCGAGCCGGTGCACGATGCCCGGCCGCTTGACCCCGCCGATGCCGGAGAGGCTCTCGCCGCAATGGGCGATCAGCGCGTTGACCAGCGTGCCGGTCTCGTGCCCCGCCGCGGGGTGCACGACGAGGCCCCTGGGCTTGTCGATGACGATGATGTCGTCGTCCTCGAACACGATATCGAGCGGGATTTCCTCTCCCTTGGGCTCGGGCGGGACTGCCTCGGGCACGTCGATTGTGATCGAATCGCCGGCGCCGACATGATAAGCGGGGTCGCGGACGGGGGCGCCGTTGGCGGTCACTGCACCGGCCAGGATCAGCGCCTTCAGCCGCGAGCGCGACAGGTTTGCGCAGCGCGCCGCCAGCACGCGGTCCAGCCGCGGCGAGCCTTCGTCGCCCGCGACCGTGACCTGAAGCCTCTCACCGCCGTTTGTAGAAGTTTCCTGCAAAGAAGAACCTTATGACCGAAGCCGCCATTCCCGAACCCACCCCCGAACAGGCCGCGCTGTTTGCGCGGGTGCGGCGGATGATGCTGATCGCGGGCGCCACCACGGGCATCGCGGTCGCAGCCGTGCTGTTCGCCGTCGGTTACCGCCTTTTCAAGAGCGAGGGAAGCGTGACCACCGCCGCCACGGACGTCACCGCCGCCCTGCCGAAAGGCGCCCGGATCGTCTCCACCGCGGTCGCCGGCGACCGGCTGGTGGTGACGCTGGATGTGGGCGGCTCGGTCGAAATCCGCACCTTCGACGCCAGGACGCTGAAACCGGCCGGAAAGCTGAAATTCGTCAGCGAACCCTGAAGGATTCTCGTCATTGCCGGGCCTGACCCGGCAATCCATCGCCTTCGTAAGCAGATGGATGTCCGGGACCCGTCTCCGCCAAGGCTACGCCGGGCCACGAATACGCGAGGCCGGCGAAGCCGGCAAGCTTGGGCATGACAAAATAGAGCCGCCCCGCCTTGCAGCAGGCCCATTTCAACGCTATTGCCTGAGGCGCACGCTCCCTTCGTCTAGCGGTTAGGACGCGGCCCTCTCAAGGCTGAAACAGGGGTTCGATTCCCCTAGGGAGCGCCAGCAAACTCAGGTACTTAGGTAGCCATCGGCCTCGTTCGTTGAATAATGGTTGAATAAGACGCTGGTGAACAGCGGCGAACGCTTGGGGAATTTGCCGCCGACATCAGCAGACCATTCTCGGCGCGATGCCTCACTGTGGCTGGCGCATTCGCGAAAATTTCCTCGTCGCCCTTGGTGTCCGGAAATATTCAAACCATCGCTGTCGTGCGCTGTCGTGCGCGAGCGCGCTCGGGTGCTCGCATTGACGTTGCTCGTTGCACAATCAACTCTTGTCCTGTCGAGCCTTGTGCGAATTGGAGAGCTACGTGAGATACAATCGACGAGAGAAAACTGGCGGTCAACAGTCACAAGTCAGTCTATTCGCTCCGAAAGCCGCAGAATCGAGCACGATGCCATTCGCCCAGCGGCTCACCTGCACGATTGACGATGCATGCGAAGTGACCGGCTTGGGACGTACGAAGCTTTATGAGTTGATAGGAGCTGGGCGTATCGTCACGACAACGATCGGACGTCGGCGACTAGTACTGGTGCGCTCACTTCTGGCGCTCCTTGACGCCAACATGTCGAACTAGTGGACGTGCGACTTAAGGAAACAACCTCAGCTAGGCTGAACTCGGTCCATTCCGCCTGTCGCAACTCGCCAGATCGCACAAAGACCAGCGGAGGCAGTTTCAGCGCATAAGCGATTGCACAAGAGTCGAGTTCATAAGGCATCATGACGTATTTGTGCGCTGGGTGGATGTAACGATCGCGAGAAGGAGGGTATGCGTGAAATCTGCACTCTTCTTGTGTCATGCCTCGACCGAATCCTGGGCACTGCAAACCCAAAAAGAACAGAAGAAAATAACATGACCGCAATCATACTGACCCGCGTCGATGAGTGCAGGCATATGGCGCGCTACTACAAGCTGGATATTAAGCCCACGCTGTTTGGCGAGTGCTCGCTTGTGAGAAGGTGGAGGCGCATTGGGCGTGCCGGCACTGTTCGGATCGAAACGTATTCGTCCCAAGGGCCGACATAGCTATGATTTCAAAATAGGCGCAAAGCAGAAGCGAGGCTATCGGTGAAACAGTCCGAAGTGAATTGGAGAGCCGGCATTTTCCATCCCCTACACTCCGGAACAATCGCCCAGGCTACCGGGCGGTGACCTGAGCATTTTGCTCGAACGTGATCCCAGTTAGGCCAATGTGTAGCCGATAGCCGCTGTGGGCAGCCACCATCACCATCACCAGCAGGGCTACCAGGGCCGCCAGTCGGTCTTTATTCAGTTTGCCCGGATCGTTTAAACCGTTCGGGGTCATAGTGTAGCTCTGCCTTTCCGGACATCACCTCTGGAACCAGCCGCAACGCGGCGTCGATTACCTGCGAGCGGTTCATGCCCAGCCGGCTGCACACCTCATCCAGTTGCTTGAGGCGTTCGTCCGAAAGTCGAACTGAAATCACGCGCTTGGTCATGTCCAAAACATACGGGCAATTCCTAAATGAAAGCTTAAGTATGTAATACGCCGTACGCGGACGGGACTTGCCGCCATCTGTTGCCGGGAGGACTCGGGTCACAGCTTTTTGCCCGCTCTGGCCGCAAAGCGGGTGGTCATCGCGGCTTCTTCGGCGCTATTGTGATTCGATGAGGTCGATCGCTAGCGAAGATTCAACGGTTTGTTGGGCTGTATCGCGGCATATTAGGGCCGCGCCCCTCCTGAGGATTTAGTCGTGCGAGATCGGGATGTCAGACAGGCTCTGCACCGAAAGGTGCTGAAAGAGCATCACGGCGACGCCGACACTTTGGTGCTCGACGAGTTGGGCCTGCGTCATGGCACCTGCCGGGTCGATATCGCCGTCGTAAATGGCTACCTGCACGGTTACGAGATCAAAAGCGATTCAGACACGCTGGAACGGCTTCCCGCCCAGATCGCCACTTATGGGCTCGTCCTGGACCGGGCGACGCTCGTTGTCGGCGAGCGCCATTTGGAGAAGGCGAAGCCGCTGATCCCGCAATGGTGGGGTATCAAGGTCGTGACGGCGGGACCGCGTGGCGGCATCAGCTTCGAGACTGCGCAGGCCTTTGCGCAGAACCCCACCATCGATCCGCTCGCCCTGGCCGAATTGCTCTGGCGACCGGAAGTCGTTGAAATCCTCCAGGAGCGCGGCGCACCGCCGGCTTTGCTCAGAAAACCGCGCGGCGTTCTCTACAAATACCTGGCCGAAACCGTCGACCTGCAGGAGCTTCGGCCGCTTATTCGGCAGCGACTGAAAGCGCGTGCGCGCTGGCGAGGTCATCGACCACCTTCGTCAGATGCCGGTTCGTCGACACCCACACCCACGTCGACAGATTTCCCGTCGTGACGGTGCCTGCCGCGCAGTCCGCGATATAGGCGTCGCCGGCCGAGAACGCGCGGCCACTGAAATAAGGCAGGGCAACCAGCGTCGCGCACATCTGCTGGTACTGGCCGAAGCCGTGGGTCCGTACCGGCGTCCCGCGGGCGACATGCCAGTGGTCGGTGATGGTGTAGCGCAGCTTCGCGAACGGCTTAATCATCCGCATGTCGAGCTCGACCAGGTCAGGGTGGGCGACGGCGTAGTCCCCGAAGGTCGGTATCCGCGTCTCGTGACCGATGGTTGCGATGAACGCGCGATAAGCCTGCCATTCATGGCGCGGCAGCAACTGGTACGGCGCGGCGATGTTCGCCACCGAGTTCGGGTAGGACGTGCCGGCGATGGTGACGGTGCGCCATTGGTTGAGCATGGGGACCCGGGCCATCAGCGTCTGCATGATCGTCACCATGATCGCGATCGGCACATAGGTCGGCGTGCCGAGATCGATCACCAGGTCGCATTCGCCATAGCCGTCCGCCATGGGGCGCAGCAGGTTCTCGATGTCGGCCTGGAGATTGTGCCGGTCGAAGTCGGGAAGGGACAGGCGCAGGCAGACGCCGCGCCGGTCCTGCCGGGAAACGGTGGCCACGGCCGCCAGGAATGCGGCGTCGTTTGCGAAACTGACGACCGGGATGGCCGCGCAGCCTTCGGCGCGGGCAGTCTCGAACAGAACCTCGACGCAGTGGCGTCCCCCAGCGCATCGGGTCGCCGCGGGCAGGTGCTTCAAGTCAACAAAGCAGGGCCGGGCCTGCCACTTGGATTTCAGGCGCTTGCCGAAGTCGCCCAGGTGGTCGTCTGCGCTCTCCTTGTTCCGCTGCGTCTCGAAGTCGAACCCGACCGGGGGGATTTCGAGGAGGGGGGTGATGCGGTCCTTGACCGGCCCCGCCAGGCGGCTGAGCGCCTGGTACTCTCCCATTTTCCATTTCAAAATTGGCACGTAATGGCGATGATTGAACACAAAGGCCTCCAGAATTGATTACAAAATGGCGTCACCACAATCAGGCTGGCATTTATGTAGACAATTTTGATGGAACTGTCAATCGGCTCCCCATTTTGTTGCGAAATTTTGACTGCGGTCCCAAAAAGCTCGCCATGAAGGGCCGGCCCACGATGGACGGTGCATCGCGGAATAGCTCGCATTTTCAACGGGCTAAATTGGGAAAAGAGGCCCGGAGCGGATGCTCGATCGGGCCTCTCTAAAAACTTGCGAGAGTATGCAAATGAGGACCCAAGCGGGCGTACGTCTAACCTCTAGCCTTTCGAGACATCCTGTCCCTGTAACGGCCGCTGGTTTCTCGATTGGGTCAAGCTGCGAACGGCTCCGTGCTCGAATAGCGGTCGATTATGAGCCAGCCAAGCTGGCCCCAGCGTCGACTTGGGGTAACGTCTCGCCATGAATTACAGCGAATACATTGTCTACATCGACGAAAGCGGCGATCACGGCCTCACCAACATCAACCCGGATCACCCGGTTTTCGCGCTCGCCTTTTGCGTGGTCGAAAAGGCCAAATACATCGAAAAGATCGTGCCGGCTTTCCAGCGGTTCAAATTCGACTTCTGGGGCCATGACAGCATAGTGCTGCACGGTCATGAAATCCGCAAGGCGACCGGCGATTTCAACATCCTGCTAAATCCTAACACGCGGGCATCGTTCATCGACCGGGTAACCCAGCTGATCGGCGACGCTGAATTCACACTCATTGCCGCGGTCATCGACAAGGCTAAGCACGTCAAGAAATACAGCGACCCGGCGGACCCCTACAGCATTGCCCTGGGCTTCTGCATGGAGCGCCTGCAGCGTTTCCTGATCGACAAGGGCCAGGCGAACGTCCAGACCCATTTGCAGGTCGAATGCCGTGGCAAGACCGAGGATGCGAAGCTGGAGCTGGAGTTTCGCAGGATCTGCGACGGTCAAAACGCCGTCGGCAAGATGCAGAACCTCGAAATCCGCTTCATGGACAAGAAGCACAACTCGACCGGCCTACAGTTGGCTGACCTTGTCGCACACCCCATTGGGCGCCACGTCATCAAGCCAGATCAGCCCAACCGGGCCTATGATGCCCTGAAGTCCAAATTTCGGGCGAGCCCTAACGGCAAGATCGAGGGCTACGGCTTGAAGATTTTCCCCTAGCCCAAAAAGCGAAGGGCCCCGGTGTTCACCGAGGCCCAGCGCCGATCGAGCATTCCCAATCCATTTGATCCCTAAATAGGACGTTTTGTCCTAAAAGTCAAGGTGTCCCCGAGACCCTTGCGTCTCCCCCGGGAGACCCCAAAATCTAGGCGGGGCGACTTTAAACACTTCCCCCCGGAAGACCGGCCCGCCCTCCAAAAAAGGATACGCATAATCACACGTCATTCCCATACGCCCATTGCAGCATTCCAATACGCATAGGGGGAGGGCTCCAGGGTCTCCCCGGCGAAGTTGCGCAACGGCGAAACACGCTCATATTGGCGGCAACACGTTGTTTCGGGAAAACACTATGTCGAACACAGTGCGGATTCCGACGAAGTCGCCCGGGTGTACCGATATGAAGTCGCCCGGGGATTCCGAGACGATGTCGCCCACCTCTCCGATTTGATCTCGCCCGGGGGCGAGGCGTTCTAGCTGCTGAGGTTCTCTGGCATTGGGCAAGCCGCACGGTCAACTGGAATCGCGGCTTGAGCTTGTTGTGTTTCTGTTGCGTTTGCTGTGGGCATGTGGGCAACGCCTTGGCGTTGTCCAAGCGCAGCGGCATGTCCACAGCGTCACGGGCTCAGGTCTTTCGGGCGGATTGCCGGGTTCGGCGCAGGCTCTCGCCAGTAAGGTCGAGCCGATGGGCATTGTGGACGAGGCGATCGAGCACGGCGTCGGCATAGGTAGGATCTCCAATGAGCACATGCCACTGGTCCACGGGGAGCTGGCTGGTGACGATGGTGGAACGATGACCATAGCGATCTTCGAGGATTTCCAGGAGGTCGTGACGGGCACCAGCGTCGAGCGGCTCGAGCCCCCAGTCATCGAGGATCAGCAGATCGACACGGCCGAGCCCGCGCAATAGGCGCGGATGGCGACCGTCGCCGCGCGCGAGAGCGAGGTCATCGAACAGCCGCGGAACACGTTGATAGAGCACGGAGCGATTGTCACGGCAGGCCTTGTGGCCGAGCGCCGAGGCGAGCCAGCTCTTGCCGACGCCGGCCGGGCCGCAGATCAGCAGGTTGGCATGGTCATCGATCCAGCGGCCCTCGACAAGCTTGGCGAACAGCGGGCGGTCGAGGCCGCGCGGGGTGCGGTAGTCGATGTCCTCGACGCACGCTTGCTGACGCAGCTTCGCATAGCGCAGGCGGGTGGCGAGCCGCTTATCGTGGCGCAGTGATGCTTCACGTTCGAGCAGCAGCGCGAGCCATTCGGCGTGACCGAGGCTTGCGGCCTCGCCGGTTGCTTCGATATCGACGAAGGCATTGGCCATGCCGTGGAGGCCGAGGGCGTTGAGGCGGTCGAGGGTCGGATGGGTGAGCAAGGGATGGTCTCCTAGTTGTAGTAGCGCGGTCCGCGGATGTTGGCATGCAGGATCGGCGCATCGTCCGCGGAGCGCTGATGAGCGGGACGCCGATCGAGATTGTTGGCGAGGATCGATTTGACCGAGCCGTAGGTGCGCGCGCCGATGTCGATCGCCCGCGCAGCCGCGGCGTCCAGCCGTCCGCGCCCATAGGAGCCGGCGAGCCTGAGGATGCCGAGGCAGGCGCGGAAGCCTTGCTCGGGGTGCGAGCGCTCGTCGAGAATGAGGTCGCACAAAGCGCTGGTCGCCGGCCCGATCGCGGCAGCGTCCTGTCGGATGCGCGCGATGGTCCAGCCGGCGTAGCGCCGATGGCTGGAGGCCATGTGCTCCGGCACGGTGGTGTGTTTGTGATTACCGCTCATGCGCTGATGCGCGGCGATCCGCTCGCCCTTGTGGAAGATCTCTACGGTGCGGGCAGTGAACCGCACCTCGACCTCGGCGCGCACAAAGCGATGCGGGACGCTGTAGTAATGCTTCTCCACCTCGACGTGGTAATCGAGGCTGACGCGGCGGATCCGCCATTCGGCGAGTACGTAGGGGCTCGCCGGCAATGGCTTGAGCGCCGGCCGATCGACCTCCTCAAGCAGCCGGCGGCGCGTCACGCCGAGCCGCCGGATCGGCCGCTCCTCGTTGAGCCTGGTGAGCAGCTCGCCGATCGCCGCATTGACCTCGGCCAGGCTGTAGAAGGTGCGATGACGCAGGCGGCCGAGCAGCCAGCGCTCGACGATCAGGACGGCTTGCTCGACCTTGGCCTTGTCGCGCGGCTTGCGCGGCCGGGCCGGCAATATGGCGGTGCCGTAATGCGCCGCCATCTCCGCATAGGTCCGATTGATCTGCGGGTCGTACAGGCTCGCCTTGATGACCGCGACCTTGGTGTTGTCAGGCACCAGCAGCGCCGGTATGCCGCCGATCGCCGCGAAGGCGCCAACATGAGCGCTGATCCAGTCGGCGAGCCCCTGCGTCCACGTCGCCTGCGCGTAGGTAAAGCTCGAGGCGCCGAGCACGGCGACGAAGATCTGCGCCATTCTGCGCTCACCGGTGAGACGATCGACCACCACCGGCACGCCGTCGCCGGCATAGTCGACGAACAGCTTGTCGCCGGCTGCGTGCGCCTGGCGCATCGTCACCGACAGGCGGCCCTCCCAGGCGCGGTAAAGCTCACAGAAGCGCGAGTACCGGTATCCGTCGGGTTCGGCGGCGATGTACTCCTCCCACAGGATCGACAGCGTCACGTGCTTGCGCTTGAGCTCGCGGTGCACGGTCGTCCAATCAGGTTCGGCGATGCGGCGGTGACCCTGCCGGTTGCCATTGCCGGTCTTGGCGAACAGGCGGAGTTCCAGGGCCGCGTCCGTGAGCTCGTCGGGCAACGGCCAGGTCAGACCCGCGGCCTCGAACCGCCGGATCGCCAGCCGCACCGTCGAGGGCGCCGCTCCTACCCGTCGCGCAATCTCGCGGCTCGGCAGACCGGCCGCCTTCATCCTGATCACATCGCGCACACGGCGCATCGCAAGCCTCTCCGTCGGCATCCAGGGTCCCCCTTCGCAAAGCCGAAAGGGTTGACCTATGGGAGCCAGAAGAGGCCTCGTCACCCGGGCGACATCATCCCGGAATGGTGGGCGACATCATCTCGGAATGGGTGGGCGACTTCAAATCGGAATGGTGGGCGAGATCATCTCGGAATGCTGGGCGACATCGAGCGGAATCCGCAAACACAGCACCAGCACCGGAAGTTACCCAGCTTAAGGTCAACGAAAAGAAGTGGACCGCCACCTTGATGAAGGCCGGGTGGACGGTCCTGCCGAACGTCATCTTTGAACGCCAGCGTGCCCTGGGGCTGGATGCGATCGACATCAACATCATCCTGCACATCGCGTCCTATTGGTGGACGGCAGAAGGCAAGCCGTTTCCGTCCAAGCGAACCATCGCAGCGGCCATGGACATCGAACCGCGGACCGTTCAGCGCAGGATTGCTGCCATGGAAGCGGCTAGACTAATCAGGCGGGAAGAACGGCGCAGCTCAGCAAACGGTAGCCAGACCAATGTCTACCACCTGGACGGCCTGATCGCGGCCGCCAAGCCATATGCGCTCGAAAAAATCCAGGAGCGTGATGAAAAGATTCAGGCAAAGGCCGCAAGGGCAAGCAGGAAGGGCAAGCCCAAGCTTTCGGTTGTGAAGGGAGGGGCCTAACCAGCTTCGCGCCGTAGCTCAACCGGATAGAGCCCTGCCGTTCTTTGAAATCCTAGCTGACACTTGGAGAGTAGGGGCAGGAGGTTGCAGGTTCAAGCCCTGCCGGCGCGTCCATACCCCCGGTTTTTAGTTCACTTTGAATCGTGCAATCGTATTTGCGATTGCACGGTCGTCCTACACCGTGAGTTTGTCGGTCGTGACCAAGTCTTTCAGCTTCTTTGCTGACGGCGGGATTCCAGGCCCAACGACCGGCTTGCCATCGGCTTCAGCCGAGGCGACAGCTTCGTTCAGCTCCAGCAGTGCTTCCAACACATCGGCCTTCTTGGACATGCCGTAAGCGTCGCGTACGGCGTCGTCCAGCGCTTTATGTGCTTTCTTCAGGGCGTGTTCTCCGGGCCCTTCGATCGCCCGATATAGCTCTCGTAGTGAAAGCTCATGCTTCGCCCGCAGATGTGATCGCAAGCGCCGCACCTCGACCGCCCGCTTGGCGACGAGGCGAACCGCCTCGGTTGTCGGCTGCTGAGGCCAGGGGAAGCTGTCGAAGACGGTATCCGACGTATAGCGAAAGTCTGCCTTCAGCGTTGAGCAGCGATTGATGAACCACTCCCAATGGATGCCCGACTGGAGGATACCGAAAGAGTAGTCATCTTCCAGCGCGAACACGCTCAGTGCATCATTCGGATGAATGGCCGTCGAAACAAATTCGAAGATCGGCCGGTGTGTGACCCGTGCACATACGATGTATCGCGACAGCGGGGCGAGGGTCCGCATCAGGTCTTCGCGCGGGTAGGACATCAGCCACCAGCGCTTTAAAAAGTTTTCGTGGTGCTTGTTGACCTTCGCCTCGGGATCGTCGTCCAAGGCTTCCTTATTTCGTGCACGCTCCTTCTTTGCCGCTTCCTTCCGTGCGGGGAGCACCGTCTGCTCCAGATGCTCAAACGGTTGCTTGAATGCCTTGGCCTTCAAAAGATCGCGCGGCTGAAAGTCGATGACGTATCTGCATTCGAGTTTGTCTACAGCGCCGAGGAAGTCGTCGGCGATCAAGAACGGGAAGAGCACCTGCGCGTTCGCCTTGTTGGCCTTCATCATCGCTTTCGCTTCGGTCGGCTCTAGAAGGAAACCCTTGTGACCGTGTGTCTGACCCTGGTAGCAGCCGCCTTTTTCAGCGTTCGCCTTGATGCGTTCCGCTTGGCTCACGTCAGTCGAAAACGAGAGCGAGGTATTGATCTCTTCCAAATCTTTGTAGTCCCAACCCCCGGCGGGGTCGTTTCCCGACTGGATGTATAGGCGTTTCTTGCCATCGTCCTCGCCCTTTACCCAGTTCACGATCGATACGTGGACGACCGCGTCGCCTGACCACGGCATAGTCGAGACCGCTTCGGTGATCGTGCCATCATGCTTGACGATATGGTCAAGGCCGCTGATGCGGGAATAATTCTGGCGAATCGTGTTTGTGCCGACCAGGCCCGCCCTCTGACCCGGCTTAAGCTGGTCGTGCGCTTTCCTAAACCAGTAGACGCAGTAGTCGGCCCGTCCGTCGATATCCGGAAAAGCCCCTCGAATAGTGTTGAGATAGGCGCGTCCGAATTCTTGCTGGGCCTTGTTCTTGCTCTGGTACGGCGGATTGCCGATGATCGTATCGACCTCGGGCCATTCTGACAGCAGCGCGTCACGGCACAGGATATTTCCGTCGAGATTGTCGAGAGGAAGAGCATCATCTTCCGCCAAGGGCAATTCGATCTGGTCGCGCTCCAGAACATCGGCGGCCTCGTTCAAGGCGAGCTTTTTCGCGAGCATCAGCGTGACTTTTGTAAGCTCGACGCCGAAAGAGTCCCGATCAACGCCAAAAAATTGACGAGGACTAATGAGTGACGTGGCCTGGGCCTGCTTCTGAATGGTCTTCCAGCTGAACTCTTTGTCCAGCCTGGCCATGAGTCTGATTTCGAGGCGTACCATCTCTCTGTAGGCGACATAAAGGAAATTGCCGCTGCCACAGGCCGGATCGAGCACACGGAAGTTGAGGAGCGCTTTTCTAATCTCCAACAGCTCCGTCATTGTCTTTGCGGCGTCAATACGCTCCCGCCAGGGGCGCACGATCGTAGGCCCGACGATCCGTTGAATGTCGGCCTCGTGAGTGAAATGCGCGCCATAGGCGTGCCGTTCTCCCTTATCCATGCTCTGCTGGAAGATGGTGCCGAAGATCGCTGGATTTATCTTGGCCCAGTTCTGCCAAGCGGCCCCTTCATCCTTCTTGCCGAGCAGCTCCAGCTCTTTCTTGGTCAGCTCGACGGGCGCAACCGTGGCAAAAAGACCGCCGTTGAAATAGGGAACGCCTTTGTAGCGACCGCCCTTGGCAGCTGTCTTGTTGTTCATCTGCTGGAACAGGCCGCCAAAAACATCGTATGAGTTTTGCCCGTGCTCAAGGCAATCCTGCACCAGTCTCAGGGTCGTTCCGGCCGGCATCATGTCGATGTCTTCGGCAAACATCGCGACGACCGCCTGCAACACGAAACGCTGCGCCTGCTCTCGCGGAACGCCGCGTGCGACCATCGATCGGAACAGCTGAGCGACCTTTGCTGCAGCAATACGCGAAACCTCTTCGCGGTCGTTGCCGAAAAGAGGGTCCGGATTGTCCGCGAACAGGAAGTTTAGCGCCGTGTAGCGGTTCGGCAGGTCTTCGAGCCGCACGATATCCACGGGCTCGTTGAGCTGCTTGTCGAAATCGTAAATCCAGAACTCTTTGAAGTTGCACAGAACGACGTAACGAGGGCGATTGGGAACCGCGTTCAGCCAGTAGTCGAAAGCCTGTTGGTAATGAAGATGCAGCTTTTCGCTGCCCTTCTTCATTTCGATAAGAAGTCGCGGCTTCCACACCAGGTCGGCGAAGTTCGTTCCTTTGCCTGAAGCCTTTTTCACTCGGTATTCGAGTTCGGCACCGGCCTCTTTGTAACCCTTATGGCCGAAAGCCTGGAATAGCCGGTCGCAAAAAACCTGAGCTTCTCCCTTCTCGTCACCCTTCAGGGTTTTTGCGTAAGCGACGAATGCCTCAATTCCCTTTGCGAGTTCGCTCATCCCGCTTTTCTCTCGGTGTCAGCGTCATGCTCCAAAAGCTGCACATCTAGGCTCGGAATCTCCGGCATGGCCTTGCCGGCGATGGCCTGAAGGTCTCCGACCATGCCAACCGTGGAGTCGACGACCGCCAATATCTGCGTCTCGCGCTTGGCCCACTGGCGCCCCATGAATTTGCGTTCCCTATCGAGATCGTCGCGCATGTCGTTGAATTTCTCGACTACGGCTTCCACCCGCTGCTTGAATTTGGTTCCGGTCAGGTAATGGTAGACCTGCTCCATCTTTGTCTGCTGCCCTTGCTGGACGAGACGAGAGCTGCTCACGTCGACCAGCGCTTGGCGCAGAGCGACGGCAACCGGCAAGGCACAGCGCGGGTGAGCCACCCATATGCCGTCAACCAGGTCAAAATGCTCAATGTGTTTGGGCAGGGTATGAGAAACGATGAGCGCCACATCGGCCCCGGAGCGGCGCTGATCGTCGCGCAACTTGGCCAGCCACCCATCGCTCCAGGCTTTGGTGCGCTTGGTCTCCCACAGGATGATGCCAGCAGGCTGGCCAAGCTGGCCATTGACCTGCTGGATCATATCGGCACCAAGTTCACCCTTGCCGACGGGCTCAATGACGTCCATGGGAAAACGGCTCTTCAGAAGTTCCTCAAGCTCAAGTTCGAGAACCTCACCCTGCGACTGCTGCGATCCTTGCTCGGCCTTACGCTTCAGCTCCTCGATGGTCCGCGTCATCGACTCTATGGTCTGGTCTTTCTCCGCAACCCGCAGCCGTGCGGCCTCATCGGCTTCCTGCCGGGCTTTTGCGTGAATCTGGTCGACCGACGCTTGGACGCGCTTTTCGATGGTTAGATCGAGTTCACGCTTTTCCTCATCGAGCGCCCGCTGCTTGCGCATCAGCTCGGCCTGGGCCTGCTGCGCTTCGGCAAGCTTGAGGTTGTTGGCCTCCAACGCTTGGCGGAGCTCGGCCGTCTCATCTGCCTTCGCCTTCAATTCGGCTGCGGCAGCTTCGCGCGCCTTTTTGGCCTCAGCGGCAACCAACTGGCTCCTCTCCGCGGCCAGGCGTTGCTTGACTTGGTCATCGAGCGTTTCCCGATCCTTAGCGAGCTGTTCGCGCTGCTGGCTCAGCTCCTCGGATTTGCGCGCGACCTCGGCATCCTTGCTGGCAAGCTGTTCCTGAAAACGTTGGCGAGTCTCCGCGAGGAGGGGGGCCGCCAGTGACTCCGTCAGCCGGATTTCGTAGTTGCAATTGGGGCAGTTGAGGAGGGGTTCGTGCGCAGTTCCAGCCACGGTTGCTTTGAATGACATGAACCCCCCAGTACCTTTAGGCCGGAATGAACGTGATCCGGCCGGCCTCGCCGCGCTTCCTGTGCGGCTTTACCGTTATTTCGACATCCTGGTCGAACGCTGTCAGCATCCGCATCAGCTTTTCCACTGAAACCAGCTTAAATTGACCCCGGAGCAGCTTGGATAAGTCAGGTTGTTTCATTTCGACCAGTCTAGCGGCTCGGTCTCCTTTTGTTGCCTTATAAATAGACTCGGCGTCCCGCAGGCGTTGCCGAATCAGGTCAACGTGCCTTTGCGGTGTGGCAATTCCCCTGGTGGATTTCTTCTGAAACGCGTGCAGGACGTACAGGACCCTCCAGCCGCGTTGTGTAGGCCGTCCGATAGGTATCGCCGTCAAAGTTGTCGCGAATCTCCAGTACACCGCTGAAGCCTTTAAGCGGCTTCGCATTGCGCGGATGTTCGCCGAGCTGCGCTTCAAAAAGGGACTGGCCGATCTCGCTTCAGGCGGCCACGGGGAACGGGGTGCCCCCAGCCTGCAGCTTGACAATACAACCTGACAGACATCCACTGCACAATCCATGATTTTATCTATCTATACCTACAATCGGTATTGGGGTGGCCATGACAGGCGACAGCGATTTATTTGATTGGTGTGCGGCACGTCCCAGCTGGCAACAGGAAGCCATCCGGCTCTTGACCGCCAAGCCCAAGCTGGACGCTGAAGAACTCGACCAGCTTGAGGAGGCAGTAAAGAGGGACGCAAGGATCGCTGCGGGAACGTCGCCGGTCTGGCCTGCCTTGACAAAGACGCATCTCAAGGCCGGCAACAAGTTCGCTCCCGTCACCGTTCTGGGCTCGATCGGCCCGCTTCGCAACATCGACCGTCTGGCGGCGGGGCAACCACCGATCAAGTTTGCTATCAATGGCATCACACTCATCTACGGGGCCAACGGTTCGGGCAAGAGTGGCTATTGTCGCGTCGCCAAGAAAATCTGCCACTGTCTGCATGACGTGACCTTGCGCGGCAACGTGTTCGAGCCGGCCTCAGCCGATCCACGCGAAGTCACCCTGACCTTCCGTGTCGATGGGGAAAAGGCCCGTACCGTCGTTTGGGATGATCGGAATGCGCCGCCGCCCGAACTGGGCCGCATATCCGTCTTCGACAGTGATGCGGCCGGGCTTTATGTCGACGCTGAGCGCAACATCGAGTTTTTACCCTTCGAACTCGCACTGCTGACCAATCTCGCTGAGGCGGTCCGCACCCTAGACGGGCGCTTCAGGGCCGAAGAGGCGCGATTGGTCAAAGCCCACCAGGCCCCATTGCCGCAGGGATATGACAAGCCCACGAAAATCTCGACCATGCTGGCAAGGCTGAAAGCTGACGAACAGCTACCAGACGAGGCTTCCATGCGGTCTTTCGCCGTGTGGGAGGAGAAGGACGAGGCTGATCTTCAGGCAATCAAGCTGGAGCTGGGGAGCGACCCGGCACTTGTTAAGAGGGTCAAGGAGGCGGCCAAGTCAGCGGTCGATACGTTTGTCGCCGATGCGAACGCTATCTTTAAGGCCCTCGGCAACGATGGCCTAGCGGCCCTGAAAGAGGCGCGGCAGAAGGCTGCTCAGTCACGGGACGCCGCGAAAGCAGCCGCTTCCGCCCTTGCAGCTGAATCAGCGGTCCCGCAGCTGGGCAGCGATACTTGGCGTCAGATGCTGATGTATGCGCGCGATTTTGCGGCCGAAGCGTTTCCCACCGTTGAGCCGCCCCAGCTGGCTAATGCCAATACGTGCGTGCTCTGTCATCAGCCGCTCGATGCGCAGGCACAAGAACGCTTGGCCGCTTTTGATGCGTATGTTGAAGGCCGCGCCAATGCCGACGCTGAGGCCGCCAAAAAGGATTTTGGCGAAAGGGCCAAAGCGATCCTCGACCTCAAAATCGTTGGCGGTCAGGACATCAAGGACAAGCTGGTTAATTTCGTCGAAGCATCGAAACCCCGCCAAGCGCTGGTGGATCGGCTTGACCAGTTTTACACCGCCAGCCAAGAGCGCCACAGTCTTGCTTCATTAGCCATTAAGGCCGTCGACTACGCGAGTCTTGGTGGTCTCCCAGATCTAGACCGCATTGTGATCGACGATCTGGTGGCAGAAGCCACTGTCCTCGCGAAAGAGATCGACGACCTGAAACCGACGCCGGATCAGGCCGCCAAACGCATTCAGCGTCAGCAAAAGCTCGATGAACTTGAAGCGCGGAAGAAGTTCTCCGCCGATATTGAAACGTTCGTGGCGCGGCGCAACTCGCTTGAGCTGCTGGTCAAGACCAAGGCTTGCACGACAGCCTGTTCGGTGGCCGGCATTACGTCGCTCATTACGCGTATGCGGCGCAAGGTTTTGACCACATCCCTGCAAAATAGCCTTCAGGACGAGATCGGCGCCCTCGACCTCGGGCATCTGCCGCTAAAACTGTCTGACCGGGGAGAGGTGGGCAAGAGCAAAGTCCAGATCGGGCTGGAGGCGAAGCAGAAGGTCGGCAAGAACAGCGACATTCTGAGCGAAGGGGAAAAGCGCGCACTTGCTCTGGCAGGCTTTCTTGCCGAGCTGAAAGAGGTCGGCGTGAGGCACGGCATCGTCGTTGATGATCCGGTATCGTCGCTTGACCACGCCCGGATGGAGGCGGTTGCAAAGCGGCTGGTGAAAGAGGCAAAAGCCCGTAGGCAAGTGATCATCTTCACGCACAACCTGTTCTTTCATCACGCCGTATTCGAAGAAGCTAAGGATATGAAGGTCCCCCTGCGGCAAGAATGGATTGCCAAGCATGGTGACGGACGCTTCGGCATTATCGATGACGGCCAGCAACCGTGGGTTTCGATGAGCGTTACAAAGAGGCTTCCGATCATCGATGGTCTGCTCAAAGCAAAGAAGCCAACGTATTCGGAAGCCGACGAGGCCGAGCGATCGTTTGTGACTAGTATCTACACCAAGATGCGCGAGACCTGGGAGCACACCATCGAGGAAGTTCTATTCGCCGGCGTGGTCGGGCGATTTCGACCAAACGTGGCCACCATGCAATTAAGAGCAGCCCATGTCGACAAGTCGGACTATGAGACGGTGTACGCTGGAATGACGCGGTGCTCCAAGTACTCCGGCCATGATCAAGCCGCAGGCGTCCCCGCCGATCTACCCAAGTTCACGGAGATCGAGGCGGACTTTAACAAGCTCAACTCATATGTGGTTGCGGCGAATACCCGCCGGAAAAAACTCGAGGACGAAGGCCGCAATTCTGAAAAGAGTCCGATGCCAGCTGACACTCTTTGAAGCATGGGTCATTGACCCTCGGGCGGAATTCGGTCACCGCAAATGCCGCAATCTTTATGAGCTTCCGTGCGCGGAATAACTCTGGTTTGTCCGCAGTTCGGGCAGGAAGCCTTCATGCCTGCCGGCACGAAAATTGGTTCCGGCTTTTTGACTGGCGGCCAACCCTTGTAGGTGCCGGGTACAAACCGGACTTGCCACTGACGATCCTCGTTCTTTCGGACAGAATAGCCGTTGTCCCGCAGTGAATCCTTGTTGGCGTGCCAAATAGGCCAAAACCCCGGCTTGACCGGCCCCCATTTCGCATGCCGCGGCGCCCACCTGGGTTTCGACATCAAGCCTCCTGCCTATCGATACAATCGAGAGCAGTTAAGACATTCAAGTGCTCGGGAACTAGTGTCGCTTCACGCGACTGGTAAGCGGGTCGGCCTTATTATCCAGTATCTTCAGAATCCCGACCGCTTTCAGCCGAGCGCTTCTCATCCATGTCTCGTCGATTCTACCATTGACCACCGCCGCCTCTCCAGCGGCTGCCTTCAACACGGTCTCTATCGCTTGCGCTGCATCGTTGATCGCGACGGCGTACATTTCGTGACCGATTTGATCTTTGTCCTTGGTGACCAAGACCGTCACCATCCAACGCGCCATGTGAATTTCCTGGTTAGCCCGTGAGGGGCGCGTCGGCACATACGATCCGCCATTTCCTAACCAGTTGCGTCCACGGGTTTCAACCGGGATATCGTCGAGCAGCTCACGTTGAAGCCGGAGGCAACTTCCTCCATCCGGCTTCGCCGGAAGCGGGCTCTACTCGCTTCGCTCTCCGAGCCGCCTGCGGCGCCTCGGCCCTTCGGGTACCCTTCTCTACCGATCTCGTCGCTGCATCCGGTCCCGCGTGCCGCCTTCGGTGTCGCTATGCTCATGCTCCTGCGGGGGGCCGTTTTCTGCTGAGGCGATGCGGCATTGGCGCGCTGATCGAGCCTGCGGCCTTAAGGCGAAGCCCGCCCGGCGACGCATGCGTATAACGCGACCAAGACATAGGTGACCTTGCCGTGACGAGCGGCCGCTGGTTTTGCCCGTCATACCGCCGACCCGGGCGGGTCTTCCTTGACACCGCGGGCGACGATCCGCAGCGTCGCGTCGGGTAGAGGCCGCTGCAGCTTTTAGCGCTTCGTCCGAAGGAGCCGTCGTCCAAGTCTCAACCTCTTCCGGCGTCGTCAGGATCACCGGCATCGCCTTCGGGTAGACGGCGCCGATCTCGGCGTTCGGCTCCGTCGTGAGGAATGCGTAGAGGTCATTCGTGGTCTCGCCTTCCTTGACCTTCCGCACGGACGTTCAGTTGATCCAGATGCCGGCGAAGCAGGCGAGGGGACGGGGCTCATCGAGCGCGAACCAGATATCGCCGCCTTCGGCCTTGTTGAACTCACTGAACGAATTGAACGGTACCACGCAGCGGTTTTCGACGCCGAGCCAGCGGGTCCAATGTTTGCTCTTCACGTTGCGGATGTTGGTCGTGCCGTTGTCCGGCTCCATTCTGAGCAATTCATTGAAATCGACGGTCTTGCCCTTGGCCTGCAGTTCTTCGGCCCGCTTTTTAGTGGCGGCCATCAACGCCTTTGATGACGACGGCATTCCCCACCGCGCGGTGGCGAGCTCGCGGCCCTGGCTCCGTTGCGGACGATCGGCGCCTGGTAGTCCGGAAACACCCCCGGCATCGGTGCCAGATTGCCAACGTATCGGTTCACGACGCGAAACGGCGCGATGATGGCAGCCTAGTTTGTCGTGATCGAATAGAGGTTATGCCGACGTCGGCATATAAAGATTGCACATTTCAGCGGTCGCTCTCGGCGGGCAACGACATCGCCAGGCCGCGGCACTTCCCGTGACCGAACACCACTTGGTTTGCATGTCCAGCCGTCACGATGACTTCCTCACCCCGTTCTGTTCAAATGATCGCATCACGATGCCGTCGAGAATCTTGCCGGCAGCGGCCCGAACCTTTCGCTCAGTATCTCGAGGCATCGGTGGCAGCTTTTGGCTCGCCACGAGATCGGTAAGTTCCCTATGTATATCCGTACGGAAGCCACGCGGGTCATCCGCCATTTCCGACAGAAGCTGAAATAGCGTCATGAGCATGAACTGGATCGCCATGTCGGCTCCCATCTGCTCGGCTTGGTCAGCCGTGATGAAAGACCACGTGTTCTGATGTTTCATCGCTATTTCACCACACCTGACCCTATCCTGTGTAGGTCCGAAAGCGTCCGCGCGTGTAGGCATGCGATACGGCGTTCCTCAACTCCGCTATCTCCGATTCCAGGAGATTGTTCGCAATGATTAGCGCGCGAACAGCCGCACGCGGATCGCCGTCGCAGACGGCGATCGCCTGGTCGACGGCGGCTTCAAGACCGTTGTCGTGTTCGTTCGGCTGGGAGACCGAGGACATGGTCTGATCTTGGTTGGCCGTCGATGATGCATGTTCGTATTTTGTTCTCGTGGAGTCAAGTGCGCTGGACCTACTCCCAACGAGGTGGGCCAGGTCGCCTCCGTCGGCCTGATTCGAATTTGCCCGCGGCTAGTGGTTCATCACAGTGATTTTGACGTTTTGATACCGAGCCATTCGAGGATCGGCAGGGTTTCCGGCGGCACGAGGATTTCGATGCTTCTGGGGACGCCGGGTTGACGTCGGATGAAGCCGTTTCGTTCGAGGGTGACGATCATCTGGTGGACCGAAGGCGGGCTGACGCGGAAGTGGCGCTGGATGTCGGCTTCAGCGGGTGGACGTCCGAACATGTGGGCGTAGGTATGGATGAAGGCCAGGTAATAACCCTGCTTCTCGGTGAGGCGCGCGCCTGATTTTTGACTCATCGTTGGATTCGTCCCGGCCTCCGACAAGGAGGCAAAGCATGAATGTACGTTATCGGGTCGAATTGAGCCAAGCCGAGCGCGACGAACTGACGGAGATGCTCGGCAGCGGCAAGAACGCCGCCCGCAAGCTTAAGCGGGCGCAGATTTTACTGGCGGCCGATGGAGGCTGCCGCGACGAGGAGATTGCCCGGACCGTGAGTGTCAGCCTCTCCACCGTCGGCCGGACCAGGCGCCGCTTCGTGGAAGGCAATCTGGAGCGGGCCCTGAGCGAGGAGCCGCGTCCGGGCGCTGAGCGCAAGCTGACCGGCAAGGAGGAAGCCCTGCTGGTGGCGACCGCATGCGCCAAGCCGCCCGCTGGCTGCAAACGCTGGACGCTGACGCTGCTGGCCGACACGATGGTCAAGCTCACCGATCACAACAGTCTGTCGGGCGAGACCGTGCGTCGCCGGCTGGCCGAGAACGACCTCAAGCCGTGGCGCAGGGACATGTGGTGCATTCCCCATGTCGACGGCGAATACGTTGCCCGCATGGAGGACGTGCTCGACCTCTACGCCGAGACGCAGAATCCCGCCCGGCCGCTGGTCTGCTTCGACGAGACCCCCATCCAGCTGATCGGCGAGGTGCGCCAGCCGGTCCCGGCCCAACCGGGACAGCGCGAGCGCTACGATTACGAGTATCGCCGCAACGGCACCGCCAATCTCTTCGTCACCTTCGATCCACATCGGGGCTGGCGCAACGTCAAGGTCACCGACCGCCGCGCCGCCGTGGACTACGCCCACTGCATGCGTGATCTCGTCGACGTCCATTATCCCGACGCCGCCTGCATCCGTGTCGTGCAGGACAATTTGTCGATCCACAAGCCTGGGGCGCTGTATGAGGCCTTCGCGCCCGCCGAGGCCCGGCGCATCCTGCGCCGCCTCGAATTCCACTTCACCCCGAAGCACGCCAGTTGGCTCAATATGGTCGAGTGCGAGATCACCGTGCTACAGCGTCAGTGTCTCGGCCGCCGCATCGACGATCCCAAAAGGCTCCGAAACGAGATCGCAGCATGGCAAAAGAGGCGGAATAAAACCCGAGCCCGCATCAAATGGATGTTCACAACAGACAAAGCCCGCACCAAACTCGGCCGCGCCTATCCAGCCACCGCCAAAGAGTCATAATCACTGTGATGAACCACTAGCATGGTTCTGTGGTAGAAGGAACTTGTGCGGGGGTGTGCATCGATGCCCATCTATCGCCTACTACAAAATTCTCCGCTGGGCCCGGATGAAATAGCGGTTTTGACCAATGCTTATGAGCGCACCTTGCGCAAGCTCAGCTTGGTTGATCGCGGTGATCCCATCGCAGAATTGATCGCCAAAATAGTTATTGAACTTGGTCAGCGCGGCGTTCGCGACGCGAAACAATTATCCCCCTCGCCATTAAAGAGCTTGGCGTCGAATAGGCGGTAGGGGAGCCATGCTATCGGCAGTGATTATGGGTTTGGTCGGACTTGTGGTGGTGATCGGGATTGCCATCCTGATAAGCCATTTCAACGCCCGCGCGTGAACAGTCGCCATCAGAAAGTTAAGACCGCCTCAGCCTGGCCCCTTCGTCGGACAACACGAAGCGCAGATATGATGGCGTTTAGCGCGACGCCAAACGCGGCGGCCGGGGAATCTATGACTTTACCGCGGCTAGATCCGCGCAAACGGAAAGCCCTCCGACTGTTCGGACGACGCAAATGCCCATCGCTGATGAACTCCAGTGCGGCGCGTTCAATCCACAACGACGGTGACCTATCCCCACAGTCGCGCAGGTGGCTCTGGCGTGGTTTGGGCGACTCACGCTAACCCATCAATCTCAACCGCCTCACTGCACCAAAAGGACAAAAATGGTTGCAGCCAACCGTGAACTGCCGGCTTCTGGTTATGCGCTCGAAGTGGACGGCCGACTCAAAACCGAATTTGCAACCAAAGACGGCGCAAGGGCAGGTGGAGAAGAACTAAAGAAACGTTTTCCCATGCTTCAGATCAGGATCTATGACGCGCAGACGAATTCGCGCGAGGAAATTTAGCTCAAGTCTAGGCGGATTCTCTGCTTGTGCGCATCCGCTAGCCGCGGACCGGGCTCTCGTGTTGGGGTGGACGGCCCCCTTCCGCCACACTGCGTGGCAAGATGAGGTCGTCGCTGACCCAAACGAAGGAGCCGCCCGTGGAAACGATTGTTCGCATCGGTTTGGATACGTCAAAGAGCGTATTTCAGTTGCATGGCGTTGACGGGACCGAGCAGCCGGTTTTACGGCGTAAGTTGAGGCGCGGACAGGTTTTGGAGTTCTTCAGTCGTTTGCCGCCTGCGCTTGTCGCGATGGAGGCGTGCGGGGCATCGCACTATTGGGCGCGGGAGTTGCAATCGCTCGGGCACGAGGTGGTGATGATCCCGCCGCAATATGTCAAACCGTATGTGCAGCGCGGGAAATCCGACGCTGCGGACGCCGAGGCAATTTGCGAGGCGGCAAGCCGGCCGAAACTGCGCAAAAACTTTGTGCCTATCAAAAGCCCCGAGCAGCAGGGCGCACAGATGGTGGCGCGCGTGCGCAACCAGTTCATCGGTAGGCGGACCCAGCTCGCCAACTCGATCCGCGGCTATGCCGCGGAATTCGGCTTTACAGCGCCCAAGGGACTTTCGCGGCTTCAACAATTGCTGATCGACATTCAGGCTGACGCGACAGTCCCGGAGTTGACGAAGGAGTTGGTGGACGCTTTGGCAACAGAACTGACGCGCGTCGATGACCAGATCGCCAAGCTCGACAAGAAGCTCATGCAACTACACCGGAGTAACGAGATGAGCCGACGGCTGGCGGCTATTCCGGGCGTTGGTCCGATCGGCGCGACGCTGCTGTCGATCAAGGTCGTGGATGCACGCGCGTTCAAGTCGGCAAGAAATTTTGCCGCCTGGCTTGGCCTGACACCAAAGAATCACTCGACGGCCGGAAAGAACCGGCTTGGCGTGATTACACGCGCCGGTGACGGCATGTTGCGAACCGTTTTGGTGGCCGGCGCGACGGCTGTGATCGCAGATATGCGCCGACGGGAAAGTCGCTCCTGGCCTTGGCTGAAAGACATCATCGCACGCAAGCCGCCGAAGCTGGTGGCCATAGCGTTGGCAAACAAGCTGGCGCGGATCGCCTGGAAACTGATGGTCAGCGGCGAGCGGTACCGACCTGCAAGCAACGTCATGCCGATGCCGACATAGACTTGAACGAAATGCAGAGCTTGGCGCCAGACCGGCAGGTTTGACGCTGGGGGCGGAACTTGCAGGACAGGAAGAGGTGGTACGTTCGGCGCGAGCCGGTCAGTGAAATGCTCCGCTCGGTTTACCGGCAGAAAATGCCGCTCTCGTGTTTGGATCTCACTGTCCGCGAAGCCCATCTTGGCCAGTGGTCGCAAGACCTGAAAACAGGCCGGACATATGAGCGCAAGCGATCCGAGCATGCTGCCAGAGCCAATCCTTGCAAGTCGGGGGCCGTCCACATATGAACCGAGCCGCTGACGCTTCTCGGCCGTCCCGGCTTCGATCCCTTGCGCGATACGGTGTCGCTCGCCGGAGGCTCTCGCGTTAGGGGCCGCCGGCATTGCATGCCGGCGCCGCTATCACTGCCCCGAACGCGGGTGCCTTGTTAACCGGTCTCGCGACTGCAGTCGCCTCGGTGCCCGCGGGCATTGCATGCCCGCGTCGCTATCACTGCCCCTTCGTCGGCTGCCTTCTCTCTTGCCTCCGCTGCGCTTCGGCCTCAAAGGGACGGCGCTGACCAGTCGTATGGCAACTCTGCGCGTGCCAACGGTGTGCTCGGTTCTTCGGTTCGAGGGTGGCGTGGCTGCCAAGCCAATTGTATTGGGGTCGTCGCGGGGCGTCGGCCCGCCTTGGCGCATTTGCGGCGGCGCAGCCGGCTGGCGAGATCGTGCACGAAGGTGGCCGGCGGATGCTTCACCGCCGCGAGGTTGACCTCGCTCGGCGTCTTGCAGCGCGCGCACCTGATCTCAAGCCAGGGGTGGCCTCCATTTACGGCGAATGCGCGCTCCGTGTCCCCGTCACCGTCGCGGAGAGTGAGAGTGCGGGCCGGGTCCGACGCGACGGGTTGAAGATCGGGGGAGAGGCCTCCGGCGCCCGTCGCGGAGAACCGCGATGTCTGGACATACCGCCCGAGTTCGTGCCGGCAACGACCGAACGAGCCTTTACACCGAAATCACTGACAAGATCATAGCCGAGCTGGAGGCCGGCCGTTTTCCGTGGGTTCAGCCCTGGGGGACGGCGTCGATCAAGGCGCCGCTCGCGATGCCGCGCAACGCGTCGACGCAGCGCGGATATTCCGGGATTAACGTGCTGATCCTATGGGGTGCCGTTATCGAGCACGGCTTTTCGGGACAGAGCTGGCTTACCTTCCGCCAGGCACTCCGGCTCGGCGGCCATGTCAGAAAGGGCGAGCGGGGAACGACCGTCGTCTATGCCGATCGCTTCACCCCAGACGACGAACGTCGGCGCGCCACGGAGGCCGGCGAGGAGCCGGGTGCCATCCCGTTTCTCAAGCGCTTTACCGTCTTTAACACGGATCAATGCGATGGCTTGCCCGAGGATGTCGCTGCTTTGGTGGTCCCGCCGCCACCAGGCCAGATTGAGCCGCGAGCCGAGGCCTTGATCGCGGCGACCGGCGCGGATTTCCGCATCGGCGGTGCGCGCGCCTACTACAACACGACGGGCGATTTCGTACAGGTGCCGCCGCCGGCTGCCTATTTCGAACCGATCAACTGGCACCGGACCGCTTTCCATGAGCTCGGTCATTGGACCGGCCAGGCATCCCGCCTCAACCGCGACCACACCGGTTCGTTCGGCTCAAAATCATACGCGCGCGAAGAGCTGGTCGCCGAAATGGCGGGTGCCTTCGTTTGTGCCTCGCTCGGTATCGTGCCGACCGTGCGCCACGCTGACTACATCGGTTCCTGGCTGGAGGTGCTGCGCGAGGATAATCGCGCCGTCGTCCGTGCGGCGAGCGCGGCATCGAAGGCCGCCGATTTCCTGCTCGGCTTTCTGCCGCCCGCGATCGATTCCGTGGTTGGGGGCAGCGAGGAAGCTGCATGACGGATCCGCACGCTGTGCCCGTATCTGTCCTCAGTTGATGCTGCGCGTCAGAGAGTGAGAGGCGTGCCGGCTTGTCTGTGACGGGAAGGAGGTCGGGAGAGAGTCTTTCGGCCGCCCGTCATGGAGAATCCGACATGGCATGCGTCGTCCAGAAGATCAAACTCAGTCCCTCCCGCGATATTCCCTTCAACAAGCTGGTGCTGAGCCAGTCCAACGTCCGGCGCGTAGAGGCCGGCGTCTCGATCGAACAACTGGCAGAGAGCATCGCTCAGCGCACGCTGCTACAAAGCCTGAGCGTTCGTGCGGTCGTTGACGCCGACGGCCAGGAGACCGGTATGTTCGAGGTGCCCGCCGGCGGACGCCGTTACCGCGCGCTCGAACTGCTGGTCAAGCAGAAGCGTATGGCGAAGACGCAACCTGTCCCCTGTGTCATCCGGGATGGCGGTATCGCCGAGGACGATTCCCTCGCCGAAAATGACGAGCGGGTCGGACTGCATCCGCTCGATCAGTTCCGCGCGTTCAAGCTGCTACATGACGGCGGCATGAGCGAAGAGGATATCGCCGCGCGGCACTTCGTCTCGCCGGCGATCGTCAAGCAGCGCCTTCGTCTGGCGTCAGTCTCGCCGAAGTTGCACGACGTCTATGCTGACGATGGTATGACACTCGAACAGTTGATGGCATTCTCGGTCACGTCCGACCAGGCGCGTCAGGAGCAGGTCTGGGACAACATCAGCAGATCCGGCAATGACGAGCCATATCAGATCCGGAGGATGCTGACGGAGAACACCGTGCGCGCTTCCGACCGTCGCGCCCAGTTCATCGGACTGGATGCCTACGAGCAGGCCGGCGGCGCCGTGATGCGGGATCTGTTCGCGCACGACGATGGCGGATGGTTGCAGGATGTGCCGTTGCTTGATCGTCTCGTTACCGAAAAACTCAAAGTCGAGGCCGAAACGATCGCCAAGGAGGGCTGGAAATGGATCTCAGTCGCCGTGGACTTTCCCTACGGCCATGCTAGCGGCATGCGTGAGCTAGAGGGCAAACCTGTCGATCTCTCACCTGAGGAGCAGGCCACCATCGACGCCCTCAACGCCGAGCAGGCGAAGCTTGAATCCGACTACCAGGATGCCGACGAATTGCCCGAGGAGGTCGATCAGCGTCTCGGCGAAATCGAGCAGGCTTTGATGGCATTCGAAGACCGGCCGGTGCTCTACGATCCGACAGAGATCGCCCGAGCTGGTGTCTTCATCAGCATCGATTCCGAGGGACGCCTTTCCGTGGACCGGGGTTACGTCCGGCCAGAGGACGACGTGCCGGCAACTGATGCTGATATCGAGCAGAGCGCCGATCCGTCGTCGACCGGAGGGCAGGAGGCAGGTGCTTGCATTCGGCGAGCGGTGATCGCGGTTGCAGGCAGCGCTGCTGATGCCGACGAAGATGATGAGGATGCGGCCAAGCCTTTGCCGGATCGGCTCATCACAGAGCTGACGGCGCATCGTACGCTGGCGCTGCGGGACGCGCTGGCAGAAAGTCCTGCGATCGCGTTCCAGGCAGTGTTGCACAACTTTGTGCTGACTGCCTTTTACCGGTTCGCATCATCAGGAAGCTGCCTTGAGATCGGGCTTCACACGCCGACCTTTCCCGCCCAAGCCCCTGGCTTAAGGGAAAGCGCGTCCGCGAAGGCCGTCGAGGCGCGGCATGAGTCCTGGAAAGCACGGCTGCCGAAGAGCGAGAAAGATCTGTGGGACGCACTCACAGCCCTCGATGGCGGTGCGCAAGCGTCTCTGTTCGCTCACTGTGCGTCATTTGCGGTCAACGCCCTCTATGAGCCGGCCAACCGCTACAATCAGGGTCGCGTCTCCGCTCACGCCGTCCGCACGCGGCTCGACCAGGCCGACGTGCTGGCCCGCGCGGTGGGCCTCGACATGGTCCAGGCTGGCTGGAGACCCACTGTCGACAATTATCTCGGCCGGGTCACCAAGCCTCGCATTTTGGAGGCGGTGCGGGAGGCAAGGGGCGAGTCTTCCGCGCAGCTGATCGACCACCTGAAGAAGGCCGACATGGCCAAGGAGGCCGAGCGCCTTCTCGATGGTTCGGGCTGGTTACCGGAGCCGCTGCGTCTCGTCGACCCCGCCGCGTCGCCAGCGGAAGAGGAGGGTGAAGCGGGTCCGCTGCCCGATTTCCTCGCCGACGAGGAGGAAGGGGAGAACGCCGGCGACGATGATCCGCAACAGCTCGATGCGGCTGAGTGACATCACAGAGCGGGATGGCTCCGGCTGTCCCGCAGTTTTGGGGACCGGTGCAGAGCGCCGGTCCCCTTTTTATTGGCGATGGCTGAGAGGTAGAGGCGGGCCGGGAAGGGTTTTGAGTCGCCGCGGTCTTAAAGGAGAGCGCCGAGCGGTTCAGCCCATTCCTGCTCTCCCGAGAAATCCTCCCATGACCGAATCTCTCGCCGGCGGCGCCGTCGCGCCGCTCTCGATCCGTGCCACCGCAGTTGTCGCCTCGAGTGTCATCAGGGCTGCGCGACAGCTTTTGACCGATCTCGAGCGCAGCCGCCGGATCGATGCCGCTGTCCTGCGCGGCGCCATGGAGGCTGCCTTCGGCGCCTCCGATGCGACCGGGGTCTGGAACTGGAAGACGGCCTACAACGCCTGCGAGGCGGCGACCGTCCTGTTGCTAAGGCGATATGGCGCCGTCATGCGCACCAAGGCGACGTCGCCAGCCGCGATGCTGCCGATGCTGATGAGGATCGCGAGCCTCCTTCCGACTCAGACACGCCGATCTGTGGAGAGTGAATCCCTCCAGCAGTTCTCCACTCCTATCGGGCTGGCGTTTGTAGCCAGCCGAGCGGCCGCGATCACGCCTACTGACGTCGTTCTCGAACCTTCAGCTGGCACCGGCCTTCTCGCCATCCTGGCCGAACTTGACGGCGCCTCCCTGGTCCTTAACGAGTTCGCCGAGAGCCGTGCTGGCATTCTCGCGCAGCTGTTTCCCGGCGCCTCCACGACCCAGTTTGACGCCGCTCACATTAACGACCACCTCGATGCCGGCATCGTGCCTGATGTCGTGCTGATGAACCCGCCGTTCTCGGCTGCGGTCCATGTCGATCGACAGATGCGAGAGGCGGCACTGCGTCACATCGGATCCGCCCTGGCTCGACTTCCCGAAGGCGGACGGCTGGTTACCATCACAGGCGCAAACGTCGCGCCCGACAATCCCGCATGGACCTGTTCCTTCAAGCGGCTGCAAGAACAAGGCCGTGTCGTATTCTCGGCGGCAATTGACGGCGCCGTCTATGCCAAGCACGGCACCAACGTCGACACCCGTCTGACCGTTATCGATCGAGTCCCGGCTGACGACGTCGCCTCGTTCCCAGTATCTCCCGGCATTGCGCCCGATCTGCCGACTTTGCTCGGCTGGGTCCAACAGCACGTGCCGCCGCGTCGTCCAATGGCTGGCACAGCGGCTGGCGTGGTGCCGGCAATTGCCAGCCCTGCAACGCCTCGAACAGTACGTGCCTACGTCGCTCAGCGCCAGTCGGCTGCAGCCGTGCCGGCAATTGCTCCCGTGGCGACCGAAGTCGCCTACGAGCCGGTGGATTGGACGCCCACGGATGGCGGCAGCATCACCGATTCGCTTTATGAGGCTTACACACTGCAGTCGATCCGTATTCCAGGCGCGCAACCGCATCCCACAAAGCTCGTGCAGTCCGCCGCGATGGCTTCCGTCGCACCGCCGGAGCCGTCCTACCGGCCGCACCTGCCGGCTAACGTCATATCGGATGGCATCCTATCCGATGCCCAACTCGAGAGCATCATCTACGCCGGCGAGGCGCATTCCGCGTTTCTCGCAGCGCCTGGACAGTCGATGCGACTTTTGACGTCGTGGCGGCCGCGCGCGACGACGCGGAAAATGCCGTTCGCTTTCGCCGGGGCTGGTTCCTGGGCGATGGCACTGGCGCGGGGAAGGGCCGGCAGGTCGCCGGCATCCTGCTCGACAACTGGCTGAAAGGTCGCCGCCGCGCGGTCTGGATCAGCAAGTCCGACAAGCTCATTGAGGATGCGCAACGCGACTGGTCGGCGCTTGGGATGGAGCGGCTCCTCGTCACGCCGCTTTCCCGTTTCCGGCAGGGCACGCCAATCCGGCTCACGGAAGGCATCCTATTTACCACCTACGCCACGCTGCGGACCGACGAGCGCGGCGAGAAACTTTCGCGCGTGAGGCAGATCGTCGAATGGTTGGGCTCCGATTTTGACGGAGTGATCGTCTTCGACGAGAGCCACGCCATGCAAAATGCGGTTGGTGGCAAGGGCGAACGCGGCGACCAGGCGGCCTCTCAGCAGGGGCGTGCGGGCCTCAGGCTCCAGCACGCCTTGCCGAATGCGCGGGTGGTCTACGTCTCCGCGACTGGCGCCACCACGGTACACAACCTCGCCTATGCCCAGCGTCTCGGCCTATGGGGCGGCGAGGATTTTCCGTTCGCGACCCGGGCCGAGTTCGTCGAGGCGATCGAGGAGGGCGGGGTTGCAGCGATGGAAGTGCTGGCGCGCGACCTCAAGGCGCTTGGACTCTATGCCGCTCGCTCGCTGTCCTATGAGGGTGTCGAATACGAACTGGTCGAGCACCAGCTCACAGCGGAGCAGGTCCGCATCTATGATGCCTATGCCGGTGCATTCAGCATCATCCATAACAACCTCGAGGCGGCGATGCGGGCCGCTAACATCACGGGCGAGACCGGCACGCTGAATGGACAGGCAAAGTCCGCGGCCCGGTCCGCCTTCGAAAGCGCCAAACAGCGCTTCTTCGGCCATCTCTTGACCTCGATGAAGACGCCATCGTTGATCCGCTCGATCGAGCGCGATCTCGACGCCGGCCACGCTGCCGTCATTCAGATCGTCTCGACGGGCGAGGCCCTCATGGAGCGACGGCTCGCCGAGATCCCGACCGAGGAGTGGGGTGACGTCCAGGTTGACATCACCCCTCGCGAATATGTCCTCGACTATCTCGCCCATTCCTTCCCGGTTCAGCTCTACGAGCCTTTCACTGACTCGGAGGGAAACCTCTGCTCCCGGCCCGTCTATCGGGACGGCCAGCCGGTCGAAAGCCGGGAGGCTGTCGTACGCCGCGACAGCCTCATCGAGAAGCTCGCGTCATTGTCGCCGGTGCCCGGCGCGCTCGACCAGATCGTTCAGCGATTTGGGACGGACATGGTGGCCGAGGTCACGGGCCGCTCGCGCCGCGTGATCCGCAAGGGCCAGCGTCTCATCGTTGAGAACCGTGCGGCATCGGCGAATCTCGCCGAGACCACGGCGTTCATGGACGACGTCAAGCGCATCCTCGTGTTCTCCGACGCGGGCGGCACGGGCAGGAGCTACCATGCCGAGTTGTCGGCGCTGAATCGCAGGTTGCGTGTTCATTACCTGCTCGAACCCGGCTGGAAGGCGGATGCCGCCATCCAGGGCCTCGGCCGCACGAACCGGACCAATCAGGCGCAGCCGCCGCTATTTCGGCCGGTCGCGACAGACGTGAAGGCGGAGAAGCGCTTCCTCTCCACGATCGCTCGCCGCCTCGACACATTGGGCGCCATCACCCGGGGTCAGCGCCAGACCGGAGGGCAGGGCCTGTTCCGGCCCGAGGACAACCTCGAAAGCCAGTATGGCCGTGATGCATTGCGCCAGCTCTACATGCTGCTGGCGCGCGGCAAGGTCGAGGGCTGCTCGCTTGAGAGATTCGAAGATGCGACCGGACTGAAGCTTATGGATGCCAACGGGCTCAAAGATGAGCTTCCGCCGATCACGACCTTCCTGAACAGGCTGCTGGCGCTCACTATCCAACTGCAGAATATTCTGTTCACCGCCTTCGAGCAGCTACTGACCGCCCGTATCGAAGGCGCGATCGCATCGGGTACCTACGACATCGGACTGGAAACCCTCCGTGCTGAAAGCTTTGTCGTCACTGATCGGCGAACGATCTATACACATCCGGTGACGGGCGCCGAGACCCGGCTCCTCACGATCACTCAGCGCCAGCGCAATCATCCTGTAAGCCTGGATGATGCCCTCGACCGCCTGTCGGATCAGCGTGCTGTCCCGCTGATCAATGAGCGCTCCGGACGAGCCGCCGTGCAGGTCCCAGCCCCGAGCTTCATGCTCGATGATGGCGAGATCGAACGACGCGTCCGGTTGATCCGGCCAATGGAGCAGCACAGCCTCCCCCTGAAGATGATGGCGGAAAGCCATTGGGTTGAAGCCGATCGCGAACGCTTCGCCGCGGCCTGGCAGGTAGAGCTTGCCGAGGTGGCCGAGTTCACCGAAAGCACGATCCACATCGTGGCGGGCTTGTTGCTGCCGATCTGGAAGCGGCTGCCGAACGAGTCGACGCGGGTCTATCGGCTGCAGACGGATGCTGGCGAACGCGTCATCGGCCGCAAGGTCTCGGCAGCCTGGGTCGCGAATGTCCTTGCCGTTGACGAGCCCAAGCTCGCGACCGACAAGGCCTTTGCCGCGCTGATGGAGGGGAGGACGGTCCTTGAGCTCGCCGAAGGCCTCCAGCTCCGCCGTGTCCGGGTCATGGACGCATATCGCATCGAACTTTCTGGATTCAACGACGCGATGCGCGACCGGCTGCGCGCGTACGGCCTGTTCGGGGAGATCATCACCTGGAAGCTACGCATGTTCGTGCCAACTGACACTGATGGCATCGAAGTCCTGGCGAAGGTGCTCGACCACTACCCAATCGAGCGCATCGCCGAACGGGAGGCTGCGTGATGGCCCGCGACGCCTCCGAACTGGCACACTGCCTCGCGCGCGAAGCCGAAGCGGTGTGCCGTTATTATCTCTCCAACGGCAGGCGCCAGGGGCGGTACTGGCTGGTTGGCGACGTGCACAATACGCCGGGCCGCTCGATGTTCGTGCGGCTCCAGGACTCACCGAAGGGACCCGCTGGCAAATGGACGGATGCCGCAACCGGCGAGCATGGCGATCTCCTCGACATCGTCAGGGAAAGCCTTGGTCTTCCTGACTTCCGCGCCGTCGCCGAGGAGGCAAGACGCTTTCTCAAGCTACCCCGGGCTAAACCGGAAGGTGCCTCAAAACCGGCTCGCCCCATCACCGCGGTTGGCTCACAAGAGGCCGCAAGACGGCTGTTTGCGATCTCAGGTCCGATTGAGGGTACCGTCGTTGAGACTTATTTGCACCGTCGCGGAATAGCCCGCGTGTACCATGGTGGCAGCCTGCGCTTCCATCCGCGCTGCTACTACCGGCCTGACGAGCATTTGCCGACCGAGACCTGGCCGGCAATGATCGCTGCCGTCACCGACCTCGATGGCGGGATCACCGGCGTGCACCGCACCTGGCTCGATCCGGACGGCTTTGATCGCGTTCGGCTCGGCAAGGCACCGGTCGACACGCCACGACGAGCCATGGGCGACCTGCTCGGTAACGCAGTTCGTTTCGGTGTGGCTGACGACGACGTGCTTGTCGCCGGCGAAGGCATCGAGACCATGCTATCGCTACGCTGTGTGCTTCCGACGTTGCCGATGGCCGCTGCGCTTTCAGCCAATCACCTCTCGGCCATGCTGCTGTCGTCGAGTTTGCGCCGGCTCTATATCGCCCGCGACGCCGATGCTGCCGGAGACGCGGTCCGGGCAATCCTGACGCAGCGCGCAGCAGCCGCCGGCATCGAAGCCATCACGTTGTCGCCCCGGCTTGGTGATTTCAACGAGGATCTCTACATCTTCGGCCTCGATGCTCTCCGTACGGCTTTGCGGATGCAACTCGTACCAGAGGACGTCTCCCGCTTCCTGCTCTTGTCGACCGCTGTCGCATAGGCGCGTTTTGTTTCGACGCCGACAGCTCGGTCGAGGCGGTGCCAATGCCGAAGAGGCGCGCGACCTCGGCCTTCTAGAGGGCGATCGGACGGCAAGCGGCCCGGGCCGCCAATGGCTGCGGTGCGGCTATTTTCCGCCGGCCCTGCGGGCCTTTGCATCGCGAAGCAAAATAGCCGCACCTCTGCCATCCTCCGCTGGCGCTTCGGCCCTCCGCTTCGCTTTCGGGTTCTGGCCCGCTCCGCCCGCCGCCTGAGTGATCGCCACGAAGGCCGCGATGGGCGCGGCCGATCCGGCAAAGGACCTCTTCCATGACCGACCATGACGACATCGAACCGCCGCACGCCGCCTCTGCAACCGACCACGTCCTCAGCGAATTGCAGCTCTTCGGCTACCGTCCATTTGACGATGAGCCAGATCCGAGACCGCTACCCGAGGGCAAGATGATCGCCGGCGCAGTCGCCGATATCTTCGACGCCTTGGTTGCCACCTTGAGCGATACGCGGCTCGAGCCGGACCTTAGCGATTTGCTCTGGTCGACCGTCAACCTGTTCCATCGTGCCGCGGACCGAATTGATCGCCATCTCGATGACAACGAACAGGCTCAACGCAAGAGCCAGCGCGAGCAGAATGGTTCGGAAGTACGATCGGTCGAACTCGAGCGCCTGACGGCCGAAGGCATCACACTGATCGAGCGCCGCAACTGCCTGGAGCTGTTCCGCGATCAGGCCATCGAGCACTTTGAGCTCCACACCGGTTCACCCTGGCGCCCCCGCTCGGGTTCGCTTGTCAACCATCGCACGCTCACGGCGGCAATGATCGACTCCCGGGATTTCATCGCAGCCAAGCGCCGCGCAGAGACCGAGGTCTTGTTGCCACCTGGGCCCAAGATCGCACTCACTGGCGGCCTCGACTTCAACGACCACACCTTGATCTGGGATCGTCTCGACAAGGTTCACGCCAAGCATCCGGACATGGTCCTGATCCATGGCGGCTCACCAAAGGGTGCCGAACTGATCGCCTCCAAATGGGCGACCAACCGGAAGGTTCCACAGATCGCCTTCAAGCCGGACTGGACCAAGCACGCCAAGGCGGCGCCATTCAAGCGCAACGACGCCATGCTCGAACTCGTGCCGATCGGCGTCATGCATTTCCCGGGCACGGGAATCCAGGACAACCTGGCCGACAAGGCGAAACGACTCGGCATTCCCGTTTGGAAATTTGGCGGCGCGTGAGCGCCGCCTTGCCACCTTCCGAACCACCAAGGCGGAGTTGCAAGCGCCGCAACTCCGCCTCGTTTCGGTTGCATATCCAGAATCGCGCCGCGGTGGTGGTGGAAGGCGCGACCGTTACTCCTTTGCATACGGAGCCACCACCATGATCGCCCTTGGACTTGTCCTCAACACCGTCGGCATCGGCTTGTTCTGCTGGCTGATCTTGACGCTGGCCGTGTACGCTTTGCCGTTTTTTGTCGCCGTCAGCGCCGGGGTGGCGGCATTTCATAGCGGCGCCGGCATCCTCGGTGCGCCGCTCGTCGGCATTGTCGCCGGCGGCGTGACGCTCGCGATTGGACAGACCGCATTCGCGATCGCGCGGTTTCCGATCTTGCGTGCAGCCATAGCGGCCGCCTTCGCCTTCCCAGCCGCGATTGCTGGCTATCATGTGGTCTTCGCGATGTCGCAACTCGGGATGCCCTCGCTGGCATGGCGTGAGGTCTTCGCGTGCCTCGGCGCGGTCTTTATCGGTGGTACGGCGTGGACACGGTTGGCTGTCCTTGCGGAGCCCCGTCCATTGGAGTCGGGCAGGGTCGTGCCAAGCGCATCTCCGGCGGGTCTTTCTGCCGCTACGCACGACGGATAGTCCCTCTCCACCTGCCTCCTCGATCAGATTCGCGCAGATCGGAGCGTTGAAGGAGGGATCGTCGAACTCGAGCGAACGTAAGCGTTCCTTCGTGCGGAGCCCATAGCGAGCTGCGTCATCTCGGCCCGGCCCATATAGTTGCGATGGTGAGGCCCTTCGGTCGCGGCTATTTGTCGTCTGACAATTCCGCCGTTTCCTGCATGTCGTTTCTTTCTCTACGCCTGGAAATTCCGACTTCTTGCACATTCGAACCGAAATTGGCCAAGTCTTCTCCCCAGGTCGTGGTTCAGCACGCGGACGCACGTGGCCTCTTTGATGGCTTGATCTGGCCGAAGACCGGCTGCGCCTCGATCGTCTGAGCCGCAACGCCGTCGCTCAAGACTTTCTTCCCCTGGGCTACGCCCATTCCTCGCGAGGCAAGAAAGTCTTTACGACGTCGTCCTCCGCTTCGCTCCGGCCCGCAACCGGGTGCGTCGCCGATCGTCCTCGGCCTGTCCATCGCCATCGAGGCCGCGGTGGTCGCGGGCTCGAAACACAACAGGAGAAGTGACATGGCTAACATCGGTTCTTTCAAGAAGGTCGGCAACGATTTCCAGGGCGAGATCATCACCCTCAGTCTGCAGGCCAAGGGCGTCCGCATCGTCGCCGAGCAGAACCGCTCCTCTAACGAGAACGCGCCCAGCCACCGCGTCTTTGTGGGCCGGGCCGATTATGCGAAGCGTGGCGTTATGCGGAGTGGTGGCGTCTGAGTGCAGGTTTTCCGCGGGTTTCGGGACCGCCGCGCTCCGCATAATATCGTGAGAGAAGCAGCGGCGCCTCGCGCAGGGCGAGGCGCCGCAAGCTT
>NZ_JACRMG010000001.1 GCF_016219575.1 Bradyrhizobium sp. | reverse complement strand
TATCGTCGCCGATCGCGGTTGCCGTCCGCAGCGCGGCGTCGATGTCGCCGGCCTCCAGGAAGCCCGGCCGCTTCTTCTCCTCGCGGTTGACCCAGACGCCCGACAGGCAGTCGGCCTGCAACTCGACCCGAACCTGCAGCGCATTGGCTTCCGCCTTGCTGCCGACCTGCTGCTGCATGCGGTTCACGCGCGGCAGGATGCCAAGCAGGTTCTGGATGTGATGGCCGGCCTCATGCGCGATGATGTAGGCGGCGGTGAACTTGCACGCACTGCCCGAACAGCCGCGGAAGCGCGTTTCGACCTCGCGGAAGAACGCGGTGTCGAGATAGATGGTGCGGTCCGGCGGGCAGTAGAACGGCCCCATCGCCGACTGCGCCATGCCGCAGCGCCCGCCATTGGTGGCATTGCGGAACAGTACGATCTTGGGCCCGGTATAGTTCTGACCGCTGGCCTTGAAGATTTCGCTCCAGCGATCGTCGAGTTCACCGAGGATGCCAGATATCATGCTGCCCATTTCGTCGGTCGGCGCGCCGGTCTTGCGCTGGCCCGAGGGGCGATCGGTCTGATAGCTCGGTGCCTGGCTGCCGCCGCCGGTGAGAATTTCCGCCCCGCCGATCAGGATGCGCGGGTCGATGCCGAAGGCATAGCCGAGCAGCCCGAGCACGATGATGGTGCCGATGCCGAGGCCGCCGCCGCCCATCGGGATACCGAAGCCGCCACCGCCCATTCCGCCGCCATCCTCGCCGCGACGATCGTCAATGTTGTCGCTGTGGCGGAAATCATCGTAACGCATGGCGGTTTTCCCTCATTTCACCCTTGTGCAGTGCGCACGGCAGGGCAACGCGGCAAAGAAGTAAAATTTCCATTGCGTTAATCAATAACCCGCCCGGCAAATATTGCCTAGTGCACCTGAACGCGAACGGCGGCGCGAACTCACCCAAAGACAGTACCGGCCTCGTCTGCATGAGTCTCCGCACTCGCCTTGGATTAAGTCGATTTTTACTTTGCCCGGTCAATGTGTCGCCAGTCGGTTGTTTAGTCCCGCGTCGCCGACAGCGTCGCCTGAGTCAGAGTAATTGAGTCATGGTTGTGTCGCGTCGCGGGGCGTCTGCAAAGGCGCCCCGCACTAAATTCGAGTCTGCCCCGAGTAACCGCATCATTGTTGGCGACTGTGTCGCCGAAATGTCGAAGCTGCCGGCTGGCTCCGTCGATCTCGTCTTCGCCGATCCTCCCTACAACCTGCAGCTCAAGGGCGAGCTCAAGCGTCCCGACGAATCGCATGTCGATGCCGTCAACGACGATTGGGACAAGTTCTCTTCCTTCGCCGCCTATGACGATTTCACCCGCGCCTGGCTGCTCGCCTGCCGCCGCGTCATGAAGCCGTCGGCGACGATCTGGGTGATCGGCTCCTATCACAACATCTTCCGCGTCGGCGCCATCATGCAGGATCTCGGATTCTGGGTGCTGAACGACATCGTCTGGCGCAAGTCCAACCCGATGCCGAATTTTCGCGGCCGCCGCTTCACCAACGCGCACGAGACCATGATCTGGGCCGCGCGCGACGAGAAGGCCAAGGGCTATACCTTCAACTACGAAGCCCTGAAAGCCGCCAACGAGGACGTTCAGGCGCGCTCCGACTGGCTGATCCCGCTCTGCACCGGCGAGGAGCGCCTCAAGGGCAAGGACGGCAAGAAGGTGCACCCGACCCAGAAGCCGGAAGGGCTGCTGGCGCGCGTGCTGCTGTCGTCGTCGAAGCCCGGCGATCTCGTGATCGATCCCTTCAACGGCACCGGCACCACCGGCGCCGTGGCAAAACGTCTCGGGCGAAGCTATGTCGGCTTCGAGCGCGATCCCGCCTATGCCAGGGCGGCGGAGGGGCGCATCGCCGAGATCGAGCCGCTGCCGGAAGCGACACTGGCGCCCTTCATGACCGCGCGCGAGGCTCCGCGCGTCGCCTTCTCCGAGCTGATCGAGCGCGGCATGATCGCGCCGGGCGCCAAGCTCGTCGACGCCCGCAAGCGCCACAACGCGCTGGTCCGCGCCGACGGCGCCATCATGCTCGGCGACAAGGTCGGCTCGATCCATCGCATCGGCGCGGTCGCGCAGGGCGCCGAAGCCTGCAACGGCTGGACGTTCTGGCACGTCGAGACCAAGGGCGGCCTCAAGCTGATCGACGAGCTGCGCGCCGAAATCCGCAGCCAGATGGCGGCGGGCTGAGCCTACTGCGCCATAAGCTCCCCAACGTGAGGAGCGCCAACGGGTCCGTGCATAGAGCGGCCCCGTTGTTGCGTCTCGAACCATGAGGCCACAGGCGGGCCTGCATCCTTCGAGACGCGCGCGCTGCGCGCTCCTCAGGATGAGGAGTTAGAGCGCTTGTGACGCAGTAGCGCTAACCCCGCCTCCCTCCGTTCACGTCCTTTCGATTTGCCTGCCTGCCGGCTCCGGGCCTAGATTAGGTCTCGTCTGCTGCTGTTTCGATTGGACCGCCGATGCGCAAACAATCCGAGGCAATGCTGCTCCTGCCGCTGCTGCCGGTCTTCCTGGTCGGCATGTTCCCGATGCTGCTGATCGGCATGCTCGGATCCGCCGGCCTTGTCATCTTCGGCATTCTGATGATCCGCGTCGGGCTTGCCGGCACCATGGATGCCCATGGCGACTTCAACCAGGAAATCATCGCCCACGGCTATGCGAGCGGACCGGAGCGTGCCGCCCAGGCCTCCGACCTGCAGGCGGCATCGCGCATGTCCCTGCTGCTGCACCTGTCGGGCGCGGCGATGATCGTCGCCGGCATTGCCGGCCTCTTCCTCGTCGGCTGATCTCTTTAGGCTCCCGTCGCGCTCGCATCTTCCTTCTCCCCTTGTGGGAGAAGGTGACGCGAAGCGCCGGATGAGGGGTTCTCACCGCGAGCATTGATGCATGTTGGGCCAACCCCTCACCCAACCGAGCTTGTCGCTGACACTCTGCATGCCCTCTCCCACAAGAAGGGGAGAGGGCGCAACAACCGGCAATCGCTCTTTTCGTGAGCTAGCCAGGCCGCCATTTTCACGCACTCTTCGCTTGCGCCGGCTGCCAAAATTTGCGCATGGAACTCCCTGCCTGCGGCGATCGCGCCGCATCCCGGACATCCGGGCAACAAAAAGCGGGAGAGACCCTCATGCTCAAATTCTATTTCAACGGTTCGCCCAACCCGACCAAGGTGGCGCTGTTCCTCGAGGAGCTGGGCCTGCCCTTCGAGCCCGTGGCGGTCGACACCCGCAAGGGCGATCAGTTCAAGGCGGAATTCCTGAAAGTGAATCCGAACGCCAAGGTGCCGGCGATCGACGATGACGGCGTGCTGGTGTTCGACAGCAACGCCATCCTGCTTTATCTCGCCGAGAAGACCGGCAAGTTCCTGCCGTCGAACACGCCGCAGAACCGCGCGCAGCTGTTGTCCTGGCTGATGTTCGTGGCCACCGGCGTCGGCCCCTATTCGGGTCAGGCGGTCCACTTCCGCCACTTCGCGCCGGAGAAGATCGACTACGCCAACAACCGCTACCAGTTCGAGGCGCAGCGGCACTATGCCGTGCTCAACGAGCACCTCGCCGGCAGGAAGTACATGGTCGGCGACACCTACACGATCGTCGACATGGCGCTGTGGGGCTGGGCGCGCATGGCCGCATTCGTGATGGGCGAGGAGGCGGCCGCGAAATATCCGAACGTCAAGCGCCTCGTCGACGAGATTTCGGCGCGGCCTGCCGCGGCCCGCGCCATTGCGCTGAAAGACAAGTTCACCTTCAAGGCCGAGATGGACGACGAAGCGCGCAGCGTCATGTTCCGCCATCTCAAGACCAGGGCGGCGTGATCACGCAGATGCCGTAGGGTGGGCAAAGGCGCGCATGCGCCGTGCCCACCTTCAAATGCAGCGGCGCAAGAAAGGTGGGCACGCTTCCGCCTTCGCTCTGCGAGCTACGGCGGA
Source organism: Bradyrhizobium sp. (assembly GCF_016219575.1). GTDB lineage: Bacteria > Pseudomonadota > Alphaproteobacteria > Rhizobiales > Xanthobacteraceae > Bradyrhizobium. Next base: position 263,719 of record NZ_JACRMG010000001.1, on the reverse strand, counting down.
CAAGTCGCTTTGCCCACCCTACGGCAGTTTCTTCAATCGATCGCGGCAATCGCCTCGATCTCGATCAGCCAGCCCGGCCGGGCCAATCGCGTGATGACCGCAAGCGTGCTGGCCGGCGGCTTGGCCGTGTTGATGTAGCGGTCGCGGACGGCGCGGAATTTCGGGATCTCGGCCTGATCGACCTCGGCGACGAGATAGACATTCATCTTCACGATATCCGCCATGGTGCCGCCCGCCGCCTCGATCGCGATCTTGAGGTTCTTGAACACCTGTTCGGCCTGCGCCTCCAGATCGCCTTCGCCGACCAGTTTTCCCGACGCATCGGCCGACACCTGGCCCGCCACATAGACCAATGTGCCCGTGACCTTCGCGACATGCGAGTAACCGACCGGCGGCGGCAACGTCGCCGGGCTGAAGATGTCCTTGCTCATGGCAAACTCCCTTTCATTTCCCGCCAGAACGGCCGGCCGATCTCGTCGGCGACCTCCGCCCGGCATACTCCGATATCGTGCAACTCGCGATCGCTCATGGCAGCCAGTTGACGCCGCATGCGGCTGCGCTCGCGCCACGTCGCCACCAGCATCAGGATCGATCGCGCGATTGCAAGCAGGGAAACCGGAAATGGCCGCCGGCGCTGCCGGCGGCCTTCCGCACAAACGCTGCTCAAGGCGCTAACCCGCCGCCAGCTTGCGCTCTTGCGGGAACGGCCCGAGCACGCGCTCGACCAGCGCAGAGTCGCAATACTCCTTGATCAGCTTGATCCTGCCGTTCTCGATGCGCCACACCATGCAGTACTGGTTGTCGTAGCGCAGCCCCTGCTTGGTGACATTGTCGCCGCGAGCTTCCACTACGACCGTGTCGCCCTCGGCAATGAAATTGAACGCCACCGTGCGCGGCCGCACCGCGAAGTGCGAGCGGAAATGGCCCATCAGGCCGTTCAGGATGGCGTCCCTGCCCTTGAACTCGTGCGACCAGGAATATTGCCCGGTGACGATCCAGTTCGCGTCATCGGCGAGGTTGTCGGCAAAGGTGGTGCCGCTGCGGTTGGCGGAGTCGGTATAGACCTGCTGCACCAGTTTCTTGTTGGCTTCTGCGCTCATGGCTTTTCTCCATTGATTGGCTGTTGCCAATCATAGCCTGCGCTAGCTCATTCTTCCAATCGATATGGAATATGATATATATTCGTTCCATGAATTTGAATTCGCTTGACCTCAATCTGCTGGTCGCGCTCGACGCCCTGCTGCGCGAAGCCTCGGTCAGCCGCGCGGCGATGCGGATCGGCCTGTCGCAGCCGGCCGCGAGCCACGCGCTACAGCGGCTGCGCGACCTGATCGGCGATCCCCTGCTGGTGCGGACCGGCGCGCGCATGGAGCTGACCCCGCGCGCGCAGGGCCTGCGCGGGCCGCTGGCGCAGGCGCTCGACCAGGTGCGCAGCCTGTTCACGCAGGACGAGTTCGACGCAGCCAGCAGCGAGCGGCATTTCCGCCTGATGATGCCCGACCTCGCCGTGGAACTATTGGTGCCGCCGCTGATGGAGAAGGTGACGAAGCTGGCGCCGAACGTCACCATCGACGTGGTGCCGTGGCGCGGACCGGCCATCATCACCCCGGAGTTCGCCCGCACCATCGATCTCGTCTGCTCGATCGGCGACGCCTTCAAGGGCTTTCACCGGCAACGCCTCTATACCGACAGCGACGCGCTCGCCGTGCGCCGCGGCCATCCCGGCGCGGCCAAGCTGAGGAAGCGCGAGGCGTTCCTGGATGCGCGGCACGTTGCCGTCGTGATCCGCGGCCAGAGCGAAGACCTGATCGACAGTTGGCTGCGCGACAAGGGCATCGAGCGGCGGATCGCGCTGGTAGTGCCCGGCTATATCGAGGCCCTGCACGTCGCCGCGCGCACCGACCTCGTCGCCTTCGTGCCGCGCCGCCTGATCGCGGCGCTGGCAAAGCAGCTATCGCTGCAGACGGTCACGCCACCGTTCGATCCCGGGATCGACGAGCAATGCCTATTCTATCCAACCCGCGCCCAGATGGACCCGGGCTCGATCTGGCTGCGCAATCTCATGCTCGGTATCGGGCGGGAGATGGAGCGGGGCAAGGCCCGCGCGACTTGATCTCCGTAGGGTGGGCAAAGGCGCGCTCGCGCCGTGCCCACCTTCGCTTGCGCGGTGCATGACAGGTGGGCACGCTTCCGCCTTCGCTCTTCGAGCTACGGCGGACAAGTCGCTTTGCCCACCCTACAATTCCTAGGCGGCGGCCTTCTCCTCGGCCAGCACGGTGGCCACCGCCGCGCGCTCTTCCATGCGCTTGCGATGCGCCACGACCTTCGGCAGCTTGCCGAGATCGACGCCGTCGCCCTCCAGCCATCCGGAGATGGTGTAGAGATAGGGATCGCAGATCGTGTACTGCTCGCCCATCACCCACGGGCCCTTCAACATGTCGCGCTCGATCAGCGCAAAGCAGGACGTCATCGTTTCCGGCACCTTGCGCTTCATGTCGGCGAATGAGGTCTCCTCGGCCGCCCAGCGATAGCCGCGCCCCTTGTGCGCATGCGCCACATGCACGGTGGAGCAGAGATAGCTGTTGATCGACTGCACCTGCGCAAACGCGAATGCATCCTGCGGCGCGAGATTGGCTTTCGGGAAGCTCTGGGCAATGAAGGCGAGGATTGCCGGCGTCTCGGTCAGCACGCCACCATCCGTCACCAGCGCGGGCACGCGGCCTTTCGGATTGATCTTGAGATATTCCGCACTCTGCTGCTGGTTGTTCTTGAAGTTCAGCCGCTCGGCGCTGTAGGGCGCGCCGGCCTCTTCGAGCGCGATATGCGAGGCGAGCGCGCAGGTGCCGGGGGCGTAATAGAGCTTGAGCATGTCGGTCCTCTCCGGGAAAGCCGCGGCAAGTTAGCGGGGACATTTCCCGCCGTCCACCCGGCCGAAACGCCGCTTTCGCGGTTGCCCAGCAGCGTAATCCCGTGCCATGACGAGGGCCAATAGCGGGGGCGTATCATGACCATACTCATCGCGGGCGGCGGCATCGGCGGGCTGACGCTGGCGCTCAGCCTGCACCAGATCGGCGTTGCCGCGCGCGTGTTCGAGAGCGTGTCGGAACTGAAGCCGCTCGGCGTCGGCATCAACGTGCTGCCGCATGCGGTGCGCGAGCTGATCGAGCTCGGCCTGCTCGACCGCCTCGATGCGGCCGGGGTGCGGACCAAGGAACTCGCTTATTTCTCCAAGCACGGCAAGCCGATCTGGAGCGAGCCGCGCGGGCTGGAAGCCGGCTACAAGTGGCCGCAATTCTCGATCCATCGCGGCACGCTGCAGCAGATCCTGCTCGACGCCGCTATCGAGCGGCTCGGCCGCGAGAACATCCTGACCAGCCATCATCTCACCGGCTGGACCGAGTCAGCTGACGGCGTGCGCGCCGAGTTCATCGACAAGGCAACCGGCAAGCCCGCAGGCACCTACGAGGGCGATCTGCTGATCGCCGCCGACGGCATCCACTCCGCCGTGCGCGAAAAACTCTATCCGCAGGAAGGCCCGCCGATCTGGAACGGCCGCATCCTCTGGCGCGGCGTCACCGCGGCGGACGCGTTTCTCACCGGCCGCACCATGATCATGGCCGGCCACGAGATCCTGAAATTCGTCTGCTATCCGATCTCGAAGTCGCCCGCCACCGACGGCAAATACCAGATCAACTGGGTCGCCGAGCGGCACATGCCGCCGACCTGGCAGTGGCGGCGCGAGGACTATAACCGCACGGCGAAGCTCGACGAGTTCCTGCCGTGGTTCAAGGACTGGAAGTTCGACTGGCTCGACGTGCCGGGCCTGATCGAGAACTGCCCGCATTCCTACGAATATCCGCTGGTCGACCGCGATCCCGTTGCGCAATGGACTTTTGGCCGCGTCACGCTGATGGGCGACGCTGCGCACCCGATGTATCCGATCGGCTCCAACGGCGCCTCGCAGGCCATCCTCGATGCGCGCGTCATCACCCGCGAGATTTTGGCGAAGGGTGCGACCAATGCAGCGCTCGCCGCCTACGAGGCCGAGCGGCGCCCAGCCACCACCGATCTCGTGATGCTCAACCGCCGCAACGGCCCCGAGCAGGTGATGCAGCTGGTCGAGGAGCGCGCACCCGGTGGCTACAAGATCATCACCGACGTGATGTCACAGCAGGAACTTGAAGACATCGCCGCCAATTACAAGCGCGTCGCCGGCTTCCAGGTCGAAGGCCTCAACGCCAAGCCGCCGATCGTGCAGTTGCCGGACGCGCGGCGCGCCAGCGCCTGACGATCTCAACCTCTCCCCGCTCTTTGCGGGGAAAGGTCGGAGCGCTCAGCGCTCCGGGTGAGGGGCGAGGCACCCTGCTCAACTCATCTTCGGTCCTCGTGGACAGATACCCCTCATCCCGACCTTCTCCCCGCAAGAGCGGGGAGAAGGAGAAGAGTCTTACTGCAGCGCCTTGCCAGCCTCGACCAAGCGCGCATTCGTGGTGGCCGTCGCGAGCAACGTGCCGTCCTTTGCCGTCAGCCGGCCCTCGATGAATGCGACGGTCTTGCCGAGCTGCGTCACCCGCGCTTCGCCGGTGATCCGCCCGGGCCTGGCCGGCGCCAGAAAATTCACGGTCAGGCTGATGGTCGCCGTGTAGAGGCGCCCCTCGGTCATCGCGAACACCGCAGGCCCCATGGTGTCGTCGAGCATGGCTGCGAGGATACCGCCCTGCACGAAGCCGGCCGGATTGCAGAACTCGGGTTTCCCCTCGAAGCCGATCCTGATCCAGCCTTCGCCGGGACGGGCGTCGAGAAGATGCCAGCCGAGCAGCGTTGCGGCGGGCGGCATGGCGATGCGGTCGAGTGCGGTTGCGATCATGGGAGCCTCCTTTGGCTCCCCTTTAGCGCGGGTCTGCTGACAGCATGGTGTCAGCATGGCGCTGCCCCTACTTGCCGAGCCCGTGCGCGATCGCCTTGCGCATGACATTGGGCAGCGCCTCTTCCGCCAGCGTCGCGATCGGCACCCAGTGCATGCCCTTGGGCGCCCGGGTGCGCGCCGGCACTCTTGCGGTGTAGATTACGAGTTCCAGCGGGAAATGCGTGAAGACATGGGTGACGACACCGGCCTTGCGATGCCAGCGCGCCACACCGGCGAGCGCAGGCGCCTGCTTCAGCGCGGCCTTGTCCTGCTGCCCCGCGAGCCAGTCGGAGCCCGGCACTTCCGTCATGCCGCCGAGCAGGCCCTTTTCGGGACGCGTACGCACCAGCAATTCCTCACCACGCGTGACCACGAACGCCGCACCGCGCCGCAGCGCGCCCGATTTCTTCGGCGCCTTGCGCGGGAACGTCTCCTGATCGCCGCGCGCGCGGGCCGCGCAATCCTCGTTGAGCGGACACAGCACGCAGGCCGGCTTCTTCGGCGTGCAGATCGAGGAGCCCAGATCCATCAGCGCCTGCGCGCTGTCGCCGGCGCGAGACTTCTCGTCGCCGGCGCGGGACCCGCCGAGCAGCGTCGCGGCGAGTTCCTGAATCCTTGGCTTCGCCTGCGGCAGTTCCTCTTCGACTGCATAGAGCCGCGACACCACGCGCTCGATATTGCCGTCGACCGGCATGGTACGGCGGTCGAAGGCGATCGCCGCAATCGCCGATGCCGTGTAGGGCCCGATCCCCGGCAGCGAACGCAGGCCTTCCTCCGTGTCGGGGAATGTGGCGCCGTGTTCGCGCAGTACCGCGACCGCGCAGGCGTGCAGGTTGCGCGCGCGCGAGTAATAGCCGAGCCCGGCCCACATGCGCAGCACATCGTCGAGCGAGGCGCGTCCCAGTGCGGCGACATCCGGCCAGCGCGCCAGGAATTTCTCGAAATAGGGACCGACGGTCTTCACCCCGGTCTGCTGCAGCATGATCTCCGACAGCCACACCCGGTACGGATCGGGCCGCTCGCCCGCCGCCGCCCGCCACGGCAGCCGCCGCCGATGCCGGTCGTACCAGTCGAGCAGCAGCAAGGGGCGGGAGGCGCTGTCTCGAAGCTTTTTCTTAGTGACGGATGAAGGCACGGGGTATCCTAGAATTGGAATCAGATATTCGCCAGCAATTGCGCACTATAACGCGGTGCGTTATAGTGGGTTTGTGATCCAGAGCTTTGCCGACCCCGAAACAGAATTGATCTGGTCCGGCCGGCGGAGCCGCCGATTGCCGGCCGACATTCAAAACGTGGCTCTGCGGAAGCTCCGTCTGCTGAATCAGGCCCGGATGCTGACGGACCTGCGTGTTCCACCCGGCAACCGGCTTGAGGCGCTGAAGGCAGACCGGCAAGGGCAGCATTCGATCCGGATCAACGATCAATGGCGGATTTGTTTCGTTTGGGATGAAGGAGGACCGGCACATGTCGAAATCGTCGACTACCACGACTAGGAGTGGGCTGCTCCATAACCCGCATCCCGGCGAAATCCTGCTGGAGGAATTCTTGAAACCGATGGCGCTGAGCCAGAATGCGCTGGCGCGTGCCGTCCATGTTGCTCCCCGCCGCATCAACGAGATCGTGCTGGGCAAGCGCGACATCACAGCCGACACAGACCTCAGGCTCGCGCGATATTTCGGTCTCTCTGAGGGGTTCTTCCTCGGGCTGCAGATGGACTACGACCTGATGCAGCGGCGGCGCGAGATCGATCGCGATCTGAAGGCGATCCGGCCCCGCGCGGCATGATATAACCCCTGCATGTCCAAACCCCGCCCCGTCAGCGCCAAACCGCTCTCCCTCCTGCTCAGCGACGTCTTCTCCGACGCCTACGCCAAGCAGGGCTTTGCGGCGCGCGAGCTGGTGACGCGCTGGGCGGAGATCGCCGGGCCCGACATCGCCCGTCATGCCGAGCCGCTGAAGATACAATGGCCGCGGCCGGTGGAGGGCCAGCCGCAGGAGCCGGCAACGCTGGTGCTGCGCGTGGAGGGGCCGGCGGCGCTGGAGATCCAGCACAAGTCCGACGTGCTGCTGGAGCGGGTCAACCGCTTCTTCGGCTGGCATGCGGTCGGCCGGCTGGCGCTGCGCCAGGCGCCGCTGTCGCGCCGGGAGCGGCCGGCGCGGCCGCGCCCGCCGGACCCCAAAGAAGTGCAGGAGGTCGCCAAAACCCTGTCCGCGGTCGAGGACGAGGCGCTGAAGGAGGCGCTCGCGCGGCTCGGGGCCGCCATCAAGCGAAATTGAGTCCCTTCCGGGGGCCGCCCGCCTACCCGCCATTGCCACAATTGTCGTTTCAAGCTAGCGGAGGGCGTCTTTCCGCAAGCCCCTTGCAAGCCTCGCCAATCCGGGAGCCGATCTTGATCCTCACGCGCCGCGCCTTCACCGCCGCCCTGTCTCTGACCGGGCTTGGCCTGCTCGCTGGCTTGTCGCCGCTGCGCCTGATCGGCGAAGCGATGGCGCAGACCGCGGCCGATATCGCCAAGCCCGTGTCGCTGCCCGACATGGCACTGGGCCCGGCCAACGCCACGGTCACCATCACCGAATTTGCCTCGATGACCTGTCCGCATTGCGCGGCCTTCACCGAAAAGGTGTTCCCGAAGATCAAGTCGGAATACATCGACACCAACAAGATCCGCTTCGTGTTCCGCGAATTCCCGCTCGACATCAAGGCCGCCGCCGGCTCGATGCTGGCGCGCTGCATCGCCAAGGACGATTCCGGCAAGTATTTCGCCGTCATCGACATGCTGTTCCGCCAGCAGAACGAATGGGTGCTGAAGAACACCACGGAGACGCTGATCCGCATCGGCAAGCAGGCCGGCCTGTCCCAGCAGCAGGTCGAGGACTGCCTGAAGGACCAGGCGCTGCTCGACAAGCTCGCCGCCGACCAGAAATACGCCAACGAGGTGCTGAAGGTGAATTCGACGCCGACCTTCTTCCTCAACGGCGAGATGATGAAGGGCGACCAGACGTTCGAGGAATTCGACAAGCGCATCAAGTCGTTGTTGAAGAGCTGATTCGCAGGCGTTTGCCGGCCTCGATTCACAGTTTCCGATAAGCCCTGCAAAAGGCTCAATAAAACCCTTGGGAAAAGCTCTTTCCCGCGGTTGCCCTTCCGCCCCGCCTTGGCCATTGTCGCGGCCCATGAGAGCCGCATGATGCGACTCGTCCACACCTCGACATTGCCTTCTATGGTATTGTCACGGCAGGGAGATTCGCGCCCGGCCAAGAGAGATTTGTGTCTATGAAACTCACGCGCCTCCGCCTCCACGGTTTCAAGTCCTTCGTCGAGCCGACCGACTTCATGATCGAGCCGGGCCTGACCGGCGTGGTCGGTCCGAACGGCTGCGGCAAGTCGAACCTGGTCGAGGCGCTGCGCTGGGCGATGGGCGAGACGTCGCACAAATCGCTGCGCGCCGCCGACATGGACGCGGTGATCTTCGCCGGTTCCGGCAACCGCCCGGCGCGCAACCACGCCGAAGTCGTGATGACGATCGACAATTCCGATCGCTCGGCGCCGGCCGCCGTCAACGACAGTCAGCATCTGGAAATCTCCCGCCGCATCGAGCGCGAGGCGGGTTCGGTCTATCGCATCAACGGCCGCGACGTGCGCGCCCGCGACGTACAGCTGCTGTTTGCCGATGCCGCCACCGGCGCGCGCTCGCCGGCGCTGGTTCACCAGGGCAAGATCGGCGAGATCATCCAGGCCAAACCCGAGCAGCGCCGCCGCGTGCTGGAAGACGCCGCCGGCGTCGCCGGCCTGCATGCGCGCCGCCACGAGGCGGAACTTCGCCTCAAGGCGGCCGAGACCAACCTCACCCGCGTCGAGGACGTGATCGGCCAGCTTGCCGGGCAAATGGATGGCCTGAAGCGCCAGGCGCGGCAGGCGATCCGCTATCGCGAAGTCGCCGCCAAGGTGCGCAAGGCCGAGGCCATGCTGTTCCACCTGCGCTGGGTGGGCGCCAATGCCGACGTCGTCGAGGCCGGCCACACCCATGATATCAGCGTGCGCGAGATGGCCGAGCGAACCCGCGAGCAGGCCGAAGCCGCCCGCATCCAGGCCGAGCGCGCCGCCGAGCTCCCGGCACTCCGTGACGCCGAAGCCCGTGCGGCCGCCGGCCTGCAGCGCCTGACCAATGCCCGCGAACTGCTCGACCGCGAGGAGCAGCGCGCCAGGGAACGCGTCGCCGAGCTCGACCGCCGCCTCACGCAATTCGCCGCCGACATCGCCCGCGAGCAGCAGCAGATTGCCGATGCGGACCTCGCGCTGCAGCGCCTCGACAGCGAGGACGCGGAGCTGAAGGAAGAGATCAAGACGCGCGTCGAGAAGCGTTCCGGCGTCGACGAGCGTGTGACCGAGGCGGAAGCCACGCTCGCCGCCTCCGAACGCCTGTTCTCCGAACTCACCACCGCGCTGGCCGACCTCACCGCCAGGCGCAACCAGCTCGAGGCCGGCGTGCGCAGCCACCGCGACCGGCTGGCGCGGCTCGACCAGGAAATCGCCAATGTCGAGCGCGACGAGCAGAAGCTCGCGCAGGAGACCGGCGGCCTCGGCGACATCGCCGCGCTGTCGATTGCGATGACGACCGCACAGCAGAATCTGACGGAAGCCGAGAGTGCGTCGCAGGCGAGCGAAGCCGCGCACGTCGCCGTCCGCGCCGTGCTGGAAGCCGCCCGCGCGCCGCTGTCCGAGGCCGACAAGCGCGTGCAGCGGCTGGAGACGGAAGCGCGCACCATCTCCAAGCTCGTCAATGTCGAGACCAAGAATTTGTGGCCGCCGATCATCGACGGCATCACGGTCACCAAGGGTTACGAGAAGGCGATTGGCGCCGTGCTCGGCGACGATCTCGACGCGCCCGTCGATCCTACCGCGCCGATGCGCTGGACCAATGCCAACGCGACCATGCAGGATCCCTCGCTGCCCGAGGGCGTGGAGCCGCTGGCCAATCACGTGCAGGCCCCCGCCGAGCTGTCGCGCCGCCTGGCGCAGATCGGCGTCGTCGCCAAGGAACGCGGCGCCGAACTCATCTCGCAGCTTAAGACCGGCCAGCGACTGGTGTCGCTGGAAGGCGACGTCTGGCGCTGGGACGGCTTTGTCGCCGCCGCGCACGCCCCGACCGGCGCCGCACGGCGGCTCGCCGAGCGCGCCCGTCTCGTCGACATCGAGAACGAGCTCGAGCAGGCCAGGCTCGATGCCGCCGCCAAGCGGCAGGCGCTGGAAAATGCCGAGGCCGAGCAGAAGGCGGCAGCCTCCGCCGAGTCGGCTGCGCGCGAGGCCTGGCGCGCCGCGCAGCGCGAGGCCGATGCCGCGCGCGAGCGTCATGCCACGACCGAGCGCGAGATCAACCGCCACGCCTCACGCCGCTCGGCGCTGACGGAAGCCCGCAGCCGCCTCAGCGCCGACCGCAGCGAAGCCGAGGCCGCGCACGAGGATGCGGCCGCCGCGCTGGCCGAATTGCCGGCGAGCGTTGAGACTGAGACAAAACTCGCAGCCGTCCGCGCCGAGATCGACAACCATCGCCGCACCGCCGCCCAGGTCCGCGCCGAGGCGCAGGCGCTGGCCCGCGAGGCGGAACTGGCCGACCGCCGGGTGCAGGCGATCCTCGCCGAGCGCAACGACTGGAACAACCGCAAGCAGGGTGCGGCCTCGCAGATCGAGACCGTGCAGTCACGCACCGCCGAGGTCACCGCCGAGCGCGCGGAGCTGGAGAATGCGCCGGCCGTGTTCGCCGAGAAGCGCAGCGCGCTGATCAACGAGATCGGCTTTGCCGAGAAGGACCGCCAGACCGCCGCCGACGCGCTCGCCGCCGCCGAGACCGCGATGGCCGAGACCGACCGCGCCGCCAAGGCCTCGCTCGAAGCGCTGTCCGCCTCGCGCGAAGCCACCGCCCGCGCCGAGGAGCGGATGGAAGGCACCAGGCGGCGCCTTGCCGACATCGAGCGCGAAATCCACGACATGCTGGAATGCGAGCCTTCGGCCGTCGCCGGCCTTGCCGAGATCGAAGCCGGCGTCGAACTGCCGCCGCTGCCGGAGATCGAGGAGAATCTCGAAAAGCTGCGCCGCGACCGCGAGCGGCTCGGCGCGGTCAATTTGCGCGCCGAGGAAGAGCTGCGCGAGGTCGAGACCCAGCACACGTCTCTGACCACCGAGCGCGATGACCTCGTGGAAGCGATCAAGCGGCTGCGCCAGGGCATCCAGAGCCTCAACCGCGAGGCGCGCGAGCGGCTGCTCGCCTCGTTCGAGACCGTCAACAGCCACTTCAAGCGCCTGTTCGTCGAGCTGTTCGGCGGCGGCGAAGCGGCGCTGCACCTGATCGAGAGCGACGATCCGCTGGAAGCCGGCCTCGAGATCATCGCCAAGCCCCCGGGCAAGAAGCCGCAGACGCTGTCGCTGCTCTCGGGCGGCGAGCAGGCGCTGACCGCGCTGGCGCTGATCTTCGCGGTGTTCCTCACCAACCCCTCGCCGATCTGCGTGCTGGACGAGGTCGACGCGCCGCTCGACGACCACAACGTCGAGCGCTTCTGCAACCTGCTGCACGAGATGACCTCGTCCACGGAGACGCGCTTCATCATCATCACGCACAACCCGATCACCATGGCGCGGATGAACCGGCTGTTCGGCGTCACCATGGCCGAGCGCGGCGTGTCGCAGCTGGTCTCGGTCGACCTCGAGGATGCGGTCAAGATCCTCGACGTGGCGTGACACGCGCCGCCTCGCCCGACCTTCCCGCGGCGCTCCGCGCGGCGCTGGAAGCGAGGCTGCAAGGCGTCTCGCGTAATGAAGCTGCCGACCGCGCGGCGGCGATCTCCAAAACCTATCGCGAGGGCGGCGGCTCGGCCGCCATCGCCAGCGAGACCGACGCGCTCGCCTACGCGCTGGCGCGGATGCCCGCGACCTATGCTGCCGATGTCGCAAGCCTGAATGCGCTCGCAGACATCCGTCCCGATTTCGCGCCGAAGAGCCTGCTCGACATCGGCGCCGGTCCCGGCACGGCGACATGGGCGGCAGCGGAGGCTTTCCTCTCGCTGCAATCGTTCACGCTGCTCGACGCCAACGACGCGCTGCGCAGGCTCGCACTCGATCTTCTCAACGACGGCGGCCGCCAGATCACCTATGAGCGCGGCGATGCTCGCGCCCTGCTCGCGAAGGCGGAGGCGGCCGATCTCATCGTGGCAAGCTATGTCATCGGGGAGATGGGCGAGGCCGAGCGAACCTCGCTCGCGGCCCTGATGTGGGAGAAGACCCGCGACACGCTGCTGGTGGTCGAGCCCGGCACGCCGGCGGGCTATGCGCGGATCATTGCGCTTCGGCAACAACTCGTCGCGGCCGGCGGGCATGTCGCCGCACCCTGCCCGCATGGCGGCCCCTGCCCGCTCACCCCGCCCGACTGGTGCCACTTCACCCAGCGCTTGCAGCGCTCACGCGCACACAAGCAAGCGAAGGGCGCGGACGTGCCGTTCGAGGATGAGAAATTTGCGTACGTCGCGCTGACGCGCGAACCGGTCCGGGAGCGCCCGTCCCGCGTGCTGGCGCAGCCAGCCGTCGGCAAAGCCGAGGTTCGCGCAAAACTTTGCACGCCCGGCGGCCTCGAAGTGACAGGCGTCCCGCGGCGGGACAAGGCGGCCTATGCGGCAGCCCGGCGCTGGCGCTGGGGCGATGCGGTCGGCTTGAACTAATCCGGACTTGCTTCCGACCAAGACTAGACCCAATTTCCGGCATGCCGCCGCCCGGCGGCTGCTTCGTTCAGGGATACCCCGTCCTCCCACCAGGAGATTTACCTCATGTCGTCCGGCTGGATCGTTCTCGGAATCATTGTCATCGTCATCCTCTTCGCGATCGGCGCCTATAACCGCCTGGTCGCGCTCCGGCAGCGGGTCGACCAGTCCTTTGCCGACATCGACGTCCAGCTCAAGCAGCGCCATGACCTGATCCCGAACCTGGTCGAGACCGTGAAGGGCTATGCCAGCCACGAGCGCGGCACGCTCGACGACGTCATCAAGGCCCGCAATTCGGCGATGTCGGCGCAGGGGCCGGCGCAGGTCTCCGCGGCCGAGAACCAACTCTCCGGCGCGCTCGGCCGGCTGATCGCGCTCTCGGAGGCCTATCCGGACCTCAAGGCCAACGCCAATTTCCAGCAGCTTGCCGGCGAGCTCTCCGACCTCGAGAACAAGATCGCCGCCAGCCGCCGCTTCTTCAACAACGCGGTCCAGGAATACAACACCGGCATCCAGCAGATGCCGGCCGCCCTGTTCGCCGGCATGTTCGGCTTCACCCGCAAGGAATTCTACGACCTCGGCGCCAGCCGCACGGAGGTCGAGGCCGTGCCGACGGTGAAGTTCTAACTCATGTCCCTCCCCCTCCGTCATTCCGGGATGGTCCGAAGGACCAGACCCGGAATCTCGAGATTCCGGGTTCGATGCTGCGCATCGCCCCGGAATGACGAAGGATAGAGCTCCATGGCCGCCTACGGTCTCTACACGCATATCGCATCGAACAAGTTCCGTTCGATGATGATGCTCGCCGGGCTGTTCCTGCTGATCTATGTGCTGGTCTATGCCGGCGCGCTGCTGGCGGAGGTATTTCTCCACAGCGACCGTTCGGTCGAGTTCTACCTGAGGGCGGCCGCGCACGACCTCGTCGCCGCGTTTCCGTGGGCGACCATTGCCGCGGCGCTGTGGATCGTGATCGCCTATTTCTTCCACCAGAACATGATCGACGCCGTCACCGGCAGCGAATCCGTGACGCGGAAGGAGCAACCGCGGCTCTATAACTCCCTCGAAAATCTTTGCATCTCCCGCGGCATCCCGATGCCGAAGCTGAAGATCATGGACAGCCCGGCGCTGAACGCCTTCGCGAGCGGGCTGAACCGGCGGCAATATTCCATCACCGTCACCACGGGGCTCCTGAAGGCGCTGAACGACCAGGAGATGGAGGCGGTGCTCGGTCACGAGCTCACCCATATCCGCAACGGCGACGTGCAATTGATGGTGGTCGCGGTCATCATCGCCGGCGTGGTTGGCTTCTTCGGCGAGCTGTTCTTCCGGATGTTCACCAATCTGCAATGGAATTCGTCCGGCAGCAGCGGCTGGTCCTCCTCATCTTCATCGTCCTCATCGTCTTCCTCGTCGGACAGCGACAGCAAGGGCTCCGGCGGTGCGGTCATCGTGGTCATCGTCGCGATCGCGCTGATCGTGCTGGCCTGGGCGCTGTCGCAGGTGGTGAAACTCGCGCTGTCGCGGACGCGCGAATATCTGGCGGACGCCGGCTCGGTGGAGCTGACGAAAAACCCCGATGCCATGATCTCGGCGCTGCGCAAGATCGAGGGCCGCGGCGAGCTGCCCGGCGCGACCTCGGCCGTGATGGAGCTCTGCGTCGACAATCCGCGCCAGGGCTTTGCCGACCTGTTCGCCACCCACCCTTCGGTGCAGTCGCGCATCGACAAGCTGGTATCGTTCGCCGGTGGCCGCGACCCCGGCCCGCTGGAAGCTCCCGAAGAAAGCTCCGCCGAAGCGGAGGAGACGGAAGCCGCCCCTTCCAGCGAGCCGCCGCCGTTGCCGAATAAAGGCCCCTGGAGCGATGCCGCCGCGCCCATCGGCATCCCGCCGCTCCCCGGCCAGGGTCCCTGGGGACCGCACCGCTGACCCGGGCCGGCCGGCAATCCCCTGCCGCCCCGGAGAAAATCCTGCAAGCGGCCCGGCCCTTGGCTTAAAGGTTTGAATTCTCCCTTGTTTCTGCCATGTTCGCGCCCAAAGCAGGATACGGGACGTTAAAAGGGACTTGGCCGATCGCTCCACGCGGTCGGGGGCGCGTAAGGGACAGCGATGGCAAAGCCGGTTGTGATTGTGGTGGGTGCGGACAAGGGCGGGGTCGGCAAGACCACGATCTCGCGGACGCTGCTGGACTATTTCAGCGCCAACAACGTGCCGACCCGGGCATTCGACACCGAAAGCCCGCGCGGCACCCTGAAGCGCTTCCACCCCGACATCACCGAGATTGTCGACATGACGACGACCTCGGACCAGATGAAGATTTTCGACACCCTGAGCGCTGGACCGTCGGTCACGGTCATCGACGTCCGCGCCGGACTTCTTTCGCCGGCATTGGCCTCGCTGCGCGACATCGGCTTCCTCGATGCCGCCAAATCCGGCCAGATCACCTTTGCCGTGTTCCACATCCTCGGCCCCTCGATCGCCTCGCTGGACGAGATCGCCGAGACCGCGGGCTTCATGACCGGTGCAAAATATTTCCTGGTGAAGAACTTCATCAACGACACCCAGTTCTTCCAGTGGGACCAGGCCACCTACAATTCCTATTTCCACCGCATCAAGGACGCGACCGACGTCACCATCCCCAAGCTGAACGAAATGGCCTACGAGCAGGTCGAGGTCGCCTCGGTGCCGTTCCTGAAATTCGTCGCCAACAAGGGGCTGCGCGACGAGGCCGCCAACTATTCCTTCGTGCTGCGCGGCTATGTCCGGCACTGGCTGGCCAATGTCTGGAGCGAGTTCGACCGGATCAAGCTGACCGACCTGGTCGGCGCCGGCGGCAGCAAGTCTTCGCGCAGCAGCGGGGAAAAATAGACGCGCGAGCGCGGATTGGGCTGGATCGGGCGGGGATTTCGCCCGATATAGCTCTCGATGCATTACACGCCGGTCTACATCATCTGCTCGCCCCGCCCGCAGGTCGGCAAGACGCTGCTGGCGCGGCTGCTCAGCGAATTCCTGCTGCTGAAGAACGGCACGGTCGTCGCCTTCGACATCAACCTGAAGGAGCCGTCGCTGCTGGAATATCTGCCGCGCATCACCGAGACCGCCGACGTCATCGACACCTACGGCAAGATGCAGCTGATGGACCGGCTGATCGTCAATGACAGCGTCGCCAAGGTGATCGACCTCGGCTTCCATGCCTTCGACGAATTCTTCAAGATGGTCGAGGAGATCGGCTTCGTGAAGGAAGCCGCCCGCCGCGGCATCGCGCCGGTGATCCTGTTCATGGCCGACACCGACCGGCTATCGGTGCGCGCCTACGAGATGCTGCGCGCGCAGATCCCGTCGAGTGCGCTGGTCACGGTCGACAACGAATTCGTGGTGCGCGGCGAATTGCCGGAAGCCATGGCCGGCGGCCGGATGCTGGCGATCTCCGCGCTGCCGCCGTTCCTGAAGACCTATGTCGACCGGCTGAACTTTTCCTTCACCGAGTATCTGCGGCACGAAAAGGACACTTCCACCGAACTGCACCAGTGGATCCGGCGCAATTATCTCAGCTTCCGCGACCTTGAGCTGAAGCTGATCTTGCAGCGGTGATGCCGCGCTCGCGCTGCACTTTCGATGTCGCCCCGGCGAAGGCCGGGGCCCATAACCACAGAGTTGCATTATTCAAACGAAAACCGTCGACCGGCTCGTTTCAACAACACCGGCCGCGGTGTATGGGCCCCGGCCTTCGCCGGGGCGACAACCCCTCAATGCCCTTCGAACGAGATCAGCGTGCGCACGGGGACGTCGAGCTTGCGCAGCTTGTCGGCGCCGCCGAGTTCGGGCAGATCGATAATGAAGCAGGCGGCGAGCACATTGGCGCCGATCTTGCGCAGCAGCTTTACCGCGCCCTCCGCGGTGCCGCCGGTGGCGATGAGGTCGTCGACCAGGATGACGCGCTCGCCGGGCTTGATGGCGTCGACATGCATCTCCATCTCGTCGATGCCATACTCAAGCGAATAGGCGATGCTCACGGTGGTGTGCGGCAGCTTGCCCTTCTTGCGGATCGGCACGAAGCCGGCGGAGACCTGGTGGGCCACGGCGCCGCCGAGGATGAAGCCGCGCGCCTCGATGCCGGCGACCTTGTCGATCTTCAGGCCCGCCCAGGGCTGCACCAGCTCGTCGACCGCACGGCGGAAGGCGCGCGGCTCACCGAGCAGCGTGGTGATGTCCCGGAACAGGATGCCCTTCTTGGGATAGTCCGGAATGGTGCGAACGGTTGCCTTCAGGTCGTGCTCGAACGTCATTGTGTCTCAGCCCTCGTTTATTCCGCCGTCAATTCACATTCAGCCGGAACGCATTCTCGACGATCCGCAGGCCCACCTCGCCGCCGAGCGACATCAGCGATTCCGGATGGAATTGCACGCCGCCGACCGGCAAGGTCTTGTGCTCGATCGCCATAGCGACGCCGTCCTCGGTGGTCGCGGTGACCGTGAGCACGTCGGGTACGCTGTCGCGCTCGACATAGAGCGAATGGTAGCGGCCGATCACGATCTCGTTCGGCAGGTTCTGCATCAGTTTGCCGCCGCGAACCTGGATACGCGAGGGCCGGCCATGCGCGGGCTGGCCGAGCTGACCGAGCGTGCCGCCGAAATATTCGCCGATCGCCTGCACGCCCAGACAAACGCCGAAGATCGGCAGCTTCTGGCCGATCGCGGTGTCGATGGTCTTGGAGATGCCGAAATCCTCCGGCCGTCCCGGACCGGGCGACAGCACCAAGAGATCCCACTTGCGCTTCAGCATTTCCTGCGCATGGACGTGGCGGACCACGGTGACGCTGGCGCCGACCTGGCGGAAGTAATCCGCCAGCATGTGCACGAAGCTGTCGTCATGGTCGATCAGCAAGACCTTCTTGCCGGAGCCGGTGGCGTCGGGCGCGATGCTCGACAGCGGCTTTGGCGCATCGCCGCGCAGTGCCTGGAACAGGGCGGCGGCCTTGACCTGGCACTCGCGGTCTTCCGCGGCAGGCTCGGAATCGAACAGGCAGGTGGCGCCGACGCGCACCTCGGCAAGGCCGTCCTTCATGCGGATGGTGCGGATGGTGAGGCCGGTGTTGATGCTGCCGTCGAAATTGACCGCGCCGATGGCGCCGGCATACCAGCGCCGCGGCGAGCGCTCGTGATCCTCGACGAACTGCATCGCCCACAGCTTTGGCGCGCCGGTGACGGTGACGGCCCAGGCATGCGTCAGAAAGGCATCGAGCGAATCGAAGCCGGGCCGCAGCATGCCCTCGACGTGGTCGACGGTGTGGAACAGCTTTGAATAAGTCTCGATCTGCCGGCGCGCCAGCACCTTGATGGTGCCGGGCACGCAGATGCGCGCCTTGTCGTTGCGGTCGACGTCGGTGCACATGTTGAGCTCGAACTCGTCCTTCTCCGAATTCAGGAGCTGGCGGATCTGCTCGGCGTCGCCGATAGCGTCGGCGCCGCGCGCGATGGTGCCCGAGATCGGGCAGGTCTCGACGCGGCGGCCGTCGGAGCGCACGAACATTTCCGGCGAAGCGGAAACCAGGAATTCGCCGTCGCCGAGATTCATCAGCGCGCCATAGGGCGACGGGTTGATGCGGCAGAGCCGCTGGAACACTTCGGCCGGCGAACGCTCGCAGGGCTCGGCGAAGAGCTGGCCAGGCACCGCCTCGAACAGATCGCCGCGGGCAAAGGCCGCGCGCGCGACTTCCACCGTCGCCTGGTATTCACCGGGCGCGTGATCGGCAAAGCCCTGGCGCGGCGTCTTCCTGTAGGCGCTTTCCGCGGTGTCGTGCGGCAGGCCCTGGGTCGATTTGCCCTTCCAGGAAAATTCGTAAGTGAGCACCACGCCGCGGCCGGTGGCGCGGTCGTAGGCGAGCAGGCGATCGGGCACATAGAGCACGATGTCGCGCTGGTCGGCCTCGCGCGCTCGCTTCTGCACGAGATCCTCGATCTGGAACACGAGGTCGTAGGCGAAGGCGCCGAACAGGCCGAGCAAGGGATCGTCATTGGCGGAGAACGCCGCGATGAGATCGCGCACCAGCGACATTACGCTGGCGCGGCGGGTGCGCTGGTCCTCTTCCATCGGCGCTTCGCCGCGGACGATATGGCCGGCCAGCCGCGTGGCGCTCTTCTCGTCGATGACGACGCAGGGTTCGCGCAGGACGTCGCCGATGAAGGAGATCAGCACCTCGCCGCGCGGGTTCAGCGCCGACAGCGAAAACTTCGTGCCTGACGTTTCCAGCACCAGCGGCGGATCGGCGAAGCCGAGGTCAAAACTTTCGTAGCGGCCCGGTACGGTGGTGCCTGACGACAGCACCACGCCGCGCCGGCGGTCCAAGAGGTCGATGAGGTCATCGAGACGCCTGGCGTCGCCGGAAAACTGCTCGGACAACCGCGTGATCGCGAGCCCGCTCGCGGTGCGGAATTCGCTTCTGTCGGGCAGCGAGAAAACGGTCCTGTTCATGTCATCCTCTTACGAAACTTTTTGGAAGAGAGCGCCACACAGGACAAACGAGAAGGCCGCCGAACTGCGTTGGCGACCTCTGACGATTTATGAAAATGCAATCGCACCGGCCACCTTTTACAAGGTGCGCCACCAAAGACGGGACGGGCTGGTCACGGTGCTCATGGGGGCTACTCACCATCGGCAAGGGGCCCTGTCAAGGGACGGGCGGCCACAGCGTGCCGCTTTCCGCGGCATTCGGGGGCTTTCAAGGACGGAAAATACCCTTAACATTCGCCCCCGAACCGGCGGCTCAACGTCCGGGACAAGGAGACAGCCATGGCGGTGCAGGGATTGGGATATGCCGGTTTCGGCTCGGATGTGCTCGACGACTGGCGGCAGTTCGGCACGGGGCTGTTGGGCCTTCAGGCGGTGGAGCGCGGCAATTCCCTGCTCGCCTTCCGGATGGACGACCGCAAGCAGCGCATCGTGATCGACCGGCTGCTTGGCAACGGCACGCGCTTCTTCGGCTGGGAGGTGGCGGATGCCGCGGCACTCGATGCGCTGGCGGCGAAGCTGGAGGCCGCCGGCATTGCGGTGATTTCGGAGCCGCAGGCGCTGGCCGATGCACGGCGGGTGCGGCGGCTGATTTCGTTCAGCGATCCCGCCGGCAACCGGCTGGAGGCTTTTTTCGGCGCCGAAATCGACGACAGCCCGTTCCGGCCCGGCCGCAACATTTCCGGCTTCCGCACCGGCCCGCTCGGGCTCGGCCATGCCGTGCTGACGGTCGAGAACATCGAGCCTGTCATGGCGTTCTATGTCGGTGTGCTCGGCTTCGGCTTGAGCGACTACATCACAAAGCCGTTCAAGGCCTATTTCTTCCATGTCAATCCGCGGCATCATTCGCTCGCCTTGATCGAGACCGGCAAGAGCGGCATGCATCATCTGATGGTGGAGATGTTCTCGCTCGACGATGTCGGCCAAGCCTATGACATCGCGCAGCTGGAAGAGCGCGTCGGCGTCACGCTCGGCCGCCACACCAACGATTTCATGACCTCGTTCTATTGCCACTCGCCCTCCGCCTTCATGATCGAATGCGGCTGGGGCGGGCGGGAGCTTGACGTGCAGAATTGGCAAGCGGTCGAGATGTTCGACGGGCCGAGCCTGTGGGGCCATGACCGCGTGTGGCTCGGACCGGAAGACCGTGAAATCGCCCGCGAGATGCGCATGAACGCCGCCCGCCAGGGCCTGCGCGCGCCGGTGCAGGTGATGGAGGGGAACTACAAGCTGATGGCGGGGACGTGCCCCTGGTGGGACGGGGTGAGGCAGAACTAGCGCCTCATACCAGATGTCGCCCCGGCGAAGGCCGGGGCCCATAACCACAGGATTGAGTATTTGAGACAAACTGGAGTCCCAGTCTGCTTCGACAATTTTCATTTATGGTTATGGATCCCGGCCTTCGCCGGGATGACAACAACTACAGGCCGCACTTTTTCCAGAGAGCGGCCATGTCCTCGTCGCTCACATACTCGCCGCGCTCTGCTTCGGCGAGGCCCTGAAGCACTGCCGCGCGATGCGATTCCGGCACAACGAATGGTTCGCTTCCGAAGGCGGCGATCTGCTCCAAAATTTCGGCGACATGAGCGTGCCGGTCCTCGGGGAGCCGCCGTACCTTCTCAATCGCGTCTTCAAGAACCTTTGTCATGCACGCATTCATATCACAGATTGCACCCAGAGCGAGACACCCTACTCCCGATAACACCCCTGCTCGATCTCCTCGATCAATCCCCTCGCCTTCGGCTTCCAGCCGAGTTCGCTCCGCGCGCGCCTGGCGCGAACGCGGCTGTTGGAGGCCATGGTGTCCTCGGTGGTACCCTCGCCCCATTCGGCGGCGGCTTCCGGCATGGTCATCGCCGACGGCGGACCCTTGAAGCCGAGCATGCGGTTGATGGCGAGGCAGGCTTCGCGCATCGAGTTCTCGCCGTTCTCGGCGAAATAGAAACTGCCGGCAGGCGCCTTCTCGATCGCGCCGACGTATAGCGGGACGAGATCGTCGATATGGACGTTGGACCAGATGTTCTCGCCGGGGCCGGCATGGGCGGCGTTGCCGCGCTTCTTCGCGAGCTTGATCAGCAGCGGCACCTGCACGCTGTCGCGCCCCGCGCCGTGGCCGATGCCGTAGATCAGGCTCGGGCAGATGATGACGGGGCGGCAGCCCTGGTCGTGGAAGCCGAGGATGAAATGGTTCAGCGCGACACGCGCGACACGCGCAGGCGACGGGGTGATCGGCGTGTCCTCGTCGAAAATTTCATCGGAACGTTCGCCGCGCGAGCGTTTGCCGACGATGCTCGAGCCCGAGGTGTGGATGAAGACCTTGCCGCTGCCCGCGAGCGCGTTCAGGAGCGCAAGGACCGCGCCCTTGTGATCGGCGCTGGCGGCATTGACGACGACGTCGGCGGCCCGTGCTGCGCCTGAAAGAATCCCGGAATCATCGAGCGTGCCCATGACGGGCTCGATGCCGAACGCGCGGACGGCGTCTGCCTTGTCTGCCGAACGGACGAGACCGGTCACCTGATGGCCGCTCGCGGCCAGATGCGCAGTGACCGATCCGCCGATATAGCCCGATGCGCCCGTGCAGAAGATTTTCATGACGGCCTTTCAAAGTCCGTCGTCCCGGCGCACGCCGGGACCCATAACCACAAATCTCAATGCAGGATCGAAGCTGGGGCTCCAGCCTCTCGTAACAATTCAAGCCCGTGGTTATGGGTCCCCGCTTTCGCGGGGACGACAAACAGCTACCCCAGATGCTTCCTGAAAAACTCAGTCGCCCGGCCCCAGGCGAGCTCGGCGGCCTGGCGGTCGTGCACGGCGACGCGCTGTTCGTTGACGAAGGCATGCTCGGCGTCGTAGCGGAACAGCTCCAGCGACTTGCCGGCGGCCTTCATCGCCTTCTCGAAGGCGTCGACGGCGGCCGGCGTGCACCAGTCGTCCTTGTTGGCGAAATGCGCCTGCAGCGGAATCTTGACGTCGGCTGGCTTTGCGGCCTGCTCCGGCGGGATGCCGTAGAACACGACGCCGGCGGTGAGCTCCGAAATCTTCGTCGCGCCGATGATGGTGACCGCGCCGCCGAGGCAGAAGCCGGTGAGCCCCACCTTGGCGCCGTTGCGCGCGAGATATTGCGCGGCGCCCCGCACATTTTGAGTAGTCGCGTCCATGAAATCGAGCGAGGTCATCTGCGCATTCGCCGCGTCCGTGTCGTGATACGGCACCACCACGCCCTTGTAGAGATCGGGCGCCAGCGCATCGAAGCCCGCCACCGCAAAGCGGTCGCACAGACCCTTGATGTTCTCCGACAGGCCCCACCATTCCTGCACCACCACCACACCCGGCGCATTGCCGCGCGCGGCATTGGCGAGATAGCCGGCGGTTTCCTTGCCGTCCGGACGCTTGAAGGTGATGTGGGTGCCCATGGGTTCCTCCGCGATTGTTCTCTGGCCGTGAGGCTCGGAGCCATTTTGGCGGCTGGCGGGAAAGGAAGCAATCGCCCAACCAGCTTTGCCGCTCCCTCTTGAAGGTTTCGTCCGGCGGATAGCCCTGCCGCATTCTGGACAGGAGAGAACACCCCTTCGGTGGACCCATATTGGCACGGAACGGGCCGGTTTTTCGGGCGGCGCGGACTGTGTGGGCTGATCGCCCCGAAACATCTGCATCATGAAAAGGAGATCAATATGCGAAAGCTGATCCTGTCGACTGTCACCCTGGCAGGCCTTGCCTCGCTGCTTCTGTCTGCAGCCGGGCCGGCTGCGGCAGCGAAGATGACGTGCCTGCAGAAGGCCCAGGCGTGCGAACGCCGCTGCGCCGCGCAATACAAGGACTATCCGACCTGCATCCATCGCACTTGCGACAAGCAGTACGGCAGGTGCGGCAACTAGAGGAGGCGCCGCGTCGACCCCGGCAGCAAACCACCTCACGAAAATTCGGGTCCCGGCGCTGCGGCGCACCGCTGAAGAAGCGCTGCGCCGCGTCCGGGACGCGAAGGCGGACAACAAAAAAGCCCCCGAAGGGGCTTTTCCGGAATTGTGCTTCGCCGAAGCTCAGTGGGACGAGGCCCAGACCTTCTTCTTGGTGAAGTAGAGCAGGCCCGCCAGCAGGATCAGGAACACGAACACCTGCAGGCCGAGCTTCTTGCGCGCTTCCATGTGCGGCTCGGCGGTCCACATCAGGAAGTGGGTGACGTCCTTGGAATATTGCGCAACGGTGGCCGGCGAGCCGTCGTCATAGGTGACCTGACCGTCGGAGAGCGGCTTAGGCATCTTGATGGCGTGGCCGGGGAAGTAGGTGTTGTAGTAGGAGCCCTCCGGCAGCGTGAAACCGGCCGGCGCCTTGTCCTGGTAGCCCTGCAGCACGGCCGCGACATAGTCCGGGCCCTGCTCCTGGTACTGCGTGAACACGTCGAACACGAACATCGGGAAGCCGCGCTTGTAGGAGCGCGCCTTGGTGATCAGCGACAGGTCCGGCGGAGCGGCGCCGCCATTGGCCGTGCGGGCCGCCTGCTCGTTCGGGAACGGTGACGGGAAGTAGTCCGCCGGCCGGCCCGGGCGCTCGAACATGTCGCCCGCATCGTTCGGGCCGTCCTTGATCTTGTATTCGGAGGCAAAGGCCGCGGCCTGCGCCACCGAGTAGCCGGGGCCGCCGGGGTCGGCGAGGTTACGGAAGGCGATGTAGGACAGGCCGTGGCAGGAGGCGCAGACTTCCTTGTAGACCTTGAGGCCGCGCTGCAGCGCGCCGCGATCGAAGGTGCCGACGGGACCCGCAAACGACCATTTGTTGGCGGGCGGCGACACGCCATGGCTGTCCTCGGCGCGTGCAGTCTGCGCGCCGCCGACCAGCAGGCCGCCGGCAATCAGGAACGCGGCCGCGATCGAGGCGGCCTTGCCGCTCTTGGCCAGCACGGCATCCGCGATCGAGTTCGGCACCGGGCGCGGCGTCTCGATCCGGCTCAGCAGCGGCAGCAGGATCAGGAAGTAGGCGAAGTACATCACCGTCAGGATGCGGCCGGCGATCACGTAGATGCCCTCCGGCGGCTGGGCGCCGAGATAGCCGAGCAGGACGCAGACCACCACGAAGATCCAGAAGAACTGCTTGGCCAGCGGGCGGTACTTCGACGACCTGGTCCTGGCCGTGTCGAGCCAGGGCAGGAAGGCCAGCACGACGATCGCCGCAAACATCGCCACCACGCCGGCGAGCTTGTTCGGGATCGAGCGCAGGATCGCGTAGAACGGCAGGTAGTACCATTCGGGCACGATGTGCGGGGGCGTCACGGCAGGGTTGGCCGGAATGTAGTTGTCGGCCTCGCCGAGATAGTTCGGCATGTAGAAGATGAACCAGGCGTAGAGCAGCAGGAAGCAGGACACGCCGAAGAAGTCCTTGATGGTGGCGTGCGGCGTGAACGGCACGGTGTCCTTGGCGGTCTTCGGCTCGACGCCGTCGGGGTTGTTCTGGCCGGAAACATGCAGCGCCCAGACGTGCAGCACGACGACGCCGGCGATCACGAAGGGCAGCAGGTAGTGCAGCGAGAAGAAGCGGTTCAGGGTCGGATTGCCGACCGCATAGCCGCCCCACAGCAGCGTCACGATGCTGTCGCCGACATAGGGAATGGCCGAGAAAAGGTTGGTGATGACGGTGGCGCCCCAGAAGCTCATCTGGCCCCACGGCAGCACGTAGCCCATGAAACCGGTCGCCATCATCAGGAGGTAGATGATCACGCCGAGGATCCACAGCACCTCGCGCGGCTCCTTGTACGACCCGTAATAGAGGCCGCGGAACATGTGGATGTAGACGGCGAGGAAGAACATCGAGGCGCCGACGGCGTGCATGTTGCGCAGCAGCCAGCCGAAGTTCACGTCGCGGACGATCAGTTCCACCGACTTGAAGGCGAGATCGGCATGCGGCGTGTAGTGCATGGCCAGGATCACGCCGGTCACGATCTGCACCGCCAGCATCATCGAAAGGATGGCGCCGAAGGTCCACCAGTAGTTCAGGTTACGCGGCGTCGGATACGCCACGAACGAGGAATGCATGAGCCCCATGATGGGGAGGCGCCGTTCGATCCACTTCAAGGCGGGATTGGTCGGCTGGAAATCGGATGGTCCGCTCATTGATGCGATCCTGAGGAAGTAGAACGACGCGACGGCGTGAGGTCCGGACGGAGCCCGGAGCCTTAGCCGATCTGGATTTTGGTGTCGGTGAGAAATGCGTAGGGCGGCACGGGCAAGTTGGTCGGCGCCGGACCCTGACGGATGCGGCCGGAGGTGTCGTAGACCGAACCGTGGCAGGGACAGAAGAAGCCGTTGTAGCTGCCTTCATGCGCGATCGGGATGCAGCCGAGATGGGTGCAGATGCCGACCACGACCAGCCACTGCTCGTGGCCCGGCTTGGTGCGCTGCTGGTCGGTCTGCGGATCGGGCAGATCCTTGAGCGGCGTCTTCTGCGCTTCCTCGACCTGCTTCTTGGTGCGGTGGCTGATGTAGATCGGCTTGCCGCGCCAGAACACCTTGATGTCCTGGCCTTCGGCGATCGGGGTCAGGTCGACCTCGATCGGCGCACCGGCCGCGATCGTCGAGGCGTCCGGGTTCATCTGCGAGATGAACGGCCAGGCTGTGATGGCCGCGCCGACACCGGCGACGGCTCCGGTTGCAACAAAAAGGAAATCACGGCGTGTCGGATGATCCGCCGAAGACGCTGTCGTCACGATCCCTAACCCTTTCCAAGCTGCTGCCGGTGGAACCGCCCCAGGGATCGGCCAGACGAATACGCCCAAACCCTTTGGCAGGCTGCCGGCGCCCGCGTGCCCCGCGGCGGCAGAAAGACCGCTTTTTCCGCGCCCCACGGGCAGAACAGCCAGTCCAGAATCGTTCTATTGGCACCCTTGCCGGGCGAGCGCAAGCCCGCTATCCGCTCGCACACGTGCAATGCACTAATTCCGCGCAAGGGCACGATTTATCCAGACATTTCAGCGGAGCTTCCGGAGGCCCGGCGACGCCATGCAGATCGCGCTTTTCCAGCCCGACATCCCCCAGAATACCGGCACGATTCTGCGGCTCTGCGCCTGCCTGGACGTCGCCGCCCACATTATCGAGCCGGCCGGCTTTGCCACCTCGGACCGGACCTTCCGCCGGGCGGGAATGGACTATCTCGACCAGGTCCGCCTGACCCGCCACGACTCCTGGCCGAAATTCGAGCAATGGCGGCGCGGCCTCGGCCACCGGCTGGTGCTGTTCACCACCAAGGGAGCCCGTTCCTACCTTGATTACGCCTACGAACCGGCCGATATCCTGCTGTTCGGACGGGAGTCCGCAGGCGTGACCGACGAGGTCGTAGCGGCCGCCGATGCGCGGCTGGTCATCCCGATCAAGCCGGGACTGCGCTCGCTCAATGTCGCGATGGCGGCGGCCATGGCCATCGGCGAGGCGCTGCGGCAGACCCGTCCCGCTGCAAGCTAATCTGAGGAGAGCTGGTGAGCTACGCCGTCAAAGAGATATTTCTGACCCTGCAGGGCGAAGGCGCTCACGCCGGGCGGGCGGCGGTATTTTGCCGGTTCTCCGGCTGCAACCTCTGGAGCGGCCGCGAGCAGGACCGCGCCAATGCCGTCTGCCAGTTCTGCGACACCGATTTCGTCGGCACCGACGGCACCCTGGGCGGCCGCTTTGCGAGCGCGGACGAACTCGCCGACACCATCGCGGCGCAATGGACCGGCGAGGACGCCGGCCGCTACGTGGTGCTGACAGGCGGCGAGCCGCTGCTGCAGGTCGACCAGGCGCTGATCGACGCGCTGCATGCGCGCGGCTTTGCGGTGGCGGTCGAAACCAACGGCACGATTATTCCGCCCGACGGCATGGACTGGATCTGCGTCAGCCCGAAGGCCGGCGCCGAGCTCGTGCTCAAGCGCGGGCACGAGCTGAAGCTGGTCTATCCGCAGGCCGGTGCACAGCCGGAAGAATTCACAGGCATGGACTTCGAGCGCTTCTCGCTGCAGCCGATGGACGGACCGGACGCGGCGCAAAACACCGCGCGCGCCATCGACTATTGCCTGCGCCATCCCAAGTGGCGGCTCAGCCTGCAGACGCACAAGACACTCGGTATCAGGTAGGACCGCATGGACGCATCCCTGATCGAACAACGCAAGGCACGCGCGCGAAGCTGGTTCGAGGCCTTGCGCGACCAGATTTGCGCCGCCTTCGAGAGGCTCGAGGACGAAGCCCCTGCCCCGCTCTATCCGGGCGAGGCCGGGCGCTTCGTGCGCACGCCGTGGGAGCGCACCGACCACTCCGGCGCCAAGGGCGGTGGCGGGGTGATGTCGATCATGCGCGGGCGGTTGTTCGAGAAGGTCGGCGTGCACTGCTCGACCGTGCATGGCGAGTTCGCCCCGGAATTCCGCGGGCAAATTCCCGGCGCCGCCGACGATCCCCGCTTCTGGGCGTCCGGCATTTCGCTGATCGCGCATATGAGGAATCCGCACGTGCCGGCGGTGCACATGAACACGCGCTTCGTCGTCACCACCAAGGCGTGGTTCGGCGGCGGCGCCGACCTGACGCCGGTGCTCGATCGCCGCCGCACCCAGGAAGATGCCGATACGGCAGCCTTCCATGCCGCGATGAAGCAGGCCTGCAGCGGACACAACGGCGTCGCCGATTACGACAAGTACAAGAAGTGGTGCGACGAATATTTCTACCTGCCGCACCGCAAGGAGCCGCGCGGCATCGGCGGCATCTTCTACGACTGGCACGACAGCGGCGACTGGGAGGCCGACCTCGTCTTTACGCAGGAAGTCGGCCGCGCCTTCCTGAAGATCTATCCCGAGCTGGTGCGGCGCAATTTCGCGACGCCCTGGACCGCCGCCGACCGCGAGGAGCAACTGATCCGCCGCGGCCGCTATGTCGAGTTCAACCTGCTCTACGACCGCGGCACCATCTTCGGGTTGAAGACCGGCGGCAATGTCGATTCCATCCTCTCCTCCATGCCGCCGGAGGTGAAATGGCCGTGAAGCTTCCACGCGCGATGCTGATCGACATGGACGACACCATCCTGTCGGCCTATGGCCGGCCGGAGATCGCGTGGAATCATATCGCCTTCGAGTTCGCCGATGAACTGGCGCCGCTGCCGCCGCGGGAGGTCGCCGCCGCCGTTCTCACCTTCGCGCGGGACTTCTGGTCGACCGCCGAGCCGGCATGGCGGCTGAAGCTCGGCGAGGCACGGCGGGTAACGGTACAGGGCGCGTTTGAGGCGCTTGCCGCCGCCGGCCATCCGCGGCTGCCTGCCGATCTCGCCATCCGCATTGCCGATCGCTTTACCTGCTATCGCGAGGAAGAGATGTTCATCTTCCCCGGCGCGCATGACGCGATCGACGCGCTGCGCGCCCTCGGCATCAAGCTCGCGCTGGTCACCAACGGCGCGGCCGACACCCAGCGCGCCAAGGTCGAGCGCTTCGAACTCGCGCATCGCTTCCACCATATCCAGATCGAGGGCGAGCACGGTTTCGGCAAGCCGGAGGAGCGCGCCTATCTGCACGCCATGGACGCCCTCGGCGTCACCGCGCGCGATACCTGGATGATCGGCGACAACCTCGAATGGGAAGTCGAGGTGCCGCAACGCCTCGGCATCTACGCGATCTGGATGGACGTCCACGGTGACGGCCTGCCGCCAGGCTCGACCGTAAAGCCGGACCGCATCATCCGCTCGCTCGGTGAATTGCTGCCGAAGTGACGCGACCAGGTATCTGGTCGCGTCATGGCCGGGCTTGACCCGGCCATCCACGACTTTGGCCAGCAGGAAAGAAAGACATGGATGCCCGGGACGAGCCCCGGGCATGACGAGTTGAGACAGCACGACCGTGATCGGCCTGTCATGGCCGGCCGCTATCCTTCCGAATCTCTCGGCGAGATTTTCGAAAGGAGCTTTCATGGAACTGAAACCGGGCAACGTCGTCACGCTGAAATCCGGCGGCCATGCGCTGACGGTGGTGGAAGTCAACGAGGATGCCGTCGCGTGCCTGTGGATGGGCGGCGAAGGCGATTTGTTCCGCGAAACGCTACCGCTTGCCGTGCTTGAACTCGTCGAGGCCGAGGAGTCGGACGACGAGGAATCGGAAGACGACGAAGAAGACGACGAGGACGAGCCTCGCAAAAAGACGGCCTGACCGCTTCGCCGGCGATGCCGCCCTAGCAGCGGCATCGCCGTCTTCGTCAGGACTGGCCGCCGACTGCGCGACGGATGATGCCGGCAGCATCCGTCGCGTCGCCGTCCGACACCCAGGCGACGAATTGATCGGGCCGGACCAGCACCAGCCTCGCCTTGTAGAATTCCGCCAACTCCGCACTGTCGTCGCTGATGAGCTTGAGCGGCACGCCGCTCGCCCCGGCGGCACGCGCGATTGCAGCGGCGGCAGCATCCAGCGCGCCGAAATCGAGCAGCGTGAAGCCGCTGCCGAGCTCCTCGAAGACATTCCTGCCCGACGACAATTTGCGCGGCGCCAGGTGATGTCCGGCCTGTGCGGCGAATTGATGCGACCCGATCGCGCTGCAGGTGGCGCCCGGTGGACCTGCGACGATCGACGAGCCTTCATAATTGGGCTCGAACGAATTGACCTCGGAACGCGCGCCCGACGCGCGCGCCTGCCATTCGGCTTCGAAGGCATGCTTGTCGATCGCGGGATCGAACCTGGACAGGAAATCCCTGTCGCTCGCAATCGCCTTCTCGATGAAGTCGCGCGCAGTCGATGCGAACACCGGCCGCCGCTCCTCGCCGTAGGAATCCAGCAGATGCGCGCCGGCCCAGCCCTGCAGCGCGGCAGCAAGCTTCCAGCCGAGATTGGCGGCATCTTCGAGGCCGGTGTTGACCCCATAGCCGCCATAGGGCGGATGGCTATGCGCGGCGTCGCCGGCAATGAAGACGCGCCCCTTGCGGTATTGATCCGATATCGCGATGCGCAGATCCCAGAAGCCGATGTGCTCGAACTCGACGTCGAATTCCTCGCCGACCGCCGCATACAGCTGGCGGCGGAAATCGAAATTTTCCCTGGTGGTGCCTGACGGCACCGGGGCGTGGAAGAACCAGGTGGTGCCGAGATCGACGCGGCCGAAGAACTTCCAGTACCCTTTCAGCTCGGGATGCAGCACGCAGTAGAACGACTTGCCCGGAAAGCGTTCGAGCAGCCTGTGCAGGCCGGTCGAGCGAAACACCAGCAGCACCATCAGCCGGTCGTGGTCGGTCAGGGTCTGCGTCATGCCGGCGGCGTCGCGCACCAGCGAGCGGCTGCCGTCGCAGCCGACCGCATAGTCTGCCCGCAAGGTGCGATGACGATCGCCGTTGCGATCGGCAATCGTCACTTGCACGCCTTCGGCATCCTGCGCCAGGCCGGTAGCGCTCCAGCCATAGACCGTCTCGACGTTCGGCAACTGGCTCAGGCGATGGCGCAGCACCGCTTCGGTGGCGTATTGCGGCAGCCGTTCATTGTCGGTGAAGTAATAGGGCCGCACCAGTTCGCGCTGCAGCCAGTCGTAGCGGTAGCCGCTCAAGAGCGTGCCCCAGGACGTCATGCCGCCGATGCCGTAGTCGCGCGGGATCGTCCGCGCCGCACGCAGCGCCTTCTCCGCGCCCCAGAAGTGAAAATGCTCCAGCGTGCGCTGGGTCAGGTTCTGGCCCTTCGGGATCGGTTGCGGGCTGGTGTAGCGCTCGACCAGAATACAGCGGACGCCGCGCTGGCCGAGATCGATGGCGAGGCCAAGACCGACCGGCCCGCCTCCGACAATGACGACTTGCGTGGCGGATTCGGCTGTTGTGTTCATCTTGTTCTTGCGATGGCGTGATCGGCGCGCGGCTGGCGCGGCTGGCCAGCGCATAGTACATTATCGGCTCAACTTGAAAGACTTTATCAGAGCGGGGCTGATACCCGCCAATGCAGATGGGGAGGACGTCGTGGCGATCGAGTCCGCAAGCCGCACGCTTTCGCGCCGCACCGCGCTGGGACTTCTGGCCGCGGCCCTCGTCCCGGCCGTGCCGGGCCTCGCCCGGGGACAGTCGCAGCAGCCTATCCGGCTCTTCGTTCCCTTTACGCCCGGCACGGGCCCCGATCTGCTCGCGCGCATCCTCGGCGAGGAATTGAAGCAGCGCTGGAACCAGCCCGTCATCGTCGAGACCAAGCCCGGCGCGAGCGGCAATATCGGCACGCAGGCAGCGGCGCGCGCGGCTCCCGACGGCCAGACCCTTCTGGTGACCGTCAACACGTTCGTGATGAATGCGAGCCTCTACGCCTCGATCCCCTACGATCCGGAAAAGGATTTCGCGCCGATCGCCGAGATCGCCACCGGCGTCCTCGCACTCGTGGTTCATCCTTCGGTCAACGCCAGGACGTTCGCGGAGCTGATCGCGCTCGCCCGCAGCAAGCCGGGCGAGATCAACTATGCCTCTCCCGGCCGCGGCACGCCGCAGCATCTCGCCATGGAGCTGTTGAAGCTGACGGCGCAGGTCAACCTGACGCACATTCCCTATGCGGGCTCTGCCGGCGCCGTGAAGGACCTCGCGGGCGGACACGTCTCGGCCATGTTCCTGCCGGTGCACACCGCGCTTCCGCTTGCAGAAGGCGGCCAGATACGCATGCTTGCGGTCGGCAGCCAGACCCGCGCGCCGCAGGCGCCGCAAGTGCCGACGCTGGCGGAGCTTGGCGTCAGCGGCTTCGATGTCGATCTCTGGTACGGCGTGCTCGCGCCGGCCGGCACGCCGAAAGACATCATCGACCGCTACAATGCGACGTTCAACGAGATCCTCGCACAGCCCGGCGTTCGCGCCCTGCTCGACAAGCAGGGCCTGATCGCACAAGGCGGCCCGCCCGAACGCCTCGCGCAACTGATCGCGAGGGACCGCGTGCGCTGGGCCAAGGTGGTCAAGGATGCGAACATCACGGCGGAATAGTTCCGCCCGTGATTCCAATACTGGCGCCCCCGAAATTGAGACAGGTCAGGGCGGGTCAGCCGGATGTTGATCTCATAAATTTCACATCAGCCGGAGCTTGGCTCCTCGGAATGCTTATCACTCTCAGATGACCGCAGACCGCTGTATGACGCGTTACATCGCAGCGATGCAATCTAGATGCGACGAAGGCATGGATTCCACCGCGACTGTTGCGATGCAGAGACACTTTCGGAGCTGAAAACCGTCTAGAAAGCCTGCTGGCCATCTGAATTGGATACTCCATGAAACGAATTTCACTGGCGCTCTTGGCTTTCGCAATGAGCGCGGTCGGTGCATCCGCGGCCGACATGGCCGCAAGACCCTATACCAAAGCGCCGGTTGCTCCCCTCCCTGCGGTGAGCTGGACCGGCTGTTACCTCGGCGCGAATGTGGGCTACGGCTGGTCCGACAAGGATTTCTACGTACCCCTTACGGATCCGTTCACGCCCGGTGCGCTACTCGCTTCGCACAGCGCAAGTGGTGTCGTGGCCGGCGGGCAGATCGGGTGTGACTACCAGTTTGGCGGAAAGTGGGTGGTGGGCATCCAGGGCATGGGCGATTGGAGCAACATCAAGGGCGCCTCTCCGATCATCGGAAATCCAGTGGCCGAATATGCAACCCACATCCGGAGCTTCGTGACCGCGACCGTGCGCCTGGGCTGGCTCGCAACGCCAAACCTCCTGCTTTACGGGAAGGCTGGCATCGGGTGGGTGGACGACCACTTCGATCAGAACAGGAATGTCGCCGCCCCGGGACTTCCAGTCGGCCGTTACGCCTATGCCGACGCGACGCGCTCCGGCCTCGCCCTCGGCGTAGGCGGCGAGTACCTCATCTCCAACAACTGGTCCGTTTTTGCAGAATACAATTACATCAACCTGGGCGGCACGAAGAGCACGACCTTCGTTTCGACGGCGCTGAGCCCCCTGGGGGCCGGCAGGTTGTTCGACGTCGATGTTCGACAGCCCGACCTGCAGGTCGTCCTGATCGGCCTGAACTACCGCTTCAACATGGCTGGTCCAGTCGTCGCGAAGTACTGATTTCAACGAATTGTGCAAGAAAGCCCCGGCCTTGTCCGGGGCTTTTTTGTGCGTGATGCCACGGTTCGCGGAGCTGATTGCGCTGGCCCGCAGCAAGGCCGGCGCGTTGACCCACGTCAATGGGCCGCGGCAGCAACCGGCTTTACAATTGTCGGTCCGGGCCGGAGGGGACGGTTATGAATGCGAGGATGATCGTCGCCGCGAGCAGCCTTCTGGTCGTCACCGGATTTGCGCTGGCGACGGAGCTTGCAACGCCGGCTGCCGCCGATCCCGGGGACAAGCCTGGCTGGTCGGTCAATACCGACCCGCGTCGCCGGGCATTCCTGCAATGGGTACAGGACGACGGCGGGCCACGGATGATCATGCTCGGCTGCCTGCGCGATGCCGCCATGTTCACCACAATGTCCGCCGCGGTCGGCGAGCGAGACGAATTCAAGAAAGTGAAACTGACACTTTCCAACGGGCCGGCGAGATTCTCTGTCGATGGCGAGACGACACAATATCCGGCAGGCGGACGCTCCAGCTTCATCAGCGACCTCGATGCCGACGACACCCGGATGCGCGCGATCGGACGGCGATTGCTTCCGGTGCTGGAAGGGACGGGCGATATCACGCTGACCATCGAGCCCGGCACGCCGTCGGGCGCGGCGGCAACCAGGACGATTCCGATCGCCGGACTGGCGGCCGTCCTCGGCCGCTTTCAAACGATCTGCTTCCGATAGCAGGGATCGATCAGGCGGCGGCAATGATGAGCGATATCGAACGAGGTCAAGAGGTTGGAGCGCAGGATGTGGAAGGAAATTGCGGTTGCTCTTCTGGTCGCGGCAGCACTCGCTGCGGATGCCGCGGCCCAGACACAGGGTATGCTGAGCGAGAAGCAGGCTCGCCTGAAGGCGGCCACGATCCTGAAGGGCGACCCCTACGGCAGCACGATCGAAATCGCGGCGAGCCGGATCACAAAAGCGCAGTTGCTCGTGAGCGGAACAACGGACTGCGGCGCTTCGGCGGTCAAGAGCCCTGTCTGGCAGTTTCTCGTGGTCGTTCCGAAGGGGGCTGTACCGACGCAACACAGCGAGATACGCGGCTATCTCGTTCTCGACGCGCGCTCAGGCAAAATGGAATGCGCCGGTCTTCCTTTCCTGGATTAGAACGTCGCAACGAATCCATCAGGTGCGCCCTAGCCCAGGCTTCGGGCTGCAGCCGCGATCATCATAGCTCCGCCAGCGATCACCACGGCATCGAGGATAGCCGTGTGGATGTGCACGGGCATGCGTTCGACGAAGGCCCTGGCGATGAACGCGCCCGGCAGCGAGATCGCGCCTATCAGTACGGCAAAGGTCAGCACCTGCGCGGTGACGGCGCCGGCAAGGCCAAACACCGAAATCTTGATGATGCCGGTGGCGAGCGAGATCACCGCGTCGGTGGCGATCACCGCAGCGCCTTCCAACCCCGCTGCCATCAGCAACGACAGCAGGATCACCCCGGAGCCCGAGGTGCCGCCGACCACGACGCCGTAGCCGACCGAGCCGATCGCAAGACCGCCGTCGCCGATCCTGATGTCGCGCCGTTTTGCCAGGCGCCGCAGCGGCACGCTCAGGATCAGCATGGTGCCGATCACCAGGGCGGCGCCCGCGCCGGTGAGG
Source organism: Bradyrhizobium sp. (assembly GCF_016219575.1). Lineage (GTDB taxonomy): Bacteria > Pseudomonadota > Alphaproteobacteria > Rhizobiales > Xanthobacteraceae > Bradyrhizobium. Next base: position 228,935 of record NZ_JACRMG010000001.1, on the reverse strand, counting down.
CGGGTGTAGCCCCAGGCGCCGAGCGCCGTCGTCACGCAGGCGGCCGCGATCACGATCAGCGCGCGGCGGCGGTCGGCATGGCGGACGAACGCCATGAACCGGGAGAAATTGGTGAAGATCGAGGAGATCGCGATGATCGGCACCACGGGCTCGGCGCCGATCAGCGGCACCAGCACCAGCGGCATCAGCGCGCCGGTGCCGTAGCCCGCAAGCCCGCCGACGACGGAAGCAACCAGCGCGACCACGCCGACCAGCACGAGTTGCGCCAGCGAAACGTCGGCAAAGCCGGAAAGGATGTTCACAGCCGGTGATCGCGGGCGAAGCGCGCCACGGTCTGGTCGGCGATGCCGGCAACGGCGCTCTTCTCGAGCGGAAAACCGGCGGCGAGCCAGGCATCTTCGGCGATGGTCATGACATGGCCGAGCGCGGGCCCCTCTGCGATACCACGCGAAATGAAATCGGCGGCCTTCAGCGGAAATTTTGGCGCGCTCCAGCGCTGCGGCAAGTCCGCCAGCTGGCGCCAGTTGCCGGCATCGCCGCCCCCTGCCCGCGCCCAGGCCAGCATCAGGCGATCGCGGTAAGCCTCCGCGCCGAGGCGGTAGAGCCGGCGCTTCGCCGTCGCCTCGTCCATTCCGGCCAGCCGCCACCAGCGATGGCCCATGGAATCGAGCGCCTTTGCCTCCGCATTGGACAGCCGCAGCCGCGATGCGACGCGCCTCGCATCCTCCGTGACCGCCACCGCAAGCGCGGCTAGCCGGCGCATCGCATCGGCCGGAAAGCCAAGCATCCGTTCGACGTCGATCATGGCGCCGAGCGGCCCGGTATAGGCAACGCCGCCGACGATCTGCTGCAAGAGCCCGCTCTCCGCCATCGCCGATATCGAACCCGCAGCACCCCGAGCCACCATCAGCTTCAGCATCTCCATGCGCACGCGTTCGGCCGACAGGGTCGCAAACCCGGCGCGCCCGCCGATGCAGGCGAGATAACCGGCGCGATCCGGCTCGCCCGCGCCGTAGGCGGCGTGGATGCGGAAGAAGCGCAGGATGCGCAGGTAATCCTCGGCGATGCGCTCGGTGGCATTGCCGATGAAGCGGACGCGCCGCTCGGCGATGTCGGCAAGCCCGCCGACATAGTCGTGCACCAGGCCGGCGGCATCGACGGAAAGCCCGTTGATGGTGAAATCGCGCCGCTCGGCGTCGCGCATCCAGTCGCGGCCGAACGCGACCTTCGCCTTGCGGCCGAACGTTTCGGTATCTTCGCGCAGCGTGGTGACCTCGAAGGGATGCTTGTCGAGCACCAGCGTCACCGTGCCGTGGTCGATGCCGGTCGGCACGCTCTTGATGCCGGCGGCCTCGGCGCGGCGGATCACCTCTTCCGGCAGCGCCGTGGTGGCGATGTCGATGTCGGCGACGGGCAGGCCGAGCAGCGCATTGCGCACGGCGCCGCCGACCACGCGCGCCTCCTCGCCGCCGTCATTGAGCAGCGCCAGCACGCGCCCCGCGGGGCCCGACTTGAGCCACGGCGCATTGGCCAGCACCCGCGCCTCGGTCATTTCGCGGCCCCCGGCCGTTCGACGCCCGGCACCAGCTTGCCACCTTCCATGTGGGCGGGCTCGTAGGTCGATTCCGGCGGCGCTCCGGAGAACTCGGCGAGGAACAGAAAGCTGATGATGACGAGCAGCAGCGAGCCCAGCACGAGCTTGGCGACGAGAGGCAACGGCCAGGAGGATTGGTCGAACACGCCGGAGCGCGTTGCGATCAGGAACATCGCATAGACCGCAAAGGGGATCAGGAAGATTCCGATTTCGGTCAGGACCGGGCGGATCATGCGAGATAGATCCGCTCGTAGAGCACGCGCAGGATTCCGGCGGTGGCGCCCCAGATGTAGCGCTCCGCGAACGGCATCGCGTAGTAGGACCGCTCCATGCCGCGGAACTCCTTCATGTGGACCTGGTGATTTTCCGGATTCATCAGGAAGGCGAGCGGCACCTCGAAGGCGTCGTCCACCTCGTATTCGTTGATGGTCAGCTTGAAGCCGGGCTTCACCCTGGCGACCGTCGGCAGGATGCGGAAGCCGAAGGCGGTGCCGTAGACGTCGAGATAGCCGATCGGCTCGATGAACTCGCGCTTCAGCCCCACTTCCTCGTCCGCCTCGCGCAGCGCGGCATCCATCGGCGAGGCGTCGCCGGCATCGATCTTGCCGCCGGGAAAGGCGATCTGTCCCGCGTGGCTGCTCAGATGCTCGGTGCGCTGGGTGAGAAGCACCGTCGGCTCCGGATGATCGACCACGGGGATCAGCACTGCGGCGGGCCGTACCGGCTGCTCCTGCGCGACGATCTCCAGCATGCGATCATTGCCGGAATCGCCGGTGCGCGGAACGATGTTGGGATCGATCAGCCCTGGCGGCACGTCGAAGCCGAGCCGCGTGCGCGCGCGGGCGAAGAACTCCTCCGCGTGGATGGTCGCTGGCCTTGCCTGCAGCGCCTGCTCGTTCAACGCGCGTTCCTCACCTGCTCCGCATCGGCCATCGCGAAGAATTCGCCGCCGGATTCGACCCCGAACATGTCCTCGCCATCGATCATCCGCTCCTCGCCCATGTCAACCAGATCGTAGTAGAGCGCGCGGGTCACCTTGGCCCAGAGGTCGGCGCGGACATGCAGATAGGGCGTGAGCCCGCCATCCGCCGCCCGCTCGAAGCGCAGGGCGTGGCCCGGCTCGCACGCCACCCAGTCGTCGACATTGGTGCGAAAGCGGAGCAGCCTGCCGCGCGCATCGGCCTCTATCCGCATTTCTACGGCCATGAAGGGCGCATCGTCGACCCGGATGCCGACTTTCTCGACCGGCGTGACCAGAAAGTGCTTGCCGTTCTCGCGTTTGAGGATGGTCGAGAACAGCCGCACCAGCGCCGGCCGGCCGATTGGCGTTCCCATGTAGAACCACGTACCATCACCGGCGATTCGCATGTCGAGATCGCCGCAGAATGGCGGGTTCCACAGGTGCACCGGCGGCAGCCCCCGCCCGGCAGGCGTAGCGTTGGTTGCTTCGCGCGCGGCGATGGTCAGCCCTTCGAGGTTGGTGCGGGTTTGCCCTTGGTTCGCCATGGTTTACCCCAAAGGTTTCATCAGCCGATTTGGCACGATTGGTGCAAGTCCGGGTTGGTCAGGCGAAACGCGAATTCTCGCCACAACGTGATGCGGTTCATACCCCCAATACCGATAATGTGGGGATAGTTTAATTCAACAAATACATGGCCTTCGCATACGTTTAGCATGAGGTCCATGACATGACGACCGAACGGATGGCACTTCCATTCGACAAGTAAGCCTCAAAGGAGCTGACGGGAATGGCAGGTTCAGAGAGTGTCGAGAAACTCGAGGATGGCATCGTCCGTTCCGCCGAGCAGGTTTCCGGACAGATTCGCGCGGCGAAGGAGGCTATTTCCACCGTCATTTTCGGCCAGGACCGCGTCATCGAAAACACGCTGGTGACGATCCTTTCAGGCGGCCACGCGCTCCTGATCGGCGTGCCCGGCCTCGCCAAGACCAAGCTGGTCGAGACGCTCGGCATTACGCTCGGGCTCGATGCCAAGCGCATCCAGTTCACGCCGGATTTGATGCCCTCCGACATCCTCGGCGCCGAAGTGCTGGACGAGAGCAGCGCGGGAAAGCGCTCCTTCCGCTTCATCTCGGGCCCTGTGTTTGCGCAGCTGTTGATGGCGGACGAGATCAACCGCGCCAGCCCGCGCACCCAGTCGGCGCTGCTGCAAGCCATGCAGGAACAGCACATCACCGTTGCAGGCGCGCGACATGACCTGCCAAAGCCGTTTCACGTGCTGGCGACGCAAAACCCGCTGGAGCAGGAAGGCACCTATCCCCTTCCCGAGGCGCAGCTCGACCGCTTCCTGATGGAAATCGACGTCGACTATCCCGATCGCGACGCCGAGCGGCGCATCCTGTTCGAAACCACCGGCGCCGACGAGACGCTCGCCAAGGCATCGATGAACGCCGACACATTGATCGCGGCGCAACGGCTGGTGCGCCGGCTGCCGGTCGGCGACTCCGTGGTCGAGGCGATCCTGTCGCTGGTGCGCGCCGCGCGCCCGAGCGGCGAAGGCGAGAAGCTGATCGCCTGGGGGCCCGGTCCCCGCGCCAGCCAGTCGCTGATGCTGGCGGTGCGCGCCCGCGCGCTGCTCGACGGGCGGCTTGCGCCTTCCGTCGACGACGTGCTCGATCTCGCCGAGCCCGTGCTGAAACACCGCATGGCGCTGACCTTCACGGCGCGCGCCGAGGGGCGCACCATTCCCGACGTTATCAGGCAACTGAAGACGCGGATCGGTTGATGGCCGCACCCGACAAGAACGAGGCCCTGGAGATCACAGCAATCCGACGTGCCGATGGCGAAAGCCGTACGCTCGCCGCTTCGCTGCCGCGCCTCGTCCTTGAAGCCCGCCGCATCGCCGCCAACGTGATCCATGGCCTGCACGGCCGCCGCCGCGCCGGCGCGGGCGAGAACTTCTGGCAATACCGCCGCTTCGTTTCCGGCGAGCCCGCCGCGCGCGTCGACTGGCGCCGCTCGGCGCGCGACGATCATCTCTATGGCCGCGAGCAGGAATGGGAAGCCTCGCACACCGTGTGGATCTGGCCGGACCGTTCGCCCTCGATGGCGTTTGCCTCGCGCGAGGCGCGCGACAGCAAGCTGGAGCGCGGCCTCATCGTCGCCTTTGCGCTCGCCGAGCTGCTCGTCGCCGGCGGCGAGCGCGTCGGTATTCCCGGGCTGATGAACCCGACCGCAAGCCGCGCCGTGATCGACAAGATGGCGCAGGCGATGCTGCATGACGATGCAACGCGCGCCAGCCTGCCGCCGTCCTTCGTGCCATCGGCGCTGGCCGAGATCGTCGTGCTGTCCGACTTCTGGTCGCCGATGCCGGAGATCAGGGCGATGCTGGCGGGACTGTCGTCGTCGGGCGCGCACGGCACGCTGATCCAGGTCGTCGATCCCGCCGAGGAGACCTTCCCCTATTCAGGCCGCGTCGAATTCGTCGAGCCCGAGGGCGGCGAGACCATCACGGCCGGCCGCGCCGAAAGCTGGATGAACGACTATGTCGCGCGCGTCGCGCTGCATCGCGACGAAATCCGCGCCGAAACCAACCGGCTCGACTGGCTGTTCTCAACCCACACCACCAGCCGCTCGGCGGCGGAGCTGCTCTTGTTCCTGCACGGCGGCATGATGGTGAGCAAGGGCGGCACGCGCTCGACCGTGAAAGTGGGGCGAAGCGCATGATGGGCCTGCCCCTCACCTTCGCTCAACCGTTGCTGCTGCTGGGGCTGTTGAGCCTGCCGGTGCTGTGGTGGCTGCTGCGCGTGATGCCGCCGCGCCCGCGCCGCATCGAATTCCCGCCGACCAGACTGCTGTTCGAGATCGCGCCGAAGGAAGAGACGCCCTCGCGCACGCCGTGGTGGCTGACCTTGATCCGCCTCGCCGCCGCGGCGCTGCTGATCATCGCCGCCGCGGGCCCGATCTGGAATCCCGCAACCGGGCTCGGTGCCAGCAATGCCCCGGCCGTGATCCTGCTCGACGACGGCTGGAGTTCGGCCGCGAGCTGGGAGACCCGCATCAAGGCCGCCGACGAGCTGATCGCGAAGGCCGACAACGACCGCCGCGGCGTGGCGCTGGTCGCGCTCTCCGAGACTGCGCGCGACATCACGCTGCTGCCGGCCGGCACTGCGCGCGTGGCATTGCGCCAGATCTCGCCAAAACCGTGGTCGGTGGAGCGCGTCGAGACGCTGCCCGCGATCGAACGCTTCCTGAAATCGACCGGCGATGCCGAGATCGCCTGGCTCACCGACGGCACCGATACCGGCCGCGGCAGCGAATTCCTCGAAGGCCTGTCGAAGACCATCGGTGAGCGCTCGCTGACGATCTTCGAGGGTGCGCCGGCGCCGCTGGCGCTTGCCGCCGCCGAGAACGCAGCCGCCAAGATGACCGTGAAGGTGCTGCGCCCTGCCGGCCGCGCTTCCGTCGGCACCGTGCGCGCGGTCGATGCCAAGGGCTCGCCCATCGGCGAAGCACGCTTCGTCTTCACGGGCAGCGATCGCGAGACCGAAGCTTCCTTCGACCTGCCGGTCGAGCTGCGCAACGACATCGCGCGGCTGGAGATTGCGGGCGAACGTTCCGCCGGCGCGGTGCAATTGCTCGACAAGCGCTGGCGGCGGCGCGCCGTCGGCGTGGTGTCCGGCGCGACCAGCGACACCGCGCAGCCGCTGCTCGCCGCCAACTTCTATCTCGCCCGCGCGCTCTCGCCCTTTGCCGACGTGCGGCTGGGCGATCGCGGCGCGCCGCAACAGGCGATTGCGCAGTTCCTCGACCAGAAGCTGCCGATGATCGTGATGGCCGACGTCGGCACGCTGTCGCCGGAAATCCGCGAGCGGCTCAACACCTGGATCGAACAGGGCGGCGTGCTGGTGCGTTTCGCAGGGCCTCGCCTCGCGCAGGCCGACGACGACATGGTGCCCGTAAAATTGCGCCGCGGCGGCCGCACGCTCGGCGGCAGCCTGACCTGGGAGAAGCCGCAGCACATGTCGGCCTTCGCCGGCGACGGACCGTTCGCGGGGCTGGCCGTGCCGAAGGACATCACCGTCAGCCGCCAGGTGCTGGCCGAACCTGACGCCGCACTCGCCACCAAAACCTGGGCGCTGCTGGAAGACGGCACGCCGCTCGTCACCGGCGAGCGCCGGGCCAAGGGCGTGGTTGCCCTGTTCCATGTCGGCGCCGACATGCGCTGGTCGGACTTGCCAATGTCCGGCAGCTTCGTCGAGATGTTGCGGCGGATCGTCGACATGTCCGGATACACATCGACGCCGGGCGCCGGTGCCGCAGGCGAAGGCGCCGTCGAGATGGTGGCACCCTTGCGCACGCTCGACGGATTTGGCGCGTTCGGGCCGCCGCCCTCGACCGCCAAGCCGATGCGGGCGGATTATCGCGACCGCGCCACGCCGGAACATCCGCCCGGTCTCTATGGTCCGGCGGAGGGCCCGATCGCGGTGAATACGCTCGCCGCCGCCGACCGCCTCGCCGCGCTCGATACGTCTGCGCTGCGCGCGCAGCGGGCGACCTACACCAATGCCGAGCCGCGCGACTTGCGCGGCATCCTGCTCGCCTCCTCGCTCGCGCTGTTCCTCATCGATGCCGTGATCGTGGCGCTGCTCGGCGCCGGCCTTGCCGCGCTGCTGCGGCGCTGGCGCGCGGCACCGGCCTCGCTCGCGCTGGCGCTGGTCTTCGCGCTGACAACTGTCTCGCCCTCGCAAGTGCGCGCCGACGCCGCCAGCGACGACTTTGCGATGCGCGCGGTCTCGCAGACGCGCCTGGCCTATGTCGTGACGGGCAATGCCGACGTCGATGCAATCGTCAAGTCCGGGATGGCCGGGCTGACGCTGTTCCTCGCCCAGCGCACGGCGCTGGAAGCCGGCGATCCCGTCGGCGTCGATCCCGCGCGCGATGAGCTTGCCTTCTTCCCGCTGATCTACTGGCCGGTGATGCCCGGTGCGGCCAAGCCTTCGCAGGACACCCTCAACCGCATCGACGCCTACATGAAGCAGGGCGGCACCGTGCTGTTCGATACCCGCGACGCCGTCGAGGCGCCCCCCGGCGAGAACGGCGCGACGCAGACGCCGGGCATGCTGACGCTGCGCAACATCCTGTCCTCGCTCGACGTGCCCGAACTCGAGCCGGTGCCGCGCGAGCATGTGCTTACCAAGACGTTCTACCTGCTGCGCGATTTTCCGGGCCGCTATACCACCGGCCAGACCTGGGTGGAAACCCTGCCGCGCAGCGACGACGACGAGGCGGCCTCGCGTCCGGCACATGGCGGCGACGGCGTCTCGCCGATCATCATCACCTCCAACGACCTCGTCGGCGCCTGGGCGCTGCGTCCCGACGGCCAGCCGATGCTGCCGGTCTCGGGCGGCGACATGCGCCAGCGCGAATTCGCCTTCCGCGCCGGCGTCAACATCGTGATGTACACGCTGACCGGCAACTACAAGGCCGACCAAGTGCACGCGCCGGCGCTGATCGAACGGCTGGGGCAGTAGCGATGCAACTGCGCGCCCACCACAACAAGATCGTCATGCCCGGGCTTGTCCCGGGCATCCACGTCTTCTTTCTTGCCGAGCTGCAAGTCGTGGATGGCCGGGCCAAGCCCGGCCATGACGATGGGGAGGGCTTGGCGTAATGCAGTACGGTATCGCGTTCACCCCCCTCGTCCCGACGATCGTGCTGTGGATCGCGCTCGGCGCCATCGCCGTGATCGGCACGTTGCTGCTGCTCGGCCGCTCGCGCGGCGCCGCGGTGCGCGTGTTCGCGCTGGCGCTGGTGCTGCTGGCGCTCGCGAACCCGTCGTTCACCCGCGAGGAACGCGAGCCGCTGTCCTCCGTCGCCGCCGTCGTGATCGACAAGAGCCCGAGCCAGAATTTCGGCGAGCGGACAAAGGAGAGCGCGCAGGCGCAGGAGGCCCTCGTCGATGCGCTGAAGAAAGTGAAGGGACTGGAAGTCCGTCTCGTCGAGGCCGGCCAGGCCGACGGCGAGACCGACGGCACAAAGCTGTTCGGCGCTCTCGCCTCGGCGCTGTCGGACGTGCCCGTCGACCGCGTCGCCGGTGCCTTCCTGATCACGGACGGCCGGGTGCACGACATTCCCGCCAATGCGGGCGCAGTCGGCTTCCAGGCGCCGGTGCATGCGCTGGTCACCGGCCGCAAGGACGAGCGCGATCGCCGCATCGCGATCTCGGCCGCGCCGCGCTTCGGCATCGTCGGCCAGCCGCAGACCATCACCTACCGACTCGACGACCAGGGCGTCACCGGCGAGCGCGCCAGGATCACCGTGCGCCGCGACGGCGAGGTGATCAACGAGCGCACGCTGGCGAGCGGCCAGACCGCCAATGTCGAGGTCGACATCAAGCATGCCGGCCCCAACATCGTCGAGATCGAGGCCTCGCCGCTCGAGCGGGAGCTGACGCTGGTCAACAACCGCGCCGTGGTCGCCATCGACGGCGTGCGCGACCAGCTACGCGTGCTGCTGGTCTCAGGCGAGCCGCATTCCGGCGAACGCACCTGGCGCAACCTGCTGAAGTCCGACGCCGGCGTGGGCCTCGTGCATTTCACCATTCTGCGGCCGCCGGAGAAGCAGGACGGCACGCCGATCAACGAGCTGTCGCTGATCGCGTTCCCGACCCGCGAGCTGTTCCAGCAGAAGATCAACGAATTCCAGCTCATCATCTTCGACCGCTATGCGCGGCAAGGCGTGCTGCCGATCGCCTATTTCGACAACATCGCGCGCTATGTGCGCGGCGGCGGCGCGGTGCTGGTGTCGGCGGGTCCCGACTACGCCTCCACGACGAGCATCTGGCGCACGCCGCTGGATACAGTGCTGCCGGCCGAACCCGTCGGCGTGACGGAGAAGCCGTATTACGCGCACATCTCCGACGCCGGAAAGCGCCATCCGGTGACGCGCGGCCTGGAAGGCTCCGCCAGCGAGCCGCCGCGCTGGAGCCGCTTCTTCCGCACCGTCGACACCCGCAACGCTATCGGGTCGCCCGTGATGACCGGCGCCGACGGCAAGCCGCTGATGCTGCTGTCGCGCTTCGGCGAGGGCCGCGTGGCGCTCTTGCTCACCGACCACATCTGGCTGTGGGCGCGCGGCTATGAAGGCGGCGGGCCGCATCTCGACCTGCTGCGCCGGACCTCGCACTGGCTGATGAAGCAGCCGGATCTCGACGAGGAAGCACTGCGGCTGCAGATCGCGGGCAAGGATCTCGCTGTCATCAGGCAGACCATGTCCGACACGGTTGCGCCGGTGACGGTGACCTCGCCGAGCGGCGCCACGCGCGAACTGACGCTCTCGCCCGGCGAGCCCGGCGAATGGCGCGCCACGCTGCCGGCCGGAGAGCTCGGCCTGTGGCAGGCGACCGACGGCACGCTGAAGGCGCTGATCAATGTCGGCCCCACCAACCCGAAGGAATTCTCGGAAGTCACGTCCACCACCGACATGCTGAAGCCGTTGGCGCAAGCCACCGGCGGCGACGCAAGGCGCGTGATCGACGGCGGCAGCCTCGACATGCCACGCATCGTGCCGGTGCGCGCGTCCAGCTTATTCCGCGGCGATGGCTGGATGGGCGTGAAGATGCGCGACGCCAGCGTGGTCAAGGGCGTCGGCGTGCTGCCTGTCTTCACCGGCCTGATCGGCCTGTTGCTGCTGCTCGGCGCCTTCGCCGCGACCTGGCTGCGCGAGGGGCGGTGAGGCGCAATCGCGCCCGGGCGTTGCCTCGATCCCACACCTTCAGTTGATCTGACACACCGTTAGCCGCCTTGCGGTTGACAGCGTCGTCCCCGTCCGATGTTATAATGTAACATCGGTGATCCCATGAAGTGGTTCCGGCGACATATCAAGACAGGTTCGCGGCTGGCGCTGTTCGCGCTGGCGCTGCAATTCGTGCTGTCGTTCGGGCATTTCCATTTCGATGCCGCGCAGGCGGCGGCCGCCATTCAAGGCCAGGCCGATCTTGCTCACGCGCAAGCTCCCGCCCCTGACGCGGCGAGCCAGGCGCAACGGCAGCCGTCCGGCCACGACGACGGCCAGCCGGCGAACGAGCCGTGCGCGATCTGCGCCGTCATCTCGATGGCAAACCAGATGCTGGTCGCGGCGCCGGCGGTGCTGCCGCTGCCGGATGCGGCCGAACAGGCTTTCCTGCTAGCCGGCGCCGAGTTTGCGCTTCCGGGCACTCCGCGGCCGGCGTTCCAGCCCCGCGCTCCTCCCGTTTCCTGACGATTGATCGACGTCCTCCGGCGATCGCTGCGCCAACTGCGCACGATTCCCTCAAGGACAATTCGCAATCGTCCGTCGCCAGCGCGACGGCATCGGAAACGGGACAATGAGAATCCTATCGACCAAGACACTGCTCGCCGCCGGCGCTAGCTGGCTGGTGCTGAGCGCGGAGGCGCTCGCGCAAGGTGCGCCGGCGGCGCTCCCCGACGTCAACGTCACCGCGCCGAGCCCGATCGTGAAACGAAAGCCCGTGGCGGTACAGCGACCGGCCCGCATCGCGCGCGCCGGCACCGGCACCAATCGCGGCGCTGCCGCGCAGGCGCAGCCGGCGCCATCGGCGCCGTCGCCGCAACAGGGCGTGCAGCCCGTCGTCACCGACCAGTTCGCCACCGTCACCGTGGTGCCGAACGAGGAACTGCGCCGTTCCGGCGGCGCCACGCTCGGCGATCTCCTGTTCGCCAAACCCGGCATCACCGGCTCGAGCTTTGCGCCCGGCGCCTCCAGCCGGCCAATCATTCGTGGCCTCGACGTCAACCGCGTCGGCATTGTCGAGAACGGCACCGGCGGCGGCGGCGCCTCCGATCTCGGCGAGGATCATTTCGTGCCGATCGATCCGCTCTCGACCAACCAGATCGAGGTGGTGCGCGGCCCCGCCGCGCTACGCTATGGCTCGACCTCGATCGGCGGCGTGGTTAGCGCCAGCAACAACCGCATTCCCGAGGCGTTGCCGGTTTGCGCGACGCCGTTCAAGGCCTATGGATTGCCGGCAAAGGCGCCGCTGGCGGATGCTTCGTCGGCGCCTTGCGTGACGGCCGAGACGCGCACCGCGGTGAGCTCGGTCGATCGCGGCACCGAAGGCGGCATCCTGCTCGATGCCGGCGGCGGCAACTTTGCAATTCACGCCGACGCCTATGGCCGCAGGTCCGGCGACTACAACATTCCGGCCTATCCCTATCTGTTCGACCAGACGCGGCCGGTGAGCGGCCGCCAGCCGAATTCCGCGGCACAGACCGACGGCGCCTCGATCGGCGGCTCCTACATTTTCCACGGCGGCTTCATCGGCGCTGCGGTCACGCAGAACAACTCGCTCTATCGCATCCCCGGCATCGACGGCTCGGACCATCAGACCCGGATCGATGCGCATCAAACGAAATTCACCGCCAAGGGCGAATACCGCCCGGATGCGGCGGCCATCGAGGCGGTGCGCTTCTGGGCCGGCGCCACCGACTATAAACACAACGAGATCGGCCTTGCCGATGCGGCCGATCCGTCCTCGCTCGGCGTGCGGCAGACCTTCACCAACCGCGAGCAGGAAGGCCGGCTCGAGGTGCAGCTCGCGCCGTTCGACGCGCGCTTTGCAGCGATCACCACCGCGTTCGGCGTGCAGGCTGGCCATCAGGAACTGAACGCGCCCGGCGATGCTCCCGGCACGCTGTTCAACGGCCTGTTCGATCCGAACCGGAACAACCGCGTCGCAGGCTACGCATTCAACGAGTTCAAGTTCTCGGACACGACGAAAGCGCAGATCGCCGGCCGCATCGAGCATGTCGATTTGCACGGCGCGACGCCGAACTTCCCGGCAGACTTCCTGCCGAACGGCGATCCGCAATTCGCGGTCGCGCGCAACCGCTCGTTCACGCCGAAGAGCGGCAGTGTCGGCCTGATCCAGAACCTGCCCTGGGATCTCGTCGCCAGCGTCACGGCGCAATATGTCGAACGCGCGCCAAAGCCGGCAGAGCTGTTTTCGCGCGGGCCGCACGATGCGACGGCGACGTTCGACATCGGCAATCCGAACCTGACCATCGAGACCGCGAAATCGGTCGAGATCGGGCTGCGCCGTGCGAGCGGTCCGTTCCGCTTCGAGGCCACGGCCTACTACACGCGCTTCAACAACTTCATCTATCGTCGCCTCACCGGCGTGATGTGCGACGAGGATTTTGCTTCATGCGGTACACCCGGCGCGGAGCTGAACCAGGCGGTCTATTCGCAGAAGGACGCCACTTTCCGCGGCGGCGAGTTCCAGAGCCAGCTCGATGTCGGCCCGCTCAACGGCGGCATCTGGGGCGTCGAGAGCCAGTTCGACGTCGTCCGCGCCACCTTCGCCGACGGCACCAACGTGCCGCGCATCCCGCCGGTGCGCGCCGGCGGCGGCCTCTTTTGGCGCGACGCAAACTGGCTGATGCGCATCAACCTGCTGCACGCGTTTGCGCAGAACAACATCGCGCCGATCGCGGAGACGCCGACGGCGGGCTACAATCTGCTGAAGGCGGAGATCAGCTACAAGACGAAGCTCGATCCGAGCTGGTTCGGCGCGCGCGAGATGACGGTCGGCCTCGTCGGCAACAATCTGCTGAACGAAAGCATCCGCAATTCCGTGTCCTACACCAAGGACGAGGTGCTGCTGCCGGGCCTCGGCGTGCGGGCGTTCGCGAATTTGAAGTTCTGACTCCAGCTGTCATCGCCCGCGAATGCGGGCGATCCAGTATTCCAAAGACCGATCGAGACTCCCTGGGAAGCCTCGGCGTACTGGATGCCCCGCTTTCGCGGGGCATGACAGGAGAGAGTGCGCGGCGACCTACTTCGCCTTGCTCCAGTCCGGCCGGATCGCGCCGGAGACGCCGTCGAATGCGCCGTCGACGAGTTCGGCGACCAGCAGGCGGCTGTAGTCGACCGGGCCGGGCATGGTCGCCCTGCCCTTCGGCACCGCCTTGAAGCCGACGCGGCCGTAATAGGGTTCGTCGCCGACGAGGAGGACGAGGCGATGTCCCGCCTTCTTCGCATCATCAAGCGCACGGTCGAGCAGCGCGCGGCCGACGCCTCGCTTTCGGAACGGCGGCTCGACCGTCAGCGGACCCAGCATCAGCGCCGGCGTGTCGCCGATGCAGATCGGCAATTGCCTAACCGAGCCGACGAGAAGCGTGCCGATCCGCGCGGTAAAGGACAGGTCGAGCAGATGATCGACATGCTCGCGCAGCCGATAGGCGCTCAGCACGAAACGGCCGGGCCCGAAGGTGCGCTCGTGCAGGCGCTCGATCGCGTCGGCGTCGTTGGGCTTTTCCGGGAGGATGGTGAGGGAGAGATCGTTCATGGCAGGGCGTTTTCAAGCGAAGTGGGCACCGGTTCGCGTCAAGAAAACGCGTCAGACGAGGTTCTGGGGGATAGCATCTGCGGCGGGCCGGGTCCATCGCCCCGCACGTGCCGATTTGGGTTCAGCGCTTGCCGACCGGCGGCTGGGACAGATAGGCGAGCAGCTTGATCTCGCGCCGGCCGCGCGTGACGGTATCGAGCACGAGTCCCGATGAGACCGACAGCATGGCAACGATCATCAGGCCGGTCGACAGCACTGCCGTCGGCAGCCGCGGCACGACGCCCTCCTCCAGCCAGGTGATGACGATCGGGATCGCGAGGCCGATCGACACCAGCATCAGGAATACGCCGATGGCCGAGAAGAAGCGCAGCGGCTTCTCCGACCGGTAAAGTCTGAGGATGGTGCCGAGGATGCGAAAGCCGTCGCGCCAGGTGTTGAGCTTGCTGAACGAGCCCTCGGGCCGCGCGTAATATGGTGTCGAGATCTCGGCGACCGGCAGCGCGAGCTCGAGCGCGTGCACGCTGAGCTCGGTCTCGATCTCGAAGCCATCAGACAGCACCGGGAATGATTTCACAAAGCGGCGCGAGAACACGCGGTAGCCGGACAGGATGTCCTTGAATGCCTCGCCGAACACCGAGGCAAGGAACGTCGTCAGCATCCAGTTGCCGGTGCGGTGGCCGGGCCGGTAGGCCGCGACCGACTGGTCGACGCGAAGGCCGACCACCATGTCGAGATGCTCGGCGAGGAGCTTTTCGATCATCTTCGGGGCGCTGGGTGCGTCATAGGTGGCGTCGCCGTCGACCAGCACATAGATGTCGGCGTCGATGTCGGCGAACATGCGGCGCACCACATGGCCCTTGCCCTGGTGCGTCTCGCTGCGCACTTCGGCGCCCGCCTCGCGCGCCACCGCGACGGTGCGGTCCTTTGAATTGTTGTCGTAGACGTAGATGGTCGCGGCAGGCAGGGCTTTGCGGAAATCGGCGACGACTGTCGCCACCGCCGCCTCCTCGTTGTAGCACGGCACCAGCACGGCAATGCGCAAGCCTGCCGCCGTCATCGCCCTGCCACCATCGAATCAGCCCTTTCCATGGACGCTTATACCGCAATCAGGCTTTGGCCGGTTGCGCAGGCGCGGGGTTATCCGCGGCCGTCTCGCGCGGCGCGAGGGTGGCGAACAGGAGGCTCCACAGCGACAGCATTGCGATCGGGACGGTGTAGTACGGCGTGAACACCGGGTGGGTCATGAAGAAGATGATGTTGACGGCAAGATTTGCGGCCACCACCAGCACTGCCGGCCGCGCACCGCGCCGGCGCCAGATCGCGACGGTCCAGGCGACGGCGGCGACGAGCAGGAAGAACTGGACGTCGACCAGATAGGACCGCAGCACCGTCATGTCGATCCCGGGCGGCACCGCGTCGACGCCGCCATATGTGGTTGCGAACGGGCTGCCCGCATTGACCCAGTTCGATGCCAGCGTCGGCGCGATCCCGACCAGAAGGGCGACGCCGAAGGCAAGCCCCTCGAAGAATGTCTGCCTGCTGCGCGCGAGCAGGAATGCCGCAAGGAAGAAGATGCAGTAGCCCGCCGATAGAAACAGGTTCGGCAGGCGGAAGGTGGCGGAGAGCCCGATCAGGAAGCCGACGACAGCCGCAAGCCACAGCCGTTCACGCCAGGCGGCGGAAGCGAACAGCCTCGCGGTGAAAAAGCCGGCCAATGCGCAGACGATCATGGTCGGCGCCATCGAATAGCTTGCCTTGGTCGGGTTGATCATCAGATAGAGCGCAGCGAGACCGAAGATCGCTGAGAGCGCCAGCGTCGCCGGCGAGGACGCGCGGAACAGCGCCACCAGCGCCATGGCAAACACGGCGAGGCTCGCCGTGACATAGAGCGGTATCACCTGGAATCCGGCCGGAAACAGCGCCAGCACGGCGCCCGTCCCGGGCGGATATTGCAGCACGTTCCTTTGCGTCCGCTCGATGAAGGGATGGCAGGGCGCCATGGTGGGAACGTTCCACTGGTCGAACCCGATCTCGCGCAGCTTGCCGGCAAGATAACGGTCATCGTCCCTGGTGACGTTGGTGTCGAATCCGGCGAGGCCGAAGCGCTGGAACAAGTGAGCCTGCCTGAGATAGCAGACGTCGTCATAGACGCCGCGGCTCTCGTTCCAGCGCGAGATCGCGAAAATGTTGCTCGCCAGCACCGCAAGGAAGAGGACGCCGACGATGATCTTGGCAAGCTTCATGGCTCGGTTCCGGCTACGTGCCGCCAGCTTCTAGGGGCTGCATCCGCCCGGCGCAATGGCTTCAGCGCCAGGTCGAGATTGGAGTCTTGCCGTGGACCACTTCGGCAATCCGCCGCTGCGTGCCCTCGGTGGTGTCAGCCGGCAGCGCATCGACCGCGAAGAAGCCGCAGGCCGAGATTTCACGGTTGGGCTCGGGCATCCGGTCCTGGCGGAATTCCCTGATGACGTAGATGGCGACATGGTCGCGGCGCGAGACGTGGCTGTTGAAGAACAGCCCGTGCAGGACAGGCTCGGCCAGAACCTCGATCCTGCCCTCCTCCATCAATTCGCGCCTGAGCGCATCCAGGAGGGTCTCGCCCGCTTCGACGCCGCCGCCCGGCAACTGCCAGCCGGAGACATAGGTGTGATGGATCAGGAATACCCTGCCCTCGGCGTCGAGCACGACGCCGCGCACCCCCAGCGTCATGCCGCGGGCCAGTCGCCAGTAGAGATGGAATATCCGGCGCAGCAGCGGCTCAAGCCGCCTGCGCAAGGCCGCCAGGTTCATGTCGGGCGCATTCTCCGGTTACCTTGCGATTGATCCTTGCGCGAAGCGGGCCTCCTTGCCAATAGAGGGGGAGAGCAATCCGGCCGGACTTTCAGCCAATGGCGTTCACACTGGCGCATTTGTCGGATCCGCATCTGCCGCCATTGCCGGCGGCGCGGCTGCGCGATCTCGCGAGCAAGCGCGCGCTGGGCTATCTGAACTGGACGCGCAACCGCCACAAATACCATCGCCGCGAGGTGCTGGACACGCTCGTCGCCGACATCCGCGCGCAAGCCCCGGACCACATCGCCGTCACCGGCGATCTCGTCAACCTGGCGTTGGAAGCGGAATTCGCGCCGTCCAGGGCCTGGCTGGAAAGCGTCGGCGAAGCCGAGCGCGTCACCGTCATCCCCGGCAACCACGATGCCTATGTGCGCGCCATGAGGCATCGCGCGGCGGAAGCGTGGGACGATTATCTGCGCGGCGATGTCGATGGCGGCAATGGCGCCTTCCCCTTCGTGCGCCGGCGCGGGCCGGTGGCACTGATCGGCGTATCGTCGGCGGTGCCGACGCCGCCCTTGATGGCGACGGGCAGCATCGGACAGGCGCAGATGCAGGCGCTCGACAATATCCTGGCGCAGCTCGCCTCCGAGCAGGCCTTTCGCGTGCTGCTGGTGCATCATCCCCTGCACTCGACGTCGCGGGTGAAGCGGCTCACCGACAGCCGGCAATTGCGCGCGCTGATCGGGCAGCATGGCGTCGAACTGGTGCTGCATGGGCACGACCACATCCACTCGACGATGTGGCTGGAGGGCCCGCGCGGCGAGATACCGGCGATCGGCGTGCCGTCGGCGTCGGCGGTTGCGCATCGGCACTATCCGGGAGCCGCCTTCAACATGTTCCGAATCGAGCGCACCGACGGCGCATGGCGCGTCGAGCAGACCGTGCGCGGAATCGACCGGGATATGCGGGTGAAGCAGATACGCCAGGTCCGGCTGATTTAGAAGTTGCGCAGGCTCGCATACAACGCGACGCCGAACAGCGCGGCGGCGCCGAGCAGGAAGCCGAGCAGGAACATGCCCCAGCCGCGGCGCGGCTTGGCCTTCGCTTCCGGTTCGGGCTCGGGCGTGGCGACGAGGGCGTGCTCGCGCTCGATCATGCGGCGGGCCACATAGTCCGTCACCGCATCGACAATGGCGTGCACGTCGTGCGATTCGGCGAGCACCATGCGGCCGTAGCGGGTGTCCTGCACGAACCGGTAGATGCGCTTGTCGCGGCCCATCAGCACATGGGCAACGACATCGATCCACAGCCGCGGCGTTTCACCCTGGCTGATGCCGCGGTCGAACAGGTCGACCTTGTCGGGCACCAGCGCGAACAGGGGATCGAGCGCATCGTTGAGGATTTCCAGCCGCGCGACCTCGGCATCGCGGAGATCGACGACCACGCCGGTGCGGTCGGCCGCCTCGATGCGCGCCCTGCGCAGCGCATCGCGCAGCCGCATCGGGCTTTCGCTGGGGCTGGCGGCGTTTTGCGCATCGGACATGAGCGGGCCTTGTAACTCGGGGACTTCGTGACGTTAACCTAGCAGTAACCAATGGTTCCGCAAAGGGCGTTTTCTTTCAAGGGGTTAGAGGAAGCTTCACAGCGCCATGGGCCCCAACATGCACTCGGCCCCGCCTGGCTTGCGCCGGACGGGGCCGATTTGCCCTTGGACGTTATTGGCTTGCGAGCGCAGAGCCGATCAGGCTTTCGCCGAGCGATCGGGCTCCTCGACGATGGTGTAGCGGACGCCTGCCTTGTGGCGGTTCTCTTCCGAGACTTCCTTCCAGCAGTCTTCCGCTTCCTTGCGGCTCTTGAACGGACCTTTGACCTGGGCCGAGCCTTCCACGAGCTTGTGGAAGTTCATCGAGCCGAACTCGCCGCCAATAACCCAGAAAAGGCTGCCCTTGGTCATTCCGTCGTCTCCTGTTGTCCGAGTAGCTGGTCAGCTTGTAACCGACCAGCCCCGGACTTATCAATTCCGCCGTTAGCCGAACTGGTTCATCGTGTTGTGGGCACCGCCCGCCTTCAGAGCGGCTTCGCCGGCGAAATATTCCTTGTGATCGTCGCCGATGTCGGATCCGGCCATGTTCTGGTGCTTGGCGCAGGCGATGCCCTGACGGATCTCCTGACGCTGAACATTCTTCACATAGCCCAGCATGCCCTGCTCGCCGAAATAATCCTTCGCGAGGTTATCAGTCGACAGGGCTGCCGTGTGATAGGTCGGCAACGTGATCAGATGGTGGAAGATGCCGGCACGCTTCGATGAATCGGCCTGGAAGGTGCGGATTCGCTCGTCGGCTTCGATCGCCAGCGGCGTATCGTCGTATTCCGGCTTCATCAGCTCGGCGCGGTTGTACTTGCTGACATCCTTGCCGGCTTCCTTCATCGCGTCGTACACCTGCCAACGGAAGTTGAGCGTCCAGTTGAACGACGGCGAGTTGTTGTAGGCCAGCTTGGCGTTCGGAATGACCTTGCGAATGCGGTCGACCATCTTGGCGATCTGCTCGATATGCGGCTTCTCGGTCTCGATCCACAGGAGATCGGCGCCGTTCTGCAGCGAGGTGATGCTGTCGAGCACGCAGCGGTCTTCGCCCGTCCCGGCACGGAACTGATAGAGGTTGCTGGGCAGCCGCTTCGGACGCATCATCTTGCCGTTGCGGTTGATGATGACATCGCCGTTCCTGGCGTTGGCGACCGTCACTTCCTCGCAATCCAGGAAGCTGTTGTACTGGTCGCCAAGGTCGCCGGGCTTGTGGCTGACCGCGATCTGCTGCGTCAGGCCGGCACCCAGCGAGTCCGTGCGGGTGACGATGATACCGTCTTCGACGCCGAGCTCAAGGAAGGCATGGCGGCAGGCCCGGATCTTCGCCAGGAAGACCTCATGCGGCACGGTCACCTTGCCGTCCTGGTGGCCGCACTGCTTCTCGTCGGAGACCTGGTTCTCGATCTGCAGGGCGCAGGCGCCCGCCTCGATCATCTTCTTGGCGAGCAGATAGGTCGCCTCGGCATTGCCGAAGCCGGCGTCGATGTCGGCGATCACGGGCACGACATGGGTCTGGAAGTTGTCGACCTTCTCGATCAGTTCCTTTTCCTTCGCCTTGTCGCCTGCCTTGCGGGCGGCGTCGAGCGCGCGGAAGATATCGTTGAGCTCGCGGGAATCCGCCTGACGCAGGAAGGTGTAGAGCTCTTCGATCAGCGCCGGCACCGAGGTCTTCTCGTGCATCGACTGATCGGGCAGCGGTCCGAACTCGGAGCGCAGTGCGGCGATCATCCAGCCGGAGAGATAGAGATAGCGGCGATCGGTCTTGCCGCCGAAGTGCTTCTTGACCGAAATCAGCTTCTGCTGCGCGATGAAGCCGTGCCAGCAACCCAGCGACTGGGTGTACTTGGTGGGATCGGCGTCATAGGCAGCCATATCGGCGCGCATCAGCGCCGCGGTGTAGCGGGCGATGTCCAGGCCGGTCTTGAAACGGTTCTGCAGGCGCATGCGCGCCACGGCTTCGGCGCTGACGCCGTTCCAGGTCGGCTGGGTCTTGAGCAGCGCTTCAGCAGCCTTGACCTCGCTCAGATAGGTCGCCGGTCCCTGGATGATCCCACGTGGCTGGTAGTTCATGTGCGTGATTCCTTCTCTTCGCCCTGTCTTGCGACATTCTTGACAGTGCATTGCGAAATACGTGGCGAGAGCTAAACGCCAGATTCCTTAGGCCGTATAGAGGGCTTGTATTTTATTGGTGATGTTGTGTAACATCTGAACTTGTAATAGATGTTATTTTGTAAAGTTAGTCACAAAATTGGGTCAGAATGGCTGACGTGGTTCCGCGCGGTTTGGACGGAGCTTTTGCGATTTCCGCCCTATCCGCGTCGTCATCCGGGCTTGTCCCGGGCATCCACGCCTTCCCTGGCTCGCGGCAGCAAAGACGTGGATGGCCGGGACAAGCCCGGCCATGACGGAAACCTGGGAGGCCCGCCATGGCATCCGACTCCGGAAAGAAACTGTTCGTCGGGCCGAGATTCCGGCGCATCCGGCAGCAATTGGGGCTGTCGCAGACCCAGATGGCCGAGGGGCTGGAGATTTCGCCGAGCTACATCAACCTGATCG
Source organism: Bradyrhizobium sp. (assembly GCF_016219575.1). Classification (GTDB taxonomy): domain Bacteria; phylum Pseudomonadota; class Alphaproteobacteria; order Rhizobiales; family Xanthobacteraceae; genus Bradyrhizobium. Next base: position 208,120 of record NZ_JACRMG010000001.1, on the reverse strand, counting down.
AGCGCAACCAGCGCCCGGTGACGGCGCAGCTCCTGCTGCGGCTGGCGGAGACCTACGACCTTGACCTCCGCGACCTCGCCACCGCCGACGAGGACCGCTTTTTCGCCGAACTGAACGAGATCTTCTCCGACCCGCTGTTCCGGCAGATCGACGTGCCCAAGCAGGAGCTGCGCGACCTCGCCGAACTCTGCCCGGGCGTCACGCACTCGCTGCAACGGCTCTATGCCGCCTATACCGAGGCCAGGCGCGGCGAGACGCTGGTGGCGGCGCAAATGGCCGACCGCGAGGGCACCCAGTTCGAGGCCAACCCGATCGAGCGGGTACGCGAGCTGATCGAGGCCAACCGCAACTATTTTCCGGAGCTGGAGACGGCGGCGGAGAATTTGCGCGACGAGCTGAACGTCGCCCCCGACGCCCTGTTCGCGGCGCTGTCCGAGCGGCTGCGCGAAAAGCATTCGGTCGTGACCCGCATCATGCCGGTCGACGTGATGCGCGAGACCTTGCGCCGCTTCGACCGGCATCGCCGGCAGCTGCTGATCTCGGAACTGGTGGACGGCGCCGGGCGCACCTTCCAGCTCGCCTTCCAGATTGCGCTGGCCGAATGCGGCCCCGCGATCGAGGGGATCGTCAGCAAGGTCGGCCCGCTCGACGACACCGCGCGGCGGCTCTACCGCATCACGCTCGCCAATTACTACGCTGCGGCTGCGATGATGCCCTATGCGGCGTTCCATGCGGCGGCGGAGGCGCTGAGCTACGACGTGCACGTGCTGGCGCAGCGCTTCAACGCCGGCTTCGAGCAGGTCTGCCACCGCCTCACCACCTTGCAGCGGCCGAACGCCCGCGGCGTGCCGTTCTTCCTGCTGCGGGTCGACAATGCCGGCAACGTGTCGAAGCGATTTTCCTCGGGCACCTTCCCGTTCTCGAAATTCGGCGGCACCTGCCCGCTGTGGAACGTGCATTCGACCTTCGATACGCCGGATCGGCTCTTGAAGCAGGTGATCGAGCTGCCGGACGGCACGCGCTATTTCTCGATCGCCCAGATGGTGCGCCGGCCCGTCGCTCCCCATCCGCAGCCGCAACCGCGCTTTGCCATCGGGCTCGGCTGCGAGATCCGCCATGCGGCCAAGCTGGTCTATGCCACCGGCATGGACCTGGAGAAGGCGGAAGGCACGCCGATCGGCGTCAACTGCCGGCTCTGCGAGCGCGAGAACTGCAGCCAGCGCGCCGAGCCGCCGATCACGCGCAGCCTGATCCTGGACGAGAACACGCGGCGGGTGAGTTCGTTTGCGTTTTCCAATGCAAGGGAGCTGTAGGGCTTCCGTCAACGGCCGAAATTCTCCAGCGCCCGTATCATCGCCGTGCTGAAGGCGCCGTCGATCGGCCCTTGATAGATGCGCTTCTCCGCCAGCTTCTGCTGCAACAGCCGGCGCGTTTCGAGGCTGACCTGCTTGCCGCGCTGGTCGATGAGAATGTGCCGGCAGGCGAGCTGCTTCTGGCGGAAGCATTCGAGAAAGAGATCGGCTGCCTCGTTGGGATCGCGCGCCGTGCCGCGTCCGGCATCGACCAACAGCGCGAGGAGCTGCATGCCATTGGCATTGCCCGCGCGGCGGAAGAGCGCCGCGGCCTGCGCATCGTCGCGGGGAACGCCGCGCGCGCCCGCCAGCATGATGCCGTAATTGGTCATCGCATCGGGATGGCCGAGCTCCGCACCGCGACGGTACAGCGACGCGGCACGCACATCGTCGCGCGGGACGCCGTTTCCGGTGGCGTAGAGATTGCCGAGATTGTTGGCGGCATCCGCGGTGTAGGGACCTTGCGGAAAATCGTCGAGGAAGCGCTGCCATTCCCACGCGCTGTTCGAACCTGCAGCCGCCGCCCAGCGGCTCGCCTGCACATCCAGTCCCGCCGCCGGGGTCCGCGTCTCCGGCGCGACGGCTGCGGCCGGTGGGGCGGCAGGCGCCGGGGCAATCGCGGCCGGCGGCGCAGGCTCGACCGTGAGGGTGCCCTCGAATTTGAAATAGAAGCGCCCGGTGAGCGAGGAAGTGTCCCACGGCACCTGCTTGCCGTTGGTGGTACGGATCACCTCGTTGCGCACCTCGATCATCAGGTCGGACAACGACAGCCCGGCCTGGTCGATGAACTTCAGCAGCGCCGTGGTGAAGGGACTGTTGCGGCCCTCGCCGTCCTGCGCAACGCTGTCGGGCGCGGTCGCATAGGCAATGTAGGTGCCCGAGATCGAGCGCATCGGGCTCAGCCCGCGACCGAGCGCGCCGATCGCGCGCGTTCCCATCGAGCGTGACAGCCCCTGCGAGAACGGATTGTCGCGGCAGGCATCGAGGATCGCGATGTTGACGCGGCTGCCGCGCGACAATTGCTGCATGACGATCGACATCGGCACCAGCGAGATGTCGAGTTCGGCCTCCGACTGGACCGATGCATCGACCGGCACCAGATAGTTCTGTCCGTTCACCTGCAGGCCGTGACCGGCATAGAACACCACGGCGACGTCGGCATTCTCGGCGGCCCGCCCAAAGGCGGTCACGGCCGAGATCATGGCGGCGCGGTCGAGGTCGGCGCCGCCGAACAGCTGGTAGCCGAGGCCGCCGAGCTTGCCGCGGACATCGCCGGCATCGTTCTTCGGATTGGCCAGGCGCGGCACATGGGCGTATTCGCTGTTGCCGATGACGAGGGCAACGCGTTTTTCGGCGCGTGCGGGCGATGCCGTCGACGCCAGCATCAGCACGGCAAGGGCAAGGAGAGAGACAGCAAGGCGACGCATGATATCCACCGATCGGAACAAGCCGCAGCCTAGCAGCCATGCCCCGTCCCGCGTTTGAGCCGCGTCAAGGTCGGCATGCCCGCGCGACGGACCGGGTCTTATTCCCGGCACAATCCGCATGCTTCCCCGTACCATCTTCGTCCGCGTTTCAAGGAAACTTGCTGCCGGCAGCAACAGCCAGGTGGCCTGGCACGCCCTCAGAACCCGACGCGCACGCCGCCCTTGCCGGCGACGCTGTAGGCGGCATCGTTGGTCGCCATGGCTTCGCCGCTAAGGAAGAAGCTGACATTGCTCTTGGGCCGCCAGTCGAGGCCGGCATTGATGACGCCGCCATAGGCCTCGCGGCGGCCCGGGGTGGTGAAGGCGAGGTTTTGCGCCAGCAGCACGGCGTTTACATTGTTGTCGCCGAGGCGCTGCAGGCCGACCGCGGAGAAATCGACGCTGCCGCGCACGGTGCCGGCGCCGAGCGCGGTGATCGTGGCGAACTCGATGCCTAGCCGTTCCTCGATGTCGCTGAAATGGCGGCTGCCGATCACGAGCCCCTGCGCCGAGCCGGTCTCGGTGTAACCATCGAGCGTGCCGCCGACATAGCGTACGCGCGCCTTCGGCGTCACCGTGCCGAGCGCGTTGTACATGCGATAGCCGAAGGTGACGTCCGGGCTCACGAACCAGCCGTTGTAGCTGGCGGTCGCGACCTCCAGGCCGTTGGCGACGAGGTTGTTGGCGACCTGGCGCGTGCTCTTCGAATTGAGCCCGCCGGCAAACAAAGCAAAGTCGACATAATAGTCGCGGCGGTCCCAGCGGCCGTAGCCGCCGCCAAAGCCGTATTCGCTGTCGACACTCTGCACGTCGAAAGCGGCGCGCAGCTTCGAGGCACCGCCGCCGGCGAACAGGCCGAACCGCAGCTCCGGCGTAAACTGCCGGTCGACGCCGATCGTGCCGCCGTAAGCAGTGTCGCGCGCCGCCTGCACGGGCTCATAGCCACTCTGCCGGCGCTCGCCGCCGAAGCCGGAGGTCCACACCGTGATGTCGTAGACCGGCACGGCGGCCACCGGCGCCTTGGTGTACGCCGCGTTGGCGTTGCGCAGGCGGCTATCGTCGCTCGCATAGGACATCGACAGCGACGAAAGGCCTGCGAAGGCATCGTGCGCGGCATCGAGGCGGGCAGCGGTATCGGGCGCCAGAGAAGGCGCAAAGGCAAGCGGCGTTGCGCGGCCCGCGCCGCCGGGAATGACCATTCCGCCAAAGCGGTCCTGCAGCATCGAGGAGACGCCGGCGGTGAAGTTCATCACCGAGCGGTCTTCGAGCGCCAGCACCGTGGGATCGAGCACCGCGACCGTATTGCCCGACACCACGAACGGCGCGCCGTGGGTATTGATGTTGACGCCGCTGAGCGAAGCGAGCGTGTAGAGATAGTTGCCGCCGATGAATTCGAGCGTCTTGTTGTTGGGGCCGGTTATCGAGATCGATCCTGATATCCGCGAACCCGCGATGTTCGTCAGCGTGGCACCGGCCGAGGCCGAATTGACGTTTACGCTGCCGCCGATGAAGCCCGCATTCGTGATGGTGGCAGTGCCGTTGGCGCTGTTCACCTGGACGTTCGCACCGGGACCGATCGAACCTGAATTCGTCAGGTTCACATTGCCCGCCGCACTGTTCACCAGGACGGTCGAGCTGCCGATCGAGCCCGAATTGGTGAAGCTCACATTCCCGGTGGCACTGTTGGCCTGGACGATGTTGGTGTTGCCGATCGAGCCCGAATTCGTGAAGCTGACGCTGCCAGTGGCGCTGTTGGCAAGGACGGACGTGTTGTTGCCGATCGAGCCCGAATTGGTGAAGCTCACATTGCCGGTGGCACTGTTGGCCGTGATGTTCGAGTTGCTTCCGATGGAGCCTGAATTGGTCAGGTTCGCATTGCCGGTGGCACTGCTCGCCAGGACGGTCGAGCCGCCGCCGATCGAACCCGAATTGATCAGGCTCGCAGTGCCGTTGACGCTGTTGGCCGTGACGTTGGAGCCGCCGCCGATCGAACCGGAGTTGGTCAGGCTCGCGCTGCCAGTGCCGCCGATGGAGTTCGCGGCGACGGTCGAGTTGCCGCCGATCGAGCCCGAATTGACCAGGCTCGCATTGCCGGTGACGCTGTTGGCCTGGACGCTCGATCCGTTGCCGCCGATCGAGCCCGAATTCGTCAGGCTTGCATTGCCTTGCGTCGCACTCGCCAGGATATTCGAGGTGCTGCCGATCGAGCCAGAATTCGTGATCTCTGCGGTGCCCGCTATTGCGATGGCCTGGATGATCGCGCTGCCGCCGATCGAGCCGGAATTGGTCAGGCTCGCATTGCCCGTCGGACTTGCGATGGCCTGCACGATGGATTGGGTGCCGATGCTGCCGGAATTGGTCAGGCTGGCGTTGCCGTTGGTTGTGATGGCGGAGACGATCGACTGGTTGCCGATGCTGCCCGAATTCGTGACGATGGCGTTGCCGGGACCGGTGATGGCGCCCACGATCGAGTTGTTGCCGATCGAGCCGGAATTGGTCGTCGTCGCGGTGCCGTTGGCGGTGCTGGCCTGCAGGATGGTGTTGTTGGCGAGCGCGCCGGCGTTGGTGCAGGTAACGTCGGTCCCGACCGTGACGCACTGCGCCAGCGCGGGGGAAACAAGGACGGTGCCGAAAACAGAACCGAGCAAGGTGGCCGTAAGAACCTTAAGAGTATGCGGCGGCACCGGAATTCTCCAACAACCGGGTTGGCAATATGTGGCCAGAAATATCATGCAGGCTCCGGCAGCGCTGTGACCGGCAGGGCACAGCTGCAACTTTCTGCACGGAACCGGGCACAACTGCCGGTAGGCGAAACACACGCGGTTGTTGGTGGGCTGCCGTCCGGGCCGGCAGCGAATCGCCGACTCAATCCCGGCACAATCGCCCGCGTGCGCCGTGTTATCTTGGCCGGCGAATCAGGGAAAATCGCATGGCCGACAGCGACAGCCGGATTGCCTGGCACCGGGCGCAATTGAAGAAGAACCGCGAGGCGCTGAAGGCGCTGGAAGTCTCGCGCTTCCGCGGCCAGCACGACAAGGTCGGCGACACCGAGAAGGCGATGGCCGAGCTCGAGCGCAAGGTCGCGGAGTCCGAGAAGTGCATCGCCGCCTACGAGCGGCAGAAGCGCCGACCGCTGGCGACGGATTTTTCCAGCCTCAAGAACGTGAGCTGGAAGAACTGGAGTGCGCATAAGTAAGGGGCGCGTTGCTGCCAGGACTCCCTCGCCCCGCTCTTGCGGGGAGAGGGATGGGGTGAGGGGCTTTCTCGACATCGGGACTCGCGGAGGGTCCCCCTCACCCGCCGCGCTGGCGCGCGTCGGCCTCTCCCCGCATCCGCCTTCGCCCGAAGGCGGGCTTCGGCGGACAAGAGAGCGGGGCGAGGCGAACCGGGGGCGCCGAAGCAGTTTGCATAACCTAAACACACGTCATTATCCCCGCGGCGCGTTTTGCCCGGGTTGTTGCGGTCTCGTCGGCCCTCTCCGGAAGAAAGGGCGCAGGGAAGGCCGGGCGCCGACTGCGCCCGCAGCACCGTGTGCGAAGAGTGCTACAGAAAGTGCACACGGCTTTGACAGGTACAGCCGGGACATCCCGGCCTTCCCCGCGCAATGGCTTTACGGCTTATGTCGTGCTCTCCCCGGGGAACGGCCTGTCTTGCCCCCGTTGCCAGGCCCGCACAGGCGGGCCGGATAGACGCCAGGGTCGCGGCGCCAGGACCACACGATTTTGCCGTACGCTGCGAACGTTTTCGTCCGGCATGTTGTTTGGGCGTGATCCTTGCCGGAAAACCGGATTCCACTTTTCCGGGATCACGCCGCCACGCCTGACGCCGCAGCGTCCATCGCATCCCACCGCACGGTCCGTGACGATCGCGAGCCGCCCCTTTGCCGGGTGGGACAAGCGGGTTATGGCACGGAATCTCTATTCTGAAAAGCGGAATATTTTTCGCCGCGGGGCTTGACCGGCCGATGGTGTATTCGGCCTTTCAGAAACACTAGCCCTCGTTTCGTGCGGCCCCGCCGTCAGCGGGCGAGCGGCAGATGCGGGGCCATGGTTGCGGAGTTGTCCGCCTGGAAGCCGTTGACCAGCAGGAAGGAGCCGGCCAGGACGACGGCCACCAGGCAATAGATCAGCCAGGAAGACCGTCCGGACTTGCGTTCGCTCATGTCGTTGGATCCTGTCCCGGCCAACCGGCCGCTCAGCTCTTGGTGGCTGTCTTGGAGAGTTCGGCTTCGACGCCGGCGGCGCAGGCCCTCGCCAAGGAATAGTCCATGCTGTTGGCGGCAACCGTCTTCACGTACTCGCCGATGACGTTGTCCCGCGAATAGGAACTCGCCGCCTTGAACCTGGTGACGGCGCCGTCGGCCGCCGTGAACTGCGCAACGCACATCGGCACCAGCACCGACATCCGGCCGCTGCTCTCCGCCATGGCGGTCATGCTTCTGGCGGTGCCGCCGGTGACCCAGCCGCCCCAGAAAAATCCGATCGTCATCGCCGCAACGGCGCCGACGGCGATGCCTTGAAATAATCGTGTGCGAGACTCACCCTGCAGGATTGCGGGCATATTCATGATGGCCTCCTTGTTGGCGCACGGATGCGCGATCGCAGCCGCGAGATGCCGCAGGCATCCGCGCTTGGTGACGTATCGGGCTTGTCAGATTGCGCCTTCCGATGGCACGCCAGCTGCCGCTACGATGGCAAGCAGCGACTTCGGACGTCGCCGCTTCATGGACAGCTTTTGGGTGAGCAACTGTCACCCTGTCGCGCGACGGTAGACTGTTGTCCTGGTGGTGTACAGCACGTTCTCGTCTTCGGGCGGAAACGGGCTGGGCGAACGATCGCGGCATAGACCGCAGCCCTAGCGTCATCCCCGCTGCTCACAGCCACATCTCGTGCGTTGCGCCCGCGAGCGGCTGCGGCTGTAATCGCACCCTGGAACACGACCATGGGCACCAAATCGCGCGAGAGAATCTGGGGCGGGGCGCTGATCGGCGCCGACATCCGCGCCCGTGCCGCGCGCGAGCAGGCCATGGCCGCAATCCGCGCCGCCGATCGCGCCGAGGCGGAAGCCTGGTCGATCCGGATGGAAGGTTTTGGCGGGCCGGCACAGCCCTCGCCGACGCTTGGCCAGTGCCTCAACGGCGGCCTCGGCTTTCTGGAAGTCGAGTGCAACCGCTGCAACACCCGCGCCAGCCTGCCGCTTTCCGCCATCCGCCGCCCGCGCGACACGCCGCTGTGGAAGCTGGAAGCCTCGCTGAAATGCCGCGCCTGCCGCAACGGCCGCCACGCGCCGCCGGTGCACATGATCAAGCTGAGAACCGCGAGATCACGCCGTACAAGTGGGTGCATCCGACGGAGGATAGGTGAGGCCCAATCCCTGCATCGAACGATTGCGCTCGTCGCACCCGCTTTAGTTGCAATCGTATCGTATCCGACCTATGATATTTGTAGGACGTTGGTCCGCGGGGGCCTGATGCGAACGAAAGCAAGGCAGAGAACTTTTCGCGAGAGGCGAGACCGTTTGTCGTTTTCAAATTCTAATATTTGGAAGAGCTATAAATCAGGGAAAGATGGCCTCAGTCAGCATCGCAACGCAGCGGAATTGCTCGCCTCAACGCTTTGGCATTTGGAACTCGCGCACCTACTCGGTCGCGAAGTGTGGCCCGATGGTTCTCAGTTCCCTAACGAAACGATGGATGAATATCGGCGTAAGCATTGCGAAGAACAGAGCAAAGACCTGCCTTGGTATCTGTGGTCAAGACAGCAACGCGAACCGACCGTCAAGATCGATCAGGTCTCCTCACGCCTAAGCATTGACTACCAGTTCGACAGCCCCATCGATCACTCGTTTGCATACCTCCTTCAGTCGACTTTGATTGCGGATGCCGCGCTCAGACTTGCTGCGGCCAGAGAGGTACTGAGGGCACTCCGAAACCGTCCCGGCTCACCACCTATTAATCCCACATCACCAAACGAACTCGATGTACTCTATGCGGATAGGGAACTTGATAATCTGGCAGAGCAGCAACCCAATGATGGCCTAGCTTTTCTGGTAAGGGTCATCATCGCATTTCGCGATCGATACATGCATGCTGAAATTGCAGACAAAGAAGGCACCCGATTCCAAAAATATCGAGAGACGATGCATTTGACACTGAGCCTGCACGATGTGTACGAGGCCTGCCTGGTCGTATGGGACGTCTTATTCGAGGCATGTTCTGAATACATCAAGACATCTGCGGCACAGGTTGGGCAGGGCGATGCGATACCCGCCGACGAGCGGACAATCGAGATCTCGAAGAGCGCCCAGTTTGCGATTCCTGCCTTCGAGTACGACGATCCGCTCGTTCGCGGAACGCTGGCCGATCAGCGCTTTGGGAATGTCGGAGCCGCATTGCACCTTTTGAAACTGGTCTGCGATCGCGGCCTGTCCGCACGCCAGCCAGATCGCAGCCAGCGGCCACGCCATCTTCTTCATGTTTGCTCCAGCCCGACTCAGCCGGCCGGCTTTGGCGCGATCTCCCGCGGCAGGATGATGGCGGCGGCGATCACGAACAGGCAAAGCGCGGCAAAGGCCTGCAGCATAGTGGCGAAGCCACCGCGTTCATAGAGCCAGGCGACGAGGCCGACCGAGGCGCCGGCCGCCGTGAAGCCGACGAAATAGCGCACCGCATAGGCGCGCGAGCGCCACTCCTCCGGGGTGTACTTGCCGACCAGGGCATCATTCACCGTGACCTGGCCGAACGCGCCCATGATGATGCCGATGGTGGCAACGATCAGCGGCAGGTTCGAAAGCGTCGCGGCGAGATACATCAAGGGCGCCAGCAGGAAGGACAGCGGCAGCATCACCGTCTTCAGCGAATGGCGGTCGAGCAGCTTGCCGACGGTGTACTGCGTCATCGCGCCGAACACATAGACGCCGGCCGCGATCACGCCGAGCAGCGCCGGGCTCCTGGTCAGATCGGCGAGCCGCTCGGCAAACAGTTTCGGCAGCGCCACCGTCACCGCATTGAAGGTGGTGGAGATCGCGACCACCACGATCATCAGCGCCAGGATCAGCCGCCACACGTCTTCCCTGGCGATGCGCGCTTGCGCCGCGGCCTGCTTTGTCCCTTTGCGATCCTCATGCACCACCATCATCGCGAAGGCGATGCCGAGCAGCACGGTGACCGCGCCGGGAATGAAGAAGGCATAGCGCCAGCCGAGATATTGCCCGATCACGCCGGTGACCAGCGCCGAGGAGGCCACGCCGAGATTGCCCCAGACGCCGTTGATCCCCATCTCGCGGCCGAGCTTGTCGGCATAGGACACGATCATGGCGGTGCCGACGGGATGATAGATCGAGGCGAAGATGCCGATGGCGAGCAGCGCCGCGCCGAGCTGCAGCGGCGTTTGCACGAAGCCGACCGAGATCATCGCAAGGCCAATGCCGACGAAGAAGATCACCATCATGTGCCGCCGGCTCCAGCGGTCGCCGAGCCAGCCGGTGACGAGCGAGCCCGCGCCGAACGCCACGAATCCGGGCGTCGCATAGGGCAGAAGCTCCGAATAGGCCATGCCGAGCGCCGGCCCCATGATGATCACGGCAGCCGCGAAGATCAGCATCGAATAATGGTCGATGAAATGGGCGGCGTTGACGAAGCTGATGACCCGGCTGGGGCTGTTCATTTCCGGTTCCCTGGCGATTTCCTTGGCGATTCCCGCATTTCGCAAGAATAGGTTATAGGTTCTTGCGCTGACGGGATGCAGCCAATGAATATCTTGGAAAAGCCAATCGCTGCCATCGAGGGGAGCCATCGCACCACCGGCGACGGGGTGCACATGGTGGCGCGCCATGCGCGCAAGGGCACCCGTCTCGATTCCCACATGCACCGCGAGTCGCAGCTGGTCTATGCCGCCGCCGGCACGATGCAGGTGACCACCCCCAAGGGCCGCTGGCTGGTGCCGCCGGACCGCGCGGTATGGGTCCCTGCCCGGCTCGTCCATGCCATCGACGTGCTCGCCGACATCGAGATGCGCACGCTGTATTTCGACCTCGCCTGGCTCAAGCGCGAAGGCCACGGCAGGAGGCTCGCCAAGGAATTCGTGGTGCGGGTGTCGCCGCTGCTGCACCAGACCATCCTGGCGCTGTTCGACGACCGCAACGAGCCCGAGCGCACGGCACTCCTCGTCCGGCTCGCGATGCTGGAGCTCGAGCGCGCCGAGGATTCGGCGACCTTCATCCCGGTGCCGCAGGAGCCGCGCTGCCGCCGCGCCGCCGATATCGTGCTGGGCGATCCGACCGCCGATCACGAAATCGAGACGCTGGCGCGCGCCGTCGGCACCTCGGCGCGGACGCTGTCGCGGCTGTTCGCCGCCGAGACGCAGCTTTCCTTCAAGAGCTGGTGCCAGCGCGCCCGCATTGCCGCCGCGATCCAGCGGCTATCGGTCGACGCCGGCCTGTCGGTGAAGCAGCTTGCCTCCGATCTGGGCTATGCCAGCGTGCCGGCCTTTTCCCATGCCTTCCGCCAGGTCACCGGCAAGACGCCGACGGAATTTGCGGGGAAGGAGTGAGCTTATACCTTCGCGGGGCATGACATATTTCCGTACCGGAAATACGCTTGATTCCGGTCTGCACCGTCATAGATCCTGACTACGATTCGGCATCGCTGGAGGCCCATGGCCAACGCCTTTTTCTCAGACCTTCTGTCGACGATTTCCGAACGCAGCCGCACGCTGCTGCGGCGGGGCGAGCCCGCCGACGGCAAGCACGAGGCGGCCGAGCTCTTGCAACTCTGCGAGGCGCTGCTGTCGGGCCGCGGCGAGGCATCCGGCACCGCGATGGCTCGCGAAGTGCTGGACGGCTATCACGATCTCGACGCCGAAGGCCGGCTCGCCTTCTTCGAGGAGCTGGCGCGTCATTTCGGCCCGGATCGCGAACGGCTCAAGCAGGCGATCGAGGCCTGGCACGATGAGCCGTCGGACGCGGACGACAGCGACCTGCATTTCGCCTCCGAGCCGCGACGGCAGGAATTGTTTCGCCGGCTCAACCGCGCGCCGGGCGGCACCGGCGAACTGGTGCAGATGCGCGCCGACCTGCTCGACCTCCTGAAAGGCCGCGGCGAGCTCGTCGCGCTCGACCGCGACGTCGTGCATCTGCTCTCTTCTTGGTTCAACAGGGGATTCCTAGTGCTGCGCAGGATTGACTGGTCGACGCCAGCGAACATTCTGGAACAGATCATCCGCTACGAAGCGGTGCACGAGATCCGCGACTGGAACGACCTGCGCCGCCGCATCGATCCCGCCGACCGCCGCTGCTACGCCTTCTTCCACCCGGCGATGCCCGATGCGCCCTTGATCTTCGTCGAGGTGGCGCTGACGGAGACCACCCCCGGCGCGATCGCGCCGCTGCTCGCCGAAGGACGCCAGCCGGTGGCGATCGAGCGCGCCCGCACCGCCGTGTTCTACTCGATCTCCAACACCCAGCGCGGCCTCGGCGGCATTTCCTTCGGCAGCTTCCTGATCAAGCAGGTAGTGGAGGAATTGCAGCGCGAGCTGCCCAAGCTCGACACCTTCGTGACACTGTCGCCGGTGCCCGGCTTCATGCAGTGGGTGAATGAGGGCAAGGACGTTCCGCTCGCCGACGACGAGCGGAAGTTCCTGGAAAATCTCGACAAGCCCGACTGGTTCGAGAATGCGGAGCTCACCGCGCAGCTCCGCGCCGTGCTGGAGCCGCTCGCCGCACATTATTTCCTGAAGGCGCGCACGCCGAAGGGCCGGCTCATCGACTCCGTGGCGCGCTTCCATCTCGGCAACGGCGCCCGGCTGGAGCGCATCAACTGGCTCGGCGATCTCTCGCCAAAAGGCCTGCGCGAGTCCGCCGGCATCATGGTCAACTACCTCTACCGCCTCGACGATATCGAGAAGAACCACGAAGCCTATGCCAACGACGGCGAGGTCGTCGCATCGAGTGCGGTGAAGAAGCTGCTGAAGGGCGAGCGAAGGCTGCTCGATATGCGGCTGGGCTCGTAGCGAACGATAACGCCGAGAGACTTTCGCCGCCAGCCCTTCATCTCCTAACAGCTGCCGGGCTCAGATCTTGTATTCGTAGAGCAAGCGGGCGCGAATGGTGCCCTCCAGAGACCGGATGTCTGCCAGCACGCGCTGGCCGTCGGCTGCGGAGGCATCGGCATCGAGGACCACATAGCCGACGTCGTTGTGGGTCTCGTAATATTGCGCGGCAATGTTGACGGAGTGGCGCGCGAGCACTTCGTTCAAACGTCCCAGCATGCCCGGCAGGTTGCGCTGTACCTGAATGAACCGCGTGCCCGATGGCCGCGGCGGCAGCTGGACCTGGGGGAAATTGACAGCACCCATCGTCGAGCCGGAATCGCTGTAGTCGACCAGCTTGCGCGCTACTTCGGCGCCGATGCGCTCTTGCGCCTCTTCGGTCGAGCCCCCGATGTGCGGCGTCAGGATGACGTTTTCCAGACCCTGCAGCGGCGACACGAAGCGATCCGCATTCGAACGCGGCTCGACCGGAAAAACGTCAACCGCGGCGCCACGAAGCCTGCCTTCGCGCAGCGCGTCGGCGAGCGCCTCGAGGTCGACCACCGTACCGCGACTGTTGTTGATGAAATAGGCGCCGGGCTTGATCGCGCCAATCTCCTCGCGTCCGATCATCCCATGCGTGGCCGATGTTTCCGGCACATGCAACGTCACGACGTCGCTTTGCGCCAGAAGCTCATGCAAGGTCGCGGTCGGCTCGGTGTTGCCATGGCGAAGCTTGTCGGTATGGTCGTAGAAAATGACCCGCATTCCCAGCGCTTCGGCAAGATTCGAAAGCTGCGAGCCGATATTGCCGTAGCCAATGATGCCGAGCGTCTTGCCCCTCACCTCATAGCTGTCGTTTGCCGATTTATCCCATTGCCCCCGATGGGCCGCGTTGGAACGCGCAACGATCCGGCGCAACAGCATGACGATCTCGCCGATCACCAGTTCCGCCACGCTTCGCGTATTGGAAAACGGGGCGTTGAACACGGGAATCCCGTTCCGCCGCGCGGCGTCGACATCGACCTGATTGGTGCCGACGCTGAAGCATCCGATCGCAATCAGCCGGTCCGCGGCCTCGAGTACATCCGGGGTGATCTGCGTGCGGGAACGGATGCCCACGAGATGCACGCCCTTGATGGCTTCCTTGAGCGCATCGCCCTCCAGCGCCCTGGACAGGCGCGTGATGCTGGAATATCCGGCAGCCTCGATAAGCTGCACGGCGCTGTCGTTGACACCTTCGAGGAGCAGGACCCTGATCTTGTCCTTTGCGAGCGAGAGTTGGGGAAGGGAAAGTTTGCTGGGCACGATCGCGGCGTCCTTCAGAGATAGATGATCGGTGAACCGATGGCCTGGGAACCACACTCAGGCCGCCAGCGCCTTCATTTCCATGTAGAGATCGGATTTTCCCTCGAACCCGATGCCCGGCAGATCCGGCATGACGATGTGGCCGTTCTCCACTCGCACGCCATCGGGAAAACCGCCATAGGGCTGAAACAGATCCGGATAGCTCTCATTGCCGCCGAGCCCAAGCCCCGCCGCGATGTTCAGCGACATCTGGTGCCCGCCATGCGGGATGCAGCGGCTCACCGACCAGCCGTGCGTATGCAGCACTGCCAGCGTGCGCTGATATTCGCACAGCCCGTACGATAGCGCGCAGTCGAATTGCAGCCAGTCGCGGTCCGGTCGCATGCCGCCATGGCGGATCAGGTTCCGCGCATCCTGATGGCGGAACAAATTCTCGCCCGTCGCCATCGGCGCCGGATAGAATTCGGCGAGTGCCGCCTGCAGCGCATAGTCGAGAGGATCGCCGGCCTCCTCGTACCAGAACAGCGGATACTCCCGCAGCATCTTGGCGTAGGCGATCGCGGTCTCCAGATCAAAGCGGCCATTGGCGTCGACCGCGAGCTGCGCGTCGTTACCGATCTCCTGCAGCACCGCCTCGATGCGCTCGCGGTCCTCCGCGATCGGCGCACCGCCGATCTTCATCTTCACGACGTTGTAGCCGCGGTCGAGATAGCCGCGCATCTCGCCACGCAGCATCGAGAGGTCCTTGCCGGGATAGTAGTAGCCGCCGGCGGCATAGACGAACACGCGCGGATTGGCCTCGCGCTTGTGCCGTTCGGCCAGCAGGCGGAACAGTGGCTTGCCCGCGATCTTCGCCACCGCATCCCACACCGCCATGTCGATGGTGCCGACCGCGACCGAGCGCTCGCCATGGCCGCCGGGCTTCTCGTTCGCCATCATCGCGGACCAGACCTTGTCCGGATCGAGATTGTCGCCGGTGGCATCGAGCAGCGACTTCGGATCGGCCTCGAGCAACCGCGGCGCGAAGCGCTCGCGGATCAGACCGCCCTGCCCGTAACGGCCGTTGGAATTGAAGCCATAGCCGACCACCCGCCTGCCGTCGCGCACCACGTCGGTGACGACGGCAACGAGGCTCGTCGTCATCTTGGTGAAGTCGATATAGGCGTTGCGGATCGGCGAAGAGATCGGCTTTGTCACTTCGCAGACGTCAGTGATGCGGACGGACATGGGGTCCCCTTCGGGCGAACATCTATCCATTCGTCATGCCCGGGCTTGACCCGGGCATCCACGTCTTCCCTTCCATCGGAGGCAAAGACGTGGATGGCCGGGACGAGCCCGGCCATGACGAGGTGCGTGGTTCACGCTTTGTCGCGGAAATACGGCTCGACCGGTCCGTGGACCTTGATGGTCAGCGGGTTGCCGTGGCGGTCCTTGGCGTTGCCGGCGGTGACGCGGACCCAGCCCTCGCTGACGCAATATTCCTCGACATTGGTCTTCTCGACGCCCTTGAAGCGGATACCGACCTCGCGCGACAGCACGTCGGCATTGTAGTAGGGGCTGCGCGGATCGACCGAGAGGCGGTCGGGCAACTGGTCGCTGGCTGGCTTGTCGTTCTCGCTCACAATAGTGCCTCTATCTCTTTCGTCAGGTTTTCCGGCCGCACCGTCGGCGCGTACCGCCCCACCACCTTGCCCGAACGGTCGACCAGGAATTTGGTGAAATTCCATTTGATCGAGGAGCCGAGCAGGCCCGATTTCTCCCGCTTCAGATAGTCGAACAACGGATGCGCATGGCTGCCATTGACGTCGATCTTGGCGAACATCGGAAAGGTGACGGCATAGTTGCTTTTGCAGAACTCCTCAATCCGGCCGGCGTCGCCGGGTTCCTGCGCACCGAACTGGTTGCAGGGGAAACCCAGCACCGCAAAGCCGCGCGGCGACAGCTTCTGGTGCAGCTCCTGCAGCCCCCTGTATTGCGGCGTGAAACCGCAGGCGCTCGCCGTATTGACGATCAGCAGCACCTGCCCCTCGAATCGCTTCAGCGGCACCTCTTCGCCTGCCAGCGAGTTCGCCGTGAAATCGTGGATCGCAGCCATCGCGCGTCAGCTTGCGGGATCGACCGGCGAGGCCGGCACGCCGCCCGCCTCGATCGCCTCGCCGGCGGCAAGGCAAAGGTCCTCGCGATAGCGGCCGGACACCACCTGCACGCCGACCGGCACGCGACCGACCAGCCCCGTGGTGACCGTCAGGCCCGGCAGTCCCATGAAGGGGATAGCGATCTGCGTCAATTGCGCCTTCCACACCCGCGCAAAGGACGCATCGTCCTTGCGGTCGAGGTGATCGGGGAACGGCAATTCGCCGGACACCGGCATGACCAGCACCGCATATTTTTCCAGGAACAGCAGCCATTCGCGCGCCAGCGTGGCGCGGCGCACCAGTGCCTTGGAGAAAGAAGCCGCATCGAACGGAAACACCTTGGCCTTGTTGCCGCGGAGGCATGCGAGCGCGCCGGGATCGCCTTCGCGTTCGGCCGCCGCAAGCTGCGCCTCATAATTGTCGCCGAGCCAGAGCTTGGTCTGCCAGTCGGCGGCCTCGCGCAGCGGCGGGATGGCGGTGACCTCCTCGACGGTCCACCCCGCGCGCGCCAGCCGCTTGCCGGCATCGGCAACCGCAGCCTTCACTTCCGGCACCGCATCGAGCCCGTCAGGGTCGAGACAGATCGCGGCGCGCTTTTCTCGCTTCATGCCCTCCAGCGGTGCCGGCACCCACCAGGGGTCGCGGGGATCGAAGCCCGACATCGCGGCGAGCGAAATTCTGAGATCGGCAATGGTGCGCGCCAGCGGTCCGGACACTGCGCTGATCTGCGCCGCTATCGTGCGCTCGGGCAGCGCGGCGTTGAAGGCTGCGATGCGCCCGACCGTGGGCCGCAGGCCGTGCACGCCGTTGGCATAGGCGGGATAGCGGATCGAGCCCGCGATATCGGTGCCGTGCGCGATATGGCCGATGCCGGCCGCGACCGCCGAACCCGCGCCGCCCGAGGAGCCGCCCGGGGTGATGCCGGGATCGCGCGGATTTTTGGTATCGCCATGCACGAGATTGGTGGTGAACCAGCGATAGGAGAACGCAGGGCAATTGGTGCGGCCGAGAATGACGGCGCCGCATTTGCGCACATTGTCGATGACCGGACTGTTGTCCTTCGCGATCGCATCCTTCTGGATCTTCAGCCCGTTGGTGGTGGCAAAGCCTGCCTGGTCGATATTGACCTTCACCGTGACGGGCACGCCGGCGAGCACGCCCGGGTCTTCGCCGCGCGCGATCTTCGCGTCGACAGCGGCCGCCTCCGCCAGCACCTCGGCCGGCTTGTGATCGACCACCGCGTTGAGTTTCGGGTTGACCGCATCGAGCCGCGCCAGCGCCGCAGTCGCCGCTTCCTTGGCCGATACCTTCTTCGATTTGATCAGGGCAGCCAAATCCGTGGCCGACAGACGCCAGAGGTCCTGCATTACCAGCTCCGTGTTCTCAGCGGTCTTGTAACGCCGGATCGAGGGCAAGGCCAGCGGGGCCGGCCGCGCCATCTGCCTGTGCGGGAAGCTGGACGGGAATTGAGCTTGCTGGAGCTTGTTCGCTTCCGATTGAATCAGAACCGAAGCTCTAGATTCTTGATTTGACGCGTTTTCTTCACGCGAACCGGTATCCACTTCGCTTGAAAACGCTCTAATGCTTCGTCATCGAGGCGTTGCCGCCGTCGAGAAGCGCTTCCGCAAAGGGAAATTCCAGCACGATCTCGCCGTCGTCGTCGGTCACTTCGACGGTGGCGTTGAGCAGGCGCTCGTCGGTACCTTCGCTGCGCAACAATTCCAGGATCATGGCGCGGGCCATTTCCCAGGCACGGTCGGGGTTGCGCAGTTCCTCGCCTTCGGGGTCGGCAATCAGCTCATCGCCGATCCGCGTATGGAAATAATATCTGGGCATGAAATGGAACTGACCTTCGGCTTGAACGCGTGTCGGGCGCAGGATTGTCACACCCAGCTTATTGGAGGGCTAGGATGCCCGCGCCACCTGGACATCGCCATTACCAATCCGTCCGACAACCCGTGAAATACCTGATCTCACGCCATTTTGAGCCAAATGCCGCACTCGATCCAGCAAATTGTTTCGCGCCGCAACATGAACACGCAGAGGTTTATGACACAAAGATTCCACTGGCGAACTTTCCGATCCGCGATACCTTATCTGTCAGGGCGCACGTCGTCCGGTTCAATAAGGAGAGCCTAATGGCCTGGAAAGCACCCAAGATCGTCGAAGTGCCGGTCGGCATGGAAATCAACATGTATGCGTGCGCCGCCCGCAAGTAAGCGGAAGCGCTTCCTTCACGTTTTGACGCAGGTGGATTTCCGGGCGTGACACGTTCCCGAATGCGAGGGCGTGGCTCAGCCGGGTGTCCACCTCGAAACGTTTCTGAAGCCGGATTTCTGGAGCCGAGGGACGGGTCATGCTTCGCATCGTCGTCCTCGGTGCGGCCGCAGGCGGCGGTGTTCCGCAGTGGAATTGCGGATGCCGGGTTTGCCGGCAGGCGCGAAACGGGAATCCGGAACTGACCAGCACACAGGCATCGATCGCGTTCAGCCGCGACGGCGCGAACTGGTTTCTGGTCAATGCATCGCCCGATCTGCGCCAGCAACTGACCGCGACACCGCAGCTGCATCCCGCAGCGGGAAAGCTGCGCCACAGCCCGATTGCCGGCGTGATCCTCACCAATGGCGAGATCGATGCCGTCGCGGGCCTGTTGTCGATGCGCGAGGGCTCGCCGTTCTCGATCTATGCGCACGGCCGCGTGCTGGCGATTCTCGCGACCAACAGCATCTTCAATGTGCTGGGCGAGAACAACGTGGCGAGGCGGCCGATCGAGGTGAACCGGCCGTTCGAGCCCACCCTGCGCGACGGCTCGCCGTCCGGCATCGAAGTGCTGCCTTTCGAGGTCACCGGCAAGGGCGCCTGGTATCTCGAGGGCAAGCCGCATCCGGCGGGAGCCGACGGCGTCGGCGACACGCTCGGGCTTCGCATTGCCGACAAGACGAGCGGACAATATTTCTGCTTCGTCGCCGCCTGCGCCCGCGTCACCGACGACCTGAGGGCCCGCCTCAGGGGCGCACCGCTGGTCTTGTTCGACGGCACGGTGTGGCGCGATGACGAACTGATCGCGGCCGGCCTCGGCCAGAAGACGGGGCAGTCGATGGGACACCTGTCGATGTCGGGCGATCATGGCGCGATCGAGAGCCTGGCCGGTCTGGACATTGCGCGGAAGGTGTTCTTGCATATCAACAACTCCAACCCGGCGTGGCTGAAGGGTTCCGACGAGCGCAAGGCCCTCGAACGCGCCGGCTGGCAGATTCCCGCCGACGGAACGGAGATCACGCTGTGAACGTGGTGCCTACAAGTGGAATGACCGCCCTCTCCATCGGCAAGGGCATCCGGCTCGATACGCCGGAGGATCTGGAGGCGACGCTGCGCCAGATCGGCGCCACGCGTTATCACAGCCTGCATCCGTTCCATCGGCTGCTGCACGGCGGCAAGCTTGGCAAGGGCCAGGTGCAGGCCTGGGCGCTGAACCGCTACTACTATCAGAGCACGATCCCGCTGAAGGACGCCGTCGTGATCTCGCGCTTCCGCGACCGCGCCATCCGCATGGAATGGCGCCATCGTATCGAGGACCATGACGGCTATCCCGACAGCGAAGGCGGCATCGAGCGCTGGCTCAAGCTCACCGAAGGCCTCGGCCTCGACACGGCCTACGTGGAATCGACCGAAGGCATTCTGCCGGCGACGCGCTTTGCGGTCGAAGCCTATGTGCATTTCTGCCGCGACCGCACGCCGCTCGAAGCCATCGCCTCCTCGCTGACCGAACTGTTCGCGCCGAGCATTCACGAGGAGCGCATCGCCGGCATGCTGAAGCATTATGATTTCGTGAACCCCGACATCATGAGCTACTTCAGCCGCCGCCTGACCCAGGCGCCGCGCGACGCCAACTTTGCGCTGGATTTCGTCAGGAAGAACGCGAGGACGCAAGCCGAGCGCGAAGCCGTCTGCAATGCGCTGATCTTCAAGACCAACGTGCTCTGGGTGCAGCTCGACGCGCTCTACCACGCCTATGTCGAGGGCCACATTCCGCCGGGCGCGTTCGTGCCCAAGACAAGCTGAGACGAGAGCGATGGCGGGCCGCAACATAGAGGTCAGCGAAGCCAGCCGGGCGGTGCTGCCGCGTCACGCCAGGCTGAAATTCGACGAGACGCGAAAGGTCTGGGTGATCCTCGCGCCGGAACGCGTGCTGGTGCCGGACGAGGTCGCCGTCGAAGTGCTGCAGCTCTGCGATGGCCGGCGCAGCGTTGCCGATGTCGTCGACCTGCTTGCCGCCAAATATGCTGCGCCCCGCGAGGCGATTGCGACTGACGTCATCGCCATGCTGCAGGACCTCGCCGACAAGGGTTTTCTGACGGAAGCCCGCGAGAAGACGTCATGAGTGCGGCCACGACCGACATCAAGACAACGGGTGCCGACGGGCTGGCGGCGCTGGAATCGCGCTCGGCTGCCGAAACCTTCGGCATTCCGCTCGCGGTGCTCGCCGAACTCACCCACCGCTGCCCGCTGCAATGCCCCTATTGCTCGAACCCCGTCGAGCTCGACCGAGCCGGCAGCGAGCTCACGACCGAGGAGTGGAAGAAGGTCTTGAGCGAACTAGCCGAGATCGGCGTGCTGCAAATCCATTTCTCCGGCGGCGAGCCGACGGCGCGCAAGGATCTGGTCGAGCTGGTGCAGCACGCGACCGATGTCGGACTCTACACCAACTTGATTACGTCGGCGGTGCTCCTCACGAAAGACAAGCTCGCGGCTCTGGCGGAGGCAGGCCTCTGCCACGTCCAGATCAGCTTTCAGGGCAATGAGCCCGTCATCGCCGACCGCGTCGCCGGACTGAAGAATTCGCACGAGAAGAAGATCGAGGTCGCGAAGTGGACGCGCGAACTCGATCTGCCGCTGACGGTGAACGCGGTGATGCACCGGCAGAACCTGCACCAGCTTGCCGACATCATCCAGATGGCGGTCGATCTCGATGCCGACCGGCTGGAAGTCGCCAATGTGCAGTATTACGGCTGGGCGCTGAAGAACCGCGCCGCGCTAATGCCGACGCTGGCGCAGATCGAGGAGACCAGCCGCATCGTCGAGGAGGCGCAGGCGCGGCTCAAGGGCGTGCTGACCATCGACTATGTCGTGCCTGACTATTACGCATTGCGGCCGAAGAAATGCATGGGCGGCTGGGGCCGGCAGTTCTTCAACATCTCGCCGGCCGGCAAGATCCTGCCCTGCCACGCCGCGGAGACCATCACGGGCCTCGAATTCGAGTCGGTACGATCAAATCATTCCATTGCCTGGATCTGGCAGAACTCCGAAGCCTTCAATCGTTACCGCGGCACCGGCTGGATGCCGGAGCCGTGCAAGTCCTGCGAATTCCGCGAGGCCGATTTCGGCGGCTGCCGCTGTCAGGCCTTTGCGCTGACGGGCGATGCCGGCAATACCGATCCGGCCTGCTCGTTCTCGCCGCTGCACGAGAAGATCTTCCATCAGGCCGAGCAGGACGCTTCGTCCGGCCAGAACCTGTTCCTCTATCGCAATTTCGCCGGCGGCACGCCGGAGACGGAAGGCGGCCATGGCGCCTGACGTCGATGTCGGCCGATCGCGCACCGATCCGTTTGCCCCGTTGACCTCCGAATATCTCGCGGTCGGCGACGGCCACGAGGTCTATGTCGAGAGCGTCGGCCGCGTTGGCGGCATTCCCGCGGTCTATCTGCACGGCGGACCCGGCAGCGGATGCCAGGCGGATCATCGCCGCCTGTTCGATCCAGAGCGCTTTCATGCCGTGCTGTTCGACCAGCGCGGCGCCGGCCGCAGCCGCCCGAAGGGCGGGCGCGAGCACAACACCCTGCCGCATCTGATCGCGGACATGGAAGCAATCCGCGAAAAATTCGGCTTCGAGCGCTGGATGATGGTCGGCGGCTCCTGGGGCGCGACGCTGGCGCTGGCCTATGCGCAGGCCCATCCCGACCGCGTCAGCGGCATCGTGCTGCGTGCGACCTTTCTCGGCACGGTCGAGGAGATCGCGGACGGATTCCTGAATTCGCTGCCCCGCCTCTATCCCGGCCTTGCCGATGATTTTCTAAGCCTGCTCACGCCGGACGAGCGCGCGGAACCGCTGCACGCCTATTTCCGCCGCATCCTCGATCCCGACCCGGCCATCCACGGCCCGGCGGCGCGGGCTTGGCACGATACCGAGCGCATCCTGAGCGAACACGGACCGAGCCGCACGAGGCTCGATCTCGAGGCGCTGCATTCGTCGCGTGCCCTGCCGGCGTCGCCGTTCATGGAAGCGCATTATTTTTCCAACAACTCCTTCATGAAGCCGAGCCAGCTGATGGCGGAAGCGCACCGCCTCGCAGGCATTCCCGGCATCATCGTGCAGGGCCGCTACGATCTGCTGTGCCCGCCAAAAACCTCGCACGCCCTTGCCTCGGCATGGCGCGACGCCGAAATCCGCATCGTCGAAGGCGCCGGCCATACGCTGTACGATCCCGGCGTGCGCGACGCGGTGATGCGGGCGATTGCGGACATGGCGTCGAAAATCAAATAGCAGGAGCGACCAATGCCGATGGCTGGAAAGGGCATGCTGCTGACGTCGATGGATATCGATGCCGCTCATGAAGCCGAGTTCAACCGTTGGTACGATCGCGAGCACCTGGAGGAGCGCGTTGCGATCGACGGCTTCCTCGAAGCCCGGCGCTACGTCGCCCAGATCGGCAAGCCGAAATATCTCAGCCTCTATTCCACCGCGACCTTCGAGGTGCTGGACAGCCCGGCCTATCGCTCGGCACTGGCGAACCAGACGGCGTGGTCGAAGGCCAATATCAACAGGTTCAAGAACATGATCCGCGCGGTGGCGCGCGTCACCGTCAGCCACGGCGTCGGCCGGGCGGCAGCGCTCGGCATCATCCGCCTGCGCCCCGGCGGCGGCAAGGACAAGCTGCGCGCCGCGCTTGATGCCCTGCTCGATCCCGCCGATCTCGACGGCATCATTTCCATGCACCTGATCGAGAGCGATCCTGCCCTGTCGAAGCCGCTGACCAGGGATGCCGCGGCATCCGATCCCGGCGCCGGCGACTGGTTCGTGCTGATCGACGCCACCAGCGTGCATGCGGTTCCAAAGGCCACGGCGCGCATCGTCGAAAATGCCGCGATCAAGCCGCTGCTGGTAACCAACGGCGTCTATCGGTTGCTGTTCGATCTCGCCAAAAGCGACTTGCCCACACGCTGATTTGCAGTGCAACGGGTATGTTGCAGTGCCGCAAGTGCGTGCCGACACGAATGTTTGAGCACTACAGCCATGAAAACTGGAGATGAGACAAAATTGCCCTTTGTACGGCGTGTTGAATGGCTCTAATAAGATAAGCCTATGATCCAATTCAGAAACGAGAAGAACGCAGGCCAAGCGTTCGAAGCCTAGACAAGGCCGCGCCGTCCTTGAAACGGCGCGGGCAAGGGAAGAATGAAACCGACCGACATCTCGGCGCCCGACTACTTCCACAAGGTGGTCGATTGCCAGTGGGCTTGTCCCGCGCACACCCCCGTTCCTGAATACATCCGCTTGATCGCAGAAGGCCGCTACAGCGACGCCTACATGATCAATTGGCGATCGAACGTGTTTCCCGGAATCCTGGGACGCACCTGCGACCGGCCGTGCGAGCCCGCCTGCCGCCGCGGCCGCGTAGAGGAAACACCAGTCGCGATCTGCCGCCTGAAGCGCGTCGCCGCCGACTTCAAGGACGACGTCAGGCATCGCATGCCCAGGCCCGGTCCGAAGAACGGCAAGCGCATTGCGCTGGTCGGTGGCGGTCCCGCCTCGCTTGCGGTGGCGCGCGATCTTGCGCCCCTCGGCTATCACTGCACCGTGTTCGATTCCGACCCCAAGGCCGGCGGCATGATGCGGAGCCAAATTCCGAAATTTCGCCTGCCCGACGCCGTGATCGACGAGGAGACCGACTACATCCTCAACCTCGGCATCGAGTTCAAGGGCGGTCACCGCGTCGACAGCCTGAAGAAGCTGCTTGCCGAGAACTACGATGCGATCTTCGTCGGAAGCGGCGCGCCGCGCGGCCGTGAACTCGACATTCCCGGCCGCAAGGAAGCGGCCAAGAACATCCATATCGGAATCGACTGGCTCTCCAGCGTTTCGTTCGGTCACACCGAAAAGATCGGCAAGCGCGTGATCGTGCTCGGCGGCGGCAACACCGCGATGGATTGCTGCCGCACCGCGCGCCGCCTCGGCGGCGACGAAGTCAAGGTCGTGGTGCGCTCCGGCTTCGAGGAAATGAAGGCCTCGCCCTGGGAAAAAGAAGACGCCATGCATGAGGACATTCCGATCCTCAACTTCATGGTCCCGGTCGCCTTCATCCACGACAACGGCAAGCTCACCGGCGTCACCTTCCAGAAGGTGAAGGCCGAATATGATGCCATGGGCCGCCGTAACCTCATCCCCTCGGGCGAGCCGGACGAGACTATCGAGTGCGACGACGTGCTGGTCGCCGTCGGCCAGGAGAACGCCTTCCCCTGGATCGAGCGCGATTGCGGCATCGAGTTCGACAAGTGGAACATGCCGAAGGTCGATCCGAAGACCTTTGCCTCGACCAATCCGAAAGTGTTCTTCGGCGGCGACGCGGCGTTCGGTCCGAAGAACATCATCTGGGCGGTGGCGCACGGCCATGACGCCGCGCTGTCGATCCACAAGATGATCTCCGGGGAGGACATCAACGAACGGCCGCTGCCGGAAGTGCATGTCACCTCGCAGAAGATGGGCATCCACGAGTGGAGCTACGACAACGACATCTCCACCGACCAGCGCTTCAAGGTGCCGCACCGCGACAAGGTGATCGCGCTAAAGGACATCCGCGCCGAGGTCGAACTCGGCTATGACGTCAAGCTCGCGCTTGGCGAGGCGCACCGCTGCCTGAATTGCGACGTGCAGACCGTGTTCTCTGCACCGCTCTGCATCGAGTGCGACGCCTGCGTCGACATCTGCCCGATGGACTGCATCACCTTCACGGAGAACGGCGAAGAGGATGATCTGCGGCAGCGGCTGAACGCACCGGCGCCGCATCACGACCAGGCCCTCTATGTCCAGGACGGGCTGAAGACCGGCCGCATCATGGCGAAGGACGAGGACGTCTGCCTGCATTGCGGCCTGTGCGCCGAGCGCTGCCCGACCGGCGCCTGGGACATGCAGAAATACCTCATCGATATGACTCACGCGGGATCCACATGCCAGAGCAAAGCCCGATCAGCAGCGTAAACGACTTCGTCGTCCGCTTCGCCAACGTCAACGGCTCGGGTTCGGCCAGCGCCAACGAGCTGTTCGCGCGCTCGATCCTGCGCCACGGCGTGCCGGTCTCCCCGCGCAACATCTTCCCCTCCAACATCCAGGGCCTGCCGACCTGGTACGAGGTGCGCGTCACCGAGGCCGGCCATCTCGGCGCTCGCGGCGGCGTCGACCTTATGGTGGCGATGAACCCGCAGACCTGGGACAAGGACGTCGCCTCGATCGAGCCCGGCGGCTATCTGTTCTACGATTCCACCAAGCCGATGCCTTCGTCGAAATTCCGCGCCGACATCAACGTGATCGGCGTGCCGCTGACTGCCATCACCAATTCGACCTACTCCGATCCGCGCCAGCGCCAGCTGTTCAAGAACATCATCTATCTCGGCGCGCTGTCCGCCCTGCTCGAGATGGACCCGAAGGTGATCGAGCAGCTGATCGGCGAACAGTACAAGGGCAAGGAAAAGTTGCTCTCCTCCAACGTTCACGCGCTGCATCTCGGCCGCGACTGGGCGCTGCAGAATTTGAAGTGCCCGATCGGGCTGCGCGTCAAGAAGGCCGACAAGGTCGGCGACCGCATCTTCATGGAAGGCAATAGCGCGGCTGCGCTCGGCGCGGTCTATGGCGGCGCCACCGTCTGCGCCTGGTATCCGATCACGCCGTCGTCGTCGGTGGCGGAAGCCTTCACCAGCCACTGCAAGAAACTGCGGCACGATCCCGAAACCGGCAAGGCGAAATACGCCATCGTGCAGGGCGAGGACGAACTCGCCTCGATCGGCATCGTGATCGGCGCTTCCTGGAACGGCGCCCGCGCCTTCACCGCGACCTCCGGCCCCGGCATCTCGCTGATGACGGAATTCATCGGTCTGTCCTACTTCGCCGAAATCCCGGCCGTCATCATGAACATCCAGCGCGCCGGCCCCTCGACCGGCATGCCGACGCGGACCCAGCAATGCGACATCATCGCCTGCGGCTATGCCTCGCATGGCGATACCAAGCATGTGATGCTGTTTCCGGAGGATCCCGCGGAAGCCTTCGAGTTCGCGGCGCAGTCCTTCGACCTCGCCGAGCGGCTGCAGACCACGATCTTCGTGATGCTCGACCTCGACATCGGCATGAACCACCGGCTGTGCCGCCCGCTGAAGTGGGACGACGCAAGGCAATATGACCGCGGCAAGGTGATGACCGCGGAGATGCTGGAAGAAGGCCGCGACTTTGGCCGCTATCTCGACGTCGACGGAGACGGCATCCCCTACCGCACCTATCCCGGCACGCATCCGACCAAGGGCAGCTATTTTACCCGCGGCACCTCGCGTGACCGCTATGCGCGCTATTCGGAAGAAGGCGCGGTCTATGTCGACAACATGCAGCGGCTGGTGCGCAAGTTCGAGACCGCGCAGGACATGGTGCCACGGCCCTTGCAGGCCAACGCCGGCAAGCCGACCAAATGCGGCGTGATCTATTTCGGCTCGACGTCGCCGGCGATGGACGAGGCGATCGGCCTGCTGGAAGCGAAAGGCCATCATCTCGACCGCCTGCGCATCCGCGCCTTCCCGTTCCACTCCAGCGTGGCGAGCTTCATCGCCGATCACGACTTCGTCTATGTGGTCGAGCAGAACCGCGACGCGCAGTTGCGGCAGCTGATCGTCAACGAGAACGGAATCGATCCGGTGCGGCTGGTGCCGATCCTGCATTACGACGGCACCCCGATCACCGCGCGCTACATCGCCAATGCCATCGGCGACCACCAGGACCACCTCAAGGTGACCCCCCTCCGCAAGGCCGTGTCATGACCTATATCGCCAAGCCGAAATTCCATCATCCGGGCCTGCCCAAGAACGAGCTGGGCTACACGCACCGCGACTATGAAGGAAAGATCTCCACGCTGTGCGCCGGCTGCGGCCACGACTCCATCACCGCCTCGATCATCGAGGCCTGCTACGAGCTGTCGATCGAGCCGCACCGGGTGGCGAAAATCTCCGGCATCGGCTGCTCCTCGAAGACGCCGGACTACTTCCTCGGCAATTCTCACGGCTTCAACTCGGTGCACGGCCGCATGCCGTCGGTGCTGACCGGCGCCAATCTCGCCAACCGCGAGCTGATCTATCTCGGCGTCTCCGGCGACGGCGACTCCGCCTCGATCGGCTTCGGCCAGTTCGCGCATTCCATCCGGCGTGGCGTCAACATGACCTACATCGTCGAGAACAACGGCGTGTACGGCCTGACCAAGGGCCAGTTCTCGGCCACCGCGGATTTCGGCTCGAAGTCGAAGAAGGGCGTGACGAATACCGACAACGCGATCGACCTCGTGGCGATCGCGCTGCAGCTCGGCGCCACCTTCGTCGCGCGCAGCTTCTCCGGCGACAAGACCCAGCTGGTGCCGCTGATCGCGGCCGCGATCCGCCACAAGGGCGCCTCCTTCATCGACGTCATCAGCCCCTGCATCGCCTTCAACAATCACGCGGGCTCCACCAAGAGCTTCGACTATGTGCGCGAGCACAATGACGCGGTGAACCGCCTCGACGTATTGGTCGGCCGCGATCCGATCTCGGTCGATTACGCGCCGGGCACGGTGCAGGTGGTGGAGCAGCACGACGGCACCAGGCTTGCGCTGCGCAAGCTCGATGCCGATTACGATCCGCATGATCGCCTGGGCGCACAGAATTTCCTGCAGAAGCACGCCGCCAAGGGCCAGATCGTCACCGGCCTGCTCTATGTCGATCCGGAAGCCGACGACCTGCACGCCCATCTCAACACCGTCGAGACCCCGCTCAACACGATGGACGAGAGGGCGCTCTGCCCCGGCTCCGCGGCGCTGGAAAAGATCAACGCCAGTTTGCGCTGAGATAAGCGCACACTGTTTGTGACTTGGTCATGGCCGGGCTCGTCCCGGCCATCCACGTTCTTGGAGCCGCTTCCAGGAAAGACGTGGATGCCCGGGACAAGCCCGGGCATGACGATGTGGACAATGGGGGGCTCTACCCCGCCGCCGGCTCGTGGCGGTGATTCTTCAGCCGGAACGCCAGCGCGACGAAGCTGATGCCGAACACGATCGAGTAGGCGGCGATCGCCCAGACCAGGCCGAGTGCGCCCGCGCCGGGCGCGATCAGCACGACCAGGCCGAACAGCACCGAGATCGCGCCGGAGAGGATCAGCATCCACTCATTGTCGATTTCCTTGCGGAGCTGGATGGCGCCGATGATCTCGAAAATGCCGTGCACCAGCGCTCAGGCTCCCATGAACAGGACCAGCAGGATCGCCGTGATGCCGGGCACCATGAAGGTGACGATGCCCGCGGCAATGCCGAGCAGTCCGACGATGACCAGCCACCAGGTCGGCGTCGGCTTTGCCCCGCCGGTGAAGGCCGCCACCAGCGCGATGACGCCGTCGACCAGCGCAAAGGCGCCGTAGAACAGCACCAGCGTCACCAGGGTGAGGCCGGGCCAGGCAAAGGCGAGCACGCCGAACACGATGGCGGCGATGCCGCGGAGCAGCAGCAGCCACCAGTTCTTGGCCAGCGCATGCAGCATCGGGCGGGGGGTGGTTATCGTTGACGATGTGGACATGGCGATCACCTCGGGGAAGCGAGCGCGGGACGCGGATACCTCGGCGCCCGGAAGTCGCTCAGGGCTCAACGGCAGGTAGCACAGGCAGGATATCCGATTGATGCGGACCCGTCGACGGCCGCCGCTGTCTCGAAAGCGGACAGCCCCATGTCGCGGCGACCGCCCGCGCCAATTGAACGCCCGCCCGGCGGGATGCGACTAACCGTCAAATCGTTGCTGTTTTCCGGGGATTGACGATGTGCACACCCCTGCGGCTCGCCTTGGCGGTGCTGGCCCTCCTTGCCAGCGCCGATGCTGCACTTGCGCAAGCGGAAATCGACAAGGCCCGGGCCACAGCCTTCGACAGGCGGCTGTTTGCCGGGCCGCTGGCGCCGAAGACGACCTATGCCTGCTTCGTGCGGACCTATGACGCCGAGCACCTGGCAAAACATCCGAAGCAGAAGGTCGCGGCGATGAAGCTATTGGTGACCGCCGAACATCCGCCGGACGAGAAGATCACCAACTATTCCTTCCGCCTCGGCGTGAAATTCCGCCACCGGTCGGGCAACTTCGACTCCTCGGGTTCCTGCAGTCATTTCATTCCGGAAGATGCCGGAGACGAAATCCGCCTCGGCTGCGGCGTCGACTGCGACGGCGGCGGCCTCAGTGTCGCGGTCGCCCGGGACGACAATTCGGCGGTGATCCGGCTCGAGCGCGTCCGTATCTGGCAGAACAACAAGCCGGATGACGAGGCGGAACACTCGCTGGTGGCCGGCGCCGATGATAAGATGTTCCGGCTCGACCGCACCGACACCAGGGAATGCGCGTCGCTGGTCACCGACCGTCAGGAACTCGCCGCTATCAGGCGCAAATGAAGGGGAATGCCATGCATCGACGCAACCTGTTGTGGGGAGTGCTTTCGGCGGTCGGCGGCGCGTTCGCGGCTTCGCCCGCAAGGGCAGCGACGGAAACGCCCGCGGCCGGGAAGCTGAAGGTGGTCTACCACCTCAACGACCTCGACAAGGTCAATTTCGTGCTCGGCAACATCCAGAACCATTTTGACGGCGTCGGCGGGCCCGACAACGTCACCATCGCACTGGTCATTCACGGCCAGGCGCTGAAGGCGTTCCATGCGGCCTCCGCCAATCCCGATGTCACAAAGCGGGTCGGGCAGTTCTCCAAGGCGGGCCTCGAGATGGCCGCCTGCGGCAACACCATGAAGTCGCAGCAGGTCACCGTGAACGAGCTGTTGCCGGGCTTTATCGCGGCCGAGAAGGGCGGCGTGGTGCGCATCGCCGAACTGCAGTCGCAGGGATATCTGTACCTGCGGCCGTGAAGCCAGCCGCGGGCCGGCGGCTGCGGCAACTCCTCAGCGGCCGGCGGTCTCGCCCGGCTTGAAATAGACGTCGACCTTCATCCCCGTCAGGGACTGACCTGTCTCCGTCAATTCGATCATCACCTCCACGACATTGACGTCGGATTGATTGCGCGGTCCCGATGTCTCCATGCGGCCGGGGCCGACCAGCGGCGCGATCGAAACGACCTTGCCCGTGAGTTCCTTGTCCGGAGACGCGGCGGCGCGCACCGATACAGCCTGCTTCATCCCGACGAAGGCGAGGTCGCGCTCGTCCAGTTCGGCACGCACGCACAGCGCGGAAATATCCGCAAGTTGCAGCAACGGCTGCGGCGACCCAGGCGAAACCGATTCCCCCGCGTGCACGTTGACCTGCAGCACGGTACCGTCGGCCGGCGCGCGCACCGTCATGTTGTCGAGGGCAGATCGCGCCACGGCGTATTCCGACCTGGCAATGCTGAGCTGGCCTTCCAGCACCGTGGGCAGCGGCGCATCGTCCTCGAGCGCCTGAAGCTCCTCCTCGCGTTTGGCAAGCTCGACCTTCGCTCCCGCCAATGCTGAGCGCGCCTTCGTCAACGCTTCGCTCGATCCGCCCTTGGCCCGCCATTCGGCAGCGGTTCGATCGACGATCGCGCGTACGGCATACACCTTCTCGTCGGCATCGGCTCTGGCGTCCCTTGCCTTGCGTAGCGTCCCTGCCCTTCCCGTCGCCGATTTCTCGTCGCGTGCGCGCTTGCGCAAGGCCACTTGCGATTCGGCTGCGGAGAGGCGCCCGGCGAGTTCGCCGTCGGCGAGACGGATCAACGGCTCGCCGGCGAACACACGGTCATTGGCCTTGACCAGCACCTTGTCGACGACCCCCGCAACGACAGCCCCGAGCTTGATCTGGCCGGAACAGGCTTCGATGCGGCCGGGCGCAACAGCCTGCCACCGCTTCTCCTCCGACCGGGCCGTCATGCCGCCCGCGGCCACCAGGACAAGGCCGGCGGCCCCCAATGCCGCGATTGCGAGCAGGGTTTTCCGGCATCCCGTCATGGATTCACGCTCCCGGCGGCTTTCAGATGAAATCATGATTGTTTGACGCCGTAGCGCTCCTCACGAACGATCCGTCCGTCCTCGATGTGAACGATCCGGTCGGCGAAGGGAAGCAGACGCGGATCGTGCGTCACGATCAGCACCGCGCGCCGTTGCTCCCTGGCAATCCCGCCGAGAATCTCCATGATGGCGCGGCCGTTCTCACCGTCCAGCGCCGCGGTCGGCTCGTCCGCGAGGATGATTGAGGGATTTCCGACGATGGCGCGGGCGATCGCGACGCGCTGCTGCTCACCGCCGCTGAGCTGGCGCGGGAATGCCTTCGTCTTGTGCGCGAGCCCGACCTTGGCCAGCGCCTCCCGCGCCCGGACTTTCGCCTTTCTGAAGCGCTCGCCGCGCACGTCGAGCGCCAGCCGGACATTGTCCGTTGCCGACAATGTCGGGAACAGATGGAATGACTGGAAGACAAAACCGACATGTTGCCGCCTGAGAAGCGCGAGATCCTCCGGTTCGGCGCCGGCGGTCGAGCGGCCGCAGATGCGGATCGTCCCCTCCGTCGGAGTCAGCATGCATCCGAGAATGGAAAGCAGC
Organism: Bradyrhizobium sp.; assembly: GCF_016219575.1. Taxonomy (GTDB): domain Bacteria; phylum Pseudomonadota; class Alphaproteobacteria; order Rhizobiales; family Xanthobacteraceae; genus Bradyrhizobium. The sequence continues at coordinate 176,035 of NZ_JACRMG010000001.1, read as the reverse complement.
GTGGTCTTGCCGCTGCCGGAAGGCCCCATCAGCAAGGTCAGCTCGCCGCCGTCGAGGCTCAGGGTGACGCCCTTCAGCGCCGCCACCTTCCCGGCGCCGCTGCCAAGAACCTTCGCCACACCCTTTGCTTCGATCAGGGAGGCCGTCATCGCGAAAACACCATGGCAGGATCGATGCGTGTGACCTGAACGATAGCGGCGATCGCCGAGGCGATGCACATCGCGACGGTCAGTGCGAACAGCCCGATCATCAATCCCTGCGTGATGACGATCGGCAACGCCGTTGCCGCCGTCAGCTGCACGACGGCCTTGCCGACAAGTGCTGCGATGGAGAAGCCGATGACGGCATTGAGCAGCGCCTGACAGACGATCACCGCATAAATGTACCGCGAGGAGGAACCGATGGCGCGCAGGGTCGCGAATTCGGGGAGATGTTCCTTGGTGCTCGAATAGAGCGTCTGCGCCACGATGACGGTGCCGACGATGATGCCCAGCAGCGCCCCGGCGAAGAGCGCCGCGCCGGCGCCCGTGCTGAACAGCCAGAAGGTGCGGCTGCGCTCGCGGAACTCGGCCGACGTCAACACCTCGACATCGCTGAGGCGCGAGAGGAGCTGGCGGCGGACGGCAGCCCTGTCGGCGCCCGGATCGAGGCGGACCAAAAAATACGTCGCCTTGCCGTTCGGCACGCCGGTATGCGCCCGCGCCCGATCGACGTCCATGAACACAAACGGCGTCGTGGTGAACGAACGGATGCCGTCAGTCACGGCTGCGACCCGCACGAGCTGCTGGCGGATCTCGGCGGTCGCCCCCAATCCCGAAATCCCGAGCCGGTCGAAATAGGACCTGTCGACCGCCACGGCTTTCGGCGCCGACAGCGCCTCGATCCGGCCCTCCACCAGGTTCCAGGGCTGCAGGCCGCCGGCGCGCAGATCCGAACCCACGACGAAGACGGGAGTAGTCGCGCCGGTCGGCATGCGCCAATCCGCAAATCCGATCACGACGGGAATCGCATCCGCGACACCGTCGATCGCCAGCGCGCGGTAGCGCTCCCGCGTCTCCAGCAGCGAGGGATCCTCGAAGCATTTCGTTCCCTTCGGCATGATCCAGAGATCGGCAGACGCATGATCGATCATCGTGGTCACCATGCGGCCAAACCCGAAATACAGGCCCATCTGGATCATGACCAGGACGATGGAGAAGACGATGCCGATGATCGTCGCAACAAGGCGAAGCCGGTCATAGAAGAGATTGCGGAAGGCAAGGGTAAAGACCAGGGGCATGTTGCTGCAGCTCGACCTATTTTCCGTCCGTCGCCGGTTCGCTGCTCATGCGCGGCCTGCTCCGCGCATCATCGCATGCGCTCGCGACAGCAGGGAAGCATGATTCCAGGCCACGGCAATGGTCCAGCTCGCGGCCAGGGTGCCGGCGAACACGATCGCGGCCTTGCCGACCGCAAACAGCCCGCTGCCAAGCAACGCATACTGCAGCCAGACGGCGAAGACATAGTGGATCAGGTACATGCGGTAGGCATTGGCGGACAGGCTGTCGAATGCCCGCAGGCGCCAGCGCGCGAAGCGAAGGCAGAGCGACAGCGCGCAAAGGCAGCCGGCCGCACAGGCAACGACAAAGCCGATACCGGCGGCAAGCTTCGCGATCGCGGGTGCCGCGGCCCAATCGGCCATCGTCATGGCGGTCGGCGCTGCCCACAGCAGGAACCCGACAACAGCCGCGCCCAGCCATGCCGGCCAGCGGCGCGCCAGCGCGCCGTCGCAATCAAGCAGGCCACGGTCCAGGCCGATTGTCCCGAGCGCCATGCCCGCAAGGAAATAGACGAGATAGTGCAGCGGCCGGCTGAGCTGAAACGAGACGGGGCCGAAGCTGGTCCACTCGAAGGGTGAAAAGGTCAGCACCAACGGGAGATAGGCCAGCGCCGATGCTGCCAGCAGCACGACGAGGAACCGCGCGGGATCGGTCCCGATGGTCGGCAAGAGCGCGGCAAGACGTTGTTTGCCTCCCGGAAACGTCCGGTGCAACACGGCCGCGAGAAAGCTGAAGGCCAGCAATTGAGCCAGGAACCATTGCGGTCCGCATGGCCAGAACGGCAGCGCCAGCCAATGTTGCCAAAAGGCGGCAAGGCCGGGGTCGACCGCGGTCGTCCGATACGCGGCATAGTAGGCAAGCGGGGCCAGGAAAACGACGGCTAACACGATGGGCACGCCGATCCGGACCAGCCGTTCCGCCAGGAACCCGAAGCTTCCCTTGCGCTCAAGGCTCGAGGGCACGAACAAGCCCGACAAAAGGAACATGAGGCTCATGAGCCCCACATCCTGCCAGGCGCAGAACAGGTCGAAGCCAAACCATCGCTGACGATCCACGACCGGAAACGCCAGCCATTGATAGGGCGGACGATCGAAGGGAAACGGTTCGGCCGGAAGGGAAGCGAGATAAGGAAGGACGGAATGGAACGCCAATACAATAAGGATAACGACCGCTCGCAGATTGGTGAGGGCAATACTAGACCTACTCATCGCCACCCAAGCCCACCAAGGCCCACGCTGATCCATCGATGCGCCGCCACGGTCATGTCATCGGCACCATCTATCTGCTGCGCGCGCCTGCCTTGATTTAGCGCAACCTGGCGGCGAAAATGGATATTTCGCGGCCGAATATGCGACACTTGTGCGGCTGCGATGGAGATTTCTTCCTCGTCGTGGCAATTTGCCGCCGATCCCGGGCGTATTCATGCGCTCCGGGGGAGTTATCCCATTGTAGCCGCGCTATTTCCTCCCATTGGCCGCCGGGGCTGGTTGACATTCCACCCTCCCCCCCAGAAAGCTGAAACCCGAAAAGCCACCGGGCCGGAACAATTCAAGGCAGAACAGGCAGCATGAACCCCGTCAAAGCACTCGAAACCCACGGCCAGGCGGTCTGGCTCGACTTCCTCGCACGCGGCTTCGTCGCCAGGGGCGACCTCAAGCAGCTGATCGATACCGATGCGGTCAAGGGCGTCACCTCCAACCCCGCGATCTTCGAGAAGGCGATCGGCAGTTCCGACGAATATGACGGCGATATCGCCAAGGCCCTCAGGAAGGGCGACCGTTCGGTGGCCGACCTGTTCGAAGCCGTCGCGGTCGAGGACATCCAGAACGCCGCCGACGTGCTGCGGCCGGTCTATGAGGCGACCGGCGGCGGCGACGGCTATGTCAGCCTCGAAGTGTCGCCCTATCTTGCCAACGATGCCAGGGGCACGATCGTCGAGGCCAGGCGGCTCTGGAAGGACGTCAACCGCAAGAACCTGATGGTGAAGGTGCCGGCCACCGAGGAAGGCCTGCCTGCCATCGAGGCGTTGATCGGCGAAGGCATTTCCATCAACATCACGCTGTTGTTCTCGCAGAAGGTCTATCGCGAGGTGGCGGAGGCCTATATCGCGGGGCTGGAGAAGCATGTCGCCAAAGGCGGCGATCCCTCGCGCGTCGCGAGCGTGGCGAGCTTCTTCGTCAGCCGCATCGACACTTCCGTCGACAAGCAGCTCGACGACAGGATCGCGAAGGCGAACGATCCATCCGAGAAGGAGCGTCTTGCCGCACTGAAGGGCAAGATCGCGATCGCCAATGCCAAGATGGCGTATCAGGATTACAAGAACCTGTTCGCCGGTCCGCGCTGGGAGAAGCTCGCGGCCAGGGGCGCAAGGCCGCAGCGACTGCTGTGGGCCTCGACCGGCACCAAGAACAAGGACTATTCCGACGTCCTCTATGTCGAGGAGCTGATCGGCCCCAACACCATCAACACCGTGCCGCCGGCAACGCTGGATGCGTTCCGCGACCACGGCAGGCTGCGCGACAGCCTGGAGGAGAATGTCGAGGACGCCGCCCGCGCGCTCGAGGAGCTGGAGCGATCGGGCATTTCGCTGGATGCGATCACGGCCGAGCTCGTGGTCGACGGCGTCAAGCTGTTCGCCGACGCCGCCGACAAGCTTTATGGCGCGGTGGCGTCCAAGCGCGCAACCGTGCTTTCCGCGCGTCTCGACGCGCAGAAACTCGCGCTCGGCGACGGGCTCGGCAAGGCGGTTGCGAAGAGCACGGAGGAATGGCGCGCATCGGCAAGAATTCGCCGGCTGTGGGCGAAGGACAAGTCGGTGTGGACCGGCGATGACGAGAACAAATGGCTTGGCTGGCTCGAAAGCCCCGCAAAGGCAGACATCGCCGATTACGAGGATTTTGCGCAGCGTGTGAAGGGACAGAAATTCACCGACGCGGTCGTGCTCGGCATGGGCGGATCAAGCCTCGGTCCGGAAGTGCTGGCGGAGACTTTTCCGCAGAAAGCCGGCTTCCCGAAGTTGCATGTGCTGGATTCCACCGATCCGTCGCAGGTGCGCTCGATGGAGAAGGCGGTCGACATCGCCAGGACGCTGTTCATCGTTTCCAGCAAATCCGGCGGCACCACCGAGCCGAACGCGATGAAGGATTATTTCTACGACCGCGTAGCCAAGGCGATCGGCAAGGACAAGGCCGGCCATCGCTTCATCGCCGTGACCGATCCCGGCTCGTCGCTGGAGAAAGTTGCTGCGAAGCAGGGCTTCGCGCGTGTCTTCCATGGCGAGCCGACCATCGGCGGGCGCTATTCCGTGCTGTCGCCGTTCGGTCTCGTGCCGGCCGCGGCCGCGGGCATCGACGTGCGAGCGCTGGTGACCAACGCGCTGTCGATGGTGCGCTCCTGCGGCACCGATGTGCCGCCGCATGAGAATCCGGGCGTGCAGCTTGGTCTCGCAATGGGCCTCGCCGGTCTGGAAGGCCGCGACAAGGTGACGATTTTCTCGTCGAAGAACGTCGCCGATTTCGGCGCCTGGGCGGAGCAATTGATCGCGGAATCGACCGGCAAGGAAGGCAAGGGCCTGATACCGATCGACGGCGAGACCATCGGCGGCGCCTCGGTTTACGGCAACGACCGCTTGTTCATCGACCTGCGCACCGCGGGCGAGGACGACGCGGACCATGACGGAAAGCTCGCCGCGCTGGAAAAGGCCGGCCATCCCGTGGTGCGGATCGTGATGCAGGGAACCGACCACCTCGGGCAGGAGTTCTTCCGCTTCGAACTCGCCACCGCCGTGGCGGGCGCGGTCCTCGGCATCAATCCCTTCAACCAGCCGGATGTCGAGTCCGCCAAGATCAAGACGCGGGAATTGACCTCCGCCTTCGAGAAGTCCGGAAAACTGCCGGCGGAGACGCCGGTAGTGTCCTCGGCGGAGGCCGATCTCTATACCGACGCACAGAACGCAGCCGAGCTGCGCAGGGCCGGCGCCAATGGCGACCTCGATTCCTGGATCAAAGCGCATCTTTCGCGTTCGGAGCGCGGCGACTATGTCGCGCTGCTGGCCTATATCGAGCGCGACGGCGATCACATCGAAGCGCTGCAAAGGATGCGGCTGGCGGTGCGGGACGCAAAACATCTGGCCACCTGCGCCGAATTCGGCCCGCGCTTCCTGCACTCGACCGGACAGGCCTACAAGGGCGGACCCGACAACGGCGTGTTCCTGCAGATTACCGCGGAGGAGAAGAAAGACCTCAAGGTGCCCGGCCAGAAGGCGAGCTTCGGCATCATCAAGGCCGCGCAGGCGCGCGGCGATTTCGGCGTGCTGACCGAGCGCGGCCGCCGCGCGCTGCGGGTGCACCTGAAGGGCGACCTCGCCAAGGGCCTGAAGGCGCTGGATGCGGCGATATCGGCGGCGCTGAACTAGGGCACAGCAGATGCAGCTCGGCATGATCGGCCTGGGGCGGATGGGCGGCAACATCGTCCGCCGCCTGATGCAGCGCGGGCATTCGACCGTCGTCTACGACAAGGACCGGAAAGCGGTCGCCGCGCTGGCGGCGGAAGGCGCGGTCGGGGCCGCGACGCTGGAGGAGTTCGTGAAAGCGCTGACGCCGCCGCGCACGGCATGGGTGATGCTGCCGGCAGGCGCGATCACCGAAGCCACGATCGGCACGCTTGCGGACCTGATGCAGAAGGACGACGCCATCATCGACGGCGGCAATTCATTCTGGCAGGACGATGTCCGCCGCGGCAAGGCATTGCGCGCGAAGGGGCTGCATTATCTCGACGTCGGCACGTCCGGCGGCGTCTGGGGACTGGAGCGCGGCTATTGCATGATGATCGGCGGCGACAAGGCCGCGGTCGACCGGCTCGATCCGATCTTTGCCGCGCTCGCGCCGGGGATCGGCGACATCCCGCGCACGCCGCATCGCGAGGGCCGCGACGTCAGGGTCGAGCAGGGTTATATCCACGCCGGCCCGGTGGGCGCCGGGCATTTCGTCAAGATGATCCACAACGGCATCGAATACGGGCTGATGCAGGCCTATGCCGAGGGCTTCGACATATTGAAGAATGCGAACATCGAGGCGCTGCCGGCCGAGCATCGCTTCGACTTCGACATCGCCGACATCGCCGAAGTATGGCGGCGCGGCAGCGTGATCCCGTCATGGCTGCTCGACCTCACCTCTTCCGCCCTCGCCGAGAATGCGACGCTCGATGGCTACTCCGGCCATGTCGAGGATTCCGGCGAAGGCCGCTGGACCGTGAATGCGGCGGTGGATGAAGCGGTGCCCGCGGAGGTACTGACCGCCGCGCTGTTTGCCCGCTTCCGCTCGCGCAAGGAGCATACGTTTGCGGAAAAGATTCTTTCGGCGATGCGTGCGGGCTTCGGCGGTCACAAGGAGCCGAACAAGCCCGGTCCGAAGGCGTGAGACTCCATGGCGAAGGGTAACGACGAAACACCCTGCGCCCTGATCGTGATGGGCGTCTCCGGCGCCGGCAAGAGCACGGTTGCGGAAGCCCTTGCCGAGCGTCTCGGCTGGCGCTGCGAGGACGGTGACAAATTTCACCCGGCGAGCAACGTCGCCAAGATGAGCGCCGGCCAGCCGCTCACCGATGAGGATCGCTGGCCCTGGCTGAAAGCCATCGCAGACGAGATCGACCGGCTGTGCGGCAAGGACCAGCGCGCCGTCGTCGCCTGCTCGGCGCTCCGGCGCGCCTATCGCGAAGTGCTCGTGCATGGCCGCGACGATGTCCGCATCGTCTTCCTCGACGGCACGCAGGAGCTGATCGCCGGACGCCTCGCCGGACGCGCCGGTCACTTCATGCCGCCGGGCCTGCTCGACAGCCAGTTCAAGACGCTGGAACGGCCGACCCTCGACGAAGGCGCGGTGAGCGTTTCGATCGATGCAACGGTGGAGGCCATCGTCGACGACATCGTCGGACAGCTGAAGCTCGCTCCCGCATGACCGCCATCAAGCTCGTGGTGTCCGACGTCGACGGCACCCTGCTCACACCGGACAAGCGGATCACCGACGCGACCAGGGCCGCGGTCCGGAGACTTCATGCGGCCGGTATCGGCTTCACCATCGTCTCCAGCCGGCCGACTGTCGGGATGGGATTTCTGATCGAGCCCCTGGCGCTGGCGCTGCCGTTCGGCTCCTTCAACGGCAGTTCGATCGTCGACCCGCAATTGAGGGCGATCGAGCATCACACCCTGCCGGCTTCCGTCGTGACCCGCAGCCTCGCGGTACTCGAACATTTCGGTACCGACATCTGGCTGTTCGATCACGACCGGTGGCTGATCCGCGATCCAGGCGGGGAATATGTCGGGCTCGAGCAGCGCGCGATCCGGCATGCGCCGACCGTTGTCGCCAATTTTGCGCCTTACCTGCACGGCGTCAGCAAGATCGTCGGCGCCAGCTCCGATCCGGCGTTGCTGCAGCGCTGCGAGGAGGCGATGCGCGAAGCCATCGGCAACGAGGCCACCGCGGTCCGCTCGCAGACATTCTATCTCGACATCACCCCGCCCGGCCGTGACAAGGGCACCTTCGTCGAGGCGATGGCGCAGCGGCTCGGCATCCCGACGGCCGCGGTGGCGACGATCGGCGACATGGAGAACGACCTGCCGATGTTCGCCAGGAGCGGCCTGTCGTTTGCGATGGGCGATGCGGCGGACGGCATCAAGCGTCAGGCCAGCCATGTCACGGCGTCGAACGAAGAGGACGGCTTTGCCGCCGCGATGGAGATCATCCTGAAACAACAGGGTTTTTGACCGTTTCCCGGGACCAGCGGCGCGATCCGCCTGCGGCCGGCCCCGAGCGCCGTCTCGCCGACCCAACTTTACAATGTAAAGATTTGATTGACGCGGACGGCCTTTCCGGACTATCGTTATCTTTACATTGGAAAGATTGCGCTGGCTCATCGCGGGAGGCCTCTCGCGCCGCTCGAATGGCCATCGCAGACCGCGACCGTAGAACGGGTCCGCGGCAACCGAGGGCCGGAGCATGAAGATCTTCCTCACGGTGAAACTGGCGCTGATCCCCTTTGCCGTGTTCTGGGCGCTGCTCGGCGCCCGCCACCCCGACTGGGCGATCTGGTCGGGGTTTGCGCTCTCGCTGGCCGGCAATTTGTGGCGTGCCTGGCGTCGCGATTTCATGACGCTGGAAGCCGGCGGGCTCGCCCTGTTCGCCTCGCTTGCCGTCGGGCAACTTGCCGCCCCGGACTGGGCCGCGACCAATGCGCTCTGGCTCTCCTTTGCCGGCCTCGGCGCGATCAGCCTGCTCAGCGCGGCATTCGGCCGGCCCTGGACGGCAGATTATTCCCGCGCGGCCTATCCGGACAGCGCCGGCACGCCACAGTTCCTCGTCGTCAATCTTGCGATGACCGGTCTGTGGGGAATCCTGTTTCTCGCCATCGGCATCTGCCGCTGGTCCGGGGTGTCGCCATGGGTGACGACCGCCATCGTGGTTGCGGGCGCGCTGCTGTCGATTTTCGGGCCGCGGCTGGCAATCCGCCATGCGCTGGAGCGGATGCGCGCCGCGCGCGAGACATTCCACTGGCCCGCCCCTGCCTTTGCGGCGAGAACCGCGGTGGATTGCGACGTGGCTATCGTCGGCGCCGGCATCGGCGGGCTGACGGCCGCGGCCCTGCTCGCGGACGCCGGCCTCAAGGTCAAGGTGTTCGAGCACCACGTGCTGCCCGGCGGCTTTTGCCACAACTACCTGCGCAAGGCGCATCACGACAACAAGCCCGTGATCTATCGCTTCGATGCGGGACCGCATGATTTCTCCGGCGTCTGGCCGGGCGGCACCATCACCGGCCTGCTGGAGCGGCTCGGCATCGCCGACCGCCTGCAATGGAAGCGCGTCAGCCACAGCTATCGCCTGGCCGGCAGGCGTATCGACGTTCCCGAGAACTGGCGCGACTACGTGGAGCTGCTGTGCAGGGAATTTCCGGAAAGCGCGGCCGGCATCCGCAGCCTGTTCGAAACCATCCACGCGATCTTCGAAGACATGTTCTCGACCGGGCACGGCCGCTCCGGAATTCCCGGCATGCCGGAAACGATCGAGGCGATGCTGGCGTTTCCCAGGGAACATCCACAGGCCTATCGCTGGATGAACGAGCCATTCGAGAAGCTCGTCGCCAGCCATGTCAGCGATCCCGCGGTGATCCGGATGCTCAACGCGCTGTCGGGTTATCTCGGCGACGGTGGCGAGCGCCTGACATGCGCGCAGATGGTCCCGATCTTCGGATACTATTTCAAGGGTGGGCATTATCCGCTCGGGGGCTCCGGCGCCTTCGCCGATGCCCTGGTGGAGGCAATCGAGCGGCGCGGCGGCGAGGTGCGACTGAAATCGAGGGTCGAGCGCATCCTCGTCGAACAGGGGCGGGCTGCCGGCGTGGTCCTCGGCATCGGCGAGACCGTTCGCGCCACGGCGGTCGTTTCGAACGCCGATATCAAGCGGACCTTTCTCGAGCTGGTCGAGCCTGAATGCCTGCCGGCCGATTTCCGCGACCGCATCGCCGCGGCAGAGCCCGCCAATTCCGCCTTCAGCGTTCATCTCGGCCTCGATTTCGATCCCGACATCCAGCCGGCAGTGCATGTGGATTCGCCGCGCGGCGTCGGGCTCGCCATGCTGTCCAAGCTCGATCCATCAGCCGCGCCAAAGGGGCATTCGACGCTGATGCTGATCTCGATCCTGCCCCATGCCAAGGCCAGGGACTGGTTTCCGCCCGAAGGCCGCCAGGACTGGAAGGATTGGCGGCGGTCAGAGGAATACGAGGCGCGCAAGCAGCAACTCGGCGACGAGATGATTACCGCAGCGGAAACCGCCATTCCCGATCTCCGGCGGCACATCGTCTATCGCACCGACGCGAGCCCCGTGACCTATGCGCGGTATGACTGGGCGAGCGCAGGCGCCATCTACGGAGTTTCGCGCTCAGGACGCCTGAAAGGTTCGAAATCGCCGCTGCGAAATCTCGTGATTGCCGGCGGCGGCAACGCCGGCGCAGGCGTGGAGGCCGTGGTCATCTCGGGCGCCGAGGCGGCGGAAGCGCTGGTCCCCGGGCTGCTGGCGCGGGCGCCGGTCCTGCGAGCCGGCAAGTCCCGCAAGGACGCCGCCCGACCGATGCTCGAAGCGCGAGCGGAGGTCCAGGCGGAGGATCTCAGGTCAGCGTGACAGCTCGTTGAGCAGAGCGACGACATCCCTGGATGCCGCATCGACCTTCTCTATCTCCGCAAGCGCCCCCGGCAAGTCGCCGGTCGCGAACAAGGCGGCCGCGCGCTTGCCGTGCCGATGCACGAGCTCGTGCGGCGTTTCGAGGTTCCTGAAGGCCGGGCGGTCGCGCAATCCGTTCGAACCGTCGCCGTAGTACCACTTGCCGAGGCGGCAGGAGTGATGGTCCGCCAGTTCATCGGCTTTCAGTGTGACGCGACCAACAGCCATGTCGGCGAGCCGCTTCTTCCAGATGACGTGATCCGCCTTCGCGAGCCGCACGATCTTGCCCTCGAACGACAGCTCCGAAAGCTCCTGAAGCTCGCGCCCCACATGGCCCTGGGCGAGATCGAGCTGCCCGGAGATGCCAACGACCTGGTCGACGCTTTGCCTGGTCTTGGCGGCAATGCCGGTAATTCCCTCGGCGATTTCGCGCACGGCTCCCGCCTGCTGATTGAGGATGCCGGAAATTTCTTCCATGCCGGTCGTGACCCCGGCGACGTGAGTCTCGACGCCGGCCATCGCATCGCCCAGCACGGCCACCACGCCTTCGCTTTCGACCGACGCCTTCGTGCACTCGGCCATTGCCTCTACGATGGCGTTGATCTCGGCGCGCAACTTGGCGATCAGGGCCGTGATATCCTCGGTCGCCTTGCTGGTTTGATGCGACAGGCTCTTCACCTCGGTTGCGACCACGGCAAAGCCGCGGCCTGCATCGCCGGCCCGGGCAGCCTCGATGGTCGCGTTGAGGGCCAGCAGGTTGGTTTGCCTCGCGATCGCGTCGATCGAGCTCACCATCGAGCCGATCGCCTCCGATGCCTGGCTGAGCGCCGAAATCCGCTCGGAGGCCTGATGGGCGGTCTGACCGACCCGCTTCATTGTCGTGACGGCGGAATCGACCGTCGTCCTGCCGTGGACGGCGCTGACCCGCATCTCGGCCGCATTGGAGGCCGCGCCTGCTGCGGTTGCGCGAATCTGGCCGATCGAGGCGACCATCTCCTCGCTCGCCGACGCGAGCGCCTGTGTCGACGAATCGATCTCGCGGGACGCCGACAGCAATCGCGCCGCCGAAATCGCGGTCTCGTTGCCCTGGATACTGATATCGACGGTCCGGTCCAGACGTGCCGACGTCATCTCCTTGATCTGCGTGACAAGATCCCGGCATGCCTGCGACAACGCATCGTCCCCATCGGGCGCGGGGCCCTGAAGATCGCCCCGCGCCAGCGCGCGGACGAATTCGATCAATCGCTCGTCACGCTGGTGAAGGGTGGCAAGCTCGGCTGTCAAGGCCGCGTTGGCGTCCAGATGCGTGGAAGAGTGCTGGCGGAGAGCCTGGCTGACGGACGAAAGTAGTGACATGGATTGCCGCGCGGAAAGGTATCTGCTGCGTCAGAAGGTCTCCGATTACGTTTAAGGATACCTTAAGTCATCGGCCGTTTGCTGTTCTTCGGCTCCGATTTTCCGGAATCCGTTAGGCCAAGCAACAGGCCGTTCAGTTTCGCTCGGACGATGCTGTGATAATGCGATTCATTGGCGTGTTCGACGTCTCCTGCCCGCAAACCATTCGCACCCGTTTCCACTCTTGTTCTTCGAGAAGCGGTGGATAAGCGCGCTACGAATTGCGCATCCGTTCGCGCATCGACGCTTTCAGCCCGGCAACGTCAACGCTCGCTGCGATCTCGTCGATGCACAGCGGCAGGCGGCGCCGCCAGTTCGGGTGCTGGTCGATGGTGCCGGGAATGTTGGGTTGCTCCTGGAGGCCCAGCAGGTCCTCAAGCGCAATCGCCATCAGGCGCGACCTGGTGCGCGCCAGGAATTCGGCGACGGCGTTGAGGCTGTTGTCGTGGATGCCGTGCTGGCCCAGCACCCGGTCGAGCATGGTCAGCGCGCGCCAGCGGTCGTCATCGGTTTCGCCGGGGTCGAAGCCGAGCGAGCGCTTCAGCTTGAGGTCGGCGAAATGACGCCAGCCGGCATAGGTAGCGAGGTCATGCGTGTTGAAGGTGACGAGCGCGTTCGGCTGGTAATGGTCGATGCCGCGGAAGGCGCCATGCTCGTCGCGCTCGAACATCATCACAAGATAGGACCAGATACCCCAGTCGCGGGTACGGTCGCGAAAGCCTTCTGGCACGGTGCCGAGATCCTCGCCGATCACGACGCAGCGGCTGGCGACGCTTTCGAGCGCCGTGACCGCGAGCATGGCCTCGAACGGCATCGGCACATAGACGCCGTCGCGCGGACCGAAGCCGCGCGGCACCAGATAGAGCCGCATCAGGCCCATGACGTGGTCGAGCCGGATCGCGCCGGCATGGCGCATCGCCGCCTGCAGCATCTGGCGGAACGGCTCGAAAGAACGCTGCTCAAGGCCGATCGCGTTGTACCCGGCGAGGCCCCAATCCTGGCCGGCCGGCGCGAGCGGATCGGGCGGCGCGCCGACACCGAGAAGACGTGAGATCGCGCCCTGCTCCTTCCAGGCATCGAAGCCGTTCGACTGCACGCCGACGGCGACATCGAGATAGAGCCCGACCTTCATGCCGAGCTGATCTGCGCGCGCCTTGCAGGCGGCGAGCTGGCGATCGGCATTCCACTGCACGAATTCGATGAACTCGATCTCGCCGGAGTCCGGGCCTGCGCGCAGCCTGGCGCAGGCGGCTTCATCCGGCACCCGCCACTCCTGCGGCCATTCCCACCACGGCTTCTTCAATTTGTGGCGCAGCACCTCGAAGCAGGCGAAGTGCGACAGCAGCGTGCCGCGGTCCGTGCGGAATTTCTTGAAATCATCCCGCCGCTCCGGCGTCGCTCCCGTCTTGAACGCCTTGAAGGCGGCACGCAGTGCAGGCCATTTCAATGCGGCGACGGCGACATAGTCGACCGTCTCGCTCTGCCGCAGCCGCGGCGTCGTGTTCGCCACCGCGCTGACCGCGTCCTCCGGATATTCCGGGATCGCATCGACGTCGACATAGAGCGCGTTGAGGAACAGCCGGCTGTTCGGCGAATAGGGGCTGCAATCCGCGGGCTTGTCGTCGAACAGCGCGTGCAGCGGATTGAGGCCGACGCCGTCGGCGCCGAAGTGATGCGCGAGCTCGATCAGCTCGGCGAGATCGGTGAAATCACCCATGCCCCAGTTGCGGGTCGAGCGGACGCCATAGAGCTGCACCGCCAGCAGCCAGCCGCGGTCGAAATCGCCGCCGAAGGCCTGCGCCGGCGCCGATACGAACGGCACCTCCTCGACCGTACCGGCCGCGTCGGAGAGTCGCAGGCGGTAGACGCCTGGCGGCAAATGGCCCGGCCATTCGATCGCCCCGTCGGCGGTCTCCCCCGCCACAGCGCTGGTGCCGCCGTCGATTTCCCACCGCACCGGAAAGCGCATGCCCGGCAACAGCTTGCCGTGCGCCCCGTGATTCGCCCCATGGCCCGGACGAACCACGACCGGCCCGTCGATCAGCCGGCGGGCGGCCTGCGGCGGCAAGGCATCGAAGATCGCCTTCAGGGCATCCGCCGCCGTCACATGGGGGTTTCCATGTCCGTCAATGAATTCGGTCTGGATGCCGAGGTCTTTGGCTCTGGCAAAAAGGTTCATTCGGCACGTTGCTTGCACGCGACTGTGACGGAAGTGTCGCGAAATTGTCCAATTACGGGAAGGAGATGGGAGGTGATCAACGCGGGCGGAAGGAAACGGTTCCGAGGGAACCATTGCCCTACCCACGGCTTTTTATTGGGGTGCAGTGCGCCTCCCTTTCCGCCGACGAAACGGGGCCGTCCCTCCTGTGGCAGTGGCATCACCGTGAACAAAAAAGCCGAACACGTCGAGGCCTCCCCGGCCGACATCGCCCTTCGCGCCGACGGGATGTTTCCGTCGATCGCCGGCCGCGACCGGTCCGGAAAGGAGAATGCAAGGGCGGTGCCAGCGGCCGAGGCAGCCGCCGACGAGTTCTGGTACAAGGACGCCATCATCTACCAGCTTCACGTCAAGGCGTTCTGCGACAGCAACAATGACGGCATCGGCGATTTCGCAGGCCTGACCGAGAAGCTGGACTATTTGCAGGATCTCGGCGTCACCACGCTGTGGCTGCTGCCGTTCTACCCCTCGCCCGGCCGCGACGACGGCTACGACATCGCCGATTACGGCGACATCAATCCCGACTTCGGCACGATGAAGGACTTTCGCCGTTTCATCCAGGAGGCGAAGAAGCGCGGCCTGCGCGTCATCACCGAGCTCGTCATCAACCACACTTCCGACCAGCACGACTGGTTCAAGCGCGCCCGCCGCAGCGATCCGAAATCCAGCGCGCGCAACTGGTATGTCTGGAGCGACAGCGACCAGAAATATCCGGGTACCCGGATCATCTTCACCGACACCGAGAAGTCGAACTGGACCTGGGACACCGAGGCCGGCCAGTTCTACTGGCATCGCTTCTTCTCGCACCAGCCGGATCTCAATTTCGACAATCCCAGGGTATTCAGCGCGCTGATCCAGGTGATGAAGCGCTGGCTCGACACCGGCGTCGACGGCTTCCGGCTCGATGCCATCCCCTATCTCTGCGAGCGTGACGGCACCAGCAACGAAAACCTGCCGGAGACCCACGCCATCATCCGGAAATTCCGCGCCGAGCTCGACGCCTACGCCAAGGGAAAGGTGCTGCTGGCGGAAGCCAATCAATGGCCCGAGGACGTGCAGGAATATTTCGGCCGCGGCGACGAATGCCACATGGCCTATCACTTCCCGCTGATGCCGCGCATCTACATGGCGATCGCGCAGGAGGACCGCTTTCCCATTGCCGACATCATGCGGCAGACGCCGGATATCCCGGCAAACTGCCAGTGGGCGCTGTTCCTGCGCAACCATGACGAGCTGACGCTGGAAATGGTCACCGACGTCGAGCGCGACTATCTGTGGTCGACCTACGCCAACGACCCGCGCGCCCGCATCAATGTCGGCATCCGCCGCCGGCTTGCGCCGCTGATGGACAACGACCGGCGCAAGATCGAGCTGATGAATTCGCTGCTGATGTCGTTCCCGGGAACGCCGATCATCTATTACGGCGATGAGATCGGGATGGGCGACAACATCTATCTCGGCGACCGCAACGGCGTCCGCACGCCGATGCAATGGACGTCGGACCGCAATGGCGGCTTTTCGCGCGCAGATCCCGCGCGCCTGTATGCGCCGATGATCATGGATCCCGTCTATGGCTATGAAGCGGTGAACGTGGAAGCGCAGTCGCGCAGCCTCGGCTCGCTGCTCAGTGCCACCAGGAAGCTGATCGCGGTGCGCAAGTCCACCGCCGCCTTCGGCCGCGGCAGCATGACCTTCGTGCGCCCGGAGAACCGGGCGGTGCTCGCCTATGTCAGGCAGTACCGCGACGAGGTCATCCTCTGCGTCGCCAATCTGTCGCGTTCGGCGCAGGCCACCGAGCTCGACCTTTCGGCCTGGAAGGATCGCATCCCGCTGGAGATGCTCGGGCGCTCGCGTTTTCCCGCGATCGGCGAACTGCCCTACATGATCACGCTGGGACCCTACGGCTTCTACTGGTTCCAGCTGCAGGCGCCCGACAAGTCCGAGCCGGTGCGGCCCCGCGCCGTCCCGGAGTTCGAGACGCTGGTGGTGCCGGTCGGCTCGACCTGGGTGTCGCTGGCGCGCGAACGCAGCGTATTCGAGCGCGACGTGCTGCCTGGGCACCTGTCTCGGACCCGCTGGTATCCGGAGCGTTCGCCGCGCGCGATCCAGCCGACGCTGGTCTCCGCCATTCCCTTCTGCGACATCGGCGACAACCGGCCGTGGGTCGCCTTCTTCGAGGCGAAACAGCAAGGCCAGACCGCGCGCTATGTGCTGCCGATGCAGATCGAATGGGTGCGCTTCGACCGCGAGCACTACAATCCGCGGGCGCTCGCCGCCGTGCGGCAGGGTGCGCGCGAGGGAACGCTGCTGGACGTTGCGACCGATCCCATCTTCATCGGGCTGATGCTGCGCAATTTGCGCGAACGGCTGACTGTGAACGAAAGCGAGCAGGGATTGAGGCTGGAATTCCGCCCGACCAGCAAGTTCGACGACAATCTGGTGCGCGAGCCCGGCCGCGTGCGCGGCTTCGAGAGCGAATTCCCGGCCAGCTCTGCGCTGGTCGATCACAGCTTCGCGTTCAAGCTGTTCCGCAAGCTCGAACCCGGCATCCATCCGGCCATCGAGATGGGCCGTTTCCTCACCGACGTCGTGGACTTCGCCAAAGTGCCTGATCTGCTCGGTACCGCCGAGCTGATCGAGCCAGACGGCAGCCGCAGCGCGCTCGCGACCCTGCATGCGCAAGTGCAGAACCAGGGCGATGCCTGGACGGTGACGTCGGGCTATCTCGATCGCTTCGTCGAGGAACGGCGCTTCCTGCAGGATGGCGACGGCGAGGAACAGACGCCGCTGCGGCAGATGGCGCAGATCGGAAAGCGGCTGGCCGAACTGCATCTGGCGCTGGCGGCCGACACGGTGGAGCCCGATTTTGCACCCGAACCGATCCGCGAAGGCGACTGGCAGCGCTGGACGCAGGAGATCGTGGAGAGTGCCGACCGCGCGCGGGACGTGCTGAAGCTCTATCGCAGCAGCCTGGCGGAGGCCGACCGTCCGCTGATCGAGCAATTCGCGGCGCAGGCGGTGAACCTTCGCGACGCCCTGAACCGGCTGCCGCCGCACGACCGCGAGCCGGCGGCCATCCGCCAGCACGGCAATTTCGCACTCGGACAGGTGCTCATCGTCAAGGACGACGTCTTCATCACCGGATTCGAGGGCGAGGCGGGCCGCACGCTGGCGCAGCGCCGGCGCAAGCTGCCGGCGGCGCGCGATGTCGCCGGCCTGATCCATTCCATCGATGCCTCGGCGGAAGCGGCGCTGCAGCGCGCACTGAAAATCGCCCCCGACGACCGCGGCCGGCTGGCATTGCGGCTCGGCGAATGGCGCGACCGTTCGGTCGAGGCTTTCCTGTCCGGCTACCGCGAGACCATGCACGACGCCCGGCTGTGGCCGGACGATCCCTGGGCCGCGCAACGGCTGATCGACTTCTTCCTGCTGGAAAAGGCGCTCTATGAAATCGAGCACCAGGCACCGCACCGGGCGGACCGGCTGCGCTTCCCCCTCGCCGCCATCCTCCGTATGCTGTCGCAGCAACCGTCCGAAGAGTGAATGACAAAGCTCCCCGCCGAGGCCTACGCGATCGTCGAAGGCCGCCATTCCGATCCCTTCCGCTACCTTGGCCTGCACAAGGAAGGCGGCAAGACCATCGTGCGCGCCTTCCTGCCGGAGGCCACCCAGGTCGACGCCGTGGGCGAGCACGGCAAGGCCGCCAGGCTGACGCGCATTCATGAAGCCGGGCTGTTCGCCGGCGCTGCGCCGGAAGGCGCCGAGCGTTACCAGCTGCGCGCCCGCTTCGGCAACAACGTGGTGGAGCTGGACGATCCCTATCGCTTCCCGCCGGTGCTGAGCGATTTCGATCTCCATCTGCTCGGCGAGGGCACGCACCAGCGCATCTACGACAAGCTCGGCGCGCATCCGCTGACGCTCGACGGCGTCGAGGGTGTCGCCTTCGTCGTGCTGGCGCCGAATGCGCGGCGGGTCAGCGTGGTCGGCGACTTCAACTACTGGAATCCGCGGCGGCATCCGATGCGCCTGCGCGGCAACGGCTATTGGGAATTGTTCATCCCGCGCGCCAGGCCCGGCGATCACTACAAGTTCGACGTCATCGGTCCGCGCGGCCAGCACCTACCGATGAAGTCCGACCCGGTCGCCTTCGCCGCCGAGCTGCGGCCGAAGACGGCCTCGATCGTGATGGACATGGCCAGGCTGCCGCAGCCGCGGCCGGCGCCGCACGACATCAACGCCCGCCACGCGCCGGTCTCGATCTACGAAGTGCATCTCGGATCATGGCGGCGCAAGGACGGCAACCGCTGGCTGACCTATCGCGAGCTTGCCGAGCAATTGCCGGGCTACGCCCGCGACATGGGTTTTACCCATGTCGAATTCCTGCCTGTCAGCGAGCATCCGTTCGACGGCTCCTGGGGCTATCAGCCGACCGGGCTGTTCGCGCCGACCAGCCGCTTCGGCTCTCCGGCCGATTTCGCCGCGCTGGTCGATGCCTGCCATGCCAAAGGCCTTGGCGTGCTGCTCGACTGGGTGCCCGGCCATTTCCCCGACGATCCGCACGGGCTCGGCCATTTCGACGGCACCGCGCTCTACGAGCATGCCAATCCCAAGCAGGGCCGGCATCTCGACTGGGGCACGCTGATCTACAATTACGGCCGCACGGAAGTGACCAATTTCCTGGTCTCCAACGCGCTGTTCTGGCTGGAGCGCTACGGCATCGACGGCCTGCGCGTCGATGCCGTCGCCTCCATGCTGTATCTCGACTACAGCCGGCCCGCGGGCGGCTGGATTCCGAACCAGCATGGCGGGCGGGAGAATCTGGAGGCCATCGCCTTCCTGCGCCGCTTCAATACCGAACTCTACGCCCGCTTTCCGCAGGCCATGACGGCGGCGGAAGAATCCACTGCATGGCCGCAAGTGTCGCGCCCGGTCGACCACGGCGGGCTCGGCTTCGGCTACAAGTGGAACATGGGCTGGATGCACGACACGCTGAAATATGTCGGCAAGGATCCCGTGCACCGAAAGCACCATCACGGCGACATCCTGTTCGGCCTGCACTACGCTTTCTCCGAGAATTTCATCCTGCCGCTCTCGCATGACGAAGTCGTGCACGGCAAGCGCTCTATCCTCGGCCGAATGCCCGGCGATGAGTGGCAGCGCTTTGCAAACCTGCGCGCCTATTACAGCTTCATGTTCGGCCATCCCGGCAAGAAGCTGCTGTTCATGGGCTGCGAGTTTGGCCAAGAGCGCGAGTGGAATCACGATCATTCGCTGGACTGGCACCTGCTAGACAACGAGAACCATGCCGGCGTGCGGGCCCTGATCGCCGATCTCAACCGGCTCTATCGCACCGTTCCCGCGCTGCATGAACTGGATTGCGAGGCATCCGGTTTCGAATGGCTGGTCACGGACGACGCCAACGGCAACGTCTTCGCCTGGCTGCGCAAGGGATTTGCCGAGCGCACAGCCTGCGTGGCCGTCGTGAACTTCTCGCCCAATGTCTATTACAACTATCGCGTCCGCGTACCCTTCGGCGGCAAGTGGCGCGAGGCGCTCAACTCGGACTCTGCCCATTATGGCGGCAGCAATGTTGGCAATGCCGGCGGCGTCGAGGCGTTGCAAGGCAGCGGCCACGAACTTAATCTCACCATACCGCCGCTGGCTGCGATCTTCCTCGTGCCCGAAAGCTGATTGATGCGCCTGTCCGCCGGATCGCCGTCACGCCTCGGTGCCAGCTGGGACGGAAGGGGCACCAATTTCGCGCTGTTCTCGGCCCATGCGGAGAAGGTCGAGCTCTGCCTGTTCGATGCCCAGGGCCGGCGCGAGCTCGAGCGCATCGAGCTGCCGGAGCGCTCCGAGGACATCTGGCACGGCTATCTCAACGACGTCTCGCCCGGCCAGCTCTATGGCTATCGCGTGCACGGGCCCTATGCGCCCGAGTGCGGCCACCGTTTCAACCCCAACAAGCTGCTGCTCGATCCCTATGCGCGGCGGCTCGCCGGGCGGCTGGTGTGGAGCGATGCGCATTTCGGCTTTCGCGTCGGCAGCCCGCGCGAGGATCTGTCCTTCGACCGGCGCGACAATTCGCGCGGCATGCTGAAGGCGGTCGTGGTCGACGAGACGTTCGTGAACCGGCACGAAGCGCGGCCCAATATTCCCTGGGAAGACACTATCATCTACGAGGCCCACGTCAGGGGCCTGACGCAGTTGCGCGCAGACGTGCCCCCGCAGCTGCGCGGCACCTATGGCGGGCTGTGTTCGCCTGCTGTCATCGATCACCTGAAACGGCTCGGCGTCACCACGATCGAGCTCCTGCCGATCCATGCGCTGATCGACGATCGCGTGCTGGTGGAGAAGAAGCTCGTCAATTACTGGGGCTATAACAGCATCGGCTTCTTTGCAGCCGAACCGCGCTACGCCCAGGAAAATGCACGGGACAATGCGCTCGATTCCTTCCGCACCGCGGTGGCGCGGCTGCACGACGCCGGCATCGAGGTGATGCTCGACGTAGTCTACAACCACACCGCCGAAGGCAATCATCTGGGCCCCACACTGTCGTTCCGCGGCATCGACAACGCCTCCTATTACTGGCTGAAGCCGGAGAACCCACGTTACTACGACGACTTCACGGGCTGCGGCAGCTCGCTGAATCTCACCCATCCGCGCGTGCTGCAGATGGTGATGGATTCGCTGCGCTACTGGGTCGAGGTCTGTCATGTCGACGGCTTCCGCTTCGACCTCGCCACCACGCTGTCGCGCGGGCCGGACGGATTCGACCGCCATAGCGGTTTCCTCACCGCGATCCGGCAGGATCCGGTGCTGGCGCAGGTCAAGCTCGTCGCCGAGCCCTGGGACGTCGGCATGGGCGGCTACCAGGTCGGCGCCTTTCCCTCGCAATGGTCCGAGTGGAACGACCGCTACCGCAGCGCGATGCGGCGCTACTGGAGCGGCGAAGGCAGCCTGATCGGCGAGGTATCGCGCCGCATGACGGCGTCGTCCGACCTGTTCCGGCATGACGGCCGCACCCCGCGCGGCTCCGTCAACCACATCACCGTGCATGACGGCTTCACGCTCGCCGATCTCTTCTCCTACAATGCGAAGCACAATCTGGCGAACGGCGAGGACAATCGCGACGGCGCCAACGACAACCACAGCAATAATTGCGGCCATGAGGGCCCGACCGGCGACCCCGCCATCGTCGCGCTCAGGCACCAGCTGCGCCGCAACCAGCTCGCCTGCCTGCTGCTCGCACAGGGGCTGCCGCTGCTGCTCGCCGGCGACGAAGCCGGCAATTCGCAAGGAGGCAACAACAATGCCTATTGCCAGGACAACGAGATCGGCTGGGTGAACTGGGACAATCTCGGCCGCGAGGCTGAGGATTTCACCGATTTCATCGGCCATCTCACCGCCTTGCGCCGCCGCTTCCCGCAAATCCGCAGCCACCGCTGGCTCGACGAACGGCGTGCCGACGGCTCGTACAGCGTGCTGTGGCTAACACCGGCGGCGGAGGAAATGAAGGAGCACGACTGGAATTTTCCCGAAGGACGGTTCCTTTCCTACGTGCTCGGCCCCGCCGAACCCGGCGGCGCGCCGATCTTCATCGTGCTCAACGCCGCGCCGGCGGCGATTGCCTTCCACTTGCCGAGGCTGCCGGAATATGCGCGCTGGCAGCAGGTGCTGAGCACGGCCGAGCTGAAACAGACGCCGGCGGAATACGCCTCCGGCGCCGGGATCGAAGCCCCGCCGCGCACGGTGCTGGCCTTCGCAGGCTCTCCGTAGCTACTTCTTTGTGAGCAGCAGTCTGCCGCGTTCGCGGATCGCCGCCTGCGCCATTTCTGCGAAGCGCTGCAGCAGGAACGGCAGCGTCACCTCGACCTTGACGTGATCCTCGGCGACGTCGACATGGCCGTGCGCGGCCTGTCCGAGCGCTCGCACGCGAAAGCTCATGCGGCTGTCTTCCCAGCGCTCCTCGTCGACGCTGAGCACCGGCACGTGCGACGCCGCGCGCGACAGGCCGGACTTCAGGCGGCGCATCGCCTCCTCGCGGCCCAGGCTGTGCGGAATGGATACGATCAGCGGCGCGGACATCTCTTTCCTCCGTCAGGCCAGCTCAATGTAGTTCCGTTCGGACGAAGCGAAAGGGCTGCGATAAGGCGTCGCAAAATGCGGAACTTTCATGGTCCCCATCGGTTTCCCCGGACGCAAGAGCGATTGCGCCCCGCGCGGGCTGAGGAGAGACGTCATGTCCATCGGTACCATCATTCTGATCATTCTGATCATCGCCCTGCTCGGCGGATTCTCCGGCGTCGGCGGCGGTCTGTTCTACGGCACCGGCTATTACGGCGGCGGCGGGCTGGGGCTGATCATCGTGATCCTGCTGATCCTGCTGTTGCTGGGAAAGCTTTAGAGAACGTCGCGACTTCGTAGGGTGGGCAAAGGCGCGAAGCGCCGTGCCCACCTTCGCGCGCCCGGTGCAAGACAGGTGGGCACGCGGAGCCCGTCATCGGGCGCGCATTCGCGCGACCCGTTGGCTTTACCCACCCTACGGCATGGTGATGGCGGCTATAATTTCTCCACCAGCTTCCCGATCGCCGGCCTGATCGGGCCGGCCGCATCCTCGTAGCCGTCCCACGCCTTGCTCCTTGCGAGCAGCGCCGGCACCGTGCGTACAGTATAGCGCCTTGGGTCGAGATCGCCGCGCACCTGCGCCCAGGTCAGCGGCATCGACACAGTCGCGCCGGGACGCGCGCGCGGCGAGAGCACGGCCACCGCCGTCGACATGCGGTCGTTGCGGAGATAGTCGAGGAAGATCTTTCCCTGCCGCTTCTGCTTGGACATGTTGAGCAGATAGCGGCCGGGATCGTCATTGGCCATCCACTGGCAGATCCCCTGCGCGAACGCCTTGGCTTGCTTCCAGTCCACCCGTTCTTTCGCACCTGACAACAGCGGCGCCACGACGTGCAGCCCCTTACCGCCGGTGGTCTTGCAGAAGCTTTCGAGTCCCACTGCGGAAAGCCGCTCGCGCATGTCCTTGGCTGCCTCGATCACCGCGGCAAAATCCACATCGGGCGAGGGATCGAGGTCGAACACCAGCCGTCCCGGCACATCGGGCGCATCGGGCGCGCAATTCCAGGGATGCAGCTCCACTCCGCCGGACTGCGCCACCGCCGCCAGCCCCTCGACGCGATCGATCTGGATGTAGGGCTTGCGGTCGCCGGAGACCTTGACGAGTTCCAGCAGCTTCGAGGTGCCGGTCATGGCGTGACGCTGGAAGAAGGTTTCGCCGCCGATGCCGTCGGGCGCGCGCACCACCGAGCACGGCCGGCCCTTGAGATACCCGATCATCCACTTGCCGACCGCCTCGAAATAATGGGCGAGATCGAGCTTGGTCACCGGCCTGCCGTCGCCGCCATCGGGCCACAGCGCCTTGTCGGGGTTGGAGATGACGACGCCCATCACCTCGGCGCCCTTCTTCGCCGGCGACTTGACCACGATGGGCTTTGCGACCTTGACCATGGAAGGCTCCTCCGCTTCCACCTCGCGCGCCGGCTTGTCCTCCCGCAGGCCCTTGAAGGCTGCCTGACGGATATTGTTGTCCGCCGTCCAGCCGGCGAATTCGATCTCGGCGACGAGCGTCGGTTTCAGCCAGTGCACGTCGCGTGCCTTCTTCGGCGCGTTCTCGCCACTGAAGGGACTCTGGCTGGATTCGTTTGCCCTGAGATGCGGCATCAGCCGCCGCACCGTGTCGGCGCCAAAGCCGGTGCCGACGATGCCGACAAAGGCGAGATGCTTGCCGCGATAGACGCCCGCCATCAGCGAGCGGAACTTGCCGCCGGTGGTCTTCCAGCCGCCGAGCACGACCTCGTGCCCGGCACGCACCTTGGCCTTGGTCCAGCTCTCGCTGCGGCCGGAATGATAGCGGGCATCGAGCTTCTTGGAGATGATGCCTTCCAGCGACAATTGCCTCGCTGACTCCAGCACCGACTCGCCGTCCTCCTCGAAATGCTCGACATAGCGGATCAGCTTTTCCTTGCCCTTGCGCGCGTCCAGCATGCGCTTGAGCCGTGCCTTGCGCTCGCGCAGCGGCAGCGCGCGCAAGTCTTCGTCACCTGCGAACAGGAGATCGAAGGCGAAGTAGATGAGATTGCCGGTCTTGCCGTCGGCGATGGCCGCCTGCAGCGCGGAGAAATCCGGCAGGCCCTTGTGATCGACGGCGACGATCTCGCCGTCGATCAGCGCGGCCGGCAGGCTGCGCGCCTCCTTGGCGATGGCGGAAAACCTGTCCGCCCAGTCCAGCCCCTTGCGCGTATTCAGCGCGACACTGCCATCCTCGACACGAAGCTGCACGCGATAGCCGTCGAACTTGATCTCATGGCACCACGCGGTGCCGCGCGGCGGACGCTCGACCGACGCGCAGAGCTGCGGGGGCACGAAGTCCGGCATCGCTGAGGCCTTCTTCGCTCTGGCCGGCGCACGCGACGCCTTGGTCTTGGCACGCACCTCGGCGGCGCTGCCGCGGCTGGAATCCCAGGTCGCATCGGCTCTGGTCTTGCCGCCCTTTGCCAGCATGAACGGCTTTGGCGCCCTGCCCTTGCCGGCCTTGATCTCGGCCATCGTCCGGCCGGAAGCGACCGAGCGATCCTCCTCGAGGATGCTGCTCCCGTCGCCCTCGCGGGCGTATTCGTCGCGATGCTTGATGAGAAGCCAGTTGGTGCGCTTGCCGCCAAAGCGGTCGCCCTTCATCCGCACCAGCACCCAGCTGCCATGCAGTCTGTCGCCATGCAGGTTGAATTTGAGGTCGCCCTTGGCAAAGCCGCGGTCCGGATCGGGAGAATCCCAGGTGCCGCGGTCCCAGAGCTGCACCGTGCCGCCGCCATACTGGTCTTCGGGAATGGTGCCTTCGAAATCGCCGTAGTCGAGCGGATGGTCCTCGACCTCGACCGCCAGCCGCTTGTCGTGCGGATCGAGCGAAGGGCCGCGCGTCACCGCCCAGGACTTGAACACGCCATCGAATTCCAGCCGCAAGTCGTAGTGCAGCCTCGTCGCCGCGTGCTTCTGGATGACGAAACGCCGCTCTCTCGACGGCGCCACCCTGGCGTCGCCCGAGGGCTCCGCGGTTTTGCCGAAATCACGCTTCTTGCGGTAAATGGAGAGCTTTGGCGAAGGCACGGCCGTCCTGCACGGTCAACATTTCGGCCATCATGCTCTAAATGGCGCGAGAACCAAACCCTCAAAGGCTAATCCCGTTCCCGAGGGCGGCCGCCGCGGCTTGCATTGACGCAAGACGGGAGGCATTTTGGCCTTCAAAATATTGACGACAAGACCGGCGCCCTGCCCGTGCACGCCGGCCCTCGGGAGGACAAGATGGCTTTGACAATATCGCATGTTGCGGGACCGACCGTGCCCACAGTGCGGGAAATGACCTTTGGCGACCTGCTGCGCAAGGCGGCCGAGTCGGCGCCCGATCGCCTCGCTTTGATCGCGGGCGTGCCGGACCCGGCGCTGCGGCGAAAATGGACCTACACCGAGTTGTACCGCGAGGCGCAGCGCACCGCCCGCGCGCTGCTTACCCGCTTCAAGAAGGGCGAGCGCATCGCGGTATGGGCGCAGAATATCCCGGAATGGATCATGCTGGAGTTCGGCGCGGGCATGGCGGGCATGGTGCTGGTCACCGTGAACCCGGCCTTCCGCGCCAACGAAGTGCAATATGTGCTGAAGCAGTCGCGCGCGGCCGGCGTGTTCGTCGTCAACAATTTCCGCGGCAACCCGATGCTGGAGACGGTGCAGGCGGTGAAGCCGAATTGCCCCGAGCTGCGCGAGGTGATCTGCTTCGACGACTGGAACGCCTTCATCGCCGCCGGCGACGATGCGAGCATCAAGCTTCCCGACGTCAGCCCCGACGATCCCGTGATGATCCAGTACACCTCGGGCACCACGGGCTTCCCGAAGGGCGCGCTGCTGCGCCACCGCGGGCTTCTCAACAACGGCGCCGATACGGCCGACCGCATGGGGGTCGATCCCGGCGATGTCTTCATCACCACCATGCCGCTGTTTCACACCGGCGGCTGCGTCTGCTGCGTGCTGGGGGCGGTCTCGAAGGCGGCGACGCAGGTGCTGATCGAGGCATTCGACCCGGCGCTGGTGCTGGAAATGTTCGGGACCTATCGCGGCAATGCGATGGTCGGCGTGCCCACCATGCTGATCGCCATGCTGGAGCATCCCTCTTTCCCGACCACCGATCTCACCTCGGTCAAGGCGATCTGTTCCGGCGGCTCCACCGTGCCGGCGCCGCTGGTCCGACTGTTCGAGGAGAAGCTCGGCGCGCCCTTCACCATCGTGTTCGGCCAGACCGAGTGCTCCCCCGTGGCGGCGCAGACCCGCACCAATGACAGCGTCGAGGACAAGGCCGGCACGATCGGCCTGCCGCTGCCGAACATGGAGACCAAGATCATCGATCCCGCCACCGGCGAGACGGTGCCGATCGGCTCCGTCGGCGAGTTCTGCACTCGCGGCTACCACGTCATGCTCGGCTATTTCGAGATGCCGGACGCCACCGCCGCGGCGGTCGACAAGGACGGCTGGCTGCACACCGGCGATCTCTGCGCCATGGACGCGCGCGGCTACTGCACCGTCGAAGGCCGGCTGAAGGACATGATCATCCGCGGCGGCGAGAACATCTATCCGCGCGAGCTGGAAGAGCTCTTGTTCAAGCATCCGAAGGTCGGCGAGGTCGCCGTGATCGGCGTGCCGCACGAGCGATGGGGCGAAGAGGTCGCGGCCTTCGTCCGGCCGGCGCCGGGAGCTTCCATCGACAAGGAGGAGCTGGTCGCCTACATGCGCGAGTCACTCTCCCCGCACAAGACGCCGAAGCACTGGTTCGTGGTGGAGGCGTTCCCGCTGACGGGATCGGGTAAGATCCAGAAGTTCAAGCTGCGCGAAGCCTGGACCAAGGGCGAGATGAAGGCGATCTAGGGACCTCCGGATGCGAACGTTCTTGCAGGGGAACGGAAGGTGACGTCACCAAGGTCCGCCGCTCCGCGCGACCAGCTGGAGGAAGCCGACCGGCTGCGCCAACAAGGCAAACTCGACCGGGCAGAAGCGATCTGCAACGCGCTGACGCGGCGCTATCCGGATTATGTTGCCGCCTTGCACACGCTCGGGCTCGTCTATCTGGACAAGCGGAATTACGATCTCGCACTGAATTGCCTGGTGCGCGCATCCATGCTCGATCCGGAAAACTGGATGACGCTCACGGCGTTGAGCATGGCGTATCTGCGGCTCGGCGCCACCGAAATGGCCGCACAGACGCTGGAACGCGCGCTGGCGATCCGGCCGGGCGATGCGGCAATTCTGGCGACCCTCGGCGAAATCCGCCGCGAAGAGCGCGAATACGAACTGGCGGAACCTTGCTATCGCGAGGCGCTCGCCGTCGACCCGCACCTTGAAACCGCGGCAGCCGGCCAGGCCCTGTGCCTGGCGGCGATGGGCCGGAACCTGGAAGCCGCACATGTGCTGGAGGCCGCCTGGCGGCAGGGCCATCGCTCCCTGAACTTGCTGCACGTGATGACAACGCTGCCGGCCGGCGTCCTCGGCATCGATCTGTTGGCTGCTCTCGATGCGCTTGCCGCCCGCCAGGGCGAGGCAGAACCTGAGTTCAGGAACACCTTTGCCTTCGTCCGCGCGGCGGCGCTGGACAAGGCAGGCCGTTATGCCGAGGCATGGGAGCATCTGGTGATGGCGAACCGTACGATCGCCGCCCGTTGCCAAACCGATCTCAAGGCAAGCGTCGTCCGTCAGGAGAAGTCCCTGGCCTGGCTGCGCAACGCCAGGTTCGCGTCGATCGAGCCGGGCAGCGAGACCCCGATTTCCCTTTTTATCCTCGGCCCGTCGCGGTCCGGCAAGACTAGCCTGGAACGGCTCATCGGTTCGCTGGATGGCGTAAAGGCCGGATATGAGAACCCCATCATCGAAAATGCCGTGCGTCGAACCTACCGGGCGGCCGCGATGCCGGCGAGCACCTATCTCGAAGAGCTTCCGGCAGTGCTATGGCCCGCTTTCCGGGAAAACTACCGTAAGGATTTGCTTCGACGGGCCGGGCAAGCGCGTGTTTTCACCAACACGCTGCACGGGGGCATCCACGATGCCGCGATCGTTGCAAGGCTGGTCCCGAACTCGCGCTTCCTCATCATGAAGCGCGATCCGGACGATGTGGCCCTGCGGATGTACATGACGAAGTATCTGGCGGCGAATTCCTACGCCTACGACATGCGCTCGATCCGCGACTATCTGCGCTGGTACGACCAGATGGCCGATCTCACGGTGGAGAAAATACCCGGTATCTGCCGGATCGTGCACTACGAGGCCATGGCCGGCGACCCCGGGACGACGCTGCGCCAGGCCGCCGAACTTTGCGGTCTCGCCGCGGGTGACATCGGGGCGACGACATGCGGCGACGACCGCGGTTGTGCCACCCCATATCTGGAGTTGATGCATCGCCCGTAGTCGGCGATCAGTGTTGCACGAACGCCACAATTCGGCCGGAAATCGGCCAATCGGCCCGCCCCCGCTTGTCATTCGGCGGTTCCCGTGCGGAATCTGGTCCCCGCCTGGGCGAAATGACTTCCCGCCTGGGTCGTTGGGGGTGGGCCGTTTCGATGTTACGCAACAAGCTGCTTCTTCTGGCCGGAACGGCCCTTGGCTTGGGCATCGCCATGGATGCCGAGGCGGCGCCGGCCGTTTCATGGACCGGCTTCTACGCCGGCGGCAATGTCGGCTACAGCTTTGGCAGGGTCGACACGACCGTTGATGTAAGCCCCTTCTTCTACGCTCCATTCGGCTACAATTTTCCGGGCACCTCCAGCTACTTGCCATTGAAGCCCAATGGAGGCATTGGCGGCGTTCAGGCCGGATACAATTGGGAGTTTGCTTCGCGCTGGTTGGCTGGACTCGAGGCCGACTTGCAATGGTCCGGCCAGCGTGATTCCGCGACCCGCAGCGTCGCCGGCGTCAACACTTCTTGCACTTTCATCACTGCCGGATCCTGCAGTTTCCTCAACACCAGCGACATCACTGCAAAGCTGAGCTGGTTCTCCACCGTGCGCGGTCGGGTTGGCGTGTTCGCCGCCCCCAACATCCTGTTTTACGGCACCGCCGGCGTTGCTATCGGTGAGATCAATGTCTCCGGCACCAACAGGCTCACCCTTAGCGCGACACCCGGGGGAACAGCGACCTTCGTGACCCCCTTCAGCTATTCCTCCACCCAGGTGGGATACGTCGTCGGGGCCGGGGTCGAAGGCCGGTTTGGAACGAGCGGATGGACATGGAAGGTTGAATACCTTCACATCGACTTCGGCTCGATCGGAACGGGCCGGTTCGGAACCGTTCCGGTGGTGACGGTCACGACCGGCAATTTCACCGACGATATCGTCCGCGTCGGCTTCAACTATCAATTCTCCGGCAGACCGTTTCCGTGATCGTCCGATAACGGACGATGCGCGGGTGCAAGAACGTGTGGCGGTAAAGCTGCGCTGCCATCCGCTAACGTGTCTCGACCTTACCTCTGCCTTCGCGATACTCCACCCGACCGAATCCATCGGGGATCCGGAGAGCGTATCGGCGCACCAATGTTTTGCCTGTCGGCGTCCCGAGGTTGTGCCGTCATGAAATCCAGGGCGCCGCCGGCCGCACCGGGATGAGGGAGGGAAAACGAATGGACTTGCAGAACAAGATCGCGCTCGTCACCGCCGCGGCTTCGGGCGCAGGCCGCGCCGGCGCAATCATTCTGGCACGGGAAGGCGCGGCGGTCGCGGTCGTCGACCAGAACGAGACCGGCGTGAAGGCGGTAGCGGAGGAAATCCGCAAGCGCGGCGGCCGCGCCTTGGCGCTGGCCGGCGACCTGCGCGATGACGCGTTTTCGCGCGAGATTGTTGCAGCCACGGTGAAGGAATTCGGCCGGCTCGACTGCCTGTGGAATCATCTCGGCATTCCCGGCCCCTCCGTGATCGACGACCTCGACGGCTGGGATATGAGTATCGATCTCAACCTGCGCTCCCAGCTGATCACCACCAACGCGGCGCTGGCGCACATGACGGCGCAGCGCTCCGGCAGCATCCTGTTCACGGCATCCACTTCGGGCCTGACCGGCTCGCCCTGGAGCCCGACCTATTCGGCGGCAAAGGCCGGCGTGATCGGGCTTGCCCGC
This sequence comes from Bradyrhizobium sp., assembly GCF_016219575.1. Lineage (GTDB taxonomy): Bacteria > Pseudomonadota > Alphaproteobacteria > Rhizobiales > Xanthobacteraceae > Bradyrhizobium. The sequence goes on along the minus strand of NZ_JACRMG010000001.1, from coordinate 145,696 downwards.
AGCCTCGCCAAGCGGCACGCCAAGGACGGCATTCGCGTCAATGCGATTTGCCCCGGCGCGATCGACACGCCGATGCTGCGGGTGTTCGTCAACCGGCCGGACCAGCCGGGCCACAACGAGGCCGATCCGGAAGCGCTGATCAAGGCCGCGGTGACCCGCAATCCGATGGGCCGCGCGGCCCGTCCCGAGGAGATCGCGGAGGTCGCCGTGTTCCTGTTGTCCGACAAGGCCTCGTTCGTGACCGGCATCGCCATGCCGGTCGATGGCGGGACGCTGGCATAGCAGGCCGGCAACCGGTCAATCCGCCGCGCGCAGCCGGTAGCCGATGCCGGTCTCGGTCAGCACGAATTGCGGTCGTTCCGGATCGGCCTCGATCTTCTGGCGCAGCTGGCGGACATAGACACGCAGATATTGCGCGTCGGTGAGTTCGTCCCACAGCTCCTTCAGCAGAAAGCGATGGGTGAGCACCTTGCCGGCGTGCTGCACCAGCACACGCAGCAGATCGTATTCCTTCGGCGACAATTTTATCTCGCGATCGCCGACCTTGACGACACGGCGGACGAGGTCCACGGAGAGGTCGCCGGTGCGAAAGATCGGCCGCTCCCCCTGCACCTGCAGCTGGTGACGCAGCGCGGCGCGCATGCGCGCCAGCAGCTCGTCCATGCCGAACGGTTTTGTCAAATAATCGTCGGCGCCGAGATCGAGCGCCTGCACCTTGCCGGCCTCGTCGCCGCGGCTCGACAGCACCACGATCGGCACGCTCTCGTTGCGGGCCCGGATCATGCGCAGGAGATCGTGGCCCTGGATATCGGGCAGGCCGAGATCGAGGATGATCAGCGCCGGCCCCTCGGCGAGCCTTTCCAGCGCCAGCTTGCCGTTGGAAGCTTCCAGGATGTCGTAGCCCTGCGTGCTCAGCCCCATCCGCAGCAGCTTGCGGATCGGCGGCTCGTCGTCGATGACCAGGACCTTGATGGCGGGAGCATTCATGCGGCGGTGTCCAGTTCTAGAATTTCGGTTCTGATTGCATCAGATCCGAAGCTCCAGCTTTGACGCGTTTTCTTCACGCGAACCGGCATCCACTTCGCTTGAAAACGCTATGTTGGCTTCCGCCGGCACCGGCAGACGGATGGTGAGCACCGCGCCCGGGCGGTCGATGCGGTTGGCCGCCGAGATGGTGCCGTGCATCGCCTCGATGAAGCCGCGTGAAATCGCGAGCCCCAGGCCGGTGCCGGGACGCACGTGATCGCCCTTCTCCACGCGGTAGAACTTGTCGAACACGCTGTCGAGCTCGGCCGGCGGAATGCCGCTGCCTTCATCCATGACCTGCAGCAGGATCGCATCCCTGTCCCGCGCACCGTGGATCGAGATCGTGGTTCCCGCCGGGGCGTATTTGGCGGCATTGTCTAGCAGGTTGAAGATCACCTGCTCGAACAGCACGGCATCGAGCTCCAGCATCGGCAGATCGGCGGCGAGCTCGAGCTGCACCCTGTGATGGGCGAGGATCTTGCCGGCGCGCCGCAACGCGCTGCCGACGATCTCGCCGACGTCGAGGCGCGCCGTGTTCGGAACGATCGCGCCTGACTCCAGCTTGGTCATGTCCAGGAGATTGGCGATGAAACGGTTGAGCCGTTCGGACTCGTCGATCACGGTGGCGAGCAGATCGCGTTTCTGCGCATCGCTCAGGCCATCGCCGAGATCCCGCAACGTGGAGGCGGAACCCAGCACGGAAGCGAGCGGCGTCTTCAGGTCGTGCGAGATCGAGGTGAGCAGCGCGCCGCGCAGGCGGTCGGATTCCACCGTGCGCTTGACGCGGTCCATGTCCTCGACCAGCAGCACGCGCTCGATGGCGAGCCCGCCCTGGTCGACCAGTGCATCGAGCAGACGCCGCTGGTCCGGCGTGAACAGCGGTCCGGTCTTGTCGCTGTCGATACCGATGGCGCCGATCAGCCCGCGCCCCGTGCGCATCGGCAGGAACAGGCGCTTGGCGCCCGGCAGCGTATCCGCTCCGCGGCCCGCCGGGCGGTCGTTCGCCCAGGCCCAGTTCGCCGCCGCAAGGTCCGCCTGGTCGAGCTCGTCCTCCGGCGGGTAGCCCGCCATCACGGTCAGCACGCCGTCTTGCGGCAGCAGCAGCACCACCCTCACCTTCAGCATCAGCGCAATCTGGTAGGCGGTCGCCCACAACACGTCATCGAGCGTCGCGGTGCCCGCCAGCTTGCGGCTGAAAGCATAGAGCGATTCCGTGGTGCGGACCCGGCCGATCGCGGTGTCGGCCTGCGAGCGGACGCGCCCGGCGACATTGGAAACCAGGATCGCCACCAGCATGAACAGGAAGAACGCCGCAACGTTGGTCGGGTCAGTGATGGTGAAGGTGTAGACCGGCGGCAGGAAGAAGAAATTGTAGCTGAGCGACGCGGCGACGGTTGCCAGCAATGACGGCCACAGGCCGTAGCGAACGGCGACACCGACCACCGCGGTCAAGAGCACGAGGTCGACATTCTCGATGCCGAACCATGGCTGGATCAGCACGGCGATGCCTAGCCCGATCCCGACGATCAAGAGCGACATCAGATAGGGCTTCGGATCGAACGCGTCGGCCCGCGCCGCGGTCTGCACCGCGGTCTTTCCCATCGGCTGCTCCTCGCCGGCAATGACGTGAACGCTGATATTGCCGGCGCGCCGCACCAGATCGTGCACGACGGAGCCGTGCGTCAGCTCGAACCAGCGCGAGCGGGTGGATTTGCCGAGGACGATCTGAGTCACGTTGTTGGAATGGGCGAAGCCGATCAGGTCGTCGGCGATGCGGCGGCCGACGCTGGGAATGGTGATGGCTTCGCCGCCGAGCGCCTCGGCGAGCCGCATCGTATCGGCAAGGCGATCCCGCTGCTCGTCGGTGAGCTGCAGGGTACGCCGCGTCTCGATGGCGATTGCAGTCCACGGCGCATGCAGCCGGTCGGCAAGCCTCTTGGTGTAGCGCACGAGGCCCGCGGCGCGCGGATCCTCGCTGACGCAGACCAGGATGCGCTCGCCTGCGGCCCAGGGGCCGGCGATGGCATTGGCCTGCATGTGAGTGAGCAGCTGCTCGTCGACCCGCTCGGCGGTCCGCCGCAGCGCCAGCTCGCGCAGCGCGGTGAGATTTCCGGGCGAAAAGTAATGGTCCAGCGCACGCTCGGCCTGCTTGGGAACATAGACCTTGCCGTCCTTGAGGCGCTGGATCAGGTCGTCGGGCGTGAGGTCGATCAGCTCGATGGCGTCGGCACGGTCGAACACGGAATCCGGCACCGTTTCGCGCACCCGCACATGGGTGATCTGGGCAACGACGTCGTTGAGGCTCTCGATGTGCTGGATATTGACGGCGGTATAGACGTCGATGCCATGCGACAGCAACTCCTCGACGTCGAGATAGCGCTTGGGATGCCGGCTGCCCGGCGCATTGGTATGGGCTAGCTCGTCGACGAGGGCGAGCTGCGGTCGGCGCGCGATCAGCGCGTCGATGTCCATCTCTTCGAGCGTCTGCTCCTTGTAACTGATCCGCTTGCGCGGCAGGACTTCCAGGCCCTGCAGCAGGGCTTCCGTCTCGGCGCGCCCGTGGGTCTCGACGACGCCCACCACCACATCGACGCCCGCCTTGAGCCTGGCATGGGCGCTTTGCAGCATCTCATAGGTCTTGCCCACGCCGGGGGCGGCACCGACGAAGATCTTCAGCTTCCCGGTGCGCACGTCCTCGCGCCGGGCCGCTTCCAGCAGGGCTTCCGGCGAGGGACGTTGCGTGGAATCGCGATGCTGCTGGGCCATTACGACATTATAGTCCCCTGCTCCGCCCCAGCCTAGGCAGGCGGCCTACTTCGAAGCCGCACGATCCAGAGCCAGATTGAGCGCCAGCACGTTGACGCGCGGCTCGCCGAGCAGGCCCGCAAAGCGGCCCTGGGTGCTCATGGTCACCATCTGGCGGAGGGTGTCCTCGGACATGTTGCGCGCCTTGGCGATGCGCGGCACCTGGAACAGGGCTGCTTCCGGCGAGATGTCGGGGTCGAGGCCGCTGCCGGAGGTGGTGACGAGATCGACCGGCACCGCCGCGCTCGGGTTCTCCGCCTTCAGCTTCTCGACGTCCTCCTTGAGGCGGTCGGCCAGTGCCTTGCTGGTCGGGCCCATGTTGGAGCCGCCGGAATTCGCGGCATTGTACGGCACGGACGTGGTCTTGGTGGAATCGGCCGGGTCCGGCCCGACCGTCGCCGACGGCCGGCCATGGAAATACTTGTCTTCCTTGAATTCCTGGCCGATCAGCGTCGAGCCGACCACCTTGCCGTCCTTCTCGATCAGGCTGCCTTGCGCCTGCTTCGGGAAGATGACGCCGGCGACGCCGGTCATGGCGAGGGGGTATGCGAGGCCCGTGATCAGCGTGAGCATGACCAGGACTAGGATCGCGGGACGGATTTCTCTCAACATGACAGGTCTCCTCAGGCCAGATTCAGGGCCGCGACGACGAGGTCGATGGCCTTGATGCCGATAAAGGGAATGATGATGCCGCCGAGGCCGTAGACCAGCAGGTTGCGGCGGAGCAGCGCACCGGCACCGACGGCGCGGTAGGCCACGCCCTTCAGCGCCAGCGGAATCAGCGCGATGATGATCAGCGCGTTGAAGATGATCGCTGACAGGATGGCGCTCTGCGGACTGGCAAGGTGCATGACGTTGAGCACCTCGAGTTGCGGATAGAACGCGAGGAACATCGCCGGGATGATGGCGAAGTATTTCGCCACGTCGTTGGCGATCGAGAACGTGGTCAGCGCGCCGCGGGTCATCAGCAGCTGCTTGCCGATCTCGACCACCTCGATCAGTTTCGTGGGGTTGGAGTCGAGGTCGACCATGTTGCCGGCCTCGCGGGCGGCCTGCGTGCCGGTGTTCATGGCGACGCCGACGTCAGCCTGGGCGAGCGCGGGTGCGTCGTTGGTGCCGTCGCCGCACATCGCCACCAGCTTGCCCTTGGCCTGCTCGTCGCGGATCAGCTTCAGCTTGTCCTCGGGCGTGGCCTGCGCCAGGAAATCGTCGACGCCGGCTTCCGCCGCAATGGCGGCCGCGGTCATCGGGTTGTCGCCGGTGATCATGATGGTGCGGATGCCCATCCGGCGCAGCTCGGCAAAGCGCTCGCGGATGCCGCCCTTGACGATGTCCTTGAGCTGGATGACGCCGAGCAGCCTGCCGTCTTTCGCTACCGCAAGCGGGGTGCCGCCCGCCTTGGCGATCTCGTCAGAGATCGCCTGCAGCTCGCGGGCCGCATCGGAACCCAGCCCCGGCTGCATGGCGCGCACGACATTGCCGCTCGCGACCGGCTGCGCCGCGCCGCCGATAAAGTTCAGGATCGCATCGACCGCACCCTTGCGCACCGAAGAGCCGCCGGCATCGATGCCGCTCATGCGGGTCTGCGCGGTGAAGGGCACGAACGTGGCGGCAAGCTCCTTCATGTCACGGCCACGGATGCCGTATTTCTCCTTGGCCAGCACGACGATCGAGCGGCCTTCCGGCGTCTCGTCGGCGAGCGAGGCGAGCTGCGCCGCATCGGCGAGCTCCTGTTCGGTCACGCCCTTGACCGGTCGGAAAGCAGTGGCCTGCCGGTTGCCCAGCGTAATGGTGCCGGTCTTGTCGAGCAGCAGCGTATCGACGTCGCCCGCAGCCTCCACCGCGCGGCCCGACATCGCCAGCACGTTGAAGCGCACCAGGCGGTCCATGCCGGCAATGCCGATCGCCGACAACAGCGCACCGATGGTGGTCGGGATCAGCGTGACGAACAGCGCCACCAGGACCACGACCGAGATCGAGCCGCCGGCATAGGCCGCGTAGCTCGGGATGGTCACGGTCGCAAACACGAAGATGATGGTGAGGCCCGCGAGCAGGATGTTGAGCGCGATCTCGTTCGGCGTCTTCTGCCGCTCGGCGCCCTCGACCAGCTTGATCATGCGGTCGATGAAGGTCGAGCCCTGGGCGGCAGTGATGCGGACCTTGATCCAGTCCGACAGCACCTGGGTGCCGCCGGTCACCGCCGAACGGTCGCCGCCGGATTCGCGGATCACGGGGGCGGATTCGCCGGTGATGGCGGCTTCGTTGACGGAAGCAACGCCTTCGATCACCTCGCCGTCGGACGGGATATTGTCGCCGGCCTCGACCAGAACGATATCGCCGACCTTCAGGCTGGTGCCGGGGACGAGGCGATAGGTCTTGCTCAATCCCTGCAGCAGCTTGGCCTGGCTCTCGGTACGGGTCTTCTTCAGCGATTCAGCCTGCGCCTTGCCGCGGCCTTCGGCGACGGCCTCCGCGAAGTTGGCGAACAGCACAGTGAACCAGAGCCAGAGAATGATCTGGAAGGTGAAGCCGAGATTGGCGCCGCCGGTGAGGAGATCGCGGACGAAGATCACGGTGGTCAGCAAGGCCACGATCTCGACCACGAACATCACCGGGCTCTTGATCATCAGCCGCGGATCGAGCTTGACGAAGGCCGACCGGATCGCGGGCACCACGATCTTCGGATCCAGCATTGCTGCAACCGGCATCCGCTTGTTCATTTTATGTACGGGTTCCATGGATGTTGCTCCGAATGCAATCGATCAGAAGACGGTGTTGGCGTTCATGGCGAGGTGCTCGACGATCGGGCCGAGTGCCAGCGCCGGGAAGAAAGTAAGGCCGCCGAGGATCAGGATGACGCCGACGACAAGGCCGACGAACAGGCCGCCGGTGGTCGGGAAGGTGCCGGCCGAGGCCGGAACGGACTTCTTCTCGGCCAGCGAGCCTGCAATCGCCATCGCCGGCACGATCATCATGAAGCGGCCGACGAACATCGCAACCGCGCCGGTGACGTTGTAGAAGAAGATGTTGCCGGTGAGGCCGCCGAAGGCAGAGCCGTTGTTGGCGGTCTGCGAGCTATAGGCATAGAGCACCTCGGAGAAGCCGTGCGGGCCGGCATTGGCCATCGAGGCGGTCGCGGTCGGGTAGACCACGGCGACCGCGGTCCAGCCGAGGATCATCAGCGGCAGGATCAGGATGGCGAGCATCGCCATCTTGACCTCGCGCGCCTCGATCTTCTTGCCGACATATTCCGGGGTGCGGCCGACCATCAGCCCGGCGACGAAGATCGCAAGGACAATGAACAGCAGCATGCCGTACATGCCGGCACCGACGCCGCCGACGATGATCTCGCCGAGCTGCATGTTGATCAGCGGGATCATGCCCCCGAGCGCGGTGAAGCTGTCATGCATGGCGTTGACCGCGCCGCAGGAGGCGGCGGTGGTGATGACGGCGAACAGCGAGGACGCCACGATGCCGAAGCGGACTTCCTTGCCCTCCATGTTGCCGCCGGTCAGGCCAAGGCTGCTCAGGGTCGACGTGCCATTGGCTTCCGCCCAGTAGGCGATGGCGACGCCGGCGATGAACAACACGCCCATCACGGCGAGGATCGCCCAGCCCTGGCGCTGGTCGCCGACCATGCGGCCGAACACGTTGGTGAGGGCTGCGCCGAGCACGAAGATCGAGAGCATCTGCACGAAGTTCGACAGCGCGGTCGGGTTCTCGAAGGGATGCGCGGCATTGGCGTTGAAGAAGCCGCCGCCATTGGTGCCGAGCATCTTGATGGCAACCTGCGAGGCGACCGGACCGACGGCAATGGTCTGCTTGGCACCTTCCAGCGTCGTTGCCTCGACATAGGGGCCGAGCGTCTGCGGCATGCCCTGCCAGACCAGGAACAGCGTGAAGACGATGCAGATCGGCAGCAGCACATAGAGGGTGCAGCGCGTGACGTCGACCCAGAAATTGCCGACAGTGCGCATCGAGGAACGCGCGAAACCGCGGATCAGTGCGACCGCCAGCACGATGCCCGTGGCCGCCGAGAGGAAGTTCTGGTGCGTGAGCCCGATCATCTGGGTCAGATAGGAGAGCGTGCTCTCGCCGCCGTAGTTCTGCCAGTTGGTGTTGGTGATGAAGGAGATCGCGGTGTTGAACGACAAATCCTCCGCGACTGCCGACATCTCGGCCGGATTGAAGGGTAGCGATGCCTGCAGCCGCATCAGGCCATAAATGATCAGGACGCCGCCGACATGGAACAGCAGCATGGCGACCGTATAGGTCAGCCAGTGCTGCTCGCGCCTGGCGTCGACGCCGCCGATCCAGTAGATCGCGCTTTCGATCGGGTGGAGCACCGGCGACAGGAAGGTGCTCTCGCCGTTGAACACGCGCGTCATGTACCAGCCGAGCAGCTTGGCCAGCGCGGCGACGATGACGCAGTAGAGGATGATCTGGGTCCAGCCGATGGCGGTCATGGGGTCAGGCCTTTCGAATTTTCTTCGAACGCAGGAGGACGGCCAGAAGGCCGAACAGCGCCGCGCTCAAGAGCGCGTACGCCAGCAAGAGTTGCACGAGAATCATCACGGCTTCAGAAGCGCTCGGGGCGCAGCAAGGCGTAGGTGAGATAGAAGAGCAGACCGAGCGAAACGAGGCCGGCGAGCGAATAATCGAAGATCATGGTTCTCTCCTCACAGGCGTTCGCAGACATAGGCGTAGCCGATGCCCACGGCGAACAGGCCGGCGGCAATGGCGAGCATGAGAATGTCGAGCATGGGGTGTTCCTGTGCGCCAAATGCGGGCCGCACGCACGGCCCGCTTCGTTCGCTCGTTCAGGTGCCACCCGGCGCATAGGTTTTCGAGATGCGGCCAACAGGTGCGTTATAGGAATCCCATAAGCGTTCCTCCGCTGTCGTCCCGGCCAAGCCAACGGGTCGCGCGAATGCGCGCCCGATGACAGGCTCCGCGCGAGCCGGGACCCATAACCACCTCACCTTGTTGTGATGCCAGGCTGGGGCCGCAGCCTGCTTCAAGTGAGACATCGGTGGCTATTGGTCCCTGCTTTCGCAGGGACGACAGGAAGTCTGCCGCCGCGTCGTAACGTTTATGCAATTCCTATATCGCAGCCGTTCTCCCACCCTCGATTTAATATGCAATCGGACCGAACTCTCGCTCGCGTGGTCGAAAATCGCGACTAAAACGAACGGAGATGGACATGCATACGCCGGCGGTCGCCCACGAAAAGCGGACCACTATTGCAGGATGGATGTCGGAAAAATCCCTGCGAGCCCTGATGCTGGTCTCCAGCCTTCTGGCTATCAGCCTGGCAGTCAACGCGTCGATAATCCTCATTGCAGGCACTAGGTTCTAGCCTGGCTGCACACACGCCGAAGGAGTCATGGCAATGACAGACGTTGAATCGAAACTGCAACCGGCCGCCATCGAGACCGCCGACGCCGACCCCTTGAATCCGGTGTGGGTGCGCTATCTTGCTGCGGTTGCGATGACTGCTGCTGCAACGCTCGTCGCCGTCGTCGTCGAAGCCAAGGTGAGCATTCCCAATCTTTCCCTTGTTTTCGTCATCCCGGTCATCGTCGCCGGCGTCGGCCTCGGCCTCGGTCCGTCGATCTGCTCGGCAATACTCGGGGCCCTGGCTTTCAATTTCTTCCTCACCGACCCTCGCTATTCGCTGGCCATCGACGACCCCTCGAACATCTGGGCAATGGCATTGCTGTTCGTGGTCGGCCTCATCGTAAGCGGCGTTTCATTTACTTCCCACCGGCGAGCGGCCGAAGCGTCCACGTTGAGGAGGCAGGCAGCCGTGTTGCAAGGCTACAGCCGGGACGTTGCATCGGCCGGCAATGTGGACGCGATTGCTTCGATCACGTGCCAGGCGCTTGCCGCCCTGTTCCGCGTCCCCGCAGTCGTAATGCTGGTGGTGGAAGGACAGGTGACTTCGATCAAGCGCACCGGCGACCTGGAGCCCGCAGAGGCGGACCTGGAAGCAGCACAATCGTCCCTGGCGACGGGCACTGCCTTGCACGGCGGCATCTATCCGCATCCCTCGTCCCGGTTCGATTTTTGGCCTGTCCGCACCGCGGATGGCCGCAACGCGGTGGTTGGACTCGCGTTCGATCCCGACGAACGTCCTGCGGAACCGGATACGCAGGTTGCGGTCGTGACGGGCATTTTGGCCCTGGCGCTCGATCGTCGGCCGTCGGCAGCCGCATGAGATCGGCCGAGGCATCGAATTCGCGGTTCGCCTTCCAGAACCCATTCAATGAGCAAGATCAACCGATTGAGGGCGGATTTGCGCCCTCTTCTCAGAATCCGAATTGCCTCTTGACAATTCCGTAAAACAGAACTAACTTCCTGCCATCCGCGCCCGTCAGGAGGGGCGTATCGCCATCGTCACGACACGTTGGGCGCGGGATGCGATGGACGCGGCGGTCTCAAAGGCGATTGAGATGGCAGCGTACGGCGAAGTCGTGTGGTCCTGGCGCCGCGACCCTGGCGTCTATCCGGCCCGCCTGTGCGGGCTTGGCAACGGGGGCAAGAAAGGCCGTTCCCCGGGGAGAGTACGTATAAGCCGTAAAGCCATTGCGCGGGGAAAGCCGGGATGTCTCGGCTGTACCTGTCAAACCCGTGTGCACTTTCTGTAGCACTTTTCGCACACGGTGCTGCGGGCGCAGTCGGCGCCCGGCTTTTCCCGCGCCCTCTAATCAGGAGGGAGCAACGAAATGGCAGAACCCGGGCGAAAACGAGTCGCGGGAACGAGAACGCATGTTAGCTCCGTGGAGACAGGTCGATATGAACCGCCCCAGCGGCGTCAACGACTAAACGCATGTGTAACGAGATGGCCGTCTGTCCCAATACAACCGGCCGATGATACCCTGACCCACGCATGCGACCGTCACTGCCACACCCGAAGTCGAACCTGAAGCCGGGCGTCGCCCGCCTGAACGCAGCACGAGCCGCAAGACCAGCATGATCTTCGATCGAGCCTACCGCCAGCGCCTCGAAACCGATCTCGCGCGATGGGAGGCCGATGGCGTGGTCGCGCCTGCGGCCGTCGCCGCCATCCGCGCCGCGCTTCCGCCGGTCTCGCCCGGCGTCAACATCGCGGTGGTGGTTGCCATCGTCGGCGGCCTGCTGATCGCCTCCGCATTTCTCGCCTTCATCGCCGCGCACTGGACCGAAATCGCCCGTTTGTCCCGCCTGGCTATTCTGTTTGCCGGCATCGTCGTTACGCACGGCATCGGTGCCTGGTTTGCCCGCACCGAGCGCCCGATGCTGGCCGATCTCTGCGCCAGCGTCGGCGCGATCATCTTCGGTGCCGGGATCGCGCTGGTGGGCCAGATGTATCATCTGGGCAGCGACTTCGCCGGCGGCCTGCTGCTGTGGGCCGTGGGGGCGCTGGTCGCAGCCGCCTTGACCGGCTCGCGCGGCGCGCTGGCAGTGGCGCTGGTGGCGGCGAGCATATGGAGCAGCATGCGCGTCGTTGAAGCGCAGGATGCTCCACATCTGCCATTCCTGATCATCTGGTTCGTCGCCGCCGGCCTTGCGCTTGCCTGGAACTCGCGTGTGGCGGCGCATCTGGTGGCGCTGGCCGTGCTGCCCTGGTGGATCGCAGCGGCGGCGATGCACACCGATCATGACGCGATTTTCATTCTCGGCGGTGGCGCAGCCCTTCTGTTCGGCGGAGGTCTCGCGCTCACCATCACGCCGTGGCAGCGGCTGGCTTCCGCCGGTACCGTCCTGTCCGTCTATGGAGCCTTTTCGCTCGCCACGGTCGCTGTTGGCGGGGTGGCGACGGTCAACGATTCCTTTTTCGGAAGCGCTCCGGCAGCCGGCCCGCCGCTGTGGGCGATCGGTTGCAGCGTGGCGGGAGCCCTCGTCGCCTTCGCGGCCGGCACGGCAGCGCGCCGGGCAGGCATATTGGCAGCCGGAATCGGGATTGCGCTCGCGCTCGTGGCGACAGGGGCATGGAAGCAGGCGCCGACCGGTGAGCCCTGGCTGCTATACGCGGCTTTTCTCTGCGCCATGGTCTGCATTGTCGTCTCCGGCATCCTGGATAGCTCCCGGCCGCGCATCGTCGCCGGCTGGCTTGGAATCGCCGGCGTGATCGGGGCCATCACATGGGCGGTGAAAGGTTCGCTGCTCGGCCGCTCGGTGTTCCTCGCGGTGGCCGGCGCCATTGCGGTCGCGCTCGCGCTGATGCTCAATCGTCTGCTGCCGAGAACCCAGCCATGATCAGCGCCGCCGCATCCTTCGCTGAGTTTTTCGGACGCATTCCGAAGGCGGTGCTGTTCGGCGCCGCCGTGCTGGTTCAGATCGCGCTGCTGGCGGTGATGGTTTTCGATCGCGTTCAAATCCTGCGCGACGGAACGGACGTGACGCTGCGGACCCGTCCGATCGATCCGCGCGACCTGCTGCGCGGCGACTATGTCGTCCTCGGCTACGACATCTCGGAACTGCCGTCCGGTGCGCTGAAGAACCAGCCGGCGCCCTCGTACCATCCGACGGTGTTCGTCAAGCTCGCACCCAATCGCGACGGATTCCATGAAGCGGTCTCGGTGCATACCGAGCCGGTCGCGGTCGCAAGCCCCGAGGTGCTGATCCGCGGCCGGGTCGCCTACGGGGCCAGCTGCGGCGCTTCGGGCAAGCCCGCCTTCTGCGACAAGCTGCGGGTTCGCTACAATCTGGAAAGCTATTTCGTCCCCGAGGGCGAGGGCAAGAAGCTCGAGGAGGCGCGCAACGCGCAGAAGGTGACGGTGGTCGCTGCCGTCACGCCATCGGGACGCGCCGCCATCAAGCGGCTGCTGCTCGATGGCCAACCCGTCTACGAGGAGCCGTGGTTCTAGAGCATGATCCCGAAAAGTGGGAACCGGTTTTCGGAAAAGATCATGCTCCAAGAGATAGAGCCTACTCGGCCGCGACCCGCTGCGCGACCTTCTCGGCCTTGACCGCACAGAACTTGAATTCCGGAATCTTGCCGAACGGATCGAGCGCCGGATTGGTCAGGAGGTTCGCCGCCGCCTCCGCGTAGCAGAAGGGCATGAACACCATGTTCTCCGGCACGTCGCGATCGGAGCGCGCCTTGACCTCGACGGCGCCGCGCCGGGTCTGCAGCCGGATGAAATCGCCGGGCCACACGTTGAGCCGCCGCATGTCCTTCGGCGACATGAAGGCGACCGCCTCCGGCTCGATCTGGTCGAGCACGGCGGCGCGGCGGGTCATCGAACCCGTGTGCCAGTGCTCGAGCACGCGGCCGGTCGAGAGCACCATCGGATATTCGGCGTCCGGCAATTCGTCCGGCGGCATCACCTTGGCCGGCACGATCTTGCCGCGGCCGCTCGGGGTCGGGAAGCCGGTGGTGAAGATGATCTCGTTGCCGGGCTTGTCGGGATCGTCGACCGGATAGGTCACCGCGCCCTCGCGCACCAGGCGCTCCCAGGTGATATTGTGCAGCGACGGCATCACCTGCGTCATCTCGGTGAACACGTCGGCCGGGCCATCGTAGTTCCACGGCAGGCCCATCCGCTTGCCGATCTGCTGGATGATCCAGAGATCCTGCCGTGCGTCGCCGGGCGGCTTGACCACCTCGCGCGCGAGCTGCACGCGGCGGTCGGTGTTGGTGAAGGTGCCGGATTTCTCCGCAAATGCAGAGGCCGGCAGGATAACGTCGGCGTGGAACGCTGTTTCGGTGACGAACAGATCCTGCACGACGAGATGATCGAGCTTTGCCAGCGCCCCGCGGGCGTGCTGCAGATCGGGGTCCGACATCGCCGGGTTTTCACCCTCGATATACATGCCCGTGATCTCGCCCTTGTGGATCGCATTCATGATCTCGACCACGGTGAGCCCGCGGACGGGATCGAGGCTCTTCTGCCACAATTCCTCGAACTTGCCGCGCAGGTCGACGCGGCCGACCGGCTGGTAATCCGGCAGGAACATCGGGATCAGGCCGGCATCGGAGGCGCCCTGCACGTTGTTCTGGCCGCGCAGCGGATGCAGGCCGGTGCCGGGACGGCCCACCTGCCCCGTGGTCAGGGCCAGCGCGATCAGGCAGCGCGCATTGTCGGTGCCGTGGACGTGCTGGCTGATGCCCATGCCCCAGAAGATGAGCGAGGCGCGCGAGCGTGCGTAGGTCCGCGCCACCTCGCGCAGGGTTTCGGCGTCGATGCCGCAGATCGGCGCCATTTTCTCCGGCGTGAATTCCCTAATCTTCTCCGCGAGCTCGTCAAAGCCCTCGGTATAGCCCGCGATGTATTGCTGGTCGGTCAGGCCCTCGGTGACGATGGTGTTGAGCATCGCGTTCAGCATGGCGACGTCGGAGCCGGGCTTGAAGGCGAGGTGCTTCCAGGCATGGCGCGACAGCGCCTGCCGGCGCGGATCCATCACGATCAGCTTGGCGCCGCGCTTGGCCGCGTTCTTGAGGTAGGTCGCCGCGACGGGATGGTTCACGGTCGGGTTGGCGCCGATCACGATGATGACGTCGGCATCCATGGCGGCGGCGAACGGCGCCGACACCGCGCCGGAGTGCAGCCCCTCCATCAGCGCCGCCACCGACGAGGCGTGGCACAGCCGCGTGCAGTGATCGACGTTGTTGGAACCGAAGCCGGTGCGCACCAGTTTCTGGAACAGATAGGCCTCCTCGTTGGAGCCCTTGGCCGAGCCGAAGCCGGCCAGCGCCTTGACGCCTTTCCCGTCGCGGATTTTCACCAGCCCCCCGGCCGCGATATCCAGCGCCTCTTCCCACGACGCCTCGCGGAAATGCGTGAAGGGATTGGCGGGATCGACCTGGTCGTTGGCGTCCTTTTTCGCATTCGGCAGCCGCACCAGCGGCTTGGTCAGGCGATGCGGGTGGTGGATGTAATCGAAGCCGAAGCGGCCCTTGACGCAGAGGCGGTTGTGGTTCGCCGGGCCGTCGCGGCCTTCCGCATAGATCACCTTCTCGTCCTTGACCTGATAGGTAACCTGGCAACCGACGCCGCAGAACGGGCAGAGCGAATCCACCTTCCTGTCGGCATAGACGACGCGGGTCTGCCTGTCGTCGAGCATCACCGCCGGCATCAGCGCGCCGGTGGGACAAGCCTGCACGCATTCGCCGCAGGCGACGCAGGTCGATTCACCCATGGGATCGTCGAAGTCGAACACGATCTTGGCATCGGCACTGCGATAGGCCATGCCGATGACATCGTTGACCTGCACCTCGCGGCAGGCACGCACGCAAAGGCCGCACTGGATGCAGGCGTCGAGATTGACGCGCATCGCCGGATGACTGGCGTCGCCCTCCCAGCGCTGCGCGGCAGGGAAACGGCTTTCGGTGACGCCGACCGTCTCGGCCCAGTTCCAGAACTTCGAGTCCGGATCGTGCGAGGTCTCGCGCGCCGGCTGGTCGGAGACCAGAAGCTCCATCACCATCTTCTGCGCGGCGACCGCACGCGCGCTCTCCGTCTTCACCTTCATGCCGACGGTCGGCGTGCGCTTGCAGGACGCGGCCAGCACGCGCTCGCCCTCGATCTCGACCATACAGGCGCGGCAATTGCCGTCGGGGCGATAATCGGGCGCCGGCGAATAGCAGAGGTGCGGAATGTCGCGCCCCCCGCGCTTGGCCACCTGCCAGATGGTCTCGCCCGGTTTGGCTTCGACCTGCTTGCCGTCGAGCTCGAACGTAATCTTCGTCATTCGGCCGCTTCCTTGAACTCGTCGGGAAAGTATTTGATCACGGATGTCAGCGGGTTCGCCGCCGCCTGGCCGAGGCCGCAGATCGAGGCATCCCGCATCGCCTGGCTCAATTCTTCGAGCAGCGCCCGGTTCCACACCGGACGTTCCATCAACAGCGCCGCCTTCTGCGTGCCGACGCGGCACGGCGTGCACTGCCCGCAGCTCTCGTCCTCGAAGAAACGCATCAGGTTCAGCGCCGCCAGCCGCACGCTGTCCTTGTCGGAGAGAATGACGACGGCGGCCGAGCCGATGAAGCAGCCGTATTTCTCCAGCGTGCCGAAATCGAGCGGGATGTCGCTCATCGACGCCGGCAGGATGCCGCCCGACGCGCCGCCCGGCAGGTATGCACGGAACTTGTGGCCGTCGGCCATGCCGCCGCAATATTCGTCGATCAGTTCGCGCACGGTGATGCCGGCCGGCGCAAGCTTGACGCCGGGATTCTTCACACGTCCAGAAACAGAATAGCTGCGCAATCCATGACGTCCGTTGCGCCCCTGGCTGGTCCACCACGAAGCGCCTTGCTGGACGAGGTCGCGTACCCAGAACAGCGTCTCGAGATTATTGATCAGGGTGGGCATGCCGAACAGCCCGACCTGAAAAGGATATGGCGGCTTGTGCCGCGGCAAGCCACGCTTGCCCTCGAGACTTTCGAGCAGCGAGGATTCCTCGCCGCAAATATAGGCACCGGCGCCGCGCCGCAGATGGATGCGCGGACCGCCCGGCGGCAGCTTGGCAATCTCGATCGGCAGCAACTTGTGGGCGGCCGGATATTCGTCACGCAGATAGATGTAGACATCTTCCGCATCGATGACATGCGCCCCGATCAGCATGCCTTCGAGGAAGCGGTGAACGTCACGCAACAGGTAGAAGCGATCCTTGAAAGTGCCGGGCTCACCCTCGTCGGCGTTGACAACCATGACTCGCGGGCCCGGCTCGCCGAGCACGGCACGCCATTTTCGCCCCGTGGGAAAGCCGGCACCGCCGAGCCCGCGCAGGCTGGAATCGTCGAGAACCTTGAGGATGTCTTCCTTGCTGACGCGCCCTGCCCGCAGATCGCCGAGCAGCTTGTAGCCGCCGTCCTTCACATAGGCTTCGTAGTTCACAAAAGCTGGAATGATCGGATCGGTCTTGCCGCGAGCCGCGATATCGAGGACATCGGATGCCTTTGCGTTGAGGACATAGCGGTGCCCGACCTCCGCTACCGGCGCACTGTCGCAAAATCCGACGCAAGGCGCGCACACGACCCGTACACCGGGACCTGCACCGCGCTTCAGTTCATCCAGTAACTGTTCCGCGCCCATCATGGCACAGGTCAGCGAGTCGCAGACCCGAATCGTGAGTGGTGGGATGGCCGGATCGCCCTCCTTCACCACGTCGAAATGCGCGTAGAAGGTCGCGGTCTCGAACACCTCGGCAAAGCTGAGCTTCATCTCGTCAGCGAGTGCGGCAAGATGCGCGGCCGAAATCTGGTGATACCTGTCCTGGATCAGGTGCAGGTGCTCGATCAGGAGGTCGCGGCGGCGCGGCCGGTCGCCGAGCAATTGCTCGATCTCCTGCGCGGCAGCCGGATCGATCTGGCGGCCTTTCGGCGTCGCCTTCGCGCGCTGGCGTCCCTGCCCGGGATGATCGAACACGCGAACCTGTTGCACGTCGTGAGCCATTGAAAAACGTCTCGTTTCCTAGCCTTGATTTTCGTCGACCTTATTCTCTGGCATGCCAGATGCCAAGAGAATTATCGCGCTCGGATAAGGATTTAAGGGAACCGGCATTCCGGGCCGATGTCCGGGAAAAGGTCCACTTCCGACCGCGGGCGCGCAAGCCATTGGACCGCCGGAATGGCAGCCTCGCTGCTTCGTATTCATATCGCAGAACTTTTCGCTGTCGATCGATCGGCGGAGTCTACCGGCACAGCGCAGCAAACCAAAACTCAATTATGCGTCGATGACGCAGTATCGGTTTTGCCTATCGGGCCATTGGTCTTCTCGATCAAGAAAACGATGCGGCTTTCACTGCGCTCGGTGATCTCGACCTTGTCGCCGGTCTCGCGAATGAGGTTGGGAATGTCGATCACCGAGAGCGGATCGGTGCACAGCACTTCCAACCGGTCGCCGGCGGCGAGCGATTTCAGCGCCTTGCGCGTCTTCAGTGCCGGCAGAGGGCATTTGAGGCCGGCGAGATCGAGCCTGGTCGTGGTCATGCGATGAAGATGGCGAACGGAATTGGCACCGTCAACTTTCGATCAATTGATCAGGCTGGCGTAAGACAGAAAGCCGATGGAATCGCCGGGCGAGACCTGCGTGACATCCTCGCCGAGTTCGGCAAGGCCGTCAGTATCGGCGAGCGAGGACAATAGCCCCGCACCCTCGCGCGGAAATTTGGCCGCCTCCAGCACGCCGTCCGTACCCTGCCGCAGGGAGACGCGGACATATTCGCGGCGCGAGATCTTCTTCCTGTAGGAGAACGCCGCGCGCACCGGCATCGGGGTCAGCTTCTCCGGCTGCGCGCCCGACAGCGCCAGAATGGTCGGCCGCACCACATGCACGAAGGTGACAAAGCTTGCCACGGGATTGCCGGGCAGCCCGATGAAGGGCGTGCCGCCGATGATACCCATCGCGACGGGACGGCCGGGCTTGATCGCCATACGCCACAGCACGAGCTTGCCGGCGCTCTCCACCGCCGCCTTGACGTGATCCTCTTCGCCGGTCGAGACGCCGCCGGTGGTGAGCAGAAGATCGTGCTGGCCGGCCACCCGCTTCAAGGCGCTCGCGAGCGTGTTCGGCTCGTCGCTGAAAATACCGAGATCGCCGGCCTCGCACCCGAGCCGGCGCAGCATTGCCATCAGCATGAAGCGGTTGGAATCAAAGAGCTGCGGCGCGGCGCGCGCCTCGCCCGGCGACACCAGCTCGTTGCCGGTGGAGAACACCGCGACGCGGATGCGCCTGACCACATCGACATGCGTCAGGCCGAAGGCTGCGATGAGCGCAACATCCTGTGGCCGCAGCCGCCGGCCGGCCTTCAGCGCAGCATAACCAAGCGGAATGTCCTCGCCGGCCGGCCGTACATTCGCGCCGGGCTTGAGCCCTGCCGGCAACACGACATTGCCGCCATCGAGACGAACATCCTCCTGCATGAAGACGGTGTCGGCCCCGACCGGCATCGGCGCACCCGTGAAGATGCGCACGGCGTGGCGCGCCTTGATCGCGTCATCAGGCGATGCACCGGCCTGCACGCGGCCGAGCACGGGAAATGCCTCCGCTTCGGCCTTCGGCAGATCACCGCTTGCCACCGCATAACCATCCACCGCCGAATTGGTGAACGGCGGCAGCGGCAAGGGCGCAGCGATATCATGCGCAAGAATGCGGCCGTCGGCCTCGGCAAGAGCAACGGTCTCGACGTCCGCAACCCTGCTGACGCGTGCGGAAATGAGACCAACGGCCTCGTCCACCGACATCATCGGGCCGCCGAAGGCAAAGCAATCATCAGACAGTTGCGCCATGCGAATCCGGTCCCTCTAGGCGGTCGCTTCCGAGAACAGATCCTTGATCGAGATCGCCGACCGCTTGATCAGGGCGGCGACCGCATCGATGTCGTCGAGATGAACGGCCGGCAGCCTAAACTCGACCTTCGTGTCGGTCACGATGCCGACGATGCCGGGGTCGTCCGGAAACAGCCACGGCTTGCCGTTGGCGGCGCGGTGCACCTCGATCTTGCGATGCGGCTCGCGCTTGAACCCCTCGACCAGGACGAGGTCGACCGGCGCCATCTTGGCCAACAGCTCCTGCAGCCTCGGCTCGGCTGCGCCGCGCAATTCGTGCATCAGCGCCCAGCGACGGCTCGAGGACACCAGCACCTCCGAGGCGCCGGACTGGCGGTGCACCCAGGAATCCTTCCCCGGAACGTCGACGTCGAACTCATGATGGGCGTGCTTGATCACGGAGACGCGAAGGCCCTCCTTGAGCAGCTGCGGAATCGTGCGCGTCAGCAGGGTGGTCTTGCCGGCGCCGCTCCAGCCCGCGATGCCAATCACTTTCATCGTCGTCTCCACAGACCGGCCGGAACCGGCCTTAAATCCAGACCCTTGTTGCATTATATCGGAGCGCAGGGAAAGTCATGCTAACGTCGCGGCCATGATGAAGATCGAAAAGGCCCCCATCCCCCTGATCGTGCCGAATCCGGACGATCCGCGGCTGACCGAGCGCGTCCGCGGCACCGACCAGCACGGGGCCGCGGTCGAGATCAAGGTCCCCGTCGAGCGGCCGCTGACGCTGTATCTGAACGCCCAGGAGATCGTCACCATGATGACGATCGGCGACTATCCGGAATATCTGGCGCTCGGCTACCTGCTCAACCAGAACATGCTCAAATACGGCGACGTCGTCACCGAGGTCGAGTATCACGACGACCTGCAGGTGGTTGTCGTTCGCACCGAGCACAACACCGATTTCGAGCAGAAGCTGAAGAAGCGCACGCAGACCTCCGGCTGCGCCCAGGGCACGGCGTTCGGCGATCTGATGGAAGCAGTCGAGAGCGTGGCGCTGCCGAAGGCGGAGCTGCGGACATCGTGGCTCTACCAGATGACGCATGCCATCAACACCATGCCCTCGCTTTATCTCGAGGCCGGCGCGATCCATGGCTGCGCGCTGTGCAAGCAGGGTGCGCCGATCTGCTACACCGAGGACGTCGGCCGTCACAACGCGGTCGACAAGATCGCGGGCTGGATGTTCCAGCACGGCGTCGATCCCGCCGACAAGATCATGTACACGACCGGGCGGCTGACATCGGAGATGGTGATCAAGACGGTGCGGATGGGGATCCCGATCCTGGTCTCGCGCTCCGGCTTCACCGCCTGGGGCGTCGAACTGGCGCGGCAGGTAGGACTCACGCTGGTGGGCCGCACGCGCGGCAAGCGTTTCATCGCGCTGTCCGGCCAGGAGCGCCTCGTCTATGACCAGAACCTCGATTACGTCGAGGAAGAATCCGCGCGCCACAAGCGCAAGGGCGAAGCGCGTGACGACTGACGCCGCGCGCGAAGGCGCCCCGAAAATCCCGGGCGTGCTGCTTGCCGGCGGTCTCGCGCGGCGGATGGGCGGCGGCGACAAGCCGATGCGCACAATCGCCGGCCGCACCATCCTGGATCGCGTGATCGCGCGCCTTGCGCCGCAATGCGACGGGCTGATCATCAACGCCAACGGCGATCCCGCGCGTTTTGCCCCGTTCGGATTGCCTGTCATCGCCGACAGCGTCGCGGACTTCCCTGGTCCCCTTGCCGGCATTCTGGCGGCACTGGACTGGGTCGCAGCGAACCGGCCCGATGTCTCGCTGGTGCTGAGCGCTGCGGCGGATTGTCCGTTCCTGCCGCGCGATCTCGTTTCGCGGTTGCACGCGGCGCTCATCGCCGAGAACGCACAGCTCGCCGTCGCCGCGTCCGACGGACAATCGCATCCGGTAATCGGCCTGTGGAACGTGAGCTTGCGCGACGAGCTCCGCCATTCACTGGTGATCGAGGACATCAGGAAAATCGACCGCTGGACGGCGCGCTACCCTCTGGCCACCGTCACGTGGCCGGTCACGCCGCTCGATCCGTTCTTCAACGCCAATACGGTCGAGGACATCGCGGAGGCCGACCGGCTGGCGGCGCTCGATGGGGAATAATCACGCCGCGAGCGGCACCGTCCACGCATCATACCCATAGACCCAGTCGGCGTCGGTCCGCTGCCTCAGCCACGTATTCGCGCGCGAAGTCGCCTGCACGCGCGAGGTGCGTTCCTTGCGCGTCGCTTCGAAGCGGCGGAACGCGTCCGCCACGCCGTCGCGGCCGACGCCGTCGAGGCAGCGCGACAGCACGGCGGCGTCCTCGATGGCCATCGCCGCGCCCTGCGCCATGTAGGGCGTCATCGGGTGGCAGGCATCGCCGAGCAGCGTCACCTTGCCCTCGGCCCAGCGATCGAGCGATTCCCGGTCGACGATGGCCCATTTGTGCACGTCGGGACAGGCCGCCAGCACCTGCTCGACCTGACGGTCGAAGCCGGCGAATGCCTTGCGCAACTCCCCGACGTCACCCTTGGCCGACCATGACTCGATGCGGAAATCCGGTTCGGGCTGGCTGGTGACCAGATAGATCTCGCTGCGGTCCGGCTTCACATAATAGATGACGATGTGGCGGTCCTCGCCCCACCATTTGGTGCAGTCGTCGATTTTTTCGCCATTGAGCAATGCGGCCGGATAGGTCGTGCGATAGGCGATGCGCCCGGTGTAGTTCACGGGTGCCGTGTCGAACAGAATGTCGCGTACCACCGAATGCACGCCATCCGCGCCGACCACCGCATCGGCGGTCACGGTCGCACCATCGGCAAAGGTCAGACGCACGCCATCGGCCGCCTCATCCAGCCCGACCAGCTTGTGGTTCAGCCTGACGCATTGCTCGGGCACGGCGCTCGCCAGCGCCGCATGCAGGTCGCCGCGATGGGCGAGCAGGTAGGGCGCGCCGAACTTCTGCTCGGCGCTCTCGCCGAAGATCATGTCGAACTTGACCTCGCCGGTGCACCAGTCGCGGTTGTTCCAGGAACGCGGATAGAAGGAATGGCTGCGCATGCGCTGCTCAAGGCCGAGCCCGCGCAACACCTTCATGGCATTGCAGCCGACCTGGATGCCGGCCCCCAGGCGCGCGAACTGCCTTGCCTGCTCATAAACGGTGACGTCGATGCCGACCTTGCGCAGTGCTGCCGCGGTCGCCAAGCCACCCATGCCCGCGCCGATGATCGCAACATTGAGCGGCCTTGCCATCGTTTCCCCTTATACGGGTCTGAAGCCCGCTTGTTCCAGAGCCTTGCGGCCTGCCTCCGACGCCAGCGCATCGAGAAACGCCTGCACGGCCGGCCGCTGCTCGCGCGCCTTCACCAGCGCGAAATCATAATGCTCCTCGGCATAGGGAATGAAACCCAGTTCCGTTGCATGCGCGACCGGCGCAATGGTCATGCCCCAGTCGGCGCGATGCTGCGCAACGGCTGCCGCCACCGCGTTGTGCGAGCGCGGCTGATTCCAGTAGCCGTCCGGACGAGCGCCATCGAGCAGGCGGTCGATCAGGATGCGGGTGCCCGCCCCCTGGTTGCGGTTGACCATGATGCAGGCGGCATCCGCAAGCGCAGCGCGCACGGCGTCTTCCGTACTCCGTCCCTCGAAGCGGGCGTCGCCCTTGCGGAACACGATGCCCTGCATGCGGCGCCAGCCCGGCACCAGTTCGAGGCCATCGGCCAAATACGGCGTGTTGTAGGTCTCGCTCTTCTCGTCGAACAGATGGATCGGCGCCAGATCGCACTCGCCGCGCTTGGCGGCCGCCAGCCCGCCGAGGCTGCCGACCGCGATCGAGCGCACGACGAGACCTGCATGCGCCATCGGTGCGGTGACGAGATCGAGGCCGGTGCAGTGGCTGCCGACGATGACGAGGTCGGGCACCCGCACATGCGGCGTGAACAGCGTGATCTCGGTCTCGGAGTTCGCCGGCAACTGATCGGCCAGCGCGTCGATCTTGAGAAAGCCGTCGGCCTGCGCGAACGAGGTGATGGCGCCCGAGCCCTTGCCCGTAGGGTAGGCGATCAGGCCGTCGGCGCCCTCGACCAGCGACACCATGACGAATTCGGTGCGGCCGAGTTCGGAAGCAACCCGCACCGGCACGCGCGCGGAAATCTTCGCGTCGCTGCGCGGCGGCAGGCCGGCCATCCTGCGCAGCACCGGCACGATCATGTCGTGGAGGGTGAACATCGCCGAGGTTGGAAATCCCGGCAGGATCACCACCGGCTTGCCATCGCACACGGCCAGACACAGCGGCTTCCCCGGCTTCAGCGCCACGCCATGGGCAATGATGCCGGGTTTGCCGAGCCGGCCGATGATGCGGTGAGAAATGTCGCCGGCGCCTTTGGACGTGCCGCCCGACAGCACGAGCATATCGCTCGCCGCCAGCGCGCTGCGCATCGCGGCTTCCAGCGCCTGCTCGTCGTCGGGGACAGCACCGAGGAAATTCGTCTCGCCGCCATTCTCGGCAATCGCCGCGGTGACCACGGCGCCGTTGGTGTCATAGATCGCGGCAGGCCGCAGCGGCACGCCCGGCTGCACCAGTTCGTCACCGGTCGACAGGATCGCCACGCGCAGACGGCGCGCCACCAGGACTTCGGCGATGCCGCATGCGGCCAGCATGCCGATCTCGCGCGAACCGATCACGGTGCCCGCGCGCAGCAGCGCCTCGCCGCGCGCGATGTCCGAGCCGGCATAGGAGACGAACTGCCCCGGCGAGGCGGCGCGGCGGACGTCGATGGCGCGGTTGCCGGACGGCTGGGTGTGCTCGACCATCACGACGGCATCCGCGCCGCGCGGCACCGGACCGCCGGTCGCGATCGGCGTTGCAGTGGCCGACAGCACCGGCCGCATCGGCGCTATGCCGCAGGCGATCACTTCGTCGTTGAGGATCAGGCGCACGGGCGCCCCCTCGCCTGCGGCGGCGAGATCGACGGAGCGCACGGCGAAGCCGTCGACATTGGAGCGGTCGAAAGGCGGCACGTCGATGGGCGCCATCACGTCTTCCGCCAGCGCGCAGCCGAGCGCATCCGCAAGCCTGCGGCGCTCGCCCGGTACGGCCCGCGGGAACAGCGCGGCCTCAAAACGCGCAATCGCCTCTTCGCGCGACAGGATGGTCAGGAACTGGCCCTGGTCGATCCCATCGCTTGCCGCCGGCAATGGTGCTTTGGCGTTGGTCATGCCTACGTTCTTATCATTCCCTCAGCATATAAGCATCGACCGGCGTGCCTGCTGCAAATCCTTCCGAACCTCCGGGCACGACGAGCCAAGCTTCCGCGTTGGCAATCGCTTCCAGCGAAAGCTCGCCCGTGGCGAGCGTCACCCAGGCGCCATCCTTGCGCTCCAGCAGCACGACTTCTGCGAGGCCTACGCCGGAGGCTATCTTGCGCACCAGCGGCAGACGGACCGTCTTGCGCGGCCGGCGGCCCGACAGGCGGTCCAGCACCGGCAACGCCAGCGTCCACCACGCAGCAAGGGCCTGGTCCGGCGCACCCGGCAGCACCACGACGGGCGTCTCGCCGATGCGGCCGACCGCCGCGGTACGGCCGGGCTGCAGGGCAATGCCGTGGGCGATCACCTCGCCGCGCGCGGCCAGCGCAAGCAGCGTCGAATCGCGGCGGCCAACGCCGCTGCCACCGATCGTAATGAGGAGATCGCAGCCTCTCGTATCAAGCATGCCCGCAAGCGATGCCGCATCGCGTCCCGGCGCTTCGATGGCGTTCGCCTCGGCCCCGGCATTCCCCGCGCTTTCGGCGATTAAATTCGCCGTCAGCACACCGCCCGGAATATTGACGATGCGCAGGCGCGGCCGGCGCACGCGCAGCTTCGTCAGCCCCGCGGCGCCCGCGATCAGGAGATCGTGCGGCAGGATGCGCCGGCCGGCCGCCACACATTGGCTGGCTTCGCCGATATCGCTGCCGGCGCGGCGAACCCCCTGCCCCGGCACGGCTTCCGCAATGGCCTGGGCAATCGGCCCTGACGCATCGACCGCGTCCGCATCCACCACGCAATCGCAGCCATCCGGCATGGCCTCACCGGCCTCGACCCAGCGCGGCGCGGAAATCAGCGGCAATGGGGAATAGGACGACGCGCCGACGAGATCGTGGGCGCGAAATGCAAAGCCGTCCGTGGCGGCGACGTCGCGCGGCGGGTACGCCGCAAGCTGCGGCATCTCGGCCGCAATGCACCGTCGTGCCTTCGCCAGCGCCAGTTCCACCGGCGCCACCGGTTCCACCCCCTTCAGCAATGCGATGAGCGCGACATCGAGCCGCGTGAGCGAAGCCGGCAGGCGCTGGAGCGAGGTCATGGTTCGCCTATGCCCTGAATCGGGGCGGAAATACAGAACCAAATACCGCTTCCGCTTCGCCGCAGGCGCGCCGCCGAACCGGCCGGCGATGTCCCCAGTTGTAGGGACAGACAGCCGGCGGCCCCCGCAGTATCCGGGATGGGCCGCCCCAGCGGATTGCAAATTAGTTGCAAATGAGACCATTTAGCGCTATCGAGCCGGCGCACAAGTGCAAGAAACGGCCAAAGCGCCGGTGCTCCAGGGAGGGATTGGAATGTTTTCCGGGAAGTTTTCCGCAGCTGCGGCGTACGCAGTGGTGATGCTCGCATCATCGGCCGCGCTCGCGCAGGTTTCCGACGACGTCGTCAAGATCGGCGTGCTCACCGACATGAACGGGCCGGCCTCGACGCCGACCGGCCAGGGCTCGGTGACCGCGGTGCAGATGGCGATCGACGATTTCGGCGGCAAGGTGCTGGGCAAGCCGATCAGCGTGGTGGTCGGCGACCATCAGCTCAAGCCCGATATCGGCGGCGGCATCGCGCGGCGCTGGTATGACGTCGAGCAGGTCGACGTGATCGTTGACGTGCCGGTGTCGGCGGTCGGCCTTGCGGTGCAGAACATCGCCAACGACAAGAAGAAGATGCTGATCGTGCATTCGACCGGCACGGCCGACTTCCATGGAAAATTCTGCTCGCCCTATGCGCTGCAGTGGGTGTTCGACACCCGCGCGCTGGCGGTCGGCACGGCGCAGGCGGTGGTGAAGCGCGGCGGTGACAGTTGGTTCTTCATCACCGACGACTATGCCTTCGGTCAGTCGCTGGAGCGCGATGCCTCGGCCGTGGTCACCAGGCTCGGCGGCAAGGTGCTCGGTGCAGTGCGCCCGCCGCTGGCGACGCCGGACCTGTCGTCCTTCGTCCTGCAGGCGCAGGCCTCGAAGGCCAAAATCATCGGCATCGCTGCCGGTCCTCCCAACAACATGAACGAGATCAAGACCGGCGCCGAGTTCGGCGTGTTCAAGGGCGGCCAGCAGATGGCGGCGCTGCTGGCGCTAATCACGGACATTCATTCCCTGGGCCTGCCGGCGGCGCAGGGCCTGCTGCTGACGACCTCGTTCTACTGGGACATGGACGACAAGACCCGTGAGTGGTCGAAGCGCTTTTTCGCCAAGATGAACCGCATGCCGACGATGTGGCAGGCCGGCGTCTACTCCTCCACGATGTCCTATCTCAACGCCATCAGGGAAGCCGGCACCGACGAGCCGCTCAAGGTGGCGGCGAAGATGCGCGAGAAGCCGATCGAGGATTTTTTCTCGCGCAACGGCAGGCTGCGCGAGGACAATCTGATGGTTCATGATCTCTGGCTGGTGCAGGTCAAGAAGCCGGAAGAATCGAAATATCCGTGGGACTACTACCAGATCCTCGCCAGGATTCCGGGCGACGAAGCGTTCGGCCCGCCGAATCCGGAATGTGCGTTGGTGAAGAAATGAGACAGGCGAATGGCGAATTGCGAGTAGCGAATGGGAACTTCCATTCGCTATTCGCCACTCACCATTCGCATCACTTAACTACCCCAATCTCCCGCAAATACCTCATCACGCCGGGATGGATCAGCTCCTGCTTCGGCGCGGCGGCCACGGTGCTTGCGGCCGTTGTTTCGCAGGCCTGCGGCAATTTCTTGCAGAGCGCGGCCTCGACACCGTGCAGCGTTCGCGCGAGGCGATAGGCAATGTCGTCGGGCAGGTCCGCGCGCGTCAGGACGAAGCTCCAGGAACCGACCGAGTTGATGGCTTCCGCCTGGTTCGGATAGCTGCCGGCAGGCACCGTCAGCGGCTTCAGGAACGCATGCTTGGCGCGGATGCGCGCGATCTCGCCTGCATCGGGCGCGATGAAGCGCGCGCCGCCGGGGCTCGATGCCACCGCGGCAAATCCGGGCCAGCCGATGCCGGCGCCCCACAGCGCAGCCGCGCGGCCATCCTGCACCATCGCCGGGCCGTCGCCGGCGCGATCGAGATAGATCGACTTGAAGTCGTCGTCCTGCTTCAGTCCGATGCCGTCAAGCACATAGCGCGACAGGATCGGCAGGCCCGAACCCCTGGCGCCGAACGCCACCGGCTGGCCTGCGAGATCGCGGATGGTCCTGTAGGGGCTGTCGGCCCGCACCACGAACATGCCGGGGCTCGAATACATCGCGGTCAATATCTTCAACGGCGTCGCCGGCCGGCCGATGCCCATGAAGGCCTCATAGGCGGGCTCGCCGGCCACCAGCGCGATGTCGAGTTCGCCTTTTTCAAGCAGCGGGATGTTCTCGTTGCTGCCCTTGGTGTTGCGCGGCTCGATGGCGATCGACGGATCCGCCGCATTCATCGCCTCTGCGAAGGCGTTGCCATAGAGCGGGAAGCCGCCGCCGGGCGTAGCGGTTCCCAGGCTGATTGCCGTCCTTGAAATGGTCTTGCCTCCCTCTTGCGCCGCGGCAGGGCCTGCGGCGAGGAGCACCGCCGCGCAAATGATCCAGGCGAGATTCATCTTTTCGTTCCCTGCGCGCCAAAGTGCCTCATCATCGCGCAACCGGGCTTGAAGACAAGCCCCCGATTGTGGAAGCATGCCCACCAAACCAATGACAAGAACGGGAGGCTCCATGACCCGCTACTGGCGTTTCGCATTTTTCGCTCTCGCCTGCGCTTTCGGCTTCGCCTCGATCATTTCGCCCTGCTCCGCCGCCGATTATCCGAACCGGCCGGTGCGCTGGATGATCGGATTCACCGCGGGCGGCCCGGTTGACACCGTGGCGCGGATCATGAGCCAGTGGCTGTCGGACCGTTTCGGACAGCAATTCGTGGTCGAGAACCGCACGGGATCCGGCGGCAACATCGCCGCCGCTGCCGGCATCAGTTCGCCGCCCGACGGCTACACCCTGATCTTCGTTGCACCCAACAATGCGATCAGCGCCTCGCTGTACAAGAAGCTGCCTTACGACTTCATCCGCGACACCGAGCCGGTTGCGAGCATCATGCAGCTCACCAACATGCTGGTGGTCGCCAACGACGTGCCGGTGAAAACCGTCCAGGAGTTCATCGACTACTGCAAGGCCAATCCCGGCAAGATCTCCTATGCGTCTTCCGGCAACGGCACTTCGGTGCACATGTCGGCCGAACTGTTCAAGGCGATGACCAAGTGCGACATGCTGCACGTGCCCTATCGCGGTTCGGCGGCGGCGATTCCCGACATCATCTCCAACAAGGTGCAGCTGATCTTCGACAATCTGCCGACCG
The DNA here is from genome assembly GCF_016219575.1 of Bradyrhizobium sp. Classification (GTDB taxonomy): domain Bacteria; phylum Pseudomonadota; class Alphaproteobacteria; order Rhizobiales; family Xanthobacteraceae; genus Bradyrhizobium. Next base: position 117,026 of record NZ_JACRMG010000001.1, on the reverse strand, counting down.
CGCTGGAGCAGGTGCGCGGCGGCACGCTGCGCGGCCTCGGCGTCACCTCGCCGAAGCGCTGGCCGAGCGTGCCGGATATCCCGACGATCGCCGAGACCGTGCCCGGATTCGAATCGGTCGGCTTCTACGGCATCTCGGTGCCCAAGGGCACGCCGCCGGAGATCATCGCCACGCTGAACAAGGCGGTCGGGGATGCGCTGAAGGACCCGAAGCTGGTCGCCCGGCTCGCCGAGGTCGGCGGCATTCCGAAGCCCATGACCCCGGCCGAATTCGGCAAGCTGGTCAAGGACGAGACCGAGAAGTGGCGCAAGGTGGTCGAATTCGCCGGGGTTTCGGTGGATTGAGGCTTGCTCTCCTGGAGCATGATTTATCGGAAAACCGGTGCCCGCTTTGCGCCAATGCGGCCATTCGGGTACGGATCATGCTCGAGCATTGCGGGACCAGCGGGTACCCTGTAAACGATGGCGGCACCGTTGCCGGCCGCTTCGCGCAGCCGCCTGCGGCGGGGCCTGTAGCTCAATGGTTAGAGCCGGCCGCTCATAACGGTCTGGTTGCAGGTTCGAGTCCTGCCGGGCCCACCAAAGAAATCAGCAACTTATCAGGCGCCATTTCGTCTGATTGGAATCACCGCACCAGAAACCGCACCAGATACGTGCGCTTTTCGTTCGCCGGCTGGATCGCGCTTGGCGATTTTGTCGACGGCATCGGACAAATAATCGGGATGGTGATGGCCATAGGTGTTGAGCAGCACCTCAAGCGACATTCCGAGATAGCCGGCTGCCTGCCAAGGATCCGCGCCTCTCTGCATAAGCCAAGTCGCTGCGGTGTGTCGCAGTGTATGAGGGGAGATTCCCGGACCAAGGCCTGCAAGCCTCACGGCACTCTTGAATGCCGTTTTGACCGAGGTAACGGGCCTTCCGTTGTACTCGACGAAATGCTTCGCCTCTGGATCAATCTGGTGCCAGCGCCGTAGGTGAGCAAGCAAGCGCAAGGGTATCGGGACGGTTGGCTGCCGCTTGTTTGTTTTGGCACTGCCCTGTTTTAGACGGTAATAGCGGCCGCGCTCCAAGTCGACGTAAGAGCGACCGATCGCTGGAATGGGAGATGCGGCTGCAATAGCTCCTGCCCGGGTTCCGCTGTAGATCCCCAACAAGATGAACCGAGCAAGATGGCGCAGGGGACGCTTGCTTGTGGGGACCTTCACGTCGTCCTTCGGCCGACGCGAGCGCTTCTGCATTTCGCGATAGCGCCAGCAGGTCCAAACCAATTTGGCCGCATCGCTGCGCGTCAGCCACTTGTCTCGCGGTTGGCCCTTCTCTGGCAGCGAGACCTTGACGATTTCCCGATGAAATCCTTCGGCTCCATGGTGACCAACGGCAGCACGGAGATCTTCAAGGTCTCGGCGCGCGCCTCCCTTCTTGCCGCGCTTCTTGGCGTAGGAGCGACATGCCTCCCCATTGACCTCGCCCAGCATTTTTGCTCCCCACCACTCGTTCAACCGTTCGATTCGCTTCTTGAACTTGCGGATATCGGGGACGGTATCTTCGCTTTCGCTATTGATGTTGAAACGACTGCGAAGCTTATCCAGCTGCGCATCCAAATAAATCGAGAGGACATCCGCGATTGCGATATCGTCTATGTGGCGGATTCGTCTCTTCGGGGTGTGTTTAGAGGTTATGTAATCCCTTAGTTTTTCCTCTGCGACCGCAATCTCATCTGCAGCGCAGCCTGTGCTGACATCCCGGCCGTTGTCTCTGATGATCCAGGTTGCTTGGTGAGTGACCTTTCCGCTCTTGTTTCTGCGAGCGGCCTTGAGCTGAAGTCTGGCTCCCTTGCTTCTTCGCGGCATAGCTCTCGCATCCGTTCGATATGAGCCAGCGTTGTAAATTCTTTGCCGGCAATCTTCTCAATAACCAATCGATTACGATCGCGCTCACGACGCAAACCCGCGACCGTCATTCCTCCTAAAGGAAACGCGATCTTCACGGCATCAGCAAGGCGAAGCGGCGTGTCTGGCGAAATTTCTGGTTGTGGTGTACACGTCATGGACGGTCGCAGCGTCGCGATAAAACCTAACAATCATGATGGCAGCCCTGGCTGTCGCGTAAAGGCAGCAACCTTCTCCTACGCAGGAACGGCGGCCATATCGCAAAATCGGGCAGACACTGAACAGGATGCCAGCCGAAACGCATGACCCACGTCGGGTGAACTAAACCATCTCCATTGAGCAAAGAGGGACGAGGCACGTGAAGTTTGATATGAGAAACGCAACCGGAAAGGCGGGTGTCGGGGGTTCGAGTCAGTAGACCGCTACCGCTTCTCCCCACACGACGCAAATCTGCGATATTTGCTCCGATCGTCCGCCTGAATCGGGGGCCCACTTTCAGTGCTTATTAACATCGTTAGCACCGGGCATGCTTGCGCCAGCGATCTCACACTCCCTTTCAAGCGCTTCGAGACGATCAAGTATGTTCGTGCGTTCATCCGCGCGGCATCGCCTTGAAGCTTATAGTATTCCGATGTCCCTTTGGCGGGACTATCGATGGGGACCGGAACGACGCGTGAATACGTCCCAGTTGGTGTCACGTACGCGAGTGCTCTGCCATTATCGCGCCCGACTGTCCCATGCGCTTACGCACTACAACTCTGCAGCTATACAGAACCGCGCTGCCTCTCAATTAGATTTGTCGACGATCCAGAGCACCCGGCAATGAAGGCAGCAAACGCATCGGCTGCGTTTTCCAACGAGGCACGCGAAGCGCCCGCGCGTGCTTCGACTGCGAGCCAGGAAATCAGGCTGACGCAAAGTTGCGTCAGCACTAACGCGGCGTTTGCCGATAGGCCGCGCTGTGCCGTCAGCATGCGTTGCGCAAGGGCTTCGCGAATTTCCAGCCGCGCATCTTCAATTGCGGCGCTCACGGCCGGATGCGAACCGGGTACCGGAGGCATGACGGCCAGGAGAAGGCAGCCGCTCGGCGCGGGGGGTTCACGCGAATAGATCGAAATGAAGTGCCGAAGCATGCTCTGGAGGGCTTCCTGCAGCGGCTCCCTGGAAAGATGGCACAGCGCAGAACCAATCCGGGATCGATAGCGCTCGATGACTGCACAAATGAGGCTGTCGCGTTCTCCAAAGGCCAGGCGCAGGCTCGGCCTGTTCACGCCGGACACAGCGCTCAGTTGCGCCATGGTGGCGCCTTCAAGGCCGCTCGCAAGCAACACATTGGTCATGCGGTCAAGCACGTCGGAGCGATTGAATTGACGAGGCCGCCCGCGCCGCCGCTTTGGCCCTTCGCCCGCACCGAATTTCACCGCCACCGCACTCATTCGTCCGGCCCGCTTGCGGTCATGTCGTTCGCGGCGGCGGGGGTGCGCTGCAACGCTGGCCCGTCGTAGTTCATTGATCTCGCCAGGCCGTTCCTGATGGGGAAGTGACCGACGTCCAGGATGAAGGATTCATTTGGACCTGTGAACGCCTTGGCCTGCAGGTAAGCGTAGACTGCCATTGCATCGCTGGCACCGAAGATCGAGCGAATTGGCGTTTGGGATCTCACCTAACGACACGCTGTCGTCGCGTGTGGCAAGCCATCGCGCCGCGTCGCATCCCAGTGCCGAGGCCATGACAGCCGGCTCTGCAAGTGTCCTGACGATGGACCCGATGTGCTCGTCATCGCGGTGGATGGCTTCGCGGTCTAGATTGCTACGGCTGCACCAGGGTGCGCCAGTGTAGCGACAAGTTCCGAAGTAGTAGTAATGGCATGCGCGAAGGTCGGGCCGTTTAGGTCGTGGGCGGCATGCATATGCTCGTGGCTGAATGCGGCCGTCGCATCGCGAACCAGAGTAACATGATAGCCCATTTCCATAGCGAAGCGTGCCGTGGACTCGATGCATGTGTTGGCGAGTAATCCAACGACGATGACATGGGTGATGCCACGTTGCTTTAGCTGAGCGTCGAGATCAGTGTTGGCAAAGCCGCTCTGCGCCCAGTGTTCGCCAGCTACGACGTCGCCTTTCTGCGGCACGAAATCGGGGTGCCACTCGCCGCCCCAGCTGCCTTTGGCGAAAACCTGATGCTGGTTTGTGCCGATCTGCGACGGGTTGGGATGATCCCAGCCTTCATAATCTCCCTCTCGCCAGCGGCGATGGGGGACGAAGAACACAGTAACTCCTTTGTTCCTAGCTGACGCCACGGTGGAGCGGAGATTGTCAAGAAGGCCCACGGCCTCCGCCACGGGCTGGACCAAGGCCCACAGCTTGCCCCCTTCCGCCAAAAAGTCGTTGTAGGGATCCACCAGCAGCAGCGCAGTCCGGCTTGAATCATAGTGAATATTAGGCATCAGGCGTCTCCTGGAGGACGTGGCACTTGGTCGGTTAGCGCCCCGACGAAATATCGACTATGATTATCATAGTGTCAAGAGAATATGAAAAGGAGAGTCGACAATGTCGGATTCTGTCCCGGCGGAACAGACCTTGTGTCCGATCGCGCGGTGCACTGAGCTCGCTGGTGATCGATGGACGATCCTCATCCTGAGAGAATTGTTCGCAGGCTGCACACGCTTCGATGACATTCAGGCCCAGACCGGCGCAACAGCACAAATGATGGCGGGTAGATTGAGGCGGATGGAGGGTGATGGCCTGATAACCCGCAGGGTCTACGAGAAGCGCCCGCTGCGTCACGAATATCTGCTCACCGACAAGGGCAGAGACTACTACCCTGTGATCCTAGCGTTGCGGTCTTTTGGCGAACGTTGGTGCAAGCGTGCGGACGAGCCCAAAGCGATCCGCCTTTTTCACAACGACTGCGGCGGCGAGGTGGGCCTGGATGGCGTTTGTATCGGATGCCGGAACGCGGTCAATCTTTCAGATGCGACCGCGCACCCCACGCCCGAATACACTGACGAGCGACGGAAGCGAATGCGGGCGTTTAAAGCGCGAAACAAATAATTGTATCGAGTGAGATCGCCAAGCGGCCGGGACCAGTGAATAGTGATGGGATGTTGAGTTCCTGCCGCGTGCGAGGTGCCGCAGCACCTATGGATATTGGATATCAAAGCGGTCTCTTCACTGCGACCAACGGCTTGCGCTCGGCAACAGTCCGGCCTTGCCGGGCGCGCCTCCAAAATCGGTCGCCAGCGTCAAGTTGCGATCTTGGCGTGCAGTACCCTCACGTCCACCGCCGGCTCCGCGCCGAATACGTCGGCCGCGCTCTCCAGCAGCTTCGCCCACCACTGCGTGATTGGGTTCGGGTGAACGTCATACTGCTGCGCCAGTTCGGCCAAAGTTCGTCTCGCCCTTCACGCAGCCAACGCCACTTCCGCCTTGAATGCCGGCGCGATCGCTTACTCATCGTGCCTCCCTATCCGCGGCCACCTTGGCCGCCGTCAGGCCGACAATCCACTCATCCTCGCTGTTCAGATTTCCCGAGCCACCCTTCTGGCGATCAAAGGATTTGCCTCGATCATGTCGCGCGCTTCGCGCAAAATATCCTGCGAAAGCTGAGGATCGTTGACGGCACGCGCGAGCGTAAGTGCTCCGACCATTGTAGAAAGCATTCGAATGGATTTGCCCCGCGCATTCTTCTTGACGCGCCAAGGGAATAGCCGCTGCAGCTTGTCAGTCATCGCGACCACATGACGCGTCAAGACAGAGCGGACATCCTGTTCTCGCGCAATCTCAGAGGCCAATGCAGCCAACAGACATCCCTGGCCGGGCGCATCGCGATGTTCCTCACTCAGGTAGCCATGCAGGTACGCCAATAGTCCTTCCGGCGTATCAGCCGCCGCATCCATGGCCGCGAGCGCCTTTTCCGAAGCGTCATGGAGACTCTCGTAAATCAAGGCTTCCTTCGACTCGAAGTGGTTATAGAACGGCCCATGTGTGAGCCCGGTGGCCTGCATGATTTTCCCAACGCTGACGCCAGCGAACCCGTACTCGCGGAACAGCGCAGATGCTGCGCTGAGGATTTTCGTATGTTTTTCCGCTGTTTCGGCCACGGGGTAGCGCATGGGATCCCTTTTCGCATTGAACACTGACATCTTACATGATAACTATCATGCTTCATGCATGATAATCATCATGCTTAAGGCAATCATGATGATTATCATAGTTAACGCGAAACCTCTGCACATCCCTGTTGGAGTATCGAATGCCTGATATCAAAAATACGGCACTGGTCCTGGTGGATCCCTACAACGACTTCCTGTCCAGACGCGGTCAGGTTTGGTTGATGATGAGGAACGTGGCGCTCTCGAACGGAATGATTGCCAAGGCCCGATCTATCCTCAAGGCTGCCCGGGACCGTGGGATGACCGTGGCCTACGCGCCTCACCATCGCTGGCGGCCGAATGGCCTCACCGGACGGAAGTACTTGCATCCAACGCAATTCATGCAAGAGCGATCGCACATTTTCGCAGAGGGCCGGTTTGGCGGCAAGTTCCTTTCCGAGCTCGCCCCCGCCGACGGCGATATCATATCCAGTGAACATTCGTGCTCGAGTGGCTTCGCGGGTACCGATCTGCACCCACAGTTACAGGCCCGCGGCATCACGCATCTCATCATCATCGGCCTTGTGACGAATTCGTGCATCGAAGCCACTGCACGCAGCGCCGTGGACCTCGGTTACCACGTCACGTTGGTCACCGATGCCGTTGCGGCGTTTGCGCCCATCGAACACGACCTCGCCATCCGCGAGAACTACCCGCGCATTGGACACCAGGTCACCGATACATCGACCCTGCTCGAATCAATGGGAGCCTGACGGATGCTCAACCACCTGCTCAATGCCGCTACCGGCTGGTATGTCCGGCGGGGCCTACGCGCCTATCACCACTACCCTGCCGACAAGACGGCCGTGGTGTTCATTGATGTGCAACGCGCATTCATCTCGCCAGATCCGACTCTGGCTGTATCCTTGGCCAGTCTCGCACGGCTGGCGCGGTCCCGAGGATTCTTGGTCATCCACGCCCCAATAGCCGCGCACCCGCACACATCCTTTCCGACGCCCGCGCATCGCGAGATCGAACGCGCACTTTCAAGTCTACCAGATGCGCCCGATATCGCGTCGGCCGTCGGACCGTCACCGTCCGATGTCGTGCTGCCGAAACGCTCGACCTTTAGCATCTTCGGGCTTCCTGAGATCGACGCGCTGATCGAGTCACGTGGCCTGGAGCATTTGATCCTGGCCGGGCCGCTTGGCGACCTGACCCTTGACTCATCGCTGCGCGATGCCGTGCAGAGGGATCTTCATGTCACGGTTGTGAGCGACTGTGTCGCTGCGTCGTCTCCGACGGCCCTTGAACTAGAGCTCCGGTACACGATGCCACGCTACGCGCATCTGGTCACCGACCTTGAGCACCTTGAGCGCTTGTTGGACTCATGAGAGAATAGCCAACGAACGTGCGCTCGACCGCTAACACGCTGGGAGCCGTGGACATTGACGCGACCATATCGTGCGCGCTGGACCGTGGAGAAAGAGGCTCCGGCGGTTTGTTCGTAGCGGGTTGCGATGCGGCGAAAGTATTTGGCTTTGTTCAAGACGCACTCGGCACCGCTGGCTCTAACGCAGTGCGCAAGTTCAGCAAACTGGCCGCTGGCGAGACAACAGGGAGCTCGTTTGCTCCCTGCAAGTCATCGTGGCTTACCTTTGGGTGATCAAAAAGCCTGCTTATCGCACGCACAGACGCGGCGACTCTCGTCGCCCATTTGGCGCGCCTGCTTCCACCTTATCAGAGTATCCAGCCAAATCCGAAGGATCGGATTGTGCGCAGCTCCCGAAAATGTAGCCAGTGACCTGAGCCCCGACCTTCATCCGCCGATAAGTAGAGCCTCGGTGACATTGCAGCGAGACCGAACTTTGGACCACCCGGAGCTAGAGTTTAGCGCCAGAAGTTCGGAGCTCAAGATTATCTGACTTGTTCTATCGTGCAATCTGTTAAGGCACGACTGCGTGCGATATCCTGAAGATCGCCACTCGCAATTATCCTTGTGCTCTCTAACTTTCCAGCGCTATCGCTACCGCACGCCGCGTCAAGACGCCGACTAAATGAGCTCGGTATTCAGCACTTCCATGAACGTCGCTGTTGAGCCCGGCAGGCGAGACCGACAGTTTTTCAAGTGCTTTGAGCGAAAAACGTTCCTGCAGTGCGTCTTCGAAGGCCGTCAATCGGAATACGCCATCAGAACCTGCACCGGTCACAGCGATGCGAACCTCGGAAGTCCGTCGCGCAACGAACACGCCAACCAAAGCGTATCGCGAAGCCGGGTTTCGGAATTTTTGATATGCCGTCCTTGTCCAATGTGGAAATTTTACACACGTTATAATCTCATCAATGTCTAAGGCCGTAGTGAAGAGACCTCGAAAATATTGCTCTGGCTCAAGGCTGCGCTTGTTTGTGACAATGGTTGCATTCAGTGCCAAAACAGCCGCAGGATAATCTGCCGTTGGATCGTTGTTGGCGAGCGAGCCACCGATTGTGCCACGGTGACGCACAGCTGGGTCACCGATCGACCCCGCCAGCTCGGCCAGAGCAGGATTCGTCTCAGCAACGATTGCCGAGCCTGCCACCTCTGCGTGCGTGCTCGTTGCACCCACGAGAAGATCCTGCCCTGATTTTTCAATACGCCGCAGTTCCTCCAAACGGCTAAGGTCGATGAGGACCGACGGGTTGACCAGTCGCTGCTTCATAACGGGCACCAGGGTGTGCCCACCTGCAATCAGCTTGGCCTCGTCATTCTCGCGAAGACAATCGACAGCGCTCTGGACGGTGTTGGGCCGTTGATATGCAAATGTATACATGCCCGATCCCCTAAATGCGCTCGGATTCGGCCATCGCCGCGGCGCCCGCTGCAATAGATGACACGATACTGTTGTACCCGGTGCATCTGCACAAATTCCCTTCAAGTTCCTCGCGGATCAAATTATCACTTAAATCGTGACCTCGTCGTCGCACTAAGTCGACGGCGGTCATGATCATGCCAGGGGTACAAAAGCCACATTGAAGACCGTGGTTTTCATGAAAGGCTCTCTGCATCGGATGCAGCCCCCCCTTTCCAGCGAGACCTTCAATCGTTGTCACCTCCTGACCGTCCACCATCACGGCAAGCGTTGTGCAAGCCTTGGTGGCCTTGCCATCGATGTGGACAACGCAACAACCGCACTGAGAGGTATCGCAACCGACGTGTGTCCCAGTCAGTTCCAACGTCTCGCGCAAATATTGAACAAGCAACGTACGAGGGTCGACTTCCGATGTGACGGGGCTTCCATTCACGATAAGCGAAATCTGGATCATGTTGTCCCATTATATTAAGATGGTCAGTGCGGATCAAAGCTCATTCACGATTGATTGGCGGCAGAGGAACAGGCCAGGATTTATCTCAGAGCCAACGTTGTTTACGCAAAGTTGATTTCGACCGAGCCCAAGGCTTTCATTAAAAGCTTTGCGGACTGATTAGGCGCAATATTGATATTGGGCATCATTGCCCCTGTGATCAAAATGTCATCAGGATTGAATTGGCGGCCAAACGCGTCGAGGTAGAGAACGGCATGCCTGACGTTCTGCATGATGCCGCCGGTCAGCGCCATTGGCTCATTGGTTGAGTGCATCGTCTTGCCGTCCACACTCACGTCCGCTGCACTTCGAGCAATATCGTCCTCACGCCATTCTGAAGCTTCCGATCCTAAAACCACATGTTTCTGAAAAATATTCGCGGCGACGATGCTTTCGACATTTCTCGCTGTCACGTCGATGTCGACGAGTTCGATTGCTAATCCAATCCCAGAAATTCGTTTCAATATCTCCTCATCGTTCATTTTCGTTGTAACCGCATCGGCAAACCGTACAGCAACTTCGCCTTCCAACATGGGTTGTTTCCAACCGTCCAACGCGACAGTTGCGCCGCTCTGGCGAAAATCACTTCGAAGGATAAAACCCATAGCTGCTGCCGGCAATCCGAGGGCTTCGCGAGCAGCCGGTGCGCCGAGTCCCAGCTTCCAGCCACCTAAGTGAAATCCCTGACGCACATAACTGTCGAGCAGTCTCAATTGACGATCCATACCGGCCATTATGCGCGGGTCGTTCCATGCGTCCGCACCGACATCCTTGGTGTTCATCGTGAAGCTCTCGCTGTTTTACGGCCGCAAAGGACTAGCTTATGAACTGGCGTGCTGAAGAGCTTGCCACAGTCGATATGGCGTCGCCGGCATATCAAAATGATCGATACCCTTGCCAGCCAACGCGTTCAAAACTGCATTCATCGACGCAGGAAGCGCGCCAGCCACACCGGATTCGCCCGCCCCTTTCACGCCAAGAGGATTGTTTGTGCACGGGACAACGTGAAGAGCGGTTGTTATCGACGAAACATCGCTCGCACGCGGCATGAAATAGTCCATCAACGAGGACGTTAGCAGTTGCCCATCACTGTTATAAACGACCTGCTCACCAAGCACCTGTCCGAGGCCTTGCACGACACCACCGTGAATTTGTCCACACACGGCGGCTTCGTTCATCACGTTGCCGACATCGTCGACGGCTGTAAAGTTAACGACCGCTACAACACCCGTGTCGGGATCAATTTCAACCTCGCAGACATGACATCCGTTCGGAAACGTCAGTTGTGGCGAAACGAACTCGGCCACCGTGTTGAGAACCGTTTCGTCAAGATCGCCTTCGAGTGATGACGCTTTGGCCGGAATATCAAGAATAGAGAGCCTTAGGTCGGTTCCTGCGATCCGATAGTGCCCATCCCGATATTCAATGTCTTCCTGCGCGCTTTCAAACACGCGCGCAGCGATCGGGAGTCCCTTCTCAATCGCCTGTCTACAGGCCAAGACCGCTGCATTTCCTGCCATCATGAGTGACCGCGATGCAAGCGAAGGCAGCCCTTCGTGGATTTCATCGCTGTCACCTTGAATCAGTTTTACGCGATCAACCGGCACGCCTACCTGAGAAGCGATGACATCGTACATGGTGGCATTAAAACCCTGCCCCATCTCTTGCGCACCCATACGAACTTCCAGATAGCCATCCTTGCTAAATCGAATGTCCGCCTTCTCGTTAAGGATCGCACCTGCAACCTCAAGAAAGCAACAAATTCCAATGCCGCGTATCTTACCGCGCGTCTCCGCCTCGGCGCGACGCTCCGGAAAGGTTCGCCAGTTCGACAGTTCTAGCGCCTTATCCATAACGGCTTCGAACTCGCCGCTATCGTATATAGGTCCAACAGCCGTCTGATATGGAAAAGCGTCCGTGCCGATAAGATTGCGTCTTCGCAGTTCAACGCAATCTATCTTCATTGATCGTGCCGCCGCCTCGATGAGGCGCTCAACAACATAGATAGCTTCAGGCCTTCCCGCTCCTCGATATGGACCTAACGGGACCATATTTGTCAGAACAACTTTTGCTCCCATTTCGATGGCGGGGATCTTATATACGCTTGAAAGACAATTCTTGGTGTTCACTGTCGAAAAAGCTGTTGTGAAAGGGGACGTGTAAGCTCCAAGCCCGATCATGTTATTGACTCGAAGCGCCAGGATTCGCCCCTCAGCGTCGAGCGCTATTTCACCGTGAATGATATAGCCGCGCCCCTGAGTATCGCTGAGAAAGCTTTCTAATCTGGAATTCTTCCACCTCACTGTCCTGTTCAGTTTCTTGGAGGCGTAAAGGATAGCAGCATACTCGGAGTATGCTTGTATTTTCATTCCAAACCCGCCACCGACGTCGTCCGTCAGTACACGTAATGAATCGACGGGAACCTTAAGAACAGACTCCGCGATGACTTTACGAACGACCGCGACGCCCTGGGTGGCAGTTATTAGAGTGAACCGTCCGCTCTGCTCATCCCAATTAGCAATACCCGAACGTGGCTCCATTGATACCGCGGCCACGCGGTCGTCGTTCAAGCGAATGCGCTCGATGTGATGAGCGCTCTTGAATGCAGCTTCAACGGCCTCCAGATCGCCGCTGGTCCAGTCAAGCACGATATTGCTGGGAATGTGCTCGCTAAGCTGTGGAGCACCAGGCTTCATTGCATCCTCGATATTCAGGACCGGCCTAAGCGGCTCGCAATGTACAAGAACCGCCTCTGCGGCGTCCGCCGCCTGATTCTCGGATTCAGCTACAACAATCGCGACTGGCTCACCCGAGTGTTTCACGCGGTCGACCGCCAGGACCGGCGCTGTCGCCACCAACATTGGTTTTCCATCGCGACCTATTGCGCTTGCGAGAATAGGAAATTCGCCGATGCCATCGGCCGCAAGATCAGCGCCGGTAAAAATCGCGAGTACGCCGGGCATTTTTGCAGCGTCTTTAATATCGATAGACCCGATGATAGCGTGGCTTACCGTGCTACGCACAAAAACCGCATGGACTTGCCCAGGGACCCTCACGTCATCCGAGTATCGTCCTTGACCTAATACGAGTGAAAGCTTGCCGCTTTTCGCAGCACCTCGATCACTGCCAAAAGCGATTGACTTGAGATCTACACTCATTGTTTCTTTCTGACACACTGATTTTGTGGAAGGCAACGACAGCACCCACCCGCTGCACAAACGGTGGCGACAATTCACACGGGCGCTCAACCACTCTGATCTGGCACCAAGCCGTCGTCCGCCGACAGTCCACCGATCACAAACGATACAAGCGAGGAAGCCACGTCCGGATCATCAACGTCGATCCGACCATTCGACAGTCGCCTCATGCGGCTGCCTCCGGCAGGATCAGAAATGGTAAAGACAACAGTACCGACCATAAACTCGTATCGCCTGTAAAACTTGGAAGCTTCCACAGAAGGGCACGCGAGCGAAAAGGCCTCAATGAAGCGCTTCGCCATCGGATCGAAATGACGCTCCACAATGACCTTAGTTAGCGAGGTGGGAGCAATGCGACTCTGAAGTATCAGGCGAGCGAGCAACTTCCCATCTGACCCTGGCTCGAAGTACGGCCGTATGAACGCGAGCACAATATCCCGCAAGGAAGGGGGTCTACATTCGTTCCGCGCAAGACTTAGAAGGCTCTCGAGGTCTGAGAGCCTTTTGATATTAATGCGCTGAGATAACTGCTCAAAAATTGCTTCCGAAAGAGCCGTTTTCGAACTAAAATAATAATTCACCGCGGCGATATTAACATTCGCGAGCTCTGTTATTTCTCGGATAGATGTTTCCAGGCCATTTTTTGCGAAGAGTTCTTCAGCGGCATTCAGAATGCGCGACCTGATCTCACTGTCTTCTGCAATTGCTTTAATCATTTTGGCGGCTTTCACTGCATTAGGCGGCTCTTGAAACCACCTATCTATCTGAGCCGCCGACAACGCCGCCGATCCTCTCCCAGCTCGTCCCGGTCCATCGCTGTAACTGGAGAAGCGTGATCGCCTGGTTGTTATCGGGGCCCGTATTCACTTGAATCCCTGGGAGAACCAAGGGTAGAGTCAAATTTCTTAAGTTGCGGGCCTGCTTAACAATGTTCGCCCGCGAGAGGTCATCGCCGCACTGTTTTAAGACTTGCTCAAGAAGTCGTGCTTGCTGCATTCCCAGCATGTAGGGCGCATCCGCCGGATCTGCCGATGGCAGATGCTTCGCCAGAAACGCCACGTAATCCTTCACTCCAACGTCGTCTTTCCATTTAGGATCATTTGGATCCTTGAATAACGAAGCAGTCACGACACCCGCCGACTTGTCCAAGCCCGCCGGCGTGAGCGTTGCGGAAACCGAGTTAGAAACCGAGTTGATAATAACCAGAGGCTTCCAGCCCAGCTCATTGACCTTGCGGATGGTTTGCGCGGCGAATCGAGGAGAACCAGCAAAAAGGAGCACATCGGCACCCGAGCTTCGGAGAGTTATCACCTGTGAATCGATCGTAGGATCAGTTATGTCATAGGATGCGGAGATTACCCGGTTGGCGTAATCTGCCTTGAGGTAGTCCTTGAAAGCCACAAGGAAATCTTTTCCCAAATCGTCGCTTTGATACAGGATCGCGATTTTCGCAGTCGGGAGCGTTTCGGCGATATACCGTGCGTAAATTTTTCCTTCTTTGAACGAACTCGGAAGCCCAGTGGTCGTGTAAGGATATTCGTCAGTGTTTGTGAATTTGGCTGCGCCGCTAACGATAAAGAGACCGGGCACTTTCTTAGCGGTAAGGTACTTCGCCGTTGCGGAATTGCTGATTGTTCCCAACTGACTGAACATAAACGCGACCTGATCGCTCTCCACCAGTCGGCGCGTGTGCTCTATGGCTTTCGCCGGATTGTAAGAATCATCCAGAGCGATGAATTTGATTTTGCGGCCGTTAATTCCACCTCGCTCATTGAGCGCGTCGATGTAAGCAATAATTGCTCGCCCAACGTTTCCCTGAGGCGAGGCCGGACCGCTAAAAGCAAATGTCGATCCGATTTTGATTTCAGATGAACTGATACCCGGTTCTTCTGCTGAAAGAGCGGGGTGAATTGCAATGCTGAAGGTCAAAAAGAATGAAGCAAACCAGCGAAACATATTTACCTCCAGACAAGGCGGCCAAAGGGAGGCACGCTCTTTCTTAAAACAATCATTTCAAATGACCATTTGAAATGATTGTTTGAGTTTGTCAATGCTTTTTTCTGGTCGCTTCGGAATTGATGATGCCCCAGCGCCGCCCGCAGGACCGCGCTTTTGCTATGATTTGATGCCGTTAGCGCGGCACCTTTTTATGTATGATAGCGAGGGCCTCCGCCGGTGGAACGGCGGTTTGAGTCTCTAGCACTGGACGTCGCTTGAAACGCAAATCATTCGAAAAATCACGCTGCTCAATTGCCCGCAGTCTCGACCGCGCGGGGGATTGGTGGACCATCTTGATCATGCGCGATATTTTTGAGGGGCTTTCACGGTTTGACGAAATTGAAGCGAGCCTTAGGATCAGCCCTGGAATTCTGTCACGTAGAATGTCCGCACTGGTGAAAAATGGGTTGCTCAGAAAGGTGCCCTACAGCAAAAAGCCGCTTCGGTTCTGCTACGAGCTCACATCGGTTGGTCGAGATTTTCAGCCGGTGCTCCTTGCTCTGTTTGCCTGGGGCCATCGACATTTTGCGGCCGCAAAGCCGAGCACAAGGCTAATCGACTCACGGACTGGAATTGATGTTGACCTAGGACTGATGGATAAAAGAACAGGCATGCCCATCACCGATGATGTGCATGCCTTTGTTCTTGGTCCGGGGGCGGACGATCGGATTAAGGCGAAGTACGCCCGGCTTCGGCCCTTTTCGGTCCCCAAAGCATCTAAGCCCAAGCCCCTCATCAAGCCACGGTGAACTTGGGATAGTCGAACAACTCGGGCTTGCCACCGCTGAGTTTGGTTCGATAATAGTCGTTACCGATCATCTCATGAGGAACCCCTAGTGCAAATGCGCTCGCCTGCTCGAGCTTTTCGAGCTGCTCTATACTTAGAGTAACAGTTAATGCGTCTAGGGTGTCGTTAAGCTGATCAATGGTACGTGGGCCCAGAATCGGAACGATACCCGTGGTCGATCGCGCAGACCGCGCTCTCAGCCATCCGATCGCGACATGCGTGGGCGTGCGTTCGATTTCTTTTGCAACATCAAAGAGCGCATCAATGATTGCTGTGTGACGCTGCTCGGTTTCGCGGTGAACTAACACACCCAAACTTTTCGCTCGCCCTTCCGGACTCGAACGATATTTGCCGGTGAGCAAACCACCGCCGAGCGGGGACCATGTGGCCACGCCCAGGCCGAGCGCTTCGGCCATGGGCAAAAGCTCACGCTCTGCCGTGCGTTCGACCAAGCTATATTCAATTTGGATAGCAACGATCGGTGCCGCCCCCCTTAAATCGCTAATCGTGGCCCCTCTGGCGGCTCGCCAAGCGGGAAAGTTAGATAGGCCGGCGTGTAGGATCTTGCCCGCCCGCGCAAGATCGTCGAAAGCACGCACAATTTCCTCCATCGGGGTCATGAAGTCGGGCATATGCACCCAGTAAAGATCGACGTGATCGGTCTTCAAGCGCTTGAGACTCTGCTCAAGCGAGTAAATCATATTCTTGCGGCTATTTCCGGTTTTTGAAAGCGTAGCTTCTTTATCGGCGCTTTGAGTAAACTTCGTTCCGATAACGAACTCCTGGCGCCGACCCGCTATGAATTGCCCCACCAATTCCTCGGACTCGCCAAATTGATAGTTTTCGCTAGTGTCGATGAAATTTCCTCCGGCGGTTACGTAGGCGTCAAACATCACCCGCGCATCCTGCGCTTGAGAGCCATAGCCCAACCTATTTCCGAAGTTACCACCACCGAGAGCAACCTCGGACACTCGCAATCCCGTCTGCCGGCCAAATGTTTTATATCTCATAATGTCCCTCCCATCATTGCTGGGCGTTACGGAATGCCCAACCGATTAATCTAGCCCAAGAAAACAGCCTTGCGCCCCAAGAGGCCGCAGCCCTGCCCGAAAGCGTCTCGAACGAATGTAATGGATTGTCATCCATGCAGGCCGCTTCAGCAGCCTGCCCACCGACATTGATACTATCATAGTATCAACAATCTTTTATGTTGCATGTCAACAGACCTGCCCTGTATGCGGGTCCATGCTTCGCGCTTTGACACGTCAAGTGCCAACAAATGGCTGGGTACACCTTCGGGGGATGTGTCGTTAAAAGAGAGTTTCGGGGGAGACGAAGGACCATGCGGGCAAACTTGCTGCAACACGCGATGACACAAAGGCGCGCTGTGGAATCTGCAGCTCCGTGACTGCGCACGGCGCTATTCTTGCTTCCGGTCCGTTGATACCATAATAGTACCAATACCAGATCTGAGATGATTACTGGGCTACGGAGTGAAAAATGAGCGATTTGAAATTGTTGTGGGAGCCGTCTGCAGAAACAATCGCGAATGCGAGGATAACTCACTTCATCTCATTTTTGCGAGAAGAAAAGGGTTTGCATTTCTCGGACTATCCTGCGCTACACCGCTGGTCCGTAAACGATCTCGAAGGGTTTTGGGAATCAGTTTGGAAGTATTTCGATATTCAAAGCGATGCTCCTTACAAGCAAGTGATCGCGGGTTCTCACATGCCTGGCGCGAGATGGTTTGAAGGATCTAAAGTCAACTACGCCGAACATATCCTACGCGGCGAACAATCTGGCGATCCGACGCGACCAGCGATTGTAGCTTATTCGGAGACTCGCCCGAGTGTTACTCTAAGCTGGGGAGATCTTTGTGCCAGAGTTTTGCGCCTCGCAACGTCATTGAGGCAGCTTGGCATAGGTAAAGGAGACCCAGTAGTATCCTATATGCCGAACATTCCAGAAACTGTCATAGCTATGCTCGCTACAATTTCCATCGGGGCTGTGTGGGCATCTGCGGCTACCGAATTCGGGACGTCAGCCGTTATTGATCGGTTTGCCCAAATGCGGCCGAAGGTTTTGTTTGCAGTGGATGGCTACCGTTTCAACGGAAAGGATTATGACAGAACCACGCATGTCGAACGAATCATCGCTGAGCTTCCGTCTCTCGAAACGGTAGTTTGGCTACCGTATCTGCGCTCGGACGCCGAGGCGCCGAGCAAGTTGTCCGTGCCTTATGCCGATCTTCTCGCGGGCCCAGCAATCGATCGGCAGAGCTTTAAATTTGAGAGAGTGGACATCGATAGTCCTTTATGGGTGCTTTTTTCATCTGGGACGACAGGCCTCCCTAAAGCCATTGTACACGGCCATGCCGGAATGATTGCCACCCACTATGTCAGTGCACTTCATTCCAATTTTCATGAGGCATCCCGCATTTTTTATTACACCACCACCGGCTGGATGGTCTTCAACGTACTTGTTAGCGCGTTGATGACAGGAGCTTCCATCGTCACCTACGATGGTAGCCCCACCTATCCAGAGCCGGACGTTCTTTTCGATATTGTCGCCAAGTCAAAAGCGACCGGATTTGCAGCCAGTCCTACTTTTATTCAGGGCCAGCGCAAACTTGCCACCAAACCCGGCGTCAAGCACGATCTCTCCTCCGTCAACTACATGATGGTCACTGGTTCGCCCGCGCAGCCAGAGGATTTTGAGTGGGTTTACGATGCAGTAAAGAAGGACGTGTGGATGTCGGCCCCGTGTGGCGGCACTGAAATTTGCAGCGCTATTGTCGGCAGTATTCCTACCCTACCCGTCTACGCCGGGGAGATTTCAGCGCCTATTCTTGGGATAGACGCAAGAGCCTTCGACCCTCAAGGTAACACAATCGTAGATGAAATCGGAGAACTAGTACTCGCGGCCCCCGCACCATGCATGCCGCTTCATTTTCTAAACGATCCAGATGGACGTAAGTATTTCGATAGCTACTTCAACGTTTTTCCCGGAGTCTGGCGACATGGGGACTTCGTGAAGTTCGATAAAAAAGGCGCGTCCGTCGTCTATGGGCGATCGGATTCCACGTTAAATCGTCATGGTGTGCGCATTGGAACAGCCGAAATTTACAGATGCATAGAAGCATTACCGGAAATCGCTGATAGCATTGTTGTTTGCAACAAGGACAAAGAAGGTCGGGACTACATGTCGCTTTTTGTCGTGCTGAATTCCGGATTTGCACGCAGCGACGGACTAGTCTCCAAAATCGCAAATACCCTGCGTACGAATTGCAGCCCTCGGCATGTGCCAGATTCGATCCGAGTCGTCGCCGGCATCCCTTACACCCTGACGGGCAAGAAAATGGAGATTCCTGTTCGAAAGATTCTCGAAGGAGCATCTCTGGCAACAACAGCCAATCCAGATTCAATGAAAGACCCGAGTGCGCTTGACGATTTTCTTAGGTTTGCCCAAGAGTCTCAATTGGCACCGTAATTGCCGCGATCGCTGATCCGATTAATCAATATCTTTATCAGTTAGATGTTGATTGATATCTGGCCTCCACTGAATTTACCTCACGCTATCCTGACGCAACGATGGGGCTCGCATAAACCGTCATTCCGCTGCAGGGCAGTACTGCTGCCTCGGCGTGGCAAGGCAATGTCGCTGGTTACGAATGAGCATATCTGTTCATCCCTCGGTAGTCCGGACTAGCGATAGTTGACACATAACGAGTTTTAAGGCCGTGGTAATTGGACTGACTTAATGGCCCCCCAGCCGACTTGTTGCGCCGTTAGTTCAACGTTGGCGCGGCCGCATTCCGCATTCTCGTTTAGCTGCCTAAGCGGCAATCCGCACAGGCAACGCGGAATAACCGTGCACGAAGTTCGACGATACCCGCTCTGGTTCGCCCACGACGTTTATGTCGAAGCGCCGCGACAACATCTCCTCCCACAATATCCTGATCTGCATTTCGGCAAGACGGTTACCGACACAGCGATGGATACCGAAGCCGAAGGAGATGTGCTGCCGCGGGTTCTTGCGATCGATGATGAAGCTGTCGGCATTCTCGATCACTTCGTCATCGCGGTTTCCGGAGATGTACCACATGATGACCTTGTCACCCGCCTTGATCTCCTTGTTGCCGAGGTTGGTATCGACCAGGGCGTTGCGGCGCATGTGCGAGAGCGGCGTCTGATAGCGAATAATTTCGGATACGGCGCTCGGGACTAGGGCAGGATTGCCGCGCACCTTGCGCATCTGATCAGGGTTCTGGTTCATGAACCACACACCACCGCTGATCGAGTTGCGCGTCGTGTCGTTGCCGCCCACGATCAGGAGGATCAGGTTTCCAAGGAACTCCCGCGGTGCCATGTTCCGGGTCGCCGGCGAATGCGCCATCATCGAGATCAGGTCGGAGCGCGGCTCTGCACTGATGCGTTCGTTCCATAGCCGCGTGAAATAGGCCAGGCATTCAGACAGTATCGAGGCGCGCTTCTCCCAGCTATCGATCTCCTGACCTGCCTGCGGAATGGTCGTTGCCACATCGGACCAATAAGTCAATAGCCGCCGATCCTCGAACGGAAAATCGAACAACGTGGCCAGCATTTGCGTCGTCAGCTCGATCGAAACCTTGTCAACCCAGTTGAAGGTCTCGTTGCGCGGCAGGCCATCAAGAATGGCGCTGACGCGGCTGCGGATCAAGCCTTCAAGCTTGGCGAGATTGCCTGGCGCCACGATCGGGCTGACCGTCTTGCGCTGCTCGTCGTGTTTCGGAGGGTCCATCGCGATGAACATCGGATTGCGCTCCTCCTCCGTCCGATCGATAATGGTGATGTTGCTCACTTCCGACGAAAACACCTTGTGATTGGTATCCACCGCCATGATGTCGCGATACTTGGTCACCGACCAGTACGGGCCGAACAGGCTGTCATTGCAGTAGTGAACGGGATCTTCCTTTCGCAGCCGCTCGAAATATGGCCAGATGGTATCGTTCTGAAAACGACTGGCTTCACTCACATCGAGTCTGTCGAGCGGAATCGCATAGGCGTCATCGCGAACGCGTTCCAATGAAATGTTGTTCATGGCTTCCTCCCTGATGTCGGCTTTTCAATTGTCAGTGCTGACCTGCGGGCATTCGCACCACTAGGCCGTCAAGCGCGTTTGTCATCTTGATCTGGCAGGCAAGCCTGGAGTTCGGTTCCGTGGCCGACGCGAAGCCGAGGAGTTCTTCCTCGGTCGGCGTTCGCTCACCTGTCTGTGGCAACCAGGCTGAATCAACAAAGACGTGACAGGTTGCACAGGCACATTGCCCGTCGCAGTCGCCGTCGATGCCGGGCACACCGTTATCAACCGCGGCCCGCATCACGCTCGTGCCGACGGAGACCTCAATTTTGTGCTCGCTTCCATCGAATTCGAGGAACTTGACTGTCGGCATGATGTCCTCCCGCGGTTTTCGTCGCGTTTGCGCGTTTTGATCAGACATACCTGTTTGGTGGATGTTCTGGTTTGCCATCTGGGACACACACTTTGCTTTCTGGGACATTGAGAATAAGGTCGCCTGCGGCACAGACCAGCGGGGTCTCAGGCTTTGGCTCTTCCAGCAAATCGCTTTCGCGCCGCAATATTGACGGGCTATGTCGACGTCGCGGAGTCGCTTGGACTCGATGCGCGTCGATTGATCAAGAAGTTCGGTCTGCACGGGTTGAACCTGTCCGATGCCAATACTCTAATTCCCGCCGGCCCCGCGGCAGAGCTCCTGGAGCACTCGGCGGCTGTCGCAGGTGCGGAGGATTTTGGCCTGCGAATGGCGGCCAAGCGCAGCCTCGCCCATCTCGGCCCCATCGGGCTTGTCGCTCGCGAGCAACCAACGCTCCGTCACGCCCTCAGGATGTTCGAGCGGCACTTTCGGCTCTATTCGGAAACGGTGATCCTTCGTCTGGAAGATCACGACGGTGTGGCCAGCCTCAGCTTCCAGCTCGTCATGGCTACCAGCGGGAGACTTCGACAAGTAATCGAAGCCGTCGTGGGAGCGGCGTTCCGGACGGTGGATACGCTTGCCGGCAATGCCTGGATCCCGGATGGGATCAGTTTTTCGCACCCGGCGCCACAAGGACGGACCATCCACAACAGCTTTTTCAATACTCGTCCGCATTTCGGGAATGGCTTTGACGGCATTCTATTGCGGGCCGCCGATCTGGATGCGCCGATTTCGACTGCAGACCCGGTCATGGCCCGCTACGTTCGTCAATATCTGGATGCGATGATCGCTCAGCCCGATCTCACGATCGATGCGACGGTCCGGCAGCTGGTATTCACCCTGCTCCCCTCCGGGCGGTGTACGAGCGACGGGCTTGCCAGCCATCTGGGGCTCAATCGCAGAACGTTGCACCGCAGGCTGGCGTTACGCGGCGAGACAGTTTCCACTATCATCAACGATGCACGCATTGAGCTCGCACAGCGTCATGTCAAGACCGAGCGCAGATCGCTCACTGAGACGGCTCAGTTGCTCGGGTTCTCCGGCTTGCCGACGTTCTCCCGTTGGTTTCAACGGCAGTTCGGCAGCAGCGCGACGACGTGGCGCAAAACCGACATCCCGGCTCCCACACGCGGGGCGCCGACTATATCCCGCGTCGTAGCTCCAGGGAAATAATAATAGAGAACCGAGCCGGTTCCGCTGTGCAATCAAGCGTACCACCGCTTCAGTTGACCCTCCGCTCATATCCTTTCCAATAGCGCTCGCGCAGCAATCGCTTCAGGATCTTCCCGGACGGATTACGGGGAAGCTCGTGGACAAACTCGATCGACTTCGGGATCTTGAACCCCGCCAGTCTTTCTCGCGCGAAATGCAGTATGGCCGCCGGGTCCGCCGAGCGATCCGGTTTCAATACGATGAGGGCCTTGACGGCCTCGCCCCACCGGTCGTCAGGGACACCGATGACGGCGACGTCGGCGATATCCGCGTGCCCGTACAAGGCACTTTCGATCTCGGCGGGGTAGACGTTCTCTCCGCCGGAAACGATCATGTCCTTCAAGCGATCGTGGATGTACAAATAGCCATTTTCGTCAAGGAACCCGGCATCACCTGTATGCAGCCATCCGTTCCTGAGGGTCCTCGCGGTGTCGTCGGCCCGATTCCAGTATCCCCTCATATTTTGCGACGAGCGGCACACGACTTCACCCACCTGTCGGGCCGGCAGGGATTTTCCCGAAGCGTCGATGATCCGCAACTCGACGCCTTCGATAGGGCGGCCGCATGACCTAAGGATCTCGTCCTCGCCGGCAGAATGGTCTGCGGCTGCCAGAACGGTGATGACGCCGGTCGTTTCGGTAAGGCCATAGACCTGGAAAAACCCCGTATGCTTGAACACCCGGAGCGACTTCCTGAGAAGTTCGAGCGGTATCGGGGACGCCCCGTAAATAATCTGCCTCAGCGACGAGAGATCGACTTTCTCGACGTTGCGCTCAGCGAGCATCGCCAACAACATCGCCGGGACGAGAAACGAGATCGTAGCCCGATCACGCTGTATCGTTTCGAGCGCCTGAGATGGAACGAACTCGCGAAGCACGATCGTCTTAAGGCCCGCCATCAGCCCGAGGACACCGGTACCAACCCCCGCTATGTGAAACAACGGCATTGCAAGCAGCATGACGTCGTCGGACGACCACGCCTTCCAGTCGTCAACCGCCTGCAGGGGAAAATTTGCGTGAGAAAGCTGAACGCCCTTTGGATAACCGGTCGTGCCGCTGGTGTATAGCTGCACGCAGACGTCATCCGGGCTAACCGGCAAGCCCGGATCCGATCGGGGTTGGGCATCGCGCCACTTGGGGTATATCGAATTCAGCACGATGATTTGGCGAACGGTATCCAATTGGTCCCGGATTGCGGAGATGATTTCTACGAACCGTTCGCCGACGAAGAGAACTTCGGCTTGGGCATCGTTGATTGCGAAGGCAATCTCGGGAGGCGCCAGCCTTGCATTGATCGGGACCAGAACCGCGCCGACCTTGGCCGCTCCGAGCAGAATTTGAAAGAAAATGTCCGAATTCTTGTCGAGGATCGCAATACGGCTCGCCGACCGCACACCCGTCGCCACAAGGCCGTTGGCGACTTGATTGGATAATTCGTCGAGGGTCCGGTAGGTTGTCTCGCGCCCTTCGAAGCTCAGGGCGACGGCGTCCGGAGTACTCACGGCGTAGCGTTGCGGAATTTCCGCGATCGTCTGGACCGGCTTTGACAGCAAGGCCCCATCCGATTCGATCATCAATCCCTCCCCCATTATAGGTTTTGGGGTACACGATGGCCGGTAGGGCACATGGAAGGTAGACAAATTCTGGATTAGCGTTATTCAGCGCAGAATGACCTGACCGCCGGCCTCGCACGTTTTACAGCCGATCCGATTGCTAAAATGCGGGCGACGGGACCATGCGAGCGACTTCAAGCCTTGCGTTTGGTCGGCCTCCGGACCGTGCCCGCGAGCCATTCCCTTGAGGAGGCAAACTCTGCTTCCAGGAACCGTCGGACCTCTCGGGTCATTTTTCTAAGATCGCTCTCACGTCTGCGGAGCAGCCAAACGTTCATCGTAACAATCTCTTGCGGCAATACCTGGACAAGCCCCTCGGCTTGCGCGAACGGCACAGCAAGAAGCGCAAGCCCTAGCCCGCAACCGGCGGCGGCAAAATGGTTAGCCACCGGATTGACCCGAACAACGCTGCGAGCGCCCGCCGCCTCCGAGAAATACTCCAATAGGTGCCTCTGGTTCAGCCGAACATTGCGGAAGGAGACAAAATCGGTCGTATGGCCGATGATGTCGTGATCCTTCAACTCGGGCAAGGACCGTGGCGCGGAGCGTCCGGCAAGGTACTGCTCGGAAGCAAATATCCCCATCGGTATATCGGCAACGCGCTTTCCAATGAGATCGTTCTCGCCGGGATCTCCCATCCTGATGACGTAATCCAGATCGCTCGTGGCCACGCTCTGCTGGTTCACCGTCGAGATTATTTCCAGATAGATCCGGCTATTGCGCCGCCGCAGCTCCTTAACGCGAGGCAGCAGCCAGTGCTTGGTCATGCCTTCGGTCGCCGATATCCTGACCACTGACGATCGC
Source organism: Bradyrhizobium sp. (assembly GCF_016219575.1). GTDB lineage: Bacteria > Pseudomonadota > Alphaproteobacteria > Rhizobiales > Xanthobacteraceae > Bradyrhizobium. The sequence continues at coordinate 92,620 of NZ_JACRMG010000001.1, read as the reverse complement.
TGCCCGACCCGCGAACGCAGATCGCGTTGAAACGACTCGAATGCGAGCATCATATCGCCGGCCGAGCGCTGCAGGTCTTCGCCTTCCTGCGTCAGCTTCACACCGGATGAGGCCCGAAAGAACAGCGGTGCGGCCACGTAACGCTCCAGTTCCTTCAGACGTCTGCTCAACGTCGGTTGGCTCATACCGAGCTCGTGCGCGGCACGGTTGACGCTTCCGGTTCTCGCCACCACGGAAAACAAGCGAAACAGATCCCAGTTTGCCTCGGTCACGCCATCATCCTTCGAACATTGCTTTGAGTTGTTGGCCTCGGGAACGCCGAGCGAAGACCATCGGTGCGCGACCGTTATTCAATATTGCGCCCCCCGTTCAACATAATCGTCATGGTCTTCTTGCGGTACTTCGGAATATGCCAATACTCAATAGAACAACGGATACTAGCGATGGCAAAGGTCACACTTGCGGCGATCAGGGATTTCATAGGCCAGGATCTCGGCAGGTCCCATTGGGTCACCGTCGACCAGTCCATGATCGACCAGTTCGCGGCATGCACTGGAGATAGACAATGGATCCATGTTGACGCGGAGCGAGCGAGCAAGGAAAGTGCCGCAGGCGGCACAATTGCCCACGGCTTCCTGAGCCTGTCGCTGATTGCACCACTCGGCATGGACCTGGGGCTCGCTCCGGTTGATGCATCTGCCGTCTTTAACTATGGCCTGGACAAGGTCAGGTTCCTGACACCGGTAAAATCGGGCAACCGCGTTCGCCTTCAGCTTTCGATGACCAGCGTCGAGCCGAAAGACAACGGACGCTTGCTGATCAAGGGCAACGCGATACTCGAGATCGAGAACAGCGAAACGCCGGCCCTGGTTGCCGAGACGCTGACGCTGGTGGTTCCCTAGCCCGATATCACCGAAGTTAGACCGCCATCGACGGCAAGGATCTGACCGGTGATGTGCTTGCCGGCGTCGCTGGCGAAGAGAACCGCGGCGCCTTTCAGATCGTCATCATCGCCGATGCGGCGCAGCGGCGCGCCGGCGGCGAGCTTTTCGACACCGACAGCCTCGATCGTGCCCTTCGTCATCCTCGACGGGAAAAAGCCGGGCGCCAGAGCATTGGCCGTAATTCCGTAGCGCCCCCAACTACCCGCCAGGGCCCGCGTGAAATTTACCACCGCGCCCTTGCTCGTATTATAGGCAACCATCTGCATATCCCCTGAACTTCCGAACAGGCCGGCGATCGAAGCAAGGTTGATAATGCGACCATATTTGTTGGGGATCATCGAGTGCTTCGCAACCTGCTGGCTGAGCACGAACAGCGAGCGGATGTTCAGATTCATCACCTTGTCCCACGCCTCGATCGGGTGATCCTCGGTCGGTGCGCCCCAGGTTGCGCCCGCGTTGTTCACCAGAATGTCCACCCGGCCGAGCTTCTTGATCGTTTCGTCCGCGAGTCGCTTGACGTCTTCGTCCTTGGAATTATCCGCTGCGATCCACTCCGCCTTGATGCCGAGACCTGCAAGATGCGCCTGGGCCTTTTCCAGGTCGGGCGCCTTGCGAGAGGAAATCACGACACGAGCCCCCTGCTCACCTAGCGCCTCGGCGATCTGCAGCCCAAGGCCGCGCGAGCCACCCGTAATAAGCGCATTCTTGCCGGTGAGGTCGAATGCCTTCTTGATGCTTCCCATGGTCAAATCCTCACGCTTGTGGGCGAAGTTCTACTCTGCGTTTCCGCCGACATTCTATTTGCCACGAAACACGGCCGAGCGACGTTCCACGAAGGACTGGATGCCCTCCTTCATGTCTTCGCTGCTGAAGACGCGATCCTTGATCTTGGGAATGTAATCGATCGCAGCTGTCTCGCCGGCCTCGATGTATTTCAGTGCGGCTTCCTTGGTCACCTGAATGCCGATCGGCGCGTTCTTCGCGATAAGTTGCGCGATTTCCATCGCACGACCCACCTGCTGGCCGGGAGCGACGACTTCCTGAACAAACCCGATTTTGTGCGCACGGGCCGCATTGAACTCGTCGCACAGGAACAAATGATACATCGCATCTCCCCAGCCGGCCCGGGTCAGATAGCGAAAGTGGGCTCCACCGAGTGGCGCGATCCCGCGCTTGGATTCCATCTGGCAGAACCGGGCGTCATCGGCCGCCACGACGATATCGCCAGCCAGCATCATTTCGATGCCGATTGTGAAACAGATCCCCTGCACTGCCGTCACAATTGGCTTGCGGCAACGGCTTTTCAGCGCGAACGCATCGACGTTCCCAGGCTTGATCTCGGTATTCTCGGCCTTGGGTCCGAAGAACTTCGGCATATCAAGCCCGGCCGTGAAATCCGGGCCTTCGGCACAGAGCACCCCAACCCAGTAATCGTCCGTCCGGTCGAGAAGCGTCATCGCATCCGACATCTGCGCCATCATCTGCGGACTGAAGGAGTTCTTCTTCGCCACGTTGTCGATGATGATCTTGAAGACATGCTCGTGCACCTCGGTGCGTATCTGACCGACTTGAGTTTTCGTCTCGCTCATTTGCTACCTCCGAATTTTTTCCAGGCGACTGCGCAACGACATGGGGGCTGCAACCGACTATTCTTTGCCAACCAACTTGGAACGGTCGCCCAAGCATTGGCTACATAAACCTTGGATGGCTCTTATTCAGTGGCGATGCGCCCCGGCTCTAGACCTTCCGTCTCTCAGCTCAGCGCCGCGAACGCCGTCCGTTCGAACGCCATCAGTTCTTCCGTCCGGCCGTCACGTACCTTCAGTAGCCACTGCGGGTCCTGAAGCAGCGCTCGGCCCACGGCGATGAGATCGAACTCCTCGCGATCGAGGCGGCGGATCAACTCGTCGAGGGAAGCCGGACGGGAACTCTCGCCGCCGTACGCGGCGATGAATTCGCCGGTCAGGCCGACCGACCCGACCGAAATGGTCGGCACTCCCGTTACTTTCTTCGCCCATCCGGCGAAATTCAAATCGGAGCCATCGAACTCCGGCTCCCAGAAGCGCCGTTGCGAGCAATGCAGAATGTCGACTCCCGCGTCGACCAGAGGTTTGAGCCAGGCTTCCAGTGCGCGAGGCGTATCGGCAAGCTTCACTTCAAAGTCCTGCTGCTTCCACTGGCTGATGCGGAGCACGATCGGAAAATCCGTTCCGACCGATGTGCGCACCGCGTGGACGATATCAGCGGCAAACCGGGCCCGGCCGGGCAGGTCCTTGCCTCCGTAAGTATCCTCGCGGCGATTGGTACCCTCCCAGAAGAACTGATCGATCAGATAGCCGTGCGCGCCGTGCAATTCGACGGCGTCGAACCCCAGGCGCTTCGCCGCAAGCGCCGCATCGGCGAAAGCGCGAATGGCGTCTGCGATGTCTTCCTCGCTCATCGGCTCGCCGAACTTCTTCTCCGGTCGCGACAGGCCGGACGGAGTGTCGTAGGCGCCGGGAGGAGACCAATCCTGGGCGCGCGTGCGAACGGCGCCGACATGCCATAGCTGCGGTGCCATCAGGCCACCCGCGGCGTGTACCTCGTCAACCACAAGCCGCCACCCCGCCAGCTCCTTCTCGCCATGAAAGCGAGGAACATTCGGATCGTTCAGGGATGCCGGACGATCAACGCCCGTCCCCTCCGATATGATTAACCCGACCGCTCCTTCGGCACGGCGGCGATAGTACCGCGCGACCTCTTCGGTCGGAATTCCGCCTGGAGAGAATGAGCGCGTCATTGGCGCCATCACCACCCGGTTCGGCAGGTTCAACCCTTTCAGCTTGAAAGGCCGGAAAAGTGCGTCGCTGGACATTCGCGCTCCCTGATTCAGTTAGTCGCTTTGCGGCTCCGATCACCGCATTGCTTCATTCAAAAGGCAAGCTCACTTTTCCTCGGCGCTGAGAACCTTGCCGAATTGATCCCACGTGCTGCCGTTCCAGCGCTGCAGCTGCAGCTGCGTGTACGCCATACTGCTTTCCGGGCCCGTGTTGATCGTAACACCCGGTATGAGAGTGGGAAGCGACAATCCGCGTATGCTCCGCGATTGCTTGACAATGTTCTCACGCGAAAGATCGTCTCCGCACTGCTTGAGCACCTGCTCCAGGATCTGTCCCTGCTGCGTACCGAACACATAATTGGCGTCCCCGATGTCCGCGCCCGGCAGGTATTTCGTGAAATGCTCACGGTACCATTTGATGCCGGGGTCGTCGGCCCATTTCTTGTCATTGGGGTCCTTGAGCATTGTTGCCGCGACAATGCCAACCGCCTTTTCCGGCCCGGCCGGGACGATGGTTGAAGAGACCGAGCTCGACACCAGATTGATCAGGAAGAGAGGCTTCCAACCAACCTCATCAGCTTTCTTGATAGCCTGAGCCGCGAACTTCGGCGTGCCGGCAACCAGGAACGCCTCAGCGCCAGACGCCTTCAACTTCACCACGTGGGAATCGATCGTCGGCTCCGTCACTTCATAGGAAGACGCTACAACTTTCTTGTCGAACTCCTCTTTCAGGTAGCCTTTGAATGCATTGACGAAGTCCTTACCCAAATCGTCGTTCTGATACAGGATCGCAATCTTCGCACCCGGCCGGGCCTGGGTGATGTATTTCGCGTAAATCCGCCCCTCCGTGTCATAACTCGGCAAACCCGTGGTGGTCATCGGGAATTCAGCGAAGTTCGTGAACTTGGTCACGCCGCTTACCACGAATAGATGAGGCACCTTCTTCGCGTTGACGTATTTGATGGTGGCGCCGATGCCGGGAGTACCGAGCGGACCGAACAGGAAAGCCACTTCATCGCTTTCGACAAGCTTCCTGGTCTGCTCCACCGTCTTGGGCGGACTGTAAGCATCGTCGTAGGTGATGAGGTTGATCTTGCGGCCGTTGACGCCACCGCGCTCGTTGATCGAATTGATGTAAGCGATCAGCCCCTTTCCGGTATTGCTGAGCGGCGAGGCGGGACCGCTAAACGGGAAAGTGGCCCCCACCTTCACCTCGTCTTTGGTAACGCCAGGCATTTCCGCACGCGCGTTCGCGCCGACAATCGTCACGCCGATCGCGGCTGCTAGTATAGACTTCCTGAACATCGACTTCTCCCTTGTGCGGCGACGGGCTGCGTCGCTCATCAATCGTTGAATTTCCGTAGCGGCCTCGGCGACCGACCCTGGTGCGGCTTCGCCGCATCCCTTGCAGTGCATCACTCAGCCCGCGGCTGCGGCATCGGACACCTTCCCGGCCGCCCGTTCGATCGCCATCTCTCGCAACTTGTGTTTGAGTATTTTGCCGGTGGAGGCAGAAGGCAGAGCGTCGAGCACGATCAATTCGGTCGGACGCTTGTACGAAGTGAGCTGTTGGGCCGTGTATGACTTCAGCTCTTCGGCGCTGACACTGGCGCCGGAGAGAAGCTGCACGAACGCGACGACCTCCTCGTTGCCATCAACCGGTCGTCCCACCACAGCTGATTGGACGACTTGGTCGTGCGCATTCAGCACCGCCTCCACCTCGGCGGGATAAACGTTGAAGCCGGAGCGGATGATGAGTTCCTTGGTTCGGCCGGCGATGTAGAGATGACCCTCGCCGTTCACCCGGGCCAGATCCCCTGTGTTGAACCATCCCTGGTCATCGATCGCCGCGGCGGTCTGCTCGGGAGAGCGATAATAACCAAGCATCACGTTGGGGCCTCGGACGTGCAATTCGCCCACTTCGCCGGTCGCCACCTTCTTGCCCTGCCTGTCCACGATCCGGTGCTCGATACCGGGAAGAAAGGGGCCGACCGATTCGTCCGAGACGGGGTGTTCTGAACGGACACCCGACAGGCCCGGCGAACATTCGGTTATGCCGTAATTGTTCAACAGCGGGATTCCGAATTCGTCCTCGATCCGCTTCTTGAGATCGAGGTCGAGCGGAGCGCCGGCGACGGCTATGATCCGCAGCTTGCCTCGTTCGAGTCGTTGGATGCCCTTGACCGCCTTGTGTTCGAGCAGACGCTGATATGTGGCGGGCACACCGAACAGGCTCGTAATTCCCTCCTCGGCTATGGCGTGGGCCAGCGCAGCGGGGTCGGCCTTGGCCACAACATACAACGTGCCGCCGTGCATCAGCGTGGAGATCAGCAGGATCGAATACCCGACGATGTGGGACATCGGCAGCACGCCGTAGATGCGGTCGGCCGGACCGCTCTGGCGAAGGATTCCCGAAGTCTTTCCGGTAAAGAGCAGATTGCGGTGGCTCAACATGACTCCCTTCGGAGCACCGGTCGTGCCCGAAGTGTACAAAAGGCCCGCGACCTGACGGGCGCCGTCCTTCTCGACGGGCTCCGCTTGCGCATCCGCATTGGGAGGACCAATGCCGATTCCACCGAATGGCCCCACAGCGCCAACTTTCGCTCCGACGCGGCTGGCGTGATCGGCGGCCTCCTTCGAGAGCGCCGAGTTGAACAGCACGCGTCTAGCGCCGCTGTGCGTCCCGATCAGGTCGATCTCCCTGGCCGAGAGGCGGGGATTAACCGCAATGCCCCATGCATCAAGCTTGCTCGCCGCGAACAACATCGCCCCCAAGGCCACGCTGTTCTCGCTCGCAATCATCACGCGATCTCCAGGCCGGATCCCCAAATCGGCGAGATCCTTCGTCGTGGCGTCGACAGCCTCCGAAAACTGTCGGTAGCTCCACGAACGCCCCCCTTCCACGAAGGCCGGATGATCCGGCATGTCCCGCACGAACGGCGCGTAGACCTCGTGCACCCTGGACGGCAGGCCATCCAGCAATTCGGCCGCAGTGATATCGTCCACGCTCCTCATGCCACCCTCCTCGCGCCTTGCTGTCAGGAGCGCTGCGCGGCCCCCTTCGAACGAGCAGGTCCGCCCTTCACTTTCATCGGTTGAGCAAGTAAATAGTTCTAAAATAGAACTGTCAAGCTGAATTGGTATCCGATACCCGTAAAGCAAAGATATCTCTGCGTACCTCATTAATACCTATTTGGAATTTAACACTCTGGACGTAAATCGTTCGGAGAAATCTGCGAGATATGACGCGCTTTGGGAAACGCAGTGCTCGTTGGCACGCATAGCCGTGGTATTCGGCGCTCGTTGGAGTCTGCTGATCCTGCGTCAATGCCTGCTTCGCGTGCGCAGGTTCGAGAGGTTCGGCACAGCCATAGTTCGTTGGCGGTTCGCAACAATCGCCTCGTCGCCATACCGCTGCGGCATCAATCGCCACGCGAACACTGGCTGAAGCTGGCAATTGGCCCAGTTGAGCCGCACGGCGCCAGCTCTCTGGTGCCGTGCGGTGAAACATCTCGACGGCTCAGGCATCGATCCAGGGCTGCAGCACAACTTTGCCCGTGGTCTTTCGGCCTTCCAGAAGCCGATGCGCTTCCGCCGCCTGGGAAAGGGGCAGAACCGTGCCCACCTGCAGCGACAGCTTTCCGCTCATGATGAAGCCGAAAATCTCACCCAGCGTGGACTGGATGAGGTCCGGAAAAGCGAGATATGCGCCGATGTAGAAGCCGGTCACGGTGTAGTTTGGAACCGTGAGCTGCCATGGCTCGATCTGGGCCGTCTTGCCGCTCGACTGGCCGATGAAAATCATTCGGCCAAAAGGCGCAAGCGCGTCAAGCGCCTGAGCGACGGTTTCACCGCCAGCGGTCTCCAGCACCACGTCGACGCCGCGACCGTCCGTCAGCTCCCGAACCTTCTTTGCCCAGCCTGGCGCCGTGTAATCGACGGACGCATCAGCACCGAGACGCTCGGCAATTGCCCGCTTCTCGGGCGTGCTCGCGGCAGCGATGACCTTGCCGGCCCCATACAGCTTGGCCAATTGGACCGCAAAAGACCCGACGCCACCGGCCGCAGCTTCGATCAGCACGCTTTCCCCCGGCGCGAATCGCGCAGCGTTACGAAGCGCGAGAGCTGCGGTCAGCCCGTGCCCCACGATCGCCGCCGCCTGTACGGCTTCAAGGCCGGGCGGGCGCGGTATGGCCCTTTCTGCCGGCACGCAGATGTATTGCGCGTAGCCACCCGCGCCGGGCGTTGCAAGAACCGGAGTTCCGACTGCAAGCGACGTGACCCCTTTTCCAATCGCGGCGATCGTGCCGGCAACTTCGGCTCCCAAAATGAACGGAGGGGGTGACGGTTCCGGGTACTTGTCGCCGCGTCGACGCATCACGTCAGCGAAATTGAGCCCGACGGCTTCGACTTTGATCAAGACTTCTCCGTCCTTGGGCGTCGGGTCAGGCACATCCTCATAGACAAGGACTTCAGGGCCGCCAGTTTTGTGGAATCGAACTGCTTTCATGTTTTCTCTCTCTGCGTTTGAGGATGCAGCGGCGACGTGCCCCGCCCTACTTGGAATCGCTGCGGTGCGCGTCGAAGCCGATCACGCCCGGCGCCAATTCGGAGCGCAAGGTCAGTGCCGGGATCTCGTAGTCGCCAAAATTCTGGCGCCGGAACGGGATAGGCTCGATAGTGAATAGCTCATCCATGCGCTTCTCGATCGCGGAAGCGATGGCTTCATATTGATTGTCGTCGACCCGACCGCGGCCAATTCCATAGCTGACGAACGCCGGCAAGACCGTGAACCCGGGGTAGTGCAAAATTCCGTGGTGGATCGGAAACAGCAGGTCGTCGATGGGGCCGTTGATACCGCGCGGGCCGTAATGCGAAGTCCAGCCCCCGGCGGTGACGACCAGCATCGCCCGCTTGCCGGTCATCAGGCCTTCTCCATAGCGGTCGCCCCAACGCAGTTTCGAATGCTCGCCCACACCGTAGGCAAACCCGTATGCGTAGACGCGTTCGACCCACCCCTTGAGAATCGCGGGCATCGAGAACCACCACAGCGGGAACTGCAGAATGACAGCGTCAGCCGCTAGAAGCTTTTCCTGTTCGGCAGCGATGTCTGGACTCTGCTTGCCTTCCTTGTAGGCCTGTTTCGAATCCAGCATTGGATCCAGCCTGGCTCCGGGCTCGCGATTCAGAAAATCATCTCCGTCCAGTACTGCTTTCCACCCCATTGCATAAAGGTCGGAGACCTCGACCGAGTGCCCGTTGGCCTCGAGTCTCTTGACCATGAGATCAAGCAACGACGCGTTCAGTGACTCGGGCACCGGATGCGCGTAGATGATTGCGATCTTCATCGAAGCTCCGTCGCTGACTTGAGAATGCCGATTCTGAAGCGGTGATGCATGTCAAACGAACTGTCGAAATTGTCGTTGCCGCGAACAAGTATACGCAATATACCTAGCGTCAATTAGGTACTTTGAATCGCCCAGGTATCCTCGAGGAAACCGCCATGAGAAAAGAAAGCAACGCGAGAAATGCCGCCTGCCCAAGCCGCTTGGTCCTTGACCAGATTGCCGACAAGTGGTCAATCCTGATCCTCGCTGCATTGAGGTCGGGTCCGTTGCGATTCAACGCCCTGAAGCGCGAATTGGACGGAGTCACGCAAAAGGCCCTCACGGAGGCACTAAGACGTATGGAGCGCAACGGCATCGTTGCGCGTCGCGTCATCCCCGTATCGCCGGTCGCCGTTGAATACAGCATCACGCCCCTGGGACGCACCCTGAAGAAGCCGTTCCAGGCCCTCTACAACTGGACCGTGGAACACCGAGCTGCCGTTGATAAAGCGCGTCGCGCGTTCGACGGGAAGAACCTGAGCGAGCCGGCACTGGAAGCAGCGGAGTAACCGCTTCCCTACGCTCCACCTACGACCATGTAGTCACCCAAGAGGCACGCCGGTTCGTCCGTCCGGCTCAATTATGCTGGCTCTGTTTGCGAAACGAGGCCTCTCACGTCGACCGATGCTGGCGATGTAGATGCCACGTAGCATGCGCTTGGCTGCCGATCTTCGGGCGCGTGGTGTGGCTGAGGGACCCCTTCAATTGACCCCCCATATTGCTTGCCCCAGCTCCGAAGCGAAAGCAGTACAGGCCCGAGGCTCTGGCCGAAGGCGGAGATTTCATATTCCACCTTCGGAGGAATCTGCGGATAGGCATGGCGCACGATCACGCCATCAGCCTCCAATTCGCGTAGCTGAAGGGTCAATATCCTCTGCGTGGCGTTAGGAATGGCTCGGGACAGTTCCATGAACCGCTTCTTGCCAGCGAACAGATGAAACAGGATCAGCGGCTTCCACATGCCGCCAATGACGGACAGTGTCACTCCGACTGCACATCCGCTTTTCGCGTCAAACCTTTTTGGACGCATGGAGACCTCCATCTGCAATGATTCTGCGTACTGACGGCATGCAGGACACGGGTCCGGACCCGTGAAACCTGAAGCCTATTCCATGGCGCCGAACGCTCCGGTCACACTCGCCCCGTTAAAGGCCTTGGATGTTGCCGTTGAATGGCTGTTTAGACCTTGTCTTCATATCACATGACGACCCTAATACAATAGATGCTGACAGCCTCCTGTAAATTGCCGCAGCACCTCGGCAGAGAGCTCGTCGACAACCCGCGCCAGAGCGCACGGATGGGCCTCGGGGTAGCAGGCTGCCTGGTCGCGCTTCGGAGTACGTCGCCATGTCAGCCCCGCTGTCATATCGGCCCAAGCCTAGCTCCACGCTTTGGAACGCGTCAGGTACCTACATAAATGATAGTAGCCGCTTTAATTGTGCCTTCTTGCGATACGGAGCCGCGACCCTAGGTCCGTGGACAGCGAAACACCAATCTAGGATATGGCGATGACGTTCAAGGCGCTGCTGGCTGCAAAGACAGGTGAGAAGATTTCGACCAGCGTGGTCGAAATGAACGAGCAAGATCTCATGCCCGGCGACGTTACGGTCGCGGTCGATTATTCGACGGTGAACTACAAGGATGCACTGGCCATTACCGGCCGCACCGAGGTCATTCGTAAGTTTCCGCTCATTCCCGGTATCGATCTTGCTGGAACGGTAGAGGCATCCTCCTATCCCGGCATCGCTGTCGGAGATCGCGTCGTCGCCAACGGCTGGGGACTGAGCCAGACCCACCATGGCGGTTATGCCCAGAAAGCGCGGGTCAAAGGCGAGTGGCTCGTAAAAATCCCCGCGCCCTTCTCCACAAAGGACGCCATGGCGATCGGCACGGCCGGTTATACCGCCATGCTGTCGGTGCTCGCCCTCGAACATGGCGGCCTTACACCGCAGCGTGGTGACATTCTGGTCACCGGAGCCAACGGCGGCGTCGGCTCGATCGCGATCGCTCTCCTCTCAGATCTCGGCTATCGCGTCGTTGCATCGACGGGACGTCTCGAGGAAGCCGATTACCTGCGGGGTCTGGGCGCGGCTGATGTCATCGATCGACGAACGCTTTCGGAGCCGGGAGCACCGATCTCACGCGAGCGTTGGGCTGGCGCAGTCGACTCGGTCGGCAGTCATACGCTGGTGAACGTGCTGGCGCAGACGCAGTATCGCGGCGTAGTGACGGCCTGCGGACTGGCTCAGGGTGTCGATCTTCCCGGAACGGTTCTGCCGTTCATCCTGCGCAATGTCACGCTGGCGGGCATCGACTCGGTGAATACCCCTCAGGAGGCGCGACTCGAGGCATGGTCGCGTTTGGCTCGAGATCTGGACGTGAACAAGCTCGTCCGAACGATGCAGGTAGTCGGCCTCGCAGAGGTTCCCGATGTGGTGCGCCAAATGTTCGCCGGGACGGTCCGAGGTCGAACGGTCGTTAACGTCAATGCTTAGCTAGCCAGCGCCCCGGCTTGCCCCGTTGGAGAACTTCATGGCTCAAGATCCAATATCGCATTTGCAGCGCCTGACCGCGATAAACGCCTCGGCGGCATTCAATAAGCTGGCGCAATTTCATGTGGATTCAGCGCAACAAGGCGTCGTTGAAATTCACATGAAGTGGAGCGACGAATTCACTCAGTACTCGGGCTATCTCCATGCCGGATTGATCGCGGCCCTCCTTGATACTGCATGTGGGTTCGCAGCAGTCACTGTGTCTGGCAACGTAACGGCTTCTCATTTCTCGATGAACTGTCTAAAGCCCGCGATTGGTCGCCGATTTATCGCAAAGGGGTTCACTGTGCGGGCTGGACGCAGGCAAGTTTTTGCAAGGGCAGAACTTTTCGCGGAGAGCGATCAGGGCGAGAGAGCACTCGTCGCGACAGGCGAATCGCTCCTTGTCCCTATTGATTAGGACGGACCGCGAAGGCCTGGATCGCGCGGGCGTGCATCCCTAACGCTGGGCAGCAGCTCATACATCGATTGCGGCAGAGATCAGCTTGCGCACCCCAGACGCTGCATAGCCAAAGCCCGAGGGACATCGGTCGTTGCTTAAATTTGATGCGCCGCAACCACATCCTCGTTCCATTCAATGCCAACGCCCGGCACGTCTGGAATATGCAGGTTCCCGCCTTTGATCGCGTAAGGTTGCTGCAAGATTGGATCAACCCAATCCTGCCATTCGAGCCAGTGCGCCGTCTCGGTAACCCGCATAACTTGGGCGGCAACCTCTGGATAGAGATGCGTCGACATGGGTATTCCCGCCGAACCCGCGATGGCCGCTGCCCGCATCCATCCGGTGACGCCGCCGATGCGCATAAAATCAGGCATGACAAGGTCGCACGCCCCGCGCTGAAGCGCCTTGTGCATCTCCCGCGGGCCGTAGAAGTTCTCCCCTATCTGCAGCGGCGTCTTCAGTTCGGCCGCGAGCCGGACATAGCCATCGAGATTGTCATAGACGATCGGCTCCTCGATCCAGGCTAGCCCGTGATCATCGATCATGTGGCAACGCTCAAGCGCCTCGGCCAGCGTCAGCCCCTGATTGAAATCAACCATCAGATGAATGTCGTCGCCGACGGCCTTCCGCACAGCATCCAGCGTCGCAAGATCATCAGAAATGCGTTCGCGCCCGAGCCTGAGCTTCAGGCCCGCGAAACCGCCCTCGTCGCGCAATTCAATTGCCTCGGCGGCGACAGCCTCCGGTGATTTCAACCACAGACCATTGCTATTGTACGATTTCACGGGACCAACCGTGCCACCGAGCAGCACGCAAAGTGGCTGGTTCGCCGCTTTGGCCAGCGCATCCCACGCTGCCATGTCGAGGCCAGATGCGGCGATCATAGACAAGCCTTCGTAGCCGACGAAATGCAGCGATTTACGTGCTGCGTCGAACAACTCGACCGGAGCGAGGCGACGTCCTTTGAACATGTCACCAAAATCCTGCAATGCAGGCACCAGGTAACGCATGGACTTCACGATATAGGGTTCGAGGTAGCCCCGACCCGTGATCCCTTCCTCGGTATGCAAATCGATCAAGATAACCGGCCACTCGGACAGGGTGGCGATACGGGCCACGACTGGTCGCTTGAGCTTGAGGACAACGGCTCGCGCGGTAATGCTTCGTATAGTTAGAGCGTGGTGAGGCATGCCGCGATCCCGGAGCTTAGGTTCTGATATGAATGCCTTCTACATCAGGCCCCGGTCATGTAAATTCACTATTGAGTATACTTCAGCAAGGGTAGCGCCATGCGACGGTCAGCCGAGCAGACACGCGGACGGATTCTCGAAGCGGCTTACAAGCTCTTTCGCCGCCAAGGTTACAACCGTGTCACAATGGATAACATCGCTGAAGCGGCGAAGCTCACGAAGCGCACGCTCTATCACCATTTCAACAGTAAGGATCAACTGCTCGCCGATGTGCTCGAATCTCAACATCATCTGGCGGTGCAGGCTTTCCGCTCCTTCGGAGATGGTCTCTCTGGATCAGCCGAGACCATCGTCCAGGCGATGTTCCAAGACCTTGCCGTTTGGGCAGATAGGCCAAGGTGGGCCGGGTCCGGATTCACACGTCTCGTCATAGAACTCGCAGACTTGCCGGGCCATCCGGCAAGGCTAATTGCTCGCCGACACAAGGCCAAGTTGGAGAAATGCTTCGGGGAGCTATTGGCTCAATCTGGGGTCGGCCGCCCCAATAAGCTGGCTCGCGCAGTCTGGCTCCTGTCCGAAGGCGCGGTCTCATTGATTCTAGTCCATGGAGATCGTGGGTATTCGGCTGCAGCGTCTGAGGCGGCAATCACCCTCGTTCGACATCACTTGAAGAACAATGGCCCTGAGCTGCTGCCGGTTTGATGGACACCGAGATAGGGTGTTTTATCAAGCCGGAGGTAGCTCACCTTGTCCCTTGTCCGCGCCGTTCTTCAACACAATTCCGTAATCGCTGAGCGCGCCCTCGACGGTGACATAGCCCTCCAGAACGTCCGCGTTGAGCCGGTCGGCAGTACGTTCGCTCGCGGGCCCATGGCCTCCGCCACCCCCGCTCGATATGACGAGAACGTCGTCCTTACCTACCGCCAGGATTCCTTTACGAAGAGGATGGCGCTCGCCGGAAGCCCTGATCACCTCTCCACCAGCTGGCTTTCCCGGTCCACCGCCGACCAACCCCCAAGGTGGGCATTTCGTTCTATCGAGCTTGTTCATAAGCGTAAGTGGTTGCAGGAAGCGGTAGACTTTCTCGACACCGAGACCGCCACGGAAGCGCCCGGGCCCACCTGAATCTTCGCGCAGGCGCTTCGTTTCGATACGGTAAGGATACAAGGCCTCCTGAATTTCGACGGGCACGTCCCGCACGTCGCCGTGAGCCGTGGACCGGAATGGTCCCGGCCCATCGGAATTCGCAAACGCACCCCAACCACCTGACATCGCGTCCATGCAGAGGAACCGTTCGCCGGTCCTTTCGTTGACGCCGGTTATCGTGTGCGTGCCAAAGATCCCGTGATGTCCCGCGGGGACCATGTCGGGGAGAGCCTCGTGAAATGCACGAAGGATCGTATCAACCACCGAGGCGTGGGTATTTGGCCCGGATCCATGCGCTGCTTCGGGGCCGGCGCTCAGAAACTTTCCATCCGGGATTTCAACGCGCACATTATCGAATTCCCCTTCGTTGACCGGGGTCGACGAGGATAACAGGAACTTCAGCGCCATGCGGGCGGTCGCCACCGCCCCTCCGTCCCGGCCCGAATTGAACGGACCGGGTACCTGATCGCTGACATCTGAAAAATCGATTGTGAGGGTCTCGCCATCGGCGACCACCTTCACATTCACTTTTATTGGCTGGTCCAACGCCACACCGTCGTCGTCAAAGAACGAGGACGCCGTATAGGTGCCAGGTGGCACGGCACGAATGGCGCGAGCCATGTTTTGGCTGGAGTCAGCCCGCATGGCTTCAATGGCTGCAAGGATTCCAGCCTGCCCGTGCTGGGCGACGACCTCGCGAACCAATTCGCGCCCCATCGCACATCCGCCGAGCTGCGCCTCGACGTCTCCCATCAGCAGCCGCGGAAAGCGCGTGTTCTTCGCGATCAAGCGAAAGATTTCATCCAGCCTGCGGCCTTCCTGCACCAGCCTCATCACGGGATACTGGATACCCTCCTGGGACAATTCGGTCGCCGTGGGCGCAAGGCAGGAGCCTGCCGTGGCGCCTCCGACATCGATCCAGTGGACGATCACCGCAAAGAATCCGATCAGGGTGCCTTCAATCCAGATCGGCGTGAACATGCAGATATCATTGAGATGCCCGCCAAGAACCTCGGCATCGCTGACGAAGAATACGTCCCCATCGCGCATGGCTTTTTCGCCAAAGGCCGCCAAACCCGATCGGACACCAAGACCGAGGGCGTTCGCGACGAAGGCTGGAAGGCTATAGCGTGATTGCGTCACCAATTGCCCCCGAGCGTCGACAAAGCCAACGGCGTAGTCCTTGTATTCCTGGACCAGCAGACTGAACGCTGTTCTCTCGATGTTTTTCTCGATCAAATTCGGAATGGCAATCAGACGCTGCCGAATGATCTGAAGTTCGATGGGGTCGACGGCCGGAACGGCCAGGCTGGAAGCAAGCATCTTATTCATGGGTCGACCTCTCCGTCCGTCGATTGATCGCGCAAGTGATGCGGAGTTCTCCGAGCTTGCCCACGACGAGGCGGTCTCCGGCCCCGATCACCGTTGTGGAACTGTATTCCTCGACCACAGCGGGTCCCTCGATGGCGGCCCCGATCGGCAGGTCCGATCGGCGGTACACCGGGGTGGTCAGCCGTGCCTTGGCTCGAGCGAAGTAGATTTGCCTGTAGAAGCTGGGCCCAGGTTCGGCGTTGACCTCGCCGACCCATTTGACAGCCTCAAGGCTTGGCCTTGCGGTCGGAACGACGCCGCCGGCACGCAGCGCCACAAAGGTCACTTCCATTCCTTCGTTCGAATGACCGTAACGGGCGAGATACTCTCTTTCGAAGGCCGATCTGACTGCCCCAACCGAGAGCTCAGGCGGGAGACTGACCCGTACGGTGTGGGATTGGCCAACATAGTTCATATCGGCCTCGCGAAGATAGCAGATGCGGCTGACGTCGAACTCGGCGCTCATGGAATCCCGCAACTCGCGCTCCATGACCTCGAACTGTGATTGAGCGCCTACGATCGAGGCTGGGGAAAGGGCGCTTAGAAACGTCCGGGCGGCATCGCGGCGCGCCTCCGTCATCAACATGCCCAGGGACGAAAACGCCCCCGGATGAGGTGGAACCACGACCTCCTCGATCCCGAGATCCCGTGCCAGCTCAGCAGCAAAGAGCGGACCGCCGCCGCCAAATACGAACAACTGATAGTCGCGAATATCACGACCGCGCTCGACGGTAATCTCCTTGATTGCGCCAGCCATGGTGACGTTGGCGAGATCCAGGATGCCCTGCGAAACCCGGTCGACCGCATCCGGTCCGGAGTAGCCCAGCGGTCCAGCGAGCTGTTCCGAGATACACGTCTTTGCGGACTCGACGTCCAGCAACAGCCGACCGCCCATGAAGCTATCCGATCCGATTCGGCCGAGCACGACGTTCGCGTCCGTCACGGTGGGTTCGATGCCCCCACGGCCGAATGCGATCGGACCGGGATCCGACCCAGCGCTCTTGGGGCCCAGGCGCATCCGCTTGTTCTCGTCGACCCAGGCGACCGAGCCGCCGCCCGCTCCGACTTCGACGATATCAAGGACTGGAGTGCGTATCGGAAACCCGCGCTCATACCCGCCGACCCAGTAGGTGCTAACGACATCGAAACGCCCATCCTCGACGAGGGCACATTTGGCCGTCGTGCCGCCCATATCGAAAGCCACGATCCGCGGGAGCTCCAGAGCGGCCGCGTAGGCGGCGGCCCCGATGCAGCCTCCCACCGGGCCTGACTCGACGAGGGCAATTGGCTGAGCGATGGCATCCTCGGCGGTGATCACTCCTCCGCTCGAGCTCGAAAGGTAGAATCGGCCGCGGAAATCGCGATCGTTCAGTTCGGAAAAGAAGCCCGCGATGTATTCGGACATGCGCGCACCGACGAACGCGTTGCCCACTGCCGTCGACGTTCTCTCGTATTCCATCCACTCCCGCGACAGCCGCGTGCCCGAGGTGACGTAAACGTGGGGCAGCGCTTCGGACAGCATCCGCGCTACCTCCTCCTCATGGATCGGATTAACGTAAGAATTCAGCAATGACACGGCGATCGCCTCCACTCCTGCAGCGCGCAGAACGGGAATCAGTCGCTCCACGTCCTTACGATCGAGCGGCTGAACGACCTCTCCTTTTCCTTCGATCCGCTCCGCCACTTCAAAGCGAAGCCGTCGGGGCACAAGACATTCTTGCCGACGGTAGCGAAGATTGAAGGTTTCCGGCCGGTTGCCGCGGGCGATCTCGAGCACGTCGCGGAAGCCCTTGGTCGTCACCAGGGCCGTCCGTGCCCCCTGCCTCTGGATGAACGCATTGATGACGTGCGTCGTGCCGTGCTTGAATATCGCCGCCTGATCCAGTCTAACCTTGGTGTCCTCAAGGCCTGCGATGACCCCCGCGACCAAATCACCATAGGTGGTCAGCGTCTTTCCGAAGCGGGTCTCGCCGGTTTGCGTGTCGAACACGGCAAGGTCTGTGAACGTACCGCCTGTATCCGCTGCTATCAGGTAACGGCGACTGTGATTGTCCGCCGTAACATCCGGTCCAACTTGGTCCATCGTGCATCCCGCTCCCGTTCAGTGATCAGAATTTTTATTTCCTGGCTTTCGCGCCGACCGCCCGAAGCGATCGGGTAGCGCTGCACCTTCTGGTCATCCTCAACCTGTTGGCCCCCGTCGGCCAGATGCCCAGCTGACAAACGGATGTGACGTCAATTCATCAGCCCACGCGCCGGCGCTTCCAGGAAGCGGATATTTCTCAGAGGCCGAGATAGGCCTTCCTCACGCGGTCGCTGTTCAACAATTCCCGGCCTGTTCCCTCAAGCGCGATGCGACCCCGCTCCAGGACGTAGGCCCGATCAGCAAGGTTCAGCGCCAGAAATGCGTTCTGCTCCACGAGGATGATCGTCAGCCCTCCTTCGTGAAGACGCTTCATGATAGTACCCAGCATGCCGACCAGCAGAGGAGACAGTCCCAGAGACGGCTCATCCAGCAGAAGGAGTTGGGGGCCCAGCATGAGGCCCCGCGCTATCGCGCACATCTGCTGCTCACCTCCCGACATATTGCCGGCGAGCTGGTGCTTCTTCTCTTCCAGCACCGGGAAGTCGGTGAACACAGTGCGCACCCGGCTTCCAAAGACGGACTTGTCCTTAAGGCGATAGGCCCCCAGCTCGAGATTTTCCATCACAGTCATGGCGGGGGAAAAGCGAACGCCGTTCCGGGACGTGGACGAGGCCAAGCCCCACGATGGCGTGCGCTGGAAGGCGATCGATCTGAACGTCGCGATAGGTTATCGCTCCTGCGGAAGGCCTCGAAAGGCCCGAAACCGTACGCAGGAGCGTGCTTTTTCCGGCTCCGTTCGCGCCGATGAGAGTCACGAACTCCCCCTCATTGGCGACGATGTTGACACCATTGAGAGCTGTGACTTCGCCGTAGCGGACGTGAAGATTCTCTACCTGAAGCATCGTCTGGACCTGCTCTGTCAACTTCACGTGCGAGTGCTCTACCCTCGCATTTCACTCAGCCAGCACGATTTCGCCCTTACGCACGACGATGGGATAGTCGGTCACGAGCGCCTGGCCGATGCCGTCGAACGTAATATTGCCGCGAGGCCCTACGAAGGTGGTCGTTCGGAACACTTCGGAAATCTTGTCGGCATCAGTTGCCGAGCCGGCCTTTCGATGGCCTGCGCAAGAAACAGGAGCGACTCGAATGCAGTTGCCTCCTGCTTGCCGGCCGGCTTACCGAAGTCCTTCTCATAGTTTTCCACGAACCACTTGTTCGCAGGCGTATCCAAGTCTTTACCCAGCTATCGACGCTGACGATGCCTTCGGCCGCACCGCCCGCCAGGTCCACCAGTGTTTTGGTCAGGACGCCCGCCGCCTGCGCCGCCGGAGCATCGAACCCGATCTGCTTCTTCTGCTTCAGGATCGTCGCAGCGACCGCATCGGAAGGAGCGGCCAGCAACATGAGGTCCGGCTTCGCGGACTTGCCTCGCGCAAGGTAAATCAGGAAATCGGTGTCGTTGCTGTTGTAGAACTCTGTGCCGAGGAGTTGTATCCCGCTTTTTTCGAGCGATTCCTTGTAAACCGCTGCGACGGAGCGTCCGTATTCGTCATTAACCCCGAGATACCAAACAGAGCGCGGCTTGATCGTTTCGACCACATACTTCAGGAGGGCCCGACTTCCCATCTCCACGGTCGTGTTGAACCGGAACAAATGCGAGTGCCCTTGCATGGTAATGTCCTTATGCTGGGCAGTGATGATGACGTGAACCTTGCCCGCTTCGCGCGAGACTTCCTTCTGGGCCAGCGCCGGGCCGCTGATCGCGCCGCTCACGAGCGCGTCGACCCCATCCCGCGAGAAGAGCTTCTTGGCCGCACTCACGGCCTCCTCGGTCACGCCCTTGTCGTCATAGACGATCACCTCGAAAGGCCTGCGCTGTTCGGCCTTGATCTTCTTCTCCGCAAGCACCATGGCATTCTGATAGTTGCGACCATTGACGGACAACGGACCCGACAGCGGGAGCGTAACCCCAACCTTCGCCGGCGCCTCAGATTGCGCTGATGCTCCGCCGGCCAGCATCGTGCCAATGGCCAACGCTGCGAACTTGATCCACTTACCGCCCATTCCTTGTCTCATCTCATCCCTCCTGTTGATTGTTTCCTTAATTGATGGCGGCGGGCATCGTCCAAGAACCGTCACCGAGGTAGGCCCGCAGCACCTCCTTGTTTGTGGAGATTTCCGCTCCGGTGCCCTCGGCGAGCTTCTCGCCGCGGCTGAGAACGACGATCCGGTCGCTCACGCCCATGACGACCCGCATATCGTGTTCGACCAGGACGATCGTGATTCCATCCTGCCTCAACCGGCGGATCAGCGCGGTAAGCTGCGCGCTCTCATCCGGATTCAGCCCCGCCGCCGGCTCGTCCAGCAAGAGCAGGCTCGGCTGTCCCGCTATCGCGATCCCGATGCCGAGCTTGCGCTGATCACCAAAGGGCAGGTTGCGGGCCACGATGTCTCGTTGAGCTTGCATGCCGATCGCGTCCAGTACGCGGTCCACCCCGATGCGGATTGCGCGATGTTCCTCGCCGAACGCTGCGCTGTAGAACAGGGATGCAAAGAAACCCGACTTGACGCGGGTGTGGAGACCGGCGCGGACATTCTCTGCGACTGTGAGATCGAACATCAAACTGTTCTGTTGGAACGTCCGACGAATCCCGTTCGCGGCGATCCTCGCCGGAGGCGTCCCCGTGATGTCGTTGCCCTGGAAGTTTATTTTCCCACCTGACGGTCTCGCAAAGCCGGTCAAGAGATTCAGAACCGTCGTCTTTCCTGCGCCGTTTGGGCCAATGAGACTGACGATTTCGCCCTGCTCCACGGTCATGCAGAACTTGTTTACAGCCAACAATCCCCCGTACTTGACGGTCAGATCCGATACGCTGAGGTAATCGCCGGCGCTCATTTTCCGCCCTCGTCACTCGATGGCCTGCCCCGCCGGGACGGCCAGCTGGGGAGTTGGGCGAGAGCTGGCCCGATCCCCTTTGGCATGTAGTGAATTGACAGAATGAGGATCACGCCAAACACCAGAAGTCTTGCGTCCTCAACGAACCGCAAGATCTCCGGTACGATCGTAAAAATGAACGCTCCGATGAGTGCGCCGGATATGGTGGCTGCCCCGCCGACAACGACCATGATCAGTGCGCTGGAGGTGTAGTAGACGTCGGCAAGGTGGGGCGTGATGACCCTGACGTAGTGCGCATACATCGCGCCTGCGATCCCCGCGATGAAAGTGGAGATGAAGAATGCAGTGATCTTGTAGCGATAGAGATCGATGCCGACCGACTGTGCGAGAGCCGCATTCTCGCGGATGGCCACGATCGCGTGTCCGGTGCGGGAGGCGAGCAGCCGGCGGACCACGTATACGGTTACCAACAGCAGCGCGAGCGCGAGATAATAATAGGACAGTTCGGTACTGAATCGAATGGTGGGTAGCATGGGGAGGTCCAGCGTCGGAGCCGGAATCCTCGATATGCCCATCGGGCCTCGCGTAATCGAGGTCGAATTCGTGATGACCAGACCGATGATCTGGGAAAATCCGAGCGTCACGATGGCGAAGTATGGTCCTTGCAGCCGGAAAGACGGAATCCCGACCAGGATTCCGGTCAGGCCGGAAATCAATCCGGCTACCGGAAGCGAAAACCAGAAGGGCCAGTTCTGATCGACGCTCAGCAAGGCGGACGCATATGCGCCGACTGCAAAGAACCCTGCCTGCCCAAGCGTCAGTTCACCAAGAAACCCGACGATGATGCTCAGGCTCAGTGCCAAGGTCCCGAAGATCAGGAAGAGGACTAGCAAATGGAGAAAGTAGCCGCTCGGGACCACGAGCGGCGCCATGCAGGCGATCAAGAAAACGATCCCATACAGGGTAACGCGTCTCGGGTCGGCGCCCACAATTTGTCCTTTCATTGTCTGGCGCTGACCAGGCCACTCGGCCTGAACAGGAGGACGGAGATGATGACCGTGTAGCTGAAGAGATCCTTGTACTCGGTCGACAACAATCCTCCGGCGATCGCTTCCACGAGGCCGAGAGCCATTCCTCCAAGGATCGCGCCGGGAACGCTTCCCAACCCTCCCCGGATGATGACGGCAAAGGCCTTGATAGCGATGGCCTGGCCCATGAACGGGTATGCCATCGCAGTCGCCCCAAGCAGTCCGCCCGACAGGCCGGCCAGACCGCACCCGAGCCCAAACGTGATCCCCGTACGGCGTCGATATCGATGCCGACCAAAGCGGCACCTTCCGGATCCTGAGCCGTCGCGCGAATGAGTTTTCCCGCCGTGACGTATCGCAGAAAAATGCCAAGCAGCGATACGGTAATCGCGCCGATCAGCATGATGAGAACGCGTTGCTCGGTCAGATAGATTGGGCCGACGACGATGATTTCTTGTTCAAACGGGCTCTGAACCGGTCGCGGAGACGCGCCCCAAATGAGTTCAGCGCCGTCGAGGAGAATGATACTGAGGCCCAGCGTGGCAAGAAGCGGGGTGAGCGGAGACCTGTCGTGAAGCGGCGCGAGGACGAGCTTCTCGCACACGATCCCGATAAGCCCGACGATGAATGCCGCAAGTGGCAGGGCCACGAGATAGTGCAGGCCGAGACTCGCGATCAGCGTCGACGCAGTAAATGCGCCGGGCATGTAAAACTCGCCATGCGAGAAGTTCACGACCCGCATGACGCCGAATATGATGGTGAGGCCGAGCGAGGCGACGACGTAGCCGACGCCGTTGGCGATCCCGAGGACGGCGAGCTGTGCAATAAGATCGATCACGCGTTCTGCCCCTCCCTCGCGAAGCATTCCTTGGGGTCGTTCCGCGTTGTCCGCAGAATCGATTTAGCCAAGGTGCTTTAGAGCCCGGGATCGGATCACGCCACGCTGCGGAGTGAAAAACGGCTATGAATTCAATTCACATCACGCTAGATCGGATGTGTCTGATCCATGAGCGCAGGTATCGGTAGGGGGAGAACCAGGGACGTGACGCGGAACGACCGGTTTCAAGAGATTCTGGTGTTCGTACAGATCGCGAAGAGCGGGAGCTTCTCGGCCGCTGGCCGTGCACTGGAGCTCACGCCGTCAACCATCAGCAAGGTCGTGACCAGGCTTGAGCACAAATTCGGCGCCCGGCTTTTCAATCGCACAACCCATTCCGTCCGGCTCTCGGAGGAAGGTAAGGCGCTGTTTCAGAGGGCGTCCCGCGTTATCGAAGCCATGACCGACGCAGAGAGCCTCATCGAGAAATTCTCGTTGGCTCCCACGGGGCAGCTTCGCGTATATGCCCTACCCTCCTTTGCCCTTTCCCAGCTCGCGCCGGTCCTTCCGGAATTCCTGGACGCCAATCCTGGAATACGAGTGGACATTCAGCTCGGAACTGAAAACATAGACAGCGTCAACACCGATATCGATATTGTCTTGAGGTACGGACGCCCCGAAAACAGCAGGCTCGTCTCTCGCAAGGTAGCGGACAGCAGCTGGGTCGTCTGTGCATCGCCGATCTACCTCGAGCGCCGGGGCATTCCAGAGTCGCCGGCCGATCTCGCACTGCACAACTGTCTGAGCTTTTCGCTTCAAACAAGGGCTGTCCCGTGGTCGTTCAAGTCCATTCCCGAAGGCCCCGGAATCGAAGGAAATGCCTCGTCGAACCATGCGCCGATGCTGCGTGAGCTTGCGCTTCGTGGCGTCGGGATAATCAGAGTGGCCGACTTCGTGGTAGCGAACGACATTAGAGCCGGCACACTGATCCCGCTTCTATCGGAATTCACCAGCAAATTGGACGAGCCGATCTTCGCGCTTTACCAGCCGCAGCCGGGTGGATCGCAGCGCGTCCGGGCATTCACAGAGTTCCTTCACCGAAAATTTTCGAAACGGCCCTGGCTCGTTGCGGCTCCGTAGATCAACACCGAGGCACCACACTTCCTCCTCTTCGCAGTTGGGACGGGCAATATGGAGCTTCGGTGGAAAGCGTTGACAATGCGTGCATCCGCGGCGTCGCGGCCTGGTCGGTCAACGGCCATGTTCAACGCCGTTACTTCATCTGGACGACGACCTTCCCTTTGGCCCTTCCCTTGTCGAGATACGCGAGCGCTTCTTTCGCTTGTTCGAATGGGAATACCTTGTCGATCACCGGCCGGATGTGCCCTGCCTTAAGAAGCTCGCCGATCTCGGCGAGTTGCCTACCGTCCGGACGCACGAACAGGAACGAATACGCGACGCCGCATTTCCCGGCGCGGCGCATGATTTTACGACTCATCAATCCGAACAGAAACACCATGAAGATGTTCAATCTTCGGGCGCGCGCAAACGCGGCGTCCAGTGGCCCGACGAGCGAAACGACGGTACTTCCAGGCTTCAATATCCGAAGGGATTTCTCGATCGCATCGCCCCTGACTGTGCCCAGCACGGCGTCGTAGTCCCGCAACACATCCTCAAATTCCTGCTTCTTATAGTCAACCACCTCATCGGCTCCGAGGCTCCGCACCAGATCCACGTTTCCGGTGCTGGTTGTCGTCCCCACCTTTGCTCCGAGGTATTTCGCGAGCTGGATCGCGAACGTACCAATACCGCCCGCACCTGCGGGGATGAACAACTTTTGTCCGGGCTTGAGGCGTGCACGCTCCTTGAGCGCTTGCCACGAGGTCAGTCCGACCATAGGGATCGAGGCCGCTTGCACGAAGTCCAGATTTGGCGGCTTGAGCGCAGCGGCATCCTCCGGCACGAGTGCAAATTCAGCGAGAGCGCCTGTTCCGAGATCGAAGAGGCTGGCGAAGACGGCGTCGCCCGGCTTGAAGCGAGTCACGCGGCTTCCTACCTCGACGACAACACCCGCCAAATCGCTGCCCAGCGTGGCCGGCAGGTCAAACCGGAGGATGGGCTTGAATGTTCCTTTCGGAATCATATTGTCGATCGGATTCAGCCCAGCCGCGTGAACCTGAACGAGAATTTCGGTCGGCTTGGGCGTCGGCTGGGGGGTGTCAGCAAGCATAACCTGACCTGGCTTGCCGTAACGCTTGAAGACGAGTGATCTCATGTTTCTCTATGTCCTAAGGTTCTTGGCGGTAGCGGCGGCAGGAGGCGACATTTGCACTGGTCAAATTCAGTCGCTTTTTTTAATTACGATCGTAACTATTTTTGATAGATGACGATCGTAATTATATACTTGTCAAGCCCCTCCTCCAACCTAATATGTGCGCCATGCGCGTATCCAAGGAAAAGGCGGCCGAAAACCGCGACCGAATTCTCAAGGCCGCGTCGCGCCTGATGCGAGAGCGCGGCATCACCGGTGTAGGCGTGGACACGCTGACCGAAGCGGCCGGGATGACCCACGGCAGTCTCTACAGTCAGTTCGGTTCCAGAGAGCGGCTTGTCGAGGAAGCGGTCGCCGACGCGATAGCCGTTAAAGGACAGGAACTGCGTGAGGTGTCCGCTCTCGGCGACTACGTTTCGGAATATCTCTCGGCGGCGCACCGCGACCAGCCGGGAAGCGGCTGCCCCTTTGCAGCTTTGTGCTGTGAGATGCCGCGCCAAAGCCAAGGAGCGCGAGAGCGATTCACAGCCGGACTGAGGGGCATGGTCGGCTGGCTTGGTGGCCGAATGGATTCCGGGATCAAGCAACGGCAACGCGATGAGGAGGCGCTGACGACCCTCGCCTCTCTGGTTGGAGCGCTCGTGCTTGCCCGCGCCGTAAGTGATCCCAAACTATCGGACGATATCCTTCGTTCGACCAGGAAAAGGCTGGAGCGCTAAACTCTCGGCGCAACCGGACCGACAGCGCCGCCGCGAACGCCAATCACCATTTCTCGACCCACGGCCGGAGCACGACTTCGAAGGCCCAAGTCGACCGATGCTGGCGATGCAGTTGTAGATAGGTTTTCGCGATGTGGACAGGGTCGGCCATATTATCGTCGACGGTCGTTCCCGCCAGTCGGTGCGCGCGGGTCCCGTCCTCCTGAGTCCAGCCGATCGCGGCGTCGATCGGCACATTCGCTACATGGATCCCCTGCGGCATCAATTCTCTTGCCATGCTTTGCGCGAGTCCGGACTTGGCATGACATGCCATTGCAAAGGCGCCACTTGACGGGAAGCCTTTGAGCGCCGCGCTGGCGTTCGTGAAGATGACCGTTCCTCTCGCGCCATTGGCGTCGGGTTCGTTTCCGAGCATGAGCCGAGCGGCCTGTTGACCGACCAGAAACGCGCTGAACGCCGAATTTCGAAGTGTTTCGAGCGCCATGACCGGGTCGGCTTCAATGACGTTCTTGCGGAAAATGCCGGGAACCCGGCCGTCGATGTTATGCACGACGAGCCTCGGCGCCCCGACGTCTCGAGCGACATTCGCGAATAGCTGTGCCACGGCTGCCGGTTCGCTTGCATCGCAGGCGTATCGGCGCACATCATGCGTCTTCTCGAGCGTCGTGAGAACCGCCTTTTCAGGATTTCTGGCCGCGACGCAGACACGCATGCCGCTTTCCGCGAACAGCCGGGCGCAACTCGAGCTGATGCCTGGACCGCCGCCGACAATGAGTGCAACGTCCTGCACGGAAGGTTGGGGATCGCCTTTGGATTGAGTCATGTTGCTTCCTCCGATGCGTTTGGTGGCCGGCAAGTTTTCGGCACCGTCTTTGTATATCTATTTCTTCAGTGGTTCATCGCTGGCATGATTACTCTTCCCTGAAGTCTCCCCGGGATTTCCTAGCAGTGACCAAAGCGTCCTTACCTCGGCCTCGAGATGATGAACGCGCGTCCCGAGTGCAAACCGATAGTCACCATAAGGATCATCAAGGGTGGAAAGAAGATCGAGGAGGACTCGCGACTTCTCGATTAGTCTGGCCGCTAATCTTCGGATCGCAGCGTACATGGGTCTTTCCTACTGGCTCGCCTAGGGGAATCTGGCGCTCGCAGATGGTCGCGCCCTCCGTTGGGGGGCGCAGTGCATTCATTCGGCTAGAAACTGGATGGCGTGTTTCAGAAACTTGTCGGGATATTGGAACTGCGCCCCGTGACCGGCATCGGGGTAAACGATCAACTGAGCATTCGGAATGTTCTGAACCATGTGCCACGAGTTGATAGTAGCGATCATGACATCGTTGACACCGTTGACCACCAGGGTCGGCTGGGTGATTTCGTTCAGATGGGCGAATGGCTTTTCCGGATCGAGCGGCGCTACAAAGGCCCCGTTTGCCGCAATCTGCGCCTGCATGAACTCAGGCGAGCTCGGCGGATCCTGATCCTCGCGCTGATGACGGCGCTTCCAGAAGTCGCGGCCTGCCTGTTTGGCCGCTTCGGACGGACCGAAGAACAGGAACAAGAAGTCATCGACGGTCGGCACCGGTCGGGGCGCGACCTCGAAAATCTTCGGATTCGGATCGGGATTGCCGCCGCGCGGCTGAGTGCCGAGCAACATGAGCTTACGGACGAGATCGGGATGACGCCGGGTCAAATCCTGTGCCACCATCCCCCCGAGCGAAAACCCCACGACGTCGATCCTGGAAAGACCGAGCGCGCGGATTACCTTTGCCGCGTCATCCGCCATGTCCTCAATGAGGGTGCACGGCACGCCTGTTGACGATGCGCAGCCCCGGTAATCGTACAGAATCACCTCGCGGCCCGCTGCCAGTCCATCGGTCATGAGCGGGTCCCAATGATCCATGCCGCCGCGAAAATGCTGAAGGAAGAAGAGCGGAGGCTGTCCCGAGCCCGCCTTGCCCCAGCGACGATAGGCGAAGCGGTCGCCCTCCACCTCGATGATGCGGGTCGGTGCAGTAAGATGCGTGTCTGCCATGATGTGCTCCTTGCAATGACCGGACGAACTGCTCGACACCTGCCGAGCCGACTGCCGCGACACCTAAAATCGGGCGCGCGAGCGTTAGGGCCGCGCGCACGCGGCTAATACCATCAAGGGCGGGCTGACTCGGCCATGGCCGGATAGTCGGTGTAGCCCGCCGCGCCTCCTCCGTAGAGGGTCGCCGGATTCAAGCCGGCCAGCGGCGCGCCGATCTTCAGGCGCTCGACCAGATCCGGGTTGGCGATGTATGGCCTGCCAAAGGACACCAAATCCGCGAGCCCTTGCTGCAGCTTGGTCATCGCAAGCTCCAGATCGTAGCCGTTGTTGGCGATGTACGTGTTCTTGAACCTGCGTCGAAGCGCCTCGTAGTCGAAAGGCGCAACACCGTGCGGCCCGCCCAGCGCACCTTCGGCGACATGGAGGTAGGCAATACCGAGTTCGTCGAGCTTCTCGACGATATAGTTGAATTGCGTCTGCGGGTCAGTTGCGGACACCCCGGTCATGGCCGACACCGGCGAAATCTTGATGCCGGTTCGCTCCGCGCTGACTTCCGCGGCAACCGCAGCTGCGACTTCCAAGATCAACCGAGCCCGGTTTTCGATCGACCCGCCATACCTGTCAGAGCGGATATTGGCTCCGTCCTTGGTAAACTGGTCGAGCAAATAGCCGTTAGCCCCATGAATTTCGACACCGTCGAAGCCGGCTTCGATCGCATTTGCTGCCGCACGACGGAAATCCTCAATGATACCCGGAATTTCGTCCAGTTCGAGTGCGCGAGGCTCGGATGTATCGACAAAGGCATTGTTCACGAACACCTTGGTCTCGGCCCTGATGGCGGATGGGGCCACGGGAAGTTGTCCGTTCGGCTGCAGATCGACGTGCGACACCCGGCCAACGTGCCAGAGCTGCAGGAAGATATGACCGCCCTTGGCGTGAACGGCATACGTCACCTTTCGCCAACCGTCGATCTGCGCCTGTGTGTAGATGCCGGGCGTATCCTGATAACCCTGACCCTGCCGCGATATCTGGGTCGCCTCCGAGATGATCAGGCCCGCCGAGGCGCGTTGTGCGTAGTATTCCGCAGCCAGATTGCCGGGCACAAACCCGGCCGCAGCTCTGTTGCGCGTCAACGGAGCCATGACGATCCGATTAGACAGCGTGAGAGAGCCGAGTACGTAGGGTTCAAAGAGTGTCTTGTTGCTCATTGTCACTTTCACCAAGAGTTTGAGGAGTTTCGCCTTGAAGCTCTAAATCTGTCTTCGCTTATCATCGCCCGCTTGCGCTACCAAGGACATCAGACCAGCAGCGGCGCAGAGTGCGGCACCGCAGATGTTTCAAACTCGACGTGCCAGCGCTTTACCGCAGCACCGAGAGTGTCAGAGCGCCGCCTGATAACGGGCGGCCGCATGTTCCTGCCGAAGGCCCGGAAGTATCGCTTGCCGGGCCGCCTGGTAAGCGTCCCACTGCCCGGCGTCTTGGAGCGGCGGGATGGTCACGGATTCACGGCGATCGAAGCCAACCAACGCAGCATCAACCAGCTCTCCAACCTCCATCACCACGGGAAGTGTGTTGACGTCGATGCTGGCACGCTCCCAGATCTCGGTGCGCGTCGCCGCGGGAAGGACTGCCTGGACATAGACGCCCTTGGGGCCGAGCTCGAGACTGAGCCCCTGGGACAGAAAGGTCACGAAAGCCTTGGTCGCGCCGTACACCGACATCCCAAATTCCGGCGCAAGCCCGACGACCGAAGAAATATTGATGATCGCGCCTTCGCCGGCCTCTGCAAACCGCGGCGCCACGGCGCTGGCGAGACGAGCGACCGCTGTCGTGTTCAGAGCGACGAGACGTCCGACATCGTTGGCTGCTTGCGCGACGAAGGCTCCGCCCAGGGCCGCTCCTGCATTGTTGACGAGGACGCCAATGCGGCGGTTATCACGAAGCCGCGTTTCGACGACTGCAAGGTCGCGCGCGTCGGTGAGATCGGCCTGCAGGATGTCAATAGCCACACCCGTCTCGCCGTGAAGCCGCGCAGCAAGAGCTTCCATTCGCTCCTTGTCGCGGGCCACCAGCACGAGATCATGTCCGCGGCGTGCGAAACGGTCTGCATAAGTTGCTCCGATGCCAGAGGAGGCTCCGGTGATAAGGACGGTGGGATTTTCAGCCATGATTTTGCTCTCTCTCAGGGTATTCTATCAAGCGGCATCGTAAATACCGGCGGTGCCGCGGTGGATTTTAGTCTGCGACCGTGACGACGACCTTGCCCTTTGCGCGTCCTGTCTCGACGTAAGCCAAAGCATCCGCGGTTTTTTCAAACAGGAAGACCTTATCCACGACCGGACGGATCACGCCGGATTCAATCAGGGAAGTGATCGCGCCCAACTGCTGTCCCTGCGCACGCATGAACAGGAATGAGAAGCGCACACCCAGGCTTTTGGCTTGCTTCCGCGCACCACGGCTCAGGAGGCGTATCACCAGCTTCAGGAACAGGTTCAACCCCAGTTCCTTGGCGAATTCGGGATCCGGCGGCCCCGAAATCGAAATGAGGAGGCCGCCCGGCTTGAGCACGCGCAGGGATTTTTCAAGCGTCTTGGCGTCCTGGCTGTGCAGGACCAGATCGTAGCCCGACAAAACCTTCTCGAAATCCTGCGTCTTGTAGTCGATGACCACATCCGCGCCGAGTCCCTTGACCAGCTCGACATTTTTCGTGCTCGTCGTCGTCGCAACTGTCGCGCCGAGATGCTTGGCAAGCTGGATGGCAAAAGTCCCCACACCACCGGAGCCGGCCTGGATGAAGACCTTCTGCCCGGGTTTCACCTTGGCCACCTCTACCAGCGCCTGCCAGGCGGTCAGCCCCACCAGCGGGATGGAGGCGGCTTCTTCCATGCTGATGTTTTTGGGCTTTAGCGCCACGTCGGCTTCATTCATGGCAATGAATTCCGCGAATGTTCCGACCCGGTGATCGCGTGGCCGTGCATAGACCTCGTCGCCCGCCTTGAACCGCCTGACCTTGGGACCAACCCTGGTGACGATCCCGGCAACGTCGTGGCCCAGGACGAAAGGCGGACGATACGGCAGGAAGAGTTTGAACTCTCCGTTCCGAACCTTGGAGTCCAGAAGGTTCACACCGGTTGCGTGAACTCGAACCATGACATCATCGTCCCGCACCTCCGGCTCCGGTACTTTGGCCAAGCGCAGAGCGCCGTTCTTTTTGTATTTGTCGACAACGAATGCCTTCATGGTGTCTTCTCCAACTTGAAATATTGTCGCGGCGTCATGCGCCGAGGAAGGACAAGGCCTTCGGCACAAAATCGGCGTGATTCTGGAAAATCCCGCCATGCCCGGCATCTTCGTAGATAACCAGTTCTGCGCCCGGGATACGGCACGCCATATCGATGCTGTTTGCGGTCGGCACCATGATATCGTTGTCGCCATTCGCGATCAGTACCGGGACCCGAATGCTTCCGAGATCCTGAGGCGCCTGCCGGCCCCAAGCAGTGATCGCCTTGAGCTGCCGCAAGAAGGCGCCGGGCGTAGGTCCTTTGTCCCGGCCTGCCTTGCGCTCTTTTAGGCGTTTCAGGAAGGCTTCCGCCGCCTGGCGGCCATTGGCCGTGGACGTGAAGAACAGATAGAATTTCGGATCCCGCAGCGTCAGAAAACCTTTGATCATCAAAGGCCAGGATACCGGCCACACCTTATCGATGCCTTCGCCGCCCGCGGGCCCCGTGCCGGTCAAAATGAGCTTTCGCACAAGGCCCGGTGCCTTCAGCGTGATATCCTGCGCCACAAAACCGCCGAGGGAAAAGCCGAGCAGATCGACTTTGTTGAAGCCCAGCGCGCGGATCAGGGCAATCGCATCCCGCGCCATTTCATCGATGGTCACAGGCGCTGTTCCGCCCGACGCACCGATCCCCCGGTAGTTTGTCGCGATCACGCGATGTTTGCTGGCGAGGCCGTCGACAATCCGCGGATCGAAATTGTCCAGAACCGCGCCCCAATGATTGAGAAGAATGAGCGGCACGCCGCTCCGGGGGCCGATGTCGCGGTAGACGAAAGGTGTCCCCCCGACATTTATCGAGAGCGTGGGTGCATCTATGTAGCGCGCTCCCCGTCCGATGTGAGTAACAGAACTAGCCATGGCTTTCTCCATTGTCCGGCTCGGACCGAAAATTCCAAGATGGAAGGGATATTCGGCCGGATGGCACAGCTCCCTTTTTGCGCGCCAGTACATGTGCTGATTACGCCAGCCCGAATTGCGACCGCAGAATCTTGTCGAACAGGGCCCGAGGAACAAAGCGCCGGGCGAATGCGACTTGCCGCGCGGCCTTGCCGGACGGGTAGCGCAGGCGCGGAGTTTTATCGCGCGCTGCACGTACGATGGTTTCAGCTACGCTTTCAGCGGTGTCCGCCACGGCCATCGCGCGTTCATACGCCACGAGATATTTCGCGCGGCTCGCGTCGTAGGCCGCGAGTGGCGTATCAGACGGGACAGTGCTCGTTTCAAACGAAGTGCGCGTGGCAGCCGGCTCGATGACAACGACGCGTACGCCGAATTCACGCACCTCATGATCGAGCGATTCCGAATACCCCTCGATCGCGTGTTTACTTGCCGAATAGTACGCGCTGTAGGGAGCCGGAATGAGCCCGAGCCCTGAACCGACGTTGAGAATGCGCCCGCTACCCTGCCCTCGCATGATCGGCAGCACAGCATTGGTCACCCGCACGACGCCGTGAAAATTAGTCTCGAACAACGAACGGACTTGCGCGATCGAACTTTCTTCCGCCGCGCCGGTTACTCCGACCCCGGCATTATTCACCAACAGATCGATCTGCCCGAGTTCGGCATGCGCCCGAGCTACGGCGACTGCAACGGATTCATCTGACGTCACATCGCACACAATCATCCGGATGCCGTCACGCACCGCGTCCGGGCCGGCGTGCCGACTGGTTCCAATCACCCGGTAGCCGGCATTCGTCAGCGCGGCAGCGGCAGCCTTGCCAATGCCGCTGGACGCGCCGGTGAGGAACGCGGTCTTCCGGCGCGCCTGCGCCTTCAAAATCGGCATTATATTACCTCTCATTTCACGAAATGGTTGGTTTTCCCGGGAACGGCGGTCATTCGCCTCATTTTTTTGATGACGACCGTCATTTTAACTGATAGATGATGGTCGTCATGAATAATGTCAAGCGGAGTTTTTGCGAATCTGAGAACGCTCGGCCGCGGTTGGGACCATCAGACGCAGGTCCGGTCCTGCTACCAGCGGAGTGAGCAGACCATGAGGGTGTCGCGAGAAAGGGCGCAGGAGAACCGCGAGCAGATCATCGAGACTGCGGCGCGCCTGCTGCGCAAGCATGGTTTCGACGGGATCGGCGTTGCCGATATCATGAAAGCAGCCGGGCTGACTCATGGCGGCTTCTATCGCAACTTCGCTTCAAAGGATGATCTGGCGGTCAAGGCCAGCGAACGTGCGATCGCGGACACGAAAGCGTTGCTGAAGGACGGACTGGCACAGCAGCCAAAAGATCCGCTTCGCACACTCATCGAACGCTATGTGTCATCGGCTCACCGTGACGATCCAGGGTCCGGATGCATTCTGCCGGCGTTGGCCGCCGACGCCGCGCGGCGCGACGATCCCGCTCTCCGTGCTGTCTTCATCACGGCGATCCAATACTATCTCGACCAGATTGCGAAACTATCGTCCGCGTCCCCTGGGGCTAGCGGCAGCAGACATCCCGCTGCCATCCTCTCAGAGATGGTTGGCGCTGTCATATTGTCTCGGGTGATTGCAGATGCCCCGCTGGCGGAATCGCTGATGGCTGCCGTGGTAGCGGATATTGCCGGACCATCCCCGGAAATCAAATCGGCCGAAAAGTGATGCAACGCGGCAGCAGAAAGGCTTTGGTATCTTCATGTCATAGGCGTTTTGGCTGCGGATGCGGCGACGCAAGGTGGGAGGCTGAACCGCACATGGAAATTGATCTTATCCGGCTGTTTGCGGCCGTTATCGAAAACGGAAGCATCGCCGCAGCGGCGCGCAGTTTGGATGTTTCTCCTTCCCTTGCCAGCCGCAGGATCGCCGCACTCGAAGCCGATCTTGGAGCACAGCTTTTGGTGCGAACGACGCGATCGGTCGCTCCGACTCCGGCTGGCTCCGCACTTCTGGACTGGGCGAAAGTTGCTCTTTCAGATTGGTCCCGGATACGCGACGACATCGCCGCAATGCAAGGGAAGGCTTCTGGAATCGTCAGAGTTGCTACGAATGATTATGCCGCAGTGACGTACCTGCCATCCATCCTGTCAGATTTCATCAAACTTCAACCGGACGTGCGCATCGTGATTTCGATTGCGCAGGAGCCGGCCCAACTACTTGATGGAGCCTGCGACCTGGCAATTCACGCAGGTCGGAGGCCGAACGCCGATCTCTTCGGGCGCAGGATCTGGGAGTACAGGCGGCGGCTCGTTGCATCGCCGGCGTATCTCGTTGGCAACGGATCACCCAAAACCTTAACTGACCTAACGCAGCACGCATGCCTGACGCATACGATCAGCGAGCCCGCCGAGTGGCATTTTGAGTATCCGGATAACAGGCTTCGCGAGGTCCGTCTGCGGTCTCGTTTGGCTTCGGATAGTTGGACAATGCTGCTGGGACTCGCACTTGCCGGGGCCGGCATCGCCAGGCTGTCGGAATCCCTCGTTCGGGAACCAATCGCCGATGGGCGCCTGGTCGAGCTCTTTCCTGAGTTGCGGTCGGTTTATCCGGACGGCGATCCGCCCGCGATGTGGGTTTTGACGGCGCACAGGGATTTGCCGTTACGCATTCGGCTGCTGGCGGATCATGTCGCAGAAGGCCTACTTGCGTATCATCACCGACCGAATTCGTAGCAGCACTCGTGCAGATTCTGCACGGAGCTCAACCGTTCCTGCTGACTACACAGGGTTTCGATATCATCCCATGCTGTCGAGCAATAAGCCGACACTTGGGAGCACTCTTGCCGCATTTCATCGCCGCCGATACCGGGGGAACGTTCACTGATGTCGCCGTCTACGACTCATCCAAACGGCTCCTAACGTTCGCCAAATCGCTTACCACCTATGGGGATCTCGTGGACGGCGTCGTCGCGGGAATCGAAGAGGCGAGAGGCGATCTCAAGTCCACGGCGGCGCTGAAACACGGTACGACCCATGTCATCAACGCTTTCCTCCAGCGCAAGGGCGCTCGTGCGGCGCTCGTATGCACGCGCGGCTTCCGCGACGTCATCGAGATCGCCCGCGGCAATCGCCCTGTTCCTTTCGACATCGCCGAGCGCCGTGACCCGCCGCTCGTGCCGAGGGCGCTGCGTTTCGAAGTCACGGAACGGCTGGGTGCGGACGGATCGGTCGTGGAAGCGTTGGACGAGGCTGAGGTCATTTCTCTCGCCTCTACGTTGAAGGCGGCCGGCGTCACGGCTACCGCCGTCTCGTTCCTCAATGCCTACACGAATCCCGCGCACGAGGATAGGACCGTAGAAATCCTGCGGAAGTGCCTCCCAGATGTCTTCATCACATCCGGAACAGCTCTGACTCGGGAGTGGTTCGAATACGAACGAAGCGCGACAGCCGCAGCTAATGCATACGTAGGTCCGGCGATCGCCGCCTATACGGCCGGATTCACGAAACGTTTCAGAGAAAAGGGGTTCGCGGGAACGTTGGCAATGATGGGATCGAACGGCGGCCTCATGCCATTCGAGGCTGCCGTCGACCGCCCGGTTGCCCTGGTCGAATCGGGTCCGATCGGCGGCGTGATAGCCGCCGCGGAGTACTCGCGCGCGCTTGGATTGGACAAAGTGATCGCATTCGACATGGGAGGTACCACTGCGAAATGCGCGTTGGTAGAATCGGGATCATTCGCTGTTCAACCGACTTATTGGGTCGGCGGTTACGTCCGCGGCTTTCCGATCAGGAGCCCGGTGCTGGACATCGTCGAGGTCGGGGCCGGCGGCGGATCCATCGCATGGATCGATCCGCAGATGCGTCTACGGGTCGGCCCTCGCAGCGCGGGATCTGAACCGGGGCCCGCCTGCTTCGGAAGAGACGGGACCGAACCAACGGTCACCGACGCAAACCTGCGACTCGGACGCATTGGCGGCGGCAGCTTCCTGGGCGGACGGCTCTCGCTGAATACCCAAGCGGCAAATGCCGCAATAAGGGATCGAATAGCCGCTCCGCTCGGTTACGGATCGGATGATGCCGCAACGACGCGCGTGGCCCACGGGATCCTCGATCTGGCCAACACGCTGATGGCCAGTGCCGTGAAGGAGATCACGGTCGCACGCGGCCACGACGTCCGAGAGTTTACTCTCCTCGTCTTCGGCGGTGGTGGCCCCATCTTTGGCGCAGAGCTCGCCAGATCACTCGGCATTCGTCGAGTAGTCGTTCCACCGGAACCCGGAAACTTTTCTGCGCTGGGAATGTTGATGGCGAATGCCCGAACCGACGTAGCCCAGAGCCTGCTTGCCGATCTATCCGAGCACGGCATCGAGACACTTTCTTCCGTCAGAGACAAGCTTCGGATCGAGGTTGTGACGGCGGCGGAACGCGAATTCCTAAACAAGTCGCCATCGCTCCAATGGCAGGCCGACATGCGCTACAGAGGCCAGCGTCATGCCATTCCCGTTAAGTTCGGAGGCGATCCAGACGCAGACGTTTTGGTCCGTGCATTCGAAACAGCCTACGCGAAGAGGTTCGGACGAACGCTAGGAGAAGACTTCACGCCTGAGGTCGTGGGTCTCCGTGTCGCGGCCGAAAGCGTGGGTGAGCGTCCCGACCTGTTGGCGTTGGCGCCATCCCCCGACACCTCCCGTTCGCCTGCGCCCATCAATCACCGGCCGCTCCATCTTCGGCCCGGAGGTTGGGTCGAGGCAGCAGTCTGGAAACGCGAGATGCTTCCTGCCGGATTCGTCATTACCGGACCTGCGATCGTCGAGGAGTACGGGTCGACCACGCTCATCGGGCCCGGGGATGTCGCGACGGTCGGGCGGCTCGGAGAGATGAGCATCGCTGTTTCGAGCGAGAGAGCCGAATAATGAACGAAGCATTTGCGCTCCTCGAGGCCGAAATCGACCCCATCGACATCGAGATTCTTCGGCATGAGATCCTCTCCATACCAAATCAGATCGAACGCAACATCGAGCGGAGCGCGTTCAGCCCGCTGGTGCAGGAATACAAGGATTACTCCGTAGGACTCGTGGATCCGGAAGGTGCCCTGATAGCCCAGTCACGCGGCAGCCTGCCGATCTTCGTCGCGAATGCGCTCGGGACCGGAGTCCGAGAAGCGATTTCGGTACACGGTGCGGACAACCTGATGCACGGCGATGCCATCGTTACCAACTCGGCAGCCACGCTCGGCCAGCACCTCAATAATGTCGCGTTGTTAACGCCGGTCCGTGAAGGCGGCTCAGACAACGGGCCGCTCCTGGGATTCTTCGCGGTGCTGGTGCACTGGATAGACGTTGGCGGCTCCGCGCCCGGTTCGAGCACGGGTACCGACACCACGGACGTCTGGCAGGAAGGTCTTCAGTTGCCGTGCGTCAGATTACTGTCTGGCGGACGTCGGGTCGAAGACATCTTCCGCCTATGCGCCACCAACAGTCGCTTTCCGAAGCTGCTTCTGGGTGATCTCGAAGCGCAGCTCGCGGGATGCCTCCTTGGTCGGGACATGGTCCTCCAGATCGCGCATAGACGGAGTGTCGCTCTGTTGCGTGCTACCTTCGAAAGCATGCGGCGTCAGGCGCGTGCGGCCGCGTCGGCGGTTATCGCCGATATTCCCGAAGGCGAATATTCAGCGGAAAGCTTTCTCGACGGAGACGGCGGCGGGGCCATTCCAATCCGGGTCGCAGTACGTTCGACTGCCGGACGTTTGATCGTGGATCTCGAGGGGCTCGGTCCGCAGATGACAGGTCCGTCCAACGCAGGCCGCAACGGTGGAGCAATCGCGGCCGCCAGGATCGCAGCAAAATACATCCTGACACCGCAGGAGCCAGTCAACCAAGGTGACTTTGATCTGCTCGACGTCGAGGCGCCGGATGGAACGTTCCTCACCGCTCGCCCCGACGCACCGATCGGAGGATCCGGAAACACGATTCCGACCGTCGTCGATACTATCCTCAGAGCAATCGGCGACGCTCTGCCCGCTCATGCTGTTGCAGCTCATCATGGTACGTACGGTGTCCACACCATCTTCGGACGGCTGCCGGAGACCGGGGAACTCTTCACAAATCTCGATACGGTGACTGGAGGCTGGGGGGCGACCGCTCAAGACGACGGCGCATTTCCGCTACGATCCAACGCGCATGGCGACGTACCCGACATCCCCGTCGAAATGCAGGAAGCGCTCTATCCATTCCGGCTGATCAAAAAGGCACTTCGACCAGACAGCGGCGGCCCGGGCCGCCGCCGCGGCGGCCTGGGCGTGGAAAAGGAGTACCGCATTCTCTTTCCCTGCAAGGTAAGTCTGAAGTTCGAACGCGGCCAGTGCCCCCCCTGGGGAATGGCGGGCGGCGGGGCCGGTGCCACCTGTTTCGTCGAAATCATGCGAGCGAGCGGTACGACAGTCCGCACGTGGAAGGGAATCTATGCGTTGGAGGCCGGCGATCGCTTGCGTGTAGTGTCCGGAGGTGGAGGCGGATACGGCCCTCCGCATGAACGCGAGATCGAACGCGTCCTGCGCGACGTCGAGGCGGGTTATGTCGGTCGCGAACGTGCCACCGAGGACTACGGGGTCGTGTTCAAGCCGGACGGCACCCTCCACGAAGCGGCTACGCAGGCCAGGCGCGCAATCATCTGCCGAAAATAATCGAACATATGAAGCAACGGGAGGAACACTTGGGGGGGGCATCCATGATCGACAGACGCACGTTGCTTGGAGCGAGTGTCGCGCTATTGGCCGCGCATAAAGTTGCGGCAGCGGAGGTGTGGCCGACAAGGAATGTTCAAATTCTTGTCGGCTTCGGCGCCGGAGGGGTGACGGACGTCGCCACGCGTCTTCTGGCGGAGGGACTCCGCCAGCGCATCGAAAAACCAATCGTAATTGAGAATCGTGTGGGCGCGACTGGCCTGATCGCCGCCGGCACGGTCGCACGCGCCGTCCCGGACGGACATACGCTTCTTGGGATGCCGGGCACCATCACGATCGCGCCTTCCGTCCTTCCGGATATCGTCCTTGACGTGAGGCGAGACCTTCAGCCGATCACCATCTTTGCGACGTCACCGAACGTGCTCGTCGTGGCTCCAAGTTTTGCTGCGCGGACACTGCAGGAGTTCCTCACGACGGTAAGGAGCAAGCCACGGGACGAGTTCGCATACGCTACGTCGGGGCGCGGCACGACCGTACACCTGATGGCCGGAATGATCGAACGTTCCGCCAACGTGAAGATGCGCATGGTACCCTTTCGTAGCTCGACAGACTCCATACAGTCGGTGATCGCCGGTGAGCTCCCGATGGTGTTTTCGTCATTGAACTCCGCATTGCCATTCATCCAGTCAGGGGCCGTGCGTGTAATTGGCGTAGCATCAGAACGGCGTACACCAATTCTCCCCGACGTTCCGACGTTCGATGAGGCCGGGTTAGTAGACATACGGAGCGACACCTGGTTCGGGCTCGCGGGGCCGGCAGGCATGCCGCGGCCGGTACTCGATCAGATTGCCGGGCTTTGCGCCGCCGTCATGGCCGAGCCGGCGATGCTTGAGCGACTCGCGGTGCTCGGCGCCGAGCCACTTCTTCTCGGCCCCGACGCAGCTCGCGACCAGATCGATCGTGAACTCACGGCGTTTTCAAGCCTGACAAAGATCATGGGAATTCATCGCGATCAGACCTGATTGTTGGCGAGAGGTCCAATCAATGGATGAGGTTCAGACCCGCTGGACCTAAAAGGCGATGAACCGAAAAGTTTCACCTGAAACTAGGAGCGCGTTTCTCGATGAAGGCGCGAACGGCTTCGGTATGCTGCGCGGTGCTCGCTGCGAGGACCATCTTCTCGGCCTCGTGATCCAATGACGTCAGGAAGTCAGCCGACAAAGCAAGGTCGAGATTATCCTTGATGGAGGCAAAGGCACTCCCCGGACCGTTCGCCAACGTCCTCGCGATCCCAAATGCTTCGCTCTGCAGGTCAGCATCAGGCACCACGCGATTTACCAGCCCCAGAGCTTCGCAGCGGCATGCATCGATCCGTTCGGACAGGAACATCAGTTCGCGGGCACGCGCCGTCCCGGCCAATCGGGTCAACAGCCACGAAATGCCATAGTCACCGGTGAGCGCAATCCTGGCATAACCAGTCGTCATGATGGTAGATTCGGCTGCGATACGAATGTCGCAGGCGAGCGCGATCGCAAGCCCAGCGCCAGCCGCCGGTCCCGGCAGGGCCGCGATGGTGGGTTTACGCACCGAGACAAGTACGCCGGTCAGGGTTCGCTGGCGTTCCTGCAATCGCGCAACCTTGTCGCTGAATGACATGGCCGGCGCGGCAGAGTTGCCGCCCATCCCCTTGACGTCGCCGCCCGAACAGAAAGCACTGCCTGCACCGGTAATCAGCAGTGCACCGACGTCCGGATCATCCCCATTGCGCTTGATCATCCGGCGCAACGCCGGCGTGAGATGGTCGGAGAGCGAATTTCGTGCTTCCGGTCGGTTCAAGGTGATCACGGCGACGCGATCCCGGATTGCACACAGCAGTTCGTCCGTCCCTGTATCAATCGAGATTGACTCATCAGTCATAGTTCTGACCTTTCAGGTCCAGCGTCTGCGGCGCTCTTAAATCAGTAAGCGCGTTACCCAGCTGTAACCGCGTTTCTGTTACCAGTTTTCGCGGAATGGCCGCAGTTCCGTGAGGAATGACCAGGCCGACCGGTCCTGACCGTAGAGATGGTACAACTCGTCGGCGATGGCGGCAGGTTTGATGAAGAACTCATCCGGTTTGTCGCTCATTCGCGCGCGCATCCGGGGCGTGTCGATCACGGCGTCGATGAGAACATAGGCGACGTGCACGCCGCGAGGTCCCATGTCACGTGCGATCGACTCGGCCAATATACGCTGCGCCGCCTTTGTCGGAGCGAAGCCGGCGAAATTGGCCTTGCCTCGGATCGACGACGTGTTTCCGGTCACCAGGATTGCGCCCTTGCCTCGATCGATCATGTCAGGAGCCACTTCGCGGGCCAGGTACAACAAGCCCATTACGTTGACCTCGAAATTGCCCTTCAGCATCTTCGGATCGATCTCGCGAAAGCTTCCCCAGCCTCCTCCGACCGCGTTGTGGATGAGAACCTCGGCCGCTCCAAAACGGCGCTTTACGTCCGTGACCACGGTCTGCACCTGGCTCTCGTCGGACACGTCGCAGGTCATCGCGTGGACGTCGGGAAGCTCTTGCGCAAGGCGATTGATGAGCTCCGCTGAGCGGGCAAGCGCTATGATCCGGAACCCGCCAGCAGAGAAGCGCTTGACGATGGCAGCTCCTGTGCCCGGCCCTACCCCGGTCACGATCGCGATTGGCTTCTCGGTCATTTGACGCTCCCTTCGAGCTACTGTGCGGCCGCTCTCATATGAATTCGCTCGGACTGCGACTGATAGGCGGCAGCCTCGTGCGCCGATACCAGGGTCAGACGAACCGCAACGTTCTTGTGGTAGGGCGTGCCCGCAATGGGGTCGCGGTTGCCGCTCTCGGTGAGCAGATTGATGCGCGGCCCGTTGATCAGGCGCTCTCCGTCCGAGGTTGGGTATGCCTGACCGTAGCCGTGCGGCAGCGCCAACTGGCCATTGCGCATGGCGTCATCGACCTTGCAGCGGACGACGAGCCGCCCGACCACCGACTCGACGGCGATCCAGTCGCCATCCTTCGCGCCCAACTCGCTCAGATCGTTCGAATTGATCAACATGGCGCCATCCGGATCGTCGCGACGCCATGCGGGATCACGAAAGATCTGGTTGGCGTTGAACATGCGGCGGCCACCGGCCGCCAGCATGAAAGGGAACTCCCTTGGCGCACCCGCTGCTTGCGGATCGAGCCGTGCCAGCCATTCCAGCATCTGCGGGACCACCAGCCGAACCTTGCGGTCCGAATGGCTGATCAATGACCAGACCTCATCATAGTCGTGCCGGGTAACGGCAGTGCCTTGCCGGGTGGCCACGATCGTATCGAACAGGAGATCGCCGAGCTGATGATCCGCCACATCATCCGATGCGCCGATCGCCCGCCGCACCGCTTGCGGCGATCGCTTCGCGCAAGCCAGCGCCGCGCTCCACATCGGGGCCGCGGCCGCCGTGCCATCCGGAAGCGTCTGCCCCAGCGTATGGTAAAGCACCAGGGCAGGAACTGCGCCGCTTGACGGGTTCTCCGCGATGAAAGCACGAAAGGCTGTGGCAAACTCGGCCCGCGAACGCCGCGCCGCCTCCCGCAGGGGGGCGAGCACATTGTCACCCGGCAGAAGCCCCAGGGCGACGGCAAGCCGCGTGTAAATCTCCGGCTCCGGCAAGGTGCCGGCGAGCGGCGGCAAGACACCGGCGCGAACGTGAAAATAGTTCGTCGGAAATTCGAAGTTGAACAGGGTAAATTCGGTCTTCTCGAATTGTGAGGACGCCGGGAGAACGTAATGCGCGAGCCGTGCGGTTTCGGTCATCGCAACGTCGACCACCACACATAGCTCCAGCGAGCGCAGCGCGCGCTCCACCGCCTCGGTGTTTGCTGCCGTGTTGGCGGGATTGGAGCTGTCGATCCAGGCACAACGCAACCTGTCGGGATGGTCCTTCAGCACCGCTTCGGGGAAAATGTTCGGCGGCAACAGGCCCCCAATGATCGCGTCGCCGGTCGGCGCGAATGTCTGGTTCGGAGAATTACCCCATAGCGGCTGAAGCCAGCTATGCAACTGGTTGGTGCCTTTACGGCCGAAACTGCCGGAAAGCATGATCAAAAGCTTTTCGAGATAGGAGTTGAGCGTCGAATTGATGCCTTGCTGGATACCAAGCTCGACCCGCACCACCATGGCCTTCGCCGCCACGATCATCGCGGCGCAACGCTCCAGGTCCGCGATCGAAATATCGGCGGCGGCAGCCCACTCTTCAACGGGGACGTTCAATAGCGCTTGCCTCACTTCCGCGAAGCCGATCGTGTGCTCCTCAATGAAGGCATGATCGACCCGGTCGGACCGGACCAGCGTGGCCAGCAGCGCGCCAAGGAGAAACGAGTCCGT
This sequence comes from Bradyrhizobium sp., assembly GCF_016219575.1. GTDB lineage: Bacteria > Pseudomonadota > Alphaproteobacteria > Rhizobiales > Xanthobacteraceae > Bradyrhizobium. The sequence continues at coordinate 49,703 of NZ_JACRMG010000001.1, read as the reverse complement.
GCCGGGACGAACCGCGAGATGCAGATCCGCCATTTCGGCGGTTTCGGTTCGCCTGGGATCAATGACGATCAGCTTGCGTGCGGGATCCTTGCGGATTTGATTGAGATGATCGCGCGCATTGGGAAAGCCGTGCGCGATCCAGGGATTTGCACCGATGACAAGTAAGAGATCGCAATGATGGACGTCCTCGGCGGTGTGGCAGGTCTGGCTGCCGAACATGTGGCCGTTGACCCAGAAGTCGCCGGTTTTTTCCTGCGAAAGGGCATTGAAGACGCTGCGCGAACCCAGCGCGCGCAACAATCCACTGGCGTAGGCGCCGCCGGCGTGGTTGCCCTGCCCGCCACCGCCGTAAAGGGCGATACTCTTGCCACCATATCTGTCGACGATGTCTCGCAGCCGCTCCGCGATTTCTGCGATCGCCACGTCCCATTCGATTGCATCAAAGCCGCCGTCGGCGCGACGACGCAGCGGGGTCGTAAGCCGATCCTTGTCATTCGCATAATATGGAATCCGGGTCGCCTTGTTGCACAGATAGCCCTGTGATTTCGGGCTCGAACGGTCGCCCCGCACTTTCTCCAGGCGCCCATCATTCACCCAGACTTCGATCCCGCAATTGATGTAGCACAGGTTACAGGCTGTCTTGAGCCATTTGCCGGCCGTCATAGTGACCTCCCTTACGTTATGATTTTTTGCAGCGCATCGCCTTTATGGTTCTTCGCTGGGGCTTCCGAATCCGCCCGCCTGCTGTCTTGCGGCCAGCATCGAGGATGCGGTCGGAAAGTTTCCCCGCGCCGACGGCACGCGACAGCACGATCGATCCCACCATGGTTGCGATAGCGCCCGTCGCGATTTGGCGGGCCTGTCGAGGTGGCTCACCGGGAAGGAGCTCGACAAGGACATCGATCATCTTCTCCAGTTTGGAAGCCAGGGCCTGCTGCTCGCCCGGGCCCGATCGAGCGACATCGGCGGCCAGGGTTGGAAGCGCGCAACCGTGTTTGGGATTGTCGCGATGCCGAGGACTTAGATAATCGGCGATCAACGCCTCGAAGCGCTCCCCGTTGGCCTTCCCGTTCGCCAGTTTCTTCCATCGCTCAGTCATTTGGTCCATTGCAAAGGCGATCGCCTCGCCAACGAGCGCGGCGCGTGAATCGAAATGATTATAGAAGCCGCCGTGCGTCAGACCCGCGAGCTTCATCAAGTCGACAACACTGAGCCCTTTGGCACCCTTGAGGCGCAGACCGTAGGAGGCATTTTCAACGATCCGACTGTGGGTTTGACGCCTGTGGTCTTCTACGTATCGCATTGCCACTCCGTGCAAGGTCCTAAGGTGGTCGGCTGTAAAGCCGTTCCCATCTCCTCCGAGCAATTCTGGAACCGCGCTTCCTTGATGGTCACGGCAACATTTCATTGCATTGCTGCTTATCTTATATGATTATCGTCATATAACAACACCTATCAACAGGAGAGTTCGCCATGGCCACCGCTTCCGACCCCGTCGTCATCCTTTCCGCCGCCCGCACGCCATTGGGCCGCTTCATGGGCGAGTTGTCGCCTCTCAGCGCCCACAAGCTCGGCTCCCACGTGATGTCAGCGGCGCTGGAGCGGGCCACGCTTGCCCCCGAGCGGATCGATGAGGTTTTCATGGGCAATGTATTGCCGGCCGGACAAGGTCAGGCACCCGCCCGCCAGGCCGCCCGCGGCGCCAAACTGCCGGATGCCACCGGCGCCACCACCATCAACAAGGTCTGCGGCTCCGGCATGAAGGCCACCATGCTCGCCCACGACATCATCCATGCAGGCTCGGCCTCGATCGTGCTGTCCGGCGGCATGGAGAGCATGAGCAATGCACCCTATCTGCTCGCCAAGGCGCGCGGCGGTTATCGTGCCGGCCATGACCGGATCATCGACCACATGATGATGGATGGGCTGGAGGACGCCTATGAGACCGGCCGCTCGATGGGCGATTTCGGCGAGGCTACCGCGGAAGCCTACCAGTTCACGCGCAAGGACCAGGACGCTTACGCGATCGAGACGCTGACCCGCGCGCGCAAGGCGGTCGAAGGCGGCGCGTTCAAGGCCGAGATCGTGCCGATCACGCTAACCGAAAAAGCCGGGCCGCGGATCGTCGCCAACGACGAACATCCGTTGAAAGTGGACCCCGCCAAGATCCCCGGGCTGAAAGCCGCGTTTCGCGCCAACGGTACCATCACGCCGGCCGCCTCCTCCGCCAATGCCGACGGCGCCGCGGCGCTCATTCTCGCAAAGCGCTCACTCGCGGATCGCGACCGCCTCCCCGTACTGGCCGAGATCAAGGGCCACGCGACCCACAGCCAGGAACCGCAATGGTTCACAACAGCGCCAATCCCGGCCATTCGCAAGCTGTTGGACAAGGTCGGCTGGAGCGTCGGCGATGTCGATCTGTTCGAGATCAATGAGGCTTTTGCCGTGGTGGCGATGGCGGCTCAGAAGGATCTCGGCATCCCCAGGGAGAAGCTGAACGTCAATGGCGGCGCCTGCGCGCTCGGCCATCCGATCGGTGCCACCGGCGCGCGCCTGATCGTGACGCTGTTGCACGCGCTGGAGGCGCAGAACCTCAAACGCGGCGTTGCAGCCCTTTGCATCGGCGGCGGTGAAGCCACCGCCATCGCGATCGAGCGCGTCGTCCGCAGATAGCACGGCCGATTCGACAAGAAGGGCTTGGCGAGCGGCGCTAACCGCGTCACTCGCCGCCTTGTAAACTGCCTATCCCTATCAGCGCGAAAGTTCCCATGGCTGACCAGTGCCAAACGGCCAAGAGCGTGCCGCGGGATGTTCCCGTCTCCAGCGGCCTGGCGATCGCGGTCCTTTCCGTCCTGGCCGCCATGGGAACGCTCGCGACCAACATCTTGCTGCCGTCGCTGCCACAAATTGCGATCTCATTGAATGTCACCAGCGCGGCGGTCACGTCCGCCATCACTGTCTTTCTTGCGGTGTTCGGGATAGGCCAACTCCTGGTCGGACCGCTTTCGGATCGCTACGGAAGACGCTGGCCAGTCCTGATCGGATTTGCCGTGTTCTTCGGCGGCAGCGTCTGGTGCGGTTTGGCAAACGACCTGCCTAATCTTTTGGCCGGCCGCGTCGTGCAGGCGGCAGGCGCTTGCGCGACATCAGTACTGGCTCGCGCCATCGCCCGCGACAAGTTCCGTGGGCCGGCACTGGCGCGCGCTATGGCTCTGATCATGATCGCAATGTCCGCAGCCCCTGGATTCTCACCGCTGCTTGGCGGCGCACTCGATCACAGTTTTGGTTGGCGCTCCGAATTCGCTCTTGTCGCGGCCTTTGCCGCGGCTGGCGCCATTGCCTACAGCATCATCCTCGGCGAAACCCACAATTCGATCCGCACCCCGTTCAATCTGGTCGCCATCGCCAGGACCTATGCTGGCCTGCTTGGCGATCGGCGTTTCGCCATACCGGCGGCAACCGCGAGCCTGATCATAGGCGGCTTGTTCTCGATGTTTTCGGCTGCGCCGCGCCTGTTCATTGAAGCGCTGCACTTCACGCCGATCCAGCTCGGCCTCTTCTTCGCCGGCACCGTCTTTATCGTATTCGCCGCGGGCATGCTGGCGACGAAATTGGCGCCACGCTACGGGCTCGATCGCCCGATCCGGGCGGGACTGTGGGCGACGGCCGCCAGCAGCGTTGCGATCCTGCTCATCTCGATGATCAGCCCGACCTTCTTGCCGTTTCTGGGCGCTATGTGCGTGTTTCTGCTCGGCATGGGCGTTGTCAGTCCACTGGCCACCGCGCGGGCGCTCTCTCCATTCGGGGAGAAGGCCGGCGCCGCCTCCGCGCTGCTGGGTTTCTGGCAGATGATGAACGCAGCAATCGGTGTATGGCTCGCTGCAACGGTGTCGCATGAAGCAATGTTCGCGCTCGGTGTCGTGTTGAGCGCGTTTTCACTGCTGGCTCTTGGTTTGTATGCGAGGATTCCGAGGTCTTGATGGCTACGACTCAACATAGGCCGCTCGTCAGTCACCCGCGGTTCAGCCCACGTATAAATGGATTGCTTCCCTAGAAGAATGGCGGCCGTCTTCGCCCCATGCGGCTCTTCATCTCCAAAAGACTTTCGACAGGAGCCCCCGCAAGCAGACAAATGTACCCGATTGATCGCTCATGTCGCGACATAGCCAACTGGATCAGCGTACCTCTTTCACCAAGGAACGAAGAATGAAGTTCTATCTTTGCAAGTATATCCCGCCGCGCGCGGATTTCCTCGCGACCACGACTGCCGAGGAAATGAAATGGATGAAGCAGCACGGAGATTTCTTGAATAACCTACTCGACAAGGGACTGATCGTGGCCCACGGCCCCGTGATGGATCCAAGCGGCGGGTATGGCGTGTCACTCTACCAGATTTCCGATGATCAGGACATCGCGACAATCACCTCGGAAGACCCCATCGTGAAGAACGGCGCCGGCAGCTACGAGCATTACCCCATGCTTCACTTGAAATCGCGGGTGACACCTCCACCAAGCTGATGGCACGAGCAGCGAACGAGGCTTGGCCGACCTTACACAATCACTCGCCAGCAGCGCGCTGTTGCAAGGTAACTCAGGACCACATTCATGACGACCGCATTGATTACCGGCGCGTCGAGTGGGATAGGCGCAGTCTACGCGCGCCGTTTTCACATGCCGTCATCGGTCCTCTCTCTGATCAACTCCCGTGAAACTCCGGTTTGCTGCTGCCAGCCGGGCGCTTCATCTCGAACATGTTCTCCGTCTTGACCTCAAGGTAATCTCCACCACGGCCGGCGCGCAGTATGGGACGCGCAAGTGCAGTGTTGTATACACCGTCCTCGATCAAAGACTTGTCGATGTATACTGCGACGACTTCGCCGAGCACGAACCATCCTTCGACTTTTTCACCACGCGCATTCGTCAACTGAGAGACCTCGGTGACCTTGCATTCCATAGCGGCCCTGCTTTCGCCTACCCGCGGCACAGCGACGTGGCGCCCGGGTATTGCCGTCAGCCCTGCTGCTTCGAACTCGCTCACGCCGTGATCGAGCGGCGTCGCCGTCACGTTCATGCGATCGCCCAACTCCATTGTCACCAGATTCCAGACGAATTCGCGGGTCTCGCTGACGTTCTTGACGGTGTCCTTCCACGAAATTGAGGAGAACCCGATTATCGGAGGATCGTAGAGGAACGCGTTGAAGAAGCTGTATGGAGCGAGATTCAGTTGACCAGCTGCATTCCGTGACGAAATCCAGCCAATCGGACGCGGCGCGACAATCGCGTTGAACGGATTATGTCGGAGCCCGTGACCCTTGGACGGCTCGTAATAGTGGAAGTCGGTCAGATCCATGAATTCCCCCGCCAGTGATATTTCGCTCGGAAAGGTTAGGCGATCGCCAGAGCGGCAGCCGGCCTCTTCCCGGCATCATCGAGGAAGCCAGTCAGACGCTGACGGATGATACGTTCGGCATCCGCCATGATGCGATCGATCAGTTCCTTGACCGTCGGAATGTCGTGAATGAGGCCCGCGACCATGCCGCAACTCCAGGCGCCCGCGTCCATATCGCCGTCGATCATCACCTTGGGATAGACGCCCGCCACCTGATCGTGGATATCCTCGATCTTGAGTTGCTTGCCCTTGGCTCGTTCGATTTCGAGCAGCTGCTCAACGCCCTTGTTGTTCAAAACGCGCTCGGTATTCCGGAGCCCGCGCATGACCAGACGGGTGTCGAGTTCCGTTGCCTTCACCAGCGCATCCTTGACGTTCTGGTGTACCGGCGCTTCCTTGGTAGCGATAAAGCGCGTTCCCATGTTCATGCCGGCGGCGCCCATCGCCAGCGCCGCGACCAGGCTGCGCGCGTCCGCCATACCGCCGGAGGCAACGAAAGGTATCTTCAGTTCCTCGGCCGCGCGCGGCAGCAGGATCATGTTGGGCATATCGTCTTCGCCGGGATGCCCGCCGCATTCAAAGCCATCGACACTGACGGCGTCGCAGCCGATCTGCTCAGCCTTCAGCGAATGTCGAACGGACGTGCATTTGTGAATCACTTTGATGCCCCCCGCCTTCAAGGCCGGCATGTACTGCTCGGGGCTGCGTCCCGCTGTCTCAACCACCTTGATTCCGCATTCCCTGATGGCTGCGATGTATTCCGGATAGGGCGGCGCGCTAAAGGTCGGCAGGAACGTCAGGTTCACGCCGAACGGCTTGTCCGTCATGTCCCTGCAACGCGCGATCTCCTTAGCCAGCAGTTCCGGTGTCCGCTGCGTCAGACCGGTGATGATTCCAAGCCCGCCGGCATTCGAAACTGCGGCAGCGAGTTCGGCAAACCCCACATAGTGCATTCCGCCCTGGATGATCGGATGTTCGATGCCGAACATCTCGGTGATTGCTGTCTTCACAAGTGCCTCCGATGTGGTTTCACAGATGCCTGGTCTAGCCGACTTGTTGCTCGTTAGTGGACAATTTCGAGAAGTCCTGCAGCACCCATGCCGCCGCCCACACACATGGTGACGACTGCGTATTTGGCCTTGCGCCGGCGACCCTCGATCAAGGCGTGGCCGGTCAGCCGAGCTCCGGTCATGCCGTAGGGATGGCCAACCGCGATCGAGCCGCCATTGACGTTGAGCTTTTCCGGATCGATCCCGAGCTTGTCGCGGCAATGGATGACTTGCACCGCGAAGGCCTCGTTCAATTCCCAGAGATCGATATCGTCGATCTTGAGTCCGTGACGCTTGAGTAGCCGCGGCACGGCGTAGACCGGCCCCACTCCCATCTCGTCCGGCTCGCAGCCCGCCGCGACAAACCCGCGGAAAATGCCGAGCGGTTTTAGTCCCTTCCGCGCCGCCAGCTTGTCGCTCATGATGACGGCGGCACTTGCTCCGTCCGAGAGCTGGCTCGCATTGCCGCCGGTAACAGTGAAGCCCGGCCCCTTTGCCGGCTTGACGCCCGCCAGACCCTCGGCCGTGGTATCGGGACGCGGCCCCTCGTCGGCCGACAGCGTCACTTGCTGATATGACACGGCGCCGGTCGCCTTGTCCGTTATCGCCATCGTGGTCTTGATCGGTGCGAGTTCGTCGTTGAAGCGACCGGCCTGCTGCGCTGCCGCGGTCCGGCGCTGGCTTTCCAGGCTATATTCGTCCTGGCGTTCGCGCGAAATGTCATAGCGCTTTGCCACGATCTCGGCGGTGTCCAGCATCGCGATGTAGGCGTCTCCTTTCATGGCGAGCAGCTCCGAATCGACGGCATGAAAATTGTTCATCTGGTTGTTTTGCACTAAGCTGATCGACTCGCCACCGCCGCCGATAGCGACTTCCACGCCATCGAAGATGACCGAACGCGCAGCCAAGGCAATCGCCTGAAGGCCAGATGCGCATTGGCGGTCGATGGTCGTTCCGGCCACGCTCACCGGAAGTCCGGCGCGTAGCAGCGCCTTCCGCGCGATATTGGTGCCCGTGGTACCCTGTTGCATGGCGCACCCCATCACGACATCCTCTACTTCGCCACCTTCGAGCTTGGCTCGCGACAGCGCCGAGGAGATCGCATGGCCTAACAGGGTCGCGCCCTCGGTATGATTGAGCGCACCTTTGTATGCCTTGCCGATCGGGGTGCGGGCGGTCGAGACGATCACAGCTTCAGTCATTGTTATACCTTCGGTTGGATATGACAGTCGGATTACCGCCTCGGACGCACAGTCAGCTTTGCTGCGCGTACCGCATCAGATGATAGGCAGGATCGCCAAACTGGATGTTGATGGAGCTTATTCGCTTGAAGTAATGACCGACATTCAATTCGTCGCTCATACCCATGCCGCCGTGCAGTTGCACGGCCTGCTCTGCGACGAAACGTGCGGCGTAGCCGACCTTGGATTTCGCGCCAGACGCCAGTTTCGATCCGTTTGGCTCCCGCGCCGCAAGGCTGAGGCTCAAATGTTGTGTGAGCGAAATCGATTCTTCTAGGGCGATGAACATGTCGACCATGCGGTGCTGCAGCACCTGAAACGTCCCGAGAGCAACCCCGAACTGCTTGCGCGCCTTGCTGTATTCAAGTGTCGCCGAATTCAGCACTGACATCGCGCCGACGGCTTCCGCGCAGAGCGCTGCGATAGCACGGTCGCGGCACGCTTCGAGCGCCACGACGCCTTCACCTTCGGCGCCAAGCAATTGGCTGGCCGGAACGTGGACGTCCATCAGCGTGAGTTCGGCGGCGCGCCGGCCATCGACGGTTTTGAAGCTTTGCAAGTGGAGATTGGCCGAATGGCGATCGACGACGAACAGGCTTACGCCGTCGCGATCGCGCGGCCCACCGGACGTGCGTGCCGAGACTATCAGTTTGTCGGCCCACGGCGCACCAATCACCGCCGCCTTCGCTCCGCTCAGGACGAAATTATCCCCCTGGCGCCGCGCCGTCGTCGTGACGTTGTTGAAATCGTAGCGTGACCGTCCTTCTGCCCAAGCCACAGCCCATATGGCGCTGCCATCCATGATGTTCGGCAGGAACGCCTCGCGCTGCTCGGGCGAGCCAGCGTCCTCGATCAGACCGCCGGCGAGAACAACGGTCTCGAAGTACGGTTCAATGACCAAGTGGCGTCCGAACTCACGCATCACAATCATTGTTGCAAGCGATCCGCCACCAAGGCCGCCGGAGCTTTCCTGAAACGGTGCCGCGCACAACCCTAGCTCGGCAAAGGCGCTCCAGTGCTTGCGGCTCCAGCCTTCATCCGTCGCAACAATTTTTCGACGCTCGTCGAAATCGTACTGATCGCGCAGGAACCGCTGAATGCTGGAACGGAGCAATTCCTGTTCTTCCGTCAACTGGATATCCATCCGATGCCTCGTGCGATGTGGTCAGAGACCGAGAACCGCTTTCGCGATGATGTTGCGCTGGATTTCATTCGATCCCCCGTAAATGCTGAGTTTTCGGGAGTTCAGATATTTCTCCGTCGCCGTGTGGCCGTAGTCCGGCCCCGGCATGAAGCGGTTGGCGCTCACCGGGTGTTCGCGAATCGCCAGACCATAATTTCCGATCGCTTGATGCGTCAGATCCGTGATGCGCTGGAATATTTCTGTGCCCCTGATCTTGAACAGTGAGGCGGCCGGCCCCGGATCGATGCCGCGCGACATCTGTGCGACGATCCGCAGTTCGGTTGCCTCCAACGCGAGCACATCCAGCTCGACGCGCGCGATTTCCTTGATGAATTCCCCGAAGGTCGGATCGTCTTCGCCGATCTCGGTTCTCACGATGTGCTTGAGACGCTCCAGATAACGCGTCGATCGGCCGATCCCGGCCATGCTGGTACGCTCGTTGCCCAGCAGGAATTTTGCGTAGGTCCACCCTTTGTTTTCCTCGCCGATCAAATTTTCCACAGGGACGCGCACGTCCTCAAGGAACACGTCATTCACCTCATGCGACCCGTCGATGGTGATGATCGGCCGCACGGTGACGCCGGGCGATTTCATGTCGATCAGCAGGAAGGAGATGCCGGCCTGAGGCTTTGCCGAAGGATCGGTCCGCACCAGGCAGAATATCCAGTCGGCATGCTGGGCCAGTGTCGTCCAGGTCTTGTGTCCGTTGACAATATAGTGATCGCCGTCGCGGACGGCCTTGGTGCGGACCGACGCGAGGTCGGAGCCGGATCCCGGCTCCGAATAACCCTGGCACCACCAATCCTCACCGGAGAGGATTCGCGGCAGAAATTTCTGTTTCTGCGCGTCGTTGCCGAACGTGTAGATGACCGGGCCGACCATGGTCACGCTGAACGCGAGTGGCGGCAGCGTCCCGGCACGTGACGTTTCCTGCTCGAAGATAAAGCGCTGGGTGATCGACCAGCCCGGCCCGCCATGCTCCTTGGGCCAGAGCGGGGCGATCCATCCCTTCTGGTGGAGGATACGGTGCCAGAGCAGCATCTGCTCTTTGGAAAGGTCGGTTTCCGGATTGGGAACGCGCATTTCCGCGGGATAGTTCTCCGCGATGAAAGCGCGCACCTCGTCACGAAACGCAGCCTCCTCACTGGAAAGATTGAGTTCCATTTTGAGAGGCTCCGCTACCACTTCTCGCCGAATGGGCGAATCTCCAGCTCAAAAGTCCATGCGCTTTTGGGCTGCTGATAAAGCAGCCAGTAAGACTCCGCGACCGACGATGGCGGCATTAGCAGATCAGGATCATCCAGTGCGTTCGGGCCAAGCGCCTCGATTCGCCGCTGCCGCACCCATTCGGTGTCGACCCCGGAGTCGATAATGAGATGCGCTACGTGGATGTTCTTTGGACCCAACTCACGTGCGGTCGCCTGTGCAACGGCCCGCAGGCCGAACTTCGCGCTGGCGAAAGCCGCATATCCCGTCCCGCCACGGAGGCTCGCTGTAGCGCCGGTGAAGAAGATATTGCCTTTGCCGCGGGGCAGCATCAGGCGAGCGGACTCGCGGCCGGCGAGAAAGCCGGAGTAGCAAGCCATCTCCCAGACCTTGCGGAAAACACGCTCGGTGGTGTCCAGAATTGGAAAGTTGACGTTGGCGCCGATGTTGAAGATGCAAACCTCGAGCGGCGCGTGCTTGTCCGCATCACCGAGGAAAGAAATGATTTCCTCTTCTTTGCGTGCGTCGAGCGAGCGCGCGTGAATTTCGCCGCCGGCCTTCTCGATCTCCTTGACCAGCGGTTCGAGCTTGGCGCCGTTGCGGCGCCCGGCGAACACCGTAAAACCCTCCGAGGCGAACTTCTTTGCAATTTCACTGCCGATAAAGTCGCCAGCACCGATCACGGCCACGGTCGCGTTTCTCTTCTGCAAGGGTGTTCTCCCAGGTTAGATCTGTTGTCTGCGAAGTTCGGCGATCTGCCCCGGAGGGGTTTCGCCACGCAAGGACTCCGCGAGCTTGTGCTTGAGTATCTTGCCGGTTGAAGTGGCCGGCAAGGCATCGAGGAGGACGATTTCGGACGGGCGCTTGTATGAGGTGAGCTGAAATCGGATGAAACCCATCAGTTCCTCCGCCGTCACGCGTGACCCCGGCAGCAGTTGCACAAAGGCGACAATCTCCTCATTGCCGTCTGCGGCACGGCCGACCACGGCGGACTGCACGACGTCCTTGTGTGAACTGAGGACCGCTTCGACCTCGGCCGGATAGACGTTGAAACCCGAACGGATGATCATTTCCTTGGTGCGGCCGACAATGTACAGGCAGTCGCCGTCGAAGCGCGCCAGATCGCCGGTGTTGAACCAGCCCTCGCTGTCGATTGCCTTGGCGGTCAGCTCGGGGGCACGATAGTAGCCGAGCATCACGTTGCGTCCGCGTACATGCAGCTCTCCGACTTCACCTCTTGCCGTCGGAATTCCGTCGAGCGTTCGGACCCGCGCCTCTACTCCCGGCAGCACAGTGCCAACCGCCTGGTCGGCGCGCGGCGCATCGAAACGGACGCCCGATATCCCCGGCGAACATTCGGTGATCCCGTAGCCGTTAAGCAGCGGAAGGCCGAACTCCTTTTCCACACGCAACTTCAGATTCAAATCGAGGGGTGCGCCGGCGACGGCGATCAAGCGTAACGAGCCTCGGGCGAGTTGTTCCACACCCGCCACGCTCTTGTACTCCAGCAGCCGTTGATAGGTGGCGGGCACGCCATTGAGGATGGTAACGCCCTCCTCCGCAATCGCCCTGGCGGTCGCCGCAGGATCGTATTTGCTGACCATCCGCACCGTGCCGCCGGTCATCAATGTCATGATCAGGAGCGAGATGCCGACGATATGGGAGATCGGCAAGACGAGATAGATCTTGTCGTCTTCATTCATTTTGCGCATATGCGCCGTGGTCTTTGCGCTGATCAGCAGGTTGTCATGCGAGAGCATCACGCCTTTCGGGGTTCCCGTCGTACCCGAGGTGTAGATCAGCACCGCGACTTGTTTCAGGGGATCGGCCTCCACCGGCTCGACGATTGCGCTTTCGTTGAGCGGACCAACACCTATCTCCGGCAACGGGCCTACTTGCCGGTCCTGGGCGGCACAGCGCGAGGCGTGAGCTGCGGCCTCCTTCGAAATACCTGACGTGAAAAACATCCGGCGGGCGCCGCTATGGTCGCGGATCTGATCCAGTTCGCGCGCGGACAATCGCGGGTTGGCGACGATCGCCCAGGCATCGAGCCGGCTCGTCGCCAGCAGCAACGCGGCGAGCGTAATACAGTTTTCGCTGACAAGGATCATCCGGTCGCCCGCCCTGATTCCCAGCGACGACAGGACGGTGGCGATCTCGCTGACACGCCGGTCCAGATCGCGGTAGCTCCAGGATGCCCCGTCTTCGATCAGCGCGATCCGGTCGGGGGCTTTGGCAACCTGTCTTGCCGTTACTTCATGGATGCGACGCGGCAAGCCGACAGCAATCTCGTCGAGATTGATCGCCTCTGAAAGCTCCGCCACGACCGACCTCCCCGTCAACCATTGCCCGCCCGCGCCATGCGCGGGTGCGTTGCCGAACCTAACGTTCTTTTTTAGAACTCGTCAATGTCTAATTCGTCGGCCCGGCTTCGCGAGGCCCGAAGGGGCAACCAAGCTGCCCTAATGGGGTCGGGATATCGTTGAACGCCGTCGTTTACAATGCGCCATCCGCCCGTTACGATAACAGTACCAAATAGGAACTTGATGGGAGGAATGGAATGACCGCGAACCGCGGCGTAGCGATACTTGTGGGCGCAGGCGACGCCATTGGAGCGGCGGTCGCGCGGCGTTTTGCCGAGGGCGGCTATACGGTTTGCATTTGCAGGCGTGATGCGTCCAAATCGCAGGGACTTGTGGCCGAGCTGAGGGATGCTGGACATAAGATTCACGCCTTCAGCGTCGATGCCCGTCAGGAAGCAGAGGTCCAAGGCATATTCGCGCGGATCGAAAAAGAGCTCGGACCGATCGAGGTCTGCCTCTACAACGCGGGATCGAACGTCAACAAGCCACTGCTGGAGACAACCGAGAAGCTGTTCTTCAAGGCTTGGGAACTGGCCTGCTATGGCGGCTTCCTGGTCGGACGTGAGGCTGCACGCGTCATGCTTCCGCGCGGACACGGCACCATCTTCTTTACGGGTGCGACGGCCAGCGTGCGCGGCGGCCAGGGGTTTGCGGCATTTTCATCAGCCAAGTTCGGACTTCGGGCAGTAGCCCAGGCGATGGCGCGCGAGCTGGGACCGAAAAACATTCACGTCGTGCATCTCCTGATCGACGCCGGCATCGACAGCGAGGCGATCCACCAGCGCATGAAAGCGGCGAAGGGGATCGAGGCAAGCGAAATTCCCGCGGATAGCCTGACCAAGACGTCTTCCATTGCCGACGCCTATTGGTTCACCCACCAGCAAAGCAGGGACGGCTGGACCCACGAGCTCGATCTCCGTCCATCCGTGGAGAAGTGGTAACATGACCGCGACACCAAACCTGACCCTGTGGGGTGTTGGGACAAGCCGCACCATCCGTCCGCATTGGGCCATGCACGAACTGGGCTTGGCCTACACGACAAAGCCGATCGGGCCGCGAACGGGCGAGACCAAGACCGCGGAATACACCAAGCTCAATCCGCGCCAGAAGATTCCATTGCTTCAGGACGGCGACTTCTCCATCGGCGAGAGCGCCGCGATCGTTGCCTATCTGTCGCGAATGTATTCCACGACGGAGCGCTCGCTGATTCCTGAAACCACCCGTGAGTATGCCGCGTGGCTGGAATGGTGTTTCTTTATCGTCGCGGAACTGGATTCAACCAGCCTTTACGTGATGCGCCGCCATCGGGCCGATGCACTCGGTCCGATCTACGGCATTGCGCCCGAAGTCGTTGCCCAGGCCGGCGAGTATTTCCGTCAGCAGTTGCGCCATGTCGAAGTAGCACTCGCGGACGACCGGCAATTCCTGATGGGCGACCGGTTTACCAGCGCCGACATCCTGCTCACCACCTGCCTTGAGTGGGCTATCGCCTACGGCGTCGGCATTTGCGACAACGCGCAGCCTTATCTCGAACGCATCAGGAAACGGGATGCCTTTCAGCGAGCCGTCGCGGCGAATGTCCCGATGGCACCAATCACGCCGGTGCCGGCCAAGGTTTAGAAATCGACAACCACTCGCGCAGGGGTACGAGGTCAGACCGCCACGCGTACGCTACGCTCGGCGACCATCTTATCGATGGCGCCGTCGTCATAACCTAGTTCGCGCAACACGCCGCGCGAGTGCTCACCGACCCGGGGAGCAGGCCCGCCGATCGCGGCCTCATTGATCTCAAAGCGGGCCGCCGGCTTCGGCTGCCGCACCCGCCCGACCTTCGGCTGGTCGAACTCCGCGATGATGCCGCGCGCGACCACCTGTTCGTTGTGGATGATTTCGCCTCGCCGCAGGATCGGTGCGCAAGGAACATCAGCGGCGTCCAGGCGCTCCAGCCATTCGCCCGTCGTGTGCTGGCTGATGTACTCCGCCATCTTGTTGATGCGGGCCGTAGCGTTGACTGAGCGTGCCCCCGGCGTCGAAAACCGGGGATCCCTGGCAAGCTCGGGATCGCCGGAGGCCCGGCAAAAGCCCTGCCATTCGGAATCCGAGATGGTGCCGGCGGTGATGTAGCCGTCGCTGGTCTTGAACACGAGATCCGGCCGGTCGTTGGGATCTGCTGCGGTGGTCTCGGCTCCTACCACCGTGTACTGCATCATGCCTTCCGGCCACAGGTACGAAATCATCGCATCCAGCATCGCAACCTGGATATGATCGCCCTGCCCGGTCTTCTCGCGAGCATAAAGCGCCGCCGCTACCGCCTGTGCGGTGAACACCGCCGTGGTCTTGTCGCATACGATGGTTCGGATCATCTGCGGGCGGTTGGTTACCGGCTGCGACTGGATATCGGCAAAGCCCGACAGCGCTTGAATGATCGGATCATAAACGCGCTTCTTCACATACGGGCCGGTCTCGCCGACGCCGCTGATCGAGACATAGATCAGGCGTGGGTGAAGCTGGCGCAATTCGTCCACGCCGAGACCGAGGCGCTCCACGGTGCCGGGACGGAAATTCTGCACCAGGACGTCGGCCTGCGCGACCAGCTTGGCGAGGACCTCTCGGCCGGCCGCGCTCTTGACGTCGATCGACAGTGAACGCTTGCCGCGGTTCGAAGAGATAAAAAGCGCGGAGAACTCGCCATCCTTGTCAATGGTGGCGCGGCTGCGCCGCGTAATATCGCCGCCAATCGGCTCGATCTTCAGGACGTCAGCGCCCTGATCCGCCAGAAACATGGTCGCGTAGGGACCGGATACCACGCCTGTCAAATCCAGGACTCGAACACCGCTAAGTGGGCCAGGCATGGGCATTCTCCCTTAGTTTACTTCGTTGCTGGGCTGACTGAGTTTTCCTCATGCGAGCCCGAAACGTCGGCCCGGCTCTGCAGGCCTCAATTCCCAACCTTAAGCCGTTTTCGAAACCAGCTGGCTGGTCTGTTCGACGATCGACTCCTCGACGTCACGGAGCTGGTCCTTGCCGAAGAACATTTCCTTTCCAACGAAGAAAGTCGGTGAGCCGAATGCTCCGCGGTTAACCGCGTCGGTAGTTCGATCGATCAACCCCTTCTTGACGTCATCCTGCTGCGCACGTGCAATCAACCGGTCGATATCGATGCCTGAGGAGATGAATGCGTTCCGGAAAGTTTCGAGGTCATCCATCTTCTTGGGCTCTTCCCACATGTGATGGTAGGCCGCGCGGAAATAGGGTTCAAACATGCCTTCGAACTGAGCCGCGACGGCGCCGCGCATCAGCATCAGCGTGTTGACCGGAAAGAACGGATTCGGACGGAATTTCGTGATGTTATGGCGGCGGATGAAGCGCTGAGTCTCGAGCGCCTGGTATTCCGGCTTGTTCTTGATCCCGCGAAGCGAGTCAAAGGGGGACATGTTGCCGGTCCCCTTGAAGATGCCGCCGAGCAGCACCGGGACATATTCGAATTTCACGCCGGTGCGCCGTTCGATTCCCGGAAGGACCAGCTCCGCCAGATAAGCGTTCGGGCTGCCGAAATCGAACAGGAACTCAACTTTCAGGGGCATGTCAGCTCCTCCCGCAGAGTGCAGTGATGGTCAGGTTGGTGATCTTCTAGCCGAACCCTGGCTACTATTCGTTCATACAGTTCTAAAATTGAACTGTCAAATCTGTCCTGGATTCTGCTAGTTCGGCTGACCGCGGGGGTATTGTTTCGACTTTAGTACCTATCTAGAATGGTATACGCGGCTTGCGGTTCCCTGAATGATTCGAGCGGAACAGGCGCCGGTCAACCGGAGAGCACGAATGAAATGGGATGAACTTGAGGAAGAGCCATGTTCGATGGCTCGAACCATCGGTGTGATCGGCGACCGTTGGACTCTTCTGATCCTCCGCGAATGCTTCCTGCGCACGCGCCGCTTCGAGGGTTTTCAGTCAGCGCTTGGAATCACCCGCCATTTGCTCGCAGAGCGGCTGAAAAAACTGGTTCGACAGGGCGTCCTGCGCCGCATTCCATATCAGGAGTCGCCCAAACGCCACGAGTATATCCTGACGCAGAAGGGACTCGATCTCTATCCGATCATGATGGCGCTCGTCCATTGGGGCGACACCCACATGGTCGACGAACGCGGACGCCCCCTGCTGCATGAGCATCGCAAGTGCGGCAAGATGTTTGATCCAGTGATGGTGTGCTCGGAATGCGGGGAGCCGCTTTCGGCCAAGGAAGTTCATGTCCATCCTGGACCGGGCGCGAGCCCGGCTTTGGAGAAAGCTTCTCTGGAGAAGAAGGCCAAGCTGAAGAGCCGCAAGGCAGCGGCGTGACGTAAATCTCCGTGGGGGCCAACAGTGACTTCCCAGAGGCCGAGATGCTTCTGGATGTTGCCTTCACCTGAGAGTCTGCCAATTCCATAGCGTTCCCCCCGTCTCACCGATCCGCCACGTCTACGCACTCGCAAGCGTCAGCGGCAGGAGCGCAACCGCCTGCCCGTGGCGGCGAAAATCGCATCTGCTACGGCGGGGGCGATTGCCGGCGTACCGATCTCGCCCACCCCTCCGATGGCGGCGCCGGAATTGACGATCTCGATGCTGATTGCGGGGGCGGTGTCGAGCATCAGGACCGGATAGCTGTCGAAATTGGTCGGAACTACCGCGCCCTGGTCGAAATCGACCCTGCCGTAGAGCGCGGCGCTAAGGCCGAAATTGATCGCGCCGCGCACCTGCGCCGTCACGTTGGGCGGGTCGATGGCGAAGCCGCAGTCGACGACCGCGTGCACCTTCCGGACGCGGATAGTGTCGCCGGAAACCTCGACATCGGCGACCTGCCCGACGAAGGAATGAAAGCACTCGGTCAAGGCGAAGCCACGCCCGGCCTTCCCGCCTCCAGTAGCGGCCGCAAGCCGTGAGACCTGGTCGTGGTGTCGCATCCGGGCAGATGGAGCGCCTACGCAGTCCGTCGGTGGACTACCTTCGCGAACAGATCGATCGCGGCGTGCTCCCAATCCCCGATCTCGATCTCGATGCGGCCGTGCACCATTACGGGTTGCTGGTCTATGGCCAGGCCAGGGAGCGCGCCCTCCTTGGCGAGACGCAGTCCCCCGAGGAAATCGCTGCCATCGTGCGACGAGGCGTTCGGCTTTTTGTTGCAGGCTATTCCAGATAGATGTGGCTCGCACGCGTAGCCGCTCGCCGGATCAAACCTAGAAGCCAACATTATCGGTTCCCTTGAGCAGCAAGCCTTTCGCGCGCCTCGGCCGGCCTCACAATCTCCAAATGTCGCTCCAGAACCGAAATATTAGGCAATCTCAAAAGCGCCGGCAAAGATGTGACCACCGCTGTGTATCACCTTTTTCGGGTCAGTGTACCAACCGGCCTAAAGCGGGATGGGGTTAGGTTGAATCGATTTGGGATTCCCAAATCAGTCTGTTTCTGATTCACCATGCTGGCTGGAAGGAGGCCAGCATGGATGGGCAAGCCTTATTCCTTGGATATTCGCAAGCGCGTCGTGGCCGCGATCAAGGGCGGGATGTCCCGCAATCAGGCCGCCAAGCAGTTTGGGGTGGCGATCAGCACGGCCATTGGCTGGATGCAGCGGGTCGAGGAGACCGGCAGCGTTGAGCCTGGCCAGATGGGCGGTCATAAGCCGAAGGCGGTTTCAGGAGACCACGCGGTCTGGCTGTCGCAGCGGATCAGAGAGGGCGATTTCACTATACGCGGGCTCGTTGTCGAGCTTGCTGGCCACGGCCTGAAGGTCGACTACCACTCGGTGTGGGACTTCGTGCATGCCGAGAAACTCAGCTTCAAAAAAAAGCGTGGCGGCTGGCGAGCGCGATCGGCCCGACATAGCTCGGCGGCGAGTCCAGTGGGCAAAGTATCAAGGTCGCGTCGAAGCTGAACGGCTGGTCTTCATCGATGAGACCTGGACAAGAACCGATATGGCGCCCTTGCGGGGATGGGCGCCACGGGGGCGCAGACTTCCCGACAAGGTTCCCCATGGGCGCTGGAAGACCATGACCTTCCTGGCGGCCCTGCGCCATGACCGGATCGATGCACCATGGTTCATTGAGGGACCGATCGATGGCGTGAGCTTTCGGACCTATATCGAGAAGGTTCTCCTGCCCGTCCTTCGGCCCGGCGATATCGTCGTCTTGGACAACCTCGGCAGCCACAAGAGCAAAGCAGTTCGTCAGCTCATCCGCTCCGTCGGCGCCAAGCTCTTCTTCCTGCCAAAATACTCACCCGACCTGAACCCGATCGAACAGGTCTTTGCCAAACTCAAGCACCTGCTTCGAAAAGCTGCCGCCCGGACCGTCGATGCGGTCTGCGCCGCAATCGCCCAGGCTCTTGATGCCTTCACCCCCGACGAATGCGCCAACTATCTCAAAAATTCAGGCTATCGAACCTAATGCCATCACGCTTTAGTTTTGCATGGGCAAAATGTTCGCCACCACCCAAGGGCCCGAGAAATGAGTTAACGAGGGGCTTCTATAATGAGTGACCAACTCTGTTGGCGACCTCACCGACGATCCCGCGACGAAAGGCCAGCACGCAACCGACGAAGATCACGCCCTGTATCACCGTCACCCATTGGCCGAACCCGGCGAGATATTGCTGCATGGCGATGATGATGAACGCGCCGACGATCGGGCCGAAGATGGTGCCGAGCCCGCCGACCAGCGTCATCAGCACGATCTCACCCGACATCGTCCAATGCACGTCGGTGAGCGAGGCGTTCTGCGCCACGAAGACCTTCAGCGAGCCGGCAAGGCCCGCCAGTGTTCCGGACGCGATATAGGCGAGCAGCTTGTACTGGTCGGTCTTGTAGCCCAGCGAGATCGCGCGCGGCTCGTTCTCGCGGATCGATTTCAGCACTTCGCCGAAGGGCGAGTTGATGGTGCGGAAGATCAGGAGGAAGCCGGCGAGGAAGACGGCAAGCACGACGTAATACAGGATGGTCGGCTTGGAGAGGTCGATGAAGCCGAACAGCATGCCCTGCGGAATGCCCTGGATGCCGTCTTCGCCGTGGGTGAACGGCGCCTGCAGGTAGATGAAGTAAAGCAGTTGCGACAGCGCCAGCGTGATCATCGAAAAGTAGATGCCCTGGCGGCGGATCGAAACGTAGCCGGTGACCAGGGCGAGCAAGGCGGAGACCAGCACGCCGCCGATAATGCCGAGTTCCGGCGACAGGGGCGGCAGCGGGATGACCACCCAATGTCCTGCCCAGTAGGGAAACGAGATCTGCCCGACCTTGAGCAGATGCGCCGTGACATAGCCCGCCGTCCCCAGGAACATCGCGTGGCCGAACGACAGCAGGCCGCCGAAGCCGATCAGCAGGTTGAACGCGCAGGCTAGCAGCGCGAAGCACAGCGCCTGCATCACGAAGAACGGGTAGATGCCGGTCGCCGGCACGATGGCGAGCAGCGCCGCCATCACCACGAAGACAATCATCTCGTCGCGCACGGCTCGCGGCGATGCCGGCAGGGTGTCGTCGGTGAGTGCGCTCATGTCAGGCTGCCCGTCCAGTCAGTCCCGTCGGCTTTACCAGCAGCACCAGCACCATCAGCACGAACACGACGGTGTTGGAGGCCTCGGGATAGAAGTATTTGGTCAGGCCCTCGATCACCCCGAGCGCAAAGCCAGTGATGATGGAGCCCATGATGGAACCCATGCCGCCGATCACAACCACGGCGAAAACAACGATGATGAGGTCGGCGCCCATCAGCGGGCGGACCTGGTTGATCGGCGCCGACAGCACGCCGGCCAGCGCGGCAAGGCCGACGCCGAGGCCGTAAGTCAGGGTGATCATTCGCGGTACGTTGATGCCGAAGGCGCGCACCAGCGTCGGGTTTTCGGTGGCGGCGCGCAAGTAGGCGCCAAGCCGCGTCTTCTCGATCAGAAACCAGGTGGCAAGGCACACCACCAGCGAGAAGATCACCACCCAGCCGCGGTAAATCGGCAGGAACATGAAGCCGAGATTGATGCCGCCCTGCAGCCCGCGCCAGTCGCCGATCTGCGGATAGTCGGGGATGGCATAGGGCAGACCGGAAGAGCCGAAATAGTTCTGGAACAAGCCCTGCACGATCAGCGCGATGCCGAAGGTGAGCAGCAGGCCATAGAGATGGTCCAGGCCGGCCAGCCATTGCAGCATGGTCCGCTCCAGGATCATGCCGAAAACGCCGACTGCGATCGGCGCGATGATCAGCGCCCACCAGTAGCCGATGCCCGCAAGGTTGAGCAGGAAATAGGCGCAGAACGCACCCATCATGTAGAGCGCGCCATGCGCGAAATTGATGATGTTGAGCATGCCGAAGATGACGGCGAGGCCGAGGCTGAGCAGCGCGTAGAACGAGCCGTTGATCAGTCCCACCAGAAGCTGCGCGTAAAGGGCTTGCATCTCTCTGTCGTCCTTCAAACGCCGAGATAGGTGTGGAGCTTGTCCATGTTGGCTTCGAGCTCCGAATTGGCAAAGCCGTCGATTACCTTGCCGTGCTCGACCACGTAGTAGCGGTCCGCCACGGTGGAGGCGAAGCGGAAGTTTTGCTCGACCAGGAGGATGGTGAAGCCCTCCTTCTTCAGCCGCGCAATGGTGTGGCCGATCTGCTGGATGATGACGGGGGCGAGCCCTTCGGTCGGCTCGTCCAGCATCAGGAAGCGCGCGCCGGTGCGCAGGATTCGCGCGATCGCCAGCATTTGCTGCTCGCCGCCCGAGAGCTTGGTGCCCTGGCTGTTGAGCCGGTCCTTCAGGTTCGGGAACAATTCGAAGATCTGGTCGAGCGAAAGACCGCCGCTGGAGACGATCGGCGGCAACAGCAGGTTTTCGCGCACGTCGAGGCTTGCAAAGATGCCGCGCTCTTCCGGGCAGAAGGCGACGCCAAGCCGGGCGATGCTGTCGGATGACGCCCGCGAGATTTCCTTGCCGTTGAACTGCACCGACCCCGAGCGCTTGCCGATGATGCCCATCACCGACTTCAGCGTGGTGGTCTTGCCGGCGCCGTTGCGCCCGAGCAGCGTGACCACCTCACCTTCCTTCACATGAAAATTGATGCCGTGCAGGATGTGCGATTCGCCGTACCAGGCCTGCAAATCCTTGACCGATAGTACCTGCGCGCCGCCAGCGCCGGCGGCTGGCCTGGTTGCCGTCTTCGTCTCAGGCATGACCGGCTCCCAAATAGGCTTCCTTGACGCGCTCGTCCTTGGTGAGATCGGCATAATTGCCTTCGGCGAGCACCTGTCCGCGCGTCAGCACGGTGATAATGTCGGAGAGGTTGGCGACCACGCTGAGGTTATGCTCGACCATCAGGATGGTGTACTTCGCCGAGATGCGCTTGATCAGCGCTGCGATCTTGTCGATGTCCTCGTGGCCCATGCCGGCCATCGGCTCATCCAGCAGCATCATCTCCGGATCAAGCGCGAGCGTGGTGGCGATCTCCAGCGCGCGCTTGCGGCCATAGGGCATCTCCACCGCCGGCGTGTTGGCATATTCGCTGAGGCCGACGTCGTTGAGCAGCTCGAGCGCCTTCGGATTGAATCGGTCGAGCACCGACTTGGAGCGCCAGAAGTCGAAGGAATGGCCGTGCTGGCGCTGCAGCGCCACCCGCACGTTTTCGAGCGCAGTCAGATGCGGAAACACCGCCGAAATCTGGAACGAACGCACCAGGCCGAGCCGGGCGACATCGGCCGGTTTCATCGCGGTGATGTCGTGTCCCTTGTAGAGGATCTGCCCCGCGGTCGGCTGCAGGAATTTGGTCAGGAGATTGAAGCACGTGGTCTTCCCGGCCCCGTTCGGACCGATCAACGCGTGGATGCTTCCGCGGCGGACCTTGAGGGCAACGTCGCGGACGGCAAAGAAGCCCGCGAACTCCTTGGTCAGCCCCTGAGCTTCGAGGATGATATCAACTGCCAAACTAACATCTCCATTCTAGCCGTTCGGAACAAGAATTCTCGCGACGGCAGATGCCCGAAAAGGGCGAGTTTCCGCTGATCAAAGAGCTTCCTTCAGCTCTCGCTGCGAAGCGCATCACTTCATTTCAACTACGATCTTCCCCAGCGCTTGCCGCGCGCTGATAGCTTCAAAGGCGTCCTGAAACTCTTCGAACGGGAACGCCATCGTTGGAGGCGGCTCGAGCGTTCCGGCGTCGAGCCAGGCGACGATTTCCTTCGTTAGCCGACCGTAGGTTTCCGGCTCGCGCTTGCTGATCTGCGCGCTATCCACGCCGACCAGGGACGCTCCCTTCAGCAGAGCGATGTTCATGGGCAGAGCCGGTATCGTTCCTGCGGCGAAGCCCACGACCAGATGGCGTCCGCGCCAGCCCAAGGTACGGAAGGCGATCGGCGAGCTATCGCCGCCGACGGTGTCGAAGACGACGTCTATCGGCGCTCCATCCGTCATCGCACTCAGCGTCTTGCGCCAATCGTCCTTCGTGTAGTCGATGGCCTGGTGGGCACCCTGCGCGAGGCCGAATTTTCGCTTCTCCGTGGATGCGGCCGCGGCGATGACATGCGCGCCACGCATCCGCCCGAACTTCATCGCGGCCGTACCCGTGCCGCCCGCCGCGCCCAGGACCAGCAAGCGCTGTCCCGCGCTCAGGTCCGCCAGTTCGATGAGCCCGTACGCGGCGGTAAGATAGTTCACGGGGATGGCGGCCGCTTGAACGAAGGACAGGCGGTCGGGGATCCGCCACAGTCCGTCTGCCGGCACGCACATCTCGTCGGAGAACGCGCCGCGCGCGCAAGGACCGAAGACGCGTTCGCCGACCTGGGGCCAGGTCACGCCGTCGCCGACTTCCTCGACGAGACCGGCGAACTCGGTCCCAGGTACGAACGGCAGCGGGTCCTTGGTTTGGTAGCGCCCGGCGATCTTGAGCGCTTCCACGAATCCGATGCCGGCGGCCTTGATGCGGACGCGGACGTTGCCGGGCCCGACCTTCGGACTAGGCACGTCGCGAATGCGCAGAGCCGCTACGGATACGTAGTTCTCAACGAGCAGAGCCCTCATGGTTTCACCACCTTATCGTGCCGCGGTTCGTGGATCGCCGACGGCTAGGTGCCGCTCGACGCGGCGAGCAGCGACGCCCGCAGTTCATTCTTCAGTACCTTGCCCATGGTGTTGCGGGGCAGATCGTCGACCACGATCACCTGTTTGGGAACCTTGTAGTTCGCAAGGCTGCTCTTGACCCGTTGAATGACGTCGGCGGCGGCGGGCGGCCGGTTCGCGTCAGCCGGGATGACGAAGGCGACGACGCACTCGCCGAAGTCGGCGTGCGGTCCGCCTACGACGGCGGTCTCTCGAACGGACGGCATCTCGTCGATCACCGCTTCGACTTCCGCGGGGTACACGTTGTAGCCGCCGCTTATGATCAGATCCTTCGCCCGCCCGGTGATCGTGACGTAACCTTCTTCGTCGATCCGGCCGAGATCGCCGGTCCGGAAGTATCCATCAGCCGTGAATTCCGCGCGCGTCTGATCGGGCTTGTTCCAATACTCGGAGAAGAAGCCGGGTCCGCGCGCCTGTATCACCCCGATGCTCCCGGTCGGCAGCGCTTCGTCCGACTGTCCGGCGATACGCAATTCGGCTCCGGGGATGGGCAGTCCGACCGACCCGGGGCGCCGCTCGCCGTCGAGCGGATTGGAGCAGATGATCATCGCTTCGGTCGAACCGTACCGTTCGAGAATGCGGTGTCCGGTACGCGCTTCGAACTCCCGGTGGACATCCGCCGACAGCGGCGCCGAACCGGAGACGAATAGGCGCATGGACCGGCACACGTCCTTCGAGAGCGCGGGATCCGCGAGCAGCCGGTGATAGTACGTCGGCACGCCCATGAAGACCGTCGACCGCGACAGTGCTCTCAGCGCGTTCGCTGCGTCGAATTTCGATCTCAACAGAAGCCGGGCGCCGCTCGCCAGCGCGACGTTGAACGCGATGAACAGCCCGTGACTGTGGAAGATCGGCAGCGTGTGCAGCAGGACGTCATCGGACGAGAAGCCCCAGATGTCGCTCAGCGTGCGCGCCGAGTAGCTCAGCGCCCGGTGACTGAGCACGGCACCTTTGGGCCGACCCGTCGTCCCCGACGTGTACAGAAGCGCAGCGGCATCCTCTTCGCGCATGCCGGCGGTCGAGAAGGACTCGCTCGCAGCCGCGGCCGCTTCCGCGAATGTGCCCTCTCCCTTCGGTCCGAGCGAGAACGGGCGTGTCGCCGCCGGCAAGATGTCCGCGACCTCGCCCGATTCCCCATCGTTGAAGAAGGCTTTCGGCTGTGCGTCCTGCAGCAGGTAGGCCAACTCGGCCGGCTTGTAGGCCGTGTTCATTGGGAGATAGCAGAGGCCGGCCCGGAGGCACGCCAGGTACAGCGCGAAAACATGAGCCGACTTGTCGAGTTGGACCGCCACGCGGTCGCCGGCGACGCAACCGAGCTCGCGCAACGCGTTGGCGTATCGCCCGGACTGGCCATGCAGCCATTGGCGGGACACGGTCCGCCCATCCTCGAGTTCGAAGACGACAGCCGATGGGTCGCGGCCTACGCTCGCCTCGAACGTCGAATAGAAGTTGCCGTTGGACATCTTGCAAATTCCATTGAGGCGGTCCCGACGGGCGTGCGGTCGAAACGCAGGGGCTTATGGGATCAGGACGATCGAGCCGATCGTCTTGCGACCTTCGAGCGCACGGTGCACGTCGGCGGCCTTGTCGAGCGGTGCGGTGAGACCCACCTCGGCGGTGATCGCGCCTCTCTTCAGTCCCGCGAAGACACCTTCCGCCAACCTGACGATCGCCTCGCGGTTCGCGACGAAGGTCGCCAGCGTCGGTTTCGAAAGGAAGATGGACCCTTTCTGCGCCAGCTTGCTGATGTCGAGCGGGGGCACCGGACCACTCGCCTGGCCGACGCTGACCAGCATGCCCAGCGGGCGGATCGAGCTGAGCGACTTGTCGAAGGTGTCTGCGCCGATGGAGTCGTAGACGACGTCGACGCCGCGCCCCCCGGTGATCTTCCGCGCCTCGGCTTCGAAATCCTGGTCCTTCATGACGATGACATGAGCACAACCCGCGTCCTTGGCGACCATCGCCTTGTCCGCGGAGCCGACCGTACCGATCACCGTCGCGCCGAGGTGCCGCCCCCATTGCGAAAGCAGTCGACCTACGCCGCCCGCCGCGGTATGGACCAGCATGTTGTCGCCCTTCTTCACCTTCCAGATGTCGTGAAGGAGGTAGAACACCGTCGAGCCCTTCAACATCACGGCGGCCGCCGCCTGGTCGGTCACGCCCTCGGGAATCCTGACGAGCCGCCAGGCGGGGGCGACGCGCCGGTTGGCGTAGGCGCCGGGCAGCATCCAATAGGCCACCCGGTCTCCCACCTTCACGTTGTCGGCGCCGGCGCCGACCGCCTCGACCACTCCTGCGGCTTCCACGCCCAGCGTCGTCGGACGCGGCAGCGCGTACTGACCGCTGGTGGCGGTCCGATGGTAGACGTCGATCAGATTGACGCCGACAGCCGTGTGGCGGACGAGGGCTTCGCCCTCGCCCGGCTCTTTCAGGTCGACCTCGTCGATTTTCAGGACCTCGGGTCCGCCGGCCTCATGAACGCGGATCGCTCTCGTCTTCATCACTGCACCTTCGCCTGGGAAGGTTCGGCCGGCAGCCGTCCCGAGATCAGCTTGTAGACGATGCTGAAATCGCTGTGGCCGTGCCCGGTTGCGACCAGCATCTGGTAGAAGGCGACTGCAGCGCCGGCGAGCGCCGTAGGCGCTGATGCTTGCGCCGCGGCGTGCTGCGAGAGCCTCATGTCCTTGAGCATCATCTCCGCGGAGAAACCCGGCGCGTAGCCGTTGTTGGCCGGCGAAGTCGGCACCGGTCCGGGGACCGGGCAGTAGTTCTGGAGCGTCCAGCAGTTGCCCGAACTCTTCGTGACGACATCGTAGACGGTCTGATGATCGAGGCCGAGACGCTCCGCCATGGTCAGCATCTCCGAGATAGCGACCATGCTTAGCCCGGTCATCATGTTGTTGCAGATCTTCATCGCCTGCCCGCAGCCGGCGGGGCCGATGTGAATGAAGGTCTGACCCATGGCCTTGAGGGGCGGCACGGCTTTGTTGTAGGCGCTCTCCGTGCCGCCGATCATGAAGATCAGCCTTCCCGCGATTGCGGCAGGCTGCGCCCCCGAGACTGGCGCGTCGACCATCTCGAAACCGGCGGCGGCCGCTGCCGCGTTCACCACCTTGGCGCTCTCGATGTCGATGGTCGAGCAGTCGATCAGAATGGCGCCGGGTCGCACGTGCTTCAGCACGCCGTCACGGCCTTCGTAGACCTCTCGAACGTGCTTGCCGGTCGGCACCATCGAGATCACGTAGTCGGCCTCCCGCACGGCCTCCTCGATGGTGCCGCAGGGCGTGCCGCCGATCTGCTTGAGCCTGCTCAGCGCGTCTGGGGAGACGTCGTAACCGAAGACGGAGAAGCCGTTTCGCTCGAGATGGGTGCACATGGGATGACCCATGTTGCCGAGTCCGATGAAGGCGACGTTGTTCGACATCGTTCCGTTTCCTGCCTTGTCACTTCTTCACCAGGGGACACTTGCTTTCCGAGAGGGGGCTCGCAGCCTCGTCTCCGGGGATGGTGCCGAGGATCTTGTAGTAGTCCCACGGCCCCTTGGATTCGGACGGCGCCTTCACCTGGATGAGGTACATGTCGTGCACCATCTTGCCGTCCACGCGGACCTTGCCGTTCTTGGCGAAGACGTCGTTGACGGGAAGCTCCCGGAGCTTGGCGGCGACGGCGTCGGCGTCGTCGGTGCCGGCGGACTTCATGGCCTTCAGATACTGAAGCACGGACGAGTAGACGCCGGCCTGGATCATGCCGGGCATGCGGCCGGCCAGCTTCATATAGCGGTTGCCGAAGGCGCGGGTTTCGTCGTCGCGGTCCCAATAGAAGGCGTCGGTCGCTACGATTCCCTGCGCGGCCTTAAGTCCCAGCGCATGGACGTCGCTGATGACGAGCGCCATGCTGGCGAGGCGCTGACCGCCCTGCACGATGCCGAACTCGGCGGCCTGCTTGATCGAGTTGGTCGTGTCGGCCCCGCCGTTGGCGAGAGCGATGATCTGCGCCTTCGAACTCTGCGCCTGCAACAGGAAGGAAGAGAAATCCGACGTCGACAGCGGCGCTCGGACTTCGCCGGCGATCGTGCCGCCGTTCGCCGTGACGACGCTCCTCAGGTCTTCGGACATCTGCTTGCCGAACGCGTAGTCGGCGGCGAGGATGAACCAGCTCTTTCCACCCTCCTTGAGGACGTTACGCGCAGTACCGACGACCGAGGAGTAGGTGTCCCAGGTCCAATGGAAGCCCGTCGGCGAACAATCCTCCTGCGTGAGGCGTTGCGTGCCGGGGCCGGAAGCTATTGTGATCCGACGCTTCTCCTTCGCGAGACCTTGCACGGCGATGGCCGCCCCGGAGTTCGTCATGTCCACGATGGCGAGCACACCATCGCTATCGAACCACTTCCGCGCGATCTGCACAGCGTTGTCGACCTTGTTTCCGTGGTCGGCGGAGATGACCTCGATGTCCCGACCCAAGGCCTTTCCGCCGAAATCTTCGACTGCCATCTTCGCGGCGGTGACGGATCCTACTCCTCCGAACTCCGCGTAGAGGCCGGACTGGTCGTTGAGCACGCCGATCCGGACCGGACCGCCTTGCGCCAATGCGGATCCGACCGATCCTGCGGCGACGACCGCCGCGAGAGCGACCTTGGTCTTCCAACTGTCTGAACGTTTCATCTTGGCTTCCTCCTGTTATTCGGCTCTTTTGGCCGGCTACCGACTATTGACGCCTAAGCGTCGGCGAACTTCGCAGGTCTCCGTTCGGACCAGGCATTGAGCCCCTCCTTCGCGTCCGACGAAGCAAGGCTTTCGAAGAAGCTGGCGTCGATGGCAGACGCATCGTCCAAACCGCGCGCGATCGCATTGAGGGAGGCCTTCAGTCCGCGCAGGGACTTGGGGGAGCGCTGGGCAAGCGCATCGGCGATCGCCGATAGCCTGGCTTCCAGCTCCTCGGACGGCGAGACCTCGCTGAGAAATCCGATGCGGAGCATGGTCGCCGTATCGACTTGCTCGCCGGTAAGGAACAAGCGCTTGGCTTCCGTCAGCCCTAGCCGCTCGACGTATCTGCGAAGTCCGCTGTGGTAGTATTGGATACCGAGCCGCGCCGGCGACATCTGCAACCGGCAGCCCTGGACGCCGATGCGGAAGTCGCACGCCAGCGCGATGTCGGTGGCCCCGCCGTAGACGTTTCCGTTGATCCCGCAAACGGTGGGTATCGGCATCGTTTCGATCCGGTCGCAGAGCGCCGCGAACGCCGCCGTGCATTCCCGCGCCCGGGGGCCGGACAAGGTCTCGAGATCGAAGCCCGAACTGAAGCTCTGCCCGCGGGCCGTGACGATGAGCACCCGCGCCTGAGTGCGCAGCGCCAAATTTCCCAGCATCGCCGACATGGTTTCGATGTCGGCCGGCTCGAATCGATTGTGCCGATCCGGCCTGTTCAAGCGGATTCGCGCTACATTGCGCTCGATTTCGAGCGACGGGCCGCCTTCCGATCCCTGATACATGCGTTCCATAGATGCTTTATTTCTAATAAAAAAAATATTTGTCAATAGAAAAAAAATATGTGATGGTTCGGACGCCCGGTTTGCGATTCCCGCGGGGGTAGCCTTTAAGAAGGTGATGGTTGGATGGATGTCGCCTTGCTGAATCGAAAGCAGTACCGAACCGAAGAAATCGCGAGGTGGATCCGCGACGAGATCGAGGCTGGCACGTTTCCTCCAGGCACCCGGCTGGAAGAGCGTCCGCTGTCCGAGCGCTTCGGCGTCTCGAAGACGCCGGTGCGGGAGGCTCTCATTCAGCTCGCTTCGATCGGGATCGTCGATCTCCGTCAGCGCAAGGGAGCGACCGTCACGATCCTCAGCGTCGAGCAGGTCATCTCGATGTTCGAAGTCATGACCGAATTGGAGACGATGGCGGCAAAGCTCTCGGCGACGCGCATGTCCGCTTCCGATCGCGACGAACTGGCGAAGATTCACCGCCGCAGCGAGGCCTGCATCCCCGCCGAGGATTTCGCGACGTACGACGCGATCAACAAGGAATTCCACGAACTGATCTACCGCGGCTCCTGCAACGACTACCTGGAGACGAGCGTCAGGGACGTGCGTAGCCGCCTCCGCGTCTACCGTCGGTATCCGTTCACGAAGGCCGGGCGGATTCGTCAGTCATTCGCCGATCACGAACAGATCGTGCAGGCCATCTCGAAGGGCGACGGCGAGACCGCCGCAGCCGCCATGCGAGACCACATCAGCATCGGCGGGCGGGTGTTCGCCGATCTGGTGGTCGAGATGCGACGGCAGCACTGAGACGAAGCCGGATTATCCGTCAGCCCACGAAACACAAATCGAAGACCTGTTACGGGAGGAAGAGATGAACACCATCGTCGGCCAACAGAAAGTGCAGCAGCAGTCGATGCTGATCGGCGGAGAATGGGTGCCGGCGAAGTCGGGCGAGACCATCGCCGTGGAGAATCCGGGACGCCGGGAGATCATCGCGACCGTACCGCGCGGTGCGGCGGCGGACGTGGATCTCGCCGTCGAGAAGGCCCTCGCCGCGTTCGGGTCCTGGCGTCGCGTCGCGCCGCGCGAGCGGGGCCGCCTGCTGCAGACGATCGCAGAGAAGATCGAAGCCGAGCACGAAAATCTCTCGAGAAAGATCGCGGAAGAAACAGGCAACGCGCTGCGGACTCAAGCGCGCCCCGAGGTGAAGATCGCCGCCGACATCTTCCGCTATTTCGGCGGACTGGCCTCCGAGCTCAAGGGCGAGACTCTGCCGCTGAACTACGATCTCCTGAGCTTCACGCAGCGCGAGCCGCTAGGCGTCGTCGCGGCCGTCATTCCCTGGAACGCACCATTCCTGCTCGCCGCCGTGAAGATCGCACCCGCGCTGTGCGCCGGAAACACGATGGTGATGAAGACAGCGGAAGACGCTCCTCTCGCCGTGCTGGCGCTCGCCAAGATCTGCGCGGAAGTGCTGCCCCCCGGAACGCTGAACATGCTGAGCGGCACCGGTGCGGAGTGCGGGGCTCCGCTCCTGAACCATCCGAAAGTCGCTAAACTCTCCTTCACCGGCTCGACGGCGGTCGGCAAGCTGGTCATGGAGGCGGCGGCCAAGCGCGTGTTGCCCGTATCGTTGGAGCTCGGCGGCAAGAGCCCGTCGATCGTCTATCCGGACGCCACCGACGACTGGGTCGTGGAAGGCATCGTTGCCGCCATGCGTTTCACGCGCCAGAGCCAGTCCTGCACGGCCGGATCCCGCCTGTTCCTGCACCGCAATATCTACGACAACGTTCTCGGACGACTTGTCGAGGCGGCTTCCAAGCTGCGCGTCGGGGATCCGCTGGCTGAGGAGTCGGACGTCGGCGCCATCATCAACGAGCGTCAGTACAACAAGGTCTGCGGCTACATCGATGACGGCATGAAAACGAGCGGCTCGAAGCTGCTATGCGGGGGTCATCCGCGAGACGACAAGTCGCTCGGCAATGGCTACTACCTGCGGCCGACCATCTTCGCCCAGGGCTCGAACGACTGGCGACTGGCCCGCGAGGAAATCTTCGGGCCGGTTCTTGTCGCGATCCCCTGGGACGACGAGGATGACGTCATCCGGATGGCCAATGACTCCCACTACGGTCTCGCCGCATACGTCTGGACGCACGACGTCGGCAAGGCGCTGCGCGCCGCGCGCGACATCGAAGCCGGATGGGTGCAGGTCAATCAGGGCGGCGGTCAGTTGCCCGGCCATTCCTACGGCGGCTACAAGCAGAGCGGTCTGGGTCGCGAGTTCTCGTTGGCCGCAATGCTCGATAGCTTCACTCAAACGAAGAACGTTACCATAAATCTTATCCGCTAGACGGCAAGCTCAGTCAGCCCTGACGTCCCTCACAAGTCGATCTTGCGCGCCGCCTCGCGGATCTAGCCGTGCATCTTCCAGCCCTAACAGATGGGGGCGGTCTTGGATTCGAGGAAGGCCTATTGATGCCGTTCGTGGCGGTGGAGAGCCAATGCTGGACCTCCTCGATCATCCGGCAAACATGGCTGCCACCATTTCGCTCAGACAGGAAAGACCAAACCGCGACCGGCTGCTGGAAGGCGACATCGCGGCCAAGTTTCTGGCGGCGGTGCTGGCGCAGCCCAAGGTGAAGAGGCTTCTGTCGAGCGACCACTTCTCGGTCGACGGTACGCTGATCGAGGCCTGGGCTTCGATGAAGAGCGTCAAGCCGAAGGACGGCTCCGGCGAGCCGCCGGCGCCAGGCGGCGGGCGCAATGCCGAAGCGGACTTCCATGGCGAGAGGCGCTCGAACGACACCCATGCTTCGACGACCGATCCGGACGCCAGGCTGTACCGCAAGGGCAAAGGCAAGGAAACGAAGCTGTGCTTCATCGGGCACGGACTAATGGAGAACCGCCACGGCCTGCTGGTCGACGCCTGCCTGACGCAGGCCGACGGGCATGCCGAACGGGTGGCCGCGCTGCACATGATCGAGCCTCGCGCCGACCGACCGACAGCGATCACGCTTGGCGCCGACAAAGCCTACGATGCAGAAGACTTCGTCAACGAACTTCGCTCGATGAATGTAACGCCGCATGTGGCGCAGAACACAAGCGGCCGTAGTTCTGCGATTGACGGACGAACGACCCGGCACGGCGGCTATGCCGTCAGCCAGCGCATCCGTAAGCGCATCGAGGAGGCATTCGGCTGGATCAAGACGGTCGCCGGGCAAGAGAAGACCAGCTTCCGTGGCCGTGATCGCGTCGGATGGGCTTTTACCTTCGCTGCCGCCGCCTACAATCTGGTGCGGCTGCCCAAGCTGATTGCGGAGACCGGCTGATGGCCAAGGTGCCCGGCTTCGCCAAGGCCTTTGTCGGCCGCTGGCGCATCGTCGAGATGGACAACTGGGACGGCGACTTCCTCGATCTTGTCGAAGAGGCGCATCTCATCTTCCAGGGCAAGTTCGATGGCGAAATCGCCTTTGGGGCTCTCAAGGGCTTCCTCGACGTGCGCTACGGCACCCGTGACGGATCGGCCTGCGCGGAGTTCTCATGGGAAGGGCACGATGAGAACGATCCGTCCTGCGGTCGCGGATGGGCTATGATCGCCTCTGCGGGTAGGCTCGTCGGCCACTTCTACATCCACAATGGCGACGATTCAGCCTTCGTTTGCGTACGCGGCTGAGTTCTTCAACAGCCTGCTAGGGCGACGAGGAAATTTTTCGCGAATGCGCCAGCCTCAGCGAGGCGTCGCGCCGAGGCTGCTTCCGCAAGCGTTCGCCGCTGTTCACCAGCGTCTTAATCCAACGAACGCGGCTGATGGTCACCTAAGTGCCTGAGTTTGCTGGCGCTCCTAGGGGAATCGAACCCCTGTTTCAGCCTTGAGAGCTGACGCGCGTCTGCGGCGGCGACTCCGCCACGCGCTTCTAGGCCTGCAGCTTGATCCCCTTGATGACTTGCGTCGGCCCGGCAGCCAGTTGCCGTGCCCGGGCCATCGACGGCGCAGTTGAAATTTCAAAAGTGCTGGTTTGTTCAAAGCCCGCCGATTGAGAGATACTTCACGTCGAGGTAGTCATCGAGCCCATATTTCGAACCCTCACGCCCCACACCCGACTCCTTCGTGCCTCCGAAGGGCGCGACCTCCGTGGTGATGATGCCGGTATTGATCCCCACCATGCCGAACTTGAGCTCTGCCGAGACCCGGAAGATGCGGGCGAGATCGCGGGTGAAGAAGTAGGAGGCGAGGCCGTATTCGGTGGCATTCGCCATTTCAACCGCCTCCTCCTCGGTCTCGAAGGGGAAGAGCACCGAGACGGGGCCGAAGACTTCCTCGCGCGCAATGCGCATCTTCTGCGTCCCGCGGGTGATCAGCGTAGGCTCATAAAAGTTGCCACCAAGCGCATGCAGCTTCCCACCTACTAGCACCTTGCCGCCCCTAGCCGTCGCATCGTGCACCAACGCCTCCACCTTGGTGATGGCAGCCTCGTTGATAAGTGGTCCCTGCATGGTGCCCGCCGCGAAACCTGGGCCGACCGTCAGCGCTTTGACCTTTTCGGCGAGCTTGGCAGCAAATGCATC
The DNA here is from genome assembly GCF_016219575.1 of Bradyrhizobium sp. Classification (GTDB taxonomy): domain Bacteria; phylum Pseudomonadota; class Alphaproteobacteria; order Rhizobiales; family Xanthobacteraceae; genus Bradyrhizobium. The sequence goes on along the minus strand of NZ_JACRMG010000001.1, from coordinate 16,120 downwards.
ATAGACCCCGTTCTGCACATAGAAGCGATTGGTGCAGATGCAGGTCTGGCCTGAGTTGCGGTACTTTGCGGCCATGGCTCCCTCGACCGAAGCATCGAGGTCCGCATCGTCAAAGACAATAAACGGGGCGTTGCCACCAAGTTCCATCGAGTAGCGCTTCATCGAACGCGCTGAGGCCTCGGCCAACAGCTTGCCGACACGGGTCGAGCCGGTAAAGGTCACTTTGCGTACCAGCGCCGAGTCGGTCATTGTCGCGCCTATAGCTGACGCATCCCCCGTGACAATATTGACCACACCCGCGGGAATTCCAGCCTTTTCGGCCAGTACACCCCAAGCAAGGCCGCTATACGGTGTGAGTTCACTCGGTTTGGCAACAATCGTGCAGCCTGCGGCCAGAGCCGCACCCAGCTTGCGTGCAAGCATGGAGAAAGGAAAATTCCAGGGCGTAATAGCCGCCACCACGCCAACGGGCTCCCGGGTGACGAGGATTCGTCGCGCCGGGAATGGTGAAGGGATGACATCGCCATAGACGCGCTTGGCTTCTTCGGCGAACCATTGGATATAGGCCGCCCCCCCGAGCACCTCGCCTTTGGCTTCCGCAAGCGGCTTACCCTGCTCCAGTGTTAGCAATTCCGCCAATGCTTCGGCTTGGGTGCGGATCAGATCGGCCAAGGCGAAAAGCTTTGCGGCACGCTCGCTCGCCAGCAATGCCGACCAGCCGGGAAAAGCCCTGTGCGCGGCAGCAATCGCGGCGTCTGTTTCCGCCTTTCCAGCCAATGGAACAGTTCCGATTTCCTCGCCACTGGCGGGATTCTTGACGCTGATGGTGCCCGCTCCCGCCGCACCGACCCATCGGCCGTCAATGAGATTGGCTTGGCGTCGGAAGGTCATGGCACGGGTGAGATCAAGCATGTTCAGCTCTGCTCAAAAAGCGTTGGCGTAGATCGACTGCGCATGCTGCAACGTCAATTCGCGCGGGTTGTTCACCAGAAGCCTCGTCTGCTTCATCGATTCGTTGGCAAGCAGCGGCAAGGCAGACTCAGGGATGCCAACGTCGCGTAGCCGCTGCGGGATCTTTAGTGCTACTGAGAGTGCGACGAGCTTCTCGATGAAAGCTTCGGCGCGCCGGGATTCCGGCACGGTGGCGAGATCCGGGAACGCATCGGTGGCGATTTCGGAATAGCGCGAAGAGGCATCAGGCAGGTTGAAGCGCAGCACATGAGGTAACACCAAGGCGTTCGAAAGCCCGTGCGGTACATGGTAGTGGCCGCCGATCGGGTAAGCCAACGCATGCACCGCAGCCACCGGAGAATTGGCGAAGGCTTGCCCGGCGAGCAAAGAACCAAGCAACATGTTGGCGCGCGCCTCGCGGTTAGTGCCGTTGAAGCAGGCCTCGGATATATTGGCGCCCAGTAATTTGAGCGCCTGCTTGGCCAATCCGCGCGAGATGGGGTTGTTGTTGGCTGATTTGGAAGCATAGGCTTCGATTGCATGCACCATGGCATCGATGCCGGTGGCGGCAGTAACGGCGGCGGGTAGGCCCAGCGTGAGGTCTGCGTCGAGCAGTGCGAGGTCCGGCAGCAACAGCGGGGACACGATGCCTTTTTTCTCGGCCTCGCCGGTCGTGATGATGGCAATCGGTGTTACCTCCGAGCCGGTGCCAGCGGTGGTCGGCACCAGCACCAACGGCAGGCGCGGCCCCTTTGCCATGCCCACGCCGTAAGCCCCGGCGAGCGATTCACCCGAACCTTGCAGCAGCGCAATCACCTTCGCGACATCCATGGGTGAGCCGCCGCCTATCGCCAAGATGCCGGTCGCGCCGTGGGCTTTGGCGGCCTCGACGCCCGCAAAGATATTGGCTTCGGGCGGATCGGCCTCAACCTTGTCGAAAATGGCTACCGCGATGCCCGCCGCCTTGAGTGAGTCGAGTGCCGTATCGAGCACGCCGAGCCGCACGAGCCCGATATCCGTCACGAGCAGTGCGCGGGGACCGAGGATGGATTTTCCGATGTCGCCGAGTTGCGCGACAGCACCGGGGCCCGAGACAATGGACCTGGTGGTATTGAAGATGAACATCCGCGTTCTCCATGCTCATTGGACGATTTCGCCGCGATCGAGCTTGTAGATCCTATCGAGCCCGCGCCCGGCGTGTTGCAGATCAGCGCCGGAGAGGACTATGGAAAGTCCGAGCGGACGCAGTGAGGCCACCACCTCGGCAATGCGCTTGGAGAGCGCCGGTGCCACGCCCTCGAAGGGCTCGTCAAGCAGCAGCAACTTGCGACCCGACATGCGCGCGCGGGCAATGGAGACAAGCTTCTGCTGACCGCCCGACAATTGCATGGCCCGCCGCGTGCGAAATTCCTTAGCCTCTGGAATCAGGCTATAGACATCCTGCAGGCGCGCGTCGGCGTCACGAATTCCCGCCGACCACGCTGGGATCATCAGGTTTTCTTCCACGGTCAGTTCAGGAATGAGTCGGCGATCTTCGGGCGCATAGCCGATGGCTAGTTCAGCGCGCGCATGCGCTGGTCGACAGGTGAGGTTTGCGCCCTCGAAGGTGATGCCGCCTGCCCTCACCGGCAGCAGGCCCATGATGGCACGCATTAGCGTGGTCTTTCCAGCCCCGTTTCGGCCGATGATGCCGATCATCGCGCCCTGCGGTGCCGAGATCGACACCTTGCGTAGCACCTGCACCTGCCCGATCGCGACATCTATGTCTTTCACCTCAAGCATGGGCAGGCTCCTCGCCAATGATGAGGGTGCGCACCTGCGTGTCCGAAAGCACCACATCAGGTTTATCGTCGATCAGCACGCGGCCCTCGAAGAAGGCAAGCACACGGTCCGAGTAGCGGCGCACAATCTCCATATCGTGCTCTACGAAGAGCACGGTGAGCCCGGTGTGGCGGGCGGCTGCGATAACGCGATCCATGATGGCGAACTTCTCTTCCGCGGCGACACCCGATGTCGGCTCGTCCAGGAAGAGCACGCGTGGGCTGCGCGCCATGGCGATCGCGATGTCAAGCAGCTTGCGGATACCTTCAGGCAAGGTGCCCGCTAGTGAATTCGCAAACCCTTCCAGCCCAAACTCTTTGAGAAGTTCGACGGCGCGGGCTTCCAGTTCGTCCTCCGAGACCAGCGCGAAGCCGCGCAACCCGCGCGCCTGCTGCGCCGCAAGGGCCAATTCGAGGCTTTCGATAGCAGAAAGCGTATTAAAGAGCTGTGGGATCTGGAAAGAGCGCGCCACGCCCAGTCGAGTGATTTCGCGCGATGTAAGCCCCACGATCTCCGTGCCGTCCAATGTGATTGAGCCGGAATCGGGCCTCAGATACCCGGTGAGCATGTTGATGAACGTGGTCTTGCCTGCACCGTTCGTGCCGATCAGTCCCGAAATAGTGCCCGGCAGGATATCCACATTCACATCGCGCGCGGCAACCACCGCGCCGAACGACTTCATCAGATTCCTCGTACGAATGGCGGGTTCCATCTCACGCTCCCACCGTTGTCTTGGCGTGCTTGCGGCGCTTGTGCAGACCCGCCAGCCCCGCGGGAAGAAATAAGATCAGTGCGAAGATGATAACGCCGAGCACGAGTTGCCACGTGTTGGGGGCATATTGCGTAGCGTAGGACCGCACGAACTCAAGAACCAGCGCTGCGGCAAACGGCGTAATTAAGGAGGCCGAGCCACCGAGCACCGCAATTACCACGAATTCTCCGGAGGTCGCCCAGAAGGCCATTTCCGGGTCTACATGGCCAACGAGAATGCCCGCAAGCGCCCCACCGATGGCCGCGAGCACCGCCGAACCCACGTAAGAGATCCGCACGATTAGATCGGCACTGGCGCCGAGATATTCGACGCGGATTTCGTTCTCCTTCAGCCCCTCCGCCAGCCGCCCGAAGGCGGTGCGGGAATAAACATAGCTCGCCACGATGCCGCCTAGTGCGAAGCCGAGCACGACAAGCAGGCTCGAATACCGGGCGGTCCCACCGATTGGCATACCGAGGAAGGTGATGGACTTCACGTTAAAGCCATCAGTGCCACCCAGCGCCGCCGATTTCACCAGCAGGCCGTAAAGTATCATCGAAAGCGCCAGCGTGAGCATAGCGAAGAAGATGTCGCGATACCGCGCGATGAGGAAACTAACTACCAGCGCAAGACCTGTCGAAAGCAACACCGCCGCGCCAATCAGCAAGCTCGCCTCATGAACCTTGTAAAGGTGCGACAGGATACCGGCTGTGTAGCCGCCGATCGCATAGAAGAGTCCTTGCCCGAAGGAAACAAGGCCAGCGCGCATCATCATGACGAGACCGAGCACGGCGAGCCCTTTGGACAGCGCCACGGCCAGCAGGAAATTGATCGCCGGAAACGCATAGCCGACGCAGGCCACCGCAACTCCCAGAATCGCGATCAACGCGAAAAAGCGTGCGGCATTCATATCTTGCGGAGCTCCATGCCTGCGAACAGCCCCTTGGGCTTCACCACCAACACGAGAGCCATGACCGCATAAATCGAGAAGAGTTCGACCTCTGGCCAGAAATGCACCGCCGCAGAACGCACCAGCCCCACGACGAGGGCACCGATAATGGTGCCCGGAATGGAACCCAGTCCGCCAATCACCACCACGGCGAACATCATCACGACGACCTCGACTGCCATGCCGGGCACGACCGAAATCGTGGGCGCGGTGAGCGCACCACCTAGGGCCGCCAGCACCGAGCCGGTGATGAAAGCAACGAGGCTCCAGCGCGTCACGTTGATTCCTAACGTGCTCGACACCTCGGGATCATGGATCACCGCGCGCAGTATCTTGCCATAAGCGGTCTGTTGCAGAAAACTCGTCAGCACGACGCAGACCAGCACCGCCACGACCACGACAAGAAAGTTATAGCCGGGGTACACCAGCGTCCCGATCTTTACTACGCCCAACAATCCCAGCGGCTCGCCGACGATATAAGGATCGACGCCCCAGATCAGCTTGATCGCATCCTCCAGCACCAGAAATAGCGCATAGGTGACCAGCAGCATTACGATGGGATCGCGCCCGCCGAACAGCCGCAAGATGCCGCGCTCGACGATGAGACCTAGCAAGATGCCGCCGATAAGCGCCGACATGAAGATCGCCAGGAAAGCCCCCATCGGCGGCAAGCCTGCCGCGAAATACTGCCCGAGTGCGGTAGCGCAACAATAGGCACCAAAGGCATAGAAACTTCCATGCGCCATGTTGAGGATTTTCATCACGCCGTAGATCAACGTGAGCCCTACGGCGATAGTGAACAGCCAAGCGGCGTGCATGACCCCATCTATCAAAACTGCAAGCAGAGACGACATTTCGGATGCTCTTGAGCAAGGAAAATGCGGCGCGCGCCTTGGGAGAAAATCGGCCGCGCGCCGCCGTTCGGCGAAGCAGAGAACGGAGGATCACTTGACCTTAAGTGTTTTGATCCATTCAGAGGTCTTCACACCATCTGGCGGGTTCACCTCCTCTGCGGCGAAGCGGCGTACGTCCACCACGGTCGTCTTGCCATCCACCAGCTTCGTACGGCCATAGGCCGTGCCCTGAATCGCCTGTTGACCGCCGCCTAAGCTCATCTTCACCGTTCCCGAGGGGCCCTCGAAGGTTGTGCCCCTGAGCGCGCCAGCGATTTCATCGGTGGTCGGAGCCTTATTGGTGTCCCCGCCCTTGGCCTTCTCATAGGCGAACTTCAGCGCAAGCAGCGATTGGACCATGTGGTAGCTGGGATAGCTGGGCAACGCGTTGAACTTGGCTGAATAGGCGGCCCTTAACCACGTGTTGTAGGCGTTCTCTGGCGCAAAGATTGCGTTGGGCCCCCGCGCACCGATGATGGTGCCATCCGGAATCTGCTGCGCCTGTCGGTGCGTGGCAGTCTCACCAGCCGTTAGCACCACGTTCATCGTCTTGAAGAGATTGCGTGGTGCGCCTTGGAGCACTAACCCCTCAAGATCCCCGCCCCAGAAGGAGGAATGCAGCACCTCCGGCTCAGCCGCGAGAATAGCGGAGATTTCCGCATTGTACTGCCCCGCACCGAGCTTGGGCATTTGGGAGCTGACAACCACGGCTTGGGGACGGATGGCCTTTAGAGTTGCCTCGAAGTCATTCCAGCTATCTTGACCCCAGGCATAATTCTGGTTGATGCCTGCGTATTTCTTGAAGTCCTTGTTGGTCGCGTTCACGTAAATCGCAGCCGCGACGTTGTCCATGGCGGCGTGACCCACTGGACGAAAGACATACTTGTAACTGCCTTCCTCAAAGATGCGCGGCGTGCCGCAATCGAACAAGAGCAGCAGCTTCTTCATCTGCTCCGCTGCCGGAGCCACAGCCACGCAATCTCCCGAAGAAATGTAGCCGACGACCGCATCGACCTTCTGTTGCTCCACGAGGTTCTGGAATTCGGACACCTGTTTTGTAGCGCCGCCAGCCTCGTCAATCGTTACCAATTCAATGGCACGACCGCCAAAGCCTTTGGCGGCGTAAGGTGCGGGCAATGCTCCTTTGTTAGCGGCTTCGGCAAACAGATCGGCTGCGTTCTTGGCCGGGATGCCGAAGGGGCCCGCCGCTGCGCCGGAAAGGAAAGTAACGATACCGATGCGGAAAGCTGGAGCCTCCTGCGCTGATGCGCTGGAAGCGACAAATGCGGCCACCGAAGCCGCAAGAAGAAATCTAACAGAATGTCGGTTAGTCATATTTCCGTTCCCTCCAAAAAGCGTCGCTCATCGCTCCGGTTCTTCTTTTGCTCCTGACCGGGAAGAGGAAGCCCGCCTGCCCTTGATTGTTGCCAGTCGTTCAGCTAATAGAACGCTAGTCAATATGTGATACACAAAGGTGAAGTCTCGTGCAAGCGAAGAGAAGCCAAACGATGTTGAAGTCAGAAATGACGCGGCAACTCAATGAGGGCGGCGTGCCCGCCGTGGTTCGCGCAAAAGCGATCCTGGACTTTGTTGCTCAGTGCGAACTACCCCCGCATGTATCGGAGGTCGCTCGGCAACTCGATCTCCCCAAGAGTTCGGTGCACGGGCTCTGCAATACCCTGGTGTCCCTGGGGCTTCTGTTGCGGCAGGGGGCAGGCAACCTCGCTCTTGGCGGGCACCTCATGGTATGGGCGAACGCCTTTGCGGCTCGCTCCGACCTCATCACGTCCTTTCTTCGCTTGTGGGAGGAGACGCCAGCACTCCAGCGCCATACGGTGACGCTCTCCACGCTGGACGGCTCCGACGTGACGTATGTGGCCTGCAAGGAAGGTATTGCGCCGCTGGGCATTACTTTTCGCATCGGCATGCGCCTGCCCGCCGCTTTCACCGCTACCGGGAAGGCGATGCTCTCGACCTATGAGGACGCCACCATCGCCACGCTTTTCGCCGAGGGCATGCCGGAGCCGCTAACTCGTATGTCGGTGCGCCGGCTTGAGGATCTGCAACAGGAAGTCGGGCTCGTCCGCCAGCGCGGCTATTCCGTCGACAACTGCCAGGTTCGGGAAAGTATGTACTGCTTTGGCGCGCCAATCATGGGGTTTGCATCGCAGCGCGCTATTGGAGGCATCGCGATTTCGGTACTTGAAGGCGAAGTCAGTGCCGAAACGGAGCGAAAGCTGGGCGGCTTGGCTCGCGCCTGCGCGGAGAAATTGAGCCGCCATCTAGGCGGCTAAAATAAGTGCTTGCCAAGCAAGTCTAATTTTGTCCAATATTTTGGCTGTCGTTCATCTAATTGAACGATAGATACTGCGGGAAGTGAAGCCCGCTCGGAAACGAACCCTTGGAGAATTCCATGATCCACGATGCTTCGCGGACGATCGAACTGTCGCGCCGATCGCTTTTTGGTCTAGGCGCAGCCATTGCTGCCACGGCGGTGGCCGGGCCGGTTTGGGCTCGCGCACCCAAGCTTGGAACGCAATCGCCCTACTATTACCGTTTTGGCTTCGGCGAAACTGAAGTGAGCGTCGTCTCCGACGGGCCGCTGCCGCTGGGCGATCCATCCGGTGCCTTCCTGGGTGTCCCCAAGGAGGAGATCAGCGTGATGCTGACCCGCAACTTCCTCGACACCAAGAACGTCGTGCTGGAGCAGAACATTCCGATCGTCAACACTGGCTCCAAACTCATCATGTTCGATACCGGCATGGGCACCTCGCAACTTTTCGGTCCCACTACAGGGCGGTTGGGCAAAAGCCTCGCTGAAGCCGGCATCAAGCCGGAAGACATCGATGCCATCGTCTGCTCCCACGCGCATATTGATCACATCGGCGGGATTGTCGGCACAGACGGCAAGCCACTTTTTGCCAACGCCGAGATCTGGCTGTCTGAGGCCGATTTCAATTTTTGGACGGATGAGGGCAAGCTCGGCTCCAACCTCAAGGACTTCATCGTACACGCCCGCAAGAACCTGCTGCCGGTGCGCGATCGCATCAAGTTCTTCAAGGACGGACAGGAGTTCCTCCCCGGTGTTACCGCCATCGCAGCACCCGGGCATACGGTGGGCCACACCATTTTCTTGATCTCTTCCAGCGGCAGAAGCTTCTGCTTCATGGGCGATCTTACCCATCATCAAGTGCTGCTTCTCGAAAAGCCGGCCATGGAATTCGCCTATGACACCGATCCGAAGCAGAGCGCGCGGACCCGCATCCGTCTACTCGGCATGCTGGCGGACAAGCAGATTCCGGTCATGTCCTATCACTTCCCATGGCCAGGCTTCGGAAACCTTGCCCGCGCGGGTGAAGGGTTCCGCTTCTACGCTGAGCCAATGAAGATGATCCGCGGTTGATCTTGTTGAAACGAATTGGGCCGGAGGACTCACTCCGGCCCAGAAAAGAACTGAATGGGACGAGTAAGCCGTTTGAGGCTGCTTGCCTAGGTCGGTCGCGGCTCCTTGCTCAGCTAAAGACCACCATGAAAAGTTATGCGTGTCTTTGTAAACGGTTCTTCCGCATCAGCTCGACTTGGCCTGGGGTTCCTGTTGCATCTCCGTTAAGCCGCCGCAGATTGTTTCTGACCACCCTGCGATATCCGACAGCCAATATGAAGGGCTGCCTCCCATTCAACACTGCTGACGGGTCTCTTCAGTTGCAGCGGTCTTTTCTACCACGATGCGCCACGCCTCTTCGAGCGCCGACTCTCCCCCCGCTCGCCAGCTTGATCGCGCGCATCGCGATGACACAGTGAGATTTAATTGAAAGCAACCAGAGATGCCGCCAGACTCTGAGCATATTTCCTCGCATTAAAAGATTGTCTCGCGAACGACTGCTTTGCAGAAGGGATTGCTCGGCTATCGTCGCTCGACCAGCCGGGCATTTAGCGATAGACACAAGAGCCTTCTTTCCGCCGGACCCATGCGGTTCGCCTAAAAGCCAACATTTGTCGGCGCCTCTAGGCAGGTGTCGCCTGAAACGGCGAGGTAGCGATCTCCAGAAAGAACGGCATCGCTGGCCAGATGGCTTCCGACGTTACAGTTTGTCCGCAAAGTCTATGCTTGTCTCAGCTGGCCAGGATCGACCGGTATCCTGCGAAGACGCTTGCCTGTTGCGGCAAAACTCGCATTGCTGACGGCCGGAACGATCGCCGAGGTGCCGGCTTCGCCTATTCCACCCGGTGGTTCGGCGCTTTGCACGATGTGCACCTAGAGATCGACAAGGAACGCAAACTATTGAGCTGGCGATAGGCATGCCTATCGGTCAATAGACATGATCCAAGGTTGGTTCACCTATGCCAGTAGCTAACCACCGCCCATTCGCAACTAAGAATCGTCTTATTTGTCTGTACAACCGGTGTCTCCTTTCCATTTGGATGGTGCGGCTATCATGGAGCGCCCTAGCTTTCCCGGCCTGTTAATAGGAGGACGGCCTGTTGGCGTAAATTTTGATCAACTCCAACATGCTATCGCAGCGTCGGATTACGGCAGCTTCCGGCAGGCTGCCGAAGTGCTGTCCATCAAGCAATCGACCCTTAGTCGGTCAATTCAGCTACTCGAATACAGTCTTGGAGCCAATATATTTGAGCGATCAAGCGGTGGAGTGCGTGCGACGTCGGCTGGTCGCTATTTCTTGAAGGTAGCACGCTCGATAGTCGAGCAGATAGACGCACTTGCTGCCACTACAAGGGCAAGCGGCCGTGGCGAAGCCGGCCGACTCGCAGTTGGCTTCTGTACATCTCTCGCCGCGGGCAATCTGAGAGCATCGTTGCTGGATCTCCTTCAGAAATTTCCTCAAATCGAACTCGCTACCGTGGAACGACGGCGCGCACATCTGATGGCGGCGCTTCGTAATGGCGTGCTGGACGTTCTGATCTTGACGGGAGGAATATCATCTCAAAGCACAAGCAGAAAGGCGCTTTGGAATGAGCGGGTGTTGGTCGTCTTGCCCGCGGAACATCCTCTAGCAGAGCGAGAAGTCATTTATTGGACTGACTTACGGGGCGAGACCCTTATCTTGAGTCACTACGATCCCGGGCGCGAAATTGAGGATTTGTTGGTTTCGAAACTTGTTTCACCCGATGATCGACCGAAGATAGAACACCACGATATCAGTCGTGGCATTGTAAAGAGCCTGGTCACAATGAAGGTAGGCATCAGCCTCGTTCTGGAATCGGATGCTGGCGCCACTCTTTCTGGCCTCGTATATCGGGAACTGCGTGACGGCAGTGGACCGAGCGTATTGAGCTATTCAGCCTATTGGCAAAAGGACAACGAAAACCCTGCCCTGGAAACCTTTCTGAAGCTGCTCTCCGAACGCTACCCCTCACCTTGCTTGGGAAGTTGACGCGCACGGCGGACCTTGGCAAATGCTCGATCCGTTGCCATGAACCGCGCCAGCATGGGCGCGATTAGCTTGACCGGGTCACCAATTGATTGTCCGCTCTGTCGCGCGAGAGCTTCGGCATAAGCGACGAGGTCGCGATGAACGCTTGCGGGCAGCTCATGTGTGACCTTGACCGGCTTGTCTTCGGCAAACGCGCCGAGTTTAAGTTTTGCCATGTCGGTCTGCCCTTATCCTTTGTAAGGCTCAAGCACGAGGTCGCGATTGATGATCACGCGAACCGGGAAACCTGGCCGGATTGTGAGCGTCGGTTGAATGTTGAGGTTCCGACGAACGACTTCCTGTCCGGTCTGATTGAGAGAATTTGCGGCCCCCTGACGGAGCGCCTGAAGAATGGCCGTGTTGGATCCGGTGTCCGCGCCAGATCCGAGCTCTGAACCCACACCGAGCAGTGTCGACAAGGCCGCTGCTCCGAGCAACTCCTTCCAATGGTTGTCGACCTCATCCTCGAGACCGGAATACCCCGCGGTATCTGCCCCCTGCTGTCTTTCGAGCACGATAGAGCGACCATTCGGCATGATCAGCCTTGTCCAGACCAGAAGCACGCGCGACTGTCCGAACGATACTCGGCTGTCATAGACACCGATCAAGCGCGCTCCCTGCGGGACAAGTCGAGCCCGACCGGTCGGTGTGTCAAAAATATTTTCGGTTACCTGCGCGGTGATCTGGCCCGGCAGGTCGGAGCGGATCCCAGTGATGAGCGCTGCCGGAATGATGGTCCCGGCCTGAATTACGAAAGGCGAAGCCGGCTTGGCCAAACGGTCAGGACTAGTGGTGCGTCGATCGACAGAAGCGTTAACGAACGCAAGTTTGCGGTCTTGACCGTTCTGAGCAAATGCGTCGTCAGATGAAGCTGTTCCGTTTGCAGCGGTTTCATTGGTCGGGCTTTGACTAGGTGACGGGCGCGCAACGGTATTGGCAAAGACCTTGCTGGTACGAGCTGCTTCACTCTCCTGGCTGATCCGTTGCTGTTCCGCATCGACTGCAGTTGGGCCAGTTTGGGTCTGCGCTGCGACAATCGGACGGCCAAGATCACCCGGTAAAGGTGGCCCCAGTCGCGGCACGTCCGGAGGAATCGAGCCGTAGTCCTTGGGGAGGTTCGCAAGCTTGTCGGCCACGTTGTGGTGATCGGTCGAGTAGAGTTCGTCCGGGGCAGGAGCCCGCTTCTCGCGTGTTTGCAGCGCCAGGAGAACGGCAGCGGAAATCAGGGTGAGCACCAACGCGGTGCCTCCGATCAGTGCTTTGCGCGAGAGCCGCGTGACGTGCGGGTGCTCCGGCCGCAACCGGAACGAACTCGTCATCTCTGCCTCGGATGCCGGCCGAACACCCGCCGTGTTTGCGCCCTCCTGTTCGGTATTGCTCATCATGATCTCCCATCGGTTCTGATGATGCGGACCTTTTGCTGGTCCTCACCCCCCAGCCGTAGTTCGGCGGCCGCGAACAGCCGGTCGACAATCAGGACGTTACCGAACGCCCGGTAGTTGACGAGGCCCGTCTTGCCGTCGGAGTTAATGACGAATAGCGGGGGCATCTCGCCTTGCCCGATACCGGGCGAGAACTCGATGTAGATCTTGCGGCCGTCGTCATAGGCGCTGACGGGGCGCCAGGGAGGATTGTCGCCCTCAAAGGTGTATCGATAGCGCCGTTGGGCAACGTCGGGAATGAAGGGCTTGGGCGGAAGCGCACGACTGCGCGCGGCTCGGTCTTCAGGATAGAACCAGGAGACCGATGGCATGTATGATTTTTCACGCGAGCGCAGCTCGATCAGGTACGTCCGCCGATCTGTGTTGAGCACGAGGTTGGTTTCGATGGCGGCCCGTGTCGGCTTGACCATGATATGGACCCGCCTTGTGTCGCCACTGCCACTCTCGGTATCTCCGACCACCCAGCGCACCGTGTCACCCGCGGATATGGGTCCGGAGCCGATCAATTGCTCACCTGGCTCCAGGGCAATGTCCGTGATCTGCCCCGGCGCCGCATAGATTTGATAGAGCGCGCCAGGGCTGTATGGAAACACCTGAACCGCGTTGAAGTATCCCGCCTTCCGAGGCTGAACGCGAGCCGCATCGTTGGCGCTTTCGATCCGTTCAACGGGTGCTTCGGCTTCCTTCTCCTTGCCACCCCGCGCCGGCGTCCAAGCGGGTGGGACGTGAAGGGAGCGCGGCCGATCGTCTGCAAGCGGCGGCTGATTGGGCAGCTGCGGGATTTCGTCGTCATAGCTGATCTGCGGAGGTTTGAATGTTGTGCATCCCGCGAGGGCATATGCACAGATCAGGAAAACCGGAAACCCTTTCCCCATTTTCATTCGCAGTGAACGTTGATTAGTCGGCATCACTGTCAAAACTCCTTGGACCAGTTGATGGCGTTGACGTAGATGCCAAGGGGGTTTTTACGCAGCCGATCCATGTCGCGCGGCGGTTCCACGACAACACTGACGATGGCGCTCCACCGCTCGGTCGCGGCAAGCTGACCATTCTCGTAGCGGCGTTCGATCCAGGCGATGCGGAAGCTGTCGGGCGAGGCCCTGATAACACTGGACACTTCGACGGCGACCTGGATCTTCCCGACTTTTGTAAACGGGTCGTTATTGCGGGCGTAGTCGTTGAGCGCAGCTGCGCCGCGATCGGTTGCGAAATCATACGCCCGAAGCCAATCCTCGCGCAGCACGATGGCATCCATGGGGAGGCCGCGGACGTGTTCGATGAAGCGGGCGAGATGGAAGGCAATTTGAGGGTCGGTTGCCTTGTAGGTCACACTTGCCGGCGCGACCGCCTTTGCGTCGCCGATGCGATCGACTTCTACGACCCACGGCGTAATTGACCCCTGTGCCGACTGCCATACGAGAGCAGCGGCAAAGCCGGCAGAGAGGAATAGACAACCGAAGGCCATCAAGCGCCAATTCCTGGCCTGGACACGCGCCGAGCCGATCCGGTCATCCCAAACCTGCGCGGCTTTCTGGTAAGGCGTAACCGGCTGCGGTGTGCGGCCATAGTGAACGGCCGATCGCTTGAACATGTTTGACCTCGACATACGGGAAATCGGGCGTGGGTGGCGTTTGCTGCGTTTGAAGAGTTTTGGGAGGTGCTCCGATAGTGCTGATCTCAGCGCTCTGGATCCCTGAGATCGACGGAGGCCCCACCTCCGCCGTGATCCCCGGACCTCAGCGCCTGCGTCGTCGCCGAGACACCATGACTGACCGCCTGTCTACGTTTCATGCGGCGAACCCAGGCGGGTGCGCTTCCGGAAGAAGCATCTGCGCTACCGGCTTCATCGCCCGCGGCATTTGATCTGCCAAAGCGGGCGGCAAGCGATCGCAGGGGACTCGCTGCAGAGGCGCCCGTCTCCCCGGCCTGCGCTCCCGTCCGAAACGCGGATGAAGCGCCGCCTACGAGCGCGCTGCCTCCCCTCGCCGCGCCTCCAACCATGCTGCCGGTGAGAGCAGCGCCGCCTGCTGCGAGTGCTGCTCCGGCGGCTACCACGCCGCCTGCAGCCATCGTGGTTCCAACTGCTGCACCGGCCCCAAGTTGCGGACCGCCAGATACAATGCCGTTGGCAATTCCCGGCCCGAAGATACCGAGGCCCAGCAACGAGAGGGCCGCGAGCACCAGCGCCATAGCATTTTCAATCGTCGGCTGGTTGCCGCCGAAACCCGAGGTGAACTGGGAGAACAGGGTCGATCCGATGCCAACGACGACGGCAAGTACCAATACCTTGACGCCGGACGAGATGACATTCCCGAGGACGCGCTCGGCTGCGAAGGCGGTCTTCCCAAACAGGCCGAAGGGAATCAGAACGAAGCCGGCCAAGGTCGTCAGCTTGAACTCGATCAAGGTGATAAAGAGCTGGATGGCGAGGATGAAGAACGTCAGCAGCACGACGATCCATGCAAACAGCAGCACCACGATCTGTACAAAGTTCTCGAAGAAGCTGACGTAGCCCATCAGCCCCGAAATCGATTCAAGGATCGGCCGTCCGGCGTCCAGGCCGACCTGGGCGATCCGCCCAGGTCTCAAGAAATCTGCGGACGACAAGCCCGTGCCAGAGGCCTTCAACCCCAGACCGGCAAAGCTCTCGAAGACGACGCGTGCAAGGCTATTCCAGTTACCGATAAGGAAGGCAAAGACGCCGACAAACAGGGTCTTCTTGATCAGGCGAGCGATGATGTCCTCATCGGAGCCCCAGACCCAGAACAGGCCCGCCAGCGTGATGTCGATGGCTACTAGTGTGGACGCGAGATACCCGACCTCATTTCCGACCAGGCCGAAGCCAGAGTCGATATAACGGGTGAACGTTTCCAGAAACTGGTCAATGATGCCTGTACCGCCCATTCATCGCTCCGTCGGCTTTGGTGCCGGAGACAAACCGGACAGCAAACGGCTCTGATCCTTGAAGGAGGCAGACGACGTGGCATCTGGATCGGGCTGGGCTGGATTGCGCGGAGGGTCGCTGTTTTGCCTGAGGAATTGGCGGCGCTGTTCCGCCCAAACCTTTCGGCATTCGGAAAGCCTGTCTTTTTGCTCGTAGCTAATCGAACGACATCGCTCGAGTTCGGCTGCTACAGGATCGGGTTCTCGGACGACCGATGAGGCGGGCTGGAGCTGATTCTTTTCGTCGCGCAGGGGGATTGTGCAGGCAGCAGCGAGCACGGCGACAAGGATTGTTACGCCGAGAGACAGCGCTTTGAATGCGTTAACTTCGCTCATTGGTGGAACATCCGCACTGTCGTGGGCTGGTAGCCTCGGCTCTGCGCCAGGAAGCGCCGGAGTTGTTCCCTGCCCTGGTCCTGAGCGGCCGTTCGCTGAGCCGATTCCAGATTTTGCGCGCGGTTCTGGGCGGCCACTGTCGCCGTGAGATCGGCCAGTTGTTGTGCCTGAAGCGCGAGCAGCTGGTTACCGGCCTGGCTCGCTTGCAGCGCGCCCGTTGCACCCTGGCTGGCAGTGACGAGCGTCGACATCTGAGCGCGATTTGTGTCGAGGTTACCTACTACCGTGGCCTGCACCCGCATGGCATCTTGAAAGCCCGCAACCGAGTTTTGCCAGCGCACCTGCGCATTGGCAATCAGCGCTTGGTCCGCAGCGTCGGGGGATGCCGGCGCATATGTGGTAGAGAACGCGCGATCGATTTGCTGGATGTCGAAAGAGATGCGCTGGACTTGGGCGAGCAATTGCTGCGTACGCTGGATTGACTGCTCCAACTGCTGCAGTGACGAATAGGGCAAGCTCGCGAGATTCCTGGCCTGATTGACCAGCATCTGCGCCTGATTTTGCAGCGATGTGATCTGGTTGTTGATCTGCTGCAGGGCTCG
>NZ_JACRMG010000017.1 GCF_016219575.1 Bradyrhizobium sp. | reverse complement strand
CACTTCGCCAACGAACTGTTCGAGTACCTGGTCTACTACAACAACCACAGGCCCCATCAGGCCCTCGCAGGACAAACCCCGAAGGCCTTCGCCGAAACCAAGACCACCGCGATCCAATCAGCGAATTAGTGAACATCGACAATTGCGAGGAGCGTAGCGACGAAGCAATCCATGCTTTCCCGAGCGGGACCGTGGATTGCTTCGCTTCGCTCGCAATGACGCGGTGAGACCGGAGCGTCTGAAGCCGTCCCGTATTGATACGATCGGAAATTTCTCTTCATCACTTTCGTTGACCGGATATTTACCAGTCTCGTCGAGCTCGCATTTACCAGCATTCTCGATGCGTGTTCCGGAAAAGCCGAGATTGCTTGCCTGTATCAGCAGCGCCACGCCGATTAACTCCCCGGCAACCTAAATTCGCTACCAACAATTTTGGTCGAATTGCACGGATGTACTGCGATCGGCTGCGTACCGAGTAGCGTTGCGTGAGCGTACCATGTTTGGGTTGCGTACCCGGCCGAAGGACGTGCGTATTGCGTCCTTCGTGCTCGGTCTTTGCATCTTCGCATTGATGCCGACGGAAGTCGGCTATCAGGACATTGGCTCGCTGCTGGCCCGCCAGTCGGGCGCCGCCGAGCGCTGGCAGAAGCGCGTCTCTTCCGCCGCAGCCAATGTGCAGCTCGCCACCTACAGCTTCGGCCGACCGATCGGTACTTCGCAGCCGCGGCTGCCGAGCTATCATCTCGCCAGCCTCGATGCACGCGACATCACCGGCACGATCACCCGCAGCAATCCGCTGGTCGTGCCTCCGCCGCGCTACCAGGCAGGCGATTTCCCCAAGGTCGATCGCACCCTGAAAGGCGACCGCCTCGCCATTCGCCCGCCGGCGCCCGCCGACGCCGTGCAGCCGGCTGACGCAAAGCCCGAAGATCCCGCGACCTCCAACTCCTCCGTGCCGGGCGCGAAAACCGCGGGCTTGCCGCCGAAGGCCGAGCAGGCGCCGCTCGATCCCGAACTGCAGGAAGCGCTCAACGCTCCGCCGCTGAAGCAATTCGATCTGTCGCTGTCGCTGGAAACCCGGCCGGCCGAGGCGCCCAAGCGCTCCGGCGGGGTGCCCGCCGCGCTCGAAGCCGAACCGCGCGACGGCTTTTCGGTGAAGACCTCGACGCTGTTCTTCGGCTCCTCACTCGGCAGCCCCGGCAGCATCGAGCGCTGGCAGCCTGGCGAAGAGCCGACCGTCGTGATGCCGGGCGCGGTCGCCGATCCCGACATGAAGGTCATGGCTTCCCTGCCGGTCGATGCCGACGCCCCGGTGCGTATCGGCGAGGGCATCAGCTTCGCGCCCAAGGGCGAGGTCAATGCCGACAATCAGCGCGCCAAGACGCCGGCGGAGCGGCTCGGCCTGCTCGACGAGAAGTCGCGCGCCAAGTCGGAAAAATGTCTCGCCGAGGCGGTGTACTTCGAAGCCCGCGGCGAGGCCGTGCGCGGCCAGATCGCGGTCGCACAGGTCATCCTCAACCGCGCCTTCTCCGGCAAGTATCCCGACACTGTGTGCGGCGTGGTCTACCAGAACAAGCACCGCCATCTCGCCTGCCAGTTCACCTTCGCCTGCGACGGGCACCCCGATGTGATCCGTGAGCCCGACATGTGGGATCGCGCGCAGAAGATCTCCAAGGCGATGCTCGACGGCCAGCTGTGGTTGCCCGAAGTCGACCGCTCCACGCACTACCACGCCTACTGGGTGCGTCCATCCTGGGTCAGCGAGATGAAGCGAAACTGGAAGTACGGCGTCCACACCTTCTACCGGCCGCGCAAATGGGGTGACGGCAGCGATGCGCCGAGTTGGGCCAATCCGACGGAAACCGCGGCGATCTCGGCGAAGCTCGCCGGGGAAGCCAAGAGCGAAGCCGAATTGAAGGGCCGCGAAGGTATCCGCTGACCCGGGTTCGCATCCAGCACCGCAACATCAAGCGTCAATGTCGATCGCAACGTCGAAGTTCGCAGCCGAGTGCGTAAGCGCGCCGGACGAGATGTAGTCGACGCCGGTTTGCGCGATGGCAGCGATCGAGTTCAGCGTGACGCCGCCGGAAGCTTCCAGCACGACGCGGCCGCTTGCGATCTCGACGGCCTGTTGCAGCATCGCAATGTCCATGTTGTCGAGCATCACCACGTCGGCAAGTCCGGTATCGAGGACGTCGCGGAGCTGATCGAGGGTGTCGACCTCGATCTCGATCTTGACGAGGTGCCCGGCATGGCCGCGCGCGCGTTGCAGCACTGCGCGCACGCCGCCGGCAACGGCAATGTGATTGTCCTTGATCAGGATGGCGTCATCGAGCCCAAAGCGGTGATTGAAGCCGCCGCCGCAGCGCACGGCGTATTTTTCCAGCGCCCGCAGGCCCGGCGTGGTCTTGCGGGTGCAGCAGATGCGCGCCTTGCTGCCCTCCGTGCGCTTGACATAGTCGGCCGTCAGCGTGGCGACGCCGGAGAGCCGGCCGACAAAGTTCAATGCCGTGCGTTCGCCCGACAGCACCGCGCGCGCCGGACCGGAGATCGTCAGGAGCTTTTGCCCGGCGGCAACCTCGCTGCCGTCGCGCGCATGTGCGTCGATGCGGATGGCCGGCGCAAGCCTTTGCAGCGTTGCCACCGCCAGCGGCAAGCCGGCGATCCGGCCGGCCTGCCGCGCGATCATGACGGCGCTGGCGGTTGTCGCTTCCGGAATGGTTGCGATCGAGGTGACGTCGCCGGCACGGCCGAGGTCCTCGTCGAGCGCGCGCGTGACCGCCTCATCGATTGCGAGCGGCGAGAGGAAGGCGTCGGGGTGGAGCAGGGAGGAGGGCATGGTCATGGCATCCGCTCAAACGGTTTCTGGTTCGACGGCACGCGCCGGTGCGCCATCGGCAAGCGCCGCCGCAACCTCGCGCGCGCGGGCGAGCGTGGTCATGGTGCGTCGGGCGAGGGCGGGGAGGTCGGACGGATGATCGGACCGGCAATGCGCGCCACGGCTTTCGCCGCGCGACCATGCGGCCGTCGCGACCAATAGCGCTGTCGTCGCCATGTTGCGCAGCGCGATGCTGCCGGTGTTGCGTTCGATATCGGCAAACAGCCGGATCGCCTCGGCCAGATGTTTCTCGTCCCTGACCACGCCGACATGAGAGGTCATCATGTGGCGCAGGGTGGATTCGACGAGCCGCGGCATCGCCTGGTTCTCTCCTGCGATGACGATGGAAGGCCGCCGCGTCAGCCGCGGAATGTCATGCCCGCCGATGTCTTCCGCGATCCTCGCGGCAAAGACTACGGCCTCCAGCAGCGAGTTGGAGGCGAGGCGGTTGGCGCCATGCGCGCCGGTCGAGGACACCTCGCCGCCGGCCCACAGGCATCCCAGCGAGCTGCGTCCGTTCTCGTCCACCGCGATGCCGCCCATGTGGTAGTGCGCGGCAGGCGCAACGGGAATCGGCTGCGTGGCGGGATCGATGCCGGCGTTGATGCAGCTGGCATGCACCGTCGGGAATTTTCCGGCGAAGCGCGTGCCGAGCGCCTTGCGCGCGTCGAGGAACGCGCCGCGGCCGGCCGCGATCTCGGCAAACACGCCGCGTGCCACGATGTCGCGCGGCGCAAGCTCCGCCAGCGGGTGAAGTCCTGCCATGAAGCGCTCGCCGGCCTCGTTGACGAGGACTGCGCCCTCGCCGCGCAATGCTTCGGTGGCGAGCGGAGCGGGATCGCGCCCCGCCATGATCCCAGTCGGGTGGAACTGGACGAATTCGGGATCGGCGATGACGGCGCCCGCGCGTGCAGCGATCGCGAGCCCAAGACCGCTGGCTTCGGCCGGATTGGTCGTGACCGCATAGAGATGGCCGATGCCGCCTGTCGCAAGCACGATCGCACGCGACGCAATGACGACGGGAGAGGCGAGCGGGTCGTTGGCCCTGCGAATCTGCAATCCGGTGACAGCGCCATTCTCGGTCAGCAGGTTTTCCGCAACGAAGCCCTCGATGACGCGGATCGACGGCGTCTTTCGCACGGCTTCGGTCAGCGCGGCGATGATCGCGGCGCCCGCCATGTCGCCGCGCACATGCACGATGCGCCGCGCGGAGTGCGCCGCCTCGCGGCCTACCGCGAGTCTGCCTTCGAGGTCGCGGTCGAACGGCACGCCATAGCGCAGCAGATCGTCGATCCCTGCGGAAGCTTCGCGCGCCAGCCGCAGCGCGACGCGCTCGTCCACGAGGCCGGCGCCGGCTGCGATCGTGTCGGCCGCATGCGCTTCCGGACTGTCGCCCTCGGCCACCGCCGCAGCGATGCCGCCTTGCGCCCAGGCGCTCGATGCGCCCTCGCCCAGCGGGGCCGCCGAAATCACGGTGACCGGGCGCGGCGCCAGTTTCAGCGCGCAGAACAATCCGGCAAGGCCGCCGCCGACAATGACCACGTCGCCGGCGAGGAGATCGGTGCTATCCATGTTCGCCTCCACTCAATTCCTGAGATTGATCATCCGCTCCACCGAGCGCCGGGCTCTTGCCGCTATCGCAGGGTCTACCGTGACCTCCTCGCGCAGCGACAGCAGGCTCTCCAGGATCTTCGGCAGCGTGATGCGCTTCATGTGTGGGCAGAGATTGCAGGGCTGCACCATCTCGACATCGGGCAACTCGGCGCGAAGGTTGTCCGCCATCGAGCATTCCGTGATCATCACCAGCCGCTTCGGGTGCCTGTCGCGCACCCACTTGATCATGTGCGCGGTCGAGCCGGTGAAATCGGCTTCCGCCAGAACGTCCGGCGGACATTCGGGATGCGCGATGATCTGCACGGACGGATCGGCCTCGCGATAGGCGCGCAGCTCGTCGCCGGTGAAACGCTCATGTACCTCGCAGGCGCCCTTCCAGGCGATGATCTTCACGCTGGTCTTCGAGGCGACGTAGCGCGCCAGATATTGATCCGGCAGAAAGATCACGGTTGGCGCGCCGAGGCTCTCCACTACCTCGACCGCGTTGGACGAGGTGCAGCAGATATCGACCTCCGCCTTCACGTCGGCCGAGGTGTTGACGTAGGCAACCACGGGTACGCCGGGGAAACGCTGGCGCAGCAGCCGCACGTCGGCGCCGGTGATACTTGATGCGAGCGAACAGCCGGCACGCGAATCCGGGATCAGCACCGTCTTTTCCGGATTGAGGATCTTCGATGTCTCGGCCATGAAGTGAACGCCGCATTGCACGATGGTGCCGGCCTTCACTCGGCTGGCCTCGATCGCAAGCTGCAGCGAATCGCCGACGATGTCGGCGACGCAATGGAAGATCTCCGGCGTCTGGTAATTGTGGGCGAGGATGACCGCGTCGCGCTCGCGCTTCAGCTCGTTGATCGCCTTCACAAGCGGCGCCATCAGCGGCCACTCTACCGGCGAGATCACATGCTTGACCCGCGCATAAAGATGCGCGGTGTTGCGTTCGACTTCCGGCGTCCATTCCAGCGAAGGTGTCGGCAGCGTGCCCATGCGCTGTGGCGGGTCGATCTCCGGCCGTACGGGCGCGGCTGGCCGCTGCGTGGCGGTTCCGAGGTCTTCGGGAGCGTACAGTCCGATGATGGGCACGGAGGCCTCCTTCTCATATATACTCAAAGTGAGCATATATGACGTTTGAGAAATCCGGCCTCAAGACGGCCGGTGCTCCTATTATACTCAGTTAGAGTAGATCAAATGTATCACGCATGCGGCTGCGACGCCAGACGCCTCCCCCAACAAATCGGCGTGTCCGGCCGCGCCAAATTGCATCGCTGCTCTGCACGGCGCTTTTTGGATATCGCGCCTCTGGGATTTTCATGCGGATGCATTAACTCCCCGCAATGTATCCGGTCGCCTCGGCACGAGTCGGCCGCAAGAGCAGGGGAACTGTCCATGTCCACCACCGCAGGCGACTTCCGTCCGGCCAGCACCGCCGTCAACTGGCGGACGCCGCTGGTCATCATCATCTGCGGCTGCATCATCGGCCTCCTCAGCTTCGGACCGCGCTCCAGCCTCGGCTTCTTCGTGCAGCCGATGAGCCGCGAATTCGCCTGGGGCCGCGACGTCTTCGGTCTCGCGCTGGCCCTGCAGAACCTGCTTTGGGGTCTCGGCCAGCCGATCGCCGGTGCGATTGGCGATCGCTTCGGCGTGTTCCGCGTGATGGCGGTGGGTGCGCTGCTGTATGCCGGCGGCCTGCTGCTGATGCGTTATTCCTCGACGCCACTGTCGCTCGACATCGGTGCCGGCGTGCTGATCGGTTTTGGGCTCTCCGGCTGCTCGTTCAACCTCGTGCTGTCGGCGTTCAGCAAGCTGCTGCCGGCGGAAAAGCGAGGCGTCGCGCTCGGCGCGGGCACGGCGGCGGGATCGTTCGGCCAGTTCCTGTTCGCGCCGTTCGGCGTGGCCTTGATCGACAATTTCGGCTGGCAGTCGGCGCTTACGGTATTCGCTGCGCTGATGCTGCTGATCGTCCCGCTCTCGATTGCGCTTGCAACGCCGCCCGCTGCGGCAAGCAACACAACATCCGCCGACAATCAATCGTTCAAGACCGCGCTCGCCGAAGCCTTCGGTCACCGCTCCTACGTGCTGCTGGTGCTCGGCTTCTTCACCTGCGGCTTCCAGCTTGCCTTCATCACCGTGCATCTGCCGGCCTATCTGGTCGACCGCGGCATCCCCACCCAGACCGGCGGCTGGGTGCTGGCTGCCATCGGCCTCTTCAACATCATCGGCTCGCTCAGCGTCGGCTGGCTGCAGAACTACGTTCCCAAGCGCTACATCCTGTCATCGATCTACCTGACCCGGGCGGTCGCGATGTTCGTCTTCATCTCGTTCCCGATCACGACCTTCTCTGCGATCGCGTTCGGTGCGATCTGCGGATTGACCTGGCTCTCCACCGTGCCGCCGACTTCGGCGCTGGTCGCGCTGATGTTCGGCACGCGCTGGTTCGCCACCCTCTATGGCTTCGCCTTCGTCAGCCATCAGGTCGGCGGCTTCCTCGGCGTCTGGCTCGGCGGTATCGTGTTTGAGCAGACCGGCTCCTACACGTGGATCTGGTGGCTCTCCATCCTGTTCGGCGTGCTCTCCGCGCTGATCAACCTGCCGATCGTGGAGAAGCCGGTGGCCAGACCGGTTGCGCAACCCGCCTGATCCGCTAAACACACCCCTGACACCACTTCGTCATGCCCGGGCTTGACCCGGGCATCCACGTCTTTGTCGCGCGAAGAAGATCGTGGATGGCCGGGACAAGCCCGGCCATGACCAAAAAGCAAGTCGGGGAGAGTTACCGTGGGAACGTTCAAGGCCATCCGGATCGACAAGGCGGAAAAAGGTACCACCGCCACGCTTGCGCAGTTCGACGAAGCCGAGCTGATGGAGGGCGATGTCACCGTCCGCGTCGAATGGTCGACGCTCAACTACAAGGACGGCCTTGCGCTGACCGGCAAGGCGCCGGTGGTGCGGCGCTTCCCGATGATCGCGGGCATCGATTTCGCAGGCACCGTAGAGCAATCCTCGCATCCGAACTGGAAGGCCGGCGACAAGGTCGTGTGCAACGGCTGGGGCATGGGCGAGACCCATCTCGGCGCCTATGCCGAAAAGGCCCGCGTCAAGGGTGACTGGCTGGTGCGCCTGCCCGACGGCATGTCGGCGCGCGATGCCATGGCGATCGGCACCGCCGGCTATACCGCCATGCTTTCCGTGCTCGCGCTGGAGAAGCACGGGCTGACACCGAAGAGCGGTCCCGTCGTGGTGACGGGCGCGGCCGGCGGCGTCGGCTCGGTTGCAATCGCCGTGCTGTCGAAGCTCGGCTACCACGTCATCGCCTCGACCGGCCGCGTGTCGGAAACCGGCTATCTGAAGGGCCTCGGCGCTGCAGAGGTGACCGACCGCAACGAGCTTGCCGGCCCCGCCAAGCCGCTGGCGAAGGAGCGCTGGGCCGGTGGCGTCGACAGCGTCGGCTCGACCACGCTCGCCAATCTGCTCTCGATGACGAAGTATGGCGGCGCCATCGCGGCCTGCGGGCTTGCCGCCGGCATGGACCTGCCGTCCTCGGTCGCACCTTTCATTTTGCGCGGGGTGTGCCTTCTCGGCATCGATTCCGTGATGTGTCCGATCGAGCAGCGCAGGGTCGCCTGGAGTCGCTTGGCCACAGACTTGGATCGGGCGAAACTATCTGAAATAACTCAGGAAATTGCTCTTGCCGATGTTGTCGCCCAAGGCGCAAGAATCCTCGCCGGACAGGTCCGCGGCAGAATCGTGGTAAAAATAGTCTAACGTTATTCAGACTTTACCAACCAACCTGCTTCAATCTCGCCACGGTTGGTATGGTAAGCAGCGGGTAAAGAGAATTCCGCCCCGCCGCTCTGGTGAAGTTGGAGTTTGGAAATGCTTGCGCGTTTGGTGTTGGGAGCTGTCACGGCCGGTGCGATGGTTGCACCTGCACTCGCCGGGATGATGACGGCAGATGAAGCGCGCAGGTTCGTCGCCGGCAAGGTCTTCGCATTCACCTGCGTCGATGGCACCCGCGGCGCCGGCCGCGTGCTCGACGATATGGGCGCCGCCGGCTCGGTGCAGTTCAACGGCGCCGGCCCGATCCGTCACCTGCGCCTGCCCGGCAACACGTTGCAGATCCGCGGCCAGAGCGTCTGCGCCTCGATCAAGGGCCTTCCGTTCGAGCCCTGCTTCAATCTCGACAAGAAGGACGAGCGCAGTTTCCGCGGCTCGGTGTCCGGCATGGGCTTCGCCTACTGCGATTTCCGCCATCGGGGCGGCCATCAAATGCTGATGGCCCGCTCGGTGGCGCGGCCGCGCTCGCTGCACGCGAGCGAAACCCGCTCGGCCGACGCCTCGCGCGCGGAAGTTTCCGCCCGCGTCGCGACGCCGGCGGTGGAGAGCGCCAAGCTCGAGCCGGTGAGGAGCGAAGCGAGGCCGGAAGCCGCCAAGGCAGAGTCCGCGCCCGAGCTGCGCAGCTCGACCGATTGATCCGGGTCCCGGTTGCCGGGACTGTCCTGCACCCCATTATCGTAGTTGTACGGACCGGCGTCTTCATGCGTTGGTAGCAGTTGCCGCGGCAGTTTGAACCGGGCCTCGCAGGGGCCGTGAGCCATGAGCGCACCATGCCGCAGTATTTCTTCCGCATCAGCCACGGCCGCTATGCCGGCGCATCCGATCAGGCCATGGAATTCGAGAGCCACGAGGCGGCGTGGGGCGAGATGCGCCGCATCTGCGCCGATCTTCTCGGCGGCGTCGCGCGCAACCTGAAGCAGGATGGCGAGTGGCGACTGGAATTGCTCGATGCCGCGAGCAAGCCGGTGTTCAGGGTGCGCCTGGTGGCCGAAACCTTTGGTCTGGCCGAGCCGTGAAGTGCGGCCTCGCTGCCGGGCATCGGCCGCCGCCGATGCAGGTAATCGTGACGCGCCTCGCAACAGCAATCGTTAACGCGAATGCCCGATCTCAGCGTGCATGACATCTGCGTGACACGCAAAAGGTGTTTGTTTTCAGCCATTTCCGGCAAATCTCACCGTAAATCTACCTAGCGGCCGTTAATACTAACGTTGAGTCTGCCGCGTACCATCCTCAGGAAGCGCCGGCATAAGGCGCAGGATGAGACCGCGCGAAATCTCCTCGCTCGCTCTCCGCAATGCTCTTGCCCGACCCTCATCGAGGAGAGGTCGGTGAGTTTTCTTGGATTTGTCGGAGCGCGCCGGCCAAGTTCAGACCAGGCACGTCCGAACGGCTCATAGGGGTTGGGAAATGCCTGCGATCAATGCGTCCGCGCAAGCCGGAACCGTCTGGAGTATTCGCAATCTCCTTGTCACGGCGGTCGCGCTGCTGGCTCTCTTCGGGATCGGCCTCTCGGGATATGTCTTGCGCAATGCGAGCCTGGAGCGCGCGACGGCTTCCGACGCGGCTTCCGTCAACGAAATCGGCGACATGCTGCTGGAAAGCGCCGGCCAGTGGGCGCGCGAGCGCGGTGCGACCAATCTCGCGCTCAACGCTGCCGACGCGGCAACCGACGCCCAGAAGGCGGGGATCGCCAACTTCCGCAAGGCCGGCGACCAGCCGTTCGAGCAGGCGCTAGCCCGCATGAGCGTCAGGCAGTTCGCCAACAAGGACCAGCTCATCGCCGGCGCCAAGCGCGCCCATGAGCAGCTTGCCGCCCTTCGAGCTCGCGCCGATGCCGAGATGGCCAAGCCGGCCGGCTCGCGCGAGAAAACCGTTGTGTCGCAGTGGGCTCCGACCATCACGGCGCTGATCGTGGCAAGCCAGAATCTTCGCGTCGCCGCGGCGATGGAGGAGGACGACATCCAGTCGCGCTTGTCGAGCCTGCAAAATCTCAAGCACTTCGTCTGGATCATGAGCGAATATCTCGGCCGCGAGCGTGCCGCAGTGGCGGCGCTGGTGGCGGCCGGCAAGCCGATGAGTTCGCAGGAAATCAGCAACCTGGCCGCATTCCGCGGCCGGCTGGAGGTCGCCTGGGACTACGTGCAGGCCTATGCCGCGAAATCGTCGGCGCCGCCGAGCGTGGTGGCGGGCGCCGCGCGCGTGCGCGAGAACGTGTTCCAGCGGTTCGAGGAGACCCGCAAGGGCGTTTATGCCGCGGGGCTCGGCGGCGGCAGCTATCCCGTCAATTCTGCCGAATGGTTCGGCCAGGCGACCAAGGCGATCGATGACGTGATCGCGCTCAGCGCGATCGGAAGCCAGGAAGCGGCCAAGCTGGCTGACACTGCCCAGCGCAGCAGCCTGAATACCCTGCTGGTGAACGGCGTCCTGATGGCCTTCTCGATTCTTCTTGCGGCCGGGGCGCTCTGGATCGTCTTCAATCGTATCGTCCGGTCCATAAGCCAGATGACGGGAGCCATGAGCGAGATCGCGGCCGGGAACACCTCGCTCGTCGTGCCCTGTGTCGATCGCCGCGACGAAATGGGCGCCATGGCGCGCGCATTGCTGGTCTTCAAGGAGAACGCGGAAAAGGTCCATGCCATGCAGGCCGAGCGTGAAGCGCTCGAGCAGGCTGCGCGCGCCGAGAAGGCCGCGGCCATGAACCGGCTTGCGGATGACTTCCAGGCCCGGGTCGGCGAGATCGTCGAGACGGTGTCCTCGGCTTCGACCGAGCTCGAAGCCTCCGCGAAAACACTCACCGCCACGGCCGACCGGGCGCAGCAGCTGACCACGACGGTGGCTGCCGCCTCCGAGCAGGCCTCGGCCAACGTGCAGTCGGTGGCCTCGGCGACGGAGGAACTGACCTCGTCGGTGAACGAGATCAGCCGCCAGGTGCAGGAATCCGCACGGATGGCCGGCGATGCCGTCGGCCAGGCGCGCACCACCAACGATCGCGTCGCCGAATTGTCGAAGGCGGCAGGCCGCATCGGCGACGTGGTGGAGCTGATCAACACCATTGCGGGCCAGACCAACCTGCTCGCGCTGAACGCCACCATCGAGGCGGCGCGGGCGGGCGAGGCGGGCCGCGGCTTTGCCGTGGTCGCTTCCGAAGTGAAGGCGCTGGCCGAGCAGACCGCGAAGGCCACGGGCGAGATCAGCCAGCAGATCTCGGGCATCCAGGCCGCGACGCAGGAGTCCGTCGGCGCGATCAGGGAGATCAGTGGCACCATCGAGCGCCTCTCGGAAATCTCCTCGACGATCGCGGCTGCCGTGGAACAGCAGGGCGCTGCGACGCAGGAGATCTCCCGCAACGTGCAGCAGGCCGCGCAGGGCACCCAGCAGGTTTCCGCCAACATCGGCGACGTCCAGCGCGGCGCGGGCGAAACCGGATCGGCTTCCTCCCAGGTGCTGTCGGCGGCGCAGATGCTGTCCGGCGACAGCAACCGCCTGAAGGTCGAGGTGGAGAACTTCCTCAACTCGGTTCGCGCGGCCTGATCCCTCAGGCCGCCGCTGGCGGGGCCGGCGGCTGGGCAGCCGTCGGCGTGGTCTTGCGGAACAGGATACGCTGGTAGAGCCAGCCGATCGCCACCAGCACGATGCCAAGGCCCATGAAGGAAAGCGCCCGGTACACGCCCGTCAGTGCCGACATGTCGATCAGGAACGCCTTCCCGATGGTCAGCGCGATCACAGCGGCGGAGGCCAGCCGCGCGCGTTGCGAATTGAAGACGACGCCCGCCCCCAGCAGCGCCACGCCGAACACGAGCCAGGCGATCGAATAGGTGTATTGCTCGGCGGCCGTCGTGGGCCCTGTCGAGAGAATCGGGCCGTGATAGATCCGGCGGATTTCCAGCGTCACATAGGCGAGCGCTAGGATCAGCGCAGCGCCGGCGAGGGTGTTGGCATATTGCGACGGCCGATGGCCGGCTACAGCATAGGACAACAGCAGCGCCAGCACCGCAGGCAGGGCGTAGCCGAGCAGCACCAGGTTGAAGACCAGGCCGCCGACGTCGATGCGCCAGAGCAGCGGATTGTCCAGCATGAACAGGCCGAGGACTGTGGCGGCGCCCGCAAACAGCGTCAGCGCCACCGCGCCGTAATTGTGCACGATGCTGCCCGAGCGCAATTGCAGCCGCTCCAGTCCGATCGCCATCGCGAGCGCGACGCACACCTGCAGCGCGACCTCGGTGAGCCCGGCCGTCTCCCGATAGACATCGCCATTGTTGACGAAGTGACGGATTTCCATGAAGGCGAGCAGCACCGTGAACAGGATCGCGGCGGCTTCCACCGCGCGCAGCGGCGCGTCGTCGCCGTTGCGGCGCAGGAAATAGCTGCCGCCCCAGAAGCAGAGTGCCGGCACGCCGTAGCCCCACAGCAGCCAGTTGAAGATCGGCGTGGTGCCGACGGCGGAGCCGACGATGCGCGGCTCGTAGCCGATCCGCAGCACGACGATGCCGGCGAGGATGGCCGCCAGGGTGCGCAGGAAGGGGATCGGCCGCTGCAGCGAGATCCAGGCGGTGCCGAGCGACATCAGCGCGAGCGAAATGGTGAGCCAGCCCTTTTCCAGCGCAAAGGTCAGCGCCAGCGCCAGCGCGGCGAGTGTGGCGGTGGCAAACAGCGCGATCGCTGCCTGCAAGCCCGGCCGGTCCTCACGCTTGCTGAGGATTTCGGTCGCCGCGGCGAATGCGGCGGCAAGGATGACGGCGAGGATCGCGAACGGAATCGAACGGTCGAGATGCGCAATCCGTGCGTAGAGCGCGACCAGCAGCGCCAGCGGCGTGAACACGGCGGCCGCCGACCAGACGATCGGGATGGACGGATTGTTGGAGCGGCCTTGGGCGAGGAAGCCGGTAATGCCGAAGCCTGCGGCGAAGATCGCCGCCGTGACGAGATGCAGCGAGACCGAACCGTCGGTAGCCGCCGGTCCGATGCCGGGCAGCGGACCGCCGGGCACCACCAGCATGTCGGGATTGGCGCGTATCGCCCATTCCGCAAACACGACGAACACGAAGCCGGCGGCACCGACGACCGCGGCGGTGGCGGCTTCGGCGCGCCAGGCGACGAACAAGGTGCCGGCGACCAGCAGGCCGAACGCGATCATCGCGGGATCGGCATGCTGTCCCGTCAGCACGATCAGGGTTGCGCCGAACAGATAGGCCGCAAGCGAGCCCGACGAGATCGGCTCGACCTGTCCTGCGTCGGCGGCCGGGCCGAACATGAAGCCGCAAACGACGAGCAGGGCGGCGAGAACGAATCCGGCGATGACGTGGAACACATGCGGGCCGACCAGTGACGGGCCGAGGCCGGGGAACGTCCACAGCACCGCGAAGGCGATGGTGGCGACCGCCAGCCAGCGCCACAGCCGTATGCGGGCGAGACCGAACGATGCGGCGGTGACGATCGCAAGATAAATGTAGAGCGCCCAGTAATCCGGCTTGCCGGACGATACCAAGACCGGGGTGACGAACGCGCCGACGACGCCGAGGCCGGCCAGCGCGGGTCCGTGCAGCAGGGCCGCGGCCAGCGTTCCGAGCGCGACCAGCCCGAGCAGCACGAAGGCGGTGGCGGGCACGAGGAAGCCATAGAGTGCGTAGGCCGCATAGACGGTGGCAAAGGCGACCGCGGTCCCTGCCGCGGTGAGGATCGCCGGAATGTTCGCAATCGGCAGCGCCGCGATTTGCGAGATGCTCTCCTTGCGGCGGGTCCATTCGCCGGCGGCGAGCAGCGCAAGCGCAAACAGGCCGCCGAGGATGGTGCGCACGCCGGGGCCGAGCAGGCCGGCCTCGATGGAGTAGCGCACCATGAAGAAGCCGCCGAGCGCCAGTGTCAATCCGCCGAGCCAGACCACCCAGCGCGTGCCGATGCGCTCCTCGAAGCCGGGCTGGGCTTCGGGCACGGGTGGCGGTGCGATTGCCGGCCCGGGCGCCTGCGCTGCAGCTTGCGGCACGGGCTCCGGCGCAATCGGCGGCGCGGCCTCCGTCGTGGCGGACACCGTCTCGGCTGCGGCGGACGCAGCCTGCGGCGGCTCCCGTTGCGGCAGCGGCGGCGGCATGGCGGCCGGCGCCGCCATCGTCCGTCCGGCCTCCAGCGCCTCGATGCGCCGGCGTAGCTCGGATATCTGGTTGAAAGACCTGATCGCGACGATCAGGGCGACGACCGCGACGACAAACGGAAAGAAGAGTTCAAGCATCGATGCTCCCCGGCGATCGGCCCGAACCGGGCTTGCCGCGTCAAGATTGTCAGCGCCGTGCGCGCACGCCAAGGCCCGGCGCGGGGCGTTCCTGCAGCACCTCGCGGCGGAAGCGGAACAGCGCGGCCGGCCGGCCGCCGGTTTGTGTCGACATCACCCCGGTTGGTTCGACCAGTGCAGTATTTTCCACCAGGCGGCGGAAATTCTGCTTGTGCAGGTGCCGGCCGGAGATGGCTTCGACCGTGCGCTGCAATTCAGTGAGTGTGAACTCGTTGGGCAAAAGTTCAAACACTACCGGGCGGTATTTCAGTTTTGCGCGCAGTCTTGCGATGGCGGTGGCTAGGATGCGGCGGTGGTCGAAGCGCATGGGCTCGCCGAGCTTCGGCAGCGCCTTGCGCGACAATGCCGCGGCGCGGCCGTCGCGCCGCGCTTCCTCGACCAGCCCGGCCTCGTAGAGCAACTCGTAGCGGTCGAGCACGCGCTCCTCGTCCCATTGCGAGCCGTCGCAGCCGAAGAACAGTCTTACGCGGTCCTTGCGGGAGAGGGCGCGGGCGGCTTCCCCCTCGGCCGGCTGTATCGCCCAGCGGGTGAGTTCAGGCAAAATGTCGCGCTCGATCATGGCAGGCTTCTCGGTGCGCCAGTCCTCCCAGGGGAAGTAGCGATACCACGGCTCGAAATACGCTCCGGGGGCGCGCTGGGCGTTATCCACTGCGCGGGTCAGTGCGAGATAGCCGATGGAGGCGACATGGACATCGGTGTCGCCGGGCGCCGCATGCCGGCCGCGGTCGCCGAAGGTGTAGAGCTGCTCGACATAACCGAGACGAAGCCCGGCCTGCTCCTGCACCCAGGCGCGCAGTCCGATCTCGAACGTGCGATGCCTGACCGCATCGAACGGACCGAACGGAAGGCCGGCGAGGTCGCCCGGATCGTTGCCCGAGGCGACCAGGATCATCGGCTCATTGCCTTCGATCGCGACGATCGCCGCGGTCAGACCAATCTCGATCGGCGTCAGAAGCTTGTCGCTCATCCGGCAGCCGGTTCTTCCCTCAGTCGAGATCGATGCGGAAGGGCCGACCCTCGGCCATCATGCTGCCGGGACCCATCTCGTCGAGCGCCCGCAGCATCCGCCCGTCGCGCCCCAGCAGCTTGTCGGCGAGCCCCACGATCAGCCTGTTGGGAGAGGCGATCGCCGACGCCGCGCGGATCTGGCGGGCGATCGCGATCTCGTCCTTTTGCGGATTGAGCAGGCAGGCCGCGGCAAAGGCACTGGCGGTAGAGCGGCTGATGCCGGCATAGCAATGCACCACCATGGGCGCGCTGCGGTCCCAGCCGCGCACGAAGGCCAGCACCCTTTCGACATGCGCTTCGCTCGGCGCCGTGAACCCGTCCATGTGCTCGGTGATGTCGTCCATCGATACCTTCAGATGATGGGCAGGGAGCACCGACACCGGGCGCTGCACCTGCTCGACATTGGCCATCACGGTGAGCACGTGGCTTGCGCCGGTGGCACGCACGGTGTCGGGAAGGGCGGCGAGCGAACAGACGTGAAGCATGGCGTTCCCTGAAGTTTTGCCGAATTATAGGGCCCGCCGCGGGGCCGAGAAAGCAGGCTGAGGCCGTATGTTCACCGGTGAAGCCGGGCAAATCGCGCCAGGAACTGCTTTTCGGCCTTGGCCGCGGTCCATGGCGTCAGATATTCGCGCTCGGTCGTCTCGGGCAGGCCGGGATCGCGGCCGAACAGGCGCCGCGCTTCTGCTTCCGAAAATCCAGCCAGCCATGTCGCCTCCAGATAGGCCGCGCCGCGGTCGGCGGCCTTGATGGCCTGCTTGATCTCGTCGGCCAGCACCGCCGGCAGGCCGAATCGGATGTGGATCGCGGACAGCAACCGGCGCTCCACCACCTTGTAGTCGCCGCCGATCACCGCCTTGAACGGCGAGATCATGTCGCCGATGACGTATTCCGGCGCGTCGTGCAGCAGCGCCGCCAGGCGAACGCGCGAATCGACCCGCGGCATCTGTTCGCGCATCACGCATTCGACCAGCAGCGTGTGCTGCGCCACCGAGAAGATATGCGCGCCTGAGGTCTGGCCGTTCCAGCGTGCGACCCGCGCCAGCCCATGCGCGATGTCGGCGATCTCGATGTCGAGCGGCGAGGGATCGAGCAGGTCGAGCCGGCGGCCCGACAGCATCCGCTGCCAGGCGCGGTCCTGTATTGCCGATCGCTTCTTCATTTCACCTTGAATCGCGGGGTGCGCGGCTTGCGGCCGCAATCCTCGTGACAGAAGCAGGTGACGAGATGGTCGTTGACCATGCCGGTCGCCTGCATGAAGGCGTAGACGATGGTGGGGCCGACGAACTTGAAACCGCGCGAGGAAAGCTCCTTGGAGACCTTCACCGACACCGGCGTCGAGGCCGGCACGCTCGCGGTGGTCTTGAAGGCGTTGACCTTCGGCCTGCCGTCGACGAAATCCCACAGCAGCTTCGAGAAGCCCGGGCCTTTCTCCATGATGTCGAGATACGACTTTGCGCTGGCGATCGCGCCTTCGATCTTGGCGCGGTTGCGCACGATGCCGGCGTCGTTCATCAGCGCGTGAACCTTCCTGGCATCGTAGCGGGCGATTTTCGCGGGCTGGAAATCGTCAAAGGCGCGCCGGAAATTGTCCCGCTTGCGCAGGATAGTGATCCACGACAGGCCGGCCTGGAATCCGTCGAGGATCAGCTTTTCGTAGAGCGCGCGGTCGTCATATTCGGGCACGCCCCATTCATTGTCGTGATAGGCGACGTAGAACGGGTCTTCGCCCGGCCAGGGACAGCGCATCTTGCCGTCGGGATGCAGGCGTGCGGAACGGCTCATGCGACGGTCTGCTTCGGTGGGGGACGCAGTTCGT
Organism: Bradyrhizobium sp.; assembly: GCF_016219575.1. Lineage (GTDB taxonomy): Bacteria > Pseudomonadota > Alphaproteobacteria > Rhizobiales > Xanthobacteraceae > Bradyrhizobium. The sequence goes on along the minus strand of NZ_JACRMG010000017.1, from coordinate 2,546 downwards.
CCGGCTCGGCAATGCGGATCGGAAGGCCGCCAGCGGTGAGTTTCATGCCGGCTTCGAGCGCGTCGGAGACGCGGTCGGTGCGGATCAGCGCGAGGCCGTGCTTACCCGCGGTCGAGCCCATGGTGCCGACCGGCTTGTCGCCGGCGAGGATCGGCTGGCCCGGCTCGGGCGAGAAATCGTCGAGGATGATCTTCACCGTGCGCGTGCGCGCGGTGCCGCGATGCTGCATCCGCGACACGACTTCCTGGCCGACATAGCAGCCCTTGTCGAAATCGATGCCGTTGAGGCGGTCCATGTTGGTCTCGTGCGGAAAGGCGTCGCTGTACATGAAGTCGAGCCCTCCGCGCGGCGCGCCCGCGGCGATGCGGTGCGCCTCGTAGGCGTCGGCATCGACGAGCCCGGCGCCGATGACGTCGGCCACTTTCTGCTTCAGCTCTTCCGGGATCAGGATGCGCCAGCCGAGCGCGGCATGGCGCGGATCGGCAAAGGCAAGCTCCGGCTTCATCGCGGGCTCGCCCCCCCATGCCGCCAGCACGCCCATGCTCTCCGACAGGTTTTCCACCGCGACCTTGGCGCGCAGCTTGTAGAATTTGAGCTTGTCGGCGAGGCCCTGCGCCAGGGCGCGCGACACGTCGAGCAGGAAGCCGCCGCCATGACCGGCGGGAGCCTCGGTGATGAGGAAATCCACGACAATCTTGCCTTGCGGCGTCAGGAGCGCGCCGAAGCGCCCAAGGCCCGGGCGCACCAGTGCGACATCGGTCGTGACCAGGCCGTTGAGAAAATTGCGCGCATCCTCGCCGCTCACCTTGACGACGCCGCGATCAGGCAAAAACGCTGCTTTCATACAAGAATCTCTTGTGACATGTTGCTGCGGAACGTAAGCCGCCGGGGCATTGACGACAAGGCCTGCGGGGCCTTGGAACGGCCTCATCCTGAGGAGCGGGCGCAGCCCGCGTCTCGAAGGATGGCAGCAGGCACCGAGTGCATCCCATCCTTCGAGACGCCGCTGCGCGGCTCCTCAGGATGAGGAGATAGAATACGAGGACCGATGAATCAGCGTTTTGACACCATTCTAAAATCCGGCACCGTGGTCAATCAGGATGGCGAGGGCGTCCGCGATATCGGCCTCCGCGAGGGGCGCATCGCCGCGATCGGCGGGCTCAACACGGATTCCGCCGCCGAGGTGATCGATTGCAGGGGGCTGCATATCCTGCCGGGCGTGATGGACACGCAGGTGCATTTCCGCGAGCCCGGGCTGATCCACAAGGAAGATCTCGAGACCGGCTCGCGCAGCGCCGTGATGGGCGGCGTCACCGCCGTGTTCGAGATGCCGAACACCAATCCGCTGACGGTCACCGAGGAGGCGTTCACCGCCAAGATCGAGGCCGGCCGGCATCGCATGCATTGCGATTTCGCCTTCTTCATCGGCGGCACCCGCGAGAACGTCAACCATCTGCCGGAGCTGGAGCGCGCCGAGGGCTGTGCGGGCGTCAAGGTGTTCATCGGCTCTTCCACCGGCTCGCTGCTGGTCGAGGACGACGAGAGCCTGCGCCGGATTTTCCGGGTGATCCGCCGCCGCGCCGCCTTCCATGCCGAGGACGAATACCGCCTCAACGACCGCAAGGGGCATCGCATCGAGGGCGACCCGCGGTCGCATCCGGTCTGGCGCGACGAGACCGCGGCGCTGATGGCGACGCAGCGGCTGGTCAATCTCGCGCGCGAGACGGGAAAACGTATCCACGTGCTGCACATTTCGACCAAGCAGGAGATCGAGTATCTGCGCGACCACAAGGACGTCGCGACCTGCGAGGCGACGCCGCATCATCTCACCATGGCGGCACCCGAATGCTACGAGCGGCTCGGCACGCTGGCGCAGATGAACCCGCCGGTGCGTTCGGCCGATCACCGCGAGGGTATCTGGATGGGCATCGAGCAGGGCATCATCGACGTGCTCGGGTCCGACCACGCGCCGCATACGCTGGAAGAAAAGCAGAAGACCTATCCGGCCTCGCCGTCGGGCATGACCGGCGTGCAGACGCTGGTGCCGTTGATGCTCGATCACGTCAATGCCGGGCGGCTGTCGCTGGCGCGCTTCGTCGACCTCACCAGCGCCGGTCCCGCGCGGCTGTTCAACATCGCCTGCAAGGGCCGCATCGCGGCGGGCTATGACGCCGACCTCACCGTGGTCGACATGAAGCGCAGCGAGACCATCACCAACCAGTGGATCGCCTCGAAGGCCGGCTGGACGCCGTATGACGGCGTGCGCGTTACCGGCTGGCCGGTCGGCACCTTCGTGCGCGGCAGGCGCGTGATGTGGCAGGGCGAGGTGGTGACGCCGTCGCAAGGCGAGCCGGTACGGTTCCTGGAGACGTTGAAGCCGTGACGGCCGCGCCTCTTGCGCTGCCGTCGTCCCGGCACAGGCCGGGAGGTGGATTCACACTCGAAGTGCAACACTTGGGCAAAGGACTCGGCTGGGGTCCTGAAGTCAAGGCACTTGCGCGGGGTGTTGTTGTAGGCGGCGACGAGCTTGCGGAACCGTGCTGTTG
>NZ_JACRMG010000007.1 GCF_016219575.1 Bradyrhizobium sp. | reverse complement strand
GCTACCCGCTCGATCAGCCAATCAGCTCGTTCCGCAACCCGAATGTCGCCGAAAGACATCTTGTGCCTCCGCCAAATAGGTCGAAAGCCCTTGAATCATATTTGCAAAATCCGGGGAATCACTTTTGGGGATCCCGTAGCTTCACAGGAGAGGGACAACGAACTGGCAAAACTCAGGCGAAACCGCGCCGTGAGAACGAAGACGTATGTCTCCCGTCAATGCGAGCGAAGCGAAGGAGCGCAACTCGCGCCAATCCTCATGCCGCCTGCATGCCCTGCTGCCGCTCCGCCACGCGTCGCACCAGCGCAACGCAGCGGTCGGGGGCGGTCATCGGCAGCATGTGGCCGCCTTCCATCAGTTCGAGATCGAGCGCGGGGCAGACGATCTTCATCGCCTCGCCCTGGCCGCGATAATCGAGGATGCGGTCGCCGCGGCCGAACAGCATGGCCATGGGAATGTCGAGGCTCTTGTAGCGGGCCATGTAGCCGGGCAGCGTCTCCCCCGCCGCCATCAGGTCGGTGGAGGTGTTGTAGAAGGCGCTTGGCCGCAAGCCGAGCAATCCGCCGGCGCGCATCGGGAAGTCGGCGGGCACGGCCTCAGGCGCGAACACTTCCGCCAGCAGCTTCGGTCCGCGGCGGATGCCGAGCGGCGTGGCCAGGGTCCAGGCGATCGCCTTGCGCACCAGCGGCGAGGCGATGACGAGACCCTGGAACGCCTCGGGCACGTCCTCTCGCGCATGGGTGAGCGGCGCGATCAGTGCGAGGCCGCCGGCGCAGTCGGGATGATCGAGCGCAATCGCCAGCGACAAGGCGCCGCCGAGCGAATGTCCGACCACGAGCGGCTGCTTGAGATCGAGCCGGCGGATCAGGGTCGCGATCGTCTTGGCCTGTGCGGTCAGCGTCGCCGGCGCATCCTCGGGGCGGGTCGAATAGCCGGCGCCGGGCCGGTCGACCAGGATGACGCGATAGTCGTTTGTGAGCTTGTCGGCCATGGCGTAGCCGAAATGCAGCAGATTGCCGCCGAGCCCGTGGATCATGACGATCGCAGGCTTGGTGCCGCCGGTGTCGGTGTAATGGATGCGCTGGCCGTCGATGTCCATGAACTGGCCGCGCGGCGGCAGCAGCGCCTCGACGCGCCTGGCAGTGTTGGAGGTGAACCAGACAAGACCGGCAATGATGACGGCAAGCAGCAGGATCAGTCCGAGAAGGAACGTCATGGGAAACCCTCTTCAGGAATTGACAGGAGTATAGCCGCGCCGCGCACGGGGCGCGACCGCGGCTTACGCGCGCAGGCGCTTGGCGGCGGGCTGCTCGGCCTTGCTGAAGACCAGGACGCCGTCATCGACCTTGCCGAAGCGCAATGCCAGCATGTCCTTGGCGTAGTTCTGGTACAGCTTCCACGGCCGCTTCGAGCCCTGCTTGGGCATCACGTCCTTGGCGCGCTGCATGTAGCCGGAGGCGAGCGGCGGCGTCGCATCCGCAATCACCTCGGGATCGACGTTGCGCGGCGTGCAATAGGCGTAGCCGCCGCGATCCATCTTGTTGAGGATGCGGCAGAGATATTCGGCGGTGAGATCCGCCTTCAGCGTCCAGGAAGCGTTGGTGTAGCCGAAGGTGGAGGCGAGGTTGGGGATGTCCGAGAACATCATGCCCTTGTAGCTCAGCGTCGTGCCGGGATTGATGACCTTGCCGTCCACCACGACCTGCGCGCCGCCCATCAGCCGCATCACGAGACCGGTGGCGGTAACGATGATGTCGGCGGGCAACTCCTTGCCGGACTTCAGCTTGATGCCGGTCTCGGTGAAGGTCTCGATCTCGTCGGTGACGACGGAGGCCTTGCCCTCGCGGATCGCCTTGAACATGTCGCCGTCTGGCACCAGGCAGAGCCGCTGGTCCCAGGGATTGTAGCGCGGCGTGAAATCCTTCTCCATGTCGAAGCCGTCGCCGAGCTCGGCCCTGGCCATCTCGATCAGGCGCTTCTTGGCGCCTTCCGGCTTCTTGCGCGCGAGATTGTAGAAATACATCTGCAGCAGGATGTTCTTCCAGCGCGTCAGCCCGTAGGCCAGCTTGTCCGGCAGCCTGGCGCGAAGCCAGTTGGCGATCACGTCCTTGGCCGGACGCGAAACCATGTAGGTCGGCGAGCGTTGCAGCATGGTGACATGCGCCGCCGTTTCGGCCATCGCGGGCACCAGCGTCACGGCAGTGGCGCCGCTGCCGATCACCACGATGCGCTTGCCGGCATAGTCGAGGTCTTCAGGCCATTTCTGCGGATGCACGGTCTGGCCCTTGAAGCGCTCCATGCCCGGCCAGCCCGGCATGTAGCCGGAATCGTAGTCGTAATAGCCGCTGCACATCTGCAGGAAGTTGCAGGTGAAGGTGAGGGGGCCGTCCGGGCCTTCGACGTCGAGCGTCCAGCGCGCGGCCCGGCTCGACCACGAGGCGCGCTTGACCTTGTGATTGTAGCGGATCTTGCGGTCGATGCCGTTCTCGCGGGCGGTGTCGTTCAGATAGGTGAGGATGGCGGGACCGTCGGCGATCGCCTTCTCGCCGCGCCAGGGGCGGAAGCGGAAGCCGAGCGTGTTCATGTCGGAGTCCGAGCGAATGCCGGGATAGCGGAACAGGTCCCAGGTGCCGCCGAGCGCGTCGCGGCCTTCGAGGAGGACGAAGGATTTCCTGGGACAGTCGCGCTGCAAATGGAACGCCGCGCCGATCCCGGACAGGCCGGCGCCGACGATAATGACGTCGAAATCGGTTTGCGCGGGCGACTTGAACGGGGTGACGTTGGAGGCGCCGGCGGGCCTGCCCGCAACGGTTCGCTCCGACACATGCTCCTGCATAGGTTCACTCCCTTGAGCAACTGGGCTAAGCGTGTCCGGTTATATTGGTGTTATTTTCTGACACGTGGTATTGTCAGATTTAAGCATCTGACAATGTTTTATGTCAAGCGGCGGATTCGGGGACGGCATGAGCACAGCGCGGGCAAGGAATTATGCGGGGTTGTCGGCCGACGAACGGCGGCTGGCCCGGCGCGAGCGGCTGATCGAGGGGGCGATCCGGGCCTATGGCGAGCTCGGTTACCGCAACACCACGGTGAAGGCGGTATGCGAGGCGGCCGGCCTCACCGAGCGATACTTCTACGAGTCCTTTGCCAACAGCGAGGCGCTGCTGGTCGCGGCCTTCGACACCGTCTCGCGGCGCGTGTTCAACTGCCTGGAGGACGTGCGGAAAGAGCACCGTGGCGCGGCCGAGGAGCGCGGTCATGCCGTGCTGCGGGCCTATTACCAGATGCTGAAGGACGATCCGGACGGCGCGCGGCTGTTCGTGATCGAGATCGCGCGGGTTGGGCCGGCGGTGGACGCGGTATGGGGAGCGCTCTTGCTGCAGTTCGGCGAAGTGCTGGCCCGAATGGTGGCTCCCGACAGCGACATCAAGCCGAAGCCGGGCGAACTGGTGCGTGCCGGCGTGGTCGGTGCGGTGGTGCAGATCGCCAAGGAATGGATCAGGAGCGGCTATGCGCGCAGCGTCGACGCGGTTGCCGCCGACGCGCTGAAGATTTGCCGCGTGCTGGCCGCATAGCTCCGCCCTCGATCTTGTCGGCCGATGCGGCTACGATTCGCCGCAAAACGGCGGAGGCGCGCAGAAGTCATGTCGGGTGATCCCAGGAGCTGGAAGGTCGGGCTCGTTGGCTACGGCGAGGTCGGCCGCATCCTTGCCGAAGATCTGCGCAAGGCCGGCGTTGCCGTCGCTGCCTACGACATCAAGCTCGACGATGATCGGGCAGGACCGTTGCGCGACCATGCGGCGAAGATCGGCGTCGTATTGGCCAGATCGCATGCCGATCTCGCCGGCCAGGCCGACCTGATCATTTCCGCCGTCACCGCGAGCCAGGCGGTTCCCGTCGCGCAAGCCTGCGCGCCCGCGATCGGGCAGGGCACCTGGTTTCTCGATTTCAATTCGGCCTCGCCCGGTGCCAAGCAACGCGCGGCCTCGCGGGTCGACGGCGCCAACGGCCGCTATGTCGAAGGCGCCGTGATGACCTCGGTGCCGCCCTATCGCATCAAGGTGCCGCTCCTGCTCGGCGGCGGCGGGGCAAAGGAGCTTGCGCCGCTGCTGGTCGCGCTCGGCTTCGATGCCAGGGTTTCCAGCGAACAGCTTGGTGTGGCCTCGGCCGTGAAGATGTGCCGCAGCATCATGATTAAGGGCCTGGAGGCGATGGTGATCGAGAGCTTCACCACCGCGCGTGCCTATGGCGTGGAGGATGCGGTGCTCGCTTCGCTGAAGGAAACCTATCCCGGCATCGATTGGGAAAAGCAGGGCGCCTATTTCTTCCAGCGCGTCATCGAGCATGGCCGCCGCCGCGCCGAGGAAGTGCGCGAGGTCGCCGAGACCGTGCGCGAGGCCGGCCTCACGCCGTGGTCGGCGCAGGGCACCGCCGAACGGCAGGCCTGGGTCGCCGATCTCGCCGATGACGGGCTGTTCGGCGCCAGGGGCACCAAGGAATTCGCCCGCAGCCCGGACTGGCGCACCGAGGCCGATCGCATCCTGGCGATGCTGAAGGCCGAGAAATAGGTGCTACGCCGCTCGCACGGTCTCAAGGAATTTCGATACCTCGGCGCGAAGAACCTCGGACTGCCTGGAAAGCTCGGCGGCCGCAGTCAGCACGTGCCCCGCGGTGCTCCCGGCTTCCTCGGCGGCCTGGGTGACCTCCACGATGTTCCTGGAGACACCACTGGTCCCCGAGGCCGCCAGCTGGGCGCTTCGCGAGATCTCGCCGGTCGCCGCATTCTGCTCTTCGACGGCCGAAGCGATGGCGGTCGATATTTCCGACATCGAGCGGATGATCTCCGTAACCCCGTTGATGGTCGCAACCGAGTCGGATGTCGATTGCTGGATGTCGCCGATCTGGGCGGCGATGTCGGCCGTCGCCTTCGCCGTCTGCTCGGCAAGGCCCTTCACTTCGGAGGCGACCACGGCAAAGCCGCGCCCCGCCTCGCCGGCGCGCGCGGCCTCGATGGTGGCATTGAGCGCGAGCAGGTTGGTTTGCGAGGCGATGTTGGTGATGAGATCGATGATCGCGCCGATACGCTGCGCCGCCTCGGAAAGCCGGTTCATGGTTTCGGTCGCCTGATCGGCGCCTTGAGCGGCGCGGCCAGCGACGCTGGCGGACTCGCTGACCCGGCGGCTGATTTCGGCGATGGAACCCGTCAGTTGCTCGGACGCGGCGGCAACAGCGTTGACGTTGGCCAGCGCCTGCTGCGAGGCGGATGTCGCGGAGCCCGCCTGTTCCGAGGTGCGGCCCGTGGCGGCCTGCAGGGTTTGCGAGGAGGCCTGCAACTCCGTGGCTGCCGATGCCACGATGTTGACCACGCTGCCGACCGCGGCCTCGAAGCGGCCGGCCAACTCCTCCAGCGTGGCGCGCCGCTCGCGCCGGCCGGCTTCGATGTAGACGGAGATCGCAAGGTCCATGTCGAGCATCGCCGCCTTGATGATCGCCATCTGGATTCGGACCTTCCGCTCCGCCACGCGGCGATCGAACGCGCCATGCGGAAGCCGCAGCGCGATGGCCTCGACCAGATCGGTGACCAGCGCATTGTATCCGCCGATGTACCAGCGCGGCTCGAGCCCGAGCTTGTTGTGCACCTCGCCGATCCTCGTCACCGAGGCCTCATAGGTCTCGTCGAACTGGCCGTCCATGATGATCGCCCAGTGCTTTATCTGCATCTGCTTGGCGTGCATCATGTGCTCGCGGTTGCCGAAGAGCCTTGCCGTTTCGGCGAAGCGGCCGACATGATCGTAGAACTTGTCGAGGATCGCGGGCATGACCTCGACCACAAAGGGTCGAGCCTCGCGAAGCGCGGCAATGGTCAAGTCGTCGATGCGATTGAAGCTGAGGCGTCGGGCAATTCCGGTTGCGTCGGTCATGATGGGCTCTCAGGTAATATGGCTGGTTCGGTTGGCAGGCCGCATCTGGTCGCGCCTGCCGCAAGGTCGTGCAGTACGAGTTCAAGCGTAGACGAGCGGGTTTACGGCCGGGTTAAGAAAAAATTCACCATTGCCGGCCGCGCCGGGTCAAAATTCGCAGCGGGTGTGCGCGGCAATATCTATTTCGAGCAAATTCTGTCGGCGCCCGGCCCGAGGGAAGCAACAGTTGGCGCGCGGGGTCGCGGCTTGCGCGGCCTCACGCCGGGCTCGCCGTCCGGGCTGAAGGTGAATTCTGCGCCGGCATTGAACAGGGCAGTCTGGATGGCGGCCGCTTCCGCCGCGTATCGCTGCAGCGGTCCGTCGATCGCTTCCATGCCGCGGATCGTGCCCTGGCTGACGCGACTGGCAAGGGCCAGCTCCTTGACCGACCAGCCGAGGATCGCCCTGGCTGCTCGCACCTGCGTGCCCGTCGGCTTGCCGGGCTTGCGCGGGAAGAGCAGGTCTATGTCCTCGATATTTCGAGACGAGCCGATCCATTCCTGGATGTCGCCTTGCGGGTCCAGGATCGGAACGGCTCTCGACCAGCAATCGTGCTCTGCACCGTCGGGGGTGAGCAATCGATGCTGGACCAGCAGCGGCTGGCGTGTTTCCACGGCGGTCGTCCAGCTGGCGCTGAACGAAGCCAAATCGTCGGGATGGATCAGGCTGTCCCAGCCGATGGCAGGGCGATCGCTGCGGTCAAGCTTTTCGCCGCCTTTCCAGCAAAGGATTTCGCGGAGCGAGCCGTCCGGCTTCGCCGTCCATATCAGGAGATTGGCGAGCCGGTACACTCCTTCGAGGCGACGCTGATGTCTGTTCATCAGCTGCAGCTCTTCGCGGTGCTTGGTGACATCGTAGCAGATTCCGACGGCCCGGTTCGGATTGCCGGAGGGGCCGGCGATGGGCTCGGCCTTGACCGCAATCCAGCGCACGCGCCCGCTGGAGTTCACGATGCGAAATTCGCGCTCGATGGCGATCGAGTCGCGCAACATCTGCTCGAGGTCGCTTTGCGCGTTCCTGTCGTCGGGATGGATCGCATCCATGAATGCCGAACTGGTCGGCGCGACGCCCGTCCCCTCCAGGCCCAGCAAATCCAGGACGCCGCGCGACCATTGCATGGATCCGGAATCGAGATCCCAGCTCCAATGTCCCGCGTGCAGCATCTCCTCGACAAAGCGCTGGGTTTGGCGGGCGCCCAATGTCCCTTCGAAGAGGATCAGCATGGTTCGTACCGAACGTCGTTGTTGCGATATACCTCCCCTGGATGCAGTGCCGGCTCGCGTCGTCTCGACATTCAGGAAAATTGCTCGAGACCGCGCCGGCTTGTTACCCGCGTTGATGATTCGCGCGGCCGTATTGTACTAGCGCTGGCCGCAAGCGTCGCGTGTATACTCACGCATGCCAGCTCTGCTCTGCGCCGCCTCGCGGTGACAGCATGGCTGATACCGCATTCTTGCGGTGATAGGCTACCGCAACCGCCTCCCTCGTGTGAGCTCCGCCCATGGACGAATTGATCAACCCCTTTCGCATCGCAGTGCCCGACGCTGTCCTCACCGATCTGAAATCGCGGCTGCGCAATACGCGCTGGCCGGAGACCGAACTGGTCGACGACTGGAGCCAGGGCGTGCCGCTGAAGTGGATCAAGGACGTCTGCGGCTACTGGGCCGAGCAATATGACTGGAAGAAGCGCGAGGCGGCGCTCAACCGGTTCGCGCAATTCACGACCGATATCGACGGCCTCGGGATCCACTTCATCCATGCCCGCTCGCCCCATTCGCAGGCGACGCCGCTGATCATCACCCATGGCTGGCCGGGCTCGGTGGTGGAGTTCCACAAGGTGATCGAGCCGCTCGTCGATCCCGTCGCTCATGGCGGCAATGCAGCCGATGCGTTTCACGTCGTGTGTCCATCGCTGCCCGGCTTCGGCTTCTCGGGCAAGCCCACGGCGACGGGCTGGGGCGTCGATCGCATCGCGCAAGCCTGGGCCGTTCTGATGGATCGGCTCGGCTATGCGCGTTATGGCGCACAAGGCGGCGACTGGGGTTCGGCGGTGACAACATCGCTCGGCGAGCAGGACGCCGATCATTGCGCCGGCATCCACATCACGCTCGCGATGTCGGCGCGGCCCAATGTCGAGGGCCAGCCGACACCGGAAGAGGCACGGGCGCTGAAGGGCATTCAATATTATGCCGATTGGGATTCCGGCTATTCCAAGCAGCAGTCCACCCGGCCGCAAACGCTCGGCTATGCGCTGACGGACTCGCCGAGCGGGCAGGCGGCGTGGATACTGGAGAAATTCTGGGCCTGGACCGACTGCAACGGCCACCCCGAAAACATCTTCACCCGCGACGAGTTGCTCGACAACGTGATGCTCTATTGGGTCACCGCGAGCGCCGCATCTTCGGCGCGGCTCTATTGGGAAAGCTTCGGGCCGAAGAAGCGGACCGCGCATACCGTGAAGGTACCGACCGGCGTTGCCGTGTTCCCCAAAGAGATCGTCACGCCGGTGCGCAAGTGGATGGAAGCGAGCTACACCAACATCACGCACTGGAGCGAGATGCCGAAGGGTGGCCATTTCGCGGCGTTCGAGCAGCCGGACCTGTTCGTGCGGGAGGTGCGGGACTACTTCAGAAAATTGCGTTGAGCCGCTATGTCCGACGAAATTGCATGAGGTTTTGCCACGCCCTGCGGCAGTACGAATTGACTTGGGGGGACAGGCGGTTGCAAATGCCGCCAATCAACGAATTCAGAGGGAACACACCATGCCTGAGGCGCTAATCATCGACGCATGCAGAACTCCGCGTGGCATCGGCAAGGCTGGCAAGGGCGCGCTGTCGGGCATTCATCCGCAGCAGCTCGGCGCCACCGTGCTGCGCGCGCTGGCCGAGCGCACCGGCATCAACACAGCGGAAGTCGACGACATCGTCTGGGGCTGCAGCGCGCAGGTCGCGACCCAGAGCGGCGATCTCGGACGGATGTCGGCGCTCGATGCCGGCTATGACGTTCACGCCAGTGCCGTGACGCTGGATCGCTTTTGCGGCTCCGGCATCACCAGCGTCAACATGGCGGCCAATTCCATCATGGCGGGCTCCGAGGATCTCCTGATTGCCGGCGGCTGCGAGATGATGTCGATGGATGGCCGCCGCGGCGGCGGTCCGATGATGATGGATGCCGGCAACCTTCGCCTTCGCGCCAGGCATCCGCAATCGCATCAGGGTGTCTGCGCCGACGCGATCGCGACCATGGAAGGCATATCGCGGCAGGATGTCGATGCGCTCGGGCTGGAGAGCCAGAAGCGCGCCGACGCTGCGATCAAGGGCGGCCACTTCAAGAAGAGCCTCGTTCCCGTCTATCGCGAGGACGGCACGCTCGCACTCGACCGGGAAGAATATCCGCGGCCGCAGACCACGATGGAGGCGCTGTCGCAGCTCAAGCCGGCTTTCCCGGCAATCGCCGACTACGCGCTCGACGACAAGGGCACGACCTACCGCAAGCTGATCCTCGACAAATTCCCCGATGTCGACATCAACTTCGTTCATCACGCCGGCAATTCGTCCGGTGTGGTAGACGGCGCCGCCGCAATCCTGCTGGCCTCGCCTGACTATGCGAAGAAGCACGGCCTGAAGCCGCGCGGGCGCGTGGTGGCGATCGCCAATATGGGGGACTCGCCGACCCTGATGCTGAACGCGCCGGTGCCGGCGACGCGCAAGGTGCTGGCCAAGGCGGGGCTGACCATCGACGACATCGACCTGTTCGAGATCAACGAGGCCTTTGCGGTGGTCGCCGAAAAATACATCCGCGACCTCAAGCTCGACCGCGACAAGGTCAACGTCAATGGCGGCTCGATCGCGCTCGGCCATCCCATCGGCGCGACCGGGTCGATCCTGATCGGCACCGTGCTGGACGAACTGGAGCGGCGCGACCTCAAGCGCGGCCTGGTGACCATGTGCGCCGCCGGCGGCATGGCGCCCGCGATCATCATCGAGCGGGTCTGAGCGCGGCTTGAACGGGGAGGGTGCGGGGGATAAATGAAGAAGGAGACTTGGCCGTAACGCGTGGCCGGGCGAGGAAGCGCAAATGGCCGGAAGCCCCCGCAAGCCTGACGTCCGTCTTGTCTCGGGACAAGGCATGGACGGCTATGCCGACATGGTCGCCCGCGCCCGCGCGCTGATCCCGGAACTGCGCGAACGCGCTTCCCGGACCGAGGCGCTGCGCCGTTTGCCGCCAGAGACCGAGCGCGCCCTCCACGACACGGGCCTGTTCCGGATCCTGCAGCCGAAGCGTGTCGGCGGCTCCGAGCTGGATTATGTCGCGCTGGTCGACTGCGCCGATGCGCTCGGGCAGGCGGATGCGTCGGTGGCATGGAATTTCGCCAATCTCTCCAGCCATCACTGGATGCTCGGCATGTTCGATCCGCGCGCGCAGGAGGCGGTGTGGAGCAGGGACGTCAATGCGCTGATCGCCTCGTCCTTCATCTTCCCTGCCGGGCGCGCCCGAAAGGCCAAGGGCGGCTACACGCTCTCCGGCCATTGGCCGTTCTCCTCGGGCGTGGAGTCCTGCGAGTGGAACATGCTTGCCGGGGTGGTCGAGACCGATGACGAGGCCGACGGCATCGAGTACCGCATCTTCCTGCTCCATCGCAGCGACTACAAAATCAACGACACCTGGAACGCCACCGGTCTCTGCGGGACGGGCTCGAACGACGTTAAGGTGGTCGATGTCTTCGTCCCCGGCTACATGTCGATTATGGTCAGCGATCTCGCCGGCGGACCGACGCCGGGCAGCGCGGCCAATCCGAATGCGCTCTACGCATTGCCGGTGTTCTCGCTGTTTCCCTACGTGCTGTCGGGAGTAGGTCTCGGCAATGCGCAGGCCTGCCTCGACGATTATGTGGGACAGGCGCGGTATCGCGCCTCGACCTACAACCGCGCCAAGCTCGGCGACATGCAGACGACCCAGATCAAGATCGCGGAAGCCTCTGCCAAGGTCGACACCGCACGGCTGCTGATGCGCACCAACTGCATCAACGCCATGGCCGATGCACGGCGCGGAGATATCCCCGATATCGCCGAGAAGACGCGGCTGCGCCGCGACGGGGCTTTCGCCGTCAACCTCTGCACCGAGGCGGTATCGCTGCTGTTCACCGCGAGCGGCGCGCGCAGCCTGTTCACCTCGGGCCCGTTGCAGCGCCAGTTCCGCGACGCGCACGCGATCAACTCGCACCTCGCATTCAATTTCGATGCGGCGGGAACCAATTACGGCCGCGTTGCGATCGGCCTGCCTTCCGAAAATCTGACGCTCTGAGGCCTGGATGTCCGACGTTCCAAAACATCCGGCCGATCCGGCCAACGAGTTTGCCACGGACAACTCGGCGATCGATCCCCGGGACTTTCGCAATGCGCTCGGCACGTTCGGCACCGGCGTCACCATCGTCACGGCGATGGCGGTTGACGGCAAGCCTTATGGCGTGACCTGCAATTCATTCGCCTCGGTGTCGCTGAACCCGCCGCTGGTGCTGTGGAGCCTCGGCATGTTCTCGCAGGGCCTGCCGATCTTCCAGAACGCCAGCCATTTTGCCGTCAACGTGCTCGACGTCTCGCAACAGGAACTGGCGCTGAAGTTCGCAAAGTCGTCCGGCGAAAAGTTCGCAGGCGTGGAATGGAAGCCGGGGCTCGGTAATGCCCCGATCATCGCCGGCAGCGTCGCCCAGTTCCAGTGCCGCGCCGTGAACCGCTATTATGGCGGCGACCACATCATCTTCCTCGGCGCGGTCGAGGCCTATTCCTACAACGGGCAGGAGCCGCTGCTGTTCGCGCGCGGCGGCTTCGGAAAGTTCGTCCCGGGCGACGGCAAATAGCGCCGCGCTACGTCTTCGCCATCTCGGCGCGGTACCAGTCGCCGATTTCGCTGGCCGTCATCAGCGCAACGCCGTCATGGCCGATGACGTAGTCGAGTAGCGCTTCCAGATACTTGATACGGTGCGGCACGCCGGTGATGTAGGGATGGATCGAGATCGCCATCACCCGTGCGTTGTCGGCGCCTTCCAGATAAAGGCGGTCGAACTGATCGGTGCAGCGCTTCAGGAATTGCTCTGATGACAAATGCTGCAGGGCATGGATGACGATGTCGTTGGTCTCCACCGAATAGGGGATGGTGGTGATAGTGCCGTGCGGGGTCTCTACGTCCTGCGGCAGATCGTCGATCACCCAGTCCGCGACATAGTCGATGCCGTTGAGGCGGAGCAGGTCGAGCGTATCCGCGGTTTCGGTGAGGCCGGGACTCTCCCACGAGCGCGGCGGCTTGCCGGTGAATTTGGCGATGGTGTCCACTGCGCGCTTGATCGCGTCGGCCTGGTTGTCGAGCTTGTGCATCGGGCCTTGCAGGAAGCCATGGCCCATGAACTCGAAGCCGGCTTCCAGCGCGGCAGAGGCGACGCGCGGATAGGAATTGCAGACATTGCCGTTGATCGCGAGCGTCACCGGGATACTGCGCTCGGTGAGCGCCTTGAACTGGCGCCAGAACCCGGCGCGCATGCCGTATTCGTGCCACGACCAGTTCGGCACATCGGGCAGCAGCGGTTGTCCCATCGGCGGTGACAGCACCGTGCGCGGCATGGCGTTCTCGATCCGCCATTCCTCGACGTTGAGGATCACCCACACCGCAAGCCGCTTGCCGCCGGGAAGCGCCAGTTTCGGCCGGTCGACCTGCGCCTGATAGGGAATGCGATCGGAGAGGGTCATCGTTTCCCGTTAACCCGCGGCGTCGGCGCTGCGCGAGCTTCCGGCATTGACGCGTGGCAGGACCTGCTCGGCCATCAGGATCATGGAGCGGCGGCCAAGCTCGCGGTCCCGCCAATCCTTGCCGGCGTAGAGAAGGGTGCCGAAGGTTCCGACTTCCTCCTGGAAGGCCAGCAACTGATCGGCAACACTATCCGGCGTGCCGTGGATGATGAGCTTGTCGCAGATCGATTCCAGCGTGACCTCGTCATCGGGCTGGTCGCGCCGGGTCTTGAACAGCTCGATGCGGCCGCCTCGCTTCAGCTTGGTGAAGAGGGAACGGTAGTAATAGACATAGGGGCCGTTCGGATCGGTGGCGTAGGCCTTGGCGGTGGCCGCATCCCCGGCGACGAAAACGCTTTTCGCCACGCGCCAGTTGGCTGGATCGGCCGGCCGGCCGCCGCGCTCGCAACCCTCGACATATTTCGGCCAGTGGCTCTTCACCCAGGCCGGCATCAGGAAGTTGGCCGAGATCGGATCCCAGCCGCGCGCTGCGGCCTCGGTGACGCCCTTGGAGAAGGGGGCGACTGCCGTGACGACGATCGGCGGATGCGGGCGCTGCAGCGGCTTTGCAACAAATCCCTGGCCGATGTCCTCGATCAGGGTTTTCTCGACCGAGATGTTCCAGTACTTGCCGGCGAGATTGTAGGGCGGCTTGCCCTCCCAGATGGCGAGCACCTGATTGATGGCCTCGAGGAACATTGCGTTGCGGTCGGCGTCGAGATTGCCGAACATCTCGGCATCGGACAGCAGGCCGCCCGGGCTGATCCCGAAAATCAGCCGGCCGTCGAGCATGTGATCGAGCATGGCGATGGAGGCTGCGACCGCGGCCGGATGGCTGTTCGGCATGTTGACGGTGCCGGTGCCGAGCTTGATCTGCCGGGTGGCCGCCGCAAGCCAGGCGATGAAGGTGATGCAGGAGGTGATGTTCTCGGCCCGGTCGGTGACGTGCTCGCCGACATAGGCTTCTGCAAATCCCAACTCGTCCGCCAGCAGGAAAGCTTCCCGGTCCTCCTTCAGGGACTGCCGCCAATCCTTCTCCAGGGGATGGATCGGCATCGTGAAGAACCCGAGCTTCATGATTTCTGCACCTCCCCGGGGCGACCCTTCTTGGTCGGCGGGAGCGTGCGTCGTCCAATCGATCAAGGCAAGCCCCCGAAAGTCGAAAGCACTGCAAAATCAAGCAGCTTGACCTTTGAAAAGCCACACCCTCTAATCCCTCAAAAGCAGAAAAGCAGGGCCGGGGAGGGCTCGCCTGAATGAAGGCATCGGCTTTCGCCTATGCACGCGCAACCAGCGTTGCCAATGCGCTGGAGCTGCTTGTCTTGCATGGTGAGAAGGCCAGGGTGCTGTCGGGCGGACAGAGCCTGATTCCCGCGATAAACCTGCGACTGGTTGCGCCGGAATTGATCGTCGACATCAGTGATCTCAAGGAATTGCGCGGGATCGCGGTGAAGGGCGAGACGCTCGTCATCGGCGCGCTGACCCGGCATGCCGATCTCCTGAAATCATCCGACATTGTGAAATGTGCGCCGCTGCTCAAGGCGGCGGTGGCGCATGTCGCCCACCCCGCGATCCGCAACCGGGGCACCATCGGCGGCAGCCTTGCACAGGCGGATCCCGCTTCAGAATTGCCGGCCTGCATGCTGGCGCTGGGGGCGACCATCGTCGTGCGCGGCCCCGGCGGCGAGCGGCGGATTGCCGCAGAAGATTTCTTCACCGGGATCTACGAGACGAAGCTCGCGCCGCAGGATTTGCTGGTCGCGCTCGAACTGCCGGTGGCCCGCAAGGGATCGGCGCATTTCTTCCAGGAGTTCGCGCGGCGGCATGGCGACTATGCGATTGTCGGCCTGGCTGCGCAGGCATTGTTGCAGGGGGATCGGTTCGCCGACCTCCGGCTTGGTTATTTCGCCGTTGGCGACAAGCCCGTGCTCGCGAAGGCGGCGGGTCGACTGACGGGCGTTGCGGTTACGCCGGCGCTGCTGGCCGAAGTTTCAGACGCGCTTTCGGATGAACTCGATCCGCAGCAGGACCAGCAGGCTACGCCCGCGATGCGCCGGCATCTCGCCAAGGTGTTGCTGAGGCGAAGCGTGGCCACACTGCTGAACCGTCCCGATCTCCAGGCCGGAGCAACCGCGTGACGGCTCAAGTGTCTATCACTCTCATGGTGAATGGCGAGCGCGTCGAGGCGCAGGTGTTGCCGCGGCTCAATCTGGCCGATTTCCTGCGCGAGCAATTGAAGCTCACCGGCACGCATGTCGGATGCGAGCACGGCGTGTGCGGGGCCTGTACGGTGCGCGTTGGCGGCGAGATCGTACGCTCCTGCCTGATGCTGGCGGTGCAGGTGGACGGCGCCGAGGTCGAAACGATCGAGGGGTTGTCCGATTCCGGCGAGATCGCCGACCTGCAAGACGCCTTCCGCGACCGCAACGCCCTGCAGTGCGGTTTCTGCACGCCGGCCATGCTGATGGCAGCCCAGGACTTGCTGCAGCAAAACCCCGCGCCCGCGCGCGAGGAAATCCGCGAGCACCTCTCGGGCAACTACTGTCGCTGCACCGGTTATCAGGCGATCATCGATGCCGTCGAAAATGCGGCACGCGCACGTGTGGGGCGGACGGCATGAGCTCGATCCGCAGCAATCCCGAAACGCTGTCGGTGCTGGACCGGCCGAACTCCTACATCGGCAAGACCGTGCCGCGGCCAAATTTGGACCGGCTGCTGCAGGGCCGCGGGACATATGTCAGCGACATGGAGCTGCCGCGGATGGCGCATGTCGCGTTCCTGCGCTCGCCGCATGCGCATGCGGAGATCGTGAGCATCGATGCGTCCGCGGCAAAGCAGATGGCCGGCGTGATCGCCGTGGTCACGGGCAAGGAGCTTTCCGCGGTCATTACCCCCTGGGTCGGCGTGCTCTCCCATCTGAAGGGTCTCAAATCCGCGCCGCAATCGGCGATCGCAATCGACCGGGTCTGCTGGCAGGGCGAGGCGGTGGCCGCGATCGTGGCGACGAGCCGCGCGGCGGCCGAGGATGCGGCGGAGCATGTCGCGGTCGAGTACCGGGAAATCGAGGCTGTGACCGACATGCGCACGGCGCTCGATCCGGCTACCCCCGTGATCCATGCCTCGCTGGGTGACAATCTGGCGTGGGAGCGCGTTCACGATGCCGGCGCTGTGGACGAGGCCTTTGCCGGCTCCGATGCGGTGGTCGAGGCCGAGTTCATATTCGGCCGTCACACCGGCGTGACGCTGGAGCCGCGCTCCGTCGTTGCCGACTGGAATGCCGCGGAGGCGCGGCTGACGATCTACCAGGGCACGCAAGCGCCGCACATGGTGCAGAACATCGCCGCGCTGCACCTGGGTTTGAAGGAATCGCAGGTCCGCGTCGTCTGCAAGGACGTCGGCGGCTCCTTCGGAATCAAGGTGCATATCTATGCCGACGAAATGGCGATCTATGCGCTGTCAAAACTGCTGCGTCGTCCAATAAAGTTCGTCGCCGATCGGGTCGAGAGCTTTAACACCGACATTCATGCCAGGGATCACCGTTGCAAGGGCAAGATCGGCGTCAAGCGCGACGGATCCATCACGGCGTTCGAGATCGACGATCTCACCGGCATCGGACCCTATTCGATGTATCCGCGCACCAGCGCGATCGAGGCCAACCAGGTCGTCAACCTCGTCGGCGGTCCCTACACTAACAAGAATTATCGCGCGCGGGCGCGGGTGGTGTACCAGAACAAGAATGTCATGTGCCAGTATCGCGCCGTCGGCCACCCCATTGCTTGTTCGGTGACGGAAGGACTGGTCGATCTTGCCGCGATGAAGATCGGCATGGACCCGGTCGAGATCCGCCGCCGCAATCTGATCGCCGACGATGCCTATCCCTGCGGCTCGCCATCCGGCTTGCGGTTCGAGCAGTTGTCGCACCACGCCTCGCTCGCCAAAATTGTCGAGATGATGGATTATCAGGCGCTGCGGACTGAGCAGGCGGCATTGCGCAAGAAGGGTGTCCATCGCGGCATCGGTATCGCCAGTTTCATCGAAGTGACCAACCCGAGCGCCGCGTTTTACGGTGTCGGCGGCGCAAGAATTTCGTCGCAGGACGGCGTGGCGGTGCGGCTGGATGCTCAGGGCTCGGTGATCTGCCAGACCAGCATCACCGAGCAGGGGCAGGGCTCGGAATCGCTGACGGCGCAGATCGTTGGCAGCGTCCTCGGTGTTTCCATGGATCGCGTTCGCGTCATCCTCGGCGACACCGACATGACGCCCTATGGCGGCGGTACCTGGGCCTCGCGCGGCGCCGGCATCGGTGGCGAGGCGGCGCTGCAGGCCACGAAGATCCTGCGCAAGAACATTCTCGATGTTGCCGCCGTCATCCTGCAGTCGACGCCGGCCGAACTCGACATCGCTGGCAATGCCGTGGTCAATGTCGGCGATGGCGCCCCCCGCATCGAATTGAACGAGTTGGCCCGGATCGTCTATTTCCGCCCCGATACGCTGCCGCCGGGCATCCAGCCTGAACTGATGGCGACGAAGCACTTTGTGCCGCGTGAATACCCCTTCGCCTTCACCAATGGCGTCCAGGCGGCCTGGGTCGAGGTCGACACCGACAGCGGCTTCGTCAAGTTGCTCAAGCACTGGGTGGTGGAGGACTGCGGCACGATCATCAACCCGCAACTGGTCGACGAGCAGATCAGGGGCGGGGTGGTGCAGGGGCTTGGCGCGGCGCTGTTCGAAAAGTGCATCTATGACGAACGTGGGCAGCTGACCAACGCCAATATGGCCGACTATCTGGTGCCGATGTCCGGCGAGATGCCCGACATCGACGTCGGCCATGTCGTTTCGCCGACGCGCGAGTCCGAGTTGGGCGCCAAGGGCGCGGGCGAGGCCGGCACCGCCGGGGCTGCCGCGGCGGTGACCAATGCGGTCAATGATGCCCTAAGTCCGTTCGGAACGATAATTACTGAGATTCCCCTGACGCCGCAGGTTATCCTGACGGCAATGGGACGAATCTGACGAGGGACGCCGCCGGCAAAACCAAATACAATCACGTCAAACAGCAAAACCAAGGGGAGAAACAGCCAATGTCGAAGAGGGTCTCCAAATCCGGATCGATTACCCGCCGCCGCCTGCTCGCTACCGCGAGCGCCGGTGCGGCACTTGCCGCCTCACCGCTGGGCATCAACCTGCTGCAGGCTCAAACGGCGCCAATCAGGATCGGCATGAGCATGCCGCAAACCGGCGGCCTCGCCGGTGGCGGCAAGCCGTCGTTGCTTGGTATCGAAATCTGGCGCGACGACGTCAACGCCAAGGGCGGCCTGCTCGGCCGCAAGGTCGAGCTTGTCGTCTATGACGACAAGTCGAGCGCCTCGGAGACGCCGGCGATCTATTCCAAGCTGATCGACGTCGACAAGGTCGATTTGCTGTTTGCGCCCTATGCGACGGTACCGACGGCACCGATCATGCCGATGGTCAAGCAACGCGGCCTGCTGCTGATTGGCAACTTCTCGTTCCAGGTCAACAGCAAGGTCGGCCACGACATGTGGTTCAACAATGCCCCGTGGGGGCCGCCGGACAGCTGGGCGACGTCGTTCCTCGATATCGGCCAGAAGGCCGGCGGCAAGTCGGTTGCGCTTCTCACGGCGGACCAGGAATTCGCGCAGAACCTTGTGAAGACCACGCGGGAAGTCGCAGCAAAGCGCAACATGCCCGTTGTGTTCGACCAGGCCTATCCGCCCAACACGGTCGAGTTCTCCAGCATCATCCGGGCGCTCAAGGCCGCCAAGCCCGACATCGTCTATGTCGCGTCCTATCCGCCGGATTCGGCCGGCATCCTGCGCGCCGTGAACGAGATCGGCGTCGGCGACAACGTCAAGATCTTCGGCGGCGGCATGGTCGGCCTGCAATTCGGCTCGGTCATGGAAAACCTGGGCTCACTGCTCAACGGCGTCGTCAACTACAATTCATGGCTCCCGGAAAAGAGCATGTATTACGATGGAACCAAGGAGTTCTTCGAGAAGTACACCAAGCGCGCCGTCGAAGCCAAAGTCGATCCGCTCGGCTACTATCTGGCGCCATTCGGCTACGCCAGCGGCCAGTTGGTCGAGCAGGCGATCAACGCGACGAAATCGCTCGATCAAAAGGGTCTTGCGAAATATCTGCGCGAGAACACGCACAAGACCATCGTCGGTCCGATCGCGTTCTCGGCGGACGGCGAGCGCAAGGAGAGTGCCGTGCTGCAGGCCCAGTTCCGCGGCGTCGCGGACAAGAACATCGAGCAGTTCCGCACCTCCGGCAAGCAGGTGATCCTGTTTCCGGAGAGTTTGAAGTCCGGCGAACTCGTCTCGCCGTTCGAGGCCGCGCGGAAGTAGACCATGACTATGAGTGGCTGTCCGGGATCATGACAGACGATCCCGGACAGGAGGTGGAATAACCCGGCGGCTGCCGGTCGGGGATGCAGCTCAAGCCGGTCAAGGGGGACTTCACTTGTTTTCGATGGACCTGCTGCTCGACGCGGTGGTGATCGGGGTGCTGCTCGGCTGCTTCTATGGCGCGGTCAGCCTCGGATTGTCCGTTTCGTTCGGCCTGCTCGACGTTCCCCATGTGGCGCATCCGGCCTTCCTGGTGCTGGCCTCCTACTTCGTGTATTTTCTCAACGAGCATTACGCGATCGATCCGCTGGTGGCGGGGCTGCTGATCACCCCGCTGTTCTTTGCCTTCGGTCTTGTCGCCTACCGCATCTACTACGAGACCTTCGAGAAGCGCGGCAGCGACGCCGGCGTGCGCGGCATTGCGTTCTTCTTCGGGGTTGCCTTCATCATCGAAGTGCTGATCATCATGCAGTTCGGCGTCGACCAGCGCTCGGTCACCGCGGACTATGTCGGCAAGGCCTTGCGGCTCGGTGACCTCCGGATCCCGTACCGACTCCTGGTCGCCTTCGGCGTCGCCGCGGTGCTGACCATTCTGCTGACGCTGTACTTGTCGCGGACCTTCATGGGCCGCGCCATCCGCGCCGTCGCGCAGGACCAGGAAGCGCTGCGGCTGATGGGCACCAACCCGATCAGGATCAAGCAATGGGCGTTCGGCATCGCCACCGCCGTTCTCGGGGTCGCCGGCGCCTTGCTCATCATCGTCGCTCCCGTCGAGCCGACGCTCGACCGGGCCTATATCGGACGGACGTTCTGTGTCGTGGTAATGGCGGGGCTCGGCAGCATGAGCGGCACGCTGGTCGCCGCCATCATCCTCGGCGTTGCCGAGTCGATCGTGCTCACCATGTTCGGCGCTTCCTGGGCGCCGGCGATTTCCTTTGCCATGCTGCTCGGCGTTCTCGCCGTGCGGCCGCAGGGCCTGTTCGGAAGGCGGTCATGAAGCGTAACGGGATCGCCTTCTGGATCGGAGCGGCCCTGTTCCTCGCCGCCGCCCTGCTGATGACGAAAGTCGTGAGCAACCAGTATCCGTTCTTTGCCGGCTATGTGATACTGCAGTTCATCGCGCTTGCGGTGGCATGGAGCATCTTGGGCGGCTATGCCGGTTATGTGAATTTCGGCACCAGCGCGTTCTTCGGCGTGGGCGTTTACAGTTCCGTGTTCCTGGTCAAGGCATTTGGCGCGCCGCTTCCGGTCCAGATACTGACGGCAGCCGCCATCGGTGCGCTGATGGGGTTCGCCCTGGGTCTGCTTACCCTGCGCATGCAGGGCATCTTCTTCTCGATCGCCACTATTGCGCTGACCATCATCATCGAGACGGCGGTCACGAACTGGCGCTATGTCGGCGGCGCCGCCGGGATCCAGATCCAGCGGCCGCCGGTAAGTGCGCTGTTCGACAACTATGTGCAGATGCTGTTCTTCGTCCAAGCGGTGCTGGTCGTGCTGGCGGTCGCGATCTCGCGCTATATCCAGAATTCATGGATCGGCCGCGGCCTGCAGGCGCTCAAGGACGACGAGCTCGCGGCCGAATGCTCGGGGGTGCCGACGCTGCGGCTGAAGCTCCTTGCGTGCGTCATCTCGGGCGCGCTGTTGTGTGCCGTCGGAGCGCCCTCCGCGATGTACCTGCAGTTTGCGAACCCGGAGTCGGCGTTCAATCTCAACTACTCGGTCTCGACGCTGGCGATGTCGCTGATCGGCGGCACCGCGCATTGGTCCGGCCCGATCATCGGAGCGATACTGCTGGGCACGACGCAGCAATTGCTGACGGTGACCATCTCGTCGGAAGTGAATGTGCTGGTGCTCGGCGTGATGCTGGTGTTGTTCGTGGTCGGTGCGCCGGAGGGCATCATCGGGTTGATCCGGAGGATTTTCCGCAATCGTAACGAGGGTAGGGAATCATGAGCTCCGAAACCCCTGCACCCCTGCTGCGGATCGCTTCGCTCACCAAGCGCTTTGGCGGCTTCATCGCGCTCGACAATGTCAGCGTCGAAATTCCGCCGGGCGAGCGTTTCGGCCTGATCGGGCCCAACGGTTCCGGGAAGACCACGCTGATCAATTGCATTTCCGGCGCGTTCCGGACGGAGCCCGGCACGGTCCTGTTCCGCGACGAGGACATTACGGCGCTGCAGCCGCATCTGCGCACGCGCCGCGGCATCGCACGCAGCTTCCAGATCCCGCGCCCGTTCCGGAGCATGACGGTTGCCGAAAACCTCATGGTCGCACTCGACTTCGCCGCGCACGAGCATGTTTCGGTGGCGAAGCGGCGCGACACCATGATGTCGATCCTGACGCAGATGGGACTGGCGTCGAAGGCCAATGTCTCGGCCACGCAGCTCAGCCAGGTGGAGTTGCGCAAGATGGAGCTCGCGCGGGCGATGGCCACGCATCCGAAGCTCCTGATCTCCGACGAGGCCATGGCCGGCCTTTCCAGTTCGGAAGTCGACGAGGTGCTCGATCTCCTGATGAGCCTGGCGAGCCACGACATCACCATCATCATGATCGAGCACATCATGCAGGCGGTGATGCGTTTCTCGGACCGCGTGATGTGTCTCGACGCCGGCAGGATTATCGCGATCGGCACACCGTCCGAAGTGATGGCCAATCAGCGCGTGCAGGAGGCCTATCTTGGCACTTAGCCTCGCCATCAACGGCCTCGATGCCGGCTACGGCGCCGTGAAGGCGCTGCGCGGCGTCTCGCTCCATGTCGAGGCCGGCGAGACCGTCGCCTTGCTGGGCACCAACGGCAACGGCAAGAGCACCCTGATGAAATGCATCGCGGGTCTGGTCCGGCCGGAGCGCGGAAGTATCGCCCTGACGATCGACGGGGTGGCGCACGATCTTTCCAGCATGTCGGCCGAAGACATCGTCGACCTCGGTGTGGCGATGGTCCCCGAAGGGCGGCGGCTGTTTCCGAGGTTGACGGTGCTGGAGAACCTGATGCTCGGGGCCTTCCGCAAGGCGGCGAGGCGCAATATCGACCGCAATCTGTCGCTTGCATTCGAGACGTTTCCAGCGCTCAAGGAGCGGCAGAGCCAGCTGGCCGGCACCATGTCGGGCGGACAGCAGCAAATGCTTGCGGTTGCGCGCGCGCTGATGTCGTCGCCGCGTCTCTTGCTGGTCGATGAACCTTCGGTCGGCCTTTCACCGCTTCTGGTCTCGCAAACCATTGCCAAGATCGGCGAGCTCAACAGGAATCTCGGCCTGACCGTGCTCATGGCGGAACAGAACTTCAATCAGGCGATCAGGATCGCCAGCCGCGGATACATCATCGTTCACGGCGAGATCGTCGTGGCCGCAGGTTCGGTCGACGAGCTGAAGGGCAACGATATCGTCAAGCGGCTCTATCTCGGCGGAGTTGCGTGACAACGCCGCCAGGTCGCGTTACTGCTCCATGTGACGAGTTATTGGGAAGGGCAATCGCCATGGACCAGGCCAAGCGCGCCATCGAGACGGAATCGAACGAAGTCCTGTATGACGTGGACGGGCACATCGCCGTCATCACGCTGAACGCGCCGGAACGGATGAACACGATTTCCGGACCGATGCTCAACGACCTCACGAAGCTGCTGGTGAGGGCCAACGAGGATCGCAATGTCCGTTGCGTGATCCTCACCGGCAACGGACGGGCTTTCTGCGCAGGTCTCGATTTGCGGAGAGAGCGCAGCGGTGACGGCCTGAGTTCGGCATCGTCCTCGACTTCCCTCGATTTGCGCAACACGCCGCCGACGGTGATGCAGGCGATGGACAAGCCGACGATCTGCGCCGTCAACGGCGGCGCGGCCGGTTACGGCATGGATACCGCACTCGGCTGCGACATCCGCATCATGGCGGAATCGGCGAAGCTCGCGGCCGCCTTCGTCAAACGCGGCGTGGTGCCGGAGTCGGGCGGCACCTGGTTTCTGCCGCGCATGATCGGTTGGGCCAAGGCGTCGGAACTGATCTTCACCGGCCGTACTCTCTCGGCGCGGGAATGCCTGGAGTGGGGCCTCGCCAACGAAGTGGTCCCCGATGCCAATCTGATGGGCCGGGCCCGCGAGATCGCGCAGGAAATCGCAGCCAACGCGCCGCTTGCCGTGCAAGCGGCCAAGCGCATGATGCGGATGGGCCTGAACGAAACGTTTCCGGACCACGTTCACCACGTCTATCTGCAATTGCTGCCGCTGTTCAAGACGGCGGACATGCAGGAAGGCATCAAGGCCTTCATGGAAAAGCGCGAGCCGAAATTCGAGGGCCGCTAAGGTCCGGCTATTCCGCCGCGCTTGCGACCGCGGCGGCCTGCCTGACGGTGACGACCACCTTGATGGCGTCATCGATCCGCTCGCGCGCATAGCGCAGCGCGGTCGGCAGGTCGGCGAGCGGGAACGTGTGGGTGTGGATCCTGGTCGCATCGAAGCGCTTTTCCGCCATCAGCGCCATGGCGCGGCGGGTGGCGCTGCGGCCTTCGCCGCGAATGCCGTACAGATAGATGTTGTTCTTCGCGAGCTGCGCGATGTCGAGCGTGACGCGCTCGTGCGGGAAAGCGGCGAGGCAAATCTTGCCGCCACGGTTGGTCATGCGGATGGCCTGATCGATGGTGGGCTCAGTACCTGCGCATTCGACGACATAGTCGGCGCCGATGCCGCCGGTGAGTTCCCTGACAACCGCCACGGCATCTTCGTCGTTGATGTTGATGGTCCGGTCCGCGCCCAATTCCTTGCCGATGGCAAGGCGCTTGTTGCGTGTTCCCGTCAGAATCACCGGACTTGCGCCGATCGCCTTCGCGACGGCAACGGCCAGCAATCCGATCGGGCCCGGGCCGATCACGACGACGCTTTCGCCGGCGACCAGCCCGCCCAGTTCAGTCAGGCCGTACATGGAGGTGCCGGCCGTGACGACGAGCGTCGCCTCGGCATCGCTCATGGTGTCGGGTACTCGCGCCAGTGTATTGATGTGGTTGACCGCGTATTCGGCAAAGCCGCCATCGGTGGTGAAACCATTGGCGCGGTGACCCTTTTCGGGCTTGCCGTAGTTCAGGCATGACGTGTACATGCCCTGACGGCAGCGCTTGCACTGACCGCAACCGGCATGGATCTCCACGCTGATGCGCTCGCCGATCCGGTATTCGTCGACGTCGGGCCCGAGCGCGACCACCGTGCCCATATACTCATGGCCCGGCGTAAAGTTCTTGTTGAAGGGCAGGCCGCCCTGAATGCTGGCGGGCGAGCCGGAGTGGATGATTTCGAGGTCGGTCGCGCAGATCGCCACGGCGTCGATGCGGACCAGCACCTCCGCACGTCCCGGCATGGGCACCGGCTTGTCGCGAAGGAAAAGCTCATCCGGTCCACCAAGCACCCAGGCCTTCATTTGTGCGGGGATTGGATAATCCGTTGAGGTCCGGACGCCGGGTGCTTCGCTCATCGTGTGTCCTCCGAGGCGGGAAGACTAGCGCAATCGCAGGCATTTTACAGCCGGATGGCTAGCTCCAGAATTCCCCGGCGCGCTGCAGCCTGCGAGCGGCCGCTTCGGCGGCGGCGAGCAGCTTTTCGGTTTCACTGCGCTCGGTGCCGACCACGGCCCCGGCAGCGAAGGCCACCGGCTCGGATTTCCGGCTCTCGATGTCGTTCCTGAACCGGGTCACCATCCTCTGGTGCACTGCAATGTCGTTGAGGGCACCGAGATTGTCCTGCAGGCTGCCGAGGCAGTCCTTGTACCTGGCGAGCGCTTTCCTGCTGGCGTGACCGTCGAACAGGCTCTCGAAGAAGTAGATGCTGTAGCGCAGCTTCTTCATCGCGATACGCAACTTGTGCCGATCATGGACGCTGAGCTTGCCGATGTCTTTCGCGCGCTTCCTGGCCTTTGCAACCCGGCGGGTGAACAGTTTCGCGGCAAAAGGCTTGATGCGCTGTTCGCGGAGTGCGGGGCGCAGTCTCAGCCAGGCGCCGTCCTCTATCCATTCCAGCGCATTCAGGATCAGCATGCGGTAGCGCGCACTGGCGATGGCGGTCTTCGCCGCTTCTGCGGCGACTGCACGCCTGTACTCCAGTTCGGCGACGAGGTCGCCAAGTCCCGCGATCGGCGGGTCGGCGGCTTCCAGGCGCTTGACGCGTGTCGTCAGGAAAACGTCGAGATCGCGCACCTGCCCGAGCTTGCCGGAGAGCCATTTGAGGTCACTCCTGATCGATTCGGTCTGCTTGCAGCGAAGCAGATCGGAGAAGACCCAGAGCGCGGCACGCAAGCGGCGCACCCCGACCCGCATCTGGTGCACGCCTTCGGGCAGGCCGGCCAGGACGGCCGGCTCGTTGGCGGCGACGTGATGCAGGGTGGATCGGCCGATCGCCTGAAAGGCGGTCGCGAGCGTAGGCTTGGCGGGCAGCACGATCCTGGCCGCCGAGACCGATGCCGTCGCCTGGTCGGTGATCAGGTCGTAGCCTTGCTGCGATTTGGCTTTCAACGCAAGCCTCGCGGGAACGAGCTTCGCCACCATGCGGGCTGTCTTGAAGAGATCGCCGATCGAGCCGCTCTTCAGCTCGAGTTCGACCTCCGCAAGGGGGCTGGAATAGAGCCCCGCGCGGATGTGCCCTTCATCGAGGGCGAGCTCGACCCGGCTGTTGCCCGGACGCAGCGGCACCAGCGTGCGATGGACGTGGGTCGAGAACACCGCATCGAGGTCGCGTTTCGACCGCTTGGACAAAAGTCGCTGCAGCGGCGTGCCGCGCGCCGCGCGCAAGTCCGGCTCGTCGCCGTCGATGCGTTTCTCCCATTCGTTACGTTCGACGGCGACGCCATTGGCGGATGTTTTGATGGTCTGAATGCGTTTCTTGCCGGCCCGCCTGATACGCAGCGAGATGCCGTTGCGCCTGAGCGTGTGGTCGGACGTATCGAAATAGGTCGAGACGAGATGCCGATGCTCGACAAGCTGGCCGTCGCTGGGCCGCAGGCTGCGCGAGGCCGCCAGTTTCTGCAGGTCGCCGGGGGAGACTTCAAACTTGATCTCGGTCTCGGTGCCCATGGCCCTTCGCCAAAACTCGCGCGTCCTCACATTGCCCGCATGCGCGGCGCATCGAACGCGCCGGATCCGAGCGTCACACGGCGGTCCGACACGGCATGATGGAACTGCTGGAGTGCGAGGCCGATCACCGACAGGTCGGATTCCTCGATCGCGCCATCCTCGTAGCAGTCGAGCGTCTCGCGCAGCATATCATCGGCCTCGGCTTGCATGGCTACCAGGGCCTCCGGCGTTTCCGCCTGCCGTACCTTCGAGATCAGCTTGAGGAGGTTGTCGCGATGCGTCTCGTATTGCTCGCGCTCATTCCGCTTCCAGTAGTGCTGCAGCCATGCGCCGACCGATCCCAGGCCGGAAAGCACGAGAATGACGCCCCAGATGTAGTCGGTGTATCTCTCGAGGAAGGTTCGTTCGTTGCCGTCGAAATAGGCGGCTGCACCTTCGTGCGCCGGCAGGGCGGCATCCTTGTCGGTGTCCGGCTTCTCGATTTTCGGCGCATTCGGCAATTCCCGGGCAAGCTGCTGGCGGACGTTGAATACCTGCCTTGCAAAGGCACCGACCTTTGAGTCCGACAGTGAACGCGGTGCGATGATCAGGTGATTGACGCTGACGGTGTCGACCTTGTCTTCCGGGCGTGCGGGCGAGGAGCTGAAGATGCTTGCGGGAATTTCCTCGGACTCGTAGAGCGGATGCTTTTTCGCGATCGTCTCGGAAACATCGATCGCCAGGAATTTTGGTTCGCCGCGGCTGGCGGCCGTCGCTGCAATGGCGTCCCTGGTAATCTTGCTGTCGAGCGGACCGACCGTCATGAACGCATCGAGCGTCGTATCGCGGGCCATTTCGGCGATCTGATTGACGGCGAACTGTGTGACGCTGACCTTGTCGGTGTTGACGCCGGACTCCGCGAGGATCACACGCAGCAAGGTGACATTGGCTTGCGTCCGGCCGATGACGCCGACACGATGGCCGGCAAGCTGGTCGATCGACTTGATCTTGGGGTTTGGTTGTCGCTTCGATCCCTTGGGCGGCAAGCCGGACGGCGCCCACAATACGACGACGTTCTTGCGCAGGATGACGACGGAATCGGCGTTGGTCGGCAGCCCCAGATCGCCGCGCGCCACCGCAAGGTCGGCCTTGCCGGCCGCGAACAGCGCGATGCTTTCGACCGATCCGTCCGTTGTGATGGGGGTGAGCCTGATCGAACTGCGCTCTCGCGCAAAGATCTGGGCGAGTGTCTGGACCAGTTTCTGGTCTTCGCTGTTGGGCGGGCCGACTGCGATACGCAGGGTGGTCGGCTGCAGGAACAGGTACAGCGCGCCTGCGGCTATTCCGAACAGGAAAATACCCGCCGCCAGGACCAGAAGCGCGTAGCTCTTTCGCTTCCGCCGCCGGCGGGAAACCCGGGAATTGTCGTCTACCTCTGACATCGTTCTGTCACGTTACACGAAAAAGGCCGTTAAGGAGTCGAAAAAGAACCTGACAGGTGCATGACGTCACACGCCTGAAATATCCATATCCGAACGTCGGGACTGAGAATCAAACGCAAATCCCAAGGTGAGGATATGCCGATATTGATCGCGACAGACGCCTGGCATCCTCAGGTTAACGGCGTCGTCCGGACGCTGACTTCGCTGGCCAATAGCGCATCGGCGCTCGGCGAGGAAATCGAGTTTTTGACCCCGGAAGGCTTTCCTTCCATGCCGGTCCCGACCTATCCGGGGCTGCGGATCGCCTTGCCGAACCGCCGCGAGATTGCGCGCAGGATCGAAGCTGTTTCGCCCGATGCAATCCATGTTGCGACGGAAGGGCCGATCGGCTGGGCAGTGCGCGCCTATTGCCGACGGCACAAGCTGGCTTTCACGACCTCCTACACCACGCGGTTTCCGGAATATGTCTCCGTGCGCACCGGCATTCCGGAGAGCTTCGGCTACGCCGTCATGCGGCAGTTTCACTCCGCCTCGTCCATGGTCATGGTGGCGACCGACTCGTTGCGCCGCGAACTGGCGGAGCGAAGATTCCGGCGGCTCGGCTTCTGGACACGCGGCGTCGACACCGGTTTGTTCCGGCCCGATGAGCCGGCAAAGCTCGACCTCCCGCGTCCGATCTTCATGACCATGGGGCGCGTCGCGGTTGAGAAGAATCTGGAAGCATTTCTGGGGCTCGATTTGCCGGGCTCCAAGGTCGTCGTCGGCGACGGCCCGCAAAAGGCGGAGCTGGAGCGCAAATACCCGAACATTCATTTCCTCGGCGAGAAGAAGGGCAGGGATCTGTCCTCGCATCTTGCAGCCGCCGATGTCTTCGTCTTCCCGAGCCTGACCGATACGTTCGGCGTGGTGCAGTTGGAAGCGCTGGCTTGCGGCACGCCGGTGGCGGCCTTCCCGGTCACGGGACCGCTAGATGTCATTGCCGATCGCCCGATCGGCGCCATCGACCACGATCTGCGCGCCGCCTGTTTGCGGGCGCTGCAAATGTCGCGCGAGACCTGCAGGAATTTCGCGCTGGAGCGCTCCTGGGAGAACAGCGCACGGCAATTCCTCGGCAATCTGACGGCGCTGCAGCCGAATCGTGCGCCGCGTCCGGTGCGCCGCGTGGCCGGCCAGAGCGCGGTGCAGGGCTAATTGAATATCGCATCAACAAGGCAAACTGATCATGGCAGAAATCATCAAGCTCGACGGCACGCAGCAACTCGACTTCGACCGCGCGACGGTCGAGCAGGCGTACGACCGCTGGGCCCCGATCTACGATCTCGTTTTCGGCGGCGTGTTCAGCAAGGGCAGAAGGGCGGCGATTGCCGCGACCAACCGGATCGGCGGTCGCGTGCTCGAGGTCGGCGTCGGAACCGGCATCTCGCTGCCGCAATATGCGCCGCATCTGCGCATCTTCGGTACCGATATTTCCGAAGCGATGCTGGAGAAGGCGAAGAAGCGCGTCGCCGAATCAGGCCTCAAGAACGTCGAGGGCCTCGCGGTGATGGATGCCGAGAAGCTCGAATTTCCCGATGATTCCTTCGACGTGGTGATGGCGCAATATGTCGTGACCGCGGTGCCAAACCCGGAGGCGGCCCTCGACGAATTCGCGCGCGTGCTTCGTCCGGGCGGCGAACTGATCATCCTGACCCGGGTCAGCGCCGACGCAGGCATGCGCCGCTTCATCGAACAGCGCCTGCAGCCGGTGGTGCGTCCGCTCGGCTTCCGCACTGCCGAGTTCGCCTGGTCGCGCTACGCCAAATGGCTGGCGGGTACGCAGGGAATCGAGCTGGTAGAGCGCCGTCTGGTGCCGCCGCTCGGCCACTTCTCGCTGGTCCGCTTCCGCAAGATCGATATCGCGGCCGCCGCCTGACGAAGGCGACCAGGCGTCTCGTCGCGTCATTGCTTCGCCGGGCATTGTCACATGTCATCATGATGATGTCACACGGCAGACATCGAAGCCGCGTAAAAAAGAATCACGAAAGACCTTGGGGAGACCAGATGATCAAGAATTTCCTGCAAGAACTGCGAACCCAGCGCTGGGATGACCATCGCTATTATCACCACAGCCGGATCAACCAGAGCCTGCACTTCGTCAGCGCGGTCAGCTTCTTGTTTGCCTATGTGATGCTGTTCATCGATCCCGTGGTGTCGGCGCTGGTCGGCTGGCTGGTATCGATGAGCACACGCCAGGCGGGGCACTTCTTCTTCGAGCCGAAGGGGTACGATCACGTCAACCAGGCGACCCACGAGCACAAGGAAGAGATCAAGGTGGGTTATAACCTGCAGCGCAAGGTCGTGTTGATGTCGATCTGGGCGTTGTCGCCGCTGGTGCTGGTGCTCGATCCGACCGTGTTCGGACTGTTCGAGCCCTGGACAACGTTTACCGATTTTGCCCGGCAGGTTGCCAAGATATGGCTTGCGGTCGGTATCGGTGGCCTCTTGTTCCGCACCGTGCACCTGTTCTTCATCCGCGACGTCGAGACCGGCCTCGTCTGGATGACCAAGATCATCACCGACCCCTTCAACGACTTCAAACTTTACTACAAGGCGCCGTTGGCCTTGCTGAAGGGTGAGTTGATCGACCCCGGCCTCGAGAAGCACGTCAAGCACGCGTAAGATGAGTAACCGACTGAGCGACGGCTGCGGTTCACCGCAGCCGTTTTCTTGTCAGCATCTCTCTCAGGATCTGACGGCGTATGGCCTTGTCGGTGAGTGCCGCATCGTGCCACCACCAGCCATCCGCCTTCATCTTGCCGGCCGCAGCGACGA
The DNA here is from genome assembly GCF_016219575.1 of Bradyrhizobium sp. Taxonomy (GTDB): domain Bacteria; phylum Pseudomonadota; class Alphaproteobacteria; order Rhizobiales; family Xanthobacteraceae; genus Bradyrhizobium. The sequence goes on along the minus strand of NZ_JACRMG010000007.1, from coordinate 53,781 downwards.
AGCGTTCGGCCAGGGCGGCGAAGTCAGCATCGCCGTAGTTCAGGCTGAAGATCAGCCGGCCTGTGCCGACCCAGCTCAACGCCAGTCCTTCGGCGCGCAGATAGTATTGAAGCATCCAGTTGTAGCGGGACGGCTCGGTATAATGGACCATCCAGATCGAGGAGAGATTGCTGACGCGGACAGGCAGATCGGCGGCCGTCATCATCTCGTTCAGCTTCTTCGCCCGCGCATTCCAGAGATCGTCAAGTCCCTTATAGATCCTGCGGTAGGCGGGATCGGCCAACCGCGTCAGGAATTCATCCATTGCGGTCATGACATAGGGATGCGAATTGAACGTGCCGCGGGCAAAGCAGACGTCCGCGGGGCGGTCGGCGCGGAAGCGGCGCATGAGATCCTTGCGGCCGCAGACGACACCGATTGGCAATCCGCCCGCCAGGCTCTTGCCGTAGGTCACCATGTCGGCGCGGACGCCGAAATATTCCTGGGCGCCGCCGGCGGCGAGCCGGAAGCCGACGAAGACCTCGTCGAAGATCAGCACGATGCCGCGCTCGGTGCAGACCTCGCGCAGCGTCTTCAGCCATTCGGTGTAGGCCGAGCGGTCGTATCGGCCGATGCGGGAACTGTCGACCAGCGCGGAATCGCCGGGCGCGTTGCTGTTGGGATGCAGCGCCTGCAGCGGATTGACCAGCACGCAGGCGATGTCGCGGCGGGTGCGCAAGACGCGCAGCGTCTTTTCCGACATCTCGGCCAGCGTATAGGTCTCGTGCGGCGAGACGGGGTTGCCGACGCCTGGCTGCACGTCGCCCCACCAGCCGTGATAGGCGCCGGCAAAACGCACCAGATGCGATCGCTTCGTATGGTAGCGTGCCAGCCGCACGGCCTGCATGACGGCTTCGGTGCCGGACATGTGGAAGGAAACCTCGTCGAGTCCGGAGATTTCGCACAGCCGTCTTGCATTGTCGGCAACCACGGGATGGTAGGTGCCGAGCACGGGGCCGAGCGCATGCGCACGGGCTTCCGCCCTGGCGATGCACTCCTTGTAGAAATCGTTGCCGAAAATGTTGACGCCGTAAGAGCCGGTGAGGTCGTAAGAGACGTTGCCGTCGACGTCGGTGACGGTGACGCCGGACGAGGATGCCACGAACGAACTGCTGCCGAGATATTCCTGCACCAGCCGGCTGTACTGGAACGGTACGCGGTAGGCCTTGGTGAATTGCAGGTCGGAGATGCGCTCCGCCGCCTCCGCCGTAAGCGCCCGGCCCTTGGGGTAGCGCTCTGCATAGAGGCGGGCGAGCCTAAAGAAGGCGTCCTGGCGCTGGGTGGCAATGGCCGCCGGTGCGCCGTCGGAGCGAAAGAATTCGTCAACATCGAACTCGTAGTGCGGGATCAACCGCGCGATTGCGCGCGACATCTTCGAATGGCCCGTGAGCGATCGATGCTTGGCGCGCGACAGCGCCAGACGGGCCTGCAATCTGGGGAAGGCCGCGGCGGCAGCGCCTGCGGCGGTGGACAGGGAGAGAATCAAGGTGGGTGAATCCATGCCGAACAGCGCTAACCAGCCGTGCTGACAGTTTCATGACAGTCAAAGGCCTCATCTCCACCTTCACCCAGCAGGAAGACATCAACTTCCTGCTGACCAACCGGATTCCCCGGGCAGCCATCACCCGTTTCATGGGCTGGTTCAGCAAGATCGAGAACCCGATCGTGCGGGATTTCTCGATCGCGTGCTGGCGGCTGTTCTCCGACCTCGATCTGTCCGAGGCCAAGAAGACCGAATTCAGGAGCCTGCACGATTGCTTCACGCGGGAGCTGAAGCCCGGCCTGCGCCCCTTCGATCCGGACCCGGCCACCGTGGCCAGTCCCAGCGATGGCATCGTCGGCGCGTTCGGCCGGATCGCCGATACCGAGCTGTTCCAGGTCAAGGGCGCGCCGTATTCACTGCTGGACCTGCTAGGCGATCCCCAGTTGGTGGAGCAGCATCGCAACGGCCGCTTCATCACGCTGCGGCTGACGTCGAGCATGTATCACCGCTTCCATGCGCCGCATGACGCCCGTATCGAACGTGTCACGCTGATTCATGGCGACACCTGGAACGTCAACCCGATTGCGCTGAAGCGTGTGGAGCGGCTGTTCTGCAAGAACGAGCGGGCGGTCATCCGCAGCCGCCTGCGGACCGGCGAGGCGCTGACCCTGGTGCCTGTGGCGGCAATCCTGGTCGCGAGCATCCGTCTGCATTTCCTCGACCTCACCCTCAATGCGCAAACCCGGGGGCCGACGGTTTTTCCCTGCGATGTCGAGGTCCGGAAGGGCGAGGAACTTGGCTGGTTCGAGCACGGCTCGACCATCATCATCCTCGCGCCCGGCGACTTCGAGTTCGGCGGGAACGTCAGGGAAGGCCTGCGAGTTCGCGCGGGCGAACTCCTGATGCGAAGGCCGTCGCGCGACGCGCTCTAGCCGCGCCGGACGCTGGCGCCGCCGTCCACCGGCAGTGTCACGCCGGTGATGAAGCTTGCCTCGTCGGAAGCCAGGAACAGCGCGGCATTGGCGACGTCCCAGCCGGTGCCCATCTTCCTGCGCAGCGGCACCTTGCTGTCGCGCTCCGCCTCGACCTCGGCGCGGCTCTTCCTGAACTCGCGGGCGCGGGTATCGACGGCCATCGGCGTGTTCATCAGGCCGGGCAGGATGACATTGGCGCGGATGCCGTACTCCGCATTCTGGTAAGCCAGCTGTTCCGTGAAAGCGATCATCGCCGACTTGGTGGCCTTGTAGGCGACATAGGGATAGGTCGTGATCGCCGCCATCGAGGAGATGTTGATGATGGCGCCGCTTTGCTGCTGGCGCATGATCGGGATGACGTGCTTGGCCGCGAGGATGCAGCTCTTGAGGTTGATCGCCACGCAGCGATCGAAGGCTTCCTCGGTGATCGCGAGCAATTCGGCGTCGCCACCAGAGAGGCTGACCCCGACATTGTTGTGCAGGATATCGACGCGCCCCCAGCGGCCGTGGGCATCGGCCACCATGGCCTTGATGTCCGCGTCCTTCGTGACGTCCGCCTCGAAGGCGATGGCCGTACCGCCCTTGGCCGCGATCATGTCCACGGTCTCCTGGGCGGAAGCAGGATTGTGATCGACGCACAGCACCCTTGCTCCTTCACGGGCAAAGGTCAGGGCCGTGGCGCGGCCGTTGCCGATGCCTTCCCCCGGACTCTGGCCCGCGCCGACCACGATGGCGATGCGATCTTTCAGGCGCATGTCAGCTCACTCCCGGGATAGGGTACTGTTGCAGTACCTCTTTGTAGTAGGGCTCGTTGTCGATCTTCATCGTTGCCAGCACGCGGACTACGGCGCAATAGAATGCGATCGTGAGCACGAGGTCGGTCATGTGCTCGTCGGAAAGCTCGCGCTTGATTTCGGCAAAGGTCGCCTCCGACATCGCCAGTTCCCGCACCATCTCGCGCGCGCCCTTCAGGATCGCCTTTGCGAGCGGTTCGAGTCTCGATGGCCTTCCCTCGGTCTCCGCAATCAGGCCGGCGATGTCGTCGTCGGTGACGCCGAATTCCTTGCCGATCTTCACGTGGTGGGTGAATTCATATTCAGATCGCTCCAGCCAGCCGACCTGAAGAATGGCCAGCTCGCGCAGGCGCGGATCGAGCTTGCTCTTGAAGCGGATGTAGCCGCCGACGCCGTTGAAGGCGCGGGCCATATCGGGTGAATTGACCAGAAGCTTGTGCAGATTGGTGTTGCGCTTGAGCATGTCGCGATATTCGGGCGCGACCTGATCGGCCTCCAGGTAGGGCAGGCGGGCCATTTTTCTCCCCGTCGGCTCATGTGGCAAGAGGATGCCCGCGAGCCCGTTGTTGCTTGACGGGGAAGTTGAGCCATATCTTGCCGCCCGCGTAAAGGCGGTTGCGGTCGCCACGCTTTCAGGCGGCGACGTCCAGCAGCCGCGACGAGCCCCGGATCAGCACTCGCCGTCCGCGCGCCGTCATAACGGGCAAGCCGCCATCGATCGACACAAGATCGAGCGCGACGAGGCTTTCCAGGATATGGCGACTGCGCGGACGTTCGGCCGTCACCCGCTGGCGGAGCGCCTTCAGCGCTTCCCACTGGTCCGGGGTGAGGTCGCAGTCGAACTCGATATCCATGGTGCCTCGAACGGATCACGGCATTGCTTGCGGGCCTCTTACCGGGGCTACGTGAAGATCGTGCGACCGAAGCGAGACGAGATATTGATTCTGCACGCGAGGGCCGGGCGCGTGCCGTCACATCATTTTGATGATGGAGTTTGCTATCCGCGAATCGGATCGCCGGGACTGACGAGGGTTCCGTGCTGGTCCGCGGTGTGCTTGCGAAGATCGCGAAGATGATCGAGGCGCGCCGCCTGCAGATCGATCTCATCCGCTTCGACTTCGGGCAGGGTGGCCTCGGCAAGAATATCGGCCGTGACGTCCTCGACGGACGAATCGGCGACTTCGTGAATGAAGCTGATGTTCCTGTACTCACCGGATGCGACGCGGGCCACGACTTCACGCCGGGTGATCTCGGGATCGACGATCGCCTCGCGGCCGCGACGCCCGTAGTCGATCATCACAACGAAATACTGCATCGGAATCCGGCCGCGACGAGGTTGCGCTACGTGGTAGTATTCCTGAAAATCGGAATCAAGTCAAGCGTCAAATTCCGAAAAATGAAAGGGCGCCGCGAGGTGCGCGGCGCCCTTTCCGGTCAGGGGGGCGAATCAGGGACGCCTGGGGCGGGACACCCGATCCGGCTACCTGCCGCCCTTCTTGGTTCGCTTGGCCGCCTTGGCACGCATCCGCTGGATCTGGCCGCGCGGCAGGGTGACGAAAATTTCGCCGATCCACTCGGGCTTTACCCCGTTGATTGCCTTGGCATTGAAGCTGACCAGGTTCACCAGGGTCGGCGATTTGCCCTTCTCGATCGTCTTCAGGTAGCGCTCCCCGGACTTCAGCCGCACCACGGCCTCCTCGCCATAGAAGCTCGACACCGGATGGCGCTGATCCTTGTAGACCACGATAACGTCGCCATTTTCGTACTTCGGCAGCATCGAATCGCCGGTGACCTCGAAAGCGATGGTTTCGTCGTCGACCGGGAAGGGTAATTCGACCTCGCCGAGGCCTTCCGGCGGCACCTGCTCATACTCGGGCTCGATCATGGCTCCGGCGCCGACGCGCCCCATGACCGGCACCCAGTTGAGCCTGAGATATTCCATGATCGGCTCGACCTCGGAGGCCTTGATCAGCCTGATCCCCGAGAAGATTTCCGATACCGCGCCCGGCCGCACCCCCATGGCGGCGGCCAGCCCGCCCTTGGACTTGCCGGTCTTTTTCAGTCCCCGTTCGATCATTTTGACGTCAAGCATGGTGATTCCCCTTTCCGATTTTCCATTCATTCCGAATTTCATAAAGGAAATCAATGCCGGTTTTCAGAAAAATGGCTTGACCGTATATTCGGAATAGCGTAATAGCGGGTCAGGTTGGCGGCCGGTGAACAGAGACGGGAACGAGACAGGTGGAGCCATTGTGCTGGCCGCCCGCGCATTGCGAGGCGCTACGGGAGTTTGTGACAAGGGGAATGTCCTACAAGGATGCCGCGGATGCCATGAATGCAAGGTTCGGCACCGCTTATTCCCGCAACGCCGCGCTCGGACGGGCGCGGCGGATGGGGCTCGGAGAGCCGGATCGGCCGAAGCCGACGCTCGAGACGACGGAATTCCAATTTCAGCCAGTGGTGAGACCGCGAGCCGATGATTCCGCGTTGCTGAAGCTCTTGCGACGCCGCCCTGTTTTTTCGCGCGTCGAGGGGGTGCAGCTTCGCTGTGTCGAGGTTGTTCCGCGTCGCCTTGAGTTGATCGAGCTCGAAGAGGGTAGTTGCCGCTATCCCTATGGCGGCGACGAGGAGGGCGAGGCCATCACCTTCTGCGGCCACCCCCGATGCAAGGGGTCGAGCTATTGCACGCCGCATTTCCATCTCACGCGCAATCCCGATGTTCCGGTCAAACCAGCCATCAGTGCCGCACCGCTTCGCCTGGTCGCGGCAGTCGGCAAATTTCGAGTGGAGGCAGTCAAGAATGGCACGCAGGAAGCGCCGGAAAGCATACGATCCCTCAACCGCATATGACCGGCGCGCACAGGATCTGCCGCTCAACGCCGAGGTCGCGCCGATCCAGGTCGACGACCCCTTCGGCACCGAGCCGGGCGACAAGATTGTCGCCCTGCGCTCGACCCGCGACGATCCCTTGGCCAAGTTGCACACGCATCATCAGATCGACGACGCGCAATATCGCGGCGGCCGCGCGTTCCAGAACGACTGGGAGAAGGCGGAACGCGGTCCCCGGGCCGTCGATCCGACCCGCGAACGCGTCGACGGCGGCCAAGTGCGCGAGCCGGTCACGGAAGCGCAGAGGCGGGCGGTCGTGCGGCTCAACCGCATCGAACAAGAGCTCGGCGCGGACGGCACGGCATTGGTCCATGAGGTGCTGATCCGGGGCATGACCATGCAGCAGGTCGGCGAAAGCCGCGGCCTTATCACCCAGCGCTGGAAGGACTATCTTGCGCGACGTTTCCAGGAGTGCCTGGACCGCCTTGCGTTGTTCTACGGGTTTGCGGCGTCGGCGCGCATACCCGTCAAAAGCCTCCCGCGCTGAAGCGCAGCGGCTGCACCACATCATAGGCGGCCTTGCTCAACGGAACGGCGTAGTCGACCGTCAGCGCGCCAAAGGGCGAGGCCCAGGTCAGGCCAACGCCGACCGAGGAACGCACGATGTTCTTGTCGGCGACCTGGATCGACTGGCCCGAGAAGCTAGTCGGACCGCGGTAGCCGAACACGCTGCCGGCGTCGACGAAAGCGGTAGCCTTCAATCCGTATTCGTCGGGCACGCCGGGAATGCTGCTCTGCAGCTCGGCGGTCGTCGCGAAATACATGCTGCCGCCGACATTGTCCCGCGTGGAGCCCGACGTCAGGTCGCGCGGGCCGAACCCATAGGGCGCAAAGCCTCGTACCATGGTCGGGCCGCCGAAGAACGTGTTCATCAGCGGCGCCTGCTGTCCGCCCCAGCCGGTGATGTAACCGCCTTGCCCGCGCACCATGGCGACGACGTCGCTGTTCAGTTGGTGATAGTAGCGTGTGTCTGACGTCGTGCGCAGGAAACGTACGTCGCCGCCGAGGCCGGCGATGTCCTGGCTGAGCTGCGACCGGATTCCACTGGTCGGGCTCTTGTTGTTGTCGAGCGTATTGAAGGTGGTCGTGGTTCCGGCCTGCGACACCCAGGCAGAGCCGGCCGCCGCTGCCTGCTGGATCGGCAAGGACGCGACAAGGCCATTGCTGTTCGGCGACAGCGTGATGTTCTGGTTGTAGAGCGAGTAGCGCCACTGCACGCCGAGCTGTTCGGTCAGCGGCGTGCCGAACACCAGCGCTCCGCCATAGGTCGCGCTTCCATAGGATTGGTAGTACGAGGGGTCGCTTTGCCGGCCGAACAGTTCGATGCCGGCCGCGACCCGTGTGCCGAGGAAGTACGGCTCGGATGCCGAAAGATTGATGCTGCGCGCATACTGACCGAAGGTCGCGGCCGCCCTCACGTCAAGACCGGTGCCATAAAGATTGCGCTCGCTTATTTTCACCTCGCCGAGCCAGCCGTCCGTAGTGCCATAGCCGCCGGCGAAATTGATGTCGCCGGTCGGTTGATCGATGGTCTCGACGTCGAGCACCACGCGGTCCGGCGAGGAACCCGGACGGCTCGAGATTTTCACGGTCTTGAAGTAGCTCAGGCTCTTGAGGCGGCGTTCCGCCCTGTCGATCAGGGTCTTGTTGTAGGGATCGCCCTCGCCGAAGTCGAACTCGCGTCGGATCACGTAGTCGCGGGTGCGTGAATTGCCGTGGATTTCGATGCGCTCGACATAGGTGCGCGGGCCCTGTTCGATGACGAAGGAGATGTCGATACGCTGCGCGGCCTGATCCCTGGTGATGCGCGGCGTTGCGTGCGCAAAGGGATAGCCGAGCTTCGACAGCTCGATGGCGAACTGTTCGGTCGTCTTGTCGAGGGCATTGCCATCGAACCGGGCGCCATTGCGGATCGACGCCACGCGCGACAAAAGGCCGGTATCGACGCCCGGAATGTTGCAGATGACATTGACGTCGCCGAACTTGTAGGGCTGGCCTTCGTCGATCGCGAAGGTCACTGTGAATCCCTCTTGCGCGGGATCGTATTCGGCCCTGGCCGAAGTCACGCTGGCATCGGCATAGCCCTTGCTGCGATAGTAGGTACGAAGCAGTTCCCGGTCCTGTGCGATGCGATCGGGATCGTAGGCGTCGCCGCCTGTGAGGAAGCTCAGCATCGAGTGTGCAGAGGTCTTGATGACGGCGTGGAGCTGCCGGCTGCCGAAGGTGCGGTTGCCGGTGAATTCGACCTTTCGTACCGGCGTCTTCGTACCTTCCGTGATTGCATAGACGAGATCGACGCTGCCATTGCCCCGGTCGATGATCTCGGGCTTGACGATGACCTGGTCACGTCCGGCGCGCCGGTAGATCTCGACGATCCGGTTTGCATCGGACTGCACCGTAGCGCGCTGCAACGCGCCGCGCGGCCTGGATTCGATCGCCGCGGAAAGGTCGGTGTCCTTGACCTTCTTGTTGCCTTCGAATGCAACGCGGGCAAGCACCGGCGCCTCGGTGACGCGCACGACGAGCTTGTCGCCGGCGCGGTCGATCGCGATGTTCGCGAACAAGCCGGTCGCGATCAGCGATTTCAAGGCGGCGTCGCGCGAGGCATCGTCGTAGCGCCCGCCGGGCGCGGCGTGAAAATAAGAGCGGATGGTTTCGGCGTCGACGCGGCGATTGCCTTCGACGACGATGGCGTCCCGCGACGATGTGGTTTCAGCCGCCATCGCGATCGACATCATCGCGACGGTTGCGGCCAGTATCCCTCCTGCCGCCAGCAGCCGCTGTGCGCGCTGGCGTTGGATGCTGCGTCTGTTGCTCACGTCCTTGCCGGACTCCCGATTGTCCGTCTGCGATGCAATTGCCGGCGCGGGGCAAAAGAATGTCTGACTCAGGGAGAGTTGCGGGCAGTCGCCGCCATAATTTGAACGCCAAGCTTAACGGGCGATTTCTCAGAATTGTCGCAATGCACGCCTCATGTCTCGCCAATCCAAGTAGCCGGAGAGGTTGGTGTAATCCGCGCCGAACCTCGCCAGGAGCATCACATGCGTTACCTAGCTCTCGTCGCCGCCGCGATCATGCTTGTGCAGCCTGCACTGGCGGAGAAGGCACCCGAGATCGACCCGCGCGCGTCGCTCGGTGTGGTGCAGCAATGGATTTACAATTACCGGACCAAACCGGCTTACGCGCACGTTCCCGCCGCCGTACGGGTACTGTTCCACGCCCAGACCTTCAAGGAGCCGGAGAATGCCGGCATCTATCTCGGCTTCATCGCAGGCGCGATCGGATCGAACCCGGCCAGGGCCGAGAAGCTGATCGCAAGTTTCTTTCCGGTGGCGCCGGAAGATGAATGGGTGATCGTTCGCGCCATCGCCTATTCGGGATTGCCGGACTGGCGCAACGTGCTGCGCCGGGTGGCGCCGCGGATGCCGGCGCGTCGCGTCATGATCGACAATTATCTCGCCGGCAAGTTGCCGATCCTGAGTGAAATCCCGCTCGAGGAAACCAGACCCGGGATGATGGACAAGCTGAAGAACGGCTTTACGAAAAATCCCTTCGCCAAGGAGGAGAAGAAGGTCAACACAACGCTGACCTTTGCCGGCAACCAGGATCTGCTCGATACGCTGTGGGGCTATTACTTCGCAACCGGCTCGCACATGCCGATCAAGCGCATCGTCGAGATGCTGCCCTGGAGCAAGAGCCGCGATACCGTCGACAAGCTGACGGTCGGCAGCATGGCGCGATACACCCTGGCAAGCTACGCCATTCGCGATGCCAATCTGCGCGAGTTCCTGCGCAGCGAACTGTCGCACGCGAAGGAGCCGGTCAGGGCGCCGCTGGCGGAGGTGGTCGAGGCCGCCGATACCGTGCAGATCGGCGCGCTGCGCCGCGATGCCGTGACTGCGGTCGAGGATCTGAAGGCCAAGGGGTCGGATGCGCGGCGCAATCTCGACTTCTGGGGCCAGGTCGGTGTCGGCGCCGTGGCGCTCGGCTGCGTCTCTGCCGCAGCGCTGGGGCAGGTCGCTGTCGGTATCCCCTGCGTGATCGGAGGGTCCGCCTCGCAGGGGCTGTTTTCGTTCTGGCAGAAGAACCAGCAGTGACGGCCGCCGGCCGAACGGGGCCGCCGTCTGGCTGGTTTGCGTGACCTCGCCGACTGCAATCGGGCCGGCCCCGGCCGGAGGCGCGAGCAGCTATGCCCGCGACAGGTCCGGCCCTGCAAAATCCGGGTTTGGCCTTACCTGCGGTGTTCGCTAAAAAGCCCCAAAGTGTCGCCTCGGCCCAATGCCGCTGGGCGGAAGTTTGGGGGGAACGCCGGGAATGACCGCAGGACCGCATCTGCCGGAGCGCGCGCCGCGCGCCAAGGATCAGCCGACGGCGCTCGATGGGTTGCTGGTGGTCGATTTCACCCGCGTCGTCGCCGGGCCGGCCTGTACGCAAACGCTGGCCGATTTCGGCGCCGAGGTCATCAAGATCGAGAATCCTGACGGCGGCGACGACACCCGGGCGTATGAGCATGCCGAAATCGGCGGCGAAAGCGCCGCTTTCCTCAGCCTCAACCGCAACAAGCACGGCATCGCGCTCGACTTCACCAACCCAAGAGCACTGGAGGTCGCCCGCGCGCTGATCGCCAAGGCAGACGTGGTGGTGGAGAACTTTTCCGGCGGCGTGATGAAGAAGTACGGCCTCGACTACGACTCGGTGGTCTCGACCAATCCGCGCCTGGTCTACTGCTCGATCTCGGCTTACGGCCGCCAGGGAGCCTTTGCGCTGCGTCCCGGCTTCGATCCGATCACGCAGGCCGAAAGCGGTTTCATGTCGCTCAACGGGTTTCCGGACGGCGAGCCCGTGCGTACCGGGCCGCCGATCGTCGACATGGCCACGGGCATGTCGGCGTGCAATGCGATCCTGATGGCGCTGCTCGCCCGCGAGAAACTCGGCCGGGGCCAGCGCGTCGAGGTCGCGCTGATCGACATCGCGGTTGCCATGACCGGCTTCTACGGCATGGCCTATCTGATCAGCGGCAACAATCCCGGCCGTTTCGGCAACTCGCCGAACGGATCGCCGACGGTCGGCGTCTACCGCGCCTCCGACGGACCGCTCTACATGGCCTGCGCCAACGACCGGCTCTATCGGCGGCTGGTGACGGAAGTGCTGGAGCGTCCGGATCTCGTCACCGACCCGGACTTCTCGCATCGCAAGGCGCGTACGGCCAACAAGGAAAAGCTGCGCGCCATCATTGCCGGAGTGTTCGCCAGCGACAAGCTCGAGAACTGGATGGCGAAGATGAAGAAGGCCAACATCCCCGTAGGCTATCTGCGTACGGTCGAAGAGGGCTTCAATGCTCCGGAGGTGCGCGATCGCGACCGCCTCAGCCGCATTCCGCACCCGACAGCGGGCGCGGTCCCCAACATCGAGACGCCGCTCAATATGAGCCTCACGCCGACGGTCGATCCCATTGCCGCGCCGCTGCTCGGGCAGCACACCAAGGAAGTGCTGCGCAAGACGCTCGGCTACGACGATCGCCGCATCGCCGAACTGGCCGAGGCCGGTGCCTTCGGCATGGCGATCCCGACGCGCGGGACGGACGAATAAGACAAGCGAGGAGTGAAGCACATGAATGACGGCACGCCGGCCCGGCCCACGCGGAATGTCGAACTCGGCGCCAGCGGCGAGGAATTCCAGAACCTGCACGAGTTCGTGCACAAGGCGCGCGCCCAGCTCAACCAGAATGCGTGGGACTATATCGTCGGCGCATCAGAGACCGAGACAACGATGCGGCGCAACCGCATGTCGCTCGACGAGATCGCGTTCCGCCCGCGCGTGCTGCGCAACGTGGCGAGGGTCGATGCGTCGGTCGAGGCATTCGGCCGCAGGCTGCGTCTGCCGGTAATGATCGCGCCGGTCGGCGCGCTTGAGATTTTCGATCCGGATTCCGGCGCCGCAGTGGCGCGCGGCGCGGGCAGGTTCGGCGCCTCGCACATGCTGAGCTCGGTCTCCGAGCCCGGCCTGGAGAAGACGGCCGAGGCCGCGCCGGATGCGCTGCGCTTCTACCAGCTCTATGTCCGCGGCGACGACGCCTTCGTCGAAGACGTCGTCAGCCGGACCATTTCCAACGGCTATGCCGCGTTCTGCCTCACGGTCGACACCGCCCATTACAGCCGCCGCGAACGCGATATTGCCAAGCGCTATGTGCGCGAAAGCCGGATTCGGGCTACCGGAGGCGATTTCCAGAAGGGGCTCGACTGGCGCACCGTCAAACTGATCAAGAGCAAGTTCAAGATACCGCTGGTGATCAAGGGCATCGCCACCGCAGAGGATGCCCTGATCGCCCTCGACCACGGGGTCGACTGGATCTACGTCTCCAACCATGGCGGCCGGCAACTCGACCACGGCCGCGGTGCGATGCATGTGCTGCCCGAGATCGTCAATGCCGTTGCCGGCCGCGCCAGGATCATGGTCGACGGCTCGTTCTGCCGCGGCACCGACATCGTCAAGGCAATCGCGTCGGGCGCCGATCTGGTCGGCATCGGCCGGCTGCAGTGCTGGGCGCTGGCCGCGGCGGGCGAGGACGGTATCGTCCGCATGCTGGAACTGCTCGAGGACGAGGTGATCCGTTGCCTTGGCCTGCTGGGCGTCACCAGCTTCCGGGAGCTGGACAGGTCCTATCTGAACCAGGCCACGGCGACGAATCTTCCGAGCGTGTTCAGCGCGTTCCCGCTGCTGGATATCGAGCCGTACCGGTACTGATACGGGGCGGCTACGACAGCGCCACAATCCCGACATCATCCGGCATCGCGCGGTTTGGCGCGATGCACCGAGATTTGTTAGCGAAATTTCGTCCGCCCTCCGGCAAGACGACGCACGCGCGACATCACGTTCCAACAAGTTCCCCCGGAACGTCCTGAAAATGCGCCAAGCGCTGACGTTTTTGGCCACATTCGAGAACGACCATCATCAGCATGAAAACGCTGGCCGTCATATCGATTCTGGCGCTGCTCACCATCTCGGGCGCAGCCTACACCGACCAGGTGCTGGTCTCGGATCAGCACGCGGCGCAGCGCGGGAATTGACGCAGGCCGTGGGGGCGGCGTCGGGGACAAAGGGGCGAACGATGCTTTCAGTGGATCAGGTTCTCAGGCTCATCAGCGTGCCGGCGGTTTTCCTGGCGTTCCATATCGCGACGCAGGTTTCGGGCGGAGGCTGATCGCCGACACCGTCGTGGCCGGGTGCCGGCGGTCCTCGCCGGCAAGCTGGGCCAAGCCGCCAATACGCCGCAGACAGCAGCCGGAAATATGGTAACGTCCACCGGAAATTGGAGGGCGACCATGATTGAACCGAAGTTGGAAGTTCCGGCGGAATTGCGCGATCTGGCCGAAAAGACCATCGACCAGGCTGAAAAGGCCTTCGGCATGTTCTTCGATGCGGCTGCGAAATCCATGGCGTCGATGCCGAATCCGGGCACCGAGATTTCGAAGCAGGCGCTGACCTTCACCGAGCAGAACATGAGGGCGGCCTTCGAGCATGCCCGCAAGCTGGTTCATGCCACCGACCTCCAGGAAGCTATGCGCATCCAGTCGGAATTCCTGCGCAGCCAGTTTACCAACGCCGGCGAGCATATGCGCCAGATCAGCGGCGGGGTGATGTCGGCCGCCAAGGATGCCGCGAAGGGCAAATTCTGAATTATCGAAAATAAGGCTTGACACGTCGGGCAAATCAGTGGCATTTGCCCATTATCGCGAGAAGCATTTGAGCCCGCGCCGGATACGGCTGCGGGCTTTTGTTTGCGTGCTCATTAGGTTGAATGCATTCCCTCCGCTGGTGTAACGTCCGATCCGGCCGAGGGTCTGTGATGGGTAACGTAGGCGGAGGGCGAAGCGCAAGAGACGTCCCGTATCGCCGGGTGCGGGCGGCGAGCCGCATGGCGATCATGGTGCTTGCGCTGATAAGCGGTAGCCAGGTCTGCGCCGGCGACGATGCCAATGGCACGGCCGCGCCATGGTCGCCGAATATCTATCTTGATTTGAGAACGAATTATTCGACGTTGCCGGCCAACTCGTTTTCGATCGGTCTTGGGTCCTTCTCGCCGTTCGGGACGCTCTCCAATCTCAGGACGTTGCTCAATGCCGCGACGCTCCCGGTCGCGCCGGTCTTGCCAACCCTGCCGACGCTGACTTCGCCTGCAAGCCAGAATGCGTGGATCGACGTGCCGCTCACTATCGATGTCAGCGACCGCATCTCGCTCTATGGCGGGTTCACCGCCAGCGCCTCGAACAGCGGGTCGGGATGGTCGTCGCTCGAGGTCACGAGCTGGAATCTCGGCGTCCAGGCCGACATCTATCAGCAGAATGGCGGATATTTTCCGACCGTGACGCTGCAAACGACGGTCACGCGCTCCGCGCCGGGTTCGCCGCTGACCGTTACTTCGCTGAACAACATCGTCGAGTTCGGCTACGCGCTTGACGAAGACGAGACGAGGGGATGGCTGGCCGGCGTGCAGCACACCAATGTCGACGTGGACTCCCCTCTTGCCCGGATCAACAACAATATCGTCGGCTGGGTTGGCGGCTACTATCAGTGGCCCAATAACTGGAAATTCACCGGCCGGGTTGGCGTGCAGTCGTTCGGCGGCGCGCAGATCCTGCGGCTGGTGCCATTCGAACCTTTCACGCAGCCGATCGTGCGCCTCGACCTCGACCGCATGGATGACGATGACAACCGCCTTTTCGGAGTCACCGCACAGATCGCCTGGGTGCCGAAGCCGTCCTACACGCTGACGCTTCGCACGCCGCTCTATCTGATGCGGAACTAGCGGATGCTGACGAACTTGCCCCAGACGGCGGCAAGGCCGGCGGCGACCAGCACGATCGAAGGGTTTTCGCAGAACATTCCGCCATAGCGGCAAACGTCGGCGCTATAGGCACCGAGCTCGCGATGTCCGGCCGCGTAGAGGACGCCGGACAGGATCAGCAGGACTACAGCAGCAAAATACATCGGCCGTCTCCTTTGGCATGCGGGTTGCCTACTCGCCTTGGGCGACGCTGTAGAAAATCATTCAGCGCGCTTGACACGTCGGGCAAATCACTGACATCCCGCCATCATCGCGAAGATTGCATGGCCCGCGCCGGACACCGGCGGCGGGCTTTTTTCTTTGGTTCGACGCTAGCGAAGGGCTGTTTCCATTCGTCGAAGCCATGTCCTCAGTTTGTGCGCAATTCGTTTACGAATTGGAAAGGGTTGACGGCCCGGGCGCCCTAATACGCGCGATGTCAGGCACAGCTACTTGATCTGCTCGCGAAATAATTTCGTAATTTACGAAATTGCGCTTGACGCGTCGGGCAAATCAGGTGCATAAGGCCATCATCGGAAAAACCATCGAGAGCCCGCGCGGAGCCATCCGCGGCGGGCTTTTTGTTTGACGCCCATCCCCAATCGGACGGCGGCCGCACGTCACGACGCCACACTTCCCCTTGTCCTGCCCGCGTCGGAAGCGAGCCGCCGTCCGAGCCCTATTCAACGCGTTACTGGCCGGTGCGCGCGAACGCACCGGCCTTGCGGCGGGGTTTCGTCGCCCCGCCGCAGGCGGCCCCTCCGGTTGAGGGATATGGTTCGCGCCGGAAATGATCCAGGGAAAGCGATCATGCCGCCACTTTCTTTTTCTTCCAGGAGCTGCCCGTGACCGCCTATCTGATCTCGCTTGCGCTCGCCGGGCTCGTCGTCATCGCTGTTTGGGAATGCTACGAGTGAGCAAAGCCAGGACCCTGACCGAAATCCGCTCCATCGCCCGCAGCCACACCAGGACCGCAATCAATGTGCTGGTCGGCATCATGCGCTCGAAGGACGCAACTCCCGCCGCGCGCGTCTCGGCGGCGAATTCGATCCTCGATCGCGGCTGGGGCAAGGTAGCGCAACCACTGCAAGGCGGAGACGATCCGCTCAAGATAATTCACCGGATCGAGCGTGTGATCGTGCATCCCGGGGATTCATCGGAAAAGGGTGCAGGATCGTGAGGAAAGCAACACGCCCTGCGAGGGCAATTGACGAACGCAAGCGTCGTGAGGCGCCCTGTCCCGCACTTTCGAAGAAACGATTCAGGTCAACCCTTTGTCCATCCTGAAAATCCCGACAGCCATGGCCTTCGAGCCGCTGCTGAGGCCCGCCCGCTACAAGGGCGTTTATGGCGGTCGCGGCTCAGGCAAGTCGCATTTCTTTGGCGAATTGCTGGTTGAGACCTGCCAGGCCGAGCGCGGCACGCTTGCCGTCTGCATCCGCGAGGCGCAACGCACGCTGGCGCAGTCGAGCAAGCGGCTGATCGAGAGCAAGATCGCTTCGCTTGGCCTCGGCCATGGTTTTCGGCAATTCACAGACAAGATCGAGACGCCGGGCGACGGCGTCATTATTTTCCGCGGTATGCAGGACCATACTTTCAAGGCGATGATCACGGTGATCGTGACGGGGCTCGTCGGGGCAGCGTGGCTTGGCTTCAAAGTCATGTTGGGAAAGTAATCGGCAGGTCAGAACCGATAGTTGTCTCAGGCTCCCTTCTCGGGCTGGTTCGTCCAGGCGGGGAAACCTATCCCAAGGATACGGCATGTATCGGATTCGCGCCGTCGACGGCCACGACGAGGATATCGCCGATATCCTGACTGAAATTCATCGTCTTACATTCTTCGACGCAGCAGTCGTTCCTGACTTCGAACAAGGACATTGGTGGCTCGCCTATCGTGGCAACTTGCCGGTTGGATTTGCAGGAGTGATTCCGTCGACTCGTGCTCACAACGCCGGCTATTTTTCTCGAGTCGGGGTGCTCCGCGGCCACTGTGGAAACAGCCTGCAGCTACGGTTTATGCGAGCAATGGAGGGGCAGGTGCGACGAAATGGGTGGAACGCGGTAGTCTCGGATACTACTGACAATCCTGTCTCGGCGAATAACTTCATCCGGGCAAATTATCGGTTGTATCGACCGAAAGATCCGTGGGCGTGGCCGCACACGCTCTATTGGCGCAAATTCTTGAGCTAGCGTAGCTGAACTCTTGCTGGAACGACCGCGAACAGCCTGACTCATACATCGTCGCATCTCCAAGAAGCCCGGTGGCCATCTGGCCACCGGGCTTTTTTGTTGTTTGGCGTAGCGCGACTTGTCCCAAACGTCGCGGAATCTTCGGCGTGCTGTGGTTGGGGTGACGGCGTCGGAACATTGGATTGTCGAGCTGTTCACGTATGCCGATAAGTCGGTCGCTGCCGCCAGTGGCTATTTCCGCGTCGCGGACCGGTCTGTGGTTCGGTAGCTGTCGCCACCTTGCTGTGCTGGTCGGGGCCACGGTTCCCTTGGTCTCCCGCTTTGGTGTCGCCTGTGCGGATGCTGGATCATTCTGGGACTGCCCCGACGAAGGGGCGCCTGGCTTTACTACCGTCGCGACGTCGAGGCTGGCCGTCATATTCGTGCTGCTGCCCCCCAGCGCGGCTAAAAAAAGTCGGTTTCCGGTTGAAAAGAGGGACTACGTTGATTACGGAGGGATTGCCGGCCGGCAATCCTTCCGGGAGTCAACCAGCGTGCCTCAGGACAACAAGGGCGAAGCCCGCGGGTTTGCAAGCAGCAAGCTGTCGGTCCTGCGCAAACATCCGTACTTTGCCGACCTAGAGGCGGATGCGTTCGAGCAGCTCTGCCGCTACGCCAAGCACGCCACGCTGAAGCGGGGTACGCCCATCTTTGCCAAGGGCGATCCCCCAACCAGCCTGTTTGCGGTGATCAGCGGTACGGTGAAGATCAGCATCTCTTCGCCGGACGGCCGCAACGCCATCCTAAACCTGATTGGTCCCGGCGAGATATTTGGCGAAATGGCGCTGCTCGATAACCAGGTCAGGAGCGCGGATGCCACAGCCAACACCAATTGCGAGATGTTTACCATCGACCGCCGCGAATTCGTGCCGTTCGTGCGAAGCCAACCGACGTTGGCCATGAAGTTCATCGAGCTGCTGTGCGCGCGGCTGCGCTGGACCAGCGACCAGGTGGAGCAGGTCATTCTGCAGGACCTGCCCGGCCGGCTAGCCAGCGCACTGCTCCGGCTGACCGAGCGGCGCAAGCTGACGGAGGGCGAGCGCACGCTCGCCATTACTCAGCAGGAAATCAGCGAGATGGTCGGCATGACCCGCGAAAGCATCAACAAGCAGTTGCGCGCCTGGGCGTCGCGGGGCTGGGTGCGCCTCGAGCACGGCGCCATTGTGGTGCTGAAGGCCGAACCCCTGCAGGCCCTGATCGAGGCGGGACCGGACGATAGCAACTGACGCAACGTGGTCGTTTCCGGCGCAGACCTCACAAGGCGGTGAACTGGACGGGCTTGTGAAGCAATTCACAGGGGAAGGCGTGTGCAGTGCGGTATGCGGAAGGGCCTGGGGAGTGTACCTGCGTTATGGAGGCGTCCATGCACGGTCCCTTCGACAAATCTCCAAAGGACGAGCCGAACATCTATCAGAATTGGAGCATGAAGCTCTTCGCCTTGCCGCTGCTCCTTGCGATTGCACTGGTTGGATATGTTGTTAGCCATCCCGACGTTGCAAAGTGGGTGGTAGACGCTGTGCAAACCGAGTTTGTTGGCACGCGTACGGACCCGGCATCGGCGACCCCGGCACAGATCGGCCAGCCCTCCAATCAGGCTCGCAGCGGCACGGCGCGCTGAGGCCGCCATTCATGTGGGCAGCAGATTGGCGGCGCGCTCTCTAGCCGTCGAGAATGGCGACGGCGCGGGTCCAGCCGGCGGAAGCCCGCTCGATCTTCACCGGGAAGCACGACACCAAGAATCCGGTCGAGGGCAGAAGCTCCAGATTGTGCAACTTCTCGATATGGCAATAGCCGATATGGCGGCCGGCCTTATGACCCTCCCAGATCAGGCTGGCGTCCTTCGTCTCGGCATATTTCTTCGCGGTGTAGACGAACGGCGCATCCCAGCTCCAGCCGTCGATGCCGGTGAGCCGCACCCCGCGTTCGAGCAGATACATGGTCGCTTCATAGCCCATGCCGCAGCCTGAATTGACGTAGTCCTGCTCGCCATACTTGGCGCCGGCGCTGGTGTTGACCACGACGATCTCCAGCGGCGACAGCGTGTGACCGATACGCTTCAATTCGTTCTCGACATCCCCAGCGGTCGCGACATAGCCGTCCGGCAAGTGGCGGAAGTCCAGCTTCACGCCGGGTTGAAAGCACCATCCCAGTGGCACTTCGTCGATGGTCCATGCGCGCTCACCGCGGTTCATAGTGGGATGGAAGTGCCAGGGTGCATCAAGATGCGTGCCGTTGTGGGTGGAGAGTTGCACCTGCTCGACCGCCCATCCCTGGCCATCAGGCAAGTCCTCAGCCTTCAATCCGTCGAAGAACTGCAGCATCCGCGGCAGGCCCTGCTGGTGATTGATGTACTGAATCGTCGGATGGCCGCCCGGCGGATCGGCCGGCACGTCGTTCTGTAGCGGCACGGAGATGTCGATCAGTTTGCGCGCCATGGCGTCTTCCTCGCTTGTTTGATTTTGATGCCAGCAGTTAAGCGCTCAGGCGTCCTGCCGTTCAACCCGGTTCTTCAGCACGCCGATCTTCTCGACTTCGAGTTCGACGGTGTCGCCGTGCTCGAGATACCAGCCGAGCTCAAGTCCGCAGCCGTTGCCCACCGTGCCGGATCCGATGAACTCGCCCGGCATCAGGGTCTCATCCTTGGTGACATGGGCGATGATTTCCTCGAAGGAGAACAGCATGCCGTCGGAGACGCCGCGTGAGCGCACCGCGCCATTGACGCGGGCTTCCATCTTCAGCTTGTAGGGATCTCCGATCTCGTCTGGTGTCACGATCCACGGGCCAATCACGTTGCCGCCGTCGAAGCTCTTTCCCTTGGCCGGTCCGAGCCGCCCTTCCATCTCGATGCGCTGCGCATCGCGTGCGGAAAAATCGTTGAAGATGGTGAAGCCGAAGATGTGGTCCCTGGCCCTGGCGGCCGGAATATTGGCGCCTTTGTTCTTGGTGATGATGCCGAATTCCAGCTCGTAGTCCATCACCTGGCTGTAGCGCGGCCATTTTACCGTCGTATTCGTGCCGCGCACGCTGAAGCGGTTGGTGATGTAGAAAATCGGTTGCTTGCGATAGACTTCCGGCAATTCGCCGAGCGGCTCTGCGTCGATCCGAGCGAGTTCAGCCGCGTCTCCCTTGGCGCGCGCCGCGAGCTTTAACTGGCCGCGTGGCGCCTGCAGGATATGCAGCGGGAACGACATGCCGTCGCGCATCTGCCTCGGTTCCGGGACCGGCGCGAGAATTTCAACGCCAGCGACATTTTCGGAAAGTGCGTCATCCTTGCCATACTTGTCGAACAGGCTGCTCGCTTGGTCGAGTGCGGCGGGGCCGGCATCCACCAGGGAGAGCATTGAAACGAAAGCAGGATTTGTTCTGCCGGCGCGCTCTGCCGCCTTGGCCAAGTCGAACACTTTGGTGTCGCGGCCATGAACAAGACCGATCCTTTCCGCGCCGCCGGAGCGAAATGTCGAAAGTTTCATGGGCGTTCCCCCTTGTGATTTTCGAAAATATATGATCATTAAAAATATCGATAAACAAGAGGCGATGCGAACATCGCGGTCGGGGAGGCGAAATGACGAGAATCCTTGCGGCAGCAGCGATGGCGGTTGTGCTTTCGGCCGGACCGGTGCTCGCGCAGAACAAGATCCAGATCGGTTGCACGGCAACGTCGGACTGCGCTTCCGCGATGCTCGCCATCGACGAAGGGGTCTTCAAGAAGCACGGAATCGATGCCGAGATGGTGCTGATCGGCATCAACTCGAACATTCCCGCGGCGATCCTCTCCAACTCGATCCAGGTCGGCGGCCCGACCTCGACGGTGTTCTTGCAGGCGGCGGACGGCGGGCTCGACCTCGTCGCAATTGGCGGCGCGAGCGTCATGAGCCCGGTCACCAACAACAATGTCGCGGCATTCGTCAAAAACGGCATCACCATCAATTCGCCAAAGGACTTCGTCGGCAAGAAAGTCGGCGCACCCGGCCTCGGCGCCTTCCTGCATGTGCTGTTCGTCAAATGGCTGGTCGAGAAGGGCGTCGATCCAAAGCAGGTCAACTTCGTGGAAGTAACGTTCCCGACCATGATGGACATCATGAAGTCCGGCAGCGTCGATGCAGTGCTGACCGGCGAGCCTTTCGTGACGCGGATGACCAATGCGGGCCTCGGCTCCGTGGGTGCGCGCTATGCCGCCGAGCTTGGCCGCACCGAACCGATCATCTTCTATGCGACCTCGCGTGAATGGGCCGAGAAGAATCCGGAGACCGTCAAGAAGTTCCGCGCCGCCATCGCCGAGACCGCGCCGATCGTCAATAGCGACCGCGAAAAGGCATCGGTTTCGATTTCGAAATTCACCAAGCAGCCGATCGAACTGGTCAAGGCCACGCCGCCAAACCGTTCGGAGCCGTCGTTAAAGCCCGAGCAACTCGCATGGTGGATCGACATCATGTCGTCGCAGAAGATGTTGCAGTCCAAACTGGATCTGAACAAGCTGATACTGAAATAGGGGCTGCATGACTGCACCGGCGCATGGGATTCCGGAAGCCGCCGCCAGCGCCGATACGCTGAGCGAGCGTGCCGCCGTGTTGGTCGAACATGACATCCTTACCGGGCAGCTCGAACCGGGGGCGCGGCTTGGCATTGTTGACCTTGCCCGCCGTTACGACATCGGCGCCACGCCGCTACGCGAAGGACTGTCGCGGCTGGTGTCGCGCGGGCTGATCGTCGGCATCGGGCAACGCGGCTTCCGCGTCGCCGAGGTCAGCCGGGAAGATCTCCTCGACATCACCCGTATGCGTACGGTGGTGGAGCTGGAAGCGCTGCGGCTTGCCATTGCCAATGGCGATGATGCGTGGGAGGCCGGCATTCTCGCCGCGCTTCACCAGATGCAACGCTATGTCGAGCGCCACGGCGACCAGTTTCGCGAGGGCGCGGAAGATTTCGACCGCCTGCACAAGGCGTTCCACACCTCGCTGCTGACGGCATGCGGTTCCAAGCGTCTGCTAACGGCACATTCCGATCTCTACGACCAGGCCTACCGTTATCGTCGGGTGATGATGCGCGGCTTCGAGGACGGCGCCGAGTTCGTTGCGGCTCATCGCAACCTCGCGGACAGGATTCTTGCGCGCGAGCTTGACGTGTCGCAGACCATGTTGAAGGCGCATTTGGCCTCGACACTGAAATTCGTTTATCCGGCTCAGGCAAGAGAGTGAAGGTGGCCCCGTCTGCCATTGCGCCAAGAGAAGTTGCCGTGCCTCGACCGGAAACGGCGCAGATCGCATTTTCCAATGTCACGCTTATTCTTGGCGGCAGATCCATTGTCGAGGATCTGAGTCTTGCGGTGAAGCCTGGTGAATTCCTTTGCGTGGTCGGAGCTTCCGGTTGCGGCAAGACCACGGCCTTGCGGCTTGCTGCGGGGCTGTATCAGCCGACGTCCGGTTCGGTGCAATTCGAGGGGCAGGCGATGCTGTCGCCGCGGCGTGACATCGCCATCGTGTTCCAGGACTATGGCAAAGCGCTGCTGCCATGGCGCACGGCGGCGGGCAATGTTTCGCTAGCGCTGGAAGCAACCGGCGTTCCCGGCGCAATACGCGCAGGCCGCATCGATGCACTCCTGAAGAAGGTCGGGCTGCCCAACCATGCGAATAAGTATCCGGCCGAAATGTCCGGCGGCATGCAACAGCGGCTGCAGATTGCGCGCTGCCTCGCGCAGGATCCAAAGGCGCTGTTGATGGACGAACCCTTCGGTGCGCTGGATGCCATGACGCGGCAGGGATTGCAGGACGAGGTGCTGTCGCTGGTCGCGGCCTCCACCACCACCGTCATCTTCGTCACCCATGATCTGGAAGAGGCGATTTATCTCGGCGACCGCGTGATCGGGCTGTTACCGAATCCCGGTCGCATCGGCATTGATCTCGCGATTGATCTGCCTCGGCCCCGCGATCAATTGACGACGCGAGAAAATCCGGAATTCCTGCGGTTGCGCCGCGAATTGTTCGATTTCATCAAGGCGTCCGAGGCATGATGGCGGATCGGGGCAAGGCGCTGGCGCTTCCCGTCACTTTGCTGCTCGTTTTCGAAATCTGGGCGCGCTCGGCTCATCTCCACAGCGACTCGCTGGCGCCGCCAAGCGCGGTGCTGGCTGCGCTGTGGTCCGCTTTCGCCGACGGCGCCATTCTCACAGCGACTCGCGACACCCTGATGTCGGCCTTTGCCGGCTTGTTCCTTGGAGGGAGCATCGGGCTGGCCCTGGGCATTCTCCTTGGTCTCCTGCAGCCGGTCGACCGGCTGATGGAAGTAACCATCGAGGCCATCCGTCCCATTCCCTCTATCGCGCTGCTGCCGATCGCGTTGATCGCACTCGGATTCGGCTACCGCATGGAAATTGCGATCGTGTCCTTTGCGTGCATATGGCCGGTGCTGATTCTGGCCCGAGCAGCCGTGCGCGAGATCGAACCGCGCCTGATGGAAGTGGCGCGCGCGCTAAAACTGTCGCCGGCCGATCGTGTGCGTAAGATCGTGATCCCAGCGGCGTTGCCGCGCATCTTCGTCGCTTTTCGCCTCGCCGCCGGCATCGCGCTGATCGTGGCCGTCACTGTCGAAATTGCCATCAACCCGATCGGGCTTGGTGCGGCCATCATGGCGGCGCAGCAGGGGCTGCAGGCCGACCTGATGTTGGCTTATCTGATCTGGATCGGCCTGATCGGCTTCGGCCTCAACGCCGGTCTCAATTTGATGCAAGGCCGGTTGTTCGGACGCGCGGCGCTGGTGAGGGATCGCACATGACGCGCCCGGTCATCTATTGGCGTATCGTCAGCTTCGTAGTCGCCGCAGCCTTCGTCGGGCTCTGGCAACTCATTGCCAACCTGAAGCTGGTTTCGCCCGTATTTCTTCCCGGTCCCGACCGCGCCTGGGCGTCGCTGGTCCGCGGCTTTACCGCCGGTGATCTCGCAAGCAAGTTACTCGGCACACTCGAACACATGGTCTATGGCTGGTTCCTTGCGTCGGTTGCCGGAATTGCGCTCGGCGCGCTGATCGGCTCCTCGCGCACGGCACGGAGCTATGTCGCACCGTCGCTCGAATTTCTCCGCCCGCTGCCGGTCTCGGCGATCATCCCGGTCGCGATTGCGATGTTCGGTCTGACACAGACGATGGCGCTGTTCGTGATCTCGTTCGGTGCGATCTGGCCGATGTTGCTCGCGACCATACACGGCTTTGCCGCCGTCGAGCCGCGGCTCTATGAGGTCGCGCGTTCCTTGCAGATGTCGCGCCTCGCCGTGATCTTCAAGATCGCGCTGCCATCCGCAGCGCCTGATATACTTGCCGGTATGCGCCTCAGCCTGACGGTGGCGTTGATCCTGTCGGTGGTTTGCGAAATCCTCGCCGGTCTCGACGGACTGGGCCACTCCGTGCTGCTATCGGCGCGCGCATTCCGGTCGGCCGACCTGTTTGCCGGAGTCATCTTGCTTGGCGTGATCGGCTACCTGACATCGCTGATGATGTCCTTTGCCGAGGCGCGGCTGCTCGGCTACCGTCGCGGCGTCCTGTAAGTCACGCGGGTTCCAGAAAGCCTGCGCGGTCGCGAAGATCGCGATGATCCTCGGCTGTGAGAAGATCAATCAGTGTCTGTGCCTCCCGCGGATGCGCGGCATCAGTCGTGATACCTGCGGTGTACATGGTCGCAAGCTCGCAGCCGGGCGGCAGTGCGCCCGACAGCGCAACACCGGGCGTGCTGATGATTTCCGTCGATTGCGTGCACCCGATTGGTTGCCGCGCGGGCGACTCCGCCAGATGTCGCATCGCGGTCGCGCCATTCGGATAGATTTTCAGGCGGCTCTCGACCTCTCCGGTGATACCAAGCAGCGTGAGTACCTTTGCGATGTGAATGCCCGCGGTGGAAGCCTTAATGTCGGGCACATAGATTGCATGCGCGGCGAGCAATACCTTGCGAAGGGCCGCCTGATCCGGCGCCGATACCAACGGATCGCCGGCTCGGACGGCGAGGGCAGTTTCGACCAGGCCGACATTCCTGGCGGAAGCCGGCGCGACCAGTTGCTGCTGGGCCAGCGTACCGACCAGCGCTTGTGTGAGTATGACAATGTCGGTAGGTCGTCCGGAACGCAATTTGTCAGCCATTGCGCCGACTGCACCGAACTCTCCGTCGATATCGAGGCCGGTCTTTGCCTTGAAGGCCGGCGCAAGACTCCTAACGAGGCCTTGCGCCGCGCCGCCGCTCAGGATGTTCAAGCCAGTCATCAATCCCGTCCCGCGCCGTCGCATCAACAGGGTCGCAAATACCGCACGTGCAGGGCACGGAGGTCAAGGTATCGCGCTCATCCGACAACGCGTTTGACCTGACCGGCGTTTTCAATGAAGCTTCGGCTCATATTCGAACAACTGAGCCGAGCCGTGAATATCGCAGACGCCTTTGAATTTCAGGCCTTCTATCATCCGACGTCACTCGCCGTTTGCGTGCCTGGATCGAATTATGGACCGGTCAGTTATGGCCGCCTGCGGGCTTTCGCCAATGCCATTGGCCGGCGCTGCCTTGGCGCGGGGATCAAGGCAAATGACGTCATAGCGATATGGACACGCGACCCTGTTCTCCATCTCGCCGCCATTCTCGCGCTGAAGCGGATCGGCGCTGTGTCGTTGTCGACGGGACAGGCGGCTTTGCCGGACGAGTTCACCATTGATGCCGTCATCACCGACATGCCGGATGCAATCCTCGGCTGCGAAAAGGTGCTGCGCGCGGATTGGGGCTGGATGACCGGGGATAACGGGCCGATTCCACGGTATGACGCTCCGGGCCGCTACGAGACCGCTGCCGCGCGCATCGTTCTGACGTCGGCGACGACGGGCGATCCAAAGGGCATTGCGCTGACACAGGAAATGCTGGTCAGGCGCATGCACGCCTGTGACGGAATCTTTGGCGATATCGTCCCGACCTGTGCGCGCATCTTTCTCGACATAGGCCTGACAACGAGCTGGGGCTATCTCTGGGCGATGAAGATTCTCGCGCGGGGCGGTGCGGTTTTCTTTCGCGGCACCGATCCGGCTGAAACGCTGCAGGCATTCGGGCTCTACAACGTCCAGTGCATGATTGGTTCGCCGGCAAGCGCGGGAGAATTCGTGGGCTATTACGAGAGTTCGCCGGATTTCATCTGCCCGTTCGAGACCATGCTGTCGTCGGGAGGCATGCTTTCAGCGGCGTTGTCGGAGCGGGTGAGGCAACGCATGTGCACGCATCTGATCGCGACCTATGCGGCCACGGAGATCACGCCGCTGGCGTCGGCGCCCGCGCACCGGATCGTCGGAACCAAGGGAGCTGTCGGGTATATCGCGCCCTGGATCGGTGCGGAGATCGTGGATGAGGCCGATCGGTCCTTGCCGGCCGGCGAGCAGGGCCGCGTTCGCTTTCGTGGGCATACCTGCGTCTCCGGCTATGTCGGCGCGCCGCGCAACGCCGAAGGAGTCTTCAAGGACGGATGGTTCTATCCTGGTGACCTAGGCACCATCACGCCGGAACGCCTGCTCATTATCGCCGGCAGGGAAAAAGCTGTCATCAACGTCGGCGGCAACAAGGTCAATCCCGAAACGATCGAGACCGTGCTGCAGTCCTATCCCGGTGTGGCCCACGCCGGTGCATTCTGTCGTGCCAGCGCCAGCGGGATCGACGAAGTGTGGGCCGTGGTGGCGGGAGCGGCCGACGTCGATATCGAGGGCTTGCGCGCGTATTGTGCGCAGAATCTGCCGGCTTTGTTTGTGCCTGTTCACATCGTCAAGGTCGCCGACATCCCGCGCAATGACATGGGCCGCATCATGCGGAGCGGGCTGGCGGGGATCGCTCCCTCGCTTGGGTGACGTCGGAAGTGATTTGGGCGGGTTACCAGCGGTAGCTCAAGCCGACGCGGCCGATATCCGCCGTGTTCTTGAATTCGCTGGTGAAGATCCCCGGTGCGCCGAAGCGCGGCGCGCCTGTTATTGTGTTGCGCGAAGTGCCAAGATCGACGTGCAGGTACTCCGCGCGCAACGACACATGCTGCGTCAACATCGCTTCGACGCCGCCGCCAGCGGCGTAGCCGGTCCTGGTTTCCGATACCGAAAACGAGTCGCTGATCGGCGGGCCACTATCCCAACCCCAGCTGTTGCTGACTTGTCCTACCGCGACGCCGGCGGTGCCGTAGATAAGGATACGGTCGACGGTGAATCCGGCGCGCCCACGGAAGGTCGCGAGCCAAGTCAGCTCATTGGTCGCCGTCGCAACGCAAGAAGTCCCGCAAGGCGTCGCGAGCGTATTCGGAGGCACGAACGTCTGCGACGCACCGACATAGTTGACGTCAGCCTCCACGCCGACGACAAAGTAGCTCATCTGCCAGCTATAGCCGGCCTGACCACCGAACGTCGCTGTGGTCGTGCTCGATTTGAACCACGGACTGACATAGGGTGGGCTGAAAAGGCCGTTCGCGCCCCAGCCGTTGAGGTCGCGCGTCGTCGCTTCATGGCCGGCGGCGCCGACATTCACGCCAATATAGAAGCCAGTCCAGGAATATGCAGTCGCAGCACAGGCTTCGTTCGCGCCCGCCAGCGCGACCGTTGAGGCCGTTGCCAAAATCCATGGATTTCGCACGAAATGCACCCTCAGCCGTTGTTTCCACGGTAGGTTTCGAATCCCGGGGTGTCAAAGCCTCGCGAGCCGGATTTGGGGCCGGTGTGGCCCTTCTGCATCACCCCATTCTCGGGCCTCATGACGCGTTTTCGAGCAAGTCGACCAGCCTTTCGCGGGTGATCGGCAGATCACGAATGCGCACGCCGAGGGCGTCGAAAACGGCGTTTCCAATAGCCGCGGTGACCGGCCCCAGCGCTGCCTCGCCAGCGCCAAGCGGCTCCTGGTCCGGACGCGGAATCAGGACGATGTCGATGTCCGGTATTTCGCTGAAGCGAATGATGGGGTAGCTGGACCAGCCCGTGCTGGTGATGCGCTGCCGGTCAAACCGCACCTGCTCCTTGAGCGCCCAACTGGTCGCCTGAATGGCGCCACCCTCGAGCTGGTTCCGGACGCCGTCCGGATTGATGGCTTCGCCAACATCTGCGGCCAGCGTCAGCTTCTTCACTCGAACTTCACCGATGGCTTCGACCTCCGCCACCACGGCGCAATAGGCGCCCGTATTCTTGTAGCGCGCGAACCCGAGGCCATGGCCGATTCCGGGCTGCCTCTCCGACTTCCAGGTAGCGCGCTTCGTTGCGGCCTCAATGACCGCTCGCGCGCGCCCGTCCCGCAAGTGGCGCAGGCGGAATGCGGCGGGATCTTCGCTGTGTTCGCAGGCGATCTCGTCGATGATGGATTCGATCGCGAACACGTTGCACTGCCCTCCGAGCGACCGCAGCGCCGAGGTCCGGATTGGCATGGCCAAGAGCCGGTGGAATTCGACCTGCCATGACGGAAAATCATACAGCGGGACGGAATTGCGGTCGGCACCTCCGCTCGGCTGGCGCTGGTTGCCGGCTGCGAGGCGGGGAAACGCCTCCTTCAGTTCGGTCGCTGCCAGAAGCTTGGGCGGCTCCAGGCCGTCCGGGCGCGATGTATGGCCGTTGCCCCAGATCGAATGCCGCCAGCCGACGACCTCGCCGCGAGCATCGAGATCGGCCGCGATTTCGACCAGCATTGCCGCGCCAAACGGCGCATGGGTCATCTCGTCGGCGCGTGACCATTGCACGCGGACCGCACGGCCTTGGGTCGCACGCGCCAGCAGGACCGCATCGAGCGCGACATCGTCAGCGCCGTTGTGTCCATAGCAACCCGCGCCCTCCATGTGCTCGACGGTGATGTCTTCGACGGGCAGCCCGAGGACGCGCGCGAGATCGATGCGCTGGAGATAGATCGCCTGACTGTGGGTCCAGACGTGGATGCGGCCGCCGTCCCATCTTGCCAGGGCGCAGGAAGGCGCGATTGAAGCGTGGGCAATGTAGGGACGCGAGAATTGCCGCCTGATTGTGCGTGATATCGCGGGGTAAGCGGCGCCTCCCCGGGTATCGATGACGGTCAAATCCGCCGGCTGCGATTTCAGGAAGGACGCAAGGTCGCTTTCCACCGGGAGCGGTTCGCCGCCCACCCAGGTCGCGCCCCCGTGTAGCGCCTTCAGTGCAGCGTCCGCTGCGTGCTCGGTTTCGCAGATGACGCCTGCAAAACCGCCGTCGCGCACGATAGCGACAATGCCTGCGACAGCGTACGCGCTGTCCTGCTTGAGCTCTCCCAGCTTCGCGCCCGAAATTTCCGGCCGCAGCACGCGTCCGTGAAGCGTGCCCGGCGGCGCGCAGTCCTGAATGAAACGTGGCTGCGCAAAGACCTTGCCCGGAATATCGATCCGCTCCACGGAGCGTCCGACCAGCGACCGCCGCGCCACCGGCTTTGCCGTCGTATCGCCGCTTGCATCGCGATCCAGCGAGATTTCCTCAGCCAGCTCCCAATAGCTCGTGGTGACGTTACCCGGCCCCTTGATCGTGCCGTCTTGGATGTCGAGCATATCGATTTTCGTGCCCAGCCGATCGGAGGCTTTCGCCAGAAAGATGCGCCGCACTTCGGCGCAGACATGCCGGAGTGCGCGGCCGGATTGCTGGATCGAGAGGCTGCCCGAGGTCACGCCTTCATTGGGACTTGAGGCGGTTGAGGCGCGCTGCATGCGCACGCGGGAAATGTCGACATCGAGTTCGTCGGCGGCGATCTGCGCCAACGCGGTGATGATGCCTTGGCCGATCTCGACCTTGCCGGGCGATACCGCGACATACCCGTCTGCTGAAATTTTCAGCCACGATGAAAGCCGCGGATTGGCTGCGAGGCTGACCGGCAGCCTGGGCGGGGAGGGTGTGTTCATCCGGCGGACATCTCTCTTGCCGCGCGCAGCACAGCACGCACGATGCGGTTGTGCGAACCGCAGCGGCAGAGGTTGCGGTCGAGTGCTGCTTTCACCTCGTCGGCGGATGGCGATGGGTTTTGCCGCAGCAGCGCTGCCGCGCTCATCAATATTCCGGAAATGCAGTAGCCGCATTGCATCGCCTGCTCGGCGATGAAAGCGCGCTGCAGCGGATGCGGCCGTTCTGCGCTGCCCAAACCCTCCAGTGTAGTGATGTCTTTACCCTCGGCGGACCACAGGGGCATGTCGCAGGAATTGACGGCGCGATTTCCGACGATGACGTTGCAAGTCCCGCATTCGCCGGCGCCGCAGCCAAAATGCGGTCCCGTCAAGCCGAGCTCGCTTCGAAGAATATCCAGCAGCGAACGCTCCGGATCGGCGTCGACGGCTGTCTCGGTGCCGTTCAGCCGGAAGCGGATCTGCGGCATCGAAAAAACCTACTGCGGCTTGTCGGCGAATTTCTTGACGACGTCCGCCCACTTCACGATGTCGCCACGCAGGAACTTGTCGAACTCTTCCGGTGTCATTGACATCGGCACTGCACCCTGACCGGTCCACAGCTTCACGATATCAGGCCGCTTGATTGCTGCATTCACGGCGACGTTCAGCTTGTCGATGATCGGCTTCGGTGTTCCCGTCGGCGCCATCAGGCCGAGCCATATCGTCGCCTCGTATCCGGGGACGCCGGCCGCATCGGCAGTAGGCACGTCAGGCATGACGGTCGAGCGCTTCTTGCCGGTCGTAGCGAGGGCAAGCACCTGCTTTTCGTTGACATTCGGTGCCATCGCCGGCACCGCGTCGATCATCATCTGCACCTGGCCGCCGATCACGCCGCTTCGCGCCTCGCCGCTATTGCGATAGGGCACGTGCACGAGGTCGATTCCCGCCATCGCTTTGAAGAGCTCGCCGGCCATGTGATAGGGCGTGCCCTGGCCGGACGAGGCATAGTTCAGCTTGCCCGGCTGCGATTTGGCGAGCGCAACGAATTCGGCCAGAGTCTTTGCCTGCACCGACGGGTGTACCACGATCACAAGGTCGGAATAATTGGCCGGCGCAATCGGCGCGAGGTCGCGCATCAGTTCATATTTGCGCTGTGCCGGCGACAGCAGCGATTCATTTGCAGTCTGGGTGTTCGACATCATCAACAGCGTGTAGCCGTCCGGTAGCGACTTTGCTGCCTCGACCGTGCCGATCACGCCGCCGGCGCCCGTACGGTTCTCGACCACAAATGGCTGGCCAAAATTCTCCTGCAGGATGTTGCCGAGCTGGCGGGCGGTGACGTCGGCCGGCCCGCCTGCGCCAAAGGGCACGATTATCTTGACGGGGCGCGCCGGATAATCCTGCGCCAATGCTGGCGCTGCCATCGGCGTCGTCAGCAGGGCTGCGGCCAGCGCCAGCACGAACCTTGAGCCGGTCATTCGTCTCTCCCTGGTGTTCTTTCCTGTGTAGCCAATCTATCTGCAGTGCGAATAGGCTGTCGACGATAGACTAAGGGCGTCGCTTCGGAATAAGGGTTAGGCTTCGGTGTATGCAACTTCGCCTTTCACGAGCGGGGAACAGGGATGAAACAGCTTTCGATTTCGCGCCGCGGCGTATTGAAGGGCGGTGCAGCATTGGCGGCGGGCGCGGTGTTTTCAACCCGGGTAGTTGCCGCAGCGCCACCTGCGGAGGCGGTTACGCCGGCGCTGGTCGAGGCTGCGAAAAAGGAAGGTCAGGTAATGTACTATACCTCGACCGACTTGCCGGTGGCGGAGAAGTTGGCCAAGGCATTCGAAGCCAAATATCCGGGGATCGCGGTGCGGGTTGAGCGAACCGGGGCCGAACGCGTGTTCCAGCGGATCGGCCAGGAATATGCCAGCAAGATACATGCGGTCGATATCGTAAATTCCTCGGATGCCGCCCATTTCATCGTCTGGAAACGCGACGGCATTCTGGCGCCCTACGTCCCCGAGGATGTCGCGAAGTTTTATCCTGCCGAGCACAAGGATCCCGACGGCCAGTTCGCGAGCTTCCGCGTCTGGCTCAGTATTATCGCCTACAACACCAATCTGGTTAAGGCGGAAGACGCGCCGAAGAGTTTTGCCGATCTGCTGGATCCCAAATGGAAGGGCAAGATTGTCAAAGCGCATCCCGGCTACAGCGGCACGATCATGACCGCGACCTACCAGATGCAGCGCGATCTCGGTTGGAGTTATTTCGAGCAACTCGCCAAGCAGAATGTGATGCAAGTGCAGTCTTCGGCCGATCCACCGAAGAAGCTGGATCTTGGCGAGCGCGCCGTGATGGCCGACGGCAACGAATACAATATCTTCCAGATCAAGGAGGCGGGGCGTCCCGTCGAGCCGGTCTATGCCACCGAAGGCTCCCCGCTGATCATCGGTCCGAACGGCGTCTTCAAGGCCGCGCCGCACCCGAACGCGGCACGGCTGTTCCAGGCCTTCAGCCTGAGCCGGGAGGCACAGCAGCTTATTGTCGACGTCGGTGGTCTGCGCTCGGTGCATTCGCAGACCAAGGAAAAAGCCGGCCGCAGGCCGCTCGCCGAGATCAAGACCATGAAGGACGACGCCGCGGCGGTGGAAAAAGAGGGAGAGGCGATCAAGGCGCGCTACACAAAACTGTTTCGTGTCTGATGCCGGCTATGTTGCCTCAGACGGCTATCGCCGAAGTGCTGGCGGCGAGGATTGCTGCGCTGCAGCCGGGTGGACTACCGGCTGTAACCGCTCATAAATGCGAGAGTCTTCTGGTCGACGTGGTCGGTCTCTGCGTCACCGCGCGCAACGAGGACTATGTGCGGGGCGCCCTTGCGGGCTGCGACGACGACGGTCCGTGCACCGCGATTGGACATGCGCGCACGCTGAACGCCTCCGGGGCCGCTTTCGTCAACGGTACCGCTGCGCATGGCGAGGATTTTGACGACACCTTTGAGGGTGGTCCGGTGCACGCCGGCGCGGTGATCGTGCCGGCGGTACTGGCGGCCTGCGAACGGCACAATCCCGATGGTCGCATGGCACTGACTGGCATTGCGGTTGGCACTGAAGTCCTTTGCCGATTGAGCCTTGTCGTGCCAAAGGCCGTCCACAAGGCCGGCTTTCATCCGACCGCGGTATTCGGCGCGATGGGCGCCGCAGCCGGTGTCGGTGCTGCGCTTGGCCTCAACGCAAAGCAAATCGTCGATGCGCTTGGGATTGCCGGCAGCATGGCGGGCGGCATCATCGAATATCTCGCCGAGGGCGCCTGGACCAAGCGACTGCATGCCGGCTGGGCCGCGCAATCCGGCATTCGTGCCGCGCTTCTGGCGCGGGGCGGTTTCGTCGGCCCGCGCACAGTGTTCGAGGGCGTGCACGGGCTGTTCCAAGGTTTCGCCCACACCACAAAGGGCGACTACGACGCGCTGGTTGGCGATTTCGGCGTGCGTTGGGTCACCGATACGCTTGCTTTCAAGCCCTATCCGTGTGGGACCATGGCGCAGCCCTATATCGATTGCGCGCGGCGACTGGCTGGGCGCGGCATCAAGGCCGAGGATGTTGCGGAAGTGGTTTGCGAGGTCGCGGAGGGCACGGTGCACCGGCTCTGGGAGCCGCTCGCCGATAAGCAGCGCCCGCGCAACGGCTATGCCGCCAAATTCGCCGTGCCCTATCTGCTCGCGGCCGGCTTCGTCCGTGGCGGCGTCGGGCTCGGCGCCTTCACCGAAAGCGCGATTGCCGATCCACGCGTGCTCGCGCTCGCCGCGAAAGTGAAATTCGTCATCGATCCGGACAATCCCTATCCAAGCAACTATACCGGCCATATGCGAGTGACGCTGAAGGACGGCAGCGTGGTCGAGGAGCGGCAGCCTCACTTGCGCGGCGGCGCGCAAGAGCCGCTGACGCGGCAAGACGTGATTGACAAGTTCTTGCTCAACGTCGAACACGGCGGCTGGAGCAAGGCGCGTGGCGAAGCGGCATTGAGGCTGATGGCGGCTTTGTACAACGGCCGCATCGATCTCACGTCGTTGCGGGGGTAGGTGGACATGGCACAGGAACTCGCTGATAAGGTTGCCATCGTCACCGGCGCGGGTCGCAACATTGGGCGGGCCATCGCGCTGGCCCTGGCCGAAGGCGGTGCGGCTGTTCTGGTGAACGCGCGCAGCAACCGGACTGAAGCCGAAGCCGTCGTGCGCGAAATCGAATCGTCCGGGGGCAGGGCAACCGCCCATATCGGAGATGTCGCCGATGCCAAGGCCGTGCAGGCGATGGCCGGTCAAGCCGTCAGGACATTCGGCGGCATCGACATCCTCGTCAACAACGCCGCGCTGCGTCGTGAGAAGCCGTTCGCCGAGATGGATTATGCGAGCTGGCGCGAGATCCTCGACGTGACGCTCGATGGCGCCTTCCATTGCGTGAAGGCCTGCCTTCCGGCGCTCCGCCAGTCGGGCGCGGGCACCATCGTCAATATCGGCGGCCTGAGCGCGCATACGGGTGCGGCGAATCGGGCTCATGTAGTGACAGCCAAGGCCGGCATCGTCGGCTTCACCCGCGCACTTGCCCATGATCTGGCTGGCGATGGAATCACCGTAAACTGCGTCGTTCCCGGCCTGATCGGCACGCCGCGGCCCAAGGACAAGCCGGAACCCTCGCATCATGCGACGCACCATACATTAACCGGCGAAAAGGGGCGGCCTGAGGACGTCGCCGCCATGGTACGCTTCCTCTGCGGTCCCGCCGCGCGTTACATCAACGGGCAGGCGATCCACGCCAATGGCGGGGCCTATTTCGGCGCCTGACGCATAGGCTGTGCGCCAATTTGCTCGGCAAGACCCACTCGGCTGCGCAAGGATTTGATGCTACTTCTCGTCCCATGAACCAGCATGCCAAGATCGACATCCGCCATTCCACCTGTCCGCATGATTGCCCGTCGGCCTGCGCGCTCGATGTCGAGGTGATCGACGGCCGCTCCATCGGCCGGGTCCGCGGCTCGAAAATCCAGACCTATACGGCGGGCGTCGTCTGCGCCAAGGTCGCGCGCTACGCCGAGCGCATCCATCATCCGGACCGGTTGCTCTATCCCATGCGCCGAACCGGCCAAAAGGGTTCCGGCCAGTTCGCGCGCATCTCCTGGGATGAAGCGCTGGATGAGATTGCCGATCGCTTCTTGAAGGCGGAGCGCGAGTTCGGCGCCGAGTCGGTCTGGCCGTACTATTACGCAGGCACCATGGGTCTGGTGATGCGCGACGGCATCAATCGCCTCACCCATGTGAAGAAGTACTCCCGTTTCTACTCGACGATCTGCGTCAGTACCGCGCGCAGCGGATTCTCCGTCGGCACCGGCAAGATCGCCGGCGTCGATCCCCGCGAGATGGGTGTCTCCGACCTGGTCGTGATCTGGGGCACCAACCCCGTCAACACCCAGGTCAATGTCATGACCCACGCGATGCGTGCGCGCAAGGAGCGCGGCGCGAAGATCGCGGCGATCGATATCTACAACAACGACACCATGAAGCAGGCTGACATCAAGATCATCCTGCGACCCGGCACCGACGGCGCCTTCGCTTGCGGTGTCATGCATGTGCTGTTTCGCGAAGGCTTTGCCGATCGCGACTACATGGCGCGCTACGCCGATTGCCCCGACGAGCTGGAAGCGCATCTGAAGACACGGACGCCGGAGTGGGCGTCGGCGATCTCAGGCGTGCCGGTGGGGGAGATCGAGGCGTTTGCCCGCGCGGTCGGCCAGACCAGGCGCACGTTCTTCCGTCTCGGCTACGGCTTCACCCGCAGCCGCAATGGCGCGGCGCAGATGCATGCCGCTCTGTGCATTCCGGCGGTGACCGGCGCCTGGCAATATGAGGGCGGCGGCGCGTTCCACAACAACTATTCGATTTGGCAGTTTAACGAGTCCATGATCGAGGCGCACGAGGCCATCGACCGCTCCACGCGGGCGCTCGATCAATCCAGGATAGGACGCATCCTTACCGGCGACGCTGAAGCGCTGCAGGGCAAGGGGCCGGTCAAAGCGATGCTGATCCAGAACACCAACCCGATGACGGTGGCGCCGGAGCAGAACCTTGTTCGCCAGGGCTTTGCGCGCGAAGACCTGTTCGTCGCGGTGCATGAGCAGTTCATGACCGAAACGGCGGCGATGGCCGACATCGTGCTTCCGGCCACCATGTTCCTCGAGCATGACGATCTCTATTACGGCGGCGGTCACCAGCACATCTCCGTCGGGCCCAAGCTGATCGACCCGCCAGGCGAATGTCGAACCAACCACGAAGTGTTGCAGGGGCTCGGCAGGCGGCTCGACGCGGTGCATCCTGCCTTCCAGATGACGCCACGCGAGTTGATCGACGCCACGCTGAAGAAAAGCGGCCATGGCGACATCGCAACCCTGGAGGCCGACCTCTGGCGCGACATCCAGCCGGATTTCCGTACCTCGCATTATCTCGACGGCTTTGCGCATGCCGACAAGAAGTTCCACTTCAAGGCCGATTGGGCGCATCCGCCCATCGGTATTCCTGGCAAGGGCCCTTGGGAGCAGATGCCAGTGCTGCCGGACCACTGGGCCGTCATCGAGGAGGCGGACGAACAGCATCCGTTCCGGCTCGCCACCTCGCCATCGCGCAGCTACCTCAACACCAGCTTCAACGAGACACCGGGCTCGCAGGCCCGCGAAGGCGCCCCGAGCGTGATGATCCATCCCGACGATGCAGCGGCGTTGTCGATTGCCGATGGCGATGCCGTGACGCTTGGCAACACGCGCGGCGAAACCAAGCTGACGGCGAGACTGTTCGATGGCCTGCGCCGCGGCGTCCTGATCGCCGAGTCGATCCATCCCAACAAGTCCCATATCGGCGGCCGCGGCATCAACACGCTGACAGGAGCGGATGTGGTGGCGCCGATCGGCGGTGCACCCTTCCACGACAACAAGGTCTGGGTCAAAAAGGTCGCAGCGCCTGCGCGCAACAGCTAGACCAGATTGCGGGGCTTGTGATGACCGAAGACGTCAAGGAAGGCCTGAAGGCTTTCGGCGAAAAGCGCAAGCCGGCCCGGCCGGGCAAATGGCTAGCCGGCGTTCGCCTTCAGTCCGGCCGCCTCGATGCCGGCGACAGCGCAGATCTCGTCATTATCTGACGTGTCACCGCTGACGCCGACGGCGCCGAGCAGTTTGGTGCCGTCCTGGATCAGCACGCCGCCCGGGACCGGGACCAGCCGGCCTTGCGCAAGCGCATTCACTGCACTGACGAAGTAGGCCTGTTCCTGCGCGCGCTGGAACAGCGCCCGTGAACCCATGCCGAGCGCCAGCGCGCCATAGGCCTTGCCATGCGCGATCTCGGCCCGCATCAGGCTGGTGCCGTCCTGCGCGGCGGTGACCTTCACGGCGCCGCGCGCATCCAGGATCGTGATCACCAGCGGCTTCAGTTTCTTCTCGACGCCTTTTGCCAGGGCGGCATCGAGGATCTTGCGGGCGACTTCGAGGGTCAGTTCGGCCATGAAATTATTCCTTCGTATTGGCAGATGTTGATTTCATTTTGTCGAGGCTCATCCCCAGCACGCGGGCGACATGGATCGCTTCGCGCGCGGCGCCATCCTTGATCTGTTGGCGGCAGGAGGTGCCGTCGGCGACGACGATGGTGTCGGTGTCGGCGCGGCGCACGGCCGGCAGTAGCGACAGTTCGGCCATTTCCATCGAGGCCTGATAAGTGTCCGCGCCGTAGCCGAAGGCGCCGGCCATGCCGCAGCAACTGGACTCGATCACCTCGACCTTCAATTCCGGTATCAGCCGCAGCGCCTTCTCCACCGGCTTGAACGCACCGAACGATTTTTGGTGGCAGTGGCCGTGCACCAGCGCTTGGCCTGCGATCGCACCGAGCGGCAGTTTCAGCCGTCCGGCCTCGGCCTCGCGCACCAGGAATTCCTCGAACAGCAGTGCGTGCGCGCTGATCGCCCTGGCGTCATTGTCGGATCGTAGCGACAGCAATTCATCGCGCAGGGTGAGCAGGCAACTCGGCTCCAGCCCGATGATCGGCACACCGCGCGCGGCGAACGGGGAGTAGGTCGCAACGAGACGGGCCAGTTCCTCACGCGCCTGATCGACGAGGCCGGCGGACAGGAACGTGCGTCCGCAACACAAGGGCCGTCTCCCATCGGCGGGCTGTGGAATGTGGATGCGGTAGCCGGCCTCCACCAGCACCCGCAATGCGGCGTCGAGGTTCTCTCGCTCGTAAGTGCGATTGAAGGTATCGGCAAACAGTACGACTTCGCGTCCATCGGCGGGACCGAAAACTTCGGCGTCGGGCGCGAACACGTCGCGGCGGAAGGCGGGCAAGGCGCGCCTGGCGCTGATACCGGCAAACTTCTCGAACAGGATTCGCAGCAACGGACTGCGGTTGCGCCAGTTCGCAATCGGCGCAAAGCGCGAGGCAAGCCCGGCATAGCGCGGCAGGTACCCGACCAGCCGGTCTCGCAACGAAAGCCCGTGTCTTGCCGCCCGCGCCGCCAGCACCTCGATCTTCATCTTGGCCATGTCGACGCCAACAGGGCATTCATGCCGGCAGGCCTTGCAGGAGACGCAAAGTTTCAGTGTCTCCATCATTTCGTCGGACGACAGCGCGGCGGGGCCAAGCTGGCCGGAGATCGCAAGCCGCAGCGTGTTGGCACGGCCGCGCGTGACGTCCTTTTCGTTGCGGGTGGCGCGGTAGGACGGGCACATCACGCCGCCTTCGAGCTTGCGGCAGGCGCCGTTGTTGTTGCACATTTCGATGGCGCCTTGGAAGCCGCCTCCGGCCCCGGGATACGCCGACCAGTCAAGCGCAGTTTTCAGCTCGCCGACGCGATAGTCCGGCGAATAGCGGAACAGCGAGCGATCATCCATTTTCGGCGGATCGACGATCTTGCCGGGATTGAGCGTCTGACCCGGATCGAAGCGCTGCTTCACCTCCTTGAAATCGGCGATGATGCGTTCGCCGAACATGCTTTCGTGGAATTCAGAGCGCACGAGGCCGTCGCCATGCTCGCCGGAATGCGATCCCTTGTATTCCCGCACCATGGAGAAGGCTTCCTCCGCAATGGCGCGCATCGCCTTGACGTCCTTTTCAAGCTTCAGGTTCAGCACAGGGCGTACATGCAGGCAGCCTTCGGAGGCGTGCGCATACATGGTGCCGCGGGTGCCATGCTTGGCAAAGATGGCGTTCAGCCGCTCGGTGTAGTCGGCGAGATGCGGCAGCGGCACCGCGCAGTCCTCGACGAAGGAGACCGGCTTTCCTTCCTGCTTCATCGACATCATGACGTTGAGACCGGACGTGCGGAAATCCGCGATTGCCGTCTGTGTCTCCGGTTCGACGACATCGACTACGCCACCCCA
This sequence comes from Bradyrhizobium sp., assembly GCF_016219575.1. Taxonomy (GTDB): domain Bacteria; phylum Pseudomonadota; class Alphaproteobacteria; order Rhizobiales; family Xanthobacteraceae; genus Bradyrhizobium. Next base: position 14,323 of record NZ_JACRMG010000007.1, on the reverse strand, counting down.
TTTGCGCTGGGGGCGGTTCCAGTCGAATCCGAGGTCCGACATCAATTCGGACAGGTGTTTCAATTTCTGCAGATTGTCGACGTGGTTCTCTTCGGCGAATTCCACGATCAGTAGCGCGTCGGGATCGCCGCGCACGGTCGCATCGATCACCGGCCTGAACATCGCGATGTCGCGCCCGAGCGCGATCATGGTGCGATCGACCAGTTCGACCGCGATGGGCCGCAGCTTGACCAGGTGCTGGGCTGCATCCATCGCTTCGTAAAAGCCGCCGAAATGGCAGACGCCGAGCACCTTGTTGCGGATCGCCGGCCACAGCTTCAGTTCGACCTGCGTCGTGAAGGCGAGGGTGCCTTCGGAGCCGACCAGCAGGTGCGCCAGGTTGTTAGGCGCGTTGCGCGGCACCAGCGCATCGAGATTGTAACCGCCGACCCGGCGCTGCACTTTCGGGAAGCGCGCGGCGATTTCGTCTGCCTCGCGCTCGCCGAGATCGAGCATGTCGCGGAACAGCGAAAGCCCGCTGTCCGGCGAATTCGCCCGCGCGAGATCGCGCGGCACCTCACCGAAATGCAGCAATGTTCCGTCGGCCAGCGCCGCATCCATCGACAACGTATTGTCGCGCATGGTCCCGTAGCGCAGCGAGCGGCCGCCGCAGGAATTGTTGCCAGCCATGCCGCCGATGGTGGCGCGGGAGGCGGTGGAGACGTCGACCGGAAACCACAACCCGTGCTTTTTCAGTTGCCGGTTGAGGTCGTCGAGCACGATGCCGGGTTGGACCACGCAGGTTCGGCTTTCCACATCGAGCGAGACGAGTCGGTTCAGGTGCTTTGAGAAATCGACAACGATGCCCTCATTGATGGTCTGGCCGCATTGCGAGGTACCGCCGCCGCGCGGGGTGACGATTCGGCCGTCGTCCCGGCAGATGGCGAGCGCCTTGAGCGCCTCGTCCATGCTGCGGGGCACCACGACCCCGGCCGGCACGATCTGGTAGAAGGAGGCGTCAGTGGCATAGCGGCCGCGACTGAAGGCGTCGAACAGGATATCGCCCGTGATTTCACGCGAAAGCCGCGCGGCAAGCGCGCTGTTTTCCGCCGAATTTCGCGACTTTCCGGCCTTCGTTGCCGCCATGGATGGTCTCGCCCGATGTCCTTGAACTGTCTTGCCTTCCTGCCCTCGGCTTGGCAAGGCGAAGCCCTGCCCATTGCGCAATGGCAGCCCCCACCAGGCGTGGGACAAGTCCGCCGAATAGTGGTATTCGAGCGGCTCGCAAAGCCAAGGGAAGACAAGGCAAGACCGGGAAGGACGCCCATGACCGTGCATACTGGAAGGCATTTTCTGCAGATTCCGGGACCGACCAATGTGCCGGACCGGGTGCTGCGCGCCATGGATATGCCGACCATGGACCATCGCGGTCCGGAATTCGCCGAGATCGGTTTTGCCGTCATGGCGGCCATGCAGCGGGTGTTCCGCACCAAGCAGCCCGTGATCATCTATCCGTCCTCGGGAACCGGCGCCTGGGAAGCCGCGATCGTCAATACGCTCGCCCCCGGCGACAAGGTGCTGATGGCCGAGACCGGCCAGTTTGCCGTGCTGTGGCGCGGTATCGCCGACAAGTTCAAGCTGGACGTCGACTTCATCCCGGGCGATTGGCGTCATGGGGCCGACCTCACCCAGATCGAGGCGCGGCTGTCGGCCGACAAGGGGCACAAGATCAAGGCGGTCTGCGTGGTCCATAACGAGACCTCGACCGCCTGCGTCACCGACCCGCGCGAAGTTCGCAAGATCATGGATGCGCTCAAGCATCCGGCGCTCTTGATGGTCGACACCATCTCCGGCCTCGGCTCGCTCGAATATGAGCACGACGCCTGGGGCATCGATGTGTCGGTGGCGGGCTCGCAGAAGGGCCTGATGCTGCCTCCGGGTCTCGGCTTCAACGCGGTCTCGGAAAAGGCGCTTGCGGTGGCCAGGACCAACACGGCGATGCGGTCCTATTGGGACTGGCAGGAGGTCATCAACATCAACAAGGCCGGCACCTGGCCCTATACGCCGGCGACCAATCTGCTGTTTGGCCTGCGCGAAGCGGTCAGGATGCTCGAGGAAGAAGGTCTCGAGAACGTGTTCGCCCGCCACAAGCGCCATAGCGCCGCCACACGTGCTGCGATCAAGGTGTGGGGGTTGGAGACGCAGTGCCTCGATCCGAATGCACATTCGCCGGCACTGACCGGCGTACGGATGCCCGAGGGCCATGACGCCGACGCCTTCCGCAAGGTGGTGCTAGAGAATTTCGACATGTCGCTCGGCACCGGCCTCAACAAGGTCAAGGGCAAGCTGTTCCGCATCGGCCATATCGGTCATTTCAACGACCTCATGCTGATGGGCACGCTGTCGGGCGTCGAGATGGGTCTCGACCTCGCCGAGGTTCCGCATCGCAGCGGCGGTGTCCTGGCGGCGATGGACGTGCTGAAGGGACGCGACGTGGTGCCAATGCCGAAGGCGGCGGTCGCCTGAGGCGGCATCGGTCCACGCGAGAAAAGAGAAAGAGCCAGGATGAATGCGCCGGTCACTGCCACCGAAGACCTGATCTATTCCGTCGAGGACGGCATCGCCCGGATCACCTTCAACCGTCCGCAGGCGCGCAATGCGCTGACCTTTGCGATGTACGAACAGATGGCCTCCATCTGCGAGTCCATCAATCAGGACCGCTCGATCAAGGCGCTGATCCTTACCGGTTCGGGCGACAAGGCATTCGCTTCCGGCACCGACATCTCGCAATTCCGCGCGTTCAAGACCGCGCAGGACGCGCTCGATTATGAAGCGCGGATCGACCGCGTGCTCGGCACGCTGGAATCCTGCCGGGTACCCGTTATTGCGGCGATCGCCGGCGCTTGCACCGGCGGCGGCGCGGGAATTGCGGCCTGCTGCGACATCCGCATCGGCACCGAGTCAACGCGCATCGGCTTTCCGATCGCGCGCACGCTCGGCAATTGCCTGTCGATGTCGAACATCTCCCGCCTGGTCTCGCTGGTCGGTCCCGCGCGCACCAAGGATCTGATCTTCAAGGCGCGGCTTGTTGAAGCACAGGAAGCGCTTGCGCTTGGCTTGCTCAACGAAATCGTGCCTGACGTCATGGTGCTGCAGCGCCGGGCGGACGAAACCGCCAGGCTCGTCGCGAGCCACGCGCCGATCACACTGGAGGTCACCAAGGAAGCGGTGCGCCGCATCCGCCGCACGCTGTCGCGCGACGAGGGCGAAGACCTGATCCTCAAGGCCTATATGAGCGAGGATTTCCGCGAAGGCATGGACGCCTTCCTGAGCAAGCGGACGCCGAACTGGAAGGGCAAGTAGCTGGCGCCGGTTCGGTGACCCGGCCGATCGAATCATGCGAAAATCATATGGCTGCGACGACAGCTCGTCTTGAACTTGCGCGGATGACTGCGCACAATGGATCCTCATGCTGGGCACTTTTCCTCAGCTAGAACAAGAATACAGGGAAGAGACGCGTGAGACATGTCCTCAAAGCCGCGGCCGCCTTTGCCGCCGTCATCGCAGTCGCTCCGGCATCGGCCGCCTGGGAGCCGACCAAACCCGTCGAGATCGTCGTCGCCGCCGGCGCCGGCGGGGCGTCGGACCAGATGGCGCGGATGATGCAGGCCGCGATCCAGAAGAACAATTTGATGAAGCAGCCGATGGTGGTGTCGCTGAAGGGCGGCGCATCGGGTGCGGAAGCGCTGATGTACATGAAGTCCAGCGACGGCGATGCCAACAAGGTGCTGATTGCCTATTCGCTGATCTACATGTTGCCGCTGTCGGCGAAGATTCCGTTCAACTGGCGCGACCTCACGCCGGTGTCTGTCATCGCGCTGGACCAGTTCGTGCTGTGGGACAACGCGTCGGGGCCGAAGACCGTGAAGGACTTCATCGCCGCCGCGAAGGCCGCAAGCTCGCCCTTCAAGATGGGCGGCACCGGCTCCAAGCGCGAGGATCACGTGCTCACTGTTTTCATGGAGCAGAAGACCGGAGCCAAATTCTCCTATCTGCCTTACAAGTCCGGCGGTGAGGCGGCGACGCAGCTGGTCGGCGGGCACACGGAGGCCAACGTCAACAACCCCTCCGAAAACCTCGAAGTCTGGCGCGCGGGCCAGGTTCGCGCGCTCTGCGTGTTCGACAAGGAGCGCATCGCCTACAAGACCAAGGTTACGGAAACGCAGTCCTGGAGCGACATCCCGACCTGCAAGGAAGAAGGCCTCGACGTGCAGTATCTGATGCTGCGCGCCATGTTCCTGCCCGGCAAGGTCACGCCGGACCAGCAGGCGTTCTATGTCGACCTGTTCCAGAAGGTGACGCAGACCCCCGAATACAAGGACTACATGGAGAAGCAGGCGCTGAAGCCGATCTTCCTCACCGGAAAGGACATGGTCCAGTTCCTCGAGGAAGACGACAAGCTCAATGCGTCTCTGATGAATCAGGCCGGTTTCATCGCCAAGTAACGCCGGTAGCGCAGGCCTTCATTCACCTGTCCGCGTGGCCGTACCCCGCCATGCGGACTCGCACCTTCTCGATCTCCTCCTTCGACAGCAGCGGCGGTTTCCCGATCTGGAGGGACGCGTGATATTGCCGCGCCAGCGTCTCGACCTCCACGGCCAGCCACATTGCCTTCGCCAGCGACGGCCCGACCGCGATCATGCCGTGCTGCGCGAGCAGGCAGGCGAACCTGCCTTCCAGCGCACGTACTGCATGATCGGACAATTCCTGGGTACCGAACGTCGCGTAGGGCGCGCAGCGGACGGTATCGCCGCCGGCGCAGGCAATCATGTAGTGTACCGGAGGAATTTCCATGCCCATGATCGCAAGCGCGGTGCAGTAGGTGGGGTGGGCATGCACCACGGCCTCCACGTCGGGCCGCGCCTTCAGGATATCGCGGTGAAACCGCCATTCGCTCGACGGCCGCTGCGCCGGATCGTGCGAGCCGTCGAGGCCCATCTGGACGATCTGCTCGGGCCGCATCGTCTCGTAAGGCGTGCCGGTCGGCGTAATCAGCAGGCCATCGCCATGGCGGATGCTGATATTGCCCGAGGTGCCCTGGTTGATGCCCAGCGCGTTCATGCGCAGGCAGGCATCGATGATGGATTGGCGCTTGTTGCGATCTTTCATGGCCGGCATATCAACGTGCTTCGTGCCGGATAACAAGGGTTGATTATTGCGCCGCAGTATAGTCGAACTTTCCCCCGACACGATTGATCTGGAGCAGTCATGACCCGCGCCGTGCTCGGCATTATCGGCGGGTCCGGCATCTATGACCTGCCGGGCCTGGAAAACGTCCGCGACGAGACAGTTGCAAGCCCCTGGGGCGAGCCGTCGGCGCCGCTCCGGCGCGGCACGCTCGGGGGCTTGCCGATTGTCTTTCTGCCGCGCCATGGCAAGGGTCATGTGCTGTCGCCCTCCGACATCAACTACCGCGCCAATATCGACGCGCTGAAGCGGGCGGGGGTCACCGACCTCGTTGCGCTGTCGGCTTGCGGCTCCTTCAAGGAGGAACTGCCGCCCGGATGCTTCGTGCTGGTGGATCAGTTCGTCGACCGTACCTACAGGCGTGAAAGCTCTTTCTTCGGCAAGGGCTGCGTCGCCCATGTCTCGATGGCCAATCCGGTCTCGCCGCGCCTGCGCGAGCATCTCGCCGCTGCCGCGAAAGCCGAAGGCATCGACGCCGTCGATGGCGGCACCTATGTCTGCATGGAAGGTCCGCAATTCTCCAGCCTCGCCGAAAGCCTGACCTACAAGGCAGCCGGCTATTCCGTGATCGGCATGACCAATATGCCCGAGGCCAAACTCGCCCGCGAGGCTGAGATTTGCTACGCCAGCGTCGCTATGGTCACCGATTTCGATTGCTGGCATCCCCATCATGACGCGGTCACCGTGCAGGACATTATCCGCATGCTCAATTCCAACGCCGACAAGGCGAAGGCGCTGGTGTCGCGGCTGGCGCGGGATTTCCCGCGGGAACACGAGCCGTGCCCGCTCGGTTCCGATCGCGCCCTGGAGACCGCGCTGATCACCGCGCCGGAGGCGCGCGATCCCGCGCTGCTCAAGAAGCTCGATGCCGTGGCGGGGAGGGTGCTTCGGTCGTGAAGGTCGACGGCAAGCATTTTCGCAGCATCTGGCTCAAGCCCGACGGCTGGTCCGTGAGCGCGATCGACCAGCGCCGTTTGCCGCATGAATTCGTCGTCGTCGGAATCGAGAACGCGGCTGCCGCGGCCGATGCGATCCGCACCATGCTGGTGCGCGGCGCCCCGCTTATCGGCGCCACCGCCGCTTTTGGCATGGCGCTCGCCATGCGCGACGACCGTTCCGACGCCAATCTCGACCGTGCCTACGAGCTTCTGGTGAATTCGCGCCCCACGGCGATCAACCTGAAATGGGCGCTTGACGAGATGATGCGCACGCTGCGGCCGTTGCCGCCGTCGTCGCGAGCGCAGGCAGCCTATGCGCGGGCCGCCGAGATCGCGGAAGAGGATGTGGCCATCAATCGCGAGATCGGCAGGAACGGCCTCGCCCTGATCGAGAAGATCGCCGCTTTCAAGAAGCCCGGCGAGGCGGTCAACGTGCTGACCCATTGCAACGCCGGCTGGCTTGCCACCGTGGACTGGGGAACCGCGACTTCGCCGATCTACCAGGCCCACGACCGCGGCATCCCCGTCCACGTCTGGGTCGACGAGACCCGCCCGCGCAACCAGGGCGCTTCGCTGACCGCCTGGGAGCTCGGCCATCACGGCGTACCGCACACGGTGATTGTCGACAACACCGGCGGGCATCTGATGCAGCACCGCATGGTCGATCTCGCCATCGTCGGCACCGACCGCGTCGCCGCCAATGGCGACGTCTGCAACAAGATCGGCACCTACCTGAAGGCGCTCGCCGCGCATGACAACGGCGTGCCATTCTATGTTGCGCTGCCGTCGCCGACCATCGACTTTCGTATCAATGACGGGATTGCGGAAATCCCGATCGAGCAGCGCGAGGCCAGCGAAGTCACGGAGATGACCGGCCGCACCCGCGACGGCCGCATCGAGACCGTGCGCGTAGTTCCCGAGGGCTCGCAAGCGGCCAACTACGCCTTCGACGTCACGCCGGCGCGGCTGGTGACGGGGCTGATCACCGAGCGCGGCGTGCTGCGCGCGGACCGTGCTGCACTTGCGAGCGCATTCCCCGAGCGCGCCGCCGGTCATTGACGGGGGCCACATCGGCACGTATCCCGGTTTGCGATCATCGCCAGCCGGGTTCCCTTCCCATGTCCAACACCGATATCGAAATCGTCATCGACGATCCGACCGCGCCCGAGGCGAACTCGCCTGCGGTCACCAGCAATCGCGCCGTCGACGTCGTCGTCTGCCTTCTCCTGCTGGGGCTCGCTGTGACGCTCGGCTGGGACAACTGGCGCACCGGCGCGGGCTGGGAATCCACCGGTCCGCAGCCCGGCTATTTCCCGTTCTATCTCGCCATCATTCTCGCCGGCGCGAGCCTCTATGGCCTCGTCGCGGCGTTTCTGTCGCGCAAGGAGGCGCGTGAGACCTTCGTCACGCAGGCGCAACTCCGCCGCGTGCTTGCCGTGTTCGTGCCGACCGTGCTGTTCGTCCTAGCGACCCAGTTCCTCGGCCTCTATGTGGCAAGTTTCCTGCTGATCTCCGGCTTCATGTACTTTGTCGGCAAGATCGCGTGGTGGAAGTCGTTGCTCACCGCCTTCATCTTCACCGCAGCGATGTTCGTCACCTTCGACGTCGCCTTTGACGTCATCATGCCGAAGGGGCCGCTCGAAGCGGCCCTCGGCCGCTAGAGCCGGGGCGCGCGACATGGAAGCCTTCGGCCTTCTGATGCACGGCTTTGCCGTGCTGCTGACCTGGAAGACGCTTGTGCTGATGATGATCGGGCTCGTGCTCGGCATTTTCGTCGGCGTGCTGCCGGGGCTTGGCGGTCCCAACGGCGTGGCGATCCTGCTGCCGCTGACCTTCACCATGGATCCGACATCGGCCATCGTGATGCTCTCCTGCATCTACTGGGGCGCGCTGTTCGGTGGGGCCATCACCTCGATCCTGTTCAACATCCCCGGCGAAGCCTGGTCGGTGGCGACCACCTTCGACGGCTATCCGATGGCGCAGCAGGGCAGGGCGGCGGAGGCGCTCACCGCGGCGTTCACCTCCTCCTTCATCGGCTCGCTGGTCGCGGTGCTCCTGATCACCTTCCTGGCGCCGATGATCTCCTCCTTTGCGCTCAAGTTCGGCCCGCCGGAATTCTTCTCGGTCTATCTTCTCACCTTCTGCTCTTTCGTCGGGCTCGGCCGCGAGGCCAAGCACAAGACGGTCATCTCCATGTCGCTCGGACTCCTGCTCGCCGGCATCGGCATGGACACCGTGTCGGGCAATCTCCGCATGACCTTCGGCTCGGCGGAACTGCTCCGGGGCGTCAACTTCCTGGTCGCGGTGATCGGCCTGTTCGGCATCAGCGAAATCCTGCTCACCATGGAAGAGCGGCTGGCGCTGCGCGGGCATGCCGCCGGCATTTCGCTGCGCGTGGTGCTGTCGGTGTGGAAAGACCTGCCGAAATACTGGGTGACCCTGTTGCGCTCGTCCTTCATCGGCTGCTGGCTCGGCATTACGCCGGGCGGCGCGATCGCGGCGAGCTTCATGGGCTACAATCTCGCCAAGCGCTTTGCCAAGGACCAGGACAGTTTTGGCAAGGGCCGCATCGAGGGCGTGTTCGCGCCGGAAACCGCCGCCCATGCCTCCGGCACCGCGGCGCTGTTGCCGATGCTGGCGCTCGGCATTCCCGGCTCCGGGACGGCTGCGATCCTGCTCGGCGGCCTGATGGTGTGGGGCCTCAATCCGGGGCCGCTGCTGTTCGTCGAGCACAAGGACTTCGTCTGGGGCCTGATCGCCTCGATGTATCTCGGCAACGTCGTCGGCCTCGTGCTCGTGCTCACCACCGTGCCGATCTTCGCCTCGATCCTGCGCGTGCCGTTCGCCGCCGTGGCGCCGATGATCGTGGTGTCCTGCGCCATCGGGGCCTATGCGATCCAGAACGCGATGTTCGACATCTGGCTGATGCTCGGCTTTGGCGTGATCGGCTACGTCTTCAAGAAGATCGGCATTCCGCTGGCGCCGTTCACGCTGGCGCTGGTGCTGGGCAACCGCGCCGAGGATGCGTTCCGCCTTTCGATGATCGGCGCCGGCGGCGACCTGAAGGTGTTCTGGTCGAACTACCTGGTCGGCTCGATCACGACGCTCGCCATCGTGCTGCTATTCTGGCCGGTGATCGATCGCCTGTTCAGCGGCGTGACGCGTGCGCTGCGGCCGGCGAAGGCGTGAATCCGCATTCCCGCGGCGCGTCCTTGCCCGGGTTTGTCATTTCGTTGGCCCTCTTTCGGAAAGAGGGCGCAGGGAAGGCCGGGCGCCGACTGCGCCCGCATCACCGTGTGCGAAGAGTGCAACAGAAAATGCACACGGATTTGACAGGTACAGCCGGGACAGCCCGGCCTTCCCCGCGCAATGGCTTTACGGCTTATGTCGCGCTCTCCCCGGGGAACGGCCTGTCTTGCCCCCGTTGCCCCGCCAGCACAGGCCGGCGAGGATAGACGCCAGGGTCGCGGCGCCAGGACCACACGATTTCGCCGTACGCTGCCGCGTTTTCGTCCGGCGAACCAAAGCTCGCCTGACGCCGCAGCGTCCATCGCATCCCGTGCCCAACGTATCGTGACGATCGCGAAACGCCCCTCAGGCGGGCTCAGGGTGCACCCAACATAGTTCTGATTTGCGTAACTGTCAAGCGGAATTCTGATTATTGGAAATGAAGCTGAAATCGTTGAGGAAATCCTTGGCAGCAAGCGTAGGGCGGATTAGCGCCAGCGTAATCCGCCGCTGCAACCGGCGGATTACGCCTTCGGCTAATCCGCCCTACGGGTCTCTCAGCCCGGCAGCAGCCGTTTCGGCAGGCTGAAGGCGAGCCGGTAGAGCGGCAGGGCGTCGACGGCGTTGCGATGCTCGGCAGGCAATCGCGCGCGCAGATGATGCAGTGCGTTGCGGACGGCGGCCTCATCCAGCCCTTCGATCAGCACGAGGGCTGCAAAGGAGCCGTCATTGCTGCGCATGCCTTTCTCGCTGGTCGGAATCGAGGTCTTTACGATGTCGGTGAGGAGAACCCGGGCGGCGATGATGCGGTCGAGGCGCGCGAGCTCGGCGGTGACGGTGGCTGCATCCCATGACGGCGAGGCATCGAGGCGAAGCGGCGCCACGATGCCACCCTGACCGAGACCGGCGGAAGCGGCAATGCGGCCGCCGCCGCGCGCAAAGTTGCCCAGCCGCGGCATGATGCGTTGCGACCACGGTGTCGGCGCGTTGAGCCGCGCCAGGTAGTCGGCGCCGCCGACCACTTTTTCATCTTCGAGCTCGTAGAGGATGAAATAGCGGTTTGCCGCCGTGCCAAGCGCGCGGAAGATGCGGCAGGCCAGAAATCCATTGATGCCGACACGCTCGGCGGCGTGTTCGCGCGTGATCCAGTGCGCCCAGTCGGTCTCGTCCTCGGGCGTGAGGTCGCTCCAGATCGCGAGATAGCCGGCTCCCTGCATGCCGATGCCTCACACTACCTTGCGCTGCCTGAGCTCTGCGATCTCGTCATTGGCAAAGCCGAACTCGGCCAGCACCTCGTCGGTCTGCTCGCCGAATTCCGGCGGGCGCACGGCCATCCTGCTCGGCGTGCGCGACAGCGTGACGGGCTGGCCGACGAGCTGGATGTGGCGATTCTCGTCGTTGGGCACATGCTGCGCCATGCCGAGGTGCTTGACCTGCGCATCATCGAACATCTGGTCGATGGAATATATGGGACCGCAGGGCACGCCGGCGGCGTTCAATTCCTTCACCCAGGTTTCCGTCGACTTCTTCTCGGTGAGCTTTTCGATCGCGGCATTGAGCGCGTCGCGGTTCTTCGAGCGCGCAGGGGCGGTAGCGTAATCGGGGTTGGTGACCAGCTCGGGCGCGCCAATGGCCTGCGCGCAGCGCTCCCAGATGCGGCCGCCGGTGGTGGCGATGTTGATATAGCCGTCCGAAGTCTTGAATACGCCGGTCGGGATCGATGTCGGGTGGTTGTTGCCGGCTTGTTTTGCCACTTCCTTTTCCATCAGCCAGCGTGCGGCCTGGAAATCGAGCATGAAGATCTGTGCCTGCAGCAGCGAGGTCTGCACCCACTGGCCTTCGCCCGAGACGTCGCGCTCGAGCAGGGCGGTGAGGATGCCGAGCGCGCAGAAGAGCCCCGCGGTGAGGTCGGCGACGGGGATGCCGACCCGCATCGGGCCGGCGCCCGGCGCGCCGGTGACCGACATCAGCCCGCCCATGCCCTGGGCGATCTGATCGAAGCCCGGGCGCTTGTGGTAGGGGCCGTCCTGGCCGAAGCCGGAAATGCTGCCATACACGATGCGTGGATTGACCTTGCGCACGCTCTCATAGTCGATGCCGAGCTTGGCCTTCACGTCGGGACGGAAATTCTCGACGATGACGTCGGCCTGTTTCGCCAGCCGCATGAACACCTCGAGGCCCCTGGGATCTTTCAGGTTCAGCGTCATGGCCCGCTTGTTGCGGTGCAGGTTCTGGAAGTCCGAGCCCTGGCGCGGGCCGCCCGGCTGCTCGCCGGCGGCATCTTCCAGAAGTGCGTCAACCTTGATGACGTTGGCGCCCCAATCGGCGAGCTGGCGCACGCAGGTCGGCCCGGAGCGGACGCGGGTGAGGTCGAGCACGGTAAAGCGGGAGAGGGCCTGGGAAGCGCGCGGGAAGGGCATTGAAATCTCTCGTTTTCTTGCCGGCCGAAAAGCGTGAGTTAGTGCTTAAACAATTTGTTGAGCATTTCCAAATGCCGGGAAGGGGGGCCTGCCTCCCTGCGACGCATACATCCATGAAATTGGCCTGCGCCCGGTCTTGGCCGCCGCACCCTATCGCTTCATTTGCCTTAGTTCGGTGCGCGCCCGCTCGGCCAGGCTGCTGTCCGGATGCCGGGCAATGAAGAGCTCGAGCGCCTCGGCCGTGCCGCGGCGCCGCGCGATCTCGTATTCCTCCGCCACGGCGATTTTGGGGTTCCGCGCGGGCGGCATGGTGCGTTCCGGTGAGGCGGCAGACGGCTCTCCCGCATTGGCTTTTCTGTACATCGGGGTATCCTCTCCCGGAGAAATACGGTCAGGAACCGGCAGCAGCACCACAGCAGCCGGCAGCATTGCCAATAGTACGCCGGAACGGCGGGTTTTCCTCACCTTTTTCCTCTTTCTTGACCGTGCCGCGTTTCGTTCCCCGGCTTCTTTGTGCAGTAAATCCTGGTTAAGAAAGTGTTGCTATCAAGCCTGCACGGACGCGGTCGAAATTAAGCCGGATGTATGGTGTGCGCATCTAGCATTCCAACCGCAATGCTAGTCATTTGAAGGAAACGAATCCCGGAGATCGGACGTGGCTACCGCTGTCGGCGTCAGTGCAACCAACAATCCTGAAATCGATGGCCTGCTCGGCGGCACCAAGTGGAGCGGCTCGATCACCTACAGCTTTCCGGATTCGACGAGCGACTATCCGGCCAGCGGCTATTCCCCCGACAATGAACCCGCGGTATCCGGCTTTTCGTCGGCGCCGGCCGCGATGCAGTCGGCGATCAACTACGCTGTCGGGCTGATCAAGGGCTACACCAACATTTCGATCAGCTATGCCGGCACCAATACCGCCGACCTCCAGATCGCACAGTCGCCGGCGGCAAATCCGACCTCCTACGCCTACTATCCGTGGAGCTCCGCGTCCGGCGGCGATATCTGGTTCGGCACTGCCTACAACTACGCGGCGGCGGCGTCGGGCAACTACTTCTTCGCCACGGCGCTGCACGAACTAGGGCACGCGCTCGGCCTCAAGCACAGCCAGGAGACCGGCGGCGTCTCCAACGTCGCGGTGCCGTACGCGCACGACAACTCCGAATACTCCATCATGAGCTACCGCAGCTATGCGGGGGCGCCGCTCACGGGGTACACGGCCGAATCCTACGGCTTCTCGCAGACCTACATGGCGAACGACATCCTCGCCCTGCAGACGCTCTATGGCGCCAACTACAACACCCAGAGCAGCAACACGGTCTATACTTGGAGTTCGACGACCGGACAGATGTTCATCAACGGCGTCGCCCAACTGGCGCCTGGCGGCGGCGCGGGCGGCTCGGCGAACCGCGTTTTCGAGACGATCTGGGACGGCAACGGCATCGACACCTACGACCTGTCGAACTACACGACGGCGGTTTCGATCAACCTCAATCCGGGTGCGTCGAGCATCACCTCGGCCGCGCAACTCGCCTATCTCGGCGCCGGCCATTATGCGGCCGGCAACGTCTACAATGCGTATCTGTTCAACGGCAATACGAGTTCCCTGATCGAGAATGCGATCGGCGGCTCTGGCGCCGATACCCTCGTCGGCAACGCGATCGCCAACCGGCTCACCGGTGGCGCCGGCCGCGACACGATGACGGGCAATGGCGGCGCCGACACATTTGTATTCGCTTCCGGCCACAGCTCGGCGGCCAGCGGCCAGCATGACATCATCACCGACTTCAGTTCGGGCGACCTCATCGACATTTCCGCGATGGGCTCGTTCCGCTTCCTCGGCACCTCGGCTTTCGACGGCGGCGCCTACGCGCTCAACTATTCCTACAGCAGTGGCATCACCACGCTGCGGGGCGACATCAACGGCGATGGCGTTGCCGACTTTGCGATCGACCTCACGGGCAACATCGCGCTCAGCGCCAGCGTCATTCTCGGCGCGCAGACGGCTCCGGTGACATCGGTTACAATCGAATCGTTGGGCGTGACCAAGCTGGTTCTGACCGTAAGCACCTACTACTTCAATCCGGTCGCGGGCGGAACGGGGCCGACGCTGAAGTACGGCGGAGCGACCTATGTGGATGCTCAGCCCTGGGCGGTGATCGGCGTGGAACAGACGTCGAGCGGTTACCAGGTAGCCTGGTTCAATTCGGCTAGCAGCGTCTATACGATCTGGAACACTGACACCAACGGCAACTTTGTTTCGAGGCCGCTGGCAAACGCTTCTGCCAGCAGTAGCGCATTGCAGTCGATTGAGGTCAGTTTCCAGCAAGACCTGAACCATGACGGCGTGATCGGAGTGCCTGCGCCGATGGGCACTGTGATCGAGTCGAACGGTGTGACAAAGCTTGTCTTGAACGGCAGCACCTATTCCTTCGATCCAGTCGCGGGCGGAACGGGGCCGACGCTGAAGTATGGTGGAGCGACCTATGTGGATGCTCAGCCCTGGGCAGT
>NZ_JACRMG010000016.1 GCF_016219575.1 Bradyrhizobium sp. | reverse complement strand
TCAACACCAGACCCCGGAAAACCCTCGGCTGGAAAACACCAGCGGAAACTCTCGACGAATTTCTCCGAGTGAGCCATACCTGAAGTGTTGCGACGACCGGTTGAATCCGCCCTGGGTCGCCCGGTCAAGCCGGGCGATGACGAGAGTTGTATGCCGCCGCAACCGCTAAACCTTTAGCGATCGCGGCAAGGCCGTATTCACGACGCCCCTTAAGCTGCAGAGAACTCCTCGTCAGGTAGCGTTGTGCCAACATTGCTACGCGTAGCCGAGGGGTTCATGACCGCTTCCACCAACAAGACGTCGCCAAAGCGCCGCCTGCTGCTCGCTTCCGACCGGACCGACCACAGCAGCGAGCTCGCCGCCATCCTGCAGTCCGTCGGCGAGGTGGAAACGGTCGCCACCTCGCAGATCCCGGAAAAGCCCGACCAACTCTCCGGTGTCGTCGTCGACATCAATCTGCGCTCGCCCGAGAGCGTGCAGATGGTGCGCAACAGGATGCGCAGCGAGGCCTATCGCGAAATGCCGCGCCTGTTCGTGCTGGCGGATGCGCTGCATCACGGCGCCATGCAGGCCTGGGCGCTGGGCGCCACCGATACGATCTGGCGGCCGTTCGATGCGCAAGGCATCCTGCAGCGCATCCGCGCCGCCTTTCCCGACGCCAGCGAGTATGACGAGACAGATCGCGGCAAGAGCCTGAACCGCGGCGTCGAGGCTGCGCATGCGGTGATGGTCAAGATTTTCGAGAAGCTGCCGGCCGGCCAGCCCCTGAAATTCGACGACATCGTCCAGGCCGAAACCAGGATACTGAAAGCGATCAAGCATTCCTCGCTGCGCGAGTGGCTGACCACGGTCGGCTGCCACCATCATGCCAGCTACCGCCACTGCCTGTTCGTGACCGGCTTTGCCGTTGCCTTTGCCCAGCATCTCGGCATGCGTGAGGACGACCAGCGCCGGCTTGCCCGGGCAGCCCTGCTGCATGACGTCGGCAAGGCCTTCGTCCCGCTTGCCATCCTCGAAAAGCCCGACGGGCTCACAGAGGAGGAACGCGCCGCCGTCCGCGCCCATCCGCGGCGCGGCCATGAGGCGCTGGTGGCGCAAGGCGGCTTCCCCGCGGAGATGCTCGACGTGGTGCTGCATCACCACGAGTTGCTCGATGGCTCCGGCTATCCCGATGCGCTGTCGGGCAAGGAGATCTCCGACATCGTCCGGTTGACCACCATCGTCGACATCTATGCCGCCCTGGTCGAGAACCGCTCCTACCGCGTGCCCTATACGCGGCTGAAGGCGTTCACGATCATGGAAGAGATGGGCGGCAAGATCGACCAGCAATTGCTGCAGGCGTTCCGGCCCGTGGCGGTGGGGATCGGCTGAACTGCTTCGCCGCTTCGCAGAACGAGCTAGCGCCTCTTGCTCTTCTTCACCTCCCCCTTGCGTGGGAGGTCGGAACGCATCGCCAGATGCGTTCCGGGAGAGGGGTGGCGTCATCGGCAGTCTTTCCGCGGGCCCCTCTCCCCAACCCTCCCCCGCAAGGGGGGAGGGAGTCCAGTCAGCGTGTGTCCCTCACGCGCCTTCCAGCATCTTCCGCAGCTCCGCCTTGGCCACCTTCTCCAGGGTCGAGCGCGGCATGTCGTCGACGAAGCGGATCTCGCGCGGCACCTTGAAGTCGGCGAGCGCGCTCTTGCAGGCGGCCATCACGTTGTCGTGCAGTTCGGCCGGCATCCGCGCCACGCCGTCCTGCGGAATGATGAACACCACCGGCACCTCGTCCAGCATCGGATGCTTCTTGGCGACCACGGCGGCCTCGCGCACGCCGGGGATCACGGCGATCACCTGCTCGATCTCGGATGCCGCGACGTTCTCGCCGCCGACCTTGAGCATGTCCTTGGCGCGGTCGCCGAACTTGATGAAGCCGTTGCCCAATAGCTCGACGCGGTCGCCGGTGAGGAAGAAGCCGTGCTCGTCGAAGCTTTCGCGCGTGGCCCTTTCGTTGTGCAGATATTCCGCAAACAGCGACAGGCCGGGAACGCCCTTGATGGAGAGATTGCCGGTGTCGCCGACTTTCGTCGGCGCGCCGTCATCGTCGGTGATGCGGATGGCGTATTCCGGCGCGGCGCGGCCGATCGACATCGGTATGTTGGGCTGATCGACCTCGCCGACAATGCCGTGGGTGATGGTTTCGGTCATGCCCCACCAGCCGATCATCTTGATGCCGAAGGCGGCAAAGGGCGGTGGCTCGTTGATCGCGGTGCCCCAGAGCCGGAACCTGTGATTCTCTGGAATCTCGTGCTCGAGCAGCGCCTTCATGCAGAACGGAATGGTCGAGGTCCAGGTCGCGCCATGCTCCAGCGCCACCGGCCAGAAGCGGCTCGCCGAAAAGCGCGGCTGGACGATGCAGGTCGCGCCGACCCACAGCGACGCCAGCATGGAATATGCGAGCGCATTGGTGTGGAATAGCGGCAAATAGGTCTGGTGCACGTCGTCCTGGTGCAAATCCTCATGCGCGGCGTTGATCTTGGCGCCCCACAGGGCATTGGCATGGGTCCACAGCACTGCCTTCGGCCGCGACGTGGTGCCGGAGGTGTATTGCACGCTGCAGGGTGCGAGCGGATCGGTGGCGCGGCGCGGCCGGTCGGCGCTGTCGGCAAACAGCGATTCAAAACTGTCGCCGCGTTGCGGGGCCTGCGCGGGTGCTGCGCCTGCGTCGTGCGAGATCACCGCCATCCAGCGCAAGCCCTTGCAATTGGCTGCCACCAGCTCGGCATAGGCCGGCTGCGTGATCGCGGCGACCGCGCCGCAATGGCCGGCGAAATACTCGATCTCGGCGGCGGCCGAGCGCGTGTTGGTGGTCACGGCGATGGCGCCGAGCTCGACGCAGGCAAACCAGGCCAGCATCGCCTCGATGCAATTGTCGAGATGGATCAGGACATAGTCGCCCTGCTTAATGCCGCGCCTGGCCAGGCCCGCGGCGAGCGCGCCGACGCGTTCATGGAATTCGCCGTAGGACCATTTTCGCGCGGGCGCGTCGAACGGCGCCCAGATCAGGAAAGGATGGTCGCGCCGCACCTCGGCGCGCATCCTGAGCAGCCAGGGCACGTCGAGCCCGTCAAAGGGGCTGATGACGCCCGGCGCTTGCCGTGAATGGATCATGCTTCCTCCCGTGCGGCCTTCGGGCCGCTGATTGTTGTCTTGGGTGGAGGTCTTTCTGCCACTGGATTGGGCGGGGGGCAAATGGGGGACGCACTGCTCTTTCCTTCGTCATGCCCGGGCTCGTCCCGGGCATCCACGTCTTGACGGTATCGCGGTCACGCAGACGTGGATGGCCGGGACGAGCCCGACCATGACGAGTGAGTGGAGACACCGCGCTACTTCAATTCCCCATACGACGAAATCTCGATCAGGCTGCCGTCCGGATCCCGGCAATAGACCGAGCGCAGCGTGCCGCGGGCGCCCTGTTTTGCCACCGGGCCTTCCTCGATGCTGACGCCGTTCGCCTTCAGATGCGCGACCACCTGTTCCGGCGTGCTCGAGGTGAGGAAGCAGAGGTCATCGCTGCCTGCCGTCTCGTGGTCGGCGGTGAACCATTCCACCTTGTCGGCATCGCGCGGCCGCACGTTGATCTTCTGGTTGCCGAACACCAGCGAGGTCCGCGGCGTCTTGCCGGGGCCGGGATCGAACACCTTGATCTCCATGCCCAGAATGGTTGCGTACCATTTTGCGGAACGCTGCACGTCCGAGACGTTGATCACGAGGTGATCGAGCGCGTTGACCTTCACGGACATTCCTCATCCTTTCGTCGTGGCGTTCGGTACTTCTGTCGCACTGGCCGCTTCCGGCGTTGTTTGTTACAACGCTGCCCGCTTCGACTTCAACAGACAAGGGCCGGCATCGCACCGGGCCTGCAGGGAGAAACTTCATGATTTCACGCCGTTCCGCCATTGGCCTCATCGCGCTCGCCGCTGCGGCCACAGCCCCGATCGGAAGCGCCATGGCGCTGGATTATCCGACCCGGCCGGTGAAATGGGTGGTCGGCTATCCGCCGGGCGGCGCCACCGACATCATCGGGCGCCTGATCGGGGCGCGGCTGTCGGAACGGCTCGGCCAGCAATTCGTGATCGAGAACAAGCCCGGCGCCGGCAACAACATCGCGACCGAGTCCGTCATCAACGCGGAACCCGACGGCTACACGCTGCTGTTCATAAATCCGGCCAACTACATCAATGCTTCGCTCTACACCAATCTCAAATTCAATGTCATTCGCGACATTGCCCCGATCGCGTCCTTCAACCGCGTGCCGAACGTGATGACCGTCAACAAGGACGTGCCGGCAAAGACGCCTGCCGAGTTCATCGCCTATGTGAAGGCCAATCCCGGCAAGGTGAACCTGGCTTCTTCCGGCAACGGGACGTCGGTGCATCTGTCCGGCGAGATGTTCATGGCGATGACCGGCGCCAAGATGACGCATGTGCCCTATCGCGGCGCGGCGCCGGCCCTGACCGATCTGATCGGCGGCCAGGTGCAGGTGATCTTCGACAACATGCCCTCGGTGCTGCAGCACATCAAATCCGGCACGCTGCGCGCACTGGCGGTGACCTCGACCGGGCGCACGCCGCAACTGCCCGACGTTCCGCCGCTGGCCGAGACCGTGCCCGGCTATGAAGCGAGCGCGCTGTTCGGTGTCGGCGCGCCGAAGAACACGCCGAAGGAAATCATCGCCAAGCTGAACGCGGAGATCAATTCGATCCTTGCCGAGCCCGCCATCAAGGCCCGCCTGACCGAGCTCGGCGGCGAGCCGCTGATCCAGACGCCCGAGCAGTTCGGCAAGGACATCGCCGCCGAGACCGAGAAGTGGAAGAAGGTGGTCGAAGGCGCGGGCCTCAAGGTCGAGTGACTGTGATCTGGCGCACGGAACTTTTCCGGACGCCATGGCGTATCCAGAGTAGGGTGACGCGGCCACACAGGAGATTACGGCCATGCGCAAGACACTATTGGCAATGATGATGGTACTGGCAGCCGGCGTTGCAAGCGTGACCGGCTCCGCGCCGGCCGCGGCCTATGATTATCCCTACTGCCTGCAGGGCCGTGGCGTCGGCATTCCCGGCGACTGCTTCTATCCGAGCTACGCGTCGTGCATGGCGGCGGCCTCGGGCCGCGCGCTTTCCTGCAACATCAATCCGCGCGTGGCCTTTGGCCAGCAGCAGCAACGCCGCGTTAAGCCGCGCTATTATTATTACGACTGAGAATTCGAGGCGGGTCGCTTGACTCGCCTCGCTTTGCGCCTATACTAAACTCTATGGTTAAGTATAAGGATGCAACGCTCGACCGCACTTTTGCGGCCCTTTCCGACCCGACCCGTCGCGCCTTGCTGGCGCGGCTGGTGGAGAGGGAGAGCCTCTCCGTGAGCGAATTGGCCCAGCCCTTTCCGATGTCGCTGCCGGCGATCATGAAGCATCTCGACGTGCTGTCGGATGCAGGCCTCATCGCGCGCGAGAAGACGGGCCGCACCGTGGCCTGCCGCCTCACCGCGCAGCCGATGGAGCAGGCGATGAACTGGCTCACTCGCTATGCGCGCTTCTGGTCCGAAAGTTTCGACCGCCTTGCCGCCCTCCTGGAGGAAGAACCATGGCCCAACCCGCAGCAGCCAAGCCCGCCTTTGTCGAGCGCCCGAGCCTCACCCTCACGCGGCGCTTCCGTGCGCGCCCGGAAAAAGTCTGGGCCGCGTGGACCGACCCGGAAACGCTGATCGGCTGGTTCTGCACGACGAAGGCGAAGCCCGGGACCCTGCGCGCCGAGCTCGACGTCCGCATCGGCGGCCGCTACCGCATCTCTTTCGACATGGAATCCGGCGAGCATTCCGAGGTCGGCGGCGTCTACCAAGAGGTCGTGCCGAACGAGAAGCTGGTGTTCTCCTGGGCCTGGCATTCGACGCCGGAGCGGGAGTCGCTGGTGACGGTGGCGATCAAGCCCGACGGCGCAGGCAGCCTCATGGTCTTCACCCACGAACAGTTCTTCGACGAGACCGCGCGCGACAACCATACCAAGGGCTGGAACGAGCTGTTTGCGCAGCTGGAAGCCATCCTCGCCTGAATTACGGGAGGCCACCATGCAGCCGCACAAGGTCGTCACGCGCGAGGAATGGATCGAGGCCCGCAAGGTCCACATGGCGCACGAAAAGGAGTTCACGCGCGCCCGCGACCGGCTCGCCGAGGAGCGCCGCGCGCTGCCCTGGGTGAAGGTCGACAAGGACTATGTGTTCGACGGCCCGAACGGCAAGGCGAAGCTCGCCGATCTCTTCAGGGGCCGCCCGCAGCTCGTGGTGCAGCATTTCATGTTCGCGCCGGACTGGGACGCCGGCTGCAAGAGCTGCTCGTTCTGGGCCGACGGGTTCGAGCGCATGATCCCGCATCTTGCGGCTCGCGACACCACGCTGGTCGCGGTTTCGCGTGCGCCGCTGGCGAAGCTCGAAGCCTTCAGGAAGCGGATGGACTGGACGTTCGACTGGTATTCGTCCGATGGCGGCGACTTCAACTACGATTTCGCCGTGTCGTTCACGCCGCAGGAGATCGAGGCGGGGCATCATCGCTACAATTTCGGCACCTCCGGCTTCGGCATCGAGGACGCGCCGGGCATCAGCGTGTTCTACCGCGACGAGGCGGGCAACATCTTCAATACCTATTCCTGCTTCGCCCGCGGCCTCGACATGATGAACGCCGCCTATCACTATCTCGACCTTACGCCGCTCGGGCGGCACGAGGAGGGCCTGCCCTATCCCATGGACTGGGTGCGGCTACGTGACCAGTACCGGCCGGAGCCCGCTCAGGCATCATGTTGCCACAGCTGACGCGCATCATCCGTCATTGCAAGCGAAGCGAAGCAATCCATTTCTCCACCAGCGAACTTATGGATTGCTTCGTCGCTTCGCTCCTCGCAATGACGGCATGTAACGGAAGGAACGTCCCATGGCCTATGTCGACGGCTTCATCGTCGCAGTCCCGAAGAAAAATCTCGCCGCCTACACGAAGCTCTCGAGACTGTGCGGCAAGGTCTGGCGCGAGCATGGCGCGCTCGACTATCGCGAGTGGGTCGCCGACGATGTCAAGCCCGGCAAGTGGACGTCTTTTCCCCGCGCGGTGAAGAAGAAGCCCAACGAGACCGTTGTGTTCGCCTGGATCACCTACAAGTCGCGTGCGGCGCGCGACAGGATCAACGCCAGGGTGATGGCCGACCCGCGGCTGAAGGTGCTGATGGACGCGAGCAACGCGCCGTTCGACGCCAAACGCATGATCTATGGCGGCTTCGCGAGCCTCGTGAAGGTGTGAGCCGCCGTTCGCCCGGCGGAATTCCGAAACCCTTTGGATAACCGGCCGCGTGCGCTGGACGCGCACGGTCAGGAAGATATTCTCAATGCGATTTTCTGGCTGCGCAGAAAAACAAGAACCGCTGCGGTCCTGGGCATCTATTTGAGCATACAGATTGCGATCCTGAAGATATTGGCGAGCCACGGCAGCGGCCGAGCGACGCTTTCTTCGCTCAATCGGGACATCGCCATCCTCACATCCAGCGGCGGCGAATGGAATGCGCGGATCAGGCGGCTGGCCGCCCGCGTTCCCGCGATCGACATTTTCGGCGACGGCTATGTGATGCGCGGCGACGAAGGCTGGGAGATCACCGCCGGGGGCCGCGATTTCCTCGCCATGCTGGAGGCCGTCACGCAGGACAATCTGCCGCAGGAGACGGAGCCTGAGCCGGATGGCGCTGGCGCGGCCGAACCGCTCACCCGCGGCGATCTCATCGTGGTCGGCCACCGCTTCAGGAACCGGGTGCATCGCCCCGGCACGCCGCTGCGCCGTGCGCGCGGCATCGCCGGCAGCGCGGGCATCCGCCACGGCGAGAACGCGTCGAGCTGATCCTCCTACGTCAGCAGCAGCGTCATCCCGGGATCGCCCTTCTCCATCGCGCGCCGGTAGGCCGGGCGCTGCCCGATCCTGGCGAGATAGCGCACGATGTCGGGGCAGCGGCCGATATCGTAGGGCAGGAAGTAGCGCATCGTGGTCAGCGAAAAGCCGATCATGATGTCGGCGGAGGTGAATTCGCGTCCCGCCAGATAGTCCGCTTCGCCAAGCCGCGCATTGACCAGATCGAACGCGCGATCGACCCGGGCGCGGTTGGCCTGCAGCACCGGATTGTCGGCGGCGAGGTTGAGCCGGTTCAGGATCATGTTGCGGCCCATCTGGGCCTGCAGCGTGCCGTTGGCGAAATGGAACCAGTAGAGGAACGCCGCGAAGTCGGGATGGTCGGGCGCAAGCGCGAGCCGCCCCCTGCCGTGTCTGGCGATGATGTATTCGACCACGGCGCCGGATTCGGCGAGCGTCAGGTTGCCGTCGGTGATCACGGGGGCCGCGCCGATCGGATGCAGCGCCTTGTACTCCGGCGGCGCCAGCATGGTGACGCCATCGCGCGTGTAACGTTTCAGCGCATATGGAATTTCCAGCTCCTCGCACAGCCAGACGATGCGCTCGGACTGCGACTTGCCGAGATGATGGACGGTGAGCATGTCCGGCTTCCTTTGGCGGGTTGACACTGACGCTGCGGCGGGGAGACTTGAGCGCATGCGCATTACCCTGATCCACGCCCTCAAACATTCGATTGTGCCGATTGAGGCGTCGTTCGCAAGGCTCTGGCCCGAGGCGCGGCTGATGAACCTGCTCGACGATTCCCTCTCGGCGGATCTCGCCCGCGACGGCGGGCTGAGCGATGCGATGACCGCGCGCTTCCTCGATCTCGGGCGCTACGCCGCATCGACCGGGTCGGATGCGATCCTGTTCACCTGTTCTGCATTCGGGCCCTGCATCGAGGCGGTGGCCCGCGCGCAGGCGCCGATGCCGGTGCTCAAGCCCAATGAGGCGATGATCGAGCAGGCCGCGAAATCGCGCCGCGTCGGCCTGCTCTCGACCTTCGCGCCGACACTGGCCTCGATGCCCGCGGAATTTCCGGCGTCCGTCACGATCGTGAAGAAACTGGCGGAAGGCGCGCTCACGGCGCTCGACCGCGGCGACCGCGCCGAACACGACCGCCTGGTGGTGGAGGCTTCGCAGGACTTGCGCGATTGCGACGTGATCGCGCTCGCCCAGTACAGCATGGCGCCGGCAGCCGCTCTGGTCGCTCGGGCCACGGGCCGGCCGGTGCTCACCACGCCCGACAGCGCGGTGACGAAGCTGAAGAAGATGCTTGGCTGATTGCGGGATGGTCGATGCGCAGTCCGATCGCAGGTTCGACGCTTCTGCTCGCCGCGCTGACCGCGCTCGGCGGCGCGGATGGGGCAGGCGCGCAGTCGCTGACGCCGTTCCGCAGCCAGGCGCAGGCGCAGCGCTATTGCCCTGATGATGTCGTGGTGTGGCTCGATTTCGCCAAGGGCATCTACTACGCGAGGGGCCAGAAGCTTTATGGCCGCGGCTTCGAGGGCAGCTTCGTTTGCCGCGAGGAGGCCCGCTCCAGCGGATATCGCCGTTCCCTGCTCGGGCTGCGATAGCTGCCGCTCGCCCGTCTTTGATCCAGGTCACACAACCACTTGATGGCGGACGCCCAAAAAAGCGGCTAAGCTGAACCGGTTGGATGCCGGGACACCCCGGCCGGGACAATTCCCTCCGCGTGTTCTGAAGGGAGAAGCAGCCATGTTGCGAAAAGCGATCGTTACCATCCTTGCCGTGGCCGTCATCGCCGTGATGTCGGTGACGGGGGCGCTGGCGAGAGGCGGCTTCGGCGGCGGTGGTTTCCGCGGCGGCGGTGGCGGCGGATTCCGCGGTGGCGGTTTCGGCGGTTTCCGCGGTGGCGGCATCGCCCGCGGTGTAGGATTCGGCGGCATGCGCGGCGGTGGCATCGCCCGTGGCGTCGGCATCGGCGGTTTCCGCGCTGCCGGCATCGGGCGCGGCGTCGGCATGCGTGGCATCGGCTGGCGCGGTGGCGGCGTGCGCGGACGCGGCTGGGGACGCGGCGTCGGGCTGGTCGGCCTCGGCGTCGGGCTCGGCTACGGCCTGGGCTATCCCTATTACGGCTACGACTATCCCTACTATTACGGCGCCTATGGCGGCGATTGCTACTGGGTGTATCGGAACGTCATGACCCCGTGGGGATGGCGCCGCCGGCTGGTCCAGCTCTGCTACTGATCGAGGCGGCCGCGCATCGCAACGGTGCGCGACATCTTGGCCGCGCCCGTTGATCGGGCCCGGCGCGCGGCGTAATGCTGGCTGTTTCGATCTGTCGCGCAGGGCTCGTACTTGAAACAGCTTGGCTCCGCTTCCCCGGCCTCGCCGCAATCCATTCGCGGCGTCGTCAAGTCGTTTTCCCTGTTCAGCCAGTCGATCCGGCGCAAGATCGTCGGCGTCGCGCTCGGCCTGATCGTCCTGATGGTGGTCACCTCCGTCCTGTCGATGTTCATGTCGGCGCAGGTCGGCCGCCTCCTCGACGAGCTGACCAATCGCTACATCCCCGCCTATGGCAATCTCGCGCGCGCCAATATCCGCTCGCTGGAGCGCGCGCTGTCGCTGCGGCAGATGGTGATCGCCAAGATGCAGGTGCCGCCGGACGAGGACGGCTACAAGGCCCGGCTGAAGCTGTTCCGCGACAAGGACGGCGAGGTCGAGCAGGAAACCGGCGCCGCGCGAAAGCTGATCAACGCGATCATCGCCGACACCGGCACGCCCTCCGACAATGCCGCGCTGGCGCGGATCGACACCAGGATCGAGGTCGCCGTCACCGATCTTCGCCGCGAGCTCGCAGGCGAAAGCGCAAAACTCATTGCCGCGCTCGAGGCCGGGAAATTCGAGGAGGCGCGCAGCACGCTCGCGCATGTCGACGGGCTGCGCGACCAGTTCACCGGCAAGGTCGATGCGATCCGCGCCGACATGCTGTCGCAGCTGCTTGCCTCCAGCAGGGTCGTGATCGGCAACCAGCGCCAGGCCATCATCGTCTCGGCGGCCGTCACCGTGCTGGCCGCCGCAATCGGCTGGATCTTTTCGCTCCTTGTCGCGAGCGGCATCACCCGTCCGGTGCGCCAGCTGTTGCAGGGCACGCGCGAGGTCGAGGCCGGCCGGCTCGACCGCTCGATCGACGTCTCCACCCAGGACGAGATCGGCCAGCTCTCCGCCGCCTTCAACCGCATGGTCGAGCAATTGCGCCGCAACGAGCGCATCCGCGAAACCTTCGGCCGCTACATCGATCCCAGAGTGGTCGAAGGCCTGCTCGACCGGCCCGAGGTCACGCTGACACAGGGCCAGCGTCGCACCATGACCATCCTGTTCTGCGACATGAAGGGCTTTACCGCGATGAGCGAGGGCATGACGCCGCAGGGGCTCGTCAAGGTCGTCAACTGCTATCTCTCGACCATGTCGGCGCCGATCCGCAGTCACCGCGGCATCATCGACAAATATATCGGCGACGCCATCATGGCCTATTGGGGCCCTCCCTTCATCGACGAGGCCGACCAGGCGCGCTTCGCCTGCGCCGCCGCAGTCGACATGGCTGAGCGCGTGCCGTCGCTGCGCACGCAACTGCCGGAGCTGCTCGGCATGCGCGCGATCCCCGTCGAATGCGACATCCGCATCGGCATCGCCACCGGCGAGGTGCTCACCGGCAGCATCGGCTCGGAATTCATGATGAGCTTTACCGTGATGGGCGACGCGGTGAACCTCGCCTCGCGGCTGGAGGGAGCGAACAAGCTCTATGGCACGCGCGTGCTGATCGCGGGCGCCACGGCGGCGGCGCTCGGCTCGGCCTTCGAGCTGCGCGAGGTCGACCGCCTCACCGTGGTCGGCCAGCACGTGCCGCAGACGATTTTCGAGGTGATGTCGCGCAACGGCGAGCTCACCCCGCAGCAGCGCCAGCTCCGCACCCGCTACGGCGAGGCGCTCGCCGCCTACCGCGCCGCGCGCTGGGACGAGGCGCGCGCCGCCTTCAATTCGGCGCTGGAAATTTCCCCCGGCGACGGCCCGTCGCTCGCGCTGCTCGCGCGCATCGACCTGCTCGCCGCCAACCCGCCGGCGGACTGGGACGGGTCGTGGCACATGGAGCACAAGTAGCGCGCGCTTTCACTGCGTACGCGGCGGCCAGTCCGGAATTATTAGGCTGGCGCACCCGACACGATTCGAACGTGTGACCTTTGCCTTCGGAGGGCAAGGGTGGGGAGATAGCCCACGCTTACCCAAAATTGCCTCAAGTTGCCAAATGCGATATAGTGGGCCCAAATTGGCCTAAGTTGGGGGCTACGGTCGTTTACCGAACTTCCCCCGGTTTTCCGGTCCTTGCTTACCTGATGCTTACCTGGGGGAAAATGCCCAAGCTAACCAAAAGGGTCATAGATGGGGCTACGGCGACCGCTGGTGAGCTATTCCTTTGGGATGACGAATTGCCCGGGTTCGGCCTGAGGGTTAAGAAAAGCGGCGCCAAGTCCTTCCTGGTGCAATACCGGAACGCCAATGGTCGGAGCCGGCGACTCACCGTTGGAAGGTACGGGGTCCTTACGGCTGAGGAGGGCCGGAAGGCAGCCAAACAAGCGCTGGCGGAGGTCGTCGGTGGGGCGGATCCAGCGGAGAACAAGAAGCTCGCTCGCGGAGCCATGACGATCGAGGAGCTTTGCCGCGAATATTTGGCCAAAGCTGAGGCTGGGCTGGTCCTAACACGTCGCGGCGAGGCCAAAAGCGACAGCACGCTCTACAGCGATACGGGGCGGATCAATCGGCACATCATTCCCCTGATCGGCAAGCGGACGGTCAAGGACTTCACTCCCACGGATGCCGGCAAGTTCCAGCGGGACGTTATCGCCGGAAAATCGGCCGCCGACATCAAGACGAAGCTGCGAGGCCGAGCAATCGTCACGGGCGGGAAGGGTACTGCTGCGCGAACGATGGGGCTGCTAGGCGGCATTTTCAGTTACGCCGTCAGCGAGGGCTATCGGACTGACAATCCTTGCAGCGGCATTGTGCGCCCGAAGGATGGTACGGATGAATGGCGCCTCGATGATGCCGGCTACCGTCAACTGGGGAAATGCCTCGCTGCTGCGGAGGCCGGCGGCCACCACTGGCAACGAGTACTCGCCAGTAGGGCGGCAACGTTGACCGGGTGCAGGCTAGACGAGATCGAAGGTCTGCTGAAAACAGAAGTCGATGTCGCCGGAAAGGCGCTTCGCCTCGGTGACACCAAGACAGGAAAAAGCATTCGCCCCGTCGGGTCCGCCGTCATAGCGGTTGTGAAGGAAGCATCGGCAAAATCTAAATCGAAGTACGTCTTTCCGGCCGTCACGACGAATGCAAAGCACCATACCGGCCTGACCAGGTGGCTTCAGAAAATTGCAGCCAAGGATGTTCCAGGCATCACCTGCAAGGGACTCCGGCATTCGTTCAGTTCGACGGCAGATGACCTTGGCTATTCACTACCAACTATCAAGGCGCTGGTGGGTCACTCACGGGCGAGCGTGACCGAGGGATACATTCATAAGATCGACACGGTGCTACTTGCGGCAGCCGATCGGATAGCGAAACACATCGACGACGCGATGACAGAACGAAAGCCAAATAGGTCCGGCCATCGTCGGGCGGCCTGACGCCATCGGCGCGGCTAGGGTAGCTCCCGAAAAGCTGGTCCGCACCAGCCTGCCGCGTCGTCACCAAGCGGATGCGCGACGGTTTGCAAATGTCGAAGGCAGGAGAAGTACCTGACGCCGTACAATTTGATCCCTTAAAGCTCGCCTATTGGACCTTACCAATGGCGCTCGGCTGGATCATCTGGAGAACGCCAGAGGCGGTGAAATCTCAATGGGAGTTGTATGACTTCCATTTGAGGGATCTAAATCGCGCTGCAGACGGTTCGCGGCCTCAATCGAAATTGAGATCGCTCCACGATCTCTTGCTTTCAACGGAAGGCGACGAAGTCGATCAATCAGCAGTTCTCGTGAAAGGCGCCGCGGCGCGCAACGATCTTTGGAACAAGCTCGGCTCAGCCAAGCTCACCGCTACGGGCATTGGGGTCCAATCTGGAAAGCGCGAGCCGATTGCCTGCACCGAGTGGCAGGACCTCGACTCATTTGATCCTGGCCTTGGTTGGCCCCTCGATGCAGTCGGCAAAGGACATAAACATGAGCTTAGATTCAAGAACGTAAGTGTCTCCGCAAAAGACGCGCTCGATCTATGGCCGCCGATTAGTGGTAGCTCTCGCACAGAATCAGAAGCGCCGAAGAAACAGGAAGGAAAGCCCCGGTCTCCGCGAACACCGCAGTCTCAAATTGAGCCCATATTTCAAACCTGGCGCGCGGAGCAGCGAGACGGCTACCTTCCTACCTACAATGAGGATGTCGCTCACATGAAGCAGTTTGGCGTTGGCCGCGACAGAGTTAGGGACCTTCGAAAGAAGTATGACGTTAGGAAGCGGGGGGAAAAGAATCCCCGATAGTAACGGCAAACCAGCGAAGAAATAGGCGGATAATCGGCGGCTAAATTTGCCGCATATCTTTACTGCGAATTTCCCGATGTTCCATTTACCACGCACCCACGGAGATGGATCCGTGATGATGTGAGGCTATGATGGACGCCGACGTATCCTCTCCTGGTGAGCGCCACCTCCGCCGCAAGGAGGCCGCCAACTACGTTGCCAATACCTACAATGTCCCCTGCTCACCCAAGACGCTGGCTAAACTCGCCTGCGTGAGTTCGGAAGGCCCTCCTTTTCGGCTCGCCGGGCGCTTCCCGCTTTATCCCATTTCGGGGCTCGACGCCTGGGCTCAAAAAAAGATCGGGCCTTTGGTCAGGTCGACGTCGGAGCGTCGCCTAATCCCATCCCCCAAATGAAAACCCGGCGGCACGATCCATCTTTGCAGGATTTGTTCGTGCGCACCGGGCTCGAAAGGATTTCAACGTGAAGAAATATACCAAAGCCGTCCTGAAAAGTCACACGGTTTCTGGCCTCCCGCTATTTGATTGGCGTCAGGCCGTTGTAATACAGCCGCCCTGCACTCGCGCCGGCATTCACCTTGCGCGCCGCTACCGTGTTCACCCATCCATCGCGGACGTCGTCGCCGACCTTGCCGGCCTCGGACCCAAGGAGGCAACGCGATGAATGACGCCACCCAAGGATACATTGATGCTGCGATTAGCAATGAAGCAGCAGTCGTTGCCGAGGCCCAAGTTTCAAGCCGGAATCACGTTCTAAATCGATCGGCCTTTAAACTAGGTACTATTCCAGGAACGCGGTTGGATGCTGTGGTTGACACCCTTTTGCCGGCTGCTCGAGAGAATGGCTATTTGGCAGAGCACGGCGAGAGCGCCACTCGTAAAGTAATCGAGAGCGGCTTCCAGAATGGTCAGCGCAAACAACGAACAGTGCCTCGTCACAATCGAGCGGAACGTCGCTTGCGGACCTTTGAAAGCAAGCGCGCACCTGGCACCGGCTCGTCGCCAACAGCCCCTTCGCCGGTACCGGGTGCTCTTCCCGGCCGTTTAACCTTTCCGGTCCGCACCCAGCCAGATCGGGATGGGAAGCCGCGCTTCTTAATGGTTGGCAACGAAGGTCCGCCAAGGAGGGACGACGAAAAACGCCGTCACGTATATTTGCGAGAATCGGCGCCGGTGCGGATCAAGATCATGCTCAAGAACGGCGGGGCCGCGAATTGGTATCGCGTGCAGGATGCTGACGGCGCTCTCGGCTGGCAGGCCAGAAAACCCGACGGGTTCGTTGACGTGCCCTATGTCGGTGGAGCCGATCCTTTTAACCTAGAGGTCGTTTCTGATGAAATCTATTGGCCGGAAGGCGAGAAAGACGTGGATACCCTTATTCGCATCGGCCTTTCGGCAGTCACATTTGGCGGCACTGGTGACGGGCTGCCGGAGGGGTGCGCCGCATATTTCGCTGGACGCAATGTTGTTGTTCTCGCTGACAACGACACCGGCGGACGCCAACATGCTGAGAAGAAGGCGGCACTCGTGGCTCCAGTAGCGGCAAGCATTCGCGTAGTCCATTTCACTGAGCTGGCGGAGAAGGGCGACGTGTCTGACTGGATGGCCTCGGGCAAGGACCGGGGAGATCTTGAACGTCGGATTGATGAAACCCCTTCTTGGAAACCAGTTCGGGTAGTCGAGAGCCCAGCCATTGCCGGGCTTGATGTCGTGTGTATGGCCGATGTTAAGCCGGCCTCGATCGAGTGGCTCTGGCCGAACTGGGTCGCCATCGGGAAAGTGTCGGTACTTGCCGGCGAGGGTGGTCGCGGCAAGTCCACCGTCCTGTGTGATCTGGCTGCGCGTACGACGGCCAGCGATAGATGGCCTGACGGAGCGGCTGCTAGCCCCGCTGGCGGCGTCATTATCCTAGCTGCGGAAGATGACATCGGAGACACCCTGGCCCCAAGGCTCCGGGCAGCGGGAGCGGTTATGGCGCGCGTCTTTGTCATTCGCTCCGTTCGTGACGAGGAACGGAAGAGGCGCGGCTTCAATCTTCAGGCTGATCTGGAGCGATTGGAAGCCGAGATCAGGAAGAGGGACAATATCCGACTGATCATCATTGATCCCGTGTCCAGCTATCTGGGTCGTGTCGATTCACATAAGAACGCAGACGTTCGGGCAGTGCTGGAACCTCTTGGTGAAATGGCAGCGCGCATGCGGGTCGCAATCATCTGCAATAACCATTTCAGCAAGGGCGCAGGCAACGCAAACAGCCGCGTGATTGGCAGTGTGGCCTTCGTCAATCAAGCCCGCGCAGCGTTCATCGTCACGCCGGACGAAGAGGACAGAACCCGGATGTTACTCATCCCCTCCAAGATGAACATCGCCCCCATTCGACACGGGTTAGCTTACAGAATCGAAGGTTGTATGATCCATTCCGAAGGATCGGAAATCGCCGCCTCCCGGATCATGTATGAAAGTACCCCGGTCATGATCAGCGCCGATCAGGCGTTGGCAGCCTTGAACGCCCCAGGGGAAAACAAGTCGGATAAGTCCGAGGCGGTTCAATTTCTCAAGGAAGTGCTCAAAGCCGGCCCTGTAGCCGCCAAAGATGTCAAAAAAGAAGCCAATGATGCGGGCATTTCCTCGAAGTCTCTGCGTAGCGCCCGCGAGGCCCTTCGAGTCAAACCCGAGAAGGCCGGCTTTGAAGGCGGATGGGTTTGGAAGCTCCCGAAGATGCCCTCGGAGGCCGAAGATGCCCGTGAAAATCAAAGGGCACCTTCGAGGGACTGAGGGCATCTTCGACGAGTGGAGGAGCGTTTCACCGCTATGACAGACGCCGCCAGACCGTCAATCTCTCCTGCCGCCGCGCGCATGCGCCGCCATCGTCAGCGTCAGCGCGAGGGCATGCATTGCCTGACTGTCCAGTTACGCGAAACGGAAATCGACGTTCTCATACACAAAGGGCTGCTAAAGCCTGAAATGCGTCACAGTAAGAACGCTATCATCAATGCGCTGCATGCCTTTTTTGATCATACTTTAAGTAGGATGCCATGACGCGCAACGGTGTAGAACGAAAAACACGTTCCCAAATGATTTAGGAACCCGCGAGGGAATGATGACAAAGGTCAATCAGAAGCCAAAGGTCAAGAGGAGAAAACGCGACGATGAAAACTCGATGTGGAGCTGGTTCGAAGATTTTGTGATCGACGGCGATCTGTTTTCGTTTACTGATCATGCTGGAATTAAGCTCGAGGACGTGCCGCCGGAAAAGGTCTGGGACGTATTTCGGGACCACTACACGAGATCGGGCGCAATCGACATCCATAAGTTTGCTACGGATGTGGCAACCTGGGGGCGAATTGCCTCACGTGTCGTTGAACTTCAACTTGAGAGGTCCCGCAGTGCGCGCCGCGCCTAAGCGGCTGACCACGCAGGCGCCGCAACTGGATATTTGCCGACTTTCGAATCCGGGCGTATCCCGCCAAAGTGATGTCGTAACGGTGTTTTGGCGGGGCATCGTGTCGAGGATCGAAATTACCTCGACGGCCATGCGCCTCGGCGGGAGACGGGAATGGTTCAAATGCCCGGTCTGCTCCAAGCGGGTGCGGATCCTGTACGGTCCGAGTTTCGCTTGCCGATCGTGCCAGCGGCTGAACTATCCATCGACTAGGCAGTCTTCGCGAGACAGAGCCACCACTCGAGCCGTTCTGGTGCGGCGCAAGCTGGGTGGTGATGGCAGCCTCCTTGAACCCTTCCCCGGCCGGCCGAAAGGGATGAAGCGCAAAACCTGGTGCCGGCTCTTTGCGAAGGCTAGCCGCGACGAACAACGTGTTATTGCCGGAATGGCAGCGGCTGTGGCTAAGTTGTCGGCGCAATTAGGGCGTGGACGCAAAAGCGCGTAGCCAGATGCGGATAGTGGAGCCGCCGATGTCCGCTTTCAGGAGTGAAGCGGACATGCCGTCCGTGGCCGGGCATGTCTGCTTGTGACCCAAGTCGGACATCGGGGTCATCCCCGCACGGCGAACGCCGAAGCGGTCCTCAGGGCTGACTTGATCTCTCGCCATCGAGCCAATCCTGCTCCACAGCGAGCGATCGCCGTGCAGCCTCCATGCGCTTGAATCGACGAAATGCCGCGCCATCCACAGCGCGTTCGGCGAAGTGCGCGCAGTTCTCGGCGCTTTCCAAATAACCGTCCGACTGTTTCATAACTGTCGAAACGCTCTGGACAAATGGAAGTTCCTTGCAAGGAACCGAGTGACAACACTCACAATGGGTGCCTCATAAGAACCCGCGAGGTCGGGAAAGCGTGATATCGGTGCAGTTCTTTCTGCTTCTAGCGACGAGTATCGCCATGACCGGCCTAGTCTGGGACGTTAATAAACTCCGCATTGCAACGGACGCGGCGGGCATCGCCTTGTGGTCTTGGAACGTCGATACAGACCGATTGGAGATGGACGAGCGGGGCCATGTGCTCTGGGGAGTTCCAAACACCGGGGTCATCACCTTCGAGGTCCTGTCCGCATGCATTCACCCCGAGGATCTGGACCGGGTTCGAGCCGCCTTTGCGGCTACGCGTGATGTGCTGGGTGGTTACGAAACGGACTTTCGCATTCTGTGCGATGGCAAGGTTCGTTGGATTTCCGCAAGGGGACGCGGCGACGACCAAGGGATCGTCGGCAGGATTATGTATGGCGTGTTCATCGATGTTACGGAAAGGAAGAAGGCAGAGGAAGCCCGCGAAATGCTCGCTGGCGAAATGAACCATCGAGTGAAGAATATCTTCGCAATAACTTCAGCTCTTACAACAATATCTGCCCGTTCGACGACAACAAAAGACGAAATGGTGAAAGACGTCCGCCAGCGCATAATGGCACTCTCAAGAGCCCACGACATGGTTCGCCCCGATTTTGGCCAACAGAAAAAGGCGGCACAGCTCGGCGACTTGCTGGGTACGCTTCTGGCGCCCTATGCCAACGCGCATTCGGAAACGGAACGTGTTCACATTTCTACGCCAAAGTTGCTGGTGGGCGAAAAGTCAGCGACGACGCTGGCACTAGTCGTGCACGAGTTGGCGACCAATTCCGTTAAGTACGGAGCTCTGTCGACTGCCAATGGCACGCTCGATATAAAATGCAGCGTCACTGATGGTGAAGTAACGGTTGTCTGGAGCGAAAATGGCGGACCATTGGTCTTTAAACCGTCCGGGCAGTCCGGGTTTGGTACGAAGCTGGTTGTTAGCAGTCTTTCGGATCAGCTGGGGGGCACGATTTCGGCGAGCTGGCCACCGGCCGGCGCGGTCATCACCCTTAAAATGAGTGAGGCCCGGCTCGGCGCATAAGACGGCGAACTTGTCGGAGTTTAGCACCTTTGAGACATCCCGGGGCGGTCTGATCATGTCCGTTTCCGGGGCTAGACCGGAAGTCACCGCCAGACCGCCAAACCGACGCGAATGACCCTAAGGGGACATTCTAAAGCATGTCTTTGTAGTCCGTTTTCGGGTGAGAAGCGGACATGGACTGCCGAGCGCGCCCGGCCAATGGCCGGCTTATTCCGTAACATCTAGCTTGCGAATCCGGCCGCGATGTTCACATCGCCTGGAGCGCGCCGAATTTCTTCAAGAGCCAGTTCAGAGCCTCGGCTGTCACCGCATCGACGTCGCCGTTGCCTCGGCCGGCGACAACCGACCCCGGCGGGACCGACCCCGGGAGATTTTGCACTTTCGTTTTGAGAGCTTTGGGGAGAGCAGGCAGATAATCAGGCCAATTCTTCAGCTGATACTGCCAGATCCCAACAAGTTCGGCGGTCGCATCTCCAAAGGTCTGCGCGCGCAGCTCGGGCGCGAGCCGTCGCTGCAGCGTTTTTCGGTCGTTGTCGGAAATGCCAGGTTGATGTAGCACAAGAAACAATAGTCCCTTGTGTAGGTTGGATACCTTGGGACCCGTGTCATGCAAATGAACCGGCTTAATCTCCTTCATCTGATCACCTCCAGCGATGAACCTGCTTCGAAAGTGCTGCTCCACTTAATCTAGGCAAGATCCGGAAATGCCGTCCATTCATCCTAAGCGGGTATTTGTCCGTTCGCAAGCGTGGCTAAACTAGGCCACGGACCAACTAATTCCGTAACATCTGATTTTCGGAGTGTGGACGGGCGGCGCCGTTGGTCACAGCGCTGATCAGGCCGCCCGGCTTGGTGCGGTCTCATCTTCTGCTATTTCATCTCGCGCCATGTCGTCGATCGACGGCGAACCGGCAAGGTCCTGCGCGACAAGCCGCAGCATCAGCGCCTGCTGGCGAGGCGGCAGCGATGTGGTTTCGCGATCAAGAACGATTCGCAGACGCTCGCCGATCTCGTCGCAGATCGCGCGGCAATGCGAACTATCAATTTGCAGCCTGGTACCGGCGCTCATTGTCTGATCCCTGTTCGGTCGAGATGATAGGGCCAGCATTTTAAGGCTCCGGACCCGAACTGCCGCACATTCGAGGGGACGTGTTCAGAAGAAGTTCACCGTGCCGGCTGCTCGTTCCTGGCGCGGCAAAGCAACCAGTATCGAAAAAAGCCGGCGCGATTTCGCGTTCACAGCGCGAAAAATCGCCTCGAATAAGGCTTCATTTACGGGTCTCGGTCAGCTTCCCAACCCGGTGATCATTGCTGCGGCTGTAAAGAGGTTGCAGCTTCCCGGATGGGCAGTCCGCTCCGATGCTTGAATTCGATAGCTCCACGCTGGCTAACATGACGGCAGCACTGGATCATGGTTGCAAAATGCTGTCTGGCGACGTCGACACCGCCGGCAATCGTAAGCGCATCGGAGATGCCATCATTGCCGCGGCAAGATCCTACAAA
The DNA here is from genome assembly GCF_016219575.1 of Bradyrhizobium sp. Lineage (GTDB taxonomy): Bacteria > Pseudomonadota > Alphaproteobacteria > Rhizobiales > Xanthobacteraceae > Bradyrhizobium. Next base: position 168,327 of record NZ_JACRMG010000016.1, on the reverse strand, counting down.
CGCTCGCTGCCCCAACTCAATGAGGTTGCGGAGAGTGAGGCCGCAGCAATCTTAGGTCATCGAGAGGGGCCGTTTTTCATTCGACTCAAACCGCATTGGTGGTGAGAACTCCACGGTTATGCGGAGCCTCCCGACCACCTTGCAGCGAGCCTCGAACAGATATCCGACCGTGATCCTTACAAGCGGATATAGCGAGGTCTTGGCGGAGAAAGCGCATATCGGGTTCGATCTGATTCAGAAGCCGTACTCCGTAGAATCGCCTTTTGGTCTGCTGCGAAAGGCGATCGAGCGGCCTGAAGCGCACGGGCTGATTTCCTGGCGTATGCCCGTTGAGTTTTGAACGGCTGAGTTCCGCGGCCGTTAGCGCCACATACCGCGCATTCGCTCGCGTATATCTATCCGTGGCGCTTGCCCGGGTGTTGGCTTGCTCGATGCGCTCGGTGCGGCCGGCCACGCCTGTCGTTCGAAAAGCTGCAGCAGGTGATCCGGAATGAAGCGCGTGCGCGAGGCATAGAGGTGACGATCGCCGCGCGAATGTTGGCCGTGTACGAAGAATCGCTGCGGGACAATGAGGTGGAGGGCGTCTTTGGCCCGCGTCATGGCGACGTAGAGCAGACGCCGCTCTTCTTCCAGTTCGGCCGTGGTACCGGCACCGAGATCAGACGGCATGCAGCCATCAACGACGTTCAGGGCGTAGACCGACTTCCATTCCTGGCCCTTGGCGGAATGAATCGTGGAAAGGATCAGATAGTCCTCATCGCGCAGTGGCGGTCCTGAGCGGTCGCTGGTCGCGTCGGGAGGATCGAGAGTAAGTTCGGTCAGAAAGCGTTCGCGCGAGGGGTAGCCGGCAGCAATCTGTTCAAGCTGCAGCAGGTCGGCGAGGCGGACTTCGCTGTCCTCATGGATGCGCTCAAGGTGGGGCGTGTACCAAAGCCTTGTCCGTTCAATGTCAGCCGGCCATTCGGAATGGCGGAGGTTTGTGATGGTTCGGACAAAGCCGGTCCAATCGTCGCCTGCGCGCGGTGGGACCGGCAGAGCGGCAAGTGCCGAAACGGGATCAGCTGCAACGGCCATCTGGTCAAGAATGCGCTGGGCCGACGCCGGCCCGATGCCGGGCAACAAATGAAGCACCCGAAAGCCGGCCACCCGGTCGCGGGGATTCTCCACAAACTTCAGGAGCGCCAGAACGTCTTTGACGTGCGCGGCGTCCAGAAACTTCAAGCCGCCGAATTTGACGAACGGGATATTGCGCCGTGCCAGTTCGACTTCCAACTGGCCGCTATATGACGACGTCCTGAACAGCACGGCCTGTTCCTTGAGGAGCGATCCTTCTTCCCGGCTGGCCAGCACCTGTTCGACGACATAGCGCGCCTGGTCGGCCTCGTCGCGCACCGTGACGAGCTGCGGAAGCTGTGCCGAACTGCGCTCCGTCCAGAGGTTCTTGGTGAACCGTTCCCGCGCCAGTCCGATCACGCCATTGGCAGCGGCGAGCACCGCCTGCGTAGAGCGGTAGTTGCGGTCGAGCGTGACGATCTCCGCCTTCGGGCTGAAGTGATCCGGAAAGTCCAGAATGTTCCTGACGGTGGCCGCGCGAAACGAATAGATCGACTGGGCGTCGTCGCCGACCACCGTCAGCCCCCGGCCATCTGGTTTGAGCGCGAGCAGAATTGTCGCCTGCAGCCGGTTTGTGTCTTGGTATTCGTCGACCATGATGTGATCGAAGCGCCCGCCGATCTCTACGGCGATTGCGGGCTCGGACATCATCTGAGCCCACCATAGCAGCAGGTCGTCATAGTCCAAAACGTTCTGCTTCTGCTTGGCTTCGACAAAGGCAGCGAACAGCTGCTTGAGCTCGCCGGCCCAGCCGGAGCACCACGGATAGTGCTGACCGAGCACCGTCTCGATCGGCAGCTCCGCATTCACGCAGCGGGAGTAGATGGCGAGACACGTGCCCTTCGTGGGGAAGCGGCTCTCGGCCCTGGAAAAACCAAGCTCGTGGCGCACCAGATTCATCAGGTCCGCCGAATCTTCGCGGTCGTGAATGGTGAAGGCAGGATCAAAGCCGATGCGCTCGGCATACTCCCTCAGGAATCGCGCTCCAATGCCGTGGAAGGTGCCGGCCCACGTCAGGGCGTCCGTCATGATGCCGGCTTTGTCGCTCAGGACACGGCGCGCGATGCGCTCGACGCGCTGGGTCATCTCTGAGGCGGCGCGACGCGAAAACGTCATCAGAAGAATCTTGCGGGGATCGGCGCCCTTGATGATGAGATGAGCCACGCGGTGGGCGAGCGTGTTGGTCTTGCCAGATCCGGCGCCGGCGATGACAAGCAGCGGCGAGCCGATCACACCATCCGGCCCGACGCCATGCTCCACGGCGCGGCGCTGCTCCGCGTTGAGGCCTTCCAGATAGTTCTCGGCGGTCGCGAGCACGAATCATTCTCCACGTCGATCCAAACGCTCTGACAATTCAGGCGTGCTCGCAATGAAAGATGTCGGAGATCCCGGTTAGAGAGGTTAAGAGCGGCTTGCCGTTGCCGTCTCCATTGTCAGAACGGGTAGGCCAGCGCGATTTCGCGTCGGAGCGCTTCGATGCGTCGTGCCGCTTCATCGGCCGAAAGATGCTCGGCGAATTGGCGGGGTTGGTACGCCTCGATGGCCAGTGATTGCAGCATCTCGGCCTCGCCCCTCGTCGTGGGCGCGTCCAGCCGGTCGGGAAGGCGGAGGCAGGACATCCAAGGCTCCAATTTTGATTCTTGAGGGCTTGCGCATGTGTTCTTTATTTGTTCTTATGGAGGACAAAGCGCAAGGGCTTGGCCATGGACAACAGAGTAAACGAATATCGACGTAGAATCAGCGCCTTAAGGTTAGAGATGGGCAGGGTTGAGGCGGCGATGCGCGCCGAAATTGCCCGCGATCAGGACTGTTCGGTGACGGCCATGCGGTTGATGGGTTTGCGCGCCGAGGTCGCTGAACTGGCCAGGCTGAGAACCAGCCTTGGCGATAGCGCTCCGATCGGCACGGCAGACATTCGAAAGCCGCGCTTTGCCAGGGGCTGATCGATGCCCGACATCGGATTTGTCCGGTCAGAGATCGAACGCCTGCGCGTTCAGCTCGCCGGACAACGCAGGGAGATTCTGCAGCTGCAGAAGGCCGGCATTTCGACAGCGGCGGCGGAAGCGCTGCTGCAGCGATTGCTCGACAGGATCGACGCGCTCTGTGTGCAGCGCGACCGGCTGAAGGCAGAACTCCCGGGGGCGCCCATGGTCAGGCGCGCGGGAGGTTCCCCTCGGTGAGCGGACATCCAAGGTATTTCTCGGATGAGATTGAACCGCCGGTCTGGCTGAAGGCGCTGGCCGAAGTCCGCCGCATGGCGCCCCGGCAGGGTTACTGCTTTCTGCACGTCCAGGCGATTACCGTTGCCATCGATCAGTACGCCGAAGCGGTGACGGGCAATCGCGACTACTTTCTCGACAAGCCGTACAGCATCGGCGGGAGTCGCAGGGGCGGCGACGTGCCTTAGCCGACTGTTATGCGAGGCTCGTTCAGCGGCCGACTTGTTTCATAACATCTGTTTTGCGAATCCGTGAAGCGGCGTTGCGAGATCGCGATGACCTCGAGCCCTTGATTGCCGGCGCCACGACATCGCCAACGGCCTTGTTGCTGGCACGCCAAAAATAGCCCCATCAGGCCGAAGTGCCTTCTTTGGCCTGTCTTGCCTGGTGCTGACTGCGAAGTTGCATGCCACCGGCAATCCCCACACCAAGAACGTATATCCAGCCTTCAGTGAAATCGAATAGATGCGAATTGAACAACGAACTGATGACATTCTGCAGGACGATTGTTGCACCGATACCCGCGGCCCAGCCGCCCTCACGAAACAGCAGGAAATGAGACAGCCACATTGCATAAAGAAGCAGAACTCCGAGCGTACCCCATTGAACGGCAACGTAGAGGGTCTGATTGTGCGGATTTCTGGTAACGACGGCCTCTGCGCCGCTCTTCCCGATCGCGGCCTTCTGAAAAAGATCGCGGATGGAACCCGTTCCGTGTCCGACAACGGGAGCTTCGTGGAAGAACTGCAGAGACTTCTTCCAGAACTCAACACGCAGCCCAGTTGACGTTTCGGCGTTGTCATCCTTGTATCGCTCATAGTCTCTGGTCGTATCAAACGTCGGGCACATACGAGGCGATTGCACCATTGCTACGCTCAACAAGACGGCAACAACAGACAAGGAAAGAGCCGCGCGCCAGTTTAGGCATCGAAAGGCGATCGCCGCCAGGAGGACCGGAAGTGTCAGGAGGGTAGTTCGCGATGCAACAACAAACGTCATGTTGAGAATGAAGCACAAAGCAAGGGTGATCGCCGCAGCACCCCAAGGCCATCGGCGTTCTTTTGGAAGAAGTGTCGCGCAATAGATCAGTGTGACTGCGCATAGGGCAAATTCCTGACCTTGATCGATGTAGTTCTTCACGAACACACCGCAGACTTCCGAACCTGGAGGCTTGATCGTAAAAGTTGGATTGAACGCGACAGCCCACGACATGGCCATGTTCACGGCGCAGGAGGCAACAAACGCCACCATCACCCACGTGCCGCGAGAAGAGCGTTCAAAATGATAAAACAATCCGGGCAGCATCAATAATCTTGCAGCAGGATTGATTGCGTGAGCGCGATCGCTCCACGTCGCCTCCGACCAGAGGGTCCCAGCGACCGCCAGTGCGAAGAACGCAAATGGCAAATAGCATATGGGCCGCTTCAGGCTCTCAAAGTAGACAGTGTAATCTATGGTCAAAGCGGCCGCGCCGAGCCAGCACAAGCCAAATACAATGACCATTGATGTCGACCACGGAAGTGCGCCGGCGGTCAACACTGCGAAGAAATCTGCAATTCCAGCAAACAGGGCCGTATTTCGCCAAAGCCGCAGAATTGCCGACGACGAGGGCTGTGTCTCACCTATTGACATGCGAGCAAACACCTTGCCCGACGTTTGCGGGCTGCAACCGAAAGAATAGCTTTGCTGCTGATTACGACAATGATTTGGACCATCGAAGGGGACAGGAACTATTGGACTGACGAAATGATACTTAAGTTAAGCACCACCGATGTGGCGGGGTCCGAGATCGCGGCCAACTGCAGCCACGTCTTTCACTAGCCACGTCTTTCACTCTGCACCATCCAGCACCCACGCCGAGACGTGTTGGCGGCCAAAGACCGATCGCATCGATAATGGTCTTTCCGATCGGTTGACGAACTACCTTCAGCTCGTGGTGTCCAACTAGCGCGACGATGATATCGCATTCCACAACGGCCTGGTCATACTCCATGAAGGTGAGGGCGCAAGCGCGATGGTCCCTCTGAATCGACGCGTCGCGACAAGGGTCGACCGCCACTACCCGTCCCGGCCAGAAAGCTGACAGCTTAAGCGTGTTCTGAAGCGCCGGACTTTCACGGCAATCATCGGTATTTGGCTTGTAGGAAAGTCCCAGACACGCGGCTTTGGCAGTCGGGCTGTGGCCAAGCTGGTCTCCACCTTCTGATCTTCCCTGGCGTAGTTTGAAGGGGCGGACATACGGAACACTGGGAAAAGCAGGAAAGCCAGCTGTTGCCGAATGGCAACAACTAGTACAAATCTGAAACCACCTGTCCACCAATCCGCTGGGCCCTGCTCCCCCAGGATACGGCCCCGACCGCTTCGCCTCATGCTGACGAGTCCATCAGCACAACGATTTTCCGCTACACCTCGAATCACCCGAGCCGAGCGAAGCGTACTATTGACTGGCGGACGAGGGCCTTTGAAGGCTGTCCGAAAAGCAATAAAGGCTCACATTCGAAGAGGGTTGCCGACCCGCTTTCGTTAACGGCAACGAAAACCAAATGAGGACGTAGGAGTGAATCAAATTCGCCTTGAGCGTGTCTGCGCCGTCCTGGCGGTGGCCATCGCAACCATCGTTGCGTGGTACTTCTGTGCTGCTGACCTTGATGCTCAAACAGCTTTTCTGGGCATGACGCCCGAAGAGTTCGCGATGACAACGCTGCATTCTGAACTCTTCACATCCGGATTCCCAAGCAGCAGCCCGACTCTCGGAAACTCCCTCACCTACAACATCTATCTCGCTGCCCACGTCCTCGGCATTTCCGTCAATGCAGTATGGAGCGTGATGATTCTTCTGGAGATTCTTGGCTTCATCTTCGCGGGCATTTACGCCGCTCGCATTCTGATGCCGACCAAGTCCTGGCTGGCCGCCGTAACCGCCGGCCTGCTTGTGGCATTTGGCGCTTACTGGACGCCGGACATCGCCAACTTCCACTTTCCCTACTACGGCTGGACGTACCACTGGAGTTATGCGGGATTTCTGTTGGCAATCACGGAAACAGCGCGCAATCGCCTGTCGCAGGCCGCGATCTGGACCGTTCTTTCCTTTGCCACTCATCCCGTAATCGGAGTGCTGACCGGTACGTTCGCCACCGGGATGGTCATCAGCTCGTGGCGAACGACCTCGTTCAAGTCGTTGATCGTGCCTGTCGTTATCGGCGTGGTCGGCTGCGGGCTGTGGGGCCTGTACGTCGCCAGTCGAACAACAATCTCTGGCGGCTCAATCAATCCGGAGTTATTCGCGGCCTTGAACAGGGCGCAGAATTTTCACTGGTATCCCGTTTATCAGGGCATTTTCTGGGAGGAGCATTATCGACAGTTTCTGCCGCTATTGTCGATGTTGTTGCTCATAGCTGTATCGCTGAACGGCAAACTCGCGGAATGGAGCTCGGTCGATCGCCAACTCGGGCTGGGTATGATGGCCATGGCTGTCCTCACAGTTTCCGGAGTCGCTATTTCATTGACCACAGCACCACCTACGCTGATCAAGCTCGCACTGCACCGAGCGGACACGAATTTGCTTCTCGCGGGCTTCTTCATTGTCTTTCGTCGCCTTTGGCGGGACATGACGCAAGGAAACAAGGTCGAGCGATTGATGGCTGCTGTTCTCCTCGTCGCCCCATTTATGACGTCGCTCGGAATGCCGGCTGGGCCCGTGCTCGTCCGGGCCGGCTGGGAATTTCGGGCCAACTGGCGCCAAAGGTCGTTTCCTCTGATTACGGCGCTGGCCGCCGCTCTCGCGGTGACGATCGTCGCGTTGATCGCTTTCTATTGGGCCGCGGGAGTAGTGAGGTTAACGCAACTCACTGAAGCCCACTACTCGGGCGTCAGCATTCGGGCTGTGATCGGTACGGCAATATTGGCCGGGCTGCTGGTCTGGCCGCCCGCAGCTCGCTTCTCCGGGCCTGTCATCCTGGCGATCGTAACGGTGCTGGTCTTGCGCATGGCGCACACGCTGCGTCATCTCCCTAATCCGGAGCTTCGCAAGGACGCCTACGCGATGCTCGATGCCGAACTTTGGGCGCGCAATAACACTCCGTCCGGCTCGTTGTTCATGCCGGACCCGAGCATGCAGGAGGCTTGGCGTGGAAAGTCGCACCGACCATCATTCGGAGTTGCGCGGGAATGGCTGCTTTACAGCACGCTCTACAATTCAAACACCGCTGATCTCGAAAATGGCTTGAGCCGCTATCGCGCGCTCGGGCTCGAGGCTCCGCCGCCCTACATATTCGACAAGTCGGAACGACGGATGTCGCCGCTCCTCGATCGCATAACGCGGTTCGCCCAGCAACGTTACTACACAATGGACAAGGCGGATTTTGTCCGTTTGGCGAACACCTACGCCATTCGTTATTTTGTGCTGCAAAGGAAGAACCTCGTGCAGCCTGTTTCGCTGGAGATCGTCTTTGAAAATTCGCACTACCTGATTGCCAAGGCTCCAACCGAGCAGTGACAGGTATGGCAGGAGTCAGACAGTAGAGCGAGCGCCGGAAGTCTCAATTGTTACGGTGCGCGCTCCGTTCGGAAGCTGCACGCTGGGCGGCGGGCACTCGACTTGCGGACCGAACCAATCGTGCATGTCCGCGTAGCGGGAAGATCCCATGTGGAATGGTACATGTCGCGCGATTGGAATCGGCGTTGCAGCGAGATTCTGGAGGCGGTCCGAAACGGCAAGCGTCCCGTCATCCCCGATCCGCACGGCCCTTTCTAATGAGGCAGGATGCCGAACCCTCCGTCGAATGAGAACGGAGACCAGCAATTGCTTCAATCCGCGCGCGATCGGCGGCCAACGACCGATCGTCAGCGTGAACACACGAAACAACAGAAAACGCCAGGGATCGAAGCGCGCATTCGGCAAGCCTTCAAACCTGACTCGAATGACGAACGACGCCGCATCTTCCCCGCCTTGCCACTCGCTTGCGCCTTGGGACGAGAACCATTTGTGCTTTTCCTGGACCGCATACCCGGCATCTTCATAGATCAGCGCATTCGATTGGGCGTCCCACATCTTCACCACGCCGCCGGTCGCCAGTCCTATCGCAGCTATTCGATCGGCTTTGCGGATCAAGGCCAGACCCGCGCGCTTGAACACGCGGGAGGCATCCGCCGCTTGCCAAGGCAATTGCCGCGGCTGGATATCCGTCGCCGCTTCCGCCGCGAAAAGGTAGTTATTGAGCATGGGAAACATGTTCCATGCGTCCATCTGGGCGGCACCGACGCCGCGCCCCTGGCTTATGCACTGCCGCAGATGAGCCGCTATTGCGGATGCCGCCTCGCTTTCCGCCGACAGAATCTCGAACGCGGCCGGAAAGACGAATTTAGTGCCTCGGCTGGCATATTCGCCACCCATCGTCCCATCTGGATGGGCAAACCAGGCGAGAAACTCACACCCCTCTCGCAGCCGCTGCAGAAGTTCGGCATTTCGGGTACGCCGCCATATCGCGGCGAGATAGAACATTCCGTGGCTTTGATAACCCGGATCGGCTCCGCCGTACTCGCGGAACCAACCCTCCTCACGATCCTGATTGTCATAGATTCGGCCCAGGAACCGGTCCCGCGCCGCGGCGAACCGATCCGTCTGCAGGACATCGCCAGCAACCTGTAGCGCCGCAGCAGCGGCCGCCAGGTGGTTCGACAGCACCCCGTGAAACTCATCGTTCCGCGTCAGCCAGAGCGCGGCCCTTTCGATCGATTGCAAGCCGTTCTCTAACGCAACGGCGTCGAGCGCACCACGTATGCGCTCGATACCGGCTGCAACATAGAACGTCGTGAATGCCGTTGCGGCCAAACTGCGCTCGAACGGATAGGCTTCGTCAAAACTTCCATCGGAGTGTTGCAGGGCGGACCAGAACCCGATGGCGGACGCCGCCTGGCGAAGCAGTCTTTCGTTTCTGCGCGCGCCATCAGGCGCATTTGCGGACCCATAGAGCCAGGCAAGCGTGTACACCCCCTCCTGGAATCGCGGCGCGGAAAAATCCGAGAACTTCCAACACCACCAGGTACGGTCGAAACTTCCCTGGCTCGGTGAGGTAGCCTCGGCGTCGAGAAATGACAGTGCCCGGCCGAGAACGGGTTCGCAAACCGCCAAATAGGCGTCTGCCGGTGCACCGACTCTCAATTCGCCCACGTTATGAATCTCCTGACAAATGCACCTTTACCGTCGGGCCTCTTTGTGCGCGATTGCGGTGTACATCAGGCCGAATCGCCGCGCCAACATCCGCTTGAACGGCGCGAGCAATCCCGCAACCGGACCGAACGCCCGCCGCGGAAAGTAGTATCGAAAGCTGCCCCTCACGTTGAGACCGACATTTCTGAACATCGCTTCGAATTGATCCGCGGTATACGACTTTCCCAACGGATTGCCGCTTCCGTCATAGAGCCTGACGATTTCATCGGGATCGCCGGATGCCAGCATGTTTGCGCGTCCCCTCCCCGGCAGCGACACCCAACCGCCGAGCACGAGCGCCGCGAGACGGGTCAATGCGCGCGAGCGAAGAATGCTGTTCTTGTAGTACACGCTGACCACCGCCAGGCCACCCGACTTCAGCACGCGCGCCATTTCGGCGATGCATCGCTCCGTATTCGGCGTGTGATGTATCACGCCGTGCGACACAACGCCGTCAAAGGTTTCGTTCGGGAATGGGAGGTTCTCCGCATCGCCGGTCTGGACCTCGGCAGTGAGTCCAAACATCGAGAGGCTGTGCCTGGTCAGCACAACCGCGTTTTCCGTCAGATCGACGGCGGACGTCCGGTATCCGCGTCGCGCCAGTTCGCGCGTCCAGATACCGGGCCCGCAACCGACATCGAGCACCGAAGCTCCTTCCGGAAATGGAAAGAAGACATCGGAAAACCCGCCCGCCAGCACATCGTTTCGATAGGTGTGCTCATGGCGCTCAAAGAATTCCCGGGACATCGGGTCGAGGTCAACCTCTCCCTTGAAGAGAGGATTACGCTCCCAGAACTCCTTCACCGCCTCCTTGCTGACTACCATGACCACTCTCCGAGGAGCGGACGAATTGCTACGGGATAACCGGCGGCCGAAGAATCAGGCTCGCTCATGATCGGATAACACTTAGGGCTGGCTTGCGTGCGATCGCGGTCAGCAGTGTAGTGGCACCGATGGCGCGCGACAATGCGAACACACTCTGCACGGCGAGACGCAGCAGGGGTTGCGACACGGCAAGTTCCGAGGATTCCAGTTCGCGCCCCTCAAGACGCACCACCTCAAAACCTGCCGTCTTCAGCAATAGCGTCAATGAATCCTGTGTGAAGTACTGAATATGAAACGGCGGCCACAGCCGCTCCTGCAATGGCCGCAGCAACCCCGACGTACCCGGCAGCGCCGCCAACCAGCGGCCGATCCGGTAGACCAGTCCACCATAGTTGGGTGTTTCAAGCGCGAGCGTTCCGCCGGGCTTGAGGACGCGCATGACCTCGCGGAGAAACCGGGCGGGATCGTCGACGTGTTCGATCAAGTCGAAACCACAGACCATATCGGCGCTTGCAGCCGGCAGAGCGACGCTTTCCAGCGTCCCCACCCTCAGATCGCGGCCTGCAGCCCGGCCAAGTTCAACCACCTTGGGGAAGATATCGATGCCAATGGACGTCATCTGCCGGCTTTCGGTAGCGTAGGCAACGAGGAGACCGAGATCGCAGCCGACATCGACAATACTCTTGTTCCTGAGCGATCCCACTGAGCGTTCGACACGCGACAGTTTCGCTTCGCATGCCGCCCGCACTGTCGTCGTCAGTTCGCGCCTCTCAAGAAAATACGGGTGGTTGAAGTAATCGTCGCTCCCGTGCAGTGCGGTCAGATCGAGCAAAGAGGGGCGCGGCTCCAGTAATCCAGAACCACAGGCACTGCATTCGCGGATGCCACCATACGTCAGCGTCAGTCGCAACGGCCGCAGCGCTACTGAACCACAAACGACACATGGTGCGCGATCGATCATCATGCGTCGTCCGACCCCGACCCGTCCTGCGGGGACCCGACTCCGCGAATTGCCTCAGAAACCGCGAGCGTCACCTCGGTCGTGGCAAGAAGGCCTTCCAGTGGAATTGCGGGATTTCCCGTTCGGCAGGCAGCTACGAATGCGGAGGCCTCTGCAGCGAAGCCTTTGTCGACACTCAAGGTACGGCGGCGCTCCGTCCTATTTGCGGCAACCAGATCCAGCGTGCGGAAATTGTCGAGGATCGCCATGCGCTCCTGCGCAAAAGCCTCGAACCGTTCCTTGGGATAACTTGCATCCCCGTTCGACCAGTAGTGCACGGTACCGATCGAGCCGTCGGCAAATGTTACAGTGAACGTGACGATATCGTCACCCGCCACGTCAGAACGGCGCGGATTGACGTGCGCTACCTGAACGGCCACGGGCAGTGATCCGGAAACGCTCTGCATGGTATCGATGAAATGACAGGCCTCGCCGATGATCCTTCCGCCGCCACTGGCGGGATCATGCACCCAGCTCAACTCGGACTTAAGCGGAATCCGGCCGGCATTGATACGATAGAGCATCGCCATCGGCTCCGACCGGCCGGCGAAATGCGTGGCCATGGCTTGCACGAGACGGGAGAAGCGTCTGTTGAACCCGACGGTCAGCGTAGCTGACGACGCACGGGCCGCGGCCTCAACCTCGGAAAGCTCATGGCGGGAAATCGCCAGCGGCTTCTCTACAAAGACATGCTTGCCCCGGTTCAGTGCCTCGATCACATAGCGGGCGTGACTGTCATGCCGCGTCGCGATCACCACGGCCTGGATCGAGGGATCGTCAAGCAGGGCGGCACCATCGTTGTGCGCGATGCGTGCCCCGTATCGCTCGGCGACGCTTTTGGCCGAAATTCCCTTGCCGGTGGCGACGCCGACCATGTCGAATGCCTTGGTGTCCATTAGCGCGGGCAATAGAATGCCCTTCGCGAACGTACCTGCGCCGATGACACCCAGTCCGATCTGACCCGATATCCGTTGCCGTGAAGGCGAAACAACAAGCGATGCCGATGGCGCTGCTTCCGTGGGATACTCGAGCACGATACCGACGCTGAAATCCTGCTTCTTGCCGGTGACGAGATCGTAAGCCTCGGCTGCCTCCGCGATCGGAAATCTGTGGGTCGTAAGCCGGGCCGGATCGAGCCGGCCATCTCCGATCAATTCGACAAATGAAGAAAGGTTGCGCCGTTCGGTCCAGCGCACGTAGCCGATTGGATAGTCCTGCCCCTTCGCCTCGTATGCCGGATCATATCTGCCCGGCCCGTACGAGCGCGATTGCAAAATCTCCAGCTCCTTTTCGAAATAGGTTCGCCGGGCGATATCCATCTTGACATCGCCGACCACGACAACGCGTGCGCGATCACGGCAAAGTTTCGCGACATCCTCGAACACCGCGCCGCTGTCGCGCGATCCCACCGTAAGCAATACTGCGTCCACCCCGAAGCCGCCAGTCACGTCGGCGATGCGGGCAGCGAGCCCGGAATCCGACGGCACCATGGCGACGGTCGCGCCGGCCGCGCGCGCCATGTCGAGCTTGCGTGGATCGAGGTCGAGGCCCACAACGCGCAGGCCCGCCGCCACGCATAGCTGCAGGGTAAGTTGGCCAACCAACCCGAGGCCGACGACCAGCACCGTCGCACCGATCTGCTGATCTGCTTGCCTCAATCCGTGCAAGGCAATCGCACCGAGCGTCACATAGCTCGCCTGCTCGTCACTCACCGTGTTCGGGACGCGAACGCATAGATTCTGCGGAACGGCCACCAGCTCGGCGTGATTTGCGTATCCAAGACCCGCGCAGGCAACGCGATCGCCAACCGAGATGTCACCGACGTCACGTCCCACTTCCACAGCCGTGCCAACGAGCGAGTATCCAAGCGGGATTGGCTCCGCGATCAGATTCTTCACAACCTTATACGTCGGCCAGAGTCCTTCGGTGCGGGCCCGATTGATGACCTTTCGTGCAAGATCGGGACGATCGAGAGCTTTTCCGAGGTATCCCTTCTTGCCCAGTCCGATGATCGCGCGATCGGTGCCGGAGCTGATCAGCGAACTGTGGGCTCGCACCAGAACCTGACCCGCGCCGGCACGCGGCGCCGGAACATCGGCAACCGATAGAACGCCGGTTTTGAAGTTTTGAACGACAATCTTCATACGGAACCTTTTGCGGCAACGCGCAAGTCAAGTCCAGCTTGAGGATGGGGCAAAATGCTCAAACCAAAGCTCCAGCATGACAATCGAAAACAGCCGCTTGAGCGGCAGGAACCCCTGGGCTCGACCAGCGGCGCGCTGCTTGGCGATCCACTGTGGACTGAAGAGACCCCGCTTCTTGACGCGCACCGGATCGAGCGCCCAATCGAAAATATCGGCAAGTGGCTTGGTGGTCGCATAGGCCTCAAGCGGAACATAAAAGGCCCGCTTGGGCGCCCGCAGGACTTCCGGCGGCAAGAGCCCGGACGCAAAGCGGCGCAGGGCAAGCTTGTTTCCCGACATCCCGATCTTGGTTGCATCCGGCAACGAGGCTGCAGCCGAGATGACCAATTCGTCCATGAAAGGAACCCGTCCTTCCAGAGAGTGCGCCATGGTCATCTTGTCCGCCTTCATCAGGATGTCGTCTGGCAGCCAATCGGGATACTGCATCGAAACCAGCGACTGCAGCACGGTTTCTCCTGGCTGCCGGGTCAGCGGCGGGCCGATTTTCTGACCTGCTGTCCCGGCAAGCCAGTGGTTCTCTGCCATGGCGCGAATATCGTCAGCGTCAAACAGCGAGATCGCCGACCTGTAGAGTTCGGGAAGCGACGCATCGCCCATGCGCTCCAGCATGGACACGACCTTGCGGCGCCCTTCATTGCCGAGCGCCCCCGGATAATCGAAGAGCTTCTCGAAAACAGCGACTGGAACCAGCGATGCCAGACGTGCAGCCACGGGGAACAGTTGTGCAGGCAAAAACGACTTGATCATCGCGATCTGCTGCAGCTTGCGATGAAACATGTACCCGCCAAGGATCTCGTCGGCGCCTTCGCCGGACAGTACAACCGTGACCTCTTTTCTGGCCTCGCGAGCGAGCACGCTCATCGGCACAACGATCGCATCGCCCACCGGCTCGTCCAACTTGATGGCGATATCCGGCAGACTTGCCATATCCTGCGCGCGACAATCGATCGGATGATGGTCGGTCCCGATGCGCTTTGCAGTCAGTGCGGCGAGTTCGCGATCATCATCGGGAAAGTCGGGAAAGCCGATCGAGAACGTCTTTACCGGACTGGCAGCAACCTCCGCCATCAGGGCAACGATAATGTTGGAATCGATGCCGCCGGACAGGAATGCACCAACCGGAACATCTGCAATCATGTGCCTGTGAACGGCGGTGCGTAGGGCTGCGCCGAGGCGATCCGCCGCTGCACGGATATCCAGCGCAGAGTCGAGCGCAGCCGGACCCGGGGGATGCCACCAGCGCCGCATCTCAATGTCCCCGTCGCACCAGACAAGGTCGTGTCCGGCAGGAAGCTTTTCAACGCCGGCCAGAAGCGATCCCGGTCCTGGCACATAACGTAGCGAAAGATAGGAGCGTACCGCAGTCAAATCGACGTCGGAGGAGAGGCTGCTGTCCGCCTGAAGCGCCTTGATCTCGGACGCAAACAGCAGAGTCCTGGCTTGACGAAAGAAGTAGAGCGGTTTGATGCCGGGCCGGTCCCGGACAAGCAGCAGTTTCGTCTTGGCTCCGCGTTCATCAACGATGGCAATCGCGAACATGCCATGAAGCCGCGCCCATGCCTCGCGCCCCCACGCCAGATAAGCGTTCAATACGACCTCTGTGTCGCTCTGGGTGGAGAAATGATAGCCGAGCCCCTGGAGTTCGGCACGCAGCTTGCGAAAATTATAGACCTCGCCGTTGTAGACGATGTGCACGCGATTTCCGTCGCCATGCAGCGGCTGATCACCGGTGTTGAGATCAATGACCGCAAGGCGCCGCATCCCGACGCTGATTTGCGCACGTGGAACGTCTTGAAATCCTGCACCGTCCGGCCCGCGGTGCGCAATCCTATCCGCCATGCGGCGCACCAGTGCCGGATCCACCCGGCCTGCGATTCCGACAATCCCGCACATCGTGTCAGCTGATTCTCACTAGGAATACCAACGCTGCAGGCTTCGCGGTCGGCGGGATGGCCGCGCCATATCCTCGCATCAGCACAGCGGGCGGGGGCTCGGGTGATTGATCCCGCGATCCGAGCATACACTGAACCGCTCGCTCGATGATCGCCTCCTCAATAAAGAAGGGACGAACGACCGATACAGCGCGTACACCAAAATCGAGCTTCTCAGGTGACATTGATCCCACGAGCTTACCTAGTCAAAGCGCCTTATGCCACACATCGACTATTCAGCCAAAGGTTTGTCGAGCGCCACGGGCGCGCCTCGCTGCGCGGCAGGCGGGTGCGGTAATGGATAGGAGCGCATCCAATCTTCTCGCATGTTCTCCCGCATCTGGAAAAACACAACGGAAAAGCCGAGAAAGAGCAGGCTGAAAAGCAGCATGATCAGCCCGATGATTGCGAGGAACACGGCCGGGCCATGTATGAGCAGCATCCACACTGCGGATGCAATAAATCCAAGGCCGACCAACAATGAGAGGACAGCGAACCAGGCAAAATATCGAACCGGTTGAGCAATGGCGACGAAGCGTAAATGGCTGTTGATCGTTTTTTGAATGTTTGTAGAGGACTTACGCTTGGACTCGGCGTGTCGCGCGAGCTTTTGGTCCTGCCAGGTAATTGTTGCGGGTATCTCGCTGACCTTGAATCCCAGCGTCAGCAGTTTGAGAAGCACCTCAAGGTGAAATTCTTTGCCGTTCTCATGCGCGACTAAAGGCTGGATCACGCCCCTCCGGTAAGCGCGCGTCATCCCCGTGTTCATGGTCACACCGGATGCAAAAAGGCCCCGAATGATTACGTTTCCAACGGTCGTAAGGAACGCGCGATTCAATGGTACATTGGCCAACCCGCCGCCGGGTAGGTGAGGGGACGCAACGACGAAGTCGATCTCGGGCCGTTCGACAAGAACATTCGCCAACCGCAGCACAATGTCGTCTCCCCAAGAACAATCGACTTCGGTTGTGACGATCACATCGCCGCGAGCTGCATCGATGCCTGTCTTGAGCGCGCGGCCACGCCCTTGATTGCGCGCAAGCCGGATCACGCGCACGGCTTCCGACTGATTTCCCAAAGTGCGAAGAAGCAGTTCAAGCGAAGAGTCTTTGGAGCCGTCATCGACAAGTATGAGCTCCCATCCATGGTGTCCGAGTTGCTGCCGCAGGTTGCAGAGCATGCGCAGCGCGGCCAACTCGATAATGGACTCCTCATTGAAAAATGGGCAGACGACCGAAATACGTATGCTATCGCCCATCAAAATGACCTCGCCCACGTTCTTCAGGGGGTTGTGGTCACGAATTGCAAAATACCGTAATTGAGTCAATACGCTATGAAGGACCAGACGGGATCGTGGCCGTAGCTCATGGCTATTTCCGAAGTTGATCTGGTCGGTCACCGGCCGATTTAAGTCATAACATCTCATATCGGAATCCGCCCGCGGCGCCGCTGCCGCCCCAGGAAATGTTCCGAAAAGCGGAAAAAGGACTTGCCCCGTCGGGCAAATCAGTGCTTAAAGGAGCGCCTTCGTAAAAGCAGAAGGAGGGCACCGATGACCGGGCAGTGCCAGCGACATTCCGATCTCGTCGAGATCGCCAGGCGCAACGGCGATTTCAGACGCAACTACGGAACGCTGATCGGCGCCTTCCTCTATCTGCGTTCGCTCAGTGCAGCACGCGGCAGCCCGGTGAGCTGGACCGGCCTCGTGCTCGCGCTGATGGCGGCCGCCTGGCCCTGGCCGCGACCTCATTGACCGCGAGGCTTGCAGGCCCGTCCCTGGCGTCGGCGTCGAACCTGGCCCGTATGGGGAAACGCATGAACCGCTTCACATCTCCCGAAGGCAGAAAACGAAGCCTTTCTAACCCAATCCAATCCGGCTAGGTTTTTTTGACATGCACAGAGGAGCACCACTTTGGCCAATCCGCCCCCCGACATCGATCCGACCGGCAAGGGACAGGCTCCCACCTTCGAGAACCGAAACGACATTCCAATTATCTATTTCGATATTGCGCCGGCCTACGGAGTCATGAGCGGGATCGTGCAGGTGGAGCTGGGCGCGCGGGTCCTGGTCCCGCACCAGGACGACACGGTGGATGTCAGATTCGTCTCGTGCGGGCGGCTGCGATGCAGCGCTGCGGCCGCCGTGCATCTGAGGAATGCGATCGACGCCTCTCTCAAGATGCTGGAACAGCCCCAGCCTAATCCGGTTGGCGCATCCAAGCTGAATTGACCATTGGCGCCGCGGCGGCCGAGGCGCCGGGTGTATCCCGCGTTCGCATCCTGGGTATCGAGGCGCTCACCTTGCAATAACTGGCAGCGACCGAGCCCCGGGGCCACGATCGACGCTGACATCGGTGGTGGCGACAACTGCCCGGCGCATTAAGCGTACGACACTTCAGCCTAGCTCGATTTTTTGACGATCTGGAACCCGTTGGCTTCAAGCTCCGCCAGCACCACCTTGGTCAGATGCGCGCTTTCTTCCGGCTGAATCCAGTGATCGTGCGAGGCGGGGTCATCTTCGCGGGGGTATTTGACAAAGGCAGAATGAATTGCGGCGTAAATAATATCTCTCGGATCGGTCATTGGGGCCTCCAGCCTGAAAAAATAGCACAGTCGACCCCAAAAAGTACCGACGAGATTACCTCTCGTGACGTTTCTGGCGGCGACCGGTCCGGTGCAGGACCGCCCTGGCCACGGCCGCCAGATTTTCGCAACGATAGGGCTCAAGTCGGCTCAGTCCAGCTTCCATGAAGCGGATTTTATCCTTCTTCATTTCGCGGGTAGGGAGCAGGAAATAATCCAGCACACCTTCGTTTGCTTCATCCAGCCTTATCGCGAGAATGAAACCGGTGAGCATAACGCTGCGGCGATAAATGGTCCAGATTGGGCGTCTGCCCTCGCTGAACCAGGACCGGGTTATCCGAAGCGACATTGCGACATTGTTTGCCATTAGTGTATCGGTCCCGGCTTCGTAGCGAGCAGCTGTGCCCGCCTTCCCTAATCTCGCGATCAGATCGGCCGCGGTGTTGTTGACGATTGAATTGAACGCATCCTTCCGGTCAATCCAGTCTGCATTCCATTTTTGCTGGTAGCCGATGAGGCGGTAGGCGTTCCGAAGACTGCCGAATCTCTTGCAGAATACCCCGATGGAAGGGACTCCCAGGGTATCATTGATGACCGCCTCGCTCAGCCGGCCTTGCTTTTCCAGCAGCGACCTGAGGCGCTGGAGTAGTTCGTCATCCGTCAGATGTTGCCAACGAAGAACCGATCGTCGCTGGGCACGAAGGAAAGTGCCTCGATCCACAATAGCCGGGATGACGCCTTTGCTTCTGACCCACTCGGAGGGCGGATTCGAAACCCTCTGCAAGCGAAGTCTGAATGACTTCCGATTGTAGACCGTGTTGCCGATGTAGTTCTCGTTTCGCAGGAGGTATGTGACGATCAGCCGAGTCCAGGGACGCCGCCGATGATTTGGAACGCCTTCGCGGTTGAGGCGGCGCGCGATTTCCTCTGCCGAAAGGCGCTCCTCAACATATTCTCGGAAGATCCTTCGGACCATCTCGGCTTCTTCGGGCGGACCGAGCCTGAGGACGACACGGTCCGCCTTCAGGTTCTTCTGCTGACCACGCCTGAGGGCGCCTTTTGAAACCCGGTTCTCATCGACCAGTTCGCGGCGAAGAGCATAAGTGAGCGGGCCGCCTACCCGGAAGCCCAGACCTGCAACCCGGCATTGCCCGGCATGAACCTTGGCGGAAAGTTCGCGGCTGAACTCCGCCGCCATCACGCGCTTGAGGTTCTTGACGATGCTCGACAGCAGGCTGCCATCGTTGTCGAACTGCTCTGCGCAGTATTCAACACTTATGCCGGCCTGACGGCAGAGAAATTCGTAGTGAGCGCTCTCATCGACATCCTGGAAGCGTCCCCAGCGGCTTACGTCATAGACCAGCACCCGGCTGAAGTCGGCGTGGCCCGAGCAGACATCAGCAATGAGCTGCTTCAGACCGCCTCGCTTATCGATCCTAAGGCCGCTAATGCCGTCGTCCCGATATGTTCGAACAATCGTGAGGTTGTAGCGCGCGGCATAAGCCGCAATCGCAGCCGCCTGGTTTTCGATCGAGTAGCGCTGATGGATCGTCGACATCCGAACGTATTGGGCAGCCCGCTGGCTAAGCTGGCCTCCAAACTTTGACAACTCCGCGCGGCGCACGATCAGCGACTTCGTCACAGGTAGACCCCATGTCGTGCAGGCAACCGCGATCTTGCATCGGGCCGGAGGGCTAGACCAGTGTTTTTCTGGCCTCGGTGCAGACGCTAGCGAGCGGATGACTGGCCGGCCAGGAAATGGTCGAACTGGCGTGCCACTAGGATCGCTGATCGCTCATCGAAATGAGAGGAATCGACCCAACGAAGTTCCTTGTCGGAAATTTGCAGCCATCGGCCTTCCTCGGGGAACGCATCACGCGCGAGGCGATGAGCCACGCGAAAATATGCGTTGTTCCTCAACTCCGGAACGACAGGAAGTTCGAATAGCACAACACGACAGCCACGTCGCTCCAACTCGCCAACCAGATCCGATAGCTCGCGCATTTGAGGGCGCATTATCACGTCCCAATCCTTGCCGGCAAATTCGGCGATAGTCGCGTTGACGTTGTCCCGTATGTCGTATGTTGACGGCGGCAAGAGAGGCAGACGCGTCACCTTTTCGACTTCGGAGCTGTATTTGACGTAGTAATAGACCCACGAAATGACGGCCCTTATAGGCTTGAACCATTGGTATGGCTCGGAGGGGTTGTCACCGAATGCATCAACCAGGTTCTGCTCGATGCGCCTGGAGAGGATATTGGTTTCTACCAGGATGAGCTTGGGCAGTGACCGATAACTGGCGACAATGGCGAGCCCAGTTGCCGCTGAACCGCCGCCGATTGATATGTTGCGCAGTGGAGTGCTGAAGTACCCTTCGTACATCCGAAATGACATCGAACTGCCTACGATTGCGACGTCGGGGGTTCGCTCGAAGGCATATCTGCTAAGGGCAGGGTAGGACCGGTCGAGTTTCACCCGGGCATAGAGAGAAGAGAAATTGACAGCGAAATAAGCGAGGAAAATCGCCAAAGCGATCCCGGCGAGGCGAAGCGGCCATTTCAGGGCCAGAATGGTCTTCGCAACAGGTCGCATCACGGAGCCAAAGCGTGCGTGGCCGATACCGGTGCGGACGCCAGAGTATGAAGTGCAATGGCAATAGCTGCGTCCACCGCGAGTCCTTCGTTTATCGCATTGAGGTCAATGTCTTGGCCGATTGCTGGCTCTCGCCGCAACTGCTGACCAGCTTTGAACTCCGTATCGATTTTGAAAATCGCATCGGTGGTAATTCGATCAATCGCCATGACATGTAAGCGAGCGGGGTTGTCAGGAGAACCGCCACGACGCAAACAACTGCGAATCCCATCAACTGCGGCAACTGAGTTACGTCGATCAATTTTCCAAGGCGAGTTCAAGTCTCAGTACAGCACGCTCGCGGCGCCGAGAAAATACCTTGGGAATGTTCGTCCGACCGCGTCGCGGGCGGCTGATGATCCCGACTTGGAGCGCTTATTCAGGATTCGAGAAAGGCGCTAGCCTGCTTACCCGGTGCTTACCCGGCGCTATCCATAAAAAGCCATAAGTTAGAAAAATTGCTTGAAATACTGGCGCACCCGACACGATTCGAACGTGTGACCTTTGCCTTCGGAGGGCAACGCTCTATCCAGCTGAGCTACGGGTGCTTTGAGCGCTCCCATTTAGCCGATTGGCCGGGCAGGGGCAACCTGCCGCCGGACCTGTCGGCGCCCGCGCCCGCGGGCGAACTGTCGACCGGCGGAGCGCCCGGGTTCAGGCGTCGGCCTCGCCAAAACGCAGCCGGTAGGCGTTGACATAGGCGAGCACCGCCGGCTTGAGGTGACGTCGCGTCAGGTCGACCAGATGGTCGCGGCGCGAGCTGTGCAGCGCCTTGATCATGGCGACGTGATCCCGCCTTGCATCGTTGAGCGCCTCCGGCATGGCATGCGCATAGGAGCGGATGCCGGAGGCCTTCTGCGCCAGATGCTCGATGGTTTCGATCAGGCAGGTGTTGCCGCACAGGCCGAACAGGGCGCGGTGGAACTGCACGTTATTGTGAAACACGGCCAGCAGGTCGCCGGCATCGACGGCCTTGCCATGCGCGTGCTGGATCGCCTCCAGCCTTGCGATGTCGGCATCCGGCACCGGAAACGGCAGGATATTCACCGCCATCACCTCGAGCTCCTCGCGCACGGCGTAGATATCGCGAACATCGCGCGGCTTGAGATCGCGCACGATAGCGCCGCGGTTCGGGATCCGCTCGACGATCCCCATCTTTTCCAGCTCGAACAGTGCGAGCCGGACGTCGCCGCGATGGGTATCGAACGCCACGCACAGATCCTGCTCGACCAGGCGCTCGCGCGGATGCCGCCGCCCGAGCACGATTTCCTCCTGCAGCTTTCTGACGATCAGGTCGACGATCGACGGCTCGCGCGCCTGGGGCTCGATCGCCCTCGATGACCTGCCGGTGAGTTCAGCCGTGTTCCTGCGGGACGGCGGTTTCCTGGAAGTTCTAGCGGTCGCCATTGGCGAAATCTGCCACCTTCCCAAATAGTATACAATATTAAAAACTATCTTGTTTGCAGAAATCGGCGGGTTGATAATGACCTGCCGGAACCGACGTCCGGCGAACGATCAGCCGGCAAAAGCGGCGACAGCAGGGGAGGAAGCAATGTCCGTTTCACGGTATCTGCCGCTCGCGCGCGGCATTCTGCTCGGCGCGGCGCTGGCGATCATCTCGTCCGCGGCGCATGCGCAGAAGCGCGAATTCTCGTTTGCCTATGACCAGCCCAGGAACAGCGGCTACGGCATCGGCGCCGACATGTTCAACAAGAAGCTGGGCGAGCTGAGCAAGGGCACGCTCTCGATCAATCAATATCCCGGCGCCCAGCTCGGCACCGAGGCACAGACCCTGCAGAAGGTGCAGACCGGCGACATCGATTTCGTGATGCTGTCGACCGCGAACGCCTCGACGGCACAGCCGGAGTCCGGCGTCTTTTCGATCCATTTCATTTTCCGCGACGAGGCCCACGCCATCAAGGTGCTGGGCGATCCCGCCGTGATCGCGGCGATGAAGGAGCTCTACGCGGCCAAGATGAAGGGCGCCCACATGCTGGGCCTGGGATCGCAGGGCCTGCGGCACATCTACGGCAAGAAGCCGGTCGAGAAGGTGGCCGACCTCAAGGGCATGAAGATGCGGGTGCAGGCGACCGTGACCGAAGACACGCTGTTCCCGGCTTACGGCGCCCAGGTGGTGCACATGCCGTTCGGTGAGGTCTATACCTCGCTGCAGACCGGCGTGGTCGACATGGCCGAAAACGGCATCAACAACTACCTCGTCAACAAGCACTACGAGCCCGCGCCGGTGCTCTCGCTCAGCGAGCACGAGGCCAACAACGCCGCGCTGTTCGTCAGCGACAAGGTCTGGAGCAGCCTCACCGACGAGCAGAAGAAATGGGTGCAGGCGGCGGCTGACGAAGTCAGCAGGAACGAGCCGACGGCCGCCTTCAAGCTCGAGCATGAAGCGCTGGCCAAGCTCGAGAAGATCGGCGTCAAGGTCGTCAAGAAGGTCGACAAGAGCGGGTTCGCCGAGATCAGCAAGCCGATCCAGGACAAGCTGGCGTCCGACCTCGGACCGCACGCCGTGAAGGTCCTCGGCATGGTGCGTAACGTCAAGTAGGTCCATTGCGTTCGCGAGGCGGGGAGCCGGAGCGCTCCCC
The DNA here is from genome assembly GCF_016219575.1 of Bradyrhizobium sp. Classification (GTDB taxonomy): domain Bacteria; phylum Pseudomonadota; class Alphaproteobacteria; order Rhizobiales; family Xanthobacteraceae; genus Bradyrhizobium. The sequence goes on along the minus strand of NZ_JACRMG010000016.1, from coordinate 145,013 downwards.
GCCGCCTTTTTCCGGTTCGGACACCAGATCGATCATGAGCGGATTCGACAGCCTCGTCCTCGACGACCAGCGGCACCTGAAGTGGCGATCGCTGGACTGGCTCGAGCAGCTCCTGATGATCCTGTGTGGCGTGGCCATCACCGGATTTTCCGTGCTCGTGATGTGCGACATCGTCACCCGCACCATCGGCCGCCCCTGGCTCTGGCTGCAGGAGGCGACGATGACCTTCTTCATCTACGGCATCTTCATCGGCGTCGCCGCGGCGACACGGCGCAACGATCATCTCTATCTCGCCGTGCTCGCGGAATCGCTGACCGGCAACAAGCGGCTGTTCTTCGAGATCTTCAACCGCGTGGTCGTCGCCGGCGTTGCCGTCTGCATGATCTATTTCGGCTACCTGAATTTCCTCGACGGGTTCAAGAGCCTGCGCATGCCGTCGTTGACGCCGCTGTCGAGCCTCTATGCGGCGATCCCGCTGTGCGGCGTCCTGGTGCTGGTCTTCACCATCGAGCAAATGGTCAACGGCTGGAACAACGGCTTCGGCAGCACGGCGCATGCGGACGAGAAGAGGAAATCGCTGTGACCACCAATGGCGTGCTCATCTTCACGATGGGGTTCCTGTTCCTGTTCCTCGGCTATATGGGCGTGCCCGTGGCGTTCGCGCTGATCGCCGCTGTGCTGGTGGTGACTGCGTTCACGCCTGTCAGCCTCGCCTCAATGATGGCGCAGCTCTTCAACGGCATGGATACCGAAGCGCTGCTGGCGGTGCCGTTCTTCCTGCTGGTCGGCGACCTCATGACGTCGTCCAACGTCACCGGGCGCATGATCGCGCTGTCGCAAACCATGGTCGGCCACCTGCGCGGCGGCCTGGCGCAGGTGGTGACGATCTTCAGCATGTTCTTCGCCGGCATCTCGGGCTCGTCCGCCGCCGACGTCGCCGTACTGTCGCGAACGCTGGCGCCGGAAATGAAGCGGGAAGGCTACGACCTCGCCTTCACCGCCGCGCTGATCGCTTCCGCCTCGACCATGGCGAATTTGATTCCGCCCAGCATCATGGCCGTCGTGTACGGCGCCACCGGCAATGTCTCGATCGGCGGGCTGTTCCTCGGCGGCGTCGTGCCCGGCGTTCTCGTCGGCATCGGCCTGATGATCTACAGCCATTTCTTCGGACCGGTCGGTATCATGCGTCCGCGTGCGACGTTCGGCCAGTTCACCACGGCCACCAAGCAGGCAGCGGTGCCGCTGATGATCCCGCTCATCATCATGGGGGGCATCCTCACCGGGCAGTTCACGCCGACCGAGGCCGGCATCATCGCGGTCGCCTATATCGTGTTCGTAGCGATCCCGCTGCTCAACCCCAGGCATGTGATTCATTTGCCGCGTGACATGGCGATGACGGGACTGCTGTACTCCATCCCGCTGATCACCATCGGTGCGGCGTCGGTGTTCGGCTGGATGCTGGCCTATCTGCGCGGACCGGCCGTAGTGTCGGGCTGGATAGCGACGGCGGCGGGCGGCGATCCCTTCATGATCATGCTCTTGCTGGTAGTGCTGTTCGTGATCGTCGGCGACTTCATCGATGCCATTCCCGCGATCATCATCTTCATGCCGATCATCACGGACCTGACGCAGAATGCCGACATCAATCCGGTGCATATGGGTGTGGTCATCATCGTGACGCTGGCGTTCGGGCTGATCACGCCGCCCTACGGGCTGGCGCTGCTGATGGCGTCGAAATTCGTCGGCGTACGCTTTGGCAGGGCGATGTTCGCATCGCTGCCGATCTACGTGGTGTTTTTCGCGGCGATCGCCTTCTGTATCTTCTTGCCCGAAATCGTGCTGTGGCTGCCGAGGCATCTGCTGCCGGAATCGGTCGGTTGCTTCAAGAATCCGAGTGGTGCGGGCTATCTCTGCCCTTGAGCCGTTCCTGGGACAGCCGTCCCGGTTGGGCCTCTTCCATCATGTCGAGGGCACGAAGCGCAGGGCTTTTCTTGATCCATATTAAGAGACCGGCCGGTGCGCCCGATTGTCTCGCCCGCCGCAGCCTGTAAACTGGCCGGCAAAACGGCAACCGCGCGGGCTTCGTCCGCCGCGCAGGAACGGGAGAAACGCGCATGCGTCCGCTGGAATTTGGCTGGTACCTGCCGACGCACGGCGACACCACGGCCTATGGCCTGCCCGAGGCCCAGATTCCCGGCTCGGTGGAACTGTGCGACCGCGTGGTAGCCGCGGCCGAGCGGGCCGGCTTCGAATATCTGCTGATCCCGGTCGGCTCGGTGTGCTGGGAGGCGTGGATCGCGGGCGCCTTCATGGCGGCGCGCTCGGGCAAGATCAAGCCGCTGATCGCGGCGCGGCCGGGCTATATCAATCCGGTGCTGATGGCCAAGATGATCTCGACCTTCGACCAGATGTCGGGCGGGCGCATCTGCATCAATTTGATCGCCGGACAGAACGAGAGCGAGGTCGAGGCCGAGGGCGTGCGCTACGCCAAGGAAGAGCGCTATGGGCTGATGGAGGAGGAGGTCTCGATCCTGAAGGCGCTGTGGTCGACGCGCGGCCCCGTGCATTTCGACGGCAGGTTTCACAAGGTCTCCGGCGCCTTCATCCGGCCGCGGCCGCTGCAGCAGCCGCACCCGAAATTCTATCTCGGCGGCGGCTCGCGCCAGGCCTGGGAACTGTCGGCCAGGCATTCCGACGTGCATCTGTTCTGGGGCGACCTGCCGGAGAAGATCGCATCCAACATCGCCGAGATCAGGGAGCTGGCGCGCGCGCATGGCCGGGCCAGCGAGATCGGTTTCGGCATGCGGCTGCAGGTGATCTGCCGCGAGGACGAGAAGGACGCCTGGGAGGCGGCCGACCAGCTGGTGCGCCACGCCACCGAGCGGCAGAAGCAGGAGATCAAGACGCTCTACACCAGGTCGGAAGCAAATCTCCGCGTGCAGCAGCTCGCCCGCGAGCATGGCGACCTGCTGCTGCCGCATCTGTGGACCGGCATCACCAAGGTCCGTCCGGGAGCCGGCATCTGCGTGGTCGGCAATCCCTTGCAGTGCGCGGCGACCTTGCAGCAATTCATCGACGCCGGCTGCCACTCCTTCTGCCTGTCCGGCTATCTCCACGACGAGGAAGCCGAACGCTTCGGCCGGCTGATCCGCCCGATCCTCGCCGAGAACAACCGCGGGCGGCTCGCTGCCTAGGAGGAGTTATGTCGCGCAGGCTGATGCTTCCGCTAGCTCTGGCCGTGGTGATGCAGGCCGGCGCCGCCCATGCCGACGCCATCGACGGCGACTGGTGCAGCGCCGACGGCCAGCGCATGTCGATCCGCGGCGACAACATCACCATTCCCAGCGGCAGGCAGATCGCCGGCAATTACAGCCGCCACGCCTTCGACTACGTGATCCCGCCCGGCGACAGCGGCGCGGGTGACACCGTGAACATCATCCTGCGCAGCGAATATCTGGCCTTCTCGCGCCAGGGTGCAAATGGCGACAAGCCGACCGAATGGCGCCGCTGCAAGGATTTGAACAGCTAGCCGCCGTCGTCCCGATCTGCTGCGGCGCGCGGCTTGATCGTCGCACGCAGCCCGCCGAGTTCTGAACGGTCGAGCTGCACGGTCCAGCCATAGGCCTCGACCACGTCCTGGACGATGGCAAGACCGAGCCCGGCGCTCCCGCGCTGGTCGAGCCGTCCGCCGCGGGCGAGCACGATCGGGCGCATTGCCTCGGCAATGCCGGGGCCATCGTCCTCGACATCGATCTCCCCGCTGTCCGCGGCGGCGATCCGCACCCGGTTGTGGGCGTGGCGCGTGGCGTTTTCCAAGAGGTTGCCGAGCGCCTCGGCCAGATCGGAGCGCTCGAACGGCACGGTGACGGCGTCGGCCACTGCGATGTCGTATTCGATCCCTGCGCCTTCCGGCGTCCGCGCCAGCGTCGCCACCAGTGAGCGGCTCAACGGCGCGAGTTCTGTCGAAACATCCGGCTGCGAGCCGGCGATGCCGCGCAGCCGGGCCCGCGCCAGCTCGCGGTCGACATGGCGGCGCATGGTTCCGATCACGTCGTCGATGCCGTCGGCAATGTCCGGCTGTCCCGCCTCGCGCAGCCGGGCGGCATCCGCCGCCAGCGCCGCCAGCGGTGTCTTCAGCCCGTGGGCGAGATCGGCGGCGCGGTGACGGGAACGTTCGACTTCGGAGGCGCGGGCTGCGAGCAGCGCATTCACCTCCTCGACCAGCGGCCGTACCTCGTCGGGCACGCCGGAAGCGAGCTGAAAGTCGCGGCCGGCACGGATGTTCGCGACACCGCGCCTCAATACGTCGAGCGGCCGCAGCCCCAGCCCGACCTGGATTGCGGTCGCCGCCGCCAGCACGATCCCGAGCAGGCCGAGCGCGATGACGAGGTCGTTGGCGAACGCGGTGGTCGCCGCCGCCACATGCGCGGCATCGATGGCGACTGCGACCGTGATCGGGGTTTCGCGTCCGTTGATGGTGAGCTGAACCTCGCGTTCGGCGATCAGCACCTTTGCATCGCCCGGGCCGATCGCCACGTGCCGATGCACCTCGCCCGGGGCCGGCGTGTCCTTCGGCAGCAGCAGCGACGAATCCCACAGCGAGCGCGAGCGCAGCGTCTGGCCGCGGTCGTCGGCAACCTGCCAGTACAGCCCCGACAGCGGCTCGATGAATCGCGGATCGGCGGGGCCGCCGGTCATCACAATGCGGCCATCGGCGTCGACCTCGAGGTCCGCCAGAAGCTTCTTGAGATGGACGTCGAGATCCTGGGAAACCGTGCGGCCGACGTGACGCTCGAACAGCAGCGTCAGGCCCAGACCGGCCATCGCCAGGGCGAGGACGATCGCCGCCACGCCGGTAGCGACAAGGCGCAGCCGCAGCGAATTCCCCTTCATTCGACCGAATCCGGGATCAGATAGCCGAAGCCGCGCCGGGTCTCGATGAGATCGATGCCGAGCTTGCGGCGCAGCCGGCCGATCAGAACCTCGATCGCATTGGTATCCTGGGCATCGTCGGTGCCGTGGATATTCTCGCTGAGCTCGAGCTGCGACACGACACGGCCGCGCTGGTGGATCAAGCAGGCAACGGCGCGATATTCCAGCGCCGACAGGTTGATCGGAACGCCGCGGACGCTGACCTTCATCTGGCGCTCGTCGATGGTGAGGTCGCCGATCGTCACCACGGAAGAGGCGCGGCCGGCCGAGCGGCGCAGGATCGAGCGCAGCCGCGCCAGCAGCTCCTCCATCTGGAACGGCTTCGGCAGATAGTCGTCCGCGCCGGCATCGATGCCGTCGACGCGTTCGCTCCAGCTGCCGCGCGCGGTCAGGATCAGGACCGGCGTGGTGCGGCCGCTGGCGCGCCAGCGCTTGAGCACGGCCAGGCCGTCCATGCCGGGCAACCCGAGATCCAGGATGATCGCCGCATAGTCCTCGGTGTCGCCGCGGAACCAGGCGTCTTCGCCCTTGCTTTCGCGGTCGACGACATAGCCGGCCGCGAGCAGCGCGCGCTCGACATCGGCGGCGATCCTGCGGTCGTCCTCGACAAGCAATATGCGCATCATTTCTCCCGGGTGCGGCCGATCTCGCCGGTCGCCGCGTCGACATGAACCTCGAGAAGGCGTCCCTGCGCGCCGACGACCCGGAGTTCGTAACTCAGCCGTCCGTGTTCGCGTTCGAGCTTCACGCTCGTGACCTCGCCGGGAAGCTTGCCGCGCACGATCCGCAGGATCTCGGCCAGCGGCTTGATCTCGCCGCGTTCGACCGCCTGTCGCGCCAGATTGTGGTCGCGCTCATCGCTGTCGGCGCGCGACGCCGCCGGGGCGAACGCCGCAAGCGCCGCCGCTAACGCAACTGCCATGACTCTCGCATTCAACCGCATGACCGGACCCGATACCTCTCAGGCTTCTCCTCGCATGGATCACCTGACAATTCGCTGACATCGCTCAACAGGCGGCTGTCAGTGCTGCCGGCCGATAGTTCCCGGCGTCGCTGGCCGAATAGGCGGCCGGGACCCGAGACCAGGAGACACTACGATGCGCAAGATCATCATGCTGGGCACCCTCATCGCCCTGTTCGGCGCCGGAGCCGTGGCACAGGCCGAGGAGGCCGTCACGACGCAACCCGGGGCCGCCGTCGGGGCAACCCGGCCGGCGATGCGCGGCGAAGAGTATCGACGTGAGCGCCACCATGATTCCCGCAGCGAGTACCGCGAGGCCCGTCGTGGCTACCGCAATCATCATGACGACGATGGTCACGAGCGCCATGATGAGAGCAGGGAACACGGCCGGTACCACCGCTGACGAGTAAGGCTACCGATGGGGCGCCGGTCATTCCATGACCTGGATCAAAAGCGTCCCATCGGCGCCGATCACCCCGCTTCCAGACCCACGCCAGTGCCTGCGGCCGGCGCCAATCATGACGGAGATCTTCCATGACCAGAACCGCAATGCTCGCCACCAGAATCCTTCTCGCTACAATGACCCTTGCGAATGCCAGCGGCCCCGCCGATCCCCACGCCGGGGTGCCGCAAGGCCAATGGCCGTCCCTCGATGCCGTCCAGGCCAGGCTTGAGTCGCTCGGCAACAAGGCCGCGCCCAAGGTCACCTGCGGCATGCCGGGTACAATCGACTGGCGCGCCGTCCCGATCTCCGGCGCCATCGCTGGCCAGTCGTAGCGGAGGCCCGGCCGTGAGCGGGGGCAGGGGCCGAGTGATGCGAGGCTTCAGTCCCACCAGCCTCGCGGAGGTCGCTTGCTACGCCGGCACGATCGTCCTGCCGATCGGCCACAGCGCAATGCCCGCGAGCTTGAGATGCGCCCAGGCGAAGGGCAGCCCGATGATGGTCACCGCCCAGATGATCGCGGTGATGAGATGGCCGAGCGCCAGCCACCAGCCCGCGAGCACGAACCAGATGATGTTGCCGATCACGCCGAGCGGTCCGGTGCCGATGTCTGACATGCCGGTCACCTCGTCGCGGCGCACCGCGCGCGAGCCGAACGGCAGCAGCGTATAGACCGCGATATTGAACGCCGCGCGCGCCCAGGGCAGGCCGATGATGGTGATCGCCATGATCACGGCCGCCACCAGCCAGCCAAACGCCATCCAGGCGCCGCCGATCAGGATCCAGAGGATGTTGAGGATGATGGAGACCGGTTGCATGGCAAATCCCTCACGCCTTGGGTGACGAGGGGCAATATAGGGACGGCAGGAGTGGCGCGGTAGGGCTTGCGCCCGGCGGATGGAAGAACTAGCCGCGCGCCTTTTTCGGCTGGTCCTGCGCCGGTTTGCCGGTGCCGGCGCGGATCAGGCGCGCCTTGGCGAGCTCGAGCAGCATGCTGTCGGTGGAGACCACGCGATTGCGGCCGAGATGCTTTGCGGCATAGAGCGCCTGGTCGGCCTGTCCGATCAGCCAGTCGGGCCCGACGACGTCCTGGCCGGGGACATAGGTCGCCACGCCGACGCTGAGCGTGACGCATGAATCGGCCGCAGGCTCCCCGAGCGCGATGCGCATCTCGGCGACCGCGTGGCGCAGCCGCTCCGCCACCGCGCAGGCGGCAGCCATGTCGGTATCGGGCATGATGATGGCGAATTCCTCGCCGCCATAGCGGGTGGCGAGGTCGGTCGGCCGGATCGCGGTCTTGCCGATCATGGCGGCGATGTCGCGCAGGCACTCGTCACCGTGCTGATGGCCGTGATTGTCGTTGAACAGCTTGAAATGATCGACGTCGGCAAACAGCAGCGCCAGCGGCCGGCCGGAGCGGTCGGCGCGCGACCATTCCATCTCGATCGCCTGATCGAAGGAGCGGCGGTTGGCAAGCCCGGTCAGTCCGTCCTTGGCGGCCAGCGTCTTCAGCGCCATCTCGGCGCGCTTCTGGTCGGTCATGTCGCGCAGCGTCTCGACCACGGCGATCAAATTGCCGTCGTCGTCATGGATCGGGCCAGCGTCGATCGCGAGATAGAGGTGATTGCCGAGCCGCGGCATCACGCACCAGTTTTCCGCGCTGGAGCCGATGCTGTCGTCCTTGGTGACGACGAATTCCGCATAGAGATCGCCGATCAGGTCCTGGCGGCCGAGCGCCACGAGGTCGGCGAGGCAATAGCGGTTTTGTTCATAGAAGCCCTGCCAGTGATTGCGCGTGCCCAGCACCTCGGTGGCGGAAACGCCGGTCAGGCGCTCGCAGGCGCGGTTCCAAACCACGACGCGGCGGTCGGCGTCGATCACGAAGGTCGGCACCACCAGGTGCTGCAGCAGCCGCGCGGCATAGTGGTCCGCGGCGTCGCCGGTCTTGCGGTTCCTGGTCGGATCGTTGGCCATCACGCCACCGCCGCCACGTCGTCGGAGGAGGAGGGGACGAGCAGCTTGCGCACTTCCGCGCTCGGCCTGGCGCCGGAGAACAGGAAGCCCTGCATCTGGTTGCATCCGAGCGCGCGCAGCAATTCCTTCTGCTGCGGCGTCTCGACGCCTTCCGCCACCGTCGTCATGTTGCAGGAGGCCGCGATGTTCACCACCGCCTGCACGATCACCGACGAGCCGTCGGCTTCGGCGATGTCGGTGACGAAGCAGCGGTCGATCTTGATCTTGTCGAAGGGGAAGCGCTTCAGATAGCTCAGCGAGGAATAGCCGGTGCCGAAATCGTCCAGCGCGATCCGCACGCCGATGGATTTCAGCTCATGCAGGATGGCGAGCGCCGTGGCGTCGTCGCCGATCAGCACGGCCTCGGTGATCTCGATCTCCAGCCGGTTTGCCGGCAGGCCCGAGGCGGCGAGCGCGCTGGCGATCCTGAGCGCCAGCGTCGGCTCGCGCAGCTGCACGGGCGACACGTTGACCGCGAGCCGGACATGCTCCGGCCAGTTCGCCGCCTCGGCGCAGGCCGTGCGCAGCACCCATTCGCCGAGCTCGACGATCAGGCCGGTGTCTTCCGCGACCGGGATGAACGCGGCAGGCGAGATCATGCCGCGCTCCGGATGGCGCCAGCGCACCAGCGCTTCGCACCCCGTCACCTGGTCGTTCCTGAGGTCGACCAGCGGCTGATAGTGGATTTCGAAGCCGCCATTGGTCAGCGCGTGGCGCAGATCCTGCTCCAGCGCGAGCCGCGCCTTGGCGCTGGCGTCCATTTCCGGCTCGAAGAAGCGATAGGTGCGGCGGCCGTCGGCCTTGGCGCCGTACATCGCAAGATCGGCATTCTTGATCAGCTGGTCGATATCGGTGCCGTCCTGCGGCGCCAGCGCGATGCCGATCGAGGCGTCGGAGGACAGATGATGGCCCAGGCACTGGAACGGCTGGCGCAGCGCTTCGTGGATCCGGGTGACGACGTCGAGGACGTCGTTGACGCCCTTGACGGAGGTCTGGATCACGGCGAATTCGTCGCCGCCGAGCCGCGCGATCATATCGCTCTCGCGGATGCAGCCCCTGATCCGCCCCGCCACCGCCTTCAGCAGCTCGTCGCCGACATGGTGGCCGAGCGAGTCGTTGATGCCCTTGAATTCGTCGACGTCGATATAGAGCAGCGCGAATTGATCGCCGCGCGAGACCTTCTGCAATTCCCGCTGCATCTGCTCGCGGAACAGCACGCGGTTCGGCAGGTCGGTCAGCGGATCGTAATGGGCGAGATGGGCGATCCTCTCGTGGGCACGACGGTGTTCCGTGACGTCGTTGACTACGTTGACGATGTAGCGGACGTCCCCGCCGTTGTCGCGGATGCCGATCCGGGTCGAGGTGATGTAGCGCTTGCCGAGCGCCTGGCTGTCCCAGAGGTGCTCGTCCTTGAACAGGCTGCCGGACTGCAGGGTCTTCTCGTCGTCGGCGTTGATGATTTCGACGGAATGCGGCGGGAACAGGTCGGGAGCGGTCTTGCCGACGATCTGTTCGCGCGGCATGCCGAACTGTTCCTCCGCAACGCGGTTGGCGAGCAGGTAGCGGCGGTCGCGGGCATCCTTCACCGTGATCTGCGAGGGGATGTGGTCGAGGATCTGGCTCAGGAAGGCGTAGTTGCGGTCGCGTTCCTGCTCGAGCCGCTGCCGCTCGGTGACGTCCTCCATGGTCGCAACCCATCCGCCCTGCGGCAGCGGCTGGTTGACGATCTGGAACGTCCGGCCGTCCCTGGAATTGACGATCGACGTGGTGACCTCGCCCTTGGCGACACGGAGCTGGATTTCGTCGTGGAACTTGACAGGGTCGCCGTCGAACGATCCCGTTGCATGGCGATGCTTCATGATGTCGAGCGAAGACGTGCCGGGTTTGACCATATCCGGCGACAGTCCGAACATGTTCATGAATCGCTGGTTGCACAGCACCAGGCGCTTCGAACCGTCATACAGCACCAGCCCCTGCGTCATGTTGTTGAGCGCGGTGTCGAGCTGCTGCTTCTGCGATTCCAGGCGCTGCTGGGATTCGCGGTTCTGCCGGCCGATCTGCCGGATGATCAGGAGCAGGGTGGCTCCGATCGCCAGCATCAGCAGGCAAGCGCCCGCGATCATGGCGTGGGTCTGGTCGCGCCAGTCGGCGAGCACGTTGGCCAGCGTCGTGGTCACAACGATCGTGATCGGATAGTCGCGCAGCGCCGCGGCGGTGCCGATGCGCTCCTTCCCGTCCACCGGGCTCCTCACCTTCATGGAGCGGACCCCGCCATGGGTCTGGACGCTTTCGACCAGGGGCGCGTTGAAAAGCTTCTGCCCGATCATCGCAGCGACATGCGGGTGGCGCGCAATCAACGTGCCGTCGCGGTGGAACATGGAGATCGCGGCGCCCTTGCCGAGCGAAAGGGAAGCGAAGAACTTCTCGAAATTGGCGGGATCGATGCGGCGGCCCATCGCACCGAGGAAGCTGCCGTCGGGACCGCTCAGGCGGTGGGCGACGACCGTCGTCCAGTTGCCGGTGAAGTAGCTGCGCACGGACTCGGCGAGAACCGACTGGTAGGGAGGACCGGAGCGCAGCGTGGAGAAATAGGCGCGGTCGGAGATGTCGATCTCCGGCAGCGGCCATGAGCCGGAGGAATTGATCAGCCGCCCGTTGATGTCGAAGAAGTTGACGTCGCCGATATAGGACAGCACGCTGACCTTGGATTTCAGGGCCTCGTGCGCCTCGAAGGTCGACAGTCTCTGCCGGAACTCATCCGGCGAGGTGACATGCGGAATTCCCATCTGGGCGATGATGTTCCGCGCGATGGTGTCGGAATCCTCGAACTGCTGGTCGAAATGGCGCGTCAGCAGCAGGACGGTGTTTTCCAGCTCGCGCTGCCCGTTCGCCAGCGCGCGCTCGCGGAACTGGTCGATCATGACGACGGTACCGACCAGGATCGCCGCCGACAGGACGGCGCCGCACAGCACGAGCCACGTCACGGGGCCGCGGAGCATGGATGTGGCTTTGGCGCGCGATTCATCGGTCGCGTTGACCCAACCAATCCCGGAAAGCAATTTGCGCATCCACCCTGGCCCCATGGAACCCATGGGTACGACAGCAGAAATGGCATTCGCGTTAGGAAATCCGGTTACCTCGTTCTTAATCGATGCTGCAGTTGCGCAAGGAGCCTGCCCATCGTGCCTAACGCGGGGTTAAGACCGAAGCATGCGCCAGATTCCTGATTTGACGGTTTCCTTCAGGCGCGCGGCAGGCTTTCGCTTGAAAGCGCCCTAGCGGCGGTAGCCGGCGGCGCGCGAATAGCCGGTGCGGTTCTCCTGCACCGGACGGCTGGCAAGGCGGCCGCGCGACTCGCTGGTCGGCGGGGTCGCGCGCTTGAGATCCTCGAGGAAGATCGGCTTGTCGAAATAATAGCCCTGCGCGTAGCGGATTCGGGTCGCCGCCTGCAGGTAGGCGAGTTCCTCGTGGGTCTCGATGCCTTCCGCGACCACGGTCATGCCGAGCGCTTCGGAGAGCGATTCGATGGCGCGCAGGATGCCCTGGCTGCGCGGCCGCTTGTGGATGTCCGTGATGAAGGAACGATCGATCTTGATCTCGTCGGCGGTTATGTCGGCAAGGGCCGACAGCGACGAATAGCCGGTGCCGAAATCGTCGATCGAGATGCCGACGCCGATCCTGCGCAGGATCGGCAGGATCTCGTCCTGGAACGAGGTCCTGGTGACGAAGGCGTCTTCCGTCACCTCGATCATGAAGCGCTTCGGGAAGCCGGTCTGCTCCAGCGCCTCCGCGAACGGGCGCATGAATTCGGGATTGCCGGCCTGTTTGGCCGCGACGTTGATGCTGATGGTAGTTTCATGACCGAAGGTCTCGTTGATCAGGTCGATCGACCTGACGATATCGGCCAGCACCAGGCGCGTCAGTTCGTCGATCAACCCGAGCTCGGTGGCGAGATTGATGAAGGTGCCGGGCGCCTGGATCACGCCCTGATCGTCACGCAGGCGGACCAGAGCCTCGATGCCGATGACGTCGCGGGTACGGATGTCGACCTTGGGCTGGAACGCGCAGCAGAAGCGTTTCTCCAGGATGGCGAGCCGCAGCGACTGCTCGACCTTCATGCGCGCCTGTGCTTCGCGCTCCATGCTGTCGTCGAAGAACGCCGCCGCGCCCTTGCCGGCGTTCTTTACGCGGTACATCGCGATGTCGGCGTTGTGGCGCAGCGCGTCGTAGCTGCCGCCGTGCTCGGGATAGAGGCTGACGCCGATCGAGGTGGAGGCGAAGATTTCCGAATCGTCGATGAAGAACGGCGCCTTGATCCGCTCCAGCATGAAACGGATGAACTCGGCGACTTCCTCCTGGCCCTGCACGGGATGCAGCAGCAGCACGAATTCGTCGCCGCTGATCCGCGACAGCATGTCGGAAGCGCGCAGGTTCATGGCGATGCGGCGCGCCATCTCGACCAGCAGCGCATCGCCGATCGCGTGGCCGTAATAGTCGTTGATGTGCTTGAAATTGTCGACGTCGAGGAAGGCCAGCGCGAAGGGCGAGGTCTCGCCGGCCTGGAGCAGCTTGTTGACGCGGTGCTCGATCACCCGCCGGTTCGGCAGGTCGGTCAGTTCGTCATAATAGGCCGAGCGGAACAGCTCGTCCTCGAACGCCTTCTGCTCGGTGATGTCGGCGGAGCTCGACAGCAGGAGATCGCGTTCGGCGATGCGGACCGGGTGGTGGCGGGTGAGGAACACCTGGCGGCCGCCCTCGTGGACGAAGCTTTCCTCGGCCACCAGTGGCTGGCCGGTACGAAAGGCTTCGCGCGCGGCTTCGCGGCGGTGTTCGTGCCCGGGAATGCCGTCCGCGCCGATCTGCAATTGCGCGGCTGCCGCGTCGTTGGCCAGCAGCACGCGGCCATGCTCGTCCTGCACCGTGACGCCGTTCGGCAGCATTCTGAGAACATCGCGCAGGATGCTCAGTTCGGAGGCGGCTTCACCGTCGTTTCCGGGCGTCGCCGCGCCGGATTCCGGGACGGCATTGCGGGGGCGGTACATCAGGCGAGAGTGGCGAAATCCGTTGTAATTTTAGTTAAATGAAGCCGATAAAGCCTGGATCATCGCACCGGCAGCGGCAATCGAAGGGGCGTTGCCGCGGACGTGATTAACGGAACGTCAACCTCCACCCGCGGCAGTTGCGCGTGAGACACGGTTCGTTCGGGCAATTGCGCTCAATCGGCGGGGATCCGGCACTGCATGATGCAGTGAATGCCGGACTTCAGGAAGCCGATCTCAGTCTTGCCGTCGAACGGCCGCAGCGCGGAATTCAGCAGCTTCGTGCCGAAGCCAGGCTGTCCGACATTCTCCACCGCCGGGCCCTCGGTCTCGTCCCAGGTGATGCTGAGCCGGTCGCCGGAAACCGTCCACGACACCTGAAGGAAGCCGCGGGCGGATGCGAAGGCCCCATACTTGCTGGCATTGGTGGCGAGCTCGTGGAACATCAGCGCCAGGCTGACGGCGAGCCTTGCCGGCAGGAACAGCGCATCCCCGTTCAGGTTGAAGCGGACATGGCCGTAAGGGCCGAGTTCGGACCGCAGGAGATCGCGGATGTCGCATCCCCTGCCTTCCACGCGGGCAATCAGGTCGTCGGTTGCCGAAAGTGCCCGAATGCGCCGGTCAATGGCGCTCCAGATTTGCGGCTGGTCGGCCAGCACCTGGTGCAGCACCGCATGGACAGTCGAAATCTTGTTCTTCAGCCGGTGCTGCAGCTCGTCGACCAGCAGCTTGCGGTATTCCTCTTCCTCGATCAGACGCCTGGAGATTTCGCGCTGATGCGCCGCGATGGCGCGGTAATGCTCGACGCCCCAGATCGTCACGCCGCATACCGCCCAGTAGATCACGAGCAGCACGAAACGCGCCGAGTCCGCCGTCGCATTGCTGAAATTGACCGTCATGCCGAGCGCGCCGGCCGCGAGCGCCGTTAGAATGCCGATCCGGTAGCCGCCGAACATGGTCGCCAGCACCACGGCCGGAAAATACGGCGTGAAGAACACGTCGGGCCGGATTTGGGCCAATCCCCATCGCGCCAGCGTCGACAGCGCCAGGCAGACCACCGCAAAGCCGATGGCAAGCGGCAGCGCGGGCTGGGAAGCCCCCCGCCAGGCCCGTCGGAATTCGTCGATCAATTTTGCCATGAGTCTGTCACTTCACGTGATCAGCCGCACCAAATTATGGCCGAGCATAGGGCAAAACACCCGTTTTACAGAGCGGCGATGCCCGCAACCGTGTCATGCCGCCGTGCCGCCCGCGCTTGCGCCGGTTCCGCGCTGCGGGGATAGTGTCAGCAACAAGACAGGCATTTGCGACAAAGGGGAAACATCATGGGGCGGCTAGACGGCAAGGTTGCGGTGATCACGGGCGCAACGAGCGGCATCGGGTTGCGCACCGCGGAGCTCTTCGTCGCCGAAGGCGCCAAAGTCGTGATTGCTGGGCGCCGCGTGCCCGAGGGCGAGGCGCTGGCCAGGCAGCTCGGCGGCGCCTGCGTCTTCCGCCAGACCGACGTCACCCAGGAAGACCAGATGCGCGCGCTGATCGCGCTTGCGGTCGACAAATTCGGCAAGATCGATTGTCTGTTCAACAATGCCGGCGGCCCTGCGCAAACCGGCGGCATCGAGGGCCTCGAGGTGGATCGCTTCGACGCTGCGATGGCGACTTTGGTGCGCAGCGTCATGCTCGGGATGAAGCACGCTGCGCCCCACATGAAGAAGCAGGGTTCCGGCAGCATCATCAACAATGGCAGCATCGCCGGGAACCTCGCCGGCTTTTCCTCCTCGGTGGTCTATGGCGCGGCCAAGGCGGCCGTCATCCATCTCACCAAATGCGTGGCGATGGAGCTCGGCGAGTCCAATGTCCGCGTCAACTCGATCTCGCCGGGCGCGATTGCGACTGGCATCTTCGGCAAGGCGCTCGGGCTCTCGACGGACGCCGCCGAAAAGACTCCGGCCGTGATGCGCGAGGTCTACAAGACCGCCCAGCCGATCCCGCGCGCCGGGCTGCCCGACGACATCGCGTATGCGGCGGTGTTCCTGGCCAGCGACGAATCCTCCTTCGTCAACGGCCATGACCTCGTCGTCGACGGCGCCATCACCGGCGGCCGCAACTGGACCCAGCAGCAGCAAGGCTACGTCGCCCTGCGCAAGGCGTTCGATCAGGGGACGTGAGGCTTGCCGTCATTCCGGGGCGCGCGAAGCGCGAACCCGGAATCTCGAGATTCCGGGTCTGGTCCTTCGGACCATCCCGGAATGACTGGGAAGGAGATTCGACCATGCTCGCAGCAACCACCCTCAAACTACCGGACGTGTCGGCCGTAGCTCAAAGAGCGAAGGCCGAAGCCCGCCCGTTCCATCTTGCGGTCATCGCCGGCCTCGCCTGCGCGTTCCTGATCGCGAAAACCGCGCCGCTGACGCGCGATCTCGTCGCCGCCGTGATCGAGCCGCTCTGCATGACATCGGCGTCGTCCCAGGACGTGGTCGAGCCCATCAGCTCGCATGCGCTGCCGAACGTGCCGGGCAAGCGCGTCACCGTGGTGCGCGTGTTCTACGGCCCCGGCGGTTTCACGCCGGCGCATTATCATTCCGGTTCGGTGACGGCCTATGTCACCAAAGGCGAGATCCGCTCGCAGCTCGGCGGCGGACCGGTCGAGACCTTCAAGGTGGGGCAATCCTTCTTCGAGCCGCCGGGCTCGACGCATCTGGTTTCGGCGAACGCCAGCAGCACCGAGCCCGCGGAACTGATCGCGATCTTCGTCGCCGACGAAGGAGCCCAGCTGACGACGCTGCTGAAGCAGTGAGAGAGCCCTTCCTTCTCTCCTTGTGGGAGAAGGTGGCGCGCACGGAGTGCGCGACGGATGAGGGGTTTCTCTCCGCGGACGCCGGCTGGCTGATACGAGGGATGCTCGCTCGGGGAGGCAAACCCTCACCCCGCTTCGCGTTCCGCGAAGCGACCCTCTCCCACAAGGGGGAGAGGGTAAGCCCTCATCACACCGGCTTGATCTTCACCTTCAGCCCATCGCGTGGTTTCGGGATCGGCCACATCTGCCAGTCCGGCTTGTAGCCGGGCTCCAGCGACACTTCGAGGTTCTGCAGCAAGTGCCGCGCAAAGGTCTTCGCCTGCATGTAGGCGAAGTGCAGGCCGAGGCACATATGCGCGCCGCCGCCGAACGGTACCCAGGCAAAGCGGTGGCGGGTGCGCTGCGCCTCGTCGGTGAAGCGCATCGGATCGAACTTGTCCGGGTCCGGCCAGATCTCCGGCATGTGGTGCGTATACAGCGGGTTGACGCCGACCGAGGTGCCGGCGGGAATGTCGTAGCCGCGGAAGGAAAAATCGCGCACTGCGCGGCGCGGCATCGACGGCACCGGCGGCTTCAGCCGCAGCGCTTCCTTGAACGCCATTTCCGACAGCGGCATCTTTTCCAGATTGTCCATGCTGGAGGGATCGTTGGCCTCGATGCCGAGGCCCTTGACCTCCTCGCGCAGCCGCGCCTGCCACTCGGGATGGGCGGCCAGCTCGCCGACGAAGGAGGTCAGCGACGACGTCAACGTGTCATGCGCCGCCATCATCAGGAAGCTCATGTGGTCGATGATGTCCTGGGTCGACAGCAGCGCGCCGTCCTCGTGGGTGGCCTGGCACAGCTGCGAGAACAGATCGTCGCCGCCGCCCCGCGCGCGGCGGACCGGAATCTGCTCGGAGAAATAGTCCACGATCCGCTTGCGGCCGCTGACACCGCGGCCCATCTGCGTGAACGGCAGCGGCTGCCTGATCGGTGCGACGGCCGCCGCCACCATGTCGACGAAGGCGCGGGTGATGTCGTCGACCTCGGGCCCGATCTCGGCGCCGAGAAAGGATGTCGCCGCGAGATCAAGCGTGAGCTGCTTCATCGCCGGGTAGACCAGCATCTCGCCTGGCTGCTTCTTCCACTGCCTGACCCGCGCGGCAATGCCGCGGTCGAGATCGACGAGATAGGACTTCATCGGCCCCGACTTGAACGCCACCGACAGCGCGCGGCGGTGCAGGCGGTGCTCCTCGAAATCCAGCAGCATCAGCCCGCGCGGAAACAGCAGGCCCAGGATCGGCCCCCAGCCGTGGGTGGAGGAGAACAGGCGCGCCTGATCGAACAGCACGAGTTCGTTGGCGTCGGGCCCGAGCAGCGTCACGCTGGTCTCGCCGAACAGGCGGGTGCGGTAGATCGGGCCGTATTTGGCGGCCTGCCGTTCGATCTGCCCCTTGGGGTCGGCCAGCACCTTCAGCGTGTTGCCGACGATCGGCCAGCCCTCGTCGCCGGGGATGTGCCGCAACGCCCTGGGATTGGGCGGCACCGGGATATTGGCAGGGGAAAGCACGCTCTGCATCGACATGGCGACTACTCCGGTTGGCCCGGCAGAAAATAGCCGGTTGTGCGCGTGCTGCAAAGCCTTCCCTGTTCGCGCAATTGGCGTCACAAAGCTGCAACGCCGTGCTACGCTCACCAAAATGTCAGAACAGCAGGTGGCGACGCCATGTCGGAATCGTTGCGCGCGGTCACGATTGTCACTCTAGCCGCCGTTGCGGCGCCGGTGCCTCAGGCCGGACTGACTTCGACCGAGTAACGTGCGCCGGGGCGATTTCATGAAGCGGCGCACGTTCATGGCAGGCGTTTGCGCGATGTCCGCGCTGCCGTTTGCCGTTAATGCGCAACCGGCGGCCAGGAAGACCATCGGCGTTCTCGGTGCGACGACTCCGGAGCTTGGAAAGCCCTGGATTGCCGTATTCGAGCAGAGGCTGCAGCAGCTCGGCTGGGTGCAGGGGCGCAACCTGACCATCGAATATCGCTGGGCGGAGGCGAGCCTCGAACGTTACAACGCGATCGCGGCGGAATTCGCGGGCCTCAACGTCGATGTGATCGTAACCTGGGCCTCCGCGCCTGTACTGGCCGCGAAGCGGGCAACCACGAAGATCCCCGTCGTGTTTGCCGCACAAATGGACCCGGTCGGCACCGGCGCCGTCAGCAGCTTGGCCCGGCCCGGCGGCAACGTGACGGGCGTATCGATCCAGCAAACCGACACCGCGGGCAAGCGAATTGCGCTGCTGCGGGAACTCGTGCCGGGACTTACCCATCTGGCCGTCATGGCCAATGCAGGTGCACCGGGTGCGATGCTGGAAATGCGCGAAGTGTTGACGGTGGCACGCGCGCTCGGCCTTGAGGCGACAGCTCTGGAAATCAAGGACGCTGCCGAGATTGCGCCGCAGATTACAGCCCTCAAGGGACGCGCCGAGGCGCTCTATGTCGCGACGGACCCCTTGATTTTCGGCAATCGTGTCCGCATCAATGCGCTGGCGCAGGATATGCGCCTGGCGACGATATATGGCGGCCGTGAATACGTCGACGCCGGTGCGCTGATGTCTTACGGACCTTACTGGGCCGATCTTTTCCGGCAGGCCGCCGATCAGGTCGACAAGATACTGCGCGGCGCCAAGCCTGCCGACATTCCCGTCGAGCAGCCGACGAAGTTCTATCTCGTCGTCAACCGCCGCACGGCGACAGCGCTCGGTCTGACCATCCCGCCGTCGCTGCTCGCCACCGCCGACGAGGTGATCGAGTGAGGCGGCGCGGCTCGTAGCCGCACCGCCGTCAGCGTCAAGCCTTGCGCTTCGCCGCCTCCTTCTGCAGGTCGGGCGCGTTCGCCGTTGCCATCGGGACGCGGCCCGGGCCGGTATCGGCGAGCGCGGCGGCCGCCTTCTCGTTGCCCAGGATCTTGGCCATCACGGCCTCTCCGGCGCGCTCGAAGATGGCGCGGTTCTCGATCACGAATTTCTGCGACTTGCGTAGGCTATCGATATAGCCGTTGATCTCCGGCACCACATAGCGCGCCACCAGATCCCAGCTGCGCCGCGTCGCTTCGACATTGGCCCAGTCATGGGCGAAACCGATGATGGCGCCGACGCCGCCCGACAATTTCATCACGTTCTTGATCAGGTTGACGAGATCGTCCGGCGTGCCGATGGCGGACGCCGCGCCGTCGACGAAGGCGGTCTGGTCGACGGCATCATCGGGCGATTTGAACGCAGTGACGCCCGGCCGCATCAGCGTGCCGACATTGTACTCATTGTGCCAGCGCATCAGCCCCTCCCGGGCCTCGCGCCGCGCCTGCTCGCGGGTCTCGGCGATGTGCCACGTCAGCAGCACGCGCCAATTCGCGCGGCTGACGGTCGTGCCGTTCTTCTTCGCCGCATCCTCCGCGAATTCCCATTGTTGCGCCAGCGACATCAATCCCTTGGTCGACATCGAGCCGAGCGAGATGATGCCGATGCCGTATTTGCCGGCCATCGTCATGCCTGACGGCGAGATCATGGAGGCGACCACGCACTCCATCTCTTCCTGCATGGGCAGGATCTGCAGCGCGGCGTCGTTCATCGTGAACCAGTCGCTCTTCGCCGTGACGCGCTCGCCGGCGAACAGGCGGCGGATGATGCCGACCGCTTCGTCCTGACGGTCGCGCTGCGTCATCGGATCGATGCCGAGCGTATGCGCGTCGGACGCCAGCGCGCCGGGGCCGGAGCCGAAGATGGCGCGTCCGCCGGTCATGTGGTCGAGCTGCACCATGCGCTGCGCGACGTTGAAGGGATGGTGGTAGGGCAGCGAGACCACGCCGGTGCCGAGCCTGATGCGCTTGGTGCGCTCGCCGGCCGCCGCCAGAAACATCTCTGGTGACGCAATGGTTTCCCAGCCCGAGGAATGGTGCTCGCCGCACCAGAATTCGTCATAGCCGAGCCCGTCGAGCTGCTCGACGAAATCGAGGTCGCGGCGGAATTGCAGCATCGGATGCTCGCCGATCGGGTGATGCGGGGCGAGGAAAGCTCCGAACTTCAGGCGCGCCATGTGCGTTGTCTCCCGAGCATTTATTGTTATGGGTTTTCGGCGCCCAAGGTACGGGCTGGCAGCGCCCAAGGCAATCGCGCCAGCACAGCCTGCGATGCATGGTGGCCGTGCAAGCCATGTGTCATGCCATGGGTCGGAATGCGCAATAGCCGATTGACGCAAGTTTCATCGTCGGGCCGGCGAGGCGAACCAGGTCGCTCGAACGCCGGCTGTTCATTTCGGTGTCATTGATTGCTCTCGCAATCGTTACCGCCGCCGCATTCCTGTCATGTATGCGCCGCGTGCTGCCGTGATGCCGAATTAACACTTCACCGACATTTCAGGGGACCGTCAGCTTACGGTCTTTTTATTCCGCGCCGCAGCAACTATGTCTGGAATTCTGCGCCAAGAATCACGACTGCTCCCAGGGGCCGCTTTTGCGATCGCTCGCCGCCAACATCGATTTCCTGCGCCGTTTTCCAAAGCTGCCGCACCTCAACGGCTTTGGCTTGTACGGTCGTGGCCGGCCGCCTGGCGTGCGCAGCCCGCTCACCGAGGTGACGGATTTCGGCGCCAATCCCGGCGCCTTGCGCATGTTCACCTATCTGCCGCCGGAGCTGCCAAGTCGTCCCGCGCTGGTCGTGGTGCTGCATGGCTGCGGCCAGGATGCCGCCACCTACGATCACGGCGCCGGCTGGTCCACTTTGGCGAAGCGCTACGGCTTTGCGCTGCTGATGCCGCAGCAGCAGGAAGTCAACAACGCCAACGCCTGCTTCAACTGGTTCAGTCCGGAAGACACCGCGCGCGACCAGGGCGAGGCCGCCTCGATCCGCCGCATGATCGACAAGATGGTCCACGACCACAACATCAACCGCCGCCGCATCTGCATCACCGGCCTCTCCGCCGGCGGCGCCATGACCTCGGTGATGCTCGCCACCCATCCGGAACTGTTTGCGGCGGGTGCGATCATCGCCGGCCTGCCGTTCGGCATCGCCGGCAATATGCGGGAGGCGCTCAACGGCATGATGGCTTCGCCTTCGCGGCCGGGACGCGAGCTCGGCGATCTCGTGCGCAACGCCTCGAACCATCGCGGGCCGTGGCCGCGCCTGTCGGTGTGGCACGGCAGCGCCGACCGCACCGTGCATCCCGGCAATGCCGACGAGATCGTCAAGCAATGGCTCGACGTGCACGGCCTGCCGGAAGCTGCGATGTCGGAAGCGGATGTCGACGGCCATCCGCGCCAGGTGTGGTGGAATGCGGAAGGCCAGACGCTGGTGGAGTCCTACACTATCTCCGGCATGGCCCATGGCACGCCGCTCGGCCTTGCCGACAATGACGAGCGCTACGGCGCCGAGGGCGCGTTCCTGATCGAGGCCGGCATTTCCTCTTCCTACCACATCGCAAAATTCTTCGGCCTGACGAAGCGTGTGCGTCACAGCAAGGTGCAGGCCGAAGCTGCCGCGAAAAACGTGTTGAGCCTTGCCGCAAGGGAACGCGCAAAACCGTTTCCGGCCGTGGCGCCCGTCACGCTGCAGGCCCCCGATCCCTCTGCAACGCCGTGGCCGCGCACGACGGCCGTGGGTCACCCCAAACCCGCAAAGCCGCGCCGCGGCCTCGATGTCAGCGGCATGATCACCCGCGCGCTGACTGCGGCCGGGTTGAGGAAATAACGCAAATTCACCGTCATGCCGGGACAGGCCCGGCCATGGCGAGGTATCAGCCCTCGATCTCCCCCGTCAGGAACGGATTCGTCATCCGCTCCTGGCCGAAGCTCGAGCCTGCGCCATGGCCGCAGACGAAGCCGATGTCGTCGCCGAGCGGCAGCAGCTTGGTCGTGATCGAGCTGATCAGCTCGGCATGGCTGCCGCCAGGCAGGTCGGTGCGGCCGACCGAGCCCGCGAACAGGACGTCGCCGACATGGGCGAAGCGCAGCTCGTTCGAGAAGAACACGATCGAGCCGGGCGAATGGCCGGGGCAGTGATAGATGTCGAAGCTGAGATTGCCGACCGTGACCGTCTCGCCTTCGTCGAGCCAGCGGTCGGGTCCGAAATTGCGCACGCCGGTCATGCCGAAGCGCGCGCCGGACGAGACGACATTGTCGAGCAGGTGCTTGTCGGCGATGTGCGGGCCTTCGATCTTCACGCCGAGCGCGTCGCGCAATTCCGCCGCGCCTCCGACGTGATCGATATGGCCGTGGGTGATCCAGATCTTCTCGACCGTGACGCCGGTCTGCTTGATCGCATCCAAAATCTTCGGCACGTCGCCGCCGGGATCGATCACGACCGCCTTCTTCGTGGCCTCGCACCAGATGATGGTGCAGTTCTGCTCGAACAGCGTCACCGGCACGATCATCGCGCCGGCCTTCGCCTTGGTCTGCTCGTCGGTCTGGGTTTGCTCGTTCATGAGGCCACCATAGCTCTCCCGCCGGAGGGGTCAACCGAGGGGGCATAAGCGCGGCCCGCCGGCATGTGATAGGATCGTTTCGATCGAACAGCTGTGGGGCGAGGCCGATTTCCGCAAGGGTTAAGGCCGCGTATTTTGGCATGAATCAGGCATCGAAACCGCCGCTCGGCGGAACACGCGTCACCGCGCGCGCCTTCTTCGTTGCGGAACGCATCAACACCGCCGGCCTCGAGCGCGGCGACGTGCTGTCCACCGCGCCGCTCGCATTCCGCGTCGGCGACGACGGCGTCGCCGTGCTGTTCCGCTACGGCGTCGTGGTGCTGATCGGACTCAACGCGCTGGCGGAAGACGAATTCCTGCGCGGCCTCGATCGTCGCATGACGGGCGCCTTCGCGCGGCGCGAGGAGGAGATTGCGGCCATCGAGCTCATGCCCGACAAGGAAGACCAGATTCCGCCGGGCGGGCCGATCTGCCTGCAAGGCCTGTCGCCGGAGCGGCTGATCCTGGTCGGCGAGGCATTGGCCAAGAGCGTCGTGCTGGCCCGGCACGAACGCGAGGTCGCCGCCGTGTTCGAGAAGACCGAGCCGTTCGCGCGCCAGCTTGCCGAAAGCGGACAGATGCATGGCGGCCGGCGCGCGATCCTGCAGCAGATCGGCAATGCGCTCTCGGTGCAGCATCGCGTCACCGGGCCGGTCGCGGTCTCCGAGAAGCCCGACATCCTCTGGGACCGGCCACAGCTCGAGCGGCTCTATGCGCGGCTGGCCGACGAATACGAGCTGAAGGAACGCGCCGAGGCGCTCAACCGCAAGCTTGCAGTGATTGCCGAGACCGCGCAGGTGCTGACCGACATCATCGATACCCGCCGCTCGCTGCGGCTCGAGCTGATCATCGTGTTCCTGATCCTGTTCGAGGTGCTGATCACCGTCTCCCAGCTCGCCGCGCGGTACCTCTGACCGCCGCGGCGCCTCGCGCGCCGCGTTGCCCGACAAGGCCGTGTGCATTGTGACCTCGCCCCGCTTGCGGGGAGAGGCATAGGCCGCCTTCGGCGTCCGTCCTTGAGAACGACGAAGCGAAGCTTCGGCTATGTCGCATCGCCAGATGCGATCCGGGTGAGGGGGTACAGGTCGATCGTTGGAGCGACCGTGGCGGAGAGAGCCCCTCACCCCGACCCTCTCCCCGCGAAGGGCGGGGAGAGGGAGCAGGGTCACCGCTTGATCTGCGCGCGCAGCGTATCCTCGACCACGCGGTCGAACGACGAGGCCTTCGGCGGCGCCTTGTCGCGCGCTTCGGCGACGAACTTGTCGCGCTTGGCCACCAGCGCCCCGAGCTTTTCGTTCAGCGCCTTGCGGCTTGCCATCTGCCGGTTGACCTCGGCCATGCGCTCTTCCGGCTTCATGGCCCGCAGATTCGCCGGCAGGTCGTCGTCCTTGATCGCGGAGAAGGAGGTGCGGCCGGCATTGAGGTCGGCGACGAGATCGCCGTCGCCGGTCACGGCTTCCGAATTCACCTTGGCGCGCTTGTTGAGATAGCTCGCCATTTCCGAGGCCTGCGCGGGTGCGGCGGCTGCGACCTGCGACAGCTGCTTGGTCTTCTCCTCGGTGCGGCGCTGCAGGGTGCGCGGGCCGTAGGGGATCACGGTGCCGTTGATCTCGCGCTGCAGGATGATGATGTCCTCGTCATAGGGCGTCTCGATGATCACGACCTGGCCGCCGTCCTGCGGGATCGGGATGAAGCGGCCGTTGCCATGCTGGGCGATGTCGCGCCACACCCGCTCGGTGTCGCGCGCGACGCCGGCCAGCACCGCGTTGACGATGATGTCCTTCTGCTTGGCGACCTTCAGCGTCACCGGATATTTGGTGTCCTGCTCGTAGTCCATGTGCGGCGGGGCATCGCCGACCAGGAAGACGATGCGGCGGACGTCGCCGCCATCGGTCCACTTCATCTTGTTGACGGCGGTATCGAGCGCTTCATTGACGCTCTCCGGCCAGTCGCCGCCGCCGCGCGCCTTCAATTCCAGCAAATTGGCGTAGAGATTCTGGATGTCGGTGGTGAGCTCGAATTTCCGGGTGACGTATTCGTCGCCGATGTCGCGATAGGCGACGAGGCCCATGCGGATGTCGGCGTCGGGATTGGAATCGACGATCGCAGTCGCGATCGACCAGATCTTGCGCTTGGCGCCCTCGATCAGGCCGCCCATCGAGCCCGTGGTGTCGAGCACGAAGGCGACTTCGACGGCGGGTTTTGCGATGGCGACCGAGGGGGTGGCGAAGGGCAGGGCGGCGAGGGCGGCGAAGACAAGCGTTCGGGTGACGATGCGCGGCATCGTTGTTCTCCTCCAGAGTGTTCGTCCCCTGTGAGGCAGGTTCCCCCGCCTTCGCGGTTCCCTGAGGTCGAAATCATGGCGCGCCGCGTACCAATTTGCGGCCGGTCCGGCCCAATGATGAACGGGTGTTGGCCGATGTGCGTCAGCGCGGAAATGGGCTAGGCTTGCCCGGCATGGAATCGCCCGCCCGCCAGATCCACCTCGTGCCCCCGCCGGACCGCCGCCAGTCGGAGACGGCGCTGGCGATCGCCCGCGGCACGACGCGGCTGTTGCGTTCGCTCGGCTTTGCCTGCGTCGCCGAATTGCCGCTGCCCTCCGGCCGCCGCGCCGACCTGGTGGCGCTGAACGAGAAGGGCGAGATCTGGATCGTCGAGATCAAGTCCTCGGTGGAGGATCTGCGCGCCGACCAGAAATGGCCCGAATACCGCGCCCATTGCGACCGGCTGTTCTTCGCCTTCACGGCCGAGATGCCCTGCGAAATCTTCCCGGCCGAGACCGGCCTGATCGTCGCGGATGCCTATGGCGCCCACCTGCATTGCGGCGCGCCGGAGCATCGCCTGCCTGCGGCGACGCGCAAGTCGATGACGCTGCGCTTTGCCATGGCCGCAGCGCAACGCATCAACCGCCTGGTCGACCCGCAGGGTCACGAAGAGATTTAGAACACTACACTAACAATCGTCATGGCCGGGACAAGCCCGGGCATGACGGAGAAACAAAATCGAAGTTGTCAGCGCGGCGCGCGCTTGGCGAGAATGCGCTGCAATGTGCGGCGGTGCATGTTGAGGCGGCGCGCGGTTTCCGAGACGTTGCGGTTGCACATCTCGTAGATGCGCTGGATGTGCTCCCAGCGCACGCGATCCGCCGACATCGGGTTGGCCGGCAGTTCCGACTTCTCGGTGCCGGTGGCGAGCAGCGCGGCGACGACATCGTCGGCATCCGCGGGCTTGGAGAGATAATCCACCGCGCCCATCTTCACCGCGGTGACGGCGGTGGCGATGTTGCCATAGCCGGTCAGCACGATGGCGCGCGCCTCGGGGCGCTTGCGCTTCAGCGCGGAGACCACGTCGAGGCCGTTGCCGTCGCCGAGCCGCAAGTCGACCACCGCGAAGGCCGGCGCCGCGCGGCCGATCTGGGCGAGGCCGTCCGACACCGTGTCGCAGGAAGTGACGGTGAAGCCGCGGGTCTCCATGGCGCGCGACAGGCGCTCCAGGAAGGGCTTGTCGTCCTCCACGATCAGGAGCGAGCGATCGGCATGGTCGGCGAGTTCGGGGGCGGCAGCGGTCAAGTCGGTCGTCCCTGTTGTGAACAGTCACCAACATATGGCGCGCCAATCGGCCACTGCCAAGGCCGCAATAGGTCTGACCCGGCGCGGCGAAATACCGCGACGGCTTGGTTAACCCGTTGGTTCGTCTGCAGGTTCCGCAGGTTCCGTCGTCTCGAAGCGATTGCGGGGCCACACGATCTGCACCACGGCGCCGTGATCGGGAAAGGTGCGGTTGGAAAACGACACCTTTGCGCCGGTGCGTTCCAGCAATGTGCGGGCGATGAAGACGCCGAGCCCGAGGCCCCTGCGGACGCCGTCCTCGGCGCTCGGGCGGCGCGACACATAGGGCTCGCCGATCCGCCTCAGCATGTCGGGCGCAATGCCCGGGCCGTCATCGGAAATCACGATCTCGACCGTCTCGCTGTTCCACCATGCGTTCACCTCGACCGCATCGCGGGCGAAGTCGACGGCGTTCTCCAGGATATTGCCGATGCCGTAGAGGATCGCCGGGTTGCGCGCGCCGACCGGTTCGCTGGTCGGCGCGACCGCGATGCGAACCTTGATGTCGACGCCGAAATCGCGATGCGGCGCCACCACCTCCTCGATCAGCAGCGACAGCTTCATGTGGTCGAACGGCGCGCCGGAGGAGGAGAGCTGGGCGATTTTTGCCAGGATGTCGCGGCAGCGCGTCGCCTGTTCGCGCAGCGTCCGGAGATCGGCGGAGAGCGGACCCTCCGGCACGGCCTTCTCCAGCTCGCGCGAGATCAGGAAGATGGTCGACAGCGGCGTGCCGAGCTCGTGGGCGGCGGCCGCCGCCAGGCCGTCGAGCTGGGTCAAGTGCTGCTCGCGCGCCAGCACCAGCTCGGTGGCGGCCAGCGCATCGGAGAGCTGGCGGGATTCCTCGGTGACCTGGAACGCGTAGAGACTGGTGACGCCGATGGCCAGCGTAATGGAGAGCCAGACGCCGAACAGATAGATCGGCGGCAGCACCAGCGGGTCGTCGGAATCCCAGGGCAAGGGGTAGTGATAGAATACGAGGTTGGAGGCGCAGGCGACCGCGACAAAGCCGAGCGCCATCGTCAGCCGGGCCGGCAGCGCGGTGGCGGAGATCAGCACCGGCGCCAGGAACAGGAACGAGAAGGGATTTTGCAGGCCGCCGGTCAGGAACAACAGCCCGGCCAGCTCGACGAGGTTGAGCGCCAGCAGCGCCGCCGCCCAGAACGGGTCCAGCCGCTGCATCGGATTGAAGATGCTTTGCACCGCCAGATTGATCATCGCTGACAGGCCGATGATCACGAGGCAGGGAACGACCGCGAAGCTGAAATTCAGTCCCTGCGATACGATGAAAACCGCGGCGAGCTGGCCGAGCACCGCGAGCCAGCGCAGCCGCAGGATGGTGTCGAGACGGACATAGCGGCTCGGCTGGCGGAATTCGGAAGGCGCTACGTCGGTCATGTCCGGAGTTTAGCTGCCTGTCGGCGCGATCACAAATTGGCCAGGCGGGCGCAAAGCCTTGCGCTGGCGTCGCCGATAGCCCAATGAACGGCATTATGACACTCGTCGCCGATGCGCCCGCAAAGCCGCCCGCCGCCGACCCGAAATCGGCGGCGATCGATGTCGAGCATCTGGTCAAGCTCTACAAGACCACCCGCGCCGTCGATGACGTCAGCTTCCACATCGCGCGCGGCAGCATCACCGGCCTGCTCGGCGGCAACGGTGCCGGCAAGACCACGACCATTGCCATGATCATGGGGCTGGTGCTGCCGACTTCGGGCCGCATCCATGTGCTCGGCCATCCGATGCCCGAGGAGAGCGATGCGGTGCGGGGCCGGATGAATTTCGAGAGCCCCTATGTCGACATGCCGATGCGGCTGACGGTGCGGCAGAACCTCACCATCTTCGGCAAGCTCTATGCGGTGGCGGACTTGCGGGCGCGCATCGCGCAGCTGGCGGACGATCTGGACCTCAACGATTTCCTCGACCGCGCCAATGGCAAGCTCTCGGCCGGGCAGAAGACCCGCGTGGCGCTGGCCAAGGCGCTGATCAACGAGCCCGACCTGCTGCTGCTGGACGAGCCGACCGCTTCGCTCGATCCGGATACGGCCGACTGGGTGCGGCAGCATCTGGAGGATTACCGCAAGACCCACAACGCCACCATCCTGCTGGCCTCGCACAACATGTTGGAGGTGGAGCGGCTCTGCGACCGCGTCATCATCATGAAGCGCGGCCGCATCGAGGACGACGACACGCCGGAGCAGATCATGGCACGCTATGGCCGCGACACGCTGGAGGAAGTCTTCCTCGACGTCGCCCGCGGCCGCGACCGGGAGGAGCTGCGATGAGCGAGCTTGCCGCGGGCGAGGGGCGGGGCATCGCGCTGCATCGTATCGGCGCGATGGTGTTGCGCTACTGGTATCTGTTGCTGTCGTCCTGGCCGCGGCTGCTCGAGCTGATCTACTGGCCGGCGCTGCAGATCATCACCTGGGGCTTCCTGCAGAGCTATATCGCGCAGAACGACAGCTTTTTCGCCCGCGCCGGCGGCACGCTGATCGGTGCCGTGATCCTGTGGGACATCCTGTTCCGCGGCCAGCTCGGCTTCTCGATCTCGTTCCTGGAGGAGATGTGGGCGCGCAACCTCGGCAACCTCATGATGAGCCCGCTGAAGCCGATCGAATTCCTGCTCGCGCTGATGATCATGAGCCTGATCCGGCTGGCCATCGGCGTGATCCCGATGACTTTGCTTGCCTACTTCTTCTTCGGCTTCAATTTCTATTCGATCGGCCTGCCGCTGATCGCCTTCTTCTGCAACCTGATCTTCTTCAGCTGGTCGATCGGGATCTTCGTGTCGGGCCTGGTGCTGCGCAACGGGCTCGGCGCCGAAAGCATCGTCTGGACGCTGATGTTCGGCGTGATGCCGCTCGCCTGCATCTACTATCCCGTCAGCGTGCTGCCCGGCTGGCTGCAATATGCCGCCTGGGCGCTGCCGCCGACGTACGTCTTCGAGGGGATGCGTTCGCTGCTGATCGACGGCACCTTCCGGGCCGATTTGATGCTTGATTCGCTCGTCATCAACGCCGTGCTGCTCGTTGCATCATTTCTGATCTTTCTTGCCCTTTTGCGCAGCGCCAAGCGGCTCGGATCGCTGCTCGGGGGTGGCGAATAAGTCACATTTCCCCGTGAAATTGCGGGCCTTTTCGCATTTCCGCCCCCAACCATTAACTAACCGGTACATTGACGCTTTATTACGCTTCTTGCAGTATGCTGCGGCGCAACAGGGTTTGAGGGACAGATGCCGATTGGTGAATTTGGCGGTGCACCGCCACTGGTAAGCGAAGGAAGTCCGGTACTCACGACGCCGATGTACTGGATGTACGAGATGGCACACGCCTCTCTCAATCCGGCCCGCGCCGTCACCGACGCCACCAAGATCCTGTTTCAGAATCCGCTCAATCCCTGGACCCATACCGAGCTCGGCAAATCGGTCGCCGCTGCCTGCGAGCTGTTCGAGCGAACCACGCGCCGCTACGGCAAGCCGGATTGGGGCCTCGACGAGACCCAGGTCAACGGCGTCCGCGTCCCCGTCGAGGTCCGCTCGGTGTGGGAGAAGCCGTTCTGCCGGCTCCTGCACTTCGACCGCAAGGTGACACGTCCGCTGAACAGCCCGGCGCCGCGTGTGCTGATCGTGGCGCCGATGTCCGGCCATTACGCGACGCTGCTGCGCGGCACGGTCGAGGCCTTCCTGCCGACGCACGAAGTCTACATCACCGACTGGTCGGATGCGCGCATGGTGCCGGTCACCGAGGGCCGTTTCGACCTCGAGGACTATGTCGATTACCTGATCGAGATGCTGCATGCGCTCGGCGGCAACATGCATGTGGTCGCGGTGTGCCAGCCTTCGGTGCCGGTGGTGGCTGCGGTCTCCGTCATGGAGGCCAACAACGATCCCTATGTGCCGATTTCGATGACGCTGATGGGCGGCCCGATCGATACCCGCCGCAATCCGACGTCGGTGAATGCGCTGGCCGAAGATCGCGGCATCGAGTGGTTCCGCAACCACGTCATCACCAAGGTGCCGTTCCCGCATCCCGGCGTGATGCGCGACGTCTATCCGGGCTTCCTGCAGCTCAACGGCTTCATCACCATGAACCTCGACCGGCACATGGACGCCCACAAGGCGCTGTTTGCCAATCTGGTGAAGGGCGACGGCGACCTCGTCGACAAGCACCGCGAATTCTATGACGAATATCTCGCGGTCATGGACCTGCCTGCCGAGTACTATCTGCAGACCGTCGATCTAGTTTTCGTCAAGCACGCGCTGCCCAAGGGTGACATGACTCATCGCGGCCGCCCGGTCGATCCCTCGAAGATCCGCCGCGTGGCGCTGATGACGGTGGAGGGCGAGAACGACGACATCTCCGGTCTCGGCCAGACCGAGGCCACGCATGCGCTGTGCCCGCTGATTCCCGCCCATCGCCGCGTGCATTACGTGCAGAAGGGCGTCGGCCATTACGGCGTGTTCAACGGCTCGCGCTTCCGCTCGGAGATCGTGCCGCGCATCAATGATTTCATGATCTCGGCGGCGACCAACAAGAAGCCGGCGCTCAAGGTGGCGCATTCAGCCGCTGAATAATGGAAACCCGAACGCGAATCGGCGTTCGGGTTAACCCCCTGAATCGGCACCGGTAATCGGGATTCGCACCCCTCCGAACGAATGAGTTTGGACTCAGTTTTTGAGTCCCCTGTTTGGTCCGGAATCGACCTAATTTTTTTGGTTCCAGCCCCTGCCCCTAGGGGCGCCGGGCGGCCCGACCCCTGTATATTGGGCAAATGATTTGTTTTTGCGCCGAGCGATTTCCCTGGCGGCGGATATGGCAGATTCCGGGCGAACTACTCCTCCCCGGACTTCCAGACATGGCTACTCGCGCGCTCCTGTACCGGCGGCCCGCCGAACCCTCGACTATCGTGGTCAGGCACGGCTCGCAGTTCTTCTCCGTCAAGCTCCGCCGGCACCGGCGCGCGCGCCGCTACACCTTGCGCATCCACCCGACCGACCGCGAGGCGATCCTCACCATGCCGCCGCGCGGCACCATCGCGGAGGCAAGGGAGTTCGCCAACATGCATGGCGGCTGGATCGCCGCGCGCCTCGGCCGCCTGCCGAAGGCGGCGCCTTTCCAGGCCGGCACGGTGCTCCCGCTGCGCGGCGTGCCGCACCGGATCGTGCACCGCGCCGGCGAGCGCGGCACGGTGTGGACGGAGACGCGCGACAGCGGCGAGAGGATTCTCTGCGTGGCCGGGGGCGGCGAATTTACCGAGCGCCGGGTGCACGACTATCTCAAGCGCGAGGCACGCAAGGAATTGCACAAGGCTTCGCTGGCCTATGCGGAAGCCCTCAGCGTGCGGGTCAAGCGGGTTTCGATCCGCGACCAGTCCAGCCGCTGGGGCTCCTGTACCTCGGCGGGCTCGCTGTCATTTTCCTGGCGGCTGATCCTCGCGCCGCCCTTCGTGCTGGATTATCTCGCCGCCCATGAAGTCGCCCATCTCGTCGAGATGAACCATTCGCCGCGGTTCTGGCGCGTGGTCGGCCGCGTCTGCGTCCACGTCGAGCGCGCGAAAGTCTGGCTCGATACCCACGGCAACGATCTGCATCGTTACGGGATCGAGGATTAGCAGCTCTTCGAGCGGCCTTGCTCAAGGTTGTCGTCGCCCGCGGATGCGGGCGATCCAGTATTCCAGAGACAGCAGCGATTGAGCCGCGAAGCCGCGGCGTACTGGATGCCCCGCATGCGCGGGGCATGACAATGGAGGGTGCGGGCGCGGCCTAACGTCCCCCGAACAGCCGGTCCACCAGCCAGCCATCGAGGCCGGCGGCGGGTTCCGGCCGCGCATTCGGCTGGGGCGGCGGTGCGGAAGCGCGGGTCGGCGGCGGGCGGTAGCCGCCATCCGACGGCATCGGCCGCGGCGGCGCCTGCACCGGCGCGACGCTCGACGGCGCAGTGTTCTGGAAGAAATTCGACAGGAAGCCGCCGACGCCGCCGCGCGAATTCGGCAGGCCCGCCACCGGCACGCCCTGATGGGCTGTACGCATGAAGCGGGTCCAGACTTCCACCGGCAGGCCGCCGCCAGTCGCCTTCTTGGTCGGCGAGTTGTCGTCATTGCCCAGCCAGACGCCGGTCACGAGATTGGCGGTGTAGCCGATGAACCAGGCGTCGCGGAAATCCTGGCTGGTGCCGGTCTTGCCGGCCGCGGTCCAGCCGGGGATGTCGGCCTTGCGTGCGGTGCCGCTGGCGATGGTCTCCTGCATCATGGTGTTCATCATCGCGACATAGCGCGGCTCGATCACCTGGTTGACCTGCTCCGCCTGGCGCGCATAGAGCAGCTTGTTGCCTTCCATGGTGCGGATCTTCGTCACCACATGCGGCGACACGGCCTGGCCGCCATTGGCGAGCGCCGCATAGGCGCCGACCAGTTCTGTGACCGAGACTTCCGAGGTGCCGAGCGCGATCGACGGATTGGCTTCCAGCTTGGAGGAGATGCCGAGCCGGTGCGCGGTGCGCACCACGTTCTTAGGCCCGACCTCGATGCCGAGCCGCACCGCCACCGTGTTGAGCGACATGGCGAGCGCCTGCGTCAGCGTCACCGCGCCGAAATATTCGTGGGTATAGTTCTCCGGCCGCCAGCCCTTCAGGTCGAGCGGCGCGTCCTGCCGGATGGTCTCCGGCGTCAGTCCCGATTCGAGTGCGGTCAGATAGACGAACGGCTTGAACGCCGAGCCGGGCTGGCGCTTGGCGGTCACCGCGCGGTTGAACTGGCTTTCCGCATAGTTGCGGCCGCCGACCATGGCGCGCACGGCCCCATCCGGCGTCATCGCCACCAGTGCGCCCTGCGTGACGTTGAACTTCACGCTCTTGGCCGCGAGTTCGTCGATGATGGCAGCTTCCGCTACGCCCTGCAGCTTCGGATCGATGGTGGTTTCGACCACGATGCTCTGGTCGATCTGGCCGACGAGGTCGTCCAGCACTTCGCCGATCCAGTCGGCGACATAGTTGACGGTGCCGGCGCCGGCCGGCTTCACCTTGTAGGAGGGATGGCCGATCGAGGCCTGCGCCTGCGCATCCGTGATGAAATTGGCGTCCGCCATGGCTGTCAGCACGATCTGCGCGCGCTGCTCGGCGCCTTCCGGATTGCGGTTCGGCGCCAGCCGCGACGGCGACTTGACGAGGCCGGCGAGCATCGCGGCCTCCGCCAGCGTGACCGATCTCGCCGACTTGCCGAAATATCTCTGCGCGGCCGCCTCCACGCCATAGGCGCCGGAGCCGAAATAGACGCGGTTGAGATAGAGCTCGAGGATCTCGTTCTTGGAGTGCTTGCGCTCCAGCCACAGCGCCAGCTCCACCTCCTGCAGCTTGCGCTTGAAGGTGCGCTCCTGGGTCAGGAACAGGTTTTTCGCCAGCTGTTGCGTCAGCGTCGAGCCGCCCTGCGAGACGCCACGGTGCAGCACGTTGGTGACGGCGGCGCGCGCGATGCCGACGGGGTCGACGCCGAAATGCGAATAGAAGCGGCGGTCCTCGATGGCGATGAAGGCCTTCGGCAAATAGGGCGGCAGATCCTTCAGCGCGACATTGGAGCCTGCCATTTCGCCGCGGGTGGCCAGCACGCTGCCGTCGAGGCCCGTGATCTGGATGGTCGGCGGCCGCTTGGGGATTTCCAGCGACTGGATCGCCGGCAAATGCGCACCGGCGTAGATCACGAGGCCAACAATCATGATGACCGCCCAGAGCGACAGCACCGCGCCCCAATAGACGAGGCGGCCGAGGCGGAAGCGCCGCGGCGATTTCGCGCGTCGTTTGGCGCCGCTCTTGCTCACGCGGGATTTGCGCTCCGGAGGTGGGGGCGGGGCATCGTCGTCATCATCGTCCGCCCTCCGTTTGGCGGATTTCTTCGGCTTATCTTGGGCGGCGGGAATGCGGTCCTTGGGGTCGAGGCGCAAATCGGCCATCGCGGCCGCCAGGCCGAATTGCGGCTCCTTGCGTCCGCTGCTTTTTTTCCGTCCCCACGCCATACGCCACGCCGTTCACACCGGGTCCCCGCCGCACGCTACGGTGCGGACTTTAAGGGGCGGTTAGCAAGAGGTTAACCCGGGATTAGGAGCTGGGGCGGCGCGTGCTAGAAACCCCCTCGCAATCAAGGGAGAACGGCATGGGCCATATCGATCCGACCAAGGAAGTCTTTGCGCAGTTCCGCGACAATGATCGGCCCGGCCCGATCCACATGCTCAACCTGGTGCGGCTGCGCGCGCAGGCTGCCTATCCCGACGGGCGCAAGGCGACCGGGGCGGAGGCCTATGCGGCCTACGGGCGGGAGAGCGGGCCGGTGTTCGAGCGGGTCGGCGGGCGGATCGTCTGGCAGGGAAAGTTCGAGCTGATGCTGATCGGCCCCGAGGCCGAGCGCTGGGACCACTGCTTCATCGCGGAATACCCCTCCGTCGCCGCCTTCGTCGAGATGATCCGCGACCCCGTCTATCGCGAGGCCGTCAAGCATCGCCAGGCCGCCGTGGAGGATTCCCGCCTGATCCGCCATGCCGTGCTGCCGGTGGGGAAGACGTTCGGGGAGATTCCGAGGTAATGCGCGCGCCAGCGGAACGCAGCGCAGCACGAATGTTGCGAGCCGGACCCCATTCTACTTTGCATGGGGTTGTTTTCGCGATTTTGTATCGGGCGGGCGCCAACTTCAGGCGAACCAGAGAATGATCAAAGCGAGGGCAGCAGGCGCCGCCTGCACAAAGAGAATCCTCCGGCTGACCGAGTAGGCGCCGTAGGCACCCGCGACGATCACGCAGACCAGGAAGAACACCTTGATCTGGAACGCGAAGGCGGGAACCGAGTGCAGCAATCCCCAGAACAGGCCGGCAGCGAGGAAGCCGTTATAGAGGCCCTGGT
Organism: Bradyrhizobium sp.; assembly: GCF_016219575.1. Taxonomy (GTDB): domain Bacteria; phylum Pseudomonadota; class Alphaproteobacteria; order Rhizobiales; family Xanthobacteraceae; genus Bradyrhizobium. The sequence goes on along the minus strand of NZ_JACRMG010000016.1, from coordinate 109,862 downwards.
TGGCGGCCAGCACCGCCATCGCCTCGGCGCGTTCCGGGGTGTTGCCGAACGTCTTCAAGCCCACCGGCTTGGTCCAGAGAACCATTTCCAGGAACAGGAAATAAACGTGCAGCAAGGCGACCAGCGCCACCAGGACATTGCCGATCACGATCATGTCTTCCCCCAAGCATCCGGTTTTCGGGTGGACGCTAACACGGCCGGCATGGAGAGTGCGAGATACCAGTAACTTCGGGATGCGCCGATGACCGCCGGAAGGCCTGACGTTTTTCGCCTCGACCGGCTGAAAACGCCGATCGGTATCGCGCTGTTTGTGACCGACGGGGACGGCGTGCTGCGCGCGCTGGACTGGGAGGATCATGAGCCGCGCATGCGCGAGCTGCTGCGGATGCACCACGGTGCGGTCGAACTGAAGAATGCGCGGGCGCCCGCTGCCGTGAAGGCCGCGCTGTCCGGCTATTTCCGGGGCGATCTCGACCGCCTCGGCGACATCGACTGGCGCGTCAATGGCACGCCGTTCCAGCGCAAGGTGTGGCATGCGCTGCCGAAGATTCCCGTGGGCTCGACGCTGAGCTATGGCGCGCTGGCAGCGAGGCTCGGCGCGCCGCGCGCGATGCGCGCCGTCGGACACGCCAACGGCGCCAATCCGGTTTCCGTCGTCGTGCCCTGTCACCGCCTGATCGGCGCCGACGGCTCGCTCGTGAAGTATGGCGGCGGGCTGGCGCGCAAGCGCTGGCTGCTGCGGCATGAGGGCGTGGAGGTGTAGGCGGCTCTCTCCATCGTCATTCCGGGACATCGCGTAGCGATGAGCCCGGAATCTATCCCCAGGCGGATGTTGGTTCAAAGAAAGCCGTCGACGAGTCCTTAAGCCCGTCAAGGTCACGGCGTATGGGTTCCGGGCTCGCGCCAAGTGGCGCGACCCGGAACGACAGTTACGCCGCCGGCTGCGCGGCCTTCTCGTCCTGCGCCAGCAGGTGCAGCAGCGCGCTCTTGATCGCAGCTTGCCGGGTCGGCGCGTTGATCTGCGCGCCGAGGAGGTCGGTGACGTAGAACACGTCGCGCGCCCGCTCGCCAAAGGTCGCGACATGGGCGGAGGCGATGTTGAGGTTGAGCTTCGAGATCGCGGTGGTGAGTTCGTAGAGCAGGCCGGGCCGGTCGAGCCCCGACACCTCGATCACGGTGTAGCGGTCCGACCACTGGTTGTTGATGGTGACTTCCGGCTCGACCACGAAGGCGCGCACCTTGCCGTTGCTCTTGGCGGTGCGGCGCGCCACCACCTCGGGCAGGCGCAGCTTGCCTTCCAGCACCTGCTCGATCATCTCGCCGATCCGCGTGGCGCGGCGGCCCTCGTCCTCGTCGCGGTCGTATTCCCTCGAGATGGCGATGGTGTCGAGCGCGCGGCCGTCGGTGGTGGTGTAGATCTGCGCATCGACGATGTTGGCGCCGGCGGAGGCGCAGGCGCCCGCGATGATCGACAGCAGCCAGGGATGGTCGGTCGCCAGAATCGTCAGTTCCGTGACGGCGCGCGCCTCGTCGAACCCGACATTGATCGCCAGCTTGTGATCGGCCTGCTCGCTGCCGCGGATGAAGCGTGCATGGCGGATTTTTCTCGGCAGGTCGACCTTGAGCCAGTAGGCCGGATAATGCCGGGCGATGTAGGCGTTGAGTTCGGCTTCCGGCCATTCCGTGAAGTTGGCGCGGAACTCCGACTGCGCCACGGCAATGCGCTGGGCGCGGTTCACTTCCGAGAAGCCGCCGGTCAGGACCGGCTCGGTCTCGTAATAGAGCGTGCGCAACAGCTGCGCCTTCCAGCCGTTCCACACCCCGGGGCCGACGCCGCGGATGTCGGCGGTGGTGAGGATCGTCAGCAGCTTCATCTGCTCGACCGACTGCACCACGGCAGCGAAATTCTCGATGGTCTTGCGGTCGGAGAGGTCGCGCGACTGCGCGACCGTCGACATGGTCAGATGCTCCTCGATCAGCCAGGCCACCAATTCGGTATCGGCTGCCGAGAAGCCGAGCCGCGGACAGAGTCGCCGCGCCACCTTGGCTCCCGCGATCGAATGGTCCTCGGGCCGGCCCTTGGCGATGTCGTGCAGCAGCGTCGTGATGTAGATCACCGCGCGGTGCTCGGGACGGATTTTCCGGAACAGGTCGCTTGCGAGCACAAACTCGTCATTGCTGCCGCGCTCGATCTCCTGCAGCCAGCCGACGCAACGCAGCAGGTGCTCGTCCACCGTGTAGTGATGATACATGTTGAACTGCATCATCGACACGATCTTGCCGAAGGCGCGGATGAAATGGCCGAGCACGCCGGTTTCGTTCATCCGCCGCAGCACCGACTCGGCATTCTGGGATGTCAGGATCTCGAGGAACAGCCGGTTGGCTTCCGGATCCTCCCGCAGCTGCGTGTTGATCAGCCGGAGCGAGCGCGTCACCGTGCGCATCGCGTCGGGATGGAACGCGAGATCGTTCTTCTGCGCCAGGCGGAAGATGCGGATCAAGTTGACCGGGTCGTGCTTGAAGACGTCGGGCGCGGCGAGATTGATGCGGTTGTTGTCGATGATGAAGTCGTCGGAGTCGGGCACCCGCCGCCGCTTCGTGCTCGGGCGGAATTTCGCCACCATGCGGGAGAGCACCGGCGCCGGCTTGGCGTTCTCGTCCTCGAGCTTGGCGCACAGGATCGCGGTGAGGTCGCCGACGTCCTTGGCGACCAGGAAGTAGTGCTTCATGAAGCGCTCGACGTCCTGCATGCCCGGGTGCGAGGTGTAGCCGAGACGGACCGCGATCTCGCGCTGCATGTCGAAGGACAGCCGCTCTTCGGCGCGGCCGGCGAAGAAGTGCAGATTGCAGCGCACCGACCATAGGAAGTCGGCGCAGCGGCGGAACGTGCGGTATTCCTGCGCGTCGAACACGCCGCGCTCCAGCAGCTCGTCGGTCTCGCGCACGCGATAGACGTATTTGGCGATCCAGAACAGCGTGTGCAGGTCGCGAAGCCCGCCCTTGCCGTCCTTCACATTGGGCTCGACCAGGTAGCGCGACTGGCCGCCGCGGCGATGCCGTTCCTCGCGCTCGGCGAGCTTTGCGGTGACGAATTCGGCCGCGGTGCCCTGCACCACTTCCTTGTCGAATCGCGCGACCAGCTCGTCGTAGAGCGGCTGGTCGCCGGTGAGAAAGCGTGTCTCCAGCACGGCGGTGCGGATGGTCATGTCGCCGCGCGCCTGCCGGATCGACTCATCGACCGAGCGCGTGGCATGGCCGACCTTCAGCCCCATGTCCCACAGGCAATACAGGATGGCTTCGGCCACCTGCTCGCCCCATGCGGTCTGCTTGTAGGGCAGGATGAAGAGCAGATCGATGTCGGATTCCGGCGCCATCAGCCCGCGGCCGTAGCCGCCGGTGGCGACCACGGCCATGCGCTCCTCGCCGGACGGAATGTGCGAGCGATAGAGGTGGCGGGTGGCGGCGTCGTAGAGGATGCGGATGATTTCGTCCTGCATGAAGCACAGCCGCTCGGCGCAGCGCCGCCCGTGGCGATCCCTGAGCAGGATCGCCTGCGCCTTGGCGCGCGCGTCGACCATCTCGGCCTTGAGCAACTGCGCCAGGGCCGAGCGGAACACGTCCTCGCGGCCGGCATGCTTTTCGGCGAGCGCATCGACCGCCGCGGTGATCCGCGCGGTCTCGAAACGGTCGTCCGCTTCGCCGCGGCTCTCTTTCACGACACTATCCATGTTGCTAAGGGGATAACGGACCGCGCCCGCGCTGTCACGGGCCATTATTCCGATGCCACAGCTCTGCGCCGGCTAGGTCGTGGCGCGTGCCGGGCGTGACTGCGGGACGAATAATTAACTGATTGAAATATCGTGAATTTCCGCCGCGCATCGGTGCCGGCAAAGGTCGGGAGATGACACGCGTTCCCGGCGGCGCTACATCAGGACAACAGCCGGGAGAAAAAGAAGATGGACGCCGCCGAACTCCGCGCCCTGCAGGCCCCGATCAAGGAGCGCTACAAATCCGACCCCTCCGCCGCCGTCATCACGCTGAAAGCCAAAGGCTCGATCGACAATGAAGGCATTGCCTGCAAGGTCGAGACCGGCCGGGCGCTGGCGGTTGCCGGCCTCCACCCCGGCACCGGCGGCTCCGGGCTCGAGCTCTGCTCGGGCGACATGCTGCTGGAAGCGCTGGTCGCCTGCGCCGGCGTGACCTTGAAGTCGGTCGCCACCGCCGTCGAGGTGCCGTTGAAGTCCGGCCATGTGATCGCCGAGGGCGATCTCGATTTCCGCGGCACGCTCGGCGTCGACAAGGAAGCCCCGGTCGGCTTCGCCGAGATCCGCCTGCGCTTCGAGGTCGATACACCTGCGCCGCAGGACAAGCTGGATTTGCTGCTGAAGCTGACCGAGCGTTATTGCGTGGTCTATCAGACCATCAAGAACGGCCCGAAGGTGTCGGTGTCGATGAAGCGGGTGTGATCCGTCGCCCCGGCGAAGGCCGGGGCCCATAACCACGACTTCACGTGATTATGCCCGGCTGGAGTTCCAGTTCGTCTCAACAACAAACATTGGTGGTTATGGGTTCCGGCTTTCGCCGGAACGACGGTTAGATGTCCCCCGAACTCTCCTTCCTCCTGATCCTCCTCTTCCGCATGGCGATCACCGCGGCGTTCGTGGTGTCGGCCTCCGTCATCACCGAGCGTTCCGGGCCGGTGATCGGCGCGCTGGTCGCCACGTTGCCGATCTCGGCGGGGCCGTCCTACGTCTTCCTCGCGCTCGACCATGATGCGGCGTTCATTGCCGAAGGCGCGCTGGCCAGCCTGCCGATCAATGCGGCGACCATCTTCCTGGCGCTCACCTATTCGGTGCTGGCGCAGCGCTTCAGCCTGGTGATCAGCGCCGGAGCCGCCATGGTCGTGTGGCTGGTGCTGGCAACGATCATCCGTCACCTCGAATGGACGCTCTCGGCAGGCGTGATCGTCAACGTGATCACCTTTGCGGTGTGCGTGCCGCTGATGCGGCCCTATATGCTCGTGAAGAAGATGCCGCCGATAGACCGGCGCTGGTACGACATTCCCCTGCGCGCCGGACTCGTCGCCACGCTGGTGGCGACCGTGGTCACGACGTCAAGCTGGGTCGGTCCGAAAATCTCCGGCATCATCGCGCTGTTTCCGATCGTCTTCACCAGCCTGATGCTGATCCTGCATCCGCGCATCGGCGGGGTGCCGACCGCGGCCGTGATCGCCAACGGCGCCTGGGGCCTGATGGGATTCGGCCTCGCGATCGCCGTGATGCATGGCGCGGTGCTGAGATTCGGCTCGGCGATGGGCTTAAGCCTCGGGCTTGCGACCTGCATCGGCTGGAACCTGGCGCTGTGGTGGAACGGCCGGCGCAAGGCGTCGCGTTCCTGACCCCCTTGGGACTTCAGGCCTGCGTCAGCATCGATAGTTACCGATGCCGGCAGACCCGCTAAGGTAGCAGCCCAGCAGGACCGGGGCGCGCGGTGGAGGGATTGTACAAGGTCGAATACGACATCAACGACGGCTCCGGCCGCAGCGTGCTGTACGCGCATGCCGGGAAAATGCTCGGCGGCAACACGGCATTCGCCCATTTCGGCACCTACGAGAATGTGGACGGCGAAATCGTCGCGAGGCTCAGGACCCGGCGCCATAGCCGGTCGCCGCAGCGCCGGTCGCTGGTCAGTTCTGATGCAGTCACCATTCACATCCGCGGCAGGCCGCAGGGCAAACTCTGGCGTTTCGAAGGAGACGTGGTGGAGGACGCCTCGCTGTTTCGTGCCGTGATGACGCCGCTCGGCGACGACGACGTTCCGCCGGCAGGTTGGGTCGGCGAGGGCGGCATCGTCAGCGGATTGTATTCGATCGACATCCGGATGCTGGACGGGATTGCCGGCGGCCACACCGGCGTGATGCTTCTGCATGACGGCCGCATTCTCGGCGGCGATGCCTTCTTCTATTATCTCGGCGCCTACTCTTCGGCGAACGGCCGCTGGAAGGGCGAGTTCGTCAATCAGGAACACACGCCGGCGAAGAGCGCGCACCCCTTGTTCGGCGGCTATGAGGTGGGCATCGGCTTCTCCGGCCGCTGCGATGCCGAGGGCGCCGAAATAGAAGCGACCGCGCTGGCCGGCAAGCGCAGCATCCGCCTCGCCGCCACCTTGAAGTTGATCGAGCCGTTTGCCAAAACGGGCCGCTGAGTGGCCTCTCCGTCATTGCGACGAGTTATTTCGGCAGCTTGGCCTTCAGCGCATAGAGCGCCTCGAGCGCTTCGCGCGGCGACATTTCGTCGGGGTGCAGCGCCTTCACGGCTTCCATCAATTGCTCGGCCTCGCTCGGCGGCGCATTCTCGGCCGCGGCGCGCGAGGGGACCGCGAACAATGGGAGGTCGTCGACCAGCGCGCGGGCGGTCTGGCCGCGGTCTTGCGCTTCGAGTTTTGCCAGCACCGATTTGGCGCGGGCGATCACGGCGGGCGGCAGGCCGGCGAGTTTCGCCACCTGGATGCCGTAGGAGCGGTCGGCCGAGCCGGGCAGCACCTCGTGCAGGAACACGACGTCGCCCTGCCATTCCTTCACCCGCACCGTCGCGTTGAACATCCGCGGCAGTTTCGCTGAGAGCGCGGTCAGTTCGTGATAATGCGTGGCGAACAGCGTGCGGCAGCGGTTGGCCTCATGCAGATGCTCGATCGCGGCCCATGCGATCGAGAGGCCGTCGAAGGTGGCGGTGCCGCGGCCGATCTCGTCGAGGATGACAAGCGAGCGCTCGCTCGCCTGGTTGAGGATGACGGCGGTCTCGACCATCTCGACCATGAAGGTGGAACGGCCGCGGGCGAGATCGTCGGCGGCTCCGACGCGCGAGAACAGGCGGTCGATGATGCCGATGCGCGCACGCGTTGCCGGCACGAAGGAGCCGATCTGTGCCAGCAGCGCGATCAGCGCGTTCTGGCGCAGGAAGGTCGATTTGCCGGCCATGTTGGGACCGGTGACCAGCCAGAGCTGGCCGTTGTTCTGTGACGGCCCCGGCGAGAGGTCGCAGGAATTGGCGATGAACGGCTGGCCGTCGCGCTTCAGCGCCTGCTCGACCACGGGATGCCTGCCGCCTTCCACCGCAAACGACAGGGAATGATCGACGTCGGGGCGCACATAATTGTCATCGACCGCGAGCCTTGCAAGCGCGGTTGCGACATCCAGCATGGCAAAGGCATGCGCGGCGGCGCGCAGATCGTCGCTGGCAGCGAGCGCCATCGCGGAAAGGCGGTCGAAAATTTCCAGCTCCAGCCCCAGCGCGCGGTCGCCGGCATTGGCAATCTTGGCTTCGATCTCGCCGAGCTCCGATGTGGTGAAGCGGACTTGCCCGGCCAGCGTCTGGCGATGGATGAAGGTCGCGTTCAGCGGCGGCGACATCAGCTTGTCGCCGTGCTGGGCGGTGACTTCGACGAAATAGCCGAGCACATTGTTGTGCCGGATCTTCAGGCCCTTGATGGAGGTGTCATCGGCGTAGCGCGCCTGCATCGCCGCCACCACGAGGCGGGAGGCATCGCGCAGGCTGCGCGTCTCGTCCAGCGCGGGCTCGTAGCCCTCGCGCACGAAACCGCCGTCGCGCTTGACCAGCGGCAAGTGGTCGGCCAGCGCACGCGCAAATTCCGCTGCAAGGTCGCGCGAGGGACGGCGCAGCGCATCCATCACGGCCGCAATTTCCGCCGGGGGATCATCGAGCCATTCCAGCCGCGTCAGCGCCTGGTCGGCGGCCAGGATGCCGTCGCGAAGCCCGGCCAGATCACGGGGGCCGCCACGGCCGACGGAGAGGCGCGCCAGCGCCCGCGACATGTCCGGCGCATTGCGCAGGGCATCGCGGATATCCTCTCGCGCAGCGCTGTCGGCGACGAACTCGGCGACCGCATCGAGCCGCCGCGCGATGGTGGCGCTGTCGGTCAACGGCGCCGCGAGCCGCTGTGCCAGCAACCGCGATCCCGCCGGCGTCACCGTGCAGTCGATGGCATCGAGCAGCGAGCCGCGGCGCTCGCCGGCGAGCGTGCGCGTCAGTTCGAGATTGGCGCGGGTCGCCGGATCGATCGCCATGGTGGTGCCGGCGGCCTCGCGTGCCGGCGGCGACAGCGGCGGGCGCTTTCCGACCTGCGTGCGGTCGATATAGGTGACGGCGGCGGCCGCAGCGGTCGCTTCCAGCCGCGACATGGCGGCCAGGCCGTCCATGGTGGCGACCGCAAAATAGTCGCACAGCCGCCGCTCGGCGGTGGCGCCATCGAAGACGTCGCGGGTCAGCGGCGTCACCGCGGTCAATTCGCGCAAGACCGGCGCCAGCTCGGTGTCGGAATAGAGCGCGTCCGCAACGATCGCTTCATTGGGATTGATGCGCGCCAGCGTCGCGGCGAGTTCGCTGCCTGCGCATTCCGTCACCATGAATTCGGAGGTCGAGATATCGATCCAGGCGAGCCCGAAGCGGTCGCCGCCGGAGGACGAGCGCGCCCGCGCGACCGCCAGCAAATAGTTGTTGGTGCGGGCATCGAGCAGCGTGTCTTCGGTCAGCGTGCCCGGTGTCACCAGCCGCACCACGTCGCGGCGGACCACGCTCTTGTTGCCACGCGCCTTTGCCGCGGCCGGGTCTTCCATCTGCTCGCAGACCGCCACGCGAAAACCCTGTGCGATCAGCCGGTGCAGATAGTCGTCGGAGCGCTCCACCGGCACCCCGCACATCGGGATGTCCTGCCCCTGATGCTTGCCGCGCTTGGTCAGCATGATGCCGAGCGCTTTCGAGGCGATCTCGGCGTCCTCGAAGAACAGCTCGTAGAAATCACCCATCCGGTAGAACAGCAGGAGGCCGGGGTTGGCGGCCTTGATCTCCAGGTATTGTTCCATCATCGGCGTCACGCGCGCAGGCGGTTCCTGCGTGGAAGCAGGCTCTGATGGCGCGGGGGCAGGGATGGCCTTCTGGACGGTCATGGGCAGCGGAAATTACAGAATTTCGCCGCGCGGTCCTACCGCTTTGCCCCTGCGAGCGGCGTTTTCCACCTGATCCACGGCTATTCCGCATGGCGGGCATCGCGGCAATGCGCCCGGTTGAGGCATCGCGGTCGATTGACCTGCCGCAGGGGCGCTCCTACAACTCGCCTCAACCCGTCATCAGGCGCGAGAAAGCGCGGCATTTTGGGAGAGAATCGATGCGTGATGTCTTTATTTGCGATGCCGTGCGTACTCCGATCGGCCGTTTCGGCGGCTCGCTCGCCAAGGTGCGCGCCGACGATCTCGCGGCCGCCCCGATCAAGGCGCTGATGGCGAAACATCCGAAGCTCGACTGGTCGCAGGTGGACGAGGTGTTTTTCGGCTGCGCCAACCAGGCCGGCGAGGACAACCGCAACGTCGCGCGCATGGCGCTCTTGCTGGCCGGCATGCCGGAGACGGTTCCCGGCCAGACGCTGAACCGCCTCTGCGCTTCCGGCCTCGATGCGGTCGGCGCCGCGGGCCGCGCCATCCGCGCCGGCGAGATCGAGTTCGCGATTGCCGGCGGCGTCGAATCGATGACCCGGGCGCCGTTCGTGATGGGCAAGGCGCCGGAAGCCTTTGCGCGCACGGCCGACATTTTCGACACCACGATCGGCTGGCGCTTCATCAATCCCCTGATGAAGGCGCAGTATGGCGTCGATGCGATGCCGGAAACCGGCGAGAACGTCGCGGAGGAATTCCAGGTCTCGCGTGCCGACCAGGACGCGATGGCGATCCGCTCGCAGCAGCGCGCGGGCGCGGCGATCGCATCCGGCTATTTCGCCGAGGAAATCACGCCGATCTCGGTGCCCGGCGGCAAGGCCGGTCCCGTGATCGTCGACAAGGACGAGCATCCGCGTCCCGAGACCACGCTGGAGGGTCTCTCGAAATTGAAACCGATCGTGCGCAATCCCGGCACCGTCACAGCGGGCAACGCATCCGGCGTCAATGACGGCGCCGCCGCGATGATCCTCGCCTCGGAAGCCGCGGTGAAGAAGCACGGCCTGACGCCGCGTGCGCGCATCCTCGGGCTCGCATCGGCCGCGGTGCCGCCGCGCATCATGGGCATCGGCCCGGTACCGGCGACGAAGAAGCTGGTGGAGCGGCTCGGCATCAAGGTCAGCGATTTCGACCTGATCGAGCTCAACGAAGCTTTCGCCTCGCAGGGCATCGCGTGCCTGCGGCAACTCGGCGTCAAGGACGACGCCGATTTCGTCAACCCGCATGGCGGCGCGATCGCACTCGGTCATCCCCTGGGCATGAGCGGCGCGCGGCTGGCGATGACGGCGGTGCACGGCATGGAGAAGCGCGGCGGCAAGCTCGCGCTCGCCACCATGTGCGTCGGCGTCGGCCAGGGCGTCGCGCTCGCGATCGAGAAGCTGAATTAACCGCGGCGGCGCCGCCGTGACAGTGGAGGCGCCATGATCATCGAGCGCGAGCAGGATGTGACGGCGGCGGCGCTGGCGGCGATGCAGCGCGCCGCCGATCCGCGGCTGCGCGAGATCATGGTCTCGCTGGTCAGGCATCTGCACGGTTTCGTTCGCGACACAAGACTGACCGAAGCGGAATTCCGCGAGGCCACGGCCATCCTAGCCGAGATGGGCCGGCTCACCAACGACACCCATAACGAATTCGTGCTGATGGCCGGCTCGCTCGGCGTCTCCTCGCTGGTTTGCCTGCTCAACAATGGCGACAACGGCAATACCGAGACCGACCAGTCGCTGCTCGGGCCGTTCTGGCGGCTGAACTCGCCGCGGGTCGATAACGGCGGCTCGATCGTCCGCTCCGACACGCCGGGCGCGCCGCTGTTCGTGAACGGGAGGGTGGTCGACAGGGATGGCCGCGCCATCGCGGGCGCCGAGGTCGACGTCTGGCACGCTTCGCCGGTGGGGCTCTACGAGAACCAGGATGCCGGGCAGGCCGACATGAACCTGCGCGGCAAGTTCACGACCGATGCCGACGGCCGCTTCGCCTTCCGCTCGGTGATGTTCGTCGGTTATCCCATTCCGACCGACGGCGTGGTCGGCCGCCTGCTGAAGGCGCAGGGCCGTCATCCCTACCGCCCCGCGCATCTGCATGCCCTGATCTTCAAGCCCGGCTTCAAGGTGCTGATCTCGCAGGTCTACGATCCCGCCGATCCCAATATCGAGAGCGATACGCAGTTCGGCGTGACGCGCGCGCTGATCGGAAAATTCGTGCGGCATGACGGACCGCATCCGGCCGCGCAAGACGTCGCCGCGCCTTGGTACTCGCTCGACCACACCTGGCGGCTGGAAGCGGGTGAGGCGGTGTTGCCGCGTCCGCCGATCAAATGATGCAATTGAAATCCGGCAAGGTGCGGGAGGTGCTGGGCCTGCTCGGCTTTCTCGTGCTCGCGACCGCGCAGGTCTCCAACATGATCCTGGCGCGCGGCGTCGCCGGCTCCGTGCCGCCGTTCTCCATCGCGTTCTTCCGCTGGTCGATCGTCGCGGTCGGCCTCTCGCCGCTGATCGTCGCCGCGCTACGCCAGCAGCCGGGAATCCTGCGCAAGGAAGGGCTCGGTATCGCAGCCGCCGGCTTTCTCGGCATGTTCGTTTGCGGCGGTCCGGTTTACCTCGCCGGCACGACCACTTCGGCGATCAATCTCGCGCTGATCATGGCGATGGCGCCGCTGATGGTGCTGCTTTTCTCGCTGGTGATGGGACTGGAGAAGGTCAACCGCTGGCAGATCATCGGCATGATCATCGCGCTGTCGGGCGCGGTGCTCGTCATCACGCGCGGGCAAACGTCGGGCGAGCATGGCCTGACCCAGGGCGATATTCTGGTGGTGTTCGCGATGCTCGGCTGGGCCGGCTACACGCTGGTGCAGAACCGCATCGGAGCCGGCGTGAGCTTTCTTGCGCGCATCGGCATGTTTGCGGCTGCGGGGGCGCTGTTCTCGCTGCCCTTCGCCATCCACGAGATGTGGTCCGATCCATCGGCCGTGCTGAGCCTCAAGGCGGCGGAAGTATATCTCTTTGCCGGCCTCGTGCCGGGCCTGTTTGCCTATTCCGCCTATTCATATTTCGGCTCGGCGTTCGGCGCGCTTTCGACGTCGCTCAGCATGTATCTCGGCCCCGTGGTCGGGGCGGTGCTCTCGATCATCTTCCTCGGCGAGGCGCCGACCATCGTTCACCTGATCGGCGGCGCCTTGTCGCTTGGCGGCATGTGGCTGAGCCTGCGCCGCAAATCCGGCGGCGGTGCCGCGGCATGACGCTCATCTCCATGCCAGGCAACCCGATTCCCGATGGCGCCATCGTCGGCAAGCTGAGGACGCCTGATGGCGTCGAGTTGCGCTTCGCGCGCTGGGATTCGACATCCGGCAAGGGAACGGTCTGCGTCTTCGGCGGTCGCGGCGAGTTCATCGAGAAATATTTCGAGACGGTCAACGACCTCCGGCAACGCGGCTTTGCGGTCGCCGTCATGGACTGGCGGGGGCAGGGGCATTCGTCTCGCCAACTGCCGGATGCGCGCAAGGGGCATGTCGGGAACTTCGGGGAGTACGAGGCCGACCTCGAGACGTTCATGCAGCAGGTGGTGCTGCCGAATTGTCCGCGGCCTCATTTTGCACTTACCCATTCGATGGGCGGAGTGGTCGTGCTGCGCGCCGCGCATTCCGGCAAGCGCTGGTTCGAGCGCGCCGTGCTCGTTGCCCCGATGGTCGATTTTCCCCGCGCCTGGATCGCGCGGCCGCTTCGCATCCTGATCCGCGCTTTGCGCCTCGCCGGCCTCGGCGAGCGCTTTGTTCCGGGCGGCAACATCGATGGCGGGCGGACGTCGCGCTTTGCCGGCAATCCACTGACTTCCGACCCCGCGCGTTACGCACGCAACGCCGCTGTTGTCGCCAACGACCCGACGCTCGGGATTGCCGGGCCAACCGTGGCATGGCTGGACGCGGCGTTCGATACGGTGGCTGCGTTCGGGGCCGCCGACTACCCGCTGCAAGTCGATCAGCCGACGCTGATGCTGGCGGCGGGCGCGGACAGCATTGTGTCGTCGGCCGCGATCGGGCGATTTGCCGCGCGGCTTCCCTCTGGATCGCATCGCTTGATCGAGGGAGCCAGGCACGAGATCCTGCAGGAGCAGGATGGTTTTCGCGCGCAGCTGTGGGCAGCGTTCGATGCCTTCGTGTCGGGGCCGTCGATTTAGGCGAGCATTCGGCAACAAAGCCCTTGCAGCCCGGTGTCGCCTCGATGGTATCCTGCGTCCCCGAGGGGGGATCGATATGGGGACGCAAGTTACCCTTCCGCTGTGGGCAGCCATCATACTGGCATTGCTGGCGGCGTGGGCTGCGATCGATCGCATCCTGGTGCCGAGCGTGCGCTGGGCGGTGCGGCGGCGCGCCAACCGCGCGATCGAAGAACTCAATACCCGCCTCAAGCTGCGCATCCAGCCGTTCAAGCTGACCAAGCGCCAGGTGCTGATCGATCGCCTGGTGTTCGATCCCGAGGTGCTGCATGCCGCCGACGAGTATGCGAGCGAGGCCGGCGTGCCGCGCGAAGTCTCGATGGAGAAGGTGAAGCGCTACGCCGCCGAGATCGTGCCGTCGTTCAGCGCCTACGCCTATTTCCGCATCGGCACCCGCATCGCCCGCAGCATTTCGCAAATGCTCTATCGTGTCCGCATCGGCTATCGCAACGACGACGCGCTCGCCGCGGTGGATCCGTCGTCGTCCGTCATTTTCGTCATCAACCACCGCTCCAACATGGACTACGTGCTGGTGACCTATGTCGCGGCGACCTCGTCGGCATTGAGCTATGCCGTCGGCGAATGGGCGCAGGTCTGGGGGCTGCGCGGGCTGATCAAGTCGATGGGGGCCTATTTCATCAACCGCGATTCCCGCGAGGCGCTCTATCGCAAGGTTCTTGCGCGCTACGTGCACATGGCGACGTCGGCCGGCGTGACCCAGGCGATCTTCCCGGAAGGCGGCCTGAGCCGCGACGGCAGGCTGCGTCCGCCGAAGTTCGGGCTCCTGAGCTACATGGTGTCCGGCTTCGATCCGCTCGGGCCGCGCGACGTCGTGTTCGTCCCGGTCGCGGTCAACTATGACCGGGTGCTGGAAGACCGCATGCTCACGTCAGCCGCCAGCGCCGAGCCGGGCAAGAAGCCGGTGTTCGGATTCAACGCCGCCGTCTTTGCAAGTCACGTCTTCCACCACATCTGGATGGCGATACGCGGCGAGTGGTATCGCTTCGGCTACACCTGCGTCAGTTTCGGCGAGCCGGTGTCGTTGCGCAAATATGTGTCGGAAGCCGGAATCGATTTCCGCCTGCTGGGTCCGGAAGCGCGGCATGCCGAGACCGAAAAGCTGGGAAACAGCCTGATGCAGGCCGTCGGTCGCGTGGTTCCGGCGCTGCCGGTCTCGCTGGTCTCGACCGCGATGCTGGAGGCCGGCGACACCCCGCTATCCCTGCTCGACATCAAGCAGCGCGTCTCGAACCTGATCGGCGAGCTGGAGCGCCGCGGCAGCTACGTCCACATACCCCGCACCGACCGCGACTACGCGATCTCGGTGGGCTTGCGCATGCTGACGCTGCGCCATCTCGTTCTGGAGGAAGACGGCAATTACCGCGTCAATCCGAATGAGTTGATGCTGCTGAAATACTACGCCAATGCCATTGCGCATTTGTTCGAGCATACGGCGAAGCCGGCGCCATGATCCGCCGGAGCTCCTGGCGGCGGAGGATCGCGGCTGGCGGGCGGCAGCCGGCCCGGCAATTGGCTTGACAGGTTGGACAGCGGTATCCGAAACTCACGCCATCGCTTCGCGGGACCATGCTCAAGGTGTCGCTATCCGACGATATTCCCGCACTAGAACCGGGCGCCAAGTTCCGGATAATTGCAGATTTCGCCGCCTACGATGCGGTCGCCGATCGGGAGGGAAACGTCATGATCAAGAAGTCTCTGACTATCATTGCTGCTCTGGGCGCATTCGCCGGAGCCGTCGTTGCCGTACCCGCCGAAGCGCAGGAGCGTGCGGTCAAGATCGCAGGCTTCGGCGCCAAGTCCGGTGTCGTGCGCGTCTTCGGCATCAACAGCGAAGCGGCGCTGAAGGCCGCGCTCGAGCAGATCAACAATGCCGGCGGTGTCACGCTCGGCGACGGCACCAAGGGCAAGATCGCCCTCGAATACTACGATGATCGCTGCAATGCCGAAGAAGGCATTTCCGTCGTGCGCCGCATCGCCTCCACGGAGGCGATCATTGCGGTCGGGCCGACCTGCTCGAATGTCGCCGAATCGCTGTTCGGCATTCTGCAGAAGAAGGTCGGCGACAGCTCTGACTCGGGGCTGCAGTTTCCGATCATCGCCGACGTCGCGGCGAAGGGCGGACTTGCCAAGATTTCGGAGTGGGCATTCCGCAACGTGCCGAGCGAGTTCGAGATGTACAAGTCGTTGTTCGCCTGGGTGAAGACGCAGTACCCGGACGTCAAGACGATCTACGGCGGCGTGGAGAAGGACTTCGCGCATTCCAACGCCACCTTCGGCGTCATCAAGGCACAGGCCGAGGCCGGCGGCCTCCAGCTGCTGGGACAGGGCGAGTGGCTCCTGAACGACACGACGTTCTCGACCCAGGTGCGCGAGATGAAGCGCGCCAACGCGGACGTGGTGGCGATTTCCGCCCATCCGTTCACGACCTGCGGCGTGCTCAAGGAAATGCAGCGCCAGGGCGTCAAGCCGAAGCTGCTGATCGGCCTCACCTCGTCGTCGTCGATCGAAACGCTGCAGGGCTGCGGCGTGCAAGCCGAAGGCATCGTGATCCCGACCAGCTTTGCGCCGGTCACCCCGGAAGCCGCCAAGGCCGCCGAGCAGGTTGCCAAGTTCGGCGGCAGCGCCGATCTGCACAGCGCTGCGGCATACGAGATCGGTTTCATCCTGAAAACCGTGATCGAGTCCCAGAAGGTCATGGGCAAGCCTGACACGGTTGCCGCGGATCGCGAGAAGATGCGCGCGGGGCTCGCGGCATTGAAGGAGACTGACGGTCTGCTCGGCAAGGTCGGCCGGACGGCCGATCGCGAAGCGATCAAGCCGTTCCTGTTCGTCCATGCCAAGGACAGCACCTGGAAGGTTCTGCATCGGCCGGGATCCTGACCACGCACGGCGGGGCGAGCCGGTCTTGACCCGGCTCGCCCCGCCGGCGGCATCGACGAGCCGGCGATCCATTTCCGGGATCATGAAGGCCCGTTGTTCGGCGCGACCCGCTGTTCGGCGCGAAATGACTCAGCTTCACCGGCCCGGATCCCCAAGGCATGTCCTATCTCGACGTCATCGACACGCTGCAATCGATCGCCGATGGCGTTCTGTTCGGCGCAACCTATTCACTGCTCGGGATCGGCTTCACGCTGGTGTTCGGCGTCATGCACAAGATCAACCTGTCCTACGCCGCGGCGTCGATCGGCGCGGCCTATGCCAGCCTGATCGTCCTGTCGGTGGTCAAGGCGCCTGCGATCTTCATATTCATGCTGGCGGGCCTCTCCGGCGGCATCATCGGTTTCGTGATCTACGTCGTCTGCTTCCGCTTCATTCCACAGGCCAATCCGCTCGCCACGCTGATGTCGACGGTCGGCGCGCTGCTGCTGATCGACGAAATCATCGTGCACGCGACCGTGGGCATCCCCGTGCCCTATCCCGCGCTGTTCTCAGACGTGATCGTCAATGCCGGATCTTTCACCCTGCGCGGCGATCTGATGTTCATGTTCGCGCTGGGCTGCCTGTCGATGCTGCTGCTGCTGGTGTTGCTCTATCGCACCAAGCTTGGCATCGCGACGCGCGCGGTCGCGCAGCAGTCCGTCGCGGCGCAGTTGTGCGGAATTTCAATCCCGCGCATCAACGGCCTGACCTTCGTCATCACCGGCGTGGTCGGCGGCATCGCGGGCGCCATGATCGGGGCTGCCATCGGCGTGTTGTCGCCGCTGTTGTCGCTGCCGCTCACCACCAAGGGCCTGATCGTCACCGTGATCGGCGGACTGGGTTCAATTCCGGGCGCGATCATAGCCGGCCTGCTGGTCGGCGGTTTCGAGAACCTGTTTCAGTATTTTCGCGGCGTTACCGAACGTGACCTCTACGTCATGCTTCTGCTGTTCGTATTTCTGGTGTTCCGGCCGGGTGGCATTTTCTCTCCCGCCGCCGGGCGGGACTGAGGGGACCGCATGGATTTCTATCTCGGGCTTGCCCAGATCGTCGGCGTCCACACCTTGCTGGGGCTCTCCGCCTATTGCGTTCTGCTGACCGGCCAGGTCAGCCTCGCGCAGGCAGGGTTCTTCGCCATCGGCGCCTATGTCGCAGCGATGCTGACGGTGCTGGCCGGCTGGCACATCGTCCCCGCGCTTGCTGCCGCTTCGCTGGTCGCCGGCGCAACCGCCTGCGCGGTCGGCTTTCCCGCGCTGCGCGTCAGGGGCTTGATGCTGGTGGTCGCGACGCTGGCGTTCGGCGAGGCGGTGCGGCTGTTCTTCTTCAACTTCGACTACCAGGTTGCGAAGGGCGAAGTGAAGATCGGCCCGGCAGGCGGCGAAGGCTTCCGGCAGATCAGGTTCTTCCCGGAGAACGGCTGGTCGACGCTCGACGTCCTGGTCTTCATCTGGGTATTCGTCGCGCTGGTGATGACGGCGCTGTGGTGGATGGACCGTTCGCGCGCCGGCGCAGTGCTGCGCGCCGTCGGTGAGGACGAAGTCGCGGCCCAGAGCGCCGGGATCAACGTGACGGCGGTCAAGGTGTCGGCGATGACCGTCGGCGGCTTCATTGCCGGCCTTGGCGGCGGAATCTTCGCCCATTACACCGCCCACATCGAGCACGCCCAGTTCGGCGTCGCGCTCGCCACCTTCGCAATCGCCTACCCCATCCTCGGCGGCCTTTCCAGCGTGTTCGGAACCCTGATCGCCGTCGTCTTCGTCCAGGCCTTTCTGATCGAGGGGCTGCGCTTCCTCGGCGACTGGCGCAACCTGCTGTTCGGCGGCCTCATCCTCTTCGCCATGAACGTCAGGCCGCGCGGGCTCATCGATGCGGCCACCATCGCTGCGGTCAAACGCATGCGGATTCGCAACAGGGAGCCGGGCAATGCTCGAACTCAAGGCGCTGAGTAAGCATTTCGGCGGCGTGCGCGCCGTCGACGGTCTCGACCTCCATGTTCGGCAGGGTGAGGTGTTCGGCCTGATCGGTCCGAACGGCTCCGGCAAGTCGACGGTCGTCAATCTCGTCTGCGGGCTGTTCCCGGCCACCGCCGGCCAGGTTCTGCTGCGTGGCGAGGACATTACCGGGCTCGCCTCGCATGTGCGGGTTGCGCGCGGGGTTACCCGCACCTTTCAGAACATCCGGCTGTTCGGCCAACTCAGCGTCTGGCAGAATCTGTGGGTGGCGCAGAACTCGACCGAACACCGGAGCGAAGGAATTCTGCGCCGCTGGCTTGGCGGTCCGGGCCGCGCACGCGAGGAAATCGACCGGATCCTCGAGTTTTCCGACCTGTCCGGCAAGCGCGACGAACTCGCGGGCAATCTCGCATTCGGCGAACAGCGCCGGCTCGAACTCGCGCGCGCCATCGTCGCCAAGCCGGTGCTGCTGCTGCTCGACGAACCGGCCGCCGGAATGAACGCCGAGGAGATCGACCAGCTCGACGCCCGCATCCGCAAGCTGAAGCAGGATGGACTGACGGTGCTGCTGATCGAGCATCACATGGAGCTTGTGATGGCGGTGACGGATCGCATCGCGGTTCTCAATTTCGGACAGAAGATCGCCGAGGGTACGCCGGACGAGGTGCAGACCAACCGGCTGGTCCAGGAAGCCTATCTCGGCGTGGCGGAGGCGGCGTGATGGAGGCGATGCTGGAGATTGCCGAAATCGTCACGGCCTACGGCAAGATCGAAGCGCTCAAGGGCGTCTCGCTCAGCGCAAGCCGGGGCCGCATCACCTGCCTGCTGGGGCCGAACGGGGCGGGCAAGACGACGCTGATGATGACGATTGCCGGCCTCTTGAAGCCGCGCCAGGGCTCGATCAAGCTCGAGGGCAGCGAGCTTGTCGGCCTTTCGCCGGCCCGTATCGTCGGCAACGGCGTCGCGCTTGTCCCGGAGAACCGGCTGGTGTTTCCGCAGATGAGCGTGCGCGAGAACCTGCTGGCGGGCGCCTACCAGCGCAGCGATTCCGTCGAGGTCGCCGCCGACGTCGAGCGGATGTATGCGCGCTTTCCGCGGCTGAAGGAGCGCCGCGAGCAGCTTGCCGGAACGCTGTCCGGCGGCGAGCAGCAGATGCTGGCGGTGGCGCGCGCGCTGATGTCGCGTCCGCGGCTTCTGCTGATGGATGAACCGTCGCTCGGGCTTGCTCCTATCGTGGTCAAGGAAATCTTCGGGATCATCGCCGAACTGAACCGCGAGGGTGTGACGATCTTCCTGGTCGAACAGAACGCCCATCTGGCGCTGCAGGTTGCGCACCATTTCTATCTGATGGAACAGGGTTGCGTCACCTTCTCCGGAAATCCCGGCGAACTGGCGGAGGATGAAGTCATCAAGCGTGCCTATCTCGGCACGCGCCGCTCAGCCGGTTGACCGGATTGGCGCCCATGATCCCCTTCATCCAGACCACGCTCGACGGTCTGATGGTCGGTTCCTCATACGGGCTCCTTGCGCTCGGCTTCGCACTGATCTTCGGCGTCATGCGCCGGCTCAATCTGAGCTATGGGCCCTCGATCATGGTCGGCGCCTATCTCGGCACGCTTCTTTACATCAAGTTCGGCGCACCGACCTACGTTGTGGCGATCGCCGCGGTCGCAGGCTCGGTGATGGCCGGGGTCTATGTCGAGCGGCTTTGCTTCGCGCCGCTCGGCGTCGGTGCGGGCGTCGCCTCGATGGTGTCGAGCTTCGCCATCTGGATGCAGCTCGAACAGGCTAGCCTGCTGATGCTGCCGCGCCACAGCTACCCGTTCCCGTCGCTGACCGGCGGTGAGCTCTGGTCTCTGGGACCGCTGGTGGTGCGTCCCGACTATCTGATCATGCTCGGCGCGATGCTGGCGATCACGGCTTTTCTCCATGTCCTGCTCTATCGCACCCGGTTCGGCCTGGGCTTGCGCGCCATCATCGAAAACAGCGTCGCGGCGAGTCTTTCCGGGATCGACGTCCAGCGCACGTTGTTGAAGGCCTTTGCGCTGGCGTCGGCGATCGGCGGCGTCGCCGGCTTTCTCGTGCTGTCGGCCAACCAGCAGGTCACCGCGATGCTCGGGATGTGGGCGACGTTGAAGGGGCTGATCGCCATGATGATCGGCGGTCTCGGCTCGATCCCCGGGGCGATCGTCGGCGGCCTGGTTCTCGGCGTCGTCGAGGTCCACAGCCAGAGCCTGTTCGGGCCGCAGGTTCGCGATCTGGCCGCCTATGCCGTGCTATTCGTCCTGCTGGTGTTGTGGCCGGGCGGCATCCTCGGCGCCACGGCGATCCTGGGGAGCAAGGGCGAGCGGGGGGATCGATGGACGACCACCTGATCGGCATTCTCTCCAATATCGGCGTGATCTCCTTCGTCGCCTTGTCCGCCTATCTGCTGCTGCTGACCGGGGAAATCTCCTTCGGCCAGCAGGCCTTCTTCGCCATCGGCGCCTACACGGCCGGCGTCGTCACTGCGATGTGGCAGTTGCCGTTCGCAGTCGGGCTCGGCGCGGGTGCTGTGGCAGGTGCCGCCGCCGCCCTGCTGGTCGGGCTGCCGACGCTGAGGCTGCACGGGCTACAATTCGCCATCGCCACGCTGGCGTTCGCGGAGGCCGTGCGGATCCTGTTTGAACTGTTCCGCTACCAGGTGGTGCGGGACGGCGAACCGGTCGGACCGAACGGCATCGAAGGCTTCCGCAACATCCGCTATATCTTCGAGAACGACGTCAGCGCGATCCAGTTCATGCTGATCGTCTATGGATTGCTCGGCGCGACGCTGGTTGGATTTCTCCTGCTCGAACGGTCGCGGCTCGGCACCGCCTTCCGCATGATCGGGGAGGACGACGTGCTCGCCGCGATCAATGGTGTCCCGGTGATCCGCGCAAAGTTGATTGCGGCCTGCCTGGCCGGCGCCATCGCCGGCCTCGGCGGCGGGCTCTATGCGCATCTCACCACCTATGTCGAGCCCGCCATCTTCGACGTGATGCTCGGGGTGCACAGCCTGGCCTATGGCCTGATCGGCGGCCTCGGCACCGCGCTCGGCCCGTTGCTCGGCGTCGTCGTCGACATCGGTTTCCTGGAGTCGACGCGCTGGTTTGCCGGCTATCGCATGATCGTGTTCGGCGGGCTCGTGGCGGTGCTCCTGATCGTACGCCCGCGCGGGCTGCTCGACGAGCGGCTGGTGCACCGGATAAGGCGCATGCTCGGCCGCCGTCCACCGCTGGCGCCCGCGAGCCCCACCGCTCCCGGAAAGGAATAGCCATGATCGCTGCACGGAACCTGGCGCTGTCGCTGCTTGTCATACTGGCCTCCGTCGAGCGCGGACTGGCGGCCGACATCAAAGCCAAGGCAGAGGTAAGCTGCACACCCACCGCAAGACCGCTCGAATACGACTGCGCGATCAAACTGTCGGACTCGCGAAGCGGGGAGGCGCTGACCGGCGTCGAGGTGACGGTCGGGGCCGACATGCCGTCGATGCCGATGGCTCACAACGTCAAACCCGTCAAGGCCGCTCCTGGCGGCGAGCCGGGAGCCTATCGCGCCCGCATCCTACTGGAAATGTACGGCGACTGGGCGGTCAGGGTCGATCTCGCCGGCCAGGTCAGGGACCGCATCGTCAAGTCGATGCGGTTCGAGCCGAAGCGGTGAACCGCTACTCGATGATGGCATCCTCCGGCGGCGACGACTGCCTGCGCAGCGTGGCCTTGGTCGAGCCGATCATGATGGCGAGCGGGATGGAGCAGAGGATGAACAGCGTCACCATCTGGTAGTCGTGGGAGAAGGCGATGATCTGCGCCTGCGCCTTCAGCATTGCGTCGGCCATGGCGCGGCCGGCGTCGGTGGAGAGGTCGATCAGCCGGCGGACATCCGGCATCTGGATGGCGTGATTGAACGGATTGATGTGCTCGTTG
Source organism: Bradyrhizobium sp. (assembly GCF_016219575.1). Classification (GTDB taxonomy): domain Bacteria; phylum Pseudomonadota; class Alphaproteobacteria; order Rhizobiales; family Xanthobacteraceae; genus Bradyrhizobium. Next base: position 87,816 of record NZ_JACRMG010000016.1, on the reverse strand, counting down.
AGGATCGCGTAGTTGCGGCGCGAACCTTCGGTGAGCTGCGAGATCACGATCGAGATGCCGATCGAGCTGGCGACATTGCGCATCAGGGTCAGCATCGACGTGCCGTCGGTGCGCAAGTGAGGGGATAGCGTCAGGAACGCCACGGTCGAAAGCGGCACGAAGACGAGGCCGAAGCCGAATCCCTGTGCGATGCTGATAGCCGCGATCTCGTTCGTGCCGGTCTGATCGGTCCATCCGGACATGTGGTAGAGCGTCCAGGCGGTCAGCGACAGCCCGCTGACGATCAGCGTGCGCGCCTCGATATAGCGCATCAGGCGGCCGACCATCATCATGGACAGGAAGGTGCCGAAGCCGCGGGTGGCCAGCAGCAGCCCTGCCGAGATGACGGGATAGCCGATCACGTTCTGCAGGAACGGCGAGGCCAGTGCCATCGTGGAATAGAGCACGAGGCCCATGACAGCCATGAAGATGCAGCCGGTGACGAAGTTGCGGTCCCTGAACAGCGAGAACTGGATGAAGGGCGACGAGGCAGTGAGGGAGTGCGCAAAGAAATAGTAGAAGCCGACCGCCGAGATGATGAACTCGGCGATGATCTCGTTCGACTCCAGCCAGCCGAGCTGCTCGCCGCGGTCGAGCGCGAGCTGCAGCGAGCCGATCGCGACCGCGAGCGCCGCAAAGCCGAACCAGTCGAAGCGCAGCGCCTGGTCCTTTTTGGTCTCGTCCATGAAGATCAAGAGGCCGAGCACGGTGAAGATGCCGAACGGCAAATTGACCAGGAACACCCAGTGCCAGGAATAGGTTTCGGTCAGCCAGGCGCCCAGCGACGGGCCCATGATCGGGCCCATCATCACGCCCATGCCCCAGATCGACATCGCCTTGGCACGTTCCTGCAGCGTGTAGGAATCCAGCATCACTGCCTGCGACAACGGCACCAGCGCGGCGCCGAACACGCCCTGCGCCAGGCGGAACGCCACCATCTGCGTGATGTCCTGCGCGATGCCGCACAGCACCGAGGCGATGGTGAAGCCGGCCGAGCAGATGATGAAGATGCGCTTGCGCCCGAAGCGGTTGGCGACCCAGCCGACCGGGGCCGTCATGATCGCGGCTGCGACGATGTAGGAGGTCAGCACCCAGTTGATCTGGTCCTGCGAGGCCGACAGCGTGCCCTGCATGTAGGGCAGCGCCACATTGGCGATGGTGGTGTCCAGCGCCTGCATGATGGTCGCGGTCATGGCGCAGATCGTCACCATGTTCCGGCGCAGGCCGGGAACCATGCTGGACGGTTGCGCGGTCGCGTTCATGCCGGGATCAGTCCTTGTCGTGATCCGAGTTGGCCGTTGCCGACAGGCCGAACAGGCGGGCGAGCGAGCGCTTGTGCTTTGTGTCGATCGTCGCGTAGACGCTCATGCCTGCCTTGAGCTTCTTCACCATGCGGTCGTTCTTGTCGAGATAGATCCGCACCGGCACGCGCTGCACCACCTTGACGAAATTGCCGGTGGCGTTCTGCGGCGGCAGGATCGCGAATTGCGCGCCGGTGCCCGGCGACAGCGAGCCGACGGTGCCCTTGAACACGTGGTTGGGGAACGCATCCACCTCCAGCGTGACGCTTTGTCCGACCGCGACATAAGTGAAGTCGCTTTCCTTCGGATTGGCGTCGACCCAGGGATTGCCGACGTCCATCACCGAAAACACCGGCGTGCCCGCGGTGACGAAGCGGCCGAGCTGGATCTGCTCGACCTGCGTCGCCGTGCCGTTGATCGGGGCGCGGACCGTGGTGAGATCGAGATTGCGTTGCGCGTCGTCGAGCGCGGCCTTTGCCTGCAGGAAAGCGGGGAATTCCTCCAGCGGCAAGTCGGGATTGCCGAGCAGTTGCGTCAGTGCGTTGGAGCGCTGCTGCCGCACCAGCTGCCGTTGCGCCTGCGCCGTGACCAGATCGGTCGAGGATTTGTCGAGATCGAGCTGCGAGCCGACATTGCTCTTGACCAGCGAGGACTTGCGCTCGACGTCGCGCTGCTTGATCTCGATGCCGGCGGCAACGATTTCCAGTGTCTGCGAGTAGAGCTTGACGTTGGCGACCAGGTTGGCGTGATTGGTCCTGGCGTCCTCGAGCTTGGCGCGCGCCTGCGCCAGCGCCAGCTGATAGGGCACGGGATCGATCTGGAACAGGGCGTCGCCGGGCGAGACGATCTGGCCTTCCTTCACCGCGATGCTGACGATCTTGCCGGAGACGTCGGGCGTGATCAGAACCTTCTGTGCACCGACATAGGCGTCGTCGGTCGTCACGTAACGGCCGCCGTTGAGATACAGCGTGAAGCCGGCCATCGCGGCCACCAGCGGCACCACCACCAGCAGCAGGAAGCGCCGGTAGCGGCGCAGGCCCGCCATCAGGCGGCGGCGCGGTTCGGCGGCGAGCTTCGTGCGTCCGGGCGAGGGTGGATTGCCCTTCTGCTCCGGCGGGAATTTGAGAACGGGATCAGCCATAACGCTGCTCCTTTCCGGAGGCGTCGGCGGACGGATTCTGGATCGCGTTGCGGACGTTCTCCTTGATGGCCTCCAGCTGCGCCAGCATGCGGTGGGCGTCGGCGGGATTGATGCCTTCGAGCGCGGTCGCGGTCAGTTCCGAGCGCAGGCCGGCGAGCTTGCCGAGCAGCGGGCGCGCGGCCTTCTTCAGATAGAGGCGGTTGACGCGGCGGTCCTTCTCGTCACCGCGGCGCTCGATCCAGCCATTGTCGCAGAGCTTGTCGATCAATCGCGTCAGCGTGATCGGCTGCATCTCCATCTGCTCGGCGAGTTCCGACTGCTTCATGCCCTCGTTGCGCTCGATCTTGGCCAGTACGGCCCATTGCGCGCGGGTGATGCCGTAGCGCGCGGCTTCACGGTCGGCCCAGGCGCGCACCATGCGCTGCACCTCGCTGAGCGTGAACAGGAAGTTCATATCCACGGAACCGCGCATCCTGGCCCTCGCCTTGTCTCGGTAAGCTTGTGATATAATAAGCTAGCTTATGAATTCCGCATGGCGTGTTAACCGGGGCCTGCCCTGCGGGGCGGGCATGGCTGAAGCGCCGCAACCGCACGGGCTTTGGCATTGCCGGCCAAAATGCTACAAATCGGGGCAATGACACTGGCAAAACCGGCTTTTCCCGCGCCCGATCACGATCACGGCCGCTGCACTGCGGAAGCGATCGCGCATGCGGAAGCGGTTTGTGCGAAGCGCTCGCAGAAATTCACCCCGATCCGCCGTCAGGTGCTGCAGGCGCTGCTGTCGAGCCACAAGCCGCTCGGCGCCTACGAGGTGATCGACGAACTCGCCAGGTCGATGCCGCGCCCGGCGCCGATCACGGTCTATCGCGCGCTCGACTTCCTGATGGAGAACGGCCTCGTGCACCGTATCGAGAGCCGCAACGCCTGGCTTGCCTGCGCGCACGACCATGACGAGACCGCGATGGTGGCGTTCCTGATCTGCGACCTCTGCGGCTCCGTCGGCGAGATCCCGGCCGCGCCGGTGGCGAGGAGCGTCAGCGCGGCGGCGCGCGCCTCGGGCTTTGCGCCGAAAATGAGCGTGGTCGAGATCGCCGGCACCTGTGCGCACTGCCAGAAGTAACAAGACCGGCGCTGCAGGCCGGCCCTAGGGGAACAATGTCTTCGACACCGCAATCACCTTCCGCCGGGCGGCCGCTCAGCCCGGGCGCCATCGCCTTGATGCTGATGCTGTGCCTGAGCTGGGGTTTCAACCAGATCGCGGTGAAGCTGGTGCTGCCGGACGTGCCGCCGATGCTGCAGGCGCTGTCCCGCTCCGCCGGCGCGCTGCCGGTGCTCCTGATCATCGGTTGGTTTCGCGGCGTCAAATTTTTCGACCGCGATGGCACGCTGTGGGCGGGCGTCTCCGCCGGCATCATTTTCGGCATCGAATTCGTGCTGATCTATCAGGGCCTGCTGCTCACCTCGGCCTCGCGCGCCGTGGTGTTCCTCTACACCGCGCCGTTCTTCGTCGCGCTCGGCTCCTACGTCTTCCTCGGCGAGCGCTTGCGCGCGGCGCAATGGGCGGGACTGGGTCTGAGCTTTGCCGGCGTCGCGCTCGCCATCGGCGTGCCGCAGGCCAATGTCGATGCAAAGGTCCTGTTGGGCGACATGCTGATCGTGGGCGGCGGCGCGCTGTGGGCGGCAACGACGCTGATCGTCAAGGCGACGCCGCTGATCCGCGCTCCCGCGGAGAAGGGGCTAGGCTACCAGGTCGCGCTGTCGATCCCGATCTTCATTCTGGCCGCCTGGTTCGGCGACGAGAAGCTCACGCACATGCCGAGCGCGCTGTCGCTGTCGCTGCTGGCCTATCAGGCGTTCTGGGTGGTCGGCCTGACGTTCCTGTTGTGGTTTGCGCTGGTAAAGGCCTATTCGGCGAGCAAGCTCTCGGCCTTCACCTTCATCACGCCGCTGTTCGGTGTGGTCGCGAGCTATTTCATCATGCACGACACGCTGACGCTCGCCTTCGGCGCGGCGGCGCTCCTGGTCATCGCCGGGCTCTATCTCGTCAATCGGCCGGAATCCGCGCGGGCGGAAGTGGCGCCTGATCCGAACGTGTAGCCCCTCGCAGTCCGTAGGATGGGTAGAGCGCAGCGAAACCCATCAATCTTCGGTAAAGGCGATGGGTTTCGCTGCGCTCTACCCATCCGACGCGATCCCTCAATCCGTCTCGATCGGCAGCGATTCATCCTTCGCCCATTCGCCCATCGAGCCGTCGTACAGCGTGATGTCGTCATAGCCGAGGCGATATAGCTGGAACAAATCGATGGTGGCGGAGATGCCGCCGCCGCAATAGGCGACCACGCGCTTGTCCTTCGTCACGCCTTGTGCGGCGAATTTCGGCGCGACCTCGTCTGGCGGCAGGAAGGTCTTGGCCTGAGCATCGATCAGCGTCGCCGCCGGCACGTTGACGCTACCGGGGATGCGGCCGGGCCTGCCGTAGCGGCTGGGCTCCAGCCCCTTGTGGAATTGCGGCCCCAACGCATTGACGACCACGGTCGAGCGGTTGGTGCTCGCCTTCTGCGTCTCGCGCCTGTCGATGAACAAGCCGGGCTTCGGCTTAGCGGCGAATGTCGCGGGCGGATAACCTTTCGCAGGGCCCGTCTCGATCGCGCGGCCCTCGGCCTTCCATTTGTCGAGCCCGCCATCGAGCACAAGTGCGTCGAAGCCGAGCGATTGCAGCATCCACCAGAACCGTGTCGCCCACATCGCCGTGCCGATGGAATAGAGCACCAGGCGGCTGTCATTGCCGACCCCGTGACGCCCGAACGCCGCTTCCAACTGCGCAATGCCGGGCATCATGAATCTCAGCTCGGTGGTTTGATCCGAAAACTCGCCCTGCAGGTCGAGGAAGTCTGCGCCCGGGATGTGGCCTTCCGCGAAGGTGCGCTTGCCCGGCACGACGAGATAGGGGACGCCGCTTCCTTCCGGCTGATAGTCGAGATAGGTCGTGCAGTCGTACACGCGCAAGTCAGTTTGGCCGAGGAGGCCAGCGAGTTCCTGGGTCGAGATCAGCCCGCCGCGCTCCGCCATGTTTCGCTCCCCTGACATGATTGGCTGCGATGCTAGGGTGTTAGCCCTGTCGATGGAAAGACAGCGCGGCCCTTTAATCTCTGTTTCCGAGCCCCGATATACGGCTCACGATCGCCATGACAGACGCCGAATCGGTGCCGTAAGTCACTGAATCAATGCCGGAAACCGCCTTTCTGATGGTGGCCGGTTCCGCGCGTCGCGCAGAGGCCGTCCGCTGAACCGCCCCCTTGGTGAAGATGACCAAAACCTGATATTCGAGACCGCATGAACAAGCCCGAAACCATGAACCCTTCCGACGTCGCCGGCCCCCGGCCGCGGCACCAGACCACGCAAGTGATGGTCGGCAATGTCGCCGTTGGCGGCGGTGCGCCGATCGTCGTGCAGTCGATGACCAATACCGACACCGCCGATGTCGAGGGCACCATCGCGCAAGTGGCCGCGCTGTCGCGCGCGGGCTCCGAGATGGTCCGCATCACGGTTGACCGCGAGGAGGCCGCCGCCGCCGTGCCGCATATCCGCGACGGCCTGCGCAAGCGCGGCATCACCACGCCCCTGATCGGCGATTTCCATTACATCGGCCACAAGCTGCTCGCCGAATATCCGGCCTGCGCCGAGGCGCTCGACAAGTACCGCATCAATCCCGGCAATGTCGGCTTCAAGAACAAGCGCGACACGCAGTTCGCCGACATCATCGAGATCGCCAACAAGAACAACAAGCCGGTGCGCATCGGCGCCAATTGGGGCTCGCTCGACCAGGAGCTGCTGACGAAGCTGATGGACGAGAACACAGCCTCGCCCACTCCGCGCGATGCCCGCGCGGTGACGCGCGAGGCCATGGTGCAGTCGGCGCTGCTCTCGGCGGCCCGGGCGCAAGAGCTCGGCATGCCGAAGAACAGGATGATCCTGTCGGCCAAGGTTTCGGCCGTGCAGGATCTGATCGCGGTCTACCAGGATCTGGCGCGCCGTTCCGACTACGCCATCCATCTCGGGCTCACCGAGGCCGGCATGGGCTCGAAGGGCATCGTCGCGTCCTCGGCGGCGCTCGGCATCCTGCTGCAGGACGGCATCGGCGATACCATCCGCATTTCGCTGACGCCGGAGCCCGGCGGCGATCGCACCCTCGAGGTTCAGGTCGCGCAGGAATTGCTGCAGACCATGGGCTTTCGCACCTTCGTGCCGCTGGTGGCGGCCTGCCCCGGCTGCGGCCGCACCACCTCGACCACATTCCAGGAGCTGGCGCGCTCGATCCAGGATTTCATCCGCGAGGAGATGCCGGGCTGGAAGACGAAATATCCCGGCGTCGAGCAGCTCAACGTCGCTGTCATGGGCTGCATCGTCAACGGCCCCGGCGAATCCAAGCACGCCAATATCGGCATCTCGCTGCCCGGCACCGGCGAAGCCCCGGCAGCCCCCGTGTTCGTCGACGGCAAGAAATTCCGCACCCTGCGCGGCACGACGATTGCCGCCGACTTCAAGGCGCTGGTGATCGACTACATCGACCAGCGCTACGGCGAAGGCAGGAAGCTGCCGGAGACCACGGCGGCGGAGTAGCTCCCCGGAATCGTTGAATCGTAGGGCGGATTAGCGCAAGCGTAATCCGCCTTATTTTTTGCGTGCGCGAAGCGGCGGGTTACGCTTCCGCTAACCCGCCCTACATTGCTACCATGCTGCCCAATCAAGAACGATCGGGAGGACCGCCCATGAGCTCGCTGTCCGGCAAACAGGGCCCGCGCTACCGCCATCTCGTCGGAGAATCCGAGCCCTATGAGACCATCGCGGTCGAGAAGCTCACGCCGATCATCGGCGCCGAAATCACCGGCGTTGACATCGCTAAGCTCGTCTCGGACGAGGCGCGCTCCAATCGCCAGATGGACGAGATCCATCGCGCGCTCGCCGAAAACCTCGTGATCTTCTTCCGCGACCAGCACATCACGCCGGCCCAGCATCTCGCCTTCGGCCGCAAGTTCGGCGAGCTGCATGTGCATCCGGCCGCGCCCAACGAGGGCGATCCGGCCTTGATGAGGATCTATGCCGACAAGGATTCACCGCGCGCCAATGGCGAGGGCTGGCACTCGGACGTCTCGTGCGATCTCGAGCCGCCGATGGGCTCGATCCTCTACATCAAGCAGTGCCCGCCGCGCGGCGGCGACACGCTGTTCGCCAACATGTATGCCGCCTATGAGGCGCTGTCGGATCGCATGAAGGTCTATCTCGATGGCCTGACCGCGTTGCATGACGGCGAGCAGACTTATCGCGGGCTCTACGCCAATTATGGTGTCGCCGACAAGCAGACCTATCCTCGCGCCGAGCATCCGGTGATCCGCACCCATCCGGTGACGGGCAGGAAGGCGCTCTACGTCAACCGCGGCTTCACCCGCTTCATCGTTGGAATTCCGCGCGACGAGAGCGATGCGATGCTGGCCTATCTCTACCAGCACACGGAGAACCCGCTGTTCCAGTGCCGCTTCCGCTGGACCGAGAACGCCATCGCCTTCTGGGACAACCGCTGCGCGCAGCACCGCGCGATGTGGGATTACTGGCCGCATACGCGCTCGGGCACGCGCGTCACGGTGAAGGGCGAAAGGCCGGTTTAGCGGGACCGGAATTCGGTCTGCCCATACCCCAAGAAAAAAGCCCCGGACGATGCCGGGGCTTTTGTTTGTCGAGGAGTGAGCGATCAGTACTTGGCGACGACCGGGCCGCCGAAGGTGTAGTTCACGCGAACCGTCCCGATGTCGACGTCCTGACGGATGCGGTGGGTGAACGCAAGGCCGGTTCCAAACGGCGGGATCAGGTTGGTGTTGACGTCCCTGGTGCCCATGAACAGGTGATCGTATTCGAGCGCAACCGACCAGCGCGGCGCGAAGCTGAATTCGATGCCGACACCCGCCACACCGCCCCAACGGGTCTCCGAGCCGGTCGCGAAGGTTTGACCCACGGCGGCCAGCACACCGTTGACGAAGACATTGGGCTGGTTGACCGATTGGGAGTACTTGTCGCTCACAACGGCCGCGCCGCCCTTTGCATACAGGAGCACGTTGTTGAAGGCGTAGCCGATCTGCCCCGTGAAGAGGCCGAACGCATCGATCCGGGTGGTGTTGTCGACGACATTGGCGATGGCCGGATTGACGTTGCTGCCCCTGAAGTTGGCCCAGTTGCCCTGCGCTTCCAGGCCGAACACCCAGTTGGTGGCCTGCCAGCGATAGCCGATCTGACCGCCGGCGGTGCCGCCGGTTGCGTCATGACAACCTTCCGGAAGCGCCGGATTCACCGGTCCGTTAGCGCCACCGATGAGGTCCCAGCACTTGTGAGCCGAACCGCCACCGCCGTTGAGGCCAATATAGAAGCCGCCCCAGTTGTAGACGGGTGCGACAACCGGCGCCGGCGCCTTGGCGTAGGGACGGGCGGCGAGGTCAGCGGCGGAGGCCGCGCCAGTTGACAGGCCCGAGGCAGCGACGAGCAGGATGATCTTTTTCACGACAGTTCTCTCGCGGGGAGCCACGGGGCGCGGTTCCAATGCCGGGAGTTTATCGCGGGGCGGCGGGCGCGTCTGTCGCGCGTCGGCAACAGTCCGCTGGTCAATGGAAGCGGGCCCTGGTGGATTCGACCCAAAAGAAAAGCCCCGAACGATGCCGGGGCTTTTGATTGCGGGAGAGAGCCTCCCTCAGTACTTGGCGACGACGGGGCCGCCGAAACGGTAGTTCAGGCGAATGGTGCCGACGTCGACGTCCTGGCGGATGTTGTGGAAGCTGGCCGGGCCGGCCGCGACCGGCGGGATCAGGTTGAGGCCGACGTTCTTGGTGCCCATGAACAAATGGTCGTATTCAGCCGCGACCGACCAGTTCGGCGCGAAGCCAAACTCGATGCCGACGCCGGCCACGCCACCCCAGCGGGTTTCAGTCCCCTCGCTGAAAACGACGCCTACCGGCACAACCACGCCGCCGCCGAGGTTGTTGTACTTGTCGTTGACGACCGCCGCGCCGCCCTTGGCATAGAACAGCACGTTGTTGACGGCATAGCCAACCTGGCCGGTGAAAAGACCGAAGGCCTCGACCCGCGATTGGTCGGTGAACCGGAAAGCCAGGTTTTGCGGAGCCTGGTTCAGGTTGCTGCCCTTGAAATTGGCCCAGTTGCCCTGTGCTTCGACGCCGAATACCCAGGTGCTCGCCTGCCAGCGGTAGCCGACCTGTCCGCCAGCCGTGGCCCCAGTGGCGTCGTGGCAGCCTTCGTCGATCGCGGGATTGACCGGCACGCCGGCATTGTTGGTCAAATCCCAGCACTTGCGCGCCGAACCGCCGCCGCCGTTGATGCCGACATAGAAACCGGTCCAGTTGTACACGGCCACCGGCGCGACCGGCGCCTTGGTGTAGGGACGGGCGGCGAGGTCTGCCGCCGAGGCGGCGCCGGCAAACAGGATCGAGGTAGCGGCAAGCAGGACAATTTTTTTCACGGGGCTCTCTAGGTTGGCAATCGGATTTCAATAGACGCGGCGCGACCTTAGAGCCCCGCTCGGGCCGAGTCTGTCACTAAAGGGCAACAGTTCTGACCATTCCGGGGAACCCGAACCTGTCGCAGATCGATCCCAAAAGAAAAAGCCCCGGACGATGCCGGGGCTTTTGTTTGTCGGAGAGAGGGCGCCGATCAGTACTTGGCGACGATCGGGCCGCCGAAGCGGTAGTTGATGCGGGCGGTGACCATGTCGATGTCCTGACGGATCGTCTCGCCGCGGGAGAATGCACCGACGGGCGCGATCGCATTGTAGAAGGAGACATCGCGGCTGCCCATGAACAGATGATCGTATTCGAGCGCCAGCGACCAGTTCGGGGTGAAGCCGAACTCGATGCCAGTGCCGACCACGGCGCCCCAGCGGGTTTCGCTTGCACGATCAAACACGATGCCGGTGCCGGTGATGACTCCCTCGTACTTGTCGCGCGCGACGGCGGCGCCGCCCTTCACATACCAGAGCACGTTGTTCCAGCTGTAGCCGACCTGACCGGTGAACAGGCCGAACGCATCGACCTTGGTGCGGTTGGTGGCGCCGAGGAAGAACAGGCTGCTGTTGGAACCGGTGAAGTCGGCCCAGTTGCCCTGCGCTTCGAGGCCGAACACCCAGTTGCTGGCCTGCCAGCGGTAGCCGACCTGACCGCCGACGGTGGCGCCGGACGCAGTGTGGCAGCCTTCACGGAAGGCCGGGGCGACGACGGCGCCGAGGTTGTTGTAGATGTCCCAGCACTTGTCGGCCCAGCCGCCGCCGCCGTTGACGCCGATGTAGAAGCCGCCCCAGTTGTAGACGGAGGCCATCGCCACAGGAGCCTTGGTGTACGGACGGGCCGCGAGGTCGGCGGCCGAAGCAGCGCCGGTGAGCAGCAGGGTCACAGCGGCAGTCGCGAAAGCAATTTTCTTCATTTTGTATTCCAGGTCCTCTTTGATTGAACGCGAGTCGATTTCGAACTTGGCGCTTACATACAGATGGCCCACCCGAATGTCCGTCACCCATCGGCAACAGTCGTCGGCGATCGAAGCTGGAAAGATATTGCCGTGCTGCGAACCGGCCTTGGAAGGGCCGCTGATCCGGCTTGGAAGTAGCAGAATTATACATTTAGATTCAAATACTAAGCAGCTCCTCTTTGCGACCTGCGATGCGATCGAAAAAAGGCGCGATTGCCACAATTGTGGCATGCGTTGACGCTCCGGCGACCGTGAGTCTAGCTTTACGCCGAGTTAAAAAATTCGGGGGTCCGCCCATGCTCCGCGCAGAAGATAACCGGTTCTTAACCGAGAGCGATTCGGGCACGGCAATGGGCGAACTGTTGCGGCGATTCTGGCTGCCGGTTCTGCTCTGCGAAGAGCTGCCCGAGCCCGACGGCGAGCCGAAGAAGATCACGGTGCTCGGCGAAGAACTGCTGGCGTTCCGCGATTCGCGCGGGCAGGTCGGCGTCATCGACCAGTATTGCCCGCACCGCGGCGCCAATCTCTGGCTCGGCCGCAACGAGGAATGCGGCATCCGCTGCGTCTATCACGGCTGGAAATTCGACACCGACGGGCACTGTGTCGACATGCCGACCTCCTATCCCGATCTCAACGCCAAGGATCACATCCGCATCAAGTCCTATCCGGTGCGCGAATGGGGCGACATGATCTGGGCCTATATGGGCCCGGCCGGCGAGTTGCCGGAATTGCCGGCGCTGGAAATGGCGCTGCTGCCGGCCTCGCACCGCTACGTCTCCAAGAAATGGCAGGACTGCAACTGGGTGCAGGCGCTGGAAGGCTCGATCGACACCGCGCATTTCACCTTCGCCCATCTCGCCTTCGAGAAGGAAGAGAACGAGATCCTCGACATCAGGAAGCATTTCGTGAATCCGCTGGTGCGGGTGGCGACCGACCACATGCGCTGGATCGCCGAGGACCCGCGCCCGGTGATCAAGATCAACCCGCATGAGGCGGGACTGACCATCGCCGGCGGCCGCCTCACCGGGTCGGACAACATCTACTGGCGCATTGCGCAGTTCCTGATGCCGGTCCACGCCTATGCGCCATCGGCGATGCCCGGCGAGAATATCTTCGGCCAGAGCTTCGTGCCGGTCACCGACACCAATTGCTGGATCTACACCTACGCCTGGAATCCGGAGCGGCCGATCACGCAGGCCGAACGCGAAGCCTATGACCGCGGCAACGGCGTGATCGCGGAGGTCGACGACAACTACGTGCCGCTGCGCCACAAGGGCAATGACTATCTGATCGATCGCAAGCTGCAGAAGACCAGGAGCTACACCGGCATCAAGGGCGTCTCCGAGCAGGACGCCGCCGTGCAGGACAGCCAGGGCCCGATCGCCGACCGCACCCGCGAGCATCTCGGCCCCACCGATCTCGGCATCATGCATTTCCGGAAACTGGTGATGGAGGCGGCCCGCGCGCTGCAGCAGGGCGAGGAGCCCGAACAGCTCGAGCACCAGGACCGCTACACCGTGCGCTCCGGCGCCTGCGTCACCAGCAAGACCAAGGACCTGACTGCGGTTATGATCGAGCGATTCGGCGATCCCGCGGGCTTTGTCGGCCCGCCCCGGATCGCGGCGGCGGAGTAGGCATTGGCGCAGGGCGGGCGCGATAATTCTTCCAGAGGTGCATGGCCGTGCAGCCGCGCCGTCATCGCCCTGGTGCTTGCATCTGCGCTGCTGCCGACCGGCGGCGCTCGCGCCGCGCCTCCGAGCGAAACCACAGCGGCCGCGCCGGCGGCGGCATCGGCCGATTCGAAGTGCGACCGCGCCAAGTTCCGCATCATCCTCGACGTCGGTCACACCGCCGAATCCTACGGCGCAATGAGCGCGCGCGGCGTCCCCGAGTTCGAATTCAATCTCAATCTCGGCAAGCGGATCGACGAGCGGCTGAAGGCGGACGGGTTCGCCGAAACCGTCCTGCTGGTGACGGAGGGCAAGGCGCGGCCGAGCCTGATGAAGCGCGTCGCAAGGGCCAACAAGAAGGGCGCCGATCTCTTTCTCTCGATCCACCACGATTCCGTGCCCGGCATCTATGCCGAGAAGTGGGAGTTCGAAGGCAAGAAGAGCATATTCAACGATTTGTTCGGCGGTTATTCGGTGTTCGTCTCCAGGCAGAACCCGCATTACCAGGAGAGCCTGCGTTTTGCCCGCCTGGTCGGCAACCAGATGGCGTCGAAGGAGCTGCAGTTCGCCCGGCAATACGATCAATGGTTCATGGGCAAATTCCAGCGGGAACTGCTCGATATCGAGGCGGGCGTCTATCGCTACGACCAGCTCATCGTGCTCAAGATGACGAGCATGCCGGCCGTGCTGCTGGAAAGCGGTTCCATCATCAACCGCGAGGAAGAACTGGTGATGGCCTCCGACGACCACAAGAACAAGGTCGCCGCGGCCGTGTCGGCGGCGGCGCTGGAATATTGCGGGACCCGCGGCCCGGCATCGCCGCAGGTGGCGCAGCCTCCGCCCAAGAGTTCGAAGCCGGCGCAGCGCGTGGCACAGCCGCGCGTCGTGCAGCCGAAGAAGCCTGCTGCGGCGCGCGCGGCACAGAAGCGCTGACGGCTGCCTACAAGGATATCCTCCGGAATTCGCGGTTGGCGAGGCTCGCCTCCTCGAGGTCGAGGTCGCGCTCGATCCGCCGCCGGGTCTCGTCGGTGATGCTGCCGTTGCGCAGCAGGGTGTGGATGCACTTGCGCTCGATTCCGATCAGCTCGCGCGTCAGGTTGGCGCCGATGGTCGTCACGGCGCGGCTGTCGGGGTCGAGCGAGGCCGGCAGCTGGCTGGTGCGGGTTTCGTGCCGTGCGCGCAGCAGCCTGAGCACCTCCTCGGACATTTCCGGATCGCTGCTCCGCGCTTCAAGCGATTCCAGCGCCTTCGCCAGCGCATCGCGCCGCGCGGCGATCTCGGCCTCGTGCTCGGCGGCATGTTCGCTGCGCCCGTCGCCGGCGACCCCGAGCCAGCGCACCAGGGGCGGCAGGCCGAGGCCGGTGCCGACCAGCGTGACCAGGATCAGGCTGAAGGTGACGAACAGGATGAGGTCGCGGTTCGGAAAGGGATCGCCGTTGGCGAGCGCGTAGGGAAGCGCCAGCGCAGCCGCCAGCGACACCGCGCCGCGCACGCCGGTGAACGCGATCACGAACACGGTGCGCCAGGACGGGTAGGGGTCGCGCTCGCGCAGCCGCCGGCTCAGGAGGCGCGGCAGATAGGTTGCGGGATAGACCCAGGCAAAGCGCGCGACGATCACGATGACGATCACGAGGCCGGTCGCAAACAGGATGTCGTGCAGCGGGAACGCCCTCGATTTCTCCAGGACCATGCGCATCTGGAAGCCGGTGAGCAGGAACAGGAGGCCCTCGATCATGAAGATCACGAGATCCCAGAAGAAGATGCCCTGCAGCCGCGTCGCCGCCGAGATCAGCAACGGACCGTTCCAGCTGACATAGAGACCGCAGGCGACGGTGGCGATCACGCCGCTTCCGCCGAGATGCTCGGGGATCCAGTAGGCGATGTAGGGCGTGATCAGCGACAGCACGATCTCGACCTGCGGATCGCGCGCGTAGTGGCGCGCCCGCAAGGAGACCCATCCGACCGCGACGCCGAAGACGATTTCGCTCGCCACGATGGCGAAGAACGTGCCGGTCGCCTGCGGCAGCGAGAACAGCCCGGTCGAGATCGCCGCCACCGCGAATCGGTAGAGGATCAGTGCGGTGGCATCATTGGCGAGCCCTTCGCCCTCCAGCACGACGAGAATGCGCCGCGGCAGCCCCAGCTTGCGTGCAATCGCCAGCGGCGCCACCACGTCGGGCGGCGCGACGATGGCGCCGAGCAGAAAGCCTACGGCCCATGGCAACCCGATCAGGTAATGTGTGGCGGCGGCGACCATGAAGGCGGTGAAGATCACGCAACCGACCGACAGCAGCACGATGACGCGCAGGTTGAAGCGGAACTCGCGCCAGCTCATGGCAACCGCCGCCGAATAGATCAGCGGCGGCAACACCAGCAGCAGCACCAGTTCCGGCGGCAGCTCGACCTGCGGCATGCCCGGCACGAAGGCGAGTGCGATGCCGGCCAGCAGCAGCAGGATCGCAGGCGCGGCATTGATCCGCCGCGCCAGCAGCGCGGTGCCCGCGAGCACGGCCAGCAGGATCAGGAAAATCTGGAATCTGGCTTCGATCATTGTTCCAGTTCGCCCGGAAGTCACGGTGCGGTCAATGCACCCGGCGGCTCACGGCAAGCCCGGCCGGCGGTTTCAGACCCCGCCTGACATTTTTGTGACCGTTCGCTCCCGGCGGCCGACAAACCGGTTCCGGCCGGCCTGCGTATCAGCGGAGGTAGAGAGAGCGGGAGCATCACCATGAAGCGGATCGGCGAGCATGCGGTTGTGATCGGGGCGAGCATGGCGGGCCTGCTGGCCGCGCGGGCGCTTGCCGATTTCTATGGCACCGTCACGGTGCTGGAGCGCGACGCCTTTACGGTCTCCGACATTCCGCGCAAGGGCGTGCCGCAGGGGCGTCACGCCCACGGCCTGCTGGCGCGCGGCCGCAGCGTGATCGAGCAATTCTTTCCCGGCTGGACCGACGAGGTGGTCGCCGCCGGCGGCGCGCGCGGCGACATCGCCGGAGACGTCAGCTGGATCGGGCACGGCGTCACCATCAAGAGCGCGCCAAGCGATCTGGTCGGGCTGTTGGCGTCGCGGCCGGTACTGGAGGGCCATGTGCGGCGCAGGCTGCTGCAGCTTCCGAACGTGCGGGCGATCGAGAACTGCACGGTGCAGGGGCTCGTTGCCGGCGACGACAATGCCGCGATCAGGGGCGTGCGCGTCAAGATCGGCAGCAGCGAAGAGATCATCGATGCCGACCTCGTGGTCGATGCGTCCGGGCGCGGCTCCTCAAGCCCGGCCTGGCTGGAGAGCCTCGGTTATGCGAGGCCCGAAGAAGAGAGGATCGAGATCGGCATCGTCTACACCACGCGCGTCTATCGCCGCCGCCCCACCGACCTGAACGGCAAGTACGCGGTGGTGGTTGCCGGCAGCGGCCCGAACTGGCGCAACGGCGTGGTGCTGTACCAGACCGAGGACCGCTGGATCGTCTCGATCGGCGGATTCTTCGGCGATCACGCCGCCGATGACGAGTTGCTGTTCGCAGCCTATGCCGGCTCGCTGCCGACCTCGGAAATCTACGACATCGTGGCGCATGCCGAGCCGTTGTCCGATTTCGTCAGTTACCGCTATCCCGCCAATCTGCGGCGGCGTTACGAGAAGCTGAAGGACTTCCCGAAAGGCTATCTCGTGCTCGGCGACGCCGTGTGCAGCTTCAATCCGGTCTACGGCCAGGGCATGACGGTGGCGGCGCAGGAAGCGGCACTTCTGCAGCAATGTCTCGAAGCAGGCGATGCCGACCTGGCGCGGCGCTTTTTCGTGGCGGCAAAGGATGCGATCGACGTTCCCTGGGACATCGCCGTCGGCAACGATTTGCGGCACCCGAAAGTCGTGGGCCCGCGTTCGCCGAAAGTACGCTTCATCAACTGGTACATCGGCAAGCTGCACATGGCCGCGCGCAACGATGCTGAACTTGCGACCGCCTTCCTGCGCGTCGCCAATCTCGAGGCGCCGCCGACGCTGCTGCTCAGTCCCGCCAACCTGCTCCGGGTGATCCGCGGCAATCTTTCGCGCGCCAAGCCGTCGCACGGTGCGGATCGCGCGGGGCGGGTTAGCGACTTGTCCGCCGAAGCTCGGCGGGCGAAGGCGGAAGCCTGATCCGCCGCAGCTTCCGGACATGGAACGCCGTAGCCAATCGGGTTAGGGTTGCGGTGTTATTGCCTGCGGAGGCTTTTTGCGATGGCGGTCGATACCGATCGAATCGATGATGCGGTTTTGGCATTGCTCTATCTCACATTGCACGATCGGGATCGGGCCTGGAAAGGCTTCGATTGGGATGCCCTGGGCCGATTGCACGAAAGAGGGATGATCGAAGATCCGCTGAACAGTTCGAAATCGGTCGTGTTCACGCCCGATGGACTGCAGCGTTCAAGGGAGTTGTTCGAGTCGATGTTTGCCGGGCCCGCGACGGCAGCGCCGGTCTCGGCAACCGTTGCCACGGAGCAAGCCGCCAAATATCCAGGTGTCCGGGTTGAACTCGCAGACCTCGGCGGTGAGATGTATCCGATCCTGCGCCGCGTCAGCTATGCCTTGAGCGATGCCGACATCGACGACGCCGAGATCGAACGCTACAAGAGCGAAGTGAAGGCAAGCGACGATCCGGTCGGCGTCAGCCGCCGTTGGGTTACCGTCGCGTAGGGCGGATTAGCGTAATCCGCCAACTTATCGTCGTTTGATTTGGCGGATTACGCCTTCGGCTAATCCGCCCTACGGCTCGACACCTGCGAATCACTCCTTCAGATCGTACCGATACGACTTCGACACGATCTTCCAGCCGTCCTTCAGCTTCATCGCCACCAGGTAATCGGTGAAATAGCGCGGCGGCAGCTGGCAGCGCACCTTCACGAAGGCGGTGTTGTCGTCGGAGCGGTCGATGGTGACGATGAAATCCTCGCGCGGCTTGCCTTCGGCTTTCGCCGACGGGCGCTTGCGAACGCGCTCCAGCCAGTCCGGCACGGTGAGCACCTGCAACTCGCCCTTCTCGATCCAGCGCAGGTCGGCGCTGGAATCGAAGATCGCTCCCAGCTTGTCGGCATCGCCTTCATAGAGCCCGTCGAAATAGTGCTTCACGACGGCTTCGACGGTCGAACGATCGGTGCTCACGGCCTATCCTCCCCACGACATTTTTTGAGCCGGCGTACGGCGCCAGGCCGCGTATGGTTAGCGGGACCCGAGCGGCCGGTCCAATCAGAAGAACAGAAGGCAGGTTTTCCGGGCGCAAAACCCCCGCAATACGGCCCGAATTGCCGCATTGTGTGGTGGAGGTCACGGAACCCTAACCTCAAGGAAAACTGGACGCCATGCAAAGGTATTTTGGCGAACCCGCAGGCGCTCCGGGGTACTAAATCCTAGAGGAGGCCGGTCCGCCCGTTGGGTGACTGGCCTCACAAAGCCCCGCTTTGGCGTTTGCTAATCCAGGGGCCAGAAATTGCCAGTTTACCGGTGTCGCCATGACAAACCTGTTCGGACGTACAAAGTTTTATCAGTTCTTCCTCGCCGCGGCGTTGCTGCTGACGGCTGGGCCGGCCCTTGCCGAGAAGCGCGTGGCGCTGGTGATCGGCAACGCCGCCTATCAGAACGTGCCGAAGCTGCCGAATCCCGTCAATGACGGCAACACCATCGCGACAACGCTGAAGGATGCCGGATTCGACGTGGTCGAAAACCGCCATGACATGTCGGCCGCGGACACCCGCCGCGCGCTGCGCGATTTCGCCGACCGCAGCAGGGATGCCGATATCGCCGTCGTTTATTACGCCGGCCATGGCATCGAGGTGGACGGCGGCAATTATCTGATCCCGGTCGACGCCAAGCTCGAGCGCGACACCGATGTGTATGACGAGGCGCTGTCGCTCGATCGCGTGCTGCTCGCCGTCGAGCCCGCCAAGAAGCTGCGCCTGGTGATCCTCGATGCCTGCCGCGACAATCCCTTTTCCAGGAACATGAAGCGTACCGTGGCCTCGCGCGCGATCGGCCAGGGTCTCGCCAAGGTCGAGCCGAACAGCCCGAACCTCTTGATCGCCTACTCGGCGAAGGCCGGATCCACTGCCGCCGACGGCGACGGCAAGAACAGCCCGTTCACGTCGGCTCTGTCGAAGCATCTGACCACGCCCGGCCTCGACGTGCGCCGCGCCTTTGGCTTCGTGCGCGACGACGTGCTGAAGACCACCAACAACCGCCAGGAGCCGTTCGTCTATGGTTCGCTGGGCGGCGAGGACGTGCCGCTGGTGCCCGCGCCGAAGGTTGCGGCTCCCGCACCCGTTGCCAATCCGCAGGCCGACATGCGCCGCGACTACGAGCTCGCGCTGCAGATCGGCAACAAGGCCGCGCTGAACGCTTTCCTCGCGCAATATCCCGACGGCTTCTATGCGAGCCTCGCCAAGCTGCAGCTCGAGAAGGTCGCAGCTGAAGATGCCCGCGTGGCCGCCACCGAAAAGGCGCGTCTCGCCGAACAGGAACGCGCCCGCCTTGCAGCCGAGGGCGCGCAGAAGGCGGCGCAGGCCAAGGCCGACGCTGACGCCAAGGCCGCCGAACAGGCGCGAATTGCGGCCGAGAAGGCCAAGGAAGTCGCGCAGGCCCAGGCAGCTGCCGGCGAGCAGAAGCGCCTCGAGACCGAGAAGGCTGCGGCCGATGTTGGCACCAAGGTTGCCGCGATCGCGCCGGCTGTCTCCGGCGACAAGCCCAATCTGGCTTCGCTGAGCGCGGGCGCTCCGCAGGCCGACGTGACCAAGTCGGTGCAGAGCGAACTGCGCCGGGTCGGCTGCCTCTCGGCTGAAGCGGACGGCAACTGGAACACCGCGTCGCAGCGTTCGCTGTCGCTGTTCAACCGCTATGCCAAGACCAGGTTCGACACCAAGCTCGCATCGACCGACGCGCTCGACACGATCAAGACCAAGACCGCGCGGGTCTGCCCGCTGGTCTGCGACCACGGCTTCAAGACGCAGGGCGATGCCTGCGTGAAGATCGTGTGCGCCGAGGGTTCGTTCCTCAATTACGACAATGAGTGCGAGAAGCGCCGCGAGAAGAAGCCGGTTGCCAAGCGCGAGAAGCCGGAACCGAGGCAGGCTCCGGCAGCAAGGCTCGCTCCGTCGGCGCCGCAATATCAGACACCGCAAGCCAGGCAGGCGACCGCCGGGCGTCCGAATGGCCCGGGCCTCGGCCAGAGGGGCCAGGTGCTTACCGGCCAGGAACGCGCGCAGGGCTGCAATTCATACAGTGCTATCATGTCGGGCGTGTGCCCATAACCATCGCCGCTGTTCAAGGCCACATTGGCCCCGCGAGAGCGGGGCCAATTGCTTTCAGATCGCGCTCGCCGCGATGTTTACCATCAGCGCCAGCAGGGCCGTGTTGAACGCGAACGAGATGATGCCGTGCACGGTGGCGGTGCGGCGGATGATCCTGTCGGTGATGCCGACGTCGGAGACCTGCGCCGTCATGCCGATGACGAAGGAGAAATAGACGAAGTCCCAGTAGTCGGGCTTTTCCTTGGCGTCGCCGCCCGGGAACTGCAGGCCGCCGGGCTTGCTGCCGCGATAATAGTCATGCGCGTAATGCAGCGCGAAGGTGGTGTGCACCAGTGTCCATGACAGCGCGATCGTGACCACCGCGAGCGTGAGCCCGGCAGCGCTCTTCCTGGAAGCGCCGAGTTCGAACACGATCGCCGCAATGCTGGCGAGCGCGCCAAGCTGCGTCAGGACCATGATGAGGAAGCGACCGTCGTCCTGCAGGATGGCGCTCGGCTTGATATGCTCATGGCCGCAGCGAAGCATCATCGCGTAGGCTGCCACGAGATAGATCGCCGCGAACACGTCCCAGCTGACCAGCACGCGCGTCACCAGCCGCCGCGACTCCGGTATCAGGAAAAATGCGACGATGGCGATCGCGAGGCCGACAAAGGTGCGCGGTCGCGACACGACCACGCGCAAGAACATCGGTAGCTTTCGGAAGCGGGCAAGGCGTTGTTCGAACTCCTTGTCGTCCGCCATCGATATTGCTCTAGTTTTTCCGCTCCGCGACGAAGCGCGAGGTGGCGCGGAGCACGTCGCCGCGGCTGCCGAAGATCGACAGGGCAGCATCGCCGCGCGCCAGCAGATCGCGCACGCGCTGCTTGGCGCCGTCGATGCCGAGCTGAGTGACGAAGGTGGTCTTGCCCAGAGCCGCGTCCTGGCCGGTCTGCTTGCCGAGTGCGGCCGCATCGCCCTCGACGTCGAGCAGGTCGTCGGCGATCTGGAAGGCTTCGCCGAGCGCGCGGCCGTAATCGTCTAGCGCCTGATGTTCCGCTTGCGTCGCCTGGCCGAGGATGGCGCCCGCGATGCAGCCATAGCGCAGCAACGCGCCCGTCTTCATCTGCTGCAGCCGTGCGACGTCCACCGGCTCGCGGTCGCCGAAGCGGCCTTCGCCGGCGAGGTCGAGCATCTGGCCGCCGACCATGCCGCCGAGCCCGGAGGCGCGGGCCAGCGCCCGGGTCAGCAGCAGCCGCACGGTGGGATCGCGGTGCACCTCGTCGCGGCTGATGATGTCGAAGGCGAACGTCAGGAGGCCGTCGCCGGCGAGGATGGCGGTGGCGTCATCGGTCTTCTTGTGCAGGGTCGGGCGGCCGCGGCGCAAATCCGAATTGTCCATCGCCGGCAGATCGTCATGGATCAGCGAATAGCAGTGGATGCATTCGAGCGCCGCGCCCACGAGCAGCGCGGCCTGGCGCGGCACGCCGAACACGGCCGAGCTCTCCACCACCAGGAACGGCCGCAGGCGCTTGCCCCCGCCGAGCGTGGAATAGCGCATGGCCTCCATCAGCCGCTTCGGCCGGGCGATCTCGTCGGGCATGAGCGTATCCGACAACAGCTGCGCCAGCAGCCGCTCGGTCTCCTCGGCGGTCTGGTCTAGTCGCTTGGCGAAGTCGGCGGCGGTCGTCATTCGGAAGGGCTCCAGCAAAGGCTCTAGGGTCGAATTCGGGGGCGGACAATCGTTGATGGGGCGGGCTTCGTCAATTGCCGGATGCGGCCTCATGGCGCCTTAAAAGTGCTGGAAAATCCGCCTGATGTCGTCACCATGTCGTTTCCCCCAGGGCCTTGTGATCGCCTTGTGATTGCCTCGTCATCCCCGGCATCAGAACCAGAAGCCTCCCATTTGCGCATCCTCCGCTACCTGCTCCTGATCGTCCTGTTCCTGCTGTTGCTGCCCTATCTGGTGGCACCATTCTATCGCGTCGGCCATCCGGTCTCGACGCTGATGGCCTGGCGCTGGCTCAAGGGCGCGCCGGTCACGCGGCATTGGGTCGATCTCACCGCGATGTCGCCGCACCTCGCGCGCACGGTGGTGGCATCCGAGGACGCCAAATTCTGCAGCCATCGCGGCGTCGACTGGGACGCGCTGCGTGAGGTGATGGACGATGCCGAGGACGGCGAGGTGACGCGTGGCGGCTCGACCCTCACCCAGCAGGTAGCGAAGAACCTGTTCCTGTGGCCGGGCCGCAACGTGGTGCGCAAGGCGCTGGAGCTGCCGCTGGCACTGTGGATCGACCTCGTGCTTTCCAAGCAGCGCATTCTCGAAATCTACCTGAACATCGCCGAGCTCGGCCCGTCCGGCCAGTTCGGGGCAGGCGCGGGGGCCGCCTACGCCTTCGGCAAGCCGGCATCGGACCTGTCGCCGCGCGAGGCGGCGTTGCTGGCGGCCATCCTGCCCAATCCGGTCAGGCGAAGCGCCCGCAATCCCGGCCCCGGCGTGAGGCGGCTTGCCGGGATCTACATGGCGCGGGCACAGGCCTCGGCGCTGCAGCGCTGCTGGGCCGAGAAACGCGGCTTCTGAGCCGATTTTGGGCCATTTTTACCCGCTTCGGCTCTGGATTTACCTAGGCCCATCCTCTATAAGCGCGGCCTTGTCGGCATCTTGAGCCCGCGCTTTTGTGAGCTGCGGGCCGTCTTATTTGGACAATGCCTCCGCGATACCCCTAGAGGATACCGAAATGGCCGTTCCCCGCAGAAAAACCTCGCCGTCGCGCCGTGGCATGCGCCGCTCGGCCGACGCGCTCAAGAAGCCCACTTATGTCGAGGACAAGGACTCCGGCGAACTGCGCCGTCCGCACCACCTCGACCTCAAGACCGGCATGTACAAGGGCCGGCAGGTGCTGAAGCCCAAGAAAGAAGCTTGAGCGGGAAGCCTGAGGCGGGGGTCGCCTCACGGCATTTCCTGCGAAAGCAGTGGGCAGGTCGCCAACCTGCCTGAATTCGGCCAACGAGTGAGTTAAGACGGTTCCCGGGGCGGATGGATCCGCCCGGGATTACGGATTTCTCCCCTTCGCAAAAAAGCCATTGGCCATGGTCGGTTTTCCGCTGCTTCTGATTCCGCTCGCGGTCTACAACATCATCGTGCTGCTGATGCGCGAGGTGTCGCTCGGCGATCCCGTGCTGAAGCTGCCGCTGATGTCGGGTGCGGAGTGGTCAATCTCGCTCGGCGACATGCTGCTGGCCCTCGCGGCCGTCATGCTGCTGCTCGAGATCGTCAAGGGCGCGCGGCCGGGTGCGAAATTTCTCATGGACCATCTGCTGTCGCTGGTCGTGTTCGGCGCGGCCGCCGCGGAGTTCCTGCTTCTGCCGAAGTTCGGCACCTCCATCTTTTTCCTGCTGGCGCTGTTTTCGCTGGTCGATTTCCTTACCGGCGTGACGCTGCGCCGGCGGCGCTATGCGGCTGCCGCGGCATCTGTGCCCGTCGCGCGGAAGGCCGTGCGGCAGGCCGAGCCGGAAGCAGCCGAGCCGCCGCGCGAGCCTGCTGCGGCGCCGGTCCCTGCGGCTCCGGCCCCGTCGGCGGCATCCGTCGCCGAATCCGTGTTGCTCGATCATCCCGAGCCGTCGATGTCGCAGCCCGCCGTGCCCTCGCCGGGCATCCAGCCGGGCAATGGCACGCATCCGTCGTCGCCGGACGCGCCGCGCTGAACCCATGGCGTTTTCAAGCGAAGTGGGAACCGGTTCGCGTCAAGAAAACGCGTCAAGAAATAGAGCTAGATGATCTGCTTGGTCCGCCGCGTCACGCTGCGGCGCTCGGTGACGTGCGGGCCGTAGGCCGCCTGCGCGTCGGCAGGCGATCCCCGGCGCAGGCTGCGGGTCTGGGGGACATGATCGGCGGTGGCGATCAGTTGCGTGACGAAGCTCGCATCGGGCCGGTTCAGCGCCGCCGCCGGCGGAACGTCGGGGCGGGCGGAGAGCGGCACGAGCTCGACCGAGGCGGCCGGGATGTCCACGAACTCCGCGTCGATAACCACGTCCGGGCGCCCTGTGCCTGTCATCGCCAACCTGTCGCGTTTTGGGACGGTCGATCCGCCTTTCACTTCTCCTCGCAAGAGATGTGCCTCGGCATGCCCTTTGGTTCCAGACAACCGCAAAACGTGGTTTGCGGACTGTTAATGAACTTTACCTAGGGTCAAGGCTGCGAGTCGCCCTATCCTTGGGTGGAGAATCACCCGGGGTGCTGTCCCGAAACGAGGCGAGCTGATGCCGTCTGTCCCGCAAGCCGCCGACATCCTTGCCTCGCTCGGCCAGGCCAGTTTTGTCTGGGACATCGGCAGCGACCGGCTCACCTGGAGCGAGAATGCGGCTTCCGTGTTCGCCGACATCCCGGCGGAATCGCTGGAGAGCGGCGCGGCTTTCGCCAGCCTGATCGAGCCCGCGCGTTCCATCCGTCAGGACGCGTTGACCCACGCGCCGCCCACGCGTGCCGATGAGGGCGTGCCCTACCGTATCGAATATGGCATCCGCGCCGTCACCTCCGTCCCGGTGATCTGGATCGAGGAGACCGGCGTCTGGTTTGCCGGTTCCGACGGCCGGCCGTTGCGCGCCCAGGGTGTCATGCGCATCAACAACGAGCGCCACGCCCGCGACGAGCAGCTCCTGAAGCTGTCGCGGCACGATCCCCTGACCGGCGAGCTCAACCGCACCCATCTGATCGCGGCCCTTGCCGAGGCGATCGAGGAGAACACGCGTTTCCGCTCGGCCTGCGCCTTCATGCTGATCGGGATCGACCATCTGGCGCGGGTCAACGACGCCTTCGGCTTCGACGTCGCGGACGCCGTGATCGCGGAGGTCGCCGCCCGCATCCGCACGCGGCTGCGCGCCGGCGACGTGCTCGGCCGCTTCTCCGGCAACAAGTTCGGCCTGATCCTGAAGAACTGCACTGTCGACGACACCAATATCGCTGCAGAGCGCTTTCTCGCCGGGATCCGTGACGAGGTGGTGCCGACGAGGTCCGGGCCCGTCTCGGTGACGGCATCGATCGGCGCGGTCAGCGTGCCGCGCTACGCCCGCAATGCCGACGAGGCGATCAACCGCGCCCAGGAAACGCTGGATGCCGCCAAGCGCCGGCGCGCCGGCTCGTTCGGACTGTGGCGGCCGAATGCCGAGCGCGACGCGCAGCGCCGCGTCAATATCCGCGTCACCGACGAGATCGTCACCGCGCTGAACGACCGCCGCATCGTCGCGGCCTTCGAACCCGTAGTGACTGCGCACTCGCGCGAGCCCGCCTTCTACGAATGCCTGGTGCGGATGGAGCATGGCGACGGCCAGATCCTGCTGGCGCCCGACATCGTGCCGGTGGCGGAGCGGCTCGGCCTGATCCGCCTGGTCGATCACCGCATCCTCGAGCTGGTGGTCGCCGAGCTGATCGCCTCGCCCAAGGTGCAGCTCAGCCTCAACATCTCGCCCGAAACCACCATGGATCCGGACTGGTCGGCGACGATCGAGTCGTTGATGGGCACGCATCCCGGCGTCGCCGAGCGCCTGATCGTCGAGATTACCGAGACGGTGGCGATCCAGGACATCGACGACATCAGGGGCTTCGTCACGCGGCTGAAGAATTTCGGCAGCCGGATCGCGATCGACGATTTCGGCGCCGGCTACACCTCGTTCCGGAATTTGCGCAAGCTCGGCGTGGACATCGTGAAAATCGACGGCGCCTTCGTGCAGAACATCGCGCGCTCCGCCGACGACCGTGCCTTCGTGCAGACCCTGATCGACCTCGCCCGGCGGCTCGACATCAAGACGGTCGCCGAATGGGTGCAGGACGAGGAAGCCGCCGCGATGCTGCGCCAATGGGGTTGCGACTACATCCAGGGCCGGCTGATCGGACTGGCCTCGCCGGAGCGGCCGTGGGCGGTGACGCCGGCAGCCGCAGTGCCCGTCGCGGGCTGATTGTCGTTCCGGCGCAGGCCGGAACCCATACCCACAACTGAAAAAGATCAAGCACGCTGGGGGGCTCCAGCGTGCTCACCAACTCGCATCTGTGGCTAAAGGCCCCGGCCTTCGCCGGGACGGCGGAGAGAGGCGAGGAAGGACTACTCTTCCTTTTTCGCCGGCTCCTTCGACATGCGCTCGAGGCGCTCCTGCATCTCCTTCATCTGCTTGCGCAGATCGTCGATGTTGTCCTCGTCGACCGCGGGCTCCGGCACCTTCTCAGGCTCGCCCGATCCGGTGCGCGACGGCACGAACGGCTTGAACATCGAGAAGGTCTGCTGGAACAGCTCCATGTTGCGGCGGACGTGCTCTTCCAGCGGGGCGAAGGGCGTGCCGCTGAAGGTGTTGGTGAGCTGCTTGCGGAATTTTTCCTGCTCGCGCGTCAGCGTGTCGATCGATTGCTCGAGATATTTCGGCACCACCATCTGCATGCTGTCGCCGTAGAAGCGGATCAGCTGCCGCAGGAAAGTGGTCGGCAAGAGGTTCTGCCCCGCCTTGTTCTCCTGCTCGAAGATGATTTGCGCCAGCACCGAGCGCGTGATGTCCTCGCCGGTTTTGGCGTCGTAGACGAGAAAATCCTCGCCTTCCTTCACCATCGCCGCGAGATCCTCGAGCGTCACATAGGTGCTCGTACCGGTATTATAGAGCCGCCGGTTAGCGTACTTCTTGATCGTGGTGGGTGTTTCGGATTTTGCCATGGGTTCACACAAGACCAGCCGAGAGCGGGAACCCGACGGCGCAGCCGCAGGGTCGAATGCAACGCATCGCAGCAAAGGTAAGCATTTTCAAAGGGCTTCGGCTACCGTTTTGTGCGGCACGGTTAATCCCAAGGCTCGGCCAAGGCTTCGGGACTGCTCAGGAAACTCCCGGCCCCGCCATTTTGGATGCGGCGCGGCAGCTTTTCGCTGCAGGGCGATTGACATGCCTCAATGACGTTAACAGGATGGGAATTAAGACTGGCCCGCCAACCCGGCCCGCCCGCCGTCAAGAAACCAACCCAAGAAAACCCAAACAGGAGATGTCCATGTCAGACGATGTCGTCATCGTCAGCGCCGCCCGCACCCCGGTTGGCAGCTTCAACGGCGCATTTGCCACCACCCCGGCCCACGATCTCGGCGCCATCGCCATCAAGGCCGCGCTGGAGCGGGGAGGCATCGAGCCCGGCCGCGTCTCCGAAGTCATCATGGGCCAGATCCTGACCGCGGCGCAGGGCCAGAACCCGGCCCGCCAGGCCTCGATCGCGGCCGGCATCCCGGTGGAAAGCCCGGCCTGGGGCGTCAACCAGCTGTGCGGCTCGGGCCTGCGCACAGTGGCGCTCGGCTACCAGGCGCTGCTCAACGGCGATTCCGAGATCGTCGTCGCCGGCGGCCAGGAATCCATGAGCATGGCCCCGCACGCGCAATACCTGCGCGGCGGCGTCAAGATGGGCGGCCTCGAGCTGGTCGACACCATGATCAAGGACGGCCTGTGGGACGCCTTCAACGGCTACCACATGGGCAACACCGCCGAGAACGTCGCCCGGCAATGGCAGATCACCCGCGCCCAGCAGGACGAGTTCGCCGTCAAGTCGCAGCAGAAGGCCGAGGCTGCGCAGAAGGCCGGCAAGTTCAAGGACGAGATCGTCCCGGTCATCATCAAGACCCGCAAGGGCGACATCGTGGTCGACACCGACGAATATCCGCGTCATGGCGCAACCCTCGAAGGGATGGCCAAGCTGAAGCCCGCCTTCGAGAAGGAAGGCACGGTCACCGCCGGCAGCGCCTCTGGCATCAATGACGGCGCCGCCGCCGTGGTGCTGATGACGGCCAAGCAGGCCGCCAAGGAAGGCAAGAAGCCGCTGGCCCGCATCGTGTCCTGGGCCCAGGCCGGCGTCGATCCCAAGATCATGGGCTCGGGCCCGATCCCGGCCTCGCGTGCCGCGCTGAAGAAGGCCGGCTGGAATATCGGCGACCTCGACCTGATCGAGGCCAACGAGGCCTTCGCGGCGCAGGCCTGCGCCGTCAACAAGGACCTCGGCTGGGATACCGGCAAGGTCAACGTCAATGGCGGCGCGATCGCGATCGGCCATCCGGTCGGCGCCTCCGGCGCCCGCGTGCTGGTGACGCTGCTGCACGAAATGCAGAAGCGCGATGCCAAGAAGGGCCTCGCCACGCTGTGCATCGGCGGCGGCATGGGCATCGCGATGTGCATCGCGCGCGACTGAGCGCATAGCGATTCCGGGCGAGGAGTAAATGAGGCAATGAGGCGCGCCCAGCGATGAAAACATCATCTGTCAAACGCGGCTCAAGCTGCTAGGAATGAATGCCCGGCCTCGCGCCGGGCATTTTCGTCTCAAGCGCTTGTTTGAATTGTTCGCTTGAGAAACGTCAAAAGACCGGGACAATTCCGGTCTATGAAAAGACTACCAAGGAGGAAATTACATGGCACGTGTTGCATTGGTCACCGGGGGAACGCGCGGCATTGGCGCATCGATCAGCAAGGCACTGAAGGCGGCCGGCTACAAGGTTGCGGCCAGCTATGCCGGCAACGATGCCGCCGCCGAGAAGTTCAAGTCGGAAACCGGCATTCCCGTCTACAAATGGGACGTCTCCTCGTTCGACGCCTGCGCTGCCGGCATCAAGAAGGTCGAGGCGGACCTCGGACCGGTCGATGTGCTCGTCAACAATGCCGGCATCACCAAGGACGGCGCCTTCCACAAGATGACGCTGGAGCAGTGGAACGCCGTCATCAACACCAATCTCGGCGGCCTCTTCAACATGACGCGCCCGATCATCGAGGGCATGCGCGCGCGAAAATTCGGCCGCATCATCAACATCTCCTCGATCAACGGCCAGAAGGGCCAGTTCGGCCAGGTCAATTATTCCGCGGCCAAGGCCGGCGACATCGGCTTCACCAAGGCGCTGGCGCTGGAGAATGCCAAGGGCGGCATCACGGTGAATGCGATCTGCCCCGGCTACATCAACACCGAGATGGTGCAGGCGGTGCCGAAGGATGTGCTGGAAAAATCCATCCTGCCGCAGATCCCGATCAATCGCCTCGGCGAGCCCGAGGAAATCGCGCGCGCGGTGGTGTTCCTCGCCGCCGACGAGGCCGGCGCCATCACCGGCTCCACGCTCACCATCAATGGCGGGCAATACATGGTGTGACGGCGCGCTTTCTAATCTCCAATGAGTCGTCATGGCCGGGCCTGTCCCGGCCATCCACGTCTTTGCAGACGCGCGTGTGCCAAGTAAGACGTGGATGCCCGGGACAAGCCCGGGCATGACGAGAACCCCCGAATGTCACCCCGCACCGCCACCCTGATCGGACTGACGGCGATCCTGATGTGGTCGCTGCTCGCGGTGCTTACGGTGGCAACCGGAAAGACTCCGGCGTTTCAACTTGCCGCCATGACCTTTGCGATCGGCGCACTGGTTGCGTTTGCGAGCTTCCTCTTCCGTCCTTCCGCCTTCGCGGCATTGAAGCAACCGCTCACCGCCTGGATCGTCGGCGTCGGCGGGCTGTTCGGCTATCACGCGCTGTATTTTCTCGCGCTGCGCTTTGCTCCGCCTGCGGAAGCTGGCCTGCTGAATTACCTCTGGCCGCTACTCATTGTACTGTTCTCCTCGTTGCTGCCCGGCGAGCGCCTGCTGCCGCACCACATCATCGGCGCGCTGCTTGGGCTCGCTGGCACAGTTCTGCTGTTGATGGGTAATGGCGGGAGCGGCTTCGAGGCCGGCCAGTTGCCCGGCCTGTTCGCGGCCTTCGTCGCGGCGTTCGTCTGGGCGTCCTATTCGGTGATGTCGCGCCGGCTGAAGGCGGTACCGACGGATGCGGTCGCGGGCTTCTGTCTCGCGACCGCGATACTCGCCGCGATCGTGCATCTCGTCGTCGAGAACACCGTGTGGCCGGAAACGGCGGCGCAATGGCTCGCCATCGTCGCGCTCGGCGTCGGCCCGGTGGGCGCGGCGTTCTTCACTTGGGATATCGGCATGAAGCGCGGTGATATCCGCGTGCTCGGCGCCGCTTCCTACGCCACGCCGCTGCTCTCGACCGCATTCCTGATCCTCGCCGGCTTCGCCAAGCCGACCGCGACCATTGCCGTCGCCGCGATCCTGATCGCCGGCGGCGGCCTGATCGCGGCGAGAGATATGTTCCGGCTTCGCGCCTAAGTGGCCGGCCGCCAGTCTGGCGGCTTGTACATGCTTTCCGGAATCTGGCCGAGTTCAGAGCGCTGCAGTTTTTTCGGCGTGAGCCCGTAGAATTGCTGGAAGCTCATGATCAGCGGCCGCCATTTGTCGGGGTCGATGCGGTTCGGCTCGCCCGCCATCATGATCTGCGGATGCGCGTGCACCCGCGTCACTCGTACCTCGATGGCGGTGAGATTGCCGCGCCATACGGCGTCCTCCTGCGCCATCTCATGGACATGCGCGAGCTTTGCCTCGATCTGAACGGGGCATTCCAGTGCGCGAGGTGCCGCGACCGTGTCGCCACGCGTGGCTGTCAGCCCGCAAAGCCCGAACTTGTCCTTCTCATGCCGGTAGCCGCGCCAGAGCTTTCCGGGCGGCACCGGGTCTGAGCCGGTGCTGCGGGCGAGGCGATCGACGGCGCCGACCAGCCCGGCCGACGGCAGGTTGAGCACGCATTCGCCGCTGCGGATCAGGTTCGCCGTCGTCTTGGACTCGCGCGCCAGCCCCAGCATGCAGCGCCAGCCGACCCACCAGGCCGACGACATCGGCGCGAGGTTGTATGAGCCGTCCTCATTGCATGTGCCGACCAGCACGACCGGCGTGCCGAAATAGAGGATTGCCGGCTCGATGATGTCAGCCGTTGCGATCGTCGGGGATTCAATCGTGTCTTGCATGTCTCTCTCCAGATGAGGCTCTGGAGGTAAGCGAACGCATCGGGTGTTCCCACCCGATTCCCGACCAGGGCCGTCAATCCGAGGGCGTCCAGTCGTTCGCCGCGAGCTCGAACTTCGCGAACTCGAACGCCGGCGCCACGCTGCATCCGACCAGTGTCCAGTCGCCGGTGCTTTCCGCCGATTGCCATGCGCCCGCCGGCACGATCGCCTGCGGCCGTTCGCCGGCGCCGACATCGGAGCCGAGCGTGATGGTGTGCGGCGCGCAGCCGTCATTGGCGATTCTGAGCGTCAGCGCCGCGCCCGAATAATAGTGCCAGACTTCCACCGCATCGATGCGATGCCAATGCGAGCGCTCGCCGCGCGCCAGCAGGAAATAGATCGCGGTCGAACACGCGCGGCCCTGCGCGTCGGTGCGGACGTCGCGGAACGTCTCGCGGTAGTACCCGCCCTCCGGATGCGGCTTGAGCTCGAGCCGCGCGATGATGTCGGAGGCTTCTCGCATGGTCAGGACTTGTTCTTGCGTTCGCGCAGCTCGCCGAACACGTCGGCGGCAGCCGCGCCCTTCATGTGCAGCGCTGCCGCGACCGCAGGATCGTCGGCACGCAGGAAGACGTTGGATTTCTTCTCCTCGCCGAGCAGCACGGGAATCGTCGCCCTGTTCTGCGCGCGCAGTCTTGCCACTTCCTCGGCGCGTGCCTTCAACGCGGGATTGTCGCCGTCCACGGTGAGCGCGAACTTGACGTTCGCTGCGGTATATTCATGGCCGCAATAGAGCGAAAAATCGTCGGGCAGCGCGCGCAGCTTCAGGAGCGAGTCCCACATCATCGGATGTGTCCCTTCGAAGACACGGCCGCAGCCGATCGAGAACAGTGTGTCGGCGGCAAACACCGCCTTCTCCCTGTCGAACACGTAGGACACGTGGTCGAGCGTATGGCCTGGCGTTTCCAGCACCCGCGCCATCAGATTGCCGACCATCACCACGTCGCCATTGGCGACGCGCAGATCGGCATTGGCGATCGCCGCCTTCTTTTCATGCGGGGCGACAACGCGGCACTTGTACTTCTGTTTCAGTTCCGCGACGCCGCCGACATGGTCGTGATGGTGGTGGGTGATCAGGATATCCGTCAGCGCCCAGTTCTCCTGCGCCAGCGCCTTCAGGATGGGCGCGGCTTCGGGCGCGTCGATCGAGGCGGTCGCCCGGGTTTCGGTATCGTGGATCAGATAGCCGAAATTGTCGGACAGGCAGTTGAACACGCGAATTTCGGCAGCCATGATTTCTCCACCAACTTGGGTCCGAGCCGGTCCAAGAGATATGGCGTTAACGTTGCTGCGGCAATGCCAATTTGGCCGCTTCGCCGGGAACATCCTCGTGTTACACTATGATCGACGCGTTTTCTTCACGCGAACCGGTGCCCACTTCGCTTGAAAACGCCATGGGAATCCTATGGACGTCATCGATCTCCGCGATTTCTATTCGCAGCGCCTCGGCATCGTGGCGCGGCGGCTGATCAATCGCGGCATCCATGCCTGCTGGCCGGATGCGGAGAGCCAGCGCGTGCTCGGCCTCGGTTATCCGACGCCTTATCTCGGGCTGTTCCGCGACAACAGCGAGCGCTGCGTCGCCTTCATGCCGGCGGCGCAAGGCGTGCTGAAATGGCCGACCGGGCGGCCGGCGCTTGCGGCTCTGGTCGACGAATTCTCGCTGCCGCTGCCGGACGCCGCGTTCGACCGCATCCTGCTCGTGCATGCGCTGGAAATGTGCGACGACCCGGAGAACCTGTTGCGCGAGGTGTGGCGCGTGCTCGCCCCCTCGGGCCGCATGATCGCCGTCGTGCCCAATCGCCGCGGCGTGTGGACGCGCACCGACAACACACCGTTCGGGCACGGCCGGCCCTATTCGCGCGCGCAGATCACGCAGCTGTTGCGGCACACCTGGTTCACGCCGGCCTCCTGGGGCGAGGCGCTGTTCATGCCGCCGGTCGGCAATAGCTGGTTCCTGCGCTCGGCGATGGCGTGGGAGCGCGCCGGCGAGGCGCTGTCGATGCCGTTTGCCGGCGTGCATATCGTGGAAGCGACCAAGCAGGTCTATCGCGCGCTGCCCGCGCATCGCGAGCGCGCGCGCCTCATTCCCTCGCTGCAGCCGGTGCTGGTGCCATCGCCAAGCACGCGGGGATGAACGTGCCGTAGGGTTGGGCAAAGGCGCATGGCGCCGTGCCCACCGTTTATCCGAGATGCCGGAAAGAAAAAAGGTGGGCACGCTTGCGCTTTGCCCACCTTACGATTCTGCGCCGAGGCGCGATGTCGCTCGCGCGACTACTCGTTGCCGATGTCCTCGCCCGAGGCGGCAGGCGCTGCGCCCGCCATGCCGTTGTCGGGGCGGGGGCCGCCATGCGGCCGGCGGCGCCGGCGCGGAAACCGCTCGCCGCCACCGCCGCCTTCATAGGAGCGCTCGCCGCCATTGATCTGCGGCTGCGGGCCGGTGATGAAGGAGGGCAGGCGGTCGACGCTGTCGGCAATGGCCGGCTGCGGTTGCGGTTGCGGCGGCTGGTATTGCGGCTGCGGGCGGTGTTCGCGATCGCCGCGATGCTCGCGGTCGCCGCGATGTTCGCGCGGCTGCTGGTCGCGCTGATAGGACGGCTGGTCGCGGTCGCGCGGATTGTTGTCGCGCATATAGGGCTGGGGCTGCGACTGCTGCGGTTGCGGCACGAAGCCCGGCTCCTGGCCGAACGGCGAGAAACCGTCGCCCTCATCCTCGCTCTCGTCCACCGACATGTCGTTGTCCGGGCGCGGCTGCTGCTGATGCTGCGGCTGGTTCTGCCTGAACTGCTCCTGGGCGGCCGCGATCAGGCGGAAATAATGCTCGGCGTGCTGATAGTAGTTCTCGGCGGCGACGGGGTCGCCGGAAGAGCGCGCGTCGCGGGCGAGCTGGACGTATTTCTCGGCGACGTGGGAAGCGGTGCCGCGGATCTTGATGTCGGGCCCGTTGGATTCGTAGACCCGGGTCATCGGGTTCTGGCCGCGCCGGTTCTGATTGTTGTTGTTGTTCCGGTTGCGCATCCGCTGCTTGTTTTGACCGTTTCTCATGTGTCGCCTTTATTCCAGCCCTAAGAAGTTGCCTTGAATTGCAGAAGTCGGTTTGGATTGCCCGTTCATGGCGCGGCATGCCGCTCGCGTGCACCGAATCACGGTGCCGACACGCGCATTGCCGATTTTGCCAACATTCGCGTTCAACAACGACGCGTTCCCCAACCGCCGGCGCTCACCGCCGGCGACCAATCATTCACCTTGCCGAAACAAGCCCAGCTCTGTTGCGTAGATGTTCAAGCGCAATATCAGGCTTTCGTTCGCTTTGCGGTCGAGAGCAGCACAGCTTCAGCCATTGCGCTCAAAAGACCTTTGCGTTCTGGAACCGTTAATCGGCGGGGCTAAAGTGCCTCTGGTTTCATCCCGCTTCTCCTGCGGGG
This sequence comes from Bradyrhizobium sp., assembly GCF_016219575.1. Taxonomy (GTDB): domain Bacteria; phylum Pseudomonadota; class Alphaproteobacteria; order Rhizobiales; family Xanthobacteraceae; genus Bradyrhizobium. The sequence goes on along the minus strand of NZ_JACRMG010000016.1, from coordinate 53,596 downwards.
CCAGCCTGCAACCCTTTGACCGATGTTGTGGCCGGAACGTAGTCGTTCCCGGGGGCAATTCCAAGAGGTTTTTTTGCGTTCCAATAGGACTTTATCGGGGCATTTTGCGGGCCCCGACCGCCCTCGGAATACCGCCCAGATCGGCCTTGGGAGCCCCGTGGGGCACCAATCCCGCCGCAGTCATCAAAGCTTCAATCTGGGCCGCCTGGCCCTGTCCGGCCTCCACAACCAGTGCGCCGCCGGGGCCAAGGATTCGCGCCGCCTGGGGAATCAGCGCCCGGTAGGCATCGAGCCCGTCGGGTCCGCCGTCCAGGGCTTTCCTGGGATCGTGGTTGCGCACCTCGATCGCGAGACCGGCGATGACGCCCGAAGGGATATAGGGTGGATTCGACACGATGAGATCGAACGGGCCGGTCAGCCCCACGGCATAGTCGCAGCGGACAAAACTCGTGCGGTCGGCGAGGCCAAGCCGCATCGCATTGCCGCGCGCAGTCTCCAGTGCCTCCTGCGAAATGTCGGTGCCGACGCCGACGGCGCCGTGCAGTTCGGACAATAGCGCGAGCAGGATCGCGCCGGAGCCGGTGCCGAGATCGGCAATACGCGTGCCCTGCCTTGCGGGGTTCGCGCGCAGCATCTCGAGCGCCAGTTCGACGATCGTCTCGGTGTCCGGCCGCGGCACCAGCGTTGCCGGCGACAGCGCAAGCGACAGTCCCCAGAATTCCTTGCGGCCGAGGATGCGCGCGACGGGTTCACCGGCGAGCCGGCGGCCGGCGAGAGCTTCGAGACGATTCGATTCGTCCGCGGTGAGGGCGCGATTTGCAGACCGAATCAGGCCGGTGAGATCGAGGCCGAGCGCGTGGCCGATCAACAGTCGCGCATCGAGCTCGGCGGAGTCGATCCCGGTGGTTTGCAGCCGCCCAGCCAGCGCGCGCCGTGCGACTTCGATGGTGATGGATTCACTCATGCGCTGCAATCGCGGTGTCGCCGGGACCCATACGCCGCGGCCTGTCGGGAGAGGCAGGTGGAGTTGCCTTCATGAACAACGACTCACACTCGTGGTTATGGGTCCCGGCCTGCACCGGGACGACATCTGTTATGCCGCCGCGCCCTGCGCAGCGAGTTGCGCCGCCTGGTGCTCCGTGGTCAGTGCGTCCACCAGTTCGCCCAGCGCTTCGCCTGAAATCACCTGCGGCAGCTTGTAGAGCGTCAGGTTGATGCGATGGTCGGTGACGCGGCCTTGCGGGAAATTGTAGGTGCGGATGCGTTCGCTGCGGTCGCCCGAACCGACCTTCTCCTTGCGCTCGGCGGAGCGCGCCGCATCCTGCCGCTGCCGCTCGGCGTCGTAGATGCGCGAGCGCAGGATGTTCATGGCGGAGGCGCGATTTTTGTGCTGCGAGCGGCTGTCCTGCATCATCACGACGATGCCGGTCGGGATATGGGTGATGCGGATCGCCGATTCCGTCTTGTTGACGTGCTGCCCGCCGGCGCCGCCCGCGCGCATGGTTTCGATGCGCAAGTCGTCGTTCTTGATGTCGACGTCGACGTCCTCGACCTCGGGCAGCACCGCCACCGTCGCCGCCGAGGTGTGGATGCGCCCTTGCGTCTCCGTATCGGGTACGCGTTGTACGCGGTGCACGCCGGATTCGAATTTCAGCCTGGCGAAGGCGCCGCGGCCCCGCACCTCGGCGATGATTTCCTTGAAGCCGCCGACGGTGCCTTCGCTGGCCGAGATCACCTCGACCTTCCAGCCCTGCAAATTGGCGAAGCGCTCATACATGCGGAACAGGTCGCCCGCGAACAGCGATGCCTCGTCGCCGCCGGTGCCGGCGCGGATTTCCAGCACGACGTTGCGGTCGTCCATGGCGTCCTTGGGCAACAGCGCGACGCGGATCTTCTGCGCCAGCTCGTCGCGCTTCGCCTGCAGCTCGTCGCGCTCGGCTTCCGCCATGCCGCGCATTTCGGCGTCGGTTGCGGGATCGGCGAGCAGGGCTTCCGTGCCGGCAAGCTCGGCTGCCACGCCGCGATAGGCCTTCACCGCCTCGATCAGCGGATTGAGGTCGGCCAGCTCGCGCGTGATCTGCACATAGCGGTCGGAGCCGACCTGGCCGAGCAGCTCGTTTTCGAGCGCGGCATGGTGGGCGAGCAGGATATCGAGTTTGGCTTCGGGCAGCATGGCGGTTCTCAAATAGCAGAAAAGCTGACGGGGCGGAGCGAGGAACAGAGCCTCGCTACAATGACAGCCCCTCGGCCTCCGCGAATTCCGCCAGCTTCTGCTTGATCGAGACGCTGCCGGCCGGTGCATCCAGCAGCGGGTTGATCATCGCCTCCGCCTTCCTGGCGTCGAGGTCGAGGATCATCGCCTTCACCGGGCCGTGCGCGGTCGCCGACAGCGACAGCGAGCGATAGCCGATCGCGATCAGCGCCAGCGCGCCGAGCGGTTTTGAGGCCATCTCGCCGCACAGCGAGACGCCCTTCTTCGCAGCATTGGCCTTGCGCACGATGTCGCGGAGCGCGCGCAGGATCGGCGCCGACATGGTGTCGAACCGCTCGGAGACCTTTGCGTTGCCGCGGTCGACCGCGAACAGGAACTGGAACAGGTCGTTGGAGCCGACCGAGACGAAATCGACCTTCTTCAGCAGTTCGTCCATCTGGTACAGCAGCGCCGGCACTTCCACCATGGTGCCGATGTCGATGCGCTCCGGCAGCGAATGACCGTGCTGGCGCAAATATGTCAGTTCGCGCTCCACGATCGCCTTCGCCGCATCGAACTCGGCTACCTCTGAGATCATCGGGAACATGATCTTCAGGGAGCGCCCGCCGCCGGCGCGCAGCAGCGCGCGGATCTGGCCGCGCAGCAGGCCCGGCCGGTCGAGACCGAGCCGGATTGCGCGCCAGCCCAGCGCCGGATTCTCCTCGATCACCGTCTCCATATAGGGCAGCGCCTTGTCGCCGCCAATGTCGAGGGTGCGAAAAGTCACCGGCTTGTCGCCGGCCGCATCGAGCACGGTGCGGTAGAGCGCGAGCTGGTCAGAGGAACGCGGCAGGCTCGCACTCACCATGAACTGCAGTTCGGTGCGGAACAGCCCGATGCCGGCGCTGCCGGTGTCCTCGATATGCGGCAGGTCGATAACGAGGCCGGCGTTGATCAGCAGTTCGACCTTCTGGCCGTCTTTGGTCTTGCAGGGTAGGTCGCGCAGCGCCGAATATTGCGCCTGCCGCCGCGCGCGCAGCCGCACCCGCTCGGCATAGGCGGATTCGATCTCGTTGGACGGACGCACATAGATCGAGCCCGAGGTGCCGTCGACGATGATGGCATCGCCGGGATCGGCAATGCCCGGCGCGTTCGGTACCTCGCCGACCGCGGGGATGCCGAGCGCGCGCGCCACGATCGCGACATGGGAGTTGGCAGTGCCTTCCTCCAGCACGAGGCCGCGCAGCCGCTTGCGGTCATAGTCGAGCAGCGCCGCAGGGCCCATCGCGCGCGCGATCAGGATGGCGTTGTCGGGCAGCTGTTCCCTTGACGGCGCGTGGTCGCGGCCGACCAGCTGGCGCATCAGGCGGTGCCCGAGATCCTCGAGGTCATGCAGCCGCTCGCGCAAATAGGGATCGGTCGAGCGCAGCATGCGCGCGCGGGTGTCGGACTGCACGCGTTCGACCGCGGCCTCCGCGGTGAGGCCGGTGCCGACGGCCTCATGAAGCTTGTGCGACCAGCCCTGGTCGTTGGCGAACATGCGGTAGGCCTCCAGCACGTCGCGGTGCTCGCCGCCCTCGGCGACGTCGCCGCGCTCCAGCATGCGGTCGAGATCGGCGCGCAGCATCGCCAGCGCCGCGTCCAGCCGCTTGATCTCCTTCGGCAGGTCCTCGGCGATGTAGTCCTTGATGACGACGCGCGGCTCGTGCAGCACGACATGGCCGAGCGCAATGCCTTCGGACAGCACGCTGCCGCTCTTGTGCAGGGAGTGCCGCGCCGCCGGCTCGGCGCCGGGTTGCGCCAGGGACGATAATTCGCCCGAGGCGATCATCTCCGCCAGCACCATGGCGGTGGTCTGCAGCGCCTCGACTTCTTCCTCGACGTAAGTGCGCTTGGCGCGGTTCTGCACCACCAGCACGCCGAGCGTGTTGCCGGCGCGCAGGATCGGCACGCCGAGGAAGGAATGGTAGATTTCTTCGCCGGTTTCCGGACGGTAGGAGAAGGCCGGGTGGCTCTGCGCGTCCGAGAGATTCAGCGGCGTCGCTTCGCTCGCGACCAGGCCGACCAGGCCCTCATGCGCGCTCAAGACCGTGCGGTGCACGGCTTCGCGCTTCAGGCCCTCGGTGGCGTAGAGCTCGAGGGTGGTGTCGACGCGCAGCACGTAGCAGGAGCAGACCTCGGCCACCATGTTGGCCGCGATCAGCACCACGATCTTGTCGAGGCGTTCCTGTGCGGAGACTTGCTCCGCCATGGTTTCGCGGAGCCGTCTCAGCAAGACGCGGGGACCTCCCGACGCGCTCCGCATGATCAGCCAATCCTCCCCCGCGGGGCCAGTCCACAGTCTGGCCGGCCACTGGCGTAATACCCGTACAAAACAACAATTTTATTCATTTCGGCGCCGGCGCGAGCCCCTCCCGGCCGAATCGGGCACAGCAAAACTGTGGCACAGTTTGCGGCAGCTCACCTATCAGGCCGTATAGCCAATCGAAGCGAGTTTTGCCAAGCAAAACGCCTGCCAGAGGCAATAACGTCTCTGTGGGGCCGATGCTGCGACCGCTAAGAGAAAGTTATTCTAAACCTGGTCGAGCCCGTAGAGCGTGTGCAGGGTGCGCACCGCAAGCTCGGTATAGGCGGCGTCGATCAGCACCGAAAACTTGATCTCCGAGGTCGTGATCGCGCGGATGTTGATCTGGCGCTCGGCGAGCGCGGAAAATGCCTTCGCCGCCACGCCGGCATGGCTGCGCATGCCGCTGCCGATCACAGAAACCTTGGCCACGTCGGTCGCGCTGTCGAGCCGCGCATAGCCGATCTTGGCCTTGGACGAGGTAATGGTTTCCCGGGCGCGGGTATAGTCGGAGGCCGGCACCGTGAAGGTGAGGTCGGTGGTCTTGCCGTCCTCGGAGACGTTCTGCACGATCATGTCGACGTTGATGTTGGCATCCGCCAGCGGTCCGAAGATCGCGGCAGCGACGCCCGGCTTGTCCTCGATCTGGCGCACGGAAATCTGCGCCTCGTCCTTGGAGAAGGCGATGCCGGTGACGACGTGGTTTTCCATGATTTCCTCCTCGCTGCAGATCAGCGTGCCCGGCGGCTGACTGGCGTGCGGGTCGATATCCTCGGGCTTGTCGAAGCTGGAGCGCACGAAAATCGGCATATTGTGCACCATGCCGAGTTCCACCGAGCGCACCTGCAATACCTTGGCGCCCTGCGAAGCCAGCTCCAGCATGTCCTCGAACGCGATCTTGTCGAGCCTGCGCGCTTTCGGCACCACGCGCGGGTCGGTGGTGTAGACGCCGTCGACGTCGGTATAGATGTCGCAGCGGTCGGCGTGGATCGCCGCCGCCACAGCCACCGCCGAGGTGTCGGAACCGCCGCGGCCGAGCGTGGTGATGCGGCCCGTCTGGGGGTTGATGCCCTGGAAGCCGGCGATGACGGCGACCTCCTTGCGGTCCTTGAAGCGCTCGATGATCTCGGACCCGTCGATTTCGAGGATGCGCGCGGAGGCATGCGCGTCGCTGGTCTTGATCGGGATCTGCCAGCCCTGCCAAGAGCGGGCCTGGATGCCCATGCCCTGCAACACGATCGCAAGAAGGCCGGAGGTGACCTGCTCGCCGGACGCCACCACGGCGTCATATTCCCGCGCATCATGCATGGGAGAGGCTTCGCTGCACCAGGCCACCAGCTCGTTGGTCTTGCCGGCCATCGCCGACACCACCACGGCCACGTCATGGCCGGCGTCGACCTCGCGCTTCACATGGCGCGCGACGTTGCGGATTCGGTCGATGTTGGCGACGGACGTGCCGCCGAATTTCATCACGAGGCGGCCCATGACGACGCGTGCATTCCCTGGAAGGATAGGTTAGGGGGACCTGCGCTTAAAACCGGCAGCGCAGCCACCGAAACGCGCGTATACATAGCGGCGCGGCCGGGGGCAAGCGGGTTCCTGCGGGGTCCCGGGACGGCTGGCTTGCGGGCGTGGCGCAGAAGCTGTGGCGCAGAGGTAACTGAGGCAAGGCGTATGGGTCGGTATATCGACGAAAACCTGCAGCCGGGGGAGAAGGTGCTGTATTCCACCAATGCGCACTGGATCTTCTTCCTGCCGGCGGTCGGGCTCTGGATGCTGGCCGCCGTGTTTCTCGCCCTGTCGGGAATGGTTCCGGTGGGCAGCCCGCTGATCGTGGCGTGCTGGGCGCTGGCCGGCATCGTGGCCCTGTTCGCGCTGTACAGGACGGTCACGGCCTGGTTCCAGCACTGGACCACCGAGACCGACGTGACCAATCTGCGCGTGGTGCACAAGACCGGCTTCATCAACCGTCAGACGTTCGAGATGAGCCTCGACAAGATCGAAAGCGTGGATGTGGAGCAATCCATCCCGGGCCGCATTTTCGGCTATGGCAACGTAACCATCACGGGCGTGGGCAAGAGCGAGGAAAAGCTCGCCACCGTCACCTCGCCGCTGGCGTTTCGTAACGCCATCACCGCACGATAGAGGCGCCGCGACATGCCAACGACTTCTGCAGGCGCCACGGGACCCACGGTCGATCCGGCCGAAGTGGCGAAATTCTCGAAGCTGTCGGCCGAGTGGTGGGATCCCAACGGCAAGATGGCGCCGCTGCACAAGATCAATCCGCTGCGGCTGGCCTATATCCGCGACGCGGCGTGCCGGAAATTCTCGCGCAACGCCAAGAGCCTCAACTGCCTCTCGGGCCTGCGCATGCTCGACATCGGCTGCGGTGCGGGGCTGCTGTGCGAGCCGTTCACGCGGCTCGGCGCGCAGGTGATCGGCATCGATCCGTCCGCGACCAACATTGCGGCGGCGAAGCTGCATGCCGACAAGGGACATCTCTCGATCGACTACCGCTGCACCACGGTGGAAGAGATGGACCACCGCGAGCGCTTCGACATCGTGCTTGCGATGGAGGTGATCGAGCATGTCGCCGACGTCGGCATGTTCCTCAACCACTGTGCGGCGATGCTCAAGCCCGGCGGGCTGATGGTGGTCTCCACCATCAACCGCAACTGGAAGAGTTTTGCGCTCGCCATCGTCGGCGCCGAATATGTGCTGCGCTGGCTGCCGCGCGGCACCCATGAGTGGAACAAGTTCGTCACCCCCGACGAACTCGCGCGCCATCTCGCCGCCAGCAAGCTCGCCGTCACCGAAGAGACCGGCGTGGTCTACAGCCCCTTCGCCGACAAATGGGGTCTCTCCGCCGACATGGACGTCAACTACATGGTGGTGGCGGAGGAGATGTGAGTTTTCCTTACCTCGCCCCGCTTGCGGGGAGAGGTCGGATCGCATCGCAGATGCGATCCGGGTGAGGGGGACTCTCCGCGCGTCATACTCCCACTTCTCTTGCGGAAGCAGCCCCTCACCCCAACCCTCTCCCCGCTAAAGAGCGGGGAGAGGGAGTGAGAGGGAGCCCGCGCAATCCTGTCATGCGCCGCCCCCGTTGACCGCGTAGCCTGCACCCGGCACCTTGGCGGTCCCGCCGCCCGGTCGCTCCCATGTTCACCGTCGCCTCGCTCTGGATTCCCTTCACCATCGTCGCTGCGCTCGGCCAGGTCGCGCGCAACGCGATGCAGCGTTCGCTGACCGGGCCGCTCGGCACCTGGGGCGCGACCAATATCCGCTTCCTGTTCGGTTTTCCGTTCTCGGTGGTCTTCTTCGCGGTGGTCGTGGCGGTCAGCGGCGACCGCGTGCCGTGGCCGACCGCTTCGTTCTGGCCGTGGCTGCTGCTTGGCGCGCTCAGCCAGATCGTCGCCACCGGGCTGATGCTGCTCGCGATGAACGAGCGCTCCTTCGTGGTGACTACGGCGTATCTGAAGACCGAGGCGATCCAGACCGCGATCTTCGGCTTCGTCTTTCTCGGCGATCACCTGACCTGGCTGAAGGTGCTGGCGATCGTCATTGCCACGATCGGCGTCGTCATCACGGCGCTGCGGCCGGGCGGCGAAAAGGGCTTTGCCGAATTGCGGCCGACCATCATCGGCCTCGTCGCCGCCGGCTGCTTTGCGCTGTCGGCGATCGGCTTTCGCGGCGCCATCATCACGGTGCCCGGCGTGACCTTCGTGACGGCGGCGTCCTACACGCTGGTGTGGGGCCTGTTCGTGCAGTCGCTGGTGCTGACCATCTATCTGCTGGCGCGCGCGCCCCAAATCCTGAAGGCGATCCTTTCCCTGTGGCGGCCCTCGATGCTCGCCGGCTTCATGGGCGCCTTCGCCTCGCAATTCTGGTTCCTGGCGTTCGCGCTGACGGCGGCCGCCAACGTGCGCACGCTGGCGCTGGTGGAAGTGCTGTTCGCGCAGGCGGTGTCGTATTATTCCTTCAAGCAGCCGGTGTCGGCGCGCGAAGGGGTTGGCATCCTGCTGATCGTGGTGGGCGTGGCGCTGCTGGTGGCGGTGTAAGCGTCAGTTCCGGTCTTCCGGCAGCGTCGGCAGCGGCGAGACTTCGACACCCTCGTCGATCAGCGCGCGCGCCTCTTCGGGCGAGGCCTCGCCGTAGATCGGGCGGTGTTCCTTGTCGCCGTAATGCATGGCCCGCGCTTCGTTCGGGAAACGCTCGCCGACATTGTCGGCGTTCTTGACGATGTGGTCGCGCAGTTCCTTGATCTTGGCGCGCAGCTCGCGCTCCTGCGCCATCATCAGCGAGGTCGGCTCGTTGGCCGGCGCTTCCGCGGGCGCAGCGGCTTCCACCGGTGCAGGCGCCGGCGCCTTGTCGCGGCCCTTCTTGCTGACGATGCGCGGGGCCATGATGGCCTTTTCGACCTTGACCGAGCCGCACACCGGGCAAGTGACGAGCTTGCGCTTCACCTGCTGGTCGTAGGCGGCAGAACTCTGGAACCAGCTCTCGAACGAGTGGCTCTGCTCGCAGCGCAGCGTGTAGCGGATCATGCCGAGCCCCGCACCAGGTGCAGATGTTCGGGCCCTGCCTTGGGATCGGCGATGCCGAAGCGGCGGCCATGCTGCAGCGACGGAATGGTCTTGCGCGCGGTCTCGACCTTGGCCGGATCAATCTCGGCCATGAACACGCCGGGCTCGACACCGCCCTCGGCGATGACGACGCCCCAAGGATCGATGATCAGCGAGTGCCCGAAGGTCTCGCGCTTGTTCTCATGCATGCCGGCCTGTGCTGCGGCGAACACGAAGCAGCCGGTCTCGATGGCGCGCGAGCGCAGCAGCACATGCCAGTGCGCCTCGCCCGTCTTGCGGGTGAAGGCCGACGGCACCGTGAGGAAGGAGGCGCCGCTCTCGGCCAGCGCTCGATACAGCGCCGGGAAGCGCACGTCGTAGCAGATGGTGAGCCCGATGCGGCCCCAGGGCAGGTCGGAGATCACCGCCGTCTCGCCCGGCTGGTAGTTGGCGGACTCGCGGTAGCTCTCACCGCCGGGCAGGTCGATGTCGAACATGTGGATCTTGTCGTAGCTTGCCAGCACGGCGCCGTCGGGCGAGATCAGGAAGGAGCGGTTGACCGCCTTCTCGGCCGAGAACTTCAGCGCCAGCGATCCGACATGGAGATGGATTTTCAATTCCTTCGCCAGCGCGCGGTACGCCTTCAGCGACGTGTCGTCTTCTTCCGTCGCCAGATGCTCGAACAGCGCCTTGCGGTTCAGCTGCATCATGTTGCTGACCTCGGGCGTCTGCACATAGTCGGCGCCCTGCGCTGCGGCCTCGCGGATCAGCTTCATGCCCTGCTCGAGGCTCGGCTCGGGTAGAAGGGAGGTGCGCATCTGCACCATCGCGGCGGTGAATTTGTTGTCTGTGCCCATCAGAGCACGCCTTCGGCTGCAAGCAGCCCGTCCAGTTCGCCGGCGCGGTCGAGCGCATAGAGCTCGTCGCAGCCGCCCACATGGGTCTTGCCGATGAAGATTTGCGGGAAGGTCGAGCCGGCGCCCGCGCGCCGATACATCTCGTCGCGATAGGCGGGGTCGGCCGAGAGGTTGAACTCGGTGAACGGCGCGTTCTTGCGCGTCAGCAGCGTCTTTGCAGCGGTGCAATAGCCGCAGCCCGGACGGGTGTAGATTTCAATGGCAGCCGGCATCTCGATTCCTGCGAATACGCCCCGATTATATGGGCGCTTTGTGGCTGTCCACAACCCGGGCGAACACCAGCACGTCGACCTGCGCTGCTTTGGCGCGCAGCAATGCCCGGGCGCAGGCATCCGAAGTGGCGCCGGAGGTTAACACGTCGTCGATCAGCACCACGCGGCGGCCCTGGATGTCAGCCATGCGGTCCGGTGCGACCTTGAACGCGCCCTGCACATTGCTGGCGCGCTGGGCACGCGAAAGGCCGATCTGCTGTTCGGTCGCGCGCACCCGCCGCAGCGCTTCCGCGGCCACTTTCACCCCGCTTTGCCGCCCGATCGCCTGCGCCAGCGCCCCGGACTGGTTGTAGCGGCGGCTCCAGCCGCGCCGCCAATGCAGGGGAACCGGCACCAGCACATCGGCTTCATCAAGCAGCTCGCGGCCCGCCCGCGCCATCCAGCGTCCCATGGTCGGAGCCAGGTCGGTGCGGTCATGGTATTTCAGCGCATGCACCAGAGTGCGCGCGACGTCGTCATAGCGCACCGCAGCGCGAGCGCGCCGGTAGGCCGGCGGGTTGGCGATCGCCTCCATCGACAGCAGCTCCGGCCCGGGATCGTAGACAAAGGGGATGCCGAGCCGCGGGCAGTAGGGCGGTTCGATGAACGACAGCTTTGCCCAGCATTCCGCGCAGACGCCTTCGCCATCCACTGGCTCGCGGCAGGAAACGCACAGCGTGGGCAGCGCGATATCGAGCGCGAATTTCGCGGCCACAGCCCAGGCGCCGCGCAGATGGCCGACGATCGAGGGGAAAGAGGTTTTGGCATCCATGGGTCGAGGCTAGCGCCGCCCCGCACGCTGCTCAAGCAGGCGATTGCAGAGCCGGGCCCGTCGGCGTACCAACCGGCCATGGCCGCGACCGCCAATCCCACGCCCCTCCTGTTCGACCGCGCGCTGCTGCGCGCGCGGCAGGCGCGGGCGCGCAGGCAGGGAGAGGCGACCTTCCTGCTCGATCGCGTCGCCGAAGACATGGCCGACCGCCTTGCCGCGGTGACCCGCGATTTCGCCGATGTCGCCGACATCTGGACGCCGGGCGAGGTGCTGCGCCCGCCGCTGGCCGACCGTTTCAGATCGGTGGCGCGGATCGCGCTCGATGGCGGCAGCGAGGTCCTGCCGCTGCAGCCGGAATCGCTCGATCTCGCCGTCTCCGCGCTCGCCTTTCAATTCGTGAATGATCTGCCCGGTGTGCTCGCGCAAATCCGCCGCGCGCTGCGGCCTGACGGTCTGTTGCTGGCGGCCATGCTCGGCGGCGACACGCTCACCGAGCTCAGGCAATCCTTTGCCCATGCCGAAGCCGAGATCGAGGGCGGCGTGTCGCCGCGCGTCGCACCCTTCGCCGACCTGCGCGACATCGGCCATCTGCTGCAGCGCGCGGGACTGGCGCTGCCGGTGACCGATCTCGATCCCGTGGTGGTGCGTTACGACAATGCCTTCGCGCTGATGCAGGATCTGCGTTGCATGGGCGCGACCAATATTCTCATCGAGCGGCGGCGCAAGCCGACGCGCATCGCCACCATGCTGCGCATGTCGGAAATTTACGCCGAGCGCTTTGCCGATCCGGACGGCCGCATCCGCGCCACCTTCGACATCGTCTGGCTCTCCGCGTGGGCGCCGCATGAGAGCCAGCAAAAGCCGCTGCGCCCGGGTTCGGCGAAGGCGAGCCTCGAGGCGGCGGTGAAGAACGTGAAGCCCTAGCGTCTTGCTCCGTCATGCCCGGGACAAGCCCGGCCATGACGACGTTGAGTGCGAGCTACAGCAGCAAGTCGATCAGATGCGGGATCAGCGGAATGTCCGCGGGCGGCATCGGATAGTCGCGCAGCTTGGTCGCGCGCACCCAGGCGAGGTTCTGGCCCTCGCGCGCCATCACCTGGCCTTCCCAGCGCCTGCAGATGTAGAGCGGCATCAGCAGATGAAACGTCTCATAGCCGTGGCTGGCGAAAGTCAGCGGCGCCAGGCACGGCTCGGCGACGTCGATGCCGAGCTCCTCATGCAGTTCGCGGATCAGCGTCTGCTCCGGCCGCTCGCCCGGCTCGACCTTGCCGCCCGGGAATTCCCACAAGCCCGCCAGCGTCTTGCCTTCCGGCCGCTGAGCGATCAGCACCCGCTTGTCGGTATCGATCAGCGCGCAGGCGACCACGAGGGTGAGTTTGAAGTCGGCCATGCGAAGCGCGGTTTGCCTATTTTGAGTGCAGCTGTCGGGAATAATACGGACTTCCATAGCCGCCGGACCGGCCTTCACCAACTGCTTTGTTCATCCCGCCTGCGTCGCGTGGCCCGTTAAGCCTGAAATTAACCGATTGGGTGCAAAGCTGCACTTGTATTGTCCAGACAAGTCTTGCCCAGAACAGGCGTCCCTAATGCGTGCTTTGCTTCGTGAATTCAGCCGTTTCCTCGGCGACCGCTCCGGCAATATAGCCGTCATCTTCTGTCTCTCGCTGGTGCCGATGGTCTCGGCGGCCGGAGGGGCCCTCGACTACATCCGTGCGACCGCGATCAGGTCCAAGCTGCAGGCGGCCGCTGATGCCGCCAGCGTCGGCTCGGTGGCGAAGAAGTCGCCGGCCTTCATCGCCGCCGGCAATATGAGTTCGGATGGCGCGATCGCCTCCGGCGTCACTGACGCCACCAACCTCTTCAATGCCAATATGAGCGGCGTCACCGGCTACACGCTGAAGGGCCTGACCGTCACCGTCAACAAGGTGAGCGGCGTCCTCACTTCCAAGGTGGATTTCTCCGCGGAGGTGCCGATGATGTTTCTCGGCGTCGCCGGCCTGAGCAAGATGACGGTCACGGGCGCCTCCACCGGCACCGCCACGATGCCGCAATACGTCGATTTCTACCTGCTGCTCGACAACTCGCCGTCGATGGGCGTCGGCGCGACGACTGCGGACGTCGCCAAGATGGTGGCCAACACCAAGGATGCCTGCGCCTTCGCCTGCCACGATCTCAAGGATTCCAGCAACTACTACAATCTGGCGAAGTCGCTCGGCGTCACCACGCGCATCGACGTGCTCCGCAGCGCGACGCAGCAGTTGATGGATACGGCCGCCAACATGCAGACCTATTCGAACCAGTTCCGCATGGCGATCTACGACTTCGGCGCTTCCGCCTCAACCACCGGGCTGCGTAACCTGTTCTCGCTGTCATCGAGCCTGACCAGCGCCAAGTCGGCGGCGGGCAATATCGACCTGATGACGGTCAACGGTCAGAACGAGAACAAGGACCAGCACACGCAGTACACCAACATCTTTCCGGCGATGAATTCCGCGATCTCCTCGCCGGGGACGGGTACTTCCTCGGCGCCGCTGAAATACCTGTTCTTCGTGTCCGACGGCGTTGCCGACGAAGACAATTCGGGGTGCCTGAAGCCGGTGACGTCGGGCTCGCGCTGCCAGTCGCCGATCGATCCCGCGCTCTGCACCACCATCAAGAACCGCGGCATCAAGATCGCGGTGCTCTACACCACCTATCTCGATCTGCCGACCAACAATTGGTACAATAAATGGATCGCGCCGTTCAACGCCGGCCCCTATGGCCCGTCGCCGAACAGCGAGATCGCCCAGAACATGCAGAGCTGCGCCTCGCCGGGCCTGTATTTCGAGGTCAGCATGACCCAGGGCATTTCCGATGCCATGAACGCGCTGTTCAAGAAGGCAGTGGCAGACGCGAGGATATCGGGTTGACGCTGTTGTTCCGCTTTGGGGCTTCATCCTTCGAGACGCCACGCTGTGCGTGGCTCCTCAGGATGAGGTCTAACTCCTCATGGTGAGGAGCGCGGCATCGCCGCGCGTCTCGAACCACGAGGCCCCAACACACGCGCCTTGAGCCGGAGTTCTACGACCTGTAGTCGCCGTTGATCGCGACATATTCCTTGGTGAGGTCGCAGGTCAGCACGCGGTCGCGGCCCTTGCCCAGGCCGAGCGCAACCTTGATCTGGACCTTCGGCGCCTTCATCGCCTCCGACACTTCCGTCTCGTTGTAGGAAGGGTCGCGCGCACCGCTTTTCGCCACGCGGATGCCGTTGAAGGAGATCGAGAGCTTGTCGCGATCGGCGGGTTGGCCTGCCTTGCCGACCGCCATGACCACGCGGCCCCAGTTGGCGTCCTCGCCTGCGATTGCCGTCTTCACCAGCGGCGAGTTGGCGATCGACATCGCGATTTTCCGCGCGGAAGCCTTGGTGGTCGCGCCCTCGACCACGACCTCGACCAGCTTTCGCGCGCCTTCGCCGTCGCGCGCCACCTGTTCGCTGAGATCGGCGAGCACCTCGTAAAACGCCTTGGCAAACGCCTTCAGCCGGGGATCGCTGGCGCGCGTGATCTTCGGCGCGCCGTTCGCGGCGGCGGCGCCCGTCGCGAAGGCCAGCAGCGTGTCCGACGTCGACGTGTCGCCGTCGATCGTCACCGCATTGAAGGTGTCCTCGACGCCGCTCTTCAGCAGCGACTGCAGCACGGCGCTCGACAGCGGCGCATCGGTGAACACGAACGACAGCATCGTCGCCATGTCGGGCATGATCATGCCGGCGCCCTTGGCCATGCCGTTGATGGTGACGCTGGCCTTGCCGAGCTTGACGGTGGCGGTGGCGACCTTGGGAAAGGTATCGGTGGTCATGATGGCGCGCGCGGCGCTCATCCAGTCGCCGGGCACGGCCGTTTCGTTGAGCTGCGCCAGCACGCCGTCGAACTTCGTCGCATCGAGCGGCTCGCCGATCACGCCGGTCGAGGCGAGGAAGATGTCGTTGACCGTGCAGCCGACGGCCTTTGCCGCGATCTGCGCCGTCAGCGCCGTCGACTGCTTGCCGGTCTTGCCGGTGAAGGCGTTGGCATTGCCGGAATTCACCACCAGCGCGCGGGCCTGCCCGCGCTTGAGCTTGGCGCGGCACCATTCCACCGGCGCCGAGGGGCATTTCGACTTGGTGAAGACGCCCGCCACCGTGGTGCCCTCGTCCATCACCGCGAGCAGCACGTCGGTGCGTCCCTTGTAACGGATGCCGGCCGCCGCGGTCGCAAGCCTCACGCCGGCGATTTCGGGCATGGCGGGCACGTCGGTGGGGGCAAGGGGCGAGACGGCAGTGGACATGGGTCAAATCCAAAAAAAGATAGGAGGAATCGTCATGGCCGGGTTTGTCCCGGCCATCCACGTCTTTCTTGGAGGGTCTTAAGACGTGGATGCCCGGCACAAGGCCGGGCATGACGTCAAATTACTGAAATTTTCCTGCGAAGTCGATTTACTTCTTCGGCGGCGCCATCTTGGAATCGGACTTGGCCGGCTCCTTGGCGGCTTCCGGCTTTGCATCCGCCGGCTTGGCGGCGTCGGCCGGCTTGTCGGTGCGCTCGACCTTGGCGGCTTCGCGGAGCTTTCCGACATACTCGGCCTGCGCCTTGCGCGTCACATAGGTCTCGATCTGGCCCTTGACCTGGTCGATCGGCGGAGCCTGGCGGTTGCGCTTTTCCTCGACCTTGATCACGTGCCAGCCGAACTGCGACTTCACGGGGTCGGAAATCTTGCCGGGCTCCAGCGTGAAGGCGACCGCCGAGAATTCCGGCACCATCTGGTCCTTGGTGAAGAAGCCGAGGTCGCCGCCGTCGGAGGCGCCCGGATCCTTCGATTTCTTCTTGGCGAGTTCGGCGAAATCGGCGCCCTTCTTCAGCTCCTCAACCACGGCCTTGGCCTCGGCCTCGGTCTCGACCAGGATGTGGCGGGCGCGCACCTCAGCCTCGCCGGTGATCTGCTTGGCGGCCTCCTCATAGACCTTCTTCATGGCCTCTTCGGTGGTGGCGGCCTTGCCCTCGGCGGCGAGCAGGCTGTCCATCATCAGCCGCTTGCGGGTGAAGGCGAGGCGCTTCTTGAAGTCGTCGGTGTTCTCGATCTTCTTGTCTTCGGCGGCCTTGGCCACGATCTGCAGGTCGATCAGGAAGCCCAGCACGTTCTCCTTGCGGGCGGCGGGGTCCATCTGCTGCAGCGACGGCGCCAGCTCCTCTTCGGCGAGAGCCACGTCGCTCTCCTTGATCTCCACCCCGTTTACCTTGGCCAGCACCTTGTCGTCGGCGCGTGCCGGCGAACCGGCAATCAGGGCCAAAGCGACGGCCGCGGCAAAGCCGAGGCGCAGGCCGGTTTTCGTTTCCGGGAACGAGGCGGTCATGCAAAATCCTTGAACTTGAGACGGGGGGGTGTTCGGGCGGCGGGACACTCGCCCAATCGAGGGGGCTTGGCAACGCGAAAAACCTGTCAAAATGATGAATTTCCTGACATTCAGCGCGCTCTCGAGGCGCGCTCAAAGCGCCCTTGGGCCACGTTGACATCGCCCCGGCCCGGCCATATCTCTCCGCCAACGTATCGACGGCGATGGCGTTTATTTTGCTCGCGTTTTTTGCCGTTGAACCTCGGATTGCCCGTTTCCCACTCAATTGGCGGATCACCCCGGGCCTTGCCCGTTTCCCGGGGCCGGCACCGCGAAGCGTCACGGTGAGTTGATGGGCTATCCAGACCAACTCGCGGCCTTGACCTGAGGACCGCAGCAACAGGACTTGTCCATGATCGGCGCGCTCGCCCGCAAGCTTTTCGGCACCCCCAACGACCGCCGGGTCAAGGGTTACCAGTCCCGCGTCAACGCCATCAACGCGCTGGAGGGCGAGGTCGAAAAGCTCTCCGACGAGGCGCTGAAGGCGCGCACCGAGGAGTTCCGCAAGGAACTGGCCGAAGGCAAGACGCTCGACGACATCCTGGTGCCGGCCTTCGCCACCGTGCGCGAGGCCGCCAAGCGCACCCTCGGCCAGCGCCATTTCGACGTGCAGCTGATCGGCGGCATGGTGCTGCATGAGGGCGACATCGCCGAGATGAAGACCGGCGAAGGCAAGACGCTGGTGGCGACCCTTGCCGTCTACCTCAACGCGCTCGCCGGCCGCGGCGTCCACGTCGTCACCGTCAACGACTACCTCGCCCGCCGCGACTCGGCCTGGATGGGCCAGATCTACTCCTTCCTCGGCATGACCACCGGCGTGATCGTGCACGGCCTCGACGACGCCGAGCGCAAGCAGGCCTACGCCTGCGACATCACTTACGGCACCAACAACGAATACGGTTTCGACTATCTGCGCGACAACATGAAGTACCGTCTGGAGGACATGGTCCAGCGCGGGCACTTCTACGCCATCGTCGACGAAGTCGACTCCATCCTGATCGACGAGGCGCGCACGCCGCTGATCATCTCAGGCCCGCTCGATGATCGCTCGGACTTCTACAACACCATCGACACCTTCATGCCGAAGCTGGAGAAGAAGACCGATTACGAGGTCGACGAGAAGCAGCGCACGGTGACCCTGACCGAAGGCGGCATGGAGAAGATCGAGGTGCTGCTGCGCGACGCCGGCCAGCTCAAGGGCGACTCGCTCTACGACGTCGAGAACGTCTCCGTCGTGCACCACATCAACCAGGCGCTGCGCGCGCATTCGCTGTTCACTCGCGACAAGGACTACATCGTCCGCGACGACGAGGTCATCATCATCGACGAGTTCACCGGCCGCATGATGCCGGGCCGCCGCTATTCGGAAGGCCTGCACCAGGCGCTGGAGGCCAAGGAGCACGTCCAGGTCCAGCCGGAAAACCAGACGCTCGCCTCGATCACCTTCCAGAACTATTTCCGGATGTACGAGAAGCTCGCCGGCATGACCGGCACGGCGGCGACCGAAGCCGACGAACTGTTCGACATCTACAAGCTCGAGGTCGTGGAAATCCCGACCAATTTGCCGGTGGCCCGCCTCGACGAGGACGACGAGGTCTACCGCACGCAAGGCGAAAAATACGCGGCGATCCTCGCCGAGATCGAGCGCGCCAACAAGCGCTTGCAGCCGGTGCTGGTCGGCACGGCCTCGATCGAGAAATCCGAGGTGCTGGCCGATTTCCTGAAGAAGAACGGCTACAAGCAGATCGAGTTCGGCAACGAAAACGCGATGGAGAAGCTTTATGCCGCCGCGCGCGCCGGAAAGCCGGCAAAGCTGTTCGCGGTTCTGAACGCGCGCTTCCACGAGCAGGAAGCCTATATCGTGGCGGAGGCCGGCGTGCCCGGCGCGATCACGATCGCCACCAACATGGCCGGCCGCGGCACCGACATCAAGCTCGGCGGCTCGCTCGACATGCGTATCCAGCAGGAGACGGCCGGCATCACCGACGAAGCCGAGAAGGCGAAAAAGATCGAGCAGATCAAGGCCGACATCGAGCGCTTCCGTGACATCGTGCTGAAGGCGGAAGAGTCCGTCGAGCTCGAGCCGGCCAAGGGGAGCAAGCCCGCGCGCACCGAGCAGAAGCCGGGCGGCCTCTACATCATCGGCTCCGAGCGCCATGAGTCCCGCCGCATCGACAACCAGCTGCGCGGCCGTTCCGGCCGTCAGGGCGACCCCGGCCGCTCGAAATTCTTCCTGTCGCTGGAAGACGACCTGATGCGAATCTTCGGCTCCGACCGGCTCGATTCCATGCTGCAGCGGCTTGGCCTCAAGGAAGGCGAGGCCATCATCCATCCCTGGATCAACAAGGCGCTGGAAAAGGCGCAGCAGAAGGTCGAGGCGCGCAACTTCGACATCCGCAAGAACCTCCTGAAGTTCGACAACGTCCAGAACGACCAGCGCAAGGTGATCTTCGACCAGCGCATCGACCTGATGAAGGACGACAGCGTCGCCGAGACCGTTTCCGACATGCGCCACGCCTATGTCGACGACGTCGTGGCCAAGCACATCCCCGAGCACGCCTATGCCGAGCAGTGGGACGTCGCAGGGCTGAAGGACGAGCTCAACCGCGTGCTCGGCCTCGAGCTCCCGGTCGACGAATGGGCCAAGGAAGAGGGCATCGCCGACGAGGAGATGCTCGCCCGCATCGAGAAGCACGTCGACGAGCACATGGCGGCCAAGGTCGCGCAATGGGGCCCCGACGTGATGCGCTACGTCGAGAAGACGATCCTGCTGCAGACGCTCGACCATCTCTGGCGCGAGCACCTGATCATGCTCGACCATCTGCGCCAGGTCATCGGCCTGCGCGGCTACGGCCAGCGCGATCCGCTGCAGGAATACAAGTCGGAAGCCTTCAACCTGTTCGAGACCATGATCGCGCATCTGCGCGAGGCGGTCACCGCGCAGCTGATGCGGGTCGAGATCGTGCCGCCGGAGCAGCCGCCCGAGCCGCTGCCGCCGATGGAGGCGCACAAATACGATCCGAACACCGGCGAAGACGAACTGGCGTTTGCCGGCGCCTCGCTGGTCCCGGCCAACGGCGGCAGTGCCGAGCAGCGCGACCCGCAAAACCCCGCCAGCTGGGGCAAGGTCGGCCGCAACGAGGACTGCCCCTGCGGCAGCGGCAAGAAGTACAAGCACTGCCACGGCAAGTACGCGTAAGGCGATAGCACGCGCAACGCTTACGCAATGCTGTCATCATCCGCGAAAGCGGATGATCCAGTATGCTGCGGCTTCTCCGCATTTCACAACCGTCATTGAATACTGGATGCCCCGCTTTCGCGGGGCATGACGGCTATCGTTGTGGAAGAGAAGCGCGCTCGCGCTTTACTTCATCGCGCCGAAACGGCTCTCGAACGAGTTCGCTGGTACGACCGGCTGGGCGCCGGCGATCGTTGCGGCCGGCGCGGGTGCTGCTGCGGCAGGGGCAGGCGCGTCGGAAACCGACGGCTTCAGCGCAGGCGTTGCCGCCGGCTTGGCTGCGACCTGCTTCGGGGCGGCGGCGAGGGCGCGCACGACCGACGGCGGCGAGAGCTTGCTCTCCGACTTTGGTTTCGCGGCGGGCGCGGGCGGCGGGGCGCTGGCGGTGGTGTCGGAGCCGCCGAGGCCGACCTTGCGGGCGAGGTCGGAGAAGAATCCGCCGGACGAGGATTGCGCGGGCTGCTGTGCCGGCGTGGCGGCTGCGACGCGCGTGGCGGGCACGGCGACAACAGGCTCTTCCTCCGGCGTCAGCTTCGGCTTCGGCGGATTGACGTGCGAGGGGATGGTGCCCGGCGCGCGCGAGATGGCGAGCAGCGAGAGGCCCTGGCCGTCGCCGCCTTCGGACAGGCCGGTATTGCCGTCGGGCAGCTTCGCCGCAAACACCCTGTGCATGCCGCCGTCGATTCCGGTATTCATGCGCGCCACCGGCGTGCCGCGCGAGATCAGCTTGTTGGTCTCGGCCTGGTCGTGCTGCTGCTTCTCGCGCACGGCGTCGGCGACGTCTTCGGGGATCGCATAGGCCGGGCATTTCGCCGACGCGTTGAACACCGGCTCGCTCTTGGCGTTCGGTGCGCGCATCGCATCGAAGACGTATTTCTTCTCGCAGAAATCGACCTTCGGCTCCTGCCGCGTCACCTCGAAATGATCGTAGCCTTCCTTGATCATCCGCCAGAACGGCATGTGCGGATTGTTGCGATGCTTCGCCATGTTGATCGGCGTCATCTTGAACGGGAAGGCCTGCAGCTGGAAGGCGCGCTGGCCGCCGAAGAAGGACTCGCGGCCGAGCGAATAAATCTCCGAGATCTGCTCGTCGGTCATCGCGTAACAGCCGCGCGACGAACAGTCGCCATGCACCATCAGCTGCGAACCGGTGCGGCCGAGCGCGGAGTCGAACGCGTTGGGATAGCCGGTGTTGAAGGCGAGGTAGAACGACGACTGCGGATTCATCTGCGCCGGCGTGATGGTGTAGAAGCCTTCCGGCGCCTGGCGGTCGCCTTCGCGGATCTTCGGACCGAGATCGCCGGACCAGCGGCAGATCGGATAGGTCTTGAGCAGCGCAAAGCGGCCGTCGCGATCCTGCTTCCAGACCTCGAGCTCGGCTTCCTGCTTGAAGATGCGGACCAGGATCGGCGAGTTCAGGTCCATGTTCTTTTCGGTCATGGCCTGGATCAGTCTTGGCGGGACCGGCTGGTTGGCCTTGGCGTTGCTGGCCAGCGAAATTTCGTCGGTGTTGCAGCCGGCCAGCATCACGCTGGCCGCGAGCGCAGCCGAGGTCACAAGCAGCCGAACGGGAAGGCGAGAAATCAAGCCGAAAGCTCCACACCCACCGGGCAATGTCGGCAACCCCAACATCCGCTCATCGCCCTGAAGCCATTGATTAAAATATTACCCGTCACGCCTGTGCGTCGCAACCCGAACGGGGTCGTTCCGCGAGCCTCGAAGCAGCCATGGTCAACAGAGCTTAAACAGGCCGCTCGCGGCCTAATTGCGGCCGAAAACGGCTATTTTTGCCAAGGTGTTGCCGCAATTCTTTGGGGCTGGACTCCTGACGTCGTCATGGCCGGGCATGACGGTTATGGCCTCACCCCAGCTTGCGGCCGATATCGAGAAACTTCTGCCGCCGCTGCCGGCGAATACCGTCGGCGTCGAAATTGCGCAGATCGTTGAAGGCCTGCGCGATGGCCTCGCCGGTGCGGGCGATCATGGCTGACGGGTCGCGGTGGGCGCCGCCCGCCGGCTCGCTCAGGATGCGGTCGATGACGCCGAATCGCAGCATGTCCTGCGCGGTGATCTTCATGCTGTTGGCGGCTTCCTGCGCCTTGGTGCCGTCGCGCCACAGGATCGAGGAGGCGGCTTCCGGCGAGATCACGCTGTAGATCGCGTGCTCGAACATCAGCACCTTGTTGGCGGTGGTGATCGCGATCGCGCCGCCCGACATGCCCTCACCGGTGACGATTGCGACATTGGGGACACCAAGAGACAGGCACGCATCGGTGGAGCGCGCGATCGCCTCGGCCTGTCCGCGCTCTTCGGCGCCGATGCCGGGATAGGCGCCGGCGGAATCCACGATCGAGAGCACGGGGATGCCGAAGCGATCCGCCATCTCCATCAGCCGCACCGCCTTGCGATAGCCTTCGGGACGGGCCATGCCGAAATTGTGCTTGATGCGGCTCTCGGTCGAGTTGCCCTTTTCCTGGCCCATCACGCAGATCGGCTCGCCCTGGAAGCGGCCGAAGCCGCCCATCAGCGCCTCGTCCTCGCCGAACTTGCGGTCGCCGGCGAACGGCGTGAATTCCGTGATCAGCGCGTTGATGAAATCGGTGAAATGCGGCCGCTGCGGATGCCGCGCCACCAGCGTCTTCTGCCACGGCGTGAGGTTGGCGTAGAGCTCGGCCAGCGCCTGCGCCGACTTCTCCTCGATCTTCGTGATCTCGTCGCCGATGTCGCTGCCGTTGGCCGCGAGCGTGCGCAGCTCGTCGATCTTGGCCTCGAGTTCGGCGACGGGCTTTTCGAAATCGAGATAGCTGCGCATCTGGTCCGGCATCAAATCAATATAGGGACAACAGCGCTGTCAGGCGAAGCGGTTTTGCCGATTCGAAAGAAAGTGCGTGTCTTCAACGATTTAGCGCGCATTCCAGTCCGGGATGGACCGGCGTCGAATGCGCGCCGGGCGGGTGCAGGCGTCTTTCTGCGGAAGCCGCGCGGAAGTCAAGCGGTTCGGCCCGCCTGCCGCAGCGCCCGCCGCGCCAGCGCGAGCCCCATCAGCACGAAGGCGGAGGTCACCTCCGGCCCGCCGACCAGGATCCGCGTCGGCGTCTTCATCTTGTTCCACTCATAGGCCTTGTAGGGCCCGTGCCGGCCGCCCTCGCCGAGCGAGGCGACGATGACATGCAGCGCCGGCGTGAAGGTGGAGACGTCGGCGCCGAGATGCGTCAGCGCCATCAGGGCCAGCGCCGCGTCGAACGCGTTCATCTCGTGCGCGATCAGCTCGCGCTCAACATAGGCGAGCACGCGGGTGCGGATCAGGGCAAACGAGCCGTCCGGGTCGATCGCGCGCTGCGCGGAGACCGGCAGCGCCATGAAGGCGGCGTAGCAGCGGCCGAAATAGGCGGAGTAGAGCTCGGGCAGGTAATAGATGTGCGAGCGCGGATTGGCGAAGGCGCCGCTGTCGGCGAGCTTGCGCTGGAAGGCGATGATGCGGTGGACCGTCTCCAGCCGCGACGGCGTCTCCAGGATCTTCCAGCGCGACAGGTTGCGGAAGGAGACTTCGAGAATGTCGAGATTGAGCGTGGGATCGAGGTCGTTGCCGTAGGGGCGGTCGCCATTGAGGTTGTCGATCCAGGTGACGACCGCGCCGTCATAGTCGATGTTGTCGTTGATCGGCACGGTCACCCGCGGCTCGTTGGCGCCCGCGCGCACCTGGTAGCCGCGGTAGAAATCCAGCAGCGGCTGGTCGAGGATGGGATCGGTGGAGCCCGCCTGCGTCGCCGCCGAGAACGAGCAGGCCGTGGTGTCGCAGTCCGGCACGTAGATGCCGAAACCGAGGTCCTGCTTGATCTGGGCGAAGAAGCGCGAAAAGCGCGGATGCGGCAGCGGCGCCAAGGCCGTGATCACGTTGACGGTCGAGCCGTCATGCGAGGGCACTTCCTCCCGGCTGGTGTCGAGACAGAAGTTCACCATGTCGTCGATGGCGCGCCGCGCCTCGGCGGTTTCCTTCGCGGAAGCAAGCCCGCTCTCGATGTAGCCGAGCAGCGCCTCGGTGAAGAACGCGTCGTAATAGGCCGAGCGATGGCGGATCTGCATCGGCTCCCACATCGGTTCGGCAATCCCCGTCCAGGGCGGGTTGATCAGCGCGCGCGCCGGGGAGTGGGCAATGAAGATGCGCGCCAGCGAGAACAGCAAGGTCGAATTCTTGTAGCCGCGCGAGTTCAGGCCCGTCAGCGCCATCACCATCTCGCGCCCGCCCATGTCGGCATCGCCGAGCAGGTTGAAGGCGGCATAGGTCGGCAGGAAGCCGTTCCCGGAATAGGAACGCAGCAGATGCTGTGCGCAGCTGCGGATCACCTTGTCGATTTCGGCGAGCCCGGGCGGGTGGGCCGCGGCCTGCGCCGGGGCTGGCTTGGGGTGCTGCACATCGATGCCGTCCATCAGCGCGGCCACGGGAGCGCCGATCGCGGCCCAGTCCGGCGCCTCGTCGTCGCGGGCACGGGAGATGGCGGCGCGCAGCTCGGCGAGCTGCTTGTCGTCCTTCAGGGCCGGCAGGCCGGTCCGCCGCAGCAGCGGCCGCAGCGCGGGGTTGCCAAGCGCGGTCCGGTAGAACTGGCCGAGATGGGCGTCGCCGCCCTGGTATTTCAGCAGCAGGGGATCGCAGACGTCGTACAGCGACGGCCCATCCTTATGGGCCGTCAGCGCCCGGAACGCGGCGCCGGCGAAATATTGAAACCCCATCAGCAAAACTCTCTGCGCCGGCGTCGAGGCAGTCTGGAACTTTAAGTTATTGGAAAAACTATACGAACGGCAGGGATTTACCAGATGTGACAGAGGTCACAGAAGGGCCGCGATTTTTCCCTTTCAATGAGCTCGGAGCAGGCAGGGGGAAGATAAATTTCTGCTATCGAAACAATAGCTTGAATGGGGGTCGACGTTCTGGCTTGCCGGGGCGGATATTGCGGGTTAAGGGAATGTTTGCTGCGGCGCCGCAAAATCAGCGTAATTCGGCGGCACCAACCCGGCCAACCCCTCAAACCTAAATCCGACTGGCGCGACTACCGTTTGGCCGCGCCTTTTGACGATGACAGGAAGTACCAGGATGAAAGTCAGCCAGTTCATCTCCCCTCGCACGGTTGCCGTGGTCGCCGGCCTCGTTGGCATGGTGTCTCTGGCGATCGGCGCCCATGCGGCGCTGAACAAGCGTGCGCTGGATGCGGCCAAGGCCATCGGCACCGAGCAGGCGGCTGACGCCGCCAAGAAGCCGTCGCGCCTCGCCCTCGTCATCGGCAACGGCCATTATCCCGACGCCGCCGCCCCCCTCAACCAGCCGATCAACGATGCGCGCGCGCTCACCGCGACGCTGCGCCAGTCCGGCTTCGACGTCGACGTGGTGGAAGACGCCAGCAAGGATGACATGCAGCGCGCCGTCGGCCGGCTGAAGTCGAAGATCAAGCCGGAATCCGTCGTGATGCTGTTCTTCGGCGGCTACGGCATCCAGGCCGGCCGCGAGAGCTACATGATCCCCGTCGATGCGCGGATCTGGAAGGAAGGCGACGTCAAGCGCGAAGGCATTTCGGTCGAGTCCGTGCTCGACGGCATCAAGGAAAAGGGTGCGCGCGCCAAGCTGGTCGTGATCGACGCCTCCCGCCGCAACCCCTATGAGCGCCGTTTCCGTTCCTACTCGCACGGCCTGGCGCCGCTCGCGGCGACCGACAACGCGCTGATCCTCACCGCCGCCACGCCCGGCAAGGTCGCCGACGATTCCAGGGGCAGCAACAGCGTGCTGGTTTCCGCCCTGCTCGAAAATCTGAATGCGCAAGGCGCCGGCGGCATCGAGGGCGTCTTCAACAAGACCCGCGTCACCATCTCCCGCGCCTCCGACGGCGCGCAGGTGCCGAGCGTCTCCTCCTCGCTGCTGGACGAGATCCGCATCGGCGGGTGAGGCAAATTCCGGGTGTCATGCGCGGGCTTGACCCGCGCATCCATCCTTCTTCGTAAGAATCTCTTGTGAGCGATGGATGGCCGGGTCAAGCTCGGCCATGACGCTACGCGTCACTTCGCTTCCGCCGCCGCCGTCACCGGCCGCACCGGATCGCCTTCGCGCAGCAGCGCGCCGGCGCGTGCCACGACGATATCGCCTTCCTGCAGGCCTTCCTTGATCTCGACCTGGCCCGCGGCCATCAGCCCGGTCTCGACGCGCCGCGTCTCGATGCGGGCGCGGCGGACCACCTGCACCACCGTGCCGGCGCTGCCGTAGAGGATCGCGGTCAGGGGGACTGCGATGCCGCAGCTCTGGCCGATCTTGATCAGCGCGCGGCCGCTGGAATTGATCAGGAAGCGCCGCGCCGGCGTGATGCCGATGAACACCTGGCCGAGCTGGCTGTTCGGCTCGATGGTCGGCGCGATGCGGCGCACCCGCGCGTCGACGTCGCCTGCGCCGATGATCTTGATCCGCGCCGGCTGGCCGACCTGCAGTTTCGCGATGTCCCTTACCGGCACCATGCCGACGAGATCGTATTCGCTGCGCGCCACGATGTTGAACAGCGCTTCGCCCTTGGCGCCGACCATGCCGCCGATCTGCGCCGTGGATTGCGAGATCAGCCCCGCCACCGGCGCCTGCACCGTGATGCTGCCGCCCTCGGGCGGCGCGATCCGCGCCAGCACCTGGCCCGCGGTCACGGTGTCGCCGGCATCGGCCAGGATTTCGGTGACCTTGGCGCCGAGCCGCTCCGGCCGCACGGAAGTTTCCTCACGCGCCAGCACGATGCCGGACACCTCGACATTGTTGTTGAAGCAGTATTTTGCCACCTTCAGCACGGTGACCGCCGGTCCCCGCGGCGCGCCCTCGCCTTCCTCACCTGCCGCGAGCGCAGGCTGTGCGGCAAGGAGCGCTGCGGCAACGAGCGCCGCCAGCTTTCGGGAAGGAGCGCGGGTGATGCAATAGTTCATCGGCAAATCCAGTATTTTCCAGCACCCTCGATAGCAGAACGCGGCCCTGCGGCAAAGCGCCGGCGGCACCCGTCCGGGCCACCGGAATTGGTATTTTGCCAGCACGGACTGGTTCGATGTTTCCGTCATGGCCGGGCTTGTCCCGGCCATCCACGTCTTGGCTTCAGCGACAAGAAAGACGTGGATGCCCGGGACAAGCCCGGGCATGACGCGGTTAAAGCCCGAACACCGCCACCGCGCGGGTCGGCAAAGTGGTGCCCTCGCGCTTCTTCAGCGGCAGGCCGATGAAGGTGGAAATGCAGATGCCGGGCATGATGCAATTCCCCATCTTAACGTCGAAGTCACTCATGCTGGTTTTGCGGCTTGCCCGCCTTGAAATGCCGGCCGCATTTTCCGTGTGGCGCAACTGGCGTGCGTTGTTGCAGCGCATCCGCCTGCCGGGAAGATCGTGTTCATGCAAACTGTCGCGTCGGCGGCAGTTGACCGGACGCGCATCCGCCGCTTCAATCCGGGCAACAAAAGCAAGAAACGGCAGCCACGTGAAAAAAAACACCGCTCCCCGGGAGGATGCCGATGCCTGCGCCCATTAGCCGCCGCCGATTGCTCTCGCTCGCAGGCGGCGCGGCCGCCGCGCCTTTCATCATTCCCTTGGCCGCACGATCGCAGGAAGCCGCCTGGCCGGCGCGCTCCGTGAAATATGTCAACGCCTTCCCGGCCGGCGGGGCCACCGACGTGCTGTCGCGCATCCTCTGCCAGCGCATGAGCGAGATTTGCGGGCAGTCCATCGTGGTCGAGAACAAGGCCGGCGCCGGCGGCGTGCTCGGAGCGGATTCGGTGGCGAAGTCGGCGCCGGATGGCTACACGGTCGGGCTCGGCGGCATCGCCAACAATGTGCTGTGCGTCGGCTCCTACGCCAAGCTGCCTTACCACGCCGCCAATGACTTCACCTTCATCTCCGGCATGTGGCAATTGCCGAACATCCTTTCCGCGCGGAAGGATTTCTTCTCCCAGGATCTCAAGGAGCTGCTCGCCGCCTTCAAGAAGGAGCCGAAAAAATACACCTACGCCTCCGCCGGCTTCGGCACCACGCTGCATCTGAGCGGCGAGATGATGAACGCCATGGCGGGCGTCGAGGTGATGCATGTGCCCTACAAGGGCGCCGCACCTGCCCTGAACGATCTGCTCGGCGGCCGCGTCGATCTCCTGTTCGACAACCTGCCGGGTTCGTTGCCGAGCGTGAAGGCCGGCCTGATCCGTCCCGTCGCGGTCACGTCGAAGAAGCGCCTGCCCGATCTGCCCGACGTGCCGACGATGGCGGAAGTGCTGCCGGGATACGAGATGACCTCCTGGGCCACCATGATCGCCCCCGCGGGCGTTGCCGCCGGCGTCATCGAGCGCGCCAATGCGCTGACCGTGAAGGCGCTCGCCGACGACGTCGTGAAGAAGCGCTACGCCGAGCTCGGCGCCTCGCCCTGGCCGACCACGCCGCAGGAAGCCGCCGCCTATCGCGAAAGCGAGGAGAAGCGGCTCTTGCCGATCATGAAGGCGGCGGGCATCAAGCCGGAGTGAACTGAACGGCAAAGGAGGGTGCGATGACGATGCCGACCGTTGCGCAGATGATCGTCTGGATCGTCGTCGGCCTGATTGGCGGCGGGCTCGCTTCGCGCCTCATCACCTGGGACCGCGAGGGCTTCGGCACCTTCCGCAATCTCGGCCTCGGCCTCATCGGCGCGCTGATCGGCGGCCTGCTGTTCCGCTGGCTCAATCTGCTGCCCGGCCTCGACAAGGTCGCGGTCTCGCTGCGCGAGATCGTTGCTGCCGTTGCGGGATCGCTGCTCGTGCTGCTGGCGATCTGGCTGTACCGGCGCTACGCGAAGTGAGCCTTCACTGCACGACGTCGAGCTTCACCGGCGCCACGCCGCGGCCGACCATGCCGAGCTGCTCGGCGGCGGAATAGGAAACATCCACCACGCGTCCGGGCACATAGGGCCCGCGGTCGTTGACGCGCACCGTCACCGAGCGGCCGGTGTGCTGGTTGGTGACGCGAAGTTTTGTCCCGAACGGCAGGGTGGGATGCGCAGCGGTCAGCTCCTGCGGATCGAATCTTTCGCCGTTCGCGGTCTTGGTGCCCTGCCAGTAGAAGCTGGCGATGCCATGCGACTTGCCGCTTGTCCTTTCCTGCGCCTCGCTCGCCTCCGGCGCAGGTGCGCGCCGCACGACGGAAGCGGTCGAGACCGGCCGGCGCGGCTGCTCGATTGCGGCCTGCCGCGTCGCCGAGCCGCGCAGGTCGGAATGCGAGGTGCGGAACGGCGATTGCCCGCAGGCCGCCAGCGTTGCGGCACCGGCGATGATCGCGGCTAGTCTTAGGAATCGAGACATGATCTGCCCCTCCGTTCGCGGCCAGTCACGTTCCGCAATCGGGGCAGTTCCGGGGCGCATTGTGGCTTCGCGCGCGGATTTGGATGGGGCTGTGGCCGGCCGGTCACACGCAGCACGAAAGCGCCACGATGTTGACACGGCATCGCCGCGGCACGACCAGCAACGATCATCTCTTCGGCAATTTTTTTCGACGCTTCGCCTTGGCTCTAGGGCTCGATATTTCCGTAAATGACCGGCCGGATCGCAGCCAAGCGACGATTCTTTGCGCCACTAGCTCTGCACCTTGATCCTTCACCGAACATTCCCAGACTATGCCGACTCTCCAGCCAAGCTTTCGAAGGCTCTGGAAGTTCTTCCTGTCTCGCTTCACCGTGTCGCGAAACTTGGGCTTCCAGAAGCCGGCGTTGGAGGCTGGCACGCATTGTTCATCCTTCCTCGCCGCCGGGCGCGAAGGGGCGGCTGTCATGCCGCCGACGTCAGGGGACGCGCGCGTTCGATTCGCTTGCGGTCGCGCGGCGAATGCATCGCTTCCCAGAGGTCGCTGCGGCGCTGCACATTGAGCCAGAAATCCGGGCTGTTGCCGAACACGCGGGCGAGAATGAGTGCGGTTGACGCGGTGACATTGCGGCGATCGTTGCACAACTCGTTGACGTGCTTGCGTTGCACGCCCATGGCGTCGGCCAGGGCGCCCTGCGTCAACCCGAGCGGCTTCATGAATTCCTCGACCAGGATTTCGCCGATCGTCGCGGGTTTGCGCTTCGTCATCAACATGGCTTGCCTCACCTGTAGCTGTGATCGTCGAGATAGAGATCCTTCGCCTCGCCCCGCCCGCTGTCCCACCGAAACACCAGCCGCCATTGCTGGTTGACGCGGATCGAGTGCAGGCCGTCGAGTTGGCCCCGCAGCTTCTCGAAATGATTGCTGGGCGGTGATCTCAGATCGCGGTCCGTCATCGCATCGTCGATCATCTGGAGCTTGCGGAACAGGCGATCTCCGAGGTCTGCCGGGATTCTCCTCGATCTGACGTCGTTGACAAAGAACTCGCGCAACCAGTCGTCCCGGAAGCTCACGATCACGGCGTGACTCCATTTGAGCTACTGTACCACTCCATGCCTCACATTGCAAGGAGAGCGGCCCGCGACAACGCCCGGGGGTCGTAATTTATCACCCCGATGCCGATGGTCCCTTCCGGGGGCGATTCGCCGCGACTGACTTTGCGCGGTTCAAGCAGAAGGCGCGGCATTTCCTCCGAGCTCACGAAGATCACATCGTGCTGCACAAGGTCCGGCAGGGCCGCCCATCGAGGCTAGGGTCGTCCGCCTTGTCGGCAAGATTCGCGAGATCAACGAGAGCGCGGTGGCCTGAAGCTGCGACAAACTGGCACGACGGGAAAATCACTTCGGTTTCGCGGAATCGTGTCAAGCCCTGAAATGAAAAATATTCTGCTTTTCATAATACGCAAATCAATGCTATGACCCTTCCCGTTCCTGGCCGGTGAGGCGCGTATCGCGATCGTCACGGCACGTTGGTCGGGAATGCGGTGGACGCAGCTGGTGTCAGTGCGGGCTTGCCCGTGCGGACGAAACGCCGGCTGCGTACGGCGAAATCGTGTGGTCCTGGCGCCGCGACCCTGGCGTCCATCCCCGCCGGCCTGTGCCAGCGGGGCAACGGGGGCAAGAAAGGCCGTTCCCCGAGGAGAGCGCGTATAAGCCGTAAAACCATTGCGCGGGGAAGGTCGGGTTGTCCCGGCTGTACCTGTCAAACCCGTGTGCATTTCTGTAGCACTTCTCCGCACACGGTGATGCGGGTGCCGCCGGCACCCGGCCTTCCCTGCGCCCTCTCTTTCGGGAGGCGCGAACGTTTCGGCAAACCTCGGGCTTTTCGCGCCGCGAGATCGCGGACGCTTGTCTTTGACAATCAAATCCGAAACCGCGCTACATTCCCCCCGCAATTCCAGGGAGGAAGCAATCGATGAAGCGCGTGATGATCCTGAACGGCCCCAACCTCAACATGCTCGGCATCCGCGAGCCGCACATCTACGGCACCACCACGCTCGACCAGATCAAGGCGAGCTGCGAGGCCAAGGCAAAGGAGCTGGGGCTGTCGGTCGACTTCCACCAGTCGAACCACGAAGGCGTGCTGATCGATCTGATCCAGTCGGCGCGCGAAAAGGCCGATGCCATCATCCTCAATCCCGCCGGGCTTTCCTTCACCTCGGTCGGCATCATGGACGCGATCAAGACCTTCGAGGGACCGACGCTGGAGGTGCACATCTCCAACATCCACGCCCGCGACGAATATCACCGGCACTCCAAGATATCGTTCGTCGCGACCGGCGTCATCGCCGGCCTGGGCCCGTTCGGCTACATCGCCGCCCTGCACGCGATCGCGAACATGAAGTGAGGGAACGCGGAGGACTTGTAGGGTGGGCAAAGCGAAGCGTGCCCACCGTGCCTAGGCGAATGATGGTGGGCACGGCGCTTACGCGCCTTTGCCCACCCTACGAATCCTCGCTTGACCGCCGCTAATTGCAATGCGTCCGGCGTACCCACACACCGAGCTCGTTGCGCTCGCGGGTGTGGTAGCAGTGCAGCCTGATCCTGGCGTCGATCATCAGCGGCCGCACCTTGACGTCCGGGATTGACGGGGTCGCGCGGAGGCTGCTGAGCCCCGGGTTTACATTGATGTTGTTCATGCCGGCCTGGGCGGCGGAAACGGAGAGAATGGCCGCAAGGGCCGCGGCAAGCGTGATCGAGGCGGTGCGCAAACGCATGACAAAACTCCGGCCGGGTTGCGGGGCTCGCATCGCGGCGAGCAGGTCCCTCCTTGGTCGCAGCGACGGCAAAACGGGTTCGGTGCGGCGGAGCCCTTCTGTCGTCCCGGACAAGCGAGCGGAGCGAGCGCGATCCGGGACCCATAGCCCCAAATGCCTGTTGTTGGAAAAGGTTGCGGGCCCCGGCGGGCCGAAGCCAGTACCAGCGGTGGTTATGGACCCCGGCTTTCGCCGGGGCGACAGCTTGGATGGGGCGACAGCGACGACGGGACGACCGCGAGGACGGGGCCCCGGCCGGGCCGCCTACTTTTTCCGCCGCTTCGCCGTGGCAGCCGAGGCATCCACGACGTTGTCGACCTCCTCGCGCCAGTCCAGGATCTCGGCGGCCAGCACCGGGTGGTTGAAGCCTTTGAGGTTGAGGTCGTCGATCGGCCGGCCCTCGACCCACTGCTCGACCATGCCGTAGACGCGGCGGCTGACCACGATCTGGCCGGCCTCGGCCTCGTCGCACAGCCGCGAGGCGAGGTTGGTGACGCTGCCGATGGCGGCATATTCCAGCCGCTGCTCGAAGCCGATCTGGCCGAGCGTGGCATAGCCGAGCGCGATGCCGATGCCGAAGCCGAGATTGTGGCCGCGGTTGCGCCAGCGCTCGCACAGGCCGCCGATGGTGTCGCGCATCTCCACGCTCATCTTCACCGCGCGCTTGGTGTGGTCGGCGAACTGGATCGGCGCGTTGAACAGGATCATCACGCCGTCGCCGGCATAGCGGTCGAGCGTGCCTTCGTAGCGGAAGATCAGTTCGCCGAGCGCGGCATGATATTCGCGCAGCACGTTCATCGCCTCTTCCGGCTCGGTCTGCTCGGTGAAAGCGGTGAAGCCTCTGAGGTCGCAGAACACGACCGTGACCTCGCGGCGGTGGCTGTCGAGCAGCCCCTCATGGCCGTCGGAGGAGGCGATCAGCTGCGCCACCTGCGGCGCCAGGAAGCGCTCGAGGCGGCGGATGCGCTCGATCTCGCCCAGCTGCGTCTCGACGCGGTCCTCCAGCGACTTGTTCCAGTCCTTGAGCTGGTCGGTCTGCTCCTGCAGCTTCGCCGCCTGCTGCTGCACCGTGGAATGCGCGATCTCCAGCTCGCTGCTCTTCTGGTTCACCTCCGAGAACAGCCGCGCATTGCGCATGGCGAGCACCGCCTGGTGCGCAAAGGTCTTCATCAGGCCGATCAGGTTCTGCGGGAAGTCGCCGGCGTTGCGCCGCAGCACCACCAGCGAGCCGAGCACGCCGGTCTGGTCCACCAGCGGCACCACCAGCACCGAGTAAAAGCCGGCCTCGACCGCCACATCGCGCAGGGGAATGTCGCCGGCCTTGTGCAGGTTCGGAATCGCGATCGGCTCGCCGGAGCTCGCCGCCTCGCCCAGCGTCGAGCCTTCGCGGTCGATGGCGCGGTGGCTGCCGTCGGCGTTCTTATCGACGCCGATCGCCTCCGTCAGGTTGAAGCGGTCGTTGGCCGCGTCGAAGGTGTAGATCAGCACCGCGTCGGCATGGGTGATTTCCAGCGCGCGCGCCGCCACCGTCGGCAGCACGGCGTTGAGGTCGAGCGAGGAGGCGACGGCACGGCCGACCTCCTCCAGCACCTTCAGCTCGTTGATGGACTGCGCGAGGTCGCGCGTGCGCTCCTTCACCTTCCATTCGAGGTCGGTGTAGGTCTCCTGCAGCTGCGAGGCCATGCTGTTGAACTGGCCGGCCAGTTCCTCCAGCTCGTCGGCGGTCTTCACCTCGATTCGGTGGCCGAACTTGCCTTCGCCAAGCAGCCGCGCGCCGGAGGAAAGCGCGTTGATCGGGATCAGCATGCGCCGCGCCAGCACCGTGCCGGCCAGCATGGCCACGATCAGGCCTAGCCCGATCAAAAGTGCGCTGCGCACCAGCTGGTCGCGGATCGGTGTCAGCGCCTGCGCAGTCGGCTGCTCGAAGAACACGTTCCACTTGAATTTCGGAACGGTGGAGGACGCGGTCAGCACCGCGTGTCCGCCAAAATCCTTGCCGGTGGTCTCGTGCGAGCCGGCCAGCGCCGCCGCCACCTGCGGGAGCGTGGAGAGATCCCTGTCGATATCGGGGCCCTTGCTGGAGGCGGCCAGCACCAGCCCCTGGGAATCGACGACGAAGGCAACGGTGTTGCGGCCGACCTGGCCGTCGCCGAGATAGTCGGAGAGGAAGCGCAGGTCGATCTCGGCCACGGTGACGCCGACGCCGGCGCCGCTGTAGCCGGTATGGGCCATGGTGAGCGAGATGAATGGGCGGCCATCGCGGAAATAGGCCTGCGAAAAGCTGTTGGCGCCGCGCGCCAGCGTTTCGGTGAAACGGGCGTCGCGGGAGAAATCCACCGTGCTGCCGTAGGACACGCCGCCGCCGCGCGACAGGCGCAGTTCCTCGCGGCCCTGCGCCGAGATGAAGGAAACCTGGCTGACCGCGGGCACCTGGTTGAGGAGCTGGGTGTAGTCGACGCGGCGCTGGTCGGTGGAGAACTGGTTGGCGCTGGCGCGGGTGACCCAGCTGGACTGCCGCTCCAGATCCGACATCGCCTGCTCGATGCGCCGCGAGGTCGCCTCGGCCTTCTCGGCCATGCCGTCGATCAGCGAGGTGCGGGTCGCACGATAGCCGATCCAGGTCTCCATCAACCCGTTGACGGCGAGCACGAACACGACGAGGCCGACGAGCGCGAACACGTATTTGGCGAACAGGCCGCCGCGCCAGCTCTTGTCCTTGACCGCGTCCATCAAAACCCTCGGGCGCGGCGTCGGACCGCGCGCATCGGTTGCTCAATTCGCAAAGGGAGCCGGAAGGCCGGGGCCCGCGGCACCTGTCGAATTTTAGCACAGATCGGCAGCGCAGACCGGCTATTGCCCGGCATGGTTAGCCCGGATTTCAGGCAATCCGGCCTGTTTCCAGTGGAATCAGCGGTTGAAAAGCTGCCGCAGCACGTCGTTCATCGGCTGGCTTTCCTGGGTCGCGGGCGCCGGCTCGCTCGCGGCGGCGGGTGGCGGGGAGGTCGTCTGCGCCTGCGGCAGGGGAGCCGGATTCGACCCGGGCGAGGGGATGCTGCGGCCTTGCGAGCGTCCGCCGGCAGGTGGCTGACCTCCGGCCTGCGGCTGCTGGCCGGGTGTGGCCGGCTGCGGCTGGCCGAGCCCGCCGAGGCCCTGCTGCAGCAGGTTGCCGATCGTGGCGCCGAGGTCGCCGCCGAGTGCCGGCTGTCCGCCGGTGCTGCCGGTGCCGGGCTGCTGGCCCGGCTGGGCGCCGCCCTGCTGCATGCCGCTGAGCAGGCCGCCGATCGCAGCGCCGAGCCCGGCGCCGTCCTTGCCGAACAGGCCCTTGCCCATCTCGCGCAGCTTGGCGTAGGCGGCTTCCGGATTTTCCAGGATGCCGCTCATCTCGGGATAGATGCGCGGCTCCGACCACGGCCCGTCGATGATCACGGGGATGCCGAAGCCGACGGGATCGGACGCGCGGCCCTGGCCCTCGGTGGTCATCACCAGCTTGGGCTCGACGCGGAATCCCATCTGCTTGGTGCCGAGGTCGACGGTGCCGACGCCGGTGACCTTCACCAGCGGGCCGACGAGGTTGAGGTCGTAGGTGGTGGCCTGGCCCTTGTCGATCTTGAAGGAGGCCGAGAGCTGCGTGAGGTCGGTCGCCTGCTGGCTGTTCTCCTGCCAGCCGGAGAGCGGACTCGCGGTCAGCGAGCGGATCATCTGCGCCACGTTGAGGCCGCGGATCTGGCCGTCCTGGAACAGGGCAAACACGGTGCCGGTCATGTTGCTCATGATCGCGCGCTGGCTGTTGCCGGTGGAGCGCACGGAAATCTTCGCCTGCATCTTGCCGTCGAGCTTGTCGAAATCTGCCGCACCCTGCAGCAGCGGCAGCGCGCGCACGCCGACGAGGTCGGTCAGCAGCGTGTAGCTGGGCACCGCGGTCGAAGCGTCGATGGTGAGATCGCCGTTGGTCTGGCCGCCATAGGTGCCGAGATTGGCGACGCGCAGCTTCAGCACGCCGCTCTCCAGATTAGCTTCGATAGCGGCTGGCGCAAATTGCGCGTCGCCGAGATTGAGCTGCGCAGCCGAGATGCGCGCCTGCGCGTCGACATAATTGAGCCCGTTGATGTCGATGGTCGCATTGCTCCACGGCGCCTTCGCCGAGCCGGGCGTGCTCTTTGCCACGGCGACGTTGAGCCGATGGAAGTCGAGATCGAGCTTGACCAGCGGCTTGCTCCCGACATCGACCGAGGCCCAGCCGTTGAACGCACCGTCGCCGAGCATGCCGGACAGGCCGTTGATCTGGATGATGCTGCCGTTCAGCCGCACTTCGGCCTTGCCGGCGGCGGGGGCCGGCAACAGGGCCGGCGCGTCGAGGGTGAATTCGGTCGGGATGTTCTGCCGCTCCAGCGGCGCGGCCGGCGCGGTCGCTTTGATGTCGAACTTCAGCGGATGCTCGCCGGTGCGGGCATTGCCGGTTATCCGCACCTTGCGGTCGGACGTCATGATGGCGTCGGCGTTGATGCCTTCGATCCTGTTTTCGACGCGGTCGCGCAGATTGGAGAACACCATCGTGCCGCCGGTGACGACGATGTGCTCGATCGAGAAGGACGGGGTGGCCGCCGTGCCGGACGCCTTCGACGGAATCTCGCGCGACCGCTGGCGCTGCAGCGGCAGGTTCACGATCGGGCGCACGATCACGAGCTCGGTGATCTCGGGCTTGCCGGACCAGACGCTGGCGAGCGTCACGTCGGCCTCGATGCTGGCGGCGGTCAGGCGATTGGTGATGTCGCGGTCCTTCGGGTCCTGCAGCGTGACGTCCTTCATGGTCACGTTCAGCGAGGGCCAGATGCCGATCTTGGTCGAGCCATTGATGGTCAGCTTGAAGCCGGTGTCGCGCTCGACCCGCTCCTGGATGGCGGAGGTCAGGAATCCGGAGGGGACGCCGACGATCAAGAGCAGCGCGATCACGACGATCACGGCAGCAATGGCGGCGCCTGCGATTCTAATTGTTCTCATTTCGACGTTCCAGACAGGCGAGGGCGAGCTTACCGCGGATCAGGCGGCCGGCTCAAAGGAGGCAAAAATAATCCGGGGGGACTGCAAAGTTATGTGACTTATGGCACACTTCCTCCGGGCCGAACCATGCGACAGCTCCCATTCCCCAGGGCCGGACTTGAAAAGGCATTGCCATGAGCAAACAGGCCGAATTTGCGGTCATTTTGAAGATGAATCCGATGTTCGCGGACCTCGGGCCCGATGAACTGCAGCGGATCGCCGGGCTCTGCCATACCCAGCAAATGGCGGCGGGCGAGGTCCTGTTCCAGAAGGGCGACGCGGGCGATGCCCTGTTCGGGGTGCGCCGCGGCCAGGTCCGGATCGAAACCGGTGCGTCGGATGGCAGCAGGCTGACGCTGAACTTCATGGGCCCCGGAGATCTCTTCGGCGAGGTAGCCGTGCTCGACGGCCAGAACCGCACGGCGGACGCCACCGCCGGAGAGGCCTCCGAACTGTTCGTGCTGCGCCGCGAGGATTTTCTCAGCTTCCTCGAGCGCGAGCCCAAGGTCGCCATCAAGATCATCATGTTGCTGTGCCAGCGCATCCGCTGGCAGAGCGAGCGCATGGAGGAATCCATGCTGCAGCCCCTGCCGGTGCGGCTGGCGCGGCGGCTCTGCGCGCTGGCGGCCGATTTCGGTTCCGAGGTTCATATTTCCCAGGAGCAGCTCGGCGTCTTCGTCGGCGCCGCCCGCGAAAGCGTCAACCGCCAGCTCCAGCTCTGGCGCAAGGACGGTATCCTCGACCTGCAGCGCGGCCGCATCCTGCTGCAGAACCTCAACAAGCTGACGGCGGTGGCGCGGAACGAGTAGTCCTCACTTCGCCGCGGGTGCCACGCGGGGCGGCAGCGGGGGCGGGCCCTTGGCGGGCGGCGGCGCCGGATGGTGATGGCTTGACGGCGGCTCCTCGTCCTCGCCGTGGGAGACGATCAGCCGTTTGCCGAAGCGCCAGATCAGGCTGCCGACGTCGTCCATCAGCATGAACATCGCAGGCACGAACACCAGCGACAGCACCGTGGAGAATATGAGGCCGCCGATCACCGCCAGCGCCATCGGCGAGCGGAACTCGCCACCGGCGCCGACTGCGAGCGCGCTCGGCATCATGCCTGCGACCATCGCGATGGTGGTCATGATGATCGGGCGCGCGCGCTTCATGCCGGCGTCGATCATCGCTTCCTCACGCGACTTGCCTTCCCTGATGGCTTCGATGGCGAACTCCACCAGCATGATGGCGTTCTTGGTGACGATGCCCATCAGCATCAGGATGCCGATCCACACCGGCGTGGTTAGCTGCTTGCCGGTGAGCAGCAGTGCACCGACCGCGCCGCCGATCGAGAGCGGCAGCGAGAATAGGATGGTGAGCGGCTGCAGGAAGGTGCCGAACAGCAGCACCAGCACGGCATAGACCATCATCAGGCCCGCGGTGATCGCGGTGGCAAAGCCTTCCGAGAGCTCGTTGAGACTTTCGGCGTCGCCCGACGGGCTGACCCTCACGCCCTTCGGCAGGCTCTTCATGACAGGCAGGTCGTAGATGGCCTTGGTGGCATCGCCGAGCGCGGAGTTGCCGACCAGGTCGGCCGCGACGGTGGCCTGCCGCTCGCGGTCGTAGCGGTTGATGCTGGTAGGTCCCTGGTCGAGCTGGATGTCGGCGACGACGGACAGCGGCACGCCGCCGCGTTCGCCGCGCTGGCCGAGCGGCACGCGCAATTGCTGCAGCATCGAAAGATCGCCGCGCGCGGAATCCTCGAGCTGGACCCGGATCGGCACCTGGCGGTCGCCGGCGTCGAATTTCGCCAGCGCAGGTCCCACGTCGCCGATGGTGGCGACGCGGATGGTCTGCGACAGGCTTTCGGTAGAGACACCGAGCCGCGCGGCCAGTTCGGCGCGCGGCCGGATGCGCAGTTCGGGCCGGTCGAGCGAGGTTTCCGAGATC
Organism: Bradyrhizobium sp.; assembly: GCF_016219575.1. Classification (GTDB taxonomy): domain Bacteria; phylum Pseudomonadota; class Alphaproteobacteria; order Rhizobiales; family Xanthobacteraceae; genus Bradyrhizobium. The sequence goes on along the minus strand of NZ_JACRMG010000016.1, from coordinate 14,818 downwards.
ACGTTGGCGATGGTCGGAATCCGCTTCATCTGAGTCGCCAGTTCGCTGGCAACGTTGTTGACGATGTTGCTGTCGATGCCGGTGACGACGAGCGAGATCGCGCGCAGGCCGTTTTCATCGAGGAACCAGAAGCGGATGTCGGGGATGTTCGCCATCTCGTTGCTGATCGAGAGCTCCAGCTCGCGCTGGGTGATCTTGCGATCGCCCTTCGGCGTGTAGTTGACGATCAGCGCGGCGCGGCGGACTTCCTGCAGACCCGGCGGGACGCGGCCGCCGTCGACGAAGACGTTCTTCACCTCGGGCCGCTTGCGCAACCGCGCCACGATCTCTTCGGTGACCTTCTCGGTGTAGGCGAGCTGCGTGCCGGGCGGCAGCTCGATGGCGAGCAGCGAGCGTGCGGTGTCCTGCGCCGGCAGGAAGCCTTGCGGCAGCAAGGTGATGCTCCAGATCGAGGCGGCGAAGACGCCGAAGCCGATAAGGATGGTGATGAAGTAATGCTTCACCGACAGGGTCACGAGCTTGTGGTAGTTGCTCAGGATGAAGCCCGGCGGCGGATCCTCGTGGTGACTGTCCTTCATGAAATAGGCCGCGAGCATCGGCGTGACGAAGCGCGCCGCGAGCAGCGAGAAGAACACCTGCACCGAAACCGTGATGCCGAACTGCTTGAAGAACTGGCCGGCAATGCCGGACATGAAGCTTGCAGGGGCGAAGATCGCGATGATCGTCAGCGAGATTGCGATCACGGCCAGGCCGATCTCGTCGGCAGCTTCGAGTGCGGCTCGATAAGGCGACTTGCCCATGCGCATGTGGCGCACGATGTTCTCGATCTCGACGATGGCATCGTCGACCAGGATACCCGTCGACAGCGTGATGGCGAGGAAGGAAACGAGGTTGAGCGAGAAGCCCAGAATGTCCATCACCCAGAATGCCGGGAAGATCGACAGCGGCAGCGACACGGCGGCGATGATGGTGGCGCGGAAATCGCGCAGGAACAGCATCACGATGATGACGGCGAGCACGGCGCCTTCGAACAGCGTCGATATCGCGGCTTCGTAATTGCCCTTGGTGAAGTCGACCGAGGTGTCGATCATTTTCAGGTCGACATCGGGGTAGGCGACCTTCAGCGCATCGATGCGCTTCTGCACGGCGGCTGCAACCACCACGTCGGAAGCGCCCTTGGAGCGCTTGATGCCGAGTGCCACCACCGGCTCGCCGTTGAAGCGGGCGAAGGTGCGGCGGTCGGCGATGGTGTCGGTGACCGTGCCGAGGTCGTCGAGCCGGACCTCGCCGCCGGAAAACAGCGGGATCATGGTGCCGGCGAGCTCGTTCAGCGTCTTGGCGCCGGCCAGCGTGCGGATCGCCTGGTCGTTCTTGCCGATCTCGGCCCGGCCGCCGGCAACGTCGACATTAGTGCCGCGCAGGATCTGGCTGACATTGACGGCGGTCAGGCCCGCCGCCTGCAGCCGGTCGGGATCGAGCGAGACCAGGATCTCGCGCTCGACACCGCCGATGCGCTCGACCTGGGCGACGTTGCGCACGCCCTGCAGCGCGCGCTTGACCACGTCGTCGACGAAATAGGAGAGCTGCTCCGGCGTCTTGCCGGGCGAGATCGCGGCGTAGGTGACGATCGGCAGGCCGATGACGTCGACGCGCTGGATCAGCGGCTCGGTGACGTTCTGCGGCAGGTTGGCGCGCACGCGGGTGATGGCGTCCTTGATGTCGTTCAGCGCGCGGTCGGTGTTGGTCTCCAGCGCGAACTGGATGGTGGTCAGCGACAGGCCGTCGGTAATCGACGAGGAGATGTGGCGCACGCCCTCGACGCCGGAGACGCCGTCCTCGATCGTCTTGGTGACCTGCGACTCAAGTTCGGAGGGAGCCGCGCCGAACTGCGACACCGCGACCGAGATCACGGGGATGTCGGCCGACGGCAACCGCGTCACCGCGAGCTTGGTGAACGACACCCAGCCGAGCACCAGAAGGATGATCGAGAAGACGATGGAGGGAAGCGGATTGCGGATCGACCAAGCGGAAATATTGAGAGCCATCAGCGTACCCGCACACGATCGAGTTCATCAGCAAACATGGTCTTGACCTGGTCGCCGTCATGCAGCGAGGTGCCAGCGTCGGCAACGACGACTTCGCCCACGTCGAGGCCTTCGAGAATCTCGGTGGAGGTATCGGACGACAGCCCGACGCGAACCTTGCGCGTCTCGATCGTGTTGCCCCCCTTCACCACCTGCACGGTGAGGCGATCGATTGCGGTGTGAGGCACCGCGACGCCGCAGCTGCGCTTGGCGTCGATATTGGCGCGCGCGAACATGCCGACCTTGAGCGAGGGATTGCTGGTCATCGAGATGCGCACCTTGCCGAGCTGGCTGGTGCGGTCGATCTGCGGCGACACCAGGCGGACCCGGCCGACGAGGTCGGGGGCGCCGTCGCGGCTGATGCGGGCGGTCGCGCCGGGATTGAGCTTGAGGATGTGGACGCTCGGCACTTCGGTGTCGAGCTCGATCTCGTTGTTGACGGCGATGCGGAACATGGGCCCGGCCTGCGGCGAGGCGGGGGCGCCGACGATGGTGCGGACTTCGGTCAGGAGACCTGCGGCGGGCGCCTTCAGCGAGATCGGGCCGCTACGGCCGCCCTGCTGTTGCTGGCCCGGCTGCTGTGGCGGTGGCGACAGGCGCGCCAGCTCCTGGTTCTCGGTGACGAGGTCGCCCTCGCGGACGAACAGGTCGGTGACTTTCGAGCCTTCCTGGTCGGCGCCGACCACGGCCTCGCGCTTCGGCACGATGAAGCCGGTGACCCGCACCATGTCGGAGAAGCAGGCATTGACGGTCTTGGCGACCACGACCAGCGCCTGGCCGGTCGTCTCCGGCTTCTCGCGGTGGGGGCGGTGCTCCCACCAGTAGTAGCCGGCGACGAGCACGAAAAAGACGACCGTTCCAATCGCAGGCTTGATATATTCGGTGAGTGGCTTCATCGCCGGATCATTCCAGAACCAGATTCGTGTGGAGCGGGCGCCGTCGCGCTGGGCAGGCGAGCCATGTTAGCGCGTTTTGCCGTGCTGTGGATACCGTCCGGCCGCGGCATACCGCCGGGGCGGCGAGAAAAAAGCCTCCGCTCGGGACCGGCCCGGACGGAGGCTGTTCTCTGCAATACCCGAAAGCACCCACGCCAGTCGGCTTAGAGCTTACTTCTGCGCGGTGACCTTGGTTTCCATGTTCACCACCTGCACGCGCCGGTTGGCTTCAGCGAGCGGCTGGGCCGGATCCTTCAGCTTGCTCTTGCCGTAGCCGACGGTGACGAGGTCGCTGCCGTTGATGCCGTATTTGTCGACCAGATACTTCTTGATCGAGTCGGCACGGCGCTCGGACAGGCTCTGATTATACTCCTCGCCGCCCGCCGCATCGGTGTGACCGGCAACAACGAAGGTCGAGCCCTTCAGCTCGGCATTGGACAGTGCGCGGCCCAGCGCCTGCACCGAGGGGATCGACTTGGCGCTGATGTCGGCCGAGTTGTAGTCGAAGGTGATCTCCAGATCGATCTTCGGCTTGTCCTGGACGATGGCGGCGATTTCCTCGCGCTCGGTTCGCGACAGCGAACGGGTGGTGCGGCCACGGACGCTGGTGACCAATTTGGCTTCGGCGGGGTTGGCGGCCGGCTCGGCCGACCCGCCGACCGACAGGCCGCGGGTGAGCGGCTTCTTGGTCGGGGTCAGGGCCCTCAAGATCTGGTCTTCGGTCACCTCGTCGGCGGCCAGTGCCGCGCCGATTCCAAAGGACAATGCCGTGCCAACGGTCAAAATCGCGGCGAATGCGGTTAGATTCCTGGTTCCTGAAAACTTTGCCATTGCCAGTCCCTCCTGCGCTGCCCGCGCGGTTCCAATCAGCTTACCAAATGGACGGCCGGACCTGATCGGTCGCGGCGTTGATTCTCATTAGTCTCCGGCGCCTGCCCGGGGTTCGAAGGCGGCGCCGCCTCCAAACGCGTCACTGCACCCCGTAATCCGCGAATTCCTTGACAATATTCGGGTCCATCGCCTTGGCGTTAGCTATATCCAGGTCGCCCTCGGCAATCGAGCCGTTTCTCCGCTTGGCGAGCCCCCGTCCATATAGCGAGGAGGTCAGACGGGGATTGATCCGCAGCGCGGCATCGAAATCGGCAATGGCATTCTTGGTCTGGCCGCTCTTGAGATTAAGCAGGCCGCGGCTGTCCAGCGCGTCGACGAAGTTCGGCCGCAGCCGCAGCGCCTCGTTGCAATCCCTCAGCGCCGCCTGGAGGTCGCCGATCACGGTCCGGGCCCAGCAGCGGTTGTTATAGGCCTCGACGTCCTTCGGGTTCAGGCGCAGCGAATTGTTGAAATCCTTGATCGCGAGATCATAGGCGCCCTTGCTGGCATAGACCTGACCGCGTCGGTACAGCGCTGCCGAATCGTCCGGATTGTCGTTGAGCTTGGCGGTCAGGCTCTTGATGGTCGGGTCGTCAGACAACGCGTTTTCGGTCCTTGCCGGCTGCTGCGGCGGCGGGGGAGGCGGGATATTGACCTCGATCTGCTTCGGCGGCGGCGGTACTTCGACCGGCGGCGGGATGCTTGCCTGCTGCTTGCCCGGAGGCGGCGGGGTCACCGTTTGCTGCACCGGGGGTGGCAACGGCGGCGGGCTCTTGGCCTGCGTCGACGGGGTCGAGGGCCGCGAGCCGCCGGGAATGAAGGAAAAATCCTCCGCCAGCGAGGACGAAATCCACGGCACCTGCTCGCTGCGCGAGGCGCGCGTGACGCCGACCCGGGTGCGGTTCAGCGTTTCCTCGGCCGTCAGGTCGGGGACGCGGATTTCCTTGAGCAGTTCCCGCACGAACAGGCTGCGGTCGCCGCCACTGTCGGCAACCACGGAAGACAGAGCCGCCGAATACATCACCAGCGTGCCGTTCGGCGCGATGACCGGTGCAAGCCCGGCGGAGAAGCTGCGGAACCGGCGTTCGAACGGGTTGCGCCTGGAGGCATCGATCAGTGCGATCTTGACGCCTGCTCCGCGGCTGTTGATCTCGCCCAGCACCTTCTCGAGGCTGAAGCCGTCGCGGCGCACGTCGGGCTCGGTCCAGATCTGGGCGTCCACCGGAATCATGTAGCTCTGACGGCCGGACTCGATGCCGAAGCCGGAGAAGAACAGCAGCACGATCGAGCCGGGCTTGATCTTGCCGTACAGGCGGTCAAAGGCGCGGCGCATCTGCTCGGCGGTCAGGTTTTCGCCGGTCTCGACGGCAAAGCCGTCGCGCTTCAGTTCGTCGGCGACGTCGCGGGCGTCATTGATCGGCTCGCGCAGCGGCGCCTCGGCGTCGGGATATTTTGCATTGCCGATGACGAGGGCCAGGCGCTCGCCGGCAGCCAGCGACGGCACGGCCGAGGCGACCGAGAGGAGCAGTGAAAGAAGCAATACGCGGATTTTCATAGCGGCGGCGGTCCAGCCCAATAGGCGCCGATCCAGCTTGCGCCGCGGCGACCTTACTTGACGAAAAGCGCATTATCAAACCCGCCTTGCAGACCGTCAACCGATTGCCGCTTCACCGTTAATTGCGACAATTCACCGCTACGAAATATTGCGAGCGGGCCGGAATAAATCCCGGCTGGTGCGCGCAGGGGGCGCGCGATGCGGTTCCCGGCCCGATAGTCCTGCCAAATCAATGTGATTGGCCTCACATTGCAGCCCTCGCGGGCACACGCCTGACATGCGCGGCTGCGGTTTGACCTTTGCCTGTCACGATGGCTTGGTGCGGGCGGTCCGACCGTCAAGCAATCAAAAAGCCAAGCCTCAAAAAGCAATAGCCATGGGAAACGCCTACGAAATCTACGCGCTGCGCTACGCCACCATGTCGCCGCGTACCCCCCAGATGAATTTCCTCGCTCCCGATCCGCATGACACCACCGCGCAGGATCTCGATTATTTCGTCTGGCTGATCCGCGGCGGCGGCCGCGACATCCTGGTCGATACCGGCTTCAACGCGGAGGAGGCGAAGTCGCGCGCCCGCAAGCTGACGCTCAATCCGGTCGACGCGCTCGCCAATTTCGGCGTCAGGGCTGAAGCGATCAGGGACGTCATCGTCACCCATCTGCATTACGATCACGCCGGCAATCTCGACCGCTTCCCCAATGCGCGGTTTCATCTGCAGGACCGCGAGATGAGCTATGCGACCGGGCGCTGCATGTGCAACGGCATGCTGCGGCATCCGTTCTCGGTCGAACACGTCACGCTGATGGTGCGCCATGTCTATGGCGAGCGCGTCACCTTCCATTCCGGCGACGGCGAGATCGCACCGGGCGTGACCGTGCATCGCGTCGGCGGCCATTCCGACGGGTTGCAGGTGGTGCGGGTCGAGACCGCGCGCGGCCCGGTGGTGCTGGCGTCGGACGCCGCGCACTACTACGCGAACCTGCAGAAGCGCAGCCCGTTCCCGATCGTCTACAATGTCGGCGACATGGCGCAGGGATGGGAAATCGTCGAGCGGCTTGCCGGCCATCCGGACCGCTTCATTCCCGGCCACGATCCGATCGTCAGCGAGATCTATCCGCGCGCCAGCGACAAGGTCGATGCCTTTGCGCTGCATCTGGCCCCATCGCGATCCTTTGCGAAATAGGTTTCCGGGAAAATGACCGAGTACAAGACCATCGGCTTCATCGGCCTTGGCGTGATGGGCGAGCCGATCTGCCGCAATGTCGTCAAGAAAAGCGGCCGCCGCGTGCTGGCCTTCGATCTTTCCGCCGAGCCGCTGGCACGGCTGCGCGGCGAGGGCGCGGAGGTCGCGGCCTCCGTCGCCGACGTGCTGAAGCAAAGCGATCTGGTGTTCCTCTGCCTGCCCAGCGCCAGGCATGTGCGCGCGGTGTTCGAGGGCGACGGCATCCTGAAAAATGTCCGCGCCGGCCAGGTCGTCGTCGATCTCGGTACCTCGTCGGTGAGCCAGACCCGCGATTTTGCTCGCCAGTTGGCGGCGAAGGGCGCTTCCTGGGCGGATGCGCCGATTGCGCGCACGCGGCAGGCGGCGCAGGACGGTACGCTGAGCGTCATGGTCGGCACGACGGCCGCGCTCTATGCGGCGATCGAGCCCCTGATCCGCTGCTTTGCCACCGACGTCACCCATTGCGGGGACGTCGGCGCCGGGCAGGTGACGAAGATCCTCAACAACATGGTGCTGTTCGAGACCGTCAACGCGCTCGCCGAGGCCGTTGCAGTCGCCCGGCGCAACGGCGTCGATGCAAAACTGCTGCTGGAGACGCTGTCAAAGGGCTCGGCCGACAGCTTTGCGCTGCGCAACCATGGCATGAAGGCGATCTTGCCCGGCGTGTTTCCGGAGCGCGCGTTCTCTACGGAGTATGCGCTGAAGGATCTTTCCTACGCGCTGGAGCTGGCGAGCGATGCCGGGTTGAAGATTCGCGGGGCGGAGCTCGTGGGCACGATCCTGCAGGAAGCGATCGATGCAGGATCGGGCGACAATTATTTCCCTGTGATCGCGAAGCACCTTGGTGAGAGCAAGGGCAGCTGAATCCATTCGGAGACGCCCCATGATCACGCGCTTTGCCGGTCTTACACCTACCCGCAGCCGTGCGGTCGCCCACGACGATCTCGTTTTCACCGTGGCGGTCGCTCCCGATCCAGTCAGTCCCTCGATGTACGAACAGAGCGTGAAGGCGCTCGCCCGCATCGACGAAAGCCTGGCGCTGTGCGGTACGGACAAGAGCAGGATCCTCTCGGCCATCGTCTATATCGCCGACATCGAGCGCAAGGCCGAGATGAACCGCGCCTGGGATGAGTGGGTCGATCGCAAGAATCCGCCGATGCGCGCCTGCATCGGCGTCGAGCTCGAGCCGCCGCACATCGTGGAGATCGTGGTGACGGCCGTGAAGTAGGCCGCTCAGTACGCCTCCTTGGCGTCGGCTTCCTCGCTGGTCTGCACCAGATTGAGGCCGTTCTCCAGCTTGCCCAGCAGCGTCGCCAGGTCGCGGCGCTCCTGCGCCGACAGGCAGGCCAGGATCTCCTGCTCGCGCTGCAACAGGCGCGGCAACAGCTCCTCATACAGCGCGCGGCCCTTGCGGGTCAGGCGCAGGCGGAATTCGCGTCGGTCGTTCTCGTTCTCGACGCGTTCGATGAACTGGCGCTTCATCAGCGCCGTCACCGCGCGGCTGATGGTCGACTTGTGCGTCCGCGTGCATTCCGCGACATATTGCGCGCTGCAGGCGTCCTTGCGGAAGCCTAGCGTGGCCATCACCCGCCAGGCGGGGATGTCGAGCCCGTAGCGGTCCTGGTATTCGACGGCGAGCGCGCTGGAGACCTCGGCCGCCAGCCGGTTGAGGCGGAACGGCACGAATTTGAACAGGTCGAGCCGCTGACTCTTCCTCGCCGCCGCGTCCTCGCGGGGCGGGGCCGCCAGCTCGCCCGACACTGCCTTTGCCGGGGACTTTGCCAAGGACCTTGCCAAGGATCGCTCCAATTTGAGTTGACGGCGGGCCGCGGATTAAGATAGTTGCATATGAGACTAATTACCAGTGCCACCGACTGTTGGCCAGAGCAAATCCATGCCGCACAGCAAAGTCCAGTTCGGATACCGCAGGCATCCCGACCAGGATCGGCCCGCCGCGACCCCGGCCGAACATGCGGTGGTGGTGGTCGGCGCGGGTCCTGTCGGCCTGTCGCTGGCGATCGATCTGGCCCAGCGCGGGCAAAAGGTGGTGCTGCTGGATGACGCCGACCGCATCGGCGAAGGGTCGCGCGCGATCTGCTTCTCGAAGCGCGCGCTGGAATACTGGGACCGGCTCGGCGTCGCCGACCGCATGGTCGAGAAGGGTGTGGTGTGGAGCGTCGGCAGGATCTTTCACGGCGCGTCCCTGCTCTACCAGTTCAACCTGCTACCGGAGGAGGGCCACAAGCGGCCGGCCTTCATCAACCTGCAGCAATATTATGCCGAAGCCTATCTGGTCGACCGTATCGCGCAATTGCCCGACGTCGATCTGCGCTGGCGCAACAAGGTGAGCGCGCTCGAGCGGCGGAATGATTACGTCGCGCTCACGATCGATACGCCCGAAGGGCCCTACAAGCTGCACGCGCAATATCTGATCGCCTGCGACGGCGCGCGATCCTCGCTGCGGCAGATGGTCGGCGCGGAGTTTTCCGGCCAGGTGTTCGAGGACCAGTTCCTGATCGCCGACGTCAAGATGACGGCCGCGTTCCCTACCGAACGCTGGTTCTGGTTCGATCCGCCGTTCCACGCCGGCCGCTCGGCGCTCTTGCACAAGCAGCCCGACGACGTCTGGCGCATCGACCTGCAGCTCAGTCCGGACGCCGATCCGGCGGTCGAGAAGAAGCCGGAAAACGTGGCGCCGCGGATCGCGCGCATGCTCGGCCACGAGAACTTCGATTTCGAGTGGATATCGCTCTACAAGTTCCAATGCCGGCGGATGGACCGTTTCCTCCATGGCCGCGTCATCTTCGCCGGCGATTCCGCACACCAGGTCTCGCCGTTCGGCGCGCGCGGCGCCAATTCCGGGCTGGAGGACGCCGAGAACATCGCCTGGAAGCTCGATCGCGTGCTGCGCGGGACTTCGCCGGAAAGCCTGCTCGAGACCTATGACACCGAGCGAAGTGCTGCGGCGGACGAGAACATCCGCGAGTCCACCCGCGCCACCGATTTCATGGCGCCGGTGACGAGCCAGGAAGCGCGGCTGCGCAAGGCGGTGCTGTCGCTTGCAAGGGAAACCGAATTCGGCAAGCGCATGGTCAATGGCGGCCGGCTGTCCCTGCCTTCGGTCTACGAGACGCCGCTGTCCACGGCCGATACCGACAATTGGCGCGGCGGTCCGCGGCCGGGAACTTCGATGCCGGATGCGCCGGTTTCCGACCGCACGGGCAATCCGATGTTCCTCACCGAGGCCTTCATGCGCAAGGGAACGCGCTTCACGTTGCTGACGTTCGGCAATGGCAAGGTCGTCGATGCGCCGGAAGGCCTTGGCACCATCCGCGTCGGTGGCGAGGATGGATTGATCGATGCGTCCGGTTTGGCCGGCCAGCGCTATGACGCCGAAGGCGGCGCGACTTACCTGCTGCGGCCGGACGGCTACGTCGCCGCCCGCTTCCGTCACCCGACGCGCCCGGCGATCGAGGCCGCGCTGGCGCGCGCCTGCGGGCTCAATTGAGGTTTCCACAATGCCGCTGTCGACCAGTTCGAACTTCGCCAGGCCCGACGACGCCTTCCGCGCGGTTGTCGAGGCGCATCGCGGTTTGAGCGAAGCCGAGAGCGCCGATCTCGACGCGGCGCTGGTGCTGGTGCTCGCCAACCACATCGGCGACATCGAGGTCCTGCGCGAAGCGATCGCGCTGGCAAAACGGCGCATGCTTGATGCAGACCAGCAGCAACAACAGCAACAACAATAACAACCGCAACAACAATAACGGCTCAAGGGAATTTGTCGCAATGGCTACCGTCAGTTTCGCATCCACCGGGGATCTCGCGGAGAAGAAAGTCACCTTCTCGGAGATCGGTCCCGATCTCTACGCCTTCACCGCCGAGGGCGATCCGAACTCGGCCGTGATCGTCGGCGACGACGGCTGCCTGGTGTTCGATGCGCAGGCAACTCCTGCAATGGCGAACAAGGTGATCGAACGGGTGCGCACTGTCACCGACAAGCCGATCAAATATGTCGTGCTGTCCCATTACCACGCCGTGCGCGTGCTGGGAGCCTCCGCCTACAAGGCGCAGGGCATTGTCGCATCGCAAGAGACTTATCGCCTGATCCAGGAGCGCGGCCAGCAGGACTGGGACTCCGAGTACGGCCGTTTCCCGCGCCTGTTCCAGGACGCGAAAAGCATTCCCGGCCTGACATGGCCGACGCTGACCTTCGAGACCGACATGACCATCTATCTCGGCAAGCGCGAGGTGCGGCTGATGTCGCTCGGGGCCGGCCACACCTCCGGCGATATCGTCGCCTGGGTGCCGGATGCCGAGGTGATGCTGTCGGGCGACCTGATCGAGTATCACTCCGCCTGCTATTGCGGTGACGCCTACTTGCGCGAATGGCCGGCGACGCTGAACGAGATCCGCGCCTTCAATCCCAAGGCGATTGCGCCGGGCCGCGGCGACGCGCTGAAGGGTGTTGCTACCGTGCGCGATGCCATCGCCATGACCCGCGACTTCGTCACGACGCTCTACGGTGCAGCCGAGACCTCGGTCGCACGGGGGCGCACCTTGAAGGAATCGATGGCGGCGACGCGTGAGGTGATGGATCCGAAATTCTCGAGCTTCGCCATCTATGAACATTGCCTGCCGTTCAACGTCTCGCGCGCGTTCGACGAGGCCTCGGGCATCGACGAGCCCGTGATCTGGACTGATGCGCGCGACCGCGAAATGTGGGCCGCCCTGCAAGGAGGAGGATAGACATGAACATCAATACCTCGCCTGACACCATCAGCCGCAGCTCGGCGCAGATCGCGCCCGGCTACATGTCCGGCTTCGGCAACAGCTTCGAGACCGAGGCGCTGCCCGGCGCGCTGCCGCTGGGGCGCAACTCGCCGCAGCGTTGCGCCTACGGGCTCTATGCCGAGCAGCTTTCCGGCTCGCCCTTTACCGCGCCGCGCGGCTCCAACGAGCGCTCCTGGCTCTACCGCATCCGCCCGTCGGTGAAACATTCCGGCCGCTTCACCAAGGTCGATATGGGCTTCTGGCGCACTGCGCCCTGCCACGAATACGATTTGCCGATCGCGCAGCTGCGCTGGGATCCGCCGCCGCTGCCCAAGGCCGACGTCACATTCCTGCAGGGCGTGTACACCATGACCACCGCGGGCGACGCCAATACCCAAGGCGGCATGGCGGCGCACATGTACCTGATCACCAAATCGATGGTGGAGCAGAATTTCTACAATGCCGACGGCGAGCTGATGTTCGTGCCGCAACAGGGCAACCTCCGCCTCGTCACCGAATTCGGCCGCATCGACATCGAGCCGGGCGAGATCGCGGTGATTCCCCGCGGCGTGAAATTCCGCGTGGAAATCCCCGGCGGGCCGGCGCGCGGCTATCTCTGCGAGAATTACGGCGGCGCCTTCACGCTGCCGGAGCGTGGCCCGATCGGCGCCAATTGCCTCGCCAATTCGCGCGACTTCCTGACGCCGGTGGCCGCCTATGAGGACAAGGACACGCCGACCGAGCTTTTCGTGAAGTGGGGCGGCTCGCTGTTTCGGACCGAGCTGCCGCATTCGCCGATCGACGTCGTCGCCTGGCACGGCAATTACGCGCCCTACAAATACGACCTGCGCACCTTCTCGCCGGTCGGCGCGATCGGCTTCGATCATCCCGATCCCTCGATCTTCACAGTGCTGACCTCGCCGTCGGAGACCGCGGGCACGGCGAATATCGATTTCGTGATCTTCCCGGAGCGCTGGATGGTGGCGGACAACACCTTCCGTCCGCCGTGGTACCACATGAACATCATGAGCGAGTTCATGGGGCTGATCTACGGCGTCTACGACGCGCGGCCGCAAGGCTTTGTCCCCGGCGGCGCATCCCTGCACAATTGCATGCTGCCGCATGGCCCCGACCGCCAGGCGTTCGATCACGCCAGCAATGGCGAATTGAAGCCGGTGAAGCTGACGGGCACCATGGCCTTCATGTTCGAGACGCGCTTTGCCCAGCGCGTGACCGAATACGCGGCAAGGTCGTCCACGCTGCAGGACGACTACTCGGATTGCTGGAAGGGACTCGAAAAGCGCTTCGATCCTGGCAGGCCGTAGGTCGCACCCCTCTACCACTCGTCATGCCCGGGCTTGTCCCGGGCATCCACGTCTTGAGACAAGAAGAAAGTCGTGGCGGCCGGGTCAAGCCCGGCCATGACGACGCTCTAGCCGGAGGAAGCCTTGCCCCACCCCAACGATCCCAAACTCCGCTCCTTCATTCCCGTCGACCCCGCCTCCGACTTCCCGATCCAGAACCTGCCCTACGGCGTGTTCTCCGCGAAGGACGGTCTCGCCCCGCGGGTGGGCGTCGCGATCGGCGACCATGTGCTCGATATCTGGCAACTGGCGCAGGATTGCCGCATCGATGTCGTCGAGCCGAGCGTATTTGCTGCTGCAACGTTGAATCCGTTCATGGCGCTGGGTCCGAAAGTCTGGTCGAAGACGCGGGCGCGTATCAGCGAATTGCTGCGCCACGACCATCCGGAGCTGCGCGACAATGACAGGCTGCGCAAGCGTGTGCTGGTGCCGATGGCGGATGTGAAACTGCATCTGCCGATCGCGGTGTCCGGCTATACCGATTTCTATTCGTCGAAAGAGCACGCCACCAATGTCGGCGTCATGTTCCGCGGCAAGGACAATGCGCTGCAGCCGAACTGGCTGCACATGCCGATCGGTTATAATGGCCGCGCTTCCACCGTCGTCGTCAGCGGCACCCGGGTGAAGCGACCGCGCGGGCAACTCAAGCCGCCGAACGTGGATGCACCGAGCTTCGGGCCATGCAAGCGGCTCGACTTCGAGCTGGAGATGGGTGTCGTCGTCGGCCAGGCCTCGAAGATGGGCGAGATGCTGACCGAGGCGCAGGCCGAGGAGATGATCTTCGGCTTCACCATCCTCAACGACTGGAGCGCGCGTGACATCCAGCAATGGGAATATGTGCCGCTTGGCCCGTTCCAGGCCAAGGCGTTCGCGACATCGATCAGCCCCTGGATCGTGACGCGCGAGGCGCTGGAGCCGTTCCGCCTGCAAGGGCCGAAGCAGGAGCCGGAGCCACTGGCTTATCTGAAACAGGCGCGGCCGAACAATTACGATCTCGAACTCGACGTCGCCCTGCGTGCCAGCGGCATGAACGAGGCGAAGAGCATCTGCCGCACCAATTTTAAATACATGTACTGGTCGTCGGTTCAGCAGCTCGTGCACCATGCCTCCTCCGGCTGCGCCATGAATGTCGGCGATCTCCTCGGCAGCGGCACGATCTCAGGTCCCGAGAAGAACCAGCGCGGCAGCCTGCTCGAGATCAGCTGGAACGGCACCGAACCGGTGGAGCTGGCAGCCGGCGTCACGCGTTCGTTTCTCGAAGACGGCGATTCGCTCGTGATGCGCGGCTGGTGCCAGGGCGACGGCTACCGCGTCGGCTTCGGCGAGGTCGAGGGGACGATCGTGGCGGCCTAATGTCATTCCGGGGCGATGCGAAGCATCGAACCCGGAATTTCGAGATTCCGGGTCTGGTCCTTCGGACCATCCCGGAATGACGATGTCGAGTCCTCAGCGATCCTGAGGCGCGATGTCCTTGACCCGGGCGGAATGCGCCGCGATGTCCTCGATACTGTACTTCAGATGCACGCGCTTGTCGGACGGCGGCTGTTTCACCGCGCAGACGCCGGGGCGCCATTCCTTCGAGGGGCGGATCGGGCGCGGCACGAAACCGCCGCCGCAATTCGGGCAGACGTTGCCGAGCTTGTTCTCCGCGCAATCGGCACAGAAGGTGCACTCATAGGAGCAGATGCGCGCGTCGGTGGCCGATGGCGGCAGATCCTTGTCGCAATATTCGCAGTTCGGGCGAAGTTGCAGGGCCATGATCGTCTCGTTCGGATTCGGTTTGCGTGGAATGATTGCAGACGAACGGGGAAACTCGAATGCCGGATTTCCCTCGATTTCAGCCAAGGGCGTTGCTCTTTCTTCTCCCTCTCCCCGTGCTTGCGCAGGGCTGTCCGGGGAATGATTCACTATGTCGCGGTGCATGCCCGGCGCGACCGAGGCAAATCGGTCATTTCTGGTTGTCGAGACACAGAAGGCCGAGCATGCGATTTCGCGATAGCATTTTCAGTAAGCTGCTT
>NZ_JACRMG010000015.1 GCF_016219575.1 Bradyrhizobium sp. | reverse complement strand
CGCAGCCCGTCTCGGCGGCTGGAATTGCTACTACAAGCCACCCGGGCCAAAAACCATGCGCGACGGCTGGACCCGTCTCGCCGCAACTCTCGAGGGCTATGCACTTGCCGCTCAATGCTAAAATCCGGGAATCCCCTAGCTTGCGGGGGAGGGAGCCCTCGCAGCGTTCGTCCCTGACTTTCAGATTGCTTCTACTTGCTGCGTGATCGCGCGACATAATCGCGCAAGCGTCGCGTTTTGCTCATGGCCGCTCTCCGGGAAAAGGCCGCGATGCGGCTTGGGCGCGGCGGCGGATCATGTAGGATATCGGCCAATGACTCGCCGGCGGCAGCGCGGCGGCGGGTTCGCCGGGGATACGCCGCATGACCGAACACCTGATTGTCGCCGACGACCACCACGCGCGCGTCATCACGATGCGGCGGCCGGAGAAGAAGAACGCGATCACGCAAAGCATGTACCGCGCGATGAGCGATGCCATCGACACCGCGCAGAACAACCCGGACATCCGCTGCCTCATCATCACCGGCGGCAGCGGCGTGTTCACCGCCGGCAACGATCTCGAGGATTTCCTCAAAGCCGGCACCGCGAACGCCGACACGCCGCGCGCGTCGAACGCGCAGAAATTCCTCTATTCGCTGGCGCACAACACCAAGCCGATCATCGCCGCCGTCGACGGCGTCGCGATCGGTATCGGCACCACCATGCTGTTCCATTGCGACTATGTGCTGGCCAGCAAGACTGCGACCTTCGCCACGCCCTTCATCCATCTGGGTCTCGTGCCGGAAGGCGCCTCCAGCCTCCTGATGCCGCGCACCATGGGACACCAGCGCGCCTTCGCCACGCTGGTGATGGGCCGCACCATGCACGCCGACGAGGCGCGCGAGGCCGGCTTCGTCAACGAGGTGGTCGCCGCTGGCCACACCGAGGCCGAGGCGCGCAAGGTCGCGCGCGAAATCTGCGCGCTGCCGGCGGAAGCCGTCGCCATCTCGCGCAAGCTGTTGAAGCTGCCGCCGGAAGACCTGACCCGCCGCATCGACCAGGAAAGCCATTTGTTCGGCGAGCGCATGCGCTCGAAGGAAGCCGTCGCCGCGTTCCAGGCGTTCTTCAAGAGGAAGAGGGGCTGACCCCGTTGCCACACCCACTGCCCTCATCCTGAGGAGCGCGCCTCGGCGCGCGTCTCGAAGGATGGCCGCAGGCTGGATCGGGGCCTCGTGGTTCGAGACGCCGCATTGCGGCTCCTCACCTTGAGGGACTCTTCGTGAAATCGTCGCCGCGATGATTTAAGATGGCTTGATGATGCTCTCGCCTGCCAGACTCCTCGCCATCGTGAGCCTTGCCCTCGCCGCCTCCCCCGCCTTCGCGCAAGGCAAGGAGCCCGTCGACCTGCGCATCCTCGCCATCAACGACTTTCACGGCTATCTGCAGCCGTTTGCCGGCGGTATCCGCATCGACGATCCCGCCGACAGGACGAAGAAGGTCACCGTGCCCGCCGGCGGTGCCGAGCACATGGCGACGCTGGTGAAAGAACTGCGCGAGGGGCGCAAGCATTCGATCTTCGTCGCAGCCGGCGATCTGATCGGCGCCAGCCCCTTCCTGTCGGCGCTGTTCCACGACGAGCCGACCATCGAGGCGCTGTCGCTGATGGGGCTGGAGGTCGCCTCCGTCGGCAATCACGAGTTCGACGAGGGCAGGAACGAGCTGCTGCGCATGCAGGATGGCGGCTGCCACCCGACGGACGGCTGCCGCGGCCCGCACCGTTTCGAAGGCGCGAAATTCCGCTATCTCGCCGCCTCGACGATCGAGAAGAGCACGGGCAAGAGCCTGTTTCCGCCTTACGCGATCCGCGAGTTCGACGGCATCCCGGTTGCCTTCATCGGGCTGACGCTGAAGGGCACCGCCGGCATCGTCTCGCCGGCCGGCATCGCCGGGCTCGAATTCCGCGACGAGGCGGAGACGGTGAATGCGTTGATACCGGAGCTGCGCGCGAAGGGCGTCGAGGCGATCGTGGTGCTGATCCACGAGGGCGGATTTCCGACCGGCGACTATGACGGCTGCTCCGGCATTTCCGGGCCGATCGTCGAGATCGTCAAGAAATTCGACAAGGCGGTGGACCTCGTGATCTCCGGCCACACCCACCGCGCCTATCTCTGCGAGATCGACGGACGTCTCGTCACCAGCGGCGACAAATACGGCACGCTCGTCACCACCATCGACCTCAAGCTCGATCCGGCGACGCGCGACATCGTCGCCGCAAAGCCCGAGAACCACATCGTGCGCAGCGCGACGATCGCGAAAAATCCGGAGCAGACCGCGCTGATCGAGGCTTACGAGAAACTTTCGGCGCCGATCGCCAACCGGCCGGCGGGCGTCATCACCGAAACCCTGTCGCGCATGCCCAACGATGCCGGCGAGAGCATGCTCGGTGACATCATCACCGATGCGCAGCTGGCGGCAACCGACGGCGACAAGACCGGCGGCGCCGTGATCGCCTTCACCAATCCCGGCGGCATCCGCAGCGACATCGTGAAGACGGCCAATGGCGAGGTCACCTACGCCGACGTATTCGCCGCACAGCCTTTCCGCAACCAGCTGGTGACGATGACGCTGACGGGGCAGCAGATCAAGGACGCGCTGGAGCAGCAATGGGCGGACCCGAAACGTCCGCGCATCCTGCAGGTCTCCAGGGGTTTCGGCTTCGTCTGGGACGGCAGCAAAGGCGACGGCGAGCGCATCCCCGCCGAGCGGATGACCCTGAACGGCGCACGGATCGAGCCGGCCGCGCGCTATCGCGTCACCGTGAACAGCTACCTTTTCGACGGCGGCGACGGCTTTACGGCCTTTACCAAGGGCACCGACACGCTGACCGGCATCTACGATGTCGATGCATTATATGACTACTTCCTCAAGGCCAGCCCGATCGCCCCGGCCCCGGGCGGCCGCATCAGCAGAATCAATTGATTTGCAAGGCCCTTTTGGCCTACCTACCCTTTCTAACCTGCCGCTCTCGCCCTAGATTATCGCTCCATGACGCTTTTCCTCACCCACCAGGCCTGCCTCGATCATCTGACGCCGCCCGGCCATCCCGAACGGCCCGACCGGCTGCGCGCCGTCGATGAGGCGCTGGCGCAGGACAGATTCAACGCGCTGGTGCGCGATCAGGCGCCGGAGGGCAATCTCGACCAGGTGACGCTGTGCCATGGCGAGCATTACGTCACGGAACTGCGCCACATCGCGCCCACCTCGGGCATGATCTATATCGACGGCGACACATCGATGTCGCCGGGCACCTGGGAGGCGGTGATGCGCGGCGTCGGCGGCGCGGTGTCGGCCACCGATGCCGTGATGTCGGGCAACCATCCGAACGCCTTTGTCGCAGTGCGCCCGCCCGGCCATCATGCCGAGGCGTCGAAGCCAATGGGCTTCTGCTTCTTCGACAATGCCGCGATCGCAGCAAGGCATGCGCAGCGCAAATACGGCATCGCGCGCGCGGCCGTGGTCGATTTCGACGTCCATCACGGCAACGGCACGCAGGACATCTTCTGGGCCGACCCGACCGTGATGTACTGCTCGACTCACCAGATGCCGCTGTTCCCGGGCACCGGCGCCAAGGGCGAGCGCGGCGAGCACGACACCATCGTCAACGCGCCGCTTGCGGCCGAAGACGGCAGCGCCAAGTTCCGCTCGGCGTTCGAGAACCTCATACTGCCGCAGCTGACCAAGTTCAGCCCGGAACTGATCGTCATTTCCGCGGGCTTCGATGCGCATTATCGCGATCCGCTGGCTTCGCTGAACCTGAAGGCCGAGGATTTCGCCTGGGTCACGAAGAAGCTGCTGGACCTCGCCGACCAGACCGCCGGCGGCCGCGTCGTCTCCGTGCTGGAGGGCGGTTACGATTTGCAGGGACTGCAGGAGTCGGTCGCCGCCCACGTCACCGCATTGATGGGCGGCTAGAACGCCGCCACAATGGCGAAAACTCCTCTTGATTCCGCGTCCGGGCAATCCGGCGCATTGGGAAACCGCAGATGGCCGAGAACACGCAAGGCGACGTGAAGAAGCTCACCTTCGAGCGCGCGATCGAGGAACTCGAATCGATCGTCAAGCGGCTCGAGGAAGGCAAGGTGCCGCTGGAGGAGTCGGTCGCCATCTATGAACGCGGCGAAGCCCTCAAGCGCCGCTGCGAGGAGTTGTTGCGCCAGGCCGAGGCCCGCGTCGACAAGATCACCACCGATGCCTCCGGCCAGGCGACGGGGACCGAGCCGCTCGACGTGCAGTGACGGCGTTGCCCGCGGGGCTCCCTTCAAGCGCCATTCTTCAGCGACCGGCCGAATCCAGCCCCTGCCCCGGCGCGACCGAATTAGCTCTATCCGCCCGGTACGGCCTGCTATAGTCGCGCGGCCATGGGGAACAGACTTTAGTGCGCGTGAAGCACCGCCATATCATCTACATCCAGGGATACGATCCCCGCGGGCTGGCGCAGTACTATCGCATGTTCCGGACCGAGCTGCGCAAGTTCGCACGGCTCTACGGCATCTCCGCCACCACCACCCGGCCGCAAGCCGCCGACAGTGGCGAGATCGCCTCCTGGGCCATCGAGACCAAGGCGGCCGACTGGCAGACCAGAACCGATTACGACTTCCTGCGCTTCGAGGATTTCATCCAGCGCGACCTCGCCCAGCCGATCTGGCGCATCGTGTTTCACGCGGTGTGGATTTACTGGCGGCTGATCCTCCGCGGGACTGCGTTCCGCTTCTTTGCGACGAGCTGGCGTTTTGCCACCTTCATCACCTGGCCGCACATCGTGCTGCTGGCCGAAGCCATTTGCGTCGGCGCGATCGCCTTTGCGGTCGAATGGGGGCTCGCCGCACTCGGCGTCCCCCATCTCTTCAGCATCGCAGTCGCCGCCGCCGTCTTCGTTGCCGTGCTCGGCACCGTGCTGAAATACACGGAAAAGCGGACCTACGTGCTATATCTGCTGTCCGACACAATCTGGACCTGGCAATTCTCGCATCGCCAGCGCCCGGACTGGGACGCGCGCATCGACCGCTTTGCGCAGCATCTGGTGAAGGTCGCCGGTTCGAGCGAGGCGGAAGAGATCGTGCTGGTCGGCCACAGCTCGGGCTCGTTCCTCGGCGTCGAGATGCTCGCGCGTGCGCTGAAACTCGATCCTGTGCTCGGCCGTCACGGGCCGCGCATCGTGCTGCTCACCATCGGCGGCAATTTCCCGATCGTCGGCTATCATGCGGCCTCGCAGGATTTCCGCGACCACATGCGCATGCTTGCGGTCGAACCCTCGATCGACTGGATCGACTGCCAGGCCCGCAAGGACGTGATGAACTTCTTCCAGTTCGACCCCTTGGCCGCCCACGGCATCGACGTCGGCGCCGCGCGGCGCAACCCGACCATCGTGCCGGTGCGCTTCAAGGAGATCATCCTGCCCGAGCACTACAATTCATTCCGCCGGCAGTTCTTCCGCGTCCACTTCCAGTTCGTGATGGCCAACGAGGTGCCCCACGCCTACGATTTCTTCATGATCGTGTGCGGCCCGGTGCCGCTGACCGAGCGCATGGCGGTGCCGCAGGCCGCGCTGACGGTGGCGACCGGCGACCCGACCGCCCGGGAATGGGCATGGAAACAGCTGGAAAATGCCCGGTCCGGCCCTAAAGAAGCCGAGGAACCGGGCACGAATGAACCCATGGCCCGCCGCGCGGTTAATCCTTCCAGGCTCTTGTGACCCCTCGACGGCCGTTTCGAAACCCGGGCGGGTTGGCTTTGGCTGAGGCTTTGGTGTAAAGCTTGCGGTTCTATGGGCTGTTGGGGGCTGGTGTGCCACCGCCGGGTGTGGCGGCAAACGCTTCAAATGGCTCGCGAAAATTGACCGGGACGGGTGGAAGACGCCTTAGGTGATGAAAATCACATTGAACGATTTGGGTCGCCGCTAAGGCTAACCAATCAGGCTCCTCGCTGCGCGGTGGATGCGCAAACCCAATTCTCGTCGGACCTCGCGTTCCGACATGCAAAACTGGAATATCGCTGTGACCGCATTTAGTAAGACGCCGCTTCTCGACACCATCAAAACCCCCGACGATCTGCGCAAGCTCAAGATCGAGCAGGTGCAACAGGTCGCCGACGAGCTTCGCCAGGAAACGATCGACGCGGTCTCGGTGACCGGCGGTCATTTCGGCGCCGGCCTCGGCGTGGTCGAGCTGACCACCGCGATCCACTACATCTTCGATACGCCCCGCGATCGCCTGATCTGGGACGTCGGCCACCAGGCCTATCCGCACAAGATCCTGACCGGCCGGCGCGACCGCATCCGCACGCTGCGCACCGGCGGCGGCCTTTCCGGCTTCACCAAGCGCAGCGAGAGCGACTACGACCCGTTCGGCGCGGCGCACTCCTCGACCTCGATCTCCGCCGGCCTCGGCATGGCGGTGGCCCGCGACCTCTCCGGCGGCAAGAACAACGTGATCGCCGTGATCGGCGACGGCGCGATGAGCGCCGGCATGGCCTATGAGGCCATGAACAATGCGGGCGCGATGAATTCCCGCCTGATCGTCATCCTCAACGACAACGACATGTCGATTGCGCCGCCCGTCGGCGCGATGAGCGCCTATCTGTCGCGGCTCTATTCCGGCAAGACCTATCGCACGCTGCGCGAGGCGGCCAAGCAGATCAACAAGCGCCTGCCCAAGATCATCGCCAACCGCGCCAACCGGGTCGAGGAATATTCCCGCGGCTTCATGATGGACGGCGGCACGCTGTTCGAGGAGCTCGGCTTCTATTATGTCGGCCCGATCGACGGCCATAACCTCGACCATTTGCTGCCGGTCCTGAAGAACGTCCGCGACATGGAAGAAGGCCCGATCCTGGTCCACGTCGTGACCCAGAAGGGCAAGGGCTACGGTCCGGCGGAAGCTTCCGCCGACAAGTATCACGCGGTGGTCAAGTTCGACGTCGCCACCGGCACGCAGGCCAAGGCCAAGCCGAATGCGCCCGCCTACCAGAACGTGTTCGGCCAGAGCCTCGTCAAGGAAGCCGAAAAGGACAAGAAGATCGTCGCCATCACCGCCGCGATGCCGTCAGGCACCGGCGTCGACATCTTCAACAAGGCCTTCCCCGACCGCACCTTCGACGTCGGCATCGCCGAGCAGCATGCGGTGACGTTTGCGGCCGGCCTCGCCAGCGAAGGCTACAAGCCGTTCTGCGCCATCTACTCCACCTTCCTGCAGCGCGGCTACGACCAGGTCGTGCATGACGTCGCGATCCAGAGTCTGCCGGTGCGCTTTGCCATTGACCGCGCCGGCCTCGTCGGCGCCGACGGCGCGACCCATGCCGGTTCGTTCGACAACGCCTATCTCGGCTGCCTGCCGAACTTCGTGATCATGGCCGCTGCCGACGAGGCCGAGCTGGTGCACATGGTCGCAACCCAGGTCGCGATCAACGACCGCCCGAGCTCGGTGCGCTACCCCCGCGGCGAAGGCCGCGGCGTCGAGATGCCGGACGTCGGCATCCCGCTCGAGATCGGCAAGGGCCGCATCATCCGCGAGGGCAAGAAGGTCGCCCTGCTCTCCTTCGGCACGCGGCTGGCCGAATGCGAGAAGGCGGCCGATGAGCTCGCCGCCCATGGCCTGTCCGCCACCATCGCGGACGCCCGCTTCATGAAGCCGCTCGACGAGGAGATGGTCCTGAAGCTGGCGCGCGACCACGAGATCCTCATTACCATCGAGGAAGGCTCGGTCGGCGGCTTCGGCTCGCATGTCATGCAATACCTCTCCGACCGCGGCATGCTCGACGGCGGCCTGCGGATGCGCTCGATGGTGCTGCCCGACGTGTTTCTCGACCACGACTCGCCGAACGCGATGTATGCGCGCGCCGGCCTCGACGCCAAGGGCATCGTCGCCAAGGTGTTCGAGACGCTGGGCAAGGACTACAAGACCGAGAGCGTCAAACTCGCCTGAGCGCAGACCGGACACCAGACCCCACCTCTCCCGAAGGGAGAGGTCGGATCGCGCAAGCGATCCGGGTGAGGGGTTCAGGTGCCCATTTGAGACCACAACCCCTCACCCGGCGCTTTGCGCCGACCTCTTCCTATGGGAGAGGTGTTCGACCTCAGCCTCAGGTGACGCATGCATATCTATCTGGCAGGACCCGACGTGTTCCTGCCGGACGCACTCGATATCGGCAACAAAAAAACCGACATCTGCAGGCGCCACGGCGTAACCGGGCTCTATCCGCTCGACAGTGCGATTGATCCCGCCACGCACGACGCCTCGCTGCAGATCTTCAAGGGCAATGAAGCCATGATGGATGCGGCGGACGCGATCATCGCCAATCTCACGCCGTTCCGCGGCCCCGGCGCCGACCCCGGTACCGTCTACGAGCTCGGCTACATGGCCGGCCGCGGCAAGCTCTGCCTCGCCTACAGCAACGAGCCCTCGACCTATGCGGAACGCGTCCCGCACTTCACGAAGGTGACAAGAACCCTCGAAAAGCGCCTGATCGACAGCGACGGATTGACGGTTGAGGATTTCGGCCTGATGGATAATCTGATGATGATCCATGCGCTCGACCTGCACGGCTCGCCGCTGGTGATGCCGCAAGCAAGGCCTGCGGACATCTGGCACGACCTCACCGCGTTCGAGGCGTGCGTGCGCCTCGCGGCCAGGAAACCGGACTGATCGTGGCAAAGCAAGGCAACAGCGAAGCTTCCCGCAAGCGCGCCGACGTGGTGCTGGTGGAGCGCGGCCTGTTCGAGAGCCGGGCACGCGCCCGCGCGGCGATCGACGCCGGCCTCGTCATCGCCAATGACCGGCAGGTCGCGAAGGCTTCGGAAGTCATTCCGGCCGATGCGGTGCTGCAGGCGCAACCCGCGCACCCCTGGGTCTCGCGCGGCGGCGTCAAGCTCGCGGGCGCGCTGGAGACCTATCCGATCGAGATCGAAAATCACGTTTGTCTCGACATCGGCGCCTCCACCGGCGGCTTCACCGAGGTACTGCTGGCAAACGGCGCCGCGATGGTGTTTGCCATCGATGTCGGCCACGGCCAGTTGCACCACTCCCTGCACGGCCACCCCCGAATCGTGTCGATGGAAGGCACCGATATCCGCAAGCTGGAGAACACCCGCTTGCCGCTGCGGCCCGACGTGGTGACGATCGACGTCAGCTTCATCTCGCTGAAGGCGGTGCTGCCGGCGGCGCTGTCGCTGGCGGCCAGCCCGATGCACCTGCTCGCCCTGATCAAGCCGCAATACGAGGCGGAGCGGAAGAACTACAAGGGCGGCATCATTCGCAACGCCATGGTGCACCAGCAGGTCTGCGACGACATTACGGCGTTCGCAGCCTCGCTCGGCTGCACCGACATGCAGGTGTTCCCCTCCTCGATCCCCGGCGGCGACGGCAACATCGAGTTCTTCCTCGGCGCGCGGCGTGGCTGAGATCCTCTTCATCGATCATGTCGGCCATCGCGGCGACGGCGTGGCGCTGTCGCCCGGCGGCAACATCTACGTGCCGTACACGATAGGCGGCGAGACCGTGGAAGCGGCCGAGGTTCACGGCCACCCCGACCGCCGCCGCCTCGTCGAAGTCAGGCAGGCCAGCCCCGAACGTATCGCGCCGTTCTGCCCGCATTTCACCGTCTGCGGCGGCTGCGCCATCCAGCACTGGGATGAGGCGGCCTACCGCGCCTGGAAGCGCAACATCGCCGTGGAGACACTGGCGCAGACGGGCATCGCCGGCGACGTCGCGGCCCTGGTCGACGCCCATGGCAGCGGGCGACGGCGCATCACCCTGCATGCGCGGATGGGCACGCATGAGGTGCTGAAGGTCGGCTTTGCCGCAGCACACTCGCACGACATCATCCCGATCGACCGCTGCCCGATCCTCGATCCCGCGCTGGACGGCGCGCTCGATGCCGCCTGGGCGATCGCAGAGACCCTGAAGCCTGCGCGAAAGCCGCTGGACATCCAGTTCACGGCCACAAGCGGCGGCCTCGATGTCGATGTCCGCGGCTCCGGGCAGGTCACGATGGCGATGACGACAAAACTCTCCGCCATCGCGCAAGCGCACCGGCTGGCGCGGCTGACGCGCCATGGCGAACTGGTGCTGATGCGCAATCCGCCGGTCGTCACCATGGCGACCGCGCAGGTGACGCTACCGCCGGGCTCGTTCCTGCAGGCGACCGCTGCCGGCGAGGAAACGCTCGCCGCGCTGGTGCTGGACCATTGCAGGAAGGCCAAGCACGTCGCCGACCTCTTCTGCGGCGTCGGCCCGTTTGCGCTAAGGCTGGCTGCGACGTCGCGCGTGACGGCATTCGACAGCGATGCCGGTTCGGTGGCGGCGCTGCAAAAGGCGGCGACCACGACCTCCGGGCTGAAGCCGGTCAGAGCGGAAACGCGCGATCTGTTCCGCCGCCCGCTGGTGCCGCAGGAACTGCGCGATTACGACGCCATCGTGTTCGACCCGCCGCGACAGGGCGCGCAGGCGCAGGCCACGCAGCTTGCCGCGAGCAAGGTGCCGCTGGTGGTCGCGGTCTCCTGCAACGTCACGACCTTCGCGCGCGATGCGAAGATTTTGCTCGATGGCGGCTACCGGATCGACGGCGTCACGCCGGTCGATCAGTTCCGCCACACGCCGCATGTCGAGCTGGTGGCGCGGTTTTCACGATAGAATCGTAGATGGGTGGAGCGAAGCGAAACCCATCGACTGCCCCGCCACTGGCATGATGGGTTTCGCTTCGCTCAACCCATCCTACCTAGCCGTCGACCCGTCTCATGCCGCCGTCTATTCCGCAGCGATCGAGATGGGCACGCCGTTGACACGCGTTTCACCTCGCACATTGTCGACGGTGACATGCGTGTCATACCAGGTGAGCCGGGGACGGACACCGAAACGCTGCGTCAGTTCGGCGATCCGGGCCTCGGTAAACCATGCTTCGGCGGCGGCGCGGCTCTCCCAAAGATAGACGCCGCCGGTGCCAGTCTCTCCATTGAGGTAGTCCTTGCGGATCAAGCCTTTTCCGGCGAGCCCGCGATAGATCGGCGCCGAGCCGGTTCCACCGGCGACGGCCTGCTCCTGTGTACGCTTCGGTAGATCAAACTGAACGACGACGATGCAATTGCCCATGGTTGCGCCTTTCATGCCGTGCTGAGATCGCAGGAGGGGTAGAGCGCAGCGAAACCCATCGAATACTTGCCGTGAAGATGATGGGTCTCGCTGCGCTCTACCCATCCTACGGCAACATCACCGCCCCCACCGGTCCTGCCAGATTTTCTCGCCGATCAGGCAATTGACCCGCGGCTCCCTGCCCTGGGCGGCGGCCGGCACAACCGGGCGTTCCGGCGTGCGGCCGGCGACTTCGAGCAGCAGCTTGGTGCGGATCGCTTCCTTGAACTTGTCGCGGTCCTTGATGGTGACCACGAAGGAGCCGGGGCCGCCGATCACGCAGTCCTCGTAATAATAGTCGAGGTTGTCGATATCCATGGTCGAATAGGACGGCTCCTTCACCATGATCGGCAGGCCGTTGATGATGATGCCCTTCTCCAGCGCCGCGTCGCGCGCGGTAGTCACCGGTATGCCGTTGTTATTGGGGCCGTCGCCGGAGATGTCGATCACCCGCCTCAAGCCGCGATAGTTGTTCTCCTCGAACAGCGGCATTGCAAAACTGATTGCGCCGGAGATCGAGGTGCGCGAGGCGCGGCGGATCGGCGTCTTCATGATCTCTGCAGCGACGGCGTCCGCCGATTCCGGCCCGTCGATCAGCCGCCAGGGAATGATCAGCTTCTGGTCGGTCGAGGCGGCCCATTCGAAATAGGTAATGGCGATCTTGCCGTTCGGCCCGGCCTTCAGCGCCTGCAGGAATTCCTTGGAGATTATGGCCTGCGCATAGCCCTCGCGCTGGATCGCCAATTCATCCATGTCCATGGAATAGGAGACATCGACGGCGAGCACGAGCTCGACATCGACGGTGGCTTCCTTTTCCGCAAGACGGGGGTTGGTCTGGTTGCCCGGGCCGGGCGCGGCAACACCCGCCACGTCGCCGCCGGCCAACATGCCCGCGACAAGCACCGCTCCGATCGAGACATACCAGCGCATCGCGCCCCTCCCGATTAGGAAGCAATGGTGACACGCAAATCGCGGCGCGAAAAGCGGTAACGTGAATTGTCCATCACAATCGGTTTAGCCTGCCAGCAAATTGCCGGATTGCCTCGCATTTCGGCTTTGAAACTCTCGAATAATGCCCAGTTCCGGGACCCGGCCGGAGCCTGTAAACTGATCGAGACCGCGGTTTTCAGCGGCGATCAGGCCATGGCGCAGCGCCTTGCGGGGTGCCGCGGCAGCTGATCGCGGGTGTGCGCGGCGCGGGAGTTTGTGCCGTCATGACCGACACCGTCGTCAAGCCGAAAACCAGGGTCAAGACCAAGACCGAGCGGCCGCGCCTGCACAAGGTGATCCTGATCAATGACGACTACACGCCGCGCGAATTCGTCGTCACGGTGCTGAAGGGTGAATTCCGCATGACCGAGGACGAGGCCTACAAGGTGATGATCACCGCGCACCGCCGCGGCGTCTGCGTGGTCGCGGTGTTCACCAAGGACGTCGCCGAGACCAAGGCAACCCGCGCCACCGATGCCGGCCGCGCCAAGGGCTATCCGCTCTTGTTCACGACGGAGCCGGAGGAATAACGGATAACCCGAACGCTCAGGCCGCTTCCGCCGCCTCTTCGTCGAACAGGCCGTAGACGCGCTGGGCCTTGGCAAAACCCGCGATCGGAAACTCGCCGAGATCGCACCAGCCGCCGCTGCAGATGCCGGCAAAGCCTTCGGAAGCGACGATGGTGCGGCGCAGCCGGCCGGTGAGCTTTTCCAGCCGCGCGGCGAGATTGACGGCGGGCCCGATGCAGGTGAAGTCGAGCCGGCTGCCGCCGCCGATATTGCCGTAGAGGATCGGGCCGACATGCAGCGCGACGCCGAAGCGGAAGCGCTCGATGGTGTCGCCGATCCTGTACTGCATCGCCTCGACGCCTGAGCGCGTCTGCCGCGCGGCTTCCAGCACATGCGCGCAGACTTCCGGGGAATCGCCGACATATTCATCGATCGGAAACACCGCGAGCAGACCGTCGCCCATGTATTTCAGCACTTCGCCCCCATGCTCCTTGATGGCGGCGACCTGGCAATCGAAGTAGTTATTGAGAATGTCGACGACGGTTTCGGGCGGCAACCGGTCCGACAGCGCGGTGAAGCCGCGCAAATCGGACAGCCAGATCGCGGCGTTCATGCTCTCGGTGTGGCCGCGCCGGATCTGGCCGCCGAGAATCTTTTCGCCGGCGCGATTGCCGACGTAAACGTCAAGCAGCGTGGCGGCCTTTCGCTGAAGCGAGACGACCTCGATCAGCCGCGCCAGCGGCGCCAGGATCGAGCGCAGTGCATCGAGCTGTTCGTCGGTGAAACCGCCTTCCTGCCTGGTGCTCCAGCTCGTGGTATGTGCCGAGCCGTCGATGTAGCGGATCGGCCGCGCGATGTAGTCGGTGACGCCTTCGGCGCGCAGATCCTCGACGACGGGCCAGCGGCTGCTGTCGGGATCACTGACGCGCGCGCGTATCTCGCGGCCCTCGCGGGCCACGATGGAAATCGGGCTCGCATGGAACTGCGGCGTCTCCGTGATGCTGTGATCCGCCGTGCCGATCTGGATCGGCTCGCCCGGTTTCCAGATGAAATTCCGGCCGAAGATGTCGGGGTGCAGCGTGCGGATGTAGAAGGCGACGCGGAACAGCGGGATGCCGGCATCGATCAGCCGCCTGCACAGCTCGTCGATCATGTCGCCGGGAACGGGCGAAGAGCGCCCGCCGTCGATCAGCCATTCCCTGACGTCACTTACGTCAACCGCCATGCGGCCTGCCCTTCTCTCTGGCTGAGAATATGGGCGGCTTCGTGCGCGGAAGCTAGCCCGCTCAACCGACCTGGCCGCGGTGGCGCAGCAGGTGATCGGCCAGCACGCAGGCCATCATGGCCTCGCCGACAGGCACAGCGCGGATGCCGACGCAAGGATCGTGGCGGCCCTTGGTCATGATCTCCGTCTCGCCGCCCTGGCGGTCCACCGTGCGGCGCGGGGTGAGGATCGACGATGTCGGCTTCACTGCAAAGCGCACCACCACCGGCTGGCCGGTGGAGATGCCACCCAGAACGCCGCCGGCGTTGTTTGAGAGAAAACGCGTGCCGTTATTGCCGGTGCGCATCTCGTCGGCATTCTCCTCGCCGGACAATTCGGCCGCGCCAAAGCCGGCGCCGATCTCGACGCCCTTGACCGCATTGATGCTCATCATGGCCGAGGCCAGATCGCCGTCGAGCTTGGCGTAGATCGGTGCGCCCAGCCCCGGCGGCACGCCTTCGGCCACGATTTCGATGACGGCGCCGATCGAGGAGCCGGACTTGCGGATGCCGTCGAGATAGCTCTCGAAGAAGGCAGCCTTGTCCCGGTCCGGACAGAAGAACGGATTCTTCGCAATCTCGTCCCAGTCCCATTTCTCGCGGTCGATCTTGTGCGGGCCCATCTGCACCAGCGCGCCGCGCACCTTCACCTCGGGCAGGATTTTTCGCGCGATGGCGCCTGCCGCCACGCGCGTTGCAGTCTCGCGCGCCGAAGAGCGCCCGCCGCCGCGATAGTCGCGCAGGCCATACTTGGCTTCATAGGTGAAGTCGGCATGCCCCGGACGGAACTTGTCCTTGATCTCGGAATAGTCCTTGGAGCGCTGGTCGGTGTTCTCGATCAGAAGCGCAATCGGCGTGCCCGTCGTCACCTGTACGCCGGTCTCCGGATGCGCCATCACGCCGGACAGGATCTTCACCGCATCCGGCTCCTGCCGCTGCGTGGTGAAGCGCGATTGTCCCGGCCGGCGGCGGTCGAGATCGTGCTGGATGTCCTCGTTGGTGAGCGGGATCAGCGGCGGACAGCCGTCGACCACGCAGCCGATCGCAAGCCCATGGCTCTCGCCAAAGGTCGTGACGCGGAACATGTGGCCGAAGGTGTTGAAGGACATGCTTGCTCTGGAAATCCGGGATTGAGCCGTGTGGTAACGCGGGCGGTCCCCCCGGTCAATTTCGGCCTGCGCCTTAACTATATTTTCTGAGCGATCCGTCGCCGAACACGTAGACGGCGCCCTGCTCGATGTAGAGATCGGCCGCGCTTTGCGGCGTCTCATGGCCGAGCGCGACCATCAGGGCCCGGCAGGTCCCGCCATGGGCCACCGCGACGGTATCGGCCTTGATCGAATCGTACCAGTCGCGCATCCGGACCTGTACCGCCTCATAGGTCTCGCCGCCCGGCGAAGACATCGTCCATTTCTGCGTGAGGCGTTTGGCGTAGAATTCCGGGTCTTTCGCCTGCATCTCGGCGAGCGTCGAGCCCTCCCATTCGCCATAGCCGATCTCGCGCAGGCGGTCGTCGAGCGCGTATTCGCCCGCCGCCAGCCCAAGCGCCGCACGCACGAAATCCATCGTCGAACGGGCGCGGCCAAGGGGGCTGGCGACATAGACGAGTTCGTTCTTGTCGCGGCGGTCGCGCTCGAACAGGCCGGCAAGGACGTCGCCGGCGTGTGCCGCCTGCCTGCGGCCGAGTTCATTGAGGGGAATGTCGAGCGTGCCCTGCAACCGCCCCTCCGCATTCCACGATGTCTCGCCGTGGCGGATGTAATAGATGGTCGGCGCGGGCATGGCAGGCGGCAGCTATTCCTGCGTCCGCGAGATATCGGGCGCGTCGGGATGCTTCATGCCGACGATGTGGTAGCCGGAGTCGACATGGTGCACCTCGCCGGTGACGCCGCGCGACATGTCGGAGAGCAGATACAGCGCGCTGGCGCCGACCTCCTCCAGGCTCACGGTCCGCCGCAGTGGCGCGTTGAGTTCGTTCCATTTCAGCATGTAACGGAAATCGCCGATGCCTGCCGCAGCGAGCGTCTTGACCGGTCCGGCAGAGAGCGCGTTGACGCGGATGTTGTCCTTGCCGAGATCGGCGGCGAGATAGCGCACGCTGGCCTCGAGCGCCGCCTTGGCGACGCCCATGACGTTGTAATGCGGCATCCACTTTTCCGAGCCGTAATAGGTCAGCGTCAGGATCGAGCCGCCTTCCGTCATCAGCTTCTCCGCACGCTGCGCGATGGCGGTCAGCGAGTAGCAACTGATGAGCATGGTGTTGGTAAAGTTGTCGGCGGTGGTGTCGATGTAGCGGCCGTCGAGCTGGTCCTTGTCGGAGAAGGCGATCGCGTGCACCACGAAGTCGATCTTGCCCCACTGCCTGGCAAGTCCGGCGAAGGCGGCATCGATGGTGGCAGGATCGGTGACGTCGCAATGGCCGAGCAGAATACCTCCGATCTCCTCGGCCAGCGGCGCGACCCGCTTCTTCAGCGCTTCGCCCTGCCAGGTCAGCGCGATCTCGGCGCCGGCGGCGTGGCATGCCTTGGCGATGCCCCAGGCGATGGAGCGGTTGTTGGCGACACCGAGGATCACTCCCCGCTTGCCCTGCATCAGACCTGAAACTTGCGACATCGGATTCCCGGCTGCACGTGATCGGTGGTCTGGAGGTACACCAGCACTCCACGGCGGAAAAGCCCAAATCCGCGAATACCCATTAACGCTGTTCGCAAGTCCGGAAAGGACCGGAATAGTTCCGTCATTCGGGTGTTATGTTGGGAAGGTGCGCGCCTGTCGCGCCGACGTCAGCGGACCGATCGAAGCATGAGCCCGTTTCGCCAGAGTGTCGAAGCCATGATCCCGGCGCTGCGGCGTTACGCGCGGGCGCTCGCGCGCGACGCCGACATCGCCGACGACCTGGTGCAGGACACGCTGGTGCGCGCGCTGCGTTCGGAAAAGCTGTTCCTCGGCGGCGACGTGCGGAGCTGGCTCTACACGATCCTCACCAACCTGAACAAGAACCGGCGCCGCTCCCTTGCACGGCGCCCTCAGTTCATGCCGCTGCTCGACAACAATCCCGACGCCAGCGGCACGGAGGCCGAAGGCCGCGACATTGCGCGCGCGCTGGCGACGCTTGTGGAGGAGCAGCGCGCCGTGCTGCTGCTCGTGATGCTGGAGGGCCTTTCCTATCGCGAGGTCGCCGACATCCAGGGCGTGCCGATCGGCACCGTAATGTCACGGCTTGCCCGTGCGCGCGCCCATGTCAAAGCTGTTCTGGAAGGCGAGCGTACGGCGTTGCGTCGGGTCAAATAGCGGCAGCAAATTGCATCGAAGATCGAACAGGACTGGACAGAGACGACGACAATGACTGACCCAAGAATTCCCGTCACCGAAGACGAGCTTCATGCTTACGTCGACAACGAATTGCCGGCGGAGCGCCGCAGCGATGTCGAGGCGTGGCTGGCTGCGCGTCCCGAGGACGCGGCGCGGGTGCAATCGTGGCGCGCGATGGCCGAGTTGCTGCATGCCAGATACGACTCGGTGCTCGACGAGCCGGTGCCGAAACGGCTCGAGCTCGAGCGGCTGGCAAGTCCGCCGCGCCGCTGGATCTATGGTGCAGCGGCAGCCGCGCTGATCGCCTTCGTCGCCGGCGGCGGCGTCGGCTGGATCGCGCATGGCGCGGCGGCCACGCCCTCGGTGTTCCAGAACTTCACTGTGGAAGCGCTGGATGCACACCGGCTCTATGTCGTGGAAGTGCGCCACCCCGTCGAAGTGGCAGGCAGCGATCGCGCGCATCTGACGCAATGGCTGACCCGGCGTTGCGGCTGGAAGGTGCATGCGCCCGAACTGGATTCCGCAGGGCTGAAGCTGGTCGGCGGGCGGCTGCTGCCCGGCCCGGCGGGACCGGCATCGTTCCTGATGTATGAGGGACCGTCGGGCGAGCGCTACACGGTCTATGCCGCGAAGGCGACGGTGGAAACGACCCAGATGCGCTATGCCTCGCATGGCCGCGACAGCGCGCTGTTCTGGGCCGAGCGCGGCGTCGGATTCGTGGTCGCCGGTTCCAGCGACCGCGATCGCCTGACCCAGATCGCCAAGCTCGTCTACGACGAGAGCGAGAAACTCGGCGGCGACGTGCGTACGCGCTGAAGATTGTTGCGCGCGTCCGGCGAAAATCGTGCGGGATCAAGACGATCGGAGGCCGAATTGCGGCGTAACGCATTGTCCCAATTTGGACATTGAATATCTGGAATCAGACCACCGGCACGTCTCATTATCGCACCGGATGATCACGCGAAAATGAGTGGCGCTCGATCCGCCGATCGGCGCAAGCGGCCTCGATCGGGGTTTGGTACCGCGCTGGTCCCCCTTTCGAGGCCGCACCCCTTTCGGGGGACACGCCAACTGGCTCGCGCAAACCTCCAGGCTCACGCGATCGAAACGCAAGCTGACCCGCCAGAGTTCCTGCGTTGCGGAACCTGATGGTCAGCCGAGGTCGCTACGCGGATTGTACGGGTGTCCGTCGCGCCACTTCTGCATCAATTGCTCGAGCTCGCTGTCGTTCCCGTCAGGCAGGATGATTTTTGTGGTGACGAAGAGATCGCCGGCCCCGCCCGCCTTCGGCAGACCCTTGCCCTTGAGGCGGAAGGTTCGCCCGCTCGAAGTGTTCTTCGGGATCGACAGTTCCACTGCGCCGCCGAGCGTCGGCACGCGGACCTTGCCGCCAAGCACGGCCTCGTAGAGCGTGATCGGCAGATCGATGCGCAAGTCGCTGCCGTCGACCTTGAAGAAGGGATGCGGCGCGATGCCGACCGTGATCAGCACGTCGCCGGGACGATGGCCCGGCGCGGTCTCGCCCTGCCCCTTCAGCCGGATCTGCTGGCCCGCGGTGACGCCGGCGGGAATTTTGACATTGAGCTCCTTGCCGGTGGGCAGCCGCACGCGCTTCTCGGCGCCCTTGACGGCGTCTTCGAGCGAGACGGTGAGCGAGGCATTGACGTCGAGGTCGAGCCCGATGCCGCCATTGTCGAATTCAAACGGCCCGCCGCCGCCGCGCGCGCCACGGCCGGCTGCGCCACCGAACATGCTGTTGAGGATTTCCTCGAAACTGCCGCCACCGGAGCCGCCCGGTCCGCCGCCGCCGGAACGAAAGGTATAGGTCTCGAAGCCGCCCGGACCGGCGCGGCCGCGCGGGTCGCCGCCCGAAAAACCCTGGAAGCGCGGCTTGCCTTCGGCGTCGATCTCGCCGCGGTCGAATTGCTTGCGCTTGTCCTCATCACTGAGGATTTCGTTGGCCGTGTTGATCTCGGCAAAGCGCTCTGCGGCCTTCGGATCGCCCTTGTTGCTGTCGGGGTGATGCTTCTTGGCGGCCTTGCGAAAAGCGCTCTTGATGGCCGCAGCGCTGGCGCTCCGCGGCACCCCCAAGACCTCATAGGGGTCGCGCATCCGTCAAATCTCCTTATCGGGGGAATCGCGTCCGTCGAATTCGGACAGCATACCCATTTCCGCTTCATCTGGGGTGCCCGTTGCATTTTTGCAACTGGTCCTGCGGCGAGTTTAGCCCCGTCTCCACGGCTTTAGCGTATGAATTTCCCAGCGGCCATGGCCTGCCTTGCAGGCGGCGCCCTGCAGCCAGCTTTCGGTGCGGCCGTTGACATAGCTTGCCAGAAAGTCCCGGCAGGTGCGGCCTTCATTGCTGTAGGCTTGGGCGAGCGGGGTCACCGAGCCGCGGGCGCCGGTTTCCGGGTTCTGCCAGGGCTGGCTGGTGTCCTTGTCGCCCTTGGTCAGCACGTCGGAGGCTGCGGTGCGGGCGAAAGCCAGATCGCTTTCCGTCGGCACCGGCTCCTGCCCCGTGATCGAGCCGGTCACCACCTCGCCGTCATCGCCCTTGGATGAAAAGAACCCGCCGCCATCGCGGGAAAAGCTGCAGGCGCCCGAGCTGGCGCCGATCAGGAACAGGGTAACCATCGTGCCGAAGGGCCGGATCGCCGATAGGCCAACGCGTCCCCATGCCCTATATAGGCGGGGCTGCAGCGCGCTCTGGGACGCTGACCTACGCAACTCGGTACTCCGGCAATGACAGACACAACCTCCATCAAAACCCCAACACCGTTAACATCCGGTGATTTTACGGCCGCGGAGGAACCCTTCGCGCTGTTCGGGGAATGGTTCGCGGAGGCCGTGAAGTCCGAGCCGAACGACCCCAATGCGATGGCGCTTGCCACCGTCGACGCCGAGGGCCTTCCCGACGTGCGCATGGTGCTGATGAAGGGTTTCGACAGCGATGGCTTCGTCTTCTACAGCCACATCGCCAGCCAGAAGGGCCGCGAACTCGCCGCAAATCCTAAGGCCGGTTTACTCTTCCACTGGAAGTCGCTGCGCCGCCAGGTTCGTATACGCGGCCCGGTCACGCCGGTGACGGACGCCGAGGCCGACGCCTATTTCGCCACCCGGCCGAAGCAGGCCCAGATCGGCGCCTGGGCAAGCAAGCAGTCGCAGCCGCTGGAAAGCCGGTTCGCATTCGAGCAGGCCATTGCGCTGGTCGCCGCCAGGCATGTGATCGGCGAGGTGCCGCGCCCGCCGGGCTGGAGCGGCTGGCGGATCGAGCCCCTGCGCTTCGAGTTCTGGCACGACCGCCCGTTCCGCCTGCACGACCGCATCGAATTCCGCCGCGACGCGCCCAACCAGCCCTGGAGCAAGGTGCGGCTGTATCCGTGACGCCGAACGCCTGAAGGAATCCCATGCCGTCTTCCAACCTGCCGCGGCGTACGCTGCTCCTGACCGGCGCCAGCCGCGGCATCGGCCATGCCACCGTGATCCGCTTCTCCAGCGCAGGCTGGCGCGTGATCACCTGCTCGCGTCATGCCTTTCCGGAGGATTGCCCTTGGGATGCGGGGCCGGAGGACCATATCCAGGTCGACCTCGCCAACCCCGGCGACACCGTGCGCGCCATCGGCGAAATCCGCCAACGGCTCGAGGGCGGGACGCTGCACGCGCTGGTCAACAATGCCGCGATTTCGCCGAAGGGACCGGGCGGCTCTCGCCTGGGCAGCGTCGACACCGACCTCGACACCTGGACGCATGTCTTTCAGGTCAATTTCTTCGCTCCGATCATGATCGCGCGCGGGCTGATCGACGAATTGAAGGCCGCCAAGGGTTCGGTGGTGAACGTCACCTCGATCGCGGGGTCGCGCGTGCATCCCTTCGCCGGCGCCGCCTATGCGACGTCAAAGGCGGCACTCGCCTCATTGACCCGCGAAATGGCGTCCGACTTCGGCCGAGTCGGCGTGCGCGTCAACGCCATTGCGCCGGGCGAGATCGACACCTCGATCCTGTCGCCGGGCACCGAGAAGATCGTCGAACAGCAGATTCCGATGCATCGCCTCGGCACGCCGGACGAGGTCGCCAAGATCATCTATGTGCTGTGCACGGAAACCAGCTCTTATGTGAACGGCGCCGAAATCCACATCAACGGCGGACAACACGTCTGAGGGCAGACCGAGGGATCGGTCGTGACGCGGACCGGTCTCCGGTCACTGGTTTTTCGTTCGCAGCCCGCCCGCGCCTCGCGGGGGCAGACCTATTTTTCAAACCAGCTCGCGCAAAATCTGCGCAGCTTGCCAGCGTAGCTGGGCCGCCTCGACATTGAACGTGCTGGAGCACTCTTCCTCGCGCTCGCCCTCGGCCAGCACCGCGCCGCAGTGCCGGCAGGTACGCACCGAGATCGCGGGCGCCCGGGCGCCGATGCGCTCCCGGTAGCTCGCGAGGTCGATGACCGTGCGCGATTGAGTTGGAACTTTGTCAACCATTGTGCCCTCGCGGCGTGTGGGCAGCGTTATCGCAGACAACTTTCGACCAATGGTTCAACCCACAGTTCAAATTTTATCGGAGCGATGGCGAGCGGTGGAACCGGCTGCAAGCTTGACGAATTTGGCGTTACCACGACCGGGAACAGGTGGTTGCCGCCGGCTTGCCCGGTAACCATGGTGCGAGGGATGCGCGTTCACCCTTCGGAAACGCAAGCTCACAGCCACTTCTTCCACCGGAAGATCCAGTACGGCACGATCGCCGCGGCCAGCATCATGAAGACCGCCATCGGATAACCGAGCGCCCATTCCAGCTCCGGCATCTTCTTGAAGTTCATGCCGTAGATCGAGGCGATCAGCGTCGGCGGCATCAGCACAACCGCCATCACCGAGAACAGCTTGATGATGTTGTTCTGCTCGAGATTGACCACACCAAGCATGGCGTCGAGCACGAAGGTGATCTTGTTGGAGAGGTAGGAGGCATGGTCGGTCAGGGAAACGACGTCGCGCTGCATGGTCTTGAGTTGCTCGCGCATGTCCTTCGACCATTTGACGCCCTCCATGACCGCAGACAGGAAGGTGACCAGGCGGCCGATCGAGACCAGGCTTTCGCGGATCTTCGAGGCCAGGTCGCCCTTGCGGCCGATCTCGATCAGGATCTGGGAATATCGCTTGGCGTGGCCGTGACGCTGGCTCTCGGGTTCGAAGACGTCATGTGACACCTGGTCGATCTCGGCACCGCAGCGCTCGAGGATGTCGGCGCAGCGGTCGATCACGGCGTCCAGAAGCTCCATCAGCACCATCTCGCCCGATATCGACGGCGAGCAGGAGCGCGCGAGCTTGTTCTCCACCAACGCAAACGGTTTCGGGCTGTCGTAGCGCACCGTGACCAGGCGGTGGCCGGCGAGGATGAAGGTGACGGCCGTGGTGCGGGGCATGTCGGTGTCGGACTGGCACATCAGCGTCGCCGTCATGTAGCGCGCGCCGTTCTCGATATAGAGGCGGCTGGAGATCTCGATCTCCTGCATGTCCTCCCGGGTCGGCACCGCGATGCCGGCCACGCGCTCCACCGCCTTGTCCTCCTCCGGCGTCGGTCTGACCAGATCGATCCAGACCGCGTTTTCCGGCAGCGCGGCAAGATCGACGGCGACGGCTTTTTTGAGCGAGAATTCGGAGGGTACGAAAACCGAGAACATCAACAACTCCGTAACTTATTACCAAGAGCACACCGGCTTAACCCGATTCTGGCAAGCGCTTCATGACCGGCGCATTAACCGCCGCTCAGGATTTGTGGCGGTCAAGTGGCGGCAGTATGGCGCAGATACGGCCGATGTGGCCGTTTTGCCCAACAACTGGGCCGGTTTGACGCATGCTTGCGGCAGAAAGGACACAGCCGGCCGCCAACGGCACGGGATAAGTCCCTAAGTTCTGGAATTGTGAAGAGTTTCGGAGATAATGCGACCAATGAGTTCGGGCGTTTGCGGCGCATCGTTTGTACGCGCATGCAGAAAATCTCGATTGGAACTGGATATGTCGTCACTGAAGGCAAAGTTGGGAATTCTGATTGCCGGCCTGATGCTGTCGGGCTGCATGCAGACCGCCACCTATCAGGCGGCTCCCGAGGCAACGCTCAAGCCCGCCGACAAGGCGCAGCTTGCGAAGGCGCGCTACGAGAAAGTCGCCGTCGCCGAGCCGTTCCGCCGCGCCATCGTCGACTATCACCGCAAGGAAATGCCCGGCTCCATCGTGGTCGATTCGGACAACCACTATCTCTATCTGGTGCAGGATGGCGGCAAGGCCATTCGCTACGGCATCACCGTCGGCGAGGACGCGCTGGCGTTCTCCGGCATCGCCAAGGTCGGCAACATGGCGGAATGGCCGAAGTGGACTCCCACCAAGGACATTCACAAGCGCATCGAAGGCCTGCCGGCGTCGGTACCCGGCGGCGTCGACAATCCGCTCGGCGCGCGCGCGCTCTATCTCTTCCAGGGCGGCCGCGACACCATGTTCCGCATCCACGGCACCAACCAGCCGGAATATATCGGCGCCTCGATCTCCTCGGGCTGCATCCGCATGACCAACGAGGACGTCATCGACCTCTATAGCCGCGTGAAGGTGGGGACGATGGTGGTCGTGCTCGAACCCAAGCACGGCGACTCGCCCTATAATTCCAAGATGGCCCTGCAGGGCGGCTCCGGCCCCATGATGCAGTAAGTCTTCAAGCAGAACGAGACTGCAAGAGCGCCGGTTTCCGGCGCTTTTTTCGTGTCCTGATGTCGGGTGAGGTCCGAGGGCCAAAGATCCGCCGCCAGAGATTCCACATCCGACCTGCCCTGCCGCGAGGGCGCCGGTTATCACCGGCGCTTTCTTGCCGGGTTCGGCTTGGCTGGCGCGGGTCTTGCTTCGGCCTCCGGCTCTTCCTGATCGGATTTTCTCGCATCCGGTTTCGCAAGCCCGCCGGATTTGGCGGCAACCTCCCGCGGCGGCGCGTCCGCCGGTCGCTCCGCCGGCAACAGCGGCGGGATCTGCGGCAGCGGATCCCACACGTTCCACTGGCAAATCCGGTAATTGTTGCGCCGCTCGGCCACGTCGAGATGGATGTGGTCCTCGTGGTACCAGTCCGATCCCGGCCCCAGCACGGTGGAGAACCGCGCGCACACCGAATGCAGCACGGCTTCGCGCACTTCGCGCGCCACGGTGCGGTCGGTGAAAAAGATGGATTTGCCGTTCGCGAGCCTGACGGCGCGCACGTCGAGCGCATTGGCGCGGCCGTGCTCCGACAGCTGCGCGCCGACGACGCGGTTGCGGCCTCGGCATTCGAAGGAATCGAAATTGTCGAGGTCGCTGACCTGGCTTCCGAGCCGGGCCGCGATCGGAACCATGTCGGTGCGGATCCAGTCGGCAATTGCGCTCGCCATCCTGCAGCGGAGGATCGCCGCCGGCTTCACCGGGATCTTCCGCTTGTCCGGCAGCACGATCGCCTCCAGACGCACCAGGTCCTCGCCGCCGCAGCCGCCGGGGCCCTTGATGTCGGGGATGGAGGGGGCGACCGCGATCTCTTCCGTCAGCGCCAGCCGGCAGGCCGACGGCGGCGGCGGCTCCGCCGGTTTGGCGGGCTCGGATTTCTCCGCGGCCTCCTTGTCGGGATCGGGCTTTGCCCCGGATTTGGGTGCCTCGGCCGGGCGCGGGCGCGGCAGCGGGATCGCCGTGGTATGAACGGTGCCGCGCAGTTTTGGCGGCTTTTTCCCGGACAGGTCCAGCGGCGGGGCCAGCCTGACCTCGTGCGCCGGGTCCCGTGCCGGGTCCCGTGCTTTGGCCGGCACGGCGGCGGTCCATAGCGCAAGCGCCGCGGCGGTAACCATTGCCGCCAAGCGGCGGTCAAGGGTGCCAATATCCAATTTCCGGCTTGATTTCTCCGCGCTAAAGTTCATGACAATTCCAAATCTTACAGCCCATTCGCCCGTACTTTGGGGCGAAAGCGCGCAAGCACCATAACTATCAGGAGGGACGTTCGGATGCGTGGTTTGATGCAAGATTGGCCGTTGTTGTGCCACCGGATTATCGAGCACGCGGCCAGGTATCACGGAACACAGGAGGTCGTCACCCGCTCGGTCGAAGGCCCGATTGTCCGCACCACCTACGCCGAAATTCACAAGCGTGCGCTGAAGGTTTCCCAGATGCTGCAGCGCGACGGCATCAAGCTCGGCGACCGCGTCGCCACCATCGCCTGGAACACGGCGCGCCATCTGGAATGCTGGTACGGCATCATGGGCATCGGCGCGATCTGCCATACCGTGAACCCGCGCCTGTTCCCCGAACAGATCGCCTGGATCATCAACCACGCCGAAGACCGCGTGGTGATGACCGACATCACTTTCGTGCCGCTGCTGGAAAAGATCGCCGGCCAGTTGCCGAGCGTCGAGCGCTATGTGGTGCTGACCGACAAGGCCCACATGCCACAGACCACGCTGAAGAACGCGGTCGCCTACGAGGAATGGCTGGCGCAAGCCGACGGCAAGTTCGAGTGGCAGGACTTCGACGAGAATACCGCGGCCGCCATGTGCTACACCTCGGGCACCACGGGCGACCCCAAGGGCGTGCTCTACTCGCACCGCTCCAATGTCATTCACTCCTTCATGGCGAATTCGAAGGATGCGCTCGGCACCTCCTCGAGCGACGTCATGCTGCCGGTGGTGCCGCTGTTCCACGCCAACAGCTGGGGCATCGCGTTCTCGGCACCCGCGATGGGCACCAAGCTGGTGATGCCCGGCATGAAGCTCGACGGCGCCTCGGTCTATGAGCTCCTGGAAACCGAGAAGGTCACCCATACCGCCGGCGTGCCGACGGTGTGGCTGATGCTGCTCAACCACATGGCTGCCGGCAACCTGAAACTGCCGCATCTCGAATTCGTGGTCTGCGGCGGCTCGGCGATGCCGCGCTCGATGATCAAGGCGTTTGTCGACATGGGCGTGACCGTGCGCCACGCCTGGGGCATGACCGAGATGAGCCCGCTCGGCACGCTGGCTGCGCTGAAGCCGCCTTTCTCCGATTTGAAGGGCGATGCGCAGCTCGACGTGCTGCAGACCCAGGGCTTCCCGCCCTACGGCGTGCAGATGAAGATCACCGACGACGCCGGCAAGGAGCTGCCGTGGGACGGCAAGACCTTCGGCCGTCTCAAGGTCGCAGGCCCCGCGGTGGCAAAGGCCTATTTCAAGGTCGACACCAAGATCCTCGACGACGAGGGTTATTTCGACACCGGCGACGTCGCCACCATCGACCCGCACGGCTACATGCGGATCACCGACCGCTCCAAGGACGTGATCAAGTCGGGCGGCGAGTGGATTTCCTCGATCGACCTGGAGAACCTCGCGGTCGGCCACCCCGCCGTCGCAGAAGCTGCCGTGATCGGCGTCTTCCATCCCAAATGGGACGAGCGTCCGCTGCTGATCGTGCAGCTCAAGCAGGGCCAGTCCGCCACGCGCGAGGACATCCTGAAATTCATGGACGGCAAGATCGCCAAATGGTGGATGCCAGACGATGTGGTGTTCGTCGAAGGAATCCCGCATACGGCGACCGGCAAGATCCTCAAGACGGCGCTGCGCGACCAGTTCAAGGCCTACCGCTTCCCGAACGCGGCGGCCTGAGGCTTGAGGCGGGGCGCATTCAAACGGATGCGCCCCGTATCGTCCGGCATCACGTCGCCTGATGCCTGGCGGCCGCTACAGGCTTGCCGGCGAACACACCGGCGATCAGCGACAACACTGCCGTGCCCGAGGCCTTGATGGCCGCCGTCCGCGCACGGCGGGCCCTCTCCCTGTAAGCATCGAAATCGATACTGCCGTCGGGATGGCGCAGCGTGTCTTCGCCGGAAAACACCCTCGATGTGGCTCCGTTCAGACTGCCTTGGCGGAACATGGCGAATCTCCTTCTTTGAAGGAGCTTGATATATTATCCTCATGCTGTGCTATAATAGGTCAACTTTTCCGCTCATACGTGAACCTAATTCATGAATAGCGCAGCCTCCGCTGAGATGAACGCTTTTGTCCGGGTGGCCGAACGCGGCAGTTTCGCCGCTGCGGCGCTCGATCTGGGACTCACCCCCTCAGCCCTGTCCAAGCTGGTGACGCGGATCGAAGATCGGCTCGGCGTTCGGCTCCTGACCAGGACCACCCGCAAGCTCGCGCTGACTGCCGAAGGCGAGCTGTTCGTCGCCAGGAGCCGGGAAATCCTCACATCCATCGAAGCCGCCGAAGCCGAGGTGACGGCGGCGAGCGAGCGGCCGCGCGGCCATCTCAGGATCAGCGTCGGAACCGCCGTCGCCAAGCAGATTCTCGGCCCGGCGCTTCCCGTCTTTCTCGCCCACTATCCCGACATCACCGTCGAGCTTCATGTTTCGGACCGGCAAATCGATCTGGTCGCCGAGCAGGTCGACGTCGCCATCCGCTCCGGCGCGCTCGGTGATTCAACGCTGGTGGCGCGGAAGCTCGCCGAGGCGACGCGTGTGATCTGCGCCAGCCCGCGCTATCTGGAAAAGCAGGGGGCGCCCCGCGTGCCGGCCGACCTGCTGCAGCACAATTGCCTGACGTTGCCGGGGCCCGCATGGGCGCAATGGCCGTTCCACACCCATGAAGGCATCAACCGGCTGGCGGTCTCAGGCAGCTTCACCAGTGACAATGCCGACCTCTTGCTCGATATGGCGGTCGCCGGACTCGGCATCGCGCGGCTGGCGGATTTCATGGTCGAGCGCGCCGTGCAGCAGGGCGCGCTCGTTCCACTGCTGGCGGACTGCCATGTGCCGGAATCCTTTCCGATCCACGCGCTGACCGTCCCGGGCCGTCACCGCGCGCCCCGCATCAGGGCTTTCGTCGACTTTCTCGCCGGACAGTTCGGCCGCGCCGCATGATGTGCCACCCATCACGATTTGGGTCGATTTTCCGGCGCAAGCTGCTTTCCACGCGGCCGCAAAATGCGCTAGTTCGGGGCGCACCGGCCGTCCGCACCCGACTCGACCCGGCGCCCCAATTCTCGATGGAACGTTGACCGATGGCCCGCAGGTTTTCCGCCCCCTACCAGACGGAACCCGTGTCCGCACTTGCGACATGGTCGCGCAACCTGGCGGTCTTCTCGGTCATCACCGTGCTGGTGTCGATGATCATCGTCCACACCGACTTCCTCGAGATGAAGCCGGCGATGGTGACGTTCTTCGGCGGACTCGGCATCGCCGGTCTCTCGATCCTGGTCGGTCTCGGCGCGTTTGCAGCGATCTGGCAGAACGGCTCGCGCGGCATGAGCCGTGTCCTGCTTGCGCTTTTAATCGACGCGATGGTGCTGGCCTATCCCGCCTATCTCGGCCTGCAATATCGCAAGCTGCCGAAGATCCACGACATCACCACCGACCCGATCGACCCGCCGCGCTTCGAGGCGCTGGCACGGCTGCGCACCGGCGAAGGCGTCAACTCGGCGGTCTATGCCGGGCTCTATTCGGCCGAGCAGCAGCGCATCGCCTATCCGGAAATCGAAACGGTGGACCTGGAGTTGCCGACGAAGCGCGCCTATGAGGTCGCGCTGGCGATCGTGCAGAAGCGCAAATGGATCGTGATCGAGGCGCGCGAGCCGCAGCCGCCGCGCAATATCGGCCGCATCGAGGCGGTAGCGCGCACGCTGGTGATGGGTTTCCGGGAGGACGTGGCGATCCGCATCACGCCCGACGGCGAGGATTCCCGCATCGATATCCGCTCCTCCTCGCGCTATTTCGAAAGCGATCTCGGCAGCAACGCTGCGCGCGTGTCGAAGCTGATCGAGGACATCAACACGGCCGCCGAGGCCGCCGCGTTGAAGCCGGTCAAGAAGGCGCCGGCGCCGACCCCGAAGACCCAGGCGAAGAACGTGAAGAAGTGACGCTCTGGCGTCGTCCCGGGGCATCGCGAAGCGATGAACCCGGGACCTCGAAACAACGGAGTACGGTTCGAAATTCCGGGTTCGATGCTTCGCATCGCCCCGGAATGACGGCCCCGTTTCAAGAGGCCATCCTGTACGTGCCGCCGATCACGGGATCGCCGTCGGTCGCGACTACGCCGCGGGTGACCAGGTCCTCCAGATGGGCCAGCACCGAATAGCCGGCCGCATTGGTAAGGCGCGGGTCGATGCCGATATAGATCGCGCGCACCATGGTGGGGATGTCGGCCTCGCCCTTGGAAAGGCGATGCAGGATCGAGGCCTCGCGGGCGCGGCGGTGCCGTTCGAGGTAGCGCACATAGCGCGGGCCTTCCGGAATTTCCGGGCCGTGGCCGGAGAAATACAAATCCTCGTCGCGCCGCGCCAGCACATCGAGCGAAGCCATGTAGTCGATCATCGAACCGTCCGGCGGCGCCACGATCGAGGTCGACCAGCCCATCACATGGTCGCCGACGAAGCTGATCTTTCGCTCCGGCCAGGCAAAGGCGAGATGATTGGCGGTGTGGCCGGGCGTGGCGACGGCTTCGAGCCGCCAGCCTTTGCCCTCGATGACATTGCCGTCCTTCACCGCGATATCAGGCTTGAAATCGCGGTCGGCGCCGGATTCCGGATTGTGCTTCTCGCTCTCGAAACGCGGCCGCGAGGCGCGGTGCGGGCCTTCGGCATACACGGTACCTCCGGTGGCTGCCTTGATCCGAGCGGTGTTCGGCGAGTGGTCACGATGGGTATGCGTCACCAGGATATGCGTCACCGTCTCGCCGCGCACGGCCTCAAGCAACGCTTTCGCATGCGCCTCGTCATCCGGACCGGGATCGATGATCGCGACATTGCCCTTGCCCACGATGTAACTGACCGTGCCGGTGAACGTGAACGGGCTCGGATTGTTGCAGAGGATGCGGCGCACGCCGGGGCGAGCCTCCTCCACTGCGCCGGGCTTCAGGGGAAAGTCGCGGTTGAAGGGAATGTCGTCGTTGTCGGCCATGAGTACCTATATTGCGGTCTCGCAGGATGGGTA
The DNA here is from genome assembly GCF_016219575.1 of Bradyrhizobium sp. Taxonomy (GTDB): domain Bacteria; phylum Pseudomonadota; class Alphaproteobacteria; order Rhizobiales; family Xanthobacteraceae; genus Bradyrhizobium. The sequence continues at coordinate 69,068 of NZ_JACRMG010000015.1, read as the reverse complement.
GAGCGAAGCGAAACCCATCATGCAACGCATGCAGCGAGAAGATGGGTTTCGCTGCGCTCTATCCATCCTACGTTGTCGGAATGACGAGCAAGTAGTTTACGAAAACGCCTGGATGCCGGTGATCGCGCGGCCGAGGATCAAGGCGTGGACGTCGTGGGTGCCTTCATAGGTGTTGACGGTTTCCAGATTCGCGGCGTGGCGCATCACGTGATACTCGATCTGGATGCCGTTGCCGCCGTGCATGTCGCGCGCCATGCGGGCGATGTCGAGCGCCTTGCCGCAATTGTTGCGCTTGACGATGGAGATCATCTCCGGCGCCATCTTGCCCTCATCCATCAACCGGCCGACGCGCAAGCTGCCCTGAAGCCCGAGCGCGATCTCGGTCTCCATGTCGGCGAGCTTCTTCTGCACCAGCTGGGTCGCCGCCAGCGGCCGGCCGAACTGCTTGCGGTCCAGCGTGTATTGCCGGGCGCGATGCATGCAGTCCTCGGCGGCGCCCATCGCGCCCCAGGAAATGCCGTAGCGGGCGCGGTTGAGGCAGCCGAACGGCCCTTTCAGGCCGGACACGTTGGGCAGCAGCGCGCTCTCGGGCACCACGACGTTGTCCATCACGATCTCGCCGGTGATGGACGCGCGCAAGCTGAGCTTGCCGCCGACCTTCGGCGCGGACAGGCCCTTCATGCCCTTTTCGAGGATGAAGCCGCGGATCTGGTTGTCATGCGCGGCCGACTTGGCCCAGACCACGAAGACGTCGGCGATCGGCGCATTGGATATCCACATCTTGCTGCCGTTGAGCCTGTAGCCGTCCGACACCTTCTCGACGCGGGTCTTCATGCCGCCGGGATCGGAACCGGCGTCGGGCTCGGTCAGGCCGAAGCAGCCGACCCACTCGCCGGTCGCGAGCTTCGGCAGGTATTTCTTGCGCTGGGTTTCGTCGCCATAGGCATAGATCGGATACATCACCAGCGAGGACTGCACCGAGTTCATCGAGCGATAGCCGGAATCGACGCGCTCGATCTCGCGCGCGACGAGGCCATAGGCCACGTAGCTCGCATTGGCGCAGCCATATTCCTCCGGCAGCGTCACGCCGATCAGGCCGAGTTCGCCCATCTCGTTGAAGATTTCGCGGTCGGTCTTCTCTTCCAGGTAGGCCTTGACGACGCGCGGCGCGAGCTTGTCCTGCGCGTAGGCCCGCGCGGTGTCGCGGATCAGCCGCTCGTCTTCGGTCAGCTGGTCGTCGAGCAGGAACGGATCATCCCACTGGAACGCAGCCGCGGCCGGCTTGTCCTTGGTCTGGGGGCGCACGCTCATGGGAGTTCCTTTCGCATATCTCAATTTCCTACAAACTAAAGCGCTAACGACACGAGCGCAATTGGGACCACGTCATTCCGGGATGGTGCGTAAGCACCAGACCCGGAATCTCGAGGTTCCGGGCTCGATGCTTCACATCGCCCCGGAATTGACTTCGTCAACCTTCAAGGCGCTCGTTGCCGACGATCTCGATGCCGAAACCCGACAGGCCCTTGTAGTCGTGCACCGACGAGGTGAGGTTGCGGATCGAGGTGATGCCGAGATCGCGCAGGATCTGCGCGCCGACGCCGACCTCGCGCCACTGCCTGTTGCGGTCGGCTTCCGCCGTCTTCTGCTCGCCGACCGGCTCGACCGGAACGCCGGCTGCACCGTCGCGCAGATATACCAGCACGCCGCGGCCGGCACGCTGGAAATGATCGAGCACCAGCCGCATGCGCTCCTGGCCCGTGAACAGGTCCTTCACGATGTTGGGCTTGTGCAGGCGGGTCAGCACGTTCTTGCCGTCGCCGACGCCGTTGTAGACGAAGGCGGCGTGCGCGATCTCGTCGAAGGGCGAACGATAGGCGTAGCCCTGCAGCGTTCCGATCGGGCTTTCGGTGAGGAAGGTCGAGACGCGCTCGATCAGCTTCTCGCGCGCCTGGCGATAGGCGATCATGTCAGCGATCGTGACGTGCCTGAGCTTGTGGGCGGCGGCGAAGCGTACCACCTGCTCGCCCTTCATAACGGTGCCGTCGTCGTTCATCAACTCGCTGATGACGCCGACCGGCGGCAAACCGCTGAGCCGGCAGAGATCAACCGCAGCCTCGGTATGGCCGGAGCGCAGGAGCACGCCGCCGTCGCGCGCGATCAGCGGAAAGATGTGGCCGGGCCGGGCGAAGTCGCTGGCGCCGACATTGGGATTGGCAAGCGCCCGGCAGCAGGAGGCGCGCTCGTCGGCGGAAATGCCGGTGCCGCCATCGGGCTTGTAGTCGATCGAGACCGTAAAGGCGGTGGTGTGACTGGAATCGTTGTGCGCCACCATCGGGTCGAGCCGCAGACGGCGCGCGTCGTCGGTGGTAATCGGCGCGCAGACGATGCCTGAGGTATGGCGGATGATGAAGGCCATCTTCTCGGCAGTACAGAGCGAGGCCGCGACGATCAGATCGCCCTCACCTTCGCGGTCGTCGTCATCGGTGACGACGACAAGCTCGCCCTTGGCAAAGGCTTGCAAGACTTCCTGGATCGTATCGGCCATTTCCTCAAAACCCGCTTCTTGTGCCGGGATGGATTACCCGGACTCTCGGGCCCGCGCCAGCAACATTACGCAGGGCGGCATGCCGCCCGCGGGGGCCTGAAGAACGATATTTTATGTGGGGTCGCCATGACGGGATGAAAGAGCCGCCGGCGGCTGGAGCGAGCGTTCCGCTCTACGGCAAAACCTCCTTGCGCTCGGCAAGCCGGGCATCCATCTCCGCGCGCTTGTCCTCCAGCAGGCCCGCGTCGGCCGCCTCGATCACGGAAAACAGCTCGGTGGCGTCGGTCAGGCGGGTGACGGTGACGTAGTCGGCGCCGGCGGCATAGAGGTCATTAACGTTGGAGAGCAGGTCGGCGGTCGCAACGATCCTGGCGGTGGGGTTGAGAGCGCGGACGTGGCGGACCAGCTTTTCATTGTTGGCGCCGACCAGAAGCGAATCCGGCACACTGAGGATGATGATCTCGGCCTTGCCGATGCCGGCATGCACCAACGTATCGACGTTGGAGATGTCGCCATAGATTACGTGCACGCCGCGCTCGTTCAGGATGCGAAACACGTTCGGATTGAAATCGATCACCGTGATCTGCTCCAGCAGCGACTCGTTCTGTTGTTCGATCTGGCTGAGCAGGGCGCTTGCAGCCCGGAAGAAGCCGAGGATGACGATGCGGTTGGTCTCGCCATGGCCGCCCTCGTGGCCCTCGGCGTGATGGACGTGGTCGAGATCGCGCAGGCCAACCTTCTTCAACGGCCCGATCAGGCCCTTGGTGATCCCTCCGCTGCGCGCCATGACGAAGGTCGAAACCACCGCCAGCACCACGAAAGCAAAGGAGACCGCGTGCGCAGTCTCGGTCTTGATGTGGCCGGCGGTGATGCCGGTCTGGATCACCACCAGCGAGAATTCCGAGATTTGCGCGAGGTTGATGGCCGGCAAGAGGCTGGCGCGCAGGCCCTGCTTCATCAGATAGAGCGGCGTGAAGGTGGTCACGACGCGGCTTGCCACCGTGAAGGCGGCGATGATCAGAGCCAGCACGATCACCGATCCGTTCGGAATTGGGATGGTCATGCCGAGGGCGACAAAGAACAGCGTGATGAAGAAGTCACGCAGCGTCGTCACTTTCGCCGTCACGTCGAGCGCATAGGGGAAGGTCGACAGCGAAACGCCCGCCACCAGCGAGCCCATCTCGCGCGACAGATGCAGCTTTTCCGCGACCTCGCCGATCAGGAAGCACCAGGCCAGCGCGCCGAGCATGAGCAGTTCGGGCCGCCGCGCGATCTGGTGGAACAGTCTTGGCAGCACATAGCGGCTCAGGATCAGCGCGGTCGCAACCAGTGCGCCGACCCGGGCGATCGAAAGCAGGATCACCGAGACCTGCAGGTTGGCGAGCGAGGGCTGCACCGCCAGGAACAGGATGGCGAAGATGTCCTGCAGCACCAGGATGCCCAGCGTGATACGGCCCGGCAGGGTATCCAGCTCACGCTTCTCGTAGAGCACCTTGACGATGATGACCGTGCTCGAGAGCGCGCAGGCCACCGTCAGATAGAGCGCATCGAAGGCGCCGCCCCCGAGCGAAAGGCCGATGGCCATGAAGAAGAGGACACCGAGCAGGCAGCCGCCGAGCAGCTGACCGCCGGCGGCAAACAGGATGACCGGGCCGGCGCGGATGATCTTCTTCAGGTCGATCTCCAGCCCGATCATGAACAGCATGAAGATCAGGCCGAGCTCGGAGATGACGCTGATCGATTCCTGGGACTTGACCCATCCCATGCCGAATGGCCCAATGAAAAAGCCGGCAACGAGGTAGGCGAGGATCAGCGGCTGGCGGGAAAAATGGGCCAAAAGCCCAAGCCCCCAGGCAAACAGGATGCTAAAAGTGATATCGCCAATGAGTTCGTGCATGAATCAAATGTACCTTCCGCCGCAACCTAGTGACAGGCGTTGCAGGCTTAAACAAGCAATCTGTCACACCCCGATCAAGGCCGTTTTTTCGGGGCTTCTGGCCTGCATGCTGCTGTTGCAGATTTCCGCTAGCCACGCCCAGGGAAGCAGCCAGGGCGGCGGCATCGAGCAGAATTTCGCCTCGTCCCTGACTGCCGTTCCCGCCGAGCCTCTCGCCGTTTCCGGCGCATTCTACGTCCCCGTCTATTCCAGCGTCTCGATGGCCCAGGGCAAGCTGCGGGCGGATTTTTCCGTCACGCTGAGCGTGCACAACGCTTCCGAAACACGGCCGCTGGTGCTGAAGCGGATCGCCTATTTCGACACAGCGGGCAAGATGGTGGAAAGCTACCTCAAGTCGCCGATTGCGCTGAAGCCGTTCTCCACCATCGAGGTCTTTATCCCGACGTCGGACGTGCGCGGCGGGACCGGCGCCAACTTCGTGGTCGACTGGGCCGCGGCCGGCGAGATCGCCGAGCCCGTCATCGAAGCCCTGATGGTCGGCGGCGTCGGCGCCGGACACTATGCCTTCATCAGCCAGGGGCGGCCGATCCGGCTGGTCGGCAAGAACTGACAAGAACCAAGGGAAGCGAAAGCAACCTGCTTCCTCAACAAGAAAACGAACGGGAGACGATGTCCATGACTTCAGCCCAATTCGACTATGCCCCGCTGCTGCCGGCCGGGCTGCCGGCGCCCGCGGCGCGGTGGACGGGCCTTGCCAAATACAGCTTCGTCGGCGGCAACAACGACCCCGACGGCGTGCCGGTGGAGGGGCTGATCGAGGCGGTCAATGCGGTGCTCAGGCGCGAGGGAAAGTCGCTCGCGACCTACGGCCTCGCCAGCGGGCCGCAGGGCTATCGCGCCCTGCGCGAATTCCTGGTCAGGAAGCTGAAGCGCGATGCCGGCATCGTCTGCACGGCGGACGACCTCCTGATCGTCTCCGGATCGCTGCAGGCGCTCGATCTCGTCAACAACACGCTGCTGGCGCGCGGCGACACCGTGCTGATCGAGAAGGAGACCTACCAGGGCGCGATCAACCGCCTGACGCGGCTCGGCGTCAAGGCGATCGGCATTCCCCTCGACGACCAGGGCATGCGCATGGATGCGCTGGCGAACACGCTTGCCGATCTCAAGAGCAAGGGCATCACGCCGAAATACATCTACACCATCCCCACGGTGCAGAACCCGACCGCCACCATCATGCCCGAGGAGCGCCGCGCGGAGATGCTGCGCCTGTCGCAGCAGTATGGCGTGCCCATCTTCGAGGACGACTGCTATGCCGACCTGACCTGGGACGGCAAACGGCCGCCCGCGATCTACGCCATGAGCAAGAGCAACAACGTCATCCATGTCGGCTCGTTCTCGAAGTCGATCGCTCCTGCCCTCCGCATCGGCTTCATCGTCGCACCCTGGGAGATGATGTCGCGCATGCTGGCGCTGAAGACCGACGCGGGATCCGGCGCGCTGGAGCAGATGGTGCTGGCCGAATATTGCGCTCCGCATTTCGAAAACCATGTGCCGAAGCTGACGCGCGGCCTGCGCGCCAAGCTCGACACCCTGATGGACGCGCTCGGCGAGCAGTTCGGCACCGCGGCCGAATTCGAAGAGCCGAAGGGCGGCATCTTCCTGTGGGTGAAGCTGCCCGACAATGTCGATACGCTAAAGCTGTATCAGGCCGCGCTCGCCGCAGGCGTCGCCATCAATCCCGGACCGGAATGGTCGGTCGACAAACCCTATGCGGGCTGCCGTCTGCGGCTCTGCTTCGCCAGCCCCTCGCATGAAGAGATCCGCGAGGGCGTGGCCGTGCTCGCCGACGTCTGCCGCAAGGAATTCGGCGTGCCGGCCCGCAGCGCCAATGTGGAGAAGCGCGCGCAGGTCTAGCCGCGTGGCTTGTGTCCGGGCAGCTCCGGAAGACGTAATCTTGCGCATGAGACCGATTGGCAGCAGTCGCTTGACTCAACGCCAGCTCCGATTGCGCAAGATCAAGACACGATCGGAGGGATGGAGCAGATTTCATATCTCACCGGCCGGGTAGCCGGTGCAGGATATTGGAGATGCCCATGCTCAAGATCGCGATCCTCATCTGGGTGATGCTCGGGACAGCAGTGGCAGGCACGGCCGTTACAGCGGTGCTGGCTGCGGGAATCGCTTCAGACTCCATGAGGGCAATACCGCTCGCGGCTCTGGCCGGTTTTGTCGTGGCGATGCCGTTATCGTATTTCGTCGCAGCCAAGATCGCGCGCGATCCGTCATCCAAGCGGATCGCCTGACTTGGGCCGCGATGTCCGCTTCCCGACAGGGGCGGACGCAGTCTCGGACCGATCGATTACGCCGCGACGTGAAACTCGACGTTGACCTGGCCGCTGCCGCTGGACGGGAAATAGTCGCAGAGCTGCTCCGCCCTGCCCTGGTAGCCGTACCAGCCGAGGGCGGCGAACAGCATGATGGTGTCGGCCATGCCGCCCTCGCCGTTGCACTTGGTGGCGTAGTCCGGGAGCATGTCGATGAATTCGCGGTAGCGGCCCTGCTGCCACAGCTCAAGCACGCGCAGGTCGACCTGGCGGTTGAATTCGCTGGCGACCGAGGTCCAGGCTTCCGGACCAAGCTTCCTGTTGGGCCACAGCCGGTGCGACAGCGATCCGCTGGCGATGAGCGCCACCCGCTCGCCGGACGCTTCGACCGCCCGCCGTACCGCCTCACCCAGGATGCGGCTCTCCTCCGGCGAGGTGAAGAGCGGCGTAGCCACCGACACAACTTTGGCGTGGCCGTCGGCGTTCATGTAATGCATGGGGACGATGGTGCCGTATTCGAGCCCGAGGCTCGCCACCTTGTGGGCGAGCACGTTCAGCCCGCCCTTGGCGGCTTCCGCGGCGATCGCTTCGGCGAGCCGGGGATCGCCGGGCAGATCATAACCCAGATCCTGGATCATCTGCGGCGCTTCGTGGCTGGTGAAGGCGCCGCGATGATGCGCATTGGCGTTGATGTGGTAGCCGAAGTTTGACAGCCAATGGGTGTCGAACACCACGAAGGTGGAGACCTCGCGCTCGCGGGCGCGGCGGCCGAGCTCGCGCAGCGCATTGACGGCGCCCTCGCGAGCGGCCTTCAGCGGGCTGCCCTCGGCCTCCGAAAGCATTAGCGATGGGACGTGGCTGACCTTGGCGGCGAGAACAAGCTGTCCCATCTATTTCCCTTCCCAGCCTGCGAACGGTTCGCAGCGGATAGCCTGGGCAAGCCGCAGCAGCAGCACGATCGAGACATTGCCCCGGCCGGCCTCGATCTGGGCGATGTAGCGTTCGGAGATGCCGGACTGGCGGGCCAGCTCCCGGCGCGACATTTCGCGCTGCGCCCGCGCGGTGCGGACCCGCTCGCCGAGCTGGCTCAAAAACTCGCTTTCATAGAGGGAAAGAACCGTGCCACCAGCCGAAATCACCCCGGACGGCTCGTCCGGGGGCGATTCATCGCGGAATTGTGCTTCGTTCCGTGCCACGCTTCGCATGATCGCCGGACACCGGCGGCGCCACATTGATCGAGCGCAAACTTGGGGAGATTTCCGCGGTAATCCACGGCCTTACCCGGGACTTCATCCTGAACGGCGGCCGTTGGGCCGCGCCTTGCGCTGCCCCGTTGGCGCCTCCTCGCGTTGAGGATTCAGGCCGTCACCGCACCGAGAAGGGCGCCTGGTAGGGCCGGCCGAACGGTACCCCGTTCACGACCGTCTGCACCGGCTTGAGCAGCAGCTTGCCGTCGCGCTTGTTGTTGCGGGTGTCGACGAAGGTCACCGGCCCCTCCGCCAGTTCCATGATCGCGACGTCGCCGGGTGCGCCGGCCTGGAGCGTGCCGAGCTTCGGCGCGCGGTTGATGATCCTGGCGGGCGCCGTGGTTGCCGCCGCCACCACCTGCTCCAGCGAGGAGCCCAGCGCCATGAACTTGCTCATCACGTTCGGCAGGTAGGGCATGCCGGGCGAATTGCCGGAGAAGACGTGGATGTCGGAGGAGATGGTATCCGGCGTGCAGCCGCCGGGGATCGCGACTTCCGCCACCGTGAAGTCAAAGCTGCCGCCGCCATGGCCGACGTCGAACAGCACCCCGCGCTGCTTGGCGGCGAGCGCCGCAGGAATGAGCTTGCCGTCCTGAACGATGTTGGTGAAGACCCCGGCCATGTTGGGGAACCCGGAATAGGCATGGGTCAGCACGTCGCCCGGCCGCATCAGGTCGAGAATCTGCGACATCAGCTCCTTCGTCTCGACGCCGCCGATATGCACCATCATCTTGGCCGGCCAGCCGCACGTCTCGCAGGCCTTGATGCCGCGCTTGAGCGGCTCGAGCCCGTGCTTGGCAATCACGTTCTCCGACATCCGCACCTTGACGCCGAGCAGGAAGTCCGGGTTCTCGGCCAGCGCCATCGCGCAGGCTTCAACTTGCGCATAATCGATGTTGTAGAGCTCGGCGACCGGGAAGCCCGACAGGCCGTTATTGGCGATGTGGATGAAGGCGTAGATGCGCGCCCGCGACTGCGCGACGATGTAGCGGCGCAGCGCCGCGATGTTGTTGACCCCGGCGTCACCTGCAGAAATCAGCGTCGTCGTGCACTGGAACTGGGCGAGTTCGTCGGCGGGAATGCCGATCGCCGAGCCGTAGGGAAAGACATGCGCGTGCAGGTCGATCAGGCCGGGGGTCACCAGCTTGCCCGTGGCGTCGATGGTTTTCGCAGCGCGCGCCGCCGGAATGTCGTTCTCGACCGCTTCGATCGTGCCCCAGCGGATGCCGATGTCGCGCTTGCCCCGCAGCGACTGGCTGGGATCGAGCACGTCGCCGCCCTTGATGACGAGATCGAACTTGTCGTTCGGCCCCATCGCGGCTTCGGCGCGTCCGGAGAGCGCGGCAGCGGCGACAGAACCGCTCAGGGTGAGGAAATTACGGCGAGACAATTCCGTCATGGCAGCGCTCCCCCAGAATGAATTTTGTTATGCCGCGATGATGCGCCGCTCGACCGTCTTGCGCAAGCCGCAACGAGATGGGCGCACGCCCATTTCGAGGGGGGCATTCTGCAACAGCATCGGCGCGCCCTCGGCCGCTGTGAGAAAAGAGCTCGTGATTGTCCATTGCTCAAGCACGAACCGTGTGAACAGCGGTTCAGGAAACTCCTCCGGTTCCAGCGGAACGTTCCTTTGTATCGGTCGTTTCATCCTCATCATGTGAGGAGGACATCATGAAGAAGTTTGCTTTTGTGCTGGCTGCTCTCGGCGCGATGGCAGTGGCGGTGCCGTCGATCGCCAGCGCCCAGACCATCGTCATCAAGCGCGGCCATGGTCATCATCACGGCTGGTACGGCGCACATGCGCGGATGCACCATGACCATGGCTTGCATCGCGGCTGGCGCCACCATCACCGCCATGGCGACCGCGTCGTGGTCATCAAGAAGCGCTATCACCGCTACTGACGGCCGACACAGGAAAATGGCTCCTCTAGTGAGGAGCCATTTTCTATTCCGTCATCCCTAGTCCCAATCCGGCCCAAAACCAGGATTCACGCAGCGCCTGTCTTTCGGCAGCGCGGCGATGGCCTTGCGGTCGTCGTCGTCGAGCACGACCTTCAGCGCGTCGAGATTGGCTTTCTGGCTCTCGGCGCGAGAGGCCTTCGGAATCGCGGCGACGCCGTCCTGGTCGAGCAGCCATTTCAGCGCGACTTGCGCAGCGCTTGCATTGTGCTTGCGGCCGATCTTCGCCAGCCGCTCCTCGGAGGCCGCGCGACCCTGTGCCAGCGGGCAGTAGGCGACCAGCGGGATGTCGTGCGCGGCGAGATATTTCCGCAGCTTCGATTGATCCAGCATCACGTGATATTCGACCTGGTTGCAGGCGATCGGCGCCCGCACCTGTTCGACCGCGACCTTCAGCAGCGCCGTGGTGAAATTGGCGACGCCGATGGCGCGCGTGCGTCCCTCCTCCTTCAGCTCCATCAGCGTCTCCAGAACGGCCGGCAGATTCATGTCGCGCGAAGGCCAGTGCACGAGATAGAGATCGATCCGATCGAGCCGCAGCTTTCTCATGGATGCGTCGAACGCCCGGCGGATGGCGTCCGGCGCCAGATTGTCGACCCAGACCTTGGTCGTCACGTGCAGTTCGCCGCGCGGCAGGCCGGAGGCCGCGATCGCCGCGCCAATCGGCTCCTCATTGCCGTACATCTCCGCGGTGTCGATGTGGCGGTAGCCGAGCGCAAGGGCGCTTTCTACCGCCGCGCGGCAGGTATCGCCCTGCATGCGGAAAGTGCCGAGCCCGAGTTTTGGCATGGCAATGCCCTGGGTCTTGATGGTCTGCATGGGTGCTCCAAACGGCTTTTGGACCGCCCGAGGGGCGGCCGGTAACAGTAGACAAAGGGGCTGGTTGATAGGCGGAATGAGACGGGGTAACAGCGATAGCCTGCCGGAAGCGGCTGGCGCAAATCAAGATCGAGTTAGGGAACCATGGCCAAGCCGGGCGATGCGCTAAAAAGATGGCTGGACACCAATGGATTGCTCGCGATCAGCCTCGGCGTGCTTGGCGTGGCGATCGCGCTATCCCTGCTGCTGGTCGTCGGCGGCTATTTTATTGCGTCATTCTACCAATAGGCCGCCGACCCGAGGCTCAGATGTGCTGCGCGACCAATAGTCCCGGCCGCGCGTCGGGTTGCGGCACAATGTCGACCGACCACAGGCTGGTGTCGTCGACGTCCTTCAGCGTCACCGTCATGACGCCGCTCCCGCCGTCGATATCGACACGGCCGAAGAACTGCATCCCGAAACAGGGCGCGAGATTCTCGCCGTCGCAGCCCTTCTGGTATATCGCCTTCGGCCCGAAGGTGTTGTCGAGCTTGCCCGGTGCCCAGGTGCCGGCATGCAGGGGACCGGAGACGAATTCCCAGAACGGCTCGAAATCCTGGAATACGGCGCGGCCGGGATCGTAATGGTGCGCGGCGGTGTAATGCATGTCGGCGGTGAGCCAGACGATGTTGCGCAGGCCAGCGCGCTTGATGAAGGACAGCAAGTCGGCGATCTCGTGCTCGCGCCGTTCCGGCGGCCCGTCGCCGAGCGCGATCGCATCCTCGCTGAAAAGCCCGATCGGCATATCGGCCGCTATTACCTTCCAGGTCGCATCCGAAGCGACCAGCTCGCGCTTCAGCCAGGCGAGCTGTGTAGCGCCGAAGATGCTGGTGTCGCGATCGTCACCGCTGTTGCCCGAGGAGTCGCGATAGCTGCGCATGTCGATCAGGAAGACGTCGAGCAGCGGGCCGTAAGCGATCTTGCGATAGATGCGGCCGTCCCGAGCCGGGATGCTGCGGATCGGCATGAATTCGTGAAAGGCGCGGCGGGCGCACGCCACCATCAGCGAGCTGCCATCCTCGGCATAACCGGTTGCGTCCGAGGTACCGAGCGGCGACCAGTCGTTGGTCACCTCATGGTCGTCCCATTGCGCCAGCATCGGCACTTGCGCATGAAAAGCGCGGAAATTCTCGTCCAGCAGATTGTACTTGTAGTTGCCGCGGAACTGCTCGAGGCTGTGCGCGACGACCGATTTCTCTTCCGTCACCAGATTGCGCCAGGTCCCGCCGTTCGGCAGCTTCAGCTCGCGCTCGATCGGACAATCCGCATAGATGTGGTCGCCGCAATGGATGAAGAAGTCCGGCCGGTTCTGCAGCATGGTCCGGTAGGTGCGCATGCCACCGCGTGCGGGATCGATGCCCCAGCCCTGCCCCGCAGTATCGCCGGACCAGAGGAAAGAGACCGAGCGCCGTTCCGATGGCGCGGTGCGGAAGCGCCCGGTCTGCGTCGCGCCGGCATGGCCGGCCTCGAAACCTTCGAAGCGCACCCGATAAAATATCTCCTGCCCCGCCGGCAGGCCATCGATCAGGAGCTTTGCGGTGAGGTCGCGCCCGGGGAGCGCGTCGATGGAGGCGGCGCGAACGATGCTGGCAAAGCTTTCCATCGTCGAGCATTCGACCCGCATGCGCGACGGCCGGTCGGCGCGCGCCCAGATCACGGCGGAGCCAGCCTCGACATCGCCTGACTGGATTCCGTCCGCAATCAGCGGGCGATCGGCGGCGCGGCTTAGATAGGGTTTTGCAATCGTACCGATGCCCGCAACGGCCATCGTCGAAGCGGATCGAGCGAGGAACTGCCGCCGCGTCAGCGGCCCCTGCCTCGCGCTGCGAATCGCATTCGCCATCCGGTACACCTCCGTCGAATCGCGACGGAAGGTGCCCGTTCATCTTGACTGCCGGTCGAAGGTTTCTTGACTCCCCGCCGAAGCTTTTGCGACGGGGAGATGACTCCTGGCGCGCGAGGAGATCAGCGCTTCCAGTTGCAGATGCCGCCGGACTTGCAGGGCCATGTCTGGATACGCGTGTCCATGGCCTGGGCGTCCAGCGGATTGCCGTGGCGGCGGGCCAGCCTGGTGCGTGCGGCGCCGCGCGGTTTCGCCACCGACGGCTGGGTCATTTTGCTCGTTCGTACCATAGGCTGACGCTCAGCCTGCGGTTCCGCGGCGACCTGCTTCGGATCGGTGCGGGCCTGTACCGGCACCGGCGCGAACTCGGCAGGCGGCCCAATGCGCTTCGGCGACAGCACCGCCTTCGACAGGTCGAGACTGAGCAACTCGCCGGCGCGATATTCGTTCGCGAGCGCAGGGGAGCCCAGCGCCAGCAGGGCGGAGGAGGCGATTGCAGCAAGAACGCGTTTCGGGGCCATGCGCGGCCTCCTGAACAACGAAAAAGGGAACCCTCATTATCTAGGAAGCAACCCCCGCAATTCCAGCGCCGGCCGCCGTCAAGGTTACCGGCGGCCGAAATAAATCACGGGCTTCCCAGCTTTTTTTTGGGCGCCGCCTGCGGCGGATCGTCATCGGCGATGGCGCGCCAGGCGGCACCGTCGAGATCGTCGTACTGGCCGCTCTTGAGCGACCAGAGAAAGCCCGCAAGCCCCAATGCGCCCAGTCCGAGCGCCAGCGGCACCAGATAGACCAATACCTCCATCAGCGCACCTCCTGCCCGGCGTGGCGGGCGCGTAGCGCGTTCAGCATGACCAGCACCGACGAGCCGGACATGGCGGCTGCCGCGATCAGCGGCGTCGCCAGGCCCACGATCGCCACCGGCACCGCAAGCGCATTATAGCCGACGGCGAGCCAGATGTTCTGCTTCATGAGGTATACGGCCTTGCGGGAATAGTCGATGGCCGCGACCACGGGGGACAGTTCCCTGCCGAGGAAGACGAGGTCGGCGGTGGCCTGGCTGAGATGCGTGGCGCTGACCGGAGACATCGACACGCTGGCGGCTGCCAGCGACGGCGCGTCGTTCATGCCGTCGCCGACCATCATCACCTTGCGGCCCTGCCGCTTCAGCTCCTCGATTCGCGCGATCTTTTCTGCCGGCGTGACGCCGGCACGCCAGATGCCGACACCGAGCGCGTTCGCGGCGTGCTGGACCGCGGGCTCGCGGTCGCCGGAAAGCAGCTCCACCACGATGCCGCGCTGCTTCAACGCTGCAATCGTGGCGACCGCATCCGGACGCAATTGCTGACGCACCGCGAAGACGTGGCATTGCGTGCCGCGGCGGAACGCCACAACCGAGACTTCGGGGTCGCGGCTCAGGATTTCATTGGCGAGGCCATCGGCATCGCAGAACGAGGGACTGCCAAGGCGGACCTCGACGCCATCGATCATCGCGCGCACGCCCTTGCCGGGCTCCTCCTGCGCGCCGGAAAGCGGCGCCCTCGCCTGCGCGGCGCGCGCCACGGCCGCGGCGACGGGGTGATGGCTTGCAAGCGCGAGGCGGCCGGCGAGGCTGAACACGTCAGAGGGGATGTTTTGCGCATTGACGACGTCGAGATCCGGCAGCGTCAGCGTCCCCGTCTTGTCGAACACGACGGTATCGACGTCGGACACGCGCTCGATCGCATCACCCGAATTGATCAGCACGCCGGCGCGGAACATGGCGCCCGCCACCACCGTCTGCACCGCGGGGATCGCCAGTCCCAGCGCACAGGGACAGGTAATGATCAGCACGGCAATCGCCGTGACGATGGCGTCGTGCCAGCTCGCGCCCCACGCGACCCAGCCGAGCATGGTCAGCGCCGCGGTGACATGCACCACCGGCGCATAGAGCCGCGAGGCGCGGTCGGCGAGCTGCACGTAGCGCGATCGCGCCTGCAGCGCGTTTTCCAGCAGCCGCGTGATCTCGGCAAGCAGCGTGCCCTCGGCCGCAGCCGCGACCTTGACCCGCAGCGCGCCCGAAACGTTCATCGTGCCGGCATAAACCGGCGTGCCCTTCTCCGCGGCGACATGCCGCGTCTCGCCCGTGATCAGGCTCTGGTCGATCTCGGAGCGGCCCTCGATCACTTCGCCGTCGACGGCCGAGCGCTCGCCCGGCCGCAGCAGCACGATGTCGCCGGCGCGGATGCTCGCCGCCGGCACTTCGCTGATCTCGTCGGGGCCGACGAATTTGGCCGCGGTCTCCGCTTTCAGCGCGGCGAGATTGCCGGCCACCGCGCGGGTCCGCCGCCGCATGTTCTGGTCGAGATAGCGCCCCGCCAGCAGGAAGGTGAGCAGCATCACCGCGGCATCGAAATAGGCGTGCTCGGCGTGATGAATGGTCTCTACCACGCTCATGGCGAGCGCAAGGATGACGCCGATCGTGATCGGCACGTCCATGTTGACCCCGCCGGCCCGAAGCGCGCGCCAGGCCGACAGGAAGAACGGCTGGCCGGCATAGGCCGCCGCCGGCAGCACGATCAGCGCCGACATCCAGTGGAAGAAATCACGCTGCTCGGGCAGCATATCGGAGACGTTGCCCGACCACACCGGGATCGACAGCATCATCACGTTCATGGCGGCGAATGCGGCGACGCCCAGGCAGCGCAGCAGGAAGCGCGACTGCTCGGCTTCGACGATCTCGGCGCGCACCGGCTCGAACGGATAGGCCTTGTAGCCGAGCTCGGCGAGCCGGTCGATCAGGGCCGCCGGGTCGACCGCCCCCTTCTTCCATTCCACCGCCAGCCGGCGATCGGTCAGGTTTACCCGCGCGCGGGTAACCTCGGGAATGGCGGAGAGGCCGCGTTCGATCTTGGCCATGCAGCCGGCGCAGCTGACGCCCTCGACCGCGAGGTCGAGATGGGCGATGCCGGTGTCCAGTTCCTTCACATAGTGGGAATAGTCGCGAGTCAGTGCCATCTTAACTTCCACTAATTGAGAATGACGCGGTTGCGCGACAGGAACAGCCGCGCGCCCCTCGCCTCGCCCTCGATCACGAGATCCCATTGCCCCGGCAGCACGTCGGTTGCGTTGCCGCGATAGACGCCAATGCCGGATTCGGCGAGTTCGACCGCGCGGTCGATCCGCTTGTCGGTCGGCCGCTCCAGCCGTCCGGAGAATTTCAACCCGGACAGCGGCGCGCCGTTGGCGTCGCGCGCATCGAGTCGCACCGTGGCTGCGCCGTCGGCCCGGCGCTCGACATGGGCATCGACCTTCCAGTTGCGCCGGTTCTGGTCTCGCGCCGCCGATATCTCGCCCGCATAGGCGAGGCTGGCGCGATAGGCGCTGTCGACTTCCGTCCCCGGCAACGTGTCGATGGCCAGTTTCATCATCACCAGGTTGACGCCGATGACGAGGGCGAAGAAGGCGACGAGATAGAACAGGACCCTTCGTCCCGTCAGCGGCCGCGGTGTACTGGGTGGGTTGCGCATCGGAAACTCCTGCCCGCTTCTCAAGGCGTCACAAAATTGTCTGTCGTGACCGCAGTCTCGCCGAGACCGATGTCGGTGATCCGGAACCGCACCGGTACCGACTTCTCGGTGTTGTTCTCGGCGGGTGCGGTGACCAGCACGCGCAGCTCTGTGGTCTGGTCGCGGCCGAGCACGATCATCGGCCGGTCCTGCGTCACCGAGTCGACGCCGACGACGTGGACAGTCGCATTGACGGGACCGTCGATGTCGATGGCGATGACACGGTCGAAGCCGCGCTTGTTGAGGAGGCGCATGGTATAGGCATTGCGGATCGAGCCGTCGCTCAGCTTCACCGCAACGGGGTTGCGGTCATGCAGCACGTTGACGTCGAGCAGCGAGCGCGTCAGCATTGCATAGAGCATGATGGCGCCGACGACGGCGATCAGGCCGCAGTAGATCACGGTACGCGGCCGGACCACACGGTAGATCTCCGGTTTTCCTTCGGTGCGGCGCTTGATGTTGATGTCGCTGTCATAACCGATCAGCCGCGTCGGCCGGCCGATCTTGGTCATGACCGTGTCGCAGGCATCGATGCACAGGCCGCACTGGATGCAGTCGAGCTGCGACCCGTTGCGGATGTCAATGCCGGTCGGGCAGACCGCAACGCATTGATAGCAGTCGACGCAATCGCCGACCGGCTCACCCCTGGCGCGCAGTTCCTTCGCCTTCTTCACCGAGGTGCGCTTCTCGCCGCGGTCGTAGCGATAGGTGACGTTGAGCGCCCATTCGTCGGTCAGCGCCGCCTGGATACGCGGCCACGGGCACATGTAGACGCAGACCTGCTCGCGCATCCAGCCGGCAAGCACATAGGTCGAGGCGGTCAGGATGCCGATCCAGATGTAGGCGAGCATCGGCGCCCGGAAAGTGAGGAGTTGCCACACCAGCGTCGGCGCGTCGGCGAAATAGAGCACCCAGGCGCCGCCGGTCCACCAGGCGATCATCAGCCAGATCGAATGTTTCAGGACCGTCTCCGAGACGCGCTCGAGGTTCCAGCCCGCGGCGTCTTTCTTCATGCGCTCGCGGCGATCGCCCTCGATCAGCCGCTCCACGGCGTAGAACAGATCGGTCCAGACGGTTTGCGGGCAGAGATAGCCGCACCAGATACGCCCGCCGATCGAATTGAGCAGGAACAGCACGAGAGCGGCGATGACCAGGAGGCCGGTGAAGTAATAGAGTTCCTGCGGCCAGATCTCGATGAAGAAGAAATAGAAGCGCTTGTTCGGGAAGTCGATCAGCACCGCCTGATCGGGTGCACCGAGGCCCCTGTTCCAACGCACGAAGGGCAGGAAGTAGTAGACACCCAGACAGAACCCCATCAGGCCCCATTTGATGCGGCGGAAGGTTCCGGAGACCTTTTGGGGGAACACTTTCTTGCGCGCCGCATAGAGCGGCCCGTAATCGAGGTCTATATCGTCCTGAACGCTGGTATTGCTCATCAAACCGGCCGATCTCGTGGGGGCGAAGGGAAATATATGTCCGCGCGCCCCCGCGAGACTTGATGCATCTCAAGGGAAGCGGCGGTTACTGACCGCCGCCCAGTGAATGCACGTAGACTGCCAAGGCCCTGATGGTTGCCGGGTCGAGCCGGCCGACCCAGGCCGGCATCACACCGGCACGGCCGTTGGTGATGGTCTCGACGAGGCTCGCCTCGTCCGATCCGTACAGCCAGATCTTGTCGGTCAGGTTGGGCGCGCCCATCTCCTGGTTACCCTTGCCGGCGTCGCCGTGACAGGAGGCGCAGTTGTCGGCAAAGAGCTTCTTGCCTGCCGCCGCGTCATAGCCGGCGCCGGTCGAAAGACCGGACAATGACCTGACATAGTTGGCGACCGTGACGATCTCGGCCGGCTTCAGCACGCCATCCTTGCCGAAGGCGAGCATGGCGCCCTCATGCGCCTTGGCATGCCCCGACCGCGCGCCGAACTGGATCGTCTTTTCGATCTGATCGGGCTTGCCGCCCCAGATCCATTCGTCGTCGTTGAGGTTGGGATAACCCTTGGCGCCGGCGCCGCCGGTGCCGTGACAGGGAGCGCAATTGTCGCCGAACGCCGCCTTGCCGCTCGCGCGTGCCAGCGCCAGCATCGCCGGATCCTTTTCGATCTCGGCAAGCGGCGTTGCCGCGAGCTTCACCATCTTCTCGCCCCGGATCTTCGCGAGGTTGGCGAGCTCGACGGCAACGTCAGCACGCGATGAGTAGTTGAACATGCCGGTAGTGTAGCTGCTGACCAGCGGCCAGGCCGGATAGACGATCCAGTAGCCGATGGACCAGAAGATGGTGGCATAGAAGGTCCAGACCCACCACCGTGGAAGCGGCGTGTTGAGCTCCTTGATGCCGTCCCATTCATGTCCGGTGGTGGATGTGCCGGTGACTTTGTCGATTTCGCTGTGATCGGTCATGGTTGATCAGTCCTCACGCAAAGGCATTTTCGACGCGGCGTCGAAGGTCGCCTTGTTCCGCGGCCAGAGCGCATAAAGCACAATGGCGATGAAAATTCCGACGAAGAGCGGCGTCCAGAGCGATGTCACGAATTCCGACACCGGATTCGAAGCGGTTAGGAGTGCTTTCATCTGACTGCCTTCAGCGCAAGTTGGCTTTTTCGTTGTAGAGTTTGAAGTCGACGAGCGTGCCGAGCATCTGCAGATATGCGACCAGCGCGTCCATCTCGGTCGGGTTGCCGCCGTTGTTGTCGAAATTGCGCACCACCGCCTTCGGGTAGCGTTTCGCAAAAGCATCGGCACCGGCGTTGTCCGGATCGGCCTGCGCCTTGAGATCGGCGGCGGCGTTGGCGATCTGGTCGTCGCTGTAGGGCACGCCGACCGTGCGGCTGGTGCGCAGGTGAGCGGCAACCGCCTCGGCATCCAGCTCGGTCTTCGCCAGGAACGGATAGCCGGGCATGATCGACTGCGGCACGATGGCACGCGGATTCTTCAGATGCGTGACGTGCCATTCGTCGGAATATTTGCCGCCGACCCGGGCCAGATCCGGCCCGGTGCGCTTGGAGCCCCACTGGAACGGATGGTCGTACATGCTCTCCGCTGCGAGCGAGTAGTGCCCGTAGCGCTCCACCTCGTCGCGCAGCGGCCGCACCATCTGCGAATGACAGAGATAGCAGCCTTCGCGGACGTAGATGTTGCGTCCGGCCAGTTCCAGCGGCGTGTACGGCCGCATGCCGTCCACCTTCTCGATGGTGCTCTTGAGGTAGAACAGCGGGGTGATCTCGACCAGGCCGCCGAAGGCAATCATCACGAGAATGCCGACGACCAGGATGATCGAGTTTTTCTCAAAGACTTGATGTCTTGTCCAGAATGACATTTCTCTTTCCTCACTCCGCCGGCTGCAGGGCGACCGGCGATGCGACTTCTTCTTCGCCCACGCGCACAGTCATCCATAGATTGTAAGCCATGATCAGCGAGCCGATCAGGAACAGCGCACCGCCCAGGGCACGGGTCACGTAGAAGGGATGCATCGCCTCGACGGTCTCGATGAAGGAATATTCGAGGAAGCCGAGCGCGGTGTAGGCACGCCACATCAGGCCCTGCATGATCCCGGACACCCACATCGCGGAGATGTAGAGCACGATGCCGAGCGTCGAGATCCAGAAGTGCCAGTTGACGAGCTTCAGGCTGTACAGCTGCTTCTTGTTCCACAGCCAGGGCACGAGGCAGTACAGCGCTCCGAAGGACACGAAACCGACCCAGCCGAGCGCGCCGGAATGCACGTGGCCGATGGTCCAGTCAGTGTAGTGGGAAAGCGAGTTCACCACCTTGATCGACATCATCGGGCCTTCGAAGGTCGACATGCCATAGAAGGCGACGGACACCACCAGCATGCGCAGCACAGGGTCCGTGCGCAGCTTGTCCCAGGCGCCCGACAGCGTCAGCAGGCCGTTGATCATTCCGCCCCAGGAAGGCATCCACAGCATGATCGAGAAGGTCATGCCGAGCGTCTGCGCCCAATCCGGCAGCGCCGTATAGTGCAGATGATGCGGCCCGGCCCAGATGTAGAGGAAGATCAGCGCCCAGAAGTGGATGATCGACAGACGATAGGAATAGATCGGCCGGTCCGCACGCTTGGGCACGAAATAGTACATGATGGCCAGGAAGCCGGCGGTCAGGAAGAAGCCGACAGCGTTGTGGCCGTACCACCACTGGAACATCGCATCCTGCACGCCACCCCAGGCGATGTAGGACTTCGAGCCCAGCAACGACACCGGCAGGCCCGGATTGTTGCCGAGATGCAGCACCGCGATGGTGACGATGAAGGCGAGGAAGAACCAGTTGGCGACGAAGATGTGCGGTTCTTTTCGCTTGATCACCGTGATCAGGAACACGAGGAGGTAGACGACCCAGACGACGGTGAGCCAGAGATCGGCATACCATTCCGGCTCGGCATATTCCTTGCCCTGCGTGACGCCGAGCAGATAGCCGGTGCCGGCGATCAGGATGAAGAAGTTGTAACCGAGCACGACGAACCAGGGCGCGAGGTCGCCGGCGAGCCGGACGCGGCAGCTCTTTTGCACCACGTAGAACGAACTTGCGATCAACACGTTACCGCCGAAAGCGAAGATGACCGCGGAGGTGTGCAGCGGCCGCAGCCGGCCGAAGCTGATCCACGGCAGGTCAAAATTGAGAACCGGAAACGCCAACTGCAGGGCGATGATCAATCCGACGAGGAAGCCGGCAATACCCCAGAACATGGCGATGGCCGCGGAGAATTTGATCGGACCGAAATTGTAGTTCGGCCGACCGTTGATCTCCTGCGGCGGCAGCGCCGC
The DNA here is from genome assembly GCF_016219575.1 of Bradyrhizobium sp. Lineage (GTDB taxonomy): Bacteria > Pseudomonadota > Alphaproteobacteria > Rhizobiales > Xanthobacteraceae > Bradyrhizobium. The sequence goes on along the minus strand of NZ_JACRMG010000015.1, from coordinate 48,072 downwards.
CGCCCGCGAGAAATAGCGATTGAAGATCGCAAAGCAGGCCCAGAGACTGAAGACGGCAAAGAGCGCGGCGTGGAAAGCAAAGGCGCCGTCGGCTGCCTTGGCGGCGACGAACACAAAAACAAAGGCGGACACGGCCGAAAGCGCTCCAAGCCCTGCTTCGCCCTGCGTCATCCATTTTGCGTTAGAGGATTGTGTCATTCTCGGATACTTTCGTGAGTGGCCCGCTGCCACAGATCACGCTTTCGCGAGTGCGAGATTGACCAAGATCAAGTCAAGCAGCATTTGCGCACTGTTCCGGGCACAGTGGAAAAGAGAGTGCTGCTGCCAAAAAAACAAATGCCGGCAGCAGCTTCGCTGGCCGGCATTCGCGGTCTTAGACCTTGGTCGAAGAGATCAGGCGCCGCAGGAACCGCAGCAGCACGAGTCGTTGTTGCGGCCCAAGTCTTCCTTGCGGCCCAAGTCTTCCTTGCTTCCCAAGCCCTCCTGTTTCAACGCATAGAGGGTGCCGGTGTTCGGACAATACTCGTCGCGGCCGGAATCCCTGTGCTCGGCGAAATCATCGGCGCAACGCGACGTGGTCGCGCAGGTGCCGCAGACCCGCTGCAGGTCCTGCAATACCTCCGGATGCTTGTTCGCCAGCAATTCCTCGGTGAGGCCGAATTCGGCGAGCCGCTGCTTCAGCAGGCCGCCGCTCGCCTTGTTGGCGCACAGCGTGAACAGCTCGGTGCGGGAAAGCCCGAACTCGTGCGCGAGCTCGTCGACCTGGCGGTCGCCTATGCTTCGCAGTTCCGACAATCCGTCGGAGCGGCCGGCAAGGCGCTTCACCCGCGCGATCAGTCCGCCGATAATGGAAAATTCTCCCGAATTTGGCGATGCCGCCATGGCTGGCCTCCGTCAGAAGCTGCGGCGCTTGGCCTTCGCGCTCTCGGCGCTCGCGGACAGATCGCGGGTCTGGCGGTCGCCCCAATACAGCACGCAGCCGAAAACCACGAATACGGAGATGATGAGTACAAAAACGATCATCGCGTCGGCAGGCATTCTTTTCCTCCTCTGGAATCGAGGAAAAGATGTCACGGGAATCCGGTCGCGTTTTTGAGCTGCATCAATTTTTTGCCGGCGGAAGCGGCCGGGCGGGGTCCGCCGTTGACCCAGATCAACGGCGGCGGCCGGCATCCGTGCAAAGAAAAAAACCGTCTGAAATCAACGAGCAGGGCGCACGCGATGCGATATTTTCCCGGTGGTCTGGCCGCCCTCCTCGTCATGACGGGTTCGGCGCTGGCGATCACCCCCGCCGAGCAGCGCGGCAAGAATTTCGTCCGCGTAAACTGCTCGCGCTGTCATTCGATCGACAAGGTATCCCCTAGCCCGCTGAAGATCGCGCCGCCCTTCCGCGACCTGCATCGGAAATATCCGATCGAGACGCTGCAGGAATCGCTGGCCGAGGGCATCTATACCGGCCACCCGACCATGCCGACCTTCAGGCTCGAACCCGACCAGATCAACGACGTGCTGGCCTACCTGAAGAGCCTCGAATAGCGCGATCTTCCGCTCAGAGCGTCTGCACCGTCCAGGCGATCAGTTCCCGGGCGATCTCGGCGAAGGCCTTGTCGAAGGCGGCGACCACCGCCGATGGCTCGACCTTCTCGACCGGTTGACCGGCGCTGAACACCTTTGCAGCGACGACCTTGCCCTGCTTGTTGAGGAGCCGCGCCGAGAAAGCTATCTTCGCCGCAGGCTGGGCGCCGCCCGCCACCAGAAACTCCCTGATGTCGATCAGCAGCTGATAGTCCACCTCCGCGCCGTCGGCGTTGCGCAGCGGCGCATGGGCGATGTCGTAGTTCTCGAAACTCTGGATCAATCTCGACTGCAACAGCCGCGGGATCGTATCGGCCCACTGGCTGTTGGCGAATTCCGGCGAGTCGTTGGCCGGCGAGAACAGGATGCGCTGCGTGTCGAACATGACGACGGTCGTGGGCTCGGCAACCACGAGCTGTCCCTTCAGCGGCTTGCCGGGGCTCGCGGGCGCGGCCGCCGCCTGCAGATTGTAGATGGTCTTGGGCGGCGGCGTGCTGGCTCCCGTCATCCGCTCGAGGCCGGCGACGATGCTGTCGAGCTTGCCGGTGTTGCGCGCCAGTCCGTCGGAAAAGGTACGGAAATTCGCGATCATGCCCTGCAGCGGCTCGGCATTCTCGGCGAGAATCGAATCGACGCGACGAAGCGCATCGCGCGCTGCCTGCGTCATGCTCTGCCCCGCACCGGGCTCGGCGATCAATGTCGGCACATTGCCTGAGGGCGCAATCTCCTTGCCGCCTTCCAGTGCCACGACCGGCACGCCGGTCAGGCCCTGGAATTCCAGCCCGACCTTGGTGTCGGCGCGCACCGGCGTGGTGGCGGCGACTGCAATCGTCGCATTGACGCGGCGCGGATGGTCGGTGGCGAGCTTCAGCTCGGTCACCTCGCCGACGCGGATGCCATTGAACAGCACGGAGGCGCCGACCAGCAGCCCCGGCACCGGCCCGTCGAATTGCAGGTAATAGGTGCTGCGCGCGCCCATCCCGGTCGAATTGTGCAGCCAGTAGACGAAGCCGAACGTGGCGGCGATGGCCGCGAGCACGAAGGCGCCGACGATGACGAAGGGAGCTCGGGTTTCCATATGCGTTCTCAATCCGGGTTCTTGTGCAGCATCAGCGAGCGCTTGCCGTGGAAGTAGGCCTTCACCCAGGGATGCTCGGAGTGCAGCAGATCGTCCATCGAGCCGATGGCGACGATCCCGCCGTCGGCAAGCGCCGCGACGCGGTCGCACACGGTCTTCAGGCTGGCAAGGTCGTGCGTCACCATGAAGACGGTGAGGCCGAGCGTCTTCTGCAGCGTCTTGATCAGCGCGTCGAAATCGCCGGCAGCGATCGGATCGAGGCCGCTGGTCGGCTCGTCGAGAAAGACGATCGCCGGATCCAGCGCCAGCGCGCGCGCCAGCGCCACGCGCTTGGTCATGCCGCCGGAAAGCTCGGCCGGCAGCTTGTCGCCGTCCTCGGGCGACAGGCCGACCATTTCCAGCTTGGCGTCGGCGATTTCGTCCATCAGCGATTGCGACAGCGAGAGATTTTCGCGCAAGGGAAACTGCACGTTCTGCCGCGCCGTGAGCGAGGAGAACAGCGCGCCCTGCTGGAACAGGATGCCCCATTTCGGGGCGCCGAAATGGCCATTGAGGGCGCCGGCCGCATCCGCATCCCAACCCATCACCTCGATGCGGCCGCCCATCTTCGGAATCAGCCCGATGATGGTGCGCATCAACACCGACTTGCCGCCGCCGGAGGCGCCGACCAGGCCGAGGATCTCGCCCCGCCGCACGTCGAGCGACAGATGATCGATCACGATGCGGCGGCCGAAGCCGACCACGAGATCGCGGACGCGGATCGCATATCGATCGGTCACGGCGTCCACGGCTCACATCCCGATCGAGGCGAAGAAGACGGCGAACAGGCCGTCGAGCACGATGACGAGGAAGATCGACTTCACCACCGAGGTCGTGGTCTGCCGTCCCAGCGATTCGGCGCTGCCCTGCACCTTCAGCCCCTCGCTGCAGGCGATGATGCCGATCACCAGCGCCATGAACGGCGCCTTGATCATGCCGACCTCGAAATGGGTGACCGATACCGCCTCATGCAGCCGCGCGATGAAGATCGCAGGCGACATGCCGCCATAGAGCCAGGCAATCAGGCCGCCGCCATACAGCGCAGCCATCGAGCCCAGGAAGGCAAGGATCGGAAGCGCGATGACGAGCGCGATGATGCGCGGCAGGATCAGCACCTCGACGGGGTCGAGCCCCATGGTCGTGAGCGCGTCGATCTCCTCGCGCATCTTCATCGAGCCGAGTTCCGCCGTGCAGGCGCTGCCCGAGCGGCCGGCCACCATGATGGCGACGATCAACACGCCGATCTCGCGCAGCACCAGGATGCCGACCATGTCCACGACGTAGGATTCGGCGCCGAACTTGCGGAAATGGAAAATGCCCTGCTGGGCGATGATCGCCCCGATCAGGAAGGTGATCAGCACCATGATCGGGATCGCCTGCCAGCCGATCCGCCATGTCTGGTAGACCAGCGAGGTCAGCCGCAGCGAGCGCGGGCGGCGAAGCACGCCGAGCAGCGCCCATCCGATCGCCCCCAGCATCTGCAGGAAGATAGCGGCCTCGCCGACGGCGCCGTACGCCGCGCGTCCGGCCTGCTCAAGCCGGGCCAGAACCGAGTTCTGCCGCGGCCGCGCCGCGCGCTCGCCGCGATTGACCTTGCGGACATCCTCGATCAATTCGGCGTGACGCTCGTCGATGCCGGTGACGGTGACGGGACGGCCCGCCTGCTCCGCCCCGCGCGAGATTTTTTCCAGCAGCCAGGCACCGAGCGTGTCGATCTCGCGGACGCCGGCGAGATCGACGCGCAGGCGCTTCGCCCCGGCGAGCTGCGGTGTCACCGCGTTGAAAAGGCTTTCCAGCAGGTTTGCATTGATCACCGTCCACGATCCGGTGGGACGGATTTCGAGCGTATCGCCGACCGTGGCGGCGTTGAGGAGCGGCGCGGAACTCACTGCTGCTGTCCATCCTGGCTGGGCAACCCTTCTTCTAGGGTTGCGAGGTGGCACCGGGGTTGACCTGCCTCAAGGCAGGCTGTCGCGCCTCGCCTTGAGGCAAATCAAGGCTGCACGCGGACACTGGCTTAACCTGATTTATACACTCCCTCAGGGAGATAACGCCATGCTGACATCCAACGAACTGCACGACGAACTGCTTGCCCTTAGGGCAGACGCCGCGCGCCTGCTCGGCACCGCTGGCGACGAGATGCTGAGGGCTTCGCGCGAGCGTGCGGACAACTTCGCCGAGCAGCTCAAGTCGGCACTGGATGAACTCGGCCAGAATCTTGGACAGGAAGAAAAGCAGATCGAAAAGCTCGTGATGGAGCGTCCGATCGCCGCGCTGGCCTGCGCCTTCGCGGTCGGGATCGTGGTCGGCTTTGCCTTGAGGAGGATCTGAGGTGAATTCGGAAAACATCGTCAAGAACCTGCGCCTGCTCTGGCGCACCGACCGCATCATCGCCGAGATGCGGCTGCGCCACATGCTGGTGGGCCTGAGCCTGCGCGCCTTTGCCGCGCTGATCGCGGCGTTCGGCCTCCTGATGTTCGAGCTGGCTGCCTATTTCGCGCTGGTGCAGGTCCTGAGCGCCATCGTCGCCGCGGCAATTCTCGGCGCCGTCAATCTGGCCATCGCGCTGATCCTCCTCTTCATCGCTTCGCGCCGCGGCCTTGGCCAGGAGCTGGCTCTGGCCAACCAGATCCACGATTCGGCCATCGACGCGCTGCAGCTGGAAGCGCAGGCCGCGCAGTCGCAGGTCAACCGCCTCTTGCATCACCCGCTCGAGGGCATGCTGCCGCTGATCGTGCCGTTGATCACCGCGGCGATCGGTCATTTGCGCAAGCCTGCCGCCGCCGAATAACGCCCGCTACAGGACTCCCGATGTCTTCCCCAACGTCCATTCTCAACGCCTCGCTGCCGTCGGCCTTCCGCCAGATCCGGATCGAGCTTGCCCGCGAGCGGGCACATCCCGAGGGCGCGCACGACATCGCCTATGTCCTCGTCGCGCCACTCGATGACGAGGGCCGTATCGATACGGAAGTGTGGCGACAGCATCGCGAAGCCTGCCGCGTGGCGCGACTGCGACCGGGTCAGGCGACGGCGCATGGCCATCTCGTGCACCGCCGCGGCGGCTCCTGGGCGTTCGCGTACGAGGCCAACCTGCCCGACGAGGCCGGCTATCACTTCAACGAGGAACGCTTCGTGCCGGGCGAATACGTCTCGGTGAACGAGGAAGGCCGCATGCATCCGTTCCGGGTCGTCTCCGTCGCGCGACTCTGACCGCGCGTCGCGCGTCAGCGATCCAGCGGCAGCGTCACGTCGAACAGGTCACGCTCGGTCGGATCCGGCTCGACCTTGAAGCCGAGGCTCCTGCACATATCGATCATGGTGGTGTTCTCGCGCAACACCTGGCCGTAGATCTGCTTCAGCCCTTCCGACTTCGCATATTCGATCAACAGCTGCATCAGCGCCCAGCCGAGCCCCCTGCCCTTGAGGTCGGAGCGCAGCAGGATGGCGTATTCCCCGGTCTCGTAGATCGAGTCGGAATGCAGCCGCACCACGCCGGCAAGCTCTCCGCTCGCCTCGTCGAAGGCGACGAAGGCCATGGCACGGGCATAGTCGAGCTGGGTCAGCCGCGCGATGAACTCGTGCGAAAAATGCTTCATCGGCGCGAGGAACCGCAGCCGCAGATCCTCCATGGTGACGTGCTTGAGGAATCCATGAATGAGCGGCTCGTCCTCGGGACGGATCGGCCGCACCAGAATGCGCCAATCCTTCTTCAGCGCGAGATGGCGCACCCATTCGGTCGGATAGGGCCGCACCGCAAATCGCGCATTGCCGGGACCGGCGAATTTTCGGTCAGGTGCTGCGACGGCGACGCGGGCATCGACGGCCAGCACGCCGGAGGCATCCGCAAGCAGCGGATTGATGTCCAGTCCCGTCACCTCCGGCAGGTCGGCGGCGAGTTGCGCCAGCTTTACCAGCGTCAGCGCGACGGCATCCTCCTTCACCGCCGGCACGTCGCGATAGGCGGAAAGCAGCCGCGACACCCGCGTCCGCGCGATCAGGCCGCGCGCCAGCGAAAGATCGAGCGGCGGCAGCGCCAGCGCCTTGTCGTTGATGATCTCGACCGCCGTGCCGCCGCGTCCGAACACGACGACCGGGCCGAAGGTCGGGTCGTCGGCAATGCCGAGAATCAGCTCGCGCGCTTTTGCCCGCAGCACCATCGGCTGCACCAGAACGCCGTCGAGCCTTGCGTCGGGGCGCAACGCCTTCGCCCGCCCCAGGATGTCGGCAGCGGCCGAGCGCACCTCGTCTGATGTCGCGAGGTTGAGCACGACGCCGCCGACGTCGGATTTGTGCGTGATGTCGCGCGACAGCACCTTCAGCACCACCTTGTTGCCCCGCGCGAACAGGGTCTCCGCGAAGGCAACCGCCTGCTCCGGATCGGCGACCTCCAGCGTCGGCACCATGTCGATCTGATAGGCGTCGAGCAGCCGCTTCACCTCGCCCGGATCGAGCCAGCGCCGTCCCTCCGCAACCGCGGTTCTGGCGATCGCGCGCGCCGCCTCGACGTCGGGCACGAAGTCCGCAGGCAGGCTGGTCGGAACGGCCGAAAGGGCTTCGCGGGCCTCGCGATGCTTCACGAGATGCATGAAGCCGCGCACGGCGTCGTCCTCGGTTGCGAAATTGGGAATGCCGGCAGCGTCGAACGTCTTCGATATCTCCGGCCCCGCACCGACCCAGACCGCCAGCACCGGCCGGGCCGGCCGGCGCTTTTCCCGGGTCGCCGCGACGACTCGCGTCACGGTGTCGGCAATGTCGCTTGCGGGAGCCACCGCCGTCTGCACGTTCATGACCAGCACGGCGTCGTTGCCGGGATCGGCGAGCAATATCTCCAGCGCCGCCGCGTAGCGTGCCGCATCGGCATCGCCGATGATGTCGATCGGGTTCGAACCCGACCATGTCGGCGGCAGCACGGCATTGAGCTGCTGGAGCGCCGCCGGCGACAGCGCCGCGGTGACGCCGCCGAGTTCGGTCAGCCGATCGACCGCCAGCACGCCCAGGCCGCCGCCATTGGTCAGCATCGCGAGCCGCTTGCCTTCCGGAGCCTTGAGCCGGCCGAGCGTCTCGGCGCAGTCGAACAGTTCGCGCAGGTCGAACACCCGCAGCATGCCGGCGCGGCGGAAGGCGGCGTCGTAGACGTCATCGGCTCCCGCCAGCGCACCGGTGTGCGTGGCCGCAGCGCGTGCGCCTTGCGCCATCCGGCCCGACTTCACCACCACGATCGGCTTGACGCGGGCCGCGGCGCGCGCCGCCGACATGAATTTGCGGGCATCGCGCACCGCCTCGATGTAGAGCAGAATCGCTCCGGTATCGCGATCGAGCGCGAAATAATCGAGCAAATCGGCAATGTCCACGTCGAGCTGGTCGCCGATCGAGACGACGCCGGAGAAACCCACCGACTTCTGGCCGGCCCAGTCCACCATGCCAGCCGCGATCGCGCCGGATTGCGAGATCAGCGCCAAATTGCCGCCACGCGGCATGTGCGCCGCAAAGCTCGCATTCAGCTTCACGCGCGGCATCATGATGCCGAGGCAATTGGGGCCGATCAGGCGCATGCCGTACACCCGCGCCGCGCGGTCGGTCGCCTCGGCGATCGAGCCCGGTCCGTGGCCGAGGCCGGCGCTAACGATGACCGCGCCCGCCGCGCCGCGCTTGCCGGCGGCGTCGATGATTTCGGGGATTTCCCGCGCCGGCGCGGTGACGACGACCAGCTCCGGCGCAAACGGCAGCTTGTCGATGTGGCCAAAGGTCTTCATGCCGGCAATTTCGCCATGGCGAGGATTGACGAGGCCGATCTCGCCGGCAAACCCGCCCTGGCGGATATTTTTCAGGATCGCCGCGCCCAGCGACCCCTGCCGCGGGCTCGCCCCCACCAGCGCCACCGATCGCGGCGCCAGCACGTTGCTCAATCGATAGGTGGACATGTCCCTTATGACCTCGCATGGCCCGAGGCCCGGATGTACGATAGAAAGTGCGGTTGAAACTAGTGCGACAGCATAACCCAGCAAGGCGGCTGGTTGATGACCGTGCGGGTCACCCCGCCCCAGACGTGCTCGCCGAGCCGGGAATGGCCAAAGCCGCCCATGACCAGCAGATCGATGGCGTTATCCTCGACATACTCCCCGAGCACCTTGCCGATCGAACTGCCGGCGACCTCAACGGTCTCGAACGCGGCGGCCAGGCCGTGCTCGGCCAGGTGACGCTCCAGCGCCGCTCCCGAGGCGAGCTGTGCCCCGCTCGCCGTGTCGGTCGCGGTGAGGATGCGCACGCGCGAGGCGTATTTGAGCAGCGGCATCGCATCGCCGACCGCGCGCGCGGCAGGCGCGGTGTGGTCCCAGGCAATCGCGACGTCGTTGAACGACGTATCGAGACTGTCTGCGATATCCTCCGGGCAGATCAGCACCGGACGGCCGGTCTCGAACAACAGCCGCTCGACCAGTTCCTCCGAGAACGAATCGCCGGACTTGACCAGCGCGATCGAGATGTCGTTCAGCCGCGCCCGGACCGCGACCGCATCGATGAGGGAAGCTCGCGTCGCGCGCTCCAGCCGTTGCTCGTTGCGCAGCGAGAGCCTGGTAGCCGCCGCACCGAAAGCCGTAAGCAGGGCATGCGCCGACGGCGCGGTCTGCACGATTTCGGTCGCGCCCAGCACGTCAGCCGGCGGCGCATTGTCCTCGGTTTCGATCGCCAGCGCGGTGACGCGGACATCAAGCCCCCGCGCCAGCGCGACGCATTTTTCAATCGCCAGCATCGTTGTTCGGGAGGAATGGCCGACCAGCGGCAGCAATATGTCCCGGATCGACATTGCTAGGCTCCCTGCTGCGCCTCGCTTTGCGCGCAGAATTCGAGCGCGCGGATGACGTCCTCGCGCGCAATGATGCCGACCAGGCGCGAGTCGGCGTCCAGGATCGGCAGGCTCCGCAGCCGGTGTTCGATCATCAGCTGCAGCACGCGGGTCAGCTTGGTATCGCGGCCGGCATAGATGAATTCGCGGGTCATGACGCTGGCCACCGCCCGCCGCATCAGATCGTCGTAACGCGGCACCATCCGCGCCGGGGTGAACTCGAAGCAGGCCAGATAGTCGAACTTGCTGACGACACCGACCACCTGGGAGTTGTCCACCACCGGAAAACTGTTGAAGTCGGTCTCCTTGAAGCGCTGTCCGAGCTCGCGAATCGACATGGTGGGCGCCACAGTCGCGACATCGCGCGTCATGTAGTCCGAGACGGTCTGTTCGAGAAATTTGTACAAGCTGGCCGCCCGATACCTGGGGTTGCGATTGCCCGGATGAATCAGGGCGCCACATTAAAAACCCGGCGCCGGCAAATGCCTTTGATCGAGGTCAACAATGGCGGCGGTTACGTAGTCAACCCTAAGGTCGGGTTCGGAATGTTGCAGTGCAGGACTATCGCGTAGGATCGTCGCCGGTCGAGGGAGGAAAGGCCATGCTGCGAAAGCTCGTCTATCTCGTGGTTGCAGGCACGGTCTTCCTGGCCGGCGTAACCGTGATCCTTCGCTACTTCTCCGACGTCCTGCCGCTGGCCTCGACCGAGCCGCCATCGGTCTGGCGATTCGAGCTCGCCTTCCTGCTCACCGCCGCACAATGGATTTCACTCATCGTGGTGGCGCTGGCCGCGATCTCCGTGGTCGTGCTGCTGCGAAGGTCGTCCCGCCCCGGCGCGCCATAATCGGCCCATCGGTCGTCAGGTCATCGCGGGGTACACGATTTCCCGGTGAATTTCCCTGCCGCTCTCGTCGGTGACGACGATGATGAGATCCTTGCGGTCCGGTTGCTGCTTCTGTCGGATGAGTCTTGCCAGCCGCTTGCTGTGCTCGATTGCCACCGAAGTATTCGCAAGCTCAAGTCCCTTTCGATCGCGAACCGGGACACCATCCTGTATGTCGAAGTAATAGGTCTGCACAGGCAAGCTTTCATTGCAATATTGAAGTCTTCTTGTGGCGGACGGGAGCCGACCCGGCAACCGTACGGGCATCGCAACTGCCGGGTAGCCTCGCCGGCGCTACTGCTTTCGTGAACTGGCGAGCAGCTGCGAGGTCGCCTCGACCAGCCGCTGGTTCCGCCGCACGAAGTTCTGGCTCTCCCGGCTGAACACATCCATCTGATGCTGGCCGCACTCTCGCAGCACCGTCCTGATGTTCTCCACCGAATGGGCCTCGTTGATCTTGGCTGCGAACTCGGCCGCCAGATGCATCTCGGCGCGCACGTCCTCGAGAATCTCGTCGCTGGCGGTCACCATTTCGCCCAGAATGACCCGCTGCGCATCGAACAGAAAATGCAGCGCCCGCTTGTTGAATTCGACAAGGGCGCCTGGCGCATCGCTGGGCAGCCGTCCTGTCACGGTTTCGGTCAAAGTTTCTGACATGGCAAACCTCCTGTTAGCGCCAATCTAACGCCGCAACTTCCGGGATCGTTGAGCTGCGTCAAAAAAAGTCAGCGCGACAGCAACGCGCAGCGGGCGGTCTGCCCGACGAGATGCTGGGTGACACCGCCCAGCACCCATTCGCGGAACCGCGAGCGGCCATAGGCGCCGGCCACGATGACGCCGGCGCCGTTTTCAGAGGCGATTCGGTCGAGTTGCTGCACCGTGTTACCGCAGCGCTCCGGCACCTGGGCGCGGGCCAGGATGCCATGGCGCGACAGCCAGTCGACCACATCCTGGGCCTGCCGGCGCACCGCCGCCTGCGTGCCCTCCTCCTCGGCGATGCCTGCAACCGTGACTTCCTTGACCTTGGCAAGCAGCGGCAGCGCATCGGCCACGGCCCGCCGCGACTCCGGGCAATCCTTCCAGGCCACCAGCGCGCTGCGCAAATCCAGCCATTTCACGCTTGACGGCACGACCAGAAGCGGCCGCCCGGCCTGCAGCACGAGGTCGCTCGGGCCGGCGGTCGCAAACGGGTCGAGGATCGCGTTGCCGTCGCCGCCGACGATGAGGAGATCGGCCGCGCGGGCTTCGCGTGCGACGTAACGCGCCGGCAGTTCCATGGCCGAGCGCCATTCGATTTCCTTGACGCGGCCGTGCATCGCCGCGCGGAACTTGCCTTCCAGCTCGGCCATGCGCTTGCTGATGGCGGCCTCCCCGTCCTCGATTAGCTGCTGGCTCGCCGCACCATCGAGGAAATACATCGGCGGGCTGAACATCGCGGCTGCAATGCCGATCACCTTCGCGGAAAACTGCGCGGCAAGCTGGCCGGACACTTCCAGCAATGCCTCGTTGGTCTGATCCACCGCCAGGCTGACCATCGCCGTCGCATACGTCATCGAATTCTCCCGCATCGTGCTGTCGCGCACGGTGCTTAGGCGAGGCACCGGCAAGTCGTGATGAGCTAAATCAAGCCCGCTACCCCCGCACGGTTTGACCTGTGTCAACCGCTGGCGCCCTCGCGCGGCCTAGCGTAGCATCAAATCGAAACACTCGGGAGCTTGTCAATGCGCGCCCATCAGGTCATGACCCGCAAGGTCATCACTGCCACGATCGACACCCCCATAGCGGATGCGGCGCGCACGCTGCTCGAGCACCACATCAGCGGCATGCCCGTCGTCGACGCCAAGGGAAAGCTGGTCGGCGTCGTGTCGCAGGGCGACTTCATGCGCCGCGCCGAGATCGGAACGCAGCGCAAGCGGTCGCGCTGGCTTAAAATGCTGCTCGGCCCCGGTCATGAAGCGGCCGACTTCGTACGCGAGCGCGGCCGCAAGGTCGGCGAAGTGATGAATCCCGCGCCCATTACGGTCGCCGAAGACGCCACGCTCGAGGAAGTCTCCGCGACCATGGAGAAGAACGACATCAAGCGCGTTCCGGTCATGAGCGGTGACAAGCTGGTCGGCATCGTCACGCGCACCAACCTGGTGCAGGCGGTGCTCGACCTCGCCCGCGAGGTGCCGGATCCGACCGCCGACGACGATCACCTGCGCAACCGCATCCACGCCGCGATCGAAAAGAACGACTGGAAGCCGCTGGGACTGAGCGTCGTCGTGCGCGACGGCATCGTGCATCTGAGCGGCATCATCACCGACGAGCGGTCGCGGCAGGCGACGGTGGTCGCAGCCGAGAACGTCACCGGGGTCCGCAAGGTGCACGATCACCTGGTCTGGCTCGAGCCGATGTCGGGCGTTTATGTCAATTCCGCCGAGGACGAGCAGGACGCCGCCGCCAAGGCAGGTTAGCCGCTCTTCCGAAGAGGCTTGAGCTTTGCGCTGCCATGGGACAAATAGACTGTTCCATGGCCGTTCTGTTGCGTCGCGGTAGCGCCGTAGCCCGCGGGCGGCCGACCAAGGGCCCGGCGTGACCAACTCCATCCAACCACAGGCTGACGACCCCGTGCGGGACCGGCGATTCCGCCTTGGAATCGAGCGATCGGGGGTCGGGACGTGGGACCTCGACCTGCTGAGCCGGGAAATGACCTGGTCGGAGAACGCGGGAGAGCTGTTCGGCGTCCCCGGCAAGCGCAACGTTGCCTACGACTTTTTCCTCTCTTTGCTCGATCCGCTCGACCGCGAACGGGTGAAGCGCGCAATCGGGCAAACCGCGGAAAACGGCACCAGGCTCGACGTCACCTTCTCTGTCGCCGACCAACCGGTCCGGCACTGGATCCGCCTGCGTGCCGGCCTGGTCCGCACCGAGGACGGACGCCCGCACCATCTGAGCGGCCTTGCACTCGACATCGACGAGCAGAAGCAGGTCGAGGAGGCGCTGCGCACGCGCGAGACGCATCTGCGATCGATCCTGGAGACGATCCCGGACGCGATGATCGTCATCGACAGCCGCGGCATCATGCAGTTCTTCAGCGATGCCGCGGAACGGCAGTTCGGCTACACCGACGAAGAAGCCATCGGCCAGAACGTCAGCATCCTGATGCCGGAGCCGGACCGCACCCACCACGATTCCTATCTCGAGCGCTATCGCGTCACCGGCGACCGCCGCATCATCGGCATCGGCCGCATCGTTACCGGCAAGCGCAAGGACGGCACGACCTTTCCGATGCATCTGTCGGTCGGCGAAATGCGCTCGGGCGGCGAGACTTATTTCACCGGCTTCGTGCGCGACCTCACCGAGCAGCAGCAGACCCAGCATCGCCTGCAGGAGCTGCAGTCGGAGCTCGTCCACATCTCGCGCCTGTCGGCGATGGGCGAGATGGCGTCCGCGCTGGCGCACGAGCTGAACCAGCCGCTCGCAGCGATCAGCAACTACATGAAGGGTTCGCGCCGGCTGCTCTCGGCAAGCACCGATCCCAACAAGGAGAAGATCGAGAGCGCAATGGACCGTGCGGCCGAACAGGCGATTCGCGCCGGCCAGATCATTCGCCGGCTGCGCGATTTCGTCGCGCGCGGCGAATCGGAAAAGCGTGTTGAAAGCCTGACCAAGCTCATCGAGGAATCCGGCGCGCTCGGCCTCACCGGGGCGCGCGAACAAGGGGTCAATTTGCAGTTCGAGCTCGACCGCAGGCACGATCTGGTCCTGGTCGACCGCGTCCAGATCCAGCAGGTGCTGGTCAACCTGTTCCGCAATGCGCTGGAAGCCATGGCGGCTTCGCCGCAACGCCGGCTGGTGGCCTCGGCGAAGCCGGTCGAGGATGACATGGTCGAGGTCGCCGTCGCCGATACCGGCCACGGCTTTGCCGATGGCGTCGAATCCAACCTGTTTCAGACCTTCTTCACGACCAAGGACACCGGCATGGGGGTGGGACTTTCGATCAGCCGCTCCATCGTCGAGGCGCATGGCGGGAAGATGTGGGCGGAAAACAACCCTTCCGGTGGCGCGACGTTCCGTTTTACACTGCCCGCCGCACCGAACGAAAGCCTGACTGATGCCTAGGGGAAGAGTCTACGTCATCGACGATGACGAGGCGATGCGTCATTCGCTGGAATTTCTGCTCAACTCCGCCGACTTCGAGGTCGCGCTGTTCGAATCGGCGGAAGCCTTCCTCGCCGGTCTCGCCGGTCTCGAATTCGGCTGCGTCGTCTCCGACGTGCGCATGCCGGGAATCGACGGCATCGAGATGCTGCGCCGCCTGCAGGGTCTGAACTGCCGCTTCCCCGTCATCATCATGACCGGGCATGGCGACGTGCCGCTGGCGGTGGAAGCCATGAAGCTCGGCGCGGTCGATTTCCTGGAGAAACCGTTCGACGACGATCTGCTGATCTCGATGGTCGATTCCGGATTGAAGCGTGCCGAGCCGGAGGCGCGGAACGAGGCGGCCACCCGCGAGATCGTCGAGCGGGTCGCGACCTTGAGCCCGCGCGAGCGCCAGGTGATGGACGGCCTGGTCGCCGGCCTCTCCAACAAGGCGATCGCGCGCGAATACGACATCAGCCCGCGGACCATCGAGGTCTACCGGGCCAATGTGATGACGAAAATGCAGGCCGGCAGCCTGTCGGAGCTGGTGCGGCTGGCCATGCGGGCCGGCGCGCTGAAGGGTTGAGGCAGATCAAGCAACCCGCCGCCGCTTCTGGCATAAAATCCGGATGCGTTTTTGCAGTGAACCCGGAACTTGCGGAAATCGGTGATGTCGGCCTCACCGACCAAAACGATGATCTATGTTGTCGATGACGATCTGGACGTGCTCGGCTCGCTGCAGTTCCTGCTTGAGACCGACGGCTTTGCCGTGCGCACGTTCAAGAGCGGCGCCGCGCTGCTGAATGACGCGGCCCCGGACAACGCCGATTGCTTCGTGATCGACTACAAGATGCCGAACATGAACGGGCTCGACCTGGTCAAGCGACTGCGAAATAAGGATATTTCAGCCCCTGTCATCCTCATCACGGGCTATCCGGACGAGCAGATTTCGGAACGAGTCGCAAGTGCCGGCGTCCACCATGTTCTGCGCAAGCCGCTGCTCGACGAGAGCCTGATCAGCCATATCAGGGGCGCGCTCGGGGACCGCGATACCCGCCACTGAATTTCCATTCGCAGCGGCTGCCTCCGGTAAACTACGTAAGGGGCTGCCCCTAAGGCATCGGACCAAATTTCACGCGTCCCGGTTCCTCTCTACGGTTTGGTCATCCCGGAACGAGGAGATGCCCAAATGCTCACCCAGTCGATCACCACCAGCACCATCGGCCGCAAGGTTGTTGCCCTTCCCTGCACGACCCCCGACGCATTCGGTGTCCTGACCGGGCATGCGGGCCTCGTCGCCACCGAGTTCACCTACCGCAAGGAAGAAGAGATCTACGGCGAGGATGAGCCGGCGGAATATGTCTACCAGGTGATCCGCGGTGCGGTGCGCACCTACAAGCTTCTCTCCGACGGTCGCCGCCAGATCGGCGCCTTCCATCTGCCCGGCGACGTGTTCGGCCTGGAATCCGGTGCGACCCATCGCCTCGCCGCCGAAGCCATCCTCGACACCACGCTGCGCCTGGTGAAACGCAAGAGCCTCGAACATTCCGCCCAGAACGACGTCCGCGTCGCCCGCGACCTCTGGTCGATCACTTCAGGCGAGCTGCAGCACGCCGAAAATCACATGCTGCTGCTGGGCCGCAAGACCGCCATGGAGCGCGTCGCCACCTTCCTGCTCGAAATGGACCGCCGCATCGCCAGGACCGGCATGATCGCGCTGCCGATGTGCCGCCGCGACATCGGCGACTATCTCGGGCTGACGCTGGAGACCGTCTCGCGCGCGCTGTCCGAACTGCAGCAGCAGGGCGTGCTCGGCCTCTCCGGCGCCCGCCAGATCGTACTGCGCAACCGCGAGCGGCTGGCCGACCTCGAGGCGTAGACTTCTCCTGGACCTAACCTCCCGAGCCTGAACCTGCCCGCCCCCCGGCGGGCAGTCTTTTTTCAAGCCGATGCAAACTCGGCAGGGTTCGCCGCCGAGGCCGGATCGGGCCTCAGCCGGAAATCGTGATGCAAATGGCAGTATGGCCGGCGGATGACGCGGCCGTCGGCCGCTTGGCCCGCCGGCTTTTCAGCGAATGCGCCGATCAGGCTGTCCTTTACGCCAAACACCACATCGGAATCCAGATAGCGATCGCCCGAAGCAAAGATGTGGGTGACGAGCTTCTCGTGGCCAGGCGCCGCGATCATGAAATGGACGTGCGCCGGACGCCAGGGATGGCGGCCCTGGGCTTCCAGCATCCGCCCGACCGGGCCGTCATGCGGAATGGGATAGGCCGCGGGCCTGATCGACCAGCACCGGACACCTCCGTTCTCGTCGGTGCGGAAGCGCCCGCGCATGGCGAGATCGCCGATCTCGTCGAGCTGCTGGACGTCGTAATAGCCGTCCGAATCGGAATGCCAGATATCGACGACCGCACCCGCCAGCGGCTGACCGTCGCTGCCGCGGACCGAGCCGGTGATCAACAAGGGCTCGCCGGGCATGCCGCCGGAAATGTCCGCACCCAGGGCACATTCAGGCGCATGCTGCACGAAGAACGGCCCGAGCACGGTGGTCTCGGTCGCAGCCTCCGCGCTGCGGTGGTTGATGGCGTCAACCAGCATGGAAACGCCGAGCGTGTCGGAAAGCAGGATGAACTCCTGCCGCTTGTCGTTGCAGAAGTGCCCGGTGCGGGTCAGGAAATCGATTCCCGCCTCCCATTCCGCAAAGGTCGGCTCGACCTCGCGGACGAAGGCATGCAGGTGCCGCACCAGCGCGGCGCTGATCTGATGCATGCGCGCATCCCTGGCGTCCTTGAGCCGCTCCATCACCGCATTAGTGATCGTGAATTCGTTGAAGTTTCGCATCGTCTTCTGCCCCGAGATCAGTTTGATAGCGGCCGCTCGCCCGACCAGGCACGCCGCAACAGATTGCGGATCTCTTCCTGCTCGATGGTCCGCGGATTCCAGTAGGGGTTTTTCACCGCAAGTTCGGCGGCGCGGCCGATTCCGCCCTCGGGCATGCCGATCTCGGCCAGCGACAGCGGCATGCCGAGCCGTCTCTCCAGTTCGAACACTCCGGACGCCGCGTCGCTCGCCCGGAGTGCGCTTGCGGCGCGGCCCAACGCATCGGACGCGGCCGGTGTGTTGTAGGCGATGGTATGCGGCAGCAGCACCGCATGCGTCTCGGCATGAGGCAGATCGAACAGCGCGCCGACCGTATGGCAAAGCTTGTGGTGCAGCGCCATGCCGACCGAGCCGAGACAAATGCCGGACAGCCATGCACCGTAGAGCGCATCGCTGCGTGCGCCGACATCCTTCGGGCGCGCGCTCACCTCGGGCAACGCCGCCGCGAGTCTTGCGATCGCCTCCTGCGCGAGCAGCGAGATCACGGGATTGCTGTCCCGCGCATAGAGCGCCTCGATCGCATGCGCCATCGCATTAAACCCGGACAGCACGGAAAACCGCGGCGGCATCGAGAGCGTGAGATTGACGTCGTAGATCACGGCCTCCGGCAGGATTCTTGGCGAGGATTGCGTGGTCTTGACGCCGTCGCTTGTCTCGCCGAGCACCGGCGTCATCTCCGAGCCGGCGTAGCTGGTCGGCAGGATCAGCTGCGGCAGATCGGTGCGCAGCGCGATCGCCTTGCTGAGGCCGGTAGCGGCGCCCGCACCGATCGCGACGATGCCATCCGGCTTCAGTTCGCGGACCGCCTGCATGGCGCGCTCCGTCACCGCCAGCGGCGTGTGCACGACCGCGCCGCCAAATACCCCGGCCATGCGCGTTCCGGTCAGCGCCGCAATGTCACCAAGCTCCGCCTGCTGTCGCGGCGTCGCCAGCACCAGCGCGCGGGAGATGCCGAGCCGCGACAGCTCGTCGGGAACTTTGCAAACGGTGCCGACTCCGAACACCACGCGCATCGCGTTCGCAGAATAGGTGAAGTCCTGCAACGTCGTTCCTCCGCTTCGCCGCGCCGGTTGACTGGCGCCAGGAGCCTAGCGCATGCCTGCCAGCGCCGCGATGGCGTTCACGTGGATTCGTCAGTCAGCTGCGACCGCCGCGCCGGGCGGCACCGCCACCGAAGCAGGCGCCGCAACCGCGCTCTCGACCGGCGGCGCCTTGGCGAACAGAATGACCGCGCCGGCGGCGATCGCCGAGAAGCCGATGGAAACGAACATCGGCGTCGGGCTCTGGTAGATCTGATGCAGCGTGCCCGCGACCAGCGGTCCCAGGATCGCGCCGACCCGCGCGATCGAGAGCTCCATGCCGACGGCGGTGGCCCGGGCGCTGGTTTCGTAGGATGCCGCGGTGAAGTTGTTCAGCACGAACTGCGCACCGATGATGCAGAAGCCGGCCAGCGCCACCGCCGTCACATTGACGAGATGGGTGTTGAAGGCGGCGAGCATCAGCACCGACGACCCGCCGACCGCCCACCACGACGCAATCAGGCCCCTGCTGCGGCCGAACCGGTCGATCAGGTGACCAAGCGCCAGCCCGCCGAGGAACGACATGACCTGCATCATCGCGCCGAAGCCGAAGCTTGCGGAAAACGTCTCGCCACGCTGCATCATGACGGTCGGGATCCAGCCGGTGAGTCCGAAGATGCAGAACAGGCTGAGGAAAGCCGACGACCAGATCGCCAGCGTCGTGCGACGGTAGTTCGCCTTCAACAGCAGGGCGATGGGATTTGCCTTCACCTGCGGCTGCATCACCGAGAAATCCGCCGATGCATAGATTACCGCGCGGTCGGGACGCAGTTTGCAGAGCAGCGCCTTGACCTCGTCGGAGCGTCCCCTGAGCATCAGGAATTTCGGCGATTCCGGCAGTTGCGCGTGCAGGAACGGCAGCAGCAGGAACGACAGCGATCCGATCCAGTACAACACCTTCCAGCCGAATACGGGCGTCAAGAACACGCCGACGAGGCCGGCCGCGGTGCCGCCGAGCGCCCAGCCGAGCGCGACGCCCCACAGCGCAAAGGTGTTGGCGACGCGGCGCGGCGCCAGCTCGTTGATGTAGGTGGTGGCGAGCGGCAGCAGCACGCCGAGTCCAAGGCCTGTCAGCAGACGCAGGATGCAGAAGGAGACGAAGGAGTCCGCCAATAGCGCCGTCAGCAGCGTGAAGATGCTGGTGATCCAGAGACCGCCGAGCAGCGTGCCGCGCCGGCCGAACCGGTCGGCAATGATGCCGTGCACGGCAGCGCCGATCAGGAAACCGACCAGCCCGCTCGAAATCAGGAGGCCAGCCTGGCCGCCCTTCAGCCCCCACGGACCGACGACGTAGTGGATGACGTAGGCCGGGTTGAAAGTGTCGTAGCCGTCGAACAGCGTCAACAGGCCCATGATCAGGCCAAGCCACACGTGGAATCCACTGACCTTTGCTTCGGCCAGCTCCTCATGCACATCGATTGCGCGATCGGACATCACGTCCCTCCCCTCGAGATTTGGTTGTTAGGTTAGACCGCTTATTCCGCGGCTTTGATGGAGATACTGCTGCGGAGCCTAGGTCGGCACGGCGCCGATTTGCTGCAACAACCCGAACAGATCGGGCTGACCATGCTCCTCGACGAATTGACCGCCGGATAATCGATAAATATTCATCGCCTTCACCTCGATCTGCTTGCCGGTTGGTGGAACACCAAGAAAGACGCCTTGATGCGTGCCTCGCATAGTGAAGCGTGCAGCGACCTTGTCAGCCTCGGAAACCATCTCTTCCAGCGTCCATCGGATGTCCGGGAAGCCCGCCCGCATCATCTGGATAATCGCGAGGTAGCCTGATGGACCCAGCATCGGCGTGTCGCAGCCGGGTACATGAAATACTGCATTCGGCGAAATAAGCTTCACCGCCAGCGCCTCGCTGGCGGTGTTGATGAACTCCGTGAATCGGCCCATCGCGAGCTTGTTCGCTTCGATCGTCATTGCGCTCCCCTTGGAACACTCATTCCGCGGCTTGACTTAGCTGGCCGGCCGCCCTCGCCGGCATGTCGAGCTTGAACAGGCTGGCCGCATTGCTCCGGCCGATCTTGAGCCGGTCATTCTCGCTGAGGCTTGCGCTGTTGAACCAGTCGGAAGCGTGATCGACGTTCTCGAACGGCCAGTCGACCGAGAACAGGATGCGGTCGGCGCCGATCTCGAGGATAGCGTCGATCAGCGTCTGCGTGCGGAAATTGCCCGAAGTGGTCAGGTAGAAATTCTCGTTGAAGTAATCGCGGATCTTGCGCTGCGCCTTGTGCTTCGGCGGCGCCTTCACCCAGCCATTGCGATGGTCGATCCGCCACATGCTGTAGGGCAGCCCCTCGCCCATATGGCCGAGCACGATCTTAAGTTTCGGATGTGCATCGAACAGCCCGGAGCCGATCAGGCGCAGCGCGTGCACCGCCGTCTCCTGCCCGAACGCCCAGGTCGGCCCCATCAGCCAGGGGTGGCCGTCATAGATGCGGCAGTCTTCCGGCAGCGGATTGCGCGGATGCAGATAGAAGGGAACGTCGAGCTGTTCGAGCCGTGCCCAGAACGGCCGATATTGCGGCAGGTCGTAGTAGAGCAGCGACTTGTGCGCCCCGGTCTGCGAAAATCCATTCACCAGCGCGCCGCGGAATCCGAGCATGGTAACGCAGCGCTCGAGTTCGCGGATCGCAAGCTCCGGGTCCTGCATCGGCAGCGCGGCAAAGGCCTGGAAGCGCGACGGGCGCTTCGCCACCTGCTCGGCGAGATAATCATTGGCGCGGCGCGCGATCTCGTCGGCCTTGCCGGTATCGGGGATGGCTTGCACCGCCGGCGCATTGAGCGACAGGATCATCATCTCGATGCCGTGCCGGTCCATCTCGGCAAGGCGGCGCTCCTGAATGTCGAGCAGCCGGCCCTTCAATTCCGGCCAGTAACTGTCCGGCACGAAGCCTGCCGAATCCATCAGCGTGTCCGGGATGGCGAAATGCTCTTCGAGCGCGATCTTTCCCTGCATGATTTCCTCCCGCGGTTCTCTTTCAGTATTGGCCTTGCGGCGTTAGCCCGAGCACCATCTGCCCGTACATGGTCCCGACCGCGTCCCAGTTCATGCTGATGTGGCGGCCGACCGCATTGGCATCGCGCCAGGCGCGCTGCACTGGATTGGCGAGGTCGAGGCCCAGCCCGCCGGTCGACGCGTTGAGCGCCTCGACCGCGCGAATGGCAAGGCCAACCGAGAAGGCCTGGCCGCGGCGGCTGGTGATCCTGTCCTCGACGGAAACCTCTATTCCGGCGCGCACTGTGCCGGCACGGTCGGCCAGATCGCGCAGCAAGGTGTGGCGCGCCGCGTCGACGGAAGCGGCAGCCTCCGCCACGCGCAGCTGGATGGTCGGAAACTCCGCCATCCTGTTGTTGCTGCCTGCAACCGCGCCGCGGGTCACTCGCTTGCTGGTGCGCGCGAGATAATCGTCCAGCGCACCGGCGGCAGCGCCGACCGCGATCGAGGCAAGACAAGACGGGATGTTGCACAGCATCGGGATAGAAAACGCGGGATTGCCGGCATAGATGCTTGCGCCGGGCGTCTGCCCACTGGTGGTCTCGGCAAAACCCAGGATGCGATGCGCGGGCACGAAGACGTCGTCGAGCACGAGCGTCTTGCTGCCGGTGCCGGCGAGCCCGACCACGTTCCAGGTGTCGTCGATGCTGTAGTCCGTGGCCTTCACCAGCAGGAACGCAGGCACGAGCTTGGTCTCGTCCGCCTCCGACGGCAACAGCGCCGCGCACAGGGACCATTGCGCATTGTCGCACCCAGAGGCGAACGCCCAGCGACCGGTCAGGCGCCAGCCGCCGTCCGCGCTCACCGCTTTCGCCGCCGGCGCATAGGAGCCGCAGGCGACCGCATCCGGATTGTCGTCCCAGACGTCGCGCTGCGCCGCTTCCGGGAAACCCGCGATCAGCCATTGATGCGCCGCGAGCAGACCGGCGACCCATGCGGTCGAGGCGCAGGATTTGGCCAGCTCGATGTTGAGGTCCACCAGCACGTCGAAATCATGCTCGTAGCCGCCGAAGCGCGCCGGTTTGACGATGTCGAAATAGCCGATGGCGCGGAGCGCTGCGATATTCTCCGCCGGGACGCGGCACGCTCGTTCCGTCGCCAGCGCGCGCGCCTCTATCTGGGGGCGCAGGCTTGCAAGCCGCGACTTCAATTCTGCGACGTCGGGGCGCGACGGTGCTTCGATGGCGTGTCGCTTGCGCTGTGCACTCGTGGCCATTTCCATCTCCTCTAGAAATTCAGTGATTGACGGCGCCGGCCTTGCAGGACGTCTGTCCCGCTGCTGCGCCTGCGAAGCAGTAGGTCGCGTCCTGATAGATCAGCGGCTCGATCGGATCGCACATGTTCACGGAATGCGCCTCGCCGATGAAAATCGTGTGCGTGCCGTAGGGAACGGCGGCAACCTTGCGGCAGAACACGTTGATCTGCGCGTCGGCGAGATAGTTCACGCCGTCAGTCGAAGTCAGCCATTTGCCCTGCGCGAAGCGCGCTTCCGGCGCCACCGCGCCCGAGAACGCGGAGGAGAGTTCGGCCTGGTCGCGGCGCAGCACGTTTACGCAGAAATGCCGGCCGTGCAGCATGATGTCGTGGAGCAGCGTCGTGCGGTTGATGCAGGCGATCAGCGACGGCGGGTCGAGCGAGAGCGAGGTGACGGCAGTTGCCGTCATGCCGTGGCGGCGGCCCTGATCCGCCGACGTTATGACCGTGACTGCGGCGGGAAAACGCCGCATCGCGAGCTTGAAGGAAGCCTTCAGCTCCTCGGACGTCATCGCCATGACTTCCTCCTACCCAAAGTGATTATTAATTGCAGCTAGAATAATTGCATTTGCAAATGTCTGTCAATGGAAAAATTGCAAATGCAAATTTCGTTTGGAGGCGGCGCCCGAATCCGGCTAGTGTCGCCGCGCAATTGTTGCATCGAGATGGACGGCAAGCCCTTGTACAGACTGACCTATGCCTTCCCCTATCTGCTCAACCGGGTTGGCGTCCGGATGGGAGAATTGTTCTCCCGGCGGATCGCCGGCTACGACGTCACGCTACCGATGTACCGCGTCATGGCGGCGCTCTGGGAGACGCCTGACCAGCGGCTGGGCGATCTCGCCGCGATGACATCGATCGAGGTGTCGACGCTGTCGCGCCTGATCGGCACGATGAAGCGCAAGGGCCTGGTTTCGCGCACGCGGCTGAAGGACAACGCGCGCACGGTTGCGATCAATCTCACGGCAAAGGGAAAGACGCTGGTCGAAGAGCTGATTCCGATCGCGATACATTTCGAGGAAGTCGCCGTGCGCGATTTCTCATCGAAGGAAATCGCCGAGCTGAAGGCCACGCTCGGCAAAATCTATACGAGTCTCGACACAATCGAGCCCGAGATCACGGAAGCCAACGCCAAGGTAGACGCCAAGGCAGGTGTCGGCCGGCGCCGCGCCGACCGCACGAGCAGCGGAGCCTAACCGCGCGCGGCTGCAGCGCTGGCCGCGCTGCTATTGTCGCGACGCTTCCCGGCGAGCATCATTCACAATGCTCTCCATGTGCGCAGACAAGGCGGACGCGATCGACTGATCGATCTGGCTGTCCTTGTCGCCATCCCTGCTTGCCGTTCCGTCCGCTTCGCGCGGCTTGACGGACGAGTCGTCCGCGGCGCGGGTAGCCGCAGGTTCCGGCTTCGGCGGGTTCTCGATCCGCACCCGGGCGCCGTCCGCCAGTTCCTTCCGCGCCGGCACGAGGAGCATCGTTCCCGGCGAGATGCCTCCGGTCACTTCCGTCGCACGGGAGCCGCGAACACCCGTTGAAACAGGGACGCGCTTGACCTCGCCATCACGTACGACCTGCACAGCGCCGCCCAGGATCGCTTCATTGGGAACGACGACAGCGGAGGGATTTTCCCGGAAGATGATGTTCACCTCCACGTTCATGCCGATTCTGAGCGGGGTATCGGACGGCAAGCGCAGATACACGCGGAACGACTTCTTGGTCGGATCGCCTTTGGGTGTGATCTGGGAGACCGTGGCGCGCATCGCCTGGTTGGCAAACGCTTCATTGGTCAAGAGCCCCGTCTGGCCCGTGGTGACGTGCATGATATCTTCTTCGTTTATCTCGGCCACGACCTGCAACGGCGATGCGGTTCCCACCCAGAACAGCACATCCGTCGGGCCAACGATCTCGCCGACCTCGCCGTCGCGGCGCAACACCATGCCGTCCATCGGCGCGCGAAGCACCAGCGTCTCGATTCGGCTCTTTTGAACGGATATCCGGGAGCTGGACTCCTCGATGGCGGTCCTGCGCTGCTCGAGTTCAGCTTTCGGGCGATCATCCTTATCCGCCCGGTCGAGATCCCTGATGAGCTGTTGGTGCCGCGCTTCCAGCTCCTTCAGCTGGCCGGTTTCCTCTGCGTCGTCCTGCTGTCCAAGAACCTGTCCCCGCTTGACCACAGAGCCTTCGCAATGACAGACGTGAACGAGACGGCGTCGCTGGGCCGGCACGACCTTCGCCCATTGCAAGGGCTCGACAGTCCCGCTCCCGTAGACGAATTCGGATACCGGCGCGAGCACGGCAGTCCCGACTTTCACAAGCGGCGGACGCCCATAGCGGTAGTAATAAGCGCCTCCTCCCGCGCCCGTCAGGACGATGAGGATCGCAAGCCAGCGAATTGCCTTTTTGGCGGTCTGCCGCATTCCACCAGTCCCGGTACCGGCCGCTGCGCATGGGCTGCCGCGAGGCAACCAAATCCGCCGGATCGCTCAATCTTACCCAGGCAGGGCATTCCGGCTTGAGGCAGATCAACGAGCCGCGCCGGCTAGGCGCGCGCGATTTGCGCAGCAGGGGCTTTCGCGCGCTCATTGACGAGCGCCTCGGCGATCTTCCCGTCCACGACGCTGACCCGGCGATCGGCGCGCGCAGCCAGACTGACGTCGTGGGTGACGACGATCACCGTCCTGCCGCTGTTAGCCACGTCACGCAGAATCGCAAACACCTGATCGGTCGATGCCGTATCGAGGTTTCCCGTGGGCTCATCCGCCATGATGATCGTTGGATCGTTGGCCAGCGCGCGGGCGATCGCAACTCTCTGGCGCTGTCCTCCCGACAGCTGATTCGGCTTTCGCGCCAGCTGCTCGCCGAGGCCCAGCGAAGTCAGCAGCGTCGCTGCCTTCTCGCGCATCTCGTCCATCGACAACCGGCCGAGTGTTCGCATGGGCAGCATGACGTTCTCGAGCGCCGTGAACTCCGGCAACAGGAAATGAAACTGGAACACGAACCCCAGCGTGGACAAACGCAGTTCGGCACGTTCCGAATCCGACATCGCGGAGGTGGGCTGCCCGCAGATGAAGATTTCCCCCTCGGTCGGCGCATCGAGCAGACCCATGAGGTAGAGCAGCGAAGACTTGCCGGATCCCGAAGGACCCGTGATGGCGAGAAACTCTCCCTTTGCCACCGCCAGATCGATGCCGTTGACGATGGCGGCCATCCCGTCACCGCTCTCGACGCGCCTGACAAGACCGACCGTTTGCACCACGATTTCGGTCACGATGCGCCACGTATGATATCTACCGGATGGACCCGGCTGGCCTTGCGCGCAGGCAGGAAGGCCGACATCAGGCAACATCCGAGAGTGATCAGGCCGATGACCGCGTAGTGCGTCGGAGAATAGTAAATAGCGATCGACTGGACTCCCTCCGTGATCGGATTCGAGTACTTGATCTGCGACATGGCCAGACACAGCAGGTATCCAATACCCCACCCGACGGGAACGCCGACGAGCCCGATGATACCCGCCTCGACGATGAAGATGCCCTGCACCAGGCCCTCCTTCATGCCGAGCGACTTCATGATTGCGATGTCGTTCCGCTTTTCGTTGGTGATGGTCGATATGATGCTGTAGATCGCGAAAGTGGATGCAAGCAGCATTGCCGCCATGATGACGTTTGTTATCGTTTCCTGGACCTTGAAGGTGGAGAGCAGGTCCGCGTTGGCCTCCTGCCAGGGTATTGCCCGATATCCGGTCTGTCCCTGGATCTGATCCGCAAGCTCCCGCGCGCCAAATGCATCGTCGAGCTGTATTCGCATTTCGTTGACCAGATCGGGCTGTCCGGCGAGCATCTGCGCAGTACGCATCAGGCTGTAGATGCGCCGCTCGTCGACGTCGCGCACACCCGACCGATAGATCCCCACCACGGGTGAGGAAACCGGCATTCCGCTCCCCGGTGTGATTGTCAGGGTGCTGCCGACGCGCGCTCCGATCTTTGTCGCAAGGGTTTGACCGATGATGACGGCGTTGGAGCCCCTGGCCAGATCGTAGATGGTGCCGCCGAGCATCTGGCTCGCGAGCTTTGACACCGACTCTTCCTGGCGCGGGTCAATGCCGGTCACCGTCACCCCGAAGCGGGCGCTTCCGGAGTTGACCATTGCAGTGACCTTGACCGAAGGCGTGATTGCGCCGGGCAACCATGGCCTGAGCGAGGACAGCACCAGATTGGCGTTGGAGATTCCGGCCCGCTTGTCGGCCGCGGTGAAGCCCGACCGCTGCGCAGCGCCATAGAGTTGCTCGGCAGGCTGAAGCGCGGTGGAGGTGCGCTCGTCCGTGATGGTGATGTGGGGCATCGCGTCGATCAGCGTACTGACGAAACGCCTCTGGTTCCCCTGCATGACGCCGGCGATCATGATGGTGAAACCCACGCCGGTCGCAACCCCGATGATTCCGATCAGGGTTTGCCGCAAGCGCGTTGTCACGTGCGCCCAAGCGATGAAGAAGAGAGGTCCGGTACCCATCTGGTTTTGCGCCCAAAGGTGACACGACAATTGTCTTGACGCGTGGGCTTCCTGCCTTGCGGTAGATCAAAATACCGCTGGCATCCGGGTTCTAATTTGGGTCTTTCTGGCCGCCATTCCCGCAGCGAGGTCGAGAAGAGACGTCTGGATGCTTAGGGCTCTCGCATTATCCCTGCTCATCGTGCTTTCGACCACGCGTATCTCTGTCGGGGGCCTGATTGCGAGCAACAAGTCCGACGTCGAGATGACGGCCAACTATCTGCGTCTGGCGAAGCAGGGAAACATCAAGGCTGAATTCTACCTGGGCGCGCTCTACGCCAACGGCGTCGGCGTGGCGCAGTCCGATACCGAGTCGTTTCGCTGGTTCCTGTCCGCGGCCGAGCACGGCCATTCGCAGGCGCGCATCATCGTGGGCGCAATGTACGCCGTAGGCAGAGGGGTCGGCAAAAGCAACGTCGAAGCCTACAAGTGGGCGTCGGTTGCCGCCACGACGGCGAAGTCCGAGGAAGACCGGGAACGCGCACGGCAGCTGCTCGAGATGCTGCCTGGCCGGATGACGACCGCCGAACTTGCCGAGGGCAAGCGGCTTGCCCAGCCACTGCTGTCCGCAGGCGGGCCATCGGCTGCAATTGTGCCGGCAAGACCCGCGGTGGCGACCGCGCGGCAATACGGCGCCGAATACGACAGGCTGACGGAGGCGATCAACGCCGCCCCGCAGGGTGCGGATGTCTTCTACAAGCGGGGCAATATTCTGGCACAGCAGCGGGAATACGAACTTGCCGGCCAGGATTTCAGCCGCGCGGTCGAACTCGATCCGGGACATGCGCAGGCATTCAACAACCGCTGCTGGGTGAACATGATTGTTGGCCACAGCCAGCTGGCGATCACCGACTGCGACCAGGCGCTCCGCCTCAAGCCGCAATACCCCGATGCTCTCGACAGCCGCGGCCTTGCCAATCTGAAGCTGGACCATCCTGATCGTGCCATTGCAGATTTCGATGCCGCGCTACGATTGAAGCCCGGGCTCGCGACCTCCCTTTATGGCCGTGGCCTCGCGCACAAGCGGAAGGGAGAGAGGAGAGCCGCACGGGCCGACATGGATGCGGCGATCAAGATCAATCCCGACGTTCAGCGTGAGCTCGAGACTTACGGAATCAAGTGAGCGCCTGCTGCCTGCGGCACGAGCGCGCCAATTCCGGGCCCGGCCCGGATGCATGATTGCCTTCCGGGAACATAGGGCCCATGCCCTCTGCGGGCATTATTCGGCATCGGCTGCGAGAGCAAGCCAGTCCGCTTCTGCCAGCCTGATCTCCTCGAGATTGTCGCCGGCGCCCTTGCGGTCGACGACAAGGAAGGGGCTCGCATCCGCGATGACCAGCAGCGGGTGATGCCAGATGTTGCGCGCATAGTTGACGCCCTGCCGCCCCGAGGCGGAGAACGCGCGGTAGCTTGCGGGCGCGCGGGGATCGGCGCAAACCACGACCAGCCAAGGCTGCTCGTTCAGCGGCATGAACAGCTGGCTGCCCAGCGGGTGCCGTTCCATGAGCTTGATGAGAATCGGGCCCGGTCGCACTGAACCCGAAAAGAGGCTGATGTTGACCGCCCCGCCCTCCGCGGCCACGTGGATATGCGCGAGGTCGTCGAAGCGCTGCGCGAAGCCGTCATTGATCAGCTTCGGCTTTGCGTCGCGGGTTTCTATCACCTCGCCGAACGGCGCAAAGGCCGCTTTGGTCAAGGGTGCAATCGAAAGCGTCAGCATGACCTGTTGATCCAGCCAGCCGCGGCGACAAGCCCGCCGCGGCTGTTCTTTAGCACGATCTTCTCCGAGAACCGGTTGCACTTTGCCTTGCCGCGGCGCCCGCCGAGGCAGGTCAGCCCAGGCCTGAGGAAAACTTCAAGCGGCGAACCGGCAAGGCGCACTATCGCGCCTGCCGCCAGCCCTGGCGCTTACCGGGCGCGCCCGCGAAATACGGATTGACGATGCACTGCGCCGCGCCGCCCGACGCCGAGAGGCGGCACTGCTCCATCGACGTGTAGCTGCATGAGATGTAGCCACCGTTGATGTCGTACGTCTGCAGGCAGACCGGGTAGGCCGGATCGTAGGTCTGGGCCCGGGCTGGCGAAGCCGCCATCATCGCGGCAATCGTCGCAACCAGCACCGCCATCATGCGCATCGCAATCTCCCCGGGTTTCTCGGATGCAGTTAAGCCCAGCTTAACATTCATTTCAACGTTCATGCGATGACGCGCGCTCGTGCGTTTCAGGAACCCGTCCTGGCGCGTATAATCGCGCCATGGCCAACAGCATATGGACAACAGAGCAATTCACCTGCCCCAGTTGCGGCATGAACTATACCGCAACCAGGGAAGCGCTGAACAACAAGCGTTCCGGAAGCTTCGCCTGCATCGTCTGCGACGCCGAAGTTCACAGATGGTCCGGCCGCCACGACTTTTTCGACTGGACGGCTCAAAGGATGGCCTCGCCCGTGTTCGGCCGGAAGCGCTGACACGCGCAAGCGGAAGCCTGGAGCATTTTCGGCTCTGATGAATCAGAACCGAAGCTCTCGCTTCTTGACTTGGCGCGCTTTCTTCACGCTAACCGGTACCCATTCCGCTTGAAGACGCTCTAGTTGCCGACGAACTTCATCCACCTGTCCAGCTGCGACGCGGGCAGCGCGCCCCTCTCCTGTTCCAGCTCGGCCGTGCGTTTGGTGGCGGCCGCCATCGCGACTGATGCGGCGTTGTAGCTGTCCGCGGTCGGCTGCAGGCGAAAGATGAACTGGCCGTTGGTTACCTTGTAGGAGCCGAATTCCCTGACCAGCAGCGCGGCGCATTTTTCGTAGGCGCTGTAATATTCCGTGCGCGCCGCCAGCGTCCTGGAGGCGAGCGCCGCGATATCCGCGTGTTGCGCATCGGCTGCGGCCATGAATCTCTTGACCGTATCGCTTTCGACGCCGAGCGCGCGGGCGCCGCTTTCCAGCTCGCCCCGCCGGGCCTTGATCAGCGCGGCGATGCGGGACGTGAGGGCGGAGACGTTGCCTTCCGCGGTCTTGAGGTCGCGGCGCAGCGCATCGAGATCGCTGCGGCTCGCCGCCGTCAGGTTGACGGGCCGTGCGAGCGCCGCGGGCGCGGCCTCGTCCAGCAGTTTTCGCATGGCGGCATCGAGGGCTTCCGAATCCTCCCTCGCCAGCGCCACCAGCTTGAGAATTCGGTTCGAAGGGTATCGCTTGAGCGCCTGCTCCAGTTGCCCGGGATCGTCGACATCGCGCAGCGCGGCCCGGCTTTCCCCGACCATCGCCGATTCCTGATACCGCGCCAAATCGCCGAGGAAGACGAGT
This sequence comes from Bradyrhizobium sp., assembly GCF_016219575.1. Taxonomy (GTDB): domain Bacteria; phylum Pseudomonadota; class Alphaproteobacteria; order Rhizobiales; family Xanthobacteraceae; genus Bradyrhizobium. Next base: position 17,462 of record NZ_JACRMG010000015.1, on the reverse strand, counting down.
GCGGCGAGGCAGGCGACCGCAAAGATGCCGAGCAGGATGAGCGGCAGTCGTCCGGGCTTCTTCTCCTTCCGATCCGCAAATGTCGTCACACCGCCAACTCCCGATCGTGCAGTCATCTTGTACATCGCTTTGCCGCGCTTGGCGATTTCGGCGGCTCACCGGCGAACGTCGGCGCATCGCGCAAATTAATTCTCGCCTCACGCTTTGCCATTTCCATGACAAAGGCGGGGCGTAGCGATAACCTCGCCACAACCAGAACGAAGGGGAGGATTGGCATGCCAGAGGCAGTGGTCGCATCGCGTGCTTCGAACGCGACGGGCAGCGCAACAACGCAACAGGTCGACGTCGCCGTGGTCGGCGCCGGATTTGCCGGCCTCTATCTTCTGCATCGCCTGCGCAAGGCGGGTTTCTCGGCTGTCGCGCTGGACGAAGCAAGCGACGTCGGCGGCACCTGGTACTGGAACCGCTATCCCGGCGCGCGCTGCGACATCCAGACCATCGATTACAGCTATTCCTTCGATCCGGAGCTGGAGAAGGCCTGGAAGTGGTCGGAGAAATACGCCACGCAGCCGGAAATCCTGCGCTATCTCGGCTTCGTCGCCGACCGCTATGACCTCAGGCGCGACATCCGCTTCGGCACCAAGGTCGTCTCTGCGACCTGGGATCAGTCCGCCGGACGCTGGCAGATCGCGACCGACAAAGGTGCAAGCGTTTCCTGCCGCCATTACATCATGGCAACCGGCTGCCTCTCCACGCCAAAGCCGCCGGAGATCGACGGCGTCAAGGACTTCAAGGGCGAGGTCCATTTCAGCGGGCGCTGGCCGCATGACGGCGTCAAGCTCGCAGGCAAGCGCGTCGCCGTGATCGGCACGGGATCGTCGGGCATCCAGGCGATCCCGATCATCGCCGAACAGGCCGCACAACTGACCGTGTTCCAGCGCACGCCGAACTTTGCGCTACCCGCCCACAACGGCGCACCGCCGGCCGAGCGCCTGGCTGCGCTCGAAGGCGACCGTGCCGCCTATCGCGAGCAGGCGCGCCAGTCGATGGCCGGCGTGCCATGGCCGCACAACACGGTGGTAAGCTGGCAACTGACCGACGCCGAGCGCCGCGAGCGGTTTGAAACCGCATGGGCCGCCGGAGACCTCGTCTATATTCTCAGCCAGCTCTGGGCCGATCAGGGCGTCGACGTCGATGGCAACAAGCTCGTCGCCGACCTGATCCGTGAAAAGATCCGTAGCGTCGTGAAGGATCCCGAGACCGCCGAAGAGCTGAGCCCGCACGATCATCCGTTCGGCGCCAAGCGTCCCTGCCTCGATACCAATTACTACGCTACCTACAACCGCCCCAACGTCACGCTGGTGAATTTGCGCTCCGAACCGATCAAGGCAATCACCGCCACGGGCATCACCACCGACAAGCGCAGCTTCGACGTCGACGTCATCGTGTTTGCGACCGGTTTCGACGCCATGACCGGCGCCATCATGGCCGTGCATCCCATCACCGGCCGCGACGGCAAGGCACTGTCCGACATCTGGAAGAACGGCCCGCAGACCTATCTCGGCCTCACCGTCGCGGGCTTCCCCAATTTCTTCATGATCACCGGACCGGGCTCGCCCTCCGTGCTGTCGAACATGGCGGTCTCGATCGAGCAACATGTCGACTGGGTGGTCGAGCGGATCGCGGCGTTGCGCGAGGCCGGCTTCACCGCCATCGAGGCGACCGAGACGGCGCAAGCGGGCTGGGCGCAGCACATGGCCGATTGCGCGGCGCTGACGCTGCATCGGCTGGCCAACACCTGGTACACGGGCGCCAACGTGCCCGGCAAGGCGCAGGGCGTGATGCCCTACACCGGCGGGGTCGGCCCCTATCGCAGCATCTGCAATGAAGTCGTCGCGCGCGGCATGCTGGGCTTCCGCCTCACCGGCCCGAATGTCGCCGCGCAATGCAACGACGGCGAAGTGGTGCGCCTTCAGCCGGACGTTCGCCTGGTGCTCGGCCTCCTTGCGTCGCTGAACCTGCCGCCGATCGAGACAATGGGCGCGCAGGGCGCACGTGACTTCGTCAACGAGTTCAACAAGGGCCGCCCCTTCGGCCGGCGCGTCGGCGAGGTCGGCGACGGCGTGCTGATGGGCGCCGACGGGCCGCTGCCGTACAAGCTGTACCGGCCGGCAACACCGGGGCCGCATCCGGTCCTGGTCTATTTCCACGGCGGCGGCTGGGTGCTCGGCGACCAGCAATCCGACGATCCCTTCTGCCGCGACATGTGCCGGCGCACCGACATGGTCATCGTCAGCGTCGGCTATCGCCATGCGCCCGAGCATCGCTTCCCGGCGGCCGCGGAAGACGGCTATGCCGCGACGCGCTGGATCGCCGATCACATTGCCGAGCTCGGCGGCAAGCCGGGACCGCTGCTGGTCGCCGGCTGGAGCGCCGGCGGCAATATCGCCGCCGTCACCTGCCAGCTCGCGCGCGACCGCGGCGGGCCCGAGATCGCGGGACAATTGCTGGTATGCCCGGTCACCGACTGCAGCTTCGACCGCCCGTCCTACATCGACAACGCGGCCAACTATTTCCTGACCCGCGGGCTGATGTTCTGGTTCTGGGATCTTTACTGCTCGCCGGCCGACCGCACCGATCCGCGCGTCTCGCCGCTGCGCGGCAAGCTCGAAGGCCTGCCGCCGGCCTTCGTGACGACCTGCGAGTTCGATCCGCTGCGCGACGAAGGCGTCGCCTATGCGGAAGCGATGGCTCAGGCCGGCGTGCCCGTGGAGCAGCTCAAGGCGCGCGGCCATTTCCACTCGTCCTTCACCATGGTCGATGTGGTGATCACCGCCGTTCCCGGACGCATCAGGATGGCCGAAGCGCTGCGGCGCTTTGCGGGGCTACCGCCGGAAGTGAAAATGCCGCCGCAGAAGCTGGAAGCGGCCGCGAGCTAGAGGCAACCCGGCTGCCGCTGCGCCAGGCCGTGGCGCAGCGGCTGATGCCGTCAGCACGGCCATGGTCAGGAATTGGCTCTGCGGGTATCGAGCAGTTCCTGCGCGAGCTGCACGCTCCGGGGCATTCCGGCCTTGTCTGTCCACAAGGGATGGGTCGTCTCCAGCGATAGAGGCACGTGATTCTTCTCGACGAGGACTGCGCTCGCAAGACGTTCCCCGAGCTGCGAAATCACCTTCTCCTTCGCGGTTTCGGTTTTCGCTTCCTTCTCGGCTTTTTCGGCCGCTTGAACCCGTTTGGCCTGCACGCCAAGCAATGCGCCTGCGGCCGCGAATGCAGCGGCTTCAATGGAGTGGAATATGACCAGATTGCGCGCCCATTTTGTTTCCGCGTCGTCGATGTGAACCCAAAGGAACCACAGCCCTCCGACCCAAAGGACAATCAGTCCAATTGCTATGACCGTACCCATGGCACCGAGAGCCTTGGGGGGATCGTCCTTGGCCGGTTTCCCGTCGCTGTTTCCGGTGGCACTGGCTGGCGTTACGACCTGGCTCATTGTTGCTCCCCATCGCTTGAGTGAACAACCGAGAATTGCACAACATTTGCATTGCTTCCAGAGCGTATGCCGGTCGAACGGAGCCTGGTTCAGCCCTTCTTTCTAATACGGGAAATGACCACCGGTAACGGCAGCCAGAAAGTTGGTTCCTTATCCCCAAATGCGCACGATTCGGTGCGGTCGCGATGGTTGCGACCGGAAAACCACTTGCGGAATGATCCGGCAACAGCCATGTATGAACAATCGAGTTTCGGCCGAAAGACTTGGCCTCGCCGCTGACAGCGCGCCTGACTGACGACCTTCCCTTGAATTCGAGCAAGCTCGCCGCGCTCTCGAGCGCGGGTCCAGACACCTTATTATCCTCAAGGACGATCCCAATGAATACGGGAACTGTGAAGTGGTTTAACAGCCAAAAGGGTTTCGGCTTCATTCAGCCGGACCAGGGAGGCCAGGATGTTTTCGTTCATATCAGCGCGGTTGAACGCGCCGGCATGAGCACCCTCAACGAGGGACAGAAAGTTTCCTTTGAAGTCGTTGCAGACCGCCGGACCGGCAAGTCTGCGGCGGAAAATCTGCGCGCCGCGTAAGCTGCCGCGATCGGTGCTATGTTGCTTTGACCACGGATGTACTGGCAAAGCTTCTGGTTTCGCGACCCCGCGACCGGTTTACCGGCGCGGGGTCTTTTCATAAATCGGTGCGCGATGCCTGCCGGAAACCCGGCTGTCTGCTAGCCCGTGATTGAAGGCAACTGAGCGTGTCTGACAACATCGATCAAGACCAGGAACACGACGACATCATGTATCCGCACGTCGTCCCGTTCCTGCTGGTCCACGCAGGATGCGTCGCGGCGATCTGGTCAGGCGTCTCCTGGCAAGCGATTGCGATCTGCGCGGTTCTATACTGGCTGCGCATGTTTGCGATCGGTGCCGGGTATCATCGGTACTTCTCACATCGCGCTTACGCGACGAGCCGGGTATTTCAGTTCCTCCTTGCATTCCTTGCCCAGAGCAGCGCTCAAAAAAGCGTACTGTGGTGGGCCGCGAAACACCGACATCATCATTTGCATTCAGATACCGAGGAGGATGTGCATTCACCGCGGCACAAGGGCTTCGTGTACAGTCATGTCGGCTGGATCTTCCATCGACGGCACGATGCAACCGATCTGGTGAAAGTGTCGGATTTTGCCTCGTATCCGGAGTTGATGTTGCTGCACAAGTTCGAGATCCTGCCGGCGCTCGCGGTCGCGGGTCTCTGCTTCCTCATTGCCGGATGGTCGGGGCTCGTGGTCGGCTTCCTCTGGAGTACGGTGCTTCTGTATCACGCAACGTTTTGCATCAACTCCCTCGCACATGTTCACGGACGCAAGCGGTATGTCACGGGCGATGACTCCCGCAACAACTGGCTGCTGGCCGTGTTTACGATGGGTGAAGGCTGGCACAACAATCATCACGCCTACCAGAGCAGCGCCCGGCAGGGCTTCCGCTGGTGGGAGATCGATGTGACCTATTATATCCTGATGGCCTTGTCCTGGCTCGGGATTGTCTGGGATGTAAGGATGCCGCCAGAGCCGGTTCTGCGCAATGAGCAGCGGTTGGGATCGCGAGTGGTAAGGCGAACGGCTGAGCAGCTTGCTCGACGATTCAATCCCGAAAACATCGCGCTGGCCATCAGATCTTCCGTCCATGAGACCGAACTGTCGGTGCGGGACGCGCTTTTTCTGTTGCAGCATCGGGCCGACTTGCGTCTGGCCAACATGCCGACCCGCGACCAGCTGCTGGCTGAAGCCCAGAGCATGTTCGCCAAGACGATATCCCTGGACGAGATCGTCGACCGTGCATATGAACTCCTGGTCGAATCCGTGTGCTTGCTTCTGGTCGTTCCGCCTCCGATGGTCGGTGCAGTTGCAAAATCCCAGGCGAACGCTGGCATTTACCTCGGCGCATCCCCACATAGATTAGATGGCTAACTGGCGAAAATCGAACACGCGGGAACCGCCGAGGACGAAGGCTGAACTCCGCCAGATGCTGACCGAGGCCGTCCGCAACACGCCCAGCCCGGACCAGGGGCCAAAGCACCCGGCAAAAGCCGAAGGGGTTGCGGTTGGAGCGCCCGGCGTCGATTAGATCTCCCGCGCTCACTCCCGGCGGTCAGCTCAACCCGTGATGCGACCGGTTTCATTCCGAACCAAATCGACAAACGATCAGCCCGGCGCGCGTTCGACGGCGTGGCGCAACCAAACCATGCCGCCCTCCAGCGTTTCGCAATGCGTGAGCCGCAGCGATTGTCCGGCTCCGGGGCGATCCCCCTCAGGTCCGTCATAGTCCACGATGCTTTGCCCGCCGGCCACGCCATCGACCGCCGGGCGGATCAAGGTGCTGAACTCGTCGATGAGCTTGTGTTTCAGGAACGCGCCGTTGATCCTGCCGCCGCCTTCGAGAAGAAGCGTTTTGACATCAAACAGCGAGGCGATCTCGTCGATTGCGCGCCGCAAGTCCTCGCCCTTGGGTCCGGCAAAGACATAGGACACGCCGTCCTCACGCAGTTCCGCGAGGTACGCATCCGACACTTCCTCGCCCAGGACGGCGACAACATGGTCGCCGCCGACATTGTCCTTGCCATAATGAACGCGGCCCGACGGATCGATGGCGATCGCGAGCTTGCGCCCGTTGCGCGCGGCGACATGCGCCTTGCGCGCAACCTTCGGCGCATCCTTCACCAGCCGCTCCGTTCCCTTTGCCATCTCGCTCATTGTCCTGCGGCCGACGATCCAGCCATCGGCGTCGAACTGGTCATGGACCCGCTCATAGTGTCCGCGCAGGACATCCTGGGAGATGCCCTGCGCCGGCAAGGTGAAGCGGCTCGGATGAAGGCGGCCGTCGATCGACGTGCCCATGTGGCAGATGATGTGGGGTCGCATGATTCTCTTCTTGGCTGGTCAGGCTGTTGATCGGCGCGCTCTAGTTCAACCTGAGCTCGGTGATGTGCCGCGGATCGGCCTTCAACTCGCCGCGCTCCACCTTGGTGACGAGGTCCGTCAGCACCGCGTTGGCGCGGCAGGCGATGCCGACCTTCTCGCCCTCGCGCACCACGAGGCCATTGAGGAAATCGATCTCGGTGCGGCGTCCCTTCTGCATGTCCTGGCCCATCGAGGGCCGCTGCTCCGATGACGTCCGCTTGCCGTCTTCAAGGCGCTGCGCGTCGCAGGCCTTCATCGCGGCCTCGTCGCCCTCGCCGGCGCGTGCGATCGTCTCCGGCGGCAGGTGCAATATCTCCTCGAGCTGATAGCCCTGCGCCTGGCCGACGCGGATCGCCTCGCTGCCGAGGCGCGTCGAGAAGCGGCGGATCGGTTCGCTCTCGAGCATCTGCCCGCCGGTGAGGCCGGTGCAGGCCGAGAGCCCGTTGCCCATGACGTTGGCGACGAGTTTCGACCAGCGCTCGCCCCACAGATTGTTGGTCACCCTGGCGCTGTCGGCATAGCCGACCAGCCGGCAGATTTCCTGCGCGCGGTCGGTGATCCGCCCGTGCACCTCGCCGGTACGGAACACGGTGTGCGCCGCCCCGCCCTTCCCCGCGCCGCGATGGATGTGGCCGGGCGCGGGCAGGTTCACGGTGATGCTGCTCGCAATGCAGCCCAGCGTCTTGCCCCAGCCGACAATGCCGGCGATGGTCTCCTCGTTCATGCAGTTCTGCAGCGAGACGACATAGCCGTCGGGCGCCAGATATTGCTTGATCATCATGGTCGCCCACGCCGTGTCGTAGGACTTCATGCAGACAAAGGCGATGTCGACCGGCTTCTCCTTCGACAACTGCTGCACGTCAGTCACATGCAGCGCCCGAACCGGCACCGCGAATTCCGCCACGTCCTTCGCATGGGTGACGCGCAGGCCGTGCTTGCGCATGTGCTCGACATGCTCCGGCCAGGGATCGATGAAAGTGACGTCCTCGCCGGCCTGCACCATATGCGCCCCGGCATAGCCGCCGACGGCGCCCGCTCCAACGATGGCGATCTTCCGGCCCATGCGTACCTCCCGGCGCTTCTTGGTTGCGCGAGCCTATCGCGCCGCCGGGCTGGACCACAAATGCAGGGCGACCATCCCTGCCCGCAACGCGCGCAGGGTTGCAGGCCCGCCGAAAACAGGCCAAAAAGCGCGCGATCGTGGCAGGAAATCGATGGTCGGAGTGGCAGGATTCGAACCTGCGACCCCTGCTTCCCGAAAGCAGTGCTCTACCGGGCTGAGCCACACTCCGACTAAGAACGCGGCTTATAGCCTCCGGCCTTCGCCACCGCAAGGCGCGGAATTGAGGAATTTGGTCCTAGTGAATCCCACCCTGGAAACCCGGATTTTGCCTGCCGGCACGGCCGCGGTCACCGCAGCAGTGCGCACGCTGGCCGCGGGCGGGCTGGTCGCCTTCCCCACCGAAACCGTCTACGGCCTCGGCGCCGATGCGGCCAATCCGGCGGCGATCGCCCGGCTGTACCAGGCCAAGGGCCGGCCCGCCTTCAACCCGCTGATCGCCCATGTCGGCGACCTCACGGCGGCGAGGAAGATCGCCCGCTTCGATGCGGCGGCGCTGAAGCTCGCGGAGGCCTTCTGGCCGGGGCCGCTCACCCTGGTGCTGCCGAAGTCGGAAAATTGCGTCGTCGCCGATCTCGCTACCGCCGGGCTCGACACGGTCGCGGTGCGCGTGCCCGCGCACGCGATCGCGCGCGACATCCTGCGCGCTTTTGGCGGGCCGGTAGTCGCTCCGTCGGCCAATCTGTCGGGCCATGTCTCGCCGACCGACGCCGCGCATGTCGAAAGCGATCTTGCAGGCAGGATCGATCTCATCGTCGACGGCGGACCGGTCGAGGTCGGCGTGGAATCCACCATCGTCGGCTGCTTCGAGCAGCCGATGCTGCTGCGCCCCGGCGGCGTGCCGCGCGAGGACATCGAGCGCGTGCTCGGCCGCGCGCTGCCGCAGCCGCCGCAGGAGGCGGAGAGCGACGGCGCGCAGCCGCTGGCGCCCGGCATGCTCGCCTCGCATTACGCGCCGCGCACGCGCGTGCGGCTCAATGCGGACAGCGTCGCGCCCGGCGAGGCGCTGCTGACGTTCGGATTGCACCGATTGCACGGAGAGGATGACGCGGTTGCGATCATGAATCTCTCGCCGAATAGCGATCTCGCTGAAGCCGCCGCCAATCTTTTCGGTTATCTTCGCGCTCTCGATGCCAGGGGAGCAACGACCATTGCCGTGATGCCGATCCCCAACGAAGGATTGGGTGAAGCCATCAACGACCGGCTGCGCCGTGCGGCGGTGGGACGAGCATGATCCCGAAAAGTGGGAACCGGTTTTCGGACGAGATCATGCTCAAGAAGAGAGAGAGACTAAGGGAAGAGAAGACGTGAACATCGTCCAGCAGGCCGTGCTGCCGCTATCGAGCGAGCTGATCGCAAAATTCCGCGCCATCGTTGGCGACAAATATGCCGTGACCGATCCGTCCGACATCGCGCCCTACACCACCGAAGAGCGCGACCTGTTTCGCGGCCACTCGCCGCTGGTGCTGCGGCCCGGCTCGACCGCGGAGGTCGCCGCGATCTGCAAGCTCGCCAACGAGCACCGCATCGCACTGGTGCCGCAGGGCGGCAACACGGGCCTGGTCGGCGGGCAGACGCCGCACAACGGCGAGGTCGTGGTCTCGCTGCGCCGCATGGACAGGATTCGCGAGGTCGACACCGCCTCCAACACCATGACCTGCGAGGCCGGGGTGATCCTGCAAAACGCGCAGCAGCGCGCCGCGGAAATCGACCGTCTGTTCCCGCTGTCGCTCGGCGCCGAAGGCAGCTGCACCATCGGCGGCAATCTCTCCACCAATGCCGGCGGCACCGCGGCGCTGGCCTATGGCGTGGCGCGCGAGATGGCGCTCGGCGTCGAGGTCGTGCTCGCCGACGGCCGCGTGCTCAACGCGCTGTCGAAACTGAAGAAGGACAACACCGGCTACGACCTGCGCAACCTCTTCATCGGCGCGGAAGGCACGCTCGGCATCATCACCGCGGCGACGCTGAAGCTGTTTCCGAAGCCGCATGCGGTCGAGACCGCCTATGTCGGCCTGAAGTCGCCGGCGCAGGCGCTGAGGCTCTTGGAGATTTCGCAGAACGAGGCGGGGTCCAGCCTCACCAGCTTCGAGCTGCTCGCCGATATTGCGGTGGATTTCTCGATCCGCCACGGCATCAATGTCCGCGATCCCCTCACCACGAAACACCCCTGGTATGTGCTGATGGAGCTGTCGTCGGTGCGCGACGACGCACGCGACGCGATTGAATCGATCCTCGCCAAGGGCATGGAAGCCGGCATCGTCGACGACGCCGTCATCGCCGCGAATTTGAGCCAGCGCCAGATGTTCTGGAAGCTGCGCGACGAGATGTCGGCCGCGCAGAAGCCGGAAGGCGGCTCGATCAAGCACGACATTTCCGTGCCCGTCGCCGCCGTGCCCGCCTTCATCGAGGAGGCCAACGCCGCCGTGGTCAGGCTGATCCCGGGCTCGCGGCCGGTGCCGTTCGGCCATCTCGGCGACGGCAACATCCATTACAATGTCAGCCAGCCCGTCGGCGGCGACACCGCCGATTTCATGGCGCGCTGGCACGAGGTCAACAAGGTCGTGTTCGACATCGTGCTGCGCATGGGCGGCTCGATCTCCGCCGAGCACGGCATCGGCGTCCTTAAGCGCGACGAGCTGCCCGACGTGAAGGACAAGACCGCCATCGAGCTGATGCGCAGCTTCAAGGCGCTGCTCGATCCCAACGGCATCATGAATCCGGGCAAGGTGCTGTGAACGCGCCCGCTGCCGTCGCCGCGCTCGCCATCGCCGATATCGCCGACGCCGATGTCGAAGCCGTCATCGCGCTGTGGCAACGCTGCGGCCTGACCCGGCCTTGGAACGATCCGGCCAGCGACATCGCGCTGGCGCGGCGGCGCGAGAATTCCACCGTGCTGGTCGGCCTCGCGGATGGCGCGATCGTGGCCACCGCCATGGTAGGCCATGACGGCCATCGCGGCTGGGTCTACTACGTCGCCGTCGATCCCGACCGCCGGAAGAAAGGCCTCGGCCGTGCCATCATGGACGCCGCCGAGCAATGGCTGCGCGCGGCCGGTTTGCCGAAGCTGCAGCTGATGGTCCGCCGCGAGAATGCGCAGGCCGGCGCGTTTTACCAGTCGCTCGGTTATGAAGAAGCCGACACCGTCGTCTACGCCAAGTGGATCGACGGCCGGACCAAATCATAGGAATCTTAGGGTGGGCAAAGCGTAGCGTGCCCACCTTCGCGACCGCACTGGAGAAGGTGGGCGCGGCGCAAGCGCGCCTCTGCCTACCCTGTGCACCGACCACGGAAAGGCTTCCATGACGATCTCCGACCGCATTCGCGTCAAAAGCGTCCGCAGGCTCTCCAACGGCCACTTCAAGCTGAATGCCGTCACCTTCGACTGGCGGCGCGACGACGGGCAATGGCAAACGCAAAGCCGCGAGGTGCTCGATCGTGGCGGTGCCGCCGTCTTGCTGCCCTACAACCTCGCGCGACGGACGGTCGTGCTGGTGAAGCAGTTCCGTTATCCCGCCTATGCAACCGGCTACGATGACCTCTTGATCGAGGCCGTCGCCGGCCTGCTCGACAACGCAGCCCCCGAAGAACGCATTCGCCTCGAGGCTGAGGAAGAGACGGGCTACCGGCTGCACGAGGTCCGGAAAATCTTCGAAGCCTTCATGAGCCCGGGCGCGTTCACGGAGAAGGGCCACTTCTTCGTCGCCGAATACGAGCCGACGATGCGCGTGTCCGCCGGCGGCGGCCTCGCCCACGAAGGCGAGGAGATCGAGGTGCTGGAGCTTTCGGTCGACGAGGCGCTCGCCATGATATCAGACGGCCGCATCATCGACGCCAAGACCATCATGCTGCTGCAATACGCGGCGCTGCAGATTTTCAGCTAGCGCGAGCGGACGTTCTATTCATTAATTCGATATGTCCACTCTACCCCAAGAGCGGACATGAAAGCGGACATAGCTCGTGTCGGTTTTGGGCTAAAAGCCGGAATGAACTGCCTCATTCGATCACGTCCGCGATGGCTAGCATCTGTGGTGGTACAGTGATCCCCAGTTCCTTAGCTGTCCTGAGGTTGATCACGAATTCATACTTAGCAGGTTGCTCAACGGGTAGATCAGCAGGCTTGCTGCCCTTGAGAAGTTTGTCCACGTAGCCGCCCGCATGAAGCCAAAGGTCGGGCCAATCAGGACCATACGAAACTAGTCCGCCCTCGATGGCGTGATCCTTGATGAGATAAGCTGATGGCAATCGATGCTTGGTCGCCAGCGCACCTAGTCGCGCCCGGTTGCGAAGGAACAAGGGATCACCCAAGATAACTATCGCATCGGCACGTTGGGCCACGACCGTGGCAAAAGCTGCATCAAGCTCCTCCGCTGTAGTCACCGCAACTATCGGAAGGTCCAAGCTCATCTGCCGGGCCGTTTGTGGCAATTCCTCGGTTGTTATCTTTCTATGCGATGGATTGCTGTTAGTAGTCAGGATCGCCACCTTCGACGCGCCGGGAACAAGCTCGCGAATTAGTTGGAGCTGCTTGCTGACAAAATGTCCGGGCACGAAGGACGCAAGGCCCGTGATGTTTCCGCCCGGGCGAGACAGGCTTTGGACGAAGCCGACCGCGACGGGATCAGCTACGCCTACGAATACAATCGGTATGCTAGAGGTCGCCGATTTCAGGGCTGCGGTTGATTGTGGGTTGCCCGCCATAATTAACTCGGGCCTGAGCGTTACCAGTTCGGCAGCTAGAGCAGGCAAGCGATCAGGTGATCGGCCGTAGCGATATTCAATAGTCAGGTTGCTTCCATCCACCCAGCCGTGGTTTCGCAGGCCGGTGAGCCAACCGCTCTGCCAACTTGGTAGAAGCTCATTGACTGCGAGAAAGCCAATGCGCCGACGTGTCTGCTGCGCGAACGAACGACGCGAGGAAACGAGCAACGTCGCAGCAGCTGCAAGAAACTCTCTCCGCCTCATGCGCTACCCCCGTGGATGACCGATCCAGCGTAGTCACCTTTACCCACCAGTCCATGCGGCTGAATGTCTGTTTCGGGTCAAAAGTCGAAATCGTCAGGGCGGGCAAGAACGACTGCTCTGCGCCCGAAAGCGGACGTTGCGCTCACCAGTACACGCCCTAGAACAAGCTCCCCTGCCCGTCATCGCCGCCGCTTGCTGCCCTCTTCACCGCCGCCCGCTTCGGCTTCGGCGCCTCGGCCTGCCGCTGCTCGTCCGTGATCGGCAAGATCAGCTGCGCATCGTCATTGGCGACGCGATTGACCCGCGTCGACACCTCGTGCCAGGCGAACTCGCCTTCATGCGGCCCCGTCAGCTGCGATATCACGCCTTCGGCGGAATCCGAGGAGCAGTCGAGCCAGCGCTCGAAAGCATCCTCGGCAATCGTCACGGGCACGCGGTGATGCAGCACGGCAAGGTCGGGGCTTGCCGGCGCGGTGACGATGGCGACCGTGTCGACCTCCTCGCCGTTCGGCCCGACCCAGGTCTCCGCCAGCCCGGCAAAGCCGATCGGCTTGCGGTCGGCGCGATAGATGAAATACGGCCGCTTGCGGTCGGCGGAGACATGCCATTCGTAATAGCCGTCGGCCGGGATCAGGCAGCGCCGCCGCCGGATCGCGTTCTTGAATGCCGGCTTGTCCTGCACGGTCTCGCTGCGCGCATTGATCAACAGCGTGAACTTTCTGGGGTCCTTCACCCAGGCCGGCACCAGCCCCCAGCGCATCAGCCGGAAATGCCGCGCGCCGCGGTCGAGGATGATCACCGGAACGGGTTGGGTCGGGGCAACGTTAAACCTCGGCGGGAAATTCGGCTGTTCGGCGTAGCCAAATACCTGCCGGATCGCCGCCGGAGGGGATGTAATCACGAAGCGTCCGCACATTCTGCAACCCAGACAGGTACTTGTTCAGTTCCCTTTAACTCCAGACGTTAACACTACGCGAGATGAGTGCAGGGGCCTCAGCATCCGCGCGTTCCAATCCGACGGGCATCGACGAGGCCCGCGCGGCACAACTGCGCGCGGCCAACATCAACCCGCGCACGGGGCTAGCCACCGACTACCTCAATCATTTCAACGAAGCCATCATGCTTCTGGAAATGATCCCCGACATGCCCGAATGCGCCGAAGACTTTCTGCTGTGGTGCCCTTTGACCTACGCCGAGCATTTCACCGCCTCCAACTTCAAGGCGCGCGACCTCGCCATCGAGGCCTATGAGCAGGCCCATCCCGCGGTCCGCGGCGAATTCGACCGCCTGACCTCCACCATGACCTCGATCCTGACCGCGGTGGGCCAGGCCATGCGCGAAGTCTCCCAGGACAAGACCCGCGCCACCCTCGCCGAACAGGCGACCGGCTGGGTCAAGCCGCTGGTGTCGCTCGCCGGCGGCGTCATCAACGGCGGCAGCGAGTCCGACATCGATACCATCATGGCGGGCTGAGCACGGCCCGACGCGGCGCGTTTGCGCGGAGCCCATGCTCCAACTATAAGCTGCCGCCGTGACCGCCATCGATCATCCAAAGCATCCGCAGCTCGCCGTCAGCGCCGCGATCTTCCGCGACGGCAAGGTGCTGCTGGTGCGCCGCGCCCGCTCCCCGGGCATGGGCTTCTACTCGCTGCCGGGCGGCCGGGTCGAATTCGGCGAATCCCTGCACACGGCACTGCACCGCGAGGTGGATGAAGAGACCGCCATCAAGATCGACATCGTCGGCCTTGCCGGCTGGCGCGAGGTGCTGCCCTCGGCCGCCGGCGGCGGGCATTATCTGATCATGTCCTTTGCCGCGCGCTGGAAGGCGCTGGAACCGGTGCTCAACCACGAGCACGACGACTTCAAATGGCTCGAGCCGGATGCGCTGGGCGACCTCAGGATGACCGGCGGCCTTCAGGAAGTGGTTCAGGCCGCCTGGCGCATCGTTAACGCCTAGAACCAGCCGCTTACGCCTTGCTTCGAACCCAATGAGGGGGCATATCGGGCTCAACTATGCCCAAGCATCTCGCAGCCATTTTCCTCTTGATTTCGGCCGTTCTGACCGCGCCCGCGCGGGCCCAGGATGCGGCCGCGCCCTTCGACGGCGACCTGCAGCGGCTGGCCGAGATCCTCGGCACCCTGCACTATCTCAGGGGCATCTGCGGCAACAATGAAGGGCTGAAATGGCGCAACGAGATGCAGGCGCTGATCGATGCCGAGACCCCTTCCGGCGACCGCCGCGCCCGCATGATCGCCGCCTTCAACCGCGGCTATAACGGCTTTCAGCAGACCTACCGCAGCTGCACGCCGGCGGCCAACGTCGCGGTCCGCCGCTACATCGACGAAGGCGTGAAAATCTCGCGCGACCTGACCGCGCGCTACGCGAACTAGCGAGCATACGCGAGCTATTTGGGCGGCTGTCGAGCGGGCGGTCATTCAAAAAATCCGCACAGCCTCGCGTTCGATGTCGGAACGTAGCAGCGGATGCAATCCCTTGCGCGTGCCATAGTCCACGTTTTGGCCTACCGCATGCTGGATCGCTTCGAAGGCGTCCATGAAAGGCAGGAAGCCGAACGCCTGGCCCGGCGCGGGATCGACAAACACGTCAATGTCGGAATCAGGCCGCGCATCGCCGCGCGCATGCGACCCGAACAGGTACAACGCGGTTACGCCAAGCCCGCGCAAGGCAGGCTCGGTTTTCTTGAGCTTTGCTATGACTTCATCGCGGCGCATATCACCTATATAGCCCGCGGCCGATGAATTTTCCATTTGCCGATGGATAGCCTAATCCAGCCTGAAAACAATGACTTAAGATTCCAGCCCCGCGGGCGCCGGACGACATCGAACCTTTCGCCCCGGTCCGCAACCGCTGCTTTCAACGGATCGGCAAACAAGATAGTCCGATGGACATGGACACCATCTTCTTCGACCTCGACGGCACCCTCACCGACCCCAAGCCCGGCATCACCCGCTCGCTCCAGTACGCGCTGGAGCGGCTGGGCCGCCCGGTGCCGGCGCAGGACGAACTCACCTGGTGTATCGGTCCGCCGCTGCGGACGAGCCTGGTGAAGCTGCTGGGCGGCGAGGAGGATGCCGACCGCGGCGTGGCCTTGTATCGCGAGCGTTTTGGCGATGTCGGCCTGTTCGAGAACAGCCTCTATCCCGAGATCGAGGCGACGCTGGCCGCGCTGAAACCCCGCGCACGGCTGTTCGTCGCCACCAGCAAGGCGCATGTCTATGCCGACCGGATCATCGACCATTTCGGGCTGCGCCCCCATTTCGAATATGTGTTCGGCGCCGAGCTCGACGGCACCCGCGCCCACAAGGGCGATCTCCTGGCCTTTGCCCTCGAGCGCACCGGCACCGATCCGGCGCGGGCGGTGATGATCGGCGACCGCAGCCACGACATCGTCGGCGCCAGGGTCAACGGCATTGGCGGGATCGGCGTGCTCTATGGCTATGGCAGCCGCGAGGAACTGACCGAGGCTGGCGCGGCGCACCTGTGCGCCACGCCGCGCGCGATCCGCGACCACCTCCACGCTGGTCCCGGCTGAAGCCGTTTCCCTGCAAAAGGAAGAACCGCGTTAACCTTTCCTAAAGAACTGCCCTAGGCGGGGCAGAGGCCCGTGCTACACAGCCTTCGCCAGATGCGTTCCGGGGAGCGCGTCAAGAATCCGTTGAGTGCAATGAGCCTGCCTGCGCCCTATTCCATCGCCCGCGAACCCTTGCCTGACCACGAGCAGAAACAGGCGGCGCTGAGCTACCTCAACGAAGCCTGGGCCGAAGCCCGCCACGAGGGTGTCGACGGCGACTGCCTGGCGCAGGCCAGCATGTTCGCAGCGCTCGCCGAGCTGGTGACCACCTACGGCGAGGACGCCGTGGCCAAGTTCGCCGAAGGCCTCCCCTTGCGCGTGCGCAACGGCGAGTTCTCGCTGAAGCTGGCGAAGCAGTAAGCGGCTCTCCCCATTCGTCATTTCGGGGCGCCGCGGAGCGGCGAGCCCGGAATCCATACCCACAGGCCATAGTTGCTTCAAAAAAAGTCGTCGGCCGGTCTCCAAGGCAACGACCGTCTCGGCGTATGGATTCCGGGCTCGCGCCTTCGGCGCGTCCCGGAATGACGCCGTTGCGTGTTGCAAATTCGGCACGGCGGGCAAATCACTTCGGTTTGACGGAATCGTGTCAAGTCCGGAAAGCAAAAATATTTCGCTTTACAAGAATTCTGATTTACTGCATCTATCGTCCATCCCGTGCCGCACGAGGGGACGTATCGCGATCGTCACGACACGTCGGCGCGGGCTGCGATGGACGCTGCGGCGTCAGGTGCTGAATTTCTGCACCGGACGGAACGCCCGCGGCGTACGGCGAAATCGTGTGGTCCTGGCGCCGCGACCCTGGCGCTACGCCGGTGGGGAGCTCTTTCCATCGGCAACGGGGGCAAGAAAGGCCGCTCCCCGGGGAGAGTACGTATAAGCCGTAAAACCGTTGCGCGGGGAAGGCCGGGATGTCCTGGCTGTACCTGTCAAACCCGTGTGCATTTCTATCGCTACACACCGCACACGGCGATGCGGGTGCCGCCGGCACCCGGCCTTCCCTGCGCCCTCTTCGAGGAAGGGGGCCAACGAAGACACAAAGCTCAGGCAAAAATCGCGCCGTGAGAATGAGAGCGCTTGCCTCAAGCACACCTGTCGTCCCGGACAAGCGAGCGCAGCGAGCGCCGATCCGGGACCCATAACCACAGGACAGTGTTTGGCGAAGACTGGGGTTCCACCTCGTTCTTACAACGCAACCCTGTGGTTATGGGTCCCCTGAGTTCACAAACGAAGTGCAACACTTCCTTAGGGAGGTGTTGCCATGGGGCGGAGTTACGATCAGCTTTCCCTGGACGATCGATGCGAGATTGCCCGCCTTTCGGCCAATGGCAGCTCGATTCG
>NZ_JACRMG010000041.1 GCF_016219575.1 Bradyrhizobium sp. | reverse complement strand
GCGCCAACGTTCGTGACGACCGCGAAGCGTCCCCTCATGGTGGCGCGGGCTGGGGCGGGTTATGCACCTGATTTGCCGTTTCCGTAAAGCAGAATATTTTTCATTTCTGGACTTGACAACGATTCCGTAAAACAGAACAACGATCTGCCCGTCGTGCCGGATTTGCAACCCTGCGCGCCTCATGCGCGGCCGCTGTAGGATGGGTAGAGCGAAGCGAAACCCATCACCTTCGTTCGGGAGGCATGATGGGTTTCGCTTCGCTCTACCCATCCTACGCGCTACCCATCCTACGAGCTACGAGCTACGAGCTTTCGCTGGGACGAAGCGCGCTGCGCAGCAGCCAGCTCATCAGCATCAATGCAATGACGGCGCCGGCGAGTTCGCTGGCAATGAAGCCGGGAAGATCGACGGGACGGATGCCGGAGAACGTGTTGGTGAGCGAGCGCGCAATGGCGACGGCGGGATTGGCGAACGAGGTCGAGGCGGTGAACCAGTAGGCCGCGGTGATGTAGAGACCAACCAGCCAGGGCACGGCCGGGCGGTTGAAACGAACGCCGGCCAGGATGGTGGCGACCAGCCCGAAGGCGGCGACGGCCTCGGCCAGCCATTGCGCGCTGCCGGTGCGCACCTTCATGGAGAAATCGAACAGCGGCAGGCCGAACATGGCATGCGCGATCGCGGTGCCGGCGATGCCGCCGAGGATCTGCACGGCGACGTAGCGCGCCGCCTCGCTTCCCGGCAGTTCGCCCTTCAGCGCCATCACCAGCGACACCGCGGGATTGAAATGGGCGCCGGAGACCGGCCCGAGGATGGTGATGAGGACGACGAGCATGGCGCCGGTCGGCAGCGTGTTGCCGAGCAGTTGCAGGCCGACATCCTTGCTCAGCGTTTCCGCCATGATGCCGGAACCGACGACGGTTGCGACCAGCAGGGCGGTGCCCAGCGCTTCCGCAGCGAGCCGGCGCGTCAGGTCGAACTCCGGCATCAGCTTGCCTTTCCCTGCCCGACGGTCGCGCCGTCGATGCGGCCGATGTCGCGCAGCCGCGTGGCGAGCGACATGGCGTCGATGCTGGCGAACGGCAGGCTGGTGAAGATTGCGATCCGGTTCTTCAGGTAACGCAGGGCTTCGACGAAAGCCGCCTCCTTCTCGAGGTCGGTCCCCTCGACCGCGGCGGGATCCTCGATCCCCCAATGCGCGGTCATGGGCTGGCCGGGCCAGACCGGACAGGCCTCGCCGGCGGCGTTGTCGCAAACGGTGAAGACGAAATCCATCGCGGGCGCGCCCGGCTGCGCGAATTCCTGCCAGCTTTTCGAACGGAGATCGTCGACCGGATAGTCCATCTCCCGGAGCACCTTGATCGCGAACGGATTCACCGTCCCCTTCGGCTGGCTGCCGGCGGAGAACGATTGGAAGCGGCCGCGGCCTTCCTTGCGCAGGATCGACTCCGCCAGGATCGAGCGCGCCGTATTGCCGGTGCAGAGGAACAGGACGTTAAACGTGCGATCGGACATGGGCTTTCCCTTTTCTCTTCTGCTTCGGCGGACAACAGGGCGCGATGCTCTCGATCAGCGGCGCGCAGATTTCCGGACGGCCGTCGCAGCAATCGTTGAGGAGAAACGACATCACGGCCTGAAAGCGGGCGAGATCGGCGCGATAGACGATGGAACGGCCGATGCGGCGCGCGGTGACGAGCCCGGCCCGCGACAGCACCGCGAGGTGCGCCGACATCGTGTTTTGCGGGACGGCAAGGCTGCCGGCGATTTCCCCGGCCGCAAGCCCCCCGGGCTCGTTTCGAACGAGCAGCCGGAAGACGTCGAGCCTGGTGGATTGCGCCAGCGCGGCCAGCGCAAGGATGGCGGATTCTGTTTCCATATATCCAGCTATATGGATATATCGTGCGGCGTCAATGTGAAGGTATGGCTGAGCGCTGGTTTTTCCGGGTGCATGACATGTCGATGACGACATTGCGACGGATCAAATTTCCAGCGGTAGAGGCGGCGTAGGTTGAAAAATCTTCCCCAAGGACAAGGTCGATGGAAGCAAGTGAACTCGGCAGAATATCGCGTGTCGGAAATCGTTTTGAGGCCAGGATCGAGCGCACGCTCAAACACGACCAGGAGGCCGTCTGGCGGATGCTGACGGATTCGAGCCTGCTGCCGCAATGGCTCGCGCCCGGCGATCTCGCGTTGAGCAAGGGCGGCGCGGCAAGGCTGAATTTTCCCGAAAGCGGCACCAATGTCGAAAGCGTCGTCACGGAAGTGGATCCGCCTCGGCTGATCGAATACTCCTGGAGCAGCCCGGGCGAGCCCGACCGCCCGCTGCGATGGGAAGCCGTTGCCACGCCGGGCGGCACACGGCTGTCCTTGACGCTTGGAATCCCCGACAGCGAAGACATCGCCCGGACCTGCGCCGGATGGGACGCACATCTGGAGATGTTCGCAGCCGCCATGGAAGGCGTGCCGATCAAGTTTCCGTTCGAGCGCTTCAAGGCGGCTCGCGAGGCCTACCGGACGCTGGTGCCATAGAAGTTTCGGCTTGCCTGCCGGCAATGCCCGGCAATCCGTATTTCGATAATTCTAGAAATACCGTTGACAAGGCGGCCGACCCGGATCATATTGCCGTTCATGAAGCTCGATGACGCCGCCGCCCATCTCGAAGCCTTGGGCAATCCGACCAGGCTCAAAATCTATCGCGCGCTGATCCGCGCGGGAGCGGTCGGCATGCCGGTCGGGCGCCTGCAGGAGAAGCTGAAGATCGCGCCCTCCACCCTCTCCCACCACATCAAGGCGCTGGTGATGGTTGGCCTGGTTGAGCAGGTGCGCGAGGCGACGACGCTGGTGTGTCACGCCAACTACGACGTGATGCGCGAGCTGGTGAATTTCCTCGTGGCCGAGTGCTGCTGCGAGGCTGCCGAAGGCGGCGGCGCCAGGAGCGCAGCGTGATCTGCCGCGCCGTTGTCGCAGTGACTTGAATTTCGATATTTCCAGTATCATCGAAGAAAGACAGGAGACCTGACATGACCGACATCAAGGAAGCCGTCCGCGAGAAATACAGCCAGGCCGCGGTGCGCGCGGGTTCGTGCTGTGGCGCCAAGCCGTCGGACCCCATCACGTCGAACCTTTATTCGGTGCAGGAGACCGGAGCCCTTCCGGAAGCAGCCGTGCTGGCCTCGCTCGGCTGCGGCAACCCGACCGCGCTTGCGGAACTGAAGCCGGGAGAAACGGTGCTCGATCTCGGATCGGGCGGCGGCATCGACGTTCTGCTCTCCGCACGCCGGGTCGGCCCAACCGGCAAGGCCTACGGCCTCGACATGACCGACGAGATGCTGGCGCTGGCGCGCGAGAACCAGAAGAAGGCCGGCGCCGACAATGTCGAGTTCCTCAAGGGCGAGATCGAGCACATCCCCCTGCCCGACAATTCCGTGGACGTGATCATCTCCAACTGCGTGATCAACCTTTCCGCCGACAAGGACCAGGTGATCCGCGAGGCGTTCCGCGTGCTCAAGCCCGGCGGCCGCTTCGCCGTGTCCGACGTCGTCACCCGCGGGCAAATTCCCGAACAGTTGCGGCGGGACATTCTGCTCTGGGTCGGCTGCATTGCAGGCGCGCTCGACGAGGGCGATTACGGTGCAAAGCTCAAATCCGCGGGGTTCGAGCAGATCGGCGTCGAGCCGACCCGCGTCTACCGGGTCGACGACGCCCGCGAATTCCTCGTCGGCAAGGGGATCGACGTCGACGCGATCGCGCAGGATGTCGACGGCAAATTCATGAGCGCCTTCGTCCGGGCCACTAAGCCGGGGAAGGCGTCCGGCGGCGCCGTCGCCTGCTGCGGCTAGGCAGCCCCACGCAGCAACACTGCGGCAAGTGCGCCGGAGACGGCGATATGAACCCGCGCGGCGCGATGGAGCCGCGCCGCCAGCTTCGATATTTCCAGCATGATGGGAGAATGAGATGGGTAACCCGAAGACCGTCGCGATCATCGGAGCCGGCCCGGTCGGGCTTGCCGCGGCGGCCCATGTGCTCGAGCGCGGCATGAAGCCGATCGTGCTGGAAGCCGGCGACAGCGTCGCGACCGCGGTCCGGCAATGGGGCCATGTGCAGCTGTTCTCGTCCTGGGCATACAATATCGATCGCGCGGCCGAGCGGCTGCTTGAGGCCACGGGATGGAATTCGCCGGACCCGCAGCACTATCCGACCGGCAGCGAGCTGGTGGAGCGCTATCTCGAACCGCTGGCCACGCGGACGGCGCTTGCCGGACATATCCGGACGTCGAGCCGCGTCACCGATATCAGCCGCGCCGGCTTCGACAAGTTGAAGAGCGGGGGACGCGAGAGCGCGCCGTTCGAGATCAGGTATCAGAATGGCAAGGGCCCGGAGGTCGTGCGCGCCGATGCCGTGATCGACGTCTCCGGAACCTGGCATTCGCCGAATCCCGCCGGGGCCAACGGGCTTCCGGCCATCGGAGAAAGACCGGCGAGGAGCCGCATCGCCTACGGCATGCCCGACGTGCTGGGACGGGAGCGCGCGCGCTATGCCGGCAAGACGGTTGCCGTGCTCGGCGCCGGCCACTCGGCCGTGGGCACGCTGATCGACCTGGCACGGCTCGCCGAACAGGAAGGGGCGACAACGCCGGTGTGGCTGTTGCGCGGCAACGATCCGGCCAAGGCATTCGGCGGCGGCGCCAATGACAAGCTCGCCGCGCGCGGCGAACTCGGCAGCGCGTTCGCGCGTCTCGTCGCCGACGGCAGGATCCGGCTGGAACGGGAGTTTCGCGTCTCCCATATCGCGCTCGACGGATCCGGCCTCATCGTCGGCGCCGACTCGGGCGCCCGCCAGGTCATGGTCGACGAGTTGATCGTCGCCACCGGTTTCCGGCCCGACTTCGACTTCCTGCGCGAGTTGCGCATCGAGCTCGATCCCGTGGTGGAAAGCCCGGTGCCGCTGGCGCCGCTGATCGACCCCAACCTGCACAGCTGCGGCACCGTGCGTCCGCATGGCGCGCGCGAGCTGGCGCAGCCGGAGCCAGGATTTTACTTCGCGGGCATGAAATCCTACGGCCGCGCGCCGACCTTCCTGATGCTCACCGGATACGAGCAGGTGCGCTCGATCGCAGCCGACCTGGCGGGCGACCGCGAGGCCGCCGAACGCGTCGAACTGGTGCTACCGGAAACCGGCGTCTGCACCCGCGCGGCTGCGCCCGGCGCAAGCCAGTGCTGCGGCGGACCGGCGCCGTCGGATGTTGACGGCTGTTGCGCCGACGATGCAAAAGCAAAGCAGCAGGGAAAGGCCGGTTGCGGGTGCGGCTAGCATTTCCCGACCGGATCGGGTGAGACCATCAGGCTGCAGGGAAAATCCGTCATCGTCGCGATGTGCCTGGGCCAGCTGGGAAGCCTGCTGCCGCACGTCGTCGTGCCCGCGATCCTCGCCGGCTTCCTGATCCCGGAATGGCATTTGTCGGGCGCGCAGGCCGGGCTGCTGTCGGGCTCGGGTGCCGCCGGCTACATGCTGGCGGTCCCGGTGCTGGCAACGCTCACCGACCGCATCGACGCGCGAAAAATATTGATTGCAGGCTCGGCGCTGAGCGCGTTCGGCACGGTGCTGTTCGGCCTGTTCGCGACCGGGCTGTGGTCCGGCGCGCTGTGCAACGCGATTGCCGGCATCGGCTTTGCCGGCGCCTACATGCCGGGGCTGAAGGCGCTGACCGACCGCCTGGCACCCGGCGATTCCTCGCGCGCGGTGACGCTCTACACGTCGAGCTTTTCGCTGGGCGTCGGACTTTCGTTCCTGGTGGCCCAGCTCGTGGCGGAGAATTTCGGCTGGCGCGCCGCGTTCCTCGTCACCGCGACCGGTCCGCTGGTGATGCTCACGGCAAGCGCGCTGCTGCAACCGGTCGAGCCGAAACCCGCAGCCGGCCGCCTGCTGAGCTTCGCGCCGGTCGTACGCAATACCAGCGCGATGGGATTCGTGCTGGGTTACGGCGCGCACTGCTTCGAGCTCTACGGTATTCGGACCTGGATCGTCGCGTTCTGGAGCTTCGTGATCGCACGGCACCCCTCCTCGCTGACGCCGCTGATCGTCAGCTTCGTGTTCTCCATCCTGGCGATGCCCGCGAGCATCCTCGGCAACGAGCTGGCGCTGAAGCTCGGGCGGCATCGCGCCATATCCGCGGTGATGTTCACCTCGGGCGCTGTGGCGCTGTCGATCGGGCTGTTGTCCGACCAGTCGCCTTGGGTGCTGATCCCGCTCCTGCTGGTCTACGCGCTGACGGTGCCCGCCGATTCCGGCGCGCTGACCTCGGGCATGACCATAGCGGCCGATCCGGCCAATCGCGGCGCGACCATGGCGATGCATTCGACCGTCGGCTTCAGTCTGTCGGCGCTGGGGGCCTGGGCGGTCGGCGTCGCGCTCGATGCCGCGGGTGGACCGGCCAGCGCCTCCGCCTGGACGGCGGCATTTGCGGTGCTGGCCTTCGGCATCCTGCTCGGCCCGCTGGCGCTGTACTGGTCGCGGACGGCATCGGCGGCAAGCAGCGCCTGAACGGGCGATGGCTTGCCGTCAGCACTGTAACGCGTTACGATTGTGTAACGCGTTACAGTTGGAGAGAGGCCCGTGACGGCACCGGCGGAACGGATGAAGGCGATGCGGCAGCGCCGGCGCGCGAGGGGCCTGCGCGAGTTGCGCATCGTCGTTGCCGATCCTCGCGCACGCGCCGTCCGGCGCCGGGTGGCCAAGCAGGTCGCCGGCCTGAACCCCGATCGCGAGCACGACGCCTTGAAATGGATCGAGGCGGTTTCCGAGTTCGACGCCGATGCGGCGCGGTGATCTGGTTGCCGTCGCCGCGGCAGGCGACTACGGCAAGCCGCGTCCGGCCGTCATCGTGCAGACCGACGCCTTTCCGGAAAGCCATGCCTCGGTGGTGGTCTGCCAGCTGACTTCCGAGCTGGCAGATGCTCCGGATTTTCGTGTCACCATCGATCCCGGACCCGAAAATGGATTGCGGTTCGTATCACAGGTGATGGCCGATAAACCGGTTACCGTCAGGCGCGAACGGATCGGACGCAGGATCGGCCGTCTCGGCAGCCAGGACATGACCCGGCTCAATGCCGCCCTGGCATTCGTGCTCGGGCTCGCGGATTAGCTGCGCGGGATAGGCCTTACCCGCGCCGCTGCGCGCGCAGCCAGAAGCCGAAGGCGATCGTCATGACGGCCGCCAGACCGAACCAGGTAATGGCGTATTGCAGATGGTCGTTCTTCAGGCGGACGCGGAGCGGACCCGGCTTTGGCGTGCCGCTGTCGGGCACCGGCGTTTCCAGATCGACATAGAACGGTGCGATGGATCCCCAGTCGAGCGCGCGCGCCATCGCCGGAACGTCGCGCGCGAACCAGAGCCGCTTGCCGGTATTCTCCGACGGGGTCAGCGAACCCGCGCTCTCGGGAAAGCGGAGGTAGCCGGTCAGCGTGACGGGCTGGCCGGTGACCAGCCGGCCTGCCGCGCGGTCCTGCTGGGCGCGATCCTGCATTGTGTTCTGCACGAATCCGGCATTGACCGCGACGATCTCGCCGGAGACCAGCCGCGCCGGAAGGAACGCCCATGCGCCGGGACCGGCGACGTCGTCGCGCAGGGCGGAGCCGGCGCCGTAGACCATCGCGTCCGGCAATCGCGGGTAGATCGCCGTGAAGACGACGCGGCGGAACTCGTCTTTCGGCGGCGACAGCGCGCTCCATTCGCCCGGCAGCGGCAACGGCACCGGAGCCAGCGCAAGCCGTTCGTCGAGCGCTGCGATCAGCGCCAGCTTCTCCGCGCGGCGCTGCAATTGCCAGCAGCCGAGGCCGATCAGCACGGCGACCATCGCAAGCGTAAACAGGCTGAAACCGAGGCGCCGCGCGTTCATTTCGGCGCGCGGTCGATCAGCCGGCCAGGCGCGGCCTTGTGGTGGTACTGCAGCGCGATCAGGAGCGACTTCATCGCGCGCAGCGGCAACAGCGTGGTCGCCAGGATTAGCGGCAGCCACAGCGCGGCATGCAGCCAGAACGGCGGCTGATACTTGATCTCGACGATCAGCGCGGCGCCGACCACGATGGCGCCCGCGATCATGATCATGAAGATCGCCGGCCCGTCGCCGGAATCCATGAAGGCGAAGTCGAGCCCGCAGGCCTCGCAAGCGGGCCGCAGGGTCAGGAAGCCCGAATAGATCTTGCCCTTGCCGCAGCGCGGGCATTTGCAGGCGATGCCGCGCAGCGCGCTTTCGGTGAGGGTGGGTGGCGTTTCGTTCATGTATCCCCCTTCCTTCTCCCCTTGTGGGAGAAGGTGGCGCGCGAAGCGCGACAGATGAGGGGTCTCTATCCGCGGAGACAGACCCCTCACCCTGCTTCAATGCGCGAAGCGACCCTCTCCCACAGGGGGCGAGGGTAAGAAAAAAGGGCGGCCCGGAGGCCGCCCCTTCCTAACACGATCTCCGCTCCTAGTGCGCGGCGTGGCCGGCGATCTCGGCGCCGCGACCCCAGATATAGATACAGATGAACAGGAACAGCCAGACCACGTCGACGAAGTGCCAGTACCAGGCGGCGAACTCGAAGCCGAGGTGCTGCTTCGGCGTGAAGTGGCCGGCATAGGCGCGGAACAGGCAGACCAGCAGGAACACGGTGCCGACCAGCACATGGAAGCCGTGGAAGCCGGTCGCCATGAAGAAGGTCGCGCCGTAGATGTTGCCGGAGTAGTGGAACGAGGCGTGCGCGTATTCATAGGCCTGCACGCAGGTGAAGGCGGCGCCGAGGATGACGGTGAGGATCAGGCCGTATTTCAGGCCTTGGCGGTCGTTCTCCAGCAGCGCATGGTGCGCCCAGGTCACCGTGGTGCCGGAGGTCAGCAGCAAGAGCGTGTTGAGCAGCGGCAGGTGCCAGGGGTCGAAGGTCTCGATGCCCTTCGGCGGCCAGGTGCCGGGCACGGCGCAGGCACCCATGGCGGTGCCGGGGCCGCAGCCGAAGATCGCATCGCGGGTCGCCTGGATGGCGTCGGCCGGGAACAGGGCTGAATTGAAGAAGGCCCAGAACCAGGCGACGAAGAACATCACCTCGGAGGCGATGAACAGGATCATGCCGTAGCGATGGCTGATCTGCACCACGCGGGTGTGGTCGCCCTTGTGCTGGGCCTCCCTGATGACGTCGGCCCACCAGCTCGCCATGGTGTAGAGCACGCCCACGGTGCCGATGCCGAACACGATCGGCGCGGCCTTGAACATGTGGTGCATCCAGCCGATGGCGCCGATGGCCATGATGAAGGCCGAGATCGAGCCTACGACCGGCCACGGGCTCGGATCGACGAGGTGGTAGTCGTGATGCTTGGCTTGTGCGGCCATTGCAGTCTCCCCATTAGTGCCGTGCCCCAAGGACACGTATCAAGCACGGTATCAATTCAGAACGTCAAAGGTTGCCCTTGCGCCTGTCGCCCTCGCCTGCCGCAAGCGGCCGGGCAGCGGGATCGCGCACGGGATAGAAGGTGTAGGACAGCGTGATGGTGTTCAGTCCGTCGTTCTCGGCGTCGGCCGCAAGCTGCGGATCGACATAGAACACGACCGGCATCTCGCGCTTCTCGCCCGGCGCCATGGTCTGTTCGGTGAAGCAGAAGCAGTTGATCTTCTGGAAGTAGGCCCCGGCCGTCAGCGGCGTGACGTTGTAGGCCGCCTGCCCCGCGGTGGTGCGCGCCGCCTGGTTGGTGACGGTGTAGAAGACGGTGACGACCTGGCCGATCGGGATCTCGATCTCGGTCTGCTCCGGCTCGAACTTCCAGGGCAGGCCGGGGCCGACATTGGCGTCGAAACGCACCGCGATCCTGCGCGCCAAGGGCGCGGAAGCCGGCGCCGAGGTCGCCACCTGCGTGGTACCGTTGAAGCCGGTGACGCGGCAGAACCAGTTGTAGAAGGGCACGGCGGCGTAGGAGGCGCCGACCATCAGCACCACCACGAAGCCGCAGATCGACGCGACCAGCGCATCGCGGCCGAGGCGTGGCTTGCGGGTCCGGTACTGGCTGGCTTCGCGTTCCATGTCACTCACACCGGCCGGACGAGAACGACCGGCCCCTTGACCATGGTGACCGCGAAAAACAGCACGACGAGAACGCCGAGCGCCAGCGCAATGCCGATCGAACGCTGCCGGCGGCTGCGGATTTGCGCCTCAGTGAGGACGATACCTTCCTTGTTCCGTTGCTCGTCCATTGCCGCTCCATGCGCCCCCTACCAGAGCAAAGGTGCAATGGCGCGGAACACGACCCCGGCGAGGAGGACCGCAAACAGCGCGAACAGATAAAGGATCGAGAAGGCAAACAGTCTTCGCGAGGCGCGCGCGGCGGCCGTGCCCTCGCGCAGGCGATAGACGTCGACGGCAAGCCACAGCATGCCGGCGCCGGCTACCAGCGAGGTGACGCCGTAGACCGCGTCGAAATAGCCGAGCGGCCAGGGCGCGAGCGCCACCGCCACCAGCACGACGGTGTAGAGCAAGATCTGCAGCCGCGTCGCATCGGGGCCGGCCACGACGGGAAGCATCGGCACGCCCGCGCGGGCATAGTCGTCGCTGCGGAACAGCGCCAGCGCCCAGAAATGCGGCGGCGTCCAGAAGAAGATGATCGAGAACAGGAGCCACGGCTCGACCGAGAGCGAGCCGGTCGCCGCCGCCCACGCCACGACCGGCGGCAGCGCGCCGGCGGCGCCGCCGATGACGATGTTCTGCGCGGTCCAGCGCTTGAGGCCCATGGTGTAGACCACGACATAGAAGAAGATCGTGAACGCAAGCAGCGCGCCGGCCAGCCAGTTGACGAGGATGCCGAGCGTCAGCACCGAGAAGAACGCGAGCGTCATGCCGAAGGTCGTAGCCTCGGCGCGCGTGACGCGCCCGCGCGGAATCGGCCGGTTGAGGGTGCGCGTCATCAGCGCATCAATGTCGCCCTCATAGGCCATGTTGAGCGCACCGGAAGCCCCGGCACCGACCGCGATGCAGAGCAGCGCGGTGATCGCCAGCACCGGGTGCACGTGCACCGGCGCAATCATCAGGCCGACCAGTGCGGTGAACACCACCAGCGACATCACGCGCGGCTTCAGCAGCGCGAGATAATCGCCGACCCCGGCCTCGGAAATCCGCGGGCCGAGTTCGATGGCGTTGTGATCGACGACCGACAAGTCTGCTCTCGCTATCTCGAAACAGGCGGCGCGCCGGGCAGGCCGGCGCGCGCGCAACTGGCTTACTGCACCTTCGGCAGCACTTCGAACTGGTGGAAGGGCGGCGGAGAGGAAAGCGTCCACTCCAGGGTGGTGGCGCTGGCGCCCCACGGATTGTCGCCGGCCACCCGCTTCTTCATGAACGCCTCGATCACGCAATACAGGAAGATCAGGAGACCGAAGCCGGAAATGTAGGAGCCGACCGATGACACGTAGTTCCAGCCGGCGAACGCGTCGGGATAGTCGACATAACGGCGCGGCATGCCGGAGAGGCCGAGGAAATGCTGCGGGAAGAACACCAGGTTCACGCCGATGAAGGTGAACCAGAAATGCGCCTTGCCGAGCGTCTCGTTGTACATGTACCCGGACATCTTCGGGAACCAGTAGTACCAGGCCGCGAAGATGCCGAAGGTGGCACCCAGCGACATCGTGTAGTGGAAATGCGCCACCACGTAGTAGGTCTCATGCAGTGCGCGGTCGACGCCGGCATTGGAGAGCACGACGCCCGTGACGCCACCGACCGTGAACAGGAAAATGAAGCCGATCGCCCAGACCATCGGCGTCCTGAACTCGATCGAGCCACCCCACATCGTCGCGATCCAGGAGAAGATCTTCACGCCGGTCGGAACCGCGATCACCATGGTGGCGGCCAGGAAATAGGCCTGCGTCGCCGAGTTCATGCCGACGGTGTACATGTGGTGCGCCCACACCACGAAGCCGATGGCGCCGATCGCGACCATGGCGTAGGCCATGCCGAGATAGCCGAATACGGGCTTGCGCGAGAAGGTCGAGACAATCTGGCTGACAACGCCGAAGCCCGGCAGAATCAGGATGTACACTTCGGGGTGACCGAAGAACCAGAACAGATGCTGGAACAGCACCGGGTCGCCGCCGCCGTCGGCGGAGAAGAAGGTGGTGCCGAAATTACGGTCGGTGAGCAGCATGGTGATCGCACCGGCGAGCACCGGCAGCGACAGCAGCAGCAGGAACACCGTCACCAGGATCGACCACACGAACAGCGGCATCTTGTGCAGGGTCATGCCCGGCGCGCGCATGTTGAAGATGGTGGTGATGAAGTTGATGGCGCCGAGGATCGACGACGCACCGGCCAGATGCAGCGACAGGATCGCGAAATCGACCGCCGGCCCCGGATGGCCCGAGGTCGACAGCGGCGCATAGACCGTCCAGCCGGCACCGACGCCCGGCGAGCCCGGCTCGCCCTCGACGAAGGCCGAGATCAGCAGCAGCGAGAAGGAGGCCGGCAGCAGCCAGAACGAGATGTTGTTCATGCGCGGAAACGCCATGTCGGGCGCGCCGATCATCAACGGCACCATCCAGTTGCCGAAACCGCCGATGAAGGCCGGCATGATCATGAAGAACACCATGATCAGACCGTGAGCCGTGACGAAGACGTTGAAGATGTGCGTTTCGTGGAAGATCTGCACGCCCGGGAACATCAACTCGATGCGCATCATGATGGACATGAACCCGCCGATGAACCCGGCGACGATCGCAAACACCAGGTACATCGTGCCGATGTCCTTGTGGTTGGTCGAATACAGCCAGCGCCGCCACCCTGTCGGGTGCGCATGCGCGTGATCGTCATGTCCGTGTCCCTGGGCGTGATCGTGGTGTGTCGCTGCGGAAGTTGCCATCTTCTTAAATCCTGCCTTGCAGTCCCCTGTGGGACCCTGCCGGTCCCGTCGCCCTTGTCCTAAAAGCCGCGTCGCGAAGCGTTTCGCTTAATGCGCAGCCGCGCCCGCCGAGGCAAACGTGTTGCCCGGGTTGGTCGCATACTTCTTCTTTGCGGTCTCGATCCAGGCTGCGAATTCCTGGTCGCTCACCACGCGCACCGCGATCGGCATGAAGGCGTGATCCTTGCCGCACAGCTCCGAGCACTGGCCGTAGAACATGCCGGTCTTGGTGGCCTTGAACCAGGTCTCGTTGAGGCGGCCCGGGATCGAGTCGATCTTGATGCCGAAGGCCGGCACCGCGAAGGCGTGAATCACGTCGGCACCGGTGGTCTGGATACGGACCACCTTGTTCACGGGAACGACCATTTCGTTGTCGACCGCGAGCAGGCGCGGCTTCTTGTCCTGCGCCATCAGCGAATCAAATTCGAACTTGCCGTGGTCGGGATAGGAGTAGCTCCAGTACCACTGCTTGCCGGTCGCCTTCACGGTGAGGTCGGCCTTCGGCAGGTCGAGCTGCAGGAACAGCAGCCGAAACGACGGCACCGCGATGCCGACGAGAATCAGTACCGGGATCAGCGTCCAGGCCACCTCGATCAGCGTGTTGTGGGTGGTCCTGGACGGGACCGGGTTGCTCTTGGCGTTGAACTTGACGATCGCGATGATCAAGAGCGCCAGCACGAACAGCGTGATCACGGTGATCAGCACGAGCAGGAAATTGTGGAACCAGATGATGTTGTCCATCACCGGCGAGGCCGATTCCTGCAGCGTCATTTCCCACGGCTTCGGCTGTCCCAGCTCGGCAAAGGCCGCTCCGCCGCCCGCAAGTGCTGCGCCCGCCACCGCCAAACCCAGCAACCGATGGCCAATCCTCGACAGGTTCATGTCGCCTGCGCTCCCTAAAGAAGTTCCCCAAAAGCATGGCGCCGGACGGCGTCCTATGCGGCGATCCGCCCCCCGACAAACGGCCTTTTGGGAAGTACCTTGGGATTACCTTGGAACAACCGGGGCCAGATCGCTAGAACGCGTCCAAATCCAGCCTCTCAAACCATAATTCTAGGGCGCTCGCAATGCAGTAGTGGGGGACAAGGTCCGATGCAGCCACCTCTCCGGTGGATGCCGATTTTTTCCGAGAAATCAGGCAAAAGGCGTTTTTTCCGGCACGGGCAGCGCTTGACAGCCGGAATGCCCGATGTACGCACAGAAGGCGCTCCCCGCGGCAAGCTGATTCGGCCGATATAGCCATGCTTTCGGGCGGGGGACGGCGACAAGGACGCCTTCAAGGCGCCGAGATTTCAGTATCAGTGCAGTGTTGCTGTCGGGTTGGGGGCGAAAATACCGCAGGCCAACCCGGCCTTTATCGAAGGATCGACCCGGATGCGGCTCTTGAAGCGGCAAGCGACATCCCAAGCGATATCCCGCGGCCCGGCGCATGCGGAAATATTTTTCCGTCTGGCGGGCGCCCTGCTCGCGGCAGCCCTGCTGTTCGCCCTCGCCCAAATCGCCCTGACCAGAGCCGCCCATGCCCAAGGCGCGGTGCGCTCGGTGCATGGCGACTGGCAGATCCGCTGCGACACTCCGCCGGGCGCACAGGGCGAACAATGCGCCCTGATCCAGAGCGTGGTGGCCGAGGACCGCTCCAATGCGGGCCTGACCGTGATCGTGCTCAAGACCGCCGACCAGAAGAGCAAGCTGATGCGCGTGGTCGCGCCGCTCGGCGTGCTGCTGCCCTCGGGCCTCGGCCTCAAACTGGATAACCAGGACGTGGGTCGCGCCGGCTTCGTCCGCTGCCTGCCCAATGGCTGCGTCGCCGAAGTCATGATGGACGACAAGCTGCTCGGCCAGCTCAAGGGCGCGAAAACCGCGACCTTCATCATCTTCGAGACCCCCGAAGAGGGTATCGGCTTTCCGCTCAGCCTGAACGGACTGTCGGACGGGTATGACAAGTTGCCGTAGGGAGCCGCCTAATACACTTCAAGGCAGGCTGCATTGTCGTCATTTCCGAACTCGTTGATCAGATCGGCATGGCGCCGAAGCAATGTCGAAATCACGGTTTTCGATTGGTTTCCGGCGCGCAACCAGATCACCTTCGGCGGCGAGCCCAGCAATGCGGCCATTTCAGCGAAATCGGCATCCTGAGAAACGATCGTGAACCCGTTGGCCTTGGCATAATTCCATACGGCGCGGTCGGCGGCTTCAGACAAGCCCAACAGCCTGACGTGGTTCGATCCTGGAAAAAGGTCCGCGATGGACTCGCACAGCTTGAAGCTGAGATTTTCGTCGAACAACAGCTTCATGTCGAGGCAGTGATCAGTCGCCTTTCACGGTCGGCGGCAAATGCCAGGCACGCTCGAATGTCGTCATCGGTCAATTCGGGAAAGTCGGCGAGGATTTGCTCATGCGTTTGGCCCGCGGCGAGCCAACCCAGCACGTCCGCAACCGCAATACGCAGGTGCCGGACACACGGACGTCCGCCGCGCTTGCCCGGCTCGATGGAAATGATGTGCTGGTAGTCCATGGCAAGAATCTACCATCATTCAGGGCTCAGTGCAGCAAGGTTTCGCGGAACGATGCGGGGGCAAGCTGCCAAGAGGCGGCTGTGCGAGCCTTCGATGGCTGTCCCAATCGGAACAACAATCTGCGGCAAAGTCATCATTCTTGCGCGAGCAGCCGGATTCCGCCCCTCGCGGAACTGCCAGGAAGCAACTATCTTGCGTCTCAAGCCCCCCACAACGGACCCTGACTGATGAACCCCACAACCTCCCTGCTCGACCGCGCCAATCTCGATCGCGATGCCGTCCGCCGCGAGGTGGCGCGGCGGCTGGCCGGGGCCGACGATGGCGAACTGTTCCTGGAATATGGGCAGACCGAAGCGCTGATGTTCGACAATGGGCGGCTGAAGCAGGCGACCTATGACACCTCGCAGGGATTTGGCCTGCGCGCGGTGAAGGACGATGCAGTCGGCTATGCGCATTCCTCCGACGTGTCGCTGCCGGCGCTGATCCGCGCGGCGGATGCGGTGGCTGCCGTGCGCGGCGGCTACACGGGTACGTTTGCCGCCGCTCCGGCGCACACCAACGTCAAGCTTTACAGCGACGACAATCCACTGGATGCGCCGGGGTTCGAGGCCAAGGTAAAGCTGCTGGCCGAGATTGACGCCTATGTGCGCGATAAAGACCCGCGGGTGCGGCAGGTGACCGTCAGTCTCGGCGCGACCTGGCAGGTCGTCGAAATCCTGCGGCCCGACGGCGAGGCCTATCGCGACATCCGCCCGCTGGTGCGCGTCAATATTTCCGTTGTCGCGGGACAAGGCGACCGGCAGGAGAGCGGCTCGAAGGGTTATGGCGGGCGCGAGGGCTATGCGCGCTTCATCGAGAGCAGGAACTGGCGTGAGGCCGCCGACGGCGCGCTACGCGAGGCCCTGGTGAATCTGGAATCCGTTCCTGCGCCCGCCGGCGAGATGGACGTGGTGCTCGGCGCCGGCTGGCCCGGCGTGATGCTGCATGAAGCCGTCGGCCACGGGCTCGAGGGCGATTTCAACCGCAAGAAGACTTCCGCTTTTGCCGGCCTGATGGGCCAGCAGGTCGCCGCAAAAGGCGTTACCGTGGTCGATGACGGCACGATGTCCTCGCGGCGCGGTTCGCTTTCCATCGACGACGAGGGCACGCCGACCAGCCGCACCGTGCTGATCGAGGACGGCCGCCTCGTCGGCTACATGCAGGACCGCCAGAACGCGCGGCTGATGAACATGAAGCCGACCGGCAACGGCCGCCGCCAGGGCTATGCCCATGTGCCGATGCCGCGCATGACCAACACCTACATGCTGGCCGGCGACCGCGATCCCGCCGAAATTCTCGCCTCGGTGAAGCACGGCGTGTTCGCCGCCAATTTCGGCGGCGGCCAGGTCGACATCACCTCGGGCAAATACGTGTTCCAGTGCACCGAGGCCTATCGCATCGAGAACGGCAAGCTGGGTGCGCCGCTGAAGGGCGCGATGCTGATCGGCAACGGCCCGACGGATTTGAATCGCATCACCATGATCGGCAACGATCTCGCGCTCGACACCGGCATTGGCACCTGCGGCAAGAACGGCCAGGGCGTACCGGTCGGCGTCGGCCAGCCGACGCTACGCATGGAGCGCATCACCGTGGGAGGTACCGGCTCGTGAGCGACGGCGAAGCATCCAGCGGCAAGGCCTCAACCTGGCGCGGGCAGGTCGCGCAGGTCGCGGCGATCGTGGCCTGCGTGTTCCTCGCCAAGGGCGCGATTGCCGAGCCTTTCTACGTGCCGTCGGGCTCGATGGAGCCGACGCTCCTGATCGGCGACGCGCTGGTCGCCTCGAAATTCCCCTACGGCTATGGCGCGGCCTCGCTGCCGATCCAGATCACGCTGCCGGAGACGGGCCGGCTGTTCGGCGACACGCCCAAGCGCGGCGACGTCGTCGTATTCCGCTGGCCGGGCGACCGCTCGCAGGCCTGGGTCAAGCGTGTCGTGGGGCTGCCCGGCGACCGCGTGCAGATGCGGGCAGGCCAGCTCTTCATCAACAACCATGCCGCCACGCTCAAGCCCGACGGTACCGGCGAGGCCGAGGACGACCGCGGTTTCACCGAGAAAGCCAGCCGCTATATCGAGACGCTGCCGAACGGCGTCGAACACGGGATCTACAAGATTCGCGACAACGGCCGGCTCGACAACACGCCCGAGGTGACGGTGCCGCCGGGCATGCTGTTCGTGCTCGGCGACAACCGGGACAATTCCGCCGACAGCCGCGTTGCGGTGCGCGACGGCGGCGTCGGGCTGTTGCCGATCGACAATCTGATCGGCCGTGCGGACGCCGTGGTCGGCTCCTGGGACATGGGCATGCGCAGCCAGCCGGTGTGGACCTGGCTCGCCGGTTTTCGCGTCGACCGGTTCTTTACGTCCGTGCGCTGATAGTTCCTCAAGGTGAAGGCGTAGGTTGGGTGGGCAAAGCGAAGCGTGCCCACCGCCGAGAGCACGCTTGCGAAGGTGGGCACGGCGCAAGAGCGCCTCTGCCCACCCTACAGTTTCTTCGACGGATATTTCATGACCTCCGACGAATTCATCGCCGCCGCGCTGCGCAACCCCGCCAACAAGATCATTGTCGACGAGCTGTTTCACCTCGCATTGCCGGATGCGTGGCTGGTGTCCGGTTGCCTCGTGCAGACGGTGTGGAACGTTGAGACCGGTCGTGCAGTCGATTACGGGATCGCCGATTACGACGTGTTCTATTTCGACCGCGACACGTCGTGGGAGGCCGAGGACGACGTGATCCGCCGATTGAACGCGGCGTTCCGAAAGCTCCGCGTGAAAATCGAGGCGCGCAACCAGGCGCGCGTGCACCTCTGGTATCCGGACAAGCATGGCCTGCCCTACCCGCCGCTGACCTGCTCGACCGGCGGCATCGACCGGTTCCTGACCAGGAATACGCGGATCGGGCTGCGGCGGACGCGCGAGGGCTACGACGTGTATGCGCCCGACGGATTCGACGATGCCGCCAACCTCATCGTGCGGCCGAATCCGGGACCGAATTTTTCGGCGGATAACTATGCGGTGAAAGCGGCGCGCTGGAAGGCGCTGTGGCCGGAGGTGACGGTATTAGCGGCGGACGCATGATCGCGCCACACCGTCATTGCGAGCGAAGCGAAGCAATCCAGCTTCCCGCTTGCCGTACCATGGATTGCTTCGTCGCTTCGCTCCTCGCAATGACTGCAATCTCACCCCGCGACGCTACCTCACCACGCCCGACGTGAACCCCGCCTTCCTCCGCGGCGGCTTGATGTCCTTCTTCAGGAAGCACTGCGCGTCCTTGCCGGCATAGCCGGGGCGCGCGTAGGTCCAGGCGCGGCACTTGTTGTCGGCGGTGCAGGCGGCCTTGCAGGCGTCATCGCCATCGGCGGCGTTGAGCTGGAAATTCCTGTAGTCGCCGCCAAAGCGGTCGATCGAGGTCTCGACCGCATCGTTACGAGGTTCGACCACGCCGGCGCCGCGCACGCCGGAGACGCAGCAATTGTCCTGCTGGCGCGGCGGCACGCTGCTCTTCAGCCAGCACACCGCGCCGCTGGCGGTGTCGGTCGGATAGGCGAAGGTCCAGGCGCGACAGCGGCGGTCGCGCTCGCAGACCAGCGCGCAATCGGCAGGATCGCCCGACATGACCGGCACGCTCGTATAGTCGCCGCCGGGCCGGTCGAAATTGGCCTGGGCCAGCGCAGGCCGCGCCGGAAGGACGGCCGCCCAAAGGGCGAGCGCAACCAACCACGCCCCGAACAGGCGGCCCATCCGCATCACGTCACTGCTTTCGAATTCTCATCGGCCCGCAAGCACGCATTGCGGGATGCCTCATTTGAACGCGCGCAACCTGTACGGCCGATGAACGCGGTTCAAACTCCTGATCTAGAAAGCATATTCCCGGTAGGCGGGTTCCACCGATCCCTTCCAGGAGCCGTTGAATTTCTCCAGCATCTCCTCGGCCGGCGTGCGGCCGCAATCGATGGTGCGATCCAGCGGTTCCAGATGACGGCTCTCGTCGCGCCCGAGATGGTCGATATGGCCGCGCCGGCGCAGGCCCTCATGCGCGAGCTTGACGCATTCCCTGGCGATCTCGAACAGATAGCGGTCCCTGATCCGCGCCTTGAAGCCGAAGCGCGGCACGTCATCGCGCAGCGCCTGCCGCTCATGCGCGCTCCAGTGCTTGGCGAGGTCCCAGGCCGCATCGAGGCTGACCTCGTCATAGAGCAGGCCGACCCAGAACGCCGGCAGCGCCGGCAGCCGCTCCCACGGCACGCCGTCGGCGCCGCGCATCTCGAGATAGCGCTTCAGCCGCACCTCCGGGAATATCGTCGAGAGGTGGTTGGCCCAGTCCGACAGCGTCGGCCGCTCGCCGGGCAGCTTGGGATTTTTCCCTGCGAAGAAATCGCGGAACGAGGAGCCGGAGACGTCGATATAGTCGTCGCCGCGCTTGACGAAATACATGGGCACGTCCAGCGCATAGTCGACCCAGCGCTCGAACCCCATGCCGTCCTCGAACGCCCAGGGAATCATGCCGGCGCGTGCGTTGTCGGTGTCGCGCCAGATTTCCGAGCGGAAGGAGAGGAAGCCGTTCGGCCTGCCCTCGGTGAAGGGCGAATTGGCGAACAAGGCGGTCGCCACCGGCTGCAGCGCGACCGAAACCCTGAGCTTCTTGACCATGTCGGCTTCGGAAGAGAAGTCGAGATTGGTCTGCACCGTGCAGGTCCGGTACATCATGTCGATGCCGTATTGGCCGACCTTCGGCATGTAGCTGGTCATTATGTTGTAGCGGCCCTTGGGCATCACCGGGATCTGCGCCCGCGACCAGGACGGCGTCATGCCGAGCCCGAGGAAACCGATGCCCAGGGGTGCAGCGACCTCGCGGACCTGGGCCAGATGCGCCATCAATTCGGCCTGCGTCTGGTGCACGGTCTCGACGGGGGCGCCAGACAATTCGAACTGGCCGCCGGGCTCCAGCGAAATGGCACCGCCGCCGGTGACGTCATAGAGGCCGATGATGTTGCCGCGCTCCATGATCGGCTCCCAGCCGAGCAGGAGCTTCATGCCCTCGAGCAGCGCGCCGATGCCTTTTGAGCCTTCATACGGCACGGGGCGGTGGCCTTCGAGCGTGAACGGCGTCTTCTCGTGCTCGGTGCCGAGGCGGAATTCCGATTTCGGCTTCACGCCGGCGGAGAGCCACGCGACGAGTTCGTCGCGCGACGTCAGCGGCGTCATATCGATCTGGTCACGCGCCATGGAAATTCCGGATCAAGGGCGCTGCGATCGAACGCGCGCGGGTGGCAGGGCATCCGCTGACCCCGGGGGCAGCGGAGGTAACGGGACAAGGCGATGTCATCGGGCGGGTGCGCCCTCTTTGGCGGCGGAAGCCGCCTTCACTTCGCCGCAGGAACAGCCCAGCCGGTCGAGCAGGCCGCAAAGCTTCAGCGCATCGGCATCGCTCAGTTTCGAGCCGACATGTTTCTCGATCGCGGCGGAATAGGCGCCCCACATCTTCTTCTGCAGATCGCGCCCGGTCTCGGTGATCTCGACGAACTGGCCGCGCTTGTCCATCTTGCATTCGCGGCGCACGGCAAGCCCCTCGTCGACCAGCCGGTCGATCAGGCGCGAGGTGGAGTATTGCGGGATCAGCATCTGCTTCTCGAGTTCCACCGGGCGCATCTCGCCGGTTGGCGCGCGCGACAATTCCAGCAGCGCGTCATACCAGGCGAGCGGCGGGAAGCCGCCCTTCTTCAGATCCTGCTCGACGGCGTCCAGCACCCGGCTCTGCACCCGCATCAGGCGGATCCAGGCGGCGGTCGCCTCGGTCGATGGCTTGCGTTTCATGACTGACCCATCCGTATCACAAGGAAGTGTAGCCTACTAAATGCAGCTGCATCAATCTTGACTATTCCATGCACATGCATTTAGTCACTCCCGCCGCCCATTACCAATAAGCCAAGGGAAGGAAAACCCGATGAAACTTTATTATTCGCCCGGCGCCTGCTCGCTGTCGCCCCATATCGCGCTGCTGGAGGCAGGCCTTCCCCATGAGCTGGTCAAGGTCGACCTGCGCGCCAAGAAGCTGGAAAACGGCGACGACTATCTGAAGGTCAACCCGAAGGGCCAGGTGCCGGCGCTGCAGCTCGACAGCGGCGAGCTCGTCACCGAGGGGCCGGTCATCGTGCAGATGATCGCCGACAAGGCCGGCAAGGACCTGGCGCCCGCTCGCGACAGCGCCGAGCGCTACAAGCTGCTCGAATGGCTGAATTTCATCACCGCCGAGCTGCACAAGAATTTCGGCCCGATGTTCTCGCCGGTGCTGGCCGACGACGCGAAAGCCTTCTTCAAGGACCGCGTGATGGGCAAGTTCAAGTATCTCGACAGCCAGCTTGCCGGGCGCGACTTCCTGATGGGCAAGCAGTTCACCGTCGCCGACGGCTATCTCTTCACCATGCTGAGCTGGGCCGAGCGGATGAAGTTCGACCTCTCGGCCATGCCGCACCTCCTCGCCTACAAGGCCCGCGTTGCCGCGCGCCCGAAGGTGCAGGAAGCGCTGACCAGGGAAGGGCTGACGAAGGCGGCGTGAGACGCGGCACTCACAAAAGCAAAGGGGCCGGATCGATGATCCGGCCCCTTTTTTCCGTCATTCCGGGGCGGCTCGCAGAGCCGAACCCGGAAGCTCGAGATTCCCCGATGCGCAATTGCGCATCTGTGGTCTGGTGCTAACGCACCATCCCGGAATGACAGCGGTACCTACTCCGCCGCCTGCGCGGTGGGCTGCTTCTTCGGCGGGAAGCGGCCGTAGAAGGTCTCGCCCTTGGCGGCCATCTCCACCAGCAGTTTCGGCGGGGTGAAGCGCGAGCCGTATTTGGCTTCGAACTTGTGGCAGAGCTCGACGAACTTCTTGGTGCCCATGAAGTCGATATAGGACAGCGTGCCGCCGGTGAACGGCGCGAAGCCGAAGCCGAGGATCGAGCCGACATCCGCCTCGCGCATGTCGGTGATGACGTTGTCCTCGACGGTGCGGGCGGCTTCCACCGCCTGCACCACCAGGAAGCGCTGCTTCAGCTCTTCGACACTGAGCGTATCGGGGTCGAGCTTCTTCGGCTGCAGGCCGGCGAGACCCGGCCACAGGCTCTTCTGGCCCTTGCCCTTCTCGGGATAGTCGTAGAATCCCTTGCCGTTCTTGCGGCCGAGACGGTTCTGCTTCTCCACCAGCTCAATCATCAGCTTCTTCTGATCGGGGTTGACGGCGTTGGGGCCGAGGTCCGCTTCGGTCGCCTTGATCACCTTGAGCCCGAGGTCGAGGGCGACTTCATCCGACAGCGAGAGCGGGCCGACCGGCATGCCGGCCATCTTGGCGCAGTTCTCGATCATCGCCGGCGGCACACCTTCGAGGAACATCTCGTTGCCTTCGGCGATGTAGCGGCCGACGCAGCGGTTGGCGTAGAAACCGCGGGAGTCGTTGACCACGATCGGCGTCTTGCCGATGACGCGGACATAGTCGAGCGCGGCGGCGAGCGCCGGGTCGGCGGTGTTCTTGCCGAGGATGATCTCGACCAGCATCATCTTGTCGACCGGCGAGAAGAAGTGGATGCCGATGAAGCGGCCCTGGTCCTTGAAAGTTTCGGCGAGCGAGGTGATCGGCAGGGTCGAGGTGTTGGAGGCGAAGATCACGTCGGGCTTCAGGTATTGTTGCGCCTTGGCAAAGGTGTCCGCCTTGACCTTGCGGTCCTCGAACACGGCCTCGATGACGAGGTCGCAGTCTTTCAACGCGGCATAATCGGCGGTCGCCGTGATCCGCGACATGATCTTGTCGCCTTCTTCCGGCTTGGCGCGGCCCTTGGCGATCAGGCCGTCGATCACGCTCTTGGCGTGGGCCTTGCCCTTGTCGGCGCTCTCCTGGTCGCGGTCGATCAGCACCACGTCGAGGCCGGCGCGGGCCGAGACGTAGCCGACGCCGGCGCCCATGAAGCCGGCGCCGATCACGGCGAGCTTCTTGATCTTCGTCGGCGGCACATTGGCCGGACGGCGCGCGCCCTTGTTCAGCTCCTGCATCGACAGGAACAGGGAGCGGATCATCGCCGCCGCTTCCTTGGAACGCAGCACTTCCGTGAAGTAGCGCGACTCAACGCGCAGTGCTGCGTCGATCGGCAACTGCAGGCCCTCATAGACGCAGCTCATGATGGCGCGCGCGGCCGGATAATTGTCGTAGGTCTCGCGGCGGTAGATCGCGTTGCCCGCCGGGAACATCTGCATGCCGGCCTTGGAGAACACGGGGCCGCCGGGAAGCTTGAAGCCCTTCTCGTCCCAGGGCGCGACAGCCTTGCCGCCGCCCTTGATCCAGTCCTTGGCGGCCTTGATCATGTCGGCGGCCGGCACGATGGCGTGAATGAGATTGAGCGCCTTGGCCCTGGCGAGATTGACCGCCTCGCCCTTCAACAGCAGCTGCATCGCATCCTGCGGCGGCACGATGCGCGGCACGCGCTGGGTGCCGCCGGCGCCGGGGAACAGGCCGACCTTGATCTCGGGCAGCCCCAGCCGCGTCTTGGGATTTTCCGCGGCGACGCGGTAGTGGCAGGACAGCGTGATCTCGAAACCGCCGCCGAGCGCGAGGCCATTGATCGCGGCGGCCCACGGCTTGCCGGAAGTCTCGATGGAGCGGAACACCTGCGAGAAGCGGCGGCTCTGCTCGAACAGCACCTGGTTGGCGGCGACCTCGCCCTTCTCCTTCAGGAGCTGCGTATAGGTGCGGCTCATGCCCTCCAGCATGGTGAGGTCAGCGCCGGCGCAGAACGCTTCCTTGCTGGAAGTGATGACGACGCCCTTGATGGCCGCGTCTTCCGTTGTCTGCTTGACGATCGCCTCGATCTCGTTGATCGAGGTCTCGTCCAGCACGTTCATGGAACGGCCGGGAATGTCCCAGGTGACGAGCGCGATGCCGTCGGCGTCAGTCTCGAACTTGAAATTCTTGTAAGCCATGTGGTGCTCCCTCGATGCCGGCTGCCAAGCGGCGCGGCGGTGATCCTGTGATCTCGTAGGGTGGGTTAGCGAAGCGTAACCCACCGCCTTGTTCGCCGTATCATGGTGGGTTACGCCTTCGGCTAACCCACCCTACGGCCCCTACACGCGCTCGATGATGGTGGCGGTGCCCATGCCGCCGCCGATGCACAGCGTCACCAGCGCCGTCGACTTGTTGGTGCGCTCGAGCTCGTCGAGCACGGTACCCAGGATCATTGCGCCGGTGGCGCCGAGCGGATGGCCGAGCGCGATGGCGCCGCCATTGACGTTGATCTTGGCGTTGTCGATGTCGAAGGCCTGGATGTAGCGCAGCACCACCGATGCAAACGCCTCGTTCAGCTCGAACAGGTCGATGTCCGACTTCTTCATGCCCGAGCGCTCGAACAGCTTTTCGGTGACGTCGACCGGACCGGTCAGCATCATGGCGGGCTCCGAGCCGATATTGGCGAAGGCGCGGATTTTCGCACGGGCCTTGAGGCCGTGCTTGCTGCCTGCTTCCTTGCTGCCGAGCAGCACAGCTCCCGCGCCGTCGACGATGCCCGACGAATTGCCGGCGTGATGCACGTAATTGACCTTCTCGATCTCGGGATGCGACTGCGTTGCTACGGAGTCGAAGCCGGCCATCGCGGCCATCGCCGCAAAGGACGGCTGCAACTGCGCCAGCGACTGCATGGTCGTGGTCGGGCGCATGTGCTCATCCTTGGCGAGGATGGTGAGTCCGTTGAAATCCTTCACCGGCACCACGGATTTGTTGAAGCGGCCTTCGTCCCAGGCTTTCGCAGCCCGCTGCTGGCTCTGCACGGCGTAGGCGTCGACGTCGTCGCGCGAGAAGCCGTATTTGGTGGCGATCAGGTCGGCCGAAATGCCCTGCGGCATGAAATAGGCCGGCACCGCCATCGAGGGGTCCATCGGCCAG
This sequence comes from Bradyrhizobium sp., assembly GCF_016219575.1. Taxonomy (GTDB): domain Bacteria; phylum Pseudomonadota; class Alphaproteobacteria; order Rhizobiales; family Xanthobacteraceae; genus Bradyrhizobium. The sequence continues at coordinate 29,868 of NZ_JACRMG010000041.1, read as the reverse complement.
GCGCCGCCGGAGGCGCCGATGCCGACGCGGCTCATCGACTCCGCGCCGCCGCCGATCACGAGTTCATGCTGGCCGCTCATGATCTGGGCGGCCGCGAAATTCACGGCATCGAGGCCGGAGGCGCAGAAGCGGCTGATCTGCACGCCGGGCACGGCTTCGCCGAGGCCGGACTTCAACGCGGCAAAGCGCGCGATGTCGCTTCCGGCCTCGCCGACAGGATCGACCACGCCGAGGATGACGTCGTCGACGACGTCTTCCTTCAGATTGTTGCGCTCCTTCAGCGCCTGCAGCGGCACGGTGGCGAGCGCCAGCGCGGTGACCTCGTGCAGCGAGCCGTCGGCCTTGCCGCGGCCGCGCGGCGTGCGGACGTGATCGTAGATGTATGCCTCAGGCATGGCGCCCTCCTTATATGATGATCGTAATCTATAGCGGTTTTTGGCCGGGAAGCGAAGGGTTTCAGAACGCTTCCGCCGCCAGTTCCATCGTGGTGGCGCAGCCGGTCTGGATGCGCGCGAGGTGTACGGAGGTTTCCGGCAGCATCCGTTCCATGAAGAACTTGCCGGTAACGAGCTTGGTGTTGAGGTAGGGCGTAGCGCCGGAAGCGGCGATCTTGTCGCTCGCCACCTTGGCCATCCGCGCCCACATGTAGCCGAACACGACGAGGCCGAACAATTCCATGTAGTCGGTCGCCGCAGCGCCCGCATTGTCGGGCTTGGCCAGCGCATTCTGCATCAGCCAACCGGTGGCCTGCTGCAGATGGCCGAGCGCATTGGAGAGCGGCGCGACATAGGGCTTCATCGCCTCGTTGCCGCCATTCTCCTTCGCGAACGCGGTAACTTCGGCGAAGAACGCCATGATAGCGCGGCCGCCGTCCCGCGGCAGCTTGCGGCCGACGAGGTCGAGCGCCTGGATGCCGTTGGCGCCTTCATAGATCATGGCAATGCGCGCATCGCGCACGAACTGCTCCATGCCCTGTTCGGCGATGTAGCCATGGCCGCCATACATCTGCTGCGCCTGCACGGTGTTGGCAAACCCGGATCCGGTCATCACGCCCTTCATCACGGGCGTCATCAAGCCCATGTGATCGTCGGCCTCCTGGCGATCCTTGGGATCGCTAGAGCGATGCGCGACGTCGCTCTTCAGCGCCGTCCACACCACCATGGCGCGCGCCGCCTCGTTGAAGGCGCGGATGGTGAGTAGCGTGCGGCGCACGTCGGGATGCACGATGATGGGATCGGCCGGCTTGTCCGGCGCCTTGGTGCCGGAGATCGAGCGACCCTGCAGGCGTTCGCGCGCATAATTGACCGCGTTCTGATAGGCGACTTCGGACTGCGCGAGGCCTTGCACGGCGACGCCGAGGCGAGCCTCGTTCATCATCACGAACATGCCCTGCATGCCCTTGTTCTCTTCGCCGATCAGCCAGCCGGTGGCGTTGTCGTAGTTCATCACGCAGGTGGAATTGCCGTGGATGCCCATCTTGTGCTCGATCGAGCCGCAGGACACGCCGTTGCGTGCGCCGAGCGAACCATCGGCATTGACCAGTACCTTCGGCACCACGAACAGCGACACGCCCTTGATGCCGGCGGGCGCGCCTTCGATGCGGGCGAGCACGAGGTGGATGATGTTCTCGGTCATGTCGTGTTCGCCGGCCGAGATGAAGATCTTGGTGCCGGTGATCTTGTAGCTGCCGTCGGCCTGCTTGACCGCCTTTGTGCGCAACAGGCCGAGATCCGTGCCGCATTGTGGCTCGGTGAGATTCATGGTGCCGGTCCACTCGCCCGCCACCATCTTCGGCACGAACATCTTCTTCTGTTCGGGCTTGCCATGCACCAGCAGCGCGGCGGTCGCGCCCATGGTCAGGCCGCCATACATCGAAAACGCCATGTTGGCTGCGCTCTGGAATTCGGTGACCACCTGGCTCAGCGTAACCGGAAGCCCCTGCCCGCCATATTCAGCGGGCGCGGAAAGGCCGAGCCAGCCGCCTTCGGCGACCTGCTTGAAGGCTTCCTTGAATCCCTTCGGGGTGGTGACGCTGCCGTCGTCATTGCGCTTGCAGCCCTGGAGATCGCCGACGCGATTGAGCGGCTGCAGCACTTCCTCGCTGAGCTTCGCCGCTTCGCCGAGGATCGCCTCGCGCACGTCGGCGGAGGCGTCGGTGAAGCCCGGCAGATTGTCGTAACGGTCGATCTGGAACACGTCGTTGAGCAGGAAGCTCACATCTTCCACAGGGGCTTTGTAGATTGGCATCGCGTCCTCTCCGCTAGTGGCGGGTTATGTGGGGGAAACTTTTGCGGCCCAACAAATCGCGGTCCAGGCACCGACCTTATCTTGTTCCTGACATCCGAGACAGCCGCGCCGCATCGATTTGCGGGACTAATCGCCTCACTGCATCGCCAATTGTTCACCCATCAGCCGGTGCAGCAGATTCATGGCCTTCAGCGGACGCACCATCACCTTGAAGTGAACGATGCGGCCGTCGTCTGAGAATTTGATGATGTCGACGCCGTTGATGGTGATGCCGTCGATCTCGGTGGCGAATTCCAGCACACAGCTATTATCGCCGCGCCATTCGCCTAGATATCTGAAGCTGTCGCCGTTCAGCACCTTGATGGCGCTCGACAGGTATTTGAAGGTGATGTCGGCGCCGCGCTGCGGGGTGTGGACCACGGGGCTTTCGAACACCACGTCGGGGTGGAGCATGTCCTTCAGTTCCGCCCGGTCATGCGACTTGATGAAACGGTACCATCGCTCGAGGCCGGGCAAGCTCATCGGACGTCTCCTCTCGCATGAAGCCGCGATTTGCACTGGCGCCGGCTTCCAGCCGCGCCATATCGAGCATCGGGCCGATCGGCGGTTCAATTCCGCGCCGCCCCTTATGCACATTGACGCATATGCACCTTTGTGCATAAGGTGTCAAGGAACAGATGCAGCCTTGCTCCAAAATGGCTTGCCCGAAAATGGAGGGTCCGCGCGTGGCGCTGGGTGACGCGATCCTTGCGTGCCTGACCGAACGGCCGATGACGGGCTACGAGCTCGCCAAGACCTTCGACACCTCGATCGGCTTCTTCTGGAAGGCCGACCACCAGCAAATCTATCGCGAGCTCTCCAAACTGCGCGACCGCGGCCATGTCCAGGCGCGCGAGGTGGTGCAGACCGGCAAACCCAACAAGCTGGTCTATACCCTGACACCCGAGGGCCGCTCGGCGCTGAAGCAATGGGCGTCGCGGCCGAGCCGGCCGGCCTCGATCAAGGACGACCTGCTGGTGCGGATGTTTGCACTCGAAGCGGTCGACCTCGATGCCCTGCGCGCCGACATCATGGCCCGGCTGGAACACCATCGCGACCGGCAGGCCCGCTACGAGCGGATCCTGGCCAAGCGCTTTCCCGACGGCACCGCCGCTCACGCCGATCTCGGCAAGCTGCTCAATCTCCGCCTCGGCGTGCGCCATGAACGGGCGGTGGTGGAATGGTGCGAGGAAGCCCTCGAAGCGCTGTCGAGCGGAGCCGCCGCCCCCAACGTCACGCCGGTCGGCGAGGTCCCCCTGGAGGGCAAGGGCTGAGGCGGCGCGGGAATCGCGTTTCGAAGGCGGGGCAGCCACCCAGCGTAACTTTACGGCCGCGGCGCCGCATTCCTTAACCCGATATTTACCCTACCGGGAAAAAGTCAGGTTCTGAGGCAGACGGCCCGCGCCGAATTCGATTGTCTTCCGATTGGGACGCGCGGGGCGGCTGTGGCGCAAGTGTGGCGCCGGAGTCGGAACCGGACGAGATCATGAATTCGCGCGTATCGTGGAGTGTCGACGGCATCGATCCATCCGTGCGCGAGAGGGCCGAGGCGGCCGCGCGCCGCGCCGGCATGTCGCTCAACGACTGGCTCAATGCCAATCTCGGCGGCGCTCCCCCGGATTTCCGCAACAGCCAAGAACCGCCGCAGGCGGCTTACAGCCAGCAGCACCGCGCCGTCGACGACATCCATCAGCGGCTCGACTCGATCACCCGCCAGATCGAACAGATTTCAAAACCCCGCAGCGAGGCGCCCCGCGCCAGTGACAGCGCCCCACGCGGCGAGCCCGCGGTGGCACGGCAACTGAACGACGCGATCTCCCGCCTCGACGCCCGGCTGTCGCAGATTTCCAATCCGCAACCTGCCCGCCAGGCGCAAATGCAGGACCGACAGCGCCAGAGCGAGATGGTCGAGCGCGCCGCCAAGGAGGTCTATCGCAACTCGCCGCCGCTGAGCCCGTCGTCGTTCGACTCCGCGATTGCGGAAATCGCCGCCCGCCAGAACGAGCTCGACGAGCCGCCGTCCCCGCGCCAGATGTCGCCGCGCCATGCGCCGCCGATGGCGCCGCAGGCACATTATGCGCCGCAGCCTCAATTCGCCCCGCAGCAGCCGTTCGCCCCGCCGTCCTATCCGCCGCAACAATCCTTTGCGCCGCCGATGGCCCCAGCCCCGCAGCCGGTTCCCCCGCCGCCGGGCCCGGATTTCTCGTCGCTGGAACGGCACCTGTTCAAGATCACCAGCCAGATCGAGGCGCTGCAGCGGCCGGATCATATCGAGCAGTCGATCGCCGCCTTCCGCAACGAGCTGGCCGAAATCCGTCACGCCATCACCGAGGCGATGCCGCGGCGCGCGATCGAGTCGATCGAGAACGAAATCCGCTCGCTGACCCGCCGCATCGACGACACCCGCAGCAGCGGCATCGACAGCCAGGCGCTGGCCGGCATCGAACACGCACTCGCCGAAATCCGCGAGGTGCTGTTCTCACTGAAACCCGCCGAGCAGCTCGCGGGCTACGACGAGGCGATCCGCAACCTGCACGCCAAGCTCGACCTGATCCTGCGCACCAACGACGATCCGTCGACGGTGCATCAGCTCGAAGGCGCGATCGCCGCCTTGCGCTCGATCGTCTCCAACGTCGCCTCCAACGACGCGCTGGCCCGGCTGTCCGACGACGTGCACACGCTGTCGGCCAAGGTCGACCAGCTCGCCCACTCCGCCGGCCACAGCGATGCACTCGCCCTGCTCGATCAGCGCATTGCCGCGCTGACTTCGACCATCGAGAGTCGCGAGCAGCAGCGCCCGGTCGAGAGCAACAGCAACGAATATCTCGAAAGTGCGATCCGTTCGCTGTCCGAGCGCATCGACCGCATGCCGGTCGGCAATGACAATGCCTCGGCGTTCGCGCATCTCGAGCAACGCGTGTCGTATCTGCTGGAGCGCGTCGAGGCCGCAACCGAGCAGCGCGGCGCAAGCAACAATCTGAGCCGCGTCGAGGACGCGCTGCAGGACATCCTGCGCCATCTCGAAACCCAGCACAGCAATCTCGCGGCGATTGCCGACAACAGCCGGCAGTCTTTCGCGCCGCCGCAGCCGCAGATGGATCCGGGCATCTTCGATGCGGTGAAGCGCGAACTGTCCGACATCCGCTTCAGCCAGTCGGAGACCGACCGCCGCACCCAGGATACGCTGGAGGCGGTGCACTCCACGCTCGGCCATGTCGTCGATCGCCTCTCGATGATCGAAGGCGACCTGCGCAATGTGCGCGCTGCGCCCGTCGCGCCGACGCCCGAACCGGCTCCGCCCCCGCCGGCTCCGCCTGCGCCCGCCTTCGTTGCGCCGGAGCCCGAGGCGCCGCGGTTGACCCTGCCGCCGATGCCAAGGCCGGAATTGCCCAACCCGGCCGCGATCCAGGCGCCGTTCGCCGCGCCCGCCCCGCAGGAACAATTCGTCGCCGCGCCGCGCGAATTCGGCGCCGCCGAGCCCGCGGCGCCAATGCCGCCCGCAATGCCGGCGACGCCGCGCGCGATCAGCGAAATCCTCGTGCCGCACACCGCGTCGCGCCCGGCGATCGAGCCCGACCTGCCGCCGGATCATCCGCTGGAGCCCGGCACCCGTCCGGCGCCGCGCTCGACGCCGTCGGAGCGCATTGCCGCGTCCGAAAGCGCGCTGAGCGAAATCCCGGCGGCTGCCGTCCCCAAGGAGCCGGTGAGCACGTCGAGCTTCATCGCCGCCGCCCGCCGCGCCGCCCAGGCTGCCGCCGCCAACGCGCCGACCGACAAGCGCACGGCGAAGGCCGCCGCCAAGCCGGCTCTTGCCGCGAAAGCCAAGGACAAGCCGAAGGACAAGGAAAAGCCGGCTGCCGGCACCGAAGGCTCGAGCATCACCGCGAAGATCCGTTCGCTGCTGGTCGGCGCGAGCGTGGTGGTGATCGTGCTCGGCACCTTCAAGATGGCGATGAACCTGCTCGATACCAGTTCGGCGCCGCCGATGCCGGCATTGGAAGAGCCGGCAAGCTCGCTCTCGCCAGCCGACAAGAGTGCGGCCCCGGCCGCAGCGCCCGTCCCCGCCGCGCCCTCGATCACCTCGCCGATGCCGCTCGGCCGGCAGTCGAACAATTCCTCCGCGCCGAACATGCTCGACGGCTCGCAGATCACCATCACCCAGGGCGCATCTGCGCCGGTCGCCGCGCCGATCGGCGCCAACGAGATCACCGGCTCGATCCCGCCGGCTGCTGCGCCGAAGGGCGGCCGCCCCGGCCTGGTGCAGGTGCCGCCGACCGAGCAGTTGCCGGAAGCAGTTGGTGGACCCGTGCTGCGTAACGCTGCGCTGAGGGGCGATGCGTCTGCGGCATATGAGATCGGCGTGCGCTTCGCAGAAGGCAAAGGCGTGCCGGTCAACCTCGACGAGGCCGCGAAATGGTACGATCGCGCGGCCAATGCCGGCGTGGTGCCGGCGATCTTCCGGCTCGGCACCTTCTACGAGAAGGGCATGGCGGTGAAGAAGGACGTCGACATCGCCAGGCGCTACTACATGCAGGCCGCCGAGCGCGGCAATGCCAAGGCGATGCATAATCTCGCCGTGCTCGACGCCGACGGCGGCGGCAAGGGCGCCAACTACAAGGGCGCGGCGCTGTGGTTCCGCAAGGCGGCCGATCGCGGCGTCGCCGACAGCCAGTACAATCTCGGCATCCTCTATGCCCGCGGCATCGGCGTCGACCAGAACCTCGCCGAATCCTTCAAGTGGTTCAGCCTGGCGGCCGCGCAGGGCGACGCCGACTCCGGCCGCAAGCGCGACGACATCGCCAAGCGCCTCGACCCGCAGTCGCTGGCCGCGGCAAAACTCGCGATCCAGACCTTCACCGCCGAACCGCAGCCCGACGATGCAATCAACGTGGCGGCACCGGCCGGCGGCTGGGATCACGCCGCGACCCAGGCCAGCGCCGCCAAGCCGGCGGCAAAGCCCGCCCGCCGCGCCGCGCCGGTCGCCGCCTCGCATTAAATTAACGTCACACTGCGATGCCGACGGTGCCGCAGGGGTGAACCTTCCCGACAATACTCCCTACATAGAGCGGGGCCGGCTCTCGCCGGCCGCAACCGCCGAGAGGTATTCGTGGACGACCGCAAGCAGCGAAACAGTGGCTTGCCAGTGCCGCCGGCGCGGGGGCCCTGGGACAAGCCCGCGCCTGCTCCGCCCCGCGAATTCGAGCAGGAAGACTCTTCGCATGGCGCGGGTGCGCTCGGCTTCCTGCGCCGTCACCTGATGTCCGTCGTCATCTTCCTGCTGCTCACTTCCGGCGTCCTCATCCAGGCCTGGCGTGACCTGTCGCGGCCGGATGCCTGGGATTACTGGAAGGACCTCTACTCCACGCCGAGCATGACCTCGTCGCTGGCAGACAATGTCGAGCTCGACGGCCGGCGCCGCGCTGCGCTGGTGCTGCGCGGCAAGATCGGCCCGGCCGCCGCCAGCTGGTTCCGCGAGCGGCTCGACGAGGCCAGGCTCAAGCCCGGCGATCTCGTGCTGCTCTCTTCGCCCGGCGGCGACCTCAGCCAGTCCGTGATCATGGGCGAAATCATCCGTGCCCGCGGGCTCGTCACCGCCGTCGGGACCATCGATGGGGCAGGACAGGTCCGGCCCGGCTCCTGCGCCAGCGCCTGCGTCTTCGTCTATGCCGGCGGCACCGAGCGCTTCGACATCGGCGGCTCGCGGCTCGGGGTCCACCGCTTCACGACGCGCGGTGGCGGCAGCGGCGATCCCGTCGCCGACACCCAGCGGGTGACCGGGCTTGTGCTGAGCTATTTGAAACGGATGGGGGTGTCGGCCTCGCTGGTGGAGGCGATGTCGGCGACATCGGATATCCGCTGGCTGGACTCGCGGGAGGCGGCCGCGATGAACCTTGTCACCGCGCAGAGCCGCGGACCGCGCGGCTAGCTTACCCATTTCGCCCCGCGGCAATTTCACAATCCCGGCACCCACGGCCGGTCCGAGGCAAATTATTGCCAATCCACGGATTCTCTAGTCCCGCCCGCCACCAAATTCGGTTATGCAGGGGCACGGCAATGGTCCGTGCGCGCTCCCCGCGCGCGTATTCTTAGGATTCTCCTGCCGGCAGATGCCCGACCGACAACCTCGTCGCGGGGGGCTCCGGCCGCCCCCGCGGCCCCAATAAGAAGCGACCGCGCGTGCAGCTTTTCCTCCCCATCGCCGACATTCCGGTCAATGTCTTCCTGATCCTGGCGATGGGCGCGGCGGTCGGATTCGTGTCCGGCATGTTCGGCATCGGCGGCGGCTTCCTGATGACGCCGCTGCTGATCTTCGTCGGCATTTCGCCGGCGGTCGCGGTCGCCTCGGTATCGAGCCACATCGCGGCGTCCTCGATGTCGGGCGCGATCTCCTACTGGCGGCGGCGCTCCATCGACCCGGCGCTCGCCGCGGTACTCTTGACCGGCGGCAGTATCGGCACGGCCATGGGGGTGTGGACCTTCACCTGGCTGCGTTCGCTCGGCCAGCTCGATCTCCTGATCGCGCTCTCCTACGTCATCCTGCTGACGAGCGTCGGCGGGCTGATGTTCTGGGAGGGCCTGCGCGCGATGCTGCGCGCCAGCCGGGGCAACCCGGTGCCGATGCGCCGCTCGGGCAGCCATAGCTGGGTGCACGGCCTGCCGCTGAAGATGCGCTTCAAGCGCTCCAAGATCTATCTGTCGGTCATTCCGGTGGTCGCGATCGGGCTCCTGATCGGCTTCCTCGGCGCCATCATGGGCATCGGCGGCGGCTTCATCCTGGTGCCGCTGATGATCTATCTGCTGCGCGTGCCGACCTCGACCGTGATCGGCACCTCGATGGTGCTCACCCTCGTCACCATGCTGTTTGCCACCATGCTGCATGCGGTGACCAATCACCTCGTCGACGCCGTGCTGGCGCTGATCCTGATGGTGGGCGGCGTCACCGGCGCGCAGTTCGGCGCCCGCGCGGGGCAGAAGATCCGCGGCGAACATCTGCGCCTGCTGCTTGGCCTGCTCGTGCTTGCGGTCGGCGTCCGCTTCGCCTTCGAGCTCGGCATCAAGCCGGCCGAGCTGTTCACCGTCCGGGAAACCGGAGGCGCCACATGAAGGCACGCGCGCTCGTGATACCGGGCCTGGCGCTGGTGGCGGCCACCATGGCCGCGGCGCCGGCGCACGCCGAGAAGCTGATCGTTTCGGTTTCCAACCACCGCGTCACCGTGACGCCGAACTATTCCGGCGAGGAACTGGTGCTGTTCGGCTCGGTGGAAAAGGACGCGACCACGCCGCCGAACCGGACTTACGATCTCGTCGTCACCATCGCCGGACCGCGCGCCGACATGGTGACGAGGCGCAAGGAGCGCAAGTTCGGCATCTGGATCAACACCGACTCCCGCCAGTTCCTGCAGGTGCCGTCGTATCTGGCGATCTTCTCCAACCGTCCGATCGACGCCATCGCCTCCCCGGAAGTGCAGCGGCGGCAGCAGCTCGGCATGAACAATGTCGTGCTGACCCAGCGCGTCGGCACCGATTATGCCGACGTCGTGCCGAACGATCCGTTCCGTTCCGCCTTCGTGCGGCTGCGCTCGCAGCACGGGCTCTATCGCGAGTCGAGCTCGGCGGTGACGTTCCTGACGCCGACACTGTTCCGCAACGGCATTCCACTGCCGGCCGAGGTGCCGATCGGCACCTACAACGTCGACATCAAGCTGTTTGCCGATGGGCAATTGGTGACGCGCACCGAGACCGCGTTCGAGATCGTCAAGGTCGGCTTCGAGCAGTTCGTCGCCACCTCCTCGCGGCAGAACGGCTTTGCCTACGGCCTCGCCACCGTGATGATGGCGCTTATGACCGGCTGGATGGCGTCGATCGTGTTCCGGAAGGATTAGCCAAACCACCCCACCGCCATCGCCGCGACGCTCGCGGTCATCGCGGCCGTCGAGAGCCAGCCGAGCCACAGAAGCGGCCCGCCGATCGCGAAATGGCCCATCACGTTCCTGTGGCGGGCCATCAGCATCAGCAGCACCATCACGGGCACGGCGAGCACGCCATTGATGACAGCGCTCCAGTACAACGCCGAGATCGGATTGATCGGCGTGAAGTTGAGCGCGATCCCGACTCCGCCGGACAATGCCAACACGGCATAGAAGGCAGCCGCCTCCTTCGGCTTGCGCGCCAGCCCTACCGGCCAGCGCCGGCCTTCACCGACGGCATAGGCCGTCGCTCCCGCCAGCACGGGAATTGCGAGCAGGCCGGTGCCGACGATGCCGAGCGCAAAAATCCATTCGGCGAGCGAGCCGGCGATCGGGCGCAGCGCCTCGGCGGCCTGTGCCGAGCTCTCGATGTCGGTCCTGCCCGACGCGTGCAGCGTGGCGGCGGCGGTGACGATGATCGACAGCGCAATCAGGTTGGAGAACGCCATGCCGACGACGGTATCGGCGCGAATGCGGGAAAATTCCTGCCGCGCGCCGTAATGCTTCTCGATCAACGGACGCTTGGTCGCGTCGACGCGCTGGTCCTCGGCTTCCTGCGAGGCCTGCCAGAAGAACAGGTAGGGCGAGATGGTGGTACCGAGGATGGCGACGATGGTCGTGAAGTAGTTCGCATTCCAGCCGATCTGCGGAAGAAGGGCGCCGCTGAGCGCCTCCTTCCATGACACATGCGCAAAGGCGAGCGCGGCGACATAGGCGAACAGCGACAGCGTCAGCCATTTCAGCACCGCGACATAGCGCTTGTAGTCGAGAAATATCTGCGCCGCGACCGAGACGACGCCGTAGAGCACGACATAGACAATGGCGTGCCCGCCGACGAGCAGCTTCGTCGCATCCGCCATTGCGCCAAGATCGGCGCCGATGTTGATGGTGTTGGCGACGAACAGCAGCGTCACCACGAAGTTGAGCAGCCATGCCGGGTAATGCCGGCTGACATTACCCGAGATGCCGTGGCCGGTGACGCGGCCGACGCGCGCGGAAATCTCCTGGATCGCCGCCATCAACGGAAAGGTCAGCAGCATGGTCCAGCCGATGCCGTAGCCGAGCTGCGCGCCGGCCTGGCTGTAGGTGCCGATGCCGGAGGGGTCGTCATCGGAGGCGCCGGTAATCAGGCCCGGTCCTAGCGATTTGAAAGTGGCGCGAAAGCTGCGAGGCTCGCGCGGCTTCTGGGCCGGCTCTTCCCCGCCGTGCTGCTTGTGCGCGATGTGCTCGGGTTTCGGATGGTGTGCCATGCCTCTGATCCAGCCGCCTCGATAACGAGTTGCGACGAAGCCAGTTCCCGGCGAGGGTTATTCAGTAGCAGCGCGACGCGACGATGGCGTGCAGCCTGTTGTCGCCGAGCACATGCGCCGTGAAATCCGGCGCGCCGAAGATTTTCGTGAAGGCCTGGTCGCGGATGCTGAGGCCGCCGGCATAGGCGCCGAAGGCCGGCATCACGGCGCGCGCGCCGTCCGAAGCAAAACAGCGGCGCTCGGTGACGCGGGCGCGGGTGGCGACGCGGGCCTTGGGATGCAGGTGGCCGGCGATCTCGCCGAACGAGCCTGTCGGCTCGTGGCGGAAGGCGATCGGTCCGATGCAGACCTCGCTGGCGATCGCGCCGCCGAGGTCGGAGGGCAGCGCCGGATCGTGATTGCCTGATATCCAGATCCAGTCGCGGTCGGACTGCATCGCCGCGATGGCGTCGCGGTCGGGTGACGACAGACGCTCATGGGCGTCGCGGTCATGAAAGCTGTCGCCGAGCGCGACCACGATGCGAGGATCGTGGCGGGAGATGACGGCAGCCAGGCGCGACAGCGTGGCGGCGGTGTCGTAGGGCGGCAGCAGCACGCCGCGGGCGGCGAAGCTCGAGCCCTTTTCCAGGTGCAGGTCGGAGACGACGAGCAGGCGTTGCGCTTCCCAATAGAGCGCGCCGGAGAGATCGGCGATGAGCGAGACGCCGGCGACGTCAATGTCACTCGCGACCGGAACAGAAAGTGCAACATTCTTCGTCATGGCCGGGCATAGCCGTCTGAAGGACGGCGTCGCTTCCGCTCGCCTATGCCCGGCCATCCACGTTCTTGTCGCGGCAGGAAAGGCGTGGATGCCCGGGTCAGGCCCGGGCATGACGGTGTGGGGACAGTCGCGCACAACACTTGCATTCTAGGTCATCGCTTCCCGCACCAGCTCATCGGCGGCTTCCGCCAGGAGCTCGTCGGCCGCTTCGCCGTAGACGGATTCGCGGCCGATTTCCAGCATCACGGGCACCGCCAGCGGCGAGACGTGATCGAGTTCCCGGTGGGTGATTCGTCCCTGGATTCGCGCGAGCATATCACCCAATCGCTTGAGGTCGAGCAGGCCGGTGGCGGCGTCGGCGCGGGCGGCACGCAGCAGCAAATGGTCGGCCTGGTGCTTGCGCAGCACGTCATAGACGAGGTCGGTCGAGAACAGCACCTGGCGGCGGCTCTTCTCCTCGCCGGTGAAGCGGCGCGGGATCAGACCGGAGATCAGCGCACAGTTGCGGAAGGTGCGCTTCATCAGCGCGGACTCGGCGAGCCACGCCTCGAGATCGTCGCCGAGCATGTCGGGCGCAAAGAGGCTTGCGAAATCGATCCCGCCGTGGCGCACCAGGTGCGAGATGTCGCCGAGGCCCCAGATGGCGAGCGCATATTCGTTGGCGACGAAACCGAGCGGCCGGGCGCGGGCGCGCTCCAGCCGGCGCGTCAGCAGCATGCCTAGGGTCTGGTGGGCGAGCCGACCCTCGAAGGGATAGCAGACCATGTAGTGCTTGCCGCCGCGCGGAAACGTCTCGATCAGGAGTTCGCGCACGGCCGGCACGCGGGAAAAGCTCTTCTGCAGCGACAGCCAGTCGCGCACCTGTTCCGGCAGCGCGTTCCACTGGCGGCGATCGTCCAGCAGCTTGCGTACGCGCTCGGCGAGATAGGTCGAGAGCGGAAACTTGCCGCCCATATAGGACGGCACCTTGGCATCCCGGTCGTTGGAACGGGAGACATAGACCTGGTCCTCGACCAGCGCCTCGTAGCGCACGATCTCGCCGCCGAACACGAATGTGTCGCCGGGAACGAGGCCCTCGATGAAATATTCCTCGATCTCGCCGAGGATGCGGCCGCCGCGCAACAGCGCGCCGGTGGAGCCGGTGCCAGCGCCGCGCGAGCGCACCAGCTTCACCTTCAGCATCGCCTCCTCGACAATGGTACCGACATTGAGGCGATAGCTCTGGCGCACGCGCGGGTTGGCGACGCGCCATCTGCCCTGCTTGTCCTGCTTGATGCGGGCAAAACGCTCATAGGTCTTCAGCGCATAGCCGCCGGTGGCGACGAAATCGACGACGTCGTCGAAATCGGCGCGCGCAAGACCCGCATACATCGCCGAGGTGACGATTTCGGCATAGAGCTCGTCGGCCAGGAACGGCTCGCCGCAGGCGCAGCCCAGCACGTGCTGCGCCAGCACGTCGAGCCCGCCGGTGCGAAGCGGCGGCGTGTCCTGCGCATTCTCGGCGATGGCATCGATGGCGACCGCGCATTCCAGCACCTCGAACCGGTTGGCCGGGATCAGCACGGCGCGCGATGGCTCATCAAGGCGGTGATTGGCGCGGCCGATCCGCTGCATCAGCCGCGAGGCGCCCTTGGGTGCGCCGACATTGATGACGAGATCGATGTCGCCCCAGTCGATGCCGAGGTCGAGCGAGGAGGTGCAGACCACGCCGCGCAGCTTGCCTGCGGCCATGGCGTCCTCGACCTTGCGGCGCTGGGCGACGTCGAGCGAACCGTGATGCAGGGCGATGGCAAGGCCATCGTCGTTCATGCGCCAGAAGTCCTGGAACAGCATTTCGGCCTGGCTGCGGGTGTTGACGAAGACCAGCGTGGTCTTGTTGCGCTTGATCAGCTCGTACATTTCGCCAAGCGCATGGCGCGCGGTGTGGCCCGCCCAGGGCAGCCGCTCCTTGGTATCCAGCATCTCCACGATCGGCGCCGCAGCGCCGCCGGCAACGACGATGTCGGCGGATGTTGGCTTGCCCTCATGCTGCGGCATCAGGAAGCGCGCGAGCTGTTCGGGCTCGGCGACCGTGGCGGACAGACCGATGGCGCGCAGTTCCGGCGCAATGCGCCAGAGGCGCGCCAGCCCAAGCGAGAGCAGATCGCCGCGCTTGGAGGTGACCAGCGCATGCAGCTCGTCGAGCACGATCCGCCTGAGCGAGGAGAACAGATAGGGCGCATCGTCGGACGCAAGCAGCAGCGCGAGTTGCTCGGGCGTGGTCAGCAGGATATCCGGCGGATAGCGCCGCTGGCGCTGGCGCCGCGACACCGGCGTGTCGCCGGTGCGTGTCTCGACCTTGATGGGCAGGTCCATCTCGGCGATCGGCGTTTCCAGGTTGCGCGCGATATCGACCGCGAGCGCCTTCAGCGGCGAGATATAGAGCGTGTGCAGGCCTCCCGTGCGCTTCACGCCGCGGCCGGTGGAGATGAAGGAAGCACGCTGGTCGGGCTCCCTCCCCCTGAAAGGGGGAGGGTTGGGGTGGGGGTCAGCCGCTTGCTCCGTGCCCGCAGCAGACCCCCACCCGTCGCGCGGCGCGCGCCGACCTCCCCCTTTCAGGGGGAGGTTTTCGGAGAGCTCGACCAGCGTCGGCAGAAATCCGGCGAGCGTCTTGCCGGCGCCGGTGGGGGCGATCAGCAGCGCCGAGCGGTTGTCGCGGGCCTTGCCAAGCAGCGCGAGCTGATGCTCGCGCGGCGACCAGCCGCGCGCGGCGAACCATTTCCAGAAACGGTCCGGCAACAGCGCAGCCGTCACGGGAGGCGCTGGGGGCGTGTAAGAGAAGAGATCGGGCGACGGCACGCGCCAAGAGGTAAGCCGTCCGGCCGGGTTCGTCGAGGGTCCCATCGCCTCTCCCCGCCCGCGGGGAGAGGCCGGATCGCATGACAATGCGATCCGGGTGAGGGGGGCTTCCGCGAATCTCTGCTACTGCCTTTGACGCACCGCCCCTCACCCTACCCTCTCCCCGCGAAGAGCGGGGCGAGGGAGGGAGAGCGAGATTGCTACTCCGTCACCGGCTTGTCGGAGATGTCCCAGTCCTTGCCGTTGAAGATCGAGATGAACAGCGTCTTCATCGGCGTGTAGTCTTCCGGCGTATAGCTGAAATTGACGCCGTCGAGGAAGTAGGGCGAGTGAAAGCCGGCGAGCGTGGTGGCCTGCTTCAGCACGTTGGCGCGGGTGAGGTCGTCGCCGCAGCGGCGCAGGATTTCCGCCATGCTGGCGACCTGGCCGTAGCCGGCAAAGGCGATGGTGTTGTCGGGATCGACCGTCGGCAGGTACTTCTTGCGCAGCTCCTCGAACGCCACCACGTCGGGATCCTTCTCCCAGCGGGGCACGCCGACTTCCTTGGCATAGCGGATGGCGACGATGTCCTTGGCGTTCTCCAGACCCGCAGCGCTCAGGATCGAGCGGCCGGTGGAGCCCGCCGACAACAGCTGCAGCGGTTTCCAGCCGAGCTCGGCCACCCTGCGGATCGACTGCGACGAGGCCTTGCCCGTCGAGATGTTGTAGAAGACGTCAGCGCCCGATTTGGAAAGGTTGATGATCTGGGAGTCGATCGTCGGCTCGGTGAGATCGTAGGTCTGCTCCATGATCACCTTGGCGGTGCCGCCGGCCTGCTCCAGCACCTTCTTGAACGGACCGAGAAAGTCGCGGCCGAAATCGTCGTTCTGGTAGAGAATGCCGATCTTGGCGTTCGGCTTCACCGCGACGACGTGCTTGGCAAGGATGCGCGCTTCGGTCGGATAGAGCGGCAGGCCCGCCATGGTCCATTTGAAGTTCTTCGGGTCGTTCCACTTGGAAGCGCCGGTGTTCAGCAGCAGCTGCGGCACGCCCTTGGAGTTCAGGTATTTGTGCACGGCGGTCTGCGGCGCTGTGCCGAGCGAGCCGAACAGCGCCAGCACCTCTTCCTGCTCCACCAGGCGCCGCGTCGCCTCCACGCATTTCGGCGCGCTGTAGGAATCGTCCAGGGTGAGGAACTTCACCTTGCGCCCGTTGATGCCGCCCTTCTCGTTCAGCATCTGGAAATAGGCCTCGCCGACGCGACCGAGCACGCCATAGAGCGAGCCGGGGCCGGAATGCGGCACGGTCTGGCCGAGCTTGATCTCGGTGTCACTGGCGCCGGGATCGTATTTCTTTTCGGCGGCCCACACATAGGGCGCAGGCAGGACGGAGGCGGCGATGGCGGAAAGCGCGGTAGCGCCGAATTGGCGCCGGGTCTGCTTGTTCTTCATTGTTGTTTCTCCCTGATGGGAGACTTGATCGAACAAATAATCAACTGCGGCAATAGCCGATTGGCCGCAGCAATGCCGCCATTCGCGATGCGCGTAGCGTCTAGACTCAAGTTTTCATGATTTGCCGGCAACGACGACAAGGCCGGGAACCGGAACGTTGCTCTCGTCGCGCGGCGAGGCTTCTTCGAAATGAACGAGCCTCAGCCTTGCGGCTGCAACCGACGTGCGCACATATGATTGCGCGTGGGCATAACGCAGGCCGGCGCCCAGGATGACGCCTTCTCCCGGATGGGTTTCGGTGGTGAAGGCGATCAATCCGCCGGGCGAGAGCACACGATGGGCTTCGCATAGTACCGGCGCGAGATCGTCGACATAGACCATGGCATCGGCCGCGAGCACGAAATCCGCGCTGGCGTCCGGCTTGCTCGCAAGCCCAACCACCATGTCGGCCACTTCGAGGCCGGCATAGAGATTGGATGCCCGCGCCTTCTCGATCATGCCGGGAGAGAGGTCGATACCGATGAAGCTGTCGACATTCCCGGCGAAAGCCGCCGCGCCAAGACCCGTGCCGCAACCGAGATCGATGCCGCGCTTGAAGAAGGCCGGCTTCCTTGCGGCATTGCGCGCCGCGAGCACCGCCTTGAACAGCAGCGAAGGACCGCGATAGCGCAAATCGTTGAGCAGCGCGTTGTCGAAGCGCGGCGCGTATTGGTCGAACAGCGATTGCACATAGCCGGCCGGCATCGCCGAGAGCGGTTCGGCGCCGAGCTGCATCAGGCGCACGGAGGCGCCGTGGCGATCCCCAGGATCGGCCCGCCGCGCTTCACGGAAGGCTTCGACGGCAGCGTCGCGTTCGCCGAGCTCCCGGCGGATTTCGCCGAGGGTGAACCAGGCCGAGGCAAAATCCGGCGCCAGCTCGATTGCCTGCTGCAGGAGGTCGGCCGCCGCCGGCAGATCGCCGCGCAGCTGCAGATCGCGCGCAAAATCATAACGGCGGTCGGCGATGAGATCGCCGGAGGACAGGAACAGGCGGGCGGGCATGGGGTTTGGTGACAGGTGAAAAATCGGCTTCCGACGCCCTATATAGACGAGATGCGCCCGCAAGACATCCTGATGCCTGCCGCCGCCGGCCTCTGCTGCAAGGCAGGCGGCTTCCATATCGACCCGGTACGGCCGGTGGAGCGGGCCGTGATCACCCATGGCCACTCCGACCACGCCCGGCCCGGCCATGGCGCGGTGCTGGCAACGCAGGAGACGCTGGACATGATGCGGCTGCGCTACGGCGAGAATTTCGCCCGCAGCACGCAGGCGGTCACCTATGGCGAGGAGATCAGGCTCGGCGGCGTCGGCGTCAGATTCCATCCTGCCGGCCATGTGCTGGGCTCGGCCCAGATCGGGGTGACCTGCGGCGGCACGCGCATCGTCGCCTCAGGCGATTACAAGGACGCCCGCGATCCCACCTGTACGCCGTTGGAGATCGTGCCCTGCGACGTCTTCATCACGGAGGCAACGTTCGGCCTGCCGGTGTTCCGCCATGGCGATGCGTCGGAAGAAGTGAAGAAGCTGCTGGCGTCCGTGAAGCTGTTCCCCGAGCGCGCGCATCTGGTCGGCGCCTATTCGCTCGGCAAGGCACAGCGCGTGATCGCGCTGCTGCGCGAGGCCGGCTATGACGCGCCGGTCTACCTGCATGGCGCGATGGAAGAGATCACGCAGTACTACCAGAGCCGCGGCATCGATCTCGGCGAGTTGCGGCCGGTGCAAGGAACGAAGAAGGCCGATCTCGCCGGCACCATCACGCTGGCGCCGCCCTCGGCGACATCGGATCTGTGGACACGGCGATTCCCCGATCCGGTGACCGCGTTTGCGTCGGGGTGGATGCGGGTGCGTGCCCGTGCGCGCCAGCGCGGCATCGAGCTGCCGCTGGTGATCTCGGATCACGCCGACTGGGACGGCCTGACGGCGACGATTGCCGCCACCGGCGCCGGCGAAGTGTGGGTCACCCACGGCCAGGAAGACGCGCTGGTGCATTGGTGCAGGAGCCAGGGCCTCGCCGCGCGGCCGCTCGATCTGGTCGGCTATGGCGAGGAGGACGAGGCGGCTGCGACCAACGAGGCAGAAGCATGAACCGCTTCGCCGAACTTCTCGACCGCCTCGCCTACGAGCCCGGCCGCAACAACAAGCTGCGGCTGATCACGGCGTATTTTCGCGAGGTGCCTGACCCCGACCGCGGCTATGCATTGGCGGCGCTGACCGGCGCACTGTCGTTCAAGCACGCCAAGGCGGGATTGATCCGCGACCTGATTTCGGAGCGCGCCGATCCGGAGCTGTTCCGGCTGTCCTACGATTATGTCGGCGACCTCTCGGAGACGGTGGCGCTGATGTGGCCAAAGGCGGCGCTGCCGGCCGGCCACAACAATCCCCCTCCTCCGACGCTCACCGAAGTCGTCACCACGCTGCGGACGCGCGGCAAGACCGAGCTCCCGAGGCAGTTGTCGCGCTGGCTGGACGAACTCGACGAGACCGGGCGCTGGGCGCTGTTGAAGCTCGTCACCGGCGCGATGCGGATCGGCATTTCGGCGCGGCTGGCCAAGACCGCGGCCGCCGCGCTCGGCGGCAACGACCCGCACGAGATCGAGCTGATATGGCCGGGGCTTTCACCGCCCTATCTCGATCTCTTCGCCTGGCTCGAAGGCCGCGGCGACAAGCCGGTCAACCGCGATCCAGCGCCGTTTCGCCCGGTGATGCTGGCGCATGCGATCGAGGACGAGGACTTCAGGAACCTCGACCCCGCCGATTTCATCGCGGAATGGAAATGGGACGGCATCCGCGTGCAGGCGGTGAGCGGCCGCGACGCCAATGGCCACATGCAGGCGCGGCTCTATTCGCGCACGGGCGAGGATATCACCGGGAGTTTTCCGGACTTGCTGCCCTCGCTGCGGCTTCCCGGCGCGATCGACGGCGAATTGCTGGTGCTGCGCGACGGCCGGGTGCAGAGCTTCAATGTGCTGCAGCAGCGGCTGAACCGCAAAGTCGTTTCGCCGAAGCTGACCAGGGAATTCCCGATTCACCTGCGCGCCTACGACCTGCTCGGCGACGACGAGAACGATCTGCGCGAGTTGCCCTTCGCGGAGCGGCGCAAGCGGCTGCAGGCCTTCGTGAAGAAGCTGGATGATCCCCGCATCGATCTGTCGCCCACTATTGCCTTCGACAGCTGGGACGCGCTGGTTGCCGCGCGCGCCAATCCCGCCGGCGCCGGCGCAGGCGAGGATGCCGATGCTGTCGAAGGCGTGATGCTGAAGCGGCGCGAAGCGCCCTATCTGCCGGGTCGCCCCAAGGGCCAATGGTGGAAATGGAAACGCGACCCGCATCTGATCGACGCAGTGCTGATGTATGCCCAGCGCGGCCACGGCAAGCGCTCGTCCTATTATTCCGACTACACCTTCGGGGTGTGGACCGACGGCGAGGACGGGGAGCAGCTGGTGCCGGTCGGAAAGGCTTATTTCGGCTTCACCGACGAGGAGCTGCTGCAGATCGACCGCTTCGTCCGCCGCAACACCACGGAAAAATTCGGCCCCGTCCGCCATGTCGTGCACGAGCCGGACCAGGGCCTGGTGCTGGAGGTCGCTTTCGAGGGGCTGCAACGCTCGCCGCGGCACAAATCGGGGGTCGCCATGCGCTTTCCCCGCATCAGCCGCCTGCGCTGGGACAAGCCGCCGCGCGAGGCCGACCGGCTGGAGACGCTTGAACGGATGTTAAAGACCGTGACAGGAAATTAAGGTTCCGCAGGCCGCCCGCTGCCATTGACGCACCGGTGCGGGTTCCCCATTTGCCCCGCCGTGCCTATAATGGGTGCCAACGCGATGGAGATTTCGATGCCGAACGACGTCAGGGATTTGCCGGCCAGCAATGACGGCCTGTACCGCTTTCTCGGCGGCACGCCGCTGGCGGTGGCATTTCGGCTGATCCTGCTGTCGATCCTGGTCGGCGTCGTGCTTGCTGCGATCGGATTCGATCCCTGGAACATCCTGCATTCCATCCGCATGCTGTTCCAGCGGCTGTGGGATCTCGGCTTCGACGCCATCAACTGGCTGTGGCGCTATTTCCTGCTCGGCGCCGTGATCGTGATCCCGGTCTGGCTGCTGACGCGGATCTTCGGCACGCCGCGCGGGCGGTGATCCTGTAAAGGCACGGAGGCGACGCAGCCGATGCAACTGCAATTCGTCGGCTGCGGCGACGCCTTCGGCTCCGGCGGCCGGTACAATACCTGCTTCCATGTCACGGGCGCCGCGGTCAATTTCCTGATCGATTGCGGCGCCTCCTCGCTGCCGGCGTTGAAGCGGCTCGGCATCGCGCGCGAGCCGATCGACCTGATCCTGATTACGCATTTCCACGGCGATCATTTCGCCGGGCTGCCGTTCCTGCTGCTCGATGCGCAATTCACCCGCCGCGCGCGACCGCTGGTGATCGCGGGGCCGGAAGGCATCGAGGCGAAGCTGAAGGCCGCGATGGAAGTGATGTTCGAGCACTCCTCCAGAACACAGCAACGCTTCGACCTCTCCGTCATCGAACTCAAGTCGGAGGAAACCAGAACCTTCGGCGGCGTGGCGGTGACGCCCTACCCGGTCGTGCATGGCGAATCCGGTGGGCCGTTCCTTGCCTATCGCATCGAGGCCGAAGGCCGCACGATCTGCTACAGCGCCGACACCGAATGGACCGGGACGCTGGTCCCGGCGGCGCGCAACGCGGACCTCTTCGTCGCGGAAGCCTATTATTACGACAGGATCGTGAAAAATCATCTCAGCCTGAAGACGCTAGAAGCGCATCTTGGCGAGATCAATGCGAGAAAGCTCGTCCTCACCCATATGAGCGACGACATGCTGGGCAGGCTGGACAAGCTGCCCTACTCTGCTGCAATGGACGGCATGATCGTCGAATTGTAGCAGCCCGTGAATTCCTCCCCGAAAGTCACTACCGCGCAGGTCTTCGCCATCGCCGGTCCTGCGATGATAGCGAACCTGACGACGCCGCTGATCGGCATCGTCTCGACCACCGCCATCGGACGGCTCGGCGACGCCACGCTGCTCGGCGGCGTCGCCATGGCCTCGGTGATCTTCGACTGCCTGTTCTGGCTGTTCGCCTTCCTGCGCATGAGCACGGTCGCCTTCACCGCGCAATCGCTCGGCGCCGGCGAGACCCGGGAGCTGCATGCGATCCTGGTACGCGGGCTGATCGTTGCCGCCATCGTCGGCCTCGCGCTGATCGCGTTGCAAGCGCCGCTTGCCGCGATCCTGCTGGGCGCGATGGGCGGCAGCGAGGGCGTGACGCGCGCCGCCAAGACCTATTTCATCATCCGCATCTGGTCGGCGCCGCTGGCGCTCGCCAATTACGTCGTGCTGGGCTGGCTGATCGGACAGGCCCGCGCCACCCTCGCGCTCTCGGTGCAGATCGCGATCAACGTCATCAACATGGTCGCAACGATACTGCTGGTGCTGGTCGCCGATCTCGGCATCGCGGGCGCCGCGATCGCGGCCGTCATCGCGGAAGCCGCAGGCCTTGCCATCGGCGGGGCAATCGCGCAGCGGCTGACCTCGGGCCATCCGCCGCTCTCCCGCGCCCATCTGTTCGAGCGTGAAACGCTGATGCGGATGCTCGCGGTCAACCGCGACATCATGATCCGCACCGCCTCGCTGATCGCCGCGTTCCTGTTCTTCACCGCACAGGGCGCGCGCTCCGGCGACGTGATCCTGGCGGCCAATGCCGTGCTCAACAATTTCCTGCTGGTCAGCGCCTTCTTTCTCGACGGGCTCGCGAACGCCGCCGAGCAGCTCTGCGGCCGCGCCTATGGCGCGCGCTCACGCGAGCATTTTTCCGGCGCGGTGCGACTGGTCGTGTCCTGGGGCTTTGCCTTTGCCATCGCGGTCATGGCGACCTTCGCGCTGTGCGGCCCCGCGCTGATCGACATCATGACCGCGAGTGCGGACGTGCGCCGCGTCGCGCGCGAATACCTCGTGTTCGTGATCGCCTCGCCCGCGCTTGCGGTGTTCGCCTTTGCCTTCGACGGCGTCTATATCGGCGCGACCTGGGCGCGCGACATGCGCAACCTGATGCTGGCCTCGCTTGCGATCTTCCTCGCAGCCTGGTTCGCGCTGCGCGGATATGGCAATGCCGGGCTTTGGGCCGCATTGCTGGTGCACTACGCCGCGCGCGGCGGCCTGCAGGCGCTGGCCTATCCGGGGCTGCTGAGACGGTCGTTCGGAGCGTAGCTCACCCTCTCCCCTTGTGGGAGAGGGTCGCTTCGCAAAGCGAAGCGGGGTGAGGGGTATGGCTCCGCAGACTAATATCCATCAATTGTTCGTCTGGGGATAGAACCCCTCATCCGGCGCGCATTGCATGCGCGCCACCTTCTCCCACAAGGGGAGAAGGAAGAAAGCGCATCACTGCACCGGCCACTCTTCGGCCGTCAGCGTCGCGGCATCGGCGCCGACGATCTCCAACAGCGAGTCGCGCCCCGTGCGCAACAATGTCGAGGCCAAATCGCGCTTGATGTCGTCGACCAGGCCGATGCCCTTGTAGACCAGCGAGGAATAGAGCTGGATCAAAGTGGCGCCGGCGCGGATCTTGGTCAGCGCGGCGCCGCCGGAGTCGATGCCACCGACGCCGACCAGCGGGAAAGCGCCTTCGACGCGCACATAGGTCTCCGCCACCATGCGGGTGGAGAGACGGAACAGCGGCCGGCCGGAGAGGCCGCCCTGTTCCTTCGCACGATTGCTCTCGCGCAGGGTAGCCGGCCGCGCCAGCGTGGTGTTGGCGACGATCATGCCGTCGACGCGTCGAGAGCGGGCGATATGCACGACATCGTCGAGTTCGTTTAGACTCAAGTCCGGCGCGATCTTGAGCAGCACGGGCGAGTCGCCGGCGTTCTTGCGCACCCGTTCCCGGGCATCGATCACCCGGGCCAGGAGATCGTCGAGCGCGGCCGATTGCTGCAGGTTGCGCAGGCCGGGCGTGTTCGGTGAGGAGACGTTGACGGTGAAATAGCTCGCCACCGGCGCAAAGGTCTCGATCAGCCTGACGTAATCGGCGGTGCGGTCCTCGGAATCCTTGTTGGCGCCGACATTGACGCCGACGATGCCGCCCTGTTGCGCACGCGCCGCCAGCCGCTTCAGGACGATTTCGGCGCCGTCGTTGTTGAAACCCATGCGGTTGATGACGCCTTCATCCCGCTCGAGGCGGAACAGCCGCGGGCGCGGATTGCCGGCTTGCGGGCGCGGCGTCACCGAGCCGATCTCGACAAAGCCGAAGCCGAGCCGCAGCAACGCATCCGGCACTTCCGCGTTCTTGTCGAAGCCCGCGGCCATGCCGACGGGATTCGGGAAGTTCAGCCCGAAGGCGCGAACCGCGAGCTTGTGGTCCTCCGGCTTCGGACGGATCGGCGGCAGCAGCTTCAGGCCCTGGATGGCAAGACGATGCGCGTCCTCCGGGTCGAGCCAGCGCAGCAGCGGCAGCGAGAAGGCATCGAAGGCGCGGATCACGAGGCGAGCTCCGGCACATCGTGAGAGCCGTCCGCGCGCAGGCGCAAGTCGAGGATCGCGGTCACCGCGGCAAGATCGAGCTCGCCATAGAGATGCGGAAACAGCTCGTTGTTGCGCGAGGGCTCCCAACGCAGCGTCTCGC
Organism: Bradyrhizobium sp.; assembly: GCF_016219575.1. GTDB lineage: Bacteria > Pseudomonadota > Alphaproteobacteria > Rhizobiales > Xanthobacteraceae > Bradyrhizobium. Next base: position 5,663 of record NZ_JACRMG010000041.1, on the reverse strand, counting down.
CGAGCGCATCGGCATCGACCGCAACCAGGAACAACCCGGTTTGCCCGGAGAAATGTTTTCGCGCGGTTTCGCCGACCTGGGCGGCGGTGGAGAAATGGATGAAGCCGTCCCTGGCATCATCCGCGCTGCCGCGATAGACGCCCTGACGCTCCGCCTCGCGCCAGGCCGAGGCCGGGCAGATTTTGTAGATCATGCGCAAGCCCGCGATTCCTGCTTGTCCTTGAGTCTCTTGGGTTTTTCCCGGGGTCCCGGAAGTCGTGCCGACCGTATCGGTGGCGCGCGGCGACTTCAAGCGCCAGGGCGTCCTTGCCGTGCGGAATTGCCGGAAGCCGCCGATTGCGCCAATAATTCCCTCGTCAGTTGCCGGGGCTTTGCCATGGCCAAGCAGCCAAGACCGCGGATGATGCTGACCCACGGCCAGGTGTGGGACGCACTCGACCGGCTGGCCGAGCGTGCGGGACTGTCGCCTTCCGGGCTGGCGCGGCGCGCGGGGCTCGATCCCACCACCTTCAACAAGTCCAAGCGCGTCACGGCAGATGGGCGCGAGCGCTGGCCCTCGACCGAGTCGCTGGCAAAGGCGCTGAGTGCGACCGGAAGCTCCATCGATCGTTTTGTGCAGCTGATCGCCGATCACGGGCGCAACGGGCAGTCGGTGCCGCTGCTCGCCTTTGCGCAGGCAGCGCACCCCGGCCATTTCGACGCGCATGGCCATCCGGCGGGGCGCGGCTGGAACGAGATCGCGCTGCCCGTGGCGGGCGAGGATCACATTTTCGCACTGGAGATTTCCGGCAACTCGCTGAGGCCTGCCTATCGCGACGGCGACGTCATTGTCGTGGCCCCTCGCACGCCGATCCGCCGCGGCGACCGCGTGGTGGCGAAGACGATGGCCGGCGAAGTGCTGATCCGGGAATTGAGGCGGCGCACCGCCAGGGCGCTGGAGCTGGCGCCGCTGGATGGCGCCAGCCCGGACCGCGCGCTGGCGAGCGATGAAGTGGAATGGATCGCGCGGATCGTGTGGACGCGGCAATAGCCGCCGTTTGCACAACCGTCGCAGAATCGTAGGATGGGTAGAGCGCAGCGAAACCCATCGACCCCACCTGAGATGATGGGTTTCGCTGCGCTCAACCCATCCTACGCGATATTCCGGGGGTAGCATGAACCGTCGTGATGCGCTGAAGGCGTTTGCCGGCCTCGCCCTTTGCCCGCTGTGCCGGCCTGCCTCCGCCGCCGAGGGCGCGCATTGGAGCTATGAAGGCGCCAGCGGCCCCGCCAAATGGGGCGATCTCGATGCAGCGAGCAAGGTCTGCACGATCGGCCTGCAGCAGTCGCCGATCGACATCGTTGCGCCCATCAAGTCGCAACTGCCGCCGCTGAAGCTCAACTGGGCCAAAACGGCCGACACCATCGTCAACAACGGCCACACCATCCAGCTCAACTTTGCCGAAGGCAGCACACTGACCGTCGGCGAGCGGAAGTACAAATTGCTGCAACTGCATTTCCACCGGCCGAGCGAGCACATGGTCGCCGGCCGGAGCTATCCGATGGAGGCGCATTTCGTGCATCGCGCCGATTCCGGCGCGCTTGCGGTCGTCGGCGTGCTGATGTCGACCGGCAAGCCGAATGCGGCGTTCGCCAGAGTCGTAGCCACCATGCCGGCCAGGGAGGGCCCGCCGGTGAAGGCCGATCCCGGCTTCAACCCGAACGACATGCTGCCGAAGAAGCTGGGTTATTACCGCTATCCGGGCTCGCTGACGACGCCGCCCTGCGCGGAGACGGTCGAGTGGCTGGTGCTGACCAACCCGATCACGGTGGCCGAGACGGATGTGGCGGCGTTCGCAAGGCTCTATCCGCTGAATGCGCGGCCGGTGCAGCGGGACAACCGGCGCTACGTGCTACAGTCGGGCTGAGCCCTTGCGGGGCCGCGCCGGTGAGGTGATGCAATGAAGCGACGTGAGTTCATCACGATGCTTGGAAGCGCCGCGGCGCTGTGGCCGGTTGCGGCATTCGCGCAGCAACCCAGGAAGCGGCATCTCGGCTGGCTGACGACGGCACCGGCCGGCGACGTAAGTCCTTTCCTCGACGCACTGCGCGCCGGACTTGCCGCTCAGGGCCATGTCGAGGGCCGCAATCTCACGATCACGGCTCGTTACGCCGACGGCGATATCAGCCGCGTCCCTGGGCTGGCCGAAGAACTGGCGAAGCTGCCGGTCGATCTCATCGTGACGCAAGGCACGGCCACGCGCCAGCTCATCAGCACCAGCGCCGCCGTTCCGGTGGTCTATGTGTTCAGCGCCGATCCGGTGCTGGCCGGCCTCGCCGAAAGCCTCGCCCGGCCCGGCCGCAGGATGACGGGCATCACGCTTCTGTCGGCCGAAATGAACGGCAAGCGGCTCGAGCTGCTGCGCGAGATCCTGCCGCAGATCGGCCGCGTCGCGATCGTGGCCAGTCCCACGCACGCCGGCGAAGAGCTCGAGCGCAAGAATTCCATCGAGATGGCCGAAAAGCTCGGCATCGCGATCCAATACTACCCGACGCCGACCACGGAAGCGCTGCGCGCGGCCTTTATAAGGATGACGCTCGACCCGCCGCAGGCGCTGGTGGTATTTCCCGACCCGATCACCTTTACCAACCGCAGGCCGATCGTCGATTTCGCGAACGGCCTTCGCGTCCCCGTGATTTCAGGTTGGGCGGACTTTGCAGACAGCGGCGCGCTCTGCACTTACGGTCCCAGGCTCGTCGAATCCTATCGACGGCTGGCCTACTATGCCGATCGGGTCCTGAAGGGCGACAATCCCGCCGAGTTGCCGATCGAGCGGCCGACCGCATTCGAGCTGGTGCTCAACCTCAAAGCCGCCGGCACGCTCGGAATCCAGTTCCCGCCTGCGCTGCTCGCGCGCGCCGACCGCGTGATCGAATGACCGCGCCGGCGTTCTGCGATCGAAATCAACTTCAGCAACTCGCGAGGCTCGGATGTTCGATGCTGTTGTCCTGGGAACCGTCGTCACTGACGAGGCCGTCACACCGGATGGCTATGTGGCAATCACCGGAGAGAAGATCGCCGAGATCGGCACCGGCACCCCGCCTCCGGCGCGCAGCGTTTTCGACCGTTCGGGCTGCCTGATCTTTCCCGGGCTCGTTGACGGACACGTCCATACCGGCTCGGCGCTGGGCTGGAAGGGGATCGAGGGAACGACGATGACCGCCGCGGCAGGCGGCGTCACGACCTGTGTCGACATGCCCTATGACGTTCCCGAAGCCACAACGGACGTCTCCATCCTCAAGCGCAAGATCGCGGTCGTGAACGAGACTGCCCATGTGGACGTCGCGCTCTACGGTACCATCCGCAAGCACGATGGCGTTGCCGCGATATCCGATCTCGCCGAGGGCGGCGTCTGCTCGTTCAAGCTTTCTACCTACGAATATGACGCGGTTCGCTTTCCCCGCATCGACCACCCGACGATGATTGCCGCGTTCGAGGAAATCGCCCGCACCGGCGTTCCGGTCTCGATCCACAATGAGGATCAGGAGCTGGTCGAAAGCCTGAGCGCGGACGCGCGTGCCGCGGGGCAAACGCATGCCCTGATGCACTCCCGCACGCGGCCGGCGCTTGCCGAGACCCTTGCCGACAACGAAATCTTCGAGATCGGATTGTACACCGGCGCACACGTGCATATCGCGCACTCCTCCGTCGCGCGCGGCTTCACGATTGCGGAGACGTTCCGCTCGTACGGCGCCAGGGCGAGCGGCGAGGCCTGCATCCAGTATCTCTGCATGACGGAGGACGATCTGGTGCGCCTCGGGGGGCTCGGCAAGTGCAATCCGCCTTTCAGGACCGCCGCCGAGGTGGAGCGGATGTGGGCGTCGTTGCAGGACGGTCTGGTCACCTATGTCTCGACCGATCATGCGCCGTGGCCGATCGAGCGGAAGACGAAGGCGGATATCTTCGCCTGCTCAGCCGGTCTGGTCGGCCTGCAGAGTTTCGGGCCGCTGATGTACTCGCTGCTGGTCGAGCGCGGCCTTTCGCCGACCCTGATGGCGAAATATTGCGCGGATCGTCCGGCCCGGCATCATGGCCTTGCCGGCAAGGGACGGATCGCCGAGGGCTATGACGCCGACCTGATGGTGATCGAGCCCGGCGATTTCGTCTTCGACCAGGCCGCCATCGTCGACCGGGAGGAGTTGCGCTGGTCGCCCTATCACGGCCGCCGGATGCGGGGCCGGGTTGCCTCGACCTTGCTGCGCGGGCAATTGATATGGAACGACGGCAAGACGCTATCCGCGCCGGGAACGGGACGGTTCATCCCGCGCGAGCGCCGCCAGTGAGCCGCGGGACAGGTTAGGCCAACGGGTCGCGCGAATACGCGTTCAATGATAAGCTCCGCGAAACCCATCACCGCTTCGTAGCGGCCAGGTCCCGTTTATACGCGTCGTCAACCCAAGGGAGGCCGAAATGGCCAAAGGTCAGCAGAGAAGCAATCGGGAAGCCAAGAAGCCGAAGAAAGAGAAGATAAAGGTCATCGCTGCCGCGCCGAGCCAAAAGGGCGCGGGATGGCAGCCGACCCAATCTTCCGGCACGAAGAAATAGCAGATCGCAGCAGGACGCCGGCCTACGTCGCGTAGTCTGGCTCCTTGCGGTCGAGGATGCGCTTGAGCGCAGCGAAGTGCCGTTGCGACGGGGTCGGCCCCTTGTAGAGATGGTCGTCCCTGTAATCGCGCTTGGTCTTCTCGACGACCGGCGTCGGCAGCTGCTTCAGCCGTTGTCCGGTCCACATGGCGTAGATCTGCACCTGCGCGGCGCGCTCGATGTAATAGAGCTTGTCGTAGGCATCGGCGACGGTCGTACCGGTCGTGGTGATGCCGTGATTGGCCATGAACAGCACGCTCTTGTTGCCGATGACGCGGGCGAGCCGTGCGCCTTCCGCCGGATCCATCGCCGGCCCGGCATATTCGTCGTCATAGGCGATGGCCTCTGACAGCCCGACCTCGGTCTGGCCGATCTCCTTGATGCGGGGGTCCTCGAGCCGGGTCAGCGCGCTGGCGTAGGGCATGTGGGTATGGAACACGGCCTTGGCCTGCGGCAGCGCCTTGTGGATCGGCGCGTGGATGCAATAGCAGGAACGCTCGACGTCGCCCTCGCCGCTCTTCACCTCGCTGTCGTCGATGCCGACTTCCATGAAGGTCGAGGCCGTAACTTCAGACCAGTGGGTACCGAAGGGAATCTGGTAGTAGCGGTCGCTTTGACCGGGCACCACCAGCGTCAGGTGATTGAAGATTCCTTCCGAAAAGCCGTGCATGTAGGCCAGCCGGTGCGCCGCCGCGAGATCGACCCGCGCCTGCCATTGCTCTTCGGAAACATCGTCGCGAAGCGATTTCGGCGAAACCCTGAACTGCATGCGCGTCCTCCCCTGAGGCTTGTTGTTATGTGAGGAGTATAACGGATTTCGCGCGACCTCGCGGCTCAAATTGCCGCGGGGGTGCTATCCGGAATTCGCGGCACACACCGCTGTCGTCCCGACGAAAGTCGGGAGGTGGATTCACACTCGAAGTGCAACACTTGGGCAAAGGACTCGGCTGGGGTCCTGAAGTCAAGGCACTTGCGCGGGGTGTTGTTGTAGGCGGCGACGAGCTTGCGGAACCGTGCTGTTGGGAGGGTTGCAAGATCG
>NZ_JACRMG010000036.1 GCF_016219575.1 Bradyrhizobium sp. | reverse complement strand
TCGCGTTCAACATGCGCCGATGGGCCACAATCGCAGCATAAGCTTCACCCCGAACACAGCCACCTAGCCTTCAGCCCCAATCCGAAAGACGTCCCTCTTCCCTCTCACGGCCAATAAGTCCAATTACGCAACAGGCCCACAAGGGGAGAGGGCACAACAACGCGCAGCTCAGTTTCCATCCTCGCGCTTGCGCAACAGGTCGCTGGCGAGATCGGTCAGCGCCGGACGCGGCAGCGCGGTGAAGGGCAGCGGCCGCGTCACGTCGATCGCGGCGAGACCGAGGCGGGCGGTGAGCAGCCCGTTCAACACGCCTTCGCCGAGGCGCTGCGAGAGTTTGGCCGCAATGCCATGGCCGAGCATCTGCTGCAGCAGCGTGTCGCCCGCGGCCATGCCGCCGGTGATTGCCAGGTGCGTGATGACATGCTTGAGCAGGCTGATCATGCCGAGCGCGCCGGGCCGCCCGCCATAGAGCCGCGCCAGCTGCCGGATCATCTTCAGCGCGGCTGCGAACACGAACAGCACGTCGAACAGCGCGCGCGGGCTCACCGCGGTGACGACGGAGACGCGCTGCGCCGCCACCGAGACGATGCGCCTTGCCTCCTGGTCGAGCGGCGTCATCAGCTCGCGCTCGGCCAGCCGGATCATGTCGGCGCCGTCGATGATGTCGCCGGCGTGTTCGGCCAACGCAGTGCGGGCGCGCGCCAGATGCGGATTCTGGTGCGCCAGCTTCAGGAGATCGTCGACGACGGCGCGGCTTTCCGCGCGGTCATCGCTGGCGAGCACGGCGGTAGCACGAGCATGCAGCTTTTCGATCGCCGCCAGCCGCATCATCCCGAACGCCTCGCGGCCGGTCACCACCGCAAGCGCCAGCCCCGCGGCTGCCGCAAAGCCGAGGCCGAGCCAGCCGAGGCTCTCGCTGCGCGCGAACAGATCCTCGATCAGCTTGACGATGGCAAGGCCGGAGCCGAGCAGCACCAGCCCGCCGGTCGCGATCCAGAACAGCGTGCCCCAGCCGAAACGGCGCCGCACCGCGACCGGCCGTGCTTCGACCGGCACGGGCAGTTGCGATGGCTCTGCTTCCGGCGTGATGCGCACCGTGCCGCGGACAGCATGGCCGGGCTCGTCGGCATCCACCACGACCACATTGGCGTCGTCGAGCTTGAAGGTCGCGGGCTTGCGCGTTTTCTCGCTCATTGCAGTCGGTCTCCGATCAGGAACTGGAGGGCGCGGTCGAGGCGGATGTGAGGCAGCGCCGGCTGTGCATCGCCGTCGCGCTGGAGATGCGGCGGGCGGAAGCGCAGGAAGCGAAAATCGGCCTTGTCCGACGGCGCGCTGGAAAGCCCCTGAAACGCACCATCGCCCCGGAACAGCGCCTGGGGATCGGCGGGCAAGTCGCCCGGAAAGGTCGCGACCTCGGTCTCTCCGTCGAAGAACTCGCCATTGGCGCTCTCGCCCGCGGCCGGCGTGCCCAGGATCGACGGCAGCTTTTCCCGGCCGCGTGTCACCATCGCCTCGCGGGTGGCGCGCACGGCGGCGAGCGCGACCACGTCGATCGTGGCTTCCTCGTGCTCGGCGCGTTCGGCTGCGCGCGCCACGATGCGGCGCAAGATCGCTTCCAGCCGGTCGTGGCTGGAATGATGCAGATGGTCGGCCTTGGTGGCGGCAAACAGGATGCGGTCGATGCGCGGCCGGAACAGGCTGGAGAAGAAGCTCGAGCGGCCGATGCGGAAGCAGTCGAGGATGCCGGCAAGCGCGGCTTCCAGGTCGTGCAGCGCCTCGGGCCCGGAATTGAAGGCGGCAAGCGCGTCGACCAGCACGATCTGGCGGTCGAGCCGCGAGAAATGATCCCGGAAGAACGGCCGCACCACGGCGTCCTTGTAGGCCTCGTAGCGCCGCACCATCATCGCCCACAGCGACCCCTCCGGCGCGCTGCCGTCGATGGGCACGTCCAGCGGCGCGAAGGTCAACGCCGGCGAGTTGGCGAGATTGCCGGGCATCAGGAAGCGCCCGGGCGGCAGCAGGCTCATGGCGAAACGCTCGTCGCGGCAGGCGCGGAGATAATCGGTGAACAGCCGCGCCGAGACCAGCGCCGCCTGTTCGTCGGCGCGACCCACCGCCGACAGCGTCGCCAGATGCGCATGCCACGGCGCGGCCAGCTCCTGCCGCGGCCCCTCGCGCGACAGCGCCAGACTCTCCGCCGACCATTGCTCGAAACTCTTGTTCAGCAGCGGCAGGTCCAGCAGCCACTCGCCGGGATAGTCGACGATATCGAGAATGAGGCTGCGGTCCGCGCCGTTCTGCCGCTGATAATCGATCACGAGCCGGAGCTCGCTGATGTCGGTGGTCGAGCTCGGCCAGCGCCGCTCCGAGACGAGGGTCCGGACATGGTTTTCGTAATCGAAGCGCGGCACGGCATCGTCCGGCTGCGGCTCCAGGCGGGCGCGCGCGATGCGTCCGCTGCCATAGGCCTCGAACACCGGAAAACGGCCGCCGCGCGTCAGCCCATGGATCAGCGCGGTGATGAACACCGTCTTGCCGGCGCGCGACAGGCCGGTGACGCCGAGCCGGACCGTGGGGTTGAACAGGCCGTCGCCATAGTCCCACAGCGCCCGCGCGGACAGCCGCGCCTCCTCGAGGATTTCCTGGAAACTGGGAGGCATGCGGCGGCGTTGAGATCCGGGCTGGGGAGGGCAATTTCCGTAAAAGTAACGCCAGCAAAGGTGGCGATCGGCGCGCCAAAATCAAGCGTCACGTTTTTGACGCGATTGAACCGGGGCGTGAACCCTTCGTTGACCAGAAATGCCTCATGATTTATCGATCCGGAAGGCTGAGCAGGCGAGAAGCCGACATGAACGTTTTCCGACTGAAGCAACTGGCCTCGACGTCGTTCCATGCGGCGGCCGGCGCCGTGCACTGGAATTTCGACCGCGCCGAGCTGATCGCCGACGGCGTCGTGCATGTCATCGGCCTCTGCTTCGGCCTCGTCGCCGCGACCGTCCTGATCGTGCTCGCCGCGGTCTATGCCTCCGCCCTCGATATCGTGGTGTCCTCGATTTATGTCGCGGGCCTGCTTGCCATGCTCGGCCTGTCCGCCACCTACAATCTCTGGCCGGTGTCGCGCGCCAAATGGGTGCTGCGCCGCCTCGACCATTCGGCGATCTATATCCTGATCGCGGCGACCTACACGCCCTTCATCATGCAGGTGAAGGGAAGCGCTCTCGCCGTCGTTCTGCTGATCGGCGTCTGGTGCGCCGCGATTGCCGGCATCGTGCTGAAGCTGAAATATCCCGGCCGGTTCGACCGGCTCTCGGTCGGGCTCTATCTTGCCATGGGCTGGAGCGGCATGATGCTCTATGATGCCGTGGTGAAGGCGCTGCCGACGCTGGCGCTGGGCTTCATCGTCGCGGGCGGCATATTCTATACGCTCGGCGTGGTGTTCCACGCCTGGCAGCGGCTGCGCTTCCAGAACGCGATCTGGCACGGCTTTGTGCTCTCCGGCGCCGCCTGCCACTACACGGCGGTGCTCGACATCGTCCTGAAGTAAGCGCTAAGAAATAGCGACAATCAAAAAGCGGGGAGGGTGCCATGCAGGTGACCGGCAAGGTCGTGGTCGTCACGGGCGGCGGTAACGGCATCGGGCGCGCCATGTGCGAGGCCTTCCATCGCGCCGGCGCCGCCAAGGTGGTGGTTGCCGACATCGATCCCAACGCCGCGCGCGCGGTGGCAGGAGGAATCGACGGTGCGGCCTTCAAATGCGACGTCGGCAAGGAAAAGGACGTTTCCCACGTCATCGAGGAGACCGAGCACCAGTTCGGCCCGATCGCGCTGTTCTGCTCCAATGCCGGCATCGGCGGCGGCTTCGATCCGCTGTCGCTGAATGCCGGCGGCAATTCCGACGAGCCGTGGCAGCGCAGCTGGGCCATTCACGTCATGGCGCATGTCTATGCCGCGCGGCATCTGGTCCCGCGCTACAAGGCGCGCGGCGGCGGCTATTTCCTCAACACCATTTCGGCAGCAGGCCTGTTGTCGCAGGTCGGCAGCCCCGCTTATTCCACCACCAAGCATGCCGCGGTCGGCTTTGCCGAAAACCTCGCGATCTCGCACAAGGCCGACAATATCGGGGTTTCCATCCTCTGCCCGCAGGGCGTCGATACCAACATGCTGCGCTCGATCCCGAAGGGCCCGCAATCCGGCGACGGCGACCTCTCGCCCGAGCAGGTGGCCAGGGACGTCCTCGCAGGCCTCGAGCAGGAGACCTTCGTGATCCTGCCGCACCCGCAGGTGCTCGGCTACATGCGCAGGAAGACCGAGGATTACGACCGCTGGATATCGGGCATGGCCAGGATCCAGGAGAAGATGCGCGAGACCTACGGGAAATAATTGTCGCCGTCATGGCCGGGCTTGTCCCGGCCATCCACGTGTTTCTTTCGGACACCACCAAGACGTGGATGCCCGGCACAAGGCCGGGCATGACGAAGTGTTGCTGCAGCTACCTCGCCGCAATCGCCGCGATGAACAGCGCGAATGCCAGCGTCGACGCGACCGTGCGGACGTGATTCCACCACGTCCAGTCCGCCAGATACCGCGCCCATAGCGTGCCGGCTTCGCCGCTGGCCGGCGGTACGGCCGCCAGCGCATTGTTCAGCGGCACGTTGAATATCATCGTGACCACGAACATGCCGACCACGTAGAGCGCGCCGCCGGCAAGCCACATCGCCGCGCCCGGCTCATCCCATCTGAACGGCGCCAGCACCGCGAGCGCCGCCGCGGTGAGCGTCGAGCCCATGAAGACCGGCAGGAACAGCGACTGCACGATCTCCCTGTTGATCGCGTTCATTGCGGCGATGCCGGCCGCCTGGTCGATGCGGCCGAGCGCCGCCATGATGAAGGTCGAAAACGCGAAATAGAGCCCGGCCAGCAGGCCGCATCCGACGGCGGAGAACCACAACAGGGAGGTGACGAGGGCACGCATGACGCTCACTCCATGAATACGAGGATTTATCGTATTTGCAAAAAGCGATAAGCTCTCGTATTTGAATCGTCAAGGACTTTCTCGGACAGGCGGGCAGGGATGGCAGGGAAGCAAAAGGCGGCGAGCGCGGGGGCCGGCATCTCGCGTCTGGTGCCGGTGCAGAAGCGCAGCCGCGAGCGCTACGAGCACATCCTTGGCCAGGCCGCCGCGCTGCTCGCCGAAAAGGGCTCCGAAGCCTTCCGCATGAGCGAACTGGTCGAGCGGACCGGCGTCGCCTTCGGCTCGCTCTATCAATACTTTCCCGACAAGACCGCGATCATCGGCACGCTGGCCGAGCGCTGCAACCAGGCCGGCCGCGACTGTGTCGCGCGCGACCTGTCGGCGGTCGAGACCGTGCGCGACCTGCACCCGGCGCTGTGCCGGATCGTCGACAGCTACTATCGCATGTTCATCGACGTGCCCGTGATGCGCGACATCTGGCAGGCGACGCAAGGCGACCGGGTCTTGCAGAAGCTCGACCGGGAGGACGTCGATTTTCTCGCGGACCTCTTGGCATCGACCCTGCGCCGCGTCGCCGCGGACCTCCCGAAGCCTGCGCTGCAGGCCTGGGCCCGCCTGGTCATGACCTTGATCGCCGCGGCAGTCCGCCACGCGATAACGTTACCGCCCAAAGAGGGCCGCCTGCTTCTTGCCACATTCAAGCGAATGCTGCCTACTGACCTCTCGATGCTCTGAGCCAACAGCACTTTGGAGCCCGATGAACTGGTGGCCATTCGGGAAAGAAACGGCCGCAAAGGATGGCCCGCAGACGCTTCTCGATGACATCGGGAAGCGCGGCAAGCGGTATCTCGACGACGTCGACAACGGGAAATTCGTCAGCCCGGCCTGCAGGCGCACCGCCTCGGACGCAGGCTGCGACGAAGCAGCCATCGCCGACCACACCCGACTGGAAGCTTTCCGCTATCTGCTGAGTCTGCCGCCGCGCGAATTCGCCCTGCTGGCCGAGCCCGAGTCGCAGGCCGCCCTGCTTGACGGCTATCTGCGCCAGTTGCCGCACGACCAGACGGTGATCGAATTCACCGGCGTCACCAACGCAGATGTCGCCATCGCCATCATCGCCGGTTTCAACTGGCTCATTCATTGCGCGGTTCTCGCCGGCGCCGATCCGAAACAGTTCTACGGCGCACTGCGTAATTTCCGCCGCATCGCCTCCTCGGCCCAGAAGTGGTGGACCGCCGACGGCGCAAGGGAGCGCTACGCCGAAATGCAGAAGGTCGGCGAGGCGCCGCCGGTGTTCCTCAACCTGGTATGGGCGGACTACGGCCGCATGGCCGCGGAAATCGCGGCGGCGCACGCGGCGCGGCGGTAAGTGCCAGAGTCAATTGATCACGACGATTGTGAGCTGCAGCTTGCGCCGCAGTCCAAAGCGCCTGGATCGAATACTTCGCCGAAGATGTGGCAGGCTTGCGGGAAGTCGTAAGGCGATGTGTGCCGCATTGCTGCGGCACACATCGATCGGCCCGGGAAAATTCTAGCGCCTTCCCGGAAAATCCATCGGCCCCTGACCGCCGCCGCGGGGACTGTCGGTGTCACGACCGCCGCGGGGATTGTCATTGTCACGGCCGCCGCGCGGTTCGTCGCGGCCGCCGCCGGGAATGCGGATGACGTCGCCGGGGGTAACCTGCGGCCTCGGGCGCTCGCGCTCGATGCAGCTGTTTCCTCTCGCCACCATATCCGTCGGACATTCGCAGGCGCCGCGGCGATTGAGTTTCGCCGGTGGATTGCACACGGTCGGCTTCACGCACTCACGTCCGCGCTGCTCCAATCCGGCCGGGCATCCGCAACCTGTACCGGAGGCATTCGGGATCAGCGGCGAGCGGCATTCCATCGGCCGTACGCATTCCTTGCCCTTCTGGACGGTCGGCGGCAGACAGATGCACTGACCGGCGACGGGACCCGGCACCATCGGCGGCTGGCACGACGGAGGTGGCGGCGGGCCCTCGCACTTGTTGCCAACGAGATGGGTCGGAGGCGGACAGATGCACTGACCGGCAACGGGACCCGGGACCATCGGCGGCGGACAGCCGGCGACCGGTTTGGTGACTGTCACGCAGGATTTGTCGTTTGGCGGATTGACGTCGCTCAAGCCCGAACCCGGCTTGGTGCCGACCTGTGCACAGTTCGTGAACGGCGGAAATGGCGCCGCCCCCAGGGCCGTTGCGACGATGTCGATCGTGCCGAGGGACTGGTTGGGCACGGTCGGACCGGCACCGATATAGGTGCAGGTTATCGTGCTACCCGCGGACGCCGGCAGCGTCACGCACGTCCAGTTCGTTCCGGTTGCGCTGTTGAACGTCATTCCGGCCGGAACGACATCCGTCACCGTGACGACGTTGGTTCCGTTGAACGGCGCACCCACGCTGGTGACTGCCAGATGGAAAGCATAGCCATTCACCTGAGGAACCGGACTGGTGCCCCCGGTCTTGACGACCGCAAGATCGATATTCCCTGCGGTTTCCGTAACCGTCGCGCACGCCGTATCGTTCGCCGGATTGGTATCCACGCCCGAGCTGCTGCCGATACCGACCGTCGCGCAATTCGTAAACGGCCCCGGTCCCGTGGTGGTGTAGTGGACGACCATGGTGCTCGAGAGCGACGCGTTGGTGGCGAGCGAGCCGGCGGGACCATAGGTGCAATGCATCGTGCCGGGTCCGACCAGAGTAGGCGGCACGCAGGACCAGCCGGCGCCGGTTACGCCGGTCACGGTCATGCCGGCCGGGATGTTCTCGGTGATGGTGATGCCGCCGGCCGGGAAGGTGATCGGCGGTCCGACATTGGTGACCCACACGTTGAACCAGTGGCCGCCGCCGCCGCCCGGTGTGGTTTCCTTGCCGATTTTCAGGTCGATCGGCGTGACCGGCACGCATGTGCCGTCCTTGTTCACCGTGCCTGGCGGACATTCGCAAATACAATCGGGGCCGCAAATGGCTTCAAGGTTTGCGATCATCGACATGCCAGTCGGGTTCATCGCGCCCGGGCCCGGGTTCGCGGGCGAGGCGTTCTGAACTGTCACCGTCAGGACATTGAGCCCCGGAACAAAAAACGAAGTAGGGACACAAAAGAAGACGGCTGGCGTGCTGTAACTACTGGGGCTGGTGGCCACGATGTTGGCGGGCGCGTTCAGCGTCACCACCGAGCTGTTGTCGGACCCATACTGCCCGCAGAGCTTGAGGCCCTTGTAGGACTCCGGGCGACAGGTCAGGTTGAACGCACGCGTGTAGACATATGTCCCCACCGGGTGGGTTTGGGTAAGGACGAATGGTTTGGGTTGGATCCAGCGAGTGGAGAGGGTGGTCCAGCCGCCATAGGCCGTGGAATGTGCGAGAGGACCGTAGGGCGTTACGGCCCAATTCGGATCGAAGCCAGGCGAGGAAAGCACGGTGCTCAAGTCGAGGCTCACCGCCTGTCCTGGCTGCGTACACGGCGGCAGCGCTTGCGGCGGCAGCGAGAAGCTGGTCGGCTGGTTGGGCGGATAGCAGGCGTTACCACCACCGCCACCACCACCACCACCACCACCGGTCTGTTGACCGCTGACATAAGGCGGGCTGGACGTATTGCCGGCAATCGCGGTGCAGGGCCGCGTGAGAATCCGCACGCTGCCGATGTGGCCGCTGGCGCGTGCATCGTCGAACTTGTCGTCGTAGTCGACGAAGTAGCTGATGGCCGGCGGCTCGTTGGCGCCGCGCACCATGTCCGCGGGACTGCCTTGCAGCCCGTTCACCAGCAACGGACCGCCGGGTTCGAGCTGGCTGCGCAGCGCCGGGTTGTTGCGGAGATTTTGCGCGGTGGTCCACAGCGAAGCCTCGCACGACGCGCTGTCGAGCGTTCCATCCTGGCGATAGCCGTAACCGAGCGCGACGCCGCCATCGGTGTTGCGGTAAGTGCCGGCAAAGCCGACCGCGTATTCCTCCGGCATCGGCTTCCAAAGCCCCGGTGACGGCGGGTCGTTGGCGTCTTTCAGCCAGTAGCGCAGCACGCGCGGCTCGCCCGGCTTGGTGAAGGCGGAATAATCATGGCTGGCGGCGATCGGCGCGCGCTGCGCCAGGATCAGGGCGCCTCTTTGCGAGAATGCGATATCGGAAACCGGATACGGACCGGGCTGCGCCGCAACTTCAACCTCGAGGCGCGCATCGGCCGCGAGACTGCCGTCCTGCGCAATGCCGACCGACCAGATTTGCGGTCCTTCCGCGGCGGCACCATTCCTGACCGAGTAGAACAGCCGTCCAGCCTGGACCGCGAGACCCCACACCCGCCGTTCCGGCGGAGCAAAACCCCAACTGTCCGGATTCTCGGCGTTGAATTTGTTGTTGGCGATATTGGGCCGATTGGCCGGATTGAACGGCATCGGCGCCAGGTTGGCCGCGCTGCGGCCGGTCACGCCGTGATCGAAGGGGGCGCCGGGTTCGCTGCCATCGGCGAGGGCGAAGCGATGGATCATTCCGGTATAGAGATCCGAAACAAACAGCTGCTTGTGCGCGGCATCGTGGGCGAGGTTGCCCAGCGCGGGACCCGGGTTGGGCACGCCGTCGAGCATCACCTTGGCGAACAGGGTTACTGCGCCGGTGGTGCCGTCGACCCTGTAGATGCTGCCGGGATCGCCCTGCAGGTCGAGTCCGAACTGCCCCTTCATCCAACCTGTGCCTGGACCGCCGACCTTCCTGCGCTCAGGCAGGCCATCAGCCCCGCGGCCAACGAGATTGAGGCCGAACGCCGAGCTGGCGGCGAGGTAGATGTTGGTTGCAGGCTGGTCGTCGAGCGCTACGCCGAACACCTGACCGGTGTCTTTCGCGAACACGTCGAAGGTCTTCGGTGCCTGGAACAGTCGGCCGTCCCAGACATAGCCGGGCCGGCCGACGCCGACGATGCGGGCGGCAGGGCCGTCCGGATTGATGAAAGTGAGATCGATGGCGGATTTGTTCGCCGGGCGCGGCTTGCCCGGGTCGGGAGCGATGGTGCCGGCAAATCCGGTCACCACGGCATCGCCAAGGTTCAGGCCGGGAACGGGTTGCTGTGCGTCGGCGCCAGATGAAAACAAATGAAAAAGCAGCAGCAGCGGCAGGAGCCGCGCGACAAATTTGAACAAAGTCAACCTCCCGTCGCCCGACCCAATTCGGGCGCGACAAAACACTCATTCCGAGTTTTCGAGAGGCCAGCCGGCGAGGAGTTATGTGAACTCGCGCGATTGCACGGTCATTTGTTTCTAACAAACCAATAAAAAAACGGTCTTATTGCCGCGAAACGCGACGCTATCGGAGTTTGATACAACCGCATAGCGAAATATTCAGGTAAGGTCAGCTGACGTGCCACGACACAAATTCCACCGTCAGCCCTTCCGCGCGTAAAGCAGCGGCACGGCGGAATCCACGGCTACCTCGACGAGGCTCGTGCCCTTGTGCGCGAGCGCCTGCTTCAGCGCGGGCGCAAGCTCGGATGACTTGGTCACCCGCACCGCATCGCAGCCATGGCCTTGCGCGAGCTTGACGAAGTCGAGGCCGGGAATGTCGAGGCCCGGCACGTTGCGCACCTGCATCACCTGGCTGAACGAGCGCATCGCGCCATAACCCGAATTGTTGATGACGACCACGGTGAGCGGCAGCTTGCGCTGCGCTGCGGTCCACAGCGCCTGGATCGAATACATCGCCGAGCCGTCGCCGACGAGGCAGACGGTGCGGACATTACCGCGGCCGAGCGCCATGCCGACGGCGGCGGGCAGGCCATAGCCGAGCCCGCCGCTCGCCATGGTGTAAAAACTGTCCTGGCCGCGCATCGGCATGAATTTTTGCATCGCCGGGCGATGCGACGGCGCTTCCTCCACCAGCACGGCATCGCCGGGCATCGCGTTGGACAACGTGTGCAGCAGGTATTCCACGGGGATCGGATCGTCGGCGGCCGGCGCCGGCGGCAGCAGGCGGGCGGCCGGCATCACGCGTTTGGCCGCCGGCAGCATTTCCAGCAGCATCGCCAGCGCTGGCTTCATGGTGGCGATAATGCTGGTGCCGCGCGGGGTCACGGCGGCGGCCGCGGGATCGTCGGTGATCTGGAAGATGGTGGTCGCGCCGTCGAAGATCGAGGCATGCCCCTCGACATGGAAGGTGAAGACCGGCGCGCCGATCACGACCACGAGGTCATGGAGGCCCAGCGCGTCCGACAGTTGTCCGGGCGAGGCATGGAGGAAGCCGGCGAATTGCGGATGCCGCTCCGGAAAGGAGCAGCGTGCCGAGAACGGGCTGACCCAGACGGACGCCCTGGTCTTCTCCGCCACCTGCACCATGAGGTCGACGGCCTGCGCCCGATCGACGCCGGGGCCGACGACGAGGGCCGGGCGCCTGCTCTCGGCAATCGCCGCCGCCAGCGCCTTCATGGACGACACATCCGGCCCGAGTTCGCGGCTGACCTGGCGTGCCTCGACGAGCGAGGTCGCGTGCGTCCAGTCGTCGATTGGCACGGAAACGAAGGTCGGCCCGCAGGGCGGCTGCATCGCCGTGTAATAGGCACGCGCGATCGCGGCCGGCACGTCCTCGGGCCGCGCCGGCTCGACGCTGTATTTCACGTATGGTCGCGGGAATTCGGAAGCACGCTCGGCATAGAGGAACGCCTGCAGCGGCAGGATCGAGCGTGCCTGCTGGCCGGCGGTGATCACCAGCGGCGTCTGGTTGCGATGCGCGGTGTAGATATTGCCGAGCGCGTTGCCGACGCCGGCCGCCGAATGCAAATTGACGAAGCCGGCATTGCGGGTGGCCTGTGCATAGCCGTCGGCCATGCCGATGACGGAGGCCTCCTGCAAGCCCAGCACGTAGTCGATGTCGTCCGGCCAGTCGGCGAGAAACGGCAACTCGGTCGAGCCGGGATTGCCGAACACCTTTCTGATGCCGAACGCGCGCAGCAGGCCGAAGGTGGCGTCCTTGACGCTGACGGATTTTGCCTTGGCTGGCTTGCGGGAGGACATGATTACTCCGTCATTCCGGGGCGATGCGAAGCATCGAACCCGGAATCTCGAGATTCCGGGTCTGGTCCTTCGGACCATCCCGGAATGACGCTAAGCGTCACCACGTCGCCACGCCCTTCATCGTCGGCTGCCCTTCCGCGTTCGCGGTCCACAGCTCCATGCCGCCGCCGGCATTGTCATTGGCATTGATCGAGAACTCGCTGCCTTCGAACAGCGGCTGCACGCCGCGATAGACGAACTTCTTCGGCGCCGTGCCGCCGTGCAGTTTGGCCGCGAACTCGATGATGAACGCCGCCTGCAGCGGGCCATGGAACACCAGGCCCGGATAACCCTCGACCTTGGTGACATAGTCGCGGTCGTAGTGGATGCGGTGGCCGTTGAAGGTCAGCGCCGAATAGCGGAACAGCAGCACGGGATCGGAGACATGGCTCTCGCGATGCTTCGCAACGGGCGGCGGAGGCGGAGCCTTCGTTGCCGCCTGCGGGCCGCTGGTCGCCTCGCGATAGACGATGTCGTGCCGCTCCTTGATGGCGGTGCCGCGCGGCGTCGTGATGACATGATCGACCGCGACGAAGCACAGCGTGCCGGTCGAGCCGCTCTTCAGGGTCACGTCCGAGATGCGCGAGGAACGCTTCACCTCGTCGCCGACGCGCAGCGGCTCGATGAATTCGAGCTGCCCGCCGGCCCACATCCGGCGCGGCAACGGCACCGGAGGCAGGAAACCGCCGCGGGTCGGATGGCCGTCCTGGCTCAGTTGCGACATCGGGTACACCGGTGGCGCCAGGCACCAATGCGTGGTGAAGGGCGCCGCATCGCCCGTCCTGGGCCGGCCGATCTCCTGGAACAGCGTCGCGCGCAGTCCCTTGACGAGCTGCGCCGTGACGATGTCGGTCGCTTCCTCGGTGCGGCCGATCCATTGCCTGAGTTGATCGATGTCGGGCTTTTCGCCCGCGATGGCCGGCGCACTCATGACGACTTCCTGATGGGTTGGGCTTTCGGCAGCTCGTGGTGATCGCCGATGGCAGGCACCGCACCATATTGGCGTTTCTCGCCGACCACGATCATGGCCGGCGCGGGATAGCTGACCTTGCCGTTCGGCGTGTCGACCTCGATGCGGCGCAGATGCGGATGGGTGGAAAGGTCGGCCATGCTGTTCACTTCGGCAAACGCAATGTCGGCATCCGCCAGCTTCTTCAGGAGCTCATCGCGGGTCAGTCTGGCAAAGCTGTCGCTCACCGTCTTGTCTGTGAGCGAACGGTTTTTCACGCGCTCGATATTGTTGGCGAGGCGCGGATCATTGGGCAGGTCGGGCTGGCCCAATACCTTGGCGCACAGTGTCTTCCACTCGCGCTCGCTCTGGATCGAGATCAGAACGTCCTTGCCGTCCTTGGAGCGGAACACGCCGTAGGGCGCGACCGAGGGATGGGCGAGGCCCATGCGCTGCGGCGGCTTGCCGTCTTCGGCATTGAGCAGCGGCACCGTACACCAGTCCGCCATCACGTCGAACATGGAGATGCGGATGTCGACGCCCTTGCCGGTGCGGCCGCGCCCGATCAGCGCTTCCAGGATCGAGGCGTGCGCGGTGGCGCCGGTGGCGACGTCCACGATCGACATGCCGACCCGCGAGGCGCCTTCCGGGCCGCCGGTGATGGAGCAAAGTCCGCTCTCGGCCTGGATCAGCAGGTCGTAGGCCTTGCGGTGCGCGTAGGGGCCGTCGTCGCCATAGCCCGAGATGGTGCAGGTGATCAGCGAGGGATAATCCTTGCGCAGACGCTCCAGCGAGAAGCCGAGCTTGTCCATCGAGCCGGGCTTGAGGTTCTGCAGCAACACGTCGGCGCCGGCGATCAGTTCTTCCAGCGATTGTCGGCCTTCCTTCGTCGCCAGATCGATCACCACGGAATCCTTGCCGCGGTTGAGCCAGACGAAATAGCTGCTCTGGCCTTTTGCGGCGACGTCATAGCCGCGGGCGAAATCGCCCTCCGGTCGTTCGATCTTGATGACATGCGCGCCGGCATCCGCCAGCCGCGAGGAGCAGAACGGCGCAGCCACCGCCTGTTCCACCGCAATGACGACGATTCCCTGAAGTGGCAGCATGGTCGCCTCTCAGTAGGAGCGGGGCATGCCGAGCACATGCTCGGCGATGAACGACAGCACCAGGTTGGTCGAGATCGGCGCCACCTGGTAGAGCCGGGTCTCGCGGAACTTGCGCTCGACGTCGTATTCCTCGGCGAAGCCGAAGCCGCCATGGGTCTGGATCGCGGCATTGGCCGCTTCCCAGGACGCATCGGCCGCCAGCATCTTGGCCATGTTGGCCTCGGCGCCGCAATCGAGCCCGGCCTCATATTTGCGTGTGGCTTCCTTCACCATCAGTTCCGCCGCGCGCATCGAGGCGTAGGCCTTTGCGATCGGGAACTGGATGCCCTGGTTCTGGCCGATCGGCCTGCCGAACACGGCGCGCTCTTTGGCGTAGTGCGATGCCTTCTCGATGAACCATTTGGCGTCGCCGATGCATTCCGATGCGATCAGGATGCGCTCCGCATTCATGCCGGAGAGGATGTAGCGAAAGCCCTTGCCCTCGTCGCCGATCAGGTTTTCCGCCGGCACCTTCATGTCGGTGAAGAACACTTCGGTGGTGGAGTGGTTCATCATGGTGCGGATCGGGCGGATCGAGAGCCCGGCCTTGCGTGCTTCGCGCATGTCGACGAGGAACACCGACAGTCCTTCGGTGCGCTTGCGCGCCTGTTCCTTCGGCGTGGTGCGCGCCAGCAGTACCATCAGGTCGGAATATTCGGCGCGGCTGGTCCAGATCTTCTGGCCGTTGACGATGTAGCCGTCATTGCCTTCCTTGCGCGCCACCGTCTTCAGCGACGAGGTATCCGTGCCGCTGGTCGGCTCGGTGACGCCGAACGCCTGCAGGCGCAATTTGCCGCTGGCGATCTGCGGCAGCCATTTCGCCTTCTGCTCGTCGTTGCCGTGCCGCAGCACCGTGCCCATGGTGTACATCTGGGCGTGGCAGGCGCCGGCGTTGCAGCCGGCGCGATGGATCTCTTCCAGGATCGCGGTCGCTGCCGAAAGCTTCAGGCCGGCCCCGCCATACTCTTCCGGGATCAGCACCGAGAGATAGCCCGCTTCCGTCAGCGCGTTGACGAAGTCGGTGGGGTAGGCCATCGCGCGGTCGAGCTTGCGCCAGTATTCGCCGGGAAACTGGGCGCACAGCTTGGCGACGGCGTCGCGGATGTCGGAATAGTCCTGCTCGTGATGTTGTTCTTGATGTTGTTCTTTGCTCATGTTCGATTTCCGTCGGTGGTATTTCGGGTTGATCTTTGTGTTCTCGTTATTGTGAAACCACCGCGGACTCCCTATGCTCGATTGTTATAGCGTATGGCCCCGCATTCCAAGACCGGCAAGCATGGATTTCCGTCAGCTCAGGACGTTCAGTTGCGTAGCCGAACTCGGCAGCCTGAGCAAAGCTTCCGACAAGCTCAGGATCGCGCAGCCGGCGCTCAGCCGCCAGATCAAGCTGCTGGAGCACGAGCTGCGCGCGGAACTTTTTACCCGCAGCGGCAGGGGAATGGTGCTGACCGAAGCCGGCCGGCTGTTGCTGGCGCGAACCTCGGGCATCGTGCGGCAAATCGACCAGATCCGCGACGACATCCAATCGGCGGCAGGTGCGCCCTCGGGGCGGGTCGTGCTGGGGCTGGTCCCCACCGTGAGTTGCGTATTGTCGGCGCGGCTGGCGCGGCGCACGGTCGAGACCTATCCCGGCATCTCGCTCTGCATCGTCGAGAGCTATAGCGGCCATCTGATCGAATGGCTGCATCGCGGCGAGATGGATCTCGCGATCATCTATGGCCCGTCGGCGGATCTGCATCTCGCCATCCAGGGGCTTGGCCGCGACCGCATCGTCGCGGTGGGGCCGCGCGGCTCGGGCCTTGCGAAGAAGAAGCAGGTCGGCATGGACTGGCTGCTGCGCCAGCGGCTGGTGCTGCCCAGCCATTCGCACGGCCTGCGCGCGCTGATCGAGCGCGCCGCAGCGCAACGCAAGCTCAAGCTCGACGTGCAGCTCGAGGCGGATTCCTTTCGCGTGCTCACCAGCCTGGTCGAGGAGGGGCTCGGCTATTCGCTGCTGCCGCCGTCGTCGGTGCGCGGCGAGATCGAGGCACGCCGGCTCGAGGCCGCGGCGATCTCTTCGCCGGCGCCGATGCGCGAACTCGTCATTGCCTCCCCGATCGATCATCCGGATTCGACCGCCACCTCCGTCATCACCGAGCTTCTGCGCAGCGAAACCGCCGCCTGCCGCAGCGAAGGCCTGTGGGATATCAAGCTCGGGTGACGCCTTTCTCACGACACCGCAAGGCCGAGGTGCTGGCGAAAGCGGTTCTTCAGGAACACGCCGTCGCGCGGCGGCAGCGCGCGGTCGACGTGATCGGTCGAGATGCGGATCAGCGCCAGCTTCGGTCCGTTTCCGATACGATGGACTTCGCTGCGGAACGCCGCGACGCCGGCCATGTCGGTGATCTCGACCACCGACGGAATGCCTGCGCCGCGCGCGATCGCGTCCAGCTTCGCGCCGAGGCCGGAATGGCTGCGCTGCATGCCGGTCTCGCCGAAATGCCCGTTGTCGAGCACGGCGATGGACAGGTTCTGCGGCTTGCGCGCGGCGATGGTCAGCAGCCCGCCGATGCCCATCAACTGCTCGCCGTCGCCGGTGATGACAAGCACGGGCCGCTTCGGTTGCGCCTGCGCCAGCCCAAGGCCCATCACGCCCGCGCCGCCCATCGCGCCCCAGAGATAGAAATTGCCGGCATGGTCGCCGGCATCGAAGGCGTCGTAGGACGATGAGCCGAGGCCGGTGACGACAAGCAGATCGCCGCGATCGGCCAGCAACGCCTTCACCGCCTCGCGGCGATCGAGCAGGGAGTTCTTCGTCATCACTTCGTCTCCGTCCATTTCTTGCGGCCGAGCATGCGCTGCGCGATCAGGATTGCGATCGGCTGGTCGCTCTCGAAGGCGAGCGAGCAGGCGGCCGAAACCACTTCCTCGGCATCCTCCGGCTGCTCCAGCCGGAACACGGTGACGCCCATGATCTCGAAGGCCTGAGCGGTGGCCTTGCCCATCGGGATCTGCCACGGATTGAACTCGGCCCACTCGCCGCGCATGGTCACCAGCGTGAGGAACGGAAAACGGCAGCTTGCCAGCAGCGACAGCATGTTGACGCAGTTGCCGACGCCCGAGGACTGCATCAGCAGCGCCGCGCGGTCGCCGCCGAGCCAGGCGCCGGCGGAAAGCGCCACGCCTTCCTCTTCCGTCGTCAGCACCGTGGTCGCAATCGCCGGATCGGCATGGGACAGCTCGATCAGCCGGGAATGGCCGGCATCCGGCACATAGGAGATTTGCGCGACGCCATGCGCCTTCAGCGTGCGGTAGATGGCGTCGGGCCAGTCGGTCTGGACGGCGGTATCGGCGGGAGCGGCGATGTTCATCGGGGCCTCGGCTGGTGAGGGCGCGTATGCGCGCCGTCTCGGCCCAAGCCTTTAAACCGGAAGCGGGCTTGTTCCTCTTCCTATCTGGTTCCAGCCGCTATGCCGGAATTGTATAGGCTGCTGCTCAGCGGAAACCGGCCGGCAAGTCCATCGCGCGCATCGTGGCGGTGGCAAAGGCGCAGATGCGCTCGGCGCCCGCCTTTCGCGACGATACCTCGACCTTGACGACGCTGATGGTAGAGCCACCCTGGATTATCTCGGCACGAGCGATGATTTCCTCGCCATCCGCTGGCGCTAGGAAGTTGATCTTGATCTCGACGCTCACCGCGATCTTGCCTTCAGGCATCGACAATGTGGCGCACGCGCCCGCGGCATGATCGGCAAGGCCGGCGATGACGCCGCCATGGAAATGGCCGAAGAACTGCGTCAAGTCAGGCCGCTTCACGAGTGCCATCGTTAGCTTGCCCGATTCGGCCGACACGACGCGCATCCCGACCGACTTCGAGAATCCCGGCAGTTCCATGATGCCGGCGAGCTGCTTGATGCGATCCGCCCCGCTCATGGCGCCTGCGCCTTATCCGGGGATGCGCACCGGCAGCTGCTCGATGCCGCGCACGAAGGAGGAATAGACCCGCTTCGGCTCGCCGACCACCTCGATCTTCTCGAAACGCTTCAGCATCTCCTGCCAGACGATGCGCAGCTGCAGCTCGGCGAGCCGCATGCCGACGCAGCGGTGGATGCCGAAGCCGAACGACAGATGCGTGCGCGGCCGGGCGCGGTCGATCAGAAATTCCTCCGGCCGCTCGATCGCTTCCTCGTCGCGGTTGCCTGAGACGTACCACATCACGACGCGGTCGCCCTTCTTGATCTTCTTGCCGCCGAGCTCGGTGTCTTGCAGCGCCGTGCGCCGCATATGGGCGAGCGGCGTCTGCCAGCGGATCACTTCCGGCACCATCGATTCGATGAGGTCCGGATTCTCGCGCAGCTTCCTGTATTGATCGGGATGCTCGTTGAGCGCCAGCACCGAGCCGCTCATGGTGTTGCGGGTGGTGTCGTTGCCGCCGACGATGAGCAGGATGATGTTGCCCATCAGATTGTCGGGATCCATGTGCCGCGTGGCGTCGCTGTGCGCCATCATCGACAGCAGGTCGTTCTTCGGCGGCGCGTTGACGCGCTCGTTCCACAGCTTCGACATGTAGGCGCGGCATTCGTCCATCTCGCGGCGGCGCTCTTCCGGCGAGGAGACGACGCCGCTCTTGGGCAGCGCGGTCGAGACGTCGGACCAGCGCGTCAGCTTGCGCCGCTCCTCGAACGGGAAATCGAACAGCGTCGCCAGCATCTGCGTGGTGAGCTCGATCGAGACGCGCTCGACGAAGTTGAAGGTCTCGTTGCGCGGCAGATTGTCCAGCACCTTGATGGTGCGGCCGCGGATCAGCCTTGCCAGCTCGTCCAGATGCGTCGGCGTGAACATCGGCGACACCGTCTTGCGCTGCGCCGAATGCTTCGGTTGGTCCATGGCGATGAAGCTCGGCCAGTCGTAGCCGACCGGGGCGTCGCGGATGTTGATGCCGCCGAGCGCCGCATCCGAGGAGAACAAATGATGGCTGGTGTCGACCGTCATGATGTCGTTGTACTTCACGACGGACCAGTACGGCTCGATCGGCGCGTTGGTGCAGTAATGCACCGGTTCTTCCTTGCGCAGCCGCTCGAACCACGGCCACAGCGTATCGTCCTGGAACAGTCTTGGCGCGCCGGGATGGAAATCCTTCAAGGGAGTCGAATAAGCCTCGTCGCGGGCGCGAGCGAGGCGTTCGGCCTTGTCGGGGCGGACGGCTGCGTGGACGTTCATCGTGTTCGTTCCCGGATGCGAGTCAGATTTGGCCATCATTTTACGCGCAGGGGTGCGCGCTGTCTCGGGCATATCGGCTATGCGGCAATGCGTACCGGGAGGGTCTCGTAGCCCTTGATGAAGCTGGAATAAACCCGCTTCGGCTCATCGACCACCTCGATCCTGTCGAAGCGCTTGAAGATCTCTTCCCAGATGATCTTCAGTTGCAGCTCGGCCAGCCGCATGCCGACGCAGCGGTGGATACCGAAGCCGAACGAGATATGGGTGCGCGGCCGCGCGCGGTCGATGATGAAGTCGTAGGGCTTCTCGATCACCTCATCGTCGCGGTTGCCGGAGACGTACCACATCACGACCTTTTCGCCCTTCCTGATCTTCTTGCCGCCAATCTCGGTGTCGGCCAGCGCGGTGCGGCGCATGTGCGCGAGCGGCGTCTGCCAGCGGATCACTTCGGGCACGAAGGTGTCGAGCAGCGCCGGATTCTCGCGCAATTTCCTGTATTGGTCGGGATGCCTGTGCAGGGCATAGAGGCTGCCTGTCATGGTGTTGCGCGTGGTGTCGTTGCCGCCGACGATCAGCAGGATCAGGTTGCCGAGGAAGTTTTTCGGGTCCATGTTCCGCGTCGCATCGTTGTGCGCCATCAGCGACAACAGGTCGTTGCGCGGCGGCCCGCTGGCGCGTTCCTTCCACAGCTTGGCGAAATAGCCGGCGCATTCGTTCAGCTCGGCCATCCGCTCCTCGTCGGTCGCGACCAGGCCGCCGGGGCCGGGCAGGGTGGTGGCGACGTCGGACCAGCGCGTCAGCTTGCGGCGGTCCTCCCAGGGGAAGTCGAACAGCACCGCCAGCATCTGCGTGGTCAGCTCGATCGCGACGGTGTCGACGAAATCGAACACCTCGTTTCGCGGCAGATTGTCGAGGCAGCTTGCCGAGCGCTTGCGGATGTTGATGGCGAGCTCGTCGAGATTGTCCGGCGTGAACATCGGCGCCACGGTCTTGCGCTGCGCCGAATGGCGCGGCTGGTCCATGGCGATGAAGCTTTCGCGGCGCAGGTCCGGCGGGGCGTCGCGGATGGTGATGCCGCCGAGCGCGGCAGCCGAGGAGAACACGCCGTGATTGGTGTCGACGGCCATGATGTCGTTGTACTTGGTCACCGACCAGTACGGCCCGAACATCGAATCCTTGCAGTAATGGACGGGGTCTTCCTTGCGCAGCCGGTCGAAATACGGCCAGTGCGTATCCGTCTGGAACAGCTCGGGATGGCCGGGATCGAAATCCTCCAGCCGCATCGAATTGGCTTTTTCCCGCGCCTCGCGCAGTGAGGCTTCGCCCGCTTGTTCGATGGTTCCGTGCATGCGGCTTCTCCCGAGAGTGCAGGCGCCGGTACATGGCCGGCGCGGCAATGTTTTAGGCTATTACACCCCTTGCGGCGGCCGGCCGCAAGGGCGGAGTTTTCCGGGAAACGATACGGCACCGTATCATTTTCCCGTGACAACCGCGCCGCACCAAGCTAAAGGCTTGTGCAACAAAGCCACTTTGCCGGGAGGCCCGCCATGATCGCCAACGCGCATAAAATGTTCAATTTCGACCTCGGCGAGACAGCGGATGCGATCCGCGAGACCGTGCACGACTTCTCCTCCAACGAGATCGCCCCGCGCGCCGCCGAGATCGACCGCTCCAACCAGTTTCCGCGCGATCTGTGGCCGAAGATCGGCGCGCTCGGCCTGCACGGCATCACCGTGGAGGAGGAATATGGCGGTGCGGGGCTGGGCTATCTCGAGCATTGCCTCGCCGTGGAAGAGATGTCGCGCGCATCCGCCGCGGTCGGGTTGTCCTACGGCGCCCATTCCAACCTCTGCGTCAACCAGATCCGCCGCAACGGCAACGAGGCGCAGAAGCGCAAATATCTGCCCAAGTTGATTTCCGGCGATCACGTCGGCTCGCTCGCGATGTCCGAGCCCGGCGCCGGTAGCGACGTGGTCTCGATGAAGACTCGCGCCGACAAGAAGGGCGACCGCTTCGTGCTCAACGGCAACAAGATGTGGATCACCAACGGCCCGGTCGCCGACACGCTGGTGGTCTATGCCAAGACCGATCCGAATGCGGGGCCGCGCGGCATCACCGCCTTCATCATCGAAAAGGGCATGAAGGGATTTTCTACCGCGCAGAAGCTCGACAAGCTCGGCATGCGCGGCTCCGACACCTGCGAGCTGGTGTTCGAGGATTGCGAGGTGCCGGAAGAAAACGTGCTGGCCGAGGTCGGCCGCGGCGTCAACGTCTTGATGAGCGGACTGGACTATGAGCGCGCGGTGCTGGCGGCGGGTCCGATCGGCATCATGCAGGCCTGCATGGACGTGGTGCTGCCCTACGTGCACGAGCGCAAGCAGTTCGGCCAGCCGATTGGCGCGTTCCAGCTGGTGCAAGGCAAGCTCGCCGACATGTATACGACGATGAACGCCTCGCGCGCCTATGTGTATGCGGTGGCGAAAGCCTGCGACCGCGGCGAGACCACCCGCGAAGACGCCGCCGGCGCGATTCTTTATGCCGCGGAAAAGGCCACGCAATGCGCGCTGGACGCGATCCAGCTCCTGGGCGGCAACGGCTACATCAACGAATATCCGACCGGCCGCCTGCTGCGCGACGCCAAGCTGTACGAAATCGGCGCCGGCACCAGCGAAATCCGCCGCATGCTGATCGGCCGCGAACTGTTCGACAAGACGGCGTGATCAAGGACCCGTAGGGCGGATTAGCCGAAGGCGTAATCCGCCATCATGGATGACTAGCGGCGGATTACGCTTCGCTAATCCGCCCTACGGGGCTGGGTCACCCGCATTCGCGGGTGACGACACATGAGCCAGCCAGGCCTCGCATTTGTCCGAAACCTCCATCACACTTCCGGCTACTAATCCGTGCTGTAATCTGTCCGTGACGCCGCCTGGAGTTGATCCGTGAGCCAGTTCGCCTCGATTCCGATCGTGCCCCCGCCGGCACTGCCCGTGCCGCCGGTGCCGGTACCGCCGCCGCTGCCGGCCTCGGTGGAATTCACGGGCGACCGTAACGGCTTCCTTCATCTGGTCGCGCGCGGCGCAGGGCTGGAGCTGGTCACGCTCGGCTTCTACCGGTTCTGGCTGGTCACCGACATCCGCAGGCATCTCTGGTCCAACACGGTGATCGACGGTGATGCCGCCGAGTATACCGGCCGTGCCCGCGAGCTCCTGATCGGCTTCCTGATCGCGCTGGCCATCCTGGTGCCGATCTACCTCGCCTATTTCCTCGTCAGCGTCGAAGCCGAGCATTGGCAGGCGCTGGCCAGCATCCCGCTGATCGCCGCCTTCTTCGTGTTCGGCGAGTTCGCGATCTATCGCGCGCGGCGCTACCGGCTGACCCGCACGGTGTGGCGCGGCGTGCGGTTCTGGATGGACGGCTCGGGCTGGCTCTATGCCTTGCATGCCTCGGTGTGGATGCTGCTCACCGCCGTCACGCTCGGCCTCGCATGGCCGTGGCGCGCGGCTGCGCTGGAGCGCTACAAGATGCAGCATTCCTGGTACGGCGACCTGCAAGGGCGCTTCGAGGGCAGCGGCTGGGAGTTCTTCAAGCGCATCTGGTGGCTCTACCTCGTCACCCCGCTCGCCCTCCTGCTGTTTCCCGCGCTGCCGTTCCTCTACGCGCACTACAAGACCGTGGAGTGGCGCTGGTGGGTGTCGGGCATCCGCTTCGGCGACGTCACCCTGGAATCGAAACTGCAATCCGACGCGTTGCAGGGCCTCTACTGGAAGACGATCGGCTGGTACATGCTGCTGGGAACGGTGTTCGCCACCCTCGTTGGCGCCGTGGCTGCGCTGGTCGGCGGTCTCGGTGGCGCGGCCGCCGGTGCGGCGGCGGGGCCGGACGCCCTGATGCAGAACATCCCGCTGCTCGTCGTGACCGTGATCGGCTACATGGCGCTGGCGCTGGCGCTCAGCGTCGTCACCCGGCTCTATCTGACGCGCGATCTCTGGGCGAAGATATTGGCGACGACGGTGGTCACCAACATTGCGGCGGCGGCCAATGTCACGGGGAAGGGCGAGCTTGCGAGCGCGGTCGGCGAAGGCATCGCCGACGGCCTCGATGTCGCGGGATTCTGACGCATGAACGCGACCGGCAGCGAATCCGTGATCTACTTCGACGGTACGTCGAGCCGGCGTCATGCCGCGACGCTTGCCTTCGCCGATGCGTTGGAGATCGCCGTCGACGGCGAGATC
The DNA here is from genome assembly GCF_016219575.1 of Bradyrhizobium sp. Lineage (GTDB taxonomy): Bacteria > Pseudomonadota > Alphaproteobacteria > Rhizobiales > Xanthobacteraceae > Bradyrhizobium. Next base: position 42,116 of record NZ_JACRMG010000036.1, on the reverse strand, counting down.
AGGGCAAGGTGGCCCTTTGCCGATATCCGCCGCGCCGACAGCGCGCCCGGCACGCTGCGCGTCTCCTGCCAGACCGCGCCGGCGCTGGCGCGGCTCGAGATCCGCGATGCCGCGCTGGCGGCCGAGCTGACTTCCCGCACCGCTGATCTCGACGAACATCATCTCGGCCGCCGCGGCGTGGCAAAGATCGTCGGCTGGTCGCTCGCCGCCGCCGTCTCGATCGTGGTGGTCGTCCTCTACGGCGTGCCGCTCGCGGCCGACCGCCTCGCGCCGCTGGTGCCGGAATCCTTCGAGCGGCGCTTCGGCGACGTTGCCGAAAAGCAGGTGAAGTTCGTGTTCGGCGAGAAGGTCTGCGACAGCAGCCCCGCCGGACAGGCCGCCTTCGACAAGCTGGTCACGACGCTGCGCAATGCCGCCGGTCTCGACGATTCCGTGCAGTCCGCCGTGCTGTCGAGCGAGATCCCGAACGCGCTGGCGCTGCCGGGCGGCAAGATCATCATGTTCGACAGCCTGATCGCCAAGGCCCACAACCCCGACGAGATCGCCGGCGTGATCGCCCACGAGCTCGGCCATCTCAGGCATCGCGACAACATGCGCGGCCTGATCTACAACGGCGGCACCTCGTTCCTGATCGGCCTGTTGTTCGGCGACATCACCGGCTCGAGCGCCGTGATCTTCGCCTCGCGCACCCTGGTGACCTCTTCCCATTCGCGCGAGGCCGAGACCGCCGCCGACACGTTCTCGATCGACGTGATGAAGAAGCTCGGCCGCCCGCCCAAGGCCATGGGCGAGTTGATGCTGCGCGTCACCGGCAAGGAAGGCGGCAAGGGCCTGACTATCATCTCGACCCATCCGCTGAGCGAGGACCGGCTGGCGCGGATGAGCAGGGAAGACCAGACCCCGAAGGGGCCGCCGCTGCTCACCGACGCGGAGTGGCGGGCCCTGAAGGGAATCTGCGGCAAGGGAAAAGTATGAAAAATTGTAGGATGGGTAGAGCGCGAGCGAAACCCATCATCTGCGCCCGCTGAAAGTCCTCGATGGGTTTCGCTCGCGCTCTACCCATCCTACAGCGGCGCGAGAGCGCTTCTCAATCCGCCAGCCCGTTGACCTGCTTCACCCAAATCCGCACGTCGGCGAGCACCGCGGGCAGCACCGCCTTCACCTCCTGCACGGTCATGCCGGCCTTGATGCGGGGATCGTACAGCAGGTTGAGCAGATACTGGTCGTAGACGTCGAAGAAGCCCATGGAGACGTTGTCGTTGAACATGGTCCACGGCACGCTCGCGGTGTCGTTGATCGGACCGAGCGACTGCAGCAGTTCCTCATAGGCGCAGTCGAGGAAGACGAAGTCGCCGTTGTCGACGGTGAGGATCACGTCGGAATGCTCGATCTCGAACTTCTCGTTCTTGCGGAAGCCGGAGAGGCATTGCGGATCGAGCGAGGACTTGATCTCCCTGGCGCGCTCGCCGCCGTAGAAGGTCGAGATGGTCCGGAACAGGTCGCGGTCGCGCACCAGCTTGACCAGCACGTTGGCGGCCTCGTTGCTGTCCACCATGGCGATGTCGAGATGGCGCACGCGCGTAGCGATGTCGGCGACGATCTTGCCGATCTGCGCCCTGCGGTCGGCGCGGCCGTCGGCGAACACGCGCACCGGTACCTCGTATTTGCGGATGCGGTCGACGCGGCCGGCCAGATGGTATTCGGCGCCGAACGCCGTCTTCATGAAGCCTTCGACGATCTCGCTGTCGGTGAAATGCTTCTTCTCGGCGCGCTGCCGCGAGGCGATGGCGGCGAGCTCGGCCGCGGCCGGCGGGGGCAGGGCAATTCCGATCGTCGACGCCGCCAGCGCCGTTGCTATCAGGAGAGTGTGCCGGCGAGGTCTGTTCATTGTCACGACGCTGACGCAGGAAGAAGGCGCGCGCAAGGCCCGCATGCGTCGACGCCAGCAGGTTCCGCCCTAGTTCTTCACCACCACCGTGGTGCCGACGCCGACGCGGCTGTAGAGATCGGTGACGTCTTCATTGGTCATGCGGAAGCAGCCGGACGACACCGCCTGGCCGATCGTCTCCGGCTCGTTGGAGCCGTGAATGCGGTAGAGCGTCGAGCCCAGATACATCGCACGCGCGCCGAGCGGATTTTCGACGCCGCCGGGCATGTGGCGCGGCAGATCGGGACGGCGGCGCAGCATCTGCGCCGGCGGTGTCCAGGACGGCCATTCCTTCTTTGCGGTAATGCGGTGGGTTCCGCTCCAGCGAAAACCGTCGCGGCCGACGCCGATGCCGTAGCTGATCGCCTGGCCGTTCCCCTGCACCAGGTATAGCCGCCGCTCGCCGGTATGGATGACGATGGTGCCGGGCGCATAACCGGTGAGCATCACCGTAGAGCGCGCGACCGGGCTGCGGCCGCCGCTGTAACCGCCGCCGCGGAAATTCGGGCCGCCGCCCATGATGTCGCGCATGTCGAAGAGTTGCGCCTGTGCATTGCCCGCCGCCAGCATCGCTGCCACCGCATACAGCCAACCGAGCCCCCGGATCATCTTTCTTCCTCGCAAGTCAATTTCGAATGCCTCGCCCCGACAGGCCATAACGGGAACGCCTGCGCAAGCAACGAGCCCGTGACTGCGGCATTTTCGAGTCGGGCGGTTAAGAAATACAACATGTCCTGCGCGATGGCTGCCCTGTCGGCTAACCCTTTGACGAGACGGCCGAACAATGGTTGATCTCAACCCCGAAATGAACCCGGGAAACGGCAGCGACAGGGGCGGAACGATGAACGGTGCGGAAAGTCTGGTGCGGACATTGGTCGCAGGCGGCGTGGACGTCTGCTTCACCAACCCCGGCACCTCGGAAATGCATTTTGTCGCCGCACTCGACCGCGTCGAGGGCATGCGCTGCGTGCTCGGCCTGTTCGAGGGCGTGGTGACGGGCGCGGCCGACGGCTATTTCCGCATGAAGGGCACGCCGGCCTCGACGTTGCTGCATCTCGGCCCCGGCCTGGCCAACGGTCTCGCCAATCTGCACAACGCCAAGAAGGCCAATTCCGGCATCGTCAACATCGTCGGCCAGCACGCCACCTATCACATCGGCTACAACGCGCCTTTGACCTCCGACATCGAGGGGCTGGCGCGGCCGATGTCGGCCTGGGTGCGCACCTCGCCGGATGCCAAGTCCGTCGCCGCCGACGGCGCGGCCGCCATTGCCGCCGCCAGGAGCTCGCCGCCGCAGGTCGCGACGCTCATCCTGCCCGCCGACACCGCCTGGAACGAGGCGGACGGCATTGCGCAGGTCAACGGCGAGACGCAGCGCGCCAATTATTCCGCGCAAGCCGTCGATCATGCCGCAAAGGTGCTGCGCAATGGCGGCGGCTCGCAGAACCTGTTGCTGCTCACCGGCAGCGCGCTCACCGAAAAGGGCCTCGCGCTGGCGCAGCAGATCGCCGGCAAGACCGGCTGCAAGGTGATGGGCCAGACCTATAATCCCAGGATGGCGCGCGGCCGCGGCCGCTACGCCATCGACCGCATTCCCTATGTGATCGAGCAGGCGTTGCCGATCCTGAAGGACTTCAAGAACATCCTGCTGGTCGAGGCCAACGATCCCGTGGCCTTCTTCGCCTATCCGAACAAGCCGAGCATGTTGAAGCCCGAGGGCTGCGAGGTGCATCGCGTCACGGGCGGCGGCGAGAATTCCGTCGCAGCGCTGGAAGCGCTGGCCCATGCGCTCGGCGCCAGGCCGGCGGACGTGGTGCCGCAGAAGCCGATGGACATCGCCAAGCCGACCGGTCCCCTGAACCACGCCAATATCGCGCAGGCGATCGCCATGGCGATCCCGGAAAATGCCATCGTGGTGGACGAGTCCATCACCACCGGCCGGCAGTTCTTCCCGCCGACCGCGGCCGCCAAGCCGCACGACTGGCTGCAGAACATGGGCGGCTCGATCGGCTTCTCGCCGCCGGTGGCGACTGGCGCGGCGGTTGCATGTCCCGACCGCAAGGTGATCTGCATGGTCGGCGACGGTTCCTCGATGTACACGATCCAGGCTTTGTGGACGCAGGCGCGCGAAAGCCTCAACGTTGTCACGATTGTGTTCGCAAATCGCATCTACCAGATTCTGCGCGGCGAGTTCGACGGGGTCGGCGCCGGCGAGCCCGGCCAGCGTGCGATGGACATGCTGAGGATCGACCGGCCGACCATCGATTTCGTCGCGCTCGCCAGGGGCATGGGCGTCCCCGGGCGCGCGGTGACGACGGCGGACGAGTTCAACAAGGCGCTGGAAGAAGCCATGGCCGAACCCGGTCCGCGGCTGATCGAGGTGCAGATGTAGCGCGGGGCGCACTTGCCCGCGCCAATTGGGGAAGTTGATGCGGGCGGAGCTTGAGAAGGTCGTCAGGGCGATCGAGCAATTCTACGCGAGCGAGGGCGTGCTGTTCGACAAGGATCTCGGCGAGCGCACGCTGACGCACCGGATGGCGGTGCACCTGGAACGGCAGTTCGACGGCTGGGAGGTCGACTGCGACTACAACCGCCTCGGCGAGCGGCTGCTGAAACTGCCGCACGGCACGATCATTTCGACCGACGATGAGCTCGGCAAGTCGATCTTCCCCGACATCGCCGTGCATCGCCGCGCGGTGCCGGAGAACCTGCTGGTCGTGGAGGTGCGGAAGGCGACCAACCACCAGCCGATCGAGCACGATCACCACAAGCTGCGCGGACTGACCGACCCGCATCTGTGGTTCGCCTACCGCATCGGCGTGCTGCTGGTGCTGGCCAAGGGCAAGGTGAAGTCGTCCGACGTCTATCTCGGCGGCATCATCGACCGCGAGCTGTCCGACTGGTTCGCCGGCCGACTGCGGGAGTTGGGTCTGGCGTAGTGGCGCAGGGCGGATTGGCGAGAGCGTAATCCGCCGACACCTGCGAGAAACGGCGGATTACGCCTTCGGCTAATCCGCCCTACGGATCGTCATCCTGGGAGGGATCATGATGAAATTCACCGCATCGATCGTCGCAACGCTGTTGCTGGCTGCTCCCGCCTTCGCGCAGGCGCCCTCGATGGACGCGACGCTGCAGGCGCTGCTCGCCCATCCCAAGGTCGTCAAGACGCTCGACGACATCAGGGCCGACGACGCCCGTGCGCTGGAAGAGCAGAAGCGCATCACCGAAATCCCGGCGCCGCCGTTCAAGGAGAAAGTCCGCGCCGAATATTATCTGAAGCGGATGCAGGAGCTCGGCTTCAAGGACGCCGCCATCGACAGCGAGGGCAACGTGGTCGCCTTGCGCAAGGGAACGGGCGGCGGCCGGCCCAAGCTCGTGGTGTCGGCGCATCTCGACACCGTGTTTCCCGACGACGTCGACGTCACCGTGAAGGAGAAGGACGGCGTCATCACAGCGCCGGGGATCGGCGATGACTCGCGCGGCCTTGCCGCGCTGCTGTCGCTGGTCAAGGCGATGAACGAAAACGCCATTGCCACCGTCGGCGATCTCCTGGTCGTCGGCACCGTCGGCGAGGAAGAGCTCGGCAATCTCCGCGGCGTCAAGGCGCTGTTCAGGGACCACAAGGACATCGACGGCTTCATTTCGATCGACGGGCTCGGCATCAGCCGGGTCGTCAACCAGTCCACCGGCAGCCATCGCTACGAGATGGTCTTCAAGGGCCCGGGCGGGCATTCCTTCCAGGAGTTCGGCCTGCCCAGCGCCATCCACGCCATGGGCCGCGCGATCGCCAAAATCTCGGAGCTGCGGCCGCCGGCCGAGCCGCGCACCACCTTCACCGTCGGCACCGTCCGCGGCGGCACCTCGGTGAATGCGATCGCGGCGGAAGCCCGCATGGCGGTCGACATGCGCTCCAACGATACCGCCGAGCTGCTCAGGCTCGAGGAGAAATTGCTGGCGCTGGTCAGGCAGGCGGTCGCCGAAGAGAACGCGCGCTGGAACACCGACAAGATGACGGTGGAGATCAAGCTGATCGGCGACCGGCCCGCGGGCATCGTGTCCCTGGATGCGCCGATCGTACAGGCGACGCAGCGCGCGGTCTCAGCCATCGCCCGCGGCCCGCGCGTCACCTTCGCGGGCTCCTCGACCGATTCCAACATCGCGATGTCGCTGGGCATTCCCGCCGTCACCATCGGCGGCGGCGGCGAGGGCGGCAACTGGCATTCGCGCAACGAATGGTACAAGCCGACCGATGCCTGGATGGGTCCGCAGAACGCGCTGCTCACGGTGCTGATGCTTGCCGGACTCGACGGCGTGACCAGGCCGGCGCTGGCGGTGAGGCAGAAGTAGCTAGCGCTGCGCCGCGCGCCGCAGGCCCGCCAGCGCGACGCCGAGCCTGCGTCCGAACAGCAGGCCGATCACCACCAGCAGGCACCAGACCGGCAGGAAGAAGAAGGTGAGGATGCCGGCATCCTCGGGCTCGCTTTCCAGCAGCCATTTGACGATGCCCACGGGAGCAAAGAGCCCGACCGCGCCGCCGATGCCGGTCATGATCCAGATCATGATTTTCTGCGGCGACATCTATTTCCGGAACAGCACGAGGGCTTCGCGACAGAGATTGGCAAAGGCGATCATCAGCGCGCTGCCGAGCACGAACATGGCGAAGCGGTGATAGTCGTCCGTGGTGAGCGGCTCGAATTCGAAATAGGGCGGCATGAACGCCCACCACACGACCGGAATGGTCAGGAGCGTTGCAAAGACACCCGCCGGCGCGCCGGCCAGCAGGGTGGCGATGAGGATGGCGGGGAAGAAGGAGGCGAAATAGAGCTTGGTGCCAAACACCACGAAAACTTCCTGGATCGATGCGGCGAGCACGATCATCAGCAGCGCCGCCAGGAACGCCGACGGCGACCACGGCCTCACTCTCAGGATCACATCGCGCATCAAGCGCCCCCGCTATCCTACTGCGTCACAAGCGTCCCAACTCCTCATCCTGAGGAGCCCGCGGAGCGGGCGTCTCGAAGGATGTAGGCCACAGGCGGGGCCTCATGGTTCGAGACGCGCGGAGCCTGTCATCGGGCCGCGCTGCGCGCGGACCCGTTGGCGCTCCTCACCATGAGGGGCTTATGCCGCAGCAAGGCTGTCCTCGCTCGGGAACAAACTACCGGAGTACAGTTGGAAACGGAAGCCTCCGCAGAGCCTGACCGGGAAAGCAACCAGTGGCCCTAAGGTCTTTCTAACCACTTGAAACTGAGTCAGTTTTCGTCATGGCCGGGCATAGCCGTCCGAAGGACGGCGTCGGTTTTGCTCGCCTATGCCCGGCCATCCACGTTCTTTCTCGCTGATGGAGACAAAGACGTGGATGCCCGGCACAAGGCCGGGCATGACAACGGTTGGTGTGGCTCCGGCGGCCGCCTTGCGCTGCAAGACAGCCCCTGTAATCTCATGGAAAACATGGGGAAAAAACACCGATGGGGGGAGTTCTGGCGGGGGTGCGGGTGCTCGATTTCGGGCGCTATATCGCCGGCCCCTATTGCGCGACATTGCTGGCCGAGTTCGGCGCCGAGGTCATCCGCGTGGAGAAGCGCGACGGCAGCGAGGACCGCTTCGTGGCGCCGGTCGGCAGCGGCGGCGAGGGCGCGCTGTTCCTGCAGATCAACCGCAACAAGAAGTGTATCACCCTCGATCCGATGAAGGCCGAAGGCCAGGAGGTGATGCGCCGGCTGGTTGCGACCGCCGACGTCGTCGTCGCCAATCTGCCGCCGCAGACCCTGCGCGCGATGAAGCTCGACTACGACTCCTTGAAGGCGATCAAGCCCGACATCATCCTGACCACGGCAACGGCGTTCGGCGGGCCGGGGCCCTGGTCCGACCGCGTCGGCTTCGACGGCGTCGGCCAGGTCATGTCCGGCTCGGTGTACATGACCGGCGCCGGCGATCCGCCCTACCGGGCCGCGGTGAACTGGGTCGATTTCGGCACCGCGCTGCATTGTGCGTTCGGCACGCTCGCCGCCCTGATCGAGCGCGGCAAGAGCGGCCGCGGCCAGATCGTCGAGGGCGCGCTATTGGCAACCGCCTTGTCCTTCACCAACGCCACGCTGATCGAGCAGGCCGTCATTGCCGCGAACCGCGTCCCGACCGGCAATCTCGGCCAGACCGCCGCGCCCGCCGACATCTACCGCACCAAAGACGGCTGGGTGCTGTGCCAGGTGACGGGCCATCCGCTGTTCATCCGCTGGGCCCGGTTGATGGGCGAGGAGAAGGAGTGGCTGGAGGATCCCCGCTTTGCCGACGACCTCAAGCGCGGCGAGAACGGCCCAATCATCAGCGCGCGGATGGCGCGCTGGTGTGCCGAGCGCACCACGCAGGAAGCCGTGGACACGCTGGGCAACGCAATGATTCCGGCCGGACCGGTGCTGAGCCCGCAACAGGCGCTCGATCATCCGCACATCCGCGCCGCCGGCTTCCTGCAGGACGTCGACTATCCCGGCCTGCCGAAAGCCGCACCCGTCGCCCGCGCCGCGGTCCGCCTGTCGGAAACCCCGGGCGAAATCGCGGCGCGTCCCCCGACACTCGGCGAGCATACCGATGTGGTGCTGGCGGAGCTCGGGTATGGCGCGGCGGAGATTGCGGCGCTGAGGCGAGGCGGGGTGATTTAGGGCTACAGTGTTACCCTCATGGTGAGGAGCGCGCTCTTGCGCGCGTCTCCGGACGATGCTTCGCATCGCCGGGTGAAACATGAGGCCACAGACGGGCCTGCATCCTTCGAGACGCCCGCTTTGCGGGCTCCTCAGGATGAGGGGTTAGAGCCGCGTGTGACGCAGCCCCGCCAGACCCGGTTAACATACCCTCCACCAAGAGCCGTTACCGTCATGAACTCGCCTCATTACGGCGAACATGTAGCGTCGTTTCGGGAACCGTGCCGCGGAGTTGGGGGCAAATGAAAGCCTGGCAGGTCATCTGCATCGTGGGTGCGATCGCATCCACGGGAATTTACCTGGCTGCCGCAAACAGTCCGGTCGCGACCGCGCCGGACGCGGCGCCGGAAACGGCTGTGCAGGCCGCGATGCCCGAAGCGGTCGTGAAGTCCGTGATGCCTCTGCTCTCCGCCGCCGTGCCGCGGGAGGCATCCGCCGGAGCTGAAACGGCGCTGGCAGGACCCGGCTCGGTGACCGGATCGGTCTCCGGACCGTTGATCGCGCGAGCCGAAATCGCCGGCCATTCCATCGGGCCAAGACTGGCGGCGCTGAACACCCACGATGTCGCCCTACCGGTGCCGGCAACGCGCAATGCGTCCGGCGATGCCGCCAAAGACGCCTCCAGCCCGGCGCCGGCGGCGCAGGATTTCCAGTATCTCATCTACTACGTCTGGTCCGAACTGCCGCCCGCCGAGAAGCCGGCGCAGACCGTCCTGAATTCATGGAAGGACATTCCGGTCGGAACGCCGGTCGAGGAGATCAAGCGCGCGTCCGACGCGTTCGGTCTCGATTTCAATTTCATGAAAGCGGTGGCGAAGATCGAGTCCAATTTCAACCCCAATCAACGCACCGGGTCCTATATCGGCGTGTTCCAGCTCAGCGAATACGAGTTCGGCAAGTTCGGCGCCGGCCAAATTCGCAATCCCCGCGACAATGCGGTGGCCGCCGCCTACAAGGTCATCACCGAAGGCATCCTGTTCGAGTGGGTGACGCGCCGCAAGCCGGACCTGAGCGATCTCTATTTGATCCACCAGCAGGGCTGGGAAGGCGCCGCCGAGCACATCAGCCGGCCCGATCGCATCGCCTGGAAATCCATGTGCGCCACCCGCGAAGGCCGGGAGAAGGGCGAGAAGTGGTGCAGGCGCGCGATCTGGGGCAACACCCTGCCGGTCCTCAAGAAGGAATGGAAATCGGTGGAGAACGTGACGTCGGCGGCGTTCGTCGGCATGTGGCGCGCGCGGGTTGCCGAATTCCGCACGAAATACATGGCCACCGCCGCCGCCGAAGGCGCGAAGCCGTAAGTTTCCGTCGGTGGTTTGGTCCAGTCCGTAGTCCGTAGGATGGGTAGAGCGTAGCGAAACCCATCAATTCCTTGCACGGACGATGATGGGTTTCGCTACGCTCTACCCATCCTACGACTGGTGGCGCAGTCTTGGAACCCTCATGGTGAGGAGCGCGAAGCGCGTCTCGAACCATGAGGCCACAGACGGGCCTGCATCCTTCGAGACGCGCGCGCTGCGCGCTCCTCAGGATGAGGAATTAAAGCGCAAAGCGCGGCCCGATGCCTTCACCATGAGGGGAGTCGTCCCGCTCTACTCGACGTAAGCCTGGCACTCGATCTCGACCTTCATGCGCGGATCGACCAGCCCCTTCACCTCGACGAGCGTGGAGGCCGGCAGGTTCTCGCCGAAATAGGCGATGCGGCGCGGGTTGATTTTCGGCCGTTCCGTGATGTCGGTCATGAAAACCTGCACCTTGACGACATGCTCCGGCCCGGCGCCGGCCGCCTTCAGGCACTTGTCCATCGCCGCGATGGCGATGTCGAACTGGGCAACGACGTCGGACGGTATGCTGCCGTCCTGCGCCGCGCCGACGACGCCGGCCACCCAGACGTGCGGGCCTGCGCGGGTCACGTGGCAATAATGGCTGACCGGCTTCGGAACGTCGGGAACGATGATGCGCTGGATTTTCGGCATGGGTCCGTCCTCGGAAAATTCGGGAGCGATGCCGCAGGCTAGTTCCTGTTGGCCCTGTCGGCCAGCACGTCATGGCCGCAGGCGCCGGCACAGGGCCGGCGTGGTGCGCGAGGTGGTGCCAGCGAAAGGCAGGCAGCCGTCGCTATTCCCGGGGTTTCCCTGATTTCGCCTTCTTTTCCTATCGGAAGTTGCCGCAATCGCAGGGCAAGGTAGCGAACATATCGGCGCGTCGGGGGGCGACCATGAGCAACTACCAGTTCTATCTGTTGGACCGCCAGGGCCGGACAGCACGGCCGCCGCGAATAGCGCCATTCATGGATGATGCAGCAGCGTTGGCCGAAGCGCGGAAGGCGCTCGGCGACCAGACGATCGAGATCTGGCAGGGCGAGCGCTGCGTGGCGACCCTGCTGCATATGCAGAAGGCCGCGTAGGCCGGGCATCGGCAAAATCAATTCGATTTGTCCCGCGCTTGCCGACGATCTCAAGCGTGGCGAGAACGGCCCTGTCGTCAGCGCGCAACAGCCGCTCGATCACCCGCACATCCGCGCCGCCGGTTCCTTGTCGAATATCCCGGCCTGCCGAAATCCGCGCCGGTCGCCCGCGCCGCCGTCCGGCTGTCGGAAGCATCGGGCGAAATAGCGACGCGCCCACCGACGCTCAGCGAGCTTACGGATGTTGTGCTGGCGGGACTTGGGTATGACGCGGGTGAGATTGAGGGGTTGAGGCGAGGCGGCGTGATTTAGTTAGAACAGCATGTCGCATGCAGAAACACCTTCGAAAAGATTTTCACGGAAAGCCGGTCATTATCGGCTTGCCGGCGCCGTTCGATCCTGGAAATTGATAGCCCATCTCGGTGACCGTGCTCACAACCGCACATGCCAGTTCGGCGACGTGTCGCTGCAATTGTCTTAGCATAGCAATGTCGACCGAGGTTTCGAAAACGCCTTGCTTTTTGTCGACATAGAATGGGAGTGAGCGTCCCTGCTGGTCGGGTGGCCTCCAGGATGCATGACAGATAGTGTTTCGCCAGACAGTGGCTTCACGAAGCTTAGCCAACAGGTCGTCAAGATACGCAGGCGCGTTCTGATGGGCGCGCGCGTGCCTACCATACGACGCAATCAGGCTGCCAAGCGCGTCAACGAGCGCCTTTTCCAAAGTCGGAAGCCAATTGGCGTATTCGGCTTCAATCTTATCGGGAGCGAACTCACGGGTTGCCGTAAATGCGAAGATGGCTCTTCCCAAGACCTCCTCAAGAAAACCGAATGTAGCGACGGCGCGTCCCACAGCCTCCCAGAATGCTCCATCATGCCGTTGCGTTGGGAAATCCACTGGCAGTCGGTCGACGTCGACAACGAACGCCTTGATCTGGGGATTACTCATCTTGCGTTCCTTAGAATTTCCCTTTGTTATCGCGGAAGCAGAGGCAAGGCGATGCGATTTTGTGAGGGATTGGATGCTGTAACTTTAGCCCTTGAAGCTCAGTTCTTAATCGTGCTGTTGCAGAATGGATGGGCGAGTTGAGCGTTCTCCAAGACTCCTAAGCCGCCATCCTCCTTACGTACGACATGGTCGATTTGTATCGAGTTGAAATGCAGCAGGGCCTTGCAAATCCGACATCTTGGAGCGCCAACAATCGCGTCGCGCAAAAACGTGGCGGATTTCGTTTCTCGGCTGAATTGCCCAGAACTGGTTTCGACCAATCTTTCATCTGGCGTCAGGAACGAGAATTCCTTGTCTCTACGAAGAGCTTCCAGAATTGTAGCGTTGTCGTGCCCATTGACCATGGCCTCATACACCCTCACGTAAAGGTTTTTGAGCCTTTGAAATCCTTTGGCACCACTGCCGATCTTGACCGTTACTTGATTGGAGAAACTCTTATTCTCCAGAATGAATCGCTCGAAACGTTCACGCACGTCGGTAAATTGCACGAAGGCGTCCTGCTTCTCGAATTCTCTAATCAGTTCGACGACCGCTAGAAACGCCGTAGGCTGATGACGACCTGTAGCGCTGTAGAAATATACAGCAGGATGCAATCCGAGTGACGACGCATGAAGCCCTGTTATTCGATTGATAATCTTTCGAGTGCTTCTTAGAAATTTGATGGTCTCGCTTCCATCGCCGTCGGGAGGCGGTGGCAGATCAAGGAGCTTCTTGTTGCCTTTGGTCACGTCTAGCACGGGCTGGCTATTTGCTAGATTGACCATCTCAAATATCAGCGGCAACGTTGGACTGCTGTATCCCCGCCCGGCTACAGGCAGGTCGAGAGTCTTGATCGGAGTTTCGATCGGCGGGTGGAAGAGTAGTCGGTACAACTCACGTCCCATTTCCTCGATTTCGGCCTTCGTCTTATCTCCGAACTCCGACCAGTATTCGTGACCTGTTGAGTTCCGAGTGATGACCCGTGCGGCAATCGCGTTGGCTGCCTTTCGCGCTCGGATGATCCTTAGCTCCGTAGGATCGATCGCGGTGGCGGCCTGGTTGATCTTGAAGAAGGAATTCTCCGCTTTCAGGGAGTCAGTATTTCGTATCCATTGCAGATCGAGAGAGAGGCTTGCCAGTCGTCTCGCCCTTTGAAGGACTTCCGGCTTCGCCCTATCCGGATGTTCAACAGCAAATACGTGCTCGCTGTAAGAGCCTATTGAGCCGTCGATGATTTCTCGGGTCTTCTTAGCTGCTTTGACCTGCTCGGGCGGGATATCGTTCTTTGAGAATATCCGAGAAGTATCGCCATCTCCGTAATCATCCTGCACCCAAGCGATGAGAGCGCTCAGCCTATGCGCTCCATCGATCACAAAAACCGTCTCGCCGGCGGCCCACAGAATAATTGCCGGGACCAAATCTCCATCCAAAAACGTCTTAACGAAGTCCTGGATCTTTTGCGGTGACCAATTTGCAGTCTCTCTTTGAAAATCGGGTTTTCGAAGAGCCAAGTACATAAATGCCTTGGGCTCGATATCTGTGATTGCTATCTTGTCTCGACGGCTATAGTCCGCGCTACCGCTTTTCACCTGGAAATCGTCGCGCGGGATCAGCGCGTCCAAATTGACGATACTTGTGGCCATGTTGGCTCCCAACCGCTTTAAAGCCGCACTCTAGGTTGCCGAGCGGCAGTTTTAAAGCTTGAGCGCCAGATTTGCGTTGCACAAATGGACTATCCCACAGCCTTGGCCAAACCCAAGGAGGCAAGCATACAGTAGCGAGCACTAGTGATCGATGGTTTCGAATAACGGAATTTGCATGAAGGAATATTTCGCTCTACGAGAATGCTGATTGTCGTTAAACGCGCCCCGTCCCGCACCCTCTGGAGGGGCGCTGCGCATCGTCACGTAACGTACGAGATGCGATGGACGCGAGCCGGCGTAAAGGCGGTCTTCCGCCGATGAGGCGCCTCTCGCGGACGGCGAAGTCGTGTGGTCCCGGCGCCGCGTCCCGTGCAGCTATCCCTGGATGATGGCACCGTGCCATTGATTTGCCCGACGTGTCAATTGTATTCTGAAAAGACGAAAGCCCCTAATGTCGGCAGCCGTCGGCTACTTTGCATGGGGTTGTTTTCGATATTTTTGTTCAGCGGGCTCACCGCCACCGGTTCACGAGCCACAGCGCACCCCACGATCCCAGTAGCGTAATCGCCATCTGGCCGGCGAGCGTGACGGACATCTGGGGGCCTGCCGCGGCCGCCAGCGACGAAGACCCATCCATGAACGGGACGAGGAGTATCACCATCGCCATGCCGCCGAGGGGGCGACCAGAAAGGCACCGACGAACGAGATGACGATGTTCACGATCCAGCCGGGCACACCCCGCCTCTTCGTCCACGCCTCGTGGATCGCGACAGCCAGTGTGCCGGCGAGAACAGCCGTCGCGATCACCAGCGCTCCGCCGACGCTGTCGAGCGGTATGGCGCCGGTCCCTTGCAGCAGCAGGATGCCGATCACGGCAACCAGCACGATGTATATCACGAGGTTCGTCCCTGCTGCTCGGCTGGTGGCGTGCGTGTCCACGGCACCGCGGGGCCGTTGCGCTTGAATGAGATTGCCTTGGAAGGGGCGGAGGAATGGTGGACGCACAAGGGATCGAACCTTGGACCTCTCCCGTGTGAACCACAATCCGTAGACTCTAGCCAACCTGAGCCAGCCATAGTAAAAAGGTGGAGAAGTCTTTATAGTGCAGGTACTTTCGCCACATGCGGCCATAATAGGCCATAGCTGACCTTACTACATTTTGTATGCCCCCGCTGTGCCCCCGCGTCATCTTCCCTTGGGGCACACAAATCGGGGAGGGTCTGTGCCCCCTCTGTCCTCCAAGGGGCGGCCTTCCACGCTGGTGTGCCCCGAGGCGGCAAAAGCGAAGGAAAGTCAATGACCACTTTCCCTTCGCTTGGATGATCCGGGCGGCTACGGGGCACACCGTGACAGGGAGCGCAGGGATAATGACGGAGCCGACCAACCAGTTGACACTCACCGATGCAGTGATCCGCAACGCCACCCTGCCACCGGGTAAGGCGCACCATTATCTCCACGACGACAAGCTGCCCGGCCTCGCCCTGCGCATGCGCGCCACCGGCGGCCGGACCTGGGTCTACCTTTTCACCAAGCCTGGGATGAGAGGCACCCAACGCAAGACCCTGGGCGCATGGCCCAAATTCAACGAGAAGGCAGCACGCAAGGCCGCTACCATCGCCGCTGGCGAGGTGGTCATAGGGGTCGATCCAAACGACGCCAAGCGCGAGGCCAAGCGACAACAGTTGGCTGAGAAGCAGTGCACCACGCTGGCGACCCTGATCATTGAAGATGGGCCCTACGAAACGTCCCTGACCGGACGCCAGGTCGTCAACTGGAAACCGGCAATGTCGGCGCTGCGACGGGGTCTTAAGGATCACTTCGATCTCGCCATTGCCGAGCTGACCCGACGGCAAATCATGGCGGCAGTCGACAAGATCGCCAAAACCGGTAAGCGCGGTGCAGCCAAGGACTTGCGCAAGCACGTGCACACCCTCCTCGAATGGTGCGTCGCTGAAGGTTACGTCGAGCACAACGTGCTCGCCGGCTATCGCGCGCCCAAGGAAACCCGTGCGCAGAGGGTCGGACGCCGAACGAAGGGCCGCGCACTGACCGATGAAGAAATCATCAAGGTCTGGCACGCATCCGGCAAGCTCGGGGCATTTGGGCAACTAACACGCATGTGCCTGCTCGGTGGCCCGCGCCGTAGCGAGCCAACCATGATCGAGTGGCGAAAGCACATCATGGATGACCGCATCACCTTCGATGCGGCATGGACCAAAATGGGCCTGCACCACGACGTGCCGCGTACTCACCTCGTTGACGAGGTGCTTGCGGCCGCAAAACATTTCCAGCGCGCGACGTCCGACTATGTCTTCCCGTCACCGAAGACCGGTGGCCAGATGTCGGGCTTCACCAGGATGGTCAATCGTTTGGTCAAAGAAGCGGGTGTCGCCAAGTTCACCATGCATGACTTAAGGCGCAGCTTGCGCACCGTCATGTCACGCTGCGGCTACGACAACGAAATCCAGCGGCTGTGTGTCGGGCAAAAGCCGCGTGGAATCGATCAGGTCTACAATCACGACGAACAGTGGATCATCCGCAAGATGGCGTTCGAAGCGGCTCATGATTACATCGCGGAGTTGGTCGGCGCGAAACGGGTCGGCAAGGTCGTGCGCCTGCAGCGGACGAATCCGCTCGATCCCATCAAGGCCGAGCTGCTCGGCCGTCTCCGCGAGCATTATGCGGCTGGGTCGGCGTAGTGGTCTTATCGCATCTGGCCAGATAATCGCGCACCGCATCGACACGATAGAGCGGGCGGCCATCGACGTAGCGCCATTTCAGCGGGTGGTTGGGATCGCGCCGCCACTGCTCTAGCGCTCCGGGCGTGCGTCGGATAACCGCGGCCGCCTCGAGTGCGGTCAAATTAGAGCTGCCCGGCAGCGTGTCGATATCGAACGTCGCGGGCGGCGGCATGCCACGATTCTTGCGGCGGCGGTTCGTGGAGAGCGGCATTTTCCGACTACGTGGCGTCCCAAATGCCTCGATCCGAGTTTTTTCGTCCTTGCCGCCCATGCCTCCGCCCCGAACCACGATCGGTCTGAGGCAATAACATCGTAGGCTTCTCCAGCAAGAAAGAGATCTAGAGCGCAGGTATGGCTTCTGGGTAGCCGTGGCGTACAAATGGGACGAATGGCACCTCCTTTGCTGCGAGGTTGACGAGCAACTGTGCATTTTATATGTAAAAATTCGCAAATTTTGCGATTTGTCTTGCCTATAATATCTATTTTTGCTTCAGATTTGTGTATTATAAGTGCGATAGTTCCCATTTTTCGTGAAAAATAGCTCATGAAAAGTACTAACGCGTCCCAATTGCCTCGTGGCCGCGCCCAACTTCGGCAAGTTCTCGCCGGATCGGGTGACGTGATCAAAATTGCCGACGTGACGAAGGCGCTCGCTGTTTCGCGAACCGAAGCCGCCAAGCGCCTCGCACGATGGCGTGAGCAAGGTTGGCTGCGCCGGGTCGGGTCTGGCGCCTATGTCCCGGCCTCGATCGACACGCTCGGTTCGGAACGGGTTCTCGATGATGCCTGGGTTCTCGTACCCGCGCTCTTCGCGCCCGCCTATATCGCTGGCCGTACCGCCGCGGAGCATTGGGATCTGACCGAGCAGATTTTCAAAGACATCGTGGTCGTCACCGGACAAGCTATCCGCGAGAGGCATCAGACGAAGCAGGGCTTCGAATTCACGCTCAAGCACCTGAAGCCCGAAAAAATCTTCGGAACCAAGCCGATTTGGCGCCACAACACCAAGGTGTCCGTCTCCGACGTTCACCGGACAATCATCGATATGCTCGACGATCCCGCGCTTGGCGGCGGCATTCAGCAAGTGTCGGATTGCCTCGATGTGTACTTCAAACGATCGGACCGAATGGATCAGAAGCTGATCGAATACGGCGATCAGCTAGGCAACGGCGCCGTGTTCAAGCGGCTTGGCTTCCTCGCGGAAGGACGCGATGACAGCACCGCGCTCATCGAACTCTGCCGTGCGCGCCTGACGGCAGGCAACGCCAAGCTCGATCCTGCTTTGGATTGCAAGCGACTCATCTCAAGATGGCGGCTCCTCATTCCGCCATCCTGGGCGCCCGGAGCTATGGATTGATCGACAGGCGCGAAATCCTCGACCTCGCCGAGCAGACATCGCTCAACCCGCATGTCATCGAGAAGGATTATGTCCTCGGCTGGATGCTCGCCGGCATCTATGCCCATGAGGAGCTTGCCGAAAGCTGGATCTTCAAGGGCGGAACCTGTCTTAAGAAATGCTTCTTCGAGACCTACCGATTCTCCGAGGATCTCGACTTTACGCTGCGCAACGAGGCGCATCTTGACGAAGCCCTTCTTAAGCGCGTCTTCGCCGAAGTCGGCGCTTGGGTTTACGACGAGACCGGCATCGAAATCCCCGCCGACCAGCTGGAATTCGAAATCCTCAAGAATCCGCGCGGTAACCTCTCATGCCAGGGCAAGATCAGCTACAAGGGACCGGTTTCGCCAACGCGGCCCTTGTCACGCATCAAGCTCGACTTGACCGCCGATGAACGCGTCGTCCTGGACCCCGAGACCGTGGAAATCTTCCATCCCTATTCCGACGCGCCGGAGGAAGGGATCGAGGTGCTCGCCTACGACTATGTCGAAGCCTTCGCCGAGAAATTCAGGGCCCTCGCCGAGCGCACCCGGCCGCGCGACCTTTACGACGTGGTCAACCTCTACCGGAACGCCGACGCCCGGCCCGAGCAGCAGCAGTTCGTCACAGTGCTGCGAGAGAAATGCGCGTTCAAGGGCCTCCAACTGCCGCAGCTTGCCGACATCGAGCCCCATCGCGGCGATGTCGAGGCGGGCTGGTCTGGCATGCTTAACCATCAGCTTCCGGCTTTGCTGCCAATCACGTCCTTCTGGGACGCTTTGCCGGAGATATTCAAGTGGCTCCACGGCCAGGTTGCGGCGCCGGTCCTGCCGATGATGCCGCCTATGGGCGGGGCGACCGACGAAATCATCCGTCAGCGCATTATCGGTCTTCCGGCAGGATCGCGCGGCCAAACCTTCATCGAGATCATTCGGTTCGCGGCTGTCAACCGGCTGCTGGTCAACATCGACTACCGCGACCAGAAGGGTAAACGCTCGACACGCGCAATCGAAGCTTACTCGCTGCGCCGTTCCCGCGCTGGCGATGTTCTGTTGATGGCCGTTCGCGCGGAAGATGGTCAACCGCGTAGCTATCGCCTCGACGGCATTCTCGGGGTCTCGCAGACGCAGACAACGTTCTCGCCACGCTATCCGATTGAGTTGACGCCGACCGGCCCGTGGTCGATCCCTCCAACGTTACGGCCCGCGGGTAATGCGGCGCCGCGAACTTCGACGCGCCGCCGATCGCGGGCGTCCAGCGGCACCACCACCTACGTCTTTCGTTGCACGGTCTGTGGTAAGCTGTTTGAGCGCAAGAGCTACGACGGAACGCTGCGGCCGCATAAAAACCGCGCCGGCTACCAGTGCTACGGCACCTACGGGACTTACGTCCGAACGAAATATTAGTCCGGGGGGCCGCATGAACAAGCTTCAACCGGCTTTGGCTCTTTTGGATCGCTTCGAGTGCGGAGATTTTGTTCAGCCGATAGAGGAAGAGAGCTCGATCGTTCAACCGAACAGTCCTGGTTTCGCTCAGCGTCGTGACGAACTTGGATTCCGCCCCTCGGAGGTTCGATCCTTTCCGCCCCAGCCACCCATTCCCGCTTTCGGCCAGGCTCCCCAAGAGACGCGAGCACAGCCGGCAAATCCGGGCTTTTCGCGTATTCAGGTTTGTCTCTGGACTCTCGGTTCGCTCGACATGAGGCGGAAATCGCCGAAAGTCTCCGGCCTCGTTCGCGAATATTCCCGTTTTGCGGAGACTATCGGCGGAGACCGGTTCGATCCCGACTGCCGCCCGAGCGGTGGTCAAGTTGGTTTAAGAGAAAATCCCTTAGCCACGCGTCTCTTGGAATAGGCTTTGCCCCAGTCAACGATCGTTGGGATAGTGGAGCAAAAAAGCAACGCCCGGAGCCACGATGGATTTGGATGAAGAACGCGCGCGGTACCTGGCTCTGCTCGATGAAACACGCGAGGAGCAGGCCTACCAAGCTTACCTCGAAAAGCACACCCGATTCATTCCGCGCGAGTTCGTGCAGAACCACGGCATCGGACTCAGCCTCGTTCTCCGTAAGCTCCCTTTCGGCGCCGACTACAAGACCGATTTTTTTTATTTCTCGAAGAGCACCGATGATTGGAATGCTGTGTTTATCGAGCTTGAAACGCCGTCATCGCGTTTCTTTAAGGGTAACACCAACGAGTTTCACGGGGACTTCGTGCACGCGTTGCAGCAGATCAACCAGTGGAAGGCGTGGTTTCTATCAGATCAAAACAAGGCCGGGTTTCTCTCAACCGTCAGCGCTATTCAGGTGCCGCGCCACATGGCCAAGAATCCAACCTACAATAAATTCGTTCTCGTATTTGGACGGCGGGCAGAATACGAGGGAAACGAGCACCGTCGGCAGCTTGTAAAGGCCGTCGAAGCGGATGATTTCAAGATCATCACGTTTGACAGTCTGGCTGAAGGCCTTGGCCAAAAATGGGAGCTTGCCGTCGGTAGCCGGCACAACCAGTTCATCGACATCCTGTCGGATAAGGTGATTGATGCCGGAATGTATGCGTGGATGGAGCCAACGCAGCTTCAGGTAAGTCGGGCGCTTCACGCGGAGCTCAGCAAGGGCGGCTCCAATCACTTTATTTTCCGAGACGGTCAGCGGCACGAAGTGCTGAGTGCCGTAGCTCCCTTGGTAAGGGTACGGTCCGCGTGAGGCCGAAGCTACCTAGGGGCTACGTAAAACAACGGCGCAAGGTTGTCTCTTGACGCTGCGGAGTGCTCCAAATGTGGTACGATGAGCTAGCCGGAACGTCGTGGGCGAGCCTTTGGTCAGATTACGTTTCATGCGGAGGAAAATGCCCCGGCATTCGCAGGTTTAATCAGTCTTGTCCGGCATGCGGTGGTGCTCCGTTCGACACGTCGCCTCAGACTGTTACCATTGATGGCAGAACGGTTGTCGTACCTGCGGCGTTTGCGGGCGCGGAAAGTCGCTACGAGGACTATATCTATCTCCAAATGCTTCAGCGCGAATGGGAGCGTCCAGTTGTTGAATTTCAGCGTTTCATGCATTTCGAAGATGCGGAGGGCCCGTCAGCGCAAGCGGCATTGGTGTTGCTGTTCTGGAGCTACTTCGAAACTCGCATCGAGCGACTTCACCGCTCGGCAATGCGCTCACTTCCACAGCAGGTCTTAGACGACGCTTTGCGGCGCTACTCCGGAATCGGAGCCCGTCTCTACGACTTGTACAAGGTGTTTTTCGGGACAAACTATTTTGATGATCTTCGAGCGCAGGGATTTGGTGACGTGGCTGACCTACTGAAAGACGTTCATCGCCGCAGAAACGAGTTCAGTCATGGAAAGCCACAGGCTATTAATGATGCGACGGTTAAGGCCATCGTCGAAAGTCTCAAGGTCGAGCATGAGGCGTGGATCGCAGTATTCAATTCGCGAGTGAAGGCCTGATCTAGCTGTGGGCGAAGCAAAGCGAAAAAGAGAAGCCGTTTTGAATAGCCCTTGCCCGTGCGGTAAGACGCGTTCGGGGTGGCTGTGTTGTTTCAATGGCAAGGACTGGCACAAGCCATCCACTGTCCTTGGTTTGAGAGCGCTTCCCCAGGCATCGAGTGTCGCCAAATGCTATATGCGTGACCTGGGTTCGTGTGTCGGCCCTATCTCGGGCGAGCACATTATCTCGGAGTCGGTCATCCGAGTCCTAATGGGTGACGGCGATTTCTCGGTTGGCGGACTTCCCTGGCTTCCGCCAGGCGAGGAAAAGATTTTGGCTCCTGGAAACCTTACGACGAATTGTCTTTGCACCAAGCACAACAGCGCTCTTCATCCGCTCGATGATGCTGCCAAGTATTTCTTCGCTTCGCTCAAGTCATATCTGGAGGGGGAAGCGGGATCGAGACACTCCCTTGTCTCGGGGCATGATCTTGAACGTTGGCTGCTAAAGACAGCCAAGGCGGCGGCGGTCTCGAAGAATCTTGCTAGGGGCAGTGCGCCGCTATCTGGCGCGTTCTCGCGTGACGCAGCGCTGTTGGACATGCTCGACGATCCCCGCGAGTGGCCGGAGGGTGCTGGTCTCTATTGCACCATGAACACAGGCGACCGAACGTTCAACCATACACGCTTCCAGCTGCAGCCCCTGACAAATGCCCAGGAGGATATCGAAGCACTGGCGCTAAACATCTTAGGTCTAGGCTTCGTGTTGCTGCTCGAACCTCTGGACGAGAGCAAATATCCGTTTCTGCGTGGAGCACGATATCGACCGGGAAGGATCGTCATATCGTACCCGACTTCGACCAACTGGCTGACGATGAGCTGGGATGACGGCAGAGCGCACGAGCCGCTGACGATGCAATTCGTTCAGCCGTTGCTCGCCAAGCTATAAGGCGTTCACACAATTTGTGAAGCGTAAGCCGACTCGTAAATTTTCTTGCCTTCCTGCGTCTCAAGGCGAAGAAGACAATACAGCTCCCAATAGCGGCTCCAACGCTCGTCATCCGGCGGGAGATATTCGATGGGCAGCCCGAGTTGCTTCGCGTCGGCGTAGTCAATGGGTTGGCCGTGTGTTTTCCATTGGCTGGCGCTCATCAGCGCCTGGGAAATCGTCGAACTCGGCGCGCCGCGACGCTTGAGCATGTCCTCGGCAAACGTCCTCACGCGGTCGCGGATGCCCTGAAATTTCTTAACGGTCCGGGCGTCAAAACTATCAAGCATCAACAACGCGATTGGATCGTTAGGATTCTTGCGCATCACTTCGCAGTGTTCCTCGTAAGCCTCCAAATAGCCCATCACAGAATAGGTCAGCTCGTTGCCGCGAGCATCCTTCAGGAGGAATTGTGGATCAATCATGCCAAGCTCGGAGGTGGTGCTCATGATGATCTTGCTGGCGGCGAGCGCCATCAGAGTGCCGGCGCTCTTCGCTAGGTCGGGCACGATCACGCGGAATGGCTTCGTGCCGGCTTTTGCCAGCACGAGCTTGACCAGTTTCTCGCAGGCGTCGACGTCACCGCCGCCGGTATTGAGAAGGAGATCGATCGGCGTATTTTCGGGAATGTTGTGGAGCATCTCCACAAACCCAATCACATCGTTACGGTCGATCTCGGTCTCCAAGCTTGAAATGTAGCAGATAAGCTTTGTGCCTTCGGATGCGTTTATCTGCTTGATGAGCTCCTGGCGTTGGTAGCGACCTGCGTTCATCGCCGCATACATTGGCGTCTTCGTGAGAGGACGCTCAGCTTTTGCCGGCGTCGTCTCAGACGCCGGAAGGGGCTCCTGAACGTCATCACTCACCGAACGAATCCTTCATCCAGTCGACTTTCCCGTTTCTTATGAAGTAGTGACATCTGCGTCGGCCATCATAGTAGTTCACGCTTGGCGAAAGCGAAAGAGGACCCTCAACCCCAGATATTTGCCAGAACGGACTGCGCCCACGATCGAGGTTGAGCATGATGCGATGGCCGCTTCGGCAGGGGCAGTCGAACGCAATCCATTTCGGCCGCGTTAGGGCGCCGACGGCGACAGCCGTATTGCTCGGTAGCTTCTCCGGAATTTCATCAGCCGATTCGACCTTGCCGATGCAGTACAGCAGCGGCTGACGTGTCAGCGACTGCGGAAGCCAGTCGAGCCGTGGCCACTGCCACCGCGGCAGATGTGTCAGCCATTGCGGAAGCCAGTCGATCCATCGCCACTGCCACCAACGAATCTTCATGCCCCGGGCCACGCTTGTTCAAGAAAGGGATTACCCTCGCCCTTGCCGATCTTCTGGCTTTCCGGGTTGCAGTAATGACCTGGTCGCGGCTTCGCGTTGTTGGTTGAGATTTCTCTCTCGTGCCAGCGGAACAGAACCTCCGTTGGCCTTGGGCTGGGCCCGAAGCCGATCAGGCGTTCCAGGAGCTCGTTAATTGCGGCAGACGCGATGCTCGTGGTGAACGTCACCACCGCTGGTTCAACGCCTCCCAGGACGGGCGCATAGCCTTCGTTTTCAAGCCGTATCCGCTCCTCCGGCGTTCGCAGCTCGGTTTGCGCGCGAGCAAGGTCGATCCGGTCGCGGCAGACGAGGCAAGCCCCACCTGGCGTAAGGGTTGTCACGCGGCCGTTGATGCTTGCCAGCGCTCCATCGCCGCCCAGTAGCACGCCGCAATCGATAACGGGGGTAGCCAGGAAGGTCGAGAATCGGGACAGAACCAGGCGGCCGGCGTTGTCATCGGTGCAACCGAAGACAACGTCGCAAGGGATCAACTCGCGCGCCGTCTTCTCAAGCGTCACCATTGCCGCCACGGTATGGCATTCAAGATCGGGCGCGATCGCCGTCAGGTGGCTTTGCAGCACCGCCGTTTTCGATTTGCCGACTGCGGCAGATGTTGAGCCGTAGACCCGCGTGATGTTGCTCTCGGTCAGCGTATCGGCGTCGATCATGGTGAGGTGGCGAACGCCGAGACGCACTAACTGCTCGGCGACCGCTGACCCGGTGCCGCCGCAGCCAACGATGCCTACCCGCAGTGCGCCAAGCGTTTGCTGGATATCAGGGCCGAATGCGCGGACGCTCCGGTCAAAGATCGCGGGAATCCACGGAGCGGTCGAATTGAACGGGTGGACGAGCTGCCACTTGTCGCCGACACACCACAAGCGGTCGATCGGCGCCTGCCCGCCGTCGCCGAAATGCACCTCGCCTGTGAAGGTGATTCCATCATCGCGCGGCGACGCGATTAGCGTGACGTATAGTTCCGAGCCCGAACGTAGCCGGAAAAGGTCGGAGATATCTTGATCGACCTTGCGGTCGGCCATGCTCGGTGTCGGGTGACCGACTGTGCCGGGATGCGTGTGAAACCAGATCGGAATGGCGCCAATACACTCGGCTTCGGCTAGGGCAGGGACGTAACCCTGCGACGCGATTGCTAGGTGATCGCCTTCACGCGCGAGATAGGCGTCTTGCGGCACCCAGCGCATTCCACGTCCGAGAAGCCGGATATCGCCATTCGGCGCGCGGGCGATTCCCGCGAGCAGCACGCCTGCGGTTTCCACCGAAAGTCTAGCGGTCTGTTCGATTTCCTGGAACAGCGGCTCTGTCAGGACCAATGTGATTGTCATGATCCCCCCGGCGCCGCTTTCAGCAGCTCGTTTCTGATCAAGGCGAAGTAGCTTTGAAGCGAGTCGATCCCCGAGCGCCATTGGCCCGGTTGGAAATGCCGCGACCAGCGTTGCCACTGGCGTCCGAGATGACCCTCGCGGGCCTCGGTTGCCTGAATCACAACGCCGTCTGTTCGGCGTACAGGTGGATCAAACCACCACATGTCGGGCGGTACGTCGGGATACCCGGGAGCCAGGCGCAGGAGGAGATCGCTAGCTTCCTGATCGAACCCCTTTGGAAGGGGGTACGACGGAACGAGCACGCAGATAACGCCGCCTTCTGCGGTGATCTGATGGCCGGGGGCCTTGATGTTCAGATATTCGATGTCGTGTGAAGGCAGCACTGCGGTCATTCCTTAGATGAGGCCCGGGTTGATCTGCGCGGGCGCGGTGAAAAAGCGCAGGCCATCGCGCATCTTCACTTTCTGCGTGTCCTCGATTTTTACGTCAGAGCCACCCGGCACGACCTCGAACAGGTCACGGTCAGGGCCGATGGGTGGGTTGGGCAGCGCCCGAAGCTGAGCGCCCGTCAGGAAGTGCTCCTTCACCTTGAACTCGGTGCGGTCGATCTTGATCTCGTACGGGTGCTGCCGCTCCTCAAGTTCCTTCAGCTCTTCCGGCTCCCGGCGCCCGAACTCCTCCAGCTCCTTCTTCTGCCGTTCCTCGAACTCGCGCAGCTCGCGAATCTGGCGTTCCTTAAAGGCGTCCAGTTCCTTCTCGCGGGCTTCCCGTCCGGGTTCGTCGTCATGCTCAGCCATCGTGGTACCTCCATTAGATGATACCAAGATACCATGACTCCAAGCCACTTGACAAGTCCGGTGTTCAGGTGCATTCATGGAGCCATGAAAACCAGCAAAGCGATGACCATCCGCCTGACCGAAGAACAGGCCGAAGCGCTTGAGACCGTTGCATCAGTCGAGCAGCGTGCCGTTTCGGATGTGATTCGTGCCGCCATCAGCGAGCACATCGAAAGTCGGCGCAAAGACCCCGCCTTTCAGGAGGACCTGAAAGCCCGGCTTGCGCGCGCGCGTCGTCTGCTGGCCCGGCAGGCCGGCACCGAATAGCCGACCGTCACAGCAGCTTTTGCAATTCGCTCCTGAGCGGTCCGCTATTACCAAGGAAGCTCGCGATCATCGCGGGCAGGAAGGTTTTGGCGTCGACTCGATCAAGGTTGAGCGGGTGGCCGGTATGGCGACTGAGAAGATGCATAAAAGCTAACTGGGATCTACCGTTCCCTTCGCGAAACGGATGAATAGCATTGAGTTCAGCCAAGAAATCGGCGGCTGCATCCAAAAAGTCTGCTGCGCTTGCGCCAGGCTTTAACGCCGGAGGCTCAAGCTTCTTGAACAACTGATTCATGCTTGAGGCGATGTGCTCGGGGTAGCAGAACCAGTTCCCTCCCTTTGCTGTGCGGACGGTCCGGTACTTCCCGGCCCAGGTATAAACATCCTGGAACAGATGATGATGGACGCTTCTATAATGCGCTGGCGTAAAGCGTCCCTCAGGTAGGGGCTCTCGCGATCTCAACGCCATCATTTCGAGTTCGAACGCGTCCAGGGTTTTCGCATCCCTGAGGCGGGCTCTGTTCTTAAGGACGGATGTACCTTTGTAGCAATAGGGGTCGTCGGATACGTCGTAGCCGCTCAATTCGGTTAGCGGCCTTTAGGTTGGACGTACGCCCTCAATACCTCAGCCCGCTTTTGAGCGGGCGTCAGTTTTGATTTGTTGAGGGCCGACAGGCGCTCCCTAGAAGCCTTACCCAGCTTCAACCCTTCGACAGCCGAAATGGCCGCAAAAGTCTTGTCTCCCAAGATGCGGGAGGAGGAATTGACGCTGGAGCCTTTGCGCCTATCAGTCATGAGCGAACCATAACACGGATTCTAGTGGGAGGCGAAGACGAACTTTCATATACATTACCAAGCGTTATCGCCATCTTAGCAGTTATATGTGGTCGGAAGCCGCCGAGAGCCAGGGGGCAGGCGATGCCTGGGAGGAGCAACTCGGAGACTGAAGACCCCGACGACTATGTCCCGGTCGTGCTTCAACGGTTCGAAGGAGCCGAGCCATCGATGCCGAACGGCTTCTTGGTTCATAAGTCGAATCTACGCAGGTCTAATCACATACCGATAGAGTTGTGGTGCGTCCTCGTTGTGGCCCCACCAATAGTCATATTCGCCGACGAAGGCAGAACGGTTAAATTTTCCGGCCATCGCTTGCGCCAGGGTGCAGGCGGCGGCGTATCCGTCGGCGGCGCCGACGGGACGCCTGCTCGTCGGCTGGGAGTCGGGCCGGACTGGCCACGACCAGATTTCCTCGTACACGCCGATAAGCACCCGGCTTCTCCTTTGAAATTCGCCTAGGTCGCAATTTATCAACGAGAGGTTAAGAGAAATCTGAGCGTCGCGGATTGTTGGCTGAACGAATTGAAATAAATGAGGAAATTGGAATTTAATCGCTGGTCTTCATGTCAACGATCGATAACATTTTCGGTTTGTTGCCGAACGTTGACATTTTCAGATTGTTAGCGAACGCTGACATATGCTAAAGTAAGCGAACGCTGACATATGGAAATCGCATGCTCATCCGTACACCTGCCGAACTCGGCGCCATTCTTCGCGACCGGCGCAAGAAGCTTAAACTCGACCAATCGACGCTTGCCAAACGCATTGGCGTCAGCCGGCAATGGGTGATCGAGGTCGAGCAAGGACACGCGCGCGCTGAGCTCGGGCTGATCCTCCGCGCTCTTGATGCCCTCGACATCCGTCTGGATGCGGGCACCGAACAAACACCCGCCCGGCGCATCACCAAGCCTGGCATCGATATCAATGCCATCGTGGCCAGGGCCAGGAAAAAAAAGGCATGACCAGCGAACTCGTTGTTCTGCTGGATGGCCGGGAAGTTGGCCGCGTGCGCAACGATGCCCGCGGCCGGCTCACCCTCGTCTATGACGAAGATTGGCGCCAAGCCGAGGGAGCCTATCCGTTGTCGCTCTCCATGCCGCTTGCTGCCGAAGAGCATGGTCCTTCTCGCGTACAGGCCTTCCTCTGGGGACTTCTGCCCGACAACGAGCGGGTGCTCGAGCGGTGGGCCAAGAAATTTCAGGTGTCGGCGCGCAACGTGTTTGCCCTTATCTCCCATGTAGGTGAGGACTGCGCAGGTGCCGTCCAGTTCGTCACGCCCGATCGGCTGGCAGCCTTGCGAAGCGGGGCCGAGGACAAGGTCGAATGGCTTGACGAGGCGGCGATCGCCAAGCGTCTGCAAGCGTTGCGCGAGGATCACGCCGCATGGCGGCTGCCGCGCGACACCGGACAATTCAGCCTTGCGGGCGCCCAGCCCAAGACCGCCTTGCTTCTGCAAAAGGGCAGGTGGGGAATACCATCCGGGCGCATTCCGACGACGCATATCCTAAAACCGCCAACCGGACATTTCGACGGACATGCGGAAAATGAGCACATATGCCTCCTGCTTGCGGGCCATCTCGGTCTGCCCGTCGCCGACACCAAGGTGATGCGCTTTGGAGAAGAAGTCGCCATCGTCATCGAGCGCTACGATCGGCAGTTCAGCGGGAATGCGATCATCCGTGTTCATCAGGAGGATATCTGCCAGGCGCTCGGCATCCCGCCGACCAGCAAGTATCAAAACGAAGGCGGCCCCAGCCCCGTCGATGTTATCGAGCTTTTGCGCACCTACTCCACGGATCGTGTCGCCGACGTTGACACGTTTGTCGACGCGCTGGGCTTCAACTGGCTCATTGCGGGTACGGATGCGCATGCCAAGAATTACTCGCTACTGCTGGCTGGCGGTCCACACGTGCGGCTCGCGCCGCTCTACGACATCGCCAGCATTCTTCCCTACGATGACGTCGACATGCAGAAGATCAAGCTCGCGATGAAAATCGGCGGCGAATACAAGCTCAGCCTGATTGGCTTGCGCCATTGGCAGAAGTTCGCCCGTGAAACGCGCCTTGATCCGGACAAGGTCATCGCCGGACTGATTTCTATGGCCGAACAGCTTCCTGACGTTGTGTCTGCCGTGCGAGCACAAGTGCAGAAAGACGGCCTGGATAACGCCATCATCGGGCGCCTCGCTGAGCAACTGACCGCCAGAGCCCAACAATGCCATCGGCAGCTCAGCGGGAACTAGTGGTTTTCCGGCTACGATCGCCAGCAGGATGATGATCGGCAGCGTGGTGTTCGATCACGCCCGCATGTCATTATTGGGCGCCGATGATGATCATCATCATCATCAGCAGCATCACGATGATCGGCGTGCTGGTATCGAGCGAGCCTTGGAAGATGATGCAGCCAGATTGCTCGAGGTTGCCGCCAGGAGGTGTCCGGGCTCCTCAGCGCCGCAATCGGAGCAGATGCGAGGCACCCTGAGGTTGGAAGAGGTTCATCGCAGCCCACGACTTTGGCCACTACGTGCTCTGTGCCCGAACTTATGCTGACTGTGATCGCGACTATCGCTCCGATTCGGCGGAAATTTCGTTGCGTGTTGTCGTCAGGCAACAGGGGAGCGAACGTACCTGACACGATCAAATCGTTCGGATAGCCTGCGCCTTTCCGGTCAGAATTGAGGAGCCAGCGCGTGGCCGACCCTGTCGATACCGATCCGCCCGGCAAGGGCTCGGTGCCATCCTTCGAGAACAGCAACGACGCCCCAACAATCTACTTTGATATTGCTCCTGCGTACGGGGTCATGAGCGGCATCGTGCAGGTTGAGCTGGGTGCCCGCATTCTCGTCCCGCACCAGGACGACACGGTAGACGTCCGGTTCGTGTCCTGCGGACGACTTCGGTGCAGCGCTGCCGCCGCGGTGCATCTCAGGAATGCGATCGACGCCTCCTTAAAAATGCTGGAGCAGCCGCAGCCTAACCCGGTTGGCGCGTCGAAGCTTAACTGAGCGGACGTGTGGCAGGCGGACTTTTTCACGATCTGGAAGCCATTCGCTTCCAGCTCGGCCAGTACCACCTTGGTCAGGTGCGCGCACTCCTCAGGCTGCATCCAATGGTCGTGCGAAGCAGGGTCATCTTCTCGGGGATATTTTACAAAAGCAGAATGGATTGCAGCGCAAATAACGTCTCTCGGGTCGGTCATTTGTGCCTCCTGCCGAACCGATAGCATGTCGGCAGCGGAAAAATCGATCTAGCGAGGTCGTCATTCGATCGTGTTGCAAGTCACTGAGTTGCTGAAGGAGATTCCTATTTTCTTGTTGGTACTGGCGGTTCGCTGATTCGGCTCATCCTTGGGTCGCCGCGTGTCCTTCGATCTTGCGCCAGGCTTTGGTGCATGCCCAGCAATTCCGCGTTCCCAATTTTTCTTTCCCAAACGCAGAATAGGGGAGATAAAGGGGCACTGATCGGACAGGCAGGTTGGAATGCGCGGCGTCGTTTTGGCTTTGGTCGTCGTCCTTGCCTCCTGCAACAAAGCCTTGGCCTGGGGTGACGAGGGGCATCAGATTATCTGCGAGATCGCTTTCAGGCTGGTTCAGCCGGACACCCGCGCTGCCGTTCGTAAGCTGATCCAGGCCGACACCCAATTTGACACGTTCTCGCAGTCCTGCGTGTTCCCGGATCATCCACGCGTTCGTGCCCCGGAGCACTTTGTCAATCTGACACGCAATTCGACGGGGCTAGCATCCGACGAATGCCCGCAAGCTCCGGCTTGCGTGGTGCAGGCCATCCTGAAAGATTCCAGGATCGTCAAATCCAGGCATGAGAAGGCAGTCGACCGGCTGATAGCGCTCAAATCGCTCGGGCATTGGGTGGGCGATGTTCATCAACCGCTCCATGTGTCCTTTGAGGATGACCGTGGAGGCAACAATATCCGGGTCACCGGCCAATGCTCAGGCAATCTTCATAGTGCGTGGGATAGTTGCCTTGTTTTGGGCGCGGTCGGACCGGATGTGTCCGACGCCGCGACGGAATTGATCGAGGCGATGACGCCAGAAATGAAGACGAAGTGGAGTTCGCCCGACCCGCGTGAATGGGCCAATGAGTCCTTCGCCATCACCGTATCCACGACGACACGATACTGTGTCGTGCAAGGGGCATCCTGCGACAAGCCTGAGGGCAGCGTAGCGGTCGACACGGACTATTTGGCCGCGAATGAGCCGGTTGTCCGGGAGCAGCTGCAGAAGGCCGGATTTAGGCTTGCCCGGTTGCTGGACAGCATTTTTTCCGATTGATGTTGTTCATCTTCCATTGGCCGCAGGAAGATAACGTCACGTATTGATCGTGGGCGCATCCGCTGGTCGCGGACCGGGCTCTCGTGAACCGAGCCGCCGAGGCGTCTCGGCCGGTGGCTTCGATCCCTTGCGCCATACGGTGTCGCTCGCCGGAGGCTCTCGCGTTAGGGGCCGCCGGCATTGCATGCCGGCGCCGCTATCACTGCCCCGAACGCGGGTGCCTTCTTAACCGGTCTCGCGACTGCAGTCGCCTCGGTGCCCGCGGTCATTTCATGCCCGCGTCGCTATCACTGCCCCTTCGTCGGCTGCCTTCTCTCTTGCCTCCGCTGCGCTTCGGCCGAAGAGTCTCTCCGTGGGATATTTAGTACGCAACGCGCGGTACGCTGACTGCGGAGTCGTCAAGAGCAAGAGGAGAGCCGGGATTTTCGTGACGGGTTGGAGGCCGAGAGAGAGTCTTTCGGCCGCCCGTCATGGAGAATCCGACATGGCAAGCGCCCAGAAGATCAAACTCAGTCCATCCCGGGATATTCCCTTCAACAAGCTTGTGCTCAGCCAGTCCAACGTCCGGCGCGTCAAGTCTGGCGTTTCGATCGAGCAGCTCGCCGAGAGCATCGCGCTGCGTACCCTGTTGCAGAGCCTGAATGTCCGGGCCATCGTCGATGCAGAGGGCAACGAAACTGGCATGTTCGAGGTCCCGGCCGGCGGCAGGCGCTACCGCGCGCTGGAACTTCTCGTGAAGCAAAAGCGCATGGCCAAGACGCAGCCCGTTCCCTGCGTCGTGCGCGAGGGCGGTATTGCCGAAGACGATTCGCTTGCCGAGAATGACGAGAGGGTTGGGCTCCATCCGCTCGATCAGTTCCGAGCGTTTCAGACCTTGCTCGACGCCGGCTTGCCCGAGGAGGAGATCGCGGCCCGGCACTTCGTGACGACGGCCATCGTGAAGCAACGACTGCGGCTGGCGTCCGTGTCGCCAAAGCTGCACGAAGTCTATGCCGAAGACGGCATGACCCTCGACCAGCTCATGGCGTTCTCGGTGACTGGCGATCATGCTCGCCAAGAGCAGGTTTGGGAAAACGTCAGCCGCTCTGGCTACGATGAGCCCTATCAAATCCGACGCATGCTCACCGAGAACACCGTCCGCGCGTCTGATCGACGCGCGCAGTTCATTGGGCTCGCTGCTTACGAGCAAGCCGGCGGCGGCGTTTTGCGGGATCTGTTCGAGCCCGATGACGGCGGCTGGCTTCAGGACATCCCGTTGCTTGATCGTCTCGTAACCGAAAAACTCAAGGTCGAGGCTGAGACGATTGCCGCTGAAGGTTGGAAGTGGATCTCGGTGGCCGTCGATTTCCCCTTCGATCACACCCGGGGCCATCGCGAGCTCGAGGGCAAACCTGTGGGCCTATCCCCCGAGGAGCAGGCCACCATCGACGCGCTCAACGCCGAGCAGGCCAAACTTGAATCCGATTATCAGGATGCCGACGAGTTGCCCGATGAGGTCGATCAGCGTCTCGGCGAAATCGAGTCGGCATTGATGGCGTTCGAAGACCGGCCGGTGCTCTACGATCCGACGGAGATCGCCCGAGCCGGTGTCTTCATCAGCATCGATTCCGAAGGACGTCTTTCGGTGGACCGGGGTTACGTCAGGCCAGAGGATGACGTGCCGGCAATCGATCCCGATGTCGGGCAGGGTGCCGATCCGTCGTCGACCGAAGGGCAAGAGGCTAGCACTTCGGTCCAGCGTACGGTGATCGCAGTCGCCGCTCACCCGGCCGATGCCGAGGAAGATGATGACGATGCGGCAAGGCCATTGCCGGATCGGCTCATCACCGAGCTGACTGCGCATCGTACACTGGCATTGCGGGATGCGTTGGCAGAAAATCCTGCCGTCGCGTTCCAGGCGGTTCTGCACAACTTCGTGCTGACGGCCTTCTACCGGTTCGCGTCGTCCGGAAGCTGTCTTGAGATCGGACTTCACACGCCGACCTTTCCAGCTCAAGCCCCGGGGCTGAGGGAAAGCGCGTCTGCGAAGACTGTCGAGGCGCGGCATGGGTCTTGGAAAGCACGGTTGCCGAAGAGCGAAAAAGATCTCTGGGATGCGCTCACAGCGCTCGACGGCGAGGCGCAGGCGTCCCTGTTCGCTCACTGTGCGTCATTTGCGGTCAACGCCCTCTATGAGCCGGCGAACCGCTACAATCAGGGCCGTGTCTCCACTCATGGCGTCCGCACGCGGCTCGACCAGGCGGAGGTGCTGGCCCGCGCTGTCGGCCTCGACATGGTCCAGGCTGGCTGGAGACCGACTGCCGACAACTATCTCGGCCGGGTCACCAAACCCCGCATTCTGGAGGCGGTGCGGGAAGCAAGAGGCGAGTCTTCGGCGCAACTGATCGACCACCTGAAGAAGGCGGACATGGCCAAGGAGGCCGAGCGCCTCCTCGATGGCTCGGGCTGGTTGCCGGAGCCGCTGCGTCTCGTCGAGCCCAACGCATCGCCAACGGAAGAGGAGGGTGAAGCGGGCCCATTGCCCGACTTCCTCGCCGACGACGAGGAGGATCGGGCGAACGCCGGCGACGATGATCCGCAACGGCTCGATGCGGCTGAGTGACATCACAGAGCGGGATGGCTCCGGCCGTCCTGCAGTTTTGGGGACCGGTGCAGAGCGCCGGTCCCCTTTTTATTGGCGACGGCTGAGAGGTAGAGCCGGGCCGGGAAGGGTTTGAATCGCCGCGGTCTTAAGGAGAGCGCCGGGCGGTTCGACCGTTCCCGCTCTCCCGAGAAATCCTGCCATGACCGAATCTCTTGCCGGCGGCGCCGCCGCCGCGCCGCTCTCGATGCGTGCCGCTGCAAGTCTCACTTCTGCCGCCGTTAGGGCCGCGCGGCAGCTCCTGACTGATCTCGAACGCGGCCGTCGCATCGATGCCACCGTTCTGCGTAGCGCCATGGAGGCGGCCTTCGGCGCCTCGGACGCGGCCGGCGCTTGGAACTGGAAGACCGCCTATGACGTCTGCGAGGCGGCAACCGTTCTGTTCCTTCGCAAGTTCGGCCCGGCCATCCGCTCCAAGGCTGGCTCGACCGCTGCCATGCTGCCGATGCTTGCGAGAATCGCGAGCTGTCTGCCGACCCATACGCGACGCTCCGAGGACAGTCAGGCGTTTCAGCAATTCTCAACGCCGGTCCCGCTTGGGCTGGCTGCATGCACGGCAGCCGTCATCACGCCTGCCGATCGTGTTCTGGAGCCCTCTGCCGGAACCGGCTTGCTCGCCATCTTTGCCGAGCTCGCCGGTGGCGCCCTGATGTTGAACGAGTTGGCCGAGGCCCGCGCGGCACTGCTCGACCATCTGTTCGCCAATACTAAAGTCACGCGCTTCGACGCCGCCTACATCGATGACCACCTCGATGCGAGTGTCGTACCGAGCGTCGTCCTGATGAACCCGCCGTTCTCGGCGGTGGCGAATGTCGATCGACGGATGTCGGACGCGGCTGTACGGCACATCGCTTCAGCCCTGGCACGCCTTTGCGACGGCGGTCGTCTCGTCGCTATCACCGGCGAGAACCTTGCGCCGGATAACCCGGTATGGACCGATGCTTTCGTTCGCCTCCAGGAACGCGGGCGGGTGGTGTTTTCTGCCGCCATCGACGGCGCCGTTTACGCCAAGCACGGAACCCAGACGGGCACGAGGCTGCTTGTGATCGACAAGCAGCCCACCGCGGATCCGAAGGTTTTTCCTGCTTCGCCAGGCATGGCGAGCGATGTCGCCACCTTGCTTGACTGGGTGACACAGCAGGTGCCTCCGAGGCTACCCGTTGTCACGCCGGTAGTGGTCGACATCACCAAGCGCCCTCCGATATCGCGATCGGTCGGCGTCTCTTCGCCACGCCCATCGTCCACTTCGAGCGGCGCAGCGCCTGAAGGCGTAGAGCTGATCTACGAGACGGTCGAATGGTCGCCGCCGGAAGGCGCCCGAATGACCGATGCGCTTTATGAGGAATACGGATTGCAGTCGATCCGTATTCCCGGATCGTGCGCACATCCGACCAAGCTCGTGCAGTCCGCAGCGATGGCATCCGTTGCGCCACCGAAACCGACCTACCGTCCGCACCTGCTTTCGAGTCTGGTGGCAGATGGACTTCTGTCGGACGCGCAGCTCGAGAGTATCATCTATGCCGGCGAAGCGCATTCCGAGTTTCTTGCGGGTTCCTGGACCGTCGA
Source organism: Bradyrhizobium sp. (assembly GCF_016219575.1). GTDB lineage: Bacteria > Pseudomonadota > Alphaproteobacteria > Rhizobiales > Xanthobacteraceae > Bradyrhizobium. The sequence goes on along the minus strand of NZ_JACRMG010000036.1, from coordinate 6,822 downwards.
TGCGACTTTTGACGTCGTGGCCGCCGCGCGTTACGACGCCAAGAATGCCGTCCGCTTTCGCCGCGGCTGGTTTTTGGGCGATGGCACCGGCGCGGGCAAGGGGCGGCAGGTCGCCGGAATCTTGCTCGACAACTGGCTCAAGGGCCGCCGCCGTGCGGTCTGGATCAGCAAGTCCGACAAGCTGATCGAGGACGCGCAGCGCGACTGGTCCGCGCTTGGCATGGAGCGGCTGCTTGTAACGCCGCTGTCTCGGTTCCGCCAGGGCACGGCGATCCGACTCTCGGAAGGTATCCTTTTTACCACCTACGCCACGCTGCGGACCGACGAGCGCGGCGAAAAGGTTTCGCGTGTCAGGCAGATCGTTGAATGGTTGGGCTCCGACTTCGACGGAGTGATCGTCTTCGACGAGAGCCACGCCATGCAGAATGCGGTCGGGAGTAAAGGCGAGCGCGGCGACCAGGCGGCCTCTCAGCAGGGGCGCGCGGGCCTGAGGCTCCAGCACGCGTCGCCGAATGCTCGCGTGGTTTATGTGTCGGCAACGGGCGCCACCACGGTCCACAACCTCGCTTATGCCCAACGCCTCGGCCTTTGGGGCGGCGTCGACTTCCCGTTCGCCACACGTGCCGAGTTCGTCGAAGCGATCGAAGAGGGTGGGGTCGCGGCCATGGAGGTGCTGGCGCGGGATCTCAAGGCGCTCGGTCTCTACACTGCCCGCTCGCTCTCTTACGAGGGAGTCGAGTACGACCTCGTTGAGCACCAGCTTACGCCAGAGCAGGTTCGCATCTACAACGCCTATGCAGATGCGTTCAGCATCATCCACAACAACCTCGACGCGGCGATGCGGGCCGCCAACATCACCAGCGAAACCGGAACGCTGAACGGGCAGGCAAGATCCGCGGCACGATCCGCCTTCGAAAGTGCCAAGCAGCGCTTCTTCGGTCATCTCCTGACTTCGATGAAGACGCCTTCGCTGATTCGATCGATCGAGCGCGATCTCGACGCTGGCCATGCGGCCGTGATCCAGATCGTGTCGACGGGCGAAGCGCTGATGGAGCGCCGGCTCGTCGAGATCCCGACCGAGGAGTGGGGCGACATTCAGGTCGACATCACCCCGCGCGAGTATGTGCTCGACTATCTCGCCCATTCCTTTCCGGTCCAACTCTATGAGCCCTTCACCGACTCGGAGGGCAATCTGTGTTCCCGGCCTGTCTATCGCGACGGCCAGCCGGTCGAGAGCCGGGAGGCCGTCGCTCGTCGCGACCGTCTCATCGAGAAGCTCGCCTCGCTGCCGCCAGTGCCTGGCGCGCTGGATCAGGTCGTACAGCGCTTCGGCACCGACGTGGTCGCCGAGGTGACCGGCCGCTCGCGCCGCGTCATCCGCAAGGGCGACCGGCTGGTGGTTGAAAGTCGAGCCGGCTCGGCCAATCTCGCCGAGACCTCGGCCTTCATGGATGACGTCAAGCGCATCCTCGTGTTCTCCGATGCGGGCGGCACGGGGCGCAGTTATCATGCCGAGTTGTCGGCACGGAATAGACGACTTCGCGTGCATTACCTGCTCGAACCTGGTTGGAAAGCGGACGCCGCCATTCAAGGCCTTGGCCGCACCAACCGGACGAACCAGGCGCAACCGCCGTTGTTTCGTCCCATTGCGACCGACGTGAAGGCGGAAAAGCGCTTTCTCAGCACCATTGCCCGCCGGCTCGACACATTGGGGGCCATTACGCGCGGCCAGCGCCAGACCGGAGGGCAGGGGCTGTTCCGGCCCGAGGACAATCTCGAAAGCCAGTACGGTCGTGATGCGTTGCGTCAACTCTATACGCTGCTTGCGCGAGGCAAGGTCGAGGGATGCTCGCTCGAAAGGTTCGAGGATACGACCGGCCTGAAGCTGACGGATGCCAATGGGCTCAGGGATGATCTGCCGCCAATCACGACTTTCCTGAACAGGCTGTTGGCGCTTACCATCGACCTGCAGAATGTTCTGTTCTCCGCTTTCGAGCACCTCTTGACCGCTCGGATCGAGGGCGCGGTCGCGTCGGGCACCTACGACGTCGGACTGGAAACGCTCCGAGCCGAAAGCTTTGTCGTCACCGACCGGCGGACGATTTATGCCCATCCGGGTACTGGCGCCGAGACCCGGCTGCTCACAATCACGCAGCGTCAGCGCAATCATCCTGTGCGTCTGGATGACGCTCTCGATCGTCTTTCCGATCGTCGCGCTGTCCTACTGATCAATGAGCGCTCGGGACGAGCCGCCGTGCAGGTGCCGGCGGCAAGCGTGATGCTCGACGACGGCGAGATCGAGCGGCGCGTCCGCCTGATCCGGCCGATGGAGCAGCACAAAGTCCCCCTGACCATGATGGCGGAGAGCCATTGGGCCGAGGCGGACCGTGAACGCTTTGCCGCGGCCTGGCTGGCCGAGCTTGCCGAGATCCCCGAGTTCACGGACAGCACGATCCACGTGGTGGCGGGCCTGCTGCTACCTATCTGGAAGCGGCTGCCGAACGAATCGACCCGTGTCTATCGCCTTCAGACCGATGCGGGCGAGCGCATCATCGGCCGTAAGGTTTCCGCCACCTGGGTCGCAACCGTCCTTGCGGCTGATACACCCGCGCTGACGCCCGACGCTGCCTTTGCCGCACTGATGGAGGGACGAGCCGTCCTTGATCTTACGGAGGGACTCCAGCTTCGCCGTGTCCGGGTGATGGGTGCATACCGCATCGAATTGTCCGGGTTCAACGACACGATGCGCGATCGCCTCCGTGCTTACGGCCTTTTTGGCGAGATCATCTCCTGGAAGTTGCGCATGTTCGTGTCTACGGACACAAGCGGCGTCGAAGTCCTGTCGAAGGTGCTTGACAGCTATCCCGTGGCGCGCATCGGTGAACGGGAGGCCGCCTGATGTCCCGCGATGCCTCCGAACTGGCAGGCCGCCTCGCGCTCGAGGCCGAGGCGGTGTGCCGACACTATCTCTCCAATGGCAAGCGGGCGGGGCGGCACTGGGTGGTCGGCGACGTCCACAATACACCGGGCCGCTCGCTCTTCGTGCGACTCCAGGAATCGCCGAAGGGGCCCGCCGGAAAGTGGACTGATGCAGCGACCGGGGAACATGGCGATCTCCTCGACATTATTCGCCAGAGCCTGGGCCTTCGAGACTTCCGCGAGGTCGCCGAGGAGGCGAGGCGCTTTCTGAAGCTGCCTCGTCTCGATCAGCAACTGGCGCCGAAACCCATTCGTTTGTTTGCGCAAGCCGGATCGCAAGAGGCGGCTCGTCGGCTCTTTGCGATGTCCAGCTCGATTGAAGGGACGGTGGTCGAGACGTATTTGCAGCGTCGCGGAATAGCCCACATCCACCATGGTGGGAGCCTCCGCTTCCACCCACGTTGCTACTATCGGCCGGACGAACATTTGCCGACCGAAACATGGCCGGCGATGATCGCCTGCGTCACCGACCTCGATGGACGGATCACAGGCGCGCACCGCACCTGGCTCGATCCCGACGCCTTTGATCGCGTGCGACTCGGCAAGGCTCCGGTCGAAACGCCACGACGGGCCATGGGCGACCTCCTCGGTAACGCCGTTCGCTTCGGTGTGGTGGACGACGTGCTCGCTGCTGGCGAAGGTATCGAGACCATGCTGTCGCTACGTCACGCACTGCCGACCTTGCCTATGGCCGCAGCGCTTTCGGCCAATCACCTCTCAGCGATGTTGCTGCCGGCTGGCCTGCGTCGCCTCTATATCGCTCGTGACGCCGATGCTGCCGGAGATGTTGTGCAGACGACTCTCACTCAGCGCGCGGAAGCTGCCGGCGTTGAAGCGATCGCGCTGTCGCCCCGGCTAGGTGATTTCAACGAAGATCTGCACATCTTCGGGCTCGAGGCCCTCCGAGCAGCGTTGCGGCTCCAACTCGTACCAGAGGACGTCGTCAGCTTCGTGCATTCATCGACGGTACCTGCGGAATAGCCCTGGTACTTCGATCGACGTCGACAGGTCGGCCACGACGCGGCCAATGCCGGAAGAGGACGCGACCTCGGCCTTCTAGAGGGCGATCGGACGGCAAGCAGCCCGGGCCGGCAATGGCTATGTCCGGCTATTTTCCGCCGCGCGCCGGCGATGAGAAGACACATTAGCCACCTGACCGGCGCGCTTTGCATCGCGAAGCAAAATAGCCGGCCTCCGCCATCCTCCGCTGCCGCTTCGGCCCTTCGGGTTCTGGCCCGTTCCGCCCGCCGTCTGAGTGATCGCCACGAAGGCCGCGATGGGCGCGGCCGATTCGGCAAAGGTCCTCTTCCATGACCGACCACGACGACATCGAACCGCCGCACGCCTCTTCTCCAACTGATCGTGTTCTCACCGAATTGCAGCTCTTCGGCTTCCGCCCATTCGACGACCAGCCCGATCCACGGCCGCTTCCCGAGGGCAAGATCGTCGCCGTAGCCGTCGCCGACATCTTTGATGCCCTGGTCGCCACGTTGAGGGACACGCGGCTCGAGCCGGACCTTGACGATCTGCTCTGGTCGACCGTCAACCTGTTCCATCGTGCCGTCGACCGCGTCGAACGCCAACTCGACGACAACGAGCAGGCGCAACAGAAGAGTCAGCGCGAGCAGAACGGCTCCGAAGTGCGATCGGTCGAACTCGAGCGTTTGACGGCCGAAGGCATCACGTTGATCGAGCGCCGCAACTGCCTGGAGCTCTTCCGCGATCAGGCCATCGAGCGCTTCGAGACACACACCGGATCGTCCTGGCGCCCTCGATCGGGATCACTTGTGAACCACCGCACGCTGACCGCAGCGATGATCGACTCCCGAGACTTCATCGCGGCCAAGCGTCGTGCCGAGACCGAGGTCATGTTACCGCCGGGACCGAAGATCGCACTGACCGGCGGGCTCGACTTCAACGACCACCGCCTCATCTGGGATCGCCTCGACAAGGTTCACGCAAAGCATCCCGATATGGTCCTGCTTCACGGCGGCTCCCCGAAAGGCGGCGAACTGATCGCCTCCAAATGGGCGACCAGCCGCAAGGTGCCTCAGGTCGCCTTCAAGCCCGACTGGACGAAACACGCCAAGGCCGCCCCCTTCAAGCGCAACGATGCTATACTCGAACTGCTGCCGATCGGCGTCATGCACTTCCCGGGCACAGGAATCCAGGACAACCTCGCCGACAAGGCCAGGCGCCTCGGCATCCCCGTGTGGAAGTTCGGCGGCGCGTGAGCACCGTCTTCTCGCCTCCAAGCGCTCAAAGCGGAGTTGCATGCGCCGCAACTCCGCCTCGTTTCGATCTTATGTCTGAAGTTGCGCCGTGGTGGTGGTGGAAGGCGCGACCGGCAAATCTATGACATGGAGCCACCACCATGCTCGCTCTTGGGCTTGTTCTCAACACACTAGGCATTGGTTTGTTCTGCTGGGCGATTTTCGCGCTGGCAGTTTATGCCCTGCCGTTTTTCGTCGCGTTGAGTATCGGGATGATGGCGCTACAGAGCGGCGCCGGTGTCGTTGGTGCGTTGCTCATCGGAACGGCCGGTGGCGTGCTCACGCTTGTCCTCGGTCAGACCGCCGTCGCCGTTGGTCGCTCCTTGACCTTGCGCATCGCTATCGCGACAGCATTCGCTGTTCCTGCTGCCGTCGCGGGCTATCATCTGGTGTTCGCCCTGTCTCAGATCGGGGTATCTTCGATGGCTTGGCGTGAGGCCTTCGCTTGCCTCGGCGCGGTTTGCGTTGCCGGCACGGCTTGGACGCGCTTGACTGTTTTTGCGGAGGCCCGCCCGCTCAGTTCGGTTGGGGCGGTGGAGAAGCCGTCTCAACCAATTCTTACGGCCGCTACGCGCGAGGGATGACCGTTCACCGCCTTCGCCGCGCTCGTCGTCGAACAGGTTAGCGTAGATCGGCCTGTTGAACGATGGATGATCGGGACCTGAGTGAGGAGGGGCGCAATCCTCCTCGGAATGCCCTGACCAAGCCGCGACCATTTCCGGTTCAACCACATAACTGCGGCGGAGCGGCGTCATTTCGATCGTTCCTTCGGAGGCGATACCGCCCTTTGCTGCAGATTGTTTCTCTTTCTGCGCCAAATCGTTCCGACCCCTTGTTCAGCACAGCCGAGATAGGTCACGTCTTCTCCCGAGATTGCGGTTCAGCACGCGGACGCACGTGGCCTCATTGATGGCTTGATCTGGCCGAAGACCGGCTTCGCCTCGATCGTCTGAGCCGCAACGCCGTTGCTGCGACTTTCTTCCCCTGGGCGTGCGCCCATTCCTCGCGAGGCAAGAAAGTCGCCACAACGGCGTCCTCCGCTGCGCTACGGCCCGCAAGCGGGTGCGTCGCCGATCGTCCTCGGCCTGAAAGATCGCCATCGAGGCCGCGGTGGTCGCGGGCTCGAAACACAACAGGAGAAGTGACATGGCTAACATCGGTTCTTTCAAGAAGGTCGGCAACGATTTCCAGGGCGAGATCGTCACCCTGAGCCTGCAGGCAAAGGGCGTCCGCATCGTCGCCGAGACCAACCGGTCGAATGATAACGCTCCGAGCCACCGCATCTACGTCGGCCGCGCGGATTATGCGAAGCGTGGCGTTATGCGGAGTGGTGGCGTCTGAGTGCAGGTTTTCCGCGGGTTTCGGGCTCGCCGCGCTCCACATAATCCCGAGGGAAGAGCCGCGACGGCTCGGCGGGCGAACCGTCGCGGTAGCGGTCGGTCAGCGTGACCAGACGAGGGTGTAGTCGGTCTCGCCCTTGAAGAGGTTGGCGTAGATCGGCGCCGGGAAGGACGGATCGTCGAGCTTGACCGAGTGGTACTCGGTGTTCTCCTTCGAGGTGCGGTGCCAC
>NZ_JACRMG010000040.1 GCF_016219575.1 Bradyrhizobium sp. | reverse complement strand
TCAACACCAGACCCCGGAAAACCCTCGGCTGGAAAACACCAGCGGAAACTCTCGACGAATTTCTCCGAGTGAGCCATACCTGAAGTGTTGCGACGACCGGTTGAATCCGCCCTGGGTCGCCCGGTCAAGCCGGGCGATGACAGCGAATATGTGGGTGCAGATCGGTTCACTCTCTCAGGCCGTGTGCTTGGCGTAGGCGGCTTCGTCCATCAGGCCGCCGAGCTCGCTCTTGTTGGCGATCTTGAGCTTGAAGAACCATGCTTTGCCCGCCGCGTCGGAATTCACCATCGCGGGCTCGGCGGCGAGCGCGTCATTGACCTCGATCACTTCGCCCGAGATCGGCGCATAGACGTCGGAGGCCGCCTTGACGGATTCGACGACCGCGGCGGCTTCCGCCTTCGTCAGGCTGCGGCCGACTTTCGGCAACTCGACGAACACGACGTCGCCGAGCTGCGACTGCGCGTAGTCGGTGATCCCTATGGTGGCGACGTCGCCTTCGATGCGGAGCCATTCGTGGTCGGACGTGTACAGCGTCGTCATGGAATTCCTCTAGCGTTTATAGGTATTGGGAACGAAAGGCGTGGGCGAAACCTTCAGCGGCAGGCGTTGCCCGCGCACTTCGGCGAAAACGGTGGTGCCGACGGCAGAGAGGGAAGTGGGCACATAGCCCATCGCGACCGGTGCATTGAGGCTCGGCCCGAAGCCGCCGGAGGTGACCTTGCCGATACCGGCAGAAGAGGCGGCATCGGCGAAAAGCTGGGCCCCCTCGCGCACCGGCGCGCGGCCTTCGGCCCTCAGCCCGACACGGCGGCGCGGCGCGCCCTTGTCGAGCTGTTCGAGAATTCTTGCCGCGCCCGGAAAGCCGCCGGCGCGTGCGCCGCCATGGCGGCGGCTTTTCTGCACGGACCATTCGAGGGCTGCTTCCGCCGGCGTGGTCGCGGTGTCGATATCGTGGCCGTGTAGGCAAAGCCCGGCCTCGAGCCGCAGGCTGTCGCGCGCGCCGAGTCCGATCGGCAGCACATCGGGATTGTCCAGCAGCCGCATTACCAGCGCCTCGGCGGCGGCGGCCGGCACCGAAATCTCAAAGCCATCCTCGCCGGTATAGCCGGAGCGCGACACGAAGCAGTCGAAGCTGCCGACGCGGCGCGGCCCGGCATCCATGAATTTCATGGCCGAGACGTCGGCGCCCAGCTTCGCGAGCGCGCTCTCCGCCTTCGGGCCCTGGAGCGCAATCAGCGCGCGGCCGGCGAGCGAATCGATGATGCAGCTGTCCGACAAATGCGCGCGCAGATGCGCCTCGTCCTCGGCCTTGCAGGCGGCGTTCACCACCAGGAACAAGTGATCGCCGAAATTCGCGACCATCAAATCGTCGAGGATGCCGCCGTCCTCGTTGGTGAACTGGGCGTAGCGCTGCCGTCCCGGCGCAACCGCAACGATGTCCTGCGGCACCAGCCGTTCCAGCGCGCGCGCGGCGTCCTCGACCCGGCCGGATTTCGGCCGGAGCGCGAGCTGGCCCATGTGGGAGACATCGAACAGGCCGGCCGCCGTGCGGGTATGCAGATGTTCTTTCAACACCCCGGCCGCGTATTGCACCGGCATGTCATAGCCGGCGAACGGCACCATCTTGCCGCCGCGCGCAAGGTGCAGCGCGTGCAACGGTGTGTGTTTCAGGGTGCTATTCGTCGCAAGCATCACAGGGCCCTCTCGGTTCCCGGGAATCGGTCCCGAAAACCAGCAAGAAAGCCCCATCTGTCGCTGTGCCTGAGAGTATTATCCCGTCGGCGGACGCGTCCGGACCTTGCCGTCCTCAGCGCCTCTTTCCAGATGTCGTCAAGTCACGCGGTCCGTTTGCCTGAGAGTTTCCGGGGCGGTTGCTCCTTCGGCGCCGGCACCAAAGCCGATCTCTCCCGACGTGACTGTACTCGAACAGATGGGGAGGAAACACGTCCGGCCCAAGCCTGTCAACGCGGCATGCGCGCTATCAACGAGGTTTGTGTGCTGCGGCAACCCCCTGATCTGGCTGCACAGTTTCTGGACAGGGTGGCAAGCAATGTCTAAAAGCGTTTGCCCGGGAGATTCAGGCGTTTTGGCCGGACCGGACCCCAAGCCCCCGATTGGAAGAACATGAGCGGCGTCAACGAGATCAGGTCGACTTTTCTGAACTACTTCAAGACCAACGGTCATGAGATCGTGGCCTCGTCCCCGCTCGTGCCGCGCAACGACCCGACCCTGATGTTTACCAATGCCGGCATGGTGCAATTCAAGAACACCTTCACCGGGCTCGAGAAGCGGCCCTACCAGCGCGCCACCACCTCGCAGAAATGCGTCCGCGCCGGCGGCAAGCACAACGACCTCGACAATGTCGGCTACACCGCGCGCCATCTCACCTTTTTCGAGATGCTCGGCAACTTCTCGTTCGGCGACTACTTCAAGGAGCGCGCGATCGAGCTGGCCTGGAACCTGATCACCAAGGATTTCGGGCTGAAGAAGGACAAGCTGCTCGTTACCGTTTATCACACCGACGACGAGGCCGCCGGCTACTGGAAGAAGATCGCGGGCTTCTCCGACGATCGCATCATCCGCATCCCGACCTCCGACAATTTCTGGGCGATGGGCGATACCGGCCCGTGCGGGCCCTGCTCGGAGATCTTCATCGACCGCGGCGAGCACATCTGGGGCGGTCCGCCCGGCAGCCCCGAGGAGGATGGCGACCGCTTCCTCGAATTCTGGAATCTCGTGTTCATGCAGTTCGAGCAGGTGACGAAGGAGGAACGCGTGCCGCTGCCGCGCCCCTCGATCGACACCGGCATGGGGCTGGAGCGCATGGCCTGCATCATGCAGGGCGTCGACAGCGTGTTCGAGACCGATCTCTTCCGTCACCTGATCGATGCCACCGCCTCGGCGCTGGGCAGCGGACCGGAAGAGCAGACCGTAGCCTCGTTCCGGGTGATCGCGGATCATCTGCGCTCCTCGGCTTTCCTGATCGCCGACGGCGTGCTGCCCTCGAACGAAGGCCGCGGCTATGTGCTGCGCCGGATCATGCGCCGCGCGATGCGCCACGCGCAGCTGCTCGGCGCGCACGAGCCGCTGATGCATCGCCTGGTCTGGGCGCTGGTGCGCGAGATGGGTCAGGCCTATCCGGACCTGGTGCGCGCGGAGAACCTGATTGAGGAGACGCTGCGGCTGGAAGAGACCCGCTTCCGCAAGACGCTGGCGCGTGGCCTTGCCATTCTCGACGAGAAGAGCGCCGGCCTGAAAAAGGGCGACATGTTCGACGGCGACACGGCATTCACGCTGTACGACACCTACGGCTTCCCGCTGGACCTGACGCAGGACGCGCTGAAGTCGCGCGGCATCAGTGTCGACCAGGCCTCGTTCACCGACGCCATGGAGCGCCAGCGCGAGAAGGCGCGCGCATCCTGGGCGGGCTCGGGCGAAGCTGCCAGCGAAGCGATCTGGTTCCCGCTGCGCGAAAGGCTGGGGGCGACCGAATTCCTGGGCTACGAGACCGAAAGCGCCGAAGGCGTGGTCGCAGCGCTGGTGAAGGACGGCAAGGAGATCGACAGCCTCAAGGCCGGCGAGACCGGTTCGATCGTGCTGAACCAGACGCCGTTCTATGCGGAGTCCGGCGGCCAGGTCGGCGACATCGGCGTGCTGACTGGCGAGGGCGGGATCAAGTTCCGCGTCACCGATACGCAGAAGAGGGCCGGCGATCTCTTCGTCCACAACGGCACGGTGGAGCAGGGCACGCTGAAGGCCGGCACCGCGTTGCAGCTCGAGGTGGATCATACGCGCCGCTCCTCGATCCGCGCCCACCATTCGGCGACGCATCTGCTGCACGAGGCGCTGCGCCAGGTGCTCGGCGACCACATCGCCCAGCGCGGCTCGCTGGTGGCGCCCGATCGCCTGCGCTTCGACTTCGTGCATCCCAAGCCGATCACGGCGGAAGAGCTCTCTCGCGTCGAGGACATCGCCAACGACGTGGTGCTCGAGAATGACGAGGTCACCACCCGCATCATGGCGGTGGACGACGCCCGCGAGGCCGGCGCGCGTGCGCTGTTCGGCGAAAAATACGGCGACGAGGTCCGTGTCGTCTCGATGGGCAAGGGTCCGCGCGAACAGGGCCGCAACGCGCTCGGCTGGTCGGTCGAGCTGTGCGGCGGCACGCATGTGCGGCGCACCGGCGATATCGGGCTGATCTCCGTCATCAGCGAAAGCGCGGTTGCCTCCGGCGTGCGCCGTATCGAGGCGCTGACCGGCCGTCACGCCCGCAGGCACGCCAACGACACCATGGCGCTCGCCAAGACCGCGGCCTCCGAGCTGCGCACCTCGATCGAGGACGTGCCGGCGCGTATCGCTTCGCTGCTCGAAGAGCGCAAGAAGCTGGAGCGCGATCTCTCCGACGCGCGCAAGAAGCTCGCCATGGGCGGCGGCGCCTCCGCGGGCAACGGCGCGGCAGGCGGCGTGCGCGAGGTCGGCAACGTCAAGCTGCTGGCGCGCGCGGTCGAGGGCGTCGAGACCAAGGATCTGAAGAGCCTGGTCGACGACGGCAAGAAGCAGATCGGCTCGGGCGTGGTCGCCATCGTCGGCGTCACCGGGGACGGCAAGGCCGGCCTCGTGGTCGGCGTCACCGCCGACCTGACCTCGCGCTTCAACGCGGTCGAGCTGGTGCGCAAGGGTTCGGAAGTGCTGGGCGGCAAGGGCGGCGGCGGGCGGCCCGACATGGCGCAGGCCGGCGGGCCCGACGGCGCCAAGGCCGATGCGGCGCTGTCGGCGATCGAAAAGGCCATGGCTGGCGCCTGAAGCGTTGAGGCGGCGCAAGCCAGCCCGCGCCTTCCGCGCTAGTATCGCAAAATCCCCTTGATTCCGCAGTCCGCGTCAGGGGAAGGGCCGGCTGGCGGACTTGGGCTCGTGGGGCACTGGCGGTGGCAATCGTTCCGGAAAGGCGTTCGGTGGACGATCCCGATCTGAGGGACCGCCTCTACGAACTGCTCGAGCACGATCATCTGCCGAATTCGGTCGGCTCCCGCTTCGTCCGGCTGGTCGTCGCCATCATCGTCATCGACGTGCTGGCGATGATCTTCGCTTCCGTGCCGGAGATCGACGCCAGGTTCGGCGCGCTGTTCACCGCCATCGAGATTGCCGCAGTGGCGGCCTTCGCGCTGGAATATGCCGTCCGGCTCTGGACCATTGCCGGGCATTCGATCGGCGACGTCTCGCCGCTGCGGGCGCGGCTCGACTATGTCTTCTCCAGCCTCGGCGTCATCGACCTGCTGTCGTTCCTGCCCTCCGGCATCGCGCTGGTCGCGGGCGACCGCATTACGCTGGTGCTGACGGGAATGCTGCCGTTTCTGAAGCTGGTGCGTTATTCGCCGGCGCTGCGCTCGCTGCTGTCGGCCATCCAGGCCGAGCGGCGGGCGCTGTTCGGCTGCGTGGTGATCCTGACCGGCGTGGTGCTGCTGTTCGCCTGCCTGCTCTATGCCATCGAGCACAATGTGCAGCCCGACAAGTTCGGCAATATTCCGCAGGCGATGTGGTGGGCGATCGTCACGCTCGGCACCGTCGGCTATGGCGACGTGGTGCCGGTGACCGTGCTCGGCAAGATGATCACGTCGGTCGCCGTCGTCCTCGGCTTCGCCATGATCGCGCTGCCGGTTGCGATCATCTCGACGTCCTTTGCCGAGGAAGTGCGGCGCCGCGATTTCGTCGTCACCTGGGGCATGCTGGCGCGGGTGCCGCTGTTCTCGCATCTCGGCGCCTCCGAGATCGCCGACATCATGCGCCTGTTGCGCGCGCAGACCATCGAGGCCGGCGAGGTGCTGGTCCGCCGCGGCGACATCGCCTCCTCCATGTATTTCATCACCACCGGCGAGGTGGAGATCGACCTGCCCAACCAGCGCGTGCGGCTGACCGACGGCACCTTCTTCGGCGAGATCGCGCTGCTGCGGCGGACCAACCGCAGCGGCACCGTGACCGCCACCCGCAAGACGCGCCTGCTTGCGCTCGACGCCCAGGACTTCCACGCCCTGATCGAGCGCCTGCCGGCGTTGGCGGCCCATGTGAAAGAGACCGCGGAAGCCCGGCTTGCCGAAACCGGGGAAGCGGCGCAGCGCGGCGACATTGCGCCCGCCGAAATCGCGCTGGCCGAGCAGGCCGCGGAGCCCACCGATCGCTAGATGCGAAAAAGGCGGCCCAAAGGCCGCCTTTCGTCATTGCCGGATCGGGCGAAATCTCAGGCCATCGCCTTCGCGAGATTGTCCGAGACCTTGTCGAGGAAGCCGGTGGTCGACAGCCAGCGCTGGTCGGCGCCGACCAGCAGCGCGAGATCCTTGGTCATGTAGCCGGCCTCGACGGTGTCGACGCAGACCTTCTCCAGCGTGTTGGCGAACTTCGCCAGCTCCGCGTTGTTGTCGAGCTTGGCGCGGTGGGCGAGGCCGCGCGTCCAGGCGAAGATCGAGGCGATCGAGTTGGTCGAGGTCTCCTTGCCCTTCTGGTGCTCGCGGTAGTGGCGGGTCACCGTGCCGTGGGCGGCTTCAGATTCAACCGTCTTGCCATCGGGGGTGAGCAGCACCGAGGTCATCAGGCCGAGCGAGCCATAGCCTTGCGCCACCGTGTCGGACTGCACGTCGCCGTCGTAGTTCTTGCAGGCCCAGACATAGCCGCCGGACCATTTCAGCGCCGAGGCCACCATGTCGTCGATCAGGCGGTGCTCGTAGGTGAGGCCCTTGGCGTCGAACTGCTTCTTGAACTCGCGCTCGAAGATGTCCTCGAAGATGTCCTTGAAGCGGCCGTCATAGACCTTCAGAATCGTGTTCTTGGTCGAGAGATAGACCGGGTAGCCGCGCATCAGGCCAAAGTTGAGGGAGGCGCGGGCAAAGTCGATGATGGAGTCGTCGAGGTTGTACATCTCCATCGCCACGCCGGCGCCGGGTGTCTTGAACACCTCGCGCTCGATCACGGTGCCGTCCTCGCCGACGAATTTCATCGACAGCGTGCCCTTGCCGGGGAATTTGATGTCGGTAGCGCGATACTGGTCGCCATAGGCGTGGCGGCCGATGATGATCGGCTTGGTCCAGCCGGGGACGAGGCGCGGCACGTTCTTGCAGATGATCGGCTCGCGGAAGATGCAGCCGCCGAGGATGTTGCGGATGGTGCCGTTCGGCGACTTCCACATCTCCTTCAGGCCGAATTCCTTCACCCGGGCCTCGTCGGGGGTGATGGTGGCGCATTTGACGCCGACGCCGACCTTCTTGATGGCGTTGGCGGCGTCGATGGTGACCTGGTCGTTGGTCTTGTCGCGGTATTCCATCCCGAGGTCGAAATAGAGCAGTTCGACGTCAAGGAAGGGGTGGATCAGCTTGTCCTTGATGTACTGCCAGATGATCCGGGTCATCTCGTCGCCATCGAGTTCGACGACGGGGTTGGACACCTTGATTTTTGCCATGTCGAAAGAAGCCTCTAGGGAACAGCGCGTTTTAGGCGGGTTGGCGGGATTATGCGTCGGGCTATAGCACTGCCCGTCCCCGGGCGGAAGCGATGCGGATATGCACTTTAAGCTCATCCTTTGGCTGAGAATGCCGCCGGACGGACCGCGGGTCCGCAGGGCTCCGGGAGGCGCGTCCGGGCCGCAAAAAGGGCTTCCGGCCCAACTTCCAAAGCCGCCGCTAACGTGATTATTCCACTTGAGAATTTCGGCCGGACAGGCAAACGAGGGCGAAAGAGGATGGGCAGGGCCGTTGAGACCCTGATTCAGAATCTTCGCAAGTTGAATCAGAAAGTGAAGTGATGTCCGGAACGGACAGGACAAAATCAGCTCCCGAGCTCGCGGGTCCCGTCGTCATCCTGGTCGAGCCACAGCTCGGCGAGAATATCGGCATGGCCGCGCGCGCCATGGGTAATTTCGCGCTGGGCAGGCTGCGCCTGGTCAATCCGCGCGACGGCTGGCCGAACATCGCCGCCCAGCGCGCGGCCGCCGGGGCCGACCACATCCTGGAGAAGGCGGAGCTGTTCGACACCGCGCAGGCCGCGGTCGCCGATCTCGACCTCGTGTTTGCCACCACCGCGCGCGCCCACGACCAGGCCAAGCCCGTGATGGCACCGGAAGCCGCCGCCCGCGAGATGGTCGGCCATATCGCTGCCGGGGGCGGCGCGGGTATCCTGTTCGGCCGCGAACGCGCAGGCCTGACCAATGAGGAAGTGGCGCTCGCCAACCGGATCGTGACCTTCCCGGTCAATCCCGGCTTCGCCTCGCTCAACCTTGCCCAGGCCGTGCTGCTGATGGGCTACGAGTGGTTCAAGCTGGCAACCGCGGGTGCGCTGCCATTCGCCATGCCGGAACGTTCGGAGCGGGCCTCCCACCACCAGATCGACGCCTTCTTCGAAAACCTGGTGCGTGAGCTCGACAAGGTCGAATTCCTCCGCCCGCGCGAGAAACGCGACACCATGCTGGTGAACCTGCGCAACATCTTCACCCGGATGGAGCCGACCAAGCAGGACATGCACACCCTGCACGGGGTGGTGATGGCGATCGCCGAGGGACGCAAGGGGCCGGCCAAGGGCGGGGTGCTGGACGGGCAGCAGGCAACCCGGCTGCGTGCATTGCTGGCCGAGCAGGGCCAGCAGGGCGGCGTGGTTTCCGACTCCGGCAGCACCCTGAAGGGGCTGGCCCGGCTGCTGCGGCGAAATCCGACCGACGCCGAGCGCATCCTGTGGCAGGCGCTGACGCGCGACCGCCGCTTTGCCGGCCAGTTCAAGCGGCAGACTCCGGTGGGCCGCCAGATCCCCGATTTCGTCTCCTTCGTGCATCGCCTCGCCATCGAGCTGGTCAATCCGGAGGAGTCGGAGGCGATCGTCGCCGATCGCGCGGCGCGAAAGACCTGGCTGGAGAGCCGGGACTACAGGGTGGTCAGCATCAGGACGGCCGACATCGAGCGCGATCTTGAGACCCAGCTCGACCTGTTGCAGAAGAGCCTGACTGGCGGAGACTAGACCGCCGCGAGTTCAGCAGCGCCCGCGCGCTTCGGCCGCTTCGTCTTCGCCGGCTCGAACAGCGAGCCTGCCGCGAGTGCCGCCGTATCGGCAACGCCGGGATCGCGCGACACCATGGCGGCGACGATCGCGCCGTCGATCAGCAGGGCGAGCTGATGCGCGAACAATGCCGGCTCGGCTGCGCCCATTTCGGCCGCAAGCCTCTCGATATGCGCGAGCACGACCTTCTTGTGGCGCAGCGCGATGTTGCGGAACTGCTTCTGGTCCTTGTCGTGCTCGGCCACCGCATTGATGAAGGGACAACCGTAGAAGCGATCCTCGGCGAACCAGGTCTTGAGAGCGGGGAAGATGCGCATCAGCTTGGTCTGCGCGTCGCCGCCGCCGGATTCAATGGCGCCGATGAACCATTCGCGCCACTGCTTGCCTTCGCTCTCCAGCACGGCATGAACGAGGTTGGTCTTCGAGCCGAACAGTTTGTAAAGCGTGGTCTTCGCCGTGCCGGCTTCGTCGATGATGGCGTCGATGCCGGTGGCGTTGATGCCGTCCTTGCAGAACAGCCGCGTCGCCGCGTTCAGCAAACGTCCGCGCGCGGATTCGTCATCGGCAGGTGCGAACGCCGCGGCGCCTTTCTTCCTCGAAGCTGATTTGCCCATGCGCTTCAGTAAATCGGAACGCGGCAAAATCATCAAGCCGCATCTTGCATCTGCCCAAAACAATCGCTGCGGCGGCAGCATCTGCATCGCCCATGAGCAGGCACGCGCTGATCAATCTGCGGGCAGGGCAGCGTAACGACCTGCAACGCCTCGTCTTTTGATTTCCAGCGTTTCTGGCACGACTTATGCAGGAAACAGACCGTTCGGTATCCTAACTCCCGGGAGAGAAACTGATGACTGCGGTCGCTCAAAAAACAGTGCTGACAGGCTGCCTCGCGCCCATCGACAAGGGCGGGCTGGAGCAGCTCATCGCCAACGGCAAGGCCAACCCCAAGGTGATCAAGACCTTGAAGTGCAAGACGGTCGCCGAGGGCAAATTCCGCCACGCCAACTACATCCGCAATCTCGCGCCCTACATCGTCGACGAACCGCCGGGGCTCCTCGGCGACGACACTGCTCCGAATCCGTCGGAAGCCTCGCTTGCCGCGCTCGGGTCCTGCCTTGCCGTCGGCCTCCACGCCAACGCCGTGCACCGCGGCTGGATCGTCAACAAGCTCGAGCTCGAACTCGAGGGCGACCTCAACATCACGGCGGTATGGGGCACCGGCGACGTCAGCGAGAAGCCGGTCGGTTTCACTGACGTGCGCATCAAGGTCGACATGGAATGCGAGGGCATCTCGCAGGACGAGATCAGCGCACTGGTCGCGCATGTGAAGAAGTGGTCGCCGGTCGCCAACACCTTTACCCGCCCCGTCAATCTCGAAGTCGGAATCTAGGCAACGCAAAGGTGCGGGAGGCGATCATGGGTTCACTGGCTTTATCGCGGGTCGAAACGCTCGACCGGCCCGCACCTTCCATTGTCGACGAGGTGGCGCGCATTGCGCGTCAGGAACTCTCGCCGCTGGCCTCCGCCATCGACGAGGGGACGGTCTATCCGGCCGAAGTGCTGCGCAGCTTCGGCAAGGTCGGCGCCTGGGGCAGCCACGTCCCGCAGGAAGGGCCCGCCGACCTGCGCGGTGCCATCCAGTCGATGGCCGTGATCGGGGAGGTCTGCGGCGCCACAGCCTTCATGGCATGGTGCCAGAGCACGCTGGTCTGGTACGCAGCCAATTCGTGCAACGTGAAGCTCGCCGCGCGGTTTGGCGACGGCTTTTGCTCCGGGCGCGTGCTCGGCGGCACCGGGCTCTCCAACCCGATGAAGACGTTCTTCGGCATCGAGAAGTTCAAGTTGAAGGGGCGCAAGGTCGACGGCGGTTACATCGTCAGGGGCGCGTTGCCCTGGGTGTCCAATCTCGGTCCCGATCATTTCTTCGGCACCATCTTCGAGCGCGAGGACGAGCCCGGCGGCATCGTCATGTTTCTCGCCGACTGCTCCGATGCCGCGATCACGTTGCAGCCCTGCAAGCCGTTCCTGGCCATGGACGGCACCGGCACCTATGGCGTGCAGTTCCGCGACGTCTTCGTGCCCGATGAATTGATCCTGGCCGAACAGGCAGGACCCTTCGTCAAGAAGATCCGCGCCGGCTTCATCCTGCTGCAGGCCGGCATGGCGCTCGGGCTGATCAAGGACTGCATCAACATCATGGATGAGGTCGACCCAATGCTCGGCCACGTCAACCGCTATCTGCCGCAGCAGCCGGCGCAGTTCCGTGAGCTGTACGCCGAGTTCGAGAAGGAAGGGATGACGCTCGCAGCCGATCCCTACAATCCGGACGACAGCTTCTGGCGCCGCGTGGTCGCGCTGCGCCTGCGAATGGGAGACGCCGCGGTCGCTGCAGCGCACGCGGCGATGCTCCATTGCGGCGCGCGCGGCTACCTGAAGAGCCATCGCGCACAGCGCCGGCTTCGCGAAGCCTATTTCGTCGCCATCGTCACCCCTGCCACCAAGCAGCTCCGCAAGATGCTGGCGGAGTTCTGATGGCGCGATTCGGTTCGACCTGACTGCAACCACCACAACAGGAGAGGCCTGCCATGACGGACGTTCTGATTACTGCCGGCGAACTCGCCGAATTCATCAAGAAGGAGCCGTGCGTGATCATCGACACGCGCAATCCGGATGCCTATGCGGCCGGCCACCTGCCGGGCGCGGTGAACGTGCACGAGATCTTCACCTACCTTGCGACATCGACGCCGGAAGGCATTCATGAGCTGAAGACCAAATTCGCCGACGCCTTCGGCGCCGCCGGCCTTTCGGGCAAGGAAACCGCCGTCATCTACGAACAGTCGATGAATTCCGGCTTCGGCCAGTCCTGCCGCGGCTACTACCTGCTGACGATGCTGGGCTATCCCAGGGTGAAGGTGCTGCACGGCGGCTACGACGCCTGGGCGGCGGCAGGTTTGCCGACGACCAAGGAAGTGCCGAGCCCGGTGAAGGCATCGTTCCCGATCGTGCCGGAAGCCGGCGACATCCTTATCGACGCCAAGACAATGCTTGCGGCGCTCGACAAGCCCGGCATCGCGATCCTCGACGTCCGCGACGTCGACGAATGGATCGGCGACAGCTCCTCGCCCTACGGCAAGGATTTCTGCCCGCGCAAGGGCCGCATTCCAGGTGCCGTGTGGCTGGAATGGTACCGGATGATGAAGCCTACCGGCGAGGGGCCGCGCTTCAAGTCCAAGGACGAAATCCTGGCGGAATGCGCCACCGTCGGCATCTCCCAGAACACGCCGGTCTATCTCTACTGCTTCAAGGGTGCGCGAGCATCGAACACCTTCCTGGCGTTGAAGAACGCTGGCGTGAAGGACGTCCGGATGTATTTCGGCTCATGGAACGAGTGGTCGCGCGATCCCGCGCTGCCGATCGATCAGGGATTGCCGATGGCATCCGGCGTTACCGGCAAGGCGGCATAGAAACTGCATGAACAACCAGCGCCCGGCCGCGCAAGACGCGGCCGGGCCTTGATGAAGACAAAGGGGCGCAGCATGTCCATCTTCGACGATCCCTTCGATTCCGAGCGCGAGCTGGTCAGGGCCGGCTGTGTTTGCGGCCAGCACCGCTCGGCCGCCGAACATGATCATGCGGAGCGCGAATTGCGCTGCGAGCCGGTCGCCCCGCCGTCGAGCGATGAGAAGCGCTACGAGGGAGTCGTTGCCTCCGCGGTGATGCGCGCGGTGTTTCCGCAGGACATGGCGCGCCGCGCCTTCCTGAAATCGGTCGGTGCATCCACCGCGCTTGCGGCGGTCTCGCAATTCTTCCCGATCAAGGCCGTCACCGAAGCCTTCGCGCAAGGCGGCCCGCCGGAGAAAAGGGATCTCAAGGTCGGTTTCATCCCGATCACCTGCGCCACGCCGATCATCATGGCATCCCCGCTGGGATTCTACGCCAAGCAGGGGCTCAACGTCGAAGTGGTGAAGACCGCGGGCTGGGCGGTGATCCGCGACAAGACCATCAACAAGGAATACGACGCTTCCCACATGCTGGCGCCGATGCCGATCGCGATCTCGCTCGGGCTCGGCGCGCAGCCGATCCCGTTCACGGTGCCGGCGATCGAGAACATCAACGGGCAGGGCATCACGCTTGCCATGAAGCACAAGGACCGGCGCGATCCCAAGGACTGGAAGGGGATGAAATTCGCCATTCCCTTCGATTACTCCATGCACAATTATCTCCTGCGCTATTATCTCGCCGAGCACGGGCTCGACCCCGATACCGACGTGCAGTTGCGCTCGGTGCCGCCACCGGAAATGGTGGCGAACCTGCGCGCCGACAACATCGACGGCTTCCTGGCGCCCGACAACATCTGCCAGCGCGCGATCTATGACGGCGTCGGCTTCCTGCACATCCTCTCCAAGGAGATCTGGGACGGCCATCCCTGCTGCAGCTTTGCCGCCAGCAGGGAGTTCATCACGACGTCGCCGAACAGTTTTGCGGCGCTGACCCGCGCCATCGTCGATGCCACCGGCTATGCGGCGAAGGCGGAGAACCGCAAGCAGATCGCGGAGGCGATCGCGCCGGCAAACTACATCAATGCGCCCGTCACCGTGCTGGAGCAGGTCTTGACGGGCACCTATGCGGACGGGCTTGGTGGCGTGAAGACCGATCCCAAGCGCGTCGATTTCGATCCGTTCCCCTGGCAGTCCTTTGCGGTGTGGATGCTCACCCAGATGAAGCGCTGGGGCCAGATCAAGGGCGATGTCGACTACAAGACGGTGGCCGAGCAGGTCTATCTGGCCACCGACACCAAGAAGGTGATGGCCGAGATGGGGTTGACGCCGCCCTCGGACTCCTACAAATCGTTCTCTGTGATGGGCAAGACGTTCGACCCCACCAAGCCCGACGATTATCTCGCGAGCTTCAAGATCAGAAAGTCGGCCTGACGGGTTACTGCCAGCCCGCCTGCCGCGGGCGGGCGGGCGCAATCCCGAGCGACTTCATCCGCGACGCCAGCGTGGTGGGCTTGATGTCGAGCAGGGAGGCGGCGCCGTTCGCGCCGAACACTTTTCCGTTGCACGCCGCCAGCGCCGCCAGGATGTTGCTGCGCTCGAGATCGCGCAACTCGGCCGATGTCATCACCGCCGGCCGTTCATCGCTGTTCGGGCGCTCGCCGCCCGCAACCGGCTTCGGACCCGATACGTCCGGCAGATCGATCCGCAGCCGGCCGTTTTGCGCCAGGATCGCGGCGCGCTCGATCACGTTCTGCAATTCGCGGACATTGCCGGGCCAGTCGTAGCGCGACAGCCGCCGCACATCGCCTTCCGAGAGGCGCAGGTTGGACGCGGGCTCGGAGCGCTCGCGCATCAGGAAATGCTGCGCGAGCAGCGGAATGTCCTCGCGGCGCTCGCGCAGCGGCACCGACTCGATCGGAAACACGTTGAGGCGGAAGTACAGGTCCTCGCGAAACCGTCCGCGCTGCACCTCCTGCTTGAGATCGCGGTTGGTGGCGGCGATCAGGCGTACGTCGACCACGCGCGTGCGTTCCTCGCCGACCCGCTCGAAATTACCCTCCTGCAGTACGCGCAGCAGCTTGCCCTGCAGCTCCAGGGGGATTTCACCGACTTCGTCGAGGAACAGCGTGCCGCCATCCGCAAGCTCGAAGCGGCCGATGCGGTCGCGTAGCGCGCCGGTGAAGGCGCCCCTGACATGTCCGAAGAACTCGCTTTCGAACAGCTCGCGCGGGATGGCCGCGCAGTTGACCCGGATCAGCGGCCGGTCGCGGCGCTGGCTCGCCTCGTGAATGGCGCGCGCGATCAGTTCCTTGCCGGTGCCGGACTCGCCGCTGATCATGACGGCTGCGGTGGCGGGTGCGACCAGCTTGACCTGGCGCAGCGTCTTCTGGATCGCCTCGCTCTGGCCGATGATGCCGCGCGGATTGGTCTCGATGCGGATTTCCTCCTGCAGATAGGCGTTTTCGAGCTCCAGCCGTTCGCGCAGGCGGTCGACCTCGGCAAGCGCTGCGTGCAGTTTTTCGTCGGCCTCGCGGCGCTGGCTGACGTCGCGGAAAACGATCACGGCGCCGACCACCACGCCGCGGTCGCGGATCGGCGTCGAGGTGTATTCCACCCACACCGGCGTTCCGTCCTTGCGCCAGAACACTTCGCCATCGACGGTGTGAACCGCGCCGTCGCGGAATGCCGCATAGATCGGGCAGTCGTGATCGGGATAGTGCCGGCCGTCGGGATAGGTGTGATGCACAATCGGGTGGATTTCCTTGCCGACCAGTTCGTCCGCCGCCCAGCCGAGCATGCGCTCGGCGGCGGGATTGACGAAGGTGGTCTTGCCCTCGGCGTTGACGCCGTAGATGCCTTCGCCCGCCGCGCGCAGGATCAGCTGGTTTTCGCGCTCGATGTCCTGGAAGACGCGCTCGACGCGCTGCCAGGCCGCAAGCCCGCTGCGCATGTGGTCTTCGGCCGTGGCATCGACGTAGCGGCGGCGGCGCTGATCGAGGTCGCTCATGCCTAGCAGCATCAGCGTGCGCCCCTCATGCGGCAGCCACGATCCCGAATATTCCAGCCGCAATTGCTGTCCGGTGGCGTGGCGCGGGGTCAGCGCGTCGGTCCAGTAGGAGCCCTTGTCGAGCACGGCCTGGGTGAAGGCGATCAGCGCCGGCATCTGTCCGGCATGCAGGGTGCTGATCCTGGTCTCCCGCAGCAGCGCGCGATCGTAGCCGAGCAGGGTGCAGGCGGCGGGATTGGCGTCGACGATCTGGTCGGCCTGGGGATCGAGCAGCAAAGTGGGCTCCACCAGGTAGTCGAAGGCGAGGGTGCGCAGGTCGGCCTCACGCCCGGCTGCGGCAAGCCCCGGTGCTGCGAACTCCATGGTTCGTACTCCGAAAACTCGTAATTTGGCTACGATTTCTCGTACACTACGAAATATCGTGATAGTCCGTCAAATCCGGAAGCTGCGGAGCTGACTGGATAATCGCCTCTTTCCGGGAATGGCACGCTCCTTGCTCCAATTGCCTCAGCAATAGGCAGGAGGCCTCATGTCCACCTTCGACAATCCCTTCGATCCGAACCGCAGGCTTCACGCTGGCGGCTGCAGCTGCGGCCGGCATGTCAGCGAGGCCGAGCATCAGGCGGACATCCAGTTGCAGGTCCAGCCATCGGTCGAGAACGAGGCGAAGCGCTACGAGGGCGTGGTTGCGTCCGCCGTGATGCGCGCGATGTTTCCGCAGGATGCCGCCCGCCGCGCCTTCCTGAAATCGGTGGGCGCAGCGACGGCAGCCGCGGCACTTTCGCAGTTCTTCCCGCTGAAGACGGCGACCGAAGCGTTCGCGCAAGGTGGGCCGCTGGAAAAGAAGGACCTCAAGGTCGGCTTCATCCCGATCACCTGCGCTACGCCGATCATCATGGCCGCGCCGATGGGGTTCTATGCCAAGAACGGCCTCAACGTCGAAGTCATCAAGACCGCCGGCTGGGCGGTGATCCGCGACAAGACCCTCAACAAGGAATACGACGCGGCACACATGCTCTCGCCGATGCCGATCGCCATCACCATGGGCGTCGGCTCCAATCCGCTGCCTTACACGGTGCCGGCGATCGAGAACATCAACGGCCAGGCCATCACGCTCGCGATCAAACACAAGGACAGGCGCGACCCGAAGAGCTGGAAGGGCTTCAAGTTCGCCGTGCCGTTCGACTACTCGATCCACAATTACCTGCTGCGCTACTACCTCGCCGAACACGGTCTCGATCCCGACGTCGACGTGCAGATCCGCGCGGTGCCGCCGCCGGAAATGGTCGCCAATCTGCGCGCCGACAACATCGACGGATTCCTCGGCCCCGATCCGATGAACCAGCGCGCGGTCTTCGACGGCGCCGGCTTCATCCACATCCTCACCAAGGACATCTGGGAAGGACATCCCTGCTGCGCCTTTGCGGCGTCGAAGGAATTCATCACGACGATGCCGAACACCTATGGTGCGCTGCTGAAGTCGATCATCCAGGCGACCGCCTTTGCGCACAAGGCGGAGAACCGCAAGCAGATTGCGGAAGCGATCGCGCCGGCCAATTATCTGAACCAGCCGCAGATCGTGCTGGAGCAGATCCTGACCGGCACGTTTGCCGACGGCCTCGGCAATATCGTCAACCAGCCGAACCGCGTCGACTTCGATCCGTTCCCCTGGCAGTCGTTTGCGATCTGGATCATGACGCAGATGAAGCGCTGGGGGCAGGTCAAGGGCGACGTCGACTATGCCGGCATCGCCGCGCAGGTCTATCTCGCCACCGACGCCATCAAGCTGATGAAGGAAGCCGGGCTGACGCCCCCCACGGCGACGACGAAGAGCTTCTCCGTGATGGGCAAGACCTTCGACCCCGCGAAGCCGGAAGATTATCTCGCCAGCTTCAAGATCAAGAAGGCGAGCTGACGATGTCCGCTTCCCTCCGCCTGCGTGCAGCGATCGTCTCGATCGCGCTGTTCGCCGTCTTCATCGGCATCTGGCACATCGCGACGCGCCAGACCGCGGCGGTCGGCAACATGAGCCCGGAATACGCCAAGCTGATGGGCGTGACCGCGACGCAGGGCAAGTCGGCGATGCCCGGCCCGCTCGACGTCGGCGCCAAGCTGTGGGAGCACCTCAAGCGTCCCTTCTACGATAACGGTCCCAACGACAAGGGGCTGGGTATCCAGCTCGGCTATTCGATCGCCCGCGTCGGGCTCGGCTACCTGATCGCGGTCCTCGTCGCCATTCCCCTTGGCTTCCTGATCGGCATGTCGCCTCTGATGAGCAAGGCGCTCGATCCCTTCATCCAGGTGCTGAAGCCGATCTCGCCGCTCGCCTGGATGCCGCTCGCGCTCTACACCATCAAGGATTCCTCGATCTCGGCGATCTTCGTCATCTTCATCTGTTCGGTCTGGCCGATGCTGCTCAACACCGCCTTTGGCGTGGCCAGCGTGCGCAAGGAATGGATCAACGTCGCGCGCACGCTGGAGGTCGGCACCATCCGCCGCGCCTTCACCGTGATCCTGCCCGCCGCGGCGCCGACCATCCTGACGGGCATGCGCATCTCCATCGGCATCGCCTGGCTCGTGATCGTCGCGGCCGAGATGCTGGTCGGCGGCACCGGCATCGGCTACTTCGTCTGGAACGAGTGGAACAACCTCTCGATCACGAATGTGATCATCGCCATCCTGACCATCGGCGTCGTCGGCATGCTGCTCGACCAGATCCTCGCGCGCTTTGCGCGCATGGTCACCTTTCCGGAGTAGGCTGGCGTGACCGACAAATTCATCTCCATCGAAGGCATCGCCAAGCGCTATCCCGGCGCCGACGGCGGCACCACCGCCGTGTTCGAGAATTTCTGGCTCTCGATGTCGCGCGGCGAATTCGGCTGCGTGATCGGCCATTCCGGCTGCGGCAAGACCACCGTGCTCAATATCCTCGCCGGCCTCGACGAGCCGAGCGAGGGGGCGGTGATCGTCGACGGCCAGGCGATCGAAGGCACCAGCCTCGACCGCGCCGTGATCTTCCAGAGCCATGCGCTGCTGCCGTGGCGCACGGTGCTCGGCAACGTCGCCTACGCCGTCACCTCGAAATGGCGCAACTGGGACCGTGCGAAGGTCAAGGCGCATGCGCAGACCTTCATCGACCTGGTTGGCTTGACCGGCTCCGAGCACAAGCGCCCGTCGGAACTGTCCGGCGGCATGAAGCAGCGCGTCGGCATTGCGCGCGCGCTGTCGATCACGCCAAAGATCATGCTGATGGACGAGCCGTTCTCGGCGCTGGATGCGCTGACGCGCGGCACGCTGCAGGACGAAGTCCGCCGCATTTGCCTCGAGACCGGCCAGACCGCCTTCATGATCACCCATGACGTGGATGAGGCGATCTATCTCGCCGACAAGATCTTCCTGATGACCAACGGTCCCGGCGCGGTGCTGGCGGAGGTCGTCGAGAACCCGCTGCCGAAGGATCGCGGCCGCATCGATCTGCACCGCCATCCCTATTACTACGCGCTGCGCAACCACATCGTCGATTTCCTGGTCAGCCGCAGCAAGATCTTCGTCGCCGAGAATCCCGGCCACGATCCGCGCCACGTGCCGGTGGTGCGGCCGGGCCTCAACGAGCCGGCCATCGTCGCGCCGCCGCGCCCGGTCGATGTCAATTCCGCGCAGGCCATCGCGCGCTGATCTCAGGAAAGGAAGACTGCCATGATACGATCCGACCTCACGGAGAAGCTGCTCGACATCAAGCGCGAGAAGGGCTGGAGCTGGAAGCACATCTGCGACAAGATCGGCGGCTATTCCGAGGTGCTGATCGTCGGCGCCATTCTCGGCCAGATGAAGCTGACCAAGCCGCAGGCGGCGAATGCCGGCGAGTTGTTCGGGCTGTCGAAGGCGGAAGTCGCGATGCTCAACGAGATCCCGATGCGCGGCACCGGCACGCCGATGCCGCCGACCGATCCCCTGATCTACCGCTTCTACGAAATGGTGATGGTCAATGGCCCGGCGTGGAAGGCGCTGATCGAGGAAGAATTCGGCGACGGCATCATGTCGGCGATCGATTTCGACTTCGTCATGGAGCGCCTGCCCAATCCCAAGGGCGACCGCGTCAAGATCACGATGTCCGGCAAGTTCCTGCCCTACAAATACTACGGCGCCAGCGGCAACGTGCCGGAGTATGGGTTCAAGGAGGGGTGACATTGGCGTCGCGGTGGCGACGACAATGTCATTTCGGGCGGCTCGAAGAGCCGAACCCGGAATCTCGAGGTTCCGGGTTCATGCTTTGCATGCCCCGGAACGACGGTAGATTACGCCGCCGCGCCCTTCGCAAACGCCTCGCGCACTTCCTTCATCGGCGCCATCTCGCGAACATAGGTGAAGGACTCCTGGTCCTTCATCTCGCGGGCGCATTTCAGGAACGCCGCCAGCGCGACGCGCGCCATGGCGCCGCCGACCGAGATGCGCTTGACGCCGGCAGCTGACAGTTGAGGGACGGTCAGTGTCGGATCGGCGAAGCCCATCACCAGGTTGAACGGCTTCTTCAGCGCCGAGACGACCGTCTTGATGGTCGCGAGGTCGTAGAGGCCCGGCGCGTACAGCACGTCGGCGCCGGCGGCCTCGAAGGCCTGCAGCCGCTTGATGGTGTCGTCCACATCCTTGCGGCCATAGAGGAAATTTTCCGCGCGCGCCGTCAGCGTGAACGGAAAGGGCAGCGAGCGTGCCACTTCGACCGCGGCCTGCACGCGCTCCACCGCGAGATTGAAATCGTAGATCGGATTGCTCCGCTCGCCGGTCGCATCCTCGATCGAGCCGCCGACGGCGCCGGCCTCTGCGGCGAGCCGGATCGCCTGTGAGGCCGCCTTCGGCTCGTCCGCGCCGCAGTTCTCCAGGTCGGCATTGACCGGCAGGTCGGTGGCTTCCGCGATGGCACGGCAGTTGTCGATGATTTCCGCAAGGCTCGGCGTCGCGCGGCCGAGCGTATTTGCCAGCCCGAGGCTGGTGGTTGCCAGCGCCTCGAAGCCCATGGCGGCGAGCAGGCGCGCGGTGCCGGCGTCCCAGGGGTTCGGGATGATGAAGGCGCCCGGGCGCTCATGCAGGGCGCGGAAGGTTTCTGCTTTTTCAAGTTGCGTGGGCATCGGGCTCTCCAATCCTGCGATCGGTGAGGGATAGCGCCGGTTTACCCATCAGCCAAATTTGTTATTCTTTGCCATATCATTAGTTTCTTGCATGGAGGTGCGAAGTGGACAGCGACGCGCTCAACACTTTTCTCACGGTGCACCGCAGGGGCGGTGTGTCCAATGCGGCCCGCGCGCTGCATCGCTCGCAGCCGGCGATCTCGCGCCGCATTGCGCTGCTCGAGCAGGAACTCGGCGTGCCCCTGTTCGAGCGTGCGGCCGGCCGCACCAGGCTCAGCGACGCCGGGCGCGTGATGGTGCCCTATGCCGAGCGTGCAGTCGCGGCAGCGCAGGATGCGGAGAATGCGATCCGGGCGCTGACGCGGCAGAATGCGGGGCCGGTTTCGCTGGCGGTGGTGGGCACGCTGGCGGGCGGCCGGCTGTCGCAAATCCTCAGGCGTTTTGCGCGCGAATATCCCGATGCCGATCTGACGCTGCGCACGGCGACCAGTGCGGAGGTGAGCGATCTGCTCCGCCGCGGCGAAGCGACGGTCGGCCTGCGCTACGACATGGACCGCTTGCGCGACCTCGACCATGAGCGTCTGGCCACCGAGCAGTTGCAGGTGGTTTGCGCGCCGGACCATCCGTTGGCCGGCAAGCGCGTCGCACGGCTGGCGGATCTGCGCGGCGAGCGGTGGATCGCCTTCCCGGAAATCCCGGGCCGCCGGGAAATCGCGGCCTCGCACGTCTTCGCGCTGTTCATGACCCATGGGCTGGGCGAGATCGCCTGGACGCCGGTGGACAGCCTCACCGCGCAGAAGCGGCTGGTGGAGGCGGGGCTTGGCATCGCGCTGCTGACGCAAAGCCATGCGGCGGACGAGTTGAGATCGAAAGTGATCGCGACCATAGGGGTCGGCGACCTCGCGGCAAGCCAGGACATTGTGGCCGTGACCCGACGCGGCGGCTTTCTCAGCGCGGCATCGCAGCGGCTGCTCGAAATCATTCGCGAGGGCTACGCCGGAACGAATTCGGCCGGCCACAAGGCGGGCCGGCCGAAACGGGTTCGCGCACGCAGTCGAAGAAAGTAGGCGGAGACCGTTACTTCCCCTCTTTCACCTGGGCAGCGGCCACGGCCATGAGATCGCTCATCTTGGCACGGACGTCCGCATCCGTGATCGCAACGCCCTTCTTGGCGAAGTCTCCGGCTACCTTGCGGAGCACGTCGTCATCGCCGGCTTCCTCGAAGTCCGCGGCGACTACTTCCTTGGCGTAGGCGCTGGCGGCATCGCCCGATATTCCGAGCTTTTCGGCGGCCCACAGGCCGAGCAGCCGGTTGCGGCGGGCTTCGGCCTTGAATTTCTGTTCCTCGTCGAGGGCAAACTTCTTCTCAAAACCCTCTTCGCGCTTGTCGAATGTCGTCATGTCGGAGTTCCGATCCCCTGCCGGTTTGGACGAGGGGCGGCCGATTGCGACGACCCTCTCGGCTGCCTACATAAGTGTCAGATTGGGGCGGAACAACGGGTTTTTAAGCCGCAGGTAAAACGAACGGAATCGGCCCGGAAACCGCCCCGGTATAACTAGCCCCCCAAGGGCCGGGTCGATTGTGCTGGATAGGCCAATCGGTTAGGTTGCCCAAAGGTCCGGTTCCTGTTCTGTTTCCGTTGGGCGATTCAGGTTCCTGGCCTTCACGGCAGCTCCGTCGTGGGTCTTCAGTCCTGTTCATCCGGAGCACACCAAATCGATGGATTTCAACAAAACACGGTACATCCCAATGAGCCGTCGGCGACGCATTTATGAAGGCAAGGCCAAGGTGCTTTACGAGGGCCCCGAGCCGGGCACCCTGATCCAGCACTTCAAGGACGATGCGA
This sequence comes from Bradyrhizobium sp., assembly GCF_016219575.1. Lineage (GTDB taxonomy): Bacteria > Pseudomonadota > Alphaproteobacteria > Rhizobiales > Xanthobacteraceae > Bradyrhizobium. Next base: position 168,554 of record NZ_JACRMG010000040.1, on the reverse strand, counting down.
CCGCCTTCAACGCCAAGAAGCATCAGGTGATCGAGGGCAAGGGCGTCCTCAACAACCGGATCTCGGAGTACCTGTTCCAGCACCTCAACGACATCGGGGTGCCGACCCACTTCATCCGCCGTCTCAACATGCGCGAGCAATTGATTCGCGAGGTTGAGATCGTGCCGTTGGAGGTGGTGGTGCGGAACGTCGCCGCCGGTTCGCTGTCGCAGCGCCTCGGCATCGAGGAAGGTACCCAGCTGCCGCGCTCGATCATCGAGTTCTATTACAAGAACGACCAGCTCAACGACCCCATGGTGTCGGAAGAGCACATCACCGCGTTTGGCTGGGCGACGCCCCAGGAGATCGACGACATCATGGCGCTGGCCATCCGCGTCAACGACTTCCTGACCGGGCTCTTCCTCGGCATCGGCATCCGCCTCGTCGACTTCAAGATGGAATGCGGGCGGCTGTTCGAGAACGAGATGATGCGAATCATCGTCGCCGACGAGATTTCCCCGGATTCGTGCCGGCTGTGGGACGTCAAATCCAACGAGAAGCTGGACAAGGACCGTTTCCGCCGCGATCTCGGCGGCCTGCTGGAGGCCTACACCGAGGTGGCGAAGCGCCTCGGCATCCTCATGGAGAACGAGCGGCCGGCCGGCACCGGTCCGGTGCTGGTGAAGAGCTAATTCTTAAGGAAGCGATCGTGAAGGCACGCGTTACCGTTACGTTGAAGACCGGCATCCTGGATCCGCAAGGAAAGGCCATCGAAGGCGCGCTGAAATCGCTCGGCGTCGAGGGCGTCGCCAGCGTACGCCAGGGCAAGGTGTTCGACATCGAGATGGCCGGCGCCGACAAGGCGAAGGCCGAAGCCGCACTGAAGGACGCCGCCGACAAGCTGCTGGCGAACACCGTGATCGAGAACTATCGGGTCGAGCTGCTCTAGATGAAATCCGCCGTCCTCGTCTTCCCCGGAATCAATCGCGAGCGCGACATGGCGCGGGCGCTGAAGCTGGCCTCGGGCAAGGAGGCGGCGATGGTCTGGCACGCCGAGACCGCGCTGCCGAAAGGCATCGATCTCGTGGTGGTGCCCGGCGGCTTCTCCTATGGCGACTATCTGCGCTGCGGCGCCATTGCGGCGCGCGCGCCCGTGATGGACGCGGTGCGCGACTTCGCCGCCAAGGGCGGCCTCGTGCTCGGTGTCTGCAACGGCTTTCAGATCCTCTGCGAGGCGGGCCTCTTGCCAGGCGTCCTGATGCGCAACGCGCGGCTGAAGTTCATCTGTCATGACGTGCATCTGCGCGTGGAGCGTTCCGACACGCCGTTCACGCGCGGCTACAATGCCGGGCAGGTGATCCGCGTGCCGGTCGCCCATGGCGAAGGCAATTACGAGGCCGATGAGGAAACGCTGAAGCGGCTCGAGGGCGAGGGGCGGGTGCTCTATCGCTACTGCTCGGCGGAGGGCGTGGTGGACGAGGCCTCCAACATCAACGGCGCCGCCAATTCCATCGCCGGCATCGTCAGCGAGCGCGGCAACGTGCTCGGCATGATGCCGCATCCGGAAAACCACGTCGAAGACATCATGGGCTGCACCGACGGCCGCGGCCTTTTCGCCGGGCTGGTGCAGCACCTGGAGCAGGCGGCCTGAGACGGGCGCAGTCGCTCTTGCCTGGACCCTGCCTTGACTGCATCATCTGCCCAACAGCATTGATGAGGAGGCCGTCAATGGTTGGGACCAAGACCGGTGCGTGGCTCGGGCTTCTAATGGCTGTTGGCTTGCCGGCGTTGGACGCCAACGCGGCGCCGAAGCAGCTCTATGGCAAGTCCGTTGTTGTCGGCTGGACCGAGCAGGTCACCCAGAAAAGATCCGATGGCGCCGCCTCCAACCCGACGATCGTGCGCGAACGCCTGGTGTATGTCAGTGGCGCCGGGCGCGTATTCGTGAAGGGTAGAAATAGCATCAACAACCCGAGATATTCGGGCCGCAAGGATTTCGAACGGGGCCCTGGCGAAGGTGCTTCCGAGGGTACTCCCAATTTCCAGGGTGACCGGTTGGTGGGAACCGGGGTTTATAGCGGCTTCGCGCGGCGCCTGGTCGTGACCTTCGATCCGTCGTTCACAAGCTGCTCCGCCTCGGTGGTGTATGGGCGTTCCGGCGGTCCCAGCGTCTGGAAAGATATGAACGACAGCCGGATCACTTACGAGGTTCAGTCGATCAACGTGGGTGGAACGACTTGCTCCGTTCGCGAAGGTAACGCGGTGGCAAATTGATTTGGGCTTGGCTCGTCGCGCTGCAACCAGCAAAGCGATATCTGTGCCGGCGGCGGCTGTCTGTGGGAGAGATGAATTTGAAGCGAAACGTCCTTGCCGGGATATTGCTGATGCTGGCAGGCGTGTCCGCGGAAGCGCAGAACTTTCCCTCCCGGCCCGTCACTTTGGTCGTGCCGTTTGCGGCTGGCGGCACATCCGACGTGATCGCGCGCACGGTCGCCGAACAAATGACGATCGCGCTCGGCCAGCCCGTGGTGATCGAGAATGTCGGCGGCGCCGGCGGGTCGATCGCGCTGGCGCGTGTCGCCCGCGCGGAAGCCGACGGCTACACCATCACGCTCGGCAACGCCGGCACCAATGCGGCTGCCTACACCATCTATCCCAAGCTGAGCTTTGCGCCGGAATCGTTCGCGCCGATCGCCGTGGTGGCGAAGACTTTCGGCATCATCGCGCTGCGCAAGGATTTTCCGGCGAAGAACCTGCAGGAGTTCATCGCCTGGGCCAAAGCCAATCCCGGCAAGGTCAATCTCGGCCATGCCGGCGTCGGCTCCTCGAATTTCCTGATCTGCAAGGCCTTTGCGCATGCTGCGGGCGTTGACGTGACGCTGGTCGGCTATCGCGGTGCGGCGCCCGCGCTGACGGATGCGATCGGCGGCCAGATCGACGGCGTCTGCGATGCTGCTGCCTCGGTCGCGCAGCCGATCAACGAGAAGCTGGTGAAGGGCCTCGTCGTCGGCGCAAATGTGCGGCTCGCCTCGCTGCCGGAGCTGCCGACGTCGGCGGAAGCGGGCTTGCCGGATTTCGAGGCGCAGGGCTGGAACGGCCTGTTCGCACCCAAGGGCACGCCGGCCGATATCATCGCGAAGCTCAATGCGGCGGCGAAGACGGCGGTCGAAAGCGAGCCGGTGAAGAAGCGCTTTGCCGATCTGTCGACCGTGGCGCCCGCCGCCGGCGAGCAGACGCCCGACGTGCTGCAACAACTCGTCACGCGCGACGTCGAGAAATTCCGGAAGCTGCTCGCCGATCCCGGGGATCAGAAGTAGCGTTCTACTCGCCGCGCAGCCGTCGCATCGCGACCCTGAACGCATCGCCCGGCACGGTCATCGCTGCCACACCAGCCATGACCAGCACGAGGCCGAGCGCGAGATTCGTCGGAACGGCTTCGCCGAGCAGCAGCACCGACAGGCCGACGCCGATCGGGATGCGCAGATATCCTTGCGCATTCGTCGTGAGCGTGCCGAGCCGCTGCAGGCACATGTAGAACAGCATCAGTCCGAGCGCGCTGGAGAATATCCCCATGGTGAAGGCCGCCGCCAGCGCTTCCGGCGTCGGCCGCAGGGTCCAGGGGTGATCGATGATCAGCGACAATGGCAACAGCACGCAGCCGCCGAACAGCAGCGAGCCCGCCGCCACCACCATCGGATCGTAGTCCGACAGCCGCAAGCCAAAGATCGTCGCGCAGGCAAAGGAGACGGTGGCGAGCAGGATCGCCATCTCCGCGACGATGTCGCTGGACAGGCCGCCGAGCGCATCGAGGCCGATGATCGCGGCGGTGCCGCCAAGCCCGAGGATCGCGCCAACGAGTTTGAGCAGCGTCGCCGGCTCGTGGCGGGTGATGCCCCAGGTGATCAGGAATGCGAAGATCGGCGTGGTCGAGGCCAGCACCACCGTGGTCGCTGCCGGCACGTATTGCTGCGCCCAGGTGATCATCAGGAACGGAATGGTCGAGTTGATGGTCTGCTGTTGCGCAAACAGCTTCCACGCCTTCGCATCCGTCAGCAGGCGCAGTCCGCGGAAGCGCAACACCGCGATGAGGAAGGCGGCTGCGATCAGCGAGCGCGCCGAGATGAAGGTGATCGGCGGGATCGACCCCAGTCCGATCTTGGTCAGCGGATAGGTGGAGCTCCAGCAGCATGCCAGCGCCAGCAACAGCACGTAGTCGCGCCAATGGTGTTGCCGCGGCTCGACGGGGGAAGGGGCGGGCTGCGGCGCAGGCGCCGCTTCGATCTCGCTGAGTGCTGTGCTCTTCGGCAACTTGTTCTTCCCGGCGCTCCCCAGCCTTTATGGACTTATCGACGGGGAGCACACAAGGCGGCAAGCTGCATGGCTATGCGCCGGCCGCGGGCGGCTTCTTCCACTTCACCCGCTTGATGGTGCCGGAGAAGGTGAACAGCTTGCGCTCGCCCGAACGCAGCGTGCCGCGCAGGAAGATCAGCGAGCCGCCGGCGCGCGTGACCTCGCCGTCGCATTCGATCAGCTCGCCCTCATGTGCCGCGTCGAGGAATTCGCAGGAAAAGCCCACGGTCACGCCTGGGCCCCGCAAATGCGCCGAGGCGATCGCGAACAGGCAGTAGTCGGCAAAGGCCATGTAGCAGCCGCCATGGACGTTGCGCTGGCCGTTGAGGTGCTTCTTCTCGACCCGGAAGACGCATTGCACCTTTCCGGTCTCGTCCATGCGGTGCCAGAACGGCCCGTTATGGGTCTCGAAGGCGTCCCGGGTCCAGGTGCGCCATCCCTTGAATTCGCCCTCGGTTTCGGTGTGTACGTCGGGGCGGAGGTTGAATGCGTTTTGGGGAAGCTCGTTCACGAAAATGGGCCTTCAATTCAGGATTTGGGCCCTTAAATCCGATCCTTGGCCAATAGGCAAACCGCGTTCCTGCGGCACCCCTCTGCAAAGCTCTGGACAGCGGGAAAATGCCCCCTAAAAGGCCTTTTCCAGCCCCTCCGGACTTCCTATTACGGGCCTCATGCAGACCAACGAACCCGAGATCACCCCCGAACTCGTCGCCAGCCACGGGCTCAAGCCCGACGAATATGAGCGCATCCTGAAGCTGATCGGGCGGGTCCCGAGCTTCACCGAGCTCGGCATCTTCTCGGCGATGTGGAACGAGCACTGCTCGTACAAGTCCTCGCGCATCCACCTGCGCGGGCTGCCCACCAAGGCGCCATGGGTGATCCAGGGTCCCGGCGAAAATGCCGGCGTCATCGACATCGGCGACGGCCAGGCGGTGGTCTTCAAGATGGAGAGCCACAACCACCCGAGCTACATCGAGCCCTATCAGGGCGCCACCACCGGCGTCGGCGGCATCCTGCGCGACGTCTTCACCATGGGCGCGCGGCCGATCGCCTGCCTCAATGCGCTCTCCTTTGGCGCGCCGGAGCATCCGAAGACGCGGCATCTGGTGTCCGGCGTCGTCGCCGGCGTCGGCGGCTACGGCAATTCCTTCGGCGTGCCGACGGTGGGCGGGCAGGTGCGTTTCCACACCCGCTATGACGGCAACATCCTGGTCAACGCGATGGCCGTCGGCCTCGCCGACGCCGACAAGATCTTCTATGCGGCCGCCTCCGGCGTGAACATGCCGATCGTCTATCTCGGTTCGAAAACCGGCCGCGACGGCATCCACGGCGCCTCGATGGCTTCGGCCGAGTTCGACGACGATTCCGAGGAGAAGCGCCCCACCGTGCAGGTCGGCGATCCCTTCGCCGAGAAGCTCTTGCTGGAAGCGTGCCTCGAGATCATGGCAGCCGATTGCGTGATCGCGATCCAGGACATGGGCGCGGCGGGACTGACCTGCTCGGCGGTCGAGATGGGCGCCAAGGGCGATCTCGGCGTCGACCTCATTCTGGATTCGGTGCCGACGCGCGAAACCGGCATGAGCGCCTACGAGATGATGCTCTCGGAAAGCCAGGAGCGCATGCTCATGGTGCTCAAGCCCGAGAAGGAAAAACAGGCCGAGGCAATCTTCAAGAAGTGGGGTCTCGATTTTGCCGTGGTCGGCTACACCACGCCGAGCAAGCGCTTCGTGGTCAAGCATGGCGGCGACGTGATGGCCGATCTGCCGATCAAGGAGCTCGGCGACGAGGCGCCGCTCTATGACCGGCCGCATGTCGCGTCGCCCGCATTGCCCGTCGTGCATGCGCGCGACGTGAAGACGCCGATGAGCATTGCGGCCGCGCTGGAAAAGCTGATCGCCACGCCGGAGCTGTGTTCGAAACGCTGGGTGTGGGAGCAGTACGACCACGTCATCCTCGGCAATACCGTGCAGCGGCCCGGCGGCGATGCCGCCGTCGTGCGGGTGCAGGACGGCCCGAAGGGCCTCGCCATGACCGTCGACGTGACGCCGCGCTATTGCGAGGCAGATCCCTATCAAGGCGGCATGCAGGCGGTTGCGGAGGCCTGGCGCAACATCACCGCGGTCGGCGGCAAGCCGCTCGCGATCACCGACAACCTCAATTTCGGCAATCCAGAGCGGCCCGAGATCATGGGCCAGTTCGTCGGCTGCCTGAAGGGCATTGGCGAGGCCTGCCGCGCGCTCGACTTCCCCGTCGTGTCCGGCAACGTGTCGCTCTACAACGAGACCAATGGCCGGGCGATCCTGCCGACGCCATCGATCGGCGGCGTGGGCGTCCTCGACGATTTCACTAAATCCGCGACGCTCGCCTTCAAGGCCGCAGGCGAGGCGATCCTGCTGATTGGCGACACCCATGGCTGGCTCGGCCAATCCGTGTACCTGCGCGACGTCTGCGGCCGCGAGGAGGGCGCTCCGCCCCCGGTCGATCTGTCGGCCGAGAAGCGTAACGGCGACGTCGTGCGCGGCATGATCCACGCGGGGACTGCCACGGCTGTGCACGACGTCTCTGATGGCGGGCTGCTGGTGGCGCTTGCCGAGATGGCGATGGCGAGCAACATCGGCGCGCAGCTCCTGGCCGCGCCGTCCTCGATCGTGCCGCATGCCTACTGGTTCGGCGAGGACCAGGCGCGTTACATCGTCACCGTGCCCGCGGCCGACGCTGGCCTCGTGCTGGCGAAGATGAAGGGCGCGGGCGTGCCGTGTGTACGCATCGGCACCACGGGCGGTGAGGCGATAGCGGTGGCGGGCGAGCCGCCGGTGTTGATCGCGTCGCTGATGAAGGCGTTCGAAAGCTGGCTGCCGAATTACATGAACGGCAAGGGTTAGTTCCGCCGTCATCGCGAGAATTGCTTCGCGGAGCCTGTCATCGGGCGCGCATTCGCGCGACCCGTTGGCTCGCAATGACGGCATAGAGACAGCGCGCCGTCACAACACCTTGCTCGCCCCCGGAATCTGCCGCAGCGCGCGGGTCAGCGCCCAGCTGAACGCGACCGTCAGCACGAAGACGATCGTCGCCTTGATGATGGCGTGCAGGCCGTAGTCATTCAGCCAGTAGACCAGCCACAGCGCGATCGGATAGTGCACCAGGAACATGCCGTAGGCGTCCGACTGCATCGGGTCGAGCAGCATGGCTGTGCCCGAATGCTTGAACCTTTGAAAAAACGCCAGGATCAGGAACATGATGGCGACGCTGAAGACGGTGAAGCAGATGGCATAGATCGCCTCATACCAGTCCGGCAGCGGCGACGGATTCCCCAGTATCTCGCGCTTGATGAAGATCAGCCCCCAGAGCAGGCAATACGGCACGATCGCGAGCACCATCCAGTCCCAGCTGACCCTTGCCATCCGGCCGTCCGCCGCGAGCAGGCCGCGATCCATGTTCGCAACGCCGATGCCGGCGCCGAAGAAGAAGTAGCTCGCATAGAGCATCACGCGGCCGTGCTGCACCGAGAACGGCCCGAATTCGAACCAGCTGCTCGGTCCGTAGTGAACCAGGCCGGGAACGTAGAACGCAGCGGTAACGGCGAGCATGACCGCGAAGAACACTGCGGGCCGGCGCCGGCCGTGCAGCGAGAGGCGATTGATGGGATCGAGCAGGTTGGGTGACAGCCGATACAGCAGACAAGCTACCAGGTCGAAGGCGAACAGGACCCAGAGAAACCAGATGGGTCCGCTCGGCCACGGGCCCTTCGTGACCATGTTCCAATAGTACTCCGCAAAGCCGATCTCGGGATGGTGCCGCAGCGAGATGGCGTAATAGGCGAGCGGAATGACCGTGAAAGCGCAGATCACGAACGGCAGGCCGAGCCGAAGCAGGCGGCCCGCCAGATAGCCGCGCGGTCCCTTGCGAGCGATGCCAGACCATGCAAACAGGCCGGACAGGAAGAAGAACATCGCCATGAAGAAGCTGTCGGTGGCCAGCACGACCATGTCGAAGCCGAAGAAGTATTTCGGATCGGAATGCCCAAAGTATGTGTAGGGGATCACGGCATGATGCAGCAGCACCACCAGCGTCAGAAAGGTGCGGGCACGATCGAGCGAAAGGTTGCGCGACTTGGCCCTCGGCGCGGCGTGCGCGTCGGCCACAACAGGTGAAACGGTAGTCATGGACCCCCGGGCAGGCTCTTTTGCCGGTCAAATCTCGCAGCGAGAACCGGTTTCAGCAAGACCTAACCAGGCAGGTACGCACCGGAATCAGTGACGTTTCAGCGAGCCGCCGTCATTGCGAGGAGCCAACGGGTCGCGCGAACGCGCGCCCGATGACAGGCTCCGCGACGAAGCAATCCATTTCTCTCACCCCACTTCCTCGACCTTCACTCTGTCCGGGTAGAACGCCAAGTATCCCGCAATCTCCGCCATCGCGGGATACGGGTCCTCGTAGGTCCAGATCGCGTTCTGCAGCGTCGTGCCGTTGGCCTTGATGGAAAAGTAGTTCGCGTCCCCCTTGTAGGGGCAGTGCGTCACCCGTTCGGTGCGCTCCAGCAGCGCCGTGTTGGCATCGGTGCGCGGCACATATTGCACGGCGGGATAGCGTGCCTCCTTCAGGGTCAGCGCATGGGTGGTGTCGGCGATGACCACGGAGCCGGCGGAGACGCGGACCCGCTTCGGATTGGGCGTGATCGTTATCGGATGGTCCGGACCGGGGAGTTTCATGGATTTTGTGCCTTTTTTGATCAGCCCGTCGTGATCGATGCGGGACAATTGGGCAGATTCCAAACCTTGGGCCGCCGCAATATAGTATCGGGATACGTGACCTAGAAGGCCGTCCGCGCTAGGTTCGGCCATCTCGGCCGCGCGATCCGGCCCTGATTCGAAACCCCCAAGGAGGTCTGCTGGAATGCCGATGGACGCCCACGATATCGAATCGATGATCAAGGCAGCGATTCCCGACGCCGAGGTGACGATCCGGGATCTGGCCGGCGATGGCGACCACTATGCGGCAACCGTGATCTCGGAATCTTTCCGCGGCAAGTCCCGTGTGCAACAGCACCAGATCGTCTACCAGTCGCTGAAGGGCCAGATGGGCGGCGTGCTGCACGCACTCGCCCTGCAAACCGGCGTGCCCGAGGGCTGAACGCCGGGACACGGGGGCAGGGCCATGACGGCGGACAATCCACGCGGCGCGATGTTCCGCGTGCTGGTGCCGGACCGGCACGCCCGCGTCACCAATGCCGAGCTGTTCTTCGATCTCGTCTTCGTCTTTGCCATCACGCAGCTGTCACATTCGCTGCTGCATCACCTGACGCCATTGGGCGCGCTGCAGGTCACGCTGCTGTTCCTCGCGGTGTGGTGGGTCTGGGTCTACACCACCTGGGTCACCAACTGGCTCGACCCCGAGCAGACCCCGGTTCGCATCCTGCTGTTCCTGTTGATGCTCGGCGGGCTTGTGCTGTCGACGTCGATCCCGAAGGCGTTCGAGGAGCGTGGCCCGTGGTTTGCGAGCGCCTATGCCGCCATGCAGGTCGGCCGCACGGCATTCTGGCTGTTGGTGACACCGAAGCACCGGACACCGGTTCGCCACAATGCGACCCGCATCCTGGCCTGGCTCTCCTTCTCCGCCCTGTTCTGGATTCTCGGCGGGCTCGCCGAGGGAGAGACCCGGCTCTATTTCTGGATCGTGGCGCTTGCCATCGAATACCTCTCGGCAGCGGTGAGGTTCTGGACGCCAGGGCTGGGATTTTCGTCGGTTGAGGCCTGGGCCGTCGAGGGCGGCCACATGGCGGAGCGCTGCTCCCTCTTCATCATCATTGCGCTCGGCGAAGGCATCGTCGTCCAGGGCGCGACCTTTGCCGAGCTGTCATGGACCCACGAGAACACTGCCGCGTTTCTCTCGTCGCTGACAGGCAGCATCGCGATCTGGTGGATTTATTTCCACAGGGGTGCGGAGGCCGGCGCCGAGATGATCACCAGGTCCGCCGAATCCGGGCGGGTGGCGCGTCTCGCCTACACCTATCTGCACATGCCGATCGTCGCCGGCATCATCCTTGCCGCCGTCGCCGACGAACTCGTGCTCAAGCATCCGGGCGGCCATGCCGACAGCACGACCGTGCTGGCCGCAGTCGGCGGCCCGCTGTTGTTCCTGGTCGGCACCATCCTGTTCAAGCACGCGATCCGCGGCTTCCTGCAACTGTCCCACGGCGCCGGCATCGTTGCGCTCGCAGCCGTCGGCTGGTTCGGCCGCGATTTGTCGCCGCTATGGCTGTCGATCGCCACCACCGCGATCATGATCATGGTCGCGGTCTGGGAAACGCTGTCGCTGCGCTCGAAGCCTTGAAGCGTTGTGCTATTTCTGGTCGACGACGCTCTTGAGCACGAGATCGGAAAGTCGCACCACAAGTGCACGGAGCCGTGCATTTTCCTCGAGCAGGGACACGACGTCGTGCTCCATGCCGGCATCCCAGTCGCTATCTTCGTCGTGATGAAATGAGGTTGGGTGCCGGGAATCCTGCCCGGCCGGTTGCGGATACGCGTTGCTCATAACTAACATCCCCTGGCACGAACTCACCCCAGCCAAGCCGCGGCGGGAACGTCGTCTGAGTCGGCGTCAAAATTTCGACGATAAAAGGGTATTCGCTGGCCGAAGCCATTCCGGACTCGACTCAAAAGTTCAGAAAGGTTTAATAAGTCTCTGTCACCTTCGGTAACGAAGAAGATGTCTTTAGGGCGCGGCGGCGCTGACATCTTCTCGCCACAACCCCGACCAGCGCGATAACCCTTAACCCCCACGGTATTCCGTGGCCGGGAATGCGCGCTGATGAAACAACACGAAGCAAAAGCGTTGATCCTCGAGGAATGGGACCGCTGGATCGCCAAACAGGCGGTCGATGCGGGCGGCCCGACGGGCAAGGATTCCCTGAAGTTCTTTTTCGAGCTGGAAGACAGCAAGTCGCCGCTGCTGGATTTCCAGTCGCGCGGCCACGACAAGTGGCGGATCATCCATGCCTGGCTGTTGAGCGCGGAGCGCGTCAACGACGTCTGGGTGCCCGCGCCGCGCATCGTGCCGTCGCGCCGGCCGAGGACCGCGCGAGACAGGCTGCGGGCGAAGACCTGAACTCAGGTGACGAGCAGGCCCGCGGCGAGCGCAAGCCCGCAGATATAGGTGAACAGCGCGCCGAAAAACCGCGCCGGGTTCGGCCGGTTGAGCGACGGTCCGAACAGCAGCGCGCCCGCCAGCGCAAAGCGCGCCACCGTCGCGAGCACGATGATGGCGACGATCCAGGTCGGTGCGGGCTTCGTCGCGTACCACAGAAACAGCACCGCAAAGAACGGCGCATATTCGGCGGTGTTGGCATGGGCCCGCACCGCACGATGCAGCGGGTCGACGGGGCTCGCGTCATGCCCGACACTGCGCCGGTTCTGCCGGCGCTGCATCGATACGTTGAGGCCGAGCCCGAACAGCAGCAGTCCGAGCAGCGCGGTGCAGACGATGGCGACGTTCATGGCTTCCCCAATTCCCGATGGCGGGGAAGCTAGCAAGACAAGGCGCGGTCTCGCAACCTATTCGGCGGAAGCGACCAGCGCGTGGACCGAGAACATGCGGCCCTCGTCGGTCCAGCTCTCCTTCACCTGCCAGCCCGAGGTCTGAGCCAGCGTCGTGAAGCGGTCGAGACTGTATTTGTAGCTGTTCTCGGTGTGGATGCTTTCGCCGGGGCGGAACGAGAAGTGGTGGCCGAGCACGCGCACGCGCTGCGCCTTGCGGCTGATCAGGTGCATCTCGATGCGATGGCGGTCGCGGTTGTAGACGGAGCGATGGATGAAACCCGAGAGGTCGAAATTGCCACCGAGCTCGCGGTTGATGCGTTCCAGCACATTGAGGTTGAAGCGCGCGGTGACGCCGGCGGCATCGTTATAGGCGTCGTAGAGCGTGCGTTCGTCCTTCTCCAGATCGACGCCGAGGATCAGCTGCGCGCCGCGCCCGAGGATCTTGCGCGCGCTGAGCAGGAAAGCCTCGGCTTCCTGCGGTTCGAAATTGCCGAGCGTCGATCCCGGGAAGAAGCCGACCTTCGGCATACCAGCGACGGCGGCCGGCAAGGCGAACGGCGCGGTGAAGTCGGCTGCGACCGGATGGACGTCGAGCGCAGGAAAATCCCGGCGCAGGCCGTCGGCCTGGGCGTTGAGAAAATCGCCGGAAATATCCACCGGCACGTAGGCCGCAAAGCGCGAACGCTCGAGCAGCAGCCGGACCTTGGTGGTGGCGCCGGCGCCGAACTCGACCAGTGCGGCGCCCTGCGGGATCAGGCCGGCGATCTCGCCGCCGCGCTCGCGCAGGATCGCAAGCTCGGTGCGGGTCGGATAATATTCCGGCAGCACCGTGATCTGCTCGAACAGCTCCGACCCCTTCGCATCGTAGAAATATTTCGGCGAGAGTTTCTTGGGGAATTTCGAGAGGTCGCCGATCACGTCGCCGGCGAATGCCGACATCGCGTCGTCGAAGCGGTGCGGTTCGGCCAAAGCGGGGGCATGTACGTTCATGATACTCTCCCGAACGCGCTTTCCGGCGCGCGATTGTGATGAAATCAGGCGTAATCGGCGAGGCGCAGCCCGGTGAATTGCCAGCGATGGTGCGGATAGAAGAAGTTGCGATAGGTGATACGGCTGTGGCCAGCGGGAGTTGCAAGCGATGAGCCGCGCAGCACCAGCTGGTTGACCATGAACTTGCCGTTGTATTCCCCGAGCGCGCCCTCGACCGCGCGGTAGCCGGGATAGGGCGAGTAGGAGCTGCGGGTCCATTGCCAGACGATGCCGAAGGCGTCGTTGAGGAGGCCGGCGCGTGCGGCGACTTCCCATTCCATCTCGGTCGGCAGGTGTTTGCCGGCCCACCGCGCGAAGGCATCGGCCTCGTAGTAGCTGACATGGCAGACGGGCGCGGCGGGATCGACCGGCCGCAGGCCGCCCAGCGTCATGATCTGCCATTCGCCGTCGGCCTTGCGCCAGTGGCCGGGCGCTTCCCAGCCCTCATTGCTGACGGTTGCAAAACCGTCCATCAGCCAGAGCGTCGCGGTCCGGTAGCCGCCGTCGGCAATGAAGGCGAGCCACTCGGCGTTGGTGACCAGGTTGCGTGCGAGCTTGACCGGGCCGACCAGCGCGCGGTGCGCCGGCTTCTCGTTGTCGAAATGAAAGCTGTCGTCGGCATGTCCGACGGTGTGAATGCCCTCGTTGAGGGCAGCCCAGTCCTCGCCGCCGCGGGTCGATGCCGGGAACGTCCAGGCCGGATCGTAAGCCGGCGGGATCGGGTTCTGCGCAAAGGCGTGCAGGATGTCCGTGTACATCAGCTCCTGATGCTGCTGCTCATGGTTGAGGCCGACTTCCACCAGCGGCGCCAGCGCCTTCAGCGTGGCTTCGTCTGCGCTCTGGAAGAATTTCACGACCGCTGCGTCGACATGCTTGCGATAGGTCGTGACCTCATCGGCGGTGGGGCGGGTGAGAAGGCCGCGCTGGGCGCGGGCGTGGCGGGGGCCGGCGCTGACGTAATAGGAATTGAAGAGATAGGCGTAGTCGGGATGGAAGGGCGCATAGCCCGCGCAGTGCGCGCCGAGCAGGAACTGCTCGAAGAACCAGGTGGTATGGGCGCGGTGCCATTTCGCCGGGCTCGCGTCAGTCATTGACTGGATCAGCTGGTCCTCGGGCGACAGCGGCGCCGCACGCCGCTCGGTCTCGTTGCGCACTGCCAGATAGCCATCCACCAGCCGCTGTCCGAGCGTCCCGGGATCGGAAAACAGTGACGGAGCGGAGGCGGAGAGGGGGGCCGCGGCGGAGGCTGTTTTCGTCACGATGGTCTCCAATCAGGGAGAGAACGTTACTCTGGCAGATGGGTTCCTGGAGGACAGTTCGTCCTAGATAGGGCATCCGTTTCGGGAAAAAAGCCTTATGGCGCTATGATATTGCTGCGGCCGGGCTATGGCAGCCTGTGGCAGCAGGGCTCCCGGCCCCGGCCCGCATGCCAGCTCCCCGCCATTTTACTTTGGACGAACAAGGGTTTGGGGTTACATATAGGCCAGTCGCCGGGTTAAATCGGCCGTATCGGTCCCGCCAAGGCAGCGCCGCAGGGGGCCTGCCCAGAAGGAAACCAAGATGAGCATCGAGCAATTTATCGACAACGAGGTGAAGGCCAACGACGTCGTGCTGTTCATGAAGGGCACGCCACAATTTCCGCAGTGCGGATTCTCCGGCCAAGTGGTGCAGATCCTCGATCACATCGGCGTCGGCTACAAGGGGCTGAACGTCCTGGAGTCGGCAGAACTGCGCGACGGCATCAAGACCTATTCGAACTGGCCGACCATCCCGCAGCTCTACGTCAAGGGCGAGTTCATCGGCGGCTGCGATATCGTGCGCGAGATGTTCCAGGCCGGCGAATTGCAGCAGCTGTTCGCCGACAAGGGCATCGCGGTCAACGCTGCGGCCTGAGGCCGGGACTTGGCTTCGCGCCTGATCGGCAAGGCGCGGCTGGAAGTCATCGTTGCCGACATCACAACACTTGGCGTTGACGCCATCGTCAACGCCGCCAACACGTCGCTCCTCGGTGGGGGCGGCGTCGATGGAGCAATCCATCGCGCGGCCGGCCCCGAACTCAAGGTGGAATGCGAGACCCTCCACGGTTGCGCAACCGGCGATGCGAAAATCACCAAAGGCTATCGGCTGAAGGCGCGCCACGTCATCCACGCGGTCGGGCCGGTTTGGAATGGCGGCAGCCGCGGCGAAGACGAACTGCTCGCATCCTGCTATCGCCGCGCGATTCAATTGTGTCGGGCTCATGACCTGGCCTCGCTGGCCTTTCCCGCCATTTCCACCGGCGTCTATCGCTTTCCCGCCGACCGCGCGGCACGCATTGCGGTTGCCGCCACCGTGAGCGCGCTGGAAGCCGCCCCCGCGGTAAACCGCGTCATTTTCTGCTGCTTCTCCCGCGACAGCGCGACGCTGCATGAAGAGGCGCTTGCCGCCTTCGGCAGCCCTTGCCCTGACTGACCTCTCCGCTACACTCCTCGTACTGATGCAGGAGGGGTTGATGCATTTCAGGAATTGCGTGCGTGCGCCCGCTATCGGCGCGTTGCTGGCGCTTGTTGCCGTCTCGCCAGCTGCCGCCCAGCCCTTCGCCAGCGAGGGCACGTACGAAATCCCGGCCGGCGCGAAATTCAATCCGGAGAAGCTTGCGAAGATAACCGCGTTCTTCAAGAACGAGGTGGAGACCGGGAAGATCGCCGGCGCGGATATCCTGATCCGGCAGCGCGGCAAGGACGTCTATCACGAGACCTTCGGCGTGCAGGATGTGGTGTCCAAGGCGCCGATCACGGACAAGACCATCTTCCGCCTCTCGTCGCTGACCAAGGCGATCACCTCCATCGTGGCGATGCAGCTGGTCCAGGACGGGAAGATGAAGCTCGACGATCCCGTCTCGAAATACATTCCCTCCTTCGCCAAGGTGAAGGTCGGCGTCGAGAAGAAGGCCGAGGACGGCAGCAAGACGCTCGAGCTGGTCGATCCGGTCCGCCCCATGACCATTCTCGACCTGCTGCGTCACACCTCCGGCGTCACCTACGGCTTCTATGGCGACAGCCTGGTGCGCAAGGCCTACAAGGACGCCAACCTCTATGCGGGCGATTTCGACCTCGCCGAATTCGCCGAGCGCATCGCCAGGCTGCCGCTGCACAACCAGCCCGGGGCGCTCTGGCAATACGGCCATTCCACCGACATCCTCGGCCGGATCATGGAGGTCGTCTCGGGAAAATCATTGCTCGAGGTCGAGAAGGAAAAGCTGCTCGATCCCCTGGGCATGGTCGATACCAACTTCTTCGTCACCGAACCCGAGCGGCTGAAGCGGCTCGCCCAGCCGGTGCCGAACGACAGCGACTTCCGCGTCGGGCGCCAATACCGGACCGAGGTTCGCCAGAAGTGGGAGTCCGCCACCGGCGGCATGGTCTCCACCATGGACGATTTCTCGAAGTTCGCGCAGATGCTGCTCAACGGCGGGACCTATGACGGCAAGACCTACCTGACGCCGGAGACGTTCAAGTTGATGTCCGCCGACCACATCGGTCCCGGCTCCGGCGTCGACCGCGACTATTTCTATTTCCCGGGGGACGGTTTTGGCATGGGGCTCGGGCTTGCCGTGCGCACCGATCCCGGCAACGCCAAGCCGCCGCCGCCGGGTTCGCTGGGCGAGCTGAAATGGGACGGCGCCAGCGGCTGCTATATGGTGATCGACCGCAAGCAGGAGATGCTCTTCGTGCTGCTCGAGCAGACGCCGTCGGAGCGCCAGCGTATCCAGCGCACCCTCAAGCTGCTGGTCTATGAAGCGCTGGCGAACTGAGCGCGCCGCGGGGCGCTGGCTTGCCGCCGCAGCGCTCGCGATTCTGCTGTTCGCCGGTTGGGCCGGCGAGGTGCGCGCCGGCTCCCGCTCGCCGGCCGCGGGGACGCTGTCGCCCGAGGCCTTGAAGCGGATCGGCGATACCGTTCGCAGCGAGATTGCAGCCGGCAAGATTCCCGGCGCCATCCTGCTGATTCAGCAACACGGCAAGCCGGTTCATTTCGAATGCTTCGGCATCCGCGATCCCGACACCGGGCAGCCGATGACGCCGGATTCGATCTTCCAGATCTATTCGATGTCGAAAGCCGTCACGTCGGTCGCGGTGATGATGCTGGTCGACGACGGCAAGCTGTCCCTCGACGACTCCGTCGCGAAGTACATTCATTCCTTCGCGGACGCCAGGGTCGGCGTCGATCTTTCCGATGAGTCGGGAAAGCATCCGCTCAAGCTCGTGCCGTTGCAGCGCCCGATCACGATCAGGGACCTGTTGCGCCACACGTCGGGCATCACCTACGGCTTCTTTGGCGAAACCCAGGTGCAGAAGCTTTATGCCAATCCGCTGCTGTACGCGGGCGATTATGACAACGCCGACTTTGCCGACCGGATCGCCGTGCTGCCGCTCGCCGACCAGCCGGCAACGCGCTGGAACTACAGCCATTCAACCGACGTGCTCGGCCGCGTCGTCGAGGTGGTTTCGGGCCAGACGCTTTACCAGTTCGAGAAGCAGAGATTGTTCGATCCGCTCGGCATGTCCGATACCGCCTATCATGTCGCAGACAAGGCGAAGTGGCCGCTGATTGCCAGGGGATTCTTGGTCGATCGCTTCCGGGTTGCCGGGATCAAGGATCCGACGGAGAAGCGGCGCTGGGAGTCCGGCGGCGCCGGCCTGGTCTCGACCATCGCCGACTACGCCCGCTTCCTGCAGATGCTGCTCAATGGAGGCGAACTGGACGGCAAGAGATATCTCAAGCGCGAGACCGTCGCGCTGATGACGTCGGACCAGATCGGGCCGAAGACCGGGATCATTCATGATCCCTTCTATTTCCCGGGCCCCACCAGCGGCTTCGGTCTTGGCTTTGCCGTGCGCACCTCGCCGCCGCCCGGCACGACCTGGCCGCTCGGCGAGTATCGCTGGGATGGCGCCGGCGGCAGCTTCTATTTCGTCGATCCCGTCGACGACATGTTCGGAATCTTCATGGTGATGGCGCCGACACAGGGCGGGCGGATACAGTTGAACCTGAAGACGATGATATTCGAGGCAATGGGGAAGGGGCTGCGCAGGGACTGACGAGATCAGGCCACCGCGTTTCGCGCAATCGTCTCCCGATAGAACGATGCGCTCAGCTTGGGTGAGCGGCGCTGGGTTTCGAAATCGACGTGGTAGAGTCCGAAGCGTTGCTCAAATCCGTCTCCCCATTCGAAATTGTCCATCAGGCTCCACAGGAAATACCCGGATACGGGCACGCCTTCGGACGTCGCGCGCTGCAGCTGCGCCAGGTAGTTTCGCAGATACATGATGCGGTCCACATCGTAGATGGTGCCGTCGGCGGCCGGCTGGTCGCTCCCGGACGTCCCGTTCTCGGTGATGTAGATCGACTTCACGTTCCACACCTTGGCGACGTGGCGCGGTACCCAGTACATCGTTTCGGGACCCGGTCTCAGCCAGGTCGCCTTCATGTGGGGAAACGATGCGGGGAACGGCGCGAGCGTAAAGCCGCGTTCGTTTTCGGCGGCAATGACATAGTGGTCCGGTGTGTAGACGTTCAACCCGACAAAATCGAGCGGCGATGAAATGATGCGCAGGTCTTCGGCGGTGAATTTCGGTGCATCCTTGCCGGCCAGGTATGTGTCTGGATATTTTCCTTCCAGGATCACCGTCAGATAGCCGGCGTTGAGCTCGCGCATGGCCATCTCGGCCGCGCGGATGTTCGCTGGCGTTTCGATGGCGGGAATGCAGCTCACGGCGTTTTCCGCCGGACCGACCTTCGTTCCGGCACGCGCACTGGCCCGGATCGCCCGCACCGCCATGCCATGTCCGAGCGCGACGTGGTGGCGGACCTGGTTGAGTTCCGCCTGCGGCAATTTGAGGCCGGGGGCGTCGGCGCCGATGCCGTGGCCGAGGTGAACGAACCGGGAGCATTCGTTGATGGTGAAGAAGTGCTTCACCCGATCGCTCAGGCGCGCAGCCACATAGGCTGAATAGTCCGCAAAGGCTTTCGATGTGTCGCGGGAGGTCCAGCCGCCGAAGCGGTCCTGCAGCGCCTGCGGCAGGTCCCAATGATAAAGCGTGGCAAACGGCGCTATGCCGTTTGCCAGCAACTCGTCCACCAGTCGGTTGTAGAAATCGAGGCCTTTCGGATTTGGCGAGCCGGTGCCTTCCGGAAAGACGCGCGGCCAGGCAATCGAGAAGCGGTAGGCCTTGGTGCCCAGCGCCTTCATCAACTGAACGTCTTCCTTGTAGCGATGAAAGTGATCGCTCGCGGTGTCGCCGGTGCTGCGATCGGAGATCGTCCCCGGCGTGTGCGCAAAGCGGTCCCAGATCGACGGGCCGCGGCCATCCTCGTTCACGGCTCCCTCGACCTGGTAGGACGAGGTGGCCGTGCCCCACAGAAAGCCCTTGGGAAAGGTCGATCGGGCTCGTCGTTTCGGCTCGCTCTTCCTGGACCGGTCGGTCTGACCGGAGGCCGCCGAGGGGGCCGACAGGCCAAGCGCCGACGCGGCGGCGAGGCCAGCGAACTGGCGGCGGGAAAACTGGTTGGAGGCCATCATTTCACGTGTTTGCAGCCGGGTTGCCATTCGCGCCCAGCCTTGATGCAGATTGGAAGCAGATGCTACAAACTCCCGTCACATCGCGCAAACCGTACGGGATCATCACCTTGCGCACGCCGCTGGCGCTTCTGTCCGTTTCCCTTGGCATCGTTGCAGCGGTCTGGTGGTGGTTGGCCGCGCCGGTCACCCTGGCGCGTGCGCCGATCGATCCCGCGGCGAAACTGGAATGCGTCTCCTACGCGCCCTTCAGGGGCGATCAGACGCCGCATAACCCGGACCTGATCGTCAGCCCGGACCAGATCGCCGAGGATCTGGCCGTACTGGCCGGGATAACCAAATGCATCCGCACCTATTCCATCGACAATGGATTGGACAAGGTGCCCGAGCTCGCGTCCAAGGTGGGATTGAAGGTCCTGCTCGGGGTGTGGCTCGGACGAACTCGCGCGACGAACGCTATCCTGGCGGACAAGGCGATCTCGCTCGCCAGGGATCATTCCGGAACGGTCAGCGCGATCATCGTCGGCAGCGAAGTGCTGCTGCGCGGCGACATGATCGTGTCCGACCTCCGCGAGATCATCCGCTCGGTCAAGCAGCGCGCGAATGTGCCGGTGACCTATGCCGACGTCTGGGAGTTCTGGCTGCGTCACAAGGAGGTCGCCGCTGACGTCGATTTCGTCACCGTTCATTTCCTGCCTTATTGGGAGGACGTTCCCGTGCGCGCCGAGGAGGCCGCCGCCCATGTCGATCAGGTCCGGCTGCAGGTCGTGGCGGCGTTCCCCGGCAAGGAAATCCTGATCGGCGAAACCGGCTGGCCGAGCCACGGGCGGATGCGCGACGGTGCGCTGGCTTCGCGCATCAATCAGGCCCGCTTCATTTCCGATATCCTCGGCCGCGCCGCGCGCGACAAGTTTCGCGTCAACCTGTTCGAGGCCTATGACGAGCCGTGGAAGCGCAAGTGGGAGGGGTCGGTGGGCGCCCATTGGGGCTCGCTGGATGCGACCGATCGCAAGCTGAAATATCCGGCCGGGGCGGAGATCAGCAACTATCCGTCCTGGAAGCTGCAACTGGCATGCGGCCTCGCTTTCTGCATTTCGGTGTTCGGGGCCGGCTTGCTGACGCTGCGGCTTCGGCCATCGCCGCCGCCGCGAGCCTCCGCTTGGGTTGCGGTGGCGATCTGCGCGACGACAGGCGGAGTCCTGCTCGGAATCGGCGTCGAGAAAATGCTGCTCGAAAGCTACGGGATCGGCGGCTGGCTGCTGCAGGGCTCGCTGATTGCCGCAGGAATGGCCGCACCGTTGCTGTCGGCTCATGCGCTGGTGGCGGGGCGTTCGCTTCCGACTTTCTTCGCAGTCCTGAGTCCGGCGGACGACCGGGGCCCGTCGCCGATGACGCGGAGCCTGGGCATCACCCTGATCTTGACCACCCTGCTGGCAACGGAGACGGCACTGGCCCTCGTCTTCGACGGGCGCTGGCGGGATTTTCCGTTCGCCAGCCTCACCATGGCCGTGATGCCGTTTTTTGCGGTGGCCATGTTCAATTCCGCCGAATCGGGCAGGCGGCCGCTGGCCGAGTGCGTGTTCGCGGGATTGTTCGCTGTCACCGCGCCCTATATCGCCTTGAACGAAGGCGCGCAGAACTGGCAGTCGCTGTGGACCTGCGCGGCCTATCTCGTGCTCGGCATCACGCTATGGCGGCCGCGCGCCGTTACCTTCGCCGAGACGGCGGCGGATGCCGTCCCGGCCGTTGTCATGGAGCCGGCTGCGCGCGGCTGACGGGCGGGCGCTACGCCGAGCGAACGATCTCGCGCACGTGGCCGACCATCTCCTCGATCATCCCTGCCGTGACATCGAGATGCGTGCAGGCCCTGATGCGGCCGTCCATCATCGCCAGCAGCACGCCGCGCGGGCGCAAGGCCGCCACCATCTTATCGCCGGAGACGCCGGCGCCGTCGGGCTTGAAGAACACGAGGTTGGTCTCGGGCTGCTGCACCTCGATGCCGTCGATCTGCGACAGCCCGCGGGCCAGCGCGCGCGCATTGGCGTGATCTTCCGCAAGGCGGTCGACATGATGATCGAGCGCGTAGATGCAGGCGGCTCCGCAGACGCCGGCCTGCCGCATCGAGCCGCCGAGCCGCTGCTTCCAGCGCCAGACCTCGTCGATGAATTCGCGGGAGCCTGCGATGACGCCGCCGATCGGGGCGCCGAGACCCTTTGAGAAATCGATCCAGGCCGAATCCCATCCCGCCGCCATGTCGCGCGCGGAGATGCCGGTGGCAACCGTGGCATTCAGCAGCCGCGCGCCGTCCATGTGGGTCGCCATGCCATTGGCCTTGGCGATGTCAACGACTTCATCCAGCGCCGCCTTCTTCCAGATCGTGCCGCCGCCGATATTGGCGGTCTGCTCGACGCTGACCACGGTCTGCGGCGGCTGGTAGCGCGAGCGCGGATGCAATGCTGCCCGAAGCGTTTCCGGCGAGAATTGTCCGTCATCGCCCTTCAGCGGCGTGATTTGGAAGCCGCCGAGCGCGGCATGCGCGCCGCCCTCGCGGGCGATGATATGCGCGGTCTCATGCGCCAAGATCTCGTCGCCCGGCCGGCAATGCACCAGCGTCGCCGCGACATTGCACATGGTGCCCGAGGGCATGAACACCGCGGCTTCCTTGCCGAGCAGGTCGGCCACGCGCTCGCATAGCGCGTTCACCGTCGGATCGTCGCCGATCTGCTCGTCGCCGACTTCCGCTCTTGCCATGGCCTCGCGCATCCCCGGCGTCGGCCGCGTCTGCGTGTCCGACAGCAGGTTGATGCGCACCGGCGGCGCCTTGGGATCGCGCGGGGGAGGGGTGTAGAACATTGTGATCCTCATCTTTCCGGGCGAATTGAATCACGATCCGGATTTGTTGTCAGCATCGGAGACATCAGGGATAAAGTTGCCGGCGGGCGGAGTGGCGAAATCGCAAGATCACGATCTCGTCCTCGTCGACGCGATAGTCGATCAGATAGGGATAGGGATTCGTTGGCAGGCGCCGGATATTGCGGCGGCTAGTCATGCGTCCGGCAAACGGACGCTCTTGCAAGAGCGAGACGAGGGCAAAGATGCGGTCTCGGACGTGCGTCGCTCCCCGAGGTGACCGCGCGTCAATGAAGGTTAGTACGTCGTCGATCTGTGCGAGAGCACGGCGTGTGTAGCGGACGTTCACCGGCCATGCTTCTTCCACATGGCGTCGACTTCCTCTGCAGAAGCCAACTCACCGCGCGAAACCTCGGCTTCCGCTTCAGCGAGATCGGCATCTTCCTCTGCTGTCAACTGGATCGGCGGCTGTTCGACGCCCGCGAGCTCCAAAAGAACGCGTGCAAGTTCGTCCTGCTCTGCGTCGGGCAGGGTGGCAACTTTGCTAAAGGCTTGTTCCAGCAAACGGGTCATAGCGAAAAGATACCACAACAAAAAGGCCCCGGCAAAACCGGGGCCTTTGGATATCGCGAAACGCGGAACCGATCAGCGCGAATAGAATTCGACGATCAGATGCGGCTCCATCTGCACAGGGAACGGCACGTCTGACAGGGCCGGGATGCGGACGAACTTGGCGGTCATCTTGCCGTGGTCCACCTCGAGGAAATCCGGCACGTCGCGCTCGGGGAGCTGGATGGCTTCCAGCACGGGCGTGAGCTGCTTGGAGGCTTCCTTCACCTCGATGCTGTCGCCGACCTTCAGCTTGTAGCTGCCGATGTTGACCTTGCGGCCGTTCACCTTGACGTGGCCGTGGTTGATGAACTGGCGCGCGGCGAACATGGTCGAGACGAACTTGGCGCGATAGATCACGGTGTCGAGACGGCGCTCCAAAAGGCCAATCAGGTTCTCGCCGGTGTCGCCCTTCATGCGGCCGGCCTCGACATAGATGCCGTGGAACTGGCGCTCCGAAATGTTGGCGTAGTAGCCCTTCAGCTTCTGCTTGGCGCGCAACTGCACGCCGAAGTCGGAGAGCTTGCCCTTGCGGCGCTGGCCGTGCTGGCCGGGGCCGTATTCCCTGCGGTTCACGGGGCTCTTCGGGCGGCCCCAGATGTTCTGGCCCATACGGCGATCGATCTTGTATTTCGCCTCACTGCGCTTTGTCATCGCGTCCTCTTGCGTAAGTTTGGGTTTTGAGGAGACGCGCCCTCCTGTGCAGCCGGACTGTCCGGTTGCCGACAGGTCCGCACTCGAAAGCTCAAGCACGGACCACGGGTCGCGAAACGCAACGCGGGCCGAAAACCGGCCCGCGAGCAGGGCGGTTTCTAGGCAGAAACGGCCCAGATGTCAAACAAATGCGGCCGGTTTCTAAAGCCAAAATGGCAGGTCCGGGAGCGCAAAATCCCCTGGTTTCTGACCACCCGGACCCTGCTCCGGCTCGATTGGACGCGGATTCGGCCCCGATTTCCCGGTTCAGGACCTGTTCGGGCCGGGTCGGGGCCATCTCCATGGGGCGGCCGCGGACCCGACGGGCCAAAGCGCGGCCCCGAATCGTCCGGATTGGCGGCTGTCAGCGCTTGATGCCCTCGAGGCTGGCCGCAATGCCGCGCTGGAACAGCGACCAGTCGAAGCCGAGCGCCAGCGCCACATAGCCGCGCGCGATCATCGCATTGGCCGCCTCCGCGGTGCGCGCCACGCCGCCGATCGGCACGCCGCTCTTCAGGATGCCTTCCTCCGCGCGCTTCATCAGCGCCACCACCTCGGGATCGTCGGGCAGGCCGCGCTTGTTGATGGAGGTGGCGAGGTCGCCTGGGCCGATCACGGCGAGATCGATGCCGGGGGTTGCCATGATCTCGTCGATGCGCTCGACCGCGGCGACATGCTCGATGGTGACCATGCAGATCATGTCGTCGTCGGCGGTTGCCATGTAATCGTTCATCGAGACGTTCCAGCGGAACGGCGCGTGGAACGGGCCCCACAGCCGATCCCCCTTCGGCGGATAGCGCACGCTGCGCACGGCTTTCTCCGCATCGGCGCGGCTGCAAATCATCGGAAAGTTGATGCCGAGCGCGCCGAGATCCATCGGTGCCTTCGCCAGCCACGGTTCGTTGGCGGCGATGCGCAGCATCGGCACGCAGGGCGTGCCCGCGGTGGCGACGATCATCGCATGCGCGGAGCCGAGGTCGATCGGCCCGTGCTCGAGATCGACGATGATCCAGTCGAGCGTTTGCGCCATGATCCGCACGGTCTGGATGCTGGGAATGGTGGCGATGGCCCCGAAGGTGGGGCGGCCCTCCCGCCACATCTTCTTGAGGCGGTTGAGCGGCGGCAATGTCGATGTCAATGCAGAAACTCCGGCGGGTGTGCCCCGCGCCAAAGTCTAGAGCATGATCCCGAACAGTGGGAACCGGTTTTCGTGCAGGATCATGCTCAAGAAATAGAGATCACGCCGGAACGCGGCCACCGAAAAACGGCGTCAAGGCACGGCTCAGCGTGTGCGGTCGTCCCGACGTGAAGATCATCTCGGCGCCGGCGCCGTCGTAGACGTCGCCGGGCTGGCCCATCAGATCGACCACGCGCCGCGCGATTGCGGGCGCTGGATCGATCCAGTCGACCGGCCAGGGCGCGAGTTCCGCCAGCCGGTCCAGCAGCAGGGGATAATGCGTGCAGGCCAGCACGACCGTATCGGTGCGCGCAGAGGCGTTGTCGGCCGCGCCGACGAAGCACGGCGCTATCTCCGCCGCGATATCCGCATCGCGCACCGTCTCGCCGCTGAGCGCTGCTTCCGCCAGCGAAGCCAGTTCCGGCGAGCCTACCAGCGTCACTTCGCAGCCCTGCGCGAAATCGCGGATCAGGCCGTGGGTGTATTCGCGCTTCACTGTGCCCCTGGTGCCGAGCACCGAGACGCGCTTGGTCTTCGAGCTCGCGCAGGCCGGCTTGATCGCGGGCACCGTACCGACGAAGGGGATGGCGTAGGCGGCCCGCAGATGCGCCATCACGAGCGTGGACGCCGTGTTGCAGGCGATCACGGCCAGGTCCGGCGCGTGCTTGTCGATGAGTTCACCGATCAGCGGCACCACGCGGGCGATGATCTGCTCCTCGCTGTGGTGGCCGTAGGGAAAGAACGCATCGTCGGCGACGTAGGTGTAATGCGCATCCGGCCGCGCAGCGACGATCTCGCGCAGGACGGTGAGACCGCCGAGGCCGGAATCGAAAACGAGAATCGTGGGGGGCGCTGGCACGGGCGCATCCTAGCCGATCCGCAGTTACGAATCAGTTGTTTTGGCGGGACGCCGGCTCTCCTGACCCCTGGCGACGCGGCGACCTCCCGGCATGTTCCCGCTTTGATTGCGCCTTGCGCTCTCTGCAATTTCGCGCGACCATTCGTCTTTTGCGGCATTCCGGGGACAGGTCGTCCATGTCGAAAAATATCGTCCTTTTGTCCGACGGGACCGGAAACAGTTCCGCCAAGGTTTTCAAGACCAATGTCTGGCGGCTGTTTCAGATTCTCGATCTGGGCGATCCGGCGCGCCAGATCGCGTTTTATGATGACGGCGTCGGCACATCCTCGTTCAAGCTGTTTGCGATCCTGGGCGGCGTGTTCGGCTTCGGACTGAAGCGCAATGTGATCGACATCTACAGCTTCTGTTGCCGGAATTATCGGCCGGGAGACCGGATTTACGGTTTCGGCTTCAGCCGCGGCTCCTTCACCATGCGCGTGGTTGCGGGAATGATCGCCCGCGAAGGCCTGGTGCCCTATTCCGGCGACGAGGCGGCGCTGGCGCGTCATGCGGCGGACGCCTACAGGGCCTATCGTCGGCGCTTCAACATCACCAAGGGGCTGGTGACTCCGTTGCGGGATCTGCGCGATCTCTGCATCAAGGCATATCGCCATGTCAGGGGGATTCCGCAATTCGACGGGAAGAAGCAGATCGAGATCGAGTCGATTCATTTCCTCGGGCTTTGGGATACGGTGGACGCCTATGGCGGCCCGATCGAGGAGATGACGCGCGCGATCGACTACTGGATCTGGCCGCTGTCCATGCCGGACCGCTTCCTGAATGCGAAGGTGCACAGGGCCTGCCACGCATTGGCGCTGGAGGATGAGCGCGATGCCTTTCGCCCCGTGATCTGGGACGAGCGCTATGTCCGCGGCAGGGCGGAGGTCGCTGGACGCGAAAAGAAGGACTGGCTGTTCGGCGTCGAACACGATCCGCGCAGCGATGCGGCAAAGGCCGCGGACCCGGCGCCGCACTTGCGCATGGACCTGCCGCCCATCGATCGCGAGCGCATCAGCCAGGTCTGGTTCACCGGCGTTCACGCCGACATCGGCGGCGGCTATCCGCAGGACGGGCTTTCCCATGTCGCGCTCGACTGGATGCTCGACCGCGCGCAGCCCTACGGGCTGCTGTACTCGGCTTTCCAGCGGCAACACGTCTGCGGCCCGCAGATCAACCCGTACGACAAGCTCAACGACTCGCGGAAGGGCCTTGCGGGCTACTACCGCTACAAGCCGCGCAATATCAAGGAGACCTACGAGGCGCCGCCGTACAAGCCTTCGTTCAGGGCCGACGTCGCCACCATGTGGCGATTGCTCCGGAAGCAGCACGATCCGCAAACGGAAATCCTGGCCGACCTCCATCCCAGCATGCCGCAGACCGTATTGCCGCCGCCGCAGGCCACCGTTCATGAGGCTGTGTTCCAGCGTATCCGGCATGGGACGGATCGCTACGTCCCGGTGGTCATGCCGAGGCAATACAAATACACCGACAAGGCCGGCGCGGTTACGCGTGCGCTGCATCCCGTCGATCCCGGCAATCTGCGATCGAGGGTGCAGGACGACGTCTGGAACTGGATCTGGCTGCGCCGCGTCGTCTATTTCCTCACGGTGCTGGCTACGCTGCTGGTTGTCGGCATTCCGTTCTTCGTCATCTACTTTCCCGGAGTTGGCCTCTCCTGGGTCGGCGCCTTCGTCAATCCGCTGGTGAATGCCGCGGCATCGTTCCTGCCGGGTTTCCTCGAACCCTGGTTCGTTGCCTTCCGCAACGCGCCCGGCTTGCTGCTGGCCGGTTCGATCGTAGTTGGCGGTTTCCTGTGGCTGGGGTCCAACCTGCAGCACACCATCCGCGATGTATCGCGGGTGGCCTGGCACGCGCCGGCCGGTCATCCCACCCCCGGCGGCTGGCATGCCGCTGTCCACAAGCTGCGCAGGGCCGGCATCTACCGCGTCACCTTCTACTTCCTGAAGCATTGGCTGTTCCCGACCGCCATCGTGGTCTGGCTGTTCTGGTGGCTCGCCTTCGGCACGGCCAATACGCTCGGTCTGATCTGCAAGGGGGAGGGCGGCGTCCTGGTCGAGGACGCGGCGGCGAGGCCTGCGGTCATGCAGACAGCGAAGGCGTGCAACGCGACCGGACTCCGCGTTGCGCAGGGAGAAACCTACCGGATCACGCTCAAGGTCACCGACGCCTGGAAGGATCACATGACTGAGACCGGTCCGAACGGTTTTGACAACAGCCGCGCGCCCTGGATGCAGCTGTGGGGGTGGCCCTACAAGCGGCTGATCTGGTCGAACTGGTTCGCGACGATTCTTCGTGTCGGCGGTCCCGGCCTGGAAGAACATCTGCTGCAGTTCGAGGGAAAGGAAGGCGGTATCTGGACGGCGACCTTCGCGCCGCGGGCAAACGGCGAAGTCTTCCTTTACGTCAATGACACCGTGCTGAGTTTTCCATGGATCTACGACCTGTTCTACCGATGCAACAACCACGGCAAGGCCGAGGTCACGATCGAAAAGCTTCCCAAACCGGGGAGGCCTTGACCCTGACCATCACCTAGCTTGAAACTCAGCTCGCCCCGAACACGCGCTTGAAGATCGTGTCGACGTGCTTGAGGTGATAGCTGAGGTCGAACTGCTCGGCGATCTCGGCATCGCTGAGATATTTCTTCACGTCGGCGTCCTTCTTCAGCAGCGTCAGGAAATCGCCTTCGCCGCGCCACACCGGCATGGCGTTGCGCTGCACGAATTTGTAGGCGTCCTCGCGGCTGGCGCCCTTTTGGGTCAGTGCGATCAGCACGCGCTGCGAATGCACGAGTCCGCCGAGCCGGTCGAGGTTCTTCTGCATGTTGGCGGGATAGACCAGGAGCTTCTCGATCAGGCCGGCGAGGCGCATCAGCGCGAAGTCGAGCGTTACCGTGGCGTCGGGCCCAATCATGCGTTCGGCGGAGGAGTGCGAGATGTCGCGCTCGTGCCACAACGCGACGTTCTCCAGCGCCGGCGTCACATAGGCGCGCACCATGCGCGCCAGACCCGTGAGATTTTCCGACAGCACGGGGTTGCGCTTGTGCGGCATCGCGGAGGAGCCCTTCTGGCCTTCCGAGAAGAACTCTTCGGCTTCCAGCACTTCGGTGCGCTGCAAATGGCGGATTTCGATCGCCAGCCGCTCCACCGAGGAGGCGATCACGCCGAGGGTGGCAAAATACATCGCATGCCGGTCGCGCGGGATCACCTGCGTGGAGATCGGTTCGGGCGCGAGCCCCATCGCCTTGGCGACATGTGCCTCCACGCGCGGATCGATCTGCGCGAAGGTGCCGACCGCGCCCGAGATCGCGCAGGTCGCGACCTCCTTGCGCGCGGCGACCAGGCGCTCGCGGCCGCGGGAGAATTCGGCATAGGCATAGGCGAGCTTCAGCCCGAAAGTGACGGGCTCGGCGTGGATGCCGTGGGAACGGCCGATGGTCGGCGTCATCTTGTGCTCGAAGGCGCGCGTCTTCAGCGCCGCCAGCACCTTGTCCATGTCGGCAATCAGCAGGTCCGCCGCGCGGACCAGCTGCACGTTGAGGCAGGTGTCGAGCACGTCGGAGGAGGTCATACCCTGGTGCACGAAACGCGCTTCGGGTCCGACGATCTCTGCGAGGTGCGTCAGGAAGGCGATGACGTCGTGCTTGGTCTCGCGCTCGATCTCGTCGATGCGCGCGACATTGAATGTCGCATCCTTCGCCTTGGCCCAGATCGTCTTCGCCGCTTCCTTCGGGATGGTGCCGAGCTCGGCCAGCGCGTCCGCCGCATGCGCCTCGATCTCGAACCAGATCTTGAAACGCGTCTGCGCCTCCCAGATGGAGGCCATTTCCGGGCGGGTATAGCGGGGGATCATCGACGACTCTGACGTTTGGGGTTACGCCGCGCTTTAGCAGACGGGGAGAGGTGAGACAAACTTCCGCGCCGTCCGAATAGGGTTCGTCATGCCCGGGCTTGTCCCGGGCATCCACGCCTTCGGGTGCGTGGCCAAAGGAAGACGTGGATGGCCGGGACAAGCCCGGCCATGACGCGGGGAAGGGCCGCCCAAGTACTCACAGAAGTGTGAATGACAGATATTGAAATCTGTCAGCACAAGATGCTATATGCATTTCCGACGCCCGAGCATGCTGCAGAGAACGGGGCATGCCCAAGACCAACAAGTGACCAGGGCGCCGCGCGGGTTGATCGGCCAACAAGGCCGGCAACCTCGAAAACTCAAGGGCTTATCACCATGACTACCGAAATTCTTGGTTTGGCGGTTCAATTCCAGCTCTGGGTCAACCGGCTGGTTGCCCGCCGTCTCGAGGCCCAAGCGACCAAATTCATCCGCTAAGGCCGCATTTCAGCGAGACGCAGAGGGAACGTCCATGAACGAAGTCGTTGTCTTGACCCCGGAGCGGATTCTCGAAGCGACCGAAGAAGTCCTGCGCCGCTACGGACTGGCCAAAGCCACCGTCGTCGACGTTGCGCGTGCGCTCGATGTGAGCCACGGCAGCGTCTACCGGCATTTTCCGAGCAAGGCTTCGCTGCGCCAGGCGGTGGCCAAGCGCTGGCTCGACCGCGCCAATGCGCCGCTGCAGAAGATCGCCGAGAGCACCGGCCCCGCGCCGGCGCGGCTCGACAAGTGGCTGCGCACCATGATCGACATCAAGTACAAGAAGGTCTGCGAGGATCCCGAGATGTTCGCGACCTACCTCACGCTGGCGCAGGAAGCCTGCGAGGCCGTGAAGGCCCACAAGGAGCGCCTGGTCGACCAGGTCGCGCATATCATTTCCGACGGCGTCAAGCAGGGTGCTTTTCAGGCGGCGGACGTCAAAACCACCGCGCGCGCGGTGTTCGACGCCACCACCCGCTATCACCATCCCGCCCATTGCGACGACTGGAAGGATCCGGCCAAGGCCGCGCGGGTCGACGCCCTGCTGGGTCTCCTGCTCAGGGGCCTGGAGGCTCCGCGCAAGCGCTGAGGCTGTCTGCACTTTCCGCAATTGTTTGATATCCATCAGAGACCGGTTCGGGCCGGACCGCTAGG
The DNA here is from genome assembly GCF_016219575.1 of Bradyrhizobium sp. Lineage (GTDB taxonomy): Bacteria > Pseudomonadota > Alphaproteobacteria > Rhizobiales > Xanthobacteraceae > Bradyrhizobium. The sequence goes on along the minus strand of NZ_JACRMG010000040.1, from coordinate 137,832 downwards.
ATGGTTGCGGAGGAAATTTTGCGGCTCGCCATTTTTGCCGACATTCACGCCAACCGGCAGGCCTTTGCCGCATGCCTCGATGCTGCGCGCGCCAAAGGCGCGGAGCGGATCGTCTGTCTCGGCGACATCGTCGGCTATGGCGCCGATCCCGAATGGGCCGTCGATACCGTGATGGAACTCGCCAGCCAGGGCACCCCGGTGGTGCTCGGCAATCACGACAACGCCGTTGCGACCTCCACCGAGAGCATGAATGCCGAGGCCCAGGCCGCGATCGAATGGACGCGGGGGCGCCTGAGCGCGCCGCAGCGGCAGTTCCTCGCCGGTCTGCCCTACACGGTCGAGGAGGAGACGCGCCTCTACGTCCATTCGGAGGCCTCCAATCCGCCGCGCTGGCGATATGTGCGCGAGGCGGCGGACGCCGGGCGCAGCATGATCGCGACCTCGGCGCACATCACCTTCTGCGGCCACATCCACCGCCCCGCGCTCTACTCGATGTCGGCCACCGCCAAGATGACCAGCTTTGTCCCGGTCGCCGGCGTTCCCGTGCAGCTGTTGCGCGGGCGGCAATGGCTCGCCGTGCTCGGCTCGGTCGGCCAGCCGCGCGACGGCAATCCCGCCGCGTCCTTCGCCATGTTCGATACCGACAAGGACGAGATCACCTACCTCCGCGTGCCCTATGACATCGCTGCGGCTGCCGATCGCATCCGCGCCAACAGCCTGCCGTCCTGGCTCGCCGACCGGCTTTTCACGGGGCACTGATGACGACGAAATCGAAGATCGAGCCCGGCACCGTCATCGACGGCTTTGTCATCGGCGAGCAGGTGCATTCCGGCGGCATGGCGACGCTGTGGAGCGTCACCCATCCAGGCATCTCGGCGCCGCTGTTGATGAAAATCCCGCGCGTGTCGGAAGGCGAGGATCCCGCCGCCATCGTCAGCTTCGAGATGGAGATGATGATCCTGCCGCGGCTGTCGGGGCCGCACGTGCCGCAATGTTTCGGCACCGGCGATTTCGCCCGCCAGGCCTATGTCGTGCTGGAGCGCATCCCCGGCCAGACGCTGTACAAGCGGCTCGGCGACCTGCCGCTGCCATATGAAGAGGCGAGGGTGCTGGTCGGCAAGATCGCGGACGCGCTCGCCGACCTGCACCGGCAGAACGTCGTGCATCACGACATGAAGCCGAGCAGCGTCATGTTCCGCGAAAGCGGCGAGGTGGTGCTGATCGATTACGGCCTGTCGCACCACAACCATCTGCCCGACCTGATGCAGGAAGAGTTTCGCGTGCCCTACGGCACCGCGCCCTACATGGCGCCGGAGCGGCTGTCGGGCGTGCGCGACGATCCGCGCAGCGACCTGTTTTCGCTCGGCGTGCTGCTTTATTTCTTCACCACCGGCGAGCGGCCGTTCGGCGAGGGCGAGACCATGCGCGCGGTGCGGCGCAGGCTGTGGCGCGATCCCTATCCGCCGCGCAAGCTCAAGGCCGATTATCCGCCCTGGCTGCAGGAGATCGTGCTGCGCTGCCTCGAGATCGAGCCGGCCTGGCGCTATCCGACGGCGGGGCAGCTTGCCTTCGAGCTCGGCCATCCCGACCAGGTCAGGCTGACCGGGCGCTCGGAGCGGCTCGCGCGCGATCCCTTCACCACGGTGTTGCGCCGCCGCTTCAATCCCGGCGTGACGCTGCAGCAGCCGAAAGCCGACGTCGCCGCCCAGCTCGCCTCCAGCCCGATCGTGGCCGTCGCCATCGACCTCGCGGAGGAAGCCGAGGTGCTGCATGAGGCGCTGCGTGTCGCCGCCGCGCAGGTGCTGGCGACATTGCCGTCGGCGCGGCTGGCCTGCCTCAACGTGCTGAAGCTCAACCGCCTGACGGTGGACCGCACGCTGGATCAAGAAGGCCGCAACAAGCACGTCGAAAGCATGGTGGCGCTGCAGCACTGGGCGCAGCCGCTGAAACTCGACGAGAGCCGGCTGACAGTGCACGTGCTGGAGGCGTTCGATCCCGCCAATGCCATCCTGGAGTTTGCCCGCACCAACCACGTCGATCATATCGTGCTCGGCGCGCGGCAGAATTCGCTGGCGCGCTCGCTGCTCGGCAGCGTCTCCGCCGAGATCGCGGGCCAGGCGCCATGCACCGTCACCGTGGTGCGGCCGCCGCGGCGGGCAGAGCAGGATTCCTAGGCCGGATCAGCTAAGCCTGGTGCGCGCGCGTTCGAGAATGCCGCGGACCCGCTGCGGGTCTCGAATGCAGCGAAACCCGTATCGGCCGGTATAGTCGGTGTCGGGAGAGCGGGTGGATATCCCCGACGCGAAATTGAGATGACCGGCGCCGCGGCCGATGTCGAGCACTTCGAGCGCGGCATCCATGTCTGCAAAGGCGGTGCTCGTTCCGCTCCGCTTGCCCCAGGCCGTGCGCAGGATCAGTGCGCGGCGGTCGGTGATCACGCACAGCGTCTGCATGTCGTGCAGCAGCATCACCAGCGGCGCAGCGATGAGCATCGCCCCGAAGAGGAGGGGAAACGGAGCCCATTCGCCGATCCAGCGCCGCGACAACGCAATCACGGTGAGGATCAGCCAGGGAAATCCGACCCACCACAGGAATCGCCACATCATCATCCGTGCGACTCCGTCGGGCTGCCCCTGCCAGAGCACGCGCTCGCCAGGCTGCAGCGTCTTGGAGAGAAGCCGCCGCAATCCGCCGGAAAAGGGCGTCGATCGGAGTTCGTCCAGATTCATGCGCGTTAGTCGCAGCAGTGCGGGGAATCGTTCGGACTCAAGCGCTTTTTGGCTTTCTGGACCGCGCGACCTGAGCGGAAATGTTCAGCTCCACCGCCTCGCGGATCAGCGCCTTGAACGCCTTCTCATTGATTTTCCCGCCCTCACGAATATCAATCGCGCGCCGCGTGCCGCCTTCTAGGCTGGCATTGAAGAGGCCGGCGGGATCCTTCAGCGAAGCGCCCCTGGCGAAGGTCAGCTTCACCACAGCCTTGTAGGTCTCACCGGTGCAGATGATGCCGTCGTGCTCCCACACGGGAACGCCGAGCATCCCGTTCGACGGCTTTCGCCATTTCACTTCCTCGATCACATCGGGATCGGCCTGCCTGATGAGCGCGCGGATGCGGGCGAGCGTCTCGCCGCGCCAGTCGCCGAGCTTCCTGATGCGCGCCTCGATCAGCTTCGAGGGGTTCTCGCCCTGCTTTGCTTCCTTCGCGCCGCCCGTTTTCATGGTCGCTTTCTTCCTGGCCGTCGTCATTGCCTTTACATCCGTTCGCCGGGCAACCGGCTCGCTTGCTTCACCCAGTCGACAAACTGTGCTTCGTCGAGCTTGCCTTCATGAATATCGAGATAGCGCACTTCCTTGTGTTTGGACTCGCCGGGCGGCAGAGGGCGCAGCGATGAGCCGCGGAAGAAGGTCACTTTGATGTACTTCGTGAAGCAGTGATAGCTGAGGAACCAGCCCCCGCCCTTGATGCCGTAGAAGGGCGAATTCCATTTCACTGCCTTGTGCGCGCCGGGCACGGTGCGCTCGACCAGCGCGTCGAGCCGGCGTCCCACGTCGCGCTTCCAGCCCGGCATGGCGGCGATGTAGGCCTGCACCGGGGCGTCGCCCTCGGCCTTGGCGATCTGCGGATTGCCCCCGGATAGCAGCACCGGCTTTGCGCTGGCTCCCCTGGCGGCCTTCTTCCTGACGGTCACGGTGTCCGCCATTTCGCAGCGTAGGGCAATGCGAACAGGTAAAGACCGGACAGCAGCAGCAGGATCAGCGGAAACAGCGCCAGCAGGCCCACCCAGATCGCCTGCTTCTCCTGCACCATGGCGACGATATTGACGATGACCGCGAGCGTAAAGGCAATCGACAGCCAGCGGTGGCCCTGCCGTATCAGCTTGTTCATTGGACACTCCTAGCAAACCAAAGTGAAACCTGGCGGATGTCAGTCCGCCTTCGCCAGAACCTGCTCCAGCCTTTCGAAGAACTGCTTCCATCCGGCATGCGCGCCGCCGAACGCCTGCCTCTGGTCAGGGCGGAAGCCCTTCTGCTCCATGCGCAGGCGAGTGCCCGTGCCCGTCGGCGTCAGCGTGAACGTCACCACGCTCTCCAGATTGAAGGCTGCATCGTCGTGCTTGAAGTTCCAGGTGTAGGACAGCTCCCTGTTCGGCTCGACGACGAGCACCTCGCAGTCCAGCACGCCGCCCCAGTCGCCGCGCAGGTTGAAGCGGTGGCCGACGCGCGGGGTAAAATCGTTCTTCATCAGCCATTCCTCGATCAGATGCGGCTGCGTCAGCGCGCGCCAGAGTTTTTCCGGCGGATGGGCGATGTCGCGCTCCACGACGATCGAGCGCGTTTCGGTCGCGGCACTTGTCATTGGTCCATCCTTTTCAGCAGGCTTTCGAGATCGTCGAAGCGCTTCTCCCAGAATCCGGTCAGCTGGCCGGTCCAGTCGATCAGCGGGGCGAGCGCGCTCATCTGCGCGCTGTAATGCGTCAGGCGGCCCTCGTGGCGATCGCGCACGAGACCGGCCTGCTTCAGCAGCCCCAGATGTTTCGACACCGCCGGCTGCGAAACGCCGGCCCGCGCGGTCAGCGCCCCGACCGTCTGCTCGCCGTCGCGGCACAACCGCTCGAAGATCGCCCGCCGGGTCGGGTCGGCGAGCGTTCGGAACAGCGTGTCGTGGGCCTTGGTCATGCCAGATCGATAACCCTTTGGTTATGGGATTTACGTATAACCGGTGAGTTATGGATTAGTCAAGCGGCTTGGCCTCATGGTTCGAGACGCGCCGCAAGCGGCGCTCCTCACCACGAGGGTCCAGGATTTCGCCGCGAAACAGGACCTCATCCTGAGGAGCCCGCCAAAGGCGGGCGTCTCGAAGGATGGGCGTCAAATGCGATAGCATCGGCGGGGCATTTTCGTTCGGGCGAGCGGCGGTCGCGCGCGAATGTCAGGGGCGCCGCTTCGCCTTCTTGCGTTCGCGGCGCGGCTGCTCGAGGCGGACCTTGGTCAGGTCGCGCAGCATCTCGTTGAGATAGTGGGCCAGCGCGACGCGGTCGTCGAATTTGAAGCCGGCCATCGCCTGGTCGTAAAACTGGAAGATGCGCTCGCGCAGATCGGTCCAGAACGCAAAGCCCTCGCGCGTCAGGCGGACCATGCGCGCGCGCTTGTCGGCGGGGCCGGTCACCCGTTCGACCAGGCCGTCGCGTTCGAGGCGCTTCAGCACGCCGTCCAGGTTCTGCCGGCTGACGACGAGGAAGTCGGCAAGCGTGCCGACTGACATGCCGGAGGTCGGCCGTGGATCGGACAACGCGCCGAGCACCGCCCATTGCACGGTCGTCACCCCGAGTTCCTTCACCGCCTGCTTCTGCAGGGTGTTGGCGACCTGGAACAGGCGGAAGAAGATCCGGTTGTTGAGGTGATCGGCGACCCGTTCCGGCTGGCCGGGCAACAGGCCGCCGGCCTCTTCGAGAGAGGCCGCGCCTGCTTGCTTTCGCGGGGGAGTGGCCATCCGGGCGCCTCTGGATTCCCTAGCGGAATTGCGGCTTGCGCTTTTCGAGGAACGCCTTGACGCCTTCGCGCGACTCCTCGGTGTCGTAGAACAGGCTCAGCGCCTGCATGCCCATCGCCGAGATGCCGCGGATCGATTCCGAATCCTGGTTGAAGGATCGCTTGGCGATCGCGATCGCGGTCGGGCTCAGCGCCGCGATTTCCGCGCACCAGCGCTCGACCTCGGCGTCGAGCTCGGCCGGTTCGACCACGGTGTTGATCAGGCCCATCTCGAGCGCCTGCTGCGCGGTGTAGCGCCGGCACAGCATCCAGATTTCGCGCGCCTTCTTCTCGCCGACGACGCGACCCAGCAGCGCGGTGCCGAAGCCGGGGTCGACCGAGCCGACCTTGGGACCGACCTGGCCGAACACCGCCGAGGACGCGGCGATGGCGAGATCGCAGCAGGTGACGAGCACGTTGCCGCCGCCGATCGCAAAACCGTTGACGCGCGCGATCACGGGTTTCGGCACGTCGCGGATCGTGGTCTGCAGCTCCTCGACCGGCAGGCCGATGATGCCCCGCCCGTCATAGGAACCGTCATGCGCCGACTGGTCGCCGCCGGTGCAGAACGATTTCGTGCCGGCGCCGGTCAGCACGATGGCGGCGATCGACTTGTCCCATCCCGCCTTGTTGAAGGCGTGGATCAGCTCCTCGCAGGTCTGGCCGCGGAAGGCGTTGTACTTGTCTGGCCGGTTGATGATGATCCAGGCGGCGGGACCGCGGACTTCGTAAGTGATGTCGTTGTACTGCACCTTGCTCTCCTCAACCATTCATCGTGAGACCGCCGGAGACGCTGATCACCTGGCCGGTCATGTAGTTGGCATCGTCGCTGGAAAGGAAGGCGATGAGGCCGGGCATGTCGTCGGGCTGTCCGAGCCGCTTCAGCGGAATCGCCCGCTTCAGTCCCTCATAGATCTTCTGCCCGAATTCGCCTTCGCCGGCGAAGGAGCGCAGCAGCGCCGTGTCGGTCGGTCCCGGGCAAACCACGTTGACCCTGATGTTGTCGCGCGCGCATTCCCGCGCCATCGTCTTGGAGAACGAGATGATGCCGCCCTTGCACGCGGCATAGACGGCTTCGCCCGACGATCCGACCCGGCCGGCATCGGAGGCGATGTTGACGACCTTGCCGCCGCCGGCGGCGATCAGGTGGGGCAGGGCGGCCTTGTGCAGGTTGAGCGGGCCGCGCAGGTTGATGGCGATGATCTTGTCCCAGAGATCTGGCTCGGTCTGCAGGAACGGTTTTGCAACGTCCCATCCGGCATTGTTGACGAGGATGTCGAGCTTGCCGAATTTTGCGACGCCGCGGTCGACCGCTTCCTTGACCCGTCCATAGTCGATGATGTCGGCCGTGACGCAGAACAGCCGCGACTCGCCGGCGCCGAGATCGGCGGCGAGCTGCTTCAAGGCGTCAGCGTTGACATCGATGGCGATGATGTTGATTTCCTCGTCGAGGAACCGGCGGCAGATCGCGCTCCCGATTCCACCGGCTGCGCCAGTGACGACCGCAACGCGGTTCTTGAGACCTCTCATGTTCCTACCTCACCTTGCTCTATCTTCCGCAGATCTTCGCGGTGGTTTCAAATCCGGTTTCCCAGGATGGCGCCTTCGTAGATCGCGCGCTTGGCGTCGAGTTCGCCTGCGAGCCTCGCGCCGCCGATCACGTGCACCGGTTGCCCGTTCGCCGCGATCTCGTCGGCGATCCGCCGCTCCGGTTCCTGGCCGGCGCAGACGACCAGCGTATCGAACGGCAGGATTTCGTTGCGGTCGGGGAGGGCGATGTGCAGCCCCTGCGCGTCGATCCCCACATAACGTGCGTCGGAGATCTGGCGTACCTTCATGTCCTTCAGCTCCTGTCGCAGGATCCAGCCCGTGCTCTTGCCGAGCGTGCGGCCGAAGGCGCCGGGCGAGCGCTTCACCATCGTGATCTGCCGCCGCGCCGCATGGGTTTTCGCCGTGCCGCCGATGCCCCAGCGCTCGAAAAATTCCTCGCGCGTTTGCCTTCGGCCGTTGCTCTCCAAGGCGAGGAAGAGCGCGACGTCGTGCCCGATGCCGCCGCCGCCGACGATCACGACGCGGTCGCCGGCCTTCACGCTGCCGTCGAGGATCCTGATGTATCCGACGACGCGCGGATCGTCGCCGCCGGGGATGTCGATCGGACGCGGCGACACGCCGGTCGAGACGATCACCTCGTCGAAGTCAGACCGCTTGAGCGTATCGGCATCGACCGCCGCTCCCGTCCGGATCTCGACCCCGCAATCGGCGAGCTGCGCCGCAAAGCTTTCGAGCGAGAGTCCGTAGTCCTCCTTGCCGGGAATGTGCGCCGCCAGCGCCAACTGCCCGCCGATGCGGCTCGCCGCCTCGAACAGCGTGACGTGATGGCCGCGGCGGGCGGCTTCGAGCGCCGCCGCAATGCCGGCCACGCCGGCACCGAGCACGGCGACGCGCTTGGCGGCAGGCGCAGGGGTGTCGGAAAACTCGTTCTCGCGGGCCGCGCGCGGATTGACCAGGCAGGTGATCACCTGGTCGGTGAAGTAATGGTCGAGGCAGGCCTGGTTGCAGGCGATGCAGACATTGACGAGATCGGGGCGGCCGCGGCCTACTTTGCTGACGAATTCGGCGTCCGCCAGCAGCGGCCGCGCCATCGAAACGAGATCGGCGGAGCCGCTCTCGATGATCCCGGCTGCGTCGCCGGGAAGATTGATGCGGTTGCTGGCGGTGACGGGGATGCCGACGGCCTCCTTCAGGCGGCGCGTCGACTCGATGAAGGCCGCGTGCGGCACGGGGCCTGCGATGGTGGGCACCGCGGCCTCGTGCCAGCCGATCCCGGTCGAGAGACAGTCGGCGCCGGCCTTTTCGACTTCCCTGGCGAGCCAGGTCGTTTCGTCCTGCGTCAGCCCGCCCTCGACGAGCTCGAGCGCGGAGATCCGATACGAGATGACGGCGTCGCCGATTGCGGCGCGGACCGCCCTGACCACGCCGAGCGGAAAGCGCGCCCGGTTTTCCAGCGGGCCGCCCCATTGGTCGTCGCGGTGATTGGTGCGCGGCGCCAGGAATTCGCTGATGAGATAGCCTTCCGAGCCCATGATCTCCACGCCGTCATAGCCGGCCTCGATGGCGAGACGCGCCGTCGTCGCATAGTTTGCGATCGTCTCCTCGATCTCTGCGGAGGTGAGTTCGGCGGGCACGTCGCGGTTGATCGGCGACTTGATGGGCGAGGGCGCCACCACGGCCGGGTGATAGCCGTAGCGGCCGGCGTGCAGGATCTGCAAAAGGATGCGGCCGCCCGCCGCGCGGACGGGCGCGGTGATCCTGCGGTGGTCGCCCACCTGGTCCGGCCGCTCGAACGTGCCGGGCTCGTTCTTCATGCGGCCCGCGAAATTCGGCGCGAACCCGCCGGTGACGATCAGTCCCGTGCCGCCCTTGGCGCGCTCCGCATAGAACCGGCCAAGCTCGTCGAAACGCTCGGGATGGCATTCGAGGCCTGTGTGCATCGATCCCATCACGATCCGGCTCTTGAGCGTCACCGCGCCGACCCGGATCGGATCGAGAAGTACAGCGTGCGCGTTCGGCATGCGGGGCTCCGGCGTTTCCAGGCGTTTGTTGCCTGTCGACTAGCGCTGTCCGCATAATATGTCAATATATTTATATATATGGGAGCGGGATTGCCAAATGGAAGTGAGATGCAGCGCATCAAGCGAGATCGCGCCGTTCACGAGTGAAATATAAGACAATATATTGTAATTAATGGGCGACTCGCGCGATGTAGCAGCCGCCCAGCTCTGCTTGTTGCGATTGAGACACGAAATGCCGGCACTAATGTCGCCGTCGCCGCCGGGCGGAAACGTCCGGCGGCAAGATTGGAAATCGAATTCCGCAGCAAGTTCAGCTAGTTCTAAAAATCGGAACAATATCTGTTGACAGTTCCGTAAATCGGAAGTATATCCGGCGCATCCCGCGCCTCCATGAGGGGACGCTTCGCGGTCGTCACGAACGTTGGCGCGGGTTGCGATGGACGCTGCGGCGTCAGGCGAGATTGTTCCCGCCCGACGAAACGTTGGCAGCGTACGGCGAAATCGTGTGGTCCTGGCGCCGCGACCCTGGCGTCTATCCCCGCCGGCCTGTGCTGGCGAGGCAACGGGGGCAAGAAAGGCCGTTCCCCGGGGAGAGCGCGACATAAGTCGTAAAGCCATTGCGCGGGGAAAGCCGGGATGTCTCGGCTGTACCTGTCAAACCCGTGTGCATTTTCTTTCGCTACAGATCGCACACGGTGATGCGGGTGCCGCCGGCGCCCGGCTTTCCCTGCGCCCTCTTCAAAAAAGGGGGCCAACGAGATGCAAAGCTCAGGCGAAAATCGCGTCGTGAGAACGAGAATGCATGTCTTCAAGTGTCATCGCCCGCGAAAGCGGGCGATCCAGTATTCCAGAGACGTCAGCTGTCATGTCGATGGGCTGCGGCGGACTGGATACCCCGCATGCGCGGGGTATGACGGCCGGTGGTCGTGGCTCTAACATTCAAATCGGCAGCAGCACGTCCGCCGCCTCAAATCGCCTCGCCCCGCGCAAGCAGCGCTGCATTCCTGATTGCGGCGATGTTCGCCTTGTACGACTCCATCGTGCCGCCCTTGAACACTGCGGAGCCTGCGACCAGCGCATTGGCGCCTGCGGCCGCAAGCTGGCCGGACACATCGGGGCCGACGCCGCCGTCGACCTCGATGTCGATCGGCCGTCCGGCGGTCATGGCGCGGATGTCCCTGATCTTGCCGAGCGCGGAGGGAATGAAAGCCTGTCCGCCGAAGCCGGGATTGACCGACATGACGAGCACGAGGTCGATCAGGTCGAGCACATATTCGATCGCGCTCGCCGGTGTTGCCGGATTGAGCGAGACGCCGGCCTTCTTGCCGAGCGCGCGGATCGCCTGCAGCGAGCGGTGCAGATGCGGGCCCGCCTCGGCATGCACGGTGATCTGGTCGCAGCCGGCTTTCGCGAAGGCTTCGAGATAGGGGTCGCACGGCGAGATCATCAGATGGGCGTCGAAGATCTTCTTGGTGTGCGGCCGCATCGCCTTGATGACATCGGGGCCATAGGAAATGTTCGGCACGAAATGCCCGTCCATCACGTCGAGATGGATCCAGTCGGCGCCCGCTGCATCGACGTTGCGGATTTCCTCGCCGAGCCTGGAAAAATCCGAGGCGAGCACCGACGGCGCGATGACGAGGGGACGTGGCGCAAACGGCTGGGACATGGCGCTTCCGGATCATATGGACGGGTCGGAATGGTTTCGCGTAACACGCAAGGCCCCGAGGGGGCAATGCGGAGGAAAACTTCTCCTGTGGGCGGAAAAATCTGCCGGAAGCGGCATTTGTTGCCGGGGTTGCCGGGGCCGGCCGATGGCGAAAAGCCCTTATTTTGCTGGGTTTTTCCGCTGGCACGGCGCTTGCTGAAGAATCCGGCGAGAAGGTACGCGCCGCGCCGATAGCGGCCATTGTTGGAGTTCTCGTCATGATGCTTGCCTTGGGTGCAGCGGCATCCGTCATCGACGGCCTGTTTGGCCTCGCCTCGGCGAAGCAGACGCCGTCGGCGGGTTCCGGCCAGGACCAGGCCAACCTGTTCGCCTTCCAGGCGGACGCTGCGACCTCGTCGGGTCCGTACGCGGGCCCTGCCGCAGGCGGCGGTGCGCATATCTCGCCGGAAACCATGAGCGCGCTCTTGGCGGCGCAGAGCCAGTCGGGATCGACCTTCCAGCCGATGAGCCGCGCGGACGCGCTGAAGGATCTGTTCGCGAAGATCGACGCCGATGGCGACGGCAAGATCAGCAAGGACGAGTTCGAGGATGCGCTCGGCGCCGGCGGCACCAACCTTGCGAAAGCTGACGACGTCTTCGGCAAGCTCGACAGGGATGGCGACAACTCGGTCTCGCTGGAGGAGATGTCCTCGGCGCTGAAGGGCCGCGGCCGTCACCATGGCCATCATCACACGGCCGGCGGCGCGAGCGATGAATCCGGCGATCCGCTGTTGCAGGCGCTCGAGGGCGCAAGCGGCACCACCGTCACCAACGCCGACGGCTCGAGCACGACGTCGCTGACCTATGCCGACGGCTCGACGGTCACCATGACGAAGCCGGCCGCCTCGAGCACATCGACCGCGGCGACGTCGTCCTACAATCTCCTCGAACAGCTGATCCAGCGGCAGGCGAACGCACTCGCCACGCAGGCCAGCTCATCGCTATCCGTCAGCGTTTAGTTCTCAGCTAAATGCGGGATGCTAGCCGAACCGGTCCTTCCAAGCCGGTAACGCGCCCAGAAAGGGCAGCGCGGCGGCATGATAGACGCCTCGCGCAATGGATCGCGCCACGACATTGGCGGCGACCATGCCGAGCTCGGTGAGACCGAACAGCGGATCGACCGGCTTGGCGCCGGTCGCCGCCGCAAACACCACGTCGCCGTCGAGCGGGGCGTGCACGGGATGGATCGCGCGCGCCATGCCGGTCTGCGCGATCATCGCCAGCCGCTTGGCCTGCGGCTTGGTCAGGATGGCGTCGGTGACGACAACGACCAGCGTGGTGTTCTCCACCGCCGTCGCATCCGGTCCGCCCTTGATGCGGAATCTGTGCATGTCGGCGGTGAAGGCGGCAGGCATGCCGCGCCCGCCAAACTCGCCGTCGAGTTCGAACGGCGCAGCCCAGAACCACGGCCCGTCGCCGATCGTGACGCTGCCGACGGCGTTGACCACGGCAAGCGCTGCGACCTTGACGCCGGCTGCGGTCGCCGCCGAGGCAGAGCCTAGTCCGCCCTTGAAATTCGCAGTGGTGGCGCCGAGGCCGGCGCCGACGCTGCCGATGGCGAAATCGCTGCCGGCTGCGCTAGCCGCGGCGTAGCCGAGGTCGCGATAGGGCGAGAAGCGGCCCCAGGCCTTGTTGCCGCCGTTGAGGAGATCGAAGCAGATCGCGCCGGTGACGATGGGAATGACGGCGTCGCGGATGCGGAAGCCGCGGCCGCGCTCGGCGAGCCAGGCCTGCACGCCGCCGCCGGCATCGAGGCCATAGGCCGAGCCGCCGGAAAGCGCGATGGCATCGATCGCCTCCACCGTGCTGACGGGATCGAGCAGGGCGTCCTCGCGCGTGCCCGGCCCGCCGCCGCGCACGTCGACGGAAGCAACAGCCGGCTTGTCGAACAGGATGGCGGTGACGCCGGAGGCCAACGCCGCATCGTCCGCATGGCCGACGCTGACGCCCGCGATATCGGTCAGGAGATTTCTCATGCGGTGAGATGACCGCAGCGCCGCGGCGCCGTCAACAGCGCCGGCCGAACCTAGAGTCAGGAGCCCGCCCGTTCGACGGACGGCTCGCGCACGGTGCTGCGCCCGGACATTGCGGCCTCCGGCGACAGCGGTACCGACAGCCGGCACAGCAGCCCTTCGCTGCGCCAGTCGAAGTCGGCTTGTCCGCCAAGCTGGGATTCGACGCTGGCCAGCACGCTGCGCGTACCAAAACCCTGCGATGTCGGCTTGCGCACGGGCGGGCCGCCTTGCTCCTGCCAGACCAGGCACAGCACGCCGTCCTTGTCCTGCCAGCTGACGGACAGCCGCCCCGACTGCGTCGACAGCGCGCCATACTTGGCGGAGTTGGTGACGAGCTCGTGCAGCGCCAGCGCCAGCGTCTGCGCGGTCGCCGGCCGCAACTGCACCTCGGGGCCGGTGAGGGCGATCTGGTTGCCGACGGCATAGGGCGCGAACTCCTCGTCCACCAGGCGGCGGATTTCGGCGCCCTGCCAGCTCGACAGCGACAGCACGGTATGCACCCGCGCCAACGCGTTGATGCGGCCCTCCACGGACTGCACGTAGGATTTCACGTTGTCGCCGCGCGTCAGCCGCACGATCGACTGCGCCAGCGCCAGCGCATTCTTGGCGCGATGGTCGACCTCGCGCGCGAGCAGATTCTGCCGCTCCTCGGCATGCTTGCGCTCGGTGATGTCGACGGTGACGCCGCTGACGCGCACGACGCGGCCGGCATTATCGAGCGTCACGGCGGCCGTGCCGACGCACCAGCGCACCTCGCCGTCCGGCCGCACGATCCGGAATTCAGCCTCATAGGATTTCACGCCCTTGGTGAACTGCGCCTGCGCCTTGCGCAATTCGCTGATGTCGTCGGGATGCAGCAGCGCCTGCACGTTCGACGACGTGACGACGAAGTTCTCGGGATCGAGGCCGAAAATCTGGTACTGGCCTTCGTCCCACATCCAGTCGCCATTGACCCAGTCCCAGTCCCACGAGCCCATCTTGCCGGCGGCGATCGCGAGGCTGCGGCGCTGCTCGCTTTCGAGCAGGCGGCGGTGCGATTCCTCGAGTTCCGCGGTGCGGGCACGCACGCGGTCTTCGAGCTCCGCATTGAGCCGCTCGAGCTGCCGGGTCTTGCGATAGAGTTCGGCGAACACCTTGATCTTGGCGCGCAGCACCTCGGGCACGACCGGCACCGGCACGTAGTCGACGGCACCCATCTCGTAGCCGCGCAGGCGGTCGAGGTCGCTGACCTGGATCGCCGAGATGAAGATGATCGCGGTCTTGCGGAAGCGGGGATGCTCGCGGATCATTGCCGCGAGCTCGAACCCGTCGAGCTCCGGCATGCAGACGTCGACGAGGACGATGGCAACCTCGTTCTTCAGGAGATATTCCAGCGCCTCGCGGCCCGAGGAGGCCACGACGAGGTTCTCGCCGAGCTGCTTCAGGATGACCTCGTAGGCGAGCAGCTTGGCAGGCTGATCGTCAACCAGGAGAATATTGACCTTCTCGTGATCCATCATTCGCTTTCACGAGCTAGCGGTGCAGCCACATGCGGATCGCCAGCAGCAGCTGCTCGGTGTTGACGGGCTTCGCCAGATAGTCCGACGCGCCGGCCTCGAGGCATTTCTCGCGATCGCCCTTCATCGCCTTGGCGGTGAGCGCAATGATCGGGAGCCGGCGGAACGCGGGGTTCTCCCGGATCGCGCCGATGGTCTGGTAGCCATCCATCTGCGGCATCATGATGTCCATCAGCACGATCGCGATCTCCGGATTGGATTCCACCAGTGCGACCGCTTCGCTGCCGGTAGTGGCGGTAAGGACCTTCATGCCGCGGCGTTCCAGCACGCTGGAGAGCGCAAAGATGTTCCGCGCGTCGTCGTCGACCAGCAGCGCGGTACGCCCCACCAGATCCTCGTCGGAACTGTTGAGTTTCTCGAGCATCCGCTGCTTGTCGAGCGGCAGTTCCGTGATCACGCGATGCAGGAACAGCGCGGTTTCGTCGAGCAGCCGCTCCGGCGATTCGACGCCCTTCACCACGATGCTGCGCGCCATGGTGTGAAGTTCCGCATCCTCCTCGACCGAAAGTTCCCGCCCGGTGAAGACGACGACCGGGACGTTGGACAGTTCGTCGTCGCCGCGGATGCGGTCGAGCACCTCGAATCCGCTCATATCGGGCAGCTTGAGGTCCAGCACGACGCAGTCGCAGGGGTTGTCGCGCATCGTCGCCAGCGCGCCGGCGCCGGTATCGGTCGTCACGATCTCGATGTCGTCGTGGTCGAGCAGTTCCCTGATGCTCATCTGCTCGGCGGCGTTGTCCTCGACGATCAGCAGGCGCTTGCGCCGCGGCCGGGCATACTCCCTGATCTGCGAGAGCGCGGCGCTGACGCCCTCGGTCGTGGTCGGCTTGTTGACGAAGGAGAAGGCGCCGCGCGCGAGCGCATGCTGGCGGTCCTCGTCGAGCGTGATGATCTGCACCGGGATGTGCCGGGTGAGGGGGTTGTGCTTGAGCTGGCTCAGCACGGTCCAGCCCAGCATGTCCGGCAGGAACACGTCGAGCGAGACGGCCGCCGGCTGATATTGCTTGGCCAGTTCCAGCGCCTCCGCGCCGCGCGCGGCCACCAGCACCTTGAAGCCCTTGTCGCGGGCGAGATCGACCAGCACGCGGGCGTAATGCGGGTCGTCCTCGACGATGAGCAGGATGGTGTCGCCGGCCTCGAGATTGAGCCGGTCGTCCGGGATCTGCTCGATGACACGCTCCTGCGAGACGGCCGGCTGCGCCGGAATCGCGCTGTGGGTTGCAAACGCCTGCACCCGCGGCGCCACCGTCGGGCCGGAATATTTCAGCGGCAGATAGAGTGTGAACGTCGAGCCCTTGCCGGGCGCGCTGGTCAGGTGGATTTCCCCGCCGAGCAGCGTTGCCAGTTCGCGGCTGATGGCAAGTCCCAGACCGGTGCCGCCATACTTGCGGCTGGTGCCGGCGTCGGCCTGCTGGAACGCCTCGAAGATCAGCTTCTGCTTGTCGAGGGGGATGCCGATACCTGTGTCGGATACCTCGAACGCGATCACCGCGGGCGAATGTGAAAGGACCGGGTGTTCGGTACTCCAGCCGCCGACGGCGGCGGATACGCTCAGGCGCACGCCGCCCTCGGCGGTGAACTTGAAGGCATTCGACAGCAGGTTCTTCAGCACCTGTTGCAGGCGCTTGGAGTCGGTGACGATGCTGCGCCCGAGATTCGGGTCGATATCGATGTTGAACGAGAGTTGGCGGTTGTCGGCCTCGTGCCGGAACGGACGCCCGACGGTCTCGAGCAGGTTCGTCATCAGGATTTCCTCGGCATCGACCGTGACCGTGCCGGATTCGATCTTGGAGAGGTCGAGGATGTCGCTGATGAGATTTAGCAGGTCGGTGCCCGCGCCATGGATGGTGCGCGCGAATTCCACCTGCTTGCCGGTCAAATTGCCGTCCGGATTCTCGGTGAGCTGCTGGCCGAGGATCAGGATGCTGTTGAGCGGCGTGCGCAGCTCGTGGCTCATGTTGGCGAGGAACTCGGACTTGTACTTGGAGGTCAGCGCGAGCTCGCTCGCCTTCTCCTCGAGCGCGCGGCGGGCCTGTTCGATTTCCTGGTTCTTGCGCTCGACCTCGACGTTGCGCTCGGCGAGTTGCTGCGCCTTCTGCTCGAGCTGCTCGTTGGTCTGCTGCAGCTCGCGCTGCTGGGTCTGCAGTTCGCCGGCGAGCTGCTGCGACTGCTTGAGCAGTCCTTCGGTCTGCATCGTGGCTTCGATCGAGTTCAGCACGATGCCGATGGAATCGGTGAGCTGTTCCAGGAAGGTCATCTGCGAATTGGTGAAAGCACCGACCGAGGCAAGCTCGATCACGGCCTTGACCTGGCCTTCGAACAGTACCGGAAGCACAACGAGGTTCTTCGGCAGCACGCGCAACAGCGCGGAGTTGACCGGGGTGGCGTCGGGCGGGATGTCCGCGACCAGGCGCCGGCGCTTGTCCATGGCGCACTGGCCGACCAGGCCTTCGCCGATCTGCACCACGGGCGGATGCGGATAGGTGGAGTCGGTTGCATAGGACGATTGCAGGCGGAGTTGCGGATTGTCCTCGTTCTCGACCTGGTAGATCACGCCCATATGTGCGTTCACCAGCGGCGCGAGCTCGGTCAGCAACAGGCGGCCGACGGTGGAGAGATCGCGCTGGCCCTGCAGCATGTTGGTGAAGCGGGCGAGATTGGTCTTCAGCCAATCCTGTTCGGTGTTGAGCTCCGTGGTCAGGCGGAGATTGCCGATCATGGTGTTGATGTTGTCCTTGAGCTCGGCGACTTCGCCGCGCGCATCGACCTGGATCGACCGCGTCAGGTCGCCCTTGGTCACGGCGGTGGCGACCTCCGCGATGGCTCGCACCTGCGAGGTCAGGTTGGCGGCGAGCAGGTTGACGTTGCCGGTGAGGTCTTTCCAGGTGCCGGCGGCGCCGGGCACGTTGGCCTGGCCGCCGAGCCTGCCTTCGACGCCGACTTCGCGCGCCACGCTGGTCACCTGATCGGCGAAGGTCGCAAGCGTCTCGGTCATGTTGTTGATGGTGTCGGCAAGCGCTGCGACCTCGCCCTTGGACTTCACGGTGAGCTGCTGTTTCAGGTCGCCGTCGGCGACCGCGGTCACGACCTTGACGATGCCGCGCACCTGTTCGGTCAGGTTCGCCGCCATGAAGTTCACGGTGTCGGTGAGATCCTTCCAGGTGCCGGCAACGCCGGGCACTTCCGCCTGGCCGCCGAGCTTGCCCTCGGTGCCGACCTCGCGCGCCACGCGCGTCACTTCGCCGGCAAACGCGTTGAGCTGGTCCACCATGGTGTTGATGGTGTTCTTCAGCTCGAGGATCTCGCCCTTCACGTCCACGGTGATCTTGCGGGAGAGGTCGCCGCGCGCCACGGCGGTGGTGACTTCGGCGATGTTGCGGACCTGCGTGGTGAGGTTGGCGGCCAGCAGGTTGACGTTGTCGGTGAGATCTTTCCAGGTGCCGCCGACGCCCGGCACGACGGCCTGGCCGCCGAGCCGGCCCTCGGTGCCGACTTCGCGCGCGACGCGCGTCACTTCGGCGGCGAAGGAGCGCAGCTGCTCGACCATCGTATTGAGGGTATCCTTGAGCAGGAGGATTTCGCCGCGCACGTCGACCGTGATCTTCTTCGACAGGTCGCCGCCGGCGATCGCGGTTGCAACTTCGGCGATGTTGCGGACCTGCGCGGTGAGGTTGGAGGCCATGAAGTTGACGTTGTCGGTGAGATCCTTCCAGGTGCCGGCGACTTCGGGCACCTCGGCCTGGCCGCCGAGCTTGCCTTCGGTGCCGACCTCGCGCGCCACGCGCGTCACTTCGGAGGCAAAGGCATTGAGCTGGTCGACCATGGTGTTGATGGTGTTCTTCAGCTCGAGGATTTCGCCCTTCACGTCCACGGTGATCTTGCGCGAGAGGTCGCCGCGCGCCACGGCGGTCGTGACTTCGGCGATGTTGCGGACCTGGGCGGTGAGGTTGCCCGCCATGGAGTTGACGCTGTCGGTGAGATCCTTCCAGGTGCCGGCGACGCCGGGGACGTTGGCCTGGCCGCCGAGGCGGCCTTCGGTGCCGACCTCGCGCGCGACGCGGGTGACTTCACCGGCGAAGCGGTTGAGCTGGTCGACCATGGTGTTGAGCGTTTCCTTGAGCTGAAGGATTTCGCCGCGTACGTCCACCGTGATCTTGCGCGAGAGGTCGCCGCCGGCAATGGCGGTTGCGACTTCGGCGATGTTGCGGACCTGGGCGGTGAGGTTGCCCGCCATCGAGTTGACGGAGTCGGTGAGGTCCTTCCAGGTTCCGGCAACGCCCGTCACCTGCGCCTGTCCGCCGAGCTTGCCGTCGGTGCCGACTTCGCGGGCGACGCGCGTCACTTCGCCGGCAAAGGCGTTGAGCTGGTCGACCATGGTGTTGAGCGTCTCCTTCAACTGAAGGATTTCGCCCGACACGTTCACGGTGATCTTCTTCGACAGGTCGCCCTTCGCGACCGCGGTTGCGACTTCGGCGATGTTGCGGACCTGGCCGGTGAGGTTGGAGGCCATGGAGTTGACGCTGTCGGTCAGGTCCTTCCACGTGCCGGCCACGCCGCGCACCAGCGCCTGACCGCCGAGCTTGCCCTCGGTGCCGACCTCGCGCGCGACGCGGGTCACTTCACCGGCGAAGGCGTTGAGCTGGTCGACCATGGTGTTGATGGTGTCCTTCAGCTCGAGGATTTCTCCGCGCACATCCACGGTGATCTTCTTGGACAGGTCGCCATTGGCGACCGCGGTCGTCACTTCAGCGATGTTGCGGACCTGTGCGGTCAGGTTCGACGCCATCGAGTTGACGCTCTCGGTGAGGTCCTTCCAGGTGCCGGCGACGCCGAGCACGTTGGCTTGTCCGCCGAGACGTCCCTCGGTGCCGACTTCGCGGGCAACGCGGGTCACTTCGCCGGCGAACGCGTTGAGCTGGTCGACCATGGTGTTGAGCGTTTCCTTGAGCTGAAGGATCTCGCCCGACACGTTGACGGTGATCTTCTTGGAAAGGTCTCCGCCGGCGATGGCGGTGGCGACGTCGGCGATGTTGCGGACCTGCGCCGTCAGGTTGGAGGCCATGAAGTTGACGTTGTCCGTGAGATCCTTCCAGGTGCCGGCAACACCGGGCACCTGGGCCTGGCCGCCGAGCTTGCCTTCGGTGCCGACCTCGCGGGCGACGCGCGTCACTTCCGATGCAAACGAGTTGAGCTGGTCCACCATGGTGTTGATGGTGTCCTTCAGCTCCAGGATCTCGCCGCGCACGTCCACCGTGATCTTGCGGGAGAGGTCGCCGCGCGCCACGGCGGTTGTGACGTTGGCGATGTTGCGGACCTGGGCGGTGAGGTTGCCGCACATGGCGTTGACGGAGTCGGTGAGGTCCTTCCAGGTGCCGGCGACACCGGGCACGATGGCCTGGCCGCCGAGCTTGCCGTCGGTGCCGACCTCGCGGGCCACGCGCGTCACTTCCGAGGCGAACGAGCGCAACTGGTCCACCATGGTGTTGATGGCTTCCTTGAGCTGCAGGATCTCGCCGCGAACGTCGACCGTGATCTTCTTCGACAGGTCGCCATTGGCAACCGCGATGGTCACTTCGGCGATGTTGCGGACCTGGCCGGTGAGATTGTTGGCCATCGAGTTGACACTCTCGGTCAGATCCTTCCAGACGCCGGTCACTTCCGGCACCTGGGCCTGGCCGCCGAGCTTGCCTTCGGTGCCGACCTCACGGGCGACACGCGTCACCTCCGAGGTGAACACGGAAAGCTGCTTGATCATCGTGTTGACGATGTCGGCCGACTGCAGGAATTCTCCGCCGAGCGGTCGGCCGTCGACGTCGAGCTTCACCGTCTGCAGGAGGTTGCCCTGCGCCACGGCGGCGACCGCGCGGGTGACTTCGCGCGTCGGCCACAGCAGATCGTCGATCAGCGTGTTGACGGAACTCTCCATGTCCGCCCACGAGCCGGTGGTAAGGTCGAACTTGACGCGCTGGCGGGTCTTGCCTTCGCGGCCCACCACTTGCCCGACATGTTCGAGCTGCTGCGCCATGCGCTGGTTGGCGGCGACAATCTCATTGAAGGTGTCGGCGATCTTGCCCTCGATGCCGAGATGATCGCCGGTCATGCGGACCGAGAAGTCGCCGGAGCGCATCGCCTGCAGGGCGTGGAGCAGATCTTCTAGCGGGGCCGGCTTGCCGTTCGCGATGGATTTGCGCTTTTGGCTACGGCGAAGCTGGGAGGAGGGCCCGGTAGCAAGATCACTCATGGTGTCTCCTGAGCGGAAAGCGCGGCTCGCGTTACGGGCTTGAGTGCGATTCCGCCCCACAAAACGGACTGTCCCGATACCGGATCAACAGGGAACAGCAGGTGATGCAGCAAAATCAAATACTTGGAACCCAGCCCAACTCTCTAAGCGCGTTGCAGGGTTTTGGTTCCGAACGGGCATGCAAAAAATTCTTCGTGCACTCGGGAACCTTTTCGGGTTCCACAGCCCCGCAAAAAAGAAGCGCCCCGGCGAACCGGGGCGCTGGCATTCTCGGATTGTGAAAGGGAAGCTTACGAACCCTTCGGGTTGATCTCGGTGTAGTTGCCCTTGGCGTCCCACTTGTAGACGACGTAGTCGATCACCTTGATGTCGCCCTTGGCGTCGAAGCCGAGCTTGCCGAGCACGGTGTCCCACTCGCCGGCCTTGATGGTCTCCATGACCTTCTTGGGGTCGGTGGTCTTCGCCTTCGCCACCGCCTGCGACCAGACCTGCATCGCGGCGTAGGTGTAGAGGGTGTAGCCTTCGGGATCGATGTTCTTGGCCTTGAACTTCGCGACGATGGCCTTCGCAGTCGGCTTGTTGCGGGGATCGGGACCGAAGGTGAACAGCGTACCTTCGCCGGCAGGACCGGTGATCGAGGCGAACTCCTTGTCGTTGAGGGCGTCGCCCGCCATCAAAACCGTTTTGAGGCCCTGGTCGCGCATCTGGCGCACGATCAGGCCGGCTTCCTGGTGATAGCCGCCGACGAAGACCAGATCGATATTGTCGCGCTTCAGGCGCGAGACGATCGAGTTGAAGTCCTTGTCGCCCTTGTTGTAGGACTCGAACATCTTCTCGGTGAAGCCCGCCTTGTTGAGCGCCTTCTTGGTCTCGTCGGCAAGTCCCTTGCCGTAGGTGGTCTTGTCGTTGAGGATGGCGACGTTCTTGCCCTTGAAGTTCTTGGCGATGTAATCGGCGGCCACCAGTCCCTGCTGGTCGTCGCGGCCGCAGACGCGCGCCACGTTCCAGAGCTTGCGCTCGGTGAACAGCGGGTTGGTCGAGGCCGGCGTGATCTGCAGCACGTTGCCTTCGGCATAGGCCTCCGAGGCCGGGATCGACGACGACGAGCAGAAGTGACCGGCGACGAAGGGGATCTTCGAGCCCGCAAATTTCTCCGCCACCGAACGCGCCTGCTTCGGATCGCAGGCATCGTCGCCTACCTGCAGCGCCAGCTTCTTGCCGAGCACGCCGCCGGCGGCGTTGATGTCGGCCACCGCCTGTTCAGCCCCGTTCTTCATCTGCCGGCCGAACGCGGATTCGCCGCCCGTCATCGGGCCTGCGACGGCGATGTTGATGTCCTGCGCGAACGCGCTTGCCGACAGCGCAAACGACGCGCCCAATGCCAGGCCGATCAGTTTCAGTGATTTCATGGAAGATCCTCGCGATGATCGCTACTTATGGAGATCCGGCGCCCCGCCGGGTCGGTAGATCGGGCGCATTCTCGGCTGATTTTATCGCGAAGTCATCGGCAATTTTCGGGCAAACCGGCTATCCCTTCGCCGCATCTTGCCGCAGCCCGGCCAGGTGAATCGGACCACTAGCCCCGGCGGCCGCCTTCCAGATAGGCGGCGCGAATTTCCGGCCGTTGCAGCAATTCGCTGCCGGTCCCCGACAGGGTGATCAGGCCGTTGACCATGACATAGCCGCGATGGGCGAGCTTGAGGGCGTGGTTGGCGTTCTGCTCGACGATCAGCACGGTGAGGCCGTCCTGCCGGTTGAGGGTGCGGATGGCGTCGAAAATCTGCCGTGCAATCAGCGGCGCCAGACCGAGCGAGGGCTCATCCAGCAGCAACAGGCGCGGCCGGCTCATCAGCGCGCGGCCGATCGCCAGCATCTGCTGCTCGCCGCCGGACAGCGTGCCGCCGCGCTGGGTCATGCGTTCCTTCAGCCGCGGGAACAGGGCGAAGACGCGCTCCAGTCCCGCGGCGCGGTCGGCTTCGCTGCAGTCGGTGGCGTCGGCCCCCATCTGCAGGTTTTCCGCCACGCTCATGCGCGGGAAGATGCGGCGGCCTTCCGGCGACTGCGCGATGCGCAGCCGCGCGATCTCGTGGGTCGGCACGTCGGTGATGTCGTGGCCGTCATATTCGATGCGGCCTTCCCTGGCGCGCGGCCTGCCGAAGATGGTCATCATCAGCGTGGACTTGCCGGCGCCATTGGCCCCGATCAGGGCGACGATCTCGCCGGCATTGATCTCGATGTCGACGCCCTTGAGCGCCTCGATCTTGCCATAGGCGGCGCGGAGACCGCGGATGGCGAGGAGGGGCTGCGTCATGCCGTGCCCTCCTTCTTCGGGCGCGCGCTGGCGCTCGTTTTCCCTCCCCCTGAAAGGGGGAGGGTCAGGGTGGGGGTTGTCTCCGCGTGCGCCAGTCTTTCCGTCTGAACGAGAAGATCGCTGAGCACACCGTCCAGGTTCGACAGCACATCATTGTTCCAGTAGCGGACAACGGTGATGCCTTTCTCGGCAAGCCAAGCCGTCCGACGCTCGTCGGACTGCTTTCGCAGTTCGGCATGTTGTCCGCCATCTACTTCGACTGCCAGGCGGAGTCTCGAGCAATAGAAGTCGAGAGTGAATGGGCCGATCGGGTGTTGGCGCCTGAAACTCAGTCCGTTCAGTTGATCGCGACGGAGCGCGTGCCATAGCCGAGCCTCGGCATCGGTCATGTTTGCGCGGAGATTTCTCGCGCGTTCGGTCATATCTTTTGTGCGGGAAAACCGTGACCCCCACCCGCCCGCTTCGCGGTCGACCTCCCCCTTGCAGGGGGAGGTGGGGGATTTGTCGCGGGGCGCACTCACGTCTCGCTCTCCATCACGGCGATGGCTTCCTGCTCGTCGGCGCCGAGATAGGCAGCGATCACCTTGGGATCGTCGCGCACGTGCTGCGGCGTGCCCTCGGCGATCTTGACGCCGTAGTCCATGACAACGACGTGGTCGGAAATCTCCATCACGACCGACATGTCGTGCTCGATCAGCAGGATCGAGGTGCCTTGCTCGCCGCGGATCGAAAGCAGGAGCTCGCTGAGCGCGCCGCTCTCGCGTGCGTTGAGGCCCGCGGCGGGCTCGTCGAGGCAGAGCAGCGCGGGCTCCGTGCACATCGCGCGCGCGATCTCGAGCCGGCGCTGGTCGCCATAGGGCAGGTTGCCTGCGGCGTCGTCGGCGCGCTCGAGCAGGCCGATGCGCTTCAGCCAGAACGTCGACAGATCGATGGCGCGTGCTTCCGCCTGACGCCAGGACGGCGCGCCGATCAGGCCGAGGAAGGTGAGGCCGGAAGCGCGCATCAGCGCGTTGTGCTGCGCCACCATCAAATTCTCCAGCGCCGTCATGCCGGGGAACAGGCGGATGTTCTGGAAGGTGCGCGCGACCTTCGCCTGCTTGGAGATGCGGAAATCGTTCAGCCGCTCCAGCGCGATGGTCGTGCCGTCGTCATGGGTGAGGCGGATGGCGCCCGAGGTCGGCTTGTAGAAACCGGTGATGCAGTTGAACACGGTGGTCTTGCCGGCGCCGTTCGGCCCGATCAGCGCCGTGATCTTGCGCCGTTCGGCCGAGAACGACAGCTCGTTGACGGCGACGATGCCGCCGAAGCGCATCGACAGGCGGTCGACGGCGAGGATGTGCTCGCTCATCCGTGCCCCTCCTTGACGAGGTCGGAGGAGATCGCCTGATTTTTCTCCAGGAACACGGTCGGCGCGCGATGGCCGACCAGCCCGCGCGGCCGCCAGATCATCAGAAGCACCATGGCAAAGCCGAACACCAGCATGCGGTACTGGTCGAGCCCGCGGAACAGCTCGAACCCGCCGATCATGGCCAGCGCCGCCAGCGCGACACCAAGCTGCGAGCCCATGCCGCCGAGCACGACGATGGCGAGCACCAGCGCGGATTCGTGGAAGGTGAAAGATTCCGGGCTGATGAAGCCCTGCCGCGTCGCAAAGAACGCGCCGGCAAAGCCGCCGAACAGCGCGCCTGTCGCAAACGCCGTGAGTTTTGTGGTGGTGATGTTGATGCCGAGCGCACGGCAGGCGACTTCGTCCTCGCGCAGGGCTTCCCAGGCCCGGCCGATCGGCAGCCGGCGGAGGCGGATGGTCACCCAGTTGGTGAGCAGCGCCAGCGCCAGGATCAGATAGAACAGGAATACCACGCGATGGGTCGGCGAGAATTCGATGCCGAGCATTGCCGCAAGCCCGTCATCGCCCGGCGTCAGCGGAATGCCGAAAAAGGTCGGGCGCGGAATGCCGGTGACGCCGTTCGGCCCGCCGGTCAGGCTCTGCCAGTTGATGAGGACGAGGCGGATGATCTCGCCGAAGGCGAGCGTCACGATGGCGAGATAGTCGCCGCGCAGGCGCAGCACGGGGAAGCCGAGCAGCACGCCCCAGAACGCGGCGAGGATTCCGGCGAGCGGCAGGCAGATCCAGAACGAGAGACCGAAATTGGTCGCCAGCAGCGCGTAGGAATAGGCGCCGACCGCATAGAAGGCGACGTAGCCGAGGTCGAGCAGGCCGGCGAGGCCGACCACGACGTTCAATCCCCATCCCAGCATCACATAGGTGAGCACGAGGATGGCGAGATCGAGGATGTAGCGCTGGTCGTAGAAGATGACGGGGATGAGGAAGGTGAAGACCAGCAGCGCCGGCGTCAGCCAGCGTCCGGCAAAATCCATCAGGTCCTTCAGCCATGCCGGAATGAGTCCCGCGGCGCCGACCGGTCCGATCCATTGCCGCAGCAGTTCGATGACGATGCTGCCACCGAACACGGCGGCGACGATGGCGGCGAGCTCGCCGAAGCGCGTCCAGTAGATCAGCAGGCCTTCCGGCCCGGCCTCGGTGCGCACGCCGATCATCAGCGAGAACAGCACCAGCGCCACCAGCGCGCTGAGCACGGCTTTCTTCAGGATGAAGGCAGGGCCCGAGTTGCGTGCGGCGTGCGAGGGGGCGGGCAGAGGGGCTGGAGAGGGTGAGCTCACGCGCGCGGCCCGTCAGACTTTTTCGACTTCGGGCCGGCCGAGCAGGCCGGTCGGAAGGAAGATCAGGACCACGATCAGGATCGAGAACGCGGCGACGTCCTTGTACTCGACCGAGAAATAGGCCGACCACAGCGTCTCGATCAGCCCGATCAAAAGTCCGCCCAGCATCGCGCCCGGCAGCGAGCCGATGCCGCCGAGCACGGCGGCGGTGAAGGCCTTGATGCCGGCGACGAACCCCATGAAGAAATCGACCAGGCCGTAATAAAGCAGGTACATCATGCCGGCGACGGCCGCGAGCGCGGCACCGATCACGAAGGTAAAGGAGATGGTGCGGTCGACGTCGACGCCGAGCAGCGAGGCCATGGTCTGGTCCTGCTCGCAGGCGCGCATGTCGCGGCCGAGCCTCGTGCGCGACACCAGCCATGTGAACAGCGCGAGCAGCACGACCGTGGTTGCGACCACGATGATCTGGATGTTGGAGAGCTGCACGTTGAAGCCGCTCGCACCCTCATGCAGCGTGTAGCCGCCGGTGATGATCGGCGGCACCGGCTTGACCCGCGCGCCCTGCGCCACCTGCGAGAAATTTGTGAGGATGAAGGACATGCCGATCGCGGACAGCATCGGCGCGAGGCGGAACGAGTGCCGCAGCGGCCGGTAGGCGATGCGCTCGACCGTCCAGCCATACAGCGCGGTGATCGCCATCGACACCAGCAGCACGATCAGCAGGATCAGCGGCACGGCGGTCAGCCCGAACGACACCAGCACCAGGAACGAGATCAGCGCGATGAAGCCGCCGATCATGAAGATGTCGCCATGAGCGAAATTGATCATGCCGACGATGCCATAGACCATGGTGTAGCCGATGGCGATCAGGCCATAGATCGAGCCGAGCACGAGGCCGTTGATCAGTTGCTGGGCAAGATAATCCATGCGCTGCCGCTTGTTGAAAGCGACGCGGCGAGGGCCCCCGGCAGCCTTTGAACGACGCGTCGTCCCATTCTCTAACAGGTGGGAACCGGGGGCGGCAACAGCGTCCCCTGCGGCTTAAGGGGCTTGTACAGAGGTAGATTTTGGTCGCCGGTTCCCCCGTCACGATCCGGTCAGACGGTCGTCGCGGAATGAACGCGCCGGAACCCTCGCATTGGTGCAACCAGCGCCGCCGCGGTCCGTTGTCTCTCCGTGAAGGTCAAACAAGGAGAACCGGAATGACCAATCCGAACCAGAACCCGGGCCAGCAGAACCAGAACCCGGGTCAGAAGCCCGGCCAACAGCAGCAGGGCGGCGGCCAGAAGCCCGGCCAGCAGCAGCAGGATCCGGGCCGTCAGGGCCAGAACCCCAATCAGGGCCGCTAGCCCCGCGGATTGGCGTTCAGTCGAAGGTCCCGCCGAAAGGCGGGACTTTTCTCTTTGCGCCCATCTTTGTTCGCCGGGAAGCCGGCGTCCGGCGCCGGATTAAGGTAAACAAAGGGTTTAAATTGCCGCTCGCAGTTTAACGGCGTTACGTCGCTCCCAAACTCGCATGCCCTCGTCCGGGCGAATGCAGAGATAACGGGAAGCGACATGTCAAACTGGCGGATCGGCTCAATCAATGGCGCGCTGCTTGCGGCCTATTTCATCCCGGTCTGGGGCATCATCGCCTACAACATCATGTTTGCGCCGGTGCACGCGCTCTACGAGCAGCCGAACATTTCGGCCGCGCTGTACATCAGCGATCACCTGCACATGGCCGGCATGGATCTGGTCCGCGTCGCATGGTTGCTCGCGCTCGGCCGCTTTGCCGTGATCGCCTTCTTTGCGGTTTTCCTCGTCATGCTGTGCTGGCCGTCGGCCCGCAAGAGCGGCAGCTGCGACGAGGCGCTCGCCGTTGCGCTCGGCATCGGCAGCCTGATCAGCTTTGCCTGCATGCTGATGGCATCGAAGGTTGGCGAGACAGGTGCGCTGCGGCTGCACGCCACTGAACTCCTGCTGATGCTCGGCACCGCGATCGTGCTGGTATTCGATCGGCCGGCGCAGAAGGTGACAGCCGCGAACGATGCCGTTCTTCGCGAGCCGCAGCTCGCGGACAACAGATAAATCCTGCCTCAATCAGTGCTGCGTCAGGAAGCCGACCACCGCATCGGTGAACGCGTGCGGCTGCTCGACATTTGAAATATGCGCCGCATCCAGGATGGTCATGCTGGCGCCGGGAATCCGGCTGCGCATGAATTCGCCGGCGGCGACCGTCGTGCCCATGTCATGGCGTCCCGCAATGACCAGCGTCGGGCTCTTGATTTTGGGCAACAGCTCGCGCTGGTCGAGCGTGCTCAGCGCCTCGCAGCAGGCGAGATAGCCCTTGACCGGCGTGGCCAGCAGCATCGCTTTCAGGTTCGCGGCCGCCTGCGGCGCGCGCTCGCGGAAATCCGCCGTCAGCCAGCCGGCGATGACGGTGTCGGCGATGGCGGCAAGCCCGCCTTCGCTAACCGCCTTGATGCGGTTGTGCCAGTTGCTGGGATCGGGGAAGTGGCAGGTGGTATTGGCAAGGATGATCTTGCCCAGCCGCTCCGGCGCGTTGGCGCCGAGCCACTGGCCGACCATGCCGCCCATCGACAGGCCGCACCAGTGCGTCTTCTCGATGTTGAGGTCGTCGAGGATCGCCAGCACGTCCCTGCCGAACCGCTCCATGGAGTAGGGGCCGTTCGGCACCTGCGACTTGCCGTGGCCGCGGCGGTCGTAGCGAATCACGCGGAACACCTGGGTGAGCGCCTTCATCTGCGGTTCCCACATCTGCAAGGTGCAGCCCAGCGAGTTCGACAGCATCAGCGTCGGTCCGCCGTCGCGGCCTTCGACGGATACGTTGAGCAGGCAGCCATCGGCGTCGATCATGGGCATGGTGGCATCCTCGTCATGCGGTCGTGCCGGGCAATGACATTGCTGTGGATTCGGCGCAAGCATGCGACATCCCCGCGCATCGCACCATCCCGGCCGGTCCGCCGGCGGTCCACAGGGAATCACGCAGCTTTGTTGCGGTTGCGAGTTTGCTGGGAGCGCCCTGATCCGGCAGGGGTCTTCCCTTTGATGCGCGCCTGCTCTACTTGGGGGAAACCGTAATTTGACGCGACCGAGGAGGCCCCAATGGCGATGACAATGACCGGCGAAGTCCAGCTTCCGGCGACGCGCCAGTCCGTGTGGGACAAGCTCAACGATCCCGATGTGCTGAAGGCCTGCATTCCCGGCTGCGAGGAACTGGAGAAGACCGACGAGCATGGCTTCCGTGCCACCGCCAAGATGAAGGTTGGCCCGGTGTCGGCGCGCTTCAAGGGCAAGGTCACGCTCAGCGATCTCGACCCGCCCAACGGCTACAGGATCTCGGGCGAAGGCGAGGGCGGCGTGGCCGGCTTTGCCAAGGGGGGCGCCACCGTGGCGCTCGCCGACAAGGATGGCGGCACGCTGCTGAGCTACAACGTCGAGGCCCAGATCGGCGGCAAACTGGCGCAGCTGGGCCAGCGCCTGATCAACGGCGCCGCCAAGAAACTGGCTGACGAGTTCTTCGCCAATTTCGCCAAGGCGGTGCAAGGCTAGCCCCGCCTGACGGCTACCAAAGTCATATCAAGCCATGTCCCAGATGGGTGGCTCCAAAGGTTGCCCATTGCCGGACTGGCCCATATTATCCGCCCCGAAATGCCCTAAACCGCCTGTTTTGCCGCGCTGCGGCAGGACAGATTAGAGAGTACTGATGGCCAAAATCTCCCTCATCGTGAACGGCAATCCCGTCAACGCCAACGTCGACCCCCGGACCTTGCTGGTCCAGTTCCTCCGCGAGAACCTGCGGCTGACCGGTACCCATGTCGGCTGCGACACCTCGCAGTGCGGCGCCTGCGTCGTGCATCTCGACGGCAAGGCGGTAAAATCCTGCACCACGCTCGCCGTGATGGCCGACGGCCACGAGGTCAGGACCATCGAGGGGCTGGCGGCCGACGGCGCGCCGCTGCATCCGATGCAGGAGGCCTTCCGCGAGCACCACGGCCTGCAGTGCGGCTTCTGCACGCCCGGCATGATCATGACCGCGGTGGACATCGTTCATCGCAAGGGCCATGACCTCTCCGACGAGGTCATCCGCGAGGAGCTGGAAGGCAATCTCTGCCGCTGCACCGGCTATCAGAACATCGTCGTGTCGATCGCCGCGGGCGCCAAGGCGATGGCGAAATCGGACCGCGCTTAAGTTTTCATCGCGACTGCGATCGGGAAGTTCCTCATGTACGAATTCAAATATCATCGTCCGGGCACTGTTCGTCAGGCCGCCAATTTGCTGGCCAAGAACGAGGACGCCAAGGTCATCGCCGGCGGCCACACGCTGGTGCCCGTCATGAAGCAGCGGCTGGCGAGCCCGCCGCATCTGGTCGACATTTCCCACGTCGAAGGACTGGATGCGATCGAGATGAAGGGCCGTTCGCTGGTGATCGGAGCTACCGCCAGGCATGCCGACGTCGCGGCCTCCGCGACCGTGCGCGAGGCGATCCCGGCGCTGGCCGAGCTTGCCGGCATGATCGGCGACCCCGCCGTGCGTCACAAGGGCACCATCGGCGGCTCGCTCGCCAACAACGATCCGACCGCCGATTATCCGGCCGCCGTGATGGCGCTCGATGCCACCATCGTCACCAACAAGCGCCGCCTGAAACCGGAAGAATTCTTCCAGGGCCTGTTCACGACGGCGCTCGAGGCCGACGAGATCATCACGAAAGTGATGTTCCCGCTGCCGAAGAAGGCGGCCTACATCAAGTTCCGTAACCAGGCCTCGCGCTATGCGCTGGTCGGAGTGTTCGCGGCCAAGCGCCCCTCCGATGTGCGCGTCGCCGTCACCGGCGCCGGCTCCAACGGCGTGTTCCGCCTGACCGCGTTCGAGGAAGCCCTGAAAAAGCGTTTCTCGCACAAGGTGCTCGACGGGCTGACGGTATCGGCCGAGGGCCTGAACAGCGACCTGCATGGCAGCGCCGAATATCGTGCGCACCTGATCGGCGTGTTGGCGCGCCGCGCAGTGCAGGCGGCGACCGACCGCGAGTGACGACGTACCTGTTTCTGTGAGATTGGCGGTCCCATGAATGCATCGGCGCTCCCCAAATCCGTCGATGCGATGCTGGAGCTACTGACATCGCGCGGCTATTTTGCCGAACGGTCGCTGGCGACGGTGGCCTTTCTTTCGCTGCGCATGGGCCGTCCGCTGTTCCTGGAAGGCGAGGCCGGCGTCGGCAAGACCGAAATCGCGAAAGTGCTGGCGGCGGCGCTCGGCCGCAATCTGATCCGCTTGCAGTGCTACGAAGGCCTCGACGTCTCCTCCGCGGTCTATGAGTGGAACAGCGCCGCGCAGATGATCGCGATCCGGCTGTCGGAAGCCACCGGCGAGACCGACCGCGACCAATTGTCGTCGGACATCTTTGCCGAACGCTATCTGATCAAGCGGCCGTTGCTGCAGGCGCTGGAGCCGGATGTGGCAGGCAGTCCCGTGCTCCTGATCGACGAACTCGACCGCGCCGACGAGGCGTTCGAGGCCTATCTCCTCGAAATCCTCTCCGACTTCCAGGTCACCATTCCCGAATTCGGCACCGTGAAGGCGCCGCATCCGCCGATCGTCGTCATCACCTCCAACCGCACCCGCGAAATCCACGACGCGCTGAAGCGGCGCTGCCTCTATCACTGGGTCGATTATCCCTCCGCCGAGCGCGAGCTTGCGATCATCAAGAGCCGCGTGCCCGGCATCTCGGCAAAATTGTCGCAGCAGGTGGTGCGTTTCGTGCAGGCGCTGCGCGACCAGGATTTCTACAAGTCGCCCGGCGTCGCCGAGACCATCGACTGGGCTACCGCGCTGACCGAGCTCGATGCCCGCTCGCTGACCCCGCAGGTGGTCGGCGACACCCTTGGCGCGCTCCTGAAGTACCAGGACGACATCGCGCGCATGCAGGGCGAGGGGCTGAACAAGGTTTTGAAGGAAGCGACCAGCGAGAATTGACCGCAGGTCATTCCGGGGCACGCGAAGCGTGATCCCGGAATCTCGCGCCGCAATCTCGAGATTCCGGGTTCGATGCTGCGCATCGCCCCGGAATGACGGAAGTGGACATCTATGGCCATCGATCACCTCAATCCGCCCACCGGGCAAATGGCCGACAATGTCGTCGGCTTTGCCCGCGCGCTGCGCGCGGCGGGCCTGCCGGTCGGGCCGGGCTCTGTCATCGACGCCATGAACGCGCTGCAGGTGATAGACATCGGCAAGCGCGGCGATGTCTACACCACGCTTGAATCGATCTTCGTCAAGCGCCACGAGCACGCGCTGATTTTCGCGCAGGCCTTCGACCTGTTCTTCCGTGCCGCCGACGAGTGGAAGCACATGCTGGATTCGGTGCCGCTGCCGGATCACGCCAAGAAGAAGCCGCCGCCGGCCGCGCGCCGCGTGCAGGAGGCGATGGCGCAGCCCGCGATGCGCGAGGAGATGCCGCAGACGCAGGAGCAGGAATTGCGGCTCTCGGTTTCCGACCAGGAGATCCTGCAGAAAAAGGATTTTGCGCAGATGAGCGCGGCCGAGATCGCGCAGGTGATCCGGGCCATCGCGAAGATGAACCTGCCGCAGGCCGAGCTCGTCACCCGCCGGCATCGCCCCGATCCGCGCGGGCTCCGCCTCGACATGCGCCGCACCCTCCGCCGCAGCCTGCGCACCTCGGGCGAGATCATCGACATCCGCAAACTCGGTCGGATCGAGAAGCCGGCGCCGATCGTGGCCTTGCTCGACATCTCCGGCTCGATGAGCGAATACACGCGCCTGTTCCTGCATTTCCTCCACGCCATCACCGATCACCGCAAGCGCGTCTCGGTGTTCCTGTTCGGCACGCGGCTGACCAATGTGACGCGGGCGCTGCGCGCCAAGGACCCCGACGAGGCGCTGGCAAGCTGCTCGCAGACGGTCGAGGACTGGGCCGGCGGCACCCGCATCGCCACCTCCCTGCACAGCTTCAACAAGCTGTGGGCGCGCCGCGTGCTCGGGCAGGGCGCCCTCGTGCTCCTGATCTCCGACGGGCTGGAGCGCGAGGCCGACGACAAGCTCGCCTTCGAGATGGACCGGCTGCACCGCTCCTGCCGGCGGCTGATCTGGCTCAATCCGCTCCTGCGCTACAGCGGCTTCGAGGCCAAGGCGCAGGGCATCAAAATGATGCTGCCGCACGTTGACGAATTCCGCCCGGTGCATAATTTGAGTTCGATCGAAGGGCTGGTCGAGGCGCTATCGGCGCCACCTCCGCCGCACCACCGCAGCCTGATCCGCTCCGTAGCCTGAACGAGGTCTTGCCATGCTCAACCGCGACGAGGACATCCTGAAGGCCGCCGAAGACTGGCAGAAGGCCGGCCACGGCGTAGCGCTCGCCACCGTGGTCGAGACCTGGGGCTCGGCGCCGCGCCCGGCGGGATCGAGTCTTGTCATCAACGATGACGGCACTTTCCTTGGTTCCGTCTCCGGCGGCTGCGTCGAGGGCGCCGTCGTCACCGAGGCGCTGGATGTGATCGCCAGCGGCAAGCCAAAAATGCTGGAGTTCGGCGTCGCCGACGAGACCGCCTGGAACGTCGGCCTGTCCTGCGGCGGCACCATTCGCGTCTTTGTCGAGAAGGTTGGGTAGCCGTGAAGATCGAGATCCTCAGGGAGTTGAACGCCGAGCGCGCCGCGCGCCGGCCGGTCATAATTGTCACCGACACCGCCACGGGCGAGCAGCGCCTGGTCAAGGCAAGAGATATTGCCGCCGATCCGCTGCGCGCCGAACTGGCCAAGCAGTTGCGCATGGGCAAGAGCGGCAATGTCGAGGCCGGCGGCAAGAAGTTGTTCCTCAACGTCTACGCGCCGACGGCGAAGCTCGTGATCATTGGCGCGGTTCACATCAGCCAGGCGCTGGCGCCGCTGGCGCGTTCGCTGGACTATGACGTCACCATCGTCGATCCGCGCACGGCCTTTGCCAGCCCCGAGCGCTTCCCCGACGTGCCGCTGATTGCCGAATGGCCCGACACGGCGCTGCCGCCGCTCAACGTCGATCACTACACCGCCTTCGTCGCGGTAACGCATGATCCAAAAATCGACGATCCGGCGTTGCTGCATGCGTTTGCCAGGGATTGCTTCTATATCGGCGCGCTCGGCTCGCGGAAGACGCATGCCAAGCGTGCGGAACGGCTGAGGGCGCAGGGCGCGTCCGAAGCCGACATCGCGCGCATCCACGCGCCGATCGGGCTCGATATCGGGGCGGTATCGCCGTCGGAGATCGCGGTCTCCATCATGGCCGAGATCACCGCGCAGCTCCGCTTGCCGCCCAAGGAAAAAGAACAGGCGGCATGAAGTTCGGTCCGGCCAGTCCCAAGGAGGCGATCGGCGGCGTGACGGTGCACACGCTGCGGCAGGGCGCGCTGGTGCTGAAGAAGGGCACGACCATCGGCGCTGCCGAGGCCGCGGCGCTGGAGAAAGCCGGCGTCAAGGAAATCGTCGTCGTGAGGCTCGAACAGGGCGACGTCTCCGAGGACGTCGCGGCTGCCGGCATCGCGCAGGCCGTGGCCGGCGACGGCGTCAATGTCGAGCGCGCCTTCACCGGACGATCCAATCTGTTCGCAGGCCGCGCCGGCGTGCTGGTGGTCGATCGCGCCGCGGTGGATCGCATCAACGGCGTCAATGAGGCGATCACGCTGGCGACCTTGCCGGCCTTCAAGCCGGTCGTCGAAGGCGAGATGATCGCGACCGTGAAGCTGATCCCGTTCGGCGTGGAAGGGAAATTGCGGGATGCGGCCATTGCTGTCGCAGGCAAGGATACGCTCCGCGTCGCGCCCTACGTCATCAGGAAGGTCGGCGTGGTCTCGACGCTGCTGCCGGGCCTTGCGCCCAAGGTGATCGACAAGACACTGCGCGTCACCGCGGAGCGGCTGGCGCCGGCCGGCGCGGCCATCATTGCCGAGCGCCGTGTGGCGCATGACGAAACGCTGCTCGCGGCGTCGATCAAGGAATTGCTTGGGCTCGGAGCCGAGCTCGTCATCGTGTTCGGCGCTTCGGCAATCGCCGATCGCCGCGACGTCATTCCGGCCGCGATCACCGGCATCGGCGGCGCCATCGAGCATTTCGGCATGCCGGTCGACCCCGGCAATCTGCTGTTGATCGGCAGCGCCGGCGGCGTACCCGTGCTCGGCGCGCCCGGCTGCGCGCGCTCGCCGGTCGAGAACGGCTTTGACTGGGTGCTGACGCGGCTGCTCGCCGGCCTCGAGGTCACCCGCGCCGATCTCACCGGCATGGGCGTCGGCGGACTGCTGATGGAGATCGTGACGCGCGGCCAGCCGCGCAGCGTTCCCGACATCGAGGGCAATCGCAACGTTTCCGCCATCGTGCTCGCAGCCGGCCGCTCGACGCGGATGGGCGGGCCGAACAAGCTGCTGGCCGAGCTCAATGGCAGGAAGCTGGTGCGGATCGTCGCCGAGCAGGCGCTGGCTTCCAAGGCGACGGAGGTGATCGTCGTCACCGGCCACCAGGCCGAACTGGTCGAGCAGGCGCTCGAAGGACTGCCCGTGAAATTCGTGCGCAATCCCGAATTTGCCGGCGGGCTTGCAAGCTCGGTGAAGGCCGGCATCTCGGCCGTGGGCGAAAAAGCCGACGGCGCCATCGTCTGCCTCGGCGACATGCCGCTGATCGACGCGCAACTGATCGACCGGCTGATCGACGCGTTCGCGCCGGACCGCGGCCATCTCATCACGGTGCCGGTCGCGGAGGGACGCCGCGGCAATCCGGTGCTGTGGTCGCGCCGCTTCTTCAGGGAATTGATGACGCTCGACGGCGATACCGGTGCGCGGCACCTGATCGCCAAGCACACTGAGGCCGTCACCGAAGTCCCGGTCGAAGGCGACAGCGCCTTCCTCGACATCGATACCCCGCAGGGACTGGAGGCCGCGCGGCGCGGCTGAGCGCCCGCGGCCGCTCTTTTCAACCTCCCGTTCACCAAGTGGAAACGTCCCCGCCGTAGATTCGCCTCCGTATTGCCTCGGGGGAGGGGATTTTGATCGTTTCGACGGCAAAGGCTCAGCGGGGCGCGCTGCTCATTCTGGCGCTCACCTTGCTGCTGGCGGCCTCGCAGTTCATCACCAAGTCCTGGGCTGCCGGCGCGATTGCGGTCGGCAAATGCGGCGCCTACGGCCAGGCCTTCGACTATCCCGCCGAGGATGCGGCGCGCATCGCCGCGCTGAAGCAGTGCAAGGGCCAGTGCACCGCCGTCACCATGAAGCGCGCCTGCGCGGCACTGGCGATCGACCTGAAGAACCCCTGCGGCGCGCATGGCTATGCGGTGAAGCCCAAGATTTCCTCTTCGCTCAACGCCGCCACCCGCAAGTGCTACGAGTTCGGCGGCAAGGAATGCGTCATCCGCGCCTGGGCCTGCGACGCCAGGGGATGAATTTGTTACCGTCATTCCGGGGCGATGCGAAGCATCGAACCCGGAATCTCGAGATTCCGGGTTCGCTTCGCGCCCCGGAATGACAGCTTGGAGCTCCCATGCAATTCGACACCAAGATCGCGGTCGTGATCCGCGCCGATCTGGAAGCGTGGCAGAAGCTCAACGTCGCTTCCTTCCTCACCAGCGGCATTGCCGCGCAATTCCCCGAATGCATCGGCGAGCCCTATGAAGACGGCTCGGGCACGAAATACCTCTCGCTGATCGGCCAGCCGATCCTGATCTATGGCGCCGACCGCGCGGCGCTGTCGCGGGCGCTCGAGCGCGCACTGGCGCGCAATGTGACGCCCGCCGTCTATACCGAGGACATGTTCGCCACCACGCATGACGCCGCCAACCGCGAGGCGGTGAGGGCGGTCGCCCGCGCCGACCTCAACCTGGTCGGGCTCGCCATGCGCGCCGAGCGCAGGGTGATCGACAAGATCGTCGACGGCTTGAAGTTTCACACCTAGCTCGCCGCGAATGCCGGCTGGCCCGCGCGATGGGTCTCGGCAGGCGCCCCTACCTAAACACCACTCACCTCGATGTGACCTGCACCAGCTTGCTGCTGGATTGACTCTGACTGACCAGTCAGTCATATATGAGCCATGATTAAGCAGCGGTCCAAACCCCAAAGCCAATCCGCGCCTGCCCGGCGCCGTGCCGCCAGTCGGGCGGCGCGGGCCGGCGAGACCAAGGTGGTCTCTGGCCCGTTGCCGCTGCCAAAGCCCAACCGCGCCGAGCGAGCGGCGGAGCGGCGGCAGGCGATCATCGATGCGGCGATGGAGGAATTCATCTCGCGCGGCTTTGCCGCCACGCGGCTCGACGACATCGCCAAGAGGGCCGGCGTCGCCAAGGGCACGATCTACCTGCACTTCAAGGACAAGGAATCGATGTTCGAGGAACTGATCCGCACCGCGATCGTGCCGCTGGTCGGCCGCATGCAAGGGCCGCCGCCGGCGGGCGGGACGGTGCGGGACCTTGTCGAGGGCTTTGCGCTCAACTTCATCCGGGAAGTCGTGACCACGCGGCGCGGCGACCTCGTCCGGCTGATCGTGGCCGAAGGCCCGCGGTTTCCGTCGATTGCCGACTTCTACTACCGCGAGGTGGTCTCGAAGGGGCTCTCCGGCATGCGGGCGATGATCGAGCTCGGCATCGCGCGCGGCGAGATCAAGAACAGGAACCTCGCAAAATTTCCGCAAATTCTCGTGGCTCCCGCCATGATCGCGGTGATCTGGCAGAGCCTGTTCGCAAAACATGCGCCGCTCGACGCGATCGAGATGTTTCGCACTCATCTCGATCTCATCTTCGGCGAACGGAGGACGGCATGACCGCGTCGCAAATGACGACACGGCTTTTCGCGGCGCTGGCGCTGGCGATGACGCTCGCCGGCTGCAACGAAAAGCGCGATCCCGGCTTCCAGGGCTGGGTCGAGGCCGACATGATCTTCGTCAGCCCCGACGAGAGCGGGCGGGTGACGAAGCTCACCGTCCGCGAGGGTGACGAGGTAAAGGTCGGACAGCAGATCTATTCGGTCGACGACGACCTGCAGCAGGCCGACCTCAACCAGAACAAGGCGACGCTCGCCAACGCGCAGCAGACTTTCGACCGCGCTTCATCGCTGAGCAGGACCGGCTCGGGTACGCAGGCGAGCCTCGACTCCGCCATTTCCGCGCTGCGTGTGGCGGAAGCCCGCGTCAACACGTCGGAGACGCGGCTTGCACGTCGCAAGGGCTTTGCGCCGGTCGCGGGCACCATCCAGCAGATCTATTTCCGCGAGGGCGAGATGGTGCCGGCGCAGCGGCCGGCGCTGTCGATCATGCCGCCCGGCAACATGAAGATCCGATTCTTCGTGCCGGAGACCGAGTTGCCGAAGCTCGCCATCGGCGAGGAGGTGAAGGTGACCTGCGACAATTGCTCGGCCGATCTCACCGCGAGAATCTACTTCATCGCGACCACGGCGGAATACACCCCGCCGGTGATCTACAGCCTCGATGAGCGCAACAAGCTCGTCTACCTCCTTCAGGCGCGGCCCTCGCGGCCCGATGCGATGCGCGTCGGCCAGCCGATCAGCGTTTATCTCAACGCCCGCACTCCGGTGGCGGACAAGCGATGAACAGCGCCTCACCATCCGCCTCCGATATCGCCATCGATGTCGAGGGCCTGACAAAATCGTTCGGCGGCCGGACAGTGGTGCAGAACCTCTCGATGCAGGTCAAGCGCGGGTCGATCTACGGATTCCTCGGGCCCAACGGCTCGGGCAAGACTACGACCATCCGCATGCTCTGCGGTCTGCTGACGCCCGACAGCGGCACGGGAACGTGTCTCGGCTATGACATCCGCCGCGACGCCGACAAGATCAAGTTGCGCGTCGGCTACATGACGCAGCGTTTCTCGCTCTACCAGGATCTCTCCGTGCGCGAAAATCTTGAATTCGTCGCGCGGCTCTACGGCATCCCGAACCCGAGGGAAGCCGCGCGCGACATGGTCAACCGCCTCGGCCTCTCCGGCCGCGAGGAGCAGCTCGCCGGCGAACTTTCCGGCGGCTGGAAGCAGCGGCTAGCGCTCGGTGCCTGCACGCTGCCGAGCCCGCAACTGCTGTTGCTCGACGAGCCGACTGCCGGCGTTGATCCCAAGGCGCGGCGCGACTTCTGGAACGAGATCCACGCGCTCGCCGCAGAAGGGCTGACCGTGCTGGTCTCGACCCATTACATGGACGAGGCCGAGCGCTGTCACGAGATCGCCTACATCGCCTATGGCAATCTGCTGGCGCACGGCACGGTGGAGGAGGTGATCGCGAATTCCTCGCTCTCGACCTGGAACGTGACCGGCGACCTCAACGGGCTCGCCGCCGAACTCACCGGCAAGCCCGGCATCGACATGGTCGCCCCGTTCGGCACCTCGCTGCATGTCTCCGGCCGCGACCGGGCGGCGCTGGAAGCCAGCATCGCCCCCTATCGCGCGCAGGCCAGATGGCACTGGCAGCAGAGCGAGCCGTCGCTGGAGGACGTCTTCATCGACCTGATGAGCCGCTCCAGGGACAATTTCCAATGAGCGCCGCTGCATCATCCGGACGACCCCGCGAGGCCAGGGACATCTTTGGTTTCTGGCGGCGCAGCTATGCCATGCTGCTGAAGGAGTTCATCCAGCTCAGGCGCGACCGCGTGTCGTTCGCGATGATCGTGATGATCCCGGTGATGCAGCTCCTGCTGTTCGGCTATGCCATCAACACCACGCCGCGCCATCTGCCGAGCGCGGTGCTCTTGCAGGAAGACTCCGATCTCGGGCGCTCGATCCTGAAGGCGATGGAGAACACCTCCTATTTCCGCTTCACCCGCGAGGTGCACAGCGTCGAGGAATTCGACTATCTGCTGCAATCCGGCAAGGTGCTGTTCGGCGTCGAGATTCCGCGCGGCTTCGAGCGGGCGGTGCGGCGCGGCGACAAGCCCGCGCTGCTGGTGGCGGCCGATGCCACCGATCCGGTGGCGGCCGGCTCCGCGCTCGGCGCGCTTGGCACGCTGGTGCAGACGGCGCTGGCGCACGACCTCCACGCCGGCGATCCCCCCAACATGCCGTTCGAGATCAGGACGCATGCGCGCTACAACCCGGCGGCGTCGTCGCGGCTCAACATCGTTCCGGGCCTGGTCGGCACCATCCTGACCATGACCATGCTGATCTTCACCGCGCTGTCGGTGACGCGCGAAATCGAGCGCGGCACCATGGAGAGCCTGCTGTCGATGCCGATCAAGCCGGTCGAGGTGATGTTCGGCAAGATCGTGCCTTACGTGCTGGTCGGCTTCATCCAGGCCACCCTGATCATCGGCATCGGCGTGCTGCTGTTCGGTGTTCCCATCCTCGGCAGCGTCCTGATGCTGGCGGCGCTGTCGACGCTTTTCATCACCACTAATCTTTCCATCGGCTACACCTTCTCCACCATCGTGCAGAACCAGCTGCAGGCGATGCAGCTCTCGATGATGTTCTTCCTGCCGAGCATCCTGTTGTCCGGCTTCATGTTCCCCTTCGCGGGCATGCCGGTCTGGGCGCAGTATCTCGGCGAGGGCCTGCCGCTGACCCATTACATCCGCATCGTCCGCGCCATCATGCTGAAGGGCGCCACGATTTCGAACCTGCAATACGACACGATTGCACTCATTGCCCTGATGTTGCTGGCGATGACGATTGCGGTTACACGTTTCCGCCGCACGCTAGACTGAGGCGAAAACGCCCGGTGCAATCGGCGGCTCGTTCGGTGCAATTCGACCCGAGAAGCAACGATGGTTCTTCTGACGCCATGGGGAGGCAGGAAGCGCGAGGCGGTGTCCTCCGACTTCGACGCTGCGCTGACGCAGGAAATCCTCCGCACCGAGCTGATCCGGATCAAGGCGTTGATCGGGACCGCGGCGCTGCTCGGGGCCATCCTCTGGACCGTCTACCTGGTTGCGCCCGAGGCCGTGGGCCGGGTCTGGATGGGGCACCTCAAGCCCGTCTATCTCTATTCGATCCTGGTCCCGTTCATCCTGTTCGAGCTGTGGGTGCATGCCGTCATCAGCCGGCATCTCGCTCTCAATCGCGACCTTCCGGTGTTCCGCCGCTATCTCGGCGCCTTGATCGAGACCTCGCTGCCGACGTTGGCGCTGGCGCTGCATATCAACGCCATGGGCCCGGTGCAGGCGCTCGGCTTCGTGGTGCCGATGACCTATTTCATCTTCATCATCCTCTCGACGCTGCGGCTGGATTTCTGGCTGTCGACCTTCACCGGTTTCGTCGCTGCATGCGAGTTGTTGGCCATGGCGATGTTCTATCATCCGGATCCGCCGCCGGACCTGTTCTATAACGCCGCGCGCAGCCTGATCATCCTGGTCTGCGGGGTACTGGCGGGAGCGGTGGGTCACCAGCTGCGCCGGCAGTTCGAGGCCAGCATCAAGGCGGCCACCGCGCGCGACCGCATCACCAATCTGTTCGGCCAGCATGTCTCGCCGCAGGTAGTGGAGCGCCTGATGGCGGAAGGCACCAGCACCGAGAGCGATATCCGCCGCGTCGCCGTGATGTTCGTCGATTTCCGCAGTTTCACAGCAGGCGCCCGCGAGCGCTCGCCGCAGGAGGTTGTGGACCGCCTCGACGGCGCCTTCGCGGTGCTGGTCGACATCCTCGACCGCCACGGCGGCATCGTGAACAAGTTTCTCGGCGACGGTTTTCTCGCGCTGTTCGGCGCGCCGCTGGAGGCGCCGGACCCCGCCCACCGCGCAGTTGCGGCGGCGCGGGAAATGCTCGAGGCCAACGCGCGGGTCAACAAGGCGACGGCCTGGCCGCTGCGCATCGGCATCGGCGTCCATATCGGCGAGGTCGTTGCCGGCAGCATCGGCTCGCCGCGGCGCAAGGAATACACCGTGATCGGCGACACCGTGAACTTCGCGGCGCGGATCGAGGCGCTCAACAAGGATTTCAATTCGCAATTCCTGATCTCGCAGGCGGTGCGCGATGCGCTCGGCGAGGAGGCGAAGGATGCGGTCGCGCTCGGCGAGGTGCCGATCCGCGGATACGACCGCCCGATGGCGGTGTGGCAATTGGGTTAGGGAGTGAGTTGCATGCAGCGCCGTTACATCACCGTCGACGTCTTCACCGACCGCGCCTTCGGCGGCAACCCGCTTGCCGTGGTGCTCGACGCCGAAGGGCTTTCGACCGATCAGATGCAGGCGATCGCCACCGAGTTCAATTATTCGGAGACGACGTTCGTGCTGCCGCCGGCCGAGAAGGCCAACGATGCCAATGTGCGCATCTTCACCGTGCGCTCCGAACTTCCCTTCGCCGGCCACCCCAATGTCGGCACCGCCTTCGTGCTGGCGACGCAGGCGGCAACGCCTCCCGCGCGGCTGAAGTTCGAGGAGAAGGCGGGGCTGGTGCCGGTCGAGATCCTGACGGCGCAGGGCAGGGTCGTTGGCTCGGAGTTTGCCGCGCCGAAGCCGCTGTCGAAGGGAGCGACGGTCGACGCTCGGGAAGCGGCCGCCATCCTGTCGCTGTCGGCTGCCGATATCAGGACCGACCGTCATCCGCCGCAGATTGCCTCCGTCGGCCTGCCGTTCCTGATCGTGGAGGTCGCGTCGCGCGAGGCGCTGCGGCGCGCCAGGCCGGATGCGGCGGCATTCTGGAAGATTTTTCCCGCCGTCGGCGCCGATGCCGTCTACTTCTACACACGCGATGTGCCGGCATTCGAGCAGCCGCTCGACTTGCAGGCTCGCATGTTCCATCCGGGCGCCGCCGGCCTGTCCGAGGATCCCGCCACCGGCAGTGCCACCGGCGCCGCCGCGGCCTTCCTCGCCGGTCTCGACGCGATGCGCGACGGCGAGATGGCCTTGCGCATCGGCCAGGGCTTTGACATGGGCCGGCCGAGCCTCTTGC
Source organism: Bradyrhizobium sp. (assembly GCF_016219575.1). GTDB lineage: Bacteria > Pseudomonadota > Alphaproteobacteria > Rhizobiales > Xanthobacteraceae > Bradyrhizobium. Next base: position 95,366 of record NZ_JACRMG010000040.1, on the reverse strand, counting down.
TGACGCGCGCGATCAAGCAGAACGGTGTGGTCGTCGCAACGCATGTCGGCGGCAATTGCGTGCAGATGATGGAAGGGGTGTTGCAGGTTTAGGCTGACGTGAGACCGTAGGGTGGGTTAGCGAAGCGTAACCCACCGTTCTTTGCGCGGCATCGGTGGGTTACGCCTTCTGCCTCGCGCGTTGAGCTTTCAGTGCACGTGGCCCGGCTAACCCACCCTACGAAACTTGTCCGGGGCGACAGCTCGGCCTAGACCTGCCGTCCCGCCAGGTTCTCCACCTTCACGCCGTTGCGTTCCTCGATGATCTCCGCGATCCATTGCCGGTGGCAATGGCTGTGGTCGCGCTCGTAGCAGAGCAGGCAGACGGGGCCGGCCTTCTTCACCAGCGCGGAAAGCTCGTCGAGCTCTTCCTTGGCATGCGGCGTCTTCAGGTGCTTCGAGAAGATCCGCTGCAGCAGATCGAAGTTGCCGCTGCGGGCGGCGAGGCGGCCTTCCCTGGGCGTGCCGAGCGCAGCGAGATGGACATAGCCGATGCCGCGCTCGTCGAGGCCCGCGGCAAGCTGGTTCTTGGAGAAGCCGGGGCGACGCGACGACGTCACCGCGCGCACGTCGACCAGGAGCTTGACGCCGGCTTCCTCAAGCTCGTCCAGCACCGCCTTGGGCGGCGTCTGCTCATAGCCGATGGTGAAGAGTTTTGCCTTGCGCGCCATAGTGTATTCCCGGGTCCCGGTCTTGCCTGAGAGAGAATTTATGCCGCCATTTTTCTGCGCGCCATAACCGGCGAGGTTATGTTGCCGATGGCATCGTGCATTGCCGCCACATGCAGGATGCCGCATTATTCTGCCAGGCACGAGCCGTCAAATCGGCCGCACAGGGGAGGGCAGGATGGTTTGGCTTCGCCGGTTGCTGGCAGCAATTGCCGTCACGTTCGCGTTCGGCCCGCCCGTGCAAGCGCAGGCCCCGTATCCGGAACGCCCGGTCAAGATCATCGTTCCGATCGGGCCCGGCGGCAGCTACGACCTGGTGGGGCGCGCGCTCGCCGATGCCTTGTCGAAACGCACGGGGCAATCCTTCTTCGTCGAGAACAAGCCGGGCGCGGGCACCGTGGTGGGAACGCAGGCCGCCGCGCAGAGCGAGCCGGACGGCTACACGCTCGTGGTCGGCGGCCTCTCCAACATGGCGTTCAATTCCGCGCTCTACTCCAAGCTCGGCTACGATCCGCAGCGGGACTTTGTGCCGGTCGCGATGGTCTATCGCTTCGGCTATGTCATGGTCGGCCGCAAGGATCTGCAGCAGGCGAGCGTGAAGGAGATCGTGGCCGCGGCGAAGGAAAAACCCGGCTCGATTTCGGTTGCCACCGCCGGCGTCGGCACCGGGCAGCATCTCGCCGCCGCCGCCTTCATGAAGGCGGCCGGCGTGAAGCTGCAGGAGGTGCCCTACAAGGGCTCGCCGCCGGCATTCACCGATTTGTTGGCCGGCCGCATCGACCTGTTCTTCGATTCCATCGCCGCCGGCCTGCCTTACGTGCAATCCGGGCAGGCGCGGGGCATCGCCGTGCTGTCGTCGAAACGCAGCCCGCTGGCGCCCGACGTTCCCACGCTGTCGGAAGCCGGCGTCAGCGGACTCGACGTCGATTCCTGGCTCGGCATCTTCGTGCCGGCAAAGACGCCGCGAGGCGTGATCGAAAAGCTGCGCAGCGATATCCGTGCGGTGCTGCCGGAACTGAAGGAACGGTTCGAGAAGACCGGCGGCGAGGTCTGGGACATGCCCGATGGGCTGGAGCCCTTCGTCGCGGCGGAGCATGCGAGCTGGACGAAACTGATCCGCGAGGCCGGGATCAAGCTGGACTAGAAGAGGCATCAGCGGAAGGCTTTGCCACACCGAGATGTCCTGTTGTAGGCTTTCCGTAGTGCCAGGAAACCTTCGTGAGACTCATCATGAAATTGTCGCGTCGTCGTTTGCTGCAGCTTGCGTCCGGTGCAATCGCGCTTCCCGCGTCCTCACGGCTGGCGCGCGCCCAGGCCTGGCCGAACCGGCCGGTACGTCTGATCATCGGTTATACGCCGGGCGGGTCGGCGGATCTCACGGCCCGTCTCATGGGCCAATGGCTGTCGGAAAAGCTGGGCCAATCGTTTGTCGTTGAGCACCGGCCGGGCGCGAGCACCAACATCGCCACCGAGGCCGTGCTTCGCTCGGCTCCGGATGGCTACACGCTGCTGCTCGTCGCGCCGGCCAACGCCATCAATGCGACGCTTTACGACAAGCTGAATTTCAACTTCATCAGGGAAGTGGAGCCGATCGCAGGGCTGATCCGCTTTCCCAATGTCGTGGTGGTCCATCCGTCGCTGCCGGTCAAAACCGTCCCCGAATTGATCGAATACGCCAAGGCCCATCCCGGCAAGCTCAACATGGCCTCTTCCGGCAATGGCTCGACCATCCATATGTCGGGCGAGCTGTTCAAGATGATGACCGGCATCAACATGGTCCACGTGCCCTATCGCGGCGGCGCACCGGCGCTGACCGATCTGATTGCCGGACAGGTGCAGGTGATGTTCGACAACCTGCCGACATGCGCCGAGCACGTGAAGTCAGGAAAGCTGCGCGGCCTGGCGGTGACCAGCACGGCGCGATCGGAGGTACTCCCCGATTTGCCCACAGTCGCCGATTTCCTGCCGGGCTATGAGGCGAGCGCCTGGTATGGAATCGGCGCACCGAAAGGCACGTCGCCTGAAATCGTCGACAGGCTGAACAAGGCCGTCAACGAGATCCTCGCCGACCCCAAGGTAAAGGCAAAGTTCTCGGAGTACGGCGCCATCCTGCTGCCGGGCTCGCCTGCCGATTTCGCCAAGCTCTTGGCCGACGAGACCGAAAAATGGGGCAAGGTGGTGAAGTTCGCCGGCGCCAAGGTCGATTAGCTCGCGGGCCCATAGTCGTGTCGGGCGAAGCTTGCCGAGTCTACCACGCACCGCTAGCGACCCGACCGCGCGCGTAAGCTGCGTTCTGTTGGCTCGCGGACCTGATTTGATGCGGAGCAGAAGGAATAAGATTGCGTGCTGTTGCAGGCGTCCGCAGGCTTCTATTGCAGAGCCTCGTCAATATCGGGACTACGTCGCCTCGCCGCGACCTCTGTCACGTGAGTCACTGTCAATGACACCGTGACTCCCATGAGGAAATATGCGAGGTGCCTTGGGTGGGCGTGGCATCATTTCTGTCAAGCTCCCCAACGACCCGACAATGGTCGAAAAGAGCATTGTTAACAATACCAGATTCAACAATATCTCGGACATTACAAGGAGGCGTGCCCAGGCTGACACTGGAGTCACTGCGCTAAGCCCGGTAAATGAAGCGACTACGACACTGAAGTAGAGGGCTTCAACAGACGACTTGAGAGATGGATCTGTAAAGGCTTGCTTCGGCTCAAGGGCAACTATGCCAAGGTAGAGAATCGCGTAGCACCCAATAAAATCCAAAAGATGAATAAATAGAAGTATCATTCGTCGGTCCACGGAGAGCAGGTGCCCGCCCCATTTGGCCGCATCCAGGTGTCGATCCAAGAACACAATTTTCAGTTCGTATGAAAGGATATCAAGCAATCGGTACGCAGCATAAGGCATGAGTGCAAACACAAAGACGTACGCGCCGAACAACTGGGACTCATTGAGCCACACGATCCCATACGTCAGGAACAGCCCGACAAGGTATGCCAATTCCTCACCGGCCCAGCCATCTTTCATTGTGCCAAGCCAACGCGTAGACGCCGCCATAAATAGATGGGTAAAGCCAATTCCTTTCTTCTGAAGACTACTTAGAATCCGTTTGGCGATCTCTTCGATGAAAGAGTCGTCCTCATATTCCGGTACATGGCGCAGTCCGCAGTTTTCGCAGAAGGCGCCATTGTTTCTCGGATGGTGACACTTTCTGCAATGCGCGGAGGTGGTGAGTGACCTTCCGCAGGCCGCACAGTAGCGGGCATTCTCGCTCACTTCGCTCTGGCACTTGGTGCATTGCATATGCATCCTCCCACATGGGCGTCGCAAATGCGCGGCTCGCCAGCATGTTGTGAATCGGCCATTTAGGGCCCATCGACGATACCATGAGCGAGGTCTCGAACGCATAAGCACGCCGGGCTGTCGGCGCGAAAGCAGGCTTCGCCTATCGCTTCACGGTCTTTCTCGACTTGAGGCAAATGTCCCCTCGTGGCGAATCGCTTCCCCAGCGGAATCATATGGCGTGATCGACGCTATTTCACCCGCTCGATCAGCTCCATCGCGCCGGCCGGCGCGCGCACCTTGCCCTCGTGGATGACGTAGGCGTAGACGTCGCGCGGCATCTTCTTCGGCTTGGTCTTTTCGACCTTCGGCAGATCGTCCGGCTCGCCGCCGGAGGCCCAGGCCTTGAAGCGCTCCGCCCAGGCATCGAGCTGTTTCGGCGGATAGCAGGTCTTCAATTCGTCATTGCCCTTCTGCAGGCGCGCATAGACGAAGTCGCTGGCGACGTCGGCGATCGCCGGATACTTGCCGTGCTCGGCGAACACCACCGGCGTCTCGAACTGGCGGATCAGGGCGATGAATTCGGGCACGCAAAAACTGTCGTGCCGGACTTCCACGACATGGCGCAGCGCGCGGCCGTCGAGCTTCTTCGGCAACAGCTCGAGGAACTTGCCGAAATCGGCGCCGTCGAACTTCTTGGTCGGCGCAAACTGCCAGAGCACAGGGCCGAGGCGGTCGCGCAGCTCCAGCACGCCGGAATCGTAGAAGCGCTTGATGGAGTCGCCGGCCTCCGCCAGCACGCGGCGGTTGGTGGCAAAGCGCGGGCCCTTCAGGGAGAACACGAAACCGTCCGGCACTTCGCTCGCCCATTTGCGAAAACTCTCCGGCTTCTGCGAGCCGTAATAGGTGCCGTTGATCTCGATCGAGGTCAGCTTCGAGGCGGCGTAGGACAGCTCCTTCGCCTGCGTCAGCTTCTCCGGATAGAACACGCCGCGCCACGGCTCGAAGGTCCAGCCGCCGATGCCGATATAGATGCTGCCGCTCCTGGCGGCGTCTTTGGGGGATTTGGTCAAGGGAAGCTCACTTGGACGCTCAAAACCGGAAATAGCCTAACCAAACAGATTGCCCATGGCCAGTTAGCTTGAGAATGCTGGCAGTGGCAGCAGCTAGAGGCGGGCCAACCCCTAGTACGGCAACTGCTTCGCAGAAGAGTTTCCAATGAGACCCAAATCTACAAATCGCGAGATGCCCTCGTTGTCTTGCAAGCAGGCGGAAAAAAATGGAAGCCACGATGCAGTCTCGTGACTTCCAAAACGCAAAGCTGGAGAGGATTAGAGTGTTACCTCACAACTTGCAGCACATACAGGTCAAACGCTCCTCCGTTCTCTACACTGACTTGCTTGATTTTGCCGCCGGAGTGATCCTCGCCCGGAATTAAGTTTATGAACTGCTCGCCATTTGGCTTTTTGCACTCAAGGCTGACTGTGCTGTTCGATGCTCTCGTTCGCTTGATGATAAATTGTCGGCCGACAACTAGTCGAAGATTGCTCTGTATGACTGACTCATCGGCAGAGGTGTTGACTTGAAACTGGCCGACTACGAGTTGTACAGCCACTCGTCCGGAATCCGTTGACATAGTCTGGGAGGCGGCTGTGTTGGAGGAAAAGACAACGGGCCCGTAGCGAACGAACGCACACGGATTATCCCCGCCGTCCGGCAATTTGAAGCACGCGTTGCGCGTATCGCCTCTGTCTAGAATGTAGTTCGGGGCCGTGGCTCCGACGTTGACTTGGCAAGATTTTTCTCCACCACCTCCGGTGTCGCAGCCCCCGCTTGCTTGAGCGGGAACTTTTGCAAGCGTTTCCTTGGTGATGACTTGCCGGACGTCACAAATGGCAAATTGCTCAGGCGATGATGTCTCCAAGGTAGATGCGCTCGTTTGAGCGTTGGCGGCGGTAGATATCAAGGCGGCAGTCGAAATAGCTAAGATCGAAGATTTCATCGAAAACACCCCATGGTAGAAGAGGTGCATCGTGCAATCGATCTGCAGAGTCCGCAAGAGGCCAAATGGTTAGGCTGGTTCTATTTGAGAGAAATAGGCCGAGGTCTGGATTTGGAGCAACGGCTCCGTTCGCCCCCTATGGTGGCCCAGACCTATTCCTCTGCCGTGCGCTTCCGTGATATCAATCCGCCACGAGCGAAGGGATTGTCTGGTTATGGATTCTCAGTCGTTTGCAGGCGTTTTTGGCGGCGTTATTGCGATAATCGTTTTGGTGGTGGCGTTTGCCTACGGGCCGACGGGGCCGTTCGGCAAGGCCACGAGTCCGGCCGCTGCGCCGGCCGCGCAGAAGGCTCCGGCGCCCGCCGCGCCGGGTCCGCGCGGGCCGGTGATCCGGGAAGTGCCGAACTAGCGCAGGAATCGGCCGTTACGGCCCCCTTGCGAAGTGAACCTGGCGTTCCTATTTAGGTTCTAATGGCGACGTCGAGCTTGCAAGAAGTTCCGGCGCCCTAGACGACCACGAAACGGCTGCGCCGGATGTACGCGCGCCTCATTTCGTGGTCGTTGTCATTTCCAGACCTAGCGCGACGTGCGGCCGGGCGGCCAGTTCGGCAGCCTGAACGCCTGCCAGAACAGCTCACGATGCAGTTCGCGGATCTTTTGCGAGTCGGCGGCGAAGGTCTCGCAGGCCTTTCTCGCGAATTCGGTCTGCGCCTCCATCGCCTTGTCCAGCGAGCGGGCGGCCGTGAGCTTTTCGGCAAACGACTGCGCGTCCTCGAGCGACTTCTTCGTGTAGTCCCGATAGGCGTTGGCGATCGCCTGGATGCCGTCGGCCGGGGCCGCGGCGGGCGAGGGGGCAGGCTGCGCGACGTCGGCCGGCTTGGCCGGCTCTGGCTTGGCCGGTTTGGCCGGAGCGGCATCCGCCGGCGGCATGGCTGCCGCCATGCGCTCCCTGAAGGAAGCCACGCGCTCCACGGGCTCGGCCGGCGCCGCTTCGACGGCGGCTATGCTCGCGACCGGCTCGGCTGACGCCATCGCAGCCGCCTCGATCGGCTCGCTCATGGCCTGCACCGGGTCCTGCGCGGAGTTCTGTTGCCGCTCGGCCTTCTTGTTGCGCTTCTGCTTGCGCCGGTCGGATTTTCCGCCCGGCTTTCGCTGGTCCAGATCAGTCATTTCCTCATGCCTCCACAGTTCGAATCGAGGCGAGACTCCGCGCCGTTTGCGCTGGTTTCGCGGTTTCGGGTTGTTGGTTGCGCGGCGCCGATGTGGAGAGATTTGGAATTTTGCAAAACGCCGTTCCACCGCCCCGCGGGAGGCCGGATTCGGCCCGTTTTCCGGGCATTTGCCGCCTTGTCGGGGGAACTGCGCCTTGGCAGCGCGGGGGCCGGCGGCTATACGACTGCCGCATGAACGAGGCCATCAATCCGGGCCCCGAAATCGCCCGGCAGGCAGCCGCCTTGCCGGAAATTTCGGTGGTCGTCCCGACCTTCAACGAGCGCGACAACGTCACCACGCTGTACCAGCGGCTGGAGGCGACGTTCGGCGCGACCCCGTGGGAGGTCGTGTTCGTCGACGACAATTCGCCCGACCACACCTGGCAGGTGGTGCGCGAGCTGTCGCGCCGCGACCCGCGCGTGCGCTGCATCCGCCGCATCGGACGGCGCGGCCTGTCCGGCGCCTGCATCGAGGGCATCCTGGCGTCCAGCGCGCCCTATGCCGCCGTGATCGACGCCGACCTGCAGCATGACGAGACGCAGCTGCCGAAGATGCTGGCGCTGCTCAGGAGCGGCGAGGCGGAGCTCGTGATCGGCAGCCGCTATGTCGAGGGCGGCAGCGCCGACAGCTTCGACAAGCAGCGCGCCGGCATCAGCGCCTTTGCGACCGAGGTCGCAAAGCGCACGCTCGGCGTCAAGGTCTCCGATCCCATGAGCGGATTCTTCGCGATCCGCCGCGACCGCTTCGAGAAGCTGGCGCCGGAGCTGTCGACGCAGGGCTTCAAGATCCTGCTCGACATCATCGCCACCGCCCGCGGCGAGCTGCGCACGAAGGAGGTGCCCTTCACCTTCGGCACGCGGCTGCATGGCGAGAGCAAGCTCGACTCCATGGTGGCGATGGATTTCCTCGGCCTGGTGCTGGCAAAGCTCACCGGCGACGTGATCTCGCTGCGCTTCATCCTGTTCGGGCTGGTCGGCACGTCCGGCCTCGTCGTGCACCTGACGACGCTGTTCATCGCGCTGCGGCTTCTCAGGCTGCCGTTCGCGGAAGCGCAGCTGATGGGCGCCGTCGTCGCCATGACCAGCAATTTCATCCTCAACAATTTCCTGACCTATCGCGACCAGCGGCTGACGGGTTTTGGCCTCGTGCGCGGCCTCTTGCTGTTCTACGTGGTGTGCAGCGTCGGCCTGTTTGCCAATGTCGGCGTCGCGTTCTCGGTCTACGACCAGGAGCCGATCTGGTGGCTGGCGGGCGCGGCCGGCGCGCTGATGGGCGTGGTCTGGAACTACGCGATGTCCGGACTGTTCGTCTGGCGCAAGCGATGAAACTCAAAGCATGATCCCGCAGGGTGGGGACCGGTTTTCGGAAAAGATCATGCTTCAAACCAAGAGTCCCGGCGACCGGCGGCTCATCACCAACACCATCCTGACCGTCGCAGCGCTGGTGGCGCTGCGCCTCGTCGCGGCCGCCTTCACGCCGCTCACCTTCGACGAAGCCTATTACTGGATGTGGTCGAAGAGTCTTGCGGGCGGCTATTACGACCATCCGCCGATGGTGGCCTTCGTGATCCGCGCCGGCACGATGATTGCCGGCGACACCGAATTCGGCGTACGGCTGGTTTCGGTCCTGCTGGCGCTGCCGATGAGCTTTGCGATCTGGCGCGCGACCGAAATCCTGTTCGGCGGCACGCGCGTCGCGGCATCCGCGACGATCCTGCTCAATGTCACCCTGGTGGCCGCCGTCGGTACGCTGATCGTGACGCCGGATGCGCCGCTGCTGGTGGCCTCGAGCTTCGTGCTGCTGTTCCTGGCGAAGGTGCTGGAGACCGGGCGCGGCGCATGGTGGCTTGCGGTCGGGGCCGCGGCGGGCTGTGCGCTGCTGTCGAAATACACGGCAATGTTCTTCGGACCTGCGATCCTGCTCTGGCTGGTCGCGGTGCCGAAACTGCGGCGCTGGCTGCTCTCGCCCTGGCTCTATGTCGGCGGCCTCGTCGCGCTCGTGCTGTTTGCGCCCGTCATCCTCTGGAACGCCGATCACCAGTGGGTGTCCTTCATCAAGCAGCTCGGCCGCGCGCGCATCGACGATTTCCGTCCAGGCTTCATTGCGGAGCTGGTGCCGACGCAGGTGGCGTTTGCAACGCCACTGGTGTTTATCCTCGGCGCCATGGGGCTGCATGCGATGGCATGGCGGAGTTCGGGCGCCTTTGCGGCGCGGATGCTGGTCAACACGATGTTCTGGACCATCGTGGCCTATTTCGTCTGGCACTCGCTGCACGCGCGCGTCGAGGCCAACTGGTTTGCGCCGGTCTATCCGGCGTTTGCGGTAGCCGCAGCGGTCGCCGCCAACCTCACGCCATGGGAGGGAAGGCGCAAACAGCTCGCCGATTTCTGCCGGCGTTGGGCGGCGCCGACAGGCATCGTGCTGTTCGCGGCGCTGATCGTGCAGGCCAATACCGGCATGTTGTCGGGCTATCGCCGCGACGCCACCGTGCGCAGCGTCGGCGTCGGCTGGCGCGAGATCGCGCGCGAGATCGAATCCGTGCGCGTGCGCGTCGGTGCGACATGCGTGCTGGCGCCCGATTACGGCACGACGGGATGGCTTGCGTTCTATATGCCCAAAGGCACCTGCGTGGCGCAGCAGAGCCAGCGCATCCGCTGGGTCAACATGCGCGAGCCCGATGCGGCGCTGCTCAGGGGCAAGCTGCTCTATGTCGACGATGCCTTGCCCACCGGCCGGCCGTTCCTGAAGAACTATTTTGCGCGCGTCGAGATGGTCGGCGAAGTCCAGCGCAAGCGCGGGCCGCTGGTGGTCGAGACCTATCTGCTGGAACTGCTGGAGCAGCCGAAGGGCGGCGATCCCCTCGATCGTTCGCCGCCGCCGGAACTGCAAAGGTAGTTTTTTGAGTGCGCCAAAACGGAACAGGCCCGCAAAAATACCCGCGGGAATTTGCGGGAACATATCGCGAATTCCCCTTGCCTAACAATGGCCTGCGTTTAATCCGCATTTAACTAAAAGTCGCCTTAATGACGCTCCGCGCCTCTGCGAGATGCGACGCGATTTTTGCGTGACGCGCATCGAGAGGGACGTTTTGGAATTGGTCTGGGCGAAGGGCGTATGAGTACGAGTAGCAGTGCGTTTGGCCTTCCGGCCCGGAAGCGTCGTCATTCTCGTCAAGCCAGGTTTACCGGATTTGCAGGCACTGCAGCCGTTGCGGGCCTTGTGATCGGCTGCGGCTGGACGGTGTACAGCAACATTCTCGGCGCCAGCATCTATCCGTCGATCCATGCGAGCGTCGAAGTGCCGGTGGCGAAACGGCAGATGAGCTCGATCGTGCGCAAGGCGCCGGCAGCGATCATCACCACCGTGTTCGGCGATCTGCCGCATGCGACCGCGGCGGTGCCGAAAACCGAGAGCGTCGCCGCGGTTCCTTCGGTTATGTTTAACGAACGGTTTGCGGCTTTCTCGGCCGACGGCGTGGCGCCGCAGCCGGCGCAGGGTCCGCAACTCGCTTCTCTAACGCCCTCGATCGAGGTCTCGCTGCCAGCGGAGCCCGCGAAGAAAACCAGCGCCTCCGCTTCGGTTCAGATCGCGATGGCCCCGCCCGCGACGAAGCCGGTCGAGCGCGTGAGCGGAAAGTCCGGCAAGTCGATCGGGGACATGGCGCAGCGCGCCAAGGCCGCGGTGATGTCGATCGGCCAGGAAAAGCCGTCGATGGTGGAAAAGCTGTGGGGCAAGGAGCCGTCGCACGGCGTGCTGCTCGCCTACGCTTCCGCCGATATCAGCGTCACCGGCAGCATCGTGCCGGCGGAACAGAACCCGATGCTCGGCGGCAAGCCGCCTTACGACAAGGAGACCGCGGTCTACGTCATCACCAACAAGACCGTGTATCTGCCCGACGGCACCCAGCTCGAGGCGCATTCCGGCCTCGGCTCCAGGATGGACGATCCGCGCTTCGCGCATGTGCGGATGAAGGGCGTGACGCCGCCGCACATCTACACGCTGAAGCCGCGCGAGGCGCTGTTCCACGGCGTGCCGGCGCTGCGGCTGACGCCGATCGGCGGCGAGGAAAAGATCTTCGGCCGCGACGGGTTGCTCGCGCACACCTACATGCTCGGTGGCAACGGCCAGTCCAACGGCTGCGTGTCCTTCAAGGACTATTACGCCTTCCTCGATGCCTACCGGAACAAGGGCATCCGCAAGATCGCGGTGCTCGCCAGTCTCGACTGAGCCGACGAGGAACGCGAAGCCTCAGCGCTTGACGAATTCGACCTTGCAAGGGCGCACCTCGTTGCGCTTGCCGCTGCCGCGGCTGCGCTCGAACTGCGCGTCGATCGTGTAAGAGTAGGGCGAGCCGGCCGCGCCGCCGCCGACGGTAAAGTCGCTGTTTCCGGTCAGGCCGCGCGCAGATAGCGTCGTCTTGCCGCTTGCAGGGATCGTGCCGTCGATAGCCAGCCAGTTCTTCTTGCCGGTTTCCCTGTCGTCGGCGCGAAGAAAACCATCCGTGACCGTGGCCGAAAGCATCCGCGAATAGCCGCGTGTTTTTCCGACGTCGGGGCAGTTGACCGTCACATCCCAGGAGCCGTCGAAATCCCTGGTCTTTCCGGCCGGCCCCGTGCGCGCGACCGCTGGCGGTGCCAGCGCCGTCTTCTGCTTCAGCCCCTCGATCTTCGTCTTGGCAAGGGTCGCAAAGGCGCAAGCCGGAAATCTGGCGACATGATCCTCATAGGCAGCAGTGGTGCCGATGGAGTCGGCGGCCTTCCAGTGCGCTTCTGCAAGCGTGCAGGGATCGGCAGGCGCTGCAGGTGCCGCAGGCGTTACGGTGACGGACACCGTTCCGTTCAGGTAGAACTTGCCGACGATGGATAGCGACAGCTCGGGGAGCTGCGCCTTGCCGCTGACCTCGTAGACGTCGCCGCTGATGTTGCGGAAGACTTCGCCGATCTCCTGCGGTTCTCCGATGTGCCTGAGGAACGCGGACGTGTAGGGGCTGTTGCGGCCGCGCCCGTCGTCGGCGGTTCGCCCCGCCTGGGTCGAGAACGAGATGATGGTGCCGAGCGGGGCCTCCATCTTGTTGAGCCCGCGGCCGATGGAAGCGCCGCGCGTCGGGCCGGCCGCGCGCTTCAAGCCTTCGGCCAGCGGATTGTCGCGGCAGGAATCCAGCACCAGGATCCGCAAGTTCTTCGCCTGCTGCAGGTCGTTCAGGATATCGTCGACGCGCGTGAAGCGCTTGAGGTCGGCCTCGTCGTCGAGCCTGGCGTCGACCGGCATCAGGTAGTTGACGCCGTTGTGCTGCATGGCGTGGCCGCTGTAGTAGAACATCGCGACATCAGCCCTACCGGCGGCGCGGGCGAAACGGATCGCCAGCTCCTGCATCTGCGCCTGGCCGAGATCGGTGCCGAGGATCACCTCGAAATTGCTCCTGCGCAGCGCTGCCGCCACGTCTTCGGCGTCGTTCGTCGGGTTGGGCAACACGGCCTTGTTGGCGTAGGCGCCGTTGCCGATCACGAGTGCGACCCGCGTTTCGGCCAAAGCTGCGCCGTGGCCCAGCCAGCAGGCGAACAGCGCAAGTCCAATTTTGAAAAATGTGCGCACGAATACCCCCGCAATATCGCGCCAGACTATCGCAGCCTGCGCGGACATCAAGATCGCCTCTGTGAAGGCGATTACATTGTGTTTTCTTGCGACCACTGTTGGCCGGCGGCGGAAGCCGCGCGACACCGGAGGGCAATCGGTGCAATGAATCGATGGGCGCATGCCCGGGCAGGCGATAGTTTCGCGTGCATGACCCAGCCCGATTTTCAGCCGACGCTGGTCGGCCCCACCGTCACCATCCGGCCAATGTCCGCGAGCGATTGGCGCCAGCTGTTCGTGGCAGCTTCCGATCCGGAGATATGGAAGGTGCATCCTGTGCCCGACCGCTACACCGAGCCGGTGTTCCGCAAGTTCTTCGATGGCGGTATCGAATCGAAAAAGGCTTTCGTGTTCATCGATCGCGCCAGCAACAGGCTGGTCGGCTCGAGCCGCTATCACGACCACAAGCCGGCGGATGGCGAGATCGAGATCGGCTGGACCTTTCTCGCCCGCAGCCATTGGGGCGGCGCCACCAACCGCGAGGTGAAGCGGCTGATGCTCGATCACGCCTTCGGCTTCGCCGACACCGTGGTGTTCTGGGTCGGCGAGAGGAATTTTCGCTCGCAGGGCGCGATGAAGAAGATCGGCGGCGTGCTGCGCGACGGGTTCTTCGAGCGCCCGGTATCCGACGGCACGCGCTATGTGATCTTCGAGATCACGAAGGACCACTATCAGAACGGCGGGCGCGCGCTGTTGGTGTGAACTGCCGCCGGCCTCGACGCGCCTCTGGTAGGCATAGCGCTTGACGTCGCGGCCGAAAGTTCCGCCGGTGTAGCAAGCGAGCAACAGTCGACAAGTCCGACCTAAGGTAAAGTTCCAGCCGGAAGCCGGAATCGATGCTGGAGGGGATAGTGAAAAGGTTGCTCGTTACGGCTGCTGCGCTCGCTCTCGTGAGCAGTGCAGGCATGGCCGCGGATATGGCCGTCAAGGCGAAGGCGCCACCCCCGGTCGTTGTCGCCTGGACCGGTTGTTATGTCGGCGCTAACGGCGGCGGAATGTGGGGCTATGATCGCTTCTCTTTCCGCCAGGGCGGCGACTTCCTGAATCCCGTCAACCTCTTCGCCAATCCAACCAACAACGCGCTGACGGCTCATAGCTACCGGCCGGACAACGCCACGGGCACCGGCGGCGTTCAGGTGGGCTGCAATTGGCAGGCGAGCAGCTGGGTTTTCGGCCTGGAGGCCGATATCAACGGCGCCGGCAGCCTGAACTCCACGACCAATTTCGGCCCGATCGGTCCGTTCGTGGGCGGTGGCGGCGGGCTGATGGCGCCGCATACCGAAGACGTCAGCAAGCAGCTCACCTGGTATTCGACCATCCGGGGCCGGATCGGCTTCACGCCCACCGCGAACTTGCTGCTGTATGCAACGGGCGGCGCGGCAATAGCGGATGTGAAGTCCTCGGCGACGCTCACTTTCGCCCCCGGCCAGTTTTTCCTGAGCGACACGCAGTACGTGGGATCGGCGAGAGAGACCCGGTTCGGTTACGCCGTCGGCGCCGGTGCGGAATGGAAGTTCGCGCCCAACTGGAGCGTCAAGGGCGAATACCTCTTCCTTGACCTCGGCGACATCAACTACAACGCGCGCTGCGTCAGCGGTGTCGGTTGTGGCCCAGGGACCAACTTCCTCTGGACCACTAACGTAAAGGTGCAGGAGCACGTTGGCCGGGTTGGCGTGAACTACCACTTCGGCGGCCCGGTCGTCGCGAAGTACTGAGCTTCAAGCCCGGGCATGGTCCGGTGGTCTTTCTTGCCGTCTGACAGCGCGACAGTAGGCTGCACAAGAGAGCAGAACTATCCTCGTCAATCCGGGGCGCGCGAAGCGCGAGCCCGAATGACGAGTGGAGAGAGTTGGCCATAACAAAAACCCCGGCATCGCTGCCGGGGTTTTGCATTTCGTGGATGGCTTGAAGTGCCGGACTTAGAAGTCCATGCCGCCCATGCCGCCGCCCGGGGGCATGGCGGGGCCGCCGGCGTTCTTCTTCGGCAGTTCGGCGACCATGGCTTCGGTCGTGATCAGCAGCGCCGCGACGGAAGCCGCGTTCTGGATCGCGATGCGGACCACCTTGGTCGGGTCGATGATGCCCTTGGTGACGAGGTTGCCGTATTCGCCGTTCTGCGAGTCGAAGCCGTAGGCGTACTGGTCCTTCTCGAGGATCTTGCCGACGATGACGGAGCCGTCTTCACCGGCGTTGATTGCGATCTGGCGGGCGGGCGCGGACAGCGCCTTGCGCACGATCTCGACGCCGGTCCTCTGGTCGTCGTTCGCGGTCTTGATGCGCTTGAGCTGCTCGGAGGCGCGCAGCAGGGCGACGCCGCCGCCCGGCACGATGCCTTCTTCCACAGCCGCACGGGTCGCATGCATCGCGTCATCAACGCGATCCTTGCGCTCCTTCACCTCGACCTCGGTCGCGCCGCCGACGCGGATCACCGCGACGCCGCCTGCGAGCTTGGCCAGGCGCTCCTGCAGCTTCTCACGGTCGTAGTCCGAGGTGGTTTCCTCGATCTGCGCCTTGATCTGCTGAACGCGCGCTTCGATGTCGGCTTTCTTGCCGGCGCCGTTGACGATGGTGGTGTTCTCCTTGTCGATCATCACCTTCTTGGCGCGGCCGAGCATCGAGAGGTTGACGTTCTCGAGCTTGATGCCGAGGTCTTCCGAGATCGCCTGGCCGCCGGTCAGGATCGCGATGTCCTGCAGCATGGCCTTGCGGCGATCGCCGAAGCCCGGCGCCTTGACGGCGGCGACCTTCAGGCCGCCACGGAGGCGGTTGACGACCAGGGTGGCGAGCGCTTCACCTTCGACGTCTTCAGCGACGATGACGAGCGGCTTGCCGGTCTGCACCACGGCTTCCAGCAGCGGCAGCAGTTCGTTCAGCGAGGAGAGCTTCTTCTCGTTGATCAGGATGTAGGCGTCATCCATCTCGACGCGCATCTTGTCGGCGTTGGTGACGAAGTAGGGCGAGATGTAGCCGCGGTCGAACTGCATGCCCTCGACGACGTCGAGTTCGGTCTCGAGCGACTTGGCTTCCTCGACCGTGATCACGCCCTCGTTGCCGACCTTCTTCATGGCGTCGGAGAGGAACTTGCCGATCTCGGCGTCGCCGTTGGCGGAGATGGTGCCGACCTGGGCGATCTCCTCGTTCGAGGTGACCTTCTTGGAGTTCTTGACGAGGTCGGCGACCACGGCGTCTACGGCGAGGTCGATACCGCGCTTCAGATCCATCGGGTTCATGCCGGCGGCAACCGACTTGGCACCTTCACGGACGATCGCAGCCGCGAGCACGGTGGCGGTGGTGGTGCCGTCGCCGGCCGCATCAGCCGCCTTGGAGGCGACTTCGCGCACCATCTGGGCGCCCATGTTCTCGAACTTGTCCTCGAGCTCGATCTCCTTGGCGACGGTGACGCCGTCCTTGGTGATGCGGGGAGCGCCGAACGACTTGTCGAGCACGACGTTGCGGCCCTTGGGACCGAGCGTCACCTTGACGGCGTTGGCAAGGATGTCGACGCCGCGCAGCATCTTGTCGCGGGCATCGACGCCGAATTTGACTTCTTTAGCTGACATCTGAATTTGTCCTTGAGTTGATCTCTATCCCCTCATCCTGAGGAGCGGACTTGTCCGCGTCTCGAAGGATGAGGCCAAATGAATTCACCCTTCGAGACGCCGGCTGCGCCGGCTCCTCAGGGTGAGGGCGAGCGAGCGGCCTTAAGCGGCCTTCTTCTTGGAAGCGGGAACGTCGGTGAGGACGCCCATGATGTCGCTTTCCTTCATGATCAGGAGATCCTGACCGTCGATCTTGACCTCGGTGCCGGACCACTTGCCGAACAGCACGCGGTCGCCGACCTTGATGTCGATCGGGATCAGCTTGCCGGCTTCGTCGCGGCCACCCGGGCCGACGGCGATGACTTCGCCCTGCGAGGGCTTTTCCTTGGCAGTGTCGGGAATGATGATGCCGCCTGCGGTCTTCTCTTCGGCGTCGATGCGCTTGACCACGACGCGGTCGTGAAGCGGACGGAATTTCATACAGTCCTCCTAAGTTATTGCAGAGTTTATTGAATTGGGGGTGCTAGCAGTCCACTCCAGCGAGTGCCAGAGCGGCTGAAGTGGATTTAGGCCACGGATGTGGGTTGGGCAAGGGCTTCTAGCAGAAAAATTGGCAATCGGAGCAGGGGCCTGCCAGATTCGTTCATCATTCTTAATTCGGCCCGCCGGGGCGGCGACCCCCGTATTAGCACGTGCGGTAAGCTGCTGCTAAAGCACGAATTTTAAACAACTCGTTAACCATTTGGGCTTGTGATGGAGAGGTCGCGTGCGTCACATTTCTCTCATGTGAGCGCATCTCCGCCGGGGTGGCTCGGCAGTCGGCCACCACGTGAATGCGCTCCTTCAATGGAGGTAGGCATGGTCTCGCGGGTTGGGATTGTTTCCGAAGACTTCCGGAAGCAAGTGCTGGGTTACGGTCTGACGACGGCGCAGATCCTGTATCGGTTGCCGGATCACCCGTCGCTGCTGCAGACATACGTCTGGCAGAATTACGATCTGTTCCCGAAATTCCCGGCGCTGCACGATTTCCTCGCCTTCTGGCAGGAAAAGCTCGAGGGACCGCTGTTCTCCGTCACCGTGGCGCATTCGCGGCTGATCAAGCCGGCCGAACTGCGCGCGGTGAACGGGGTGTTTCAGCTGCACTAGGAATGTGTAGGGTGGGCAAAGCGAAAGCGTGCCCACCTTTCCTGGATCGGCGCTGGTGAAGGTGGGCACGGCGCAAGCGCGCCTTTGCCCACCCTACAAAATCCAAACTATGCTAGCCTCTCCCGATCAACGAGAAACGGGAGGCTCAGGGAAATGGCCAGGCAAAAGGCGACTTCACGTGCGGCGGCGCGTCCTGCGGTGAAGAAGAAATGGACGGGCCTGCGGAGCGCGGCGAAGTCCTCGGCACGCAAGGCCATCAAGTCCAAGGGGCGCGGCGCCTCCTCCGCCAAGACGAAGGCGCGGCCGAAGCAGCGCATCGCCATCAGCCATCACCGCGAAGAGGATTTCAAGACCGACGGCCTGCGTGCCTACGCGAAATACCGCGACCTCGGCATCAAGGACGCCACGCATGGCCTCGCGCAGGCGCATGTCATCCGCCTGCAGGGCCCGTGCAACCCGCAGGAAGTCTCGAAGCTCCACTATCACGACGTCGAATTCCAGATGGTCTATGTCCTCAAGGGCTGGGTGAGGACCTACATGGATGGCCAGGGCGAAATGCTGATGAAGGAAGGCGGCTGCTGGACCCAGCCGCCGAAGATCCGGCACATGATTCTGGATTACTCCGACGACGTGGAGTTGCTGGAGATCATCCTGCCGGCGGATTTCAAGACGGTGGAGTTGTCGGCGTAGCACCTCGACTACGCTTTCTTCGTCATGGCCGGGCTTGTCCCGGCCATCCACGTCTTTGTGGCCGCCGTGCAAGTAAGACGTGGATGCCCGGGACAAGCCCGGGCATGACGATCATGAGAGAATTCCCACCACCGCCCCCATCAAACACGTCGTGATCGTGCCCGACACGATCGACTTCAGCCCGAGCGCGTTGATCTCCTCGCGCCGCTCGGGCGCCATGGTGCCGAGGCCGCCGATCATGATGCCGAGGCTGGCGAAGTTGGCGAAGCCGCACATCGCATAGAGCATGATCAGGCGCGAGCGCGGATCGAGCGCATCGCTGTCGAGCTTCGACAGTTCGACATAGGCGATCAGCTCGTTGAGAATCGTCTTGGTGCCCATCAGGCTGCCGGCGGTGACGGCTTGCGGCCAGGGCAGGCCCATCAGCCAGCATATCGGCGCCATCAGGTAGCCGAGCAGGCGCTGCAGCGAGATCCTTGCGCCGCCGACTTCCGGCAGAAGCCCGATGATGGCGTTGACGAGATAGACCAGCGCCACAAGCACCAGCAGCATGGCAATAATGTTGAGCAGCAGCTCGAGGCCGGCGGTGGTGCCCTTGACGATCGCATCCATGGTGCTCGACGCCTGCGCGTCCGGATTTTCCAGCCCGCCGCCGGTGCGCTTGCCGGATGTCTCCGGCACCATGATCAGGCTGACGAGAATGGCGGCGGGTGCGCCCAGCACCGAGGCGATGACGAAGTGCGCGGCTGCATCCGGCAGCACGGGAGCAAGCAGGGTGGCATAGAGCACCAGCACCGTGCCGGCGATCCCTGCCATGCCGCCGGTCATCACCAGGAACAGTTCGGCGCGGCTGAGTTGTGCCAGATAGGGGCGGATGAACAGCGGCGCTTCCACCATGCCGAGAAAGATGTTGGCGGCGGTGGACAGGCCCACCGCGCCGCCGACGCCGAGCGTGCGCTCCAGGAGCCAGGCCATGCCGCGCACGATCGGCGGCAGGATGCGCCAGTAGAACAGGAGCGTGGTCAGCACGCTCATCACGAGCACGATCGGCAGCGCCTGGAAAGCGAGGATGAAATCCGCACCGGGCACCTTCAGGTCGAACGGCAGCGTGCCGCCGCCGACATAGCCGAACACGAAGGAGGAGCCGGCGCGCGATGCAGCCGAGATCGCACCGACCGCGTCGTTGATGGCGCCGAAGGCGCGCGCCACCACTGGCAGCTTGAGCAGCAGGGCGGCGGTGGCAAGCGTCACGGCAAGGCCGATGGCTGCCTGCCGCAGCGAGACCGCGCGGCGATTCTCGCCCAGGGCCCACGCGATTGCGAGCAAGGCCGCGACGCCGAACGTCGATTGCAGCTGCAGCATGAATCCCCCGACACCCGCCAGCGATTATGCCAGCGCTGCGCAGCCGCGCAATGCCGTCTTGCCCCGGAAGAAGTTGACATTCCAGCTTCCCTCGGCCACCGGTCAGCCATGTCCTCGGCCATGCCCGTCGGCGCCCGCGAATTGCTGAGGGACGCCTCGTTCCTCAATTTCCTGCTGTCGCGCAGCCTGTCGCGCTTCTCCAGCCAGATCGCGGCGGTCGCGATCGGCTGGCAGATCTACGACATCACCGGCAGCGCCTTCGATCTCGGCATGGTCGGCCTGGTGCAATTCCTGCCGACCGCGCTGCTGGTCTTCGTCGCCGGCCACGCCGCCGACCGCTTCGAGCGCAAGCGCGTGGTGCAGCTCTGCCAGGTGGCGGAAGCGCTGACCGCGCTGTTTCTCGCCGTGAGCACTTATGCCGGCTGGCTCGACGCCGTGCAGATCTACATCGCCACCTTCGTGATCGGCATTGCCGGCGCCTTCGAGAGCCCGGCGACCGCCGCGCTGCTGCCGCTGATTGCGCCACAAGGTTCATTGCAGCGGGCGACCGCGGTCTCCAGCGGCGCGGCGCAGGTTGCGACCATCGCGGGGCCAGCCGTCGGCGGGCTGGCCTTTGTCTTCGCGCCCAGCCTGCCGTATCTGATCATCGTCGTGTTCTGGCTTGCGGGTGCGGTGCTGACCGGTTTTCTGCGGCCGGCACAGCAGGCGTCCTTGAAAGAGGATGGTGCGGCCGACGACATCTATGCCGGCGTGCGCTTCATCAGCAACAACCCGGCGATCCTCGGCACCATCTCGCTCGACCTGTTCGCCGTGCTGCTCGGCGGCGTCACCGCGCTATTGCCGATCTATGCCCGCGACATCCTGCAGACCGGGCCGCTCGGCCTCGGCATCCTGCGCGCGGCGCCCGCGGTCGGCGCGCTGTTCATGACCATCGTGCTGGCGCGCCACACCATCAACCGCCATGTCGGCCTGCGCATGTTCCAGGCGGTGATCGTCTTTGGCGCGGCGACGGTCGCCTTCGCGCTGTCGCAATGGATGTGGCTGTCGGTGCTGTCGCTGGCGATCCTGGGCGCCGCCGACACCGTGAGCGTGGTCATCCGCTTCTCGCTGGTGCAGCTGTCGACGCCGGACGAGATGCGCGGTCGCGTCGGCGCGGTGAATTTCCTGTTCATCAACGCCTCCAACCAGCTCGGCCAGTTCGAGAGCGGCGTCACCGCGGCGCTGTTTGGTGCGGTGCCCGCCGCCGTGCTCGGCGGCGTCGGCACCATCGCGGTTGCGCTGCTGTGGATGAAGCTGTTCCCGTCGCTGCGCAAGGTGGAGCGGCTGGAGTAGGGAACGCGGCATTTCAGCCGGTTCCCTACTGTGCATGGGGTTGTTTTGGACTTTTTGATCAGCCCCGGCCCACGAAGGGCATCTTGGTCGCCATGACCGTCATGAACAGCACGTTGGCGTCGAGGGGCAGGCCGGCCATGTAGGCCACGGCATCGCCGACCGCCTTCGCGTCCATGCGCGGTTCGTGCTTCATGGTGCCGTCGGGCTGCATGACGCCGGGACCGGCGACCATGCGGTCCGTCATCGGCGTGGCGGCATTGCCGATGTCGATCTGGCCCACCGCGATGTCGTATTTGCGGCCGTCGAGATTGCTGGACTTGGTGAGGCCGGTGATGGCGTGCTTGGTCGAGGTGTAGGCGGACGAATACGGCCGCGGGGCATGCGCCGAGATCGAGCCGTTATTGATGATGCGGCCGCCGCGCGGGTCCTGGTCCTTCATGATGCGGAACGCATGCTGCGTGCACAGGAACGGACCGGTGAGGTTGGTGTTCACCACCGCCTGCCATTGCTCCAGCGGAAGGTCCTCGAAATTGACGGGCGGGGCGCCCATGCCGGCATTGTTGAAGAGCACGTCGAGGCGGCCGTAGTTCTCCATCACCTTGGCGAACAGAGCGGCGATCGAGGCCGGGCTCGTCATGTCGGCGGAGACGCACAGGCTCTTGCCGATATTGTCGCCGAGCTTCTTGGTCTCCTCCAGCATCTCCATGCGCCTTCCGGCGAGCACGACGGTGTAGCCGGCATTCATCAGCGCCAGCGACGCGGCCCGGCCCACGCCGGTGCCGGCGCCGGTGACGACGGCGATCTTCTGTTTTGCCTCGGCCATTTCCTGTTCCCTTTTATTTGTTGGCTTCTGCTTCGGTCTTGTAAGGCGGTCGCGGGATGTTCTGGTGCGCCGCGCGCAGGGCCGCCGACCAGCGCGAACGTAGATCGTGGAAATAGGGCTCGCCCGCCTCGATGCGGTGGTTGAGGTCGGCTTCGCAGGCGTCGGTGCGCACCACCAGCACGTCGATCGGAAGACCGACGCCGAGATTGGATCGCATGGTGGAGTCCATCGAGATCAGGCCGGTCTTCAATGCTTCATAGAGTTCGACATCGTAATGCATGGCGCGGTCGAGCACGGGCTTGCCGTATTTGTGCTCTCCGATCTGCAAATAGGGCGTGTCGGTGGTGCATTCGATGAAATTGCCGGCGGTGTAGACCATGAACAGCCGCATCCGCGAGCCCTTGATCTGGCCGCCGAACAGGAAGGAGACGTCGAAGTTGACGTCCTCCGAGCGCAGTGCCGCGCCCTCGGTGGCGTGGACCAGGCGGATGGCGCGTCCGATGCGCTGCGCCGCCTGGAACATGGTCGGCGCGTTCATCAGGGTTTCCAGTTCGCCGGTGTCGGGATTCTGGATGCCCTCGGTCAGCGTGGACAGTACCGACTGGCTGACGGCGAGATTGCCGGCGCTGGCGATCGCCATGATGCGTTCGCCGGGGTTTGCGAAGACGTGCAGCTTGCGGAAGGTCGAGACGTTGTCGAGGCCCGCATTGGTTCGGGTGTCGGCGATCATGACGAGGCCGTCGCGCACCAGAATTCCACAACAATAGGTCATTCCCAGTCCCCAGGAGCCTGCTTAAAGAGTCTGCTTGAAGCGCCTTCTCGTCCGGCGGGGGCCACTGATAACGAATTTCACCCCTGCATCCAACCCCCGATTCCCCGTGGCGTGCCCTGCGCCGAACGGCTAGAAATCGCCCCGGTTCGAGCAGGTTCGGGGAAGGGCAGATGCGCAGGGTGTTGGGATTCGCTGGTATGGTCGCGATCATGCTGCTGAGCGGCGCGGCGGCGCTCGCAGGTCCCTGGGAAGACGGCATGGTCGCCTATAACCGCGGCGACTACCAGCCGGCGATAAAGCTGTTCCGGCCGTTGGCGCAGGCGGGCAACGCCAAGGCGCAGAACGTGATGGGCGTGATGTACCGCAAGGGCGAGGGCGTGGCGCGCAGTTCCGCCAAGGCCTTCATGTGGTTCAGCCTTGCCGCCAAAAAGGGCGATGCCACGGCGAAGGCGAACCTGCAGGAAATGGCAATGGAAATGACGCCGGCGGACCTGACGCATGCAAAGGAGATGATGGCCGCGTGCGAGGCGTCCGACTATCGCAATTGCGAGTATTGATTAGGCGACGGCTCTGGCGCACGCGGCCTTTCGAATGAGAACCAGGAATTTCGGGAGGCGAAATGCGCGCCAGAGGCACCTGCCTGTCCATCGCATTGCCGTCCATCGCAGCGGTTGCGGTCGCCGTTCTCGCGGCTTCACCCGCCGCCGCGCAGAAGAAAGGCGGCACGCTCCGCCTCTATCACAATGACAATCCACCCTCGACGTCGCTGCTGGAAGAATCCACCATCGCCTCGGTGATGCCGTTCGCGGCGGTGTTCAACAATCTCGTGGTGTTCGATCCCGCCAAGCCGCGTGAGAGTATCGACACGGTCATTCCCGATCTTGCCGAAAGCTGGTCCTGGGATTCCACCAACACGAAACTCACCTTCAAGCTCCGGCAGGGCGTGAAGTGGCATGACGGCCAGCCGTTCACGGCAAAGGACGTGCAGTGCACATGGCGGATGCTGATCGGCAAGGCCGAGACGCAGGACTTCAAGCGCAATCCGCGAAAGATCTGGTACACGAAGCTCAGGGACGTCAGCATCAACGGCGATCACGAGGCGACGTTCGAATTGAGCGAGCCGCAGCCGGGCCTGCCGGCGCTGTCGGCCAGCGCCTTCTCGGCGGTCTATCCCTGCCACGTGCCGCAGCAGGTGATGCGGACGAAGCCGGTCGGCACCGGGCCGTTCAAATTCGCCGAGTTCGAGCGCGGCAAGTCGATCCGTCTGGTGCGCAATCCCGATTATTTCAAGAAGGACCGGCCGTATCTCGACGAGATCGCGGTACGCACCATCGACAGCCGCGCCACGCGAATGCTGGCATTTTCGACCGGCGAGTTCGACATCACCTTTCCCTCCGACGTCAGCGTGCCCTTGCTGAAGGACATCAAGGCGCGCTCGCCGGACGCGGTGTGCGAGATGACGACCACGGGCACGCTGATCAACCTGCTGGTCAACCGCGTCAATCCGCCGTTCGACAATCCCGAGATCCGCAAGGCCATGTCGCTCGCGCTCGACCGCAAGCCCTTCAACACCATCCTGATGGAGGGGCACGCGCGGATGGGCGGCGCCATGCTGCCGCAGCCGGAAGGGCAATGGGGCATGGCGACGGATGCGCTGATGTCATTGCCGGGCTACGGAGGGGATGGCGGCAAGAACCTCGCGGAAGCGCAGGCCATCATGCAAAAGCTCGGCTACAGCGAAGCCAAGCCGCTGCAAATCAAGATCCAGACGCGCAACCTGCCGACCTATCGCGATCCGGCTGTCATCGTCTCGGATCAACTGAAGAAGATCTATATCGCCGGCGAGCTGGACATTCTCGACACCCCGCGCTGGTACTCGAAGCTCTCACGCAAGGAATACACCATCGGGCTCAACGTCACCGGCGTCAGCGTCGACGATCCCGACGGCAATCTGGTGGAGAATTACTCCTGCAACTCCGAGCGCAACTACACGCAATATTGCAACGCCGAGGTCGACAGGCTGCTGGCGGCGCAGTCGCGCGAACTCGACAAGGAGAAGCGGAAGAGGATCGTCTGGGACATCGAACGCATCCTGGTGGAGGACGCGGCGCGCCCGGTGATCCTGCACAGCGCCGCCGGCAATTGTTGGCAGCCCTATGTCAAGAATTTCAAGCCGCACGACAACAGCCAGTACAACAATTTGCGCTTTGAGGACGTCTGGCTGGACAAGTGACGGCGAACCGGGAAGGGCGAAGCGAAGGCCGCCGGCCGAGCCGCCAACGGCTTGGCGCAGCGCAACAATAATTACCAGAAATTGTCGCGCAGGAAGTTATCAATTGCACCTTGCTTCGCAGGGCGATCGAGATCCTCAAGACCAGGCCTCAGTCCGATTGCTTCTTGCAAGACGCTTCGGCATGCTGTGGCTTCCGGGGGCCGGCGACACCGCTTTCCGCGGTTCAATCCTGTACAGGTGCTGCGTCCCGTGGGCAGGGGAGAGACGTATGCATTTTGAAAAAGGGATATTTCGTTCCGGCCTGGTGACTACGGCCGTGGTGGCCGGCACTCTGCATCTGACGAGCGCGACGGCTCAGGCGCTGAACTTCAGCTTTCGATTTTCCGGGAACATGAGCTGCATGCGGCCGGTGCCGGTGAGCAACGCGCCGATCAGCGGAAGCGGCACCGGAGTCATGAACCCGGATGGCAGTGTCACGGCGGAAATCAGCCAGTCGCTTCTCGTGTTCTCGACGTCGCTGCGTTTCGACAGCAAGCTCGGCCCGAGCGTGACGGCCGTGCCGGGAGGCACGGGACAGGTGCGCGTCGCAGGCAAGCAAAGCCTGAAATTCATCTGGAACCTGCCCAACAACACGCTGATCGTGACGGTGAACGTCCGCGGACAGTCATGCACGGCGGCTTTCCAGGCCAACCTACTTGCCGGAAAGAGCGAGTACACCTTCTTCGACGGGTCGATGTACCACTATTGCGGGCGTCCGGTCATGACGGCCTCGTCCTGCGAGGTGCGTTAGCGGACGACAATCGGGCGCGTTTGACCGCCTACTGCTGGCTCTGCCACTGGCCGGGCCGGCCGGCTTGCTCGACCTTGACCGCGACCGTCAGCGTCTCGGTGCCTCCGCCGTAGCGGGTGCCGCGGATGGGGGCGGCGCCGAGATAGTCGAGGCCGACGGCGACGCGGGCATGGGCATCCGTGGTGCAGATGCCGTTGGCGGCATCGAAGCCGACCCAGCCGAGATCGGTCACATAGGCTTCCGCCCAGGCGTGCCCGGCCTGCTGGCTGGTGATGCCGTCGGAGCGCAGGAAGTGCCCGGAGACGAAGCGCGCCGGCACGCCGCCGGAGCGCGCGCAGGCGATGAAGATGTGCGCGTAGTCCTGGCAGACGCCGCGCTTGAGCGCGAAGGCTTCGGAGGCCGAGGTGCCGCTGTTGGTCGGATCCTCGTCGAAGGTCATGTGCTCGTAGATTTGCACCATCAGCGCATGCAGGAAGCCGAGCACGTCGTCGCCGGCCTCGGCACGCAGCTCGCGGGCGAACTGCGCCATCGCCGGGTTGACCTCCGTCAGCGCCGTCGAGCGCAGGAACAGGCTTTCCGGAAACCGCTCGTCGGTGCCGCGCAGCACGCCGCCGGTGTCCTGGGTCTCGATCAGGCCCTCGACATGGATGGTGAGTTCATCGAGCGGGCCGTGCGTCAGCACGTGGGTGACGTTGCCGAAGGCGTCCTCGTGCACGTCGAGGCGGGAGTCGGTGGAGACGTCGATCTGCCATTCCGCCACATACTGGCCGTCGTGGCTGCCGGGCGTCATCCGCAGGATCTGGATCACGCCGGTGGCCGCCGGCTCGTAGCGATAGCGGGTGGTATGGGCAATTC
The DNA here is from genome assembly GCF_016219575.1 of Bradyrhizobium sp. GTDB lineage: Bacteria > Pseudomonadota > Alphaproteobacteria > Rhizobiales > Xanthobacteraceae > Bradyrhizobium. The sequence continues at coordinate 68,991 of NZ_JACRMG010000040.1, read as the reverse complement.
GCAGGCGCATGGGGTGTCTCTTGTTCCGCGCCGTCATTCCGGGATGGCGCGCAAGCGCCAGACCCGGAATCTCGCGATTCCGGGTTCGCGCTGACGCGCGCCCCGGAATGACGGTGTTTGTCTAGATCAAATACTGCCTGGTGATGATCTCGCCAAGCCGCGAATTGTCCGCGATGAATTCCTGGATGAATTCGTGAACGCCATGCTGGAAGATGTCGTCCATGTTGCTGTGCTCGAGGCGGTTGCGGATGCCGCGGGCATGGCGCTGCGAGGCGCCCTGGCGGCCATAGGCGACGCCTATCTGGTCGAGATTGCGCACGAGGTTGCCGTAGCAGCTCGCCAGCGAGCGCGGCAGCGTGTCGTTTAGTATCAGCAGGTCCGCGATCAGCCAGGGTTTGAGCGTCTCGCGATAGACCCAGTGATAGGCCGTCAGTGCCGAGACCGAACGCAGGATCGAGGTCCACTGGTAGTAGTCGAGCGGACCGCCGACGTGTTCCTCCTCGGGCAGCAGCACGTGATATTTCACGTCGAGGATGCGCGCGGTGTTGTCGGCGCGCTCCAGATGCAGGCCGAGCCGCGAGAACCAGAACGCGTCGTTGCGCAGCATGGTGCGGTAGGCCGAGCCGTCGAAGCGCAGCGAGGTCTCCTGCACGAAGCGCAGGAATTTCGCCAGCTCCTCGCGCGAGGAAGTGCCCTTGCTCCAGACTTCCTGCAGTTCGATCCAGGCGCTGTTGATGGTGTCCCACATCTCGCTCGTGAGCGCAGTGCGGACCGAGCGCGAGTTGAGCCGGGCGTTCTCGATGCAGTTCTTGATCGAGGAGGGATTGACCGGCGAGAACGATAGGTACTCGACGACATTGGCCTCGTTGGCTTCGTCGTAGGTATCGTAGAAGCTCGCGCTGACGCCGGCGGTCAGCAGCGCCGATTCCCATTCGTTGGTCTTGCCGATATAGGCGGCGGGCAGCGCGGTGACGCGCAGGGTGGCGTCGATGGTGCGCGCGATATATTCGGCGCGCTCGACAGAGCGGGCCAGCCAGTACAGGTTTTCGGCGGTGCGCGACAGCATTGCTACTCGTCCAGAATCCAGGTGTCCTTGGTGCCGCCGCCCTGGCTGGAATTCACCACGAGCGAGCCTTCCTTCAGCGCCACCCGCGTCAGCCCGCCGGGCACGATGGTGACGCGGTCCTTGCCGGTCAGCACGAACGGACGAAGATCGACGTGGCGCGGCGCCAGGCCGGATGCGGTGCAGGTCGGGCAGGTCGAGAGCGCCAGCGTCGGCTGGGCGATGAAACCTTCCGGCTCGCGCTTGAGCTTGTCGCGGAATGCCTCGATCGTGGCCTTGGTGGCGGCAGGCCCGATCAGCATTCCGTAGCCGCCGGAGCCATGGACTTCCTTGACGACGAGCTCGCCGAGATTGTCGAGCACGTAGGAGAGATCCTTCGGCTCGCGGCAGCGCCAGGTTTGCACGTTCTTCAGGATCGGCTCCTCGCCGAGATAGAATTTCACGATCTCCGGCATGTAGGAATAGACCGCCTTGTCGTCGGCGATGCCCGTGCCTACCGCATTGGCCAGCGTGATGTTGCCGGCCGCATAGGCCGACATCAGCCCGGGCACGCCGAGCACGGAATCGGGGCGGAAGGTGAGGGGATCGAGGAAATCGTCGTCGACGCGGCGGTAGATGACGTCGACCCGCTTCAGCCCCTCCGTGGTCCGCATGAACACCTCGTCGTTCTTGACGATGAGGTCGCGGCCCTCGACCAGCTCGATGCCGAGCTTGTCGGCAAGGAAGGAGTGCTCGTAATAGGCGGAGTTGTAGACGCCGGGCGTCAGCAGCGCCACCGTCGGCTCGGAGGAAGCGTTATTCGGCGCCACCGAGCGCAGCGCCGAGAGCAATTCGTCCGGATAGCGCTCCACCGGCGCGATACGATGGCGGGCAAACAGGTCCGGAAACAGCCGCATCATGATTTCGCGGTTTTCCAGCATGTAGGACACGCCCGAGGGCGTGCGCGCGTTGTCCTCCAGCACGATGAAATTTTCCGGATCCACCCGGACAATGTCGATGCCGGCGATGTGGACGTAGACGTCGTGCGGCACGGCCTGGCCGTTCATCTCGGGCCGGAACACTGGGTTCTGGAAGATCAGGTCGTCGGGCACGACGTTGGCGCGCAGCACTTCGCGCCCGTGATAGATGTCGCGCAGGAACATGTTCAGCGCGCGCACCCGCTGCTTCAGCCCCTTTTCCAGGATGGTCCATTCCTTCGCCGACATGATCCGGGGGATCACGTCGAAGGGGATCAGCCGCTCGGTGGCCTCGGCGTCGCCATAGACGGCGAAGGTGATGCCGATGCGGCGGAACAGCAGCTCGGCTTCCTGGCGCCGGTATTCCAGCGCGTCCGGCGGCGTCTCCTTCAGCCAGCGGGAGAGTTCCTGGTAGGCCGGGCGGACGTCGCCGCCGGGGCCATTCATTTCGTCGAACGCAACTGCCATAAACCCCTGACTGTCCTTCGGGTCATGCGCTCAGACTGCATGACTTCCTGGGATGGTAGCAAGGCCCGGGCCAGCGCGATATGCATTGGCTTGCGGCATTTGCTATGGGATGACTCGGGGGGTGCCTGAAAAACCGGCTACCGGTTGCTTATTTCGGCAGCAAAACCCCGTGACTTCAAGGCGTTGCCCCGGCAGTCTGTCGACCCCGAAGGCAACGGGGCAGGGTGAGGAAGAGACATGAGCGAGATCGTCACGGCGGGGATATTGGTGATCGGCGACGAGATCCTGTCCGGCCGGACCAAGGACAAGAACATCGGCTTCATTGCCGAGTATCTGACCAATATCGGCATCGACCTGAAGGAAGTCCGCGTCGTCGCCGACGACGAGGCCGACATCATCGCGGCGCTTGATGCACTGCGAAAGCGCTACAACTATGTCTTCACCACCGGCGGCATCGGCCCGACCCATGACGACATCACCGCCGACAGCGTGGCGAAAGCGTTCGGCGTCGGCATCGACCACCATCCGGAGGTGGTGGCGCGGTTTCGCGAGCGCTGGAGCGGGCAGGATCTGAACGAGGCGCGCCTGCGGATGGCGCGCATCCCCGACGGGGCCGAGCTGATCCAGAGCGCGACCATCCTGGCGCCCGGCTTCAAGATCGGCAATGTGATCGTGATGGCCGGCGTTCCCTCGATCATGCAGGCCATGATGGATATCGTTGCGCCCAAGCTGAAGAGCGGCGTGCGGATGCTGTCGGAATCGGTGCGAGCCAATGCGCGGGAAGGCGACGTCGGCGGTCCCCTGCGCGAGATCGCCAACACCCACACCGACACGATCATCGGGAGCTATCCGTTCCTGGACGAGGAGCAGAAGCCCAACACCAATCTCGTGGTCCGCTCGCGCGATCCGGAAAAACTCAACGCCGCGATGACGGCGGTGAAGGAGATGCTGGCGGCGCTGCACGCGGCCCGGAAATCGACCTGACGGCGGTATCAGTATGGCCGACAGCAATTCCGCGAAGGCGTTTCCGGTGTCCTGGGACCAGTTCCACCGGGATTGCCGGGCGCTGACCTGGCGGCTCAACGAGGTCGGCCCGTTCCACGCCATCGTCGCCATCACCCGCGGCGGCCTGGTGCCGGCCGCCATCGTCGCGCGCGAGCTTGGCCTACGCATCATCGATACCGTGTGCGTGGCGAGCTACGACCACGACAAGCAGGGCGATTTGCAGGTCCTCAAGGGCGTCTCGGATGCCGTGGCAAAGCTCGGCGGTGGCACCGGCAAGGGGTTGCTGATCGTCGACGACCTCGTCGACACCGGCAAGACCGGCCGGCTGGTGCGCGCGATGATGCCGGACGCGCACTTCGCGGCCGTCTACGCCAAGCCGAAAGGACGGCCGCTGGTGGATACGTTCATCACGGAAGTGTCGCAGGATACCTGGATCCATTTTCCGTGGGACACCGCGCTGTCGTATCAGCCGCCGATCCGCGACGGCCGAGCTTAGTTCTTCACCTCGCCCCGCTTGCGGGGAGAGGTCGGATCGCATCGAAGATGCGATCCGGGTGAGGGGGACTCTCCGCGAGTCCCGATGCCGAACGACCCCTCACCCCAACCCTCTCCCCGCAAGGGCGGGGCGAGGGAGCGCAATCTTCGGGTGGATGCAATATGCCCCTGCAAAACCGCGTCCTTCCGACTGGCGACATCGTCGCCGACCCGCACCGCGGCCTGTTCACCGGCAATCGCGGCATCATCCACGATCCCGCGACCAAGACGCTGTTGAACAGGCGCTGGTCGAATCCCGCCTGGCTGGTCTGCGTCTGCGAATTCGAGGGCCGGCGGCGCGAAGTGATGGGTGGACGCAGCTGGACCGAGCTGTTCTTTCTGGATGAGGCGACCGCCTTTGCCGCCGGGCATCGCCCGTGCTTCTTCTGTCGCCGCGACGACGCGGAACGGTTTCGCAATTACTGGGAAGAGGGCAACGGCGTCGGCCGGGTGCTGGCGCGCGACATCGACGCGGTGCTGCATCGCGAGCGGCTGGATCGCGGCAAGAAGCGGCTTTATCCGCTGACGGTGCCGCTCGCGGAATTGCCCGACGGCGCGATGCTGCAGGAGGGAACGCAAAGCCACCTCATATTGCAGGGCAGGGCGCTGGCGTGGTCGCCATCAGGCTATCGCGCGACGCAGAGCCCGATCTGGGGCGCGATGCTGCTGACGCCGCCCTCGACGCTGCGGGCGCTGGCGGCGGGATATCGGCCGGTGCTGCATCCGATCGCGGGTTAGGGCGGGACTTCCGACCCAAAGCGATCATTTGCAATATATAGACCAATTGGTCTATATATCAGCAATGAGCCGCCGAACCCCAGTACAGTCGCCTCGTGGCCGGCCCCGAAGTTTCGACGTGGAAGCCGCTGTCGAACGCGCGATGGGTGTGTTCTGGTCGTGCGGCTATCACGCCACGGCGCTCCCGGACCTTCTTCGTGCGACGAAGCTCTCGCGTGGCAGCCTTTATGCCGCTTTCGGTGACAAGCACTCGCTCTTCCTGCGTGCCCTTGATCGCTACATTGCCGATGCCCTGACGCGGATGGATATCGAACTCGACCTCTGCAGAGAGCCGGTCGACGGCCTGCGGGCCTACCTAGCCGGCTACGTTGAGCGCACGAGCGGTGCCGAGGGTCGGCGCGGATGCCTGCTGGTGGCGACTGCCATGGAGCTGGCAGGACAGGATGCTGAAGTTGGTCGCCGCGTCGCGGGCTTTTTCAGAGCAATGGAGGCCAGGGTGGCGGATGCACTTTCCCGTGCGAAGACGGCGGGCAAGCTGGCCGATGGTGTCGAGCCTTCAAGTGTCGCCCGAATTCTCGTCTGCTTCGTCGAGGGGTTGCGCGTGGTCGGCAAGACGGCGCCGGCACGGAACACGTCGCAAGCCACCGCGGACGCTCTTCTCGATCGTTTCGTCAGGTAGACAACGCAATTGGTAACCCTGGACGCCTCCGCCATTGGCGCATCGATATTTAGACCGATCGGTCGTGAAAGGAAAGATACCATGTCTGCCATCCAGATCGTCTGCGCAGTGGCCGTTCCCTTGCTCTGGGGTTATCAGTTCGTGGCCATCAAAGTGGGCGTTACGGAGTTTCCGCCTCTCTTCTTTCTCGCACTGCGATTCCTGGCCATCGCGCTGTTGCTTGTCCCGTTCGTCAAAAGGCCCGCGCGTCAACAGTTCGGCCCTGTCGCAACTATCTCGATTTTCCTCGGGGGACTGAACTTCGGGCTCTTCTATGTTGGCCTTGGGCTCGGCTCGGGAAGCATGTCGGCCGTCGCATACCAACTCGCCACGCCCTTTACCGTCCTGTTAGCCTGGCCGCTGCTCGCGGAGAGACCGTCTCTCACGACGTCCGCCGGCGTGGTGATTGCATTCGTCGGTGTGATCGTGTTGGCAGCGGGGCCTGGCCTGTCGGCAAACGCGCTTCCGCTGCTGCTTGTGGTCGGGGCAGCCTTCGCGTTCGCGGTGTCCAACGTCTTGACGAAACTCTACGGTCCTCTTGATCCCCTGATGTTGATGGGGTGGTCGTCGCTGCTCACGGTGCCGCAGGTCATGTCGATGTCGTTGCTCCTCGAGCATGGACAACTGGCGAGCCTTGTCACGGCGGATGAACGCGGTTGGCTGGCGCTCGCCTACACGATCTTCATCGGAGGAATTGTCGGGTTTGGCCTTTGGTTCTGGCTGATCGCCCGTTGCTCCATGGGCCGCGTTGCCCCCTTCGGTCTGCTGCTTCCGGTGTTCGCCTTGATTTCGAGCGTGCTGTTCCTCGGCGAGCGGATGACTCCAAAGCTGATTGCCGGTGGGCTGCTTGCGATCTCCGGCGTCGCCATTACACAGGTGAGACCGAGCGCTAGGCCAATTTGAAGGCGTAAGTCACCGCAGCTTCTTGCCGTCCTCTTCCACCAGCATGCGGGAATCGCGCAGCGTCCAGTCACGGACGACCTGGCGGCAGCGCGCGATGTCGGCCTCGCTGGGTTTCTCAGCGTTCGGCTGGTTCGGGCGCTCAAGCAACGCCTGACAGTTGCGCAGGACGTCGCGCGGGTCGGCCTGCGCAGGCGAAGTTAGCGCAACGAGCAGCGCGAAACAGAGCAGGGCACCCAGCCGCATCAGCTGAACCGCTGCCGCGCCAGTCTTGCCCCCGCGCCGAGCGCCATCAGCTTGGCCTCAGCGATATCACGCCGCATCGGCGCCATGCCGCAATTGGTGGTCGCGATGATGTCGCTGCGGGCGACAAATTTCGAGACGGCGTCAATCACCTTGCAGACATCCTCGGCGGTCTCGACCTCATCGCTGGCGACATCGATCACGCCGGCCTGGATCTTCTTGCCCTTGAGCAGTGCGAGCAGATCGAGCGGCACCTTCGAGTTCCGGCATTCGACCGCGACCTGCTGGATCGAGCTCTTGGCGATGGCCGGGAAAATCTCCTCGTACTGCCGCCACTCGCTGCCCAGAGTTTCCTTCCAGTCGACGTTGGCCTTGATGCCGTAGCCGTAGCAGATGTGCACGGCGGTGGCGCATTTCAGCCCTTGTGCCGCGCGCTCCAGCGCCTGGATGCCCCAGACCGGAACCTCATCCATGAAGACATTGAAAGCGGGCTCGTCGAACTGGATCATGTCGAGGCCGTCGGCTTCCAGCGCTTTTGCCTCCTCGTTCAACAGCTCGGCGAAGGCGAACGCCATCTTGACGCGGTCGCCGTAATGGTTGTCCGCTACCGTGTCGGCGATGGTCATCGGGCCGGGCAAGGTGAATTTCAGCTTTCGCGTGGTGTGGGTTCGGGCCACCCGCACTTCATCCGCATGCACGCGACCCCTGAGCTTCAGCGGCGCCACCACCTGCGGCACCATCGCCTTGTAGCGGTCCTTGCGGATTCCCATCTCGACCTTGTGGGCGAAGTCGATGCCGTCGACCTTCTCCAGGAAACCGTGCACGAAGTGCTGCCGCGCCTGCTCGCCCTCGGTGAGGATGTCGATGCCGGCGTCCTCCTGGATTTTCACCGCCAGCAGCGTGGCGTCGCGCTTGGCGCGGGCGAGCTCTTCGCCCTTGGCCTTCCACGGCGCCCACAGCATGTTCGGCTCGGCCAGCCATTCCGGCTTCGGCAGGGAGCCGGCGATCGTGGTTGGAAACAGCATGGGAGCCTCCCGGAGAGCGTTGTTTTGATATGATTGAGTGCCTCCATGCCATGTCTTATGGTCGAGGTACAGGACAACGAAAGTCCCACCGGACCACCAGGGGAGCCATGATCGACCTGCATTACGCGCCGACGCCGAACGGCTGGAAAATCTCGATCATGCTGGAGGAACTCGGGCTCCCCTATAAGGTCATCCCGGTCAATATCCGCGCCGGCGAGCAGTTCAGCCCGGAATTTCTGGCGATCAGCCCGAACAACCGCATTCCCGCCATCGTCGACCATGTGCCGGCCGATGGCGGGGGGCCGTTCTCGGTGTTCGAGACCGGCGCCATCCTGATCTATCTCGCCGACAAGACCGGGCGTTTCCTGCCCACCGAGATGCGCTCGCGCTCCAACGTCATCCAGTGGGTGATGTGGCAGATGAGTGGGCTGGGGCCCATGCTGGGCCAGCACGGCCACTTCGCGCTTTATGCGGCGGAGAAGATTCCCTATGCCATCGAGCGCTACCGCGACGAGACCGCGCGGCTCTATGGCGTGCTCGACCGCCAGCTCGGCAAGACCGGCGCGTTCATTGCGGGCGACGACTATTCGATCGCCGACATCGCCTGCTTCCCCTGGACCATGACCCACAAGGCGCAGGGCTTTTCGCTCGACGACTATCCGAACGTGAAGCGCTGGTATGCCGTGGTGCGCGCCCGGCCGCAGGTGCAGTCGGGGCTCGCGATCGGGAAATTTGTGAAAGAGCCATTCAACGAGGAGACGCGCAAGGTGATGTTCGGGCAGATGGCCAAGGAAGTGCTGGGGAGGAAGTGACGCTCTCACCCCTCATGGTGAGGAGGCGCGTAGCGCCGTCTCGAACCATGAGGCCACGGACGGGCGTGCATCCTTCGAGACGTGCGCGTCGCGCTCCTCTGGATGAGGATCAACAACAATCAAAAGGAAACACCCATGATCGAATTCTTCTTCGACTGCTCCAGTCCCTGGACCTATCTCGCCTGGCACAACATCCAGCCATTGGCGAAGGAGTTTGGCGCCGAGATCACCTGGCGGCCGATCCTGGTCGGCGGCATCTTCAATACCGTCAACCCCAGCGTCTATGCGCAGCGGGAAACGCCGGTGCCGCTGAAGGCGCGCTACGCGAAGAAGGATCTCGCCGATTGGGCACGCTCGGCCGGACTTGCGATCAAGATGCCGCCGACGGTGTTTCCGGTGAACAGCGTGAAGGCGATGCGCGGCTGCATCTGGCTGGGCAACAAGGACATGGTGCCGTTCGCGCGCGCCGTGTTCGAGGCCTATTGGGGCGGAGACAAGGACATATCGCAGGATGCGGTGCTGACCGACATCTGCAAGAGCGTGGGCATCGACCCTCAGAAGTTCTTCGCCGGGATCGGCGACCAGGCGATCAAGGACCAGCTCAAGGTGAACACGGAAGAAGTGGTGGCGCGCGGCGGCTTCGGCTCGCCCACCATCTTCGTCGACAAGACCGACATGTATTTCGGCAATGACCGCCTGCCGCTGATCCGCGAGGCGCTGCAGCGCCGGAAGGCGAGCGCCGCCTGATGCCGAAGATCGTCGTCTGCCGCGAGCTCGGTCCGCCCGAGCGGCTGCACCTGGAGGAGATCCCGTCCGCGGCCCTGAAGCCGGGCGAGGTGCGGATCGCCATCCGCGCCGCCGGCATCAATTTTCCCGACGTGCTGATGGTGGCCGGCGAATACCAGCTCAAGCCGCCGCTGCCGTTCACGCCGGGCGTGGAAGCGGCCGGCGATGTCGTCGAAGTCGATGCTGCAGCTCAAGGTGTTGCGGTCGACGACAAGGTCATCGTCAAGATGCGCCATGGCGCCTATTGCAGCGAGGCGGTGGTGACGCCGGCGCAGTTGACGCCGATGCCGTCGACCTTCGATTACGCGGAGGCCGCGACGTTTCTTGCCGGCCACGGCACCGCCTATCACGCGCTGATCGATCGCGGGCAGGTGAAGCCGGGCGAGGTGCTGCTGGTGCACGGCGCCGGCGGCGGCGTGGGACTCGCCGCCGTTGAGATGGGCAAGATGCTGGGCGCGGTAGTGATCGCAACCGCGTCGAGCGACGAAAAACTTGCGATTGCCAAATCGCGCGGCGCCGATCACCTCGTGCGCTACGACCGCGAGCCGTTCCGCGACGCCGTGAAACGGATCACCGACGGCCGCGGCGCCGACGTCGTGTTCGATCCCGTCGGTGGCGAGGTGTTCGAGAACTCGATGCGCTGCATAAACTGGGGCGCGCGGCTGCTCGTGGTCGGCTTCACCGGCGGCATTGGGCTCGCCAAAACCAATCTGCTGCTGATCAAGGGCGCGAGCGTGCTCGGCGTTCGTGCGGGCGAGGCGGTGCGGAGAGACCCGGCGCTCGGCAGGAAGCGGCTGAAGGAACTGCTGGCATGGGCAGAAGCGGGCAAGCTGCGCCCCAACGTCTCGCATCGCCTGCCGCTGGAGGAATACGCCAAGGCGATGCGGCTGTTGCTCGAACGCAAGGCGATCGGCCGCGTGGCGCTGATGATGGATTGATCCGAGTGTCATTCCGGGGCGATGCGAAGCATCGAACTATGGGGCGCCCTTGCGCCCCTGAGAATCTCGAGATTCCGGGTCTGGTCCTTCGGACCATCCCGGAATGACCGCTACGCGGTCACCTGTAATCCCGCTCGTCCCACCACGGGAAATAATCGGGCATGTCTGATGACACCTTGTCCTTGAACTGCGCCGGGCGCTTTTCCAGGAACGAGACCACGCCTTCCTTGACGTCGTCGGAGCGGCCGCGTGCGTAGATGCCGCGGCTGTCGACCTTGTGGGCTTCCATCGGATCGTCGGCGCCCATCATGCGCCACATCATCTGCCGGATCAGCGCCACCGACACCGGCGCGGTCTTGGCGGCGATTTCCTTTGCGAGCGCTCGCGCCGTGGGCAGCAGCTGGTCGGGCGGCACCACCTTGCTGACGAGGCGGCCGGCGAGGGCTTCCTGCGCCGGGAAGACGCGGCCGGTGTAGCACCACTCCAGCGCCTGGGCGATGCCGACGATGCGCGGCAGGAACCAGCTCGAGGCGGCCTCCGGCACGATGCCGCGCTGGGAGAACACGAAGCCGAAGCGCGCGGCTTCCGAGGCGATGCGGATGTCCATCGCGAGCTGCATGGTGACGCCGATGCCGACTGCCGCACCGTTCACCGCAGCGATCACAGGCTTGAGGCACTTGAAGATGCGCAGCGTCACCTGGCCGCCGCCGTCGCGCACCTGGGGGTCGCTGTAGTCGGTCGCGCCGCTGGCAAGTTTCTTCACCGGCCCACGCCTCGCGTCGCGGTCGAATGTGTTGGCGCCGGAGGAGAGATCGGCACCGGCGCAGAACGCGCGGCCTTCGCCGGTCACGATGATGGCGCGGACATTGTCATCCTTGTCGGCGGCATCGAAGGCGGCGATCAGCTCCTGCTGCATCTGGCCGGTGAAGGCGTTGAGCTTGTCCGGCCGATTCAGGGTGATGGTGAGGATCTGCTCGGAGACCTCGTATTTGATCGTCTCATACGCCATGGATGCGGTTTCCTCTCGGTGGCTCGTTTTCTTATTGGCTTCGTAGGATGGGTAGAGCGCAGCGAAACCCATCACGTATCGGCGCATGCGGTCGATGGGTTTCGCTGCGCTCTACCCATCCTACAAATGTCAAAGCCCGGCTGACGACTTGTGCCTAGACGCTACTTCTTCGGCGGCGACGGCCACGGTTTCTGCGGCCCGCGCAGGCCTTCGAACGCCTTGGCCATGCCGAGCACGCCAATGTCGTCGAAGCGGCGGCCGACGATCTGCAGGCCGATCGGGAAGCCGTGCCTGTCGTAGCCGGCATTGACGGACACGGCCGGGTTTTCCGACATGTTCCAGGGCAGGGTGTAGCCGATATGCTCGAACGGCCTTTGGGGATCGTTGAGGGGCGCTGCGAATTCCGCCGGGAAGTTCACTACCGGCGAGACCGGCGAGATCACATAGTCGAGCTCGCAAAACAGCTTTGCCGCAGCCGTGCGGATCGCCATGGTCTGGTTGAAGCCGCTGATGACATCGACGCCCGAAAGTTTGGCGCCTCGCTCCGCCCATTGCAGGATATAGGGCAGCGCCTTGGCGCGCTCCTTCTCGGGCAGCTTCGACAGATCGCCCCACATGCGCGCACGGAAGAAATTGTCGATACCGTCGAGCATCTCGCGCGTCAAAATGCCGTCGACCTCGGTGACCACGGCGCCGGCGGCTTCGAATGCCTTGGCGGCCTTCACCACGACGTCGCGGACCGGCTTTTCCAGCGCCTGGCCGGCGGCATCGAACATCAGGCCGAGGCGCAGCTTGCGCGGCGATTTGTCCAGCGCCTTCCAGTTGATGTCATGGGCGGGCAGGCTCATGCCATCGCGGCGGTCGGGCTTCGACAGCACGCTCATCATCAGCGCGGCGTCGTCCACCGTGCGCGTCATGGGACCTGCGACGCGGCCGACATAGGGCGGATCGATCGGCACGCGGCCGAGACTCGGCTTCAACGCGACCAGGCCGCACCAGGCCGCGGGCAGGCGGACCGAGCCGCCGATGTCGGTGCCGAGATGCAGCGGGCCATAGCCGGCCGCTGCCGCAGCACCCGCGCCGGCGGAAGAGCCGCCGGGGTTCTTGCCGAGATCCCAGGGATTGCGGGTGAGGGGATGGAAGCTCGAGAGTCCCGACGACAGCATGCCGTAATCGGGCATCGTGGTTTTCGAGAAGATCACCGCGCCGGCTTCGCGCAGGCGCGCGGCGGGCGGCGCGTCGCGTTCGGCCGCGACCAGCGGCACGCTCGCCGCACCGAGCGGAATCGGCTGGCCCTTGGTGGCGATGTTGTCCTTGATGGTGACCGGCACGCCGTCGAGCACGCCGGTCGGCTCGCCATTGTTCCAGCGGTCGGTCGAAGCCTTCGCCACCTTGCGCGCGCCGGCGGGATCGAACAGGTACAGCGCCTGGATATGCGGCTCCCAGCGCTCGACATGCGCGATCACGTCCTCCAGCACTTCGGAGGGCGAGAACTGCTTGGTCTTGTAGCCCGCGATCAGGTCGTGGGCGGAGAGGTCGTGGAGCGAGGTGAAAGTTTCTTCTTGTTTGGCTTTATGCATGGGCACCTGCCGGGAGACGGGTTTCGATGATGCGGGCGAACATGCTGGCGCCGATCGGCAGAATCTTGTCGTCCAGCACGTAGCCGGGATTGTGCACGGGCACCGAGCCGTCATGGCCAACCCAGAAATAGGCGCCGGGAATTTTCTGCATCATGTCGGCAAAGTCCTCGCTGCCCATCTTCGGCTGCGTGCGGGTAATGACCTTTGCCGGATCGACTACCGTGCGTGCGACTTCCTCGACCACCCTGGACTGCTCTTCCTGGTTTACCAGCACGCTGAAGATGTCGCGGATGTCGACGTCGATCTCGACCTGGAAGGCGGCCGCCATGCCGGCGCAGATCGTGCGCATGCGGTCGCGGATCAGCGCGCGGACTTCATCGGAGAAGGCGCGCACCGTGCCGCAGAGCTTTGCCTCGCCCGGAATGACGTTGTAGGCGGAGCCGGCATGAATCTGCGTGATCGACAGCACCGCCGAATGCAGGGGATCGACGTTGCGGCTGACGATGGTCTGCAACGCCTTGCCGACGGTCATGGCGATCACGACGGCGTCCTTGGAGCGTTCCGGCATCGCGCCGTGGGCGCCGTAGCCATTGATGACGATGTCGAAGAAGTCGGCGCCGGCCATCGCCGGGCCGGGGAGGATCGCGATCTCGCCATGGTTCAGGTCCGGCGCGTTGTGCAGGCCGTAGAGCTCGTCGCAGGGAAACTTCTCGAACAACCCGTCCTTGATCATGGCGCGCGCGCCGCCGAGACCCTCTTCGGCGGGCTGGAAGATGAAGTGCACGGTGCCGTCGAAATTGCGCGTCTCCGCCAGATAGCGCGCGGTGCCGAGCAGCATGGTGGTGTGGCCGTCATGGCCGCAGCCGTGGAAGCGGCCGGGAATGGTCGAACGCCAGCGCAGGTTGGTGTTCTCTTCCATCGGCAGCGCATCCATGTCGGCGCGCAGGCCGATTCGCTTGCTCCCGTTGCCCTTGCCCTTGAGCACGCCGATCACGCCGGTGCCGCCGAGGCCGCGATGCACCTCGATGCCCCAGCCCTTCAGCTTCTCCGCGACGATGCCCGACGTGCGCACCTCCTCGAACCCGATCTCGGGATGGGCATGCAGGTCCCGGCGGATGGCGGTGAGTTCGTCGGCGTAGCCGTCGATGCGTTCGATGGTGGGCATTTTCTGTTATCCCGTTGAGCGTGATTTTGTCGTTGGGTTGAAGGGAGCACCGTTCGGCTTGACGCGAATGCCGGGCTTCAGCCGCGTCCACGGCAGATCGGCGGTGTCGGCCGGCATCGCGCCGGGCGCGGCGCAGATCAGGAGTTTCGCGGCGATCGGCTCGAAATCGGCGCGGAAATGCACCGAGCTCTTGTTGACCAGTATCTTCTGTTCGGTCGGCTCGATCCCGACATAGCGGTACATCGCCTGGTCCGCGAGCTGCGATTTGTTCGAGGCGACCACCGCACGGACGTCGCCGATGCGCAGACACGCCGACGGCCCCATCTCCATCGCGCGCCCGCCAAAATAGGGGCCGGGGGCGATGAAGCTTCCATTCGAAAGCTTCTCGACGACGAAGCTCTCTCTATAAGGCGCTTCTCCGGGAATGCCTGACTTGCCGCCGAGCGCCAGCGTCACGGTCGCGCCTTCGCCTGCTTCGTGCGCGGCCCTGGCCGACTGCGGATCGTAGATCACGCCGGTGGCGGCGCGCTCCGCCTTGTTGCGGACTAGCGCGCGCAGCATGCCGGTGGTGTCGGAATCGCCGCCGGCACCGGGATTGTCCTGGGTGTCGGCGATGACCACCGGCCTTGTGGCGGTCCTGGCCAGTTCCATGGCGTGGCGGACGCCTTCGTCGGGCGAATAGATCTTGCCGTCGAAATCGTCCTCATGGCCTTCGACGATGGCGGCGATGGCATCCGCAGCGGCGTCGGCCTCGGCCTGCGTCCGGCCATAGGCAAACACGCTCGGGGCGCAATGGATGAAATCGGCGGCGGGAAAGCCCGGCGCGAACGACAGCGTCGGCACGGCAGCGCTCTGCAGCGCGACCAGCCTCTCATAGATGCTCTTGGTGGGTTGGTCTTTCGTGCATTGCCAGCTGATCGGGATCAGGAAGGGCAATTGCCGGAAGGCCTTTGCAAAACGCTGCTTGGTCTCCAGCAGCAGTTTGAGGTGCCTTGCACAGGCCCGGCCGGTCTCGGCCATGTCGACATGGGGGTAGGTGCGGTAGGCAATCAGTGCATCCGCATGTTCGACCATTTCCGGCGTGACATTGGCGTGTAGGTCGAGGCTTACGACGAGCGGCAGCTCGTTGCCGATCACCCTGCGTACCCGCGCCAGGATCTCGCCTTCGCCGTCATCGAGATGTTCCGTCACCATCGCACCGTGCAGGTCGAGATAGACGGCATCGAGCGGACCTGCCGCGGCAATGCCGTCGACGATGACCCTCGTGATCCGCTCGTAGGCATCCTCGGTGACGTGTGCGCAGGGGGTGGCCGCCGTGAAAATCGTCGGCACGAGCTCCCAGCGCTCGGCTTCGGCGGCTTCGATGAAACCCGCAAGCCCCACATTGATGCGCCGCAATGTCTTCAAGATGCCGGTGCCGGTCTCCATGCGCGGCCACCCGCCGCCATGCACGAAGGCATCGTAGGTCGCTTTCGTCGGTGCGAACGTGTTGGTTTCGTGCAGGAAGCCGCCGACGGCGATGCGGGTCATTGTTGTCTCGTTCTGGTCCTGGCGGCGAACGTTAGACTTGTCGTGCCAGCCGGCGCAAGCCGTGGAGCAATTCCGGATTTGCATGCCGCATGGGCGTGGGACGGGCTCGCTGTACCAAAGTCTATGGCTGGATATTTTCGCCGACCGAAAGGGCACAGATGCGCGAAAGATGGGCGTAAGGCAATTTCGTCTCCTCAGCCCAGGCATTGAAGGCCGCCTGCACCTTGGCGAGATCGCCCTTCGATTTCACTTCCTCCGCGATATCGATGCCGGCATCGCGCAGGCACGCCACCACATCCCTCGAGGTGACAAATCCGTCCCAGCCGACGAAGCGCAGGAACATCTGCCCGGTATTGCCGCCGAGGCGGCTGCCTTGTTTCGTCAGCAGATTGAGCAGGCCGATCTCGTCGGATGCCGGCCATTTGCTCAGGAACTTGCCAAAGCTGCCGTGTTCCCCGGCAATCGACTGCACGAATTGCGCATTCTCGCGCACCGACATGATCTTGGCGCCGTTGCGGACGATGCGCTTGTCATCCAGCAGCGCGTGCCAGAACTCGTCTGGCTGGAACGCGAGCTTTGCCGGCTTGAAGCCGAGAAAGGCCTTTTCGAAATCCGGCCATTTCTGCTCGATCACGCTCCAGGCAAACCCTGCGCAAAACACCCGCTTGGTCATCTCGGCGAGAATGCGATCGTCGGGCAGCTTGGCGAGCGCCTTTGCATCCGGCCTGGCGGGCAGGAGCTTTTCCAGCGCTTTCGGCCCGCCCTTGCGTTTTTCTGCCCTGGCCCGAATGGTCTTGAAGGAAATCATGCGCCGGCTCTATTCCAGCGTCGCCAGCAGTCCCGCCATCAGGCGGCCGCGCTCGGCGAGGCTGTCGACGATGATGTGCTCGTTCAGCGTATGCGCATCCGCGCCGCGCACGCCAAGCCCGTCCAGCGTGGGGATGCCCATGGCGCCGGTGAAGTTGCCGTCGGAGCCGCCGCCGGCGCTGCCATGCGGCAGCTCCTGGCCGAGGCTTTTGGCGATGCCCCTGGCCCTCTCATAGAGCGCCATGGTGCCGGCATCCGGCTCCCAGACCGGGCGGGTGACGCCGCGCGTCACCTTGAAGGCGACATCGTTGCTGGTACCCGACAGCGCCAGCATCCTTTCCACGCCCTTGTCGAGATCGGCCTGGCGCTTGGCCATGCTGAGCGCTTCGCCGGTACAGGTGGTGGCGACGCAATTGACCCATTGCCCGCCATGCACGATGCCGACCGAGAAGGTGCAGTCCGGCGTCGTCATGCCGTCGATCGCGAGGATCTGCCGGGCCATCTCGCGGATTGCGGAGCGCCCGGAGGAGAGGGTGGCGCCGGCATGGCTCGGCCTGCCCGTGGCTTCCAGGTTGAAACGCGCGATCGCATAGCGTCCGGTGACGACGCCGTTGTTCTCGCGTCCGGGCTCGGGCACCAGCACATACTTGTTGCGGGAGGCCTCCGCCTCGATGATGTCGCGGGCCGACGGGGTGCCGACTTCCTCGTCGGGCGTGAACAGCACCGTGATCGGCAGCGGCGTGGTGAAGGAGGCGCGTGCCAGTTGCCGGATCGCTTCCAGCGTCAGGTAATTGCCGCCCTTCATGTCGAAGATGCCTGGGCCGAAGCACTTGTCACCCTCGCGCCGCCATTGCAGCTTTTCGATGGTCCCGACCGGATGCACGGTGTCGAGATGGCCGGCAATCAGGATGCCGGGCTCGCCCTGTCTGGGATGGGGGAAGCGCGCCCGCACGCAGCCGGCAAATCCCTGGCGGCCCGCGATGCGCTCGATGGCCGCACCCATGATGGCCATTTCCCGCGCTGCAAGATCGAGCATGCGCTCGACCGCGGCGGCGTCCCAGGTCGGGCTTTCGCATTCCACCCAGTGACGCAGCCCCTGCAGCATGGCCTCGGAATCGAAGGGAAGATTGGCGGGGTTCATGGGGGAGCTCTCGGTTCTTGGATAAAGTGTTCTTGCGCGTATCTGGCGACAGCCCGCATACGAGAAGGAACAGCGCTCGAATTGTAAAGCGAAAACACGCCGGAGCATGAGGCTACAGGGAAAGGCACGTTCAGCATGCGCGCGGCGCGGTGCTCACCTTCCGGTTCACAATCCTCACCGGTCGAATTCTGGCACGCTTCTGGCTTGGTAATTTTGCCGCAGGGGCGACCGACAGTCGGGGGCCGGAGGAGGGGGCGCCGGACTTGGCCGGTGGGGGGTACTGTGCCAATCTTCCCCGATCAACGGCCCGGATCGGTCTTGCCGGGTCAGGGAGACGGATCGAGCCCTGACGGCAATGGATCGAGATCCCCGAGCGAGGAATTCGGGGGCCTTGAGACCAAAAATGGAGGTGAAGAAAATGAACGCGCTTAAGAGAGCCATTCTTGCTGCCGCATGTACGGCCGGCATCGCGGTTGCGGCAACGCCCGCGCTTGCCCAGACGACCTTGCGTACGGTGATGCATTCGGACCTGAAGATTCTCGATCCGATCTGGACCACCGCCTATATCGTGCGCAACCACGGCTACATGATCTACGACACGCTTCTCGCGCAGGACGAGAAGGGCGACGTCAAGCCGCAGATGGTCGAGAAGTACGAGACGAGCGCCGACAATAAGGCCTACACCTTCACGCTCCGCGAGGGCCTGCTGTGGCACGACGGCAAGCCGGTCACCTCGGAAGACTGTATCGCCTCGATCAAGCGCTGGGCCGTCAAGGACTCGCTCGGCCAGAAGATGATGACCTTCGTCGCCTCGATCGACGCGGTCGATGCCAAGACATTCACCATCAAGCTCAAGGAACCGACAGGCCTGGTGCTGCTCGGCCTGTCGAAGCCCTCGTCGAACGTGCCGTTCATGATGCCCAAGCGCGTCGCCGACACCGATCCCAACAAGCAGATCGAGGATTTCACCGGCTCCGGCCCCTTCGTCTTCGTCAAGGATGAATGGAAGCCCGGCGACAAGACCGTCTACGTCAAGTTCGACAAGTACAAGCCGCGCGCCGAGCCGGCGTCGGGTCTCGCCGGCGGCAAGCTCGCCAAGGTGGATCGCGTGGAGTGGCGCGCCATTTCCGACGCGCAGCAGGCGATCAACGCGCTATCGAAGGGCGAGATCGACTTCATCGAGCAGCCCAGCCATGATCTGCTCGGAACCCTGAAGAAGGATCCGAACGTCAACATCGTGATATCGCCGATGCTGAAGGCGCAGTACGTCTTCCGCCCCAACACGCTGCACAAGCCGTTCGACAATCCGAAGATTCGCCACGCGCTGTGGTACGCCTTCAATCAGGAAGACTTCCTGATGGCGACCATCGGCGACGAGAACTACATCAAGCCCTGCAAGGCGCTGTTCATCTGCGACACGCCGCTGGCCACCACCAAGGGCATGGACGGGCTCCTGACCTCGAACGCGAAGAAGGCGCAGGAATTGCTGAAGGAAGCAGGCTATGACGGCACGCCGGTGGTGCTGATGCAGTCCACCGACCTCAAGGTCCTGACCAACCTGGCGCCGGTGGCGAAATCGCTGATGGAGAAGGCGGGGTTCAAGGTCGACATGCAGTCGATGGACTGGCAGACGCTGGTCGCCCGGCGCTCCAAGAAGGATCCGCCGGACGCCGGCGGCTGGAACGCGTTCATGACGGCCTGGGTCATTGCCGACGTGATGAACCCGATCTCGACCGCCTATGTGAACGCAGCCTGCGAGAAGGCCTCGTTCGGCTGGCCCTGCGATGCGCAGCTCGAGAAGCTGCGTGACGACTTCGCGCGCGAGACCGACCCGGCCAAGCAGAAGGCGATCGCCGAGGCGGTGCAACTGCGCGTCATCGAGTTTACGCCGGAGATTCCGGTCGGCGAGTACGTCTCGCCGGTCGCGATGCGCAAGAACGTCAAGGGCTTCCTGACCGCGCCGGTGCCGGTGCTCTGGAACCTGGAAATCACGAAGTAAAGCTGACGACGACGGGCGGCGGTTCGCCGCCGCCCGTTGCTTTCCGGAGCGTTTTCAAGCGAAGTGGATACCGGTTCGCGTGAAGAAAACGCGTCAAAATCAAGAATCTAGAGTTTCGGTTCTGATTCGATCAGAACCGAAATTGCTCTAAGGATCGATCGTTCGATGTATGGCTACCTGTTCCGGCGACTGCTCGGCACGATCCCCGTGATGCTGGTGGTTGCCGTCTTCATCTTCCTGATGCTGCGCCTGACCCCCTCGGATCCGGCGGCGATCATCGCCGGCGACAATGCCACCACCGAACAGGTGGCGAAGATCCGCGGCCAGCTCGGCCTCGACCGCCCGATCGTCGAGCAGTTCGTGATCTGGTCGGGCAAGGTGCTGAGCGGCGATTTCGGCGAGAGCTTCTTCTTCAAGAAGACCGTTGCCCAGTTGATCGGCGAGCGCATCGAGCCGACGCTGTCGCTCGCCTTCTTCACGATCCTGATCGCGGTGTTCGTGGCCGTTCCGCTCGGCGTGCTGGCGGCGCACCGCCACGGCTCGTGGATCGACCGCATCGTGATGGGCTTTTCGGTGCTCGGCTTTTCCGTGCCGGTGTTCGTGATCGGCTATCTCCTGATCTATCTGTTCGCGGTCTATCTGGACTGGCTGCCGGTGCAGGGCTATCAGCGCATTTCGGAAGGAGTCGGCGGCTGGGTGCAGCGGCTGATCCTGCCGTCGGTGACCCTGTCGGTGATCTACATCGCCCTGATCGCGCGCATGACCCGCACCAGCCTGCTCGAAGTGCTGTCCGAGGATTACATCCGCACCGCGCGGGCGAAGGGGCAGATCGAGCGCAAGGTGCTGTTCCGCCATGCGCTGCGCAATGCGGCCGTGCCGATCGTCACCGTGATCGGTCTCGGCATTGCGCTTCTGATCGGTGGCGTCGTCGTCACCGAGAGCGTGTACACGATTCCGGGCCTCGGCCGGTTGACGGTCGATGCGGTGCTGGCGCGCGATTACCCGACGATCCAGGCGGTGATTCTGCTGTTCTCCTTCGTCTACGTCATGATCAACCTCGCGGTCGACATGGTCTACACGGTGCTCGACCCAAGGATTCGCTACTGATGGCCGACCTGAGCCTCGATACCCCGATCGCGGCGGCGCCGGTCAAACCGGCCGCGGCAATTCGCAAGCTGCTGCTCAATCCGGCGGTGTTGTTCGGCGGCGCCGTCATCACCGTCGTGGTGCTGACGGGGCTGCTGGCGCCGTGGCTCGGCACCATCGATCCCACCGCGATCAATCCGATTGCGCGGAACAAGGTCCCCGGCGCGGAATTCTTCATGCGGACCGACACCGGCGAGCGCATCAAGATGATCGCCCTGTTCGGAACGGACGGACTCGGCCGCGACGTCTATAGCCGCGTTGTCTATGGCGCGCGTGTCTCGCTGTTCGTCGGCGTCTCGGTGGCGCTGATCAGCGTCGCCTGCGGCCTGTTGATCGGCGTGCTCGCGGGTTTCTTCCGCCTGCTCGACGCCGTCATCATGCGCATCATGGACGGGTTGATGGCGATCCCCGCCATTCTGCTGGCGATCGCCATGGTCTCGCTGTTCCGCTCCAGCGTCTGGACCGTGATCATCGCCATCACGGTCCCGCAGGTCCCGGGCGTGGTCCGGCTGGTGCGCTCGATCGTGCTCAGCGTGCGCGAGGAGCCCTATGTCGAGGCAGCCGTGACGCTCGGCACCTCGACCCCGAAACTGCTGTGGCGGCATGTGCTGCCCAACACCATCGCCCCGATGATCGTGCAGGGCACCTTCATCTGCGCCTCCGCCATCCTGATCGAGGCCATCCTGTCCTTCCTCGGCATCGGCGTGCCGCCTGAGGTGCCGACCTGGGGCAACATCATGGCCGAGGGCAGGCAGGTGTTCAGCCTGTTCCCGCACAACATCATCTATCCCGGCGTGTTCCTCGCGATGACCATCCTCGCCGTCAATATCCTCGGCGACGGATTGCGCGACACGCTCGATCCCAAGATGGCGAAGCGAGTCTGAGATGAGCGCCCCCGTCCTCGAAGTCGCCAATCTTTCCGTCGCCATCAGGGGCGACGGCGACCGGCCGCATGCCGTGCGCGGAATCAGCCTTTCCGTCGGTGCCAACGAGATCGTCTGCGTGGTCGGCGAATCCGGCTCCGGCAAGTCGGTGACCGCGCAGGCGGTGATGGGGCTCTTGCCGAAGAATGCGATGTCGGTCGAGACCGGTTCGATCCGGCTCGAGGGCGAGGAACTCACCACCAAGTCCGACGCCGACCTGCGCGCGATCCGCGGCACCCGCATGGCCATGGTGTTCCAGGAGCCGATGACCGCGCTCAACCCGGTCGAGCGCGTCGGCGACCAGATCGGCGAGGTACTGGAGGTTCACACCGACCTCGACCCGCGGGAGCGGCGCAAGCGCGTGCTGGACATGATGCGTGCGGTGCATCTGCCTGATCCCGAGCAGATGATCGACGCCTATCCGCATCAGCTCTCCGGCGGCCAGCGCCAGCGCATCATGATCGCTGCAGCCCTCGTGCTCGATCCCGCATTGCTGATCGCGGACGAGCCGACCACGGCGCTCGATGTCACCACCCAGGCGCAGATCCTCAAGCTCGTGCGGGAGATGCAGGCGCGCAAGAAGACCGGCGTGCTGTTCATTACCCATGATTTCGGCGTGGTCTCGGAGATCGCCGACCGCGTCGTGGTGATGCAGCTCGGCCGCATCGTGGAGCAGGGCGCCGCCGAGGACGTGCTGCGCAACCCGCGCGAGGAATACACCAAGATGCTGCTCGCTTCCGTGCCGAGCATGACGCCGCCGAAGCGTGTGCCGGTGAGCGGGCCGGTGGTGCTGCAGACGGAAAAGCTGTTCAAGACCTATGGCAAGCGCTCGCTGTTCCAGCCCAAGGCGCGCATCGTCAATGCGGTGAAGGATGTTTCGCTCGAGGTGCGCCGCGGCGAGACGCTCGGCATCGTCGGCGAATCCGGTTCCGGCAAGTCGACGGTGGCGCGCTGCATCGCCCGGCTGGTCGACCCGACCAGCGGTGCGGTGCGGATCGACAACATCGACACTGCCGCGATGAAGGAAGCGCAATTCCGCCCGATGCGGCGGCGGATGCAGTTCATCTTCCAGGATCCCTACCGCTCGCTCAATCCGCGCCGCACCGTCGGCGAGGCGATCATCGAGGGACCGATGAATTTCGGCCTGTCGCGCAACGAAGCCCTGCAGCGCGCGCGCGACCTGATGGCGGTCGTGCATCTGTCGCCGGATGCAGTCGACCGCTATCCGCATCAGTTCTCCGGCGGGCAGCGCCAGCGCATCTGCATCGCGCGGGCGCTCGCGATGGAGCCGGAGCTTCTGATCGGCGACGAGCCGGTCTCGGCGCTGGACGTCTCGGTTCAGGCCCAGGTGCTGAAACTGCTCGACGAGGTGCGCCGCAGGTTCAATCTCGCGGTGCTCTTCATCACCCACGATCTGCGGGTTGCTGCGCAAGTTTGCGACCGCATTGCGGTGATGCAGCGCGGCGTCATCGTCGAGCAGGGCACGACCGCGGACGTCTTTGCGGCGCCCAAGCACG
Source organism: Bradyrhizobium sp. (assembly GCF_016219575.1). Classification (GTDB taxonomy): domain Bacteria; phylum Pseudomonadota; class Alphaproteobacteria; order Rhizobiales; family Xanthobacteraceae; genus Bradyrhizobium. The sequence goes on along the minus strand of NZ_JACRMG010000040.1, from coordinate 45,988 downwards.
AATACACCAAGGCGCTGTTCGAGGCCGCGCCGGGGCGGCACCGGGAGTTTTTCGCGGGGGCGTGATCGTAGGAGCGGAGAATCCGGCTCTGAAATCCCTTCGTCGCGATCAGGACCCGACCCGCAGCGGCGCGCCGAGCTTGCGCAAATAGGAGATCACCGACAGCGCTGTGATGCGCCCGGTGCGCGGGTTTTCCGACGGCACGTTCTCGATCTGCATCGAGAAGCTCGCCGAGTCGGCCTCGACCTCGATCCGGTGCACGTTGCGCTCCAGCGATGGATCGGCCCAGATCTCGAGTGTAGTCCTGTCCGGCCCGATGCCGGCCAGCGACAGCGCCACCGCGACGTTGAGGTTAGCCGGAAAGCCGATCGCTGCCTCGCGCGGTGTGCCCTCGAAGATGCGCAGCGGCTCCGTGATGTCCTCGATGCGGATGTTGTGCTCGGCAAGATAGGGCGCACCCGCCAGCCCGCGCACCGGTTTGCGCGTCACCATGCGCACCGAACGGATTTTTCCTTCCGCGGCGGCTGCGACCGCGTCGAGGCCGAGCAGGGCGCCGGTGGGCACGACGATCTGGCCGCCATGCTCGCGCGCGAGCTCTATCAGGTGCTGGTTGACCAGGATGGCGCCGGCGCTGAGCACGAGCACGGTCTTGCCGGCGCGCAGGAACGGCTCGGCGATGGCGGGCAAGAGATTCGCCGGCGCGCATTCGATCACGAGATCGGCGAGCGGCTCGAGCGCATCGATCGCGACGACCGGCGGGGCGTGAGCCAGATGGGCGAGGCGCGCGGCGGCCTTGCCGCGGTCGTTGGCGGAAACCGCTGCCAGCGCACAGCCGGGAATGCCGCGGTCGAGCGCCTCGGCGATCTTCAGCCCGATGGCGCCGAGGCCCGCGATGGCGATCCGCAGCGGTGCGTTTTTCCCGTGGCGCGCGAAATCGTCGTGCTTGCCCGGCGCGAATGCCTTCATGGGGACTGCTCCCAACAGGATGCCGGCCGCCAGCATCGCGGAAGCGGGACGGTTGGGCAAGCCGGCCGCGCGCGGAAGTCAGGTTGATCTCGCGAACTGTTCGGGTACGATCGGACCGATCGCATCATAACCAACAACAAATGCCCCGCATTGCGGGCAGCCCAGGGGGAATCGCGCCATGGCCGTGTCGCTGTATGAGTTGACTGTGCCGACCTATTTGCAGACGCTCGGCGCGGTGTCGGGATTTCTCGAAAAAGGCCTCGCCCACTGCAAGGAGTGCAATGTCGATTCGGGCCAGGTGGTCGAGCACCGGCTGTTCGAGGACATGGCGCCGTTCAGCTTCCAGATCCGCTCGGTGGCGCATCATTCGGCCGGCGCCATGGAAGCGCTGAAGAGCGGCGTGTTCAATCCGCCCGGCAAGGCCGGCCCGCTCGACTATGCCGACCTGCAGGCGCTGCTGGTGGAGTCGAAGGGCAAGCTGGAAGCGCTGAAGCCGGACGAGGTCAACGCGCTCGAAGGCAAGGACGTCGCGTTCCAGTTCGGCGAGACCAAGATCCCCTTCGTCGCCGAAACCTTCGTGCTGTCTTTCTCGCTGCCGAACTTCCACTTCCACGCCACCACCGCCTACGACATCCTGCGCTCGCGCGGCGTGCCGATCGGGAAGCGGGATTACATGGGAAGGATGCGGATCAAGGGGTGAGGGGGCGGGTGGAGCTCAACCCGCCGATTCGCTGTCGATGAGTTGTTTGATAATGGCAGCCAGCGGCGCTTCATCGCCATCAAAGCTCGCGACCATTGCTGCAAGAAATGCGCCAGGGTCGAGTTCTTGCAAAGTGAGCGCGTAGCCGGCTTGATCGGCCAGGAGGAGAAAGAACGAGAGCTGAGTTCTTCCATTCCCTTCACGGAAGGCGTGGATCGCATTCAATACAGCAAGGAAGTGGGCGGATCGCTCAGCAAAATCTTTCAGGTCAAGACCTCTCAAGAAGCCGTTCCGTCTCAAACCCGTGAAGAGCTTTGTAGCTTCAGCTTCGATGTTCTCGGGAAAGCAAAACATGCTGCCTCCCTTGGAGATGCGAACTGTGCGTGGCTCACCTGCCCAATCGTAGACATCCTGAAAGAGGTGTCGGTGGATCGATTTGAAATGCTCGTAGTCCAGATTGCCAGCGGGTAGCTCTTCATCTGCCCGCGCATCGCTCACCTCAGCCTCGAACGCGGCGAGTTCTTCGGCACTCCGCAAGTCGAGCTTGTTCTTGAGAACCGTGGTGCCCGGATAACAATAATCGTCGGCGACGGCGTCATACATTCGCAGTGTCAGGTTTTTCGGTAGGCCCGGATAATGGCCTTGCGGCGCTCTTCAGGGGTTTCGGCCTTGCTCTTTGAAACGGCAGTGCTGCCCTTCATATCGGGTGTGTATTCAATCCCTTCGACCGCGCTGATTTTCTTGAACCGCGCGCTCCCGACAACAAAGCCGGTACCCTTCCGCTTCTTTGAGCTGTCCTTTTGCGATGCCATGATTCGAGAGTAGCACGGTTGGGACTGGCAGTCCGGCTCTGCGTTCACATGTGGACCCGACGGTCCAGTGTGGTGCGCCACGCGTATCGGGTTAGGGCGAAGCTTGGTGCGGGCGGTGGGACTCGAACCCACACGACGTTGCCATCGAGGGATTTTAAGTCCCTTGCGTCTACCAGTTCCGCCACGTCCGCATTTGCAGGAAGCCAGCAATATCTAGCGCGTTTGGCGGCGAAGTGGAAATGGGATATTTGGTGGAAAGCCCGCGCTTTCAATGAATTAGCAGGGCTCCTGCAAGAGCGGGTTGAGGCCGCAAAAAGGGGGCGGTCGCGAAACTTGGCTCAGCCTCAATCCCGACACGGGCGGCTGCTTTAGGCAATCTCAACGTCCAAGGTCTACCTAGTTCAGATGCTGTTCTCGCTACCCGCTCACCTGCCTCTCTCGCGCGCCCGCATCGCCGCCGTGCTGGCGCTTGCGCTGGCACTGCCGGGCTGCGCCGAGATGAGCGACAGCATGAGTCTGGCTTTCGCCGATCCTGCCAAATACGACCTCTACGACTGCAAGCAGCTCGAGGCTGAGCGCAAGCGGCTGGGCGATCGCACCGCGGAATTGCAGGGGCTGATGGCGAAGGCGGAGACCGGCGCCGGCGGCGCGGTCGTGGCCGAGGTTGCCTATCGCAACGAATATATCGCCACGCGCGGGCAGTCGAAGCTCGCCGAGCAGGCCTGGCAGAAGAACCGCTGCCGCGAGACCGTGCCGGGTGCGGCGATGCCGGTGGCGCCGCCCGCCGCTCTCCCAGCGCCGCCGTCGCGCGCGGGCCGCTCGGTGTATTGATGTTACGCCCGGCCGTGACCGCGAATCACGAGATCCGCCAGTCGTAGATCCAGTCCTGCCGCGACAGCATGCGTTTTCCGCCCATGGCGCGGACGAAGTGATCGCGTGCCGCGGCCATCGGTCCGGTCATGTGATAGATGCGGCCCTGGCGCCGCGCCAGCCGCTGCACCTTGGCGACACGGCCGCGGCGCTGCCGCGCGTATTTCTTCAAGGCCGCCGTCACACCGGCGGCATCGCTGCCGCCTTCGCTCAGGCATTTAGCCAGCACCGCGGCATCCTCGATCGCCATGCCGGCGCCTTGCGCGGCAAAGGGCAGCATCGCATGCGCGGCATCGCCGAGCAGCGCGATCTGGCCCTCATGCCATTCGCCGTCCTCGGGCACTGTGAACAGCGCCCAGCGCTTCCATTCGTCGACCGCGCTCGCCAGCATGCGCGCGGTCGCCGGCCAGCGGGCGGAGGCAAAGAATTGCTTGATCTCGTTGGCCTCGCCCGGCGAGGTCCAGCCGGGCCTGTTCCAGGTGCCGCCGACGATCGCCACCACGTTGATCTGCCGGCCGCCCGAAATGGGATAGGCGACCAGATGCGCGTTCGGCCCCATCCACAGCTGCACGCGGGGCGAGGTATATTCACGCGGCAGCGCGGTGGCCTCGAGCGTGCCGCGCCAGGCGATCAGGCCGGAAAATTGCGGCTGCACCTCCGGAAACAGATGGTGCCGCACCGACGACCAGATGCCGTCGGCGCCGATCAGGGCGTTGGCGACGTCCTGCTGCCGCGTCAGTCCCTGGCGCTGCACGATGGTGAGCCCGCGCGCATGTTTGGTGACGTCCTCGAACTGGCAGCCGAGACGCAACTCGACATCGGGCGTTACTTCCACCTGCGCCAGCAGCGCCGCCTGCAGGTCGGCGCGGTGCACCACCCAATAGGGCGCGCCGGCGCGGAAGGTGGCGGCCTCGCCCAGCGGCAGGCGGCAGATCTCGCCGCCGGCGCGCGCGCTCATGACGTTGATGGATTCCGGCACCACCGCGCGCCCCGCAAGGCGCGGCCCGAGCCCGAGTTCGACCAGGATGCGGCTGGCATTGGGGGAGAGCTGCAGGCCGGCGCCGGCCTCCTCCAGCTTCTCGGCTTTCTCCAGCACGACGGCGCGAAAGCCCTTCTTGGCCAGCGCCAGCGAGGTCGTCAGTCCCCCGATGCCGGCACCAGCCACAAAGATGGTGCGCGATGCGGCCACGGACGGATCAGGCGGCCTTGTCCTTCAGCACGCACTCCGGCGGCCGGGCTTCGCCCGCCTTGAGGTCGGCGGCAAAGCGGTACAGCGTCGAGCAATAGGGGCAGATTATCTCGTTGTCGTTGCCGAGATCGAGAAACACATGCGGATGGTCGAACGGCGGGTTGGCGCCGACGCACATGAATTCCTGCGATCCGATTTCGATCACCGCGACACCGGCATCGTTGTGGAAATGCGGAACGACGTGGTCGGCCATAACCTGTTCACCTTGGGTAGCGCTTGGGGCAAGCCGCAATCACAGCGACGCGGTGGCGCGAAATGTTGCCGCGCACCATAATGATGGGTGCGGATGATTCCTAGATGCCCCGGCGGCTGATTTACTCATCGAAATTCGACACAATCTTGTCGTCCCCGGAAAGCCCTTCTTTCGTCGGGGCAGTTGTGTCACGAAAATGGCATACCATCTTGAGGGCAGGAAAAGGACCGGTTTTTCGACCATGAAGCGGGCAAAGCTCAGTCTGGCCGTGGCAGGGATGGTGGTCAGCGCCGCCGTTGCTGCGGCGCTATGGCCGCATGCCCGCGATGCGTTTGCGCTGCTGGCAGCGCAGGACGACCCGGCCGAGCTCTCCAGCCTCCAGGTCAATTCTGCCCTGCGGAACAACCCCGGCCTGATCCGTGAAAATGTCGAGGCGGCGCTCGCGGCCGGCGATGCCGATCTTGCCGGCAGCTTTGCTGAGCTGGCGCTGGACCGCAACGTCGCGCTCGGCGAGGAACTGTCGAAGCGGGTGAGCGATGCCGTGACCGAGGACAATTCGTCGGCGCAATTCGCAAGACGGTTCGCCACCGGCCTCGTCACCGGCAATGCCGACGACATTGCGAGCCTTTCCGGCACGGTCGCCGGCGATCTCTTCGTGTGGGGCGACATCAGGGACGTCGTGCGCGAGGGCAAGCATCTGGCCATGGGCGAGGAAACCGACCATCTCATTCTCGGACTTGCCACGGTGGGCCTTGCGGTGACCGCGGCGACTTATGTCTCGGTCGGCGGCGCCGTGCCGCTGCGCGCCGGCCTCACGCTGGTCAAGGACACGCGCAAGGTCGGCCGCCTCAGCGAGGGCCTGGTGCAATTTGCCGGCCGCTCGGCGCGCGAAGTCGTTGATGCACCGGTGCTGCAGAGGGCGGTCGCCTCCGGATCGGTGCTGCGTCCGGGCGAGACGATCGGCGCCATGAAGGCCGCGTTCCGCGCCGAGAAGGCCGGCGTGCTGGTGCGGCTTGCCAAGGATGTCGGCCGGGTCGGCGAGAAGGCCGGCATCAAGGCAGCGCAGGACACGCTGAAGATCGCCGAGAGCCCGAAGGAGGTCGCACGCGCCGCGCGGCTGGCGGAGAAGAAGGGCGGGCAGACCCGCGCCATCCTCAAGACGCTCGGCCGTGGTGCGCTGCTCGGTCTATCCGGGCTGTGGACGCTTGCCAGCTGGATCTTCAGCGTGGCCATGGCGGTACTTGCCTTCCTCGCGTCGATCAAGGCGACCACTGAGCGGTTGACCTATGCCTGGCTGCGCCGCAAGAAGGCGGCCCGGGCGCGCCGGCTGATGGCCGCGCAGCAAGCTCCGCTGGCGGTGGCCCCCGCCGCGGTCTAGGACTGGCTGACATTTTCATCTGTACCGATCTTTCCATCCGTCACGGAATTGCCGATGCCGAGCTTTCATCACGGTGACGTCCAGATTGCCTATCTCGACGAAGGCGAGGGCGAACCGATCCTGCTCGTGCACGGCTTTGCCTCCACCAAGAACGTCAACTGGGCCTATCCCGGCTGGGTATCGGAGCTGAAGCGGCTGGGACGGCGCGTCATCGCGCTCGACAATCGCGGCCATGGCGAGTCTTCGAAGCTCTACGACTCCGCGCAGTATGAGATATCGATCATGGCGAGCGACGTGTTTGCGCTGATGGACCATCTCGGCATCGCGCGGGCCGACGTCATGGGCTATTCGCTGGGCGCGCGCATGACCGCGCTGCTGGCGCTGCAAGCGCCGCAGCGGCTGCGCTCGATCATACTCGGCGGCATCGGCATCGGCATGATCACCGGCGGCGGCCCCGGCGAGAACGTGGCCGAGGCGCTGGAGGCGCCGTCGCTGGACGACGTCAGCGATCCCGTCGGCCGCACCTTTCGCGCATTTGCGGATCAGACCCGCTCCGATCGACTCGCGCTCGTCGCATGTCTTCGCGGCTCGCGGCGGCTGATGACGCGCGAGGAGGCGGCCGCCATTTCCGTGCCGACGCTGATCGCGGTCGGCACCATGGACGAGATCGCCGGCTCCGCTCAGGCGCTCGGCGAGATCATTCCGGGCTCGAAGGTGCTGGATATTCCGGGCCGCGACCACATGCGCGCGGTCGGCGACAAGGTCTACAAGTCCGGCGTCGCCGAATTCCTCTCACAGCGCCCGTGAGCTGCGCTCGTCGTCGCCGGACAAGCTCCTGATCGCCGCGATCAGCACCACTGTGGTCGCGACCCATGCCAGCCGGGCGCCGTAACGGTCGTGCGGGCCCGATATGACCGCGCACACGAAGGCATTGCCGAGCACGGCAAGGCTGACGGTCGCCGCCAGCAGGGTGAGATCGTCGAACCCGCGCCACCACCAGCGCCAGCCGAAGATCGCCGCCAGCAGCAGCATGGAGGCCAGCCCTATCGGCACGTGGAGGTAATTGATCTCGGTGAAGTCGAACTGCCAGCGCTGCTGGTTTGCGGCGCGCATCGGCTTGACCTGGGAGGGGATGAAGCGCTCGATGATTCCATAGGTGTGCCCGATCCAGGCATTGGTGCCTTCACCGGTCGCGAGCATCGTCAATTGTCTTGCCGTCGCTACAAGTGCCGCCTTTGCCTGCCAGGCCGGATATTCGGCGAGCGAGCGCCGCACGATATGCTCCATCTCGTCGTTCAATCCCTTGAAGCGGCCGAGCGTGTCGAACATGCTGTGGCCCCACAGGAACTGGTCGGCGGTGGCCGGCAGCTCGTTGCGGTAGGGACAGAGCTTCAGTTTCTCGCGCGGGCAGTGATCGCGCAGATATTTGGTGACGATGCCGTCCTGCAGCATGCGCCCGAAGGTGACGCCGTAGCCGCCCGGCGTCCAGGCCAGCTCTCCCGACAGCGCGAGGTTCGCCGACAGCAGCATGCCGGCACCCGCGACGAGCGAGAGCCACGCCTGCAGCAATCCGGCCCCGGGGATGCGGTCGCGCAGGAAGAGCCAGGCGATCGAGCCGAGGGCGCACAGCCCGAGCAGCACCGCCAGCGTCGCGCTGTGGGTCGAGGCCGAAAAGGCGACGAAGGCGAACAGCGCGCATTTCTCGATCCCGGAAATGCGCTTGCCATGCAGCACCAGGATGTACAGCGCCAGCACCGAAAGCCCTGCGAAGATATCGGTGAGAAGCATGCTGGCGAGCCAGGGCAGGGACGTCGTCAGCACCAGCACGAGGCCGATCCCTAGCAGCCGCAGCGGCTCGCTCATGCCGAGCACGCGCAGCGTCAGCTGCAGGATCCAGAAAGTCGCGAGCGCCTGGATGCCGAGATTGATCCAGAACGAGGAGCCCTCGCCGAAATGCAAATAGAGCCCGAACACCGTCGACCGGCTCGGCACCAGATAGCCCTCGTACCAGCGCGCCAAATACCCGCCGGTATCGTACTGGAGCAGCGGATAGCCATTCCAGATCGCAGGCGCGACCAGCAAGATTGGAATGGCGATGGCGGCGGCCCAGATCAGGCCGGATTCGGCCATGCGGGCGCGCAAAATATGCGTATGGATGTGGCGTTCCCCCGTTTTCGACCCACCTTGGCCGGAATGTAGCCGGTTCCGAAATCCGCCAATAGTCGGGTTTACCCGGCTTGATTTCCCAAAATATCCGACCACTTGGAATAGACCGCCGGCCGGACCGGCCTCTTGAGGTGGTTTACTCTAAGGGGGGCCTGCCCGGGACAGCGGAACGCCTGCCGTGCTATAAGAACCAACCGACGAGCGAGAACGATCCGAGGATACTGGAATGGCCGTGCATCACGTCAATCCGCAGGGCGGCAAGCTGGCCGCGCTCGATCCGATCTGGGAGCGCATCCGCGGCGAGGCCGAGGACATTGTCCGCCGCGAGCCCGAGCTTGCCACTTTCATCTTCTCCACCGTGCTGCATCACGACCGGCTCGAACATTCGGTGGTGCACCGGCTGGCCGAACGGCTCGACCATGCCGCGCTCTCCGGCGACCTGATCCGCCAGACCTATGACGAGGCGCTGCGCGACGAACCCGATATCGGCAACGCCTTCCGCGCCGACCTCGTCGCCGTCTATGACCGCGACCCCGCGACGTCCCGCTTCATCGACCCGCTGCTCTACTTCAAGGGGTTCCACGCGCTGCAGACCCATCGTCTGGCGCACTGGCTTTACAAGAAGGGCCGCAAGGACTTCGCCTATTACCTCCAGAGCCGCTCGTCGGCGGTATTCCAGACCGACATCAATCCCGCGGCCCGCATCGGCCGCGGCATCTTCCTCGACCACGCCACCGGATTCGTCTGCGGCGAGACCGCGGTGATCGAGGACGACGTCTCGATCCTGCACGGCGTCACGCTCGGCGGCACCGGCAAGGAGAACGAGGATCGTCATCCCAAGATTCGCCACGGCGTGCTGATCGGCGCGGGTGCCAAAATTCTCGGCAATATCGAGGTCGGCCATTGCGCGCGCATCGCGGCGGGCTCGGTCGTGGTGAAGCCGGTGCCGCACAACGTCACGGTCGCGGGCGTGCCTGCCAAGATCGTGGGCGAGGCGGGCTGCGCCGAGCCGTCACGCACCATGGATCAGATGATCAACGCCATAGGTCTCTAGATTCGGGATCGCGACCTCTGGCTTTGATTTTCCACACGTTTTGAACCGTTGTTTTTTGCCTGAAACGGCTGGCGGTTGGCGTCGCGTCGTCCTAAAACCTCGCTCGGAAAACAAGATCCGATTGGAGAACTGCCGTGGACGTTCAGGAAGTCAGGAAGCTCGACGCCTATCTCAAGCGCGTGTTCGGCAATCCCAAGATCCGCGTCGTGCCGCGGCCGAAGAAGGACGATTCCGCCGAGGTCTATATCGGCGAGGAATTCATCGGCGTGCTGTTCGTCGACGACGAGGATGACGACCGCTCGTTCCAGTTCCAGATGGCGATCCTGGAAGAGGATCTGATGGAGTAAGGCTCGGCCCTCGCTGTCCTCCCGGCGAAAGCCGGGACCGATAATCACCGATGTTGATTGGTGGAAAGGGCTGGAACTCCAGCGTCGCCGAACTCCGAAAGCTGTGGTTATGGGCCCCGGCTTTCGCCGGGGCGACAACAACTACTTCCTTCCATACATCTGCACCGTCAGGCGCTCCATCGCGTTCGCGACGTCGCGCCATTGCGCGAGCCAGCTGCGCGGAAAGCGGAAGGTGAGGTCGGCGCCGTCGATGCGGCGCTCGCTCAGGCACATGCCGGGGGTCGCCGCATCGCGGGTGCAGCGCGCGGTCAGTGCCGGGTTGGTCGCGACGAACAGATCCTCGCTGCCATAGGGCGAGCCGTCCTTGAACGCGCGCAGGGTGAGCCCGTCCTCGACCGGCGTTGACGCCTGTTCGAGATAGCGCGGATATATCGTGCGTACGCGCATGTCGGGTGCGAGCGAGTCGCGGTGCGCCGAAATCGACACGAAGATGCGGTCGATCGGCTGCGGCTGCTCTTCCACGGTGTCGGCGCTGACATGTTTCGGCGCTTCGGGCGGCTCGAGCGAGGGGAACGTGAAGGAGAGATCGACGCGCTCCTGAGGCCCGGAATGGCGCTGGATCTTGCGCCGGATCGCCGCGGTCGGCACGTTGAACAGCGTGCCGCCGACGCTGACGGGAAGACGTCCGGGTCCGCGCGCCGGATCGGTGCCCCAGGTCGGCCACAACAGATAGGCCACCAGCGCGATCGCGCCCGCGGCAAGGGCGCCTCCGACGGCGATCGGAACGAGGTGCGCGCGCGGATTGCTTCGCGAGGAGCGGGCCAGGTGCTGGGCCGTCGAAAGCAGTGTCATGCGCGGGCCATCGTCGCAAAGGTTCGAATCACCTGATGAATATGCCATGCGCGGTCGCGATTCCGCACGGTTTCGCGAGGCAGCTCGCCTGCATTAGCCATGCGGGCGACATTGCGCTGTTAACCTTTCCTTAAGGATAGTGTGGCGCGGGCCGCCGGTTTTTGCGACATCAAACGCGCGTTTCCTGAAGTCAGCAGTGAGTTGCGTCGATGCCGCCCGAAGCGTTGAATTCCTTTCTCTCGCTCGCCATCGGCTTTGCCTTTGCCGGCGCGCTGGCCAGTGGTTACCAGGCGTTTGCGCGGCGGCCGGCCGGCTTCGGCCTGCTCAACGAGGGCGTCGTGCCGAAGGCTTTTGCAGCCGTGCCGTTTCTGGTGTTCGCCGCGCCCTTCATCATCATGCGCAATACGCTGATCGGAGCCAGGGTCGAGCGTCGCCGTTTCGAGTTCGTGATGATGGCAACCGTCATCGCCGGCTTCTGGAGCCTGATGTCCGGCACGTTTTTCCTGATGACCCTGCGCGCCGCCGGCCTGCTGGCCTGATCGGTCTCTTGGTAGACGCGTTTTCTTCACGCGAACCGGTCCCCATCCCGCATCAAGTGCGGGACAGGCTTCGCTTGAAAACGCTTTGATTGGCATGCTTATGTCTCCCGCCAACGGGAGACATTCATGGCGATCTACGAACTTGACGGGCAGGGGCCCGACCTTCCCTCGGACGGAAGCTATTACATTGCCGACACCGCGGTCGTGATCGGCAAGGTGCGGCTCTTGAAGTCCGCCTCGGTCTGGTTTGGCGCGGTGCTGCGCGGCGACAATGAGTGGATCGAGGTCGGCGAAGGCTCCAACATCCAGGACAATTCGACCTGCCACACCGACCCCGGCTTCCCGCTTGTGATCGGCAGCAACGTCACCGTCGGCCACAATGTGATCCTGCACGGCTGCACGCTGGAGGACGACTCGCTGGTCGGCATGGGATCGATCGTGATGAACGGGGCGAAGATCGGCCGCGGCGCCGTGGTCGGCGCCGGCTCCGTGATTACCGAGGGCAAGCAGTTCCCGGAATATTCGCTGATCATCGGTTCGCCCGCGCGCGTCATCCGCACGCTGACTCCGGAGCAGTCCACCGCGATGGGTCGCGCCGCGAAATCGTACCAGATCAGGGGCCCGCAATTCAAAAAGGGGCTGAAGAAGATCGGCTAAGCGGTCTCCACTATTTCCTTTTTCCGGCCTTGCCGGCAGCTCCGGCCTGCTTCGCGGGCGGCCCGGCGCCGGCCGCGCTCTTCTTCAAGGCATCCCTGAGATCAATGGGAATGCCGTGTTTCTTCAACAGGTCTGCGAAGGCCTCGTCCGCCAATTCCTGCAACGTCCCCATGCGGTCGCGTGCCAGCTGCTTCAGCTTGGCAAAGGTGTCGTCGTCGAATTCGATCAGTTTGCGCACAGGCTGGTCCTAACCTCTGTATCGCAACGGAAATCCATTGTTGCGAGCATCTGCCGGCGCGGCAGCTGCGACAAGTGGGCGATGGTCGCGCAGATGTGAGCGAAGCGGAACGCTGCCGCGGGCCGGGGCGACTACGACGGCAACTACATCCACAACGCCGGCGGCTATTGCGGTGACGGCGGGCGGCTGCACCATCGTCCAGCGGCGCATCCCGACGCCCTATGGCTGGGTGCTGCGGCCGGTTCAGGTCTGCAACTGATGCGTGAGACATCTTGGCGGGCTGATTTGCCACGCTCACCTACGACTTTAGTAGGAGTAGGCTGCCATGGTGTACTCGCGCGTTCGCGTGCCCCGGTCGGTACGCGGCTTGCATCGCTCAGCTAGCAATGTGAGGGGGGAATGCTGACCACGCTCTCAGCCCCAGCCCTGACCCTGCTGTTCCTTGGCGTCGTCACCGGCCTTGGCGCGGCACTCGTTTGGGCATTTTGGGAAATGGAACAGGCTTCGAAACCGCGTCGTCAGGGCAATCGCGCCGGCTGACCCGTCGCGCCAAATTTGCTCGATCCGATCTGTTTCGAAGCGGATTCGCCTGTGTCGGTCGGGACCCTGGCCCCGGCCGAAATCGCACGGCATTGAGAACGATCCCACCGTACCAAGGGCGATCGGCGCGTTGCCTTGACGGTCGGGCTCCGGCGGCCGGTCGACCCGGCTTCTGCTTCGCTTGAGACGGGCGATCCTGTATCGCTTCGATCTGCGCGCAGGGAGGAGCCGGATGCGGAGAACAGCAAACCTGATCGGAGTGGCGGTTGCGCTCGCCGGCATGTGCGCGCTCGCGGAAGCGCAGACGACCGATTGGCCCACCCGGCCGGTGACGCTGATCGTCCCCTTCACGGCCGGCGGCGGCATCGACGCCAACGCCCGGCTGCAGGCCCTCGTTCTCGGCGAAATTCTCGGGCAATCCGTCGTGGTGGAGAATGTCGGCGCGGCGTCCGGCACGGTTGGCAGCGCGCGGGTCGCCAAGGCCGCCCCCGATGGCTACACGCTGCTGATCGGCAATTCCGGAACGCACGCCTACAGCCAGTCCCTGTTCAAGAAGATTCCCTACAACGCCGTCGACGATTTTGCTCCGGTCGGCTTGGTTTCCGAATCCCCGCGCATCCTGATCGTGCGGAAGGACTTTCCCGCCGACAATCTCGGGCAGTTCATTGCCTATGTGAAGGCGAACCAGGCCCAGTTGAGGTTCGGGTCTGCCGGCATCGGCTCCGGCACTCATCTGCCCTGCGCGCGGCTCAATCTCGCGCTCGGCGTCGACGTTACGCACGTGCCTTATCGCGGTGCCGGCGGCGCGATGCAGGACCTGATCGGCGGCCGTATCGACTACATGTGCGACACGATTCAAACCGGCGCGGCGCAAGTGAAGGGTGGAAGCGTCAAGGCCATTGCTGTGATGGCAGCCAAGCGTGCGCCGAACATTCCGGATATTCCGACCACCGCCGAGCAGGGCCTTGCGGGAGTGGAAGCCACCGTCTGGAACGGCTTCTTCTTTCCCAGGGGGACGCCGCAGCCCATCGTTCAGAAGATGAACAGGGCGCTGCAGGAAATGCTCGAGCGGCCCGACATCCGGACGAAAATGCAAGCGCTTGGGCTGGAGGTCGTTCCGCCGGAGCAGCGCACGCCGGAATATCTCGCCGGCATGCTGCCCCGGGAAATTGCGCGCTGGGCAAAGGTCATCAAGGACGCCGGGATCAGCATGGACTGAGCGCAGGCCGCGCCGGTGCCGGCCCGGTTACGAGCCGGGCTTGAAGTAGAAGTCGCCGGTCAGCGAGGAATGGTCCCACGGCACCTGTTGCTCGTTGGTTGCCCGGATCACGTCGGCGCGCACGCGCGTCAGCATGGAGCGGATTTCCAGCCCCGGCGTGCGGATATATTTCAACATCGCCTGCGTGAACGGGCTGTTCCGTCCCGAGCCATCGAGCGCGATGGTGTCGGGACTGGTGGCGAAGGTGATCAGCGTGCCGATGCCGGCATTGACCTGCGCAAGGCCCTGGCCGACGGCGGTAGAGCGCGAGCCGCCGCCCATCGAGCGGGCGAGATTGCGCGACATCGGGTTGTCGCGGCAGGCGTCGAGGAAGACGAGGTTGATCCGCTTCTCGGCTTCCATGTCGGCGATGACCGCGCTCACCTCGATTGCCTCGGTCCCGAGCGCCGACGGGCGTTCGACCTTGGCATCGACGGGCACGAGATAGTTCTTGCCGGAGACCTGCATACCGTGGCCGGCATAATAGAACAGCGAGACGCCCGCGCCGGGCAATGCCGCGCCGAACTCGGCGATCTTGTTGCGCATGGTCGTGCTGGTGAGGTTGTAGCCCTCGATCACCTTGAAGCCGAGTTCGCGCAATGCGCCCGACATTTCCCGGGCATCGTTGACGGGATTGGCGAGCGAGGGGACGCCGGAATAGGCGGCGTTGCCGATGACGAGCGCCACGCGAGGGCCGCGCTCGACATTGTCGGCCGCACGTCCCGGGGTCGCGACGGGGGACTCGCTGCGCGGCGCCGGTGTGATCGCCGGCAGCGGCCCGCCGCCGGTCGCACCGGTTGCGCTTTCGAGCGCGGCCAGCCGCTCGCGCGCCCTGGCAATGGCTTCCGTTGCGGTGGCGAAATTGCCGGGCGTGCGGGTCAGCACGGTCGAGAAGTCGAAACTGGCCTGCTCGATGTCGCCCCTGGCCTCGAAGGCAAGGCCCCGGCTGACATAGGCCGGCGTTACCGCGGGATCGATGCGGATGGCTTCGGACAGGTCCATGATGGCGCGCTCGATGTCGCCGCGCTGGCGCCAGGCGTCGCCCCGGTTGGCGTAGGCGGTGGCGAATTTCGGCTTCAGCCTGATCGCCTCGTCGAGGTCGCGGATGGCGCGGTCATAGTCGCCGCGCTGCTTGTAAAGGAAGCCGCGGGAATTGAAGTATTCGCCGTTGTCGGATTTCAGCCTGATCGCCTCGTCGAGATCGGCGATGGCGCGGTTTGGGTCGCCCTTGTCGGCATAGAGCTGGCTGCGGCCGTAGATCGAGCCGGCATCGCGCGGATTGAGCCGGATCGCCTCGTCGAAATCGCGCAAACCGCGGTCGAGGTCACCCTTCATGCGGTAGGTGTTGCCGCGGTTGGCATAGAGCACGCCGTCGCGCGGCTGCAGGCGGATCGCATCGTCATAGCCCGAGATCGCCTTGTCGTACTCCTTCATGCGGAAATAGACATTGGCGCGGTCGTTGTGCGCCATCGCGTATTTTGGATGGATGCTGATCGCCTCCTCGTAGGAGCGGATCGCAGCCTCGTTGTCGCCCTTGTTGTAGAGCGCCATCCCGCGGTTGTGATAGAGCACGGGGTTGTTGGGCTTGGCCGATATCGCCTCGTCGAAGTCGCGGATGGCGCGGTCGAACTCGCCCTTGCTGAAATAGGCGATGCCGCGGTTGTTGAAGGCGCCGGCGCGCATGGCGGAGTTCCGGCCGCCGGCCTGGTCGATGATGCGGGTGCAGGCCGAGATGCGCGCATCGACGTCGCGGCCGTTGCAGTCGCGCCAGTCCGAGTTGCTGCGCGCCTGCGCGGGCAGGGTGCCGGCCAGCAGCGCCAGCGCGACCGCGGAAGACAGGAAGAGCGAAGTCAATTTGCACATCGAAGCCGCCCCAGCTGGATGCCAAATGCTTATCGAAGCTAGCTACCCGCCAGCTACGGTTCAATCGGTAACAAGGTTTGCCGGAGGCTCTGTGCGCTGCGTCACACTCGGGCGGCCATGAGGCATTCCCGCACAAAAAACAAGGCCGCCGGCGCAGTATGACGCCAACGGCCTTGCCAGCCCCGGATATTGAAATCGGCTAGAGCCACCAACTGGCGTACGCCATCCGGTGAACTATAGCTTGCCCCGGATTCGCACGGGCGAATGTGAAGCAGTTCACACAGTCCTGGGATTCTTTGGCGGGCATGAAAAAAGCCGGCCAGCCGGCCGGCTCGTAACGATTGATCGTTGGACGGTCGCGGTCAGCCTTTCGAGCTGCGCTTGCGCTGGGCGCTGCGGTAGACCTTCTTGCGGCTGGACTTGCGGACGGAGGGCGCGGGGTCATCGGCCCGCGCGCTGGCAAAGGACTGCCGCAGGCCGTCGATGGACTCGGTCAGGGTGGTGACCTGCTCCGACAGCCTCTTGGTGTCGGCCTGTTGCGCGGCGAGCAGGCGGCGCACCGTCTGCAACTGGTCCTGCACCACCTGGAGCTGGTCGATCGATTCCTGCTGCGTGGCTTCGATACCCTTGGTCTTTTCCACCAATTGCTCGGAGGCTTGCGTGGCGCGCGCCTGCAGCTGGCGCGTGACCACGACGCGGTCGAGCTCTGGCGAGGTGCCGGTATAGGCCCGCCATGCGGCGATCGCGCCGATGCCGACCACGATCGCCATCAGCGCGGCGGCACCGATGATGAAGGGCTGTCCGCCGAAGCGGGAAATGGGGGAGACTGGACTGCCGCTGGGATAATACCGGGGGGCGAGTTCGCGCATGGGACTGCGGGCCGGACCTGATTTGCTGGGTTGCGTGTGCTTAACATAACCTTAAGCGCACTCAAACCCGTGATTTACGGGAATCCGCCGCCAATTGATGTCGAAAAGCGCTGGAGAATCAGGATTGTGGGGCTGCAAAGGGTTAACACCGGGATCGCGGCCCCGGTTTGCGATTCAGGAAATCCGCGCGCGGATGAAGTCGCCGGCCGCGGCGATCGCGCGGCGGCCGTCCGCGAGGGCTGCGTTCCACACCGGCCATGCATGGATCATGTGCGGCCAGATTTCCAGCCGCACGTCGACGTCGGCCGTCCCGGCGGCCTCTGCAAGCCGGGTGGCGTCCGACAGCAGCGTTTCGGCCGAGCCAACCTGGATCAGGACAGGCGGAAAGCCGCGCAAATCGCCAAACAGCGGCGAGATCAGGGGATCGCGGCGGTCGAGCGGTGCCGGCGCATAGGCATCCGCGAGCTCTTCGAGATAGGCGGTGTGGATCAGCGGGTCGACCGCGTCCTTGCTCGCAAGCGTCGCGCCGGACATGGTCAGATCCGTCCAGGGCGAGACCAGCCACGCGCAGCCGGGCAGCGGCTCGTTCGCCGCGCGCAGGCGATTGATCAACGACAGCGAGAGATTGCCGCCGGCGCTGTCGCCGCCGACCGCGAGGCGTCCGGCTGCGATGCCTTGCCGGCGCAGGAAGCGCCAGGCGATGAGTGCATCGTCATGCTGGGCGGGGAAGGGATGTTCGGGCGCGCGGCGGTAGTCGATCGCCAGCGTCCGCATCCGCATTGCGCGGCCGGCCTCCGTCACCATGCGGCGATGACTCTTGATCGATCCCGAGCAATAGCCGCCGCCATGGAAGAACAGCAGCACCTTCGCCGCGTCGCTGCCCGGCGCGATCGACCATTCCCCGCGCACGCCGTCGCAATCGACGCTCTCGCATGAGATGTCATCGGCAACCGGCCAGACCGACCCGACCTCGTCGAGCCGCGCGCGCCGCTCGGCCCAGCCCACCGGCCGCGGCTTCGACGTCAGCAATTTGCGGATGGCGTCGATCTCGCTTGCCATGTCGGTTCCCACTCACAGCAGTCCGCGATAAATCCCGGGCTCGGAGCCCTCGATCGGCACCGCGCCGACGGCCTTTGTGTAGAACTCGGCAGGTCCGACGCCGCCGATGATGGCGTAGCCGTATCCCTGCTGCTTCATGGCTTCGAGGCAGTCGAACAGCAGCGCCTTGCCGATGCCGTGCTTTCGCTCGTTCGCATCCACGCCCGTGGGCCCGAAGAAATTGGGGCAGGTG
The DNA here is from genome assembly GCF_016219575.1 of Bradyrhizobium sp. Lineage (GTDB taxonomy): Bacteria > Pseudomonadota > Alphaproteobacteria > Rhizobiales > Xanthobacteraceae > Bradyrhizobium. The sequence continues at coordinate 28,146 of NZ_JACRMG010000040.1, read as the reverse complement.
GCGTCATGGCAGGCGAAGCCGAGCATGGTCTTCTGCCTGACGGCGATGAAGCAGGAGACGGGTTGACGGGCAAACGCCACCTCGGCCTCGCTGGCCCACGCTTCGCTGAAATGCTCGCGGACCCAGGCGATCACCTTGTGCTTTTCCGGAGCTAGCGCGCGCCGGGTCGTGATCCCGGCCGCAGCTGCGCGCTCACGGATGTCGCGGGAGTCGGGCAGCGCGTAGAGCTTGACCAGCATGTCCATTGATGGCGGTGTCCTTTCCAGGGAGTCGGCTTGGACATTATATCCGTCCCAGTCGATGCGGGTATGGCCATGGCCGTTTTCCGCTGGAAGGTGAATCATGGCAGGGGCGCCAGTCGACGGGGAGCCAGGTCTTGACGGGAGTGCTCTTGGGAATCAGACGGTGAGGAAGCTCTTGTCCAGGACTGCGTACGGGCTCGGGGTCACGCTGTTCGTCGCGCTTGGATTGGAATTATTGTTCCGGGCCGTTGCCTCCGATCCATTCTATTACTGGGAGTATCGTTTCCAGTACCTCTCGCCGAATTCGGTCGAGAATCGTGGGGAAGGAGTCTGGACATACCGGCCCAACGCCGCCATTCGCGAGGTCTCCGTCTATGGCTTGCCGTCGCTGGTCTCCACGGAGCCGACGCTGACGATCGAATTCGACTGCCCGATGCGATCGAACAATCTCGGACTGCTGCAGGACGACGATATCCCGCCGGGAACGCCGGTGACGCTCGTGCTTGGCGACAGCTTTACGTCAGGTCAGGGCGGCTGCCCCTGGTTTCACAAGCTGCAGGCGCGGCGGCCGCAGGACCGGTTGCTCAATGCGGGATTGCTGGGCACCGGCGTCGACCAATGGTGGCGCCTGCTCGAACATCTGAGAAAGCAGGGCGTGGTGGTCGAGCGCGTGCTGATGATTTCGATCAGCAATGATTTCAAGCGGCGAGTCTGGAATTGGACCGCCGCCGATCTCGATTGCATCAACCGCGGCGTCTGCGCGGTGGAGTGGCGCTATTCCTGGCAGGGGGTCCGCGCGGACGAGACGGCGGACGAACTGATGGCGCGCACGCGCGAGCGCTATGCACGGCGGTTTGCCAAGTACAACGCCGTGAGCATGTGGTTCTTCTCTCTCCTCAATCACTCACGGCTTCTGAAGTTCATTCACATCGCCGTCGAAAATACCGCCAACGCATTGAGGTCGGGATCGGGAGTCCTGCCCCAGGCCGAGACGGCGCTGCAATCATTCAAGGCGCTCGGCGTTCCCGTCAAGGTGCTGATGGTCAACCAGCGGAACGAGACCGGCATGTTGGGGAACGAAGCGGATGCAACGGCCGCAATTGCAAAACTCGATGCACGCGGCATTCCGCACGATTGGTGTCGCCTGGGCCATGACGACTTTCTGCGTATCGACGGCCATCCCACCGCGGCAGGTTACGACAAGCTCGTGGCGTGCGCGGACAAGGCGCTGGGCACGAACTGACCGGTACGTCCGGTCCTACGCGACGTCGCGGAGGGGGTGACCGGTGGGAGCCTCCTTGCGTGGCGAAGCAGCAGATGCCGACAGGAGCTCGCACCAGCGCCGCGGATTGATCATGAGGCCGAGCAGTCCGGCCCAGATCAAGACCATCCATCCCGGATACAGCCAGGCGCCGGCCCTCGTTCCGTTGCCCCAGCTGAACTGGACCAGGAATGCCAGCGCGAACCAGATCGAGCCGCGCCAGTCGGCAACGTTGCGCTGCAGATAGAGCATGGCCAAGGCGGCGATGCCGGGCGCGACGATGATAAACGAGACATTCTCCTGCCGCGGATTGAAAAGCCCGATGTAGCAGGTGGACAGGATCAGCAAGGCAAATGCCGTGGCGCGTGCCACGCCCATCGCGGCGATCCGCCAGGCAAGGACCAGCACGCCGATGGCTGCGCCAACCCGTATCGCCAGGCGGGCGGTCGAGCCGAGATCCAGCCCGAGGGTCTTGAGCAGCGTCGATATCTCCGTCTGCGCGTACCATTGGCCCGGTACCGCATTGGTGATCGTCGAGAGTTGCCCAACGTATTCGCGATACTGGGCCAGCAGGTAATTCCAGTCCTGAAATCCGAAGGGAGCGGCCAGCAGCACCGCGAATCCGACGGCAAACGGGATCCTGGTTTGCGGCACCGTCACGAAGGCGAGCATCGCCATGACGATGGCAAGCGGCTTGACGGCGCTTGCGAATACCAGCCACGCCGCCAGCGCCCGCCAGCGTCCCTCCATTCCAGCGACGGCGGCGCAGATCATCGCCGCGGTCATCGGGGTCTGCATCTGCAGCAGCACGACCGAATTGGTCGCGGCCACCACGCTTGCCAGCAGGATCGAGCCTGCAGCGCTGGCCGGATGCTTCGGCGCAACGGCTTCGGCGAGCCGGTAGACGCTGAATGCCAGAAAGCCGATCGACAGCAGGTCGAAAATCGTACCGGCCACGGGGATGCTGACCCAGCTCAGCGGAGTGCCGATGACCAGCATGATCGGCAGATAGTGGAAGCCGTGAAGACCGTTCAGGACATAGAGCGGCTTGCTCGACCAGAAGTTCTCGATGAACACCAGATATTCGCAGATGGCGACGCCGGTCTTTCCGCTGGCAACCCAGATGATCGTGTAGATGAGGCCGCCGGTCACCGCAGCCAGCCAGATGCCCCAGCTTGCAAAGGTCAGCCGTGCGCGAGACGGCTCATTGAGGTCCCAGACTTCCTGCCCTTCCGAATTGACGGATTTCTCCGTGTATTGCTTGAAATAATGCAGCAAATGGCCGTTCCTCTTCGAAGGCCCTTGCAGCCGGTCGGAACGCTCGAATGAGCAGGGATCGTCGATCGCTGGTCAGGGAATGATCAGGGCAACTGCAGAGGCCGATGCACCCTAGCCACCGAGTTTCCGGCCGGCAAGCCTGACGCCCTGCCAGTTGCTAACGCCGGCGCAAATACACGAACCAATAGACCGCACCGACCAGGAGGCTTCCGCCGATCAGATTGCCGATCGTAGCTACAACAACATTGTGAGCCACGTTGACTGTGGTGAGCGCCGCATAGTCCGTCGCGCTGCCGCCGATTGCCGTCCAGAATTCCGGCCCGGCCCAGAATTTGATCGCGAGCGCGTAGGGCAGGAGATAGAGGTTGGCGACACAGTGTTCCAGGCCTGCGGCGACAAAGGCCGCAATCGGCGGGACGATCACCATGACCTTGTCGGCGGCGCTTCGCGCGCCAAAGGACATCCAGACGGCGAGGCAGACCAGCACGTTGCAGAGCACGGCCAGAAAGAACAATTGACCCGTCGGCAGCCCTGCCTTGATCGAGGCGATTGCGAGCGCGGTTTTCCCGACGGCGCCGCCGGCAAATCCATGTTGCCCGGCCAGGAATACCAGGGCGGCGGTGCCGACCGCGCCGGCGATATTGCCGATATAGACCAGTAGCCAGGCGCGCAGCAGCGATCGCAGGGTGATACGCCGGCTCGCGAAGGCCACGATCATCAATGCGTCGCCGGTGAACAGCTCGGCGCCGCCGACGATCACCAGGACAAGGCCAAGCGAAAAGACGAGGCCGGCAAGAAGCCGTACCATGCCCCATGGCAGGTCGCCGGCTCCGGTTATCACGATCGTCATGAACATCGCGCCGAACGCGATGAAAGCGCCGGCGAGAACGCCGAGGATGAGGAGCGCCACGTCATCCCGCTTGGCTTTCGCAGCGCCGGCGGCCTCGCACGCAAGCGCCATTTCGGGCGGCAGCAGGGCGTCGACACGACCGGTGTCGGATAGCTTCTTGATCTCGTCGGTCATCACGTCAACAATGGCTGGAGCTGAACCCCGAGATCAACGGAAAAATGGCGAGCTGCGAATTGTGACGACGGGCGACGCCGCACCACACAGGCTAGCCGAGCCGACGCGGGATCGATTGCGCCAGATCAATACCCGGCAAGCGGCAAACCCTAGCGTCTCCGTGCGCGTGAAGTGCGCGGCCCCATCCGAGGACACCGGCGCTTGTCTCTGTTCGATCCCGCATCATTGAATCTCGATTCCGCGGTCGCAAGGATCGGGGTCGCGCTCGGGATCGGGCTTCTGGTCGGGCTGGAGCGCGAGCGCCGCAAGGGCGAGGGCGCCAAACGCGGGCCCGCAGGACTGCGCACCTTTGCGCTCGCGTCCCTTGCCGGCGCAATCGCCTCCATTGTCGGCGGCGAAACAATGCTCGCGCTCATCACGGCCGGAATCATCGGCCTGACCGCGATCGCCTATTATCGGTCAAGCAGCGACGATCCCGGCCTCACCTCCGAAGTCGCGCTCGTGCTGACGGCGCTGCTCGGCGGGCTCGCCATCCAGCGGCCGGGCCTGGCCGCCGGCGTCGCCGTTGCACTCACGGTTCTCTTGGCCGCGCGCACGAAGCTGCATGACTTCGTGCGCTCGGTGTTGACGGAAGACGAGGTCAGGGATGGCCTGATCTTCGCAAGCGCCACGCTGGTGGTCCTGCCCCTGCTTCCCGATCGGCCGGTCGGTCCCTACGATGCGTTCAATCCGCGCGCGGTCTGGATCATCGTCATCCTGGTGATGGCGATCGGCGCCGCCGGGCACATGGCGATACGTCTGCTCGGCGCGCAGGCCGGTCTTCCGATCGCCGGACTTGCCTCCGGATTTGTGTCCAGCACCGCCACGATCGGGGCGATGGGCGCCCGCGCGACCAAGACTCCCGCCTTGCTCGGCCCGGCTGTTGCCGGCGGTGTGCTGTCGACCGTCGCAACCGTCGGCCAGATGGCCGTAGTGCTCGCCGCGGTCAGCATTCCCGTGCTGAAGGCGATGCTGCTGCCGCTGATCGGCGGCGGCATGGCCGCCGTGGCCTACGGCGCCATCTTCACCATCAAGTCCGCACGCGAGACCAGCGATGCGGAGTTGAAGCCCGGCAGGGCCTTCAGCCCGCCTGCGGCGCTGCTGCTGGCGGCGGTGCTGTCCGGCGTTCTCTTGCTTTCCGCCGCCCTGCAGGACACCTTCGGCGAGCTCGGCCTCGTCATCGGCGCTGCGGTTGCGGGCCTCGCCGACACGCATGCACCGGCGGTCGCCATCGCTGCCGTTGCAGCTTCCGGAAAGATCGATGCCGCCGCCGCGGCCGTGCCCATTCTGGTGGCGATGTCAGCCAACACGCTCAGCAAGGCCGTCGTCGCCTGGATGAGCGGCGGGCCTTCCTACGCACTGCGGCTGATCCCCGGGCTTCTCGCCGTCATCGCCGCCGTGTGGGCCGGCGCGTTCGGCGCGTACTTGCTCAAGTAAACTTCCAGAGCTACCCCAAAAAAAGTTGCGGCCAGGCTTTGGGGGAAGCCTGGCCGCGCGCGAACCGGTCTGGGACGGGGAGGGGTGGGGATGTGACCGGGTCGCGTGTCCTCTAGTTCCTTTGTTCAGCGATCGCGGGCGCTGGCGGTGGAGACCGCAGGCCTGCTGTCACCGAGCGAGACCCAGACATTGGGATCGCCCTGCGACTGGCGTTTGACGAAGCGGTATCCGGTCTCGGTCCAGGCCAGGACGCTTTCGTTCTGGTTGTCGAGAACGAACTCGCCCTTGTCGGACTTCACCGTCAGCACCGCATGTCCCTCGCCCTTCTTGTCGCGCACGACGGTGATGAGCAGGGCCTCGCGCGGCCATCCGGCATCGATCAGCATCTTGCGCTTCAGCAGCACGTAATCTTCGCAGTCGCCGTAACCGTCCGTCGGCAGTGACCACTTCTCGATCACGCCCCAATGATCCATGTCGGTCAGGGGCTTGATCGACTCGTTGACCCATTTGTTGACGCGCACCAGGTCGCGCCATGCCGTCTGCGACATCACGATGTCGCGTGGTTGGCTCGCGCCGCCGCGGCAATCGCCCGGATTCTCGGCGCAGAATTCGACCCAGCCGATCGGCGAACGCGTGGTGTCGCCGAGGCTGGCATAGTGCACGTCGCCGGCTTTCGCCTGGACGCTCAGCCCCAGAAGGATGGCAAGTACAGCCAGCCCTTTCCCCTGTCCCTTGAACAACATTGTGGCCCCCGTTTTTCTTGTTGGGACCACGTTTCGCATAAAGGATTTGCGCCGCCGCTAAGTCGGCCAAGTAGATTTGAAGCGAATACAAGTAAAAGGCGCGGCGAATTCGAACTATACTTGAATCGAATTCGACTAAAATTTGAGACAACTGCAATTGATTCAAATTTTATGCATTAACCGCCGGTGTGCTGGCGCGATTGCGGAAATCGCCGCTGATGGCGCCGCGTTAACTGCGATCTGGCAGAACCGGAAATGCAAAGGGCGGTATCCGGAGATGCGGATACCGCCCTTTGGGTCGAAAATCGCGGGCTTTTGCGCCTGAAGCGCTTTACCGCATGCTAACGCTCTCTTCGAGAGTCTCCGCATCCTGCGCGTGGGTGAACTCCAGCGCGAAGCCTTCCTCGAGATTTCGCACCACCCGCGCCGGTACGCAGCCGAGGCGGACCATGGATTTCAGCGGCGGGCGGCTTTCGGCGGCCACCGCCGCGCCCGACAGCGACAGGTCGATGATGCGGCAGCTCATGCGCTGGCCGTCTTCCAGCGTCAGCACGGCGATCGGGTTGCGCGGCACGATGCGGTCGTGGCGGCGGTCTTCCGGCAGATTGAGGATGTCGCGGTTGGCCAGCCACGTCAGCTGGGCGGCGAGCTTGTCGCGCTTCCTGGCGGTAGCGCTCACCGTCATAGCAAAGCCGTTGTCGATGATGCGGGTGATCTTGCCCTCGACCCGGCCGATATGGTCGAGATAGGCGATCACGCGGTCGCCGACATTGCCGATGCCGGGCGCCAGCAGGGCGAGGCCCCCCGGCGACATATTGATGATCTGGCAGGGGAATTCGCGCCGGTCGGGCAGCATGTAGCGGCCGAGCAGGTGCACCTTGACGCGCTGGAAGCGTCGCCGCTCCTGCGCCGCCGGCAGGGATGATTTCTTGTGCGCAAACGACATCATGGCCACCCGACGCCGGATTTCGGCGCCTCCTCGACCCTAAGGCTGACAGGGTTAACGATGTGTTAGCGGCGGTTGCATCCGCGTCGACTTTACATAGGCTCGCCAACACCCAGGGAAGCGGGCAAGCATGCACGCCAGTCAACACATGAGCGGGGGGAAAATCCGATGCGCGCCGAGTTCGAGACCATCGCCCTGTCGCGGGTCGACGGCCATATCCTCACCGTCACGCTCAACCGGCCCGAGGTGTCCAACGCCCTCAACACCCAGATGGGGCTCGACCTCATGGAAGTGTTCGAGCAGTTCTCGATCGAGACGGAAGATTTGCGCGCAGTGGTTGTCACCGGCAGCGGCAACAGCGCGTTCTGCGCCGGCGGCGACCTCAAGGAGCGCAACGGCATGACAGATGCGGCCTGGCGCGCGCAGCACCTGATCTTCGAGCGGATGGCGCGGGCGATCCTGGGTTGCCCGATCCCGGTGCTTGCGGCCGTCAACGGAGCGGCCTATGGCGGCGGCTGCGAGATCGCCGCCGCCTGCGACTTCATCTATGCCGCGAACACGGCGCGCTTTGCGCTGACCGAGGTGACGCTCGGCATCATGCCCGGCGCCGGCGGCACGCAAAATCTCGCCCGCGCCGTCGGCGAGCGCCGCGCCAAGGAGTTGATCCTGTCCGGCCTGCCGTTCACCGCGGCTGCGGCGGAATCATGGGGCCTCGTCAATCGCGTGGTCGAACCCGGCGAACTGATGGAGGCGACGCTGACCATTGCCCGCCGCATCGCCGCCAACGGACCGCTGGCGGTGCGTCAGGCCAAGCAATCCATCCATCGCGGCCTGCAGATGTCGTTGTCGGACGGACTTGCCTTCGAGATCGAGGCCTATAACCGCCTCGTTTCCACCGAAGACCGCCGCGAGGGCGTCGCCGCCTTCAACGAGCGCCGCAAGCCGGTGTTCCGCGGCAGCTGACTTGCGCCAGACGCGAACGCCGAATGTGGAGGGACGACATGCAACTTGCACGCAGAACTTTCCTGCAACTCGCGGGCTTCGCAGCCATGCTGCCCGTCTGGCCGCGCGCGGCATCCGCGCTCGATTATCCGACGCGGCCGGTGCGTATCGTGGCGGGCTTTGCCGCGGGCGGCGGCGTCGATATCACCGCGCGGCTGATCGGGCAGTGGTTCACCGAGCGCCTTGGCCAATCCTTTGTCACCGAGAACCGCCCGGGCGCCGGCGGCAATATCGGCACCGAGACCGTGGTCAATGCGGCCCCCGACGGCTACACGCTGCTGCTTGCGACGCTGCCGAACGCCGTCAACGCCTCGCTGTACCCGAAACTGAATTTCAACTTCATCCGCGACATCGCGCCGATCGGCGGCATTATCCGCGTGCCCATGATCATCATGGTGCATCCGTCGCTGCCGGCGAACAGCGTTCCCGAACTGATCGCCTATGCGAAAGCAAATCCGGGCAAGATCACCATGGCTTCGGCCGGCAACGGCAGCGCGCCGCACATGGCGGGAGAGCTGTTCAAGATGATGGCCGGCGTCGACATGCTGCACGTGCCCTATCGCGGGCAGGGACCGGCGATGACGGATTTGCTGACCGGCCAGGTGCAGCTCTTATTCGCCACGGCGCCCGGCACCATCGACTATGTGAAGACCGGCAAGCTGCGTGCGCTGGCGGTGACGACGGCGGCGCGCGCGGAGGTGATGCCCGAGCTGCCTCCGGTGGCCGACTTCGTACCCGGCTATGACAGCAGCCAGTGGTACGGCCTGTGCGCGCCAAAGGCGGTGCCCGGGACCGTCGTCGCCACGCTCAACAAGGAAATCAACGCCGCCATATCGGATCCCGCGCTGAAGAAGCGGCTGGAGGCGCTGGGCGGCGAGCCGCTGCCGGGCTCGCCCGCCGATTTCGCAAAGCTGATCGCCGAGGATACGGAGCGGTGGGCCAAGGTCGTCGCCGCCGCAGGCTTGAAGCCGGAGTAGCGGTCAACCCTCCCGGGTCACCGCCGTCAGGTTCATCGTCAGCAGCACGTCCGGCTTCGGCAGGTCGCGCACGGCGAACGCCGTGCGGGCCGGCCGGTGCTCGCCCATCATCTCGGCATAGGCGGCGTTCATGGTGTCGAAATCCTTCATGTCGCGCAGGAACACGTTGACGTGCACGACGTGATCGAGGTCGGAACCGGCGGCCTCCAGCATGACCTTGAACGACTGCAGGATGCGCAGCGTCTGCGACCTTATGTCAGGGCCGGCCAATTGTCCGGTGGCGGGATCGAAGCCGGCCGTGCCGCCGATCGTGATGTGTTGTCCGACCTTGGCGATGTGGTTGTAGGGGCCGATCGGCTTTGGCGTGTTCGGCGGTGTCAGCGTTTCCACGCGGGTCTTCATCGGCGGGGCCCTTTTGGTTGTGTCATTTTCGCCTGCGTTAGGTGCGGTGCGGCCTTCTGTCAAACAAGTGAGGCGGAATGCTGCCCATTCGAGATGCAATCGCCGCTCTGCGCATGGGAAGCATGCCGATTGCACCGATCGTGGAGGCTGTTCCGATCCGCCGTCAGCGTGTAGGCTTAGAACCAATCAAAACAAAGGGTTCGAGCATGATCCCGAAAAAGCGGATCATGCTCGACCAGGTCAGGGGAGGCGTTCTGGTTCGATGGCGGATATCCGATACCTTGCTCCGCATACGCTCGATGAAGCGGTCGGGGCATTTGCGGCCGCGGGCAGCGCGGCGCGCATTCTCGCAGGCGGCACCGATCTCCTGGTGCAAATGCGTTCCGGCATCGTCAAGCCGGGCGTGATCGTCGACATCAAGAAGATCGCCGAGATGACCGCCATCGAGGAGACCGCCGATGGCGGCTTCCGGATTGGCGCGGCAACCTCGGGTATGGCGCTGCACGACCATCCCCGCTTCGGCAAGGTCTGGCCGGGCGTGCTGGAGGCCGTCAACCTGATCGGCTCCAAGCAGGTGCAGGGCCGGGCGTCTGCCGGCGGCAATCTCTGCAACGGCTCGCCCGCCGGCGACAGCGTGCCGGCGATGATCGCGGCCGGTGCCGTCGTCACGATCCAGGGCCCGAACGGCCGCCGTGAACTGAAGGTGGAAGAGGTGCCCGCCGGTCCCGGCCGCACCAATCTGAAGCCCGGCGAGATTCTGGTCAGCTTCAAGCTGCCGCCGCGTCCGCCCGGTTCGGGCGACGCTTATCTGCGCATGATTCCGCGCACCGAGATGGACATCGCCGTCGTTGGGCTGGGCGTCAGCCTGACCTTGAAGGACGGCGTCTGCACCGCCGCCCGCGTCGGTCTCGGCGCCGTCGCGCCGACCCCGCTGCTGGTCGAGGCTGCAGCCAAGGCGCTGGTCGGCTCGAAGCTTGACGCCGCTGCGCTGGAAAAAGCCGCGGAAGCCTGCCGCGCCGCCTGCCGTCCGATCGACGACAAGCGCGGCACCATCGCCTACCGCATCAAGACCGCGGGCGTGCTGCTCAAGCGCACGGCCGCCATCGCCGCCAAACGCGCGACAGGGAAATAGAGTTCATGGCCAAGATTCACGTCACCACCACCATCAACGGCGAGCCCGTGGAATATCTGTGCGAGCCGAACGACACCATGCTCGACGCGCTGCGCGGGCCGCTCGGGCTGACCGGCTCCAAGGAAGGCTGTTCATCCGGCGATTGCGGCGCCTGCAGCATCACCGTCGACGATCAGCTGATCTGCTCCTGCCTGATGCTCGCCGCCGAAGCCGAGGGCCACGAGATCCGGACCATCGAGGGCATGGCCGACGGCGAAAAGCTGCATCCGCTGCAGCAGAAATTCCTCGAACAGGCCGCGCTCCAGTGCGGCATCTGCACCTCGGGCATGCTGGTGGCTTCCGACGCGCTGCTGCGCAGGAACCCGAACCCGTCGGAGGAGGAAGTCCGCTTCTGGCTCGCCGGCAATCTCTGCCGGTGCACCGGCTACGACAAGATCGTGCGCGCGGTGCTGGAGACCGCGGCGGAAATGCGCGACGGAATCAAGGAGGCAGCCCAATGAACCTCGTCACCAACAACAAGTGGATCGGCCAGCGCACCATTCGCCCCGACGGCATGGACAAGGTCACCGGCCGCGCCCAGTTCGCCGCCGACATGACCATGCCCGGCCAGATCTGGGGCAAGGTCCTGCGCAGCCCGCATCCGCATGCGCGCATCCGTTCGATCGACACGTCGAAGGCGGAGAAGCTGCCCGGCGTGAAGGCCGTCGTCACCTCGAAGGACATCGTCGACTTCCCGATCGAGAAGGGCGCGGTCATGCTCGGCATCCAGGACATGCGCTGGATGTGCCGTAACGTGATGGCGCGCGACAAGGCGCTGTTTCCCGGACACCCCGTCGCGGCAGTCGCCGCCACCACGGAGGCGATCGCGGCTGAGGCCTGCAGCCTGATCGAGGTCGACTACGAGGTGCTGCCCTGGACGATCGAGATCGAGGACGCGATCAAGCCGGACGCGCCAGTTCTGCACGAGTTCAACAAGTGGGAAGGCAAGCCCTCCAACATCATGGGCCGCCTCGAGCACAAGAAGGGCGACATCGCCGAAGGCTTCAAGAAGGCCGACGTGGTCATCGAGCGCACCTTCACCACGCGCCCGGTGCACCAGGGCTATATCGAGCCGCATGCCTGCGTGATCTCGGTGGCGCCCGACGGCAAGACCACGATCTGGAGCTCCAGCCAGGGCCAGTTCATGGTCCGCGCGATGACGGCCTACCTGACCGGCATTCCCCAGAGCGACATCCGCGCCATTCCCGCCGAGATCGGCGGCGGTTTTGGCGGCAAGACCATCGTCTATCTCGAGCCGCTGGCGACCCTGCTCGCCAAGAAATCCGGGCGTCCCGTGAAGATGGTGATGACGCGCGAGGAAGTGATGCGCGCCACCGGGCCGACGTCGGGCTCGCGGAGCACGGTGAAGATCGGCGCGACGAAAGACGGCCGCATCACCGCCGCCCACGGCACCTTCTACCTGCAGGCCGGCGCCCTTCCGGGTTCGCCGATCCGCGGCGCCGCCGGTTGCAGCTTCACGCCTTACGACATCCCGAACCTTCTCTCCGAAGGTTTTGACGTCTGCTCCAACCGCTCCAAGGTCGCGGCCTATCGCGCACCCGGCGCGCCGATCGGCGCCTATGCCGTGGAATGCGTGATGGACGAAGTGGCGGAAGCCTTGAAGATGGACCCGCTCGACTTCCGTCTCAAGAACGGCGCCAAGGAAGGCACCAAGGCCGCGCACGGCCCGACCTTCCCGCGCATCGGCTATATCGAGACGGTGGAAGCCGCGAAGGCCTCGGCGCATTACGCCGCGCCGCTCGGCGACGGCCACGGCAAGCCGCGGGGCAGGGGCGTCGCGTCCGGCTTCTGGTTCAACGCCGGCGGCGAGTCTTCAGCGCAGGTCAACATCACCGAAGACGGCAACGTCGTCGTCACCACGGGACACCCCGACATCGGCGGCTCGCGCGCGGGCATTGCCAATATCTGCGCCGAGCTGCTCGGCATCGACTACAAGCGTGTGTCCGTCATCATCGGCGACACGCAAACCATCGGCTTCTCCAACCTGACCGGCGGCAGCCGCGTGCTGTTCGCCTCCGCGATGGTGGTGACGCAATCGACCGAGAAGGTGATCCAGACGCTGCGCGAGCGCGCCGCGAAGATCTGGAACATCGATCCCGAAGCGGTGAAATGGGACCAGGGCGCGGCGCATCCGGTCAGCCCGAATGCCGGTCAGTTCGAGCCGTTGACGCTGAAGGAACTCGCCGACAAGGCGCCCACCCAGGGCGGCCCGATCGGCGCCGGCGTGCAGCTCAACACCACGGGCGCCGACGGCGGCTTCGGCACGCATATCTGCGACGTCGAAGTCGACACCGAGCTCGGCATCGTGCGCGTGATCCGCTACACCGCGGTGCAGGACGTCGGCCGCGCCATCCACCCCGGCTATGTCGAAGGACAATTGCAGGGCGGTGTCGCGCAGGGCATCGGCTGGGCGCTGAACGAGGAGTACATCTACAACAAGGACGGCAAGGTCGATAACCCCGGCTTCCTCGACTACCGCATGCCCGTCTGCTCGGACCTGCCGATGCTCGACTGCATCATGGTCGAGGTGCCGAACCCGAAGCATCCACAGGGCGTCAAGGGCGTCGGCGAAGTGCCGCTGGTCCCCGTGATGGCCGCGGTGGCAAGCGCCATCTACAACGCGCTCGGCATCCGCTTCTACAGCCTGCCGATGTCGCCGCCCAAGGTGAGCGCTGCGCTGGATGCCGGCGTGAAGCAGGCGGCGGAGTAGGCGATGAGCGCGACGGGTCCGCAGGCGCATGACCCGTCGGCCAGCAACGACTCAGGCAGTCCGCGAAGGGTGCGCTTTCGTGGACTGCCTACCATTCTCGGCGTTCTGTTTGCGCCGCTGGCGTTGTACCTCGTCGTCCTCGCAGCCGGCGGCGGCCACGGCACTTACTACGCGGCGAAACTTCCGTTTCCCTGGACCATGATGTCGACGGCGGTCACCAAGTCGATCACGCAGCCCTCTGTCGTGCTGGGGATCGCGCAATATCCTCTCTACGGCATCATCCTCGACGTCGCCCGCAGCAAGGGTCGCCTCACACCGGCCGTGCTGACCCTGGTCGCCGTCCATCTCTGTGCGATCATGCTGGCGTTCGTGATTTCCAATCCCTCGTTCACGCCGTAAGACGGATAGCGAAACTATCCGCCCAAGCGTGCCCCGGTTGAACTCGACGGCTGGCTGCAAGGCACGACGCGCCGATCGGGCTCAACCGAGCCGGTGAAATGCCGGCGGCAAGGGCTCACGCACGAGTCCGCTCAGATCCAGCGCCTCGCCGCTTTCCGTGATGTCCGCGAACAAGACCTCGACGAACGGATGCTGACGGTTGAACGCGGCACCTCGCTGGTATTTCGTGCTCACAATTCTTCGAAGTGACTCGATGTTCGCCTTCCCGAGCGCGGTGTACTGTCGCCGGAACAGGCTTTGTCGTCCTCCATCGCGCTCGATGGAGCCGACCCAAACGTCCATCACCTTGCGGCTGATGAACGCCTCAACCGGCTGAGCGCCCTCCATGGCAAGGAGCCGCAAGCCGTCCATGTTGTGCGGTCCGTCATCGATGTCGAATTGGGAAACTGGCATCTGGGATGCTCCATTGGTGTATGGCGGACGCCGTCGCCGGCTCGACGACCCGCCGACAGCTCAAGCCGACGCAAACAAGCGAGTGCCGGTCTGTGCGGTGTCGCTGCCGTTCTATCGGGTGATGGTGGCGTTCACCATCGGATGATGACCGCGCCGGCGATGACCACACCGAAGAACAGCGGCAGCAGAATGGGCGGCACGAGCCACTCGCGCAGATCAAACTTCTGAATGTTGGGCATGTTGACCGCCTTGTTATGGCGGGAGCGCAAGCTCTCAGTCACCGGCAGATGCCAGGCACGAACGGTGATTGGAACAGGAGACGCTCATTCTGGGGCAATGTCGAGGGAAATCGCGACAAATGACCAGGAGCCCGATGTTTTCGTCGAGTCGGTCCGTCAGTGTTCATGACACGTCTGTGCGGCGTGTAAATGGACGGCGTTCGTCGCGCGGCGGTTGATATCGGGTACCGGAGTCTCCATATGCTTCAATGAGTGATCGACTCTCGCACAACCGCGCGACTCCCGAGCTCGACGCCTTCGCTATACAAATTCCGTGAATGATATCGCCCAACGGCACGTCGCTTCGACGTGCGCGTCCGGGGTCAGGACAACATATGCCCATCGAGCACGCCTCCGTCAGGGTCGTTCACAAACCCTGGGGTGCCTGCGACCTCCGTCCCTGGAGCAACATCGACGGCACCAATGACGCGGTGGGAGAGTTGTGGTTTGAGCGGGCCAGCGGGAGCGCTTCGGGTCCTGCCTTGCTGCTCAAGCTGCTGTTCACGAACGAACCGCTGTCGATCCAGGTTCATCCGGATGATACCTGCGCGCGCGCGATGGGTCTGCCGAACGGCAAGAGCGAGGCATGGTACATCCTGTCGGCGAAGCCGGATGCGAAGATCGGTGTCGGCCTGACGCATCGCGTCACTCCGCAGGAGTTGCGGGCGTCGATCAGGGACGGCTCGATCGTCGATCTGGTGCAATGGCGTCCGGTCGCGAAAGGCGATGTCGTCTTCATACCCGCCGGCACGATCCACGCGCTGGGCGCCGGCATCGTGCTGGCCGAAATCCAGCAGCACAGTGACGCGACGTTCCGGCTGTTCGACTACGGCAGAGGCCGCGAATTGAATGAGGACAATTGTGTCGCCGCCGCCGACGCCGGGCCGCTTCAGCCTGCCGGCAGTGCCAGCCGCCTTACGCGTGAACGGACCGTCCTTGTCGCGAGCCAGCATTTCGTTCTCGAGAAAATTGACCTGCCGGCGGGCTCGAGCTGGGCGCTGCTGGCTGAACCGGAAACCTGGATTCTCGCAGTCGACGGCCATGCGGCGGTCGGATTGACCGCAGTATCCGTCGGGGAGGCGATCTTCGTCAGCGGTGGCCGCACCAGCATCGAGGTCGGCGCCAACGGATTGACCGCCCTGGTCGCCTATCCCGCGGCGGCTCCCGTCGCTTCGTTGCTGCAGACGCTGGCTGAACCATCCGCCGGCCGCGTTCCACGCACCGCCGTTGCGGAATTGATCAGCCATTACGAGGCGC
This sequence comes from Bradyrhizobium sp., assembly GCF_016219575.1. Taxonomy (GTDB): domain Bacteria; phylum Pseudomonadota; class Alphaproteobacteria; order Rhizobiales; family Xanthobacteraceae; genus Bradyrhizobium. The sequence continues at coordinate 12,506 of NZ_JACRMG010000040.1, read as the reverse complement.
GGACATGACGCCGATTGGCAGGATTGCGTTGATCGGCAATTCGTTGCCCCGCCGTTGCGGGATCGCGACATTCACCACGGACCTGCAAAGCGCGCTGTCGAACTCGCCGACAAGCCCGGTGACTTCCATCGTGGCGATGACCGACCGCGGTCAGGCCTATGACTATCCCGGCGCGGTCGCCCTGCAGATCGAGGATGACGTCATCGAATCCTATGTGCGCGCCGCGGCGTTTCTCAACGCCGGCCGCTTCGACGTCGCTTGCCTGCAGCACGAATTCGGAATCTTCGGCGGCGAAGCCGGCTCCCACATCCTCGAATTGCTGTCGCGTCTGACCATGCCGGTGGTGACGACGCTGCATACGGTGCTGGCCAAGCCCACGGCGGCCCAGCACGCAGTCATGGATCGCATCGTCGAGATGTCCGCAAAGATCATCGTCATGGCCAACAAGGGACGCGAGCTGCTTCGCAGCGTCTATCGTGTGCCTGACGAAAAAATCGAGGTCATCGCCCATGGCATCCCCGACTTTCCGTTTGTCGAGCCTGACGCGGCAAAGGCCAGGCTCGGGTTCGACGGCCGTTCCGTCATCCTGACGTTCGGCTTGTTGTCTCCCAGCAAGGGCATCGAGGTCATGATCGATGCCATGCCGGCGATCCTGAAACAGCGCCCGGACGCGGTCTACGTCGTGCTCGGCGCGACCCACCCCAATCTGGTTCGGGACCAGGGTGAAGCCTATCGCGCGAGCCTGATTGCGCGCGTGCGGGACCTCGGCGTCGAGGACCACGTCGTATTCCTCGACCGCTTCGTCGACCAGGCGACGCTGCTCGAATTCATTTCGATGTGCGACGTCTATGTCACGCCCTATCTCAACGAGGCGCAGATGACGTCGGGCACGCTGGCTTACAGCTTTGGCCTTGGAAAGCCCGTGGTCTCGACGCCCTATTGGCACGCGCGCGAACTGCTGGCCGACGGACGCGGCACTCTCGTCTCCTTTGGCGACGCCCCGGAAACCGCCAATGCGATCGCGCAATTGCTGACCGACAAGCCGCGCCGGCAGGTCATGCGCGAGCGGGCCTACGCGACCAGTCGACCGATGACATGGCAGCGCACCGCCGAGCGTTACATGGCGGCTTTCGCGAACGCGCGGCAGGGCCACTGGTTGAAGGTGATCGCGCGCAGCGCCCCGGCTCCGGCGCAAACTGCCGCGGCGCCGGCCATGCAAACGGACCATTTCCTTTCGATGTGCGACGATACCGGACTGCTGCAGCACGCCGTGCACTCCGTGCCGGATCGTTTGCACGGCTATTGCGTAGATGACAATGCGCGCGCGCTGTTGCTGGCCTGCGCCCTCAACGCGCCCGGCGAGCAGCCGCTCGCGGAATTGCTGACAGCCCGCTTCGCCGCTTTTGTTCAGCATGCGTGGAATCCCGATACCGGTCGATTCCGCAATTTCATGGGTTACGACCGGACCTGGCTCGAGCAACAGGGCTCCGAGGACAGCCATGGGCGGACCTTGTGGGCGCTGGGTCAATGCGTGCGCAGAGACGCCAGCGGATCCCGGCGCCGATGGGCGGCCGCATTGTTCGACGCGGCACTGCCGATAACCAAATCGTTTCGTTCGCCCCGGGCTTCGGCGTTCACGCTGCTGGGCCTGGACGCCTATTGCGCCGAGATCCCGGACGACCGCCGTGCCCGCGATATGCGCCGGATTCTGGCCGACAGGCTGATGCTATGCCTTGAGTCGGTGGAGACGCCGGACTGGATATGGTTCGAGGAGGGCCTTGCCTATGACAATGCGCGGCTGCCCGAGGCCCTGATCGTCACGGGCATGGCGACGCGGAACCGCGGCTATATCGACGCCGGGTTGAGGTCGCTGCGCTGGCTGATGATACAGCAGACATCCCCGATGGGTCATTTCCGGCCGGTCGGTACCGCCGGTTTCGGCGAAAGCCGGCAACCTCCTTGCGCGTTCGATCAGCAGCCGGTGGAAGCGACCGCAACGATCGCCGCCTGCCTGAAAGCGTTGCGGGCGGAGGAGGATGCCGGATGGAAGAGCGAGGCGACCAGGGCTTTCTCCTGGTTCCTGGGCAGCAACGACCTCTCGGTTGCGCTCGTCGATAGCGGGACCGGCAGTTGCCGCGATGGACTGCATCCCGACCGAGCCAATGAAAATCGCGGGGGAGAGTCGGCGGTGTGCTATCTTCTGGGGCTTGCCGAGATTCGTCAGCTTGCCCGCGTGAGTGTCAACCCGGCAGATTCCGTGGCGCTTCGAGCCGTCCGGGCCTGATTTCAACATTCACTCCGGCCAACCGAGGGCACACTCTTGCACGCCACCTTTCTGAACCGGCAGGCGCTTCATTTGCGCCCCGACCCCGCGCGCGTCATCGTCCGCCCGTTCAAGCCGGCGACCGAACCGCGCGATCTCAACCCGACCGACAAGACCCGGGCCAATCACATCGTCGAGCGCGTCCTCGAACTGGATTCGAAGGAGGCGGAAAACCAGCTGGCGGATGTGCTGGAGAACTTCGAGGGCAGGCATCGCAACCTGCTGGAGACATTCGAGCGCCGTGCCGACGAGATGGAGGAAGCCCTCGCGGCGCATTGCAGCTTTTCCAGGGTCCAGCGTCAGCTCGTCGGCGCGTACTTCATGAACGAGTATTCGTTCGAAGCCTCGGCATTGTTCAATCCGAGCATCGTGCCGCACCCCGATCAGTCGGGGATTGCGGCCGGCAGCCTGCGCTTCATTCTCAGCCTGCGTGCCGTCGGCGAAGGACACGTGTCGTCACTGACGTTCCGCACGGGCACCGTCGCGGCTGACGGCGGCATTCATGTCGAGCCGACCGTGCGGCTCGCTTCAAGTCCCCGGATCCGGCATCTGATTCCAGGACCGATCGGTGACGAGGTGGAACTCGCCTTTTCGCCCGAGCAGGACATCAGCGAGCGCGTCATCTTTCCGGTCACCGAATCCCAGTCGCACGGCATCGAGGACGCTCGCTTCGTCGAATTCACGGATGACGGCCGGAAGACCTATTACGCGACCTACACCGCCTACATGGGCACGGCGATTCGATCGGAATTGATCGAGACCTCCGACTTTCTGTCGTTCCGGATGTCGCCCCTGCACGGCGCTGCCGCGCGCAACAAGGGCATGGCGCTCTTCCCGCGCAGGATCGACGGCAAGTACGCCATGATTGCGCGGCAGGACAACGAGAACCTCTATCTGGTCTATTCGGACGACCTGTACAGGTGGGAAGGCGGTCAGGCGATCCTGAAGCCGCGATTTCCCTGGGAGTTCGTCCAGATCGGCAACTGCGGATCGCCGATCGAACTGGAGGAGGGCTGGCTGCTGCTCACGCACGGCGTCGGGCCGGTTCGAAGATACTCGATCGGCGCAGCGCTGCTCGACAAGCGGGATCCGTCCAGGGTGCTGGCGCGTTCGAGCGAACCGTTGTTGCGGCCCGAGCCATCCCAGCGCGAAGGATACGTTCCCAATGTCGTCTACACCTGCGGGGCACTGGCGCATAAGGACCGGATCATCCTGCCCTACGCCGTGTCGGACACCTATTCGCATTTTGCGACCATGAAGGTCTCGGCGCTGCTGCAGGCCATGTCCTGAATGCAGCGTTGCGCGGTGCGACTTGTCTGTTCAAGGGAGAGTCCCATGGCCCGAGAAACATGCTATTTCGTTCAGGCATTCAACCTCGGCCGAGGCGAGGACCTGAAAGCCGACGCTCCGATCGCCTGCAAGACGGAAATCAGCGCGCTGCGGACCGCCGAGAGGCTCGCACCGAGCAAGCTGGGCGTCGTCGCCTTCTCATCCGCGGGAGATGCCGAAACGGGCGACTACGATGACGAGCCGACGGTCCTGTTCCGTAGCGGCCAGGTTCCTTCGGCTTTCGGCTGAGCCCGTCCCGGTCCTGGTTACGAAGATGAAAGAAAGGTGCATCAATGAGCGGACGACTCGATATACTGAAGAAGGCCCGCGAGCGCATGATCGAGGACAGGGACGCTCACGCCAAGGTGTTGGCGGCGCCCTTCGACCGGGATACGGCCGAGCGGGCACGCGGCAAGTTCGTCGAGCTGCAAGCGTTGATCGAAGCCCTGGATCGCGCGATAAGCGGCGAGGAGGGCGTCGCGGCAAGAATCTGAGCAGCGGAACGGGTCGCTTCGCCGTGCCTTTCGCGCTAGAGTGGCGGTAAATCCCGGGGTAGACACATGTCGCATGCCTTCAAGCCGAATGATGACGTCCAACACCAGCGCCAGGGTCCGCAGGGCCGCGCTGAGACCGATCCGCCAATGATTTATACGATTGTTCAGCGCATGCCCATCGAAGCGGACGGACGTCTCAGATATCGGATCAAGAGCAAGTCGGACAATATCGAGCGGATAGTCACGGAAGATCAGCTTTCGTACTGTCAGTGATTTGGCGCGCTCCCGGACTATCGCCTGCGGAAGTTTGTGACCAGCACTCTTGCGCCAGACGGCAAACCGCGAGCTAACGGCCCATTTGAGACATACTGGCCGTCCGCTCCATGGTCAGGGGCATGGCGCACATTGAAGAAGCTGCGCCCAACGAGCGCGGTTGCGTTCAGCAGCGGAAATTGCCTCGAGGTGTCATCGAAACATTCCGCCCACCACACCGCCGATCAGCCCGCCGGGGCCGCCTCGATGTTGGCGTGCGCTGTCCGTGCCGCGACCACGGGTCGTTTGCTCGGGTCTACTGTCAACGCTGGCTTGCGCCGCTGAGACGATTTCAGCCTGTAGCGCCGTATGCTGCACCGGGCTGAGGAAGCCAGTTTCGGGATAGCCGCGCGCAATCTGCCAACGGGAGATGGCAGCACGAGTCGGCTCGTCGAACTTGCCGTTCACCTTGCTGTCGAAGCCGAGGCGCGTCAGTCCGCGCTGAACGTAGCGGCGCTTTGCCTTGTCAAGCCTGATCTGATCTTCGGTTTCCTGCGTCGCGGCGGCGAGGGTGGCCGGATCGACAGATGCCAGCTGGTCGCGGACGATTGTGCTCGGACCTGCTTTGGCCGCGTCTGCGCCGACGAGAATTACCAGGAACAAAAACGCGAGAGTGAGGACACGCAAGGGTTCATTATTCCCTGATCTTGAAGTCGCTCGGTGATTTCGCCTCAGTAGCCGCGAGGTCCAAATCGAAAGCGCAACTCGGTGTGTGTGGATGGACAACTGTTACACCGGCCCGATGTTCCATGACGCGCGTCGATTGTTACGCCGCATTGTTTGACCTAGGTCGGCGCTCGCAGCTGGCCCATGAGCCAACCGTTGGTTTCCCGCGATTTCATTGGATCGAACGGCTCGACCGCAGTCTGATGGTCGTAACCGTACGCGGGGCACTTCAGTGTGCGGGCATCGAAGCCGGAGCGTCCGGGCGTCATCCGTGCCAGAATGGCCGCTGTTTGGCACTCTGGGCCCTGCGGCCGGTGAAACGTGATCATGACGCTCTCCAATCACCGGCAGTTGCCGTTAAGAGGCGCGCGGTGATAGAAGCAGTATGGAGCCGCCACTATCATGTGGTTGTGCTGTTTTGCTCACTTTCGAGAAGTTAACGAACTGGCTGTGGCGAGCGTCGGCTCGCCGGGCTATTGACGCACCACGCTGACATTTGCGGTTCCGCTGTCGATCATATCCAGTTCGACCGCAGCCGCACGGCTCAAATCAATAATGCGCCCATGACCGTATGGACCACGGTCGGTTATGCGCACGACCACGCTCCTGCCGTTGCTGACGTTTGTGACCAGCACTCTTGCTCCGAATGGCAGACTGCGATGAGCCGCGGTAAGGTCCGCGGGCCTGCTCACTTCGCCGCTTGCGGTGTCTCCGCCGCCATAAAACGAAGCCATCCCGTTTTCTGCCTGGGATGAACCACTCGCAACCGACGACAACAGGAGAGCCAATGACAATAGCTTTGAGGTGGACATCTGTTGTGAATGCCGGTCAACCTGTAAAGTTCCGTGGCAGCACCCCCACGCACGATGATTGCGAAGCAACTTCGGGAAACGCTCCACGCATGGAGCCGCGCAAAAAGCCCGACCGCGCGGCAAACTGGTCAAAATTATACAGACGAACATCGACGGGCCTGTGATGCTGTCCTTCCTTTTCGTCAGACCAGAGGTGGAGAAATGAACATGTCGAGCGAGAGCTTGTTGGTCGTCTTGTTCGTGGGTCTTGTCGCCGGCTGGCTGGCGGGTCAATTCGTGCAGGGAACCGGCTTCGGACTCATCGGCGACCTTGTCGTCGGACTCCTGGGTGCCTTGTTCGGAAGCTGGTTGCTGCCCCAGCTCGGGATCCATCTCGGGACCGGATTGGTCGGCGCAATCGTCAATGCCACCATAGGTGCCGTACTGCTTCTTCTCATCGTGCGCCTCGTTCGGGGTGGCGGTGGCGGCGGATGGGGGTGGCAGAGAAACTGGTGGCGTCGCTAGCTCGCGCCTGACTCGGTCTTGTCACACGGGGCCGCCATTGATCTCGATTTTTCCGGTATGGCTTGACCGGCCGAGCTCACGCAATCTGTTCTCGACTCGGGACGGATCACCTCTCCGCAGACGACGGCGCGACTTCGGCGAAAGAAACGGCCCCAGCGGGGGCGGGGGGCGCGCAAGCTGGGGCCGTCATTTCATCAGATCGCCACGGGGATGGCGTTCCGGTCGTCATTGCCAACCGATCTCCGATACAATCGTTCCTGGCAGAGTGACTTTATTTCCGATCCGATTGATGGCTCGCGCCGAGGAGGCTTGCCGGCGCCCGGCGCGCTCCGCTTGAATTCGCTGCCAAACTGAAGCCCCGGATATTGGCCGTCATCAGGAGTTCGATTCGAGTGTGTCAGGTGAGCAATTCGCCGACGGCAATTTGACCTGGATCAAAAGCAGATTGGACTGCGCAGCAAAAATGGGATTTGTGGTTCATTCGGAGGGTCCGAGATCGCACTGACAGTGGCGACCGCGATCGGTTCCAGGTTGTACTGAGGAGAATACATGAGCCGGCTTCACGCGCACCCGGAAAGCCATCTCGTCGGTCGGATTGGGTGGCTGAGGGCGGCTGTCCTTGGCGCAAACGATGGCATCATCTCGACGGCGAGCCTCATCGTTGGCGTTGCTGCAGCGGCCGCAACCCGAAACGATGTCCTGATCGCAGGTGTTGCGGGATTGGTCGCCGGAGCGATGTCGATGGCGGCTGGCGAGTATGTTTCCGTCAGTTCGCAGTCGGATACCGAGCAGGCTGATCTTGCGCGGGAACGCAAGGAGTTGAGCGAAAACCCCGCTTTTGAACTCGACGAACTTGCCGAAATCTACATCAAGCGGGGTGTCGACAAGCCCTTGGCGCGGCAGGTCGCCGAGCAGTTGATGGCGAAAGACGCGCTGACGGCTCATGCGCGCGACGAACTGGGAATCTCGGAAATAACTGCGGCCCGTCCCGTACAGGCCGCGCTCGCCTCGGCGGCGATGTTTGCGGTAGGCGCAGCCATGCCGTTGCTGATGGTGATCGTGTCGCCAGGCAACGCGCTGGTGCCGGTTGTGTCCGCAGCGTCGCTGGCCTTCCTGGCGGTCCTGGGTGCGATCGGCGCCACGGCGGGCGGCGCCAACATTCTGCGCGCGACCATCCGTGTAACTTTTTGGGGTGCGTTCGCCCTGTCCCTCACCGCCGGCATTGGAAAGCTGTTCGGGACAGTCGTTTGAAAGACAGGCTAACAGCCTGCGGCTGAAAGATCATTGCTGCAGCCATAAGAGTGTTGTTTCAATGCCAGCATGTTTGGACAGCTCCCTAACGATGGATGGCAACGAATGACCAGCGAGCAAAGCCATAAGGTGCACCTGAGTACTGAAGATCAGGAGCGGCTGCGAGAACTTCGGGCGCAGAAGCCCGCCCGCAACGCACCCAGGCTTGCACTGACGCCGGGCGCGATGCTGGCCGACCGGGTTGCCGAAACAGTTGGCTCCTGGCGCTTCATCATCATCCAAAGCGTGCTGCTCGGCATCTGGATCGTCCTCAACATGCTGGCGTTCATCAACCATTGGGACCCTTATCCCTTTATCCTGCTGAACCTGGTGCTTTCTTTCCAGGCGGCGTACGCGGCGCCCATCATCATGATGAGCCAGAATCGTCAATCCGACATCGACCGCAGGCACGCGGAACACGACTATCGAATAAACGTGAAGGCTGAACTCGAAATCGAATTGTTGCACAACAAGATTGACGCGCTGCGGGAGCAGGAAATCCTGCAGTTGCTCAACATCATTCAGCGCTTGTCTGCCCAGCTTGCGCCCGAGCTTGTCGCGTCCATCGAGGCCGGAGCGGTGCCGGGCGAAGCCTAACCCGCGGTCGTTGCCGCCGATCAAGTCTTCCGGTGGCTCGATGGCGCCAGCCAGGCCTCGGTTGTGGAGCTGTCCATCGAGTGCTGCTCACTCATGCTGCATTGCGGGCAGGCAAACGATCGCAAGTCCAGGCCCCACATGCTCGGCTCGATGGTCGTCAATCTCATGCGAGAGCTGCAAGTGGTGCACAGTGGGCCCTGGTTTTGTTTGTCGAGCATGAAGCGACCCCCTACGTTTGGCGCGGAGCGTAGCCAGGATCGATGCCAAACCGGCGCTCGCGATCCGGATCACGCCGGTGCTGTTGCGGGCGACGGCGCCGGGAGCATGGAACCTGCGAAGTTCCGCCGCTGTTCTGTATTGCTCACATTCCAGGAATTTGCTTGCCCTCGGCTGATGAGGGACACCGGCGGCGTCGATTCATCGATGCGGCCTCAAACGCGAAACCGCCAAGGCAAATCGAATCGGGGTCACAGAACAAATCCGGGGGCGAGTCGTTGTCTAGTAATGCGTCATCGAGAACAACAATCTATTGGTCCAATGAGCACCCAGCGTGCTCATGGCTTCGCGATTTGTCCGGCGCTACCTCTCATGCCGACGACGGCTGCAGGGCCTTCTGAAGTTCCAACCAGTCGAAAGCGACCGACAAGAGAGGATGCCGTGCGCATTGCGAAGGCGAAAATCAGCCGTCGACAATCGCTAAGAATGCAGAGGGAAGCACAAAAGGCCCGGATGGCTTACCTGCGAGAATCGATTTCGCGATAAAGGGCTTGCAGATATGACAAGCCTTCCACGGTCAAGCGGTGTTGGTCTCGCTCTCCATCGATATACCGCTTCATGAGGTGTTTCGACAGCCGCTCTCGCACACCTTTTGCCTCGGAGCGGTCGGCGAGAGCGCCATAAATGGTAAGCGCGCGATCGACTGGCAGCGTATTCATCGGTTTTCTCAATACGGTTGGTTGGTCAAGTCGCAGGACGCGCAATCGTTCCTCCGGGGTAAGTCGCGCGTGCGCTGCTGCCGTCATCGCTTCCGTCATTGCCAATCGTTTTCGAAGGCAGATCAGCAGATGAGGAAAGAGTCCATGCTGAACTCGCGTGTTTGCGGGGGCCTTCTCGGGGGAGGGGTCTGCGCCCAAACCAGACGCATAACCACACACTCAAAGGTGTCCTGAGACTGCAGGAGAATTATCCGAGGAGTGTGCAATTTTGCTCAGACTTCGGAGCGGCCACCGTGCCTAGCTGAAAGAGATCGGGTGGTCCCATTGCCCCCCAATGCCCGGTCAGGATCCCAGCTGAGCCAGAAGCCAGCTGGGGTCCCTTCCTGGCACAACATTCCAACATCTGACGTGTGCACTGCGCCCCACGTGGTGCTCGCCGAGCCTGCATGATATCAATTGTGATCCCGCAAGTGGTTCACTGAGCCAACCCGGGAGGAGCATTGATGCAGAAGCCGAGAATTTCAAGAAGAAAGAACGGCTCGAAATTTGACCCGGTGCTGTATTTCGGCACGTCGGCCAAGGGCCGTTCCATTGCCAAACATCGGCAAAAGCAGGTCATCTATGCACAAGGGAACGCCGCCGATGCCGTGTTTTACATCAAGAAGGGCAAGGTCAAGATGACCGTTGTCTCGAAGCAGGGCAAAGAGGCAGTCATCGCGATCCTGGGCGTAGGCGAGTTCTTTGGCGAGGGATGTTTGATCGGGCAGCCAAAGCGTCTGGCAACGGCGACTGCAATGACGGACTGCGAAGTCATGAGGGTGGAGATGGTTGAGATCCTCCGGGTTCTCCAGGATGAACCAGCGTTCTCCCGAATGTTCATTACGCATGTACTGGCGCGGTCAGCCCGCGTGGAGGCCGACCTGGTCGACCAGCTGTTCAATTCGACCGAGAAGCGTCTCGCCAGGATTCTGCTTCTATTGGCCAACTTCGGCAAGGAAGGGCGACCGGAGCCGATCATTGCAAAGATCAGCCAGGAAACCCTGGCCGAGATGATCGGCACAACCCGGTCGCGCGTCAGCCATTTCATGAACAAGTTTCGTGAATTGGGCTTTATCGATTACAACGGCCATCTTGAAATCCACAGCTCGCTCCTGAGCGTGGTTTTGAACGAGCAGCCAGGTGATGTGAAAACTTTGTCCTGACGTTTTCGCTGTGACGTTCATCCGGATATTTCCCGCTCTGAGCAATTTGAACGAATTTGGGCGTTCGCCAGCGCCGCTACTGAGCCTCCGAGACAGGGCGAGCAGACGAACAGGGCGGGGTTCGTTCACGACACCGCCAATATCCGCTCCACGCCCTTTAGTGGCTCAAACTCACGCAGGCAGGACACCCCCCGGGGGCCGGCGGCGGTGCCAACTCAAAGCGCGTCGCGGTGTCCTGACGATTGAATTCCCCGGCCGCCCGCACTAGCCTCACCCGGCTGGGGAGGACTATCTGAATGAGGCCGCGTGGTGACGGGCTCAAGCTATTCATCGCTATCCTGCTGCCTTTCGTCGTGATCTTCGGCGTGGCCGAGGTTGCCCTTCGCACGGCCAGGAGCGAGCTTGCCTTCTTCCGCTCGGTGGTGGGCGAGGTGCCGCCGCATGTGGCGGTGTTCCGCAATCCCGCCACCCGGATCAAGAAATTCCAGTTTCCGGTCAACCCGCACACCGCCGATCCCTTCCTCGCCTGGAGGAACCAGGCTGGCCTCAGGCAAGAGCCGTACCTCACGACGTCGCACGGCATCTACTCGCCGCATGAAATTCCATACGAACGCGACGGCAAGCGCTACCGCCTGCTCATTCTCGGCGATTCCTCCACTGCCGGCCTCGGCATCGACAAGCAGTCCGACACCTGGCCGCAGGTGCTGCAGCGCCTGCTCGGCGATGGGGTCGAGGTCATCAATGCCGCCGTGATCGGCTATTCCACCGAACAGGTGCGCGCAGCCCTGCTTCGCGAGTACTACAAGTACAAGCCCGACGGCGTCCTGTTCTACGTCGGCAACAATGACGGCTTCGGCTCCAGCGTGCCCGACCGCCGCCTGCTCGATGCCACGCAGGCCGGAAGGTCGTTCGCGAGCCGTGCCGAGAACTGGCTCGTCGAGCATTCGGCGACCTACGTGTTCCTGAAAGCGGGCGCGAAGTACCTCAACCAGATTGCCTTCGACACCGACCTCGGCGACGAGGCGCTCAAGCTGCCGCGCGTTCCCCTCGGCGAGTTCCGCGAGAACATGGATGCCATGATCCGCTGGGCGGAAGGGACGGGCGCCGACGTCTACCTCGTCATTCCCCCGGTGCCGCTGGAATACCCGCCGCGCATCCTCGAATATGATTTTCGCCGCGCCTACGAGCCGCAATTCGGCTGGAAGAAGGGATGCCTCGAGCCGGGCAAGCCGTTGAGCAATTTGCTGCCCGCGCTGCTCAATACGGACATCACGGCGCCGCGCTATCCCAAATACGATCTGCCGATCGGCAGATACGCCAACCAGGTGGTGCTCTGCTTCGACGGCCGTCTCGACGAGCAGCGCGAGCGGTTTTCGAAGCTTGTGGAGAGCGGTACCGGGGATCCGGACGTCTACAACAATTACGGCTACGTGCTGGCCCGGTCCGGCGACGCACAGGCTGCGCTCGCGGCCTTCCGCAAGGCAATCGAACTCGCGCCGAAGGTGCCGCACTTCCACTACAATGCGGGGCTGACGTATCGCCGGCTCGGTGACGAGCAGAAAGGCCTCGCGGAGCTGCAGGCCGCCATCGACCTCGATTTCACCTCGGCCCGCATCCAGTCACCCTATGTGGCCGAGCTGAAGAAGATCGCCGGCAGCGACGGCCGCATCGTCCTCATCGATGCAGCCGCGGTGTTCCGTGGCTGCGACAACGAATTGCTGTTTGCCGACCACGTGCATCCCAATGAAAAGGGCCAGGCGCTGGTGGCGCGCACCGTGGCGCGGACGGTGGCGGCGCGGCGGTCGAACGGCGCTCCGGAGGCGAAGGCGGCCTGCGGTGAATAGCGCCCTCAGATGGGTTGCTCCGGCGGAGTGTTGCAAATCCGACACGACGGTCAGATTGTTGTTCTGTTTTACGGAATCGTTGTCAAGTCCAGAAATGAAAAATATTCTGCTTTACGGAAACGGCAAATCAGGTGCATAACCCGCCCCAGCCCGCGCCACCATGAGGGGACGCTTCGCGGTCGTCACGAACGTTGGCGC
>NZ_JACRMG010000039.1 GCF_016219575.1 Bradyrhizobium sp. | reverse complement strand
CCCCCTTCGGCAATAGCACTTCCATAAAGCTCGGTTGTCCGGTCTGCTTCACTGCCATCGCGATCTCCCAAGGCCACGTCTCAGAGAATCACAATCGCCGAATTACGCAACAGGCCCCTTGTGGGAGAGGGTCGCTTCGCGAAGCGAAGCGGGGTGAGGGGTCTGTCTCCGCGGGTCGAGCTCTCATTGAAAGAACTGCAACTGCCGAGAGAACCCCTCATCCGTCGCGGACTTCGTCCGCGCCACCTTCTCCCACAAGGGGAGAAGGAAGGGGCAGGGGCCTTGTTTTCTTCAAATTGCGTCGCAATTGATGTAATCAGATAAGCCGATCATTACGCTGCGCAGGCAAAAGCGCGCGCACTGTTTTCAGGAGAATTTCGATGTCGCTGGATTCGGACGTCATCGTCGATCGTCGCAGGATTCGCCGCAAGCTGACCTTCTGGCGCGTTGCCGCCGCCGTGGTCGCGATCCTCGCCGTGGTTGCGGTCGGTGTCGTCGTGGCGCCGGGCGGCCGCGGCACGCTGGCTTCGACGAGCTCGATCGCGCGCGTGAAAATCGACGGGCTGATCCGCAGCGACTCCGACCGCGTCGAGGCGCTGGAGCGGCTGGAGAAGTCGCAGGCCGCCGCCGTCATCGTGCACATCAACTCGCCCGGCGGCACCACCGCCGGCTCCGAACAGCTCTACGATTCGCTGGTGCGGCTGAAGGCGAAAAAGCCGCTGGTGGTCGTCGTCGAAGGACTGGCCGCGTCCGGCGGCTACATCACCGCGATCGCCGCCGACCACATCGTGGCGCAGCAAAGCTCGCTGGTCGGCTCGATCGGCGTGCTGTTCCAGTTTCCGAATTTCACCGAGCTGATGAAGACCGTCGGCGTGAAGGTCGAGGAAATCAAGTCCTCGCCGCTCAAGGCTGCGCCCAACGGGTTCGAGCCAACCAGCCCCGAGGCACGCGCCGCAATCGACGCGCTGGTCAAGGATTCCTATGCCTGGTTCCGCGGTCTGGTGAAGGAACGCCGCGGCATGGACGACGCGCAGATCGAGAAGGTCGCCGACGGCCGCGTTTTCACCGGCCGCCAGGCGGTCGAGCTGAAACTCGTCGACGCGCTCGGCGACGAGAAGGCCGCGGTGGCGTGGCTGGAAGCGAACAAGAACATCAAGAAGGGACTGCCGGTGCGGGACTACAAGCTGCAGCCGCGCTTCGGTGACCTGACCTTCCTGCGCGCGGCCACCTCGATCACCCTGGAGGCAGTCGGCCTGGGTGGCATCGCCCGCCGTCTCGAGCAGTCCGGGGTCAGCCAGGCGGTGGACCGCCTCTCGATGGACGGGATGCTGGCGCTCTGGCAGCCCGCCGCCTCCAACTAGGGGGCGGAATTCGCCCCCCTCCCGCGCCGCACCCGCTTTGCTTGTGTCGCGACAGGGCCATCCGGGGCCGCCTGTCACGTCCTTTCGCGCTGCCCAAAATTGATTTAGCGTCTTGACAGATCAAGGCATTTTCACGGAAATGGCTGAAGTAAACGGTCCCGGGTCCATTCCTCGATGATCAAATCCGAACTCGTTCAGCGCATAGCCGAGCACAACCCGCATCTCTACCAGCGGGACGTCGAGAATATCGTCAACGCGATTCTCGATGAGATCGTGGCTGCCTTGGCGCGCGGCGACCGGGTCGAGCTGCGCGGCTTCGGCGCCTTCTCGGTCAAGCATCGCCCGGCCCGCGCCGGGCGCAATCCCCGCACCGGCGCCCATGTGCCGGTCGACCAGAAGAGCGTGCCGTTCTTCAAGACCGGCAAGGAAATGCGCGAGCGGCTGAATCGCGAGCCGGCGACGCCCGAGGCCGGCAGCTAAAGCGTTTTTCAGCGGCCCGGCTCGGCCTGCAGCACTCGCCGCCGGACCCGTCCGGTAACCTCGATTCAGACGGGAGATGGTCATGCGAAAATTCCTCACCGCGCTGGTCGTCATTCCCCTCGGCATCTTCTTCGTCATCTTCGCGGTCGCCAACCGCCATCTGGTGACGGTGTCGTTCGACCCGTTCAATTCGGTGACGCCGACGGTCGCGGTGACGCTGCCGCTGTTCGTGGTGATCATTGCGGTGGCGATCCTCGGCGTTCTGGCCGGGGGCATGGCGAGCTGGTTCCGGCAGGGCAAATGGCGCCGTGCCGCCCGCCAGCATGAGGCCGAGGCCCGCCAGATGCGGACCCAACTGGCCGACTTGCGCAGCCAGGCGGCGCGCGAGCAGCGCTATCCGGCGCTCGCGCAGGGGGGCATTTACGGGTCCGTCGAGCGAGACAAGCAGGGCGCGACGTTGTAGAACCCGCCCCGTCAGCCGCCCGAAATTTCAGCCCTTTTGCGGTCCGAAGGAACCATGTCCCTGCTCGTCAAGATTTGCGGCCTGTCCACGCGCGAGACGCTCGACGTCGCGCTGGAGGCTGGCGCGGACATGGTCGGCTTCGTGTTCTTCCCGCCCTCGCCACGGCACCTTTCGCTCGAGACGGCGCGCGAGCTCGGTCGCCACGCCGGGGGGCGTGCCGTGAAGGTGGCGCTCACGGTCGATGCCGACGACGCGACCTTCGAGAACATCATCGATGCGCTGCATCCCGATATCCTGCAGATCCACGGCAAGGAGACGACGGCGCGGGTGCGCGACATCAAGCAGAAGTTCGGCTTGCCCGTGATGAAGGCGCTGCCGGTGGAGACCGTAGCCGACCTCGCGGGCCTGCCCGGCTATGCTGCGGTTGCCGACCGCATCCTGTTCGACGCCCGCGCGCCCAGGGGCGCCACGCGTCCGGGCGGGCTGGGCGCGGCTTTCGACTGGCATCTGCTGGAAAACCTCGATCTCAGGCTGCCCTTCATGGTGTCGGGCGGCTTGCATGCCGGCAACGTCGCCGAGGCGGTCCGCGTCACGCGGGCCGGCGGCGTTGACGTGTCGTCAGGCGTGGAGCGCACGCCCGGCGTCAAGGACCCCGACATGATCCGCGACTTCATCCGCGCCGCGCGCGCCACACACCTCTCTTTACCTCACGGGGATCGCGTCAGCGATCCGGGTGAGGGGGAGTCTCCGCGCGCTCAACTCTCAACGAATTTGCGGGGCTAGCCCCTCACCCCAACCCTCTCCCCGCAAGGGCGGGGAGAGGGAGTAAGAGGCCAACACAAGAATTGACGGTTCGATGAATCCAAGACTCCCAAATTCCTTCCGCAGCGGTCCCGACGAGCACGGGCATTTTGGCAAGTTCGGCGGCCGCTTTGTCGCGGAAACGCTGATGCCGCTGATCCTCGATCTTGAAAAGGCCTATGCCGCGGCCAAGGCCGATCCGGCGTTCCAGGCCGAGATGAACGGCTATCTCAAGGATTATGTCGGCCGGCCGTCGCCGCTGTATTTCGCCGAGCGTCTCACCGAGCACCTCGGCGGCGCCAAGATCTACCTGAAGCGCGAGGAGCTGAACCACACCGGCTCGCACAAGGTGAACAACGTGCTCGGCCAGATCATGGTCGCGCGGCGCATGGGCAAGAAGCGCATCATCGCCGAGACCGGCGCCGGCCAGCATGGCGTTGCGACCGCGACGCTGTGCGCGCGCTTTGGGCTCGAATGCGTGGTCTATATGGGCGCGGTCGACGTCGCCCGTCAGGCGCCGAACGTGTTCCGCATGGAGATGCTGGGCGCCAAGGTCGTGCCCGTGCAGTCGGGCACGCGCACGCTGAAGGATGCCATGAACGAGGCGCTGCGCGACTGGGTCACCAACGTGCACAACACCTTCTACTGCATCGGCACGGTGGCGGGCCCGCATCCCTATCCGATGATGGTGCGCGACTTCCAGTCGGTAATCGGCGATGAGACGCGCCAGCAGATGTTGGAGCACGAAGGCCGTCTTCCGAATTCGCTGATCGCCTGCATCGGCGGCGGCTCCAATGCAATGGGGCTGTTCCACCCCTTCCTCGACGAACCCTCCGTTGAAATCTTTGGCGTCGAGGCGGCCGGCCATGGCCTGATGCAACTTCATGCCGCCTCGATCGCAGGCGGACGGCCGGGCGTGTTGCATGGCAACCGCACCTATCTCTTGATGGACGACGACGGCCAGATCCAGGACGCGCATTCGATCTCGGCCGGGCTCGACTATCCCGGCATCGGGCCGGAGCATTCCTGGCTGCACGAGACCGGCCGCGTGACCTATCTGTCGGCAACCGACGACGAGGCGCTCGACGCCTTCATGCTGCTGTCCCGGCTGGAGGGCATCCCGCCGGCGCTGGAGTCGGCACATGCAATCGCCAAGGTCAAGGAGCTCGCGCCGAAGCGGCCCAGGGATCACCTGATGGTCGTCAACCTGTCCGGCCGCGGCGACAAGGACATTCCGCAGATCACGGAGATCCTGAAAGGCAGGAAGCAGTGACCACCCGTATCGACACGCGCTTTGCCGAACTCGCGAAGGAAGGCCGCTCGGCCTTCGTCACCTTCCTGATGGCCGGCGATCCCGATCCCGCCACCTCGCTCGACATCATCAAGGCGCTGCCCAAGGCCGGCGCCGACGTCATCGAGATCGGCATGCCCTTTACCGATCCGATGGCGGACGGGCCGTCGATTCAGGCTGCGGGTCTGCGCGCGCTCAAGGGCGGCATGACGCTCAGGAAGACGCTGGAGCTGGTGCGCGGCTTCCGCAAGGACGACAACGCCACGCCGCTGGTGCTGATGGGCTACTACAATCCGATCTACATCTATGGCGTCGACAGGTTCCTCGTGGATGCCAAGGCCGCCGGCGTCGATGGCCTCATCATCGTCGACCTGCCGCCGGAGGAGGATGACGAGCTTTGCATCCCCGCGCTGAAGGCCGGGCTCAACTTCATTCGCCTGGCGACGCCGACCACCGATGACAAGCGACTGCCGGCCGTGCTCGCGAACACGTCGGGCTTTGTCTATTACGTCTCCATCACCGGGATCACGGGCGCGGCTGCGGCCGACTCCGCTGCCGTTGGCGATGCAGTCGCGCGCATCAAGCGGCATACGAAGCTGCCGGTGTGTGTCGGCTTCGGTATCCGCACGCCGGAGGCGGCGCGCGCGATTGCGGAGACGGCCAATGGCGCCGTGGTTGGCACCGCACTGGTGGATGCGCTACGTGATAGCCTCGATGCGCAGGGGAAAGCGACCGGCAAGACCGTCGCGGCGGTGGCTGATATGGTGGCCTCGCTGGCGCAGGGCGTCCGCGGAGCGAAGCAGGCGGCTGAATAGGCCATTTTTGCCTGCGATTTAGCTTCAAGAGATGGCTTGCCCGGGGTTGTCCGGGCCGCCATATAGTCCGGTAATCCAGATGAATGCGTACCCACCCGCATTTCGGAGCGAACCATGAACTGGCTCACCAACGTCGTCCGGCCGAAAATCCGCAACATGCTGCGGCGTGAGACGCCGGAGAATCTCTGGATCAAGTGCCCGGATTCCGGGCAGCTCGTGTTCTACAAGGACGTCGAGGCCAACCAGTTCGTCATCCCCGGCTCCAACTACCACATGCGCATGGGCGCGGTGGCACGTCTGAAGTCGATCTTCGACAACGAGACCTGGTACGACATCGCGCTGCCGGAGGTCACGGTCGATCCCCTGAAATTCCGCGACGAGCGCAAATATGTCGACCGCCTGAAAGACGCCCGCGCCAAGACCGGGCTGAACGATGCGGTGAAGGTCGGCTACGGCAAGCTGGAGGGCGCCGCCGTCGTGGTCGCGGTGCAGGATTTCGATTTCATGGGCGGCTCGCTCGGCATGGCAGCGGGCGAAGCCATGGTGCGCGGCATGGAGCTCGCGCTGGAGAAGAAGTCGCCCTTCATCGTGTTCGCCGCTTCCGGCGGCGCGCGGATGCAGGAAGGCATCCTGTCGCTGATGCAGATGCCGCGTACGACGGTAGCCGTGCAGATGCTGCGCGAGGCAAAGCTGCCCTACATCGTGGTGCTGACCAATCCGACCACCGGCGGCGTCACCGCGTCCTACGCGATGCTGGGCGATGTCCAGATTGCCGAGCCCGGCGCGCTCATCGGCTTCGCCGGCGCGCGCGTCATCGAGCAGACCATCCGCGAGAAGCTGCCGGAGGGTTTCCAGCGCGCCGAGTATCTGCGCGACCACGGCATGGTCGACATGGTGGTGCATCGCCATGAGATGCGCCCGACGCTGGCGCGGCTCTGCCGCCTCCTGATGAAGTCGCCGGCGGCGGAGACCGAATCCAAGCCGGCGCCCGAGGTCACCGATCCCACGCAGATCATATCGGCGCCGGAATCGGTGCCGGCTGCGCCGCACGCGTGAACGCGCCTGCGGCCAGTCCCGCCTCGCCGCTCCACGAAGTGATCGCGCGGCTGTCGGCGCTGCATCCGGTCAAGATCGACCTCAGCCTCGAGCGCATGCACCGCGTGCTGGAGCGGCTCGGCCATCCCGAGCGCAATTTGCCGCCGGTGATCCACGTCGCCGGCACCAACGGCAAGGGCTCGACCGTCGCCTATCTGCGGGCGACGCTGGAAGCCGCCGACTATCGCGTCCATGCCTTCACGTCGCCCTATCTGGTGCGGGTCAACGAGTGCTTTCGGCTCGGCCGCGCCGGCGGAGGCGTTCTCGCCGGCGACGCTGAACTGACGGCTGCGCTGCGGCGTTGCGAGCAGGCCAATGCCGGCGCGCCGCTTACGGTGTTCGAGAGCAAGACCGCGGCAGCCTTCTGCCTGTTCGCCGACAACCCGGCCGATGTCGCGCTGCTCGAAGTCGGCCTCGGCGGGCGGCTGGATTCGACCAACGTGATCGAGAAGCCGCTGGCGAGCGTGATCTCGCCGGTCAGCATGGATCACATGGAATTCCTGGGCGACACGCTGGCCTCGATCGCGGGCGAGAAGGCCGGCATCATCAAGCGCGGCGTGCCTGTGGTCTGTGCCGAGCAGGCCGACGAGGCGATGGCGGTGATCGAGATGCAGGCTGGCCGCATGCGCGCGCCGCTGTTTGCAGCCGGTCAGCAATGGCATGTCGGCATCGAGCGCGGGCGGCTCGTCTATCAGGACGAGCGCGGCCTGATGGATCTTGCCGCACCAAAACTGTTCGGCCGCCATCAATTCGATAACGCCGGGCTTGCGATCGCGACGCTGCGCGCGACAGACGCCTTCAGGATCAGCCATGCCGCGTTCGAGGCCGGCATCGTCGGCGCCGAATGGCCGGCGCGGATGCAGCGGCTCTCGGCGGGCCGGCTGATCGAGCTCGCGCCCGCAGGCTCGGAAATCTGGCTCGACGGCGGCCATAATGCCGAAGGCGGCCGCGTCACAGCGGCGGCGCTCGGCGATCTCGAAGAACGCGTGCCGCGCCAGCTCGTGATCGTCGCGGGCATGATGGGCAACAAGGATGCCGGCGGCTTCCTCGCCAATTTTGCCGGACAGACCCGTCACATCGTTGCGGTGCCGATTCCCGATACGGACAACGCGATGCAGCCCGACCGCCTCGCCGACGCGGCGCGGCAGCTCGGCATGCGCGTGGAGATCGCCGACGGCGTCGAGGCGGCGTTGCGTTCGCTGGCGAAGCTCGCCTATGAAACGCCGCCGCGTATCCTGGTTACCGGCTCGCTCTATCTTGCCGGTCATGTGCTGGCGCTGAACGGCACGCCGCCGGGATAGGAATCGCCGATGCGCTTTGCCGCCATTGCCGACGTGCATGGAAATCGTCTCGCGCTGGAGGCCGTCATCGCCGACATCCGCGCGCATGGCGTCGGTGAGATCGTCAATCTCGGCGACATGGCTAGCGGGCCGCTCGATGCGGCGCGGACCATGGACATGCTGATGGCGCTGGATGCAGTCCACGTGCTCGGCAATCATGATCGCTGGCTGATTGACCGGCCGTTCGAGAAGATGGGCGTGTGGGAGCGTCCCGCCTACCCGCAGCTCAGTCCCGGTCATCTCGACTGGCTACGCACGGTGCCGTCAACGCGCGTGTTCCGCGACCAGGTCTATCTCTGCCATGCGACGCCGGTGGACGACAACACCTACTGGCTGGAGGCCGTGACGCCCGAGGGGGCGGTGAGGATGGCGCCCCTCGATTCGATCGAGAAGGAGGCGGAAGGAATCCCGCAATCGCTGATCCTTTGCGGCCACACCCATGTCGCGCGCGCGGTGAGGCTTCGCGACGGGCGCCTGGTGGTCAATCCCGGCAGTGTCGGCAGCCCCGGCTTCTCCTACGACGTTCCGTATCCGCACCTGATTGAGGCGGGCACGCCTGATGCCCGCTACGCGATCCTGGAGCTGACTCCTGCGGGCTGGAGCGTGACCTTCCGCCACGTTCCCTACGACCACGAAGCGATGGCGGCACTGGCGCGGCGCAACGGCGACGCGGAGTTTGCATCCGCGCTGATGACGGGCTGGGTCGGTTAGCTCCGGCCAAAACAAAAACGGCCGGCTGAGCCGGCCGTTTCGTCATTCACAATTCGAAAGCCGATCAGACGGCAGCGGAGATCCACTGCTGCAGCTTTGCCTTCGGCGCAGCGCCGACCTGGCGGGAAGCCATCTCGCCGCCCTTGAAGATCATCAGGGTCGGGATCGACATCACGCCGTATTTCGACGCCGTCTTCGGGCTCTCGTCGACGTTGAGCTTCACGATCTTGACCTTGTCGCCCATGGAGCCGGCGATCTCGTCGAGCGCGGGCGCGATCATGCGGCAGGGGCCGCACCATTCGGCCCAGAAATCGACCACGACAGGGCCGCTCGCCTTGAGCACTTCGGCTTCGAAATCGGCGTCAGAAACCTTGCCAACGGCCATGGGATACCTCGTTCGTTTACAGGATAAGGGGGCGCGGGAATCGCGCCCGAACAGCATGTGGCCAACCTATGAACGGCTCCTTGCCGGGTCAAGCAGGCTCACGCCGAGATGATGAGGATGCGAGGCCCGCGTCCAGCGCGGAGGTGGAAATCTCCATCAAATCAGGGGTTTCGGTCCAAAGCAGCGCCGCCCGGACGGGCTGCTGGGGATAAAGTTTTCCAAGCACCGCCCGGTAGAGGGCAAGCTGCCGGACATAGCCCTGGGGGGCCTCCTCGGGCGTCGCCGGCGGCGCGTGGTTGGTCTTGTAGTCCACGATCAGGATTTCGGCCGGGGTCACCACCAGCCGGTCGATCTGGCCGGAAACCAGCCGTCCCTCCAGCCGGCCGACGATCGGCACCTCGGCGCGGCTGCCGGGCGCGAACACCGCCGAAAAGCGCGGCTCGGATATCAGCGCCAGCACCTGCGCCGCCAGCGCCTCGCGTTCGGAGTCTGTCCAGGTCTCCGCATTGCGGACGAGATAATCCAGCGCGAGATCGCGGCGGCGGCCGGCGGCGAGATCGGGCAGCGATTGCAGCAGGCGATGCACCAGCACGCCGCGCTGCAACGCACGGGCGCGCTGCGCGATCGCTTCGCTGCTGCGGAAGGTCGTGGCCTCGCCCTCACCGGGATCGGAGGGCCGCAGCCTGGTGTCGATGAACGGCTCGGGCGGAGCGGGCACGCGCAGCCAATCGGGCAGCGAGACCGGCAAGTTTGCTGCGGCGTCGGCGTCGGCTTCCGCCACGGTCTTTTCGTCTTCGGCTCGCCTGTAGCTTTTCACCACACCGTCGTCGGCCGGGATCTCCTCGAATGCCAGACCGGAGCTCGCAAGGCCGCGCTCGACCAAATCGTACCAGGAATCCTCACGGACGCTGTTCCGGTTTCCTGGCATGCAGCCGGCGACGATCAGCCGGTCGGCCGCGCGCGTCATCGCGACATAAAGCAGGCGGCGATATTCATGCTCGGTCTCCTCCAGCATCGCAATGCGCGCGCTGGCTACGCCGGGCGGATCGTCCGCCTTGCGCCCGGCCCAGACCATGACCTCACCGCCATTTCCCCGCGGCACGCGAACGAGCCGCAGGCGCTGGGTGTCCGATGGCGATGTCGTGGTGTCGGCCATGATCACAACGGAGGCTTCCAGACCCTTGGCGCCGTGCACGGTCATCACGCGAACCTCGTCGCGCGAGATTTCCATGTCGCGCTTCACCTCGGTGTCGGCGGCGCGCAGCCAGGCCATGAACCCCTGCAGCGACGCCGGGGCTTTCCTCTCATAGGCGAGCGCCAGCTCGAGGAATTCGTCGAGCGCGTCATTGGCCTCATGTCCGAGCCGGCGCAGGATGCGCGCACGGCCGCCGTCACCGCCGAGCAGCCAGGCATAGAACGCAAACGGAGTCTCGGTGCGGAAGCGTTGCTCGCATTGCTCGAGGCGATCGAGCGCATCCTTGAGCCTGCTGTTTCCGTCAGCGTGCGCAGTCAGCGATACGCGCAGCGATCCCTTGCGATTCCAGGCGAGCGTGAACAAGTCTTCCTCGCCGAGGCCGAACAGCGGGCTCTTCAGGGCGACGGCGAGCGCCAGATCGTCCTGCGGCAGCAGCAGGGCGTCGGCAAGACTCATCAGGTCGATGATTGCGATGTGCTCGGTGAGCTTGAGCCGGTCAGCGCCGGCCACGGGGACGCCGGCGTGCTTCAGCGCCTGGATCACGGCATCGAACAGATTGCCGCGTCGGCGCACCAGCACCAACACGTCGCCATAGGAGAGACGGCGGCGATCGCCGAGACGTCCGGTCATGGTGTTGCCGGTGACGAGCCGCCTGATCTCGGCCTGGATGCGTTTCGCCAGTTTCACCTCGGCGCTCGTTACCGGCACGCCGTCGAACGGCGCGCGCCAGCCCTCGATGTCCTGTTTGTCATCGGCGACCGAAAGCTCCCAGAGATCGATCCGGCTCGGGCCGGCATCGGGCAGAGCCTCGTGCAGCGGATAGGCCTTTTCCGCGTGGATGCTGCGATAAATCGCCTCTTCGCGGAACACATGGTCGACGGATTTCAGGATCGCCTGTCCCGAGCGGAACGAATAGGTGAACGGAATGGACTCGAATTTCAGTGCGGCGTCCTCGAACTTCTTCTTCAGTTCCCATCGCCGCGCATCGAATTCCCGCGGCGCGGCACCCTGGAAAGAGAAGATCGACTGCTTCTCGTCGCCGACCGCGAACACGGTGCGCACCACGCCGTCGCGCGAACCCGCGCCCGTGGTGAATTCCGAGATGATATGCGCAATGATGTCCCATTGCCGGGGGCTGGTGTCCTGGGCCTCGTCGATCAGCACATGATCGACGCCGCGGTCGAGCTTGTAGTGCACCCAGGCGGACGCGCCGCTTGCGAGCAGGGCCAGCGTCCTGTCGATCAGGTCGTCATAGTCGAGCAGGCCGCGTTCCAGCTTTTCGCGCCGATAGTTGGCGGCGACCGCAATGGCGATATGCAGCAGGGCCTCGGTGCGGTCGCGCACCATCAGCGCGCGGCGCTTTTCGATCAGGGCCGGAAGCCGCTCCCGCTCGGCATTGAGCAACCGCCCAAGCGCTGGATTGTCGTCCGAAAACTTCTTGGTCACGACCGATTTGCGAAACGTCCGTTCGGTATCGGTCAAGAACACGCAAAGATACTCGTCGGCCTGGGCCGTACCTGTTGTCGCCAGGGCCGCGCGCAGCCGGTCCGCATTGTCGCGCTCGGTCTTGGCACCAAGCTCGAGCGCGCGCGCGAACTCCTCCCAACGCGATCGCGGCAGGTTCGGCCCGTCGACGATCTCGCGCTCGATGTCGTCAAGGCGATCAGTATCGTCCAGGCCAAGCACCGACGACACCTGCTGTGCCGCTGCGCCGGCGCTGCCGGCGGCATCGGTCCAGGCCATGAAATGATCGCGGCTGAGGCACGCCTCGCGCAGGATATCTTTGAAGGTGACGTCGGCGGCGCTCGCCATGGCGGTCAGCAAGGCGCGGCCGATGGCGCTGTCGGGGGCGCGCGAAGCGTCGAGCATCACGGCAAGGCTGGCGCGCTCCATTATCTCGGCCTGGTCGCGGTCGTCGAGCACAGTGAAGCGGGCCGGCACGTTGGCCTCGAAAGGGAACTGCTGCAGCAGGCGCGTGCACAGCGCGTGGATGGTCTGCACCTTCAACCCGCCCGGCGTTTCCAGCGCGCTCGCAAAGAGCTCGCGGGCGGACCTGCGCATTTTCGCCGTCGGATGCGCGATGCCGGCGTTGCTTATCGCGGCATCGAGCTCGTCGTCGTCGAGCGTTACCCAATGGCCGAGCGTGGTGAACACGCGCTCGGCCATGTTGGCGGCGGCCGCCTTGGTAAAGGTGAGGCAGAGGATCTTTTCCGGCGGCACGCCCGATAGCAACAGGCGGATCACGCGCTGCACCAGCACATGCGTCTTGCCCGAGCCGGCATTCGCCGACACGAAGGCCGACGCCGCGGGATCGGAGGCGCGGGCCTGCGCATCGCGGACTGGCGGCGGGATCGTGCGCGGAGCCTTCACCATTCCTCCAGTGCAATGCCGCCCGCGGCGGACCATTCCTTGACGCGGGCAAGGTTGTCGTAGTCGCCGTAACGGGCAGTCCACATCGACAGCACCAGCGACCGATAAGGCTCATCCGGGTTCTCGAACCGGCGGATCAGCGCCTCGAGCTGCGCCCGCGCATGGTCAGCCGCCTCATCGGGCGGCTGCGGCGTGTCGTTCTGCCTGATCTTCAGCGCCAGCGCCTTGTGCTCACCCGGCGG
The DNA here is from genome assembly GCF_016219575.1 of Bradyrhizobium sp. Classification (GTDB taxonomy): domain Bacteria; phylum Pseudomonadota; class Alphaproteobacteria; order Rhizobiales; family Xanthobacteraceae; genus Bradyrhizobium. The sequence continues at coordinate 100,639 of NZ_JACRMG010000039.1, read as the reverse complement.
ATTGTTGCCGCTGATCCTGACATAGGCGAGTTCGCCGACCGAAGAGCCGGCGTCGATCCCGTCAAAGCCTCCTGCGCGCAGGATCGCCGCCTCCAGCGTGAGCTGCGGGGACAGGCCCATTCGCACCTGCTTCGCCGTCGGCGGTGCGCCGGTCTTGTAGTCGAGGATGGCATAGCTGCCGTCGTGGCGGCGTTCGATGCGGTCGGCGCGCGCCGACAGGATGAATTTCCTGTCGTTGTCGAGCGCGATCTCGAGGTCGCCCTTGATCTCGGCGAGGATAGCGCCGAGATCGCCGCGCCGCGCGGTCTCCCAATCGGCGAACCAGCGCGCGATGCGCTGGAACCGGGGCCACCACAACGCCCGCGCTTCCGGACGCTCCATCAGCGGCTTGAAATGCTTTTCGCCGATGCTGCGCAACGCGCCCAGGATGTCGGAGGGCAATCGGCCGGAATAGGTCTGCGTGAACTCGCCCAGCGCAGCGTGGATTGCAGAGCCGCGATCGGCGGCCGATAGCGGCATGTCCACGGGATCGAGCGGATCGAGCCGCAGGATGTGGCGGGCATAGATCGTGTAGGGATCGCGCAGCCAGTCCTCGATCGCACTTACCGAAAGTCTCGTCGGTCGCGTCTCGCGTGGCGGCTTGGGCGCAGGCTGGTCGATCGGCCTGACTTCAGCCGGCTGATCGATCGCGCCGGCGTAGTAGACGTAGTTGTCGCCGGCCTTCCTCGCCGCCTTCCAGCGCTCTTCGCCCGCGACGGCTTCGAGCCTGTGCAGGAATCGCGAAGCCACCGCCGGCGCACCGCCGACCTTGGCCGAATGCGTGAGGATGACATCCTCATGGCCGAGCAGTTGCGCGAAGTCGTGAGCGGAGAGGCCGATGCGCCGCTCCGGCAGATCGAGGCCGAGGTCGTGACGCATCGGTCGGCTCAGCCAGGGATCGACGCGCGGTGCGGGCGGCCATACGGTTTCGACGAGACCGCCGAGTATCACGCGGTCGGCTTCCGTCAGCCGCGCCTCGAGCTGGCCGAAGATGTGGAGCCTCGCTCCCGGCTGCTCGGGCCGCCGCACCATGCGGTCGGCAAAGGCAGCCTGGAATACTTCGGCATAGTCCGAGATCTCGACCATGAGGCCGGTGTTCTGCTGCCGGCCGAGCAAATCGTCAAAGGCCGATGCCAGCGCCATTCCGTCCTGGCCTTCGAATGCCGAGGCAACCGCGTTTTCGTCGGCGGAGAGACCTGCCAGCACCTCGCGATGGCGTTGCGCCAGTTCGGCAAAGTCATGCGGGCTGGAGGATGAAAGACCTTCGAGCGGCGCCAGCGCCTTGTGAAGCGCAGATATCAGCAACTCCGCCTGGTCGAGGTCGCGATCGCCCACTCTCGTGCGCGGCTCCGCGCGATGGAGCGATGAAGTCTCGTTGCTCTTCAGCTTGTGCAGTTCGTCGCGGAAGCGCACGAAGTCGGCGGCAAGGCCCTCGCTTCCGGCCTGCGGGCGCGTGCCGCGCAGCAACACCAGCTCGAGCACCTCCATGCCGCGCTTCAAGGCGCCATGAGCGTCACCAAGCCGGAACAGCGGATGCTTGAGCAGCGCCAGCAGCGTCGGCGGCTCCAGTCCTCTGGTCGCGGCCTCGGCAGCGAGCCGCGCAAAGATGCCGGCCGGCGTTTCCATCAGTCCATCGCCGCCGGAATCGTCGAAGGCGAGATGCCAGCGGCCGAGCGCGGCGGTCACGCGCCGCGCCAGCGCGCGGTCCGGCGTCACCAGCGCAGCCGACTTGCCGAGATGCCGCGCCTCGCGCATCGCGACCGCAATCGCCAGCGCCTCCATCTCGGGATTGGGCGCCTCGACCACGGCAAGCTTCTTCATGCCGGCGGTGATGTGTGCCGCGATGGCGGGCTGCCGCAGCCGGTCATGCCATTGCCCGGTGGCGCCGGACGGCCGCATCGCCTCCGACATCAGGACTTCGCGGCCTTCCGCCGAAGGCGCGCCGAGAATCTCGACATCGCCGCGCTTGATGCCGAAGCGGTCAAGCAGGGCGTGCATGGCATATTGCGGATGGTTCGACGACGGCGACGTCGTAAATCTTCCGTCGTCGCCTCTTGCGCCGCCGATGCTGTCCCAGGACTCCTCGTCGAGTTCGGTATCGAGGCCCGGCAACACCACGGCGCCATGCGGCAACTTCGCGACGGCATGCAGGAATCTTGCGGTCGAAGGCATCGAGCCGGTGGAGCCTGCGGCGATCACCGGTCCGTCGGCATGTCGCGACAGCCGCGCCGCTTCGGCTTCGATCAGCAGGTCGCGGCGTGCGGCGGGCTCGATCCTGTTCTCCTCGGCGAGAAAAGCCGGCCAGAATTCTCGCGCGATTTGCAGGAACTCCAGCGAGTGCTGCCAGTATTCATCGAACTGGTCCGGTACCAGGCGGTCGAGCGCGCTCCAGTCGACGCCGCGCGTCACCATGTCGTCGATCAGCCGCGCCAGATCGCCGGCCAATGCGAGCGTGGACGCGGGGCCGCCGACCACCAGTGGCGACAGCACCGGACGCCTGGCCCAGGCGGCGACCAGCCTTGTCAGCGCCAGCCGGCGCGCCAGTTCGCCGAGCTTCGGTGGAATGTCGAGCGGGGCGATGCCGCCCGGCTCGGAATCCTCCGAGAAGGCGAGCTCGTCCTCGTCGATGTCACCGAGCGCAACGATGCGCGGCAGGATCGCGGCATCGGTGCCGAGCACATCGAGAAAGATGCCATGCGCCAGCCGTCCTGCGCGCCGGGTCGGCAAGTAAAGCGTCGCGCTGGCCAGCCGTTCGGGCTGCGTGCGCGCCTCAAAGCCTTCCAACAGGCGGCCGTCGACCAGCGCCGCGATGACGGTGCGCAGGAACGGCACGGAAAGGGGAACGCTGAGAACGCGCATGGACTTCCTGATTCGGGATCAGGTCGCATCATGGCATGGCGGGGAGACGGGAGGGAGTCGTGCCCAATGTTCCGTCATGGCCGGGCATAGCCGTTCGAAGAACGGCGTCGCTTCGCTCCGCCTGTGACCCGGCCATCCACGACTTTCTCGCAGGTTGCGCCCAAGACGTGGATGCCCGGGACAAGCCCGGGCATGACGACGTCAGAGAGTTGCCAGGACGCTAGGCCACGCTCTCCAGAAGCGCCTCTTCCGCGGCCTGGACCGCGTCGGGGGTTCCGACATGCATCCAGACGCCGTCGAGACGCAGGCCAAACAGGCGCTCCTGCTCGTTGGCGCGGTCGAACATTTTCGTCAGCGAGAATTCGCCGGATGGCGCGTCGGCGAACAGCGAGGGCGACATGATCGCCGCGCCGGCGTAGACGAACGGCACCACCTGCAGCTCGCGCCGCTTGCGCAGCGCGCCGTCCGGCAGCATCGAATAGTCGCCGCGGCCGGTATAGCCGATGCTGCTGGTGGTCGGCGCCATCAGCAGCAGGATGTCCATGCGCGCGGGATCGAAGGCCTCCGCCAGCCGCGCCAGGTTCGGCCGCACGCCGTCGATCCACATCGTGTCGGCGTTGAGATGGAAGAACGGCGCATTGCCCAGGATCGGCAGCGCCTTGACCACGGCGCCGCCGGTGCCCAGCACATGGTCGCGCTCGTCGGAGATGATGATGCGGGGCTTTTTGCGCAGCCGCGTGTGCTCGATGATCTGGTCGGGCAGGTAGTGCACGTTGACGACGGCCTCGCTGACGCCGGCGGCGGCCAGCTTGTCGAGCACGTGATCGAGCAGGGGCTCGCCGGCGACACGCACCAGCGGCTTCGGCATCCTGTCGGTGAGCGGACGCATGCGCACGCCGAAACCGGCGGCAAGGACCATGGCTTTGGTGGGTTGGACGGACATCAGCGGAAAGCTTCTCGAATTCGTTGGCCGGATCATATCACGGCGATTCGCCCCTGGGTGTGGTCGTCAGGCCATAGTGACCGGATATGACGGCCGTGCGACGGTGCCGTTCAGGCCTCGGCCGTGGCGCGCCGGGTTGCCTTCTTCTTGTCGCCTTGCTTGAGGAAGTTGACGCCGATCTGGTCGCCGTTGACCCAGGCCAGCTCGCAGCGGCGATAGGCAAGGCCGGTCGACGACAGCAGCAGGAAGAATTCCTTCAGGTGCAGGCCCTCGACGGAACCCTCGACCGTCAGCTTGGCGCCGGTCTCCGAAACGTCTTCCATGGTGCAGTCGCGCCGCCAGGTGCCGTCGATGGCCATCATGTGGGCCGGGATGCCCCGCTCGAATACGACTCGCTCGCCTCTGCGTCGCTCTGCCGTCGCCATGGCTTGCTTCCCATATGAACGAGCCACACGCCGGCGTGCGGCACCCTCCGCGAGATTAACGGCTGTTTGGCTAACAAGAGGTAAATCAGGAAGCCGGCGGCGGCACATTGGCCGCATACCAGTCGCGGAATCCGGCCAGCGCCGGATGCGCCAGCGAGCGGTTGAGATAGGTCCAGATCCGCGGCTGGTGCCGCAGATATTGCGGCTTGCCGTCGCGCCGGTTGAGCCGGGCAAAGGTGCCGAGCAGCCGCGTGTTGCGCTGCGCCGACATGATGGCGTAGAGCCCGGCGAAGCCGGCGGCATCGAAGCTTGCCTCGTCGACGCGGCGCGCCTTGATGTAGCGCGAGAGCAAGGTGAGCTCGAGCTGCTCGGGGACGTCGATGCGGGCATCCTGCAGCAGCGACACCAGATCGTAGGCGCCGGGTCCCAGCACCGTATCCTGGAAATCGATGATGCCGATGCGCTTGATGCCTTCGCGATTGGCGAGCCAGATGATGTTCGGCGAATGGAAGTCGCGCATCACCCAGGTCTTTGCAGCGGCGGCGAGCGTCCTGTCGAGCAGCTCGCGCCACATGCCGGTGAACTGCGCCCTGAGCTCGTCGGACAGTGCCGAGCCACGATCGGGCATGTACCACTCCGGCATCAGGCCGATCTCGACCAGCATTGCCTCGGTGTCGAAGGGCGGGATGGTGTAGGTGACATGCGGCGCCAGCGCCAGCGTGTCCGGCAACGGCTGCCGGTGCAGCGCCGCCAGCATGTCGGTGGCTGCCTCGTAGCGCTCAGCGATCGGCGCGGGCGGATCGCCCTCGATCACGCCTTCGGTGCCGAAATCCTCGGTGATGAGAAAACCGGTATCGAGATCGGCGTGGTGGATCGCCGGCGCCGAGAGGCCTTGCGCGCGAAGTCCGTTGTCGATGGCGACGAACGGCTTGACGTCTTCGGCCAGATGCACCGCGGCGCTGTAGGATTTTCCGTTGTAGATGGCCGGCCCGTCCGGCCGTTTCGGCGAGTTCATCAGGATGAACACGCCGTCGTCGCTGATCAGCCGCGCATAGGAGCGGATCGAGGCGTCGCCGGCCATGCGCTTGCGTCTGGCCTCGCCGAAAGCCGCGCCTTCGAGGAACGCGCGCAGCGTCTTCAGCCGCTCGACGGTCGCAGCACATTTGCCGTAGCCGGTGATCTCGGCCGCGCGCGCGGTCGAGCCCAGCGCGGGACGATGGCTGAGCGCGATGTCGATACGGTCGGCAGGCAGCGCGTTGGCTGCGCGCTCCGGCCATTCGATCAGTGCGACGATGCCTTCGGGCAGCGGGGAAAGGCCGATCTCCTCCAGCTCGGACGCGTCGTTGATGCGGTAGAGGTCGGCATGGATCAGCGGGAACGGCGGCAGTTCGTAAGTCTGCGCCAGCGTGAAGGTCGGGCTCGGCACTTCCAGCTCGTCGTCATCGGCGAGATAGCGGATCATGGCGCGCGCCGCCGCCGTCTTGCCGGCGCCGAGATCGCCCGAGAGCGTGATGACGTCGCCGGGGCCGGTCAACAGCGCGAGGTCGGCCATCAGATGCGCGGTCGCGGTCTCGTTCGGAAGCGCGAGCGAGAATGTGGCGGGCGACGTCATTCCGCGGCGTGGCGATGGGCGGCTCGGTCGAGCGGGAATTCGCAGATCACGGTCGTGCCCCTGGCGACATCGGGATCGAAGCGTACATCGCCGCCATGCAGTTCGACGAATGAGCGTACCAGCGACAGGCCGAGGCCGGCGCCGCGATGCCGCGAGCCGTTGGAATAGCTCTCGAACCAGTCGAACACCTTGTCCTTGGCCTCCGGCGGAATGCCGGGCCCGGAATCGGCGACGGTGAAGACGACATGCGTGTCGGTGCGCCGCGCGCTGATGGTCACGACCGCATCATGCGGCGAGAAGCCGACGGCGTTGGCGAGAAGATTATAGAGCACCTGCACCACGCGGCGTTCGTCGCCGGTGAAAGTGCCGATATTGTGTTCGATATCGACCTTCAGCGTGATGCGGTCGGTGGCGAGCCGGTCCTGGATTCCTTCGGCGGCGGCCTCGATCGCCTTCTGGATGTTGACCGGGCCGAGCTCGAGCTTCATCGCGCCGGCGTCGATGGTGGCGAGATCGAGGATGTTGTTGGTCAGCGCCAGCAGCGCATTGGTCGATTTGGTGACGTAGTCGAGATATTCGGCCTGCTTCGGCGTCAGCGGCCCGGTGGAGGGATCGCTGAGGAAATGCGCAAAGCCGATGATGGTGGTGAGCGGCGAGCGCAGCTCGTAGGAGACGTGGTGGACGAAATCCACCTTCATCTGGTCGGCGGTCTCCAGCGCCTCGTTGCGCTCGCGCAGCGCGCGCTCGACGTTCTCGGTGTCGGTGATGTCCTGGAAGGTCAGCATGGTCGCGCCGTCGGGTAGCGGCATGGTCATGCATTCCAGCACGCTGCCGTCCCTGCGCTCGATCTTCTGCGCAACCTGCGCGCGGTTCTCGATCGCGGTGATGGCTTCGCGCAGCGCGCGCCAGGTCAGCGCATCGTCGAACAGCGGCCTGCAGAGGGTTTCCACCGTTTCGACATGCGGCTGCTCGCGCAGAGTTTCCGGCGACAGCTTCCACATCTTCGCAAAAGCCGGGTTGAACAACTGCATGCGGCCGTTGCTGCCGAACACGGCGACGGCCTCGGTGAGATTGTCGAGCGTCTCGCGCTGTACCCGGATCAGGCCGTCGAAGCGGCGGGCCATGTCCAGGCTTTCGGTGACGTTGTCGAAGAGATAGGTGACGCCACCTTCGAGATTGGGCGTGGTGACGACAGCGATGGCGCGGCCGTCGGGCAGGAACCAGGTGTAGGTCTCCGATTCCACCGCGCGGTAGGCCTCGTGCAGCTTGGCCTTCCAGGCGCGGAAGTCCGGCTGCTCCGGCAGTTTGCGGTTGGCGCGCAGGCGATCGAGCACGCTGGAATCGTCGGGATGGGCGTCGAGGAAGGCCTGATCGAGACCCCAGAGCCGGCGATAGGACTCGTTATAGAAGGCCAGCCTGCGGTCGGCGTCGAACACGGCGACGCCCGAGGAGAGCTGGTCGAGGGTGCGGCGGTGCGCTTCCGCCATCCGCTGCAGCGCCGCCTTCAGCTGCGCTACTTCGCTGGCGTCGACGGCGATCGCCGCGCTGCCAGAGGGAAACTTCATCGCCTGCACGTCGTAGGTACGCCGCTCGCCGCTGAGCACCACCGGCAGCCGCGCCGAATAGGCGGCATTGTCGTTGAGCGCCCGGCTCATGTCGGCGCACTGGTCGCTCTCCAGCAGTTCGAGATTGCGATGGATTGCGTCGGCGGTGCCGTTCGCTTCCGTCGCCTTCGCGTAGGCCGCATTGGCGTAGCGCAGCGCGCCCCGCGAATCCTTGGCCCAGATCGGCCAGGGAGCGGCATCGGCGAAATCGCGCAACAGCTCGGTTTCGTCGAGCAGCGTCTTGTAGCGGAGGTTGGCTTCGGCGAGTTCGCGGCGGACGCCGGAAAGTTCGCGAATCCTGACAATGGCTTGCCCGCCGATGGCGCGGCCCATCGCCTCCACGGCGCGTCCCGCCGATGTCGCAAGGTTGAGCAGGAAGCCTTCGCCTTTTTCACGAAGGGCGTCGACCGCGCGGTCCATCTGCAACGCCGGCTCCGGCGGCAGCCAGGAGCCGAAGGCGAGGACCCGCTGCGGCGACTGCTGCAGGGCGTATTCCGGCAAGAGCAGCGAAATGTCGCCGCTGATCAGGGGCCGGTCGTCGCCGGCGGGCCAGGAGACCAGCACCTGCGGCTCGGCGAACAGCAGCGCGCTCAGCCGGTCGGTCTGGGAGGTCAGTTCGTTGATCTCGGCGCGCAGCTTGCTCTCGTTCCGTGCCGCGCGCGTCCGGTTCCGCATCAAGAGGATGGCGGAGACGACGGAGAAGCCGAGCAGCGCCATGGCGGTGGCGAGAACGGCGAATTCCTGGTGATTGAGGTCGAGCCAGTCGGCGAGGGCATCGGTGATCGCGACGTCGGCGGCGAGCGCCGAGCCCACGGGCAGCAAAGCCGAAAAGGCGAGTCCGATCAGGCCGTTGCGCGCCAGTGAGGTGCACGACAGCAGGGTTCGACGCATTGCCGCGACTACGCCCGACATGATTTGCCCCAAAGAACGCTCGGCTTGAACGCAAGACTACAGGCCCGGCGCTACCCCCGCCGTGCACGAATCAAATGAGAATAGTCCCAACGTGACTCGGGGGGTAAGAGTCCAGACCGTGAACGCGAATCCGGCCGTGGAAAATTGCGCCGCAGTTTTGGAAAACTGTCCGTAATCGTACGCTTGTGCGGCTTATGCAGGGCCGGCGAGCTGCTGCTTGATGACCGCGATGACATCGTCGATCTGCGAAAGATCGCCGGTCGCGCGCTTGACCAGCAGCGCGCCTTGCAGGGCTCCGAACATCATCCGCGCGACCTTGGGCGGCGGCGCCTGCAATGCGAATTCGCCGCGAGCCACGCCGCGCTGAAGGATCTTGGTCAGCCACGCCTGATGCGTTCTGAAGAAATGTTCGACCCTTTCGCGTATCTGCGGCGGCAAGGCGAGCATTTCGCCGGCCAGCGCAGCGCTGAGGCACACCCTGTCCGGCGTCCCGGCGAACAGCAGGTAGGGTTGGACATAGAAATCCAGCATCGTCATCGACGATTGCGTCTGGTCTGCCGCGATCTGGTTCAGCGCGGAATCGAACCGCGCGATGTAGCGGTCGATCACGGCGACGCCGAGATCGGCCTTTGACGGAAAGTGGTAATGGATGCTGGCCTTGCGGATGCCGAGCGCGTCCGCAATGTCCTGGTAGGAAAAGGCGCTGTAGCCGCGGGTCTGGATCAGCGTCTCGGCGAGATCGAGGATCTGTTCGGCGGTTTCCGATCTCTGCCTTGTCGCCGTCGTCATTGCTTTCCCGTCACGAGGCCGGGCGCTGATGACCTCGTTTCACCCGATAGGTTGCTCCCTCGGGTGATTGAAGGCTGCGCCGGAATCTGGCCGGGTTCCTGATCCAGGCGCCCGCGCCGTAGTTGCCATATTCATCCCTGAGCGATCCCGACAACAGGAAAATCTCTTCGTCGGCAGGGCAGTCACGCCGGAAAGACGGGCGCCGGGGCCGGACTGCTCCAGCGCCAGCTGCTTTCCGGTCGCTTCGACGAGCAGAAGCGGACGGACCATGACTGTCGGATCTTTGGGCCGTCAGATCCAGCGCAGGATGCTCGCGATGATGGCGATCTGCGCCAGCCAGCCGGCGGTGAAGGCGAGCGTGCGCGCCGCCGGGATTGCCGCCGAGTAGACCACGAAGTGGATGAGCCGCGCGAAGAAGTAGACCACGACCGCCGCCCTGGTGGCGCCGTTGGAAATGTTCAGCAGATGGGCGGTGAGCACGACCGGCGCGAAGATCGCGAGATTCTCGATCGCGTTGGCATGCGCCTTGATGGCGCGGTTGGCCCAGGCGGAATGACCCTCGCTGGTCGGCGAGGTGCCGGCAAGCGCGCCGCCAAGTCCGGCAATTGCGATGCGGTTGAGAACGTAGGGCACCCAGAACAGGGCGGTCATCAGGGCGGTCAGCGTCAGCCAGTAGAGCTCGGTTGTCACGGCAATGATCCTTCGGGTTGGGGAAACACCCATCGCATATCTACCTACTAGTAGGTAAAGTCAATGGCGCTGATTCGTCCCGTTTGAGGCATGTCGGAAATTACAATGAAATGAGCCGCTTAGCGGCCGGTCGAGCCGAAGCCGCCGCTGCCGCGGTCGGTGTCCGGGAGGGAGACGACGGGCACGAGCTGCGCCTGGACCACCGGCGCGATCACCATCTGCGCGATGCGCTCGCCGCGGCGGATGGCAAAGGCGGCCTCGCCGTGATTGATCAGGATGACGCTGATCTCGCCGCGATAATCCGCATCGATCGTGCCGGGCGAATTGAGCACCGTGACGCCGTGTTTGGCCGCCAGCCCCGAGCGCGGGCGCACCTGTGCTTCGAACCCTGGGGGCAAGGCAATCGCGAGTCCCGTCGGCACCATCGCGTGCTTGCCGGGGCCGAGGATCAGCGGCGTGCCTTCCGGCACCGCCGCGAGCAGGTCGAGGCCGGCGGCATCGGCGCTCTGATAGGCCGGCAGCGCAAGGCCTTCGCCATGCGGCAGCTGGCGGATATCGACCTTCACAGTGCTGCTCACGCCTTCGCTCCAACTTGCTGCGCGATACGCGCCACCAGTTCCATCGCGACCTGCTCCTTGGTCATGACAGGCCAGGAATCGACGTCGATCTCGGCGCCGTCCCGCTTCAAGAGGTGCACGGTGTTGCGATCGCCGCCCATCACGCCCGATGCGGGCGAGACGTCATTGGCGACGATCCAGTCGCAGCCCTTGCGCTTGATCTTGGCCTTGGCGTTGTCGATCAGGTGCTCGGTCTCGGCCGCAAAGCCGACGACAAGCGGCGGGCGCTTGTCCTTGAGCTTGGATACCGTGGCCAGGATGTCGGGATTCTCGACCAGCTGCAGCGGCGGCATCCCGGCGGAAGTCTTCTTCAGTTTCTGCGCGCCTTCGCTGGCGACGCGCCAGTCGGCGACCGCTGCGGCAAAGATCGCGATGTCGGCCGGCAATGCGGCTTCCACCTTGTGCAGCATGTCGCGCGCGGACTCCACGCGGATCACGGTGACCCCTGCGGGATCGCGCAGATCGACCGGACCGGTCACCAGAACGACGTCGGCGCCGGCGGCCTGCGCCGCTGCGGCAATCGCAAAACCCTGCTTGCCCGAAGAGCGGTTGGCGATGTAGCGCACGGGATCGATCGGCTCGTGCGTCGGCCCTGCGGTGATCAGGACGCGCTTGCCGGCTAGCGGCCGCGGCCTTGGCGGTCGCAGCATGTGTTCTGCGGCGGCGGCAATCTCGGTGGCTTCCGACATCCGGCCGACGCCGGCTTCGCCCGCTTCCGCCATCTCGCCTGCGTTGGGGCCGACGGTGTGGATGCCGTCGCGGCGCAGCTGCATGACGTTGCGGCGGGTGGCGGCATTGTTCCACATCAACGGATTCATCGCAGGCGCCAGCAGGACAGGCTTGTTGGTGGCGAGCAGGATGGCGCTGGCGAGATCGTCGGCATGGCCATGAGCCATCTTCGCCATCAGGTCGGCGGTGGCGGGCGCCACCACGATCAGGTCGCAGTCTCGCGCCAGCCGAATGTGTCCGGCGTCGAACTCGCTCTCGGGGTCGAACAGGTCGGTGTAGACGCGCTCATGCGACAATGCGCTGGCGGAAAGCGGCGTGACGAATTGCTGCGCGGCTTTGGTCAGCACGCAGCGAACCTCGATCTGGCGCTCCTTCAGCCGGCGGATCAGCTCGAGGGATTTGAAGGCGGCAATGCCGCCGGCGATGATCAGGGTGATGCGCGGCTGGCGGGTGGCGGCGTCCGGCGACGCCGCCGAATACTCGGCCGGAGCGGGCAGGGTGGCCCCGGCGGGCGCATGGTTCTGGGCGGCCTCGCGCAGGATCACCCGCACTTCGTCCTCGACCGACCGGCCGTTGCGGGCGGCGCGCAGCCGCAATTCGTCGCGGATAGCGTCGTCGAGCTTGCGGATGGTGAGACTGGCCATGGGCGGCCCTCAGGACTGAACAGATGCTAGCATTGCTAGCACAACTATGATTGCCTTGCAATCAGAGCCGCATGACGGCGAAGAGAATCCCGATGAAGGTCAGCGCGATGATCCAGACTGCGATCGTCCGCCAGCGGTCCTTTCTGGCCTCGGCGCGGCTGAAGGCGGCAATCGTTTCGGGCGACAGCGTCACGCCCTCCCGGACCATCTTCTCCAGATGCTCCAGCACGGTCACGGCGCGCCCGGCCAGGATGGGCAGGCTGGCCGCCACCCGGCCCAGTTCGCCGGCGCCTGCCATGGCGCCCTGGATACGGCCGATCGGGCCGAGATTGCGCTCGATCCATTCCCGCACCACGGGATCGGCGACCTTCCAGATGTCGAGCTTGGGATCGAAGCCGCGCGCCACGCCCTCGACCACCACCATGGTCTTCTGCAGCAGGATCAACTCCGGGCGCGTCTGCATGTCGAACAGCCCGGTGACCTCGAGCAGCAGCGTCAGCAGCTTCGCCATCGAGATTTCTTCGGCGGTGCGATTATGGATCGGCTCGCCGATGGCGCGGATGGCTTGCGCGAAATTCTCCACGGAGTGGTGGCCCGGCACATAGCCGGCCTCGAAATGCACCTCGGCTACGCGGCGATAATCGCGGGTGATGAAGCCGAGCAGGATTTCCGCAAGGAAGCGCCGCTCCTTCAGCCCGAGCCGGCCCATGATGCCGAAATCGACCGCAACGAGCCGCCCGGCATCGTCGAGGAAGAGGTTGCCGGGATGCATGTCGGCGTGGAAGAACCCGTCGCGCAGCGCATGGCGCAGGAAACTCTGGATCACCTTGCGGCCGAGATCGGGCAGGTCGACCTGCGCCTGGGCTAGCCGCGCATGATCGTTCAGCGCGATGCCGTCGATCCACTCCATCGTCAGCACGTTGTGGGTAGTGCGGTCCCAGTCCACGGTCGGCACGCGGAAATCCGCATCGTCGCTTGTGTTCTCCGCCATCTCGGACATCGCGGCCGCCTCCAGCCGCAAATCCATCTCCATCGCGACCGAGCGCGACATGGTGTTGATGACCTCGATCAGGCGCAGCCGCCGCGCTTCCGCCGAATGCGCTTCCGCCTTTCGCGCGACAAAGAAGAAATCGCCGAGGTCGCGGCGGAAGCGCGAAGCGACATTGGGGCGGAGCACCTTGACCGCCACCGGCTGTCGCACACCCTCCCGCATCACCTCGCCGCGATGCACCTGCGCGATCGAGGCCGCCGCCACTGACGGGCCGAAGCTGGCAAAGGCCTGCGATACAGGCCTTTCCAGCGATTGCGCGACCGCGGCTTCGGCCTCTCCTTGCGAGAACGGCGGCAGGCGATCCTGCAGGTTCTCAAGATCCCGCGCCATGACGACGCCGACCACGTCGGGCCGCGTCGCCAGAAACTGTCCGAGTTTCAGATACGCCGGTCCCAGCCGCGTCAGCGCGCGAGACAGCCGCGGGCCGGACTTGGCGCCGGGCCGCTCCACCAGCCGCGCCAGTTTCATCAGCAGCTGCGCCGGCGGTGGCACCAGGCCCGGATCGATGACGCCGAACACGCCCTCGCGCGCGAACACGAAACCGGCGCGGGCGAGCCTTGCGATGTGGGTTATTGCCGAGATCACAAACGCCAGCCCGAATGCAGCGCGACGATGCCGCCCGACAAGCTCTGCCATTGCACGCGCGAGAAGCCGGCGGCGCGGATCATGTCGGCAAACGCATTGGGCTTGGGAAACTTGCGGATGGATTCGACGAGATACCGGTAGGACTCGGCATCTCCAGTCACCGCACGGCCGAGCGGCGGAATGACGCGGAACGAGAACAGGTCATAGATCCTGTCCAGCCCGGGGACGTCGACGGTGGAGAATTCCAGGCACAGGAAGCGGCTGCCGGGGCGCAGCACGCGATAGGCTTCCTTCAGCGCGAGATCGATCTGCGGCACGTTACGGATGCCGAACGCGATGGTGTAGGCGTCGAAACTGCGATCGGGAAACGGCAATGCCTCGGCATTGCCCTCGACAAACCCGACGCGGTCATCGAGCTGCTGCGCAGCCGCGCGGTTGCGGCCGACCTCGAGCATGTCGACATTGATGTCGCAGACGGTGGCGCGGAACCCTTTGCCCGACGCCTTGGCGGCGCGGAAAGATATATCGCCGGTGCCGCCGGCAACGTCGAGCAGACGGAACGGCGCGTCGTTCTTCGGCGGATTGAGCGTGGTGACCATGATGTCCTTCCAGGCCCGGTGCAGGCCGATCGACATCAGGTCGTTCATCAGGTCGTAACGCGAGGCGACGCTGTGAAACACCTCGTTCACCAGCGTCTGCTTTTCGCCCAGGGGCACGTCCCTGAAGCCGAAATGCGTGGTTTGGTCCGGCCGATCCATCACTCTACTCAAAAGCCCCAACCCGGCGGACCATAGCGCGCCGGCCGCAATGGGGCTATCACACGCCCATCATAAGGTGAATGACCTCCATGCCGGAATTACCCGAAGTCGAGACCGTGCGCCGCGGCCTGCAACCGGTCATGGAAGGCTCGAAAATCCTCAAAGCCGAGGCCCGGCGCAAGGATCTGCGCTTTCCCTTCCAGAAGGATTTTGCCGCCCGCCTGCAGGGCCAGACCGTCACCGGGCTCGGCCGCCGCGCCAAATACCTGATGGCGGACCTCACCTCCGGCGACGTGCTGCTGATGCATCTGGGCATGTCCGGCTCGTTCCGCGTGCTCAAGGGCGAGACGAATTCGACGCCGGGCGAATTCCACTATCCGCGCAGCGAGGACCGCGCCCACGACCATGTCGTGTTCCACATGTCCTCGGGCGCCTCGGTCGTGTTCAACGATCCGCGCCGCTTCGGCTACATGAAGATCATCGCCCGCAACGAGCTGGAAGACGAGCCGCTGCTGGCCGGGCTCGGCCCCGAGCCGCTCGGCAATGAATTCGACGCCGACATGCTGGCGCGCGCCTGCCACAACAAGAAGACCAGCCTGAAGGCCGCGCTGCTCGACCAGCGCGTGGTGGCGGGACTTGGCAACATCTATGTCTGCGAAGCGCTCTATCGCGCGCATCTGTCGCCGCGCCGGCTCGCCGCGACGCTTTCGACGAGGAAGGGCGAGACCACCGATCACGCGCGGCGGCTGGTAGGAGAAATCCACACCGTGCTGAACCAGGCGATCAAGGCCGGCGGCTCGTCGCTGCGCGACCATCGCCAGACCTCCGGCGAGCTCGGCTACTTCCAGCATTCCTTCCAGGTCTACGATCGCGAAGGCGAGAAATGCAGGACACCGCGCTGCGGCGGCACCGTGCGCCGCTTCAACCAGAACGGCCGCTCGACCTTCTGGTGTCCGAAGTGCCAGAAGTAAAATTCAAACCACCGACGTCCGCGTCGTGCCGGCCCCGGGGCCAGAGTACGGCCAACGGCAGACATCGGTGGTTCGGCCCCCGCTTCTGCGGGAACGAGGCCTTATGCGAAGCTGAGCGCTTCGGCTGACGGCTGCACCGCCGGCATCGTTGCGACCGGCAGGTCGCTCAGCTGATCCGGCGCCAGGGTGGCGGCGATGCCGAGCCGGGCCTCGATCCACGACCAGAGGCCGCGGATTTCGTCGGCGGATTTGCCCGACGGCGCGAATTCGCTGACCGCAAGGCCCGCGCTCAGCGCATCCTGGTGGTCGTTGCGCATCACGATGAAGGGCTGCGCCACCACATCGGGAATATCGAGCGCGCCATCGCCGAGCGTCGTCGCCGCATTGGTGAGGCGCTGGCCGCGGATCGGCGTCTGGTTGAGCACGAAGGCGAACGGCTTTGCGGCGCGCCGCACTTCGGCGAGCGTCACGGCGGTTGCCTCGATGTCGACAACGCTCGGGCGCGCCGGGATCAGGCAGAGATCGGCGTTGCCGATCGCGACCGACGTTGACGCGCCGACGCCGCCGGCGGTGTCCACGATCGCGAGCGTCACGCCTTCCTCGGCGAGCCTTGCGAGCCGGTCGGCGATATCGCCGGCCGCATAGATCGGATCGACGCGCGGCTCGGCATAGCTGCGGCGGGCCTGCCAGTTGGAGAGGGTGCCCTGCTGATCGGTTTCGATCAGGCGGACGGTGTGTCCGGCATCAATCGCCGCCCGGGCGAGGCCGATGGCGAGCGTGCTTTTGCCGGAGCCACCTTTCTGGGTGGCCAAAACGATCGTGTGCATTTCGAGGTCCTTTGGATTGCGCTGGTCGGGGTATGCGTACGCCACAAACAGGGTGCATCGCATTCGCGCGTTGCCGGGCAGTTCTTGCCCAGGACGTGCCGGCCCGATCCTCCCAAGGGGATCGCGGAAGTCCGAATCGTTCTGACACCATCATCGCCGATTACAGAAATGTGGCAATTCCGTATGACTACCGCGAAATTTCTGCCTATCCGCAGAAGCACGGAGAATGCCGGGCGGAGGAAAATCGCAGGCGGTTGACCGCGCCCGCAGGGCCGGCGAACATGGCAGCGATCGCTCCACAGAACGAGAAAACAAACGGCGATGGGCGGAAACTGGCGCGACCGTGCGGCGACGGTCTTCGAATGCGACAAGAGGCCTGCCACTTCCAGCCGCGGCATGGTGGTGAGCAATCATCCGCTGGCTTCGGCTGCCGGCATGGAAATGCTCGCGGCCGGCGGCAATGCGGTGGATGCCGCGATCGCGACGTTGTTTGCGCTCACCGTGGTCGAGCCCATGATGGTCGGCATCATCGGCGGCGGCATGGCGCATATCCGGCTGGCCGACGGCAGCCATCGCTTTATCGACGGGCAGAGCACGGTGCCGCTGGCGGTGAAGGCGGACACGTACATTTCGAAGCCGGGTTCGCCGCATGACGTGTTCGATACGGTCGATGACGAGAACCTCAACGGACCGAAAGCGGTCGCCGTCCCCGGCTCGCTGAAGGCCTGGTGCGAGACGCTGGCGCGGTTCGGCAGCATGAGCCTTGCCGATGTGATGCAGCCCGCGATCAGGCACGCCGCGCGCGGTTTTGCGGCGACGCCCTACCTGCACGAATGCATCGCCGATGGCGCCGAAGTGATGCTGAAGGACAAGCCGATCTCGGCGATCTATCTGCCCAAGGGCGTGCCGCTGAAACCGGGAGAGCGGGTGGTGCAGGCGGAATATGCGGAGACGCTGTCCTACATCGCGCAGCATGGCGCGGATGCCCTGTATAACGGCCTGCTCGGCAACGTGCTCGTCGACTACATGAAGGCGAACGGCGGCTTCATCGCGCACGAGGATCTCAGGTCGTACAAGACGGTCGAGCGGCAACCGATCCGCGCCGATTATCGCGGCTGGCAGATCATGGGACCGCCGCCGCCGGCGGCATCGGGCGTGCATATCGCGCAGATGCTGAACATCCTGGAAGGCTTCGATATCGCCGCGCTCGGATTCGGCACGGCACAGACGATCCACTATCTCGCCGAGGTGATGAAGATCGCTTTCGCCGACCGCGAGGCGGCGAGCGGCGATCCCGCCCATGTCAACGTGCCGGTGGAGCGGCTGACGTCCAAGGCCTATGCCGACGAGCGCCGCCGTGCCATCGATCCCGGCCGCGCGCAGGCCTGGGGTGCCGGCGTCGCGCAGCTCGAAGGCGCGCACACCACGCATATGACGGCGGCCGATGCCTATGGCAACGTGGTGGCGACCACGCAGACCATCAACAATTTGTTCGGTGCCAAGATTCTCATCCCGGGCCTCGGCACCATCCCGAACAACTACATGAACCTCTACGATCCCAGGCCGGGCCACGCGCTGTCGCTGGCACCTGGCAAGCGCGTCACCACCTCGATGTCCCCGATGATGGCCTTGCGCGACGGCAAGCTGCGCTTTGCGCTCGGCCTGCCCGGCGGCAAGCGCATTTTCCCGAGCGCGATGCAGGCGTTGGTCAATCTGATCGACCACGGCATGACGCTGCAGGAAGCCGTCGAGGCGCCGCGGGTCTGGACCGAGGGCAATGCGCTGGAAGTCGAGCAGGCGGTGCCGGAGAGCGTGCGCGCCAAACTCGCGGCGATGGGCCACACGGTCGTGGCGATGTCCACGGTTGGCGGCGGCATGAACGGCATCGAATTCGATCAGGACGGTGGCATGTCAGGCGCCGCCTGCTGGCGCGCCGACGGTACGCCGATCGGAATGTCCGGCGGCCTCGCGCGTGCCGGCGTGCGGTTTCGCCTGCGGTGAACGTTGCGCTTGCAGCGCGCTCACTTGTACAGGATGCGCTGCCAGACGGTGCCGCCCAGATATTTGCTGCCGGCGACGAAGTAGACGACGATCAGGGCGAACAGCACGATCGCCGGCGCACCCTCGAGCTTGAAACCTTCCGACGTCGTGCCGCCGGTGAGGTAGCCGATCGCGTAACCTCCGACGAAGAACACCATCAGGAAGTCGAGGATGGCGGCAAGCACCTTGCGCCATGTGGCTGTCTGCGGGACGGAGTCGTTCACGGCCGCCCCCCGCTGCTTGCTCCGGAGATGTCGGCGGCCGCGCGCGCCAGCAGCTCGGCCGGGCCGGCATCGCTCGAGGATTGATTCCTGACCTTGACGTCGATCACCACCGGCTTCCACTCGCCTTCGGAGATGAAGTAGTCGAGTTGATAGGTGAGGCGCGAAGGCGTGGTGTCAAAATGGCCGCGCAGCATCAACTCGCCCCGGCTGCCGATCTCCGGCTTGCTCGAAGCGACGATGGGCATCGCCGCAATGACGTCGATGTGGCGGCCGGCGAAGGACTTGAATCCCTGCTTCAAGGCGTCGGCGGTCAGCTTGTCACGGAATGGCTTGGCCATCTTGGCGAACAGCACGTCGTAATTGCCGGTGAGGTTGGCGTCGTTGAGCGTCAGAAGCGTGGTCTTGACCATCACTTCCTCCACCATCGGCGTGGGCAAAGGCGGCGACTGGGCAGCCGCATTGCCGCACATCGCGATTCCCGCGGCAAACCCTGTCGCAAGCTTCATGGAACGGTTCATGATCATGACCTCATCGCGCAGGATAGTTACGCGCAATTGACGGCAGTCTGCGGGGAATGTCGTTGACATGCGTCAAAACTCCCGGCCCGCAAGGCGGTCGTCCGTACAGGCCGCGCCCTACTTCCGCACACAGATCACGCGCACCACGGAGGCCCTGGCGTCCGCCGACGTGCCGGCTGCGGTGACGCCATTGGCCTTGAGGAAATCCCTGATGGCATCGGCCGGCACCAATGCGGCCTGCGATGGCGCGCCGCCGGCGGGGCCCGCGACCACCACCGGCTTGAGCTGCGCGAGGCCTGCGAACTTGCCGTCGGCGTCGATGGCAACCGCGCCCGAGAAACCGAGCGCCGGCGCCGGCGCGAGATCGGCGCCGCTGACCGAAGCTTTCACGGTACTGACGGCGCTGCCGCCGCCCTGGTTCTGTGGATCGGCGATCCCCGTGAGATCGACGGCGGTCTTGCCGCCGCCACCGGCGAGATTCAGCGGCTTGAGCCCGCGCGCGCCATAGATGCGCAGCAGCGCGAGATCGCGCTCCTTGTCTTCGGCGACGCGGTCGGCATTGCCGAAGCCGGGGATGGCGATGGCGGTGCAGGCATCGACGAGCTGGCGGTCGGTGACGATGCTGCCGTCCTCGGCCACGACGATGCCGGTGCCGTATTCCACCGTCCTGCGCGCCGGCGGTCCGGCCAGCGGTCCCGTCGGAAATGCGTTGAACGCGCTCGACATGGCGATGACGACCGGCTCGACCGTGTTCTCCACCGCCTGGTCGTAGAGGATCGTCATGATGCGGACCTCGTCGCCCTTGAAGGTGCCGCGCAGATAGAACTTCTTCAGGCCCTGCAGCCCGGACAGCACGAAAAAGTCGGGCTTCACCACGTTGTAGTCGACCGCGCGTCCGTTCGCCTTCTTCTCCTGCTCGGCGAGCTTTGCGGTGCTGGGGTTTGCTTCCTTGCGCCGCGACAGCACGATCTGCACCGTGCCGGTCGGCGAGGTCCATTTCGCGCCGCCGGCGTCGCTCGCCTGCTGCGGCACCAGCTTGGTCGGGATGCCGAGCCGCACACCGGTTCCGGCGTCCGTGATGATCTTCCAGCCGACATTTTCCTGCCGCCTCCGCGCGGTGTCGGCGAGGATGCCGCGCTCCTGCGGGTTGAGCACGCCGGTTTGCCTCGCGCCGCGGCTCTTCTGGAATTCCTTGATGGCGTTGACCATGCGCTCGCTGACTTCGCCCGTGATCGCGCCGTTATACTCGCCGACCCAGGCGAGATCCGATTGCAGTGCCAGCCGCTCGGCCTGTGCCATGGCATTGGCGGTGTCGGCCGGGGTTTGTGTCTTTGGCGGACGCACTGGCGTGGTCGCAACCGGCTTCGGCTGGGCGCCTGCGGTAGCCGGCGCCTGCATCTGGGCCTCTGCGGCGCCGCCCATGGCCACCACCAACAATGTTGCCGAAAGCACCGTTCTCATGACTAATCCCGGGATTGCAGCCATGGCCGATTATGCACATCTGCTTGGCAGGCAACAACCGGACGCCGGTTCAGGGGCCGGGACCTCATCCTGAGGAGCGGCCGTCAGGCCGCGTCTCGAAGGATGGGCCACGGGCGAGACAGGGGCCTCATGGTTCTCAAGGCGATGCGCAAGCATCGTCCGGAGCCTCACCATGAGGGGAGAGATCGGATGCTGAGCGACAAGGAACTCGAACGCTACGCCCGCCACATCGTGCTGCGCGAGGTCGGCGGCCCCGGCCAGACGGCGCTGAAGGAGGCTTCGGTGCTGGTGATCGGCGCGGGCGGGCTCGGCGCGCCGGCGCTGATGTATCTGGCCGCAGCCGGAATCGGCACGCTCGGCGTCGTCGACGACGACAGGGTCTCGCTGTCCAACCTGCAGCGCCAGATCATCCACACCACGCCGGAGGTGGGACGGCTCAAGGTCGACAGCGCCGCCGAGCAGGTCCGCGCGCTCAATCCGCACGTGCTGTTCGAATCCCATGCGGTCCGGCTCAACGCCGCCAACGCCATGGCCGTCATCGGCGGCTACGACCTCGTGCTCGACGGCTCAGACAATTTCGAGACGCGCTATCTCGTTTCCGATGCCTGCTATCTCGCGGCCAAGCCGCTGATAACAGCCGCGCTCGGCATGTTCGACGGTTCGCTCACCACCATCCGCGCCCACGAGCGCAATGCGGCAGGCGAGCTGAACCCGACCTATCGCTGCCTGTTCCCGGAGCCACCGCCGGCCGGCACGGTGCCGACCTGTGCGGAGGCCGGCGTGATGGGTGCGCTCGCCGGCGTATTGGGATCGATGATGGCGATGGAGGCGATCCGCGAGATCGTCGGCTTTGGCGATGGCCTGGTCGGCCGCCTCTTGATGGTCGATGCGCTGTCGATGCGGTTCGAGACGCTGCGCTACAAGCGCGATCCGCAAAACCCGCTCAATGGCGATGCACCCGGTATCATCGATCTGAGCGGGCATCGCTGAGCGATCGGGAATTCCACTTCAGTATTTTCGGCGCGCCGGGATCGTTGTAGTCGATCACGATATCGGCTGCTTGCTGCGGATTGCATTCGGCGAGATAGCGCTGCTGCCCGCCGACATAGCGGCGGGTGGACGGGGCCTCGGGATCGAGCGCTTCCGGTGTGCCGTCGCGCGCGGCGTTGCGCGCCGTCGAGACGGCGAAATCGACCTGCAGGAAGATCGAGAGATCCCAGCATTCGCGCAATTCAGTGCGATGCAGGAAGATGCCGTCGACAATCAGCGCGACCGTCTGGGCTGCCTGTTGCGGCCGCGGCACGACGGGCTGATCGGTGCGATGGTCGAAATGTCTTGCGATGTAATTGCCTGAGCTGCCGGACCCCAGCGGATCGAGCAGCAGGCGGCGAAACGCGGCGTAGTCGTAGGAATCCAGGTAGAAGCCGTCGGGTGAATGACGCCCGCGCGCATAGCGAACGGCGCGCGGGTTGTGGAAGCCATCGACACTGGCCCGAATGACTTCGCGGCCCTTCGCGATGACCAGCGGCGCCAGCGCATCCGCCAGCATGGTCTTGCCGGCCCCGTCGACGCCATCGATGGCGACGCGGATGCGCCGGTCCGGATGCAACGTCGCAATGGTGGCGGCGAGACGGTCCAGCAGCGCGTTGCGGGTCTCGCTCACGCCGCTCCGCTCAGCGCATGTTCGGTAGCAGGTAACCGGTAGGGCGTCCCATTTCTACTTTGCATGGGGTTGTTTTCGCGGTTTTGGTTCCGGCACGCCGCCGCGCTCAGAGCATGCTGGGCAGCACGCGATCCGGCGGCTTGTGGTTGTCGAGGAAGGTCCGGATGTTGATGATCACCTTCTCGCCCATGTCGACGCGGCCTTCGATGGTGGCCGAGCCCATATGCGGCAGCAGCGTCACCTTGCCGGCCTTGCCGAGCCGCACCAGCTTCGGATTCACCAGGGGTTCGTGCTCGTAGACGTCGAGGCCGGCGCCGCCGATCTCGCCGGATTCGATCAGCTTGACCATGGCGTCTTCGTCGATCACCCCGCCGCGCGCGGTGTTGACGATATAGGCTTCCCTGCGCATCAGCTTCAGCCGCCGCGCCGACAACAGATGATAGGTCGCCGGCGTATGCGGACAGTTCACCGAGATGATGTCCATCCGCGCCAGCATCTGGTCGAGGCTTTCCCAATAGGTCGCGCCCAACTCCTCGGCGATCTGCGGCGCCACCGGACGGCGGTTGTGGTAGTGGATCTGCAGGCCGAAGGCCCGCGCGCGGCGCGCTACGGCTTGTCCAATCCGGCCCATGCCGACAATGCCGAGGCGCTTGCCGCCGATGCGGTGGCCGAGCATCCAGGTCGGCGACCAGCCCGCCCAGTTCTTGCCTTCGGTGAGGATGGAAGCGCCCTCGATCATCCGCCGCGGCACCGCCAGGATCAGCGCCATGGTCATGTCGGCGGTATCTTCGGTGAGCACCTTCGGCGTATTGGTCACCGTGATGCCGCGGGCATGCGCGGCGGCGACGTCGATATTGTCGACGCCATTGCCGAAATTGGCGATCAGCCTGAGCTTGCAGTCAGGCTGCTTCAATACGTCTTCCTTGATCTCGTCGGTAACGGTCGGCACCAGCACGTCGGCGGTGCACACGGCTTCGGCGATCTGCTCGGACGTCATCGGGGTGTCGTCGAGATTGAGCTTCGCGTCGAACAGCTCGCGCATCCGGGTCTCGATGGAGTCCGGCAGCTTGCGCGTGACGACGACGAGAGGCTTTTTCTTAACCGACATTTCCTGCTTTCATGAGGCTGAGCTTAACAAAAGCCTGCCGTTCAGACCTCATTAACCCGGGTGTTCGACACTGCAATCTTGCAGTGCGGTCCCCGGCGTTTCCTTGGGTTCCCCGACATTTAACCCGGTTTTCCCCGGGAAAATTCGGCTCTTCTTGCGTTCCGTCCTCTCTAGCAGAAGGCCGGGCCAAGACAAGAACCAAGGAACTGCAAGCCGAGGCGATTCCGCAACTGCACAGGGATTTGGGGTGTTGGCGTAAGACGAGCGGGTTCAGCTCCGGGAAGTTGAGCCTGTCGCGTTCTCGACAGGAGACGAGTTGATGGGGTTGGGGCGTTTCGGTGCGGTGGTGGTGCTGGCGGCGATGCTGGGAGCTGTCCCCGGCACGGGTCATGCGGCCAAGGATTCGGCGGCGGCCACCAGCGGGCTGCCCGTTCCGCGCTATGTCAGCCTCAAGTCGGATCACGTGAATGTCAGGGCCGGCCCGACCAAGGACAATGACGTGGCCTGGATCTATACCCGCGCGGGCCTGCCGGTGGAGATCACCGCCGAATTCGAGAACTGGCGCCGGGTGCGCGATTCCGAAGGCTCGGAAGGCTGGGTCTATCACTCCATGCTGTCGGGCCGCCGCACCGCCGTCGTCACCATGAAGAGCAAGAACGAACTCGCGCCGCTCTATGACCGCGCCGATCCCGCAAGCGCGATTGCGGCAAAGCTGCAGGCCGGCGTCGTCGCGCAGGTGAAGAAATGCACGAACGGCTGGTGCCGTGTCACCGGCAGCGGCTTTGACGGCTGGATCGAGCAGCAGCGTCTCTGGGGCGTCTACGCCGACGAGAAGGTGGAATAGTCCCCGCGAGTTGCGGGACAAGTTGACGTCGTCATGCCCGGGCTTGTCCCGGGCATCCACGTCTTTCTTTTTTCGCAGCTCAAGAACATGGATGGCCGGGACAAGCCCGGCCATGA
Source organism: Bradyrhizobium sp. (assembly GCF_016219575.1). GTDB lineage: Bacteria > Pseudomonadota > Alphaproteobacteria > Rhizobiales > Xanthobacteraceae > Bradyrhizobium. Next base: position 76,589 of record NZ_JACRMG010000039.1, on the reverse strand, counting down.
CGAAACTCTAACAGCTTGGCTTAGATCTCAGCGCTTCTTGCGCAGGCGCACGACCATGTCGACGCGGGCGATTTCGTAGCCCTCGGGCACGTCGGGCATCTTCGAGAGCACGAGATGGGGGTCGGGGATATCGACCAGCTCGTGATTGTTCTCGAGATAGAAATGGTGGTGCGCCGTCACATTGGTGTCGAAATAGGTTTTCGTGCCGTCGACGCTGACCTGGCGCAGCAAACCCGCATCGGTGAGCTGGTTGAGCGTGTTGTAGACGGTTGCCAGCGACACCGGCACCTTGGCCAGCGTCGCTTCCTCGTAAAGCATTTCCGCGGTGAGGTGCCGCGCGCCCTTGCCGAACAGCAGCCAGCCCAAGGCCATGCGCTGCCGCGTAGGGCGCAATCCAGCGGCCTGCAGCATTTCGTTGACGTCATGCCACGGGCAACCGGTCAGCGCGGGTTGATGTCCGGCCGGGCGTACCGCCATGTTGTCCGCATCGTCGTTGCGGGTCGTTGCGTCGTTGATATCCAAGGTCGGGCCCGTACTCGTACTTCCAGCTCTATTCTGCTGGAATATAGAGGGAAACGCCTCAGATGCAAGTTTTTCGCAACTAGAACTTGACCAAGGTTAAGCGGAACGTTGCAGGCCGGCGCGGCGATTTACCCCGCATCGGCGCTTTGCCGCCTGTGGATGGCATGTTACAGAGCGCCCCGATCCGAGCCATGCGATTTCAGCATTGGCCAATGCCGGTTCCTGCAGGGCATCAGCGCCTGCGCGGCTTGCCTGGGGACGGTGTGCGTCGCCCGCGGGGTTGCTATCCCCGCCCAAAACGCGCAATCCGGAATTCGAGAGGTTCTTGATACGATGCTCAATCGGCGCAACGGCTATGAGTATGAGGATTTGCTGGCCTGCGGCCGAGGCGAATTGTTCGGTCCCGGCAATGCCCAGTTGCCGCTGCCGCCGATGCTGATGTTCGACCGCATCAGCGAGATCACCGATACCGGTGGCGAATATGGCAAGGGCCTGGTCCGCGCTGAGCTCGATGTGAAGCCGGATCTCTGGTTTTTCGGCTGCCATTTCAAGAACGACCCGGTCATGCCGGGCTGCCTGGGGCTCGACGCCCTGTGGCAGATGGTTGGGTTCTACCTCGGCTGGATCGGCGGCGAGGGCCGTGGCCGGGCACTGGGGCTGAGCGAGCTGAAGTTCTCCGGCCAGGTCCTGCCGCACGCCAAAAAGGTCGTCTACCAGACGGATATCAAGCGTGTGATGCGTGGAAAGCTGGTGCTCGGCATTGCCGACGGGTGGCTTTCCATGGACGGCGAGATTATCTATCGCGCGAAGGACCTGAAGGTCGGACTGTTCAGGCAGGGCACGCAGCCCGGCAATTGAACTTGTCTGCAAGCTATCACACCAAGGATGAACGGACAGGGCGAGGCGAACATGAGGCGGGTTGTCATCACGGGGATGGGCATCGTCTCGTCCATCGGAAACAACACCCAGGAAGTGCTGTCGAGCCTGCATGAGGCAAAGTCCGGCATCACCCATGCTTCGAAATACAAGGAGCTTGGCTTCCGTTCGCAGGTGCAGGGCGCACCGACGCTCAATCCCTCCGACGTGATCGACCGCCGCGCCATGCGCTTCCTCGCCGATGGCGCGGGCTGGAATCACATCGCGATGGAGCAGTCGATCCAGGATTCCGGTCTCGAGCCGTCCGAAGTCTCCAACATCCGCACCGGCATCATCATGGGTTCGGGCGGGCCGTCCGCGCGGACCATCGTCGAAGCCGCCGACATTACGCGCACCAAGGGCCCCAAGCGGGTCGGCCCCTTTGCGGTGCCGAAGGCGATGTCGTCGACCGCATCGGCGACGCTCGCCACCTGGTTCAAGATCAAGGGCGTGAACTATTCGATCTCGTCGGCCTGCGCGACGTCGAACCATTGCATCGGCAATGCCTATGAGACGATCCAGATGGGCAAGCAGGATGTCATCTTCGCCGGCGGTTGCGAGGAGCTCGACTGGTCGCTGTCGGTGCTGTTCGACGCCATGGGCGCGATGTCCTCGAAATACAACGACACGCCCGCCACCGCCTCGCGTCCTTACGACGTCAGCCGCGACGGTTTCGTCATCGCCGGCGGCGCCGGTGTTGTCGTTCTGGAAGAGCTCGAGCACGCCAAGGCGCGCGGCGCGCGCATCTATGGCGAGGTGGTCGGTTACGGCGCGACCTCCGACGGCTATGACATGGTGGCGCCGTCCGGCGAAGGCGCCGAGCGCTGCATGCGCATGGCGCTGGCGACCGTGAAGACGCCGGTCGATTACATCAACCCGCACGCCACTTCGACGCCGGCCGGCGATCCCCCGGAGATCGAGGCGATCCGCAAGGTGTTCGGCACCGGCGACAAGTGCCCGCCGATCTCGGCGACCAAGGCGCTCACCGGCCACTCGCTCGGCGCCACGGGCGTGCAGGAAGCGATCTACTCGCTATTGATGATGAACAACGGTTTCGTCTGCGAAAGCGCCCACATCAGCGAGCTCGATCCGGTGTTTGCCGACATGCCGATCGTGCGCAAGCGCATCGACAATGCCAGGCTCGGCACGGTGCTGTCGAACTCCTTCGGCTTCGGCGGCACCAACGCCACGCTGGTGTTCAAGCGGATGGATGCGTGACGTTCTTCGTGCGTGGAATAATTTGAGTTGTGTCGTCATGGCCGGGCTTGTCCCGGCCATCCACGTCTTGGTACTAGGCTAGAAAGCCGTGGATGCCCGGGACATCTGGCGCGAAGACGCGCTTCGCGCTTTTGCCCGGGCCTGACGTAAATGGAGTAGGTGACAATGACGGGCCTGATGCAGGGAAAACGCGGTCTGATCATGGGCATTGCCAATGATCATTCCATCGCCTGGGGCATCGCCCAGGCACTCAAGGCCCAGGGCGCGGAGCTTGCCTTCACCTATCAGGGCGAGGCGCTGGGCAAGCGCGTCAAGCCGCTCGCCGAAGAGCTCAAGGTCGACACCGTCCTGCCCTGTGACGTCGAGGACATCGCCAGCGTCGATGCGGTATTCGCCGCGCTGCGCGCCAAATGGGGCGGCCTCGATTTCCTCGTCCACGCCATCGGCTTCTCCGACAAGAACGAGCTGAAGGGACGTTACGCCGACACCACGCGCGCGAATTTCTCGCGCACCATGGTGATTTCCTGCTTCTCCTTCACGGAGCTGGCCAAACGCGCGGCCGAGCTGATGCCGGAATCCGGCGGCACCATGATCACGCTCACCTTCGGCGGCTCGATGCGGGTGATGCCGAACTACAATGTCATGGGCGTGGCCAAGGCGGCGCTCGAGGCTTCCGTGCGCTACCTCGCGTCCGATTTCGGCCCGCGCAACATTCGCATCAATGCGCTCTCCGCAGGTCCGATCCGCACGCTCGCCGGCTCCGGCATCGGCGACGCGCGCGCCATGTTCGCCTTCCAGCAGAAGAACTCGCCGCTCGGTCGCGGCGTGACGCTGGAGGAACTCGGCGGCTCGGCGCTGTACCTGTTGTCGGGCCTCTCCGGCGGCGTCACCGGCGAAGTGCATTACGTCGATTCCGGCTACAACATCATCTCGATGCCGCGGCCGGAAACGCTGAAGCCCGAGAAGGACTAGCCCGCCGCGATCTTCTCCGCGCGCTGGAACGCCGGGCGCGCCATGCAGCGCGCGATGTAGGCGTCGAACGACGGCCGCGACGGGATCATCTTGAACAGCCGCACGCCGAAATTCAGGCCCGAGCCGATCACGATGTCGGCGGCGGAGAAATTCTCCCCAAGCAGCCACGGTCCCTTCTGCAGGGCGGCATCGAGAACGTCGACCACCCGCTGCGCATCGCCCCAGCCGGCGGCGACCGGGTTCATCTCGATCTTGGTGGCAAGCTGCACGATCGCAGGCTCGATGCAGCTCGGGCCGAAGAACAACCAGTAGAGATATTTCGCGCGCGACGGTTCGCCGACGGGCGGTGCGAGCTTCGCCTCCGGGCAGCGCTCGGCGACATAGGCGCAGATCGCGGCGGCTTCAGCCAGCGTCGCATCTCCGTCCTGCAGCGCCGGCACCTTGCCCATCGGGTTGATCGCGAGATATTCCGGCGTGCGCTGCGCGCCGGTGGCAATATCGGTCAGCACGCGCTCGTAAGGCACGCCGGCTTCTTCCATCAGCCAGAGCGCGGTGAACGAGCGCGAACGCGGCGACCAGTAGAGTTTCATCATCGGACCGTTTCCTCATTCTTCCATCGATAATATTTCATCATGAATCCCGTCGCGCTCGCGACCTCTTCCTTTTCGTGGACAAATCCCTCGCGCTCGTACCAGCGCCAGGCCTTTTCGTTCTCGCGTACGCAGCGCAGCCAGATTTCGTCAGGCAATTGTTGCCGCGTGAAGGCAAGCAGCTGCCGGCCGACGCCCTTGCCCTGATATTCCGGCGCGACGAACAGCTGGTCGAGATATCTGTCCGGCAGATGCAGCGCCAGCATCGCGGCAAGAATGCCGCTGTCGTCGGCGACGAACAGGCTCCAGCCGCCCTCGATTTCCTGACGGACGCGCGCGCGCAGATTGGCGAGCAGGAAGTTGCTGGCCTCCGCAAGTCCGGTGGAGACCCAGCTCTCCATCCAGACGCGGGCGACCTCGTCATATTCGCGCGGCAGCGCAGGGCGGATGATCGGAGCCGGCATGCGGACGTTCTCGGCCAGGGCGGCCGGCGATGCAAGCGTCACGCAAGCGTGCCGTTCAGCTGCGGTGGTTGCGCGCCGGCGGCGCGGTCTGCTTGCCGCGCGGCTTGCCGGCCGACAGGCACACGACTTCGGAGATTTGCGTGAGTTGCCGGGCCAGCGGGCTGGTCTTGCGCCAGACCATGCCGATGGTTCGCGACGGCTGCGGGTTCCTGAAGCGCGCGACCGACACCGCCGCCGAGCGTGTCTCCACCTGGACGGCCATTTCCGGGATCAGCGTGACGCCGACGCCGGCGCTCACCATCTGCACCAGCGTCGACAGCGAACTCGCGTCCAACAGCTCGCGCGGCGAGGAATGCATCTTGCAGAACGACAGCGCCTGGTCGCGGAAGCAGTGGCCTTCTTCCAGCAGCAGCAGCCGCATCTCGCGCAGCATCTCGCGGCTGGGCACTGGCGTTCCCTCGTCCTCGAGAGGCCGCACCAGCAGGAAATCCTCGCTGAACAGGGCCACCTCGGTCAGCGAGGCCTCCGATACCGGCAGCGCAACGATCGCGGTGTCGAGCCGGCCCTCGGAAAGCTCCTGGATCAGCTTGGATGTTAGCGCTTCGCGCACCTGGATATCGAGTTCCGGATGCATCCGCGTCAGGTCGCCGATGATGCGGGGCAGCAGATAGGGCGCAACCGTCGGGATCATGCCGATGCGCAGCCGTCCGGCAAAGCGGTCGCGCGAGGCGCGCGCAAAATCGCCGAGCTCGTCGACCGAGCGCAGGATGTCGCGGACGCGCTCGATCAGCTCCTCGCCGAGCCGGGTGAGCGTGACCTGGCGGGCGCTTCGTTCGAGCAGCGTGCCGCCGAGGCCTTCCTCCATTTCCTTGATCTGCATCGACAAGGCCGGCTGCGAAATCGAGCATGCTTCGGCGGCGCGGCCGAAATGGCCATGTCGGGCCAGCGCATCGAAATACCGGAGCTGACGGAGCGTAGGATTTATCATCAGATTATCTTATCGCTTCGATCATTAAAATCAACTTCCCCTGATGGGATAGCCTGCTTAGATTGCTTCCAATCCCCTCAGGAAACGACCGCCAGGAGACGATCATGGACGACAGAACAAAATGCCCGTTCACGGGCAGCCGTGGACATTCGAACCGCGAATGGTGGCCGGATGCGCTGGACATTTCGGTGCTTCACCGCAATTCCACTTTGTCCGATCCGATGGACGCGGCGTATGACTACGCCAAGGAGTTCAAGTCTCTCGACCTCAAGGCCCTCACCCGGGACCTGCGCGCCCTGATGACGGACTCGCAGCCGTGGTGGCCGGCGGATTTCGGTCACTATGGCGGATTGTTCATCCGCCTGGCGTGGCACGCGGCGGGCACCTACCGCATCACCGACGGCCGCGGAGGCGCCGGCGCCGGACAGCAGCGCTTTGCGCCGCTGAACTCCTGGCCGGATAACGCGAACCTCGACAAGGCGCGCCGCCTGCTGTGGCCGATCAAGCAGAAATACGGCCGCAAGATTTCCTGGGCCGACCTGATGGTTCTGGTCGGCAACGTCGCGCTGGAATCCATGGGATTCAAGACGTTCGGTTTCGCGGGCGGCCGCGCCGATGTCTGGGAGCCGGAGGAGCTCTACTGGGGCCCCGAAGGCTCGTGGCTCGGCGACGAACGCTACAGCGGCGAACGCCAGCTTTCCGAGCCCCTCGGCGCCGTGCAGATGGGCCTGATCTACGTCAATCCGGAAGGTCCTAACGGCAATCCCGACCCGCTCGCGGCGGCCAAGGATATCCGCGAAACCTTCTTCCGCATGGCGATGAATGATGAAGAGACCGTCGCGCTGATCGCCGGCGGCCACACCTTCGGCAAGGCCCACGGTGCCGGCGATCCGTCGCTGGTCGGACCGGAGCCGGAAGCCGGCGCGCTGGAAGATCAGGGCCTGGGGTGGAAGAGCAAGCATGCCACCGGCATCGGCGCCGACGCCATCACCGGCGGCCCGGAAGTCACCTGGACGCAGACACCGACGAAGTGGAGCAACCACTTCTTCAAGAACCTGTTCGAGAACGAGTGGGAGCTGACCAAGAGCCCGGCCGGCGCGAAGCAGTGGAAGGCGAAGAATGCCGAAGCCACGATCCCCGACGCCTTCGACCCCTCGAAGAAGCATGTGCCGACCATGCTGACCACCGACCTGTCGCTGCGCTTCGATCCCGCCTACGAAAAAATCTCGCGGCGCTTCTACGAGCATCCCGACCAATTCGCGGACGCGTTCGCGCGCGCCTGGTTCAAGCTCACCCACCGCGACATGGGCCCGATCCAGCTCTATCTCGGCCCGCTGGTGCCGAAGGAGACGCTGATCTGGCAGGATCCGATTCCGAAGCTCAATCACAAGCTGATCGACGCTCGGGACATCACCGCCCTGAAGGCGAAGATCCTGGCCAGCGGCCTGTCGGTGGCGCAGCTCGTCTCGGCTGCGTGGGCATCGGCGTCGACCTTCCGCGGTTCGGATAAGCGCGGCGGCGCCAATGGCGCGCGCATTCGCCTAAGCCCGCAGAAGGATTGGGAAGTGAACAATCCGGCTGAGCTCGCCAAGGTGCTGGGCAAGCTCGAGGCGGTCCAGGCCGCCTTCAACAAGTCGGCCAAGGGCGGCAAGAAGGTGTCGCTGGCCGACCTGATCGTGCTCGGCGGTGCCGCCGCGGTCGAGAAGGCCGCGAAGGCCGCCGGCGTCAACGTCAAGGTGCCGTTCACGCCGGGACGCATGGACGCCTCGCAGGAGCAGACGGACGCCGATTCCTTTGCGCCGCTGGAGCCGCGCGCCGACGGCTTCCGCAATTATGTCAGCGGCAAGCGGCTTCAGTTCATGAAGCCCGAGGAGGCGCTGATCGATCGCGCGCAACTGCTGCGGATGACGGGTCCGGAGATGACGGTTCTGGTCGGCGGTTTGCGCGTGCTCGGCGCCAATGCCGGCGGATCGAAGGCCGGCGTTTTCACCAAAAAGACGGGTGCGCTGACCAACGACTACTTCGTCAACCTGCTCGACATGGGCACGGTCTGGCACCCGACCGGGGAGAATTCCTACGAGGGCCGCGACCGCAAGACCGACGCGGCGAAGTGGACCGGCACCCGCATCGACCTCATCTTCGGTTCGCACTCGCAGCTCCGCGCCTTCGCGGAAGTCTATGCGTGCAAGGACTCGAAGGAGAAGTTCGCCAAGGACTTCGTGGCGGCGTGGAGCAAGGTGATGGACCTCGACCGCTACGACATTGTTCGTCGCTAGAACCGATCGCCGGTAGTTTGACCGGCAGGCGAACCGGGTGCAGGGATGACCTGCACCCGGTTTTCTCTTGCCTAAACGCCGAGGGTGCCGGCCTTGGCGGCCGCAAAGCGCTCGCCGATCACCTTCCAGTTCACCGTGTTCCACCACGCCTTGAGATAGTCGGCGCGGCGGTTCTGGTAGTTGAGGTAATAGGCGTGTTCCCACACGTCGTTGCCGAGCAGCACGCGCTTGCCGTCCATCATCGGATTGTCCTGGTTGGGACGCGTCTCGATGGCGAGCTTGCCGTCTTTCGTCACGGTCACGAACACCCAGCCGGAACCGAACACCCGTCCGCCGGCCGCATTGAAGTCGGTCTGGAATTTCTCCATGCCGCCGAGGTCGCGGTCGATCGCGGCCAGCACGTCGCCTTCCGCCTTGCCGCCGTTGGGGCCCATGATCTGCCAGAACATGGTGTGGTTGGCATGACCGCCCATGCTGTTGCGCACGCCGGTGCGGATCGCTTCCGGCACGTCGTTGAGATTGCCGAGGATGTCCGGTACCGGCTTGGCCGCGATCTGCGGGTTGTCCTTGGCGAAATTGTTCAGATTGGTGATGAAGGCCTGATGATGCCGGTCGTGATGGATTTCCATCGTCCTGGCGTCGATATGCGGCTCCAGTGAGTTGGCGGGATAGGCGAGCGGATCGAGCTTGAACGGACCCGCCGGTGCCATCTGCCCCTGCGCGAACACGATACGCGGGGCGGCGGCAGCGGCGATGATACCGGTAGCGGCGAACATGAGATGGCGCCGGGATAGGGTTGACATTGGTTTCTCCTGTCAGGGGCGGGTCTGCTGTGCACAACGCGCGACAGCGCGATGAGATACGCGGGAGGCGTCATACCCGTTTTCGAATGCAGTCACGGTGACGCTGCGGCGGAATCGCGCAGGCTATCCTAGGGGCGCAGCGGGTGAGGGAACAAACAAAAAGGGCGGCCTTGCGGCCGCCCTTTCCGGATTGTGATGTCGCAGGCGCCTATTCGCCGGCCGCTTCCCGCGGCGCGGGAGCCTCGGACTTGCCCTTGGCCTCGAGATCCTCGCCGGTGGCCTGGTCGACCGCCTTCATCGACAGCCTCGTCTTGCCGCGGTCGTCGAAGCCGAGCAGCTTGACCTTGACCTTGTCGCCTTCCTTGACGACGTCGGAGGTCTTCTGCACGCGGGCCGAAGCCAGCTGGCTGATATGGACCAGGCCGTCGCGGGCGCCGAAGAAGTTCACGAAGGCGCCGAACTCCATCACCTTGACCACGGTGCCTTCGTAGATCTGGCCGACTTCCGGATCGGAGGCGATCGACTTGATCCACTTGATGGCGGCCTTCATCGCCTCGCCGTCGGCGGAGGCGACCTTCACGGTGCCGTCGTCCTCGATGTTGATCTTGGCGCCGGTCTTCTCCACGATCTCGCGGATCACCTTGCCGCCGGTGCCGATCACTTCGCGGATCTTGTCGGTGGCGATCTTGAAGGTCTCGATGCGCGGCGCGTATTCGCCGAGTTCGGCGCGCGCAGCGGTGAGGGCCTTGGACATCTCGCCGAGGATGTGGATGCGTCCGTCCCTGGCCTGGCCAAGCGCGACACGCATGATCTCCTCGGTGATGCCCTCGATCTTGATGTCCATCTGCAGCGAGGTGATGCCGGCTTCCGTGCCCGCCACCTTGAAGTCCATGTCGCCGAGATGGTCCTCGTCGCCGAGGATGTCGGACAGCACCGCAAAACGCTTGTCCTCGAGAATGAGGCCCATCGCGATGCCCGCGGTCGGCCGCTTCAGCGGCACGCCGGCATCCATCAGCGACAGCGAGGCGCCGCAGACCGATGCCATCGACGACGAGCCGTTGGACTCCGTGATCTCCGACACCACGCGGATCGTGTAGGGGAACTCATGGTGCGGCGGCAGCACGGGATGGATGGCGCGCCAGGCGAGCTTGCCATGTCCGGTCTCGCGCCGCTTGGTGCCGCCGAGACGGCCGGTCTCGCCGACCGAGTAGGGCGGGAAGTTGTAGTGCAGCAGGAACTGCTCCTTGTACGTTCCCGACAGCGCGTCGATGTACTGCTCGTCCTCGCCGGTGCCGAGCGTGGTGACCACCAGCGCCTGGGTCTCGCCGCGGGTGAAAAGCGCCGAGCCATGGGCGCGCGGCAGCACGCCGACCTCGTTGACGATGTTGCGCACCGTCTTGACGTCGCGGCCATCGATGCGGCGGCCGGTGTCGAGGATGTTCCAGCGGACGATCTTGGCTTCCAGTTCCTTGAACACGCCGGCGACGCGGAGCTTGTCGTATTTCGGCTCCTGGCCTTCCGGGAAGTAGTGCGCCATCACCTTTTCCTTGGCGGCGCCGACAGCGGCGTAGCGCTGTTGCTTCACCGGAATGGCGTAGGCGGCGCGCAGCTCCTGCTCGATCATGCCGAGCATTTCCTTCTCGATCGCCGAATTGTCGATGACCGTGACCTCGCGCGGCTCCTTCGCCGCCTTTTCCGCCAGATCGATGATCGCATTGATCACCGGCTGGAAATGGCGGTGGCCGAACATCACGGCGCCGAGCATGACGTCTTCGTTGAGCTCCTTGGCTTCCGATTCCACCATCAGCACGGCGTCCGCCGTGCCGGCGACGACGAGGTCGAGCTGGGTGTCGACCATCTCGTCGAGCGTCGGGTTGAGGATGAATTCGTCGTTGGCGAAGCCGACGCGGGCCGCTCCAATCGGGCCCTTGAACGGTGCGCCGGAAAGCGTCAGTGCGGCGGAAGCCGCCACCAGCGCCACGATGTCGGGATCGTTCTCCATGTCATGCGACAGCACGGTGACGATCACCTGGGTCTCGTTGCGCCAGCCGTCGACGAACAGCGGACGGATCGGGCGGTCGATCAGGCGGGAGACCAGCGTCTCCTTTTCGGTCGGCCGGCCTTCGCGCTTGAAATAGCCGCCGGGAATGCGGCCCGCGGCATAGGTCTTTTCCTGGTAGTCGACGGTGAGCGGCAGGAAGTCCACGCCCTCGCGCGGCGTCTTCGCCGCCACCACGGTGGCGAGCACGACGGTCTCGCCATAGGTCGCCACCACGGCGCCGTCGGCCTGCCGGGCGATCTTGCCGGTCTCAAGCTTGAGGGGACGTCCACCCCAATCGATTTCCACGGAATGCTTATTGAACATATCGGTCTTCTTTCATGGGTTCACGAAAGGCCGTCCGCCCAAAAACAAAAAGACCATGCGCAAGATGGCGAGATGCTGATCGAAAATGCCGATCAGCATCCGGCGATCCTGCCATGGTCTTGATGTCTCGGATGGCGTCCATCCTCTCGTCAGTCTTGGGCACCTTGCCCGGTCCAGCGGCCGGATTGCTGCTGGACGCTTGCTTTGCGCATGACCCGTCATGTCTTTCGGGGTCATGGCCTTGTGCATGATCGTCTTTCGGGAATCGAAAGCCGGATCTTCCGTAAAGATCATGCGAAAACGCGCGCCAGCGGCGCGCGTCGTGACGTGCTCAGCGACGGATGTTGTGCTTCTCGAGCAGCGCCTTGTAACGCGCCTCGTCCTTGTTCTTCAGGTAGTTGAGCAGGGAGCGGCGCGTCGACACGAGCTTCAAGAGGCCACGGCGGGAATGGTTGTCCTTCACGTGGGTCTTGAAATGGTCGGTGAGGGCGTTGATGCGTTCCGACAGGATCGCAACCTGCACCTCGGGAGAGCCGGTATCGCCGGCCTTGGTGGCATTGGTCTTGATGACTTCCGCTTTGCGTTGCGCGGTAATCGACATCGTCAACTTCTTTCATCGTTGCGGCCGGAGCTGGCAACCAGCCCGGTCAGGTTGAACACGCGCTTGGGGATGAGTTCGCCATTGCCCAGTTCGGCAAGCGCCAAAAGCCGGCCTGCCACCGTGACATAGACTGTGCCGCTACTATTGGGCGCATCCCGTCCGCGCAACAAAACGGCCTGGCCCCGATGGAGCCTTGCCGCATCCGCCCGTGTGACGGCCAGTGCCGGGATGTCGTCCAGCGCGGTCTCAACGGGCAGGAGCGCGTCGGCGAGGCTTCCCTCGCCGGACGCGGCTCTATTGCACAAAGCCTCCAATTCTTCCAGCGGAATCATGTCCGCTTCGGTAAACGGGCCCACCAAGGTACGGCGCAGCTCGCAGATATGGCCGAAACAGCCCAAAATCCGGCCGATATCGCGGGCGAGCGCCCGCACATAGGTTCCCTTGCCGCACTCGGCCTCGAACACCGATCGGTTGCTATCTAGTTGTTCTACAAGGGATAAATAGTGAATCTCGATCGGGCGGGGCGCCAGCTCGACCGTCTCGCCGTCCCGCGCCAGGTCATAGGCCCGCTCGCCCTGCACCTTGATGGCCGAATATTGCGGCGGGATCTGCTCGATCAACCCGGTAAAGCGGGGCAAGAGGGCCGAAATCGCCTCCGCCGTCGGGCGCAACTCGCTGGTCCTGACCACCCGGCCCTCGGTGTCGTCGGTGTCGCGCTCCTCGCCCCAGCACACCGTGAAGCGGTAGCGCTTGCGGCCGTCCATCACGAAGGGAACGGTCTTGGTGGCCTCGCCGAGCGCAATCGGCAGTCCGCCGGAAGCGAGCGGATCGAGCGTGCCGGCATGACCGGCGCGCTTGGCATTGAACAGGCGCTTCACCACGGCCACGGCCTGGGTCGAGGTCATGCCGATCGGCTTGTCGAGCACGACCCAGCCATGGACGTCGCGGCGGTCGCGCTTGACCTGCTGCTGCTTGTTGCGCGGATCGTTGTTGGTGCGGCGCGGCTCGCGCTGCGCATCCGGAAAAATATTTTCGTTGGCGTCGCGGGCTTGCGCATTCTGCGCATCCGGCGCGCTGTTCGCCGTGGTCACGGTCATTCCTTGTCGTCCTGTCCGGGTGCGAGGTCTCTCTGCACCGCAGGTGTTCGCAGTAATTTCTCGATCCGTTCCGCTTCGTCGAATCGCTCGTCGGCGCGGAATCGAATCTCAGGTGCAAATTTCAGGTTAACGCGGTGTGCGATCTCGCCGCGCAGATACTTCTTGTTGCGGTCGAGTGCAGCAATCACGAGCTCGGTGTCGCGTCCGCCGAGCGGCATCACGTAGACGGTCGCAAGCTTGAGGTCGGGTGACATCCGCACTTCCGGCACGGTGATGATGTGGCCCTCGAGGTCCGCGTCATGCACGCTGCCCTGTGCGAGGATATCGGCCACCGCATGCCGTACCAGCTCGCCGACGCGCAATTGCCGCTGCGAACCGCCGGGGGCGGAGCCCTTCTTCTGATGATGCCGAGGCATAACGGTTTTCTCAAAACCGCCATGGCCCGCGCGATTGCCGGGCGATGGCGTCTTTCTCGTTTCAATCGGGACAGGGCGTGGATGGCCGGAACGCGTCCGGCCATGACGCCCTTAGTTCAGTTCGCAAAAAATCCAGTCGCTTTGTAAGATTCGGACTTACAGCGAGCGCTGGATCGTCTCCACACGATAGCACTCGATGACGTCACCGGCGCGCATGTCGCCGTAGTTCTCGAACGCCATGCCGCATTCCTGGCCGGACTGAACTTCCTTCACTTCGTCCTTGAAGCGCTTCAGCGTCGACAGCTTGCCTTCGTGCACGACGACGTTGTCGCGAATGAGGCGCACGTTGGCACCGCGTTCCACGGTGCCGTCGGTGACGCGGCAGCCCGCGACCTTGCCGACCTTGGAAATGTTGAAGATTTCCAGGATCTGCGCGTTGCCGAGCATGGTTTCGCGCAGCGTCGGCGCGAGCAGGCCCGACATCGCCTTTTTGATGTCGTCGACCAGGTCGTAAATGATGTTGTAGTAGCGGATCTCGATGCCGTTGCGCTTGGCCGCTGCCGCCGCTTCCTTGTTGGCGCGGACGGAGAAGCCGATGATCGCGGCGTTGAAGCCTTCGGCGAGCGTCACGTCGGACTCGGAGATGCCGCCGACGCCGGCATGCAGGATGCGGGCGGCGACTTCCTCGGTGCCGAGCTTTTCCAGCGAGCCGAGGATCGCTTCCAGCGAGCCCTGCACGTCGGCCTTGACGATCAGCGGGAATTCCTTGCGGCCCGCGGTCTTGAGCTGCGACATCATCTGCTCGAGCGAGCCGCGCATGCCCGAGATCGAGGCGGCGGCATTCTCGCGCTTCTGGTGCGCGCGGTAGCTGGTGACCTGGCGGGCGCGGGCTTCGTTCTCGACCACGGCGAGGCGATCGCCGGCTTCCGGCGGGCCGTTGAAGCCGAGCACCTCGACCGGCACGGACGGGCCGGCCTCCTCGAGATTCTCGCCCTGGTCGGAGATCAGTGCGCGGACGCGGCCCATCTCGGCGCCGGCCACGATGATGTCGCCGATGCGGAGCGTACCGCGCTGGACCAGCACGGTCGCCACCGGACCGCGGCCGCGGTCGAGCTTGGCCTCGATCACGGTGCCTTCGGCGGGACGCTGCGAATTGGTCTTCAGCTCGAGGATGTCGGCCTGCAGCGCGATCATTTCGAGCAGGCGATCGAGGTTGGTCTTGTTCTTGGCGGAAACCTCGACGTCGACGACGTCGCCGCCGAGCGATTCGACCTGCACCTCGTACTGCAGGAGCTCGGTGCGCACGCGCTCCGGCTTCGCATCGGGCTTGTCGATCTTGTTGATCGCCACGATCATCGGCACCTTGGCCGCCTTGGCGTGGTTGATGGCTTCCACCGTCTGCGGCATGACGCCGTCATCGGCCGCCACCACCAGCACGACGATGTCGGTCACCTTGGCGCCGCGGGCGCGCATCGCGGTGAACGCGGCGTGGCCGGGCGTGTCGATGAAGGTGATCTTCTTGCCGCTCTCGGGCGAGGTCACCTGATAGGCGCCGATATGCTGGGTGATGCCGCCGGCTTCGCCGGACACCACATTGGCGTGGCGCAGCGCGTCGAGCAGCGAGGTCTTGCCGTGGTCGACGTGACCCATCACGGTCACCACGGGCGAACGCGGCTCGGTGTCGGTGGAATCGTCGACCGCGTCGAACAGGCCTTCTTCCACGTCGGAGGCGGCGACGCGCTTGACGGTGTGGCCGAGTTCCTCGGCGATCAGCTGCGCGGTATCGGCGTCGATCACGTCGGTGATCTTGTGCATCGCGCCCTGCTTCATCAGCATGCGGATGACGTCGACCGCGCGCTCCGACATGCGGTTGGCGAGTTCCTGGATCGTAATCGCTTCGGGAATAATCACTTCGCGGATCAACTTTTCCTTGGCTTCGTTCGACGCATGGCCCTTCAGGCGCTGGGTGCGGCGGCGGAACGAGGCGATCGAACGCTCACGCACTTCGTCGGCGTTGAGCGCGGTGGTCACGGTAAGGCGGCCGCGCTGCTTCTGCGGGCCGGGCTTGTGGGTGGTCTTCGGCGCGGCGGCGGGGCGGATTGCGCCGCCGGGACCGCGGCGGATCTGTCGCGGACCGTCGTCCTCTTCGACTTCGACGGCAATGCCGGGCGCCTTGACGGAAGGGGGCGTACGGACGGTCGTCGTCGCAGGCTTGGCCGTCGCGGCAGGCTTTGCTGCGGCAGCCTCGGCTTCGCCGAAGCGGCGCTTGGCTTCCTGCTCGGCCTTGCGCTTGGCCTCTTCCTCGTGGCGATGCCGCTCTTCCTCGGCCTTGCGGCGGGCTTCGGCGGCCTCGCGTTCGGCCTGCTCGATGCCTTCGCGGCTGGCGCGGCGCTTGGCTTCCTCTTCGGCGATCCGGCGCTCTTCTTCCTCGCGCACCTTGGCATCGGCGAGCGCGCTGGCGCGGGCGGAACGTTCATCCTCGGTCAGCGTGCGCAGCACGACGCCGGAACCTGAGCGCGGTGCGGCCGGCGCGGCAGGACGTCCACCCGGCGCAGGCCTGGCGGGGGCGGCCTTGGCAACGGGCTCTGGCGCGGGTGCTTCGCCAGGCGAGGCTGCCTCGCCGGGCAGGCGGCGCTTGCCGCGCTTTTCAACCACAACCTGCTTGCTGCGGCCGTGGCTGAAACTCTGGCGCACGGTGCCGGTCTCGACCCGCGGCTTCAGCGTCAGGGTCTTGCTCGGCATGCTCAGCTTGTCGCCAGGCGTTTTGGTATCAACCATTCAGCAGTCCTAATCTCGTTACGCTGTGCGCATCGCGCACATTTGATTGCAGTGTGTCGCGAGCTGGATGACGTCGAATCGTCATCCCGCCCTATCGTTGTTTGAGCATGATCCCTTCGGAAAACCGGTCCCCACTTTTCCGGATCATGCTTCAGAATTCTTTGCCGCCCCCGGCCGTCTTGTCGTCGTCCGCCATCCGGTATCGGACCAGGATCTGGCTACGCGACAGGAAGGTCTTGCCCGCCGGGCCCGCGAGCAGCGCAGCATGTATCACATTTGACCGCCCTAGTGCCAAATCCAATTCTGCGGATGTCAGCACGGTGACAATGGGGAAAGGCGCGGATTCACCATGATTCCCGCCCCTTTGCCTGACGATGGCGTCCAATTTGCGGATTCCATCGGCCGCCCCGTCCGAGGCATGGATCAGGGCCGATACCCCGGACTTGGCCGGCCCCCCATGGAGGGCCTCCTCGACCTTGGCAAAGCCCGCCACCACCTGGCCGGCCTTTGCCACCATGGCCAGCGCCTCGATGGCGCTCTTGACCAGCAGTTTTTCGGTATCGGAGGCCAGGGTCTGCGCGGCGCGGACGTCGCGCTTGAACCCACGGCTGAATTGGTTACGCCGAACCGCTTCCGCAACCCGCGTCCGGGAGGCCGAAATCCAGAGACCGCGGCCCGGCAATTTGCGCTTCAGGTCCGGAATCACCTCGCCTTGCGGCGACAGGACGAAACGGATCAGCTCGTCGACGGGGCGAACCTCGCGGCTGACCGCGCACATCCGCATCGTCGCGGACCTGTCGGTCCGCGGCCCGTTGTCGAGTTCGGGGCTGGCGATGGCGAGCATGCGCGGGGCATCTCCCTAAGCCGCTTTATCTGGCGCGAATCCTTGACGCAAAACCGGTCTCCACTTCTGCCGAACGCGCGGCTCAGGCCGCCGGCTGGTCTTCGGAGGCTTCGGCCTCCGCAGACTGCTTGGCGAGCTCTTCCTCGGTGATCCAGCCCGCCTTGACGCGCGCCTGCATGATCAGGGCTTCGGCGTCTTCGCGGGAAACCTCGATCCCGTCGAGGAAGCCGGCATGCTTGACGGGCTCGGCTCCCTCCTTGCGTTCGGTCCAGCCGACGAGGTCGTCGGTGGCGCAGCCCGCGAGGTCCTCGACCGTCTTGACGTCGTTCTCGCCGAGCTTGACCATCATCTTGGAATTGATGCCGGGGACATCCTTTACGTCGTCCTCGACGCCGAGTTCCTTGCGGCGGCTTTCCAGCTCGGCTTCCAGCGCCTCGAGATATTCCTTGGCGCGGTTCTGCAACTCGTTGGCGGTTTCCTCGTCGAAGCCCTCGATGCCGGCGAGCTCGCGCACGTCGACCAGCGCCAGTTCCTCGACCGAGGTGAAGCCTTCCGACGCCAGCAGCTGACCGACGACCTCGTCGACATTGAGCGCTTCCATGAAGACGCGGGTCGAATTCTCGAAGTCGGCCTGGCGGCGCTCCGATTCCTCCTGCTCGGTCAGGATGTCGATGTCCCAGCCGGTGAGCTGCGAGGCGAGGCGGACGTTCTGGCCGCGGCGGCCGATCGCCAGCGAAAGCTGGTTGTTGGTGTCGGGCACCACGACCTCGATGCGCTCGCGGTCCTCGTCGATGACGACCTTGGCGACTTCGGCCGGCGCCAGCGCGTTGACCACGAAGGTCGCGATGTCGGGCGACCACGGAATGATGTCGATCTTCTCGCCCTGCAGCTCGTTCACCACGGCCTGCACGCGCGAACCGCGCATGCCGACGCAGGCGCCGACGGGGTCGACGGAGGAATCGCGCGAGACCACGCCGATCTTGGCACGCGAGCCGGGATCGCGGGCGACCGCCTTGATCTCGACGATGCCGTCATAGATCTCCGGCACTTCCTGCGCGAACAGCTTCGCCATGAATTGCGGATGGGTGCGGGAGAGGAAAATCTGGGGCCCACGGGTTTCGCGGCGGACGTCGAAGATGTAGGCGCGGACGCGGTCGCCGTTGCGGAACACCTCGCGCGGCAGCATCTCGTCGCGGCGGATGATGGCCTCGCCGCGGCCGAGATCGACGATCACGCTGCCATATTCGACGCGCTTGACCACGCCGTTGACGATGTCGCCGATACGGTCCTTGAATTCCTGGTACTGGCGGTCGCGCTCGGCTTCGCGCACCTTCTGCACGATCACCTGCTTGGCGGATTGCGCGGCGATGCGGCCATATTCCAGCGGCGGCAGGGTGTCGGCGATGGTGTCGCCGATCTGCGCGCCCGGATTGGCGCGGCGGGCATCGGCCAGCGAGATCTGGTTGGCGTGGTTCTCGACGTTCTCGACGACGAGCATGTGGCGCGACAGCCGCAGCTCGCCCTTCTTGGCGTCGATCTCGGCGTGCACGTCGGTCTCGCTGCCGTAGCGGGCGCGCGCCGCTTTCGCGATGGCGTCCTCCATCGCGGCGATCACGATCGAACGGTCGATCGACTTCTCGCGCGCAACGGCGTCTGCGATCTGCAGCAGTTCGAGTTTGTTGGCGCTGACTGCCATGGTCTAGTCTCCTTCGGTAGGATCGATTTCGCCCCTGCGCGCGCGTTCGGCGGCGAGGCGGTGTTGCTTGGTGTTCTCGGGTAGCGGCTTCTGGCTGTTCGGAAGAGTCTTGGGATTCTTCTTGGGATTCCTGGGCTTGTGGCCCTTCGACAGATCGCGCCTGGCATGTTCGGGCAGCGGCGGCGCCAGCCCGAGATCCCGGCGCATCTCGCGCTCGGCGGCCTTGCCGCGCCGCATCGATTCCGCGACCAGCTCGTCGGTGAGGACGAGACGCGCATCGGCGATCTCTTCGATGACCAGCAGTACCTCGGCATCTTCGCCGGCCTTCAAATCGTCGCGCCGGATGCGCACGGCATTGCCTTCGACGCCGGCGATCGACCCGCGAAAGCGCTTGCGGCCGTGGGCTGCAACCGCCATCTCGATCTTCACGAGATGGCCGGCATGGCGCTCGAAATCGGACCTGCGCACCAGCGGGCGGTCGATGCCCGGCGAGGAAATTTCCAGCCGATAGGCGCGCTCGATGGGATCGGCGATGTCGAGCACCGGGGACAGCGCCCGCGACACCGCCTCGCAATCCTCGATCAGCATGGTTCCGTCCGGCCGCTCGGCCATGATCTGCACCGTGCAGCCGGCTTCGCCGGAAACGCGGGTGCGGACGAGGCGATAGCCCATCCCCTGTAGCACCGGCTCCGCAATCGCCGACACCCGCGCCGCCATCCCCGGCTCGACCACGAGGCGTGGCTCGGCCAGCAATCCGGCATCCATTGAAGGCGCGGTTCGATCGGTCATCAGCAGCGTCAAGTTCGCTCGTTTGTGCAGGTTTGACAGGGCCTTAGGCCTGGGCCCGGCCGGCTCCCCGAACAGCCGCCGCGCCCCGCTTCGGGCCGGCCTCGTTCAGGTAATAAAAAAGAGCGGGTCCCGGGGGGCCCACTCTCAATACGCGATCGTATGAGACATGTAAGTTGCTGCCGATATAGCGGTTTTGCCGCAATCCGGCAAGGCCCAATAGACGTCGAGACCCGTCAACAGGCCCCGTTAAGCAAGAATTCAGCTCGCTTCGGGCCGATTTGCTCCGAAACGCTTCGTTCATCTCGCCTGCCTAGATTGCCCAGCAACCCGGCAAAGTGCGCCGGGTTGAGTAGGTTTGATGGCTCTCGCGACGTCGCTGATCCCCGGGCTCGATGAAATCGTCAGGGGTGACGATCCGAACCGTCGTGCCGATGCGGCGCGGCGGATCGCCGAGCTGTTTTTCGAAGGTGCGGCCGGCTTTCGGCCTGAGCATGTCGAGTTCTTCGACGGCATCCTGATCGGGCTCGTGCCCGGCACCGAGCTGACGATCCGCGCCGACATCGCCGAAAAGATGGCTTCCGTCGCCAATGCGCCGCGCAACCTGGTCGGCAAGCTCGCGCGCGAGGACGAGATCATGATCGCGGGTCCGCTGCTGCGCCGCTCCCCCGTCATCGACGAGAAGGTGCTGGTCGAGATCGCGCGCGAAAAGGGCCAGGAGCATCTGCTTGCCATGGCGGAGCGGCCGGCGCTTTCGACCGGCTTGACCGACGTCATCGTGCGCCGCGGCGACCGCGAGGTGGTGCGCCGCGCGGCGGGCAATTCGGGCGCTGCGTTCTCCACAACCGGCTATGCGGCGTTGATCAAGCGCGCCGGCCAGGACGGCGTGCTGACGCTCACCGTCGGCCAGCGCGACGATCTCTCCGACGACAATCTCAAGGAACTGCTCGCCGGTTCGATCGACGCCGTCCGCCGCCGGCTGCTCGAAGCGGCAAAACCCGGCAGGCAGGCCGCGATCCGGCAGGCGATGAGCGACATCTCCGGCCTGATGGTGCCGGTCGAAGGCCACCGCAATTTCGAGCCGGCGCAGCTCGCCATCCTGGCGCTGCACACTTCCGGCAGGCTCAACGAAAGCGCGCTGCTCGAATTCGCGAAGGCACACAAATACGAGGAGTCGATCGCGGCGCTCTCGGCGATGTCGGGCGTGAAGATCGCAACGCTCGACCGGCTGATCTCGGGCGACCGCTACGACCCGATCCTGATCGTGAGCAAGGTGATCGGGCTCGAATGGGCCACCGTGCGCGCGCTGATCCTGCTGCGGCTCGGCCCGAACCGCGTGGCCTCGCCGGCCGATATCGAAGGCGCCCGCGTCAATTTTGCGCGGCTGATGCCGTCCACCGCCGAGCGGGTGGTCACCTTCTGGAAGACGCGCCAGGCGGCGTAGTCCTGCAATCAGGAATTGCTCCCCAAGCCCAAAGTAGCGGGCTATGCTCCCGGCCAAGGCGCGATACAGCGCCGGCAGGGAGAATGCGATGCTGACGGAAGCAGAGGTTGAAGCGCACGCCGGTCGGATCCGCGACGACGGCTACACCGTGATCGAACGCGCCGCGAGCGCAACGCTGGTCGATGGCCTGAAGCGGGCGCTGGACCGGGTCGAGCGCGAGCACGATCTCGGTTACGCCAAAACCTCGTTCGAGGGATTCAAGACCGTTCGTATCAACAACCTCCTCACCTATGACGACATCTTCTGGGAGGTGCCGCTGCATGAGAACGTGCTGCCGGTCGTCGAGCGTGTGCTGGACCGGGAGTGCCTGTTGTCGTCGTTCTGCTCGCTGGTGCTCGGCCCCGGCCAGGAGGCGCAGCCGATCCATGAAGACACGCAGCTGATCCCGTTGCCGCGGCCGCACATCCCGATCACGCTGAATGCGATCTGGGCGCTGTCGGATTTCCGCGACGACAACGGCGCGACGCGCATCATCCCGGGCAGCCACAAATTCGATTCCTCGCCCGAATACGGCAAGGACTACGACGCCGTCACCGCGACCATGCCGGCCGGCAGCGTCATGCTGTTCGACAGCGCGCTGTGGCATGGCGGCGGCGCCAACACGTCGGACGCGCGGCGCTACGCCTTCTCCTGTGCCTATTGCTGGGGCTGGATGCGGCAGCAGGAGAACCTGCAGCTCGGCATTCCCCGCGAAACCGCCGCGCGATTCCCGCGCCGCCTGCAGGAGCTGTGCGGCTACAGCGTCTACAAGGGACAGTTCGGCCACATCGACAACCATGATCCGATCGAGCTGCTCGGCCGCGAGCGCGGCAAACGCATGGTGTGGGAAGCCACCGACGTGAAGAAGGCGCGGACGGCGGGGCAATAATCTATCCGCGTCATGGCCGGGCTTGTCCCGGCCATCCACGCCTTTGTTTCCGCACGGCTGGTAAGACGTGGATGCCCGGGACAAGCCCGGGCATGACGAGTTGATAGAGCCCGCGCCGCTTACACTCTTCTGAATCGCAAATACGCCGCCACGCGTCCCTCGCGCTCGGCCTTCCTGCCGTAGCGCGTCATGGTGTAGCCGTCCCACGGCTGCTGCCAGTCGGTCGCGCGCTCGGCGGTCCAGACGAAATCCGGCGAGCGCAACAGATGCGACAGCGTCCAGGCGCAGTAATCGTCGATGTCGCTGACGAAACGGAATTCACAGCCCGGCTTGATGACCCGCGCCATCGCGGCGACGGTAGCATCCTGCACGAAGCGGCGCTTCCAGTGCCGCCGCTTCGGCCAGGGATCGGGATGGATCAGGTCGATCCGTGCCAGCGAACGCGGCGGAGCCCAGGCCAGCAGCTCGGCCGCATCGCCGGCGAACAGGCGGATGTTGGCGATGTTGTGCGCCTCGATCTGCGCGAGGATCTTTGCCATCCCGTTCACATAGGGCTCGCAGCCGATGAAGCCGATATCGGGAAAGGCCAGCGCCTCCGCGGCCAGATGCTCGCCGCCGCCGAACCCGATCTCGAGCCTGACATCGCCGAGCGGCCGGTCGAAGATCTCGGCAAGCTGCGCCGGCGCGGGCGAGGAAATGTCCAGCGCCAGCCGCGGCAGCAGGCTTTCGATCAGGTCGGCCTGATAGGCGCGCAGCTTGTGGCCCTTGCGCCGGCCGAAGAACGAGCCTTGCCCGTGCGCATGCTCGCGGTCGGGATTGGAGGGGCGCATCATCATCGGAGCGTCTGGAAAAGCCGGTGCAGCAGCCGCGCCCGCGGCTCGATCGAGGAGATGTACATCTGCTCGTAATGGGTATGCGCGCCTTCGCCGTCGACGCCGAGCCCGTCGAGGGTTGCGGTATGGGGCGCGGTGAAATTGCCGTCGGAGCCGCCGCCGGTGGAGATGTCGACCAACTCGAAGCCGAGCTCTGCGGCCAGCCCCTTCGCGTGCTCGAACAACGCCGCGCCCGCATTGCTCTTCTCGTAGGGAGGCCGGTTCAGCTCGCCGGTCACTGTTACGCTGACGCCGTCGGTGCGCGACGTCAGGCCGAGGATTTTCGCCACCAGCTCTTCAGCATCGGCAAGCGTCCGCACCCGCAGGTCGACTTCGGCATAGGCCTCTTCGGCGACGACGTTCGGCCGCGTTCCCCCTTTGACGACGCCGACATTCACCGTAATGCCGCGTGACGAATCGTTCAGCGCGTCCAGTGCATGAATCACATTGGCGAGTTCACGGATGGCGCTGCGGCCGTCCTGCGGCCTGCTGCCGGAATGCGAGGGCACGCCCTTCAGGAACACCTCGAAGCGTCCCACCCCCTTGCGCCCCGTCACCACCCTGCCGCCGTCGCGCGCGGGCTCCGTCACCAGCACGTATTTCGCCCTTCGTCCTTCCGCCTCGATCAGCGCGCGCGAGGTCGGGCTGCCGATCTCCTCGTCGGAAACAAAGAGCTGGGTGATGCCGAGCGGCGAGCGGGCGGGATCGGCGCAGATTTGCCGGAACGCGTGATAGGCGAGGTAGGCGCCGCCCTTCATGTCGTAGATGCCGGGACCATAGGCGCGGTCGCCATCGATCTTGAACGGCAGCCGTTCGATGAAGCCCAGGGGATGCACGGTGTCGTGATGGCTGAGCACGAGAATGCCCGGCGCGTCCTGGCCCCATGCCGAACGCGCCACCAGGTGATCGCCGCAGCCATCGCGCCCGGCGATGCGTTCGACGCTCGCCGGCAGGTCGGCATAGCCTTGGGCTATCAGATCGCCGAGCCTGTCGACCTGTGCCGTCGCTTCCGTCGGCGTCTCGATCTCGACCCAGCGGCGGATGCCGTCGAGGATGTCCAAAGCGTCGAAAGGATTGCTTGTTATCGCTGCCATTGGCCGTCTTCTTTGCGAAGTCAGCCAATGTCATGCGCCAGTGGGCCGACGGGCGTCAATCCTGCCGATCCAGGGCGTTTTCAAGCGAAAGCCTGCCCCGCACTTGATGCGGGGTGGATACCGGTTCGCGTAAAGAAAACGCGCCAAATCAAAAGCCTGGGCGAATTTCAGGGATTCTGGCCGCTTTCCGCGGCTTCCCGGTCCGCGATCTGCTCGACCAGATCGACGATGCTGCGCCGGAGTTTCGAGTCGGGAATCCGCGTGAAGGCGCGCGTCAACGCAAGTCCTTCGGAAGTCGCGAGAAAATCGGCGATATAGGCGGGCGATGCGCTCTCGGCTGAAAACTCGCCATTGATCACGCCGCTCGGGCCGCCATCGAACAGGAAGGACACTGGCACCTGCAGCACTTCGGAAATCTGCTGCAACCGGCTCGCACCGACGCGGTTGGTGCCCTTTTCGTATTTCTGGATCTGCTGGAAGGTAAGGCCGAGAGCCTCGCCTAGCTTTTCCTGACTCATCCCGAGCATGATGCGGCGCATCCGCACGCGGCTGCCGACATATTTGTCAACAGGGTTCGGCGCTTTAGTCGACATTCTCCAACTCTCCTTGGGTTTTTAGCGCCGGAGATGCACCAGGTGCGTCAGGCGCGAAACCGTCACATTCTGCTCGGAGGGAAGGAGGCTTCGAACAATGAACTGACTGGTTGAATTCGGGGCGCACAATGCGAACTGACATGGCGTCCTGTCAACTGTTGGAACTTCGACGCGTTCTAAATTCCTTTCAAAATTCGGATTCTGAAATCGGCTTCAGAAATTTTGCCGCTTCGCGCGCCGGTACACGACGAAAATCAGGGCAATTGCCACCATTATCGCGGCAGGAATGTTCGAGAGCCGCGCATAAATCGTCGGCGCAATCGCAGAGGGCAGGTTGGCATCCAATACACCTTCGATGCCGAGGCCGAGTCGCGCGACGATTCGTCCCACCGGATCGATCACCGCGGAGATTCCGGTATTGGCGGCGCGCACCACCGGCAGGCCTTCCTCGATCGCGCGCAGTCGCGCCTGCTGCAAGTGCTGGTAGGGTCCGGTCGAGATACCGAACCAGCCGTCATTGGTCAGATTGATGATCCAGCCCGCGCGGTCGTCGCCTTCAGCGACTTTCCCGGGGAAAATCGCCTCGTAACAAATCAGCGGCAGCGCCCGCGGCGCATTCGGGACGTCGAGCGGGCGCCGGCGTGTGCCGGCGATGTAGCCGCCCTGCACCTTGGTGAGCTGGCTGAAGCCCAATTTTTCCATCCAATTCTGGAATGGCAGGTATTCGCCAAACGGGACCAGGTGGGTTTTGTCATAAACCGACAGCACGCTGCCGTCGTGGTCGATAACATAGATTGAATTATAGGCTCGGGTGACCGGCACTCCCGCCGGCGCATCGGCAGGCACGCGCACCGCGCCCGTGATCAGCACCGTGCCCTTCGGCAGCAGCTCTGCGATCTGCGCCATCGCGTCGGCTTCGCGGGTGAGGAAGAACGGGAATGCTGATTCGGGCCAGACCAGGATGCTGGCGTCGCGCACGCCGGTCGATTGCGGTCCCGAGGCGCGATCCGACAGCGTCAGGTATTTCTGCATCACCTCGCGCTTGGCGGAATAGTTGAATTTGACGTCCTGCTGCAGGTTGGGCTGCATGATGCGCAGCTTGACGTGCGACACCATCCTGGTCGGCAGCAGCGAAAGCCTGACCGCACCGAAAATCCCCAGCGCCAGCAGCGTCGCAAGCGCAGCCACTGGAACAATCCACGGTCTCCGCCGCGAGTTTGCCTCGATCAGCACCGCGGGGCTTGCGAAGATGGCAACAGCCAGGAACGTCATGCCCCACAGCCCGATCACGGAAGCGAACTGCGCCAGCGCCGGCGGCTCGGACAGCGCATAGCCGTAGGCGTTCCAGGGAAAACCCGTGAGCCAATGGCCGCGCAGCCATTCGCTCACCGTGAGCGCGGCCGCGAGCGCGAGAATCCGCGAGGCGTCGCTGGTCCACAGCAGCCGCGCCAGCGCGAAGCCGAGCGCCGGATAGAGCGCCAGATAGGCCGGCAGTCCCAGCACGGCGAAGGGCGACAGCCACGCGAAGGTCGGCGCATCGACGAAGAAGGCGTAGCCGGTCCAGTACAGGCCGGGCACGAAATAGCCGAAGCCGAAGCAGAAGCCGGACAACGCCGCCGCGGGCACGCCGCGCCATTTGCCGGCCGCAGCTCCATCGATCAGCCAGACCAGAACGGGAAAGGTCAGGAACAGAACGGGCCATGCATTGAACGGTGCCATGGCAAGTGCGGACAAGATGCCTGCGGCGAGCGCGATGCCGGCGCGCTTCCATCCCCAGGCGAGGATGATGGAAAGGGCGGCCGCGCGGAGTTTGTCGCTGGTCGTCACTGCGAAGCGGCTCCGTCGCCGGGGGGCGGCGGCGTTTCGCTGCCGGAGGATTGGGGCTGCTCCTGGGCGGCTTCGCGCCGGCTGCGTTCCTTGCGCGGGGCAGGGCGCTCCTTGCGCTGCGCGATGCGCAGTCGCTTGACGCGGCGCGGATCGGCATCGAGCACCTCGATCTCGAAATTGCCCGGGCCGGAAATCAGTTCGCCGCGCACCGGCAGGCGCCCGACATGGGAGACGAGAAAGCCACCCAGCGTCTCGACATCCTCGCCGGCCTCGCCGGTGACGAATTCCTCGCCGATCACGTTGCGGACGTCGTCGAGGCTGGCGCGCGCATCCGCAATGAAGGAGTTGTCGGGCTGGCGCACGATCGCCGGCGGCTCGTCGCTGTCGTGCTCGTCGTCGATCTCGCCGACCACCTGCTCGACGATATCCTCGATCGACACCAGCCCGTCGGTGCCGCCATATTCGTCGACCACGAGCGCGAGGTGGACGCGCGTGGCCTGCATCTGCGCCAGGAGGTCGATCGCCCGCATCGACGGCGGCACATAGAGCAGCTTTCGCGTGATGTTGGCTTCCGACAGCGGCAGCGCGAGGTCCACCGCGCGCAGGTCGAGCCCGGCGGGAAACGGCTTCTTGCGCCGCGCCTTGCCTGCATCGCTGACGCGCGCCCTGGCCGTCATGAAGGCGAGCAGGTCGCGGATGTGCACGATGCCTTCGGGGTCGTCGAGCGTCTCGTTGTAGACCACCAGCCGCGAATGCGCCGCGCTCTCGAACAGGCTCATCAATTCGCCGAGTGGAATGTCGCGCTTGACGGCGACGATGTCGGCGCGATGCACCATCACGTCGGCGATGCGCCTCTCATGCAAAGAGAGGATGTTGCGCAGCATGGTGCGCTCGATGACGGAGAAGCCGACGTCCCCCGGCGTCGTGGCGTCGAGCACCACTTTCAGGTCGTCGCGCACCGAGCCGGCCTTCCAGCCGAACAGGGTGCGGATCGCGCGCAGCAGCCAGTTGTCGGAGGTCGGTCGCAGCACCTCGCCGTCCTGCACCACGGCCGGCAAATTGCCGGGGTTGCGCAGGCTTTCCTGGGTCTTCTCTGGACTGGATTCGGAATCCGGCATTTCAGTTCACCCGTTCCCGCTTCCCGCATAGGGGTCGGGAATGCCGAGCTGCGACAGGATCTCGCGTTCCAGCGCCTCCATCGCCTCGGCGTCGTCGTCGTTCTCGTGGTCGTAGCCGACCAGGTGCAGGAAGCCGTGCACCGCGAGGTGGCTCAAATGATGATCGAACGGCTTGTCTTCCTCACTGGCTTCCCGCCGCGCCGTCTCATAGGCGATCGCGATGTCGCCGAGCATGCGCGGCATGTCGTCCGGTGCGTCCCCGCTCGGCTGCAACGCGGGGAAGGACAGCACGTTGGTCGGCTTGTCGATGCCGCGCCAGTTGCCGTTGAGCGTGCGGATGCCGCCGTCGTCGGTCAGCATTACCGCCAGCTCGGCATCGCCGGTGTCGGCGTCGGCGATTTCGGCGGCGGCCTCGATGGCGCGATGGATCACGGCTTCCGCGCCGGGCTCCGCCTGCCAGCAATCGGCGGTGACGAGGACTTCGGTCTGGGGAAGGACGGGGCGTGCCATCGTTCTTGGATGTTGGAGACGGCCGGAACCTGTTTGCCTCGGGTTTCCGGCGGCATTTTGTCGGGTCAAGATTTGCCGGTTGCAGGCCGTGCCGGCAATCCCTCATAGGCGGCGACGATCCGCGCCACCAGCTCGTGGCGGATGACGTCCTCGGCCGTGAATTTCACCTGCGCGATGCCTTCGACGCCGTCGAGCAGCCTGCATGCTTCCGCAAGGCCCGAGGCCTGCCCGTTCGGCAGGTCGATCTGAGAAGGATCGCCGGTGACGATCATGCGGCTGTTCTCGCCGAGGCGGGTCAAGAACATCTTCATCTGCATCGTCGTGGTGTTTTGCGCCTCGTCGAGGATGATCACGGCATTGGTCAGCGTGCGGCCGCGCATGAAGGCAAGCGGCGCGATCTCGATCTCGCCGCCTTGCAGCGCGCGCTCGACGATGCGCGCATCCATCAGGTCATAGAGCGCATCGTAGATCGGGCGCAGATAGGGATCGACTTTCTCGCGCAGGTCGCCCGGCAGGAAGCCGAGCCGTTCGCCGGCTTCCACTGCCGGCCGCGTCAGGATGATGCGATCGACCTCCTTGCGCTCGAACAGCTGCGCTGCATAGGCGACTGCGAGCCAGGTCTTGCCGGTGCCGGCGGGGCCGACGCCGAACACCAGCTCATGGCGCTTCAGCGCGCGCATGTAGGAGTCCTGCGCGGCGGTGCGCGCGCGCACCGGGCGCTTGCGCAGATTGATGGTCTCGAACTGCGACTTCGTGGTCTTGGCGTCGTATTCGAACAGCGAGCCCTGCGCGATCACGGCACGGATGGCGCCCTCGACGTCGCCCTGCGCGAGCTCGTGCCCCTGGTTGGCCTGGACATAAAGGGTCTCGAGCACGCGCCGCGCGGCATCGCAGCCGTCGCGCGATCCGGCCAGCGTGATGTGGTTGCCGCGGGAGTCCACGACCACGCCGAGCCGGCGCTCGATCAGCGCCAGGTTCTGGCCGTAGGGGCCGACCAGCGCGGAAACCGCGCGGTTCTCGTCGAAGTCGATGACGACTTGCGTCTCGGGTGGAATTTGCATGTCGCGGTCGAGTTTGCGGCTGGGAGCGAGCGAAGGCGAATCCGATGCGCTTTTTGCCAAGGGCTCAGGCTCCAGTGGTCATCCGGGATTCGGCGGGCTGCGCGGCGTAGGCCGGCGTGGCGAGGTGGCCGAGCAGGCTGTAGCGCTCGAGGCTCTCGACGTGGACGGGGAGGATCTTGCCGATGATGTCGGGCGAGGCCATCACGTGGGCGGGCTGCAGAAAAGCGGTGCGGCCGACGATCTGGCCCTCCTTGCGCGCACCCCGCTCGAACAGCACATCGACGGTCGTGCCAATCGCAGCCAGATTGAAGGCCGATTGCTGACTGTCGATCAAGTGCTGGAGGCGCTGCAATCGCTCTTCCATCTCGGCCTGTGACACCGTCTCCTGCATGTCCGCCGCCGGCGTGCCCGGCCGCGGCGAATATTTGAACGAATAGGCCGCAGCGTAACCGATTTGCGTGACAAGCGCGAGGGTGGCGGCAAAATCCTGTGCGGTTTCCCCGGGAAAGCCGACGATAAAATCCGATGAAAATGCAATGTCTTGGCGCGCGCGCCGGAAACGCTCGATGACATCCAGATATTCGGCGGCGGTATGCCTGCGGTTCATGGCCGCGAGAATGCGGTCGGAACCGGACTGCACCGGCAGGTGCACGAAGGGCATCAGCGCCGGGTTGTCGCGATGCGATTCGATCAGGCTGTCGTCGACGTCGAGCGGATGGCTGGTCGAATAGCGCAGCCGCAGCACGCCCTCGATCCCGGCGAGGTGATCCAGCAGCTTTCCGAGCGGCCAGCTTTTTCCGTCCGGCCCTTCGCCATGATAGGCATTTACGTTCTGCCCGATCAGCGTGATCTCGCGCACGCCGTTGTCGACAAGCCGCTTGACGTCGTCGACGACCTTCGCGATGGGCCGCGACACCTCGGCGCCACGCGTGTAAGGCACCACGCAGAAGGTGCAGAACTTGTCGCAGCCTTCCTGCACGGTAACGAAAGCGGAAATGCCGCGCGCCCGGATCGCATCCGGCTTGGGCGCGGGCAGGAAGCCGAACTTGTCCTCGACCGGAAACTCCGTCTCCAGCGCACGGCCGTCGCGCCTGGCGCGATCGAGCAGCTGCGGCAGATGGTGATAGCTCTGCGGGCCGACGACGATATCGACCACGGGCGCGCGGCGAATGATTTCCTCGCCCTCGGCCTGCGCCACGCAGCCGGCAACCGCAATGTTGACCTGCCGCCCGTCGCGCGCAGCCTCTTCCTTCATCGTGCGCAGCCGGCCGAGCTCGGAATAGACCTTTTCCGACGCCTTCTCGCGGATGTGGCAGGTGTTGAGGATGACGAAGTCGGCGTCCTCGGCGCTCGCGGTCTCGACGAAGCCCTCAGGCGCCAGCGTGTCCACCATGCGTTGCGCATCGTAGACATTCATCTGGCAGCCATAGGACTTTATGTGCAGCTTGCGCGGCGACGTCATGGAACCTGGTCGGGGGTAAACGGCGCCATCCGGGGCGCAGGGCTCAGATATAGCCTAACCGGCTGAAAATCCAGCGTTCAGGCCGGGCTTTTGGGCCACCTTCCCGACCAAATCGGGCAATTCCCGCATGTCTTCGAACACCAGCGCCGCTCCGGCGGCGAGCAGTTTCTCGGCGTGGCCCGGCAGGCAATGGCTGCCGCCGTGGAAACCGAGCACGGTCATGCCGGCCGCAACCGCCCCGGTGACGCCGGGAACGCTGTCCTCGATCACGAGGCATCGCTCCGGCGCCGCGCGCATTTCGTTGGCCGCATACAGGAACAAGTCCGGCGCCGGCTTGCCGCGCTTGACCTGGGTCGCCGAGAAAATGTGCGGCGAAAGCTGCTCGTAGAGCCTGGCGCATTCCAGCCCGTGGCGGATTTTTTCGGGCGTGCCGCTGGAGGCCACGCATTTCGGCAAGCCGATCGCGGCAATAGCCGCCGCGACACCGGCGATCGCCCTGAGGTCGCCGGCATAGAATTTGAGCGTGGCTTCCTTCACCTGCGCCTCGAAATCGTCCGGCAGGCTGCGCCCGATCTCGCGCTCGATCGTTTGCCGCGCCTCGCGGTCGGACACGCCGAGAAATCGCTCAAGCACCTGCGCCTCGGTGATGGGATAGCCGTGCCGCGCCAGCGTCTGCGCATGCGCGCGGCAGGAAATGACCTCGCTGTCGACCAGCACGCCGTCGCAGTCGAAAATGACGAGGTCGAAATTCACGCTCCGAGGAACCGCGCGGTCATTTCTTGTCGTCTTCGAGCGGAACGCAATACAGTTCCAGCCGGTGATCGACCAGCTTGTAGCCGAGCTTGCGGGCGATCTCGGCCTGCAGCTTCTCGATCTCTTCCGAGGTGAATTCGATCACCTTGCCGTCGCGCAGATTGATCAGATGATCGTGATGGCTGTCGCGCATCTGCTCGTAGCGGGCGCGGCCCTCGCGAAAATCGTGCCGCTCGATGATCCCTGCGTCCTCGAACAGCTTGACCGTGCGATACACCGTCGAGATCGAGATCTTGTCGTCGACCGCTACGCAGCGGCGGTACAATTCCTCGACGTCGGGGTGATCTTCCGCTTCCGCGAGCACGCGCGCGATCACACGGCGCTGCTCGGTCATGCGCATGCCGGTGGCGGAGCAGCGCGCCTCGATGCCGGATGCCTTGCCCGAGGGAGAATGCGCGGAGGAGGGTTTCAGTGCGGTCATGGTTTGGCCCTGAACGGAGATGGCGGTGGTTTGCCATCTCTTGCAGCTTACGACAAGTCGCGCCGCATCAGAAGCGCATTCAGCTGTTCCCCGCCGGCTTGCTGGTAATACCTTTCGCGGCGGCCGACCGCGGCAAAGCCCAGGCGTTCGTAAAGCCTTCGCGCCGGCTGGTTATTTTCCTCGACTTCGAGAAATATCTTGCGCGCGCCCCTCCCGGCGAGGTGGCCGAGATGGGTGAGCAGCAAGCTGCGCGAGAAGCCGCGGCCGCGATATCGCTCGTCCACGGCGATCGACAGGATCTCCGCTTCGTCGGCGGCCAGCCGCGACACCGCAAAGCCGATCACCTTGCGGCCCAGTCTCAGGCGATGCACCAGCGTGTTGCGTTCGCGCAGCATAACGTCGAATTCGCCTTCGCCCCAGCCGCGGTGAAATGAAGCGCCGTGCAATTGCGCCAAGCGCGCGGCGTCGCGGGGCGTTGCCGGCTCGACCACGGGCACCCCGCCGCCACTCCACCAGTCCGACAGCCAGCCGATCATGTGGTCTGCGCTTCCGCGGCGCGCGGCAACCGATCGGCCGGCGGCTTGGCGTCCGGCGCGCGCAGATAGAGCGGCCGCGGCGTCGCGACGGAGGGATCGACGGCAGCCGCCAGCCACGCCACCCAGACGATGTCGGGCGCGGCCTGCTGATCGACCTTGACCGGCGGGCTCGCATCCCTGGGCCAGCGCCCGGCAAGAAGATCGGCGGCATTGCCGACCAGATACGGCGCGCCGAAGCGCGAGGCCGCAAGCGCTTCTTCCATCGGCGCCACGCGCGGCGTCACCAGCGATTCGCCGTGGCCGCTGACGGCCTGCAGATAGACATGATCGTGCCGCGCATCGATGGCCGAGATGATCGGGTGCTCGCCATGCTCGCTGACATGCGGCGCGGCAAAAGCGGTTAGCGTGGTGATGCCGACCACGGGTTTGCCGGCGGCGAGCGCAATGCCGCGTGCCGCGGACAGGCCGACGCGCAACCCGGTGAAGCTGCCGGGTCCGGTGGTGGCGGCAATCCGGTCGAGCGCAGAGAATGCGACGCCGGATTGCTTCATCACCCGCGCCACCAGCGGCATTAGCGCCTCTGCGTGGCCGCGTTTCATTGCCAGCGATTCCTGCGCGATCACCTTGTCGCTGTCGGTGTCGAGGACGGCCGCAGCGCAGGCGTCGAGTGCGGTATCGATGGCTAGGATCAGCATGGGAAGAGAGCGAATGGCGAGTAGCGAATGGCGAGTGGAATATCCGAGCAGATCCCTATTCGCCACTCCCTATTCGCCATTCGCCTCCCCATCACATCGGCCGGACTTCGACCACGTCGGGGACGAAGTGGCGGAGCAGGTTCTGGATGCCGTGCTGCAGCGTCGCGGTCGAGGAGGGGCAGCCGGCGCAGGCGCCCTTCATGTTGAGGTAGACGATGCCGTCCTTGAAGCCGCGGAAGGTGATGTCGCCGCCGTCATTGGCGACCGCAGGGCGCACGCGCGTCTCGATCAGGTCCTTGATCTGCGCGACGGTTTCGGCGTCGTCCGCGTCGAAGAATTCGTCGGCTTCGTCGGACTCGTCGTCATTGGCGGCGGAGCCGTCGGCGAGCAGCGGCGCGCCGGACATGTAGTGCTCCATGATCGCGCCCAGGATCGCGGGCTTCAGGTGCTGCCAGTCGCCATCGGCCTTGGTGACGGTGACGAAGTCGGAGCCGAAGAACACGCCGGTGACGCCGGGCACCAGGAACAGGCGCGCGGCCAGCGGCGAGCGGCCGGCGGAATCGCGATTGGCAAATTCCATCGTGCCGGAATCGAGCACGATACGGCCCGGGATGAATTTCAGCGTGGCGGGATTGGGGGTGGCTTCGGTCTGGATGAACATGATTTTCTCCGGCGTCGCCGGTTCAAGGCCGGCGCGTGAGGTCTCCTTAGCAGATGGCGTCGCGCCGCGCACGGTCAAGGGTGTGGACCGGGCATTTCCGCGCTGCGTCAATGATTTAGAGCATGGTTTCGGGCCATCCGGCTTGCGCTGGCGCAAGGCGCCCGGGAACCGGCCCCGGGGGGCGGGTTACGACAGGCCGTCGATTTCGGCGTCCGTCAGGGCGCCCGAGATGATCATCAGGGGAATCGGAAACGAGCCGACCGTCTTGGCCATGGTAGTGATGATCGGGCCCGGACCCTCGGCGCCGGGGTTGGCGGCCAGCACCAGCATGGAGATGTCGTCATCCTTGTCGATGACGTCGAGGATCTGCTCGCCGGGATTGCCCTCGCGGATCACCCGTTCCGGCGTGATGGCGGCCACGCCATTGGCGCGGCCGGAGGCGCGGTCGAGCGCTTCGTTGGCGGCCTCATAGGCCTCCGCGCGCATGACTTCGGCAACCCCCAGCCATTGCTGGTTGGCATCCTCGGTCTCGATCACCCGCAGCATCACCACGCCGCCGCCGACCCGCATCGCCCAGCGCGCGGCATAGTAGACGGCGCGGTCCCATTCCGCGGAGTCGTCGACGATGACAAGGCATTTTGGCTTGTGACCCGATTCGTAAGCGTGTCGCTGACTGGTCATGCATGTCCCGGTGCTGCCAAACCGGCGCATGCTGCCACACTCGCTCCGCCCTTGGGTAGGGGGATGAAGGGTTCCGCCACCAACTAACGCCGTTCAGCGCTGGTGGATGAAGCCGACGATATCCTTGGTCTTGCGCATGGTTTCGTCGGCGATCGCGTGCGCCCGGCCCGCGCCGTCGGCGAGGATCGCATCGACATGGCCGGGATCGGCGACCAGGCGCTTCATCTCGCCGGCGATCGGCGACAATTTTGCGACGCACAGTTCGACCAGCGCGTTCTTGAAGCTGGAGAACTGCCCGCCGCCGAAATCCGTCAGCACCGTCTGCTTGGAGACGCCGGCCAGCGCCGCATAGATGCCGACGAGGTTGTCGGCTTCGGGACGGGGACCGAGACCCTTTTCTTCCGTCGGCAGCGGCTCCGGATCGGTCTTGGCCTTGCGGATCTTCTGCGCGATGAGGTCGGCATCGTCGGTGAGGTTGATGCGCGAATTGTCCGAGGCGTCCGACTTCGACATCTTCTTGGTGCCGTCGCGCAGGCTCATCACCCGCGTTGCCGGGCCCGTGATCAGCGGCTCCGGCTGCGGAAAGAACAATCCGTCATTGAAGCCCTGGCTGCGGATCGAATCGGCGAAGTCGTTGTTGAACTTCTGCGCGATGTCGCGCGAAAGCTCCAGATGCTGCTTCTGGTCCTCGCCGACCGGCACATGGGTGGCGCGGTACAAGAGGATGTCCGCCGCCATCAGCACGGGATAGTCGTAGAGTCCCACGGAAGCGTTCTCGCGGTCCTTGCCGGCCTTCTCCTTGAACTGGGTCATGCGGCTGAGCCAGCCGACGCGGGCGACGCAGTTGAAGATCCAGGCGAGCTCGGCATGGCCCGAGACCTGGCTCTGGTTGAACACGATGTGCTTCTTCGGGTCGATGCCGGCCGCGATGAACGCCGCGGTGACCTCGCGGGTGCTGCGCGCCAGTTCCGCCGGCCCGCCCCAGACTTCGACGCCTTGCGTGATCGCGTGCATGTCGACGACGCAATAGATGCAGTTGTGCGTTTCCTGCAGCTTCACGAAGTTGACGATCGCGCCGAGGTAATTGCCGAGATGCAGATTACCCGTCGGCTGGACGCCTGAAAAAACCCGTTCTGCGAACGCCATGGTTCTGGTTCCCATCTGTATTCGGGGCGTCGTTTGCCACGGGTATTTTAGCCGCGCAAGTCGCGCGGGGAGCCTTTGAGCGCGTTAACCACCTCGCGCCAGCCGGTGACGCCGAAAAGCTGCAGCAAGAGGCCGTAAAGCGTGATGCCGCCCGCGATCAGCACGGCAAGGGCAAGGGCCTGCGCAAGTCCGGCGGCAGGCAGAAACCGCAGCGCGAACCAGATCGACGCCGCCATCGCCAGCGCCGCCACGGCGATGCGCGGCAATCGCCGTCGCGCGGCCGCATCGAGCGCAAATCCAAATCGGGTGGCGCCCTCGCGCAGCAGCGACAACGCGCTGCTCCAGGCTCCCAGCGCAATGCCGGCGGCAATGCCTTCCACGCCGAAGAAATGGCCGAAGAGGAAGGCGGTCGCGAGCGCAAACACGATGCCCTTGAGCACGGAGACCAGCGGCGTCGCCGTGTTGTCTCGCGCGTAGAAGGCCGGCGCCAAGGCTTTGAACAGCACCTGTGCCGGCAAGCCCAGCGCCAGCCATACCAGCGCCCGCGCGGTGGCAGCGGTGTCACTGGCGGCAAACGCGCCATGCTCGAACAACAGCCGCACGATCGGCTCGGCCAGCACGATCAGTCCCAGCGTTGCCGGCAGTGCCAACCCTGCGGCCAGTTCGAGCGCGCGCGATTCCGCATGCGCCACGGCGGCCGTATCGCCGGCCTGCACGGCGCGCGACAATTCGCTCACCAGCACCGTGCCCATGGCGACGCCGACGAGGCCGAGCGGCAGCTCGATCAGGCGGCCCGCGAAATACAGCCACGACACGGCCGCCGGCGAGGACGAGGCGATGATCGCGCCCGCAATCATCAGGAGCTGCGGCCCGCTGCTCGCGATCATGCCGGGGATCGCCCTGGCAAGGAAGCCGCGCATCTCGGCATCGAAGGCCACGCGCAAGGGCGTGGCGGCCTTCTCGCCCTGGCGCAGCATCAGCATCGACAATTGCAGGAGCCCCGCGAGGCCGACGACAGCAGCAAGGATCAGCGCCGCGCGCGCCGCATCCTGCCGCCACGACAGCAGCACGGCGATTGCCGCAATCAGCGCGATGTTGAACAGCAGCGGCGAGAACGCGGTCAGCGCAAAGCGCCCTTGCGCATTCATCACGGCCATCAGCACGGTCACCGGACCGGCAAAGGCGAGATAGGGCAGCATCAGCCGGGCGTCGGCCACCGCCATGGCGAGCGTCTCGCTGCCGGCAAATCCGGGCGCCAGCGCCGCGATGACCAGCGGCATGCCGAGCGCGATCAGCGCGGTGGCCGCGACCAGGGCCGCGCTCACGGTGCCGAGCAGCTTTCCGGCGAACGCGGCTGCAGCCGCCGCGCCTTCCGTCTCGCGCAGCCGCAGCCAGGCCGGCACCAGCGCCGCATTCAGCGCGCCCTCGGTCAGGAGCCGCCGCACCACATTGACGAGCTGGAACGCGACCAGGAAGGCGTCCGCCACGGGACCGGCGCCCAAGAGCGCCGCGACCATGGAATCGCGCAGGAAACCCAGCAGCCGCGAGGCCAGCGTGCCCGAGGAGACCGTGAGGAAGGAGCGGATCATGGCCTGCTTATAACAGCGTCGCTTGCTGGCGCCCCGGCTAACGTGATAGGCCGCAGCACCTTTCCAACGCCGATTTGCGCCTGCGCGTATCGGTGTTTTCCCCGACAGGATCTCTGCAATGGCTGACGCAAAATACGACGTGCTCGGGATCGGTAACGCGATCTTCGACGTGCTGGTGCGTACCGACGAGAAGTTTCTCGCCGACCACGGCATGACCAAGGGCGGCATGGCGCTGATCGACGAGGCCCGCGCAGCCGCGATCTACCGCGACATGGGACCGGCCACGGAAATGTCGGGCGGCTCGGCCGCCAACACCATCGTCGGCATCGCCAATCTCGGCGCGCGCGCCGCCTATGTCGGCAAGGTCAAGGACGACCAGATCGGAAAACTCTACAGCCACGACATCCGCGCCGCCGGCGTCGCCTATGAGACGAAGCCCGCTGCCAACGGCCCCGCCACCGGCTGCTCCTACATCCTGGTGACGCCCGACGGCGAGCGCACCATGAACACCTATCTCGGCGCCGCGCAGGATCTCACCCCCGCCGACATCGATCCCGCGCAGATCGAGGCGGCGCGCATCGTCTATCTCGAGGGCTATCTCTGGGATCCCGCGAGCGCCAAGGAAGCCTTCGTGAAGGCCGCCACCATCGCGCATGGCGCGGGACGGCAGGTCGCGCTGACGCTGTCGGATGCCTTCTGCGTCGACCGCTACCGTGACGAGTTCCTGGAGCTGATGCGCAAGGGCACCGTCGACCTGATCTTCGCCAACGAGTCCGAGCTGCATTCGCTCTACCAGACCTCGGACTTCGACACCGCGCTGAAACAGCTCGGCGCCGACACGAAGCTCGGCGTCGTCACCCGCAGCGAAAAGGGCTGCGTGGTTACCTCGAAAGACGGCGTCGTCGCCGTGCCGGCCTTCCCGATCAAGGAAATGGTCGACACCACCGGCGCCGGCGATCTCTTTGCCGCGGGCTTCCTGTTCGGGCTGGTGCGCAATGCGGGCCTGCACAAGGCCGGCCGCCTCGGTGCGCTCGCCGCCGCCGAGGTGATCCAGCATATCGGCGCCCGGCCGATGGTCTCGCTCAGGGAGCTCGCGGAGCAGCACGGGCTGCCGGTGTAGGTTGCCGCCACGCGCGCCGCTGCACCCCTTGTGGGAGAGGGTGGCGCAATCGAGCGTCAGCGAGATGAAGCCGGGTGAGGGGTATCCGCGGAGACAGACCCCTCATCCGTCGCGCATCTGTCGATGCGCGCCACCTTCTCCCACAAGAGGAGAAGGGAAGGGACACCAGCAGCGTCCGTTCAAGCGGTCTTCGCCGCCTTCAGCCCGAGCCGCGCTTCGACCGCGTCGCGCATCATGAATTTCTGGATCTTGCCGGTCACGGTCATCGGAAACTCGTCGACGAATTCGACATAGCGCGGGATCTTGTTGTGCGCGATCTGCCCCTGGCAGAACGCGCGGATCTCTTCCGCCGTGAGGGTCTCGCCCGGTCGCGTCCTGATCCAGGCGCACAGCTCCTCGCCGTAGCGGTCATCGGCCACGCCGAAGATCTGCACGTCCTGGATCTTCGGGTGGCGATAGAGGAATTCCTCGATCTCGCGCGGATAGAGGTTTTCGCCGCCGCGGATCACCATGTCCTTGATGCGGCCGACGATATTGCAATAGCCCTCGCTGTCGATGACGGCGAGATCGCCGGTGTGCATCCAGCCGGCGGCGTCGAGCACGTCCGCGGTCTTCTCGCGCTCGTCCCAATAGCCCAGCATGATGCTGTAGCCGCGGGTGCAGAGCTCGCCGCGCTCGCCGCGCGGCACGATCTTGCCGTCGAGATCGACGACCTTGACCTCGACATGGGGATGGATGCGCCCGACCGTGGAAACACGGCGCTGCAGCGGATCGTCCACCGCGCTCTGGAAGCTCACCGGGCTCGTCTCGGTCATGCCGTAGGCGATCGTCACCTCGCCCATGTTCATCTCGTTGTTGACGCGCTTCATCACTTCCACCGGGCAGGGCGCCCCCGCCATGATGCCGGTGCGCAGCGATTTCAGGTCGAAGCGCGCAAACTGGGGATGGTCGAGCTCGGCGATGAACATGGTCGGCACGCCGTAGAGCGCCGTGCACTTCTCCTGCTCGATCGTCTGCAGCGTGATCAGGGGATCGAAGCCTTCGCCGGGATAGACCATGGCGGCGCCGAGGGTGACGGCGGCGAGATTGCCCATCACCATGCCGAAGCAGTGATACAGCGGCACCGGGATGCAGATGCGGTCGCGCTCGGTCAGGCGCATCGCGCGCCCTACGAAATAGCCGTTGTTGAGGATGTTGTGGTGGGTCAGCGTCACGCCCTTGGGCGAGCCCGTCGTGCCGCTGGTGAACTGGATGTTGACGGGATCGTCGAACTGCAACGCCTTGCCGAGTGCGGCAAGCTGGTCGCGGTGCCGTGCGCCGCCCATGCCGGCCACTTCGTCGAAGGCAAGCGCGCCGGGACAGAGCGGCCCGCCGATCTGGATCACCGCGCGAAGGTTCGGCAGCTTCGCGGCGCGCAGGTTGCCGGGCTGCGATGCCGCCAGCTCCGGCAGCAGTGTGTTGAGCATTTCCATGTAGTTGCTGGTCTTGAAGGCGGTTGCCGCCACGATCGCCGAGCATCCGACCTTGGCGAGCGCGAATTCAAGCTCGCTCAGGCGATAGGCGGGGTTGATGGTGACGAGGATCAGCCCGGCGCGGGCGGCCGCGAACTGCGTCAGCGTCCATTCCGGGCGGTTGAGCGACCAGATGCCGATCCGCGCCCCGCGCTCCAGCCCGAGCGCGAGGAAGCCGGCGGCGAGCGCATCGACGCGCTCGGCGAACTCTTTCCATGTCCAGCGCACGCCATGACTCGGCGAGACCAGCGCCTCCCGGTCGCCCCAGCGCTGCACCGCCTTGTCCAGGCTATCGCCGATGGTGTCGCCGAGCAGCGGCGCATCGGAGATGCCGCAAACATAACTGT
This sequence comes from Bradyrhizobium sp., assembly GCF_016219575.1. Taxonomy (GTDB): domain Bacteria; phylum Pseudomonadota; class Alphaproteobacteria; order Rhizobiales; family Xanthobacteraceae; genus Bradyrhizobium. The sequence goes on along the minus strand of NZ_JACRMG010000039.1, from coordinate 36,829 downwards.
TGGCTGTATCTGGCACGGTCGTTTCTCCCTGCGTCGAGGCGCGGGAAACATTATACCTCATGTTTGATCGGAGTCCCGGCGCCATCTGCTTACCTCGCCCCGCTCGCGGGGAGAGGTCGAAATTCGCGGAAGCGAATTTCGGGTGAGGGGGGAGCATCCGCAAAGCCGGTATCCGAAGTACCGCCGATGCCGCACTGCCCCTCACCCTACCCTCTCCCCGCGAAAGAGTGGGGAGAGGGAAAACGGCTCACGCCGCCTTCTGGCCGCTGCCGGCACCGAGCCCGGCGTAGATGCCGCGCTCGAATCCGGCAAAGGCTTCCAGGCAAATCCTGTCCGCGAACGGCAACAGCTGCATCAGGATCACGCCGGACACGTTGCGCGCCGGATCGATCCAGAAATAGGTGTTGGCCAGCCCCGCCCAGGCAAGGCTTCCGGCGCTGCGGCCTTCCGGCGTCTTGGCGGTGTTGATCAGGAAGCTCAGCCCCCATTTCTTCGACATGCCCGGATAGAGATCGACGTCGTTGGTGTAGATCGGCATCGCCGTCGTCAGCTTGCCGACTTCGAGCGCGCCGATGTTGTTCTGGCTCATCAGCGCCACCGTCTCGGGCTTCAGCACCTGGTTGCCGTTGCCCTTGCCCTTGCCAAGGATCATCTGGGTGAACTTGATGTAGTCGGCGGCCGTGCCATAGAGCCCGCCGCCGCCCATGTGAAATTCGGGATTCTGCTCGAGCTCGAACGGAATCGGTCCCAGCCCTTCCGGGGCGCGTGCATGCATGCCGACCAGCCGCTTGCGCATGGAATCATTGATCTTGAAGGCGGTGTCGTTCATGCCGAGCGGCCCGAGCAGATGGTCGCGCAGATAGGCGTCGAGCTTCTTGCCGCTGGCGGCTTCAATCGCCTTGCCGACGAAATCAATGTTGGTGCCGTAGTCCCAGCGCGTGCCCGGATCGTGCGCGAGCGGCGTTTTCAGTGCGGCGTTCTGGCAGGTGGTGATTCCGGGAGTGCCGGTCTTCTCCAGATATGTCGCCTTGTCGCCGTTCCACAGCTCGTAGGCGAAGCCCGCGGTGTGGGTCATCAACTGGCGCAGCGTGATCGCGCCCTTGGCGGGACGCAGTTTCGGATTGCCCGCGGCGTCGAAACCTTCCAGCACTTGCGGCGCGGCGAGATCGGGCAGCAACTTGCCGATCGGCTCGTCGAGCGAGAGCTTGCCCTGCTCGACCAGCTGCATGCCGGCGGCGGTCGTGATCGCCTTGGTCATCGAGGCGATCCAGAACACGCTGTCGGCGGTCATCGCGTCGTCCTTGCCGAGGTCGCGCTTGCCGAACGCGCCCTGGTAGATGGTCTCGCTTCCGGTGGCCGCCATCGCGACGACCCCGGGGATTTCCCTGGCGTCGCATTTCTGGCGCAACAGCTGGTCGATCTCAGACTTGGTCTGCATGGGGTCGCCTCCGCTGGATTATTGTTTTGGAGAGCCGCGATCCTCTTCCTCCGCCTGTGGTCCGGCAAGCGCGCGGTAAGTCGGGCGCCGCAAGGTCGCGATTTCGTGATCGTGCACGGCGCCGCAGGTCGGCTATGCGGCGCAGCGCGGCGAATCTGCAACACTTCGCCACAATTAGCGGTGGACGGGTTGCAAGATCGGTGACCGCCCGTCTGCGAAGCGTTATCGTTTGCATGGGCTGAAACCGTGCCCGCGTTTGTTGCGTAAAGTATTCAGATTGCAGCGCAAATGGCACCGAGGCGCGACCGCCCGGCGCAGGCGGCTGGCGACGACAAGAAATTTCGTTACAGGGGTAGGCCATGATTTCGAAGTGGAGCGAATGGAAGCGGTATCCGCGGCCCGGCCGCGGCGAGAATATCGAAGCCCCGATCACGCCGGGCATCTACGAAGTCCGCATCGCCGGCTCCGGCGCGCTGCATTCCTTTGACGCGGTCGAGAATGTTGCGGTGGCGCTCGCCATGCTGCAGGTCGGCTCGCGCTCCTGGTTCGGGCGCCGCGACCCCGCCTCGTCCCCCGACCTCGAATACCGCACCTGCGCCACCGCGACGCGCGCCGCCGCCAAGGCCGCCGCCGAGCGCATGATCGGCCGCCGCGAAACCTATATGAGCGGCGCGGCCTGATATGAGCCGTCGTTCCGGGGCTCGCGAAGCGAGAACCCGGAACCTCGAGATTCCGGGTTCGATGCTGCGCATCGCCTCGGAATGACAGCGAAATTCAAGAACGGCTTGAACGGCCGCCTTGTGGCGGCCGATGCGCTGCCGCCCGTTTGCGCCTATACTCGGATCAACCTTCAAGAAAATCCGAGGAGCACGCCCATGACCCCGACCGCCGCCGCCCGCGCCCAGACCTCCGCCCCCTCACTGCGCGACCGGTTGAAGGACCCCTCGCTTCTGAAAGACCGCTGCTACATCGACGGCGCCTGGGTCGGCACGCCGTCGCGGCCGGTCACCAATCCCGTCAACGGCGTCGAGCTCGCCAAGGTGCCGGTCATGAGCACGGCGGAAGCGACGCAGGCCGTGGAAGCCGCCGAACGCGCCTTTCCGGCGTGGGCGAAGCTCACCGCCAAGCAACGCTCAAATATCCTGCGAAAGTGGTTCGAGCTGATCGCCGCCAACCGCGAGGACCTCGCGCTGATCCTCACCTCCGAGCAGGGCAAGCCGCTGGCGGAAGCGCTCGGCGAGGTCGATATCGGCGGCGCCTATGTCGAGTTCTTTGCCGAGGAAGCCCGCCGCGTCTATGGCGAGACCATCCCGACCCAGCGGCCGGACGCGCGCCTGCTCGCGATCAAGCAGCCGATCGGCGTCTGCGGCGCGATCACGCCGTGGAATTTCCCCTGCTCGATGATCACGCGAAAGGTGTCGCCCGCACTCGCCGCCGGCTGCACCGTGGTGCTGAAGCCCGCCAACGAGACGCCGCTGACGGCGCTGGCGCTGGTCGCGCTGGCCGAAAAGGCCGGCGTGCCCAAGGGCGTGTTCAACATCCTCACCGGCAATTCTTCCGCCATCGGCAAGGTCCTGTGCGAGCATCCCGCCGTGCGCTTCGTCGGCTTCACCGGCTCCACCGAAGTGGGAAAGATCCTCTATCAGCAGGCCTCCGTCGGCGTGAAGAAGCTCGGGCTCGAACTAGGCGGCAACGCGCCGTTCGTGGTGTTCGACGATGCCGACATCGATGCCGCTGTCGAAGGCGCCATCGTCTCGAAGTACCGAAACATGGGCCAGACCTGCGTCTGCGCCAACCGCCTCTATGCCCAGGATAAGGTCTACGACGAGTTCGTGGAAAAGCTGTCGAAGAAAGTTTCGGCGATGAAGATCGGCGACGGCACGGAGCAAGGCGTGGTGCAGGGTCCGCTGATCAACATGGACGCCGTCGACAAGGTCGAGAAGCACATTGCCGATGCCGTGAAGGGCGGCGCGAAGATCGTCACCGGCGGCAAGCGCCATGCACTCGGCGGCAGCTTCTTCGAGCCGACGGTGCTTTCGAACGTGAAGCCCGACGCGCTGGTCGCGCATGAAGAAACCTTCGGCCCGCTCGCGCCGGTGTTCCGCTTCAAGGACGAAGCCGAAGTGATCGCGATGTGCAACAACTCGCCGTTCGGTCTCGCCTCCTACTTCTACTCCCGCGACCTCGGCCGCGTCTGGCGCGTGGCGGAGGCGCTGGAGTCCGGCATGGTCGGCGTCAACACCGGCCTCATCACCACCGAAGTCGCTCCCTTCGGCGGCGTCAAGGAATCGGGCCTCGGCCGCGAAGGCTCGCATCACGGCATGGAAGAATATGTCGAGATCAAATACGTGATGATGGCGGGGATGTAGCACTTCTTACCTTCTCCCCTTGTGAGAGAAGGTGGCGCGCGAAGCGCGACGGATGAGGGGTCTCTATCCTCGAATACGAGTGTCTCGGTAGGCACTCATCTGCGGAAGCAAACCCCTCACCCCGCTTCGCTGCGCGAAGCGACCCTCTCCCACAACGAGGGGAGAGGGTGAGGGCGACAGCCTCTCCCCGAACTCCCGCAAGTCGCGGCGCTCATTTCTTTGCATCGCGCCCTGATGCTGCACCGCCGCTGCTTGACGCAGGTCAAGCCCGCGTTGACGCGGGCCACATATCCTTTAACCTGATCGGAATTCGGCCGCCGGCAGCGGGCGACGACGCGGCAAAGCCCAGGAATGTTGAGAAGAACCTATCTTGCGCCGGGCGAGCGGGAGCTTCTGCTCCGCTTCTGGCGGAGCGCTTCCGGGTTTTGGCGCGGCCGCCGCTCGTGGAAGACGTGGTTGATCGCGGCGGCGCTGATCGCCACCGTACTGCTGCAATTGTTGACCCAGTACCGCATCAACTTCTGGAACCGCGACTTCTTCGACGCCATCGGCCGCCGCGACGAAGCGGGGCTGTGGACCCAGGCCGGGCGCTTCGTGCCGTTGGCCCTCGCCAGCCTGTCGCTTGCGGTGTTCTCGGTTTGGGGCCGCATGACCATGCAGCGCAACTGGCGCGAATGGCTGAGCAACCATCTCTACGACTATTGGCTCAGCAACGAGCGTCAGGTCAGGCTGAAATTCGCGGTCACCGATCATCAGGCCCCTGAATTCCGGATTGCCGAGGATGCCCGGATCGCCACCGATCTTCCTGTCGACCTGGTGCTCGGATTGGTCTCATCCCTGCTCACCCTCGTCACCTTCATCGGTGTGCTCTGGTCGGTGGGCGACGGGTTGCAGCTCAGTTTCAACGGCACGACCGTGACCATTCCCGGCTATCTCGTCATCGCCGTCATCCTCTATTCCATCCTGTTGTCGCTCGCGATGTGGCTGATCGGACGGCACCTGACGCAGGTCATGGAGGATTACAAGCGCACCGAGGCGGAGCTGCGCTCGATCGGCACGCACCTGCGCGAGAGCGGCGAGGGCACCGCCTTGCCGGATGAACGCAAGGATGGACGCCAGTCGATCGGCGCGGCGTTGAAGGCGGTGATCGAGGTCTGGGTTGCGTATTGCTGGCAGCTGATGCGCATAACCGTGGTCAGCCACACCAATACCCTGGTCACGCCGATCATCGGCCTCCTGCTGTGCATGCCGAAATATCTCGCCGGCGGCATGTCGCTCGGCGAAGTGGTGCAGGCCGCGGCCGCCTTCGTCGTGGTGCAGTCCGCGTTCAACTGGTTCACCGACAACTACGCCAAGCTGGCGGAGTGGGCCGCCTCCGCCAACCGCGTGGCGTCGCTGCTGCTGGCGCTGGACGAGATCGATACGGGGCCTAATCCTGGCTGAACGCGCCGTGACGACCGATGCCGGAGGCGAAGCGCGCAGCGCCCGACAGCGTCTCGCCGGAGGCGATCACTTCCAGCCCGCCGCGCATTTCGTTGACGATCGCCTCTTCCTCGCTGAGGTCCCATTGCCGCAGCGCCGACAGCCGGTCGGCGCGCATGCAGGCCTGCGGAAAACGCGCGATCTCCTGCGCCAGCGCGATTGCATGCGCGCAGGCCTCGCCTCGGCCGACCACGCGGTTGGCGAGCCCCATGCGCAGCGCCTCCTGCGCGCCGACGGGGCGGCCGGTGAGGATCAGGTCGATCGCCTGCGAGTGCCCGATCAGCCGCGGCAGCCGGATGGTGCCGAGATCGATCAGCGGCACGCCGAACCGGCGGCAGAAGATTCCGAAGGTCGCATCCTCCGCCACCACGCGCATGTCGGCCCATAGCGCGAGCTCCATGCCGCCGGCCACCGCAAAGCCCTCGACTGCCGCGATCACGGGCTTCGACAGCCGCAGCCGGCTCGGCCCCATCGGCGCGATGCTGTCGAAGCCGCCGAGCTCGCGCTTCTTCTCGGGATCGCCCGCGGCGACCTTCTTGAGATCGGCACCGGCGCAGAAATAGCCGCCGGTGCCGGTGAACACGGCGACGGAAGCATCCTTGTCGGCATCGAAGGCGAGGAAGGCGTCATAGAGTTTTCGCGCGGTGGCGCCGTCCACGGCGTTGCGGCAATGCGGACGGTTGATGGAGATGATCGTCACCGCGCCCTCGCGATCGACGAGGACGGAGTTTTCTTCGGACATTGAGCGCCTCCCTTGCGTTTCCGGCGCCAGCCTAGCTTCGTCGGCTATTCAACGCCATCGCGAACGAAGGCCACGCGGATGGTGGGATCGCCGATCGCCTCATGGGCGTCCTCGAAGCGGACGCGGCGGGTGATGACGCGCTCGGGATGAAAATGCCCGCGTTCGACATGGCCGACGCATTCCGGAAGCTCGGCGCGCACGTTGACTCGGCTGACGCGGAAGGTGATGCCGACGCCGTACATGTGGCGCAGCGGCACCGGCGTGGTGTGGGTGAAATCGCCATACATGCGCTGGCAGATGCCGTTCGGTTCCGCAGAGTGGAATGCAAGCTGGATGGAAGCATCTGTCGCCGCGGCATCGATCACGATCGGAAAGCGCCCGATCGGGTCCATCGTGAGCCCCTTCGGCGCTTCATGCACTTCCGCGCCGAGCGACTTCGCCTTGGCCAGCCGCTGCGGGTCGTCGTCGACATAGACGACACGCCGCGCACCGCGGCTGACCGCGGCCTGCACCGCGAACATCGACAGCGATTGCCCGGAGCCGCCGATCACCAGCACCTCTTCGCCCGGCCGCTGCTTCAGCCAGTTGGCCACCGCGCTGAAGCCATCGGTCGCGCCGTCGGCGAGGCCGGCGGTCTGCGACAGCGCATGCCCCCTCGGCTGCCGCACCAGCATGTGGTCGGCGAAGGGCACGCGGATGAGGTCGGAAAGCGCGCCGCCATATTCGATGCCGCATACCGGCTTCAGCCCGTAGGACGAGCGGAACGGCACGCTGGTACAGGCATTGGTGTGGCCGCGCCGGCAGGAAGCGCATTCGCCGCAGCTGATCTGGAACGGCACGATGACGAGATCGCCGGGCACGAAATTCCTCACGGCGTCGCCGACATCGACCACGCGCCCCGCGGTCTCATGCCCGAGCGCGAACGGGCCGGGCAGGCCGGACCGGCCGCCGGCAATCGTGAGGTCAAGGTCGCACCGCGTCACCGCCAGCGGCGCCACGATGGCGTCGCGGCTGTCCTGCAGCTTCGGCTCGGGGACGTCCCACCATTCGATCCTTGTGCCGCCGACATAGGTGAGCTGACGCATGCTGGTGTCTCCGTTGCGCGCGGGACACTGCAGAAGCCGGCGGAGGCGGACAAATGGTTTGTGCTCATGTCGGGTGAAAGGGATTCACCTGGCTGTCGTCCCGGCCAAGCGGGGCGCCGATCTACTTTGCATGGGGTTGTTTTCGCGATTTTGTGTCGAGGCCCAGCGGTGCACCGCCGCATAGCCTGTGCCTCAAACCTTCAACTCGCTCCCCGTGACGCGCCGGTACGCTTCCAGATACCGCTTGCTCGTCGCCTCCACCACGCTCGCCGGCAGTTTTGGCGCGGGCGCCTCGCCGTTCCAGCGGCCGGCGCGGCGCTCGGCATCGAGGTAGTCGCGCAGCGGCTGCTTGTCGAAGCTCGGCTGCGGCTGGCCGGGCTTGTAGCTGTCCACCGCCCAGAAGCGCGACGAGTCGGGCGTCATCACCTCGTCGATCAGGATGATGCGTCCGTCGCCGTCGCGGCCGAACTCGAACTTGGTGTCGGCGATGATGATGCCGTGATCGCGCGCGATCCTCTCGCCGAGCGTATAGATGGTGCGCGCCATCTGCTCGAGCTTGTGCGCAACCTCGTCGCCGACGATCTCGCGCACGCGGGAAACCGTGATGTTCTCGTCATGGCCGGTCTCCGCCTTGGTCGCAGGGCTGAAGATCGCGGGCTCGAGCTTTGCGCTTTCGGTAAGGCCGGCCGGCAGCTTTTCGCCGGCGAGCGTGCCCTGTGCTGCATATTCCTTCCAGGCCGAGCCGGAGATGTAGCCGCGGATCACGCATTCGATCGGAAACACCGTGGTGCGCTTGCACAGCATGGCGCGGCCCAGAATGTCGGCGCGGTGGTTTGTCAGCGCCGGCACTTCCGCGATGATGGCATCCGCATCGGCGCTGATCATGTGATGCGGCACGATGCTCTCGAGCCGCTTGAACCACCACGCGCTGATCTGGGTCAGCACCGCGCCCTTCATCGGGATGGTCTCGGCCATCACCACGTCGAAGGCGCTGATGCGGTCGGTGGTGAGCAGCAGCACGCGGTCCTCGCCGACGGCATAGATGTCGCGCACCTTGCCGCGCCCGATCCGGGGCAAGGGCAGATCGCTGGCGAGCATGGCGTTCATGAAGACCTCTCCTCAAACCGGAGGGGAGGGATTAGCTCATTCCGGCAGCGGAATGAACTCATGTTCCTGCGGAACGGCGGCAAAACGCCCGGTTTTCCAGTCCTGTTTGGCTTGTTCGATGCGCTCCTTGCTGGAGGAAACGAAATTCCACCAGATATGCCGCGGTCCCTCCAGCGCGTCGCCGCCCAGGAACATCATGCGTGTCGGCCTGGTGGTCTTCACCGTGATGCGGTCGCCGGGCCGGAAGATCAGGAGCCGCGGGCCTTCGTAGCGCTCGTTCGCGATCTCGACCTCGCCGTCGACGACGTAGATCGCGCGCTCCTCGTGATCGGGATCGAGCGGCACCTGAGCGCCGGCCTGCGCCGTCACTTCCGTGTAGAACCACGGCGAGACCATGCTCACCGGCGAGGCCGCGCCGAACGAGGAGCCCGCGATGATGCGCGCGGTGAAGCCGCTCGCCGTCACTGTCGGCAGGCTCTCGGCGGCGTAATGCTGGAACGAGGGCGCGATTTCCTCCGATCCCTTCGGCAGCGCGATCCAGCTCTGCAGGCCCAGCATCTTCTGCCCGTCGCGACGCTGCACGTCCGGCGTGCGCTCGGAATGCGCGATGCCGCGGCCGGCGGTCATCAAATTCATCGCGCCGGGCTGGATCTCCTGGATGTTGCCCTCGCTGTCGCGGTGCATGATCGAGCCGTCGAAGAGGTAGGTGACGGTGGCAAGCCCGATATGCGGATGCGGCCGCACGTCCATGCCCTTGCCGGCCATGAACTGCACCGGTCCGAAATGATCGAAGAAGATGAAGGGACCGACCATCTGCCGCCTGCCATGCGGCAGCGCGCGGCGCACGGCAAAGCCGTCTCCGAGGTCGCGGGTGCGCGGCACGATGACGAGGTCGAGCGCGTCGCAGGTTTTGGGATCGCCGAGCACAGGATCGTTGGAGGGAAGCCAGCTCATGGGGATACTCCGTTACTATTCTTGGCGATCATACGCTTCCTGTCGTCGCGGCCAAGCGACCGTCCGTCGCAATAAATTGATGTGCGGTGCAGACTGCACTAGGATTCGAAACCAACAGCGTTCATGGTTCAATAATCTAGATGTCTCTTGCCGCCCTTGACCTTGCCCTGCGCGCCGCTGTTGTCGCGATGTTGCTGGTGCTCGCCGCCACGCTGTTCCGCGATTTTCGCCATGTCGTGGCAGGCCGTCTCGCTGTGGCCCTCGCGCTGGGATCGGCCGCCCATGCGGCTACCTACGCGATCGGAAATCCTGCACCCGCGACGCCATGGCAAGCGCCTGTCATCGCGCTGTCGACCGGCAACATCGTGGTATTCTGGCTGTTCACGCGCGCGCTGTTCGACGATTCCTTTGGGCTGCGCTGGTGGCATGCGGCGACATGGCTGGCTGTCGTCGCGTTCAGCTTCGCCAATTGCGCGTTTCTCGCGCCTTCGTCCGGCGGTGCGCGGCTCTCCGTCATCGCGATCAACCTGCTGGTGCTCGGTTTTATCGCGCTCGCGGTCGTGCAGACCGTAGCATCGTGGTCGGCCGACCTGGTCGAGGAGCGCCGTCGCGTGCGCGTCTTTATCGTAGTCGCGGCCGCACTCTATGGCGGCCTCAATGCGATCCTGCACCTGGCGATTTCAGGCGCCAATGCCGCCGGGATCGCCAATGCCGCTAATGGCGCGTTGCTCGCCGGCGTCGTCGCCGCGATCTGCCTGGCGATGCTGCGCGTCGGCGGCGCGGAGTTGTTCGCAGCCGCGCCGGTCGCGGCCGAACCTTCGCCGCAACCCGATACGAGCGCAGCCGATCAAAAACTCCTCGACGCCCTGATGCGGCTGATGGCGGACGAGCGGATCTATCGCCACGACAATGTCAGCATCGGCGCGCTGGCGACCAAACTCTCCATTCCCGAATACCGGCTGCGGCGGCTGATCAACCAGAAGCTCGGCTATCGCAATTTCAATGTGTTCCTGAACAACCACCGCATCGAGGAAGCCAAGGCGGCGCTGGCCGATCCCGCGCAGGCCGAAGTGCCGGTCATCACCATTGCGATGGATGCGGGCTTTGCCTCGCTCGGACCCTTCAACCGCGCCTTCAAGGCGACGACCGGGTTGACGCCGACCGAGTATCGCCGCCGGCGGGGGATCGCGGCCTGATCGCTATTTCATTGTAATTTCTGGACAAATTCAGAATCGGCAAGACGTTTGCAGAATTTGGCGAGCCGCGTTCCAAATCCGGCGAGCAGGCGAGCCCGACATCAGGCTCTTGGGGGCGACCCTCAAGCAGGAAGCCCCTCATGACCCGCAAGAAGCTGTTCCTCATCCTCGTTGCCTCCACCGCGCTGAGCGCGCTGGCGCTGTCGGCCGCACGTGCCCGCGACATGCCGAAGGTGGCGACCGGTTTCGTCGCCAACGTGATCTGCACGGAAACCTTCGTTTCCGGCCTCGATCCGGAGCGCGTGTTCGCCGAGACCACATCCGCGATGCCGGGCGTCGGCCTGATCACCTGGGCGCTCGACTATCGCGTCGACCGCGCACGCAGGGATGTGACGGTGACGTTGTTCGGGATCGGCAAGAGCCACGCCGTCTATCGCGGCGAAGGGCTCGGCTGCTATCTCGATCATGGCGGCACTGTTGCCGACATTTCGCTACCGGCGATGGACGTGAAGCCGTTGCTCCCGGAGATCGCAGGCGCCTCCGTCGTGGTGCCGCAATCGCCGCCGCTCGCCGCCGCGCTCGATCGCGCCTTTGCCGAGCCGGACAAGTCGACGCCGCGCAACACCCGCGCCATCGTGGTGCTAAAGGACGGCCGCGTCATCGCCGAGCGCTATGCCGATGGCGTCGGCATCGACACGCCGTTGCTCGGCTTCTCCGCCACCAAATCGGTGATGTCGGCGCTCGCGGGCATCATGGTGCGCAAGGGCGCGCTGAAGCTGCACGAGCCGGCGCCGATTGCCGCCTGGCAAGGCGCCGACGACCCGCGGCGCGCGGTCACGCTCGATCATTTGCTGCGCCACACCGCGGGGCTCGCGCTCGGCAGTTCGCTCTCGGCTTCGCTTGCGTCGGCGCTCGAGCCGGTCAACCGCATGAAGTTCATGGAGAACGACATGGCGGCCTATGCCGAGGGCATGCGGCTTGAGACCGCGCCGGGAGCTGCGTGGAATTACCATGACGGCAATACTGTCATCCTCGCGCACCTGATCCGCCAGGCCGCGGGCGGCAGCGCTGAAGACATGATGCGGCTTGCGCGGCAGGAACTGTTCGGCCCGCTCGGCATGCGCCACGTCGCGCTCGAATTCGACGCGGCGGGCAATGCGGAGGGATCGAGCCAGCTGCTCGCCAGCGCGCGCGACTGGGCGCGTTTCGGCCAGCTCTACCTCAATGACGGCGTCGCCGGGGGCAAGCGCATCCTGCCCGAAGGCTGGGTGAAATATTCGGCGCAGCCTACGCCGGGCGCCTGGGTAGGCCAGGGCGCCGGCTTCTGGACCAATCTCGGCGACAGCTTTGGCGCGAGCTACCGCGTCGAACGCGGCATGCCGCGCGATGCCTTCTTCGCCAAGGGCACCATCGGGCAATGGGTTGTCATCGTGCCCTCGGAGAAGCTGGTCATCGTCCGGCTCGGCCGCTCGCCGAACTGGCCGCCCGAGGCCGACGGCGTGTTCCAGCTGGTCAGCGACGTGATCGCAGCGACGAGCGGCCACGCCAAACTGGCGGGAGGCAATTGAAACGGCTGCGGCTACTGCCGGCCGAGCTGGGTGGCCTTCTCGACGCGGTCCAACCGCTCCAGCGACAGGATCGCATCCGCCAGCTGGTCGGCGCGACCGTTCAGCACGGGGCGGGCCAGCGTCAGGAATTTCTGCTGCATGGCGCGGGCATCCGGGAAAGTGGCCGGCTCGCCGGAGGGATCGGCGTAGAGCCGCTCGTGCACGCCGTCGTCGGTGGTGATGGAGACCCGCGCGCCGAATGGATGGGTACGGCCAGCCTCCAGCCGGTCGTCCTGCACCACGTCGAACTTGTCGGCGAGTGCATCGACGGCCGCATCTCCCAGCCGGCTGTAATCGTCCCAACCGAACGAGCCCTGGTCGAGCGCCACTGCGCCGGTGAAGAACATCGAGAACTGGCCGCCGACGATCGATTTCGGATGCCGCTTGGTGGCGGCATCGCCCGTCAGCGTGATGCCGTTGCGGTGCAGGCCGATCTCGACCCGCCTGATCTGGTCGGGCGTCAGATTGTGCTCGCGCCGCATGGCGATCAGCGCATCGAGCGCCGCATGGGTGTAGCGGCAGCTCGGATACGGCTTCACGCCAATCTTCATGGTCTCGTAGACCTTGCCGAGGCCGGCGGTCGCCTTGTCCGGATGGGCGTCGTCGCTGTAGCCGACCAGCAGGCCGTGCTTGCCTTCGACTGATTCAGTCGAGCCGATGAATTCGTTGCGCGCCAGTGTCGCCGCGATCACGCCGTTCATCGCGGCGGCGCCGACCTGGTAGCGCTTGTTCCAGGCGCCGTTGACCAGGAACTGCAGCGACCCCGCCGCCTGGCTGCCGGCAACGCCGAAGGCGGAGATGATCTGCTGCTTCGACAGCCCGAACAATTTGGCGGCCGCCGCAGCGGAACCGTAGGTGCCCGCCGTCGCCGTCGGATGAAAGCCGCGCGCATAATGCGAGGTCGGGTCGAGCGCGTTGCCGAGGCGGCAGCACACTTCGTAGCCGGCGACGATCGCGGTCAGCACGTCGCGGCCGGAGGCGCCGACCATCTCGCCGACCGCGAACGCGGCCGGCACGACCGGCGCGCTCGGGTGCAGCGAGGAATCCGCATGGGTGTCGTCGAAGTCGAGCGAATGGCCGAGCGCGCCGTTGAGCAGCGCCGCCACCGCCGGCGTCCAGGTCCTGGTGTCGCCGAACACGGTGGACTCGCCCCTGGTATCGAGCCTGAGCGCTTCCAGCGTCTTCAGCAGTGACGGCGTCGATTCCGCTTCGCTGCGCGCACGGATGGCGCTGCCGAGGAAATCGAGCGTCAGCACCTTGGCGCGCTCCAGCACCTCCGGCGGAATGTCCGCAAATTTCAGGTCGGCGACATAACCGGCGAGGGTTGCGGTTTCATTGGCCATGGCGTTGCCTCGGTTATTCCTTGTCGGGGATTTGGTACGGCCGGCATTTTCTGCCGTCAACATCACTTCCTGCGGGTCAGACCCTTGCTTTCCATGCGCCAGACCAGGAGATCGATGCGGTCCTGGCCGAAGAACGGTTCGTTCTCGAACACGAAGGTCGGCACGCCCCAATGGCCGGAACTGGCGTGATCCTGCTCGTTGCCGGCGATGATCTTCTCGTAGCGGTCGGGATCGGCCGATATCGCGGCGTCCATGGCCGCGAGGTCGAAGCCGGCCGCGGCGGCTGCCCTGGCGAGATGATCGCCCTCGGGCCAGCCGGCGACGCTGCCGTCCCACAGCACCTTTGCGATCGCGTAGGTGAAGGGTAGCGACTTGCCCTCGATCTGCGCAGCGGCGCCGAGCCGCGTCAGGCGATGGATGTAGGGCTGGTGCGCGGCGACTTCGAGCGTCGTCATGTCCTGCACGATCGGGTCGGGCCGGGGAAAGCGGAACGGGATGTTCTCGTGTTGGGCGACGCGGCTGGCGTCGAGCACGACATAGCGCGCGAATTTCGGGTTGGTCTTCTTGAAGAAGCCGGGCTCGCGCACCGCCAGCGGATAGACCGGCCGCAGGTTCACCGCGAGATCGTAGCCCGCGACGAGTTGCATCGTGCCGGGCAGCGCGAGGTAGCTGTAGGGGCTGCGGAAGGAATAGAAGAGATCGACGGACAGGGTCATGACACATCCCGGCTCTGGCTTGAGGCAACAAAGCACGGGCGCGGAAGTCCGTCTATCGACGCGCGAGAGTGGTTTCTCTCAGGCGGCAACCTGCCGCAGCATGGCGCGGACCACCAGCCGGTGGAACGGCATGATGATCGTGAGATAAGTCCGCCCCAGCCAGTTGTGCGTCAACACCAGGGTGGTTGCGGTGATGCTCTGCCTTTGGCCCGACGTCGCGACATCGACCACGACGCGGAAATCGAGATGCTTGTCGTTGAAGCCTGCGACCAGCCGCTCGGGCGTCTCGCTGACCACGGGAAAAATCCCGATGATGTCGCTTGGCGGACGCCGGTCCTCGCCCGATGTCTTCAGGCCGAACGGCGCGACCATGAGATTGCGCAGCACCAGCAGGGCGTCCACCCAGCGCGGCGCGCGTGCCATCATGCGTTCCGCGGCCTGACGTGCGTCGAGATGCTCACCGTCAAGCTCGAGACGGTAGGCATCCATGAATTGCGCGCCCGCGAGCAGCGTGGCTGGATCGATCTGCGGTGCGACCTCTGCGACCGTCATGCGCCCAACCTGTTCGCCAGTCGCCGGAAGCGCAGGATCAAGGCCGCGGCGTACACGGCAGTCCCGCAGGACAGGCCGATCCAGACGCCGACCGCGCCGAGACTGGTCTTGAACCCGAGCACGCAGGCCAGCGTGAATCCGATCAGCCAGTAGCTGACGACCGCCAGCAGCAGCGGCACGCGGGTATCGCTGAGACCACGAAGCGCACCGGCCACGATGGTCTGGATGGCGTCGGTGATGAAATAGGTGGCGCCGACCAGGAGCAGCGCGGCCGTCAGCTCGATCGCGCCGTGAGTCGTCGCGCTGCCGAAGAACAATGCTGCGATACCGAAGCGCCAGAAGATCACGGCGATGGTAAGGGCTGCGGCAAGCGCGATGCCGAGCCACAGCGCGGTGAAGCCGGCCCGTCTCACCGCGTCGGCATGGCGGCGGCCGAACGCATGCCCGACCCGGACGGTGGCGGCCATGCCGATGCCGAGCGGGACCATGAACAGGATCGCGGTGACTTGCAGCGCCACCTGATGCGCGGCGAGTGCGGCGGTGCTGATCAGGCCCATCAGCAACGCAGCCGACGAAAACAGGCCATACTCCATCAGCAGGGACAGCGAGATCGGCGCACCGATCGCCAACAGCTGGCGCAGCAGCGGCCAGTCGATGCGCCAGAGCCGAGCCAGGATGTGATACTTGCGGAATGGCCGCCGCCACATCACGAAGCACAGGCCTGCAACGAACGTGGCGATATTGACGATGGTGGTGGCGAGCCCCGCGCCGAATAGTCCGAGTTCGGGCAATCCCCATTTGCCGTACAGCAGCAGGTAGACCAGAAGCGCGTTGGCAGGCACCGCCGCAAGCGTGATCCACAATATGGGCTCCGGCCGGTTGACCGCACCCATGAAGCTGCGGATGGTGATGAACCACAGCGCCGGCGCGATGCCCCAGGCCAGCCCGAACAGATATTGCTGGCCGAGACGGGCGGATTCAGGGGCCTGGCCGAGTGCGACGAGGATCTGCTCGCCGCGCAGCGGCAGGATCAGGGTCGGGATCGACACCAGCAGCGCCGCCCACAGGCCGGTGCGCACGGCGCGCCGCACCTGGCGCGGGTCTCGCGCGCCAAACGCCTGCGCGGCAAGCGGCGCGACGGCCGAGACGAGGCCCAGGCCGAAGGTGAAGCTGATGAAGAACACGGTGTGGCCGAGCGCCGCCGCGGCCACCGCCTCGTCGCCGAGCCGGCCGATGAAGGCGAGATCGGTCGTCATCATCGCGATCTGGCCGAGCTGCGTCAGCGCCATCGGCGCGGCGAGGCGGATCGTCTCGGTCAGCTCGGCCGCGAGATGATTTTCCGGCGTTGCCGTAACCGGCGCGCGCGCGATCTTGTCGATGGAAGTCATGGAGCGAAACTGGCAGTTATGCTGGTCGAAATATTGGCCGGGGGGTGCGCAGAGAAGAGATTTATCCGTGCGCCCGCTCCGGCACCCGGGTAATCCTGGCGCCGAGCGCGTTGAGGCGCTCCTCGATGCGCTCGTAGCCGCGCTCGATCTGGTCGGCATTGTTGATGGTCGAGGTGCCCTCGGCGCAGACCGCGGCGAGCAGCATGGCCATGCCGGCGCGGATGTCGGGCGAGGTCATCACCGAGCCGCGCAGCCGGCTGGGACCGGCGACGATTGCGCGATGCGGGTCGCACAGCACGATGCGCCCGCCCATCGCGATCAGCTTGTCGACGAAGAACATCCGCGATTCGAACATCTTCTCGAACATCAGGATCACGCCGTCGCATTGCGTGGCGGTGACGATCGCGATCGACATCAGGTCGGCCGGGAAGGCCGGCCAGGGCTGGTCCTCGAGCTTCGGCACGTGGCCGCCGAAATCGTCGTGGATCTTCATGGTCTGGCCCGAGGGCACGATGAGGTCGTCGTCCTCGACGCCGCAGACGATGCCGAGCCGTTCGAACCCCATGCGGATCGAGCGCAGGTGCTCGACCCCGGCGCGCGCGATGCGCAGCGGCGAGCGCGTCACCGCGGCAAGTCCGATCAGCGAGCCGACCTCGATATGGTCGGGGCCGATGGTGTGCTGCGCCGGACCCAGCGTCGATCCGCCCTCGATCACCATGGTGTTGGTGCCGATGCCGTCGATCCTGGCGCCGAGCTTGACCAGGAAATGCGCGAGATCCTGCACATGCGGCTCGGAGGCCGCATTGCGCAGATAGGTGGTCCCGCGCGCGGCGACGGCGGCGACCAGCGCGTTCTCGGTCGCGGTCACGCTGGGCTCGTCGAGGAAGACGTCGGCGCCCTTCAGCCGCGAGGCGCGGAATTCCAGCCGATGCGTCGCCGTCACCGTGGCGCCGAGCTGCTCGAAGGCGAGGAAGTGCGTGTCCAGCCGCCGGCGGCCGATCACGTCGCCGCCGGGCGGCGGCAGCGCCACCTCGCCGCAGCGGGCAAGCAGCGGGCCTGCCAGCAGGATCGAGGCGCGGATGCGCGCGCACAGTTCGGGGTCGAGATCGGCGGCGCGGATTTCTTTGGCGTGGATGACGAGCGTGTTGCGCGCCTTCCATTCGGCGGAGGCCCCGACCGAGCGAACCAGCTCGACCAGCGTCTCGGTGTCGCGGATGCGCGGCACATTGTCGAGCGTGACGGGGTGCTCGGTAAGCAGGGCAGCTGCGATGATCGGCAGCGCCGAGTTTTTGTTGCCGGAAGGCTCGATCGTACCGGAGAGGCGCTGGCCGCCCTCGACAATATACTGGATGGGCGGCACGGCTGTTTCCTAACCCCTACACATCGACATTGGCGCTCAACGAATTATCCTGAATGAATTCGCGGCGCGGTTCAACCACGTCGCCCATCAGCTTGGTGAAGATGTCGTCGGCCTCGTCGACCTCCTTGACCTTCACCTGCAGCAGCGAGCGCTCATTGGTGTCGAGCGTGGTCTCCCAGAGCTGCTCCGGGTTCATCTCGCCCAGCCCCTTGTAGCGCTGCAGCGCGACGCCCTTGCGACCGGCGTCAGTGACCGCCTCGAACAGGCCGACCGGGCCGTGAATGGCGGTCTCGCTGTCCTTGCGGCGCAGCAGGCCGGGTCTCGGATAGGCCTCCTGCAGTTTGGCGGCATATTCGTCCAGCTTGCGCGCATCCGCCGAGCCCAGCAGGGCGTCGTCGATGATGGCGACCTCCTTTACGCCGCGCACGGTGCGCTCGAAGAAGAAGCCTTCGCCTTCGGTGAAGCGTCCGCTCCAGCCGCGTTCGACCTCTTCGGCCAGCGCGTCGAGGCGCTTGGCGATGTAATCGGCGGCCGCATTCGCGGTGGCGATGTCGCCGGTGATCTTGGGCGAGAGCACGCCTGCGATGGCGGCCTGCTCGACCACCTTGCGGTTATAGCGGCTGTGCAGGCTGCGCAGCACGTTGCGCATCACGCGGGCATCTTCCACCAGCGCACGCAGGTCGCGGCCGCCTCGCTCCTCGCCGGAGGCGAGCTTGAACACGCAATCGTCGAGCCCGGTATCGATCAGATAGTCCTCCAGCGCCCGCTCGTCCTTCAGGTACTGCTCGGACTTGCCGCGCGTCACCTTGTAGAGCGGCGGCTGCGCGATATAGAGGTAGCCGCCTTCGATCAGCGACGGCATCTGGCGGAAGAAGAACGTCAGCAGCAGCGTGCGGATATGCGCGCCGTCGACGTCGGCGTCGGTCATCAGGATGATCTTGTGGTAGCGCAGCTTCGAGAGGTCGAAGTCCTCGCGGCCGATGCCAGTGCCGAGCGCCGTGATCAGCGTGCCGATCTGCTCGGAGCTCAGCATCTTGTCGAAACGCGCGCGCTCGACATTGAGGATCTTGCCGCGCAGCGGCAGCACGGCCTGGAATTCGCGGTTGCGGCCCTGCTTGGCGCTGCCGCCGGCCGAGTCGCCCTCGACGATGAACAGTTCCGACTTGGCGGGATCCTTTTCCTGGCAGTCGGCGAGCTTGCCGGGCAGCGAGGCGTAGTCGAGCGCGCCCTTGCGCCGGGTCAGCTCGCGCGCCTTTCGCGCGGCCTCTCGCGCGGCCGCGGCTTCCACCACCTTGCCGACGATGGTCCTGGCTTCGGCCGGATGTTCCTCGAACCAGGCGGCCAGCGCTTCGTTGATGACGTTCTCGACCACAGGACGCACTTCCGAGGACACCAGCTTGTCCTTGGTCTGCGACGAGAACTTGGGGTCCGGCACCTTCACCGACAGCACGGCCGTGAGGCCTTCGCGGCAATCGTCGCCGGTCAGCGCGACCTTGTCGCGCTTGGCGTTGGCCTCGGCGTAGCTGGTGACCTGGCGGGTCAGCGCGCCGCGGAAGCCGGCGAGATGGGTGCCGCCGTCGCGCTGCGGAATGTTGTTGGTGAAGCACAGCACGTTCTCATGGTAGCTGTCGTTCCACCACAGCGCCGCCTCGACGCCGATGCCGTTCATCTCGGTGCGCACCATGATCGGTGCGGGCACGATCGCCTTCTTGTTGCGGTCGAGATACTTCACGAATTCCTCGACGCCGCCGTCGTAGCGCATCTCCTCGCGCTTCTCGACCGCGTGGCGCTGGTCGGACAACAGGATGTTGACGCCGGAATTGAGGAAGGCGAGCTCGCGCAGGCGGTGCTCCAGCGTCGCGAAATCGTACTCGACGTTGGAGAAGGTTTCCTTGGAGGCGAGGAACGTCACCTCGGTGCCGCGCTTGCCCTTGGCATCGCCGACCACCTTCAGCGGCGCAGTCGCGTCGCCATGGGCGAATTCGATGAAGTGCTCCTTGCCGTCGCGCCAGACGCGGAGCTGCAGCTTGCTCGACAGCGCGTTGACGACGGAAACGCCGACGCCGTGCAGGCCGCCGGAAACCTTGTAGGAATTCTGGTCGAATTTGCCGCCGGCATGGAGCTGGGTCATGATGACCTCGGCCGCCGAGACGCCTTCGCCCTTGTGGATGTCGACGGGAATGCCGCGGCCGTCGTCGCGCACGGTGACGGAATTGTCGGCGTTGAGGATGACCTCCACCGCCGTCGCATGTCCGGCCAGCGCCTCGTCGATGGCGTTGTCGACGACTTCGTAGACCATGTGGTGCAGGCCGCTGCCGTCGTCGGTGTCGCCGATATACATGCCCGGCCGCTTGCGCACGGCATCGAGGCCCTTCAACACCCGGATCGATTCCGCGCCATATTCAACGGGAATGGAATGCTCGGTGTCGGCGACGGATTGCCGGGCAGGTTCTGTCATGTGAGGCCTTGAGGAAATGTCCCGAATCAGCTGCGCAATACGAGGCGCTGAATCCTGCTATTTGTGCCACGAAAGAGGCGTTGCGCCTAGCGCAAAGTCTCGGTCAACAAGTTATTGAATAAATAGGTCTTTTTGCCGCTGTTTCAAGCCCGCCAAAGGCCGATTCCGGGAGCCCAGGAAAGGTCGATTCGGCGTCCGATTCCGCGCCTCCGGGAGGCCTGTTCCGAAGGACTGTTTTCGCCTGCAAATTGCAGCGCGCCCAAGACCTGCTAGAGAACCTTCCGGGCATCGCCGCATGCCGTCTGTCGCAATCGGGATTGGCTGTCGTTGTCGCTGCCCTCGTCAAAATACCGGCCGGATGTCGATGGCCTGCGCGCCATTGCGGTGATGCTGGTGCTGAACTTTCACGCCTTCTCAGGCGTGATGCCCGGCGGCTTTGTCGGCGTCGACGTCTTCTTCGTCATTTCCGGCTTCCTGATCACCGGCATCATCGCACGCGAGCTGGAGCAGGGGCAGTTCAGCCTGCTGACCTTCTATGTCAGGCGTATCCGCCGCATCTTTCCGGCGCTGCTCGTCGTGCTCGCCGCCTCGCTGGTGCTGGGCTGGGTGTTCATGCTGCCGGCATTCTATGCGCGGCTTGGTCTCGATGTGTTTGCCAGCGCCGGGTTTCTCGCCAATATCGCGCTGCTGCTGCAATCCGGATATTTCGACCTCGAGTCTGCCCGCAAGCCGCTGCTGCATCTGTGGTCGCTCGGCATCGAGGAACAGTTCTATCTCGCCTGGCCGCTGATCCTGATGCTCGCGGCGCGCCGGAAGATGTCGATCGTCACGGTCGCTGCGGTGCTGGGGATCGCTTCCTTCGTCCTCAACGTGGCGCTGATCGGCTCCAAGCCGGTCGCGGCGTTCTACCTGCCGTTCACCCGCGCCTTCGAATTGCTGCTGGGCGCGGTGCTCGCCTGCAGCTGGGATCGCGTCGACCAGGGACGGCGCGCCAGCGATATCAGGGCCTGGACGGGCGCGGCGATGATCGCGGCATCGGCCGCCTTGCTCGACGGCCACAGCGCCTTTCCGGGCTGGTGGGCGATTTTGCCGGTAGCGGGCACGGCGCTGCTGGTGTCGGCGCCCGAGGCCTGGATTTGCCGGGCGGTGCTGGCGAGCCCGCCCTTGGTCTGGATCGGCCTGATCAGCTACCCGCTCTATCTCTGGCACTGGCCGCTGCTCGTGTTCGGCGCCACCATCAAGTTCCAGCCGCTGACATTGACGGAGCGCGAGCTGGTGCTGCTGCTGAGCACGGTTCTCGCCTGGGCGACCTATGCCTTCATCGAAAAGCCGATCCGATTCGGCGCGCCGGCCCCGCGCAAGCTATGGGCGTTGTGTGCCGGCATGGCGCTCGTCGGCATCGCCGGCGGCGTCGTGGCGCTGGGGCGCGGCTTCGACTTCCGCCTGCCGGCGGAAATCCGCGCGGTCGCCGCGCCGGGCCGCTCGCCGGACATGCGGTATCAGGAGTGCCTGCTCGACCTTGCCGAGAAGACCGATTACGCCGCCGATTGCGCCGAGCCTGGCCGCCGGCCGCTGTTGCTGGTGTGGGGCGATTCCACCGCGGGCGCACTGATGCACGGCCTGCGCAAGGCTCAGCAGACGCGTAATTTTGCCATCGCCCAGTTCACCGCCGGCTCCTGCCTTCCGGCGCTCAATGCCGATATTCCCGGCAACCCCAATTGTCGCCCCAACAACGACAGGGTGCTTGGACTGGTGCGGGAGCTGAAGCCCGACATCGTGCTGCTGCACGGAACGTGGGAGCGGCATCTCGACAATGTTGCGGAAAGCGTGACGGCGCTGAAGCAGGCCGGCGCCCGCGTCGTCGTGCTGGGGCCGGTGCCGTTCTGGCGGCGCGGGCTGCAGAACGAAGTCCTGCGCCACTACATGCTGCATCAAACCCTGGTTCCGGCGCGACTTGCCGGAGCCGCCGCGTCCGACGCCGGGTATGACGATGTGCTGCGCAAGCGGCTGACGCCGCTGGGTGCGGAAATCATCTCGGTGCGGGAAGTGCTGTGCAATGCCGAGGGGTGCCTGACGCGGCTGGGCGACTCGGCTGCCGATATAGTCGCGATCGACCAGGTGCACCTCTCAGAGAAGGGATCGGAGTTTCTGATCGGCGCGATCATCGACCGCGTGCTGACGCCGCCGCCCGGGCAGAAATAATCAGGTCCGACGCGCGATCTGTCCGGATTCGACGTCGAAGATTTCGCCCGATGCGCCGAGGCCGGCGAAGGCGGCGGGATCGGCGCCGGTCATCCAGACCTGCGCGCCGAGCTTTGCCAATTCGTCGAACAGCGCCTTGCGCCGATTCGGATCGAGATGGGCGACGACCTCGTCGAGCAGCAGCAGCGGCACGATGCCGGTCATCTCGGCTACCAGGCTGGCATGCGCCAGCACCAGCCCGATCAGCAGCGCCTTCTGCTCGCCGGTCGAGGCATCGCGCGCCGGCATGTTTTTCGGCGCGTAGACCACTTGCAGGTCGGTGAGATGCGGGCCGTCCAGCGTGCGCCCGGCTGCGGCGTCGCGCGCGCGGCTGGTGCGCAGGATTTCGCGGTAGCGGTCTTCCACCGAGGTTGCGGGCTCGCTGGCGAGCGCGTTTTCCATCCAGCCGTCGAGCGCGATCCCGGCGGACGGGAAGGGCGAGGCGGCGCCGCGCGAGCGCAGCATTTCGGCGAGCTTCGTCAGGGTCTGGCTGCGCGTGGCGGCGACGGCGACCGCAAGCTCGGCCGTCTCGCGCTCGATGGCGCCGCACCAGTGGTCGTCGTAATTGCGCACTTCCAGCAGGCGGTTGCGCGAGCGCAGCGATCGCTCCAGTGCCGAGACGCGGCTGGAATGCTCGCTGTCGATGGCCAGCACCAGGCGGTCGAAGAAGCGCCGCCGCTCGGAGGCCGCGCCCAGGAACAGCCCGTCCATCGCCGGCGTCAGCCACACCATGCGCAGATGATCGCCGAAGGCGGTGGCCGAGCCGACCGGCTCGCGATCGATGCGGCAGCGGCGCGCCGTGCCGTTGGCCTCGCCATGCGGCGCATCGATGCCGGTGCCGAGGGTTGCGAGACCCAGCGCGCCCTCGATCTCGGCGGAGACCGCCCAGGAGCCGTCACCCTGGTTGTCGGCCACATCCTCCAGCGTCGCGCGGCGCAACCCCCGGCCGGGCGAAAGGAACGAGATCGCTTCCAGGCAATTGGTCTTGCCCGCGCCGTTCGGCCCGACCAGCGCCACCACATCGCCGCGCGCAGCAATCGTCGCCGCACGGTAATTGCGGAAATGCGTCAGCGACAGGCGGTGGATGCGGGAGGGGGTCATTTAGTGAGGAGCGCACTGTTCACCCTCTCCCCTTGTGGGAGAGGGTGGCGCCTCACGAAGTGAGGCGACGGGTGAGGGGTATCTCACGGCTCGGCGAGCTTTGCGAGGATGTCCTCCAGGACGGCATTGCGGCGCTGTAGCACATCATTGTTCCAGTAGCGTGCAATTTGAAATCCTTCGGCCGCGAGTTTCGCGTCCCTGACTGCATCTCGCTCAGACGAAGCGTGCTGGCTCCCATCGATTTCGACCACGAGGTATTTCTCGAAGCAGACGAAGTCGAGAATGTAGTTTTGAAATGGAACTTGTCTGCGAAACTTGACATGGCCCAGACGACGATCGCGCAACAGCCGCCACATCGCGGCTTCTGCATCTGTCGGCTCCCGACGCATCCTCTTGGCGAACCCGCGGATGCGCTCGTCGGTTGGCCGATGGCGCGGTGTTTGCGGCACGAACCCCTCACCCGGCGCCTTCGGCGCCACCCTCTCCCACAAGGGGAGAGGGTACTTTGGATCACACCCGCATCGGCATCAGGACGTAGAGCGCGCCCTTGTTGTCGCGGTCCTGAACCAGCGTCGGCGAGCCGGGATCGGCGAGCTTCAGCACCGCGACCTCGCCCTCGATCTGGGCGGCGATGTCGAGGAGGTAGCGCGAGTTGAAACCGATATCGAGCGGATCGGAGGCGTACTCGACCTCGAGCTCTTCGGTGGCGGAACCTGAGTCCGGATTGGTCACCGACAGCACCAGCTTGCCGGCGGACAGCGCCAGCTTCACGGCGCGGCCGCGTTCGCTGGAGATGGTGGAGACGCGGTCGACGGCGGCCTCGAAGTCCTTCTTGTCGACCACCAGTTCCTTGTCGTTGTTCTGCGGAATGACGCGGCCGTAGTCCGGGAAGGTGCCGTCGATCAGTTTCGAGGTCAGCACCACATGGCCGATGGTGAAGCGGATCTTGCCCTGCGACAGCTCGATGCCGACTTCGGCCTCGGTGTCCTCGATCAGGCGCTGCACCTCGCCGACCGTCTTGCGCGGCACGATCACGCCGGGCATGCCGGATGCGCCCTTGGGCAAGGGGAGGTCGATCTGCGCCAGCCGATGGCCGTCGGTGGCGACGCCGCGCAGGGTCTGCGCCTTGGCGGAGCCTGCGGTGTGCAGATAGATGCCGTTGAGATAATAGCGCGTCTCTTCGGTCGAGATCGCAAACTGCGAGCGGTCGATCAGCCGCTTGAGATCGGCGGCGGGAAGCGTGAACGAATGCGTCATGTCGCTCGCCGCCAGATCCGGGAAATCGCTCTCCGGCAGCGTCTGAAGCGTGAAGCGCGAGCGGCCGGCGCGGATCGCCATCACCGAGCGATCGCCGTCGCCCTCCAGCACGATCTGGGAGCCGTCGGGCAGCTTGCGCACGATGTCGTAGAACATGTGCGCCGGCACCGTGGTGGACCCGCTGCTTCCGCTTTCCGCCGGCAGCGTCTCCGTCACCTCGAGGTCGAGGTCGGTCGCCTTCAGCGACAGCTTGGCGCTCTCGGCGCGGACCAGCACGTTGCCGAGGATCGGGATGGTGTTGCGGCGTTCGACCACGCGATGCACGTGGCCCAGCGATTTCAGGAGCTGCGCACGCTCGACGGTAACCTTCATAGCAATATCCGCCCGATCCCTGAGATGGAAAAGCCGGGCGGCCGGCAGGCGCGCCGCGGCGTTTGAGACCCGAAAAGCCCGGTCAACTGCAGATTTGACCAAACCCCCGAGGGGACCGCAAGTTGGCGCGGAAGGGCCGCAAGTTCAAGGGAAAGACGCGCGGTTTTCCGTGTTTTACAGCGGATTTGCGGCCCTCCCCGGGGTGACGGGGAGGGGCCGGAACGGGGTCATTCCTGCAGCTGGCGCTTCAACGATTCGACCTCGTCGGACAAGGCCGTGTCCCTGGCGACCAATGCCTCGATCTTGCGCACCGCGTGCAGCACCGTGGTGTGGTCGCGGCCGCCGAACCGCCGGCCGATTTCGGGCAGCGATCGCAGCGTCAGCGTCTTGGCGAGGTACATCGCGACCTGCCGCGGGCGGACCACGTTGGCGGTGCGCCGCGAGGACAAGAGATCCGAGCGGCTGACATTATATTGCCGCGCCACCACACGCTGGATGTCCTCGATCTTGATCCGCTTCGGTTCCTGCGGGCGGATCAGGTCGCGCACCTCGCGCTCGGCCATTTCCAGCGTCACCGGCTGGCTGTTGAGCTTGGAGTGCGCCAGCAGGCGGTTGATCGCGCCTTCGAGATCGCGGCCGTTATGGGTGATGGTGCGGGCCAGATAGTCCAGCACCTGGTCGGGCACGTCGAAGCTCGCATGATGGGCGCGGGCTGCGGCGACGCGCGACTTCAGAATGCCGAGCCGCAGTTCCTCGCCGAGCGAGCCCATCTCCACCACGAGACCGCCCGCCAGCCGCGAGCGCACGCGGTCGTCCAGGCTCTCCAGATCGGACGGCGGACGGTCGGCTGCGATCACCACCTGGCGGCCGGCATCGATCAGCGCGTTCAGGGTGTGGCAGAACTCGGCCTGCGTCGACTTGCCCTGCAGGAACTGCAGGTCGTCGATGACAAGTACATCGATGCCGCGCAGCGCTTCCTTGAAGGCCAGCGCCGTCTGCGTCTTCAGCGCGGCGACGAAGCCGTACATGAATTTTTCCGCGGTGAGGTAGAGCACCTTGCGCTCGCCCGCCGCATTGCCGGCCCAGGTCACCGCCTGCAACAGATGCGTCTTGCCCAGGCCAACGCCGGCATGGATGTAGAGCGGGTTGAACATCACCGCATCGCCGCGGCGCCCTTCGGCGACCTGACGCGCGGCGGCATGCGCCAGCGTGTTGGACCGGCCGACGACGAAGCTTGCAAAGGTCAGGCGCGGATCGAGCGGCGAGCCGCCGAGCGCGTCATGGCTGGCGGAAACCGGGGCGGTCGCAACCGCACGCAGTTCCTGCATCGGTCGCGCATCGTTCCGCTCGGGACGGCGTGCCTCGACCGGGGCCGCTGCCTCCTTGGCAGGCGTCGCGCAGCGCATCGCCGAGCGCACCGTGAGGTCGATGCGATGCACTTCCGGCATCTCTGCCTGCCAGGCCGACAGCACGCGCTCGGCATAATGAGCCTGGATCCAGCTCTTCAGGAACCGCGTCGGCACCGACAGGTGCACGCTTTCATCCTGCACGCCTTCGAGATCCATGCGCGCAAACCAGCTGGTGTAGACGTCCTCGCCAACGCTCGTCCGCAACCTGCCCTTCACCCGCGACCAGCGATCCTGTTCTGTATTTGTCATTGCCGAAAACTTTTCTCAAAGAGGAATACCGTGTTGTGAAATCGCCGTGCACGTTTGATGCCGCACGGCGTGACCTCGAGCAGAAATCGACTTCTTCAGGGCATAGATCGGCCGTGCGGCGAAAATGCCGCCAAGCTCAATCATCCACTGAAAAGAAAAGTCGCTTCGCGAGGTCAGCGCGTACTCGACGGTCTCCCCGGAGCAGGCACGTGGAACTGGGCAGATTCGGAGCCGGAGTTCGCAAATACGGATTCATGGGAAAAATGCATTTGGTTCAATGCCGCGCGGATTCCGTAAAGCATGCTGCCTCCCCCTCTCGCCGCGATACCTCGCGGCGAGTCATTCATGTCGCCAGTGATTCCGACTTCAGTTCGCCGCTGCCGATGTCCGGCGCCGCTACGCCGCGTACCTCAGTCCGTTCGCTTCAACCCGCCTGCAGGCTCCGCTTTCCCGTCTCCGCCTTGGTCCGGTGCCCGTCTCCCCCATTGGAAGCGCATGTAGCGCTCGGGGAAATTTGGACACAGGACAGCCGTTCTCATATTGCTATGAGTTACGAACCCAGCATCGCTTGGAAAGCGTCGCTACGCGCACACCGCCGCCGATTTGCACGTCCGTTCAGAGTTCTCAAACCGCGCTGGTCTGGAAAACCGCTGAACGCCGCGAGCGATTTAATAACTACACCATGGTGCAATTCTGACAATCACGGAATTTCACGGGGGTCGTGACTCTTGGCGACTGTTGCAACGCTGCACGCGCGGATCGCGAAACCAAGAGTTTGAAAGAGCGTGCAGATTCGCGCATGTGACAAATCAGGCAGCACCCGCAAAAAATTTTCGCAAAATTTTCACGTTCACCGCTTCGCAAGGCGGTTTTCAAAATGAGTGCGAACGCTATGTGGATAAGTAATTAGCGAGACGGCGCTTTTCGCGATTAAATTTTCGGGTAACCCGTGCCGCGCCGTCGGCTTGCCGTCGCAAGTTAGCCCTGTGGGACGCGGCCTTCTCGCAGTTGCGCAAAAACGCGCCGCGCTTTTCCGGGGAACTCGCAAAAATACGGGAGCTCCAAAGAAATATGTTGTGTTTGACTATGACACGCGTTGTCGCGACCAGCAATTAAGAACGTCGAACGGCGCATCGCAAAAAGAAAAGGCCCGGTGAACCGGGCCTTTGACGAATTTCTCTTTTTGTCAGTTCTGATGCCGGCTCACTTGCCGAGCTTCGCGATCTGATGCGTCAGGCGCGAAACCTTGCGGTTCGCGTTGTTGCGGTGAATGATGTTCTTCTGAGCCGCCTTCATCAGTTCCGGCTCGGCGCGCTTCATCGCCGTGACCGCCGCGTTGCGGTCGCCGCTCTTGATCGCCTCCTCGACGGAACGCACCGCGGTGCGCAGCTTGGTCCGGCGCGCCTTGTTGACGACGGTGCGGCGGGCAATCTTGCGGGTCGCCTTCTTGGCGGAAGTGGTATTGGCCATCTCTTCAAAATTCCTTCGACAGGTACCGACCGCGGCTGGCCGGGCTCGGCTATCGCCCCGGCGCTCCAATCTCGCAATCGACGCTGATATGTGTTCCGGTGTTCTCCAGGGCGCGACGCCGCTCAAAGAACAGCGGCGGCGGGATTGCGCCCGCCGCCATTGGCCGGTCTTATAGAGGGCGTACCGGCAAGCGTCAACGCTTTCCGGGCCCGAAGTGGGTCTTTGGATGCCGTCCGGGGTGGGCGATAAGGTGCTGAAGAGGTTGAATTTCTCAGGGCCCCCCGGTATTGGCTGACGGCATTTCAGGGGCGCGCGCAATTGGGGTGATACATGATCCGCAGTTTCTTCCGACTGATCGGGCTGTTGCTGCTGGCCGGCGGATTCATCTTCGTGGTCTATGACGGCGCCCGCTGGGTCGCCGACCAAAACCTGAGGTTCACCCGGTTCGGCCAGTTCTGGAACGACGTCCACCAATCCAGCCAGCAGGCTTTTCGGGTCTGGATCGAAGGTCACGCGCCCTGGCTCTGGAACAGCGTGGTCAAGGTGGTGCTGGATCAGCCGGTCTTTGCCGTCATGGGCGTCCTTGGCATCCTGCTGATGATCCTGTTCCGCCCGCGGAAACCCCTGATCGGCTATTCCCGGGACTGATAGCTTGCCGTCGTAACGGGACTGCCAAGGCTTGCGTAAAGACATATATTGGATGTCACGCGGCCTGGGCCGTCTGCCGCCTCGGCCGAAAGTCCCGCCTGGAGGTAGTCCATGTTTTTCATGCGCAAGACCACCGCGCTGCCGAGCGCGTCCGAAGCTTTGCCGGGCCGCGCCACGCCGATCCCGACCGCCACGCGCCATTTCGTCAACGGGAGCGCGCTGCAGCCGCCCTATCCTGAAGGCCTCGAACAGGCGGTGTTCGGGCTCGGCTGTTTCTGGGGCGCGGAGCGAAAATTCTGGGAGATCGGCGAGGGCATCTTCGCCACCGCGGTCGGCTATGCCGGCGGCCATACGCCGAACCCGACCTATGAAGAGGTCTGCTCGGGCCGCACCGGCCACACCGAAGTCGTGCTCGTGGTGTACGACCCCAAGAAGGTCTCCTACGAGAAATTGCTGAAGACGTTCTGGGAAAATCACAACCCGACGCAGGGCATGCGCCAGGGCAACGACGTCGGCACGCAATATCGCTCCGCGATCTACACCTTCGGGCAAGCGCAGAAGAAAGCCGCCGACGCCTCGAAGGCGACGTACCAGAAGGCGCTGGCGGCCAAGGGCCTTGGCGGGATCACCACCGAGATCGGGGCCTCGGGCCCGTTCTATTTCGCCGAGGACTATCATCAGCAATATCTCGCCAAGAACCCGGCGGGCTATTGCGGCCTCGGCGGCACCGGCGTGTCCTGCCCGATCGGCGTCGGCGTCAACGCGGCCTGATCTGCTCCTTCGCCTCTCCCCGCCCTTGTCCTGCCGAAGCCTTGACGAAGGCGGATGCGGGGCGGGGGAGCCCATCCACCATTTGTTAACCATAACGGGTGCAAAACTGGAGCCGTCTCGCTTTGAGGGATGGCTCCGGTGCGGGTTGCGCGCGCGTTTCGTCTGCCGATCATCGCCGCCATGACCGCGCTTGCGCTGTCGGGCTGCATGCGCAGGACTGCGCCCGTTGCCGTGAGCCCCCAGGGAAGCCTCGACACTATCGCCTATGCCGGGCCCGCGCCTGTTCCGGTCGCCTATGCGGCGCCCGCACCTGTGCCTTACGACGTGCCCTATCATCTCGATGCCGGCGACAAGCTGCGCGTCGTGGTCTACGGCCAGGAAGGCCTCACCAACACCTATTCGATCAGCGCCGGCGGCACCATCACGATGCCCTTGATCGGTGCCGTGCCTGCGCGCGGCCGCACGCCACAAGGCCTCGCCGCCGACATCGCCGCGCGCCTGCGCAACGGCTTTATCCGCGAGCCGTCGGTCGCAGTCGAGGTCGAGTCCTATCGTCCCTTCTTCATCCTCGGCGAAGTGCAGGCGCCCGGCCAGTATCCCTACGTGCCCAACATGACCGCCGAGAGCGCGGTGGCAATCGCCGGCGGCTTCTCGCCGCGCGCACGCAAGGACCGTGTCACGATCACGCACACCGATGCCGCCGGCACCTCGCGCAGCATTGCGCCGCCGGGCACGCCAATCAGTCCCGGCGATACCGTGCTCGTCGGCGAGCGCTGGTTCTAGAACCGCCCGCCACCCGATCGCAGCAGGCGCCGACTTGCGTCAACGCGCTACGAGGCGCGCGCCCGTCGCAGCTCCAACAGCCGTTAGTTATCGCATACCGTTGCATTCGCTGCGGTGAATCAGCGCAAGCAACCCCCTATGCGCGATGCGATGTTCCGGTCGAGGACCCGGCGGAGTAAGAGGGCATCCAGATCAATCGAGGCGCGCCGGTTTTGTCGGCCAAGTGCCTGCAATCTGGAGCAATACCATGAACGACTATTTCCCTGCTCGCATTGCGAGTGTGGCGACCGCGGCAGCCATTCTGGCATCGGTCGCCGCAACGGCCCTGTCTGCGTCCTCGCAGCCCGCATCGGCGCAAGCCGACTCCTATCCCAGCCGGCGCATCACCTTCGTCGTGCCGTATCCTGCCGGCGGCGCCACCGACGTTTCGGCCCGCCTGCTCGCCAACAAGCTGTCGGAAGCCTGGAAGCAGCCGGTCATCGTGGAGAACAAGTCCGGCGCCGGTGGCGTAGTCGGCAATGACTACGTCGCCAAGGCCCAGCCCGACGGCTACACCGTCCTGATCGCGATCACCCAGATCATCCAGGCACCGAGCCTCGTTGCCACTCTGCCCTATGACGTCTTCAAGGATCTCGCGCCGGTCACCCAGGTCGCACTGTCGACCATCGTCCTGACGGTGCCCGAGCAGCAGCCGATCAAGTCCGTCAAGGAGCTGATCGATCTGGCCAAGGCCAATCCCGGCAAGCTGCCCTATGGCTCATTCGGCAACGCCACGACATCGCATCTCTACGGCGAGCTTCTAAAGAAGAAGGCCGGCATTGACATGACCCACGTGCCCTACCGTGGAGCGGCGCCGCTGCTGAACGACCTGCTCGGCAACACCGTGACGGCGGCCTTTCTCGACCTGACCACGGCCGGCCCCCAGATCAAGGCCGGCAAGATCAGGGCGCTGGCGATCGGCGGCGAAAAGCGCCGCACGCACATGCCTGATGTGCCGACGCTCGCCGAGCTCGGCTTCTCCGGCTTCGAGGCCGAAGGCTGGGTCGGCGTGTTCGTGCCTGCCGGCACGCCCAAGAACATCGTACAAAAGCTTTCCGCGGAGCTTGCCCGCATCATCGCTTCGCCCGAAGGCGTTGCCGGGCTCGAGGCCGTCAGCCTGATGCCGGTCGGCGGAACGGCGGAAACATTCGAGTCCGTCCTGCGCCGCGATCACGCGCGATGGGCCGACGTCGTCAAGGCCGTCGGCGTCAAGGGCGAGTGAGAGCTCTCTCCTCCGTCATTCCGGGACGCGCCACTTGGCGCGGGCCCGGAATCCATACTCCCGATGGTGGCTATGGATTCTCAGATGCGCAATTGCGCATCATAGCTCGTGCTTCGCACGCCCCGGAATGACGAGAGGAGAGAATCTCGCCTATTTCTTCATATACTTGGCAAAGAACGCCAGGCTGCGCGGCCAGGCGATGTCGGCGCTGGCCTTGTCGTAACTGGCGCGCTCGTCGCAGTGAAAGCCGTGCTGCGCGCCGGGATAGATGAAGACCTCGACCTCGGGCCGCTTCGACTTGATGGTCTCGACGTCGGTCAGCGGAATGCCGGCGTCCTTCTCGCCGAAATGCAGTTGCGTCGGCACCTTCGGCTTGTCGTCGGCAAAGCGGACGACGGCGCCGCCGTAATAACCGACCGCTGCCGAAAGGCCGTTTAGTTTGGTCGCCGCGGCATAGGCGATGCTGCCGCCCAGGCAAAAGCCGACGATGCCGACCGCGCCGACATTCTTCACCGCATCGATGGCCGCCTGCGTGTCGCGCAGCATCGCCGGCCAGTCGGGATTGGCGATGAACTTGCGAGCATTGGCGATTTCATCGGGCGTATAGCCGCACTGGAAGTTCGGCTGGGTGCGATCGAAGATCGAGGGCGCGATCGCGACATAGCCTTCGGCCGCGAGCCGATCGCAAACCGAGCGGATGTGGTGATTGACGCCGAAAATCTCCTGGATCACGACGATGGCGCCCTTCGGCGCGCCCTTGGGATCGGCGCGGTAGGCGCCGGGTTTGAAACCATCCGATGCTGTCAAAGTGAGGTCTTGTCCCACGGGTCATCCATCCTTGGTTCGGGTTGTTGATCCTGAGCGGAAGAGGGCAGGCGGCCATCTTTGTCTTGAGCATGATCTTGTCCGAAAACCGGTTCCCACTTTTCGGGATCATGCTCACTGCCACATCCAGTTATGGCCCCAGTCGCCCTTCCAGCCGGCGAGCCTGCCCTTGCGGAATTGCAGATAGAGCCGGTCGCGCTTGGGGAACAGGCCGCTGCCGCCATAGCCGCGGAAAGCCAGGAAAATCTCGTCGCCCGGAAGGCCGCGGACATAGCTGAGGGGAACGCCGAGCGCGAAGGCGGCTTCGTCGGCGGTCATGCCGTGGGCGAGGGGAATGTTGTTCGACAGCGTCGCGGTGAAGGGCGGCGGGTAGGGGCCGCCGAGCGGCGGCAGTCCCTGCGCCAAGGCCGGTGAAAAGGCCGGTGACAAGGCCGGAGAGGTGGCCGCAGCCAGCAGCAGGGACGCGACGAAAAATGGCTTCACGATGCCGCCCTCTGCGCCTGCCTGCCGTCGAGCCGGTCGAGGAACGTCAGCACCGCGTCATTGAAAGCCTTGGGCTGATCGATGTTGGCGGCGTGGCCGGCGGCCGGGATCACCACCTTTTCCGCGCCCGCAATCTTCGCCGCCATGTAGTCGGAGGCGGCCAGGAACGGCGTATCGTCGGCGCCGACCACGACCAGCGAAGGCACCTTGATGGCCGGCAGGGTCTCCATCACGCTGGCGTCGCGCTGGGTCAGCATGCCGCGCGCCGCCTTGGCGAGCCCGGATGCGTCGCGATGGCTGACGCTGGCGCGCTCGGCGCTGAGCGACTTCAGCACGGCAAGGCCCTCGCGGTCGAAGCGCTCCGCCGTCTCATGCGCGCGCTTGTTCCAGGCATCGCGGGCATCGTCCTTCTTGAAGCCCGGGCCGGTATCGATGATCAGCAGCGCGCGTACCCGCTCGGGATGGCTGCGATAGAAGGCCAGCGACATGTAGCCGCCGAGCGACAGGCCTCCGACGATCGCCTTGTCGGCGCCGACCGCATCGAGCAGCGCGGCGATGTCGGCCACCGTCAGCGCTTCGCTGTAGGCCGCCGCATCCGCCGGGTAGTCGGACTGGCCGTGGCCGCGCATGTCCCAGAGCACGAGCTTGTAGTGCCGCGAAAGCGCCGCGATCTGGCCTTGCCACATGGCCGATGTCGACGAGTAGCCATGGGTCAGGATCAGCGGTGGGCCGCTGCCATGAACCTCGTAATGGATGTTCACCCCGTCGCGGTTGAGCCTGGGCATTGCGCTTCCTCGTCTTTTGCGTTGTCCGGCAGCTTAGCGCCTTCCGGGCCGGAATGAGAAATGCAGAAATGAGGGATGGTGCCCACGTTATGGGAACTCGATCGACAGCGCTGCGGCCAATCCTTTCCGCAACGCACAAGCTGACGACGGGAATCAAATTCTCCTTCGATCAATTCCAAATTGCATTGCCTCGAAACACGATCGGTGTCATGCTGCGCGCCGCTCGGCCGCTTACCCGGTGGGCCGCCAGCGATCCCGAACAGTGAGGAGCCGCCGTAAGCGGCCTCGTACACCGGAAGGGGAGAGGAAATGCCCAACCTGAATATCAACGGACGGAATGTGTCCGTCGAAGCGGACAATGATACGCCGCTGCTTTGGGTCATCCGCGAGCAATTGCAGATGACCGGCACGAAGTTCGGCTGCGGCGCAGGTCTGTGCGGCGCTTGCACGGTTCATGTCAACGGCGAGGCCGTGCGCTCCTGCCAGACGCTGGTCGGCGATGCCGTCGGCAAGAAGGTCACCACCATCGAAGGCCTTGCCGCCAAGAGCGATCATCCGCTGCAGAAGGCCTGGATCGCCGAGCAGGTGCCGCAATGCGGCTACTGCCAGTCCGGGCAGATCATGCAGGCGGCCGCGCTGCTTGCGAAGAATTCCAATCCGACCCGGGAAGAAGTGGTCGCGCACATGGACGGCAATCTCTGCCGCTGCATGACCTATTCGCGGATCCAGAAGGCGATCATGCGCGCCGCCGCCGACATGCGCACGGCGTCCAACTCCGGCAGCGAGCGGAGGCCCACATGAACAAGCACGTCAAACCCGCGGCGGGCGTATCCGCCGATCTGAGCCGCCGCTCCTTCCTCGTCGGCACGTCAGCCGCCGCAGGACTGGCGCTCGGCTATTCCGCCGTGCCTGGCCTGCTCGGGGCCGATTCCGCGCTCGCCGCACCCGCGAATTTCGATCCCAGCGTCTGGTATTCCATCTCGCCGGACGGGCTCGTCACCGTGACCTGCGGCAAGGCCGACATGGGTCAGCACATCGCCTCCACCATGGCGCAGATCGTCTGCGAAGAGCTCGGCGCCAGCTGGAAGGACATGCGGGTGCAACTCGCCTCCAACGATCCGAAGTTCAACGACCCCGTGCTGGGGGCGCAGATCACCGGCGGCAGCTGGTCGACCATGATGAACTTCGATGCGATGAGCCGTGCCGGCGCCGCCGGGCGGATCGCGCTGACCGAAGCCGCAGCCGGCTCCTTGGGAGTGCCGGCGGGCGAACTCGTGGTGCGCAATTCCACGGTCTCGCATCCGAAGTCGAAGAAGTCGATGAGCTTCGCCGACATCGTCAAGAGCGGCAAGGCGACCAAGACGTTCACGCCGGACGAATTGAAGGCGCTCAAGCTGAAGACCCCGGATCAGTACACGCTGATCGGCGTCTCGGTGCCACAGCTCGACATCCCCTCCAAGAGCAACGGCACGGCCAAGTTCGGCATCGACGTCATGCTGCCGGGCATGGTCTACGGCAAGGTCATCACCCCGCCGGTGCGCTTCGGCGCCACCGTGAAATCGGTCGACGACAGCGCCGCCAAGAAGGTGCCGGGCTTCATCACGGCGGTGACGCTCGACGACAAGACCGGCAGCACCAGCGGTTGGGTGGTGGCGGTCGCCAATACCTATGCCAATGCCGCGAAGGCGGCGGCCGCGTTGAAGATAACCTATGACAACGGCCCGCATGCCAAGGTGTCGAGCGACACGTTGCTCGCCGAGGCCAAGCGGCTGCAGGGTCTGGATGACTCCGGCTTCTTCTTCGTCAAGGACGGCGACACCGCGGCGGCGTTCCCGACCGCGGCGAAGGTGCTGGAGGCGGAATACACCACCAACATCAACATCCACGCGCCGATGGAGCCGATGAACGCCACGGCGGAGTTCCAGAAGGACATCCTGCACATCTATTCCGGCAACCAGTTCGCAACGCGCTCCGGCGCGATTGCCGCCGGTGCCGCCGGGATCGATCCGAAATTCGTGGTGATGCACCAGATGTGGCTGGGCGGCGGCTTCGGCCGGCGTCTCGACGCCGACATGATGGTGCCGGCCGTGCAGGCGGCGAAAGCCGTCGGCAAGCCGGTCAAGGTGATCTACTCGCGCGAAAACGACATGACCATGGATTATTCGCGCCCGCTCACCTATCAGAAAGTGAAGGCCGGCCTCGACGCCGACGGCAAGCTGATCGCGCTCAACCACGACGTGGTCAGTGCCTGGCCGACCAAGCGCTGGGGCATCCCCGACTTCCTGACGCCCGCGGTCGACAAGAAGGGCGCGCTCGACGGGTTCACCGTCAACGGCGCGGACTTCTTCTACTCCGTGCCCAACCACAACGTCCGCGCCATCCTCAACGAGCTGGCGCAGAACGCGACGCCCTCCGGCCAGTTGCGGTCGGTGGCGCCAGGCTGGACGTTCTGGGCGGTCGAAAGCATGATCGACGAACTCGCCGATGCCGCGGGCAAGGATCCGGCGCAGTTCCGGATCGCGCTGCTCGACGGCAAGGGCAAGAACGACGGCGGCGCGCAACGCCTGCGCAACACGCTGCTCGCGGCGATGGGCATGGCGGGCTACGGCAGCACCAAATTGCCGAAGGGCGAGGGCATGGGCGTTGCCTGCGTGTCGTCGCAGGAGCGGGCGACTGCGAGCTGGACCGCCTGCGTCGCCCATGTCGCGGTGGCGCCGTCGGGCGAGGTCAAGGTCAAGAAGCTGACGGTTGCCACCGACGTCGGCATGCAGGTGCACCCCGACAACATCCGTGCCCAGGTCGAGGGCGCGGCGTTGTGGGGCCTTTCGCTCGCCATGTATGAAAGGGCGACGCTGAAGGATGGCGGCATTGAGCAGACCAACTTCGACACCTACAAGCCGCTGCGCATGAGCCAGGTGCCGGAAGTGGCCGTCAACGTCATCGCTAACGGCGACAAGCCGACCGGCGTCGGCGAGCCGGCGGTCACGGTGGTTGCGCCTGCGCTCGGCAACGCGATCTTCAACGCCTGCGGCGCCCGCGTGCGCGCGCTGCCGATCACGACGGCGGCGGTGAAGGCGGCGATGAAGGCCTAAAGCGCGTTTCGCCTTCGCAAGACGATAGGGATCCGCCGGAGATTTTCTCCGGCGGATTTTTTTTGGCCGCCTGCCGCGCCGTCGTCACCCGCGAAAGCGGGTGATCCAGTATTCCAGAGGCGCTTCTGATTGATCGAGGGGCCGCGGCGTACTGGGCGGATTCAACCGGTCGTCGCAACACTTCAGCCAAGGAGGTTGCGATGAATGGATACAGACAAGATTCGGACCGGAGTGCGCGACCGCCAGGCCGGCTTCCGAAGGGACAGCGAGAGAATTGCAGACGGT
>NZ_JACRMG010000038.1 GCF_016219575.1 Bradyrhizobium sp. | reverse complement strand
TCGTCGAGATCATGCCGCGGCTGGACGAACATCTGCGCCGGCCCAAGGCGAAGGGCGCGTCGGCGTAGTCGTCCTACAGGCTGCCGGGATGCTACCGAAGACGGACATCAGTGGGACGGGTAGGCATGTCCGCTTAGGGCCGCCACAAACAGACACACCCCGCCTATTCGATCACCTCGTCGGCGCGAGCAAGCAATTCCCCGGGCACATCCATACCCAGAGCCTTCGCCGTTTTGAGGTTGACAACTAGCCTGATGCGGGTCGGCTGCTCGACGGGTAAATCGGCGGGGTTCGCCCCATCAAGAATTCGTTTGACGTAATAAGCCGACCGGCGAAAGAGTTCAGATACAGAAAGACCGTAGGTCAAGAGAGCGCCTCCGTGGGCGATCTCCGCCGCGGACGTTAGCATCGGCAGGCGTTGCGCTAGGGCGAGCGCGGCAATGTGATCTGCTTGATCGTAGAGGAAAGAATCAGCAACCAGCAGCAGCGCATCGGGGTGCCGCGCCGCCACGAGCGTCGGAAGGGTACTCCCCAAGTCCGCGGCCGACTTGAACGCGAGTTCGATCAAGGAAATTCCGCGGGCCCCAGACTCGCGTCGCAGACTTG
Organism: Bradyrhizobium sp.; assembly: GCF_016219575.1. Taxonomy (GTDB): domain Bacteria; phylum Pseudomonadota; class Alphaproteobacteria; order Rhizobiales; family Xanthobacteraceae; genus Bradyrhizobium. The sequence goes on along the minus strand of NZ_JACRMG010000038.1, from coordinate 24,134 downwards.
GCAAGAAGAAGTTCACGTTCGACGGATTTGCGGGATTGTACAGGACAGCCAGCGTGGCAGCGCGAGGAACAAGAGCGCCGAGGAATTCCATGAGCTTGGGGGTCACATCCTGGTTCAAAGTAGCCGTCCCCGTGGTTACCCCGCCGGGATGCGAAAGGCTCGCAATCAGGCCGGTTCCGACGGGATCATTGATCGCGGCCATGACGACCGGAATGGGTGGGGAGAGTTGCTGCGCCGCGCGCACCGCGGCGATGGTTAAGGGGACAATGATGCGCACCTTGGCCTGCTGCAGCTCCCGCGCCAGCGCCGGAAAGCGTTCGTAGTCGACAGCAAAGCGTGTTTCGAGGAGATAGTCGCGGCCCTCGATCATGCCATTTTCAGTCAGCCCCTGCGTCAGGCCTGCCAAGAGTCGCTTCATGTAATCGGAGCTCGCGGTACCGGCGGCGAGATACCCCAGCCGAACCGGTGTCTGTCCGCGCGCCGAGAATGGCCACGCCGCCGCCGAGCCACCCAAAAGCGCAATTAAGTCGCGTCTTCTCATGCCCGCCCCCAAGGATCAGAATGCGGCAACTTAACCGTCCAAATTCGATGCTTGGAAGACGTCGACGAGCTTGTTGAACGAAAATGTTTGAGCGCCTCCGACTTCCGGTCACGGTTCATGAACGTCGGTTTAAGCGTTAGCGGGTGACTTCCGGTCTCACCTCGACTTCAGACGTTTCCCCGGGCCGCGCGAACGATCGCGAAGGGCCACCAATAGCAGAAATTTGGCGCCCGCAAGCGCGCGATCTTGAGACCACATCGATCGTTCAAAGCAGTTGACGAACATCGCTACGGCTTCCGGGCTGTCAGGAAGGCGTTCTGGCCGTCACGTCGAAACGGCTGGCGGCGCTAAGCCTTCAATTCCTGATCGATCGCTGCCCGCAACGGCGGCAAATGCTCTTGCAAGGTTTGCCATACGCGACGAGGCGTTACGTCCTCGTAGTTGTGACGGTAGAAATTCCCTGCCGCCGCCATCTCCCGCCAAGGAATGTCGGGATGCCGCGCCTTCAATTCGTCCGACAGCCGCCGCGACGCCTCGGAGATGATCTCCAGGCTGCGGACGATCGCATAAAGGGCCTGAAGGTTGCGGCTCAACTCTTTCTCGTCGAGGCCTTTCGCGAAGCGCTCGGCCAGATCGATATGGCGCAGCATGTCGCCGAGCGCGCCACGCTCCCGCTCAGAAGGCATAGACAGTGTCGCGCGCCGCTGGCGCGCGCAGATGCGGCTTCAGCGCATCGCGATCGATCACGTCCACCGGGCCGTCGAACAAGCCGGAAATGTATTCCTTGAGATTCATGTACTCGTAGATCGAACCTTCGGCGCCCGGCTCGAACTCCACCAAAATGTCGATGTCGCTACCGGGCCGGTCGTCGCCGCGCGCGATCGATCCGAATACGGCGACGCGGCGAACCCCCCGCGCGCGCAAGGAAGGCTCCGCGGCTTTGAGTTTGGCGATGATGTCGTCGCGTCGCATAGTGTCAATATAGTCCAACGCGATTGTAGTTTCCAGCTAGTCCGCCAAGAGAGGTCCCTGGCTGCTCAGGCGGGCGGAACGCCTTTCGCTGGTGGGGGAGGGCGAAGCGCACGTCAGAGCTTCATCTCCCAGGTCTCGCCAACGAGATCGACGCCAAAGCTGTGGTGCGGCTCTTCCTTGACGCGACGGAAGCCCACCGCCTGATAGATGCCGCGCGCGGCGACCAGCACGCTTTGCGTCCACAGCGTCATTTCCCTGTAGCCTTTCTCGCGCGCTCCGCGGATGCATTGCTCGACCAGCGCGCGGCCGACGCCGAGCCCGCGCGCTTTTTTCTCCACCAGCAATAGCCGCAGCTTGGCGATGTCGTCGCCGCCGTTCACCAGGAAGACCGAGCCGAGGCGCTCGCCGTTTGCCTCCGCAATCCAGCAATGCTCGCGCGATGCGTCGTAGTTCCTGATGAACTGCGCGCAGATCTCGGCGACCAGCGCCTCGTAGCTGATGTCCCAGCCATATTCTTCGGCATAGGCCTGTGCCTGGCTGGAGATCACCCAGCCGATGTCGCCTGGACGATGGCTGCGCAAGATGAACGCGGCGGGCTTTTCCGAGGGCCGCTCCAGCGTCTGCTCGATCGTCGTCATCGCCTGCACGACGGCGGCGCGCTGGGCGGCGTCGAGCCCGGCGAGCAATCGTCCGACCTCGTCGCGCGAGCGGCGCTCGAGCTCGGCCTGGGCGGTGCGGCCCTTTGCGGTCAGGGAGAGCTCGTTGACACGGCCGTCGTCCTTCGACGGCTTTCGCGTCACGATCTGGCGGCGCTGCAGCGCCTGCAGGGTCCGGCTCAGGAAGCCGGGATCGAGGCCGAGGTCGCGGGTCAGGTCGGTGGCGGTGCAGGCGGAGCGGTGCGCGATCTCGTAGATGATGCGCGCCTCCTGCAGGGTGAAGGGACTGTCGAGCAGCTTCGGTTCGATGATGCCGAGCTTGCGGGTGTAGAAGCGGCTGAAGCCTCTGACGGCGTCGATCTGGCCGTCGAAAACATTTGGGGACATGACACACCTCGATATTTGCCATTGTCAATTAATTGTTTGACATTGGCAAGTATATCTCGGTGTCAGCTGGGCCCCGGTCTACTTTGCATGGGGTTGTTTTCGCGGTTTTGGGTCCGGGCCCTCAGGGGTCCAGGATGGTCAGGCCACGACCATGATCCGGCTGCGCAGCAGCGTGCGGGAGGAGCGGCCGAGCTGGCGCAACAGGCGCGCCTCGGAGCGGCGGGCATCCGGCCGGTAGCCGCCGAGGCGGTCGTAATGCTCGCGCGCGATCAGGAGGCCCTGTTCGGCCGAGGGGCCCGCCACCATGCGGGCGATGGCCTTGAAGCCGTCGCGCAGGCGACGGTCGGCGTAGGGCGAGCGGGCATAGCGGAACACCGCCGCGCGCGGCCGGCCGCTGTTTGAGACGCCGTTGATGAACTGGGTGGTCTCCTCGATCCAGCCGGAATCGAGCACGGCGCCGGCATGCAGGAACATCAACCAGGGCGAGCGGGCCTGGCGGGCACCGGCGGCAAGTGCGGCGGCGCGTGTTCCCTCGGAGGAGAGATAACGGCAGCCGGCCACGTCGGCCACCCGCTCGATCACGCTCGATCCGCCGCGGTCGACCAGCAGCACCTCGCGGATAACACCGGCGGCAGCGCCCGGCACCAGCGTCGCCAGCGTGGCGACGGCCGGCTGTTCGACGCCCTCGGTCGGGATGATGACACTCAACATGGAATTGAGGCTTCGTTGGCTCAGGCAGGTGAAAAACGCTGCACTGTTATCACCTTGTCACAATCAAAGCAGCCGCTTGCTGCAGATTTTTGCGGCAGGGTTGATGCCGCCGTGGTGTGAATTCCAGATTCTATGTTCTTGATTTGTTCTCAATGCATGTTATCTTGCTTCCCATGAGCCGAGCATCCTCTCATGCCCTCAAGCACCCGCCGGTCACGGCGCCCTCTGAACCGGCGGGTGCGACTCCTTTTGCCGAACTCGCGGTTGCGATCGACCGCGAGCGGCGGCGCGGCCGCGGCGCGCAATCCAATTCGTCCGGCCGCTACGAGGCCGAGGCGCGGGTTGCCTTCGACGACGGCTGGCAGAGCCTGGAAGAGCTGCCGCCGTTCAAGACCACGGTCTCGATCGACACCTCGCGCAAGGTGATCGCCCGCAACGACTCCCCCGACATCGGTTTTGACCGTTCCATCAATCCCTATCGCGGTTGCGAGCACGGCTGCGTCTACTGCTTCGCGCGGCCGACCCATGCCTATCTCGGCCTGTCGCCGGGCCTCGATTTCGAATCGAAGCTTCTGGCCAAGCCCGATGCCCCCGAATTGCTGGAAAAGGAACTGGCGGCGCCGGGTTACGAGCCGCGGATGATCGCGATCGGGACCAACACCGATCCCTACCAGCCGATCGAACGCGACATGAAGATCATGCGCGGCATTCTGGAAGTGCTGGAGCGTGCCGGTCATCCCGTCGGTATCGTCACCAAGTCCGCACTGGTGACGCGCGACATCGATATTCTCTCGCGGATGGCCAAACGCAACCTCGCCAAGGTCGCTTTGTCGGTGACGACGCTCGATCCGAAACTGGCCCGCACCATGGAACCGCGGGCTTCCACGCCGCCGAAACGGCTGGAGGCGATCAGGCAGCTTGCGGAGGCCGGCATCCCCGCCACCGTCATGGTGGCGCCGGTGATCCCGGCACTGAACGATTCCGAGATCGAGCGCATCCTCGATGCAGCCGCGCATGCAGGCGCGAAGGAGGCGAGCTACGTGATGCTCCGCTTGCCGCTGGAAGTGCGCGATCTCTTCCGCGAGTGGCTGATGGCGAATTATCCCGACCGCTATCGCCACGTGTTCACCCTGATCCGCGACATGCGGGGCGGGCGCGATTACGACTCGCAATGGGGAACCCGGATGAAGGGAACCGGCCCGATGGCCTGGATGATCGGCCGCCGCTTCGAGATCGCCTGCGAGAAGCTCGGCCTCAACAAGCGCCGCGCCAGGCTGACCACGGATCATTTTGCGAGGCCAAAGCGAAACGGGCAGCAACTGAGCCTGTTCTAGAGTTCCACCGGGCTGATGCCGGCGTTGAATAGCGGGAGCAGCGGCCTATTCCCGGTTGCGCCGCCCGGCGGGCTTGCGCACGATCCCCGGCATGATTCGGGGAAAATCCGCAAGGAAAGCCGAAAGGCCGCAGAAGAGGCAGGCAGAGCCCGCCAAAAAAGGCGTGATCGCCGTGACGCCGCCGAGCTTTCGGCGCGAGCGCGCGCTGATCAAGCGCGGCATCTGGCCGGTCGCCGGCTGCGACGAGGCCGGCCGCGGCCCGCTGGCGGGCCCGGTGGTCGCCGCCGCCGTCATTCTCGATCCCGACCGGATTCCCAGGGGCATCGACGATTCCAAGCGCCTGACCCAGGAGCAGCGCGAGGAACTGTTCGAGAAGATCTGCGCAACCTCGTCCTTCGCGGTCGCCTATGCCTCGCCGGCGCGGATCGACCGCGACAATATCTTGCGCGCCTCGCTGTGGGCGCTCGCCCGCGCGGTCGCGGCGCTCCCGGAGGCGCCAAGGCACGTGTTCGTCGACGGCCGCGACCGTCTCGCCACATCGTGCGACTGCGAGGCCGTGATCGGCGGCGATGGCCTCGTCAAGTCGATTGCCGCGGCCTCCATCATCGCCAAGGTGACGCGCGACCGGCTGATGTGCGCGCTCGCCCGGGATTGCCCGGGATACGGCTTCGAGAGCCACAAGGGCTATGCGGTGCCGGAGCATCTGGAGGCGCTGGACCGCCTCGGGCCGTCCGTGCACCACAGGAGCTTCTTTGCGCCGGTCGTTGCTGCACGGGAGAAGCATTTCCCTTCGCCCGTTCCCCAGGACCTGTTTTCGCTGCAATCCCAGACTGCTGTCGAGGTTTCCGTCAGCATTTGATGGCCGCCCGGCCAGTTGCCTCCGGGGCAAGCGCCCTTTATCAGACATCAGGGACGAATGCGGCCGGTCGGCCGGGCCGGTCTTGGGGTTTGTCTTGGGATTTTCGGGCGTTTGATGCGTTTCACCTCCCTGATCGTCGAACTGATCCGCGCCCGGCCGCGGCTCGTGGTCTGGCTTGTGATCACGCTGCAAGCCCTGATGTGGCTGGTGGTGTCGATGCTGCTGTATCGCAGCCCGCCCGGCGACCTCGCCACCTTGCTCGCCTTCGGCCGCGAATATCAGGTCGGCACCGACATGGGACCGCCGCTGGCGTTCTGGCTTGCCGACATCGCCTATCGCGCCGCCGGCAACCACATGTTCGGGGTCTATCTGCTGGCGCAAGTCTGCGGCGTCGCGACGCTGTGGACGGTCTATCTACTGTCGCGCGCCATCGTCGGCGGCCAGCAGGCGGTGCTCGCGGTGCTCCTGACCATGACAATCACCGCCTTCGGCGCACCGGCCCTCGAATTCGGCCCATCCGTGCTGGCGCGGCCGCTATGGGCGCTGCTGCTCGTCCATTCGTGGCAGCTGATCGGCCAGAATCGCCGCAATGCCTGGTTCGCGTGGTCGATCGAGGCGGGACTTCTGCTGCTGACCACGTCGGCGACGCCGCTGCTGCTGCTGCTGATCGCCGGCTTTGCGCTCGCGACCGAGCGCGGCCGCCGCACGCTGACGTCGCTCGATCCGCTGTTTGCGCTGATCGTGATCGTCGTGCTGGCGCTGCCCTACCTGGTCTGGCTGATCCGTGCCGATGCGATCGGCTGGCCGGCATGGCCGGTGCTCGACGTGCTCAGCTCGCGGGCGCTGCACTGGGGTACTCTGCTCGGCGGCCTGCTGCTGGCGGTATCCGCCGTCATTGTTCTGGTCGTCCTCAACTCCGGCTTTCTCGGCCGCGGTTCCGAGGAGGTGCCGATCATCTATCGGCCGCCGGTCGATCCGCTGGCGCGCCAGTTCGTCTATTGCTTTGCCATCGCGCCGGCGCTGGCGGGAAGCCTGATCGCCGGCCTGTTCAATCTGGATGGCGTCACCGGCGGAACCGCAATCGCGCTGCTGATGTCGGGACTCGCCATCATCGTGGCGACCGGCGATCTCGTCTATCTCAGGCGGCAGCGGCTGTTGCGCGCGGTCTGGGCGCTCGCCGTGATCGTGCCGGCTGCGATCGCCATTGCCACCACGATGTTCCTGCCCTGGACCACGGCCTCGGAGGTCGCAACCTCGGCGCCGGGGCGGCAGATCGCGCGCTATTTCGGCGAGAATTTCGAGCGTCGCACCAATCAGCGCCTGCGCGCGGTGGCGGGCGACCCGCAATTTGCCAGCCTGATCGCGCTCGATACCGGCCGTCCGCACCTTCTGCTCGACGCAGCCCCGCAGCGCACGCCCTGGCTCAACGCCGCGAAATTCACCGAGACCGGCGGCATCGTGGTCTGGCGCGCATCGGATACTGCCGGCACGGTGCCTGCCGACATCGCCAAGCGCTTTCCCGGGCTCGTGCCGGAAGTGCCGCGCGCCTTCGAATGGTACGTCAACGGCCGCCAGCCGCTGCTCCGCCTCGGCTGGGCCATCGTTCGGCCGAAGAATCCGTAAATCGCGCTACGACGTCTCTGCGAGCGCCTTGGCGATGGCGCGCAGATCCTGCCACGACATCCGCTTGTAGGACGGCGAGCGCAGCAGATAGGCCGGATGGAACGTGGCGATGGCGCGGATGGTGCGCGTGCCGGTGTCGTAATCGAGCCATTTGCCGCGCGTGCGCATGATGCCTTCGCGGGTCTGCAGCAGGGCCTGCGTGGAGGGATTGCCGAGCGTCACCAGCACGTCCGGGTTCACCAGCTCGATTTGGCGCTGGATGAAGGGCAGGCAGATCTGCGTCTCCTGCGGTGTCGGCGTGCGGTTGCCGGGCGGGCGCCAGGGTATGACGTTGGCGATATAGGCCTTGCTGCGGTCGAGCCCGATTGCCGCAATCATGCGGTCGAGCAGCTTGCCGGATCGGCCGACGAAGGGCAGTCCCTCGATGTCCTCGTCGCGTCCGGGCGCTTCGCCGACGAACATCACTCGCGCCTGCGGATTGCCATCGGAAAACACCAGTTTCGTCGCGGTGTATCTCAGCGCGCAGCCCTCGAAATTCTCGAGCAGCTGCCGCAGCGCTTCCAGCGTCGGCGCGGTTCGCGCGGCTTCCCTGGCCGAGTTGATCGCGACATCGGGCGCGACGGCGGCATCCGCGCGCGGCGGGGTGACGGGCGGCGGCAGCGGTGCCGTACGGGCGATCGGCTGGTGTGCCACGGCGGCGCGCGGTTCGACCGCGAGGTCGGGATCGGCCAACCGGTTGACCGGCTCGTTGCCCAACGCGCAATCGACCCCGGCCTCGAGGTAAAAGGCCAGCAATTGCTGAACGGTAGGGGGTGGCTCAGGGGTCATGGCGGTCGCTTGCGGCATCCCGGCCAATCTATGCCGGCTTGCGTCCATGCGAAACGCATTTCCATGGTTGTCCTCCCCGTAAAAATCGGAAACAACGGGGGCTCTTTTGGAAGCGTTCTCAACCGGTCCGGGACAGATCATGAGCAGCGAAGAGTTACCCCCGCGCGAATCCATGGAATTCGACGTCGTGATCGTCGGCGCCGGCCCGTCCGGCCTTTCCGCGGCGATCCGGCTCAAGCAGATCAATCCCGATCTCAACGTGGTCGTTGTCGAAAAGGGGTCCGAGGTCGGTGCGCACATCCTGTCGGGCGCAGTGATCGATCCGGTTTCGCTCGACAGCCTGATCCCGGACTGGCGCCAGGATCCGGACTGTCCGCTGAAGACCCAGGTGAAGGACGATCGCTTCTTCTGGTTCACCGAGAAGAGCGCGATCCGGCTGCCGAACTTCATCATGCCGCCCTTGATGAACAATCATCATTGCTACATCGGCTCGCTCGGCAATGTCTGTCGCTGGCTGGCGCCGAAGGCGGAGGCGCTCGGCGTCGAAATCTATCCGGGCTTTGCTGCGGCCGAAGTGCTCTATGACGACAAGGGCGTCGTGAAGGGCATCGCCACCGGCGACATGGGTATCGCCAAGGACGGCTCGCACAAGGATTCCTTTACCCGCGGCATGGAACTGCTCGGCAAGTACACGCTGTTTGCCGAGGGCGCGCGCGGCAGCCTCAGCAAGCAGCTCATCAGCAAATTTGCGCTCGACGCCAAGAGCGAGCCGCCGAAATTCGGCATCGGCTTGAAGGAAGTCTGGCAGATCGATCCGGCCAAGCACCAGAAGGGCCTAGTTCAGCACGCCGTCGGCTGGCCGCTGAAGAGCGACACGGGGGGCGGGCTGTTTTTCTACCACTACGACGAAAACCTCGTGTCGATCGGCTTCGTGGTTCACCTGAACTACGACGATCCATACCTGTCTCCGTTCGATGAATTCCAGCGCGTCAAGACGCATCCCGCCATCCGCTCCGTGCTGGAAGGCGGCAAGCGGCTTGCCTATGGCGCGCGTGCGATCACCGAAGGCGGCTACCAGTCGGTGCCGCGCTTGAGTTTTCCGGGCGGCGCGCTGATCGGCTGCGCGGCCGGTTTCGTCAACGTGCCGCGCATCAAGGGCGTGCACAATGCGATGGGCAGCGGCATGCTGGCTGCCGAGCATGTTGCAGCGGCGCTCGGGGCGGACCGTGCCAACGACGAACTCGTCGAGTACGAGAATGCGTGGCGCGATTCCGCGGTCGGCAAGGACCTCTACCCCGTCCGCAACGCCAAGCCGCTATTGTCGAAGTTCGGCAGCTTCTTCGGTGCCGGGCTCGGCATCTTCGACATGTGGACCAATACGTTGTTCGGCTTCTCGCTGTTCGGCACGCAGTCGCACGCCAAGCCCGACCGCAAGGCGCTCGATCCGGCCAGGCAGCACCAGCCGATTGCCTATCCGAAGCCGGACGGCAAGATTTCCTTCGACAAGCTGTCCTCGGTGTTCCTCTCCAACACCAATCATGAAGAGGACCAGCCGGTTCACCTGAAGGTCGCCGACATGAGTTTGCAGAAGACGTCGGAGCACGACGTCTTCGCCGGTCCGTCGAACCGTTACTGCCCCGCCGGCGTTTACGAGTGGGTCGAGGAGGCGTCGGGTCCGCGCTTCCAGATCAACGCGCAAAACTGCGTTCACTGCAAAACCTGCGACGTGAAAGACCCCAACGGCAACATTACCTGGGTTCCGCCGGAAGGCGGCGGCGGTCCGAATTACGAGGCGATGTAACCACCTTCGTGTGAGGTATATCGGTATCCGGTCACGATGCCGCCATAGTGCAGGCGTTTGCAGGAAAAGTCGGCTAAATCGGCGGTGCCGGACGATATGCCACTTGATTCGTCAGCCCTTTTCCTTGCGGTTCAACGCCAAAAGCGGCATTGTCGCAGGCCTTGAGGCCGCTGGGTCGGGGCTGCCCTCGCTGATTGCCATCTACCTCGAAGATTCTGGAGCCAGGCAGACCGTGATGCTATCCACCCGTTTCCATCGCTGGGCGACTGCCGTGCTCGCCGCCTCCGCGCTGGCGCTGCCCGGACACGTGCTGGCGCAGACTCCCGATCATCCGGCCGACAACACGGCGCAGTTTCCGACCAAGAATGACCTGAAGTCGATGACCACGGCGGGCAGCTATCTCGCCGCGCGCCACGCCAGCGTGGAACGCGACGCAGGTTCGGCCGCCGCGTTCTACCGCTCGGCGCTGCGCACCGATCCCAAGAACAACGAGCTGCTCGATCGCGCGTTCATCTCCTCGCTTGCCGACGGCGACATCGAGGAGGCGGTCAAGCTTGCCGACCGCATCCTGACCCAGGACAAGTCCAACCGCGTGGCTCGCCTCGTGGTCGGCGTGCGCGATCTCAAGCAGAAGAAATACTCGACCGCGCAGCTCAACATCAACCAGTCGATCCGCGGGCCGATCACCGACCTCGTGGCGACGCTGCTGTCGTCGTGGGCGAGTTTTGGCGCCGGCGACAGCAAGGCGGCGATCGCCAACATCGACAAGCTGACCGGCCCGGAATGGTATCCGATCTTCAAGGATCTGCATGCCGGCATGATCCTGGAACTGGCGAACCGCGAGAAGGATGCGGGCGCGCGGCTCGAAAAATCCTACAAGCTCGACGATTCCATGCTGCGCGTGGTTGACGCCTATGCGCGCTGGACCTCGCGCAGCAAGGATGGCGCGGCCGCCGCCGCGATCTACGAGGCGTTCGAGAAGAAACTGCCGCGACATCCGCTGGTGCAGGAAGGCCTGAAGGAAGTTCGCGCCGGCAAGAAGCTGCCGCCGCTGGTCGATTCCGCGCAAGCCGGCGCTGCCGAAGCGCTCTACGGCATCGGCGCCACGTTGACCCGCCGCGGCGGCGAGGATCTGGCGCTGGTCTATCTGCAACTGTCGCTCTATCTCTCGCCCAGCCATCCGATGGCGCTGCTGTCGCTCGCCGATCTCTATGAGTCCGTGAAGAAGCCGGCGATGGCGATCAAGGTCTACGAGCGGGTGCCGGCGAATTCGCCGCTGAAGCGCAATGCGCAGATCCAGCTGGCGACCAATCTCGATGCGGTCGACCGCAGCGACGACGCGATCAAGATCCTGAAGGATGTCATCGACCAGGCGCCAAAGGACATCGAGGCCATCATGGCGCTCGGCAATATCGAGCGCGGCCGCAAGAAGTTCACGGATTGCGCGGTGACCTACTCCAGGGGCATCGACGCCATGCCGGCGACGCTGGAAAAGAACGCCTGGGTCACCTACTACTATCGCGGCATCTGCGAGGAGCGTTCCAAGCAGTGGAGCAAGGCCGAGGCCGACATGCGCAAGGCGCTCGAATTGCAGCCCGAGCAGCCGCACGTGCTGAACTATCTCGGCTATTCCTGGATCGACCAGGGCGTCAATCTCGACGAAGGCATGAAGATGATCAAGCGCGCCGTCGACCAGCGCCCCGATGACGGCTACATCGTCGACTCCCTCGGCTGGGCCTATTACCGCATCGGCAACTACGCCGACGCGGTAAAGCACCTGGAGCGCGCCATCGATCTCAAGCCGGAAGATCCGACCATCAACGACCATCTCGGCGACGCCTATTGGCGCGTCGGCCGCACCCTGGAGGCGAAATTCCAGTGGGCGCATGCGCGCGATCTCAAGCCCGAGCCGGAGGAGCTTCCCAAGATCGAATCCAAGATCGAGAATGGCCTCCCGGAGGATACGTCCTCCTCGGCCGCAGCCGACAAGAAAAAAGAAGACGGCAAGGGCGGCTGATCGAAGGATTGCATGTCGGGGCTGGTGGAAGAGGGGCGAGCCAAGGTCAACCTGACCCTGCGGGTGGTCGGGCGGCGCACGGATGGCTATCACGACCTCGAAAGCGTGGTGGCGTTCGCCGATTGCGCCGACAGGCTGACGCTGACGCCCGGGGCTGAACTCACGCTGAAGACGGTTGGTCCGCTGGCGACGGCCTGCGGCGAACTATCCGACAATCTGGTGCTGAAGGCGGCGCGGCTGCTTGGCGAAGTCGTCCCCGGATTGAAGGCGGGCGCCTTCCTGCTCGAGAAGGTATTGCCCGTGGCGGCCGGCATCGGCGGAGGCTCGGCGGATGCGGCCGCGGCGCTGCGGCTGCTGGCGCGGCTCAACAATCTCCCGCTCGACGACGAGCGTCTGCAGGAGGTCGCGCTGGAAGTCGGCGCCGACGTGCCGGTGTGCCTCGTCTCGCGCGCTTGCGACATGACCGGCGTCGGCGACAATTTGTTGCCGCTGAGCCCGCCGATCATGCCGTCGGTGCTGGTCAATCCCGGCGTCCCCGTTGCGACCAGGGATGTGTTTGCGGCGCTGGGGCTGCGTCACGGCGAACTCCGTGTCGGCGTCGGCGACGTCATGACTGAAGCGTCATCCTGGCCCGAAGAGGGCGGCTCGCTGGAAGAGTGGGTTGAGGCGCTGGCTGCAGGCACCAACGACCTCGAAGAGCCGGCCATGAGGATTCAGCCCGTGATCGGCGAGGTCATCGCGGCGCTCAACGCCACCAATGGCGCCTGGCTTGCCCGCATGTCTGGATCGGGCGCGACCTGCTTTGCGGTCTATGAAAATACCGCCGAGGCGCGGCGTGCTGCAGACAAGATCCGCTCGGAGCATCCCGCCTGGTGGGTGCACGCGGGAACGCTGAGCTGACCCGGACCGTCATCACCCGCGCATGCGGGTGATCCAGCATTCCAGAAACTCCGGTTATCAATCGAGACGCCGCGGCGTACTGGATGCCCCGCATGCGCGGGGCATGACAGCCTGCCTAGTGCGACCTCGCCAGGCAGAACGCCACCACCTGCTCCAGCGCGCTCTTCATCGGCGAGGACGGGAACAGCGCCAGCGCATCGACCGCCATCGCGCCATAGTGCTGGGCGCGGTTGATGGTGTCTTCCAGCGCGCGGTGCTTGGTCATCAGCCCGATGGCATGGTCGAGATCGCTGTCGCCGATCTCGCCGCGCTCCAGCGCCTTGATCCAGAATTTGCGCTCGCTGTCGTTGCCGCGGCGGAACGCCAGCACCACCGGCAGGGTGATCTTGCCCTCGCGGAAGTCGTCGCCGATGTTCTTGCCGAGCTTCGCAGCCTTGCCGCCATAGTCCAGCACGTCGTCGACGAGCTGGAAGGCGATGCCGAGATTCATGCCGACCGAGCGGCAGGCGGTCTGCTCGGCCTTCGGACGGTTGGCGATCACCGGCCCCACTTCGCAGGCCGCGGCAAACAGCTCGGCGGTCTTGCCGCGGATCACCGCGAGATATTCGTCCTCGGTTGTGGCGGTGTTCTTGGCGGCCGCAAGCTGCATCACCTCGCCCTCGGCGATGGTTGCGGCGGCGGAAGAGAGAATGTCGAGTGCGCGCAGCGAGCCGACCTCGACCATCATCCGGAACGCCTGGCCCAGCAGGAAGTCGCCGACCAGCACGCTGGCCTCGTTGCCCCAGAGCATGCGCGCCGAAAGCTTGCCGCGGCGCAGCTCGCTCTCGTCGACGACGTCGTCATGCAGCAGCGTCGCGGTGTGCATGAACTCTACCGCTGCGGCGAGCTTGATATGGCCGTCGCCGGAATAGCCGGTGAGGTTGGCCATCGCCAGCGTCAGCATCGGGCGCAGGCGCTTGCCCCCCGAGGAAATCAGGTGGTTGGCGACCTCCGGTATCATGGTCACTTCGGAGCCGGTCCGCGCCAGGATGGTGGAATTGACGCGCTCCATGTCAGCGGCGACGAGCCCCACCAGCGGTTCTATCGAGGCGTTTTGCGGGCTCTCGAAAGGTACAATAACCGCCACGCTGGTCTCCACTTTTGCCGAATTCTCACTATCCTCATGCCTACAATAGAAAGTGCCGCGTGGGGCGGCAAGGGGCCGGAGGCGGTTGACAATCCGCCGGGTCCGCCCCGTTGCCGGCGGGCAAGGAGAATGGATTTGCGGGAATTGGTTCGGACCAACGACCTCGTTCTGATTTCCGCGGTTGGCGCGCTGCTCGACGGCGCCGATATCCATCATCTGGTGCTGGACCAGAACATGAGCATCGTCGAGGGCTCGCTTGGCCTGCTGCAGCGGCGCATCCTGGTCAATGACGAGGACAATCGCGAGGCGCGCAAGCTCCTGACCGATGCCGGGCTCGCCCATGAATTGCGCGACGATGACTGACCGGCGCCTCGAATGCACCGAGGACGCCTTTCTCGGCGGACGGTTGCGCCTGCGACAATTGAAGGCGGGTCATCGCGCCGGCCATGACGCGATGCTGCTGGCGGCAGCGACGTCCGCGCGGTCAGGCGATCGCGTGGTGGATTTTGGCGCCGGCGTCGGCGCTGCCGGGCTTGCGCTGGCGCGGCGGATCGACGGTCTCGATCTCGTGCTCGTCGAAATCGACGACACGCTCGCCGGTCTTGCACGGAGCAATGTCGCGGCTAACGCGATTGCCGCCGGCGTCATCGTGCTCGATGTGGAGTCGGGCGCGGAGACCTTCGCCGCCGCCGGCCTTGCGCCCGACAGCGCGGAGGCGGTGTTGATGAATCCGCCATTCAACGATCGCGCGCGGCACCGCGCCTCTCCCGATGTCGCGCGGGCCTCCGCGCATGTCGCCGGCGAGGACACCTTGCAGCGCTGGATCCACGCAGCGCGGCGCATCCTCAAGTCGGGCGGCGTGCTGACCCTGATCTGGCGTGCGGACGGTATCGCCGAAGTGCTGGCTGCGCTCGACCGCGGTTTTGGCAGTCTGGCGATCCTGCCGGTGCATGGTGAGGCGGGCGCGCCGGCGATCCGGATCCTGGTTCGCGCCGTGAAGGGCGGACGGGCGCCCGCGCAAATCCTTCCCGGCCTGTTGCTCAATGATGAGTCAGGCCTGCCCAATAAACGGGTTCAGGAGATATTGGCCGGCAACGGCGTATTGACGCTTGCGACCTTATGAGGGCTGTCCGGTTGCCTGATTTCCCAGCACAACGGCTATTGCGGGAGCGTTTCCGATGGTTTCTCGGAGGCCGAGGTGAAGTGAACGGCGGCCAGAAGGGTGCCGATCAGCATGATGAGCAGGTAGAGTTTCAAGTCCATGTCGCTCTCCGCTGCGCAATCGCAGCTACCGCGAGGTAATGCAAACAGCGTTCCAATCGTTCCGGCCCTTCCAATGGCAGTGGGGCGATAAAAAATGGTTAATCTGGGGTAGCGGCATGAGTGAACAAATAAGTGATCGCGCGGGCCTGCCGAGCCTGATCGCGAGCTTGAAGGAATACCTCCCGGCGCGCCTGCGGCGCGACGTGCCCGTGGTGCCGGTGGTCCGCCTCTCCGGCACGATCGGCGCGATCACGCCGCTGCGGCCGGGTCTGACGCTGGCGGGTGTTGCAAAGACGCTGGAGCGCGCCTTTGCGATGCGTAATGCCAGGGCCGTGGCGCTGGTGATCAATTCGCCGGGCGGTGCGCCGGTGCAGTCGCGCCAGATTTACCTGCGCATCCGGCAGCTCGCAGCGGAAAAGAAACTGCCTGTGCTGGTATTCGTCGAGGACGTCGCGGCATCCGGCGGCTACATGATCGCCTGCGCCGGCGACGAGATTTTTTGCGATCCGTCCTCGATCCTCGGTTCGATCGGCGTGGTCGGCGGCAGCTTCGGTTTCCAGGAGCTGATCAAGAAGATCGGGGTCGAGCGCAGGCTCTACACCGCCGGCGAGCACAAGGCGATGCTCGACCCGTTCCTGCCCGAAGACCCCGACGACGTTGCAAGGCTGAAGGCGATCCAGCGCGACATCCATGCGCTGTTCATTTCGCTGGTGAAGGAGAGCCGGGGCAACAGGCTCAAGGGCGGCGACGATGTGCTGTTCACCGGCGAGTATTGGGCGGGCGAGCGATCGGTTTCGCTCGGCCTTGCCGACGGGATCGGCGATCTCCGCTCCACGCTGCGTGCGCGCTACGGCGAGAAGGTGCTGATGCCGCTGATCGCGCCGGCCAAGGGCCTGCTGTCGGGGCTGCTCGGCCGCAGGTCGGGCGCCGACGCGCTCGCCCCGGTCGACGGTATCAGGGCCCTCCCGGACGACCTGATCTCGGCGCTGGAAACCCGGGCGATTTGGGCCAAATTCGGGCTCTAATCCCAAGGTAAGGGCGCGGTATTTGGTCCCGGAGCGAGGCAATTGCGAGCCGGGCTGCGATCGGCGACAATGCGAGTCGGGGGCGTGACCAAGAACGACAAGGATCGTCCGATGCCAGCGCTGATCGCATTCGCAGGGGTATTGGGTGGGCTCGCCGTGGTCCGCTGGGCTTACAAGACGGCTCAGAGGGTCAACCAGGAGCTTGACGAAGCGCGCCTGGCGCGCATGGCCGAGAGCATGAGGACGTCAGAGATTCCGACGCTCCGCCGCGACCCCGTCACCGGCGCCTATCGCCCGGGCTGACCCCTCATCCTGAGGAGCGGGCGACAGCCCGCGTCTCGAAGGATGGCCGCGAAATCCGGGCCTCATGGTTCGAGACGGCGCTTCCGCGCCTCCTCACCATGAGGAACTAAGAGCCGGCCTCGCCTTGATTCCATGCGTCCCCGCCGATACGGTCCCGCGCGCCAAAAGACCCCCTCGCGAGACCGATTCTGACGATGGAAGCCCTGCCTGCCCATATGCGCCCGGAACGTTCGTTCCAGGGCCTGATCCTGACGCTGCAGCGCTATTGGGCTGATTACGGTTGCGTGATCCTGCAGCCCTATGACATGGAAGTCGGCGCCGGCACCTTCCATCCCGCCACCACGCTTCGCGCGCTGGGGCCGAAGCGCTGGAACGCGGCCTATGTGCAGCCCTCTCGGCGGCCAAAGGACGGCCGCTATGGCGAGAACCCGAACCGCTTGCAGCACTATTATCAGTTCCAGGTGATCCTGAAGCCGTCGCCGCCGGACATTCAGGACCTCTATCTGAAATCACTAGCGGCAATCGGCGTTGACGCTGCCGTTCATGACATCCGCTTCGTCGAGGACGATTGGGAGAGCCCGACGCTCGGCGCGTGGGGGCTGGGCTGGGAGTGCTGGTGCGACGGCATGGAAGTCAGCCAGTTCACCTATTTCCAGCAGGTCGCCGGCGTCGAATGCGCGCCGGTCGCGGGCGAGCTCACCTATGGGCTCGAACGGCTTGCGATGTATGTGCAGGGCGTCGACCGCGTCTACGATCTCAACTTCAACGGCCGCGATGGCGCGGAGAAGGTGACGTACGGCGATGTATTCCTGCAGGCCGAGCAGGAATACTCGCGGCACAATTTCGAGCACTCCGACACCGCGATGCTGTTCGAGCAGTTCAAGATGGCTGAAGACGCGTGTCGAAAGTATCTTGCTGCCGGATGGCAAGAAAACTCAAAGGCGGGCAGCAACCGGAAGGAACATCTGATGGCGCTGCCGGCCTATGACCAGTGCATCAAGGCGAGCCACGCCTTCAATCTGCTGGATGCGCGCGGCGTGATCTCGGTGACGGAACGGCAGAGCTATATCCTGCGCGTCCGCGAGCTGGCGAAAGCCTGCGGCGAAGCGTGGGTGCACACCGAAGCGGGGAGGGCAGTATGAGCGAACAGCCGGCCATTGGCGGCAGGACGCCGCTGCCCGTCGAGGTCACCGCGGGCGAGGAATATTGGTGGTGCGCCTGCGGCCGGTCGAAGAACCAGCCGTTCTGCGACGGTAGCCATGAGGGCACCGGCTTTGAGCCGATGCAGTTCGTCGCGCCGGAGAGCAAGCGCGTATTCTTCTGCACCTGCAAACGCACCAAGACCATGCCGCTTTGCGACGGCTCGCATAAAGAACTTCCCGCGAGCGACAGCTGATGCCCGATCTTTTGCTGGAACTGTTCTCGGAAGAGATTCCCGCGCGCATGCAGGCGAAGGCGGCCGACGATCTGCGCCGCATGGTCACCGACAAGCTCGTCGCCGAGGGCCTCGTCTATGACGGTGCCAAAGCATTCGCCACGCCGCGCCGCCTGGCGCTGACCGTGCATGGCATTCCTGCGCGCCAGCCGGACCTCAAGGAAGAGCGCAGGGGCCCCCGCGTCGGCGGACCTGAGCCAGCGATCCAGGGTTTCCTGAAAGCCACCGGGCTTGCCTCGATCAGCGAGGCAAAAATCCAGAGCGACAAGAAGGGCGATTTCTATATCGCGCTGATGGAAAAGCCGGGGCGGCCTGCGATCGACGTGCTCGCCGACATCCTGCCGGTGATCATCCGCACTTTCCCCTGGCCGAAGTCGATGCGCTGGGGCGAGCGTTCCGCAAAGCCCGGCGCGCTCTCCTGGGTGCGGCCGCTGCATGCGATCACCGCCACCTTCGGGCTGGAGACCGAAGAGCCCGACGTCGTGAAATTCTCGATCGACGACATCGAGACCGGCCAGACCACGTTTGGCCATCGCTTCATGGCGCCCGCGGCCATTCCCGTGCGCCGCTTCGAAGATTACGACGCAAAATTGCTTGCGGCGAAGGTCGTGCTCGATCCCGACCGGCGCAAGGACGCGATCCTGACCGACGCCAAGCAACTGGCTTTTGCGCAGGGCTTCGAGCTGGTTGAGGACCAGAACCTGCTCGACGAGGTCGCGGGCCTCGTCGAATGGCCGGTCGTGCTGATGGGCTCGTTCGACGCGGATTTCCTGTCGATCCCCGGCGAGGTGATCCGTGCCACCATCCGCAACAACCAGAAGTGCTTCGTGGTGCGCGATCCCAAGACGGGCAAGCTCGCCAGCAAGTTCATCCTCACCGCGAATATCGAGGCGACCGACGGCGGCAAGGCCATCGTCGCCGGCAACGAGCGCGTGATCCGCGCGCGGCTGTCGGACGCAAAATTCTTCTATGAGACGGACCTCAAGACGAAGCTCGAGGACCGGCTGCCGAAGTTCGATCAAATCGTGTTCCACGAGAAGCTGGGCACGCAGGGCGAGCGCATCAAGCGGATCGAGCGTCTGGCCGCCGAGATCGCACCGCTGGTCGGCGCCGACGTCGAGAAGGCGAAGCGCGCCGCGCGTCTGGCCAAGGCCGACCTGCTCACCGAAGTCGTCGGCGAATTCCCCGAGGTTCAGGGCCTGATGGGGAAATACTACGCGCTTGCGCAAGGCGAGGATGCCGCCGTCGCGGCAGCTTGCGAGGAGCATTACAAGCCGCAAGGTCCCGCGGACCGCGTGCCGACCGATCCTGTTAGCGTCGCCGTCGCGCTTGCTGATAAGATTGATATGCTCGTTGGCTTCTGGGCAATTGATGAGAAGCCGACCGGTAGCAAGGACCCATTCGCACTTCGGCGGGCGGCGTTGGGTGTGATTAGAATCCTGTTGGACAATAATCTGAAAATTGATCTGATAGCCGAACTGGCTAGTGCGGCTGTCTACATTCGTGCACAAAGAATTGCTCAAGAGATCGCAAATCTTGGTGGGGTCGCTCACGTTTCCTTTTCCCGGGATAGTTTTGTGATGGGTGGATTCCAGGTCCTGTCAAATGATCTATCTCAAGCGCTAAATGCAGCTCATGACGCAGATGAAAATCGAAGGAAGTTACGCGACCTAAGTTTAGGTATCCTTGTTGGCCAGCTTCTTGAGCAAGAAGATCCTGAGGGGAGGCCGTACTATGTCTCTTCCATTGAGAATTCGATCGGTATCAAGCCATATTCGTTCCTGCCCGACTTGCTCGCGTTTTTCGCCGACCGCCTGAAGGTGCAGCTCCGCGACCAGGGCGCGCGGCACGATCTCGTCGACGCCGTGTTCGCGCTCGGAGGCCAGGACGATCTGTTGATGGTGGTGCGCCGCGTCGAGGCGCTCGGAAAATTCCTCGACAGCGACGATGGCAAGAACCTGCTGGCCGGCACCAAGCGCGCCAGCAACATTCTCTCCATCGAGGAAAAGAAGGACAAGCGCAGCTTCGACGGGGCGCCCAACGCCGCGCTCTACAAGCTCGATGAAGAGAAGGCGCTGGCGAAAGCGATCGAGCAGGTGAAGGGCGAAGCGGGCGCGGCTGTCGCCAGGGAAGATTTTGCCGCCGCGATGCGCGCGATGGCGAAGCTGCGTCCTGCGGTGGATGCGTTCTTCGACAAGGTCAAGGTCAACGACGACGACGCCAAGGTGCGCGAGAACAGGCTGAAGCTGCTCAACGAAATCCGCGCGGCGACGCGTGCAGTGGCGGATTTCTCCAAGATTCAGGATTGAGTTTTCCGGAGTCGTTCCGGGGCATGCGAAGCATGAACCCGGAACCTCGAGATTCCGGGTTCGCGTCTTCGACGCGCCCGGAATGACGGTTACCCACGAAAAGCCCCGCCCGGTGGGGGAAAACCGGACGAGGCTTTCGAGCCGGACTGCGCGAATTTCAGCTACCGCGTCATCCGGGCTCTTCGTTCAGGCGCTTGCGGCCTAGTCGATCACCTGAACGATGCGGCGCGAGCGCGGCTCGATCAGCACGGTCTGGCCGTTCACCACGGTGTAGCGGAGCGGCGTGCTGCCGAAACGTTGCGGCACGTCGTAATAGGTCACGCCGGTCTCGGGCAGTACCGCGCCGATCACGACGCGTTCCCCGATCGTGAAGGCCGGCACGCGCTGGCTCACCACATATTCGCGGAACGCCGGCCGCTGCTCGGCGATGATGCCGCCATCCTGCTCGATGGCGACGGTGTTGCCGCCGACGACGCCGACGGTGCCTTGCGCCCGTGCCGCGACCGGTACACTCAGCGCAACGGCGACTGCCGCCGTCGCAAGAATCATATTTCGCATGGCTCACTCCTTCGCGCCTGGAAACATCATGCGGCGGGCCAATGCCTCGCCTGCGGCGTTGTTCCGGGGGTGAGCCGCCGCATACGCGGCATTTTCGGGCAATTTTCATGGGGCGTCGCGGAACCGGTTGAGACGCGCAAGCGTCTCCTGTTCCGGAACCTCTGCAGCCGCTAAGTTCCGCGCCTCGATCCGATTCCCCAACATGCCGGAGACACTGCAATGGTCATCACCGCCACGCACATCCCTGCCATCGTGGCCCTGATCGCGGGCATCCTGATTCTCATCATGCCACGGCTGCTGAACTTCATCGTCGCGATCTACCTGATCTTCGTCGGTCTCGTCGGGATGGGCCTGTTGAAGTGGCTGCACCTGTAACGCCACAGCGACACGTCGCGCTGGAAATGCGCGCCCTGCGCCTTGCGCGGAACCCGCCAAAATGGTGTAAGGCGCGCAATCTCCCATCCCTCTTTCGGATTCTGTAGGCCATGGCCAAAGCCGTCGCGAAGTCGAAGAAAATCGCAGCAAAATCAAAGCCATCCGTCCCGACCCGGAAGGTGCCGGCAGCGTCCGCGCGGAAGGCCTTGAAGAAGGCGCCGGCGAAGGTGGCGGCAAAGCCCGCCGCCAGAGCGTCCGCGAGCGCCGTGAAGGCCGGCAAGTGGGTTTATACTTTCGGCGATGGCAAGGCCGAGGGCAAAGCGGGGCTGAAGGATCTGCTCGGCGGCAAGGGCGCCAACCTCGCCGAAATGGCCAATCTCGGCCTGCCGGTGCCTCCCGGCTTCACCATTCCGACTTCGGTGTGCACCTATTTCTACGCGCACGGCAAAACCTATCCGAAGGAACTGAAGACGCAGGTCGAGAAGGCGCTCGACTATGTCGGCAAGCTGACCGGCAAGGCGTTCGGCGATTCCAAAAATCCGTTGCTGGTCTCGGTGCGCTCCGGCGCGCGCGCCTCGATGCCGGGCATGATGGACACCGTGCTCAATCTCGGTCTCAACGACCAGACCGTCGAGGCGCTTTCCGAACTCTCCGGCGACCGCCGCTTTGCCTATGACAGCTATCGCCGCTTCATCACCATGTATTCCGACGTGGTGCTCGGCTTCGAGCATCATCACTTCGAGGATATCCTCGATACCTTCAAGGACAGCCAGGGCTATTCGCTGGATACTGATCTGACCGCGGACGACTGGGTCGAACTGGTCGGCCGCTACAAGGAAGCGGTTGCGCGCGAGACCGGCGCCAACTTCCCGCAGGATCCGCATGCGCAGCTGTGGGGTGCTATCGGTGCGGTGTTTTCATCCTGGATGAATGCGCGCGCGGTGACCTATCGCAAGCTGCACGACATTCCGGAATCCTGGGGCACCGCCGTCAACGTGCAGGCCATGGTGTTCGGCAACATGGGCGATACGTCGGCGACCGGCGTGGCCTTCACGCGCAATCCCTCGACCGGCGAGAGCAAGCTCTACGGCGAATTCCTGATCAACGCGCAGGGCGAGGACGTCGTCGCAGGCATCCGCACGCCGCAGGACATTACCGACGAGGCGCGCAGGGAGTCCGGTTCCGACAAGCCGTCGATGGAAACTGCGATGCCCGACGCCTTCAAGGAGCTGACCCGCATCTACACGATGCTGGAGAAGCACTACCGCGACATGCAGGACATGGAGTTCACCGTCGAGCGCGGCAAGCTCTGGATGCTGCAGACCCGCGGCGGCAAGCGCACCGCCAAGGCCGCGCTGCGCATTGCGGTGGAGCTCGCCAATGAAGGCCTGATCTCGAAAAAGGACGCGGTGACGCGCATCGATCCGGCTTCGCTGGACCAGCTGCTGCACCCGACCATCGACCCCGGCGCCAGGCGTGACGTGATCGCCACGGGCCTGCCGGCCTCGCCCGGTGCTGCCTCCGGCGAGATCGTGTTCTCCTCGGACGAAGCCGCCAAGCTGCAGGCCGACGGCCGCAAGGTCATTCTGGTCCGTATCGAGACCAGCCCCGAAGACATTCACGGCATGCACGCCGCCGAAGGCATTTTGACCACCCGCGGCGGCATGACCTCGCACGCCGCCGTGGTGGCGCGCGGCATGGGCAAGCCCTGCGTCTCCGGCTGCGGCGCCATCCGCGTCGATTACGGCCGCGGCACCATGGCGATCGGCTCTCGCACCTTCAAGGCCGGCGACGTCATCACCATCGACGGCACGGTGGGCCAGGTGCTGGCCGGCCGCATGCCGATGATCGAGCCGGAGCTGTCCGGCGAGTTCGGCACGCTGATGGGCTGGGCCGACGAGGTCCGCAAGATCGGCGTCCGCGTCAATGGCGACACGCCGGACGACGCGCGCACTGCGATCAAGTTCGGCGCCGAGGGCATCGGCCTCTGCCGCACCGAGCACATGTTCTTCGAGGAAACCCGCATCCGCACCGTGCGCGAGATGATCCTGGCCGAAGACGAGCAGACCCGCCGCGCCGCGCTGGCGAAACTGCTGCCGATGCAGCGCGCTGACTTCGTCGAGCTGTTCGAGATCATGAAGGGCCTGCCCGTCACGATCCGCCTGCTCGATCCGCCCTTGCACGAATTCCTGCCGCACACCCAGGCCGAGGTCGAGGAAGTCGCGCGCGCGATGAATACCGACCCGCGCAAGCTCGCCGATCGCGCCCGCGATCTCGCCGAGTTCAATCCGATGCTCGGCTTCCGCGGCTGCCGCATTGCGATCGCCTATCCGGAAATCGCCGAGATGCAGGCCCGCGCGATCTTCGAGGCCGCGGTCGAGGCCAACAAGCGCACCGGCAAGCCCGTGGGCCTCGAAGTGATGGTGCCGCTGATTGCGACCAAGGCGGAATTCGACCTGGTCAAGGCGAGGATCGACGCCAGCGCGGCTGCGGTGGCCAAGGAGACCGGCGTCAAGCTGACCTATCAGGTCGGCACCATGATCGAGTTGCCGCGCGCCTGCCTGATGGCCGGCGAGATCGCGCAGACCGCCGAATTCTTCTCCTTCGGCACCAACGACCTGACGCAGACCACCTACGGCATCAGCCGCGACGACGCCGCGAGCTTCCTGTCGACCTACGTCGCCAAGGGAATTCTCGAGATCGATCCCTTCATCTCGGTCGACCGCGACGGCGTCGGCGAGCTCGTCAAGATCGGCGTGCAGCGCGGGCGCAAGACGCGGCCGAACCTCAAGGTCGGCATCTGCGGCGAGCATGGCGGCGATCCCGCGTCGGTGGCGTTCTGCCACCAGATCGGGCTCAACTACGTCTCGTGCTCGCCCTATCGCGTGCCGATCGCACGCCTCGCCGCAGCGCAAGCCGCACTCGGCAAGGCGGTGGCGAGCCAGGCGTAAATCTCTCCGCCGTCATTGCTGTGCATGTTCACTAATTCGCTGATTGGATCGCTCCACTGGAGGATGATCCGATGCGCGACAACAGCTATGACCGGACGATTGAACGCAATTATCTGCAGAAGTGGCGTTTTCTGATCCCGGAGTACGAGGCGGTAAAGGC
>NZ_JACRMG010000037.1 GCF_016219575.1 Bradyrhizobium sp. | reverse complement strand
GCGGAAGATTTTCGGCAGCGGCCAGGCGGGCTTGTGGGTTTCGAGCCGTTCCACCGCGCGCGGCGACAGAATGATGATGCCGTGCGCGGCTTCGCCGCCCAGCGCCTTCTGCCAGGAGAAGGTCACGACATCGAGTTTCGGCCAGTCGAGCGGCTGCGCGAACGCGGCGGAGGTGGCGTCGCAGATGGTCAGCCCTTCGCGATCGGCCCTGATCCAGTCGGCATTGGGCACGCGCACCCCGGAAGTGGTGCCGTTCCAGGTAAACACGATATCCGAATTCTTGTCGGCCTTCGACAGGTCCGGAATTTCGCCGTAGCCCGCACTGAGCTTGACGACATCCTTCAGCTTCAATTCCTTGACGACGTCGCTGACCCAGCCTTCGCCGAAGGATTCCCACGCGATGGTGGTGACGGGGCGCGGTCCGAGCAGCGACCACAGCGCCATTTCGACGGCGCCGGTGTCGGACGCAGGCACGATGCCGATCTTGTAGTCGGCCGGCACTTCAAGCACTTCGCGCGTCAGGTCGATCGCGAGCTTGAGCTTGGCCTTGCCGACCTTCGCGCGATGCGAGCGGCCGAGAGCGGCGTCCTTGAGATTTTGGGGGGCCCAGCCGGGGCGCTTGGCGCAGGGGCCGGAGGAAAAATGCGGCACGGTCGGCCGCGAAGCGGGCTTCGCCACGGTCATGATCTATCCTTCCAGATAGTAAGCCTCCCGTTGGGGGGAGGTGTCCCGCCGCGGTCATTAAGGGAATCGCCCCTCACCGTCAAGGAACTTTGCGTCCTTCACGTCCGATTGATCTGGATCAAGCTCACGCCCGGGCTGCAAAGCCGATTGCACCGAGAGCAATTCCGCAACGTCGGCAACGAGCTTTGCCGCCTTCCGCCGGCTCGTGAAACGGAGAATGCTCTGATCGCCGGCAAGTACGACATACTCGCAGCCGAGCTTGCGAATCGAATAGCGCGCCATGTGAATATCCCCGTGCTGCCCAGGCGCGCGGGGTAGGCTGCAAATGCGGCGACGATCTGCCGGGCGGATGACAAAGCGATCGTTAGTTTACCGCTTGTTAACGGGATCGCATACCCGCAACCGCCGCGGACATCCCCGGCTCATTGCGCCGGCGGCAGGCCGAGCGCCTTCCCGGACTCGCCGATCCAGCGTCGCACGGACGGATAGGAGGCGAGATCGAAGCCGCCTTCGTGCGCGAGGCGGGTATAGGCGAGCAACGACACATCGGCGAGCGAGACCGCCTCGCCCGCCAGGAAACGCGATGCCGCCAGATGCTGCTCCATCCGCGCCAGCGCGGCATGGCCGCGCTTGACCTTCTCAGGATCGAGTTCGGAGGCCGGCTTCTTCAGATAGACCATCTGGAAGCGGCAGACCGCGATGTAGGGCTCGTGGCTGTATTGCTCCCAGAACAGCCATTCATCCATTTTCGCGGCCGTGTAGGGATCGGCAGGAATGAGATCGCTGCCGCGCGCGAGATAGCGGATGATGGCGTTGGATTGCGCCAGCGTGCGGCCGTCGTCGAGCTCGACGGTAGGCACCTGGCCGGCGCTGTTGAGCTTCAGGAACTCCGGCGTCCGGGTTTCGCCCTTCATGGTGTCGATGTCGATCCAGCGATAGGGCAACCGCAGCCGGTCGCAGACCCACTTCACCTTTAGGCAATTGCCGGAATTGGTATCGCCGAAAATCTTCATCAAGGTGCACGCCTCCGGTTGGAGGCGGTATCCGAACAGCCGCAAGATTTCATGTCAAGGCGCGGGGCGCGCCAGGCGGATCAGAACTTGTAGCCGATGCCGAGGCGCGCATTATTGACCGAGAACGTGATGTCCTTGACGGTCAGGAAGCGCATGTACTCCCACTCGCCGCGCACGAACAGGCCGCCCCACAGGCAGTATTCCATGCCGAGACCGGCGGTCCAGCCGGGCACGAAGCTGTTGGAGCGCTTGTCGTTCGAGGACACGACGTCGCTGTACAAGTAGTCGTGATGTTGGGTCGTCGTAGTGACGCCGGCGACCGTGGTAGTAGTGTCGTAGTCGTCGTACTTGTCGTAGGTAACGGTCGCTGCGCGCGAAACGTCGGCACGACCTACGGCGAGGCCGCCGAACAGATAGGGTAAGGCATTGCCTACCACCCAGCCGGTACGGCCGCGAAACGTCACGACGTCCTTGAGCTGCAAGCCGGCATGGCCGGCCAGCGTGGTGTTATAGGTATATGTGTGTCCCGCCGGCGCTGCTTCTCCGGGAATGATCCGGGACATCGAGTTGGTCGAAGCACTCTGCAGGCCGTTGTAGTAGGTGTAGTTGACCTCGAAGCCGAACACGAGGTCGTCCCACTGCCAGTTGCGGCCGGCGAAGGCGCCGAAGCTGTTGGCCTGGACGTGATTCTTGGAAAGCAGCGCCCACTGCTCGACGGGCGCCTGCAGCACGCTGTTGCGCAGGATGAAATTGGTCAGCGACCTGACGGAGTGGCTGAAGTCCATTTCGGAGGAAGCGTAGCCGACATGGCCGCCGACATACCAGCCGTCCCAGTTGCGCGTGGTCGTGCTCAGGCTACCCGAGCCGAAGCTGCCGCGAAGTACCGGCAGATCCGGGACATCGGCTGCATGGGCGCCGAATGCCATCCCGACCATTGCCGTCGCCAGCACGAACCTACGCATCGCAACGCTCCATGAACTCGCTAACTTTCGCGATGATCATCGCCTGTTAACCCTAATAATTCGTTTCGCCTGCGTTCCGCACGGCGATGTCTTTCGCCGAGGCCATGCGCGAGGCGCAAAGCAAAGCGGCGCGGGAGAGATCCCGCGCCGCCGGCAACCGTTAACGAATGTGAGAACCGATTAACCCTTGCGGATCAGCGGCGGCTGATAGACCGGCGGATTGGCCAGATCCCAGCGCACGCCGATCTTCAGGTCGTGCGAGGTGATGCCCTTGAACGTGGTCGGGTTGTTGATGCCGTTGACGCCGTCGAAGGTACGGAGATC
This sequence comes from Bradyrhizobium sp., assembly GCF_016219575.1. Lineage (GTDB taxonomy): Bacteria > Pseudomonadota > Alphaproteobacteria > Rhizobiales > Xanthobacteraceae > Bradyrhizobium. The sequence goes on along the minus strand of NZ_JACRMG010000037.1, from coordinate 153,143 downwards.
GCCGGTCAGGCCGTTGCCCATGTCGAGATAGCGATAGGCGAGTTCGACCGTGAAGTTCGGCGTGACCTTGTAGGCGACACCGGCGTGCACCGCCCAGGCGAAGTTCCACCTCGCGACGTCGTCGGCGAGCGCCAGGCCCGGCAGCGCGCCGCCGCCGTTGTTGGCGATGCCCGCGTCGGTGAAGTTGGCGATCGAGACCCGCGCACCGCCGACACCGGCGCCGATGAACGGAGTCATGCACCACCAGGTACCGAGGTCGACATAGGCGTTGCCCAGCACGACCCATTCCGACTTGGTGGCGCGATAGGTATCGGTGCCGACGCCGCCGACATAGGTGATCTGGTCGGTGCCGTGGAACTGCGAATTGCCGCGATACTCACCGGTGATGTCGGCGCGGAACCAGTTGTTGAAGCGATAACCGGCGCCGAGGCCGAAGATGCCCGCGGTGTTGAAGCTGAGCTTCTGCGTCGAGGTCAGGTTGTTGGCATCGAGCGCATTGTTCAGGCGATCAACCCGCTGGTTGGAAAAGCCGATGTCGCCGCGCAGATACCAGCCGCCGAAGTCCTCGACGATCGGAGGCGGCGCGTAGGCCGGGGGAGGCGCAATCGCCATGTCGGCGGCGAACGCCGCGGATGACATCAAAGTGGCCGCACCGGCGGCAATGAGAAACTTCACGCTACGCATTGGCTTCGTCCTTTTGTCCGGTGAGGCAGACAGGACGCCTCACATCCAAAAACTCACGGTGGGACGATGCCAGCAAATGCTTAAGCGGCACTTAACCCTAATTATTAAGGTTGATAATTTCTGACGAAGCCTCCCCCCGGCATTTCAACCTGATTGCGAGTGATGCATTGGCACCACAGCACAATGCGGCGAAGCCGTCACAGTTGCTAACAATGTGTTGACGCAGCCGGCGCGCGTTTACGCCTTCGCAACGTCTCAGCGCAGCTGCCTCGGCATCTTCGGCAGGAACACGGCGAGCAGGCCGATCGCCGGCAGGAAGGCGCAGAGGTGATAGACGAAGCCGATCGAGGTGTGGTCGGCGAGCTTGCCGAGCACGGCGGCACCGAGGCCGCCGATGCCGAAGGCGACGCCGAAGAACACGCCGGAGATCATGCCGAAGCGATGCGGCATCAGCTCCTGCGCGAACACGATGATCGACGACGTCGCCGACGAGATGATGAGGCCGATGAACACGGTGAGCACCGCGCTCGCCGCGAGCCCCGCGTGGGGCAGCGCCAGCGTGAACGGCAGCGCGCCGAGGATCGAGATCCAGATGATGTACTTGCGGCCGAAGCGGTCGCCGAGTGGCCCGCCGAAGAAGGCGCCGGCCGCGTTCGCCGCCAGGAAGATGAAGAGATAGAGCTGGGCTCCTTGCGTCGACACGCCGAACTTGTCGATGAGATAGAAGATGTAATAGCTCGACAGACTGGAGACGTAGAGCTGCTTGGAGAACAACAGCGCCACCAGCACGGCGATTGCGATCATCACGCGGCGGGAGTCCGGATGATCGGGATGCAGCTCGACCTTGGCCGCCTTCTTGCCCGCGACCTGCGGCCGGTACCAGACACCGATCCGCGCCAGGATCACGATCGCGACGAAGGCGATGATGGAGAACCAGGCGATCGAGGGCTGGCCGAACGGCACCACGATCAGCGCGGCCAGCACCGGCCCCATCGAGGTGCCGAAACTGCCGCCGAGCTGGAACACCGACTGCGCAAAGCCGTAGCGGCCGCCGGAGGCGAGCCGCGCGATGCGCGCGGACTCCGGATGGAACACCGCCGATCCGAGCCCGACCAGCGAGGCCGCGATCAGGATCGTTGCGTATTGGCCGGCAATTGCGAGCAGCAGCAGGCCGAAGAAGGTAAAGCCCATGCCGACCGCAAGCGAGAAGGGCTGCGCCTTCCTGTCGGTGAAATAGCCGATCACGGGCTGCAGCAGCGAGGCCGTGAACTGGAACGCCAGCGTGATCAAGCCGATCTGCGCGAAGTCGAGCGCGTAATTGGCCTTGAGGATCGGATAGACCGAGGCGATCAACGACTGCATGGTGTCGTTGAGGAAGTGCGAGAAGGAGATGCCGGCGAGCACGATATAGGCCGGCCCCGCCACCGAGGCGCGCGCCTCGGCTTCCGCCGTCACCTCCGGCACCAGCACCGGCGTGACCAGCGCCTCCTCGGAGACGGAGACGGGCTTGTTCAAGGGCAATTCCTTGCGGGACTCAAGGGAATGACTTCCCTCTCCTACGCTGCAGATGGCGCTGATACCACCGACATTACATAATGGCTGCGATGCACGAGACGTCGCCGCGAATTCAACTCTTCACCACTCCCCGCTGGGGAGAGGTGAACGGAGCTTGTGGCTCGGCTTGCGAAATAACTCAGGCGGCGGCCTGGCCGAGCGCGTGCACGATCTCGTCGACGACTTCCTCGACCATGATGCGGTCGTCGCCTTCGGCCATCACGCGGATCACCGGCTCGGTGCCGGACGGGCGGATCAGGAGGCGGCCATGGCCGTTGAGGCGCTTCTCGCCGGCGTCGATCGCCGACTTGACGTCGGCATCGTCGAGCGGCTTGCCGCTCTTGTAGCGCACGTTCTTGAGGATCTGCGGCAGCGGATCGAAGCGATGGCAGACTTCCGACACCGGGCGTCGCAGCTTCTGCACCACCGCGAGCACCTGAAGGGCTGCGACGAAGCCGTCGCCGGTGGTGGCGTAGTCGGAGAGGATGATGTGGCCCGACGGCTCGCCGCCGAGATTGTAGCCGCCCTTGAGCATCTGCTCGAGCACGTAGCGGTCGCCGACCGGCGTGCGTACCATCTCGAGCCCCTGCCCTTGCAAAAAGCGCTCGAGCCCGAGATTGGACATCACGGTCGTGACGATGCCGGGGCGGGACAGGCGCCCCTCTTCCTTCCAGCTCTGCGCGATGACCGCGAGCAACTGGTCGCCGTCGACGACATGGCCGCGCTCGTCGACGAGGATCACGCGATCGGCGTCGCCGTCGAGCGCAATGCCGATATCGGCGCGCATCTCGCGCACCTTCCTGGCCAGCGCCTCCGGCGAGGTCGAACCGCATTCCTTGTTGATGTTGAAGCCGTCGGGGTCGACGCCGATCGGCACGACATCGGCGCCCAGTTCCCACAGCGCTTCCGGCACCACCTTGTAGGCCGCGCCGTTGGCGCAATCGATCACGACGCGCAGGCCGTCGAGCGAGAGCTCGCGCGGCAGCGTGCGCTTGGCGAATTCGATGTAGCGGTCATGCACTCCGTCAATGCGGCGCGCGCGGCCGAGGCTGGCGCTCTGCGCCAGGCGGCGGTCGATCGGCTCGTCGAGCAACTGCTCGATCTGCTTCTCGACGTCGTCGGAAAGCTTGAAGCCCTGCGGGCCGAACAGCTTGATGCCGTTGTCCTCGAACAGATTGTGCGAGGCGGAAATCATGACGCCGAGATCGGCGCGCATCGACTTGGTCAGCATCGCAACCGCCGGCGTCGGCATCGGGCCGAGCAGCAGCACGTCCATGCCGACAGAGGTGAAGCCCGCCACCATGGCGTATTCGATCATGTAGCCGGACAGCCGCGTGTCCTTGCCGATGACGACGCGATGGCGATGCTCGCCGCGCTGAAACACGAGGCCGGCCGCCTGACCCACCTTGAGCGCGAGCTCCGGCGTGATCAGCCCGTTGGCGCGGCCCCGAATCCCGTCGGTACCGAAATATTTGCGGCTCATGTAACCCCCAGCGCATTTCGAGGGCCCGCCACCCGGCAGGGAGCCTCGAATGCCCGCTATGATAGCGTGCAGGGGGGTTATAATCCCTGCGGCGCTAAAATGGCTTCAAAAAATATGATGAATCGTTACGGCATGAGCAGACCCGGCCGTAGCCTAACATATTGTTTGGACTTGTATTCTTGTCACATCCGGAACCCGGCGCCACGCCGTTCAGCCCGTCCGCTTGACGTGGTGATCGGCCTTGGAGGGCGGCGGCTGGGTGACGTTGACGGGATCGGAGGCGGGAAACGTCTCCTCCAGCCCCTCTTCGAGGGCCTCCTCGAGCTGGCGCTTCTCGGTCGTATCGGCCGGCTTCCTGGCTGGTCGGGTCATGGCGGCTCTCCCGTGCCCAAAGGTTCCGCCCGGATTTGGCGGAAGGCTCAACCATGCTAGATGACATCGAACGCCGCCGAGACAAGCCAAGTCACGTCAGGAAGGGCCGCCGGGAATGTCCATGAAGCATGTCACCTGCATCGAGGATCTGCGCCAGTTGCACAAGCAACGGGTACCGAAGGCGTTCTTCGACTATGCCGACCGCGGCTCCTACACCGAGGACACGCTGCGCGCCAATTCGGAGGATCTGCAGCAGATCAAGTTCCGCCAGCGCATCCTGGTCGACGTCTCCAAGCGCGATCTCTCCACCACCATCCTCGGCGAGCCCGCCGCGATGCCGCTGATCCTGGCGCCGGTCGGCCTGCTCGGCATGCAGCATGGCGACGGCGAGATTCATGCCTGCCGCGCCGCGCAGGCCGCCGGCATCCCCTTCACCCAGAGCACGATGTCGATCTGCTCGATCGAGGACATCGCGGGCGCCGTCGACAAGCCGTTCTGGTTCCAGCTCTACGTCATGAAGGACCGCGGCTTCATCAAGGCGCTGATCGAGCGCGCCATTGCAGCCAACTGCAGCGCGCTGGTGCTCACCGTCGATTTGCAGGTGATCGGGCAGCGGCACCAGGACATCAAGAACGGCATGTCGGTGCCGCCGGAATGGTCGCTGTCGAAGCTGCTCGATTTTGCCAGCAAGCCCGCCTGGGTAGCCGGCGTGCTGCGCGGCAAGCGGCGCAGCTTCGGCAACATCGTCGGCCACGTCAAAGGCACCGAGGATCTCACGAAGCTGGCGGAATGGACCGCCTCGCAGTTCGACACCACGCTGAACTGGAAGGACATTGACTGGATCCGCAGCATCTGGCCGGGCAAGCTGATCCTCAAGGGCATCCTCGACGTCGAGGATGCGGAGATCGCGGCGAAGACCGGCGCGCAGGCGATCGTCGTCTCCAACCATGGCGGCCGCCAGCTCGACGGCGCGCCGTCCTCGATCGAGGTGCTGCCTGAAATCGTCGACGCCGTCGGCTCGCAGACGGAGATCATGTTCGACGGCGGTATCCGCACCGGCATGGACGTGATGCGCGCGCTCGCGCTCGGCGCAAAGTCCTGCATGATCGGCCGCGCCTATGCTTATGGGCTGGGCGCCGCCGGGCAGGAAGGCGTGGCGAAGGCGATCGACCTGCTCGCGAAGGAACTCACTACGACGATGGGCCTGTGCGGCGTGAACAAGATCAGCGAGATCGACGATCACGTGCTGGCGACGTAGCATGCCGAGCCGACAGCTGAATTTGCGGCATATGCGCTCTCGTTCTCACGACGGGATTATCACCTGAGTCTTGCATCTCGTTGCCCCCTCTTCGATCAAAAGTCCGAGCCTATCAAGATTCCTCTTCGCCCACGCGCACCTCGGGCACCGAAAGCATCGCTCTCGCAACCGGGTCACCGGGGTATCGACTGAGGATTCTTCGATAGGCAGCGGCTGCTTCCCTGAATTTTTCCGACTCGAACAGATCGGAGGCCTCGCGGGTCAACCGTATCAATTCAGCCGCGTCTTTCGCCGGTCTCAACTCCGGATCGTCGCTGCCCGCCACGCCAAGCAATTCATAGACCATGAAGCGTTGCTCGCGCCCCTTGACCGCCATGCGGCGGAGAGGCCGAACGAGGACAGCATTCCCTGCCGCACTCACTAGGCTCGCGCTTACACAGAGCGCCGTTCCGAACTGTTTATTCAACCCTTCCAGACGAGAGGCGACATTCACCTCGTCACCCATTGCCGTGTAGCTGAAGCGTTCGGCGGAACCGACGTTGCCGACCAGAACCTCACCCGTGCTCAGGCCAATCCGCGTCCGAAAAGGCGGACGCCCCTGCGCACGCCAGTTTGCATTGAGACCTTCGATTCGACGCAAGGAACGGAGCGCGCCGCAACACCCTTTAAACGCGTGGTCCGGCAGGCCTACGGGCGCGCCCCAGAACGCCATCACGCCATCACCAATAAACTTGTCGACAGTGCCCCCCTCCTCGCTCACCGCTCGCGAAACGACGTCAAAGTAGGCAGACATCTGCTCGAGCAAGAGGTCGGGATCCGAGTGCTCGGCAAGCGTCGAAAAACTCTCGATATCCGAGAAGAATATCGTCAGGCAGCGTTTCTCGACGCCTAATTCCAATGGCACTCCCGACTTGACCAGCCTCTTCACAACCTCGATCGGGGCAAAGGAAGAGAAAGATTGCAGCGAACTGCGCAGGAGGGTTGCCGCAGTCTGAAGCTGGGCAATCTCCTTGATCTTGGAGGATGAATTATCACCCTTCTCGAAAGAAAGGTCCTCGATTGCTTCGAGCTCGCGCGTTACCTTCTCCAAAGGGCGCGTCAATCGCCGGGCGAGGACAAAAATGAGGGCCAGCTCAATTGCCGTCAGCACCACAATGGTCAGGATGATCTTCTGATTGCTCTCGCGCAGCTGTCCTACAAAATCGTCGGTCGGCGTCAGAATCACCGATTGCCACGGACTGCCGAAGCTCTCGGGAAACCGTGCAAACGATGCGCTTATCTCGCGACCGTCCCGCGACGAACTGAACACGAAATCGTCCCTGTTGGTCTCGATGTGAAGACGGTAAGCGTCCCGGACATCGGCATTTTCAATGTTTGCCAGGGTAGCGATTTGCAGGGAGCCCATCGCGAGATTTATCACCTTCTCCCTCTCCGAAGATGCAACCACCTTGCCGTCGTTGGGATCCGCGATAATCGTCACACTGTTCCGACTTGGCCGCTGCTTGGCCAGATAGCGCGACAGAACGTCAAAGGTGATGTTTGCGGAAGCGCACCCGAGGAACTCGCCATCGCCGCGATATATCGGGTAGCGCGCGGAGATGATGGGATAGCCAGTGTCGGGGTTGATTGAAGGCGAGGTGACGTAGAGCGCCCGGGACTCCCTTGCTGCCGCGTAGCCCGGCAAGGTCCGGATATCGAGGTTAGTCGTGGCGCTGTGCCGGGCGATTGCGTGTGGCCAGGTATCGTAGAATGTGCGGTGGCGCTTGCGATCGGTTCCACTGGAAAACGGATCAATATAGCTCGAATGCCAGTTGGCATCTGCGGGAATCTGGGGGTCCGACCGCTTCCGGTCCTCATCGACGCGGGTGACGACGCGATGATAGCCGTCCTCGAAGCTGACATAGGCGGCATCGATTTGGGTTGAGGAAGTGAGCACGCGATATAGCGCATCGCGGCTCTCCTCGGTCCTGAAGAAGGAAGGTTGCGCTGCGGCGGCCTCCGAGAGCAATCCCAGCACGCCGCTGATGCCACGCATCAGGTTCTCGATGCTCTCGATGGTCGCTAGCCGCGATTTGCCGATGTGCTCCTGCAGCATCGAGACGATCGCCTCGCTGTTCTTCTGGTGATTGAAGCCGAGAATGAAGATCAGAATCGGAATGCTGAGGCACACGAACAGCCCGGCCATCACCAGGCTCAATCGCAACTGCCTGGAAGCGGATATTCCGACCTTTCGATAGGTCACGACTGCGCCAATGCCGACCAACAGCAGAATCGCCCCTGCAATGACCGGTTTCAGCCAGCGATGAAGTCTGTCTTCGAACGGCTCATGGAATGGCGGAGCCGGCAGCCTGCCCTTCGGCAACATGCCGAGATCCTGGTAGATTCTCGCTATGGCATTCCAGCGCTCCGGTGTCTGGCTGCCCAACCTGATGAATCCGGGCTGAATCAGGGCTTCCGTTCGAACCGCCTCATACATCAATGCTTCGCGCGACTTGATCACGGGGTAGCTTCGCAGGATCAGTTCAACCGCATCCTGCTTGTCGACCAAGGCCTGTTCCCAGCCCTTCAGGCTCGCAGCAAGAAACGCCTGCACCATCTCCGGGTTACGGCGCAACAGCGCCTCGCTCGTGCAAAGATTGTCGCCGTAAAAGTCGAATCCGAAGGTCCTGGGCGTGAAAGACCGATATGGAACGCCATTCTGCTCGAGCACGAACGGTTCGTTCGTGACATACGAAACCATCGCATCCGCCTTGCCGGCAACCAAGTCGAGGGGGTTACCCGTATGCTCTACGCGTGGCAGGGCCGCGTAATCGACACCCTGCTGCTTGAGCATAGCCGCAAGATCGTCGCTGCCCGACGCATCCATCAAGCGGTGGCCGTTCAATTCCGACAGCGCGTTGATGCGCGCCCGGCTGGGGACAAGGATGTTTGCGGCGGAATGCTGAAAGATCACGCCCAGCACGATCGTCTTCGCCAGTCCGGGCCGTGGCAGGAGGACGCCGGTCGCACAAACGCCGAAATCGGCCTTGCCCGACCCGACGTCGATCATCGCATCGATGCCGGGGCCGCCCTGCCTGATTTCGACGTCAAGGCCGGCGTCCCTGTAGAAGCCCTTCTCCAGGGCAACGTAGTATCCCGCGAACTGAAACTGATGCAGCCACTTGAGTTGCAACGATACTTTTTCCAGCGCATGGCCGCTCCCCGGAATGATCATCGTCCCGCAGAGCAGAAGTGCGGGTGCAATCTTCCACATCGCGCGAGCGAGCAGCAATGGAGCTCGTTGAGGTCGCTGGAGCAGGAGGCGCCCAAGACTGCGAAAAAGCATCGTTCTCCGGGAAAGACCTAACGGGAGCCGCAACGCTATGGGGGGCGACGGTCCAGCTCTTGATCTGTGTCAAAGGTCCGGAGGCAGGCCTGCCGGTGAAAAGCTGCTCCTGCCGGTTCCCAGGCCGAAATCAGGCGTGGCCGGCCTCCCGCCTGCCGTTACATCGACTTAAGCGTGCTTGAGATCGGCTTCCACCAGGGCACGCAGTTCCGACGTCACTTGCGGGCGCCGGCCGAACCACAGCTCGAAGCCGCGCACCGCCTGGTGCAGCAGCATGCCGAGGCCATCGGCGGTTTTCAGCCCGCGCGCTTGCGCGGCGGCCAGCAGTTCCGTCTGCAACGGCACATAGACGAGGTCGGCGACGACGGCGCCGTCGGGAAGCCGCGCGACATCGATCTCGAGCCGCGGCTGGCCGTGCTGGCCGAGCGAGGTGGTGTTGACCAGGAGGCCCGCGCGGGGCAGCAATTTTTCGACCTCGTCCCAGCCCGCGGGCTGCACGCCGCTGCCGAATTGCCCGGCCAGCGCCTGCGCTCGCGCGACGGTGCGGTTGACGAGATGCACCGTCTTGATGCCGCGATCGATCAGGCCGAACACGACCGCGCGCGAAGCGCCGCCGGCGCCCAGCACCAGCGCTTCCTGCGCCTTGTCCCAGCCGGGCGCGCTGGCGTCGAGATTGTTGATGAATCCCTCGACGTCGGTGTTGGTCGAGCAGAGCTCGCCGTCGCGAAACCACAGCGTGTTGGCGGCGCCGACCGCTTTCGCCCGCGCATCCGGTTTCGACAGCGCCAGCGCCTGCTCCTTGTGCGGGATGGTGACGTTGGCGCCGACGAAGCCGCGCAGCGACAGCCGCAGCACGAAATCCCTGAAATCGTCCGGCGGCACGGCCTCGATCACATAGCCGCCCTCGATGCCGAGCGTGCGCAGCCAGTAGCGATGGATCAGCGGCGAGCGCGAATGCGCGGCCGGCCATCCGATCAGGCAGGCGGCGGGGGTTCTGGCGGCGGTCGTCATGATCGATCCCGTTGCTCGCAGCCGCGAGGCTGCGTCATCCCTTCCACAACCTGCGGAACAGGCTCGCGGCCATGATGCGGCGCGCCTCCCGCAGATACGTCCTTGTTGCCGGACTGTCATGTCTTTTGACGAAATCGCGGGCGGATTGCAAATTCAGCAGCGCCGCCTTGTGACGGGACAGGAACCGAAACGCCTGCTCGGGATCGCCCCTCACCTTCTGCCATTCGGCGCGCCAGCCGCCGAGCACGTCCGACCCGCGACGGCGCGTGACGATCCCGCAGCCGTAGTCGCAATCGACCGCGGAAAAGACCGGACGCTCCTGCATCAGGAAATCCACGAAGGCGACGAACGTCAGGCCGCACCATTCGCCCGGAACGAATGTCGGACTGATCACGCTCCCGGTCGCGGGCGGCAGCACGTCGTGCACCACGATCGTTCCCTCGTCGCCGATCAGGCGAAAGGCAAGGTCGAGGTCCCGGCGCGAGCATTCGTAATCATGAAAGGAGTCGACGAGGATGACGTCGTAGCGCGCGCCCCGGCGGTCCAGCTCCGCGACGCAAGTGCCGATGTCGAGGGATCGGGAGCGGAATTCGATAGCTGCGCCGTCATCGAAATCGTCGCCGACATTGTAGGCGAGCCGGTGGATCGTCGTGAAGCGGCTGGCATCGACCCGAGCAAACGCGCCGCCCGTGGTTGCCGTGGAAATCTCCAGAAAGGATGCATGGCCGTGAAAATGCCCGAGCAGATTGACGATATCCATCTTGCCAGGCTTCACTCCGCCGCCCCTGCCGCCGCCTTCCTTCTCCCCTTGTGGGAGAAGGTGGCGCGCATCGACAGATGCGCGACGGATGAGGGGTATCTATCCGCGGATGCAGGCGGTTGAAATGAGGCATGTTCGCTCACCGAGACAAACCCTCACCCCGCTTTGCTTCGCAAAGCGACCCTCTCCCACAAGGGGAGAGGGTAGGTGCATCCACTGATCACGCCGCGTCGCGATGCGCGGCGATGATCTTGTCGGCGTCGCGGCCGGTGACTTCGGCCATGCGGTCGAACTGCCGCGTGAAGCTGCCGGCGCCTGCGGTCGCCGAGCGCAGCTCGACGATGAGATCGCCGATCTCCGCTTCCGGCATGGTGGCGCGGACGCAGTCCCAGCCGCTCCATCCTTCCCTGGTGTCGAAGCCGAGGATCTGGCCGCGCCGCGCCGACAGGATCGCGTTGATCTTGGCGGTCGCCTCCGTCGGGCAGACGATCTCGACCACGTGGATCGGCTCCAGCAGCACCGGCTGGCACTGCGGCAGCGCTTCCGCCACGCCGATGCGCGCCGCAGTGCGGAACGCGAGATCCGAAGAATCGACGCTGTGATAGGAGCCGTCGGTCAGCGTGACATGCACGTCGATGACGGGAAAGCCGAGCGGGCCGCGCACCAGCGCGTCCACCACGCCTTCCTCGACCGCGCCGATGTAGTTGCGCGGCACCGCGCCGCCGACCACTTTTTCCGCGAACTCGAAGCCGGTGCCGCGCGGCATCGGCTTGATATCGAGCACGACGTCGCCGAACTGGCCGTGGCCGCCGGACTGCTTCTTGTGACGGCCGCGCTGGGTGATCGACTTGCGGATGGTCTCCTGGTAGCCGATCGCGGTCGCATGCGATTTGGCGTTGACGCCAAAGCGGTCCTTCAGGCGCTCCATCGCCACGCGCAGGTGCATTTCGCCCTGCCCCCACAGCACGATGTCGTGGGTGCGCGGATTGTGCACCATGGTCAGTGAGGGATCCTCCTCGTTGAGCCGGATCAGGGCCTGGCCCAGCTTGACGTCGTCCTTGCGGTCGACGGCCGCGATCGACACCGCGAGCACGCCCGGCAACGGCTCGACCTTGATCAGCGCCGCCGGCGCGGCTTTGCCGCCGGACAGCGTGTCGCCGGTCTTGATCGCATCGAGCTTGCCGAGCGCGATAGTGTCGCCGGCCTCCGCGGACGCCCGCTTGCTGTCGTGGGCGCCACTGACGCCCAGGATGCCGGAGACGCGGCCGCTCTCGCCCGAGGACGACAGCAGCGTGGCGCCGTCGTCGAGACGGCCGGCGAGCAGGCGGACCAGCGAGAGCTTGCCGCCGTGCAGCTGGTGCACCGTCTTGAACACATAGGCCAGCGCTTCCTTCTGCGCGGGCGCGCCGAGGCGCTTGGCAGTTGCCGCAACGCCGGGCGCTTCATGGCGCAATGCCTTCATCAGGCGCAGCACGCCGTTCTCGCGGGTCGCCGAGCCCAGCAGCACCGGGCAGATCAGCCCTTCGCGCAATTCGCGGGCGAGGTCGTCGAACACGGCGTCGCGCGGCGGCTGGATGTCCTCCAGGAGCTGTTCCATCAGCGCGTCGTCGTGATCGGCGAGCTTCTCCAGCATGGAGAAGCGCGCTTCCTTCTCGCGGTCGAGATCGCCGCCTTCGAGGGCGACGACTTCGGAGGGCTTGTGCTCGCGGTAGATGAAGGCGCGCTCCAGCGCGAGATCGACGAAGCCTTCGATCAGGTCGCCCTTCCAGATCGGAATCTGTCGCAACACCAGCGGCGTGCGCGAGGCCGGCTGCAGGGTCGCTAGCGTTTCGCGGATGCGCTTGTTGGCCTTGTCGATCTTGTTGAGGAACAGGAAGCGCGGGATCCCGAGATCCTCGAGCTCGCGGAGAATGATTTGCAGTTGCGGCAGCTTCTTCTCGTCCGCCTCGCAGACCACGATGGCGGCATCGACGGCGGGAAGCGCGGCGCGCATGTCGTGCGCGAACTCGACCGAACCCGGACAATCGATGAAAGTGTAGCTGTCGCCCATGAAATTCACGGTGGCAGCGGAAAGGCCGACGCTCATCTTGTGATGGCGGGCCTCGGGACTGGCATCTCCGTGGGAGGTTCCGGCATCGACGCTGCCGGCTTTGGGGATGGCGCCTGTTCGCGCCAGTATCGCTTCGAGAAGGGTGGTTTTACCGCTTTGGAAAGGGCCCACCAGCGCAATGCACCGTGGACCTCGGGGACTTCTGACGTCTTGTCCCATATGCCGCCTCCTTCAATTTGAAGTCGGCCCATGATTGGGTCGGCAAATGCAATGCTCCGCCTGTCCCGCGATTTTGGCAAGCGGGAAAATGTCGCTGCGGTGCAGTGTTCGATAAGCCGGTAACCAAATCCGTCATTGCGAGCGAAGCGAAGCAATCGAGCCCTGGTGCAACAAGTAAATTGGATTGCTTCCGCCTTCGCTCTCCGAGCTTCGGCGGACTCCCAACCCGGCGCAGCTTGCGCAGCAGGCGTAGACGGGTCGTCGCTATCGCGCCTCGCAATGACGGAAATCGGCAGGAGGTTAACGGCCCGGACGCAGTTCCAGGCTCTCGAGCCCCGCGGCAATGGCGATGCCGACCTGGCCTTGCACGCTGAGCGGCTGCAGCGCGATGGAATTGCCGGAGCCGCCGACCAGCACATTGCCGCCGACGCCGATGCCGAGCGTCGCACTGCCCTGGGCGCCGACGTAATTGCCGGCGAGATCGCCCGGCCCGAGCCGGTTCACCGGCGCGAACACGCCCCAGGCCAGCACCGATTCCTGGGTGATGCCGAGATCGAGTCCCACCTTGCGGATGGTCGCGACGTAGAAGTCGTCGGGCTGACCGGCATTGCGCAGCACGCAGCCGAGATTGGTCACGGAGCCGACGATGAAGCCGACGCTGGAGCCGCCGCGGCATTCCAGCACGCCGACCTGCACCTTACCCTGCTGCGCCCGGGTGCCGGCAACCGATGCCGACAGAGCGAGGACGATACCGGCAAGGGCGAGTGAGCGGCGCATGAATAATCTCCAAAGCTTCAAGTGAGGGGGTGATGCGGGAAGCCGACGATATGGCGCGGTCTCTATGGCACAACGGCGGCAGATTTTACACGTCATTCCGGGATGGTCCGAAGGACCAGACCCGGAATCTCGAGATTCCGGGTTCGGCTCTTCGAGCCGCCCCGGAATGACGGTGGCAAAAAAGAAGGCCCGCTTGCGCGGGCCTTTCCGAACGTTGCTTGCGGTCGATCAACGCAAATTGCCGCAAAAGCGCTGGATGCGCTTGCAGGCGTCCTCGAGGTCCGAGGTCTTGGTCGCATAGGAGATGCGGAAGGCGGGGCCGAGGCCGAACGCCGAGCCCTGCACGACGGCGACGCCTTCGGCTTCCAGCAGCTCCGTGACGAAATCCTCGTCATTGGCGAGCACCTTGCCCGAGGGCGCGGTCTTGCCGATGGTGCCGGCGCAGGACGGATAGACATAGAAGGCGCCTTCCGGACGCGGGCAATCGATGCCCTTGGCCTGGTTGAGCATGCCGACCACGAGGTCGCGGCGCTCCTTGAACACCTTGTTGTTGGCCTCGATGAAATCCTGCGGACCGTTGAGCGCCTCGACCGACGCCCACTGCGCGATCGACGACGGGTTCGACGTCGACTGCGACTGGATGGTCTGCATCGCCTTGATCAGCTCGGCAGGGCCGCCGGCATAGCCGATGCGCCAGCCGGTCATGCAATAGGCTTTCGAGACGCCGTTCACGGTCAGCGTGCGGTCGTAGAGCTTCGGCTCGATCTGCGCCGGCGTGGTGAAGACGAAGTCGTCGTAGACCAGATGCTCGTACATGTCGTCGGTCATCACCCAGACATGCGGATGCTTCACCAGCACGTCGGTGATCGCCTTCAGCTCGGCGCGCGAATAGGCCGCGCCGGTCGGGTTCGACGGCGAGTTGAGAATGATCCACTTGGTCTTCGGCGTGATCGCCTTCTCGAGATCCTGTGGCTGCAGCTTGAAGCCGTGCTCGGCGGTGCAGACGATGGCGACCGGCTCGCCGCCGGCGAGCGCCACCATTTCCGGATAGCTCACCCAGTACGGCGCGGGGATGATCACCTCGTCGCCGGGATTGATGGTGGCCATCAGCGCATTGTACAGCACCTGCTTGCCGCCGGTGCCGACGATGATCTGGTTCGGCTTGTAGGTCAGCCCGTTCTCGCGCTGGAACTTGGCGATGATCGCCTCCTTCAGCTCGGGAATGCCGCCGACGTCGGTGTACTTGGTCTTGCCGGCCTCGATGGCGTGGATGGCGGCCAGCTTGATGTTGCCGGGCGTGTCGAAGTCCGGCTCGCCGGCGCCCAGCCCAATGACGTTCCGGCCCGCCGCTTTCAGCGCGCGTGCTTTATCCGTGACCGCGATGGTCGCGGACGGCTTCACGCGGGCGAGCGAGGCAGACAGGAAGGACATCATCTTCTCCTGGTTGGGCAAGTTCACTTGGTTAGTTCACTTGGGCGAGCGTCATGGAGCGCAGAAGTCCACGACTCTTGATGATAGGAATGGGTCGCACCCTAAGGCGCAAACCGCTGCATCGCAAGGAACTTTGCCCGGTTCGGTGCAAAGTTTACCGCTCTCGGTGCAAGCTTTAGGGAACGTTAAAGGGCGGCCGTTACCGTCCGCGCAACATTCCTAAATTTCTGCGGCGAAATGGCTCATTTCTGGCAAGGTTTGCGGACCGGCGGCTGGCTGACGGCGCAGCGTGCGCGCGGCTACAGCCTGATCCTGCTCGCGATCTGCAGCATCGCCTTTGCCGGCTGGATCGCGCTCTCCGACGGGCTGATCGACCGCAACGGCAAGCCGCTCGGCACCGACTTTTCCAATGTCTATGCGGCAGGCGCGCTGACCTGGCAGGGCCGGTCCGCGCAAGCCTATGAGCCTTCGCTGCAGCACGCCGCCGAGAAGGCGGTGTTCGGCGGCCGCGACGTGCCGTTCTATGGCTGGCACTATCCGCCGTTCTTCTTTGCGATCGCCTTTCTCGTCGCCGCCGTTCCCTATGGTTGCGGTCTCGCGATCTGGCTCGTGGCGAGCTTCGCTGCGTATCTCGCCATGCTGCGCGCGATCCTGCCGCGCGGCGAAACGCTGCTGATCGCTGCCGCCTTCCCGGCCGTGTTCATCAATATCGGCCATGGGCAAAACGGCTTTCTCACCGCAGCCCTGCTCGGCGGCGCGCTGCATTTTCTCGACCGCAGGCCGTGGCTGGCGGGGGTGCTGATCGGCGTGCTCGCCTACAAGCCACAATTCGGCGTGCTGATTCCAATCGCGCTGCTGGCGGGACAGCGCTGGAACGCGATCATTGCGGCCAGCGCCACCGTCGGCGCGCTCGCCGCGCTGAGCTTTGCGATACTCGGCGGCGATGTCTGGCACGCCTTCTTCGACTCCATGAAGTTCACGCAGACGATCGTGCTGGAGCAGGGCGACACCGGCTGGGAAAAAATCCAGTCGATATTTTCGGCCGCGCGCAATCTTGGCGCCAACGTGCCGACGGCTTACGCGATCCAGGCGGCGCTCGCGCTGTTGCTCGCCGGAAGCATCGCATGGCTGTGGCACGGCGATGCAGCCTTCGAATTGAAAGCCGCAGCACTTGCGCTCGGCAGCCTGCTCGCGACGCCTTACGTGCTCGACTACGACCTCGTCGTGCTGGCGGTGGCGATTGCGTTCTTCGCACGCCATGGCCTGGCGCACGGTTTCCGCGACTGGGAGATCAGCATCTGTGCCGCCGCCTGGCTCGTTCCGCTGTTGTCGCGCGGCATCGCCGGCGCGACAGCAATCCCGCTCGGCCTGATCGCGGAGTTGGTTTTCTACGGACTGCTGCTGCGCCGCGCCGTGCTCGATCACGCGACTGCAAACAATTTGCGACAATTGGCGCAGGCGTGATGCGATTTGTCTTGCCGTGTTCCCGGCCGCGATGATGCGATCGTTTCGCCATACTGCACTGCGGTAGAGATTTCGACTTTTTCCAGTCGCCCGCTCTTGCGGCACGCCCGCTTCGCCATCATTCTTTAGCCGCGTTGAGGCGCGACAAGCCGGTTCACCCACCGGTTGATTCCCACCGACGCTGGAAATGAGAGGCGATGTACAAGCTCTATACGATGCAGCGCTCCGGCAACAGCTACAAGGTCCGCCTTGCGCTTGCGATGCTCAACGTCCCCTATGAGGCAGTCGAGATCGACATTTTGCGCGGCGAGAGCCGCACACCGGATTATCTCGCCAAGAATCCGAGCGGACAGATTCCGCTGCTGGAAGTGGACGGCCGCTATCTCGCCGAGTCCAACGCCATCCTGTGGTATGTCGCCGCCGAAACGCCGTTGTCGCCGGAGAATCGTCTCGCACGCGCCGAAGCGCTGCAATGGATGTTCTTCGAGCAG
This sequence comes from Bradyrhizobium sp., assembly GCF_016219575.1. Taxonomy (GTDB): domain Bacteria; phylum Pseudomonadota; class Alphaproteobacteria; order Rhizobiales; family Xanthobacteraceae; genus Bradyrhizobium. The sequence goes on along the minus strand of NZ_JACRMG010000037.1, from coordinate 136,264 downwards.
CATGCGCTGGAGCCGAATATCGGCGCGGCCTATTTCTGGCTGTCGCTGGTGCGCGGCGGCCGCGAGTTGCAGACGCATGCGCTGGAGGACTGGATGGAGCGCGGCTATGCGGCGCTGCAGGTGATGGAGAACCATCTCAAGACGCACCAGTACTTTGCCGCGGGCCAGCTCACCGTCGCCGACATCGCGCTGTACGGCTACACCCATGTCGCCGACCGCTGCGACTACGACCTCTCCACCTTCCCCGCCATCCGCGCCTGGCTGCGCCGGGTCGAGCAGACCCCGGGCTTTGTGGCGATGGACCGGCAGCCGGGCACCGAGGTGGTGGATGCCCCCAGCGTCGCGGCGAGCGCCTGACGCAACTTCTCGTGAAGAGTGGGTATAAATACCGGGGAAAACGGGGAAACCGTTAACGCAGCCGCGGTTTTGCCACGATCGGCGCGGGTCGTCGCCGCAATCTTGCCGGTGCGGCCCGCAATAATACCTGCCGTTCGCGGCTGATTCGCCGCGAGAGGTCAAGGATTCGGACCACATGATTCGGTCATCCCGCGCCATCGGCTTTGCCCCCGCGCCCGTGGCCTCGTCCCGCCTGATCAACGCCGTCGCAGCTTCGCTCGCGTTCGGCGCCGCCTCGCTGTGCCTGATCTCCAGCCTGAAAGTGCTGGCGATCAAGCTGGTGGCGATGCCGCTGCCGATGTGAGCCGGCACGCTTCGCGAAAGAGCCTGCACCCCTCCTCCCGACACAAACCGCGCGCGATGCCTGACATCGCGAAACCACCATGATGAAGACGCCCGTTGGACTTGTGACTGCAGCGCTCTCGGCGGCGACGCTGCTCGCCGGCACCTTCCTGCTGGTCACGGGCACGCGCGGACAGAACACGTCGTTTCAATCCTCGGCCGGCCAGCTCGACGTGCAGACTTTTGCCAGCGGCCTCGTGCATCCCTGGGCGCTCGCCTTCCTGGGCGACGGCAGGATGCTGGTGACGGAGCGGCCGGGCCGCATGCGCATCGTCTCCGCGGAGGGCCAGCTCTCGCCGCCGCTGAAGAACGTGCCCGAGGTGTGGGCGAGCGGCCAAGGCGGCCTGCTCGACGTCATCGCCGACAGGGATTTCGCGCAGAACCGCACCGTCTTCTTCTGCTACTCCGAGCGCACCTCGGGCGGCGGCCGCACCGCGGTGGCGCGCGCCAGACTCAACGACGGCGCGGGCCGCCTCGATGAGACGAAGGTGATCTTCCGCCAGGACGGGCCGCTGTCGTCGGGCAATCACTACGGCTGCCGCTTCGCGCAAGGCGCCGACGGCAATCTGTTCGTCACGCTCGGCGACCACTACAGCTATCGCGACGAGGCGCAGAGTCTTTCCAACCATCTCGGCAAGCTGATCCGCATCGCGCCGGATGGCGCTGCGCCGCCTGACAATCCCTTTGTCGGGCGCGACGGCGCGAAACCTGAAATCTGGAGCTATGGCCACCGCAACCAGCAGGGCCTTGCGATCAATCCCGGCACCGGCGAGCTCTGGGAGATCGAGCACGGGCCGCGCGGCGGCGACGAGGTCAACGTCATCGCCAAGGGTAAGAACTACGGCTGGCCGGTGATCGGGTTCGGCATCGATTACTCCGGCACGAAGATCCACGAAGCCACCGCTAGGGACGGCATGGAGCAGCCCGCGAAATACTGGGTGCCGTCGATCGCCCCGTCGGGCGCGACGTTCTACACCGGAAAACTGTTTCCGAAGTGGAACGGCAGCCTGTTCACCGGCGCGCTCTCGGGGCGGATGCTGGTGCGGCTCACCGTCAACGGCCATGCCGTTACGGCTGAGGAGCGGCTACTGCAAAATCTCCATGAGCGTATCCGCGACGTCCGCCAGGGCCCGGACGGCGCGCTGTGGCTGCTGACCGACAATTCGGCCGGCCGGATCCTGCGGGTGACACCGGCCGCGAAATGATGCCGGTGTGATGACGTGGAGCCGGCACGTCTGGTTGTCAGGGAGTTGCATTAAGTCGGTGACCAATGCGGGGCGCTTCCGGAGCAAACAGAAATGCGCCGAGGCACGATTTCCGATTTTGCCCCGGACCGGACATGACGCCTCGACGTTTCGCCTAGAGACTTCCTGCCGAGCCGCATGTCAGGTAGGCTAACCGCTATCTCATCTGGCTTCTTTGCACCTGGGAATCGGGTCGATGACACCCTTTCAGCTGCCCGAGACCCGCTATGCGCGCAGCGGAAACGTCAGCATCGCCTATCAGGTGATGGGCGATGGTCCAATCGACCTGATCATTATTCCGGGCCTGCTGTCGCATATTGAGTTTTTCCATGAATTGGCCGGTTACACGGACTTTCTGCGCCGGCTTGCCGGTTTTGCGCGCGTCATCAGCTTCGACAAGCGAGGCCAGGGCTTGTCTGACCGAGTTGCTGGCAGCCCCACGCTCGATGAACGGATGGATGATCTGGATGCCGTGATGAAAGCGCTCGGTATCTCGCGTGCGGCCTTGCTCGGTTATTCCGAGGGAGCAGCGATGAGCGCGCTGTTTTCGGCAACCTATCCAGAGCGGGTTTCCCATCTCATCCTCTATGGTGGATTTGCCCGTTTCACCAACTCCGATGACTACACCCATATGTTTCCACTGGAGCAGATGATACGCACTGTGAAGTATTGGGGCAGCGGCATGTCGGCGAAGGCCTTCGCTCCGAGCCTCGCCGGCGATCCTGAAGCGATCAAGCTATGGGCCAAGGGCGAGAGGCTCATCGTTAGTCCCAGCGCCTATCAGGCGATGCTTGAGACGAATGCGTTGATCGACGTTCGCGCCATTCTGCCCCAACTTCGCTTGCCCGCTCTCGTTCTGCACAACGAGGCTGACATGGCTGTGCCAGTCGCCAACGGCCGTTACCTGGCGGCCCACATTCCTGGAGCGCGCTATATCGAGTACCCTGCCGGCGATCATCGGCCGTGGGCTCAGAAGAATATCGAGGCCATCATCGGCGACATCGAGGAGTTCGTCACCGGCCGCCGCGAAGTCGTCGTGGAAAAAATCGAGCGCGTGCTTGCCACTGTCCTTTTTACCGATATCGTCGACTCGACAAGGCAGGCGGTGACTCTTGGTGATAGCAACTGGCATCGGTTGCTCGATGAGCATGACAAGCTGGCACGCCGCACGGTCGAGCAGCATCGCGGACGTTTGATCAAGATGACAGGCGATGGACTCCTGGCTACTTTTGACGGACCTGGGCGCGCCATCAAGTGCGCCGTCGCGTTGTCGGGGGGTACCGCGCGACTTGGAATCAGGCTTCGTACCGGACTGCACATCGGCGAAGTCGAACTGCGCGGCGATGATATCGCCGGCGTCGCCGTTAATACTGCTGCACGGATTATGTCTGAGGCTCGCCCGGGCGAAACCCTGGTGTCTCGCGTCGTAACCGATCTCGTAGCCGGCTCAGGTGTGAACTTCAGCCCCCGCGGACCGTGCGAACTCAAGGGGCTGCCGGGCCGCTGGGAGCTCTTTGCCGCTTCGTGAAGCGCACTCTCGGAATGTCCGCTACTAGCCCAAAGATGCTCCTCCGCTGAGTAGCAGAAAGGTGGGGGGGCGCATGCCGACCTCATACTGAAGAGCGCGCTTCAGCGCGCGTCTCGAGGGATGGCCGCAGACATGGGCATCGTGGTTCGAGACGGCACCTTGCGCCTCCTCACCAAGAAGGTTCTACCACTTGTGAAAAATCAAAAACGCGCCGAACGCGATCGAGGCGAAGCCGAGCGCGTGGTTCCAGGCCAGCGGCTCCTTCAGGTAGAGTACCGAGAAGGCGGCAAACACGGTCAGCGTGATCACCTCCTGGATGGTCTTGAGCTGCGCCGCGGAATAGACCGCGCTGCCCCAGCGGTTGGCCGGCACCGCCAGCCAGTATTCGAAGAAGGCGATGCCCCAGCTCGCGAGGACCACCAGCACCAGCGAATGATTCCTGTACTTGAGATGGCCGTACCAGGCGAAGGTCATGAACACGTTGGAGGCAAACAGCATCAGGACCGGCAGCAGCGTCGGCGAGATCGTGGGCATGGACGTCCTTTCGAAAATTCCCGCATCAACCGGCCAGCGCAATGCGGGTTCCATCGGCTTTGAATAGCATTTGATTCCAACAAGCGCGAAACCCGCGCGAGCGCGGCAGGCTTGCCTTAACGACAGGCCGGAAAATCCAACACCTGTTGCGGGAATGCGCCAAACTGCCTGCCCCGGTTTTGCCCTGGATACGACATGCAGATCGACTGGCGTACAGTGCTCGGCCCTGGCCTGACGATTTCGGTGGCGCTGGTCGCCTTCTTCGTCGACCGCCATTTCGTCACGGTGCCCAATCCGGCGCCGCTGTTCGTCTGCATCGTTGCGCTGGCGAGCTCGATCAGCGGCATTGCATCCGGCATGATCAGCGCCGGCATCGCCGTGCTCTTCTCCGCGCTGTTCTTTCTCAATCACCGCGTGGCGCCCGGCTACGATGCCCACGACGTGGCGCGGATGGCGTTGCTGGCGCTGACCGCCGGCGGCACCGCACTCATCACCGGCATGCTGCGGCAGAAGTGGATCGACGCCTTCGCTTCCGAACAGGCGCATCACGCCACTTCCGCGCGCCTTGCCGCCGCGCTCGACCAGGTCGACATCGGCATCGTGCTGCTCGACGCCGACACGCGCGCGGAATTCATCAACCGCGCCTTCCGCGACTACTTCGCGCTGTCCGATGAAATGGCCGACAGCCAGCCGCCCTTCATTGCGCTGATGTATCACGGCCGCGATACCGGGGCCTATGAGTTGCCGGAGGACCAGCTCGCCCATTTCATCGCCGCGCGCACCGAGATGATGCGGTCGGGCGATTCCACGCCGATCAACATCAACCTCGCCGACGGCCAGGTACTGCGCTTCTCCTGCACCGCGCTGCCCGATGGCGGCCGGATGCTGAGCTACACGCCGGTGACCGACCTCGTCCGCCACAGCGATGCGCCGGAACGCGCGGAACATTATCGCGCGCTGCGCAAGGGCCAGCGCCCGCCCTTCCCCGACAGGCGCGCGGCGGAATGAGAGGCGCACGTTTCGACCGCGGCGGGCCTGGACGCATCTACGATGCGAAGGCGCGTGTCAGGCGCATCTGCACCTTCTCTTCCAGGCTTTCCCAGGTCGATTGCAGATAAGCGGGATCGAACCGGCCTGGGTGACAGGGAGAACGTCCTGCCCGCGATATACGGGCACACCGACGGTGACCAGAGGCCCGCTCACCTGACGCGGTCCTGCAGGATGCGGCCGGCGCAGACCTCGGCGAAGTGAGGGGCCATCGTGAGCTTGCCCGGATCGATCGAGTGATAGCGACCGGCGGAAGTGACACCGATCGCGAAGCGCTGATGCAATTCGCTGGCGGGATCATAGATGTCGGTCCGGCCCCAGGCCACGATGACACCGCCTTTGACCGAAACGTCCTGCAACTCGTCCGGAGCGAGGTCGCGAAGCGCTGGCACGAACTGGGCCATGGCGCTCAGAGTGCCCTGCAACAGCGACGAACGAAGCGGTTCGGACGGGTAAGTGGGCCATTGCGGCGGCGTGATGTCGCTCGATATCCCCTGCAGGCAAACCGGATACCAGGTCAGATACGTCAATCCGTCGTCATAACTGACCACTTCGCCGAAAGGTCCGGACACGAAGGTGGCGCTCGGCGGCTTCCCGGCGCCTTCAGGCAAGCGGAAGCTGACGCCATATTTCAGCCGATGCATCCATGGCCGATCAGGCAGCAGCCCGCGCTTCTCGTTGATCGCGAATCGTCCTTCCCACAGCGCATTCACGACATGATCGAAGCGCTCGCGGGCGGCCCTTCCGCCTGCTCGCAGCACGACCTCGAGACCGTCGCCGTCCTCGACGGAAATGACTTCATGCCCCGTCCGGACGGCGATCCGGCGATCGGCATTGACCCTGCTCCGCACCGCGTCGGCCAGCGCCACCGGATCGATGGCGACCTCGGGCGTATCAAATGCCGCCACGGCGACCTGCGGATCGAAGTGCGCCTCGCGCTCCGCATGCGACCACATGCGCAGGTCGGCATCGAGGTCACGGCCAAAATAGGCATCGGGTCTTTGCCGGCTGGATTCGCGGATCAGCGCGTGCACGGCAGCGAGATATTGCGACACGTCCTCCGCCGTGCGCTGGCTGTCGCGGTGCACGACATAAGCCGCGGGGCGGGAAACAGCCATGGCGTCCCCGGCCAACCCGAGATGACGCTCGAAAAACGGAGCAAACGCCAGCGCCCCCCGCATCATCATGCGTGCGGTCGAATAGCCGGGGTCATTGGCATACATGTAACCGAGGTGGACCTTGCCCTCGTTCGCGATCGCCGTCCGGCTCAGCAGTTGCTCGTTGCGATCGAACAGCGTGACATCTATGCCGTGTTCAGCAAGTGCCAACGCCACGCAACAACCCTGAAGTCCGCCACCCAAAATCCCGACACGCATACGAAAGACCGAACTCACAACAGCTGACGACCGCTCGCGCACGAGTCGGCCTGAAATTTCAACCACGACGGCAGGGTCACCGGAAACGCGTGCCCCTGCGGAGTCCCCTCACGCCGTCGGCGCCATATAACACAGAAACAGCATGGTACATCGAGGAAAGGGCATCCGCTGCAACTGGGGGCCAACCCTCGCGCGTTCGCCGTTCTGCCGTGAGCGGCCATTCATCGCGCATGAAGTTCGGTCTACGTTGAGACGATGGCAGAGTTTGACTGCTTACTCGCTGTGACAAACAAAAATGCCCGCCGGTACGGCGGGCATTTTCATTCGATATGTTCAGGTCACCAAGTGTAGCGCAGTCCGGCCTGGACACCGTAAATCTGGGTAGCGGGGTTGAACCCAACCGTCTGCGTTCCCGCCGTGCCGCTGCCATGGCCTTCGAGATAGCTGGAGAAATTGGGCGTCCAGAGCACCGTGATCTTCGCGGAACCGCGGCCGCCCAGATTGGCGAAGGTCGGCGCCACAAACGGAATATTGGGTCCGACGAGGCCGCCCACGATGTTGGCGTCGACGATCTTGTACACCTGGCCCGACAGCGTCGGCTGCACGGTGAAGCCCATCCATTTCATCTCGGTGCCAACGCGGCCGCCGCCATGCACCTCGGTGGTGTCCGCAATCTTGGTGCCGAAGTTGGCGGTAAAGACCTCTGTATAGGTCACGCCGGCGGTCGGCTCGAACCAAACCGAATACGGGAAGTCAAAGCGGTACTGGGCGTTGCCGGTGTAGGAGGCCGTGCTGGAGTCGGGCGGAGCAACGGCGAGAGCCGGCGCATTGACCAGCGAATTGCGCGTCCACATCGCCAGAACGGTGAAATCGGCGGAGAAACCGCCATTCAGGTACGACAACGTACCCGATGTCGACGGGATCGATCCGTCAAACCACGGCACAGGCGCCACATTGTACGTGCGCGACCAGGTGTGCGATCCCGTGCCGATGAAAGTCAGGGCGTCGGTCGCAGTGAAGATGCCGATCTTGGTGACGTCGAACGCGCCGGTCACCGTCCAGGTGTGGATCTCGGTGTTGAGGCTGACCGCCTTGTCGACGCTGGTGACGAGGTTCGCGCCATACAGCCATTGCGCCACCGGTGCGACCGCCATGGCGGGCGCCTTCGCATAGGCGAGCGCGCCGAACGGATTGCCCATGCCGTTCGCGGCAAAAGGATCGCGACTGTTGAACTCGCCCTCCTCGCCGCTGAATTGCAGCCTGCCGGGCGGCGCAACGAGCCTGCGCCGCTGAATCTGATCGCGGACATTCTGCAGAATGCTCTGAATGGTGTTGCTGATGATCTGCTGCTGCACGTCGCCCGAATACTGCGCCGCAGCGGGCTGGGACGTGATGGCCAGCAGCGCCGCAGTCGCCAGTAAAGCCTTGGAATATTTATTGAAAATCATTCGCGCCCCCAAAAGACTCGAAATTACGCCGTAAAATAAACAAGTCGGGGGCAAACTCGATAGTGCCGAAAAAGCACAGTTTTAATGAATTGGTAATACAATCTGACGCCCAAAGCCGAGCTCCGAACAATACCTCCAGCAAATCAGCTAGTTATGTTGGTCTTTGCTCGACTTGCCCGGCGACGGCTTCGTTGCATCGGCGCCACTACCCGCAGTTTGCGCATCGGGTTGAGCCGCCGGGGGATTGGCCTCGCGCTCCCTGATCTTCCGGCGCACATCGTCGCGCACGCCTTGAATAATGGTATCCCGAGATGCCTTCGCAGGATCCTCGCAGCGTCCGACGCTCGCGATTGGCAGGGTGAGACACAGACCGAAAAGCAAGGTCCGGCAGAAGTTCAACGAGGGTGTCATGGAGTTACTCCGATCATAACGAAAGCATCGGCGGCGGTTTCGGCGCCCTGGGTCTTGATCCACCCGGCAAGCGCAATCACGGCGTGCAGCTTCCGGTCGCGCGCACGCCGGGATCGGCGCGCCGCGCCGGTTCCGCAATTTGCGGCCAATCGCGCATATCCTTCAGAAAGATACATTCGTCCGCCATTGTATTATAATGAAATCGAGACGCCTGCGTTCGATGTTTCCAAGCGATCAATTTTCGATGCCGTAGCATTTCACGGGCAGGATGATGTTCAGGTCGATTACAAGCGCGAGAACCGGCAGCGGGTTCAGTGACAAGGCTCACAGACAGGCTGCCACCAAAAGCCACCGCGGGCTCCTGTTCGCCCTGGCACTGACGATGATGTTCATCGCCAATACCGGGCTGGCGACGGCTGAAGAAAAGATCGCGCTGGTCGTCGGCAACAGCGCCTATCTCAAGGTTCCGCCTCTCCCCAACCCCGTGAATGACGCCGCCGACATGGCCGCCTCGCTGCAGCGGCTGGGCTTTGCCGTCAAGCACGTCGACAATCTCGACTACAGGGAATTCCGCCGCGCGCTGATCGATTTCGGCAATGCCGCCAAGACCGCGGACAAGGCGGTGATCTTCTATGCCGGCCACGGTGTCGAGATCGACGGAAAGAACTGGCTGATTCCCGTCGACGCCGAGATCAAGTCCGAACTGGACGTATATGCCGAGGCGATCAACCTCGAGACCCTGATCGACATCTCGGTGATGCCGAAGCTCATCGGGCTGGTGATCCTCGATGCCTGCCGCAACGATCCCTTCACGGCCTCCAACGCCGCCGCCAGCCGGTCGCTGGCGAAGAGCACCAAGGATGCCGGCAAGGGCTCGAAGAGCGCCGCCAAAAAGCCTGCTGCCGCCACGATGATTCCGGTCGAACCCGCCGCGCGCGGACTCGTGCCGGTCGAGATCAATGACAACGTGCTGGTGGCCTTCGCCGCCGCCGCCGGAACGACGGCCAATGACGGCACGGGGCGCAACAGCCCCTACTCCGGCTCGTTGCTGCGCCACGTCGAAACGCCCGGCCTCGAAATCAACTACGTGTTCCGCAACGTGCACGACGACGTCGTGCGCGAGACAAGGACCCAGGAGCCCGCGGTCTACGGCACGCTTTCCAGCGAAGAGATCTATCTGAAAGGCGATGCGGCCGTGGCCGCCGCCAATGCCGAGGCCGAGGCCGAGCGCGTGGCATGGACTTTCGTGCGCTCGACCAGCGAGATCGCGACGCTGCGGCGCTTTGCCCAGCAGTTCCCGGCCAGCACGCATGTTGCCGAAGTCAACGATCGCGTTGCGCAACTCGAAGGCGCCGAGAAATTCGCCTGGACCATCGTCCAGAAGCAGAACTCGGTCGCGGCCTACCGGGCGTTCCTCGATCTCTATCCCTACAGCGACAACGTCGAGAGCGCGCGCGTGACGCTTGCCTCGCTCGAAGCCCAGCCCGGCCGCAAGAAATCCGACGCGGGCGGCGTCGACCTGCCCAAGCCGCCGGCCTCGACCTACCAGCTTGCGGCGGCCTCTCCGGAAGCCACGACGAAAGATCAGGATTCCGTGGAGAAGGTCTGGGACGTGCTCAAGGACTCCCGCGACAAGAACGTCGTCGGCAGCTTTGCCCAGAAATATCCGAGCCAGCGCCATAACCGCATTCCCGGCAACAGCGATGTCGGCCTGCGGCGCGTCAACTCGACGGAGTTGATGTTGCGGACCGCGCAGGACAACGAGGTGAACCTTTGTTTCAGCGGCGACGCCAGCTCATGCGTTGCCGCCACCGGCAAATATCCCGATCTGGTTCAACTCCGTTTCCAGCTTTGCCGACTCAAGGGCCATCCGAAGGGTTGCATGCAGGACGCGGTGGACGATGCCCGCAAGCGCGGCTTGCTGGTCTCGGCGTACACGAAGTCTGAGAAGGAAAAGGCGCGCAACCGCGAATACCGGCAAACCGTCGCGCGCGTGCAGCAGAACGTCAGCAACGTCGTCAGTAACGTCGTCAGCACGACCGTGGGCAACGTTGTCAACCAGGCGGTCAGCAATGCGGTGAGCAGCGCGGTCTCGCAGGCTGCAAGCAGCGCCGCTTCGGCGGCTGCAAGCAGGGCTGCGGCCGCAGCGGCGTCTTCCGCCGCCTCTGGCGCGGCCAGCCGGGCTGCATCGAACGCCGCCAGCCGGGCTGCGGCTACCGCGGCATCGAATGCCGCCTCGAACGCCGCGAGCAAGGCAGCATCGTCGGCCGCATCCAGGGCTGCCGGTTCCGCTGCATCCAATGCGGCAAGCAACATCAGGATTCCGTCCGACATAGGGCTCAAGCAGGACATCCACCGGCTTGGCGTCACGGAACACGGCATCGAACTTTATCGCTATCGCTACATCGGCGACGATACGGTCTATGTCGGGGTCATGGCACAGCAAGTGGCACCGCGCGTTCCAGCGGCGGTCTCGCAAGGAGACGACGGATACCTGCAGGTCGACTACAGCCTGCTCGGCCTCGACTTCCTGACCTGGCGCGACTGGACGCTGCGGCATTCGGCCGGGACAGAGGACACGCGCTAGCCTTGCGGTGCTGGATCCCCGGAATCATTGCTGTTGTTGCGCTTCTCCTTGGCGGCACCGTCGAAGCGGCAGACAGCCGCGTTGCCCTGGTCGTGGGAAACGCCAACTACCGCCACGCTCCCGCGCTCGCGACACCCGTCAACGACGCCGAAGACATCGCGGCGATGCTCACCGGGCTCGGCTTCGATGTGGATGTGCGCAAGGATGCATCCGCCGAAGAGCTGAAATCCGCCCTCGACGCGTTTGCGGGAAAGTCGGCCAAGGCCGAGATCGCGATCGTCTATTTTGCAGGATACAGCGTCCATGCCGGCGTCGACGGCTACCTGATTCCCGTCGATGCGCAGCTTGCATCGTCGCTCTCGTTTCGGACCGAGGCGATACCTCTCCGCGCTGCGACGGCAAATGTCGCGAGAGCCCGCGTCCTCGGACTCGTGATCCTCGATGCGTTGCGCGGCAATCCCTTTCCCGCGAAACTCGAGCGGCAGGATGCCGGCCAGGATCACGCTTCCCCGGGCGCCGCCGCTTCTTCCAGGAACGTCCTGGTGTTCTTTTCGACCGAGCCGACCCGCAGGGCCGAAGAGGGCAACGGCCGCAACAGCCCGTTCGCACTAGCCCTGTTGAAGCACCTTCCCGAGCCCGATCTCGAGATCAGCTTCATGTTCCGGAAACTCCGCGACGAGGTCAGGGGCGCGACCGCCCAGAAGCAGACGCCGTACATGTACGGCCAGTTGTCGCGGGACAAAATCTATCTCAACGCCGTCAAGCAGGCGCCGGTGTCGATACCCACGGCCGATCCTGCGTCGGTGCAACCTTGCGACCGGCTGGCTGCGGCGCCGGACGACACGACCAGAAACACAATCGTCAGAGGCGTGAAGCTCGAAGAGATCAAGATCGCCGACGCGATTGCGGCATGCTCCGAAGCCGTCAGGGAGTTTCCGGGGATCGACCGCTTCCACTACCAGCTCGGCCGCGCCTTGTTTGCCGCGCAGGACTATCCGGCGGCGCTGGCGAGCTACAAGAAGGCGTTCGAGCTCGGCAACACCCGCGCGCTCTACGCACTGGGAGCGATGTACGACAATGGCAACGGCGTCGAGAAGGATCCGGCCCGCGCCCGGTTCTATTACGAGATCGCGGCCGAAATGAAATTTGCGCCGGCCATCGTCAGTCTCGGCATTCAGCAGGAGCGCGGGATCGGCGGCGAGAAGGATGCGGCCAAAGCCTACAGCCTCTACCAGCGCGCAGCCGATCTTGGCGATGGGCGTGCCGTGAACAGGCTCGGCGAGCTCACCGAGAAAGGGCTGGGCGTTGCGGCAAACCCCGGGCAAGCCCGCGCGCTCTATGAAAAGAGCGTGGCCATGGGAGAGCCGGAAGCCATGATCAATCTGGCGCGCTGCTACGCCAACGGCATCGGCGGCCGGCAGGACACTGTCGGGGCGAGAAAACTGCTCGCCCGGGCCGCGCAAGCCGGCAGCGCCGAAGCAAGGGAAATTCTGGCGCGGATCGGAAAGGGCAAACAGAAGTAAGCCTGCTTCGCGCGTGCCGGGAGTGACGTCGCGCGAGGAAAGAGAGTCGAGGCGCCGTCAGACGCCAGAACCCGACGCCGGCGCCGTGCTGAGCGGGGCGCCGCCGACCGAGACAGGGCCGACCGGCTTGGGCAGCGGCGGCGGGATCGTCTTTGGCGATCTCCGGACAAACCGGGTGCGGGCCTTGGATGGCGTGATGCTGGACGTCGTCAACGGCCCCACCGCACCTTGCAGGGCGTTCACCTGCACCGTCAGCGCGTGGAGCTGGCGGGATATTCTTCGCAAATCCGACTGCTGGTTTTCGGCGCTCTGCGTGAGCGAGGCCAGCACAGCTGCGTCCTGCTGCTGCGACGACTGGATGTCTATCAGCATCGTCCTGACCAGCGGATCCGGTATCGGCACGGAAACCGTCCTGGGCGGAGACGGCGGGGCAATGCGATTCGACTTCGGCTCAGCGGTGCGAATGAAATCCGGCCAGGAGAAATCGAATTTCGGCAGGGCGATGCGATCGAATTTCGGAAGAGCCAGGCGATCGGCGTTCGGCAAAGCGAAGCGATCGAGATTGGGCAGAAGATTAGCGGTCGCCGCGCCGAGGATGGCCAGCGCCGCCAGCGACACCACGGTCGCCGTCACGCGGCCCGGAGACTTCAGCTGTACCGTCTCCGGCGGCTTGTCTCCTTGCGGTTCTTTGTCCGGTGTCTCGGCCACCTGAGTTCCCTACGTGTCAGCCTGGTTGCAATTTCTCCTCATCAATCGGCTAAAATAAAGCGCCATCGCGGACGATCCGGCGACAACTCTCGCGCGATTGCCCACCCCAATTCAGCCGGGATGATGGGCGGTTATGGTTAAGGATCGGTTATTCCGGGGCCCGTTTCGGCCGCTCCCGAAGCCGTACAATCCCGGGTCTGCGAGTGTGCGCAGGGGAAGCGGCCCTCTGCGCGCCTTTGCCGGGCAAAAGCCTATTCCAGCTGCATGCGAACGCCCTTGGCTCCGTTGAGCAGGCGCTTGAGGTGGAAGCCGGCGAGCGCATCGTCGGCATGCTGGCCCACCAGTGCCGCAAAGGCCGGCATCGCCCCGGCATCGCCAGCCTCGAGCCTGGCGAAGGCCGCGGAATATTGCGCCGTCGCCGGCGAGGAGAAGGCCTCCTCACGCAGCGGCTCGAAGGCGCGGAGCGGTTCGCTGCGCCCGCGCAGCACGATATCGCCGACCGGCCGCCCCCTGAAATTCTCCGCGGCCCTGGCTGCGGACTCGCTGACACAGATCCGCGTACCCAGGAACTTGTTGGCCGCCTGGAGCCGTGCTGCGGTGTTGATGGTGTCGCCGTGAGCCGTGTAGTCGAAGAACTTGCTGCCGCCGAAATTGCCGACCAGAGCGGGGCCGGCGTGAACGCCGATACGCGTGGCGCCGAAATTCACGCCCGCCGCCCGCCAGCGCTGCCTGAATTGTTCGGCCCAGTCGTCGAGCTCGAGCGCGCACGCCACCGCTCGCGTCGCGTAATCCGGCTGGTCGCCGGGCGCGTTGAACAGGATGTGGATTCCGTCGCCGATGATCTTGCCGACCGTTCCCTCATGAGAGAACACGATCTCGGTCATGCCGCCGGTGTATTCGTTGAGCAGCTCGCCCAGAACCTCGGGCGCGAGGTTCTCCACCAACGACGTGAAGCTGGTCACATCGGTGAAGATGGTCGCAACATCGCGGCGATGCACCTCCAGGCCATTTTCGCCCGCGCCCCCGGAAGCCAGCCGACTGGCGAGCTGCGGCGAAAAATAGCGCGACAGCGAGGCGTGCGCCCGCTCGGCCTCGGCCTGGCGCCGCCGCGCCTCGCGCAACAGCTCGATGTGGCGAAGCGTCTTGTCGATGGTGGTTTCGAGGTCGGCGAAATCGATCGGCTTGGTCAGGAAGTCGAACGCGCCGCGGTTCATGGCGGTGCGGATGTTGCTCATGTCACCATAGGCGGAAACGATGATGGTGGACTTCTTGTCGTCCGCCTCCTGCAGCCTGGCCAGCAGGGAAAGCCCGTCCATGCGGGGCATGTTGATGTCGGACACGACCATGTCGACGTCCGGATTGGCCTCCAGCTGCTGCAGCGCCTCGATGCCGTCATGCGCGAACACGAAGCTCACCGCGCCCTCGCGGATCTGGCGGCGGAACTTCTGCAGCACCAGCGCCTCGAGATCGGGCTCGTCATCGACGACAAGGATGGTCGCGGTCATGCGGCTTGCCCAAGTCTCGAATCGATCTCCTGCCGCAGCACCGAAAAATCGATGGGCTTTGTAAGGAGCCCTTCCGCGCCGCGCTCGAGAGCCTTCCTGCGCGTCTCGGCATCGCCATAGGCGGTGATCATGATCACCGGCACGTCCGGCCGCTCGGCGCGCATGTTCGGCAGCATGTCGAGCCCGCTCATCCCCGGCATGTTGATGTCGGAAAGGATCAGGATCAGTGACGGCTCACGCAGCTCGACGGCGCGCTGCAGCGCCACCGGTGCGGACGGAGCGAACTCCATCAGAAAACGCCCGCTGCGCAGCTCACGGCGGAACTGCTGGCGAAACAGGGCTTCCACGTCGGGCTCGTCATCGACGACGAGTATGTAGACGCTCAATTCCTGCCTCCAGTGGTTTCCCTTATCGCACCGCTTCGCGGCAGCGTGATGATGAACTCGGTAAATGACCCCGGCTCGGTCGCGACGTCAATCTTGCCGCCATGCTGTTTCACGACGATGTCGTGGCTCATCGAAAGGCCGAGCCCGGTGCCCTCGCCCGCCGGCTTTGTCGTGAAGAAAGGGTTGAACATCTTGTCTTTCACATCGGACGGAATCCCGGTGCCGTTGTCGCGGATGCGGATTTCAACCCGATTGCCGAGATTCCTGGTCGTCGCGCTCAGCGTCGGCTCGAAACCGTCGCCGGCGCTCTCCTTGCGCTTGGTCGCTGCATAGAAACCGTTCGAGATCAGGTTGAGAAACACGCGGGTGATTTCCTGCGGATAGACGTCGATCATGCCGGCCGCCGGATCGAGGTCTCGCCTGAGCGTGATGTTGAAACCGGATTTCTCCGCCCGGGCGCCGTGATAGGCGAGATTGAGGCTTTCCTCGACGATCGCGTTGATATCGGCCGGCCGATGCTCGCCGGAGCCCTCGCGCGAATGCAGCAGCATGTTCTTGACGATGGAGTCGGCGCGCTTGCCGTGCTGGATCACCTTGTCCAGGTTGCCCTTCAGCATGTGCGTGAGCTCGTCGATCTCCTCGCGGGTCTTGTCGCCGATCGGCGCCGACTTCAGCACATCGTTCAACTCGTCGATCAGCTCGGTCGAGAGCGAGGAGAAATTGTTGACGAAGTTGAGCGGGTTTTTGATTTCGTGCGCGATGCCGGCCGTGAGCTGGCCGAGCGATGCGAGTTTTTCGGTCTGGATCAGGCGGTCCTGCGCGGTGCGCAATTCCTCAAGCGAGAGCGACAACTCCCTGGTCCGCTCCTGAACTTCGTCGAAGAGCCTGACATTTTCGATCGCAATCAGGGCTTGGTCGGCAAAGGTCGTCGCAAGCTCGATCTGCTTTGTGCTGAACGGCCGTACCATGTGCCGCGTCAACACGAATACACCGATCGGCACACCATCGCGCAATAGCGGCACGCCGAGCATGGTTCTCACATTGGCGCTCCTGCGGCCTGCAGAGGGCGCATATTCGGGATCCGCCTGAACATCGGGGACGTGGATGGTCCTGGCCTCCAGCAGGGTCCGTCCGACTACGCTGCCTCTCTCAGGCACGGTCGTGAATGTTGCGAGATGGTTCTTGTGCGCGTCTCCAAGGCCGTAGCTCGCCGCCAGGCGATAGCCCTCATCCGCGGGACGAAAAATCGTTCCCTCATCCGCGTCGCACAAGCGGGCCGCCGATTCGACGAGGGTATCCAGAACGGTTTGCAGATCGAATGCCGAACGACTGATGACCTTCAACACCTCGGCGGTCGCGGTCTGCTGTTGCAGCGACTCGCTCAGCTCGGCCGTGCGCTGTTCGACCTTGTTTTCCAGGTCCGCATAGGATTCCTGCAGGCGGGCGCCCATGTCGTTGAACTGATTGGCAAGGCCTTCCAGCTCGTCGCCGGTCTTGATGGAGATGCGCTGAGCGAAGTCGCCGCCGCCGATCCTCGCGGCGCCGGCGCGCAGTGCCTGGATCGGGCCGACCATGCGCCGCGCCAGAAAGATTCCGGCAAGTACCGCGAAGATCGAGGCGGCCAGCAGCACGATGGCGAGCCGCTTCAGCGCCGCGTACAGCGAGGCATAGGCCTCCTGCACCGGTAGCTCCACGAACATAACCCAGCGCAGCGGCCAGATAGGCGCGGAGGCGGTGAGCACTTCCTGGCCCTGAATGTTGAGTGCGCCCTGCAGCGAGTCGGTGTTGAGAGGGCGCGGCGGCGGTGGCGGCGGCGGGGCGGCCTGCGGCGTAGTCCGTGCGCCGGACGCAGCCTGTGCTGCCTGCAACACGGCGGCGGCCTCTTCCATCTGTTTGGCGATCGCCGCCTGCTCTTCCAGCGCCGCGTGCACCTGGACCAATTTGGACATATCGGTGTTGCGCAGCACCAGGCTGATGTCGGGATGCGCGATGAGGCGTCCCTGCGAGCCAACGACATAGGCGTGGCCGTGCTCGCCGACCTTGATCTGCGAAACCACGTCCCAGATCAGCTTCAGATTGACTTCCGCGATGCTGACGCCGGCGTCCTTGCGCGTGCCGGCGAGCGACAGCGTCATGTAGGGCTCGGATTCCCGGCGGAAATAGATCGGACCGTAATAGACCTTGTTGGCGACGGCCTCGGTGAATTTCGGTTCCTTCGACAGGTCGAGTCCGCTGTCGATGACGTCCATGGCAAGCCGGGAGACCCGCAACCGCTCCTTTCCCGTCGAGTCGATCTGCGCCAGCTCCGTGACGGCAGGCACCTGCCTCAACAGCCGCAGCGCGTCGAAGCGGCGGTTCTCCAGCGAGCCGGCCGACCAGGGCAGCTGGGTCGTCCATCCGAGCTGGCTCTCGATCTCCTTGATGAACTGGCTGATCTTGGCGGCGGCGGCTTCGGCCTGCTCGTGCTGGATCCGGATGAGGGAAGCCTTGTGCTCCCGGTAGTAGAAGTAGACCTCGAAGATTCCGTTCGACAGAAGCGCGATGGCGACCACCGCGACAAACAGCGCAACGTATTTGGCAAACAGCCGGCTGCCGGTTTTCCTCCCGGCCGGTTCCTCCCCGGTTGCCGATACCGCAGCCGGCACAGCCGCCAGAACCTTTTCCTTTGACAGATCTGGATCGAGGGAAATGTTCATCGCGCCAAAGCTAGCAAGAACAACGGTATTTGTCTTTTGTTGCAGTGCAGGATATTGCCGCCTCGATGCCCTTCTCCCGCACCTGCCCGATCACCTGGCGTGCCGCCCCCCGGCATTTGCCACATGCATGCGAGATTCGTCATTCCAGGATGTGATCGGCCCGAACCAGATAGCTCTCTGGTATGTTGAGGCCGAGTGACCTCGCCGCCTTCGTGTTTACGGTCAATTCAAACCTGGTTGGCTGCTCGACCGGCAGTTCGGCGGGTCTTGCGCCTCGAAGTATCTTGTCGACGAAAACGGCGGTCCGGGACACCATCAAATTCACGTCGGGACCATATGACATCAATCCGCCGGCCGATGCCCAGGCGCCCCAGCCTCCTATCAAGGGCAGGCGATTTTCCGTCGCGAAACTCAGGATGCGCGGCATCGAATTCACCATCAGTGTCGACGTCACGACATAGACGGAGTCGACCCGCGCGGCCGTTGCCCGGTCGAAGGCCGCCTGAAGCTCGTCCGTCTTGCGGACCGGCAACGACAGCAACTCCATCTTCAAGGCCTGCGCGGCGCGGGAGGTCTCGGGAAGCTCGTTGTCCAGATGATCGGGATTCCACAGGAAGGCCACCCGGGAAAGACGGGGAACGGCCTCCTTCAGCAACTGGAGGCGCTTCGATCCAAGTTCGTCGTGCAGAAACGTGATTCCGGTGGCGTTCCGCTCTGGCCGGTTCAGGCTGGCAACTAGGCCCAGCCGGACGGGATCGGCGCTGACCGAAAATACGATCGGCAACGACTGCGTCGCATCGCGGACGAAGGGCGCAATGTCGCCGCCAAACGCCATCATGACGTCCGGCCTGGAGGCTGCAAGCTCGGCGGCCAGCGCCGGCAGCCTGCCCGCATCGTTCCCCGCGTAGCGATAATCGTATTGGACGGTCCTGCCGTCGACATATCCGAGCTCGCTCATCGCGCTCAGGAACGGCTTCAGCCCACCGTCTTCCCCCGGCGACCCGTACCGGAGCATTCCGAGCCGCGGAGCCGCCGTCCGGGTTTGCGCACGCGCGAGCGCGCTCCAGAGCGCTGCAACGCCTCCCGCAACAATGATATCACGCCGCCTCATGCGATGATCCCTGGACTGAGCCGACTCTATCATTACCACCGTATCGCGCGCCGCGGCGTCATTCGATGACCTCGTCGGCGCGTGCGAGCAGGGTTGGCGGTATGGAAAGGCCGAGAGCCCTGGCCGTCTTGAGATTGACCACGGTCTCGAATTTCGCAGGCTGCTGGACCGGCAGCTCGGAGGGTTTGGCGCCCTTCACGATGCGATCCACATAACCTCCGACGAGCCGGTATTGCTCGGATTGCAGCGGACCGTAGGAGCAGATCGCCCCGCTTCTGGCGAATATCGACCACCCCGCAATCACGGGCACGCGCTGCTGGCTGGCGAAATCGATCACCACCTGACGGTTCTGCACGGCAAAGCCGTCGGAGAAAATCGAGATCGCCTGCACGGGATCGGACCTCAACGCGGCGAACGCGTCGTCCAGCGCGCTTCGGGTCGGCGTCGGATAGAACCGGATTTCGATGCCGAGCCGCTGACCGGCCTCTTCGCAATTGGCGCGCTCGAGATTGACGCCGTGATGCTCCGGGTTGGCGATGATGGCGACGCGGCGCAGTTCGGGAACGATGTCGCGCAGGATTTCCAGCCGCTTGCTGTTCAGTTCGGCCGCCATCAGCGTGAGGCCGGTCATGTTGCCGCGGGGACGCGCCAGGCTGTCGGCGAAGCCGGCCGAAACCGGATCGCCGCTGAAGATGTACACGACGGGCACAGGCAGGTTGAGCTTGCTCACTGCGGATACGGCCGCCCCCTGGGCGACGATGAGTTCGACGCGGTCGCTCACCAATTCGGACGCGAGCATCGGCACCTGATCGAGCCGATCGTTGCCGAACCGGTATTCAATGAGGAGATTCCGTCCCTCGACATAGCCGAGTTCGGCAAAACCCTGCCGCATGGCCACAAGGTTGGGCGTGAGGCTGGCCTCCTGCTGCGCGGTCAGCCACCCGATCTTGAGGGTCTTGGCGCTGTTCTGGGCGGCGGCAATCCGCGGCAGACCCGCCAAGGCGGCCATGAAGGTCAAGAAGGCACGCCTGTCCATTTTTCCCTTTCCTTGGCCACTGTCGAAGCGCAGCTTCCGAAAAACCCCCAGCGTTCTCAATCATAATCTTTTTTGAGCCGCCGCGGAATTTTCAGGGAAGCACTGCCTTGCGGGATCGCCGCGCATCGACTGCCTGCCCTCTGAACCCGACCGCACGGCAAGGTGACGCGCTGACAGGTTCGCCCTGTGGATAAATCCGGCTGTCACCGGCGCGTAACAAACCGCGGCTAGCTTTCGCCCGCGTCTGATCAGGCCCCCCGTCTCAGATCACACGCCCCAGCGGTCCCCGTCAGTCGCCGCGTCTGACCGGGGCCGCTTCTTTTTTTGGCTGCCGGGCGCAATGCGCGGCGCAGTCATGCGGGGCCGCGGTGCGATGGCACCTTGCCGGCCCGCGGGCCGCGGGTCACAATCGCCGCCCCTCCCGCCTTCGCGCCCACAGGATCGATCATGCAAATTCGCAATCTCGGCGGCTCCGGCTTGCGCGTCTCCGCCGTCGGCCTCGGCTGCAACAATTTCGGCCAGCGCACCGATCTGGAAACCTCACGCAAGGTGATCCACCGCGCCATCGACCTCGGCGTGACGCTGTTCGACACCGCCGACATCTATGCCGGCATGGGCGGCTCGGAGACCGTGCTCGGCACCGTGCTCGGCGACCGCCGCAAGGACATCGTGCTGGCGACGAAATACTCCAAGCCGATGAGCAAGGACGGCACCAAACAGGGCGCCTCGCGCCGCTACATCATGGAGGCGGTGGAAGCGAGCTTGCGGCGGCTGAAGACCGATTACATCGATCTCTACCAGCAGCACGATTACGATCCGCTGACGCCGATCGAGGAGAGCTTGCGCGCGCTGGACGATCTCGTCCGGCAAGGCAAGGTGCGCTATATCGGCAATTCCAATTTTCCGGCCTGGCGCATTGCGGAGGCCGAGCATGTCGCGCGCGCGATGAACGTCAGCCGCTTCGTCTCCTGCCAGGACGAGTACAGCCTCGTGGTGCGCGACATCGAGAAGGATCTGCTGCCGGCGGCGCAGGAGTACAAGCTCGGCCTGTTGCCGTTCTTCCCGCTGGCGAGCGGCCTGCTCACCGGCAAGTACAAGCGCGGCGCGGCGCCGCCGGACGATACGCGCTTCGGCAAGGCGCCGGCGCTCAGGGATCGCTACGTCACGGCGCGCAACGAGGACATCGTCGAGAAGCTGCAGGCCTTTGCGCAGGCGCGCGGGCATACGATGCTGGAGCTGGCGTTCTCCTGGCTGGCGTCGCGCCCGCAAGTGTCGAGCGTGATCGCAGGCGCCACGCGCGTCGAGCAGATCGAGCAGAACGTCAAGGCGATCGAGTGGGCGCTCAGCGTGGAGGATGTGGCTGAGATCGACCGGATTACGAAGGGCTAATGAGGCAGCGGCGGTGCTTCCGCTCCCTCTCCCCGCTCTTCGCGGGGAGAGGGTTGGGGTGAGGGGCTCTATCCGGAGAGCGCGGCCTGGATGGTGAGCAACACGCCTTCGATATTGCCGAGCACGTCATTGTTCCAGAAGCGGATGACTTTGTAGCCCTCCTCGTTCAAGCGACGGTCTCGAACTACATCGGCCGCAGACTCGTTGTGCTGACCGCCATCGACTTCAACGACCAAAAGCTTTTCGCGGCAGACAAAGTCGCAGATGTACCCTGCGATGGGCTGCTGCCGGACGAACTTGTGTCCATCGATTTGCCTGTTGCGAATACGATTCCATAAGACCGTCTCGGCGTTGGTTTGATTGGTGCGCAAGCGTCTCGCGAATCGGATGGTCTCTTCCTTGCGGCCACGCATCGCCCTGCCCCTCACCCGGATTGCATTTCATGCAATCCGACCTCTCCCCGCAAGAGGGCGGGGAGAGGTTAAGCAAGCAGCCCCTTCATCGGCTTCGCGCTCGCGCTATCGGGAAACACCGTCTGCGCCAGCGCAGACTCTCCGATGCCGAGATGATCGTGCAGCACGCCCTTGAAGACGGCGCGCAGATCGGTGGTGGGGGCGAGGTCGCGGCCCTGGTAGAGGTTGGCGGGTTTCAGCCCCGGCCAGTCGGAGATGATCCTGCCACCCTTCACCGCGCCGCCGACGAGCAGCGCCACCGTGCCGGTGCCGTGGTCGGTGCCTTCGGTGCCGTTGATGCGCGCGGTGCGGCCGAATTCCGTGGCGACGACGACGACGGTATCGCGCCAGCGCGCCGCCAGCCCGCTCTCGAATTCCGCCAGCGCCCCGTCGAGGCCGCCGAGCAGCTGCGCGAGCCGGCCGGTCGCGCCGCCTTCATTGGCGTGGGTGTCCCAGCCGTCGAAGGCGAGTGCGGCGATACGCGGACCGTCGTCGGCCGCCATCAGCTTTGCGGCGCCGCGCGCCACCAGCCGCATCGCGGCCGCACCATTGATGCCGGGTTTTGGCTTCATGTCGTCGCCCTTGGCGACCTTGTCGAGCTGCAGGCCGGCGGCGAGTGCTTTCGCCAGCGCGGGATCGCGCTGGCTGTAGAGATCCATCAGCCGCATGGCGGTGTCTTCCGCGGCCTGCGGCAGCGCCACCGGCGCCCAGGCGACGGTGGGCGCGGCTCCGCGCAGGATCAGCGGCGTGGTCGGGCCGACCGCAAGCCCGCTCGTCACCCGCTCGCCGCGCGGCAAGGATTCCAGCGCGCGGTTGAGCCAGCCGGATTGCACGCGGCCCGGGCCGGCAAAGCCGCTTTCCAGCACGTCCTGCCCGTCGAAATGCGAGCGCTCGCGATAGGAGGTGGCCACCGCATGAACGACCGCGGCGCGCTTCTCGCGATACATGCGCGAAAACTCCGGCATGGCCGGATGCAGGCCGAAGAAATTGTCGAGCATGGTCGCGCCCTTCGCGCCGCTGGAGGTCAGCGCGATCGAGCCGTGCAGAGCGGCATAATCGGGGTCGCCGATCGGCGCAACCGTCGCAAGCCCGTCCAGCGCGCCGCGCAGGATGACGACGATCAGGCGCGGATCGCGGCCTTCGGCGGCACGGGCGAATTTCGGCAAGTATGCCCAGGCGGCAAAGGAGGCGCCGCCAAACAGCAGCGAGCGTCGCGTGAGCGACGATGCCCGGCTTTCGCAACAATCCATTGTCGTTTCCATCGGTACTATCTCCTCTGGAATTCCGGCGACATCAGCAACAGCGCGAGCGCCTGCTGGCGCGTCTCCGCGCGCTCCACCGTGCGCCGCGTCTCGGGCGAAGCGGCATTTGCGGCAACGACTTCGAGCAGATCTCGGGGATCGACGCTGTCGGCAATGCGCGAGGCGACTTGCGCCGCAATGTCGAGCCTGAGTTTCATGCCCTCGGGCGCGGCCCAGGCGGCGTTGGTGTCGGGAAAACCGTTGGGCCCGGCGGGGGACCACAGCGGCTGGCCCAGCGTGTTGAGGCCGCCGAGATAGCGCCCGGGATCCCCCGGAATCCGCGCCAGCACGCGGCCGGTCGCGATCATGAATTCGTAAGGGCTGCGGATCTTGGTCAGCGGCGCCTTCCACGCTTCGTCGGCGTCGATGAGCGCCAGCGTCATCGCGCGCAAGTCGCCGTCGGTCCTGGTGAACACGTCCTGCAGCCTTGCGACCAGCGCCGGCGGCGGATCGTCGGCGACGAAGTGGCGAACGAACTTGGCGGCGACGAATTTCGCGGTCGAAGGATGCCGCGCGAGATCGGCGAGAACGGCCTCGCCCTGCGCGACGCCGCCTGCCTCGTAGGTCTTGCCGAGCACGCGATGCGCGCCCGGCTGATGCGCATTGGCGTTGAACACGAAGGTGCCGGGCGTGCCGAGCTGGCCGAGCCTGCCGGCATAGGTCCACCCGGTAATGACGCGCGCCAGCGAGGTGACGTCTTCCTGGGTGTAACCGCCGTCGACGCCGAGCGTATGCAGCTCCATGATCTCGCGCGCGAGATTCTCGTTGAGCCCGCGATTGCGGAAGATGCCGGCGCGGGAATCCGGCCCCAGCGATTGCTGGTTGTCGAGGAAGAACAGCATCGCCGGATGCTGCTCCACCGCCTTCAGCATGTCGGTGAAACGGCCGAACACATGCGGCCTGATCGCCTCGCGCTCGAACGAACCGGCCCACATCCGCGCCAGCCCGCCCTTGCTGGCGGATATGCAGAAATGATTGGACCAGAACGCCACCAGCCGTTCGACGATGCCGCAATCGGCCATGGTCGCGCGCTGGATGCGCGCCAGCGCCTCGGCGCGAAACGTCTTCTGGATCACGTTCGGCGGTTGCGGCGGCGGGGCCTTCGCGCCGGGCGGCATCGGCTCGGCCGGCGGCGCGGCCGCACTGCCCGCCTCGCCTTGCTGCATCGACGGCTCTTTCGGAGCCATCTCCATCGCGATGCGGTTGAGCGAAAGGTTGCGCGTTTGCTTTGGCGCGGCTTCGGAGGATTGCGGCGCTTCGGTCGCAGCACCGCGGTTGCCCGGTTTCGCCGCGGCGTTGCGCGCCTGCTGAATCTCGAACTGATAGTCGAACACGGCTTTCGCCAGCGCCGGCGTCGAGGCAAGGCCGGGCAGCTCCAGTAATGCGCCGTTCGTACGATTCAGCTCCGCCTTCACAAAACCGCGCGGATCGGAAGCCGCATTGATGAAATCGCCGGACGCACCGCCCCGCGCGCCGAAACCGAAGCGATTGAGGGCAACGAGCGCGGCTTGCGAATCGCGGGCCATCCGGTTTCCCTCGGGGCTTCCCTCGAAGCGTGCTTGATCTCTGATTTGCGGGAGATCATAACGCCATCCGGGATGAACCCGGGATTAATTCAGCGCA
This sequence comes from Bradyrhizobium sp., assembly GCF_016219575.1. Taxonomy (GTDB): domain Bacteria; phylum Pseudomonadota; class Alphaproteobacteria; order Rhizobiales; family Xanthobacteraceae; genus Bradyrhizobium. The sequence goes on along the minus strand of NZ_JACRMG010000037.1, from coordinate 111,621 downwards.
GGAAACCGGCCCGATTGATGACAAATCGGTCAGAAACTCCAGGCCCGCGCCGCCTCGCCTGCTCCGCCTGCGGGACGGAATTTTCCTGCAGCCTTGCGGGCGGATGCTGGTGCGCGGATGAGTCGTTCCGGCTGCCGCTGCCGGCGGATGCCAGCGACTGCCTGTGTCCGGATTGCCTGCGCAAGCTCGCGGCGCAGCAAACGCCGTCGCGAGGAGCGTGAACGACGAAGCTGAGGGGTCGGGGCAGCCCGTAGATTAGACTGGAAGGTTTGGCATCTCATCAAAGATTTGGTCGCGATAGGTTCGACCCGTCGACTTCTTCCGAACGCCGCCCCACTGCTTGAAGAAGAAGGCTGTGCCAGCCGGCCGGCAGGCAGCCTCGATCTCATCGACCCACTCCTCTAGCATCGGTCGCGCACGTGGACCGCTCTCGCCACCGACTATCGCCCAATGGATGCCTGTAAGATTCGCTGCGCCAACTGAACCCAACAAAGGCTCAAAGGAAATAAACCTGATCGCGGCATTCACCTTGCGTAGCGCGTCGATACGATCGAGGTGTTCAGCATTTTCGACACTGGTACCAAGCCATACATTCGGCAACATCTTCAGGCCCGCCGTGATCTTGGCCATGCGCACCGGCCTCTTGGTCAGAATTTGATAAGTGTGCCATTGCGTGGAGGCCATCACCGCCCAGACGTCAGCGACGAAATCCTCCGGAACTGCATCGTGAAATAGGTCGGACATCGAATTCACAAAAATACGCCGCGGACGTCGCCACTTCACTGGCGCCACCAAAGCCTCTCGATCGAGCCGAATTTTTCCGGTCCACTTCGCCCGTCCACCACTCTTACGCGTGAGGCCGCGGTATTTCGCCACTCCCATTGCATCGAGCCTCGCCGCCATCCGCATTGCATAACAATTCGTACAGCCGGGCGACAGCACACTACAACCAGCCACCGGATTCCAGGTTGCGTCGGTCCACTCGATCGCAGTTTCAGCCATGTTTCCTCAAAACAGTCTTCCCTGAACATGCACGTTGCTGATGTCACCCCAAAGCTTTCTGCCAAGTTCGTTAGCACTCACGAAGACGAGCCAATAGAGTCTTTGTCCGCCGGTCGCCGACACTAGTTCAATACCCTCGGCAGGAGAGGTACCGAGACGACGAATAAGACCTAACCAGTAATGAAGCAAATCGGTTCTCACCGCTTGGTCAACGCGGTTCGGGTCAACGGCATCACGCCAACCCGGCATGAACGCATCGAGCACACGTCCGTCATCCAAGTAACGCCGCAAATTGCGCTGCAGATCAAAGACGCTAACGTGTATTAGCATGTCCATCCTCGGCAACTTTGCCAACCGTTGGATGATCGAGAACGGCAAGTTTTCGAGATTGTATGGGTCAAGAAAGGCGAAATGGAGTCCGGAGGGATCGAGCGCATAGGCAACGCGCTCAACGGCCTTCTCCGCCGACTCGTTGTAGAAGTGAGCCGCTCCACCGAGACTCTCAATTCTCTGGCGCAGCGCGTCGACATTGTCTGCATCTATATCGTTGAAATGCAGGTCAGAGAATCTAGTGCGGCTTTGTAGGGCGGCGCGATAAGCTACGAGCGGGCTACCGTCGATAAATTGGCCATTGTCATCGCGTTGTGAGCGCCCAGGTCCAGAAAACAGATCGACAAAGGCAGCGCCTCCGGACCCGCGCGGCGGCAAGAACATCGCTCGCGCACCACGGTAGGCGTCGATGTATTTCCGAAGCCTCTCATGCTTTTCCAAGGCCCATGGACCTACAATGTCAGCTATGAGCCCGTCAGACGGATCAATTGCCCTTCTTGCCACCCAATATCCCCCCTTTTAGCATTCTACCAAAACTAGCAATAAATTGAAATCGCCCGGAGGAATTGTCTAGCGATAGCGGAAAGGGGCTCCGCGTGGAGTGAGCGATTTTGACCTCCCGACATCCGAACTGCCATGACACCCAGGAAGTCCCTGCAGCTGCTGCTTGCGCTTCAGTGCCCAAAAAAACTTCACTTTGATCTGAAGCAACACGACAAATAAAGTTTGCGCTTGATGTTGTAATTTCAGCAGCGGGCACGGAGAAGCACCGATGAGCACCCTGACCAAGCTTGCACTCGGCGCCATGGGGCAGTTGCGGCCAAGACCGGCGCGCGGCAATGCCGCGCCGAAAATCGCCCTGCCTGCACCAGACAAGACAGGCGGCATGCCATTGATGGAAGCGATCGCCCGGCGCCGTTCGATGCGGGAATTTTCGCGCAAGGAATTGCCACTGCCCCTGCTCGCCAATCTGTTGTGGGCTGCCAACGGCATCAATCGTGCGGATGGCGGCCGTACCGCACCGTCAGCGATGAACGCGCAGGAGATCGACATCTACGTGGCGCTTGCGTCGGGCGCATATCTCTATGACGCGAAGGCCAACGAGCTACAGCTCGTCGCCGGCAACGACGTGCGGCGCGTCACCGGTTATCAGGATTTCGTCGACGAGGCGCCGCTCGATCTCGTTTATATCGCCGACCACAGCCGCATGAAGCTGATCCCGGTGTCGCAGCGCGGGAGCTTTGCCTCCGCGGCAGCAGGTGCGGTTGCGCAAAATGTCTATCTGTTCGCCGCCGGCAACGGGCTCGCCACCGTCATTCGCGCCTGGATCGACCGTGAGGCGATCGCCAATGCGCTCGGCCTGCCGCACGATCATCAGGTGCTGCTGTCGCAGACGGTCGGCTTTCAAGGGGAGTAAGCGCGCGCCTACCGCACCACCGCCGCGGTCTGGCCGAACAGGATCCGGCGCTCTTCCTCGGTGCGGTTGACCGGCTGGCCGAAATTCGGGTTGACCTCCTTCGCCTTCGCATAGGCGCGCAGCGTGGCGGGACGCTCGCGGATGGTTTCCAGCCAGCGCTTCAGATGCGGGAAGTCGTCGATGTTCTGGCCCTGGTTCTTCCACGGCACGACCCAGGGATAGCTTGCCATGTCGGCGATGGAATAGTCGCCTGCGATGAATTCGCGGTCGGCGAGGCGCTTGTTGAGCACGCCATAGAGGCGGTTGGTCTCGTTCACGTAGCGGTCGATGGCGTATTTGATCTTTTCCTGCGCATAGACGTTGAAGTGATGGTTTTGCCCCGCCATCGGGCCGAGGCCGCCCATCTGCCAGAACGTCCACTGGATCACGTCGTAGCGGGCGTGAAGATCGGCCGGCAGGAACTTGCCGGTCTTCTCGCCGAGGTAGAGCAGCATCGCACCGGACTCGAAGATCGAGATCGGCTTGCCACCGCCCTTCGGCTCGTGATCGATCATCGCGGGAATGCGGTTGTTCGGCGATATCTTCAGGAAGTCGGGCTTGAACTGCTCGCCCTTGCCGATCTGGATCGGGATGATCCGATACGGCAGCCCCGTCTCTTCGAGGAACATCGTGATCTTGTGGCCGTTCGGCGTGGTCCAGTAATAGAGATCGATCATGGCGGCGGTCCTGCGCTCGTGAATTGATGCAGCGAAAAAGATGCGACTGCATGAATTTGGGCAGGACGCGCCGCCGAGTCAATGGCAACGCGGCAGCGCTGCGAAAATGTGATGGGGCGTCAGACCGCGGCGCGCGAAGCGGCGGCGACGCCGTGCCCGGGGCGTTGTTCGCCTTGCCAGCTCGCGAGTTCCGCCAGCTCGGCCTCCGGCCGGCGCAGGACGATCTCGCAACGGCCGAGATAGAGACGGCCCTCATTGCCGTCCACCGTGATCCAGTCGCCGGCCGAAACGACCTTGTCGCCGATCCGCGCGCATTGCGCGATGGTGTCGACGTGGATTTCGGCGCATCCGACCAGGCACGGCTTGCCCATCTGACGCGCGACCAGCGACGCATGCGCGGTGCGCGCACCGACTGCCGTCACGATACCTGCGGCCGCGGCAAAGCCCGCGATGTCGGCGGTGGAGGTGTCGGGCCGCATCAGGATGACGGGATCGCCGGCACCGGCAAGGCGCTGGGCGCCTTCGGAATCGAAGGCCGCCCGGCCCGCCGCAATGCCGCCGGAAGCACCGATCCCGACGGCGGCGGGCGGCGGCGGCGAAACCAGCGACGCCTCGACGAGGCTTGCAACGTCGATGCCGGCGATCTTCTCCTGCGCCTGCTCGCGCGTGATCAATCCTTCGCGCACGAGATCGATGGCGATCCGCAGCGCCGCGCGCGGCGTCCGCTTCGCCGCGCGGGTCTGCAGGATCCAAAGCTTGCCTTCCTCGATGGTGAATTCGACGTCCTGCACATCGCGGAATTCCCATTCCAGCCGCTTCAGGACGTTGCCGAGCTCGTCCGCAACGGACGGCAGCGTGCGGGCCAGCGTCACTTCCGTGTCGGGCGTCCGCCGTCCCGAGACGACGTCCTCGCCCTGCGCGTCGAACAGCACGTCGATCACCGGCTGCGGCGCGCCGGTCGAGGGATCGCGCGAGAACGCGACGCCCGCGCCGGACGACGGTCCGCCATTGCCGAACACCATGGCCTGGACGGCGACGGCGGTGCCTTGCAGATGCTCCAGTCCCTCGAGCCGGCGGTAGGTTTGCGCCCGCTCGCTCATCCATGAGCCATAGACGGCGCGGGCCGAGCGCTCGAGCTGCAGGACGGCGTCCTCGAGCCAGCCGTCATCATTATCCTCCACCAGCTTTTGCTGGTCGGAAGCGAGCCGTTCGAGCGCTTCGCTGTCGAGTTCGCGGTCGCTCGTCACACCCTCTGCGGCAATCAGTTCCTCCAGCCGCGCGGCAAGCGGCGCGGGATCGAGACCGGCAACCGTTTCGGCATAGCTCTCGAGGAAACGGCGGCGGCAATCCCACGCCAGGCGCGGCCTGCCGCTGGCGCGGACCAGCCCCCGCACCGCCGCCGACGTGCATCCGACGTCGAGCACGGTGTCCAGCATGCCCGGCATCGAGCGCGCGGCGCCGGACCGCACCGATACCAGCAACGGCCTGCGGTGATCGCCGAACGTCTTGCCGGTGGCCTCCTCCAGGAAGGCAATGCCCTCCTGCAATCCATCGAGCAGGCGATGCGTCGCATGGGCCTTTCCGGCAACGATGTCGGCGCACAGGCTGACGGGCAGCACGAAGGCGGGCGGGACCGGCAAGCCGAGCGCCGCCATGCGCGCGAGGTTTGCCGCCTTTGCGCCGATCTGCTCCGCGGAAGCCAGCTCGGCCGAACCGCCGCCAATTCGCACGATTTTCATGGAAAGCATTCCTCAGGCAGAGAGATCACTCATGGTGTAGCGCCGCAGCAGGTGGCCGAAGCCCGCGAGCCTGTCGGTCGACCGCTCGATGGCGCGGGCAAGCTCCAGCGCCGACAACGATGCGATCACGTCGAGGCTGCCCGCAAACACGCGCGCGGTGATGTCGCGCTCGCGCGAATCGGCGGCGTGCTCGGCGTCGATCAGTCGGGCAACCGCTGCAAGCGCATCCTCCGAATCGGCGCGGCGGCCTTCCTGCACTTCCGCCGCGGCGGCAAGCCCGGATGCGGCAATCTCGGTCGCGCTAACGGCAACGGACGACAGCTCGACGAGTGCCGCTTGCAGCACGGCGTCGGTCACGCCGGGCGTCAGCGACGCGATGAAGGCGGCCTGCTCGAATTCGTCGATGGCTTCCTCCACGCGGTCGACCAGCTCTCCGATGATCGGCCGCGCATTCAGGCGGGCGATCTCCCCGCGCGCCTCGATCGCGATCCGGTCGGCCTTCTGCTCGATCCGGCTGGCACGCGCGGCGAGTTGCCTGCGCGCGGCCGGATCGGCCCTGGTATCGGAGATGTGGTGAAACAGGGCCATGGCAACGTCGTGCGCCAGTCCGATCTGGCGCAGCACGACGGCGAGCAGCGCGCTGTCGACCCGGTCGAGGTGGCGGACCAGATCCGCCCCGATGCGGTCGCGCGCCAGCCGGGACGATTGCCCGGCGAGCAGCGCCTCGGTCGATATCTGCAGCGTCGCCTTCAGGAAATCCATCGCCGCGTCGCGGCCCAGCACCTGGTTCAGCCGCTCGCCGAAACCGATCCGGGTCGGCGCGGCGTTGCGCACGGCGGCGCCGAGCAGGTCGTTGCCGCCGAGCTCCAGGAAGGCGCGGTGCCCGATCCGGTGCCTTGCGGCCCAATCGAGAATGCGCGCGGCGTCGTCCTTGGTGACCCAGTTGCGCAGCAGCTTGCGCGCCTTGTTCCAGTCGATCAGGAAGACCAGCGAAGCGCCGACCGCCGTCAGGAACGCGTCCCGATCCTCGGCGGCGGGCGCTTCATAGAGTGCGGTGACGAGGAAGAAGGAGCTGTCCTCCTCCAGCCCCGCGGCGGCATGCTTGTCGAGACCGCTCCACTTGACCGCGAAGCGGTCGAACAGCGACACGAAGAATTTGGCGCGCGAGCGGTGCACGTCGGTGTAGGTCACCGTCACGGCATTGCCGGTGACCGCGATGACGACGACATGCGCGTCGGTGGTGCCGATGTCGTTCTGGATCACCAGGCGCTCGCCCGAACGGACCGCCGTGGCGTCGAGGCCCGGATGGTTGAATTTCAGCGCGCGGGTGTCGTTGACGCCGCGCATGAAGCTCTCGACCGCGGCGTGATCCTCCTTCCGGATGCCGAAGGCGCGGGCGCCGGCCACCACCTCCTCGGAGCGGCTTGCCGCCAGCCGGTTCAGCGCCTTGTGCAGGTCCATGACCAGCCTGTGAAGGCTGTCCGACCCCTCCTCTGCGATGCCGGTCAGGCGCCCGATGCGGGCAATTTCGATTTCGGCGGCGGCCTCGAGATGGCCGGCGGCGCCAAGCGCACCCAGCCGCGCCCCGAACGTCTCGCCCTCGGCCGGCTCGCCGGCGGCGACGGCGCGGATCATGGCTTCCGCATCGTCGTTGATGCCCTTGAGCAGCGGTGCGAGGCCGGGCGCGACGATCCTGCCGTCGCCTGCGAGATGGGCGCCGCCGATCAACGTCACCAGCGCGGCCGGGGCAATTCCGGCCGCCCGGCTTTCGACGCCGAGGTCGGCGACGGCGCGGTTCGGCTCCCGGGCATGCTGCGCGGCGGCCTGCAGCGCACTCAGGCGAAGCTTGATGCGGTCGTTCGCGGCCAGTCCTTCCGCCACCAGCGACGGCAACAGAATGTCGGACTGGCCCAGTTCCTTGACGATGACGGTCTTCACGGCGCACCCCTCTGACAACCGGGGTCAATGTGCCCCAGGCGCAGCGCTGCCGCGTTGAGCTAGATCATTCATATGGCTGCAACAATTGCCTCTACGCCCGCACGTGGAGGTCGGCGATCGAATGACCGTTCAACCGTGCCGTCAGGACAGCTTCCCGCGACCCGTGCGCGGCCGGTTTCGCCCGTGCTCGCGCAGGAACCGCTCGCCGCCTTCGGTGACGGTAACGCGCAGGCCGTCGGCCGTGGGCCTGCGCGCGACATAGCCGCGATCCACCGCGTCCTCCCAGATGGTCAGCCGCGGGCACGAGGTGCGCCAGGTGTCGATCACCTCGGAGTACGGCCGCGGCTCGCGCGCCACCCATTCGACGAGATCGAGCACCAGGGCATCGGTCGCATCGCGCATGTGAGACCTCCGTCATGCCTTGAGATAGGGGCTCAACAACAGCCAGCTGCCATACCCGATGTAATAGCAGGCAATCGTGGTGATCAGCCGGTTGGCCCAGGTGCGGAACTGGACGTCGCTCATCGCCTCCAGCAGGCGCCGCGCCAGCGTGGTGCCGAGCATCGAGGCTGCGACCGCAACAACCGCCAGCACGGGATCGAGCGAGGCGGCCTGGTCGATGATGCCGCCGAAATAGACCAGCTTCACGAAATGGCTCGCGACCTGGCAGGCCGCCTTCGTCGCCACCACCTCCTTGCGGTTGAAATTGCCGCCGAGGAAGAAGGTGTCCATCAAGGGGCCGGACACGCCGGTCATCAGCATCAGCCCCATGCAGATGAAGCCGTAGAACGAGCCTTGCGCGATGCTGTCGGGATTGGGCTTGATGCTCGCGGGCGTCATCCGCGCCATGAACGGCGTGATGCCGAGCAGCAGGAGCGCGATCGGCTTGTCCGGCACGTAGCGGGTGATCGACCAGGCGCCGAGCGCCAGCCCGCAGCCGATCAGGTAGATCGCCACCGGCCGCCAGCGGATATGCGCCCGCCACAGGAAGGCGCGCCAGCCGTTCGAGGCCATCTGCGTGACGGCGTGCAGCACCATCGCCGAGGGCAGCGGCAGGATGGTCAGCAGCACGCCGATCAGGATCAGCCCGCCGGCCATGCCGAAAATGCCGGACAGGAAGGCGGTCGCGACCATCAGCAATCCGAGTGCGGCGATTAGAAGCGGCGTCACGGCGTTTCCCTGCAAACTGCCAGTTCTCCCTCTCCCCGTTCTTACGGGGAGAGGGTTGGGGTGAGGGGCCGCTTCCGCAAATTCGGTGACAGATGGACTCGCGGAGAGTCCCCCTCACCCGGATCGCATCTCACGATGCGCTCCGGCCTCTCCCCGCACGCGGGGCGAGGCGAAGGAAGGCAGCGCCTGAATCAATTCGAACTATACCTTCATATTAGTGCCGCGCTTGTCGCGGCGGCGCAAACTGAGTTATCTTGCCCTGGCATCAGTTTTCCTGAGGGTCGAGATTTTGCGTCGGCTGCTCTTCCTCAACGGCATCAAGGCATTCGAGGCGGCGGCGCGCAGCGGCAGCTTCGCCGCGGCGGGCAACGAGCTCAACGTGTCGGCGGCAGCGGTCAGCCGCATGGTGCATCTGCTGGAAGAGCGGCTCGGCGTCGCGCTGTTCGAACGCAAGGCCAACAAGCTGGTCACCACGGCGGCGGGGCGCGCCTATCAGAGCGGGCTGACGCCGATCTTCGATGCGCTGGCAAGCCTCACCGCGCAGGTCACCGCGCCGGCGAGCGTGCGCGTGCTCACCATCGGCGTCGGGCCGACCTTCCTGATGAAATGGCTGATCCCGCGGCTCGCCGACTTTCGCAAGGAGGAACCCGACATCGACGTGCGCATCACCACCGGCGGCGCCGGCGTGCCGTTCGGCGAAGACTGGAGCTGCGGCATCCGGCTCGGCGACGGCAACTGGCCGGGCCTGACCGCGGAGCCGCTGTTCGCCGCCGACCTCACGCCGGTCTGCGCGCCGCGCCTCGCGGCCGGGCTGAAGCGCGCGGGCGACCTGAAGGGACCGAGCCTGTTGCGCGTCGCCCATTCGCCCGACGACTGGCCGCTGTGGCTGAAGGCGGCGCAGGTGCCGCGCCTGACCGCACGCGGGCCGGAATTCCAGTTCTACGGCCAGGCGCTGCAGGCCGCGGTCGACGGGCTCGGCATCGCCATGGGCATCCGCCCCTATATCGACGACGACCTCGCCGCCGGGCGGCTGGTGGCGCCGTTCGGCCTCAGCGTGCCCAAGGGCATGCGCTGGTACCTGGTCTATCGCAGCTTTCGTACCGAGCAACGCGACTTTGCCGCGTTCCGGCGCTGGATCATGCGCGCCGCCGCCGAGCCGGCCGGCCGCCGCAAGGCCGCGCGCGGCTAAGGGACGCCCCCGCGAATTTGCCGGCCATGTGTGAGGCGCTTCACAGCCCGGGCGGAAATTCCGTGGTCTCCTGCAACCACAGAGAACCCGGAGCGCGCGATGGCCTGCCTCTATGACGGTTTTGACATTGAATCCTTCGAGGCCGGCAAGGGCCTGTGGCATGCGCGGATCCGCCGGGCGGACCGCGAGCCGGTCGTGATCGACGGCATTGCGTTTACCGCCCTCGATGTCGGCTTCGCCTGGCACGATCCCGAAGCGGCGATCGACCATGCCAAGAGCCATATCGACCGCTGCGGGCTGCGCAGCCAGGGAACGTCTCTGGGAGCGTCTCATGCAGCGCATTGAGATCGCGCCGGCCGTCGCTTCCACTCCCGTGCTGTCGGCCTGTCCGAAGTGCAGCGCCGGCCTCGTGGTGCTGAAGATCATCCCCGGCCGCGTCGGTCGCGGCGGCTGCGAATACTGGACCATGCGCTGCACCCGCTGCGGCGGCATCCATCTCGACATCGTCGAGACCGCGGGCGAGCCGGTGGCGTAGGTCTCCATCCATGCCTTAGCAATTACTCTTCGTCATGGCCGGGCTTGTCCCGGCCATCCACGTCTTTCCTTGCCGCTGGACGAAGCTCCCGTAGGGTGGGCAAAGGCGCTCTTGCGCCGTGCCCACCGTTATTGCCGGCGGCGCCAGAAAGGTGGGCACGCTTCGCTTTGCCCACCCTACGATTCTAGGCCCGGCCATGACGAAAACCGACTCGGACTTCCGCGCGAGTACGCGTGCTGCCATCTGCTGACAGCACGGCGAACGTTGCCGGAATCGGTCCGCGTTTGCCCTTTCCTGCGCGTCGGAAGCATCCCATATTCGCCCCATGGCGAAGAAGTCAGACACCCCGAAAAGGCCCGGCAAAGCCCCCAAATCCAAAGCGCATCGCCCCGACGTGCAACCGATCGGGCCGGCGCTGGCCGAGTTGCTCAATCCCGCGATCAACCGCGGCGAAAGCGGCCTCGGCTCGGGCACCGGATTGCAGCCGCCGCCGGACAATTCCTGGGACCGCCGCTCCAGTGGCGAGGCCGCCGCGCATCGCGCGCGGGCCTCGACGCGCGGCACGCAGGAGGATGTCGGCAAGCGCGACGCCGCGCGCGAGGGTCTCGAGGAAGCACCGCAGGCCAATTACGGCACCGCGGCGACCATCCCGATGCTCGATCCGGAGCTGGCGCGGCAACTGGGATTGCCGACCGCGGAGGATGACGAAGCCGAGCTGGCGCGGCCGCCGCGCAACAAGATGGAAGCGCTCGGCGTCCAGGCCACCGCCGAGGCGCTGGAAAGCCTGATCCGCGAGGGCCGCCCGGAATTCCGCGGCGAGGATGGCCAGCTCAAGGTGTGGACGCCGCACCGCCCGCCGCGCCCGGAAAAATCCGAAGGCGGCGTGCGCTTCGAGATCAAGTCGGAATACGAGCCGAGGGGCGACCAGCCGACCGCGATCGCCGAACTGGTCGAAGGCATCGAGCGCAACGACCGCACCCAGGTGCTGCTCGGCGTCACCGGCTCCGGCAAGACCTACACCATGGCCAAGGTGATCGAGGCGACGCAGCGCCCGGCCCTGATCCTGGCGCCGAACAAGACGCTGGCCGCGCAGCTCTATGGCGAGTTCAAGAGCTTCTTCCCCGACAATGCGGTGGAGTATTTCGTCTCCTATTACGACTACTACCAGCCGGAAGCCTACGTTCCCCGCACCGACACCTATATCGAGAAGGATTCCTCGATCAACGAGCAGATCGACCGCATGCGCCACTCGGCGACGCGCGCGCTGCTGGAGCGCGACGACGTCATCATCGTCGCCTCCGTGTCCTGCATCTACGGTATCGGCTCGGTCGAGACCTATACCGCGATGACCTTTGCGCTGAAGAAGGGCGAGCGCATCGACCAGCGGCAATTGATCGCCGACCTCGTCGCCCTGCAGTACAAGCGCACCCAGGCCGATTTCGCCCGCGGCACCTTCCGCGTCCGCGGCGACGTCATCGACATCTTCCCCGCGCATTACGAAGACCGCGCCTGGCGCGTGAATCTGTTCGGCGACACCGTTGAAAATATCGAGGAGTTCGATCCGCTCACCGGCCACAAGCAGGACGAGCTCGAATTCATCAAGATCTACGCCAACTCGCACTATGTGACGCCGCGCCCGACGCTGGTGCAGGCGATCAAGTCGATCAAGTCAGAATTGAAGCTGCGGCTCGACGAGCTGCATAACCAGGGGCGCCTGCTGGAAGCGCAGCGGCTGGAGCAGCGCACCACCTTCGACCTCGAAATGATGGAAGCGACCGGAAGCTGCGCCGGCATCGAGAACTATTCGCGCTATCTCACCGGCCGCCGCCCCGGCGAGCCGCCGCCGACGCTGTTCGAATATGTGCCCGACAATGCGCTGGTGTTCGCCGACGAGAGCCACGTCACCATTCCGCAGATCGGCGGCATGTTCCGCGGCGACTTCCGGCGCAAGGCGACGCTGGCCGAATATGGATTCCGCCTGCCCTCCTGCATGGACAACCGCCCGCTGCGCTTCGAGGAATGGGACATGATGCGCCCGCAATCGGTCGCAGTGTCGGCTACTCCAGGCGGCTGGGAGCTGAACGAGAGCGGCGGCGTGTTCGTCGAACAGGTGATCCGCCCCACCGGGCTGATCGATCCTCCCGTACATATCAGACCCGCCCGCACCCAGGTCGACGACCTCGTCGGCGAGGTGCGCGCCACCGCGCAGGCCGGCTACCGCTCGCTGGTCACGGTGCTGACCAAGCGCATGGCGGAAGACCTCACCGAATATCTGCATGAGCAGGGCATTCGCGTGCGTTACATGCACAGCGATATCGACACCATCGAGCGCATCGAGATCATTAGGGATCTTCGCCTCGGCGCGTTCGACGCGCTGGTCGGCATCAACCTGCTGCGCGAGGGCCTCGACATTCCCGAATGCGCGCTGGTGGCGATCCTCGACGCCGACAAGGAAGGCTTTTTGCGCAGCGAGACCTCGCTGATCCAGACCATCGGCCGCGCCGCGCGCAACGTCGACGGCAAGGTGATCCTCTATGCCGACCAGATGACCGGCTCGATGGAGCGCGCCATCGCGGAAACCAACCGCCGCCGGGAGAAGCAGGTCGAATACAACGAGGCCCACGGCATCACGCCCGAAAGCATCAAGCGCTCGATCCACGACATCATGAACAGCGTCTACGAGCGCGACCATGTGCTGGTCGAGATCGGCGACGGCGGCATGGCCGACGACGTGATCAGCATCGGCCACAATTTCGAGGCGGTGCTCGGCGATCTCGAAACCCGCATGCGCGAAGCCGCCGCCGATCTGAACTTCGAGGAAGCCGCCCGCCTGCGCGACGAAGTCAAACGCCTGCGCGCCACCGAAATGGCCGTGGTCGACGACCCCACCGCCAAGCAGAAGGCCGTCGCAGGCCGCGCCGGCGCCTACACCGGCACGAAGAAATACGGCGAGGCCGCGAATCTCCCGGTCAGCGCGATGAAGAAGAAGAGCGTACAGTCGGCACTGAAGGCCAGCCGAAGCGGCGGCTCCTCCCCCTCTCCCCGTTCTTCACGGGGAGAAGGTCGGGGCATGTCCGCCGTAGCTCAAGGAGCGAAGGCGGATGAGGGGCATTCCACGGGCGGTGTCAGCGGCGGCTCACGCGTCCACAAGCCCGACCTCGACGAGATGCACGGCCCGGAGTCCCTGCCCTACCGCGCCGAGCGCGCCCTCCCCGCAAAACCGTTCGGCAGCACCAGCCGCATCATCCAGCCGACGGACTCCCGGCAGTCCGGCCCGGAATTCGGACCGAGCCCGCGGTCGACCGGCGGTGCGCCGGGGAAAAGGGGTGGGTGGAAGAAGAGGTAGCTATGCAAGCGAGGCAAACGTCATTCGACTTACCTCGACACCCAAGACACGACACGACGCGAGTGGCCAGTATATATGTTCGAGACCCACACCTACGATGATTCCAGCGTCTTGCCGGCAGCGGCGCGCGATCATTGGGAGTTCATGGAGACGAACTCAGCAGCCGCAGTCATGCAAGCGGTCTGCCGATCTGAATGGGAGGACATTGTTGATGTTCTGTCTACCTACCGGTTAAGTCCGGAATATTGGCTAAAGCCGGGCGGAAACCGAGGCGACATCGCGGAGCAGATCGACAGTCTATTCTCAGCTCGCGGCTGGCAAGAAGCCCGCCTTGACCTTGAGACCCGAGGCATCTTGCTCAACAGCGACAACGCAGTGATAGGAAATCTCCCGCCGGTGCGGCAGGAAGGCTATCTCGTCGATAACCATAAGGGCCGTGTGGTTCTCGACGTCGAGTGGAATGCGAAGGACGGGAACCTCGATCGCGACCTGGCTTCATACCGGTCGTGGCACGAGGCGGGAGTAATATCAGCCGGTGTCATCATCACTAAGGATCGGCTAAGCCTTCTGAAATTGGCTAGAAAGATCTGGTCGCAGTATCAGGCGACACGTCCTGAAGCGGATCGAACCACAAGGCTTCCCATAGATTTAAGCACGTCGACTGTAACCGCCTTCGACAAGGCACAAATGCGCGTCCGTCGTGGGGTCATGGGAACGTGCCCGGTCCTCATAGTAGCCGCCAGTGAGCGGACTTGGGACGGTCAGCCGTACCGCTAAGAAGCGATCTCCTCTACTCTGCCGCGATCAAACGTGCCTGCGAGTGATTGGAATAGGTCTTCCAAGTTGGCTTGTAGTCTTCCGCCTGATTGCCCCAGGTCGTCCACCCCTTTCGAGGACCGCGACCGAATAGCTCAACGAACGGCCCAGGTGAGCAGGCCTCAATAATGTCGTACTGCTCATCGGGCTTACGCGAATGCTCACGCTTACGCGTCGCAAGAAGATTCACCTGCCGACGACCGGGAGCCAATGTGCGTGCGTTCTTTCCACGCACGCCAAACAAGATCAGTTCGGTGACGTTACGGAAATAGAATCCAACGCCGCGGCCGTCGGAGCCGCCGTCCTTCCGTACCTTGTGCCAAACGATGTTTGATTTGTAGTTGAAGCCCCATGCCTTCATCACGGCTAGGCCATCGGGCAACATCGCGTTGGGACACCATAGATACAGATGTGACGTCGGCGCCGCGATTTCCGAAATTGGGAGGGCGCTGATCTCGTCGAGTTTCATCGTGCCGTAGCGCGAGAGCCGCTTGTGCTCAGGGGCAACCTTCCCCGTCTTGTTGGTGAACTGCCACGGCGGGTCGGCAAGGATTGTCGCGAACCGACGGCCTTCTGCAAAGCGCAGCAAATCCTGTCCCGCAGAAAGCATGGGCGACTCCAAGGCGTTAGGCATGGCAAACGATATACGCGCAATGCGAAACGCATAATATCATGTTCACGTTACGTTCTCAAGATAGTTGGTGATAAATGTTCGGGTCTTCGGCTGGGGGCACCGGACAGATGTTTGAACGGCTTAAGGAGCGCGGTTTCGAGATCGAATTTCGATCTCACGCCAAGGCCATTCTCAGCATCGATTTCCCGGAAGTCGCCGAGCAATTGGAAGGCGTGCTGCTGTCTTCGACCATTCCAATCGAAGAAATCATCGGGTCTGGGGGCGGTGAAGCCAAGGGCACCCAGAGGCTTCGAAGGGCGCTCGCCTCTCATGAATGGCGCAAGCACATTTTCGTGGTGCAAAGAATTATCGACGGCGTCGAGCGAGAAGCTCAGTCTCACGAAATCGATCACGTCAAGACGTTCGCCGCGGGAACGATTGCTTTCGAGATCGAGTGGAATAACAAGGATCCCTTCTTCGATCGCGATCTTGAAAACTTCAAGAGGCTCCATGCCGACGGTGCGATCTCATTGGGTATCATCGTTACGCGCGGTTGCTCATTGCACGGATCGATGAAACGCCTTGTTCGACGTTTCGTGGATGAGCACCAAGTAAACTCCCACGACGATATGGAACGGATCGGTCTCAATCGCACGAGGCGGCAGATTGCTGACGTGATAAAGCGCGTTACGCGAAAGAAGAACCCAGTTCCTTTTCGCGATGCATTCGTCGATCATTTTGTCGGAGACAAGTTTGGTGCCTCCACAACGCATTGGGGCAAATTGCAGGACCGTGTTCTGCGCGGTGTCGGCAATCCCTGTCCGCTAGTCCTCATCGGGCTACCCGATTCGCTGGTGACATTTGGTGAAGATCCTCAGGAGGTAAAGAAGCTTCTTGAAGAAAGCGAAGACGATTCGGAATCAGAAAAAGGCTTCCTTTGAGTTCGAACGCGCATCCGATCCGACCGAGCCTTGCGACCCAAATCGAACTAGATAGTCCTATCTCATAGAGTTGCTCCATGTCGAAAGTCGTTAAAGCGCTTGCGCTCGTGCTCAGTGTGTTTCTCCTCACCTCCCCCACCCTCGCCCAGGACGCCACCGACCGCGCCCTCCTCGCCACCTTCTGCGATGCCGCCAACATCAAGGGCGACACCTGCACGCGGGCGAAGGGGTATCCGGCCAGCGGCCGCAAGAACGGCTGCGACGTCAAGCTGCTCAAGGACCGGTTCAGCGGAAGATTCATCGCGTCGGGCAATCCGCTGCTGGTGGTCAATTACGACTCGGGCTGCGAGGCGCGGGCCAATGACGACGGCGGCTCGGCCGTGTTCGAGCTGGCCGGCGGCAAGTACGGCTTCGTCGGCTTTCAGCCGGGGGCGCGGGTCAACGACTGCATCGTGGTGCCGCGCAGCGAGAAGCAGGACTCGCTGGTCTGCCTCGCCGGGCACATGGGCCAAGGCTATCTCGAGGGCGGCGTGGCGCAGATGGCGTTCGCGCGCGACTACGGCAAGGGCATCGGCATCAAACACGATTTCCTGCTGCGGGCGACGGATTCGACCGGGGCGCATGGCGCCAACGTCGTGACCTGCAGGAAGAAGCCGCCGGCCTTTTTCGAGCTGTCGAAGCTCGCCGCGGGCCCGCGCAAGGAGACGGTGGCGTTCGATGCGTCTTACGCCGATGCCGACATCTTCAGGACCGCCTGCGGCAAGGGCTTTCCGAAGCCCAAGGAGACGTTCGGCACGCTCGCGAAGGGCGATGCCTATGTGCCGCCGGGGTTTGAGAACAAGGGGCGGGTGATGATCGATCTCGCCACGCGGAAGGTGCTTCCGCCGAATTGAGCTGCGCCCGCATGGTCATGCGAGGAGCAAAGACGTAGGGCGGATTAGCCAAAGGCGTAATCCGCCATCTTTCGGGAGGCGCACATCTGCGGCGGATTACGCTTCGCTAATCCGCCCTACGGACTGCTACTTTGCATGGGGTTGTTTTGCGTGTTTTGGGCAGGGAGCTCGCGGGGCTGCAACTACCGTCAGTCCGCGCCGCAGGCGGCGCGGCTCGCTACCGCTCGTAGCTCATGAAGCGGATGATCTGCCAGCGGCCGTCGCTGCTGCGGCCGAAAATGTCGAGGCCCTGCTCTTCCGTCACCTTGGTCTCGCCGCTGCTCTTGTTCTTCGACGTCAGCGTCCACAGCAGCCGCACCGCCGCCATGTCGCCGTCGGCCAGGATTTCCTTGATGTCGAGCGCGTAGCTCAGGGAATGGTCGGGATCGGCGAGCACGGTTTGCAGCACCTTGCACTGGATGTCGAAGGTGCGCTCGGGAAAGCCGTCGACGTCGGCGCGCAGCGTCGGCGCAAAGATGTCGCAAACCTTGTCGGCGCGGCCGGCGTTGAAATCGGTCATCCATTGCTTCAATGCGGCGCGGACCTCGGCCTCGCCCGAAACCGGTTGTGCAGGGACAGGCGTCGCGAATGCGGTCAGCAGCACGATGGCAATCAAATAAACGGCGCGCATTGCAGCCTCCCAAATTCGATAATACGTCGCCTGCTCACGCCTTCGAGAAAGCCGGCACAAAAATTCGACATCGCGCCCCGCAGGGGACGGCGCACGGACCGTTCGTCAATGACTTCACGCTCGCAATTGCGGACCGGCAATGGCGTGCCGTTCCGACCTTCCGCACAGGATAGTCCGTGTGCCGTGCCGGACAAGCGCGGGATTCCGGACGATCGCACAATGGATGGGCAGGTCCGGTCGTCCCCGCCTGGGCGGTGCCGCCCCCGTGGTTTTGCCGATTGATTCACGCGCGAACCGGTCCAGAATCAGGCGCAGCCTGCGCGAATCAGTCGCACCGGCGGAGAGACGGAATGGCCGACGACATCAACCGGCAGCGCGTGCTGAACTTCTTCGCGGCCTATTACGGCGGCGACGTCGAGGCCGCGGTGAAGTGCTGTGCCGAGGACATGCTGCTGATGGTCTATCTGCCGGTCGAGCTGTTTCCGCATCTCGGTCCGCAGCGCGGCCGCAAGGCGGTGGCGGACCTGATGGCGGTGCTGGATGCGCGCTACAGCCAGCGCCGGCACGAGGTCCCCTTCCTGGTCGCGGACAGCCAGCGCGCCGCGGCGATCGTCGACGTCACCTACACCAAGCGCGACGACGGCCGGGTGATCCGGCTGCCGAGCGGCAATTTCCTCGAGCTGCGGGGCGGCCTGATCACGGAGATCCGCTGCTTCTTCGACACCATCGACTGGGTCGAGCAGCTCAGCGGGCGCGATCTGGTGGGGCCGCTGCTGCGGGAGACCGGCCCGGCGCTGCGTCCGCCCGGCCGCATCACGCCGCCGCTCGCACCGGCGAAATAGGCGGCCGGCCGTTACGCGCCGCACCTGCCGCGGTTTCGGCGGACCGTCTGGTCCCTTTGGCGGATTGCCTGCCGCGGCGTTCCGGCGACAATGCAGCGGGATTCGAGTCGCAACGGCGCGGACGGAGCAGGAAATGACCGAAGAGCTGAACCGTCAGCGTGTACTGAACATGTTCGAGACCTTCTACGCCGGCGACATCGAGAGCGCGCTGGGGCGCTGCACCGACGACGTCGAATTCTTCTCCAACGCACCCGTCGACATCCTGCCGCATCTCGGCTCGCATCGCGGCAAGGCGGAGCTGCGCGCGATGTGGCAGACCGTCTACAGCCGCTACACCGAGATGCGCCACGAAGTGCCGATCATCCTCGCCGAGGGCGACAAGGTCGCGGCCCTGCTCCGCCTGTTCTTTCGCAAGCGGGCGAACAACCGGGTCGTGCAGTTCGACCTTGCGGTCTTCTTCACCCTGCGCGACGGCCGCATCTCGCAGATCCGCGAGGTGATGGACACCTTCGACCTGGTGGAGCAGGTGCTGGAAAAGGATCTCTCCTCCCTGCTGACCGGGAAGGCGACGGGGGAGCCGTAGAGCAGGTTTTCGTTCCGGGGCATGCGAAGCATGAACCCGGAACCTCGCGCCGTCAGCTCCGGATTCCGGGTTCGATGCTGCGCATCGCCCCGGAATGACCGGCCGAGAGGCTTCACCATTTCTTGTCCGGCCCGTGAACCTTTCCGGGCACCCTCACGACCCAGCACTGGGCCGCTCTCGGGCTTGCGGCCCCGTCAAGGGACGAATGAAGATCGCGTTGCTGGTTTTGCTGGGTCTGTTGCTGGGCGCTTTGGGCGGTGCCGCACTCGGCGTCGGCGCCGGTCTTGCCTGGGTCGAAATCTTCAAAACCTCGAACTTTGAAGGGTATAGCGGCATGCTGGTGTTTTTCACCTTCATGCCCCTGGGAGCCGTTCTGGGCGGCCTCGCCGGCGCCGTGGCCTTCGGCGTGCTGGCCTGGCGCGATGCCCAAATCGCCCTCGAACGGCCGCCAAAACCGCCCCGGAAGAGGGGACATCCGTAATACCACGGCATTTGTGCAATGCAAAAACGCCGATTGTCCTTTCAAACCATCGGCCTATTTCAACGACCAATAGTTGAATGAGACGCAGCCGCCGCCCCGCCGTCATTGATGACGCGGCAGGGCCTGTCGGCTGCTTGGCTTAGTTGAGCGCGATCTTTTCCGAAAACCGGTTTCCACTTTTCGGGATCGCGCTATCCAAATTCAGGGACGACCCAAGATGACAGAGCATAGTCTCTGGCGCTTTTCGCGCGCGTTGCACCGCGCGATCAACGAGCGCCAGTTCGCCGAGATCGAGCCGCTGATCGATGAAGATGTCGACTGGACCATCCATGGGCCGGTCGAGCTGTTTCCCTATTTCGGCTCGCGCCGCGGCAAGGCCGCGGTGCTGGAGGTGATCCGGCAGATCGCCGATCGGGTCCGCGTCCACCGCTTCGACCGCGAACAGATCATGCTGGGGAGGGAAGCGGCCTCCTCGCTGCTGCGCTACTCGCTGACGGTGCTCGACACCAACAAGCCGGTGCGGGTACGGCTGGCGCATTTCGCCCAGTTCAGGGAGGGCCGGCTGTCCAGCATGCGCATCCTCATCGACAGCTACGAATTGGCCGAGCAGACGGTCTATCCGCCGCATATGAGGATGGTCGCGGTATCGGCGTGACGCAGATTTGCGTCGTTATTCCGGGGCGCGAAGCGAACCCGGAATGACGGCGATGGAACACCGCCACAATTTTGCGCCAGAATGACCGCATGTAGGTCCGGCTCGAACCAGGCAGGGTCATGAAGTTCACGGCATCCACGCGGCAATGGCGGCGGCTTTCGCTGGCGGCAGGTTTTTGCCTGCTCTCGGCAGCGGCGATGGCGCAATCCCCTGCTGCCGCCGGGGCAGCCGATGAGGCCGACGATGCGGCCGCAGCGCCCGAAAAGAACGACGAGGACATCCTGAAGGGGGTCGACATCGACAAGCTCGACTGGAGCCAGCTCGACGTCGATGCCTCGAAGCTGCATTTGCCGTCCGCCAAAGGCCGCACCGCTTCGAAGCCCGCCGACGGCAGCGACACATCGTGGTCGTCCAATGCCAAGGGCAATGGTGCGGCTGCCGTGTCGGTGAAGCAGTCGATCTCGCCGTTCTGGGACACCCGCATCGGCGCCGACATGACCGTGGTCAACCCCGCACCGGGCACCACCAGCGGCGACCTGCTGCAGCAGAAAATCTCTCCCAACGCCGCGCCGGAAAGTTCCTCCGGCAGCGCCTGGGCGGCGATATCGGCCCCCGGCGTCGGCTCGATCTGGGACAAGACCTCGGTCGAGGCCCGCGTCGATCCCGCCACCGAGCAGGGCAAGCTCGGCACCCGCATCAGCAAGTCGGTGCCGCTCGGCGACAGCTATTTTCTGACGCTGCAGAACGGCTACAACGTGATCCAGCAGGGGCTCGTCCCCGTGCCGGGCGTGCCGGCGCACCCCTCGCGCAACACCGAGACCGAGCAATCGGCAAAACTCTCGATCGGCGATACCGGCACCAGCTTCACCGCAGGCCGCACGCTGTCCTCCAGCGACGACAAATGGCTGGGCAGGATCGGCGCCGAGCAAAAACTGTTCGACGGCGTCACGGTGTCCGGATCGATCGGCGAGACGCCGGCCGGCGCCACCAGCAAGAGCATCAGCGCCGGCTTCAAGCGCAGCTGGTGAGGCGGCTGAAGACGCCCGCCGATACCCGGTTTTTCCGCCTTTCACTCCCCCTGAATCAACCCAGCATCGCCGCAGATTGGCCCAGATGCGGTCAAATTCGGCCCCCCTAACTTGACCTTCGTCGTGCGGGGGACGTCCGCGCTCGCGCCAACGCGAACCAAGGGAATAGCCGATGAACGCTCACAATCGTGCCGAAGAGATCGAAGAAACCGTCGATGTGGACAGCGCCGCCGTCTCGCAGGTCGAGGATGGCATCCGCGAATTCGTCCGTAACGACATCGCCTATCTGCGGAGGCCGCCGATCCAGAGCCCGGAAACCGCGCCCGTCGATCCCAACGCGGAGGCAACCGCGAACAACGTCAACTCGCTGATCCAGCGCGTCGCCGGCACCTCGCTCGGCGAAATCGAGAAGTTGATCTCCGAGCTGGAAAGCCTGCGCGACCTCCTGCATGCGGAGGGCCAGCGCGTCCAGCGCGAGATCTCCGGCTATGCCCAGCTCAGCCAGGCCGCGATGAAATCGACGCGCATGATCGCCGACAACGTCAATCAGTGGAAACGCGCCGCCGACGGCCTTCGCAACAGCTGAGTTCTGCTCTATCAAGACGCCGCCGCTCTCCGTCTCGGGAGGGCGGCGGTTTCATGTTCGGGGCCGGCAAGAAGCGCAGCAAAAAAAAGCAAGGCCGAAATTTCAGCGTGGATTTGAACGAGATTGCGGGCGGCCGCGACCAACATCGGGGCCGCCGCCAGGCGGGCGTTCAGTTTTGGGACATTTCAGATGGAAAGCATTCGTCCGGGCAATACCGATCCGATTCCGGTGCGGGCTTCGCAGCACCACATCGGAACCATTTTGATCCGCTTCGTCGGAATATTGGTTGCGGCCGTCGTCGTGATGGCGCTGCTGTGGAGCCGCTGATCTTCGGCTTGGTTAGCGAACGATGACCGTGCGGCCGCCGTCGAGCGCGTAGGCGCCGTCTGCGTAACCCTTCACCACCATTCCCGTGGCCAGCATCACCGCCAGCGTCACGGTCGCGAAGATAAAGCCGACAAACTGCAACGCGCTGCGATCCGCCATGGTGGTCCCCTACCCGCTTGTTCGCGGGCGACTATCGCGGGCAGAGGTTCACAATGCGTTAGCGCAAACGGACTGCTACCCAACAGGATTAATTGCGCGGAAACGGCGGCAGACTGCGGTAACCATGTTCATTGCGTCGCCGTTGGCCGGGCTCGTCCCGGCCATCCACGTCTTTCTTTCCGCGGCACCGAAGACGTGGATGCCCGGCACAAGGCCGGGCATGACGAGTGGAGAGAATCACGCCGCCGCCGCATCGCGCAGCGGCACGAAGGCGGTGGCGCGGATGGAATAGACCTCCTCGCCGCGCTGGTTCACGCCGCCTGTGCGGGCCTGCAGGATGCCCCAGCCCGGACGCTTTTCCGACAAGCGCTTGGACTCGATGCCGGTCGAGAAGCTGATGGTGTCGCCGGCAAGCACCGGGCGGATCCAGCGCAGGTCGCGAAAGCCCGGCGATGGTCCCCATACCGCGACCTTCTCGCCGCGTGCGATGGCTTCCTTGACCCTCTGCTGCCCGTCGGCCACCAGCATCTTCATGCAGGCCGAGCCGACATGCCAGCCGGAGGCGGCAAGCCCGCCGAACAGCGATTTGCGCCCTTCCTCCTCGTCGAGGTGGAAGCGCTGCGGATCGTATTTCGCGGCGAATTTCTTGATCGCTTCCGCGGTGAAGGTGTAGGCGCCAATCTCGCGGCGAGCGCCGATTTCCATATCCTCGTAGAAATTCATCGCGACTGCTCCGCCGTCGCGACGATCCGCCTGACGATGATCGGCGACGTCATCTCGCACAGCGCCTGCCCCGCCGCATTGCGCGCGGTGCACTTGAAGGTGACGATGCCGGTGTCGGGGCGGCTCTTCGAGACCCGCGCCTCGGCCACGTCGACGTCGAGCGTCAGTTCGTCACCGGGACGCAGCGGCGCCATCCAGCGCACCTCGCTCACCCCGGGCGAGCCGAGCGAGGCGGTGCGGCCGATGAAGCCGTCGAACAATAGCCGCATCATCACCGAGCAGAGATGCCAGCCCGAGCCGGACAGGCCCTTGAGCATCGAGCGGCTGGCGGCCTCCTCGTCGAGATGCATCGGCTGCGGGTCGAATTCGCCCGCAAACTCCAGGATTTCCTCGCGCGTGACGCGGCGCGGGCCGAACGTACCGAAACGGCCGGGTTTGAAGTCTTCGAATGTCAGCGTGGTCATAGCTCAGGGAGAAAAATGCCGGAAGGAAGCCCGATTGTGGCCGTTATTTCCGGCAATCTCAACCCGAGCAAATGCATGGCGCATGAGCGCGCCGATTCGGGCGCTCTTGCGGGCTTGTCCGGGGCGTTTTTCGGGGCTAGGCCAACGGCCGGGTTCGACGCGACCTAATCTGCCTTCAGGCTGGGGGAAGAGAGATGTTCGATCTGCAGGATCTGTTTCAGTGGGACCGTTTCATCACGCCCACCATCATCAAGACGTTCTACTGGCTGGCGATCGGCCTGATCGTGCTGTTCGGCATCTACGGCATCCTGTCGGGCCTGACCTACATGGCGATCAGCCCGTTCGTCGGCTTCATCCTGCTCTTGTCCTCGATCGCCAGCGTCGTGGTCGGCATCGTGTTCTCGCGCATCGCCGCCGAGTTCATCCTGATCGTGTTCCGCATCAACGAGCACCTCGGCGCCATCCGCGACCAGGGCGGGATGCACTAGCCCTTCGTCATTGCAGGAATCGTAGAGCATCGTAGGGTGGGCAAAGCGTAGCGTGCCCACCTTCACGGGCGTGCTCGCGAAGGTGGGCGCGGCGCGAAGCGCGCCTTTGCCCACCCTACGCATCACTTACGTATTGAACCGGAAGTGCATCACGTCGCCGTCGGCGACGACGTATTCCTTGCCTTCCAGCCGCAATTTGCCGGCGTCGCGTGCGCCGGCCTCGCCGCCGAGCGCCACGTAGTCGTCAAAGGCGATGGTCTCGGCGCGGATGAAGCCCTTTTCGAAATCGGTGTGGATGACGCCGGCGGCCGCAGGCGCCTTGGTGCCGCGGTCGATGGTCCAGGCGCGGGCCTCCTTCGGGCCGACGGTGAAATAGGTGATGAGGTCGAGCAGCTGGTAGCCGGCACGGATCAGGCGGTCGAGGCCGGCTTCCTCCAGCCCCAGCGTCTCCAGGAACTCGGCGCGCTCCTCACGCGAAAGAGTGGCGATCTCGGATTCGATCTTGGCGGAGATCACGACCGCGACCGCGCCTTCCTTCTTGGCCTGCTCGAACACCTGCTTCGAGAAATTGTTGCCGTCCTTGGCCGAGCTTTCCTCGACGTTGCAGACGTAGAGCACGGGCTTTGAGGTGAGCAGCCCCAGCATGCGGAAACTGCGCTCTTCTTCCGGCTTGCGCTCGAGCAGGCGGGTCGGCTTGCCGTCGCGCACCAGCGCCAGCGCGCGGTTGACGAGGTCGAGCTGCTCCTTGGCCTCCTTGTCGTTGCCCTTGGCCTTCTTGGAGAGATTGTCGACGCGCTTCTCGAGGCTGTCGAGGTCGGCGAGCATCAACTCGGTCTCGATGGTCTCGATATCGGCCAAAGGCGCAATCTTGCCCTCGACATGGGTGATGTCGGAATCCTCGAAGCAGCGCACGACATGCGCAATCGCGTCGACCTCGCGGATGTTGGCGAGAAACTGGTTGCCGAGGCCCTCGCCCTTCGACGCGCCGCGCACGAGGCCGGCGATATCGACGAAGGTCAGCCGCGTCGGGATGATCTGGCCGGACTTGGCGATCGCCGCGAGCTTGTCGAGCCGCGGATCGGGCACGGCGACCTCGCCGACATTCGGCTCGATGGTGCAGAACGGATAGTTCGCCGCCTGCGCCGCCGCCGTTTCCGTCAGCGCGTTGAACAGCGTCGACTTGCCGACATTGGGCAAGCCGACGATACCGCATTTGAATCCCATTAACGTATCTTCCGCTTCGCGCGCACCAAGCCGCTGCGCCTGAATTAATTTGATGTCGTCATATGCGGGCTTGACCCGCGTATCCATCCTTCTTGAAAGGATGGATCGCCGGATCAAGTCCCGCGATGACGAGCGTTACTTTTCACCTTCGCCCGATTTGTCCAAAAATCCCTTCGCCAGCAGCGCCAGATGCACCTTGTTCGCGAACGAGGAGTCCTGCCCCGCCGCAAGCAAGCCTGCATTGTCGGCGATCGCCTCGCACAGCGCCTCCACCCACGGCCGGTCGGCCTTGGCGAAATCCGACAGCACGTGGTGATGCACCATCTCCTTGATGCCGGGATGACCGATGCCGAGCCGCACCCGGCGGTAGTCGTTGCCGATATGCGAGGAGATCGAGCGCAGGCCGTTGTGACCGGCAATGCCGCCGCCGACCTTCACCCGCACTTTCGCCGCCGGCAGCTCAAGTTCGTCCTGGAACACGGTGACGTCGCCGGCCGCAATCTTGAAGAAGTTGGCCGCCTCCTGCACGGCGCGACCGGACTCGTTCATGTAGGTCGCCGGCTTCAGCAGCACGACGCGCTCGCGTTCGAGCGTGCCTTCCGAGGTCTCGCCCTGAAAACGACGGCGCCATGGTGCGAAACCATGACGCCGTGCGATTTCCTCGACGGCCATGAACCCGATGTTGTGCCGGTTCTGCGCGTATTTCGCGCCGGGATTACCGAGGCCAACAAACAGGCGCATGACGCGGCATCCTGCCGGAGCCGCCTTACTTCTTCTTGTCGCCGCCGGCAGGCGCCTTCGCCGCCGCCGGAGCCGCAGCACCCGCTGCAGGAGCCGCAGCGCCCGCCGCCGGAGCCGCAGCACCCGCCGCCGGAGCAGCCGCGCCCGCCGCCGGAGCCGCAGCACCAGCCGCCGCAGCAGCCGCAGCCGCCTTCTGCTCTTCGGCGTAGCCGGAGGGCGGCACGATGGTGACAAGCGTCGCATCGCTGCGGGTCAGCGACTTCACGCCGGCCGGCAGCTTGATGTCGGTCAGATGCAGCGAGTGGCCGATTTCGAGCCCCGAGGCGTCGGCCTCGATATATTGCGGGATGTTGTCGACCGAGCACTCCAGATCGAGCGCATGGGTGACGATGTTGACGGTGCCGCCGCGCTTGATGCCCGGAGCGGTTTCCGAGTTGACCACGTGCAGGGGCACGTGGATGCGGATGGTGGCGCCTTCGCCGAGCCGCATGAAGTCGACATGGATCGGGAAGTCGCGCACGGGATCGAGGTGGAAGTCGCGCGGAATCACGCGGTGCTTCTTGCCCTCGAGATCGATGTCGTAAAGCGTGGTGGTGAAGCGGCCGGCCAGGATGCGCTGGCGCAGTTCGCGGTCGTCGACCGAGATGGTCACCGGGGGTTGGTTGTTGCCGTAGATCACTCCGGGAACTCTCCCGGCGCGACGCTCTGCCCGGGCGGCCCCCTTGCCGCTCTTCGGACGTGCGGTCGCCTTCAATTCCTTGACGGTCGTCGCCATTTGTCTAAGTCCTTGTTTTGTAAAAGAATATAGGCCGCAAGGCGGCCTATTGCGCACTCCGCAGCAAGCCTCCAGGGGTGCGGGGGCTGCGAAGTTGGCGGGCTTTTAGCCTCAAAGTCTGGAAATGACAAGGAAATGTGGGGTGAAACGACCCCGATTTCGTCATGGCCGGGCTTGTCCCGGCCATCCACGTTCTTGGCACCAAAGCCGTGGATGCCCGGGTCAAGCCCGGGCATGACGAGGAAAGAAAGTGCCTAGCCAGTCGGCGTGCCGCCGAGCTTGGCCTCCAGCGCCGCGATGCGCGCCTTCAGCGCCTCGTTTTCCTCGCGCGCCAGCCGCGCCATGTCCTTCACCGCCTCGAACTCCTCGCGCTTGACCAGGTCGAGGTCGCGCAGGATGCGTTCGGCCTGGTTGCGCATGACCGCATCGACCTCGCGCTTGACCCCCTGGGCGGCGCCGGCGGCGTCGTTCATCAGGCGTCCGATCTCGTCGAAGAACCGGTTGGTGGTCTGGGTCATCGCAAAACTCTCCGCTGCGAATGAGGTCACGGCAATTTCAAACAAGACAATGGCGATGCCGGCCCCCGAGTTCAAGCCCGCCATGCCCGGGCTTGCCCTGGCAATGCCCTGGACCATTGCCTTGTCATGTTCGCCTTTCCTTGCAATCGTATTGTGCGCGCAAATCAAAAATCAGAATCAGCCAACGGCAGCGAAACGCCCATGATCGATCAGCAAGTCGAGATTCCCACCAGGGACGGCAAGACCACCACCTTCATCACCCATCCCGAGCGCGGCGGGCCGTTTCCCGTCATCATCTTCTACATGGATGCGCCGGCGATCCGCGAGGAGCTGCGCGACATGGCGCGCCGGCTCGGCACGTCGGGCTATTACGTGATGCTGCCGAATCTCTATTACCGCTCCGGCGTGATGGAGCTGGGTCCGATTCCGCCCGATCCGGAGGCGCCCGAACGCAAGCGGATGTTCGGCTTCATGAACTCGATCAACATCCCGCTTGTGATGGAAGACACCACGGCGCTGCTCGCCTATGCCGAGGGACAACCGGCCGCAAACACGAAAATCGTCGGCACCGTCGGCTATTGCATGAGCGGGCGTTACGCGGTGAACGCGGCCACGCATTTTCCCGATCGGGTCAAGGCGGCAGCCTCGATCTACGGCACGCATCTGGCCACCGACCAGGCCGACAGTCCGCACCTGGCCGCAAGCAAGACCGGGGCCGAGCTCTATTTCGCCTGCGCCGAGACCGACATCTACGCGCCGCAGGAAATCATCAACAAGGTGAGTGCGGCGATGAAGGGCACGAAGAACGAGGTGGAGATCTATCCCGGCACGCATCACGGCTTTGCCTTCCCGAAGCGCCCGGTCTATCACCGCGACGCCGCCGAACGGCACTGGGAGCGGCTGCTCTCGCTCTATCGCCGCAATCTCGTCTAGTCTTCCGAGCGCATGCCCTATCTCGCCATCGCCTTTCCCGTCTTCGATCCCGTCGCGATCTCGCTCGGACCGATCGCGATCCGCTGGTATGCGCTCGCCTATATCGGCGGCATCGTGCTGGGCTGGATCTATGCCCGCGCGCTGATCAAGAACGAGAAGCTGTGGGGCGGGCCGGCGCCGATTACGCTGGCGCAGATGGACGATTTCATCCTGTGGGTCACCGTCGGCATCATCGTCGGCGGCCGCACCGGCTATGTGCTGTTCTACAATCTGCCCTTCTTCATCCAGCATCCGGCCGCGATCTTCATGCTTTGGGAGGGCGGCATGTCGTTCCACGGCGGCTTCCTCGGCTGCGTCGTCGCCGTGATGTGGTTTGCCCGCAGCAACGGCATCCCGATCCTGTCGCTGGGCGACATCGTGACCGCGGTCGGACCGATCGGCCTGTTCCTGGGGCGGCTCGCCAATTTCATCAACAGCGAATTGTGGGGGCGCCTCGCCGACCCCGGCCTGCCCTGGGCGATGGTCTTTCCCAATGGCGGGCCGCTGCCGCGCCATCCGAGCCAGCTCTACCAGGCGGCGCTCGAGGGCATCCTGTTGTTCACAGTGCTGGCGATAATGATCCGGATGGGCGCCTTGAGGCGGCCCGGCCTGATCCTCGGCAGCTTTATCGCGATCTACGCGCTGGCGCGCATCACCGGCGAATTGTTCAGGGAGCCCGACCCGCAGCTCGGCTTCCTGTGGGGCGGCCTGACCATGGGCATGCTGCTGTCGCTGCCGATGATTGTTGCAGGGATCATCCTTATTGTGCTGGCATGGCGTGGCAAGGGAACCGCCGCCAAATAGTTAATTTCATTCCGGGCTGAACGTGAACGCTGAATTTTCGCCGCTGCTGAGTGAGATCAGAAAACTGATCAAGTCGTCGGGACCGATGCCGGTCTGGCGCTACATGGAACTGTGCCTGATGCATCCGCAGCACGGCTATTACGTGTCGCGCGATCCGCTCGGGCGCGAGGGCGATTTCACCACCGCGCCGGAAGTCAGCCAGATGTTCGGCGAGCTGCTCGGCCTGTGGGCGGCCTCGGTGTGGCGCGCGATCGGCCAGCCGCCGCTGCTGCGGCTGATCGAGCTCGGCCCCGGCCGCGGCACCATGATGGCGGATGCGCTGCGCGCGCTGCGGGTGCTGCCGCCGCTCTACCAGTCGCTCACCATCCACATGGTGGAGGTGAACCCGGTGTTGCGCGAAAAGCAGCGCTCGACGCTGTCGGGCGTGCGCAACATCACCTGGCACGACAGCATCGACGACGTGCTGGACGGCCCTGCGGTGATCTTCGCCAATGAATATTTCGACGTGCTGCCGATCCACCAGATGGTCAAGCGCGAGACCGGCTGGCACGAGCGCACCGTCGAGCTCGACAAGAACGAGAAGCTGGTATTCGGCCATATGCCCGAACCGACGCCGCGCTTCGAGGTGCTGCTGCCGCCGCTGGTGCGCGCCGCTCCCGTCGGCGCCATCTTCGAATGGCGGCCGGACAAGGAGATCATGAAGATCGCCCGCCGCGTCCGCGAGCAGGACGGCGCGGCGCTGATCATCGACTACGGCCATCTGCGCAGCGATGCCGGTGACACCTTCCAGGCGATCGCCCGCCACAGCTTCACCGACCCCTTGAAGAACCCGGGGCAAGCCGACGTCACCGCCCATGTCGACTTCCAGGCGCTGGCGCGCGCGGCGGAGGATCTCGGCGCGCGCGTGCACGGCCCGGTGACGCAGGGCGATTTCCTGAAGCGGCTCGGCATCGAGACGCGAGCGGCGACGCTGATGGCCAAGGCCACGCACGAAGTCTCGGCCGACATCGACGGCGCGCTGAAGCGGCTCACCGAAACCGGCCGCGGCGGCATGGGATCGATGTTCAAGGTGATCGGCATCTCGCAGCCCGATCTAATCTCGCTCGCCGGACTTTCCGACGAGACGCAGGAAGCGAAGCGATGATGCTCGGCTCTTCGCTGCTGTCGGCCGTGCCCGGCCTGCGCCACGCCTTCTTCACCTGCGAGGGCGGCGTGTCCGACGGTGTCTATGCCAGCCTCAACGGCGGGCCCGGGTCACAGGACGATCCGGCCAAGGTTGCGGAAAACCGCGCACGGATGGCAACGCAGATGGGCGTGAGGCCCGAGCATTTCCTCACGCTGCACCAGATCCATTCGCCCGATACGGTCGTGGCGTCAGGGCCATGGAACGGATCACGCCCCAGGGCCGACGCCATCGTCACCCGCACGGAAGGCCTTGCGATCGGCGTCACCACGGCCGATTGCGGCCCGATCCTGTTCGTCGATCCCTCAGCGCGCGTGATCGGCGCGGCGCATGCCGGCTGGAAGGGCGCGCTCACCGGCATCCTGGAATCCACCATCGGAGCGATGGAGAAGCTCGGCGCCATCAGAGGCAGTATCGTCGCCGCCATCGGCCCCCTGATCCGCCAGCATTCCTACGAAGTCGGCCCCGAATTCGTCGAACGCTTCCTCGATGCCGACGCCGAGTACGGACGTTTCTTCCTGCCGGGTGAGCGCGACGGACACGCAATGTTCGACCTCGGCGGCTTCATCCGCCTGCGGCTGGAGAATGCCGGCGTGCTCTTGATCGACGATCTCGGCATCGACACCTATTCCGACGCACGCTGCTTCAGCTATCGCCGCTCGGTGCATCGGAAAGAGCCGGACTACGGCCGCCACGTCCACGCCATCGCACTGGAGCGCGAATAGGGCGGTGATCGTTGGAGCCGAAAGCAGACATTGACGAGGTCTGCCAGAGCATGATCCGGAAAAGTGTGAAGCGGTTTTCCGAAAAGATCATGCTCAAACAACAACCTAAAGCGCGATGACGATTCAACCAAATCGCATCGCGCTTCAGGGGCCACAGGCGGTCATTCTCAGCAGATCACTTAACCAAGCGGTGGCATCCGATGACGCCCGCCGCAGGATCGCGGACGGGATGCGACGGCACCGCGGTTCGCCTGTCAGCCCCCGGGGCCGTCCCTCATGATAAAGCCCATCAGGTCGTCCACGTTGTGCTCCAAATCCCGGATGATGTTCTTGACGACGTCTCCGATCGAGATCACGCCCACGACCTTGCCCGCGTCCAGCACTGGCAGATGGCGAAAACCGCGCTTAGCCATCATTGCCATGCAGCCGTCCAGCGGATCGTCCGGCTTGACGGTCACCGGGTTGCCCGTCATCACTTGGCCCACCGGCGTCTGCTTCGCATCGAGCCCGGGCAGCAGCACTTTGATTGCGCAGTCACCCTGGGTCACGATACCGACCAGCACGTCGTCGTCGATGACCAGCACCGACCGGACCCGTTTTTCGCGCATCTGGCGCAAAGCCTCGACGATCATGTCGCCGGAACGAACATGGATCAGGGCGCCACTCTTCTGTGCCAGAGCGCTTTTTACTGTGCTCATCGATCTTCTCTCGTGGGCCCTGTCCTGCATCGCCTTGATCGTCGCATTGAAGGTTAGTCGAAATATCCTGCCTTGTCAGCACCGCGCCGATGTCGCGGCAAAAGCCTGCCACCGATCCCGACAGCGGGACTTAGCGTGACCGATAACAACGTTTGCGTTTCGCTCAATGTCCGCTTCGGATCACTTGCAGACGTTCCGCCTATTTCACTTTCAGCACGACCTTGCCGCGGGCGCGACCCTTCTCGAGATAGGCCAGCGCCTCCGGCAGCTGCTCGAAGGCGAATTCGCGGTCGATCACCGGCTTGATCGCGCCGCTGTCGACGAGGCCGGCGATCTCGCGCAGCTGCTCGCCATCCGGCTCGGTGAAGAACCAGCAATAGCTGGCGCCGGCGGCTTCACTCGCCGCATAGACCTTCCGGCTCATCAGCCAGACCGCGACGCGCACCACGAGGCCCGCGCCCATGCGCCGGGCGAAATCGCGGTCGGGCGGACCGCTCAGCGAGATGACGGCGCCGCCGCGCTTCACCACCTTGAAGGCGTCGATCGTGAAGGCGCCGCCGAGCGTGTCGTAGACGATGTCGTAGTCGCCGCCCTGCTCGAGATAGTTCTCGCGGTCATAGGCAATGACCCTGTCGGCGCCGAGCGATTTGACGAAGTCGGCGTTCTTCGAGCTGGTGGTCGAGGTGACATGGAGGCCGATGTGCTTTGCATACTGAACCGCGAAGGTGCCGATGCCGCCGGCGCCGGCATGGATCAGGATGCGCTGGCCGGCGCGGGCGCCGACCTTGCCAAATCCCTGCAGCGTGGTCAGGCCCACCAGCGGCAGCGAGGCGGCTTCCGCATGCGAGACGCGCGCCGGCTTCAGCGCGACGAACTGTTCGGGAAGCGCGATCCGCTCGGCGAAGGTGCCGATGCTCTCGCGCGAGGCGCGCGCATAGACCACGTCGCCCGGCTTGAATTTGGTCGTTTGCGACCCCGCCGACAACACGACGCCGCTGGCATCGAAGCCGAAGGTGCGTGGCAGCTGATATTTCGACACCCGCTTGAGGTCGCCGCGCACGATCTTGAAGTCGATCGGATTGAGGCTGGCGGCATGGATCTCGATCGCCACCTCGTTGAACCGCGGGATGGGATCCACGACATCCGCAAGCTTCACGTGGTCCGCAATCGCCCCATAGCCGTCGAGAAGAAAGGCCCGCATGCATCACCCCAGCCCGATGGACGAGTTGCGGCCATAGTAGCGCGAAAGCCCGTCCGGCATACCGCCTTTGTCCCAGGATGAGGCAAATCCGGCTGATATCGCAGCCGTTTTCCCCCTCTTGCTGTGTCCCGGCTGCCCTAGACGTTAACGGCCATTAACGATATCGCAGGGGTCGATGAGGGACGCGTCAACCAGACTGCGCCGGACCAGCCGGCTTGTTTCGCGCGCGGCAATCGCAGCAGCGCTGCTGGCGGCATGCGCACTGGGCGGCTGCGCCTCGACCGGCGGCCCGGCGGGCGGCGCGTTTGCGCTGGCGACCGGCGGGCCTGCGACCGTCACCTTCGAATCCATCGACGGCCCGCCGCCGCAGGTGTTCGACCGCATGGTCGGCGTGCTCGACAGCGAATCCAAGCTGCGCAACCTCGCCATCGTCTCGCGCGAGAGTGCGGCGACCTATCGCGTGCGCAGCTATCTCTCGGCGCAGGTGGTGCGCGGCCGCACTGTGATCGCCTGGGTCTGGGACGTCTATGACGGCAGCCAGCAGCGCGCGCTGCGCCTGTCCGGCGAGGAGCCCGCGGGCAAGGGTGGCCGCGACGCCTGGGCCCATGCCGACGACATGGTGCTGCGGAGAATCGCGCAAGCCGGCCTCGCCGGCCTCTCCAGCATGATCAACGGCACGCCGGCCGACGCGCCGCCGCCCGCCCCGACCCCGGGAAAACGCGGGCCTGCGGTGGCCGACGCGGCATCGTCTGTGCGAGCCCTCGCCTATAACGCGCACTGACTACCCTCCGGCGAAAAATGCCTAACATTGCCAAAGTCTGTGGTTGGCGCCATATTGGTCGTCAAGGAGCCGGCCCATGAATATGAACGTCTCGCTGACCGACGAACTGGGTGAATTCGTCAACGCAAAGGTTTCGTCAGGCCGCTACACCTCGGCTAGCGAAGTCGTGCGCGAGGCGCTGCGCTTGATGGAGCGCCACGAGCAGATCGAAGCTGCCAAGCTGCAGTGGCTCCGCGAGGCCTATCAGACGGGTCTCGCCAGCGGCGACGCAGGCGAGCTTGACCTGGCTGCAGTAAAGGCTGAGGCCCGCAAGAAACTGGGCAAGACGAAGTAGCTATGGCGCGGGTTCGCTACACGCACCAAGCCCGCACCGACCTCATCGATATCTGGATTCACATCGCCACCGACAGCCAAGCAACGGCAGACCGCTGCCTGGAACGCATTGAGTCGCGCTGCCGGGATCTTGCGGACTTTCCCGCCCTTGGTCCGGAACGTCCCGACATCGCGCCAGACGCGCGCATGCTGGTTATCGACCGCTGGCTGGCGCTGTATCGCATCGAGGACGACAATGTGCGGATCGTTCGCGTGGTCGACGGTGCACGCGACCTCACGCGCATCTCAATACGGGAGCGGCGCTGACTGGGGCGGAATCGAACCCGCCGGGGAACCGACGGCCGCCTAACTCAAATCCTCCATGAACGGCCAATCCCGGAGATTTTCGGGCCATTTTTGCTCGGGAAAACCAGGGTAGCGGGTTGCCAGCGACACTTTGTCCCTGTTATTCCCTCGCCCATCGAAACCCGCCGGGCTCGAGGGTGTGTAGCGAGATGCTGAACGTCGTATCCAGCAAGGCGCGGAAAGAGGCGTCGATGTCCGCCAAGAACGGCTCCATCAAGCTGATTGCCGGAAATTCCAATCCTGCGCTGGCACAGGCGGTCGCCGACGGAATCGGTGCCCCCCTGACCAAGGGCGTGGTCCGGCGCTTCGCCGACATGGAGATCTTCGTCGAGATCCAGGAGAACGTCCGCGGCTCGGACGCCTACATCCTGCAGTCGACGTCGTTTCCGGCCAACGACCATCTGATGGAACTGCTGATCATCACCGACGCGCTGCGCCGCTCCTCGGCGCGCCGCATCACGGCGGTGATTCCCTATTTCGGCTATGCCCGCCAGGATCGCCGCTCCGGCTCGCGGACACCGATCTCGGCCAAGCTGGTCGCCAATTTGATCACCCAGGCCGGCGTCGACCGCGTCATGACGCTCGACCTGCATGCCGGCCAGATCCAGGGCTTCTTCGACATCCCGACCGACAACCTCTTCGCCTCGCCGGTGATGGTGCGCGACATCAAGGAGCGCTTCGACCTCTCCAACGTGATGGTGGTGTCGCCCGACGTCGGCGGCGTGGTGCGCGCCCGCGGGCTCGCCAAGCGCATCAACACCCCGCTGGCCATCATCGACAAGCGCAGGGAACGCGCCGGCGAGTCCGAGGTGATGAACGTGATCGGCGAATGCGCCGGCTATACCTGCATCCTGGTCGACGACATCGTCGACTCCGGCGGCACGCTGGTGAACGCGGCGGATGCGCTGCTCGCCAACGGCGCCAAGGATGTCTACGCTTACATCACCCACGGCGTGCTGTCCGGCGGTGCCGCTGCGCGCATCGCTTCGTCGAAACTGAAAGAGCTCGTCATCACCGACTCGATCCAGGCCACCGACGCGATCAAGAAGACGGCGAACATCCGCTCGCTCTCGATCGCCGATCTGATCTCGGAAGCGATCCAGCGCACCGCGGCCGAAGAGTCGGTGTCGAGCCTGTTCGACTAGGATTTGTAGGGTGGGCAAAGGCGCGCTTGCGCCGTGCCCACCTTCCGCGCGCTGATCTCAGAAATATTTGCAAGAAAGGTGGGCACGCTTCGCTTTGCCCACCCTACAGCTTCAAGACCCGTGGCCCGGCCGCGGCACCAGATTCATGATGGTTCGCGTGAAGCCGCCGTCGACGGTGATCTCGTCGCCGTTGACGTAGGACGCCCGGTCGCTGGCGAGGAACAGGATCGCGTCGGCCATGTCCTGCGGCGCGCCGATGCGGCGCATCGGCACCACCGCGGTCCGGCGCTCGGTCACCCCCGGCGTGTCGTAGAACGCCTGGCTCATCGGCGTGACCACGAGGCCGGGGCTCACCACATTGCTGCGGATGCCGTGCGGGCCCCATTCGCTGGCGAGCTGGCGCGACAGCATGACGACGCCGGCCTTGCTGACGCTGTAGGCGCCGGAAAATCCTTGCGCATTCGAGCCGGCCACCGAGGCGACATGCACGAGGCTGCCGCGCCCGAGCTTGCGCATCTGGGCGCCGAAGATCTGCGCGCAGAGGAAATAGCCGGTGAGGTTGACCGCGAGCGTCGCGTTCCATTCGGCGAGCGTCAGCGTGTCCAGTCCGCCCGCGCGCAGGATGGCCGCGGTGTTGGCGAGGATGCCGCACGGGCCGATCGATTTCTCCACTGCTTCCGCCGCAGCCGCGACACTCGCCGCATCCGACGTGTCGCAGGCCGCCACCACAGGCTCGGCGCCGAGCGCACGCAACTCGCTGCGCGTCGTGTCCAGGCCCTTCTCGTCGCGATCGATGACGGCGACTTTGGCGCCCGCCCTCGCAAAACTCACTGCGGTGGCGCGGCCGATGCCGCCGCCCCCGCCGGTGACGACGGCAACGCGGCCGGACAGGCCGAGCCAGTCGGAATGTTTATCATCGCTCATGCCGCCCCCTTTCAAGAGACAACTCCCGGCAGGATAGCCGGGAGTTGCCGTTGTGCAATCGCCTGCGGACGTGCGGGCTACACGATGCCCGCGGCGACCTGGCCGCGCAGCCGCTCCAGGCTGAGCAGCGTGTTGGCGCAGGCTTCCGCGACCTCGACGCCCTTGATGGCGAAGTGCTTGCGGAAGAACTCGTAATGCACCGCGCTCTCGTGGAACTGCTGCGGCGTCAGCACCGCCGAGAACACCGGCACTTCCGTGCGCAGCTGCACGTCCATCAGCGCCTTGATCACGGTGTCGGCCACGAATTCGTGGCGATAGATGCCGCCGTCGACGACGAGGCCGGCCGCCACGATCGCGGTGTAACGCCGCGTCTTGGCGAGGATCTGCGCATGCAACGGGATCTCGAACGAGCCCGGTACCTCGAACAGGTCGACCGCCGAGCGCGGCACATGCCGCGCCTCCATCTCGTCGAGGAAGGCGGTGCACGCCTCCTGCACAACCTCGCGATGCCAGCAGGCCTGCACGAAGGCGATGCGCTGCGGCTTGGCGAAACGCGGATGCACCGGCGCGGGCGGACGCCCGGGCGGTTGCGGTGTGTCGGGGATTTGGGTCTTGGCTTCTGCTTCAAGCAAGGTCTGATTCATGGCTTTCCTCTTTCAGGACCAGAATCAGGGCACACGGAACGTCGGTGCCCACGCGAAGGCTATTCGCGTGAAGCGCCGCAAACCGTTCTCTTCCATCCGGACTTTGACCGTCGGCTTCGGATTCACACCGAATCTGCTGACCCTTCCCCCGTTTCGGGAGGAAGGCGCTCGCGGGCTTGGGCGTTGCCGCCCTTACCGCCGGTGGGGACTTTCACCCCGCCCTGAGAACATCGGCCGACCCGGAATGGACCGGCCTGACTGGAACTATAAGTCGCACACCGGGGCGGGCAAGAGGCCATGACACGCCGAAACCGCATGTCCCCATGCCGAAAATCGAATCTCGGGGCGGCCAAATGCACCGAAACCGGGCCGGTACATTCGTTAACGAATTGTAAATGCGGCGATTCCGATTCCGTTTTGTTCCGAAATTAACGATTGAGCTGTGGAATCCACAGCCCATTCTGTGGACGGACTCCGGCCGCGGTTGCGCGGATTCCGCAAATCACATCACTTGATCCGCGCAGGCCCCAAAGATGCTCTGAGCCGATCGGGGGATTGCAGTCGGCGGCGACGAGCACGTCGCGCGCCAGCCGGTCGCTCGCGTTCGTACCAACCAAGCAAGAACACAAGGTCGAGACGGAAATGTCCCTCCTCGAAGGCATCGTTGATTCCAAGACCAACCCGCTCGCGGTCGTCGAAGACATCGCGTCGGACAACAACTGGGCCTTCGAGCGTTCCGGCGAGGACGAGGTGACGATCGTCACCAAGGGCCAGTGGACCGACTACCAGCTCTCCTTCACCTGGATGGGCGAGATCGAGGCGCTGCACCTGGCCTGCGCCTTCGACATGAAGATTCCGCAGGCGCGGCTCAACGAGGTGCAGCGGCTGGTCGCCGCCATCAACGAGCAATTGTGGGTCGGCCATTTCGATCTCTGGATGCACACCGGCATGGTCATGCACCGCCAGGCGCTGGTGCTGCCGAACGGCCTGACGGCTTCGACCGCGCAGTGCGAGGCGATGGTCGCCGGCGCCATCCATGGCTGCGAGCGCTACTACCCCGCGTTCCAGTTCGTGGTCTGGGCCGGCAAATCGGCGCAGGAAGCGATGAACGCCGCGATGTTCGACACCGCAGGCGAGGCGTAAGGCTCTTAGCCGACAGCACCACGGCACACTCGGTGTCGTCCCGGCAAACGCCGGGACCCATATTCCGTGAATGCAATTGTGTCGCACGATGCTTGTTGCGATCACCTCCGTCCACTAAAACCGACTGTGGTTATGGGTCCCGGCTTTCGCCGGGACGACGGCGGTATTCGTGGTGAACATCGTGAGCACAAGCAACGCTTTGAAAAACATCACCGGCACCATCGTGCTGGCGGGCGCGGGCAAGATGGGCGGCGCGATGCTGACCGGCTGGCTCGCCGGCGGGCTCGATGCCAAGCGCGTCGTGGTGGTCGAGCCTACTCCCTCCGACGAGATCAAGGCGCTGGCGGGCAAGGGCGTTCGGATCAATCCGAAAGACATGGCCGCCGCCGAGACGCTGGTGTTGGCCGTGAAGCCGCAGTCGTTCCGCGAAGCAGGCCCCCTGGTCAAGCCGTTCGTCGGACCGTCGACGCTGGTGGTCTCGATCATGGCCGGCACGAAAATCTCCGCGCTGGAGGAAGTCTGCGGCGGCATGGTGGTGCGCGCGATGCCCAATACGCCGGCCGCGATCGGCCGCGGCATCACGGTGGCGGTGCCGGCCAAGGGCGTCAGCGCCGCGCAGCGCGCCATCGCCGATGCGCTCCTGCGCGCCACCGGTGCGGTGGAGTGGGCCGAGGACGAGAAGCTGATGGACGCCGTGACCGCCGTTTCCGGCTCGGGCCCGGCCTATGTCTTCCTGCTCGCAGAGGAACTGGCGCGCGCCGGCGTCGAAGCCGGCCTGCCGGCCGGGCTTGCGATGAAGCTTGCACGCGAGACCGTCGCTGGTTCTGGCGAACTGCTGCACCGCTCCGATCTGCCGGTGGCGACCTTGCGGCAGAACGTCACCTCGCCCGGCGGCACCACACAGGCCGCACTGGAAGTGCTGATGGCCAAGGACGGCCTGCAGCCGCTGATGATCCGCGCGATTGCCGCGGCAACGAAGCGCTCGATGGAACTGGCGAAGTGACGGCTAAGCCGTCATTGCCGGGCTTGACCCGGCAATCCATCATTCTTGAAAAGGACTCGTTTCAGGATGGATGCGCGGGTCAAGCCCGCGCATGACGAGTCTTTATTTCGCCCCCAGCCGCGCGTTGAACTTCGCCACGTTGATCAGTCCGCGGGCGTGACGGCCTTCGCCGAGCTTGCGCTCGCCTTCGAATGCCGCGACCTCGAAGCGGATCACGCGGCGCTCCACCGCGATCACCTTCGAAATCGTGCGCACGGTGGCGCCGACCAGCGCTGCGGCAAGATGGCGGACATCGACCTCGGTGCCGACGGTGACCCAGCCCGGCGGCAGATGCCCACGGATCGCATCGCCCGAGGCCATCTCCATTTCCAGGATCATCATCGGCGTCGCATAGACCATGGGCATGCCGGGCACGAAATGCCCGACCGTGCGCTCCGCCGGCACCACCAGCGTGCGCTCGACGCTCATGCCGACCTGGATGAATTCGCGTGCGTCCATGGAGATATTCCGAACACACCGGTGTTGTCCCGGCGAACGCCGGGACCCATAACCACCGATGTCAGATGTAAGCGAAAGCTGGAGCCCCAGCCTGCCATAACCACAAGCACCTGTGGTTATGGGCCCCGGCGTGCCGCCGGGGCGACAGTTATTTCTTCGCCGCAGCTGCGCGCTCGACGAAGGTCTTGCCGCCCTTCATTTTGTGGGCCAGCGGCGCCTCGTTGATCTGGATCACCACCGCATCGGCATCGACGCCGAGATTCTTCACCAGCGCCTGGGT
This sequence comes from Bradyrhizobium sp., assembly GCF_016219575.1. Classification (GTDB taxonomy): domain Bacteria; phylum Pseudomonadota; class Alphaproteobacteria; order Rhizobiales; family Xanthobacteraceae; genus Bradyrhizobium. The sequence goes on along the minus strand of NZ_JACRMG010000037.1, from coordinate 72,033 downwards.
GATGTCGCGCATCATGCCGGCCTTCTGCTCGTCGGTGCGGCCCGCGGCCATGCTCACGGTAATCTCAGGCATTTCGCTACTCCCTTTTTGTTCTTCGTCATGGCCGGGCTTCGTCCCGGCCATCCACGATCTTCACTATCAAACAAGACGTGGATGCCCGGGACAAGCCCGGGCATGACGGTGGCAGCGAATAGCTAACCCCACTTCACGTCATGCCGAGCCAGCACGTCGCGCACCCTGGCGACGATCTCGTCTTCCCTGCACGAGAATTGCGCAGGGCGCGTCTCCCGCCATTCCTGGTTAGAGGCGATCGCGGCCGCCGCCTTGGCGCCCTCGATCAGATCCTTGATCTGCACCTCGCCGCGCGCCTTCTCGTCCGAGCCCTGGATGATGACGCAAGGCGAATTGCGGCGGTCGGCATATTTGAGCTGGTTGCCCATGTTCTTGGGGTTGCCGAGATAGAGCTCGGCGCGGATGTTGGCGCTGCGCAAGCTGGCTACCATCTTCTGGTAGTCGGCGACGCGGTCGCGGTCGAACACGGTCACGACGACGGGGCCGAAATCCGGCCGCGTGTCGAGCTTGCCGAGCATGGTCAGCGCCGCCTGCAACCGCGACACGCCGATGGAGAATCCGGTCGCCGGCACCGGCTCGCCGCGGAAGCGCGAGACGAGGCCGTCATAGCGCCCGCCGCCGCCGACCGAGCCGAAACGCACCGGGCGGCCCTTCTCGTCATTGGTGTCGAGCAGGAGTTCGACCTCGTAGACGGGGCCGGTGTAGTATTCGAGGCCACGGACGACGGAGGGATCGATGCGAACGCGGTCGCTATAGCCGGAGGCAGCAACAAGCTGCGAGATGGCCGCCAGCTCAGTGACGCCTTCGGCGCCCGCCTCGTAGTCGGTACCCCGCGCGAGCTTTGCGATGATCTCGTCGTTGGTCCCCGTCTCCGGGCACGTAGAATTCAGGACCAGGTCGACGGCATCGCCTTGAAGACCCGCGCCCTTGGTAAAGTCGCCGCTCTCATCCTTGCGGCCTTCGCCAAGCAGCGCGCGAACCCCTCCTTCACCCAATCGATCGAACTTGTCGACCGCCCGAAGCACGGTAAGTCGACGGCCGGCATTCTGATCGCCGCCAAGCCCGATCGACTCCATCACCCCATCAAGCACCTTGCGGTTATTCACCTTCACCACATAGGAACCGCGCGGAATGCCCAGCGCCTCCATCGTGTCGGCCGCCATCATGCACATCTCGGCGTCGGCCGCGGGCGAGCCGCTTCCGACCGTGTCGGCGTCGAACTGCATGAACTGGCGGAAGCGGCCGGGGCCGGGCTTTTCGTTGCGGAACACCCAGCCGAAACGATAGCTGCGATACGGCAGAACCAGGCTATCCGTTCCGTATCTTTCCGCGACATAGCGCGCCAGCGGCGCGGTCAAATCGTAGCGCAGCGAGATCCACTGCTCGTCGTCGTCCTGGAACGAGAACACGCCCTCGTTCGGCCGGTCCTGGTCAGGCAGGAACTTGCCGAGCGCATCGGTGTATTCCATCGCCGGCGTTTCCACCGGCTCGAAGCCATAGCGCTCATAGACCTCGCGGATTTTCTCGACCATCGCCCGCGTCGCCGCGATCGCGGCGGGGCCACGATCTTCCAGCCCGCGCGGCAGGCGCGCCTTCAATTTCTGCGGTTTCTTGGGTTTGTCCTTCATGGGCGGCTTGGTACCAGCCGATGCGCGACGCGGCAACCAGCGTATCCAAGAACTCGTCATGGCCGGGCTTGTCCCGGCCATCCACGCGCCACCTCGTTGGCGGTACCAAAGACGTGGATGCCCGGGACAAGCCCGGGCATGACGTCAAATGTGGCTAGTTCGTTCGTCCCTTAAGACGTGCCCCGCTCAGAACACCTTCACGATCCAGTCGTGCGGATCGTTGGTGCGGCCGTACTGGATGTCGACCAGCTGCTTGCGCAGGCCCATGGCGACGGGGCCGGCGGCGCCGCCGTTGATGAGGAAATCGCCGCTTCCGGAACGCACCTTGCCGATCGGCGAGATCACTGCCGCGGTGCCGCAGGCGAACGCCTCTTTCAGCTTGCCGCTGGCGGCGTCCGCGCGCCACTGCTCGATCGTGTAGGCCTCCTCGCGCACCTGCTTGCCGGCGTCCTTCGCCAGCTGGATGATGGAGTCGCGGGTGATGCCGGGCAGGATGGTGCCGAGCGGCGGCGTCGAGAGCGAGCCGTCCTCGAAAACGAAGAAGATGTTCATGCCGCCGAGCTCCTCGACATAGCGGCGCTCGACCGCGTCGAGGAACACGACCTGGTCGCAGCCGTGCTCGATGGCTTCCGCCTGCGCGCGCAGGCTCGCGGCGTAATTGCCGCCGCATTTGACGGCGCCGGTGCCGCCCACGGCGGCGCGCGTGTAGTTCTCCGACACCCAGATCGAGACCGGCGCGGGGCCGCCCTTGAAATAGGAACCGACGGGCGAGGCGATGACGGCAAAGATGTATTCGGCCGAAGGCTTCACGCCGAGGAAAACCTCGCTCGCGATCATGAAGGGCCGCAGATACAGAGAGCCCTCGCCGCCCGGGATCCAGGCCCGGTCGATTCGCACCAGCTGCTCGACCGCCTCGATGAACACGGCTTCCGGCAGCTGCGCCATCGCCATGCGGTCGGCCGAGCTGCGGAAGCGGCGCGCATTGGCGTCGGGGCGGAACAGGTTCACGCCGCCGTCGTCGCGCTTGTAGGCCTTCAGCCCTTCGAAAATCTCCTGCGCGTAGTGCAGCACGGCAAGCGCCGGATCGAGCGGAAAATTGGCGCGCGACTCGACGCGCGCGTCATGCCAGCCCTTCGCCTGGTTGTAGCGGACGATGGCCATGTGATCGGTGAAGACCCGGCCGAAGCCGGGATCGGCGAGCTTGGCCGTGCGGTCCTTGTCGGACGTCGGACTGGCCGTGGGATGGATCTCGAATTTCATTGCCTCGCTTCCCGATGTCGAAACGGGTGCCGGCTTGCTGGCCAAGGAAACAGCCGAAGAAACAGCCATTGGGTTCTCTCCCGGACTGGCGCGATACGCGCCGCTGCTGGTTCGGGCCTCGCCCCACCCCGTCTTGCGGCGGGTTACCACAGCCGCGTGCCCCCAGGACATGCTTTTGCGGGATGGCGAAGTCCAGTATGTTTGCCGATATGCCGCTCGACAATCGCACGGTAGACCAATTCGCCGGCCTCAGCCGCCATCGCTGGCTTTCTCAGGCCGCCTCGAACGCTGTCGCAAGCGAAACGACATAATGTTTCGTAGCGGACGGGCAGTTTTGTAACATTGAACCGAAGATATGTCAACATGGCTGACATAAATTTCTCAAGGCCGGCCGCCCAGCCCGATTCGCGGGGCGCCGAGGTCTCCCCCGGCAGCGCCCGCGCGGGCGAATTGCGCTGGGATATCATCGAGCTCCTGTTCTTCGCCTACCGCGATTTCGTGGGCGACGCCGACCACGAGCTGGAGGCCTTTGGCTTCGGCCGGGCCCATCACCGGGTACTGCATTTCGTCCACCGTTATCCCGGCCTGAAGGTCGCCGACCTCCTCGACGTGCTGCGCATCACCAAGCAGTCGCTGGGGCGCGTGCTGAAGCAGTTGCTCGACGAGGGCTACATCATCCAGAAGACCGGCAACAACGACCGCCGCCAGCGCCTGCTCTACGCCACGCCCAAGGGCGAGGCGCTGGTGGGCAAGCTTGCGGGCATGCAGACCGACCGCATCAACCGCGCGATTGCCGAGATCGGCCCGGCCGGCACCGAGACCGTGCGCCAGTTCCTGCGCGCGATGATCGACCGCGACGATCCCGACAAGGTGCTGGAGACGATCTTCGGCAGCGGCAAGCCCGCCAAGACCTGAGCGTGCAAGACCTGAGAGTGCAAGACCTGAAAGTGAGCAAGCCATGAATGCGAGCGCGATGATGGCCGCAGCGCGGCCGCCGGCACAGCCGGCCGACGACGCCCCGCATGTGCTGCTGGTCGACGACGACCGCCGCATCCGCGATCTGTTGTCGCGCTTCCTGGCCAGCGAAGGCTACCGCGTCACCACGGCGGCCAGCGCCGGTGATGCGCGCGCCAAACTGCTCGGGCTGCATTTCGATCTGCTCATCCTCGACGTGATGATGCCCGGCGAGACCGGCTTCGATCTCGCGCGCTTCATCCGGCAGTCCTCCACCGTGCCGATCATCATGCTGACCGCGCGCTCGGAATCGGAAGCCCGCATCGAGGGCCTGCAGATCGGCGCCGACGATTACGTGGCAAAACCGTTCGAGCCGCGCGAGCTGGTGCTGCGCATGGGCAACATCCTCAAGCGCAGCGCGCCGCCGCAGGTGGCGGCGCTGGAGCAGGTCGCGTTCGGCCCCTACGTGTTCCATCTCGAACGCGGCGAGCTGCGCCAGGGCGAGGAGATCATCCACCTCACCGACCGCGAGCGCGAGATGTTGCGCATCCTGGGCCAGGCGCCCGGCGAGACCGTGCCGCGCGCGGCGCTGACCTCGGGCGGCACGGTGAACGAGCGCGCCGTCGACGTGCAGATCAACCGCCTGCGCCGCAAGATCGAGCGCGATCCGGCCAACCCGCTGTTCCTGCAGGCGGTGCGCGGCATCGGCTATCGCCTGGTCGCCTCGCCTTGATAGACAAATAATGAGCACGCTCGACACCGGCCTCAATCTGATCCGCACCGCCTCGCAGCGGATGGCCGCGGCCAACGACCGGATGAGCGGCAAACTCAAGAGCTGGATGCCGACCGGCCTCTACGCCCGCGCGCTCCTGATCATGATCGTGCCGATGGTGGTGCTGCAGTCGGTCGTCGCCTTCGTGTTCATGGAGCGGCACTGGAACACGGTGACGCGGCGCCTGTCGGCCGCCGTGGTGCAGGACATCGCCACCCTGATCGACGTCTACAAGGTCTATCCGCAGGACAAGGACCGCGCCCAGCTCCGTCGTATTGCGCAGCAGCGACTCGGCCTGGTGGTGGATTTCCTGCCCGCCGGCGACATGCCGCCGCCGGGGCCGAAGCCGTTCTTCTCGCTGCTCGACCAGACGCTGTCGGTGCAGCTCGGCCGCCAGATCGCGCGGCCGTTCTGGATCGATACCGTCGGCAAGTCCAACCTGGTCGAGATCCGCATCGCGCTCGACGACGCCGTGATGCGCGTGTTCGCGCAGAGGAGCGCCGCCTATGCCTCCAATTCGGAGATCTTCCTGTTCTGGATGGTCGGCACCTCGTCGATCCTCTTGATCGTCGCGGTGCTGTTCCTGCGCAACCAGATCCGCCCCATCCTGCGGCTGGCCGATGCCGCCGAGAGCTTCGGCAAGGGCCGTGAAGCGCCCAACTTCCGCCCGCGCGGCGCGCGCGAGGTGCGGCGCGCGGCGCAGGCGTTCATCGAGATGAAAGGCCGCGTCGAGCGCTCGATCGAGCAGCGCACCGCGATGCTGGCCGGCGTCAGCCACGATCTGCGCACCGTCCTCACCCGCTTCAAGCTGGAGCTGGCGCTGATCGGCGACAGCCCCGAGGTCGACGCCATGCGCAAGGACGTCGACGAGATGAGCGCGATGCTGGAGGCCTATCTCGCCTTCGCGCGCGGCGATTCCGGCGAGCACGCCCAGCCGACCGACATGTCGGCGGCGCTGGAGGAGTTGCGCAGCGACGCCGAGCGCCACGGCCACAAGGCCACCGTCGCCTTCCACGGCCTGCCGGTGGTCACGGTGAAGCCGGCCGCGTTCAAGCGCTGCCTCGCCAACCTCGTCACCAACGCGGCGCGCCACGGCAACGCGATCTCCATCACCGGCCATCGCGACCACCGCTATCTCACCGTTACTGTCGACGACGACGGTCCCGGCATTCCCGCCAACATGCGCGAGGAGGTGTTCAAGCCGTTCCTGCGGCTTGACGACGCGCGCAACCAGGACGAAGGCGGCACGGGCCTCGGCCTTGCCATCGCCCGCGACATCGCCCGCTCGCACGGCGGCGACATCACGCTCGGCGACAGCCCGATGGGCGGCTTGCGCGCAAGCGTGAGGATTCCGGTTTAGCTGAGCTGGCTCACTCACCTCTCCCCGCTCTTCCGTGGGGAGAGGTCGGATCGCATCGCAGATGCGATCCGGGTGAGGGGCCGGCCACGAGTTTTCCGCGGCGATGGTCCCTCCAACTCGAACTCTTTCACCAGGGATTCGGTGAGTTCATTTTTGCAGCAAGCTTCTCATCTTGCCCCTCACCCGCCGCCTTCGCTACGCTCTGGCGTCGACCTCTCCCCGCAGAAGAGCGGGGAGAGGTGAGCGTAGTGCCAAACCCGTCGGGAGTTCCCATGAGCCTTGTCAGATACGAGAGCAAGAGCCGCGTCGCGACCATCACCATGGACCGCCGCTCGGCGCACAACGCGCTGAACAACGAACTCTGCACGGAGCTGCGCAACGCCTGGCAGCGCTTTCGCGACAGCGACGACCGCGCGGCGGTACTGGCTTCCGCCGAGGACGGCTATTACACCGTCGGCGCCGACGTGAACGGCCTGCCCGACAACATGTGGCACGCGGTGCCCGGGCTCGGCGTCGAGCTCGACAAGCCCGTGATCGCGGCGACGTCGGGCTGGGTGGTCGGCGGCGGCTTCGTGCTGGTGCAGATGGCCGACATGTGCGTGGCCTCCGAGACCACGCGCTTCATCTATCCCGAGGCGAAGATCGGCATCACCGCCGGCGGCATCTCCTCGGTGCTGGCGCGCATGCCGCACAAGGTGGCGATGGAATTTTTGCTGGTCGGCGAGGAGCTGCCGGTGGAGCGCGCCTGGCAGATCGGCTTCGTCAACCAGATCGCGCCGAAGGGCAGGCACGTCGAGCTGGCGCAGGTCATGGCCGCCAAGATCGCCGCCAATGCCCCGCTGGTGGTGCAGGGCCTGAAGAAACTCGCGCGCGAGGTCACGCCCAAGGGCCCGCTGGAGACGGTCGCCGAAGTGCGCCGCCTGCTCGATCCGATCCGCGCCAGCGACGACCTCAAGGAAGGCGTCAAGGCGTTCAAGGAAAAGCGCACGCCGGATTTCAGGGGGAAGTGAGGATGGAACTGCACTGACAGGAAGAAAATCAAGATTGCGCCGGGACGCGCACTTTATTTCACCGTTGGCCACGAGGTTACGGTGCGACAACAAAACCCGGCTGAACTGTAGCTGCCGTTTTTTCAGCCTGTTAAAGAGCGATCGAGATCTCCCAGTCAAGCCGGTCAGATCTTCGGGAATTTGATTATCGCTGGAGATTATGTTGATGACCGATCATTTCAGCCCAGCTGAACCGGCGAATGCTCTCGAAATCGCACAGTTTCTCCGTCGATTCGCAAGCATGATGTCCAATGGACAGAACTCGTCGTATTTGAATCAGGCTGCGGGACTGCTTGACGATCTGACTGTTCGGCTCGCGGCTGCCTTGGACGAAGAGAAGCTGTGGCGGTACAGGCACTCGACTGTGACCGATCACGCTGATGAGCTGGAAGCAGAATGCCATACACTCAAGCTTGAAATCGAAGAGCTGCGCACCGAGTTAGGCGCAACTATCGACAGGAACGCGATGGAATCTGCCGAGACCCGTCTTGCCTTCGAACAGGAGACTGACGCGCTCAGAGCGCGTATCCAGGCCGGAGAGCAGCTTCTCGCCGATTCCCGCAGTTTGTTTGTTGGCGAGCGCGCGGAATTTGAATCTCGATTGGAGGCTTGCAAGGTCGAGCTCGCAGCGCTCGGCGCTCAGCACCGTCAGGAGAAGGAGCAACTCGAGGCGAAAATTGCCGCCCTTGAAGCCAGTCAGGCCGACGGTCGCGCTGCGTCGGATCAAACGAGCGATGCGCGGCATCGTTCTCCATTGGAGACCGGGCCTGTCGCGGGCGAGCGATCCTACATGCAAGATAATGCGAAGGAAGAGCCGGGCGTTGTAGTCCGCGAAAGTACGCTGCGACAGGTGCGTGCCCAGTTCGAACATCTTGCCCGGGAGTGCATTCTCCGCGGAGATGTTCCCTCCCAGGTCATGTGTGAGCTCGGCGCCCATACAATTGACGTCGCCCTGGATGCCCGACCGGCAGAGCATTTGCCGGTGCGCGAAATGGCGCTGGACATCCTCACTTGAACGAATGGGCAAGCGCATCAGCTAACAGGCCGCAGCCTTTGTTCAGTGCCGCCACGAGGCCAGACCGGATCGCCGTCGGCTGGACCTGCGACGTCGCCTGGTGACCCAACGCGGAGATCGGATTCCCCTCTCTTGCGGACCCGATCAGTTCGACCTCTATCATCGCGCTGCCGGTTACGTCGACCGCATACTCAAGGGTGCGAACCCCGGCCACCTGCCGGTGCAGGCGCCGACAAGATGTGAGTTGGTCGTCAACCTCAAGACCGCCAATGCGCTAGGCCTCCACTGGTCGGGCGACGCTCCCTGTGATCATATCGCCCAATGCGGCGCCTGGCAGGATTGTCAAGGAAATGAGACGGCGTGAATTCATCACCTTTCTCGGCGGTTCAGCGGTTGCATGGTCGCGCACCGCCCGCGCGCAGCAGCCAACACAGCCGGTGGTCGGCTTCCTCAGAAATGCGCGGCCTGACGAAGCGGCTCACCTCGTGGCTGCCTTCCGCAAAGGATTGAGTGAAACCGGTTACGTCGAAGGCCGCAATGTCCTGGTCGAATACCGCTGGACCGGTGGCCAAACCGATCGATTGCCATCGATGGCTGCCGAACTGGTCAATCGTCAGGTAAATGTCATCGTCGCGCTCGGCAGCACGCCCGCGGTCCGCGCGGCAAAGGCGGCGACCACAACGATCCCGATCGTCTTCATGCTTGGCACCGACCCCGTCGAGCTGGGGCTCGTGACCAGCCTCAATCATCCAGGCGGCAATCTCACGGGCGTCATCAATCTCAATCTCCAGCTGGCGCAGAAATGGCTCGAGATTCTCCATGAATTGACTCCTGCGACGACGGCCATTGCGCTGCTTGTCAATCCGGCAAATCTCGCCACGACCGAGGGCTACATACGGGAGATAGAGGCCGCGGCCGGCAGGATGGGACTGAAGATTCACATCCTGCATGCCAACAACGCCCGCGATTTCGACATGGTCTTCACCAGTGCCAGGGAGCGCGGTGCCGGTGCGCTTGTGATCGTTGCAGATCTGCTGTTCATCAGCAATATCGATCGGCTCGCTGCACTGAGCCTGCTCAATTCCCTGCCCGCCATCTTTCCATTTCGCGAGTTCGTTGCGGCCGGCGGCCTGGCGAGCTACGGGACCAACCTCGCGGAGACCTACCACCTCGCCGGCGTCTACACCGGCCGCATCGTCAAGGGCGAGAAGCCCGCCGATCTGCCGGTACAACAGGCTACCCGAGTCGAACTGATCATCAATCTCAAGACTGCCAGGATGCTCGGTCTCAACGTGGCGCCCGCGTTGCTCGTCCGCGCCGACGAGGTGATCGAGTAGGAAAGCCGCGTCTGTTCATGGCCATTGGCAGGCAAGGTCAGCCATCAGGCCTGCGGAAGATGCGCCTGCGCTGATGTTCACTGCTGCCCGGCGTTCCAGTCGCGCTTGATCTTCTTGGCCAGCGACCATCGGTGGACTTCGGTCGGGCCGTCATAGATGCGGAAGGCGCGCATCTCCCGGAAGGCCTGCTCGACGATCGTGTCGGCCGTGATGCCGCTGCCTCCCATCACCTGCACGCAGCGATCGGCAACCCGCATCAATGCTTCCGACACCGCCACCTTGGCCATGGAGCTCTCGGCCGTTGCGAGCGAACCGCTGTCGAGCACGCCGGCGCACCAGTCGATCATCAATTCCGACTGCCTGAGATCGATCAAATTGTCCGCCAGCATGAAACCGACGCCCTCGTGATCGACCAGCGGCTTTCCGAAGGCATGGCGGCGGCAGGCATAATCGGTGGCGATCTCGTTGGCGCGCATGGCGAGGCCCAGCCAGCGCATACAGTGCGACAACCGCGCCGGGCTGAGCCGCATCTGCGCATACTTGAAGCCTTCGCCGCAGGCGCCGAGCATCTGGTCGGCGGGGACGCGAAGGTTGTCGATCTCGAGTTCGGCATGCCCGCCGGCCATCGCGCTGTCGATCGTGTCCAGCACCCGCAGCATGCGGATCGCGGGATCGGGCAGGTCGACCAGGAACATGCAGGCGCCGGCGTCCGACTTCGCCATGACGATGCCGATGCTGGCGCCGTCGGCGCCGGTGATGAATTTCTTGCGCCCGTTGATGACCCAGTGATTGCCGTCCAGCCGGCACGTGGTCTGCATCATCGAGGGATCGGAGCCGGCGCCGCCCGCTTCCGCCGGCTCGGTCATGAAGAACGCCGAACGCGCCTTGCCGGACATCAGCGGCGCGAGGAAGCGCGCCTTCTGTTCGGCGTTTCCGACCCTGCCGATCAGGAACATGTTGCTGCCGTCGGGCGCCATGGTGTTGCAGGCGATCGGCCCCAATGGCGACAGACCGGTCCTGATCAGGAGCTTTGCGGTTTCGCGCTGCGTGAGCTGCGATCCGTCCGGCAGCATCTGCGGCGTCAGCACGCCGGCCTTGCGGGCCCTGGCGCGCAATTCCTGCACCAGCTCGTCGCTGGGGCCATGCCGGCCCCTGCGCGGATCCTTCTCGTAAGGAATGACCTCCGACCGGATGAAGGCCTCGATCGCTGCGGCAATGCTTTCAATTCGATGGGTCATTGTTTCTCCGGCCGGTCCCCGCTGGCAACTGGACCCGCAGTCAGGCGCAACACTGCCCGTTCATCAACATTAAACTGCACGACAATTCCTTTCACAAAGGGTGGCTGCAGGAATTAGTATTGCCGGGCGAACAGTCGAGTTTCCCCAGGAAAGCGGGAGGTTGAATATGAAGAAGGCGGTATTGGCGTTGGCGACCGCTGCCACGATTGGTGTGGCTGCATTGGCGGCTCCGTCGCCGGCTCATGCGTGGCGAGGCGGTTGGGGGCCAGGCCTCGCTGGCGGGCTGATTGCCGGCGCGGTGATCGGCGGCATAGCGTCCAGCGCGTATGCCTATGGGCCCTACGGCTACTATGGACCGGGATACGGCTACTACGGCGGCTATGCCCCCGTCTATTACGGCGGCTACGCCCCGGCGTACTACAACTACGGTTACGCACCTTCTTACTACTATGGTCCCCCTGTCTATTACGGTCCGAGGTACCGGCGGGTTATCCGCCCCTACGCCTACGGCCCTCGGGTCGTCCGCGGATATCGTTATCGCTGGTGACCGCCAGCCGAGGTCCGAACAACGAGAGGTCGCAGGGTCTGCGGCCTCTTTCGTTTGATCCGGGTGGCGGCTGCGCCAAGCCGGCCCGACGGGCAAATCAGTTCGGTTTGCCGGAATCGTGTCAAGCCCCAAATTGAAAAAATTTTCGCTTTACCGGAATTCTGATTTGCGGCATAACCCGATCAGCCCGCGCCACCATGAGGGGACGCTTCGCGGTCGTCACGAACGTTGGCGCGGGTTGCGATGGACGCTTGCGGCGTCGGGTGTTCACCTGACGAAAACGCCGCGGCGTACGGCGAAGTCGTGTGGTCCTGGCGCCGCGACCCTGGCGTCTATCCGGCCCGCCTGTGCGGGCCTGGCAACGGTGACAATAAAGGCCGCTCACCGGGGAGAGCACGAAGTAAGCCGTAAAGCCATTGCGCGGGGAAGGCCGGGATGTCCCGGCTGTACCTGTCAAACCCGTGTGCGTCGTTTCCACTTTTTTGCACACGGCAATGCGGGCGCAGTCGGCGCCCGGCCTTCCCTGCGCCCTCTGTCAGAGAGAGGGCCGACGAAGATGCACAACCCGGGCGAAAACCAGTCGCGGGAATGAGAGCGCACGCGCCTCACACACCGCTGTCGTCCCGGACAAGCGAGCGCGATCCGGGATCCATAACCACAGGAAGTCATTTTGCGAAGGCTGGAACTACAACCTGCTTCAACAACCCGATCCCGTGGTTATGGGTCCCTGCTTTCGCAGGGACGTCAATGGTGTGAGACGCGAGCGCGGCTCGCTATTTCTGCATCCCCTTCGGCAGCATCGACTTGAGCTTGTCGAGCTCGAGGATGTTCATCTTCATGCCGCCGGGCATCACGATGTCGCCGGGCTTCTGGTCGGCCTTGCAGGCGCCGAGCCACTTCGCCTCGATCGTGGTCGCGGAGTCGCGCGGCATGCCGGAGGGCGCGCCTTCGGTGCGCGACGTCGATTTCACCGTGTAGGCGGAATTGAAATCGCCGGTGATGTCGGCATGCGAGGTGATGGTCATGCCGGCGACGCTGCAGACGGAATCGCTGACATAGCCGGTCGCGGTCTTCTGGATGTCCTGCTTGGAGCAGGTCTCCCTGCCCGGCGAGAACGAGGTGCTCATCTGCTTGTCGGTGGAGGCATCGGTGCAGTGCTGCATGGTCATGTCGGGCGTCGAGCCGCCCGTGCGCACCATCTTCATTTCCCACAGGCCCGCCTTGCGGACCGGCAGCTCCAACGCCAGCGCGCCGGCACAGGGCACGAGCGCCAGCAAACCGAGCGAGGAGACGAATGAGAGAAGCTGTCGCGTCATGCGTCGCGCTCCCGTCTGGCGGTATGAGGGAACGGCAGCTAGTAGCGCGTGACCAGCGGCCGCGCGTTGGCGCCATAGGGCACCCAGCGGCAGGCAAAGGAGATGTAGCCGCCTTCATAGGCCTGCACGGCGAGGAATTTCACCACCTTGCCGTACCAGGCGCAGTGATCGACCGCGAGCTGGCGCGCGTCGACCTGCTGGGCCGCCGAAAACGCGACGATGCCGCCGGTGTCGTTGGCCTTGAACGGCGGCACCCAATCGGCCTGCGCCGGCGCAGCGGCCAGCATCCCAGAGATCGCAACCAAGCCCGCGGCCACAACTTTTCGCATCGGCGACTCCATCTTCACGGGCGCACCTTAGAGCGCCCGGCCGGCGCTGGAAAGAACGGCCCGGCCGCCGCATGGCGAACTCTCGTCAGGTGTTGCCGCGCTGCACTTGACCTCCCCCCGCCTTCGCGTCACCGTCCCGCCAAATCGACCGTAAGCGGATTCCCATGCGCGCGCCGTTGAAATTCTCGACAAAATCCGCCCTTGCCGCGGTGCTCGGCGCCGTGTTCGGCCTTCTGGCTCTCGGCGAGGCCCGCGCCGCAAACCCGCTGGAACTGAATTTCTGGCTCAGCGGCCCCCGCTATGACGGCCGGGTCGCGCCCTGCGAGAGCGCGCTGCCCACCATCACCTCGCAGTTCCGGGAGAAGGAGAGCAGCTTCTGGAATTCGAGCCTCGCCATCACCGCCTACGGCAATATCCGCGAGACCGCCTTCCGTCCCTGGCAGTCCGACAACATTCCGCGCCGCTATTGCTCGGCCGAGGCGCTGCTCTCCGACGGCAAGATGCGCCCGGTGCACTTCTCGATCATCGAGGATGGCGGCTTTGCCGGGTTCGGCCAGGGCGTCGAATGGTGCGTGGTCGGCCTCGACCGCAACTGGGCCTTCAACCCGGCCTGCAAGACCGCGCGGCCCTGATTCGCCGCCGGGGGGCCGCAGCAACCCAAAATTTTGTTCTTGAAATGTTCTCGCCGCCTGCTAGGCTCCGCCCCGCTCTGGTGTGAGGACGCGGTCATGGTTCATTGCTTCCCATTTCATTATCTCCCGATGTTGCAGTCCCTGCCGAAGCTGGCTTCCCGGTTTCTCGTTGCGCTGATTTTCCTGCTCGGACCGGCCTTCCTCGCCTCGGCGCAGGCGCAGGATCGCCGCCAGAACGCCCCCGGCGAGTTCGATTTCTATGTGCTGTCGCTGTCCTGGTCGCCCTCCTTCTGCGAGGCGGCGGCCGAGCGCGGCAATGCCGAGCGCTCCAGGGCGCAATGCAGCGAGCGCTCCTACTCCTTCGTGGTCCATGGCCTGTGGCCGCAATACGACCGCGGCTCTCCGGAATATTGCCGGCGTCCCGCGCCGCGGCTGGAGCGCCATGTCATGGTCTCGATGCTGGACCTGATGCCGGCGCCGGGGCTGATCTACAACCAGTGGGACAAGCACGGCACCTGTTCGGGGCTCGGCACGCGGGCCTATTTCGAGACCATCCGCAAGGCGCGCGCCGCGGTGAAGATCCCGCACGAGCTGCTGCAACTGCCGAATCCGAAGCTGATCTCGCCGGAGGAGCTGGAGGCGGATTTCATCAAGGCCAACCCGGGACTCACCGCATCGTCGATCCAGGTGACCTGCGACTCGCGCCGCCTCAGCGAGGTGCGCATCTGCATGAGCCGGGACCTGCAGTTCCGCGACTGCGGCGACAACGACCGCCGCGCCTGCCGCCGCGACCAGGTGCTGATGCCGCCGGTGCGGGGTGGATAGTTATCCTGCGTCATGGCCGGGCTTGTCCCGGCCATCCACGTTTCGAGCCGCGAAGTAAGTAAGACGTGGATGCCCGGGACAAGCCCGGGCATGACGAAGTAGAAAGACAAGGAATCCGCTCGGTACCTCCATATTCCCCATGAACTATCGCCACGCCTTCCACGCCGGCAGTTTCGCCGACGTCGTCAAGCACATCGTGCTGACGCGCATGCTGCTCTATCTGCAGGACAAGCCGGCCGCCTTTCGCGTCATCGACAGCCATGCCGGCGCCGGCCTCTACGACCTCGCCGGCGAGGAGGCGCAGCGCAGCGGCGAATGGAAAAGCGGCATCGCGCGCATCGTGCAGGCGCGCTTCTCGGAAAAGGCGCTGCCGCTGGTTGCGCCCTATCTCGACATCGTCAGGTCCTTCAACACCGGCGCGGAGCTGAAGACCTATCCGGGATCGCCGCTGATCGTGCGCGCGCTGCTGCGGCCGCAGGACCGGCTGACCGCCTGCGAGCTCGAGCCGAAAGCGCGCAAGGCCCTGATCGATGCGCTGCGCCGCGACACCCAGGCGCGCGTGGTCGATCTCGACGGCTGGACGGCGCTGGCCGCCTTCGTGCCGCCCAAGGAGCGGCGCGGGCTCGTCCTGATCGACCCGCCTTTCGAGGCAAAGGACGAGTTCGAGCGGCTGGCGAAAAGCTTCCGCGCCGCCTTCCAGAAATGGCCGACCGGCAGCTATCTCATCTGGTACCCCGTCAAGAGCCGGCGCGCCGCCGACACGCTGGCGCGCGAGGTGGCGCAGGCCGCGCAAGGCGCAACGCCCGCCGGAAAGTGCCTGCGGCTGGAATTCTCCGTCGCCCCGCAACAGGCCTCAGGCCCGCTCGCTTCCACCGGGCTGCTGATGGTCAACCCTCCGTGGACGTTGCAGGCGGAACTCAGGACCATCCTCCCCGAGCTGGAAAAGCCGCTCGGCCAGGGCGGCGCCGGCCGCTTCCGGCTGGAGGTGCCGAAGCCTTAGAGCGCCTCGGCGGCAGGCCTGCGGCCATCAAAGCCATAGGCAACCCGCCGGGAACCGTATTATGCTTGAGGGTGTTGGGACTGGCTTTACGTTCCGCTTCCGCGAATGGTTGCGGCGGAGTGACAAGGCCGAAGAACAGCCGGACGAATGCGCGGAATTGGCCGCGACATTCGTCAAGGTGGCCATGCTTTCCGGCAGCGATTGTCCGGTCGGCCGAACGCGGAACTGCGAGTCGGCAAAGCAGACGGGGGAGGTTTCCCGATGGCCATGACAGGGACGGTCAAGTTCTTCAACGGCGAGCGCGGCTACGGCTTCATCAAGCCCGACGACGGCGGCCGCGACGTGTTCGTCCACATCACCGCGGTGGAACGCGCCGGGTTGAAGGACCTCACCGAGGGACAGCGCATCAGCTTCGAGGTCGAGCCGGACAAGAAGGGCAAGGGCCCGAAAGCGGTCAACCTCGTCGTTTCCTGACGCGCGCTCGCTTTCTCGATTCGCGAAGACAAAAAAATCCCGGCCACTTTCGGCGGCCGGGAGGTTGTTACGCCAGGTATTCTTGTCGGACGTTTTCTCGTTGGGCGTTTCGTATTCAGAAGCGGTAGTTCACCCCCGCCCGCACCGTGCCGAAGCTCAGGCCGTGCGAGGCGCCGGTGGTCACGAAGTTGCTGTTGGCGAGATCGACATAGAGATATTCGATCTTGGCGCTCCAGTTCGGCGCGAAGCCGAACTCGGCACCGAGGCCCGCGGTCCAGCCGACATTGGTGTGGGATTCCGACAGGCCGAAGGTGGAGGCGCGCAGCTCGCCGAACGCCAGGCCCAGCGTGCCGTAGAACAGCACATTGTTGAAGGCATAGCCGCCGCGGCCGCGCACCGTGCCGAACCAGGGATTGGAGAACTTCCAGGTTGCAAAGGTATCGTCGGCGCTGGAGCCCTGGATGTCGGCCTCGGCGCCGAACACCCACGGGCCCCGCTGGAAGTTGTAGCCGGCCTGCAGGCCGCCGACGAAGCCGCTCGGCTTGGCCCAGGCGTTGTCGACGCTGCCCCAGGCGTAGCCGAAATTGCCGCCGAGATAGGGACCGGCCCAGCTATAGGCGTTGAGCGGCTGGTTGACCGTCAGGGGCCCGCGCGAATTGTAGTTGAAGTCCGCCGCCTTCGCCTGGATGCTCCAGCCTGCCGCGAGGAACGCGAGCGCGCCCAACACAAACCTGGTCATCGGTACTCTCCACCACGCCACTCGACCCGCGGCCAGGACGGCGAAAGCCCGCCATGGTTACGGAATTGCAGTCTTTTCGGCTAAGAGTTATCGAGAGTTTTAAGTTAAAGGCTTGTTAAGCGGAGTTACCGCCCGCTCATCATTCTTAAAAATGTGTTACTTGCCGACAGCGCGCGCCTGCTGGCGATGCGGCGCGCCAATGCATAAATTCGGCCCCATGAAAGACGATTCCAGCGATCCGCCGGCACCGCGCCCGCGCAAAGGCAAGCCCGGTTCTGCCGGCGACGTGCCGCAGCAGGACGCCGGGCCGCCACAAGATGTGGCGGGCGACATCGACCCGGCGACAGCCGGCGCCGAGGACGACGAGGAAGCGCGGCTGCCGGACATGGCCGAGGAAGCGGCGGAGGCCATCGCCGAAGGCGGGCTGACGGCGGGACATGCGGCGATCGAGAACGCGGTGCGGCTCGCCCCCACCTCGCCCGGCGTCTACCGCATGCTCAATTCAGCCAATGACGTGCTCTATGTCGGCAAGGCCAAGAACGTCAAGAAGCGCCTGACCTCGTATGCGCGGGTCAACGCACCGCAGCCGGCGCGCATCCTGCGCATGATCGCGGCCACCACCAATGTCGAGATCGTCTCGACCACGACCGAGACCGAAGCGCTGCTGCTGGAAGCCAATCTCATCAAGCAGCTGCGCCCGCGCTTCAACGTGCAGCTCCGCGACGACAAGTCGTTTCCCTACATCCTGATCACCGGCGACCACTGGGCGCCGCAGATCCTGAAACATCGCGGCGCGCAGACCCGGCCCGGCCGCTATTTCGGCCCGTTCGCCTCCGCCGGCGCGGTCAACCGCACCATCACGGCGCTGCAGCGCGCGTTCCTGATCCGCTCCTGCACCGACTCTTTCTTCGAGAGCCGCAGCCGGCCCTGCCTGCTCTACCAGATCCGCCGCTGCGCCGGCCCCTGCACGCGCGAGATCGATTTCCCCGGCTACACGGAGCTGGTGCGCGAGGCGACCGAATTCCTCTCCGGCCGCAGCCACGCCGTGAAGCAGCTGCTCGCCGCCGAAATGGAGAAAGCCTCCGGCGAGCTCGAATTCGAGACCGCCGCAACCTTCCGCGACCGCCTCGCCGCACTGTCGGCGATCCAGTCGCAGCAGGGCATCAATCCGCGCAGCGTGGAGGAAGCCGACGTGTTCGCGATTCACCAGGAAGGCGGCTATTCCTGCGTCGAGGTGTTCTTCTTCCGCACCGGCCAGAACTGGGGCAACCGCGCCTATTTCCCGCGCGCGGAGAAGACCTTCACGCCGGAAGAGGTGCTGAACTCCTTCGTGACGCAATTCTACGACGACAAGCCGCCGCCGAAACTGATCCTGCTCTCGCATGAGGTGGAAGACACCGCGCTGCTGGCCGACGCGCTTTCGGTCAAGGCCGGCTTCAAGGTCGAGGTCTCCGTGCCCAAGCGCGGCGAGAAGAAGGAAATGATCGCGCATGCGCTGACCAATGCGCGCGAGGCGCTCGGCCGCAAGCTCGCCGACACCGCGACCCAGGGCCGGCTCCTGGGAGCCATGGTCACGACACTCGGCCTGCCGCACGCCCCGAAACGCATCGAGGTCTACGACAACAGCCACATCCAGGGCAGCAATGCGGTCGGCGCGATGATCGTCGCAGGGCCCGACGGCTTCATGAAGAACCAGTACCGCAAGTTCAACATCAAGTCGGAAGGGCTCACGCCGGGCGACGACTACGCCATGATGCGCGAGGTGCTGCAGCGCCGCTTCAAGCGGCTGCTGAAGCCCGCCGATGGCGACGACGGCAAGCCGCGCGACGACGATTCGTTTCCGCAATGGCCCGATCTCGTCATCATCGACGGCGGCCGCGGCCAGCTCAATGCGGCGCGCGAAATCCTCGCCGGGCTCGGCGTCGACAGGGTCACGCTGCTCGGCGTGGCCAAGGGGCCGGACCGCGACGCCGGCCGCGAGACCCTGTTCATGCCGGAGCGCGAGGCGATCAAGCTCGAGCCGCGCGACCCCGTGCTCTATTTCATCCAGCGGCTGCGCGACGAGGCGCACCGGTTCGTGATCGGCTCGCACCGCAAGCTGCGCAAGAAGGACATCCGCGAGGCCGGCCTGCAGGAAATCCCCGGCATCGGCCCGTCACGCAAACGTGCCTTGCTGCTGCACTTCGGAACCTTGAAGGAGATCGAGCGGGCCTCGATCGCCGATCTCGGCAAGGTTCCGGGGGTCAGCGCCGAAAGCGCCCGCCGGATCTTCGAGTATTTCCACACCCAGCCCGGCTGAATACGGGTTTGATACTATATTTGCGTCATCTCCGCCCCTCATGTGCGCCAAGGTGTTGACCTCCCTGCTTCCCCGGTATTGGTAAGACGGATGAACATCGCGACCACCAGAAGCCACTCCAAGAGCTTTTCGATCCCGAATATCCTGACCGTGGGGCGGATTGCCGCCATCCCGGTGGTGGTCGGCTGCGTCTACTTCCAGTCGGTGCTGGAAGGCCCGCTGTGGCTGCGCTGGGTGGCGCTCGCCGTGTTCATTGGCGCCGCCATCACGGACTGGCTGGACGGCTATTATGCGCGAATCTGGGACCAGCAATCCGCCTTCGGCCGGATGCTCGACCCGATCGCCGACAAGCTGCTGGTCGCCTCGTGCCTGCTGATGCTCGCCGCCGACAACTCGATCCACGGCTGGACGCTGTGGGCCGCGGTCGTGATCCTGTGCCGCGAGATCCTGGTCTCGGGCCTGCGCGAATATCTCGCAGCCCTTCGGGTCAGCGTGCCTGTCACGAAGCTCGCGAAGTGGAAGACCACCGTCCAGCTCGTCGCCATCGGATTCCTGATCGCCGGCGAGGCCGGCGAGCAGCTCATTCCCGCCACTACACTGATCGGCATCGTGCTGCTCTGGATATCGGCGATCGTCACGATCTACACCGGCTGGGATTATTTCCGCGCCGGCATCCATCACCTCATCGAGGAGGACGAGGGATGAAGGTGAAGTATTTCGCCTGGGTGCGCGAGCGGATCGGCAAGGCGGAAGAAACCGTCGAGCCGCCGGCCAGCGTGCGCACGGTCGATGAACTGATCGCGTGGCTGTCGAACCGCGGCGATGCCTATGCCCATGCGTTCGAGAAGCCGAAGGTGATCCGCGCCGCGATCGACCATGCGCATGTCAAGCCGGATGCGGCGATTGCCGGCGCACGCGAGATCGCGTTCTTTCCGCCGATGACCGGCGGCTGAGTTTTTTCGCCATGGGCATGGCTGCAACCATCCGAATACAAGAGGCCGATTTCGACATCGCGCGGGAGATCGCAGCGCTGGGCCAGGGCCGCACCGACGTCGGCGCCGTCGTCAGCTTCACCGGCATCTGCCGCGGCACCGAGGGCAGCGAACCGATCGCGGCGCTCACGCTCGAGCATTATCCCGGCATGGCGGAAGCAGAGATCAAGCGCCACGCCGACGAAGCGATGGCGCGCTGGCCACTGCAGGGGCTCACCATCATCCACCGCTTCGGCCGCATCGCGCCCGGTGAAAACATCGTTCTGGTCGTCACCGCTTCCTCGCACCGGCAGGCGGCGTTCGAGGCAGCCGAATTCCTGATGGATTATCTCAAGACCAACGCGCCGTTCTGGAAGCAGGAGGAGAGCGCGCGCGGCAACAGCTGGATCGAGGCGCGCGACCATGACGACGTAGCCGCCGCGCGCTGGACCAAATCCTGATGGCAAGGCGCGCAAAGCCAGCCGCAAGGCGCGGTCGACCCGTTGCGAAGGCACCAAAGGTCGGCGCCGGCGAGTTGCAGACGCTGCTCGATTTCGTCCGCTATGCCGTGACCCGCTTTGCCGAAGCAAAGCTCGTGTTCGCCCATGGCACCACCGATCCGGTCGCGGAAGCCGCGTTCCTCGTATCCGAGACGCTGCATCTGCATCCCGACCAGTTCGAGCAGTTCGCCCATGCCCGCGTCACCGCGGCGGAAGGCAGGAAAATCCTCGCCCTGATCGAGCGCCGCGTCTCGACCCGCAAGCCTGCGGCCTATCTCGTCAACAGGATCTGGATGCGGGGGCTGCCGTTCTATGTCGACGAGCGCACCATCGTGCCGCGCTCCTTCATCGGCGAGCTGCTGGACTCCCATTTCGGCGACGGCGAGGATGCGACCTCGCTGATCGGCGATCCGGCGGAAGTGGAGAGCGTGCTCGACCTCTGCACCGGCAGCGGCTGTCTTGCGATCCTCGCCGCCCGCCATTTTCCGCATGCGACGGTCGATGCGGTCGATATCTCCAAGGACGCGCTCGCCGTCGCTGCGCGCAACGTCGCCGATCACGGCCTGGACGATCGCATCACGCTGCACCGCGGCGATCTCTTCGCACCGCTTGGCAGGAAGCGCTACGATCTCATCATCTCCAACCCGCCCTATGTCGACGCCGAGGGCATGGCGGGCCTGCCGGCCGAATGCCGGGCCGAACCTGCGCTCGCCTTCGACGGCGGGGCCGACGGGCTCGACATCGTCAGACGCATCCTGGCCCAGGCCAAGGCGCATCTTGCA
This sequence comes from Bradyrhizobium sp., assembly GCF_016219575.1. Taxonomy (GTDB): domain Bacteria; phylum Pseudomonadota; class Alphaproteobacteria; order Rhizobiales; family Xanthobacteraceae; genus Bradyrhizobium. The sequence goes on along the minus strand of NZ_JACRMG010000037.1, from coordinate 50,934 downwards.
CCGCAAGGTGGCCTGCTCTGCGAAATCGGCCGCGGCCGCGACAATCTCGAGGCCGCCTTCCCGCAATTGCCGCTGCTCTGGCTCGATACCGAGGATTCCGAGGGCGAAGTGTTCTGGATCGCCGCCTCCGACCTCTGATCAGCCTGCTTGCGCGGAAATATCACGACCGTTTGGATTCCCCCGTCGCGGCGAAGCTGGTAGCCTCCACACCCGAGCCGTCGCGCCCCGACATTTTGAAAAGAGGCCTCCCATGCTGGACAAGAGCCCCACCAAGTCCCCCGTCAACGTTCCCAACGACCTTGCCGCGCACTGGATGCCGTTCACGGCCAACCGCGCCTTCAAGAAGGCGCCGCGGCTGCTCGCCGGCGCCAAGGACATGCACTACATCACCGTCGACGGCCGCAAGCTGATCGACGGCGCCGCCGGCATGTGGTGCACCAATGCCGGCCACGGCCGCACCCAGATATCGGACGCCATCGGCAAGATGGCCGCGACGCTGGATTACGCGCCGCCGTTCCAGTTCGGCATCCCGCAGGCGTTCGAACTGGCAAGCCGCATCGCCGATCTTGCGCCCAAGGGCCTCGACCACGTGTTCTTCTGCAACTCCGGCTCGGAAGCGGCCGATACCGCGCTGAAGATCGCGCTGGCCTATCACCAGATCAACGGCCAGGGCGCCCGGTCGCGCCTGATCGGCCGCGTCCGCGGCTATCACGGCGTCGGCTTCGGCGGCACCTCCGTCGGCGGCATCGTGGGCAACCGCAAGATCTTCGGTTCGCTGCTTGCCGGCGTCGACCATCTGCCGGCGACCTATGACCGCGAGAAGCAGGCCTTCACCAAGGGCGAGCCGGAATACGGCGCGCATTTCGCCGATGCGCTGGAGGATCTCGTCAATCTGCACGGCGCCAACACCATTGCCGCCGTCATCGTCGAGCCGATGGCGGGGTCGACCGGCGTGCTGGCCGCGCCGAAGGGCTATCTCAAGCGGCTGCGCGAGATCACCCAGAAGCACGGCATCCTGCTGATCTTCGACGAGGTCATCACAGGCTTCGGCCGGCTCGGCTTTGCCTTTGCCGCCGAGCGCTACGGCGTGCTGCCGGACATGCTCACCTTTGCCAAGGGCGTCACCAATGGCGCAGCCCCAATGGGTGGCGTGCTGGTGCGCGACACCATCCACGACGCCTTCATGACCGGGCCGGAGCACATGGTCGAATTGACCCATGGCTACACCTATTCGGCGCATCCGCTGGCCTGTGCGGCGGGGCTGGCCACGCTCGACATCTATCGCGACGAGAAGCTGTTCGAGCGATCCAACAAGCTCGAGCCGAAATTCGCCGACGCCATCATGTCGCTCAAGAACCAGCCAAATGTGCTCGACATCCGCACCGTGGGCCTGACCGCCGGCATCGACCTGGCGCCGCAGGCGGACGGGGTGGGCAAGCGCGGCTTCGCCGGGCTCAACAGCGCCTTCCACGACCATGACATCATGTTGCGCGCCGTCGGCGACACGCTGGCGCTGACGCCGCCTTTGATCGTCACCGAGGACCAGATCGGCGAGATCGTCGACAAGGTCGGCAAGGTCATCCGCGCGGTCGCGTAGAACGACCGGCGGACCGGGCCGGACCCCTTCCGGCCCGGCCTCCAGGCCCGCTTCCCGGAACCGGCCTGCGCAGGCGGGCGCTTCGGGTCGCCGGCAACCGGTCCCGGCCGAAGCTTCTATCCCCTCGAATCAACAATGGTGCTAAGCTTGCTCCCGCCGTGGGGAGCGCATACGAGACCATGCCTGAAGGATTCCGTGTTTTCTCGCATCGGGGCGTTCCGGACATGAAGGCGATGCGCGCACAATGATCCGTATTTCCACGATCTTCATCGCCGTCTGCATGGTGCTGGTCGCCGCCTCGCTCGGCCTCGTGCTGTATTCCTGGGCCGGCATCAGCGGATATGAATCCGCGCTGGTGGCGCTGACCGCGCTGACCTTCCTCATCCTCTACAATGCCGTCTCCATGCGGCTGCGCGACCGCACCGATGTCGGCGGCCAGATCGCCGACCTCTCCCGCGGTACCGCCGACCTTGCGCGCCAGGTCGCCGAGTTCGGCCGCCGGCTCTCCGTCATCGAGGGCAAGGTGGTTTCGGCCAATTCCGCCAGTGCCGACCGCATGCAGGGCGTAATCGGCGAGATCAACGAACTCGGCGTGCTGGTCAAGCAACTCGCGACGACGGTTGCGACCCATGAAGAGATGCTGGCCGCCGGCCCTCCGGCCGCGCCGACGCCTCCGAGCCGGCCCGAGGCTGAGCAAAGGGATGCACCGGAGGCCGCCCACGCCGTCACGATCACTGAAGCGCCGCCTACGCCCGCGCCCACCCCCACCGCATCGGCTGCACCTTCCCGCAGTCAGACGCAGCTGATCGGCGCGATAAAGAACGCGATCGAGGAGAACCGGCTCGATATCTATCTGCAACCGATGGTGACGCTGCCGCAGCGCAAGGTGCGCTACTACGAGGCGGTGACCCGGCTGCGCGACGACAAGGATCACGTTCTCGTCGCGGAAGATTTCATCGCCACGGCCGAGAGCGCCGGCCTGATCGGCCGCATCGATCACGCCGTGATGTTGCGCTGCGTGCAGGTGCTGCGGCGCCTGATGGTGCGCAACAAGGAAGTCGGCGTGTTCTGCAACGTCTCGGCGACCACGCTGACCAATCCGACCAATTTCGCCCAGTGCCTCGATTTCCTCGAAGCCAACCGGGCGCTCGCGCCCTCTTTCGTACTCGAATTCAAGCAGGAGACGCTGCGCAAGCTCGGCCCGGCGGAGACGGAAAATCTCGCCGCGCTTTCGCAGCGCGGCTACCGTTTCTCGATCGACCACGTGACCGATCTGCGTTTCGAGCCGCGCGAGCTCGCCGACCGCGGCGTGCGCTTCATCAAGGTGCCGGCCTCGCTGCTGCTCGATCCCAAGCAGAGCTCGACCTCCGACATCCACCCCTCCGACCTGTCCGATTTGCTCGGCCGCTTCGGCATCGATCTGATCGCCGAGAAGATCGAGGGCGAACGCGCCGTGGTCGATCTGCTCGATTTCGACGTCCGGTTCGGACAAGGGTTCCTGTTTGCCCCGCCGCGGCCGTTGCGGCCCGAGGGGGCATCTGCTACCGGCGGGGCCACCGCCACCAAGCCACAGGAAGCCAATGGTTCCGGCAATCCGGCCCCCATCGAAACTGCAGCCGTCGATCCGCCGCCGCGCGCGACCGGCAACGCTGCGCTGGCGCGCCGCGCCGTCGGTCCGAACTGACCGTCCCTCGCTGCCATGACGCTCCGTTTTGTCGAGAGGCTGCGCGACGTCGTTGACGGCGTCGAAGTCGTGCTCAGCGACATCTGGGGCGTGGTGCATAACGGGCTGGAGTCGTTCCCGGACGCCTGCGCGGCCCTGCACAGCTATCGCCGGCAGGGCGGCGTCGTCATCCTCATCACCAACGCACCGCGCCCGGCCGACTCGGTGCAGCGGCAGTTGCGCAAGCTCGGCGTCGCCGACGAAACCTATGACGCCATCGTCAGTTCGGGCGATCTCACCCGGCGTTTCGTGGCCGATCATCCCGGCAAGAAGCTGTTCTGGGTCGGCCCGGAGCGCGACAGCTCGATCCATCGCGGGCTCGACCCCGTGATGTCGGAGCTCGAGGACGCCGACTACATCATCTGTACCGGCCTGTTCGACGACGAAACCGAATCCGCCGAGGACTACCGGCCGATGCTGTCAAAGGCGCTCGCGCGCAAGGTGCCGCTGATCTGCGCCAACCCCGATATCGTGGTGGAGCGCGGCGACCGGCTGATCTATTGCGCCGGCGCCATTGCCGAACTCTACCGCGAACTCGGCGGCGAGGTGGTGTTCTATGGCAAGCCCCACCGGCCGATCTATGAGCGCGCCATGACGCTGGCCGCGGAGCGCCGCGGCGAGCCGGCGGAGCTGCGCCACGTGCTCGCGATCGGCGATTCCGTCCGCACCGACCTGACCGGCGCCCACCGCTTCGGGATCGACTGCCTGTTCGTCACCCGCGGCATCCACGCCGAGGAATTCGCCGGCATCGAGCAGCTCGACCCGGCTTCGGTGAAGGAATTGTTCGGCCACCCGCCCAAGGCGCTGATCCGCGAATTGCGCTGGTAAAGCCCCTCCGCGTCATGGCCGGGCATAGCCCTCCGAAGGACGGCGTCGCTTTCGCTCGCCTATCCCGGCTATCCACGTCTTGCTTTTCGGCCCTCAATAAAGCGGATGCCCGGGACAAGCCCGGGCATGAGGAAACGGATGGAGCTCGCTTGGAATCTCGGCTTACGCCATCGTCATGTCGGGGAAGACCGCCTCGATCTTGGTCTTCAGCGTCGCCGCATTGAACGGCTTGACGATGTAATTGTTCACACCGGCCTTCTTGGCCGCGATCACGTTTTCGGTCTTGGATTCCGCCGTGATCATGATGAAGGGCGTCGTCGCCAGATTGGGATCGGCACGGACTTCCTTCAACAGGTCGTAGCCGGTCATCGGCTCCATGTTCCAGTCGGAAATCACCAGGCCGTATTTCTTGCCGCGCATCTTGTTCAGCGCCGCCGAACCGTCGCTGGCATCATCGATATTCTCGAAGCCGAGCTGCTTCAGAAGATTTCGGATGATGCGGATCATGGTGCTGTAATCGTCCACCACCAGAACCGGCATCGAAAGATCAACCGCCATCCTCTACCCCCAACACTTTACGCCACAACAGACATGCCGGATCGCGCCAAACCTGCAATCCGCCCCCAACGCTTAGCACCGAGGCGTTAAACAGGGCGTTAAGCCGACCTCTGCGAGAAGGTCCGTAGAACACCCGTTTTGCTGCGCATTTGGCCCCCGCTTGACTTGAGCCGCCCGGCCAAGTCACGGTCCGGCCGCGTCCCGGCTGAGCCGGGAATTCATCAGGAATCGACCAGAAATCCCCGGAAATGCCGTCCCAATTCACCGTTATCCGCGACACCACGCCCGCCTCTGCTATCCCCAAGGGAGCGGTGGTGGCGATGGGCAATTTCGACGGCGTCCATCTCGGCCACCGGGCTGTGATCGGGGCTGCCCTGCAGATGGGCCGAGCCCATGGCAGGCCATCCTTCGCGGTGACCTTCGAGCCGCATCCGCGCAGCTTCTTCAGCCCGAACAGCCCGCAATTCCGCCTGACCACCGAGACCAACAAGCTGCGGCTTCTGGCCGGCACCGGGCTTGCCGGCGCGGTGGTGATGACCTTCGACGGGACCCGCGCCGGAACCTCGGCGCAAGATTTCATTCACCATGACCTGATCGAGCGGCTCGGCATCAGCGGGATTGCCGTCGGCTACGATTTCCATTTCGGCAAGGGCCGGGTGGGCTCGCCGAGCCTGCTGGTGGCCGAGGCGCCGCGGCTCGGCATCGAGGTCGACGTGCAGGCCCATGTCGATATCGACGAGCGGCCGGTCTCCTCCACGGCCATCCGCATGGCGCTGGCGGAAGGGCACATTGCCGACGCCACCACCATGCTGGGCGGACCCTGGTTCGTCACCGGCACGGTGATCCATGGCGAGAAGCGCGGCCGCGGCCTCGGCTTTCCCACCGCCAACATCCGCCTCGACAAGAACTGCGAGCTGAAGCACGGCATCTACGCGGTGCGGGTCGGCCGTGGAGCCGAACGCTTCGATGGCGTGGCGAGCTTCGGCCGCCGCCCGACCTTCGACAATGGCGCCCCCTTGCTCGAAGTGTTCCTGTTCGATTTCACGGGCGACCTCTACGGCGCCGAGCTCGACGTCGCCTTCATTTCCTTCATCCGCGACGAGCTGAAATTCGACAGCATCGGCGCGCTGGTGGCACGGATGAACGAGGATTCCGCCCGCGCCCGCGCCGATCTGGCGGCGGCGCCGGAGGCCTATCCCCGGTTAGGTACGATTGGCTGAATCAGCCGTCAGGCTTTGCGATTTCGGCCCTCCCCTGCTATGGAAGCCCCATGTTCGCGCGGCGCATCATAGGGATTAGCGGCCCGGCTTCCGCCTGAGCCTTTTGGCTCGGCGCAAGACCGGGAATTTCCTCGTTTCCACCGCGATCGATCGCGTCCCCCGCGCCGTCTACGAGCCAAATCAGAGCATTCATGTCCGAAAAGCCGCAAAAGTCCGATTCCGCCGATTATTCCAAAACCCTGTTCCTGCCGCAGACGGATTTCCCGATGCGCGCCGGGCTGCCGCAGCGCGAGCCGGAAATCCTCAAATTCTGGTACGATACAGGCCTCTACGAGCGCTTGCGCAAATCGGCCGCGGGACGTCCGAAATTCGTGCTGCATGACGGCCCGCCCTACGCCAACGGCAACATCCATATCGGCACGGCGCTGAACAAGATCCTCAAGGATCTCGTCACCAAGAGCCAGCAGATGCTCGGCTTCGATTCCAACTACGTGCCCGGCTGGGACTGCCACGGCCTGCCGATCGAGTGGAAGGTCGAGGAGGAGAACTACCGCTCCAAGGGCAAGCAGAAGCCCGACTTCCGCAATTCCGCGGCGATGGTGGAATTCCGCCAGGAATGCCGCGCCTATGCGACCCACTGGCTCAACATCCAGCGCGAGGAATTCAAGCGGCTGGGCGTGATAGGCGACTGGGACCATCCCTACGCCACCATGACCTATCCGGCGGAAGCGCAGATCGCGCGCGAACTGATGAAGTTCGCCGCCAACGGCACGCTGTACCGCGGCTCCAAGCCGGTGATGTGGAGCGTGGTGGAGAAGACGGCGCTGGCCGAGGCCGAGGTCGAGTACGAGGATTATCAGTCCGACATGGTGTGGGTGAAATTCCCGGTCACCTCGCCGGCACACGGCGCGCTCGCCAATGCCTCGGTCGTGATCTGGACCACCACGCCGTGGACGCTGCCCGGCAACCGCGCGGTCAGCTTCTCGTCGAAGATCGCCTATGGTCTCTACAAGGTCACCGACGCTCCCGCCGACAATTGGGCGAAGACCGGCGATCTCCTGATCCTGGCGGATGCGCTGGCGGCAGACGTGTTCAAGCAGGCGCGCGTCACGTCCTACGAGAAGGTGCGCGACATTCCCGCCGACACGATGGATGCGATCGAGTGCGCGCATCCGCTGAAGGGCCTCGCCGGGGGATACGGGTTCACGGTGCCGCTGCTCGACGGCGAGCATGTCACCGACGACACCGGCACCGGTTTCGTCCACACCGCCCCAAGCCACGGCCGCGAGGACTTCGACGTCTGGATGGCGAACGGCCGCGAGCTGGCTGCACGCGGCATCGGCACGGCAATCCCCTACACCGTCGACGAGAACGGCGCCTTCACCGATCAGGCACCGGGCTTCACGGGAAAACGCGTCATCAACGACAAGGGCGAGAAGGGCGACGCCAACGAGGCCGTGATCAAGGCGCTGGTCGATGCCGGCAAGCTGCTGGCGCGCGGCAGGCTGAAGCACCAGTACCCGCATTCCTGGCGTTCCAAGAAGCCGGTGATCTTCCGCAACACGCCGCAATGGTTCATCGCGATGGACAAGGACATCGCCACGAACGGCAAGGTGAAGCCCGGCGATACGCTGCGCGCCCGCGCGCTGCACGCGATCTCGGTGACGCAATGGGTGCCGCCGTCGGGCCAGAACCGCATCAATGGCATGATCGAGAGCCGGCCGGACTGGGTGATCTCGCGCCAGCGCGCCTGGGGCGTGCCGATCGCCGTGTTCGTGCGCGAAAAGGCCGACGGCTCGGCGGAAATCCTGCAGGATGACGTCGTCAACCAGCGCATTGTCGAGGCCTTCATGGAAGAAGGCGCCGATGCCTGGTACCGCGACGGCGCGCGCGAGCGCTTCCTGGGCTCGCGTGCCAAGGAAGACTGGAACAAGGTCGACGACATCCTCGACGTCTGGTTCGACTCGGGCTCCACGCACGCCTTCGTGCTGGAGGATCGTCAGAACTTCCCGCAGCTCGGCCACATCGTGCGCAAGATCGACGGCGGCCAAGACACCGTGATGTATCTGGAAGGCAGCGACCAGCACCGCGGCTGGTTCCATTCCTCGCTGCTGGAGAGCTGCGGCACCCGCGGCCGCGCGCCTTACGACGTCGTGCTGACCCACGGCTTCACCCAGGCCGAGGACGGCCGCAAGATGTCGAAGTCGCTCGGCAACACCATCGAACCGCAGAAGGTGATCAAGGAATCCGGCGCCGATATCCTGCGGCTGTGGGTGGCGTCGTGCGACTACACCGACGACCAGCGCATCGGCCCGGAAATCCTCAAGAACACGGTGGAGACCTACCGCAAGCTGCGCAACACCATCCGCTGGATGCTCGGCACGCTGCATCACTTCAAACGCAGCGAAGCTGTAGCGCATGCGGACATGCCGGAGCTCGAGCGGCTGATGCTGCACCAGCTTGCGCTGCAGGCCGACGACATCCGCAAGGCCTATGCCGAGTTCGACTACAAGACGGTGGTGGCGAGCCTTGCGAGCTTCATGAACAGCGAGCTGTCGGCGTTCTATTTCGACATCCGCAAGGACTCGCTGTACTGCGATCCGCCGTCGTCGCTGACGCGCAAGGCCGCGCTGACCGCGATCGACATCATCTGCGACGCCCTCCTGAAATGGTTGGCGCCGGTGCTGAGCTTCACCTGCGAGGAAGCCTGGCGGATGTTCCGCAGGGATGCCGAACCCTCCGTGCACCTGACGCTGTTCCCGACGGATTTCGGTTCGTTCCGCGACGATGCGCTGGCGAGAAAATGGCAGACCATCCGCGACGTCCGCCGGGTCGTCACCGGCGCGCTCGAGCTGGAGCGCGCCGCCAAGAGGATCGGCTCGTCGCTGGAGGCTTCGCCGCTGGTCTATGTCTCCGACAAGGCGATCTTCGCCACGCTGTTCGACGCGGACCTCGCGGAGGTCTGCATCACCTCCAATGCGATGGTGACCAACGATACCCCGCCCGCCGGTGCATTCACGCTGCCCGACGTCAAGGGCGTCGCCGTCGTCGTCGAACAGGCAGTCGGCACCAAATGCGCGCGGTCGTGGAAGATCCTGCCCAGCGTCGGCGAGGACAAGGAGTATCCCGACGTCTCGCCGCGTGACGCACTGGCGCTGCGCGAATGGAAGGCGCTGGGAGTCTCGGTTTGATCTTTTCGTCGCCCCGGCGAAGGCCGGGGCCCATATCCACGGCTCTCCGAGTGGACAAAGGCAGATGACCAGCAGTCTTCCCGGCAACGAACGACACGGCGTATGGGTCCCGGCCTCCGCCGGGACGACAGCGCCAATTGCGACGGCGTCTCAGCCATGAGCCGCCCGCTCCGCGCCGGCATCCTCGCGGCGCTTGCAGCGCTCGTGCTCGACCAGGCGAGCAAGCTCTGGCTGCTCTACGTCTTCGAGCTCGGCCGGCGCGGCGCGGTGCAGGTCACGCCGTTCTTCGACCTGGTGCTGGCCTGGAACGTCGGCATCAGCTTCGGCTGGTTCCAGAACGACAGCTGGATCGCGCAGGCGATCCTGACCGCGGTGAAGGCGGCCGCCGTGATTGCTCTGGCGATCTGGATGGCCTGGTCGCGGACCATGCTCGCCACCATCGCCCTGGGCCTCATCATCGGCGGGGCCATCGGCAATGCCATCGACCGCTTTGCCTATGGCGCGGTGGTCGATTTTGCCCTGTTTCACGTCGAAATCGCCGGAAAGACCTTCAATTGGTACGTATTCAACGTGGCCGACGTGGCTATCGTTGCCGGGGTAGCGGCCCTATTGTATGATTCATTCTTGGGGGTACCCGCCGCAAAAGCGCCCTGATCCCGGCAGATACGAACCCTCGTAATGCGCCCGCCCGAGGGGCGGATAGCGTCGAAATTTGTGAGCAGGAACAGCGCGATGCGCAAGACCGAAGCGAGCGGATGGATGGTAAGGGCTCCCCTCATGCGGGCGGTCTGGCTCACGGCTGCCGCCCTCGGCATCGGCCTCGTCATGGCCGCCGGCCCCGTACGTGCGGCCGATGACGAGGACGAAGACGACAAGACCTTCGAGGAAAAGATCATCGAAGGCATCATGCGCGGCATGGGCGGCACCAATATGGAGAACCGCGGCATCGAGTATCGCGAGCGCTCGCCGTTAGTGGTACCGCCCAAGCTCAATCTGCCCCCGCCCGGGCAGGCGGCTGCGGATTCCAAGGTGCCGAACTGGCCGAAGGATCCCGACGAGCAGCGCCGCAAGGCGGCGGTCGAGGCACGCAAGAAGGCCAACAAGGATCCCCGCGAGGCATCCCGCCTGCTGGCGCCGAGCGAACTCGCGCAGAAGGGCACCGGCAGGTCGTCGGGCGACAGCACGGCCGATCAGCCAGGCGGCAATTCCAATCTGCTCTCGCCATCGCAACTCGGCTACAACGGCGGCTTCAGCGGCCTGTTCGGCGGCAACAAGTCGGAGACCGCGCCGTTCAAGGGCGAGCCGACGCGCGACTCGCTGACGCAACCGCCGACGGGTTATCAGACGCCGTCGCCGAACTTCGCCTACGGTACCGGGCCGAAGGAATCGATGAACAAGGAATACAATCCGGCCGCCGGCAAATATGGCGAATAGTTAAGCTTGTCTCTCGCCTTCGTGACGCTGGCCGGCGCCCGCGCGGTGTATACCGCAGCTAATTCCGGACGATTTTGTCCGGACTGTACCGACAGGTCATGATGCCTTCAAAACGATTTGCAGTTTCCCTTCTCGCTGCCCTCTTGCCTGTTTTCGCAGGCAGCGCCCTCGCCCAGACCAACGGCAAGCCGCAACCGCCCGCGAGCTTCACGCTGCAAAACGGCCTGCAGGTCGTGGTGATCCCCGACCACCGCACCCCGGTGGTCACGCAGATGATCTGGTACAAGGTCGGCTCTGCCGACGAGACGCCGGGCAAATCGGGGCTCGCGCATTTCCTCGAGCATTTGATGTTCAAGGGCACGGCGAAGCACCCGGCCGGCGAATTCTCAAAGACCGTGCTTCAGGTCGGCGGCAACGAGAACGCTTTCACCTCGACCGACTACACCGGCTATTACCAGCGCGTTCCGCGCGACCAGCTCGCACTCATGATCGAGTTCGAGGCCGACCGCATGACGGGTCTCATTCTCAAGGACGAGAATGTGCTGCCCGAGCGCGACGTGGTGCTGGAAGAGTTCAACATGCGCGTCGCCAACAATCCCGATGCGCGGCTGAGCGAGCAGATCATGGCCGCGCTCTACCTCAACCACCCCTATGGCCGTCCGGTGATCGGCTGGCGCCAGGAGATCGAGAAGCTCGATCGCGAGGACGCGCTCGCCTTCTACAAGCGCTTCTACGCACCGAACAATGCGATCCTGATCATCGCCGGCGACGTCGAGGCCAACGAGGTTCGTCCGCTGGTCGAGAAGTTCTATGGACCGATTCCGGCGCAATCTTCGATACCCGAACGGCGCGTCCGCCCGCAGGAGCCGGTTCCGGCCGCCCCGCGCACCGTGACGCTGTCCGACCCGCGGGTCGAGCAGACCAACATCCGCCGCTACTATCTCGTGCCGTCCTCGACCACGGCGGCTGCCGGCGAGAGCGCCGCACTCGACGTGCTCTCGCAATTGATGGGCAGCGGCGCCAATTCCTATCTCTACCGCGCGCTCGTCATCGACAAGCCGCTCGCGATCAGCGCCGGCGCCGGATACCAGGGCACGGCCCTCGATGCGACCCAGTTCCAGATATCGGTGTCGCCGAGACCCGGCGTGGAGTTCCTGCAGATCGAGCAGGCGATCGACGCCGTCATCGCCGATCTCTCGCAAAATCCGCCACGCGCAGAAGACCTCGAGCGGGTCAAGACCCAGTTGATCGCGGAAGCCGTCTACGCCCAAGACAACCAGGCGACCATGGCGCGATGGTACGGCGGCGCACTGACCTCGGGGCTGAGCATCGAGGATATCAGGAGCTGGCCGGAGCGGATCCGCGCCGTCACCGCCGAGCAGGTGCGTGACGCCGCACAGAAATGGCTGGACAAGAAGCGCTCGGTGACCGGCTATCTGATCAAGGATCAGGCGCCCAAGCGCGAGGAGAAACGTTCGTGAGCCTGTTGATCACCCGTCGCACCGCGCTGATTGGCGGCGCCGCCGCGCTTGCCTTGACTTCGTTCGCCTCCTCGCCTTCGCAGGCCGCCGCGAAAATCCAGCGGCTGGTCTCGCCGGGCGGCATCGAGGCCTGGTTCGTACAGGATGCGACCGTACCCCTGATCGCGATGGAGTATGCCTTCGGCGGCGGCGCGGCGCAGGACCCCGCGGCCAAGCCTGGCGTCGGCAACATGGTCGCGAGCCTCCTCGACGAGGGATCCGGCGATCTCGATTCCAAGACCTTCCACGAGCGGCTCGACCGCCGCGCCATCGAGCTCAGCTTCTCCTCCTCGCGCGACACGTTCCGCGGCAGCTTGCGCATGCTGAAGGAGAACAAGGACGAAGCCTTCGATCTGCTGCGCATGGCGCTGTCGGCGCCGCGCTTCGAGAGCACCGACATCGAGCGCATCCGCAACCAGGTGCTGTCCAGCTTGCGCCGCGAATCCACCAACCCGAGCTCGCTGGCAGGGCGGAAATTCCTCGAAGTCGCCTATGGCGATCACCCGTACGGCCGTCCCGCCAACGGAACGCTGGAGAGCGTGCCGACCATTACGGTCGCCGACCTGCGCGACTACGTCGCGCGCGTCGTCGCCAGGGACACCCTGCGCATCTCCGTGGTCGGCGACGTCGATGCCGACGCGCTGGGCAAGCTGCTTGACAAGACCTTTGGCGGACTGCCGGCCAAGGGCAATCTTGCGCCGGTCGCCGACGTCGTTGCCGCGAGGCCGCCGCAGCGCGCCTTCATTCCGCTCGACGTGCCGCAGACGACCGTCACCTTCGGCGGGCCGGGCATCCTGCGCCACGATCCGGATTTCATGGCCGGCTATGTCGTGAACCACATTCTCGGCGGCGGCGGACTGTCGTCGCGGCTCTATCGCGAGGTGCGCGAGAAGCGCGGCCTCGCCTACTCCGTCTATGAATCTCTGATGTGGATGCAGCACTCGGCGCTGTTCATCGGCAATACCGGCACCCGCGCCGACCGCGCCGGCGAGACCGTCGACGCCGTCGAGCAGGAGATCCGCCGCATCGCCGAGGAAGGCCCGACCCAGAAGGAGCTGGACGACGCCAAGTCCTATCTGAAGGGCTCGCAGATGCTGGCGCTCGACACCTCCTCCAAGCTGGCGCAGGGCCTGCTGCAGTACCAACTCGACAAGCTGCCGATCGACTACATCGAGAAGCGCAACGCGCTGGTCGACGCCGTGACGCTGGAGGACGCCAAGCGCGCTTCCAGGCGGTTGTGGGGCCAGGGCCTGCTCACCGTGATCGTCGGCCGCGCGCCGCAGGCGGCGGCACAGCCCGCCGCGGCCCCGCCCAAGGCAAACTGATAAGGCGAACTGAGAAGGCGAACCGGGCTTTTCCACAAACCGCCGCTGGAAGGGCGCGCATTTCGCGCGCCCGGCGGCGGATGTGCTACATGTCCGTCACCTTCTCTCCCCGGTGACGCCATGCTGCGGGTTTCGCACGCGCTTTCGATCGACGAAGACGACATCGACATCGCATTCGTCCGCGCCTCCGGCCCGGGCGGACAGAATGTCAACAAGCTCGCGACCGCCGCCCAGCTGCGCTTCGACACCAACAAGGTCACGCTGGCGGACGACGCCCGTGCGCGGCTGACGCGTCTCGCCGGCCGGCGCATGACCAAGGAGGGCGTGATCGTGATCCATGGCGATCGCTATCGCACCCAGGAGCGCAACCGCGCCGATGTCATCGATCGCCTCGTGGAGCTGCTGCGGGAATCGTTGATTCGCCCGACGCCGCGCCGGCCGACCAAACCGACGTTCGGCTCGAAACAGCGCCGCCTCGAAGGCAAGAAGCGCCGCGGCGACGTCAAGGCCGGCCGCGGCTCGCGCGGCTTCGACGACTGAGGCATCAAGCCGGCGGCAGCTTGCGGCCGACCATGGCGCACATCGGGCAGAAACCGAAGAAGCCGGTGAGTATGACCGCAACGCCGGCCGCAATGGCAAAGCCGGGCGGCATGGCCGGAGACCCGAGCCATCCCCAGGCGATCAGTGCGAGGCCGGCAATGACGCGGATGGCGCGTTCCCATCCCGGCAGGTTCTTGCGATAGAACATGAAATCCCCTTCCGACGTTGGCGAGAACCTTTCGTTCCCATTCCGATAGAGCCGCGCAGCCGGCAGAAGGGTTCGTGCGCGCACAGCTTTTTTCAGCCCGGGGTTCGCGCTTTTCGGCTCGAGCGACTACATTGCGTGCCATGCCCGTCCGCCAGCTCCCCGAACAGGTCGTCAACCGCATCGCCGCCGGCGAGGTGGTGGAGCGGCCTGCGAGCGTGGTGAAGGAACTGGTGGAGAATGCGATCGACGCCGGCGCCAGCCGGATCGACATCTTCACCGACGGCGGCGGCAGGCGACGCATCGGCATCACCGACGACGGCAGCGGCATGACCCAGGGCGACCTCGCTCTCGCCGTGGAGCGCCACGCCACCTCCAAGCTCGACGACGAGGACCTGCTGCGCATCCGCACGCTCGGCTTCCGCGGCGAGGCACTGCCCTCGATCGGCGCCGTCGCCAGGCTCGGCATCACCACGCGCCACTGCAGCGAGCCGCATGCGTGGTCGCTCACGGTCGAGGGCGGCGCCAAGTCGGAGATCATGCCGGCCGCGCTCGGCCATGGCACCCGCGTCGAGGTCAGCGATCTCTTTTATGCGACGCCGGCGCGGCTGAAATTCTTGAAGACCGACCGCACCGAGGCGGAAGCCATCCGCGAGGTGGTACGAAGGCTGGCAATGGCGCGGCCCGACATTGCCTTCACGCTGGCCGGCGAAGAGCGCAGCCCCGTGACCTGGGCCGCGGCGCTGCCCGGCGCGCCCGGCAGGCTGACGCGACTGGGCGATATCCTCGGCAGCGACTTCCGCAGCAGCGCCATCGAAGTACGCGCCGAGCGCGACGGCGTCACGGTCGAGGGCTTTGCCGCCGCGCCTTCGCTGACCCGCGCCAACGCGCTCGGGCAATATCTCTTCGTCAACGGCCGCCCGGTGCGCGACAAGCTGATCCTCGGCGCGGTGCGCGCGGCGTATTCCGACTATCTGCCGCGCGACCGCCATCCCGTGGTGGCGCTGTTCGTCACGCTCGATGCGCAGGAGGTCGACGCCAATGTGCATCCGGCCAAGACCGAAGTGCGTTTCCGCAATGCCGGCCTCGTCCGTGCACTGATCGTGCACGCGCTGAAGGAAGGCCTTGCGCGCGAAGGCAGGCGCACCGCGGCCAACACCGATGGCGCGGCGATCTCCGCCTTCCGCCCCTCTTTCGCACCGCGCCCCGGCAATTGGGACTGGCGTCGGTCGCCGTCCTATCCCGTCGCACCGCTGCCGAATTTTGAAGGCTCGGCTGCGCCTGCATTCGCGGAGCACGACCAGACTGCCTTCGACGTCGGTTCGCCGACCGCCGATGTGCGTTTCCAGGAATCTCCATCCGCCGATCTCCTCGACCGCCCGCTCGGCGCCGCCCGCACGCAGATCCACGAGACCTATATCGTGTCGCAAACCCGCGACGGGCTGATCGTGGTGGACCAGCATGCCGCCCATGAACGTATCGTCTATGAGAGGCTGAAGGCCTCGCTGGCGAAGAACGGCGTGCAGCGGCAGATCCTGCTGATCCCCGAAATCGTCGAGCTTGATGAATCAACCGTCGAGAAACTGCTCGACCGCGCCGCGGAGTTGGCCTCGTTCGGGCTCACCGTCGAATCCTTCGGCCCCGGCGCGATCGCCGTGCGCGAGACGCCCTCGCTGCTCGGCAAGACCAATGCCGCGGGTCTCTTGCGCGACCTCGCCGAGCACATGGCCGAGTGGGACGAGGCGCTGCCGCTGGAGCGCCGGCTGATGCATGTGGCCGCCACCATGGCCTGCCACGGCTCGGTGCGCGCCGGCCGCCGCCTCAAGCCGGAAGAAATGAACGCGCTGTTGCGCGAAATGGAAGACACGCCGAACTCCGGCCAGTGCAACCACGGCCGGCCGACCTATGTGGAATTGAAGCTCGCCGATATCGAGAAGCTGTTCGGGCGAAGGTAGCGCCGCACACCATGCTGTCATCGCCCGGCTTGACCGGGCGACCCAGTACGCCGCGGCGATCGTGATTGTCCTGAACGTCTCGGCGTACTGGATCACCCGCATTCGCGGGTGATGACGAGCGAATACTTAGTTGCATTATCCCGCCCGCAAGAACACGAACTCCGTATCGTCATACGCCCGCCGCTCCAGTTCCTCGAAACCCTCGGGCGCCGCAAACGCCGCGGCCTTCGCCTCTTCCACGACCAGCAGCGCGCCTGGCGTCAGCCAGCCGCCGTCGCGCAGGGCGGCCAGCGCCTGCTCCGCCAGTCCCTTGCCATAGGGCGGATCGAGGAACACCAGTGAGAACGGCTCGAGGGGATGCGCGGGCCCCGGGTTGGTGGCGTCGCGGCGATAGACCTTGCTCACGCCGCCGAGGCCGAGCGCCTCGACATTGTTGCGCAACAACGCACGTGCCTCCGCGCCATTGTCGACGAACAGCGCGAACTTGGCGCCGCGCGAGATCGCCTCGATCCCGAGCGCGCCGGTACCGGCAAACAGGTCGAGCACGCGTGCGCCCTCGATCGGATTATCGTAGGCGTGCATCAGGATGTTGAACACGGACTCGCGCAAGCGGTCCGCGGTGGGGCGGATCTCGCGCGAGGAAGGCGAAGCCAGATTGCGGCCCCTCAATCGTCCGCCGACCACCCGCATCAAGAATTCCCGTCATGCCCGGGCTTGACCCGGGCATCCACGTTCTTTGGCGCTTCAGGCAAGTGAGACGTGGATGGCCGGGTCAAGCCCGGCCATGACGACTCTTTCGACATTGCACGCCATGCGACCCGCATCGTCTACTCATCCTGCGGCTTCAGATCGCGCTTGCCGTGATAGCCGCGCTTGACGCGGCGTGGCGGGCCATAGGCGGCGTTTTCTTCCTCGTTGCGGGCACGCGCCTCCTCGCTGCCGGTGCGCTGCACCAGCACGCGGCGGCCCTTGCGGTCGGCGATCAGCGCGCTCTTGCCCGCCGGCTTGAACGGCTTCTTGCCGCGCGGCGCCTCGGCCTCGTCGCCGGCTTCGCTCTGCTCGGGCCGCGCAAAATCCACGCCCGCGAGCTTCGCGACGCGTTCGCCGAGCTGCTCGCGCAGCACCCGCGTCTTGACCTCCTCGACCTGGCCCTCGGCGAGCTCGCCGAGCTGGAACGGCCCGTAGGACACCCGGATCAGCCGGTTCACCTCGAGCCCGAGATGCGCCATGACATTGCGCACCTCGCGGTTCTTGCCTTCGCGGATCGCGAACACCAGCCAGACATTGGCGCCCTGGTCGCGCTCAAGCGTCGCATCGATCGGGCCGTATTTGACGCCGTCGACCTCGATCCCCTTCTTCAGCTCGTCGAGCTGCGCCTGCGTCACCTCGCCATGGGCGCGCACGCGGTAGCGGCGCAGCCAGCCGGTGTCGGGCAGTTCCAGCGTCCGCGCGAGCCCGCCATCATTGGTGAGCAGCAACAGGCCCTCGGTGTTGAAGTCGAGCCGGCCGATCGAGATCAGCCGCGGCAGGCCTTCCGGCAGATTGCCGAACACCGTCGGCCGCCCTTCGGGGTCGGCATGCGTGGTCATCAGCCCGCGCGGCTTGTGATACATGAAAAGCCGCGTGCGCTCGCGCGGCGGCAATTGCTTGCCGTCGACCGCCACGACGTCGTTGGCGGTGACATCGAGCGCCGGCGAATTGATGACGCGGCCGTTCACGGTGACGCGACCTTGCGTTACCATCTCCTCTGCGTCGCGGCGCGAGGCAAGTCCCGCGCGCGCCAGCACCTTGGCGATGCGCTCGCCGGTTTTCTTCTGCTTCGGCTCCTCGCGCGGCGCGCGGCGGTCGAAATCCGGCTTGCGCTCGCGATAGGCGCCGCGGCCGCCGAAGGCCGGGCGCTTGGCAAAAACCTTGCTGTCGTCCTCGTTCTCGCGGCGCGGCCGGTCGCCGAAGCGATCGGAGGAGCCACGCTCGCTGCGCGGATGCTCCTGCCAGTCGGTGCGGCCTTCCGGCCGCTCGCGGCGCGGCCGATCGAACTTGCGCTCGCCGCGTTCTTGCCTGTCGTCGTCGCGCGCCCGCGGCGGCCTGTCAAACTTCGGACGATCGCCACGATCGAACTTCGGCCGCTCGCGGAATGGCCGATCGCCGCGGGGACGATCACCTTGCGCGCGATCCTCGCGCCCGCGCGAAAAACGCGGGCGCTCGTCGCCGCCACGCTCGTCACGCGAACGGTCAAAGCGCGGTTTGTCGAACCGCGGCCGCGTGCTGCGCTCGTCGCGGTCGCCACCCTCGCGCTTCTGCCACGGCTTGGATTCGCCGCGCGGCGGACGGTCGCCGAAGTCCTTGCGCGGCCGGTCGGAGAATTTGCGGTCGGAGAAACGTCCTTCGCTGCGCTCGCCGCGCGGCGCACGATTTTCCCGATCGAATCGCGGACGGTCGCCGCGCTCGAACTTCGGGCGATCTCCGCGCGGCTTGAAATCCCGCTTCTCGCCGCCTTCACGGTCAAACCGCGGCGTGCGCGGACGGTCACCGAACTTGCGGTCCGAGAAGCGCCCTTCGGGGCGGCCTTCACTGCGCTCGCCACGCGGCGCCCGGTCGCGGTCGAACTTCGGACGGTCGCCACGCTCGAATTTCGGACGGTCTCCGCGCGGCTTGAAATCGCGCTTCTCGCCACGGGGGCGATCGTCCCGGTCGAAGCGCGGCGCGCGCGGCCGGTCGCCGTAGTCGCGGCGGGGAGCCGCTTCGTCATCCCTGCGGCGCGGCGGACGGTCGTCGCGGCTGCCGGCGTAAGGGCGCTTGCCGCCCTCGCTCTTGCCGAACCCGCGCTTGGCGAACTTCTTCTCGGGCCCGCGTGCGGCGCCCGAACGGCCCTTGCCGCCGGAAGGACGGTCACGCCGGCCGCGGGAATCGTTGTTTTTATCGCTGTCGCGGGGCATGAAAGGTCTCGCAGAATTCATACGGGGTCGGTCAAAGGGCAGTCATGCGCGCCCGTTTTCGAGCCGCATTCTCACGCAAAACCGGTATCCACGTTTGCTGAAGGCGCAGCTAGTAGCAGGTTTCTTCCGATGATACGAGGCATGACTACCCCTTCTTTCATGGATTTGGCGCTGAAAACGGCCGAAAATGCCGGAAAATCGGGCGAAGTTCCGATCGGCTGCGTCATCGTCCGCGACTACGAGGTCATCGCCGCGGCCGGCAATCGCACCCTGACCGATTGCGACCCGACCGCACATGCGGAAATCCTGGCGCTCCGTCAGGCGGCCGAAGCGATCGGCACCGAGCGTCTGGTCGATTGCGATCTCTACGTCACGCTCGAGCCCTGCACCATGTGCGCAGCCGCGATCTCCTTTGCCCGCATCCGCCGGCTCTATTACGGCGCCGCCGATCCCAAGGGCGGCGCGGTCGATTCCGGCGTGCGCTTCTTTGCTTCCCCGACCTGCCATCACGCGCCTGAAGTCTATTCCGCGGTGGGCGAGCGCGAGGCGGCGACGCTATTGAAGGACTTCTTCAAGGTGCGGCGGTAAGGAACTCGCGCAGCAGCTTCGCCGTCACATCCGGGTTCTCCTCGGTGAGGAAATGCCCGCTGTCGACCGGCGAGCCCGCGACCTTCGTCGCCCACTTCTTCCAGCTGTCGAGCGGGGTTGCCGCCGCGCTGGCAATCCCTGCATCGCCCCACAGCGCCAGCATCGGGATGGTGATCTTGTTGCCGGCGTCGCGGTCGGCCTTGTCGATCTCGTAATCGGCATAGGCGCCGGCGCGATAGTCCTCGCACATTGCATGCACGCGCGAGGGATCGCGGAACGGCGCCAGATATTGCTCCAGCGCACGCGGATCAATTTCGTCCAATGTCTTCGATTTGGTCTGGCTCGCCATCTTGAACTTCAGGAAGAAGTCCGGATTGCCCGCAATCAGCGTCTCCGGCAGCGGATGCGGCTGCGCCAGGAAGGTCCAGTGATAGATCTTCAGCGCATAGAGCCGGTTCATGCGTTCCCAGTAATCATAGGTCGGCAGGATATCGAGCACGGCAAGCCTGGACAGCCGGCCGGGATGATCGAGCGCAAGGCGATAGGCAACGCGCCCGCCGCGGTCGTGGCCGGCGAGCGCGAAATGCACATGGCCGAGCCGCTCCATCGCCTCGATCATCGTCCTCGCCATCGCGCGCTTGGTGTAGGGCGTATGATCCGCATCGCTCTCCGGCATGTCCGACCAGCCGTAGCCCGGAAGATCGGCGATGATCAGCGAGAACTTGTCAGCCAGTTGCGGCGCGACGCGGTGCCACATCACATGCGTCTCGGAGAATCCGTGCAGCAACAGCAATGGCGGCCCCTTGCCGCCGGTGCGAGCGAAGATGCGCCCCGCGGACGTATTGATCCATTCGGAACCGAAGCCGGGGAAGAGGTCGGCGAGATCAGACATGCATATTTCTCCGAGGCGGCCCGCGCATCGTGCTTCAAACTTTGTTTTGGTTGCCGCTGGCACGTCAGCGGTCTATGCCATCCTCAAAGCATAACCAGAAGCCCAGGGGAAACGCCATGTCGATCGATTTCGAAATTCCGGCTGAAGCCAAAGCGATCCGCGAGAAGGTGCGCAAATGGGTGCACGACGAGTGCATTCCCGCCGAGAAGGAACTCGACAGCAAGCCGCTCGCCGACGTGCTGGGCCCGCTGCGCAAGAAGGCCCGCGCGCAGGGCCTGTGGTGCCCGTGGGTGCCGAAGGAATATGGCGGCATGGGCCTCGGCCCGCTGGCCAACGCGCTGGTACAGATGGAACTCGGCGAGAGCATGCTCGGCGCGCTCTCGATGAACACGCAAGGCCCCGACGACGCCTCGATGATGACCATCCTCGCCCACGGCACGGAATACCAGAAGGAGAAATTCCTCAAGCCGCTGCTCAACGGCGACAAGCGCATTTGCTATTCGATGACGGAAAAAGCCGCCGGCGCCGACGCCACGGGCATGCAGACCACCGCCGTGAAGGACGGCAACGAGAACTACATCCTCAACGGCGAGAAATGGTTCTCGTCCTCGGCCAGCGTCGCCGACATGGCGCTGGTCATCGCCAGGACCGATCCCAACGCGCCGCGCCACAAGCAGCATTCGGCTTTCATCGTGGAGCTGCCGAACCCCGGCTACAAGATCAAGCGCAACGTCGCCAACATGGCGATCGAAGGCCCTCACGACGACATCCTGCACGGCGGCCATTCCGAGATCGAGATCAGGGATTTGAAAGTCCCGGCCGACAATCTGCTCGGCGGCGAAGGCAACGGTTTCAACATGGGCCAGCACCGCCTCGCCTATGGCCGGCTGCGCCACGGCATGCACAACGTCGCGAAAGCGCAGCGCGCTCTCGACATGGCGGCGGCGCACGTCACCAAGCGCTCGACCTTCGGCCAGTTGCTCGCCGACCGCCAGGCCGTGCAGTTCATGCTCGCGGACTGCGCGAGCGAGCTCTACATCGGCCGTCTCATGCTGCTCCATATCGCCTACAAGGCCGAGAAGGGCCTGGACATCCGCCAGGAGAACTCGATCGCCAAGATCTTCCATGCGCACATGGTGCACAAGGTGATCGACACCGCGATCCAGCTGCACGGCGCGCTGGGCTTCTCGCAGGATACGCCGCTCGCCAAATGGTACACCCAGGTGCGTTCGCAGCGGCTGGTCGATGGTCCCGACGAGGTGCACAAGTGGAAGATCGGCAAGAACGTCATCAAGGCGTTCCGCGAGCACGGCACCACGGCGTCAGCCGCGGGCGGGGATTTGCTGTAGCAACAACCGTCATTGCGAGGAGCGTCAGCGACGAAGCAATCCATTCTTCGCGTGCATAGATGGATTGCTTCGCTGCGCTCGCAATGACGGAACCTACGCCTACGCCTTCCCCTGCTCCCGCTTCACGGCCTGCCAGCCGATGTCGCGGCGGCAGAAGCCTTCGGGCCATTGGATGCGGTCGACCGCCTGATAGGCGCGGGCTTGCGCTTCCGTGACGGTCTTGCCGAGCGCGCAGATATTCAGCACGCGGCCGCCATTGGCGACGATGCGGCCGTCCTTCACCGCCGTGCCGGCGTGGAAGATCTCGACGCCCTCCACTTTCGCGGCCTCGTCCAGCCCCTCGATGACCGAGCCCTTGCCGTAGTCGCCGGGATAGCCTTTGGTCGCCATGATCACGGTGAGCGCGGCGTCGTCATACCAGCGCAGGCTGAAATTCTTCAGTTGACCGTCGGCTGATGCGATCAGCGCCGGCACGATGTCGCTCATCATGCGCAGCATCAGCACCTGGCACTCGGGATCGCCGAAGCGCGCGTTGTATTCGACGAGCTTCGGGCCATCCCTGGTCACCATCACGCCGACATAGAGCACGCCCTTGTAGGGACAACCCATCGCTTTCAGCGCGCGCAAGGTCGGCTTGACCATCTCCTCCATCACGCGCGCGCACATGGCGTCCGTCATGACAGGCGCGGGCGAATAGGAGCCCATGCCGCCGGTATTCGGCCCCTGGTCGCCGTCGAAGGCGCGCTTGTGGTCCTGCGCGGTGGCAAGCGGCAGCGCGTGCTCGCCGTCGCACAGCGCGAAATACGAGGCTTCCTCGCCGACCATGAACTCCTCGATGACGACTTCCGCGCCGGAGGCGCCGAAGCCGCCGCCGAACATCATGTCGACCGCGGCCAGCGCCTCTTGCTCCGTCATCGCCACCACGACGCCCTTGCCGGCGGCAAGGCCGTCCGCCTTGACCACGATCGGCGCGCCCTGCCGGCGGATGTAGGCCTTCGCCGCGTCGGCATTGTTGAAGTGCTCATAGGCCGCGGTCGGGATGTTGTTGGCGCGGCACAGCGCCTTGGTGAAATTCTTCGAGCTCTCCAGCCGGCCCGCCGCCTTGGTCGGCCCGAACGCCTTGAAGCCGGCGGCATTGAGATCGTCGACAATGCCCGCCGCGATCGCCGCGTCGGGGCCGACCACGACGAAATCGACCGCGTTCTTCCCGCAGAAATCGATCACCGCCGGATGGTCCGTGATGTCGAGCGCGACGCATTCGGCGTCTTTGGCGATGCCCGCATTGCCCGGTGCGCACCAGAGCCTGGTCACCAGCGGAGAGGCCGCAATCTTCCATGCCAAAGCGTGTTCGCGGCCGCCGGAACCGATCAGGAGGATTTTCATGGGACGCGCCGGATGAGGGGGATTTTCGACGGCCCCCGGTTCGCATGAGTCCGCCTCCTTCCGCAAGGGGGATCGGCTATTTGTCACCTCCTGAAGCTGCGATGATCTCCTGCAAGGTGGCGACGTGCCGGGCGAAGGCGCCGCGGCCGGCCGCGGTGGCGGTCACCGTGGTCTGCGGCTTCTTGCCGACAAAGGCCTTGTCGACCGCGACGTAGCCGGCTTTCGCCAGCGTCTCGATATGGGCGCCGAGATTGCCGTCGGTGGCGCCGGTCAACTTCTTCAGCCGCGAAAATTCGAGGCCCGTGGCGGGAGGCAGTGCGTTCAGCGCCGCCATGATCCGAAGCCGCAGCGGCTGGTGGATGATGTCGTCGATCTCAGCCATGGCTCTAGCTCCGCCGCATCCACAAGCCGCCGACGATGAGCCCCCCGCCATTGACGAAGGCCATCCAGAGGTCGAACGCGCTGCCGAGCCAGAAATAGCCGACCAGCGTCAGCGCCGACACGGCAAGCCCGATTGCGCTGAACGCGTAGCCGAACCAGAGCCCGGCGATGCCGTACATCGTCATGAAATAGATCGCCCAGAACGTGCTCAGCTGGCGCGAACCGAACTGGCCGAGCACGCAGCAGAACACGCCGAACGCGAGGATCATCACGAAGGCGAGCAGGAATTTCGGGTCGAAGCTGCGCACCCCCGATTTCGGTCGATTGATGGCGCTGAACGCCCCCCATCCGGCGATGCCGATGACATAGACCGCGATCCAGCCGATGCCGGCATAGCGCGGCAAGAAATACGTGACGAGATAGCCAGCGAAGACCAGCACGCCCCACATCACCATCAACCGGCTGGCGAGATCGTAGATCCGCGACTGCTGCACGCGGCGAACCATGGCGTCGATGTCGGCAACTGCTTCGGAGGCCTGCTGGCTGTCGATCATGATGCTCTCCTCAGCTCCCCGCCGCGCCGCGGGTGGCGACGTCGTCGGCGACGATCGCAGCCGCCTTCGACGAAGCGACGATGCCCATGTGATCGATGCCGTCAATCAGCTTGACGTCGACCGCCACAGCCGCGCCGCGGACGACCTCGGCGTACTTGTCGGCGAACATCAGTTCGTCATCCGCGCCGGAGATGATGGTGAACGGCTTGGTCACCGCGGCGAAGTCGCGGCGATAATCGCGCACCGCGAAATTGCGCATCAGCCGGTCGGTGTAGGTCGTTGTCAGCCTTTGCTCGGAGTTGGACGGCACCGCGAAGGCGAGCACCGGCAGCGCGTCGCAACAATTGACGCCGATCGCGCGCAGCGCGGTCAGCGCGAGGATGCGCGGCACGTCGGCCTTGGCCCAGCCGCCGGAATTCGGCCGCGTGGTCGGCGCGTCGTAGCCGAGATAGGGCGCGAGCAGCACGGCGCGCTCGAACAGGTTTTGGACCGGCGACGACGCTATGCGCAACGCAAAGCCTCCGCCGGAGGAATGGCCGACCAGCGTGATTGGTGCGGACGGGTTCGCCTTTCGCAGCTCCGCGACGAAATCGGCGAGATCGTCCTCGAGCTGGCCGACATAGCCGATGTCGCCGCGGGTGCCGGAGACGCCATGGCCGCGGATGTCGAGTGCGAACGTCTCGACACCGCGCGCGGCCAGCGCCTGGGACAGCGCATGGATGGTGCCGCCGCTGGAGCCCGAGGAGCCATGGATCACGATCGCCACGCGGCCCGCCGGCACGCCGCGCGCACCATAATGGCGGAAGCCGAGCCAGCTGCCGTCGCGGGCCTGGTAGCGCTCGACCGCAGGCAGGGTGGACAGATCGACCATGCCCCGCGCCCGCGAGATCGACTGCAGCTCCGGCGGACGCTGCAGCGGCGTTGCGAGCAGCGCCAGCACCGTCAGCGACAGCGCGCCGACGCCGCACAGGGCCCATTTGAAGCCGCTCAGGCCGCCGCGGATGAACCGTCCGAACATGGTCATTCTCCTCAATTTCACCAGATCTAGAGGACTCTATAATATAGAGTACTCGGCAATGCAAGTCCGTTGGCGGGGCGGGCTGAAGCCCCTACCTTGCGAACAAAGCCCAAACAGCCGAATCGCCGAAATGCCCGCCGAACCGCTTGCCAACGCGCCCGAATTCACCGTTTCCGAGCTGTCCTCCGCCCTGAAGCGGACGGTGGAGGACGCCTATGGCCATGTCCGGGTGCGCGGCGAGATCTCG
This sequence comes from Bradyrhizobium sp., assembly GCF_016219575.1. Classification (GTDB taxonomy): domain Bacteria; phylum Pseudomonadota; class Alphaproteobacteria; order Rhizobiales; family Xanthobacteraceae; genus Bradyrhizobium. The sequence goes on along the minus strand of NZ_JACRMG010000037.1, from coordinate 25,490 downwards.
GGCTTCCGCGGCCCGCATTCCTCCGGCCATTGCTATTTCGCGCTGAAGGACGACAGCGCCAAGATCGAGGCGGTGATCTGGAAGTTCGCCCACGCCCGCATGCGCTTCAAGCCGCAGGAAGGCCTCGAGGTCATCGCCACCGGCAAGCTCACCACCTATCCCGGCTCCTCGAAGTACCAGATCGTGATCGAGGCGCTGGAGCCGGCCGGCGTCGGCGCGCTGATGGCGCTGCTGGAGGAGCGCAAGAAGAAGCTCGCCGCCGAAGGCCTGTTCGACGAACGGCGCAAGCAGCTCTTGCCCTGGCTGCCCGAGACGATCGGCGTCGTCACCTCGCCGACCGGCGCCGTGATCCGCGACATCCTGCACCGCCTGAAGGACCGCTTTCCGCGCCACGTGCTGGTCTGGCCCGTCAAGGTGCAGGGCGAAGGCTCGGCCGAGCAGGTGGCGGCCGCCATCCGCGGCTTCAACGCGCTGCCCGAGGGCGGACGCATTCCCCGCCCCGATCTGCTCATCGTCGCCCGCGGCGGCGGCTCGCTGGAGGACCTCTGGTCGTTCAACGAGGAGATCGTGGTTCGCGCCGCCGCCGACAGCATGATCCCGCTGATCTCCGCTGTCGGCCACGAGACCGACATCACGCTGATCGATTTTGCCGCCGACAAGCGCGCGCCGACGCCGACCGCGGCCGCCGAAATGGCGGTGCCGGTGCGCAGCGAGCTGTTCGCCGAGGTCGAAAGCCTCGCCCGCCGCACCGTGATGTGCTGGCAGCGCGCGCAGGAGAGCCGCCGCAACGAATTGCGCGCCGCCGCCCGCGCGCTGCCCGCCGCGAGCGAACTGCTCGCCATCCCGCGCCAGCGGCTCGACAGCGCGGGCGCGGCGCTTCCGCGCGGGCTGAAGGCCAACACGCATGCGCATTTCCGCCGCTTTGCCGCATCCAGCGCGCGGCTGACGCTGCGGGTGCTGCGCGGCCAGGTGAACCATGCGCGCGCCGGCCTGACCAGCTGCGGCGAACGCCTGACCCATTCGGCGCGCTCGCTGCTGCATCGCCGCCGCGAGCGCTTTGCCGGCCTCGAGCAGCGCTTCAAGGCTGCCAGGCTCGCCAACGCCCAGGCGCAGCACCAGCGGATCGCCCGCGACCGCGAACGTGCCCATCGCCTCGCCGAACGCGCGCACCGCGCGCTCGGCACGCTGCTGCAGCGGCTCGATGCGCGGGTCGAACGCAGCGGCAAGCTTCTCACCGCGCTGTCCTATCGCAGCGTGCTGGACCGCGGCTTTGCGCTGGTGCGCGATGCGGCCGGCCATCCCGTGCATGCGGCCGCTTCCATCGGCCCCAGTGCGCATCTCTCCGTCGAGTTTGCCGATGGCCGCGTCGGCGTCACCGCGGATGCCGACCGGCCGGCGGTCGCCGCGCCGCCGAAGCCTGCCGTTCGCGACGCGAGGCCCGCTGCTGCGAAGCGTGTGGTGAAGCCGGTCGATCAAGGCAACTTGTTCTAAGCTCGTTGCTCCACCGTCATTGCGAGCGAAGCGAAGCAATCCAGCTTCGTTCGCCACAACAAGAAAGCTGGATTGCTTCGTCGCTTCGCTCCTCGCATTGACGTCTACCTTGCCAGCCACTCCGCGACGCGGTTCTGCGCATCGGCGCGCGCGTCGGCGTCGGTGCCGATATGGCCGTGGTCCGGCGCGGCGGGATCCTTGCCTTCGAGCGCGCGCAGCGGCAGGTTGGCGCGGTCGAAATCGTGGGGCGCGCTGGGGTAGACCACGATCCGGGCCAGCGCGCTGCGGCCGCGGGCGCCGTCCACCATCTGCCGGCACAGCGGCGGCGAGGCGATATCGTCCCTGGCGCCGATCAAGAGCAGTGTCGGCACCCGCGCGCTCCAGCCGGTGCGCGAGGAGACGCGGCATTCCGGATAGAAGGCAACCGCGGTGCGATAGTCCGGCTGCTCCTTGCTGCGGGGGGAGAGCTGCGGACGCACCGCCCACAGCACGGCGCTCGCGCCATGGGCCCAGCCGATCAGGCTGATGCGGTCGCGCGCCACCCAGCCCTGCGCCGCCAGCCATTTGTGCGAAGCCGTGATGTCGGCGACGCGCTCGCGGCGCGCCAGCACCTTGCGCTCCTTCTCGCGGCATTGCGGCCCGGCCTCGCGCGAACCGAAACTGTCGGGCCACAGCACGGCGTAGCCAGCCTTCAGCAGCCGTTCCGTCCAGTCGCGATAGCGCGGCAGCACGGGCTCGCCCTGTCCGCCCAGTCCGCCGCAGGCGTGCAGCGCGATCACCACCGGGAACGGCCCGTTGCCGGCGGGCTTGTAGAGCTGGGCATGCAGCTCGAGCTTGCCCGAGGGGATCTCGACCTGCGTCGGCGCGGGAGCCGCGCGCGCCGAGCAGACGACCGCAGATAGCGTCAGGATCAGGACTGCTGACTTGAGGCGCATGATGGGGTGCCGGGATTGGTATGGCGCTGGAGGACAGCGATCCATGTCGAAAAGGCTAGCATGCGCGCTCGCCACGAAACCATCACAAATCGGTGGGTTTGCGGGGGCGGACACCACGACTTATTTATGATAGATCGCAATCCGGAAATGCATTGACCGGGCGCTTTTGAGCAGCCCGTTTCGAATCGGAGCTTTTGATCTTGCTGAACAAGTTCGGCCCCTCGGGCAGCGGCGAAGCGCAGGTGCAATATCTCGACGGCGATTTCCGCGTGATCTCGCCGGGGACCTATGTCCGCTGCGCCATCACCGACGTCCGCATCCCGCTCGACGAGCTGAAATACTGGAGCGTCGACCTGCAGGAGGCGTATGCGCAACCGGTGGCCGTGCTGCAGCGGCATCATCCGGGGCAGGTGAAGAAGTAGCGGGCGCGGGCACGAAATCCCACCGCCGTCATTGCCGGGCTTGCCGCCGTCATTGCGAGCCAACGGGTCGCGCGAACGCGCGCCCGATGACGGGCTCCGCGAAGCAATCCAGCCCTTTCCCGCGGGGATAGATGGATTGCTTCCGCCTTCGCTCTGCGAGCTTCGGCGGACTCCCAGCCCGGCGTAGCTTGCGCAGCAAGCGTAGACGGATCGTCGCTTTCGCTCCTCGCAGTGACGATGTGGAAAGACATGCGCTCTCAATCTCACGGCGCGTTTTTCGCCTGAGCTTTGCAAATTCGTCGGCCCTCCCGGAGGAGAGGGCGCAGGGAAAGCCGGGCGCCGACTGCGCCCGCATCGCCGTGTGCGATCTGTAGCGAACGGAATGCACACGGGTTTGACAGGTACAGCCGAGACATCCCGGCTTTCCCCGCGCAATGGCTTTACGGCTTATGTCGCGCTCTCCCCGGGGGACGGCCTGTCTTGCCCCCGTTGCCCCGCCAGCACAGGCCGGCGGGGATAGACGCCAGGGTCGCGGCGCCAGGACCACACGATTTCACCGTACGCTGCCAACGTTTCGTCGGGCGGGAATGAACCCGCCTGACGCCGCAGCGTCCATCGCAACCCGCGCCAACGTTCGTGACGACCGCGAAGCGTCCCCTCATGGTGACGCGGGCTGGGGCGACCAATATCGTAAATCAGAATTCCGGTAAAGCGAAATATTTTTGATTCCGGGGCTTGACACGATTCCGGCAACCCGAAGCGATTTGCCCGTCGCGCCAATTTTGCAACACCGTCCCCGTCATTCCGGGGCACGCCGCGCGAACGCCGGTCATGAACCGGTCGACCTCGACCTCGAGGCGCCGCGGCAATTCTTGACTTGCATCAACATCACTCATTCCGGGCGGTCCACACTCCACACCATAAGGTCGCACGGCTTGCGGCTGAATTGCACGTCGATGAAATCGCCAACGAGATCGGGAGAAAGCACCATGCGGCAGCTTAGTCAGTTCGTGAAGCCGGCGACGATCGCAGGGCTGGCCGTGAGCGCTTTGCTGGGACTTGCGGGCGTAACATTCAGCACCGAGCCAGCGGCCGCAGTGGTGTACTGCCAGTACATCGATTACCCGCCGAGCTGCATCGCAAGGCCCGGAATCGTGCTGCGGCCCCGCCCGGTCGCACGCGCCGCCGTCCGCGCTACCACGGCGACCCCGCGCAACGTCAACGGCGGCGTCAATCGCATCGGGATTCGCTAGAGCATGATCCGGAAAAGTGTGAAGCGGTTTTCCGAAAAGATCATGCTCAAACAACAACCTGAAGCGCGATGACGATTCATCCCGATCTCATCGCGCTTTAGGCCTGCAATTTCAGGTCTGCGATTTCCGCTCGCGCGCCTTGAAGAGCCGGGTGGCGACGAACGATCGCAGCGCCGCCGCGTCGTCGAATTCAAGCGCCACCTTGAACGGAACGATCTCGCGTGCCCAGCCGGGCAAGCCGTCCGGCGTGCGCAGGCGCGCGAGATCCTTTTCCGTGGTCGCCAGCGTCAGGCCGCCGCCTTCCGATTCCGCAACCAGGCTGGCGGCTTCGTCCGCCGTGAGCGGGTGATGGTCGGCGAACAGCCGCTTGCTCGCGACATCCACGCCGCTGTCGCGCAACGTGGCCAGGAACCGCGCGGGATCGCCGATGCCGGCAAAGGCGAGCACGCGCCTGCCGCGCAATGCGGCCAGCGAAGCTTCGTCGGGTTTGAAACGTGCCCGCAGCACCGGCTTGCCCTGCGCGGCGATCGATGCAGCCACGCCATCGGCTGCACCGCCGTCGCCGATCACGATCAGCGCGTCGGTGCGCTCGATCTGCACCGACAGCGGCGCGCGCAGCGGACCCGCCGGCATCACCCTGGCATTGCCGATGCCGCGCACGCTGTCGATCACGATCAGCGAGGCATCCTTGGCCACAGTCGGGTTCTGGAAGCCGTCGTCCATCAGGATCACGGTGGCGGCCAGCGACTTGGCCAGCGCCACGCCGTCGGCGCGGTCGCGCGACACCACGACGCCCAGGCTTTGCGACAGCATCAACGGCTCGTCGCCGACGTCGGCTGCGCCGTGCCTTGCGCCGTCGACCCGCACCGGGCCGCGCAATCTGCCGCGATAGCCGCGGCTGAGCACCACCGGCGTCTCGCCGAGCTCGCGCAGCAGTTTCGCCAGCGCCAGCACCGCCGGCGTCTTGCCGGCGCCGCCGCCGTGATAATTGCCGACGCAGAGCACGGGAATGCCGGCGTTCAGCCCCTTGCGATTCAGCCGATGCGCGGCGACGGCGCCGTAGAGCGCCGCGAGCGGCCGGAGCAGATGCGATTTCCAGGACGCGGGCCGGTACCAGAAGGCCGGCTCACGCATTGGCGGCTCCCATCTCGATGCGCAGCTGCATGAGATAGGGCTCGAGCGCGGCGAGCGTCCGCTCCAGAGCGCCGCCGAGCTGCTCCACCACGCGGGCGGCATTGGCCGCCGCGGCATCGCGCGCCGCGGGATCGGCCAGCAATTGCCCGAGCTGCTTCACCAGCGCTTCCTGATGGCCGGCCAGGCGCGCGCCGCCGGCCTTGTCCAGCGCCTCATAGACGTCGGAGAAATTGAAGACATGCGGGCCGTGCACGATGGCGGCCCCCAGCTTGACCGCCTCGATCGGGTTCTGGCCGCCATGCTCGACCAGCGAGCCGCCCATGAACACGATGGGCGCGAGGCGATAGAACAGGCCGAGCTCGCCGAGCGTGTCGGCGATGTAGATGTCAGTGTTCGCCGCCGGCAGTTCCTCGCGCGAGCGCTGCATGAAGCGCAGCCCCGATGCGGCGACGAGGCCGGCCACCGCGTTGCCGCGGTCGGGATGCCGCGGCACGATCACGGAGAGCAGCCCCGGAAAGAATCCGGCGAGCGTGCGATGGGTCTCGATCAGGATCTCTTCCTCGCCTGGATGGGTCGAGGCCGCGACGATGACCGGCCGGCCGCGCGTCATCGCCATCAGCTTTTCGAGCCTGGCGGGGTCGGCGGGCGGCGCCGGCACGTCGAGCTTGAGATTGCCGGTCACGATGACGTTGCGGGCACCGAGCGCGGCAAAACGCTCCGCATCGGTGGCGGACTGCGCCAGGCACACCTCGAACTGGCCGAGCAGCGCGGAGATCGTGTTGCGGGCTCTGCGCCAGCGCGGGAAGGAACGCGGCGACATCCGCCCGTTGATCAAGACCATCGGCAGCCGGCGCGCGGAGGCCTGCAGGATCAGGTTCGGCCACAGGTCGGACTCGATGAACAGCGCCAGCGACGGACGCCAGTGATCGAGGAAGCGCGCGACATATCGCGGCGAATCCCAGGGAACGTATTGATGGATGATGTCGGGCGGAAAGCGCTTTGCCACGATCGCGGCCGACGTCACCGTGCCCGAGGTGAGCAGGATGCGCAGATTGAGTGCGCGCAGCCGCTCGATCAGCGCCGCCGCCGCCAGCACCTCGCCGACGCTCGCGCCGTGAATCCATACCAGCGGGCCGGACGGCCTCGTGCCCAGCGACAGGCCCCGCCGCTCGCCGACGCGCTCGGGGTCCTCCTTGCCCTGCTTGAGGCGGCTCCTGATCAGCGCAGGCGCCAGCGGCACCATCGCGAACGACAGCTTCCGGTAGACCCGCAGCGTCATCGGCAGCGTATCAGCCAAGGCCGGCCTCCGGGCGGCCCACCTGCGCATAGGCGCGACGGGTCGCTTCGTTGAGATAGGTCTCGACTTGCTGGCGCAGTCTTTCCATGGTCTCGGCGTCTGCGTCCGGGGGCACGATAACGGCGTCAATACCTACCACGGCACCGCGCCCGAAGGGCAGATTGATGGTGGTGGAGTCCCAGTTTTTCAATCGGATGAAGCGGCTGGTCACCATGGCAAAAGGCAGGATCGGCCTGCCCGATTCGCGCGCCAGCATGATGACGCCGAGCCCGGCCACGCGCGAGCGCTTGGGCACGTCGGCCGTGGTTGCGACGTTCCAGCCTTCGCCCAGCGCCTGCACCATTTCGCGGAACGCGCCGACGCCGCCCTTGCGGTGGAACGCGCCGCCATGGTCGCCGGAGCCGCGGATGGTGCCGATGCCGAGCCGCTCGGCGGCGATCGCGTTGAACTCGCCGTCGCGATGGCGCGAGATCAGGACCTTGGCGCGGTGGCTGTCCTTGGTCTTGATGAACGGCGTCATGAAATGCTGGCCGTGCCAGAACGCGAAGATCGCGGGCTGCGCCGGCTCGACCAGGTCATAGACATTGGCCGGGTCGTAGCCGAAGCGGGTGGTGCGCCAGACCAGCCGCAGATATTCGGCCGCCAGCACGCCGAGCGCACGCTGAACCCAGGGGCTGCGCAGCAGATCGCGGAAGAAGCGTTTCAACGGGACCGTTTCGTGTCTTGATCCGGATCGAGCAGCCGGTGCAGGTGAACGATGAAGTAACGCATCTGGGCGTTGTCGACCGTCATCTGCGCCTTGGACTTCCAGGCCGCATAGGCGGAGGCGTAGTTGGGGAACACGCCGACGATATCGACCTTGTCGAGGTCCTTGAAGGTGACGTGTTCGAGATCGACCAGTTCGCCGCCGAGAACGAGGTGAAGCAGTTGCGGCTGGGCATTGTCAGACATATCGGGACTTTCTTGAACGAGCTGCCCGGCAAGGCGGATGTTGGCGTCGCGAGGGGATGTCGGCGTCGCGGGAAGAAGGCTCAGGGCAGCGGACGTTCCCTGAAATGCGCGACAATGCGCGCATGACGATCGCGTCCGGCCGCCACCAGCACTCCGTGCACCACGTCCCGGCGATTGTAAAGGATCGCATCCCCCGAGAGCGCGGTCATTCTACCATTCGCTTCCTGCACGATCAAATTCGCCGCGGCAAGATCCCAGTCGCGGCTCTGCCCGCCGGCGAAGGCGGCATCGAGCGCGCCGTGCGCCACACGGCAGAGCCGCAGCGCCAGCGAGCCGATGCGCGGATGCAGCGAGATTTCCTCGGACGAACGGCTCAGGCGCTGGACCAGCGGCTTTGGGCCCGCCATGCGGGAAAAGTCGAGATCGTCGCCGGAACTGGCGAGCACGCGCCTGTCGTTGAGCGAGGCGCCCTGCCCGCGCGCGGCGAAGAAGAACTCCTCGCTCGCCGGCGCATATACCGCGGCCAGCACCGGGCTCGAATCCTCCACCAGCGCCGCGCAGACGCACCAGTCGTCGCGGCCGGCAAGATAGGCGCGGGTGCCGTCGATCGGATCGACGATCCAGGCGAAGCGCTTGCCGAGCCGCTTCTCGTCGTCGGTGCTCTCTTCGGACAGCCAGCCGTAATCCGGCGTCGCCGTGCGCAGGCGCTGTTCCAGCAGATCGTTGACGGCGATGTCGGCCTCGGAGACCGGCGAGGATGCGCCCTTGATCCAGTTCTTCAGCTCGGTGCCGAACAGCGACTTGGCGAGTGCGCCTGCCTCCCGCACCGCTCCGCTCAGCAGCGCCGCGTCGCGCGCCAAAGTGTCGCGCAGTTCAACGTCCGCCAAGGGTCAGCCCTTCGATGCGCAGCGTCGGCGCGTTGATGCCGTAGCGGAATTCGAGGTCGTTGGCAGGCGTCAGCGATTTGAACATGTCGAGCAGATGGCCCGCGATGGTGACTTCGCTGACGGGATAGGTGATCTCGCCGTTCTCGATCCAGAAACCGGAGGCGCCGCGGCTGTAATCGCCGGTCACGCCGTTGACGCCCGAGCCGATCAGGTCGGTGACATAGATGCCCTGCTTGATGTCGGCGATCAGATCCTTCGGCGCCGCGCTGCCGGCTTCCATATGCAGGTTGTACGCGCCCGGCGAGGGCGACGACGACACGCCGCGATGGGCATGGCCGGTCGTGGCCATGCCGAGCTCGCGCGCGGTGGCGCAATCGAGCAGCCAAGATTTCAGCACGCCGCCGTCGATGATGGCGAGCTTCCTCACCCTGACGCCTTCGGCGTCGAAGGCCTGCGAGCGCAGGCCGCGCACGCGCAGGGGATCGTCGACGATGCGGATGCCGTCGGAGAACAGCTGCTGGCCGAGCTTGTCCTTGAGGAAGCTGGTCTTGCGCGCGATCGAGGCGCCGTTGACGGCGCCGACGAGATGGCCGACCAGCGAATTGGAGACGCGCGGGTCGTACACGACCGGCACCTTGCAGGTCTCGACCTTGCGCGGATTGGTGCGGGCTACCGCGCGCTCGCCCGCCTTGCGGCCGACGCTTGCGGGCGAGGCGAGGTCGGAAGCATGCAGCGCCGAGGTGTAATCGTAATCGCGCTCCATGCCCGTGCCCTCGCCGGAGATCGCGGTCATCGAGACGCCCTGGCTGGAACGCAGATAGGAGCCGTGGAAACCGGTCGAGGTCACCAGCACCATGCCGCCGATGCCGGCCGATGCCGACGCGCCGCCGGATTTGGTCACGCCCTTCACCGCAAGCCCTGCGGCCTCGGCCTCCTTGGCGCGGCGCTCCAGCACCTCGGTCGAGGGAATATCGGGATCGAGCAGATCGAGCTCGGGAAACTCGCGCGCGAGCTCCGCCGGATCGGCAAGCCCGACATACTTGTCTTCCGGCGCGACGCGCGCCATCGCCACCGCGCGCTCGGCGAGCCGGGCGATGCCGTCGCCGTTGACGTCGTTGGTGGAGACCACCGCCTGGCGCTTTCCGACGAATACGCGCAGGCCGACGTCGTCGCCCTCGGAACGCTCGGATTCCTCGACGCGGCCGTCGCGCACCTCGACGCCCTGCGAGACGCCGCGCACAGCGACCGCGTCGGCTGCATCCGCACCGGCGCGTCTGGCGGCCTCGACCAGGCGCTGGGCCAGCGCCGACAGCGCCGATTGATCGAACAGGCCGGATGCGGCGGCCTCAGGCGAAAGCTTCGAAGCAGCCGATGGTGAAGAGATCACGAACGAAATTCCCGGGATTTTAGGGTACGCGCGGGCGCGCCCGCGAACCCCTGAGATGTGCCTGATTCACAGGGACTTCAAGCATTTTAGGCGGGCAAAAGCCATCAATTTCGAGCCCCTCGCGCAAGGTCCCGTCAATCATGCGCGCCAAGGTGTTGTCAATCATGCAGGCAGAAGCAGGGCCATTGAGACGCGATTAACCAGCCTTTTTAAGCGGATCGGGCCGGCGCTGTGGCAAGCTCTCACGCATCGACCGGGAACATAATTCCGGCGGGGAGACCAAAGCCGTGAGGCGTCAAACACAAACAAGCGGGATCAATCCCGCCGGGTCGAGCCGCGCATTGCGGCTCGACCCTCTTTCCCTTCCGCAACGCTTCGATGCGCGAGACATCCGCGCCGACGGCGGCGTGCGGCAGGTCGAGATTCATCGCGAACGCGTCGTGCTGCGCCGGGCCGTTCAGGGCATGCGGATGGCCGTCAACGTTCGCGTCTGCGACTTCATCGGCATCGGCGTGCGCGGCATCGACGGCGACGCACAGATGCTGGCGCTGATCCACCGCGATCCCTCGCTGACCATTCCGCTCGGCATCAGCGCCGACCGCGACGAGCTCGACAGCGCGTCGGCGATGTGGAGCGAGATCTTCGGGCTGCCGCAGCTGCCGGAGGAAAAGCGGCGCGAGCCCGCCGCCCGGCGCCGCCGCCGCAACATCATCAGCAAGCGCCGTCCGCGATTCCTGGTGCGCCGCCGCGCCGGCGATGCCGCGCGCGAACTGCCCGTCTACCGCGGCGAGCGCGAAATCATCGCGCGCAACTGAGCCGAACGCAGCACCGCGTAGGGTGGGCAAAGCGCTAGCGTGCCCACCTTCATGAGCACGCCGCTGAAGGTGGGCACGGCGCTTGCGCGCCTTTGCCCACCCTACAAACTAGGCGGCACGCATCACCGCATCGACCAGCAGTCCCGCGAACAGCAACAGCCCCGCGTCGCGGTTCGACTTGAACAGTTTCAGGCACAGCGCGGAATTGCCGATCTCGAGCCGGGCCACCTGCCAGACCAGATGTAAGGCGAACAGCGCCAGGCCAATCCAGGCCGGCCAGCGCGCGGCGGCAAGCCACAGCGCCACGCCGATCAGCAAGACAGCCAGACCGTAGAAGGCGACCAGCGCGGGCTTCGTCTTGGCGCCGAACAGCCGCGCGGTGGACTTGATGCCGATCAGCGCGTCGTCCTCGGCATCCTGGTGCGCGTAGATGGTGTCGTAGCCGATCACCCAGGCAATCGAACCGGCATAGAGCACCAGCGCGACCGGATCGATGCGGGAGAATTCCGCCGCAAATCCCATCAGCGCGCCCCAGGAGAAGGCCAGGCCCAGCACGACCTGCGGCCACCAGGTGATGCGCTTCATGAAGGGATAGACGGCGACGACCAGAAGCGAGGCGATGCCGGTGAAAATCGCAAAGCGGTTGAACTGCAGGAGTACGGCAAGGCCGATCAGCGCCTGCAACAGGAGAAAGGCAAAGGCCTGCGCCACACTGACCTGTCCCGCCGGAATCGGCCGCGAGCGGGTGCGCTCCACTTTTTCATCGAGATGGCGGTCGGTGATGTCGTTCCAGGTGCAGCCCGCCCCGCGCATGACGAAGGCGCCGATGAAGAACAGCGCCGCCGTGAGCGGCAGCGACCCGACATTGCCGGAGATCCCTGCGGCGAGCGCGGCCGACCACCAGCACGGCATCAGCAGCAGCCATGAGCCGATCGGGCGGTCGAACCGGGAGAGCCGCAAGTAAGGCCGCGACCAGGACGGAGCGCGGGTATCGACCCAGTTGCCGGTGGAATCGGCAACGCGGGCGGTGACGTCGCTCATCGCGCCAGCACGTTGCCGTTCAGCGTGTCGAAGGTGGAGCCGCCCTTGCGGGTGGCCTGCGCCTCGGGGGCGGAGATCGCGCCGAGCGCCTCGGAAAGGCTCGGCGCGGCGGCCGCCTTCTGCTGCGTCATCTGCTGCGCCACGCCGCAGACCTTCTGCTGCAGCTGTTCGGTGTTCTTGTGCCCGGCCTTCATCTGGTCGCCGATCTGCGGCGGGATCCCGCATTTCGCCGCGTTGGCCTCGATGTACTTGATCATCTTGACTTCAGCCGCACCGAAATTAGCGATCAGCTTGCAGGCCTCGTCCGGCGGCGCCTTGCGCTCGGATGCCGCCTTGATCAGCTTGCCGCGCCTTTCGGCTTCCTCGCGCAGCGGCACAAAACCCTTCATGCAGGCCTCCGACGGGCCTGAGGTCGGCCCCTGCGGCGCTCCGAAGCCGGCGCCCTGCATCGGGGCGGCGCCCTGCGACGGGAAGGGACTGGATGCCGCAGCCGCCCCGCCGGCGGGCGGGAACGGCGAGGATTGCGCCGGCGCACCACCAACCGGCGGAAAGGGCGACGCATTGGCGGGCTGCGCGGCCTGGTTCGGCAGCGGAGCCGGGAACGCGCCCTGCGCGCCGGCCTGCCCGGCATGGAGGGCAAAGGCGGCGACTGCGAGCGGCGCAAGCAAGCGACGGATGATCAAGGGTGTTTCTCCGGCAAGGTCCTAGGCAAATGTCCGAGGGGCCCCAACGTCTTCCGATCAAAGCGATTCCGGTTAAAGGCCTTTTTACGATCCTTGCCGGGCCTTAACAACCCATGGAATGGGGCAACAGCGCGGCACAAGACCGCAATTATTGCCCCGGAATCTCATCATTTCAGCTAAAAGCGGCCCCGTTCAGAAACATTAACGAAATGCCCCAACTCGATTTCCGAAGCCAGCGCCTGTTCGTCGACGCCCCGCTCGCGCAAGGAGCCAGCGTCGAGCTCGACCGCGACCAGGCAAACTATCTCGGCAATGTGCTGCGGCTCGGCAGCGGCGCATCCATCCTGGCCTTCAACGGCCGCGACGGCGAATGGCAGGCGGAGATCGCCGGGCGCAAGCGGCCGGAACGCCTGACCATCGTCAGGCAGACGCGCGAGCAGGACCAGCTCGGCGATATCACCTACGTCTTCGCGCTGCTGAAGCACGCGCGGCTCGACTACGTCGTGCAGAAGGCGGTCGAGATGGGCGCGGCAAAACTGCAGCCGGTGACGACGCGCTTCACCCAGGTGTCGCGCGTCAATCTGGAGCGAATGAGCGCCAACGTGATCGAGGCCGCCGAGCAGTGCGGCATCCTCAGTCTCGCCGCCGTCGCCGCGCCGATCGCGCTGGAGCGTTACCTCGCCGAGCGCGATGCGCAGCGGTTGCTGGTGTTCTGCGACGAGGCCGCCGAGATCGCCGATCCCCTCGCAGCATTGAAGGCCGCAAGGACAACGGGCGGCATCGACGTCCTGATCGGTCCCGAGGGCGGCTTTGCCGGGGAGGAACGCGAGGCCTTGTTGCGCCAGCCCCGTACGCTGCGGCTTTGCCTGGGACCGCGGATATTGCGGGCGGACACCGCTGGCGTCGCGGCGCTGGCGCTGGTACAGGCCGCAATTGGCGACTGGGCCGGGTCTGGTTAACGGCACGCAAAAAGCACCGCCCATTAAGCCCTTTGCCCAATCCCTGTCGTATCCCGCGGCAGGCCGTGCTAAGGGCTCCGCCCATAACCCCATTTCGAACCGTTTAACCCCCTGTTGGAACCCCGTTTTCCGGCGATCTGGACTAGTCCGATGAACGTAACCGCGCCCCCCTCCGCCGCCTGGGCGGACACCCTGCTGCAATCCTTTGCGCAGGCCGGCTACGTCCATGCCGAGCCCGACATCCTGCAGCCGGCCGACCCCTTCCTCGACCTCTCCGGCGAGGACATCCGCAAAAGCCTGTACCTGACGACGGATGCGACCGGCGAGGAACTGTGCCTGCGGCCGGACCTCACCATCCCCGTGGCGCGGGATTATCTCGCCTCCGCTCGCGCCGGGCAGCCGGCCGGCTTCTCCTATCTCGGCCCGGTGTTCCGCTATCGCAGCGGCAGGAAGAGCGAGTTCCTGCAGGCCGGCATCGAGTCGTTCGGCCGGCAGGACCGCCCCGCGGCGGACGCCGAAATGCTGGCACTGGCGCTGCAGGCGGCCGGCGCCTTCGGCATCGCCGACGTCGAAATCCGCACCGGCGACGTCGCGCTGTTCAACGCGCTGATCGACGCGCTCGACCTCTATCCGGTGTGGCGGCGCCGCCTGATCAAGGATTTCAACCGCAAGATCAGCCTGACCGACGACATCGAGCAGCTCACCTTGAAGACGGCGCCCGGCCGCAACGAATATGAGGGCGTTCTCGCAGCCCTTGCCGGCTCCGACCGCAAGGCGGCGCTGGCGCTGGTCACCGACCTGATGTCGATTGCCGGCACCACCAATGTCGGCGGCCGCACGGTGGCCGAGATCGCCGACCGCTTCCTCGAACAGGCAACGCTGAAGGCGGGCGCACTGCCGCGCGATGCCATCGGCACCATCAAGCGCTTTCTTTCGATCGCCGGCGAGCCGGAAGGCGCTGTGGCGCAATTGCGCGCGCTGGCCGCCGACGCAAAACTCGACATCACCGCCGCCATCGACCAGTTCGAAGCCCGCGTCGGCTTCATGGCCGCGCGCGGCATCGGCATCAAGAAGACCCGCTTCTCGACTTCGTTCGGGCGCGGGCTGGATTACTACACCGGCTTCGAATTCGAGCTGCATCACAAGGGCAATGGCAGCGAGCCATTGGTGGCGGGTGGACGCTATGACGGGCTGATGACGCAGCTTGGTTCGCGCGAGCCCATTCCTGCCGTCGGCTTCTCGATCTGGGTGGATGCGCTGGTGAAGGCCGGCAAGAGCGGGGGCGCGCGATGACGGCCCCGTTCGTTCTGGCCGTGCCCTCCAAGGGACGCCTGCAGGAAAACGCCGAAGCCTTCTTCACCCGCGCGGGACTCGCGCTGGCCAAGCCCGGCGGGGCGCGCGACTATCGCGGCACCATTTCAGGCCTCGACAATGTCGAGATCGCCTATCTCTCGGCGAGCGAGATCGCCGCCAATCTCGCGCGCGGCGCCGTGCATCTCGGCGTCACCGGCGAGGACCTGGTGCGCGAGAGCATTCCAGACGCCGACAAGCGCGTGCTCTTGATCGACAGCCTCGGCTTCGGTGCCGCCAACGTCGTGGTCGCGGTGCCGCAGGCCTGGATCGACGTGCGCACCATGGCCGACCTCGACGACGTCACCACCGGCTTCCGCGCCCAGCACAATCGCCGCATGCGGGTTGCCACCAAATACATCAACCTGACGCGCAGCTTCTTTGCTTCGCACGGTATCGTCGACTACCGCATCGTCGAGAGCGCCGGCGCCACCGAAGGCGCGCCCGCGACCGGCGCCGCGGAGCTGATCGTCGACATCACCACCACGGGCGCGACGCTTGCCGCCAACGGGTTGAAGGTGCTCGACGACGGCGTGATCCTGAAGAGCCAGGCCAATCTCGTCGCCTCGCGCGAGGCCGACTGGAACGAGACCACGCGCGAAACGGCGCGCGTGATCCTCGACCACATCGCCGCCCGGGCGCGGGCCAGCAAGTACCGCGAGGTGCGCACGCGCTTCGCCGGCTGCAACGACAAGCTGCTGGGCGAGGCGCATAGCCGCTTCGGTGTGGTGGCCCCGTTCGGCGGACCGACCTCCTCGGGCATGCTGACGCTGCACTGCCCACCGGCGCAGCTTTACGCGCTCGGCAGCTTCCTGCGCGACCACGGGGCCGATACGGTCTCGATCGCCTCGCTGGACTATGTGCTTGACCGCCAGAATCCGCTGTATGCCCGGCTCGAGACATTTCTCGGCCGATGAACGGAATTTAACCCCGTTCATCGTGGCGACAGCTTGCGGCAGGTAGCATATGCTGTTGGACCATCACTGGGACCTGATCGATGAAGCTGGGTAGCGACGTTTCCGGACTGTCCACCACCGCGGCTAATGCTGCAGTGCAAGGGCTGTCGATCGTCGTCCCCGTCTACAACGAGGCGGCGGGGCTGGCCGCGCTGCACGCGCGCCTCGCCGGCCTCGCACGCACGCTGGCCAGGCGCTGGCAGCTTTCCTGCGAAGTGATCTATGTCGACGACGGCAGCCAGGACGACACGCTCAAGATCGCGCGCGCGCTGTCGCCCGACGCGCTGGACGTGCAGGTGGTGTCGCTGTCGCGCAATTTCGGCAAGGAGGCCGCGCTCGTCGCCGGCCTCGACCACGCCGGCCGCGGCGCAGTGATGTTCATGGACGGCGACGGCCAGCACCCGCCGGCGCTGATCGAACAGCTGGTCGGGCACTGGATCGATGACGGATATGACGTCGTCTATACCGCCAAGGCGCATCGCGACAATGAATCGTTCCTGCGGCGAATGGCCGTGCACGGCTTCTACGCCCTGATCAACTGGGGTGCGCGGCAGAAGATTCCGGAAGACGCCGGCGACTTCCGCCTGCTGTCGCCGCGGGCCGCCGCGGCGCTGCGGCAACTGCCCGAGCGCAACCGCTTCTTCAAGGGCCTGGCGAGCTGGATCGGTTTTCGCCAGATCCGCGTCGACTACGAGCCGGCGCCGCGCGCGCATGGCGTCACCACGTTCAACGCCGGCCGGCTGATCGGTCTGTCGATCGAGGGCCTCACCTCGTTCTCGGTGGCGCCGCTGCGCTTTGCCAGCCTGCTCGGCGTCGTGCTGGCGGGCGGTGCGTTCCTGTTCGGCCTGTCGATCGTCTGGGAAGTCTGGACCACCGGCAAGCAGGTGCCCGGCTATCCCTCGCTGGTGGTCGGCCTGATGACCATCGGCGGCGTGCAGCTGATCATGATCGGCGTGCTCGGCGAATATATCGGCAAGATCCTCAGCGAATTGAAAGCGCGGCCGATCTATTTCGTTGCCGAACACAGCGAGAAGCGCTCAGACGCCAAGGGTGGCGAGAAGGCCGGCGAAGCCGCGCCCGAACGGACCGCGGCGGAATGAATCGCCGGATCTGGCTGTGCGCCGACGATTACGGGATCAGTCCCGGCGTCAACCACGCCATCCGCGACCTGATCGCCAAGGGCCGCCTCAATGCGACCTCGGTGATGGTGGTGGGGCATGCGATCGGCCGCGACGAAGTCGCCGCCTTGCAGGACGTCGCGAGCGCGAGCCAGCGCTGCGCCATCGGGCTCCATGTCACGCTGACCGCGCCATTCCGGCCGCTGACCATGCATTTCAGGCCGGCCGATGGCGGGATGTTCCTGTCCCTGCCGACCATGCTGCAGCATGGCTTCGTGCGCCGGCTCGATCGCGAGATCGTCCAGTCCGAAATCGCGGCACAGTTCGCCGCCTTCCGCGACCTGTTCGGCCGCGCGCCCGACTTTGCCGACGGCCACCAGCATACGCAGCTCTTTCCGGTGGTGCGCGACGCCTTCATCGCGGCGACCGCCGCGCACGCACCCGGTGCCTGGGTGCGCCAGGGCGGACGCAACCGGCCGCTCCTGAAGCGGCTCAACTCACCCAAGGCGCTGCTGCTGGACGCGCTGAGCCGCCAGTTCCGCAAGCGTGCCGCGCGCGCCAACGTCACCTTCAATACGGCCTTTGCCGGCGCCTATGATTTCATGCGCAAGCCGGATTTCGCCGCCTTGATGCAGCAGTTCCTGCACGGCCTGCCGGAAGGCGGGCTGGTGATGTGTCATCCCGGTTTTGTCGATGAGACGCTGGAAGGCCTCGACCCGTTGACCACCCAGCGCGAACATGAACACGCGTTCCTGGCCAGTGAGCATTTCCCGCCGCTGCTGGCCGCGAACAAGGTGACGCTCGCGTGACATCGGGCAGGAAGACCACGGGTCAACTTGTCGCTTACCGAAATTTAATTCTGCGGTTCCCCCTGTTGGCGCCGAAATGCGCCCTTACATTCCCGGGCGCTTCGGTCCCCGGAGCGGAGGAGATTCGACATGACACCGCAGGAACGCCAACTGATTGACGATCTGTTCGACCGGCTTTCGAAGCTGGAGGGCTCGCCGCGCGATGCCGACGCCGAAGCTGCGATCATGAGCGGCCTGCGGCGCGCGCCGAATGCGGCTTACGCGTTGGTGCAGACGGTGCTGGTGCAGGACGAGGCGCTCAAGCGCGCCAACGCCCGCATCCAGGAGTTGGAAGGTCACGCTCCCGAGCCGCAGCAATCCGGCAGCTTCCTCGATTCCATGCGCGACGCGGTGTTCGGCCAAGGTGGTCAGTCCCAGGGCCAGCCGCCGCGCGGCTCGGTGCCCAATGCCGGCAGCCGGCCGATGTGGAACACCGGCCAGGCACTGCCGCCCGGCTACGGCCAGGCCCCGGGTCAAGCGCCCGGTTACGGCCAGCCCTATGGCACGCCGCAGCCCCCGCCGGTCCCCGGTGGCGGTGGTGGCGGATCGTTCCTCGGCACGGCCGCGGCGGCAGCCGCCGGCGTCGTCGGCGGCTCGCTGCTGCTCTCGGGCATCCGCGGCATGATGGGCGGCGGTCATCACCAGAGTTTTGGCGATACTGCGGGCCACAGCGGCGGCATCGAGGACCGCCGGCCGTGGGGCGATCGGGACGGCGGCAGCCTCGCCAAGGACGCCGGGATCAACGACATCGGCTCGTCCGGCCGCGGCGGCAGCGATTACGGCTCGCGCCAGGGCATGTACGAGCAGGCCTCGAACGAGGACCATGACGACGAGGATGACATCGACCACGATTCCGACGGCTTCGACGGCGACGGCGACAGCGATTACGCGTAAGCGTGGCGTGTGCGTCGGTTGCGTGGCGTGAAACGGAACGGCCGCCCGATCGGGAGGCCGTTTTCGTTTCACCCCTCTGCGAAGGCCCTGTGCGGGCTTTGTTCCGAAACGGACGTGGCGACCGCTTCGGACAGCGATACGGCAGGCGCTTGTCAGGCGCGAGCTAGCTAAGCTTCTCGTCTGGCTACCTCGAACGGTTCGGCTCGCTTGATGTTCCCAGCAGCTGCCATGCGTCGACTAATGGAAGAGTCCAGGCTGCGCCAATGTGGCCAAGCCATACAAGGCCAAGAACTGTTCCGGTAAGCATCAATAATGCCTCCCCACGGATACGGCGGCCCAAGGCCGCCGCAATCGCATTGGAACGCCGCCACCGCGCGGAGGGTCATCATCACCATCAAGTTGGCGCAAGGCTGCGATTATGTCGGCGAGTCGGATGGTGTGGTGTATCCCCGGTATCTCCCTCAACCCGGGGCAGGATTCGACCGCATACATATCGGAGGCCCATGACGACAAGACAACTTTCTTCTCTGGCGTGGAGAGCGCGTCGTCGTTCAAGACATCGGCCGGACAATCATAGTGAGCCGCTGGATGGAAAAGCGGATGCGTGCCGGTTTCAGCATTGATCTTAGCCATCTTCGTTCCCTCCTTACACTCCTTTCCAGGGACGGACTTACAATTGCGATGCGGCGCAGCCAGACGCTGCTCCTCACGTTAGGTTTGGGTATTGATTGCTATACGCCTGCCCCCCTCTCGCGGTTTGTCTGACTTCGGCAGCAGGATCGTCAAGACGCCGTCCTTGAACGATGCCTGAGCCTTGTCCTCTTGAACGTCGTCCAGCGGTATCCGGCGCTCAAAAGCTCCGTAATAGCGTTCGGTAAAGTACTTGCCTCCACCATCTCGCTCGGCCTTCTTCTCGCCGCGGATCGTCAGGACGCCGTTGACGATTTCGATCTGGACATCCTTCTCCGTCATGCCGGGCAATTCGGCCGAGATTGTCAGCGCCTGTTCGCTCTCGCTGAGTTCGACCTTTGGCCAACTGAAGCGCCCCTCCATCAGCGGTGACAGGCTCGCACTGCCAAAGCCGCGAAATACATCGTCGAACAGACGATTCATCTCGCGATGCAACGTCAGGAGCGGATCGAGGTTATCGCGCGCAGGCGCAAGCTCCTGGTTTTTTGTCCAGGGGATGAGATCACGAAAAGCCATGTTTCTTCTCCTTCGCTCATGGGCGGAAGTGTGGGCGCACTAGTACATCCACACTCCGTTCTTGATGCCTTGATCGCGTGCCTAGGCGGCTTTCCGCTGCTCGATCTGGGGCGAAGTAGAATTGCCGGTGCCGATCTCGATGCGTCGCGGCTTCATGGCCTCGGGAACCTCACGGACGAGTTCGATCACCAGCAGACCGTCCTGAAAGGAGGCCTGCTTGACCTGGACATGGTCGGCGAGATTGAACACGCGCCGGAACGGTCTCGCAGCGATGCCCTGGTACAAGTATTCGCGCGCATGGCCCTCGGGCTTCTGGCCTTCGATGGTGAGCGCGTTATGCTCAGCCGTCACCGTGATATCGTTGACGCCAAAGCCGGCCACGGCCGATGAGATCCGGTAATGATCTTCATTGGACCGTTCGATGTTGTAGGGAGGATAATTATCCTCGTTGGCGTGGCGAAGCGTGCTGTCAACCAGATCGGCCAGGTGATCGAAGCCGATGGTGGAACGCCACAAGGGCGCGAAGTCAAAGTTGGTCCTCATAACCAAGTCCTCCAGGGAGCAAGATGGATACGAAGGAGCGCAGGACACCGTCCGGCGCCCGGTTCAATGCCGGACCCGATCTGGCGCCCGACACCGCAAATTGCGGTAAAACAGAATTAGAAAAATGCAGGAGTGGTTTCAAGAGGAGTCCGCAATTTTTTTGCGCCCAGTCCAGGAAATCTCAGTCACGCCCCCAAGCGCCGCAGTTCCTCTTCTGCCCGTTCGGAAAGACGAGCCAGCCTGTAGCGGTCTTCGCCAGGAAGCTGTCGATTGTCCAATAGTTTATGGCAGTGCAAAACGACCCGGCGCTCGCTTTCGACCAAGAAAGCACGCACAGCGTCGGGAAGGGAGCGATCCAGCCCTTCCGGCGGCGTTGGACGGTTTGCCAGCTCGAGCATTCTTGCCTTCGACGCCATGGGGGCACGACTCGCGACGGTGCGCCGTGCCCCCGGAGATTCAGCTCACCCGCGGGAGATCCCGCTCGTAGTCGGATGGAAGCCGAAACTGGCCGGGTTGGATGCCGTCCGGCAGCAGCAGCGTATCAACCTTGAACAGCGGCGCATTCGGCTTCCAGCTCATCCAGCGCATCGATTCCAAGTAAGCAATAGGCGGGAGCGGTAGCTGATCCGTTCGATTGACTGCCTGCTTGGGGCTGCTGTCCAAGCCCCATGCATCGATTGGCGGCAGCGTCGCTGCCAACGCGAAGACGCCGGCAAGAAGTGTCCAGGCGCGGCGTTTGGAAGTCCCCGGCTGAGCGGAGACGAGCGTATTATTCCTGGTCATCTCATCCTCCTGTCGTTGGAAAACTGATCCATGCGATCGTGAGAAGGCTGAGGGCGAACATGAGCCAATGCACTACAGTCGCCCCGCTCTTGTGCGATCGTGATTGCATGCGTGTGCTCATCTGAGGCTCCTTTAGCTGTACGTTCCCTTCTCTTGCAGTAGTTGGGGAGCCCGGCCATCACCGGCCGGGCTCGATTTTGATCGATCAGAAGTCCATCGGCGGCGCGGCGGCAGCCGGCTCAGACTTCTTGGGCTTGTCGGCCACCAGCGCTTCCGTTGTGATCAGCAAGGCCGCGACCGAGGCCGCATCCTGCAAGGCGGTGCGAACGACCTTGGCGGGATCGATCACGCCAGCCTTCACCATGTCCTGGTATTCGCCTGTCGCAGCGTTGAAACCCCAATTGTAGCTGGAGTTCTCAAGCAGCTTGCCGACCACGAGAGACCCGTCCTCGCCCGCGTTCTGGACGATCTGTCGCGCGGGCACCTGAATGGCTCGGCGCACGATGTCGACGCCCGCCTTCTGGTCGGCATTGGCGGTCCTCACGCTTTCGAGCACTTTCAGCGAGCGCAGCAGCGCAACACCGCCACCGGGCAGGATACCTTCCTCGACCGCGGCGCGGGTCGCATGCATGGCGTCGTCCACCCGGTCCTTCTTCTCCTTGACCTCGACCTCGGTCGCCCCGCCAACCCGGATCACGGCGACCCCGCCGGCGAGCTTGGCCAGCCGCTCCTGCAGCTTCTCGCGATCGTAGTCGGAAGTGGTCTCCTCGATCTGCGCCTTGATTTGCGTCACGCGCGCCTCGATGTCCTTCTTGGCGCCGGCGCCGTTGACGATGGTCGTATTTTCCTTGTCGATCACGACCTTCTTGGCGCGTCCGAGCATCTTCAAGGTCACATTCTCGAGCTTGATGCCGAGATCCTCGGAGATCGCTGTTCCGCCGGTGAGGATCGCGATGTCCTCGAGCATTGCCTTGCGGCGGTCGCCGAAGCCGGGGGCCTTGACAGCCGCGACCTTCAAGCCGCCGCGCAGCCGGTTGACGACGAGCGTTGCAAGTGCTTCGCCCTCGACGTCCTCGGCGACGATCAGCAGCGGCTTGCCGGACTGCACGACGGATTCGAGCAGCGGCAGCATGGTCTGCAACCCGGACAGTTTCTTCTCGTGGATCAGGATGTAGGGATCTTCGAGCTCGACCCGCATCTTTTCCGCGTTGGTGACGAAATAGGGCGAGACATAGCCGCGATCGAACTGCATGCCTTCGACCACCTCCAGCTCGGTGTTGAGGCTCTTGGCTTCCTCGACGGTGATAACCCCCTCGTTGCCGACCTTCTGCATGGCGTCGGCAAGGAAGCGGCCGATTTCGGTATCTCCGTTGGCCGAGATGGTGCCAATCTGGGCAATCTCCTCGTTGGAGGTAACCTTCTTGGCGTGCGCCTTCAGATCCCCGACGATGGCCTCGACGGCAAGGTCGATGCCGCGCTTGAGGTCCATGGGGTTCATGCCGGCGGCAACCGATTTGGCGCCTTCCTTGACGATGGCCTGGGCCAGCACGGTCGCGGTCGTCGTTCCGTCACCGGCAAGGTCATTGGTCTTGGAGGCGACTTCGCGCACCATCTGCGCGCCCATGTTCTCGAACTTGTCCTCCAGCTCGATTTCCTTGGCGACAGTGACGCCATCCTTGGTGATGCGCGGCGCGCCGAAGGATTTTTCGATCACGACGTTGCGTCCTTTCGGACCCAATGTGACCTTCACCGCATTCGCCAGCATATCCACGCCCCGCAGCATCCGCTCGCGGGCCTCGGTGGAGAATTTCACATCTTTGGCAGCCATCTTGCCTGCTCCTTTCCCTTATGACTGTCAGCTTCGAAATCTTGTCAGGCAGCCTTCTTGAGCGTACCGGTCTTGTCGACCACACCGAGAAGGTCGCTCTCCTTCATGATCAGGTAGTCCTGGCCGTCGATCTTCACCTCCGTGCCGGACCATTTTGCGAACAGCACCCTGTCTCCCGGCTTGACGTCGACAGGGATCAGTTGGCCTTGCTCATTCCTCGCGCCAGGACCCGCAGCGACGATCTCGCCCTCTTGCGGTTTCTCCTTCGCGGTGTCGGGAATGATGATGCCGCCGGCGGTCTTCTCTTCGGCATCGATACGGCACACGAGCACGCGGTCGTGCAGTGGACGGAAATGCATGCACATCCTCCTTGTCAGGTTAGCGATGTCTAAAGGCCGGGTCCGGGAACCGGCCCCCGGGCGAAAAACGACCTAGGAAGGGAGAAAAAATCCTTCAAGGGGGTTCGCAAAAATTTTCTCACTCGCACCCGTTGGGTGCCAGAGGCTCTCTTGAACGGCGGTTGGACCGAACCAGCTAACCCGACGCGCGCCGTCAATCGTGGGCCGCCAAGCATATGTCAGGGAGATATCTATGCAGCTTTTGCGTCTGCTCGGACGACTGAGCGTCGCCTCCGGGCTCGTGTGGGTGCTGTGGGGGGCGCCGGTGAGTGCCCAGATTCCGGACCTCCATATTGGGCGCCTGCCTACCCTTGCACCTCTGGTCCGGGAGGTGACCCCGGCCGTGGTAAACATTTCCGTGCAGGGACGGGTGCGCGAGGACAATCCACTTTACCAAGACCCACTATTCCGAGAGTTCTTCAACGTCCCTCGGCAGCTGGAGAAAGAGGTCAGTGCGACCGGATCGGGCGTGATCGTCGATGCGCAGCGCGGCTATGTGCTGACGGCAAACCATGTCGTTGCCAATGCCACGGCTGTTCAGATAAGGACCAAGGACGGGCGTAAATTCGCAGGCCGGGTGGTCGGCCGCGATGCACCGACCGATATTGCCCTGCTCCAGGTCAAGGAACCCACCGGGCTCAAAGCCATCATGCTCGGCGACAGCGATGCACTGCAGGTCGGCGATTTCGTGATCGCGGTGGGCAATCCTTTCGGCCTCGGGCAAACCGTCACCTCTGGTCTCGTCAGCGCGCTCGGACGCACCGGGCTGGGCAAGCATGGCTATGAAGATTTCATCCAAACCGATGCGGCCATCAATCCCGGCAATTCCGGCGGGGCGCTGATCAGCCTGAGAGGCGAATTGGTCGGTATCAACACCGCGATCATTTCGCCGGGCGGCGGCAATGTGGGGATCGGCTTTGCCGTTCCCATCAACATGGCGCGAAAGGTGATGGAGCAACTCGCTGAGACCGGCCGGGTCGAGCGCGGACGGATAGGCATCGCGCTGGAGGATCTGGAAATGCCTTCCGCGCGATCGCTGCAGGGCGCCCGGATCAAGGAGGTCAGCCCCGGCTCACCGGCGGAGCGCGCGGGCTTGCGCCGCGGCGATATAATTCTGAGGGCCAATGACATTCCGATCCGGAGCGCCACGCAGATGCGTAACATTATCGGGCTCACGCCGGTCGGCCAGCAGGTCCGGCTTACAATCGAGCGCGAGCGGGTCACCGAAAGCGCAACAGTGGAGGTGGTTCCGTTGAACGAGACCAGGCCGAGAGCGCGTGGGCCGAGCTGAACCGATGTCGGCTCACGTCTCATCGCGAAAACCGAAGACTCGCCTCGGCCCGGACGCATCGAAAGACGGTCGCCCGATCAGGCGGCCGTCTTCGTTTCACACCCCTGCGAAGCGCTTGCTCGGGCTCAAAGTGAGCGAGCCTAAGACCTGACCGCAGTCCAGTTTCCCGAACAGTTGCGCGCGGTCCAGGTACCGGAGGCTGTGCCGGAGGCGCGGGTTACCCCCTTGAACAGATAGTGCTTGCCCAAGATCACCATGTCACCGTTCGTAGCGCCGCTGCGGGCTATATTTCCGGTGGCGCCGCCGGAAATGACCCCGTTGGAAACCTGGACTCTCCAACCGAACCGGCCGATGCAGGAGCCGACGCTCACCCCCGCCCAGTTCCCGTCGAATGACCCCAGCGGCGGTGCTTGCGCTCCGCGGCGCGGCGGCTGGCTCGCGCGCCTGGCCGGCTGCTTCCTCGCGACGGGCTGCTCTTCGCCGCCGATGATCGATTTCTCACGATTGCCGATCGTTCCGCCGGTGCTTCCCGCCTGCGCGAACGCGGCCCCGATGGACGGCACTGACATTGCCGCGGCGATCAACGCGATCGCACCGCAAGTGAAGGCGCGCATTGGTAAATCCCCTCCCCAACTTCGCAATGCCCCGACCTTAGCGGGAGTCGAGGACGAAAGCACCGAGCGACCGCCTAAGCTGGCGGCCTCTTTCATAACCATGTGGGGCTCATAGCGGAAGCCGAATGCAAAGCGGCCGCCCGATTGGGCGGCCGTTTCGATTCTTTCCGTCGCCCCGGCGCGGGCCGGGGCGCATAACCACGAATGCACGTGGTCATGTACAGCTGTAGCTCCAGCGTATTCCAACAATCGACGACGCTGGTTGATGGGTCCCCTGAGTTCACAAACGAAGTGCAACACTTCCTTAGGGAGGTGTTGCCATGGGGCGGAGTTACGATCAGCTTTCCCTGGACGATCGATGCGAGATTGCCCGCCTTTCGGCCAATGGCAGCTCGATTCGGCAAAT
>NZ_JACRMG010000042.1 GCF_016219575.1 Bradyrhizobium sp. | reverse complement strand
CATCGCGTTCAACATGCGCCGATGGGCGACAATCGCAGCATAAGCTTCACCCCGAACACAGCCACCTAGCCTTCAGCCCCAATCCGAAAGACGTCCCTCTTCCCTCTCACGGCCAATAAGTCCAATTACGCAACAGGCCCGCAAGGGGAGAGGGTAAGAAAGGAGCGAATACATGGCCGCCCTCCCCGACATTCCGCTCCCCGCATCGATCCGCTCGCGCTACGTCGAGAACATCAACGGCCTGCGCATGCATGTGCTGGAGGCGGGCTACGAAACACGCGGCCGGCCCTGCCTGCTCCTGCTGCACGGCTTCCCCGAGCTCGCCTTCAGCTGGCGCAAGGTGATGCCTGCCCTTGCCGAAGCCGGCTACCACGTCCTCGCGCCGGACCAGCGCGGCTATGGCCGCACCACCGGCTGGGACGCGAGCTATGACGGCGACCTCGCGTCCTTCCGCTTGCCCAATCTGGTGCGCGACGCGCTCGGGCTGGTGCATGCCTTCGGTTATCGCCATGTCGATGCCGTGATCGGCCACGACTTCGGCAGCTCGGTTGCGGCATGGTGCGCGCTGATCCGGCCCGATGTGTTCCGCTCGGTCGTGATGATGAGCGCGCCGTTCGGCGGTCCGCCGTCGCTGCCGTTCAATACCGTGGATGGGCAAGCAAAACCCACGGCGGAGGATCCCGTGCATCGCGAGCTCGCCGCGCTGCCGCGCCCGCGCAAGCACTACCAGTGGTACTATTCGAAGCGCGAAGCGAACCGCGACATGCACGAGGCGCCGCAGGGCGTGCACGATTTCATGCGCGCCTACTACCACCACAAGAGCGCGGACTGGAAAGCCAACGCGCCCTACCCGCTCCAATCCTGGTCGGCCGGCGAGCTTGCGAAACTGCCGACCTACTACATCATGGATCTCGCGGACGACATGGCCGCCACCGTGGCGAAGGAGATGCCGTCGGCCGCGGAGATCGCCGCCAACAAGTGGCTGCCCGACAGCGAGCTTGCCTTCTACGCCGCCGAGTATCGGCGCAACGGATTCCAGGGCGGCCTGCAATGGTATCGCTGCGGCACCTCGGGCGCGTTCGTTCCCGAGCTGCAAACCTGGTCCGGCCGCAGCATCGACATCCCCTCCGCCTTCATCTCGGGCAAGCAGGACTGGGGCACCTATCAACGCCCCGGCGTGTTCGAGGCGATGCAGGCCAGGGCGTGCACCAACATGATCGGCTGCCATCTCGTCGACGGCGCCGGCCATTGGGTGCAGCAGGAGCAGCCGGCCGAAGTCAGCCGTCTCCTGCTCGCGTTCCTGCACAGCGCTCGCAACAGCGCCTGACACCGATCGCACTTTAACCCGCGTCCGTAACGATCTAGAGTAGCGCCGGATCAGGAAGCGGAGCCCGTCGTGAAGAATTTCGCCGACCTCACCGAGCGCGAAGTGCTGGCTGTCGCGATCTCCTCGGAAGAGGAAGACAGCCGCATCTATATGAGCTTTGCCGAGGATCTCGCCGAGCGTTATCCGGATTCGGCAAAACTGTTCGAGGAGATGGCGGAGGAGGAAAAGAACCATCGCCACATGCTGCTCGAGATGTACGAGCAGCGCTTCGGTCAAAATCTTCCGCCGATCCGCCGCGAGGACGTGAGGGGCTTTCTGCGCCGCAGGCCGATCTGGCTCACCAAGAACCTGTCGCTCGATACCATCCGCAAGGAAGTCGAGACGATGGAGTTCCAGGCCGAACGCTTCTATGCGAGAGCCGCCGAACAGGCCAAGGACGTCAACGTCCGCAGGCTGCTCGGCGACCTCGCGGAAATCGAGAAGGGCCATGAGCACCTCGCCGCCAAGCTGACGGATCAGATACTCAAGCCCGACGTCCGCGCGGAGGAAGACAAGACGCGGCGGCGCATGTTCGTGCTGCAATACGTCCAGCCCGGCCTGGCCGGCCTGATGGACGGCTCGGTCTCGACGCTGGCGCCGCTGTTTGCGGCCGCGTTCGCCACGCACCAGAACTGGCAGACGTTCCTGGTTGGCCTCGCCGCCTCGATCGGCGCCGGCATCAGCATGGGTTTTGCCGAAGCGCTGTCCGACGACGGCTCGCTGACCGGGCGCGGCTCGCCCTGGCTGCGCGGCATCACCTGCGGGGCGATGACGACGCTCGGCGGGCTCGGCCACACCCTGCCCTACCTGGTGCCGGACAGCTGGACGAATGCATTCTGGATCGCCACCGCCATTGCCTGCATCGTGGTGTTCTTCGAGCTCTGGGCGATCGCCTTCATCCGTGCGCGCTACATGGACACGCCGTTCCTGCAGGCGGTGTTCCAGATCGTGCTCGGCGGCGCCATCGTGCTGGGCGTGGGGATACTGATCGGCGCGGCATAGCAATTGCGGTCAAGCGTTGCGATATCGCGACGGATACAACGGCCGCAATTGCCCGCACGATGACTTGATCGCGGCGATCCGGCTTGCGGGCAGTGCGCAACCTGCGCATCATCCGCGACAACGAGAACCGGGAGAACGCCTTGGCCAAATCGCAATGGAGCTTCGAGACCGCCACCAATCTGTCGGCGGCGCTTACCGCAAGGAAGGTGTCTGCGGTGGAGCTCGCAAAGGACGCCATTGCCCGCATCGAGCGGCACGATGCGAAGATCAACGCGATCTGCGTGCGCGATTTCGAGCGCGGCCTTGAAGCGGCGCGCGAGGCGGACGCGGCGCTGGCCCGCGGCGAGCAGAAGGCGCTGCTCGGCATCCCCCTGACGGTGAAGGAATCCTACAACGTCGCGGGCCTGCCCACGACCTGGGGCATTCCGCAACAGAAGAACTTCGTGCCCGGCGAGGACGCGCTGTCGATCACGCGCGTCAAGGACGCCGGCGGCGTCATCCTCGGCAAGACCAACGTCCCGCTCGGGCTCGGCGACTGGCAGAGCTACAACGACATCTACGGCGTCACCAACAACCCCTGGGATCTCGGCCGCACGCCCGGCGGCTCTTCCGGCGGCTCGTCGGCGGCGCTGGCCGCCGGCTACGGACCGCTGTCGCTCGGCTCGGATATCGGCGGCTCCTTGCGCGTGCCGGCGTTCCACTGCGGCGTCTATGCGCACAAGCCGACCTATGCGCTGGCGCCCTCGCGCGGCCATGTGCCGCCGCCGTTTCCGCCGCTGCCGTTCGACCGCGATCTGGCGGTGATCGGCCCGATGGCGCGCTGCGCCGCCGATCTTTCCCTCTTGCTCGACGTCATCGCCGGTCCCGATCCGCTGGAAGCCGGCAAGGCCTACCGGCTCGAATTGCCGGCGCCGCGGCACACGACGCTGAAGGATTTTCGCGTGGTCGTCATCGACACCGATCCGGTGATGCCGACGGACACCGTGGTGCGCGGCAGCATCGACAGGCTAGCCGCCAATCTCGACAGGGCAGGTGTGAAAGTCGCGCGCCGCTCGGAGCTGTTGCCCGACTTCGCCGCCTCGACCGGGCTCTATATGCGCATGCTGATGTCGTTCCTCGCCGCGTCCTATCCGCCCGACGTCTATTCCAGCGCGCAGGCTGCTGCTCATGCCATCCCGCCCGGTGACACCAGCCTCGGCGCGGAGCGATTGCGCGGCATTGCGATGAGCCATCGCGACTGGCTGATGGCCGACGGCGCCCGCGCGCGGCTGCGTGCGCAATGGCGCGAACTGTTCAGGCAATATGACGCCGTGATCTGCCCGATCATGCCGACGCCGGCCTACAAGCACGATCATTCGCCGGAGCAGGAAAGCCGCCAAATCCATATCGACGGCAAGGCCTATGTCTATCCGGACCAGCTGTCATGGCCAGGTATCGCCACGCTGCCGGGGCTACCCTCCACGGCGATCCCCACCGGCTTCTCGCCCGACGGCCTACCGGTCGGCGTGCAGATCGTCGGGCCCTGGCTGGAAGACCGCACCACGATCAAGCTTGGCGAACTGATCGAGCGCGAATTCGGCGGCTTCAAGCCGCCGCCGATGTTTGATGACTAGAGGACTCCTCATCCTGAGGAGCGCGCAACGCGCGCGTCTCGAAGGATGAGACATGACGGCCTTCATGGTTCGAGACGGCGCTGGCGCGCCACCTCACCATGAGGATCAAACGGTATGATTGAGCCATGCAGACTCCAATTCAAATCGTCATCGCGATCGTTGCGGGCTTCCTGCTGATGTGGCCGCTCGGCCAGCTCTATACCGCGCTGAGCTTGCCGACTTTTCATCTCTGGGGGCTGATGCATGGCAGCTTTGTCGCGGCCTGGCCGACGCTGTCGATCCTGGCGTTTCTCGCGCTCGGGTATCTGCGGCCTTTCCGGCGCGTCGATGACACGGCGCTCCTGATCGGCGGTCTCGTCTGGGGCCTGCTGCTGGCCAGCGCGTACAACATCCGCAACGCGCTCGGCTACGAGATCGCCCACGGCATGCTCGGCATCACGACGGTCCTCATTGCCGCATTGTGCTTCTTCGCCAGGCACCGGCTGCGGCTGGCGCTGCTCGTGATATCGCCGGTCGTCTTCCTGAACCTGGATCTCCTGCTGGCGCCGTCGCTCACGGAATTCCTTGCCGGGGCCAGATACGACCTTCGTGGGCTTCTGCCGCCGCTGGCGTCCTCGCTTGCGGGCTATTTGCTTGGATGGCTCGCCCGAGTCGTGCTCAAGCGCTCGCCGACCCCAGCCTGATTGGCGCCGGATATCTGAATTCAGAACGAGAACGAGGGAAGCCATGAACAACGATCTCGCGGAACTCACAAGGCTCAACCACGACTACGTCGCCTCCGTGCAGAATTCCGACGTCAGGCGCTTCGACGAAATCCTCGCGGCCGACTTCTACTGCTCCAATCCCGACAAGTCGCTGGTCGACCGCGCCGCCTTCCTGCAGCAAACGGCAAAGCCGGTGGCGATCAGGAATCTGCGCGCCGAGGACGTGAAGATCCGCATCCTCGGCGACTTCGCCATCATCCATGCCGCAACAAGCTACACCATGCCCGATGGGCAGCAGGCCCATGGCCGCTACACGGATTGCTGGGCGAGGCAGAACGGCAAGTGGCTCGCGGTGTCGGCGCATGTGACACGGTGAGGGCCTGCGCGCGACGGCGCCTTCAACCTCTCCCCGCTCTCTGCGGGGAGAGGTCGACGCCGGAGCGCAGCGCCGGCGGCGGGTGAGGGGCGAGGCGAGATGCTTGCTGCGAAATCACCTATCACCGAATCCTTGACTGGGAAGTTGGAATCGGAAGGAGCGCAACCGCGGAGCCCGCGTGCCCGGCCCCTCACCCGGATCGCTGCGCGATCCGACCTCTCCCCGCAGAGAGCGGGGAGAGGTGAAACACATCGTCGTCAGCTGTCGAACATGATCACGCTGCGCAGCGTCTTGCCGGCTTTCATGTTGGCAAAGCCTTCGTTGATTTCCGACAGCTTCAGCTTGGCCGAGATCCAGTCTTCCAGATGCAGCTTGCCGCGCATGTAGAATTCGACCAGCCGGGGCATGTCGACGCGGAAATGGTTCGAGCCCATGGATGAGCCCTGGATGCGGCGTTCGCGCAGGAAGTCGAAGCCGTGCAGCTCGATCTTCTGGCCGAACGGGATCATGCCGACGATGGTGGCGGTGCCGCCGGGGGCGAGCATGGCAAAGCACTGCTCGGCGGTTTCCTTGCGGCCCAATACCTCGAAAGAGTGATGCACGCCGCCGCCGGTGAGCTCGCGCACCTGCTGCACGACGTCGCCGCGGGCGGGATCGACGATGTCGGTGGCGCCGAGCTTGGTCGCCAGCTGCAACTTCGCGGGATTGGTATCGATGGCGATGATGCGGCCGGCGCCTGCGATTGCCGCGCCGTTGATCGCAGCCATGCCGACGCCGCCGCAGCCGACCACCGCGACGGTCTCGCCGGCCGTGACCTTTGCCGTGTTTACGACCGCGCCATAGCCGGTGATGACGCCGCAGCCGATCAGCGCGGCCAGCTCCAGCGGCATTTCCTTCTTGATTTTGACGATGGCGTTCTCGTGCACCAGCATCTGCTCTGCAAAGGAGGAGAGATTGAGGAACTGGTTCAGCTTCTCCGGCTTGCCCCATTGCAAGCGGTTGGAGGCGCCCGGCAGCATCTTCACCGTGGTGTCGGTGCACAGCACCGTGCGGCCGGTGGTGCAGTTGTCGCAGGTGCCGCAGAACACCGAGAGGCAGGTGACGACGTGATCGCCCGGCTTCACATAGGTGACGTCGGAACCGACCTTCTCCACCACGCCGGCCGATTCATGGCCGAGCACCGCCGGCAACGGATGCGGATAGAGGCCTTCCATGAAATGCAGGTCGGAATGACAGAGGCCGGCGACCCTGGTGCGGATCAGGACTTCGCGCGGGCCGGGATTCGGCACACTGATATCCTCGATCACCAGCGGCTTGTTGACTTCGTACAATACGGCGGCCTTCATCGGTCGTTCCCTCTGCTGTGATTGTTCTTGTGGATTGAATTTGAACCTACGCTGCGGTGAGCAATTCGCCAA
Organism: Bradyrhizobium sp.; assembly: GCF_016219575.1. GTDB lineage: Bacteria > Pseudomonadota > Alphaproteobacteria > Rhizobiales > Xanthobacteraceae > Bradyrhizobium. The sequence goes on along the minus strand of NZ_JACRMG010000042.1, from coordinate 35,064 downwards.
CCTCGGTCATGCCCACGGCGCGGTCGCCGAGCAGATGCCCCGTGATCGCGCGCTGCGCGGCACTTTCCGTCAGCCGGAACAGATCGCCCGCCGACAGGCGGTGATCGACCACCAGCCGCGATAACAGCATCCGCCGCGCGTCACCCCGCATATCCTGGATGCGGCTGCCTTCCCAGGCAAAGGCCACCGCACTCGCCACATGATAGAGCAGGCTGGTCGCCCGCCGCGCATCGCCCTCATTGTCCATGCGGCTTGCCACTTCGCGCGCAAAACCGACGGCGCGGTCGGTCAGACCGCGCAGGCGGTCGCGCCAGGCGGGCGGCACATTGGCGGATTCGCTGAGCCGCGCATGCAGGTCGGCGGAGAGCGCACTGTCGGCGCCATGGCGGCCGACAGCGCGCTTCAGCGCGTCGATGGCGACGATGTTGCCGGTACCTTCCCAGATCGAGCCGAGATGCGCATCGCGCAAGAGGCGCGCGGTGGCGAATTCCTCGATGTAGCCGATGCCGCCGCGCATCTCCAGCGCATCGCCGCAGACCTTGCGGGCATCGCGGGTGGCGCGGAATTTCAGCGTCGGCGTCAGGATGCGCAACAGCGCCGCCGCATCCTGGCTGCCGGCCTCCGCGCGGTCGAGGGCATCCGCGGTCAGGAAGCTCAGCGAAAGCCCCTGCTCCGTCGGCAGCATGATCTTCATCAGCTGCCGCTGTGCCAGCGGCAGGTCGACGATGCGTTGGCCGAACACCACGCGATTCCTGGCCACCGTCATCGCATCATGATGCGCGCGGCGCATCAGCGCGGTCGACTTCACGCCATTGGAGAGCCGCGAGGAATTGACCATCTCGGCCATTTGCACGAAGCCGCGGTCGAGCTTGCCGACGGCGTAGGCGATCGCGCCTTCCAGCTTGATCTCGCCCGATGCCATCGAGCGGGTGCCGAGCTTGTCCTTCAGGCGCACGATCCGGTAGTGGTTCTGCGAACCGTCATCGAGCCGCCGCGGCATCAGGAACAGGCCGACGCCGCGCGTGCCCGGCCCCGCGCCCTCCGGCCGCGCCAGCAGCATCACGACCTCGGCGTCCGCATTGGAGCAGAACCACTTCTCGCCATGGAGCCGCCAATGGTCGCCCTCCTGCACCGCCGTCGTCGTCAGCGTGCCGACGTCGGAGCCGCCTTCCTTCTCCGTCATGAACTGGCCGCCCTGGGTCAGCTTGCTCATGTCGGTCTGGGTCAACCCGTCGAGATACTTTGCCTTCAGCGCCTCGCTGCCGAAATTGTTGAGCAGCTTGGCGCAGCCATCCGTGACGTTGATCGGACAACCCATGCCGAATTCAGTCTGGTTGAACAGGAAGGTGAAGGCGTGCTTGGCCACAACGGGATATTTGTCCGGCCAGCCCAGAATGCCCTTGCGGATCGACATCGCATGAATGCCGAACTCGCCGAACGCGGCGCGCTCCAACTCGCGATACGCAGGGTGATATTCGATCCACTGGGTATCGCCACCGAACTTGTCGCGCTGGTGCAGCACCGGCGTGTGACGGTCGGCAAGCCGCGCACATTCGTCGAGATGGCCGCCGGCCATGGCGCCGAGGCGGTCGAGGTGCGGCTCGATGTGGCGGAATGTCGCTTCCGGCAGATGCAACCGCAGCAGATCGGTCAGCGCCGGATCGGCCCGATAGAAGTTCATTCCCGTCGTGTCGGGCGCGAGCAAGCCCGGCTGGTCGGGAAAGGCGGCCCTGCGATCGTGCTTGAGTGGCTGCATATTTGGCTCTTGTCGTTTCCGCCCGGTATCGATGTTATAGACCATTACCGATACCGCACGCCCAAGCGCGGTCAACAAGCATAATTGGAGGAGCACCCCGTGGCTGAGGGATATCGCATCATCGGCGCCGAGATGTCGCCCTACTCGGTCAAGGTCCGTTCCTATTTTCGATACAAAGCCATTCCGCACCAATGGGTTTTGCGCAATGCGGCGAGCCAGGCCGAATATGAGAAGCACGCCAAGATACCGGTCATCCCGCTGGTGGTGACGCCTGAAGGTACTGGCATCCAGGATTCCACTCCGATCATCGACCGGATGGAGAAGCTGTTTCCGGAGCCGTCGATCCATCCCGACGATCCCGTGGCGCGCTTCATGTCCATGCTGATGGAGGAATTCGGCGACGAGTGGGGCAACAAGTGGATGTTTCACTACCGCTGGGCGCGCGACGTCGACCAGCGCGCTTCCGCCGGCCGCATCGCGCGGATGCGCGCACCGAGGGCCGACGAAGAACAGCACGGGCTGTTCGCCGAACAGGTGCGCTCGCGCATGACCAGCCGGGTCTGGTTCGTCGGCTCCAACGAATTGACCGCGCCGCAGATCGAGAGCGGATTTCAGGAGATGCTCGATCTGCTCGACGCGCATCTCGCCACCCGGCCCTATTTGTTCGGCGGACGGCCGGCCTATGGCGATTTCGGCTTGTGGGGCCAGCTCTACGAGCTGTGGACCGATCCGACCGCCGGTGCGCTGATCGAGGGCAACACGCCGCATGTGCTGGCCTGGATTCACCGCATGCTGTGGCCGAGAGCCGAAGGCCCGTTCGAGAATTGGGCGTCGCTGGCGCCGACGCTGATGCCGATCCTGACAAAACAGGTCGGGCGGCTGTTCTGGCCCTGGACGCTGGCGAACGAAAAGGCGCTCGCCGAGGGCGTGGAGGAATTTTCAGTCCGGCTTGGCAATGACATCTGGACGCAGAAGCCGCAAAAATATCACGCCCGCTCGCTGGCCATGCTGCGAGCAAAATATGCGGATATGCCCGGGAGAAAGGATCTCGATATGATCCTGGCGGCAGCCGGTTGTCTCGCGGGGATGCGCCCCTAGATACGAATCCCGGCCAACAGGAGCGCGCGCATGGCAAGACAAAAATACAACACTGCGCTGATCGTCGGCGCCGGCGAAGGTCTCAGCGCCTCGCTGGCACGGCTGTTCGCGCGCGAGGGCATCAAGGTCGCGCTTGCCGCGCGCAAGATCGAGAAACTCGGCGAGCTCTGCGGCAAGACCGGCGCAAAGGCCTTTGCCTGCGATGCCACCAACGCCGACGAGGTCGAACGCCTGTTCGGCCTGGTCGAGCGCGAGATCGCGACGCCGGATATCGTCGTCTACAATGCCAGCGGGCGGTCGCGCGGCGCCTTTGTCGATCTGGTGCCGGCGGAAGTGGCGAACGCCATCGCTGTCAGCGCCTTCGGCGGCTTCCTGGTGGCGCAGCAGGCGGCCAGGCGCATGCTGCCCAACAAGCACGGCGCGATCCTGTTCACCGGCGCTTCCGCCAGCGTGAAGGGCTATCCGCAATCCGCGCCGTTTGCGATGGGCAAGTTCGCGCTGCGGGGGCTGGCGCAAAGCATGGCGCGCGAACTGTCGCCGCAGGGCATCCATATCGGGCATTTCGTCATCGACGGCGGCATCCGCAGCGCGGTGCGCGCGGAACCCGCCGACCGGCCAGACTCCTTCCTCGATCCCGATGCCATTGCGGAGAGCTACTGGAACGTGCTCCAACAGCCGCGCAGCGCCTGGACCTGGGAACTCGAGCTGCGGCCGTGGGTGGAGAAGTTCTGAAGAGGCCGTAGGGTGGGCAAAGCGCAGCGTGCCCACCTTCACGAGCATGGACGGCAAAGGTGGGCACGGCGCAAGAGCGCCTTTGCCCACCCTACAAAGCAACAACAACAAATCGGGGGACTCATGAGCACCGAAATCACCATCGACACCGGCACCAATGAGCTGCTCTGCGTGATCCGCGACCGCGTTGCCATCATCACGCTGAACCGACCGGATGCCCGCAACTCGCTCTCCGACGAGCTTACGCCGGCGCTGCGCACCATGATCAGGACCTGCGGCGAGAACCCGGAAGTCGGCGCTCTGCTCATCACCGGCGCGGGCAAGGCGTTCTGTTCCGGGGGCAACGTCAAGGGCATGGGCGCCCATCGCGACCAGAAGCGGCAGGAAATGCCGGACGCCGACAAGGTCGCGGATCTGCAGGAGAGGCAGCGCCTGCTGACCGGCGCGCTGGTCTCGGTGCGCAAGCCGACGATTGCGGCGCTTCCCGGCCCCGCGGTCGGCGCTGGCCTGGCCATCGCCATGGCCTGCGACATCCGCATCGCAGCACAATCGGCGTTTCTCTCGACCGGTTACCTCAATGTCGCGCTCAGCGGCGACTACGGCATCGCCTGGCTGCTCACCCGCCTCGTCGGCACTTCGCGCGCACGCGAACTGATGTTCACGGCCGAGCGGGTGACGGCCGCGCGCTGCGAGGCGATCGGCCTCGTCAACCGCGTCGTGCCGGACGAGAAGCTGCAGGAAGAAGCCTTTGCCCTCGCCAAGACCATGGCTCAGGGACCGACCATTGCGCTGCGCTACATGAAGGACAATCTGGACGAGGCGCTGATGTTCGATTTCGCCACCGCCCGGGATCACGAAGCCGAACGGATGATCCGGTCCCAGAAGACCGCCGACCACCGCGAGGCGGTGCAGGCCTTCATCGACAAGCGCAAGCCGGTGTTCGCGGGGAAATGACCTTCTCCTTCTCCCCGCTTGCGGGGAGAAGGTCGGGATGAGATGAGGGGCTGCGTCCGCAATCAAGGCAGCCGTTGGACTCGCGGAGACTCCCCCTCACCCGCCGCGCAAGAGCGCGGCGACCTCTCCCCGCAAGCGGGGCGAGGTTGAAGAAAGATCTGCGCAAGAGAAGATGGGCCCGGTCCTGTTGCCGCAGGAGCCGGGCCCAGTCATCAACCCGCGATCGCGGGGGAGGACATGCGGGAAAGCGCGGCGAGCTTCCAGCTGGCACAGGGAATGTCATGCGGCGCGAGGTTGATCTCTTTGCCGAAGCGCACCAGCTTCCAGTCGCCGGGGCTGTTGGAGAAGGCATAGCCGGACTTCTTCGCCAGCGCGATCATGGCATCGTTGGAGCGCAGCGTGTCGCCGAACAGTCTTGAGGCGCCGACGGCCGCCGCGCGACATTCCAGATTCTTCAGCAGCGCCGCGCCGATGCCATGGCCCTGCCAGCGGTCGTCGATCGACAGCCCGAACTCGAAGCTCGACGTTTCGAAATCGAAGGCGTAGCGGGCCTCACCGACGATGGTCTCATGGCCGTCGACCAGGATCGTCGCGATCACGCTGAACTGGTCGGCCTCGCCGACATGGATGAAGCGGTCGAGCTGGCCGGGCGGCAGCTCGCTGATCGCGCCGAAGAAGCGGTTGTAGCGCGAGCGCGCGGAGAGCCCGCGGAAATAGTTCTGGATGCCATCGGCATCGCGCGGCTCGACGAAGCGCACGGTGACGGCCTCGCCACGGCGCGAGCGCAGCACGTCGGAATGCTGGCGGAGATCATCGAGGCGGAACGCAGTCATGGCACGCTCCCAAAGTCGTGAAGAAAGCCGGCGCCCCTGTTTGCAGGCGGCGCCGGCGTTAACGGCGGCCCATCAGGCCCGCCAGAACGGCTTGTCGAGTTCGTAGGCGACGTCGGCGATGGACACGCCGATGTCGTGGAGGTCCCGTTCGGACCAGGTGCCAAGCTCGCGCCGCATCGCGTAGCGATCGCGCCAGACACGGAAGGTCTCGACCAGCTGCGAAAAAAGGCTCGGTCCATGATGATTTATCATCGATTCGTGGGTGAAAACGCTCATTTTGAGCTCCTATATCTGATCGGTTGAGGCTAATATCTGCGCGATTTGGCACTGCATCAAACGACACTTTGTACCCCTTCGAATGATATAATCTCATGAATTGGACAGGCGGCAGATGGCAGCACGGCTCCCCTCGCTGAACGGCTTGCGGGCCTTCGAGGCGGCAGCGCGGCACATGAGCTTCACGCTGGCGGCGTCGGAGCTGAACGTGACGCAGACCGCGATCAGCCATCAGATCCGGCGGCTGGAGGAGGAACTCGGCGTCCGCCTGTTCATCCGGCAGAACCGCACGCTGTCGCTGACATCAGAGGCGAAGGAATATCTCCCGGGCATCCGCGCCGCCTTCAATGACCTGCGGCTCGCGACCGACCGCCTGTTGCGCAAGGACGACGGCAACGTGCTGACCGTCTCGACGCTGGCCTCGCTGGCCGCCAAGTGGCTGCTGCCGCGCATCTCCGCGTTCCAGGAAAAACATCCCGGCATCGATGTGCGCATCACCACCTCCACCGCGCTGGTCGATTTCAGGCGCGACGGCGTCGATGCCGCGATCCGCTACGGCCGCGGGCAATGGCCGGGCCTGCGCGCGGACTGGCTGATGGCCGACAAGATGTTTCCGGTGTGCAGCCCTGAACTCCTGAAGGGCAAGAAACCGCTCAGGAAGCCGCAGGACCTCGCCGACCATGTGCTGCTGCACACCAGCGCCAACAATGACGATGACTGGCGGCTGTGGCTGACCGCTGCGGGCTTGCCGACCGACCTATCCAAGCCACCCGGCGTCACCTTCGACATGGTGTTCATGACCATCCAGGCCGCCATCGACGGGCTTGGCGTCGCCATGGGCCGCACGTCCTACGTGCAGGACGACATCGCCAAGGGCCGCCTGGTCGTGCCCTTCGAGATCGAACTGCCGGTCGATGCCGGCTTCTATCTCGTATCGCCGGAAGCGAAAGCCGACTCGCCAAAGGTCTCCGCGTTCCGCAAGTGGCTATCCGACATTGTGAAAGCAAAGCCAGAACCTCTGGCCGAAGCGACGATGCCCATGCGACGGCAGCAGTTGTGATTGCCGTCTAAACTTGGCAAGACGTCGTGATGGTCGATCTCTCCCGCAAATTCGACGTGCTGGTCATCGGCGGCGGCAACGCGGCTTTGTGCGCTGCAATCAGTGCCCGCCGCGCCGGCGCCTCCGTGCTGGTGCTGGAAGGCGCGCCGAAATTCTATCGCGGCGGCAACACGCGCCACACCCGCAACATGCGCTGCGCCCATGACGCGGCGACGGAGATTTTGACCGGTCCCTATACCGAGCAGGAATTCTGGGACGATCTCCTGCGCATCACGGGAGGCCAGACCGACGAGGAACTGGCTAGGTTCATGATCGCCGAGTCCAAGGACATCCTGGACTGGATCGTCGAGCAGGGCGTGCGCTGGCAGCCGTCGCTCGGCGGCACGCTCAGCCTCGGCCGCACCAACTCCTTCTTCCTCGGCGGCGGCCGCGCCATGCTGAATGCGCTGTACCTCACCGCGGAAAAGCTCGGCGTCGAGATTCTCTACGATGCCGAGGTGACCGACCTCCAGATCGAGGACGGCATGTTCCTCTCCGCACGGCTGAAGCAGGCGGTCAACGGTGCAAGCGAGATCCGCGCCTCCGCGCTGGTTGCCGCCGCCGGCGGCTTCGAGGCCAACATCGAATGGTTGAAGGAATATTGGGGCGAGGCCGCCGACAATTTTCTCATCCGCGGCACGCCCTATAACCGCGGATCGATCCTGAAAATGCTGCTGGCCAGGGGCGTGCAGGACGTCGGCGATCCCACGCAATGCCATGCGGTCGCGATCGACGCCCGCGCGCCTAAATTCGACGGCGGCATCATCACGCGCCATGACTCCGTGGTGTTCGGCATTGTCGTCAACAAGCACGCGCAGCGCTTCTACGACGAGGGCGAGGACATCTGGCCCAAGCGCTACGCCATCTGGGGCCGGCTGGTCGCAGCCCAGCCCGACCAGATCGCCTACATCGTGTTCGACGCCAGCGTACGACACAGCTTCATGCCGACGCTGTTTCCGCCGATCGAGGGCGCCACGATCGCCGAACTCGCGACGAAGCTCACGCTCGATCCGGCCGCGCTGGAAAAGACCATCAGTGAATTCAACGCCGCAGTGCGGCCCGGCACCTTCGATCACACCATCCTCGACGATTGCCGCACTGAAGGCTTGAGCCCGCCGAAGACGCACTGGGCGCGCAGGATCGAGACCGCGCCCTATTACGCCTATCCGGTGCGGCCGGGCATCACCTTCACCTATCTCGGTACCCGCGTGAACCGCGAGGCGCGGATGCTGATGAAGGACGGCAAGCCATCCGCCAACATGTTCGCGGCCGGCGAGATCATGGCCGGCAATGTGCTCGGCAAGGGTTATGCAGCCGGCATCGGCATGACCATCGGCAGCGTGTTCGGCCGCGTGGCCGGACGGGAAGCGGCGAGAAATGTACGGAATTGACTGCGGCGGGCCTGCTTCACCTCGCCCCGCTTGCGGGGAAAGGTCGGATTGCGAAGCAATCCGGGTGAGGGGGACTCTCCGCGAGTCGAACTCGTGGATCGAGCCCCTCACCCCAACCCTCTCCCCGCGAAGGGCGGGGAGAGGGAGTCGGGGGAGACAGGAAGCGGCGCGACATGCACGGAACTAGAATCCTCGACGAAGCCGACCGTCTGATGACGGTCTGCAATTCCTGCCGCTACTGCGAGGGCCTGTGCGCGGTGTTCCCGGCGATGGAAATGCGGCGCTCGTTCTCGGACGGTGACCTCAATTATTTCGCCAACCTCTGCCACGCCTGCGGCGCCTGCTACACCGATTGCCAGTTCTCGCCGCCGCACGAGTTCAACGTCAATGTGCCGCAGACGCTGGCGATCGCGCGCGCGGAGTCCTACGCCGCCTATGCCTGGCCGCGCGCCTTTGCCGGCATATTCGCGCGCAACGGGCTGGTCATCAGCCTGATATCGGCACTCAGCGTCGCCGTCTTCATCCTCGGCTTCGCCGCCTGGCACGACAGGCAGATCCTGTTCGGCGTGCACACCGGCCCTGGCGCGTTCTACAAGCTGATGCCGCACAACGCGATGGCCGCGCTGTTCGGCGCCGTGTTCCTCTATGCCATCGTCGCGCTCATCATGGGCGTACGCGCGTTCTGGCGCGACATCGGCGAGCCCGTCGGCATGAAGGCAGATGCCGGCTCGCTCTGGCAGGCGATCCGCGACGCCGGCGAATTGCGCTATCTCGACGGCGGCGGCGTCGGCTGCTTCAACGAGGACGACCGTCCGACCGACCGCCGCAGGCTTTATCACCACTTCACCTTCTACGGTTTTCTGCTCTGCTTTGCTTCCACCAGCGTCGCCACGCTTTATCACTATCTGCTGGCGCGCGAGGCGCCCTATGCTTGGTGGGATGCGCCCGTCGTGCTCGGCACGTTCGGCGGCGTCGGGCTGTTGATCGGGCCGATCGGGCTATTGGCCGGGAAATGGAAGCGCGATCCCGTGCTGGTCGATCAGAAGCAAATGGGGATGGATACCGCCTTCATCGTCATGCTGTTCCTGACCAGCCTCACCGGCATGGCGCTGCTGCTGCTGCGCGCGACATCGGCGATGGGCCCGCTGCTGGCGCTGCATCTCGGCGTGGTATTCGCCCTGTTCCTCACCATGCCATACGGCAAGTTCGTCCACGGCATCTACCGCTTCACCGCGCTGGTGCGCTACGCGCGGGAGCGTCGGGCGGTGGGGCATGTCTGAGCGAGCAGCTACCTAGTATCGCTCGACGATCTGCTCGAGCTTCCTGCTGAGGAACCAGGACAGCCCCAGGAATGCGATCAGCATCACCGCACCCAGGCCCGAAGAGGCGTCGTTCATCGACTTCTCCGAGAAGTGACCGAAGGCATAGCCGGCCGAGACAACCGTGCCGGACCAAAGGCCTGCCGCGACGAAGTTGAGCGCAAGGAAAGTGGACCAGGGCAGCCGCGACATGCCGTAGGCAAACCCGGCGACCCCGCGGATGCCGTGCGGGAAACGATGAAACAGGATCATCCAGCCATAGTGACGGTCCGCCAGCCGGACGACCGTCTGCACGATGCGCCCGAACCGCGGAAAACGTTCGAGCAGGCGGGCGCCATAACGCCGCCCGACCCAGAAGCGGAGGACATCGCCGGCAAAACTGCCGAACCAGCAGACCACGATGAGCGTGCCCAGGCCCAGCGCGCCGGAATGCGCCGCGTAGCCCGCGAACAGGGCAAGTAGCAGGCTATGGCCGGCCGCATAGGCAAACATGAAACTGTAGGCCACATCGCCGTGTTGGCGGATGAGGTCGAGAAACGAAGTCAGATCTGCAGGGAACAGCAAGGTGGGTCCGCTCAACTCAACTGCCGCCGGGATGAGCGGGTTCGGTGCGAACGCTAGCATCCCGGGAGAACAGACAGAAGCGATCGGGCGCGCCTCCGCCTGCTACAAATCGACCACCCCATCGGCCCCATGCCACGCCGTCACGAGCGCCGCGTGACGACGCCGGTAGGGGTGGCAAAACCCTCCAGCGTCCTGATCCGCTTCTCCAGCCACCAGCCATATTCGGGCGACCAGTCCTCGAACCGCGCATTGATGCCGAGGTCGTGCGCCCAATGCAGCGCGATGTTCGGATTGAACTGCGACTGCCGGCCGACCGCAATCAGATCGGCTTGTCCGTTCTGGAGAATGGCCTCGGCCTGCTGGGCTTCGAGAATGATGCCGACCGCCATGGTCGGAATATCAGCTTCCTTGCGAACCCGCTCCGCAAACGGTACCTGGAATCCGAGGCTGCGTTGCACCTGCGCCGCGGTGGCAGCACCGGCGATCCCGCCCGAGGAGCAGTCGATCACATCGACACCGCGCACCTTCAGTTCGCGCGCGAAGGCGACGGTATCGTCCATATTCCACCCCTCCACCGTGCCATCGACCGACGAGACACGCAGGAACAGCGGCATCGAGGCCGGCATTTCGCGGCGCACGGCTTCGACAATCTCGAGCGGCAGCCGCATGCGCCCGGCGCGATCGCCGCCGTACTCGTCGTTGCGCGTATTGGAGACCGGGGACAGGAACGAGGCGAGCAGATAGCCGTGCGCGGCATGGATTTCGATCACGTCGAATCCCGCTGACACCGCGCGCCTCGCGGCGGCGGCCCAGGTGCCGACCATCGCCCTGCATTCGCTTGTGGTCAGTTGCCGCGGCGTCAGCCAGCCCTTGGCGACCGGTTCGGCCGTCGGCCCGACCGGTTGCCACAGCTTGGCGCCGGCCTTCAAATTCTCCTCGGTCAGGGGTCCCATGCCCTGCATGGCGGTCTGGGAGGACGCCTTGCGGCCGCCATGGGCGAGCTGGATGCCGATCGCCGTGCCCTGGCGCTTCATGAAGGCGATCAGCGGCTTGAAACTGTCGGCCTGTGCATCGTTCCAGATGCCGAGGTCGTGCTCGTTGATGAGGCCGACCTCCTCGACGCCGGTCGCCTCGACGAAGACGAGGCCGAAACCGCCGAGCGCATAGCGGCCGAGATGGACGACGTGAAAAGTGCCGCAGGTGTTTCCGGGGTCGCAGCGATAGTGGACCATCGGAGGCACGACGAGGCGATTCTTCAGCGTGAGCCCGCGAATCCTGAGCGGCTCGAACAGCATTGGCCGCGGCGGCTGCCCGGCATTGATCGGTGCATCATTCATTCCGGTGTCTCGCTTCCCGACACTACAAATCGACCACCACGTAGTCGCTCTCAACCGAGACCGCGATGGTCTCCGCGATATACGGGCCCTTCACCACCGCGGTGCCGGGCTCGACGGTCGCCGGATAGGCCCGCGCGCGGAAGCGGCGCGGGTCGCAGTAGGACTGCCCGGTGCGGACGTCGAACTCCCAGCCGTGCCAGGGGCAGCGGATGATCTCGCCGAGTTTCGTGTATTCGATTTCGCCGGGCATGCTGGATTGCGCAAGCCCGATCAGCGGGCCCTCGCACAGCGAAGCGCCTTGGTGTGGGCAGCGGTTCAACAGGCCGAAATACTCGCCCTTGATGTTGAACACCGCGATCGGCCGGCCATCGATTTCGAGAAACTTTCGCGTTCCCGGCGGCAGTTCATCGACTGCCGCCACCACATGTCGCGCCATCAGACTCTATCCTTGCGCATGATCTGATTCGGAAAACCGGTCCCCACTTTTCCGGATCATGCGACCCCGTAAACCTTCCGCGCGTTGTCGAGATAGAACGCCTGCTTGTTGGCGTCGCTGACACCGGCGGGCAGCACCCGCGACGGCTCGTCATAGTCCCAATGCGGATAGTCCGTCGCAAACAGCAGCTTGTCCCAACCGATCCATTCGATGGTCTCGAATAGATGCTCGCGCCGCTCCGGGTCTTCCATCGGCTGCGTCGTCCACCAGATGTGATCCCTGATGTATTCCGACGGCCTGCGCTTGAGATGCGGTACCTCGCTGCGCAGCTTCTCCCACACCTTGTCCAGCCGCCACGCCAGCGACGGCGCCCAGCCGAATCCGGCCTCCACCATCACCATGTTCAGTTTGGGGTAGCGCTCGAACACGCCCTCCAGCACGATGCTCGCCAGCGCGGTCTGCTGGCACTGCGAATGCCCGACCATCTCCTCGATGTAGTAGCTCGGCCAGCCCGAGGCCGTGATCGGATTGCCGCCGAAGCCGAAGGCGTGCACGCCGACGGGAAGCCCCGCCTCTTCCGCCGCCTCGTAGATCGGCCAGTAGCGGCGCTGCCCGAGCGGCTCGACGTTGCGGCTGAGCAGCAGCACCTGCACGAAGTTCGGATCGCCGGCGCGCTTGCGGATTTCCTTCGCCGCCGTCACGCCATCCTCATTGGCGACGACGACGGAAGCCTTCAGCCGCTTGTCCTTGCTGGTCCATTTCTCGATCTGCCAGTCGTTGATGGCGCTCGCCAGCGCCGCGGCGAGATCGTGATTGCGCATGCCCTGCCCGGTGGCGCCGAGCGGATTGAGCACGCCGAGCACGACGTTGTTGGGGTCGAGATGCTGCTTCTGCATGAAGGACAGCGATGAGCCCTGCTGCCCGCCCTCCGGCGGATACGCATCGCGGCGCGACGCGTTGGGCTGCGCCTTCGGATAGGGCGGGCCTTCCATCATGCCCTGATAGGCATGGACACCATAAGTCTCGAGATGCGCGTGCCAGCGTCTTGCGAGCCAGGGATACAGCTCATCCCTGGTCGCGCGCGCCGGATGGATGTCGCAATCGGCTATCGCGGTCTTGATGGCTGTGGTTGACGCTGCTTCCGGACGGTCGCGCAGCTGCACGTTCATCGCGTCTTCTCCGTTGTTCAGGCCCGGACCGGCTGTTTCAGCCGGCCGTAAGTCGCCATCGGATTATCGATCATGATCTTGCGCACGAGATCCGGAGATAATCCTTTCGGCAGCACCTCGTCGCCGTCGAACTGCCAGTGCGGATAGTCGGTCGAGAATAGGATCAATTCGTCCGACTGCATATGGTCGAACAGGCGGTTCAGCACTTCCGGTTCCGGCGGAGCGTCCACCGGTTGCAGCGAAAAACGGATGTTGCTGCGCACAATTTCCAGCGGCGCACGGTCCACCCACGGCGTTTCCATGCGCACGCCGCGCCAGAACTTGTGCAGCCGCCACAGGAAGGCCGGCAGCCAGGTAAAGCCCGACTCCAGCATCACCATCTTGAGATTGGGATGCCTGGCAAACACGCCTTCCACGATCAGGCTGGTGAGCTGGGTCTGGAACGCCTGCGCCTGCGCGACGTAATCCTCGATGTGATAGGAGCCCCAGCCGACCGAGGTCGGCGGATTGTGATAGGCACTGCCGGCGTGAATACCGACCGGCAGGCCGTGCTTCTCGGCCGCGGCATAGATCGGCCAGTAGGCGCGCTTGCCGAGCGGCACGTCGCCCATCACCAGCATCAGCACTTGCACGAAGCGCTTGTCGGCGGCGCAGCGCTCGATCTCGGCCACTGATTTTTCCACGCTCTGCGTCGGGATGACGATCGAGCCGCGCAGCCGCGCGTCCCGGTCCAGCCACTCCCTGGCGAGCCAGTCGTTCAGCGCGCGGCAGAACGCATCCTGCATGTCCTCGGAAAACACCATCTGCACGCCATAGAGCGGATTGCAGATCCCATAAGCCACGCCGAAACGATCGAGCGCCTGGCGCTTCATGTCGTCATAGCCCGAGCCGGGCTTACCCTGCGCCGGGCGCCAGTCCGGCCGCGACGAGATCGGCGAGTTGGTGGGATAGGATTGCGAGACGAGGTCGGTCATGCCGCGCGTCGTCACCTGATCGCGCCAGTAGTCGTTCATGTAGGGCAGAAGGCTCGTCAGATGCGGTACGGCCGGATGCAGGTCGCAATCCACGCCGCCCGGGATCGGTGACGTCATTTCGTTTCCTCCGCGGGCCTTATGGCGCCGTCTCTCGCACCGCATTCAAGCAGGCCCGCCCCGCCCCCGCAACTCGGCAAGCCATGCATTACTGTGCTAGGGATTCGGCAGAAATCGGCGGGGGAGAGACGCTCATGATTCGCACGCGATTGGCTGTCGCCATGGCCGCGCTGTTGCTGACAGGGACTGCGCACGCCCAGCAGCAATCCCCGGCCGCCGCACCGCCGCCCGACTTTGGCAAGGCCGAGATCAAGACCGTCGACCTCGGCGACAAGGTCTACATGCTGGAAGGTGAGGGCGGGAACATCACCGTGGCCGTCGCCAAGACCGGCATCATCATGGTCGACGGCCAGTTCGCGCCGCTGCACGACAAGATCAAGGCGGCGATTGCGAAGCTCTCTCCCTTGCCGATCAAATATTTGATCAACACGCAGTATCACGGCGATCACACCGGCGGGAACGAACCATTTGCGATGGACGGCGTCATCGTGGTCGCACAGGAGAACGTCAAGAAGCGGCTGGAGGCCGGCACCACCAACGGCCTGACCGGCGCAAAGACGCCGTCGGCGCCGTCAGGTGCGCTGCCGACCGACACCTACACGAACTTCTCGAAGATCCGCCTGCCCGGCCGCGTCGCCGATCTCAAATACATTCCGAATGCGTACACCGACGGCGACACCTATGTGTGGTTCAAGACCGCCAATGTGCTCGCCACCGGCGATACCTTCACCAACGGCCGCTACCCCAGCATCGACTTCGCCAATGGCGGCAACATCAAGGGCATGATCGCGGCGACCGACGTCTATCTGAAACTCATCAATGCGAAGACGCGGATCGTGCCCGGCCACGGGCCCGTCGCCGACAAGGCGGCGCTGGCAGAATATCGCGCCATGCTGGTCACCGCGCGCGACCGCATGGACAAGCTCGTCAAGGAAGGCAAGAGCGAGAAGGACGTACTCGCCGCAAAGCCCTTTGCCGACCTCGACAGGAAATGGGCGCCGACCGAGCTTGCAAGCCAGAATTTCATTCGCGTGGTCTGGCACTCGCTCGCCGACAAGCCGGCGACGCCGGAGAAGAAGGGCCTAATCAAGCGGATCCTGAAGCGGAGCTGAGATCACATGAAAGAGTTGACAAGCATCGCCGAACAGATCGCCGCAAGGCTGATTGCGCGCAAGGAAACGATCGCCGTCGCAGAGTCTTCGACCGGCGGGCTGATCTCGGCCGCGCTCTTGTCAGTGCCCGGCGCCTCCGCCTACTTCCTCGGCGGCGCCGTGGTCTACACCCGCGATGCGCGGCGGCTGCTGATGGACATTCCGAACGAGGACATGAAGGGCATCCGCTCGGCCTCCGAGCCCTACGCGCAGCTGCTGGCCAAGCAGATGCGCGGGCGTTTCGCCACGAACTGGGGCCTCTCCGAGACCGGTGCCACCGGCCCCACCGGCAACCGCTACGGCGACGCCGCCGGCCATTGCTGCATGGCGATCGCGGGCCCGGTGCACAAGGTGATCACGCTTGAGACCGGCAGCGGGGACCGGCAGGCCAACATGCAGGCGTTTGCGAAGACGGCGCTGAATCTCTTGCTGCAAAATCTCTAATTTGGCTGTCGTCCCGGACAAGCGAGCGACCAGCGAGCGCGATCCGGGACCCATAACCACGGGGAGTGTTTTTGCGAAGGCTGGAGCTCCAGCTCGCCCTAACAATTTAGCCCTGTTGTTATGGGTCCCGGCTTTCGCCGGGACGACATCGCGTGTGTGGCAACAGTAGCAGATCTACCGACAGCTCACCGCCCTCGGAACGAGCGCATCAACTGGTCGCTGAACGGTTTCAGGAAATAGGACAGCAAGGTGCGCTCGCCGGTCTGCACGAAGGCTTCCACCGGCATGCCCGGCACCACCTTGACCTCGCCGAGACGAGCGATCTCGTCGGCCGGCAGCGAGATGCGGATGGTGTAGTAGCTTTGCCCGCTGCGCTGGTCGGTGGTGACGTCGGCCGAGACGCGGCTGACCTTGCCGTTCAGCTCGGGCGTGGTGCGCTGGTTGAAGGCGGAGAAGCGCAGCACCGTCTTCTGGCCGATCTGCAGCTTGTCGATGTCCTGCGGGTTGACCTTGGCCTCGACCGAGAGATCGTCGGCCTGCGGCACGATCATCATGATGGCGTCGCCCGCGGTGATGACGCCGCCGACCGTGTGCACCGTCGACTGCAGCACCATGCCGTCCTGCGGCGCGCGGATGTCGATGCGGCGCAGCTGGTCCTCGGCGGTGACCTTGCGCTCGATGAACTCGCCGATCTTGTCGGTGGTCTCGCGCAGGTCCTTGGAGACCTCGCTCACCATGTCCTTGTCGACCTGGATGATCTGCAGCTCGGTCTCGGTGATCTTGCCCCTGGCTTGCGCGCGCGCAGCGACGTATTGCCCGCGCTCGCCGTTGAGCCGGGCCGCGTCGCGCTCCAGGACGGTCAGGCGCGAAATCTGGATCAGCCGCTGCTCGTAGAGCTGGCGCACGCCGACCAGTTCCTTCTCGACCAGCGCGATTTCCTTTTCCTTGGCCCTTTCCTGCGCGGAGAGACCCTCGATTTCCTCGTTGAGCTGGGCGACGCGCTCGCGCAGCTGCGCCTTCTGGCCGGCACGGCCGTTGACGCGGACATCGAACAGCTTCGTCTCGCTCGCGATCACGTCGCGGACTTCGGGCTCGCCGGCCCGATCGAGCAGCATCGGCGGAAACTTGACGGCGTCGTTGCCGCGCTGCTCGGCCTCGAGCCGCGCCTGCCGCGCCCACAGGCCGTAGAGAGTCTTGTTGACGATGGCGAGATTGGCGCGCACCACGGTCTCGTCGAGCCGCACCACGATGTCGCCGGCCTTCACCAGGTCGCCGTCGCGCACGCGCACCTCGCCGACCACGCCGCCGGTCGGATGCTGCACCTTCTTGACGTTGGATTCGACCACCACCTGCCCCGGCGCGATCAGCGCGCCCGAGATCGGCACGGTGGCGCCCCAGCCGCCGATTCCGCCGGCGAGCAGCAGCACCACCGCGAGCCCCGCGACGAGGTGCCTGCGGATCGAGCGCTGTGACTTCTTCAGCTCCGCGCTGCTCATGATTTCGCTATCCCGCCTTCGGACACCACCTTGATCGGCGCCGGCGCGGGCACGCGCTGCAGCACCTGGCCCAGCACCTGCTCCTTCGGGCCGAACGCCTGCTGGCGGCCGTCCTTCAGCACCAGCAACTGGTCGACGGCCTCGATGCCGACGGGCCGGTGCGCGACCACCACGACAATGGCGCCGCGCTCGCGCGCGCCGCGCACCGCGCGGGTCAGCGCCTCGTCGCCCTCGGCGTCGAGATTGGAGTTCGGCTCGTCGAGCACGATCAGGAAGGGATCGCCGTACAGCGCGCGCGCCAGCGCCACGCGCTGCGCCTGTCCTGCGGAGAGGGCGCCGCCCTGCTCGCCGACCTGGGTGTCATAGCCCTCGCGCATCTTGATGATCATCTCGTGCACGCCGGCTTCCTTGGCCGCAGCGATGATCGCCTCCGACTTCGCCTCCGGATCGAAACGGGAAATGTTCTGTGCGATGGTGCCGCCGAACAGCTCGACGTCCTGCGGCAGGTAGCCGATGTGCCGGCCGAGCACGTCGGACGACCATTGGTCGAGCGCGGCGCCGTCGAGCCGCACCTTGCCGCGCGCCGGTTGCCACACGCCGACCAGCGCGCGCACCAGCGACGACTTGCCGGAGCCGGAGGGACCGATGATGCCGAGCCCGTGGCCGGCCTCGATCGCGAGATTGACGTCGGACACGATGACGCGCTGCTCGCCGGGCGGCACGATGGTCACGGCCTCGACCGTGAGCTTCTTCTGCGGCGGATGCAGCAGCGTCTGCGCCAGCGGCGCCGGCAGTTTCGCCAGCAGCTCGTTCAGCCGCCGCCAGCTCTGCCGTGCGGCGACGAAGCCCTTCCAGTGCGCGATCGCAAGGTCGACGGGCGCAAGCGCGCGGGCGGACAGGATGGAGCCCGCGATGATGATGCCGGCAGTGGCTTCCTGGTAGATGACGAGATAGGCGCCGACCGCGAGCACCGCCGATTGCAGCATCATGCGCAGCACCTTGGCGATGGCGCCGAGGCCGCCGGTGACGTCGCTGGCGTGCTGGTTGCCGACGATATATTCCTCGTTGATCTCGCTCCAGCGCTTGGTGAGGCGGCCGGACATGCCCATCGCCACCAGCACTTCGGCGTTGCGCCGCGTCGTCGCGGCAAGGTCGTTGCGCCTGGCCGCGAGCGTCATCGCGTCCTTTGCCGGCTGGCGCGACATGAATTCGGTGATCAGGGTGAGCGTGACCAGGACGATGGCGCCGGCCAGCGCGGTGACGCCGAGCAGCCAGTGGAACAGGAAGCAGATCGCCAGGTAGAACGGCAGCCACGGCAGGTCGAAGAACGCGCCGGGCCCCATGCTGCCCAGGAAGGAGCGGACATTGTCGAGGTCGCGCAGCGGCTGCAGGCCCTCGTTGCGGCTGCCGACCAGCAGCGGCAGCCGAACCACGGTCTCGAACACGCGCTCGTTCATCGCTTCATCCAGCGAGGTGCCGATGCGGCCGAGTACGCGGCTGCGCAGCATGTCGAGAACGCCCTGGGCGATGTAGAGGAAGGCGGCAAGCACCACGAGGCCGATGAGGGTCGGCACGCTGCGGCTCGGCAGCACGCGGTCATAGACCTCGAGCATGAAGATCGAGCCGGTCAGATAGAGCAGGTTGATCATGCAGCTCATGACGCCGACGCCGATGAAGGCGTTGCGGCATGCCCGCAGTGCGTCGCCGAGCTCGGAGCGCCGGAAGCCGGGAGCGGCTGCCATCAAGTATGATCTCTATGAAATGGGTCGCGATTCCCTGCCTTTTAGCGATGTTTGCCCCGACCGTCCATTTACGGTCGTGTTAACCCTAAACGATCCGCCCGCCGGACGGCGAAAAAGCCGCCGAATGCGCCGAAATGTGACGGTTTGTCGAACCGGCGACCCTGCCGCTAGCCGGCCGCCATGGCCGGCTTGGGAAACGGCACCAGCACGACCGACATCGAGACACGGCCGATCTCGCCCTCGACGTCCAGCAGGGTGCCGCTGCCGACCCCGAGCCCGGCCGCCGGCAGCCAGCGCGCCTGCGCCCGCACGCCGATCCATGTTCCGCGCGGCCGGCGCAACAGCTGCACCGTCAGGTTCGGATTGGGATCCGCCACCGCGTTCTGCACGGGACGGCCGATGCCATGGGTCCAGTCGGCAGGTCCGAGGATGGACGACAGGGGACCTGCGCCCGCGATGATCTCGTGGTTCATGCGGAACCAGGCGACGCCGTCGCCGAGCCGCGCCTCCATCGCGTCCATGAACCACTTTCGTCCCGTCACGATATGCAGCGTGCGCACCGGATATTGCGTGGGATCGACTGGCGAGCTGCCCGTTTCCACAAAGCCCGCCACCTCGACGGCGCGCTCGCGTGACAGGGTCACGCGCACGGTGGCGCAAGGGGCGTCCTCGTTCACCGGCCACAGCGTGTTGTCGATCACGCTGACGCGGCCACCCTCGCTGATCACCCTGATCTCGCTGCGCAAATCCGCCATCGGCGCCGGCCGCAGGAACCATGCGGCGGAGGCGATCGCCGTGCCCCAGTTTCGCCGGCCGGCCTCCGCCTCGACTTCGGCGGTGAGGAGACTTGCGACCGCGCCGCCCTGCAGCCCGGCAAAGGGACCGGCGGCGAGCGGCGAGGGCCGCCAGTGGTTCGGCGCATCCAGCGCTTCGAAGATCGGCAAGGCGAATTCTCCATAGATGAACGATATTGAGCTATGGGCCAATCTGGACGAGAATTGCCTGCCTCACAAAAGGGAATTCGTCACCTCAGATGAATGAAATTCATCCATCGGAATCTCCCCTGCGAACCATCCCGCCGCTCGCGGCGCTGCTCGCCTTCGAGCGCGCCGCCACGCAACTGAGCTTTCGCCGCGCCGCGCGCGACCTTTCGCTCAGTCCGTCCGCGATCAGTCACCAGATCCGCGGGCTGGAGGAACAGTTCGGCGTCAAGCTCTTCATCCGCGGCACGCGCGCGGTGCGGCTGACGCCCGAGGGCGAGCGCTATCTGGCGAAGGTCTCGGCGGCGCTGGCGACCCTGCAGGAAGCCTCGCGCGAGATGACGCGGCAGCGCCGCGACGGCGGCGGCGAATTGTGGATCTCCTCGCTGCCCTTCTTCACCAGCGCGGTGCTGTTGCCGGCGCTGCCCGAATTCAAGCGGCGGCATCCGGCGCTGACGCTGCGCATCGAGGCCACGCATCAATATGCCGATTTCAACGTCTCCCGCGTCGACCTCGCCATCCGCTACGGCCGCGAGCATTCCGCCGGCCTCAAATTCGAGCCGCTGGTCGAGGTGAAGGGTTTGCCGGTCTGCACGCCGGCGCTGGCGAAGGCCGGACTGCGGCGGCCGGAGGACCTGGCAGGCGCCGTGCTGATCCATCTCACCACGCAGCCGCGGGCCTGGCCGGCCTGGCTGAAGGAGGCAGGCTTGCCACAATTGCAGCCGCGCGGCCATCTCTGGCTCGACAGCGTGCCGGCGATGCTGGAAGCGGCCGAGCAAGGCCTCGGCGTGACGCTGGCGATGGCGCCCTTGATCCGCGCGCGGCCGGGCTTCGGCAGGAAGCTGGTCGCGCCGTTCGACTTCATGCCGGCGCGCGGCGAGACGATCTATCTCGTGACGCGAACCGAGCAGGCCCGCGACCGCAGGATCGCGGCGGTACGGCGCTGGATCGCCGAGGCAGTCAGGAAAGCCAGCTAGAATCTTCCGCGGGTTCGCACCAGCCGGACGACCAGCAAGAGAAGGACCGCGCCGATTGCGGACTGGATGATTTCCGCGACGAGACCCGAGCCGAGGCGAATGCCCAGCTTCGGAAAAAGGAAGCTCGCCACCAGCGCGCCGGCGATGCCGACCAGGATGTCGCCGATGATGCCAAAGCCCGTTCCGCGCACGATCTTGCCGGCGAGCCAGCCCGCGACCAGGCCGACGAACAAAATGACCAAAATGCCTTCGTTGGAAATATGCATCGAGAACCCCCTGTCCTTCCCCCGCCGTCGATCCTACCCGCAATGACTGAACGCGACGACTGGATTCCGGTTCCACGGTGAAACTTTCGCGCTGCACCCGCGTTATGGATGCATGACAAAGCCTGACATCTGGTACGTGGCGTTCAGCCCGGACCGGAACAGCCATTTCAACGACGGTGCGGTCAACGATGGTGCGGCGCGCGCGACGCGCACGTTCAAGTCGGAGATCGACGCAAAGCTGTTCGCCATGCAGATACTGGCGAAGGGCTGGAGCGCGACCGCCGGCACGCTCAATCCCCACCAGCCGAAGCAGGTGATCGCCTCCTCGCAAATCGAGCGCTGGGCCGATCCCAACGGTGGCGCTTCGCTGATCATGGAAGCTTCGGGACCCTCCGGTGAAAATCGGTCGCGCGCTGGAACGCCGCGCCGATCCTGACCAGCATGGCTTCATCGAACGAGCGGCCGATGATCTGCATGCCGACTGGCAGGCCCGATCTGGTGAAGCCCGATGGAATCGAAAGCGACGGCAATCCGAGATAGTTGATCGGGCGGGTGAAGCGGGTGATGCGCTGGATCACCGCTTCGGCTTCCATGCTGTTGCCGACGTCACTCTCGGCGATCGTCGCCGCCGGCATCGGCGCGGCCGGCGCGATCAGGGCATCGGTCCCTTCGACGGCCGCCAGATGGGCCGATAGCGCCGGGCCGCGCCAGCGCATCGCCTCGAGATAGGACACGGCCGGGATCGCGAGCCCGTTCTGCAGCCGCATCAGGACCTGCGCACCGTAGTCCTGCGGACGTTCGATCATCCACCGCTTGTGCAGGCTGGCGGCCTCGGTCGCCAGTACGAACTGGCAGGCCGCGGAGAGCTGGCGCTGATCGGGCAGCTCGACCTTGACGATTTCGGCGCCCTCTTTCTTCAGCACGGCCAGCGTCTCGTCGAGAACGCGTGCGACCTCGGCATCGAGATCGTCGACATAGAATGCGGCGGGAACGCCGATCTTCAATCCCTTGATGGACTGCTTCGCCGCCGCCAAATAGTCCGGCACCGGCAACTGCGCGGCGGTTGGATCCTCGGGATCGGCGCCGGCCATCAGCCCCGTCAGCAGGGCGCAGTCCTCGACCGTTTGCGCCAGCGGACCGACCGTATCCAGCGACCACGACAGCGGCATTGCGCCGGCGCGGCTGATGCGGCCGACGGTGGTCTTGAAACCCGTGACGCCGCAGAAATGCGCGGGCATTCGGATCGAGCCGCCGGTGTCCGATCCCAGTGCTGCAAAAGTCAGCCGCGCGGCGACCGCCGAGCCGGAGCCCGAGGACGAACCGCCGGTGATGTGATCGGTGTTCCAGGGATTGCGCACCGCGCCATAATGCGGGTTGTGCCCGGTCGGCCCATAGGCGAATTCCACCATCTGCAGCGAGCCGAGCCGCACCGTGCCGGCATCCTTCAGCCGCTGCAGCGCAGTAGATGTCGTCGGCGCGACGAAATCCTTGCGGATCTTCGAGCCGCAGGTGACGACCTTTCCCTTGTCGTAATACATGTCCTTGTGCGCGAGCGGCACGCCGTGCAGCGCGCCCTTGGCACCGCCTCTTGCGAGCGCGGCGTCCGCGGCATCGGCCGCCTTCAGCGCATCCTCGGCTTCGATCGCCATGAAAGCGTTGAGCGCGGGATTCCATTTCGCGATGCGGTCGAGACAGGATTGCGTCACCTCGCGCGAGGACAGGCGCTTGTCCGCGATCGCCTTGGCGACCGCCGTCAGCGACATCAGGGCCGGCTCATCGCTCATTTCGTCACCCTGGGCGCATGCACGAGCAGGTACGTCGCGGGCTCCAGATCGAACGGCAAGGTGCCGGCGACGGGGGAAAACCCCTCGAAGGCGGGCCCGATGGAATTGGCGATGCGCGCTGCGACGTCGCTGTCGACGGGCACACCCGCCACCTCGCTCAATGCCTTGATCTGTTTCGCTGTCGGTCTTGTCATGCCGCGTCTGCTCCCTGTCTCCCTGCGCCATTGTAGCGGCACGAACGGGTTTTGGCGCGGCATTTGCGCGGGGCGGCTCCGCAAGCCGGCATCTTCCGCTCCCGTAGGATGGGTTGAGCCCTTGCGAAACCCATCATTCTTGCCGCGGAAAGGATCGATGGGTTTCGCTTCGCTCTACCCATCCTACGGACTACGGACTGAATTCGGTGGTTGTGAGCCCTGTCGCTACTTCGTCAGCAACGCATAGGCGCCGTTCCAGTCGTCCGGCGGGGGCGTCTCGATGTAGCTGCGGATGCGGGCCTCGTAGAGCTTGTAGAGCGAGGCAAGCGATTCGCCGTCTTCGCTCTTGCGGCCGCGCTCGATGGCGGCGAGCGCACCGTTCCAGTCGCGGTTGCGATAGCAGGTGAGCATCTCGATGGTGAGGTTGCGCAGGCGCTGGAAACTGCCGGACTGCGCGACGTCGTCGCGGCCGGCGATGGCGTAGATCACTTCCGGTTCTTTCTTGCCCTTCACCATGATGAAGTCGAGCTCGAGAATGGCGAACTTCTCCTTCACGGCCATCGCCGTCTTGGAGCCGATGATGATGGGAAATCCGTACTCCTTGCTCTGGCCTTCGAGGCGCGAGGCAAGGTTGACGCTGTCGCCCAGCACCGAGTAGTCGAAACGCAGATCGGAGCCCATGTTGCCGACCACGCATGTGCCGGTATTCAGGCCGACCCCGACATTGAGCGGGAAGTAGGGATGTCCGCCCTCCGCCGCCTCTTCCTCCCGGATCTTGTTGAGCTCGTCGATCCGCTCGAGCATGTCGATGGCAGCGTTGCAGGCGTTGATCTGGTGCTCCTTGTCGTCGAGCGGGGCGTTCCAGAACGCCATGATGGCGTCGCCCATGTACTTGTCGATGGTGCCCTTGCGGGCGATGATCGCGTTGGTCAGCGGGGTGAGGAAGCGGTTCATCAGCCGCGTCAGCCCCTGCGGATCGCTCTTGAATCTTTCCGAGATCGTGGTGAAGCCGCGCACGTCGGAGAACATGATGGTCATTTCGCGCTGCTCGCCGCCGAGCACGAGCTTTTCCGGCGATTGCGCCAGCTGCTCGACCAGCGCGGGCGACAGGTATTGGCCGAAGGCGGAACGGATCTGGCGGCGCTGCGACTGCTCGCGCACGAAGCTCGCGAAGATCAGGGTGGCATAGATCGCCGTGGTCGACATCAGCGGATAGGTGAAATCGATCAGCAGCTTGTAATGGCTGTAGAAGAACCAGGACGCACCGATCAGGACCGTGGCGAACAGCGCGCCGACCCCGACCAGCGTGATCGGGCCGAAATTCGGCGCAAAGGCGATGACGAGGAGGCCCAGAATCAGCGCACCGAAGAACTCGACGGCGATGCCGTAGTTCGGCTGCGCCACGATCGCGCGGGTCAGTGCGCTTTCCAGCACCTGGGCGTGGATTTCCACACCGGGCATCGCCGGCGATACCGGCGTCGTCTTGATGTCGTTGAGCCCGGTCGACGACGTGCCGATCAGGATCAGCTTGCCGGCGATCCTGTCCTGCGGCACGCGGTTGTCCAGCACGTCGACGGCCGAGACGTAGATCGAAGGATCCTGCGCCGCATAATGCACCCATAGCTGGCCGTTGGCGTCGGTCGGGATCGGAAAGCCCTTGACGCCGATGCTTTGAATGCCGGCCTTGTCGGCCTTGATCAGGATAGTGCTGGAGCCGGAGGCGACGCGCAGCATCTCGAAGGTCAGCGACGGCATGGTGATGCCCTGGGCCACCATGATCATCGGCACGCGGCGAACGATGCCGTCGCGTTCGGGCCGGATGGTGAACAGCCCGCGACCGGCGGCGGCCTGCTCCAGCACCTCGACATTCCTGAGCAGGCCGGGGAACTGATACATGAACGGCTGCGGCTCCTCGCCGAGCATCGCAATCCCCGTCACCGGCAGGTTCTGGTCGACCTTGTGAAGGTCGGGACCGCCGGATTCGCCGAGCACCACGCGCGAGGCGCGGATGGCGTCGGCAAAGACCTGGTCGTTGCTCGGCAGCGCCCGCAGTTTCTCGCGCGTCGCCTCGTCGAGATTACGGAAGGTGTCGGCGGCGATATCGGGATTGAGCCGGTCGGGCTCGGAGAACACGGCGTCGAAAGCGATCACGACAGCGCCGAGCCTGGTCAGGTTGGCGATGATGTCGGCGATGCGGGTGCGCGGCCACGGCCATTGCCCGAGCCTGGGATCGGCGAGGCTCTTCTCGTCGATGTCGACGATGGTGACCGGACGGATCGCCTTCACCCGGGGCTCGATCCGCTGGAAATTGTCCCAGGTGCGGACCCGCATTTCCTCGACCGGGTGCGGATCCCAGACCCTGAGCGCCGCGAAGCCGAACAGCAGCACGAGGCAGACCAGCCGGGCATACCCGAACTTCCGCTTGAACCAACGTCGCAGGGCTTTCAGCCGTTTCATGGTGTCTGGGTATCACGCCGGGAAGAATTGATCACGCAGGGATTTCGAGCGAGCGCAGCGCGCGTATCCCCGCGTGAGGCATGGAGAGGCCTGACGGCTAGTTGAAGCCGCCGCCCGGATGAAGGATGAAGTCGCTCGCACGAAGGCCCGCAATGGAGGCATTCTGCAACAGGATCGTATTCTGGTTGACCCCGTTGCTGTCGAGGTCGATCAGCAGGTCGCCCCCATTTGTCGTGACGTGGCCGGCCAGCCAGGTATTGAAGCTGGCGGCGTCATTGGGGTCGAACGGGGCATCGAGGGTGTAGTCGATCTGAATGTGATCCTCGCCCGACTGGAAATCGCCGATGGTGTCGTGGCCGATGCCGGTCTCGCTGAACACGAAGGTGTCGTTGCCGCTCTGGCCGAAGAACGAATTTTCGGCGCTGTTGCCGGTGATGACGTCGTTGAACTCCGACCCCCACACGTTCCGGATGTTGGTGAGGATGTCGTTGCCGGCCCCGCCCTGCGCGATGCCTTCCACAAGGTCCACGGTAACGCCGGCCGCGGCGTGCTGGTAACTGGCGGTGTCGCTACCTACGGCCTGGCCGATCAGGGTGTCGTTGCCCGCGCCACCCTCAAGCACGCTGTTGCCGCTTCCGGTCAGGGTGTCGTCCCAGGCCGAGCCGCGCACGCCTTCGAAACCGGTAAGCGTATCGAGACCCGCGCCGACGGTATCCTGCGACACGCCGACGATATTGAGGTCCACCGACACCGCCGACGTGGCATGCTCATAGCTGACAGTGTCGCCGCCGTTGAAGCCATTGCCGCCGCCATCGAGCAGGTCGTCGCCGAGCCCGCCCTCGATAACGTTTGCCTGGCCATCGCCGGTCAGGGTGTCGCTGAAGGCCGTGCCGCGCAGATTCTCGATCGAAATAAACGTGTCACCGAGAGCCGCGGTACCGCTCTTCGCTCCCGTCTGCAGATTGACGCTCACGGCCGAAGTCGCGTGTGAATAGTCCACGGTGTCGCTGCCGGGATCGAATGCGCCGAACGGGCCCGGCAGGCCGTTGAACACGTCGGCCTGATCGCCGCCGAAGAAGACGTCGGCGCCGGAACGGGGCTGGCTGTGGAAATCGGCATAGCCTGCGCTGCCGACGGCGCTGTAGCTTGCTGGATTGAAGAGATCGTCGAGATCGGTGGTCTGGCTATTGTCCGCCTGGAACTGTGCGATAGCGTCGAACAGATCGTTCGCGGTGAAGCCCCAGCCATTGGTGTTGACCAGGACATGATCCTGCGTGTTCTTGGTCGGGTCGGTGGTGTCGAGAATATTGATGGCGGTAACCGTAGCGCCCGCAGGAGACCCGCCGGCGAAGATGCCGGTTCCGATCAACTCGTAGGTGACGCCCCTGGCCGTGTCGACGACGTAGATGCGATCGCTGGTGCTGGCCTGCGTATCGACGACGCCCGCCGCGAGGCTGTCATAGAGCGTCGAGAAATCGTAGCCGTCGAGCGTCTGCACGGAGACTGCGACCTGGCCGGTGAAGATGAAATCGCTGGCCGTCAGACTGCCCGCGCTTACGCCAACAAGGAGAATTGAATGGCTCGAGCTCGAGCCGAAATGGGTCGTATCGGTGATGCGCGTATCCGGCCCTCCCACGCCCGCCGTGAACACGCCCGTAAGGGGATTGAAGGTGCCCTCGGTGAAAACGAGAGTCGATGTTCCCGCGACACCCGCCGTGCGCAGATCGATACGGTCGCCCTGAGACCGGTTGAAATCGTTGATGCGGTCGTTACCGCCGGCCGAGCCGTACACGAAGATGTCCGCACCGGTGCCGCCGGTCAGCCTATCGTTGCCGCCCCTGCCGTCGAGAACATCGTTGCCGGCACGGCCGTCCAGCGTATTGCCGGCACCGGTGTCGTTGCCGGTAATGATGTCGTTGAATTCAGAGCCGTTGACGTGGCTGACGCCGCTGACGATGTCATCGACGCCACTGGAGGCGCCGACAGCGCTGCCATGGACAGCGGCGTTATCGCCCAAGGTGACGACCACACCTCCGGTCGCACTGTAGAATGCGATCCGGGTGTTGCCGTTGCCGGTGATGACATCGTCACCGCCGCGGCCCTCGAATTCGTTGAAATCCGACGGATTCGGATTGCTCGCGGAGATCTGGGTGCTGCCCGAATTGATGCTCGGATTGCTTGCGTCAGAACGCGTAAACCCGACGGCATTGTAGACGTCGGCGAAATCTGTGCCGCTGATACCTTCGACCGAGTTGAGGGTATCGGTGCCGACGTCGGACGCCCCGGTCACCGTGCCAGCCGCCAGATTGACGACGATGCCGGCACCCATGAAGGCGCCGCCATAGATGGCGCGGTCGAAACCGCCGCCGCCATGGATGATGTCGTTGCCGCCGAGGCCTTCGAAGTTCTCGCCGGTACCGGCCGAATTGGTGCTGCCGTAGAATGCGTCGTCGAAGAACGAGCCACGCACCCGCGACACGCCGGAGAAGGTGTCGGTGCCGACAGAGGCGTCGCCGACGGCCTGTCCGGACGCACCCTGGCCGGGTACCCAGCCGTTGAACGTGACGGTGACGCCAGAGGTGGCGTGACTGTAGGAGATCCTCGTATCGCCGTTACCGGTGATGGTATCGTCGCCGCCGCGGCCCTCGAACTCGTTGAAGGTGCCGTTGACGTTGAAGGCGACCCTGCTGCCGGCATTGGTGCTGAATGCACTGAAGCCGGGAGGAATAACGGGAAAAGAGTTGGGGTTGCCGGGGTTGCTGGCTGTCGCGCCGGCATTGAATATGTCAGCGAAGTTACTGCCGGTCACCAGTTCAATCGACTGAAGAGTGTCGGTGCTGAGCAAGACCGGAACGACGTCCGGGCTGTATTCCTTGACGGTGCCGTCCGCCAGCTGCACATCGATCGGACCGGTCGCATGCGTATAGGCCGCACGATCGAAGCCGAACGCACCGTCGAACCCGTCATTGCCGCCATTGCCGGTGAAGACATCGTTGACTTCGGCGGCGCCGAAGAAATCGCCGCCGGCATTGCCGATGAAATTGAAGCTCCACTGACTGACCAGCGCTTCGATCTGGCTGTTGTCGCCGGCTGCACGGGCGACGACGGCCGCATACCACTGGTCGGCCGGGACATTGAGCGAGAAAAGCGCCAGTTCAGTTTGGGTATCGTGGGTCACTTCCAGGATCGAGACGATGGTCCCGCCGGGGCTGAAGCTATGGGCTTCCGGGTTGTAGACCAGACCGTTGCCCGTGAAGATGAAATCGCGGTTCGTCGCCGTGTTGACAATGCGGAACGAATGATCGTCGACCGGCACGACCGTGCCCGACCCCATGCCGTCGATCGGATCGACCTGGTCGAAATCGTAGCCGCCGGCCGTGAGAACACGGAACTCGGCATCGACGATGCTGACGCCGACGAACACGGCCTGGTCGGGCGTGGCCCGCGTCACGCCGTCGGACAGCGTGAGCGCAATGCCGCCGGCACCGGCATAGGTCGCGTTGTCGGCGACGAAGAGGACATGACCGGCGATCACGTCGGCGAGCATGAAGTGGCCGCCCGGCGCAATGGTATTGGCCGATAGCGAATCGACCAGGTGGCCACGGCTGGTTTCGACGACCGTGAAGGTGAGATTCACGGGCCCGCTCACCAGGTCGGTGGCGTTGAGATCGGCCGTGGTGAGGGCGACGCCGCTGCCCTTCACCAGGGTGATCGCCATGTCGCCGGAGACCGTCGGCGGCGCGTCCGCGACAACATTCACCGTCACCGTCGCGCTCGACAGCGCGCCGCCGGGCGTCGCGTTGAGCAGGACGGAGACATTGTCGCTCAATTCGTTGGGCGCGGCGATGTCAGGACGGCCGTCGCCGTTGAGGTCGGCAACCGCCACGCCATAGGTGTCCCAGGCGGTCGCATATGCGACCGGCCCATCAAGCGTTCCATCGCCGTTGCCGAACAGCACAGACACGCTGTTGGTCGCCGCACCGACATTTCCATCGCGGCTGTTGCCGACGACGACGTCGAGTAAGCCGTCCTGGTTGAGGTCAGCCAGCGCGATGCCCTTGGTCCTGACGCCGGCAGCATAGGAAGTCTGCGGCTGGAAGGTTCCGTCGCCGTTGCCTAGGAAGACACTGACGGTGCCGTTGGAGCTGACGATGTCCAGAATGCCGTCGCCGTTGAGATCGCCGATCGCGACCGCGTTCGAGCCCGCCGGTGTCGCGTAGTTGACCGCCGCATTGAACGTGCCGGTACCGGTGCCCAGCAGAACAGAGATGTTGCTGCTGCCCGCGTTGCCGACGACGATGTCCAGCTTGCCGTCGCCGTTCAGGTCGGCCAGCGCATTCAGATAAGGCAGCGACCCGGCGCTGCCCCCGACCGAGTACTCCACCGGAGCCTGGAACGTGCGATTGCCGTTGCCGAGTGTCACCGAAATCTTGCCGGAGTTGTAGTCCGAGACGACAAGGTCGATGTTGCCGTCGCCGTTCACGTCCGCCGCGCTCAGACCTTCCGGACCGTCGCCGGCGGAGTAGCTGGACGAGGTCGAGTAGGTTCCGTTGCCGTTGCCGTACCAGATCGTGATGTCGTCGGAGCCAAAATTGCCGACCGCGATATCCACGGCCCCGTCGTTGTCGAAATCGGCAACGACGACGGGCGTCGCGGGCCTGTCGCCGGCCGACAGCGTGCCGTAGTTCTGGAAGGTGCCGTTGCCGTTCCCAAGCAGGACGCCAATGACATTAACGGTGTAGTCCGACGTCAGGAGATCAAGCTTGCCGTCGCCGTTGATGTCGGCAATCGTCACCGCCTGTGGATACGTGCCTGAAGCGTAGTTGACAGCCGCATTGAACGTGCCCGGCGGCGTCGGGTTCGCGGTCTCGCTGATCCAGTAGGAGAAGCTCGCCTGGCCGGCAAAGCCGGCATCCGGCGTGAACACGGGCACGCCGCCGTTGAGATCGACGGTACCGTGCTGGGCGTCGTAGACGGACACGATTTTTGGCGCGGAACTCCCGACGGTCGTGTCGTTTGCCGTCAGGTTCGACAGCGTGATCGGTGCGTTCTCGTTGGTCGTGACGGTGTCGGCAGAGGCCTGCAGGACGGTAAACAGCCTGGCGTAGATCTCGTTGCCGCCGACGTTCGGCTCGCCAAACCAGGTCGAGACGATCGCGCCCGAGGCGAGAACCGCCGTCGGATTGGAGCGGTCGCTGAGGAAATTCTGTTCGCCGGTGGTGGTCTGGTTGATCTGGAAGGCGGCGCCGTTCAGCGTGTCGGACGCGCTGACGCATTGGCCGAACAGGCCGACATTGCTGCCGTCGGACGCCTTGTAGGTGACGAAGTAGCCGCCATCCGGCAGCGCCTGGACCGTATCGTCGGTGCCTATGCCGATCGTCACTTCGCCGCTGATCGCCTGGCCGGAGGCATTGAAATGCCGGGCCACGATGGTGCCTGCCGACTGATCTTGCCAGGTTACGACGAAGCTGCCGTCGGTGAGCACGGCGAGCTTGCCGCCATACTGATCGCCCGCCGTGGTGACGTTGGCCCGGACTTCGCCGCCGAGCTTGGCGCCGCTGGCGTCGAAGCGCTGGAAATACACGCCCCACGAACCGTCGACGTTATCCTGCGCGGAGGAATGCCAGGACACGATGAAACCGCCATTGGAGGTGCCGACCACCGAGGCGGGCTGCTGCTGGCCGGCAGTGGTGGTGTTGACCAGGAACGGCCCGCTGGGTGGGTCGTTGACGTTGGCACCGTAGATCACGGCATAGGTGCCGGAGAGATTGGCATCGCCCGTCGTGTAGGTGATGACATAGCCGCCATTGGTCAGCGCCGCGATGGACGAATTCTCGCCATACGTGCCGACGTTGAGCTCGCCGCCGACCGTCGCTCCGGAACTGTTGTATCGCTGCGCGTGAATGGTCGCGCCGTTATTGCTTCCGGAAGACCAGCTGACGACGTATCCGCCATCCGCAAGTCCCTCCACGAACGGACCGGATTGATTGTCGGTGGTCACCGTATTGACGAGGAATTCGCCGCCGACGGGCGCGCCAGAGCTGTCATAGCGCTGGGCGTAGATGCCGGTGCCGGAGCCATCCTGCCCCGTCGAGACCCAGGCAATGACGAAGCCGCCGCCGGTCAGCGCGCCGACCGCGCTGTACTGTTGCGCGTTCGCCGTGGTCGTGTTGACGCGGAATTCGTCGTCGACGACGGACAATGTGACGTCGTTGCCGTCTCCGCCGGCATAGCTGATCCTGAAGTCATGCCCGCCGGCCGTAAACACGGCGCCCTCGGTCAGCCCGGCGAAAGTGCCGCTGACGGCGTCGGAGGTGCCGTCATTGTCGATGATCGTGAAGGTCCCGCTGGCAGGATCGAACGCGTTGACCAGCGATGTCGAAAGCGTGGCGCCATTCAGATAAACCGTGCCGCTGACATGGATCTGGTCGTAGCCGCCGACACCCGCGCTTGCGCCACCGAGTTCGACTGCAAACGTCGCGCCGACCTCAAATGAGAGATTGCCGGTGTTGAGCAGTCCGGCACTGGCGCCCGGCGCCAGCGTCGCGCCGGCCTCCAGCGTGACCGCACCGGTGGCGCCGTTGCCGCCGAGCGTGCCGCCGTCCTGCACGGTGACGGCGGAATTCGCGATCGAGCCATCGACCTGGAGCGTGCCCTCCACGATCGTGGTCGCGCCGGTGTAGGTGTTGGTGCCGGACAGAACGAGCTTGCCGGCGCCGTCGAGAACGAGTGCGTAAACGCCTGCATTGCCGCCGGTGCCGCCTGAGCCCGATTGATCGGCGATCGCATCGGAGATCGTTGCGGTCTGGCCGGCGCCCGGCGCAAACGTGATGGTGCCGGAAGAGCCTGCGAGGAAAATGCCGCCGCCAAACGCGCCGCCGTTGCCCGCGCCGCCACCGCCGCCGGCGCCGCCGGCCACGGTATCGCCGTTGATTGAAAGTGTGCCGGCAATGGTGAGCGAGCCACCGTCCATGACGAAGATGCCGCCGCCCATGCCGGCGCCGCCACCGCCACCGGACTGGTTCTGGGTGTAACCACCCACATTGCCCGTACTCGCGCCGCCGCTGCCGCCAGCAAAGCCGCCGGAGACAGGGACGCTGGGTCCGGCGCCGTACGCGTGTCCGTAGCCGCCGCCACCGCCAGCAAAGCCGCCCGTGCCAGGAATGCCAGAGGCGGAGCCGTCCATCCCCCCGGCATCACCGCCGCCACCACCGCCGCCGCCATAGCCGCCATTGCCGCCGTGCGCGTCGCTGTTCGGTCCGCCGCCGCCGCCGCCGCCGCCGAATCCTCCGCTGCCGCCCTGGTTCGGGCTAAGCGACGCCGACCCGCCACCGACACCGCCGCCGCCGCCTGCGCCGGCATATCCGCTGCCGCCGCCACCGCCGCCATTCGCGCCGCCAGGTCCGCCCGGACCGTACCCCGTCGCAGTAAATCCAATGCCGGCGCCGGCCGCGGCGCCGCCTGTGAAATCACCCGCAGCGCCGGTGCCACCGCCATAAATATTCTGCACGCCGCCATTGGCACCAATACCGAAGCCACCGCCACCGCCGCCCGCTTCGCCGGGCCCCGTACCGCCGGCCGCGCCGGCTCCGCCCATGCCGCCGCCACCGCCACCGGCGCCATAAAAGCTAGCTGGACCGGCGGCGCCGCCGGCTCCGCCGACCGCGCTGTTGTTCTGCACGGACGCATTGATCAGGTTCAGCGACGCGTTATGGCTGACGAAGATCGCGCCGCCGAGACCTCCGCCGCCGCCACCGCCACCGGATCCGCCCGCGCCGCCCAAGGCCGCGCCATGCGCGATGGTGAGATTTTCGATCGTGACGTGGACGGTCGAGGTCGTGTCGCCGATGAAGAAGGGACGGAACTGGTCGTTGCCGCTGATCGTGACGTTGTTGCTGCCGCCGTCGATCACCGTTCCGTTTCCGGTGATCAGCGGCAGTTCGTTCGTCAGCGTGATCGTCGAATTGGCGATCGAGTTGCTGAAGGTAATGACCGTGTTGGGATGGCTGTTGGCGTAGGCGATCGCGCTACGCAGCGTTCCTGCGTCGGTCGTATCGGCGGTCGAGGTGACCAGGTAGGTGGGGTTCTCCGCGACGTTGGTGACGGTGACCGAAATGGTCTGGAGATCGGTACCGCCTGCCCCGTCGGAGGCCTGGACCTGAACGGTATAGACGTTGCTCCCGGCCGCGCTGCCCGGCGCTTCGAAATCGGGCGCGGTAGCGAAGCTCAACGCACCGGTATTGGAATCGATGGCGAACTTCAGCTTGTCGGGCGAGCCGGCGCCCGTGACGAGCGAGTACGTGACTGTCGCATTGTCAACGTCGGCGGCCTGAACCGTGGTGACGGCCGTGGTATTTTCAGCCACGGATACCGACGCCGTCGTCCCCCCGCCGTTGGAGTTGATGACCGGCGCATCGTTGACGCCGCTGACGGTCAGCGTTGCGGTCGCGGTCGACGTGCCGCCCAGCCCGTCGCTGACGGTGTAGGTGAAGGTGTCGGTCGCAGACTGACCGGCAGCGAGCGCCTGCAACTGAGGTGCGTTGCCCGGATCGTAGCTGATCGTCGTGCCGTTGAGCGTCACCGTGGCGCCGAGCGCACTGGTGGCGCTGACGTTGGTAACAGCGAGCACCGCGCCCTCATCGACATCGTCGTCGTTGGCGAGCAGCGTCGCCGTGGCTATCGTCTGGGCCGTGTCCTCGTCGGTGAAGGAACCGTCGCCCGGCCGGCCGACCTCGGTTTCCACCACATATCCGGCAACCGCACTTCCGCCGGGATAGTCGAACCAGTTGCCGTTGTTGCCCATGAAGACGTAATCTTCATTGCCGACGTTGTTGGGCTCGATCGGGTTCCAACTGGCGTAGATGAAGGTCGTGCCGGGCGACTGCCAGAATGCCTGTCCCGCCTCCGGACCCGCCTGCCACACCCAGGTGCCCTCGACCGCTGCGTCCGCGCCGCCAAGCCACGCGCCCCGCTGCGCGTACGGATCGGCAATCGCGCCGTTGGCCGGGATGCCCTGGACCAGCGAGTGGACGAACGCGTTCTCCTGCCCGTCGGTGATGGTGGCGAGATAGCCGCCAGAGCTCTCGGCCAGGGCCTGCGCCTGCGCGTAGGTCAACGCCCCCTGATCGACGCGATACCAGTGGCCATTGGCCGAGTTGAAAGTGTAGCCGCTGTTTTGCAGCCCGATCGTGTCGAGATTATCGGCGCCGCCTGTCGGCTCATCGTTGACATCGGTGACCTGCAGCGTTGCGATGTCGGAGGTCAGCGAGTAGGCCGTCGTTCCGCCGGTGGCCGACACGTTCGCCGTCGTGCCGTGCGTTCCCGTGGTCCGGTCCCACGCCACATAGGTCAGCGTATCGGTGCCGCCGTTCGTGCCATCGGGAACGAACTTGATCTTGTCGGTGGCCGCCAGCAGCAATGCCGCACCGGTCGAAACCGCCGGGAAGTTTGTGAACGTGCTGCCGTCGGTGGAATATTCCCAATGGCCGTGCTGGCTGGTCGTTGCCGTGATCGCGATG
>NZ_JACRMG010000035.1 GCF_016219575.1 Bradyrhizobium sp. | reverse complement strand
CCTCTTCACCCGGCGCTCCATTGCCACCATCGACAAACCTCCACCCGTAAATCCAAGCCGGGCAAAACCCAGAGCCCAACCCAATCAAATCGAGTTCTGCTATGGCTAAACTTCCCCGGACAGCCCTGCGCAAGAGCGGGGCGAGGGAGCTTATCCCGCCGCATTCTCCAGCAGCCGCCGGTAGAACCGGATCATGTCGGCATAGCCCTCGATCGACAGCCGCTCATTGGTGCCGTGGAAGCGCTTCAGGTCCTCGCCATTGGCGCGCACCGGCGAGAAGCGGAAGATCTTGTCAGTGACGCCGACATAGTGCCGCGAATCCGTTGCGGCGACCATCAGGCCGGGCGCGACGATCACGTCGGGAAAGATCTCGCGGATGGTGCGATTGAGCATCTGGTAGGACGGGCTCGCCGTGCCCGTCACCGGCGGCGGGTCGGTGTTGCCGGGAAACGGCTTGATGGTGATGCGATCGTTCCTGATCGTCTCGCGCACATGCTCGGTGACGCTTGCCTGGGTATCGCCGGGGATCAGGCGGAAATTGACCGTCGCCTCGGCATGGCCGGGCAGCACATTGTCCTTGTCGCCGGCATTGAAGATGGTCAGCGCCGTGGTGGTGCGCACGGTCGCTTCGGTCGGGCCGGTCTTGGCGAATTCGCGCAGCAATAGCGGCCTGAACAGCCAGAGATTCGACAGCGCCACGCGGTTGATGCCCTTCATCTCCGGCGCCAGCGTGTCGAACATCTCTGCCACCGTGCCGCGGATTTGCAGCGGCAGGCGGTGGTCCTCCAGCCGCGCCAGTGCGGCGGCCATCATGCCGATCGCGGTGTCGCGCGGCGGCATCGAGGAATGGCCGGGCGTGGCCACGGCATTCAACACCAGCGTCGTATAGCCTTTCTCGGCCAGCCCGATCAGCGCGGCCGGCTTGTCGAGGCCCTTGACGAGGCCGTCGGTGATCAGGAGGCCCTCGTCGATCACGAAGTCGAACTTCACCCCGCGCGAGGCCAGCAGGCCCGCGATGCTCTTCGCGCCGCGCGTGCCGGCGACTTCTTCGTCATGGCCGAAAGCGAAATAGATGCTGCGCTTGGGCTTGAAGCCGGCCTTGGCCAGGGTCTCGGCCGCCTCCAGCATGGAATAGAGGTTGCCCTTGTCGTCCCAGGCGCCGCGGCCCCAGATGAAGCCATCGGCGATCACCCCGTCATAGGGCGGGTGCTGCCAGTCCTTGTCGGTGCCGGGCGCCACCGGCACCACGTCCTGATGCGCGAGCAGACCGATGGGCTGCGCCTTCGGGTCGGAGCCCTGCCAGGTGTAGAGCAGGCTGTAATCGGCCACGACCTCGCGCTTCGCTGCGGCATGAAACGCCGGAAAGCTCTTTTCGATATGCGCCTGCATGCCGCGCAGCGCATCCGCATGCTGCTCGGGCTTTTCGTAAGACGAGATGGTGCGGAAACGGATCGCCTCGGCCAGCCGCGCGGCGGCCCCCTGCGCGTCCACCTGGCTCTTCGGAACGGCTGCGACCTGCAGCTGCCGCGAGCCGTGGCTGAAGACATTGAACGCCAGCACGCCGGCGAGAACGACGATCGCGGCGCTCAGCGCGAGAAATATATTGCGGATTATTCCGATGACGCGTCGCATATCAGCTCTCTCCCCTCATGGTGAGGAGCGCGAAGCGCGTCTCGAACCATGAGGCCAGCTCTCCCCGTTCGGGGGCCTCATCCTTCGAGACGCCCGCAAGGGCGGGCTCCTCAGGATGAGGGTCTCACATCGGTTACTTCTTCTTCGCCCGCTCGATGCCTTCCACGATCAGCTTGTGCGCTTCCGCGGCATCGCCCCACTTCAGCACCTTCACCCATTTGCCTTTCTCGAGGTCCTTGTAGTGCTCGAAGAAATGCTGGATCTGCTGCACCGTGATCTCGGGCAGGTCGCTGAAGTTCTTCACCTTGTCGTAGCGCTGCGTCAGCTTGGAGGAGGGTACGGCGATGATCTTTTCGTCGCCGCCGGCCTCGTCTTCCATCAAGAGCACGCCGACCGGGCGCACGCTCATGACCGCGCCCGGCACGATGGCGCGGGTGTTGACGATCAGCACGTCGCAGGGATCGCCGTCGCCGGACAGCGTGTGCGGGATGAAGCCGTAATTGCCGGGGTAGCGCATCGGCGTGTAGAGAAAGCGGTCGACGACCAGCGTGCCGGCTTCCTTGTCCATCTCGTATTTGATCGGCTCGCCGCCGACCGGGACCTCAATGATGACATTGACGTCGTGCGGCGGGTTATTTCCGATCGAGATGGCGTCGATGCGCATGGGCTGGCTCCGCTTCAGCTTAAGGACGCGCCAGCAATCAGGCGCAAACTAGCGTCGGTTTAGACCGTCAACGGTAGAGGGAAAAGCCTAAAACAGGCTCAGTTGGTCCAGGCGAAGGCGACCTTGTCGAGCGACTTCGGTCCGAACTTCTCGGAGGAGCGCGCCACCATGCGGCCGCCGAGCGCGCGGTAGAACTCGGTCGCCGGCTCGTTGTCGGACAGCGCCCAGATCACCATGCTCTTCAGCCCGCTCTGCACGAGGTCGCGGCGGGCGGCGTTGAACAGGCGGCGGCCGAAGCCGAGGCCCTGGAATTCGGGCCGCAGGTAGAGCTCGTAGATCTCACCGTCGAAGTGCAGGCTGCGGGCGCGGTTGCGGCCGTAATTGGCGTAGCCGGCAACCTTGTCGCCGAACACCAGCACGCTGACGCGGCTGCCCTTGCGGATCGCGCTGTCCCACCATTGCGGGCCGCGGCGGTTGATCAGCTTCTCCAGCTCCGCGCCGGGGATGATGCCCTGATAGGCCGAGCGCCAAGCTTCGTCGTGCGTGCACGCCACCGCGGTGGCATCCGCAGCCTTGGCCGGTCGAACCTCGATCAGGGTTGTGCTCATGACCCGATCAAAGCAAGTCGCCGCCCCGGCTTCAAGGTCTATCGTTAATTATCGGTTAACCTGTGGACTTTTTGCATCAGTCCTTCGTTAACGATGTGCCGAAAGAGGACAGATGGCTGACCTAACCGGCTTTTCGCTGATGTGTCAGCGATCAAGGCGCTGCATCCCTTCGCCCGTGCGGAATCGAAGCAGCGGAAATTCCCCGCAAACTGATTCGTTATCGGTATTCTGCTGACGGATTTCCCGCCATTTCCGGCAGCGTCATGCACGCGCTCACATCGCTGTTATTCCTGTTCATGCTGGCGGCCGCAGCGCCGCACGCAGCATTCGCGCAAGCCGGATTCGGCGCTGCCGGCGGCGAAAGCGAGCC
Source organism: Bradyrhizobium sp. (assembly GCF_016219575.1). Lineage (GTDB taxonomy): Bacteria > Pseudomonadota > Alphaproteobacteria > Rhizobiales > Xanthobacteraceae > Bradyrhizobium. Next base: position 179,265 of record NZ_JACRMG010000035.1, on the reverse strand, counting down.
TAACCGCATACAGCAATGGCTGGTGCCGACACCCCTACCTGACATTAAGTCGCACGCGCTGTTGTTTCGTCCCGCCGGCGACGGGCCGTTTCAACTCGCCGTGATCGCGCATGCGACGACGCAGAACGTGCTGCGCCGGGCGCAGATGAAGCAGCCGGAATACCGCGCGCTCGCAGCCTTTCTGGTGGCGCGCGGCTTTGCCGTGCTGGTGCCGGAACGGCCGGGCCATGGCGCCACCGGCGGCAAATATCTGGAGGACCAGGGCGGCTGCGACGAGGCGGACTACGCGCGCTCCGGCCGCGCCACCGCCGAGGAGATCGCCGCAGCGACGGATTTCATGCGCCGGCAGTCCTTCATCAAGCCGGACGGCGCCGTGATTGTCGGGCATTCCGCCGGCGGCTGGGGCGCGCTTGCGATGGCGGGCAATGCCAATGTCTCAGCCATCATTGTCTTTGCCGCCGGCCGCGGCGGCCGCGCCAACGACTTCCCGAATCAGATCTGCGCGCCGCATACGCTGAAGGCCGCGGCCGCGGAGTTCGGCAAGGGGGCCAAGGTGAGAGTCGTCTGGCTGGTCGCCGCCAATGACAGCTATTTCGCGCCCGCCTTTTCGAAGCAGCTCGCAGATAGCTTTCGCCGCGCCGGCGGCAAGGCGAGCTTCCATGCGCTGCCGCCTTCCGGCAGCGAGGGGCATTGGTTGCCGGAGAGCGAGAGCGGCGTGAGGCTCGCAGGCCCCGAACTCGGTCGCGCCCTGGATTCCGTGCGCTTTTCAACATTGCGGAGGCGATAGTGCTGTTTCACGTTATCCAGTATGTCCATGCGCTCGGCGCCATTGTGATCCTCGGCACAGGTATCGGGATTGCTTTCTTCATGCTGATGGCGCACCGCAGCGCTGACCCCGCATTCATTGCAAAGACAGCGGAAGTCGCCGTCATCGCCGACTTCCTTTTCACGCTCTCGGCCGTGCTGCTGCAGCCGGTCACCGGAGGGCTCTTGATGTGGCTGTCGTCGACCTCGATCACCGAGGGCTGGCTGATGACGGCGCTAGGGCTCTACTTGATTGCAGGCCTGTTCTGGGTTCCTGTGATCTTCATGCAGATCGAGATGCGCGACCTCGCGCGAACGGCGGTTGTGAAGGGCGCCCCGCTGCCGCCGCGGTACTTCACGCTATTCCGCCGTTGGGTGCTGTGCGGCATTCCCGGATTCGGCGCCGTGATGATTATCCTCTGGCTGATGTTCGTCAAACCGTTCTAGCCCGCGCAATGGTCGTAAATCCGAACATCCTCGTGCTCGGTGCTTCCGGCCTGATCGGTCGTTTCATCACGGACGATTTGCGCGCGAGGGGTTTTGAGGCGATCGGCGCCGCTCGCAGATTCTCGGCATCGCAAAAGGGCAGCCCGCTCGATCTTGAATTGCCGATCATGTCGATGGATGCCTCGGCGCTGGCCGCGTTGTTGCGCGACCGGGCCATCGACGTCGTCGTCAATTGCCTCGGCGTGCTGCAGGACGGTCCCGGCAGCGACACGGCGGCCGTGCACCGCGATTTCGTCGCGCGGCTGTTGCAGGCGATCGGCGAGAGCGGCCGCGCCATCCGCCTTGTCCACATCTCGATCCCCGGCACGGCGGAAACCGACCGCACCGCCTTTGCCACCACCAAGCGCGAGGCCGAGCGGCTGATCGCGGCATCGGGCATTGCGTGCACCATCCTGCGGCCGGGCTTTGTGGTGGCGCCGGCGGCCTATGGCGGCAGCGCCATGCTGCGCGCGCTGGCAGCACTTCCGCTCGATCTGCCCGCCACCGAGCGCACCGCGCCGTTCCAGCCCGTCGCCGTCGAGGACATTGCCGCCACCATCGCCTGGCTGGCGGCGCGCGATCCGGCCGAGGCGCACGCGGTGACATGGGATCTGATGCAGCCGCAGGCCATCACGCTCGGCGGCGTCACTGCAAATTTCCGCCACGCCTTCGGTACGCAGGACTGGCCGCGGATCGTGCCGCCCGCCTTCCTGCTCGATCTCGGTTGCCGGCTCGGCGATCTCGCAAGCTGGTTCGGCTGGATGCCGCCGGTGCGCACGACTGCGATGGCGGAGCTGCGCCGCGGCGTCACCGGCGATCCCGCCGCCTGGATGGCCGCCATCGGCATCGCGCCGAAATCGATCGCGCAGATGGCCGGCCGCTCCGCCTCGATCCAGGACAAATGGTTCGCCCGCCTGTTCCTGGTCAAGGCGCTGGTGATCGCGAGCCTCGTGCTGTTCTGGCTGGTCTCGGGCTTCATCGCGCTGGCGATTTCCTATGATGCCGCAGCGAACATCCTGCGCGCCCACAATTTCCCGGAAGCCACGGTCGCGCCGGTCACGGTACTCACCAGCCTGATGGACATGGCAATCGGTCTCCTGATCGCCTTCCGCCGCACCTGCGCCCTCGGCCTGGTCGCCGGCATCGTGGCCTCGCTCGGCTACATGGCGGGCGCCGCTATCCTGGCGCCCGACCTCTGGATCGAGCCGCTCGGCGCACTGGTGAAGACCGGTCCCGCCATCGTGCTGATGCTGGTCGCGCTGCTGACGCTGGACAACCGATAGAATAGGGCCAAGCATGCCCTCGGGCCTGACCCGAGGGGAGGCCCGGGTCGCTGGAAGAACACGCGTCAAATGAGGCAAGGATGACGAACTGGCCCGACGACAACGTGATCCTCTATGACGGCGTCTGCGTGTTCTGCTCGCGCTGGGTGAGATTCGTCGCCACGCGCGACGTGAACCGGAAATTCCGTTTCACTGCGATCCAGTCGCCCTACGGCACCCGCCTTGCGCAGGTGATCGGCATCAACCCCGCCGATCCCGACACCAATGCCGTCGTCCACGGCGGCGCCGTCTGGTTCAAGTCCGACGCCGCGCTGACCGTGCTGAGCCAGCTCCCCGGCTGGCAATGGATGATGATCCTGTTCGCCGTGCCGAGGCCGCTGCGCGACCTCGTCTACAGCTTCATCGCCCACAACCGCTATCGCATCTTCGGCAGGTACGACCAATGCTTCGTGCCGGACGAGGATATGCGGGCAAGGGTGCTGGAATGAGATCGCCCCCTACTTGAACGATGCTTCAAATGAAAGCGGCTCAAGGTGAACGAACTTGTCCAGAGGCGGTGCAAGCTCGAACATCTTCGGGATTTTTGAGAAGTCGTACAGGCGGCAGATTCGAAACTCCCGAGGCCGCTCCTTGGAAAAGGATAGTTCGTTCCTTGTCAGGTAGAATGGAGCGGTCTGCGAGCCCACCGTTGTCTTGACTTCGAGAAACCGCTCGCTGCCCTTTTGATCAAAAGACAGGATGTCGTAACCGGCACCATCGCCGTCTTCCTGAGACGTCCACCGGACTTTTCTTGCGAGGTCGGGTCTGTCCATCTGGTTGAGGCGTTGCTGCTCAAACTTGAAGACCATTTCCTCACCCTTGTAACCGAGCTGGCGGTTCAAGAAATCCCTCTCGGCGGGATTGAATTTTCGAACAAGACGCTGAACAATTTCCGGGCGATCCTTCTTGGGCTCGATCTGAGGTGGAGGCTCGACAAAAAGCTGGGGTCTCTCCGCAAAGACTTGAGCCAGCGCCTCAGGGTGCTGGGCGGCGGGATGTTTGAGCAAGTATCGCTCGACCGCATTCACGATAGATTTTTGGAAGTGAGCCCTGGGCTTATATCCATTGATCCAGGGTAGATCGAGCTGCTGCAAGACGGCAGAAATGTTGTGATGCTTGAATTCGATCGAGCCGTTGCTGCGATCGATTTGGGCCATGAGAGCCTTCCGGTGCTGGGTCTTATCGTAGGATGCCCGCCGTATTTCGGCGCCCAGCATCGAGAAATAGTCAGCAATGATCAGATCGAGCTCTTCGGCCGTCCAATCCTCATTGCGTTCGCCGTCCGCCATTCCAAAAAAATGAATGAATTGGCAGCGGCCGTCTAGTCCTGCCCTGGCCTCATATCGGCCAATACTTCCCTTGCCGCCCGCTCCCCGCTGTCCCTTGCTCCATGCGCCGTGGAGAAGAAATTCGGCGACGTCGCCTCACCCGCAAAGAACAACCTGCCATCGACCGGTGCGGCCAGCAGCGCGCGATCGCCCGCATGCCCCGGCAGTGCGTGCGAATACGAGCCGCGCGCCCAGGGATCGTGCGCCCAGCGCGATTCCGCGAGCGGCTTCAGCTTGCGGCGGAAGTCGTTGCCGAGGAAGCCTGTGATCTCGTCGATCGCGGCGGCGGCGATGGCGCCGTCGCCGGCGTCTTCGAGTTGCCGTGCAAAACGGCCGCCGAAGAAGCCTTCGATGCAGGGCTGGCCGAACGGGCGCAGATGATAGGTGCCCATGTCGGTGCGCATGGTGGCGCCGCGGAGGTTGCCCTCCTTCGGCAGCGCCTCGGGTTCGGCCAGCGCAAGCGTGACCTTGTCGGCCAGCCCAAGCGGCAGGCCGCGCGCGGCGTCGACCTTGGCGGGCAAGGCGGGATGGAAGCGGATCGTCTCGTCGGCGATCAGGTTGGTCGGCACGGTGACGATCACCTTGCCGGCGGTGAGCGTGCCCTTCGACGTCTCGACGCGCACGCGTTTTCCGGAATGATCGATCAGCGTTACCGCGCAGTTCAGCGCCAGCGGGCAGGCGGCGCCATAGGCGGCGACCAGCGCGCCATAGCCGCGGCGGACGCGCCAGTTGAGGTTGCTGTCCTCATAGGCGTCCATGTCGAGAATGGAGACGCGGTCGAGCTCGACGCCGTTGACGTAGGTCGAGATCGCATCGATCATCGAATTCCAGCGGTTGCCAGGTTCGAGATGGAGGCTGGCCGGCTCGTCGCGACCGGCGCGGCGCGCCTCTTCCGCTGCCTCTTCGGCGCGATCGTAGAATTCATCCAGCGCGCGGATGAACTGGCTGCGCTGTGCTTGCGGAAACGCCTTGCCAAAGGCGCGCTCGCGCCACGGCGGCAAATCCTTGTTGATCTCGAAGCCGAGCCGCTCGGCGATGGGCACGAACGTGTTCTCGTCGGCCGAATGCAGCCAGCCGCAGCCGACGTCAAACACCACGTCAGGCGCGGCCTGGATCGTATGCGCCCGTCCGCCGACGCGGTCGCGCGCTTCCAGCACGATCACGGAGAGGCCGCAACCCTTCAGCGCATTGGCAGCGCCAAGGCCCGCGGCGCCTGCGCCGATGATGGCGACGTCGACATTGGAGGGGAGGGAATTCATGCGAGGGCTCTAGCACGTTCGCGGTTGTGCAAGAAGCGGCCCAAACGCAACTGTCGTCACCCGCGCATGCGGGTGACCCAGTATTCCAGAGACGCTTGTGATTGAACCGAGAGGCCGCGGCGTACTGGATGCCCCGCTTTCGCGGGGCATGACAAGTACACCTTACGCCACCGCTTCTCTGGCCTTTTCCGCGCGCTTGCGGTCGTTGGCGTCCAGAAACTTCTTGCGCAGGCGGATCGACTTCGGGGTCACCTCGACCAGTTCGTCGTCCTCGATATAGGCCAGCGCCTTTTCCAGCGTCATCCGGATCGGCGGGGTCAGGCGCACCGCCTCGTCCTTCGAGGTGGTGCGGATGTTGGTGAGCTGCTTGCCCTTGAGCACGTTGATCTCGAGATCGTTGTCGCGGGTATGCTCGCCGACGATCATGCCGCGATAGACCTTCCAGCCCGGCTCGATCATCATCGGGCCGCGGTCTTCGAGCTTGAACATGGCATAGGCGACCGCCTCGCCCTGGTCGTTGGAGATCAGGACGCCGTTGCGGCGGCCCTGGATCTCGCCCTTGTAGGGCGCGTAGCCGTGGAACAGGCGGTTCATGATCGCGGTGCCGCGGGTGTCGGTGAGCAGTTCGCCCTGGTAGCCGATCAGGCCGCGGGTCGGCGCGTAGAACACCAGCCGCAGGCGGTTGCCGCCGGACGGGCGCATCTCGATCATCTCGGCCTTGCGCTCGCTCATCTTCTGCACGACGACGCCGGAATGCTCCTCGTCGACGTCGATGACGACTTCCTCGATCGGCTCCTTGAGCTGTCCGGTGGCCTCGTCCTTCTGGAACACGACGCGCGGGCGCGACACCGAGAGCTCAAAGCCCTCGCGACGCATGGTCTCGATCAGGATCGCCAGCTGCAATTCGCCGCGGCCGGACACTTCCATCGCGTCCTTGTCGGAGGCTTCGACCACGCGCAGCGCGACATTGCCCTCGGCCTCGCGCAGCAGGCGGTCGCGGATCATGCGGGAGGTGACCTTGTCGCCTTCGGTGCCGGCGAGCGGCGAGTTGTTGACGATGAAGGACATCGACACCGTCGGCGGATCGATCGGCTGCGCCGGCAGCGGTATGTCCACGCTGGGATCGCAGAAGGTGTCGGCGACAGTGCCCTTGGTGAGGCCGGCAATGGCGACGATGTCGCCGGCTTCGGCTTCCTCCAGCGGCGTGCGCTCGATGCCGCGGAAGGCGAGAATCTTGGTCAGCCGTCCCTGTTCGATCACCTTGCCGTCGGCGCTGAGCACCTTGACCTGCTGGTTCGGCTTGATCGAGCCGGAGGTGATGCGGCCGGTGATGATGCGGCCGAGATAGGGATTGGCTTCGAGAATGGTGCCGATCATGCGGAACGGCCCTTCCTCGACCTTGGGCGGGGCGACATGGCGCTCGATCAGGTCGAACAGCGGCTGCATGCCCTTGTCCTTCGGGCCTTCCGGGCTTTCCGCCATCCAGCCCTGCTTGGCAGACCCGTAGAGGATCGGGAAATCGAGTTGCTCCTCGCTGGCGTCGAGCGCGGCGAAGAGATCGAACACCTCGTTGATGACTTCGGTCGGCCGCGCGTCGGGGCGGTCCACCTTGTTGATGACGACGATCGGCTTCAGGCCGACCTTGAGCGCCTTCGACACCACGAACTTGGTTTGCGGCAGCGGGCCTTCGGCGGCGTCCACCAGCACCAGCGCGCCGTCGACCATGTTGAGGATGCGCTCGACCTCGCCGCCGAAATCGGCGTGGCCGGGCGTGTCGACGATGTTGATGCGGGTATCCTTCCACTGCACCGAGGCGGCCTTGGCCAGGATGGTGATGCCGCGCTCGCGCTCCAGATCGTTGGAATCCATGGCGCGCTCAACCACTCGCTGGTTGTCGCGATAGGTGCCGGATTGCTGCAGCAGGCGGTCGACCAGGGTGGTTTTGCCGTGGTCGACGTGGGCGATAATGGCGACGTTGCGGAGGTTCATGGGCTCGCTTCTTTGTCAGCTCGTGCAAGGTGAGGCGCGATTCCGCCGGAAAATCCGGGACGCCTGTTTCGGATGACGCTCAAAACCTTTGAAATTCGAGGGGCTTAGCCCCAAAAAGGAAGCCCGGCCACATCGGGACCGGGCGAGCCTTACGCGTTGCGGCGCAATATATTCAGAAAACGGCAAAAAACAACGGTCTTTCGGGGGTTTGGTTAGCTCAATTTTGCACCAGCCCCGCTCAATTGTCTTTCCCGGGGTCGGGATAGACCCCCCGCAAGACCTCCTCGAAGTGGGTTTTGACGGCCTCGTTGCACAGGCAGGAGTGCAGGCGCAGGGCATCCGGGTTGCGCACCAGGATGGCGCCACGACGGGTCTCCAGCACGCCCTCCGCCTTGAAGGTCTGGATCACCCGGCTGGCATAGGAACGGCCGACCCCGAGCAGGGTGGCCAGCTGCTCATGGGTGAGCGGTACGGTGTTGTCGCCGTCGGTGCGCTCCATGGCTGAGATGATCCATTTCGCCGTGCGCTGCTCGATCGAATGGATGGCATTGCAGGCGGTCGACTGGAATATCTGCGCCAGCATGCAATCGGCATAACGGGCAAACACGTTGCGCAGGCTGGGCGAATGGGACTTTGCCGTGTCGAGCTTGCTGACGGCAAGCCGCACCACCGGTCCGCCGAACTTGACGGTGATGCGGGTATAGGCCGGCAGGAAGCCGTGGCTGACGATGCCGCCGACCGCACCTTCGCGGCCAATCAGGATAGTCTCGACATCGCGACCGTCTTCATTGGGAACCATGTAGGAGACGAGCGTCGGTCCGCACGGAAAGTGCACGGTCTGAACGTTGTCACCGGGATTGTAGAGCAGGTCGCCCGGCTTTGCCTCGTCGGCGCTCAATTGCGGCGCCAGCAGCGCATAATCGGCAGCGTTCAGCCGCCGCAACAGGTTGTTGAACGGGCGATCGCTCACCTCGGTCATCTGCTCCCTTCGCGTCAGCATGCCATTCCCTCCGACCCGATAAAGCGAAGATAGGCGATTGGGTTCCCGAGTTATGTCCACTAGTGCACAGACAGCGCCGCGCCGGATGTGGTGGGTTTCGTGCCGGGAACCGGTGGCGCGCTCTTGGATGGAGGCGCCGCCATCAGGCCCCCTCCGGGCATCCGCCGGGGGCAGGCATCAACCGATCCAAGCGCATGGAACCCGCCAATTCCCAGGGATTGCCCAATGACGTCCTGATCGTGGAGGACGACGCGATCATCGCGCTGGATTTCGAGGACAGGATTCTCGGCTTCGGCGTGAAGAGGGTGCGCACCGCGGGCAGCGCGGCGCGCGCACTGAAGCTGATCGACGATCGCGCGCCGGATTTCGCGCTGCTCGATGTTGCCCTCGTCAGCGGCAACAGTTTTGCGGTGGCCGAGAGGTTGCAGGCGATGAAGATCCCGTTCGTCTTCGTCACCGGCTACGGCCGCGACTTCGGATTGCCGGCGCCGCTCAAGGAAACGCCGATGCTGCCAAAGCCCTGCCGCAGCGATGCGCTGGAAGCGGCGCTGCGGCAGCGCCTGCGGTAGATCGCGCGCTATACCGGCTTCGGTTCGAGCGTCGTCGACCACAACGCAGTGTCGGCGCGGTCGCGCAGCGTCACCATCATCTGCCCGGTTCGGCCGTCGATCCTGACATGGCCGAAGAACTGCATGCCGGCCGAGGGCGGCAGGTTCTGTCTGCCCGGCCCGGGCGCTTTGACGAACTTCACCTCGGGCCCGAAGGTATTGTCGAGTTCGCCGGGGCCGAACGTGCCGGCATGCAGCGGGCCGGAGACGAACTCCCAGAACGGTTCGAAATCCTGGAACTGCGCCTTGCCGGGACCGTAGTAGTGCGCGGCGGTGTAATGCACGTCGGCGGTCAGCCACACCGTGTTGACGATGCCGGCCGTCTTCATGAAGCGCAGCAAGTCCGCGATCTCGAGCTCCCGGCCGCGCGGCGGGCCATCGCCCTGCGCGACGGCTTCCGAGCCTTTCCTGTTCGCGGCATCGTCATGGACGATGATCGACAACGGCATGTCGGAGGCGATCACCTTCCAGGTGGCGCGCGAGTTGAGCAGCGCGCGCTTCAGCCAGTTGAGCTGGTCGGGACCGAGGAACCAGGCGTCGGGGCCGTATTCGGTCTGCCGGTTTTCTCCGTTCGGCCCGCGATAGCTGCGCTCGTCGAGGATGAAGACTTCGAGATGCGGGCCGTAGTTGATGTTGCAGTAGATGCGGCCGGGTTCCGCGACGCTCGCGCGCGTCGGATACATTTCGTGGAACGCGCGCTTCGCCCTCGCCGCGAGCAGGTTGATGTCGCGCACCTTGTAGGCCGCGGGAAGCTCCTTCGAAGCCGACCAGTTGTTGACGACCTCGTGGTCGTCCCACTGCACGAGGATCGGGACCTCCGCGGCGAAGGCGCGCAGATTGTCGTCGAGGAAATTGTATTTGTGCGCGGCGCGGAACTCGTCGAGCGTCTCGGCAACCTTGGCCTTCTCCGGCGTCGTGACGTTCTTCCAGATCTTGCCGCCTTCGAGCGCCACCTCCGGTTTGATCGGACCGTCGGCATAGACGGTGTCGCCGGAATGCAGGAAGAAATCCGGCCGGTGCCTGCGCATGGTGGCGAAGGTCGCCATGCCGCCGTCATCGGGATTGATGCCCCAGCCCTGGCCCGCGACGTCGCCGCCCCAGACGAAGCTGACGTCGCGGCGATCGGCAGGCGCGGTGCGGAAGCGGCCGACCACGGGCTCGCTCAGTATCGTGGGATGCGAGAGGTCGCGGAATTTCACGCGGTAGAAGATGTCCTGGCCGGCCGGGAGATTTTCCAGCAGCATTCTTGCGGTGAAGTCGCTCTCCGGCAGCGCCGCAACCGGCGGCAGCGCGCGGAGACTGGCGAAGGATTCGGTGGTGGAGACCTCGACCAGCATCTGCGAGGGCCGGTCGGCGCGTGCCCACACCACGCCGCTGTCGATGCTGACGTCGCCGGACTGCACGCCCTGCGGTAGCAGCGGCCGGTCGGCGGCGCGGCTGAGATACGGCATCGCAATCGTGCCGAACGCGGCAGCGCTCGCGGTCGAGACGAAGCGGCGGCGGGAGATGCGAATTGTCATGGACGGTCTCGCCGTTTGCTCGTCATTGCGAGGAGCGAAGCAACGAAGCAATCCATGACGCCGAGAGTCGATAGTTGGATTGCTTCGCTTCGCTCGCAATGACGGGGATAGTCAGCCCGAAGCTATAGGATCACTATATGACTGAGCAATAACGCGAAGCCGCCGCTCACAGCGTTCCGGTGGCGCGGAGCTGGGCGGTGCGCTGCAGGTGTTGCGGCAGGCTGGTCAGCAGCGCGCGGCGGTCGGCGACGGCATTGTGGAACTGCTCGAGTGCGATGTTGAAGGCGATCAGCGCGCCTTCCTCGATCGCGCCATGCTCGAAACATTGCAGCGTCTCGCGCAGGATTTCGTCGGCCTCGGTTTGCAGGAGGTCGAGCTCTTCGCTGGCCTCGCTCTTGCGGGCGGCGGCGATCATCGCGAGCAGCCGCTCGCGCAGCGAGGAATTGTTGTTGCGCTCGTCCTTCTTCAGGTAGCTGGCAAACCAGGCGCCGGCCGAACCCATGGCCGACAGCGCCATCAGCCCCCACCAGATGAAGTCGCTGTAGCGGTCGAGGAAGGTCTTTTCCTCGCCGTCGACATAGGCGGCGGCTCCCGGATGGGCGGGGATGGTGGCGTCCTTGTCGGTGTCGGGCGTCTCGATCTTGGCGGCGAGCGGGAATTCGTTCTTCAACGCCTGGCGGATCGAGAACAATTGCCGGGTGAAGGCGGCAACCGTCGATTCCGACAGGCCTTTGCGCGCGACGATGTAATGCGCAAAGCTGACGGTCTTGACCTCTTCCTCCGGCACGGAGCCGAACGAGCCGGCGGGAATGTCGGCGGACTCATAGGCCGGATGGTTCTGCGCGATCGCCTCGGCCAGGTCGATGGCCAGGATGGTCGGCGTGCCGCCGTCGCGGCTGGAAGCCAGCATCGCATCCGTGGTGATCTTGCTGTTGACCGGACCCGCCGCGATATAGGCGTCGGCGCGCTGGCTGCGGATCGCCTCCGCCGCCTCGTTGGCGGGGAACTGGATGATCTCCACCTTGTTGGGATCGACGCCATATTGCTTCAGGATCACCTTCAGCAGGTTGACGTTGGCTTGGGTGCGGCCGATCACGCCGATGCGGCGGCCGGCAAGCTGCGCGATCTTGGTGATCTTCGGCGGCGCTTTCTTCCCCTTGGCCTTGGCGGCCGGCGGCACCCAGAGCACGGCGACGTTCTTGCGCAGCGTGGCGACCGCCTGTGCGTTCTTGGGCACGTCGAGATCGCCGCGGATGATGGCGAGGTCGGCCTTGCCGTCGGCGAGCGCCTGGGCACTGGCCACCGCACCGTCTGTCGGCAGCGGCCGCAGGCGGATCTGGCTGTTGCGCTGGTTGTTGAAGGCCTGCGCCAGCGTCTGCACCACCTTGAGATCGTCGCTGCTGGCGGGGCCAACCGCGACTTTCAGCGTCACCGGGCGCATCGCGAAATAATAGGCGCCCGCGGCAATGCCGAGCACGGCCATCAAGCCGGCCAGTGAAACGAAGGTGAGCTGCCGCTTCGCCGAACGCGGAGAGCGTGGCGATGGCGCGATGGATTCGACGAGGTCAGGTCCGCCGGTCATGGATCTCGCAAACAATCGTTTCAGGGACAATTTCATGCTGCCAACGCAATTACTCGGCGAATCCTAGCAAAATTTTGTTACCGGCGCGCGGCACGTCCCGGTCATGGTTACCGGTCCGCCGCAACAAGTCCGATTGTGGCATGGATCGCAAGCGCACCCGTCGGTGTTAGGGTAAAGTTCCCGTGAAAAAAGTGGAGGCGCACATGGCGGAACGGCTGTCGGCGGAGGCGAGGCGCGCGGCGTTGGCCGAACTGGCCGGTTGGCAGGAGGTGCCGGGCCGCGAGGCGATTGCGCGCACCTTCATCTTCAGGGATTTCAACGAGGCGTTCGGCTTCATGTCGCGCGCGGCCCTGGTTGCCGAGAAGCACGACCATCACCCGGAATGGCGCAATGTCTACAAGACCGTGGAGGTGGTGCTTGCGACCCACGATGCCGGCGGCGTCACCCGTCTGGATATCGAGCTAGCCAAGGCGATGAACGGCATCGCCCGGCAGCTTGGCGTGTTCTAAGTCGCCCTTGCGATCTTCTGAACCGCTTGCAGCGGGGGATTTCGATCCCCAAGTGAGGCATGACGCGGTAATCCGTGAGGGCAGAGCGATGGCAACGAGCGAGCACAGCGTAGGGTTCGAGCCGGCGGACAGGCTGGCGCAGGACCGCGACGGCGTGCGCCGGCGGTTCTGGATCAAGTTCAAGCAGGTGGTGGCCAGGCTGCCCTTCGCCGAGGATCTGCTGGCGGCCTATTACTGCGCCTTCGACCGCGAGACGCCGCGGCATGTGCAGGTGGCGCTGCTGGGGGCGCTGGCCTATTTCATCCTGCCGTTCGACTTCATGCCGGACGTGCTGCCGGTCCTCGGCTTCACCGACGATGCCGCGGTGCTCGCCACCGCCATCCGCATGGTCGCCAGCAACATCACCGGGGAACATCGAGAAGCCGCCCGCACGGCGCTCAAGCGCGGCGTCGAGACGGCCGATCTCGAAGACTAGAGCATGATCCGGAAAAATGTGAAGCGGTTTTCCAAAAAGATCATGCTCAAACTATAACCTGAAGCGCAATTTGAGATCGGGCGTGACCGCGCGAAGGCCGCGGTCACGCCGCCACGTTGGATCTATTTTGCCGCTGCCGCAGGCGTCGGGCGAACCTGCGCCCGTGCATTGCGCTCCGCATCCCACGCCTGGAACTGCTTGAACAGGCTCTCGCGGTCGCCGTCGCTCTTGATCGTCGCGGCCGCCGACGGGGTCTGCTTCAGGAATTCGTCGAAGCGGTTGCGGGTGACGGCTTCGATATTGTGCGTCTTCAGCCAGTTCTCGGCATAAGGCAGGCGCTGCCAGTCGGCCAGCGGCGCCGACAGCGAGACTTCCTTCCACTTCGGGTGGAACGGCGGGTTCTGGAACGCCGGGAACTTGGTGAAGAACGCTTCGACGAACGTGGTGAGCTTGCGGTAGCGCTCGGTGTTGGGCGCCCAGTTATAGGCCGCCAGCACCGCCGGCACCGCAATGGTGTCCACCGACTCGCCCTCGGCGATCAGGTTCGGATAGTCCTTCGAAGTAAAGGTTGCAGGCAGGTAGTCCTTCTGCAACGGCTTGTCATAGTCGACCTTGGCGAGATGGAAGCGGCCGTCATTCTTGAAGTTGCTGACCGACTTGTAGGGCTTGCCGCCGCAGACAATCACGGCGTCGATCTCGCCCTTGATCAGCTTCTCCATCGCGATGCGCTGCTCGATATAGAAGAACTGGGGCTTGACCCCGATGCGCTCGAACACCGTGTGCGCGGTCACGAAGGTGCCGCCGTTGGGCAGGTCGACGCTCACCCGCTTGCCGTTGAGGTCCTTCAGGCTCCTGATCGACTTTGGCGCCAGGACCGTCATCTCCTCATTGTACAGCTTCGTCACATAGGTGAACTGCTTCTTGATGTCCTTCGCAAAGCCCCTCCGCTCGAGGTAGTCGAGCGTGTCGGAGCGGACAATGCCGAGATCGACGCCCTGCAGGAACAGGATGTCGGCGACGCTCTGGACCGAACCGCGCCCGACGATCGAAAGTACGCGCAACTTGTTTCCGTCGTCGAGCACGGAGGCCAGATCGGCGCCGAACTGCACATAGGTGCCGCCGATCGTTCCCGAGATCACGGTCACCGTGTTCGCGTTCAGCGCCTGCTTGGTGGCGGCCGAACCGAACTGAAAGATTGCCTTGAGACTGTCGCTGACCTTGACCGATTCCGCGTCGGCTTCGTCGGCTGCGCGAGCCGAAAGGCCGCATGTCATGGTCATGGCAACGAGTGCCATCGCAAACAAACGTCGCATCTAAAATCCCCTGCTGGTTCCCTGGTGTCGGGTTGGTTTCGGGTGACTGCCGGAGCAAGACGGCGTCATCCGCCCGCCGGCTCGCGCCAAAGTTTGTGCGGGCGGAATTCTTCCGCCCGCGTTTGCGCCTCTGTTAGTTCCTGAGTTCCGACAGTCGCCGTCTCGCATCGGCCGAGCCCAGCGCGGCGGCTTTCTGGTACCATTGCCGCGCCAGCGCCGGGTCGGGCGTGATGCTGCGCATGTCCTGATTGCCGATCACCAGCGGATCGTAGGTGGTGCCCAGCATCAGCGCGGCTTCCGCTTCCTGCGCGTCGGCGGCGCGTTCGAGCAGCAGCCGCGCGGCGGCGATGTCGCCGACCGCGAGCATGCCCTTGGCGCGCTTGAGCAGGCCGGCAACTTCATCCGGATCCATGCGCCGCGATGCCGGTGCGGCGGATTGCGGCGGCAACGGTGCCGCCGGCGCGACCGCGGCGATCTGGCCGCCCTTCATTGCGGATTGATAGGCCGCCGTGATTTCCTGGCGCGAGGGCATTGAAGCGAAGGCGTCCATCGGCTTGCCGCTCACCGCGGCCGCTGCGGCAGGAGCGGCGGCGGTCTCCGCGGGCCTGGCACGATAGACGGCTTGCGCTTCCGGTGCGGCGATGCGCGGCTCGGGCGCGGCCGTCTGGACGATCCGCGGCGGCGGCGCTGCCGGCTCGGGTTGCGTTGCGCCGCCGATCGAGGCCGGCGCGACGCTTGCAAGCGACGCCTTGGCGTTGACGAAAGCCGAGCGCGTGGCATCGATCGAGAAGAACCCGACGGCGGCGGCCACCGCGGTGGCGGCGACCACGCCGGTCACGATGCGCGATGTGCGCGGCCTGTCCTGCTTGCTGCCGAATGTGTATTCGGGCGCGTCGTCCTCGTAGCGCTCCTGCTCGTATTGCTGCTCGTAGTCCGAGAGGAACAGCGGCACCCGGTCCTGCGGCAGCGGTTCCAGCTGTCTCGATTCGGGACGCTCGTACTGATAGCTTGGATAAAGGCCTGGATCGTTGATGGCTTCGTCAAAGCGGTCAAACGGATCACTTGTCCGAACCTGCCTGGTACTCTCCGCCATGATGCTTCCCCGCAACTGATACGCAACGACGGGAACGCGGGGCATCTATTTTTTGTAGTGTTGCTTGCCCCAAGCGCCCGCTACTGGGGTCATGAATCTGCTCGCGAATAGGTTGAAAAAACGACGTTCGTCGGCGCGAATCGGGAAACATTTTGTTTTGATTGAGGCGTATTCGCCCAATTCAAACAAATAAAAACGCGATCGTTAGCGTCGGGTTGATCGGGATCGCGCCGCTTAACGCCAGTGGAATCCGGGTGTTCGCAATGATCGAACACGCGGGCGATTAACCAACCAGCGCGTTTCAAATCCGGCGGAATCCGCGCTGCACCCGTTACACTACGGATACAGCCGGAACCGCGAGCATGATCCCGGCCTGAGGGCCGCTAAGATCATGCTCGAGGCAGAAACTAGGGATGCAGGATGACCTTGCCCATCGCCTGACGTCCGGCGAGCACCTTCAGCGCGTCGGCGGTTTGCGAGAGCGGGTAGGTGCGATCGACATGCGAGGAGATTTTTCCTTCCGCCGTCCACTTCACCAGCTTCTCCAGGTTGGCGCGGTTCTTCTGCGGGTTGACGCGCGTCCACGCGCCCCAGAACACGCCGCGGATGTCGCAGCCCTTCAGCAGCGCCAGGTTCAGCGGCATCTTCGGAATGTCGCCGGCGGCGAAGCCGATCACCAGGAAGCGGCCTTCCCAGGCGATCGCGCGCAGCGCCGCCTCGGCATAGGCGCCGCCGACGGGATCGAAGATGATGTCGACGCCCTTGCCGTTGGTCAGCTTGCGCAGGCCTTCCTTCAGGTCTTCCTTGGAATAGTTCAGCGTCAGCTCGGCGCCATGCTGTTTGGCGAACTCCAGCTTCTCGTCCGACGAAGCGCAGGCGATCACCTTCAGTCCCATCAGCTTGCCGAGCTCGCAGGCGGCGAGACCCGTGCCGCCGGCTGCGCCCAGCACCGCGAGCGTCTCGCCCGGTTTCGGGCTTGCGCGGTCTTCCAGCGCATGCAGCGCGGTGCCGTAGATGATGATGATGCCGGCCGCGCGGTCATAGTCGAGATTGTCGGGAATCTTCACGATGGAGGCGGCCGGCAGCGCGATCTTCTCGCGCGCGCCGTTGTGGCCGCAGGAGGCGACGACGCGGTCGCCGACCTTGAGGTCGGTCACCCCTGCGCCGACGCTTTCGATCACGCCGGCGACTTCCGCGGCCGGTGAGAACGGGAAGGGCGGCTTGATCTGGTACTTGCCCTGGATCATCAGGATGTCGAAGAAGTTCAGCGCCGCCGCCTTGATCGCAATCACGGCCTCGCCGGGCCCGGCCACGGGATCCGGCACATCCGCCAGCACGAGATCGTCGGGCTGGCAGTATTGCGAGCAGAGAATGGCTTTCATGGGTACCCCTGATCTTTTCTGGATTTGACGGCTTTGCCTGCTTCATGCCGGATTTGCAGCCGGGCTACAATCCGCAAAGGATGCATGACCCTCATGGTGAGGAGGCGCACTTGCGCCGTCTCGAACCATGAGGCCACCCCATCCTTCGAGACGGCGCGCTTTGCGGCCTCCTCAGGATGAGGTGGGTCAAGCTTGAAGGGGATAAAACAATGTTTGAAAAGAACCTGCTCAGGGGCAAGCGCATCCTCATCACGGGCGGCGGCTCGGGGCTCGGCGCGGCGATGGGCCGGCGCTTCGCCGAGCTCGGCGCGGCGCTCGTCATCTGCGGCCGCAGGCTGGAATTGCTGGAGCAGACGGCGTCCGCCATGCGCAGCGATTTCGGCGCCGGCGTCAGCGTCGCCAGATGCGATATCCGCGACGGCGCCGCGGTCGAGGTCATGATGGATCGCGTGTTTGCGGAGGCGCCGATCGACGTGCTGGTCAACAATGCCGCGGCAACCTTCCTCGCGCAGACCGAGCATCTGTCGTTCCGCGCGGCGGATGCGATCCTCGGCCCGACCCTGCACGGCACGATGTACTGCACGCTGGCGGCGGGAAAACGCTGGATCGAGCGCAAGCACAAGGGCGTTGTGCTGAGCATCCTCTCGACCTCGACCATCACCGGCCGCGCCTTCACCGTGCCATCTGCGATGGCGAAGTCGGCCGTGCTGGCGATGACCAAGAGTCTCGCGGTGGAATGGGGCCCGAAGGGCATCCGCACCGTGGCGATCGCGCCCGGCGCGTTTCCGACACCGGGGGCCAGCGGCCAGCTCCGCCCGGAGGGCCGCGAGGAGGGCTGGTCCCATCGCAATCCGCTCGGCCGCCATGGCGACCACGCTGAATTGGCCAATCTCGCCAGCTACCTGATTTCCGACCAGGCCGGCTTCATCAATGGCGAGATGGTGGTGCAGGACGGCGGCTCGCATTTGCGCAGTTCCGGCGCCGAGGACCTGCTGCAATGGACCGATGCGCAATGGGAAAAGCAGCGCGCCGCGCGCGCGAAAAACTGAGGCCGCCGTTTGGCGGTGCGGTGCCGGCAACGTCGCGCGCGATCCGCTAACTGCCTTCCCAAACACGCGTTTCCCGGCTATCCATTTCGCCTCTGATGAGGTCGGGGCGGGCCATCTTCAGGTCACAATGATGGGGGAACCAGACCGGATCATGGCGCGGCAAATTCTCACATCGCTGTTGGCGAGCACCATCCTGTGCGCGGCTTCAAGCCTCGCGCTGGCGCAAGGCGCTGCGCCGCCTGCGGCCCCCAAGGCTCCTGCGAAAAAGGACACGGCCAAGCCGCCGGCCGCCATCAAGCCCGAGGCAGCGCCGGCCGCTGCCGGCGGCGCGGAACCGGCCTTGCTCGGCCAATACGGCACCTGGGGCGCCTATAGCGCAACGCCCGGCGGCAAGCGGGTGTGCTTTGCGCTGGCAAAGCCGTCTTCCTCGAAGACCAATCCGCCGAACCGTCCGCGCGATCCCGCCTACGCCTTCGTCTCCACGCGGCCCGCCGAGAAGGTCATCAACGAAGTCTCGATCATGATCGGCTACCAGCTGAAGCCGGGTTCGGAGTCGAGCCTGGAAGTCGGCGGCGCCAGCTACGCCATGTACACCCAGGGCGACGGCCTCTGGATCAAGAACGCCGCCGAGGAGGAGCGCATGGTGGACGCCATGCGCAAGGCCGCCGACGTCACGGTCAAGGGCATGTCCGCCAAGGGCACCGAGACCACCGACACGTTTTCGCTGAAGGGCCTGGCGCAGGCGCTCGACCGCATCGCGCAGGACTGCAGGCGCTGAATTCCCGCAAAACGGCGTTGTTTGGGGGCCGCAGAAGGCCTATTTGATGACTGTTGCCCCTCATCCTGAGGAGCGGCGCTTGCGCCGCGTCTCGAAGGATGAAGGCCCGGGCCTCATGGTTCGAGACGGCGCTCGCGCGCCTCCTCACCATGAGGGGAAACCTCTCGCAAGAACGAACATGACTGCCACATCGACCGAAACCACCGCGGCCAGCGCGCCATTGGAAAAGCAGCCGCTCGAGACCTATGTGCCGCCGGCGAAACCGTCGCTGATCGGGCTGTCGCGCGCCGAGATCGCCGATCGCCTCGGCGAGATCGGCGTTGCCCCCGCACAGCGCAAGATGCGCACGCAGCAGCTCTGGCACTGGATGTATTTCCGCGGCGCCAAGTCCTTTGCAGAGATGACCAACGTCTCGAAGGACATGCGCGCCGAGCTTGAGAAACATTTCACCGTCGACCGTCCCGAAGTGATCGCCGAGCAGATCTCCTCTGACGGCACCCGCAAATGGCTGCTGCGGCTGCCGAGCGGCGACAATATCGAGAGGCCGCACGAGGTCGAGTGCGTCTACATTCCCGAGACCGACCGCGGCACGCTGTGCGTCTCCTCGCAGGTCGGCTGCACGCTCAACTGTTCGTTCTGCCACACAGGCACGCAGCGGCTGGTGCGCAACCTCACCGCCGGCGAGATCGTCGGCCAGGTCATGGTAGCGCGCGATCGCCTCAACGACTGGTCCGACCGCGAGAACGGCAGCCGCCTCGTCACCAACATCGTCATGATGGGCATGGGCGAGCCGCTCTACAATTTCGACGCGGTACGCGATGCGCTGCTGATCGTGGCAGACAACGAAGGCATCGGCATCTCCCGCCGCCGCATCACGCTCTCGACCTCGGGCGTGGTGCCGAACATCGTGCGCGCCGGCGAGGAGATCGGCGTGATGCTGGCGATCTCGCTGCATGCCGTTCGCGACGAACTGCGCAACGAGCTGGTGCCGCTCAACCGCAAATACCCGATCGCCGAACTGTTGCAGGCCTGCCGCGATTATCCCGGCGCCTCCAATGCGCGCCGCATCACTTTCGAATACGTGATGCTCAAGGGCGTCAACGATTCCCTGGATGACGCAAAACTGCTGGTGAAGATGCTCAAGGGCATTCCGGCAAAAATCAATCTGATCCCGTTCAACCCGTGGCCGGGCACGGCCTACGAATGCTCGGACTGGGATAGAATCGAGAAATTCTCCGAGTACATCTTCAACGCCGGCTATTCCTCGCCGGTGCGCACCCCGCGCGGCCGCGACATCCTCGCCGCCTGCGGCCAGCTCAAGTCGGAAACCGAAAAGCTCAGCGTCCGCGAGCGCCAGGCGCTGCGCGCCATGGCGATGACGGATTGATGGTGCATGGTCTTGCGGCATCGTTTGAACATCACCTCCCCCTGAAAGGGGGAGGTCGACGCGCGCGTGCGCGCGGCGGGTGGGGGTCTCTCTCTCCGCGAATCCCGATGCCGCGCCCAACCCCCACCCTGACCCTCCCCCTTTCAGGGGGAGGGAATGGAGTGTGCGCATGGCCCTGATCGGCCGCCTCATCGTCATCCTCTTCGCCTTCCTCGCCGCGTGCCTCGTGGCGGGGATCGTCGTGCTCGGGGCGGTGCTGTTTCCCGAATTCACCGATCTCGGCATCGGCAACATCGATCCGGCGATCAATGTCATCATCGGCATCGGCTTCATCTTCATCTCCGGCTTTGCGTTGCTGCCGGCAATGCTCGTGGCCGCGATTACCGAAGCCTTCTACATCCGCAGCGTGCTGGCCTATGCCATTGGCGGCGCGCTGGTCGGCGCGGCCTGCTATCTCGGGTTGGTCCCGTTCGATCCCGATACCATGCGCTTCGACGGCATCGTGCGTCGTCATCTCGAAATCATGACCGGCGCGGGCATCGTCGCCGGCCTCGTCTACTGGATGATCGCCGGCCGCAACGCCGGCGCCTGGCGCCTGCCGCCGCCTGCGCGGCGCCCGCCGCCGCCCGTGCCGTCGAATTTGCGCCCGCCGTCGCGGTGAGTTGAGATGGTACGTCATTCCGGGTCTGGTCCTTCGGACCATCCCGGAATGACGGGGCAGGGTTTTCAACTTCACCTCCCTCGGCTAAACCCCGCGCCATGAACCGGACCGGACTTTTCATCGCGCTGGGGCTCTTCCTCGTCGTCGGCCTCCTGTTCGGGCTCTATCCCGAGCTCGACCTGAAGCTTTCGGCTGCTTTCTACGATGCCGCCAGCAAGACCTTCCCGCTGAGGCTCAACGGGGGTGCGGGTTTCCTGCGCGATGCGGCGATGTGGATCGCCTGGGCGTTCGTGCTGCCGTCATTCGCGGCGCTGATCTGGAAGGCGATCCGCCCCGACCGGCCGCTGCTGGTGAAGGGCCGCAGCATCATCTTCCTGCTGGCGACGCTGACGCTGTCGGCGGGCGTGCTCACCAATCTCACCTTCAAGACCTATTGGGGCCGGCCGCGCCCGGTGGTGGTGACGGAGTTCAACGGCCCCCAGCAATTCGTGCCGTGGTGGGATCCGCGCGGCAGCTGCGGGCGCAACTGCTCTTTCTTCTCCGGCGAGGGCGCCACCGCCTTCTGGACCTATGCGCCGGCAGCACTGGCGCCGCCGGCATGGCGGCCGCTGGCCTATACGGCCGCCACCGTGTTCGGCGTCGTCACCTCGGGCCTGCGCATGGCCTTCGGCGGGCATTTCTTCACCGACGTCGCCATTGCCGGCCTCGTCACCTTCCTGGTGATCTGGCTCGCCTTTGCCGTGATCTACCGCTGGCCGCGCAGCCGCCTGTCGGACGAGCGGATCGACGCCGCGCTGACGCGGCTGTTCTGGCCGGGCTACCGGCTGACCCGGCGCTGGCGGGGGCAGGAAACCGGCCCGGCGCCGTCGGCGTGAGCGCGGCCGGCAGGCATTAATCGCGTGCCGAGATCAGCGAAATTTGTTATCCGCGCAGCCAGCTACCGATGAAATTCAGCACTTTCGACCGATTGGAAGTTCGATGACTACGATCCTGAAGAGCCTGCCCACGGGCGAAAAAGTCGGCATCGCCTTTTCGGGCGGGCTCGACACCAGCGCCGCGCTGCTGTGGATGAAGCAGAAGGGCGCGCGCGTCTTTGCCTATACGGCCAATCTCGGCCAGCCCGATGAAGCCGACTACGACGAGATCCCCCGCAAGGCGATGGAGTTCGGCGCCGAAAAGGCCCGGCTGGTGGATTGCCGCACGCAGCTCGTCCACGAAGGCATCGCCGCCATCCAGTCCGGCGCCTTTCATGTCTCGACCGGCGGCCTCTCCTACTTCAACACCACGCCGCTCGGCCGCGCCGTGACCGGCACCATGCTGGTCGCCGCCATGCAGGAGGACGGCGTCAACATCTGGGGCGACGGCTCCACCTACAAGGGCAACGACATCGAGCGCTTCTATCGCTACGGCCTGATGACCAATCCGGCCTTGCGCATCTACAAGCCCTGGCTCGACCAGCAGTTCATCGACGAGCTCGGCGGCCGCGCCGAAATGTCGGCGTTCATGACCGCGCACGGCTTCGCCTACAAGATGAGCGCCGAGAAGGCCTATTCGACCGACAGCAACCTGCTGGGCGCCACCCACGAAGCCAAGGATCTCGAACATCTCGACAGCGGTATCAAGATCGTCAATCCCATCATGGGCGTGCCGTTCTGGCGCGACGACTGCACGGTGAAGGCCGAAAAGGTCGTCGTGCGTTTCGAGGAAGGCCAGCCGGTCGCGCTCAACGGAAAGACCTTTGCCGATCCCGTCGCGCTGTTCCTCGAGGCCAACGTCATCGGCGGCCGCCACGGGCTCGGCATGAGCGACCAGATCGAGAACCGCATCATCGAGGCCAAGAGCCGCGGCATCTACGAGGCGCCGGGCATGGCACTCTTGCACATCGCCTATGAGCGCCTCGTCACCGGCATCCATAACGAGGACACCATCGAGCAGTACCGCATCAGCGGCATGAAGCTCGGCCGCTTGCTCTACCAGGGCCGCTGGTTCGACTCGCAGGCGCTGATGCTGCGCGAGACCGCGCAGCGCTGGGTGGCGCGCGCCGTCACCGGCGAGGTGACGCTGGAGCTGCGCCGCGGCAACGACTATTCGCTGCTCAACACCGAGAGCCCGAACCTGACCTACCAGCCGGAACGGCTGAGCATGGAGAAGGTGGAGGATGCCGCCTTCACGCCCGCCGACCGCATCGGACAACTGACGATGCGCAATCTCGACATCGCCGACACCAGGGCGAAGCTGAAGCTCTACACCGAAACGGGCCTGCTCTCGGCGGGAGAAGGCTCCTACATCCCCAGGCTCGACAGCGACAAGGGTTGAGCTGCGCGGGGGCGACGTGCGGTGAGATAGACGCAAACAAAAATGGCCGGGAGCGATCCCGGCCATTTTCGTTTTTCGTGTCGCCTTACCGGCCGCCGGGGCCGACGCCGGGCGGCGGGGGCGGCAGCGCAGCCTGGCCGCCGTTGAGCAGCGGCGTGATGCGGCGGACGGTGACGCGCCGGTTGATCAGGCTCGGCCCGTCGGTCTGCTCCTTCGGATACTGCTCGCCATAACCCTGCGAGGTCAGGTTCTCCGCGGGAACGCCGAACTGCTGCGTCAGCAGCGTGGCGGCCGATTCGGCGCGGCGGTCCGACAGCGAGAGATTGTCGACGTCGGATCCGACCTTGTCGGTATGGCCTTCGATCAGGAACACCTCGCGCGGGTTGGCCTGGATCGCGCGGTTGAGGCCGTCGGCGATCGTCTGCAACTTCGCCGCCTGGTCCGGCGGGATCTCCCACGAACCGGTTTCGAAGACGATTGTGTTGAGGTCGATGCTCGGCATCTGCATGCGCACATTGGGACTGAAGCGGATCTCGTCGAGCGAGTAGCGACGGTCGATCCGTTGCACCGGCGGCGCCACCATCGTCTCGTAGATCACCTCCGGCGGCGCCTCCTGGGCGTCGACGATGTAGCGATCGTAGGGAATGCGGACCACCGGCGGCGGCAGGTCGACATAGAAGCCGCCGATCCCGCGCGGGTCGCGATAGCTGTTGTCGATGATGATGACCTCGCGGCCGAAGCTGTCGCGCCGGATGCGGCGGAGCAGCCGCCCGTCGGCGGCGACCACGGTGACGATCTGGGTGCCGTCGGGACGGATCACAACGGTGCGGGTTTCGCCGCCGATCGTCTCGGTGCGGATGTCGCGGGCTCCGTAGCGGAATCGCTGGAAGTCGTTACCTCGAACGTATTGCTGTCCGCTCGGGTCGCGGATGATGATGCGATCCGGCTCGTAATAGACGGTGCGGCCGCCTTCCACGACCTCCCGCCGCTGGCTGTGCATGTTGGCGATGGTCGCGCCGACCACGGCACCGGCCACCACGCCTGCGCCGATGGCGAGCGGCGTCAGGTTCTCGCGCCGCGGCGGCGGCGGTGGCGGCAATTGTGTTGTGACCGTCGGCGCGGACCGGAAGGCCGGCGAGATGGTCGGAGGTGCATTCTGGAACCTGCCGGGCGGCGGCGTTGCGGCCGCCGTGCCGGGGACGACACTCGGTGCCGCGGCGCCGGCGGGAGGCGGCGGTGTCGCTCCCGGCGGAAGCGCCGGGCGACCCTGCTGGCCGGGCAGCGGCGTGGGCGCGCCACCCGCAGCCGGAGGCGTTCCCGCGGCCGGAGGGGTACCAGCGGCAGGCGGCGTTCCCGCAGCCGGAGGCGTCCCCGGTGCCGTCGTCGTGGCCGGAGCACCCGGTGTCGATCCCGGTACGCCGGGGGGCGGACCGCTGCGCGGCGCCGGTGCGCCGGTCGGCGGGGTGCCGGCGGGCGGCAAGGTCGTGGCGCCGCTGGCGGGCGGCGGTGGCGGCGTGGATGTGCCCTGCGGCGCCGGGGTCGGCGTCGCGGTCGGAGGCGCCTTCATGCCACCGGGAGACGGACCGCCGGGCGGTCCCTTCTGCAGGGCAGGCGGGGTCGTCGTCGGCGTCGCGGTCGGCGTGGTGGTGGGCACCGAGGTCGGCGGCGTGCGCGGCGGCGGCGCAGACGTCGGAGGCGGCGTAAGCGTTGGCGCAGCCGAAGCCGGCGGCGTCACCCTGGGAGGAGGCGGCGGTGGCGGGGGTGACGGCGGCGAAACAGCCTTCGGCGCCGCCGGAGGAGGTGGCGGCAGCGTGGTCGGCTTCGGCGGCGGTGGGGGGGGCGGCGTCTGGCGAATCTGTGGCGGCGGCGGAGGCGGAGGTGCCTGCCGGATCTGCGGCGGCGGAGGCGGCGGCGGTGGCGGCGCCTGCCGGATCTGCGGCGGCGGCGGAGGTGGCGGCGGTGCGGAAGGTCCGGGGCGAGCCGCCGGCGGCGGTGCTCCCTTCTGCGGCGGCTGCTTCGGCCTTCCGTCAGGGCCGAGTTCCTGTCCTTGTGCTTGCGCGAGGACGATCGGAGCGGTTTGCGCCTGGGATGGCAGGCTTGCGAATTGCATCGCCGTGAGGGCGGTGGTGGCAAGCAGCGCGAGGCGAAGGTTTGTCATGACGGTCTGGTTCCCCGGAAGGTTCTGTGCGCCGAACGGTTCGGCATTGGCGATCAACAGCCAGCCATTGGGCCGGATTGTGGCGACCCCGAATCGCCTGAAGCAATTTATTTTAGCATCGCAACGACTTACACGCGCCGTCGTTCATGGTCCATTCAGCCGGTACTTTCGAACCGCAAGCTGCACAACGGCGGGCGCGCTGCAAGGTTCCGCTCGCCTTGCAGGTCAGGCGCCGAGAAGGAGCATGGTGTTGCTGCGCGTCCTGCCCGCGGCGGCATAGCCGCGCGCGAGCATGTCGGCGATGCAGTCGTCCTGCCATTCGTCCCTGGAAAGATGCTCGATGACGACCGCGCGTGGCCACAGCGTCTGCGGCGCCTCCCTGAAGAAGCCGGTCAGCACACGATCCTCGTAGCCTTCGACGTCGATCTTCAGCGCATCGACGCGCGTGACGCCTGCTTGTTCGAGAATGCGCTGCAGCCGCAGCGACGGCACCCGGATCGCCTTGCCCGAGGCGTCGCCCGAGACGATGTGGCTGGCGCCGAGATTGTCGCCGTCGGTCTCGATCAGGAGCTCGCCGTCGTCGGCGCCCGCCGCGGCCTGCACCAGTTTCACCTGGCTGTAGCCGGAGGCCGCATGGTTGAACGCGAGCCGCGCATGGGTCACCGGATGCGGCTCGATCGCGATCACCTTGCCATCAGCGCCGACGTTACGCGCCATCGCCAGCGCATAGGTGCCGACATTGGCGCCGACATCGACGAACACGCCGCCGTTGCGCACATGCGCGCGCAGGAACTGAAGCTCCTCGATGTTGTAGTCGGGATTGAGCAGCGCACCGCGCTCGGTGGCGCTGCCCTGATGATAGAAGCGGAACGAGGCGCCCTGGTAGTCCACGTCGAGCGGACCCGTGCGCAGCAAGTTCAGCAGCCGCGACAGCCAGGGACGGAACGCGCCACGCTTCAGCCCGGTGCGCTGCGCAAGGGCGATGATCGCCGCCTGCGCCGCATTCGGGGCAAGCCGGCCGAACGGCGCGGGCGAAGGATCGTTGTTGGCTTTCAAGCGAGGTCCCCGGAGACGGTAAAACCGGCGCCTG
Source organism: Bradyrhizobium sp. (assembly GCF_016219575.1). Classification (GTDB taxonomy): domain Bacteria; phylum Pseudomonadota; class Alphaproteobacteria; order Rhizobiales; family Xanthobacteraceae; genus Bradyrhizobium. The sequence continues at coordinate 153,156 of NZ_JACRMG010000035.1, read as the reverse complement.
CTTAGCCGGTTTTGCCGGCGACTCCAATCGTTCGTCAGACGCGCCTGGCCGGGACGGCAACCCGCCGCTTCCAGCCCGTGACCATCGCGCGGATCAGGTTTTCCTTCTGCAGCACGCACATCAGGACCACGCCGAGCACGTGCACCGCGGCCAGCGCGATGACGGCATGGGATACGTAGCCATGCGTGTCCTCCACCCAGGGCACGCCGAAGAAGCGCACCGTGGTCGACATCCATCCGGTGACGGTGGAGACCGAAAGCAGGAGCAGCATCGCGGCCAGCATCGCGGTTCCGGCCGGGTTGAGTCCGCGATACCGCCCGGTCCTGCCGCGATGGAGTTTGAGGAGATAGGCCGGCGCGGCGCCGAGCCTGCGGCCAAACGCGCGGAAGCGCGAATAGCGGGTGCCGAACACGCCCCAGCCGATGCGGAACGCAATCAGCACGATGACGGCATAGCCCGCGAAACGATGCAGGCTGTCATGGGTGCCAGGCGTGAACCACGCCAAAGCTACGAAGAAGGCGAGCGACCAGTGGAACGCGCGCAGCGGCCAGTCCCACACCTTCACCATGTCCGGCGCGTCGGAATGCACTGGCGTGGGTTTGGCGGCGTCGTGCGACGCTGAAACGGGCTGCTGCACGGCTGATCCTGCTCGCTGGCCGTCTCAGTTCTTGGCGATGGTCTTCTTCAGGCTGAGGTCTTCGGGGCTGTAGAACAGCTCAAAGAGCTTGCCGCCCTTGACGCCGTAGACCTCGTAACACGAGCCTTCGACCTTGGAGCGGCGCACTTCGTAGCCTGCTTCCCTGGCCTTGGCCTCGGCTTCGCTCGCCGGCTTCCATGAGGCCTTGTCGAGCTTGGTGCAGTCCTTGAAACCGTCGGCCAGCGCAGGCGCTGCGGCAAACAGCGACACCGCCAGCACGGCCGAAACCTTGTTCAACGCTTTCATGAATTCTCCCCACATGGACAGCTGCGGCACGAGCCGTGCCGGATGCGGGGAGCCTTAGCATTGCGGCCGCCGGGAGAAGTTTGGAATCCCTCTTAGAGCGATTCCAGGAAATCTGAATTCTCGCCACAACTCAGGTGTTAGCGTTTTGGCTCGTCATGCCCGGCCTTGTGCCGGGCATCCACGTCTTTCTTTTCGATTGGGAGCCAAGAACGTGGATGGCCGGGACAAGCCCGGCCATGACGGAAGTCAGTCCATCGGTTGAAATCAGACCTGCCGCTCGACCATCTTCAGCTTGAGCTCGGCGATCGCTTCCGAGGGATTGAGACCCTTCGGGCATGCCTTGGCGCAGTTCATGATGGTGTGGCAGCGGTAGAGGCGGAACGGATCCTCGAGATTGTCGAGCCGCTCGCCGGTCGCCTCGTCGCGCGAATCCTTGACCCAGCGCGTCGCCTGCAACAGCGCGGCCGGGCCGAGGAAGCGGTCGCTGTTCCACCAATAGCTCGGGCAGGAGGTCGAGCAGCAGGCGCACAGGATGCATTCGTAGAGCCCGTCGAGCTTCTCGCGGTCCTGGTGGCTCTGCTTCCATTCCTTCTGCGGCGTCGGCGTGGTCGTCTGCAGCCACGGCTCGATCGAGGCATATTGCGCGTAGAAGTTGGTGAGATCGGGCACCAGGTCCTTCACGACCGGCTGGTGCGGCAGCGGGTTGACCTTGACCGCGCCGCCGGAGCCGACGTCATGCATCGACTTGGTACAGGCCAGCGTGTTCTGGCCGTCGATGTTCATGGCGCAGGAGCCGCACACGCCCTCGCGGCAGGAGCGGCGGAAGGTCAGCGTCGGGTCGATGTGGTTCTTGATCCAGATCAGGCCGTCCAGCACCATCGGCCCGCAATCGTTGATGTCGACGTGATAGGTGTCGACGCTCGGATTCTTGCCGTCGTCCGGATTCCAGCGATAGACCCGGAACTCGCGCGTCGCGGTGGCGCCGGCCGGCTTCGGCCAGGTCTTGCCGCCGGTGATCTTCGAATTCTTGGGAAGCGCGAATTCAACCATCTCTTGCCTCTGCGGTTTCCTTCGTCATTGCCGGGCTTGACCCGGCAATCCATCCTCTTCGCAAGATGGATGCGCGGGTCAAGCCCGCGCATGACAGGTGAGTTCAGTACACGCGCGCCTTCGGCGGGATGTACTGCACGTCGTTGGTCATGGTGTAGTTGTGCACCTGGCGGTAGTCGATCGTGGTCTTGCCGTCCTGGCCGATCCACGCCAGCGTATGCTTCATCCAGTTCTTGTCGTCGCGGTCCGGGAAATCTTCGCGCGCATGGGCGCCGCGGCTCTCGGTGCGGTTGGCAGCCGAATCCATCGTCACCACCGCCTGCACGATCAGATTGTCGAATTCCAGCGTCTCGATCAGGTCGGAATTCCACACCAGCGAACGGTCGGAGGTGCCGACGTCGCTGATCCCGGCATGCACCTTGTGAATGAGGTTATGGCCCTCATTCAGCACGTCACCGGTACGGAACACCGCGCAATTGTTCTGCATCACATGCTGCATGGAATCGCGCAGCTTGGCGGTCGGCGTGCCGCCGGAGGCGTTGCGGTAATGGTCGAGCCGGCCGAGCGCGAGATCGGACGAATCCTTCGGCAGCTCCGGTTGCTTGCCGTTTGGCGTCAGCTTTTCGGCAAGGCGCAGCGCCGCCGAGCGGCCGAACACGACGAGGTCGATCAGCGAGTTGGAGCCGAGGCGGTTGGCGCCGTGCACGGAGACGCAAGCCGCCTCGCCGATCGCCATCAGTCCGGGCACCACGGCATTTTCGTCGCCGTTCTTCTTGGTCAGAACCTCGCCATGGTAATTGGTGGGGATGCCGCCCATGTTGTAGTGGGCGGTCGGAACGATCGGGATCGGTTCGCGGGTAACGTCGACATTGGCGAAGATGCGCGACGATTCGGAAATGCCCGGCAGGCGTTCGTGCAGCACCTTGGGATCGAGATGGTCGAGGTGCAGGTAGATGTGGTCGCGCTTCTTGCCCACGCCGCGGCCTTCCCGGATTTCCATCGTCATCGCGCGCGAGACGACGTCGCGGGAGGCGAGATCCTTGGCGGACGGCGCATAGCGTTCCATGAAACGCTCGCCTTCCGAGTTGACCAGATATCCGCCTTCGCCGCGCGCACCTTCGGTGACCAGGCAGCCGGCGCCGTAGATGCCGGTCGGGTGGAACTGGACGAATTCCATGTCCTGCAGCGGAAGCCCGGCGCGCAACGCCATCGCGCTGCCGTCCCCGGTCTGGGTGTGGGCGCCGGTGCAGGAATAGTAGATGCGGCCATAGCCGCCGGTGGCGAGGATCGTGGTCTGCGCCCGGAAGCGATGGATGGTGCCGTCATCGAGCTTGAGTGCGATGACGCCACGGCAGGCGCCCTGGTCGTCCATGATCAGGTCGATGGCGAAGAACTCGATGTAGAACTCGGCTGAGTGGCGCAGCGCCTGGCCGTACATCGTATGCAGCATGGCATGGCCGGTGCGGTCGGCGGCGGCGCAGGTGCGCTGCGCCTGGCCCTTGCCGTAGTCTACCGTCATGCCGCCGAACGGCCGCTGATAGATCTTGCCGTCCTCGGTGCGCGAGAACGGCACGCCCCAGTGCTCGAGTTCGTAGACGGCCTCCGGCGCCTGGCGCACCATGTATTCGATGGCGTCCTGGTCGCCGAGCCAGTCCGACCCCTTGACGGTGTCGTACATGTGCCAGCGCCAGTCGTCGGGATGCATGTTGCCGAGCGAGGCCGAGATGCCGCCTTGTGCCGCCACCGTGTGCGAGCGGGTCGGGAAAACCTTGGTGATGCAGGCGGTGCGCAGGCCCGCTTCGCTGCAGCCGACCACCGCGCGCAGGCCCGCGCCGCCGGCGCCGACCACCACCACGTCGTAGGTGTGGTCCTCGATTGGATAGGCCTTGCCGTTGGTGGCCGGCCCATTGCCATTTGCGGCCTTGCCGTTGCCGTCGGCCATGGGGCTAAACTCCGGAAGAAAGTTTCAGGATGGCGTAGATCGAAGCCAGCGCCACCGCGATGCAGAAGAAATTGTTCGCCATGACCAGCGCGAGCTTGGTCTTCTCGCCATGGATGTAGTCCTCGATGACGATCTGCATCCCGATCTTCATGTGCCATGCGCTGGCAATTATGAAGAGCAGCAGGATGATCGCGATCGGCAGCTGGGCGAGGATTTGCTTGGCACCGGCCTGGTTGCGGCCGAGCAGCATCAGCACGATGACGATGACCGGCACGATCAGGAGCGCCATCGCCACCGCGGTGAGGCGCTGGCGCCAGAAATCCTTGGTGCCGGAATGCGAGGAGCCGAGCGAACGGACGCGGGCCAGCGGCGTGCGGAGAGAAGGACCGCTCATCGGCCGGCTCCGATGGCATAGGCGATGATCCAGACCAGCAGGGTCAGCGAGATGCCTGCGATCAGCGCGCCCCAGGTCAGCGCCTCGCGCTCGTTGGCCTTGAAGCCGTAACCGAGGTCCCAGAAGAAATAGCGGATGCCGCTGACGAGGTGATGCAGCAGCGCCCACGTGTAACCGAACACGATTAGCTTGCCGATCAGGCTGGAAGTGAAGGCCTGCACGTAGGAATAGGCGCCCGGGCCGGTGGCGACTGCGACCAGCCACCAGGCCAGCAGCAGCGTGCCGAAATACAGCGCAACCCCGGTGGCGCGATGGATGATGGAAAGCGCCATCGTCAGCGTCACGCGATAGGTCTGCAAATGCGGCGAGAGCGGTCGTTCGATCCTGGCGGTCATGGCGGCTTTGAAAGTTGGCGGGGACCGCTGGCGGCCCGACGCGAGCGCGTAGAGAAATTCTATTTACGGAGTCGAACAAGACAGCGCAATCAAGAAAACCATCAAATGCGAACTCCCGTTCATACCTACGTATGAGCCTTGCATTTGCGGGCGTTGACATCGATCAAGCGACGCTCGATGGCTGGTATACCTGAAGCACGATTCATGAACGTTTGCGATGGCAGCGTTCGCCCCCAAGGAAACCGCAGATGGCGATCGCAGGGCTCAGTCCCGTCGAGCTTGTCGAGCTGGCGTTGCTGCTGGTTTTCGTCGGCGCGGTGTCGGGCTTCCTGGCCGGGATTTTCGGCATCGGCGGCGGCGCGGTGCTGGTGCCCGTGTTCTATGAGTGCTTTCGGCTGGCCGGCGTGCCGCTGGAAGTGCGCATGCCGCTCTGCATCGGCACCTCGCTTGCCATCATCATTCCGACCTCGATCGCCTCGTTCCGCGCCCACTACCGGCGCGGTGCGGTCGACATGGCGATCTTGAAGCTGTGGTGGCTGCCCGTGGTGATCGGCGTCATCGCCGGCAGCATCACCGCGCGCGTAGCACCGGAGCGGCTGTTCAAGATCGTGTTCGTCTGCGTCGCCTGGTCGGCTGCCGTCCGGCTGTTCCTGGCGCGCGATAACTGGAAGTTCGGCGATGAGGTGCCGACAGGTCCGCTGATGCGCATCTACGGCTTCTTCATCGGCATCCTCTCGACCCTGATGGGCGTCGGCGGCGGGCTGTTCGCCAACCTGCTGATGACCTTCTACGGCCGGCCGATCCACCAGGCGGTCGCCACCTCCTCGGCGCTGGCGGTGCTGATCTCGATCCCCGGCGCGCTCGGCTATGTCTATGCCGGCTGGCCTGCGGCGGCGCGCTTCCCCGATGTCGCCGCGTTGCAGCTGCCGTTTTCGCTCGGCTATGTCTCGCTGATCGGCGCGCTGGTGGTGATGCCGACCACGCTTCTCACCGCGCCGCTCGGCGTGCGCGCCGCGCACGCGCTGTCGAAACGGAAACTGGAAACAGCGTTCGCCTGCTACCTCTTCCTCGTCGGCGGCCGCTTTGTGATAAGCTTGCTGAGCGGACAATGACGGATTCGTAGGATGGGTAGAGCGCAAGCGAAACCCATCGATCTTTTCGCGGCGACCATAATGGGTTTCGCAAGGGCTCAACCCATCCTACCGCGCTGCTACCCTTCATCGTCGGTGGGCGGTTCGTCGTGAGCCAGCTGAGCAGGCAGTAACTCCTAGGGCCGCAGCCGCACCTCGCTGTGGCGCCACATGCGCAGGTCGCCGGCGCCTTCGATGCGGCCCGCTTTCGCCAGCGCGACGATGCGGGCGCCCAGCATTTCGTAACTGATCGCCATGGCGCGCTCGTGGCAGTGGTGGAAGGCCTTTGTGATCACCGTCGCGGTCTTCTGCAATCTCGGGGTAAGGGCCGCAAGGATCGCCGTGTCGATGTCGGCCTCGGAAATCGAATCCGGCAGCGTCACATCCTTCCAGCGCAGAGTGCTGCTGATGTGCGGCGGCTCGTCCGGGGGCCTTAGTTCCGGGTGCTCCGCGTAGAGCGCCCGCAACAAGCCGAAGTGCAGCGCGTCATGTACTTCAAACAGGACTTCCGAAAAAGCCTTTCGCTCGTCCTTGTCGAGCCTGAACATCGCCTCGGTCACGCGATCCAGCGCGTCGGAGGCTTCGAGCAGATGCTTCTGGATTTCCGCGGCCCGGTTCCGGTCCATGCTGTCGCTCCCCAGGGCCGGGCAGGGTAACCCGTCGTTGGCCAGGACGATAGCGGGAAGGCGGGGGGCGCCCGCCCTTGAATGACGGGGCGAGGGGCTCGAGCGCCGGTTCAAAGGCCTTACACCGTCACTTCGAATAAATCTTCGCGTAACTGTCCCGCAGAATATTCTTCTGCACCTTGCCCATGGCATTGCGCGGCAGGTCGTCCACGATGAACACCCGCTTCGGCATCTTGAATTTCGCCAGCCGGCCGTCGAGCGCCTTCAGCACGGAGGCTTCCGTGACGGCGGCGCCCTTGTTGCAGACCACGACTGCGGTGACGCCCTCGCCGAAATCGGCATGCGGCACGCCGATCACGGCGGACTCGACCACGCCGGGCATGGCGTCGATCTCGCTTTCGATTTCCTTCGGGTACACGTTGAAGCCGCCGGAGATCACCAGATCCTTGCCGCGGCCGACGATGTGCACATAGCCCTTGCCGTCGATCTTGCCGAGGTCGCCGGTGATGAAGAAGCCGTCGTCGCGGAATTCGGACTTCGTCTTCTCCGGCATGCGCCAGTAACCCTTGAACACGTTCGGCCCCTTGACCTCGATCATGCCGATTTCCTCGCGCGCGACTTCCCTGCCGGTGTCGGGATCGGTGACGCGCACGGAGACGCCGGGCAGCGGAAAGCCGACGGCGCCGGGCACGCGGTCGCCGTCATAGGGGTTCGACGTGTTCATGTTGGTCTCGGTCATGCCGTAACGCTCGAGCACGGCATGGCCCGTACGCGCCGACCATTCGCGATGGGTGTCGGCCAGCAGCGGCGCCGAGCCGGAAACGAACAACCGCATGTGCTTTGTCGACTCCTTCGACAGGCCCGGGTGTTGAAGAAGCCGCGTGTAGAAGGTCGGCACGCCCATCAGCACGGTGGCGCGCGCCATCAGCTTCAGGATCAGCTCGGGATCGAACTTCGGCAGGAAGATCATCGAGGCGCGGGCGAACAGCGTGACGTTGCTCGCCACGAACAGGCCGTGGGTGTGGTAGATCGGCAGCGCGTGGATCAGGATGTCGTCCTTGCCAAAGCGCCAGTAACCGACCAGAGACAGCGAGTTCGATGCGAGATTGTCGTGAGAGAGCATCGCGCCCTTGGAACGGCCGGTCGTGCCCGAGGTGTAGAGGATCGCGGCGAGATCGTCATTTTCACGCGGTGCCGTCTTGAAGTCGGGGCTGGCCTTGCTTGCTGCTTCAGTCAGCGAGCCCTTGCCGTCGGCGCCGAGCGTCTCGACCTTGGCGCCCACCTTCGCCGCGATCTTGCCGATGCCTTCGGCCTTCGCAGGATCGCACACCACCAGCGACGGCTCGGCATCGCCGATGAAATATTCGAGCTCGTTCAGCGTATAGGCCGTGTTGAGCGGCAGGTAGACTGCGCCGGCGCGCACCGTCGCCAGATACAGCACCAGCGCCGGCACGGACTTCTCGGTCTGCGCCGCAACGCGGTCGCCGACCTTGACCCCGCGCGAAACCAGCACATTCGCCATTTGCCCTGCGCGGGCGATCAGGTCGGCGTAGCTGATGCGCGTGCCGTCGAGCTCCTCGATCGCAAGCCGCGCGGGATCGTCGAGGTGATCGAACAGGCGGGAAAACAGGTTGGCGTTGGCGGTCGTGTTCATGCAACATTCCCTGAGGGGCGCTGGCCGGCAAATTCCGGGCTGGATTAGCAAAAACGCCCTTCAAAAAGCAACGGAGACAGTTTGCATGACAAATAGCGGGAAACGCGTGGCCTGGGTGACCGGCGGAGGCTCGGGTATCGGCGAGTCCGGGGCGGAATTTCTGGCGGCAGACGGCTGGATCGTGGTGGTTTCGGGCCGCCGCAAGCAGGAGCTAGATCGCGTCGTGGCCAAGATTGTGGCCAAGGGCGGCCAGGCCGAGGCGATCGCCCTCGATGTCAGCAACAAGGACGAGGTCAACAAGGCGGCCGGGGCGATCGTCGCCAAACACGGCCGCATCGACCTCCTCGTCAACAGCGCCGGCGTCAACGTGCCGAAGCGGAGCTGGGAGGATTTCGACCTCGACGGCTGGAACAAGGTCGTCGATATCAACCTCAACGGCGTGCTCTATTGCATGCGCGCAGTGTTGCCCATCATGCGCAAGCAGAAGGACGGCAGCATCATCAATGTCGCGTCCTGGGCCGGCCGCCATGTCTCGAAGATGACGGGCCCTGCCTACACCACGACCAAGCATGCGGTGCTGGCGCTGACCCATTCCTTCAACATGGACGAGTGCGTCAACGGCTTGCGCGCCTGCTGCCTGTCGCCGGGCGAGGTGGCCACGCCCATCCTCAAGTCGCGCCCGGTGCCGCCGAGCGCGGCCGAGCAGGCCAAAATGCTGCAGCCCGAGGATTGCGGCCGCACCATCGCCTTCGTCGCCAGCCTGCCGCCGCGGGTCTGCATCAACGAGATCCTGATCAGCCCGACGCATAACCGCGGCTTCATCGCCACGCCGAAGAGCAATGATTGAGAAAGGACTCTTGTAGGGTGGGCAAAGCGAAGCGTGCCCACCTTCGAGAGCACGGACCGTGAGGGAGGGCACAGCGCGTTGCGCCTTTGCCCACCCTACAAGACCTTGCTTGGCCGGGACGACAGCGCCTCACGATCACGCCAACCGTTAGTTTCAAGAATCACGAAAAATTTTCATCCGAAACCCCGGCCAGAACCTCCCGTAATTCGGCCAACGACGACGCTGTCTCACCCCACCCTGACGACGCCGTTGTTCCATCGCCGGTGGATGACCCGCCGGCCAGCTCAATCATCGGGAGACTATCCAATGTCGAAGCGTATTGCCCTGCTGTCCGCCGCTGCGTTTGCGGCGCTCGCCCTCACTGCGACCGTTGCTGCGCCGGTTTCCGCGCAGGAGAAGACCGTGATGGTCGGCGGTGCGGCGATGTTCCCCTCCAAGAACATCGTCCAGAACGCCGTCAACTCGAAGGACCACACCACCCTGGTCGCCGCGGTGAAGGCCGCCGGCCTGGTCGAGACCCTCGAAAGCAAGGGCCCGTTCACGGTGTTCGCGCCGACCAACGCCGCCTTCGGCAAGCTGCCGGCCGGCACGGTCGACACGCTGGTGAAGCCCGAGAACAAGGCGACCCTCACCAAGATCCTCACCTACCATGTGGTGCCCGGCAAGCTGGCTGCTTCCGACCTCAAGGACGGCATGAAGCTGAAGACTGCCGAGGGTGAAGAGCTCACCGTCAAGCACCAGGGCGACAAGGTCTGGATCATCGACGCCAAGGGCGGCCAGTCGATGGTCACGATCTCGAACGTCAATCAGTCCAACGGCGTGATCCATGTGGTCGACACCGTGCTGATGCCGGCGTCCTGATAACCCCGCGTCCTGGCCAGCCCCAAAACAGGATGCGTGACGGGAGGCGAGCCGGGGCGACCCGGCTCGCTTTCTTGTGATTGCGATAGGCCCCGTGCATGAAACCAATAGGCACGGGGTTGTAACGGAACGGCGGTTTCCGGCGTATAAACCGGTGATCGGCCTCGGAACGATTTGAGCTGGGAACCCGAACCATGTCGAGCCTGACCGTCAGCAACGAGCAAGCTACCTCAGCCGCATCGGGCAAGGCCAAGGCCATTCAGCCGGCCTGGGTGCGGATCCTGCATTGGGTCAACGCCTTTGCCATGGTCCTGATGATCATGTCGGGCTGGCAGATCTACAACGCCTCGCCCCTGTTCGCCTTCACCTTCTCCAAGTCCATCACGCTCGGCGGCTGGCTCGGCGGCGCGCTGCTGTGGCACTTCGCCGCGATGTGGATCCTGATGGTGAACGGGCTGATCTATCTCGCGCTCGGTTTCGCCACGGGCCGCTTCCGCAAGAAGCTGCTGCCGATCACGCCGGAGGGCGTGATCTCCGACACCAGGGCCGCGCTGACCGGCAAGCTCTCGCACGACGATCTCACGAAGTACAATTCCGTGCAGAAGCTGCTGTATGCCGGCGTCATCGTCGTCGGCGTGCTGGTCGTGCTGTCGGGCCTGGCGATCTGGAAGCCGGTGCAGCTGCAATGGCTGACCGCCTTGTTCGGCGGTTACCCGATCGCCCGCTACGTCCATTTCTTCTGCATGGCGGCGATCGTCGCCTTCATGCTGGTGCACGTGGCCCTTGCGCTGATCGTGCCGAAGAGCCTGCGCGCCATGATCATCGGCCGCTGAACCCCCGGGAGGATTTTATGGCCCGCAAGCGCTCCCTCATCATCCCCGGCGTCGACAAGCAATTGCTGGTGCGCGACGCCGCCAAGGCGATGCCCGACCTCACCCGCCGCCGCTTCATCACGGGCGGAGCTAGCCTCGGCGCGCTGACGCTCTTGACCGGCTGCGACGTCGTCGACAGTTTTTCCGCCGAGGAAATGCTGAAGCAGGTGTCGAAGTTCAACGATGCCGTGCAGGCCGCCATGTTCAATCCGAACGCGCTGGCGCCGACCTTCCCGGAAAGCATGATTACGAAGCCGTTCCCGTTCAACGCCTATTACGACCTCGACGAGGCGCCGACCGTCGACGGCAAGACGTGGAAGCTGGAAGTCCGTGGTCTCGTCGAAAACAAGAAGTCCTGGACGCTGGACGAGCTATACGCGCTGCCGCAGATCAAGCAGGTCACCCGCCACATCTGCGTCGAAGGCTGGAGCGCGATCGGCAGCTGGACCGGCACGCCGCTGCGCGATTTCCTGAAACTGGTCGGCGCCGATACGCGCGCGAAATACGTCTGGTTCCAGTGCGCCGACAAGGACGGCTACAATTCGCCGCTCGACATGATGACGGCGCTGCATCCGCAGACCCAGATGACGTTCAAATTCGCCGACGAGATACTGCCGCGCGCCTACGGCTTCCCGATGAAGATCCGCGTGCCGACAAAACTCGGCTTCAAGAACCCGAAATACGTGATCTCGATGGAAGTCACCAACGACTACAAGGGCGGCTTCTGGGAAGACCAGGGCTACAATTCGTTCAGCGGCAGCTGACGTACAGAATTCGCGTAGGGTGGGCAAAGCGCAGCGTGCCCACCTTTGCGAGCTTGCTGGTTGAGGTGGGCACGGCGCAAGCGCCTTTGCCCACCCTACTAAATTTTCGTCAGTTTGCGCTGGAAGGCCGACAGAATCGCGCCGAGCGCAAGCAGCGCCGCCGACACATTGAGTGCCGATGAAAGGCTCCCGACCGCATCGGTGATGGCGCCGACCGCGATCGGGCCCAGCGTCTGGCCGATGCCGAACGCGATCGTCATCGCCGCGATGCCGGCGGGCCATTCGGCGGGCGGATAGTTGAGGCGCACGAACGCGGTGGTCGATCCCACCACCGCGAAGAAGGCGACGCCGAACACCAGCGCGGAAATGGCGAGCAGGATCGGGGAGTGGCCGAAGATCGGTATCGCAGCGCCGATCGCGTTGGTGCCGAGGATGATGGTGGTGGCGAGCCCGCCGCGGTGGAGCGCCAGCACCCGCCGCCATACCCAGGGCGTGACGAACGCGGACACGCCGATCAGGCCCCAGAACGTCGCCTGCGCCGATGCGCCTCCGCCGCCGTCGCGCACATAGGCGATCATGAAGGTCATGTAGGCGATGTAGCCCGCGCCGAACAGGAAATAGGCCGCCAGATAAATCAGCACGGGACGGACGGAGAATTTCACACGCACGGCCGAATCGAATTCGCCGTTGCCGCCGAGCGGCGCCAGCCACAGCGGCGCGAGCATGACGAGCGAGAGCGCCGTCAGTGCCCACCATACGATCCACCACGAGCCCGGCCCGAAGGCCTCGAGCGTATAGGGCGCAATCAATCCGGAAGCGAGGATGCCGATGCCGGGCCCTGCGTAGAACAGGCTGAGCAGGAAGTTGGCGCGCGCCGGCCGCGTTTGCGCGATCGTCGCCGCCAGGGCGCCGCCGCCGACAAAGCCGGCAGCCGCCGCAACGCCCGCCAGCAGCCGCGCAAAGCTCAGCGCAACGAAATTGCCCGTGAGGGCGCAGAGCGCCAGCGACGCCACGCAGGCGGCAGTGCCCCAGACCACGCTTCGCGCGAGGCCGAAGCGCTTGATCAGGGGTGAGGCGGTCAGGGCGCCGGCGAGATAGCCGACCGCGTTGACCGTGTTCATGAAGCCCGCCGCCGAATAGGACCACGACAGCGAGTCGCGCATGTCTGGCAGCACCAGCGCATAGGCAAAGCGGCCGATGCCGAGCCCTATGGTCGGCGCCAGCGACAGGATGAGGATCAACCGCGCGGGATGCGGGTAGGGATTGGGACGATCGGGGGCAGTCACAAGGCGCTCCGGCAGGCGGGTCACTGTGGCAGGCCGCGGCCCGGCTGCACAGGTTGGAGTCTGCAAGGGTGTCTTGCCCTCAGCGCAACAATGTCAGCCCGCCAGCACCAGCGCGACGCCGGCGACGGTGAGCGCCGTTCCGCCGACGATGCGCGGGGTGATTGCGATGTGCTTCAGCATGACCGTACTGAGCAGCACGGTGACCAGCGGATAGACCGCGACGATCGGCGCGACCAGCGTGATCGGGCCGTGGCGCACGGCGGCGAACATCGACAGCGTGGCGAGGCCATTGCTGATGCCGGTGATGCCGAACCACAGCCAGCCCGATGCCGGCGCATCGACAAGGAAGCTGCCCTTGCGCACCCGCTGCACCGCCAGCACCACCAGCGACGACATGAAATAGCCGATCAGGCAGGCCCAGAGCGGGCTCGGCCACACTTCAAGGCCGAGCTTGACGATCGGCGGCACCACGCCGCGCACCAGCGCGGCGGCGAGCGGCAACAGCAGTGTCCAGCTGCGCCAATGTCCGAGATCGCGCGGGCGGGTGACGCTGATGATGACCGCACCGATTACGGCAATGACGAGGCCGCCGAGCTGCGCGGCTCGCAGCGGCTCGTGCAGCAGCACCACCGCGAGCGCCACCGAGAACAGCGGCGCGAGATTGCCGAGCGTCGAGGTGATGACCGGCCCGAGCGCGCGGTTGGAGGCAAAGGCCAGCAGCGTCAGGCTCGCCGGGAAGAACAGCCCGATCGCCGCGAAGATCGGCAGGCCGCGCCAGACGACCGGTTCGCCCGCGAGAAGCAGGGGCGACAGCATCAGGAACAGCAGCGTGAAAGCCGGTACGCTGACGGCAGCGCCCGACAGCGGCTCCATGGTCCGCAGGCCGAGTTGGGAGGTCACCACGGCCGCGCCCAGAAAGGCCGCGGACGCAAAGGCAAACAGGATGGCTGCTGTCATGCGTTCCGTCTTGCGACGGGTATTGAAGCCGATTTTCCCGCCCATGGCGAGCGCCTTGCCAATCCCCGCGCGGCGTTCTAGCACTCCGCCCGCTCCCGCAAATTGGGGCAAAACGAGGACATGATATGGCGACCCACAAACTGCTGCTTCTCCCCGGCGACGGCATCGGCCCCGAAGTGATGGGCGAGGTGAAGCGCCTGATCGGCTGGCTCAACAAGGAAGGCATTGCTTCCTTCGAAACCGAGGAAGGGCTGGTCGGCGGTGCCGCCTACGACGCGAGCAAGCAGAGCATCACGGATGCCACCATGGACAAGGCCAAGGCTGCGGACGCCGTGATCTTCGGCGCGGTCGGCGGCCCGAAATGGGATGCGGTGCCCTACGAGGCGCGGCCCGAGGCCGGACTGCTGCGGCTGCGCAAGGATCTCGGCCTGTTCGCCAATTTGCGGCCCGCGGTGTGCTACCCGGCGCTGGCCGATGCTTCCAGCCTGAAGCGCGAAGCGGTTGAAGGGCTCGACATCATGATCGTGCGCGAGCTTACCGGCGGTGTCTATTTCGGCGAGCCGAAGACCATCACCGATCTCGGCAACGGCCAGAAGCGCGCCATCGACACCCAGGTCTACGACACCTACGAGATCGAGCGCATCGGCCGCGTCGCCTTCGACCTTGCGCGCAAGCGCCGCAACAAGGTCACCTCGATGGAAAAGCGCAACGTCATGAAGTCCGGCGTGCTGTGGAACGAGGTGATGACCCAGTTGCATGCGCGCGAATACAAGGACGTCACGCTGGAGCACCAGCTCGCCGATTCCGGCGGCATGATGCTGGTGAAATGGCCGAAGCAGTTCGACGTCATCGTCACCGACAATCTGTTCGGCGACATGCTCTCCGACATCGCAGCGATGCTGACGGGTTCGCTCGGCATGCTGCCCTCGGCCTCGCTCGGCGAGATCGACGCGAAGACGAAAAAGCGCCGCTCGCTGTTTGAGCCGGTGCATGGTTCGGCGCCCGATATCGCGGGCAAGGGTCTCGCCAACCCGATTGCGATGATCGCCTCGTTCGGCATGGCGCTGCGCTATTCCTTCGACATGGGCGCGCTGGCCGACAAGGTCGACCAGGCGATTTCGGCGGTGCTCGCCAGCGGCCTGCGCACGGCCGACATCAAGTCGGAAGGCACGACGGCGGCCAGCACTACGCAGATGGGCGAGGCGATCCTCAAAGAGCTGCAGAAGCTGCACTGACGACAAAAAAAGCCCGGCGCGAGCCGGGCTTTTTCGTGAGAGCCGGGAGAAAATCAGTACAGCGGGAAGCGCTGCGGATAGCCGCCCAAGTCGGACGGCGGATTGAGCGGCTGGCGATCGATCGGCCGCTGGCGATTCTCGCGCGCAAAGCTCGGGTAGCCGACCTCCGGCGGGAAGGCGTAGTCCTGGAACTTGCGGTCGCCCGGCAGCACCTCGGTGCCGGCGTCGAGCCAGGAGCGCGTCGTGATGTAGACGCGGGTGTTCGGACCCTGCTGGATGACGCGGTTCGGTCCGCCCGGGCCGTAATAGGCCCGGCCGTTCTTGTCGTATTTCATCTGGGTCTGCTGCGCGCTCGCCGGCAGCGCACCGAACGCGAGGACGGCGATTGCCGCAAACAGCACTGGAATTTTCGGGGTCATTCGCGTCCTCGTCCTTGCACCCTTGATTGCGCCCTTGGGAACTCGCAGGTGCCCGTGTCCAATTTGGGGCCATCCTAGCCCCCGACCAAGTGCCCCCACTAGGTCAATTGGGCCACACCCGGGACCATAATACGCCCGCGGCGTTAAAAGGTGCATGAAAACCAGCGGCTTGGCGGGAGGGCCGCGCTCACATCGCGCCGCGCAGCGCGGGCCGGTCGGAGCCCGATACCCAGTCCGTGCGGCAGTCGGAGCGCTTCAGCTCGGCGCGGGCGAACAATTCGGCGAGCCGGGCATCGTTGCCGGCGGCGATCAGGCTCAGCCGGTTGAGCATGCAGGCGATCGCCGCTCCCCGGGCAGGGACCGTTTCGCCCTGGCAGACGAAGCCGGAAAGGCGGAGGGCCGGCTGCTCGACGATCTTGAGGAAGCCGAGGCAGGCCCGGTCCGCGCTGCCGTCGCCGCTCGGCTTGACGAGCGTCACCGGCCCGAACTTGCTGTCGATGATCCCGACGGGGTCGGGTGCCGCCGGCGGCTCGAATTCGCCGCCCGGGCGGTAGATTTCGAGCTCGGCCACCGGGCCTCCGTTCCCCCCATTCCAGCGCAGCACGTCCCTGCGGCCGCCCTCGGGATGCCTCAGGATTTGATAAGCCTTTGTCTTGTATGACAAATCATATTGATTGCTGGCGAAGGCCGGAGCTGAGCGGGTGGCCACGGTCCAATCCGGCCGTGCGGAGGTCTCGGCAGGCTTGTCGGGGAGTTGGTCCCAGAGATAGACGCCGCCGATGAACAGCAGCGCCAGCGTGCAGAGATAGGCGATCAGCCGCGCCAGCGTGGCGCAGAATTCGTCCGCCATGCCCTTCAGCACGGGATGAATCCGGCCGGTATAATGAGGAGCGGCCGGAACGGCTTGAAACGGCTGCATCAAACGCCCGAAAAACACGTCTAACGTTGTGTTAAGGGCGTTTCTCGCATAGAAGCGCTGCCTCTTCCCTTATCAGCCGCAGCCTGAGGGAGGGCATTTTTCTTCGGAGAGTGAACGATGGGTTACAAGGTCGCAGTGGTCGGCGCTACCGGCAATGTCGGGCGCGAGATGCTCAACATCCTGGATGAGCGGAAATTCCCTGCCGACGAGGTCGTGGCTCTTGCCTCGCGCCGCAGCATGGGCGTCGAGGTCTCCTATGGCGACCGTACCCTCAAAGTCAAAGCCCTCGAGAATTACGACTTCTCCGACGTCGACATTTGCCTGATGTCGGCGGGCGGCGCGGTGTCGAAGGAATGGTCGCCCAGGATCGGCGCGGCCGGCGCGGTCGTGATCGACAATTCCTCGGCCTGGCGCATGGATCCGGACGTGCCGCTGATCGTGCCGGAAGTGAACGCGGATGCAGCGGCCGGCTATACGAAGAAGAACATCATCGCCAATCCGAACTGTTCGACCGCGCAGCTCGTGGTCGCGCTGAAGCCCTTGCATGACAAGGCGACCATCAAGCGCGTCGTCGTCTCGACCTATCAATCGGTGTCGGGCGCCGGCAAGGATGCGATGGACGAATTGTTCTCGCAGACCAAGGCCGTCTACACCAACGACGAACTGGTCAACAAGAAGTTCCCCAAGCGCATCGCCTTCAACGTCATCCCCCACATCGACGTCTTTATGGAGGACGGCTACACCAAGGAAGAGTGGAAGATGATGGCGGAGACCAAGAAGATTCTTGATCCCAAGATCAAGCTCACCGCCACCTGCGTGCGCGTGCCGGTGTTCGTCGGCCACTCCGAAGCCGTCAACATCGAATTCGAGAATCCGATCACGGCGGACGAGGCGCGCGACATCCTGCGCCGCGCGCCGGGCTGTCTCGTCATCGACAAGCACGAGCCGGGCGGCTACGTCACGCCCTATGAAGCCGCCGGCGAGGACGCCACCTATATCAGCCGCATCCGCGAGGACGCGACGGTGGAGAACGGGCTCGTGCTGTGGTGCGTCTCCGACAATCTGCGCAAGGGCGCGGCGCTGAACGCGATCCAGATCGCGGAGTGCCTGATCAACCGCAAGCTGATCAGCGCCAAGAAGAAGGCGGCGTAGCGCGGGAGCCGGAGAGTCGCCAATGACCGAGCAGCCGGCTTCCGCTTCCTACCGGCCGAACCCGACGGCCAAGCGCGTTGAGAAAGGCTTCGAAGGCCTGATCTTCAACAGCCGCTGGCTGATGGCGCCGTTCTATTTCGGCCTCGTCGTCAGCCTCGCCGTGCTGCTGCTGAAGTTCTGCATGGTGCTGTACGAATTCATCGTACATGCGCCGGGCTCGAAGGAAAGCGACATCATCCTCGGCGTGCTCGGCCTGATCGACATTTCGCTCACCGGCAATCTGATCCTGATCGTGGTGTTCTCGGGCTACGAGAACTTCGTCTCCAAGATCGATCCGGGCGGCCATCCCGACTGGCCGGAATGGATGACCAAGGTCAATTTCGGCGGGCTGAAGCAGAAGCTGCTGGCTTCGATCGTCGCCATCTCGGCAATCCAGGTGCTCAAGGCCTTCATGAACATCGACACCAATTTCGATTCGACCAAGCTTGCCTGGCTGGTCGGCGTTCACCTGGCCTTCGTGTTCTCGGCCTTCATGCTCGCGATCTCCGACCGCTGGGGCGGCGACAGTCACGGCGGGGAGTAGCAGATTGTAGGGTGGGCAAAGGCGCGCTTGCGCCGTGCCCACCTTCACTTGCGCCGGTGCTAGACAGGTGGGCACGCTTGCGCTTTGCCCACCCTACAGACCTCAGGATGAGGGTCACTCACTCCTGCGCGCTGTGGAATTCCTTGGCTTCCTGATCGAGCACGAACAGCGAGCCCTCGGCGACGCCGAAATAAGCGCCGTGCAGGTCCATCGCTCCCTTTTCCACGCGCTCGCGGATGAAGGGGAAGGTCAGCAGGTTCTCCAGGCTGCGGAAGATCGCGGCCTTTTCGATGCGGACCGTGAAATCCAGCATCGTCTCGTGGTCGCGCTGCTCGACCACTTCGCCCGGCTTGATGAACATCGACATCCAGCGGCCGATGAAGTCGCCCGGCGACAGCGGCTTGATCTTGTCGATGAAGGCGCGGATGCCGCCGCATTGGGCGTGGCCGAGCACGACGATGTGCTTCACCTGAAGCACGTTGACGGCATATTCCAGCGCCGCCGAGACGCCATGGGTGCCGCTGTCGGGTGCATAGACCGGCACCAGATTGGCGACGTTGCGCACCACGAACAGTTCGCCCGGGCCGGCGTCGAAGATCACTTCCGGCGAGACGCGTGAATCGCAGCAGCCGACCACCATCACGGCGGGCGACTGGCCGCGCTCGGACAGCTCGCGGTAGCGCGTCTGCTCGGTTGGCAGTCGCTGCGTGGTGAAGGTGCGGTAGCCGTCGAGGAGGTGCTGCGGGAAGGGTGCCATGGCCCTTGCCTAACCATATGCCAATGACTGGAACAAGGCTTCCGGGAAAGGAAACGGGGTGCTATCGGCTGCGGTTCAAATATTTCCCGAGGGAACCGCCATGATCCGTCCGCGCCGCAGCCTCCTGTTCATGCCGGGATCGAATGCCCGGGCGCTGGAAAAGGCGCGCACCCTGCCGGTCGACGGCCTGATCCTCGACCTCGAGGACGCCGTCGCCCCCGATGCCAAGGCGCTGGCGCGCGACCAGATCGCACAGGCCGTGGCGGCCAGGGGGTTCGGCAAGCGCGAGGTGCTGATCCGCATCAACGCGCTCGATTCGCCCTGGTGGATCGACGATCTCAACATGGCCGGCAAGGCCAGGCCCGACGGCATCCTGGTGCCGAAGATTTCCAGCGTCGCCGATCTCACTGCGATTGCCGACCGGCTCAGCGACATCAACGCCGATCAGTCGATCCGGGTCTGGGCCATGATCGAGACTGCGCGCGCGGTGCTCGATGCGGACAAGATCGCGGCCGCCTCGCGCGATTCCGAGACGCGGCTCGCCGGCTTCGTGTTCGGTCCGTACGACATTTCG
This sequence comes from Bradyrhizobium sp., assembly GCF_016219575.1. Lineage (GTDB taxonomy): Bacteria > Pseudomonadota > Alphaproteobacteria > Rhizobiales > Xanthobacteraceae > Bradyrhizobium. The sequence goes on along the minus strand of NZ_JACRMG010000035.1, from coordinate 133,796 downwards.
CGGGAGACGCGCATCCGCATGAAGCCGGGCCGCGCCGAAATGATTCCGATGATCACCCATTGCGTCCTCGCCACCCGCGCGCACGGGCTGGAGATCCTCGACGGTCCCTACGGCGACATCGCCAATATCGACGGCTTTGCCGCCGAATGCGCCCAGGGCCGCGACCTCGGTTTCGACGGCAAGACGCTGATCCATCCGAGCCATATCGGGGCATGCAACGCTATCTTCACGCCGCCGGCGGAAGAGGTGGCGATGGCCCGCAAGATCATCGCGGCGTTCCAGCAGCCGGAGAACGCCTCGCGCGGCGCGATCCAACTCGATGGCCGCATGGTGGAGCGCCTGCACGCCGAGATGGCCAGGCGCACGATTGCGATTGCGGATGCGATCGCGGCGATGGCTTGACCGTTAACGGTCCTGCTTCAGGCTGAGAATGAATTGCGCGAGGATATCGGCCTGGTCCGGCGCGATGATGAGATTCGGCATGCTGCGGTGATTGGTGCGCAGGAAGACCTTCAGCGACAGTTCCGTGGTCGAGGTCCGGTTGGCAATCCGCACGAGATCGGGCGCTCGGCCGGAGCCGTCGCTCAACTCGAAAGCGTGACATTCCCTGCACCACGCTTCCGCCAGTCGCCGCCCGGCGGAAACGCCGTCCTGCTCCGGCGTGGCGCCGCCGGCATTGTGCAGGCGGACCAGCAGCAGCGCTGCCAGCGCGATCGCCAGCCCGATGAGAATGCGAATCCAGGTGCGGCGCGACATGACGGCCTCGAGCCCTTCTCAGTGCTTGATGGGCTTGTCGAGCACCTCGAAGGCCGGCGCGTTGGGACAATACTCCTGATAGTGCTCGGCGGCCGTACCGGCGGACAGGTCGCCGTGGCAATGCGCCTTGTCCCGGCACAGCGAGCAGACCCGCTGCATGTCACGCACCAGCAATGGTTGGGTACGCTCCAGATTCTCCAGGTCGATACCGAGCGCCTCCAGCATTTTCGGCATTTCGTCGGCGCTGTGCGGTCCCGCCTCGACCAGCCGATCGAGCTCTTCCGGCAAGACCCGAAGGTCCTGTGCGATCAGGTCGAAATCGGTGCGGTTCATGCGGCGAATTTCGCTCAGTTCCCGGCGATGCTTCAGCCAATCGACGAACCTGCCGATCAGAAACTCGACGGTGGGATAGCTCTCTTGCTGGGCGGTCATGGCGGTCTTCCGGTAGTTGCGTAACTTGCACTATATGACCGGAGTACCGGCAAGGGGTGTTGCGGCAGATCAAACAATGCCGGGAGCCATCCCGGCGGTTAAGCTTTCAGCGGCGCTGACCCTTGCGCTTCCGCCGCTCGCGGCGGATATCGATCTCGCCGGTTTCCTCGTGCAGCCGCAGCTGCTTCGGACTCTTTCCGGTCCAGCGCTTGAACGCATGGGTAAAGGCGCTGACCTCCTGATAGCCGAGCAGCCAGGCAATGCTGGAGACGGAAAAGCCCTCGCGCAGATAGCGTGTCGCGAGATCGAGCTTCAGCTCATGCAGAATCCGCGAGAAGCTCAGGCCCTCACCGGCCAGCCGGCGCGCCAGCGTGCGGTGGCTGAGCCCGAGCCGGCGGGCGATCTCGACGGCGCTTGCCTTGCCGTGCGGCAGCAGTGGCACCACCGCATTCTCGATCTCCCGCCGCAGCGTGACGACGCGCTCATCGCGGCGATGGGTCAGCGCTTCGTCGCAATAGCGGGTCAGCAGGTCGTTGAGATACATGTCGGCGCCGACCACCGGCATCTGCAGGACGTCCCCGGAAAACACCGCCTCGTCGACGCCCGCATCGAATTCGATTTCGCAGCCGAGAAACGAGCGCAGTTCGGCCGGCGTTTTTTTTCCGTGGTGGATTACCCTGACATGGCCCGGGATCAGCCGGCGGTTGGTGAGCTGGCGGGCGAGACGGACGATGATGGTGAGCCAGCACTCGATGTGCTGCCGGTCGCCGCGCCGCTCCACATTGACATAGTGGAATCCGATGCCGGCTTCCCGGCCGTCGCGCCAGCGCAGGCGCACGCCCTCGTTGACGATGCCGCTGTACCGCACGGCCTTGTTGAGCGCATCGGCCAGCGTCTCGGAGGATGCCAGCACGTAGTAGAGCAACCCGAGCTCGCGCAGCTCGCAGTCGCGCCCGAGATGAAAGCCGAGCAGGTCGTCGCCGAGCGCCGCTGCGCCAAGCTCGAGATAGCTGATCTGGCTGTGCACCGTGACGCGCGCCTTGCGATCCTCGATCTGCGCCATCGTCAATCCGGCCTGGGCGAGCAGCGGCGCCGGCGCGATTCCCGCAGCGCGCAGCCGAGCCGTGAGGAGCCGGGATATGCCGCCGGAAGCACTCGGCAGCGAATCGAGGCGGACCTTGCGCGAAGCGGCCAAAAGCGTCTCCGGAAAACTACTTGGTTTGCGATCCGTCCGCAGCGCGTTGGCGGCGGACGTCAATTCAATGGCACGAAATAACAAGATTTGCTGCGGCCCGTCTCCTATCCGTTTCGTCGCATCCGATACGGAATCAGGCATTTGCGGCCTGCCGATCGCACCCATTGCCGAAACAGATTGAATGAATTCATGCTGAACCTGCAGACCAAGATTGCCGTATTCATCGACGGCGCCAACCTCTACGCCACCGCCAAGGCGCTTGGCTTCGACATCGACTACAAGAAGCTGCTGAAGGAGCTGCAGAGCCGCGGCAACATGCTGCGCGCGTTCTATTACACCGCGATCTTCGAGGACCAGGAGTATTCCTCGATCCGCCCGCTCGTCGACTGGCTCGACTACAACGGTTACACGGCCGTCACCAAGGCAAGCAAGGAATACACCGACGCGTCCGGCCGCCGCAAGGTGAAGTCGGATATGGACATCGAGCTGGCCGTCGATGCGATGGAGATCGCCCCTTTCGTCGACGAGATATTCCTGTTCTCGGGCGACGGCGATTTCCGCTCGCTGGTGGAAGCGCTGCAGCGCCGCGGCGTGCGGGTGACGGTGGTCTCCACCATCGCCTGCCAGCCGCCGATGATCGCCGACGAGCTGCGCCGTCAGGCCGACAGCTTCATCGATCTCCAGGAATTGCGCGCCAGGGTCGGCCGCGATCCCGCCGAACGGCCGGCGCCGCGCGATGTGCGTGGTCGCGTATTGCCGGGAACGGCCTGCACCTAGGCGAAGCGTTCGGCTGCCCATGCATGGAGGCTGCCGGGCAGAGGCGCCTGATTGCCGCGGCCCTTTGGCGAGATGTGCAGGCCGATCACGTCGGGATCGGCAATCAGTCCCGAAAAATCCGACGGATCAAAGAACAGCTTTGGTTCGGCATGCACGGCATAGAACGACTGCTTCGGCAGCGCGTGCCCGATCTGGCCGCCACGGCGGGCAAGCGCGGTCAGCGAGGCCGGGCCGTAGATCGCGACGCGGATGTCGGAGAGACGCTGCGAGCCGCCGCGCAGGCGGCGCATCGCAAACACCATGCGATGCCTGAGCGACAGCCAGTTCGGCGTCAGCTCGTCCTGCGCCATCAGGTCGGCAAAGGCCGTCACGATGGAATCGTCCGCAGGCAGATAGAGCACGGAATTGCCGAGCTGGCGCGGCCGCTCCCAGGCGAAGTAGGGCTTTGCCGGATCGATCTCGACCGGCCTGAGCAGCAGCACGTCGGCGTCGAGCCAGAGTCCCGCGTTCTGCGCCATCAGGCGCATGCGGAAAAAATCCGAGAATTGCAGCGTGGTCCAGTCGCGCCAGGAACCGTCCGGCTGCGGCGGCCGCAGCTTCTCGGAGAAGGCGTGCGGCAGCACGGCTTCCGCCTCGGCGTTGGCAACGCCTTCCGGCAGGCCCGGCAGCGGATCGAAACTGTAGACGGTGACCTTGTGGCCGGCGGCGACCTGCGAGCGCAGGCAGAGCGTTCGCAGCCGGTCGAGCGGGCCGTGCCAGAAGGTTACGATGTCAGGACGCATCGTACCTTCCGGCGAGCCATAGCGTTTTCAAGCGAAGTGGGAATCGGTTCGCGTGAAGAAAACGCGTCAAACAATAGAGTCAGGCCCAGGCGCGCTCTTTCTTGAGCTTGGCCTCATAGGAATCGATCGAGGCCTTCTTCTCCATCGTGAGTCCGATGTCGTCGAGACCGTTCATCAGGCAATGCTTCCTGAACGGATCGATCTCGAACTTCACCTTGCCGCCGTCGGGACCGCGGATCTCCTGGTTGGCGAGATCGATGGTCAGCGTGGCGTTGGCGCCGCGCTCGGCATCGTCGAACAGCTTGTCGAGGTCTTCCTGCGACACGCGGATCGGCAGAATGCCGTTCTTGAAGCAGTTGTTGTAGAAGATGTCGCCGAACGAGGTCGAGATCACGCAGCGGATGCCGAAATCGAGCAGCGCCCAGGGCGCGTGCTCGCGGCTCGAGCCGCAGCCGAAATTGTCGCCGGCGACCAGCACCTTGGAATTGCGATAGGCCGGCTTGTTGAGGATGAAGTCGGGGTTCTCGCTGCCGTCGTCCTTGTAGCGCTGCTCGGAGAAGAGGCCCTTGCCGAGGCCGGTGCGCTTGATGGTCTTCAGGTACTGCTTGGGAATGATCATGTCGGTGTCGACATTGATGATCTTCAGCGGCGCCGCGACGCCTTCCAGCGTGGTGAACTTGTCCATCTCTGCACTTCCCGGTCGGAATTAACGGAAAAAGGCCGTTTAGGGCGGCTGGTTTATCGGAAACGGGGCCGCCTTCAAAGGCCCAAAATGCGCAGGGCTATCCGGCGGACGCCTCAATCGCCTCCATATCGGCGTCGGACAGGCCGAAATGGTGGCCGATCTCGTGGATCAGCACGTGGCGGACGATATGGCCGAGCGTCTCCTCATGCTCGGCCCAGTAGTCCAGGATCGGCCTCCGGTAGAGCCAGATCATGTTGGGCAGGCGCGCGATGTCACCATGGCTCTGATGCGGCAGCCCGACCCCTTGGAACAGGCCGAGCAGGTCGAACTCGCTTTGCGCCTGCATCTCGTCCAGCACCTCGTCGGTGGGGAAATCGTCGACACGGATGATCACCCCCTCGCAGAGCTTGCGGAAGGTGTTGGGCAGGCGCGCGAAAATCTCGTGCGCCATCGCCTCCATTTCGGCGAGAGAGGGGGCTCTGGTCTCGGGCAGCATGACCCCCTCTGTTTAAAGCAATATCCCGAAAAGTGGGAACCGGTTTTCGGAAAGATCATGCTCAAACAACGTCAGTTCCGCGCAAGTCCATGCCGGTCCTGGCGCGGGCGGCGGTTGACCTTGGAGAGCCAATCGGAGACCTTACGGCCGGCAATGAAGTTCGGATGGGCGTGATGAAGCGGATTCTTGTGGCGGGCCTTCTGGCCGGTTGCGCTGGGGTTTTCCTGCAGACCGAAAGCGCGCCGGCGCAGACCGCGGCGCCCGGCGTGCGCGTCGCGCAGGCCGCGCCCGACTACGTGCCGCGGCGCCGGATCATCCGCCGCGTGCCGGTCTATCCGCGCGAGCATTACGATCCCGACGTCTGGCCGCGCTACAATCCGGGCCCGAACGCCGTGCGGGAATGCAATGCCTATTACGTGCAGGAGGCCCGGCCGAGCGGCACGGTGATCACTCCGCGCATGAACTGCTACTGGCGGCCCGGCTAGAGCATGATCCGGAAAAGTGTGAAGCGGTTTTCCGAGAAGATCATGCTCAAACAACAACCGCCTTGTTTGAGGATGAAGTCATGCAGGCTTGGGTTGGCGTAGCTCTGGTCGCGGCAGCATTGGCGTTCGGCGCGCCGCCGGCGATTGCGGGAACCGGCACTGCGCCGCAGGCGGAGCCGGCCGCGATATCGCAGGCAACCGATTTCAGCGCGCGCCGCGTCCATCGCCGCTACCCCGCTTATCCCGCCTACGCCCGCTATCCCTCTTACGCCCGTTATCCCTCCTATCCGGCCTACTACGCGCGGCCGCATTACTACCGGCCCTATCCGTACACGGTGCCGGTGCCGTTCTTCCTCGGCTTCGGATATCTGCCGTACTACTGAGGCAAACGCGGCCGGCGATTTGTGGCAGCGCGTTCATCTTTGCGATCAACTCATTCATGACGCATTCACCTCGCTGTCGCTAGCCTCCCCATGGGAGCGACAGGGAACCGTGCCGTGGCGTTGTTCGTCGACGGCATCAGCCGGGGAGATTTCGGGCAATGAACACGATCTCGGAAGCCGCGCGCGGCCTTGTCCGTCGCGCGGGACTGGCGGCTGTTGCCGCAATCGCGGTGACGGCGATTTCTCATGACCGCGCGGAAGCGCTCTCGCTCGCCAGTCCGGCCGCGGCGCCGTCGGCGAAATACGCCAGCGAAGGTCTGACGATTGAAATTCGCGGCGGCCACCGCGGCGGCGGCGGAGGTTTCCGTGGCGGCGGTGGCGGTTTCCGCGGCGGCTTCCATGGTAGCGGCTTCCGCGGCGGCGGCATGGCGTTTCGCGGTGGCGGTTATCGTGCGGCGCATGTCTATCGCGGCGGCGGATATCGCTTCGGCGGCTACCGCGTCCATCGCTACGCCTATCACAGGCCCTATCTGCACCGGCGGCACTTCCACCACAGGCGCTACATCGCGCCCGCCTATTACGGCTATCCGCGCTACTACCGTCCCTACCGCGTCTGCCGCGTCGTCTGGACCTATTGGGGGCCGCGCCGGATCTGCCGTCCGCCTTACTGGCACCGTCGCCACTACTGGCGCGTCCGCTACTGGTAGGCAGAAAGCGAAACAGGCGCCCGATCGGGCGCCTGTTTTCATTGCCGAGGTGGGGTTCCCGTCAGTCCCAGTCCACGAACTTCCAGGACTTCAGCTTTATCTTCCACGGCGTCAGCGTTTCCATCCGCCAGCGCTCCATGCGCGGCGGCGTATGCGCCATGCGCGAGCGCTTCCGGGGGTCGCTGCTGCTGGGCATCGGATCGACGTCGACCGACATGGCGCGACGGCGGTTCTGCCGCGTCGCTTCGCTGATTAAGTCGACATATTCCGGTTTGTCGGCCATGGCCGGCTCCTTCTGGTGCGAAGGGCCAGTCTGCGCCCGGACCTTTAACGGAGCGTTTCCGGAATAGGTCGAAGTCGAGGGAGTGGCTTACCTCTCCTTGGGGCCGCGTTTTCTTCACGCGAACCGGTGCCTACCCCGCATCAAGTGCGGGGCAGGCTTTCGCTTGAAAACGCTATCGCCACTCCCTCACGTCGACGAAATGCCCTGCGATCGCCGCAGCCGCCGCCATGGCGGGCGAGACGAGGTGGGTGCGGCCCTTGAAACCCTGGCGGCCCTCGAAATTGCGGTTCGATGTGGAAGCGCAGCGCTCTTCCGGCTTCAGCTTGTCGGGGTTCATGGCGAGGCACATCGAGCAGCCGGGTTCGCGCCATTCGAAGCCGGCGGCAATGAATATCTTGTCGAGGCCCTCGGCCTCCGCCTGCTCCTTCACGATGCCGGAGCCCGGCACGATCATGGCGTTGACGTTGGCGTTGACGTGCTTGCCTTCGGCGATCTTGGCGGCGGCGCGCAGATCCTCGATGCGGCCGTTGGTGCAGGAGCCGATGAAGACGCGGTCGAGCTTGATGTCGGTGATCTTCGTGCCGGCCGTCAGGCCCATATATTTCAGCGCGCGATGTTTCGAGAGCCGCTTGGCCTCGTCCGCGATCTTGTCGGGATCGGGCACGGCGCCGGTCACCGAGACGACGTCCTCAGGGCTTGTGCCCCAGGTCACGATCGGCGGCAGCTTTGCCGCGTCGAGACGAATCTCGTGATCGAAATGCGCGCCGTCGTCGGAGCGCAGCGTCTCCCAGTAGCGCATCGCCGCGTCCCAGTCCGCGCCCTTCGGCGCCTTGGGACGGCCGCGCAGGAAGTCGAACGCCTTCTGGTCGGGCGCGACGAGGCCGGCGCGCGCACCGCCCTCGATCGACATGTTGCAGACCGTCATGCGGCCTTCCATCGTCAGGTTGCGGATCGCTTCGCCGGCATATTCCAGCACATAGCCGGTGCCGCCGGCGGTGCCGATCTCGCCGATGATGGCGAGGATGATATCCTTGCCGGTGACGCCTTCCGGCAATTTACCGTCGACGACGGCACGCATGTTCTTGGCCTTCTTCTGGATCAGCGTCTGTGTGGCCAGCACATGCTCGACTTCGGAGGTGCCGATGCCGTGCGCCAGTGCGCCGAACGCGCCATGCGTGGAGGTATGGCTGTCGCCGCAGACGATGGTGGTGCCGGGCAGGGTAAAGCCCTGCTCGGGGCCGATGACGTGGACGATGCCCTGGCGCTTGTCGAACTCGTTGAAATACTCGATGCCGAATTCCCTGGCGTTCTCCGCCATCACCCGCATCTGCTCGATGCTCTCGGGATCCGGATTGGGCTTCGAGCGATCGGTGGTCGGGATGTTGTGGTCGACGACGGCGAGCGTCTTCTCCGGCGCGTGCACCTTGCGGCCCGTGGCGCGCAGGCCTTCGAAGGCCTGCGGAGAAGTCACCTCGTGCACGAGGTGGCGGTCGATATAGAGCAGGCAGGTGCCGTCGGCGGCTTCGTGCACCAGATGGTCGTTCCAGATCTTGTCGTAGAGCGTGGTTGGTTTGGACATGAGCCTGAGCCTTCGAATTGATGTGCAAGTTGATGTGACTGGTGGGCGCGAGGACGCGCCGATCAACGCAATGGGCGCGCGCTGGTTACAGCGCGCCGCCAAGCTCTGACGTTGCCGAGGTCGCGAAACGTCCGAAGAAGCGGCCGGGCAGGCGCGAGCGATCGTCGATCACGATCGGCGCGATGAATTGTCCGGCGATGGTCAAATCTGGAACCATTCTACAAGTATATAACAGGCCGACTTGGAATCGCGAGGGCTTTCAACCCTCACCCTGAGGAGCGCGCCGACGGCGCGCGTCTCGAAGGGCGAGGCCAGTGCCGGGGCCTGCATCCTTCGAGACGCGCGTTCCGCGCTCCCTGGGGATGAGGGACTAACACCAGGACAAGCCGCAACAAAAAAGCGCGGGGGTGAGCCCGCGCCTTTGGTCACAGTCCTGCGTGCGGCTCACTCGCCGACGGCGGCGGCGCGGTCCGTCTTTTCGACGATGCGGGCCGACTTGCCGCGCAGGTTGCGCAGGTAATACAGCTTGGCGCGGCGCACCTTGCCGCGGCGGACCACCTTGATCGAGTCGATCATCGGCGACAGCACCGGGAACACGCGTTCCACGCCTTCGCCATAGGAGATCTTGCGCACGGTGAAGCTCTCGTTGATGCCGCGGCCGGAACGGCCGATGCAGACGCCTTCATAGGCCTGCACGCGGGTGCGCTCGCCTTCGATGACCTTGACGTTGACGATCACGGTGTCGCCGGGCCCGAATTCCGGGATTTCCCTGCTGGCGGCGAGCTTGTCGAACTGCTCTTTTTCGAGCTGCTGAATGAGGTTCATTGAAATCTCCATCGGCGGCGCGCCCAGCCTTTCGGGGGCTGCGCAATCGTCCATCTATCCTGCGCGTGTGCGGATTTGGCGCCCGTATAAGGCATCAAACGCCGCTTGTCACCCTCTTGTCGTGTCCTTTGGCGGCTTTTGCTGGCCCTTCGCTTCCCACAGGTCCGGCCGCCGGAACCGGGTCAAGGCCTCCGATTCCGCCCGCCGCCAGGCTGCGACCTTGGCGTGGTCGCCGGAGGTGAGGATTTCCGGGATTCCACGGCCCTCGAAGACCTGCGGCCGGGTATATTGGGGGTATTCCAGTAGTCCTTCGGAAAAGCTCTCCTCGGCCCCGGAGGCTTCCTTTCCCATCACCCCCGGCAGCAGCCGCACGCAGGCATCACACAGGGCCATGGCGGCGATTTCGCCGCCGGAAAGCACGTAATCCCCGACCGAAACCTCCTCGAGGCCGCGGGCGTCGATCACCCGCTGGTCGATACCCTCGAACCGCCCGCAGACGATCAGGGGGCCCGGCCCGGCCGCGAGTTCCACGACGCGGGACTGGGTCAATGGCCGACCGCGGGGGCTCATCAGCAGTCGGGGGCGGTCCGGGGCGATGCTGGCGGCATCGATCGCGGCGGCCAGGATGTCGGCGCGCAGCACCATGCCGGGCCCGCCGCCGGCCGGTGTGTCGTCGACGCTGCGGTGCCTGTCGGTGGCGGAGGCACGGATGTCGCGCGCTTCCAGCTCCCACAGGCCGGAGGCGAGCGCTTTGCCCGCGAGGCTGACGCCGAGCGGTCCCGGAAACATTTCCGGAAACAGCGTGAGGATGGTGGCGCGCCAGGTCATCTCAACCTGCTTAGGTAAGAGTGGGCTCTTCGCCCTCGATTTCCTGCGGCAGCTCGATCACGACGCGGCCGCCGGCGATGTCGATCGTCGGCACCACGGCGTTGGTGAACGGCAGCAGCAGGGTCGCGCCCTTGGGCGGCGCGATCTCGATGATGTCGCCGGCGCCGAAATTGTGAATGGCGACGACGCGGCCGAGTGGTTCGTTTGCGGCATTCACCGCAGCGAGCCCGATCAAATCGGCGTGGTAATATTCGCCGTCATCCGTGGCCGGCAATTTTTCGCGCGGCACATAGAGCTCGATGCCGTTGAGTTTCTCGGCATCGTTGCGGGTCGCAACCCCCTTGAAGGTCGCGACCAGATGATCTTTCGCGGCGCGGACACCGGCGATCTCGAATTGCCGCGCGCCGTCCTTTGTCATCAGCGGGCCGTAACGCTGCACGGCCAGCGGGTCTTCCGTAAAAGTCCACAGCTTGACGGCGCCGCGCACGCCATGCGCAGCGCCGATGCGGGCGACGCAGACCGGTGCTGCCACCGTGATGCGCCGCTAAGCCTTAGGCCGACTTGGCGGCGGCTTCGGCCTGCGCCTTGCGCTCCTTGCGCGGCACGGCCTTTTCCGGGTTCTTGCGCGGGGTGCGCTTGGCAACGCCGGCGGCGTCGAGGAAGCGCATCACGCGGTCCGACGGCTGCGCGCCCTTGGCCATCCACGACTTCACCTTGTCGAGGTCGAGCTTGAGGCGGGCCTCGTTGTCCTTCGGCAGCAGCGGATTGAAGTGGCCGAGACGCTCGATGAAGCGGCCGTCGCGCGGAAAGCGCGAGTCGGCGGCGACGATGTGATAGACCGGACGCTTCTTGGTGCCTGCGCGTGCGAGGCGGATAACGACTGCCATTTTATTCTCCTGAGTCGAATGCTGGTTGAATGGTTGGTGGTTATTTCTTCTTGCCGGGGAAGCCGCCGAGACCCGGCAGCGTCGGCTTGCCGGAAAGGCCCGTGAGCCCCGGCAAATTCGGCAGGCCGGAACGCAGGCCTGTGGGAAGATCCTTCGGCAGCGAAGGCAGGCCGCCCGGCGCGCCCTGCATTTTTTCCTGCAGCGCCTTCATCTCTTCCGGCGAAGGCGGCTTCATGCCGCCGCCAAAGCCCATCGCCTGCGCGATGCCGGCGAGCGGGCCGCGCTTGCCGGAGCCCATGGCCTTCATCATGTCGGACATGTTCCGGTGCATCTTGAGCAGCTTGTTGACCTGCTCGACGTTCTGGCCGGCGCCGGCGGCGATGCGCTTCTTGCGGCTGGCCTTAAGGATGTCGGGGCTCTTGCGCTCCTGCCGCGTCATCGAATCGATGATCGCGACCTGGCGCTTGATGATGGTGTCGTCGATCCCGGCGGCCGCGATCTGGTTCTTCATCTTGGCGATGCCGGGCATCATGCCCATCAGCCCGCCGATGCCGCCCATGCTCGCCATCTGCTGCATCTGCTCGCGCATGTCGTTGAGGTCGAACTGGCCCTTGCGCATGCGCTCGGCGGTGCGCGCGGCCTTCTCGGCGTCGATGTTGGCGGCGGCCTTCTCGACCAGCGACACCACGTCGCCCATGCCGAGGATGCGGCCGGCAATACGGCTCGGGTGAAAATCCTCCAGCGCATCGGTCTTTTCGCCGGTGCCGATCAGCTTTATCGGCTTGCCGGTTACCGCGCGCATCGACAGCGCGGCGCCGCCGCGGCCGTCGCCGTCCACCCTCGTCAGCACGATGCCGGTCAGGCCGACGCGCTGGTCGAACGAGCGCGCCAGATTGACGGCGTCCTGGCCGGTGAGGGAGTCCGCGACCAGCAGCACTTCATGGGGATTGGCGGTGGCTTTGATGTCCGCCGCTTCCGTCATCATCTCTTCGTCGAGCGTGGTGCGGCCGGCGGTATCGAGCAGCACCACGTCGTAGCCGCCGAGCTTGCCCGCTTCCAGCGCGCGCTTGGCAATCTGCGGCGGCTTCTGGCCCTCGACGATCGGCAACGTCGGGATGTCGAGGTCGCGGCCGAGCACGGCGAGCTGCTCCATCGCCGCCGGGCGATAGACGTCGAGCGACGCCATCAGCACCTTGCGCTTGTCGCGCTGCACGAGCCGGCGCGCGAGCTTTGCGGTGGTGGTGGTCTTGCCGGAGCCCTGCAGGCCGACCATCATGATCGCAACCGGCGGGACCGCGTTGAGATCGACGGTCTGTGCCTCCGAGCCGAGCGTGTTGACCAGCTCGTCATGGACGATCTTGACCACCATCTGGCCGGGCGTGACCGACTTGACGACGGTGGCGCCGATTGCCTGCTCGCGCACGCGATCGGTGAAGCTTCTGACGACGTCGAGCGCGACGTCGGCTTCCAGCAGCGCGCGGCGCACCTCGCGCATCGCGGCATCGACGTCCTTTTCGGACAGCGCGCCGCGCCCCGTCAGGCGATCGAGAATGCCACCAAGCTTTTCCGACAGATTGTCGAACAATGCCGTTGTCCTTTGCCTTTGCAGGCGCTCACGTCACACACCCGTGTCATACCCCGCGAAAGCGGGATATCCAGTACGCCGCAGCTTCTCGGCTCATGCCGAGCTGCTCTGGGATACTGGATCACCCGCCTTCGCGGGTGATGACGATCCAGGTTCGCCTCGACCCAACGCCGAGACGGTCGTCCAAACAGTTTTGCGCCCGAGGGCGCATCGCGCTGTCGGGCGTTGGCCTCCGGCTTCGGGAACCGGTGGGCGGATCGAAAGAAGAGCCTTCCGAGAAGTGGCGGGGTTAAACCCGCTGGGCCGCGGAAAGTCAAGGAAAGATGACCAGTGGTATTTTAGTAAGGCATCTAAGATGCTGTAATCCCGCGCGATTTGCCGCTACGTAATTTTGAACGGCTTGCCGAGTTACTTCTCCCGGAGGCCGCGCCATATAACGCCTCACGACTCCAGGAAAACATCCCGCCCGTGCCCATCACCCGCCGCCGCCTCCTTGGACTGCTCGCCGGCACCGCCGCCTTCGTGGGCTTGCCGGCGGCATGGATTTCCAGCGGCAGGACCTATGACGGCCCGATCTCCGATCATTTTGACGGCTTCCAGTTCTACGATCCTGACGGCGTGCCGCCGAAGTCGCTTGCCTCGGTGGCGCGCTGGCAGTTCGGCAACAGCAGGCAGCGGGCGAGCTGGCCGGACTGGGCGCCGAGCCCTTATGCCGATGCGCCGCCGCCGCGCGTCAGCGGCGACAAGGTGCGGCTGTCATTCGTGGGGCACGCGAGCTGGCTGATCCAGACCGCGGGGCTCAACATCCTCGTCGATCCCGTGTGGTCGATGCGGGTTTCGCCGGTGAGCTGGGCCGGGCCGAGGCGCTGCAACGATCCGGGTATTGCCTTCGAGGCGCTGCCCGACATCGACATCGTGCTGGTCTCGCACGGTCACTACGACCATCTCGACCTGCCGACACTGTCGAGGCTGGCCGAAAGGTTCTCTCCGCGGGTCATTACGCCGCTCGGCAACGACCTCACGATGCTGGATGCGGATGCCGCGATCAAGGCCGAAAGCTTCGACTGGAAGGATCGTGTCGAGCTCGGCAACGGCGTGGCGGTGACGCTGGTGCCGACCCGGCACTGGTCGGCGCGCGGCGTGTTCGACCGCAACAAGGCGCTGTGGGCGAGCTTCGTGCTGGAGACGCCGGCCGGCAAGCTCTACATCGTCTGCGATTCCGGCTACGGCGAGGGCAGGCATTTCCGCCGCGTCGCCGAAGCGCATGGGCCCCTGCGGCTCGCGATCCTGCCGATCGGCGCCTATGAGCCGCGCTGGTTCATGCGCGACCAGCACATGAACCCGGAGGATGCGGTGAAGGCGCTGGCCGATTGCGGTGCCGCCCAGGCGCTGGGACATCACTGGGGCACGTTTCAGCTCACCGATGAGGCGATCGACGCGCCGGTGATCGCGCTCGGCACGGCGCTCGATAAAGCGAAGATGCCGCGCGAGAAATTCATCGCGCTGAAGCCGGGCCAGGTGTTCGAGGTTGTCTAACCTCGCTCCGCTTGCGGGGAGAGGTCGGATTGCGAAGCAATCCGGGTGAGGGGGACTCACCGCGTCACGTCATCCATCGAGTTTGCGGAGCGACCCCTCACCCCAACCCTCTCCCCGCGAGAGCGGGGCGAGGGAGATCGCCGCTACTGCGCCTTGATCGCCCAGCTCACGTTGACTGTGATCGACAGCAATTCCTCGCCCGGCGCGACCGGCGTCGGGGCGCCGCCGGCCATCGGTGCGGCCATCTTGCTGCGGAACACCGGCGGCGAAGCCGAGCCTTCTTCGCTGATGCTGATCGGCTCGCCCAGCGTGACGCCCGCAGCCTTGGCATAGATTTCCGCCTTGCGGCGCGCGTCGGCGACCGCCTTGGTGCGCGCTTCGTCCAGCGCCTTTGATGCCTGCGTCACGATGAAATTGATGCCGCCGATCTCGTTGGCGCCGGCGCCGACCAGCGTGTCGATCACATTGGCGATCTTGCCGACGTCGCGCACCTTGATGGTCACCCGATTGCCGGCGCGATAGCCGACGATTTGCTGCGGACCGGTGCGGTTCGGTCCCGTCGGAGCGTATTGCGGCTGCAGCGACAGGCGCGATGTCTGGTAGTCCTTCTCGTCGATGCCAGCGCCTTTCAGCGCCAGCAGCACCTTGCCCATCGCGGCATTGTTGGCCTCCGACGCCTCGCGCGCGGTCCTGGCTTCCGAGGTCACGCCGCCGTCGACCTGCGCGAGGTCGGGCGCCACCGACACGTTCGCTTCGCCGCTGACGGAGATCGCGGGCGGCGGGTTCTGCGCCGATGCCGGCGCGGCAACGAGCGCGAGCGATGCGAGCGCAGCGGCGATTGGGAAAGGGTGCTTCATTTCAGCGGCACAAACACGTTGATCACCAGCTTGTCCTCCGCGGTCTTGAGGGGATCGGTGATGTATTCCTCGATGAACAGGTCCTTGGCTTCCAGCCGCTTCTCGTCGAGATGGTTGGTGATCGCCTCATAGGTGTTGTCCATGTTGTCGTAGGAACCGCGATGGACGAATTTGAGCGACTTGCCTTCGGGCGACTGGCCCATGCTCATGTTCTTGCCGAGATTCTTCACCTCCTGGCCGACCGGGATTTCGGCGATGAAGGTGAAGCCGGTGTCGTCGGTCGAGGTGTAGACGATCAGCGAGTTGCCCGTGGCCTTGATGCCCTGCTTGTCGAGCAGCGCGGTCAGCGCCTTGAAGGAATCGGTCAGGGTTTCGAACGCCGCATCCCAGTTGGCGTTGCCCTTGACGGTCACGACCTTCTTCGTCTCCAGCGTCACCGGCTCGCCAAAGGGGTCGGCGGTCTGTACGGCGGCGGGCGGCGGCGTGGCCGGGGCTTGCGCAGCGGGCGGCGAAGGTGACGGCGCGGGCGAGGGGCTTGCGGACGGGGTCGGGCTGGCCGAGGGGGCAGGGACCGGCGAGCCGGAAGCCTGAGGCGTCGGTGACGCAGCCGGTGCCGGAACGGGTGAGGCAGCCGGGGCGGGAGATGCGGCCGGCGCCGGGATTGCCGTCGGAGAGGCTGCGGGAGCCGGGGATTGCGCCAGTGCCGCGCCGATCGAAAGGGTCGCGGCGATCATGCCGGCCAGGACCAGGCGGAAGGCGCGGGGAAGGTTCATTTCGACGGTCTCCGGGGTCTGAAGCGCAGGCGCGTCCCGATACACGCCCGGCGATAAGGTGCAGCATTCCTAACACGCAAGGCTCATCTTCGTCCCATGACAGATGCGTCATGACTGCCCCGCGCCCCCACTGGCCAATCGCTGATCTTTCGCCATATAAGGCAGGCAGAATTCAGGTCATTCCATGAGCGCGCTGGCCAACCACGCATTTGCCAAGATGAACGGCGTCGGCAACGAAATCGTTGTCGTGGATCTGCGCGATTCCAGGGCGACGGTCTCGGCCGCGGAGGCGCGCGCGGTGGCTTCGCCCGCCGGCGTGCATTACGACCAGATGATGGTGCTGCAGCGGCCCCGGCTCGACGGCACCGAAGCCTTCATCCGCATCTACAACAATGACGGCTCCGAGGCCGGTGCCTGCGGCAACGGCATGCGCTGCGTGGTGCGCCGCCTGTTCGAGAAGACCGGCCAGACCACGGCGACGTTCGAGACCACGGCGGGGCTGCTCAATTGCTGGCAGGGCCCGCGGCCCGATCTCTATACCGTCGACATGGGCGCGCCGAAGTTTTCCTGGCAGGACATTCCGCTGGCCGAGGAATTCCGCGATACCCGCTACATCGAATTGCAGATCGGGCCGATCGACAATCCGATCCTGCATTCGCCCTCGGTGGTGAGCATGGGCAACCCGCATGCGATCTTCTGGGTCGAGGACGTCAACGCCTACGACCTCGAGCGCTTCGGGCCGTTGCTGGAAAACCATCCGATCTTTCCGGAGCGCGCCAACATCACGCTCGCCCATGTCGTCGATCGCGACCACATCACGATCCGCACCTGGGAGCGCGGCGCCGGGCTGACCAGGGCCTGCGGCTCGGCCGCGTGTGCGACCGCGGTTGCCGCAGCGCGGCTGAAGCGCACCAACCGCACCGTCACCATCACGCTGCCGGGCGGCGATCTCCTGATCGAGTGGCGCGAGCGCGACGATCATGTGCTGATGACCGGCACGGCGGATTTCGAATACGAAGGCAAGTTCGATCCGGCGCTGTTCGCCAGCGTCGCTTAAGACCATGGCGGTCGAGATCGTCACCTTCGGCTGCCGGCTGAACGCATTCGAATCCGAAGTGATCCGGCGCGAGGCAGACGGCGCGGGCCTTTCCGACACCATCGTCATCAACAGCTGCGCCGTCACCAACGAGGCGGTGGCGCAGGCGCGGCAATCGATCCGCCGCCTCAGGCGCGAGCGCCCCGATGCGCGCATCGTCGTCACCGGCTGCGCGGCGCAGACGCAGGCGCAGATGTTTGCCGACATGGCCGAGGTCGACCGCGTGGTCGGCAATGACGACAAGATGCGGCGCGATGCCTGGCACGACGCGCGCGCCGCCTTCGACGCCGGCATCGCCAGCGACAAGATCGCCGTCACCGACATCATGGCGGTGAAGGAAATGGCGCCGCATCTCGTCGACGGTTTCCAGCGCGGCCTGCCGCGGGTGTTCGTGCAGGTGCAGAACGGCTGCGACCATCGCTGCACCTTCTGCATCATTCCCTACGGCCGCGGCAAATCGCGCTCGGTGCCGATGGGCGCCGTGGTCGATCAGGTGCGCAAGCTGGTCGAGCGGGGACACGCCGAGATCGTGCTGACCGGCGTGGACCTGACGAGCTACGGCGCCGATCTGCCGGGCACGCCAAAGCTCGGCATGCTCACAAGGCAGATCCTGCGGCACGTGCCCGAGCTGAAGCGCCTGCGCATCTCCTCGATCGATTCCATCGAGGCCGACCGCGACCTGCTCGACGTCATCGCCGATGACGCCAGGCTGATGCCGCACCTGCATCTGTCTCTGCAGTCCGGCGACGACATGATCCTGAAGCGGATGAAGCGGCGACATTCACGGCGGGACGCGATCAATTTCTGCGCCCAGGTGCGCCGGCTGCGGCCGGACATCGCGTTCGGCGCCGACATCATCGCGGGCTTCCCGACCGAGACGGAAGAGATGTTTGCGCGTTCGCAGGACCTGGTCGGGGAATGCGGGCTCACCTTCCTGCATGTATTTCCGTATTCGAAGCGCCCGGGCACGCCAGCAGCGCGGATGCCGCAGGTCGAAGGCAGCGAGATCAGGGAGCGCGCGAAGCGCCTGCGTGCGACCGGCGAGGCGGCGCTGCACCGGCGGCTTGAGTCCGAGATTGGCGCCACGCGCGACGTGCTGATTGAGAGCGCGACGGCCGGTCGCACCGAGCATTTCATTCCGGTGGCGGTTAGCGGAGACGTTCCGGGTGCAGTGAAGCGGTTCGCGATCACCGGCCACGATGGCGCGCGGTTGTTAGTTTGTCCGTGACGGCGCGACCGAGCGCACCTGCCAGAACGTCAGCATGCGTCGCGCATTTTCCACCGTCATGCCGGCAAAGTGGCCCTTGGCCCTTGCCAGCTCGGCGGCGCCCAGCGAGCCCGTCGAATAGCGGCAGTCCAGCACGGCCGCGGTCGTCTCCCAGCTGAGCCTGGCGGCCCTGCACGCAACCAGCAACCCGTCGTCGCGCAGACTCTGCATCAGCGGGCGGACCACCTCGATGTTTGACTGCGCGAGCTCCGCAAGCGCGACCACGGTCTCCTCGTATTTCTTCTGCCGGGCGAATCTGGCCAGCGCGGCCTCGTCGAGTTCGCCCTTCTCCTTCAACGTCGCAACGAAGCGCTTTGCCGCAGTGAAGTCGCGGATCTTCGACATTTCGCGATCCGCGCTGGCTGTGGCGGTTGCGATGGCGCTGCGGATTTCCTCGAACAGATGCGGCGGGGCGCGGGACAGCAGTTTCGTGCGGACAGCGTCGGTCGCCTTGTCCAGCAGCTGCTGGCGCAATTCCCTCGGCAAATCGACCCGGATGCCGGCCTCGACCGCGAGATCGGGATTGGTTTCAGCCTGGGCCACGATGATCGCAAAGCCGCCGGGGGAAACCCGCGCTCCGGGATTGCCGACTATCCGGCGGCTGACGCTCGGAAAACGGCGCGAAAGCAGGGCGTCGGTGACGACTTCCTTGAGCCACCAGCGGCCGGAGATCGCCAGCAGATGCTGCTCGCTCTTGGTGCGCGCGAGCTCGATCAGGTCGTCATCGCCGAGACGCGCCGACTCCTGCAGCACCGGCGCGGCGATGCGGATCTCGTCATTGCCCGCAAGCTGACGGATCACCGAAGGAGGTGCCTGGGCGATCGGCGCGAGCTGCGCGCTCATCTCCGCAAGGGCCATGCGCGCACTGACATCCGCAATCGAGCGCTGCTCGATCGCCTTCACCAGCCGTTCGAGCACGTTGTCGAACAGCTCGACCTGCTCGCCGCTGAAATGCGTGGCGGAAGCCAGAAAGAGGTCGGTGACGCGCCTGGCGGTCTCGATGCATTTTGCAGTCGAGCCGCCGCCGATCGCAGCCTCGATTTCATCGGCAATCGATTGCCCGGCGGGTGGCATTGCTCATCCAGAGCTGTTGGGTGCTTGTTCTAAGCCAACAAGAAGCTCTACAGGACGGGTTTGAACGTTTCGTAAACCACGATCGGCTTCTCCTCCGGAAGACTACTGGCCGTCCCAGCCGCAGGCCCGAAGCCGCTCGTGCATATGTTCCGGTGCCGGCGCGACCACCCGCACCGGCTCCTTGTTCCTGGAAATCGGCACGCCGATGGCGCGGGAATGCAGGTGCAGCCGCGGCTCGCCGAAGCGCGGACCGCTGCCATAGATGTTGTCGCCGACGATCGGCCAGCCCTGGGACGCCGCATGCACGCGCAGCTGATGGGTGCGGCCGGTGACCGGTTCCATCGCAAGCCAGGCGAGGCCGTTGCCGCGGCCGAGCACCTTCCAGTTGGTGACGGCCTTCTGCCCCTCGGGATCGGGCTTCTGCCACCAGCCACGCTCGGCGTTCAGCCGCCCGAGAGGCAGGTCGATGACGCCTTCGTCCTCCGCCGGGCCGCCCTCGACGACGGCCCAGTAGGTCTTCTCGACCTTGCCATGCTTGAACAGCAGCCCGAGCGAGGCGGTGGCCTTGCGGTGCCGTCCCAGCACGAGACAGCCGGAGGTGTCCTTGTCCAGCCGATGGGCCAGCACCGGCGGCCGCGGCAGGCCGAAGCGCAGTGCGTCGAACGATGCCTCGAGATTCGGCCCGCCCTTCGGGCCGCGATGCACGGGAAGCCCCGCCGGCTTGTCGATGACCAGCATCAGCCCGTCGCGGTGGAGCACGCGCGCCAGGATTTCTTCGTCGGTCAATTGCGGAACATCAAGCAAGCATCGAGACTTTCGTTTCAGGTGCGAAACGGCTAACACGTCCCCGCCATGAATGACACCACTGCCGACACTCCGAAACTAAGCTGGTGGAAGCGGCTGTCCGGCGGCCTGAAGCGGACGTCGAGTTCGCTGGGGACCGCGGTTGCCGACCTCGTCACCAAGCGCAAGCTCGACCGCGCCATGCTCGATGACATCGAGGATGTGCTGCTGCGCGCCGATCTCGGCACCGAGGTCGCGGTGCGCATCGCCGAAGCCGTGGGCAACGGCCGCTACGACAAGGCGATCTCGGCCGACGAAGTGAAGCGCGTGGTCGCCGCCGAAGTCGAGAAGGTGCTGGCGCCGGTCGCCAAACCGCTCGAGATCGATGCGACGAAAAAGCCGTTCGTCATCCTGGTGGTCGGCGTCAACGGCTCCGGCAAGACCACGACCATCGGCAAGCTCGCGTCGAAATTCTCCGCGGAAAAGCGCAGGGTGATGCTGGCGGCCGGCGACACCTTTCGCGCGGCGGCGATCGAACAGCTGAAGGTCTGGGGCGAGCGCAACAGGGTGCCTGTCATTGCCGCCGCGCAGGGCTCGGATTCCGCAAGCCTCGCCTTCAACGCACTGACGGCTGCGAAGGAGCAGGGCATCGACGTGCTCCTGATCGACACCGCAGGCCGGCTGCAGAACAAGTCCGAGCTGATGAACGAGCTGGAAAAGGTCGTGCGCGTGATCAGGAAGGTGGATGAGTCGGCGCCGCATGCCGTGCTGCTCGTGCTCGACGCCACGGTGGGACAAAATGCGCTGTCGCAAGTCGAGGCATTTCATCGTACCGCGGGGGTCACGGGCCTCGTGATGACAAAGCTCGACGGCACCGCGCGCGGCGGCATACTGGTGGCGCTGGCGGAGAAGTTCAAACTGCCGGTGCACTTCATCGGCGTCGGCGAAGGCATCGACGATCTCGCGCCGTTTACCGCGCGGGATTTTGCAAGGGCGATCGCGGGGATCGAGTAGCACCCGCTTTCGCGGATGAAGACAACAAAGGTTACGTGATGGACAAGACCCAGCCGCATCCGCTGTTCAAACTCGCGACCGAGCTCGGTCCGTTGATCCTGTTCTTTGTCGTCAACGCCAAGTTCAACCTGTTTGCGGCGACTGGCGCGTTCATGGTGGCGATCGTGGCGGCGATGATCGCGTCCTATGTGGTGACGAAACACGTTCCCATGATGGCGCTGGTCACCGGCGCGATCGTGCTGGTGTTCGGCACGCTGACGCTGGTGCTGCATGACGAGACCTTCATCAAGATGAAGCCGACCATCGTCTACAGCCTGTTCGCCGCCGTGCTCGGCGGCGGGCTGCTGTTCGGCCGTTCCTTCATCGCGATCATGTTCG
Organism: Bradyrhizobium sp.; assembly: GCF_016219575.1. Classification (GTDB taxonomy): domain Bacteria; phylum Pseudomonadota; class Alphaproteobacteria; order Rhizobiales; family Xanthobacteraceae; genus Bradyrhizobium. Next base: position 112,333 of record NZ_JACRMG010000035.1, on the reverse strand, counting down.
ACCAGATGTTCAACCTGACGCACGCCGGCTGGCGCATCCTGACGATGCGCTGGGCGCTGTTCTTCCTCGCCATGGCGGTTCTCAACGAGATCATCTGGCGCACGCAGAGCACCGACTTCTGGGTCGCGTTCAAGGCATTCGGCGCCATCCCGCTGACCATGGGCTTTGCCATCTCCCAGATGCCGCTGATCAAGCGCTATCACCTGGAGCCGGCGTCGCTGCAGGCCAGCGAAGCCGAGGCCGGCGATATCAGGAACGGATAGATTCCCAAATCCGACGGCGCTGAACAGCGCAGGGTGAGGACCGCCACCGCAAGCCTCTGGATGGCGCAATGACGGCCCCCACCCACCGCGCTGTCGTCCATTGCTGGACGGTGACGAGATACGGGGCGGATTCGATCCGGTTTCAGCTTCGGTGGTGCGCAGAACGATCCGGCTCAGCTTCCGGCCTTGAGCGCCTTCTCGATTTCGGCCTTCAGCACGCGATCGATATTTTGCGGCGTGATGGGCCCGACCAGCTTGTAGACGATGGTTCCATCTCGGCCGACGACGAATGTTTCCGGCACGCCGTAGACGCCCCACTCGATCGAGGCGCGGCCGTTGCCGTCGACGCCGACCGCGCTGAACGGATTGCCGTAGCGGCCGAGGAAGCGTCGCGCATTATCCGCCACGTCCTTGTAGTTGATGCCGACGAGCTGCAGGCGCTTGTCCTTGCCGAGTTCGATCAGCAGCGGCGCCTCGTCGTGGCAGGGCACGCACCACGATGCCCAGACATTGACGACGCTGACCCTGCCCTTGAACACCGCGGGATCGAGTCCCGGCACGGCGTCGCCGTCGCGCGTCAGGCCCTGGAGCGCCGGCAGCGTCGTTTGCGGTGCGGGCCGCCCGATCAGCGCCGAGGGAATCTTCGAGGGATCGCCGCCGTAAAGCCGCAGCAGGAAAAATGCAGCGAGCACGCCAAATCCGATCAGCGGCAGCATCACCAGCCAGCGCCGGGTCCGCGGAGCGGTTTCGTCGGCCTGCATGCTCATCAGAAGTCCGTTGCGCCGCGGCCGGAGCGCCGCGTGATGCCGCTGGCCTCGAGCTCACGCAAGCGCGCCTTCTGGGTGCGGTAGTCGGCCGCGATCCAGAGGATCAGCAGCAGCACCACGATCGCGACCAGCGCATACGACGTCGTGATGAAGGAGGTGTAGGGTCCGAGCGACATCGTCATGTTGCGCCCACTTCGTTGGCCAGCGTCACGCGGCTGGCCTGCATCATCTGCAGGCTGCGGACGCGCCGGCGCAGGATTTCGTTGCGCATGGCCGCCAGATGCAGCGTGACGAACAGCAACGAGAACGCCACCGCCATCACCAGCAGCGGAATCAGGAAGGAGCGGTCCATGCTCGGGCCGCCCATACGGATGACGGAAGCGCCCTGGTGCAGCGTGTTCCACCAGTCGACCGAGAATTTGATGATCGGCAGGTTGATGGCGCCGACCAGCGTCAGCACCGCGGCGGCCCGCGCCGCGCGCGAGGGATCGTCAACGGCTCTCCAGAGAGCGATGAGCCCAAGATACATCAGGAACAGGATCAGCACGGAGGTGAGCCGCGCGTCCCATTCCCAATAGGTGCCCCACATCGGCCGGCCCCACAGCGAGCCCGTGACCAGCGCGAGAAAGGTGAAGGCGGCGCCGATCGGTGCTGCGGCCTTGGCGGCGACGTCGGCGAGCGGATGGCGCCACACCAGCGTGCCGAGCGAGGCGATGCTCATCACGCCCCAGACGAACATCGATAGCCAGGCGTTCGGCACGTGGATGAACATGATCTTGACGGTTGCGCCCTGCTGATAGTCGTCCGGTGCCATGGCCGATTGATAGAGCCCGACCGCCAGCAGGATCGCGGTCAGAGCCGCCAGCCACGGCAGCACGCGCGCGGTCAGCGACAGGAATCGCGTGGGATTGGCGAGGTCGATCAGCGTCATGGCATCCTGATAAAGGTGGCGGCAGCCGCGCGCAATCTGCCTGAAGCTGCTCGATTAAAGTTGATCGGCATCAAGTCAGTCGAGCCCGTGTTTGAGGCTGGCGGCTGCGGCAAACGGTCCGACCACGAAGCTCACCAGCGAAATCGCACAGAGGATCGAGAACGGGGTTCCAAACGGGGTCGGGCCCACGATTACCGCCTGCGAGGCGGCGACGCCGAAAATAAGCACGGGAACCGACAGCGGCAGCACCAGCACGGCCAGCAGCAACCCGCCCCGGTGCAGCGTGACTGCCAACGCCGCACCGATCATGCCGGTGAAGGTGAGCGCCGGCGTGCCGGCCAGCAGCGTCAGCGCCACCGCGGCGGTCGCTTCCGCATCGAGGTTGAGCAGCAGGCCCAGCACCGGCGTCGCCACGATCAGCGGTAGGCCGGCGGCCAGCCAATGCGCCAGCGCCTTCGCCGCGCAGGCGAGTTCCAGCGGCGTCCGGCTCATCACGATGAGATCCAGCGAACCGTCGTCATGATCGGCCGTGAACAGGCGATCCAGCGTCAACAGGCTTGCGAGCAGTGCGCCGAGCCAGAGGATCGCCGGCCCCAGCCGTTTCAGCAGCTGCAGGTCGGGCCCGATCGCGAACGGCATCAGCACCACGACGGTGAGGAAGAACAGCACGCCGATCAGCGCACCGCCGCCGACGCGCAACGCGATGCGGATGTCGCGGCGGATGAGCGCGGCAAGCGCCGTCATGCGAAGCACTCCGCTTGTCTTTGTCGTGCGCACAAGTCGAGCCGCATCGGCAGCGGGCTCCCTCCCCCCTTGCGGGGCAGGGGAACCGCATATGCGGATTGTTCTTCATCGCCTGCCCGCCACAGACTCGTCATGCCCGGGCTTGTCCCGGGCATCCACGTTCTTTGTGCCGCGGGAAAGGTCGTGGATGGCCGGGACAAGCCCGGCCATGACGATGTGGATAGGTTTGCGGAAACGCACACAGGAGGCATATGCGATTCCACCGCAAGGGGGGAGGGAACGGAGAGGGCTGCGGCGAGTGGCAAGTGGAAGCAACGACTCATGCCGTGCCTCCGATGCGCAACTCGCGTGCGTCGATCCCGAGCGGGGCGTGGGTGGCGGCAACGATCAGCCCGCCATCGGCGAGATGCTCGCGCATCAGGCCGGCGAACACGGCCTGGCCGGCGACGTCGAGTGCCGTGGTCGGCTCGTCGAGCAGCCAGATCGGCCGCTTCACCGACAACAGCCGTGCGATGGAGAGACGCCGGCGCTGGCCGGCGGAGAGGAAGCCGGCCGGCAGATGGGTGGCGTGATCGAGGCCGACGCGCGCAATGCTCGCGGCCGCGTCACCGCTCTCGCCGCCGAGAAAATCCCGCCAGAAGGAAAGATTTTCCATCACCGAGAGCGCCGGCTTCAATGCATCGCGATGGCCGAGATAATGCGCCTGTTCGGGCAGGGTCAGCTCTGCGCCGCCGCCCGAAAGCTCGACCGAGCCGCCTGCGGGATGCAGCAGGCCCGCAATCAGCCGCAGCAGCGAGGTTTTTCCGGAGCCATTGGGGCCGATCACGGCCAGCGCCTCGCCCGCGACGCTCGTAAAGTCGAGGCCGGAAAACACCTCCCGGTCGCCCCGCACACATCTCAAACCGCGCCCCGAGAGCCGCATGTTGCCCTTTCACAGCCCTCTAAAATACCCAATGGTTTTGTTGGGGTACCGCAGCGTAATTTTTTGCTGGCGCAATGCTGCAGCACAATAGTCGGTGTGGCGGCGCTTCTAGAAAGATTCTATAAGCCCGAACCTTGATGCAGCACCGGACCGGTGTCTGCAAGCCATTCGGCCCCACCTCTTTGACGGTGCTCAAATACCCTCGCCGGGTATCATGATGAACTGGGATTTCCTGACATGACCTCTCTCGACAGCTTCAAATGCCGCAAGACCCTCAAGGTCGGTGGCAAGACCTACGTCTATTACAGCCTGCCCACCGCCGAGAAGAATGGTCTGAAGGGGATCTCCAGGCTCCCCTATTCGATGAAGGTCGTGCTGGAGAACCTGCTGCGCAACGAGGACGGCCGCAGCGTCACCAGGGACGACATCGTCGCGGTCGGCAAGTGGCTGAAGAAGCGCCAACTCGAGCATGAAATCGCCTTCCGTCCGGCGCGCGTGCTGATGCAGGACTTCACGGGCGTGCCGGCGGTGGTCGATCTCGCCGCCATGCGCAACGCGATGCAGAAGCTCGGCGGCGATGCCGAGAAGATCAACCCGCTGGTGCCGGTCGATCTCGTCATCGACCATTCCGTGATCGTGAACTTCTTCGGCGACAACAAGGCCTTCGGCAAGAACGTGGTCGAGGAATACAAGCAGAACCAGGAGCGCTACGAGTTCCTGAAATGGGGCCAGAAGGCGTTCTCGAATTTCTCCGTCGTGCCGCCCGGCACCGGCATCTGCCACCAGGTCAATCTCGAATACCTCGCCCAGACCGTCTGGACGAAAAAGGAGAAGATGACGGTCGGCAAGAAGACCGGCACGTTCGAGGTCGCCTATCCGGATTCGCTGGTCGGCACCGACTCGCACACCACCATGGTCAACGGCCTCGCCGTGCTCGGCTGGGGTGTCGGCGGCATCGAGGCGGAAGCGTGCATGCTCGGCCAGCCGCTGTCGATGCTGCTGCCGGAAGTGGTCGGCTTCAAGCTCAAGGGCCAGCTCAAGGAAGGCGTCACCGCCACCGATCTCGTGCTGACGGTCACGCAGATGCTGCGCAAGCAGGGCGTGGTCGGCAAGTTCGTCGAATTCTTCGGCCCCGGCCTCGACCATCTCTCGGTCGCCGACAAGGCCACGATCGGCAACATGGCCCCCGAATATGGCGCGACCTGCGGCTTCTTCCCGGTCGATGCCGCGACCATCGATTATCTCAAGACGTCCGGCCGCAAGGCGGACCGCGTGGCGCTGGTCTCGGCCTATGCCAAGGCGCAGGGCCTGTTCCGCACCGCCAAGTCGGCCGACCCGGTGTTCACTGCGACCTTGACGCTCGACCTCGCCGACGTCGTTCCCTCGATGGCCGGACCGAAGCGCCCCGAAGGCCGCGTCGCGTTGCCGTCCGTCTCCACCGGCTTCGCTACCGCGCTGGCCGGCGAATACAAGAAGCCTGACGAGGCCGACAAGCGCTATCCGGTCGAAGGCCGCGACTTCAATCTCCGCCACGGCGACGTGGTGATCGCGGCGATCACCTCCTGTACCAACACCTCCAATCCGAGCGTGCTGATCGGCGCCGGCCTGCTGGCGCGTAACGCCGCCGCCAAGGGCTTGAAGGCCAAGCCGTGGGTGAAAACCTCGCTCGCTCCGGGCAGCCAGGTCGTGGCGGAATATCTCGCCAATTCCGGCCTGCAGAAGGATCTCGACAAGGTCGGCTTCAACCTGGTCGGCTTCGGCTGCACCACCTGCATCGGCAATTCCGGCCCGCTGCCGGAAGAGATTTCCAAGTCGATCAACGACAACGGCATCGTCGCCGCCGCAGTGCTGTCGGGTAACCGCAACTTCGAGGGTCGCGTCTCGCCGGACGTGCAGGCGAACTATCTCGCCTCGCCGCCGCTGGTCGTCGCTTATGCGCTCGCCGGCACCGTGACCAGGGATCTCGCGGTCGAGCCGATCGGCACCGGCAAGGACGGCAAGCTGGTCTACCTGAAGGACATCTGGCCGACCACCAGGGAGATCAACGCCTTCATGAAGAAGTTCGTGACGGCCTCGATCTTCAAGAAGCGCTATGCCGACGTGTTCAAGGGCGACACCAACTGGCGCAAGATCAAGACGGTGACCAGCGAGACCTATCGCTGGAACATGAGTTCGACCTATGTGCAGAATCCGCCCTATTTCGAGGGCATGAAGAAGCAGCCGGAGCCGATCACCGACGTCGTCGACGCGCGGATTCTGGCGATGTTCGGCGACAAGATCACCACCGACCACATTTCTCCGGCCGGTTCGATCAAGCTGACTTCGCCCGCCGGCAAGTTCCTCAGCGAGCATCAGGTCCGTCCCGCCGACTTCAACCAGTACGGCACGCGGCGCGGCAATCATGAAGTCATGATGCGCGGCACCTTCGCCAACATCCGTATCAAGAACTTCATGCTCAAGGGCGCCGACGGCAACATCCCGGAGGGCGGCCTGACCAAGCACTGGCCGGATGGCGAGCAGATGTCGATCTACGACGCCGCGATGCGCTACCAGGAAGAGGGCGTGCCGCTGGTGGTGTTCGCCGGCGCCGAATACGGCAACGGCTCCTCGCGCGACTGGGCGGCCAAGGGCACGCGCCTGCTCGGCGTTCGCGCGGTGATCTGCCAGAGCTTCGAGCGTATCCACCGCTCCAACCTGGTCGGCATGGGCGTGCTGCCGCTCACCTTCGAAAACGGTGCGTCGTGGTCGTCACTTGGGCTCAAGGGCGACGAGAAGGTGACCATCCGGGGCTTGCAGGGCGACCTCAAGCCGCGCCAGACGCTGACGGCGGAAATCACTTCCGCCGACGGCTCCAGGCAGGAGGTGCCGCTGCTCTGCCGCATCGATACGCTGGACGAGCTCGAGTACTACCGGAACGGAGGCATCCTGCATTACGTGCTGCGCAAGCTCGCGGCCTGACGCGGATTGGCGATCCAGACCGGGCTTGTGACCATGGCTCACTGCGAAGTGAGTGGCAGGCAAAAAGAAGGCGGCCTATCAAGGGCCGCCTTCGCTCGTTCTGGGGCACGAGCTGCCCGTACAACTACGGTGACCATTTTGCCGATGCGAGAACCCCGGACCTGCTTATGACAGCGTTGATGGCCTATCGTTCTCTTTCGCGTTGGTCGGGTGCGCTCGGTGTCTGCGCGATCGTCGCGGTCATCCGTCCCGCCCATGCCGAGCCGAAAGCCGTGGTGGAATTGTTCACCTCGCAAGGCTGCTCGTCCTGTCCGCCGGCCGACAAGATTCTCGGCGAGCTCGCCAAGGACCCGTCGGTGATCGCGCTCAGCCTGCCGATCGACTACTGGGACTATCTCGGCTGGAAGGACACGCTCGCGGACTCCCGCTTCAGCGCGCGGCAGAAAGCCTATTCGCATGTGCGCGGCGACCGCGACGTCTACACGCCGCAGGTGATCGTCAACGGCGCGGCGCATGTGATCGGCAGCGATCGCGCGCGCATTGACGGCGCGATCAAGGACACCGGCAAGACCGGCAAGGTGATGTCCGTGCCGGTGACGATGACATTGTCGGGCAAGCAGCTCACGGTGTCGGTTGCCGCCGGCAAGGAGACGACATCGGCGCGAGGAGAGATCTGGCTCTGCTCGATCTCGAAGGCGGTGCCGATTTCGATCAGCCGGGGTGAAAATCGCGGGCGCGAGGTCGTCTACCACAATGTGGTGCGCAACCTCCTCAAGGTCGGCGACTTCAATGGCACGGCGGGAAGCTGGACTGTGCCGCTCGACAGCGTCATGCGCGAGGGCATCGATGCTGCGGCCGTGCTGGTCCAGGACGGTAGCCGCGACAAGCCGGGCCCGATGCTGGGCGCGGCCTACACGACGCTGCATTAACCAACCGGTAACTGTTCAATTCGCGGCGCGGCCGTACGGCGGTTAGCGCGTTGCTGACTTGCCGGAAGGATGATTCGGCGGCGCGGCCGCTGCGCATGGAACAGGCGCTGGCGAACGCCCAAAAAAGAAAAGGACCAACTTTCGTTGGCCCAGTCTCGAGGGTTAGTCCCTCAGGGGTCTAACCCCGTGCGATAGACCCGATCCCGACGGCCCCGGGGGGCTGGGGGCTGAGGAATCCGGAACCGAAAGGACCGGGTCAACGCGAGAATCACTATCTCAACTGGGGGCGGCAGTCGGTTGGCGGAAGTGGGGCAGCAATAAGATTCGCCTAACGATCCTGTGACCCGGTCATTTGCGGGCATGCGGCCGATTCGCCCGGCCCTGACGGTATTTATCGGGCGCCCCTTGCGGCCGGCCGCGGTCGGCGCAATCATGGCGTCTGCATGACGATCCCGAAAAGTGGGCACCGGTTTTCGGAGCGAGGTCGTCTTGGAGATGACAGGAGGCGCTCCATGAGTACGATTTCGGAGGACACCGATCCAAGCGGGCTTCGCGCAGCGGCTCGACCCGCCGCTGCGAATGCGCCGCCCAATCGCGTCACCTTCAACCGCCTTGAACTCAACCGCATCCTCAATCTCTACGGCCGCATGGTCGCCGACGGCGAGTGGCGCGACTACGCCATCGACTTCCTGAAAGACCGCGCCGTGTTCTCGGTGTTCCGCCGCGCCACCGAGGTGCCGCTTTATCGCATCGAGAAGGATCCGCGGCTCGCGCGCAAGCAGGGCATGTACAGCGTGATCTCGGCGACCGGCCTGATCCTGCGCCGCGGCCACGAGCTGGATCGCGTGCTCCTGGTGATCGATCGCAAGCTCGCGGTGGTGTAGCTTCTACTTTGCATGGGGTTGTTTTCGCGATTTTGTGTCCGGCGCCCGATGCAATCCACGATCCGTCCGCGCTACGAATCCGCTGGCAGCGTCGTGGCGCCTTCGCCAAGCGCACGCTGCATCATCACGGTGTCGAGCCATCGGCCGAATTTCAGGCCGACATTCGGGTGCGTCCCGATCATCTGGAATCCGCAAGCCGTGTGCACGCCGACCGATCCGGCATTGGCTGAATCGCCGATCACGGCGATCATCTGGCGATAGCCGCGCCGCTCGCATTCCTCGATCAGCCGGTGCAGCAGCCGAAGCCCGATGCCGCGGCGGTGGTTCGCGGGCCTCAGGTAAATCGAGTTCTCCACGGTGAAGCGATAGGCCGGCCGCGGCCGGTAGGCGCCGGCATAGGCATAGCCGGCCACCTCGCCGTCGAGGGTGGCGACGAAATAGGGATAGCCGCCATCGACGAGCGCGCGGAATCGCCGCGTCATTTCGGCGAGATCGGGCGGGATCAGCTCGAACGTCGCGGTGCCGTGGCGCACCGCGTGTTCGTAGATTTCGGTGACGGCGGAAAGGTCGGCCTCGATCGTCGGCCTGATTTCAAGGGCGGGCATGGGCCGCAAGATATCAGCCGATCAATTGGGATCAACGTCGTTTCCCTTCGTCATGGCCGGGCTTGACCCGGCCATCCACGTCTTTGGTGCGGCAGGCAGAACGTGGATGCCCGGATCAAGTCCGGGCATGACGAGGAAAGGGCGCAAAAGAAAAGCCCCGGCGGTGAGGCCGGGGCTTCGATCCGTCCAGCCCGGGTCGCGTCAGTCGCGCTGGCCGAGCAGCTGCAGCAGCAGCGTGAACAGGTTGATGAAGTTCAGGTAGAGCGAGAGTGCGCCGGAGATCGCCGCACGCTCGGCAATGTCGCCGCCCTGCGCGGCGTAGCCGTAGATGTAGTCGTTCTTCAGCCGCTGGGTATCCCAGGCGGTGAGACCGGCAAAAATCAGCACGCCGACCACCGACACGATGAACTGCAGCATCGAGCTCGCCAGGAACAGGTTGACCAGGCTCGCGATGATGATGCCGATCAGGCCCATGAACAGGAAGGAGCCCATCCCGCTGATGTCACGCTTGGTGGTGTAGCCCCACAGGCTGAGCGCACCGAAGGTGGCGGCGGTGATGAAGAACACGCGCACGATCGAGGTGTGGGTGTACACCAGGAAGATCGACGACAGCGAAACGCCCATCAGCGCCGCGAACGCCCAGAACAACATCTGGGCGGTTGCAGGCCTCAGCCGGTTGATGCCGAACGAGATCGCGAACACCATGACCAGCGGCGCGAGGATGAACAGCCACTTCAGCGGGCTCACATACATCGCATAGCCGAACGGCGTCAGGAACTCCTTGCCGAACTTGGCGGCGGCGCCGGCCTGGTCGGTGGTGACGGCGGCCATGTAGACGCCGAGCGCAGCGAGGCCGGTGATGGCCAGGCCGATGCTCATGTAGTTGTAGATGCGCAGCATGTAGGAGCGCAGACCGGCATCGACGGTCGCGGCATCGACGCGCCCGGCGGCCCGGCCGAAGGGGGAAGCATAGTTGCGGTCTAGGTCCGACATGGTCGAATTCCCGTTGGTTGGTCCGGCGGCCGCGAGGGCTTCGCGCCGCCCGGAAGAATCTATCCCAGATACCCGCCGTCTGCCGACATTAAAATCCTGTCATCAAACGGAGTTTCCGGCTTGGCTGATATGTGGGAAACTAACACATTCAAAGCAAGCTTCGGTGCGCGGCCGAATGTCGCTCTGCAGCATGCAAGCCGGGTGAAATCGCGTTAACCCTGAAGTTGCGGGCTGGAATGGCAGGTTGCCGGGTGCCCGCTTCACTTTGTCACAAATTGCGCAACACGGTGGCAGGCTTCTGGTTCAATGCCAGCAGCGTGCCGGCCAAACCCAACCCGACCGTGACCAGGAGTGCGGCAGCTACCACGCCGGCGGCGCTGCCGGCTTGCCAGACGAAACTGAGCGTCATCAGCCGGGTCACGATCAGCCAGGCCGCCACCGAACCTGCGATCACGCCGAAGATCGCGGTCGCAAAGCCGATCATGAGGTATTCCAGGGCATAGGCGCCGAGCAGCCGCACCCGTGTGGCGCCGAGCGTCTTCAGGATCACGGCGTCATAGACCCGGTGGCGGTGGCCGGCGGCAAGCGCGCCGCCCAGGACCAGGATCGCCGAGATCAGGGTCACGGCGCTGGCTCCGCGAATGGCCAGCGCCAGGTTGGTGACGACGGTGCCGATGGTCTCGAGCGCTTCGCGGACCCGCACGCTCGTCACCATCGGAAAGGCATCCGCAACCTGCTTGATGATCCTGGCATCGGATGCGGCATCGTGTTGCGCCTCGGTCAGGGTCGCGACATGGCTGTGCGGCGCGCCCTTGAAGGCGTTGGGCGAGAACACCAGCACGAAGTTGATGCCGAGCCCCTGCCAGTCGATGTTCCTGAGGTTGGCGATCTTCGCGGGAATATCGCGGCCGAGCACATTGACGACGATCTCGTCGCCGATCTTCAACTTCAATCCGTCGGCGATCTTCTTCTCCATCGAGACCAGGATCGGTCCCTGATAGTCGGCCGGCCACCATTGCCCCTCGACGATCTTGGAGCCCTTCGGAATCTCGCCGGTATAGGTCAGGCCGCGGTCGCTCTGCAGCACCCATTCGGTGTCCTGCGACGGCTTCAGTTCCTCGGCCTTGACGCCGCGCGCAGCGACGATGCGCCCGCGCAGCATCGGCACTTCCTCCACCGTCGAATCGGCGGCGACCTGCTTCAGGAAGGCGCCGAACCGTTCGGACTCGGAGGACGGGATGTCGATGAAATAGAACGACGGCGCGCGCTCCGGCAGCGCGGCCAGGAACTGCCGGCGCAGATTGCCGTCGATCTGCGTGATGGTGACGAGCACGGCAAGGCCAAGGCCCAGCGACAGCACCACCGACGGCGTCAGCGCGCCGGGCCGGTAGATGTTGGAGATGGCGAGCCGGAGCATGGTGATGCGGCTGCGCGGCATCCTTCGCGCCAGTGCCATCAGCCCCGCGGCAATCGCCCGCAGCAGCACGAACACGGCAATGGATGATGCCACGAACACGGCGGCAACGCGCTTGTCATAGGCAAGCCCGATCGCCACGCCGACCAGTGCTGCGATGACGGCTGCCATCAGCACGATGTAGCGCCAGCGCGGGCGGTGCCAGGTGCTGGTCACGATCTCGCGGAACAGCGCCGCGACCGGCACGTCGTGGACGCGGCCGAGCGGCCACAGCCCGAAGGCAAGCGCGGTGAGAAGGCCATAGACCAGGGAAAGCGCCAGCTCGTCGAAATGCAGCGCCGGCACCACCGGCAGCGGCAGGATCTTTCCGAACAGGCCGACGATGACGAACGGCAGCGCAGCGCCTGCGGCTAGCCCGATCACCGAGCCGAGCGCGGCGAGCACGATCACCTGGGTGGTGTAGATGGTGAAGACGTCGCGGCCGGTGGCGCCGACCGCTTTGAAGGTCGCGATCACGTCGCGGCGGCGGTCGATATGGCTCTTCACCGCGTTGGCGACACCGACGCCGCCGACCAGAAGGGCGGCAAGGCCCACCAGCGTCAGGAATTGCGTGAAGCGGTTGATGGTGCGCTCCAGCTGCGGCGAGGCGTTGGCGCGGCTGCGGATTTCCCAGCCCGCTTCCGGCGAAGCGGCGCGGGCATCGGCGATGAACGCGGCGGCGGAGCGATCGTCGGCGGCGTTGTCGGGCAGCTTGACGCGATAGATCCAGCGCACGAGGCTGCCGGGCAGCAACAGCCCGGTAGCGCGCAGGCCCGCTTCGCTGGTGAGGAAGCGCGGCCCCAGCCCGACATTGCCGGCGAGCTTGTCCGGCTCGGCATTGACCACGCTGCGGAGTTCGAAGGTGGAGTTGCCGACGGCGACACGGTCGCCGAGTTTCAGGTCGAACCGCGCCAGCAGCGTCGAATCGACGGCGGCACCGAATGCGCCGTCGCGCTCGGCGAGAAGTTCGGCGAGCGGCATTTTCGGCTCGAGCGTCAATTCGCCGAGCAGCGGATAGGCGCTGTCAACGGCCTTCAGTTCGACCAGCGCGAGCTGACCGTTGCCGGCGCGGGCCATGGCGCGCAGCGTCGCGGCGATCGAGAGGTTGCCGCGCGAGCGCAGGAAGGCGACGTCGTCGGGCTTTGCCTCGCGCTGGATCATCGAGAAGGCGACGTCGCCGCCGAGCAAGGTGCGGCCCTCGCGGGCCAGCCCGTCGCCGAGGCTCGCCGCGACCGAGCCGACGCCGGCAATCGCCATCACGCCGAGCGCGATGCAGGCGATGAAGACGTAGAAGCCGCGCAATCCGCCGCGCAACTCGCGCAGCGCGTAGCGGAATGCGAGCGAGGAGGCGCGCGCCTGATAGGCGGTCTCGTCGGCGAGCGTGGTCAAGCGCCGTGTCCGTCGATGCGGCCCGAGCGCAACCGCACCACGCGGTCGCAGCGTTGTGCGAGCCCGGTGTCGTGCGTCACCAGCACCAGGGTCATGCCGCGCTCGGCATGTTTCGAGAACAGGAGATCGACGATCTGCCTGCCCGTGGTCTCGTCGAGATTGCCGGTGGGTTCATCCGCCACGAGGATCGCGGGATCGGGCGCCAGCGCGCGGGCGAGCGCAACGCGCTGCTGTTCGCCGCCGGAAAGCTGCGTCGGGTAATGATGCAGGCGGTGGCCGAGGCCGACCGATTCCAGCTCCTGAGCGGCGCGTGCCGCCGCTTCGGCATTGCCGGCGAGCTCGAGCGGGACGGCGACATTCTCCAGCGCCGTCATGGTCGGGATCAGATGGAAGGACTGGAAGACGATGCCGACCTGGCGGCCGCGGAAACGCGCCAGCGCGTCCTCGTCGAGGGCATTGAACGCCGTGCCGTTCACCACCACCTCTCCGCTATCGGGACGTTCCAGTCCCGCCATCACCATCAGGAGCGTCGATTTCCCCGATCCGGACGGACCGATCAGGCCGATCGCTTCTCCCGATCCGACGCGCAGGCTGATATCCTTGAGGATGTGCACGCGCGCGGCGCCGGAGCCGAGCGAAAGATTGACGTTGTTGATGGCGATGGTGTCCGGCTCGGTGCCGGTCAGAGACGAGGTTTGGATGAGGCTGTCCATGGTTGCGTCATATGGCACTTCGGCCCGCGGGGTCGAGGGGAGCTTTGCGAACTTCGCGCACATCATCGTGTTGATTCTGGCTTTCCTGATGACGGGCCAGGCCCTTGCGCAGTCTCCTGCTGCCGCGTCGGCAAGGCCCGTCAAGATCGTTGCCTTCGGCGATTCGCTCACCGCCGGCCTTGGCCTGCCGGCCAATCAATCGTTCCCGGTCCGCCTGCAAAAGGCTTTGGAATCCAAGGGGATAAAGGTCGACATAATCAACGCCGGGGTGTCCGGCGACACCACCTCCGGCGGGCGTGACCGGCTCGACTGGTCGATCCCGGAGGGAACCGAGGCCGTCATCCTCGAACTCGGGGCCAATGATGCGATGCGCGGCACCGACCCCAATGTGACGCGCGCGGCTTTGTCGGACATTCTGGCGCGGCTGAAAGCGCGCAGGATTGCTGTGCTCCTGTGCGGCATGCAGGCGCCGCCGAACTACGGCACGGACTATGCGGCCCGCTTCAATGCCATCTTTCCGGAACTGGCGAAGGCTTTCGACGTGCCGCTCTATCCGTTCTTCCTCGAAGGCGTGGCGGCCGAGACAAAGCTCAACCAGAAGGACGGCATCCATCCGACCGCGGAAGGCGTCGATCTCATCGTGAAGAACATTCTGCCTATGGTGGAGGCATTTCTCGGCACGATTGCCGGGCAGCGGAGCTGAAATCTGTACAACTCCCCGCAAGTTTCCGGGGCGTTAACGCGGCATGCTTCGCAGAGTCACATAAGTCGGGTAGAAATTGGAGATCGGTGATTCGCCGGTCTCTGGTTTGGGGCATGACGCGGGCCTCCCGCTGAATGTCCAAGCATCGGGAGTGATTACGATGCCGCGTTTGTTCACTGGACTGGAAATTCCGGCCGAGATCGGCCACACACTTTCCGGCTTGCGGGGCGGCCTTCCGGGCGCTCGCTGGATCGACCCCGAAAATTATCACGTCACCCTGCGCTTCATCGGCGACATCGATGGCACCTATGCCAACGAGATCGCCTCGATGCTGTTTCGCGTCAACCGCAAGCCGTTCGAGGTTCGTCTGCAGGGCCTGACCAGTTTTGGCGGCAAGAAGCCGCGTGCGGTGGTCGCCGCCGTCGAGCCGAGCCGGCCGCTGATCGAACTGCAGGCCGAGCTTGAGCGGTTGATGCAGCGCCTGGGGCTCGATCCCGAGGGACGAAAATTCACGCCGCATGTCACGCTGGCGCGGCTGCACGATGCCTCCAGCCAGGACGTCGCCGATTATCTCTCCGTGCGCGGCTATTTCCCGAGCAAGAGCTTCCTCGCCTCGCGCTTCGTGCTGTTCTCCTCCCGCGCCTCCACCGGCGGCGGCCCCTATGTGGTCGAGGATTCCTACGCGCTGAGTGCGTGAGGTCTGTTCGCCTCTCCCCGCACGCGGGGAGAGGCCGGATCGCATGGCAATGCGATCCGGGTGAGGGGGACTCTCCGCGAGTCCATCTCTCACCGTGATTGCGGAAACAGCCCCTCACCCTGCCCTCTCCCCGTGAGAACGGGGAGAGGGAGAACAAGCGCAGCGCATACCCGTCACCCCAATTCCTCGCTTGCAATTTGTCGCGCGCTGGGGCGGAAAGGGGGCATGCTCAATACCCCGCCCGCCACCTTCGATGCCCATTACAAGGCCCTGATCGCGTCAGGTGCGATCGAGGCCGATGCGGCGCAGATGCGCGCGGCGGAAGCGTTTGCGGCGCTGGAGGAGCGGCTTTCCGGCTACAAGCCGATCAAGAAGCAGAGCCTGTTCGGCCGGCTGTTCGCCGACAAGGACGAGTCGCCGCCGCGCGGCCTCTACGTCCATGGCGAGGTCGGCCGCGGCAAGACCATGCTGATGGATTTGTTCTTCCAGCAGTCGCCGGTGGAGCACAAGCGGCGCGCGCATTTCCACGAATTCATGGCCGAGGTGCATGAGCGCATCTACGCCTACCGCCAGAACATCGCGCGCGGCGAGATCGACGATGCCGACGTGATCGGACTGACGGCGCATGCGATCTTCGACGAGGCGTGGCTGCTCTGCTTCGACGAATTCCATGTCACCGACATCGCGGATGCCATGATCCTCGGTCGCCTGTTTGCAAGGCTGTTCGGCCTCGGCACCGTGGTGGTGGCGACATCGAACGTGGCGCCGGACGATCTCTACAAGGGTGGCTTGAACCGGGCGCTGTTCCTGCCCTTCATCGCGCAGATCACCAACCACATGGATGTGATGCGGCTCGATGCGCGCACCGACTTCCGGCTGGAGAAGCTCGCCGGCGCCAGGATGTGGCTGACCAACGATCCCGAAGCCGAATTCGTGCTCAACCGTGCCTGGGGCCGGTTGACCGGCAGGGCGCCGTGCAAGCCGCGCGATATCGCGATCAAGGGCCGCAAGCTGCATGTGCCGTGTTCGGCGCATGGCGTGGCGCGGTTCTCCTTTGCCGACATCTGCGAAAAGCCGCTCGCCGCAAGCGACTATCTGCGCCTCGCGCACGACTACCACACCATCCTGATCGACCGCATTCCTGTGATGGATTACGCCGATCGCAACGCCGCCAAGCGCTTCATCTCGCTGATCGACACGCTCTATGACAACGGCGTGAAGCTGATGGCGTCTGCGGCGGCCGATCCGGTCGCGCTCTATGTCGCGACCGAAGGCGTCGAGGCCAACGAGTTCAAGCGCACCTCCTCGCGCCTGATCGAAATGAGTTCGGAATCCTACCTGGCATTGCCGCACGGGCGTAAGGATTCGGCGGCGAGCGGTTCGACGACCGGGCTGGTGGAAACATAGTTCCCGTCCCGTCATTCCGGGCTCGCGCTACGCGCGCCCCGGAATGACACCGGCTGGCATACCTGACTGAAATCGCAGCAGTGCTCCCAAAGAGGCATGGCGCGACTTGAACCGGTCCGGCTAAAGGGATAACCACCCTTCCCGAAAGCCTATCCTCCCTCCTTACCTCACTGCTCTCAAAGGACAGATTTCCCATGGCGCGCGACAAGATTGCCTTGATTGGCTCCGGTCAGATCGGCGGTACGCTGGCTCACCTCATCGGGCTCAAGCAGCTCGGCGACGTCGTGATGTTCGACATCGCGGAAGGCATTCCCCAGGGCAAGGCGCTCGACATCGCGCAGTCCTCGCCGGTCGACGGGTTCGACGCGCATCTGGTCGGCGCCAATTCCTACGAGGCGCTCGACAATGCCAAGGTCTGCATCGTCACCGCCGGCGTGCCGCGCAAGCCCGGCATGAGCCGCGACGATCTCCTCTCCATCAATCTCAAGGTCATGGAGCAGGTCGGCGCCGGCATCAAGAAATACGCGCCCGACTCCTTCGTCATCTGCATCACCAACCCGCTGGATGCGATGGTGTGGGCGCTGCAGAAGGCTTCGGGCATGCCGCACAAGAAGGTGGTCGGCATGGCCGGCGTGCTGGATTCGGCGCGCTTCCGCTATTTCCTCGCCGACGAGTTCAACGTCTCCGTGGAAGACGTCACCGCCTTCGTGCTCGGCGGCCATGGCGACACCATGGTGCCGCTGACGCGCTACTCCACCGTCGCCGGCATTCCGCTGCCCGACCTCGTCAAGATGGGCTGGACCTCGCAGGCGCGCATCGACGAGATCGTCGATCGCACCCGCAACGGCGGCGCCGAGATCGTCAACCTGCTGAAGACCGGCTCGGCGTTCTATGCGCCGGCGGCGTCGGCGATCGCGATGGCCGAGAGCTATCTGAAGGACAAGAAGCGCGTGCTGCCCTGCGCCGCCTATCTGAACGGCGAGTATGGCGTGAAGGACATGTATGTCGGCGTGCCCGTCGTCATCGGCTCCAAGGGCGTCGAGCGCGTGGTCGAGATCGAGCTCGGCGGCAAGGACCGCGAGGCCTTCGACAAGTCGGTCGGCGCCGTGCAGGGTCTCGTCGATGCCTGCAAGAAGATCGCGCCCGACCTGCTGGGGCGCTGATTTCGCCGGGCGTGATCCCGACCCGCAGGGCGCACCAGCGCAAGGCGGGACCGGCTTTCGGCAAAGATCACGCTCAAACAAGTAGATGGGCCGGGGATCGGCCAGTTCGATCTTCGGCTCTTGCGGTTTCTGTGGTATATGGTATGCCAGCCATAGAACAGGCGTGGGGGCGCTGACCTCCACCAATTCAGGGTTTGGGGAGCGTCTCTCGATGAATATCCACGAATATCAGGCCAAGGCCCTGCTGCACGAATTCGGCGTGCCGATCTCCAAGGGCGTGCCGGTGCTGAAGTCTGAGGATGCGGAGGCGGCAGCCAAGAAACTCCCCGGCCCGGTCTGGGTGGTGAAGAGCCAAATTCACGCCGGCGGCCGCGGCAAGGGCAAGTTCAAGGAGGCATCTGCCGGCGACAAGGGCGGCGTTCGCATCGCCAAGTCGGTCGCCGAGGTTGCCGAATTCGCCAAGCAGATGCTGGGCGCGACGCTGGTGACGGTACAGACGGGTCCAGCCGGCAAGCAGGTCAATCGCCTCTACATCGAGGATGGCTCCGACATCGACAAGGAGTTCTATCTCTCGATCCTGGTCAACCGCGAGACCTCTGAAGTCTCGTTCGTGGTCTCGACCGAAGGCGGCATGAACATCGAGGACGTCGCGCACTCCACGCCGGAAAAGATCGTCACCTTCTCGGTCGATCCGGCGACCGGCATCATGGCCCATCACGGCCGCACGGTGGCCAAGGCGCTCAATCTTTCCGGCGACCTCGCCAAGCAGGCCGAAAAGCTGGCGGGCCAGCTCTACGCGGCCTTCGTCGCCAAGGACATGGCGATGCTGGAAATCAATCCGCTCGTGGTCACCAGGCAGGGTGAGCTGCGCGTCCTCGACGCCAAGGTATCCTTCGACGACAACGCGCTGTTCCGCCATCCCGAGGTGGCAGTGCCGCTGCGCGACCTGACCGAAGAGGACCCCAAGGAAATCGAGGCGTCGAAATACGACCTCAACTACGTGACGCTCGACGGCACCATCGGCTGCATGGTCAACGGCGCCGGCCTTGCCATGGCGACCATGGACATCATCAAGCTCTACGGCATGGAGCCCGCCAACTTCCTCGACGTCGGCGGCGGCGCTAGCAAGGAGAAAGTGGCGGCGGCCTTCAAGATCATCACCGCCGACCCGAACGTGAAGGGGATCCTGGTCAACATCTTCGGCGGCATCATGAAGTGCGATATCATCGCCGAGGGCGTTGTCGCCGCCGTCAAGGAAGTCGGCCTCAGCGTGCCGCTGGTGGTGCGGCTCGAGGGCACCAATGTCGATGCCGGCAAGCAGATCATCCGCGAGTCCGGCCTCAACGTGGTTCCGGCCGACAATCTCGACGATGCCGCGCAGAAGATCGTGAAAGCCGTCAAGGGAGGCTAACGATGGCCGAGGACCGTCTGTCCGCACCGAAACCGCAGGACGAGCACAGGAAACTCGAGGCGTTCGCGGGCGAATGGACCGGCGAGGAGACGGTTTTCCCCTCGCGCTGGGACAAGGGCGGGCCGGCCGTCTCGCGCGTCGTCGCGCGCATCGATCTCAACGGCTTCTACCTGATCCAGGACACCCGCCAGACCCGCGAAGGCAGGGAGGCGTTCGCCACCCACGGCGTCTTCACTTACGATCGCGAGGACCGGCTCTACAAACTGTTCTGGCACGACTCGCTCGGCTACTACCCGCCGTCGCCGGCCTCCGGCAGCTGGCAGGGCAAATCGCTCGTGCTGGTGCGCGGCTCGCTGCGCGGCAATGCGCGGCATGTCTACGAAGTCATCGACGACAACAGCTATTCCATGAAAATCCAGTTCTCGCCTGACGCGGAAGGATGGGCTGACGTGCTCACCGGCGTTTACCGGCGCGTGCACTGACCTCCACTCCTGATCCCGCGAAAGTCATCCCAACCATGTCCATCCTGATCGACAAGAACACGAAGGTCATCTGCCAGGGCTTCACCGGCAAGAACGGCACATTCCATTCCGAGGCCGCGATCGCCTACGGCACCAAGATGGTCGGCGGTGTCGCGCCGGGCAAGGGCGGCTCGAAGCATCTGAACCTGCCGGTGTTCGACACCGTCGCCGAGGCGCGCAGCAAGACCGGCGCGGATGCCTCGGTGATCTACGTGCCGCCGCCGGGCGCGGCCGATGCGATCTGCGAGGCCATCGATGCGGAGGTCCCGCTGATCGTCTGCATCACCGAGGGAATTCCGGTGCTCGACATGGTGAGGGTGAAGCGCTCGCTGTCCGGCTCGAAGTCGCGCCTGATCGGCCCCAATTGTCCGGGCGTGATGACGGCGGGCGAATGCAAGATCGGCATCATGCCGGCCAACATCTTCAAGCCGGGCTCCGTCGGCATCGTGTCGCGCTCGGGCACGCTGACCTATGAGGCGGTGTTCCAGACCACGCAGGAGGGCCTCGGCCAGACCACCGCGGTCGGCATCGGCGGCGATCCCGTCAAGGGCACCGAATTCATCGACGTGCTGGAGAAGTTCTTGGCCGACCCCAAGACCACCTCGATCATCATGATCGGCGAGATCGGCGGCTCGGCCGAGGAGGACGCCGCCCAGTTCATCAAGGACGAGGCCAAGCGCGGCCGCAAGAAACCGATGGCCGGCTTCATCGCGGGCGTCACGGCGCCACCCGGCCGCCGCATGGGCCATGCCGGCGCGATCATCTCCGGCGGCAAGGGCGATGCCGGCTCCAAGACCGCGGCCATGGAA
This sequence comes from Bradyrhizobium sp., assembly GCF_016219575.1. GTDB lineage: Bacteria > Pseudomonadota > Alphaproteobacteria > Rhizobiales > Xanthobacteraceae > Bradyrhizobium. The sequence continues at coordinate 92,071 of NZ_JACRMG010000035.1, read as the reverse complement.
GCCGCCGGTATCAAGGTATCGCCGTCGCCGGCCCGGCTGGGCAAGACATTGGTCGAAGCCCTTCGCGGCTGATCGGCGGGCAACCATCTTGAGGATCAAGGCTCCGGCACCTAAGCCGGGGCCTTTTTCGTTGCAGAATGCACCCCAATTGGGTCTTTCAAAGATTTGAACTCAAATTCGCCGCTTGGTTCTTTTCGGCGCGAACATTCGAAGCAAATAGGGTAAAGCTTTTTCCAACCCGCCGGGCTGTAACCAGACCGGCCGCCGCGCCGTATTTTATGCGCGAAGCAAAAATCACCAGGACGCCATCATGTCTCGTCAGGACGCAAACGCCGCTTTTGCCCTTTCGTCGTTTTTGCAGGGCACCAATGCCGCCTATATCGACGACCTCTATGCCCGCTATGAGCAGAATCCGAATTCGGTCGATGCCGAGTGGCAGGAATTCTTCAAGAGCCTGAAAGACAGCCCCGCCGACGTCAAGAAGAACGCCGAAGGCGCCTCCTGGGGACGCGATCACTGGCCGCTGACGCCGCGCGACGAACTCACTTCCGCACTCGACGGCAACTGGGCGCTGGTCGAAAAGGCGGTCAGCACCAAGCTCGCCGCCAAGACGCAGGCCAAGGGCGCTGACATCACTCCCGCCGAATTGCACCAGGCGACGCGCGACTCCGTCCGCGCGCTGATGCTGATCCGGGCCTACCGCATGCGCGGCCACTTCCACGCCAAGCTCGATCCGCTCGGCATCGAGGCGCAGCGCGACCGCGAGGAGCTCGACCCGCGCAGCTATGGCTTCGTCGAAGCCGACTACGACCGCAAGATCTTCCTCGACCACGTGCTGGGCCTCGAATACGGCACGCTGCGCGAGATCGTCGCGATCTGCGAGCGCACCTACTGCCAGACGCTCGGCGTCGAGTTCATGCACATCTCCAATGCCGCGCAGAAGTCCTGGATCCAGGAGCGCATCGAGGGCCCGGACAAGGAGATCAGCTTCACCAAGGAAGGCCGCCGCGCCATCCTCAACAAGCTGATCGAGGCCGAAGGTTTTGAAAAGTTCTGCGACATCAAGTTCACCGGCACCAAGCGCTTCGGCCTCGACGGCGCCGAGTCGCTGATCCCGGCGCTGGAGCAGATCATCAAGCGCGGCGGCAATCTCGGCGTGAAGGAGATCGTGCTGGGCATGCCGCATCGCGGGCGCCTCAATGTGCTGACCCAGGTGATGGCCAAGTCGCACCGCGCGCTGTTCCATGAGTTCAAGGGCGGCTCGGCCAATCCGGACGCGGTCGAGGGTTCCGGCGACGTCAAGTATCACCTCGGCGCCTCGAGCGACCGCGAGTTCGACGGCAACAAGATTCATCTTTCGCTGACCGCCAACCCCTCGCATCTCGAGATCGTCGATCCCGTGGTGCTCGGCAAGGTCCGCGCCAAGCAGGACCAGCACGGCGATCCGCCGGACATGCGCATCTCCGTGATGCCGCTGCTGATGCATGGCGATGCTGCGTTCGCAGGCCAGGGCGTGGTCGCGGAATGCTTCGGTCTTTCGGACCTCAAGGGCTACCGCACCGGCGGTTCGGTGCATTTCATCGTCAACAACCAGATCGGCTTCACCACCTATCCGCGCTATTCACGTTCTTCGCCTTACCCCTCCGACGTCGCGAAGATGATCGATGCGCCGATCTTCCACGTGAACGGTGACGATCCGGAGGCCGTGGTGTTCGCCGCCAAGGTCGCGACCGAGTTCCGGCAGAAATTCCACAAGCCGGTCGTGATCGACATGTGGTGCTATCGCCGCTACGGCCATAACGAGGGCGACGAGCCGGCGTTCACCCAGCCGGTGATGTACAAGCGGATCGCCGCCCATCTGTCGACGCTGACGCTCTACTCCAAGCGCCTGATCGCCGAGGGCGTAGTCACCGAGGGCGAGGTCGACAAGCTGAAGGCCGACTGGCGCGCGCGGCTCGATGCCGAGTTCGAGGCCGGCACCAGCTACAAGCCGAACAAGGCCGACTGGCTCGACGGCAAATGGGCGGGCTTCAAGATCGCCGACCAGGAAGAGGATGCCCGCCGCGGCGTTACCGGCGTCGACACCTCCATCCTGAAGGACATCGGCCGCAAGATCACCAAGGTGCCGGACGGCTTCCGCGTCCACCGCACCATCCAGCGCTTCCTCGACAACCGCGCCAAGGCCATCGACAACGGCGTCGGCATCGACTGGGCGACCGGCGAGGCGCTGGCGTTCTGCACGCTGCTGGAGGAAGGCCATCACGTCCGCCTGTCCGGCCAGGACTGCGAGCGCGGCACCTTCTCGCAGCGCCATTCGGTGCTGATCGACCAGGAGGACGAGAGCCGCTACACGCCGTTCAACCATCTCGGCGTCGACCAGGGCCATTACGAGGTCATCAACTCGCTGTTGTCGGAAGAGGCCGTGCTCGGCTTCGAATACGGCTACTCGCTGGCCGAGCCGAATGCCCTGGCACTGTGGGAAGCGCAGTTCGGCGACTTCGCCAACGGCGCGCAGGTGCTGTTCGACCAGTTCATCTCCTCGGGCGAGCGCAAATGGCTGCGCATGTCCGGCCTCGTCTGCCTGCTGCCGCACGGCTATGAAGGGCAGGGGCCGGAGCACTCCTCCGCGCGCCTGGAGCGATTCCTGCAGCTCTGCGCCGAAGACAACATGCAGGTGGTCTATCCGACCACGCCCGCCAACTACTTCCACATGCTGCGGCGGCAGCTGCACCGCGAGATCAGAAAGCCCCTGATCGTGATGACGCCGAAGTCGCTGCTGCGCCACAAGCGCGCAGTGTCGGGGCTCGACGAACTCGGCAAGGACTCCTCGTTCCACCGCATCCTCTGGGACGATGCGCAGATGCTGCCGAACGAGCCGATCAGGCTGAGGCCGGACGCCGAGATCCGCCGCGTCGTGCTCTGCACCGGCAAGGTCTACTACGACCTCTACGAGGAGCGCGAGAAGCGTGGCATCGATGACATCTATCTCCTGCGCATCGAGCAGCTCTATCCGGTGCCGCTGAAGGCGCTGGTGCTGGAGCTGGCCCGCTTCAAGGGCGCCGAGATCGTCTGGTGCCAGGAAGAGCCGCGCAACATGGGCGCCTGGCACTTCATCGAGCCCTATCTCGAATGGGTGCTGAACCAGATCCATGCGCCGAACCGGCGTCCGCGCTATGCCGGCCGCGCCGCCTCTGCCGCCACCGCCACCGGCCTGATGTCCAAGCATGTGGCGCAGCTCAAGGCGTTCCTGGGCGAGGCTTTTAACTAGAAACCAACTGAAGCCGTCATGCCCGCGCTTGTCGCGGGCATCCACGTCTTCCTTTCCTGAAGGCTGAAAAGGCGTGGATGGCCGGGACGAGCCCGGCCATGACGCAAGAGGAAACAGACCATGACTGAAATTCGCGTTCCGACGCTCGGCGAATCCGTGACCGAGGCCACCATCGGCCGCTGGTTCAAGAAGGCCGGCGATGCCGTGGCGGTGGACGAGCCGCTGGTCGAGCTCGAGACCGACAAGGTCACCATCGAGGTGCCCGCGCCGTCTGCCGGCGTGCTCGGCGAGATCATCGCCAAGGACGGCGAGACGGTCGCGGTCGGCGCGCTGCTCGGCCAGATCAATGACGGCGCCGCCGGCGCTGCCAAGGCTGCTGCCGCTCCCGCTGCCGCCAAGCCCGCCGCGGCCCCGGCTGCCGCGCCTGCCGCTGCCAAGGCTGCGCCGTCGGATGCGCCACTCGCGCCGTCGGTGCGCAAGCTCTCGGCGGAAAGCGGCATCGACGCCTCCACCGTGCCCGGCTCCGGCAAGGACGGCCGCGTCACCAAGGGCGACATGCTGGCGGCGATCGAAAAGGCCGCCTCCGCGCCGACCCCGGTCAACCAGCCAGCCGCCGCCGTCCAGGTGCGCGCGCCCTCGCCCGCGGATGACGCCGCGCGCGAGGAACGCGTCAAGATGACGCGGCTGCGCCAGACCATCGCGCGACGGCTGAAGGACGTGCAGAACACGGCGGCGATGCTGACGACCTTCAACGAGGTCGACATGACCAACGTCATGACGCTGCGCTCGCAATACAAGGACGTGTTCGAGAAGAAACACGGCACCAAGCTCGGCTTCATGGGCTTCTTCACTAAGGCCTGCGTGCAGGCGCTGAAGGACATTCCCGCCGTCAACGCGGAGATCGACGGAAGCGATCTGATCTTCAAGAACTACTACCACGTCGGCATTGCGGTCGGCACCGACAAGGGTCTGGTCGTACCTGTCGTGCGCGACTGCGACCACAAGTCGATCTCCGACATCGAGAAATCGATCACCGATTTCGGCCGCCGCGCCCGCGACGGCCAGCTCAAGATCGACGAGATGCAGGGCGGTACCTTCACCATCACCAATGGCGGCATCTACGGCTCGTTGATGTCGACGCCGATCCTCAACGCGCCGCAGTCCGGCATCCTCGGCATGCACAAGATCCAGGAGCGGCCGATGGTGGTGGGCGGCAAGATCGAGGTGCGGCCGATGATGTATCTGGCGCTGTCCTACGATCACCGCGTCATCGACGGCAAGGAAGCCGTCACCTTCCTGGTGCGCGTCAAGGAGAGCCTGGAAGATCCGGCCCGGCTGGTGCTGGATCTCTGATCGTGTGACGTCTCTTCAGCTCCGGCCCCAGCGGCCGGAGTTTTCGTGAATGGCATTTCAGCAAACGATCGCGGTTCAGCATCGGGGACTAACTTGACGGACAAGGTTGTTGTCATCACCGGCGGTAGCCGCGGCATCGGCCGCGCCGCCGCCATTGCCGCCGCGGCGCGCGGCTTTCGCATCGTCGTCGGCTACGCCAGCAACAAGGCGGCGGCCGACGAGGTCGTCGCGCAAATCGAACGCAAGAACGGCAAGGCGATCGCGGTCAAGTGCGATGTGGCGCTTGAGAAAGACATCCTGGCGCTGTTCAAGGCGGCCGATGAATTCGGCACGCTCGGCGCGCTGGTGAACAACGCGGGCATCGTCGGGCCGTCGGCGCGGGTCGAGGACATGTCAGCCGAGCGCATCCAGCGCATGATGGCGATCAACGTCACCGGCAGCATTTTGTGCGCGCGCGAGGCGGTGAAGCGGATGTCGACCCGCCGGGGCGGCAAGGGCGGCGTGATTGTCAATCTCTCCTCCGTCGCCTCGCGGTTAGGGGCGCCCAACACCTATGTCGACTACGCGGCCTCCAAGGGCGCGGTCGATTCCTTCACCATCGGCCTCGGCCACGAGGTGGCGGGCGAGGGCATCCGGGTCGCCGCGATCCGGCCCGGACTGATCGACACTGAAATCCATGCCTCCGGCGGCGAGCCCGATCGCGCGCATCGTCTCGCCCCCATGGTGCCGATGAAGCGCGTCGGCACCGCCGAGGAAATCGCCAACGCCATCGTCTGGCTGATGTCGGAGGAGGCCTCCTACGTCACCTCGGCCATTCTCGACGTCTCGGGCGGGCGCTGATCAACAACTTAGCTACAGGACTTCCATCATGGCTTACGATCTCGTCATCATCGGCACCGGACCCGGCGGTTACGTCTGCGCGGTGCGCGCGGCGCAACTCGGCATGAAGGTCGCCGTGGTCGAGAAGAACGCAACCCTCGGTGGCACCTGCCTCAATGTCGGCTGCATGCCGTCGAAGGCGCTGCTGCACGCTTCCGAAATGTTCGAGGAGGCCGCGCATTCCTTTGCCAAAATGGGCGTCAACGTTTCCGCGCCGAAACTCGACCTGCCCGCGATGATGAACTTCAAGCAGCAGGGCATCGACGGCAACGTCAAGGGCGTCGAGTTCCTGATGAAGAAGAACAAGATCGACGTGCTGATGGGCAAGGGCAGGATTCTCGGCGCCGGCAAGGTCGAGGTGACGGGCAGCGACGGCAAGGCGCAAGTCGTGGAGACGAAGAACATCGTCATCGCCACCGGCTCCGATATCGCGCGGCTCAAGGGCATCGAGATCGACGAGAAGCGCATCGTGTCCTCGACCGGCGCGCTGGCGCTGGAGAAAGTGCCGGGCAAATTGCTGATCGTCGGCGCCGGCGTGATAGGGCTCGAGCTCGGCTCGGTGTGGCACCGTCTCGGCGCTGAAGTCACAGTGGTCGAATTCCTCGACCGCATCCTGCCCGGCATGGATGGCGAGGTGGCAAAGCAGTTCCAGCGCATCCTCGAAAAGCAGGGTTTCAAGTTCAGGCTCGGCGCCAAGGTCACGGCCGTCGATACGTCCGGCAAGACGCTGAAGGCGAGCATCGAGCCCGCGGCCGGCGGCGCGGCCGAGGCGATCGAGGCGGACGTTGTGCTGGTCTGCATCGGTCGCGTGCCCTACACCGACGGTCTCGGACTGAAGGAAGCCGGCGTCGCGCTCGACAATCGCGGCCGCGTGCAGATCGATTCGCACTTTGCGACCAGCGTGAAAGGCGTCTACGCCATCGGCGACGTCGTCGCGGGGCCGATGTTGGCACACAAGGCCGAGGACGAGGGCGTGGCCTGTGCGGAGATTCTCGCCGGCCAGGCCGGTCACGTGAACTACGATGTCATTCCAGGCGTTGTGTATACCACGCCGGAAGTTTCCTCCGTCGGCAAGACCGAGGAAGAGCTCAAGCAGGCCGGCATCGCCTACACATCGGGAAAATTCCCGTTCACCGCCAACGGCCGCTCCAAGGTCAACCAGACCACGGACGGTTTCGTGAAGATTCTCGCAGATGCGAAGACCGACCGCGTGCTCGGGGTGCACATCATCGGCCGCGAAGCCGGCGAAATGATTCACGAAGCGGCAGTTTTGATGGAATTCGGCGGCTCGGCCGAGGATCTGGCGCGCACCTGCCACGCCCATCCGACCCGATCCGAGGCCATCAAGGAAGCGGCGCTTGCGGTGGGCAAGCGCGCGATCCATATGTGACCGCGGGCCCGGTTTGGGGTAACCTGAACCGACTGGATTGCTCCGATGCTGCGTCGCCTCTTACAGCCGTTCTGGGTCTTGCTTGCGATCATCTTCTTGATCGAGGCCTGGCTGTGGGATCATCTCGAGCCGGTTGTCGAGAAGATCGTCGCCTGGATTCCGCTGCGCGAGTTCAAGCAGTGGCTGGCCGAGCGCGTCGATGCGCTGTCGCCGGCGATGACGCTGGTCGTCTTCGCCGTGCCGGTCATTCCGCTGTTTCCGCTGAAGCTGATCGGGCTGTGGCTGCTGGCGCATGAATACTGGCTGACCTCGATCTCCATTCTCGTCTTCGCGAAATTTGCCGGCGTCGGCATCACCGCCTTTATCTTCGACGTGACGCGCGACAAGCTCCTGGAGATGCGCTGGTTCGAGGCGCTCTACGAATTCATCATGATGCTGCGCGACAAGGCCAAGGCCATGGTCGCGCCGATCAAGCAGCGCATCCGCGAGATCCTGCGCGGTGACGGCGAGGGCTGGTCGGCGCGGACGCTGCGGCTCATCGCACGCTTCCGCCGCAGCGTGCACGAGGCGCGGTAGGCCAGCTGCAGAACCGTAGGGTGGGCAAAGCGAAGCGTGCCCACCTCCCTGCACCGGTGCATGAGAAGGTGGGCACGGCGCAAGCGCGCCTTTCCCCACCCTGCGGTTCTCTTCAGGATGAGGAACTCAGACCCTCATGGTGAGGAGCCGCGTAGCGGCGTCTCGAACCATGAGGCCCCGCTCAATGCAAATGCAGCACGTGCAGCAAATTCGGCCAGAACAGGCCGAATCCGCTCATCGCGATTCCCGTCATCAGCAGCACTCCCGATAGCCAGGCGAGCCATACCATGCCGGTGATGATGGTCGCCGACGCCAGCACGATGGCGATCTGGAACATCGCGGATGCATATTCGTAATGATGGTACTTGTCCGTCGCCACATCGCGCGCCACCTCGGCTTCCTTGGCGCGCTTGGCGAGCTGCTCCGATCCCTCGCCGGTTTCCGGCTCGGAGCGATAGCGCGCGGCCGTCTTGGTCCAGTCGTCGATCTGCTTGGCCAGCGCGGCCTTGGCCGCCTCGTCGGTGGTGGTGCCGAGCGCGAGCTTGCCCTGCTCGGCGGCGGTCTGGATCTGGGTGCGGCGGATGCTCTTCGCCTGGAAGAACGCCCACAGGTTCGATGCCTCGACATTCTTGCTGATCGACAGGGTCTGCGCGCCCTTGCCGAGCATCTCCGACAGCGCCAGGAACAGCGCGATGACGGCGATCAGCAATGCGATGTTCCTGTTGGAGCCGGAAGCGTGTTCGGCGTGCTCCGCGTGCTCCATGCTTTCGTGTGCGCCCATGATCCCCTCCAGTTGAAACGCGTCGGCCCCACGATTGACCGAACAATATGGCGCGCGCAAGGGGCCACATAGCGTTTTCAAGCGAAGTGGGCACCGGTTCGCGTGAAGAAAACGCGTCAAGAAGAAGAGTCGCTATCAACGGTATGACACGGAGATGTCAGCGGCGCGGATGAGCGCTGCGGTAGACTTCCAGCAGCCGTTCGCTGTCGATGCCGGTATAGATCTGCGTGGTCGAGAGCGAGGCGTGGCCGAGCAGCTCCTGGATGGCGCGGAGGTCGCCGCCGCGGGACAACAGATGCGTGGCAAAGGAATGCCGCAGCGCATGCGGCGTGGCGCTGTCGGGAAGCCCCAGCGCGCCGCGCAGCCGCTCCATCGCGAGCTGGATGATGCGCGGGCTCAATTGGCCGCCACGGGCGCCGACGAACATCGGTCCGGCCGGGGACAAGGACCAGGGGCAGATCGCGGCATAGTCCTCGATCAGTTGCAGCACGTTCTGCAGCACCGGCACCATCCGCGTCTTGTTGCCCTTGCCGGTGACGACGAGCACGTCGCCTTCGCCGGGCTTCGGCACGTCGCGCCGCTTCAGGCCGAGCGCCTCGGAGATGCGCAGGCCCGAGCCGTAGAGCAGCGCCATCACGGCGGCGTCGCGCGCCAGGATCCAGGGATCGCGCTCCTCGCCGGCGCGCTCGTCGGCGTCCGCCAGCCGCTTGGCCGCCGCCATCTGGATCGGTTTGGGCAGGCTCTTGCCGACTTTCGGTGCGCGGATCGCGGACAATGCGCCGACCTTGCCCTTGCCCTCACGCTCGAGGAAACGGCCGAATGAGCGCAGGCCCGCCAGCGCGCGCATCAGCGAGCGTCCCGCGATGTCATCGGCGCGGCGCATCGCCATGAAGGCCCTGACGTCGCTGGCCTCGATCGCGGCAAAGCCCTTCAGCGTCACCTGCCTGCCGCGGTGCTCGGCGAGGAAGGTGAGAAACTGCCTGATGTCGCGGGCATAGGCTTCCAGCGTCTTTGGCGATAACCGCCGCTCGGCGCCGAGATGTTTCTGCCACTGCACGATTTCGCGCGCGATGGTGCCGTCTGCGCATTCGAGCGCAAGCTCTTCAACGGCTGGGTCGGGTTTTGCCAATCTGGAGAAGCCCTTTGGGGTATCGACGCCGTGATTCTCCTGATTATATCGCACTTTCTTCCTTACCCCTTCGCTAAGGCGGCGCCTCTTCCCGATGGACCATCCCACGCGTACCAGTTCCTCCGCCGCCGCGACGCGGGTCGTCGACGTGCTGGTGCCGGTCGCGCTGAACCAGACCTATTCCTACCGCGTGCCCCGCGGCATGGAACTGGAAGCCGGCGACGTCGTCGCCGTTCCGCTCGGTCCGCGCGAGGTGATCGGCGTGGTCTGGGCGCAGAACGAAAAGCCCGATCCCCGGCTGCACAACCGGCTGAAGGACGTCGGCGAGAAGCTCGATGTGCCGCCGCTCAAGGGCGAGCTTCGTGCGCTCGTCGACTGGGTCGCCAACTACACGCTGTCCGCGCGTGGCATGGTGCTGCGCATGGCCCTGCGGATGGGCGAGAATCTCGGGCCCGAGCGGGCGCGCATGGGCGTGCGCCTTGTGGGCGAACCGCCAAGGCGGATGACGCCGGCACGGCGGCGTGTGATCGAGGTGCTTTCCGACGGCCTGCTGCACGGCAAGTCGGACGCCGCGCGCGAAGCCGGCGTCTCGACCGGTGTGATCGACGGGCTCGTCGATGAGGGCACGGTGACGGTGGAAGTGATGCCGCCTCCGCCGCCGCCACCGCCGCCCGATCCCGCTTACGCGAGACCGGAATTTTCGCGCGAGCAGCGCGCCGCAGTGGACATGCTGCGCACGCTCGCCGCCAACGGCAGCTTTCACGTCGCCCTGCTCGACGGCGTGACCGGTTCCGGCAAGACCGAGGTCTATTTCGAGGCGATTGCGGAAACCATCCGCCGCGGCAAGCAGACGCTGATCCTGATGCCGGAGATCGCGCTCACCGGGCAATTCCTCGACCGCTTCTCGCAACGTTTTGGCGTGCGTCCGATCGAGTGGCATTCCGAGCTGACGCCGCGCACCCGCGCCCGCAACTGGGCGGCGATCTCCGAAGGCAAGGCGCCCGTTGTCGTTGGCGCGCGTTCGGCATTGTTCATGCCCTACGCCGATCTCGGCCTCATCGTGGTCGATGAAGAGCACGACCAAGCCTACAAGCAGGAAGACGGCGCGCATTATCACGCCCGCGACATGGCGGTCGTGCGCGCCCATATCGCGAAGATTCCCATCATTCTCGCGTCGGCCACGCCGTCGGTCGAGAGCGAGGTCAATGCGCGCAAGGGGCGCTACCAGCGCGTGGCGCTGCCCTCGCGCTTCGGCGGCCAGCACATGCCGCATATCGAGGCGATCGATCTCAGGCGCGAGCCGCCCCCTCGCGGCCGCTTCATCTCGCCGCGGCTTGCCGAGCAGATCCAGATCGCGGTGGAACGGCGCGAGCAGGCGCTGTTGTTCCTCAACCGCCGCGGCTATGCGCCGCTGACGCTGTGCCGGGCCTGCGGCCATCGCTTTGCCTGCACCATCTGCGATGCCTGGCTGGTCGATCACCGCTTTCGCCAGCGCCTGGTCTGTCACCATTGCGGCTTCTCGATGCCGCGCCCGCATATCTGCCCGCATTGCGCGGCGGAGGAATCGCTTGTCGCCGTCGGCCCCGGCGTCGAGCGCCTGCAGGAAGAGGCGGCAGCGCTGTTTCCGGATGCGCGCACCATGGTGCTGTCGAGCGATCTCATCACCTCGATCGAGACCATGCGCAGCGAGCTCAACGAAATCGCCGAAGGCCGCGTCGACATCATCATCGGCACACAACTGGTAGCGAAGGGGCACAATTTCCCGCGGCTCAACCTGGTCGGCGTGGTCGACGCCGATCTCGGCCTCAGCAATGGCGACCCGCGCGCTGCCGAGCGGACGTTCCAGCTGCTCAACCAGGTGATCGGTCGCGCCGGCCGCGACCAGGGCCGCGGCATCGGCTATCTGCAGACGCATCAGCCCGAGCATCCCGTGATGAAGGCGCTGGTCGCCAACGACCGCGAGGCGTTTTACGCCAGTGAGATCGAATCCCGCGAGCGCACCGGCTATCCGCCGTTCGGCCGGCTGGCGAGCCTGATTATCTCCGCCGGCGACCGCCCCACGGCGGAAAGCTTCGCGCGCAAGCTTGTTTCCGTGGCGCCGCTCGACGAGCGCATCCAGGTGCTGGGCCCGGCGGAAGCCCCGCTCGCCGTCATCAAGGGCCGCTACCGCTTCCGCCTCCTGGTCAAATCGCTGCGCAATGTCGACCTGTCGGAATATCTGCGCGAATGGCTGGCCGCAGGGCCGAAGACCAAGGGCAATCTCAAGCTCGAGGTCGACGTCGATCCGCAGAGCTTTTTGTGAGGTCTTGTCATTCCGGGGCGCCGCGAAGCGGCGAGCCCGGAATCCATGACCACCATCGTGAGTATGGATTCCGGGCCCGCGCCAGGAGGCGCGTCCCGGAATGACGAAGGAGGAGTCACGGAACGACGAAGCAAAAAAGCCTGCCGTCATTGGCGACGGCAGGCTTCCCTGAGCACGCAGGATTCCCTGCGGCTTTACGCAACGCAACGCTTACCAAGACCGTTGGGAAGCAGAACCGGCGCTCGTTGGCGCGTCCGCGAGGCTTACATGACCTCGGCGGTGACGTGGCCGACGCCGGAGGACGTCAGGCCGACTTCGCGCGCGGCGCCCTTGGAGAGGTCGAGCACGCGTCCCTTGATGAAGGGGCCGCGGTCGTTGATCGTGACGACGACGCTCTTGCCCTTGTGGGTGACGCGCAGCTTGGTGCCGAACGGCAGCGAGCGGTGGGCGGCCGTCATGTCGTTCTCGTTGAAGCGCTGGCCGGAAGCCGTCTTGTTCCCGTGGTCGTTGCCGTAGAACGAGGCGACGCCGGCAAAGCTGCCGCTGCCCGACGACGGGATGGCCGCGTTGGCGTCCTTCCAGCTGTGGCTGGAATGGGCGCGGTGATGGTGCTTCTTCGATTTGGCCGAGGCTTCAGAAAGGCCCCCGACCAGGAGAGTTGCGGCGATGAGCGCAGTCGCCGAGAGCGACCGGGTTACTCCCGGTGCCGACTTGTTGGTCTTCAGCATACTATAGTCCCTTGATAGTAATGCCACATTTGTGACAGTGGAACCCCCGTCCCAGTTACGTTGGGGGAGCGTTTCCTTTCGCAATGCGGCATGAATTGGGCAGTAAAGTCTGTTTATCTCGGGCTGAAACATCTTGTTACTTATCGGTAGAACTACGGAAAGTTCCGTAATACTTGGATTTAACGAAACTTTAACCATTACTATACTTAGAAGTACTGAAGAAATAAGTCGTTTGCTGCACTGCGAAGAAGTGAGAAAGTAAAGCGCCAAGTGCAGGCGGAGCCCGGCCGTTGCATCGGCTTGGCGGCCTTTGGCCGGGTGTGTGGGACCATGCCGGGTTCCGGCGGGGCCGCTCAGCCGAGCGGCCAAATCCGGTGCGATTCGCGGGGCGGAAAACGCGACTTCCCGCGGCATGGAAAAGTGCCTGCGACAAGGCTTCCGATCACGTGCCCGTCATGTTGCACCTGCGCGCTCGCTATGTTAGCAAAGCCGCGATTTTAACGATCCCGGCAACACTTCTGCCGGTCGAAAATCGAAGTCCCGCTTGAATTCCAAGGGCTTGGATCGCTAGGCGCCGCTTGTGGCGACGGTTTTTCCCTTGCGAATTTGACAGCTAAAAAGAGCGCGTCTGTGGCTGCACAAGATCCGTCGGTTTCCGGAGTCTCCGGTCGTTACGCAACGGCCCTGTTCGAGTTGGCGCGGGATGAAAAATCCATCGACGCCATCAAGGCCGATCTCGATAGATTCGACGCCATGCTGGCTGACAGCGCCGATCTCAAGCGCCTGGTCCGCAGTCCGGTATTTTCCGCCGAAGTGCAGATGAAGGCGCTGGATGCGGTGCTCGCCAAGGCCGGCATTTCCGGCACATCGGCAAAGTTCCTCAGGGTACTCACCGCCAACCGGCGCCTGTTCGCGGTGTCGGATGTGATCCGCGCCTTCCGCGCGCTGGTGGCGAATTTCAAGGGCGAGGCGACTGCCGAAGTCACCGTCGCCGAGCAGCTCAACGACAAGAATCTCGACGCGCTGAAGTCCGCACTGAAGTCGGTGACGGGCAAGGACGTCGCGCTCAACGTGAAGGTCGATCCTTCCATCATCGGCGGCCTGGTGGTCAAACTCGGCAGCCGCATGGTGGATAGTTCGCTTCGCACCAAACTCAATTCGATCAAGCACGCGATGAAAGAGGCAGGCTGATGGACATCCGCGCCGCGGAAATTTCCGCGATCCTCAAGGACCAGATCAAGAATTTCGGCCAGGAAGCCGAGGTTACCGAAGTCGGACAGGTGCTGTCGGTCGGTGACGGTATCGCCCGCGTCTACGGGCTGGACAACGTCCAGGCCGGCGAAATGGTCGAGTTCGAGAACGGCACCCGCGGCATGGCGCTCAACCTCGAAACCGACAACGTCGGTATCGTGATTTTCGGCGCCGACCGCGAGATCAAGGAAGGCCAGACCGTCAAGCGCACCCGCGCCATCGTGGACACCCCGGTCGGCAAGGGCCTGCTCGGCCGCGTCGTCGACGCGCTGGGCAACCCGATCGACGGCAAGGGCCCGATCCAGGCCGACAAGCGCATGCGCGTCGACGTCAAGGCGCCCGGCATCATTCCGCGCAAGTCGGTGAGCGAGCCCATGGCGACCGGCCTCAAGGCCATCGACGCGCTGATCCCGGTCGGCCGCGGCCAGCGCGAGCTGATCATCGGCGACCGCCAGACCGGCAAGACCGCGATCGCGCTCGACACGATCCTGAACCAGAAGCCGCTCAACGCGCAGCCGGACGAGAACATCAAGCTGTATTGCGTCTACGTCGCGATCGGCCAGAAGCGCTCCACCGTCGCCCAGTTCGTCAAGGTGCTGGAAGAGCAGGGTGCGCTGGAATATTCGATCATCGTCGCCGCCACCGCGTCCGATCCGGCCCCGATGCAGTACATCGCGCCCTTCACCGGCTGCACCATGGGCGAGTACTTCCGCGACAACGGCATGCACGCGGTCATCATCTATGACGACTTGTCCAAGCAGGCCGTCGCCTACCGCCAGATGTCGCTGCTGCTGCGCCGCCCGCCGGGCCGCGAAGCCTATCCGGGCGACGTGTTCTATCTGCACTCCCGCCTGCTCGAGCGCGCCGCCAAGCTCAACAAGGACCAGGGCTCGGGCTCGCTGACGGCGCTGCCGGTCATCGAAACCCAGGCCAACGACGTGTCGGCCTACATCCCGACCAACGTCATCTCGATCACCGACGGCCAGATATTCCTGGAAACCGACCTGTTCTTCCAGGGCATCCGTCCGGCGGTGAACGTCGGTCTGTCGGTGTCGCGCGTCGGCTCCTCGGCGCAAACCAAGGCGATGAAGAAGGTCGCCGGCAAGATCAAGGGCGAGCTGGCGCAGTACCGCGAAATGGCGGCGTTCGCGCAGTTCGGTTCCGACCTCGACGCCTCGACCCAGCGCCTGCTCAACCGCGGCTCGCGCCTGACCGAACTCCTGAAGCAGCCGCAGTTCTCGCCGCTGAAGATGGAAGAGCAGGTCTGCGTGATCTGGGCCGGTACCAACGGCTATCTCGATCCGCTGCCGCTCAACAAGGTGCGCGCTTTCGAGGACGGCCTGTTGTCGCTGCTGCGCGGCAAGAACGCCGACATCCTCAACAACATCCGTGACAGCCGCGATCTCTCCGACGACACCGCTGCCAAGCTGAAGTCGGTGGTCGAAGGTTTCGCCAAGTCGTTTGCTTGATGCCGTCACGGCCGGGCAAGAGCGCGGAGCGCGTCTTCGCGAGAGATGTTCCGGCCATCCACGTCTTCGACGTGGAATAAGACAAGACGTGGATGCCCGGCACGAGGCCGGGCATGACGAACGAGAGGGTTTGCGGCCGGCTCGAACGGCAGGTCGCTAGGGTGAACGAAGAATGGCTTCACTGAAAGACATGCGGGTCCGCATCGCCTCGACCAAGGCGACGCAGAAGATCACCAAGGCGATGCAGATGGTCGCAGCTTCCAAGCTGCGCCGTGCGCAGACGGCGGCCGAGGCTGCCCGGCCCTACGCCACCAAGATGGAAGCCGTGATCGGCAACATCGCGGCTGCCGCGGCGGGCTCGCCCGGCGCGTCACCGCTGCTGGCCGGCACCGGCAAGGATCAGGTTCATCTGCTGCTGGTCTGCACCGGCGAGCGCGGCCTGTGCGGCGCCTTCAACTCCGCGATCGTGCGCCTGGCGCGCGAACATGCGCTGTCGCTGGTCGCGCAGGGCAAGGAAGTCAAATTCTTCTGCGTCGGCCGCAAGGGCTACGAGCAGCTCCGCCGCACCTTCGACAAGCAGATCGTCGAGAATCTCGACCTGCGCAGCGTGCGCCAGCTCGGTTTCGTCAACGCCGAGGATATCGCCAAGAAGGTGCTGGCGCGTTTCGATGCCGGCGAATTCGACGTCTGCACGCTGTTCTATTCGGCGTTCAAGTCGGTGATCGCGCAGGTCCCGACCGCCCAGCAGGTCATCCCGCTGGTGGTGGAAGGCGAAGGCGGCAACGGCTCGTCGACGTCGTACGAATACGAGCCGGAGGAGGACGAGATCCTCACCCGCCTGTTGCCGCGCAATCTCGCGGTGCAGGTCTTCCGCGCGCTGCTGGAGAACAACGCCTCGTTCTACGGCGCGCAGATGTCGGCGATGGACAACGCCACCCGCAACGCCGGCGAAATGATCCGCAAGCAGACGCTGGTCTACAACCGCACGCGTCAGGCCCAGATCACCAAGGAACTCATCGAAATCATCTCCGGCGCAGAAGCAGTCTGACCGGGCACGAAATTCGGATCGAAGGAGACAGTCAATGGCTACAGCAGCCAACCAGATCGGTCGCGTCACCCAGGTCATGGGCGCCGTCGTCGACGTGCAGTTCGAAGGCCATCTGCCGGCCATTCTCAATTCGCTGGAAACCAAGAACGGTACCAACCGCCTGGTTCTCGAAGTCGCGCAGCATCTCGGCGAGTCAACCGTGCGCACGATCGCGATGGACGCCACCGAGGGTCTGGTGCGCGGCCAGGAAGTGACCGACACCGGCCAGCCGATCGCGGTTCCCGTCGGTGACGGCACGCTCGGCCGCATCATGAACGTGATCGGCGAGCCGATCGACGAAGCCGGTCCCATCAAGTTCGAAGGCAAGCGCGCCATCCACCAGGAAGCGCCGTCCTACACCGACCAGTCGACCGAGGCCGAGATTCTCGTCACCGGCATCAAGGTCGTCGATCTCCTGGCGCCCTACGCCAAGGGCGGCAAGATCGGCCTGTTCGGCGGCGCCGGCGTCGGCAAGACCGTGCTGATTCAGGAGCTGATCAACAACGTCGCCAAGGCGCACGGCGGTTACTCCGTGTTCGCCGGCGTCGGCGAGCGTACTCGCGAAGGCAACGACCTCTATCACGAGTTCATCGAGTCCAAGGTCAACGCCGATCCGCACAATCCCGATCCGAACGTGAAGTCGAAATGCGCGCTGGTGTTCGGCCAGATGAACGAGCCGCCGGGAGCGCGTGCCCGCGTCGGCCTCACCGGCCTCACCGTCGCCGAGCACTTCCGCGACCAGGGCCAGGACGTGCTGTTCTTCGTCGACAACATCTTCCGCTTCACGCAGGCAGGCTCGGAAGTGTCGGCGCTGCTCGGCCGTATTCCTTCGGCCGTGGGCTATCAGCCGACGCTCGCCACCGACATGGGCGCGCTGCAGGAGCGCATCACCACCACGCAGAAGGGCTCGATCACCTCGGTGCAGGCCATTTACGTGCCGGCCGACGACTTGACCGACCCGGCGCCGGCGACCTCGTTCGCTCACTTGGACGCCACCACCGTGCTGTCGCGTGCCATCTCGGAAAAGGGCATCTACCCGGCGGTCGACCCGCTCGACTCCACCTCGCGCATGCTTTCGCCGCTCGTCGTCGGCCAGGAGCACTACGACACCGCGCGTATGGTCCAGCAGGTGCTGCAGCGCTACAAGTCGCTGCAGGACATCATCGCCATTCTCGGCATGGACGAACTGTCCGAAGAGGACAAGATCGCAGTGGCGCGCGCCCGCAAGATCGAGCGCTTCCTGTCGCAGCCGTTCCACGTCGCCGAAGTCTTCACCGGCTCGCCCGGCAAGTTCGTCGAGCTCGCCGACACCATCAAGGGCTTCCGCGGCCTCTGCGAAGGCAAGTATGACCACCTGCCGGAAGCCGCCTTCTACATGGTCGGCACCATCGAAGAGGCGGTCGAGAAGGGCAAGAAGCTCGCCGCCGAGGCAGCTTAAGAGGCGAATGGCGAATAGGGAGTAGCGAATAGTCCTCGCTGCTCCCGTCCGGTTCGCCACTCGCTATTCGCTATTCGCTATTCGCAGGTTTTCCCATGGCCACCTTCCACTTCGATCTCGTCTCTCCTGAAAAGTTCGCCTTCTCCGGCGAGGTCGATCAGGTCGACATTCCCGGCGTGGAAGGCGATTTCGGCGTGCTTGCCGGCCATGCGCCGGTGATCGCTGCGGTCCGGCCGGGCATCATCACGGTGTTCGTCGATGGAAAGCGTGAAAAGATCATCGTTACCGGCGGTCTCGCCGAGGTTTCTGAAACAGGCCTGACCGTGCTCGCAGACGTGGCGCGCTCGCTGGACGAACTCGATCACGCCAAGCTGGCCGACGTTATCGCGGAGATGGAAGCCAAGCTCGCCGAGAGCGAGGGTGACGAGTTCGATCGTGCCCTCGAGCGCCTCGATCATTTCAAGAGCGTGCAAAGCGAGCTGACCTCGACTGCGATGCATTGATCGGCGAAGGCCGGACCGTCTGAACAATCCAGCGGGTTAAAGGTCCACCATCGCGCGACCGGTGACGGAACCCAGTTGCGCGGCGCGTTCCGAAGCGGCATTCTGTGGCGGCAGCATTGTGTTGTCCGGAACTGCTTTCCATGAAGCGCAAGATCGCGGCGATTTTTGCGGCCGATGTTGCCGGCTACAGCCGACTGGTTGCCGAGGATGAAGAGGAGACGCTGCGGCGGCTTGCCTCCTACCGGCACGTGATCGACGATTTCATCGCCAAGAGCAGCGGGCGCATCTTCAACACCGCGGGCGACGCGGTGCTGGCGGAATTTTCCAGCGCCGTGGAGGCGGTGCGCTGCGCGATCGACATCCAGGAAAGCCTGCGCACGCGCAACATGGCCTATCCGCCGAGCCGGCAGATGGCGTTCCGCATCGGCATTACCATCGGCGACGTGGTCGAGCGCGACGGCGATCTCTTGGGTGACGGCGTCAACATTGCAGCCCGCCTCGAAGGCCTCGCCGAAGTCGGCGGCATCTGCGTGTCGCGCGCGGTGCACGAGCAGGTCGCCAACAAGCTCTCGGTGCAGTTCGCCGACATCGGCGAGCAGGAAGTGAAGAACATCCCGAACCCCGTGCACGCCTACATGGTGGCGATGCGGCGCGAGGACGGCAGCTATGCCAAGCCGAAGGTGAAAAAGCCCGCCAGGGCATCGGAGGCGCCGAACTGGATGTGGCCCGTCGCGGTCACCGTGGTCAGCCTTGCGGCCATCGGCGTCGGCGGCTTCCTCTATCTCACCAAGCTGGAAATGTCGCCCGCATCGAAGCCGCAGGTCGCCGCGAGCGGTCCCGCCACGCCGGCGCCTGCGCCGATCCCTTCGCCGTCGCCGACTTCTGCCGCCGCGCCCGCGCCTGCGCCTGTGCCGACCCAGGCTGCTGTGTTGCCGCCGCCGCTACCGTCGCCGACAGCGACCACTGCCGCCGTCGTACCCGCACCACCGCCGCCCTTGCCGTCGCCTCCGCCGCTGCTGATCGTCGCGGGTGAAAGATTTGCGCCGGAGGCGATGCCCTTCATCAGCAATCGCGTGCGCACCACCCTCGCCAGCGAATATCTGCCGGCCGCCGACCACAAGGCCATCGCCACCACCATCAACGGCATCAACGCCTTCGTCGTCGGCCAATCCAGCGAGGAGGCGGCGAAGGCCGCTGCGGTCGAGCAGTGCCAGAAGAAGGCGGAGCAGATCAATGCGCCGCGCCGTTGCGAGGTCTATGCGGTCGGCAATGCCGTGGTTTATCCGCACGGCAAGCCGCCGGTGCCGCCGCTGCCATGGATCAAGCACGATCCCCTCACCGAGCGGCCGTTCGTCGCCGACGAGATGCCGATGATCCGCGACCAGGGCAAGACGCGGCTGGAGAATGCCTATACGCCCGGCCGCAAGACCAAGGTGATCGCGCTCGGGCCCGGCGGCCAGTTCTTCTACTCCACCGCGGTGGAAACCGTCGACGATGCGGCGCGCCGCAATCTCGAATCCTGCGGCGCGCTCGCAGGCGTGGCCTGCATGATCGTTGCGCTGGACGATGCCTTTGTCGTGCCTGTGCCCAGGACCATGAAAGTCACGGGCTTCTTCCGTCCCGGCGAAGCCCGCATGATCGCGGCCGACGCGCGCGACGATGTGTTCCGCAGGCTCGACGCCGCCACCAGCGGCTGGAACGCGGTCGCCGTCGGCGCCGCCGGCCGCCCTGGACTGTCGCTGAAGGCCGCGAGCGAGCAGAACGCCATCAACGAGGCGCTCGCCAATTGCGTCAAGTCCGATAGCGACTGCCGTGTCGTTGCGATCGGCCCGTTCGCCGTCGGGCCGAACTAGGTTCGGCGAACGGAAGCGACGAGCCCCTTCTACTTTGCATGGGGTTGTTTTCGCGATTTTTTTCCAGCGGTGCCCCGATCCCGCTCTACCTTGCGAATTTGGCGAACAGTCCGGCCACCGTGCGATACACCTCGCGGCGGAACGGCACCACGAGGTCGGCGACGCGGTCGAGGTGCTCCCACCGCCAGGCATCGAACTCCGCGGGCTGGCCGTTGCGGGGCGTCAGCGGATCGATCTCGCTCTCGCTGCCGGTGAAGCGCAGCGCGAACCATTTCTGCCGCTGGCCGCGGAATTTGGCCAGCCGATGCGATTGCGGGCCGTCATAGGGCGGGAATTCGTAGGTCATCCAGCCGGTTTCGCCGAGATAGTCGGCGGACACCGCGCCCGTCTCTTCCCAGAGCTCGCGCATCACGGCCGTGCGCGGGTCCTCCTCCGGATCGATGCCGCCCTGCGGCATCTGCCACTCCAGGCCGGGCAGGATGATCTCCGGCCCGTCATCCTTGAAGCGGCGGCCGATCAGCACCAGGCCTGCGGCGTTGAACAGCGCGATCCCGACATTGGGGCGGTAGGGCTTTTCGGAGGACATGGTCTCACCTGTCATTCCGGGGCGCGCGAAGCGCGAACCCGGAATCTCGAGGTTCTCAGGGACGCAACTGCGCCCCATAGTTCGATGCTGACGCATCGCCCCGGAACGACGTGCCCATGATTACCCGGCCAGCCTGGCAAATTCCTTCACCACCCGCTCATAGACCGGCCGCTTGAACGGGATGATCAGCTGCGGAAGGTTCTTCATTGGCTCCCAGCGCCAGTTGACGAATTCCGCCTTGTGGCCGCCGCCGGGATTGGCGACGTTGATCTCGCTGTCCTTGCCGGTGAAGCGCGCCGCAAACCATTTTTGCCGCTGGCCGCGGTAGCGTCCCTTCCAGGCGCGCCCGGCCACGGTGCGGGGGATGTCGTAGATCAGCCAGTCCGGCACCTCGCCGAGCTTTTCGACCGAGCGGACGCTGGTTTCCTCATAGAGCTCGCGCTTGGCCGCTTCCCAGGTGTCCTCGCCGGGATCGACGCCGCCCTGCGGCATCTGCCAGACATGGATGTCGTCGACATGCTCGACGCCGCCCGCGCGCCGGCCGATGAAGACGAGCCCGTCGCTGTTGAGCAGCATCATGCCGACACAGGTTCGGTAGGGCAGGTCCTCGTAGCGCGCCATTCCGTCAGGGCTCCAGGCAATCAGGCAGACAAAGCCGGGGGGCTTCGCAGATACGGCCGGTCGGCTGATCTAGTTTGATTTTGATTTCAGCATCGCGGTTGTCAATGGCACCAGCATGATGCCGCGGGCCTCCAGCGCCTTGCTCCAGGCCGACAGCCGCTCGATCGAGATCGGCAGCGCCGAGGCGATGCCGACCGCCGTGCCGCGCTCCCGCGCGATGGTCTCGAGCTTCGACAGGGCGCGGTCGATCTCCAGCGTGGTCGGTACCGCGTCGATGGTGACGTCCGCCCTGGCGAAGGGCATTGCCTGGCCCGCCGCCAGCGCGGCTGCGACGCTGCGCGGCGCCGAGCCGTCGTCGAAATAGCCGAGCCCGCGCTTGGCCGCCTCTCGGACGATCGGCTGCATGACATTGTCGGACACCACGAAGCGCGCGCCCATGAAATTGGCGATGCCGGCATAGCCCTGGAAGCGGCTGAGGTGCCAGTGCAGCCGGTCGAGGTTCTGCTCGGCACCGAGCGTCGACAGCAGCGTCTGTGGACCCGGATCGTTGTCGGGATAGTCGAACGGCTCCATCGGCACCTGCAGCAGGATTTCGTGCCGCTGCGCCCGCGCCCGTTCGGCGAGCCTGGAAGGATCGGCGCCATAGGGCGTGAAGGCCAGCGTCACCGCCGGCGGCAGCTTCATGATGGCGTCCGCCGTCTTGGCGGCGCCGACGCCGAGCCCGCCGACCACGATCGCGACAACCGGCATTTTGGCGGCCTTGGCGCGGTCGGCCTCGGCCGCATAGACCGTGAAGGGCTTCAGCCCGTCGGCCATCACCGGGATCATGCCGTAGCGCGATTTCTCCAGCAGGCGCTGGTCGATTCCGGCCATTGGAACCGGGGACTGGTCGTTGCCGTCCTTGGCTGCGGGGTCGCCGCCGAGCACGAATTCCTGCCGCTTGCCGCTGGATCCGTCGATGATGGTGACGGTCTGTTGCCCGGCAGCGGGGCCAGCCGCCGGCTGTTTGGTGGACGCCTTGGTTTCTGCGGTCGAAGGTGCCGACGCCTTTCCGGCGTCCGGGCCCGGCTGCCGCAGCACGATCCGCGCCTTCGGCTCGCCGCCGAGGGGATCGTCGTTGAACAGGGCAAAGCCGGCAAAAGCGGCCAGGAACAGGCCGAGCAGCACGGCGAGTGCCTGCATCGCCGTGAACGGCAGGCGGAACCGGCGCGCCGGCCGCGCTGCCGTTTCCTGTCCGAGCGGTGTGCTCAGATCGTCGGCCGTTTCAGCCATAAATCTCCCCGAATCACCGCCCGCGAAGATACCACGGCAGGCCCGAATCGCGGCGCTTCCGCGGCGGACGGGGCCGGACCTGGCGGGCATGACCCCGAAAACGGGGCTCCCGGTTTTCCGATGGGATCATGCGCCCAGCAAAAAGGGCGGCCCGGAGGCCGCCCTTTTACAAATGTCTTGCAGCGCGCTTCAGTTCGCGGCCTTGGTCGCGGGCTTGTCGGTCGTCGTCGGTCCCGTGGCGGTGGCCTTGATGCCGTGCAGCAGGTCGGCCGCGGTCTTCAGCGCCTTGTCGTCCTTGGCGTCCGGCGGAACGTAGGACTGCGAGCCGGTCTTCTCGTCGCCGTCGTTCTTCAGGTGGCCGCGCAGCGAGGCCTCGCCCTTGGTGTCGGTGCGCGCCTTCAGCTCGTCCGGCACGTCCTGCAGCACCTCGATGTCGGGCACGATGCCCTTGGCCTGGATCGACTTGCCCGACGGCGTGTAATAGCGCGCGGTGGTGAGCCGCAGCGCGCCGTTGCCGCTGCCGAGCGGGATGATGGTCTGCACCGAGCCCTTGCCGAACGAGCGCGTGCCGATCAGCGTCGCGCGCTTGTGGTCCTGCAGCGCGCCGGCGACGATTTCCGACGCCGAGGCCGAGCCGCCGTTGATCAGCACGATCACAGGCTTGCCCTTGGTGAGGTCGCCGGCATGCGCGGCGCGGCGCTGCGTTTCCTCGGCATTGCGGCCGCGGGTGGAGACGATCTCGCCACGCTCCAGGAACGCGTCGGAAACGGTCACGGCTTCCTCGAGCAAACCGCCCGGGTTGTTACGCATGTCGATGATGAAGCCCTTCAGCTTGTCGGCGCCGATCTGGTTGGAGAGATTGTTGATCTCGCGCTTCAGGCCTTCGGTGGTCTGCTCGTTGAACGTCGTGATGCGAATATAGGCGATGTCGTCCTGCTCGACGCGGGCGCGCACCGAGCGGACGCGGATGTTGTCGCGCACCAAGGTGACTTCGATCGGATTGTCCTGGCCCTTGCGGATGATCTTCAGCCGGATCTTGGTGTTGACGGGCCCGCGCATCTTCTCGACGGCCTGGTTCAGGGTCAGGCCCTGCACCTGCTCGTCATCGAGCTGGGTGATGATGTCGTTGGCCATGATGCCGGCCTTGGACGCCGGCGTGTCGTCGATCGGCGAGACCACCTTGATCAGGCCGTCTTCCATGGTGACTTCGATGCCGAGGCCGCCGAACTCGCCGCGGGTCTGCACCTGCATGTCGCGGAAGCTCTTGGCGTCCATGTAGCTGGAATGCGGATCGAGGCCGGCCAGCATGCCGCTGATGGCGGATTCCACCAGCTTGCTGTCGTCGGGCTTCTCGACATAGTCGCTGCGCACGCGCTCGAACACGTCGCCGAACAGGTTGAGCTGGCGGTAGGTGTCGGAGGTCGCGGCCCGCGCGCTCGAACCCATCAGCACGGCACGCGGCTGCGTGACCATCAGGGTGAGGGCCGCGCCGGTTGCGGCGCTGAGGAGGATTACAGAGGTCTTGCGCATCATCCGCGAACCTTTTCGCCTTCATTTGCGGCCCACCATGGGCCTGGGTCGATTGGAGTGCCGTCCTTACGGAACTCGACATAGAGCACGGGCTGGCTCGCCGTGTTGGTGGCGAGAATGGACGCTACCTGGGAGGTTTTTCCCATGGTCGCGACCGGCTCCCCCGTAAGCACAAACTGGCCGATGTTTACCGAAATGCGCTCCATCCCGGCGATCAGGACATGATACCCGCCCCCGGCATTGAGGATCAAGAGTTGACCGTAGCTGCGGAAGGGGCCGGCATACACAACCCAGCCATCGCACGGGGTTGTGACCTGCGCCCCGGCCCGCGTTGCCAAAGAAATGCCTTTTTCTACGCCGCCGGCGCCGTCGGAACCGCCAAAATCGCGAATCTTGGGGCCATTAACCGGGTAAGCGAATAGTCCCTTGGCGGAGGCAAAGGCGATCGCCGGGCTCTGCCGCGATGGGTCCTTGAAAAGGGCCGGATTGGGCTTTCCGTTCACCAGCGCAGGGGTGCCCTGCATGGTTGCCGCAGCGGCCGCTTTTGCGGCCGTTTTGAGGTCCTGCTCCATCCTGGCGATCAGGCCCTGCAGGCTGTCGACCTGCTTCGACAGCGCTACCGCGCGGCTGCCTTCGGCCTCCATGTCCTTCTCGACGGCGGCCTGCTTGCGCTGGCGCTCGTCGACCAGCGCGCCCAATTTGACGTGGTCCTCCTTCAGCCGGTCGCGATCGATCGCGAGCTTGTCGCGTTCGGTGGCGATCTGCTTGCGCAGCGCGACCAGTTCGCCGAGGTCCACCGCCAGCTTCTCCGCGCGCCCACGCAGTTCCGGCACCACGGCGCCGAGCAGCATCGCGGTGCGCAGCGATTGCAGCGCATCCTCGGGACGCACCAGCAACGCCGGCGGCGTGCGCCGTCCGGCGCGTTGCAGCGCGGCCAGCACCTCGACGATCTCCGAACGTCGGGAGTCCAGCGAGGCGCGGATCTGCGCCTCGCGGCTGTCGAGCGGCCGCAGCCGCGATTCGGCATCGGCGATATTGTTTTCGATGCTGCGCACTTTCGTGGCGGTATCGATCAGCTGCTGGGAGAACTTGCTGCGGTCCTGCCCGATCGCGGCGATCTCGGCCTGCAGCTTCTGCCTGAGTTCGGCGGCGTTCTTCTGCTCGATGCGCGCGGCCTCCAGCTCCTGCTCGCGCTGCTTGATGGCGTCGGCAGAGATCGCGGCGGGCGGCGCCGTCTGCGCGGCAACCGGCAGGGCGACACCGGCGGAGAGCAGCGCAAGCGAGAGCAGGGCAAGCGAGGGAGCGACGGCAACGGACGATCGCTGGCCGCTTTCGGCGGCCGCCGCGATGAGATCTCCGTCCCGCGCTGACTGCATCGTTTCCGTTTCGCGCCTAGGCGCGGTGATAGGGATGGCCGGCGAGGATCGTTGCGGCCCGATAAATCTGTTCCAGGAGCATCACGCGGACCATCTGGTGCGGCCAGGTCGCGGCACCGAACGCGATCGTGAGTCCAGCCTTGCCCCGCAATTCCGGCGAAAGTCCGTCCGCGCCGCCGATGACGAAAATTATATCCGTCGCGGCATCCCGGAAACGGCCGAGATGGGTGGCAAAGGCGGCGCTATCGATGCTCTTGCCGCGCTCGTCCAGCGCCACCAGCCCGTATTTCTCCGGGAAAAGCGCCGCGATGGCGGCCGCTTCCTCGGCCATCCGGGTCGCGGCGTCGCGGGCGCGGCTTTCCGCAATTTCATGAATCTCGACGCCGCCGCGAAAGCCGAGCTTGCGGCCGATATCGTCGAAGCGCCCGCGATAGCGGTTCGTTAGCTCCCGTTCGGGACCCTGCTTCAGCCGGCCGACAGCGATGACGAGGAGGCGCATGAAGAACCTTGGCGCACAAAGATCCCTGGCGCATGCGAGGCGTTTTCCTGCACACCGACAGGTGCGCAGTACAACGTACATGCGCGTCAGCCGATTCGCATCGGCTCGACCTGCTAGATCGCCTTCGCCGCCGCCGGATTCTGCGTCCACAACCTTTCCAGGTTGTAGAATTCGCGAACCTCCGGCCTGAATACGTGCACGATCACGTCGCCGGAATCGATCAGCACCCAGTCGCAGTTGGGCATGCCCTCGACGTGGATGTTCTTGATTCCGGTTTCCTTCAGGGCTTTCGTGACATTTTCCGCGATCGCGCCGACGTGCCGGTTGGCCCGGCCCGAGGTGACGACCATGTAGTCGGAATATGCAGATTTGCCGCGAAGGTCGATGGTGACCGTCTCTTCCGCTTTCATGTCGTCGAGGCGGGAGAGGATCATATTCAGCGTCTTGTCGGCGTCGCTTTGCGCCTTCAAGGCCGCAGCTTGGGTCGGTGTCTTACGCGCGGTCTTTGAACCCGTCTTCAGACCTTTTGGTAAAACCGACTTGGACAATACAGGTGTGGCCAGGGACCATTTCCTTTCACTGTATCGCGCGCGGCCGAATCCTTGACCGCACGCCGACCATACTACGCATGTGGGGTTAATGGTTTCAATATTCCAGTAACCACCGCATGACACTCAGGAGTGTTGCTTATTTATCCGCCAGCTCCCGTCCGGGTTCCTGAGCCCGGTCGAGGACATTTCGAGTTTCATCCCGGTGAGGAAGACCCAGGCAGGCGCGCGCTGATCCGGCAGGCGTGCCGCCTGATTCTCGGGCAGACGATAGCGCGCCAGGGCCTGCGCTGCCGGAGCAGCCAGCGCACGAAAACTCTGTGGCGGACGGTCGATCACGGCAATCGGCACCTCGGCGGCGATGCGCCGCCAGTCCTTCCAGCGATGGAACTGCGCGAGATTGTCGGCGCCCATGATCCATACGAAGCGCACGCCGGAGACGCGGCGGCGCAAATGCGTGATCGTATCCACAGTGTAGCGGGTGCCGATGACAGCTTCGAGACAGCTGATGTCGATGCGCGGATCCTCGGCAACATCCCGTGCAGCCTGCGCCCGCTCGGCGAGCGCGTGCAGTCCGCTGTGGCTCTTCAGTGGATTGCCGGGGCTGAGCAGCCACCACACCCTGTCGAGCTTCAGCCGCTTCAGCGCGAACAGGCTGATGGCCCGATGCGCCGCATGCGGCGGATTGAAGGAGCCGCCGAGCAGGCCAATGCGCATGCCGTTGGCGTGGAGCGGGATGGCTTGGGCGGCGGTGGGAGAGGCGACAGCGACCGGCTTCAACGCGATGTTTCCGCAAGGCGGGTCACGGCCGCGTCTGCCCGGTGCCGTGCACGCGATATTTGAAGGTAGTCAGCTGCTCGGCGCCGACGGGGCCGCGCGCGTGGAATTTGCCGGTGGCAATCCCGATCTCGGCGCCGAAGCCGAACTCGCCGCCATCGGCGAACTGCGTCGAGGCGTTATGCAGCACGATCGCGGAATCGACCTCGTTGAGGAATTTCTGCGCGGCAGCCTGATCCTCGGCCACGATCGCATCGGTGTGGTGCGAGCCGTGATTGTGGATATGCGCGATCGCCTCGGTCACGCCGTCGACCACGCGCGCGGCGATGACCGCGTCGAGATATTCGGTGTCCCAGTCCTCGTCGGACGCCGGCTTCACCCGCGCATCGGCCTCGCGCACGGCGGCATCGCCCCGCACCTCGCAGCCGACATCGATCAGCATGCTCACCAGCGGCTTCAGGTTGGTCGCTGCCGCTGCGCGATCCACCAGCAGCGTTTCGGCTGCACCACAGACGCCGGTCCGCCGCATCTTGGCGTTCAGCACGATCGACTTCGCCATCTCGGGATTGGCGGACTTGTCGATATAGACGTGGTTGACGCCTTCGAGATGCGCGAACACAGGCACGCGCGCTTCGGCTTCGACGCGCGCGACGAGGCTTTTTCCCCCGCGCGGCACGATGACGTCGATGCCGCCATTCAGGCCCGACAGCATCAGGCCGACGGCGGCGCGGTCTCGCGTCGGCACCAGCGTGATCGCTGCTTCCGGCAGGCCCGCTTCGCGCAGGCCCTGCACCAGGCACTCATGGATGGCTCGGCAGGAGCGGAAACTGTCGGAGCCGCCGCGCAGGATCACGGCATTGCCGGACTTCAGGCACAGCACGCCGGCATCGGCTGCGACATTGGGGCGGCTCTCGAAGATCACGCCGATCACGCCGAGCGGCACCCGCACGCGCTCGATGGTCATGCCGTTCGGCCGCTGCCAGCTTTCGGTGATCGCGCCGACGGGATCGGCGATGCCGCGCACGATGGCGACGCCATCGGCCATCGCCTCGACGCGCGCCTGCGTCAGCGTCAGCCGGTCGATGAAGGCCGAGGTCGCGCCGCCCGCCTTCACCTCGGCGACATCCTCGGCATTGGCCGCCAGAATCTTAGCTGCATGGCTGCGGATCGCCCGCTCGATGGCTTCGAGTGCCCGGTTCTTCTGGTCCGGCGACGCCAGCGCCAGCACCCGCGCAGCCGCACGGGCGCCCTTGGCGAGCTCGGTCATGAGGGCGGGCAGATCGGCAGAGCCGTCGATGGCTTTCAGGGCGGTCGTCATGGTGGTCTTTGTAGTGGTCTTTGGCCTTCAGTTAAGGCCTTCTCCTAGCACGGAAATCGGGGGTTTGCGAGGCGCGGAGCCGGCATGGCAGCCGGGCGGGAGGCAGATTTTGCGAGGTCGGCCAATGGCCGATCAAATCAGGAGCGGGCGCGCTTGCGGATCGATCCGATATCAATAAATATCATAGATCGATATTTGGGACGAGCAGCCATGGCCACAAGCTACAGCATCGGCAAGCATTTCGAGGACATGATCCACGGCCTGATCGAGGACGGCCGCTACGCCACCGCGAGCGAGATCATTCGCGAGGGGCTTCGGCTTGTCGAAGAACGCGAGGAGCGCCGCAAGGTCAAGCTCGAAGCGTTGCGTGAGGAAATCCAGAAGGGTTTTGACAGCGGGCCGGCGGAAGATGCCGACATCAAGGAAATGATTGAGGCGGTCAAGGCGCGGGGACGGCAACGACTGGCCGCGCTGAAGCGTGCCAAATAGGTTTCGCAAACGGCCATCCGGCGCTCAATCCCGCTCGAACTGCCGCGCCCGCCACCAAGTCATCCCGGTGGATATTCTCGGCCATCCAGGTCGCTCCAGAACTGGGCGCAGTCCCATCAGGCGGGGCCGCTTCCGGTCCTCCCGAGAACCGGCAAAACTACCAGGCTCGCTCCGCGGTCCACGATCCGCCGCAGCGCTGTTCGCCGGAAAAGCCAGTCCAGGTCCCTCGGCCTAGCGAACGCGTCAGCGTCCCGGACCCGGACGCCTTCCTGTCCTGCACGGTAACGGACGCACGCACCGCCCCCGAACTCGAGACAGTGCCTCTGAATGTGGCGACGGCGGGCGACGTGATCACCCCGTTCTCTATGTTGACCGAGTACCTGTACGCCGGATCGCAGTCTCCCCTTTGGGTGACAAAGGTGATGTTCCACGAGCCGTCGAACAAGGAGCTTGCGTCAGCTGCCGTGGCGAGGAGCAGGGCTACGCAGCCAAATAGCGTCGCGAGCAACTGCCTGTTCATGACGAAGCCTCCAATGGCATCCATGCCGGGAGTCGGCGTGCAACAATAGAGGTCGTCTCGGAGCCGGGAGATGATTCACATCAAGCCTTCGTGCGCGGAAACACACGTTGGAACCATCGCGATCCGGCGCTCACTCCCGCTCGGACTGTCGCGACCCGCCCACCACCAGGTCATCGCGGTGGATCATTTCCGACCGGCCACTGATGCCGAGGATCATGGCGGCGTCCTTCGACGAGCGGCCCTTGATCTTCTCGGCATCCTCGGCGTCATAGGCGACGAGGCCACGGCCGATCTCGTGGGTGTCGGGGCCGCGCACGATCACGGCATCGCCGCGGGCGAATGCACCGTCGACCCGGATCACGCCGGCCGGCAGCAGGCTTTTTCCCGCACGCAGCGCGCTGACGGCGCCGGCATCGATGGTCAGCGTGCCCTTTGGCTCCAGCGATCCGGCGATCCAGCGCTTGCGCGCCGTCACCGGATTGGCTGGCGTGAGGAACCAGGTGCAGCGGCCGCCGTCGGCGATCGCTTGCAGCGGATGCTCGATCTTGCCGTTGGCGATCAGCATGTGCGTGCCCGCGGTGGTCGCAATCTTCGCCGCCTCGATCTTGGTGAACATGCCGCCGCGCGACAGCTCGGATTCCGCCGCACCCGCCATCGCCTCGATCTCGGAGGTGACTGACTCCACGATCGGGATCAGTTTCGCATCCGGATTGGCGCCGGGCGGCGCGGTGTAGAGGCCGTCGATGTCGGAGAGCAGGATCAGGAGATCGGCGCTCGCCATGGTGGCGACGCGTGCGGCGAGGCGATCATTGTCGCCATAGCGGATTTCGTTGGTGGCCACCGTGTCGTTCTCGTTGATCACGGGCACCGCGCGCCATTCCAAGAGCTTTGCGATGGTCGATCGCGCGTTGAGATAGCGCCGCCGTTCCTCGGTATCCTGCAGCGTCACCAGGATCTGGCCGGCGCCGATGCCGTGATCGCCCAGCACCTCCGACCAGATGCGCGCCAGCGCAATCTGGCCGACGGCCGCGGCGGCCTGGCTTTCCTCGAGCTTGAGCGGGCCGCGGGGCAGCTTCAAGCGGCTGCGGCCGAGCGCAATCGAGCCGGAGGACACCACCAGCACGTCGCGGCCCGCCCCATGCAGTCTTGCGATGTCGGCCGCCAGCGCCTTCAGCCACGACGCCCGCACTTCGCCCTTGGCCGAATCGATCAGGAGCGACGATCCGACCTTGACGACGATGCGGCGGAAATTCTTCAGCGCAGGGCGTTTCATGGCGACCTTTTGCAGCAGGCAGCCCGGCCGTGCAAGCCGCCCGGCCGGCCCCCGCGACTTCTGGGTTATTTCCCCCCGACGCCCGCTCTGGTGTAATGCACCCAAAATCGAGGGGAGGGGTATGCCCATGAATCGTCGAGAATTCGTTGCCGGAAGCCTTGCACTGGCGGTCGCGGCCAGGGCCGTCCCGGCATGGGCACAGTCCGGCCCGCTGACCAGGATCGTCTTTCCCTTTGCCGCCGGCGGCAGCGGCGACATGCTGTGCCGTCAATTGGCGGAGTATCTTCCCGCGGCGCTCGACCGGAAATTCATTGTCGAGAACCGCACCGGCGGCGACGGGCTAATCGGCATCCGGGCCGTGAAGGGCGCGGCTCCCGACAGCACCACCGTCCTGATGACGACGGGCCCGACCATGTTCCTGCTGCCGATGGTCGAGAACGAACCGAGCTACGATTCGGCGAAGGATTTCGTGCCGGTCTCGCAGCTTGCCCGCTTCGAATTCGTGGTGGTGGTGAGTCCCTCGATCGGCGTGACCGACTTCAAGCAGCTGGTGGCCTGGATCAAGGCGAACCCCGCGAAGGCCAGCTACGGCGTGCCGTCCAGCGGCACCATTCCGCACTTCACCGGCTTTCAGCTCGAAAAGACGCTCGGTCTTTCCATGACACGGGTGCCCTATCGCGGCTCGGCGCCGATCATCAGCGATCTCCTCGCCGGGCATCTGCCGCTCGCCGTGACCACCTTGTCGGATACCATCACGCAGCATCGCGCCGGCGGCATCCGCATCGTGGCGGTGAGCGGCCCGGTGCGCTCGCCGTTCCTGTCGGATGTACCGACCCTGAAGGAGTCCGGCGTCGACCTCGTCGCCGACGGCTGGTACGGCATGTGGCTGCCGGCCGGCAGCTCGCCCGAATTCGCGAAGAAGCTGAGCGCCGCCGCGGCCGAGGTGCTGGCCAGGCCCGATGTGAAGGAAAAGCTGAACGCGGTCACGCTCATACCGGTCGGCTCGACGCCGGAACAGCTGACAAAGGCGCTCGCCGCCGATACCGCGTTCTGGCAGCCGATCGTGAAAGCGACGGGCTACAAGATCGCCAACTAGCGCGCACGCCTTAGGAAGCTCTGATCGAGTAGTTTCGGTCGCGTTTACGTCGCGCAGGATCGCGACCGCGTCAGGCTACAACCTGTGCGCTATTTCGATCGTGAACTGGTTCACAAATCAGGAAGAAATATCTTCGGGTAGGGACGCACCGGGATCAACGGTTGCATGTTATTCTCAGGCCGAACGCGCGTTGCGCGACGTGGGCAGGTCGAGCGTATTCTGCGTAGCCCACCGTGTTACGTCGAGTCCGCTTGATCGCTGGCAGGCCAGCCCGGCTGAAGGTCTATGCATGCAGTGTCCCCGGTGTCGGCAGGATAATCGCGACGAGGCAAGATTCTGCCGCGAATGCGGAATGGCGTTCGGGCTCGCCTGCACGACGTGCGGCAGCTATGTGAGAGCCGAAAGCAAGTATTGCGACAGTTGCGGCGCCGCTGCTCCGGCAGTTGGGACGGGACTATCCACCCCCGCGCTTTCTGCTTCGCCGTTCTTTCACGCGCCGAGTCATCTCGCCAGGAGCATCTTCACGTCCGAGACGTCGCTGGAAGGCGAGCGAAAGCAGGTGACGGTGCTGTGCTCGGACATGAAGGGATCGACGGAGTACATCGCCGATCTCGATCCCGAAGATGCCCGCTCGCTTCTCGATCCCGTTCTCGAACGGATGATGGAGGCGGTCGGCCGTTACGAAGGCACGATCAACCAGGTGATGGGCGACGGAATCCAGGCGTTGTTCGGCGCACCGGTCGCCTTTGAGGATCACGCGGTCCGGGCCTGTTACGCCGCGCTCAAGATGCAGGAGCTGATCAGGAAGTACGCCGAGGAGGTCCGCCGCACCCGGGGACTTCCGCTCCTCGTCCGCGTCGGACTGAACTCGGGCGAAGTGGTCGTGCGCTCGCTGGGCAGCGAGCTGCACATGAACTACTCCGCGCATGGCCAGGCCGTGCATCTGGCCGCCCGCCTGGAGCAGATGGCCGTCCCGGGCACCATTCTGATGTCGTCACAGACCCTGCATCTGGCGCAGGGCTATGTGATGAGCAGGTCGCTCGGTCCGATGTTCGTCAAGGGGCTTGCGGCGCCGGTGCTGTCCTACGAGCTGCTCGGCGCAGTCGCGGTGTCGAGACTTCAGGCGCTCGCAAGGCACGGGCTCACGCGGTTCGTCGGGCGCGACGGCGAGATCAGGCAATTGCGGCAGGCGCTCGATCTCGCCTATGCGCGCCACGGACAGATCGTGGCGCTGGTCGGCGAGCCCGGTGTCGGCAAGTCGCGCCTGATCCACGAGTTCACCCGCGCGCCGCACGCAGACGACTGGCGCATTCTCGAAGCCGGCGCGGTCTCCTACGGCTCGGCCACCAGCTATCTGCCGGTCACCGAGTTCCTCAAGGGCTACTTCGAGCTCGCCACCACCGACGACTCGCAGGCCATTCGCGAGAAGGTCACCACGAAGCTCCTGAGCCTGGACGAGGGGCTGCTGGCGGCGCTGCCGGCCCTGCTCCTGCTGCTGGATCCCTCGGCCGACGACGCCCAGGCGCTTCCCGCGGACCGGCCGCAGCGCGGCCAGCGGATCCTGGAAGGCGTCAAGCGGCTGCTGTTTCGCGAGAGCGAGGTGCAGCCGCTGTTGCTCGTGTTCGAGGACCTGCATTCGATCGATCCGGAAACGCAGGCCCTCATCGACGGTCTCGTCGACGGTCTTCCCGGTGCGCGGATCCTGGTTCTGGTCAGCTACCGGCCAGAGTATCGCCACGGCTGGACCGGCAAATCCTACTTCACGCAGATCCGCATCGATCCCTTCCAGCCCGATATCGCGAGCGAATTGCTCGACGCGCTGCTCGGCGCGGACGAGGGGCTCGGACAGCTCAAGGACATCCTCATCGAGAAGACGGGCGGCACCCCGTTGTTCCTCGAGGAAAGCGTGCGGTCTCTGGTCGAGACCGGCGTGCTCAGCGGCCGGCCGGCCGGCTATCACGCGACGACCTCGATCGTCGAGCTCAAGATGCCCACGACCATCGAGGCGCTGCTGACCTCGCGCATCGACCGCCTGTCCCTCGTCGACAAGCGCCTGCTTCAGGCTGCTGCCGTCATCGGATACGCGGTGCCGCGCAGCGTTCTGCAGGCGGTGGCGAATTTGCGCCCCGAACGGCTGCGCGAGGCGCTGAAACGCCTGCAGGATGCGGAATTCCTGTACGAGACCAGCCTGTTTCCCGACATCGAGTACCGCTTCAAGCACGCGCTGGTTCACGATGCCGCCTACCGCATGCTGTCGGCGGACCGGCGCCGGACGCTGCATACCGCGGCCCTGATCGCTGGCGAGCAGATCTATGCCGACCGGCTGAGCGAGAAATCCGACTGGCTGGCGTTTCATGCCGTTCGCGCCCAGGCCTGGGACCGCGCGGTGGTTCATCTCCAGGTCGCCGCGGCGCGGGAAATTTCGCGTGCGGCCAACCGCGTCGCGGTCCAGCATCTCGAAGCTGCGCTGATTGCCGTCGATCATCTGCCGCCCGACGAGCGCGCGACGCTGGCGATCGATCTGCGCACCGACCTGCGGCATGCCCTGACGCCGCTCGGGCGCGTTCAGGAAACGCTCGATCATCTCAAGGTCGCCGAGCAGGCTGCGGCGACGCTGGGAGACAGCGCAAGACTCGCGCGCATCTACTCCTTTACGGCCAATTGCCTCGTCCTGAAGGCGCGCTATGCGGAAGCGCTTTCGACAGGCGAGCGCGCCTTGAGTCTTGCCGGCGACGACGGCCGTCTGCAGCTGGCGACCAGGATGTACATGGCGCGCGCCAGACAGGCCCGCGGCGAGTTTCGGCAAGCCATCGCATCGTTCGAGGAAATCCTGGCGATGGTCGAACAGAAGCCGTCGGACGACTTTCACGGCCTGCCCGTGCTGCCGGCGGCCTTCATCCGCTCCAGCCTCGCGATCTGTCTTGCCGTGGTCGGCGAATTCGCCGAGGCAGAGGCCTATGCGTCCGAGGCGGCGCGCCGGGCCG
Source organism: Bradyrhizobium sp. (assembly GCF_016219575.1). Classification (GTDB taxonomy): domain Bacteria; phylum Pseudomonadota; class Alphaproteobacteria; order Rhizobiales; family Xanthobacteraceae; genus Bradyrhizobium. Next base: position 57,175 of record NZ_JACRMG010000035.1, on the reverse strand, counting down.
ACGCCGTCGGGCAGCCGGATTCGATCATGTGGGCCTATTGGAGCATCGGATCGGTCGCCCTCAACAAGGGAGACTCGGGCGCCGCCGTGCTGGTGTTCGATCGCCTGCTCGACGTCTGCACGACCCACGATCTCGACGCCTATGCCTCTCGGATGATGGCGGGCCTCGGCCGGACCATGGCCCGGCTCGGCCAGGTCCGGGAGGGGCTTGGCCTGCTGGAGAAAGCCGTTGCGCTCGACGAACTCGCCGAGCCACAGATCACTCGGTCGCTGACGCTGATCGCCTATGTCGAGGCGCTGGTGCTGGCGGACGAATTCGACAAGGCGCTGACGGCGGTGACCGATCTCTTGCAGCGCACGAGGAGCCTCGGCGAGCGCGGGGCCGAGGCGCACGCCTGCTGGCTCGCCGCCGCGATCCATGCAGCGCGCGGCGTCGAGCTTGCGGCCGGCGAGGCGATGATCGAGACGGCCGCAACGATCGCCGGCGAGCTCGAATTGCTGCCGCTATTGGCGCATTGCCATCTCACCCGCGCCGATCTGTACCGGCGGGGGACCCTGCAGGTGGAGGCCGGCATCTGGCAGGACCGCGGCGAGAAGCTGCTCGACCAGCTCGGCATGAAGGTCTGGTTCACGACGCCGTCGTGACGCGCGAACGGGCCTCCGGCCGGTCGGGTCCAAGGCTTGCTATTGCTGCTTGCTATTGCTGCTTGTTATCGCCGCTTCCCATCGCCGCTTGGGCTAACGGGATTTGCGGGCCGCGGCCCGCTTCGGACCGATCCTGGCCTTGCGCAACACCTGCACCTTGGGTGGCTTGATCCCGAGACGTCGGGCCGCCGCGAGCACCTCGACGATCACGTTCTCCGCAAGCTGCTTGTCCCCCTTCAGGGCGACCTGCAGCTCAAGCGGCGCAGCGGAACTGGCTGACACGGATTTGGCAGGCCCCGACCTGGGGGATGTTGATTTGCCAGACCCCGATTTGGCGCGTCCAGATTTGGCGGAAGCGGATTTGGCGGCTCCGGCCCTGGCCGTACGGCCCGGCGAAAGCCGCTTCCCCTTCGCGCTCATTTTTTCTTCTTCTTCTTGCCCTTGCGGGCGAGCGCCAGGATCGATGGCGGCGTCGGATCGCCCTTGATGGTGATGCCCGTCAAGCTGGCGCCAAACAGCTTCTTGAGCTCAAGAAGCGCCTTGTTCCACTGGTCGACCTTCTTGGCTTCGATCGGACCGATAAAGGTGAAGACCACGATCTGATGATCGCCTTCCTTCTGCGGCTTGATATATCCACCACTCATCGATGATTTTCCGAGGCTGTAGATTGGGGTTCAAATACTGGTCGTATGACGGCGATCCTACACCAAATCGGGAAAGCAACAAGCCTGACCTCAGCGTGATGGCGGCGCTGCCCCGCGCAGGCCTCTTAGCAGGTCGCTTGCGGGAAACACTGCCGGAATCGCGTCGATATCGCGCACCATGTAGTATTCGTCGGCCGATCCGAACGGCTCGGCGGCGACAGTGACTTTCCCGCCGCTCGCCGCCGATGCGAAGGCCGCCACCATGTTGTCCTTCCCGACCGCCAGCAGCGCCGTCACGCCCGAAGGGAAGCGCCCGGCATTGATCTCGGTAATCGCGGGGATTCCGCCCGCCGTCTCCTTCAGCTCGACGAAGAATGCGCCCGAGGGCGCTTTCTCCAGCGCCCTGACCGCGTTCAGGGTGACCTCGACGGCCGCGGACGCCGCGACGGTCTTGGCCAGCGAGGACATCGAGAAGATGCCGCTCGGATTGTTGCCGGCTGCGAAATAGCTGAGCAGCTCGACCGCCTGTGTCCGCAGCATGGTGCCGTTGTGCCACAGGCTGTGCACCACGAGATGCCGTCCGGGCAAATATTCGGCGAGCGTGAAGTCCGACACCTTCACCCCCTGCAGGTCCCGCCACTGCGTGATCCAGGACCGTGCCTGCTCGATATTGGCGACGGGCATGGCGCCCAGCGAGCGCGAGCCGCGCCGCGCCCGGCACCACAGCAGGCCTTCGCGCGAGAAGGCGGCAAAGATCCGCTCCAGGCTGCGCAGCGACTTGACCTCGTAGGTGCGCGGCACCGGCACGTCCCGCCGCCGCAGAAACTCGGTCAGCGCATACTTGTCCTGACACAGGTCGATCGTCTCGCGCCGCGGCAGCAGCAGGTCGATCTGGTAGCGGCGGCGGTGGTCGGACAGCGCCTTGACGACATTGTCGTTGGTCGCCATCACGACGTTGATCCGCTCGCGCCTGATGATATCAAGCAGCGTCTCGGTGAACGCGCTGCCGTCGGCATCCGGACAGATGTAATTGGCATCTGCGATCGACAGCTTCAGGACAAACCGGTCGTGATGCACGCCGACCACATAGGGTTTCGGCGACATGGCCCGCAGCGCGCGGATCAGGTTGGCGCTCGATCCCGTGCCTGCGCCGGTGACCAGCGCGCGAACGACGCGTTTTTTCATCTGATGCCTTTGCTTGCGAAAACAGAGTGGTGTGCGAAAACGGCCCGCGCTCCGGCCAGGCCCGAGGCCGGAGGCGCGCCCATCGAGCCGGTCAATTCGTTACACCTTTTTGAAGTGAAAATTGCCAAGCCGTCCCGCCAGCGTCGAATCGTCCATGCGGAACCCTATGACTGCTCCCTGCGCAATATTGAACTGCACCAACACCTGCGGCAGCACGATGCTGAAGTCTTTCATCATGAAGAAACCGTTCGGTCCCGCCGGGAGCAGCGTCGTCGGCGGATACTTTTCGCGCGTGACCTGCAGCGACGTTCCCTTGAGGACGACCGTGTAGGTCGCATCGATTTCCTTGCTGTAGTATTTGCCGACATACTGTGCGGGATCGAGCGGCGCCGCCGCGACCGGAGGAAGCACGGGCATCGTCCCCATCGTCACGAAGCCCGAGCCGAGGTAGATCGCCGCCACTTGCCGCACCAGCGTCCCCGTCGACGGCAAGGGGTCGTCGAGCGCGATATTGCACAACAGCGCCACCGAAAGCTTCTGGTCCGGGAAGCGGATCAAATGCGACCGGTATCCGGCGTCGCGCCCGTCGTGCTCGACGATGCGACGGCCGTTGTCCTCGTCGATGAACAGGCCGAGTCCGTAGATCGGGGCGGCCGGCGGCGCGGGCGTTTGCATGGCGGTGAGCGCGGCGGCGCCGCCGACGCTCATGGAATCGAAGTTGCCGTCCCAGCGCATGAGGTCGTCGACCGTGGTTTGCAGGTTGGTCGGGCCGGTGAGATCGTAGTTCGGCATCCGCACCTCCCAGCCCGCGGAGGTGGGCCTGTAGCCGTAGGCGCGATGCTGCACGATCTCGCCATGGGTATCGATGATCCGCGTTCGCGACATGTTGAGCGGCTTGAAGATATACTTGTCGCAGAACGCCGACAGCTTCATGCCGGAGACCTTTTTCACGATGTCGCCGGCGATCGTGTAGTTGGTGTTGCTGTAGGAAAATTTGTTGCCGGGATCGAAGTTGAGGCTTTCCGACAGCGCCACGAAGCGGTCCATCACGTCCTTGCGGGTGATCACGTCGTCCGACAGTCGCCAGCCGGCCATCGTGGCCAGCACCCACTGGTCCCGGACCCCGCTGGTGTGATGCAGCAACTGGCCGATCGTGATGTTCTTGTCGATGCCGCTGAGCTGCGGAATCAGTGCGTGCACTTCGGTGTTGAGCGAGATCGCAGGATTGGCGAGCTTCGGATTGTTGATCAGCAGCATGATCGCCATCGCCGTGAACTGCTTGGTCAGCGAAGCGGCATGGAAGACCGTGTCGGGCAGGATCGGAATGCCATGATCGAGATCCGCCGTGCCGAAGCCGCGGCGGTAGACGATGGCGCCATTGTGGCGTACGGCGATGGCAAATCCCGGCGAATCCGGCGTGTTCCATTTCTCGAAGATCTGGTCGACCTGCTTCGATTGCGAATTCTGCTTCTTGGTGACGGCCTTCTTCTTTTTCAGGATCGGCTTTTGGGGAAGCTTCTTCTTGGGCTTCTTTGGCTTCTTCTTGGCGGTCTTCATTGGCTGGTCTCCTCTTGGTGAAGGGGATGCGTCGCCGATCTGCCGGACAAGATGGATTCTAGACCGGCCGGATTGCCGTGCCAATCGTTCTCCAGTTCAGGTTGACGCGGCGGCGTGCCGAACCCTTCCGCGGTGCGGGCGTTACTTTGCCCCGGCCTTTTCCAGGATCGCGATCATCTCCCGATAGTCGCGGTTTCGCGCCAGGGCCAGCGGCGTGGATCCGCTGCCGTCGGGAATATTGACGTCGGCGCCGGCCTCGACCAGCGCGCGCAGCGTCTCGGTGTGGTTCTTGCCGCCATCGCCGAGCACGATGGATTCGATCAGCGCGGTCCACCTGAGATTATTGACGTGATCGAGCGGCGCTTTCGCCGCGATCAGCGTCCGCACCACCTCGACATGGCCGAGATGCGCGGCGGCAATCAGGGCGGTGCCGTCGTAGCGGCTGGTGACCGCTTTCGGGTTGCCACCGCCTTCGATCGCCAGTCTGAGCATCGGCAGATCGTTGGCGACCGCGGCGATGGTGATGATGTCGTAGCGGTCGATCTCGAGCCGGTTCGGGTCGGCGCCGAGCCGGATCAGGGCACGGGCGGCATCGTGCTGCTTCCGGTAGGCTGCGACATGCAGCGGCGTACGCTGGCGGCCGTCGCGCGCTTCCTTGTCCTCACCCGCCGCAATGCGCTTCTCGATCTCGGCAACGTCGCCCCGGGCGGCCGCGGCATGCAGGCCGTCATAGGCGCGCAGTTCGGCTTCGGTCGGTGCGACCTGGGCGAAGGCGGGCAGGGCGGCCGCCAGCATCAGAAGCAGCGCCGTAAGGATGCGTCCGGCGAGGCGGATCATGCCGATTGCGCCGCAATCCGCGCGCGGATCGCGGCGAGCTCCTGCTCGTCCCAGATGCCGATCAGGATGCCGCCTTTGACCTGCATCTGCTTTTCAGCGTAGGCGGCGATTTTCGCGTTCGGCGTGGTGATGTGCATTCTCGGATGCAGCGCCCAGTCGAACAGCGCCGCCTGCAGGCGGGCGATCACATCGGCGCAGGCGGGATCCTCGCCGCGGTCGGCGAATTCGTCGGGATCGCTCTGGATGTCGTAGAGCATCGGCCGGAAGCCAGAGGCGTGGATGTATTTCCAGCGGCCGTCAAAAACCATGAATAGCCGGCACTGCTCGATCGGCTGGTTCAGCTTCATCCGAACGTCCTGCATCGAATAATCGTACTCGGAGAACAACACCTTGCGCCAAGCGGGTGTCTCGCCGCGCAGCAGCGGCATCAGCGAGCGGCCTTCAAGGATGTGGTCGGGCGGCGTGCCGCCGAAATAGTCGATGAAGGTCGGCGCAAGGTCGATGCCTTCCACCAGCGCGTCGCAAACCGTGCCGCGCGTGGAATCGGCTTCGCGCGAGGGATCGATCACGATCAGCGGAATCCTGGCCGACTGGTCGTGGAACAGGTCCTTCTCGCCCATCCAGTGATCGCCGAGATAATCGCCGTGATCGCTGGTGAACACGATCATGGTGTCGTCGAGCAGGCCGCGCGCTTCGAGAAACTTCATCAGGACGCCCATCTGGTCGTCGATTTGGGTGATCAGTCCCATATAGGCCGGGATCACTTTCTCGCGCGCCTCGTCGCGCGACATGTTGCGGGAGTAGCGCATGTCCATGTAGGCGGCGAATACCGGATGCGCCTCCTGGCGCTCCTTCTCCGAGCGGATCGCCGGCTTGACGTCCTTTTCGCCGTACATGCTGGCATAGGGCTCCGGCGCGATGTAGGGCCAGTGGGGCTTGATATAGGACAGGTGCAGGCACCACGGCCGGCCGTCGCCTTCCGCTTCCGTGATGAAGTCCATCGCACGGCGCGTCATGTAGGGCGTCTCGGAAAGCTCTTCCGGGATGCGCGCGGCCTTGTCGGCGTGCACCAGCAGCCAGCCGTTCTGCAACTCGCCATCGGCGTCGGCGCCGGAATTGGCCCAGTGCTCCCACGGATTGGGCGCATCGTATCCCTGCTCGCGCAGCCAGGAATCGTAGCGCGGCCGCGGCCGGTTCGACGGATGCAGCCCGTCGTCGCGCTCATACGGTTCGAATCCGCACTCCGAAACATGCACGCCGATGATGGAGTCCGGCGCGATGCCGAGCATCTTCAGCCCTTCGATATCCGGCGCCATGTGGGTCTTGCCGACCAGCACGTTGCGCACGCCGATTTTCTTCAGGTGATCGCCGAGCGTCGGCTCGCCGACGCGTAGCGGCCAGCCGTTCCAGTGCGAGCCGTGCGAGCGCATGTAGCGGCCGGTGTAGAAGCACATCCGCGACGGGCCGCAGATCGGCGACTGCACGTAGGCCCTGGAGAAGCGCACGCCGCGCTTCGCCATGGCGTCGATGTTAGGGGTCTTCAGCGTGGGATGGCCGGTACAGCCGAGATAATCATGGCGAAGCTGGTCGCACATGATCCAGAGAACGTTCTTCGCGCGCGCCACTTGAGTCTTCTCTTCCGATGAGGTCGCGGCGATGCTGCGATATCGGGCAGTGGATGACAAGCGGCTCACGCCGTCCACGGCTCCATTTCGGCGGTGGCCCTGGCCTTGCTGGAGACCGGCGCCTCGCCGATCACCTCGACCAGCGCATGCAGGGCTTCCCTGACGCCCTGGCCGGTCGCCGCCGACAGCAGCAGCGGCGTCTTTTTCGCCGCGCGCTTCAGCCGGTCCTTCTGCTTCTTCAACTCGTCCGGCGTCACCGCGTCGATCTTGTTCAGCGCGACGATCTCGATCTTGTCCGCAAGCTGGCCTTCATAGGCCTCCAGTTCGGTGCGCACCGTCTTGTAGGCCTTGCCGGCATGTTCGGTGGTGGCGTCGACCAGGTGCAGCAGCACGCGACATCGCTCGACATGGCCGAGGAAGCGATCGCCGAGGCCGGCGCCCTCATGCGCACCCTCGATCAGCCCAGGGATATCGGCGAGAACGAATTCGCGCCCGTCGGCATTCACCACGCCGAGCTGCGGATGCAGTGTGGTGAAGGGATAGTCGGCGATCTTCGGCTTGGCCGCGCTCACCACCGACAGGAAGGTGGACTTTCCCGCATTCGGCAGGCCGACCAACCCGGCGTCTGCAATGAGTTTCAGTCGCAGCCAGATCCAGCGTTCCTCGCCGGGCGCGCCGGGATTGGCGTTGCGCGGCGCGCGGTTGGTCGACGACTTGAAATGCGCGTTGCCGAAGCCGCCATTGCCGCCCTCGGCGAGCACGAATTTTTCGCCGAGTTTCGTGAAATCGTGGATCAGCGTCTCGCGGTCCTCGTCGAACACCTGCGTGCCCACGGGCACCTTCAGCACGATAGGCTTGCCATTGGCGCCGTGGCGGTCCTTGCCCATGCCATTGGTGCCCTTCTGCGCCTTGAAGTGCTGCTGGTAGCGGTAGTCGATCAGCGTGTTCAGCCCGTCCACGCATTCGAGCACGACATCGCCGCCGCGTCCGCCATTTCCGCCGCTGGGTCCGCCGAACTCGATGAATTTCTCGCGGCGAAACGCCACGCAGCCATTGCCGCCGTCGCCGGAGCGGACATAGACCTTTGCCTCGTCAAGGAATTTCATGGGTGTACCATAGCGTTTTCGAGCGAAGTGGAGACCGGTTCGCGTGAAGAAAACGCGTCAGCCAAAAGGCTAGAGCCTGGGTTCTACCGAGGCTCTAGGTAAGGCAGCAAGGCTGCTGCGGCAACCCTGCAAATGGCCGAAATGGGCGAAAAGCCCTAACTTTCAGCCCGGCCGCTTCCGGATCAGAAATTTCTGCGTTCCCTCCAGCACCAGCTCGCGGCGCTGGTTATGGACGGTCGAGCGCAGCGTCACCACGCCGGTAGAGCGGCCCGGCACGAGCTCGATCACTTCCAGCGCAGGATAGATGGTGTCGTCGGCATAGACCGGCTTCAGGAACTTGCTGGACTGTTCGAGGAAGCCGACCAGCGACTCCTCGGTGACGAAGGGAAACAGGCCGGCGCCCGGCGCGGTGTGCACCAGCGTCTGGAAACCGTGCGCCAAGAGATGCGGCATGCCCTTGGCGCGGCAATATTCGACGTCGTAATGGATCGGGTGAGTATCGCCGCTTGCGGCCTGGAACGCCGCGAAGATCGCGACGGTCTGCGTCCGGCCGGGCAGTACGAAGCGCTCGCCGAGCACGAAATCCTCGAACCAGCGCTGCGCGGGCACCATGCGGTGGTTGGCGGGGTCGAACTCGGTCATGGCGTTTCCTGCGATGCTTGATAGGCGCGTAGTATCGCAGCGTTCCGGCTGCGGCAAATGGTTCAAATCGTCGTGCCCGGGCTTGTCCCGGGCATCCACGTCTTTAAAACGGTGTTCAACAAAGACGTGGATGGCCGGGACATAGGCGGAGCGAAGCGACGCCGTTCTTCGAACGGCTATGCCCGGCCATGACGCAAGACGAGAAACAAACCCCGCCCGCATGCCCCTCTTCGCAAGAACATCCACTCTCGACGAACGCTCCGCACGCCTGGCCGGCATCGGCCTGATGCTGCTTGGCATCTTCATGTTCTCGTTCGGCGATGCGCTCGGCAAATTCCTGGTCGCCACCTATTCGGTCGGGCAGCTGCTATGGCTGCGCGCCTGTGCCGCGCTGGTGCTGCTGTTTCCGCTGATCTGGCAGCAGCGCGCCGCCTTTCTCAGCCTTGAGCGACCCTGGCTGCAATTGCTGCGGGTGACGCTGTCCACCATCGAGGTTGCGGCCTTCTTCCTCGCCACCGTCTATCTGCCGCTCGCTGACGTCATCACCTATTACCTGGCGTGCCCGATCTTCGTCACGGCCTTGTCGGGCATCGTGCTGCGCGAGAAGATCGGCTGGCGGCGCTGGAGCGCGGTGCTGATCGGCTTTTGCGGCGTGCTGATTGCGCTGCGGCCGTCGGCCGAAAGCGTGAGCTGGCCGGCGCTGATCGCGCTCGCGGGCTCCACTTCGTTCGCCTTCCTGATGCTGATCACCCGTTCGCTGCGGGCAACGCCCGATATCGTGCTGGCCTCCACGCAGTTCATCGGCACCTTCACGCTGGGCGCGCTGATGGCGCCGTTCGGCTGGGTGGCGCCGAGCCTTTCCAGCCTCGGCCTGTTCGTGCTGGCAGGCGCCATCTCCGTGAGCGCGCTGATGTGCGTCAACCGCTCGCTGAAACTCGCGCCGGCTTCCGTCGTCGTGCCCTACCAGTACTCGATGATCGTATGGGCCGTGATGTTCGGCTATGTCGTGTTCGGCGACGTGCCGTCGCTTGCCACCATCATCGGCGCCGCCATCATCATCGCCGCCGGCATCTACATCTTCCTGCGCGAGCAGGCGCTCGGCCGCGAGGAACCCGCGGTAAATCCGCCGGCGTGAAAACGTAGTTGCGTAGGGCGGGTTAGCCGGATCACAATCGAGATAGGTCGGCATGAGAGGTGGAAGGCGTAACCCGCCGTTGGCGTATACCGGTCGGCGGGTTACGCTTCGCTAACCCGCCCTACGAGCTCCGCGAGGTTCATCCTCATGACTCCCACCGCCACCGAACGCGACGCCCTGTTCCAGGGCTTTGCCCGTGCCCTGTTCAAGAACGACATGGACTCACTCTATGGGGTCGTCACGGAAAACTTCGTCTGGCTCTATCACGACGGCCTGTCGCCCGAGCGCGTGCTGACCGGTCGCGACGCCATCGGCAAACATATCGAGGAACGCAAGGCGTTCTTCTCGTCGAGCCGCTTCCATGACGTCGTCTATCACCACCTACCCGAAATCTCCTTCATGACCTTCCGCGTCAGCGAGACCGTCCGCGACACCGGCGAGCAGCGCGAGCAGGCGGGTATCGAGCGCTACACGTTCGAGAACGGCAAGCTCGCGAGAAAGGACGTCTACCGCAAGCCGGTTGCTGGGTGAGGGCGCTGGGCTACATGATACCCTGTCGTCCCGAGGCCGGAACCCATACGCCGCGGCGGAAATTGTCTTGGTGAGACGGCAGCCGGCTTTCCCTCAACAACCACTCCCTGTGGTTCTGGGCCCCGGCCTGCGCCGGGGCGACAGCGGAGTGTGGGCGGCAGTCGGGTGTTTGTCACCTGACGAAAACGCCGCAGCGTACGGCGAAATCGTGTGGTCCTGGCGCCGCGACCCTGGCGTCTATCCCCGCCGGCCTGTGCTGGCGAGGCAACGGGGGCAAGAAAGGCCGTTCCCCGGGGAGAGTACGTATAAGCCGTAAAGCCATTGCGCGGGGAAAGCCGGGATGTCTCGGCTGTACCTGTCAAACCCGTGTGCATTTTTTGTAGCACTCTTCGCACACGGTGATGCGGGTGCCGCCGGCACCCGGCTTTCCCTGCGCCCTCAGTCAGAGAGAGGGCCAACGAGATGCAAAGCTCAGGCGAAAATCGCGCCGTGAGAACGAGAGCATGTGCGCGCAATAGACTCGCTGTCGTCCCGGGCAAGCGAGCAAGGCGACGCGACCCGGGACCCATAACCACAGCAGGTTGTTTTGCGAAGACCGGAGCCGCAGCGAGTCAAACAACTACGCTCTGTGGTTATGGGTCCCGGCTTTCGCCGGGACGACGGTCGTGAATGCGGAGGGCGGGCGCGCTCACCTCTCCCGCCGCACCGAGCTGCTCCAGTGCTTCAGCGACGACCACACGCTGCGCGACAGGCGGAACCTGTCGACCGGGGTCGAGCAGCCGAGCGCCTCGAAGCGGTGCAGCTCGACGCCGCTCCACTGGAAGCCGCACTTCTCCAGGATGTTGCGCGAGGCGGGGTTGGTCACCCGCGCGCCGGCGAACAAATGCTCGCCGGAAGACTCCTCGAAGAAATAGTCGATCGCCGCGCGCGCGGCCTCGGTGCCAAAACCCTGGCCCCAATGCTCGACGCCGAGCCAGTAGCCGAGCTCGGGCGCGTCGCGCTCGGCCATGTTGATGCCGACCATGCCGACCGGCGCGAAATTGTTCTCGATCAGGAACGCGATCTCGTGCGGCTCAGCTGCGGTGAAGCGGACGAACTCGACGGCGTGTTCCTGCGAATAGGGATGCGGAAGGCGGCGCGTATTCTCGGCGATGCGGCGGTCGTTGGCGAGACGCGCAATCGCTTTTACGTCCGCGAGCGTCGGCCGGCGCAGGCTCAGCCGTTCGGTCTCGAGGACGCAAGGACACCCCTCGCGCAGCGTCTGGGTCGGAAATTCCTGCAGCATCGTCCGGCTCCTGTGAGGCAACGCGACAAACGCGAAGTCGAAAATAAAAAGGGGAGGCCGGTTTCCCGCCTCCCCTTCTGGAGCCTTGTTAAGGACTCCGCCGGTTCGTCAGGACCCGGCGGACTCAAATTTGATCCACCGTCTATTCGGCCGCCTCGGTCATCGGAAGTACCGACACGAAGGTGCGGCCATTGGCTTTGGCGCGGAACTCGACGCGGCCTTCGACCTTGGCAAACAGAGTATGGTCGGTGCCCATGCCGACATTAAGGCCGGGATGCCAGGTGGTGCCGCGCTGACGCGCGATGATGTTGCCGGGAACGACGTGCTCGCCGCCGAACGCCTTGATTCCGAGCCGCTTGCCCGCCGAATCACGTCCGTTTCGCGATGAACCGCCTGCTTTTTTGTGAGCCATGCACCGTCTCCAACTTCTCGTATCTCTTAGATCAATTCCTTGACGGAATCATTTCAAATTTTGTCACGCTTCAAATCGAAGCGATCACTTCCCGGTCTTCTTGGCCGCCGCCTTCTTGGCCGGAGCCTTTTTGGCGGCGGGCTTGGCCGCTGCCTTGGCTGCCGGCTTCTTGGCAGGGGCCTTCTTCCTGGCCGCCTTCGGCGCCTCATCGTCGCCTTCAGTGGCGGGAGCGGCGACCTTTTCCTTCTTCGGACGCGGGCCGACGGTCGGCTTGGCGTTGTCGGTCAGGATCTCGGTGATGCGCAGCACCGTGATCTCGTCGCGATATCCGCGCTTGCGGCGCGAATTCTTGCGGCGGCGCTTCTTGAAGGCGATCACCTTCGGTCCGCGCTTGTGGTCCAGCACTTCGGCCGCAACGGTGGCGCCTGCCACCGTGGGCGTGCCCAGCACCGGCGTGTCGCCGCCGACCACCAGAACTTCGCCAAGCTGCACGATCGTGCCGACCTGGCCTTCGATCTTGCCTATCTCGAGTACATCATTCGGAACGACGCGGTATTGCCGGCCGCCGGTTTTGATGACTGCGAACATCGTTTGATTCCTTCGTGTTCGATCCCGTCCTCGAGACTTCGCCCGGGCCGGCTTCTTGTTCAGTCGGTTATGGGTACGTGTTCCGCGCGATCCCGGGTTAACCCCTTGGCTTTCCGCGCAAAAACGAGCGGCGCAGGAAATCCCGCGCCGGATGGCGGGCTTTATAGCGGGAAAGAGCCCGGAGTCAAGGCAAACGGGCCCGAAAAACCGCCGGATATGAGGGATTTGGCGACATTTCGGCTCCGCCGGACCCGCGACGGGCGGCCACTCGCCCCCATGAAACCAACGGGTTCCCCTGCCGTTGTCCCCTCGCATCCATCAGGGGCCGAGGAAGTCATGGCTGAGGATCTCATTACGACCACCGGGATCGCCGGTCACGGGGCCAGCCGGCTGCCGTCGGTCGACATCGACAGTTTCAATATCGAATTGAAGGACGACGATGGCTTTTTGGGCGACCGCGCCAGCAAGGGCGCCTTCCGCGAAATCCTCGATCGCTGGCGCAAGCCGCTGAGTAAGTCCGGCGAAGACCCGTTTGGCGACGAGCCCTCCGATGAGATCAGCAAGAAGGTGCTCGATGAAATACTGGTCGGCGAGGACGTGGAGGCCTCCGCCATCGTCCACAGCGCGATCGAGGAATTTGCCCGGGAACTCGCTTATGTGACGCGGCGCTTCCTCAGGACCAAGGCGTGGGCGAAGACCGAGCGCATCGTGGTCGGCGGCGGTTTTCGCGAAAGCCGGCTCGGCGAACTCGCGATCGCGCGCACCGAGATCATGCTGAAGTCGGAGGACTTCAAGGTCGATATGGTGCCGATCCGTTTCCACCCCGACGATGCCGGGCTGATCGGCACGCTGCATCTGGCGCCGTCGTGGATATTCGAGGCGCATGACAGCATTCTCGCCGTCGACATCGGCGGCACCAATATCCGCTGCGGCGTGGTCGAGACCAACTGGAAAAAGGCAAACGACCTGTCGAAGGCTGCGGTGTGGAAGTCCGAACTGTGGCGTCACGCCGACGACGAGCCGACGCGCGAAGGCGCGGTGAAGCGGCTGGTGAAGATGCTGAAGGGGTTGATCGCAGAAGCCGAAGAGGAAGGTTTCAGGCTCGCACCGTTCATCGGCGTCTCCTGTCCCGGCGTGATCAACGAGGACGGTTCCATCGAGAAAGGTGCGCAGAATCTCCCAGGCAACTGGGAGAGCAGCAAGTTCAATCTGCCGGCAAGCCTGATCGAGGGGATTCCCTCGATCGGCGATCACGATACCGCGGTCGTGATGCACAATGACGGCGTGGCGCAGGGGCTTGCGGAGGTTCCCTTCATGCAGGACGTCGAACGCTGGGGCGTGCTCACCATCGGCACCGGGCTTGGCAACGCGCGCTTCACCAACCGGCGCAACGGCAAGGATGCGAAGAAGGAAGACAGCAAGGACAAGGACGAGAAGAAAGCGAAAAAGAGCAAGGACAGCAAAGACTAACGTTTTCGTGCATCAGGTAACCTTGACCGGTTAGGTTAAGAACGGGATCGCGTTGCGCCTCGCCGCGGCTCGTCGCTACGGTGATTGCGTCGCTCTCGCTGGTCGGCGAAGCCGCACTTCCTGGCCAGATTGCAATGAAGCGGCACGGGGCCGCCGGTGTTTTGTCGCGTCCGGCGGCCCCACCTTTCAGCTCCAGCCGATGCGCGCAAAGAAATCCGCAATCTCGCTTGCCGCGCGGTCCGGGTCCTCGCGGTGCGGGAAGTGGCCGACGCCCGAAAACCTCGCCAGATCGAGATTGGAAAAAGTCTCGCCGAGCCGGTCGGTCCATTGATAGGGAAACAGCGGATCGTGCTCGGCCCAGCGCACGCAGGCGGGCACGTCGATGGGCGGAAGTTTTGGCGCCTCGCCCTTCATCATCCGCACCCGCCCCTCGTGCGCCGCGCGGTAATGCGCAAAGCCGCCGGCGAGGTTGCCTTGCTTGAGGAAGTTGTCGGTGAAGGCCTCGATCACGTCGTCGAACGCATCCTTGCGATGCGACCAGTTGCGCAAGAAGTGCGAGATGTAGGTGCGGCAACTCTCGCGCGTCGCTCCGACGAGGGCAGGGGCCATCTCCATCTGGTGAAAGGATTGATACCAGATGTTGTTGAGCCGGTCCGGCTCCGCCATTCGCGGCCCGATGCCGGGATAGACGAAGTCGAAGAAGAACAGCCCGCTGATGCGCTCCGGCGCCTTGCGGACGAGCGGCTGCATCAGCGCGCCGCCGACATCATGGCCGACGATGCCGGCCTGTTTCAGGCCGAGCGCATCCATCAGCGCCAGCATGTCGGCGGCCTGCTGGTCCGGGCCGAACGGACCATGCGGCTTGTCGCTGTCGCCGAAGCCGCGCAGGTCGGGCGCGTACAGCGCGAAGCGGGAGGCGAGCCGCGTCATGACCGGCTCCCAGGTGAGCCAGAATTCCGGCCAGCCGTGCAGCAGCAGCGGACGCCCCTGTCCGGTCCGCGCCAGATGAAACGCCGCGCCGTTGGCCTGAACCCTGAGATGCTCCATTGATTCTGCTCCCATTTTCCGTGGCGCCGGCCGCATTTTATTCCGCCTGCGCCTTGCCCGTCCCGCCGTCCTCGCCTAGAACACGGCCCGACCAGGATGGGCGTGAATCGCCCGGTTTGGCGCCTGGAGAGGTGGCAGAGTGGTTGAATGCACCGCACTCGAAATGCGGCATAGGTGCAAGCCTATCGGGGGTTCGAATCCCTCCCTCTCCGCCAGGAGCCCGTTTCAGCGAATTTCACCCAGCCCCAATTTTTGACACGAACGCATGTAATATCAGTGCCTTGCGCTGAGTTTGGCGTTCCAGTCAATTCCATCTCATCCCGCCAAATCTCACGCCCAAGTGTATGTAAAGGTGTATGTAGCCGGAGTGCCGGTTATGGCGCGAGGATTCGGAAAACTGACGGCCAAGAAGGTCGAACATCTGGCAACGCGCGGCATGCATGCTGATGGCGGCGGCCTGTATCTCCAGGTCGCGAAGGGCGGCTCCAAGAGCTGGTTGTTTCGATACAAGCTTTATGGACGCACCCGCTGGCACGGCCTCGGGTCGCTGCGCGACGTGAGCCTCGAAGAGGCGCGCGAGAAAGCCACTGAAGCTCGCAAGGTCCGGCGCAATGGCGCTGACCCGATCCAAGCCAAGCGCGAGGCGGAAGCCGCGGCCCGCATCGAGGCCGCCAAGGCGATCACGTTCGGGGCGGCTGCCAAACGCTTCATTAAGGCTAATCGGACGGGCTGGAAAAATGCCAAGCACGCCGACCAATGGCTAATGACGTTGCTCGGCATCGACAAGAAGGGGAAGCCGACCAAGAACGACTACTGCAGGGCCATCCGTGATCTTCCCATCGGCTCGATCGATACGACGCTGGTCCTGCGCATCATCGAGCCGATCTGGGCGAGCAAGACCGAAACGGCCAGCCGCATTCGCAGTCGCATTGAGCAGGTGATCGATGCCGCCAAGGCGAAGGGCGAGTTCAAGGGCGAAAACCCTGCACGCTGGAAGGGGCATCTCGATAACCTGCTCCCGGCCACGTCGAAGGTTCGCAAGGTCCGCAATCATCCGGCGCTGCCTTATCGGCAATTGCCCAACTTCATGGGCAAGCTCCGCGAGCGTCATGGTGCCGCGGCGGCAGCTCTTGAGTTTCAAATCCTGACGGCCGTGAGGCCCGGCAACGCAGTAGCGGCAAAATGGGACCAGATCGATCGGCAGATATCAGTGTGGATCATTCCGGCGGCACTCATGAAGAGCGATGCCGAACACAAAGTGCCATTGAGCAAGGCCGCGCTCGCCGTGCTTGATCGCATGGAAGTTACGAAGGATGGCAGCGAGTACATCTTCCCCAGCAGCAAGGGCAAGCCCCTGAGCGACGCCTCGATGGCTGCGGTCATCAACAGGATAAACGAGCTGGAGCGGCGCTGGATCGATCCGAAGCTCGGCCGCGAAATCGTGCCGCACGGCTTTCGGTCATCGTTCCGCGATTGGGCGGCAGAGCACAGCTATGACGATCCCGTCGCCGAAGCTGCGCTCGCGCACAAGGTGAGTGACGAGGTGGTCGCGGCTTATCGGCGCACCACCTTCTTCGACCTGCGCAAGCGGATGATGGAGGACTGGGCCGACTATTGCGCCCGACCGTCCAGCACTAGTCGCACCATATAACCTTTCCGGATCTTATCCAGAAATGAGACCGGCACCCTTCGCGCAGCCATACCGAGGGATGCAGCGTCACGTGGCCATGAGTGTCGGTGGACACGTCCCAGCGCGGCTTCACTTCCTTGAGCACCACCATCTCCAGACGCTGCCCGCACCCGCAGGGGCACCGCATGCCGACCGACCAATCCTCGCCGTCGTCGCGGGCGATGACGAGCGTCCACGGCGGCAGCTTTTTCGGAAGCATGTCGCCATCGACGATTTTGAGCTTGCGGCGGGGCGTGAGAGCAGCGACGAACCGGCGCCACCAAAGCGGCTTCCTAGTCATGCGACCCTCCGCTGCACCGCGAGCGCAGGCAGTCCAAGGAGTGGCTCGGCCGCGCCTACGGCGACCGGAAAGCGGTGCCCCTTTTGGAACTGGCTTTCAGCAAACCAGTCTTCGTCGCCCTCGGCGAGCATGAATATAGTGCGCGCCCGCGTTTCGTTCGCGAACTCGCGGAAGGGAAACAGCCGCGCGATAAGTTCGACGACACAGGCCGACGCCGCGCGCATGTTGACAGTGATGACGCCAGGCGCCTCCTCTGGCATACCCTTCAAATAGCCGTCTGCGATTTTCTTGGCGAACGCTTGTGGGGCCGTTCGCGCGAGGTATTCGGCCTCCAGAAGGGCCGCGTCGTAGACACCGCGATCCATTAGGCTTGAGCCGCCGGGATAGACATAATCAACCCGGCCGTAAACTTCTGCGATGCGGCGTTTGCCGCCTGGCAACGGCTCGGTCGGGATCGCAACGCCGACATCGAACAGCGGAATGGCAAAACAAGCGCTGAGCCGGTCAGCGATATGACGACCTTCCGCGGAGTCAACGCAAGAGACGAGAATATCGGCCTCGCACGCCACCAGGACGGCTTCCCGTGTCGCGACGGAGCTTGGCACGCTGACTACCTCGCCATCGGAGCGATAGCGGCGGATGGCGGCGGCAAACACTTCGACCTTGAGGGAGCCGATGTCGGCGATCGTCGCGTTCAGGATGCGGTTGAGGTTACGCTCCTCGATCTTGTCGAAATCGATGAGAATGATCTCCCCGACACCGAGGCGGGCGAGCTGCTCGGCGACAATCGACCCGGTCCCCGACACGCCGATCACGCAGATGCTGAGGCGCGCGAGCGACGCCCGCATATCGCCCGTGAAAGCCATCGTCGGCTTCAACGGGCCTGAGGTTGTTGCCCCGTCGTTCCACCAAGTTCCGATGTCGTTGCCGGCTTTCATCACGAGATCGACCGGCATGGCGCAGTCTTCTTGATACAAGCGCGCCCGCATCACACCGCTCGGTATCATGATGGCCGAGCCCGCCATGCGCTCTGTGCCGGCTTGGATGGCGGGCATCAGCACGCGGTCGCTTTCATCGTCGATGTCGGAGAAAGCAAACAGCCCGCCGGGATGCGCGTGAACGGCGATCACCGCGTCGCCGCGTGCCGACGCCCGGTCGATCGCCGCCTCCACATATTCGCCCGGCCAGGTGATAAAATCGGGCCGTCGCGTGCAATGCGCGTGAGGAACGTAAATAACTTCGCGCCCGAGCCATTTCTGGCGTCGTTGGCCGGTCACCGTGCAGAGCAAAAGCGCAGCGGCTTCGAGACCATCACCGGGAAAGAGATGGGCCCGAAGTTCGTCCGCCAGCTTCGCGGGCAACACCAAAGTGTGACCTCGCTTCATTGGCCGACCTCGCGTTGCAAAGATTCATCGACGAGAGCGAGGTGCGTCGCCAACGTGTCGCGTGCCGAATCCCACTGGCGGTGGCGCGACCAGCGCTGAAACGGTAAACCGATGACCGTCTCGATCTGCTGGGTCTGCGGGATCACACCACCCGAGGACAGCGCCAGCGGCGGATGGCAGTAGAACATATCGAGCTGGGCGCCCGGATAGCTCACCGGCACTTCGATGCCGATGGTTGCTGTCGCAACCCGATAGCCCGCCGGAAGCGGATAGTTGCGAATGATCAGCCAGCGGCGGCCGGCATCGACCAGGGTTTCCCAGTCGAAGCCGAGGCGGTCGAGGAGCGCTTCGTCCTGCGGCAGCATCGCGAAAGCGCAGCGGTCCTGCCGGCAGACCTCCCCGTTGTTGATCTGCCGCGGGGTAAGGCGAAGTTTTTCGATGCCCTTGTGGCGCAGGTCGATGACAAAGGAGAGACCGACCTCCCGCTTCGGCTCGCCCACTAGCTTGAGCACGATGATCCAGGGCGTATCGGGACTGAAGCCGGCTTGCTGGATCGCCTCGCGCACCACAATCTCGGGCTTCGGGGACTCGATGGTGACACCCTGAACATTCAGCTTCCACACTTCATGATGCGGATGATGATTGTGCTCGTGCTCGCAATGGTGGTGATGCTCCGCCTCGTGGTGGTGGCGATGTGGCTCTTCGCCTCCGCCGTGTGGCTGGGAATCGTTTTCGCTATTCATTGAATTCTCCGCATCTATCTGTTTTGACGTAACTTTTCGATCGAGGTGACCGCGAGCCTGTACTTTGCTACCGTGCTGCGTCAGATTTGGACGTACACGGGATGCGTTACGACAAGACACGGAACATCTTGGAATTGGCCCGAGCGCTGGCAAGCAGCGCCGAGGGCCTGACGCTGGACGAGATGTGCGAGGTGACGGGATGCGAACGGCGCACCGTCGAGCGCATGCGTGACACCATCCGCACGGTGTTCCCGCAAATGGAAGAAATCCCCGATCATCCGAAGAAGCGGTTCCATATCCCGAAGGGGCTCGACGGCTTCTTCCAAGATCCGACGGCCGAAGAGTTGAGCGACCTTGGCGTCGTCGTTGCCGAGTTCAACGAATCCGGAGCTATCGCGCGCGCTGCGTCGCTCGCCGGGCTTGAGAAGAAAATCCGCGCGGCCATGCGGCACGGGCGCCGCCGGGCCACTGAGACCGACGTCGAGGCTTTGCTGCGCGCCGAACGCATCGCGGTGCAAGCGGGACCGCGGCCGACGGAAGACCCGGCCGTCCTCATGATCCTTCGCCGTGCGCTGCTGGAGATGAAACTGTTGCGCTTCATCTATCATGGCGGCTCAAGGCCGGGGGCTTCGCGCGACGTCGTCCCTTACGGCATCATCTTCGGCCGCATGAATTATCTGATCGGGGCCGATGCCGGCACCATAAAGCCGAAGCATTGGCGGCTCGACCGGATTGAACGGCTCGAATGCCTCAACGAGACTGCCTCGCCACCCACGGACTTCGACCTCGCTGCGTTCGCCAACACTGCCTTTGCCTATTTCGAAGGCGAACAGGAGGATGTGGTTTTGCATATCCTCCCGGGCGGCTTGGAGGATTTCAAGAACCACCGGTTTCATTCAACCCAGACCGTCGAAGCGCACCCCGGTGGCGGCCTCATCGTGCGCTTTCGCGCCAGCGGCATGCTGGAGCTGGCCTGGCATCTCTTCACCTGGGGCAACAAGGTGGAGATCGTCGAGCCCCTGTCCCTGCGCCAGCAGATCACCACCGAATTGCGCGCCGCACTGGCGCATCACGAAGAACCCTTGCGTTTCACCTACGTCGTTGACCCGAAGAAAGCATCCTAGCCGGAGACCTACGTCCAATTCTGTCGCACCCAACTTTCATTTTCTCGCATCATGCCTTCGCTTTCAGCTTCTCGCCTCAATGATTATCTCGGCTGTCCGCACCAGGCGGCGCTCTGGCTCGCCGGCATCAAGCCGGCCGAGGATGCAGACGCGACCCTGCAACTGATCCGCGACAAGGGCTTCGAACATGAGGCGGCCGTGCTGGCGCAGCTCGAAGAGCGCTTCGGTCCGGCCGAACGCATCCCTTCGGACGGCAGTGTCGCCGATCGCACCCGCCTGACGCGGGAGGCCATCGCACGCGGCGCGAAATTGATCTATCAGGGCGCGCTCATCAAGGATGCGTGGCTTGGCTATCCCGACTTCCTGCTGCGAAACGGCGATGACGGCGCGACCACCTTTGAGCCCGAAGACGCGAAGCTCGCGCGGTCGGCCAAAGGCGAATATGTCTTGCAACTCGGCATCTATGCCGAATTGCTGGAAGAGCTGTTCGGCATCCCCGTGCAAGGCGGCGTCATCCATGTCGCGGCCGGCGAATCGGAGCCTTTCGATCTGCGGCGCACGCGCTTTATTCTCCGGCGGCTGATGCGTGATTTCGAGCGCTTCGTCGCCGATGAAAAACGCGCCACCAAGTCGCAACCCTGCGCCGCCTGCCAGCAATGCGACTACAAGGCGCGCTGCGAATCCGAATGGCGCGACGCGGACAGCCCGTTTTTCGTGGCGGGCGTCAGCGGAGCGCAAGTCGCAAAGCTCGCGGCTGCCGGGGTCACCACCCTCGCACAGCTGGCGGCATTGCCGGCCAATGCCAAAGTCGATGGCATGGGCGCAGAAACGCTGGCGAAGCTGTCGGCGCAAGCCCGCCTCCAGAGTGCTGCACGGACAAGCGGCGAGCACAGCTTCGAGCTCCTGCTCTATGCGCGCGGGCGCGGCTTTGCGATGCTGCCTGCGCCCGACGATGGCGATCTCTACTTCGACATGGAGGGCGATCCCCTGGCTGGCGAAGGGCTCGAATATCTCTTTGGCGTCTATGGCCGCTTGAACGGCGATCGCGAGCAGGCCTTCCAGCCGATCTGGGCCCACAACCCCGCCGAAGAGAAGCTGGCGTTTGAAAAGCTTATGCGCCTTTTGATCGAGCAGGTGCGGCGCCATCCCAACGCGCACATTTACCACTACGCCGCCTACGAGACGACGGCTCTCAAGCGGCTCGCCATGCGTTACGCAACGATGGAAGCGGAACTCGACCAGCTCCTGCGCGAGCGCCGTTTCGTCGATCTCTACCGGGTCGTGGTACAAGCGCTGCGCGCATCGACCGAAAGCTATTCGATCAAGGATCTTGAAGCCCTTTATTGGCGCGAGCGCAGCGGCGAGGTGCGCACGGCGTCCGACAGCATCGTCGAATATGAGCGCTGGTGCTTGACCAAGGACAACGCCATCCTCGATTCGATTGCCGCCTACAACAAGGATGACTGTGTTTCGACGGCACAGCTGCACGCCTGGCTTGAGAAGCTGCGTCCCCCCGGCATCAATCTTGAGATTGTCGATGATACTGCCGGCGAGAAGCGCGAGCAGTCGGCCGAGCGCGCTCGGCTTGAGGCCCGTAAGCAGACTCTTGCGGCGGCCGTACGGGCCTCTCCCCATAGCGATGCGCGCGTGCGCGACCTTATCGCCGAGCTGTTGTGGTTCCACCAGCGCTCGCAGAAGCCCGGCTGGTGGGCTCTCTTCGAGCGGCAGGCCTGGTCCGAAGACGAGCTGGTGGACGACGCCGAAAGCCTCGGCGGGCTTCAACACGACACCTCGAAAGCGCCGGTGCCGGTCAAGCGGTCATTCGACACGACATTCGTCTTTCCGCCGCAGGACACCAAGCTCAAGGTTGGCGACACGCCACGCATTGCCGAGACGATCGGCAATGCCGGCACCATCGTCGAGATCTCGGCGGAGGATGGCCGTGTTGTGCTTCGGCGCGGCGCGAAGGCGCCCGCCATGCCGGACCGTTTCAGCCTGGTTCCAGCGCCGATCAACTTGCAAGGCGTCCCAGACGCCGTGCTGGCGTTCGCCGATCGCTTCGTGAGCGGGGCGAGCGGCGAAGATCAGGCGCTCCTCAATCTTCTGATGCGCAGCATCCCGCGCTTGAAAGGTCGGACGGCCGGATCGCCGATACGCCAGCCGGACGAGCCGTTGACCGACGCCGTAATCCGCGCCATCGCCGACCTCGACCATAGCTATCTGTTCATCCAAGGACCGCCCGGAACGGGCAAGACCTATACGGCCGCGCTGGCGATCGTCGCGCTGCTCAAGGCCGGCAAGCGTGTCGGCGTTTCCTCGAACTCGCACAAGGCGATCAACAAGCTGCTTGCAGAGGTTGATGCGCGCGCCGCCGAAGCGCAGTTCCGCTTCAAGGGCGCCAAGAAGGGCAATGACGGCAAACCCGAGACGGAATACGACAGCACCAACATCGTGACGGTCGTTAAATCGGAGGATGTGCTGCCGCAGCACCGCCTGGTCGGCGGGACCGTTTTTCATTTCTGTCGCGACGATCAGCGCAACGAGTATGACTACCTGTTTGTCGACGAGGCTGGACAGGTATCGCTTGGCAATCTCGTCGCGATGGGGGCCGCCGCGGCCAACATCGTGCTGGTCGGCGATCAAATGCAGCTTCCCCAACCGGTCCAGGGCGTGCATCCGGGCGAGACCGGCCTCTCAAGTCTTGAGTACCTTCTGGAAGACCGGGCCACGGTGCCCGAGGACCGCGGCATTCTTCTGAACGAGAGCCGCCGGCTGCATCCTGCCCTCTGCCGGTTTATTTCCGACGCGATCTATGATGGTCGCCTCGGCTCGCACCCATCGACGGAGGCCCGATACCTGCGTCTTCGGCCCGGTGCACCTGGCGCCCTTCGGCCGGCGGGATTGTCCTTTGTGCCGGTTGCACATGATGGCTGCACGCAGTCAAGCCGCGCCGAGGCCGAGGCGATTGCCGAACTCGTCCAGGCGCTGTTGGTGCAAGAAATCATTCGGGATGGCAGCGCGTCGCCCCTCACCCTTGACGATATTCTTGTCGTCGCTCCCTATAACCTGCAAGTGAATCTTCTCAAGCAAGTTTTGCCGCCGGGCTCTCATGTCGGCACGGTGGACAAGTTTCAGGGGCAGGAAGCCGCGGTCGTGATCGTCTCGATGACGACATCCAAAGGCACCGAGGCGCCGCGCGGCACCGAATTCCTCTTCAATCCAAACCGCTTCAACGTCGCCGTGAGCCGCGCGCAGTGTCTGGCCCTTGTAGTTCATGGCGCCCAGCTGCTCGAAGGCGCGTGGACGAAGATCAACGACCTTCGCCGCCTGAACCTGTTTGCTCATGCCGAGTCAATCGCGCAGAGCCAGCCTTAAACCCATCCCTATTTGAGTAGAAAGCCATGTTGAGAGCACCGTTCAGTTCCGAGTTTGATCCTTCCGAGGAAAGCGAAGGCAGTACCGATCCCCTGGGATTGTTACCCGGCTACGAGCGCCTCGCCGACCGCCTGCTGCCGGCGGTCACAGTGCGGATGGGCCATCCGCGATTTGTCACGGCTATAGCAATCGGCGCGCGCCTTTTGGAGGATTGGGACGAGGATGCGGTAGCCGCTGACGGCATAACGCCCCCATGGCTCGTGTGGGAATGGTTTGTCGTCGAGGCGTTTGTGCGCACGGAGAATTCACCCTCCGGGACGTCCGGCGTTCCCGGCATTCAGAAAGTTCGGCGCGCCCTGCGCAACCAGCGGCCGGTCTGTGCGACGGCCTATCTCAAGACTCCGAATGCGTTTGGCTTCACCGGCGTGTTTCGACGACTTGCCCGCAGAATTGGAATTATTGCCGACGATGGCGCGCTCGACGACGGTGGCTACGAACTGGTTTCCGAATGGGCAAAGGATCAAGGGCTCGACGGCTTCCTCGACGGGTCAGGCGGAGCCGGGCACGCCTTTCGCGAGCGGCTTCGGCGTGCGGTTGCTCAAGGTATGGACAAGGGACACACCACATACCAGTCCGGCGAGTTCTGGCGTGAGCTCGCGAGCCGCCTCGATCCAAAAGCACCGGGGCGCCGCGAGAAAGCCGTCCTGACCGAGCGCATTTTGTCGCGTGCCGGCGACATTGATATGATCGCGCACCTCAAAGACGCTCTGGTTGCCCAAGGTGGCGTGAGCGGACGTAGCCACGAGGCGGCGTTTCTCCGCAAGCTCAGCCGCAGGGCTCCCGCCGGGCTTCAAGAGCTCCTCACCGCGATCGATGCGTATGAAACTTTTGGGCGCGTGATCACCGACGCGTTCGATGGTTTGCGCTATTGCGCATCGAGCAACGGTGGCTTGCCTGTAGACGCTAAGATTTTCTCTGCGACAAAGACTGCCAGGTCAGCGCTCGAAATCCTGGCACCAAGCCTCGCGCGTATTCGCTCTCACCCAACGCTGCTCGAATGGGAAAGCAAAGAGAAAGGCATTGCCCAAGCCATCGATCGGTTCGAAGAGGTTCGAACCACCACCGAGTTCTTTGAGGCCATTCTCCATCATCACGACCAGGTTCAGCGCGAGAAGCCCCCACATGGGAAACGCACCTGGTTCGAGCGTGGCTCGCGCGGGCTGGTGGCCCTGCGTGCCGGCTATACGCTATCTGAACCGCCGACCGGTAAGGGCGGCTATGTTCACGAATATCGCATTCCGACCTTTTCCGGATTCCTCTCCGACCTGGGAGTCCTTCAATGAGCGGCCGGCGTTCGTCGGCGTCCGACCAAACACGAGCGCGCCTGCTCGATCTTTGGTCCAGCGACGAGGCTTTTGGCCGCCCGCTCGGCTGCGTGGCGACAAGCTTTACGTTCGACGCCGAGTTTTTCGAGGAACAATGCCTGGCGCGCTTCTTGTCGATTCAGAGTCATCCCAACGAAACCGCCAAAGCCTATCTTATCGAACGTGAAGAAAAGCTCGCGCAAAGCTTTGCCTGTGTCCTGGTCGATAGCACGCATACCGACGCCGATCGCAGCCTGCGTTGGCATATGTTGCCGGTTCGGTTGCCGGGCGGCGGCATTTTGCACGCCAAGCTCACTCTTTTGGTGTGGGAGAACTTTATCCGGGTTCTGATTGGGTCGGCCAATCTGACGGAACCAGCCTACCGCCGAAATCAAGAAGTCATGGCCGTGCTCGAATTCGATCCCAAGGGCAATGCTGCGCCCGAACTGCTGCGCGAATGCATCGCCTTCCTCCATCGCGTGCGAGGGTACGCACCTGGCATCGATCGCACCGACAGCGGGCCACAAGCCGCTTTGACGGACTTTCTGTCATCGGTCGAGCGGCGGGCTCGCTCTTTGCCGCCTGCGGATCGCGACGATGCCGAATGCGTGCTGATTCCTCTCGTTCCCGGCGGTGATACGGTTATCCAACAACTCGACGCCAGATGGGTTGGGACACGGCCGGACCACGCATGGATATTGAGCCCGTTTTTTGACGAGGAGACTCGTGCCGGCGCCACGGCAGAAACTTTTGCCGCACTTCTCACGACGCGCGGTGAACGCTGGCTAAGCTTTGCCGGGCCTGGCCGCACCCTGCCGGACGGGACGGTACAGATCGATGCGCCGGCAGTGCTCAAGCAATCTCCGCATCCATCGCTTCAGCATGCGTTTTCGATCGTCGAACAGCGCATCGAGATCGAAGGCAAACAGGAGGATCGGCCGCTTCACGCGAAATCCATCTGGCTGCAGCGCGACGACCGCGCGCTCTATATGCTTGGGTCGAGCAATTTCACGGCCGCGGGGCTTGGCCTTCACCCCCGGCACAATATCGAACTGAACCTCGCCTACATCATCCGTGATCGCGGGTCGCGTTTTGGAAAGCTCTGCGCGCAGTCATGGCCGCAGGAGAACGAACTCGACGACATCGAGGGCGTCCAGTTTCTCGGCGGATCACCTGACTCGGCCGATAATTTGGACGCTCCACCCTTGCCTGCCGCTTTCGGGCTGGCGCTGTTCTGCCTCGACAAGCATGGCGCGCGTCTTGAACTTGAGATCGGCGCTGGCGCCCCGCCGGTCTTTGAGATCCTATCCAAGGAACACGGATGGCTTATGAACAATCAGGGCTGGGCAGACAGCGGAAGCCCGCCTACCGTCGTTCTTCCTTGGGACACGAAGCGGCCTCCCAGCTCACTCGACGTTCGCTGGCATGACGATGCGCAGCGCGAATGGAGCGCGCCGTGGGTCGTGAATGTTGCTGATCCGTCGGCCCTGCCGCCACCCGACGAGCTCGGAAGCCTTTCACTTGCGGAACTCATCGAGATTCTTACTTCCGCGCGCCCGCTGCACGAGGTGGTCCTTCGTATCCTTCAGCGCCGGGAAAGCCAGAAACAGCCAGGAAAAGCTATCGAGGTTGATCCGCACAAAAGAGTCGACACAAGCCAATTTCTCCTGCGCCGCATGCGGCGCGTTGCCCAGGCGCTGGAGGGTATGCGTGAGCGCATGCAGCAGCCGGTGAGCTCCCTCGACGCCCTTCGCTGGCGCCTGCGCGGGCCGATCGGGCCTTTTGCCCTGGCTAAGCGGCTCGCGGCCGAAGACCCGGAAGGGGCAGCGTTCATGATCGCCGAGGTCGCCGCCACCCTGCGCAGCGTCGCGTGGAGGCCTTTGGGCACGCTCAACAAACATGCCATTGGCCTCGAAGTCAGTGAGATCACCCGATCCTTGCAGGAGCTTGCCCACCAAGCAGCCGCTCCGCCCAGCCTTGCCGCCTATGTCGCGGCCTCTTTTGAGGAGCTGCTATCGTGACTTGGCCTGTTGACACGGGTGATCTGGGCGAGCGTCTCGATCTCAGAAACGATCGCGTCAGCACCGAAGATGCGTTTCGGCAACAGCGCACGATCGCGGAAATTCTGCGCCGGCTCGGCAATCAGCCGGGCATCGTGCTGGCCGATGAAGTCGGCATGGGAAAAACATTTGTCGCGCTCGGCGTCGCCATGAAGGCGGCCCTCGCCGACCGCGGGAAACGGCCCGTCGTCATCATGGTGCCTTCATCGCTCCACGAGAAATGGCCCCGCGATTTTAAGGTATTCGTCGATCGCGCGATCAAGCGCTCCGATGACAAGACGCTCCGCGCCGAACCTGTCGCGTCGGCGCTCGAATTTTTCCGGCTTATCGATAGCGAAGCCAGCAACCGTCCGCAGATCATTTTTCTCAAGCATGGAGCCTTCCATGTGCAGAACATCGATCAGTGGGTACGCCTCGCACTGATCAAGCGTGCGATCAGCGGCATACATCTCGGCGAAAAGCGGAATGCGTTGCCACGGTTCGCCGCGGACCTGCTGCGAACCAAGTCCTCCTACAATGACCCGGAGCTCTTCGCCAAGCTGCTGCGCATCTCCAACCGGGAATGGCGCCACGTCATCAATGAGCATTACCGGGCCCGCCCCGAGCTTCAACTCTCTGAGGCGCCCATTCCCGAGGCAATCCAGAAAGTGCTCGAATCGAGCGATATCGATGTCGCCGAATTACGCGATTGCTTGCGCGAATTGCCGGCCCGGGAATCAGCTTTCATTAACGAGCGGCTGGAGCGCGCACGCCGTGCGATCAACGATGCGCTACGGACGATGTGGCCATCGACCCAGGCGAAAGCGAGATTTCGCTCTCCCCTTCTGATCCTTGACGAAGCCCATCACCTGAAAAATCCGGCGACCCGCCTGGCGTCCCTCTTTGTGACGGATGAAGCACGGGAGGACGCCGGCACCATCACGGGAGCCCTGGAGGGATCGTTCGAGCGGATGATGTTCTTGACGGCGACGCCATTCCAGCTCGGGCATCATGAATTGCTGAGTGTGATCGGCCGATTCCGCGGCGTCGCCTGGAAAACGCTGCCCCGCTGCACAAAGGAGCAGTTTGAAACGGAGCTGGAGGCGCTCGGCAAGACACTGGACCGCGCACAACACCGCGCGGCCGAACTCGACAAGCGATGGGCTTCCCTCCGTCAAGGCGATCTCGTCGGCGCCAACGGCCAGGAGGTGTCGATCGACGATTGGTGGCAAGGCGCCGCCGCGGATCCCCAGTTTCTCCCGGAACGCATCCAAATGGTCATGCGATCGTTTCAGCAGGCCCAAGCCGCAATGAAAGAAGCCGAGGCGCCGCTGCGTAAATGGGTTGTCAGGCATCTGCGCGATCCGATGCTTCCCGGCGCCCAGGTGCCGCGGCGCTCGCGACATTCGGGCCGCGCGCTTTCCTTGTCGCTCGAAGGCGATGGCGGTCTGCCTGTAGGCGACGAGGCTTTGCTTCCGTTTTTGCTCGCGGCCCGTGCGCAAGCCGTCGTTGTGCACGAGGGCATAAAAGCTGGACGAGCTACATTTGCAGAAGGTTTGGCGTCGAGTTACGAAGCTTTCCTTGAGACGCGGCGCAACGGATCGTCTCACGAAGATGAGGAGCAGGAACTTAAGGCGACCCTGTCCGGCCAGCTCATCGACCGTTACATTGAGAAGCTGACAACGGCGCTTCCCGATGAGGCTGCTTATGCCCAGCACCCGAAGATTGCTCCACTGATAGCACGGGTTCTCGACCTTTGGCGACACCGTGAGAAGGTCGTGGTTTTCTGCCATTACCGTGAGACCGGGCGAGCCATCGTAAGACACCTCTCGGCGGCGCTGGAGCGACAGCTTTGGAGCGACGCTACGCAAAGATTTGGGCTTGAGCACGAAGCCGTTCGAAAAGTCGTGGCCGGTTTTGGGGCACGCTTCGACACGGATGGAGGCATGCGTCAGCCCTTGGACGACGAATTAAACCGGCGCCTTGCGCCTTACGTTGAATTGAACAGCGATGAGCGAGATCGGATACACGACGTCGTTCGACGTTTCGTCCGAACGCCGCTTTTCGTCGCCCGCTATTTTAATGTTCGCGCACGATCGGGCGAAGCTGCTTTGCAGGAGGCGTTCGGCACCCGCGACTTGTCGGGAATCTCCCTCGGGGAGAAGATCGATTCCTTCTTGAAATTCATTGCCCGGCGGTGCACGCCCGCTGAGCGCAAGGACTACCTCGAAGCCCTCAGCCGGATGCAGCCAGGGATTCGTGGGGAAACCCTGCGGGAGAATGACGATGATTTGAGCCAGATGAAGGGGATCAGCGTAATGCCCAACATCCGGCTCGCGAACGGACTTGTGAAGCAGGAGACGCGCCAACGGCTGATGCTCGCCTTTAATACCCCGTTCTTCCCGGAAGTTCTAGTCGCCTCAAGCGTGCTGGCAGAGGGGGTCGATCTCCATCTGAGCTGCCGGCATGTGATCCATCATGATTTAAGCTGGAATCCGAGTACCCTTGAGCAGCGCACGGGCCGCGTCGATCGGATCGGCGCCATAGCCGAAACCGTCAAAAAACCTATTGAGGTTTTCCTTCCTTACGTGGGCGGCACGCAGGACGAAAAGCAGTTTCGCGTGGTCATGGATCGGGAGCGTTGGTTTCAGGTATTGATGGGCGCCGACTATCGAACCGACGAATCCTTCACGGAAAAGGCAGCGGAGCGCATACAGCTGCCGGTCGCCGCTGCAAAAGCGCTCGCATTCGACCTCTCCGTCGCGCCCGATCCGGGCACCGGAGATTGCGAACAGTTGCCACTCGTCGGTTCTGCCGAGTGAGAGACCTTATGCACAGCATCATGCTAGCTGTGCGAAATACCTTGCAATCGAGAGAGCGACCTTCGTACGAACTCGCTGGCCCTAGAGTGGGGTGATCTGATCCAGTCGATTCATTGGTAGTGAGGCGATCGAAATTGAAATCGCGCAATGCTAGCAGATGCGCGGCACGAGGGAATCGAAGGGACGGCGCTTATATGCGGCATGTTGCGCTGCAAGCTAATATGCTTCCCCGATCCAAGAGAAAGAAGCTAAATACGCTCGAAATGCGCGAGCAAATTCGCTAATAGTCGCCTAAAGCGAGCGAAGGGGTCTTTGGGGAAATACTTAGCAAGCCACGGATGGGCCGCTTTGCCGTTTGTCGCCCCTCGGAGAACATGCGAATTCGCGGTAGGCGTGCCGGTCGGGTAGGTGAAAGAATATGCCAGAGAGCAACGAAGGCGACGGATCGGCCAGCGGTACGGTGAAGATTACTTGCGTCGCTGCAGACCAAGTCAATATTGCCTTCTATCAGAACGCTATTCCGATAGTCCGCGAATTAGCGTTGGAAAATAGCTTGGGCCGCGACCTGGCGGACGTTTCTGTCCACCTTTCAGCCGAGCCGGCGTTTCTCAACCCGGGTGTGTGGCGTGTCGAACGCATCTCGGATGGCGCGACACATCACATTCGCAGCTTCGATTTTAAACTAGACCCTACGTTTTTGGCCGGGATTAACGCCTCCCGTCGGGGCGAGCTGCGGATTCGCGTTCAGGCCGCAGGGGAGACCGTTGCCGAGCATGCCTTGGACATCAATCTCCTTCCGCCGTCTCACTGGGGCGGCATCAATTCGGCACCCGAACTCCTTGCTGCTTTCGTCCGGCCGACCGATCCGAGCGTCGATGTTATTCTTCGGGAGGCATCTGGAAAGCTTGCCGCAGCCGGCCGCAGCGACGCAATGGACGGTTACCGAAAGGGTACCAAGGCGCGCGCCTGGGAAATCGCGGACGCTATCTGGGCCGCACTTGTTTCTCACGCCATCGCTTATGTGCTTCCGCCCATGAGCTTTGAGCGTTCGGGGCAGCAAGTCCGCGGTCCGAGCGACATCCTGTCCCGGAAGGTCGGTACCTGCCTCGATCTGACGCTGCTCTACGCCTCTTGCCTCGAACAGGCCGGCCTGAACCCCGTCTTAGTATTGACGGAGGGGCATGCGTTCGTGGGTGTCTGGCTATTGGATGAGGACTTCTCGACCCTCGTGATCGACGATCCGCAGCTGCTGCGAAAGCGAGTTCAGCTCGACGAGATGGTCTTAGTTGAAACGACATTACTAACGGGCTCCAACCCCGGGCGGTTCAAGCAAGCCGTGGAGGCCGGTAAGAAGCTGGTCGCCGAAGCGGCAACCGCGTCGTTCGAGCTTGCGATCGACGTGCGGCGGGCGAGGAGCGCGAAGATTCGCTCGCTCGATCTCTCGGGTTCCAACGAACCGACGGTCAGGCCCGCTACGGCCGCGCCAGTCGCCCAGGAGGTCGGCGAAATACCACCGTTTGAGGAGGAACTGGACAAGCACCGCGAGGCCACGCCAGGAAAACCGCTCGATCGGCTTGAAACTTGGAAGCGAAACCTCCTGGACCTCTCCCTGCGGAACAAGCTGCTCAATTTCAAGGACACGAAGTCCACTATCGCCATCGAGTGTCCTGACGCATCAAGGCTCGAGGACCAACTGGCCGGTGGAAATAAATTCAAGCTGCTCGGTAGAACGGCTATTCTTGATGGAAGCGATGGCCGCGATACGACACTCTTGGCGGAACGACGTGACGACGACGCCCGAAGAGACTTCCTTCTAGATGCATTGGGTCGCGGCGATCTTCATACTACGGTTCTCGAGAGTGAACTCGACGGCCGCCTAACCGACCTCTACCGGGCTTCGAAACTTGCGTTCGAGGAAGGCGGGGCCAATGTCCTCTACCTTTGTTTGGGTTTCCTGAAATGGACCCCCTCTGACGGTGCCGGACCGTATCGAGCGCCGCTGGTACTCGTGCCGGTTCAGCTCGAGCGCAAGAGCGTCCGCTCCGGCTTCAGGCTCACACTCCATGAAGACGAAACGCGCTTCAATCCGACGCTGCTGCAGATGCTCAAGCAGGATTTCGATCTGGCGCTGCCGGAGTTCGAAGGTGAGCTGCCAGAAGACGGCGCGGGCATAGACGTCGCGGAAATCTGGCGGTCGGTCCGCCGGCACGTAAAGAATATCAAGGGCTGGGAGGTGACCGAACAAGTTGTGTTGGCGACCCTCTCCTTCACAAAATACCTGATGTGGAAGGATCTCATCGATCGCACCGACATCCTTAAGCGGAATCCGGTGGTTCGGCATCTGATTGACACGCCGACGCACACTTATGCCGGCGGCTCGGGAGGCGCCTTTATAGCCGCCAACACTATCGACCAGGTCATCGATCCAGCCGACCTGTTTGCGCCTTTGTCGGCCGACTCTTCGCAGATCGCTGCTGTCGTTGCCGCCCAGCGCGGCGGCGACTTCGTGCTGTTTGGGCCACCGGGAACCGGCAAGAGCCAGACGATCGCGAACATGATCACCAATTGCTTGGCTCACGAGAAGACCGTCCTGTTCGTCTCCCAGAAGACCGCGGCCTTAGAGGTTGTCCGGCAGCGCATGAATTCCATCGGGCTAGGTAGCTATTGCCTCGAGGTTCATTCCACCAAGGCGCAGAAATCGAGCGTCCTAGAGCAGCTAGCGACTGCATGGCGCGAACGGGACGAGGTGACCGAGGAGCATTGGTCGACCGCCGCCGGGGACCTGAAGGCAAAGCGCGACCAGCTAAATAGGTTAGTTTCCGCGCTGCATCGGCGACGAGCAAACGGCATGACCGCCTATGAGGCTTTCGGCAGGGTAGTCGCTGATCGAGGCCGCCTCCTTGACGTCGAACTGAGCTGGCCGGTCGGAACAGTGCATTCGCCTGCAGAACTTGCCCGGATGCGGGAGACCTGCGCCGATATTCGAACCGCTCTCGAAGCGATCGGCAACCCGGCTACGCATCCGCTTCAAGGCATCGAGCAAACCAGATGGAATCCCGCTTGGGTCCAGGCGCTGCAGCAGCATGTCGATCGCCTGCAGGCGGCTTTGATCGAAGTAAAGACGGCAGCCGAAGGCCTCGCTAAATCGGTTGGGCTCGAGCAGGTCGCCACCGACGACGGAATGTTGCCTCAGTTGGTGAAGCTGGTCTCCACGATGCTGCACGCCGAGGCGGCCGATGGTGTGTTGCTTTTGACCGATGACGCTCCGGAACACGTTCGCGCGCTTTCGGACTTGGCCGATGCGGTGCGTAGATTCAACGCAAAAAAAGCGGAGCTTTCGGTCGAGTACGACCTCAAGGCTACCCATCTCGACTTGGAGGAACTGCAGCGCAACTGGTTTGAGGCTTGTGCCTCCAACGTGGTCATGCGTGGAGGCCGAAAGAAAAAGGTTCGACTCGCTCTCGAACCTTACTGCGGCGCAGATGTGCCGGATGATATCGGCCGAGATCTCGTCGTGCTGCAAGAACTTGCGATATTGCTGCATGAAATTGCAATGATTAAACCGCGATTCGCGGGTATCGAGCGCATCTGGCGAGGGACCGCGACCGATGTGGCTCGGTTTGAAGGGTTGATTTCGTGGGCCGATAGCATGCGCGATGCTGTTGACGCTCTTCGGCTTGAAAATGTCGAACCCGAACGCCTGCTCGCCTACATCGCGGACCAACTGAACCGTGACGTAGCAAGATTCAAGCACGGCGGACAGGTGAGGCGTGCATTTGAGGCGATGACCAGGGCCTTCCCCGCGATGCGCGAGGCGGCTCGCCAACTAGGAGCCTGTATTGGCCTCGATGAACCGGAGAGTATTATCAGCGTCGAGACGGGCTGGATCGACAGGCTGCTCGAGCAGACCGCCCGTTGGAAAGCAAACATCATCAAAGCCCCGCAATGGGCGACCTGGCGCGCGGTTGCGCAGGGCGCTCGAAAAACAGGCCTCTCTCCGTTGGTCGAGGCCGCCGAGCAGGGGCGGATTGCAGGACACGAATTAGCGGCTGCATTCGAGTTCGCATATGCGCGATGGATCGCTGAAACGATCGTCAACGAGGACGATACCTTGAGCGGCTTCCTTGCCGAAAAGCATGAGGCGACGATCGAGGGGTTCGTGGCGGCCGATAAAAAGGTCGGCGAACTTGCTCGCCAAATTGTCAAGGCGCGCATCGGCACTGCGCTTCCGACACAGACGAACTTCGGTGCGGATCCGGAATGGGGGACGCTCGCGCGCGAAATCAACAAGAAGGCGAAGCAGATACCGCTTCGGCAGTTGTTTGGGCGTATTCCAAACGTTATGACTAAGCTCGCGCCCTGTGTGATGATGAGCCCGCTGTCGATCGCGCAGTATCTACCGGCGGACGCCAAGCCCTTCGACGTCGTGATCTTCGACGAGGCGTCGCAGATCCCAGTTTGGGATGCGATTGGCGCCATCGCCCGCGGCAGTCAGGTCATCATTGTGGGCGACCCCGAACAGCTGCCGCCGACCAATGTCGGCCAGCGTGGTGTCGACGACGAGGACGACGACGGGGCAACCATCCAGAGCCAGCAGAGCATCCTTGACGAGTGCCTCGCTTCCAATCTACCGAGCATGCGATTGAGCTGGCACTATCGTAGCCGTCACGAGAGCCTTATCGCGTTCTCTAACGCAAAATACTACCGCGGCGAGCTGATGACTTTTCCGTCGCCGGTGACCCGCGACGCAGCCGTGCGCTATATCCACGTCGCAGATGGCGTTTACGAGCGTGGCGGCGCCAAGGTCAATCGCAAGGAGGCCGCCGCCGTCGTAGCAGAGATCATCAGGCGCGCAAAAACCTCCTCGCACTCGATTGGGGTCGTCACTTTCAATTCGGAACAGCAGCGACTAATCGAGAATATGCTCGACCAAGAACGCCGTAGCGATCCATCCCTCGAACCGCACTTCGATCGGAACCAGACCGGGGAGCCGATTCTCGTCAAAAACATTGAGAATATCCAAGGCGACGAGCGCGACATCATCATCTTTTCGGTGGCGGTCGGACCCGACAAGACGGGCCGCATTACGGCCCAGATCTCGTCGCTGAACGGCGAAGGCGGACATCGCCGGCTGAATGTCGCCGTGACCCGCGCACGGCGTGAACTGCTTGTATTCGCATCACTGCGGCCAGAGCAGATCGACCTAGGGCGTACCAACGCGAAGGGCGTTGTCGATTTCAAGCACTTCCTGGAATTCGCTGAAAATGGTGCCCGTGCCATTGCGGAGGCATTTTCACCGACCGGACGCGGAACCGAGTCACCTTTCGAAGATGCGGTGATGCGTGCTCTTCAGGATAAGGGCTGGATGGTCCACCCTCAGATAGGGGTTTCATTCTTCCGTATCGATCTTGGAGTGGTGCATCCGGACTTTCCAGGGCGATATCTCGCAGGTGTCGAATGCGACGGTGCCGCGTACCATCGCTCCGCGACGGCACGCGATCGGGACCGGCTGCGTGAAATGGTACTGACGGACCTTGGCTGGCGGATCAGGCGAATCTGGAGCACCGAGTGGTGGATGGATGCCGCCACTGCGATGGAAAAGCTTCATTCCCGCCTGAGTGCCGATCTCGAAGCTGACCGAGCATCTCGCGCGGCGGCGGCGCCTGCAGCACCCGTAGCACCCGACACTGAGATCGCTTTGCCCACGAACGACGATGTGAATGAGGGCGCCGCCGAGCCGTCGCTGCCAGCGGAGCCGCCAACTGCTGCGGACGATCAGCCGCAAGCGCTGCCACAGCCGGCCAACGACTCCGACCAGGTCGAATTCCGGAGATACGCCCGGGGGCCCGAAACGAGCGATCCGGGCCGCGAAGTGGCGCCGGCCACCTATGTGAGGGCCAATCCCGAAGATGTGGCCCGCCCCGATCGCGAAAGCTTCTACGAGCCCTCCTACCGAGGCAATCTGCGTCGCATGGTCGATCACGTCATCTCGCAGGAAGCCCCGATTTACTTCGACGTGCTTGTCGAGCGCATCGCTAGAGCTCACGGGTTTCAACGCTCCGGTGAAGTCGTGCAGCGGACTATTTGGGCAGCGCTGGGAAGGGGGCGCTTCCCGAGCAGCCGGGACGGCGACCGTCACCTCATCTGGCCCGCCGACGCTGAAGTCGTCTCCAAGACGGCTTATCGGGGCGCCGGCGGCCGTGACCATGGTGACATCCCACTGCCCGAACTCGTCGGCCTTGCCGAAATCTTGGGGGCTAGGGGCTTGGAGGAAGAAGAGGAAATCATTCGTGGGATGCAGGAGCACTTCGGGTTGGGAAGGCTCGCTGCGTCGACGCGCGAGCGATTTGAAGCAGCAACGCAAATAATCCGTGCAGCTAAAGAGGGCTGAGGTGGCTGAACCGCAGATTGTCTGTCCTAAGTGCAACTACGAGATACCACTCACTGAATCGCTCGCAGCCCCTCTGCTCGAGGCGGCCCGTAGAGATTTTCGTGAACAGTTGGCCGCCAAAGAAGGCGAGTTCAAAAGGAAAGCCGACGAGCTCCGTCGTCAACAGGAAGAGCTAACGCGAGCGAAGGAGACAATCGAGGAACAAGTTTCGCAGCGCCTACAGGCCGAACGTAGTCGGATCTCGGCCGCTGAAGCAAAAAAGGCACAAGAGGCTGTCGCGGCCGATCTACAGACATCTCGGGTGCGTCTCGCTGAACTACAGGAAATTCTTAGACAAAACGATATGAAGTTGGCTGAGGCACAGAAGGCGCAGGCTGAGCTTCTGCGCAAACAGCGGGAGCTGGATGATGAAAAGCGTGAGATGGAGCTCACCATCGAGAAACGCGTCCAAGCAACCCAAGCAGATATCGTCTTGAAAGCTCGGCAGGAAGCCGAAGACTCATTGAAGTCTCAAGTCTCACAGAAGGATGCCCAAATCGTTTCTATGGCGCGGACAATTGAGGAGCTCAGGCGAAAGGCTGAACAAGGTTCGCAACAGACACAGGGAGAAGCCTTCGAACTGGAGCTCGAGAGCCTGCTAAAGAGCCGCTTTCCACTCGATTTGATCGAGCCTGTTTGCAAAGGCGAGTTCGGTGGGGATATTGTCCAAAAAGTCAACGGCCAGATGGGTGCACCCGCTGGCGTTATTCTATGGGAGCTAAAGCAGACGAAGAATTGGGTGGATGGCTGGCTCAGCAAGCTGCGCGAGGACCAGCGCACCGCCAAAGCCGATATGGCCCTGATCATCTCGCAAGCCCTGCCAAAGGACGTTGATAGTTTTGATCTCATCGACGGCGTCTGGGTTGCGCACCCTCGGTGCGCCATTCCTGTCTCCATTGCACTACGTCATGCGCTTATTGAGTTGGCGACGACTCGCAACTCCCAAGTGGGACAGCAGGGAAAAATGGAGCGGATCTACACCTATCTGACTGGTCCGCGCTTCCGCCTGCGCGTGGAGGGGATTGTAGAGAAGTTTGGGGAACTGAAGGAGGACCTCGAGAAGGAGCGAAAGTTTATGAACCGCAGCTGGGCCAAACGTGAGGCTCAGATTCAGGGAGTGCTCGAGTCGACATTCGGCATGTACGGCGATCTTCAGGGTATCGCAGGAAAAGCACTTCCTGAAATTCCTAGCCTCGATTTGCCACTGTTGGAAGGCCCTGAAAGTTGATCACCGAATTTCCATAGGCATAAACGAAGCTTGCAGCGGCCGGGAAACACCGATTTTGAACGCGCCTTCCGCCGGATAGAACGGACTGCCACTCAAACGGATGGCTACAGCGCGCTGCAGCATGTAAATATCATCAAAACCTCCAGATCATCACCGTAAAGGTCTATCTCTCGAACGCTTCCCTTTCGCGGCCCAGAGCGCCCGGGCCTGTTCGCGCTGATCGCTTTTGAGCTTATCGGCCATCCAGAGTAGCGCGCCCTGGATGGTAGCGCGGTCGTCGCCGGTCAGGTCCACGATGCAATCCGGCCGCGCCAGTGCAGCGCGGATATTGCGCAGGTTCACATGCGCGTTGCGAAGCTCGACCGAGCATTCCGGCGGGGCCGTCAGCTCGCTCGCGATCCGGCGCAGGATCACCATCAGTTCGGCGCGGGACAGGCGCAGCGGTTCGGATGGTGAAAGCACTCTCATCTTTTCTTCCATTGGACCGTGACCGCCGCGGCCTTGTGGAGGGACGACCCGCGCCTTCCGCGTCGCGCTACACCGCTTGCGGCTGCAACGGAGCGGACGAGTGCAAGGCACTTGCGGCCATGAAGCTGACGAGAGGCGCGAGGACCACATCAAAAGGACGAGCGGGAGAAGGCCCAGGAAAGTCCTCGGAGGAAATGAGTAATTTCAAAATTCGTTCGGCAAAGTCGTAGATCGCGGTATGAACGGAAGAATGGTAAGATGCGTGAATGAGCAGGCATTTTTCGAGCCGTTACGGCTACGGCAGCCAGGAAGCAGAGATCACCGTGCGCGAGGATGCTCCCGCCGACCTGCGCTATGGGGTCGTCGAGATCGCCCGGGCCGCGGGTATGAGTCTCAAGACCATTCGGGTCATAACGTGCCGCGTTCTTTTCATAGCACCGGACCGCAACAACTGGTCGGATTCAAACATCCGTGAGGAGATTGAGGGGCTGCTCGCCGATTGCGATTGGTGCAAGGTCTACGACATAGCTGAGGATCTTTGGCGCTCGCTGGAGAATGACTACGAAAACCAGCAGCTTTTCGCGGATGAGCTAAACAGGTTTTTCCGCGAAAAAGGCATCGGCTGGGAGCTGAAGGACCCGGACGGGATCGTCTTTCGCGGCGGCGAGACGTTCGCTGCGACGACGAGAGATGCCGCGCAGGCATTGGAAGACGCGGGCCTGACAACGGCGGCGAATGAAATACATGAGGCGCTGCGCGACATCTCGCGGCGGCCCGAACCCGACCGGACCGGCGCGATCCAGCACGCAATCGCGGCACTCGAATGCACGGCGCGCGAGGTTAGCGGCGAGCCGAATGCCACGCTGGGAGCGCTTATCCCGAAACTGCATTTGCCGAAGCCTCTCGACGCTGCGACGGAGAAGCTATGGGGATTCGCGTCCGACCGCGCCCGTCATGTGCGGGAAGGTAGAAGTGTAAACGACGACGAGGCGGAGCTTATCGTCAGCGTTTCATGCGCGGTGAGCGCGTTCTTGACGAAGCGGCCGCGGCAATAAATCGAGGGCCGAGTTGCGACCCCTCACGCGAAGGCTTAAGCGACAGCCCCGCGGGCCTGATTTTCCAATCCTTAGAGAAGTATCGCCGACCTTCGCTCGCATGTGCGGGCCAGACGCTTGCTTGCAAAGCTAGGCTGGCACCACATTCAGCGCGGCGATCAGCGCTTCCGCTTCCTTGGTCTTTTTGCGCGATGCATCGGCGGCGAGAGCTTTCTCGGCTGCCGTAAGATCGGCAAGAAAACGAAAACCTTCCAGCACGCGCCGTATCATCCCCTCAAGATCTGGTTTCTGATCCCTGCGGAGGAGATTGGCCAGATCGCCGACATCATAGTCGCCGCCACCTTTAACTCGCTGGCTGAACCGTCCATAGTCCAATCCCGGGCCGCCGCTGTTCCACATCTTCAAGACAGCGAGCGGACGTATAAGGTCCCGGTTGAGCCTCCGCCCTCCGATTTCCGATAGATCGTGCAGGTCGCGAATTTTAGAACGCTGGCTCGCGGCGCGAATTTTTTCGGCTACTGCTTCCTCGAACGCGAGCGAAGGGATTGCCGACGGTGTAAATCCCAGCAGCTTGAAATATTCCTGATCGATCTGCGGTACGGCGACAACAGGCAAGATCGGCCGCTCGCGCGTGCTGATCTGTAGCTTGATGTTGACACCTTTTGCGTTTTCGGCATGGGAGCAAATCGGATTGGCCGCGCAACCGTCGTCGGTGAGATACCAATCCTTGTCTTTTAGCTGGAACGTCAGCCCCTCATAGGGTTTGCCGAGCGCGTCCAGAATCATCATCATGAGATCGTCTACGTCTATGTCTGTACGGCAGGTGAAGTCGAGATCGGTCGAAAGGCGACCGCGCGGACCGAAGACCATTTTGCGAAGCATGGTGCCGCCCTTGAAGGCAACGTGCTCGCAAATCCCGGCATCGTTGAACAGTTGCAACAAGAGCGTGAGAATCACGTCGATTTCGACGTTCCCGATGTCCCGTGCTCCCGAGCGGGCGGCGACCTTGCGCAGTTCGTTCAATGTCAGCATCAGTGAACCTCCTCCCGCGCCTTGATGCGGGGTATCTCCGTCAGGAGGTCGTCGCGGCGCGCGTTAACATGAAGGCCCCACGCGGCGACATAGCCGACATCACCGTCACGGCGTTCCTCGCGTCCGAAATGCGACCGGTAGCTTTTTGGGATCGCATCCCTGAGCGCATGCCGAACATCATCGGGCAACGGCCGGCCGACCAGATCTGCAAGAAATCCAAGGCGCTGCATCACGGCCTTTGATTTCATGGCAGTGGCAGTGGCGAGCAATTCCTGCGGATCGACCGCATCAAGCGCGTTGTAGGCAATCCTTGCGAGTTCGGATGGCCCGCCCGAGAGGCCTGGCCTGTCAAGACAGTCGATAAGCGTCTTCTCAGGTGTCGAGATCGGCACAGAGCGGTCATAAACGCTGTACGGCCGATGGCCGAAGAACTTGCGTTGAGTCAATTTGACAAAGCGCACGTCGCTGCCTTCGATGGTTCTTGAGGGAGTTTGCCTTAGAACGGCGATAAAAACCGACATGGGCTTTTGCGTGGTGAACCCGTGAAACGCAGCGGCAGACCACCAGCCGACGTAAGAGGGCTCGACCGCCGCCGCCGCGAGCGCGAGAATGTTGTTCTCGCCGAGATTCTCAGGGCCGTGTTCGGGAGGCAGCAA
This sequence comes from Bradyrhizobium sp., assembly GCF_016219575.1. Classification (GTDB taxonomy): domain Bacteria; phylum Pseudomonadota; class Alphaproteobacteria; order Rhizobiales; family Xanthobacteraceae; genus Bradyrhizobium. The sequence continues at coordinate 16,776 of NZ_JACRMG010000035.1, read as the reverse complement.
CATGTAGCGGCCGCCGACCACGCGCGCGAGCCATCCCTTGCGGAGAAGATTCCGGATGACTTTCCGTGCCGAGTTTTCAGAGCCGAGGAGGTCCAATACGTCAGAGGCGCGCACTATCGAACGGCCCTGCTCCCGGAGGGAGAGGACTACTTTGGATTCCGCGGGGCCAAGTGTGCGAAGATTGGTTTCCATCTGATTTTAGCCCTCCTAGGGCCAACTTTCCATATATAATACTCACTCTTAGTTCCGCAGTCAAGAAATCGGATGGGTTTGTATATGAAAATAGCCCTAGTAAGGCCAAAATAACCTACAGAACAATCAAGATTGCGGCCGGGGAGCAAATCGCTTAGAACAGATGAAGAACGGAATTCCGATGAGTCCAGGATACGATGGCAGAGCAATCGCGAACTTCGTCCTCGACTTTTGTGATAGCCGGGGACGCAGGGTAACGAATCTCGCGCTACAGAAGATCGTGTACTTCTGTCACGTCTGGTCTCTGATCGAGCTTAAACGTCCGCTGCTCCGCCATAAATTCGAGGCGTGGGAATTCGGCCCCGTCCTTCCGTATCTTTACCGAGAATTCAAAGATTACGACCGCTCACCCATTGTGGGCCGCGCGACCCAGCTCGACCCGGTTGATGGAAAACATCGAGTTGTCGCGTATGATTTCGACGCGGAAACCGATTCGCTCCTCCACAGGATCGCCGAGTTCTACAGCCGACTGCGAGCCAGTGATCTTGTCGAATTAAGCCATGCGCAGGGAGGCCCTTGGCATGTCGTCTGGAATCACGGAGGCGCGGTCAATCCCGGCATGAAGATCGATGACAGGAAGATCGTGGAATTTTACTCGAAAGCAGCGCTTCCGTTCTCAATTCAATAATGGATTAACCGATGTCAGATTTGCGCGTCCCGACGGTTCAGCATCTTGCCCGCAACTGGCGGGACGATCCGGCATTGATCGCGCGCATCCTGGTTCGCCTCGCGCTGAACCCACCCCGCTTCAATTATAATCCACTCTATAGCGCGGTGCGCGACCTTCTCGTGCTCAAAGTGCCTTACGATCAAATCGTCGAAGGGATCAAGCGCATCAAGCGCGCAAGCGTGCGCGAAAATCTTCTGGGCGTCCTCCCTCTAATCTGCGATCATTTTGAATGCATCTCCCCGGATTTCTATCAAACCATCGACAAGCGCTATTACTCCGTCGGGCGCGGCCTCATGGTGCCTTTCGAGCCGCCGATGATTTACGGTGTGGGTGGACAACTCTATTTTCCGTGGTTCAGCTTCTGGCGCCGGAATCCGCTTGCGAACGAACGGCTGTCGCTCTTTGTCACCATCGTAGATGAAGTTCTGATGGACGATCCGGATCTCGAAGCCGCCCGCTTCGAGATTCTTGATTTTAGCTGTCCGAGCCCAAAATTGCCGCGCACATTGACCGTCGTCGACGCGAGGGACATTCCCCGCATCGGCGAAGCGCGCAAGATGGAAATGCTCGAAGCCTTTGCCGAAGGATACTTCCGGGCGCTCGCTTCCCTGAAGGGCGAACCAGCGCCCGAAGCGGACGATCGCCGGACGCCTGATGTTGATCCGGACCAGCCGGGGCTCTTCGACTAGCCGACCGATTCGTTTGTCGCCGCAGCGACGAGATTATTGTCCGCATTCAGCGGTGTATGACAGGCGGCGCAAGCTCGGAAGTTTGCATCGAATTCCGTTCCAAGCATGCGGATTGCAGCGAGCCTACGAGCAGTCTCAGTGAAGTGTTTCACTTCTTCCGGAGTGATAGCTCGGCCAAGCACCGCCTCTTCGCGATACGATAGCCATTTCTTCAGTGTTTGATAGCCGCCTATGTGGAAATCCCAAACTGAGTCCGGCACATTCTTCCAATATGTTTGCGAGTTGATCCAGACATCATAGGTTTTCTCGCCGAGCGTCTTCCCGTGCTCTTGAGCTTTTCTCTCACTCTCCGTGTAGGGGCGCGCATCCAGACGGCCGCGCGCCGGCATGACCACTCCTTTTTCGCTGCGATTTCCCCATCCGGCAGTCACCCGCCAATCCGCCTTCGCGCCTTCTACAACGCTTGGAGTTGCGATGACCGCAAAGCAAGCGCGTATGGCACCAGATGTGATGCCAACGAGCGGTTTTGAGGGATTTAACAGGTCACTCAATTGCCGTCCGAGCGCCGCTGAAGCCAGCAATATCTTTGGCTTGGAAGGCAGCGGCACACGTACCCATCCTTGCCGAATACCGCCCGCATTCTCCGAGCACCAGGCCGGGCTATAGGTTATTGCAAGGACGTGATGCCAGACAGCTTGGGCAGTTTCAATGTCGGCAGTTAGCCCGAGAGCTTTCAACCAAGTTACCGCGGCAGCGGATAGGTTTGGTCGGGGTAAGCCGGAAAGATTTTCAACGGCTGGAACGCCATAGCCGTGTTCATCAATGAAGCGGTCGTGGTACATGGTCTCGACCCAGTACGCCGGAAAGCCCTCGGGCTTAGAGACGTTTTGAACGCGCGTGCAGAAGAACCCGTGCGCGTCCGGCAAGACATGCTGGAGCTCGGGACGGTTCCTGTTCCAAATCCCAGGCGTGGCGACGATATACGCCCACCCGTAATCGAACGGGCGAATACCAAATTGCACCAGTCTCGAATGCTCGAAGCGCTCCCCCTTTAGATGCAAAACGCGCTTCCGCATCGTATCAGGATCTTTGAGGTCCATCTTTGCCGCAAGACCAGGCGCGACGGAACGCACCGCGTCCATGCTCTGATCCGGATCGAGATAGACCTGCATGCGGTGCTCCAGGGCACTGCGATCAAAATCGAACAAAGCACCGCCGCGTTTCTCTAACAGTCCGGGAAGCGGTGCCACCGAGGCTAGTTCAGGTATTGCCGCCCAGGATGCATAGTCAGCGATAGCGGCGCCGGGCCGCAACTGAAAGCGATTTTCCGGAGAAGGCTTCAGAGGAACATAACCTTCGTTCAGCGAATGCGCGGCTAGTGTCGCCTTGAGTTCTTGTCTCTTCTCGGCGCCCCAGAATTCCCTGAACGATACTTTGGCCAACGTGCCGTGCTCGCCAGGTCTTCTGACGAGCATCGAGACGGCGGTGCCGACCCTTATGCCCTCTCGATTCATTGTAGTCGAGAACACTGATGGGTCGGGTAGCCCGTCCGGGGTTTGCTTGCCAGTTTCCCTGCTGTCCCCATTGAGATTATCGATCCAAATAGCATCGAACTCTCGGAGAAGACGCTCGCGCATCACGACGAAAGAAGGTCGTTCCAGCCACGAAAAGTTGCTGATGTAGGCGATGACGCCTTTCCCGCTCACGTCCGCAATTCGACGCTCGGCGATACGAAAAAACCGCACGTAGAGCTCATCGAGATTAAACTTCTTTACACCCCACTTCTCGCGCAAGCCGGTCTTGTAAAGCTCAACCAATCCGCCTTCGCTTTCGGGACTCGTACCCGCGTAGGCGTTATAGGGAGGATTGCCAAGTACCACGAGAACCGGCGATGTCTTCTTGACCGATCCCGCCGCTCCTCGCTCTTCGAACAGGGGCTCGAAACCCGGAATCGGAGGTTCGTCTTCCTTGGCTACCCAGCCTGTCAGCGCGTTGGTTAGATAGATCGCGGCGCGCTCGTTCTTCACAAATGCGGTGCCAGACCGTCGTACTGCCTCGCCAACCTGCCAGTGAGCAATCACGAGAGGAGCAGTCATTATTTCGAAGCCAACAATCCGAGTTGTTGCAGCTTTCTTCACCTCGTCCCCGACGAGAACTCCGATTCCCTTGCCCTCCAGCGTTTTGCGAATGCGCTCAAGGACGGCGACAACGAAACTGCCGGTACCGCAGCAGGGATCGAGCACCCACACGCTGGGGTCCGCCAGACCATCTTCCAGTCCCAGTTCGGTCCGTAGCGCCCGGTCGACCCGCTCGACCATGTATGACACGATCTCGGGAGGCGTATACCAAACGCCAAGCTCTTTCCTTAATTCCGGATCAAAGAATTCCAGGAACGGTTCATAGAAAAACTGAATTGCCTCCGCATCATTGAATTCCGCAAAAAAAGCGTCCCGATCCACGCGGTCGAGAGCGCGCGCGGCGGCGTCGAGAAGTGGTACGATTTCCAGCGGCTCTAACCGCTCGGGTGTCGCAACCTGCTGAAACAGGAATCGAGCGACCGGGACAGTCATCGACCATTGAGCTGATTGCCAATTGAAAGGAGGCAACTTCTTTTGACCGACCTCGACAATCCACGCAGAGAACAGACCGTAAAATAAGGTTTGGACAAGCGTAGAGCGGAACAGATGTTCACCGTCGCCCTCGTCAAATTGGATGCCAATGGCTTCTTCAATACCCTTTCGAAGCGCGGCGAGCGCCGGGAGATCGGCGCGATCCGAGAGGCGCGCCAATGCATCGCGTGCGTAAGATGCTAGAAAAAAGGCCAGATCGCTTGGCTTCTTGAGCGGCGCCGCGGTAAGCAGGCATCGATCAAGAAAATCGCTAAAACGAGTGCGAAGAGATTCCGGCCGGGGGCCGTAAGCCAGCTTCCAAAACGCCTTCTCGTCATCTCCAATATCAAATGTTTCGAGAACGCCTTGCTGCGTCACAAGTCGCCACTGCCATAAATTCGTAGCGAGGAGCAATCCGTACGCCGGTAAATACTTTTCCGTCACCTGCTTGCTTGCAAGCAGGGCCTTGATCGAATGGCTTGCCCCTTTTACCTCGACCACCCCACGCTCGGGCAGGACGCCCTCTGGCCAAGTCGGGTGCTCCACCTTTTTGAATTTTGCCTGCTCAAACAGCCCGAAATCAGGAATGCCTTCCTTGCCGGACGGGTGATGCAGGCAAAACACCGCTGGTTTCAATTTTCTGCCAATGGCATTCAGGGCAGTCGAGACTGCCGGGTAGTAGGACGTCTCTTTGGTGCCCGCCTTAGTTGCGTTGACCTTGGCAATTTCGTCCAGATACAGGTCGAGAATGGCTTGCTTCTGCATTCGACTCGGGCTGCTGTTGCAATCGCGGTGGGAAAATACGGCGGAGACTCACGGAACGTGCAAGTTGTACCCCCATTGCCGGCGCATGAACATAAGTCGTGCGCCCCATGGAACCGTCATGACGTGCTTTGTTGTACCGCTTGTGGACAACCATCCGTTACTCGGTGACCGAATTAGACTGAAATAGCAATCGTATATTGAGTCCCAGTTTCATCCTGCCGGCGCGCCATTTCAATCGAAGGCCAAGCACCAAGGTTTGAGGTCTAATTCGCGCCGAATCTGACTCCCATGTCATGGCCCGGAACGTTCCAGCACGATCGGATATTACTGAGTAGCGACGGCCGGCTGGCAATCTCGGATCGGCTCAAGGAGAACGATGGCACCTTGACCCGCGTCGTTCGGCCTGAGAAGCCCCGTTGCCATCAGAGGCCCCTCGAAGGCTTGCGTTCCAAGATATCGGTCGCTACCAGCAAGTGCTTCCCCTCGTTCGCCCTGCCGATCGGTCGACTGGTTTTCCCAGGTTCGCAGTTAAAAAAGCCCGGAAACTTGCTCTTTCACAGAGCTCCCGGGCTTGCAGTCCCTGTCTCGCCAGGAGCAAGCTGGGCCAGCGTTTTCCCGACTAACACCTGGCTAGGAGCGAACAACGGTGGAAATGCCGATACCTTTGCGTGGGCGGCGCGTCACGCGCGAAGAGCTGTACCAGATGGTCTGGGATAAGCCGATGATCCGGCTTGCCGAGGAATTCGGAATTACCGGGAACGGTCTGGCCAAGGTCTGCGACAGGCTGGACGTGCCCTATCCTCGGCGCGGCCACTGGGCCAAGAAGGAAGCCGGAAAGCCAGTCGTCACCCTTAAGCTTCCACCTCGGCGGGACGGGATCCCAAGCGCGACAGATATCTGCCCTACGCCGCCGAAGCCCGCGCCTTCCCCTGCAGCGGAACAAGCCGCCGCGACGGTGGCCGACCGCATTCGTGATGTCGCGGTACCTGAGAGCAACGATAACCTTCACCCACGCGTACAGGCCTGGATCGCCGGTCACAAGAAACGGCAGAAAGAACGCGAGCTGGAGAACAGGAATCGCCGTCGGGATATCGGTTGGGCGTCACCCTTGATCCCTGACCTGACAGAGCGCGATCTGTATCGTTTCAGAGCCACCAGCGCGATATTTTGTGCAGTTGAGAAGGCTGGTGGCACAATCGAGAAATCGTCAGCTTCAGGCAAGGTAACGTTCTTGATCGACGGGCACCAAGTCGAGTGCTCAATCGCTGAAAAGATGGTGCAGTCTCTCAAGCAATGGGAGGAACAGCGCAAATGGACCGCGTTCACCGAGTATTGCAAGTCGGGACTGGATTCTTCAGGCTTTCTGCGAGTCAGCATCACGACCTACTTGCAAGGTCGGCGGCCTGAGTGGGTCGAATCGCAAAAGATCAAAATCGGTCAACTCATGCCAACTATCGTCGGCGCGATAATGGCGGCAGGGCCGACCCTTGAAAAAATGAAGCGCGAACGCGAAGAGCAGCAGAAGCGTTACCGTGAAGAGGAAGCGCGCCGTTACGAAGCCCATCGATTGCGGGAAATCGACGAGAAGCGCTGGAACAAGTTTCGCGAGTACGCCGTCAATTGGGATGAGCGGAAAAGATTGCTGGCGTTTCTCGGAGAGGTCGAGGCTCGGCTGGCGACCGAGGGTGATGTCACGGTTTCAGACCGAACGTTGAGGGATTGGGTCGAGTGGGCAAAGGCGAAAGCCGAAGCTCTCAATCCATTTGGCGGGGGCGCTGTGGGGATGCTTGAGACCATTGCGAAGGTAAAACAATGGTCATAAGCACCGCCCATTCATGACTTGTTAGCGGGGGCAGACCGCTTAGCCTGTGCGGCCCGCTTTAGAACTCCTTCGGAAACAGGAAGCGCGGAGCCGCACGGCACAATCCCCACTGAGTAATCGCAGCTAGTGCACAGAAAGTTCTCGCGCTTGCAAACGAGATGAAGCACATCCAACGCGCTCAGCCAACGTGCCATCGTCGCGCATCATTTATCTGCACGTATTAGCGTTGCCGAGTCCATGTCGAACGCTAGCTTCCCCTTTGCGGCCCAAAGCGCTCGCGCATGTTCGCCCTGATCGCTTTTAAGCCTGTCGGCCATCCAAAGCAGCGCGCCGAAGATCGTGGCACGGTCGTCGCCGGTCAGGTCGACGACTCCGGATTTGACGGACGAGGCCGCCGAGTTCGATGAGATGCCGCGTGCGCTTGCGGCGCTCGACCTGCCAGGCGCGCATGTCATGTCGCGCCCTTGCGGCTTGATGCCGGTTGCGCGCCGCTCGGTTGCGCAGGAGCGCCGTCCGTGTTGCGGACAGTTGTTGGTGCAGTTCGCCGCGCCCGGCTTTGAAAAAACGCGGTCCCGCGCCTGGCCCATGCCTCCCTCTTTCCGGCCTCTTTTGTCTCGGCCAGCACGATCAGCGCGCCCGCCAATTCGTCGGCGTTGACTGTGTCGGCTCCAGTGGCGATAACGAGCTCGCCAAGCTGCTGCACTTTGCGGTTCTTGAGGTCACGCGCCTTATCCCCAAGTGCCTTCAATTCGGCATCAAAGTCCCGTGGCTTACGCATCGTTGTCTCCGTCAGTGTTGATGGAAAAATGATAGCCGGGCACTCGGCACAATGCTGTAAGTTCGTCAGGACGGCCTGGGATGCGGTAATCCCTCCCGAGATTTTTTCGAGGGAGGGCGCGCTTATACGTCGTTCCGACGTGCGCTCCGCCGTGTCAATGATCCGGTCGCGATGGCGATCTATCATCTTCACGTCAAGGTCATTGGCCGCAAGTCCGGGAGCAGCGCGGTAGCTTCGGCCGCCTACCGTTCGGGCTCGCGGCTGCGCGACGAGCGGCTCGGCCGTGATCAGGATTTTTCCGCCAAGCGCGGCGTCGTCCATTCCGAAGTCATGCTGCCGGAGCACGCGCCGGAGCAATGGCGCGACCGCGAGCTGCTGTGGAACGATGTCGAAGCCTTCGAGGTCAGGAAGGATGCGCAGCTTGCCCGCGAGATCGAATTCTCTCTTCCGCGTGAGATGACCGAGGCACAGGGCATCGAACTCGCCCGGGACTTCGTGAAGTCGGAGTTTGTGGATCAGGGAATGATCGCCGATCTCAACGTGCACCGGGATATCGGCGAAGACGGCCTCGCCAAACCCCATGCCCATGTCATGCTGACCATGCGGTCAGTGGACGAGAACGGCTTTGGCCCAAAAGTTCGGGACTGGAACCGGACTGAGATCGTCGAGCGCTGGCGCGAACGTTGGGCCGAGCTTGCCAACGAGCGGCTGGCCGAACTCGACATCGACGCGCGCATCGACCATCGCAGTCTGGAAGCGCAGGGCATTGCGCTGGAGCCGCAAAGCCAGATCGGTGCGCCTGCGCAGCGTATCGACGGCGAAGGGATCGAAGCCGCTGACCGCGCGGAGATGCACCGCGAGATCGCGCGCGGCAATGGCGCGCGAATCATCGCGAATCCCAGTCTGGCGCTGGACGCGATCACGCATCAGCAATCGACCTTCACGCGGCGCGACCTGGCGAAGTTCGCGCACCGGCACAGTGAAGGGATCGACCAGTTCAACGAGGTGATGGGCGCGATGGGCAGCGCGCCCGATCTGGTCGAACTCGGTACGGACGGACGCGGCGAGGACCGCTACACCACCCGGCAGATGATCGAGGCCGAACAGCGCCTGCACCGTGCGGCGGAATTGATGGCCGGACGGGAACGCCATCAGGTGAATGACAGGCACCGCCAGGCAGCCGTGGTCCATGCCGAACAGCGCGGCCTTGCCCTGTCCGGCGAGCAGGTGGACGCGCTGGCGCATGTCACGGATGGGCGCGATCTAGGCGTCGTGGTCGGCCACGCCGGAACAGGAAAGAGCGCGATGCTGGGCGTGGCTCGGGAGGCCTGGGAAGCGGCCGGTTATGAGGTCGGGGGCGCGGCGCTGTCCGGCATTGCGGCCGAGAATCTGGAAGCGGGATCGGGCATCGCGTCCCGCACCATCGCCAGCCTTGAACATGGCTGGGGCCAGGGCCGCGACCTGCTCACGTCGCGCCATGTCCTTGTCATCGACGAGGCGGGCATGGTCGGCACGCGCCAGTTGGAGCACGTCCTATCCCATGCGGCGGAGGCCGGCGCGAAAGTCGTGCTGGTCGGAGATCCGCAACAGCTGCAATCCATCGAGGCGGGCGCGGCATTCCGGTCGATCCACGGCCGTCATGGTGGGGCCGAGATTGGCGAGGTGCGCCGTCAGCGGGAGGGCTGGCAGCGTGACGCCGCGCGCGACCTGGCGACCGGCAGGACCGGCGCGGCCATCCATGCCTATGACGCCAACGGCATGGTGCATGAGGCCGTATCACGCGAAGGGGCGCGCGACGATCTGATTGACCGCTGGGACCGTGAGCGGCAGGCAGCGCCGGAGCGCAGCCGGATCATCCTCACCCACACCAATGACGAGGTGCGTGCGCTCAACGAGGCGGCACGCGAACGGATGCGGGCTACCGGTGATCTCGGCGATGACGTGCGCCTGACGGTCGAACGGGGCGAGCGCAGCTTTGCGAGCGGGGACCGGGTCATGTTCCTGCGAAATGAACGCAGCCTTGGCGTGAAGAACGGCACGCTCGGGACCGTCGAGAAAGTCAGCACACAGTCCATGTCCGTGCGCACCGACGACGGGCGCAACGTCATGTTCGACGTCAAGGACTACAATCGGATCGACCATGGTTATGCCGCGACCATCCACAAGGCGCAGGGCATGACGGTGGACCGCACCCATGTGCTGGCGACGCCGGGTCTGGACGCCCATGGCAGCTATGTTGCCCTGTCGCGGCACCGCGATGGCATGGACCTGCATTATGGCCGCGACGATTTTGCCAGTCGGGACCGGCTGGTCCGTACCCTGTCGCGCGACCGGGCCAAGGATATGGCCTCGGACTACGAGCGCGCCGATCCGGCCCAAAACTATGCCGAGCGGCGCGGGATCACCTTCGGTGCCCGCGTTGCCGAGATCGTGCGCAAAATCGTGCCGGAGAAGGTCCGCGAGATGTTCGACGGCCTGCGCCGGCCGGCGGATAGCGGGCAGAGGCCGGAACAGGGCGATGCGGAGGCCGCGCGGCGCGAACCCGTTACGCCGGAAAGGAAGGCGACGGAAGACCCGGAAGCGGCGCTGCGTAAGGCCCGCACCAAGGCGCTGGTCCGCCATGCCGGAGCCGTGGATGCGATCTTCGATGTGCAGGAACGGGGCGGCAAGGCCAGCCCGGCGCAGGTGAAGGAATTGCAGGAGGCCCGCAAGGTCTTCGAGGAGGTGCGTCCCCACGGCTCGCACGACGCCGAAGCCGCCTACAAGAAGGATCCGGAGCTTGTCCGCGAGGCGGCTGGCGGCCAGGTCAACCGAGCCATCCGAGCGCTCCAGCTCGAAACCGAGCTGCGCACCGATCCGGGTCGCCGCGCCGACCGGTTTGTGGAGCGCTGGCAGAAACTCGGCCACACCAGCCAACGTCAGTATCAGGCCGGCGACATGTCGGGCTACAAGGCGACGCGCTCGGCGATGGGTGACATGGCAAAAAGCCTGCAACGCGATCCGCAGCTTGAATCCCTGCTCGCCAATCGCAAGCGCGAACTCGGCATCGCGTTCGAATCAGGTCGCCGGCTCGGACAGGAATTGGCGTTCACTCACGGCCTCGACATCGGCAGAGGCAGAGGCCTCGGAATTTAATCCATCCTATTTTCTGCCGGTTCTACGCCACGGTGCGGTGACGTGTGAAATCCTCTTGCGTGTCTTTGAATGCCTGCCCTGTCTGGTCCCAGCAGTCGTCAGAAACAGCCAGCAGGAGGCCGCGGGGCCATGCGCGAACCTGACCGTATCATCCGCCTGAAAACTGTCCTTTCCCGGACCGGGCTGTCCCGATCCACCATCTACCGCAAGATTGCCGAGGGCACGTTCCCGACACAGATCAAGATTAGCGTCAACGGAACCGGATGGCACGAATCGGACATCAACCGTTGGATCGCAGATCCAGTCTCGTGGCGTCCGAAACGCGAATTCGATGAGGTCCGGTGAGGTCGCTGGTTGCCTGCCTTCCAGATCGCCCGGCGGCATGTCCGTTTGCTGCTGATACCAGTGAACCGGACCGGCCTCAGGCCGTAAAGGCTGGCGCTGTCGCGCCCCCGCCTCGCGGCTTCGGCCTTGACGGCCTGACGCCGCCCCGGTGTGGGCTCTCCAAGCAGACAAGGGCGGATTGGGGGCGCTCAGTGCTCCTAACCCGGGACTGCTGTGCCTGCACCATCCATGTGCTTGGCAACGGCTGCGACAACGCTTGCTCCGCTGACCGCAAGGCTGTGGAAAGCCGCGGGCGCGATGGCCGCCGCTTTTACGTATAAGCCGACGCCCGTGCAAGCACTCGCACGGCCGGATATTCTCCGGATCGGTCCAAACTCAGGGACGTCGCGGCGACGCATGCCACGACTCCGCGCCGGCTTCGCGTACTTGCCGTCTGCAGTTGACGGGCATGAAACATCCGTCCGCACGCAATATCCGGGCGCGTAGGGTGTATGTATAAGTGTATGTAGCCAAAGCATGTGTGCTATCGATACAGATAAAATAGGCGTTTCTCTGATATCTTGACGGACTCCCTCTCCGCCATCCTTCGCGCGGCACGGAATTGACCCAGAGCCTCCAGTCTGAGGAGCTTCGGTGCAGATCGGCGAGCTCTTCATCCTCGGCTTTTTCGGCAAGGCCGTCCCGGACTGGCTGGGAGAGTTCGCCGCCCGCTTCGGGCTCGGCGGCGTCATCCTGTTCGACTATTCGGTCCGCACCCGGCAATACGACAACAACATCGATACGCCCGAGCAGGTCCGCGCGCTCTGTGCCGAGATTGCCCGGCTGCCGTCCTCGCCGCTGGTTTTCGTCGATCAGGAAGGCGGGCTGGTGCGGCGGCTGAAGGACACGCGAGGCTTTGTGCCCTTGCCGAGCGCAAGGGATTTCAATCGGCTTCCGCCGCAGGACAAGCGAAGGATTCTGGCGGCCAGCCTCCACGAGCTGCGCGCGCTCGGCATCCGCTTCAACTTCGCGCCGGTCGTCGACGTCGATTGCAATCCCGACAATCCCAATATCGGCCGCATCAAGCGATCCTATTCGGCCGATTTGGCCGAGGTCGAAGCCAATGCGCTCCTGATGAGCGAGGTTGCACGCGAGGCGCGCGTCGGGCTGTGCATCAAGCACTATCCCGGCATCGGCGGGGCCGATGTCGACTCGCATCAGGAGTTCATGGATATTTCGGACTCGCTGCGTCCGGAGCAGGAGGCGCTGTTCCATTCGCTGGCGCCGAAAATGTTCGGCAACGCCGTGCTGGTCAGCCATGCCATCGTCAGGCAATGGGATCCCGACAATCCGGCGACGCTGTCGCCTGCCGCGATCGGCCAGCTGCGCGCCCGTCTGCCGGAAGCCCTGCTGATCACCGATGACATGCAGATGCAGGGGCTGCAGAAGGCGCTCGGCACCCGCGCAGCCAGCCTTCAGTCGCTGCGGGCCGGGATCGACATGGTCTGCATCGGCAACAATCTGTTCGATCAGGAAATGGAGATGGCCGGTATTGCCCGGGCGGTCGAGCAGGGCGTGCGGGAGGGGCTGGATTCCGGGGCGATCGCGCGCTCGATCGCCAGGGTGCAGGCAAGAAAGGCGCTGCTGGCCTAGGACGTCACAGGCCGCCTGCCAAGCGAGAAAGATGCAGGATTCAGAGGGTGGCGCCGCCGCGAAATCTTGCCGCAAACGTAAATTCCGGCACCCGTGAAACTACCTATTCCGAGCCGGGCCGCGGGTAGTGCTCTGCTCCGGAAACAACCCTACGGAGGCGAAAATCGTGCGCTTGCGTGGGAAAACGACCGGCAGGGGGGTGGTTTTCTTCGCACATGCGGAAATTCCCCGTAATCCTACGGCCGGAAAAATTAACCATAATTGAGGCATGAACCGATAGATTCGGTTCCATGCCGCATCAAGACCATCGGGCCAGCGATTCGCGCCCAGCCAAGTGGGCCGAAACAAGCGCGTCTCCCGGTGAAAGCCCGGAAGTGGTTCCGCTCTCGGCAGCGCGCGCCCGGGCGACGGAAGAAGCCGCAGTCGCCATTGCGCGGGAACTCAACGGGCCGCTGACGGCGCTGATGCTCTACATGAACGAGCTGAAGCGCCAGAGCCATCAGTTCTCGCAGGCGGCCGGCAATCGCATCTACCTGCAGCAGGTCGTCGACAATGCCTTGCAGCAGACCGAGCGTGTCTACGCCCTGGTGAAGCAGCTCTCCGAGGGGCAAGCCGCTCCCGCCGAGCCGGCGGATCGCATTGCCGAGGCTGAAGGCCCGGCGGGCCGTGCGCGTGATCGTGCATCCGACGTGATGCTGGCGTCGAATCCGGAGCAGAAGCCGTTAACCCGCCGCGAGCGCGAGGTTCTCGCTCTCATCAGCGAAGGATGCTCCAACAAGCAGGGTGCGCTGCGCATGAACATCAGCCCGCGCACCTTCGAAAGCCACCGCGCCGAAGCGATGCGCAAGCTGGGGGCGAAGAACACCGCGGATCTCGTCCGCAAGGCACTGACGCTGCAGCCGACCTGACGGCGCCTCGCGTGTGCGAGGCGGCATCCCTCATTGCGACAGATGGCAAGGAGACGTCCGAGCGCCTGCGCTGGGTCGCAGCGGGGCGGAGAAATTCGGCAGGGCGCGGAGGTACTTCAGTCGGCGAAGGCACGGAAGCGAGGCGCAGGGCGCATCGCGTTGGCCTTGGGCGGGCTCGGAATCAAGGTGACGACCCATACCGACGGATTGATTGCCTTGTTCTCGACGATCGAGCGCACCATGCCGGTCACCGTCGATCCGCTCGATCTGAACGTGGCAGTGCGGCCGTTGAACTGCGCGATGCGGAAACGCCGAACTTCCTTCTGGTCGGCCGTTTCGAATGTGAACATTCGAGCTCTCCTGTGCTCGCGTCACTATCGAACCTTATCGTTAGTCGTGTATGAAAATTCCTGACCGTAGAAGTACGGTCGCCGCGGCTCACGCGCCGAACACCGCTTCCATCTTGGTCTTCAGCGTGGCGGCGTTGAACGGCTTGACGATGTAATTGCTGACCCCCGCCTTCTTTGCCGCGATCACGTTCTCCGTCTTGGATTCGGCCGTGATCATGATGAAGGGAGTTTGCGAAAGCTCCGGATTGGCTCGGACTTCGCGCAGCAGGTCGTAGCCGGTCATCGGCTCCATGTTCCAGTCCGAGATCACGAGACCGTATTTCTTGCCGTGCATCTTGACCAGTGCACTCGATCCGTCGCTGGCATCGTCGACATTCTCGAAGCCGATCTGCTTGAGCAGGTTGCGGATGATGCGGATCATCGTCGAATAATCGTCGACCACCAGGATCGGCATCGACAAGTCAAAACTCATAATCCTGTTCTCCAAACCCGTTCGCGATCCGGCGATCCTGACCGGCGCCGTTCGAGGCTTTCGAGGAAGCTCTTCTGAACCGACGCCCCGCTCCTGCCCGTAAACGACTAGCAGCGGCCGTTGAACGTCGCGTTAATGGGCGGCGCCGCGCGGATTGTCCCGGTTCAGGCGGTTCCGTAGTTATACCTGTGACCGATTGCCGGCGTTCGCCCTCAGGCGAGGACGCGCGGCCGGATCAGCCGCTCGTACTGCGTCTTGACCTGCGCGTAGCACTCGCATGAGATCTTGCGGAGGCCTTCGAGGCTGGTGATTTCGATATGTCCGCGGCTGTAATGGATGTAGTTGGCTTGCTGCAGCGTCGAGGCCACCAGGGAAACGCTGTTGCGGCGCGCGCCGATCATCTGCGCCATCGCTTCCTGGGTCAGGATCAGCTTGTTGCTGCCGGACAGGTCGCGCATCTGCAGCAGGCAGCGCGCTAGCCGCGACTCCACCGTATGCGCCGCATTGCATCCGGCGGTCTGCAGCACCTGCGCGTAGACGGCAAGCGCGTGCCGCGCCAGTTCCGCTCGCAAGGTTGCACTCTGATCCGCTGCGGCGCGAAGCCGGTCGATCTCGATGGTGGACGCAAAGCCTGGTACGAGCACGACCGCGCCGTTCAGCGCCGTCGGATCGCCGAATGCAGAGAACGATCCAAAGATGGAGTCGCGGCCGACCATGGCGATGTGCACGTGCTCGCCCCTGGCAAGCCTGACGACCAGCGATATCACGCCCCGGTGGGGGAGATAGGCTCGCTTCAGTACTTCATCGACCTCGACCAGCACCAGCTCATGGGTGAGGTCGGCGGTCTTCAGATACGGCCTGACAAGTTCGAAATCGTCTTCGGACAGCGACGCCAGAAATCCGTTGGGTGGACGAGGAGCCGGAGTCACTTGTGCCTCCCTGAAGGGAGCGTGGCGGCTGAACTCCCTCCGCTCGGCTATGTACGATATCCGGCGTATGGGATAAACTGACAAAACAGCGCATCGTCTGAACGAGCAGACGACGTCGGGTTGCGATGCGAAGCCGGGTGGCGAGCGATTCACCCGAACAGTGCGGTTGCGTTCACGCAAACATCGCTCGAACCTGTGCGGTATATATTTCACCCACCGAGCGACGCCTTCGGACTTCTCGCCAGATCGATGCGAGGGCGAAGGGCGGTCCTCTCGTCGCATATGTGTCGCTATGCACGCCGAATGGCAGACAGGCAGGCGGCTTTGCGACCGGAATGTGATTGCACATTGATTCGCGGTGTGGCTGCAGGGCGATCGCTGCGACGTCGAATGTGATCGAAGGCGACGAAGGAGGTCGTCATGCCCCGCATCCTGGTGGTCGATGACGATCCGTTGGTCTGCATGGCTCTCGAGGTTTGTCTCGCCCGACACGACTTCCTTGTCACGATTGCCGAGGGTGGTGAGAGCGGTCTGCGCGCACTCGAAGGTGCGAGCTTCGACATCATGATCGTCGACATCTTCATGCCGCATATGCGGGGCTTCGAGTCGATCAGGATCTTCCACGAACGCGCGCCGTACGTTCCGCTGATCGCGATGTCCGGCTACGCCTTCGCCAATGCCGACTCGCCTGCGCCGGACTTTCTGCGGATGGCGCTCGAACTCGGCGCGATGCGATGCCTGCGCAAGCCGTTCACGCCGGTGGCGTTGATGACGGTGATCAATGAGTGCCTGGCGGAAAACCGTTCGCGCCACGCCGGCATCGCCTGGCAATTACAGTAAATATTTCCTTATCGACGAGATCGCCCGATCGCGCGCCGTTGGGTGTGATCCTCGCGGCGTGGCAAAACTTTCGCCTGTCTCGGTATTTGTACGGAGGAGCACTTTAACCAAGTCGTAGCGCCGAGAGCACAGTGTGGCAGGGTCGCCGAGGAAAGTAGCGGCGTAGCGTCACGTTCATCCAGAAGGGTATCAGTTATGTCCGGTATCGTCCTCTCGGCGTCAGTTCGTCAGAACCTCCTCTCGCTGCAGTCCACCGCCGACCTGCTCGCAACCACCCAGAACCGCCTTGCCACCGGCAAGAAGGTCAACACGGCTCTCGACAATCCCACCAACTATTTCACCGCCGCCTCGCTCGATAACCGCGCCAGCGACATCAACAACCTGCTGGATGGCATCGGCAACGGCGTGCAGGTCCTGCAGGCCGCCAACACCGGCATCTCCTCGCTGCAGAAGCTGGTCGACAGCGCCAAGTCGGTCGCCACCCAGGCGCTGCAGGCCACCGTCGGCTACTCCGCCAAGTCCAGCGTGAGCGTCACCATCAACGGCGCCACCGCGGGCAACCTGCTCGGCACCGGCGCCC
>NZ_JACRMG010000010.1 GCF_016219575.1 Bradyrhizobium sp. | reverse complement strand
TGGCCCCCGCCCCCTTCGGCAATAGCACTTCCATAAAGCTCGGTTGTCCGGTCTGCTTCACTGCCATCGCGATCTCCCAAGGCCACGTCTCAGAGAATCACAATCGCCGAATTACGCAACAGGCCCACAAGGGGAGAGGGTGAGGTCAATCAATCCAGCTTCGCTTCCATGCCGCGCTTGGTGGCCGGACGGGCCATCAGCTGGTTGTACCAGCGCTCGACATTGGGGAAATCCTTCAGCTCGACCTTGTGGCGCGGATGACGCCAGGCCCAGCCGAGGATGGCGAAGTCGGCGACCGACAGCGGGCCGGCGACGAATTCGTGCTTGGCGAGGCGCTTGTTGAGCACGTCATAGAGCCGGCGCGTCTCCGCCATGTAGCGCTTCAGGCCATAGGCGCGGTCCTGCTCGTTCTCCAGCGCGATGAAATGGTGCACCTGGCCTGGCATCGGGCCGAAGCCGCCCATCTGCCACATCAGCCATTCATAGACCGGGATGCGCTCGATCAGCGGCTTGGGCAGGAATTTTCCGGTCTTCTCGCCGAGATAGAGCAGGATCGCGCCGGACTCGAAGACACTGACGCGCTTGCCGTCCGGGCCGTCGGGATCGACGATGGCCGGGATCTTGTTGTTCGGGCTGATCTCGAGAAACGCCGGCGCCATCTGCTCGCCCTTGCTGATGTTCACCGGGATCACCTTGTAGGGCAGCCCCATCTCCTCCAGCGCGACCGAGATCTTGCGGCCGTTCGGCGTGTTCCAGGTATGGAGCTCGATGGTCATTTCCGCTTCCCCCACAGATGTTTGTGCCTCCCCTAGCCCGGAACCGGCCGGCCTTACAAGGCGCGGCCGCGCGGGGGTGCACTTCCGAAACGGCCTGCTTCGTTTTGCCCGCTGTTGATGGGGCCTAATCGGGCTGGAATGTGCCTGACGCCGCCGATAAATTGCGCCACCCCGAAACAGCCGGAAAACATCGTGTCCAAATCAGCTTCCCGCGCCCGCCTCGCCGAAATCATCCGCAAGCGTTCCTTCGGGCGCGGCGAGATCACGCTCGCCTCGGGCCGCAAGAGCGACTTCTATTTCAATCTCAAGCCCACCATGCTCGACCCCGAGGGCGCGGCGCTGCTGGCGGAGCTGACCTATGAGGCGCTGAAGGACGACAAGCTCGACTTCGTCGGCGGGCTCGAGATGGGCGCCGTCCCACTGGCAGGCGCAATCGCGCAGCTCTCTTGGCTGAAGGGCCACCCGATCGCGGCGTTCTTCGTGCGCAAGAAGCCGAAGGAGCATGGTGCGCGGCTCGCGGTGGAGGGCCTTGCCAAGGGCGAGACATTGCAGGGCAAGCGCATCGTCATCGTCGAGGACGTCACCACGACCGGCGGCTCGGCACTGAAGGCGGCGGAAGCCGTGCGCGAGGCCGGCGGCGTGGTCGCGCTGGTCTTCACCATGGTCGACCGCGAGGAAGGCGCGACGGAAGCGTTTGCCGAAGCCGGGCTGCCGTTCCGCGCGCTCTACAAGGCGGGTGAATTCCTGAAGGGGTGACAGTCTCTCCTCCCTCTCCCCGCTCTCTTGTCCGCCGAAGCCCGCCTTCGGGCGAAGGCGGATGCGGGGAGAGCGAGGGTGAGGGGCTTCTCTCCGCGCGCGGTGTCCATCGATAGACCTGTTCCCCCTCACCCGGATTGCATTTCATGCAATCCGACCTCTCCCCGCAGGCGGGGAGAGGTGAAGAAAGAGCGCCAGCGACCTTCCCGCACACCTCTCATTTACCATCCCCCGGTATGGTGAATCTTCGCTGGAGGCGCGTATTCGCCTCGGCTTGTTGCGTTGTGTTGCGTCGGGTGGAGTAAGCGTTGCGTACAGAGTTGACTTTCCGGCTGCGGCAGCGCCGGGCGCTGCTGGCTGCCGCCGTCTTTGCCGGCGCCGCGCTCACCGTGCCGGATGCCGCGCTCGCCGAAGGCCTGTTCGACTTCTTCTTCGGCCAGAAACAGCAGGCGCGCCAGGCGGCGCCGCCGCAGGCGAGCTTCTTTGCTGACCCCTTCGGCCTCCAACAGACCGCACCGGCGCCGCGCGTGGCGGGCTCCGGCCCTGCCTTTTGCGTGCGCGGCTGTGACGGCAAGTATTTTCAGGTGAACGCCCGCGGCAACGCCACGCCGGCGCAGCTCTGCCAGGCCTTCTGCCCGGCGAGCGCCACCAAGGTCTATTTCGGCAGCAATATCGACTACGCCACCTCGGCCAATGGCGAGCGCTACGCCAACAGCGAAAACGCCTTTGCCTACCGCAAGGCGCTGCGCGCCGACTGCACCTGCAACGGCCGGAATCCCGGCGGGCTTGCGCCGATCGACATTTCGCTCGACGGCTCGCTGCGACCGGGCGACGTGGTCGCGACCACCAGCGGGCTGGTGGCCTATTCCGGCATCCGCGTCGGCAACGACCAGACCGCAGAATTCACGCCGGTGGCTTCCTATCCCGGCCTGACCGCCGAAGTCCGGGCACGGCTCGGCGAAATGAAAGTCGCGCCGGTCAGCGCGGAGGTGAATGCGGAAGTGCCGGCAGTCGATGTGCGCGAGCTGCCGCCCGCCATCACGGTCGCGCCGAAGGTGACGGCGCAGCCAAAGGCGAAGCGGGCGGCGCTGAATTAAGACCCTCATGGTGAGGAGCGCCCTTGGCGCGTCTCCGGACGATGCTTCGCATCGCCGGGCGAACCATGAGGCCCGGCTCGTGCCATTCATCCTTCGAGACGGCGCTAACGCGCCTCCTCAGGATGAGGGATAGAGCTAGCGCCCCACGATCACGCCGATCACATTCGGTGCGGCAAGGTATTTCTCCTCGATCGCCGCGCGCGCGGCGGCGCGGTTTTCGGCAGTGAGCAGGCCGCGCTTCTCGGCCAGGATCATCCAGCAGAAGCCCCACCAGTCCGTCAGCATGCCCTGGTCATCGACGAGATCGTAGCCCTGTTGGCCGGCGAACAGGCGTGCATGCGCCTCATCGAGCGAATCCAGGAAGGCGTGATCCTCAACGGAAAACAGGTCGTCGCTGATGTCGTCGGTCGTGTAGCCCCAGATCGACATGCAGACCGCGTTGAATTCGCGGTCGATCTGGTCGTCATCGATCGCCTGCCGGCGCGAGGCCTGGTGCAGCCGCGACAACGGGCGGGCGAAGTCGGCAATGCGGGTGAGCGCGAATTGATCGAAGGCGATGGTGGACATGTAGTCCTCGCTGGGCCGGGTAGACCATACATATTGTGTCGGCAATTCGCCGAATCACTACGATATATCAAAGACTTGCTAAAGTGTTCTTAATTCGTTCTGATGACAATTATTTGTCGCCCCGGCCTTCGCCGAGGCGACTCTCAGTGTGACGAGGCGCTGGAAAACAGGTTGATGACCACCACCCCGGACACGATCAGGCCCATGCCGCAGAGCGCGGCGGCATCGAGCTTCTGGCTCTGGAACACCCAGGCGATGGTGGCGATGAGCACGACACCGACGCCGGACCACACGGCGTAGACGAGACCGGTCGGCAGGCTGCGCAGCGTCAGCGACAGGAAGTAGAACGCCACCGCATATCCGAGCACGGTCACCATCGACGGCAGCGGCTTGCTGAATCCATCCGACAATTTCAGGCACGTCGTCGCGACGACTTCCGCAACGATGGCGAGCGCAAGATAGAGATAGGTCATGCAGCCTGCAGCGGCAGAAGGCGGTCGACTGCCCTCTATGCTGATTTGATGGCAGCGGCGTGACAGGCCTGTCAGGTATCACCGGTCAAGAGATCAGACGCTCACTTAACTGCCGAGAGCAGCTTGCTGCCGCAATAGTTCGCATAGAACTTGCCGCCGCATTGCCGCTTGATGGCGGCACAGCGCGCGGCGGGCGAAGCGCCCTTGGGCACGCTGAAGGAACAGGTCAGCCCGTCGGCGGTTGGGCCGGCGAAGGCGGCGCTGGAGACGCTGATGCAGACGATCAGGAGCGCCGCGGCGGCGATTTCAATCAGCAATTTCACGGCTCTGTCCTTCCCCTGGGTCGTTTCCGGCCGGAACCGTAGCACCAAAATCATGCCGCGCGGAGGCCGCCGGGTCGGCCCGTTCCTTGCATAAATTCTTGGCAACGCCCGGGCTGTTCCAGGCACCGCAAGGCCCAATGATTTGCGTTGCGGTGCGGTGCAAGACGCCTAGTCTTTTCGCGCGACTTCAACGACGGGGAAGTAACGGCTTGTCAAACCAACCCCTCCAACACCATCCGGCGCCCGGCCAGCCGATCGACGAGCTGCAGCTGGCCGAAATCAAGGGCGCGATCCTCGCCAAGCTCAGGCTCGCCATCGGCAAGGATGCGGGCATGGCGACCCGGCGCGACTGGTACATGGCGGCGGCGCTGGCGCTGCGCGACCGGATCGTGCACCGCTGGCTGATGGCGGAGAAGCAGAGCTACGACGCCGGCCGCAAGCGGGTCTATTATCTCTCGCTCGAATTCCTGATCGGCCGCCTCTTCACCGACGCGCTCAACAATATGGGCCTGTTGCCGGTGTTCGAGACCGCGCTCGGCGACCTCGGCGTCGGCCTGCCGGACTTGCGCAAATGCGAGCCGGACGCCGCGCTCGGCAATGGCGGCCTGGGAAGGCTCGCCGCCTGCTTCATGGAGAGCATGGCAACGCTCGCGATCCCCGCGGTCGGCTACGGCATCCGCTATGATTTCGGCCTGTTCCGCCAGATCATCCAGCACGGCTGGCAGCAGGAATATCCGGACGAATGGCTGTCCTTCGGCAACCCCTGGGAATTCCAGCGGCCGGAAGTGGTCTATCACGTCCATTTCGGCGGACACGTCGACCACGTCGACGAGCGCGGCCGTGACCGCGCCACCTGGCGCCCGGCGGAGACGGTGGAGGCGCTCGCCTATGACACGCCGATCGTCGGCTGGCGCGGCCAGCACGTCAACGCGCTGAGACTGTGGTCGGCGCGCGCGCCCGATCCGCTCGATCTCGACGTCTTCAACAGCGGCGACTACATCTCCGCCAATGCCGAGCAGTCGCGCGCGGAGGCGATCTGCAAATTCCTCTATCCCAACGACGAGAGCGCCGCGGGCCGCGAGCTGCGGCTGCGCCAGGAATATTTCTTCGTCTCGGCGTCCCTGCAGGATCTGGTGAAGCGGCATCTTGGCGCAGACGGCCAACTGCGCAGCCTCGCGCAGAAGGTCGCGGTCCAGCTCAACGACACCCATCCGAGCCTTGCAGTCGCCGAGCTGATGCGCATCCTGATCGACCTGCACAATTTCCGCTGGGAAGAAGCCTGGAAGATCACGGTTGCGACCTTCTCCTACACCAATCACACGCTGCTGCCGGAGGCGCTGGAAACCTGGCCGGTGGAGCTATTCGAGCGGCTGCTGCCGCGGCATCTGGAAATCATCTACCGCATCAACGTGCATCACCTGGCGCAGGCCGAGGCACGCTGCCCCGGCGATATCGACTTCCGCGCCTCGGTGTCGCTGATCGACGAGCGCGGCGGCCGCAAGGTGCGGATGGGCCAGCTCGCCTTCGTCGGCTCGCACCGCATCAACGGCGTCTCGGCGATGCATTCCGACCTGATGAAGGAGACCGTGTTCCACGATCTCAACCATCTCTATCCCTCGCGCATCACCAACAAGACCAACGGCATCACCTTCCGCCGCTGGCTGATGCTGGCCAACCCGAAGCTGACGGCGCTGCTGCGCGAGACCTGCGGCGAGGCCGTGCTCGATGATTTCTCACTCCTGGAAAACCTCGAGGATCTGGCCGGCGACAACGCCTTCCAGCAGCGCTTCCGCGACGTCAAGCAGCACAACAAGCTGGCGCTGGCGCGGCTGATTGCGGAGCGGCTCGGCACCAAGGTCGATCCGTCGGCGCTGTTCGACGTGCAGATCAAGCGCATCCACGAATACAAGCGGCAGCTGCTCAACATCGTCGAGGCCGTCGCGCTGTACCAGGCGATGAAGGACGAGCCGGACCGGAACTGGGTGCCGCGGGTGAAGATCTTCGCCGGCAAGGCGGCGGCGAGCTATCACTACGCCAAGCTGATCATCAAGCTGATCAACGACGTCGCCGACACCGTCAACAACGATCCGGAGCTTCGCGGCCGGCTCAAGATCGCCTTCCTGCCGGACTACAATGTGAGTCTCGCGGAGATCATCATCCCCGCCGCCGATCTTTCCGAGCAGATTTCCACCGCCGGCATGGAAGCCTCCGGCACCGGCAACATGAAGCTGGCACTGAACGGCGCGCTGACCATCGGCACGCTCGACGGCGCCAATATCGAAATCCGCGACCATGTCGGCGCGGAAAATATCGCGATCTTCGGCATGGAGGCCGGCGACGTCATGGTCCGCCGCAAGCAGGGGATGGATGCGACTGACGTCATCGGCCGCTCACCGCGGCTGTCGCGCGCCATTGCCGCGATCGAGAACGGCGAGTTCTCGCTGGACGAGCCGCACCGCTTCGCCAACATCGCGAACGCGATCCGCTTCCACGATCCCTACATGGTCGCGGCCGATTTCGATTCCTATTACGAGGCGCAGCGCGGCGTGGATGCGCGCTGGCAGGTGGTCCCGGCCTGGACCCGCGCCAGCATCCTCAACGTCGCGCGCATGGCCTGGTTCTCATCGGACCGCACCATCCGCGAATATGCCGAGGACATCTGGCACGTGCCGGTGCGCCCCTCGCCGCTGGCCACGCCCGAAAAAGGCGCCCAGCGCGGCGCGGGCTAGAAAATTCCGGGCAGCAAAATCGCCGGCCGGGGTGTATCCCGGAAAAACACTTACCTTTGACGTTATTGAATATCGCGGCGGAAGCCGCGATATTGCATGACATACGTCATGATAAAGTTTGGAAGATCTTATGCTCACCAGGACGCCGCATCTTTTCGACGACGCGACAAAGGTCACGCCGGGCGACAGCCGCTGGCAGGGGCATACCAGCGACGATTACTGGGCCTTTGTCGGCCCGTTCGGCGGCTGCACGGCGGCAACCATCCTGCGCGCGGTGATGGACCACCCGCAGCGCGCGGGCGATCCGACCGCGATGACGGTGAATTACTGCGCGCCGATCGCGCAAGGTTCGTTCGATCTCGACGTACGGCTGATCAAGGCCAACCGCTCCAGCCAGCACTGGTGCGTGGAGATGACGCAAGGCGATGGCGACGTTTCCACGCTCGCTACCGTCGTGCTCGCCGAGCGCCGTCCGTCCTGGTCGCATCCGCAGGCAAGCTATCCGGGCGCAAAGGCGTTCGAGGAAACGCTGCCCTATCCGCAGATCGCCGCCCCCTGGGTCAAGCAATATGACTTCCGCTTTGTCGAGGGCGAGCCGAAGCGCGGCGGGCCGGCGGGCCCGGTGGAGACGTTCTCAAAACTGTGGATCGGCGACCGCGTGCCGCGAAAGATCGACGCGCTGTCGCTGCTGGCGATGTCCGACGCGTTCTTTGCCCGTATTTTCCACGCCAAGCGCGAACTGGTTCCGTTCGGCACGGTGTCGCTGACGACCTATTTCCATGCCGACGCCGCCGATCTCGCGGCGGAGGACACCACCCGCGTGCTCGGCATCGCCGACGCCAAGATTTTCCACAAGAGCTATGGCGACCAGAATGGCGAATTGTGGTCGCCGGGCGGCCGGCTGCTGGCAACCACGACCCAGATCGCCTACTTCAAGGCGTAGGCCCGTGATTCCGTAGGGTGGGCAGAGCGAAGCGTGCCCACCTTCGAGAGCAAGGGCGGTAAGGTGGGCACGGCGCAAGTGCGCCTTTGCCCACCCTACATGATCTACGCAATCGAGGTTCGCGCCCGATGTCCGACGCTGCCGTCAACAAACCGCGCATTGCGCTGCTCGGCGTGCCCATCGAAATCGGCGCGTCGCAGGCCGGCACCCTGATGGGGCCCGCAGCGCTGCGCACCGCCGGCATCGCGCGCCTGCTCGAGGAACTCGAATTCACCGTCGAGGATCACGGCGATCTGGCGCGGCCCAACGTCGTTGCCGACGGCCCGGCGCCGGCCAATGCCAAATACTACGACGAAGTGAAGAGCTGGGTTCGCGTGCTCAGCGAGCAGGCCTTTGCGATCGCGAGTAGCGGCGCGATCCCGATCTTCATGGGCGGCGATCACTCGCTCTCGATGGGTTCGGTCAACGGCGTGGCGCGCTACTGGCAGCAGATGAACCGGCCGCTGTTCGTGATGTGGCTCGATGCGCATGCCGACTACAACACGCCCGCCACCACCCTCACCGGCAACATGCACGGCATGTCGGCGGCGTTCTTGTGCGGCGAGCCCGGGCTCGACCAGCTGCTCGGCAACCAGGTCCGCGCGTCGATCACGCCCGACCATCTCGATTTGTTCGGCATCCGCTCGATCGATCCCCTGGAGAAGAAGCTCGTCCATGAGCGGCGCATCGCGATCGCCGACATGCGCGCCATCGACGAGCATGGCGTGGCCGTGCTGATCCGCCGCGTCATCGAGCGCGTCAAGGCGAAGAATGGCGTGCTGCATCTCTCCTTCGACGTCGATTTCCTCGATCCCGGCGTCGCGCCCGGCGTCGGCACCACCGTGCCGGGCGGCGCCACCTACCGCGAGGCGCATCTGATCATGGAACTGCTGCACGATTCCGGCATCGTGCGCTCGGTCGACATCGTCGAACTGAATCCATTCCTCGACGAACGCGGCCGTACCGCTCGCGCCATGGTGGAGCTGCTCGGCAGCCTGTTCGGCCTGCAGATCACCGACCGCCGCACTCCGACCAACGCGATGCTGCAGGGAAGGTAAAGAACGTGGTGTCGTCCCGGCGCAGGCCGGGACCCATAACCACCGATATCGACTGTTGAAACGAGCTGGAGCTCCAGCTCAGCAATAACCACACGCATTCGTGGTTATGGGCCCCGGCCTTCGCCGGGGCGACGAAAAAAGGGCGGCCCGAAGGACCGCCCTTTGTTACGCAAGGCACATATCCGCCAGAGTCACTCCGCCGCGAGCTTCACTTCAGGAGCGGCGGCGCGGACGTCGGCGTCGACCTGGGCTTCGAACTTGGCAAAGTTCTTCTGGAACATGCCAACCAGCGCGCGCGCGGTCTTGTCGAATTCGGCCTTGTCCTTCCAGGTGTTGACGGGGTCGAGGATTTCGCTCGGCACGCCCGGCAGCGCGGTCGGCACCGCGAAGCCGAAATACTTGTCGGTGCGGAACTCGACGTTGCGCAGCGACCCGTCGAGAGCGGCCGTCAGGAGAGCGCGCGTCACCTTGATCGGCATGCGCGAGCCCGTGCCGTACTTGCCGCCGGTCCAGCCGGTGTTGACCAGCCAGCAATCGACATTATGCGTGGCGATCAGCTCGCGCAGCATGTTGCCGTAGACAGAGGGATCGAGCGGCAGGAAGGGCGAGCCGAAGCAGGTGGAGAATTCCGGCTGCGGCTCGTTGCCGAGACCGCGCTCGGTGCCGGCGACCTTGGCGGTGTAGCCGGACAGGAAGTGGTACATCGCCTGCGCCGGGGTGAGCTTGGCGATCGGCGGCAGCACGCCGAAGGCATCGGCAGCGAGCATCACCACGTTCTTCGGCTGCGGCGCGCGACCGGTGCGCGAGGCATTCGGGATAAAATCGAGCGGATAGGCCGAACGGGTGTTCTCGGTCTTCGAACCATCGTCGAAATCCACCACGCGGGTGTCTTCGTCAAGCACGCAGTTCTCGAGCACCGCGCCAAAGCGCGTGCTGGCAGCATGGATCTGCGGTTCGGCTTCCTTCGACAGCTTGATGCACTTGGCATAGCAGCCGCCCTCGAAATTGAACACGCCGTTCGGACCCCAGCCGTGCTCGTCGTCGCCGATCAGCGTGCGGTTGGGATCGGCCGACAGCGTGGTCTTGCCCGTTCCCGACAGGCCGAAGAAGATCGCGGCGTCGCCCTTGGCGCCGACATTGGCCGAGCAGTGCATCGGCATCACGCCCTTCTCGGGCAGATAGTAGTTCAGCGTGGTGAACACCGACTTCTTCATTTCGCCGGCATAATAAGACCCGCCGATCAGGACGATCTTGCGGGCGAAATCGATGGCGACGACGTTCTCCGAGCGCACGCCATGCCGTTGAGGATCGGCGCGGAAGCTCGGCATGGAGATGATGGTCAGTTCCGGCAGGAACGCCGACAGTTCGATCGCCTCGGGGCGAATCAAGAGCGTGCGGATGAACAGCGAGTGCCAGGCGAGCTCGGTGAAAACGCGGGTCTTGATCCGATAGGCCGGATCGGCGCCGCCATAGAGATCCTGCGCGAACAGCGTCTTGCCTTCGGCATGCTTGAGGAAATCGGCGTGCAGCGCGGAGAACTGCTCCGACGTAATTGACTGGTTGCCGCCCCACCACATCTTCTTGTCGGTGGTGGCGTCGCGCACCGTGAACTTGTCCTTCGGGCTGCGGCCGGTGAATTCGCCGGTGTCCGCACAGAGCGCGCCATCGGCCGACAGCACCGCCTCACCCGCCGACAGCGAGTACTGGTAGAGCTGGGGCGCGCCCAGATTCCAGTGCACTGCCTTGAGATTTTTTAAGCCGAATTTGTCGGCGCCAAAGGCACCGTTGCGCACGCCCGTCTCTCGCACGAAGGATCCTCCTCGAAGTCCGCGTATGTCAGGCGCGCTTGCCGCCAAGGGCGCCTCTCTCGCGGTGACCTCCAAAAACATAGCCGTTCAGGCCTCGGTCCGGCGACCTATTACTGTTGAACGCCCGGCTTGCCAAGCCGATCCCGTCATATTTGGTTTATTCGACGGCTAAGCTGATGTGTCACACATCTTAGCGGCCATCCGGGCCATTTTCGGCCCGTAGAACCACGCGGCGAAGGGTCGCGACACCGCACCTTTCCGCTCATTTTGCGGTGCAAAAATACCCGCCTGAAATAAATATCCGCCTCTCAGCGGCCGACGCCTTCGCCGATCAGGGCGAACGGCCCCCAGAAGGCGGGGTAGGCATTGCGCGGCGAGGAGGCGTCGTTGAGATAGGCCAGCATCGCCTGGCGCAGCGCTTCGGCGCGGCCGATGTTCGGACTGGCCTTGAGGCGATCGAAGGTCGAGGTGGTGAGTCGCGTGGCGGCGGCCGAATCCACCGCCCAATGCGTCACCAGCAGCGCCCGGGCGCCGGCATAGAAGAACGAGCGCGCGAGGCCCGAGAGCGCTTCGGCGCCCGGTCTGTCGCCGGCAATGGTGTTGCAGGCGGAGAGCACGACCCAGTCGGCATTGAGCTTGAGCTGCGCGACTTCGCTCGCGGTGAGCAGCCCGTCGTCGAATTCGCTGGGTTGCGCGGGAATGCTGAGCGCAAGCGACGGCTCGGCCAGTCCCTTGACGTCGCCGGCGACGAGGCCGTGGGTGGCGAAATAGACGATCGAGTAGTCCGCCAGCCGCGTGCGCTTCAGCGTCGTCTCGCTGGCGTCCCTGCCGAGGTGAATGTCGCCGGCGGCAACGCCGAGGTCTTTTGCAACGGCATTGAGCTCGTCGGCGGTATCCGGCAGTTGCGGCAACGCCTGCGCCAGCCTTGCGCGATCGACGCCGGCGCCGCGCCAGAATTCGGTATAGGCCACGCTGGCCGCGCTGCGCGAGGCGGTCTTGAGCGCAGCCCGATTGTCGCCGCCCGCCGATGCCGGATCGAACAGCGGATCGCCAAAGCCGGTCATCGGCTTGATGTTCTGGTCACGGCGCGCAAAGGCCCGCAGCGCCTTCAGGCTCGTGACCGACGGCAATACCGATACCGCGTGCCGCTTCAGCAGCCACGCGGCATTGCGGTAGCCGTCAAACTTGTCGGGGATGGCCATCGCCGGCTTCTCGGTCACCAGCAGGTGGAACGGCAGTGCAGTCAGCGCGCCGGACGGCACAACGAGCAGACTGCGCTTGTCGCGGATCAGCGGCTCGACCGGCAAAAGCAGGGCGGCATAGAGCTCGTTGGCCACCGCCAGATCGAACAGCCCGGACTTGCCGGAGGCATCGCTTGCCTTGGCGATATCGAGACCGCGCCGGAACGCCGCGATTTTCCCGGACAGCGCATCGGCGCCAAGCGGGATCGGCTTCCAGTCGAAACCGTCGCGGGTCAGCGCGAAGACGTAGCTTTCCTTCTCGGCGATCGCGAACAGCACTATCGCCTCGTCGGCCGACAACAGCGACTGCACTTCCCCGGCCGTGAGCGGCAGCGGGTTCGACAACGCCGAATACTCCGGGAACTCGGCGGAGAGCGCCTTCTGCAGCCTGGCGCGTTCGCCGGCGATCAGCGAGATCCGCTCGCGGGCACGCTGCTCGGCGGATGGATCGCGTTTGGCGCGGTCCTTCGACACCGCAGCCATGATCGACTTGTCGAGGGATTCCGCTTCCGAGCCGAGATCCTGATCCCGCCGCACCAGTTCGGCGAGACGGTCGTTGCCGGCGGCAAGCCGCACCGCGAGCTTGTTGACGGCGGAGGCTGCGGAAGATTGCGCGCTGCGCTGAAGTACGTTGAGGGCATCGTCCAGCGCCGTTCCCGATGCGACCAGCTGCTGCCGCTGCGCGGCGTACAGCATGGGCAGCGCGACGCGGGCCTGTGCACGGCCGGTGACGATCAACCGCGCCAGCAGCGGCAAGGCGTCGTTCACGCGGTCTTCCAGGCGCAGCAGATTGGCCAGGTTGTTGGTCGAGGTCGCCGTCTCCGGGTGATCGGGGCCGACCGCGCGCTCGCGGATCGACAGCGCGCGACGGTAGAGCGGCTCGGCGTCGGCATAGCGGTTTTGGCGCTCGTAGAGATCGGCCAGATTGTTGAGCGAGCGCGCCACGTCCGGATGATCCGGCCCCAGCGCTTTTTCTCGGATCGCAAGCGAGCGCCTGACCAGCGGTTCGGCTTCGGCATGGCGGCCCGTGACCTTGGCGACCTGGCCGAGATTGTTGAGCAGCGTGGCGACCGCCGGATGCTCAGGTCCGCCCGCCTTCTCGTAGATCGCCAGCGCGCGCCTGAACAACGGCTCGGAATCGGCGTGCCGACCGAGCTTTTCATAGCAGGTGGCGAGATTGTTCAGGGAACGGCCGGTGTCGGGATGGCCGGGGCCGAGCGATCTTTCGCTGACGATGAGTGCGCGCCGGAACAGCGGTTCGGCATCGGCAAAGCGGTCCTGCCGCTGATAGAGCGCTGCGAGATTGTTCAGCGTCGGCGCCACGTCGGCGGAGTCGAGGCCGCCGACTTTCTCGAAGATCGCGAGCGCCCGCTTGTAGAGCGGCTCCGCTTCGGAGTCCTGTCCGAGGCCGGCATGGGCCTGGCCGAGATTGTTGAGCGCCGCCGCGACGTCGCGATGCACGGGTCCGCGCGCCCTCTCCGCATCGGCCAGCGTCTTCTGCGCCAGCGTCAGCGCCTCGGAATATTTGCCGGCGCGCTCAAGCTCGATGATCTTGGTGGTCTGCGCACTGACATTCTGCGCCAGGGCAGGCGTCACGACGCAGGCACTCGTGGCGAGCGCCAGCCCCAGCAGCAATCGCAGGTGTCTGCCCGATTTCATGCTGCATGGGTCGCGCCAAGCTGAAAGGCCGTTCAACGCCAGGACAGGCTTATTGCTTCGCCCGCGCCTCGCCGGCCAGCCGCACCAGAATCTTGCGCAATTCCGCTCCGGTCCTGACCCGTTCCGGGAATTGCAGGCGCAAGGTGCGCCCCTCCACCTGCATGTCCATGCCCTCGGGGTCGCATCCGGTGCAACGCCAATCGGCGGCCTCCGAGCCGAGCAACTTCGTCGCATACAAGTTCATCGAATCGCGATGGTCTTCATTCATGTGCGCGACGGCGCTTGCCTCGGCTTCAAGCAGGTCGGCGGCGTCGGAGATGTCGGTCAGGAATTTCGCCGGTTTCAGGTCGATGATGCGGCCGAAACCGGCGACGAGGTGCAGTCCCGACGGCGCGATCCGGAAAAAGGCAAAATCCGTGAAGTCGGCGAACCCTTCCGCGGACGGATGCGCGGCAAGATAGCGGCGCCGCGCCAGCGCCGCGGCTTCACCGGAAAGCTCCTCGGCCCGCCCAGCCACCATGATGCGGGCGCCCTCCAGCGGATCGCCCGCCACGCGCTCGTCGAGCATCAGGGAGACCCTGGCGTCGGCCAGGATGTTCTTCGTATGCACGGCCAGCCGCGAGATCAGCAGGATTGGCGCGGCATCCGGATTGGCGGCCACGTTAACCAGCGAGCAATAGGGGTCGCCGCTGCCGGCCATCAGGGTGGCGAGCGCCCCCTGGCGGCTCCTGCGGAGCAGGGATTTGGCCAAACTTGAAGGGTTAAAATCGGGGGTCGGTTGCATCAGGAATTTCCCGGCATGTTATTGCAATTGGTCTCTTTTTCGGGCTAAACGAGCCCCCATATGGGTTGGAACGCAGTTCCCTCGGGACGCGTTTAACGGAACTCGGTCACACTTCAGCCCAGCTTGCATTGCTCGTTTGACCGAGTTCAAAGCCCATTTATGCGGCGGACCGCTGGATTGCGCGCCGTTTAAGCCACTCTCATTACTGAAAGCAGGCTCATGCCCACAATCGCCCTGGTCGATGACGACCGCAACATTCTCACATCCGTGTCGATCGCGCTCGAAGCCGAGGGCTATCGCATCATGACCTATACGGATGGCGCATCGGCGCTTGACGGCTTCCGCACCAGCCAACCGGATCTCGCCATCCTCGACATCAAGATGCCGCGCATGGACGGCATGGAGACGCTGCGGCGGCTACGCCAGAAGTCCGACCTGCCGGTAATCTTCCTCACCTCCAAGGACGAAGAGATAGACGAACTGTTCGGCCTCAAGATGGGCGCCGACGACTTCATCCGCAAGCCGTTCTCGCAGCGCCTGCTGGTCGAGCGGGTGAAAGCCGTCCTTCGCCGCTCTCAGCCGAAGGATCCGACCGCCGCCCCGAAGGAGCCGGATGCCCGCGCGCTCGACCGCGGCCTGCTGCGGATGGATCCGGAGCGCCACACCTGCACCTGGAAGAACGAGCCGGTGACGCTGACGGTGACCGAATTCCTGATCCTGCAGGCGCTGGCCACCCGCCCGGGCGTGGTCAAGAGCCGCAACGCGCTGATGGATGCGGCCTATGACGACCAGGTCTATGTCGACGACCGCACCATCGACAGCCACATCAAGCGGCTGCGCAAGAAGTTCAAGATGGTCGACGACGATTTCGAGATGATCGAGACGCTGTACGGCGTCGGCTACCGTTTCAAGGAAACCTGACGCGCGCCCGGCGCGTGCCTGTACCGACTGACATCGGCCGCGCATCCGGGGTAGAGTGCGGCTGCGAATTGCGTCGCGGGACCAGAATAACAACCGGCAGTCTTGCCTGTGCTTGATCGAACGCCGCCCCATCAGGGACTGCACACCGAGGACGCCGCGCCGTCGCTCGATCGGCAGGAGTCTGCCGTGCAAGGCCCGGCGGAGAAGGGCTGGCGACGTCCGGTGAACTGGCTGCACCGCGCCTGGCAGTTCTTCTTTGCGCTGTCCTTCTCGAGCCTCACGCGCCGCATCGTCTCGCTCAACCTGGCGGGGCTCGTCGCGCTGGTGGCGAGCATCCTCTATCTCTCGCAATTCCGCGCCGGCCTGATCGAGGCCCGCGCCCAGAGCCTGCTCGTGCAGGCCGAGATCATCGCGGTGGCCATCGCAGCCTCCGCGACGGTGGAGACCAACACGCCCACCGTCGATGTCGACAAGCTACTCGACCTCAAGCCCGGCGAGAGCATGGGCATCCCGGACGAATATTCCGACTTCCCGATCAATCCCGAACGCGTCGCGCCGATCCTGCGCCGGCTGATCTCGCCGACCAAGACCCGCGCCCGCATCTACGACCGCGACGGCGGGCTGATCATCGACAGCCGCAATCTGTTCGGCCGCGGCGACGTGCTGCGCATTGAGCTCGGGCCTCCATCCAACGACAAGCCCAACGTGTTCGAGCGTAGCCTGGTCGCGGTCCGCACCTGGCTCAACCGCGGCGACCTGCCGGCCTATCGCGAGCTCGACAACGGCAGGGGCTATTCCGAAGTCGCCCATTCGCTGGAAGGCCAGAAGAGCAGCGCGGTGCGCGTCAACGATCGCGGCGCCGTCATCGTTTCCGTCGCCGTGCCGGTGCAGCGTTTCCGCGCGGTGCATGGCGCGCTGTTGCTGTCGACGCAGGGCGACGACATCGACCAGATGGTGACCAACGAGCGGCTTGCCATTCTGAAGATCGGCGGCGTCGCCTCCGCCGTCATGATCATGCTGTCGCTGCTGCTCGCCAGCACCATTGCCGGCCCGGTGCGGCGGCTGGCCGACAGCGCCGAGCGCGTTCGCCGCCGAATCCGCACCCGCGTCGAAATCCCCGACTTCACCCGCCGCCGCGACGAGATCGGGCATCTGTCCGGCGCGCTGCGCGACATGACGGACGCGCTTTACAATCGCATCGAGGCGATCGAGATGTTCGCCGCCGACGTTGCCCATGAGCTCAAGAACCCGCTGACTTCGTTGCGCTCGGCGGTAGAAACGCTGCCATTGGCGCGCAACGAAACCAGCCGCGCCCGGCTGCTCGAGGTGATCGAGCATGACGTCAAGCGGCTGGACCGGCTGATCTCGGACATTTCCGACGCCAGCCGCCTCGACGCCGAGTTGCAGCGCCAGGACATGACGCTGGTGGACATGCGCCGCCTGCTGACGACGCTCGCTTCTGTCGCCAATGAAACCCGGCTCGGTCATGATGTCGCCGTCGAAGTCCGCTTCGAGGGCCGCGGCACGTCCGACACCTTTGCGGTGCCCGGACACGACTCGCGGCTCGGACAGGTGGTCTCGAACCTGCTCTCCAACGCACAGTCGTTCTCGGAAGCAGGCAAGAAGGTGCGCATCACCTGCCGCCGCGTCCGCTCCGAGATCGAGATCGTGGTCGACGACGACGGCCCCGGCATCCGCGAGGACGCGCTGGAGCGCATCTTCGAGCGCTTCTACACCGACCGGCCGCACCAGGGCTTTGGCCAGAATTCGGGACTGGGCCTGTCGATCTCCAAGCAGATCATCGAGGCGCATGGCGGGCGCATCTGGGCGGAGAACCGCGCGGGCGCGCCGGACGAGGACGGCCAGCCGACGGTTGCCGGCGCGCGCTTCGTCGTCAGGCTGCCGGCGCAATGACCGGCAAGCCCACCGTGCACGGCTCTGCCGTCCTGGTCGGCGAGCGCGCCGTCCTGATCCGCGGCCCCTCCGGTTCGGGCAAGTCGCGCCTCGCCTTCGAGCTGATTCTCGCCGGCCGTGCGGGACAGGTTCCGCCGGCCATTCTGGTCGGCGATGACCGTGTCCACCTCGACACAAGCACCGGAAATCTGGTCGTGCGGCCGGCGCCGGAACTGGCCGGGCTGATCGAGATCCGGGGCCTCGGCATCCGTCGAATCGAGCATGTCGAGCAGGCCGTGGTCGGCCTGATCGTCGACCTGGACGCCGAGGACGCCGACCGGCTGCCTGCGGCCGAAGCACTCACCACCGGAATAGATGGTGTTGAATTACCGCGAATCCCCGTAAATCTACGGTTTTCGCCATTGCCGCTGATTGTAGCGGCCCTGACGACAACCGATGGTACGGGGTATGACCAACCTTCGGCTGATTGCCCGAAAGGGATTGCTAACCATATAAGCCCCACTATCGCGACGGAATAACACCGGCGCGTCCTCCCGAAGCGGCCCCAATTTTCCGGGACGAATCGAAGCGAACCCCTCTTGCGCCGGGGCTCGGGATGGTCAAAGTGGCGCGTTCGTGCGGTGCACCAAAGAGCACCCGCGAGGAGTTTCCTGATGATTGGTCTAGTGCTTGTGACCCATGGGCGCCTTGCCGACGAGTTCAGGGCGGCTCTGGAACACGTGATGGGTCCGCAGAAGCAAATCGAAGCCGTGACGATCGGTGCGGAAGACGATTCCGATTTGTGTCGAAACGACATCATCGAGGCGGTGAACCGCGTCGACAGCGGCGACGGGGTTGCCATCCTCACCGACATGTTCGGCGGCACGCCTTCCAACCTCGCCATCTCCTGCATGAGCCGTCCCAAGGTCGAAGTGCTCGCAGGCATCAATCTTCCCATGCTGGTCAAGCTCGCCAAGGTACGCGAGGAGCGCTCGCTTCCCGACGCGATCGCCATGGCCCAGGAAGCCGGCCGCAAATACGTCACCATCGCCAGCCGCGTGCTTGCCGGCAAATGAGCGACGACGCGGCGCCCGCGAACAATGCCGGGGCGGCCGTGCCGCCCGACGCGATCTCCCGCGAACTCCTGATCATCAACAAGCGCGGCCTGCATGCGCGCGCGTCGGCCAAGTTCGTCCAGCTGGTCGAGAAGTTCGAGGCCGAGATCTGGGTGACGCGCGGCGGCGAAACCGTCGGCGGCACCTCCATCATGGGCCTGATGATGCTGTCGGCAGCACCGGGCACCACGATCCTCGTCTCCGCCAAAGGCCCCGAGGCGCAGGCCGCACTCGACGCGATTGCCGCGCTGATTGCCGACAAGTTCAACGAAGAAGGGACGTGAGTCCGCCTCAGAACGGATTGGTCACGATGCCGCCGTCGGCGCGCAGCGCGGCGCCGTTGGTCGCGCTCGACGCCTTCGAGCAGAGATAGCAGATCAGGTTCGCGATCTCCTCCGGCTGGGCGTAGCGCTGCAGCAGCGAGGCCGGCCGGCGTTCGCTGAAGGTGCGCGCGACGAGATCCTCGACCGTCGTGTCCATGCTCCTGGCGCGCGCGGCAAGGCGCGTCGGCGCCATCTCGACCCAGGTCGGACCCGGGAGCACCGAATTCACGGTGACATTGGTGCCCTTGGTCTGCTCGGCCGCGCCGCGGGCGATGAAGAGCTGCGCGGCCTTGGAGAAGCCGTAATGCACCATCTCCTTCGGCACGAAGATTGCGGACTCGCTGGAGACGAACACCACACGGCCCCAGTCCTTGTCCAGCATCCGCTTCAGATAATGCCGCGTCATGCGCACCCCGCTCATGACATTGACCTCGAACATCCTCGACCAGTCGGCGTCCTCGATCTCGAAGAACGGCTTTGGCTCGTAGATGCCGAGATTGTTGACGAGGATGTCGACCTCGGGGAACTGTTTCGTGAGCGCCGCGCATCCCTCGGCGCCGCCGAGATCGAAGACCGCCGCGTGCAGCTTCGCCTTCGGCGCCATCTTCCTGATCTGCGCGATCGCCTCGTCCACCGCGCCGCGCTGGCGTCCGTTGACGATCACCTCGGCGCCCATCCCGGCGAGGCCTTTGGCAGCGGCGAGCCCGATGCCGCGCGTGGAACCGGTGACGAGCGCGAGCTTGCCCGAGAGATCGAGATCCATTTTAGCCCTCCCATTGGCCCCGGCGTTATTTCGCCGGTGGCACGAAAAAGACATTCCAGTTTCGCGAGGGCCCGGGATGCCCTCGATAGAACCGTTGCGTCGTCATCACGATCCGCTCGGCGTTGCCCGCATTCCTGGCCATCCAGTCCTCGCATGCCGGAAGGTTCCACGTGGTCGCCGTGTCGCAGACGCCGATGAAGCCGAGCCGGCGGGCTTCCTGGAGCGACGTCAGGCCCGCCGACCAGTCTTCGCCCGGCGTGAACGGTGCGGGATGGTCGGTGCTGTAGAACGCGAGCGCGTTGCTGACGTCCATGTTGCCGGCGACGACCGCCCAGCGCGTGCCGAATCGCGAGCGCCAGGCCTGGGTCAATTCGCGCGCCAGTTCCGATCGCGCGACATAGGTCGCCGGTCCACTGGAATTGGTCGCCATCTCCTGCGTCGCGATCCAGGGTGAGGCGATCAGCGTGCCGAGCGTGATCAGCAGCCAGATGGCCGAGATGTTGAACAGCGCCAGACGCCGCACCCGCAGCACCGGAAGGGCGACGAGCGCCAGCGGCGTCAGGAAGAACAGCGATATTCCCCAATCGGTCTTCAGGTAGACAACGAAGAGCAGAGCGCCGAGCGGCGGGCCGACCGCAACGATGAACTGGATCATCCAGACGTTCAGTGCCTGCGAAACGTTGACGCCTGGATTCGGCCCGCGCGACCATGAGCGCGCGACAACCGCAGCCGGCGGCTGCCAGCGCAGCCCCAGGGTCAACGCGAGCAGCGCAAGCACAGCGGGCGCCGCGAGCAGTCCGAGATTGTGCAGGACATAGCCGAGCGCAAGGTTCCTGCTCATCTCGGCAGTGATGTGGGCATAGACGTCGCCCGCATAGGTGAACGGCGCGAAATTCACCTGCTTCAGCCAGACCAGATGCGGAAACATCGCAACGATCAGCGTTGCGATTGCCACCCATGGCGCAGGCGAGGCGAGGAAGCGCAGCCGCTCGGGATGGATCAGCGCGGCAAGCCCGATCGCGCCGATCATGGTCACCACCCAGTATTTGGTCATCAGCGCCAGCGCACCGGCGAGCCCGAGCCAGATGCCGGATCGCGCATCGCGCTTCTCGAAGGCGTTGAGATAGGCCAGCACCAGCAGCGGCAGGGTGACGAGTTGCAGCAGGTCCGGATTGTACTTGAAGCCCTTGAAGTTGAAGATCGGGTAGAGCGCGAGCATGACGACGACGAAAAACGCGCGCCGGCGGTCCACCACGCGCAGCGCCGTGAACCAGGAGATCACCATGCCGGATGCCACGACCGTCATGGCGAGCGCGTAGGTCGGCCAATCCCTGACCGGGAACAGCTTGAACCAGAGGCCGGCGACCCAGCCGGACAGCGGCGGATGCTTGCCATAGCCGAGTTGGAATTGCTGGCCCCAGGCAAACGCCTCGGCGACGTCCATGTGGACGTCCTGCGCTGCCTTGAGATTGATCAGGATCAGCGTCCACAGCACGGCATGAGCCGCCGCAAAGCCGATCACGAACCACGTACCGCCCTTTGGATCGACCGCGCGCGCATAGAGCCACGCCGCCGGGCGGCGGAGCGAAAGCCTGTGCCGGGCGCGCGCTGCCGCTGGCGAGAATGTGGCTGATGACATGGCCCCTGCGTAGCGGTTTTTTCGCCGTTGTGGAATCAGCTTGGCGTGAAGAAACGCCCTTGAAAACGGCCATAATGGTTGCCCGGCCGAGTCGCGGGTGCTATCCCGCGCCCCATGACGACCGTCCCCATTTCCAACATCCGCAACTTCTCCATCGTCGCCCATATCGACCATGGCAAGTCGACGCTGGCCGACCGCCTGATCCAGATGACGGGCGGGCTCACCGAGCGCGAAATGGCGGGCAAGGAACAGGTGCTCGATTCCATGGATATCGAGCGCGAGCGCGGCATCACCATCAAGGCGCAGACCGTCCGGCTGAACTACCGCGCCAAGGACGGCAAGGATTACATCTTCAACCT
Organism: Bradyrhizobium sp.; assembly: GCF_016219575.1. GTDB lineage: Bacteria > Pseudomonadota > Alphaproteobacteria > Rhizobiales > Xanthobacteraceae > Bradyrhizobium. Next base: position 126,591 of record NZ_JACRMG010000010.1, on the reverse strand, counting down.
GATGGACACGCCCGGCCATGTCGACTTCGCCTACGAAGTCTCGCGGTCGCTGGCGGCCTGCGAAGGCTCCCTGCTGGTGGTGGACGCCAGCCAGGGCGTGGAGGCGCAGACGCTCGCCAACGTCTATCACGCTCTCGACGCGGGCCATGAGATCGTGCCGGTGCTCAACAAGATCGATCTTCCGGCGGCGGAGCCGGAAAAGGTCAAGCAGCAGATCGAGGACGTGATCGGCATCGACGCCTCGGATGCGGTTATGATCTCGGCCAAGACCGGCCTCGGCATACCCGACGTCCTGGAGGCGATCGTCACTCGCCTGCCGCCCCCGAAGGGCGACCCCGATGCGACCCTCAAGGCGCTGCTGGTCGACAGCTGGTACGACGTCTATCTCGGCGTCGTCGTGCTGGTGCGCATCGTTGACGGCACGATGAAGAAGGGCCAGCGCATCCGCATGATGGGCACCAACGCGGCCTATGACGTCGAGCGCGTCGGCTTCTTCACGCCGAAGATGGAGCAGGTCGAGGAGCTCGGCCCCGGCGAGATCGGCTTCATCACCGCGGCGATCAAGGAAGTCGCGGATACCCGCGTCGGCGACACCATCACCGACGACAGGAAGCCGATTCATGAGATGCTGCCGGGTTTCAAGCCGGCGATTCCCGTGGTGTTCTGCGGCCTGTTCCCGGCCGACGCCAACGACTTCGAGACGCTACGCGCGGCGATGGGCAAGCTGCGCCTCAACGACGCCAGCTTCTCCTACGAGATGGAAACCTCCGCAGCACTCGGCTTCGGCTTCCGCTGCGGCTTCCTCGGCCTCCTGCACCTGGAGATCATCCAGGAGCGGCTGTCGCGCGAGTTCGATCTCAACCTGATCGCGACCGCGCCGAGCGTGATCTACAAGATGCACCTCACCGACGGCCAGGAGATCTCGATCCACAACCCCGTCGACATGCCCGACGTGGTGAAGATCGCCGAGATCGAGGAGCCCTGGATCGAGGCGACGATCCTCACCCCCGACGAATATCTCGGCAGCGTGCTGAAGCTGTGCCAGGACCGCCGCGGCGCGCAGAAGGAGCTCACCTATGTCGGCTCCCGCGCGATGGTGAAATATGACCTGCCGCTCAACGAAGTCGTGTTCGACTTCTACGACCGCCTGAAGTCGGTGTCGAAGGGCTACGCCTCGTTCGACTATCACCTCACCGACTACAAGCCCGCCGACCTCGTCAAGATGCAGATCCTCGTCAACGGCGAGCCGGTCGACGCGCTCGCCATGCTCGTCCACCGCACCCGCGCCGAAGGCCGCGGCCGCGCCATGGTTGAGAAGATGAAGGAGCTGATCCCGCCGCACATGTTCCAGATCCCGATCCAGGCGGCGATCGGCGGCAAGGTGATCGCCCGCGAAACCGTCCGCGCGCTGCGCAAGGACGTCACCGCCAAATGCTACGGCGGCGACATCACGCGCAAGCGCAAGCTTCTGGAGAAGCAGAAGGAAGGCAAGAAGAAGATGCGGCAGTTCGGCAAGGTCGACATCCCGCAGGAAGCCTTCATTGCCGCGCTGAAGGTGGATAGCTGAGGCGGGCGCCGTAGGGTCCGCAAAGCAAAAAACTCGAAAACAACCCCATGCACAGTAGCCGGCGCCGCCGGCCGACGTATTCGTATTTTGCGAATATCATTTGACACGTCGGGCAAATCAGGGGCATATCGCCATCGTTGTCCAAGCCTCCCTGCCGGAGCAAGCAATTGCATATGCGGATTGCTTGTCATCGCCTGCCCGCCACAAACTCGTCATGCCCGGGCTTGTCCCGGGCATCCACGTTCTTCTTGCCGCGGGAAAGGTCGTGGATGGCCGGGACAAGCCCGGCCATGACGATGGGAATACATATCTCGGAAGCGATGGCTGGTCGCGCGCTTATCCGCTCCGTTGCTCGCGTTTTGCGGCGCAACTCACAATCGCCTGATATCAGAATGAGAGGCATGCCGTTCGCCTCATTGCTCCCGGACGGCGGATAGGCCACGATCTCACCGCGCATAACAACACCAACAGCGCCGGGGAAACGCATGAGCCAGGCCTCCTCTCCTGCCAGCAAGGCCTCCCGATTCGACTACGGCTGGGTCGTGGTTGCGGCCGGTGCGCTGATGACCTGCATCGGGTTCGGCACGATGCTGTCGCTGGCGGTGTTCCTGCAGCCGATTTCCAAGGCGATGGGCTGGTCGACCGCGGGCGTCTCGGCGGCGGCGACGCTGGATTTCCTCTGCATGGGTTTTGCCGCCTTCGTCTGGGGCACGCTGTCCGACCGCTACGGCACCCGCATCGTGGTTCTGGCCGGCAGCGTCCTGCTCGGGCTCGGCCTCGTCACCGCCAGCCAGGCACAGGAGCTGTGGCAGTTCCAGCTTTGCTTCGGCGTGCTGATCGGCATTGCCGCCGGCAGCTTCTATGCGCCGATGATGGCGCTGGCGAGTGCGTGGATCGACAGGCACCGCAGCCTTGCGGTGGCGCTGGTCTCCGCCGGCATGGGCGTCTCTCCGGTGACGGTGGCGCCGACCGCCAGCATGCTGATCACGGCCTATGACTGGCGCACGGCCATGCTCGTGATCGGGATCGCGTCATGGGCGCTCCTGATCCCCGCCTGCTTCCTGGTGCGTCCGGCGCCGCAGGCGGCCGGCAGCACCGCCGCCAACGCGGCCGATGCACCCGAGGCCGAGTGGACCGCGTCGCAGGCGCTGCGCACGCCGCAATTCATCACGCTGGCGCTGGCGCATTTCGCCTGCTGCGCGGCGCATTCCGGCCCGATCTTCCACATGGTGAGCTACGCCATGATCTGCGGCATTGCGCCGCTCACCGCCGTCACCGTCTACAGCGTCGCCGGCTTCTCCGGGCTTGGCGGACGTCTGCTGCTCGGCGCGATGGCCGACCGGATCGGGGCAAAACCCGTGCTGGTCGCCGGCCTGCTGGTGCAGGCGCTGTGCATCGCGACCTATCTCGCGGTGTTCAGGCTCGGCGAGTTCTACGCGCTTTCCGTCGTGTTCGGCCTCGCCTATGGCGGGGTGATGCCGCTCTATGCGGTGCTGGTGCGCGAATTCTTCGGCGCCAAAATCATGGGCACCGTGTTCGGCGCGGTCTCGGCCTTCGCCAGCCTCGGCATGGCGCTGGGACCATGGGCGGGCGGGCTCGTGTTCGACACCACCCAAACCTACACGTGGCTGCATGCCGGTTCCTTCGCCATCGGCCTTGCTGCGGTGGCGGTGGCGCTCAGTTTCCCGTCGAAGCGCCGGCAGGCGCTCGATCTCGGCCGCGCTGCGGCGTGACCGACAGGTAATCCGCCCGGCTTGATCGGGGAGTGCGGATTTGCCACCATCCGCTCGCCCACCAAACAGCAATCAAGAAGGGCACGGGGAGACGCATGAACAAGGCCACCGCTATCGACCTCGTCGAGCGCGCACGGGCGCTGGCGCCCTTGATCCGACAGGAAGCCGACGAGATCGAGCGCACGCGCCGGCTGACCGAGCCGGTCGTCAAGGCGCTGATCGACAACGGCATGTATCGCGCGGTGCTGCCGAAGAGCCTCGGCGGGGCGGAAGCGCCGCTCGTCACCTTCATGCAGATGCAGGAGGAGATCGCCAAGGCCGACGCCTCCACCGCCTGGTGCCTGGGCCAGTGCAGCGTCTGCGCCGTCATCTCGGCCTATATCGACCACGACGCGGCGGACGAAATCTTCAACACCAAGCAGGGCATCCTGGCCTGGGGCGCGATCAACCACGACGTTCGCGCCGAACCCGGCGGCTACCGGGCGAACGCGCGCTGGGAATTTGCCTCCGGGATTCGCCAGGCGAGCTGGCTCGGCGCCCATGTCCGCATCACCGAGGCCGACGGCACCCCGCGCAGGAAGCCGGACGGCTCGCCCGAGATCCGCACCATCCTGTTCCCGATCGGAAGCGCCAAGCTGTACGACGTCTGGGACACGATCGGGCTGCGCGGCACCGGCACCGACGCCTATTCGGTCGACAACCTCTTCATATCGGAGAAATTCGCCGCGCTGCGCGACGAGCCGCATGCGCTGCGCGAGAAGGGACCGCTCTACAAGATTCCGACCAACGCGATCTACAGCATGGGCTTTGCCGCCACCTCGCTCGGTGTCGCCCGCGCGCAGTTCGACGCGGCGATCGAGCTTTCGCGCAAGAAGACGCCGCAGGGCCTCTCGGCGATGAAGGAGAACAGCGCCGTGCAGGGCCTGATCGGGCTCACCGAGGCGAAACTGCGCCGAGCCCGCGCCTATCTGTTCGCGACCGCCGCCGAGGTCTGGGACGACCTGGTGCGCGGCGCGGAGCTCACCGAAGCGCATCGCGTCGCGCTGCGGCTGGCTTCGACCTCGACCATCCATCAATCGACCGAGATCGTCGACGTCGCCTATCACATGGCCGGCGCCACCGCGGTGTTCCGCGCCAACGGCTTCGAGCGCCGCCTGCGCGACATGCACGCGATCAACCAGCAGCTCCAGGCCCGCGATACCCATTACGAGGAGATGGGCAAGGTGATCCTGTCGGGCAATCTGGCCGGCCCGCCGACGGCGCGGTGACATGACGCCACGGCCACAGGTAGTTCTACGGACCGGCCTGGGAGCGCTGTTGTTAAGCAGTTTCTGGGAAATTCCGCGCAGTCCCCGCCTCGTGGAATGCCCGGAATCCCAATGTTCAAAATCCGCTCGATCGCCGTCCGCCTGATCCTTGCCATCGCGCTGACGGTTGCGGCTGCCTGCGCCATCCTCGGAACCTTCTCGATCCTGCAGCAGCGTTCGCTGACCCGGATGGCGCTCGATCAGCAGCTCAAGCTGCAATATGACAGCGTCATCGCCGCCATCGATTATGAAGGCCGCGCGACCCTGGCGGTCTCCTCGGTGATCGCGGCCCTGCCGCCGGTCGGCGACACCATCGCCAAGGGCGACCGCGCGGGGCTGGCCTCCCTGCTCGGCGACGCCATGACGGCGCTGAAGGCGCAGGGCATTCCGCTCGTCACCTTCCAGGTTTCGCCGGCGGTGGTGTTCTACCGCGTGCACGAACCGAAGATCTTCGGCGACGATATCTCCGGGCGCCGCAACACGGTGGTGGAAGCCATCCGCACCGGCAAGTCCATCGTCGGCGTCGAGCCCGGCCGCGAGGCACTCAGCATTTTCGGCATGACCCCGATCGTGCGCGACGGCAAGACGCTGTCGAATGTCGACGTCGGCGCCGCCTTCGGCAAGGAGTTCGTCGAACGCGCCAAGAAGCGCTTCGGCATCGACCTCGCCGTGCATTCCTGGGACGGCAAGGGATTCAAGAAGCTCTCCTCGACCTTCGGCGACGCCGCGGTCGCCAGCGAGACCGACCTCAGGGGCGTGATCGCCGGGCCGCCGCTGCGGCGCGATGCGACGCTGAACGGCCGCCCCGCCGCGCTCTATGTCGGCCAGATCAGGAACTATGCCGGCCAGCCGGTCGGCATTCTCGAAGTCATCAAGGACACCACGGAGTACGAGGCGGCCGCCGCAGGCGCCCAGCGCGATCTCGTCCTCGGCACCACCGCGATCCTCGCCGGCGCTGTGCTGCTCGCCTTCCTGCTCGGCCGCGGCCTGTCGCGCCCGCTCACCGCAATCACCGCGGTCATGAATCGCCTTGCACGCGGCGAGACCGACATCGCCATCCCCGGCAGCGAGCGCCGCGACGAGCTCGGCAGCATGGCGGCGGCGGTCGACGTGTTCCGCCGCAGCATGATCGAGGCGAACTCGTTGCGCGAGGCGCAGGAAACCGACAAGCAGCGCGCGGAAGCCGAGAAGAAGGCGCTGCAGCGCCAGATGGCCGACCGCTTCGAGGCCGACGTCAAGGGCGTAGTCGGCGCGGTCGCCGGCGCCACGCAGGACATGCAGCGCGTGGCGGGCGAGATCACCGCCAGCGTCAACGGCACCTCCGAACGCGCCGCGGCCGCAGCGGCAGCTTCCGAGGAGGCCTCGTCCAGCGTCAGCACGGTTGCCGCCGCGACGGAACAGCTCGCTTCCTCCGTCTCGGAGATCGGCCGCCAGGTCACTCATTCCACCCACGTCGCCGACAATGCCGTAGTGAAGGCGCGCCAGACCACCGAAATGGTCGGCAGCCTCGCGGCGGCCGCGGAGAAGATCGGCGACGTGCTGCAGCTGATCAGCGCGATCGCAAGCCAGACCAACCTGCTGGCGCTGAACGCGACGATCGAGGCGGCGCGCGCGGGCGAAGCCGGCCGCGGCTTTGCCGTGGTCGCCGCGGAGGTGAAGGGACTGGCCAGCCAGACCGCGAAGGCGACGGAGGAGATCGCGGGCCAGGTCAGCGAGATCCAGTCGGCCACCGGCAATTGCGTCACCGCCATCGGCGCCATCAGCGACACCATCCGCGAGATTTCCGGCATCGCCGCAACGATCGCCGCCGCCGTGGAAGAGCAGGGATCGGCGACCCGCGAGATCGCCCGCAGCGTGCAGCAGGTCTCCAGCGGCACCAGCGAAGTCTCCCAGAATGTCGCCGGCGCCAGCCATGCCGCCGACCAGTCGCGCAAGCTGGCCGGCAACGTGCTGACCGCCTCCGGCGAGCTGTCGCAGCAGGCGGACACGCTGATGAAGAGCGTCGACACCTTCCTCGCGGGATTGCGCGACGCGGCGTAGTCCTGGATTCGACGGCCAGAGGGCCCTTCGCGAGCGAAGTAATCCATCGTCCGTAGGGCGGATTAGCGAAGCGTAATCCGCCGCAGCTGCGTCCGCGAAAAGACGGCGGATTACGCCTTCGGCTAATCCGCCCTACGCCTTCTGCGCGGCGCCCCGGAATGACGAGCAGAGGCATGACACGACGCCAACGCTGTTCCGCTCCGGCCGATCCCGGCAGTCCACAGGCCCCCTTCCGTCCGTCCGGCAACTGCCCTAGTCTGCCCTTGTTGCTCACCTTTCGGAATCAGCACCCTGTTGACGGGATGGTGGAATGGGGCGGCGGCAATTCATCGCTGCGATCGGACTAGCAATGCTGCTGCCGCTGGCCGCCTGCTCTCCCGCTCCGACGCCGGATTCAATTTCCAGATGCGTTGCAAGCAATTTTCCCTCCTATAACCCGAAGAACCGCGAGCAGTGCATCGCGGCCTGCATCAAATGCGAGAACGGCGTGATGACGACCTGCGCGACCTCATGCAGCCTGAAGGGTTCGCGCTGACCGAGGGGGCTCGATGAAGCCGGCGAAAAAGCGCGCAGCGCCGACTCGCGCAGCCGCGCCCCGCGCCGCCGTCGATGCGGCATTCGCTGCCTGCCCCGAACCGGCCCGGACAAAGCTCAGGGCGTTGCGGCGGCTGATTCTCGATATCGCCAAAACCACCAAAGGCGTCGGCGCGATCGAGGAAGCGCTGAAATGGGGACAGCCGAGTTACCTGACGCCGGAAACCGGCAGCGGCAGCACGATCCGGATCGACCGGGTGAAGCCGGCGGAGAACCAGGTCGCCGTGTTCTTCCACTGCCAGACCGATCTGGTGGCGACCTTTCGCGAGCTCTATCCGGAACTCAGCTACAGCGGCAACCGCGCCATCCTGCTCGATGCCACCAGGAAGCTGCCGGAAGCCGAGCTGCGCCACTGCGTGGCGCTGGCGCTGACGTATCATTTGCGGAAGCGGAAGCCTGCAAAGGCGAAATAGGCGACCGACTCCCACTCTCCGTCATGGCCGGGCTTGTCCCGGCCATCCACGTACTTGGCCCCAACCTCGACCCATCGATCGTCATGCCCGGGCTTGTCCCGGGCATCCACGCTCTTCGTCACCAGTTGAGAGAAAGGCGTGGATGGCCGGGACAAGCCCGGCCATGACGCGGTTGGAGTTCAGCTCCCATTACTGCGTGATCGTGTCGTACAAATCATTCCATTCCGGATTGTTGGCCAGAATCAACCGCACCTTCCACGTACGCGACCAGTGCTTCATGTTGTGCTCGCGCTGAATCGCTGCCTGAATTGTGTCGTGATGCTCGAAATAGACGAGACGCTTTAGTCCATATCGTTTGGTGAAGCCGGCGATCAATCCGTTCCTGTGCTCATAGACACGGCGTACGAGGTCGCTGGTCACCCCGACATACAGAATGCCGTTGGGTGCGCTCGCCATGATGTAGACGTAGCCACCAGACATTCGCGGATGATGAAGCACGTGGATGCCCGGGACAAGCCCGGGCATGACGAGAGGATAGATCGAGTGTTCGGCCAAGAGCGTGGATGGCCGGGACAAGCCCGGCCATGACGAATTCGGGGCTGTCTACCTCACGCCGCCCGGTCCTCGCCGCCACCTGCCGCGATCAGGCCGCGCTGGGCCTTGAGCAGGGCGACGATCTCGGCGTGCGGCCTGGCGCGGCTGAACAGGAAGCCCTGGCCCTCGTGGCAGCCTTCGGCGCGCAGGCAGCTCAGCTCGGCTTCGGTCTCGACGCCTTCGGCGGTGATGGTGACGCCGAGGCCCTTGCCGAGGCTGACGATGGAACGGATGATCGCCTGCGCGTCGCGGTTGGCGTCGACTTCCCGGACGAAGGAACGGTCGATCTTGATCTTGTCGAACGGGAAGCTGCGCAGATAGCTCAGGCTCGAATAGCCGGTGCCGAAATCGTCCATCGAGATGCGCACGCCGAGTGCGCGCAGCGCATGCAGCGTGGCGAGCACCTGGCTGCTCTTCTCCAGCAGCAGCGTCTCGGTGATCTCGAGCTCGAGCCGCCGCGCCGCGAGGCCGGATTGCTTCAGCGCGTCCATCACCAGCGACAGCAGATTGCCGGTGCGGAACTGCAGCGGCGACAAATTGACGGCGACGCGGACGTCGTCGGGCCAAAGCGCCGCGTCCATGCAGGCGCGGCGCAGCATCAGCCCGCCCACCGCATTGATCAGGCCGGTCTCTTCCGCGACCGGGATGAACTCGCCGGGCGCGATCATGCCGCGCTCCGGATCAGGCCAGCGCACCAGCGCCTCGAACCCGGTGATGCGGCCGGTCGCAAGGTCGACCAGCGGCTGATAATAGGGCTGCAGCAGGTTGTTCTGGATGGCGTTGCGCAGGTCGATCTCGACCTTGCGCCGGACCTGGGCGCGGGCATCCATCTCCGCCTCGAAGAAGGAGAAGGTGCCGCGGAAATCGTTCTTGGCGCGCGACAGCGCGAGATCGGCGTTCTTCAGCAGCCTGTCGGAATCGTCGCCGTCGCCGGGCGAGAGCGCGATGCCGATGGAGGCGCCGATCACCACCGAATGCTCGTCGAGCAGGAACGGATCGGCGATGGCCTCCAGAAGCCGCCGCGCCAGCAGCGTGGCGTCCTCGGGCCGCGTCACGCCGCCCTGCAGGATGGCGAACTCGTCGGAGTTGAGACGGGCGATGGCGTCTTCCTCGCGCAAGGTCGAGCGCAGCCGCTTGGCCACCGCGCGCAACAGCTTGTCGCCGATGCCGTGGCCGAGCGTGTCGTTGACCGCCTTGAAATTGTCGAGCCCGAGCACCAGCACCGCGAGCTTCTCGGCGCTGCGCCGCGTGTGCAGCAGCATGTCGTCCATCTGCTGGCGCAGCAAGGTGCGGTTCGGCAGCCCCGTCAGGCCGTCATGCTGCGCCATGAAGGCGAGCCGCGACTCGGCGCGCTTGCGCTCGGTGATGTCCATCAGCGCCAGCAGCACGGCCGGCCGGTCGCCATAGACGAGCTGGCGCGAATAGATGGCGAGATCGATCAGTGCGCCGTCGGCGCGGACGTGCTTCCAGGTGCGCGCCGCCTGCTCGTCGCCGCCGGCCTCGCCGAGCCAGGGCAGCTCGCTGTCGAAGGCCTGCAACGCGCGGATGCTCAGCTTCTCGAATTCGGCGCGGCTGTAGCCGTAGTGCTCGACCGCGGCGTCGTTGACGCCGATGATGCGCTCGCCGTCCAGCGCGCAGACGATCATCGGCACCGGATTGCTGTCGAACAGCAGACGGAACGATGCCTCGCGCTCCTTCAGCTCGGTGATGTCGACGCGCAGGCCGATCACGCCGCCGTCGGAAGTGAGCCGCTCCTCGATCAGGATGACGCGGCCGTCGGCGAGCGTCTGCTCGTGGCGCGCGCCGGGCTGATGCATCTTCCCCAGCCGCTCGGCGATCCATTCTTCCTCGCGGCCTTCAGCTTCCGGGTAATCGCCGCGCGCGACGCCGACGCGGATGGTGTCGGCCAGCCGCGCGCCGGGTTTGAACAGGTCGGCGCTGCGATTGTAGATCTCGGCGTATTTCCTGTTCCAGAGGATGTAGCGGCCCTCCGCATCGAGGAACACGATTCCCTGCGGCAGGATGTCGATCGCCTCGCGCAGCCGTTCATGGGACTTGCGCGCATCGGCAATCGCGGCCTCGGCTTCGGCTCGCTTGCGCACCAGCTCGCCGATCTCGCTGCGCGCAGGCCCGCGGCCGCCGCTGAGTTTCGGCGTGGGCTTGACCGGCCGGCCGGGTACGCGGACGATCGCGGCATGTTTCGCTTTCTTCTTCCTTGGCCGGATCGTCGGCATTCTAACGCCCCACACAACTCGCATTCTGCGCAGGGTCAGTTCTCGGATAAGTGTCTGAAAAATTGGTATCTCTTGCCTAACCCAGGATACGGGCCCGGATGTGCGAGCATGCCCGTTTTGCGGGCGCAATCCGCGCGGGTTGTGCAGAAATACAACCAATGATTGACAAAACCCGTAGATGACGGGGGTAAATGCGGCACGTCGTGCGGCGGAGTTGCAACGAAGGTCGAAGCTGCCCGTGAAATAACGGGGCCCGCACGAATATGCGTCAACGCGCAACAGGGTTATCGGACGGTTAAATTCGGTGTCGTCTCAGTAGATCTCGATGCGCGTGTTGCCGCGGCCGTTGCGCTCCACCAGCGCGTAGAGCGTCGCCGCATTCGAGGGATGCAGCCGCACGCAGCCGTGCGAGGCCGGGCCGCCGAGGCGGCGGATGTCGGTGGTGCCGTGGATGGCGAAGCCGTGATAGAAGAAGATCGAGTGCGGCATCGGCGAATTGTAGTACTTCTTCGAGAACCAGCTGCGCGCCATCATCTGCGGATGGAACACGCCGCTCGGCGTGCCGTAGCCGCTGCGGCCGGTCGAGATCGGCCAGGTGTAGCGCGGCTGTCCGTTGACGCTCACCGACATGCGCTGCGAGGATTTGTCGATGTGAACCACGACGTCGGCGAGGGCCGGCGCGATGGAAAGACATGACACCACGAATGCAGCCGCAATGGCCGGCCGCCAGCCCGACAACAAACTCATGAAACGCCCTGCCCGTTACGCCTCCGGGCACGATCCGCCAGCAGGCTGGCCATGCCCTTGCTAATTGCGGCTATTTGCGGGTTCCCGAAGCGGCTTGTAAAGGGCGCACGCGGTCGCGGCCTGAGGTTAAGCTTAACCCGGCGGCGGTCGCGCCAAATTGAGCGGGGATCATGATGCAGCGCACTGGTCTGGACCGGCCAATTCCATGCTAGTTTTGCCCCGCATGCAGCCCCGCCGATTCCTGATCCCCCTCCTGATCCCGACCCTCCTCTGCGCCTCCGCCGCGCTGGCGCAGGACAAGGGCACGGTCAACCCGAAGCCGCTGCCGCCGCTGGCCAATCCCAACGACCCAAAACTCGGCGCCAAGGAATTGTTCGCCCGCAAATATCTGCCGGCGGCGGCCGACAAGCCGCGCGCGATCGGCTTCTACGCCCATGGCTGCATCGCCGGCGCCGAAGGGCTGCCGATCAACGGCGAGGCCTGGCAGGTGATGCGGCTGTCGCGCAACCGCTACTTTGCGCATCCCGACATGGTCGCGCTGGTCAAGCGCGTGGCGATGAAGGCGAAGAAGGATGCGGGCTGGAACGGCATTCTCGTCGGCGACATGTCGCAGCCGCGCGGCGGGCCGATGCTGACCGGACATGCCAGCCACCAGGTCGGGCTCGACGCCGACATCTGGCTGACGCCGGCGCCGGCCCGCCAGCTCTCGCGCAACGAGCGCGAGGACATGTCGGCGACCATGATGGTGCGCGAGGACCGCCTCGATATCGATCCACGCGTGTTCACGCCCGGCCATCTCGTCGTGATCCGCGCCGCGGCGCAGGAGCCGGCCGTGCAGCGCATCTTCGTCAACGCCGCGATCAAGAAAGCGCTGTGCCGCGAAGCCAAGGGCGACCGCAACTGGCTCTCCAAGGTCCGGCCGATGTGGGGCCACGACTATCACTTCCACATCCGCATCAAATGCCCGCCGGGCTCGGGCGAATGCGAGACCCAGCCCGATCCCGGCGAAGGCGAAGGCTGCAAGCCCGCCGATCTCGCCTTCTGGTTCAAGGATTCGGTGCTGCATCCCAAGCCGCCGAAGGTGCCGCCGAAGCCGAAGCCGCCGATGACCATGGCGCAACTGCCGCCGGCCTGCCGGGCCGTACTGAACATGCCGGATGCGAAACAGTAATCTCGTCGTCGCAAGGCTTTTCCCGCGGTGCGGAGACGGCTATAGTGGCCGGGTATCGCGACATCCCGTCCGACTGTACGTCGGCAAGGGATAGCCGGAACGGCGCTTCCGCCCGTCGCAAGCCCTGAAATCACCGACGCCTGATTTGCGTGAGCGACAACGCGCGGAAATCGGCATGGAGCGCCATCGATGAATCCACTTGCCGGAATTCTTGCTGCCTTGCTCTTCCTCGCAGGCGCGATCTTTCCTGCCAGCGCGCAGGACAAGAGCATCACCGTGTTCGCCGCGGCCTCGATGAAGAACGCGCTCGACGACATCGACGCAGCCTATATGGCCAAGACCGGCGTGAAGATCGTTGCGAGCTATGCCGCAAGCTCGGCGCTCGCCAAACAGATCGAACAGGGCGCGCCGGCCGATGTGTTCGTCTCGGCCGACACCGACTGGATGGACTACGCGGTGTCGAAAAAGGGCATCGACGAATCGACGCGGGTCAATCTGCTCGGCAACTCGATCGTGCTGATCGCGCCAAAGGATTCCAAGGCCGGTACCGTCTCAATCGGGCCGGGTTTCGATCTTGCAAAGCTCGCCGGCGACGGCAGGATCGCGACCGGCGACGTCAAAGCGGTGCCCGTAGGCAAATACGCCAAGGCGGCGCTGGAAAAGTTGGGCGCTTGGGAGGCTGCCCAGCCAAAATTCGCCATGACCGAGAACGTGCGCGCCGCGCTGACGCTGGTGGCGCGCGGTGAAGCCGCACTCGGCATCGTCTATGCGACCGACGCCAGGGTCGAACCCGGCGTCAGGGTGGTCGGGACTTTTCCGCCCGATTCCCATCCGGCGATCATCTATCCGGTGGTGGCAACGAAAACCGCGAAGGCTGAAGCCATCGACTATATCGCCTTCCTGCGCTCGGCGTCGGCGAAAGCCATCTTCGAGAGATATGGCTTTACCCTCCTGATGCGCCCGGCGAGCTGATGCCGATGTTCGATATTTCGCCAACCGAATGGATGGCAATTCGGCTGTCCCTTCGTGTTGCACTCGTCGCAACGCTGGTCGCTACGCCGCTCGGAATCGGTGTGGCTTGGGTGCTGGCACGACGTACCTTCTGGGGGAAATCGGCAGTCGAGGCACTCATATTTCTTCCTCTTGTGCTGCCGCCTGTCGTCACCGGCTATCTGTTGCTGCTGACATTCGGGCGCCGCGGCCTCGTCGGCGCGTGGCTCGCGGACCATCTTGGTATCGTGTTTTCGTTTCGCTGGACCGGTGCGGCTCTTGCCTGCGGCGTGATGTCCTTTCCGCTATTGGTGCAACCAATTCGCCTCTCTCTGGCGGCAATTGACCGCAGGCTGGAACAGGCCGCCAGCACACTGGGCGCAGCACCGTGGCAGGTATTTGCGACCGTGACGCTGCCGCTGGCGCTGCCGGGCATTCTGGCCGGCATGGTGCTCGGCTTTGCCAAGGCGATCGGCGAGTTCGGCGCGACGATCACCTTCGTATCCAACATTCCCGGTGAAACCCAAACGATTGCGTCGGCCATTCACTCCCTGACTCAGGTACCGGACGGCGATCCTGCTGCCCTGCGGCTCGTGGTCGTGTCCATCATCCTTGCCACTGGCGCGCTTGTCTGTTCCGAATGGTTCGCGCGGCGCGCGACGCGGCGGCTGCACGGGAACTGAGCATGCTGCGGGTCGACATCGTAAAACAGCTCGGCGACTTCGCGCTGGAAGCCGCCTTCACCAGCGAGGGCCGCGTCACCGGCCTGTTCGGCGCTTCCGGCGCCGGCAAGACCTCGCTGGTCAACATCATCGCGGGGCTCTTGCGGCCCGACCGCGGCACGATCGCGCTCGACGATGAAATCCTCGACGACACGGCGAGAGGCGTGCATGTGCCGCCGCACCGCCGCCGCATCGGCTATGTCTTCCAAGATGCGCGGCTGTTTCCGCATATGGATGTCGCGCAAAACCTCGACTATGGGCGGCGGATGAACGGTCTCGCCGCCGATGCCGCGCAGAACAAGCGCGTCACCGACCTGCTCGACATCGGCCATCTGCTCGACCGCCGTCCCGGAAAACTCTCCGGCGGCGAGCGCCAGCGCGTCGCGCTTGGCCGCGCGCTGTTATCAAAGCCGCGGCTCCTGCTGCTCGACGAGCCGCTCGGCTCGCTCGACGAGGGCCGCAAGGTGGAGATCTTGCCGTACCTGGTGCGGCTGCGCGACGAGGCCAATGTACCGATGGTCTATGTCAGCCACGACTCCGCCGAGATGCGCCAGCTCGCCACGCAGATCGTGATGCTGCGGGGCGGCAAGGTGACGGCACTCGGCGGGGTGAAGGTGCTGTCGGGAACAACTGCCTAGCCCAACCTGTTCTCCTCCCATACGATCAGTGCCGCAGGGCGCAATAGCGAAGCGTAATCCGCCCTGCAATCATCGCAACGGGAGGCCTGCCATGTCACCTGCGACCGGAACGAAGGATCACATCTACAAGATTCTCGAACTCGTCGGCTCTTCGGAGAAGAGCATCGAGGACGCCGTCCAGAACGCGATCACGCGCGCGTCGAAGACGATCCGCGAGATGAAATGGTTCGAGGTGGTGCAGACCCGGGGCCATATCGAAGGCGCAAAGGTTGGCCACTACCAGGTGACGCTGCGGGTGGGCTTTACGCTGGAGGAGTGAGCGTTGTCATTCCGGGGCGCGCGCAGCGCGAGCCCGGAATGACAAGGGCTACACCCCCGCCACTTGCGCCCAGATATCGGCGAGCTTGCGCTTGAACCTTTGCCGACGCGTTGGCGGCGGCGCCTCGTCTTCCTCCTCCGGCAGGCGGAGGCCGATGACATTGACGCGGCCGCCACCGAGGCTGCGGGCGACCAGGACGATGGAATCGAGCGCAAGCTCGGCGCCTTCCTTCGGCGCGCGGTCGAGATGGATGTCGAAATAATCCGCCAGTGTAAGCTGCCGATCCGCCTCTTCCACCTTCACGCCGTAGACTTCCGCAAGTTCAGCCAGCGTATGCTCGCCGGACACCATGAAGTCGCCGAGCAGATGCGGATCGGGCGAGCTCGACGGCGCCATGTCGACGAAGAAGCGGTCGAGCGCCTCGGCCTTTTCCGGCGGCGCCAGCAGATAGATGTAGTCGCCGGGGGTCACGGGATCGGCCTCGGCCGGCGTGAGGATGCGCTCGTCGCGGATGACCAGCGTGGGCTTCGACCAGGACGGAATCAGCCCGCGCCGGAAATACAGGCTCTTCGAGCGCACGGGATAGCCGACCAGCTGCTGCTCAAGCTGGCCAGGCAGATCCAGCTCGACGCGACGCGGGCCGCGGTCGGCGCGCGGCAGCGCCACATGCAGCCTCCGCGCGGCGGGCGCCAGCGTCCAGCCCTGCAGCAGCAGCGAAATGATGACGACGACAAAGGCGACGTCGAAATAGAGGTAGGCTTTCGACAGGCCGACCAGCATCGGGATCGAGGCGAGGAAGATCGCCACCGCCCCGCGCAGGCCGGTCCAGGCGATGAAGATCTTCTCGCGCCAGCTGAAGCGGAACGGCGCCAGGCAGAGGAACACCGCAACCGGCCGCGCCAGGATCATCAGCGCGATCGCGACGACCACGGCGGGCGCCAGGCTGTCGACCAGCCGCCGCGGCGACACCAGGAGGCCGAGCAGCACGAACATCACGATCTGCGCCAGCCAGGTGGCGGCATCGAGGAAGGTGACGACGGAATTATGCGCGCGCGTCGGCCGGTTGCCGATGATGATGCCGGCGAGATAGACCGCGAGGAATCCGGACGCGTGCGCCATCTGCGCCACGCCGAACACGACCAGCGCCGCCGTGGTGACGAAGGGCGCATGCAGCCCCTGCGGCAGCGCCACCTTGTTCAGCGCAATCACCACCAGCCGCCCGCCGACCACGCCCACGATGGTGCCGAGCACGGCCTCCCGGGCGAACTCCATCGCAACATGCGCCGCCGAGCTCTGGCCGATCGAGATGAACTCGACCAGCATCAGGGTAAGGAAGATCGCGAAGGGATCGTTGGTGCCGGATTCCGCCTCCAGCGTCGCGCCGACTCGCGGGCGCAGACGCAAACCTTGCGTGTGCACCAGCAGGAACACGGCGGCGGCATCCGTCGAGGCCACCACGGCGCCGAGCAACAGCGCCTCGGTCCAGTAGATGTCGAGCGCGTATTTGGCGACCGGCGCGGTGACCAGCGCCGTCAGCAGCACGCCGGCGGTGGCCAGCACCATCGAGGGCGCCAGCACCGCGCGGATGCTCGCAAAGCGCGTGCGCAAGCCGCCGTCGAACAGGATCAAAGCGAGCGCCACCGAGCCGACCAGATAGGTGGTGCGCACGTCGTCGAACTGCAGTTGGCCGGGGCCGGCGTCGCCGGCCAGCATGCCGATGAACAGGAAGACCAGCAGCAGGGGGGCGCCGAAGCGCAGCGCAAGCAGGCTCGACAGGATGCCGGCCATCACCAGGACGGCGCCCAGAAGGATCGCGATACTGACCGAGTCGAGAGAAGCCATCAGCCCTGACAAATCATTGCAAATACTTGCAATTGCATCCTTATCGTCGCCACACTTCCGCGCCAACCCCCTTATTCCCGATAGCGGCGATGCGCCGGTATTTTCAGGGCCAAATCGACATCTGCAATGTGGAGTATCGATGGTCCGCCTGCCCTGCTTGTGAGATTCTGCCCGACAGTCGAATCAATCGATGCCCAAGATCTGATGCCCAAAATCTGATGCCCAAGAACAGCCCCGCCAGCGAGATCCTGTCGATGGACGCGAACGAGATCATGGAATCCGTGCTGACCGCTCTGCGGTCGGTGGGCGCGGAAGTCGCCTCGCCATGGTTCTACCTGCAATTCGGCCTTATCCTGGCCGCCGCCGGCATCGCCTGGGCCGCCGACGCCGCCATCCGCTCGCGGGTCGACATGTCGTCGCTGGCGATGCGCTGGCCGCTGCCGCTGCGGCACTTCGTCCGCGTGATGGTGTTTTCCGCCTCCACCGCGATCTTCGCGATCCAGATGATCGTCGCGCGCGCGATCATGCTGCATACGACCTGGCCGAGCCGCAGCTATCTGCTCGAGGTCTCCGCCAAGCTGGCGCTGGCATGGCTTGCGATCCGGCTGATCACCTCGGTGATCCGCAACGCCTTCATCGTCAGGGTGGTGTCGCTGTCGGCGTGGACGGTGGCGGCGCTTTCCATCATCGGCCAGTTCGGGCCCGCCGTCGAGATCCTCGACTCCTATGCCGTCGTGATCGGCGATCTCCGCCTGACGCCGCTGCTCCTGATCAAGGCATGCGCGCTCCTGATCGTCGCGCTGTGGCTGACCAGCATAGCCAGCAATTTTGCCGAGAGCCGCATCAATCGCTCCAGCGACCTGACGCCGTCGATCCAGGTGCTGCTGGTCAAGATGATCCGCATGGGACTGATGGTGGTGGCGATCACCATCGCACTGTCGGCGGTCGGCATCAACCTGTCGGCGCTTGCGGTCTTCACCGGCGCTGCGGGCGTCGGCATTGGCCTCGGCCTGCAGAAGATCGTCGCCAATTTCATCTCCGGCCTGATCCTGCTGGTCGACAAGTCCGTCAAGCCCGGCGACCTCGTCACCATCGGCGACAATTCGGGGCGCATCAGCGCCATGAAGACGCGCTACATCTCGGTCGCCGCCGGCGACGGCCGCGAATTCCTGATCCCGAACGAGGACCTGGTGACGCAGAAGGTGGTCAACTGGACCTATACCGACAAGAACACGCTGGTGAAGATTCCGTTCGGCACCAATTACGACGCCGATCCGCGGCTGGTGTGCAAGCTCGCTTCCGACATTGCCGCCGCCCATCCGCGCGCCACCAAGGGCAAGAACCCGAACTGCATCCTGACCGAATTCGCCGAAGCCGGCATGAAATTCTCCCTCACCTTCTGGATCGCCGATCCCGACGGCATGGATGGCGTCAAGAGCGACGTGATGCTGGCGCTGTGGGACGCCTTCAAGCGCGAGGGCATCCGCGTGCCCTATCCGGTGCGCGAGATCCGTGTTCGCGGCGGGGCGCTGCCGGTGGAGACCGTGGTGGAGGTTCCGAGCTGAATCCCGGCGTTTTCCCGCAACGACCCCGGCTTGCGCCAGGCCCGCCAATCATTAAATTAGGCCGACAAATCAGCAAATTCCCAGCGAGCACATCCCGCCCATGAACTACGTCGAAGCCACCGATACCTCGCTGCGCAAGACCGGCCAGATCAAGCTGCATGGCCCCGCGGCGTTCGCCGGCATGCGCAAGGCCGGCGCCCTGGTCTCGAAATGCCTGGATGAGCTGACCGACATCGTGAAGGCGGGATTGCCGACCTCCGCCATCGACGACTTCGTCCGCGAGTTCGCCTTCAGCCACGGCGCCTATCCGGCGACGCTGATGTATCGCGGCTACCGCTATTCGACCTGCACCTCGATCAATCATGTGGTCTGCCACGGCATGCCCGGCGACCGCGCGCTGAAGGAAGGCGACATCGTCAATATCGACGTCACTTTCATCGTCGACGGCTGGTACGGCGATTCCAGCCGCATGTACGCCATCCAGCCGATCGCGCGGAAGGCCGAGCGGCTGATCGAGGTGACCTATGAGGCGATGATGCGCGGCATCGCCGCGGTGAAGCCCGGCGCCACCACCGGCGACATCGGCCACGCCATCCAGAGCTTCGTCGAGCCGCAGGGCATGAGCGTGGTGCGCGATTTCTGCGGCCACGGTCTCGGCCGGCTGTTCCACGACGAGCCCAACATCATCCATATCGGCCGCCCCGGCGAGGGCGTGCCGCTGAAGCCCGGCATGTTCTTCACCATCGAGCCGATGATCAATCTCGGCCGGCCGCATGTGAAGATCCTCTCCGACGGCTGGACCGCGGTGACCCGCGACCGCTCGCTGTCGGCGCAGTTCGAGCACTCGGTCGGCGTCACCAAGGACGGCGTCGAGATCTTCACGCTGTCGGCGCGGACGGCTGAGAAGCCTTGGGTGGCTATCTGACCTCTCTCGCCCCCACCCCTCCGTTCTAGCTGAGAATCAATTCAGAACGGCGCGTTGGCGCGGCGGTTTGCCGTGCGGCAGCCCGGCTCGGAAACCTGTTTGATCGCGCATGCTTTTTGGTGCAACATTGAGTTGTGCCGTCTTGTGCGCTGCAAACTTGGTTTGACGCGCATGCCGGGCCGAACGCGATGGAGGGACGACAGTGCCAAGAAGGCGCGGCGCCGTTGTGATCGGCGTCAACAAGACGGGCAACCTTCAGCCATTGGAAAGCGCGGCCGACGGAGCCGAGGCCTTCGGAAATTGGCTCACTTCAGAGGGCTTCGAGGTCAAGGTCATCACGGACAAGGCCGGCAAGGTCAAGGCGCAGGAGATCCAGTCGGCGGTCGAAAGCTTCGTACAGCCTGGCAACTTCGATCAACTCGTCATCTATTTTTCCGGGCATGGATACTGGAAAAACGATGCGGAACTGTGGCTTCTGTCCGACGCCCCCCTGGATGCGAATGCTGCGGTGAGCTGGGTGGAGACTGCGGAATTCGCCAAAGACTGTGGAATTCCCAGCGTCGTTATGATCTCTGACGCGTGCCGGTCCATTCCAGCAACGCCGAAAGACCTACGCGTACGCGGCAGCATCATCTTTCCCAATGACGACGTTGCGCGCAGCCGTGCGAAGGTCGACAAGTTCATGGCTGCGGTGGTCGGCGCTCCCGCATTTGAAATCCCGATCGATGGCAAGAAGCAGAGCGTGTTCACGCACTGCCTCCTGGGAGCGTTCGCGGAACCTGATGCCGAGTTGATCAAGGTCGTAAACGAAGACGGCGTGGCTATTTCGGTCATTCCCAATCGCAGGCTTGGCCGGTTTCTGCAACGCTGCATGACGCGAAAAATGGCTGTCTACGGTGTGCAGTACAATCCGCGACCCGACGCCGAAGTTCTCTCAGACGAAGACATCTATATTGGCAAGGCACGTCCTCCAACGGTGATGGTTGAGGAAGCAGTCGAAGCTCCTCGTCGCAAGCCCGAACTCCCCGTAATACAACTCCGTGATGTCGCGGAAGCCGCCATCAGCCGCGCCATGGACAAGCAAGATGGCCCTTCCGGGTCCAAGGCGCGCGTCCTCGAGCAAATGTCGAGAGAATCGGGATTCGAAGCTGCGATCGAGCAAGCCAGGTCTGTTGCCGAGATCACTCACTTTGAAACTGAAACGGGGTTTGCCGTATTGGGAACAGCAATCGAAGCTGCCGCGATCAGCAACGGCGGCCACGCGGACGTTGTGCAGCCCGGCAATGGACGCGACCCCGGAGTTGTTCGCCTGCACATGCGCAAGCAGGCTCATAGTCTAGTGCTGAGATTTCGCGGCGGACACACGACTGTCCTTGCAGCCTTGCAGGGATATATCGGCCATGTGCTGGTCGAGCATCAACGCGTGGTCAACGTCAGCTATATCCCTTCCGTTAATTCGCAGCGCTGGGGCGATTACCAACCCCGCCGCGAGCGGCTGGACAAGCTACGAGCAGCCGTAGCTGCTGCGGTCCGGCTCGGAGTTTTCAGACTTGATGAAAAGGAAGAGGCCTGGAAACTTGCCGAGCGCATCCGCGTGTTTAAGGGTCTCGACCCTTCCCTGGGGCTCTTTGCGGCCTATGCCTATTCCGATGCCGACCGCCGCGAAGACGTATTGTCGGTTCTCCGCTACATGCGTGACGATCTCACGGCGGATCTGTTCGACGTCAGGCTACTGGCTCGAAGTATCAATTCGATTGACTTGCGCGAGGAGCGAATAGTGCCGTTCTGTCCGATGCTCACTCAGGGCTGGAATTTCCTGCGCGCGCGCAAGGTCGAGCTGCCGGAGCTACTCTATGATGCGCAAGACGAGCTCGAGCCAGCGCTCTGGACGACATTCAAGCCGGAACGGGGGCGATTGATATTCGATGCATTCACGGAAGGGCAATTGCGATGAGGATGTTGCTCATTCACGGCCGCAGCCAGGGCGGCAAGGATCCTGTCGCCCTCCAGAACGAATGGCTGGGTGCGCTCGACAAGGGGCTCAAGAAAACGGGCTTGTCTCTGCCGCGAGACGTGCAGGTGGATTTCCCGCACTATGGTAACCAGCTCGACAAATTCGTCGAACAATTCAAGCTTCCTGCTGATCCGGCAATCGTTCCCAAGGGCAGCCCGGCCTTTGACGAGTATGCGGCATTCCGACGGGAAGTGGCAGATGAAATGCGCCAGCGGGCAGGACTCACGGACGCGCAGGTGCAGGCCGAACTGCCTCCCGGCGTACCCGCCGAGAAGGGACCGCAAAACTGGGAATGGGTGCAGGCGATCGTTCGACTGCTCGACCGTCATCTGCCCGATGTGTCGCAGGGCACCATCGAGGTGTTCTTGCGCGATGTATTTCTCTACACGAAGCGCGACATTGTGCAGGGAGCAATTGATGAGATTGTGTCAGCCAAGCTGACCCCCGACACGACCCTCGTGGTTGGTCACTCGCTGGGCAGCGTGGTCGGTTACAACGTCTTGCGCGCTGCGCCCAAGAACGTGAAAGCCTACATTACCGTGGGTTCACCGCTCGGTATCCGCGCTATCCGGCGAGCCCTAGGTGCAATCAGCAATCCGTTGCAGAAGAGAGATTGCTGGTACAACGCGTACGATCATCGCGATATCGTTGCGCTGAACCCGCTGGATACCGCCAACTTCGATGTTGCTCCGGCCATCGTCAACAACGGCGCCGTCAGCAACCATACCGACAACCGGCACGGCATCATCGGATATCTGGACGACATGGAAGTCGCGCGGACGATCCATGCCGCGTTGCGATAGCCGCTTGGTGTTATCCCGATATCTCCGTCTCGGGTGAAAGCCATCCTGTTGCAAGTCGTTCTCAACAGAACTGCGTCGTCTTATTCCCTGCGGCAAGATGGCTGTCGTCCGCACAAGATTCGGCGGAATAGCCCGCACGCTGCGGTGTAGAACACCGCGCGGGCGCTCTCCAAAAATCCGAGGGCCTCTGAAGGGCAGGAAAACAAACAAGGAGCACGGCAATGTTCGAGATTTCGCGACGCGATCTGGTTCTCGGCAGCACGGGGGCAGCGCTGGTCTTCGGACTCAAGGGTCCGGTATCGTTCATCGGCGCGGCGCAGGCGCAGCGCGCGGCGGACAGCCTGAAATACAAGGTCGGCGACATCGAGGTGTTCAGCCTGCATGACGGCA
Source organism: Bradyrhizobium sp. (assembly GCF_016219575.1). Lineage (GTDB taxonomy): Bacteria > Pseudomonadota > Alphaproteobacteria > Rhizobiales > Xanthobacteraceae > Bradyrhizobium. Next base: position 103,983 of record NZ_JACRMG010000010.1, on the reverse strand, counting down.
CCATCGAGCGCGTCCTGGGCGAGGGCTTCGTCAAGAATGCCGCGCTCGACGACGTCAAGAAGGCGCTCACCGCAGGCGGCATCGGCCCGGACAAGTTCGAGAATCCCTTCACCGTCACCGCGGTCCGCACCGGCGGCAAGGTCGTGCTGTTCGACACCGGCTTTGGCGGCAACGGGCCGGCAACGGTCGGCAAGATGGCCGACAACATGAAGGCGGCCGGGCTCGATCCGGCGGCGGTCTCCACCGTCGTGATCTCGCACTTCCATCCCGATCACATTTCGGGGCTGTGGGTGAAGGAGACCAACGCGCAGGTGTTCCCGAACGCGGAAATCCTGATGCCGGAGGTGGAGTACAAGTTCTGGACCGACCCGGAGCGGGTGGAGAAGGTGCCGGAAGCCAACCGCCCCCTGGTCAAGCGCATCCAGTCGACCTTCCCGACCTGGAAGAACGTCAAGCAATATGCCGACGGCGCCGATCTCGCACCGGGCGTCAAGGCGATCGCGACGCCCGGCCATACCGTGGGCCACATGTCGTTCCTGGTGGCCTCGGGCGGCCAGCAGCTGTTCATCCAGAGCGACGTCACCGGCATCCACCAGCTGTTCGTGCGCAATCCCGGCTGGTTCTCGATGTTCGATGCCGACGCCCCGAAGGCCGAAGCCACGCGCCGCGCCTTCTTCGATCGCGTCATCGCCGAGAAGGGCATGATTGCCGGCTATCATTTCGGCTTCCCGAATGTCGGCACGCTGTCGAAGGATGGCAACGGCTACGCCTTTGCCGCCGTGAAGGCCTGATCGCGACCACGCAAATCTCAAGCCATCCGGGCGCCGCGTCATACGCGGCGCCCTTTTCGTTCCGCAAACCGGCCGCCCGCCGGTCAATTCAGAGTTGCAAACGCCGCCGGCCGCGGCATGCTGCTGCCGATGCCCCGCAAGCCTGCCCCTTCTGACGACCAGCCCGCCGAAGAGCCGCATTATCACGGCCACCGCGAGCGGCTGCGCGAGCGCTTCTTCACCGCCGGCGCGGATTCGCTGAGCGACTACGAGCTGCTCGAGATGGCCTTGTTCGCGTCACTGCCGCGCCGCGACACCAAGCCGCTGGCCAAGGAGCTCCTGAAGAAGTTCGGCTCGTTCACCGAGGTGATCCATGCGCCGGTGGCGCGCCTTCGCGAGGTCAAGGGCATTGGCGATGCCTCGATCAACCAGCTCAAACTGCTCGCCGCGGCAGCAAGCCGCGCGGCGAAACGCGAGATCGAGCGCAAGATCGCGCTGTCGTCATGGAACGACGTGATCGACTATTGCCGCAGCGGCATGGCGTTTTCCGACAAGGAGCAGTTCCGCCTGCTCTTCCTCGACAAGCGCAACCAGCTGATCGCGGACGAGACCCAGCAGACCGGCACCGTCGACCACACGCCGGTCTATCCGCGCGAGGTGATCAAGCGCGCGCTGGAATTGTCGGCGACCGCGCTGATCCTGGTGCACAACCACCCCTCCGGCGATCCCACGCCGTCGCAGGCCGACATCCAGATGACCAGGGCGATCATCGACATCGCCGCCCCGCTCGGCATTTCCGTGCACGACCACATCATCGTCGGCAAGAACGGGCATGCGAGCCTGAAGGGGATGAAATTGATTTGATGCCTAGGCAAGCCGACCCCTGTTGCAGACCCCGCCCAATGTTCTGTTTGGCCAAGAGCGGAACTCAATTGCCCGGCATGCTATTCATCATATTGATCAAAGACAGGCATTGGAGCCTAGAGGTACGCTTGGTATGCTAACGGACTTGCCTTGATCCGTTTTGAGGAAGTGAGCGTTGCCAACTCAGCAGGATGTATCCAAGCACTACACGCATGGCGACTTGGCTGGTGCAATCCGCACCGGAATCGAGTCCCTTGGCAAGACCATCAACGCCGTAACCGTCGACGATCTCGCACCTGTTGATGAGTTTCATATCGGTGGCCGTCAGGCCTCCGAAGATTTTCTCGGTCAACTCGATCTCTCTCCCGAAAAGCATGCACTCGATGTTGGATGTGGCCTTGGGGGAGCCGCGCGCTTTGTGGCCAGCAGGTATGGTTGTCGAGTGACTGGAATCGATCTGACACCTGAGTATGTCGAGACCGCAAAGATCCTGTGCAGGTGGGTCGGGCTGGACGACAGTGTTTCGTTGCATCAGGGGAGTGCGCTTGCAATGCCCTTTGCTGATGGGGCCTTCGACCGCGCATACATGCTGCACGTTGGCATGAATATCGACGACAAGACGAAACTTTGTTCGGAGGTTAGTCGTGTCCTGCGATCGAACGCGCTTTTCGGAATCTATGACGTCATGAGGATTGACGACGGCGAGCTTACGTATCCTGTGCCGTGGGCAACGACGGCCGCATCAAGTGCGGTAGCGACGCCTGCTCAATACCGTGCAGCGCTGCAGGCGTCCGGCTTTTCCGTCGTTGCCGAACGTAACCGTCGTGATTTCGCACTTGCGTTCTTTGATCAACTACGCGCCAGAACTGCAGCAGCCGGTGGCCCACCGCCTCTGGGGCTTCATATTTTGATGGGCCGAAACACACCGGACAAGGTGCAAAATATGATCGAGAACATATCCAGTGGCCGCATCGCACCAGTCGAGGTGATCGCCCGGAAGGCGTGATACCCGCCGCAGTTGTTGAGCCACGTCAACGATTGGAACAGCGCCCGAGTCTAATTTCCGCGATCTCTTCGGGCTGCGGGAAGCATGTTGTACCGAATCGGAATGATTGCCTGTCTGGCGTTGCTGTTCGGCAGCGCGGCCGCGTCTGCGCAGGATGCTCCGCCGACCGATTGCGACACCTATGCCGCAAACCCGAACGATCCGCTGCGCGTCGCGGCGGGCGTGAACCGCAAGGCGATCGACGTCCCGCGGGCGATATCGGCCTGCACCGAGGCACTTGCACGCTATCCGGACGCGATACGCTTTCACTACCAGCTGGCGCGCGCCTATCGCGAAAGCAAGGACAGTGCAAGGGCGCTGTCGCACTTCCGGCGCGCCGCCGAGGCGTCCTATGCGGAAGCGCAAAATGCCCTCGGCACGATCTACCGCAACGGAGAAGGCGTGCCCAAGGACCTTGCGCAGTCCGCCTCGTGGTACGCCAGGGCAGCGGAGCGCGGCCATGCCGGGGCGCAGAACAATCTCGCTTTTGCCTACGAAAACGGGCTCGGCGTTCCCAGGGATCTCGCGGCGGCCGTCTCCTGGTATCGGAAGTCGGCGGAACAGGGTGAGGCGAGCGCGCAGCACAATATGGGCGTCGTCTACGCCAACGGGCAAGGCGTGGCGAAGGACGATGCGCAGGCCGCCTCCTGGTATCGCAAGGCGGCAGCGCAGGGAAACTCCGACGCGCAAAACAACCTCGGCATGATGTACTGGAACGGCAAGGGCGTAACCAGGGATTATGCCTTGGCGTTCGCCTGGCTCAGCAAGGCCGCCGGAAACGGGCATCAGCTCGCGGCGAACAACCTCGTCGAGATGCGCAAGAAGAACCTGGTGCCCAAGGATACTTTCGCGGCATTCGCGGAGGTCAATGCGGCGATTTCCGGCCCGACGACACCGGCGCGACAATCCCAGCCATCCGCTCAGCCGGCGCAGACGGCAACCGGCGTGGCGATCCTGACGCCACCGCAATCGCCCGCCGTCGCGGCAACTGCCGCAACCGGCCGCCGGATCGCGCTGCTGATCGGCAACGGCAGCTATATCCACGCACCGGTCCTGGCCAACCCCGCCAATGACGTCAAGGCGCTCGCAAGCGTGCTGCAGGCCATCGGCTTCCAGTCCATCACCGTGAAGACGGATTTGAGGCGCGAGGAGACGATCTCCGCGCTGCGCCAGTTCGCCATGGCGGCCGACAACGCGGATTGGGCCGTGATCTATTATTCGGGTCACGGCATCGAGTTCAACGGTATTAACTACATGATACCGATCGACGCCGAGCTCCGCGCCGATCGCGATATCGACCTCGAGTCGATCGACGTGGGCAAGGCGATTGCCGCCCTGGAAGGCGCGAAGCGGCTGCGGCTGATCGTTCTCGATGCCTGCCGCGACAATCCGTTTGCCAGCAAGATGCGGCGCACCATGGCGACGCGTTCGATTGGCCGGGGGCTGGCACGGATCGAACCCGAGGCAGGGACGCTCGTCGTCTATGCCGCCAAGCACGGCGAGACGGCGCTCGACGGCGATGGCACCAACAGTCCGTTCGCCGAAGCGCTGATCAAGCGCATGCCGACCGCGAACCTGGAAATCCGGCGCCTGTTCGACCTCGTGCGCGACGACGTGATGAGCACGACGAACAGGAAGCAGCAGCCGTTCAGCTACGGATCGCTGTCGGGCAGCGAGGACTACTTCTTCGTCACACGATAGGTATCCAACCGGTCCGGATTTCGCCGCCGCCATTTACCATCTGTTAACTCTCCGCTTCGCGTTTTGCGCGATGTGTGAGAGAGTAATTCATCATCGAAATCGAGGGGATCGATCGTGAATCACACGATGGCGCGCCTGTGGGGCGCGGGTTCACTGCTGTTGAATCCGGAACACCTGATCGACTGGCTGCTGGACCGGCTGGAAGAATTGAGCGCGGCGATGATGCCGGCGCCGGCCGAAATGGTTCCGTGCCGCGAGATCCGGCCCGAAACGCGCTTCGATTAGTTCAAGGCGACCGCCTTTCCCTGCGTCGAATTGCGCTCGCGCCGGTACCAGTACAATGCCGCGACGATCAGCAGGTTCACGACGCCGGCAGCCGTGGCATTGGCGAATGACAGGCGATAGTTCGCGCTGATGTCGTAGAACAAGCCGGCCTGGTAGCTGCCCAGCCCCATGCCGATCCAGCCGACGGTCGCGACCACCGCCATGGCAAAGCCCGACAGCCGCAGCGGCGCCGCTTCGCGGGCGCAGATCAGGAGACACGTCATCACGCCGGCAAAGCCGAAGCCGAACAGCACCGATAGCTGGTACAGCACGGCGATGCTCTTGGTTTGGGTGAAGAAGAACACCACGGAGGTTTGCGCCAGCGAGGCCAGGAAATAGGCCGGCAGCCCGCCGATGCGGTCGGCGAGCCAGCCGAAGAACAGCCGGCCGAACACCGCCGTCACCATCACCGTCAGCAGCAGGCCGGCCGCGCTCTGTGGGCTGCAACCGAGATCGATGCCGAGCGGGATGAGATGCACCTGCGGCGCGGTCATGCAGATGCAGCAGAACAGCGCGGCAAGCCCGAGCCATGGCAGGGTGACGCTGTGCGGCACGTTCCAGAGGTTGCCGTCGCGCGGGACGGCCTGACCTGCCGGGCCCGCGGCGGCAGGCGCCGGCCGCAGCAGGAACATCAGCGGCAGGAGAATGGCGAGGAAGCCTGCGCCGAGCACCAGCATGGCGTCGCGCCAGCCGAGTTCGGTGATCAGGAGCCGCCCGAGATAGGGAACGATGCCCTGCCCGAAGGCGCCGCCGGCCGTAACAATGCCGATCGCAAGCCCCTTGCGTGCATTGAACCACATTCCCGTCAACGCGGTCAGCGGCGTGAACAGGCAGGCGAAGCCGACCGCACCGATCAGGAAAAACAGGAGATCGAGCTGCCACTGGGCGCCCTGCCATTTCAGCGCAGCGAGGCCCGCCGCCATCCCGACCGAGCCGACCAGCGCGACGGGCTTTGCGCCGATCCGATCGGACAACGCGCCCCAGAACAGGCCGCCAAGTGCGGCGCCGATGCTGTAGGCGGTATAGGCCATGGAAATGTCGGCGCGAAACCAGCCGAACTCCTCCTCCAGCGGCTTCATCAGCACCGAGACGACGCCACCGGCCCCGAAGCCGAGCGCGAGGGCGACGGTGGAAACCGCGACGATCACCCAGCCATAGGGCTGTTCGCGTGCGCGATCGGTGTCGGCATTGCTCATGTCAGTGTCCCCTGTCAGCCAAAAGGGGCGCGGCGGAATTCCGCCGCGCCCGCGCCGTCGTGCGCCTGCGATCAGGCCTTCCTGGTGATCACGATCTCCAGGTATTCGCTGGGGATGACGAGCGAGCCGTCCTTGGCGACGTTGAAGCTGTCCATCAGCGCGTAGAGGTCGGCCTGCAGCTTTTCCTGCGCGGCCGCGTCGATCGCACCGAACGCCTTGTGCGTCGGTCCGTAATAGGTGCGGAAGATGTCGAGGAAATGCGCCGGCGACTTGTAGCGGAAGGTGAAATGCCGGCTCGTCGTCGCGACGTCGACGCCGCGGCCGAAGATCTCCTCGAGATACTCCTTCTTGCCCCACATCACCGGCGACTTCACGCCCGGCGGCGGCGGCACGAACTTGACGACGGTCTTCAGCAGGTTGCCGATGAAGCCCTCGGGCGTCCAGTTGGCGAGACCGATCTTGCCGCCGGGGCGGCAGACTCGGACGAGTTCGCTGGCCGCGCGCGGATGGTTGGCGGTGAACATCACGCCGAAGGTCGACAGCACGACGTCGAAGCTCGCATCCGTGAACGGCAGGTTCTCGGCATCGGCCTCGCGGAACTCGACCGGCAGCCGCTCGGCCCGGGCGCGCTCGCGGCCGCGCTCCAGCAAGGTGCCGACATAGTCGGTCGACACCACGTCGGCAAAGCGGCGCGCGGCGGCCAGCGTCGCATTGCCGTTGCCGGCGGCGACATCGAGGACGCGCTGGTTGCTCCTGAGGTCGACGGCCTCGCAGAGATTCTCGCCGACGATCTGCAGCGTGGTGCCGACGACGGCGTAGTCGCCGGAAGCCCAGGTGGCCTGCTGCTTGGCCTTGACGGCGGTGAGGTCGGCTGTAGCGGGGGTCTGGATATTCATTGTCGTTTCTCCTGTTTGACTTTGGGGGGACGTGCAGTGAAATCAGTGCTGGTGATGGTGGTCGTGCGGCGTGCAATGGCGCGAGGTACAGGGCTCGTCGACCTTGTTGCCGAGCGGCGCCTTGTTCTCGTTGGCGGTCTTGACGTTGGACGGGACGCCCGGCTTCGTGTTCGCCGCCGTGCCAGGCGCCGACGCACGGTTGTCCGTGGCATCGGCAAGACGCAGCGCGCCCGCGATGCCGGTGGCCCGGGCCTTGCGGTAGAAAGCGTAGTCCGCCGCATACGGCACGCTCAGCATCGCGCCCATGCTCTCGCAGGGCCCATCGGCCGTGCCGCCTCTGGTGTTGAGGCGCTGGATGGTGGTGGCGCCGGCGAGCATGCCGCGGTCGCGCTGCGGCGAAGCCGCGAGCTTCAGCAGCGGAATGTCCGCCTTGCTTGCGCCGGCTGCGCGGCCAACGACCTTGCCGGCCACTGCGCTGCCATCGTCAAGCTCCCAGCTCGGGCCGGCGAAATGCCGCCCGACGGTCTTGCCGTCGATCAGCAGCGTCGCAATCGGCTCGCGGAATTGCCAAGCGAGCTGGCCGGCGGTGTCCTTGCATTCATAGACCTGCGCACCCTCGGCGTGGATGGTGACGATCAGCGTTTCGCCTGGCGCCGAGATGGACTCCGGCAGCTCGGCTGCGGCGAGCGCCGCCGCCGTGAATGTTGCGGCGGCAGCGATCACCGTAACGGCGGTGCGCGGCCGTCGCGTCGCCCAGAATGGCCTGCGGCGGGACGCCGCAGGTGCGGAATGGTTACTGAACATATGGTTTTTCCCTCGATTCGCGTCTCAGAAGCGCCGACACTGCGCGTTGCTGTGATGGTAGGTATGAGGGAGCGGCGTTCCCGCCTGTCCAATTCGCGACACTGCTATCCGCGCGGCGAAACCTTTGGCGGGTTCCGCAAGACAAACAGGGTTATGATGCACCCATCACGAAACCCGGGAATGAAGCGGTGAGCGAGCAGGACGAAGTCCCGTCAAGCATGCCGACGGGCGCGGCCGTGTTGCCGCGCGCGGTGCGGCGTGCGCTTGATTTCATGCAGGCCGGCCTCGAGCGCGACATCGGCATATCCGAGCTTGCGGCTGCAGCCGGGCTGTCGGCCCGCGCGCTGCAGCGGCAGTTCAGGGCTTTCCTCGGCAAGAGCCCGCACGAAGCGCTGCGCGATATCCGGTTTGAAGCTGCGCGCCGTCAGCTGCTGCTCGGCAGGCCCGGCACGCGCGTGATGGACGTCGCCACCGCCTGCGGCTTTCCGCATTTCGGCCGGTTCTCGATCGAATACCGCCACCGCTATAACGAGACACCGTCGCAGACGCTGCGGCGGCAGGCGACCTTCAGCAATGTCGTCGCCGGCCAGCTGCAGATGTTTTCGCACAGTGCCGATCGGCCGGGCGTGACGATTGGCCAGATCGAGACAGCGGCAGGTCAGGAAGAAGCCGGGCGCGGCATCGCGGACGAGATCGCAACGGCGCTGGCGCGCATAGGCATCCTGACGACGGCGAGCACCGGATCGACGCGTTATCACCTGGCCGGCGCGATCCGCGGCAGCGGCGCACAGGCGCGGCTGATCTTCCGGCTGATCGACCGCGAGAGCGGCCGCCATCTGTGGGCGCACCGGATCGAGGGCAATTGGGATCGCGCCAGCGCCTTCGACGAGCAATTGGCCACGCGGCTGGCGGCAGCGCTGCGTCCGAGCCTGCGTGCCGCCGAGATCGACCGCGCATTGCAGAAACCCGATGCCGATCTTACCGCGCAGGATCTGGCGCTGCGCGCGATGCCGGGCGTGCTGTCGCTGGACGAAGCCGGCAATGCCCGCGCCATCGAACTCCTGAACGAGGCGATGACCCGCGACCCTGGCGAGCCGCTGCCGTTCGCGCTCGCCGCCTGGGCCTATGCCCAGCGCGTCGTCTATTATTTCGGCTCCGACCCGTCACGCGACCGCGCGCTGAGCGTGGAATATGCGCGCAAGGCGCTGGGCCTGCGCGCGGACCCGAGGGTGCTCGCCGTCGCCGGCACCGCGCTGTCGCTGCTCGACGATGAAAGCGCAGAGCGCGTCATCGCACAGGCGCTCGCTATCGACGGCAGCTCGGCCTTTGCCTGGGGCCGCAGCGGCTGGGTCGACGTCTATCGTGGCAACGACGACGCCGCGATCGAGCGGTTCATGATCGCACTGGAACTGGCGCCGACCGACGCGCTCGCCTTCAACAATCTCTATGGCATCGGCGTCGCGCATTTCAACGCCGGCCGCTTCCGCGAGGCCGCGCAGTGGCAGGCGCGCGCCCTGGCCGAACATCACTCGCTGGCCTGGATGCACCGGACGCTATGCCCCGCCTACGTATTCGCCGGCGCCCGGGATGAAGCGTCCGCAAGCATTCGCCGCCTGAGGGAGGGCTATCCCGAGCTGACCCTGGCCAAGGTGGCGGATGGATTGCCGCCGCTGCCGCAATCCTCGCGCGAGCGCCTGGTCGAGGCGCTTCACGACGTCGGCCTGCCGCCGTAGCGGATCGAACCCGTCACATTGATCGGCAGCACACGCAGTTGCGGGACGCGCCGGATGTCGACGCGCCCCGCATAGTGACGTATTCGAGCCTCCGGCGTCTCAGTTACAATTCATGAAGGTGCGCTCGCACCTCTTGTAGCAAACGTCTTGCCCGATCGACCGCTTGGCGCATGTCGACTCGCACTTGCCGAGCGCCCTGCCGCACGAGTTTGCCGATGCATAGGCGGAGGTCACCGCAAGCGCGGCAACCACCACAATGGCACTCGCCAGCACCGCCGCCTTTCCGAGAGAGGCCGAGATCGATTTGGTGTCATCGCTTCGCTTGATGGAAATCATTTCGTTGCTCCAGTCGATGTTGCGGAATCCTGCTTCGCGGATGATTGCCATCCGCGGATATGAGTCCGCGCAGGAGCGCTTCGGACTGTCCGTCCAGCGCCAGCGCTATCCGCGCGGCGCACGCTTTGGCGGGAAGCATGGATGGAGGATGCGGAGGCCAGCGAAATGCTGAACGCGCCGCGCAAAGCGATGACCCGGGACGACCTGGTCAACTACATCAGGAGTTTCGACCAGCGCACCCGAGCCCTGATCGGCATCTTCGAAAATCGTCCGGGCTGCTGCCCGGCTTCCTGCGCAATGACGTGATTTCGAAACCAGATGTTCGATCTCTGCTTCTTCAGCCAGACAGCCGAGGGCTGGCGCGCCTGGAAAAAGATGAAGGGGTTTGCGTAGGCGCTTGAAACGTTGTGCGGCCTCTTCTTACCTCGCCCCGCCTGCGGGGAGAGGTCGGATCGCATCGTAGATGCGATCCGGGTGAGGGGGAGCCTCGGCGAACTCGTCTGCCGCCACCTTTGCGGATGCAGCCCCTCACCCCACCCTCTCCCCGCAAGCGCGGGGCGAGGGAGCCAAACAGCTCGGCAAATGGCAAGAAAGAGACCTACTGCACTCGCAGCATGATGAGGCCGTCGGCGGTGTCGGGTACGCGACGCCATTGCGCGTTGTCGTCGGCCTCGAACTGCCAGGTGTCGCCGGTCTTCGACATCAGGATGATCTGACCGCGGTCGAGCCGCCATTGCACCGGTCCGAAGGTCGCGACCGCCGGATCGCATTTCGGCTTGAGGAAGACCTGGAAATTGTCGCCGGTCGTTTCCGTGTTGGTCAGCGTCAACCCGCAGATCGGGCGGCCATTGCCGCGCACCATCTGCCAGTCGCCGATCATCTGGTCCATCGACTTGGCGAGCGAGCGCGCGGCTGCGAGATTTTGCAGGATGTAGACGCCCTCGCCCTGGCGCAGGCCCTCGAAGATGCCGCTCTCGACTTCAGTGAAGTCGATCACGGCCGCTCCGGCGGTATCCTGCATCCGCACGATGTCGAGGCCCTTGATGCTCCAGGCGGCGATGTCCTTGGTGAAGGGAAGCGCGGCCGCGCAGCCTGGCTCAAGTTCGAGCTTGAGGCCACCTTGCGCGGCCTCGTTCTTCATGGTCACGACGCAGGTCTTGCTGCGCTCCGTCGTGGAGAGCTCCCACTGCCCGATCATCTCCTTCTTCAGCGCGTCCTGCTGCTGCGCCTGCGCCGAAACTGCCAGCGCAAGCCAAGCAAGAAGCACGACGCCGGGACGATACAGCGGCATCAGCGGCCCTTCACCGGGGTTTCCGTCACCGGCGTCAACGGCGCCTTGCCGGCAAACCAGTTCTTGAGATTGTCGACCACGAGCTGATCCATGGCGTTACGCGTTACCACGGAAGCCGAGCCGATATGTGGCAGCAAGACGACGTTTTGCATGGTCTTCAGCTCCTCCGGCACGGAGGGTTCGTTGGCAAATACGTCGAGGCCGGCGGCGAGGATGGTGCCGGACTTGAGGGCTGCGACGAGCGCGGGCTCGTCGACGACCGAACCGCGGGCCACATTGATCAGCACGCCGCGCGGACCGAGCGCCTTCAGCACGTCGGCATTGACGATCTTCGCGGTCGAGGCGCCGCCGGGCACGATGACCATCAAGGTGTCGACGGCCTTCGCCATCTCGATCAGGTCGGGAAAATGCTGGTAGGACACGCCGGCGGCAGGCTTGCGCGAATGATAGACCACCGGCACGCGCGAGGCCTCCAGCCGCCGCGCGATCGCCTGGCCGATGCGGCCCATGCCGACGAAACCGACCTTGCGGTCGCGCAGCGAGCCGACGCTGAGCGGATAGTTCTGGGTCTGCCACAGGCCGGAGCGCAGATATTTGTCGGCCTTGACGAATTCGCGCAGCGTCGCGATCAGAAGGCCCATCGCGACGTCGGCGACTTCCTCGGTGAGCACGTCCGGCGTGTTGGAGACGACGATGTTGTGCTCGCGCGCATAGGCACAATCGACGTGATCGTAGCCGACGCCAAAGCTGGCGACCATCTCGAGCTTGGGGAATTGCGACAGCTCTTCCTTGCCGGCATGCATCGTGTGATAGGTCACCGCGATGCCGCGGAGCTTCTGCTTGACGTCGGCTGGCAGCTGATTGAGCTGATCGCCGGTTTCGGCGCGATGCACCACATACTGGTCGGAGAAGCCGTTTTCCAGGATCGGCCTGATCGGCCCGTAGATCAGCAGGTCGATCTTCTCGGAAGTAATATTGGCCGCCATCAGCTTTCCTTTCCAAGCGCACTCTCGTGCCAGCGCCGCAAAACGAGGTGCGAAACTAGCGCAAGCAGCCCATAGATGACAATTCCGGCGGCCGACAACAGCAACAGCGCGGCGAACATGCGAGGTATGTTCAGGCGGTAACCCGATTCCGCGATGCGATAGGCGAGGCCCGAGCCTGCGCCGGCCGAGCCTGCGGCGATTTCCGCAACCACCGCGCCGATCAGCGACAAGCCGCCGGCGATGCGCAGGCCGCCCAGGATATGAGGCAACGCCGCCGGCAGTTTCAGGTAACGCAGCGTCTGCATGGGCGAGGCATGATAGAGCTGGAACAGTCCGGCGAGGTTGCGGTCGACCGAATTCAGGCCGAGCGCTGTGTTCGACAGCACCGGGAAGAACGCGACGATGAAGGCGCAGACCACGACGGCCGTCTGCTGCGGCAGATAGATCAGGAGCAGCGGCGCGATCGCGATCACCGGGGCCACCTGCAGCACCACCGCATAGGGAAACAGCGAATATTCCAGCAGGCGCGACTGGTTGAACAGCAGCGCCAGCGCAATGCCGCCGACTGCCGCACAAACGAAGCCTTCGAGCGTGGTGACGAGCGTGACCAGCAGCGATTCCGACAGCACGCCCCAGTCCGCAACCAGCGTCCGCAGGATCAGCCCAGGCCCCGGCAGCACATAGGGCGGGATGTCGTTGAGCCGCACCACGAGTTCCCACGCCACGAGCCCCATCGCGAGCACGAGGATGGGCAGCAGGATGCGCAATGGGGGAGACTGCCCACTTCTGGATCGCGGCGGCGCTGCAGGCGAGGTGTTCATGCGCGCTGCCCTTCATAGGCCGGCGCCAGTGCCGCGGAGACCTGGCGGCAGAAGCCGGCATAATCGGCGGAGGTGCGGAAATCCTCGCCGCGCGGCTCCGCTGCATCGATGCGGAATTCCGCAGCGATGCGTCCCGGCCGTGCGCTCATCACGATCACGCGCTGCGAGAGATAGACCGACTCGAACACCGAATGGGTGACGAAGATGACGGTCTTGCGCAAGTCGCGCCACAGCGCCAGCAGATCGTTGTTTAGGCGGAAGCGCGTGATCTCGTCGAGTGCGGCGAACGGCTCATCCATCAGCAGTATCTCGGGATCGGTGACCAGCGCGCGCGCCAGCGAGACGCGCATCTTCATGCCGCCGGAAAGTTCGCGCGGATAGCTGTGCACGAATTCGACGAGCCCCACCTGCGCCAGCGCCGCCGTGACGCGGCGATCGGCCTCGGCCGCCGGCATGTTCGCAAGCTCCAGCGGCAGCCGCACATTGGCGGCGACATTCGCCCACGGCATCAAGGTCGGCTCCTGAAACACGAAGCCGATCGCATGGGTGCCGCCGGTCTCGTTGGGCTGCCGCGCAACGTCGACGCTGCCCGAGGTCGGCGCCGCAAGCCCCGCGATCAGCCGGAGCGCCGTGGACTTGCCGCAGCCGGACGGCCCGAGCAGCGAGAGGAATTCGCCGCGCCTGACGTCGAGGTCGAGCGGGCCGAGCGCGGCGACGCCGCTGTCATAGGTCTTGGTGACGCCGTTGAGACGCACCGCAAGGCCGGTCATGCCGGCCGCGGAATCGGATAGCGAGGCGTCTTCGGTCATCGCGACGTCATTTCTTCGGCCGCAATTCGAGGCCGACCGCCTTGTTGACGAAGCGCAGCGTATAGGCCTTGCGGAAATCGATGTCGCGCTTGACGACGCCGGCGCGCACCATCTTGTCGAAGAAGCTCGCCACATGCGCATCCGTCATGGCGCCGATGCCGTCCTTCAGCGTGTCACCGGAATCGACGATGCCGTATTCCTTCATCTTGGCGATGGAATAGGCGAGCAGCGCATCGGTCATTTCCGGGTTGAGCTTCTTGATCATGGCGTTGGCGGCGGCGTTGTCGCCGTAGAGATAGTTGTACCAGCCGATGATGGAGGCATCGACGAAGCGCTGCACGAGGTCGGGCTTCTTGTCGATGAGGTCGAGCCGGGTCTCGATCAGGGTCGAATAGGCATTGAAGCCGTAATCGGCGAGCAGCGTCACGCCCGGCTTCTTTCCCGTTACCTTCTCGATCGCGAACGGCTCCGACGTGACATAGCCCTGCATGGCGCTCTGCTTGTTGGCGAGGAAGGGCTGCGAATTGAATGTGTAGGGCCTGACCATCCGCTCGTTGAAGCCGTATTCGTGCTTCAGCCACTGGAAATAGGAAGCCACGCCTTCCTTGGAGACGAACAGCGTCAGCGGCTTGAGGTCCTCGAGCTTGGTCACCTTGAATTCCGGGTGCGTCACGAACACCTGCGGATCCTTCTGGAAGATCGCCGCCACCGCGATCACGGGCACGTTGTTGGCCACAGCGTCGAAGGATTGCAGCGTGTTGGCCGCCATGAAGAACTCGATCTTGCCCGAGATCAGCAGCATGCGGTTGTTCTCGTTGGGACCGCCGGGCACGATAGTAACGTCGAGGCCGTATTTCCTGTAGGTGCCGTCGGCGACCGCCTGGTAGAAGCCGCCATGCTCGGCTTCCGCCACCCAGTTGGTTCCGAAGGAGACCTTGTCGAGCGTCTGGCCGCGCGCGGGCGCGATGACCGTCAGCAGGCTCACAAATGCGGCGGTTAACGCTCGCGGCAAAAAGGCCGGGTTCATGGTTGGACTCCGTCGATCATTCTGGCCCATGATGGAAGGCCGCGGGCGCGAATGCACCCAAGGAAGTGGCAAGGAAGGCCGCGACAAACTACCTCGCAAATCCGCTTAAAGAAACGCTTCCCGTAATGAGTAAAATCCCGCCCCGCGACTGGAACGCGATTGCCTGGCCGGAGGTCTCCGCCACCGATGCGGCGCGATGGATTGCGGTCCTGCCTCTGGCTGCGACCGAACAGCACGGTCCGCATCTGCCGCTCGAGACCGACGTCATGATCGGCGAGGCCTATCTGGCGCGGGCCAGGGAATTGCTGCCGCCGGACCTGCCCGTCAGCTTCCTGCCGGTGCAGCGGATCGGAATCTCCACCGAGCATACCGACTTTCCGGGCACGCAGACGCTCTCGACCGCGGAAGCGCTGAAGCAATGGATGGCGCTCGGCGAAGCCGTCGCACGGTCAGGCCTGAAAAAGCTGGTGATGGTGACGAGCCATGGCGGCAACAGCGCCGCGATGATGCTGGTGGCGCAGGATTTGCGCGCCCAACACGGGATGCTCGCAGTCACCACGAGCTGGTCGCGCTTCGGCGCGCCGGAGGGACTTTTTCCCGCGGAGGAATTGCGCCACGGCATTCACGGCGGCGCAGTCGAGACCTCGATCATGCTGGCGCGCTATCCGCTAGCCGTGAAGATGGATGCGATCGCCGACTTTCCTTCATCCGGCGTGGCGATGGAGAAGGAGTTTCGCTGGCTGTCCACGCAGCGGCCGGCGCCGTTCGCCTGGCAGGCGCAGGATCTCAACCCGTGCGGGGCGGTCGGCGATGCCCGCCAGGCGTCGGCCGACAAGGGCGAACGGCTGCTCGATCATGGCGCACGCGCTTTCTGTGAGCTGCTGCGGGATGTCGATAACTTCGACGTGAGCAGGCTGGTCGCCGGGCCCAAAAAATCATCCAACTAACTGTATTAACTATCTTTTTTCTATCCATCCCGGGTTCCCGGCGGCGAATCGAACCGCCTCCGAAGTGGCTCCGTCCAAAGGGCATGCGGACCATACCGGCGCCGCTCCCAGACAGGATGGAGTTACCCATGTCGATCAAGACCAAGATTGCCGCTCTCGCCCTCGCTACCCTTGCCGTCGCGGGCTCGCTCGCGACCACCACCACCAAGGCCGAAGCCTATCCGCTGCAGCCCTGGCAGGTCGGCCTCGCCACCGCCGCCATCGTCGGCACTGCGGTTGCCGCCAGCGCCGGCGGCCCGGTCTACTACACCAGCTATCGCCGCTGCGGCTGGCAGCCCCGTTACAACGTGTTCGGCCAGTACATCGGCTCGGTTCGCGTCTGCACGTTCTAAGAGATCGACAAATAGTGGAGCTGCGTCCGGCACGGGCGCCTCATCCACCCCGTGTCGAACCCGACCCGCCCGGCCGTCCCCCCGGGCGGGTCATCCATTTTCGGGGCCCTGAACGCTCCAGGCGACCCGCTTCCCCGCCTCCTGTTGCACGACCGTCACGCCTGGCTGCCATCGATGCGCAGGGGCTCTGCGGCTGTTGCTATTGAGAATGACTTGCAATAATCCTCTCTACGTTTGGGGCTTGGGGATGATCGACGCCTTTCCGCGATCCGGCTTTGGCCGGCGGCGATTTGGCAACAGCCAGCGGGCTTCGCGAATCCGGCCGCGCAGCAGGCAGTGGCGGCGCGCCGGCAAATCTGCAGTGATGGTATGAGACCGCGGGACGTTCGCTACATGAGTCGCTTCAAGACAAGCCGGACCAATCTGATTGCTGGCGCAACGATCGGTGCGCTGAGCTTCGCCGCGCCGGCGCAGGCGGCCGACCTCAAGCTGCCGGTGAAGGCGCCCCATCTGCAGCAGGCGTTCGACTGGAACGGCTTCTACATCGGCGGGCATACCGGCTACAGCCGCGGCTCCACCAGCGCGGTGCTGTGGGATCCGGCGCCAGCCGCCGTGTCCGGCAATTTCGGCGGTGTGATCGGTGGCCTGCAGGCCGGCTACAACTGGCGGGCTCCCTCCGGCTTGCTGTTCGGCGTCGAGGCCGACCTGACGTTTCCGAACTACCTCCACTCGAATTCGCAGATGTCGCTGATCTCGACACCGCGCACCGACTTCATCGAGGACTGGGATTATATCGGCACCGTGCGCGGCCGCATCGGCTACGCCTCGAGCCACTGGCTGCTCTACGCCACGGGCGGCTTTGCCTACATGGGCGAGCGCTTCACCACCCTGCCCGCCGAAGGCTTCGTGGCGAAGCAGCTCGGCGTCCGCCTTGGCTGGGCTGCCGGCGCCGGCGTCGAGTATGCCTTCGCACCTCATTGGACGGTCCGGCTGGAATATCTTTACAACCAGTTCGAACGAGCCAACGTCGCGTTTCCGTCGGGCGAGCGATACACATCCACCAGCGACCTGCAGCTGCTGCGGCTCGGCCTCAACCGCAAGATCGATCTTCCTGGCTCGCCGAAATTGAGCGCGAAGACCGACATCACCGATCCCGAATCCCCGCGCTGGGAAATCCACGGCCAGACCACCTACCTGCCACAGGGCTATCCGGCGTTCCGCGCGGCCTACACCGGCCCCAACAGCCTGACCCCGGCGCCGCAGGCCAAGGCAACCTGGAGCAACGGCCTCTATCTCAACATGCGGCTGTGGGAGGGTGGCGAGGTCTATTACAATCCCGAACTGCTGCAGGGTTTCGGACTCAACGACACCGTCGGCGTCGCGGGCTTCCCGAACGGCGAGGCGCAGAAGTCGAATTTCCCCTACCCGCACTACAACACCTCGCGGCTGTTCTTCCGCCAGACCTTCGGCTTCGGCGGCGAGCAGGAAGAACTGCCGAGCGGCGCGCTGCAGCTTTCCGGCAAGGTCGATATCAACCGGCTGACGCTGCAGGTCGGCAAATTCGCTGTCATGGACGTGTTCGACGGCAATGCCTACGCCAAGGACACCCGCAAGGACTTCTTGAACTGGTCGATGTGGGCGCCGGGCGCGTTCGACTATTCCGCCGACAAGGTCGGCCTGACCTATGGCGCGACCGCCGAACTGAACCAGAAGCAGTGGGCGCTGCGCGCGGGCTATTTCCTGATGCCGGCCGTCTCGAATGCCAACAACTTCGACACCCAGGTGTTCCGGCGCGGCACCTACGCGCTCGAACTGGAGACGCGCTGGTCGCTGTTCTCGCTGCCGGGCAAGCTGCGCGCCATCGCCTGGCTCAACAGCGCCTTCTCCGGCAGCTACCGCGAGACGCTGAACAATCCGCTGCTCGACCTCGACATTGCCCAGACCCGCACGGGCCGCACCAAATACGGCTATGTCTTCAACCTCGAGCAGGCACTTGCCGACGATCTCGGCCTGTTCGCCCGCTGGAGCTGGAACGACGGCAAGACCGAGATCATGGCCTTCACCGACATCGACGCCTCGCTGTCGACGGGCCTCTCGATCAAGGGCACCAGATGGGGCCGGCCCGACGACGTGATCGGCATCGGCGGCGCCATCAATGCACTGTCGCGCGACCACCGCGATTTCCTCGCCGCCGGCGGCCTCGGCGTCCTGGTCGGCGATGGCGCGCTCAACTACCGGCGCGAGCGCATCCTGGAAACCTACTACGCTTATGCGCTGACCAAGGCGATCACGCTGACCGCGGACTACCAGTTCATCACCAACCCCGCCTACAACGCCGACCGCGGCCCGGTTCACGTCTTCTCGGGCCGCCTGCACGGGGAATTCTGATTGGCTAGTCGGCCGTCTGCCGGTACCAATTTCGCGCGGCACCTCGCCTGAACGAGGCGGAATGCCGGCCAGCAAATTGGGAGCCGTCCATGCTTTACCTGGCTGCGAAGGCAATCCTGTCGGGCGTCATCATTGCAGCGATCTCCGAGATCGCAAAGCGCAGTCCGGCCTTCGGCGCGCTGGTAGCATCGCTGCCGCTGGTGTCTCTATTGGCAGTGATCTGGCTATGGCGGGATACCGGCGACGGATTGCGGATCGCTTCGCAGATGGAAGCGACGTTCTGGTACATCCTGCCGTCACTCCCGATGTTCCTGCTGGTGCCCGCATTGCTGCGCGGCGGAATCGCGTTCTGGCCAAGCCTGGCGGTCGGCTGCCTCGTGACATTCCTGCTCTACCTCGCAACAGCCTGGCTGCTGTCGCGTTTCGGAATCCAGCTCTGAGCTGCCCCGAGCAACTGCAGCGAACGATGCAACCGGGTTGACCCCCGTCAAATCCGGCATACCGCAGGTGATATAGCTTTTCCGGCAGCAGCGGAGCCGCGATCATGCCGTTTACGGTCGAGCAATTCGTTGCCGTGTTCGCGAATTACAACGCGGCGATCTGGCCGGTACAGATTGCAGTCTATGTTCTGGGCGCAATCGCCTTCACGCTGGCGTTTCGCGGAAGCGCGCGAACGGACCGAGCCATCGCGGCCATCCTATCAGTCATGTGGGCGTTCACCGGGATCGGCTATCACCTGACGTTCTTTGCAGCGATCAACAAGGCGGCCTACGGGTTCGGCACCCTGTTCCTGATCGAAGCAGCGGCGCTCACCTATACGGGCGCCTATCGCGGTCGACTCAATTTCGGCTTTCGCGGCGACGCGGCGGCATGGGTGGGCGTGTTCTTCGCCATCTACGCCGCAATCCTCTATCCGTTGATCGGCATCGCCACCGGGCATCTTTATCCGGAACTGCCGATGTTCGGCGTCACTCCCTGTCCTGTCACGATCTTCACCCTCGGGATGCTTCTGCTGACGGTGAGACCGCCTTCCGGCTATCTGCTGGCGATCCCCCTGCTCTGGTCACTGATTGGCGGCAGCGCCGCGATCCTGCTGCAGATCCCGCAAGACTGGCTGCTCCTGGCGAGCGGCGCGGTTACAGCGCTGCTCCTGCTCGTCCGCGGATCCGACCCTGTAGCCGAAGCAGGGCCGCGAGCCTGACGGCTCGCGACTCCGAAGGCCGGGAGTGGCCATCCAGCCACCCCTGCGTCAAATCAATCCGGCCAGTCGCAGCAGGACGCCCGCGACGCAGGATGCCGCGAGAACCACCAGCATCCCCACCTTGAAACGGAAGATGGCGATTGCGGCCGCGAGCGACAGAACGAGAGCAGCGACATCCACGCTCGTCAGGACCGGCGCATCGAAGGAGAGGCCAAAACGCTTCACCTCGAAGGTCTGCCGGAACAACGTGTGCAGGGCGAACCAGATCGACAAATTGAGGATCACGCCGACGACCGCCGCCGTGATCGCCGACAAGGCGCCCGCCAGCGCCTTGTTGCCGCGCATGGTCTCGATGTAGGGCGCGCCGGCGAAGATCCAGAGGAAGCACGGCGCGAACGTCACCCAGGTGGCGAGCAGGCCGCCGAGCGTGGCCGCCAGCATCGGCGAAAGCCCGCCGGCATCGCGGAACGCGGCCATGAAGCCGACGAACTGGACCACCATGATCAGCGGCCCCGGCGTCGTCTCCGCCATGCCGAGGCCGTCCAGCATCTCGCGCGGCGAGACCCAGTGATAATAGTCCGCCGCCTGCTGCGCGACATAGGCGAGCACGGCATAGGCCCCGCCGAAGGTCACCATCGCCATCTTGGAAAAGAAGATCGCGATCTGGCTGAAGACGTTGTTCGGCCCGAGGCCGATCAGGATCGCGGCAACGGGGACGAGCCACAGCGCCAGCCACACCGCGCTCACCCGCAGCGTGCGCGCGGCGTTGGGCCTCACGTGGTCGGGCATGGAGTCGCCGAGCATGCTGTCAATAGCGGCCGCATTCTTGCCGCCGCCATGCTCGACGGCGGCGAACTCCGGCCGGCCGAGCCTTGCGCCAATGTAGCCAACAATGCCGGCCGCGACGATGATCACCGGAAACGGGACAGCGAAGAAGAAGATCGCGACAAAGGCGATTGCCGCAAGCGCGATCATGATCCGGTTGCGCAGCGCCCGTTTGCCGACCCGCACCACCGCCTCGATGACGATGGCGAGCACCGCGGCCTTCAGCCCGAAGAACAGCGCTTCCACGAAGCCCACATTGCCATAGGCGGCGTAGATATAACTCAACGCCATGATGGCGATGATGCCGGGCAGGATGAAGAGCCCGCCTGCCACGAGTCCTCCGGCGGTGCGATGCAGCAGCCAGCCGATATAGGTCGCGAGCTGCTGCGCTTCGGGGCCCGGCAGCAGCATGCAGTAGTTCAGCGCGTGCAGGAAGCGGCCCTCGGAGATCCACTTCTTCTCCTCGACGATGATGCGATGCATCACCGCAATCTGCCCCGCCGGGCCGCCGAAGCTGAGGGTCGCCACCCGCAGCCATACCACCAGCGCTTCGCGGAACGAGACGCCGTGGGCATAGGCTTCCGGCTTGGCTTTCGTCGTTGCGGCGAGATCGGTCATGACTTCACCTTGCCGGCCGGCCAGTTGTGGGTCTCGCCCGTCGCATCGCGGCACCAGCGGTAGAACGCGTCATAGAGCAGCATGCCGGCGTCCAGTTGCTCGAGGTCGTCGTCGAACATGCGCGACAGACCGAGGGAGGCGGCGAGCAGTCCGGGCGCTTCCGGCGAGAGATCGAGCCGCGCCGTGTCGGCAGCACGGACCATCGTCGCCAGCCGTTCCATCGGCGGTGTCGACAGGCCGAACTCCTTGACCATCATGTCGAAGGTGCAGAGTTCACCGCGATGGCTCCAGAACACGTTCTCGATGTCGAAGGGCGTCGCCTCGAAGCGGTCGGCAACGGCCTCGACCTCCGACGACTTCACGAAGAGAATGACAGCCGCAGGATCGATGAAGCGGCGGATCAGCCAGGGACAGGCGATGCGGTCGATCTTCGGCCGTTCGCGCGTCACCCACACGGTGCGGCCGCGGCCGTCGCGTTTGGGGATCTTGTCGGCGGGAACGGCGGGCCTCTGCGACTCGGTCCAGCCGAGATGGCCGCCTTCGAGCGTCTCGGCGGCGACGCCGGACTGGCGCAGCCAGGCGGCCGTGCCTTCGCTGAGCTTCAGCCCCTTCTGGCAGATGACGACCACCGATTGGCCGGTGAGCCGCGGCGCCCAGTCCTGCAGATCGCGATGCGAGCGCCGCATCGCGCCGGGGATCAGGCGCGGGTCGGCAGCGAAATCCTCATCGATGCGGACATCGATCAGGGTCGGCGCCCTGGCGGTGCCGATCAGACGGGTGAGCTTGTCGGGTGAGATGGAGGTGTAAGAAGACATGTTGCGTCCTTGGTGAAATGGACGCGATTCTTGGGCATGTCGCCTCGTGGGGAGATCGCAATCCCCATGGGCCGCAAATATGGCTCGTGCGGCGGCGTTGTCAATCCTGATCACGTCAGCTTTCCTGCCGGAAGCTTCTTGAGCCGTCGAAGGTCGCTCGATGCTTCCGAAAGCAGCCAGTCGCGAAAAGTCACGATCTTCGGCAGGCTTGCCGTCGCCTTCGGACAGATGATCCAGTAGGTCCTGGACAGCGGCAGCGACAACGGAAACGGCCGCACGAGATGGCCGTTGATGAGGTCCCACGCAGCAAGCGTGGTGCGCGCCAATGCAATGCCCTGACCGTTGATCGCTGCATCGATGACCATGCTGGCGCGATTGAGCACCGGGCCGTGCGTGACGTCGGCCGTATCGAGCTCCGCCTCGCGCAGCCAGTTGTTCCAGTCGGCACGGCTGTCCATGTGGATCAGCGGATACTTCAGAATGTCGGCCGGCTTGGTCAGCCTGCGCCGGCCGGACAGCAGCTTCGGGCTGCACACCGCAAACAGCCGTTCCGGGCTCAGCCGCACCGTGTCGAGCCCCGGCCAGTTGCCGTCGCCATGGCGCACCGCGAGGTCCACCTCCTCGCGCGCGAAATCGACGTGATGCAGCGTGGCGGAGACACGCAGGTCGATTCCCGTATCCGCCTCGGCGAAATGGCCGAGCCGATGCACCAGCCATTTGGCGGCGAAATCCGGCGAGGTAGAGACGGTGAGCACGCCGGCGTTCTGCCGCTGCAGCAACCGCTCGGTGCCGATGGCGATGCGATCGAGCGCATCGCGCACCACGGCGAGATAGTCGCGTCCGGCCTCGGTGATGATCAGGCGCTGACGCTCGCGGTTGAACAGCTTGATCGCAAGTTCCGCTTCCAGCGCCTTGACCTGGTGGCTCACCGCGCCCTGCGTGACGCAGAGCTCTTCCGCAGCGCGCGTAAAGCTCTCATGCCGCGCGGCGGCTTCGAAGGCCTTCAGGGCGTTGAGCGGCGGCAGGCGTGGGCGCATCGCATGACTTCATGAGAAAAATTGGGGCAGGCACGAGAAACGATGCTTTGCGGGAAAATGTCCCGCGACCCTATTGAACAGCTCCAGCGACGCATTTCAAGCAATTTGGAGCCTGTCATGTCCATCCTGTTGACCGACATCTTTTCGGTCCCGCCGGTGCAGGCCGCCGGCCCGGCCGCGCCTGTTCATCAATCCAGCTCAGGACCCCCAGCCGCCATTCGCCGGCCCGGTTGGTGGAGCTGGCTCGACCGGCCGCTGCAGCGCATTGCGCTGCGCGAGATCGCCGATGATCCGCGCCTGCTCGGCGATCTCGGGCTGTCGCGCGAAGAGGCGCTACGCGAGGCCGCCAAGCCGTTCTGGCGGTGAGAACAAGATCAACAATGGGAGAAGAACGGATGTCCGATCCGATCGTTTACGGCTTTCCGCGCAGCACCTTCGTCAACATCATCAGGTTGATCCTGACGCACAAGGGCGTGGCCTATCAGTTCCACGACCTCGAGCCTGTCATGGGCAAGCCCGAGCATCTGGCGCTGCACCCGTTCAACCGCGTGCCCATCCTCAGGCATGGCGATCTCACGGTCTATGAGACCAGCGCGATCGCCGCCTATGTCGACGAGGCCTTTGGCGGCGAGTCGCTGACGCCGAGAGACATCAAGGCGAAGGCGCGCATGAACCAGTGGATCAGCGCGGTCAATTCCTACTACTACCCGTACATGATCTACCACGTCACGCATGAGCGCCTGGTCTTTCCCGAGCTCGGCATCGCCTCCGACGAGAAGGTCGTGGCGCATGCGTTGCCCAAGGTCGAAACGGGCCTTGCGGTGGCCGAGCGCCAGTTGTCGCATGGCAAGGACTTCCTGCTCGGCGACGAACTCTCGATCGCTGATTTCTATCTGCTGCCGAGCACTTTTGCGTTCAGCCTGACCGCCGAGGGGCAGTCGATGTATCCGAAATTCCCGGCTTTCTGCCGCTGGCGGGAGCGCATGGACAATCTTCCGGCAACGCAGAAGGTTCGTGCCGCCGTGCCACGCGTCCCGATCCAGCATGCCCGCGAATGGGCAACCTCGCACCGGCCGAAATACTGATCACGACGGACCCCTGCCGAGGGGAACGAGTCCCGAAGCCGAAGCGACCAGGGACACCCCGGCAAGGAGAACCAGCACCAGCACGGCCTTGCGAAAGGTCTCATCGTTGATGGTTCCATAGAGCCGGAAGCCGATCCAGATTCCGGCGACCATGAACGGCAGGCCGATGCCGTACAGCTTGACTGTTTCGAGCGTGTAGGATCCGGCGACGAGTTGCGAGATCGAGATGATCACGAAGGCCGCAAACAGCACGGGCTGGAAGACGGCGCGCTGCTTGTCCTTCGACCATCCGCGCAATTGGACGGAGATGGTCGAGATGATGCCGCCGAGGCCGGTGATGCCTCCGACCAGTCCGTTGCCAATGCCGATGGCGACGTCGGCCGGGGCGCCGATCCGAAATGGCCCGAGCGGAGGACGCGTCAGGCTGTAGACCGCGTAGAGCACGAGTAACACGCCGACGCCGAACCGCACATGGGTCGGATCGATGTGGGTCAACAGCATCACGCCAATCGGGATGCCGATTGCGGTGCCGAGCGTCAGCGGCCAGATGTCCTGCCAGCTCAGCTCGTGCCGCAGCTTTGCAATGCCGTAGCCTTGCGTGAGCAGACCGTAGCCCGCGATCAGGGCCGCGGTCTGGATCGGAGTGATCAGATGCAGCCAGAAGCCGGATACGACGATACCCATCGCGAAGCCGGAAAAGCCGCTGACGAAGCCGCCGAGAAATGTCGCAAATGCAAAGATGAGTAGAAGGTTTCCATCCATGGGCGCTCGCTCCAAAAGGTAGCGAGCAGCGCTTGCATGGGGTCACCCACTTGACGGGGAGGCTGCGGAGTCCCCGGCAAGAAAAGTCTAGATCAAGGACTGGAGGTCCGCAACCGTGACGACGCGTATCACCCAGCCGCCTGGAACGTGTCCGGCCTTGCCAGCGCCCAGGCGTCGCGGAAGCGCGGATCGTCGGTGCCGTCGAGCAGCTCGCCCGGGCGCAGCGCCGGATAGAGCTTGGCGAATGAGCAGACTTCCGTCGTCGACGTGCGCTGCGAGAAATGGATCGGACGCAACTCGCTGGGATGTTCGAGGCCGGCCGCCGCCAGCAGCTCGCCGAGCGCATGCAGCGTCGCGTGGTGATAATTGTAGACGCGCTCGGTCTTGTGCGGCACGACGAGGGCGCGGTTGCGCAGGGGATCCTGCGTGGCGACGCCGGTGGGACAGCGATCGGTGTGACAGCTCAGCGACTGGATGCAGCCCAGCGCGAACATGAAGCCGCGCGCCGAATTGCACCAGTCGGCGCCGATCGCCATCGCGCGCGCCATGTCGAAGGCGGTCGCGATCTTGCCGGAGGCGCCGACCCTGATGCGGCCGCGCGCGTTGATGCCGACCAGTGCGTTGTGCACGAAATTGACGCCCTCGCGCATCGGCATGCCCAGATGATCCATGAATTCCAGCGGCGCGGCACCCGTGCCGCCCTCATTGCCGTCGACGACGATGAAATCGGGATAGATGCCGCTTTCCACCATCGCCTTGCAGATCGCCAGAAACTCCCAGGGGTGGCCGATGCACATCTTGAAGCCGGCCGGCTTGCCGCCGGAAAGCCGGCGCATCTCGCCGATGAACTTCATCATCTCCAGCGGCGTGGAAAAGGCGCGGTGCCTGGCCGGCGAGATGCAATCCTCGCCCATGTCGACGCCGCGGATCTTCGATATCTCTTCCGACACCTTCGCTGCCGGCAGCACGCCGCCATGGCCGGGCTTGGCACCCTGGCTGATCTTGAGCTCGACCATCTTGATCTGGTCTTCGCCCGCAACCTTGGCGAACAGGTCCGGATTGAAACTGCCGTCGCGGTTGCGGCAGCCGAAATAGCCGGAACCGACTTCCCAGATGATGTCGCCGCCGCTCTCGCGGTGATAGGGGCTGACGCCGCCCTCGCCGGTGTCATGCGCAAAGCCGCCCTTCTTCGCGCCGGCATTGAGGGCACGCACGGCGTTGGGGCTGAGCGCGCCGAAACTCATGGCGGAGATGTTGAACACCGAAGCCGCATAAGGCCTGGTACAGTCAGGTCCGCCGACGGTGACGCGGAATTTGTCGCCGACCGACGCCTTCGGCGCGACCGAATGGTGCATCCATTCGTAACCGTCGCGGTAGACGTCCTCCTGGGTGCCGAACGGGCGCTTGTCGAGCTGCATCTTGGCGCGCTGGTAGACCACGGCGCGGGTGTCGCGCGAGAACGGCATGCCGTCCTTCTCGCTCTCGAAGAAATACTGCCGCATCTCGGGGCGGATTTCCTCGAGCAGGAAGCGGATATGCGCCGAGATCGGATAGTTGCGCAGCACCGCATGGCCCTTCTGCATGACGTCGCGAATGCCGAGCACGGTGAGCCCGCCGAACATCAGGATCGGGATCAGCAGGAAGTCGAACCACTCGGGATCGAAGATGACTTCCGCGACGAGGAGCGCCGTCACCACGGCGCAGATCGTCAGGACGATGAAGCGTGGCGAGAACGGGAGCAGCAGCGTTTCCATATGACCCTCGGGCGATTCCGCCGGAATATTGTTTGCCGCTGGTTGACCACGGCGGCCCCGGACTGCCGGACACGATATCCGGCGGCAGGGACCATGGATATGACAGCGATATATACGTACGCTTGCAAGCTATCGTTTCCTGCCACGGATAATCAATCCGCCTGCATACGATCCCGGCCGGCGCCCTTTTGCAGTGCAACGAGGCCGGCGGACAGTAACCTAGTGGTCGTGGGGACGCAGCTCATGCGGGATTTCCCGCTTCTCGAGGCCGTTCTGTGCCAGCCATGCGTCGGTGCCGCGGATGGCACGGTCGATGTGATCTGCGGTGCGCGAGAAATCATAGGGTGAGCCGACCAGCGGGCACAACGGCGGCACGACGTAGTACTCGATTTCAGGACCGAGATTTTCGAGCTCGTTGACGAGTTGCCGCGCGATCAGCAGTGTCAGCGCATGCAGCGCGTTGGCGACCGCACCTACCGGCGGGGCGTCGTTGGCGCAGGCATGCCCGGTCGGCAGCACGATCAGGCGGCGCGCGCCCTTGGCGACGGCGACGCGGATCGGCGTGTTGCTGGAGATGGCGCCGTCGGCGAGATAGTAGTTCTTGTAACGGATCGGCGAGAACGCGCCGGGGATGGCGGTCGAGGCGACGATCGCTTCCGACGTCGGGCCTTCCGAGAACACCACGCTGTCGCCGGTGATGATGTCGGTGGTGACGACATGCACCGGCAGCGGCGCCTCCTCCAGGCGACGGAAGGGAATGTGGTCGTCGATCAGCCTGCGGACGCCGTCATGGGTGATCAGGAAATCGCGCCGCCACAGGAATCCCAGCATCGTGCGCCACGTCATCGGAAACACGTCCTGCCGCTTCAGGCCGCGCCAGATGTCGGCCAGCCGTTCCACGCCCTTGACGGTCGGATCGCTGGCATAGAACGCGCCGTTCAGCGCGCCGACGCTGGAGCCGACCACCATGTCGGCGCCGATGCCGTGCGCGGCCAGCGACTGCAGCATGCCGACCTGGATCGCGCCAAAACTGCCGCCGCCCGCGAAGACGAAGGCGGTCCTGCGCGCGGTGGCAGTGTCGGATGCGGACACGGCTTCCTCCCCAGCCCGCGTCATGCGTGCGCGGGGTTCAGGGAAGTTATAGCAGTGCTTCAGGAAGGCGGGCTAGCCGCCAACCATTCGATGTCGTCCCGGCGAACGCCGGGACCCATAACCACTGGCATATGTTGCTGCGCCGGGCTGTTGCTCCAGCTTCCTCAACAACTCAATCCCGGGAGTATGGGTCCCGGCTCGCGCTTCGCTTGGCCGGGACGACGGCGATCAGCGTTCCACAAACGCCTTTTCGATCACGAAATGGCCGGGCCTGTGATTGGCGCCCTCGGCAAAGCCGCGGGTCTCCAACAGCTGCTTCAGGTCTTCCAGCATCGCCGGGCTGCCGCACATCATGATGCGATCCGTCTCGATGTCGAGCGGGCCCTGGTGCAGGTCGTCGAATAGCTGGTCCGAGGTGATGAGGTCGGTGATGCGGCCGCGGTTGCGGAACGGCTCGCGCGTCACGGTCGGATAATAGAGCAGCTTCTCCGACAGCAGCGGTCCGAACAGATCGTCGTCGCGCAACCGCGCCACCAGTTCCTCGCCATAGGCAAGCTCGGAAACCTGGCGGCAACCGTGCACGAGAACGATGCTCTCGAAACGCTCATAGACGTCGGGATCCTTGATCAGGCTCGCGAACGGTGCCAGCCCCGTGCCGGTCGACAGCAGCAGCAGGCGGTTGCCGGGCAAGAGATTGTCGGTCACCAGCGTGCCGGTGGCCTTGCGCCCGACCAGGATGGTGTCGCCTTCCCTGATCTTCTGCAGCTTGGAGGTGAGCGGGCCGTCGGCCACCTTGATCGAGAAGAACTCGAGCTCTTCCTCGTGATTGGCGCTCGCCATGCTGTAGGCACGCAGCAGGGGGCGGCCGTCGACCTCGAGGCCGATCATGGCGAACTGCCCATTCTGGAAACGGAAGCCGGAATCGCGGGTGGCTCGGAAGCTGAAAAGCGTATCGGTCCAGTGGCGAACGGCAAGAACCTTCTCTCGATAGAACGCGCTCATGTGTTTTCGTTTATCCGTGAAGCTCGACGTAGAACAAACCGTTGCTTGACTACCGCGGGCGAAGGCAAAACCTCCGAAAAATCCCGCAATTTTGCGCTGTCCATCGCGCTATCGCGCGCGATAGTCAACCTCATCTGGTGCGCAAATGAGGGTGCACAATGGCAGTCGGTTTATGGCTGGATAAGGTTCGACGCAGCGTGATCGGCGTCACGAAATTAACTTGCCGAATCGTTCGACGGCGCAGAAAGAAATTGCCGTTTTAACTCCAGCGGTAGAGAAATGCCTTGCATCCTGCACAACGGAATAGTTGCTATGCGGCGCAAAGAATTTCTCTAATGTTGCGGCGAGACGGCTGCAACGAACAATGCCAGGGGGAAACACCATGAACGCGTCAGTCAATCGCCAGATCCTGCTGGTGGAGAAGCCGGGCGGAAAGCTCGGGCCCGAACATTTCAAGCTCGTCAACGGCGCCGTGCCGGAGCCCAAGGATGGCGAAGCGCTGCTTCGCACGCGCCTCATCTCGCTCGATGCCGCCAACCGCGCCTGGATGCACGGCGCGACCTATCGTTCCGCCGTCGAAGCCAACTCCGTGATGGCCGGCGGCAGCATTTCCGAAGTGATGTCGTCGAAAGCGCCGAACTTCGCGCCCGGCGATCTCGTGTTCGCCGACACCGGCTGGCAGGATTATGCAGCGCTACCCGCAAAACAGCTGACGAAAATGCCGAAGGTCGAGCCGATGTCCTATCTGCTCAGCGTGTTCGGCATTGCCGGCCTCACCGCCTATTTCGGCCTGCTGCATGTCGGCAAGCCCAGGGAGGGCGAAACGGTCGTGGTCTCGGCGGCGGCAGGTTCCGTCGGCTCCATCGTCGGCCAGATCGCGAAGATCAAGGGTTGCCGCGTCGTCGGCATCGCCGGCGGCAAGGACAAGTGCAACTGGCTGACGTCGGAACTCGGCTTCGACGCCGCCGTCGACTACAAGGATGGCGCCACCTTCAAGGCGCTGCGCGCCGCCGCACCCAAGGGCATCGACGTCTATTTCGACAATGTCGGCGGCGACATCCTGGAAGCCTGCATCGCGCAGATGAACAATTTCGGCCGCATCGCCTGCTGCGGCGCCATCTCGCAATATGACGGCGTGCCCTCGGCACACGGGCCGCGCGGCGTGCCCGGCCTGATCGTGGTGAAGCGCCTGACCATGCAGGGCTTCATCGTGATGGACTACATGGACCAGAGCCAGCAGGCGCTCGCCGAGCTGCAGGCATGGGTCAAGTCGGGCAAGCTGAAGGTGCAGGAAGACATCATCAGCGGGCTGGAGAACACGCCGGCCGCGCTGATCGGACTGCTCGCGGGCGAAAACCGCGGCAAGCGAATGGTGCGGGTGTAGGCGCTCTTCACCTCTCCCCGCCTGCGGGGAGTGTCCGCTTCGTAGGGTGGGCAAAGGCGCAATTGCGCCGTGCCCACCTCATTTGCACCGGGCAAGATTGGTGGGCACGCTGCGCTTTGCCCACCCTACCCTACCTGACACCGCTTTTGCGGCGACACCCCTCACCCCAACCCTCTCCCCGCAAGAGCGGGGCGAGGGAGCCATTAATGCTCCGCCGCCGTTCCCGCATCCGGCACCTTCTGCACGCCGACCTTCTTGCCCTTGCGCGTTGCGAGCCAGTTCTCGAAGCGCTGGATCACGACAAAGAATGTCGGCACGAACAGCACGGCAAGGCAGGTCGATGCGATCATGCCGGAGAACACCGTGATGCCGATCGACTTGCGCGCATTGGCGCCGGCGCCGGTGGCGAGCACCAGCGGCAGCACGCCGAGAATGAAGGCGAACGACGTCATCAGGATCGGCCGGAACCGCGCACGGGCGGCGTTGACCGCGGATTCCAACAGCGGCTTGCCGTCGCGCACGTGCAGCTCCAGCGCCACCTCGACGATGAGGATCGCGTTCTTGGCCGACAGCGCGATCAGCAGGATGATGCCGATCTGGGTGTAGAGGTTGTTCTCGATCCGCAGGTCGGTCAGCACCAGCATCGGGCCGATCAACGACAGCGGGACGGCCAGGATCACCGACATCGGCGCGTACCAGCTCTCATACTGGCCGGCGAGCACCAGATAGACCAGCAGCAGCGCCAGCGCGAAGGCGAAGTAGATCTGGCCGCCGACCACTTTCTCCTGGTACGACATCGCCGTCCATTCATAGCCGGTGCCGCGCGGCAGCGTCTTGTCGGCGATCTCCTCCATCAGCTTCATCGATTCGCCCGAGCTGTAGCCGGTCGCGGGAAGCCCTATGATCGTGGCGGAGGGATAGAGATTATAGAGGCTGATCAGCGACGGGCCGACCGCCGGCGTGATCTTCGCCACCGTGCCTATCGGAATCATGTCGCCGTTCGAGTTGCGCACCATCAGGTTCTCGATGTCGCGCAAGGTGACACGGAACTGCGAGTCGGCTTGCGTGTAGACCTGGAAGGTGCGGCCGAACTTGTTGAACTGGTTGACGTAGGACGCGCCCATATAGGACGACAGCGTCGAGAAGATCTGGTCCGTGGTGACGTGCAGCGTCTGCGTCTTGATCCGGTCGATCTCGATATTGAACTGCGGCACCATCGAGCGGAACGACGAGGACACCCGCTGCAGCGCGCTTTGCGTCTGCGCGTTGGCGATGATCGCGCCGGTGACGGCCTGCAGCTTGGCGAAATCGGAGGTGCCGTCGCGCAGCTCGACCTGCATGGCAAAGCCGGCGGCGTTACCGATGCCCTGGATCGGCGGCGGCGGAATCACCAGCACGCGCGCCTCTGACACCACCGACAGCTTCTCGTTCAGGCCGACGAACAGCGAGCGAAGGTCCTGCCCCGCGCCGCGCGCGCTCCATTCCTTCAGCACGATATAGGCGACGCCGGCGTTCGCCAGGCTCGAGGAGTTGTCGAGCGCGGAGATGCCGGCGATGGTCATGATCTGCTCGACGCCGGGCTGCTGGCTCGCGATCTCCTGGACCTGGTCCATCACCTTTTGCGTCCGCTCCAGCGAGGCGCCGTCGGGCAGCTGCACGGCCGCCAGCAGATAGCCCTGGTCCTCGATCGGGATGAACCCGGTCGGCACGCGTGACAAGCCGTAGCCGCCGATGCCGATCAGGATCAGCGCGACGAGGACGGAAATGTTGCTGTGCGCGACCAGGCTGCCGATCAGCCTGGCATAGCCGCGTTCCAGCCGGTCGTAGACGGCATTGAAGCCGCGATAGAACCAGTTGCGCTGCTCCGGCGGCACCGGCCGGCGCAGCCAGAGCGCGCACTGCGTCGGCTTCAGCGTCGCGGCGTTGATGGCCGACAGCAGCGCGGTCGCGGCAATGACCAGCGCAAACTGCGCGTACATGCGCCCCGTCAGGCCCGGCAGGAACGCCGACGGCAGGAACACCGATATCAGCACCAGCGTGATGCCGATGATCGGCCCGAACAGCGCATCCATCGCCTTGATCGACGCGTCATGGCCGGACATGCCCTGCTCGATATTGTGCGCCGCGCCTTCCACCACGACGATGGCGTCGTCGACCACGATGCCGATCGCGAGCACGATCGCAAACAGGGTGGACAGGTTCACGGTGAAGCCGAGCGCCGCCATTGCCGCGAAGGCGCCGATGATCGTGACCGGCACCGTCGTCGCCGGCACCAGCATGGCGCGCCAGTCCTGCAGGAAGATCAGGATCACCACGAGAACGAGGATGCCGGCCTCGAACAGCGTCTTGTAGACCTCGTTGATCGACTCCTGCACGAACTTGGTGGTGTCGAACGGCGTGTCGTACTTGATATCCTGAGGGAAGGCTTTCGCAAGCTCCGCCATCTTCTTCTCGACGGCCTTTTCGACTTGCAGCGCATTGGCGCCCGGCGACTGAAACACCGCAATGCCGGCGGCCGGCTTCTGATTGAGCGAGAACACCTGGCTGTAGGTCTGCGCGCCGAGCTCGACCCAGCCGACATCGCGCACCCGCGTGACGTCGCCGGACGTGCCGGTCTTGACGATCACGTCCTCGAACTGCGTCTTGTCATCGAGGCGGCCCGCGATGTTGAGCGTGTACTGGAACGCCTGGCCGGCCTGCGACGGCGGGGCGCCAACCTGGCCGGCGGTGACCTGCTGGCTCTGCTGCTGGATCGCCTGGATGACGTCCTGCGGCATCAACCCGCGCACCTGCAGCTTGTTCGGATCGAGCCAGACCCGCATCGAATATTGTCCGGCGCCGAACACGGTGACGTTGCCGACGCCCGGCAGGCGGGACAGCTCGTCGCGGATGCTGATGGTGGCGTAATTGGACAGGAACAGGCTGTCGTAGGTCCCCTTCGGGGAGGTCAGCGTCACGAACAGGAGGATCGCGGTCGATCGCTTCTGCACGGTGACGCCCTGGTTCTGCACCGAGGTCGGCAGCTGCGACAGCGCGGCCGACACGCGGTTCTGCACCAGCACCTGCGCAAAATTCAGATCCGTGCCGATCTTGAAGGTCACCGTCAGCGTGTAGGTGCCGTCGGCGCCGCTGTAGGACTGCATGTAGAGCATGTCCTCGACGCCGTTGACCTGCTGCTCGATCGGCAGCGCCACCGTATCGATCACGGTCTTGGCGCTGGCGCCGGGATAGCGGGTGGTGACCTGCACCGTCGGCGGCACCACGTCCGGATATTGCGCGACAGCGAGGTTATACAGCGCCACGCCGCCGATCAGGATCATCAGGATGGCGATGACGTTGGAAAGGACGGGCCGTTCGATGAAGAATTTCGAGATCATGGCCGGCTCCTACTTCGCAGCCGCGCCGGACTCGATCTTCTTCGCTTGCGGATCGACCTTCTGGCCGGGGATCGCGCGCAGCAACCCGCCGACGACCACCCTGTCGTCCGGCTTCAGCCCGGTCTCGATGACGCGCAGACCGCCATCGAGCGGCCCGGTCGTCACCTTGCGCTGCTCGACCACGCTCTCGCCGTTGACGACCAGCACGTAGCGGCCGGCCTGGTCGGCGCCCAGCGCAGCGTCGGGCACCAGCAGCGCGCTCTGCTGCTGCTCGAAGGGAACGCGGACGCGCACGAAATAGCCCGGCAGCAGCACGCGATCGGCGTTCTTCAGGATGCCGCGGACCGCGATCGTTCCGGTGGACTGGTTCAGCGTCGGCGAGACGTAATCGAGCGTGCCCTTGTGCGGATAGCCGGTGTCGGTCTGCAACGCCACCTCGACCGGCAATTGCCGGAGATCCTCCACGGTCATGCCGCGGCGGCGCGCTTCCTCGCGCACCTTCAGCACGTCCTGTTCGTTGACGTTGAAATTCACATAGATCGGATCGAGCGCGACGATCACCGCGAGCTGCGTCGGCGACGACACGCCGACAAGCTCGCCGACGGAAACCTGGTGCGCGGAGACGACGCCGTCGAACGGGGCGGTGACGTTGGTATAGCCGTAATTGACCTGCGCGATCTTGGTATTGGCCTGGGCCTGCTGCAGATTGGCCTGCGCATTGTCGCGGGTGGCGGTCGAAGTATCCAGCGTCGCTTGCGAGACCGCCTGCTTCTGCACCAGGTCGACCTGTCGCTTGTAATCGGCTTCCGCCTGCTTCACCGAGGCCTGCGCGCCGGCTTCCGCAGCCTGCGCCTGCTCGAGCTTGAGCTTGTAGGTTTCCGGCTCGATGGTGAACAGCGTGGTGCCTTCCTTGACGAAGCTGCCGTCCTTGTAGTTGATCGATTGCAGAAAACCCTGCACTCGCGCGACCAGATCGACCGATTTCACCGCCGCGGTGTTGCCGGTGGCGTCGATGTAGCGCGTGATGTTCTTCTGCAGCGGCGGCGCGACCTCCACTTTCGGCGGCGGCGGCGGGACAAAAGTATTTTGCTCGCAGGCACTTAACGCGACGGCCGCCGATGCAACCGACATGGCGCGCAGCATCGCGCCGGCTCGCAGTCGCAAAAAAACGTTCATCTTCAAATTTGCAGGCGTACGCGCATGCCTCATTTCTGTGCCTCGATTACAAATTGCTTTCAGAAAGGCTTTTTAGTCAGAAAGCGGCTGTCCGCCATCCCATGAAAATAGCAACAATCCGCTTGCAGTAAAACCGGAAAGCGAAAATGATGCCGCCCGCTCCAGGTTGCTCACTCAAGCTCTTTCATAATTTCACTTCGCTTGACGCGACGATTCAAGCGAATAGCGGCGAGGATTTATTCAAATGTTCAGTACGTTGAGGCGCGATGCGGCTTCTTGTGCGTTGACGGCAGCACTGATGCTTGCCGTTGCAACTCCTTCCCTTGCACAACCGACCGAAGCGCAGAAGGAAGCCGTCAAGTCTGCCTGCCGCTCCGATTTCATGGCGCATTGTTCCAGCGTGACGCCGGGCGGCGAAGCGGCGCTGCAATGCCTCGCCAAGAACATGTCGAGCCTGTCGTCGGGATGCGCCAGTGCGGTGAAGGCGATCGAGACGTCCGCCGCGCCGAAGAGCGAGCCGGCAAAGACGGAAGCCGCCCCTGCGGCCGCACCCGCCGCCGCGCCGAAGACCGAGACCACGACGGCCAAGCCCGCCGCGGAACCCAAGACCGAATCCAAGGCCGAATCCAAGACGGCAGCACCGGCGCCGACCGCGGCGAAAAAGCCGACCGAGGCGCAGGCTTCCGCGATCCGCACCGCTTGCCGCTCGGACTATCCCAAGGTTTGCGCGGGCGTGCCCACCGGCGGCGCGCCGGCGCTGGAATGCCTGGAAAAGAACAAGGCCCGGGTTTCCGCTGGTTGCGGCAAGGCGCTTGCGGCTGTCGGCGGCGGTGCTGCGCCGGCGGCGGGCGGTGCTGCTCCGGCGGCTGCAGGCGCAGCACCGGCGGCGGCTCCCGTCGTCATCGTGCTGCGCCCGATGCTGCCGCGCGAGGAACTGTTCGTGCTGCGCTCGGCCTGTGGCGCCGACATCCGCACCCTGTGTGCCGGCGTCGCGCCCGGCGGCGGCCGCATCATGCAATGCATCGCCAACCGCGGCGCCGATCTTTCGCCCGCCTGCAAGGACGTGCTGGTGCCGTTCATGGTGCGTTAAGCCGGCAGCAGGCTAAATCGCGCGCATCACAAGCCGGCGGCAGCAAGCGCCGCCGGCTAGTCTCCGCCACGAAAGGCGAGGATGAGCTGGACCAGGCGAACCGACAGTGCGATGTAGAACAGCGACATCACGATCTGCCATGCCACATGCCAGTTCACCTTCGCGAGCTTGGTGAGCCCGTCGATGAAATTCAGCAGCAGAACGATGACACCGACCAGCATCACGCCGCGGCCGACCAGGCCGTGGCGCAGATAGCCGAACAACTGGATCGCCGGCTCGTCGCTCGACACATGCGCGCCGGCCGAGACGATCAGCGTCCCGATGATCATCTTCTCGATATGGGAGACGACCTCCTTGTAAACCGGCTCGACATTGTCGGAATAGAAGGCAAGCCACCTGGACCTGAGTTCTGCCATGGGTTCTCCTTGCAAGCGGGATCAATCGACTGAAATCGGCGCAAAGCCAGCAATACAACGGGTCCGCGGCCATGAAGCAAGCAGGCGGACGCACAGACGAAGCAGGTTTCAATCCGCAGAACATTGCCGGCAACAACCATTGGAGGAGAACAACATGCGTTCATTGCTGCTCGCGGGCGCCGCGCTAGTCGCCTTTTCCGCCACCATGACCCTGGAGTCCCGCACCGCCAGCGCCGTGGTCTGCGCCGACGGCGTGGTGCGTACCGTCTGCGCCGGACCGCGTGCCGCGGTCGTCGTCAAGAAGCCGGTCCCTGTCGTCGTGTGCCGGACGGTCTGGGTGAACGGCGTCAAGGTCCGCAAGTGCACCTGAGCTCCCAAAGCGCGATGAGAGAGATGAATCGTCATCGCGCTTTAGGTTGTTGTTGGGCATGATCTTTTCGGAAAACCGCTTCACGCTTTTCCGGATCATGCTCCAGCCCCCAAATTTCCTGTAGCGCCCGCCCCCCGCTGGCGCTACATTGCCTCCCAATTTGTAAGTATACTGTCAATCTAGGGAGGAAAGCGTGCGCATCGCCGTGATCGGCGGAGGCCCGGGCGGCCTCTACTTTGCCTATCTCTGGAAGCTTCGGCACCCCGAGGCCGTCATCGATCTGTTCGAGCAGAACCCGGAAGGCGCCACCTGGGGCTTTGGCGTGGTGTTCTCCGACCAGGCGCTGGAATTCCTGCGCGCCGACGACCCCGAGACCGTGGACGCCATCGCGCCGCGAATGGAAAGCTGGCGCAACATCACGCTCAACCTGCGCGGCGAGAGCGTCGAGATCGACGGCGTCGGCTTCTCCTCGATCGGCCGGCTGGAGCTCCTGACGCTGCTGCAGGCCCGCGTGCGCGGCGTCGGCGTCACCCCGCGCTTCGAAACCACGATCGATTCCATCGACCGTCTTGCCGGCTACGACCTGATCGTCGCCGCCGACGGCCTGAACTCGATCGTGCGCCGCGCCTTCGAGAAGGAGTTCGGCACCTCGGTCGCCTACTCCACCAACAAGTTCGCCTGGTACGGCACGACCAAAACCTTTGCAACGCTGTCGCAGACCTTCGTGACCGCCGAACGCGGCACGTTCAACGCCCATCACTACCGCTATTCGCCTTCGATGAGCACCTTTCTCGTCGAATGCGACGCGGCGACCTGGAACGCCTACGGCTTCGAGCACAAGAGCATCGAGGAGTCTCAAGTCATCTGCGAGGAGATCTTCGCGGACACCCTCGACGGTCACAAGCTGATCTCCAACAAGTCGGTGTGGCGCAACTTCCCCTGGATCTGGAACGAGCGCTGGTCGCATCGCAACATGGTGCTGATCGGCGACGCGCTGCACACGGCGCATTTCTCGATCGGCTCCGGCACGCGGCTGGCGATCGAGGATGCGATCGCGCTGACCAAGGCGCTGGAGGCAGAAGCGGATGTCCCGTCGGCGCTGGCGCACTACGAGCGCGAACGAAAGCCGGTCGTCAAGAAGCTCGTCACCGCGGCGCGCACCAGCGCCGACTGGTACGAGCATTTTCCCGAGCACATGAAGCTCGGCCTGATGGACTTCACCTACAGCTACATCACCCGCTCCGGCCGCATCGACGATGCGCGGCTGCGCGCGATGTCGCCGCAATTCATGGCCCGCTTCGAGGCGTCGAGGAGGTCGGCATGACGCTGCAAATCATCGACCAGGTTCCGCGGGATTGCCCGGGCGCCCGCGAGATCGGTTTTTCCGTTCCGGAGACCTACAATGCGAGCCGCATCCTGTTCGACAATCTCGCGCGGGGAAACGGCGCGCGGCTGGCGCTGACCGGACCGGGAGGGACGCGAACCTATGCCGGGCTCTGCGCCGAGGCGGCGCAATGGGGTAACGGCTTCCTTTCGCTCGGCCTGAAGCGCGGCGATCGCGTCCTGCTGTTCCTCGACGATACGCCGGCCTATCCGGCCGCCTTCTTCGGCGCGGTGCGGGCGGGCTTCGTGCCGCTGCTGATCAACACGCTGACGCCGCCGGATCTCCTGAACTTCTATCTCACCGATGCCGGCGCAGCCGTCGCAGTCGCGGATGCCGAATTCGCCGGGCGATTCAACGCGGAAGCCTGCAAGGATACGCCGCTGCACACGTTGATCGTGGTCAACGGCGCAGCCGGCACACATGCCGCACCAAAAGCGCTCGCAGCCGATCAATGGCTGAAAGACTTCCCGAGCGAGCTTGCGGAGGCCGACACGACCCGCAACGACATGGCGTTCTGGATGTATTCCTCCGGCTCGACCGGGCGGCCCAAGGGCATCGTGCATCTGCAGCACGACATGGCCTATTCCGAGCTCGCCTTTGCCCGCAACGTGCTGAAGCTCGCGCCAGACGACATCTGCTTTTCGGTGCCGAAAATCTTCTTCGCCTATGGTTTCGGCAATGCCATCACCTTTCCGTTCTCGGCCGGCGCGGCGACCCTGCTGCTGCCGGGCCAGCCAAAGCCCGCGGCAATCTTCGCGGCCATCGAGCGCT
This sequence comes from Bradyrhizobium sp., assembly GCF_016219575.1. Taxonomy (GTDB): domain Bacteria; phylum Pseudomonadota; class Alphaproteobacteria; order Rhizobiales; family Xanthobacteraceae; genus Bradyrhizobium. Next base: position 65,494 of record NZ_JACRMG010000010.1, on the reverse strand, counting down.
TCCGCCCGACCGTCTTCTTCGGCCTGCCGACGCTCTATACGTCACTGACCAAGGCGGAAAATGCTGCTGCGACCGACTTCTCGTCGCTGCGCATGGCGCTCTCCGCGGCCGAAATCCTCTCCGCCGAGGTCTTCAACGGCTGGAAGGCGCTGACCGGTCTCGAGATCATCGAAGGGCTGGGCTCGACCGAGGCGCTGCACATCTATCTCAGCAACAGCGCCGAGAGGAAAAAACCCGGCGCCGCCGGCTTGCGCGTGCCCGGCTACGAGATCGTGCTCCGCGACAAGGATGGCCGCGAAGTCGGCGATAACGAGGAAGGCATCTTGTGGGTGCGCGGCGATTCCAACACGCCGCTGTACTGGAACCGGCCGGACAAGACTGCCGAGACCATCCGCGACGGCGGCTGGATCTACACCGCCGACCGCTTCGTGCGCGACGCCGAGGGCTTTCACTTCTTCCGCGGCCGCGCCGACGATCTCGTGAAGATCTCCGGCCAGTGGGTCTATCCGCTGGAGGTCGAGCTGTGCCTCGCCGATCATCCCGACGTGCGCGAATGCGCCGTGTTTGCTGCCGAGCTGCCGGACCGGCGGATGACGCTGAAGGCGGTGGTCGTGATGAACGAGAGGGCCTTAGACGAAGGCAACACCACCAAGCGACTGCAGGATTACGTCAAGACAAGACTCCTGCCGTACAAATATCCGCGCGAGGTATTGTTCATCGACGAGCTGCCGAAGACGGGGACGGGCAAGATCGACCGGCAGGCGCTGTTGCGGATGTAGGTTGCCGCCCGATCAGCTGTCGTCGCCCGCGAAGGCGGGCGATCCAGTATCCCAGGGGAGTCCCCGATCAAGCTGAGAGGCCACCGCGTACTGGATGCTCCGCCTTCGCGGGGCATGACAGGTCGAGACCTAGCTCCCCAGCCCCGTCCCGCCATACAGCCAGGCAACGGCGTCGTACCATTCGTTCGATGACTTCGCGCCCATGATGGCGTTGCGCAGCCGGGCGTGCTCGCCGGCGGGATGATAGATGTGCTCGCCGATGGCGCGCGACATCAGCTGTACGCGGGCGGTGCGCGGGAAGCGCTGCGCGCGATAGGCCTCCAGCGCCGCCGCGTGGTCATCGTGGTTTGCCAGCATGTGCGACAGGCACACCGCATCCTCCATCGCCTGGCAGGCGCCTTGCGCGAAATATTGCAGCATCGGGTGGGCGGCATCGCCGAGCAGCGCGACGCGGCCATCGACCCAGCGCTCGGAAGGATCGCGGTCGCACAGCACCCAGAGCTTCCAGTTCCTGCCGTGGCGGATGATGCTTTGCGCCCGCTCATGCACGTGACCGAAACCCCTCATCACCTCCTCTTCCGACACCGGTTGGCCTGCAACCGGCTCCGGCGCGTCGTTGTGATAGGTGACGACGAGGTTGAACACCTTCCAGCCCGACAGCGGGTAATGCACGATGTGGCATTTCGGCCCGGCCCACAGCGTCGCTGCGTTCCAGCGCAGATCTTCCGGCATCTGCTCGGTCGGGATCACCGAGCGATAGGTCGTGTGGCCGGATACCCGCGGCAGCCCGTCCGCCGTGACCTGCTTGCGGATGTTCGACCACAATCCGTCGGCGCCGACCAGAAGCGATCCGGTGACGCGATCGCCATTGGCGATCCGCGCCGTTACCGAGGAGCCGTCCTGCTCGTAGTCCACCACTTCCGAGCTGACGCGCAGCTCGACCAGCGCGTTGCTCTCGCAGGCCCGCAGGAAAACACCATGAAGATCGCCGCGATGCACCACCGCATAGGGATTGCGGAAACGGGCGCGGAAAGCCACGCCGAGATCGATATGGGTGATCTCCTCGGCCGTGAGCGCATTCATCAGCCGGAGCTGGTCGATATAGACGGCCATGCCGCGCGCGGCCTCGCCGACGCCGAGATAGTCGAAGGCATGGAACGCATTCGGCCCGAGCTGGATGCCGGCGCCGATCTCGCCGAGCGCGGAGGCCTTCTCCAGCAGGATGGAACGGATACCCTTCTGCGCAAGGCCCATCGCGGTCGCAAGACCGCCGATGCCGCCGCCGGCGATCAGCACCGGCTTCCGGTCGAGCGCGGCCATCACCCGGTCCTTCCCATATGTTCGAGCGCGTCTTCGGCGCGCAATGGCACGCGCGAGGATTCGTTGTTGAGATCGACGAGCTGCGTCAGCAGCGCAAGCAAGACCTTGCGGTCGGCGGGCTTCAGCGGCTGCAGCATGCGCACCTGCGCCTTCTCCACCGAAGGCATGATGTCGCGCAGGATCGCGGCGCCCGCCCTGGTGAGGTAGAGCAGCTTGACCCGCTTGTCCTCCGGCGACGGCTTGCGGTCGATCAGCTTCTTCGTCTCCAGACGCTCGATCACGCTGCCGAGCGTCGAGCGATCGAAGGCGATCACCGCCGACAGCCGCGTCGCATCGATGCCGGGATGGGTATGGATCGCAACCAGCGCGGCATATTGCACCGGCGTGAGATCGAACGCCCTGCATTCCTCGACGAACAGCGCGACCGCGATCTGCTGCATCCGCCGGAACAGATAACCGGGCGCGGCATAGACCGCGTCCATGGTGATTGGGGTGGGCTTACTCGGCATCGCTCTGCCTGTCCGGGGCGGCGTCGGCAAACGCCGGCATGGCTTTTGCGGCGGCTTCGGCCTGCAGCAGCCGCGGAAAGGCCGACACATCGACGCCGAAACGGCGCGCATTGGCAAGCTGCGGCACCAGGCAGAGATCGGCAATGGTGGGCACCTCGCCGAAGCAGAACGGGCCGGGCTCCCTTGCGATCAATCGTTCGCAGGCCGCAAGCCCTTCGCGATTGGCCCAGGCGGCCCACTCCGTCACCTTCTCCTCGGGCAGGCCGAGTTGACGCAGCCGCGCCAGCACCTTGAGATTCTGAACGGGATGGATATCGCAGGCGATCGCCAGCGCAAAGGCGCGCGCCCTGGCCCGCTGCTGCGCGTCCAGCGGCAATAGCGGCGGCGTGGGATGGGTCTCGTCCAGCCATTCGATGATGGCCAGCGACTGGGTGAGCACGGCGCCGCTGTCGTCTTCCAGTGTCGGCACCAGCCCCTGCGGATTGAGCGCCAGATAGTCCGGCGCGGTCTGCTCGCCCTTGCGAAGATGATGCGGCAGGTGCTCGGCGGAGAGACCCTTGAGATTCAACGCGATCCTGACCCGGTAGGCTGCGCTGCTGCGGAAATAGCCATGCAGCTTCAAAGGACCCTCCCCCGTTTCTTGTTGGTTGGCTCACATTGACGCTAGTCATATTGTCAGTATACTGTCAATCAAATTACCAACAAGAACGGGTAGGAGGCCAGCCATGGAAGCCGTGCAGAAGACACCGGAGCGCGAGGCGTTCTACAAGAAGATCGACGGCGAAAATCTCTCCGCGCTGTGGAACGTGATGGGCGACCTCATCACCCCCGAACCGCGCAGCGCCTGCCAGCCGCATCTGTGGAAGTTCGATGCCATCCGCGAGTACATGAACGAGGCGGGAAAGCTCATCACCGCCAGGGAAGCCACGCGCCGGGTTCTGGTGCTGGAGAATCCGGGGCTGCGCGGCCAGTCGAAAGTCACGACGTCGCTGTTCGCCGGCGTGCAGATGGTGATCCCGGGCGACGTCGCGCCGTCGCACCGGCACAGCCAGTCGGCGCTGCGCTTCGTGCTCGAGGGTCATGGCGCCTTCACCTCGGTCGACGGCGAGCGCACCGCGATGGAGCCCGGCGATTTCGTCATTACGCCGGCGATGACCTGGCACGATCATTCCAATGAGACGAAGGAGCCGATGTTCTGGCTCGACGGCCTCGACATTCCCATGGTGCAGTTCTTCGACGCGTCCTTCGCCGAAGACTCCAAGGAAGACCAGCAGAGGATCACCAAGCCCGTCGGCGACAGCTTTGCCCGCTATGGCCACAATCTGCTGCCGCTCGGCGAAGTCAGGAAATCGAAGACCTCGCCGATCTTCAACTATCCCTACGGCTACACCCGCGAAGCGCTGGAGCGCGCCAAGGGCCGCAACGAGTGGGATGCCTGCCACGGGCTGAAGCTGAAATTTTCCAATCCCGAGACCGGCGATTACGCCATGCCGACCATCGGCACCTTCATCCAGCTGCTGCCGAAGGGCTTCAAGACCGCGCGCTATCGCTCGACCGACGCCACCGTGTTCGCGGCGATCGAAGGCAAGGGCCGCACCCGCGTCGGCGACCAGACCTTCGAGTGGGGCCCGCGCGATCTCTTCGTGGTGCCGAGCTGGCGCTGGGTCACGCACGAGGCCGACGAGGATTCGGTGCTGTTCAGCTTCTCCGACCGCCCGGTGCAGCAGAAGCTGGACCTGTTCCGCGAGGACCGCGGCAACGCGTGATCGTTGGAGAAGCCGTAGGGTGGGCAAAGCGCAGCGTGCCCACCATCGCGAGCTGAGCACTTGAAGGTGGGCACGGCGCAAGCGCCTTTGCCCACCCTACGTAGTGGTCTCACCGCCAGTGCAGCAGCCGCGCTTCCAGCAGGTTGATCAGTTTGCCGACCGCGAGGCCAAACACCGACAGCATCACCACGCCTGCAAGCAGCTGATCCGTCTGCATGAGGTTGCCGGCCTGCAGCACGAAGGCGCCGATGCCGAATTGCGCGCCGATCATCTCGGCGCTGACCACCAGCAGCAGCGCCACCGAGGCGGTGATGCGGAAGCCGGCGAGGATCGAGGGCAGTGCGCCAGGCCAGATCACCCGCCGCACGATGGCGTGGAACGGCACGTTGAAACTCTGCGCCATGCGGATCAGGTTGCGCGGCACTGCGTCGACGCCACTATAGACGGATATCGCGGTCGAGAAGAAAACGCCGAGCGCGATGGTCGCGATCTTCGGCTCCTCGCCGATCCCGAGCCACAGGATCAGCAGCGGCAGCAGCGCGATCTTCGGAATCGGAAACAACGCGGAGATGAAGGTGATGCCGATGCTGCGCGCCAGCGTCGACAAGCCGATCGCAAAGCCTACCAGCACGCCGGCGGCGGTGCCGATGATCCAGCCCGAGCCGATCCGCATGACCGACCAGGAGACGTGCTGCCACAGCGCGCCCGAACTGGCGAGCTTCCAGATCGCGACCGCAATGGCCGAGGGCGGCGGCAGGAACAGCGGGTTGACCCAGCCGGCGCTGCCGGCGAGCTGCCACAGCGCGACCACGACCGCGAGCGCGATCCAGCCGCCATGGCGCCCCGCGCTCGGCGCGAATCCGCCGCCACGGAATTCGACCGGCCGCGGCTTCTCCGCCGCCGCGCCTTCCGTCTCCTGCGGCGCGCGGTCAAGCATGCTGGACCTCGCGCTCGGCGTCGATCGCCTCTGAGCGGATCAGCGACCACAATTCGCCTTGCAGCGCCGTCAGGCGGTTGCGCGCCTCGGCCGCGCCGCGTTCGCCGCGCGTCATCGGTATGGTGACGGTCTCGCGCACCCGGCCCGGGCGGCGCGACAGCACCACGATGCGGTCGGCAAGCCGCACGGCTTCCTCCAGATTATGCGTGACATAGACCGCGCCCATGGCGCCGTCGGCGAGCAGGCGGACAAAATCCTCCATCAGGAGCTCGCGGGTCTGCGAATCCAGCGCCGACAGCGGCTCGTCCATCAGCAGGATCGCCGGCCGCACCGCGAGCGCGCGGGCAATGCCGACACGCTGGCGCATGCCGCCGGAAAGCTGCTTTGGGTAGGCGCCGCTGAAATCCGCGAGGCCGGTGCGGCGCAGAGCGTCGTCGACCACCGTGCGGCGCGCGGTTGCGGAAAGGCCCGCAGTCTCCAGCGGAAAGGCGACGTTGCCTTCCACCGTGCACCAGGGCAGCAGCGCAAAATCCTGGAACACGAAGGTCAGCGGATTGAGGCTGCCGGCCGGCGGCGCACCGCGCAGTTCGGCTGCGCCCTTCGTCGGCTGCAACAGGCCGCCGAGGATCGACAGCAGCGTGCTCTTGCCGCAGCCGGAGGGCCCCACGATCGCCACCACCTCGCCCGCCGCGACCTCGAACGAGACGTCGTCGAGCACCTCGAGCGCGCCGAAACGATGACTGATATGGTCGGCGATCAGGTCCATTTCATTCGCATTGTTTCCTGCGGCTCTCTCCTCGTCATGCCCGGGCTTGACCCGGGCATCCACGTCTTTCAATTCTGCAGCAACCAAAGGCGTGGATGGCCGGGACAAGCCAGGCCATGACGAAAGAGCATTAATCCGCCTTCACATATTCCTTTGCCAGGATCGCATCGACGCCAAATCCCTTGTCGACAAAACCCTGCTCCTGCAGCCATTCGATCTGGTTGGCGACGTTCTTCACGTCCAGCTTGCCGTCGGGATCGATATAGGCGCAGTTGCCTACCACCTGCTCGACCGGCAGGTTGGTGTACTTGGCGATGATCTCGAGCAGCGGCCTGGTCTTGTCGTTGATCTCGGCCTTGCCGCCCTTCACCGACGCCAGGATCACGTCGTGATATTCGCGGTCGGCGCGCACCAGCGCAGCCAGCAGCTTGGTCACCAGCGGCGCGCTGGACAGCGTCTTCGGCGAGGCGAACACCGCGCCGAGCTGCCAGGGCGTCTCGTCGCCGACCCAGCCCAAAAACTTTGCGCCGTCCGTTTCCATCAACGGTCGAGCGGTCGAGACCGGCAAGAGCGCGGCATCGACCGTCTCGCCCTTCAAAGCGGCGGCCGCATTCGACAGCGATTGCAGCGGCAGCACCTTCACGTCGGCAAGCCTGAACTTGTACTTGTCGGCGAGCAGCCCGAGCGAATAGTGGAAACTGGAACCGACCTGCGTGACTGCCACGCGCTTGCCGGCGAGATCCTTCGGCGTCTTCAATCCGGCGGCCCAGGCATTGTTGCTGGCAAAATAGCCGATCAGGGGATAGCCGGCCTTCTCGCGGCTCATGCCGCCGATCACCTTCAGCGTGCGCTTTCCGGCGAGATTGTAGAGCCCGGCCGTGAAGGCGGTGATGCCGAAATCGATGTCGCCCGAGGTGGTCGCCACTGCAATGGGCTGCGCCGCATCGAAGAATTTCAGCTCGATGTCGAGCCCGGCTTCCTTGAAATAGCCCTTGTCCTGCGCGATGAACACCGGCGCCGACGACGACAGGCGGAGCACGCCGATCTTCGCCTTCAGCGCATCGTCGGCCCGCGCCACCCCGCTTGCCGCCAGCGCGAGCAGGCCCGCCAAAGCGAGCCGCCAAAATCCCTGCATTCGTTTCCTCCGTCTCTTCTTCCGTAGGGCGGATTAGCGAAGCGCAATCCGCCATCTCGCGCGCGGCGGATTACGCCTTCGGCTAATCCGCCCTACAATCCCGCGGGCACGTTCTGGTCCCGCCCGATAAAGGCGCCCTGATCTTTGAGCTGTTGTTGCAACTTTTCCGGCGCGATGTCTCGCGGAATCGTATTGCCCGACAGCGCCAGCGCCGCCGCCAGGCCCGCCGCCTCCCCCATCGCAAAGCAGGCGCCGGAGACCCGCGCCGCCGACTGCCCGTCATGGGTCATCGAGGCACAGCGGCCAGCCACCAGCAGATTGTCGATGCGCTCCGGCACCAGCATCCGATAGGGCAATTCGTTGAAGCCGCGCGATTGCGGAATCGGCGGGAACCTGAACACGACGTCGCCTGCCACATGCTGCTCCATCGGCCAGCCGTTGACGCCGATGGAGTCCTCGAACGACGCGCAGCCGAGCACGTCGTCGCCGCTCAGCATATAGCCGCCGACCACGCGCCGCGTCTCGCGGATGCCGAGTTGCGGCGGCAGGTCGACGATGTAGGATTTCTCGAAGCCCGGCACGGTGCGCAGGAACTCGAACGCCTCGAGCGCCTGCCTTCGGCCCTCGATCTCGCCGCTCGTGAGATCGTCGGGCTCGATGCCGTTGATGGCGCGGCCATCGCTGCGCGAGATTTGCGTGAAGTTGACGCGCCATTCGATGCCCGATTTCTGCGGCCGCACGATCGCGCCCTTGCGCGGAAATGTGTGCGTGCCGGCAGCCACCGCCTTTTCCATCAGCGCCGGGATGGTCCGCCACGCCTCGCCTGCTCGCTCGGGATCGATGCCGTTGAGGCGGAACATCATGGAGGGATAGAGCATGTGGCCTTCGTTGTCGCCGACCTCGAAAGGCGCGCCGGCCCAGGCCGCGAGATCGCCGTCGCCGGAGCAATCGACAAAAATGCCGGCGCGCACCGCCTGGCGGCCTGCCTTGGTCTCCACCATCAACCCGTCGACGCGGCGGTCATCGTGCATGACGACTCCCGCGCCGAGCGCATGGAACAGAATGTCCACGTTGTGGTGCGCGAGCAGATCGTCGGCCGCGATCTTGTAGGCCGCGGTGTCGTAGGCCTGCGCAAGGATCTTGCCGAGGATCAAATGCGGCGCGTTCAACCCGCCGAGGCGATCGATTCGCGCAAGCAGGTCGGACGCAATGCCCTGCACCACCCGGTGCATCCGGCCATGCACATTGGCGTGCAGCCCGCAGAAATTGGTGACGCCCGCCGCAGTGCCCATGCCGCCCAGAAAGCCGTAGCGTTCGATCAGCAGCGTGCGACGTCCGGCGCGCGCCGCGGCGACGGCCGCTGCAATGCCCGCGGGCCCACCGCCGAGCACGGCGACTTCATACTCGCCGTAAACGGGCACATTCCGTGCGGGTTCTGTTATGGTTCCCAGCGACAAATCCAGTCATCCCTTCGCGGCCAGGGGCATCCTGGCAAGGCAGGTGGCCTTTTGCCATTCGGCCTTGCGGCAAATCAACCATTCCCGGCCGCCACGGTCTAGCTTCAGCCGCGATCCCCGGAGCGGACGATGAAGAAGCCAATTCTGGACAAGGCCGAGGTCGCCCTCGAATATCCCGACAAGTTCTACAGCGGCACGTTCGAGCGCTCGTCGCGCTTCGAGGCCGCCTTCGATGCGGTCGGGGTCGGCCTCGTGCTGGAACGCCCCGGCGATCCCGACGTCCGGAAGTCGGTTCATCTTCATGTCAATTATGGGTTACTTGCCGATATTTTCGCCCAGCTTGCCGCCACGGCCGGGCGAATTCCCGTTGACGAACCGCATCGTGAAATGCTGATTGAACGGGTGGCCGCACTGCATCATGCGGTGAAGGCCAGGTGAACATCCGAACCAAGGGTGCGGAATGAAGGTTGCAGTTCGTCTCATCGGCGCCCTTGCCGCAATCGCGGCTACGGGTTTTTCGTTCGTTGCCGAAGCCGGTGACGCCAAGGCCGGCAAGCAGATCGCCGAGCGCTGGTGCCAGTCCTGCCATGCCATCGGCGCCAACCAGCCGACGGCCGTCACCGAAGCACCGCCATTCGCGACCATCGCCAGGAAGCCGGACTTTGACGAAGCAAAGGTCGCGGCTTTTCTGCTCACCCCGCATCCAAAGATGCCGGACATCGGCCTGAGCCGTGAGTCGGCAGCCGATCTCGCCGCCTTCATCGCCAGCCAGAAATAGTTTCGGCCGATGGCCGCCGGCCTTGCTCCCGCCGCCCGGAACTGGGAAAACGGCCGGGACAAGGAGCGACGCCCTTGAAGCTGCCCCTCGCCCTTTCGCTCGCGCTGATCGCCGGCACCGCACCCACGCTGGCAATCGAGCAGAATTGCCGGTTCATCCAGGCCAGGGCCGAGCGGGAAGCGTGCTACTCAAGGCAGGAGGCGGAACTGGCGGCGAAGCGCAAGCCGCAGCCGACCGCGGACACCAAGTACATGGATACGATGCAGCAGATGCGGCGGGAGGATGCCGAGGTTTACCGCAGCCTGCGCGGCATCTGCCGCGGCTGCTGAACTTTTTTGTTTGAGCATGATCTTTTCGGAAAACCGCTTCACACTTTTCCGGATCATGCTCTAAGCCTTCGCGCTCCATCGCCCCGCGCGCTTCTCGGCAAAGGAGGCGAGGCCTTCGGCCGCTTCCGCGGTCTGGCGCCTGGCCGAGTGCAGGCGGACGAGGCGTGCATAGGCCGCGTCGTCAACGGCCATGCCGCCGAACGAGCTTTCCATCGCCAGCCGCTTCGTTTCGGCCAGCGCCTCCGGCGCATTGGCCAGCAGTTGCTCGACCACCTTGTCGCCGGCGCTGTCGAGCTCGGCGAGACTGACCACCTCGTGCACGAGGCCGATGCGGCGCGCCTCCTCGGCGCCAAAGCGTTCGCCGGTCAGCGCGTAGCGGCGCACCTGGCGCACGCCGATGGCGTCGCAGAGCTGCGGGATGATGATCGCCGCCGTCAGGCCCCAGCGCACTTCCGTGATCGAGAACATCGCGTTGTCCGCGGCGATCACGATGTCGCAGGCCGAGATCACGCCGGTGCCGCCGCCGAAACAACCGCCCTGCACCAAGGCCACCGTCGGCACCGGCAGCGTATTGAGCCGCTGCACCGCCTCGAAGGTCGCGCGTGAAGCCGCCTCGTTCTCTTCAGGCGATTGCGGCCGCACGCTGTTGATCCACTTCAGATCCGCGCCGGCCTGAAAATGCCGGCCATTGCCCTTGAGCACGACGACGCGCAGCGGCCTGGTGCCGAGATCGTCCATCGCCGCCAGCACGCCCTGGATCAGAGCGCCGTCATAGGCGTTGTTGACCTCCGGCCGGTTGAGCGTGACGGTGGCGACCCCGCGGTCGCTCAGACTCCACAGGACGGGCTTGGCCGGCATGGACGTTCCTCTCGTTCGGCTGATATTGTGCGGCACTATGGCGTAGCGCACGCCGCGCCATCCATCCCTTTCTGCCGATACCGACCGCGCCAGCCGCATGCCGCGCTGTTGCGCCCCGGCGCAAGGATGTGGAAACTGTCGCTCCATTCGCGAGCGGGACATCCCATGCGCATCTGCATCTTCGGCGCGGGCGCCGTCGGCAGCCATCTGGCATTGCGGCTGGCGCGCGCCGGCAACGAAGTTTCCTGCGTGATGCGCGGGCTGCATCTGGCCGCCGTGCGGCGCGACGGCTTGACGCTGCGCGTGGGCGGCGATGAATTCGGCGCAAAGGTCAAAGCCTCCGACAATCCGGCGGACCTCGGGCCGCAGGACCTTGTCATCAGCACGCTGAAGGCGACCGGCGTCGCCGCGCTCGCGACCGGCCTGAAGCCGATGTTGATGGATGACACCGCCGTGGTGTTCGCCCAGAACGGCATTCCCTGGTGGTATGACATCGGCCTGCCCGCCGGTCATCCCCCGACACCCGATCTGTCCTTCCTCGATCCCGGCGGCGCGTTGCGCGCGGCGATCCCCCGGGAGCGCATCGTCGGCGGCGTGATCTTCTCCTCCAACGAGGTGATTGCGCCCGGCGTGGTGGAGAATCTTTCCCCCGAGCGCAACATGCTCCTGATCGGCGAATGCGACGACCGCGAGGGTGAGCGCATCGCGCGGCTGCGATCCGTGCTGGAAACCGCACAGTTTGCCTCCGCGGCCGTGGCGCAGATCAGGGAGACGATCTGGTCGAAGCTGCTCACCAACATGTCGATGTCGATCATGTGCCTGCTCACCGGCCAGACCGCGCGCGCGGTGCGGGACGATCCGGCACTGAAGGACGTGATCCCGCAGCTGCTCGACGAAGCGAATTCGATTGCGCAGAGCTGCTATCCCGACGTCAAGCGCGTCACGCGCACCGGGCCGGCGCCGAACCACAAGCCGTCGATCCTGCAGGATTACGAGCTCGGCCGCGCCATGGAGATCGACGCGCTGGTGCGGGCACCGGCGGCCTTCGCGCGCAAGGCCGGCCTCGCGACGCCGATGATGAATCTGATGGGCGCGCTCGCCATCCAGCGCGCGCGGGACAAGGGGCTGTATGCGCCCTGACCGGCAGGCAACAGGAAACACGGGGAAGCAAGCATGCAAGTGAAGGGAAAAGTCTGTGTCGTCACCGGCGGCGCCAGCGGCATCGGCGAAGCGGTGGCGCGCGCCTATGCGGCATCAGGCGCGCGCGGCGTCGTGGTCGCGGACCTCAAGACGTCGCGGGAGCGGCTGGCTGCAGTCGCCGGCGATATCGACGGGCTTGCGGTCACCGCCGATGTCGGCCTCGAGGAAGACGTCAAGGCGCTGATCGCGGCGGCCGAGGCCAAATACGGTCCGGTCGATGTCTTCTTCTCCAATGCCGGCCTGTCGCGCAAGGGACAGGAGACGGCGTCCGATGCCGATTGGGACGTGAGCTGGCGCGTGCATGTGATGAGCCATGTGTTCGCCGCGCGCGCGCTGGTGCCCGGCATGCTGGCGCGCGGCTCGGGCTACCTGCTCAACACCGCGTCGGCCGCCGGCCTGCTCGCCTCGCTCAACTCGATGCCTTACGGCGTGACCAAGAGCGCCGCCGTCGCGCTCGCCGAACATCTTGCGATCCAGTATGGCGACCGCGGCATCCGCGTTTCCGTGCTGTGTCCGCAATCGGTGCAGACCGGCATGACCACGCCGGGCCCGAGTGCGGCGCGCGTGGACGGCGTGATGCAGCCGCCGGAGGTCGCGCGCATCGTTCTTGAGGCGATGGACGAGGAGCGCTTCCTGATCCTGTCGCACCAGCAGGTCGACGAATATTTCAAGCGCAAGGCAGCCAACCGCGACCGCTGGCTCTCCGGCATGCGCCGCCTGCGCGACAAGATCTACGGGGCGCGCTCAGCCTAGCCGTCGTCCCGGACGAGCGAGCGAAGCGAGCGCGATCCGGGACCCATAGCCACCGCTGTACATGGCTGAAGAACGCTGGAGCTCCAGCTCACTTCAACAAGCAATCCTGTGGTCATGGGTCCCGGCTTTCGCCGGGACGACTCGCGGAGGCAGTTAGCGCATGACCGCATCCACCCACGTAGCGAAGGCATCGAGAATTTCCGCCAGCACATCGCGGTCGTTGCGGCCCGAGCTCTTCAGCACGTGGAAGGAATGATCGGCGCCCTCGGCCAGATGCATCGTCGCGCGGTTGCCGAGGCCTTTCACGACCGGCTCGAGCAGGCTCACCTCCGCCAACGCATCCCGCGTGCCTTGCAGAAAAAGCATCGGGATTTTGACATCGGCGAGATGCGTTGCCCGGTCGGCCGACGGCTTCCCCGCGGGATGCAATGGGAAGCCGAAGAAGGCCAGCCCCCTCACGCCATCGAGCGGGCTCTTGGCCTGCGCCTGCGAGGTCATCCGGCCGCCGAAGGATTTTCCACCCGCGAACAGCGGCAATCCCGCGCACGCCTTGGCAGCTTCCGCCACCGCCGCGCGTACCGCGGCGTGCGCCAGCGCCGGCGGGTCGGGCCGCTTGCTGCCCTTCTCCATGTAGGGAAACTGATAGCGCAGCGTCGCGATGCCGCGCTCGGCGAGGCCCGCCGCAATGGCTTCCATCGAGGCGTGACGCATGCCGGCGCCGGCGCCATGCGCCAGCACGTAGCAAGCCCGCGCATCGGCGGGCCGCGTCAGCAGTGCCGAGACCTGCCCGGCACTGCCGACCTCGAACTTCAGTTCCTGCGACGATGTCATCCGTCCGTTCGCGGCTGCATCGGCACAGCCGCCCGCCTACGCCCTGATATTGTTGTCGCGGACGACCTTGCCCCAGAAATTGAGCTGCTTTGTGAAGAACGCGTTGAATTCGGCGCCCTCGGCGAGAATCAGCGTCATCATCTGGGTTTCGCGCAGCTTGGTGCTGGCTGCGGGCTCGCTGAGGATTTCACGGATTTCCTTCGCCATCTTGCCCGTGACATCCGCGGGCGTGCCCTTCGGCGCAAACACGCCCCACCAGGCCAGCGTCTCGAAATCGGGGAAGCCGGCTTCGATCGCGGTCTGCACGTCCTTCAGCGCCGGCAGCCGCTCGCGGCCGAGCTGCATGATCGGCCTGAGCTTGCCGCCCTCGAGCTGCGGCGTGATCAGCGCCGCAGAGCCTGCAATGAGATCGACATGGCCGCCGATCACGTCGTTCATGGCGGGGCCGCCGCCGCGATAGGGCACATGCTGCAGGTCGACGCCGGCCTTGCTGCCGAGCAGGGTCATGGCGAGATGGCCGAGCGTGCCGATGCCGACGGAGGCATATTTCACCGAGCCGGGCTTGGCCTTGGCGGCGGCAACGACATCGGCAAACGTCTTGTAGGGCAGATCGGCATTGGCCGCGATCACGTAAGGCGCGGTGCCCACCAGCAGCACCGGTACGAGATCTTTCTCGACGTCGACCGGCGGCTTTTCCAGGATAGTGGGGATCACCGCATGCGAATCGAAGGTGACGAGCCAGGACGATCCGTCCGGCGCGGCTTTCGCGACCTGCGCCGCGCCGAGCGAGCCGGCGGCGCCTGACTTGTTCTCGATGATCACGACGCGGTTGAGCCGTGTTTGCAGCGGCGCCTGCAGCAGCCGCGCCAGCGCGTCGGTGGAACCGCCCGGCGGGAACGGCACCACCAGGGTCATGGTATTGGATTGTGCCCAAACCGGCGCCGGGGCAACAGCCATCGCCGCCGCGCCCGCGAGCACGTCGCGTCGTGTAACCTTCATGGAAGTCTCCTCCTGATACCGCCGCGCTTTTTTGTCTTCGGCGTTAGCTTGTCCCAAAGCCCGAACCCGGCTTCTTGTACTCCGGCCGTGGCGGGCTGAAGATGTCAAGCACACGGGCGCCTTGCGGTCCAGCCCGCATGGTGTGCGGGACATTCCCCGGCGTGCGCCAGAAATCGCCCTTCTTCACCGCGATCTCCTCGTCGCCCTGGACGCGGATGGCCGAGCCTTCCAGCAGCACGCCCCATTGCTCCTCGGGGTGATGATGCAGGGTGCCTTGCGCGTTGGGCGCGATCGTCACCACCGAGAGCATCGCCTGCTCGCCGGCGAAGATGCGGGTCGTCACGCCGGCCGCGAGCTCGCGGAGCAGGCCGTCGGCGGGATTGTCGATATTGTGGAATTCGCTGCGCTGGCTCATCGCTCTTCCTTCTTTGTCCGTTGCTGTCGATCAGGCCTTGCCGTAGCTGCCCTGGTAGCGGCCCTCGCGGATCGAAAGCAGCGTCGCCTCCTCGCGGGCGACCTGCGCCTTGACCGCCTCCAGCAGCGCTGGCGCGGAGCTTTGCGAAAACGACACCACGCCGTCCTCGTCGCCGACCACGATATCGCCGGGCGATATCACGCAGCCCCCGATCGAGACCGGTACGTTGATCTCGCCCGGGCCGCTCTTGTAGGGACCGCGGTGAATAACCGAACGCGCAAAGCACGGGAAGTCTCCGGCGGCAAACGCCGCTACGTCGCGGATCGCGCCGTCGATGACGTAGCCCTCGGCGCCGCGCCATTGCGCGATGTTCTTCATGATCTCGCCGACCAGAGCGCGCGTCTCGTCGCCGCCACCGTCGACCACGATCACGTCACCGGGACCCACCATCTCCAGCGCGCGGTGAATGGCGAGATTGTCGCCCGGACGGGTCTTGACCGTGAAGGCGGTGCCGACCAGCCGGCCCGACCGATGGAACGGTCTTAGCCCAACGGAGCCCGCGAGCCGCGCGAGGTTATCGGAGATGATCGACGTCGGCGCATTCCGAAAGGCCTCGATCAGCGCCGCCGGCGGCTTGGCGACAGTACTCGCCGCAATGGTCACACTCATGCCGATCGATCCCCCTGGACTCCAGGCGCTTGCCGCCCGCGCGTTTCCTTACCGGTCAGGATTGCACGACGAGGGGCCGTTTGCCCATCGCATTCCCGTCAATCAGCCATAACGGAATTGGATGGCGGGAGGCGCCGCGTGCGACGATGTGAAATGCGCGCGAGGCGGAAATGGCGATCCCGGCATGACTCGAACATGCGACCTACGGTTTAGGAAACCGTCGCTCTATCCAGCTGAGCTACGGGACCGCGAACCCGCGTGGGGTTTCAGTGCCTCATACCAGAGCGGGAGGGCAACCGGAAGCCGGACGGAACGTCATAATTCCGCTTGCCGCCGCGGCGGCTCAGGCCAGGAACCGCAGGTCGGGCCTGGCGAACGCGCGGATGTCGGCGGTGCCGTCCTTCCTCGCGGACTTGAGCTCGATCGACAGCGCCAGGCATCGCCGCAGGGCGGCGTCGGCCTGCTTCATCTGGTTCCGCAGTTCGCGCTTGTCGAACAGAGTGAGCGAGGGATCGCCGAGGCGGCGCCATGCGCCGGCCAGCCACCGCTGCAAGGTGGCGATGTGATTCTGGATTTCCGGTTCGGTCATTTCCCGCTCGGCCAGAAGATCAAGGTGCTCGCGCGAATCGTAATGCTGATTCGGCTTTTGCCAAACAAATGATCGCAATCATCCGTAGTGATACGCAATCAACGCAGCGTCTTTTGCAGCGCGGCAGCGATTGCACGCGCGGCCCTGCCGGTTTCGGCGTGACAAGCGAGCCGGGAATGGCGACAATCTCCGTAAGAATACCGGGGGCGATACGCTCACCATTGCAACGCCCCGCCGGAACAACGGCGGGCCATCACAGGGAGAGGAACCCATGAAGCGCAGGACAGTACTCACCGGCCTCGCAGCAACGGCCGCCGCAGGTGCCCTGGGAATGCCGTCGATCCTAAGGGCGCAGGCGCCGGTCACGCTGAACGGCGCCGTGCAGTTCAACGACGACCACGCCTTCACCAAGGCGCTGACCCGGTTCGAGGAACTGGTGAAGAAATATTACGGCCAGCCCGTCAACTTCACCCTGCACAAGAACTCCTCGCTCGGACTGGAGAAGCAGTATTTCGAGTACATGTCGCAGGGCAAGGCCGTGGACTACGGCATCGTCTCGCCGGCGCACATGTCGACCTTCGCCAAGGCCGCGCCCTTCATCGATGCGCCCTTCGTGTTCAAGGGCATCGAGCACATGAACAAGGTGGTGGAAGCCGGCATTCTCGCGCCGGTCGCCGACGAGATCGCGACCAAGGCGGAAGTCGTGCTGATCGGCTATGCCGGCGGCGGCGTGCGCAACATCTTCGCCAACAAGCCGCTGAAGAACCTCGCCGACCTCAAGGGACTGAAGGTGCGCGTGCAGGGCGCGCCGATCTGGTCGAAGACGTTTGCGGCCGTCGGCATGAGCCCGACCGTGATCGCCTATAACGAAGTGTACAACGCCATCCAGAACGGCGTGATCTCGGCCGGCGAGAACGAGGCGGCCGGCGTGGAAGCGATGAAGTTCTACGAAGTGGCGCCGCATCTCAACCTGACCCAGCATGCAGTGTCGATCCGCCCGATCTGCTTCTCGGTGAAGACGCTGAAGACGCTGCCAAAGCCCCTGCAGGACGCGATCATGAAGGCCGGCAAGGAAGCCGGCGATTTCGGCCGCCAGCTGGAATCGAGCGAGGAAGCCGTCAAGCTCGATACCCTGGAAAAGGCGGGCAAGCTCAAGCGCGTGCCGTTCGAGGAGCGTGACGCCATGAAGAAGCTCGCCGATCCCGTGATGGCGACCTACGCCAAGGAAATCGGCGCCGAAGGCATCTACGAGAAGATCAACGTCGCCTGACGTGGGATGAGTTTGGGTTGAACTACCGCGAGATCAGAATTTCACCTCTCCCGTCGGGAGAGGTCGGCGCGCAGCGCCGGGTGAGGGGTTACGGTCTCTCGTTGAGCGCCGCCCCCTCACCCGATTTGCTGCGCAAATCGACCTCTCCCCGCTGGGGAGAGGTGCACCGAGTCCGCCAACGAGCGGCGCTTGCCGCTCCCAGTCTTGCTGCCCGCCCGGAGCGCCAATGACCGACATCCCGACGCCGTCCAGCCCGTCGCTCTGGCGCCGAGTGACGGCCCTCTATGCCAGGCTGCTCGAATTCCTGCTCGCCACCTGCCTGGGCATCCTCATCATCCCCGTCACCCTGCAGATCGTCTCGCGCTACACCGCGCTGATCCCGTCCTACATCTGGACCGAGGAGATGGCGCGCTTCCTGTTCGTCTGGACCATCATGATCGGCGCGATGGTTGGGGTGCGCGAAGCCCTGCATTTCGAGGTCGACGTCTGGCCCGAGCTGTCGCGGCGGGCGGAGGCGGCGGTGCGGATCGCAGGCCGGCTCGGCATCCTGGCGCTGGCGCTGGTGTTCGTGATCGCCGGCATCGAATTCACCCGCTTTGCCTGGAACCGCACGTCGGAGCTCGCCGACCTGCCGCTCTGGCTCATCCACGTCGCCTGGCCGGTGGCCGGATTCACCTGGATCGTGTTCGCGGGCGAACAGATCGTCGATGAGACCAAGATCCTGTTCAGGAGGGCGCCATGACCGGCACCGTGCTCTCCGCGGGCCAGGCCGCCGCCGTCCTGTTCGGCACCTTCGTTGCGCTACTGATCGCGCGCGTGCCGGTTGCCTTTGCGCTCGGGCTTGCCTGCCTGCCGATCCTGCTGATCGAGCCGCGGCTGTCGATGATGATGCTCGCGCAGGAGACCTTCAACGCCTACAACTCCTTCATCCTGCTCGCGGTGCCGTTCTTCCTGCTGACGGCGAACCTGATGAGCATCGGCGGCATCACCGATCGCCTGGTGGCGCTGTCGCGCTCCATCGTCGGGAGCTGGCCGGGGTCGCTGGCGCAGATCAACGTCGTGCTGTCGGTGTTCTTCGCCGGCATCTCCGGCTCCTCGACCGCGGACGCCGCGAGCCAGTCGAAGATCTTCATCGATGCGCAAACCAGGGAAGGCTACGACCTCTCCTTCTCCATCGCGATCACGGCGGTCTCCGCGGTGCTCGCGGTGATCATTCCGCCCTCGATCCTGATGATCGTTTGGGGCGGGCTGATCTCGACCTCGATCGCCGCGATGTATCTCGCCGGCATCGTACCGGGGCTGCTGATCGCGGGCGCGCAGATGGCAACCGTGCACGTCTACGCCGTGCGGCGCGGTTATCCGACCTATCCGCGCGAGACCTGGCGCGAGATGGTGTGTGCGGCCTGGCGGTCGCTGCCGGCCATGATGACGCCGTTCATCATCGTAGGCGGCATCCTGCTCGGCTGGTTCACTGCGACCGAATCCGCTTGTGTGGCCGTGCTCTATTCCATTGCACTGTCGACCTTCTTCTACCGCGAGACGGGCTGGCGCGAACTGTACAAGGCGCTGCTCGATACCGGGCGGCTCGCCGGCGTCGCGCTGTTCTGCGTCGGCACCGCCAGCGCGTTCGGCTGGCTGCTCGCCTACTACAAGATTCCGCAGGAGCTGCTTGCCAACGTCTCGACCTGGGGCATGGGGCCGATCGCGGCAGGCTTCTTCATCGTGTTCTGCTTCCTGGTGGTCGGCTGCTTCCTCGACGCCATCCCCGCCATCATCATCGTCGGCACGGTGCTGGAGCCGCTCTCCAGGTCGGTCGACCTGCACCCCGTGCAGTTCGCCATCATCTCGATCGTCTCGCTGGCCTTCGGCCTGGTGACGCCGCCGTATGGCTTATGCCTGATGATCGCCTGCGCGGTTGCCGGCGTCCGGCTGCGCTATGCGCTGAAGGACACGGTCATCATGCTGATACCGATGATGCTCGTGCTGGCCGCGCTGGTGATCTGGCCGGAAATCTGCCTGTTCCTGCCGCGCCTGATCGTGCCGGAAATGCTGAAATAGCCGCACCCGATTGCGCCAAGGGCTCGCGCGCAAGCGACCTTGTTGCCTGGGGCCTTACGTTGCCGCCTCTCAGGCTTTGGGCAACTATCCATTATACTGGATCGACCTGAAGAGATCGCGATGAGGATCTGCATCATTCCGGGAGTTCTGGCCTCTCTTGCCGCTACCGTCTTCGCCGCGGAAGCCGCGCCGGAACAACTCCGAGGCAAGTCTGTTGTCATCAGCTGGACCGAGCAGCGGCTGGAGCGCAATCCCGGCACCGGCCAGGAACAGACGAAATCCCTTCCGTTCGTATTCACGGCCTATGTGAGCAGCGCCGACCGGGTCTTCAATCGGCTGAGCGTGGGGCGGGGCGGCTCGTCCGACCAGGTTGGCGGCTCGAGGGACGCGACCGGATTTGCACCTCGCGCGGTTGCATTCTCCGGCCAACGGATAACGGCCACCAACACCTTTATCAGCGGTGGTGCCCGTCAGATTTCCGCCAGCTTCGATGCAGCGTTTTCGAGCTGTTCCGCAACCGTCGTCATCGGCAAGGGCGGCGGCAACAAGCCTATCCGGCAACGAACGATCGCCGGCGGGACCGTCGATGTCCTCTCGGTGAACGCCGGAGCAGCCAGCTGCGCCGTATCGCAAGGCAATGCGCTCGGCAATTGATCGTGACGCGAGAGCTACCATCGACTCACCGCGATCTCGGAAATGGTGGGTCGAGGGCTGCCGATCGCAACGCCCGGCGTCAGCCCGTTCCTGCCGCGTCGGTTATGCCGGAGATGCAAGTGAGTCGGAGCGATCGCCGCCCGCACCTCGACCCTTAGCCGCGAACGATAATCATTGTCAGCTTCCGCCTGTCGTCGGACGCGGCGAATGACAGACCTGCGGCGCCGTTCTCTAGACATCAGCGAACATTCACGTTTGAATGGCCGCTTCCAACGCCATCCGGCCAAGAACTGCAGGCGTGCATGCGGCGAAATCCTTTAGAGCAAAGCTGCCATTTCCTTCGAGAAGCATTGCCGCACCGAAGTGCCCTCGGCGAGGCCTGATACCTCCATGCTCGTCCCGAACCACAACGTACCTTTGCCGCAGTGTCTGGTATCCGCGAGGGACAAGGCTGCGGCGCCGATCTCGTGCGAGCCATGCAGTGCCGGGCTGCGCTGCTCGCTGCGCGAGCTGGAGAAGGGACAGTATCTTTTCTTCCAGGGCGATTCGCAGACCTATGTCTATAGAGTGCAAACGGGCGGGCTGGTCGCGTTCCTGAGCCTCGCCAGCGGCCGCCGACAGGTCGTGGATTTTGCGTTGCCGGGCGACCTGATCGGGTTCGGCTCGGATCATCAGTTCCAATTCACGGCCCAGGCCATTGCGCGCACCGAACTGCGCTGCATTCCAAGAGACGAACTCAAGCGCCGCTCGCTGGAGGATCCAAGGCTTGCCTGGACCTTGTACGAGGCCTCCGTCTCCCAACTGCATGACACCTATGAGCAACTCCTGACCACCGGGCAGCGGGCCCCGGAAGAAAAACTGGCGGCCTTTCTCGTTGCGATGGCACGGCGCAACGCGCGCCACGGAGGCGACCCGGCGATCATCCCCCTGCCGATGATGCGCACCGACATTGCCGACTATCTCGGACTGACATCCGAGACCATTTCGCGAACATTCACGCATTTCAGAACGAAGAAATTGATCGAGATCCGCTCGTATCGGCGCATCCGCCTGATCCAGCCGGAGCGGCTCGCGCAGTTGGCGAGTGGAATGCGGCTCCCTCAGACCCGTATCGGCCTGTTGCAGGCAGGACACAGCGCCAACGAGCGCGAGCTAAACTGATTGTAATCAGTTCGTCGCTCGTCGCGACGGTCGATACTTCCCGCAGAGTACCTGGCGGCCCACGCGGCGATCACCGTTCGCAGTGATCGGTGGCGCGGCTGCCCGAGTTGATGACCGAAGGTTCGGGGATGACGACTGGCGCGGTCGATCACAATGCAATCGTGCCGCGATGGTCGGTCGCGCAAGAGCGAATCAGTGACCATCTGGCACTGGTAAAGCCTCGCGTGATGGCGCTCGTGGTGTTCACGGGTGCGGTCGGCTTCGTGCTCGGCCGCGATCCAGTCGACTGGTTGGCGTTGGGCCCGATCCTCGGCGCCATGGCCGCAGGTGCCGGTGCCTGTGGCGCCCTCAACATGTGGTACGATGCCGATATCGACCAGCGGATGACGCGCACCGCATCACGGCCCATCCCGCGCGGCAGCATCGTGCCTGCCCAGGCGCTCGCCCTCGGAATCGTTCTTGCACTGGCGTCGACAACGGCCCTGGCCGTCATGGCAAACGGCCTTGCCGCCGCACTGCTCGCATTGACGATCGCGATCTATGTCCCCCTCTACACCATCTGGCTGAAACGCCGCACGCCGCAGAACATCGTGATCGGCGGGGCCGCGGGGGCGCTGCCGCCCGTGATCGGATGGGCTGCCGCAACCGGAAGCATCGGCCCCGGCGCAATCGCCCTGTTCATGCTGATCTTCTTCTGGACCCCGCCGCACTTCTGGTCGCTCGCCATTTATCGTGCGGACGACTACAGGCTTGCCGGAGTGCCGATGCTGCCGGTGGTCCGGGGCGCGCCGGAGACCTGTCGTCAAATCCTCATCTATGTCCTGCTGCTGGTCCCGATATCGTTCGCGCCGCTGGTGAGCGGCCGGCTTGGCATGACTTACGCCGCCGCTGCCGCAATCTGCGACGCGATCCTGATCTGGCGCGCCACTCTCTTGTTCCGGCTTCGTGCGGCACAGCAGGACCAGTTACGCAAGGCGGCGATGCAGCTGTTCCGGTTCTCGATCCTGTACGTGCTCGCATTGTTTGTGGCCATTCCGGTTTCGGTTCTGGTGTGGTGACGCGATGACCACGACAAGATCGCCGCGGCGCGCAGGGCCGCAATTAACAGACTTGAGGAACTAAGGGCGGGAGAGGAAATATGCAGGAGCACATTGGCGAAGTCACTCACGACCCGCCTCCGCATCACTGGGAGGTGAGCTGGGCGCCGATGGCGGCGGGATTCGGGGTCATGTTCCTCGTCGCGTTGCCGTTCTCCTCCTATTTTGTCTATCACAACCGGCTGCTGGCGGTGCTGTTCGCCGGCATCGGCGCCCCCCTTGTCCTGGCCGGCATCGCCAAGTGGATCCAGGAAGGCGCAAGCCAGAAGATGGCGATCGAGAATGTTTCGCCGATCGGCATCGGCGTCTTCATCATCGGCGAAATCCTGATCTTCATCGGACTGTTTGCAAGCTACTGGACGCTGCGCCTGAGCGCCGCGGGAGCATGGCCGCCGGCGGGCACGCCCCACATCGACAAGCTTCTGCCCCTGGTCATGACGGTCCTGCTCGTCGCATCGAGCCTGACCTATCACGCCGCCGAAGCCAGGCTCGATGCGGATGACAAGGCCGGCTTCATCAAATGGCTCGTTGCCTCGATCGTCCTCGGCGTCCTGTTCATCGGGTGCACGACCTATGAATACAGCCATCTGAGCCAAGCCGGATTCAATCCTGGCACCAACCAGTACTCGGCCGCCTTCTACACGCTGACGGGCTTCCACGCGGCGCATGTCCTCCTGGGCGTGCTGTCCTTTGTATCGATCCTTGTCGCCGTCACGCGGATAAGGATCAACCCGCTCTTCGTCACTGTCGTCGGCATTTACTGGCACTTCGTCGATGTCGTTTGGTTCTTCGTGGCGTCCCAAGTCTACTTCTGGTGAACAGGGATGGCGATGCCGCGTATTGGATGGAAATGCGTCGCGTTCGCGCTCCCGGCGTTGCTTCTCGCGCTGGGAGCCGCGGATGCGGCTACGCCGTATTTCCGCCGCGCGCCATCCGACCTCAATGCCTCGATCCTCCAGATCGACGAAAAGTCATTTCTCGGGCGTTCGATGGACGCCGAAACTCCGCTGATCGATCATACCGGCAGGACCTTCCTCTGGCGCGATATGTTCGGCAAGCCGACGATCCTCGTCCTTGCCTACTACACCTGTGACGGCAGCTGCGCGGTGGTGAACATGGCGCTGCTCGACCTGCTGAAGCAGGCGAAGCGCCTGCAGGCGGGGGTGGATTTCAACGTCGTCACCCTGTCGTTCGACCGTCACGACACGCTCGAGACAACCGGCGCCTTCCGCAAGCATCTCGATCTCACGCGCGAGCTTGCCGCGAACTGGACTTTCGCGACATTCAGCAATGAAGCGGATCTCACGACACAGACCGAGAAGATCGGCTTCAAGTTCTTCTGGTCGCCGGCCGATCGCATCTTCCTGCATCCCGGCGCCTATCTCTTCTTCTCGCCCGAAGGCAAGCTGGCACGCGTCCTCTATCAGCAGGAGATCGAGGGAAAGGACATCGAGCTCGCCGTACTCGATGCGCGCCAGGGACAATTCGCCCCCCGCGAGGTGATCAATTTCGCGCTGAGCCTTTGCTACAGCTACAACTATCAGGACGGTCACTACTCCCTGAACATGCCGCTGCTCATCGGGCTCGGCGCACTGACGAGCGGGCTGGTGACGTTCCTTGTGTTCATCCTGGTCTTCAAAATCACGAGACGCAAACGATTGATTGGAGCTTGAGCATGCGGATCTGGCTTGGCCCTGCCGCGGGGTTTATCGGCACGGTTTCCACCAATGCGGCCCTCGCGGAGGCCGCAAAGGAAACGATCATCAACAACCCGACCACTGCGTGGGACCACGCCTGGACCGAGGTGCTGATAGATCTGTTCATCATTGGCGGCATATTTGCCGCCGTGGCGGTCTATCTGCTGATCCGCTATCGCACGAGGGACCCCGATGCAGTCGGCACCGCGGCGCCGCTCAATCTGGAGAAGGCGCTGGCCTGGGCGCTGGTGCCCGCCGCCATCTTCATGGCCGACGATTTCCTGCTTTCGGCGAAGGGCTGGTCGTTGTGGAACATCCAGCGCACCGTTCCGCAGAATGCAATGGAAGTGAAGGTCACCGCCTATCAATGGTATTTCGAGTTCGACTACGGCAATGGCGTGACCGCGACCGACCTCGTCGTTCCCGTCGGCAAGCCCGTGGTCATGCGCATGACGTCGAATGATGTGATCCATTCCTTCGGGCTGAACGAGTATCGGCTCAAGGAAGACATCGTGCCGGGCCGCATCACGCATTTGTGGTTCTTGCCCGACCGGCCACGCGAGACGGACCTGATCTGCGTCGAATTCTGCGGCAACAGCCATTCCGAGATGACGAGCAAGGTCAAAGCCGTTTCGAAGGCGGATTTCGATGCCTGGATGACCAAGAGCCTGAAGAAGGCGGAAGACCGCCGGCATCTGAAACTTGCGGTTTCGAGCGAAACTGCGCCAGCACAACAGTGATTCCGGGGAGCGCGATGTCAGCAATAGCAGAAATTGAAACAGCAACGGTCAAGTCCGGATTCAGACTGAGCGAGTGGGTCTTCACCACCGATCACAAGCGAATCGGGATTCTGTATCTGATCGGCTCGATGGCCGCCTTCCTGGTCGCGGGCCTGATGGCGCTCGGCATCCGTATCGAGCAAACGGCGATCGGCGAATCCGGTCTGATCAATTACTTCGTCCTGGATTTCTCCAGGTCGATCTCGACCGGCACGGCATACAACGTGGCCCTCTACTTCCACGGCGCGGCGATGATCCTCGCCTTTCTCATCCCGGGCCTCACGGGCTTTGCCGCGAACTATCTGGTGCCGCTGATGCTGGGTGCGCGCGACGTGGCTTTTCCGCGCATCAACGCGCTGAGCCTGTGGCTGTTCTGGGCCGCCATCGTCGTGGCTCTGCTCACCTTCCTGGTACCGGACAAGCCGGACGTGCTGTGGACGGGTTATCCGCCCTATTCGATCACCACGCCCGGCAACACCGCGTTGTACGTCTTTACCGTCCACCTCATCGGCTTCGCCTCCATCCTCGGCGCGGTGAATTTCCTGGTCACGATCATCTACATGCGCGCGCCCGGCATGGGCTGGAACCAGATGAACATGTTCGTCTGGACGACCTTCGGGGCCTTCATGATCCAGATCGTCTTCGTCCCGGTGCTGGCCGCGGCAGTGACGCTCCTGTTGTTCGACAAGTATCTCGGCACCGGATTCTTCGACGCAGCCCGCGGCGGCGATCCGCTGCTGTATCAGAACCTGTTCTGGTTCTATTCGCACCCTGCGGTCTACGTCATCTTCCTCCCTGCCATGGGATTGCTGTACGAGATTGTCGCGACCCAGGCCAAGAACCCGATCTTCAACTACAAGGCCGCCGTCTATGGGGGCATCATCGGCATCCTCGTCATCACAGGCGAGGTCTGGGTACATCATCTCTACATCGCTGGAATGCCGGATTGGCTGCGTATCGGCATGATGGTCACGACCCTGCTGATCTCGGTGCCGGTCGGTCTGATGGTGATCTCGCTGTGGGGCACGCTCTACAAGGGAGCGATCACCTACAACATCGCCATGCGCTATGTGGTCGTGTGCATGTTCCTGATCCTGGTGGGTGGCCTAACCGGAATTCCCCTGGCCATCACGTCGCTGAACCTGCACCTGTCGGAGACGAGCTTCGTCCATGCCCATTTCCACTTCATCATGGGACTGATGGCGACCTACTCGCTGTTCGCCGCGATCTATTTCTGGTTCCCGAAGATGACGGGACGGTCCGCGGATGACGGGATCGCCAAGCTTGCCTTCTGGTGCAACGTCCTGGGCACCCAACTCACCTTCTGGCCGCTGTTCATCATCGGCGTGGAAGGCATGCCGCGCCGCTACTGGGACTACGCGATGTATCCGCAGTTCCAGCCCTATCACAAGGTGGCGACCATCGGCGCGCTGATCACCGCCGTAGGGATCGTGCTGATGATGGCCGGCTGGATCCATGCGGCCATTCGCGGCCGCAAGACGTCGACGAATCCGTGGAAGTCGCGCTCGCTCGAATGGACGAACACCGAGAGCCCTCCCGGACCAGGCAACTTCCCGAAACCGGTTCAAGTAGGCAAGGACTGGACGCCCTATGACTATCATCGCTGAAACCCCGGGCCGAGGCGGCGACCCGGCAGAGACCGCCCGCGCGGACGTCTCGACACGACAGGACGGCAGGCCCGGTTCGAAGGTTTGGACGGCACTCGCCTTCTTCGTCGGACTGGCACTGCTGATGTACGTGAGCATCATGTTCAAGATCATGAAGTTTGGACCGTGACCTGACATGATTGCCCACGCGGACCTGATCCATGTGCTGGCGCTGGTGAATGCGTCGATCTTGGCCACACTTACCCTTGGGTATGTGTGCATTCGCCGGGGGAGCCGCGATGGACATCGCCGGGTGATGTCCATCGCGATCGCTCTCGGGTGCGGCTTCCTGGCGATCTATTTCTACTATCACTTCAGCGCGGGAGTGGCGAAGTTCGGCGGCCAGGGAATGATCCGGCCGGTCTATTTCTCACTCCTCACGGTGCATACCTTGATGGCCGCCATCGCAGGATTGCTGATTCCGGCGGCGTTCTTGCACGCCATTGCCGGCCATTTCGTTCAACACCAGCGTCTGGCGCGATGGGCGTTGCCGATCTGGCTGTTCGTCGCGGCGTCGGGTTTGGCCGTCTACGCCATGGCGGTGCACCTGTTCCCGATTGCAGTCAGCTAGCCTGGACCTGATCATGTCAACGCGGCAGGCGATCCCACTCTCTCCGGTCCGGGCCATGGCCAGGCCAGGCATTGCACGCAAGGCGCTCGCCGCCGCGCTGGTCGCAGCCGGCATTTTCGCCGTGCTGGCCTATCTCGCAACTCCAGGCGTTCCGCGCGGCGTCCGCAATCTGTCGGGTGGTCCAGCGAAACTCAGCGCCTTCGCCGACGAGAATGGCGCCTCAGTTTCGATCGAGGCGTTTCGCGGCAAGGTCCTGGTTCTGAATTTGTGGGCGGCCTGGTGCGTCCCGTGCATCCAGGAAATGCCGTCGCTCGACCGTCTTGCAGCCCGCATGCCTGCAGAATCCTTCGCGATCGTCGCAGTGAACCAGGACAAGGGCAGCGAGGCCACAGCCAGACACGCATTCAAGCGCATGAACCTTCAAACATTGAAGCTCTATCTCGACCCATCCCGTGCGCTTTCGCGCGAGATCGGTACGCGCGGCATGCCGACGACCGTCATTTTCGGTCCGCTGGGAGAGCCGCTCTCCTACCGCGAAGGCGCCGCCGAATGGGACAGCGAGGATTTCGTCCGCTATCTCGAATCGCTGTCCCCACGCGCGCCGGGCCCGAGACGAACCGCGGGAGCATCCGACTGAGACCATCGGACGCCACGGCATGGGTTCGACGCGGCGGCACAAGATCGCGGGCGCTACTGCGCCTCGCTCGGCTTGGCGCCGGACGCTTCCACCAGCTTCGCCACCCGCGGCAAATCCGTGGCGAACAGCTTCGCATGCGCCTCCGCCGACAGCTCCTTGTCCGGATAGGGCACCGTGCCGAGCTGCTTGAACTTGGCGACGACCTCGGGATCGGTGACCGCCTTGCGCAGCGCGTCATTGAGGGCTGCGACGATTTCCTTCGGCGTGCCCTTCACCACGTAAAGCCCGTGCCACATGGTGTAATTGATCTCGGGCATGCCGAGCTCGGCCGTGGTCGGCACGTCCTTCAGTTCGCGGAGCCGCGTTGTCGAGGTGATCGCGATGCCGTGCAGCATCCCGCCCTGCACCTGCTGGATCGCGTTGGTCACCTGGTCCCACAGCAGGTCGATCTGTCCGGCCAGCAGATCGGTGATCGCCGGGTTCGAGCCGCGATAGGCGACGAAGGTCGGCTTGAAGCCGAGCACGTTGCCCATCATCACCCCGCAGAGATGGCTGTTGGTGCCGATGCCGCCATGGGCGAAATTGGCCTTGCCGCCCTGCTCCCTGATCCAGGCCACGAAGTCCGATGGCTTCTGCCCCGGGATCGACTTGCGTCCCACCAGCAGCATCGGCGCGTTGTTGACGAGGCCGACCGGCTCGAAATCCTTCTCCGTGTCGTAGCGCAGATTGGTGAACAGGCTGGGAGCGGCGAGCAGCGCGACGTGGTTGATCAGGACCGCGGTTCCGTTCGGCTCGGAACGCGCGACGCGCTCGTTGGCGCGCGTACCGCCGGCGCCGACCACGTTCTCGATCACCACGGGCTGCCCCAGCGCGCGCGACATTTGGTTGCCGATCAGGCGCGCAACGGTATCGGTGCCGCCGCCGGCCGAATACGGCACAACCAGCGTGACCTGCCGCGTGATCGCCTGCGCCGAGACATCGTCGATGCCCATGACTGACAGCAGCCCTGCCACAAGCCACGCGATACAGCCGCACCGCCAAATCATGGTCGCCCTCCCTGCTTTTCTTTTGGGCGAATCGTATCGTTCCGATGCAGCTCGAGGCAACTGGCAAGACCTGATGATCGCAACCAAATGCAGGCGCGACGTCCGAAAAAGCAAAGCGAATTCAAGCCCTCGCCCGCGCAATCCGGGCAATTCTGGGGTTTGCCGGAAAAATGCCCGGTTCCGGGGTGACAAGCCGCTCGGGAATGGGCGACAATCTCTCGGAAATTGTGGTGTGAGAATTCTACCCTTGGGAACCGCGTCAGGCGCGTTGCTTTCTATTGCCGCGATCGGGGGCCTGCTGGTGCTGGCGCCGCCGAGCGCGCATGCCCAATGGTGGCGCAGCGCGCCGGCCGATTTCGAGGACTGCGCCGCGCTGGCCGAAAAGGCGGCGACCAGGGAAGAGAAAACCGCGAAACTTTCCGAGTGCAACGCCAAGTTCGCCGGCCGCCGCAAGCCAGGCGGCGGCTACACCTATTTCGACTTCATGCAGAACCGCAATTTCGACATTGCGGGACCGAATCCGACGCCGGAAGAGCAGAAGAAGATCGACGAGGAGTACATCGCCTATCTCGAGCGCGAGCGCCGCAACAGCGCTGCCGCCGCGTTCGCGGCGAAGCACCAGGAGCAGAAGCAACAGCAGTTGCAGCGGGTTTCGCTGAAGAGCGACGAAAAGGTGCCGGTTCCGGTGGCAAGCCCCGCAAAGCAGCCCCCGCGCGCCGCGACCGATCCGCCGCGCACGCGCTCGATGAGCGGCTGCGCCAAGGGCACCTTCTCCTGCGACTGGCCGCGGATCTCGGAAGGGATCAACGACATCAAGAAGCTGTTCGGCGCGACGCCGAACAAGGGCAAGAAGAGCTGACGCGGGACGATCTCCTCCACGTCATTCCGGGGCATGACAGTGTGACATCAGTCCGTGATCACCATCGCCCAGAATTTCCGGTACGGTGATTTGGGATTGTCGGCATAGGCGACGCCGACGCGGCGCGCGCCCTTCATCAGCAGGTTCTCGCGATGGCCGCGCGAATCCTCCCACTGCTTCAGCATCTCCTCGAATTTCAGGAAACCGGCGCCGATGTTCTCGGCGGCCAGCCGCCGCTTCAGCGGCGCCACGCGGGTGCCGAAAAAGCCGGCCGCGTTGTGGCTGACCGCGCCTGACTTCGCCATCGCCGTGGCCTGCTTCAGCGCGAGCTCGTTCAGCTTGCCGTCGAGCTTCACCGCCGGCAGGCGATGCTTGCTGCGATAGGCGCTGATCGCGCCGGCATAGTCGGCGGCGCGGACTTCGGCCGCAAAGCCGAGCAGGACGCAAAGCACCAGAAAGAGCCGCATGCCGCGCCGTTACTGCGATGGCGACTTCTTCGGCTTCGGCTTTGGCGGACGCGGCGCCGGCGTGTAGATCCTGTTCGAGCTTGCACGGCTCTCCTGCAGCCGCGCGTCATAACCGGGTGACGGCGTCGCCGTCGGCGGAACGGCATGCGCGGGCGACAAGAGCGCGCCGATCGCGAGCGCCGCAAGCGCTGTCCACATCTGCTTCATGTCGATCCTCCAGTGGGCGGGAGATTCGTCCCGCATCGGCGCAATTTCAAGGCAATTGCGCGGGCATGCCAGTCATCCGGGTACCTCTCGCCCGCGCAACAGGCCGATTGCAGGCGCCGCGCCGGCTACCCAATGAAACGGGTTCCGGCCCTGCCTTGTAACCATCATGGGGCACCGCTATCTTTTCGCCGCGGGGCGGAAGTATTTGCGGGAGACCACCATGGGTTTGCTCGACATCTTGAACGGCATGCAGAACGGCCCGCGCGGCCCCTCCAGGCCAAGCACGGATACCAGCGGCGGCGGCATGTCGCCGATGACGATGGCGATCCTGGCGCTGCTCGCCTGGAAGGCGATGAAGCATTTTGGCGGCAGCAAGCCGGGTACCGCGCCGGGCTCCGCACCGCCGCCGATGCCCTCGCCCAAGACTATCAATGCCGGCATGCCCGGCGGCGCGGGCGGCGGCCTGAGCGATCTCATGAAGGGCGGGCTCGGCGGCCTGCTCGCGGGCGGCGCAGCCGGCAGCATCCTGTCCGGCGGACTCGGCGATCTCGTGAAGCAATTGCAGCAGGGCGGCCAGGGCGAGGTCGCCAATTCATGGGTCGGCAAGGGCCAGAACAAGCCGATCGCGCCCGGCGATCTCGCCAGTGCGCTCGGCGCCGACCAGATCGATGCGATCGCCTCGCAAAGCGGTATGTCGCGCGACGAGTTGCTGCAAGGGCTCAGCCAATACCTGCCCGACGTGGTCGATCAGCTCACGCCGGATGGGCGGCTGCCGGATGAAAAAGAATTGTCGAAATGGATCTAGAGCATGATCCCGACCCGAAGGGCCGCGTTAGCGCAAAGTGGGAACCGGCTTTCGGAAGAGATCATGCTCAAAATATAGGGCGCGGTTTATGAAAAGGGGCTCACCATGAGCGGCATCATCTGGATCATCGTCATCGGCTTCGTCGCCGGCATCATCGCGCGCATGCTATCGCCGGGGCCGAACAACCCGAGCGGGTTCATCCTGACCACGCTGCTCGGCATTGCCGGCGCCTTCCTCGCGACCTGGATCGGTCAGATGGTCGGCTACTATGACACCGGTCCGAGCGCCCAGGGCGCCGGCTTCATCACCGCCACCATCGGCGCGCTGGTGGTGCTGTTCATCTGGAACCGGCTGGTCGCGCGCGGCACGATACCGGACTGGAATAAATGACGGCGTAGCAGTCATCCCGGGGCGATGCGAAAGCATCGAACCCGGGATCTCGAGATTCTCAGGGGCGCAAGGGCGCCCCAGAGTTCACGCTTCGCGTGCCCCGGAATGACAGTCCTCACTGAATCAAATGCATCCCCGCATCCATGCGCACGTACTCCCCGGTCATCTGGCCGGACTGCGGCAGCGCGAGGAAGCAGACCAGCTGCGCAATATCCTCGGCCGTTGACGCCGACTTCAGCGGCACCCGCGCAATCACCATGTCGCGCACCTGCTTGGCGCCGGCCTCGCCGCGGCCCTTGGTGAACCAGGGCGTATCGATATAGCCGGGACACACCGTGTTGACGCGGATCAGCGGCGCCAGCGCGCGCGCCAGGGATTGGGTCATCGTGTTGAGCGCGCCCTTGCTCGCGGCATAGGCCACCGACGAGCCGCCGCCGGAAATGCCGGCCACCGACGAGACGTTGACCACCGCAGACGAACGGCCGCTTGCCTTGGCGCCCGCTTCCAGCAGCGACCGCGCGGCGCGGATCATCTGGAACGGCCCGATGGTGTTGACGGCATAGATGCGCTGAAAATCCTCCGCCGACAGCCCGTCGAGATCGTGATGCGGCACATGTTTCGTGGTGCCGGCATTGTTGACGAGAATGTCGAGCTTGCCCCAGCCGTTCGCAGCGGCCGCGATCTTCTTGCAGTCATCGTCGCGCGAGACGTCGCCCTGCACCACCAGCACCTCGGCGCCGGCCTTGCGGCAGAGATCGGCGGTTTCCTCCGCTTCCTTCTTGCTGTTGGAATAGTTGACGACGATCTTGCCACCGCCGGTGGCCAGAATAGCCGCGGTCGCGGCTCCCAATCCCGAAGCCGACCCCGTCACGATCGCGTACAAGCCATCCCTGGACATTCGTTTCCTCTTGTTGTCTTGAGCTGAATTTCAGCCGGTGGCATACCATACCGCGCGGCAAAGTCAGGGCAAATCGATACTCCGCTCGATGGAATAAGAGCAGCCCCGCGCGGCATATTCCAACGGTGCAAGCGGCCCTGCTTCCGGCGCTTGTCAGGCCTATGGCTTTTCCTCATCATAAAGCGCAAGAAAAGACCGCACCCGGCCGGCGGAAACGCTGGCCGCGGAGCCAATCAACATCGGGGAGCGCCGTGGCGGAGAGTGAGAACATTGTCGTCGAGACCGCGGAGAAGATTTTCGCCGATCTCGCCGACGCCCAGACCATCAATCACGACAAGAAGGGCGCGTGGAAAGCGCCGCTGTGGCAGGCGCTGAGCGAGGCCGGCCTGCCGCTCGCCTGGGTAGCCGAGGATTGCGGCGGCTCCGGCGCGAGCCTGGCCGAGGGTTTCGCCGTGCTGAACGCCGCCGGCCGCCACGCCATCGCAGTCCCCCTGGCCGAAACCATGCTTGCGGGCTGGCTGCTGGAGCAGGCCAAAATCTCCTCGCCCGAAGGCGAGATGACGCTGGCTCCCGCCACGCCAAAGGACCGCATCGCCCTCAACGCCGACGGCACCCTCTCCGGCCGCGCCCGCAGCGTGCCGTTTGCCAAGGCCGCAAAGCACTTCGCGGTGCTGGCCGGCAACTCGATCGCGCTGGTCGATGCCGCCAAATGCCGGATCGAAGCCGGCATCGGCCTTGGCGGCGACAACAGCGACACCGTCGTGTTCGACAAGACCGAGGCGCTGACGGTGAAGCCGGCGCCGAAAGGCTTCGACCAGGCCCAGTTGATGCTGATGGGCGGCGTGGTGCGTAGCTTGCAGATTGCCGGCGCGCTGGAGGCGATGCTGGAGATCAGCGTGCGCTATTCCAACGAGCGCGTCGCCTTCGAGAAGAAGATCTCGAAATTCCAGGCGGTGCAGCACAATCTCGCGAGACTCGCCGGTGAATCCGCCGCCGCGCTTGCCGCTGCAACGTCGGCCGCCGATACCATCGCCAACTCGAAGGGCTTTGACGACGCTTACTTCCTCGAAGCCGCCGCGGCAAAAATCCGCTGCTCGGAAGCGGCCGAAAAGGGTGGCGCCATCGCCCATCAGGTGCACGGCGCGATCGGCTTCACCATCGAGCACATCCTGCATCGCTATTCGCTGCGCGCGCTCGCCTGGCGCGACGATTTCGGCTCGGAAAGCTACTGGGCCGTCGAGCTCGGGAAACTGGTCGCCGACCGCGGCGCCGATGAATTGTGGCCGCTGGTGGCCTCGCGCTGATCCCTGATACGAGACACACAATGACCGCTGCCCTCCGTTTCGATCCGATCCGCCTGCCGGAAAAATGCGAACAGCTGCGCAAGGAAGTGCGCGCCTTCCTGGCCGAGGAAATCGCCGCCGGCACTTTCGATCCGCACCAGCCCAACCGCGAAGACACCGACGCCCCGGAATTCTCCCGCCGCGTCGGCGCCAAGGGCTGGCTCGGCATGACCTGGCCGAAGAAGTACGGCGGGCAGGAACGCTCCTTCCTCGAGCGCTATGTCGTCACCGAGGAAATGCGCGTGGCCAATGCGCCGACGCGCCGCTTCTTCGTCGCCGACCGCCAGAGCGGCCCGGTGTTGCTGAAATACGCGCCCGAGCACGTCAAGATGGACATCCTGCCGCGCATCTGCCGCGGCGAGATCTGCTTTGCCATCGGCATGAGCGAGCCGAATTCCGGCTCCGACCTGTTCGCGGCGAAGACCCGCGCCACCAAGACCGACGGCGGCTATCTCATCAACGGCACCAAGATCTGGACCTCGTCGGCGCATATCGCCGACTACATGATCGCCATCTTCCGCACCTCGCCGCCGACCAAGGAAAACCGCCGCCACGGTCTCACCCAGTTCCTGGTCAAGATGAAGCAGCCGGGCATCCAGGTGAACCCGATCGGCCAGATCACCGGGCAGTATGAATTCAACGAGGTCGTCTTCACCGACTATTTCGTGCCCGACGATCACGTGCTCGGCGAGGTCGACGGCGCCTGGAAGCAGGCGACCTCGGAGCTCGCCTACGAACGTTCCGGCCCCGAGCGTTTCCTGGAAACCTATTATGTGCTGACCGAACTGGTCCGCGCCGTCGGCAAGAATCCGGATACGCGTTCCGCCGAAGGCATCGGCCGGCTGGTGGCGCAGGTGCACACCATGCGCCGGATGTCGGTCTCGGTGGCCGGCATGCTGCAGGCCGGCAAGGAGCCGGTGGTGGAGGCCTCGATCGTCAAGGATATCGGCACGATCTGGGAGCAGCAGTTGCCGCACCGCGTGCGCGATCTTGCCGCCTTTGTCGAGGAGACAGCGACCAACCGCGAGACGCTGGAAAAGCAGCTCTCGTTTGCGATCAAGACCGCACCGAAGCTCACCATCCAGGGCGGCACCACCGAGGTGCTGCGCGGCATCATCGCCCGCGGACTTGGTTTGCGCTAATTCAACGAGGAAACGTCATGACCAAATACACGGATGTCGGCGTCGAGAAGCACGGCCATGTCGGCCTGATCGAAATCAGGAAGCCGCCGCTGAATTTCTTCGACGTGTCGCTGATCAACCAGATCGCGG
The DNA here is from genome assembly GCF_016219575.1 of Bradyrhizobium sp. Taxonomy (GTDB): domain Bacteria; phylum Pseudomonadota; class Alphaproteobacteria; order Rhizobiales; family Xanthobacteraceae; genus Bradyrhizobium. The sequence goes on along the minus strand of NZ_JACRMG010000010.1, from coordinate 30,527 downwards.
ACGCGCTTGAAGAGTTCGATCGCGATGTCGAAATCCGCGCCTCGGTGCTGGCGGCTTCCGGCAAGGCATTCTGCGCCGGCGCCGATTTTTCCGATCCGAAGCGCAAGGAACAGGAAGAACAGGCGGAGCGCGATCCGGCGGCGAACCTGCCGATCAACCATCTCTATGTGCAGGCGGTGCGCATCTTCCGCAACAAGAAGCCGATCGTCGCGGCCGTGCATGGTGCCGCCATCGGCGGCGGCCTCGGCCTTGCCGTCTCCGCCGACTTCCGCGTCACCTGCCCGGAAGCGCGGTTTGCCGCCAACTTCACCAAGCTCGGCTTCCATCCCGGCTTCGGCCTCACCACCACGCTGCCGGAGCTGGTCGGCAGGAACAACGCCGAGCTGATTTTCTACACCAGCCGCCGCGTCACCGGCGAGGAAGCCACGAAGATGGGCCTTGCCAATGTCTGCGTGCCGCAGGACCAGGTGCGGGCTGAAGCGATGAAGCTGGCCAACGAGATCGCCGAATGCTCGCCGCTCGGCCTGATCTCCACCCGCGCCACCATGCGCGCCGGCCTCGCCGACCGCGTGCTCGCCGCCACCAACCATGAGCTGGCGGAACAGACCAAGCTGCGCGCCACGGAAGACTTCAAGGAAGGCGTCAAGGCCACCGCCGAACGCCGCGTGGCGAACTTCAAGGGGCGTTAGGTCCACGCAGCATACCGGGCATCCTCCGCCGGCTGCTGAGCAGCCGGTTCCCGGTCTTGCCGTGCGAGGATGAGGTGCCGCCGCGCGCTAATCATGCGCCGCGCGTCTTGCGTCAATTTTACGACAATCGGGCATTCTCTTCACAACGCCGGCGGCAGCGGGTCAATGCGCCGCGGAAAGTCCGGCCGCGAAAACGCTTGCAACTTTAGATGTTTCACAAGAGGATACGCTCGTTCATTTTGGCGCGCCCCGCCGGGGCCGGATTTTCATCGTCATTTTTGCGTGCTGCCTATTGAAGGAGCTGGCCATGAGTTCGTCCAGGCTTGAGCGACTGCGCACCTACAATGCATTCATCCGCGGCCTGGATCCGGAACTCGCCCAGGAAGGCGTCGATGTGGCGCGGAGCACTCCGGTCCCGGAGTCGGCGGGGCCCGCGGAGCCGGGCGCGTCGGACGTGGTCCAGGAAAGCATTATCCTCAGGACCACGCGCCCGGTGCTGGAAATTCGCGAGAACGAGACTGTCCTCAAATTCGAGGACCAGGCTGACAGCGCGATCTGGACCGACCGCCTGACCAAGGCAAAGCCATTTCTCGACAAGGCCATACGCGCCGTCGGCCGCATCAATCTGCAGGGAGCGCGCCTCGACTGGGTAGGCACCGGCTGGCTCGTCGCCCCCAACATCATGGTCACCAATCGTCACGTCGCACGCGAGTTTGCCGCCCGAAGAGGTGACGGATACACCTTCCAGGTCGGTCTTGACGGCCCGATCGGCGCGGATGCCGATTTCCTCCAGGAGATCCGCAATCCGGCCAGGCTGGTCTTCAAGCTGGTCCGGCCGTTGTACATCGAGGACGAGCCCGGCCCCGACGTGTCGTTTTTCGAGATCGAGGTCACCAGCGGCAACGCCAGGCTGGCGGATCCCATCGCGCTCGCAACTGAAATCGCGGCCACCCAGAACGTGGCCACCATCGGCTATCCCGCCTATGACAGCCGGATTCCCGAGCCGAGCCTGATGGAAGAAATCTTCGGCAAGACCTACAACAAGAAGCGGCTTGCGCCGGGGGGCATCACCGAAGTCAGGCCGACGCTCCTGCTGCACAATTGCACCACGCTGGGCGGCAATTCCGGCTCGGCCGTCGTCGATCTCGACAGCGGCAAGGCGCTCGGACTGCATTTCAGCGGCAGCTTCCTCGCAACCAACTATGCGGTACCCGCCGACGTCGTGAAGCGCCTGCTCGACAAGGTGCGCAGCGGGCGCACCGGCCGTGTCGAGGCGCCGAGGCCAGCGCCACTTGCCGCCGCCCCGGCGGCCGGCCGCGTCCCTGCCCCGAGAATCGCGCGAAGCGCCGGTGGCAGCACCAGCATCACCATTCCCCTGACGGTGACGGTATCGCTGGGAGACGCGGCTGCGCCCGCCCCCCGCAACGTCAGGGCAATGCCTGCCGTGCCGGCCGATGGCGGCGACGGCGCGGTGGGAGGCGACGAAGCCGTTGCCGAGGACTATCGCGATCGCGAAGGCTACCAGCCTGACTTTCTCGGAGACGGCAGTTCCAAGGTCGGCCTGCCCTCGGTAACGCGGGCTGCGGACGATGTGCTCGAATTCGCGTTCGAAGGCGATACGCTGACCGAGCTGAAATATCTGCACTATTCGGTCGTGATGAGTCGCAGCCGCCGGATGTGCTTCTTCAGCGCCGTGAACATCGACGGCAATCTGTCGAAGAAGAGCGCACGCGTCGGCTGGAAATGGGATCCCCGCATTCCCAAGGCGCAGCAGATCATGAACGAATGCTACGGCAGTCCGCCGAAATTCAGCCGCGGTCACATGACCCGGCGGGAGGATCCCGGCTGGGGAAGGACCGCGAGCACGGCCAAGAAGGGCAACGAGGATTCGATGCACGTCACCAACACGACGCCGCAAATGCAGGCGTTCAACGCGCCGATCTGGCTGGCGCTGGAGGACTACGCGCTGCAGCATGCGCGTGAGGACGAAATGAAGATTTCGGTGTTCACGGGCCCTTACTTCGACAGGCGCGATCCGGAGATGTACGGCGTGCGTATCCCGCTGGCGTTCTGGAAGATCATCGCGTTCATCCACGACGAAACCGGCAAGCTGTGCGCGACCGGCTACGAAATGAACCAGGAGTCCAATCTCCAGCCGGAGGAGGAGTTCGTGTTCGGCCAGTTTGTCTCGCCTCAGCTCAAGGTCGCGACCCAGGTTTCGATCCGGTCGATCGAAGCGCGCAGCGGCATCAGCTTCGGCCGGCTGGCGAGCGTCGATCCGCTGGCCGGCGGCGAGGAAGGACTTGGCGAAGGGCTCGCGATCTCCCTGGAAGCGCTGGAGCAGATCAGGTTCGTGCGCTGAGAGGCGATGCAAGATGCCCGTCGTCGATGAATCGCCGTTTCCCTTTGCAAAGCCCATGGCGCTGGAGCTGGTCCGCGTCATGGCGGGAATATTCCGGACCGAACGGGAGGCGGTGACGTTCACCGCGCCGTTCGGGATCGATGAACTCGACGTTCCGCCCGGGCTGAGCCCGATAGATCTCTGGTATCACCTGCTCCGCAAGCTCGCGGTGGCTGGCGCCGTACGCCGGGTCGTTGGTGCGACGCGCGAAAAATTTCCCAACAATCCGCACGCCTCGTTTCTCGATGCATTGCTTGCCGACAGGCTCGCACCCGTCAGCGCGGAGCCGATGCCCGGGGAAGGGACTCCCGGTGCCGTGTTCAACGACAGCGTCACCGAACCGGAAGCATTGCTGTTCTTCGACGACCTGACCATTCCTGTGGGCCACGTCGTGAACCTGATCGCCACCCTGACAAAGGTGACGGCGATGGCCCCTGCCGTGTGCCTGCTGCGGGTCCAGAATCCGTTTGGATCGTATTTCGGCACCGGCTTTCGCATCGGCGAGCGGCTGATTCTCACCAACCATCATGTGCTGTTTCCGCGCGACACTGTCGCCACCAGCGTGCAGGCGGATTTCGGGTTCGACGTCGCGGCCGACGGCGCGGCGCTTGCCGTAACTTCGCTTGCGGGGATCGTGGGCACGATCAAGGGTGAGGCGCAGGATGACTGGGCCGTGATCGAGGTCGCCGATATGCGCCCGGAATGGCCGAAACTGCCGCTCGAAGCAGCGCCTGCTCCGCAAATCGGCGACCTTGCCTATATCCTGCAGCATCCGGGCGGCCACCAAAAGCGACTCGGCTTCGTCCGCAACACGATCAGCAACGTCAATGACGGCGTGGTCCGCTACCTCACCGATACGGAACCCGGTTCGTCGGGCGCACCCGTCTTCGATACGGCAGGAAGGCTGATTGCGCTGCACCATGCAGGAGGCCGTCCGGTCGAGATCGCCGGCAAGCCGCCCGTGGCAAAGAACGAAGGGATTCGTATCAGCCGCGTTGCCGAGCGATTGAGGAGCAGCGGCATTCTTGCTTAAATTGCAGGTGTCGCAGATCCGCAACCGAAATTGCCTGTTCGGACGATAGCGGAAACAATGCCTGATCCGCGGGCATGGATCGCGCGATCGGGGCTGATGTGAGGGCGAGCAAGATGTCGATCATCGACAAGTCTCCATTTCCCTTTTCCGAGCCGGACGGCGAAAAGCTAACGCGCGTAATGGCCGGCATTTATACGGACTACGACGATGCGGTGACGTTTGCTGGAAAATTCGAGGTCGATGCATTGGGCATTCCGGCCGGTCTGGCACCGCTGGATATATGGCGCGAGCTGCTCGAGCGCCTCGCGCGATCGGGCAAGGTTCGCGCAGCGGTCGAGGCCACGCGCAAGAAATGGCCGGGCAACGAGCATGCACCGTTCCTGGATGCCTTGCTGGCACAGAAGCCCAGCCGCATCCAGATCGTACTCGACAGCAGGCCGTTTGGCTGGCTGAAGACAAGCGGTCAGTTCCTGGCGGCACAAGCGAAGTTCTTCGCAGGGCTTCTGGTTTGCATGATCCTGGTTGCCGTGTTCTTCATCCTGGTTCCCGACGATGAAATCGCCATAAAGCCCGTCGATGAGGGCGGCGCGCGTGCGCGATTCGTCAACCTGCAATATGAACCGCGAAAGGGCGGTCCCTCCGGTCAAAGAAAGCTGTTGCAGGCTCCGGACGAGGATGGATTCTTCCGGATTCAGCATGGCGACATAGCCGAGCCACCCCAGATCGAACTTGTTCTCGACGAAGCCAGCCTGCCGCCGCGATGGGTAGGCAACAGCAAGGAGACGGTGCTCAAGGTCGTGAAGGTCAACTACGAAGAAGTCGGAGTTCCACTCTGGAACAAGACCCGCAAATTGTTCTTGTATGTGAAGCTTCAGTCCTATTGAGGCAACGTTCGAAGGAGACCCGCAATGAGACCGCAGGTATTCGTTATCGTCGTCTCTCTGGCTGCAATCGAGCCGGCGACAGCAGGCGGCCTGCTGGACAAGGTGCAGGACAACATCAAGGGTCTGGTTGCGAAAGATCTAGACGCCAGGACCGGCGCGCGCGACATCATCAAACAGCAATATGAACTTTCGCCGGTTCCGGAACAAACTGCGGTAACTGACGCGTTGCTCCAGAAGGTACAGTCGTCCCCCAACTCCGACGACAGGGCGGGGGCTGCCATTGCCTTGTCGAAGTTGACGTCGCCCTGGGTGGCCAGCGATCACGACAATAAGCTGAAGGCCCTCTACCAAACGTACCTGGACACGCAAGATCCTAGCTTGCGTCGATCTATCGACGACGCGCTTTCGAACGCGAAGGGCCTGTATCTCGACGCCATCAACGATTTCAACAGCGACAACGTCGCGAATCCCGCAGGAACCGCCGCAAAATTCCAGCGCATGCCCGACAACTTCCCGAAAAGCCGCTACGCGGCCAGTTCTGCCTACTACCTAGGGCAATATTGGACGCGCGTCGGGTTCATCCGGTCGAATTTTGCGGACAACATTCCCAAGTCCGACACCGCGTTCACAAGCTTCATCCAGCGTTCAAACAACGGAGATTTTGCAAGCCAGAATTTCCTGACCGACGCCTATTTCTTCAAGGCGCTGAACAGGATTCTCGTCGGCAAGGAGAATGAGACGCTGGCGCAGCTTGCCGACATGAAGGGGGGGCTCGGCACGCGCAATCCCAACATTTACGTCTATCAGCTGTTCTACAAGACCAGGGACAAGACGACCGAGGTCGACCGGTATATCCCCGCGCAAACCCTCATCGAAGCCACCGTGAAATTCATTCAGGCCAACCCCGGCCGGCTTCCGGAAGCGCAGAGCGAGTTGGCAAAGCAATTGCAGTCGCTGACCAAGAGCTGAGCACGGAGCGAACCGGAGACGGCGCACTCCCTCCCGATCCGGACCGGCGACGACGGGTTCAAGCGGCCAATCTGAACGTTACCCCGCACAGATCGAACGCATCGCCGTCGACCTTGCATCCCCTGGCTTTCGCGGCTTCGCGCACTTTGGCGACATCGGCGACGCGGAACGTCAGTCCCGTCATCAGGTCGACCGGCCCCTTGACGAAGCGGAACGTCGCATTCGGCAATTTGAGGACCGGGCCGTCCGCGCCCCTGGTCACGGCCACGCCGACGATCCTGCCCCAATGCTCGGCCAACGCCTGCGGATCGGGGCCCTGCATCTCGACCTCGGTCAGCGCGACCGTCGTATCCTTGCGGATGTGCTTCTGCCAGTCCGGCCCGGCCGGCGGATAGGTCCCGAGCACGTCGTCGCTGCCGTCGGTGTGGTTGAACTCGATGAAGGCGGCGCGGCAGTCGCGCGGGTGCAACTGCACGCCGTGATAAGGCACGTGCGTGATGACGTTTGCCGTGCGCACGCCCATCGCATTGGCTTTGGCGCCGCGCGCGTCCGGGTCTTCGCAGCAGAAGATCGCCATGTAGCCGCCGCGATTTCCCGTCTTGTCCAGGAAGCGGCCGGCAGCCGTACCTTCCTTCGTCGGCGCGACCACCTCCAGCAGGATGGTGTCGACCGGCAGCAGCGCGTTCTCCAGCCCGTATTTCGCGACGTTGCCGTCGCGATAGCAGATGGAGAGGCCCATAATGGCGGCGATGTCGGAGATCACGGGCTCCAGATGCGGCGCCACCAGGCAGATCTGCCGCAGGCGCATGTACTCCGCCATCGTCACGCTCCCTGGAATGCCGGCTTGCGCTTCTCGACGAATGCCTTGGCTGCCTCCTTGTGATCGGCGGTTTCGCCGGCGCGGGTGTGATGGAATGCTTCGCCGTCGAAGCAGGCCTCCAGCGACATGCTCTCGGCATTGTTGATGTTGCGCTTGATGAAGCCAAGCGCAATCGACGGCCCATGTGCCAGCGACATCGCCAGCTCCCGCGCGGCTTCCTCAATTTCCGCGTCCGGCACGACTTTGGTCACCATGCCGAGATTGAAGGCCTCCTGCGCGGTCAGGACCGGCGACAGCAGATAGAGCTCGCGCGCTTTGGCGCTGCCGAGCAGCTGGGTCAGGAAATAGGTGCCGCCGTAATCGCCGGAGAAGCCTACCTTGGCGAAGGCGGTGGTGATCTTGCAGGAGGCGCTCGCCACCCTGAGGTCGCAGGACAGCGCAATCGACAGTCCCGCGCCTGCCGCCGCACCGTCGAGTTGCGCCACCACGGGCTTCGGCATCTGGTGCAGGATGCGCGAGACCTCCATGCCCTTGCGCAGGTTTGCCAGCTTGGCCTCGAACGGCAGCGGCGCGCGCCCCTCCGCCATCGACTTGACGTCGCCGCCGACGCAGAAGGTGCCGCCTGCGCCCTTGATCAGCACCGCGCGCACCTCGTGGTCGTCGGCCGCGCGGCGCGCCGCCTCGACCAGTCCGTGTGTCATGTCGGGATTGAGCGCGTTGCGCCGCTCCGGACGGTTCATGGTGATGGTCAGCAAACCCTTGTCGAGATTCTGGAGGACCATTTCGTTTGCGCTCATGGTGTGGCTTTCGTTGTTGCAGGAAATTCGTCTTTCGTCATCGCGAGCGACTTGTCCGCCGTAGCTCGAAGAGCGAAGGCGGAAGCGAAGCAATCCATCTTGCCGCAAGGAAGTATGGATTGCTTCGTCGCTTCGCTCCTCGCAATGACGGTCGGGCGGGTCGCCCTGATGCTATTTCTTCACCAGCGGACAGCGCGACAGCTCCAGCGGCTGGAACGCCTGGTCGCCTGGAACCGTGCCGACCAGCTTGTAGTAATCCCAGCGCGCCTTGGACTCGGACGGCTTCTTGACGTCGAACAGGTACATGTCGTGCACCATGCGGCCGTCCGCGCGGATCTTGCCGTTCTTGGCGAACATGTCGTTGATCGGCGTTTCCTTCATCGTCTTGATGACGGCATCGGCCTCCGTGGTGCCGGCGGCCTTCACCGCTTTCAGATAATGCGTCACCGAGGAATAGACGCCGGCCTGCGCGGTGGTCGGCGGCCGCTTGACGCGCTCCATGAAGCGCTTCGAGAACGCGCGCGTCTCGTCGTTGAGATCCCAGTAGAAGGCCTCCGACAGCAGCAGGCCCTGCGCGGTCTCGAGGCCAATGCTGTCGATGTCGGTGATGAAGACGAGCAGCGGCGAGGCCTTCTGGCCGCCCTTCATCAGGCCGAACTCGGCGGCCTGCTTGATCGCGTTGATGGTGTCGCCGCCGGCATTGGCAAGGCCGATCACCTTGGCCTTCGAGGCCTGCGCCTGCAGCAGGAAGGACGAAAAGTCGGACGTGTTGAGGGGATGGCGCACGCTGCCCAGCACCTTGCCGCCGTTCTTGGTCACGACGTTGGTGGTGTCCTTTTCCAGCGCCTGTCCGAAGGCATAGTCGGCGGTCAGGAAGAACCAGGTGTCGAGGCCGGACTTCACCGCCGCAAGCCCGGTCACATTGGCCTGCCCGAAGGTGTCGTAGGTGTAGTGCACGGTATAGGTACCGCAGGCCTCGTTGGTGAGCGCGATGGTGGCGGGGCCGTTGAAGATGACGATCTTCTTCCGCGCCTTGGCGATCTCGCCGGCGGCGAGCGCGGTGGCGGATGCCGCGACGTCGAACAGCATCTCGACGCCCTGGTTGTCGAGCATGTCGCGCGCGAGGTTGGCGGCGACGTCGGCCTTGTTGAGGTGGTCGGCGACGACGATCTCGACCTTGCGGCCCAGCACCTCGCCGCCAAAATCTTCCACCGCCATTTTCGCCGCGGTCTCGCTGCCGGTGCCGGTGATGTCGGCATAGAGACCGGACATATCGAGGATGCCGCCGAGCTTGAGCGGCGCCTTGGTCTGCCCCAGCGCCGCTGTTGCCGACATCGCCAGCGCGCAGGCGAAGGCGCCCGCAAGAATCCGTTTCATGAAAGCCTCCCTTTTTCTTGATTTTCTTGCCGCTTGGCGTTGCGGCTTCGCGTTGCCGCGATCATGCCGCATGGTTCTGGGGGCAGCAACCCACGCACCTGCGCATGCCGTCATGCGTGCAGCCGCTATTTCCGCTTAGCGGAATGGATGGGCGGGGCTTCATCCTTCGAGACGCGGCTAGCGCCGCTCCTCAGGATGAGGTCTTCCGCCCGAGCAAGCTGCCAAACCTCTTCGCACAAGCAGCCAGACCCTCATGGTGAGGAGCGGCGCAGCCGCGTCTCGAACCATGAGGCCATAGGCGCATCAGCCTAGGTCAGCAGCCCCTTCCCCGGCACGTGGTTGATCTCCAGGCGAATGCCGTCGGGATCCTCGAACAGCATCGAGTAATAGCCGGGCGCCCACTGATCCTCGCGCGGCGCGCGCACGATCCTGGTCCCGATCGAGGCGAGAAACGCGTGCAGTTCGTCGACATCGGCGCGCTCGCGGGCGCGGAAGCAGAGGTGGTGCAGCCCGATGCGGTTCTGGTCGAAGGCCGCGCCCGCGTTCTCCGGCGACGGCGCGCGAATGGCAACCGCGGTGCGGCCGCCGACGCAATAGAAAACCTGGTCGGAATCGATCATCGGCTTCATCCCGAGAAACGGCAGCAGCTTGCGATAGAATTCGCGCGCGCGCTCGAAATTCGCTGCAGTCAGGAAAATATGCGCGATGCCGTTGATCTCCATCGTCTCCCCCTTCGATGCAATTTGGGATAGCTTTGCCCGCCAGTATCGCCAGCATACAGGAACAGACCGTACCTCGTGCGAATCCGAGCCGCCCTCCTCGCAGTGCTGGCATGCGCAACGTCAGCCGCAGACGCAGCCGGCGCTGCGCCCTGCGCCTTCGAGGTGCAAGGCGAAGGCCGCGTCGCCTCCGTGATCGATGCGCGCAGCCTGCGCCTCGCCGACGGCCGCGAGGTCAGGCTCGCCGGCATCGAGCCGGTTTCGGCGGAAGCGGCCAAACGCACCGCCGCGTTGTCGGCGATCGTGGCCGGCCACGACATCACGCTGCGCGCCGATGACGACGCGCCGGATCGCTATGGCCGCCAGGTCGCCTTCGTGTTCGTCGCGGGCGAGGAACATCCGGTGCAGGCGGCACTGCTGGCACAGGGCGAAGCGTTTGCCGCCGCCGACATCCCGGACAAGGCGTGCGCGGCCGCCCTGCTGGCGGCCGAATCGGCCGGGCGTGCGGCCAAAATGGGCATCTGGGCCAGTGGTTCGGCCACAAAAAACGCGGAAAGTACCGGCGATATCCTGGCTGGGAATGGGCGCTTTATGCTGGTGGAAGGCAGGGTTCTGTCGGTCCGGCAGGCCGGGGCAACGACTTACCTCAACTTCGGCCGCAACTGGACACGGGATTTCGCTGTGACTATTTCACGGCGCATGTTACCGTCTCTCGAGGCGGCCGGGATGGCGCCTAAGTCCCTCGAGAATCGACGGATTCGGGTTCGCGGCTTCATCGAGACGCGGACCGGGCCCAGAATCGAATTGCTCCGGGCGGGGCAACTGGAACTGCTTGTGAACTAGACGGCATGACCCCGAAAAGTGGATACCGGTTTTCGGACAAGATCATGCCCAAATAACAAGAGCGGTTGTGGTGACAGGGACGCGACGGCAAATGGGACGAAAAGGCCGCAGCCTTTGGGCGGCGTCCGCGCTGGTGTGCGCCGCGGTCGGCCTGTCGGCGTGCGGCGACATGAGCCGTTTTTCGACCCCGGGGCCGACGCTGTCGGGGACACCGTCGAAGCCCAACCGCACCGTGGCGCAGACGCCGGCCTCCGAGCGCGAGCACGAGCGCATCCTCGCCTCCTATGGCGGCGTCTATGACGACCCGAGGCTCGAGGCGCTGATCGGCAAGACGGTGGACCGGCTGGTGGCGGCTTCCGACCGCCCCGAACAGGCCTATCGCGTCACCATCCTCAATTCCGGCGCGGTCAATGCCTTCGCGCTGCCGACCGGCCAGCTCTATGTCACGCGCGGCCTCGTCGCGCTGGCGAGCGACACGTCCGAACTGTCTTCCGTGCTCAGCCACGAGATGGCGCATGTGCTGGCCAAGCATGCGGCGATCCGCGAGGACCAGGCGCGGCAGGCGGCGGTGGTGACGCGCGTCGTCACCGACATGAGCAACGATCCCGATCTCACGGCGCTGGCGCTCGCCAAGACGAAGCTGACGATGGCGAGCTTCTCGCGCGCCCAGGAATTCGAGGCCGACGGCATCGGCGTCGGCATTTCCGCCCGCGCGCAGTTCGATCCCTATGGCGCCTCGCGCTTCCTGTCCGCGATGGAGCGCAATGCCGCGCTGAAGGCCGGCAAGACCTCGCTCGATCCGCGCGCGCAGGACTTCCTGTCGTCGCATCCGGCAACGCCCGAGCGCGTGCAGAACGCGCGGGCCAGCGCCCGGCAATACACCTCGCCGCAGGGCGGCGAGCGCGACCGCGAAGCCTATCTCTCGGCGATCGACAACATCGTCTATGGCGAGGACCCCAGCGAGGGTTTCGTGCGCGGCCGCCGCTTCCTGCATCCGAAGCTCGGCTTCACCTTCGCCGCGCCCGAGACCTTCACGCTCGACAACACCGCACAGGCGGTGATCGGCGTGCGCGAGGGCGGCACGCAGGCGATGCGCTTCGACGTGGTGCGCGTGCCGGCGGAACAATCGCTTTCCGCCTATCTCGTTTCCGGCTGGATGGAGAATGTCGACAAGGCCTCGACCGAGGAACTGACGCTCAACGGCTTCCCCGCGGCGTCGGCCACCGCTCATGGCGACCAGTGGCACTTCAAGGTCTATGTGCTGCGCTTCGGCGCCGACGTCTACCGCTTCATCTTCGCCTCGCGGCAGAAATCGACGGAGAGCGAGCGTAACGCGCGCGAGACCGTCAACTCCTTCCGCCGCCTGACCCTGGAGGAAATCCAGGCCGCGCGTCCCCTGCGCATCAAGGTCATCACCGTGCAGCCCGGCGACACCGTGGAGTCGCTCGCCCACCGCATGAGCGGCGTCGATCGCCCGACCGAGCGCTTCCGCATCCTCAACGGCCTCGATGCCCACGCGCAGGTCAAGGTGCGCGACAAGGTGAAGATCGTGGTGGATTGATCTTCGTAGGATGGGTAGAGCGAAGCGAAACCCATCGACTTCCATCCGCGCCGCCAAGTGATGGGTTTCGCTTCGCTCTACCCATCCTACGTTCTGACACACGCCTCACGGATCGATCAGCACACCCGGATTCAACATCCCCTTCGGATCGAGCTCGCGCTTGGCGCCGCGCAGCGCTCGGGCGAACAGCTCGGGCCGTTGCCTGTCGTAGAACGGCCGGTGGAAGCGGCCGACGGCGTGGTGGTGGGTGGTGGTGCCGCCATGCTCCACGGTCGCAGCCGTGCAGGTCGACAGCACCTCCATGAACTGGTCGAGCATGATCCGCTTGTCGAGCAGGCCTCCGAACGTGAAATACAGGCATGGGCCGTCGGGATAGACATGCGTGAAACGGCAGGTGACGGTGCCTTCGCGCCCGGTCACCCGCTTGATGGTGTCGTGGGTGATTTTCGTGATCTTGCCGTGGAAGTCGCGGAAGCGTTCCCACGTCATCGATGTCTCGAACGTCGATGACAGGATGCCGCGCGCCACGGCGTGCTCGCTGTAATGGGGTGCGCGGATGAACTTGTTGCGCCAGGCGCCGGCAGCGCCCGAGCGGTGCGAGTTCTCGTCCTCCAGCGCAGCCGCATCCGGCACACCGCCGCAGTCACGGCAGATCTCGAGCGCGCGGGCCATCCAGGCATCGAGCGGATGATCTGATGACTCGAAGGTCAGCATCAACACCGCCTCTTCATTCTCCCAGGGGATGTCGGGCAGCGCCTCGCGCGCTTCCAGCAGCCGGCAGTTGGCGGGATAGAGGCCGGCCTGGGTAATGCCGCGCACGGCATCGGCGCCGGCATAGAAATCCCGGAAGCGCACGCTGGTTGCCGCGCGAAAACCCGGCTTCTTGCGCAGCCGCATCCAGGCTTCGGTGATGATGCCCAGAATGCCCTCCGAGCCGATGAACATGCGGTCGGGGCTGGGGCCGGCACCGGAGCCCGGCAGACGGCGCGTCTCCAGCGTACCGACCGGCGTCACGACGCGCGTGCTTTCGACGAAATCGTCGATGTGGGTGTAGAGTGTCGCGTAATGGCCGCCCGAGCGGGTCGCAATCCAGCCGCCCAGCGTGGAGCAGCGGTAAGCCTGCATGTAATGACGCATCGTGAACGGCGTATCGCGCAATTGTTCCTCGATGTGCGGCCCGTATACCCCGCCCTGGATGCGCGCGGCCTGGCTGACGGGATCGACTTCCAGCACCTTGTCCATGTGACGCATGGAAATCGTCACGACCTTCTCGAAGGCAGCAGAGGGTTCGATGCCCTTCACCACCGACGAGCCGCCGCCATAGGGGATGGCCTTGGCACCGGTCTGGTCGCACCAGTCGAGGACGCGGACGATGTCCTCTTCGCTTTCGGGGAAGGCGACCGCGTCGGGCGGATTGGGAACGGAGCGCATGAACATCCGGCAGGTGTCGAACCACGCCTTGCCGTAGGAATGCTCCAGCCGGGTGAGCTGGTCGGTGCGAACGATCGATTGCAGCGCCGCGGGCACGGCGACGCGCGATGCGCGTAGCGAAATCTGGTCCGCCTTCGGCGGCGGCGTGACGTCGAAGCCGGACACCCCGTATCGCCGAGCGATGCCCGCTTCCCAGGGCTTGATCTCCTCCGGCGTCAGATCTTCGTCGGCGTAGCCCCACGCATAGAATTTCTTCTGCCGCCTCATCGTCGGATCCCCCGATGAACCCTGCACCGGGCGCGATGGTAGCGGCTATCGCGACAGGCCGGAAGCGGAACGCGTTCCGCTCACGCGACGGCGATGCGGCGAGAGGGCGTCGGCAATATCTTGCGCATCAGCAGACTGCCGCCCCGGTGCGGCAGCCTGGGAGCGACAGCCAGCTCGGCGATCCCGACCTCGACAAATCCGTGACGCTTGTACAGCCGGATCGCCGCGACATTGTCGACCCACACGTGCAGGCTCAGGCGGGATAATCCGGCTTCCTGGCTCGCAGCCTCGGTCAGGGCGATCAAATGCGTCCCGACACCGTTGCCGCGATAGTTGCCGGCAACGGCAATGGCATTGAGGAACATGCTGCCCCGGTCGCGCAACCGCAGCATCGGTCCGATGTGATCGAACCGGTCCGACACCAGGGAAAGAAAGGTTTCTTCCGCGAGCGAGTCGGCCGGGAAGAAGTTCGCCACCCCCACTATCCCGGCCGATGCGCTGCTCGCGACCAGGCAGTTCTCGTAAGACAGCGGACCGCCGCTCATGCCCACGCCCGCAGCGACGATATCGGAGGCAGTGACGAATGGAATCAGGTCGTCGAAGAGAAACTCGTAGAGACCGCCTCCGGCCTGGCAGATCAGGTCGGCAATCGCGCGGTTGTCGTCCGGCACCGCAGGCCGGTAGACGAGTTGTTCGTCGCTTGGCGAGAACTCGCGTGAGATCTTATCCATGGCGGCCAGAGATCTGTCAGCGAAAAATGGAGCAATCGTCGGCCTGCGCGGGCGAGTCGCCTGCAAGCAACAGCCCGGCGTCGCCGCCGGGCCTACTCAGTATTCTTCATTCGTCGCTCCAGGGCCAGCGCCAGTGGCGCCATCCCCACCTGCGCGGGCCTGCCGCCTCGAGCATCGCCTTCTGCTTGTCGTCGAGCGCGTCGTAGAATGCCTGGAAGGCGGGCCGCACGGTCTTGATCGCCTGCTGCATCGCCTCGAGCCGCTTTTCGGCCAGTGCCAGCCGCTCGGTCGGCTTGGAAGGCGGCGTGGCCGGGCAATCCTTGGTGATGATTTCCGCCGCTTTCGCCGACGCGGTCTTGAGATCGTTGAGCAGGCTTTTCTGCGCGTCAGTCGGCTTGAGGGTGTCCTGGAACTGGGAAATGCGCCATTCGGCAAATCCGGCCATGCGCGGGTTGCAGAAGAAGCCGAAGCCGCGCCCTCCCATCATTCCCGGGCCCATCATCATGCCGGGTCCCATCATGCCCGGTCCCCCTCCGGGCCCGCCGGGACCGGGTTGGGCGGCTGCGATCGAGCCGGATGCTGTCGCCATCAGTAGAGCTGCAATCACGGACTTTGCTTGATTTCGCATCGCGACGCCTCCTTGAGGTTGAGCGCAGCAGGCTATGCCGGCGCAAACCGTGGCGTTCTGATCTGGGTCAAGCCGGTCGAGGCAGCCGATCTCGCCGTCCTTTCCGATCGGCGGCGCCCGCGGCATACCGATCCGGGTTGGCGATGCGATGTTGATATGTGTCAAAGGGCCCTTTCGCCCCGGTGCTCCAATGCAGCCATTCAAAGGCAGAAGGGGACCTCTGCCATGGAACGCAGCGACGACATCTGGTTCACGGCATCTGTCGCCTGGCTTTGCACATCCGTGCTTGGCGCGTGCGCAGTTTTCGTACTGGGCTGAAGCTGGAGGACAGGGCGGCTGGGCTGCCGGTCCGATGATGCTGCCCGTTGCCCGGCGTTCCCCATGGAAGGTGGGATGCGCCGGTTCCGCGGGGGACACTGGTGTTCCGGCTGATTGAATCGCAGATGCCCTGCCGGGCTGCAGGCTCCCACAGGGCAAACAAAAAGCCCGGCATCACTGCCGGGCTTTTCGTTTCAGGTATTGCTTTCGCCATTCTTTCAGGCTGCCTCGTCCTCGACGGCGGCATCGTCACCCTCCGCGTCGAGATCCTCGCCGTCGGCATCGCCCTCGGCGGAACCTTCGGCTTCGGTCTTGGCGCCGCGGCGCGGGCTCTTGGCGAGCTGGCTCTCGATTTCCTTGACCGCTTCGGTCTCGGTCGAGTGCTGAACCACCGCGATCTCGCGGGACAGGCGATCGAGCGCCGCTTCATAGAGCTGGCGTTCGCTGTAGGACTGCTCGGGCTGCGATTCGGAACGGTAGAGGTCGCGCACGACTTCCGCGATCGCGACGATGTCACCGGAATTGATCTTGGCTTCGTATTCCTGGGCGCGGCGCGACCACATGGTGCGCTTGACCCGGGCACGGCCCTTCAGCGTCTCCAGCGCCTTCTTGACCAGCGCGGGATCGGACAGCTTGCGCATGCCGACATTGGCGACCTTGGCGGTCGGCACGCGCAGCGTCATCTTGTCCTTGATGAAGTTGATGACGAACAGCTCGAGCCGGGCGCCCGCGATCTCCTGCTCCTCGATGGCGAGGATCTGGCCGACGCCATGCGCCGGATAGACCACGAATTCGTTGGTCTTGAAGCCCTGGCGCTGGGTCAGCGGCTTCTTCTCTTCCACGCGCGGCGGAACCGCCGGCTTCGCGGCAGCCTTCGGAAGGACAGCCTTGGGGGCGGCGGCAACCGGCTTCGCGGCGGCAGCGGCAGGCTTCACAGCAGGGGTCTTGGCGACAGTTTTCGCGGCAACTTTAGCGGTAGGCGCCTTCGAAGCAGACGACTTCGAACCAGCCGCTTTCGCGACAGTCTTGGCATTCTTGGATGGCATTGCACTTCTTTTATTGGAGGACTTCGCAGCCGCGGCCTTTTTCGGCTCCTTCACGGACGCCTTGGCACGGCCCTTGGATGCGCTGCGGCTCGCCGCAGCGGCTTTCTTGGTGGTCTTGGAAGCACTCTGTTTACGCGTTTTCTGTGACACAGCCTGCGCGCGGGAAACTGCCACGCCCCTGTTGCAAGGTTTTTGACGGGAACCCATAGGGGCCAAGCGGGGCTGACGGGTTCGGCTTGAATGTGCCCAATATAGCACATTTTCCGCAAAAATCAATGATTTACGCCCGATTCCGGGCGCATCCGGGGCGGTTTTGACACTCTGTTACGGAATTAGGGTTAAGCGGACCCCTTTTATTAGGGCCGATTCGGACCTACCTGGGGATTTGGGGCAACCCGCGAATCAGTCGCCGGTGCCGGGGCCCGGAGAAAAATATTTCTCGAATTTGCCTTCCATGCCCTCGAATTCCTTCGCGTCGGCAGGCTGGTCCTTCTTCTGGGTGATGTTCGGCCAGCTCTTGGCGTATTCGGCGTTGACCTCGAGCCACTTCTCCAGCCCCGGCTCGGTGTCGGGCTTGATGGCGTCGGCCGGGCATTCCGGCTCGCACACGCCGCAGTCGATGCATTCGTCCGGATGGATCACCAGCATGTTCTCGCCCTCGTAGAAACAATCGACGGGGCAGACCTCGACGCAATCGGTGTACTTGCACTTGATGCAGGCTTCAGTGACGACGTAAGTCATCCAAGGCTCCGGAACGGTCTTGTTTTGATGGCAGTTTTCCCGGGGTTGCGTAGCGCAGGACGTGCGCTGCCGCAAGGGAAGCGGGGGTGCGAAATCGGCCCGTTTCGCGCATCCCTGCCCATCTCAGATAGCTACTTCGGACCGGCTTGCAAATCCTCGTACAGCGCGCGCGCCGCGGTCGCATCGCCGCGCCGCTCGGAGAAGCCGACCACCTTCATCAGGCGCACGCCGCGATCGAGCGCGATGGTGATGACGTCGCCCGGCTTCACCGCATGGCCCGGCGATTTCTCGCGCACGCCGTTGATGCGGACATGGCCGCTCTCGACCAGCGCTGCGGCACTGGTGCGGGCCTTGACCACCCGCGCATGCCACAGCCATTTGTCGAGACGCTGTCTGTCCAATCGCGATCTCTGCGCGACGCGCTTTTGTTTGACGCGTTTTCTTGACGCGAACCGGCGCCACTTCGCTTGAAAACGCTATGTTAGTCCTTACGCGCGAGCTGCTCCTTGAGCGCCGCGAGCTTGGCAAAGGGCGAGTTCGGATCGGCCGCGCGATTGTCGCGTGGATTGGCCGATGTCGCATATTGGCGATGCGAGGGGCCGGACTCGCGGTCGCGGCGTCCGCCCTTGTCGCGGTCGCGGCCGCCGCGCTCGGGCCGGTCCTTGCGCTCGAACTTGTCGCGCCGCTCGTCCTTGCCCTTACCCTTGCCTTCAAAGCGCTCGCCGCGTTCCTCGCGCTTGCCTTCACGTCCATCCTGGCGCGGCGCGCCCTCACCGCCTTCGCGCGGCTTCCTGAAATCGCGGTGACGGTCGCGGCGGCCGCGATGCTCGGCAGGTTTTTCGCCATCGGCCGGCTGGGCGGCGGCATCGCCCGTGGCGGCCTGCGCGCCATCGGCCTTGCGCTGATCGCGGTGGCGGGGACGGTGGCGCTCTTGACGCGGGCGGCGCTCCTCGTGACGGCCGCCGGGGCGCCAGACTTCGACCAGCACAGGCTCGGCGGCGGCCTCGGGTGCGGCAGCAACGGCTTCAGCGGAGGGAGTTTCTGCAACGGCGGCCTCTGCGGGCGCCGCTTCGCCGGCGGGAACTTCAGCCGCAGTTTCCGCCGGAACGCTTTCGCTGGCGGCAGCCTCCGTCGACGCCGTCTCGGCAGTCGCTTCAGCGGCGACAGGTTCCGGCGCAGCTTCAGCAGCAGACGCTTCCACGACTGGCGCGGGCTCGGGCGCAACTGGCGCCTCGGCTTCCGCCGGCGCGGGCTCGGCCGCAGGCGGAGCCACCGCATTGTCGTTGGCGGCAGCGCCCATGTTGAGTTCCGGCAGCAGCGCGGCCGAGGGAGATGCCTCGACTTCCGCCGCGGCTTCCACCGGCGGCGTCTCGGCGGACACCGTCTCCACCTTCTCGGCCGGCTTTTCCGCGAGCGGCGGGCGGCGGTCCATGCGGTAGCCGAGCGCGCGCAGGATCGAGGCGAAGTCTTCGCCGGCGGAACCCGTCAGCGAAGTCATCGCCTGCGTCACCACGAAACCGCGGCCGTCGAACGCACCGGCGGGCTTTTCGCCCGGGGAAGTTTCCTTCCAGGCCAGCGCCGGGCGGATCAGGTCCGCCAGCCGCTCCAGGATGTCGACGCGCACCGCGCGCTCGCCGCACTGGCGATAGCCGAGCATGCGATAGGCATCGCGCGGCAGGGTCTTGTCGACCGGGAACGAGGTACGTCCCGAGCTTGCCAGATGCTGCGCACCCGACAGCGCGGAGAGATCGACATTGCTCTGCTTCTCCGCCCACAGCAGCGAGGCCAGCGAGCGCGCCGCGGGCTTCAGCAGCCCCGGGAAATAGATGTGATAGGCGCCGAAGCGCACGCCGTATTTGCGCAACAGCGCGCGCGAGGGCTGGTCGAGATCCTTCATCTCGGCCGAAATCCTGTTGCGCTCGAGCACGCCGAGCGCCTCCACCAGCTGGAACGCGATGCCGCGCGCAATGCCGGTGACGTCCTCCGCCTTCGACAACGCAAACAGCGGCCCGAGCAGCTTTTCGATATGCGTCTTCAGCCAGAGATCGAGCCGGGTCTGCACGGCCTCGCGCGGCGCGCCGGTCAGCCGCTCGTCGGAGACGATGCGGATGCGCGGATGCAGCGCATCGTCGGCCGCCACCAGCTTGGCCACGGCGTCGCCGGTCCAGCGGATGGTGCCGTCGGAGGTCAGGATGAACTGGTCGTCGGCGGCCGCCGCCAGCTTCTCGGCCCGCGCATCGATCTCGCGCGCCAGCACCTGCTGCGCAGCCGCCTGCAAGGCCTTGGCGTCGGAACCTGCTTCCGCCGCGTCAGGCGCAAAAGTAAAGCCGTCGAGGCGGCCGATGGTGTGGCCCTCGACGATCACTTCGCCGGTCTTGCCGATCTCAGTATTCAAACCCGTATTCTCCCGCAGGCGGCGCATCAATACACTGGTACGGCGGTCAACGAAACGCTCCGTAAGCCGTTCATGCAGCGCATCTGACAATTTATTTTCGATCTCCCGCGTCACGCCCTGCCAGTGCTCGGGGTCGGCCAGCCAGTCCGGCCGGTTAGCCACGAAAGTCCAGGTGCGGATCTGCGCGATCCGGCCCGACAGCGTGTCGATATCGCCGTCGGTGCGGTCGGCCTGGTCGACCTGGGCGGCATACCAGGCGTCGGGAATGCGGCCTTTCCGCATCAGGTCGCCGAAGATCGTGGTCACGAGCTCGGCATGCGCGGCCGGCGATATCTTGCGGTAATCGGGAATGGCGCAGGCGTCCCATAGCCGCTCGACGGCGGCGGCGCCATGCGCGAGATCGCGCACCTCGCCGTCGCGCGCGGCATGGTCGAGCACGCGCATGTCCTCGGCGATCGGCGCCCGCGTCAGTGCCTCGTGATTGGGCGGCAGCGCCAGCGACACCTGCAGCGAACCGAGCGAGGAGAAATCCAGCCGCGCATTGCGCCATTGCAGCGTCTTCACGCTGTCGAAGGAATGGTTCTGCAGTGCGTTGACCAGTTCCGGCTCGAACGGCGCGCAGCGCCCTGTTGTCCCAAACGTGCCGTTGCGCGTCGCGCGTCCTGCGCGTCCGGCGATCTGCGCGAACTCGGCCGGCGTCAGCCGGCGGAACTGGTAGCCGTCATATTTGCGGTCGCTGGCAAAGGCGACGTGATCGACATCGAGATTGAGCCCCATGCCGACCGCGTCGGTGGCGACGAGATAATCGACGTCGCCGTTCTGGAACATCTCCACTTGCGCATTGCGCGTGCGGGGCGACAGCGAGCCCAGCACCACGGCCGCGCCGCCATGCTGCCGGCGGATCAGCTCGGCGATCGCGTAGACTTCGTCCGACGAGAACGCGACGATGGCGGTGCGCCGCGGCTGCCGCGTGATCTTGCGGTCGCCGGCGAATTCCAGCGTCGAGAGCCGCGGCCGCGTGACGATGGACGCGCCGGGCAGCAGCTTTTCGATGATCGGCCGCATGGTGGCGGCACCGAGCAACAGCGTCTCGTCGCGCCCGCGCCGGTTGAGGATGCGGTCGGTGAAGACATGGCCGCGCTCGAGATCGGCGGCGATCTGGACTTCGTCGACGGCGAGGAACGACACGTCGATATCGCGCGGCATCGCCTCCACGGTCGACACCCAGAAGCGCGGCGATTTCGGCTTGATCTTCTCCTCGCCCGTGATCAGCGCGACGGCGTCGCTGCCGACGCGGGCTGCGATCTTGTTGTAGACCTCGCGCGCCAGCAGGCGCAGCGGCAATCCGATCAGCCCGGAGGAATGGCCGAGCATCCGTTCGATGGCCAGATGCGTCTTGCCGGTATTGGTCGGACCCAGCACGGCGGTAACGCCGGCGCCGGGCGCCCGTTCATGACTGAGCGAGGCGTGAGAAGGAGAGAAGGCCATATGTTGTAAGGGGTTTCTGTCTCACTTTGCGACGCCTTCTACCTGGCGGGCGCCGCGCTTTTAAGGCTTGCGAACGAGTCTGGAACGAAAGGCGCCCGAATCGCTGACTCCCGCTGGCTCCGGCTTCGTTCACCGCAACATCTCGCGTGGAGGTGCAGGTGGCGATACTAGATCAAGTTTGGGAGGGCCGAACAAGGCGTGTTTTCGGGCGGCGATTCCTTAAATTTTGCGCGCGCCCGAGTCGAATCAGAACCGGGCGGGAGTCAATGGGGATTCAGGGCTCCTTGAGCGCCGCTCTCACTACTCGTCATGCCCGGGCTTGACCCGGGCATCCACGTCTTCCTTGCTGTTGAGCCAAAGGCGTGGATGGCCGGGTCAAGCCCGGCCATGACGGTGAATGTCACTGCGTCTTCGCCACCCGCGGCGGCAGCGCGGTGGTGTTGAACTGCGTGGCCTCCAGCACGGCGGGGCCGAACGGCGTCGGGATCACGGTACGGAACGGCACCAGGATGCGCGTGCCTGCGATCGGCACCAGTGTGACCTCCATGCGCCGCTCGTTGGCGAGGTGCTTGATCACGGGCCGGTCGGGGATGTAGCCCGCAACCGGCGTGAAGTAGAGGGAGCAGACCACGGCGGGGCCGTGATAGCCCTTGTCCGCCTTCACCGTTTCCATGCGCTTGAAATCGAGCTTGATGTCGTAGCGCAGCCTGCCGTCGAACACGGATGTGCCGCTGCGGCAGACCTCGGGGCTCAACAGTTCGACATTGGCGGGCACGCGCACCAGCGAGCTGGTCATGGGATCGACCACGCCCTTCTTGTGCGCGTCTGTGACGACGATGCGGTCGGCATCGACCGGCGGCTCCGGCACGATGGAGAACTCCCGCACATTGCCGCCGCCGAGCAGGATATTGATGGTCTCGGATTTCTTGGAGCTGACGGTTGCCGTGTAGTTTCCCGGCACCAGCGCGCCATTGACGACGCGGCCCTGCACGGAACCCGAGCCGGTGCCGCTAGAGAACGCCTTCAGGAGCCCCGCGGTCGCGCCCTGCGCGGAGGCGGAATAGAAGTCGTCGCCGATCTCGATGCCCCAAGTGCCCCGGCCGACCGCAATCCCGGCGAGCGAGGCCTCGTAATGCGCCTCGAGCTTGCCCTGCGCCGCCGCCGGCGGCGCCAGCAGCAGGAGCCCGGCCGCGCAGGCAGCCGCACACCAAGCGGCAGCCGGGCGCGGCAGTTTGGCGCGGGTCGGAATCGGCAAGGATGGGTCCTGTTCTGGGCGCGAGCTAACGGTCATCTAAGCAGCAAAACCGGACGGGCAACTCTCTAAAATATGGACCCCTTCCATGTCGGCGCCGATTGCGCCGTTTATATGGTGGGTTAAGGCCCTGAAATTCCAAGGAAACCGCCTCCCTGCCCTGCATTTTCGCGGCCAAAAACCTTGACGCCGCGTGCCCCGCCCCCTATACGTCCGCCCGTTCCTGGAAATGGACGAGATTTTGGACCCCCGCGGGCGCGACGCGCGCGCTGTAACGGGCGGGGATGGAAGAGGATTTTCCGATCATGTCGCGGCGCTGTGAACTGACGGCCAAGGCCCCGCAGGTGGGCCACAAGGTGAGCCACTCGAACATCAAGACCAAGCGGCGTTTCCTGCCGAATTTGTGCAATGTCACCTTCATCTCGGACGCGCTCGGCCGCAACGTGCGCCTGCGCGTTTCGACCAATGCGCTGAAGAGCGTCGACCACAATGGCGGCCTCGATGCGTATCTGCTGAAGGCCCGCGCCACCGCGCTGTCGCCGCGGGCGCTGGAGCTGAAGCGCGCCATCGAGAAGAAGCTCGGCGACCAGCCGGCGAAGCAGGCGAGCTGAGCGGATTTTGGTTGGGGCTGACTGGGGCGAGTAAGCGTCCAGTGGCGTGAGAGATTAGGCGTCAGAGTTGAGTTTGTAGCGGCCGGGTCGGAAACGACCCGGCCGTTTTTTTGTTGCTCAGGGCCGGACGATCCTAGCAATGGGTCTCAGCCGCCCACTATCGTCGGCTTTGCTCAATGATTAAGTTCCTAACCCGTGGAGCCGATCAACACCCGCCGCCCGACAACATCTAATCGCTTAGGTTGCAGTAATGCCCCGCCGGCATTACTTTGAACGTCAAATCCAACCGTTGGGAGACGACGTGAAACCAAGAGTTTTCATTGGCTCATCAGTTGAACAATTAGAGCTGGCTTATGCCACACAGGAAGCCCTCGAATATAGCGTCGAATCCACAGTTTGGACCCAAGACGTTTTCAAGCTTTCCCGCGGATCGCTTGCGTCTCTGATTGACCAACTAGATGAGAGTGATTTCGGAATTTTTGTACTCGCACCTGATGATGTCACCACTATCCGAGACGCGGAAAAACGCACTATCCGCGACAACGTTGTTTTTGAGTTAGGGTTGTTTATAGGTCGCCTCGGTAGCGACCGATGCTTTCTAATCGTACCAAGAGGATTGGACGACCTGCACCTTCCTACCGATTTGGTAGGCGTAACGCCAGCAACCTACGATCCCGACCGGCAGGATGCCAATCTAAATGCCGCACTCGGTCCGGCGTGTAGTCGTATTCGAAAAGCGATCTTGAAGGCTGGTCGCCTGCAGCCAACCGAGGCAGTCGGAACCGAAGCAGAAGAAATTGTCGAACCTTTATGCAGCGATCCGGTCGACTGTCAGGCTCTGATCCAATCGTGGATGGGCGAACGGAATTCCGGCCAGAACCAAAGCGTCATTCGCTACGCAGATGTGGACCGAGAGCTTCGCTTGGTTCCGGGCTCTGCTAGACGCTTTATTCAAGCTGCCGCCAAATGGTGGGGCTATGAGCCGCTTTTGGAAGGCAAAGATACTATCACGTTTAAGCAAACGCACGAATACTAACCAGCCTCACCGTTGAAGCAGCATGTCCCAGCGAGATTCCAACAGCAAGCCGCTAAATTTTAGAGACATCGCATTCGGCTACTCAAGTGCGGAGGCCGAGCGATCGAATGACCCAGGCCTTCTGCTTGAAGGTCATATCGACTTTAAAGCATCGAGCGAAGAGGCGCTGCATGGAGCAAAATACTTGTTTCTCGGCTACAAGGGAGCGGGAAAGTCGTCGATAGCCGAGCGAATTGCTCTGACTCATTCAAGCAGATCGGATTTCGTAAAGTCACTTTCTCTTGCCGAGTTCCCTTTCACACCTTTCTCAAGAGTCATTCGAGGAGATGCGGAGCCAGAAGCAAAATTTCCTACGGCGTGGTCATGGATCATATTGATCTATGTCCTTGAATCGATGGCTCGCGACAAAGATATTCGCCTCACCGATCGCAACGCTTTCGAAGATTCAATAAAGGCATTTCGAGAAATGGGGCTTTCACCAGCAGCGGAGCCTGGAGGAATTGTCCGTATGAGCGCAAAGAACAATTTTCGTCTTTCTTTGCCAGGCAAGTTAGCGGAGTTCTCATGGTCTGGCTCCGAAACCAAACCCGCCTCTGACATTCCAGACTTCGTGGAAAGTTTGAAAGGCCTCGTAAGAGGCGTGCGTGGCGACAACATGCATTATCTCTTGATCGACGGACTTGATGACGTCCTTACAACGCGCGAGGTTCAGTACAAATCTCTTGCAGCTCTGATTTTCGAAGTGGGTCGGCTGAACCTGGATTTCAAGAACAATCGGGTACCCGTGAAGATAATCCTGCTTTGTCGAACCGACCTTTATGAGCGGATACCGGGCGCCAATAAGAACAAGACTCGCCAAGACCACGCAGTTGAGTTGGATTGGTATCACGATCCTCGCGAACCAAGACAATCCGCGCTGATAGAGATTGCCAACGTTCGGGCATCTAGAAGTTTGAAGGTGAGAACAGACCTGTTCGATACTTTCTTTCCAACTGAGATCGACAATACTGACGTACGCCGGTACTTGCTGGAGATGACACGGCACACACCGCGTGATTTCCTACGATTGCTGTTTCACATACAAGAATTTTCGAGCGTGGGGCGGCTGTCCGTTGGTGCCATAAAATCAGGTCTGCGCGACTATTCGATAAAGTACTTCTTGCCCGAAATACAAGATGAACTTAGCGGTTACGCTACTCCGGATGAAATCTCGCGCATGATAAGCGCGCTGGGTCGGCTAAGGAAGCGAGACTTCAAGTTAGCCGAATTGATCGACGCATCTGGGACATCCAACAAATCTCTACCTGCCGAACGCGTTCACGAGATTGTGGAAGCCTTGTTCAATTGCAGCGCGCTTGGAAACATTCAGCACAGACGGGGTGGAACGACCTACTACACTTTCAAGTATCGAAATCGTCATTCGTCATTTAACGAGGGCGAGAGCATCATGCTTCATAGAGGGCTTTGGAAGTCTTTGAACGTTATCTAGATTAGTGGTCGACTTCTCCTATTTGTTTGAGTGAACTCTTCCTCCGAACGCCAATAGCGGTCCCACCAGCATCGCGGCTATAGGCTTTGCGGTGACGCTATTCGTGCTCATGATCGCAATCATATCGACGGTGCTCGCTACTCGGCTTGCGCCCACGCGGACGGACCGGGCTGGTACTAACCTCTGATTGGGCAGCAGTACTGGATCTCGCCGCGCCGACAATGCGCATCTGATCGACGACGCAAAGACAAGGAACGGCTCGCACAGGCGGCAATAATGCCGCGCGGGGCGGTTTTCTTCAAATACAACTACAGGTACCATGCCAATATCCGGTTGAGCCCACCGGGGGAGGGTGCCGCAGTGAGATTGCTTCGTCGCTCGCGGCTCCCTCTCTGACGAGCAGGTAGAAGGGGGGAGAGATGACCGACTTCATCGGCCGCAACATCGTCATCCTGTGCGACGGCACGGGCAACGAGATCAGCGAGAACATCTCCAATGTGCTGAAGCTGTATCGCTGCCTGCGCAAGACGCCGAAGACACAGCCGCGCCAGCTCGTCTATTACGATCCCGGGGTCGGCACGCTGTCGCGGCCGGACGTCTGGCACAGGCTGCGGCAGGATTTCAACGCCATCCTGGGGCTCGCCACCGGCTACGGGCTCGACGACAACGTGATCGCGGCCTACGAATTCCTGGTCGACAACTGGATGGAGGGCGACCGCATCTATCTGTTCGGATTCTCGCGCGGCGCCTATACGGTGCGGGTGCTGGCGGGGCTGATCCACAAAATTGGCCTGATCACGCCGGAGCAGGTCAATCTCGCCGGCTCCGGGCTGATCGCCTACAAGCAGTTCTCCTCCGACACGCCGTCGCAGGGGCTCGACCTGCGCGTCCTCACCGATGCCGGCGCCGCCGGCGACGACGACGGGCCGCTGCCGGTCAACAAGTTCGACAACGCCGCGCAGTTCGCGCGCATCACCTCCTCGCGCGCGCCCACCATCCATTTCACCGGCGTGTGGGACACGGTGGCGAGCGTGATCGTGCCGCGCGCGGACCGCTTCTATTTGCCCTCGCTGGAGGAGCTCGCCTTCACCATTGCGAACCCCAGCGTGAAGATCTTCCGCCAGGCGATCTCGATCGACGAGCGGCGCTGCATGTTCCGCCTCAAGCGATGGGACGACCCGCAGACTTACCTGAGCAATCCCTGGAAGGACCCGGAGAAGGGCGAGGCGCAGGACATATTGCAGGTGTGGTTCGCCGGCGTGCATGCCGATATCGGCGGCGGCTATCCGGAGGCACGGAGCCAGGTCTCGAAATATCCGCTGATCTGGATGATCGGCGAGGCCGTCAAGGCCGGCCTCACCGTCAACACCCAGCGCGTCAACCAGCTCGCCTGGGGCCGCCAGCGCAAGGGCAGCCCGTTCCAGTATGTCGCGCCCGACTACAAGGCGGATGCGCACAACTCGATGAACCTCGCCTGGCGCCTGCTCGAATGCGTGCCGAAGGCTGCGAAGTACAAGGAATGGCCGGAGCGGAAAACGCTGCTCGGCTTCTACATCCCCTGCTGCGAGCCGCGCGTCATCCCCGAAGGCGCCGTGATCCACGAATCCGTGCTCAAGCGCATCGAAGCGCGCGAGGACTACCGGCCGGTCAACATGCCCCGGACGTACAGGATCTTCGACTTGCCGACGCCGCCGCCGGAGCAAGATGCGTAGGGCGGATTAGCGTAGCGTAATCCGCCGACCGGCGGCGGGTTACGCCTTGCGGCTAACCCGCCCTACGGAGCTACGCGGTTTCCCACCACCACCCACCCCTCCGTTTTCGATTTTCCGTAACAATTCGTGATTTCCATTTTTCGGAAATCTGTGCCACAACCCGCTCACCCCGCGCCCCGGTAGGGGCGGATCATGATCGTCACGGTACGTTTGGGTGCGGGTTGCGATGGACGCTTGCGGCGTCGGGTGTTCTTCACCTGACGAAAACGCCGCAGCGTACGGCGAAATCGTGTGGTCCTGGCGCCGCGACCCTGGCGCTACGTTGGCGGGGAGATTTCTCCGCCGGCAACGGGGGCAAGACAGGCCGTTCCCCGGGGAGAGTACGTATAAGCCGTAAGCCCATTGCGCGGGGAAGGCCGGGTTGTCCCGGCTGTACCTGTCAAACCCGTGTGCATTTCTGTAGCACTTCTTCGCACACGGTTCTGCGGGTGCCGCCGGCACCCGGCCTTCCCTGCGCCCTCCACGCTTCGCGAGGGCCGACGAAACAAGCCCCGGGCAAAAAACCCGCCGCGGGAACGTGAAGCCGTGTCGTCGCGCAGGCTGTCTGAAAAAAGAAATGAAAGTGCTTCCGCGTCTCTCCTTCCCCTCTCCCCTTGTGGGAGAAGGTGGCGCGCATCGACAGATGCGCGACGGATGAGGGGTCTCTATCCGCAAACACGAACGCTACGGCAGAGACTCAATCCGCGGAAACAGACCCCTCACCCCGCTTCGCGTTCCGCGAAGCGACCCTCTCCCACAAGGGGAGAGGGTGATTGCACCATCACACCAGCGCGTAGGCCTGCGCGGCGCGGGCGTGGGTGACGCCGGTGGAGGTCAGATTCCAGCCGATCGCCGCCATGGTGACGATGTCGCTGCCCGACATCTTCTCGATCAGGCCGGGATAGGAGAAGCCGAACGGATCGGGACCCATGCTGGCGTTCCAGTCGCCATAGTCGCCGGCGGTGCCGTCGGAGGCGTTGAAGCCGCCGAGATTGGTGAGGCCGTTGTCGATCGAGAAGTAGGCGACGTCGCCGCTCTGCTGGCTCAGCGCGCGGATCGGCGAGCCGGCCTGCGGATTGGCGTTGTTGGTGGAGGTGTAGCGATAGAGGTCGAGCGCGGTATAGACGCCGCTACCGAACGCGTTGCCGACCGAGCCGACGCGACCCATCACCTCGGTGAACTCGTGCTGGAAGGCGCCGATCGCGTCGAACTTGCCGGCCACCGGCTTCTGGTTGAACTGGAAGGCGATCGCGCTGGACAGGCCGACATAGCCGTCGAGCTGCGCGCTCGCACCGGAAAGCCCGAGCGCCTTGGCTTCCGCGCGCGCGATCGCGAAGCTGCCGGAGGTCGGGTTATTGGCAGCAAGGCTCGCGGCGGCCTTCGCCTGCACCGTCGAATTGCCGGCGTAGCTCTTGATCGCGTTGGTGAGGGTGGCGTAGCTCACGGCGCCGGAGAAGGTGCCGCTCGAGGCGGCCGCACCCGGCGAGATCGCGCTGCCGCCGACTTCGCCATAGCCCATCTGGATGTTGATCACGACCTTGTTGGACAGCTCCGCCGAAAGTCCCGCCGCCGCGGCAATCGCCGCGTTCCTGAAACCGGCCGGCGCGTTCGCGACGCTGGCGCCCCAGGAGAGATTGAACTGCAGCCCGTTCGCCGAGCCGACCAGCGTGGTGGTGGAGAGCTGCGGGGCGCTGAAGGAGGAGATCTGGTCGACAGAGAGGCTGGCGCCCTGATAGGCCAGCAGCGTCGCGGTCTGCGAGGCCGAGAATTTCTGCAGGGTGGCGTTGGCAAGTCCGCTCACCGTGCCGGCGCTGAGGGCGCTGACCTGGGCGGTCGACAGGCCGGAGAGCTGGCTCTGCGACAGCGAGTTGAATTGCGCGGCGCTGAGTTTCGCGATCGCGGTGCCGAGTCCGGAGAGCTGGCTGCTGGTGAACGAGTTTGCCTTGAGCGCCGAAAGGTTGGCCTGGCTCAGCCCGTTGAGCTGGCTCGCGCCGAGCGCCTGCGTCTGCGCCGTGGAAAAGCCGCCGATCTGCGCAGTGGAGAGGCCGTTGAGCGCATCGACCGAGAGCGCCCTGATCTGGCCGGCGGAGAAACCGCCGATGGCGGACTGCGACAGGCCCGACAGCGCGGAGGCGGAAAGTGCGGCCGCCTGCGGATTGGAAAGCGAGCTCACCACCGTGGCGGCGACGTTGCCGGTCTGCGATCCCGTGAAGACGCCGATCTGGCTGGTGGAGAAGGAGCGGAACTGCGCGACGGAGAAATTGCCGACGGTCGTCGCAGAGAGGCCCGCGAGCTGCGAGGTGGTCAGCGCGCTCGCATCCAGCGAACGCAGCGCGGCCTGCGAGAGCCCGTTGAGCTGGGTCACCGTCAGCGCCTTGGTCTGGGCCGAGGTCAGCGCGCCCCTGTTCGCCGAGATCAGCGCATCGGCCTGGCTCGCCGAGAAGCGGCCAATGGCGGCAGTGGAGAGGCCGCGCACCTGGTTTGCCGTCAGCGCGGTGACGTTGAGCGCGTTGAGGTCGGTGGAATCGAGCGCGTTGAGCTGCTGCGCGGTGAAGGCGCGGACCTGGTTCGGCGACAGGCCGGAAACCTGGTTGGCGGTGAGGAACGAGGTCTGCGTGCCGGTCAGCGCGAGGAAGGTGTTGTAGGAGATTGCGTTGAGCTGCTGGGCGGAGAACGACTTGATCGCCGAAGGCGACAGCAGGTTGAGCTGCGCGGCGGTGAGGCCGGAAACCTGCGATGCGCTCATCGACTTGATGTCGGCGCTGGTGAAGCGCGACACCGCCGACAGCGACAGCCTTGCGATCTGGCTGGCGGACAGCCCTGCGACTGCGGACGTCATGATGAGTTCTTCATCCCCCGGGCGAACCAGGGCCGCATTCTTGCAGCCGTATCGCCCGGGAAAAGGCTAGCCGGAACCTGGTTAATTTCAGGTCATTGGAACTTTATGAATAAAGGCAGGAATTGATTAACCATACCGCGACGTTAAGGCGAGATGCCGCACTTCTCTTCCCTTCTCCCCTTGTGGGAGAAGGTGGCGCGCATCGACAGATGCGCGACGGATGAGGGGTCTGTCTCCGGGGATAGAGACCCCTCACCCCGCTTCGCTTACGCGAAGCGACCCTCTCCCACAGGGGGCCTGTTGCGTAATTCGGCGATTGTGATTCTCTGAGACGTGGCCTTGGGAGATCGCGATGGCAGTGAAGCAGACCGGACAACCGAGCTTTATGGAAGTGCTATTGCCGAAGGGGGC
>NZ_JACRMG010000031.1 GCF_016219575.1 Bradyrhizobium sp. | reverse complement strand
TCGCGTTCAACATGCGCCGATGGGCCACAATCGCAGCATAAGCTTCACCCCGAACACAGCCACCTAGCCTTCAGCCCCAATCCGAAAGACGTCCCTCTTCCCTCTCACGGCCAATAAGTCCAATTACGCAACAGGCCCACAGGGGGAGAGGGTGCGAGAGTCGCTAAACGCCCTGCTCCAGCATCGCCTTGAAATCGGCGCGGGCGCGCTGCGCCTCGGCGCGCGCCACATCGCTAGCATCGACGAGTCCGAAATAACCGTGGATCAGCCCCTCGCCCGGATGATACTTCACCGCGACGCCGGCCTGCGCCAGCGCATCCGCATAGGCCTTGCCCTCGTCGCGCAGCGGATCGAACCAGGCGGTGGTGACGACCGCAGGCGCAACACCGGCGAGATTTTGCGCGCGCAATGGCGAGACGCGCCAGTCGGCGCCATGAGCCTTGTCCTCGAGATAATGACCGCAGAACCACTCCATCACCGCGCGCGACAGAAAATATCCCTCCGCATTCTCGGCACGCGAGGGAAAGCGCGCGTTCTCGGTGTTGTCGGCGAAATTGCCGGCCACGTCGGTGACGGGATAGGCGAGCATCTGCGCGGCCAGCTTGAGCCCGGCATCGCGCGCGGCAAGCGAGACGGTGGCAGCGAGATTGCCGCCGGCGCTGTCGCCGGCGACGCCGATACGGGAGGCATCGCCGCCGAACTCGGCGATCCGCTCCGCAACGTCGCGCAGCGCCGCAAAGGCATCCTCGAACGCGCCGGGAAAGCGCACCTCGGGCGGCCGGCGGTAATCGACCGACACCACCACCGCGCCGGTCTCGATCGCGAGATAGCGCGCCTGCCGGTCGTGGGTCTCGAGGTCGCCCGCCACCCAGCCGCCGCCATGGAAGAACACCACCGTCGGCGCCTTCGCAGGCCCCATGCGATAGGCCCGCGCGTTGAGGAAGCCGGCCGCGCCCTTGACCCTGACGTCCTCGGCGCTCGCGACCGGCGGCGGCGGCACCGCCGCCCGCGCCGCGGCCAGCGCCCGCAACGCCTCGCGCGCGCTCACCGGCGTCATGACCGCGGGATCGCGCAGCGGCAGCAGCGGAATGATTTTTTCGACGACGGGATCCAGCGGAGCGGGCATGGGAGTCCTTGGGTGTTCTTGGTTATGGTTGGAGGCAAGCATAGGAACTGCTTTCGCGACGGGCAACCTCTCTCCCCTCGTCATTCCGGGGCGCCGCGCAGCGGCGAGCCTGGAATCCATAACCACCATCGTGAGTATGGATTCCGGGCCTGCGCCCAGGAGGGCGCATCCCGGAATGACGACGGAGAATATTCCGCGCCGTGGACACTGTCTCAACCCGTCATGCCCGGGCTTGACCCGGGCATCCACGTCTTGCTTATTCGCCGCAAGAAAGACGTGGATGGCCGGAATAAATCCGGCCATGACGACGGATAGAGAAGAAGCAAGAACAAGGGGCAAGGAATGGAATTCGAGACGCTGGTCCAGTCGCGCAAGAGCGTGCGCGGTTTCCAGAATAAGCCGGTGCCGCGCGCGGTGATCGAGGAAATCCTGGAGGTCGCCAAGCGCGCGCCGTCGTCGATGAACACGCAGCCCTGGCACGTGCATGTGCTGACCGGCGAGCCGCTGGAGGAAGTGCGCCGCCGCAACATGGAGGAGATGGCGGGCGGCGCCAGGGCGAAGCGCGACATCGTCAGCCATGGCGAGTACCAGGGCGCCCATCGCATGCGCCAGGTCGACATCGCCAAGAAGCTGTTCGCCGCGATGGGGATTGCGCGCGACGACAAGCCGATGCGGCAGGACTGGGTGCTGCGCGGCTTCCGCCAGTTCGACGCGCCGGTGTCGCTGGTGCTCACCTACGACCGTGAGCTCGATCCCGGCGCAGTGGTGCATTTCGATCTCGGCGCGCTCTGCTACGGCATCGTGCTCGCCGCCTGGGACCGCGGGCTCGGCAGCGTCATCAACGGCCAGGGCATCATGCGCTCCGACATCGTGCGCGAGGTGGCGAGGATCCCGGAGGAGCAGGTAATCATGACCTGCGTTGCCATGGGCTATCCCGACGACAGCTTTCCCGCCAACGGCGTGCGCAGCGATCGCACAACCAACGGCGAGTTCGTGCGCTATGTGGGATTTGCGGATTAGGCTCGCTTCGCCAGCGCGCCGCGCTCGATCGCGTCGATTTGCAGCGCGATGTAGCGGCTGTAGATGCGGGCCTGCGAGAACGCGCCGCCGGTGAACCACAGGCCGGGTTGCGGGGTGCGCCTCCACATGTTGCGCAGCTCCTGCGTCGCCTCGTCAAAACCCCAGACGCGGCCGACGCGCGCGGCGACCTCGTGGCCGAACAGTTTTTCCAGGAGGTGATCGAGCCCCTTGTAACCCGTCGCCAGCACGAACAGGTCGGCCTCAAGCGCCGAGCCGCCCTTCAGCTTCAGGCCATCGGGCGTGAAGCCTTCGATGTCGGCAAACTGGATCAGGCGGACCCTGCCGTCGGCAATCAGCTCGGAGCAGCCGACGTTGAAATAATAGCCGCCGCCGCGGGTGCGGAATTTCAGCGGCCAGCCGGTGCCGTCCTCGCCGAATTCGAGGCGGAAGCCGGCCCGCTCCAGCCGCGCATGCAGTGGCGCGTCGAGCGCCTTCACTTCGGCCGTGACGATCTTGTGCGCCATTTTCATCACCGGCAGCGGCACGCCGGAATTGACGATGTCGCGCACCTCGATCGGCGGGCCGTCGCCGAGATAGGTGCGGTCGTAGATCTGGGCCGGCTCGACATTGACGACCATGGTCGGGCTGCGCTGCACCATGGTGACGCGGGCGCCGGCGGCTTCCAGTTCCTGGCAGATGTCGTGCGCGCTGGTGCCGGTGCCGAACACAACGACGGAACGGCCCTGCCATTCGCGGCCCGCCTTGAAGGCGCTGGAATGCAGCACCGGGCCCTTGAAGTTGCCGATGCCGTCGATGGCCGGAATGTCCGGAGAGCCGCTGACGCTGGTGGCGAGCACGATGTGCTTCGGGTGCAGCACGCGCTCCGCTCCCTCGCAGGTGAGCCGCGCGGTCCAGCGGCCGGTCGCGTCGTCATGGCTTGCGCCTTCGAACGAGGTACGGGTCCAGAAGTCGACCTCCATGATGTCGACATAGCTTTCCAGCCAGTTCGCGATCTGGTCCTTCGGGATGTATTCCGGAAAGGTCACCGGGAACGGCAGATAGCGCAAATGGTTGACCGGCGTCTTGTTGTGCAGCTTCAGCCCGCGATAGCGCAGCCGCCAATTGTCGCCGATGCGCTCCTGGCGATCGACGACCAGCGCGGAGAGGCCGATGCGCTGGATCTCGACCGCGGCGGAAATGCCGGCATGGCCGCCGCCGACCACCAGCACATCGGGGTCGCGGTCGCGATAGGCGGCACGCTCGCGCCGGCGTTCGAGCCAGTCGGTTTCCGAAAAATCCCGGATATGCGAGATCGACGCGTGCTCACCGGCGCGGGCGGCGCAGATGCGGTCGAAATCGAGCGAGGTCGAGATCGTCCATGCTTGCGCCATGCCGCCGGGCGACGGCAGCAGGCGGATTGCGCCATAGCCCGGACCGTTGGCGGTGTCGAAACGGATCACCGCCTCGATCACCTCGCGTCCGGCGACGACCGCCTTGCGCGGCGCGAGCAGCGCAGGGTCGATGCGGAAAGCGGTGGCTTTCGCCTCGCTTGCACGCTGCAGCAGCTCGCGGACCACGGCGGCCTTGCCGCTGAAGGTCGCAAAATGCCAGGAGATGCCGAACAGGTTCCGCCAGTGACTGTCGGCCGCGAGCACTTCCGACAGCGCCGCTTCGGAGCGCGCTTGCATCGCGCCGGCGAACGCCGCCATCCATTGCGCCGCGGTGGCCTCGGCCGAAATTTCTGGCTTGTCGAGCATCCTCGCGTTCCCCGCGACCCGTGAAGGTGAGAAGCTTACCGCGTCCCGAACGACGTCTTGCCGAACAGCGCCTTCTGCGTCGAGGGCTGCGAGCGCCAGTATTGCGGCGGCGCGCTCACCTCGGCGCCGAGTTCGGCGGCAGCGTGCCAGCCCCAGCGCGGATCGTAGAGCATGCCGCGGGCGAGCGCGACCATATCGGCCTTGCCGGAGGCCACGATCTCCTCCGCCTGCTTCGCTTCCGTGATCAGGCCGACCGCCATGGTGGTGACGCCGGTGGCCTCCTTGATGGCCTGCGCGAACGGCACCTGGTAGCCGGGCCCGAGCGGAATCTTCTGCAGCGGCGACACGCCGCCGGAGGACGCATCGATCCAGTCGACGTTGCGCTTCTGCAATTCCTTCACCAATTCGATGGTCTGGTGGATGTCCCAGCCGCCCTCGACCCAGTCGGTGCAGGACACGCGGAGGCCGACCGGCTTGTCTTGCGGAAACGCCGCGCGCACGGCCTCGAAGACCTCCAGCGGAAAGCGGATGCGGTTCTCGAGGCTGCCTCCGTATTTGTCCGTCCGCTTGTTGGAGATCGGCGACAGAAACTGGTGCAAGAGATAGCCGTGCGCGCTGTGCACCTCCAGCGCGTCGATCCCGAGCCGCTCGGCGCGTCTGGCTGAGGCCACGAAGGCATCGACGATGCGTTTCAGACCTGCCGCATCGAGCGCCAGCGGCGGCGGCTCCTCCGGCTTGTGCGGCACCGCCGACGGCCCCTCGGGCAGCCAGCCGCCTTCGGATACCGGGATCAACTGCCCGCCGTCCCATGGCGTGTGGCTGGACGCCTTGCGGCCGGCATGGGCGAGCTGCATCGCAACCGCGATCTTCGAATGCCTGCGCACCGAGGCGATGATCGGCTTCAGCGCGGCTTCGTTGGCATCGCTGTAGAGGCCGAGGCAGCCCGGCGTGATACGGCCGATGGCCTCGACCCCGGTCGCCTCGATGCAGAACATCGCCGCCCCCGACAGCGCCAGCGTATTGATGTGGGTGAAATGCCAGTCGTTGGCCGAGCCGTCGACCGCGGAATACTGGCACATCGGCGCCACCATGATGCGGTTGGCCAGCTTCAGGTCGCGCAGCTGGATCGGCGAGAAAAGCGTGCTCATGCGGGTTTCCGGGAGGACAGGAGAGAAGCCGGCCAATTTGTAGCGAGCCGTCCCCCGCCCCTCAACCCGCCCCGCTGCAACCCTCCCCTCACTGTTTGATGCGCGGCCAAAGACCGCGGGGCCGCGAACCTGCCTGTGGTTATCGCGTTAAATTGAAAGCGGCGTTCGGTCCGGCCGCTGGTACGCCGGGCCGTTTACCCGCAAAATTCGGGGCTGACGTCCACGATTCTGGACCGGAAATGCCGATGACGTTGAAAAAGCTTTCGCTCGCTTGCCTCGTCCTGCTGTGGCCCGCCGCGGCCGGCGCCGCCGAAATCACCGGCGTGCCGAAAATCCGCGAGGCCGACCATATCCAGATCGGCAGCACCCGCATCCGCCTCGGCGGCATCGATGCGCCGTCGGTCGACCAGCTCTGTCTCAACACCAAGGGCGAACGCTGGACCTGCGGCGCCGCGGCGCGCGACGAGCTCGTCAAGCGCACCGCCGGCAAGAGCTGGACCTGCCAGACCCGCGCGGTCGATCGCCGCGGACGAACCGTTGCGCGCTGCCAGGTCGACGGCGAGGACATCCAGAAATGGCTGGTCTCGAACGGCTGGGCGCTGGCCCTCGTGCGCGTCTCGAAGGACTACGAGCCCGACGAAAGGGTGGCCCGCGAGGCAAAGGCCGGCATGTGGCAAGGCGCCTTCATCGCGCCATGGGACTGGCGCGTGCGCAACAAGAAGACCGCCGTGCTCGGCGCCGTGAAGCCGCCGGAGAACGCCAGGGCCATCCTGCTGGCATCGGCTTCCGGGTCGGTCGCGCCCTCGCCCGACTGCACCATCAAGGGCAATGTCAACCGTTCCGGCGAATGCATCTATCACCAGCCGACCAGCCGCTGGTATGCGAAGATCAAGATGAACATTGCCAAGGGCACACGCTGGTTCTGCTCGGTCGATGAGGCCGAGGCCGCCGGCTGCCGGGAGACGCGGCGCTGACCACATCCGATGTCGACACCCAGGAACGCAAGCGACTCAGCAGGCTGCGCCGCGCCTCGATCATTCTGCTGCTTACCGTGGCGGTCTACATCCTGCTTGCCTATGTCGTGCTGCCGCTGCTGTGGACCCATCACGAGCACCAGAAGGGCCTGGCGGGCCTCGACATGGTGACGCGGACCGCGCAGGGCATTCCCGGCGATCCCATCAATGCCGGCCTCATTGGAGACAAGCCTGACATCCTCTGCGCGATGCATGCGGCCGGCTGGTATCCAGCCGATCCGATCACGCTGAAATCCTCCATCGAGATCGTCGGCAGCGTGCTGCTCGATCGTCCCTACAAGGATGCGCCGGTCAGCAACCTCTATTATCTCGGCCGGCGCGAGGATCTCGCCTTCGAGAAGCCGATCGGCGCCAACGCCGACCGCCGCAATCACGTCCGTTTCTGGAAGGTGCTGGATCAAGGGCAGGAGAAGCGCCCGGTGTGGCTGGGTGCGGCGACGATGGATCGCGGCGTTGGCGTCAGTCATTACACCGGGGCCGTTACCCACCACATCGATGCCGACATCGATCTCGAGCGTGCCACGCTGGTTCTCGACCTCGAAGCCGCCGGCATGGTGATCGCGAAATATCAGGTCACGGGCGTCGGTCCCACGCTCGCCGGCCGCAATGGCGGCGGCGATCTCTATTACACCGACGGCGAGGTGTGGATCCTGCGCCTCGTCGAGGCCTGCCGGAAAAACACCGCCCCGGTGAATATCCTCCCGAGCCCGCTGGCAACCCGGATCAAGGATCAGATCTGGCGGGAGATCACCGAAACCATACGGAAGTAGGTCGTTCGGACTCGTTACAATTCTGCATGAATGCACCGCCCGGGAGCCCTTTGAAATTGCGTCGCGCCATGCCAGCATGGCCGCGAATCCAGACAAGGAAGACTGCCAATGACCGTTCGCGCGGGCCGGGAATTTCTGGCCATACCCGGACCCACCACGATGCCCGACGAGGTGCTGCAGGCCATGCACCGTCCGGCGCTCGACATTTATTCCGAGCAGATGGTGCAGCTCACCGAGAGCCTGCTGGCCGATCTCAGCAAGCTGTTCGCCACCAAAGGCCATTCCTACATCCACATCGCCAACGGCCATGGCGCCTGGGAAGGCGCGCTCTCCAATGTGCTTTCGCGCGGCGACAAGGTGCTGGTGCTGGAAAGCGGCCGCTTTGCCGTCGGCTGGGGCAGCACCGCGAAAGCCATGGGCTGCGAGGTCGAGGTGCTGAAGGGCGACTGGCGGCGCGCGGTGCAGCCTGACGAAGTGGAAGCGCGGCTGCGCCAGGACAAGGCGCACACCATCAGGGCGATCCTGGTGGCGCAGGTCGATACCGCCTCCGGCGTCTGGAACGACATCGAGGCGATCGGCAAGGCGATCAAGGCGAGCGGCCACCCGGCGCTCTTCATGGTGGACACCGTCGCCTCCCTCGGCTGCATGCCCTTCGAGATGGATGCCTGGGGCATCGACGTTGCGATGTCCGGCTCGCAGAAGGGCCTGATGACGCCGCCGGGCCTGGGCTTCGTTGCAGCCAACGACCGCGCCCGCGAGGTGCACAAGAAGGCCGACCTGCGCACGCCCTATTGGGACTGGACCGAACGCGAGGGCAGCGAACACTACCGCAAATACGCTGGCACGGCGCCGGTGCATCTGCTGTTCGCCCTGCGCAAGGCGATCGACTTGCTGTTCGCGGAAGGCCTGGAAAACGCCTTCGAGCGGCATCGCCTGCTCGCCGAAGCCGTGCGCCGCGCCGTCGCGGTCTGGGCCGAGGGGCAGGTGCTGGGCTTCAACATCACTGAGGCTGCCGAGCGCTCCAACACGGTGACGACCGTCACCACCAACGGCTACGATCCGGTGCCGCTGCATCGCTATTGCAAGGAGAAGTGCGGCGTCGTGCTCGGCGTCGGTATCGGCGAATTGCACGGCCAGGCCTTCCGCATCGCCCATATGGGCCACGTCAACGCGCCGATGATCCTGGGCACGCTCGGCGTCATCGAGATGGCGCTGAATGCGCTGCAAATTCCGCATGGCAAGGGCGGAACGGCGGCCGCCATCGACTGGCTCGGCGAAAGTGTGAGCGCCTGACCCTTTCCGCCGGCGCCTTTTTAGGGCTTACTGGTATACCAAGCACGGACGCAGATCCGAGCGAAGGTTACCGGGAGGCATGGATTGGCGTCGGTTGATTTGCGCGGCCTGACCAAGCGATTTGCCTCGCTCGCGGTGGTCGATGATGTCTCCTTGCGGATCGATCACGGGCAGCTGGTCTGCCTGCTCGGCCCGTCCGGCTGTGGCAAGACCACAACCCTACGGCTGATCGCCGGTTTTCTCGAACCGACCGAGGGGGAAATCCACGTCGGCGACCGCCTGGTCTCCTCCAAGGCGCGCACGCTGCCGCCCGAGCAGCGCAACATGTCGATGATTTTCCAGAGCTACGCGCTGTGGCCGCACATGACCGTGGAAGAGAACATCGTCTACGGCTTGCGCCTGCGAAAGGTGGACCGCGACACCATCGCGAAGAAGCTCGCCGCGATCCTGGCGACGACTAAACTGGAGCCGCTGGCGCAGCGCTATCCCGGCGAACTCTCCGGCGGGCAGCAGCAGCGCGTGGCGCTGGCGCGCGCGCTGATCGTCGAGCCGCAGACCCTGCTGCTGGACGAACCCCTGTCCAATCTCGACGCGAACCTGCGCGAGGAGATGCGCTTCGAAATCCGCCGGCTGCACGACGAATATCGCTACACCACGGTCTACGTCACCCACGACCAGTCGGAAGCGATGACCACCGCCGACCTCATCGCGGTGATGAACGGCGGCCGGATCGACCAGCTCGGCACGCCGGAAGACATCTACGCCCACCCCCAGTCGGAATTCGTCGCGCGCTTCATCGGGGCCAGCAACGTGCTGAAGGGTATCGCACGCGACGAG
The DNA here is from genome assembly GCF_016219575.1 of Bradyrhizobium sp. GTDB lineage: Bacteria > Pseudomonadota > Alphaproteobacteria > Rhizobiales > Xanthobacteraceae > Bradyrhizobium. The sequence goes on along the minus strand of NZ_JACRMG010000031.1, from coordinate 19,379 downwards.
AACCATGTGTCCTTTGCGGGCGCCGTCCTGCGGGTAACCGGCGCCAAGCTGACCGCCGGCGAGAGCGCGGCGATCGCAATCCGTCAGCACGACATCCAGCTTGCGACGCAGGCGCCGGCATCAGCCGAGAACACGATCAAGGCAACCGTGACGCGCCAGGTCTATCTCGGCGCCAGCCGCGACTATGTCGTCGAGACCGCCGACGGCAATTCGCTCCGCGTCGTCACGCCGACCGAAACCGCCGTCGACAAGGGCCGCGAGGTCTGGCTGACCTTGCCGCCCGACCGTTGCCGGGCGCTCATCCGGTAAGAGCAAGAGGCGGAGAGAGCCATGAAGCGAAGACTTTCACGCCGCGATCTCCTGAAAGGCACCGCCGCGCTCGGCTGCACCGCCATCACTGCATCGGTCAGGGCGGCGGCGCCGGAGCCTACCGCGATCACGCCTTCCCTCGTCGAAGGCGCCAAGAAGGAAGGCAAGGTCGTCTTCTACTCCTCGATGGACCTGCCGGTCGGCGAAAAGCTCGGCAAGGCCTTCGAGGCCGCCTATCCCGGCATCTCGATCCAGATCGAACGCTCCGGCTCGGAGCGGCTGTTCCAGCGCATCGACCAGGAATTCGCCAGCAACATCCGCGCGGCCGACGTCATCAACACCTCGGATGCCTCGCACACGATCCCCTGGAAGAAAAACGGCTGGCTCGCCGCCTTCGTGCCGGAGGACGTGGCAAGGCATTTTCCGGCGCAGTATCGCGATCCCGACGGCATGTATGCCTTGACGCGCATCTGGCTGTCGTCGATCGCCTACAATACCAATCTGGTGAAGCCGGACGACGCGCCAAAGAGCTTTGCCGACCTGCTCGACCCGAGATGGGCGGGAAAGATGGTGAAGGGCCATCCCGCCTATAGCGGCACGATCATGACCACGACGTTCCAGGTCGTGCGCGAGCTCGGCTGGGACTATTACGAGAAGCTCGCCAAGCAACGCGTGATGCAGGTGCAGTCGTCGACCGATCCGCCGAAGAAGCTGGCGCTGGGCGAGCGCGCGGTCATGGCCGACGGCAACGAATACAACGTGGTGCTGCTGAAGGAAGCGGGCCAGCCGGTCGAGCCTGTCTATCCGGCCGAGGGCACCCCGACCATCTCGGGGCCTACCGCGATCTTTGCCTCGGCGCCGCATCCCAACGCGGCGCGCCTGTTCCAGGCCTGGCTGCATGCGCGCGAGACCCAGCAATTCTTCATCGACTTCACCGCGCAATATTCCGTGCATGCGCAGGTGCAATCAAAGCCGGGCCGGCGGAAGATTACCGACATCAAGCTGATGAAGGAGGACGCCGCAGGCGTGGAAGCGATGACCGAAGAGATCAAGACGCGCTATGCGCGGCTGTTCCGGGTGTGAACTTTTCGACCCTCGTGGTGAGGAGGCGCCAACGGGTCCGCGCAAAGCGCGGCCCGATGACAGGCTCCGCGCCGTCTCGAACCAAGAGGCCACGGTGCACGCTCATCCTTCGAGACGCGGCCAGGAAGCCGCTCCTCAGGATGAGGGAAACACATGATTTGCGGATGCCATGACGGTAACAAGCACTGCCGAAGCCCCGAAATCCCGCCTCGACTGGACCAGGCCCGTGCTGTGGCTGTTCGCGGCAGTCCTTGTCACGCTGATCCTGTTTCCGATGTCGTGGCTTGCCGTCTACGCCTTCACCGACAAGGCGCGGCACCCGACGCTGCAGAATTTCGTCACGCTGTTCAGCGATCCCGACTTCCTCGATCCGCTGCTCACCACCGCCATCATCGCGACCACGTCTGCGGCGATCTGCTGCGTGGTCGCCGCACCCATCAGCTGGCTGGTGTCGCGCACCGACATGCCGGGCCGGCAGATCATCCGGGCGCTGGTGACCGCCTCCTTCGTGACGCCGCCGTTCCTCGGCGCCGTCGCATGGGAGCTGCTGGCGGCGCCCAACAGCGGCCTGCTGAATCAGTTGTTCCGATACGTCACCAGGGTCGAAGCCGACGTCTTCCTGTTCAACATCTATTCGCTGACCGGGATCATCTTCGTCATCTCCTGCTACACGTTTCCCTTCGTGTTCGTGCTGGTCGCCAACGCGCTCGACAACATGCCGGGCGAACTGGAGGACGCCTCCGCGATCCTCGGCGGCAAGGCATGGACCACCGCGCGGCGCGTCACCATCCCCCTGGCGCTGCCGGCGCTGGTGGCAGGTGCGCTGATTGCTTTCCTGCAGGCGATGACGCTGTTCGGCTCGCCCGCGATCCTGGCGCTGCCGGCCGGCTTTCACACCATGACCACGAAGATCTGGAGCTTGTTCCAGTATCCGCCGAAGCTGGAGCTTGCCGCAGCAGCCGCCGTGCCGTTGTTGCTGCTGACCATCGTCCTGCTGCAGGGGCAGAAATTCATCCTCGGCCGTCGCGGCTATTCCGTCCTCGGCGGCAAATACGGTCCGCCGCGGCGGGTCGAGATGAAGGGTTGGCGCTGGGTGGCGCTGGCGTTCTGCCTGATCATGCTGCTGAACCCGGTATTCCTGCCCTATTTTGCGCTGTTCAACGCGGCGTTTTCGCCGAACGCGACCACGCTGGTGACGCCGGGCACGTTCACGCTGCACAATATCGTGTTCGTGTTCACCGAACTGTCCTCGACCAGGCTGGCGCTGAAGAACACGGTGATCCTGGGCACGGCGACGGCCACCGTCGGCACCATCCTCGCGCTCGTCATCGCCTATGTCACGACCCGCCGCGTCATCACAGGCTCGCGCGCGCTCGGCTTCCTCGCCACCGCACCGGTCGCCGTCCCCGGCATCGTCCTCGGCGTCGGCCTGTTCCTCAGCTACACTCGCCCGCCGTTCGTGCTCTACGGCACGCTGTGGATCCTGCTGATCGCTTTCCTCACCATCAACCTGCCTTCGGCCTATCAGCAATTGCAGGCGGCATTCGCGACCATCCACCCGGAACTGGAGGAAGCCAGCCGCATCCTCGGCGCCAGCCGGTTGCAGTCGCTGTGGCGGATCACCGCTCCGCTGCTGCGCACCGGCGTCATCGCGACATGGTGCTTCATCTTCATCGGCGTGATGCGGGAGCTTTCCGCCGCGATCATCCTGTTCACCTCGCAGACCAAGGTGCTGTCGGTCCTGATCTACGACCTCAACGAAAGCGGCGATCTCGCCGCGATCGCGGTGCTCGGCATTGCCATGCTGGTGATCACCTTTGCGGTCGTGCTCGCGGTCAACCGCATCCCGATGTTCGGCGGCAGCGCCGGCGCCCGCCTGCGCAACGCCTAAAGCGCGATGAGATTGGGATGAATCGTCATCGCGCTTTGGTTATTGTTTGGGCATGATCTTTTCGGAAAACCGCTTCACACTTTTCCGGATCATGCTCTAGGGTTCGACGCGATACGCCTCGACCTGCGCCTTCAGCTGCTCAAGCGACGCCAGCGGCGCCCCGGGATCCACGCGATATTTTCCTTCCGCCAGCCAGGACAGGATTTTCAGGTCCACCGCCGGCGAGTGGTGGGCGACGTCGGTATAGTTGCCGAGATCATGGGTGATCTCCCGGGCCGCCCGAAAATCATACAGGCGCACGTTGGGAAGTTTCGCCAGACGCTCGATCGCATAGGCCGTGAAATCATAGGTGACCTTCAACGTCTCCGGCGACGCATCGCGTAGCGCCACGAAATACAAGATGGAGTAAGGCGCAAAATAGATATCGAACTGGACGTTCGGATGCTTCGCAAGCAAGCCGATGGCGTCACGCTGGAAGCCGCCGATCAATGCGTCGAGGTCATGGCCCTCCGACAGGACCTTGCGACGTGAGGGATCGACCATGCTCCGAAACCCCGCCAGCGCCTTCGCCTTGTTGTAGGCGGCGCCGATGTCGGTGTCGCGCCGGAGTGCGTTGATGTCGTCGACCTCCGCAATCGGGAACCTGAACATGATGCCGTTGGTCAGCTTTGCAATCATCGGCGTCAACGGCGGGATCGAGCGCAGCGCGATCCACAGCGACTCCCGCGCCATGGCGCCGGACAGCAGGTATTCGGCAACACCCGGGACGTTGCGGCGATAGAGGTTGGCGGGCAGATGGACATCCGCATCGACATCAGGCGCATGGCGAAAGATCCAGTCGTCCATCTGCCAGATCACGCGCTTTGCTCCGCGTTCCATGGCCGCTTCCAGCACAAAACTCTGCTCACGCGAATTCGAGCCGGTCATGGCGAGCTTCAGCGAGCGGACGCCGAGCGCCTTGTCGATGTCGCTCTGGCGGAAATGGACGGCCAGCGACGTGCCCATGAACACCGTGTCGAACTGCTGGCTCCTGATCAGGCCGGCGTCCTGCATGCGGCTGTCGGGCGAATACATCGCCGCGAACAGCCGTGCGGGGCGGAACAACTGCAAGGGATCGACCGTAAAGGTCAGCAGCGCGGCAGCGACGATGATCGCCGCGCTGGCGCCGAGAAGCCGGATCACGTTTCGGGCGGCAATGCTCATCAGAACCTGAAGTAGATGAATTCGCTGTGCTGCTGGATGCCGAGGATGCCGAAGGCCAGTACCGCGGCCGCAGCATAAAGATACAACGGCCGCAGCCGCTTGCCCTCGAGGTTCTCGCCGACTTTGCGGTTCTTGTGGTCGTAACCCATGATCTCCTGCGTGTTCGGCGCGAACCAGGCAATCGCGGCATAGATTGCGATGAACGCGGCATAGACGATCTCGCCGCGGCCAAGCGCGATGCTGGCCGGATCGGCCATCTTCGACAGCACGGAAAGCGCTGATGTCATGCTGTCGGCACGAAAGAACACCCAGGCGATGACGACACAAAGGAAGGTCAGAATGAATGCGGCAACGTTCGCAATCCCTTCCAGGCGCGGCGCGATCTTCGGTCCGAAATTGCTCCAGGCGTGATTGACGCAGAGATAGGCGCCATGCAGCGCGCCCCAGACCACGAAGGTCCAGGCGGCGCCATGCCAGAGGCCGCCGAGCAGCATGGTGACCATCAGGTTCGTGTAACGCAGCAGGCTGCCGTGGCGGTTGCCGCCGAGCGGAATATAGAGGTAGTCGCGCAGGAACTGCGACAGCGTCATGTGCCAGCGCCGCCAGAAATCGATGATGGAGGTTGCCTTGTAGGGCGAATTGAAATTGAGCGGCAGGAAGATGCCGAACATCAGCGACATGCCGATCGCCATGTCGGAATAGCCGGAGAAATCGAAGTAGAGCTGGAAAGTATAGGCGAGCGCGCCGATCCAGGCCTGGTCGAAGGTCGGCGTGTTCGGCCCGAACGCCAGCGACACCAGGGGCTGGATGCCGTCGGCGAGACAGGTCTTCTTGAACAGGCCGATGGCGAAGATGATGAGGCCGCACAGGATCAGGTGCCCGTCGGGATGTTTTGCCTCCTCCCGCTCGAATTGCGGGATCATGTCCTTGTGGTGGAGGATCGGACCCGCAATCAGGTGCGGGAAATACGTCACGAACAGCGCGTAATGCGGCAGCGCGTAGCGCGCGACATTGCCGCGGTACGCATCGACCAGGAAGGCGATCTGCGTGAACGTGTAGAAGGAGATGCCGACCGGCAACAGGATGTTGACGACGAAATGCGTCGCAAACAGCGCATTCAGGTTTGCCGCGAAGAAGCCGGCATATTTGAAGATGCCGAGCACCACGAGGTCGCCGGCAACGCCGGCGGCAAGTACCGCAAAGCGCGCCGCGGGCGCGAGCTTCGCTGCGATCAGGAGATAACCGATCAGGTAATTGAAGGCGATCGACGCCAGCAGCAGCGCCACGAATTGCCAGTTGCTGACGGAGTAGAAGGCCAGCGAGGCAGCCGCCAGCCAGACCACCGGCGCGAGGTTGCTGCGCCTGCCCAGCCAGAAATAGCCGGCCAGGACGACGGGCAGGAACAGGAAGATGAAGGCGTAGGAATTGAAGAGCATAAGGCCTGATCGAGCGCGGAAGACGCAGAGCCTAAGCATACCGGCGATCCATCAACAACCCCGCGCGAGGGCGTTGACGAAGCTGGCAATTCGCCGATGGACCCCAATATAACAGGGCATTCGCGGACCCCGCCGCGACCCAGCGAGGACCCAAGTGAACCAGCCGAAATTTGCCAGCAAGCCGCAGGCCGCCCCCGTTGCGCCGCGCCGGCCGCATTCCTTCACCATCCACGGCATCACCGTGAAGGATGACTATGCCTGGCTGAAGGACCCGAAATGGCAAGACGTGCTGCGCGACCCCGCGATACTCGACCCCGACATCCGCCGCTATCTGGAGGAGGAGAACGACTATACCGAGAGCCTGCTCGGGCACACCGACCGCTTGCAGAAGAAGCTGGTCGCCGAAATGCGCGGCCGCATCAAGGAGGACGATTCCAGCGTTCCCTCGCCCGACGGGCCTTTCGCCTATTTCCGGAAGTTCCGCGAGGGCGGGCAACATGAATTGTTCGGCCGCATGCCGCGGCAGGGCGGCGAGGCCGAGATCGTGCTCGATGGCGACGCGCTGGCGGCGGACTGCAAGTATTTCAGGTTCGGCGGCAGCCGGCATTCGCCGGACCACAGGCTGCAGGCCTGGAGCGCCGACACCAAGGGCTCGGAATATTTTTCCATTCGCGTGCGCGACTGGGCCACGGCCAGGGATCTCGACGACGTCGTCGAGGAGACCGACGGCACCGCGGTGTGGAGCAAGGACGGCCGGAGCTTCTTCTACATCAAGCTCGACGACAATCACCGCCCGCTGCAGGTCTGGCGGCATCGCCTCGGCACGAAGCAGGTCGACGATATCCTGGTCTATGAGGAGCAGGACCCCGGCTGGTTCACTCATCTGCACGAGAGTTCGACCAACCGCTTCTGCGTGATCGCGGGCGGCGACCACGAGACGTCCGAGCAGCGGCTGATCGACCTCGCCGACCCCGATGCGCCGCCGCGCCTCATCGCCGCGCGCGAGGAAGGCGTGCAATATTCGGCCAACGATCGCGGCGACCAGCTCTACATTCTCACCAATGCCGACGGTGCAATCGACTTCAAGGTCGTCACTGCGCCGCTCGCTTCTCCCGGGCGCGCCAACTGGCGCGACCTGATCCCCTATCGCAAGGGCATCTATGTGCTCGATGTCGAGCTCTATGCCGGCCACATGGTGCGGCTGGAGCGCGCCAACGCCCTGCCGGCGATCGTGATCCGCGACTTCGGCAATGGCGAGGAGCACGCGATCGCGTTCGACGAAGCCGCCTACTCGCTCGACACCATGGGCGGCTACGAGTTTGACACCACGAACCTGCGCTTCTCCTATTCATCGATGACGACGCCCTCCGAAGTCTATGACTACGACATGGCGAAGCGGACGCGACTGTTGCGCAAGCGGCAGGAAATCCCCTCCGGCCATGATCCGGCCGACTACGTCACCACCCGCATCATGGCGAAATCGCATGACGGCGCCGAGGTGCCGGTGTCGATCCTGCACCGCAAGGACTTTGTCCGCGACGGACGCGCGCCGCTCCTGCTCTATGGCTACGGCTCCTATGGCCATGCGATGCCGGCGTCGTTCAACGCCAACCGGCTGTCGCTGGTCGACCGCGGCTTTGTCTATGCCATCTCCCATATCCGCGGCGGTTCGGACAAGGGCTGGGGCTGGTATCTCGACGGCAAGCGCGAGAAGAAGACCAACACTTTCGACGACTTCGCCGCCGCAGGCCGCGCGCTGTGCGAGGCGAAATACACCGGCGCAAAACGCATCGTCGGCCATGGCGGCAGCGCCGGCGGCATGCTGATGGGCGCAGTCGCCAACCGCGCCGGCGAGCTGTTTGCCGGCATCGTTGCCGAAGTGCCGTTCGTCGACGTGCTCAACACCATGCTCGACGACACGCTGCCGCTGACGCCGCCGGAATGGCCGGAATGGGGCAACCCGATCGAGAGCGAAACGGACTTTCGCACCATCCTGTCCTACTCGCCCTACGACAACGTCGCGGCAAAGGACTATCCCGCCATTCTCGCCATGGGCGGCCTGACCGATCCGCGCGTCACCTATTGGGAGCCGGCGAAATGGATCGCCCGGCTGCGCGCCACCATGGCATCAGGCGGCCCGGTGCTGCTGCGCACCAACATGGGCGCCGGCCATGGCGGCGCGTCGGGCCGCTTCAACCGGCTCGACGAGGTCGCGATCGTCTACGCATTTGCGCTGTGGGCGGCGGGACTGGCGGACAAGGCGGAGGCGTAGCTGCTCCCGCATGCGGGACGGAGGCTGGAATGCGGCGCTACAGGAAAAAGGATTTCCCCGTCTACAACGTCCGCCGCTTCCTGGAGCCGGGGCCAATCGTGCTGGTCAGTTCCGCCCACGGGAACGAAACAAATATCATGACCATGGGCTGGCACATGGTCATGGAATTCTCGCCCGCCCTGATCGGCTGCCTGATCTCGAGCGGTAACCACAGCTTTGAGCTGGTCCGCAACAGCCGGCAGTGTGTGATCAACATTCCCACCGTCGACATCGCCGAGACCGTGGTGAAGATCGGCAATACGTCGGGGCGCGACATCGACAAGTTCGCCGAGTTCGGCCTCACGCCCAGACCGGGCACCCACGTCCGGGCGCCGATGATCGAGGAATGTTACGCCAATTTCGAGTGCACATTGGCCGATGCAGGCTGGGTGAACAAATACAACGTATTCGTATTCGAGGTGGTGAAGGCGCATGTCGCGACGTCGCCGAAAGTGCCGAAGACCATCCACTATCGCGGCGACGGCGAGTTCATGATTTCCGGCGAAGAGACGCGGCGGTACCGCAAACTTTTCCGGCCGGGGATGTTGTGAGCGCAGCCCGAGCATGGTTGGCATCACCGCCCGTTCTTCTTCCGCCACGCCGCGAAATCGGTCAGAGTCTTCTCGTCCGTCGCCGGATAGAGCCCGAAGATGCCGCGGCCGTCCTGGACTTCCTCCGTCACAAAATCCTCGAATGCGGTCATCTCGAATGTCTCCTCCGCGATCTCGTCGGCGAGATGGGCGGGGATCACGATCACGCCATCGGAATCGCCTAGGATGACGTCGCCGGGAAATACCGGCGCGTCGCCGCAGCCGATCGGCACGTTGATCTCGATCGCCTGATGCAGCGTCAGGTTGGTCGGCGCGCTCGGCCGGTGATGATAGGCGGGAAAGCCGAGCCTGGCGATCTCGGCTGAATCGCGAAAGCCGCCGTCGGTGACGACCCCGGCACAACCGCGCTTCATCAGCCGGGTCACCAGTATGGCGCCGGCCGATGCAGCGCGCGCATCCTTGCGGCTGTCCATGACCAGCACGGCGCCGGGCGGGCAATCCTCGATCGCCTTGCGTTGCGGATGCGAGCGATCACGAAACACGTCGATCTTGTTGAGGTCCTCGCGCGCCGGCATGTAGCGCAGGGTGAAGGCTTCGCCGACCAGCGTCGGCTGATCCGGGCTGAGCGGACGAACGTCCTGGATCATCTGGATGCGGAAGCCGCGCTTGAACAGGGCGGTCGCCACCGTGGCGGTGGACACGCTCTTCAGCTTGTTGCGGTTGGCGTCGCTGAGTCTTGACATGGGCTTACCCTTGTTGTCATTCCGGGGCGATGCGAAGCATCGAACCCGGAATCTCGAGGTTCCGGGTTCACGCTTCGCGTGCCCGGAACGACGACGGTTAGTAAATCGACGGCTCTTCCACGGGCTTGCCAAAACCCGTCTCGAGGAAATCGAAGTCGCAGCCCTCGTTGGCCTGCTTGATGTGCTTGGAAAACATCCAGCCGTAGCCGCGCTCGTAGCGGCGTTCGGGCGGCTTCCATGCGGCGCGGCGCCTGGCGAGCTCCACCTCGGGTACATCGAGATTGATGACGCGCGACGCAACGTCGAGCGTGATGCGGTCACCATTCCTGACCAGCGCCAGCGGTCCGCCGACGAAGGATTCCGGCGCCACATGCAGGATGCAGGCGCCGTAGCTGGTGCCGCTCATGCGCGCGTCCGACAGCCGCACCATGTCGCGCACGCCCTGCTTCACCAGCTTGGTCGGGATCGGCAGCATGCCCCATTCCGGCATGCCCGGCCCGCCCTGCGGCCCGGCGTTACGCAGGATCAGCACATGGTCGGCGGTGACATCGAGATCGGGATCGTCGACCGCCTTCTTCATCGAGGGATAATCGTCGAACACCAGCGCCGGTCCCGAATGCCTCAGGAAGCGCGGCTCGCAGGCGGAGGGCTTTATGACGCAGCCATCGGGCGCGAGATTGCCCTTGAGCACGGCAAGCGCACCTTCCCTGTAGATGGGGTTCTCGACAGTGCGGATGACGTCGTCGTTATAGACCTCGGCGTGCGCGATGTTGTCGCCAAGCGATCTTCCGGTCACGGTGATGCAGTCGAGATGCAGGTGTTCCCTGATCCGGCTCATCAGTCCGGGCAGGCCGCCCGCGTAGAAGAAATCCTCCATCAGATAGGTGTCGCCGCTCGGCCGCACATTGGCGATGACGGGCACCTTGCGGCTCGCCTTCTCGAAATCGTCGAGCCCGATATCCTGGCCCGCGCGGCGCGCCTGCGCGATCAGATGAATGATCGCATTGGTGGAACAGCCCATCGCCATCGCCACCGTGATCGCATTCTCGAACGCCTTGCGGGTCTGGATCTGCCGCGGCGTCAGGTTCTCCCACACCATCTCGACGATGCGCCGGCCGCATTCGGAGGCCATGCGGATGTGATTGGCGTCGGCGGCCGGGATCGAGGAGGCGCCCGGCAGGGTCATGCCGATCGACTCCGCGATCGCGGTCATGGTCGAGGCGGTGCCCATGGTCATGCAGGTGCCGTAGCTGCGGGCAATGCCGGCCTCGACGTCGACCCAATCCCTGTCGGAGATCTTTCCAGCGCGTCGCTCGTCCCAGTATTTCCAGGCGTCCGAGCCGGAGCCCAGCGTCTTGCCCTTCCAGTTGCCGCGCAGCATCGGGCCCGCCGGCAAGTAGATGGTCGGGATGTTCATGCTGGTCGCGCCCAGCAACAGCCCGGGCGTGGTCTTGTCGCAGCCGCCCATCAGCACGACGCCGTCGACGGGATGGCCGCGCAGCAGCTCTTCGGCGTCCATCGCCAGCATGTTGCGATAGAGCATGGTGGTCGGCTTCAGCAGCGATTCCGACAGCGACAGCGCCGGCAATTCCATCGGAAAGCCGCCGGCCATCAGCACGCCGCGCTTGACGTCGTCGACGCGACTCTTGAAGTGCATATGGCAGGGCTGCGCATCCGACCAGGTGTTGAGGATGGCGATGACCGGCCGGTCCTTCCATTCCTCCGGCGCGTAGCCCATCTGCATTGCGCGCGAGCGATGGCCGAAGGCGCGGAGGTCGTCGGGGGCGAACCAGCGCGCGCTGCGCAACTGGTCCGGGCGCTTCTTCTTGTCGGTCATGTCTGGGTGCCCCGCTTCTGGACGGTGTTCCGCTCTTCGACAATCAGGCCGATCATGATGACGCTGATTGATCGCTCCGCGGAAATGCACTAATGTATTAGTAAAGCTGCGGCAAGCCCCCAATGAATCCACCCGTCATCAGCCGGCGCCGCGTCGTTCCGCGTTCGACCGGGCGGCTCGACCGCGATCGCCAGGCCGCGCCTCAGGTATTCGAGCAACTGCGCGGCATGATCATCTCGCTGGAGCTGCCGCCGGGTTTGCCGCTGTCGCGCGCGGCGTTGGCGGAGCAGTTCGGCGTATCTTCAACGCCGATCCGCGATGCGCTGATGCGCCTCGAGGAGGAAGGCCTGGTCGAGGTGTTCCCGCAATATGCGACGGTTGTCAGCCGCATCGACGTACACCGCGCCCAGCAGGCGCACTTCCTGCGCCAGGCGCTGGAGCTGGAGATCGTCCGCGTGCTTGCGCTGAAGCCCGATGAAGCGCTCGTCGCCGAGCTCAACGCAGCCATTGCGCGCCAGCAGCAATTCGCAAAGGTCGGCGCCTTCGAGAAATTCATGGCTGCCGACAACGAATTCCATGCGAAACTGTACGAAGCCGCCGACAAGCAGGACATCTGGACGCTGGTGCGCAGCCGCAGCGGCCATATCGATCGGCTGCGCCGGCTGCATCTGCCCTCTCCGGGCAAGGCGCAGGACATCGTCCGCCACCACAAGCTGATCGCCAGGGCGATTGCCGGCGGCCAGCCGGAGCAAGCTCAGAAGCATCTGCGAACGCATTTGTCGGGGACGCTGAGCGAACTCGCGCAGATTCGCGCGAAGCACCCGGATTATCTCAACGACTGAAACAATGCGGCCTTAGCCGGCGTCTGCCCATCAACGTGCATATATCGGCGGGCCGCAAGGAAACAGTTGCAGGATCGACCGACTCGGTGAACCATGCAACCTGCCGTTGACCTGATTCCCGGGAGCCGGATTGGCGAACATCCTCGTCGTCGTCGACGACAATCTGGTGCAAGCGACGCTGCGGTTCCTGCTGGAGGGTGCCGGACATCACGTCGTTGCCGTCAATGACGGCCGCAACGGCCTCGACCAGGCCGAGGCCGGGGATTTCGATCTGCTGTTCCTCGACATCTTCATGCCGGGCATGGACGGCTTCGAGACCATGCGCAAGCTCCGGCAACAACAGCCGTCGATCCCGATCGTTGCGATCTCCGGCCGGCCGATACCCTCCGATTCCGCCGACGGTCCGGACTTCCTGGCCCTGGCCACAAAGCTCGGCGCAACCAGAAGCCTGCAGAAGCCTTTCCGGCCGAACGTCCTGCTGGCGACGGTTGCGGCTTGTCTTGAGGCCGCAAACCGTCCATCGTCGCCAGTAGCGGCCGGCAGTATCGCCGCCGGCCATTGAGCGAAACGGGCGGCATTGCAGCTGCGCGCCGGGCTGGGAAAAATGGCGAAGAGCGCGACATGACGCTCACGACAAGGCTGGCCATCGCGATGATCCTGCTCGTCGCGATCGCGTTGTCCGCGGTCGGATGGCTGAGCTATCGCGATCTGGAAAAGGGCTTGCTGCCGCGCGTCCTCGATCGCCTGGAGACGCATTCGCGCCTGGTTGCGACCGATCTCGAATCGGTCGCGCGCAGCGCGCCGGGCGACATCATCATCTTCCGCGATCTCGCAGCCGTTGTCGGCCTGATGCGCGCACGCCTCAACGGCGGAATGGACCCGGTCGATGCCACCAGCGAGACAGTGTGGCGCGAAAGGCTGGCCAATCGCCTTTCCGCGCAACTCGCCGTCAAGCCTGCCTTTGCCCGGATGCGTTTCATCTCCGTCGAGGACGGCGGACGCGAGATTGCCCGCATCGACCGCTCGGGACCAAACGGAGCGTTTCGCGCCGTTACCGACAGCGAGTTGCGCCGCATGGGGGACACGGCCTGGTTCCGCGAGTCGATCAAGCTGACGCAAAACGAAATCCATGTCTCGCGCATCGAGCTGAACACGGAGAACGGAACGATTGCCGAGCCCGAGGTCCCGGTGTTGCGGGTGGCAACGCCGATTTTCAGCAGCGGGAAAGTCTATGGGATCGTCGTCATCGACATCGACATGGGCCCTGCACTCGAGCGCGTGCGAAAATCGCCCCGAACCGGCGAGACCGCCTATGCCGTCGATGCCGAGGGCGGCTATCTGGTTCATCCGGACCGGTCGCGCGAATTCGGCTGGCAGAAGGGCGTGACTGCCGACTGGTCCAGGGATTGGCCGGACCTTGCACAGCAACGCGGCAATGGGCGAGGCGTCGCGCGCATGGTCCCCGACAGAAACGGCAATCCGGAGGGTGTGACCTTCGCACCTGTCGTTCTCGCGGGCAGCCAGTGGGTTGCGGTCATCGAATTGGCGCCGAATGCCGCCTTCATGGCGCCGGCCGCGGCCATCCGCAACAGCTCGATCCTGGTCGGCCTGATTGCCGTGCTGCTTGCGGCTGCACTGGCGCCGCTGATCGCACGGTCATTGATCGGGCCCATTGTCACGCTGACCGCCGCGGTCGAACACGCCGCAGAGAGCGGCGCCAGCGCGATTCCCGTGGATGCGCGCGGCGAGACCGGCGTGCTGGCGCGGGCCTTTGCGCGCGTGATCGGAGAAGCCAACGCCAAGACGCTCGCGCTGGAGCGTGAAGTGGCCGAGCACCGCCGCACCGAAGCGGCGCGCGATCATCATGCCGAGCGCGAGCGCCTGTTCAGCGCGGCAGTCGAGTCGTCCAACGATCCCATCATCACGATGTCGATGGACGGGACGATCACCGGCTGGAATTCGGCCGCCGAACGGCTTTACGGCTATGCCGCGCGCGAAGCCGTCGGCCGGAAAATCGACCTCATCGTTCCCGCGGACCGGCAGTCGGAAGTCGAGGACACCCTGCGGCGGATCAGTTGGGGCGAAAAGATCGAGCACAACGAGACCATCCGCCGGCGCAAGGACGGCAGCCTGGTCGAGGTTTCGCTCAGCATCTCGCCGATCAAGGCGCCGTCGGGCGCGACCATCGGCATTTCCAAGGTCGCCCGCGACATCACCGAGACCAACCGGACCCGGCTGGCGCTGCGGCAGCAGACCGAGGAACGCCGCCGCATCTTCGAAACCTCGCAGGATCTGATCCTCGTGATGAATGCGCGCGGCTTTCTGGTCCAGATCAGTCCAAGCTGCGAAACCATCCTGGGTTACCGGCCGGACGAAATGATCGGCCGCAGCGGCGAAGACTTCATCCACCCCGACGACCTCGAGATATCGCGCGCGGAGATGCGCGCGGCGCGGCGCGGAGAGCGCACCAAGATATCCGATACGCGGGTCTTCCATAAGGATGGGCGCGCCGTGCCGCTGTCGTGGCTCGGCACATGGTCCGAGCCGGTGAAGCGCTTCTTCTTCGTCGGCCGCGACATGACTGAAACCTTGCGGGCGCAGCAGACCTTGCGCGAAAGCGAACAGCTCGCGCGAGGCATCATCGAAACCGCGCTGGACGCCTTCGTGCAGATGGACGAAAGCGGCTGCATCACGGACTGGAACAGCCAGGCCGAGAAGATCTTCGGCTGGTCGCGCAGCGATGCGATCGGCAGGAAGCTGGTCGAGATGATCGTGCCGGAGCAGCACCGCGCCGCCCACCTCGCAGGCCTCGAACATTTCCTGTTCAGCGGCGAAGGCCGGATTCTCGGACGGCGGCTGGAAATCGAGGCCTTGCGGCGCGACGGCCGGGAGATCAAGGTCGAGCTTTCCATCACCGAGCTGAAGCGCCGCAACGGTATCGTATTCAACGGCTTCATTCGTGACCTCACCGAGAAGCTCGCGGCGGAAGACCGCATCCGGCACGCCGAGAAGATGGAGGCGGTCGGCCAGCTCACCGGCGGCATCGCCCATGATTTCAACAACATCCTCACCGTCATCACCGGAACGATCGAGATCCTCGCCGAAGCAGTGGCCGACCGGCCGCAGCTCGCCGCCATCACCAGGATGATCGACGACGCCGCCTCGCGCGGCGCCGAGCTCACGCAGCATCTGCTGGCATTCGCCCGCAAGCAGCCGCTGCAGCCGCGCGAGGTCGACGTCAACACGCTGATCATCGATACCGCCAAGCTGCTGCGCCCGACTCTCGGCGAGCAGATCGAGATCGAATCGGTGTTCGAGGGTGACGTCTGCGTCGCCACCGTCGACCCCAACCAGCTCGCGACCGCGCTGCTCAATCTTGCGCTGAACGCGCGCGATGCGATGCCCAACGGCGGCAAGCTCATCCTCGAGACCGGTTTCGCCGTGCTCGACGAAAATTATGCCAGCAACAATGAAGACGTCCGCCCCGGACGCTACGTCCTGATCGCGGTGAGCGATACCGGAATCGGCATTCCTTCCGAGATCCTCGACAGGGTGTTCGATCCGTTCTTCACCTCGAAGGGCCCCGGCAAGGGCACCGGACTTGGGCTCAGCATGGTCTACGGGTTCGTCAAGCAATCGGCCGGGCACATCAAGATCTACAGCGAGGAAGGTCACGGCACGACCATCAAGATGTACCTGCCTCCGGGCACGGGTGCGGCCGTCGCCGCCGAGCCGCACGTGCCGGCGGTGCAGGGCGGCCACGAAACCATCCTGGTGGTCGAGGACGACAAGCTCGTCAGGGACTACGTGCTGACCCAGCTGCACTCGCTCGGCTATGTGACGCTGGATGCGGCAAACGCGGCGGAAGCGCTGGCGCTGGTCGAAGCCGGCCGCCATTTCGACCTGCTCTTCACCGACATCATCATGCCCGGCGCCATGAACGGCCGCCAGCTTGCCGACGAGATCGAACGGCGCCGCCCGGGCGCGAAGGTGCTCTACACGTCAGGCTACACCGAGAACGCGATCATCCATCACGGCAGGCTCGACACCGGCGTGCTGTTGCTGGCGAAGCCGTACCGCAAATCCGACCTCGCCGGCATGGTCCGCAAGGCGCTTGGCGACTGAGCAGGACAGCTCCGCCCGAAAGAGCGAGCCGGGCCGCGCGATCGCGCGCGGCCAATCAGGCATTGCGCGAAGCCGTCATCACGATGCGGACGAGATCGGCGGCGTTGCGCGCGCCGAGCTTCTTCATGATGTTGGCGCGGTGATCCTCGATGGTGCGGGGACTGATGCCGAGATGGCGGCCGGCCTCCTTGTTGGAAGCCCCTCTGGTGAACTGCTCGAGCACCTCGCGCTCGCGCCGCGTCAGCGGTTCGCGTCCCGGGAAATGCAGCGCCTGGATGTTCGATCCCGAGCTTCCCGCCTTGCGGCGCGCATAGGCGTCGATCGCCTCGTTCAGGCGCGTCACGATCTCGCTGCCGCGGAAAGGCTTTTCGATGAAGTCGAGCGCGCCGCTCTTGATGGCGCTCACCGCCATCGAGATATCACCCTGCCCCGAGATCATGAAGATCGGCGCCGGATAATCCTCGCCGTGCAGCTCCTTGAGGATATCAAGGCCGGATTTTCCGGGAATGTGCACGTCGAGCAGGATGCACGCCGGCGTCCGGGTCCGCGCGACCGACAGCAGCGCAGCACCGTCGGCAAAACAGATCACCTCGTAGCCGCCCGCCGACAACACCATCGACAGGGTATCGCGAACGGCGGGATCGTCGTCGACGACGAAGATCTCGCCACGTGAACCAGTTTTTTCGGACATGTGCCCTCGTCCACCGCCGCTTCATCATGACGCGCACTCGGCCGAACGGAACCATGGGTCCCGGATCGAACGTCCCGTATTTGTACGGGACGAAGACTTAACTCACAAGTAGCGCTGCGCCCCCTAAATGTAGGCTCCAGGAGCATAGCATGCAGCAGACAATGGGTGGTGGCATACAGCCAGGACCCGCCGGCCGGAACGAAACCTATCTTACGGTTGTGTCCGACCTGGCATCGGTCATCGAGAAGGTCAGGAAGAGCCTGGCGCTGATCGAAACGGAAATCGCGAGCGAAACGCTCCCCGAAGAGGTGGCCGCCGACGATATCGTCGTGCTGGACGACGTGACGCCCGGCTACGTGCGGGCATATGCGGTATTGCGGGAGTGCGACGCCGGCTTGAGCGTTGCCCTTCACCTGCTGCAGGAGTCCATGATGCCGGGCGAGCGCACGTGCGAATTGCTCGCAGAAGGCAGCCCGCCGCAGACGTCCTTGCCGATTTCCGCCTGAGGGCGACGATCCGCCGCACGCGGATCGCTCGAGTTACGCCATCATGGCGTCCTTGGACGCGCCGCCGCGGCCCTTCTTGGCGTTCTTGCCCTTCAGGAAGGGGACGTCCATCTCGGTGCCGTTGACGCGCACCAGCTCGCAACGCCGGTAGGCGAGCCCGGTGGACGACAGCAGCAGGAAGAATTCCTTGAGATTGAGGCCCTGGATGGAGCCTTCCACCGTAAGCGCGGCGTCGGTGTCCGAAATGGCGTTGAGCACGCAGTCGCGCCGCCAGGTGCCGTCGATGGCCATGATGCAGACATCGTAACCGCGGCTGAAGGTAACGCGTTCCGTTCCCTTGTTCTCGTCAGCCATCGATCACATCCCTGCTGCTACTGCGATCCTCGGCGTTGTCGCACCGGCCGGTGCCTTTGTCATGCGTGAATCGTTCGGCCGGTAGAGGCCGCGTTTGTCCGGATAAGGCTTGAAGGCGTCGGTCAACCCGACCACGGTTTCCGCCGCGCCCAGCACCAGGAAGCCGTCCGGCTCCATCGCCTTGCAGAGCCGGTTGAAGATGTTGATCTTGGTGTCCTGGTCGAAATAGATCAGCACGTTGCGGCAGAAGATCACGTCGAAGGTGCCGAGCTGGGAGAAATCGTGCAGCAGGTTGAGCTGCCGGTGCTGCACCATGGCGCGAAGATCCGGATTGATCTGCCAGAACTCGCCGGTTTGCTTGAAATATTTCACCAGCATCTGGATCGGCAGGCCGCGCTGCACCTCGAACTGGCTGTAGAGTCCGGCCTTGGACTTCTCCAGCACTTCCTGGGAGAGATCGGTTGCGATGATCTCGACCCGCCATCCGGCGAGCTGCGAGTCCATTTCCTTCAGGCACATTGCCAGCGAATACGGTTCCTGGCCGGTCGAGCCGGCGGCACACCAGATCCGGACGCTCTTGCGCGCCGCGCGCGCTTTCAGGACTTCCGGCATGATCGCCTGTCGGAAATGGTCGAACGGCACCTTGTCGCGGAAGAAGAAGGTCTCGTTGGTGGTCATGGCTTCCACCACCTGCGCAGTCAGGGAGGCAGAGCCCGCTTTCATCTTCTGGACCAGCTCGGGAATGCCCGCCAGCCCGGCCTTGCGCGACAGCGGCACGAGGCGGCTTTCGATCAGGTATTGCTTGTCGGCAGACAGGTCGAGACCGGACTGATCCTTCAGCAGCTTGCGCAGATACTCATAGTCTGGCGGTGTCACGGGCAACCTCTTACAAACGAACGCAACAAAACAAGCGGTCCGGTTTCAGACCGGCGCCGCAATCAGTCCGACTTCCTGAAACTTGGCCGCAACGATTTCCTTGTCGAACGGCTTCATGATGTACTCGTTGGCACCGCCATGCAGCGCCTTCGAGATGTGGTCGATGCCGTTCTCGGTGGTGCAGAACACCACTTTCGGCTGGTCGCCGCCGGGAAGCTGACGCAGATGCATCATGAACTCGAAGCCATCCATGACCGGCATGTTCCAGTCGAGCAGCACCGCATCCGGCAGCTCGCGCTTGCAGGCTTCGAGCGCTTGCGCGCCGTCCTCGGCTTCGACGATCCGGAAGTTCATGTCTTCCAGTATCCGGCTTGCGATCTTCCGGATGACACTGGAGTCATCCACTACGAGGCATGTCTTCATTTCGCTGACTCTCCCTGATGGGGCGCTTGGGATTCACTAGGCGGCAAGCGCGGCTTTCGGCGCGAGTTCGAGGACTCTATCGACGTCGAGGACGACCATGAGCTGGCCGTCGAGCCTGTGGACGCCGCCGGCGAGCTTGGCCATGCGGGGATCGAGGTTGACGGGGTTTTCCTCGCGGCCGGCGTCGGCGAGGCGCAG
>NZ_JACRMG010000009.1 GCF_016219575.1 Bradyrhizobium sp. | reverse complement strand
TCGCGTTCAACATGCGCCGATGGGCGACAATCGCAGCATAAGCTTCACCCCGAACACAGCCACCTAGCCTTCAGCCCCAATCCGAAAGACGTCCCTCTTCCCTCTCACGGCCAATAAGTCCAATTACGCAACAGGCCCACTAGGGGAGAGGGTGCAGCAGTGCAAGAATTGAACTGACAAGAGAGAAAAACCATGTGGCCGGACCGCCGACTTCTCGACCTCTTCAAGACCGAATTCCCGATCGTGCTGGCGCCGATGGCGGGCGTGATGGATGCCGATCTGGTGATTGCCGCGGCGCAGGGCGGGGCGCTGGGCTCATTGCCCTGCGCGATGATCCCGGCAGAGAAGGCGCGGGAGCAGGTCAACATCATCCGCCAGCGCGTTTCCGCGCCGGTCAACATGAACTTCTTCTGCCACAAGCCTGTCGACGCCGATCCCGCGCGCGAGGCCGCCTGGAAGGCGCGGCTTGGTTCCTACTACGGGGAATTCGGCATTGATCCCGCCGCACCGATCAACGCCGCCAATCGTGCGCCGTTCGATGCCGCCTTCTGCGCCGTGGTGGAGGAGCTGAAGCCCGAGGTGGCGAGTTTCCATTTCGGCCTGCCGTCGCCGGACCTGGTCAGGCGCGTCAAGGCGGCGGGCTCCATCGTGGTGTCGTCGGCGACGACAGTGAAGGAGGCGATCTGGCTGGAGCAGAACGGCGCCGACGTCATCATCGCGCAAGGCGCGGAAGCCGGCGGCCACCGCGGCATGTTCCTGACCGACGACATCGCCGAGCAGCCCGGTACCTTCGCGCTGGTGCCGCAGGTCGTCGATGCCGTGAAGGTGCCGGTCATCGCTGCCGGCGGCATCGCCGACGGCCGCGGCATCGCGGCGGCCCTGGCGCTCGGCGCCTCCGGCGTGCAGATCGGCACCGCCTATCTGCGCTGCCCCGAATCGAAGGTGACCGCGGCGGCCCGCGCGGTGCTGGCGCAGGCAACCGACGAGAGCACCGTCATCACCAATGTGATGACCGGCCGCCCGGCGCGCGGCGTCGCCAACCGCGTGATGCGCGAGGTCGGCCCGATCTCGCCGGATGCCCCGGCATTCCCCCATGCCGCCACCGCGCTCGGGCCGTTGAAGGTGGCCGCCGAGAAGCTCGGAAGGGTCGATTTCACCAATCTTTGGGCAGGGCAGGCAGTCGGGATGGGCCGGGAGATGCCGGCGGCGGAGCTGACCCGGGCCCTGGCCGGCGCGGCGCTGGCCCGGATGCGCCAAATGGCCGGCTGAGGGGCCTGTTAGCTCGGTTGCGGCGCAAAAGCGGCCTCTGCTATACGGCGGGCTGAATTCCCCCGTTGAGGCCATATATTAATGTCCGTGGACGCCACGACCGTTCGCCGTATCGCGCATCTGGCGCGGATCGCGGTC
Organism: Bradyrhizobium sp.; assembly: GCF_016219575.1. Lineage (GTDB taxonomy): Bacteria > Pseudomonadota > Alphaproteobacteria > Rhizobiales > Xanthobacteraceae > Bradyrhizobium. The sequence continues at coordinate 1,286,850 of NZ_JACRMG010000009.1, read as the reverse complement.
ACCGACGCCGAAGTTCCCCATCTGCAGGGCGAGCTGAACGCGATGCTGGCCTTTGTCGAGCAGTTGTCGGAGGTCAATGTCGACGGCGTCGAGCCGATGACTTCGGTGACGCCGATGGAGATGAAGAAGCGGGCCGACGTCGTCACCGACGGCGACATCGCCGACGACATCTTGAAAAATGCGCCGGCAACGGAAGATCACTTCTTTCTGGTGCCGAAGGTCGTTGAGTAACATAGCGTTTTCAAGCGAAGTGGGTACCGGTTCGCGTAAAGAAAACGCGTCAAACCAAAGAGTGGCGAGATCCAATGTGTCTGCTCTGCGACGATGAGAAGGCCTACAAGGCCTATATGGATTTCCTGGATGCCATGGAGAAGCAGGGCAAACAGGCCGATCCCGACAAGGCGATTGACGCGGTGCTCGACGCGCTCGAGGCCAGCGAGTTGACGCGCCCCAAGCAGGACGACCCCGCCAACGACAAGACGCTTTCTCCGTTCTTCTGCAGCCCGATCAATAAATGACAACGTTGACATCGATGACGATCGCCGAGGCCCGCGACGGCCTCGCGAAAAAGTCCTTTACGTCGCGTGAGCTGACCGACGCGCATCTGGCCGCGATGGAGGCCGCGCGTTCGCTCAATGCCTTCGTGCTGGAGACGCCGGACCAGGCCCGCGCCATGGCGCAGGCCGCCGATGCGAAGATTGCCAAGGGTGAGGCGGGGCCGCTTGCCGGCATTCCGCTGGGGATCAAGGATCTCTTCGCGACCAGGGACGTCCGCACCACCGCGTGTTCGAAAATCCTCGGCAATTTCGTGCCGCCCTACGAGTCCACCGTCACCTCGCAGCTCTGGCGCGACGGCGCGGTCATGCTCGGCAAGCTCAACAATGACGAATTCGCGATGGGTTCGTCGAACGAGACCTCGTGCTTCGGCCCGGTGGTCAATCCGTGGCGGCGCGAAGGCTCTAACACCGCGCTGGTGCCGGGCGGCTCGTCGGGCGGTTCGGCGTCCGCCGTGGCGGCACTGCTGTGCATGGGGGCGACCGCGACCGACACCGGCGGTTCGATCCGGCAGCCCGCGGCGTTCACGGCGACCGTCGGCGTGAAGCCGACCTATGGCCGCTGCTCGCGCTGGGGCATCGTCGCCTTTGCCTCCTCGCTCGACCAGGCCGGGCCGATCGCGCGCACCACGCGCGATGCCGCGATCCTGCTGCGTTCGATGGCCGGCCATGATCCGAAGGACACGACGTCGGTCGACATCGCTGTGCCCGATTACGAGGCCGCGATCGGCAAGTCCGTGAAGGGCATGAAGATCGGCATTCCCAGGGAGTATCGCCTCGACGGCATGCCCGCGGAGATCGAAAAGCTCTGGAGCGAGGGCGCAGCCTGGCTGAAGGCGGCCGGCGCCGAACTCGTCGAAGTGTCGCTGCCGCACACCAAATATGCGCTGCCGGCCTACTACATCGTGGCGCCGGCGGAAGCCTCCTCCAACCTCGCGCGCTATGACGGCGTGCGCTACGGCCTGCGCGAGCAGGGCCGCAATGTCATCGAGTTGTACGAGAACACCCGCGCGAGCGGCTTTGGCGCGGAAGTGCGCCGCCGCGTCATGATCGGCACCTATGTGCTCTCGGCCGGCTATTACGACGCCTATTATATACGTGCCCAAAAAGTGCGCACGCTGATCAAGAAGGACTTCGAGGACTGCTTCGCCAAGGGCGTCACCGCGATACTGACCCCGGCAACGCCGTCGGCGGCCTTCGGCGTCGGCGAGAAGGGTGGCGCCGATCCCGTCGAGATGTACCTCAACGACATCTTTACGGTGACCGTGAACATGGCGGGCCTGCCGGGCATCGCCGTGCCCGCGGGTAAGGACTCGCAAGGCCTGCCGCTCGGTCTGCAGCTGATCGGCCGTCCCTTCGACGAGGAAACCCTGTTCTCGCTCGGCGAGGTGATCGAGCAGGCCGCCGGCCGCTTCACCGCGCCAAGATGGTGGTGAGCATGGCGGACCTGAAAGCCAGCCTTTCAGACGCACAACCGGCGCCGGCGCTGAGTCCACCGCTTGCCGCGATGTGGTGGGCCGCGAAGGGCGATTGGGATCAAGCGCACAAGATCGTCCAGGATGAATCCGGCAAGGATGCCGCCTGGGTGCACGCCTATCTGCACCGCGTCGAGGGCGATCTCGGCAATGCCGGCTACTGGTACCGGCAGGCCGGCCAGCCGGTCGCCAAGGATGCGCTGGAAGCCGAGTGGGGGCGGATCGTTTTCGCGCTGATCGAGGGTAGCAAATCATGAACGCCGCCGATGCTAACTTGAGCAAGCGCCCTCTAAGGCAACCCATGCATTTCGCTTGGGATGACAGACTTGAGGAGAAGGAAAAGGCCTCGATCGCGCAGATTAACGATTGCTTGGATCGGCTGAGCACTCTCCGACGCGATGAGGTGACGCGTGCAGGTCCACATCGATCCGAGATTGCGTGGCAACTAGCTGCATATCGTCAGGCGCTTCTGTTCCGCGTCGTAGCGCTCGTAGACGGAATTGCGAACGCATGGAATAGCCGAAGCACCTTGGCGGCCTTCCTTTCCGCTCGTGCCCTAGTCGAAACGGTTGCTGTTGTTGCGCAACTTGAAGAGAGCGTAACCACCCTTCTTGCCGAGAGGAAACTAGAAGAATTAAAGGTACTTGTTGAGCAGGGATTTTTCGCGAGCCGTGATCCGGAAGTATTAACGCAAGCCCCGCACGTCGAAGCCAAGAACGTTCTGACCAACGTTGGCAAGCTGGACAAGTTAGTGCCCGGCATTCGGAAGTATTATGAGCAGCTTTCGGAGCGCTGCCATCCGAACGGCCTCGGACACAACCTCATGTTCGGTACGTTCGACAAACAGGCCGAGGTCTATCAATTTACGGACGAGCGGTTCCCTAACGAGAATGCAATAATGATTCTCGGCGTCCTAGACCTTTTGCCGGGAACGGAAGCGTCTCTTGCACAGATCGATGGGTTAGTTTTGCAAGTCTTTGAGGCTCATCTAGCCTTCGTACAGACCAAGGCAGCCAAGTCTGGCAAGCTGATCAAGGGCTCAACCGGCGACTGGGAAGTCGTGATCGGCATGGAAATCCATGCCCAGGTCACCTCGAACTCAAAACTGTTTTCCGGCGCCTCGACCGCGTTCGGCGGCGATCCCAATAGCCAGGTCTCGCTGGTCGATGCCGCGATGCCGGGCATGCTGCCTGTCATCAACGAGGAATGCGTCCGGCAGGCGGTGCGCACCGGGCTCGGGCTCAACGCAAGGATCAATCTGCGCTCGGTGTTCGACCGGAAAAACTATTTCTATCCGGACCTGCCGCAGGGCTACCAGATCAGCCAGTACAAGTCGCCGATCGTCGGCGAGGGCGAAGTGCTCGTCGAGCTCGAGGGCGGCCGGACCGCCACCGTCGGCATCGAGCGACTGCATCTGGAGCAGGACCCGGCAAAAATGCAGCACGACAAGTTACCGTCGCAGTCCTTGGTCGATCTCAACCGCTGCGGCGTCGCGCTGATGGAGATTGTCTCAAAACCGGACATCCGCGATGCCGAGCAGGCCAAGGCCTATGTCACCAAGCTGCGCTCGATCCTGCGCTATCTCGGCACCTGCGATGGTGACATGGAGAAGGGATCCTTGCGCGCCGACGTCAACGTCTCCGTGCGCAAGCCAGGCGGGCCGCTCGGCACCCGCTGCGAGATCAAGAACCTGAACTCGATCAATTTCATCGGCCAGGCGGTCGAGGTAGAGGCGCGACGCCAGATCGAGATCATCGAGGATGGCGGGCAGATCGAGCAGGAGACGCGGCTGTTCGACCCCAACAAGGGCGAGACGCGTTCGCTGCGCTCCAAGGAAGAGGCGCACGATTATCGTTATTTCCCCGATCCCGACCTGCTGCCGCTGGAATTCAGCCAGTCCTTTGTCGACGACCTAAAGGCGCACCTGCCGGAGCTGCCGGACCAGAAGAAGGCGCGCTTCGTCGGCGACTTCGAGCTGTCTGCCTATGACGCCGGCGTGCTGGTTGCCGAACGCGAAAGCGCTGACTTCTATGAAGCCGTGCTTGCAAAGCTTTCCGACAAGAAGCGCGACGGCAAGGTGGCGGCGAACTGGGTGATCAACGAGCTGTTCGGCCGTCTCAACAAGGAAGGGCGGGACATCAAGGGCTCGCCGGTCTCCGCCGAGCAGCTTGGCGCCATCGTCGACCTGATCGGGGAGGGCACCATCTCCGGCAAGATCGCCAAGGACCTGTTCGAGATCGTCTGGCAGGAGGGCGGCGACCCCCGCCAGATCGTCGAAGCGCGCGGCATGAAGCAGGTCACCGACCTCTCGGCGATCGAAAAAGTGGTCGACGAGATCGTCGCGGCTAATCCGGACAAGGTCGCGCAGGCAAAAGCCAAGCCGCAGGCGCTCGGCTGGTTCGTCGGACAGGTGATGAAGTCGTCCGGCGGCAAGGCGAACCCGCAAGCCGTCAACGATCTCCTGAAGTCCAAGCTCGGACTCTGACGATCGCGCGCGGCGGCGGCGCGCGTTGCCAACTTCGCATCCCCTTTTCATCGCAAACCGATCGCGAGCGACGTTCGCAAAGCGATATGCGTGTTGCGAATCGGTCAGCGATGATTCGCAACAGCGGTGACGTTCGGCGCGCGCGAGCGAGCGAACATGCCAGTGAGCACGAAAATATTTTCATTGCCAAAGTTCGCGACTCAGAGTCCGCGAACGCCGTCGTTAACTACGTTGCGCGCTTCGCGCGCGCTTTCATCGCGCGAAGAATGCATCGAACGTGAATCAAGGAAATCGCTGCGGCACAGGCATTTCCTGCAATCCCGGCAAATGCCCTGCGGACGGCGCGGGCATTTCCCGCATCGTGATGCGCGTGCGCCGTCGCATCTTCGAACGATGCGCGCGATGCGCTCGCGCGGCGGCGCGTCAACACTTCCTTAAGGGGGACACTGTTTTTTTGATTTCGTTGGTGTATTCGGGATGACGTGCATCTCGATTCCCGAGTGCACGCAGCAACTCAAAGCCATCTCACTACATTAGGAGGGCAACATGGCCAAGAAAGCGAAGAAGGCGAAGAAGGCGAAGAGCGCAGTGAAGAAGACTGCGAAGAAGACCCGCAAGGTCTCCAAGAAGAAGAAGTAACTCTCGCCTTTGAGAGGATGCCGGTGTCCTTGATGCCGGCGCGTCACGAGAGCCTTCAGGCGGCAGACTTGCGAAAGCCGGTTTCTTCCTAAAGCTCTGGTCGACGAAAGAGGGTGTCGGCGAGACATCAGGTCAACGGCCGGATCGAACTTTCGAACTTCGAAGCGCGGTACGGCAGAAGAAACGGTCTTTCTTCGTTCGTTGCGGAACGCTCGTTCCGCAGTTTCACCCGGGGCCCTTGCGGCCACGGACTGGGATCTGGTCCTGACGTGTTCGCCGACGCCCTCGTTCAAGCCCGCCGGGGATCGCCCCGGCTTTTTTTATGCCCTGACATCGTTGGTACGATCTCGTCCCCGCAAGGGGGGGGGCTTGCACGGGCTTTCGCCCGCTGCTGCCGGGTTCGTCCGTGCACGCGGCGGCCGGACACAGCGGCGTGGTACCCTGCGGAAATGGTTATCGTTGTCCCAAGCGCGACGGTAAACCGGAATTTGCGATTGCAGGGAAATGCCTGCGGCACAGGCACTTTTTCGATTCTGCCACGGGATGCCGGTCGCGCGCGTTTACATGCCGTTCATCGCGATACTTAAACTGCCCTTCAAATTTGTCCGTCCATATTCGCCTCAACAAGCCGGCAAACGGCAGTGGGGAATAGCGTCTAATAGTTGGGACAGGGGCCGCACTCGGGGGAGAACGCGGCCAACGACAATAAAAGGGGAGACCGAACATGTTTCAGGGAACATTGGATCTGGACGGCGCAGTGCCGGTTGCGGAAACCGCGATCCAGGACGTGCTGTTCGAGCGCGGGCTTTACTGGGCGAGCGGCCGTTCGGGCGTCGTCAATCTCGTCGCCGCCCACAAATGGTTCAACCTCGCCGCGCTGAAGGGCCGCCCGGATGCGATCGCGCTCCGCCGCGAAGTGGCCGAGCAGATGAGCGAGATCGAAATCGCCGCCGCACTCAGCGAAGCGCGCGCCTGGATGACGGAACACTAGGTTCAGCGCCAAAACGCCGGCGACCGTGACGATCGCCGGTGGTCCTCGATGCGGAGCTTGCGATGCTTCGCCGATCCGGCCGCGCGCGGAGAAATCCTTCGACCGGCTTCACCGATGCTCACGCGCCGGTATCGACGACGTTGTACGGCGGATCAGAGAAGAGTTGGTCGACGTCATCGCCAGAACTCTCGCGCGGCACCGACCCGCTCATCACACATTATCTTGCAATGCGCACACCCGCGCGAGCGCCGCGCAGCGGTACGGGCCGGCCGATGCTCACACAGCTCGGCGAATCCTTTGCGGGCAGGGTGGTTGCAAGTCCTCTCACCGCGATCGGTCTTCCCTAATCAATCGCGGAGTCCGAAGAAGAATGCGATGCTCCATCAGGACGGGCAGCATTTCGATCATGTCGATCTTTGATCCGTCGCTTTGCAGCCCCAAGAAATCGCTTCTTGGCGAACGCCGTCCCGGAACCCGACTTGAAGTAGCGTTCGAGGCTGCGTGCCTTGGCTTCAGCTCTGTGGATGGCGGAGACGGAGGGATTCGAACCCTCGATAGGCCTTTACAAGCCTATAACGGTTTAGCAAACCGCCGCCTTCAGCCACTCGGCCACGTCTCCGTTATGGGTCGATATGCCCGACGCGGGGGCGAGCCGCAAGCGACAGATACGAACGGGGCGTTAGTCCTGACATGGGGCCCTTGAACCGCCCGCCAGGCGTGGCCGAAGCGTGTCTAAAATGCGACACTTGCATTGATAACGGCCGTCATACGGCCAACCCGCTCACTTCGCGTCGCTCGCCCGCCTGTGGCGGATCGATTTGGCGAGGATGCGACGACGAGATTTGCCTGGCTGGGCCGCTGAAGGAATCGTTCGCGCATCGCTTTCGCCCGAGATTCGATTCTCGGTTGGCGCGCGGCTCGGAACTTCGTCACGCGCGAGATTCAAGTTAGTCCTGCAAAATAAGGCTTTCTCGCATTTTCCTCCGCGAGACGCGGTGGTGGATTCGAGCCGCGCCTGTGCGCGTTCAAGTTCCCGCGGCTGTGTGGTTGCGCGCGTTTGCGCAATCGATTCCCGCGCAGGATTCTGCGCGCGACACCTTATATTGGGTGGAAATACGAGGTCGGCGCCGGTCTTCGCAGTGCAAGCGAGACCAAATGGAACTTTTTGAAAAAATCTTTTCAGAACAATTACTTATGGGGATATTTTCATGCTGGCTGCGTGTTATTTGTGCAACACCCACCCAAAAAGGACCTGACTCCCCCCGTTTGGAGCGGTTCCTTTGTTGCGTGTGCAGAATGCATCGGTAATTGTGACCGTGCGACGGAGGGGGGCATCCCGAGGTCGCCCCGTATTAGGTGGTTCGCTTAAGTCCCTCGCGTTCAGCGGGTGTGTCCGAAGGCGCGAAGCGGCTAAGCGGTGAAATAGGGACAAGGGAACCAACCTTAGGGTGTCTCACCCAGCGGATCCGGAACCTTCCCTTTGGAGCAACTTGGAGGTTTAACATGAAGACGATTAAGAGCCTTATCCTCGGCTCAGCGGCGGGTCTTCTCGCCATGGGTGGGGCACAGGCTGCTGATCTTCCCGTGAAGGCCAAAGCGGTCGAATACGTGAAGATTTGCTCCCTGTATGGTGCCGGATTCTTCTACATCCCGGGCACTGACACTTGCATCAAGCTGGGTGGTTATCTGCGCGCTGACGTCACGTTCAACGGTGGCGTCTACGGCGCTCCGTTCTGGAACGGTGACGGCGGTCAGACCAACCGCTATCGTGACTATTTCGGCGCCCGTTCCCGTATGCAGTTGACGGTCGATACCCGCACTGCCACCCAATACGGCGTGGTCCGTACCTTCGGTCTGAGCAACTGGCAGTTCCAGAACAATGGCACCGCCAATGCTACGACTCTCGGCACGTTCCCGGCCTCCAGCACGACCGGCCTCATGGGGCCTGGCGGCGGCTATGTCTCCGTCGACCTTCTGTTCATCCAATTTGCCGGATTCACGTTCGGTCGGTCTGCCTCGGCCTATTCGACCCCGTGGCATGGCTATCCCGGCAACAACACGTCGTTCTTGATGGGTGGCAACGACAGCGTCACCGGCGTCAACAACATCCAGTACCAGGCGCAGTTCGGCAACGGCGTGTCGGCCACCATCGGCCTCGAAGACCCGTCCGTGTATGACCGTACTGCCGTGCTCAACATGGCGTTTGTTCCGACCGTCGCGTCGAACGCCGCGGGTGTGGGTGCCTATGGCGGCACGCATGCTCCCGACATCGTCGGTAACGTCCGCGTCGACCAGGCTTGGGGTCTGTTCCAGATTTCGGGCCGGGCGCACGAAGTGGTGCCGTCCTATAACATCTTGACGGCTGGCACTGGCGTTCCGAACAATGTGTCGGAGATCTCTGGTCACCCCGATTCCAAGTGGGGCGGGTCGGTGATGGCCGCCTTGCAGATCAAGAACATCCCGACCGGAGCGGGCGACGATATCAAGATCGACGCCAGCTACACCAAGGGTGCTGTTAAGGACGTGATCGCGACCAGCGCTCCTTCCCCGAGCTTCGTTATGTTCGGTGGAACGGGCCTCGCTGGTGCCTATCAGAGCATCGGTTTCGGTCAAACCGCTGATGCGACCTACCTGCCGGTGTTCGCCGGTGGAGACGGTCAGCTGAAGCTGGTGGATGCCTGGGGTGTCCGTGGTGCGTTCAACCACAACTGGGATCCCCAGTGGTCGACGAGCCTGTGGGGTGCCTATTCGGCAGTCCGCTACAGCGGCACCGTGGGCGACCTGACGACGGCCAAGGGCCAGTGGTGTGCTAACTACACCACCGCAGCGAAGGCTCCGTCTGCAGACTACGTCTGCAACCCGGACTTCAACGTTGCCCAGGTCGGTATGGTCACCCGTTGGACCCCCGTCGCGAACCTGACGTTCTCGGGTGAAGTCGGCGCAATCTTCCTCGACCAGAAAATGACTGGTTCGATGCTGCTGACGCCCACGGCTCCGAAGCCGGTCGCTCGGTACGAGTTCCGGGACCAGAGCACCGTCTACCTGAACTTCCAGGCTCGGCGTAACTTCTGATCCTGAACGACTTGAAACACTCGGAACCCCCGGCAGGCAACTGCCGGGGGTTTTCTTTTGATCGCTCAAAATGCGACTATTGAACGTGCGCGTGAAGGACCCTGCACTCTGACGGCAGCTCCCGATAGCGACGACGGCATGTTGAAGGCGGGGCGGACAAGCCCTTACACACAGCGCCGGCCAAAGAAGAATTTCCCGGTCTGGCGTTGGAGGTGCTGCGCGGAAGCAGGCGTCGCAATGCAAAGGAACGGGAAGGCCAGTCTGCTCATGGTGAGCAGCTCGCGGGGTCGCGGTGCTGCTTCCGGGGTAAGGGCGACGTTCTGGTTCCGCCCGCGACGGCCCTGCGGAAACCAGCCGTCCATCACTGTGTTCGAGGCCGTTTCTTGCGCGTGCTGGCCCTCGTTTTCCCGCCATAATAGGGATTGATGACGCATGAGGCGTTGCGGCCCGATGCCGATGCTTGGCACTGCGGCATCGAGGTGTAGGCACACTCGAAGTAGTAATCCGCCATGCTTTGGTAGATCTGCAGGCAAACTGGATATTTCGGGTCGTAGGTCTGCGCCTGCACCGTCGGGGGCAGCGAAACCAGCGCGGCGATAGCCGTCGAAGCTATGGCGGCAATTGCGTGGGGCAGTTTCATGTTCAGTGGCTCCCTGAATCTCTCGCTTCTGCACGGTGGCCGCCGTTTGCACTGCTGCCCGCTTGTTGCCGCACCACTAAGCGAATTCCACCTTCCGCTCGAATTCAACGAGGCCGAGATACCCGATCCCAAAATGGAGCCAGCTCGCGTCGTTCATCTCAGTCTATCCCACCACGGGTTTCAAGAGAAACCCGAAAATCTGGAGTCCATCAAAGCGCCGGCAGCTCGGTGATTCCGATCCCAAGTATCATCCAAGCGCTGCAGACCGGCGCCGCCGGCCAATGGCGAGGGCGCGGGATCCCGAGGCCCCGGAGAATCGCCTGAGATCATCGCTGCTGGTGATAAAGGCTGGCTATTCCGTGCTGGTGCCGCGCCGCAGGTCGGCCTCGATCTGCAGCTTCGTGCCGCCGCCGAAGCGGGCACGGTAGACCTGCAGGTTCTCCATGATCCGCTGCACATAGTTGCGTGTTTCGGAGAAGGGAATCAGTTCCACCCAGTCGACCGCATCGACCTTGGGGTCGCGCGGATCGCCATAACGCTCGATCCACTTCTTCACGCTGCCGCGGCCGGCATTGTAGGCCGCAAAGGTCATGATGTAGGAGCCGCGGTAGTCCTCCAGCAGTCCGCCGAGCTCGGCGGCACCGAGCGTGGCGTTGTAAGCCGAATCGTTCTTGAGCCGGGCGAGGTCGTAAGTGGCGCCGTGGCGCTTGCAGACATAGCGCGCCGCATCCGGCGTCACCTGCATCAGCCCGTAGGCCTGGGCCGGCGACACCACGGACGGGTTGAAGGCGCTTTCCTGGCGGGCGATGGCGTAGACGATGCTCTTCTCGACCTCGGGCCCGATCGCCTTGAACGGCGGGATCCCGTTCACCGGATAGGCGTAGAAATCGAACGGCAGGCCGCGGTTGAGCGCGGCCTTGCCCATCAGCAGCATGCCGCGCGCATCGGCATAGCGGGCGGTGATCTCGCCGAGCCCGACCAGCGCCTCGGGGTCGCCGTTCTCGCCCATGTCGGCGAGCAGGGGCACCGCGATGTCGCCCTCGTCGAGCTCATAGAGCAATTGCGCCGCCCGCACGATCTCGAGCCGCTCCGGGCTGCGGCCGCGCGCAGACGGCGCGCCGTTCAGCTCGATCTGGGGCAGGCCGAGCTTGGCGCGGGCGAGCTGTCCGTAATAGCTGGTCGATTGCTCGGCGGCGCGGGTGTAGGCGGCGCGGGCCTCCTGGGCGCGGCCGGCGGCCTCCGCGGCGCGGCCCTGCCAATAGCCGGCGCGGGCCAGCGCGGTCGGATTGACGCTGCCGACGCCGATGCGCGCAAAATGCTGCGAAGCCACCGCGGGATCGCTGAGGAAACGCAGCGCGATCCAGCCGGCGGTGAATTCCTGCTCGGTCTTGTAGATGTCCCTGGCCGGCAGCGCGGCATCGCGCGCGATCAGATAGGCGGTGCGGAACTCGTTGACGTCGATCATCTTGCGCGCCAGCAGCCGCCGCTCGATCCACCATTCGTCCAGATTGTGCAGCCGGCCCGGATCCTTTGGCGCACTCATCATCAACTGCGCGGCCTCGGCGAATCTCTCGTCGCGCCGCAGCAGCTGGATCTTCGCGAAGAGATAGCCGGGATCGGAATGCAGCTCGCGCGGCACGGCATCCAGCAGGGCCTTGAGATTGCCGCCCTTGCGGTTCGCCGCGATGCGCGCCTTGGCGAGCGCAACGTGGCCCGAGCCCAGGCGCTTGGCGGCGCGCATGCCCGCCGCCTCGTTCTCGGTGCCGTAGAGCAGGGCGTCCATCCGCGCCTTGTGGTCGCCTCCGCTCAGGAATGCGCCGAACATGTCGAGCGCGTTGCCCTCGGTGTCCTCCGACATCGGATCGTTGCGCCAGGCCTGGCGCACCAGCCGCTCGGCATTGCTGCGGTCGCCGCGGGCGATCATCGCCTTCGCCAGCGCCAGGCGTCCCTTTGCCGAGACCGGCGATTCGTTCTCGAACCACGACCAGATCGCGGCATCCTCGCGCTTGTCGTCCCACAGCGCGGCCTCGAGCCGCCGGCGCAGGAAGCTCTGCGAGGGCCAGCTCGGATTGGCCGAGATGAAGGCGCGGTAGCGCTCGACGGTGACGTTGTTGTTGTCGCTGCGCAGGATCAGCCATTCCGCCAGCTTGCGTGCCACCGGATCGGAGATCGCAGCCTCCGCCTGCGTGGCATCGTCGGGCTTGCGCTTGCGCAGGAGCTCGATGACGTTCTCCAGCGCGTCCTTGTCGGCCTGCGAGGTGGTCGATGTCGCAGCCACTGCCGCTGGCGTGATGTGCTTGCGCGCCGTCACCGCTGCCGGGCGGGGCGGCGGACCAGGCGGCGCGGCCGCGGGGCCTGCATGCGCGGTGTGAACGGGGGCGGCAGCGACGCTCTTGTCCACGCCCTTCGGCGATGCCGGCGCAATCGCCGAGGTCGTTGCGGGCGCGGCATTGCGCGCAATCGGCCGCGGCTTTGGCAGCGGGACCTTGGGAGCGGCTTCCGCGGGAATCGAGAACGCTGCCGCCAGCGCCAGGCACGTTGCCAAAGCGGTGGATCGCAACGCTGCTGCGCGCACGGTTCGGATCACGGCGTTCCTTCGCGGCGAATCGTTCAACCAGACAAGCCTTAGGTCTATTTGATTGAATATGTGGACAAAATACTAATAGACCCCTGTGGGCCCAGCGCTCTGTGCGCCAATACCGCGGCGAAATCGCGGCTGACTGAGGATGGAACAGGGCCGGTACGGCCCTTTCGCCGCGACTTCAGACCCGATATGAATGCCTTTCAGTTCACCTGTCGCGCGCAAGTTCCGGAGGAAGTCCATGGCAGCCAAGACAAAATTCAGGGGGTCGTTCACCGCTCTGGTCACGCCCTTCAAGAATGGCTCGCTCGACGAGGCTGCGTTCCGCTCCCTGGTGAACTGGCAGATTTCCGAGGGCACCCACGGCCTGGTGCCGGTCGGCACCACCGGCGAGAGCCCGACGCTCAGCCATGACGAGCACAAGCGCGTGGTCGAATGGTGCATCGAGGAGAGCAAGGGCCGCGTGCCCGTGATCGCGGGCGCAGGCTCCAACTCCACCAAGGAAGCGGTCGAGCTGTCGCAACATGCCGAGAAGGCTGGCGCCGACGCCGTGCTGATCGTCACGCCCTACTACAACAAGCCCACGCAGGAGGGCATGTACCAGCACTACAAGGCGATCAACGACGCCATCAACATCCCGATCATCATCTACAATATTCCGGGCCGCTCGGTGATCGACATGTCGGTCGACACCATGAAGCGGCTGTGGGAATTGAAGAACATTGCCGGCGTCAAGGATGCCACCGCCAGCATGGTGCGGGTATCGCAGCAGCGCGCCGCGATGGGCGAGGATTTCAACCAGCTTTCCGGCGAAGACGCCACCATCATCGGCTACATGGCCCATGGCGGCCACGGCTGCATCTCCGTCACGTCGAACGTTGCGCCGCGGCTCTGCTCGGAATTCCATCTGGCCTGGCAGAAGGGCGACGTCAAAGCCGCGCTGAAGATTCACGACAAGCTGATGCCGCTGCATATCAACCTGTTCATGGAAACCAGCCCGTCGCCGATCAAGTATGCGATGTCGCTGCTCGGCAAGATGGACGAGAAGCTGCGGCTGCCGATGGTGCCGGTGCAGGAATCGACCCGCGCCGCCGTGCGCAGCGCCATGGTGCATGCCGGCCTGATCAACTGAAGCGTTTTGAAGCGAAGTGGGCACCGGTTCGCGTGAAGGAAACGCGTCAAATCAAGAGTCTGCCGCATTTTCGGCTTCTGAATAAGCCCGCCGTCGCAGGGGAGGATTCGCCGTGCTGAAGGAATTCAAGGAATTTGCGATGAAGGGCAATGTCGTCGACCTCGCGGTCGGCGTCATCATCGGCGCGGCCTTCGGCGCCATCGTCACCTCGATGGTCGGCGACATCATCATGCCGATCATCGGCGCCATCACCGGCGGGCTCGACTTCTCCAACTATTTCACCGGCCTGTCGAAGTCGGTCACGGCGACCAATCTGGCCGATGCCAAAAAGCAAGGCGCCGTATTGGCCTGGGGCAATTTCCTCACGCTGACGCTGAACTTCCTGATCGTCGCCTTCGTGCTGTTCCTCGTGATCCGCGCCATGAACCAGTTCAAGCGCAAGGAAGAGGCCGCGCCCGCCGCGCCGCCCAAGCCCACGAAGCAGGAAGAACTGCTGACGGAGATCCGCGATCTCCTCAAGAAGGGTTAACGTGGCCGAGAAGAACGAACGCCCGATCAAGGTCGCCGCCGAAAATCGCAAGGCCCGTTTCAACTATGCGATCGAAGACACGATCGAGACCGGCATCGCGCTGACCGGCACCGAGGTGAAATCGATCCGCAGCGGCAAGAGCACGATCGCGGAATCCTATGCCGATTCCAAGGACGGCGAACTCTGGCTGATCAACGCCAACATCCCGGAATATCTGCAGGGCAACCGCTTCAATCACGAGCCGAAGCGGCCGCGAAAGCTGCTGCTGCATCGCAAGCAGATCAACAAGCTGATGGGTGCGGTCGACCGCGAGGGCATGACGCTGATCCCGCTGAAGCTCTATTTCAACGAGCGCGGGCGGGCAAAACTGCTGCTGGCGATCGCCAAGGGCAAGAAGCTGCACGACAAGCGCGAGACCGCGAAGAAGCGTGACTGGAGCCGCGAGAAGGGCCGGCTCATGCGCGCGCGGGGATAGATTGGCGAATGGTGAGTGGCGAATGGCGAGTAGCGTAGTGTTCGGCCGGGTGCGCTGCCATTCGCTATTCGCCACTCGCTATTCGCGGCCTTGGAGATCGACGAGATGAACCAGAAGAACCTGCTGGAAGTCGACTGGAGCAAGATCCCGGCGCCGACGGACGACGGCGGCGCGGCGCATTTGAAGGGGACAAGAGTCCCTTCCGTTAGCCTGCGCGCCACCAACGACACCGCCGTCGACCTGTCGCAGCTTGCGGGCCGCACCGTCGTGTTCGCCTATCCCCGGACCGGCGAGCCCGGCAAGGTCAGCCTGGTCGACGACTGGGACATGATCCCGGGCGCCCGCGGCTGCACGCCGCAGACCTGCTCGTTTCGCGATCTCTTTGCGGAGTTGAAGGCAGCCGGCGCCAAACAGGTCTTCGGCCTGTCGACGCAGAGCAACGAATACCAGGCCGAGATGGCCGCGCGGCTGCATCTGCCGTTTCCGGTGCTGTCCGACGAGAAGCTGAGGCTGACCGAGGCGCTGCAACTGCCGACCATGGAGGTGGCGGGTCTTACGCTAATCAAGCGCCTCGCGCTCGTCGTCGACGACGGCCGCATCACCCACGTGTTCTATCCGGTGTTTCCGCCGGACCGGAACGCCGGCGACGTGCTGGCGTGGCTGAAGGAAAATCCGCGCTGACTTGTAGGGTGGGCAAAGGCGCACTTCGCGCCGTGCCCACCATTACGTTCGCGCTCGTGAAGGTGGGCACGCTTCGCTTTGCCCACCCTGCAAAGTCTGTGGCGATCAGCCCAGGTCCTTCCGTACCCGCGCGAACACGTCGCGAAACATCTTTGGCGTCAGCACGCCCGTGTTGGTGTTGTAGCGCGAGCAATGATAGCTGTCGTAGAGGCGGATGTTTCCGGCCTTGTGCACGGCCCCGTGCGCAAAGGGCGCGGCGGCGGCCTTCAGGCCCACCGCCTTCAGCGTCGAATCATGGGCGACCCGCCCGAGCAGCACGACGCCCGCAAGCTTCGGCATTGTCGCCATGGTGGCAGCCAGGAACGTCCGGCAGGTGTTGATTTCGGCCGGCAGCGGCTTGTTCTGCGGCGGCACGCAGCGCACCGCATTGCTGATCCGGCAATCGACCAGCGCAAGGCCGTCGTCCGGCCGCGCTTCGTATTTGCCTTTGGCGAAGCCGTAATCGAGCAGCGTCGAATAGAGGAGGTCGCCGGCATAGTCGCCGGTGAAGGGCCGTCCGGTGCGGTTGGCGCCCTGCAACCCAGGAGCGAGTCCGACAATCAGCACGCGTGCACCCGGGTCGCCGAAGGATGCGACCGGCGCGTTATGCCAATTCGGTTCCCGCGCCCGCGCCTCGGCGCGAAACGCCGCCAGCCGCGGACAGAGCGGACAGTCGAGGTCGGGTTCGGTCGGGGAGAGGCCGAGACTAGTCTTCGAAATCGTCACCGGCTCCACGGGGCGCCATGGTGGTGGCGCGCTGCAGGAATTGCGGCGCGTGGTGACGCGATTCGCCGCGCTCACCGCGCTCGCGCGGGGCGGGCCGCTCGGAGGGGTCGCGGCCGAGCTTGGACTGCAGTTCCACCAGATCGGTGAAGACGTCGGCCTGGCGGCGCAATTCGTCGGCGATCATCGGCGGCTGGCTGGCGATGGTCGAGATCACGGTCACCCGGACGCCCCGGCGCTGCACCGCCTCCACCAGCGAGCGGAAATCGCCGTCGCCGGAGAACAAGACCATCTGGTCGATGTGCTCGGCCAGTTCCATGGCGTCGACCGCGAGCTCGATGTCCATGTTGCCCTTGACCTTGCGGCGGCCGGAGGCGTCGATGAATTCCTTGGTTGCCTTGGTGACGACGGTGTAGCCGTTGTAGTCGAGCCAGTCGATCAGCGGGCGGATCGAGGAGTATTCCTGATCCTCGATGATGGCGGTGTAATAGAAGGCGCGGAGCAGGGTGCCGCGGCCCTGGAATTCCTTCAGCAGGCGCTTGTAGTCGATATCGAAGCCGAGCGTCTTCGCTGTGGCATACAGGTTGGCGCCATCGATGAAGAGCGCAATCTTGTTGGAAACGGGTGTCGACATCAAAAGCCTTTTCGCTTGGTAGTTGTTATCGCGTTTTCGCGCAGCTGCAAAGAGCTGCGCGCAGTTTCACGCCATGCGCCTAAAGTTCGGTGAATCCATCCCCCCGACAGTCACCACTGCAATTGTGGTACGGCGAGGGCGAAAAACCCAGACTTTTGACACTGCAATCTAGTGTTTTGGCTTGTCCTGGACGGCACCTGGGCCTGTCTCTGGACGCTCCGGCCTCCTGGCCCCGGCGAGGGGTTAGCAGAGGGGGGCTGTAACGCCAAATCACAATTTGGCCTTGCGTATTCCTGCCGACGCCTATAACTAACGGCCAACAATCAGCAATTTCGGCCCCATTTAACGGAGCGACAGCAGATGGCGCGCGTCACCGTGGAAGACTGCATTGACAAGGTGGACAACCGGTTCGACCTGGTTCTGTTGGCAGCGCATCGCGCGCGCATGATCTCGTCGGGCTCGCAACTGACAGTCGATCGCGACAACGACAAGAACCCGGTCGTGTCGCTGCGCGAAATCGCGGAATCCTCGATTTCCCCAGAGGATTTGAAGGAAGAGCTGGTTCATTCCCTGCAGAAGTTCGTCGAGGTCGACGAGCCCGAGCCCGACACTGTGCCGCTGATCGGCTCGGCCGGCGCCAGCGTCGATGCCGACGACACCGAGGTCGCGGTCGAGCGCATGACCGAAGAGGAGCTGCTCAAGGGCCTCGAGGGCCTCGCGCCCCCGGAAGAACAGCCGGAAGAAGACGAGTAACCCATACCGTCACACCGCAATTTTACGAAAAGGCCCGGACAATTGTTCGGGCCTTTGCTTTTGTTGACATTTTTTTGGTTAGGATGCGTTCTTTAGACGGCGGGCGGGCCATCTATACCCGGTTGGGTGCATTCTGGCTCGAACACCGGATGAGGGGTGTGCAGCAAGTCCATGGGCAGGCGATAGCAGACGGCGAATCGGATGGTGTTTTGGCGTCGCAGTACACGGCAGATGCAGGCCGCAACCGAGCAGGTTGCGGTGGCGCCCGCCGCTGCGCCTGCGCCCGCCCGGCCGGCCAAGCCGCGTGCCGGCATGATGCGGCAATACGACCTGGTTGAGAAAGTCAGGTCGTACAACCCGGACACCAACGAGGACCTGCTCAACCGCGCCTATGTCTACGCCATGAAGGCGCATGGCGCCCAGACCCGGGCCTCCGGCGATCCCTATTTCTCCCATCCGCTCGAGGTCGCGGCGATCCTCACCGACCTCAAGCTCGACGACGCCACCATCGTCGCGGCCCTGCTGCACGACACCATCGAGGATACCGAGGCGACACGGGCCGAGATCGACCAGGTTTTCGGCCACGAGATCGGCGCGCTGGTCGAGGGCCTCACCAAGCTGAAGCGGCTGGAACTGGTCTCGCGCGAGGCCAAGCAGGCGGAAAACCTGCGCAAGCTGCTGCTGGCCATCGCCGACGACGTCCGCGTGCTCCTGATCAAGCTCGCCGACCGCCTGCACAACATGCGCACGCTGGAATTCGTGCCGCCGGCCTCGCGACGTCGCATCGCGGAGGAGACGCTCGACATCTATGCACCGCTCGCCGGCCGCATGGGCATGCAGGAGATGCGCGAGGAGCTGGAAGACCTTTCCTTCCGCAGCATCGATCCGGAAGCCTATGCGGTGGTGAAGCAGCGCCTCGATGCGCTGGCCGAGCGCAACCGCAACCTGATCGGTGAGATCGAAAGCCAGTTGCACAAGAACCTGCAGAAGAACGGCGTCGTCGCCCACGTCTATGGCCGCCGCAAGAAGCCGTTTTCGATCTGGACCAAGATGGAGCGCAAGTCGGTCGGCTTCGAGCAACTGTCCGACATCTTCGGCTTCCGCGTGGTGCTCGACAGCGTCGAAGCCTGCTACCACGCGCTCGGCGTCGTCCACACCACCTGGCCGGTGGTGCCCGGCCGCTTCAAGGACTACATCTCGACGCCCAAGCAGAACGACTACCGCTCGATCCACACCACCGTGATCGGTCCGGGCAACCAGCGCGTCGAGCTGCAGATCCGCACCGAGGAGATGGACCGGATCGCCGAATTCGGCATCGCCGCGCATGCCTTCTACAAGGACGGCGTTGGCTCGCCGACCGAGCTGTTGAAGCGGGAGTCCAACGCATTTGCCTGGCTGCGCCACACCATCGGCATGCTGTCGGAGAGCGCCAACCCGGAAGAGTTCCTCGAGCACACCAAGCTCGAGCTGTTCCACGACCAGGTGTTCTGCTTCACCCCGCGCGGCAAGCTGATCGCGCTGCCGCGCCATGCCAACGTGATCGATTTCGCCTATGCCGTGCATACCGACGTCGGCAACAGCGCGGTCGGCTGCAAGATCAACGGCAAGTTCGCGCCGCTGTCGTCGGAGCTTGCGAACGGCGACGAGGTCGAGGTGCTGACCTCCGAGGCGCAGTCGGCGCCGCCGTCGGCGTGGGAAACGCTGGCCGTGACGGGCAGGGCGCGCGCTGCCATCCGCCGCGCCACCCGCACCGCGGTGCGCGACCAGTATGCCGGGCTCGGCCGGCGCATCATCGAGCGCCTGTTTGCGCGCGCCAAGATCGACTATGCCGACGACAAGCTGAAGGGCGCGCTGGCGCGGCTGGCGCGAACCTCCATCGAGGAGGTGATGGCCTCGGTCGGCCGTGGCGAACTGAAAGCCTCCGACGTCGCCCGGGCGATGTATCCCGACTACAAGGAGGAGCGGGTCGCGCGCTATGGCCTCAAGAAAGGTCTCGCCGACAAGCTGAAGCAGGCCCAGCCGCACCATCCGTCGCGCTCCAGCGCCGTGATTCCCGTCGGGGGCACCGGCAAGGCCGATTTGCCGATCAAGTTCGCGCCCAATGGCGGCGCGGTGCCGGGCGACCGCATCGTCGGCATCATCACGCCGGGCGAGGGCATCACGATCTATCCGATCCAGGCGCCGGCGCTGAAGGATTTCGAGGACGAGCCCGAGCGCTGGCTCGACGTGCGCTGGGACATCGACGAGACCACGCCGCAGCGCTTCCCGGCGCGCATCCGCGTCGACAACGTCAACGAGCCCGGCAGCCTCGCACAGGTCGCCACCGTCATCGCCGAGCACGACGGCAATATCGACAACATCAGCATGTACCGCCGCTCGCCCGATTTCACCGAGCTCACCATCGACCTCGAGGTCTACGACCTCAAGCATCTCAGTGCAATTATCGCGCAACTCCGTGCAAAGGCGGTCGTCGCGCGGGTCGAGCGCGTCAACGGATAATTTTTCACGTATGGTAGACCCTCATGGTGAGGAGGCGCCCTTGCGCCGTCTCGAACCATGAGGTCACATTGGGGCCCGCATCCTTCGAGACGCGCGTTCCGCGCTCCTCAGGATGAGGGGTCGTCCACCGGATTAGTCTACGAGTTGAAACGATGCCCAAACCTCCGCCGCTGCGCCTCGGCGTCAATGTCGATCACGTCGCCACCCTGCGCAATGCGCGCGGGGGGCAGCGTCCCGATCCCGTGCGCGCGGCGCTAGCCGCCATCGAGGCCGGCGCCGACGGCATCACAGCCCATCTGCGCGAGGACCGCCGCCATATCCGCGACGAGGACATGACGCGGCTGAAGGCCGAAATCTCGAAACCGCTGAATTTCGAGATGGCGGCGACCGACGACATGCTGCGGATTTCGCTCGCGACCAAGCCGCACGCAGTATGCCTGGTGCCGGAGCGGCGCGAGGAACTCACCACCGAGGGCGGGCTCGACGTCGCCGGCCAGCACAATGTGCTGCAGCCCTTCATCGCCAGGCTCAACGATGCCGGCATCCGGGTCTCGCTGTTCATTGCCGCCGATCCGCGCCAGATCGAGATGGCGGCGAAGCTGCGCGCGCCCGTGATCGAGATCCACACCGGCGCCTGGTGCGACGCCGTCGTCGACGGCCACACCGCCAGGGCCGGTGCCGAATGGCAGCGCATCGTGGCCGGTGCGAAACTGGCGCGCGCCGCGGGGCTCGAGGTGCATGCCGGCCACGGGCTCGACTATGCGACCGCCGAGACCATCGCCGCGCTGCCCGAGATCGTCGAGCTCAACATCGGCTATTACATGATCGGCGAGGCCATCTTCGTCGGCATCGGCGAGACCGTCCGCCAGATGCGTGCTGCGATGGCGCGGGGGCGGCAGAAGGCGGAAGGCGCGGCATGATCATCGGAATCGGCTCCGACCTGATCGACATCACCCGGGTCGCCAAGGTGATCGAGCGCCATGGCGACCGCTTTCTCGACCGCATCTTCACCGACGCCGAGCGCGCCAGGGCCGAGCGGCGCGCCAAGAGCGAGAAGATGGTGGTTGCCACCTATGCCAAGCGCTTTGCCGCCAAGGAGGCCTGTTCCAAGGCGCTGGGAACCGGGATTCGGCGCGGGGTGTGGTGGCGCGACATGGGGGTGGTGAACCTGCCAGGCGGCCGGCCGACCGTGCAGCTGACGGGCGGCGCGCTGGCCCGTCTGCAGGCCCTGACGCCGGAAGGGCTGGAAGCCCGGATCGACCTCTCCATCACCGACGATTGGCCGCTCGCGCAGGCCTTTGTCATAATTTCGGCCGTCGCCCCCGGCAAATCCTGAGGCCTTCCGGTCGGAATCGCATCCAGGCAAGGGCAAAACTAAAAGTCATTGTAATATCAATGATTTGCGTAGTTTTATTCGCAGCCTTGATTGCGCGTCTGCGAACAACCGTCTAAAACGCCGCAGGGTTATCAGGTCGAGCGAGGAGCGGTTCCGGTTTGCGCCGGAAAGCGTTCTCAACAACAGAAATAGAGAGCATTTTCTTCGAGCGGGACGGGTAACCGATTCGCTCAAGGAAAACGCTCTGCCACCGCGCGGGGCTCCCGCGTGCGGAAATTGGGAAAGCGATGAGCGTGACTTCAGGGACTAAATCAGAGAGCGGATTTGGTGAAACCGTCCGCGTCGTCATCCATGCCCTGCTGATCGCGCTGGTGATCCGCACCTTCCTGTTCCAGCCCTTCAACATCCCCTCCGGGTCGATGAAGGCGACGCTTCTGGTCGGCGACTATTTGTTCGTCTCGAAATATTCCTACGGCTACAGCCACTACTCGATCCCGCTGTCGCCGCCGCTGTTCTCCGGCCGCATCTTTGGCTCCGATCCCGCCCGCGGCGACATCGTCGTATTCCGCCTGCCGAAGGACGATTCCACCGACTACATCAAGCGCGTGATCGGGCTGCCCGGCGACCGCGTCCAGATGAAGGAGGGGCTGCTCTACATCAACGACATGCCGGTCAAGCGCGAGCGGCTTTCCGATTTCGTCGGCGAAGACCCCTGCGGCTCCGACGCCAACGCGCGCGTCAAGCGCTGGAGGGAGACGCTTCCGAACGGCGTCAGCTATGAGACGCTCGATTGCGTCGATGTCGGCTTCTACGACAACACCAATGTCTACACCGTCCCGGCCGGCCATTTCTTCATGATGGGCGACAACCGCGACAACTCGACCGACAGCCGCGTGCTGTCGGCGGTCGGATACGTGCCGTACCAGAACATCATCGGCCGCGCCCAGATGATCTTCTTCTCGATTGCCGAGGGCGAACACGCCTGGATGTTCTGGCGCTGGCCGACGGCCGTGCGCTGGAATCGCCTCTTCACCATCGTGCGATGAACGACGACACCCCCGTCATCCAGAAACCGGCCAGATCCGGCGACGCAAGCCAGCAGTCCGACGCCGCGCCGGATTCTGCGCCCACCAGGGAGGCTGCGCGGAAGAAGAAGCAGGGGGCCGGGGCCCGCAAGACGGCGGCGCTGAATTCGATCGAGACCCGCATCGGGCACAAGTTCGCCAAGCGCGCCGGCCTCGTCACGGCGCTGACGCATGTGTCGGCGCTCAGCCAGGCCAAGCGCAACCGCGCCGACAGCTACCAGCGCATGGAATTTCTCGGCGATCACGTGCTCGGCCTCGTCATCTCCGACATGCTCTACAAGGCGTTTCCGAAGGCCGACGAGGGCGAGCTGTCCAAGCGCCTCGCCGACCTCGTGCGCCGGGAGACCTGCGCGGAGGTGGCAAGATCGCTCGGGCTCGGCGAGGACATCAAGCTCGGCGCTGTCGGCAATTCCGCGGCCGCCGCCCGCTTGCGCGAGTCCGTGCTCGGCGACATCTGCGAGGCCGTGATCGGCGCGATCTATCTCGACGGCGGCTATCCGGCGGCGGCCGCCTTCGTCGAACGCCACTGGACCGAGCGGATGCACAAGAACCGTCGTCCGATGCGCGACGCCAAGACCGCGCTGCAGGAATGGGCGCAATCCAGGGGGCTGCCGACCCCGGTCTATCGCGAGATCGAACGCACCGGGCCGCACCACGATCCGCACTTCCGCGTCGCGGTCAGCCTGCCGGGGCTGGAGCCGGCGGAAGGCGTCGGCGGCAACAAGCGCGCGGCGGAAAAGAACGCGGCGCTGGCGATGCTCGCGCGCGAAGTCGGCGGCAAATATGAAGGCTGAAGAAACGACGGCGACGCCGGCCGCGACGCGCTGCGGCTTCGTCGCCCTGATCGGCGCGCCCAATGTCGGCAAGTCGACGCTGGTCAACGCGCTGGTCGGCGAGAAGGTGACCATCGTGTCGCGCAAGGTGCAGACCACGCGCGCGCTGATCCGCGGCATTGTCATCGAGGGCAACGCGCAGATCATCCTGGTCGACACGCCCGGCATCTTCGCTCCGAAGCGGCGGCTCGACCGCGCCATGGTCATCACCGCCTGGACCGGCGCGCACGATGCCGACCTCGTCTGCGTGCTGCTCGACGCCAAGCTCGGGCTCGATGCCGAGGCGGAGGCGATCTTCGAGAAGCTCGCCAACGTGCCGCATCCCAAGATGCTGGTGATCAACAAGATCGACCTCGTGGCGCGCGAGAAGCTGCTGGCGCTGGCCAAGGCCGCCAACGACCGCATGAAGTTTGATCACACCTTCATGATCTCGGCGCTGTCCGGCGACGGCATCGCCGACCTGCGCAAGGCGCTTGCCTCGGCGCTGCCGGCGGGGCCGTTCTTCTATCCCGAGGACCAGATGACGGTGGCGCCGATGCGCCATCTCGCCGCCGAGATTACGCGGGAAAAGATATTCGAGCAGCTGCATCAGGAGCTGCCGTACCAGTCGACGGTCGAGACCGACACTTGGACCGAGCGCAAGGACAATTCGGTGCGCATCGAGCAGACGATCTTCGTCGAGCGCGAAAGCCAGCGCAAGATCGTGCTGGGCAAGGGCGGCGCCACCATCAAGTCGATCGGGGCGGCGGCGCGCAAGGAGATCGCCGAGATCGTCGGCCACCCCGTGCATCTCTTCCTGTTCGTGAAGGTGCGCGAGGACTGGGGCGACGATCCCGACCGCTACCGCGAAATGGGACTCGAGTTCCCCAAGGAATAGGGCATGATCCCGAAAAGTGGGAACCGGTTCTCGGAAAAGAACATGCCCAAGAAGAAGGACTAACCGAGTTCGCCATGAACATCCCGAAGAACGTCTGGTGGTTCGAAGTCCTGCTCTATGCGTCGCTGGTGCTGGATGCGCTTTCGGTCGCGTTCCAGGACCGCACGCCGAGCGCGCGCATGAGCGAGCAGATGGTCAACGGCGCCACGCTGACGGCGCTGGCGCTGCTGCTCTTGCTGTTCTGGTGCGTCTGGCTCGCCGCGCGCCGCAAGAAGAGCTGGCCGCGCTGGGCGCTGATGGGCGCGCTGGTGCTGTCCCTGGTCTCGCTGGCGCAGGTGATCGGCGAGCGCGGCATGCAATTCGACGTGTTCGTCGACACCGTTTCCTGCGCGATGACGGCCGTGGGCCTCTATCTGTCGTTCACGGGCGATGCCAGGGACTGGTTCGATGCGTAAGGATGCGTAGGGTGGGCAAAGGCGCGGCACGCGCCGTGCCCGCCTCCACAAAGTCGCTGCTTCTGTTGATCGTGAAGGTGGGCACGCTACGCTTTGCCCACCCTACATGCTACGCTTTGCAACATGGAATGGACCGACGAAGGCATCGTGCTGGGCGTGCGGCGGCATGGCGAATCTTCCGCCATCGCCGAGCTGATGACGCGCGAGCACGGCCGGCACCTTGGCTTGGTGCGCGGCGGCGCCGGCTCGCGGATGCGGCCGCTGCTGCAGCCCGGCAACGGCGTGCGCGCGGTGTGGCGGGCGCGGCTCGACGAGCATCTCGGCACCTACACGATCGAGGGCACGGAGCTGCGCGCCGGCTCGCTGCTGGCATCCTCGCATGCGGTCTACGGCGTGACGCATCTGGCGGCGCTGGTGCGCCTGCTGCCCGAGCGCGACCCGCATGAAGACATCTACGAAATGCTCGGGCAGACGCTGGACGATTTCGAGGATGCCGTCGGCGCGGCCGCGCATGTGGTGCGCTTCGAGCTCGCCATGCTCGCCGAGCTCGGCTTCGGGCTCGACCTGTCGAACTGTGCGGCCACCGGCGAGACCGACGAACTGATCTATGTCTCGCCGAAATCCGGCGGCGCGGTGTCGCGCAGCGCCGGCGAGCCATGGCGCGACCGCCTGTTGCGGCTGCCGGCCTTCCTGCGTGAGGGCGAGGCGGCTGCGGCCGGCTTCACCGACGAGGATATCCAGGACGGTTTCCGGCTCACCGGCCTGTTCCTGCTCCGCCACGTGCTGGAGCCGCGCGGGCAGGGCCATTCCGACGCCCGCGAGGGCTTCATCAACGCGGTGCTGAAATATCGGGCGCGGGCGGCCTCCGCGGTTCCGTAGCGCCCTTGTGCGGCCTAGATTGGGCTGCTGATTCGCAACCGATTCGACCACCAAAAATCCAGAACGGCACCCATGGGAAAGCAAGTCACTCCGCCGGAACCGGCCGAGGTCCACGAGGTCATGCTGCGCGATGCGCTGGAAGAGCGCTATCTCGCCTATGCGCTCTCGACCATCATGCACCGCGCGCTGCCGGACGCCCGCGACGGCCTCAAGCCGGTACACCGGCGCATCCTCTACGGCATGCGCCTGCTGCGGCTCGACCCCAACGCCGCGTTCACGAAATCCGCCAAGATCGTCGGCGACGTGATGGGTTCGTTCCATCCGCATGGCGACCAGGCGATCTACGACGCCATGGTGCGCCTCGCGCAGGATTTCAACTCGCGCTACCCGCTGGTCGACGGCCAGGGCAACTTTGGCAACATCGACGGCGATAACCCCGCCGCCTACCGCTACACCGAAGCGCGCATGACCGAAGTCGCGCGACTTCTGCTCGAAGGCATCGACGAGGACGGCGTCGAATTCCGTCCCAACTACGACGGCAAGTCGAAGGAGCCGGCAGTGCTGCCCGGCGGCTTCCCGAACCTGCTCGCCAATGGCGCGCAGGGCATCGCGGTCGGCATGGCGACCGCAATCCCGCCGCACAACGCCGCCGAGCTTTGCGATGCCGCGCTGCACCTGATCGAGAAACCCGAGGCCAAGTCGAAGTCGCTCCTGAAATGGGTCAAGGGCCCGGATTTTCCGACCGGCGGCGTCGTCGTCGATTCCAAGGATGCGATCACCGAGGCCTACGTCACCGGGCGCGGCTCGTTCCGCACCCGCGCGAGGTGGAAGCAGGAGGAGGGCGCCCGCGGCACCTGGGTCATCGTCGTCACGGAAATTCCGTGGCTGGTGCAGAAGTCGCGGCTGATCGAGAAGATCGCCGAGCTGCTCAACGAGAAGAAGCTGCCGCTGGTCGGCGACATCAGGGATGAGTCGGCGGAGGACATCCGCCTTGTGATCGAGCCGCGTGCGAAAACGGTCGATCCGGAACTGATGATGGAATCGCTGTTCAAGCTCACCGAGCTCGAAAGCCGCATTTCGCTGAACCTCAACGTGCTGATCAAGGGCAGGATCCCCAAGGTGGTGGGTCTCGCCGAATGTCTGCGCGAATGGCTCGACCATCTGCGCGACGTGTTCGTGCGCCGCACCAACTTCCGTAAGGCCCAGATCGAGAACCGCCTGGAGATCCTCGGCGGCTACCTGATCGCCTACCTCAACATCGACAAGGTGATCAAGATCATCCGCACCGAGGACGAGCCGAAGCCGGCGCTGATCAAGGCGTTCAAGCTCACGGAAATGCAGGCCGACGCCATCCTCAACATGCGCCTGCGCTCTCTGCGCAAGCTCGAGGAGATGGAGATCAGGACGGAGGACAAGAACCTCCGCAATGAATTGAAGGGCGTCAAGTCGCTGCTGGGCTCCGAGCCCGAGCAGTGGAAGAAGGTCAGCGAGCAGGTCACCAAGGTCCGCGACATGTTCGGGCCGAAGACGCCGCTCGGCAAGCGGCGCACGACATTTGCCGACGCGCCCGAGCACGATCTTGCCGCGATCGAGGAAGCCTTTGTCGAGCGCGAGCCGGTGACCGTCGTGGTGTCCGAGAAGGGCTGGGTCCGCACCATGAAGGGCCATGTGGAGGATCTCTCCGGCCTGTCGTTCAAGACCGACGACAAGCTCGAGCACGCATTCTTCGCCGAGAGCACCTCGAAACTCCTGGCGTTCGCCACCAACGGCAAGTTCTATTCGCTCGACGTCGCAAAGCTGCCGGGCGGCCGCGGCCATGGCGAGCCGATCCGCATGTTCATCGACATGGAGCAGGAGGCCTCGATCGTCTCGCTGTTCGCCAACAAGGGCGGCCGCAAGTTCCTGGTCGCCAACAGCGACGGGCAGGGCTTCGTCGTCAACGAGGACGATTGCGTCGGTAACACCCGCAAGGGCAAGCAGGTGATGAATGTCGACATGCCCGTGGAAGCCTGCGCGATTGCGGCGGTCGCGGGCGACACCGTCGCCGTGATCGGCACCAACCACAAGATGGTGCTGTTCCCGCTGGAGCAGGTGCCGGAGATGGCGCGCGGCCGCGGCGTGCGCCTGCAAAAATATTCCGGCGGCAGGCTATCTGATATCGCCGTGTTCGACGCCAAGGCGGGCCTGGTGTGGAAGGACTCCGCCGGCCGCGAGCAGAGCATGACCATGAAGGAGCTGTCCGACTGGCGCGGCAACCGTGCCGACGCCGGCCGCCTCGCGCATGGCCTGCCAAAGTCGAACAAGTTCAACCGCGGGGTGGAGTAGAGGCGGCTTAGACCGCTTGAGGGGTGCTTTGTGCGGAAGTTGCACGAGATCGTCGTCCGTGATCCCGATCAACTCTCTGGAGCGAGCGTTCAGTTATTTGTAGGCAAATTGATCGCGCGGTTTGGCATCCGATGGATCTATGCAGGCGACATCAATGGTGCCGCCATGGGGTCATCCGCGGTATCCAGCGCGGGACGGCGGCGCGGAACTCCTCGTACTCTCCCCCAAACGTTTGCTCGAGCGTGGGTTCTTCGTACGCTACGACGAAGGCGTGGAAGGCGAGCCACAACAGCGCGCCGTAGACGATGAGGCGCCAATCGCCCATCAGCACCGCTTGACCCAGGATGATGGCAACGACCGCGACGTATATTGGATTGCGCACATGACGGTACAGACCGGTCACCACGAGATTCCTTGTCGGCGCGATGGGCGCGGGGGTGCCGAGACCCTGCAGCGCGAAACGCGCAAATGCGTCAACGAGCCCAGGCACGCCTGCGAGAATCATTATCGCGCCGATGCCGCGCGTCAGCTCCAGACCAAGGAACGGCGGCCGGAGTTGCCAACCCGTGATCGACCATGGAACGAGCCCCGCCAGCGTACATGGGGCGACCACGAAGAAAACCGCCGAGCCCAGGACGGCAATGGTTCGTTGCAGGGCGGTTCCCGACACTCGCTGCGAACTCATTCCAACCTCCCCTTCATGGTTTCCCGTCGTCATCCGGGTGCCGACACGCTCGCCGAGACGCGCTCTGCGCGCTCCTCAGATGAGGATTTTGAGTTTACCCCTGCGTTTTCCCTGCGCCCGCGACGACGCCGAGTGCGCTGGCTGGGTTCATGGCGTCGACCATCGATGTCGGGATCAGGATGGTGGCGCCGCGCTCCTTGGTGGTCTCGTAGATGATGTTCATGGCGCGGAGCTGCAGCGCACCCGGGCTGCGCGCATAGAGTTCGGCTGCTTCGACGAATTTCTGCGCGATCTCCTGTTCCGCCTGGCCGAGCAGCACGCGTGCCAACCGCTCGCGTTCCGCCTGCGCCTGCCGGCTCATGGCATCCTGTAGCGCAGGCGGCACGCCGATGTCGCGGATTTCGACCGACAGCACCGAGATGCCCCAATCGGCGGTCTTGCGCCCGATCTCCTCGCGCAACTGAATGTCGCCCTGCTTGCGGTCGGCGAGCAGCGTCGACAGCAGTGAGGAGCCGACGATCTCGCGCAGCGAAGTCTGCGCGACCTGCATGATGGCCTGGCGGTAGTTGGAGATCTCCAGCGCCGCGCGCTCGGGATCGTGGATCTGCCAGAACACCACGGCGTCGATATTGACCGGCACGGTGTCCTTGCTCAGCGCGGTCTCGGCGTTGATCTCGGTGGTCTGGATGCGCTGGTCGAGCCAGGACGCCACGCTGTCGATGAAGGGGATGATGGCGAACATGCCGGGGCCGCGGATGGCGGTGAGCTTGCCGAGCCGGAGCACCACGGCGCGTTCCCACTGGTCGGCGATCATCAGGGATTGCGGAATGAGCGCGGCAATGACGGCGAGGACGCCTGCGATCCAATAGTAGCTGCGCGCGCCGCTCTGCTCTCCCTGCCATGCGCACCATGCCGCGGCGGCTGCAACGAGGACTGCGAGGACGATCGCCGGTTGATTGACACCCTTTGCTTTAAAATAGTTGTTCATGACGACTATTCCTTCTGCTTTGCGAGGGTTTTGATTCGGTCGGCAACGGCGAGGGGATCGATGCCCATCGTCGCGGCCGTAGCGAGAACCTGTTTTGCCAGACTGTCGGTCTGGGCTTGTTGCGCCCGCGCGCCCATGGCGGGCGGCGGCTTGGCGACGAAGCTGCCGCGCCCGCGCACCAGCGTGATGGCGCCGAGCCGCTCCAGCTCGTCATAGGCATGCCGCACCGTATTGAGGTCGACCTTCAGTGCGACGGCGACTTCGCGCATGGTCGGCATCTGCTCGCCGGGCGCGAGCAGGCCGCCGCCGAGATGCCGCAAAATCTGCTCGCGCAGTTGCACGTAGATCGGGACGCCCGAGCTTTCGAGGCGGAGGGCTTTGAGCAAGTCTGTATGCATTAACTAGTACACTAGACAAATAGTACTCGATAGTCAATACTGGTTGCGGCCCGGCCAAGGCGTTAGGCTGGCTGGGGCAGGGAGGATGACATGATTGCTCGTGTCGCAATTCTCGGCGCAGCCCTGGCGCTGCTGCCGTCTGCACTCCACGCCCAGACCATCCCCGGTGCATTGCCTGAATCGGCCAAAGCACTCTCTGCCGGCGAATGGCCGGCCTATGCCGGCACCTATGCCGCCGCGCGCTACTCGCCGCTGGCGCAGATCACGAAAGACAACGCGAAAAACCTGCGCGTCGCTTGGCGCTGGAAGTCACCTGACATGGCGGTGCGCGCGACGCGGCCGGAAACCATCGCGCCGAGCCTTGCCAATGAATCGACGCCGCTGATGGTTGGCGGCGTGCTCTACACCTCGACTTCGCTGTCGCAGGTCGCCGCCATCGACGCCGCCACGGGCGAGACCAAATGGGTGTTCGACCCCAAAATCTACGACAACGGCCTTGGCGCGCCCGCCAATAATGGCTGGCTGCACCGCGGCGTCGCCTGGTGGAAGAATGGCGACGACGAACGCATCATCATGCTGACGGCATTTTCGCAGATGATTGCGCTGGATGCGAAGACGGGAAAGCCGGTCGCGGGCTTCGGCAAGGACGGCCGCGTCGATCTCACCCAGGGCCTGCGCATTCCCGTCGATCCCGTCTACTACACCATGACCTCGCCACCGGTGATCGTGCGCGGGGTCATCGTGGTGGGGTCGTCCGTATTCGATTTCTGGGGCAAGCGGCCGGCCCCGCCCGGCGACGTCAGGGGCTTTGACGTCGTGACGGGACGCCAGCTCTGGACCTTCCACACCGTGCCGCAGGGCGAGGAGCCCGGCGTCGAGACTTGGGAGAAAGGCTCCTGGAAGGAAACCGGCAACGCCAATGTCTGGGCGCCGATGAGCGCCGACGAGGAACTCGGCTACGTCTATCTGCCGGTCACCACGCCGAGCAACGACTATTACGGCGGCCATCGTCCCGGCGACGGGCTCTATGGCGAAAGCCTGGTTTGCATCGAGGCTGTGACCGGCAGGAAAGTCTGGCACTTCCAACTCGTGCACCACGGCCTGTGGGACTACGATCCGCCTGCCGCGCCGAACCTGATCGACGTCACGGTTGACGGCAGGAAGATCAAGGCGGTGGCGCAGCCGACCAAGCAGGCTTTCCTCTACGTGTTCGATCGCGTCACGGGTAAGCCCGTGTGGCCGATCGAGGAGCAGCCGGTCCCCGCATCGACCGTGCCGGGCGAAGTAGCTTCGAAGACGCAGCCGATTCCCTCGAAGCCGGCGCCGTTTGACCTGCAGGGCGCGCGCGACGAGAACCTGCTCGACATCACGCCGGAGCTTCACAAGGAGGCGGTCGAGATCGCCAATGTCTTCGATCGCGGTGGCTTGTACACGCCGCCGACACAGCGCGGCACCATCGTCGTTCCCGGCAATGCCGGCGGCGCCAGCTGGTCGGGCGCTGCCGTCGATCCCCAGACCGGCATGCTCTATGTCGGCACCTACCGCGTTCCGTCGCTGATCAAGATCGACAAGCCCGAGCCGTGGCAAGGAACCTATGACTATGTCGGCAACGCGCAAACCTGGCTGCCGGGGCCGCGCGGCCTGCCGCTGCTCAAGCCGCC
The DNA here is from genome assembly GCF_016219575.1 of Bradyrhizobium sp. Lineage (GTDB taxonomy): Bacteria > Pseudomonadota > Alphaproteobacteria > Rhizobiales > Xanthobacteraceae > Bradyrhizobium. Next base: position 1,255,426 of record NZ_JACRMG010000009.1, on the reverse strand, counting down.
GTTCGGCAGCATCGTCGCCATCGACATGAATTCGGGCGAGCACCGCTGGCGCATTCCCGTCGGGCGCACCGGCGCGCTGCCGCTGTTCCGGCAGGCCGGCGTGCCGGTAGCCGACAATCTCGGCGTGATGACGCGGAGCTGGGCGCTGGTGACCAAGACCGTGATGATCGTCGTGCAGATGGGCGTCTCCAGCGCCCCGCGCTGGGATGCCCGCTACGGGCGTCTGATCCGCAATCTCTTCGCCCTCGATCCGCATTTGTGGGTGTACGACAAGGCGACCGGCGAGAAGCTTGCCGACATCGCCCTGCCGTCCAACGCGACGGGATCGCCGATCACCTACATGGTGGCGGGCAAGCAGTTCATCGCCTTTCCCGTCGGCGGCGGCGGATTGCCGGAAGAGTTGATCGCGGTGGCGCTGCCGTAGCTATGCGGAATTTGCAGGATGGGTTGAGCGAAGCGAAACCCATCATGTCACAACAAGATCGATGGGTTTCGCTTCGCTCAACCCATCCTACACGCTGTGAGCTTGTCCCGTCGTTCCGGGGCGCGCGAAGCGCGAACCCGGAACCTCGAGATTCCGGGTTCGATGCTACGCATCGCCCCGGAATGACGGGCCAAGTGGGCGCCTGATCGTCGCGCGCGCCTTGCGCACGGATGCAATTCGACCTACTTTTATGGCCACGGGGACAAGGCAGGCTCCCCGTCAGACGGCCCGCCGTCCAAGCTCTGCGCACCACTCGATGTCTCGAGGATTGCGCATGGACGCAGGCACCATTAATCAACCGGAATCGGCCACGGGATCCTCGCTGATCGCGCTGCTCTACGCGGCCCGCGCGCTGCGCGGCTTCGGCGACGGCTTTGCCATCATCATCCTGCCGGCCTACATGACCGCGCTCGGCTATGACGCGGCGGCGGTCGGCATCGTCGCCACCGCCTCGCTGCTCGGCACGGCGCTGCTCACGCTTCTGATCGGCTGGATCGCGCCGCGCTTCGACCTGCGCGCGCTGCTGCTGTTCGGGGCGGCCTTGATGACGGCAACGGGTCTCGCATTCCCCAACGTCGAGCATCTCACCCTGATCGCGCTGGTCGCCTTCGTCGGCACCGTCAATCCCTCCGGCGGCGATCTCGGCGTCGCCGTGCCGCTGGAGCACGCGGTGCTGGCGCGCACCGCCTCCGACGAGCGGCGCACGCAGGTGTTCGCACGCTACAGCCTGATCGGCGCGCTCTGCGCCGCCGCCGGCTCGCTGGCGGCCTCGCTGCCGGATTTTCTCGTCGCCTCCGGCGGCACCCAGCTCGGTGCCTTCCGGCTGATGTTCTACGCCTATGCCGCGCTCGGCGTGATCTGCGCGCTGCTCTATCGCCAGGCGCCGCATGGTCACGCGGAGGAGAAGGCGCATGCGCCGCTCGGCCCGTCGCGCGGCACGGTCTACAAGCTCGCGGCGCTGTTTTCCGTCGACGCCTTCGCCGGCGGCTTCGTCGCGCAATCGCTGCTGGTGCTCTGGCTGTTCCAGCGCTTCGATCTGTCGCTGTCGGCGGCCGGCGTGTTCTTCTTCTGGGCCTCGACGCTGTCGGCCTTTTCCTATCCGGTCGCAGCCTGGATTTCGCGGCGGATCGGGCTCGTCAACACCATGGTGTTCACGCATATCCCCTCCAGTATCTTCCTGATCGGGGCCGCCTTCGCGCCCGATCTCTACGTCGCGCTGGCGCTCTTGCTGTTGCGCTCGGCCTTGTCGCAGATGGATGTGCCGACCCGCACCTCCTACGTCATGGCCGTGGTGACGCCGGCGGAGCGGCCGGCGGCGGCCAGTGTCACCGCGGTGCCGCGCAGCCTCGCTTCCAGCATCAGCCCGGCGATCGCCGGCGTGCTGCTGACGACGAGCTTTTCTGGCCTGCCGCTGGTGGTCTGCGGCGCGCTGAAGATCGCTTACGATCTCGCGCTGCTGTACACGTTCCGCCACGTCAAGCCGCCGGAAGAGCAGGGGTAGGCCGCTCGTTCAGTTCGTAGGATGGGTTGAGCCAACGGGTCGCGCGAACGCGCGCCCGATGACAAGCTCCGCGAAACCCATCGCTTTCCCGTTGCCGAGGCATGATGGGTTTCGCTGCGCTCTACCCATCCTACGATTGCATCGCCTGTGATAGTATTCGCTTCGCCAAGCGCTATATCGGGCTGACTTCGTGTGCGACTCGTACAGGGCTCGCCAATATCAGCCGGAGACGTCCGATGGCGCACAGCCACCACGGCCATGATCATAGCGGCGGGCACGCGCACGCACCGGCCGATTTTGGCAGGGCGTTTGCCGTCGGCATTGCGCTGAACTCCGCCTTCATCGTGGCTGAACTGGTGTTCGGCTGGCTCGGCAATTCGACGGCGCTGATTGCCGACGCGGGCCATAATCTCAGCGACGTGCTTGGCCTCTTCGTCGCCTGGGGCGCCGCATCGCTGTCGAAGCGGGCGCCTGACGGCCGCTTTACCTACGGTTTCCGCGGCTCCTCGATTCTCGCCGCCCTGTTCAACGCGGTCTTCCTGCTGGTCGCGGTGGGTGCGATCGGCTGGGAATCCGTCCTTCGCTTCTTCAACCCGGAGCCGGTATCGGGGATGACCGTGATGGTCGTGGCCGGGATCGGCATTGTCATCAACGCCGCAACCGCCATGATGTTCGCAAAGGGACGCAAGAGCGACATCAACATCGAGGGCGCGTTCCTGCACATGGCCGCCGATGCGGCCGTTTCCCTTGGCGTCGTGATCGCGGCCGGCCTGATCCTCTGGACCGGCCAGATGTGGATCGACCCGTTGATGAGCCTTTTGATCTGCGCTGTCATTTTCTGGAGCACCTATGGCCTGCTCCGCAGCTCGGTCAGCATGTCGCTCGACGCCGTGCCGGCCGGGATCAGTGCGGAAGCGGTGAAGGAATTCCTGCGAAAGCAGCCGGGCGTGACGCAGGTTCACGACTTGCATATCTGGCCGATCAGCACGACCGAGACCGCCTTGACGTGCCATGTGGTGATGCCGGCAGGCCACCCCGGCGATCGATTCCTCATCGAAACCGCGCACCGGCTTGCGCACGACTTTTCCATCGGTCACGCCACGCTCCAGATCGAGATCAGCGAGGATACGCGATGTGCGCTTGCGCCGGACGAAGTGGTGTAGCCCGTGTGACGGTCAACCCGTGTGAGGAACTGTGCCCGTGAAAGTCACCATCTATCACAACCCCGCCTGCGGCACGTCGCGCAACACGCTGGCCATGATCCGGCAGAGCGGCGAGGAGCCCGAGGTGATCGAATACCTGAAGACGCCACCAGGCCGCGAGCGGTTGCTTGAACTGGCCAGGGCGATGGGCGTTCCCGTCCGCGCAATGCTGCGTGAGAAAGGCACGCCCTATGCCGAACTTGATCTCGCCGATCCCAAATGGAGCGATGACGAGCTGATCGGCTTCATGCTGGCGCATCCGATCCTGATCCAGCGTCCGATCGTGGTGACGGACAAGGGCGTGCGGATATGCCGGCCGTCCGAGCTGGTGCTCGACCTGCTCGACAAGCCCGTGGCGTCCTTCGTGAAGGAGGATGGCGAGGTAGTGGGAAAGGCAGGGCGGTGACGACTTGCGCGCGCTCCACGCGTCATTCCCCGCTAGCCGCTCCGCGACGTGGGCGTATGGTCCTGGCGCCGCTTGCTTTCCACATCATTTGATCGCGACGCCGGAGAGGCCGTGAGATTCAGTTGCGCGGCGCCGCAGGGACGGGCGCGGGCGGCGGTCCCATGCCGGCCGATCCCTTCGGCTTCATCGTGCCGGCATAGAAGGAAAGCACGAACACCAGGGCGAGGCACGCAAGATAGACCGCATAGGATTGCGGCGGTGTGATTGCCCATTTCCACCAGCTTCGGCCCGGATTGGTCTCGTTGTCCATGATGCCGTTCCGCGTGATTGAGCCGTCTATGGAAAACAACAACCCGGTTCGGTCAAGTCCTCGACGATGCGGATCTCGCGTTGAGCAGGAACAGCGCTGCAAGCGCGGCGAGGCTGAACACCGAGGATACGATCAGCACCTTGCTGCCCATGACGTCGATCAGCAGGCCGAACGCCAGCGGCGCCGCGGCCTGCGCCATCCGCGAGGGCGCGCCGAGCAGGCCGAGCCGATAGGCGTAGTTCTGCGAGCCGAAGATGGCGAGCGGAAGCGTGCCGCGCGCAATGGTCAGGATGCCGTTGCCCGTTCCATGAAAAACGGCGAACACGCTCGCGAAGGCGCCGCCGAACAAGAGGACGATGGCGGCCCCGATCGGGTGCGTGACACAGGAGAGGCGCGTCGAGAGCAGCGGATGGTAACGGCTGAGCACGCTCGCCTCCACGACCCGCGCCGCGACCTGTGCGGGTCCGATCAGGGCGCCGGCCGCAATCGCCTGCACCGAGGTCGCGCCAGCCGCTTCGAGGATGCGCGGGAAGTGCGCCGCCATCGCGCTGGTGACGCTCCAGGCCGCCGCGAACACGAAGGCGAGCACGATCATGGCCCGGTCGATCGGGACATGCGGCTTCACGGCATTGGCGATCGCGGCCTTGGCGCCGTGCACCGCCGGCAGCATGAAGAAATTGATCGGCAGCCCGAGCAGGATATGCGCCGCCGCCCAGGCAAAGCAGGTGTTGCGCCAGCCGATCTGCTCGAGCCCGAGCGCCGTCAGCGGCCAGCCGACGGTGGAGGCAAAGCCTGCGATCAGCGTGATGCCGGTGATCGAGCGCCGCGCCGCGTCGCCATAGATGCGGCCGAGCGCGCCGAACGCGGCGTCATAAAGGCCCATGCCCATGCCGATGCCGAGCAGCAGCCAGGCAATCACGAGGACCGGGATGGAATAGGTGAAGCCGAGCAGGGCGAGTCCCGCGGCGAGCGTCAGATTGGAGATGCACAGCACCGAGCGGCCGCCGACGAGGTCGATCTGCCGGCCGACGCGCGGCCCGAGAATCGCCGAGAGCACCAGCGAGGCCGAGAAGGCTGCAAAGATCCAGTTCGAGGAGACGCCGAGATCGCGGCCGATCGGGTCGGCCAGAATCGCGGGCAGGTAATAGCTCGAGGCCCAGGCCAGCGTCTGCGTCGTGCCGAGCGCCAGGATGATCGGAAGCTGCGGCGGGTTCATTTCCTCGTGAGTCCGATTCCTGCCGGCTGCATCCGGTTCTCCTTGAAGCGCAGCCGCATTTGCCGCGCTCGCAATCATGCCGTCAAGGTGATTGGGGCATTGCTGGGCCACGCTTTCGTCACGGCTGATTGCGCGGCATAATTGCTCCCATGCAACCCGTTCCACGCCTCCGCCTGGTGAACTGGCTGGTCAGCCAGGGTCTCACCGGCCTGCCCGAAAGCGACCTGGTCCGCGGCTTTTGCGAGCGTTGCTGTGCCGAGGGGATCGCGATTTCGTATGGGCTCGTCGTGATCGATACGCTGCATCCGATTTTCGAGGGCCGCGGCTTCCGCTGGCACGACACCGAGACCAACCAGCCCGACAGTTTCGAATATGGCCCGACCGAGGAGGGCGAAGTGGCGGACGGCTGGCGCCGCTCGATCTTCTACGACATGCTCGAACAGGGCCACGAGCAGCGCGTGATCGACCTGTCCGACACGGCCTCGCGCCGCTATTCGCGGTTCGAGGAGTTCGCCGCCCAGGGTCACAAGCATGTGACCTCCTTCGTGCACCGCTTCGGCGAGGCCGGCACGATGGGCCAGATGGATTGCGTCTACTCCAACTGGACGACGCGTCGGGATGACGGGTTTGGTGAAGAAGGCCTGGCTGCGCTGCGCGATCTCGTGCCGGTGCTCGGGCTCGCCATCAAGTCCGCGGCGCAAGCCGATATCGCGCGAACGCTGGGACGGGTCTATCTCGGACGCGAGACCTCCGAGCAGGTGTTGCGCGGAAAGATGTCGCGCGGCATCACCGAGCGGATCAAGACGGTGCTGTGGTTCTCCGACCTTCGCTCGTCGACATCCATCAGCGCGCAGATGGAGCCGGGCGAGATCATCCCGTTCCTGAACGATTATGCCCAGGCCTCGATCGATGCGATCCACGATGCCGGCGGCGAGGTGCTGAAGCTGATCGGCGACGGCGTGCTCGCCATGTTCACCAACGAAGACATGTCGGTCGCCAAGCGCAACGCATTGCGTGCAGAGCACCGCTTCCGCCACAACATGGACGTGCTGAACGCGCGCCGTTCGGCCGAGGGCAGGCCAACCACGACGGCGCATGTCGGCCTGCACATCGGCGAGGTCTTTTACGGCAACATCGGCAGTGACGACCGCCTCGACTTCACCGTGGTGGGGCCTGCCGTCAACGAAGTCAGCCGCATCGCCTCGATGTGCCGCTCCGTCGACCGCGATCTCCTGACCTCGTCCGCCTTCCGCAACGGCCTGGACGCGACCGGGCGAAACTACCTCGTCTCTACCGGCCGCTTTGCGCTGCGCGGCATCGGCGGCGCACAGGATCTCTACACGCTGGATCCGGACATCCTGACCGACGAGGTCGTCGCCGGGAAATACGCTCGCTATGTGGCGGGGTAATCGAGCTTGATACCGTTAACTTCAACACCGCGCGGGTTCGCCCACCATCTCCGGCTGTCGCGCCAGCGCCACGGCGGGCGAGAGCCAGATCACCAGCGCCTGCGTGGCGAAGATCGCGGCCGTCAAATAAAGGCACATTTCCGCGCCGTAGAGGCCGCCGAAGACGGCGCCGAGCGCGGAGCCGAGCGGGCGGGCGCCATAGCTCATGATGTTGATGGCGGAGACGCGGCCAAGCAGGCTCGGCGGCGTCACCGATTGCCGCAGCGTGGTGGTCGATATCACCCACAGGATCGGGCCGGCGCCGAGCAGGAAGAAGCTGAGGCCGGCGAGCCACGGCGAGGGCACCAGCGTCGTCAGCGCCATGACCGCGGCGGCCATGAAGCCGGTGACAGGCCCGAGGCCGATCACGGTGCCGAAGGCGAGCCAGCGCATCACGCGCGTGGCCAGCAGCGCGCCGACCACCATGCCGAGGCCGTACATCGCGAGCGTGGCGCCGACGCCGGCTGCGCTGAGGCCAAGACGGCGCACGGCGTAGGGCACGAACACCGCCAGCAGCAGGAACGAGGCGGTGTTGAAGATGAACTGGGTGACGAATACCGGTCGCAGCAATGCGTGCCGCATTACGAAGCCGGCGCCTTCGCCGATCTCCTTCAGGGGATGCCGGCGCGGCGTGGGCTGGCGCACCGGTTCATGGATGCCGGAGAGCAGCACCACGGCAACCACGGACAGCGCCGCGGCAAAGCCGAAGGCGGGCGCAGCGCCGGCCCAGCCGACCAGCACGCCGCCGAGCGCGGGACCGGCGGCGAAGGCGACGGTGCGTGCGAGTTCAATCCGGGCATTGGCCGCCGGCAATTGGACGGAGGCGACGAGCGAAGGCACCAGGGCGGGCGCGGCGACGCTGTAGACGACGGTTCCGCACACCGCGGCAAAGCCGAGCAGGGCGAGCAGCGGCAGGTTGAGCGCTCCCAGCCAGATCAGCAGCAGGATGGCAGCAAGCGCGGCCGCGCGCACGGCTTCCGAGCCGGCCATCAGGAAACGCCGCGACATGCGGTCGGCGAGCAGGCCCGCCGGGATCGCAAACAGGATGAAGGGCAGCGTCAGTGCGGTCTGCAGCGCGCCGGTCTGGCCTTCGCCGACACCGAGCAGCAGCACGGCGACGATGGGTGCTGCGGCCAGCGCAATTTGCTCGGCCGATTGCGCGGCAAGGTTGGACCAGGCGAGCCGGTTGAAAGTCGGTGGCAGGTCGATCGCGGGCGAGGGTGACATGGCGCAAATCCGGGTTCTTGGCTTGGGGCATATTTCGCGGCGACGACGCCCGAACCACCCGCTTCCCGACAACTCGATCCTGGGAGCGTCTAGATGCAGTTGCAAATGAGTTGCAATAAAGAGAAGAATGGGCCATCATGCCGGAAATGGACGCAAAGGCCCCCAGTTTGAGCTCAGAAACCCTGCCCGATGCCCTCCACAGCCCCGGAGGTTGGCGCAACGATACCAACAAGCTGAAGAGCTTGGCCGAGGTGAACGCAACGGTCGCCGTGCCTGCTATCGGCGGGCTGTGGTGGCGCCGCCTGCTGGCCTTTGCCGGACCGGGCTATCTCGTCTCCGTCGGCTACATGGACCCCGGCAACTGGGCAACCGACCTCGCGGGCGGCTCCAAGTTCGGCTACACGCTGCTGTCGGTCATCCTGCTGTCGAACCTGATGGCGATCCTGCTGCAGGCACTCGCCGCGCGGCTCGGCATCGTCACCGACCGCGATCTCGCACAGGCCTGCCGCGCCAGCTATTCGCGTCCGGTCAATTTCCTGCTGTGGCTGGCCTGCGAAGCCGCCATCATCGCCTGCGACCTCGCCGAGGTGATTGGCACCGCGATCGCGCTGAAGCTGCTGTTCGGCATTCCCCTGATCGGCGGCGCGTTGATCGCAGCACTGGACGCCTTCCTGCTGCTGCTGCTGATGAACCGCGGCTTCCGCTTCCTCGAAGCGTTCGTGATCGCGCTGCTGATCGTCATCGCCGTCTGCTTTGCGGTCCAGATCGCGGCCGCAGCACCACCGGTCGCGGCGATGCTCAGGGGCTTCGTGCCCTCGAGCGAGATCTTCACCAATTCGGAGATGCTCTACATCGCCATCGGCATCATCGGCGCGACCGTGATGCCGCATAATCTCTATCTGCACTCCTCGATCGTGCAGACCCGCGCCTATGAGCGTACCGACGAGGGCCGTCGCGACGCCATCAAATGGGCGACGACGGACTCGACGATCGCGCTGATGCTGGCGCTGTTCATCAATGCCGCGATCCTGGTGGTTGCGGCTGCCACCTTCCACAAGAGCGGCCACAGCGATGTCGCCGAGATCAGCCAGGCCTTCGAACTGCTGTCACCGCTGCTCGGCCTCGGCATCGCCTCGACTCTGTTCGCCGTGGCGCTGCTCGCCTCCGGCCTCAACTCGACGGTGACGGCGACGCTCGCCGGCCAGATCGTGATGGAGGGTTTCCTCAATCTGAGCCTGCCGAGCTGGGCCCGCCGGCTGCTCACCCGCGGCGTCGCCATCGTGCCGGTCGTCGTCGTCACCGCTTTCTATGGCGAGAGCGGCACGGCGCGGCTGCTGGTGTTCAGCCAGGTCATCCTGTCGATGCAGCTGCCGTTCGCGGTGATCCCGCTGGTGCGCTTCGTCTCCGACCGGCGCAAGATGGGCCAGTTCGTCATTCCAACCGCAGTTGCCGCACTCGCCTGGTTCGTCGCGGGCGTGATCGTAATCTTGAATCTGAAGCTGCTGTTCGATACGTTCTTCGGCGGCTGACCTAGTCCTGCGGCTCGGACAAGACCTCGCCGGTCGCCTCGACGCGCAGCCAGCCGCTCGGCGCGAGCCGCTGTTGCGGCAGGAAGCGGCCCTTGTAGTCCATCTTCTTGGAGCCATCGATCCAGTAGCCGAGATAGACGTATGGCAGCCCGAGCCGGCGGGCGCGGGCGATGTGGTCGAGGATCATGAAGGTGCCGAGCGAGCGGTCGCGCTCCGACGGCTCGAAGAAGGAATAGACCATCGACAGTCCGTCGCTGAGCACGTCGGTCAGCGCAACCGCCACCAGCTCGTCGCCGCGGCCGGTGATGCCGCTGTCCGGACCGCGCCGGCGGTATTCGATGATGCGGGTCTCGACATGGCTGTCCTCCACCATCATCGCGTAATCGAGCACGGTCATATCGGCCATGCCGCCGTGGCGGTGCCGCTTGTCGAGATAGGCGCGGAAGACGGAATACTGCTCCGAGGTCGGTACCGCGCTGCGCTGCTCGCCAATGATGTCGGCATTGCGCGCCATCACCTTGCGGAAGCCGCGCGAGGGACGGAATTCGTTGGCGACCACTCGCACCGAGACGCAGGCGCGGCACTGGTCGCAGGCCGGCCGGTAGGCGATCGACTGGCTGCGGCGGAAGCCGCCATGGGTCAGGAGGTCGTTGAGGTCGGCCGCCTTGTCGCCGACCAGATGCGTGAACACCTTGCGCTCGTGCCGGCCCGGCAAATAGGGACAGGGCGAGGGCGCCGTCAGGTAGAATTGCGGGGTGTCACGCGAATGCTGGGTCACGTTACGTCGTCAGGCCTCCGAAGCAGCCGTGACCAGCATCGCGCCGCGCAGGCCAACCGTCAATCGGATAGGCTACGGGGTCAGTATGTCCGTGCCGGATGCGCCGGCTGGGTGCGCCCGAAGCTGTTGATAACCACGGTTCCGAGCACGATGTCATGCAGCAGGCGGCGGCGGCCGTTGAACAGGCCGACCAGGACCACGAAGGGCGTCAGGAACGAGATCGACACCCAGAACAGCACGGCGTGCGTTGCACCAAGCACGAAATATCCGGGCGCGCCGTACCAGGTGCGCAGCTCGATATCCATCACCCGCATGCCGATCGTGGCCGAACGCGGCCCGCCGATGGTGGCGCCGTAGTAGACGATCGCCCAGACTACCGTCGCCGGCCACGCCAGCCAGAACAGCATCCAGCCTAGGCCGAGCGTCAGGATTCCGAACAGGAGAATGAAGAGATAGCCGAGCACCACGGGGACCGCGATCACGATCAGGTCGATCAGGAACGCCAGGCTCCGCTTGGTCAGCACGCCGCTGAACAGCTCCGGCTGCGTGAGGGGATCGAAGGCATGCGGCTGCACCCCGCCGTCGTTGCGCCAGGCGCCGCCGGTATCACCCGAACCGCCATAGGTCATCGTCAATCCCTCCGTGCATTTCGAGCAGGACATGGGAACCGGCTGTCCGGCTGCAAGGGCCTCCGGGCACATTAACTGGCGGAAATATTCCGGCAAAACCACGGCCGGGCCGCCTCGGCCGCTTGTGAGTCGAACTCATCCCGGCGAACATCCGCCGGAAATAACGGACGGAGAGGGGACAGATGGCGAGGGAAGTGCAGGTTCGCTGCCGCTGCGGGGAGGTCGTGGGTGTCGTCAGCAATGCCTCGCCGCAGAAGGTCAACCGGGTGGTCTGCTATTGCGACGACTGCCAGGCGTTCGCGCACCAGCTCGGCCGCGCCGACCTCCTCAACGCGCAGGGTGGCAGTGACATCGTCCAGGTGGCGCCGGCCTCGCTGACGTTCACCAAGGGGCAGAACCGCATCGCCGGACTGCGCCTGACGCCCAAGGGCCTGTTCCGCTGGCACACGACCTGCTGCAACACGCCGGTCGGCAACACGCTGGGGCCGGCGATCCCCTTCGTCGGCTTGGTGGCCCAGACCTTCGAAGGCGGCACGCGAACCGCAGACAGCGTGTTCGGCGCCCCGCTTGGCGCCATCCTCGGCAAATACGCCATCGGCCCGGCGCCGGCTGGCTCGACCGGCATCAATTTGACGCTGCTGTTGCGCGCCATAACAAAGGTGCTGGGTTGGCGGCTGCGCGGGCGCGCCTGGCCGCATCCGTTCTTCCATCTGAAGACGCGCGAGCCGATCTATCCGCTCACCGTGCTGTCCCAGGAGCAGCGCGAGGCGCTGCGGCCGTTGTGCGGTCCGAAACCGGCAGCGCGGGCGACAGCCTAGCGCTGCGCCTTGATCTTCTCGGCCGCCTGCGCCGCGAAGTAGGTCAGGATGCCGTCGGCACCGGCGCGCTTGAAGCCGAGCAGGGCTTCCATCATCGCGCGATCGCCGTCGATCCAGCCGTTGCGCGCCGCGCCCGCGATCATCGCGTATTCGCCGGACACCTGGTAGACGAAGGTCGGCATCGCAAAGGTGTCCTTCACGCGGCGGACGATGTCGAGATAGGGCATGCCGGGCTTGACCATCACCATGTCGGCGCCCTCGGCGATGTCGAGTTCGACCTCGCGCAGCGCCTCGTCGGAATTTGCGCTGTCCATCTGATAGGTGCGCTTGTCACCGGTCAGCGTCTTGGCCGAGCCGATGGCATCGCGGAACGGGCCGTAGAAGGCCGAGGCATATTTCGCCGCATAGGACATGATCTGCACGTCGATGAAGCCGGAATCGTCCAGCGCCTCGCGGATCGAGCCGACGCGGCCGTCCATCATGTCGGAAGGCGCGATGATGTCGCAGCCGGCCTCGGCCTGGGTCAGCGCCTGCTTGACCAGCACCGCAACCGTCTCGTCGTTGAGGATCCTGCCGTCGGCGATCAGCCCGTCATGGCCGTGGCTGGTGAAGGGATCGAGCGCGACGTCGCAGAGCACGCCGATGTCGGGGAATTCCTTCTTGATCGCGCGCACCGACTGGCAGACGAGGTTGTCGGGATTGAGCGCTTCCGAACCCTGCTCGTCGCGAAGCGACGGCTCGGTATAGGGGAACAGCGCGATGCAGGGGATATCGAGCTTGGCGGCGCGTTCGGCGTCGCGCACCACCTGGTCGACGGTGAGACGGTCGACGCCGGGCATCGAGGCCACCGGCGTGCGGGTGTTGTTGCCGTCGACCACGAACATCGGCCAGATCAGGTCGTCGGTCGTGAGGACATTCTCGCGCACCATCCGCCGTGCCCATTCCGACTTGCGGTTGCGGCGCGGGCGTACCACGAGATCGAGCGAAGGCGCGGAGAGGGCGGCCTGGCGGCGCGGCGCATCGCGCATTTCGATCGGACGGCCGAACTTGATCGCCATGGAACGCTCCTTAACGGCGGGCTGATTGGAATTGGACCAATTCTAGCAGCTTGCCTCGGGGGCGTCACGGCCGCTTGATCCAACGCAACGCCAATTGATTTTAACGATCGGCCGGGCCAAGACTGCCCCCGCGGGGAGGGGATTCCTCCCGAAACGAGCACCACGAGCGCCCAACCCGATGTCCGATACCTCCACGCGCGATCCATCGCGGGACGCCCTGACGGCGGCGGCGCTGTCGTCCGAGCGCATCGAGCCGGACGAGAATGCGTGGACGCGGCGGCTGGTGCTGTTCCTGCGCGTCATGGCGGTGCTCTCGATCCTGAAGGGCCTCTATCACTGGGCGCAGGTGACGGGCTTCGTCGGCGGCGAGGAGGAGGCCTTCGAAAACCAGACCATGGCCTGGCAGACCGCGACGATCTATTTCGCCGTGATCGAACTCGTCGCTGCCGTGGGCCTGTGGCTCGCCACGCCCTGGGGAGCGGTGGTGTGGCTCACCACCGTGGTCTCGATGGCGGTGATCGAACTGATGTTTCCCGGCATCTATGGCGGCAGCCTCCTGGTGGTCGTCATCGATGCGCTGATGCTGGCCGGTTATCTCGTGCTGGCCTGGATGGCCGCGCGCGAGCGCCCGCCGTAGCGCAACCCGGTTGCGAGCGCGCAACCCGGTTGCGGATGCGCAACCTGCCTGCGAACGGAATCTTCACCGCGATTGCAGCGGATTTTCGCGAAATTTGCCGGTAACTTTCCGGTCACCCTAAAGGGTTCCCTCACACCTGTTACGCAGTCGTTTCGAAACTGCGCAAGGCTGTTCTGGAACGCGACAGGCGCGCACGCAAGAGGGCAGACGAAGCGTGAACAGGTGCGTCGCAGCGTGAACGAGAAATTGCGAAAAGCCCTTCTGGCACAGGCTTAATCTGCGATTCACTGTCTTAAATTCATGATCTCTTTATTGTCTTGTTTAAGCTGATCTTCAAACGGCCCCCCTAAGTTGCAGCTATCAGACGGGACAAAAGTTTCGTCGAATAAGTGTCGAAAAAAAACGACAACAGGGGAAGTGTCATGATGAAAGCCGTTGCGACGGCGGTGGAGACCGCTGACCGCGCTGCAGGCCAGTCTGGGGTGCAGCCGCTCTATCTCGAAGCTCTGACTCTGGTGGAGCGGCTGCATCGCCGCCTGCTCGACGTCATCAAGGACGAATTCGACCGCCGCGGCCGCGCCGACATCAACTCGGTGCAGGCTCTGCTGCTCTACAACATCGGCGACAAGGAACTGACCGCCGGTGAGCTGCGCACGCGCGGCTACTATCTCGGCTCCAACGTCTCCTACAATTTGAAGAAGCTCGTCGAGCTCGGCTTCCTCGATCATCAGCGCTCGCGCGTGGATCGCCGCTCGGTCCGCATCCGTCTGACCGCGCAGGGCCAGGAAATCCGCAAGATCGTCGACACGCTCTACCAGAAGCACGTCAAGACCGTGGAACAGGTCGGCGGCATCTCCAGCGAGGAGTTCGCCACGCTGAACAAGTCGCTGCACCGCCTCGAGCGGTTCTGGACCGACCAGATCCTCTATCGGCTCTGAGAATTGACGGCCAAGCCGGCCGCAAAGAAGACCGGCAGCCGTCAAAACCAGGCGATACTTCCCAAAAAGCGCATCGGGACCCGGTTTTTCCGGCCCGGTGCGCTCCTGTGTTTATTGTGTGGAAAATTCCCGGCGTCCCGATTTGGAACCAATTTGTGCGCTCCGCTTTATCCGTCCGAAGCGGAGGACTCGAACATGCTGGTCGAACGCGGTTTGCAGGTGATGAATGTCGAGGCGGTGGGCGAAGCCTACGCCATCGCGTCCAACTATCTGCGCCGGACCGGCGCGATCGCCGACACCATCGCTACCAATGAACGCCTGCTCGGCATCGTCGTGCAGCTGTTCCAGCGCGGCGAGTTCAACAAGATCAGGCTGGCCAACAAGGCGATCGCGAAATTCGAGGCCGAGACGCTGATTGCCTGACGCTGCCATGCCCGATCTCGCAACGGAGCCATCCATGGACGCCGCCATCGACCGCATCATGCAGACCTACGGCCTGCTGGTGAACCAGACCGCTGCCGCCAGCGCCGAGGCGCGCGCGAAGGTGACGGAGTACGTCAAGACCCTGTTCGACGCCGGTGAGAAGGACGAGCACCGGCTCGCCGTGTGCGGCTTGACCTATCTGCGCCAGCTCGACGGCAGCAACGATCCCGTGAAGGCGGGGTATACGGGGCTGTAACCGCATTCGCCGCGACTTGTCATGCCCCGCGAAGGCGGGGCATCCAGTACGCCGCGGCCGCTCTGTCAATCACGACTGCTCTGGAATACTGGATCGCCCGCTTTCGCGGGCGATGACGGCTGTGCTTATGGCTGCTAAGTCTGCGGTAATGACAACAATGACCGGGGAAGAAACGCCATGCTCACGCTCCATCATCTTAATGATTCCCGCTCGCAGCGAATCCTGTGGCTGCTGGAAGAGCTCGGCACGCCCTATGAGATGAAGCGCTATCAGCGCGATGCCCAGACGCGGCTGGCGCCGCCGGAGTTGAAGGCGGTGCATCCGCTCGGCAAGTCGCCCGTCATCGTCGATGGCGACATTCGTATCGCGGAGTCAGGGGCCATTGTCGATTACGTTATCCGCCGCTACGGCAAGGGCGCGATGATGCCGGCGCCGGGAAGTGCCGAGTATGAGGCCTATAACGAGTGGCTGCACTATTCCGAGGGTTCGGCGATGCTGCCGCTGATGCTGAACCTCTACGTGTCGCGGCTGAAGGAGGCGGGCGCGCCGCTGCATCCGCGCATCGAGAGCGAGATCGCCAACCATCTCGGCTATATCGAGGGGGCGCTGGGCAGCCGCGAATTCTTCGTCGGCCCGTCGTTGAGCGGCGCCGATATCCAGATGAGTTTCGTTGCGGAAGTCGCGGGGTCGTTCGGCATGCTGGCGGCGTATCCGAACTTTGCGGCCTGGCTGGCGCGGATGCACGCACGGCCGGCGTTCAAGCGCTCGGTGGAGATTGGCGGGGCGTATCGGCTTGCGGGTTAGGCGGCTACGGCCGCTGCCAGTCGGTCAACTCGTATGAACGCTCGTCGAGGTGCTCGACCAAAAGCTTGCGATAATGGGCGGCCATTTCGCGGTAATGCTGCCGGGAAATGGGATCGGTCGCGCTTTGCGCGCGTTGCTCGAACATCTCGGCCTTCTGCCGGAATACCGCCGCTTCTGACATTGGCTAGCTCCTCTAGCGCTCTTTCTGTCACCTAAGCTTTAGTCTTGCGAGCGGAACGGATGGCCGCTTCACGATCGGGTGACAGCGGGACCGGCTGCAGCCGGGAAGCGAATCGCTGCATTTTACCCCGTCCGGGCCCGGGACCGGGGCCGGGCGACTACGGTAGGTGCAGCGCGGTATTGGCCTTCAGGTCGGTTCCCGACCCTCCAATCCCCACCATATGTTGCACAAGTATCAGGCGCTTACCGCAATCGCTTGGCCATCCCGGCCCGATATGGTATGGCGCAGACGCTTCTTTCGACCGCCAAACCAGAACCGCCCGCAGTGTCTAACTGGCTGCGGCGGTGGAGATATTTCGCCGATGAGCTCTTCCCGCGCCAGGATTGCCTCCGCACCCGACACCTTCTTCACCGCCACCCTCCGCGACGCCGATCCGGAGATCGCCGCCGCCATCAAGGGCGAGCTCGGCCGGCAACGTCATGAGATCGAGCTGATCGCCTCGGAAAACATCGTCAGCCGCGCCGTGCTGGAAGCGCAGGGCTCGGTGATGACCAACAAATACGCCGAAGGCTATCCGGGCGCGCGTTACTATGGCGGTTGCGAGTGGGTCGACGTCGCCGAGACGCTGGCGATCGAGCGGGCGAAGAAGCTGTTCGGCGCCGGCTTTGCCAACGTTCAACCCAACTCCGGCAGCCAGATGAACCAGGCGGTGTTCCTGGCGCTGCTGCAGCCCGGCGACACCTTCATGGGTCTCGACCTCGCCGCCGGCGGCCATCTCACCCATGGCTCGCCCGTCAACATGTCCGGCAAATGGTTCAAGGCCTCGCACTACACGGTGCGGCGCGAGGACCAGATCATCGACATGGATGCGGTGGCGAAGCAGGCGGAGGAGATTCGTCCGAAGCTGATCATCGCCGGAGGCTCGGCCTATTCGCGTCCGTGGGACTTCAGGCGTTTCCGCGAGATCGCCGATTCGATCGGCGCCTATCTCATGGTCGACATGGCGCATTTCGCCGGTCTCGTTGCCGGTGGCGTGCATGCTTCCCCGGTGCCGCACGCGCATGTCACGACCACCACGACCCACAAGTCGCTGCGCGGCCCGCGCGGCGGCCTGATCCTGTGGAACGATGAGTCGCTGACGAAGAAGCTCAATTCGGCGATCTTCCCGGGCCTGCAGGGCGGGCCGCTGATGCATGTCATTGCCGCCAAGGCGGTGGCGTTTGCCGAGGCGCTGCGTCCAGACTTCAAGATCTACGCGAAGAACGTCGTCGAGAACGCGAAGGCACTTGCAGAATCGCTGCGCTCCCATGGCCTCGACATCGTCTCCGGCGGTACCGACAATCACCTGATGCTTGTGGACCTGCGGCCCAAGGGGCTGAAGGGCAACGTGTCGGAGAAGGCGCTGGTGCGCGCCGCCATCACCTGCAACAAGAATGGCATTCCCTATGATCCGGAAACGCCGTTCGTCACCTCGGGCCTGCGCCTGGGCACGCCGGCGGCGACCACGCGCGGGTTCGGCATCGCCGAGTTCCAGCAGGTCGGCGGCATGATCGCGGAAGTGCTCAACGCGCTGGCGCAGTCACCTGACGGCAAGGCGCCGCTGGTGGAGGCTGCGATGAAGGACCGCGTGCGCGCCCTGACCGACCGCTTCCCGATCTACCAGTAAGGCTCTCTCGATGCGCTGCCCGAGCTGCAACAGTCTCGATACGCAGGTGAAGGACTCCCGGCCGACGGAAGATTCGGCCGTGATCCGCCGGCGGCGCGTCTGCATGGCCTGCAATTTCCGCTTCACCACCTTCGAGCGGGTGCAGCTGCGCGAGCTCACGGTGATCAAGCGCAACGGCAGGCGGGTGCCGTTCGACCGCGACAAGCTGGTGCGCTCGCTGCAGATTTCGCTGCGCAAGCGCCCGGTCGAGCCGGAGCGGCTGGAGAAGATGGTCTCCACCATCGTGCGCGAGCTGGAAAGCGGCGGCGAGTCGGAGGTTTCCTCGGAGGCGATCGGCGAGATCGTGATGGAGCATCTTCGCGAGCTCGACGACGTCGCCTATGTCCGCTTCGCCTCGGTCTACCGCAATTTCCGCGAGGCGAAGGATTTCGAGAACCTGCTCGGCGAACTCACCGGCGACGAGGACAACCGGCTCGCCACGATACGCAAATGATCTTCCGTATCCTGGAAGACCAGTACGCGCAGAAGATCCGGGATTCCAGGGCGGCGGACCAGCGTTACATGCGCCTGGCGCTGGCGCTCGGCCGGCGCGGGCAGGGGCGCACCTGGCCCAATCCGGCCGTGGGCGCCGTCGTCGTGAAAGATGGCGTCATTGTCGGGCGTGGCTGGACGCAACCGGGCGGCCGGCCGCATGCCGAGCCCGAGGCGCTGCGGCGCGCCGGCGGGGCGGCACGCGGCGCGACGCTCTATGTGGCGCTCGAACCCTGCTCGCATTTCGGCAAGTCGCCGCCTTGCGTGGATGCCGTGATCGCCTCGGGCATTTCCCGTGTGGTGTCGGCGATCGAGGATCCCAATCCGGAAGTGGCGGGGCAGGGGCACGCGAAATTGCGCGCCGCGGGAGTTGCCGTCGATGTCGGGCAATGTGCTGCGGAAGCCGCGCACGACCATGCCGGGCATTTCCGCCGCATCCGCGACAGGCGCCCGCATGTGATCCTGAAGCTTGCGGTATCCGCCGACGACAGGATCGGCGCCGCCGGCCGCAAACCACTCGCCGTCACCGGCGATGCCGCCAAGACGCAGGTGCATCTGTTGCGCGCCCGTAGCGATGCCATCCTGGTCGGGATCGGCACGGTGCTTTCCGACGATCCGCTGCTCACCTGCCGGCTGCCGGGCATGGAAGCGCGCTCGCCGGTGCGGGTGGTGCTGGACCGTGCCTTGCGCATCCCCGGCGACAGCCGTCTCGTGCATTCGGCGCGCACGACGCCACTCTGGGTGGTGACATCGGAAACGGCGGAAGCGGCCGCGGCGATGAAGCTCGGTGCGGCGGGGGCGCAGGTGATCCGCGTGCCCACCGATCTGGCGAAGCCGGGGCTCGACTTGAGCGCCGTTCTGCGCGCGCTTTCGGAGAAGGGCATCTCGCGGCTGATGGTGGAGGGCGGCTCGCGCGTGGCGTCGTCCTTTGTCGCGGAGGGCCTTGCCGATGAAGTCTGGCTGTTGCGCGGCCCGGCCACAGTGGGAGCAGACGGCGTCGCTGCGCTGGACGCAATGCCGCTTTCCGCTATCACGCAGTCGCCGGGCTTCAAAGTCCGTGCTAGCGAGGCTTTGGGGAACGACACTCTTACGATTTACGAGCGCGCATAGCCCAACTCGTCATGCCCGGGCTTGACCCGGGCATCCACGTCTTGGCCGCAATGTGAAGGAAGACGTGGATGGCCGGGACGAGCCCGGCCATGACAAACCGGAAGGAATTGTTGTGTTCACGGGTATTGTCACCGATGTCGGCGAGATCACCAGCCTGAAGCCGGTGGCGCAGGGCCAGTTGCACCGCCTGCGCATCGCCTGCCGCTATGACCAGAAGACCATTGCCGACGGCGCTTCGATTGCCTGCAACGGCGTCTGCCTCACGGTGGTGGCTTCCGGCACCGAGGGCGGCAAGGACTCTGCTCGGAATACCTGGTTCGATGTCGATGCCGCCGCCGAAACGCTGTCGATGACGACGGCGAAGCATTGGACCGCGGGCACGAAACTCAATCTCGAGCGCGCGCTGAAGATCGGCGACGAACTCGGCGGCCATATCGTGGCGGGACATGCCGATGGCATCGCCACCATCGAGAAGCGTGACGATCTCCCCGACATGGCCCGCATCACCTTGCGTACCACGCGGGAGCTGGCGCGCTTCATCGCCATCAAGGGATCGGTGACGCTGGACGGCGTCTCCCTGACGGTGAATACGGTCGACGACGTCGTCTTCTCCGTGCTGATCATTCCACATACGTTGAGCGTGACCACGCTGAACGGCTGGCGTGCCGGAAGCGAGGTCAATATCGAGGTCGATTTGATGGCCCGCTATGCGGGGCGGCTGTCGGAAATGAAATAGCTCGGGCCTTGGCAGCGCGGCCTCTCGCGCCTACAACGCCCGCCAAACCCTCATGGTGAGGAGGCGCTTGCGCCGTCTCGAACCGGGAGGCCCGGAAATCTCCTCATCCTTCGAGACGCGGCCAAGCGGCCGCTCCTCAGGATGACGGCACCGATCGAAACGGAAGACCAGAATGGCAGACGCGCGGCGCGCACCCCTGAAGGACCAGACCGACATTGCGGGCGCTCGGGCACTGATCGTCGAGGCGCGGTTCTACGACGACATCCAGGACGCGATGCTGGAAGGCGCGATTGCGGAACTGAAGCGGGCCGGCGTGTCGCACGACATCCTCACGGTGACCGGTTCGCTGGAAATTCCCGCTGTTATCGCGATCGCGCTCGACGCCGCCGAGAAGAACGGCAAGCCGTATGATGCGGCGATTGCGCTCGGCTGCGTCATCCGCGGCGACACCATCCATTTCGAGATCGTCTCGATGGAATCCTCGCGCGCCCTGATGGATATGGCGGTGGCGCGGCAATTGCCGCTCGGCAACGGCATCATCACCGTCAATACCGAGGAGCAGGCTTGGGCGCGGGCGCGCGTCAGCGAGCTCAACAAGGGCGGCGATGCCGCGCGCGCGGCGCTGGCGGTGCTGCGCATCAAGCGACGCCTGGCGAAGGGCTGACATGGCCGAAGGCAAGAACAAGCCTGCAAAGACCCCGGAGAAGAAAGCCAACCGGCGCGGCGCCGCGCGGCTGGCGGCCGTACAGGCGCTCTACCAGATGGACATCGGCGGCACCGGGATCAACGACGTCCTTGCCGAGTTCGAGAGCCACTGGATCGGCAACGAGGTCGAGGGCGAAAAATACCTGCCGGCGGAGGCGGCCTTCTTCCGCGACGTGGTCTCCGGCGTCGTCCGGGACCAGGCCAAGCTCGATCCGCTGATCGACGATGCCTTGCAGAAGGGCTGGCCGCTGAAGCGGATCGACGCGATCCTGCGGGCGGTGCTGCGCGCCGGCTCCTACGAGCTGGAGCATCGCAGGGACGTGCCCGGCCGCGTCGTGGTGTCCGAATATGTCGACGTCGCCCATGCCTTCGTCGAAAAGGACGAGACCGGCATGGTCAACGCCGTGCTCGACCAGATCGCGCGCCAGTTCCGCGCCGACGAGTTCGCGGGACGCTGATCAATTCTGCCGGGCGCGCCGTAGCATGGCAGCCGCGATCGGGAGAATGAGGGTGAGCAGGTAGTACAGGTAGACGTCCAGCTTGTAATATCCGTCCGGCGGATTCAAAACCTTCACGAGGAAGAAGTAATCGCAGATGATCGCGATGACGGTCCAGATGACGCCGATCAGGATGGCCTCGCCGACCGCGGCGACGCGGACCCGCTTCCACAGCACGAGGCAGGTCAGCGCGATGCCGAACGGCGTCACGTACCAGCCGATATGGGCCGGAGGGACGAATGGGTAGAAGCAGAACCCCAGGAAATATCCTGCAAGCCAGAGCAGGAACCCCCAGCCGAGGCCGTCGCGGACGATGAGACTGCGCATGCCGATCACCTTGGTTTCGCCGTCACGCCTGTCTATTGGCCGGCAAACGCGGTCCGTCAAGGCATCGCTTGGGGAGTGCTTGCAATGATCGCATCCGGCGAGGACGCGCTGATTGCGCGCTATTTCAAGCCG
The DNA here is from genome assembly GCF_016219575.1 of Bradyrhizobium sp. GTDB lineage: Bacteria > Pseudomonadota > Alphaproteobacteria > Rhizobiales > Xanthobacteraceae > Bradyrhizobium. The sequence goes on along the minus strand of NZ_JACRMG010000009.1, from coordinate 1,233,877 downwards.
ATCGCGACCGACCCCGGCGCGTTCGGCCTCGACGACGATGCGGCGGTGCTGAAAGCGCAGGGCGCCGATATTGTCGTAACGACCGATGCCATCGTCGAGGGCGTGCACTTCCTGCCCTCCGATCCCCCTGAGACGGTCGCGCGCAAGGCGCTGCGGGTGAACCTGTCCGATCTCGCCGCCAAGGGCGCGCAGCCTGCCGGCTTCGTGCTGACACTTGCGTTGCGCACGGCCGAGGACGCCTGGCTCAAGCCGTTTGCGGCGGCGCTTGGCGAGGACGCCAAATCCTATGCCTGCCCGCTGCTCGGCGGCGACACCGTCTCCACGCCCGGGCCGTTGAGCATCTCGATCACCGCGTTCGGGCGGGTGCCGGCCGGCAAGATGGTTCATCGCAGCGGCGCGCAGCGCGGCGACCGTGTGGTCGTATCGGGAACGATCGGCGATGCCGCGCTCGGCCTCGACGTCCTCAAGGGCGGGGCGGTGGCGGCGGCGCTGGCGGGCGATGAAGCGGCTCGGCAGATGCTCATCGGCCGCTACCGCGTGCCGCAGCCGCGCGACGCGCTCGCGGTGGCGATCCGCAACTACGCCAGCGCGGCCATGGATGTGTCGGATGGACTTGCCGGCGATCTGACAAAACTCTGCGCGGCGTCCGGCGTGTCCGCGGCGATCCATGCGCCTGGCATCCCGTTGTCGCGCCCCGCAGCCTCACTCGTCGCCAACCGCACCGTGGGGATCGACATGCTGATCACCGGAGGCGACGATTACGAGATCGTCTGCACCGTGCCTGAGGCCGACTTCGAAGCGTTCGCGCAGGACGCGCGGAAGGCGGGCGTGAACGTGACCCCGATCGGCGCCGTCATCGCCGGGAGCGCTGTTCCCTCATTTCTCGACGGACAGGGCAGGGAACTGGCGTTGAAGAGCCGTTCCTGGAGCCATTTCTAGGTCACGCCAGAGCGGTCCGAATATCTGCAGCCCGGGTTTCCGGAGGATGCGCCGGAATCGACCCAAAAGCCGGTTTCCGAGCGTGAAATACCTGCCAAAATCACCAGTTTTGGTCGTCCGCGGCGTTGCGCCGGGGGACCCTTTTTGGCATGGTCCCGCCGATTTGAGGCCGCCCTTTTGGGCAGGGCTGGCCTCCTTTTTAGACGCAGGGCCGCATCCGCGGCGCCAGCGTGGGGCTACTTCAAAATCTGAGGCAACTTCAATGACAGCATTATGGGTGATTGTGCTCTGCGGAGTGCTTTCCATCGTTTACGCCATCTGGGCGACCATGTCGGTCCTCAAAGCCGACGCCGGCAATCCGCGCATGCAGGAAATCGCCGCCGCCGTGCGTGAGGGCGCGCAGGCCTATCTGCGCCGCCAGTACACCACGATCGGCATCGTCGGCGTCGTGATCTTCGCACTGCTCGCCTGGTTCCTCGGCATGCTGGTCGCGATCGGCTTCCTGATCGGCGCGATCCTGTCGGGTGCAGCCGGTTTCATCGGCATGAACGTCTCGGTTCGCGCCAACGTCCGTACCGCGCAGGCGGCGACGACGTCGCTTGCCGGCGGCCTCGAGCTCGCCTTCAAGGCCGGTGCCATCACCGGCATGCTGGTGGCTGGTTTGGCGCTGCTCGGTGTCACCATCTATTTTGCCTATCTGACGCAGGTCATGGGCCTCAAGCCCAACGACCGTGTCGTGGTCGACGCACTGGTCGCGCTCGGCTTCGGTGCTTCCTTGATCTCGATCTTCGCCCGTCTCGGCGGCGGCATCTTCACCAAGGGTGCTGACGTCGGCGGCGACCTCGTCGGCAAGGTCGAGGCCGGTATCCCCGAGGACGATCCGCGCAATCCCGCCACCATCGCCGACAACGTCGGCGACAATGTCGGCGACTGCGCCGGCATGGCGGCCGACCTGTTCGAGACCTATGCGGTGACTGCGGTCGCCACCATGGTTCTCGCCGCGATCTTCTTCGCGACCTCGCCGTTGCTGTTGAACATGATGACGCTCCCGCTCGCCATCGGCGGCGTCTGCATCATCACCTCCATCATCGGCACCTTCTTCGTCAAGCTCGGCGCCAACCAGTCGATCATGGGCGCGCTGTACAAGGGCCTGATTGCGACCGGCATCCTGTCGCTCGCGGGCGTGGCTGGCGTGATCTACTACCTGATCGGCTTCGGTCCGCTGGCCGGCGTGAAGTACACCGGTCTTGCGCTGTTCGAATGCGGCGTGGTCGGCCTCGTCGTCACCGCGCTGATCATCTGGATCACCGAATACTACACCGGCACCGATTATCGCCCGGTGAAGTCGATCGCGGCGGCCTCCGTCACCGGTCACGGCACCAACGTGATCCAGGGTCTCGCCATCTCGATGGAAGCAACCGCGGGCCCCGCGATCGTGATCATCGCCGGCATCCTCGTCACCTACAGCCTTGCCGGCCTGTTCGGCATCGCGATCGCGACCGCCACCATGCTGGCGCTTGCCGGCATGATCGTCGCACTCGACGCCTTCGGTCCGGTCACGGACAACGCCGGCGGCATCGCCGAAATGGCGGGCCTGCCCAAGGAAGTCCGCAAGTCGACCGACGCGCTCGACGCGGTCGGCAACACCACCAAGGCGGTCACCAAGGGTTACGCGATCGGCTCGGCCGGTCTCGGCGCGCTGGTGCTGTTCGCGGCCTACAATGAAGACCTCAAGTTCTTCATCGCCAGCAAGAACGCCTACTTTGTGGGTGTCGCCCCGGACTTCTCGCTGAACAACCCCTACGTCGTGGTTGGCCTGCTGTTCGGCGGCCTGCTGCCGTATCTGTTCGGCGCGATGGGCATGACCGCGGTCGGCCGCGCTGCCGGCGCGATCGTCGAGGAAGTGCGCCGTCAGTTCCGCGAGAAGCCGGGCATCATGCAGGGCACGGACAAGCCGGACTACGGCAAGGCCGTCGACCTCCTGACCAAGGCTGCGATCAAGGAAATGATCATCCCCTCGCTGCTTCCGGTGCTGTCGCCGATCGTCGTCTACTTCCTGATCTACGTCATTGCGGGCGGTGGTGCGGCCGGCAAGTCGGCGGCGTTCTCGGCCGTCGGCGCCATGCTGCTCGGCGTGATCGTCACCGGCCTGTTCGTCGCGATCTCGATGACCTCGGGCGGCGGCGCCTGGGACAATGCCAAGAAGTACATCGAGGACGGCCATTACGGCGGCAAGGGCAGTGATGCCCACAAGTCGGCCGTGACCGGCGACACCGTCGGCGATCCCTACAAGGATACGGCGGGTCCCGCGGTGAACCCGATGATCAAGATCACCAACATCGTGGCGCTGCTGCTGCTCGCGATCCTCGCGCACTAGGCAAGTATCACTACGAAGAAAACGAAAACCCCGCGGTGCGAGCCGCGGGGTTTTGCTTTCCTGATGGATGGAGGAGGCGTTATTTGACGTCCATCTCCAGGCCTTCCTTCTCGATGATCCCGGCGAACTTCTTGATCTCGGCATCGATGAAGGTGCTGTATTGCTCGGGCGTGGTCCAGTCGGTGCGGGCGCCCATGGTGGCGACGTTCTTCTTGACGTCCTCGCGTTCCAGCATCGCCTTGATCTGCTTGTTGAGCTCGTCGACGACGGGCCGGGGCGTCGCCTTCGGCAGGAAGATGCCGAACCAGGAGGAGACGTCGAAATTCGCCAGTTCAGGCGCGGCCTCGCGCATGGTCGGCAGGTTCGGTGCGAGGTGGCTGCGCTCCGGCGTGGTGACGCAGAGGCCGTTGAGCTTGCCGGCCTCGACCTGCGGCAGCGACGGATAGAGGTTGTCAAACAGCACCTGGATGTCGCCGGCAAGTCCCGCCTGCAGCGCCGGACCGGCGCCACGGAAGGGCACGTGCGTCATCTTCAATCCCGTGAGCTGCAGGAACCAGGCGCCGGTGAGATGCGGGCTTTGTCCGGTGCCGGAAGAGCCCCAGGTGAGCTTGTCCGGATTGGCCTTGAGGAAGGCGATCAGCTCCGGAATCGACTTCAGTCCGGTCGAAGGATGCGCCGACACGATGTTCGGGATCCGGATCATGTTGGAGACCGGCTGCAACTGGTCGGGCTTGTAGCTGAGGTTCTTGTAGATGCGGTAGGCGATCGCGTTGGGGCCGGGATTGCCGACCATGATGACGTGGCCGTCCGGCTTGGCCCGAACCACTTCCGCAGCGCCGATGGTGCCGCCGGCGCCGGAGCGGTTTTCCACGATTGCCGACTGGCCCCAGGCCGACTGCAAATGCGCGGCCAGCAGCCGTCCCATCACGTCGGTCGCGCCGCCAGCCGCCGCCGGCACGATCAGCTTGACGGTTTCCGTCGGACGCCAGTCGCCGGCACCCAGGCTCGAACGCGGTACGATCGCCGCAGTGGTCAGCGCGGCGGCGCCGGTAAGCACGTTGCGGCGGGACAGCAATCGGGTCTTCACAATATTCCTCCCTGCGGGATTGTTGATTTGCGCCCGAAGGGTAGGGAGTGCGGCGCGGCAGGACAAGCGCACGATTGCGCGCAGCCTCATGCGTGGCTTGCGGTACAGGAAAGTCCGACGGCTAGTTGAAGCTGAGCAGCTTGAACAGCGGCGTCAGGTAGCTGAGTTCCTGACCCGAGGTCGGCGTGGTGCGGCTGATGAAGTCGAAGATCTTGCCGTCCTGCAGGCCATAATTGGCCAGACGTCTGACCTGCCGCTTCTTGTCGAAATAGATCGCGATCACCCGCTGGTCGACGACCTGCTGGTTCATGAAGGCGACCTTCCGCTCGCTCCGCTGCGAGATGTAATAGAACACCTCGCCGTCAAGCGTGGCGACGGTCGACGGCGTGCCCATCACGATCAGCACCTGGTCCTGGCTGGCGCCGATCGGAATCTGCTCCAGCGCGCCCGGAGGCAGGATGTAGCCCTTCTGGAACTGCTCGCTGGTGCAGCCTGCGAGCATGGCGGCCACCAGCGCGGCCGCGGCCACGACTCGCCAGCGCGCCTTGCTGCGCGAGCGATGCGCACGAGAGCCTGATTGGGCAAATACGGTCATTATCGGAATAGTCCCGTCCCCTTGCCTCCAGCGAGGCGTTGACGTACCGGGCTGGGCTGGAGATTGCAACAAGAGCGGGCCTGGTCCCGCGCGCGGAACCCACAATGCTCTGGCCGTTCAATCAGTTCAGGAAACCCCGGCTTGCCCCGCCCGGCACCATCGAGGCCATCTATGGCATGATCGTGACGCAAGCGCGAGAACCCTTATTTTACCGGGACTTGGGCGTGCCCGATACGGTTAACGGTCGTTTCGACCTGGTTCTGCTGCACTTGTGGCTGGTCCTGCGCCGCCTGAAATCGGTTGGGTCCGGAACGGTCCTGTCACAGGCCCTGTTTGACCATTTCTGCAACGATATGGACGACAATCTGCGCGAAATGGGGGTCGGCGACCTTGCTGTCCCGAAGCGGATGCAGGCCTTCGGCGAGGCCTTCTATGGCCGCACCGCCGCCTATGACATGGCCCTGACCGAGGGAAGCGAGGCGCTCGCCGGGGCGATCTGCAAGAACGTCCTCAACGGTGCGAATCTGGAAAAGGCCAGCGAGCTTGCGGCCTACGCCGGAACCGCGATGGCAATGCTGGCCCAACTGGATGACGCCGCGCTGCTCAATGGCGGCTGGCAGTTTCCGCTCCCCGAACAGGCGAGGCCGCAGTGAGCAACCGGCAGGACAGGCCCGATCCCTGGCGCTCACCGGTTACCCTCGCGCAGGTTCCCGAGCGTGGGTTGCATCGCGAACTCGACGCGGACGAAGCCCAGCGCAAGGCGATCGCCGAGATCGGCGGCTTGCGCGAGGTGGTTTTCGCGCACGCATCCTTCGACGTTACGCCGAAGAGCGGCGGGCGCTTCCACGTGGCCGGAAATGTTCGCGCACGGATCGGGCAGACCTGCGTGGTGACACTCGATCCGATCGAGACCGACGTCGAGGAGTCGATCGATCTGATGTTTGCGCCGCCGGAGCAAGTTCCAGCGCTTGCCGATCTCGCCGACGAAGCGGCGGCCCACGACGATATCGATCCGCCCGAGCCGATCGAGGGCGGCGCGATCGATCTCGGCCGGCTTGCCACCGACGCGCTGTTCCTCGGTATCGATCCCTATCCGCGCAAGGCGGATGCCGTGTTCGATCTCGAGGTCGCGCCGCCTGACCCGGAGGACCATCCCTTCGCCGCGCTGAAGGCACTCAAGGCCAAGCCGAAGGCGAAGCGGAAGCCGAAAGGCAAGTAGACGGCAGCATCTCCCGTGGCGCGCTCGCTTTCCACGGCAACGGTCTCTGCCATCTGTTCAACAAATCTATCTAATAGATTGATTTATAAAGGATAATTCTCTATCTATGCGAATCTCCGCGCCGGCGCGGCCTATTTGCGAAGGCGGCGGTCAAGAGGTTGTGTCGGAGCCGGGAAACGCTATTGTCGCGCCCCGGCCGGGACGCAGCGCTTGGTCGCGCCACTATCCGCCGACGGCTTCCTCTGTGCGGCCGAACTTCAGCACCACCAGAGATCAGGTTTCCGGGACGTTCATGCCTCAGAAGGTTCGAATTGCGCTTGACGCCATGGGTGGCGATGTCGGCGCTTCGGTCGTCATTCCCGGCGCCGCGATTTCACTGACCCGGCATCCCGGCACGGAATTTCTCCTGTTCGGCGACCGCGCAAGTATCGATCCCGAGCTCGAAAAACATCCCGCGCTAAAGAAGGTCTCCCGCGTCATCCACACCGACGTGGCGGTCGGCATGGACGACAAGCCGAGCCAGGCCTTGCGCCGCGGCCGCAAGACCTCATCGATGTGGCTCGCGATCGACGCGGTCAGGAAAGGCGAGGCAGACGTCGCGGTCTCCGCCGGCAACACCGGCGCGCTGATGGCGATGGCTCGCTTCTGCCTGCGTACGCTGCCGGGCATCGACCGCCCCGCGATCGCCGCGGTCTGGCCGACCGCGCGCGGCGACTCCATCGTGCTCGATCTCGGCGCCACCATCGGGGGCGACGCCCACCATCTGGTTGCGCTCGCCGTGATGGGCTCCGCGATGGCGAGCGTGCTGTTCGAAAAGGAGCGGCCGACGGTGGGGCTGCTCAATATCGGGGTCGAGGAGATCAAGGGCCACGAGGAGATCCGCGAGGCCGCGGAACTGCTTCGCACGCTGAACCTGCCGCAGCTCGAATATGTCGGTTTCGTCGAGGGCGACGGCATCGGCAAGGGGGCAGCCGACGTGATCGTATCCGAGGGGTTTTCCGGCAATATCGCGCTCAAGGCGGCCGAGGGAACCGCGCGCCAGATGAGCGAGTTGCTGCGCGTGGCGCTGTCGCGGACCTGGCTTACCCGGATCGGCTATCTCCTTGCCCGCAGCGCCTTCAAGGAACTGCGGGACAAGCTCGATCCCAACAAGTCCAATGGCGGGGTGCTGCTGGGTCTCAAGGGGGTGGTGGTGAAGAGCCATGGCGGAGTCAGCGCCGAAGGCTTTGCCTATGCCGTCGATGTTGGCTATGAGACGGTCCACTACGATCTCCTCACCAAGATCAACCGCATGCTTAATCGTGACGGCGGCGCGCTGGCCCAGGCGCAGACCGCACAGGAGGCTGTTTCGTGACTGCGATACGTTCGGTCGTGCTCGGCTGCGGTTCCTATCTGCCGCAGAAGGTGCTGACCAATGCCGAACTGGCGGCACGAATTGACACTTCCGACGACTGGATCGTGCAGCGCACCGGCATCCGGCAGCGCCACGTTGCGGCCGATGACGAATTCACCTCGCATCTCGGCCTCAATGCCGCGCGCGCGGCGCTGGCCGATGCCGGCGTCGATGCCCAATCGATAGACCTGATCGTGGTGGCGACCTCGACGCCGGACAACACCTTTCCGGCTACGGCCGTGGCGATCCAGAACGGACTGAACATTCACCATGGCGCGGCCTTCGACCTGCAGGCGGTCTGCTCCGGCTTCATCTTTGCGCTCGCGACCGCCGACAATTTCCTGCGCAGCGGCGCCTGCAAGCGTGCCCTGGTGATCGGCGCCGAGACCTTTTCGCGTATCCTCGACTGGGAGGACCGCACCACCTGCGTGCTGTTCGGCGACGGCGCCGGTGCGGTGGTGCTGGAGGCGCAGGAACAGCCCGGCACGACCTCCGACCGCGGCATCCTGACCACGCATCTTCGCTCCGACGGCCGGCACAAATCGAAGCTTTATGTCGATGGTGGGCCTGGCTCGACCAGGACCGTTGGCCATCTGCGCATGGAAGGCCGCGAGGTCTTCAAGCATGCGGTCGGCATGATCACAGACGTGATCATCGACGCCTTCAAGGCCACGGGAACCAGCGCGGAGGACATCGACTGGTTCATTCCGCACCAGGCCAACAAGCGAATCATCGATGCTTCCGCGCACAAGCTGCATATTGCGCCGCAGAAGGTGGTGCTGACCGTGGACATGCACGGGAACACGTCGGCAGCGTCGATCCCGCTGGCGCTGTGCGTTGCGGTGAGGGACGGCCGCGTCAAGAAAGGCGACCTGTTGATGCTGGAAGCCATGGGTGGCGGCTTCACCTGGGGCTCGGCGCTGGTCCGCTGGTAAGTGTGGCATAAAGAATTCAACGCGAATTATAAGCGTCTTTTCATGCTCTTGCATGATGCTCGCTGTTGACCGTGGTTTGCTAACCTCCTAATTTCTGGGAACAAATTTGTTCGCCGAGAGTGCGGGGCAGGCGATGACCACGGGAACAGGCAAGACAGTTACACGCGTCGATCTGTGCGAGGCGGTCTATCAGAAGGTGGGCCTGTCGCGCACGGAGTCGTCGGCGTTCGTCGAACTGGTTTTGAAAGAGATCACCGATTGCCTGGAGAAGGGCGAGACGGTGAAGCTTTCGTCGTTCGGTTCCTTCATGGTGCGCAAGAAGGGTCAGCGTATCGGACGCAATCCGAAGACCGGCACCGAAGTACCGATCTCGCCGCGTCGTGTGATGGTGTTCAAGCCGTCGGCGATTCTGAAGCAGCGTATCAACGGGCATGCGCCCACCAATGGCGACGGCAAGGGCGATTAGCGCTCAATAAGAGATGAGCGGAAAGGAGCGGGCATTTGGACAAGGCGCCGGATGCGTTCCGAACCATTAGTGAAGTCGCGGACGAACTCGACATTCCCCAGCACGTGCTGCGTTTCTGGGAGACCCGGTTCGCGCAGATCAAGCCGATGAAGCGAAGCGGCGGTCGCCGCTATTATCGCCCCGACGATGTCGATCTGCTCAAGGGCATCCGCCGTCTGCTGTACGGCGAGGGCTATACCATCCGCGGTGTGCAGCGCATCCTCAAGGAGCATGGCGTCAAGGCGGTGCAGGGGCTTGCGGATTCCTCGGTCGCGGCCTCCTTCGGCGCGGTGGAGAAGACGCTCGAGCAGACCATGGCCGAGGAGGATGCCGAGGCGCCGGCCTCCTCCTTCGAGGGCGACGACGAGGATTACGAGGGCGCCGACGACGGCATCGATTTCCGCTTCCTCGAGCTCGACGAGGACGGCATCGCGAAGAACCTGCCGGAACCGGCGGCCGCTGCCGCCCGTGCGGTCGATCGCGCCCGCCTGGAAGGCGTGCTGCAGGATTTGCTCGCCGCCCGGCAATTGCTCGATTCGGCGCTCAGGGAAGGCTGACCTGGGGCGGAACAGCCGCAAGGGTAGGCCCGCGGGGCCGTATCGGGCTCCTTATTGGACTCCTTGCGCCGGGCAGCGATGAACGCTAAGGGAACGGCATCGGAGCGTGGCGCAGCCCGGTTAGCGCACTAGTCTGGGAGACTAGGGGTCGGAGGTTCAAATCCTCTCGCTCCGACCATCAAATCAACGGGTTATGGCCTTGCCGCTTCCGACCGGTGCATCAAGGGAAGCATTTTTGAGGCACCATTTCCCACAGTGCCACTCCGTCCAGGGCTCCATTTCGTAAGGCGCAGCGGTTGGGCGGGAGCACCTGATCCATGTTTGCACGAGCCGCATCATGCGACGTTACCCCGCGCGACCGGCCGGTGCGGCTGGCCGGTTACGCGGCGCGCCGGGAGGCGGTCTCTACCGTCCTCGACCCCATCGAGGTTTCGGCGGTGCTGCTGGAGGCGGGCGGGCGGCGCTGCCTGATCTTCAGCTTCGATCTGATGATCGTCGGGACCGAACTGCAGCAGGCGATTCATGCCCGGCTCGCGCCGCATGGATTTGCACCGGCCGAGATCATGCTGCTTGCATCGCATACGCATTTTGCGCCGGCCACCGATCGCGCCTGCGCGCCGCTCGGCGTGCCCGACGGGCAATTCGTGGCCGATCTCGTGGCGGCCTCCGAGAATCTCGTCGGGCGGATGCTGCAGGACCAGCCCGCCGAGAGCAGGGTGGAGATCAAGCGCGGCCGCCTCAGCCATTCCGTCAACCGCCGCCGCTACTGGCCGCTTCCTACCGTCGGTCGTACCTACGGTTTCAAACTCACCAGCACCGTGATGGCGCCGGATCCGCAAGGGCCGACTGACGAGATGGCGACGGTGCTGCTGCTTCGCCGCGTCGACGATGACAGGGTGATCACCGCCGTCTGGCACTACACCTGCCATGCGACCGCAGTCATTCCCCTCAATGTCATCAGCGCCGACTTTCCGGGCGCGGTCCGGCGCGCGCTGCGCCGGCGGTTCGGTGAAATCCCTTGTGTGTTCGTGCAAGGATTTTGCGGCGACATCGGTCCGAGGATAGCCGGGACGGGCACGCAGGAAAGTCTCGCCGGCCGGCTGCGCCGGTTCGCTCGCAAGGTGGTCTCGGGGCCGGCCTTTCCCCCGCGTGTTGCCGGCGACTGGGTGCGCTGGAGCGAGGGCCTTGCCGCCGGCGTTGCTGCGATTGCCGGGCAGCCGGCCGAGTCGGCGGATATACCCGCAACCCTCTCGACCGGCGCCGCACAGATTCCGCTGGCGGAGTTCTTTCGCGGCAGTGCCCCGGACAAGCCGCTTACCGTTCAGGCGCTCCGGCTCGGCCAGGCGTTCGAGCTCGTCGCGCTGTCCGCGGAGGTTACGGTGGAATGGGAAGCCATCCTGGATTCCGCGCTGCCGGCCAGTGAGGCGCGGCTGCGGCTCTATGCGGGTTATCTCGGCGCGCTCTACGGCTATCTCCCCACGCCCGGCCAGATCGGCGAGGGCGGCTATGAGGTGACGGGATTCCAGCCTCTGTTCGGCCTTTCGGGTAACTTTGATGCCGGGAAGATAGCCACCGCCGTGGTCGGCTGTGCTAAGCGGGCCATCGATGACCTCTAGTGCCGCCATCGCCAGCCGCGCCTTCACGCTGGACGACCAGCGCCAATTCGCGCGGGCGTCGGGCGACTCCAATCCGCTGCATCTTGATGCCCGCTTCGCCCGCCGCACCCAGATGGGTGCGCCGGTCGTGCACGGCATCCATACCGTACTGTGGGCGCTGGAGGCCTGGCTGCGCGCCGGAAGCTTCGATGTCAGGAGCATCCGCGTTCGCTTCCACCAGCCGTTGTTTCTCGACGAGACCGCCGAGGTGCGGATCGGCAGCCGGACCGAGTCCTCGGTCGATCTGGATGTCATCGCCGCAGGCGCCGTCATCGCCGCGATCAAGTTGTCGTCTCGGCCCGGCAAGATCTCCGGATCGTCCGTGGGTAGCGCGCTGCCTGCGCCGCGCGTTATTTCGGAGCCGCTCGATCCGCCATTCGCGCAAATGGCGGATCAACGCGGCGCAGTCGCACCCGCTGCAAGCGAGGATGAAATCCGCCGCTTGTTTCCGGGTCTCTCCAGCGCCATAGGTCCGGCGGCCGTCGGCGCGTTGATGGCGACATCGCAGGTCGTCGGGATGGCCTGCCCGGGTCTGCATTCGCTGTTTGCCGGGCTCGACGTGACCCGCGATGCCGCGAGCGATGGCACACATGCGCTCGGTTTTGCCGTCCACAAGACCGATGCACGCTTCCGTTCGCTGCAGATCGATGTTGCCGGCAGCGGCCTGACCGGCCGGCTTGACGCCTTCGCGCGCCCGCAGCCGCCCGCGCAGGCGGACATGGATAAGGTCGCGATGCGCGTCGCAGGAAAGCCGTTTGCCGGACAGCGCGCCCTCATCATCGGCGGCTCGCGAGGGCTCGGCGAGGTCGCCGCCAAGATCGTCGCGGCAGGCGGTGGTCATCCCGTCATCACCTTCCGCGAGGGCAGGCAGGAGGCGGAAAGGGTCGCCGGCGAAATCCGCCAGGCCGGCGCAACATGCGACGTCATTTGCTATGATGCGCTCCGGCCGGCTGCCGCACAGCTCGGCGGCGCCGGTGCGGTTGATAGCTGCTTCTATTTCGCCACGGCAAAGATCTTCCAGCGCAAGTCGGCGCTGTTCGAGCCGGAGAAGCTGAGGGTCTTCCTCGATTATTATGTCGATGGATTCTTCGATCTCTGCTCCGCGCTCGTACAGGCGAATTCCGGCGGCGTCGCCATGTTCTATCCATCCACCACGGCGCTCGACGCGGCAACCGCCGGCATTGCCGAATACGCCATGGCCAAGGCGGCGGGAGAGACTCTCGTGCAGCAGCTGAACGCGTTCATGCCCGGCGTGCGCGCGATCTCGCGGCGCCTGCCGCGCATCGCGACCGATCAGACCGCGACGGTGGGCGTTGCCAGCGCGCATGATGCGCTGGACGTGCTCTTGCCCATCGTGCACGAGGTTCAGCAAGCCGCTCGTCCGGCGACGCAGGGCGCGCGGGGATAGCCGGTCATGCCCAGCGCGCTTCGCAGCATCGTCAAACGCATTGCCCAGAAGGCGCTGGGGCAAGGCAATGTGCGCGACTTTGTCCGCACCCGGCGGCTGTGGCTGGACAAGAAGATCTATCGCCGCCCGGTCGAGGTGGCCGAGCTGCGCCAGCGCCTGATCGATCTCGGCGTGACCCGCGGCCGCACGCTGTGGGTCCAGTCCTCCTGGAACGAATTCTTCAACGTTCCGATGAAGCCGAGCGAAGTGATCGATCTCCTGCGCGATCTGATCGGCCCGGAGGGAACGCTGGCGATGCCGGCCTTTCCGATCGATCATGACGCGAGCAAGGTGTTTATGGTCGACCGCGCGCCGGTCTACACCGGGCTGTTGTGCGAAGTGTTTCGCCGCGTGCCGGGCGTGCAGCGAAGCATCCATCTCACGTCCTCGGTTTGCGCCATCGGCCCCAACGCGGATTTCCTGGTCCGGGATCACCACCGCACCGTCTTGACCTGGGGCAAGGATTCGCCGTTCTGCCGGCTGATGGATGTGGATGCCCGCATGCTCGGGCTCGGCGCCACCTTCAATTTCATGACGCCGCTGCATGCGGTGGAATGCCTGCTGTATGACGAGATTCCTTTCTTTCACGGGGTGTTCAACGGCACGATCCGCTACCGCTGGAAGCGCGCCAGCGGCGAGACCGGCGAACACGAATTCCTCAAGCGCGGCGGAGATATACGACCGCACCGGCTGCGGCGGCATTTCGGGCCCGACATCTGCACGGACACGAAACTCTCCAATTTGAAGATGATGGCCGCCGATGCTAAACCCTTCATCGAACATGCGGTCGCGCTCGGCCGGAAGGGGATCACGATGTACATTGAGCCGGTTCCGAGGAAGGAGCTGTTCGTTCCAATTTCGAGGCCCGCGATCTGATGGACGGCGCTTCCGGCAACACGCAGGCATCAATTCTCGACAGGCTGCAGGAGATATTCCGCGCCGAGCTCGACGATGACGATCTCGTCATCGGCATGGACACGCGCCAGGCCGACCTGAAGGCGTGGGACAGTCTTGCGCATATCCGTCTCGTCAGCGGCGTCGAGAGCGAGTTCGACTTCCAGTTCAATCTGTCCGAAATCGAGCAGATCAGCTCGGTGCGCCAGTTCGTGGATGCGATCCGGGAACATCTGCAGTGACGGAAGCGACAGCCAGGCCTGCTGCGAAATTGCCGGTGCAGGCACTGCCCTGGCTGCCGCGCCCCGCAGGCAAGATGCGCGACGGCATCGCGGCGCTTCCTGCCGATCCCCTGGAAGCACTGGGCGCGCTGCGCGCGCTCGCACAAGCCGGATGGGACGAGGCCGAGCTGCGGCTGCTTGGCCGCAAGATCAGGAACATCGTCAAGTCGGCGCCGCCTTCGCTCACCGCCGACGCGCGCAAGCAGGGGTTCGTGCCGGTTCACCTGCTGATCCTGTCGGCAAGCACGGCCAACCATCTCGCGGACAGCCTGATCGGCACCGCGATCCGCTTCGGTTTCCTGTTGCAGCTCACGATCGCCGAGTATGAGGAACCCGAGCCGTGGCTTGCGCGCCATCGGGATGAGCTGACAAATAATCCGCCGGACTTCGTGCTGATCGCGTCCGACAATCGCATGCTCCGTCTTGCGGCATCGCTCGGCGACGAGGAAGCCGCGGTGCGGACGGTCGACGCTGCGCTGGCGCAGGTGATGCGGATTGCGGAGGTTGCGGTTGCCGCAACCGGAAAGCCGGTGATCCTGCAGACGCTGGCCGGCGATCCCGATGCGTCGCAGATCAACATGGACCTCGGCCTCGCCGGCAGCCCGCGCCATCTCGCAAGCGAATTCAATCGCCGCCTCGCATCGCAAGCGCGGCAGGCCGGCCACTTGTTGCTTGACATCGACAGCATTGCCGCATCTGTTGGGCAGGGTGCCTGGTCGGCAGGGCGCTACTGGTACGCCGCGAAATATCCATTCGCGGTGGCGATGGCACCGCTCTATGCCGACCACGTCATGCGTATCATCGCAGCCCAAATGGGCCGCTCGCGCCGCGTGCTCGTGCTCGACCTCGACAACACGCTGTGGGGCGGCATCGTCGGTGACGACGGCATCGAGGGCCTGGCGCTCGGCACCGGTTCGCCGCTCGGCGAGAGCTACTCCGCGCTGCAGCGGATGGCGCTCGCTTACAAGGAGCGGGGCATTTTGCTGTGCGTCTCCTCCAAGAACGACGAGGCCATCGCGCTCGATGCCTTCCGCAACCATCCCGAGATGATCCTGAAGGAAGACGACATCGTCGCCTTCCGCGTCAACTGGGACGACAAGGCTGCCAACATCAAGGCGATCGCCGCTATGATCGATCTCGGGCTCGAGAGCTTCGTGTTCCTCGACGACAATCCTGCCGAGCGCAAGCGCGTCCGCGACGCCCTGCCGGCCGTGGCGGTGCCCGAATTGCCCGACGACGCAAGCGAATGGATTCCGGTGTTCCAGGCGGCCGGCTATTTCGAGCAGACCGGCTTTTCGCGCGAGGACCGGCAGCGCGCCGGGATGTACAAGGCGAACGCCAGGCGCGCCGCCCAGCTCGAGCGGATCGGCAATCACGACGACTACCTGCGCTCGCTCGACATGACGCTCGCGATCGCGCCGTTCGACCAGCCGGGGCGGAAGCGGATTGCGCAGCTGATCTCCAAGTCCAACCAGTTCAACCTGACCACGCGGCGCTACAGCGAAGCCGAGGTCGCCACACTGCAGGCCAACCCCGATGCCGTCACCGTGCAGGCACGGCTGGCCGACATGTTCGGCGACAATGGCATGATCTCGGCGGTGATTTGTCTGAAGCACGGCAAGCGCTGGGAGGTTGACACCTGGATCATGTCCTGCCGCGTACTCGGTCGCAGGGTCGAGGAGGCGATCCTGCAGCATCTGGTTCAACAGGCCCGCGCGGCCGGCGCCGGCGAGCTGGTCGGCCGCTACATCCCGACCGCCCGCAACGGCCTCGTGAAGGATCATTTCGAGAAGCTCGGCTTTGCACGTCTCGGTGCAGAGCCGAACGGCGAGACTGTCTGGCGGCTCGACGTCGGCCAATATTCCGATAAGGAGTTGCCGATGAAGATTGAGGCAACCGCGCCCGCAGGCTCCGCTTCCGCAGCCTGATCGGCGCGATGTTCCACATCCCGCAACCAGCGCGCGGTGCCATGCGCTCGCGGCATGTGGATTGCCCAGCCGACATTCGCTAGTCTTTCGTCCAACCGGTCGATCAGCGAACCGGGTCAACGGGATGGAAACAGCGAGGGCCGGCCATGAAGATTCGTCCGACTGGCGTGATACCGCCGATGACAACGCCGTTCACCAGCAGCGGCGAGATCGACCTCAAACTCGTGGCGCCGCAAGTGGGCTGGCTGATCGGCGCCGGCTGCCATGGCATGGCGGCCGGCGGCTCGACCGGCGAGGGGCACACGCTCGACCATGAGGAATATCGCGACCTGATTGCGGCGACCGTCGAGGCGGCGAAAGGCCGCGCGCCCGTGATCGCCGGCATCATCGTCGACTCCACCCGCGACGCGATCCGCCGCGGCAAGCTGGTGCGCGACATGGATGTTGCCGCGTTGCAGGTGACGCCGGTGCACTATCTGTTCAAGCCGGACGAGCAGGCGATGGTCGATCACTTCCGCCGCATGGCCGATGAAACCGGCATGCCCATCATCATCTACAACGTGGTGCCTTGGTCGTATCTGTCGCCCGCGCTGCTGACCCGCATCATGACCGAGGTGCCGCTGGTGGTCGGCGTCAAGCAGAGCGCCGGCGACCTCAAACTGTTTGCCGACCTCATGATGATGGCGCCGGACAAGCTGATCTACAGTGCGGTGGACGCGCTGATGTATCCCTCCTACACGCTGGGCGCCCACGGTTCGATCGCCGCTATCCTTACCGCCGCGCCGCATGCCTCGGTGGAGCTGTGGGATGCGGTGAAGGCGGGCGATCACGCCACGGCGCTCGAGCTGCACAAGAAGCTGCTCACGGTGTGGAACGCCGTCATCGCCGACAATCTGCCGGCCTGCACGCGCTATGCGCAGACGTTGCAGGGCCTGCCGAAAACATATCCGCGGGCGCCGATGCCGGAAGCCTCGCCCGCCCAGCAGGCCGCCATCGGCAAGGCGCTGGCGGGGCTGGGGGCGCTCGGCGCGCAGGTCGAGGCCGCGGAATAGGTTGCCAACGAGAAAGGTCAACGAGACTCCATGAAGGATTTTGCCGGAAGGATTGCCGTCATTACCGGTGGCGGCACGGGGATGGGGCGCGAGCTCGCGCGCCAGCTGGTTGCGGAAGGCTGCAATGTCGCGATGTGCGACGTCTCGCCGGAGGCGATGGCCGAGACCAAGCGGCTGTGCGAGGCGGAAAAGCTGCCGCAGGGCCTGCGCGTCACCACCCATGTCGCCGACGTTTCGATCGAGGATCACCTCAAGCGATTCCGCGACGAACTGGTCGAGCAGCAGCAGACCGACAGGATCCATCTCCTGTTTAACAATGCCGGCATCGGCGGCGGGGGCAGCCTGTTCACCAACACGCGCGAGCAGTGGGAACGCACCTTCAACATCTGCTGGGGCGGCGTCTATCTCGGCGTGCGCACCTTCCTGCCGCTCTTGGTCAACGCCGACGAGGGGCACATCGTCAACACCTCCAGCGTCAATGGTTTCTGGGCTTCCGTCGGCATGGGCGTGTCGCACACCGCCTATTCGGCCGCCAAGTTCGCCGTGAAGGGCTTTACCGAGGCCTTGATCAATGACCTCCGCCTCAACGCCCCGCACATCAAGTGCTCGGTGGTGATGCCCGGCCATATCGGCACTTCCATCGTCGCCAATTCGCGGGTGATCCAGACCGGCAGCGCGGAGCTTTCACCGAACGATATTCTGGCGACGCGTCAGCGGCTGCAGGGCATGAACGTCGACACCTCGGCCATGACGGATGCCGACATCCAGAAATTCGCCGACGATCGTGCGCGGACGTTTCGCGAGGAGGCGCCGACCTCGGCGGCAGCGGCGGCCCGGATCATTCTCGACGGGGTCAAGGCGGGCAGGTGGCGCATCCTGGTCGGCGACGACGCCCACAAGCTCGACGAGCGGGTGCGTCAATCGCCGGAACGCGCCTACGAGCCGGAATTTTACCAGAACTTCGTCAAGGAAGTCGGCTGGCGCATCGGCTAGAGCTTCGGTTCTGATTGAATCAGAACCGAAGCTCTGGATTCTTGATTTGACGCGTTTTCTTTACGCGAACCGGTATCCACTTCGCTTGAAAACGCTCTGGCCCTTTGGCACATGACCCGACCCGGCGCCCGCTTTGATGCGGCACGCCGGGCCGGGATCACGCGCTAACCGGCCCTCCGCGCCAGCGAACGATAGGCGAGGCGGGTGTGGCCCTGGCAATAGGGCATGCCCGCGAGCGGCGTGTTGCCGCAAAACGAAAATTCTTCGGCCTCGGCGTTGACCGGCCAGCGGCAGCGCTCCTTGCTGAGCTCCAACAGCGAGCAGCGGCGCTCGCTGACGACGGGTGCCTCGGTGAAGGCGGCTTCGTCATAGACTTGCCGCAGCATCTCGTATTGCAGCCGTGGCACCGAACGCCCGCGGCGCTCCCGCGGCTTTTTCGGCCGCGCCTCGTCGCCGCTTCTTTCGCGCGACAGCCCGAGGCGGGAGAGCTTTCCGATCACGGCATTGCGGCTGACCCCGATCTCGGCCGCGATCTGCCGGCAGGAGAGGCCGGCGGCAAAATGGGTTTTCAGGAGTTCTAGGCGTTCGGTGGTCCAGGTCGGTGCAGTGGCAAACATGCTGGCGGTCCCAATTCTTGGTGTGCCGCCGCCTCCCATCCTCCTCCCGACGGTCACGACTTCCCGTTGTCGCGGATCGACAGCAGCCCGTCCTTGATGGCGAGCCTGATGCCTTCCTCGATCAGGGTCCTTGCAACGCCGGGAACGCTTGTGCCGTGGGTGCCCTGTCTCACCAGCTTTTCTAGATAAGTGATGGTCGAGAGCGCCAACGTAACGGGAATGCGGTCGGTTTCGGCTTTTTCCGTAGCCATGACGCACGCTAATCCGTGAACGCTGTACTGAAAAGTATCTATTTAGACTCTATTAAGAGATGTTGCCGTTCGTCAACAGCTTGTTGGGTTTCTCCGGTATTTTGCGGGAATCGCTACAGAATTCGGCGCCATGGCAGCGGGGTCCCGGGCGCCCAGCTGCACCGCGGTCGGCAAGACGCCGGGCTGCTGCGCTTTTTTTCCGGATTGTGCGAGCTTGTCGGCTGCGACGATGATCCGTTTTCGTGGGGGCAGGGCGCGTTGCCATGGGTGGCGTGAGAAACGGTCTCTACACGGTCGAGACTGAAATGACCGACGGCGGGCGAGGGCACGCCACCGGCGTCATCGTGCTGCTCGACGGCAAGATCGCCGGCGGCGACGCGCATTTCTACTACACGGGCTCCTACACCGCCGCCGATGGCAAATGGCGCGGCGAGTTGACGACGTTCCAGCATGCGAAGCCCGTGGGTGTGCTGCCGCTGTTCGGCGGCCGGGAGGTCACCTGTGGCTTCAGCGGCATCTATTCCGACGACGACGCGGTCGTCAGCGGCACCGCGCTGGTCGGAAAGACCAGCGTGCAGTTTCAGACCAGGCTGAAGTTTCGCGAGGCGTTGTGAGGGGCGGGTGCGCGTTCACGCTCCACATGTCATGCCCCGCGCATGCGGGGCTTCCAGTACGCGGCGGCTTATCGATCTGACCTCCGGCGTCTCTGGAATGCTGGATCACCCGCCTTCGCGGGTGAGGGCAACCGGGTTTGTGGATTCGGCCCGTCAAACAGCGATGAGGGTGTGCGGCAGCGCGGCAGGTTTTCGCACGGGTTAACGTGGCATCCACTAACGACGCCTGGCGAGTTCTCGATAGAGGGCCTCGGGGCTTACCGCGATTTCGTTGGCGACCAGTTTCCATTCGCCCTTCGCGGGAGAGGCGCCGCCATTCCACGCGATCCATGCATCGAGCCTTGCGGCAACCGTCTTCAATGAGAGAATTTCCGAGCGTAGCCGCGCGCGTTGCAGTTCCTGCGCCAGGTAAATCGCCCAGACATCGCTGAAGCCGGCATTGTTCGCGAGCAGTTTCCTGAAGCCTGTTTTCGCATACGCCCTCGTCTCGGCGGGGCCGGATGCAACGGCATCGCAATGATAGGTTTCGGAATACAAGGAGGCTTCGGCCAGGATCGACCCCGGGCCCGCCCTCTGAAGGATCAGGGTGGAGCCGTCGTCTTGATGCCGCACCAGATGCACCGATCCAGCGAGCACGAAGTGCACTTCCTTCACGGCATCCCCGCGATGGAACACCGCCTGGCCACGGTCGAAGTCCCGCCGCCGGGCAACGAGCCCTTTCAGGAAAGGTTCGATGGCATGCGACATGATTGCTATCATGTCGTGGGAGCCGGCCATGTGGCAAGGACTGACTGTTCGCCGGCGGCTTGCGAGGCGGCCGTTCGGGATTCTTGGGAGGATCGATGCGGCTTCTTGCGATCATCATTGCCGCCGGCCTGGCTTGCGGCAGCGCGACGCTCGCCGTGGCTCAGCATCGACACGGACATGATGCGTCGGCCCCCGTCGCTCCGGACACGCGGCAGTTTGTAAAGTTTCCGAAGCCGCTGATCGAGCACACGCTGGCAAATATGCGCGATCATCTCCAGACGTTGCAGGAGATACAATCCCATCTGGCCTTGGGCCACACTGACGTCGCCGCCAAGCTTGCGGAAACGCGGCTTGGGATGTCGTCGCTGGGACTGCACGGGTCTGCCGAAGTCGCCAAATACATGCCGCAGGGAATGCAGGAGGCCGGCACGGCGATGCATCGTGCCGCAAGCCGGTTTGCGATCACGACGCAGGAGGCGGGCGTCACCGGCGATCTGAAGCCCGTGTTTGCGGGGCTTGCCGAAATAACCGCTCAATGCGTGGGGTGTCACGCGGGCTATCGGCTGAAATGAAGCAGCACAGGATGCGGTCGGAGACGGGTCCTCCGCATGAGGAAAGATTTCCTGTAGCGCCAAGCCGGCAGCTGAATACCGATTGCGAATGAATCCCAGCTGCTGCGCGATGTCCTACGTAATCGTCCGGAGGTCTGCCGCTCCGCGATGCTCATGTTCGGTTAATACTGTTCTCCTAGCGTCGGGAAGACGGCGCAACGGCGCGCCGCTTGCTCCAGGGGCAGCGATGACACGAACCGTGCGGGCGACCGGTATCGAGAACGTGCTCGGCGACGAGGAGCTGATCGTATCGAAGACCGACCTGAAGGGTCGCATCACCTACGCCAACGACGTCTTCGTCCGCATGGCAAAGTATCCCTACAGGGAATTGCTGGGCGCCCCGCACAGCCTGGTCAGGCATCCCGACATGCCGCGATGCGTGTTCAAGCTGTTGTGGGACACGCTGGAGTCGAAGCAGGAGATCTTCGCCTACGTCGTCAACCTGGCGAAGGACGGCAGCCACTACTGGGTCTTCGCCCATGTGACGCCCACCCTCGACGAGAATGGCAACATCGTCGGCTACCATTCCAACCGCCGCAAGCCGGAACGCGTTCCGATCGAGCGCATCAGCCCGATCTACAAGGCGCTCAGCGCAGAGGAAGCCCGGCACGCCAATGCCAGGGATGGCATGCGCGCGAGCTTCGACATGATGGTCGCTCTGCTGAAGAAACAAGGCGTTGGTTATGACGAATTCGTGCTCGCTCTCTAGGATACAGGCGGCGAGCGGTCTTGCAGGCCTTCTCGCCATCGTCGCGCTCGCCGGACTGGCCGTTGCCGATCCGGTCCCCCGTATGCCGGCCGGGGCCCTGCTGGGCGCCATCGTCGTCCTGCTGGCCTATTGCGCGTGGAGCCTGAAGCGTGTGCTCGCGGCGGTCAGCGAAGCCTCGAGGGTCTGCAGCGGTGCCGCCCGGGGCGATCTCGAGGCGCGCGTCCTCAGCGAACGACTGCCGGGCCGGATTGGTCTGATGCAGAAGTCGATCAACGACATGCTCGACATCACGGATGCCTTCGTGCGCGAGGCGTCTGCGTCGATGGACTATGCGAGCCACGGCAAGTATTTCCGGAAGATCATGG
The DNA here is from genome assembly GCF_016219575.1 of Bradyrhizobium sp. Classification (GTDB taxonomy): domain Bacteria; phylum Pseudomonadota; class Alphaproteobacteria; order Rhizobiales; family Xanthobacteraceae; genus Bradyrhizobium. The sequence continues at coordinate 1,212,106 of NZ_JACRMG010000009.1, read as the reverse complement.
TGCGCGGCCTGCCGGGCTCGTTCCGTCATTCGGCCGGCGTCATCAACGCCGGAACCGACAGCCTGGGCCGGCGGGTGAACGAGGTCGGCAATCTGTCGAAGGAGTTCGGCGCGCAGCTCGACGGGATCGCCGGCAAACTGGTGGATGCGGCGGCGAATCTCGAAGCCGATGCCGGCACGATGGCGGCTGCCGTCGAGAAGACCGGCCATCGGACGGCCAGCGTGATGACTGCATCCGGCCAGGCGTCCAACAATGTGCAGACCGTGGCCAGCGCAGCAGAGCAACTGGCGTCGTCGATCGCGGAGATCAGCAGCCAGGTTGCCCGTTCCACCGACAATACCGGCCGCGCCGTCAGCGAGGCTCACCGCGCCGGCAGCGAGATCCGTGTCCTCGCCGAGGCTGCGATGCAGATCGGCGACGTGGTCAAGCTGATCAGCGAGATCGCGGGGCAGACCAATCTGCTGGCCCTGAACGCCACCATCGAGGCGGCGCGCGCCGGCGAAGCCGGACGCGGATTCGCAGTGGTCGCCTCCGAGGTCAAGAGCCTTGCCACGCAGACCGCAAAGGCGACGGAGGAGATCAGCGCCAAGGTCAGCGAGATGCAACATAGCACGACCGCATCGGTTGCAGCGGTCGAGGTGATCGCGCGGACCATCGATGAGGTCAATGGTATCGCTTCCGCGATCGCTGCCGCGATCGAGCAGCAGGGGGCGGCGACCCAAGAGATCGCACGCAACATGCAGCAGGCGTCCGCAAGTACCTCGGAGGTTTCGTTCAACGTCGGCGGCATCAGTGCGGCCGCCGCCGATACCGGCGAGGCGGCCATGCGCGTCAATGGCGCGTCCGAAAGCGTCCATGGCCAGGTTGCGATGCTGCGCCAGCAGGTCACGAGTTTCCTGCAGCGGCTCAATGCTGCCGCATAGGCCGCCGGGTAAGTCAGAACAGTTCGCGATAAATTCCGAGGCTGGACATGATCAGCACGATCAGCGTCCAGATCACCGGGCTATTCAACCACTGCAACACCATCGCCACCCCATTCGGCAAGAATCTCCGGGTCCGGCAAGCCGCCCCAGTCGGCAGGACCGTCTCCGCTCAATCGTCGTGTGAACTCACGCCTGCGGACCCTGAGTCCGCATTGCTTCGCCACGTTCGTCGACGAATATGGTGAGTGTGCTGCTTGATGCAGCGGAGGCCGGGCTTGTCGCAATTCACGATTTGCTCGCGCATTGTTGATGCGCTGCGATCAAATCCGATCGCGGTGTGGCGCGTAGGCAACGCGCGTTAACGCTTGTGGCAACGAATCACGGTGCCGTAGTGCTGTAGGATGGGTAGAGCGAAGCGAAACCCATCGCCTTCGTGCTCGGTGGAGAGTGCTGATGGGTTTCGCTTCGCTCTACCCATCCTACGAAGTCGCGCTCTTATCCGTGCACGACCGTTTTCGCGATCATGCAGTGGATGCCCTTGGAGCCATTCACCGTCTGCGTTACGCGCAGATCGGCGGCGAGGCTGCACAGTGTGTAGGCGTCCTCGCGCGACAGATTGCGCTTCTCGCCGAGCAGCACGATCATGTCGCGCAGCGCGCGCACAACGCACTGGTCGAGATCGGGATCGAAAGCCATGGTCATGTAGTGATCGGCGGTCTCGGCGCGGGGAGAGGCGAGCGAAATGTCCTTGCGCAGCGTGAGGCGGAAGTGGCCCTGCAGCGCGGTCTCGATCGCGGTGACGCAGACCTCGCCGTCGCCCTGCACGCCGTGGCCGTCGCCGCAGGAGAACAGCGCACCCGGCACGAACACCGGCAGATAGAGTTTCGCGCCGGCGCCCAGCTCCTTGTTGTCGAGATTGCCGCCCATGGCGCGCGGGATCAGCGAGGTGATGCGGCCCCAGGCCGGCGGCGGCGAGGTGCCCATCACGCCGAAGAACGGCTTTAGCGGCAGGTCGAGCCCCCAAGGGAGGCGGCCGACCATGCGCGCGCGATCGAGGGGAATATTGAGGATGCGCGTCTCGTGGAAATCGTCGGGCAGGGTGCCGGCGAGCGGGCGGATCAGATTGTAGCCCCAGTCCTGCCGGAGCTGGACGTCGAGGATGTCGACTTCCAGCACGTCGCCGGGCATGGCGCCCTCGACCGCGATCGGCCCGGTCAGGATATGGCCGGGCACCATGCGCTCGGATCTCGCGTGGATATCGAACAGCTCGGGCGGGATGTGGAATTTGCTTTTGTCCGGCAACACGTCCGGGCCGCCGCTGACGGTGTCGACCGTGACCTCGTCACCGCTCTTGATGGTCAGGACCGGCTTCAGCCTGGCTTCGAAGAAACCCCAGTGGCAGGTTTCCGGGCTGGAATGCAGCTGATGATGGGTCATGAGCGGTCTTTTTATTGTGGCCGGGTCAGCGTATGACGCTGTAGCAGACTTTTCCCAGGGGTGTTCTTGTTTTTCGCTGCATCCAAGACCGTCGGCTACTTGTTGTTGCCGAGCAATTTCCTGATCGGACTGGGGCTTGCAGGCGCAGTTCTGCTGCTGACGCGGTTTGCCCGGCTGGGGCGGAGGTTGATGGCGGCTGCGCTGGTGGGGCTGGCGATCTGCGCCTTCTCGCCGCTTGCCAATTTCGTGCTCTATCCGTTGGAGAGCCGCTTTCCGAAGTGGGACTCCTCGCGCGGCGAGCCTGACGGGATCATCGTGCTCGGCGGGCCGCTCGATGCGGATCTGTCGGCCGCGCATGGCGTGCCCGTGATCTCGGGGGCAGCCGACCGCATCATCGCTGCTGCGACGCTGGCGCATCGCTATCCCAATGCGCGGCTGGTCTATAGCGGCGGCAGCCCGAACTTGCTGCACAACGACGCCAAGGAGGCCGACTACGCCACCGCGTTGTTTCAGGGACTCGGGATTGCGAAATCGCGCCTGACGATGGAACGGCAGTCGCGCAACACCGGGGAAAACGCCGAATTATCGAAGGCGATCGCCAAGCCGAAACCTGGCGAGCGCTGGCTGCTGGTGACATCGGCCTATCACATGCCGCGCTCGATGGGGGTGTTTCGCAAGGCGGGATTTCCGGTCGAGGCCTATCCAGTGGACTGGCGCGTCGGCACCAGGGAAGATCTCTTCAAATACTACGTCACCGCCAACGACGGGCTGCAGCTCGTCGACATCGGCGTGCGCGAGTGGCTGGGCCTGATCGCCTATCGCATCGCAGACCGCACCGACGCGCTGCTGCCGGGACCGCAATAGCGCTGCCGCACCAATCGGGCTAGACTCGGCGCAAACGATCATCCGGGAGAAAATACCATGCAACAACAATCGCCGCCCGAACAGTTCGACCTCGAAGGCCTGGTAGCCGATCTCAACAGCCTGCTGCGGTTGAAGACGACGGTCATCGGCATGAAGCTGTTCGCGACGGTGGAGGAGATGGCTGCAATCCCGAAAATCCGCCGGCCCAGCGCCATCCATACCACCGACCAGATCGTCAGCATGGCCTCGCGGCTCGGCTGGACCGTCGGCATCACCGGCGACGACCTCGTCGGCGCGCAGTGCCGCGCGGTGATTGGGCTCGCGCCGCAGGACGAGAAATGGCTCGCGGGCGAGAGCTATGTCGGCGTCTGGCACGGCACGGCGGAAGATGCGCGCAAGCGGCAGGAAGCGCTCGACGTGGTGCCGTTCGGCCAGTACAAGGCGCTGGCCGTGAGCCCGCTCACCAGCGGAAGGCTCAATCCGCCCGACATTTGCCTCGTCTACGCGACGCCGGGCCAGATGATCATCCTGATCAACGGGCTGCAATATACCGGCTACAAGAAGTTCGAATGGGGCGTGGTCGGCGAGACCGCGTGCGCGGACTCCTGGGGGCGGGCGCTGAAAACCCGCGAACCGAGCCTGTCGCTGCCCTGTTTCGCCGAGCGCCGCTATGGTGGCGTGCCCGACGAAGAGATGCTAATGGCGCTGCCGCCGGCCTATCTGGCCAAGGCGATTGCGGGGATGAAGCAGCTCGCGAAAAACGGCCTGCGCTATCCCATTGCGCCATACGGCATCCAGGCCGACGTGCGCGCCGGGATGGGTGTGAGTTACGCGGGGAAGAAGTAATTGCTGTCATTCCGGGATGCGCGAAGCGCAGACCCGGAATCTCGAGATTCCGGGTTCGACGCTTCGCATCGCCCCGGAATGACGGCAGGTGAGTTTCAGAGGAAGAAAGAATGTCTTCGCCAAAATTCGACATCGTAGTTTACGGCGCCACCGGGTTCACCGGGCGGCTGGTCGCCGAATATCTCGCCGCGCATTACAAGGGCGACGCCGACCTGAAATGGGCAATGGCCGGGCGCAGCAAGGACAAGCTCGCTGCCGTGCGAGATGAGATCGGCGCGCCCAGGGATACGCCGCTGATCGTGGCCGATGCCGGCGATCCCGCCTCGTTGAAGGCGATGGTGGAGCAAACCAAATCCGTCATCACCACCGTCGGACCGTACATGCTCTATGGCAACGAACTGCTGGCGGCGTGCGTCGCGGCCGGCGTCGACTATTTCGATCTCTGCGGCGAGCCGGTCTGGATGCGGCAGAAGATCGAGCAGCACGAGGCGGCCGCGAAAAAGAGCGGCGCGCGCATCGTGTTCTCCTGCGGCTACGATTCGCTGCCGTTCGAGCTCGGCGTGTTCTGTGCGCAGGAGGAGGCGAAGAAGGCATTCGGCGCGGCCGTGCCGCGAGTCAAGGGCCGGGTGCGCGAGATGAAGGGTACCTTTTCAGGCGGCACGGCGGCGAGCATGCGCGCCATTTTCGAGGCGGCGGCGAAGGACCTCAGCCTGGTCACCATGTTGCGCGATCCGTTCGTGCTGACGCCGGGATTTGACGGACCGAAGCAGCCGCTGGGCAACCGGCCGCTCTATGATGAAGACCTCAAGACCTGGACCGCGCCGTTCGTGATGGCCAACATCAACACGCGCAACGTCCACCGCTCCAACCTGCTGCTCGGTTTCCCCTACGGCAAGGATTTCGTCTACGACGAGATGGTGGTCACCGGCCCCGGCGAGCAGGGCGAAGCGATTGCCAGGAAGGTGATGGCGGCCAACAACAAGCTGTCGGGAACCGATGTGCCCAAGCCGGGCGAAGGCCCGTCGAAGGAGGAGCGCGAGAGCGGCCATTACGATCTGCTGTTTGTCGCGCTTGCGCCCGACGGCCGACAGGCGCGTGCGGTGGTCAAGGGCGACCGCGATCCCGGCTATGGCTCGACCTCGAAGATGATCTCGGAATGCGCGATCTGCCTGCTGCGCGACGCGGCCGACACGGCGCCGGGAATCTGGACGCCCGGTGCTGCGATGGGCCACAAGCTGATCAAGCGGCTGGAACAGCACGCGGGGATAACGTTCCGGGCGGAGAAGTAGGTGCTTACGCCGCCGGCCCGGCGACGGGTCGCTCGGCGGGCGTGGTGTAGCGCTGGGCTGCGGCGAACATGCCCCACATGCAGCCCAGCATCATCCAGAAATGCCGCCAGTGGTCGGTGTCGATGATGAAGCTTTCGCCGACCGTGCCGAGGAAAGCGGCGAAGATGGCGTGGTATGTCTTCTGCCAGGGCACGCGCACGAAAACGTAGCGGAAGCCGACGATTACGGTGGTGAAGATCAGCGCGGGATAGCAGATGCCGGCGAGCCAGCCGCCGGACATGAAGGCGTTCAGGTAGGAGTTGTGGGTGTCTTCCGGAAAGTAGCGGTTGAACTGCAGCGGGCCGATGCCGAACGGCAGGTCGAGCGCCATCTCGGCGCCGAGGATGTGGCGGCCGAACCGGCCAAAGCGGCCGGAATCATAGCCTTGGTCGAAGCTGGCACGCTGCTTGAACATCTGCGCGATGGAATCGAATGACAGCAGCACGGCGACCAGCATGGCCGCGAGGATCACGGCAACCAGGGCCATCACGATGATGCGCGAGCGCTGCCGCTGCGAGTTGCTGGTCAGCACCATCAGGGCCAGCATGAAGGCGGCCGTCATCGCAAGCCCGCCCCAGGCGGCGCGCGAGAACGCCAGCAGGATGGCGAGCGACATGATCACAAAGGCGATGCTGCTGCGGAGCGATTTTCCGAGCCGGTCGGAGACCACGCTCTGCAGCACGAAAAGGGCGGGCAGGATCAGGAACGCGCCGAGCACGTTCGGGTCCTTGAAGGTGCCGCGGGCGCGGTCATAGAGCGTGAGGAGGTCGCGGCCGCCGGGAACGAGGTTGAAATAGCCTGCGATGCCGGCGAGCGCCGCGATCATGGCGCCGACGATCAGGCCGCGGCGGAGCATGTCGAGGCGCGCCTGCGTGTCCTCCGACACCACCATGGCGAAGAACACCACGGTGACCGCCATGTACCAGGATGTCGCCACCCAGTTGGCGACGTTCGGCCGGTCCATCACCGCGACCGCCGAGATGGTGTAGCCGACATTGAGCAGGAACAGCAGCAGCAACGGCGGCATGAACACCAGCCGCATCCGTACGCCGGTGGCGAAGAAGACGACGGTGGCAAGCAGGGTTGCGATCTCGTAGGGGCTCGGCTCGATGAACACGATCGCGCCGGAAGCGCCGACCAGCCATACCAGCGCCCGCTGCAAGGCGAGCAGGCCGGGCGCCGCAACGGGCGCTAAGGTATTGCCGGCGGATGCCGCATAGGCCATCGGATACTCACGCAACGCTCACAAAACACAACTACTTCCGTCATCGCCCGGTTTGACCGGGCGGTCCAGTATTCCGAGCCAGCGAGGCTTGGCCTCAACGCCGCGGCGTACTGGATGCCCCGCCTTCGCGGGGCATGACGACTAATACGCGTTCTCGTTCTTGGTCAGCAGGGCGAGAGGCGTCTTCAAGAGGATGTACAGGTCGAACAGCACCGACCAGTTCTCGATGTAATAGAGGTCGAACTCGACGCGCTTCTGGATCTTCTCTTCATTGTCGATCTCGCCGCGCCAGCCGTTGATCTGCGCCCAGCCGGTGATGCCGGGCTTGACGCGGTGGCGGGCGAAATAGCCGTCGACGGCCTCGTCGAACAGCCGGCTCTGCAGCTTGCCCTGCACCGCATGTGGACGCGGGCCGACCAGCGAAAGGTTGCCCTTGAACACCACGTTGAACAGCTGCGGCAGCTCGTCGAGCGAGGTCTTGCGGATGAAGCGGCCGACGCGGGTGACGCGCGGATCGTTCTTGGTCACGACCTTGGAGGCGTTGGGGTCAGCCTGATGGTGATAGAGCGAGCGGAACTTGAAGACGTCGATGCGCTCGTTGTTGAAGCCGAATCGCTTCTGGCGGAACAGCACCGGGCCGGGGCTGTCGAGCTTGATGGCGAGCGCCACCAGCGCCATCACCGGCAGCGCCAGCAACAGGCAGATGCTGCCGACGATGCGGTCGAACAGCCATTTCATCACGAGGTCCCAGTCGGTGATCGGCGCCTCGAACACGTCCAGCGTCGGCACGTCGCCGAGATAGGAATAGGCGCGGGGACGGAAGCGCAGCTTGTTGGTGTGGGCGGAGAGGCGGATGTCGACCGGCAGCACCCACAGCTTCTTCAGCATCTCCAGGATGCGCGTCTCGGCCGAGATCGGCAGCGCGAACAGCACGAGATCGACGCGGGTGCGGCGGGCGAATTCGACGATGTCGTCGACCTTGCCGAGCTTCGGGCTGCCGGCGCAGGCCTCGAGCGCCCTCGTGTCATTGCGGTCGTCGAACACGCCGAGCACGTGGATATCGGAATCGTCCTGCCTCTTCAGCGCCTCGACGAGCTGCTCGCCGTTCTGATCGGACCCGACGATCACGGTGCGGCGGTCGAGCCGGCCGTCGCGGGCCCAGCCGCGCACCAGCGCGCGCAGGAACAGGCGCTCGGCGATCAGCCCGATGAGGCCGACCAGGAAAAAGCCGCCAAGCCACAGGCGCGATACTTCGCCGCCGAGCTTGGCAAAGAACGATGCGCCGATGAACAGCAGGAACACGAAGGCCCAGGCGGAGATCATCCGCGTCATCTGCCGCAGTTGCCCGCGGAACATGTCGATGTCATAGAGGTCAGCGGCCTGGAAGCTGATTACGGTGGCCAGCGTCATGCCGAAGATCGCCGCGGGATATTCCCATTGGAAGCCGCTGCGCGGCGCGACATATGCGAAATAGACCGACAAGCCGATCAGGCCGATCAGCGCAAAATCGGCGATCCGCACGGCGCCAGCAATCACGATCGGCGAATAGGCTGACGGTACCTTCTGGTTGGTGACGACGAGGGCCGCCGGCGTCAGGCGACGGCGTCGCTCGACCGGCGGACGGTCGGCGGTTGAGCTTGCGGCCATCGCCGCACTGGCCGCGGCGTCCAGCATCGAGCGAGCGTTAATCGGTTCCACGTTGTCCACATCCGTTCTTGGGCAACACGTAAGCATGCGTGTGCCGCAGCGGAATTGCCCACTGCTTGGACTTACGGGACAAATTCGAAGAAACAGTTACGTTGGTAAATAACGGTTAACGATTGGCAAACGCGTCGCGGTATCCCGCCAGCACGCCCTCGACCATGGCCTTCTGGGAGAAGTGCTGGAAGATGCGCTCGCGCAGCGATCTGGCGCGGGCCTGCGCCGCCTCCATGTCGTCGAGCGCGCCCTCGATGGCGTCGGCCATGGCGCCGACGATGTTCGGGGCGAACAGGGCGTCGGCATGATCGGGGCCGAAGATCTCGGGGATGCCGCCGACATTGGCCGCCACCATCGGCATGCCCGCAGCGGCCGCCTCGATCACCACATAGGGCATGGAATCGCCGCGGGAGGGCACGACCAGCAGCGAGCCCTTGGAGAAGCCGTCGCGCGCCTTGACGTGGCCGATGAAACGCACGGCCTCGCCGAGGTTTAGCCGGGAAACCTGCGCTTTCAGATGATCCATCTCCTCGCCTTCGCCGCCGAGCGTCAGCGTCACGGTCCTGCCGTCGGCGCGCAGCCGCGCGACCGCGTCGATCAGGAGATCGGCGCCCTTGATGTGGCGGAACTCGCCGACATAGCAGACGTCGGTCGCATCGTCCGCCTTGACGACAGGATCGAATTCGCCTGCGGTGACGCCGTTGAAGACGGTGCGCACGAGCCCCCGGGGCACGCCGATGGTGCGTTGATAGGTGTCGCGCGCGAACGCGCTCTCGAACAGGAACAGGTCGGTGTTGTTCATCAGCGCGCGCTCGAGGCGGCTGTAGATCTGGCCCTTCAACGTCGAGAGCGGGTAGTGCAATGAACCGCCATGCGGGGTGTAGACGCGGATGGTGTCTGTGGAGGCGCCGCGCAGGCGGATGAAGGCGCCGGCCTTGGCACCATGGCCATGCAGCACATTAGGCTTCAGGCGCCGGATCAGGCGCGCGAAATGAGCCCAGACCAGCAGATCCAGCGGCACGGGTTCGCGCCTGATTGCAAGGCGATGCACGCCGAGCTTCAAGCGTGGTGCGATCTCGGCGAGCGCCTGCTCGGCGCGTTCGCCGCCGGTCAGGCTGTCGGCGATGATGCCGACCTGGTGGCCGCGGTCGGCCTGGCCATTGGCGAGGTCGAGGATGTGACGGAAAATGCCGCCAATCGGCGCGCGCACCGCGTGCAGGATACGAAGCGGCTGGCCATCGATCACAGGCATGGTCAGAACCAGCGCTCCCAACTGGGCAAGTTGCCGCGGCTCGTGTCCTGGCTGGTTGACGACGGCGCTGCGACCAGCGCGGTTCTTCCCGTGCAGCCCGATGGTGCGAGCGCAGGCAACGGGCACACAATGGCGGCGCGAGCGCCTCGCATTTCGAGAATCCTGACGAAACTATTGCGGCCGATTAAGGGCTTTCATGGTTAAGAAAGCATGACCGGCGGCCTTCGAAAACCCCGTGTGGTGGCGGTCGCGGGCGGGAAGATTAACCCAGCCTCAACCTTAATGGAGTGTAATCGGTCACGTTGCAGTAGAGTCGTGGCGTCCGCGGGAGAGTGCGATGCGTTTGGCGTTCTGGGGTGCCGACAAGGCGAAGGCTGTTGTGCAGAGGGCAGTGCCCAAAGCCGTGCCTGCGCCCGCCGTCGCCTACAAGCCCGCCGCCGCGATTGCCGACAGCGGAGATCTCGATCTGCGGGCGCTTGGACAAGCGCTCGCGCGCAGGCGCGGCTGGATCATCGTCCCGACCGCGCTGGCGCTGGTGATGTCCGTCGTCGCCGTCAATCTCGTCACGCCGCGCTACAAGTCCGAAGCCCGCATCCTCATTGACGGGCGCGAAAACGTGTTCCTGCGTCCGAATGCCGATCGCACCGAGGAGCGCTCGGCGCTCGACGCGGAGGCGGTGACCAGCCAGGTGCAGCTCGTGCTGTCGCGCGAGCTCGCACGCGAGGTGATCGCCAGGAACAGGCTCGCCGAGCGTCCGGAGTTCGATCCGGTCCTGACCGGCGTCTCGCCGCTGAAATCGCTGCTGGCGATGGTCGGCATCGGCCGCGATCCCTTTGCGATGACGCCGGAAGAGCGGGTGCTCGACGCCTATTACGAGCGGCTGACGGCCTACGCCGTCGACAAGTCGCGCGTCATCGTTATCGAATTCCAGTCGCGCGATCCGGAGCTCGCCGCGAAAGTCGCCAATTCCATCGCAGACGGTTATCTGGTGCTGCAGCAGGCGGCGCGGCAGCAGCAGGCGAAATCGGCCGGCCAGTGGCTGCTCGGCGAGATCGACAGTCTTCGCACCAAGGTCTCCGAGGCCGAATCGCGCGCGGAGGATTTCCGTTCCAGGTCGAGCCTGTTCATCGGCACCAACAACACGACGCTGTCGAACCAGCAGATGGGCGAGATCAATACGCAATTGAACAACGCCCGCGCGCTGAAGTCGGACGCCGAAAACAAGGCGAAGCTGATCCGCGAGATGCTGCAGGGCGGCAAGCCGATCGAGGCTTCCGAGGTGCTGAATTCCGAGCTGATCCGGCGGCTGTCCGAGCAGCGCGCGACGCTGCGCGGGCAACTTGCCGAGCAGTCCTCCACGCTGCTCGACGGCCATCCCCGCATCAAGGAGCTGAAGGCGCAGCTTGCCGATCTCGACCGCCAGCTGCGCGACGAGGCGAGCAAGGTGTCGCGCTCGCTCGAGAACGACGCCCGCATCGCCGGCGGCCGGGTCGACAGCCTGAGCGCCAGCCTCGACCAGATGAAGAAGCTGGCGACCTCGACCAACAGCCAGGACGTGCAGCTGCGCGCGCTGGAGCGCGAGGCCAAGGCGCAGCGCGATCTGCTCGAGTCTTATCTGGCGAAGTATCGCGAGGCTACCGCGCGCGAAAACATCGACTCCGGCCCTTCCGATGGCCGCATCATTTCCCGTGCCACCGTGTCGAACATCCCGGCCTATCCGAAGAAGCTGCCGATCGTGCTGATTGCGACACTGGCGACGCTGCTGCTGACCAGCGGCCTGATCGTGACCGGCGAATTGCTGCGCATGACCGCGCCGCGCGCCATAGCCGCGACGCCGGTTCTCGCCCCGGCGACTGAACCGGTCTTTGCCGAAATGCCGGCAGCAGCGCCGGTCCCGGCACAAGCCGCTGTCGAGGAGCAGGTTGCAGGACCGGCCGCTGCGCGCATGCCGGAACCGGAACCCGCCGCCGTCGCCGTCGCCGCCGAGCCCAATTCCGACGAAGCCAGCATCGCACCATCGGCGGAAGTACCGCCGCTCAACGAGATCGAGCATCTTGCAGCCGAGCTTTGCGCGCCCGGCGACGTAGCGCGCAAGATAACGGTTCTCGGCACGGCTGCAGGCGAGGACATTACACTGACCGCGCTGACGCTGGCGCGCCTGATGGCGGGGAATCTGAAGGTGGCGCTGGTGGATCTCGCGGCATCCTCGTCCATCCTTGCGGACGCATCCGTCGACGCCAATGCGCCCGGCCTTGCCGAATTGATGCAGGGCGAAGCCTCGTTTACGCAGGTGATCACGAAGGACAGGTTCTCGCGCGTGCATCTGGTCGGCGCCGGCCGCCCTGGTTTCGACCGCGCGCTGCTGCAATCACCGCGGCTGTTGCTCGCGATCGATGCACTGATGCGGGTCTATGATCGCGTGCTGCTGGATGCCGGCACCGCCTCCGACCTCCCGGCGGAACTGCTCACCGCGCTTGCCCGTGCGGTGGTGGTGCCCGATGCCGCCATGGAGAAGGACGCCCGTGCCCAGATGGCCGCCGAACTGACGGCCGCCGGATTCTCCGCGGTGACGATGCTGAGCAAGGCCTGCCAGCCCGAGAAGTTGGCGGCGGGTCCGCGGGTGGTGGCGGCCTGAACGAAATAGCTCTTGATTTCCGGCGATCGGCCTGCCGAGGCTCGTCCACGGCTGGGCCCGGTGACGTGCGCACTTGCGCAAGACCTGTTACGGTCAATGAGATTGTCGACCGATCCGGAGCCCCTTGATGGAAGCAACGCGCACGTTTGTAAATGTTTCCTACTTCCTGGCGCTTGTGCCCGTCGCGATCGGAGTGATGTGTTCAAATCGACGGTGGGCACTGTTGATCGGGATGATCGCCGGGACGCTCAATCCGATCATCATCAGGTATGACCTGATGTCGCTGAATGCCGCGGAGGTATCGAATGCCATTGTATGGCTGCCAGCCATCAAGCGGCACTTCCTCGGCGCCGTGATAGGCCTGATCGGCGCTCTGGTCGGTCATTTCGTCGTTCGCTCGCTGGTGGTCAAGCGGAAGTCCGGGGATGATCGCGCCGATTGAAAGCAGCCTCGGGAAATCGCCCCGGCGCTTGATTGTCGGCATCGGGAGGCGTCCATCATGGCGAAAATCAGGGTCGGATTGGCGGGCTGCGGCTTCGTGGCGGAGCTGCACATGCATGCCTACCGGCGCGTCTACGGCGTGGACGTCGAGGTCAGGGCGGTCGCGGCGCGGGGCGACCATGTCACCGACTTCGCCCGCCGGCACCGTATTCCCACGACCTGCCGCAGCTTTCGCGACCTGATCGCCGACCGCGAGCTCGATGTCATCGACATCTGCACGCCGCCCAATCTGCACGCGGCCATGATTGTGGAGGCGATGCAGGCGGGCAAGCATGTGATCTGCGAAAAGCCGTTCGCGGGCTACTTTGGACGCGACGGCGACAAGGCGCCGATCGGAAAGTTCGTGTCGAAGGCGTTGATGTATGAGCGCGTCCTGGAAGAGATGGAGCAGACCCGCGCCGCCATCGCGAAGAGCGGAAAGCTCTTCATGTATGCCGAGGACTGGATCTATGCGCCGGCCGTGACCAAGGCCGCGGAGATCCTGAAGGCGACCAAGGACAAGATCCTGTTCATGAAGGGGGAGGAGAGCCACTCCGGCTCGCACGCGGCGCACGCCGCGCAATGGGCGATGACCGGCGGCGGCTCGCTGATCCGGATGGGATGCCATCCGTTGTCGGCGGTGCTTTATCTGAAGCAGGTCGAGGCGAGGGCGCGCAGCGAGCAGGTCGCCGTTGCAAGCGTCACCTGCGACGTCGGCAATGTGGCCGCTTGCCTTCCGGCCAACGAGCGCGGCGTCGTCAAGTCCAATCCGGTCGACGTCGAGGATTGGGGCACGCTTACCGTCACCTTTTCCGACGGCACCAAGGCAACGATCTTTTCCGGCGACATGATCGCCGGCGGCGTACGTAATCTCATGGAGATCTACACCAGCGGCGGCGCGCTGTTCGCCAACATCACGCCGAACACGCACATGATGAGCTATCAGACATCGGAGGAAAAGCTCGCCGGCGTCTACATCACCGAGAAGGTCGATCGCAAGACCGGCTGGCAGTTCATCTGCCTCGAGGAGGAATGGACGCGCGGCTATGTGCAGGAAATCCAGGACTTCATGGAGTGCGTCGCGGGCGGAAGGCAGCCGCTTTCCGATCTCGCGCTGGCCTTCGAGACCATCAAGGTCAACTACGCCGGCTATTGGGCCGCGGAGGAGGGGCGACGGGTCGTGCTGTGAGGAGCGGATCGAATGGCGACGACATGAACGAATCGAAATCGCGATCGGTTCAGGCTCCGGTCAGCGGGACTTGCGATCGAAGGATAGGCGAACGCGTCACCCCACGCGGCGGGTAGTGGCGATAGAACCAGCGCTTCACGCCTTCGGCGAGCACCAGATAGCAAACGACCATTGCGCAAAGCGCCGCCAGGAACGCCGATGGCAGCGGCACGAAGCCGAACCACCGGCCAATCGCGGTATAGGGCAACCCGATTCCAACGGCCACAATGGTGAGCGAGGTTGCCGCGAGAGCAAGACTGGGCCGGCTGCGAAACGGATTGCCGCTGGTGCGGATCACGAAAATGACGAGCACCTGGGTCGCCAGGGACTCCATGAACCAGCCGGTCTGGAACAGCGTTTCGGTCGCATTGAAGACCCACAACAACAGGCCGAACGTCAAGAAGTCGAAAACCGAACTCACGGAACCGAGCACAAGCATGAAATTGCGGATGAACTCGATGTCCCAATGTCGGGGCTGAGCCAGTAACTCCTCATCCACCTGGTCCATCGGGATGGGAACCTCGGACAGGTCATAGAGGAAGTTGTTGAGCAGCACTTGAATCGGCAGCATCGGCAGGAACGGCAGCATCAGGGAGGCGCCCGCCATCGAGAACATGTTTCCAAAATTCGAACTGGTGCCCATCATGACATACTTCATAATATTGCCGAAGGTGCGCCGGCCTTCGCGCACGCCGCGTTCGACCACCGACAGGTCGTGGTCGAGGAGAATCATGTCCGCCGCGTCCTTGGCGACGTCGACCGCGCCATCCACTGACATGCCGACGTCGGCAGTATGAAGCGAGGGGGCGTCATTGATGCCGTCGCCGAGATACCCCACCACGTGACCGCGGCGTTTCAGCGCCAGAATGATCCGGTTCTTTTGCGAGGGCGTGACCCGGCAAAACAGGTTGCTCGCCTCGATGCGCGCGCTCAACGCGTCTTCGTTGAGCGTGGAAAGCTCGGTCCCCGTAAGCAATCCTTCGACCGGAATTCCAAGTTGGCCGCAGACGTACCGGGTCACGCGCTCATTGTCGCCGGTGAGAATCTTGATATCGATGCCGCTCCGCTTCAATGCAGCGATCGCAGCGCCCGCGCCGGCCTTGGGCGGATCCAGGAATGCTGCGTAGCCGGCAAACACAAAATCCTTTTCATCGAGTACGCCCACATGGCTCTGCGTGGCAGGTTCCTCGCGCCAGGCAATGCCAAGCACGCGAAAGCCCTCTTCGCCAAGCGCCTCGAATTGCGCAATGGCGCGTGCCATCGCTGCCGGGTCAAGCGGCCGGGTATCGTTTTCGCCGGCAAGCTCATAGCGGCTTGATAGTTTCAGGACGTCTTCGGGCGCGCCCTTGACGACGAGAATCCTGCGCCCCGCGCGCTCAATCAGCACCGAAACACGGCGGCGTTCGAAATCGAAAGGGACTTCATCGATCTTTGTCCATTCGGAGGCGGCATGCGGTTCGTGCTCCAGAATGGCGGTGTCGAGCGGACTGCGCAGGCCGCTCTCGAAATGACTGTTGAGCCAGGCGAGTTCGAGCACGCGTGCGCTGTCGGTCCCCGCCAGGGTTATGTGCCGGATCAGCGCAATCTTCGCCTCGGTGAGCGTGCCGGTCTTGTCGGTGCACAGCACGTCCATGCTGCCGAGGTCGTGGATCGCGGCGAGTCGCTTCACGATCACCTTTTGACTCGCCATGCGCAGTGCACCGCGTGCAAGCGTAACCGACGTGATCATCGGCAATAATTCCGGCGTCAGGCCGACCGCGAGCGCAATGGCGAAGAGGAAGCTCTCCAGCAGCGGGCGGTGGGATAACGTGTTCACCAACAGAACGAACAGAACGAGCAATATGGTCAGCCGCACGATCAGAATGCCGAATTCGTAGACGCCCTTCTCCAGCGCCGCTGGGGGCGGTGTGTGACGGAGCGCAGCGCTGATCTCGCCCAGTTGCGTCCTGTCTCCGGTTGCGCAAACCAGCAGCCTGGCCGAACCGCTGACGACCGAGGTTCCCATGAAGACGGCATTGGCGGCCTGCGCGACATTGACATCGGCGATACCATCGGGCGCGGCGCGCTTTTCCACCGGATAGGACTCGCCGGTCAACAGACCTTCGTTGACGAAGAAATCCCGAGCCTCGATGATCCTGCCGTCGGCCGGCACCAGATCTCCGGCGGCAAGCAAGACAACGTCGCCGGGGACGAGTTGATCGGCGCGAACGGTGACCTCGCGGCCGTCGCGTAGCGCCTGCTCTTTCAGCGCCACCGAGATTTTGAGTCGATCGGCCGCCTGTTCGGCCCGGTGCTCCTGTACGCTGTCGAGCAGAACACTGAACAGCACCAGGGTCGAGATGATCACCAGGCTGGCAATGTTGCCGGTAAATGCGGAGATCGTGGCCGCAGCGAGCAATATCAACACCAGTGGATTGCGGAACCGGCTCAAGATCTTGCGCAGCAGTGAGAAGCGATCCTGGGCTTCCAGCCTGTTGGCGCCACAGCGCCGCAGGCGTGCCGTCGCCTCATCCGAGCTCAATCCATGGATATCGGCGCCGAGCTGCCGCGTGAGTTCGGCCAGCGGGGTCTGCCAAAAAGTGGCGCCAGGCATGCCGATCATGATTATCGCTCCTCTCGGCCAGCTATAACCCATGCCGCGAGAAAAGGTGACTGCGACCGGCTGCAGCCCCGCAATGATGGCCGTTATTGATGCTACCGCAGCGCGCCGCGCAGCTTTTGCGCCATCTCAAACAGCGCCGGATTGTGCTTCACCATCCGCTTGGCGCGGTGGAAGCCGCGCATGGCGGAAGCGGCCATGCGGCCGCGCGCGGTGAGCGGGATGAAGCTGTCGAAGATCGGTTCGTCGCTCTTGCAGAACAGGCGCTTGTAGTCGTCTGAACCGATGCCGAGGTCGAGCGCGCGATAGCCGAGCGCGGCGTAGTGATCGATGATGTCGCGCATCAGGATCAGGCCGGGGCTGTATTTCGCGTTGCCCGACATGGTGTAGGTGTTGAACATCATGGAGAAGCGATTTCCGTCGGCGACGCCGGCAAAGATCGCGATTACTTCCTCGTCGCATTCCAGCGCATGGATGTCGATGGCGCGGCCGCCGCCGGCGAGCCGGGCGAGGCAGGCAGTGCGGACGAAATCCTCGATGCCGGGGTCGGCAAAGACATTCGGCAGCTTCTGTTCCGCCATCCGCAGCGGCTTGATCCGGAAGAACCAGTCGAGCAGGCGCGTGATGTCGGCATCCTCCGATGCGACGTAATAGCGGATGGGCGAAGGCTGGAGCTTGCGCTCCTTGCCCTTGAGGCGCCGGCGGAACGAGCTCGATATCCGCGCTGCGGGCTCGGCGCCGGGCTCCATGACCAGCAGCGGGCAGTCGTTGGCGGAGGGCTGGTGCGGCAGCAGCGCCAGCGGGTTTTGCACGTCGCGCCAGGTGAGCGGCTGCTGGTACAGCGCGAGCACGTCGGCGCTGGAATGTTCCGCGACGCCTGCGACGAGTGCGGCCATGTCGGCTTCGCCGGCCGCCGCGGCGAAATCGCGATCCCACAGCGCCATGTTGAAGGTCGAGTGCTTGCCGCCCATGAAACCTGCGACATTGACCCCATACTTGCGGAAGCAGGCCAGCGGCAGCAACGCCAGCGGCCGCCGCTCGGCGTCGAGGGCAATGACGATGAAGGTCGATGCGCCTTCGCGTTCGCCGACCTGACGCTGCCAGGCGGCGAGGAGATCGAAGCGCTGATAAGGGGTGTGCGAGATATGGCGGCGCTCGAGCTCGCGCCAGACGGTTTCCGCCTTGCCGAGGTCGCAGACGATGTCGACCGCCGCAATGCGGCTCGCCCTCGACCAGCTGCCTGGCGCCGTCCGGCCATCGATTGCGGCAGCCATGGTCATCAGCGACACCTGTCAGAAATTGTTTACAATTTTCGGCTTGGGGCGACCTTCGCAGGGAAATGTCAACAAAGAGTAATAACAATGCCCACGGCTCAGGGGGCGTGTTCCGGGATTTTAGCGTGACGTCGGAAAACTGGTTCATAAGGCGCGCACAGATGGAGCTCGCCTATTTCAGCTTCTATGCGAGGCTGAAACAGCGCTACGCCGGCGGGGCCGGGGTGGTGCTGCGGTTCCAGCATGTCCGCCCGTCTCATATGGGGTTGTTCCAGCCGCACAAGCCGCACGAGATCACGCCGCGGTTCCTCGACCGCACCATCCGCGCCCTGAAGCGCTGGAATTACGACATCGTCTCGATGGACGAGGTGTGCCATCGCGCGGTATCGCTGCCGACGCGATCGCGCTTCGTCGCGCTGACCTTCGACGGCGGCTACAAGGATTTCGCCACCCACGCTCACCCGATCCTCAGGAAGCACGACGTGCCGTTTGCGCTGTACCTGCCGACGGCCTTTCCGGACGGGCTGGGCGAGGCGTGGTGGCTGGCGCTGGAGGACATGATCGCCCGCGAAACGCGCATCTCGCTGGTCATGGACCGCAAGGAGCGGCATTTCATGATCTACAAGACGCAGGCCAAATACGAGCTGTTCGATTATCTCTCGGAATGGCTGCGCGCGATGTCGCCGGCCGACCGGACCTTTGCCATCAAGGACCTCTGCACCCGCTATTCGACCGATATCGAGGCGCTGTCACGCAATGCCTGGATGAACTGGGATGATTTGGCGAAGGTCGCCGCCGATCCCAACGCCACCATCGGCAGCGCGACGGTGAACTATCCGGCGCTGTCGAGCCTGCGCGATGCCGACGCCCATCGCGAGATCGCGATGGGCAAGGCGGTGACGCAGGCGGCGTTCCACCGCGACGTCAGGCATTTCGCCTATCCGTTCGGCGATCGCGGCGCGTGGCGGCGGCAGCATGTCGTCATGGCGGAGGAGGCAGGTTTTGCCAGTGCCGCCTCGACTATCGGCGGCGTGGTGGAGCCGCTCGGCCGCACCAATCTCTATGCACTGCCGCGCGTTGCCTGGGACGGCCGCGAGGGTTCGATCCGGATGATGCGCGTGCTGCTCTCGGGCTTCACCTTTGCGCCGGTCCAGCCGACGCGGAACAATCCGCTCAGGCGTCAGGCCGCAGCATCCAGCTGACGACCGGCATCGCCGGCAGCACCCAGCCGATCCCGACCACGACGTAATAGACCGCCTGCAGCCAGCCGGAATTGGCGATCACCGGCATCTGCGCCAGCGCCATGCCGAGCAGCGACCATATCGCTGCCAACAGGATCAGCACGATGGCGCCGAGGAACTTGCGGGTGCGGATGGTCATGGGAAAATGTGCAACGGGTTTGATCTAGCTCAGCTTGCGCCCGGGAGGGGGCGGACTATAAGGGGCGCACCGAACCAAACAAGCGCGCTTCATGCAAGGCATTTCCGCGACCCCTGCCTCCCCGAACACCGCCGTGCGCTGGTGGTTGATCGGCGTGGCCGCGCTGATCGCGCTGATGGTGCTGGTGGGCGGCGCGACGCGGCTCACGGAATCCGGCCTGTCGATCGTGGAGTGGAAGCCGGTCACCGGCACGCTGCCGCCGCTGACGGAGGCGCAGTGGCATGAGGCCTTCGAGGGCTACAAGAAAATCCCGCAATATCGCGAGCTCAACGCCGGCATGACGCTGGCCGAGTTCAAGACCATTTTCTGGTGGGAGTGGGCGCATCGCCTGCTCGGACGTTTCATCGGCGCTGCCTATCTGCTGCCGTTCCTGTATTTCCTCTGGCGCGGCGCACTGGGCGCCGAGCTGAAGCGGCGGCTGTGGCTGATCTTCGCCCTCGGCGCGCTGCAGGGCGGCGTCGGCTGGTGGATGGTGGCGTCCGGCCTGACACAGCGGACGGAAGTGTCGCAATATCGGCTGGCCGCACATCTCATCCTGGCGCTGGTGATCTTTGCCGCGATCGTGTGGACGGTGCAGCGGATGAAGGCGCGGCCGCCGGTCGCAGCCGTGCCGCGGCTGAAGCTCGCCGGCCAGCTGCTGCTCGGACTGACCTTCCTGCAGATCTATTTCGGCGCGCTGGTAGCGGGCCTGCGCGCCGGGCGCGCCTACAACACCTGGCCGGAGATCGACGGTGCGTTCATCCCCTCGGCCGGGCGGCTGTTCTTCGAGCAACCGTGGTGGCGCAACCTGTTCGACAATGTGCTGACGGTGCAGTTCGAGCACCGCATGACGGCCTATCTGCTGCTCGCGGTGGCGCTGTGGCATGCGATCGACACGGTGCGGGCGCGTGCGGCGGGCGCCGTCGTCAGCGGCGCATGGTGGCTGGCCGCATCCGTGCTGGTGCAGGCGGTGCTGGGAATCCTGACGCTGCTTTACCAGGTGCCGATCGATCTCGCGCTGGCGCATCAGGCGGTGGCGATCGTGGTGCTGACGATCGCGGTGGTCAATGTCGAGCGGCTGTCGCCGCGGCGCGTCACGGCATTGTCGGAGAAACTCGCGCCGCAGGCCGGCTAGCAGTAGCCGTAGACGCCGCAGGCGTAGGGCAGCCGCCAGAAATAGCCCTCATACGGGCCGCCGTAATACGGGCCCTGATAATCGTAAGAGAACACGCGGCCGTAATAGCCGGGGATGGTCGAGGAGCCCGGCAGGATCGGCGTGCCCGGCAGGTTCCGTGTATATCCGTTGGGGCCATAGGCCGGCGTGATCAGCAGGTCCGCGTCAGTCTCGTAGACGACGGGATCGCGGTACGTCGTCGCGGGCGCGACCGTGGTGCGATACCTGTAGTTGGCGCGCGGCAGGCCGGGCGGCAACTGGCGCGCGGCGCCATAGGCGCGGCTCTTGGGCTTGGCAGGCACGACACCTTGGGATTTGACGGGCACTGCATTTTCGGGCTTGGCCGGTCCGGCATTCTCGTCCGCTTGCGCCGCGGTTGCGGCGACGAAGACGCCAGCCAGCAAGAGCATCGTCCAGCGCAGCATGTTGGGGCTCCGAATCCTTGCGAAGCGCAGGATGCCAGCTTTCGGCCGCAGAAGGGTTAACGGGCGTTTACGAGTCCCACACGCCGTCATGCCCGGGCTTGACCCGGGCATCCACGTCCTCGGAGCCACTTGCAAGCAAGTCGTGGATGGCCGGGACTAGCCCGGCCATGACGATGTGGATAGTGCGAGCGTTACGATCCCAGCGCCTGCTCCAGGTCGGCGATCAAATCTTCCTTGTCCTCGATGCCGATCGACAGCCGCACGATGTCGGGGCCGGCGCCGGCGCGCACCTTGGCTGCGTCGTCGAGCTGGCTGTGGGTGGTGGAGGCCGGATGGATCACCAGCGAGCGGGTGTCGCCGACATTGGCCAGATGCGAGAACAGCTTCAGGTTCGACACCAGGCTGACGCCGGCTTCATAGCCGCCCTTGAGGCTGAAGGTGAACACGGCGCCCGCGCCCTTCGGCGCATATTTGCGCGCGAGCCGGCTGTACTTGTCGCTCGAAAGGCCGGCATAGCTGACCGAGGCGACCGCCGGATGCCTTGACAGGAATTCGGCGATGGCTTTCGCGTTGTCGCAATGCTTCTGCATGCGCAGCGGCAACGTTTCGATCCCGGTGAGGATCAGGAAGGCGTTGAACGGCGACAGCGCGGGGCCGAGGTCGCGCAGGCCGAGCACGCGGCAGGCGATCGCGAAGGCGAAATTGCCAAAAGTCTCCTGGATCTTGATGCCGTGATATTCCGGGCGCGGCTCGCTCAGCATCGGGTACTTGCCACCCTTCGACCAGTCGAAGGTGCCGGCATCGACGATGATGCCGCCGATCGAGTTGCCGTGGCCGCCGAGGAACTTGGTCAGGGAGTGCACGACAATGTCGGCGCCGTGGTCGATCGGCCGGATCAGATAGGGCGTCGCCAGCGTATTGTCGACGATCAGGGGCACGCCGGCCTTGCGCGCCACCGCCGCAATCGCCTCGATGTCGGTGATGGCGCCGCCGGGATTGGCGATGGATTCAATGAAGATCGCTTTCGTGCGCGGCGTCACCGCCTGCTCGAAGCTCGAGATATCGTCGGTGTCGGCCCACACCACGTTCCAGCCAAAGCTCTTGAAGGAATGGGTGAACTGGTTAATCGAGCCGCCATAGAGTTTTCGCGCGGCGATGAATTCGTCGCCGGGCATCAACAGCTGCTGCAGCGTCACCACCTGCGCGGCGTGGCCGGAAGCGACTGCGAGCGCCGCGGTGCCGCCCTCGAGTGCCGCGACGCGCTCCTCCAGCACCGCATTGGTGGGGTTGCCGATGCGGGTATAGATGTTGCCGAACGACTGCAGCCCGAACAGCGAGGCGGCATGGTCGGCGTCGTTGAACACAAAGGACGTGGTCTGGTAGATCGGCGTTGCGCGCGCGCCGGTGGTGGGATCGGGCTGCGCGCCCGCATGCACGGCGAGCGTTGAAAATCCCGGCTGACGATCGGTCATCATATTTCCTGCGTTGGTGAAAATTGCGCGGCATGCTGATGGCGGATGCGCCTGCCGTCAAGGCACCCCGGCGAGGGCAATCAGTGTTTGGAATATGCGTGCTTCGCTTTGCCGCGTGGCCGGAACGATTGTGTTCCACAATCGCGTCAGGTGAGTTCAGTCTTGTCCCTGGCGGCGCGGTCGGAGGCCGAGGTCGATCCGCCGCCGACGCTGACCCGGTTCAGCGACAGCCGCATGCCCTGGGTCGGAATCGGCGCGCGCTTGGAACTCAGCGTGCGCGAGTTGACGCCCATCCAGGCGATCTCCGACGAAAGCCGTCCATATTCGATCTTGGGGCAGCGGTTCATCACGACCTTGATTCCCGCAGCCTCTGCCTTCGCCGCGGCCGCATCGTCGCGCGCGCCGAGTTGCATCCAGATCACTTTCGGCAGCGTCGGAAGTTTGAGCGCCTCTTCAACAACCGGCATGATGTGGCTGGAATTGCGAAAGATGTCGATCATGTCGACGGGCCGGCCGATATCGGCGAGCGAGGCGACGAAGGGTTTTCCCATCAGCGCCTTGCCGACCTGGCCGGGATTGACCGGGATCATGTCGTAGCCGCGCTGCGCCAGATATTTGAATGCAAAATAGCTCGGCCGCACATTGACCGGCGAGGCGCCGACCATCGCGATGGACTTGACGGTGTTGAGGATGCTGCGGATGTAGTCGTCGTCGTATTTGTCGTGGTTCATCTGGCATCTTTCTCGACCCTCATGGTGAGGAGCGCGAAGCGCGTCTCGAACCATGAGGCCGCAGATGGGCCTGCATCCTTCGAGACGCCGCTTCGCGGCTCCTCAGGATGAGGGGCTAAATTATCTGTCCTGCCATTTCGGCTCGCGCTTCTCGATGAAGGCGCCGATGCCTTCCTCGGCGTCGCGGGCCATCATGTTCTCGGTCATCACCGCGGCGGCGTAGCGGTAGGCGTCCGCCAGGCTCATCTCGGCCTGGCGGTAGAAGGCTTCCTTGCCGAGCTTGACGGTGTAGGCGGATTTCAGCGCGACCTTCTGCGCAAGTGCAATGGCGGCCTCGCGTTCGGTGCCCGCGGGCACCACGCGGTTGACGAGGCCGATGGCGCGCGCCTCTTCGGCCGGCACCGGCTCGCCGGTGAGCAGCATCTCCATCGCCTGCTTGCGCGGCACGTTGCGCGACAGCGCCACCATAGGCGTCGAGCAGAACAGGCCGATGTCGACGCCGGGCGTGGCGAAGCTTGCAGCTTCCGAGGCCACCGCAAGATCGCAGCTTGCGACCAGCTGGCAGCCGGCGGCGGTGGCGATGCCCTGCACGGCGGCGACCACGGGCTTCGGCAATAGCACGACCGCCTGCATCATCGCGCTGCAGGCGTTCATGATCTCGGCGAAATAGGCGCGGCCGCGGTCGGGATCGCTGCGGCGCGCGGTCAGTTCCTTCATGTCGTGGCCGGCGGAGAAGGCGGGCCCGTTGGCCGCGATCACGACGGCGCGCACGCTGTTGTCGTCGCGGACCTCGATCAGCGCAGCATGCAGCGCGGCGATCAGGCCTTCCGACAGGCTGTTGCGCGCCGCAGGCCGGTTGAGCGTGAGCACGGCAATGCTGCCGACGTTCTCGCGGAGCAGGATCGGCGGCTCGGGCGGGCTGGCGCGGGCGGTTTGGGGCATCGAAATTCTTCCGGCTTGAGCAGGCGTCAACTTAATGTAAGAGACCGGCTTAAGCGAGGGCAGGGAGCGCGGCAGGGAACGCATGGCAGTTGCGAAAATGAGCGTGGCGGAGCTCGAGGAGTTCCTGCGGCGGGAGTTTCCCCAGGCCTTTGGCGCCGGCACCAGCATCAAGATCGAGCGCGCCGACGGCGAAACCTGCCTGGTGCGCGAACGCTTTGGCGAGCGCATGCTGCGGCCGGGCGGCACGGTGTCGGGGCCGACGCTGATGGCGCTGGCGGATTGCGCGATGTATGTGGTGCTGCTCTCGGCGATCGGCCCGGTGGGACTTGCCGTGACCACCAATCTCAACATCAATTTCCTGCGCAAGGGGATGCCGGGACAGGATGTGCTGGCGGAGGGCAGGTTGCTCAAGCTCGGCAAGCGGCTTGCCGTCGGCGAGGTGACGCTGATGTCGGCGGATTCCCCCGACCCGATTGCGCACGTGACGGCGACCTATTCCATTCCAAACACATAGGGTTTTGTACGGTATTATTGCACCATATTTGTAAGGCATTGTTTTTGCAGTATTTAATTGTGCCAATGGGCATTGACGCCGGAGCGCGGCTTCTCTAGAAACCCGCCCAGTTCGGCGCCGGTGGCGCCGATTTCCATTTTCACGGAATCCTCACATGAAAACCTTTTCGGCCAAGCCCGCCGAGGTGCAGAAGAAGTGGGTCGTGATCGACGCCAAGGGTCTGGTCGTCGGCCGTCTCGCCACCCTCGTTGCCATGCGCCTGCGCGGCAAGCATCTCCCGACCTACACGCCGCATGTCGACTGCGGCGACAACGTCATCATCATCAACGCCGCGCATGTCGTCCTCACCGGCCGCAAGCGCGACCAGAAGGTGTACTACAAGCACACCGGATTCATCGGCGGCATCAAGGAACGTTCCGCCAAGCAGATCCTCGAGGGCCGTTTCCCCGAGCGCGTGGTGGAGAAGGCGATCGAGCGCATGATCCCGCGCGGTCCGCTCGGCCGCGTCCAGATGGGCAATCTGCGCGTCTATGCCGGCGCCGAGCATCCGCATGAAGCCCAGAACCCCGTGAAGGTCGATATCGCCTCGCTGAACCGCAAGAACATGAGGGCCGCATAACAATGTCCGACACCATGCAGTCTCTCGATCAGCTCTCGCAGCTGAAGCCGGCGGCTCCCGAAGCGCCGAAATACGTCAAGAAGGTCGACAAGCAGGGCCGCGCCTATGCCACTGGCAAGCGCAAGGACGCGGTTGCCCGCGTCTGGGTCAAGCCCGGCAGCGGCAAGGTCGTCGTCAACACCCGCGACGTCGAAATCTACTTCGCCCGTCCGGTGCTGCGCATGATGATCCAGCAGCCGCTGGTCGCGGCCGCCCGCGCCGGCCAGTATGACGTGATCTGCACCGTCACCGGCGGCGGCCTGTCCGGCCAGGCCGGTGCGGTCCGTCACGGCATCTCCAAGGCGCTGACCAATTTCGAGCCGGAGCTGCGCGGCGTGCTCAAGAAGGGCGGCTTCCTCACCCGCGACTCCCGTGTGGTCGAGCGCAAGAAGTACGGCAAGGCCAAGGCCCGCCGTTCGTTCCAGTTCTCGAAGCGCTAATCGTTTCGCTAAAATTTGCAGCGTCTGCAGCATCCGAAAGGACGAAAGGGGCGCCGGGAGGCGCCCCTTTCTGCGTTCCAGTTACAGCTTAATTAAGCCAGTTTTTCGCGAAAACTTTTCGGTGAGTGACAACGGATTGCCAAGGCGGGCCCCCTAGTCTGGCAGGTGGCGTTCTGCCGGAAAGATTGCCCGGCGCGCCGTGCATCACAATCGCGGTGACCACATGTCATTCGATACCTCAACGCTTTATCTCGTCGCGACCATGCTGGCGGCCATGCTCGGCGGCATGCTCGTACTGTTCGGCAGGCAGGAGAGCATCGCCGCGCTGAAATGGTGGGGCGCCGCCTATCTGCTGGGCTCGGCCGCGGTCGCCATCTGGACGATTTTCGGCGCGACGCTCGGTCCGATCGCCTCGCTGGCATTGACCTCGATCGGCTTCTTCGCCTGCGGCATGGTCTGGAACGCCTCGCGCGTGTTTCACGGCCGCACGATGCTGTGGCCCGGTCTCGTGCTGGGTCCGCTGGTCTGGATCGCCACCATGATGACGCTGGCGCCGCGCGACGCCTCGATCCGGCTCAGCATGGGGGCTGCGATCGTTGCGATCTACGCGGCCTTGACCGCCTCCGAACTGTGGAGCGAGCGCCGCCGCGACATGCAGCGGCGCTGGCCGACGATCGCAATTCCGGTACTGCACGGCTGCGTGCTGATGCTGCCGATTTTACTGGGCGTGTATCTGCGCCCGTATGACGTGAACTTCTCCAACAGCATCTGGGTGACGGTGTTCTCGATCGAGCTGGTGCTCTACGCGATCGGCACCGTGTTCGTGATCTTCATGCTGGTGTCGGACCGCACGGTGGCCGCGCACAAGAACGCGGCATCGACCGACCCCCTGACCGGGCTGTTCAACCGCCGCGGCTTTGCCGAGGCTTCCGCGCGCGTGATCGAGCGCGAGGCCATTGCGGGCCGCCCGGTGACCGTCATGATCTTCGACATCGACCATTTCAAGTCGATCAACGACCGCTTCGGCCATCCGGCCGGCGACGAGATCCTGAAGCTGTTTGCCGTGGTGGTGGCGAGCAATCTGCGCCTTTCCGACCTGTCGGGGCGGATCGGCGGCGAGGAGTTCGCGGCGCTGCTGCCCTGCTCGCTGGAGGAAGGCGTGATCGTCGCCGAGAGGATGCGCCAGGCGTTCGAGAATTCGAACATCGTCTGCGACGAGGGCGCGGTCGACACCACCGTCAGCATCGGCGTGGCGGGCGGGCCGGCCGGCACCGAGCTCGAGGTGCTGCTGGCGGCGGCCGACACCGCGCTCTACCAGGCCAAGCGCACGGGCCGCAACAAGGTGGAAGCGGCCGAGGAACTACCGCTGTCGCTGGAAAACTGGCGGCGCAAGAGCGCCGGCACGGCGGGCGCCGAGCGGACCAAGCCGGCGACCGCATAGACCAAACCCGGAGAATCACAGAAGAGGAGGAGGTAACCTCCCGTTTACCATTCGATCCCTATCATACCGCCCATGGACTCATACCGTCGACGAAACCCGCAGGCCGCGCTGATGGCCCTCGAAGCTGCAGCGGCTTCGGCGCGCGGTGGCTTTGCCTGCATGTTCTCCTCATCGGACGAATATGAGAACGCGCTGATCATGGAGCGGCGCGCGCAGGGCCTCTATGGCCGGCAGCGGCATCACTGGCCGGCCGTGATGTTCATCGGCTGCGTGCTGGCGGTGGCCGCTACGGTGCTGTTGCTCGGCTGAGCAACGGCGGGACGGGATTGCCGGGGCGCCGCGAGGCGCCTTTTTCTTTTGCAGCGGGCAGGGTAGAGACGGAGCCTTCGTTCTCCAGTTTCTCATTTGCGCATGATCTTTTCGGAACCGCTTCACACTTTTCCGGATCAGGCGCGAGGAAAGGCTCCCATGATCACCGAAATCGCACAGATCGACGTCAAGCCCGGCACCGAGAAGGACTTTGAGGCCGCGGTCGCCAAGGCCCGCGCCGCGTTCGGCCGCTCCAGGGGCTTTCACGGCTTCGAGCTGCACCGCTCGATCGAAAAGCCGCAGCGTTACCGGCTGATGGTGAAATGGGAGACGCTGGAGAACCACACCGTCGACTTCCGTGGCTCGGAGAATTTTGCGGAATGGCGCGGGCTGGTCGGCCAGTATTTTGCCGCCCCGCCCGACGTCGAGCACACCAATACGGTGCTGACGAGCTGATTCTTCTCCCTCGCCCCGCACTTGCGGGGAGAGGGCAGGGGTGAGGGGTGCTTCCGCGGGTTGGGTGCGAATTGATAGACCTGTACCCCCTCACCCGGATTGCATCTCGCGATGCAACTTGGCCGAAGCTGCGCTTCGGCGTTCTTCAGGACGGCCGCCAAAGGCGGCCTATGCCTCTCCCCGCAGGCGGGGAGAGGTGAAGACAGCGGTCACGCCGTTATTGGCTCCACCGTGGCACGCTCGGCCTTGAAGTGACTGATCATCACCTTGGCGATCGCCATCAGCGGCAGCGCCAGCGCCAGTCCCCAGATGCCGAAGACAACGCCGAGCAGGATCTGGAACGCGAACAGCGTGGCCGGCGGGATGTCGAGCGCCTGGCGCTGGATGATCGGCGTGAGGATGTAGCTTTCCAGCGCGTGCACGCCGAGGAAGAGGACGAAGGCGCTCAGCCCTGCGACCCAGCCCGAGGCGAGACTCGCCAGCACCACGATCAGTCCGCCGAGGATGGCGCCGATGGTCGGGATGAAGGCGAGCAGGCCCGCCTGGATGCCCAGGATGAATGATGAGGGAATGCCGATGACGGCGAGGCCGATCCAGGTGACCAGAAACACCGCGGCCATGGTGATGATCTGCGCGATCAGCCAGCGCTCCAGCGTATAGCCGATGCGGTCGATGATGACGGTGGCGCGGGCGCGGTGTCTTGCGGGGGCCATGAACAGCAGGCCGTTGCGATAGACGCTGGGCTGCGCCGCAAAGGCCAGCCCGAGAAACAGCACGATGAAGAAATTGCCGACGGCGCCGACGGCGCCGAGCACCACCTTGAAGGTTTGACCCAGGATCGCACCACCGCTCGAGGCAATGGTGCTGGCGCTGGGCAGATGCGGCGCCGAGGGGGATGGCGCGGCGGCATCGGTCGCGTGCGGTGTTGCGGCGAAGGAGCCGAGGTCGAAGAAGCTGGTATCGACGCCATAGCTCTCGAGGAAGGCTTTGACGTTGGTGAGCTGCGACTTGATGGTGTTGCTCAGCACGGTGGCCTGCTGGGCGATGGTGGTGCCGCCGAGAAAGACGATGCCCGACAGCATGGCCGCCAGCGCGAGGCAAACGATGGCGAGCCGGACCGGCTGCGGCAGCGGCACCACGCGGCCGAGCAGCCCGGTCATGGCGTTGAGCGCCACGCCGAGCAGCATGCCCGCGAAGATCAGGAACAGGGTCGCCGCGAAGTGCCAGGCGAAAACCAGAAGCGCGACGAACAGGACGATGCCGATGCCGCCGACCGAGATCGACCATGCCAGGTCGTTGCGGGTCTGAAGGCGCTCCTCGGTCGAAACTGGCATGACGATCCCTTCCTGCTTTCCGCTGGGCGGGACACTCATTCGACAAAACGCGGCCGGGATCAAGCCGCCATCGCGCCGGTTTGACGCTGCCAACCGGGTTGTGCCAAGCGAAACGGGCGAGCCGAATCGCGCAAGAGGGCGGCACGGAATGAAATTCATCAAATGGATGGGCCCGCTCGGACTGCTCGCCGCGCTCGTCATCGGCGACCAGATCAGGATCAACCGGCCCGGCCACAAGTACCGCATGACGGTCGAGGTCGAGACGCCCGAAGGCGTCAAATCGGCTTCCGGCGTTCTCGCCGTCACGCCCTATCGCGGTTATTCCCCCGGCGGCACGACGCGGGCCTCCGGCGATGCGGTGTTCGTCGATCTCGGCGGCAGCAAGAACCTCGTCGCGCTGCTCGCCCATCTCGACAAGACGCTCGACCCCGACGGGATCAATTATGTCGCGCTGCGCGCCTATCCGGCGGCGACCGGCAAGCGGGTCAATTTCAACGACATGAGCAGGCAGACCGGCGTCGTGCCGGTCAGGGGCGCGCTGGTCCCGGTGCTGGTGACGTTCGCCAATACTGCCGATCCCGGCAGCGCAAAGGTTGTTTCGCCCGATGATGCCGAGGCGGCACTGGGCAAAGGCTATCGGCTGAAGGGCATCACGGCGGAGGCGGTGCCGAACGGTTTCTGGCCGGTCGATTTCGGCGGCGTGCTCGGCGAGCCCGTGACCCGCGGGATTGCGGGCAGGCTGCCATGGCTCAACGGGGAGGGCGCGTCGGCCGCCGCCGCAACGGCGCTGAAAGCCGCGGGCCTGCCGGGGGGCATCGACGCCGGGCTGGCGTTTACCCGCAAATAGGGCGGCCTGAACCCGGCTCTGGGGCTCTGCTTATTGCAGGGGTATGGCGCGCTCCTTGCAGGCAACACATATTGATCCGACGGGGGACGGAAGGCATGATCCGTCCGGAATCGTGGCCCAATGAAAAAAGAATTCCTGCGCGAGACGATCATATTATGAGACGGCCCGTCGTCGGCATCATCGGCAATTCGCATCGAATCGAAAATCGCTTCCCGGTCCAGGCGGTCGGCGAGCGCAACCTGCGCGCGGTCTCCGAAGTGTCCGGCGCGATCCCGCTGATGTTTCCCTCCATCCCCGAGATCACCGATGTCGGCGCCCTGCTCGATCTCGTCGACGGCGTGGTGCTGACCGGCGCCCGTGCCAATGTCCATCCTACACGTTTCAACGTCGACCCCTGCGAGAAGCACGAGCCCTACGATGTCCACCGCGACGACGTCGCGCTTGCGGTGGCGGAAGCCTGCGTCGTCCGCGGCGTGCCGCTGTTCGGCATCTGCCGCGGCCTGCAGGAGATGAACGTCGCCTTCGGCGGCTCGCTGCATCCGGAGATCCGCGAACTGCCCGGACGCATGAACCACCGCATGCCGCGGCTGGAGAACGGCGACATCCACCCCGATCCCAAGGTGATCTTCGCCGACCGCCATGAAGTGCGCCTGACGCCGGGCGGGGCATTCGCCAGGATTCTGGGATGCGAGACCATCCGCGTGAATTCGCTCCACGGGCAGGGCATCCTCGAGCCCGGCAGACGCGTGGTGATCGAGGGCGTCGCCGAGGACGGCACCATCGAGGCGATCCGCATCGCCGATGCCCCGAGTTTTGCGCTTGGCGTGCAATGGCACGCCGAATACGATCCGCAGAAGAATCCGATCAATCGCGCGCTGTTCGAGGCATTCGGCCAGGCGCTCGTCGAATACAGGCGGGCGATCTGACGGGGAGGCGTGTCAGATCGGGCCTTGAGGGATTTTGTTTATTGGCGTGCCGCAAGAGTTGTTTTCGAGTGATTTCCAGTCTTGTTTCTGGGGAGAGGCCGTAATCTTGCGGGGTCGAAAATTGACGACCGCCTGCCTGAAGCCGGATATCCATCAGTAATTGCCTGACAGCACCGCATCTCCACGCCGCAGGAGCGTTTGGGATCATGACATTATGGGGCCGCCTGGCGCTCGCGATGGCGTTGCTCGTTGTGGCGACGGTGGCTGCCGTCGGCCTTCTTGCCAGCTATTTCCGCAGCATTGAAATCCAGACCCTGCTGGCCGCCGGCGCCACCGGTTTGCTGCTGGCCCTCCTTCTTGCGCGTTGGATCGAGCGATCGCTGTCGCGGCTGCTCGCAGCGGAAGCCGCGCGACAGCAAGCTGCGCACCGCGCGCTGGTGGAAAGCGAACAGAACGCGCAGGCCATCATCAGGACCGCGCTCGACGCCTTTTTCCAAACCGACCTGGACGGCGTCATACTCGAGTGGGGACCGCAAGCCGAAGCCTTGACCGGCTGGACCCGGACCGAGGCGATCGGCGTCGATGTGGTGGAACTGCTCTTGCCGGAGCAGTTGCGCGAGGCGCATCGGCAGCGGCGAACAAGAAGGCTGAGCGAAGAACTGGGCAAGTCTGCCGGCACCCGGTTCGAGGCGAGCGCGATGCACCGGGACGGCCGCGAATTCCCGGTCGAAGTCTCGGCCACCGCGCTTCGCCGCGGCGACAGCTATGTCCTCAACAACTTCATGAGGGACATCAGCCAGAGACGGCTGGCCGAGGAGCAGCTGATCCAGGCGCATAAGATGGAGGCGGTCGGCCAGCTCACCGGCGGCATCGCGCACGAGTTCAACAACATGCTCACGGTGATTACCGGGACCATCGAAATCCTGGCCGACGGCGTCAAGGGCAACCAGCATCTGGCGGCCATCACCAAGCTGATCAGCGACGCGGCCGACCGCGGTGCGAGACTGACGTCGAGCCTGCTCGCTTTCTCCAGGAAGCAGCCGCTGCAGCCGACCGAGATCGAAGTGAACGATCTCATCGAAGAAGTGGTCCAACTGCTGTCGCTCACCTTCGGCAAGCCCATCGCGATCGTGACTGATCTGGCCGATGACGCCTGGCCGGCTCTGGTCGATCGCGCGCAATTGAGTTCGGCGCTGGTCGACCTTGCCATCAACGCCCGCGATGCGATGGAAGGCAGCGGCACGCTGACGCTCGTGACCCGCAACGTCGTGTTCGGCGTTCGCGAGGCGATGGCGATCGGTGTCGAGCATGCGGGCGACTATGTCGTCATCGAGGTCAGCGATACCGGGCCGGGCATTCCGCCGAACATCCGCGACAGGATTTTCGATCCCTTCTTCTCGACCAAGGAGGTGGGAAAGGGAACCGGCCTCGGCCTGAGCATGGTGTTCGGCTTCCTCAAGCAGTCCGGCGGCAGCATCGAAATCGGCGGCGAGCAGGGACAGGGCGCGACGTTCCGGATCTACCTGCCGAAGGCGGATGAGAGCGCGCTCCCGTTCGCGGATGGCGACGGGCGGCCCGTGATCGGCGGGCACGAAACCATCCTCTGTGTCGAGGACGACCACGACGTACGGCAGTTCGTGACCATCCAGCTGGAAAGCCTCGGCTACAAGGCGATCGTCGCAGCCGACGCGGCGGAAGCCCTGGCCATCGCCTGCCGCGGCACGCACTTCGACCTGCTCTTCACCGACATCGTGATGACCGGAAGCATGAACGGGCGGCAGCTTGCCGAGCGGATGATGGCGGAGCGGCCGGCGCTGCGGGTGCTCTTCACGTCGGGATATGCCTATGGCGCGATTCACGCCCAGGGCCGCAGCGGGCAGGGCATCCCGATGCTGACAAAGCCCTATCGCAAGTCCGAACTGGCGCGGATGCTGCGGCGCTGCCTCGATCCGGCGGTGGATTCCGCGGGCGACCCGATCCCGTTGCCCTATTCAGTGGAGCCTGAACTCGAACGTTTCCTGCGCCGGAATCCGCAATAGCTCTACGGAGCCGCAACGGGAACAAGTAGCGCAAACAAAAGGCGCCCGGTTGGGGCGCCTTTCGCTTTTCGCGAGCCGTGACGTTGGCGGGCGCGTGCCCGCGAAACTCACAGCGAGTAGTACATGTCGAATTCGATCGGGTGCGGGGTCATCTCGAAACGGGCGACTTCGGTCATCTTCAGCTCGATATAGCTGTCGATGAAATCGTCGTCGAACACGCCGCCGTTCTTGAGGAACGCGCGGTCCTTGTCGAGATTTTCCAGCGCCTCGCGGAGCGAGCCGCAAACCGTCGGGATCGACTTCAGCTCTTCCTTCGGCAGGTCGTAGAGGTCCTTGTCCATCGCCGGACCCGGATCGATCTTGTTCTTGATGCCGTCGAGGCCCGCCATCAGCATCGCGGCGAAGCCGAGATACGGATTGGCCATCGGGTCGGGGAAGCGAACCTCGACGCGCTTGGCCTTCGGGTTGGAGGTGTAGGGGATGCGGCAGGAGGCCGAGCGGTTGCGCGCGGAATAGGCGAGCAGCACCGGGGCTTCATAGCCGGGGACCAGACGCTTGTAGGAGTTGGTCGAGGGGTTGGTGAAGGCGTTGATCGCCTTGGCGTGCTTGATGATGCCGCCGATGTAGTTCAGGCAGGTCTCCGACAGGTCGGCGTACTTGTTGCCGGCGAACACCGGCTTGCCGTCCTTCCAGATCGACTGGTGGCAGTGCATGCCCGAGCCGTTGTCGCCGTAGACTGGCTTCGGCATGAAGGTGGCGGTCTTGCCGTAGATGTGGGCGACCTGGTGGATGCAGTACTTGTAGATCTGCATCTGGTCGGCCATCAGCGTCAGCGTGTCGAACTTCATGCCGAGCTCGTGCTGGGCGGAAGCGACTTCGTGGTGATGCTTCTCGACCTTGACGCCCATCTTGGCCATGGCGCCGAGCATTTCCGAGCGCATGTCCTGCACCGAGTCCTGCGGCGGAACCGGGAAGTAGCCGCCCTTGGTGCGGATGCGGTGACCGAGGTTGCCGCCCTCATATTCGGTGCCGGAGTTGATCGGCAGTTCCGAGGAGTCGAGCTTGAAGCCGGTGTTGTAGGGATCGGAAGAGAAGCGCACGTCGTCGAACACGAAGAACTCGGCCTCGGGTCCGAAGAACACGGTGTCGCCGACGCCCATCGACTTCACCATCGCCTCGGCCTTCTTGGCCATGCCGCGGGGATCGCGGTTGTAGGGCTCGCCGGTGGTCGGCTCCAGCACGTCGCAGGTGATGACCATGGTGGTCTCGGCGAAGAACGGATCGATCGTCGCGGTGACGGGATCGGGCATCAGGCACATGTCGGATTCGTTGATCGCCTTCCAGCCGGCAATCGAGGAGCCGTCGAACATCTGGCCTTCGGCGAACGTGTCCTCTTCGATCATGCCGACGTCGAAGGTCACGTGCTGCCACTTGCCGCGCGGATCGGTGAAGCGCAGGTCGACGTACTTAACGTCGTTGTCCTTGATCGATTTCAGGACGTCTTTGGCGGTCTTCATGAATTCCCCTTATCTCTGACGGGTCGGTTTCCTGGAGTGAAAGGCGAGTGGGTCGCGAACGAGATCAGGCCGCGTGGGGCAGCCTGTTTTTCTTGTTTTTGCCGCGAAATTCCGGATAGCACCCGGCTCAGATAGCGTCCAGCCCGGATTCGCCGGTTCGGATGCGGATCGCTTCCTCGATGTTGGAAACGAAGATCTTGCCGTCGCCGATGCGGCCGGTCTGGGCAGCGCGCCGGATGGCGTCGATGGCCTTCTCGACCAGGTCGTCACCGATCACGATCTCGATTTTGACCTTGGGCAGGAAGTCCACGATGTATTCCGCGCCGCGATATAGTTCAGCATGGCCCTTCTGCCGTCCAAAACCCTTGGCCTCGGTCACGGTGATGCCCTGCAGTCCGACTTCCTGTAGCGCCTCCTTCACCTCGTCGAGCTTGAACGGCTTGATGATGGCCTCGATCTTCTTCACTGACTTTGCCTCCCGGCGCTTCCTGGAATTCCAGACTGCTGCGCATTCTCCAGGGTTGTGCTGGCGCGCAGCTCATTCAATGCTTGGTACGATCCTTGATATCCCGGCCCCGGCGAACTGCCGGAAAATACTCGCGATTACCCGCCATCCTCAGCCGGCTTCCTCAAAAGCAGGGTCTATGCCAAGTTGTTAACCGCTCCGATTTGGGAATGTTATCAGACTTTTAACGGGCAGCCGGGTGGAGTCCGCAGTAACGTGCCCATGATACGTCAGCCTATGAAATAGGCAAAGCGATCAATTCGTATGCAGACTTCGGGCCGATGCGTTCAAGTCCGGAATGGATGTGCCTCAGTAAAAGGCGTTTGGATCAGGATTTGGCATGGAAGTTCTCACCACCTCCGAAATGGAGCGCGCCGACCATCTGACGATCGCCGCGGGAAAACCGGGCTTCGCGTTGATGCTGAGCGCCGGTCAGGCGGTGGCGGAAGCCGCGATGGACCTTGCCGAGGAAGGCCCGATCGTCGTGGTTGCGGGCCGCGGCAACAATGGCGGGGACGGCTTCGTGGCGGCGGCCGAGCTCGCCGCCCGCGGGCGCGAGGTTTCCGTGGTGCTGCTGTGCGAACGGGACAGCCTGCAGGGCGATGCGGCCTCCGCTGCGCGCGGCTGGAAGTACCCGGTGCTGCCGTTCAATCCGCAGGCGCTCGGCAAGCCGGCGCTGATCATCGATGCCTTGTTCGGTGCCGGGCTCAACCGTCCCATCAAGGGCGAGCCGCAGGAGATGATCGAGGCCATCAACGCCAATGGCGCGCCGGTGCTGGCGGTCGACCTGCCGAGCGGCATCAACGGGACCACGGGTCTGGTGATGGGCGCCGCCGTCCGTGCCACCGAGACCGTGACCTTCTTCCGCAGGAAGCCGGCGCATCTGCTGCTGCCGGGTCGCATGCATTGCGGGCGCGTTCACGTCGCCGATATCGGCATCGCGAGGTCGGTGCTGGACGAGATCAAGCCGCAAACATCGGAGAATGCCCCCGACACCTGGCAGGCGTCGTTTCCGGTGCCGCGGATGGACGGGCACAAATATGCCCGCGGCCATGCGGTGGTCGTGTCGGGCGAGATGGCGTCCACCGGCGCAGCGCGCCTTGCAGCGCGCGGCGCGTTGCGTGCGGGCGCGGGACTGGTGACGGTGGCCTCGCCGCGCGAGGCGCTGGCGGTGAACGCGGCAGTGTTGACGGCCGTGATGGTGCGCCCCGTGGACACGCCGATGGAGTTCGCGGAATTCCTTCACGACCGGCGTTTCAATGCCTGCGTGATCGGGCCGGGTGCCGGGATCGGCGAGCGCACCCGCGACTTCGTGCACACGGCGCTGTCGGCGCAAAAGCATCTGGTGCTGGATGCCGATGCGCTGACGAGTTTTGCCGAGGCGCCGGATCGCCTGTTCGAGTCCATACGGACATCGGCCGATACCCATGTCGTGCTGACCCCGCATGAAGGCGAGTTTCCGCGGCTGTTTTCCGACATCAGCAACAAGAATCCCGGCCGTTCCAAGCTCGAACGCGCGCGCGACGCCGCGCAGCGCGCCGGCGCCGTCGTGCTGCTCAAGGGCGCCGACACGGTGGTGGCCGCGCCCGGCGGCCGCGCCACCATTGCCGCCAACGCGCCGCCGTGGCTGGCCACCGCCGGCGCCGGCGACGTGCTGGCCGGCATCATCGCAGGCCTGCTGGCACAGGGCGTGCCGGCCTTCGAGGCCGCCAGCATCGGCGTATGGATGCATGGCGAGGCCGCGCGCGAGGCGGGTCCCGGCCTGATCGCGGAGGATCTGCCGGAGGTGATGCCGGCGGTGTTCCGCCGGCTCTATGACCAGTTCGGCATCGAGTATTAGATCCGTAGGATGGGTTGAGCGAAGCGATACCCATCAACTCCGGCGCGGAGAGATGATGGGTATCGCTTCGCTCCACCCATCCTACGCGATCACATACTTCTTCACGGCCGCCTCGTTCCACTCGAGGCCGAGGCCGGGGCCGCTTGCGGTGAGCGTGCCGTCGACGATCTCGGCAGGCCTTGCGAGGATCGAGCCCGCAAAATCCAAAAACTCCAGCCAGTGCGCGGTTGGCGTTACCGCCAGCACATGGGCGCTCGCCTCCGCAAAGAGATGGCTCGATTGCGGAATCGATGCGGCTTCGGCTTGCCCCGCGATGCGCATCCAGCCGGTGATGCCGCCGCACTTCATCAGGTCCGGCATGATGAGGTCGCTTGCGCCGGCCGAGATCGCCTCGGCGAAGCCGCGCGGGAACCACCAGTTCTCGCCGGCCTGGATCGGCGTCGGCGAGGTCGCGCGCACCTTGGCATGCCCGAGCAGGTTCTCCTGCGCCACCGGCTCCTCGATCCAGTGCAGGTCATACGGCGCGAGCCGCTCGATGCGGCGCGTGGCCTCGGCCGGATCGAGCGACTGGTTGAAGTCGATCATCAGCGCGATGTCGGGGCCGAGCAGGGTGCGCACGCCGCTGACCACGCGCTCGTCGTTGTCGGCATCGCCGTCGCCGCCCTTGATCTTGATGCCGCGAAAACCCTGGTCGAGCGAGCGGCGCAGGTCCTTCTCGTCCTTGACGGGATCGACGGCGCCATAGCTGTCATAGGCAGGAATCGGCTTCGGCGATCCGCCGAGCAGTTCGGCCACCGTCTTGCCGGCGCACTGGCCGAGCGCATCCCAATAGGCCATGTCGAGGCCGCACACGGCCATGCCGACCAGGCCCTGCCAGCCGAGCAGGCGGAATTTGGCGTCCATCGCCGCCATCAGCTCGAACGGCACGATCGGCTTGCCGACGAGTTCGCGGCCGATCTCCTCGACCAGATGCACCAGCGGCTTCAGCGTGACGTTGGCGTACGCAAAAATGTAGGCGCGGCCGGTGACGCCCTGATCGGTCTCGACGTCGATCAGCACCAGCGGCCCGGTGGTGAATATGCCGAACGCATTCTTCACGGGACGCTTGAGCGGCACCACCACGGCTCGTGCCCTGACGCTGCGGATCGCGGGAGTCGATTTGCTCATGTTGGTTTCCTTACTCAACCGCGTACCATCGCACGAAGCGCGGTGCCGCCCAATCGGTCGCGACGGATTCGATCAGCCAGTGCCCGGCATGTTCGGCGGAAAAGGCGATGCGCTGGGTCTGACCGGGCTCGATCGCCAGCGTATCGAGCCAGAACGGCTTCCAGCCGTCGTCAAGCCGGTCGAGCAGGCGGAAATGGTGGCCGTGCAGACGAAAGACGGTGGCGACCTCGGTGCGGTTGGTCAGGGCGAGCACGACGGTGCGCCCGGCCTTGGCGCGGAAGGCCGGCTGTAGCGAGATGGCAATGCTTGCGGTTGCAATCCACTCAGGCCCGTTCAACGCGAGATCGGCGCGGAGCGCATTCTTGAGATCAAGCCGCGCCGGCAGCCCGTTGGACGGCAACGGAGGAGGAGGCGGCAGCGGTGCCGCACGCGCGGGCGGGTCGCGCGAGACGATGATGAAACCGATTGTCCGGGCCTGCTTGCCTTCATGAAGCAGGATCTTGAGGTTCGAGCCCGGCGGGGCGGTCACGTCGACAAAGGCGTCGACCCGGCTGCCCGGAGCCAGTACCAGCGCGCCGTTGCGGGCCAGGAATGGCTCGGCCGGCTGGCTGTCGATCGCCATGACCGTGACGTCGACCGATTCCAGTTTCAGCGCGATGACGCTGCGCCGGCTGCCGTTGATGAAGCGAAGTCGGAGGCGCTCATTGGACCGGGCTGAAAAGTCCGGTGAGGGCTTCCCGTTAAGTGTGTAGGAGACCATGGTTTCGGTTGCGTCCGTGCCCGGCACGGCCGCCCTCCCGTCTGCCCGTAACCGCCATTCCTCGACCAGGAGCACCTCGTCGCGATCGACGCTGACGGGCTCGCTTTCGGCGACCACCACGGGCTTGCCTCGCGCCGGCAGCGCATCCTTAACCTCCAGCAGGCTCATGTCGCACAGGAAGGTCCCGGCGTGACGCAATGGAATCCGGACTTTTTCCCAGCCTGCCGCTGCCAGCAGCCGGCGGCCGATGAGCGGCTCGATGGCCGGAACCCCGTCGATCCCGCGCCAATCGAGACCCGCAGGGACCGTCAGGTCATTGGCGAACTCCAGCTGCAGATTGTCGCCGCGGCGAAAGCGCAGCTCCGGGGCGTCGAGCAACCAGACCGGCGTTTCCGGACCTCCGGAACGGAGGTTCAGGCTTCCCTGGCGAGCCCTGATGGCGACGGCTGGGCTTCCCTGCGCGACGCTTCCGCCGGGCAGCAGCAGGCCGAGCGAGGTCGCCCCGATCCCCGCCATCAGCTCGCGCCGGTCCATCCGCGAAATCTGCCTTGCCATGAGCCCGATCCGGACCATTTTTGAGCTGGAATGTCCAGTTGCGGCGCATTGGCCCAATGCGGCCGGGACGGGCCATTTTTTTGCTGCGAAGCTGCGGCTGCATGCTATAAGCCGCCGCCCGCGGCATCGCGGCCGGACCACTGATGTTATCAGCGGGCGTGGCGGAACTGGTAGACGCGCTGGATTTAGGTTCCAGTGACGAAAGTTGTGGGGGTTCGAGTCCCTCCGCCCGCACCAAGCGCTTTCAGGCGTTTGCCCGACGATTTCCGGCGGACCTCTTTTCCCGAACGGGGATATTGGTTCGCCAAACCACTGGCGCAGGCCAAGACGGCCGGGCGCCGAACATTTTGACAATCTCGGCTCGCAAGAGCCGGACGAACGCGGAAGAAGACGACGATGCAGGTCACTGAAACCCTTTCCGAGGGACTGAAGCACGAATTCAAGGTCAGCGTTCCCGCGACCGATCTCGACGCCAAGGCGGACGCGCGCCTCGTCGATCTCAAGGACAAGGTCCGCCTCAACGGCTTCCGTCCGGGCAAGGTGCCGGTGGCGCATCTGAAGAAGATCTATGGCCGCTCGGTCATGGCCGAGACCATCGACGAGACCATCCGCGACGCCAACAACAAGATTTTCAACGAGCGTGGCTTCCGCCTGGCTTCCGAGCCCAAGGTGACGATGCCGACCGAAGCAAAGGAAGTCGAAGAGCTCCTGTCGGGCAAGAGCGATCTGACCTACACGGTTGCGATCGAGGTGGTGCCGCCGATCGTGCTCGCCGACTTCAAGAGCTTCACTGTCGAAAAGCCCGTGGTCGACGTGCTGGATGGCGACGTCGATGACGCGATCAAGCGCATCGCCGATCAGAGCCGTCCCTTTGCGGCGAGGGCCGAGGGCGCCAAGGCCGAGAGCGGCGACCGCGTCACCATCAATTTCAAGGGCACCATCGACGGCGTCGCCTTCGACGGCGGCACCGGCGAGGGCATCC
Organism: Bradyrhizobium sp.; assembly: GCF_016219575.1. Classification (GTDB taxonomy): domain Bacteria; phylum Pseudomonadota; class Alphaproteobacteria; order Rhizobiales; family Xanthobacteraceae; genus Bradyrhizobium. The sequence goes on along the minus strand of NZ_JACRMG010000009.1, from coordinate 1,171,864 downwards.
AGCTCGTGATCGGTTCGGGTCAGTTCATCCCGGGCTTCGAGGACCAGATGATCGGCATCGGCGTCGGCGAGACCCGCACGATCAAGGTGTCCTTCCCCAAGAACTATGCGAGCGAAAAGCTCGCCGGCCAGCCGGCCGAGTTCGAGACTACGGCGACGGCGATCGAAGCGCCGGGCGAGACCGTGATCGACGACGAATTCGCCAAGTCGCTTGGCCTCGAATCGCTCGACAAGCTGAAGGAAGCCGCCCGCGACCGCCTGAAGGCCGAATTCGCCGGCGCGATCCGCCAGCGCGTCAAGCGCGCGCTGCTCGACCGCCTCGACGAGAGCCACAGATTCGAGGCGCCGCCGTCGCTGGTCGCCGAGGAATTCAATCTGATGTGGAATTCGATCAAGGCCGAGATGGAATCGAGCGGCAAGAGCTTTGCCGACGAGAACACCACCGAAGAGGCGGCTAAGGAAGAGTACCAGAAGATTGCCGACCGCCGCGTCCGCCTCGGGCTCGTGCTCTCGGAGATCGGCGAGAAGAACAAGATCACCGTCACCGAAGACGAGGTCAGCCGCGCCGTGATCGAGCGCGCCCGCTCGATGCCGGGCCGCGAAAAGGAAGTCTGGGACTATTATCGCAACAATGCCAATGCGCTCGCCCAGCTTCGTGCACCGATCTATGAGGACAAGGTTGTCGACTTCCTGCTCGAGCTCGCCAATGTGACCGAGAAGAAGCTCAGCCGCGAGGAGCTCTTCAAGGAAGAGGAAGACGAGAAGACTGCCGCCTGATTGCAGCGTTTTCAAGCGAAGTGGATACCGGTTCGCGTGAAGAAAGCGCGTCAAATCAAGAATCTAGGGCTTCGGTTCTGATTCGATCAGAACCGAAGCTCTGGCAGTTAAGGATGAACGGCGAAACCGGCCCGGCGGCGGCATCCGTCGCTAGGCCTTCGGTTCCGAATCAGCTTGAACTGGTACGCGTATCCGGCCGGCGGCCCGGCCTTGCCGGCCGGAATTTCGGCCATATCTCTTCGAACAGTCCTTCTCTGGCATCACTCAAGGTGACTCATGCGCGATCCCGTTGAAACCTACATGAACCTCGTGCCGATGGTGGTCGAGCAGACCAATCGCGGTGAACGCGCCTACGACATTTTCTCGCGCCTCCTGAAGGAGCGCATCATCTTCGTGACCGGTCCGGTCGAGGACGGCATGTCGACGCTGGTCGTCGCCCAGCTGCTGTTCCTGGAGGCCGACAACCCGAAGAAGGAAATCTCGATGTACATCAACTCGCCGGGCGGCGTGGTGACGTCGGGCCTTGCGATCTACGACACCATGCAGTTCATCCGCCCGCCGGTGTCGACGCTGTGCACGGGGCAGGCGGCCTCGATGGGCTCGCTCTTGCTCGCGGCCGGTGAAAAGGACATGCGCTTCTCGCTGCCGAACTCCCGCATCATGGTGCACCAGCCCTCCGGCGGCTTCCAGGGCCAGGCCACCGACATCATGCTGCACGCCCAGGAGATCCTGAATCTCAAGAAGCGTCTCAACGAGATCTACGTGAAGCACACCGGCCAGACCTACAAGGCGATCGAGGATGCGCTGGAGCGCGACAAGTTCCTCACCGCCGATGACGCCAAGGCGTTCGGTCTCGTCGACAAGGTGATCGACAAGCGCCCTGAAGACCCCGCTTCAGCAAAAGCGGCGTAACACAACGCATGGTTGCCCTTTGGCGAAGCGTCAGCGAGCCTGACGTGGAACCTGCGGTTCCATCCTGTGTGATGTGATCAAGATGTGATCCAGCGCGCTGCTTGACCGCGCTGGATTCTTTGTCCTCAATTACCCGCTTTGAAGTGCGCGATCATTTCATCGCGGGGGTCATTATGGATGCTGGACGAATTGCCGCAGTAGCTGTTTTCCTGCTTGCCGTGGCTCCTGCCTCGGCCGCCAATCCCAAGCAGGTGATCGAAGGCTGTCGCGAGAGCGTCGGCAGGCCCATCGTGGTGGCGTGCATGCGCGGCGGCGGCAGCCGCGAAGCCTGCTTCGAGAAGGCCAAGCCAAAGGTGCAGGCCTGCGTCCAGGCGGCGATGGAGAAATCGTTGCCGAAGGCGGCTGCAAAGCCTGAGGAGGCGCCTACCGCAGCCGATATCGCCAAGGTCGCACCGGTGAGCCTGGTCGCGCCGCCGCGCACGGTCTCCGACATTACGGCCATCCTCGATCAGCAGAAGCCCGATGCCGCGCGCACGGAGCAATTGCGGGCGACCGCGGATGCGGCCGTGCCTGACAATCTGAAGGGGCTTCAACTCGCCGATTTCCATTACAAGCGCGGGCAGGCGAGGGCGCAGCTCGGCCGCAACGAAGAAGCGCTGGCCGATGCGGAACTCGCCGTCAGCAACGGCAAGGGGGCCGACTATCACGCCGTCCTCAGCCGCTACGAGCAGTTCCTCATGCGCCGGCTCCGCGACGCCGGCCAGCACAAGCGCGCCAACGAGATCGTCACGAGCCAAGTGGCGGCCTTCTCCACCAAGGGCAAGGGCAGGTTGTACGGTCTGAATTTCGGCTTCCTCTCCGGTGCGATCCGCAACGGCGACATCAACGCTGCGGAGGGCTATGCCGCGCGCAATCGCACCATGCTCGCGGAGGACAGACGCCGGCCGAACTTCCCGATCTACGGCGCGAACTGGCAGGCCTATGTCCACGACGGCGACGCGCGCGTGGCGGAAGCGCGCGGCCAATACGCCGAGGCCGAAGCGAACTACCGGAAGGCCGCAGCGTCCTATCTCGAGTCGCTGAAATATCTCGCCCAATGGGAGAGCAAGCCGCCGGAAGGCGAAATCGAGCGAGCGGCCGATTGGGCGCTTGCGCTGGAGGGCCGGGTCAAGGTGAGGCAGGGCCGTGTCGGCGAGGGCGAAGCCGACGTTCGCCGCGCACTGCTGAACCGTCTCGGCAAGTCCGGCAAGTACCACGTCGATACCGCCGGCGTTCTCAGCGTCCTGGTCTTTGTCGTGCAGGAGCAGGGCCGCTACCAGGACGCCGAACAGTTGCAGCGCCAGGTGATCGACATCTACACGGGGCTCGGCTATCCCGCCGAATCCGGTGTCATGGTCAGCGCCCAATCCTACCTTGCGCAGATCATCAGTCTGCAACGGCGCTATGACGAGGCCAGCAAGCTCTACGACCAGATCGACGTCTGGACCGCCAAGTGGGAGCCGAAGCGGCGCGAGGCGATCACGAGCGGTCTGTCGCGGGTCTCGGTCTTGTTGACCCAGGGCGACGCCGCCAACGCGCTCGAGATCGCGCAGCGCACGTATGAGCGCGAACGCAGCCGGTCGGGCGACAAGAGCCACATTACGGCGGTGGCGCGCGGCTTTTATGCGATTGCCCTGGCGCGGGCGTCCAAACCCGCGGAAGCGCTGCAGGCCTTCAAGGAGTCATTGCCCGTTCTGCTGACCCCGACAGGGGGCGGTGACGATGACAGCGGCGCCACCGCGGCGGCGCGCGAGGGGCGAACGCGGTTCGTTCTCGAAGGGTATCTGCGCGTACTTGCGGTCAATCCGGCGCTGGCGGGTCCGAACGTGGCGGAGGAGACCTTCGGCTTTGCCGACCTGCTGCGCGGGCAGGCGGTGCAGCGGGCGCTGCAGGCTTCATCGGCGCGCTCGGCGACCGACAATCCGGAACTCGCCAATCTGATCCGCGCCTCGCAGGACGGCGAAAAGAAGATCGGCGCCGCGGTGGCCGCGCTGAACAATATGTTGTCGTTGCCGCCGGAAGAGCGCGACGAGAAGGCCGTCAAGGCGATCCAGGCAGAGATCAATTCGCTGCAGAATGCCCGCGCGCAGGCGCTCAAGAACATCGCGCAAAAGTTCCCGCAATACGGCAACCTCGTGAACCCGCCGCCGCCGGCGGTCGCCGACCTGCAGAAGCAACTCGCAGACGACGAGGCGATGCTGTCGTTCTATTTCGGCCGCTTCGACAGCTTTGTGTGGGTTACGAGAAGAGATGGCCCCGTCAAGTTCTCCCGCCTCGGGATCACGCTCGGCGATCTCAATTCCAAGGTCACCAAGCTGCGCGAGGCGCTGGAGCCGAAGGCGGCGATGATCTCGGACATCCCGCCGTTCGATGTAGGGTTGGCTTCCGAACTCTACGGATCGCTGCTCAAGGGAACCGAGGCCGACTGGAAGCCGGCGAAGAACCTGATCGTCGTGACCAATGGTGCGCTCGGCCTGCTGCCGCTGTCGCTGCTGCCGACGGCGCCGGCGGAGATCAAGAAGGACGACGATCCGCTGTTCTCGAGCTACCGCAACGTGCCGTGGCTGGCCCGCACGCACGCGGTCACCGTGGTGCCTTCGGTCTCCGCGCTGCAAACCCTGCGCAAGCTGCCGGCAGGCAAGACGACGCGGCAGGAACTGATCGCGTTCGGCGATCCCTGGTTCAACAAGGATCAGGCCGAGGAGGCAGGCAAGCCGGAAAAGCCGGTGCAGGTCGCGGATACCTCCGCCGCCATGCGCGGCAAGCCGTTGAAGCGGCGCAACAGCCCGCAGCTCGACGATGCCGACAAGGCCGATATCGGCATGCTGCCGCGGCTGCCCGACACCGCGGACGAGCTGCGTTCGATTGCGCTGGCGCTGCAGGCCGATCCGACCAAGGTGCTCAACCTCGGCAAGGACGCCAACGAGAAGGCGGTGAAGTCGGCCGACCTGTCCGGCTTCAAGATCGTTGCCTTCGCCACCCACGGCCTGGTGCCCGGCGAACTCGACGGTCTGACCCAGCCGGCGCTGGCGCTGTCGGCGCCATCGGTGTCCGGAGGCGAGGGCGACGGGCTCCTGACGATGGAGGAAATCCTGTCGCTCAAGCTCGATGCCGATTGGGTCGTGCTCTCGGCGTGCAACACCGGCGCCGGAGCCGGCGCGGGCGCGGAGGCCGCATCAGGCCTCGGCCGCGCCTTCTTCTACGCGGGAACGCGTGCGCTGCTGGTCACCAACTGGTCGGTGCATTCGCAGTCCGCGAAGGATTTGATCACCGACCTGTTCAAGCGGCAGGCCGACGATCCCAGGCTGACGCGGGGTGAGGCGCTGCGCCAGGCGATGGTAGCGCTGATGGACGGCAAGGGTTTTGTTGACGCGTCGGGCAATACCGAGTTCACCTACGCCCATCCGCTGTTCTGGGCGCCGTACACGATTATCGGCGACGGCGGGAGGCGATAGGCGTGCAAGAGCAGGGGGGGTATCATGAGCACAACACGTCAAGCTTCCGCAACTTCGGCGTTGAAGTCGCGCCTGGTGGCCGGCCTCGGACCCGCAGCCGGCCTTCTGGTGTTTGCATCGCTCTCCGCGCCGAATGCCGCCCTTGCGCTGACGGTGGATGAGGCCCGGGAAAATTGCCGCAACACGGTCGGCCGGCCGATCGTGCAGGCGTGCATGGGAGGACAAAAAGGCGACGGGCCGGCGCTCGAGGCCTGTCGCGCAAAGGCTTCGCCCACCGTCAGGGCTTGCGTGATGGCGGCAATGAACAAGGCCCATGGCCGCGCCAATGTGGCGGTCTCGATCGATGACGGCAAGGCCAAGAAGGAAGCGGTCAACCTCAGCAACGCGCTGCCGGCAGGCTTCGTGCCGCCGCCGCGATCGATCGCCGACATTGCGGCGATTCTCGACAACGAGAAACCGGATCCGGCGACGCTCGCAAGACTCAAGGAGGAAGCCGACGCCGAACCGGAAGCCGGATTGTCGGTCGCCGACCTTGCCGAGTTCTACTACGACCGAGGTCAGGCGCGCAGGCTGCTGGGACGTGCCGACGCAATGGCCGATGGCGAGAAAGCCCTGAGCGTGGCGCGCAAGGGCGTCGAGGCCCAACAGTTCAACACGATCAGGCAATTTATCGCCGTTCAGCACCAGACGACCGGGAATCTCAAGGAAGCGATCGCGATTCTCCAGCAGATGATTCGCGAGACGCAGAACCTGCAGGGGCAGGGTGGCTGGATATTCACGGCCAGCGAGAACGTCATGCAGGCGCTGATCCTGAGCGGAGATATCCAGCAGGCCGAGGGGTATCTGCGGCGAATGCAGGCCTACCTCGTCGAGGTACGGACAAGTGGTCACCCAGGCAAGCGTCAAGCCTATGCACAAAGAGGGCGAAGCTGGGAGGGGCACTTCGAGAGTGGACGTGCGATCATCCTCGAAGCGCGCGGCCAGTATCGTGAGGCGGAAGCTACCTACAAGAGGTCGGCCGATTATCGCGTCGCGGCGATCCCGGACCTGAAGAAGCTCGACTACAACGCGCCCGAATCGCAGCTCCGTTTGATCGCGGATCGACAGCTGCTGAATGTCGCTCGGATGAAGGCCAAGCAGGGGCGGCTTGCCGAGGCCGAAGTGGATGCGCGGGCCGTGCTGCTGACGCGCCTGAAGGCGCAGGGCAAGTACAATCCGCTGACGCCCCAGTTTGTCATGGGCCTTGCCGGCATCTTGATCGAGCAGGGCCGCTATCGCGATGCAGAAACGTTGATCCGCTCGGCGCTCGACATCCAACGTACTGTCGGGATCGGTGACGACAGCCAGTACAGTGCGCAGATCCTGTCGCAGCTCGGCGGCGTGTTGAGTTTTCAGGGCAAGCAGGCGGATGCGGCGCGAATTTACGCGGAACTGGACAAGGCGATTGCCAATTGGGAGCCCGGACGCAAACAGGTGCTGGAATTGAACGGATCGCGGATCGCGGCCCTCTACGCGTCGGGCCAGATCGGGGCCGGACTTTCAGCCGCGCAAGATCTGTTGAAGCGCGAACTCAGCCGCGTCGGCGAGCGGCACTTTGATACAGCGGCCGCCCGCGGCACGCTGGCAATTGGTTACGCCTTCGCAGGCAAGGATTCAGAAGCGATCCGGGAGTTCAAGGCGGCGATCCCGATCCTGATGGCGGCGCAGCGCGAGAACGCCGACGATGACGACGAAACGGTGAGCGCGGCGCGCAGCCAGCGGCTGCAGGCGATCGTGGAGGCCTATATCGGCCTGCTCGCCAAATCCGGCGACGCGCACGCTTCACTCGAAGCGTTTGCGCTGGCCGATGCGATCCGCGGCCGGTCGGTGCAGAAGGCGCTGTCGGCTTCCAGCGCCCGCAGCGTGGCGAAGGACCCGGCGCTGGCGGAGCTCGTGCGCAAGGAGCAGGATCTTGGCAAGCAGATCAACGCCCAGCTCGGCGCGCTGAACAATGCGCTCGCCTCGAACACGCGCGACGAGAGCGTGGTCGGCGCGACCAAGGCCTCGATCGACAAGCTGCGCGTCGACCGCGTGAAGGTGCGCGAGGACATCGCCAAGCGCTTCCCGAGCTATGCCGAGCTGATCGATCCGAAGCCGCCGACGGTGGAGCAAATCAGGGAGGCGCTCACTTCCGGCGAAGCCATGCTGTCGTTCTATTTCGGCCGCTCCGGCAGCTTTGTCTGGGCGGTGCCGAAGGACGGGCAGGTGGCATTTGCGGCGATCGACGCCTCCTCCGGCGATATCGAGAGCAAGGTGCGCAAGTTGCGTGAGGCGCTGGAGCCGAATGCGGCGATGATCGCCGACATTCCGGCGTTCGATGTGGAACTCGGGCACGAGCTCTATTCGCTGCTACTGAAGCCGGTCGAGTCCGGCTGGAAGCAGTCGAAGAGCCTGATCGTGGTGACCAATGGCGGGCTCGGCCTGTTGCCGCTGTCGCTATTGCCGACGGCGCCCGCGCAACTCGAGACCAATGAGGACGTCTTGTTCGCCAGCTACCGCAAGGTGCCATGGCTGGCGCGCAGCCATGCGGTGACGATGGTGCCGTCCTCGGCGGCGCTGCGCACCCTGCGGGGCCTGCCGCCCGGCAAGCCGGAGCGCAGCGAGCTGATCGCCTTCGGTGATCCCTACTTCTCGCCGGAGCAGCAGGACGAGGCGATCAAGCAGCTGAAGGTAGCGGACGCCTCCGCCAGTCCGCAGCTGGCTGCCACGACTCGCGGCGTTCCGCTCCTGCGGCGCAACTCGCCGAAGCTGGACGGCGTGGACAGCGCCGAGCTGGCGCTGCTGCCGCGACTGCCGGATACCGCGGATGAATTGAAGTCGATCGCGCTGGCGCTGCAGGCCGATCCCAGCAAGGTGCTCCACCTCGGCAAGGACGCCAATGAGCGGAATGTCAAAACCACCGATCTCTCGGGCTTCAAGGTGCTGGCATTCGCCACCCATGGCCTGGTGCCGGGCGAGCTCAACGGGTTGACCCAGCCGGCGCTGGCGCTGTCGGCGCCGGCGGTGTCGGGCGCGGAGGGCGATGGCCTCCTGACCATGGAGGAAATCCTGGCGCTGAAGCTCGATGCGGATTGGGTGGTTCTGTCGGCCTGCAACACCGGCGCCGGATCGGGAGCGGGGGCAGAGGCGGCGTCCGGACTTGGCCGCGCCTTCTTCTATGCGGGCACGCGGGCGCTTCTGGTCACCAACTGGTCGGTGCATTCGCAGTCGGCCCGCGAACTCGTCACCGACCTGTTCAGGCGCCAGTCTGCCGACAAGAATGTCGCCCGCGGCGAGGCGCTGCGTCAGGCCATGATGGCGATGCAGGAAGGTCCGGGCTACACGGACGCATCCGGCAAAACCGAGTTCGCCTACGCCCATCCGCTGTTCTGGGCGCCCTACACGATCATCGGCGACGGAGGACGTCGTTGACCTCCAACGGAATCGAACCATAATTGCAATGATCAGAGAGCATTTCGATGTTTAGCAAATCGGCGAGATTTCTCCAGAGCGCACTCCTTTCAACCGCCGTCGCCCTGCCGGTGTCGGCACAGGCAGCGGCGCTGATCACGGCAGAGGAGGCGGCGCTGCCCGTCATGAAGGGCGCGGTGGCGACTTCAAACCGCGGCATCACCCGCGGCCCGAAGATCACGGTGACGGAGGACGCTGCGGCCAAGTCGCCGATACGCTTCCAGGTCAAATTTCAGCCGCTGGGCGGCTCGAACATCGACGTCGACGGTGTGAAGGTCATCTATCTGAAGCAGCCCAACGTCGATCTCACGCCGCGCGTGAAGCCGTTCGTGCAGCCGACAGGCATCGACATGCCGGATGCGCAACTGCCGCCCGGGGATCACCTGGTGCGGGTCGACGTCAAGGATTCGGAGGGGCGGGTGTCGACCACCAGCTTCATGCTCAAGATCGCGCCCTGATGCAATGTCCGTTCTGCCTCTCGGAAAAGGACGAACAGGCCCCGGTCTGCGCGAACTGCGGCCGCGATACGGCGGTGCCGGAGGCGCTACTCGCCGAGCGGGCGGAGCTCCTGCAGAAGCGCGATAAGCTTCGGGTCGAACTGGAACGTGCACAGGCACGGCTTGCAACAAAAGGCGGGCGGCTGTCCCGCTCCCGTCCGGCGTAGCCGCGATGGAATGCCCGTTCTGCGCCGAGACCATCAAGGACGAAGCCACCGTCTGCAAGCATTGCAGCCGCGATCTGCGGGTCGTCATTCCCGTCATCCATGAAATCCAGGACGTCGTCGCCGAGCTCGACCGGCTGCAGCGGCGGCTCGACCAGGTCAACACGTCGCTGGCGATGTTCGACCGCCCGGTGCGGTTCCTGTTCCTCAACGGCGGCATCTACGTAGTGCTGCCGGCTTTGCTGCTGATTGCCGCGCACTACCTTGTGGTGATGAAGTTCGACTGGCCGTTGCTCTATCTGCGGATCGCATCGTTCCTCATCCCGCTGCCGTTCGGCATGGCGGCTTATGCGCTCAGCAGAATCGGATTTCGCGGCGCATTCGGGCTCGGCGCGCTGACGGCGGCGCTGAGCGTGTTGGGCATGTTGTCGGTCGTGTCCTATGTGGATGGAACGCCGATCTTGCCGGCGAACTTTCGCGAGTGGCGGGAAACCGTGGAATACGGGTTGAGCATCGCGCTCAGCTTCCTCACCGGCAACATTCTCGTGATTCTGGTGCTGTGGCTGCTGCCGAACACCATTGCGTCAGGCGGAAAACCGTCCGCTGCGGCGTACCGTGCGGCACGCATGTTGGGACAGCATGTCGGCGAAGACACCATGCGCAGACGGGCGCGCCGCATCCAGGACCTGATGCAGACCGTCGGTCCGCTTGCCGGCGTCGTCGCGACCGCTGCGGGATCGATCTATACCGGCCTGAAGGGGATGCTTGGTCCCTGAAATGTGCGGAAAGTTCCGGTTTCGGTCCCATTTTCGTGGTAAACGCGCAACGCTTATCCGATTTCGACAAAACCGCCCGAAAACCGGGTGCAAATCACGGTATTGTCACGGTGTCCGGAACGGGCTCGGTTAGCGAATTCTTGATAGTCGGGTGTCAGCATGGTTGGCTGTATGGGATCAGTTATGATCGCAGGAGAATCGAATAAACCGTGATTCGCACGGGATGTACTGCGTGAGGCCTTTTTTGGTACGGGATTTGCTCTATCTAAGCCCAGAAGCCCGGCATGTGCCGGAACGGGCCGATCGAGCAAGTGTTCGAACGGCGGACGGAGACAGGAATGAGTAAGGTCGGCACGAGCGACTCGAAGAACACGCTGTATTGCTCGTTCTGCGGCAAGAGCCAGCACGAAGTCCGCAAACTGATTGCAGGTCCCACGGTCTTCATCTGCGACGAATGCGTCGAACTCTGCATGGACATCATCCGCGAGGAGAACAAGTCCTCGCTGGTCAAGTCGCGCGACGGAATTCCGACCCCGAAGGAAATCTGCAAGGTGCTGGACGATTACGTGATCGGCCAGGGCCATGCCAAGAAGGTGCTCTCGGTCGCCGTTCACAACCACTACAAGCGGCTCAACCACCAGACCAAGCACAACGACGTGGAGCTGGCGAAGTCCAACATCCTGCTGATCGGTCCGACCGGTTCGGGCAAGACGCTGCTGGCGCAGACGCTGGCGCGCATCCTCGACGTGCCCTTCACGATGGCGGATGCGACGACGCTGACCGAAGCCGGCTATGTCGGCGAGGACGTCGAGAACATCATTTTGAAGCTGTTGCAGGCCGCCGACTACAATGTCGAGCGCGCGCAGCGCGGCATCGTCTATATCGACGAAATCGACAAGATCAGCCGCAAGTCCGACAACCCCTCGATCACCCGCGACGTGTCGGGCGAGGGTGTGCAGCAGGCCCTTCTGAAGATCATGGAAGGCACGGTGGCTTCGGTGCCCCCGCAGGGCGGCCGCAAGCATCCGCAGCAGGAATTCCTGCAGGTGGACACCACGAACATCCTGTTCATCTGCGGCGGCGCGTTCTCGGGCCTGGAGAAGATCATCTCCGCGCGCGGCCGTTCGACCTCGATCGGCTTTGCGGCGCAGGTGCTGGCGCCGGAAGACCGTCGCACCGGCGAAATCTTCCGCCATGTCGAGCCGGAGGATCTGCTCAAGTACGGCCTGATCCCGGAATTCGTCGGCCGTCTGCCCGTCGTCGCTACGCTGGAAGACCTCGACGAGGCCTCGCTGAAGAAGATCCTCACCGATCCCAAGAACGCGCTGGTCAAGCAGTACCAGCGGCTGTTCGAGATGGAGAACATCGACCTGACCTTCGCCGACGAGGCGCTTGGCGCGGTCGCCCGCAAGGCGATCGAGCGCAAGACCGGCGCGCGGGGCCTGCGTTCGATCCTGGAGAGCATCTTGCTCGAGACCATGTTCGACCTCCCGGGCCTGGAAGGCGTCGAGGAAGTCGTCATCTCGCGCGAAGTGGTCGAGGGAACCGCGCGTCCGCTCTACATCTACGCGGACCGTTCCGACCGCGCGGTGGAAAGCTCGCAGAGCGCCTGATCGCGGCGCCGCTGAAAGCCTCTTCCAGCCTCAAAACCGGGTGCTGCGGGCGCTTCCCGCAGCCGGTAACAGCGTAAGCGTTGCTGCGCGTTAGGCCCGATTTGCGGGCTTTTTTCAGTGACTTGACACCCCCGTACCCGATAGCCACCTAATGTTAACGGTGGCGAAGCTCATACCTTGAGATTCGTCATCTACTACGACCCGGACATGAGGTTCTCTAGGGATCAAATGCACCGGCAATCCGGCACCTTGTGGCGGTTGCGCTGACGGCGGACTGCGTGCAAGGGGGCACAACAAAAGGAAGTAAGGCCATGACGACCTCCAAACCCCGGCCAACTATCGTCCCCGGCGAAACGCACGCCTATCCCGTGCTGCCGCTGCGCGACATCGTCGTTTTCCCGCACAACATCGTCCCGCTCTTCGTCGGCCGCGAAAAATCGATCCGCGCGCTCGAAGAGGTGATGAAGAACGATGCGCTGGTGATGCTCGCGACGCAGAAGAATGCGTCCGACGACGATCCGGCGCCTGATGCGATTTACGAGACCGGAACGCTTGCCAGCGTGTTGCAGCTGCTGAAGCTTCCCGATGGTACCGTGAAGGTGCTGGTCGAAGGGCTCGCGCGCGCCCGCGTCGAGAAATACACCGACCGCTCCGAATACTACGAGGCGACTGCGGTCGCGCTCGCCGACACCGACGCCGAGTCCGTCGAGGCGGAAGCGCTGGCCCGCTCGGTGGTGTCCGATTTCGAGAGCTATGTGAAGCTCAACAAGAAGATCTCCGCCGAAGTCGTCGGCGTGGTGCAGTCGATCACCGATTTCGGCAAGCTGGGCGACACCGTCGCCTCGCACCTCGCAGTGAAGATCGCCGATCGCCAGGGTATCCTGGAGACGCTGTCGGTCACCCAGCGCCTCGAGAAGGTGCTCGGGCTGATGGAGAGCGAGATCTCGGTGCTGCAGGTCGAGAAGCGCATCCGCTCGCGCGTCAAGCGCCAGATGGAGAAGACCCAGCGCGAGTATTACCTCAATGAGCAGATGAAGGCGATCCAGAAGGAACTCGGCGACGACGAGGGCCGGGACGAGCTCGCCGATCTCGAGGAGAAGATCGCCAAGACCAAGCTGTCGAAGGAAGCGCGCGAGAAGGCACAGCATGAGCTGAAGAAGCTGCGCCAGATGTCGCCGATGTCCGCGGAAGCGACCGTGGTGCGCAACTATCTCGACTGGCTGCTGTCGATCCCGTGGAACAAGAAGTCCAAGGTCAAGAAGGATCTGGAGCAGGCGCAGTCCGTTCTGGACGCCGATCACTATGGGCTCGAGAAGGTCAAGGACCGCATCGTCGAGTATCTCGCGGTGCAGACGCGCGCCAACAAGCTGACCGGACCGATCCTGTGCCTGGTCGGGCCTCCCGGCGTCGGCAAAACCTCGCTCGGCAAGTCGATCGCGAAGGCGACGGGGCGCGAGTTCGTGCGCGTCTCGCTCGGCGGCGTGCGCGACGAGGCCGAGATCCGCGGTCACCGCCGCACCTATATCGGCTCGATGCCCGGCAAGGTCATCCAGTCGATGCGCAAGGCCAAGACCTCGAACCCGCTGTTCCTGCTGGACGAGATCGACAAGATGGGCGCCGATTTCCGCGGCGATCCGTCCTCGGCGCTGCTCGAGGTGCTGGACCCCGAGCAGAACTCGACCTTCAACGACCACTATCTCGAGGTCGACTATGATCTCTCCAACGTCATGTTCATCACGACCGCGAATACGCTGAATATTCCGGGCCCGCTGATGGACCGCATGGAGATCATCCGCATCGCCGGCTACACCGAGAACGAGAAGGTCGAGATCGCGCGCAAGCACCTGATCCCGAACGCCGTCTCCAAGCACGGTCTGGACTCGAAGGAGTTCTCGATCGACGACGACGCGCTGCTGCTGATGATCCGCCGCTACACCCGCGAGGCGGGCGTGCGTAACCTGGAGCGTGAGCTCTCCACACTCGCCCGCAAGGCGGTGAAGGAGCTGATGATCTCCAAGAAGAAGTCGGTGAAGGTGACCGGGAAGACTCTGGAAGAGTTCCTCGGCGTGCCGAAGTACCGCTATGGCGAGATCGAAACCGACGACCAGGTCGGCATCGTCACGGGCCTGGCCTGGACCGATGTCGGCGGCGAGCTGCTGACGATCGAAGGCGTCATGATGCCCGGCAAGGGCAAGATGACGGTCACCGGCAACCTGCGCGACGTCATGAAGGAATCGATCTCGGCGGCGGCATCCTTTGTCCGCTCCCGGGCGATCACCTATGGCATCGAGCCGCCGATGTTCGACCGGCGCGACATCCACGTCCACGTGCCCGAGGGGGCGACCCCGAAGGACGGCCCGTCGGCCGGCGTCGCCATGGCCACCGCGATCATCTCGGTCATGACCGGCATTCCGGTCCGCCACGATGTCGCGATGACCGGCGAGATCACGCTGCGCGGCCGCGTGCTGCCGATCGGCGGCCTCAAGGAGAAGCTGCTGGCGGCTGCCCGCGGCGGCATCAAGACGGTGCTGATCCCCGAGGACAATGCCAAGGATCTCACGGAGATTTCCGATGCGATCAAGGGCGGCCTCGAGATCATCCCGGTCGCGCGCCTCGACGAGGTGGTTGCCAAGGCGCTGGTCCGCGTGCCCGCGCCGATCGTCTGGGAAGAGGACACCAAGGTCGCCGTCAAGCCCGACGGCGGCGACGAAGCCTCCGGCGGCCTGACCGCGCACTGAGCGGCAAGGCGATGCAAATCTGACGGAAGCGGCGCCCCTCGGGCGCCGTTTCTATTTGAGCATGATCCGGACCCGAAGTGCCTCGTTAGCGCAAAGTGTGAAGCGGTTTTCCGAAAGATCATGCTCAAGCAACAATCCAAAGCGCGATCACGTGCTTTGACCCGCCGCTGTGGCAGGCGAAGCGAGCGGCGAAGGCGAGCGCATCCTCGCCAACGCCATCGAGGAGTCGTCACGGTGCCGATGGCGCGTTGGTGCCGCTGACTGAGGGCAGCACCAGGCCGATTGCGTTGAGGGTGCAGCATGCGGGCATCGTCCGGGTGTGGCCCTACGCTTTCAGCATGCCGTGACCTTCCTGGTGTCCGGTTTCGGGCGTAGTGCGGAAGTCGCACTTCCGGGCCGAGGAGGACCGCTGTTGACCCTGAGCGGACATTCGCACACCCCCTGACGGGGCTATGTCTCCGCTACGGTCGGCCGTCAGCATGCCGGCGGGACGAGACCACGTCAAACCAACTTGACTTGCTTTGCAAACGCGCCGTTCCGAAGGCTGCAGTCACAGGGCTGCTCTGGCGTTGCAGTCGCCGGGGACATTGACAGCGGCACAAGGGGTGGCTCCTGGCTCTCAGAGCCGGCCTCCCGTCGGACTGTTTTTACACGGCCAAGACCCGAAGCTGACATTGCCCAAGGCCCTTCGCATTGGCGCCGAGGGAACAAGAAAGTTGAGCTTGCGACCGTGAATGCTATCGTGGTCGTGTGTCAGCAGGAGGAAGCCCTTGCCAGTATTCATTGCCGTAATCATGGTAGTTCTTTTGAGTATGACAGGCGCAAGCGCAGCCCCTCGTCAGCTCTACGGCAAGGGAATTGAGATCCAGTACAGCGTGACAGCGACGATGGAAACTCCGCGAGGCCCTCGCAGCGGAAGTTCGAAGGTTAGTCGTACGATCTATGTCAGCAGTACCGGACGGCTTTTCGAACGCGGCACCGTCTCGGGACAGCCAGGCGGCACCACCGTTTCCGAAAACGCTCCGGATGCAGCGACCAATAAAGCAGGCGAGGCGCGGGGGATGTCATTCCGCGGGAACGAGCTTGTCGCTCACGTTGCTTATGCATCCGGCGCGGGGCAGATGACCATCCGTTTTGACCCGGCCTTCTCGACTTGCGAAGGATCGGTAAGGTTTGGGAGCGAGGGAGGCAAGGCCATCTATCGGCGAGTCAACGGGGAAGTCCGTCAGCTCACCTCGCTGCAAGCATCGAGCGTGTCGTGCAGGGTAACGGCGGGCAATCCATTGCAATAACAGGACAGCTCTGTGGAAGGACCCATTGCCCCCGGCCGCGACCGATTCCGGGCGCCCACGATTCCATATCGAAACGAGCGCGTCGCAGGCGGAGGGGTTCTAGGCGTCGAGGACCTCAACGTCCCAGCCTGTCGTCGCAATCATTTCATGTCGCCTTGTGGCCCTTAGCTGACCTGATCTCTGGCATCACCGACGTCGGCTCGTCGACCTAAAGCGGACGTCGCTGCGATCATGGGCTCGTCACCCGATCTTGCCTGCAGGATCGCCTGCCGGCAGCGCACGCTTCCGGTCATCGTCATCCCAATCACCGCCTATGGTGCAGTCGCGAAACTGCGCCATGGGACGTGACCAACCTCACAGAAAAGACCGCCGCCGGCGCTTGAAATGACCCTGCTCTGGGTGCGATCTTGGGACTGCAATGGGCGTGCTTCGCAACATCGGGTTGGGGCTGCTGCTGGCGATCTGGTGCTTCATGGGAAGTCCGGCGCTCGCAGAGAAGCGGGTTGCCCTGATCATCGGCAATTCCTCTTATGACAAGGTGGCCCGGCTTCCCAACCCCGCCAATGACGCGGCCCTGGTGGCCGAGACCCTGAAGACGGCGGGCTTCGACGATGTCAGTCTCCGCCGCGACCTCAAGATCGCTGACATGCGACGGGCTCTGCGCGACTTCGTAGACAAGTCCCGCGATGCCGACGTTGCTGTCATCTACTATGCAGGTCATGGCATCGAGGTCGACGGCGTGAACTACCTTGTTCCGGTCGACGCCGTCCTGGAGCGAGACATCGACATCTACGACGAGGCGATGTCGTTAGAGCGCGTCCTGGTGTCGGTCGAGCCCGCCAAGAAGCTGCGGCTGGTGATCCTCGATGCGTGCCGGGACAGCCCCTTCACAAGGTCGATGAAGCGTACGCTTGCCGCTCGCGCCATCGGTCGAGGCCTGGCCAAGGTCGAGCCGACCAGCCCGAACACCCTGATTGCGTTTGCCTCGAAGGCGGGCTCGACTGCATCTGATGGCGACGGCAAGAACAGCCCGTTCACGAAGGCGCTGGTGAACCATGTCGTCAAACCAGGTCTCGACCTGCGTCGAGCCTTCGGCTACGTCCGCGACGACGTCCTGAAGAACACCGGAAACAAGCAGGAGCCCTACGTTTACGGCTCTCTGGGCGGCGATGACGTTCCGCTGGTTGCGGCGAAGCCCGCTGCCACGGGGCCGCAAGCTGATCCTCAGTCATCAGTTCGGCGCGACTACGAGCTGGCGCTCCAGATCGGCACGAGGGACGTTTGGACCGCGTTCCTCGCGCAGTATCCCGAGGGCTTCTACGCGAGCCTAGCGAAGGGACAGTTGGCACGGATCGCGGCCGAAGAGACAAGGGTCGCAGCCGTAGAGAAAGCTCGTCTCGCCGAACAGGAGAAGGCACGCCTGGCGGCCGAAGGCGCAAGGCAAGCGGAGCAGGCCAAGGCCGCCGCTGCTGCGAAGGCGGCCGAAGAGGCCCGCATCGCGGCGGAGAAGGCGAAGCAGGTCGAACAGGAAAAGGCTGCTGCTGCCGAGAAGGCGAGAGTCGCCGAACAGGAGAAGGCACGAATTCTGGCGGACAAAGCCAGGCAGGCCGAGGAGGCGCAGGCCGCCCTCGATCTGGCGCGGTTGGCAGCCGGGAAGCCTGCAGAAGAGAAGAAGCAGGTCGCGGCCGTGGCACCGGCAGACCCGCAGGATAAGCCTGCTGTCGATCTCCCGCGCGCGCTACAGATCGAACTGCGCCGGGTCGGCTGCAGCACCGGCACGGTGGATGGTAACTGGAACGCGGCGTCGCAGAAGGCCCTCGACCTCTTCATCAAGCACTCAGGTATGAAGCTGGACGTCAAGATAGCGAGCATTGACGCGCTGGACGCCGTGAAGGGCAAGGCGGGGCGCATCTGCCCGCTGATCTGCGATCATGGCTTCAAGGCCGACGGCGACCGCTGCTCAAAGATCACCTGCCGCAGAGGCTACGAGGTCGGCGATGACAACACCTGCGAGAAGATAGAGGTGAAGAAACCCACGGCGAAGCGCGAGGAGCCGAACGCTGCCCGGCAGCAAGCGGAGCGGCCGAATGCGGCTCCGCCCAAACCGCAAGCGGCTACGCAGTATGTCTGCGGCCAAGGAGGTTGCAGACCGGTCCAAAAAGGATGTCGCCTGGTTTACGACGGCAAGTACGGCGGCAACGCCGGCTACGTCCCTCCCATGAACCGGGAAGTCTGCGACTGACCGATCCCGGACTGCATCGTCACGAATGTCATCTTTTCGCCAGCGCTCGACTGCGTGTTCAGCGTGAACTGGTAGGCGGCGATGGGCACCCCGCTGGTGCCCGGCGAGACGCCGTGCTCGGCCGCCCCACCGAAGGCGAACACACCATCGGCGACCTCGCCGACCGGGCGGCGCAGGCAGGTATCGACGCGCCGCTTCTGGTAGCTGCCCGGTGCAGTCTGCACGCCTACGAGAGGACCCGTGGCTGATGCCCGGCGGCGGCAAAGCGACGCAAATATGACGAAAACGGCGTCCCTCGGGGTGCCGTTCTTGCGTTGTTTGCCGCGCTTGCGCTGGCCCGCACGGCAGCGCTAAACAGGAAGGCGAGGGCGGCTAGCTCAGCTGGTTAGAGCATCTCGTTTACACCGAGAGGGTCTGCGGTTCGAATCCGTAGCCGCCCACCAGCCTTTGCCCTTCGGGCTACGGCTCGGCGAGCCGGAGATCGCAGGGCGAGGGCTGTCGCGCCGAAGTCGCGTAGCGACGAAGACGGACCGTTACCGTAGCGTTTGGATTTTCTGAGCCGAGCGCGACGAAAATGATCGGGAGCATGCGCATGAGAGTTGTCGCCGCTGCAGTGATCGCCGTCTTCCTGGCCGGTCCGGCATTCGCGCAGGAAAAACCCATTCCCAAATACGGCGAAGTGCCCAAGGACAAGACGCTGGAAGAAAAACGCCAGGAAAGGGAAGCCGAGGACAGATACAAGCGTTCGCTCGGCAACATTCCGGCGCAAAAAGACGTCGATCCCTGGGGCAATGTGCGCAGCGACAATTCGGCGAAGCCGGAAGCCAAGGCGCCGGCCGCCAAGAAGACCAGGACGGGGACGAGTTCGAATTGAGCGCGATGAGCTTGCCTGAAGGCCATGACCGCAACGCCGATCAGATCGCATTCTGGAACGGGGTTGCCGGCCGGCACTGGACCGAGCGCCAGTCCGTGCAGGACGTGCTGCTCGCGCCGGTCACGGAGCGGCTGATCGCGCGCATCGGCGCGCAGGCCGGCCAGCGCATCCTCGACATCGGCTGCGGCACCGGCGCCATCGCCATCGAGCTGGCCCGACAGGTCGGGCCGTCCGGCCATGTGCTCGGCATCGATATTTCCGTGCCGATGCTGGAGCGCGCGCGCCAGCTGACGCCCAGGGAGGCGCCGGCCGATTACGTGCTGGCCGACGCTACCGTCTATCCCTTCGATCCCCAGAGCTTCGATCAGGCGGTGTCGCGCTTCGGCGTGATGTTCTTCGCCGATCCCGTGCTGTCGTTCCGGAACCTGCGCACGGCGCTGCGGCCGAATGGAAGGCTCGCCTTCGCGTGCTGGCGCGAGCCGCGCGAGAATGGCTGGATGATGGCGCCGCTGATGGCGGTCTACAGGCACGTGCCGAAGATGCCGCAGCTCGGACCGGAAGATCCCGGACCGTTCGCATTCGCCGATGAAGCGCGGGTGAAGCGAATCCTTGGCGAGGCCGGCTTCACCGACATTGCGATGGAAGCCTGTCCGCTCACCTTCGACATCGCCGCCGGCCGGGGGCTGGAAGCCGCCGTGCAGGGCGCGCTCGAGATCGGGCCGGCCAGCCGTGCCCTGGAGGGGCACCCGCCCGAGGTGGTTGCCGCCGCCATCCAGTCGATCCGCGATGCGCTCGCGCCCTTCGCCAAGGGGGACGCGGTGCTGCTCCCGGGCGCGATCTGGATCGTCACTGCGCGCGCTTCCTAGCGCATGATCCGGAAAAGTGTGAAGCGGTTTTCCGAAAAGATCATGCGCAAACAATAACCTAGAGCGCGATGACGTTTCGTCCCAATATCATCGCGCTTTAGGCCCCATTCTACTTTGCATGGGGTTGTTTTCGCGATTTTGCGTTTGGCCCCTTATGCCCGCTCTTCCCAGATCATCGCCAGATGCACGATGGTCTCTGCCGCCTTCTCCATGTCCTGCCGGCTCACCCATTCCAGGCGCGAGTGGAAGGCGTGCTCGCCGGCGAAGATGTTGGGGCAGGGCAGGCCCAGGGCCGACAGCCGCGAGCCGTCGGTGCCGCCGCGGATCGAGGATTTCACCGGCGTCAGCCCGGCGCGGCGGATCGCCTCGATCGCGTAGTCGACGATCTCGGGGTGACGGTCGATCACCCCCTTCATGTTGCGGTATTGCGGCTTGACCTCGATCCGGTACGTGGAGCGCGGATAGTCCTTCATCACGTCCTGGACGATGGATTGAAGCAGCGCTTCCTTCTGCTTCAGGCCCTGCTCGGTGAAGTCGCGCACGATGAGATCGATAGTTGCGCTCTCCAGCGCGCCGTCGATGCCGGTCGGATGCAGAAAGCCTTCGCGGCCTTCGGTGGTTTCCGGCGAGCAGGTGTCCTTCGGCAGGCGGTCGACGATGGCGGAGGCAATCTTGATCGCATGCTCCATCCGGCCCTTGGCGAAGCCGGGATGGGCGCTGACGCCCTGGATGGTGATCCTGGCGCCGTCGGCGGAAAAGGTCTCGTCCTCGATGGTGCCGGCGGTCTCGCCGTCCATCGTATAGGCGAAGTCGGCGCCGAGCTTCTTCAGATCGGCCTTGTCGACGCCGCGGCCGATCTCCTCGTCCGGCGTGAACAGGATCTTGATCGTGCCGTGCCGGATGCCGGGGTTCCGGATCAGGAACTCGGCCGCATCCATGATCTCGGCAATGCCGGCCTTGTTGTCGGCGCCGAGCAGCGTCGTGCCGTCGGTGGTGACGATGTCATGGCCGATCTGGTTGGCCAATTCCGGATGCTCGGCGACGCGGATCACCTGCGTCGGATCCGCCGGCAGCACGATGTCGCCGCCGCGGTAGTTCTTCACCATCTGCGGCTTGACGTTGGCGCCGCTGCAGTCGGGGGAGGTGTCCATGTGCGAGCAGAAGCAGATCACCGGGACCTTCTTCGACGTGTTCGCCGGAATGGTCGCATAGACATAACCGTGCTCGTCGAGATGGGCGTCGGCGAGCCCCATGGCCTTCAGCTCGGCGGCAAGCAGGCGGCCGAGGTTTTTCTGCTTCTCGGTCGAAGGGCAGGTGGCGGATGCCGGATCCGACTGGGTGTCGATCACGACATAGCGCAGGAAACGTTCGGTGACGTTGTGCTTGAAATCGAGGGCCATGAAATCCGCTTGGCGCGTGGGAGTGAGGGCGGGCCTGTATAGCAAGACAGCGCCATTCCGGGGGCCGCAATCGCGAGCCGGAATGACGCTGTCTTGATGATTGCAGCGAGCCGGTCAGATGGCTTCCTGCAGTTCCTTGGAGGGGCGGAACGCGACCTTCTTGCTCGCCTTGATGGGAACGGGTTCGCCGGTGGCGGGGTTGCGGCCCATGCGGGCGGCGCGCCGGCGCACGCGCAGGATGCCGAGGCCGACGATGCGGACGCGCTCGCCCTTCTTGAGATGCCGTGTGATCCGGCTGACCAGGTCGGTGAGAATGGCCTCGGCCTGCTTCTTCGACATGTCCTGGCCGTCGGCAATCTCCGCTGCCAGGTGCTTCAGCGTGACGGTGGTTGGGCTAGCTGCTTTTTTCGCCATGTCGGCGTTCCCTCGGGACGGCCTGTAGCGCCGGCCGGAACAGGCTTGCGGCGATCGAGCCAAATCAGGCCTTATTTGATTCGGGGCAGGGCTGACCATGCTGTTTCGGCCTGAAAAGGCCGGACTTTGTGCCGCGCCCGCCGCCCAGATCACCCTTCCGGTGCAGGGGTTTGCAACTTGCCTTGACTAAGCGGGGGGACGCCTTTATGCCCTCGATCCTGCGCGGATCGAGCTGAATTCGGCAATTCGCGGGAGTAGCTCAGTTGGTTAGAGCGCCGCCCTGTCACGGCGGAGGCCGCGGGTTCGAGTCCCGTCTCTCGCGCCATTCCGATCAGAGCCCGGCATCGACATTCATCAAGGCACCGGCAACGAAAAAGCCCCGATTATACGGGGCTTTGAAGTCGCTTTGGTCGGAACCGGATGCGGTCAGTACTTCGCCACGACCGGCCCGCCGAACCGGTAGTTCACCCGAACCGTTCCGATATCGACATCTTGGCCAATGCGATGCGTGCTGGTCGCTGCAATCGGGGCAAACGCCGGGGTTGAGTTCAACCGAACATCGCTTCGCCCCATGAACAGATGATCGTATTCGAGGGCAACCGACCAGTTTGGTGCGAAGCCAAATTCGACGCCTGCGCCGACCGCGCCACCCCACCGGGTTTCGGAGCCGGCAAAAGTCGACACGCCGGTCGCAGTGACCTGAATGTCATACTTGTCGCGGACGACGGCCGCGCCGCCTTTCACATAAAACAGGACGGAATTCACGGCATAACCGATCTGGCCGGTAAACAGGCCGAACGCATCGATCTTGCTGACATCGGTGACGCCGCCGCCAAACGCCGAGGTATTGGCGTTGCTGCCCCTGAAGTTCGCCCAGTTACCCTGCGCTTCCACGCCGAATACCCAGTTGGTCGCCTGCCAGCGATAGCCGACCTGTCCGCCGGCAGTGCCGCCGGTTGCGTTGTGACAGCCTTCTGCCTGGATCGGATTAACGGCCGCGCCGAAAAATTCCACCAAATCCCAGCACTTGCGGGAGGAGCCGCCACCGCCATTGATACCGACATAGAAGCCGGTCCAGTTGTAGACGGAGATCACAGGCGCCGGCACCTTGGTGTAGGGCCTCGCGGCCAAATCGGCTGCCGAAGCGGACGTTGCACCCAACACCGCCGCGCTGAGTCCAAGAACTATCTTCCTCATCAACCGGCCCTCGGATCAAAATTTGCAGCAGCATACCGTCGGGCGCGAGGTTCCGCTGTGGCTGAAACGCTTCAGCCGCCAACAAAAAAGCCGCCCGAAGGCGGCCGTTTTCGTTGCGTGAGAAGGCGTTGGTCTTACTGGACCTTGGAAATGTCCGAGCTGGTGACGACCACCGGCTTGCCGGCCTTCACGACGTGAGCGGTCTGGGAATAATCAGCATTGGTACGGGCGGAAATACCGAGCGCGGCCACCGCAATACCGGCCACGAGCGCGACGACCACAATCTTCAGGTGGGTCGCCTTGTCCGCTGAATGAATGGAGTGGTTCATCTAAGCCTCCCGACGGACTGTGCCGCCTCTATGGCTCAAACACGTACTCCCCCTCTGTTTCAGGATCGTTTCGCGATTCCGGCAAAATGGTTTCATCCGGCCGGTTTTTCGGGCCGTTTCGCCGGGTTTTCGCTAGGGGTCGGCCGCTTGCCGGCGTCTGGATACCGTTACCGGCTCAATCCGCCCGCTTGATGTCGCTCCGGATCCAGCGCGCCGCGACCACGAAAAGTAGCGCCCCCAGCATGGTCGTCACTGCCGTCGACAGCAGCGAATAGCGCACCGCCTGGGCGCCGAAGTCGGCCTTCAGGACATCGTTCAGCGCGCCCACCACCAGCGGGCCGACGCCCTGGCCGAAGCAGGTCGCAGAAAGCAGGATGATGGCGGACGCCAGCGCCCGCATGCTGGGACGTGCCACCGTCTGGGCGATCGCAAAGATCGGCCCGAGATGGAAGCCGACCAGGAACGAGCCCAGCGCCAGTGCCGCGACCATCGCGGCGAAGCTGTTCGTCATGAAGCAGACCGCGAACACCGGACCGGCAAGGCCCGACATGGTCGCCGGCGCCCACAATTTCCAGCGGTCATCGCGTTGGCTGATCTGCGCAACCACGAGGCCGCCGATCAAGGTGCCGGCCATGCCGCACAAACCCTTGAAGGTGCCGGCATAGGTGCCGATCTCCGCGCTGCTCAGATGATGCACGCGGGCGAGGAAGGGCGGGATCCACACCGCCGTCGCGTAGTTGGTGAAGGTGGTCAGCCAAAAGCCGATCAGCACGATGAGAAAGGTGCGCGACGTGACGAGAAAGCGCAGCGTGGGACCAAGCGTTTCCGGCGTGAAGGTCTCGGCCTGCGCGCCGCGCCTCGGCTCCGACACCGTCAGCCACAACACCGCGGCGAGCGCGATGCCGGGCAGGCCTGCCGCGAAGAAGGCCGTTCGCCAGCCATAGTGCTGGTTGACGTAGCCGCCGATGAAATAGCCGAGGAAGACGCCGAGATAGGTGCCGATGGCGTAGATGCCGAGCGCACGCGGGCGTTCGTTCTTGTTGAAGAGATCGGCGATCATCGACTGCGAGGCGGGCGTGCCTGCGGACTCGCCGATGCCGACGCCGATCCTGGCCAGCGTCATCATGGTGACGTTCTGTGCCATGCCGCAGAAGCACGTCATCGCGCTCCAGAACGCAAAGGCGATCGCGACGATGTTGAGGCGGTTGATGCGGTCGGCGATGCGCGCGATCGGAATGCCGCAGATCGAGTAGAACAGCACGAAGCCGAAGCCCGCGAGCAGGCCCATCATGGTGTCGCTCAGCGCGAACTCCTTTTTGATCGGCTCGATCAGAACGTTGAAAATGGTGCGGTCGAGAAAGTTGAGGGCGTAGACGATCGTGAGTAGCCCAAGCACGTAATAGCGCGTGGGCGAGGGTTTTGCGGCAGCGTCGGATCGGGTGACAGCCTGCGGCGCGACATCGACCATGGTTCTTCCCCCAAACGATTCTTGTTTTCTGGCTTTTGCGGGCGCCGTTACGCCTCGCGTATGAAATTCCCCGCCTCGAATTCGACCGGCGGCACGTTCGGATCGAACGACACGCCGATGGGGTCGCGCCCCGCGGCCAGCGCTTCCAGCTGGTCCTTCAGCATGCGGCGGATCATCACGATGCCGCGGTCACTCTGACTAAAATGCTCTTCCGAATGGATGGTCACCATGCCCTGGCCGACCTGCGCCTCGTAGTCGCCGGGAAATTGCTGGTGTTCGACTTCGGTCATGTCCCACCAGAATTTTCCGTTGAACTTCGAGCGCATGCGGGAGATGTCGCCGGCATTGCGCACGCGGCCGGCGACATAGATGCGGAACGAGGTATCGTCGATCGGCAGGGTCCAGCCGATGGATTCGACACGGGCGAATTGCGCCACCCGCGGATTGGGCACGACGCGGAGCGTGGGGAGGGCCGCCTCGGTGACGCGATAGAAGACCGTTCCGTTGTCCTGATTGCGGATCGAGCGCACGGTGACGCCGCGCGGCGACATCTCGAATCTCACCTCGGGCATCGAGGCCATTATGTTGGTGAACTGCGGTCCGCTGAACGAGCCGTGCAGCACCGGCACGTGGTAGGGATCGACCACGTTCTCGAAATGCTGCAGCCAGTTGCAGGGGATGATCGCGGGTCCGCCGCCGCCGATCGACGAGTCGTCCGCCTCGACGAACTCGTCCTCGTCCATCGTCTCCAGGCAGTCGTAGCGCGGCAGCACAGGCTTCTTATCGGCCGGGCCCATATAGGCGAAGATCAACCCGTAGCGCTCCTCGACGGGGTACCAGGGCTGGCGGACCTTGTCCTTGAACAGGCCGCCGTCGGGCTCGCAGGGCTGCTCGAGGCAGTTGCCTTCGATGTCGAATTTCCAGCCGTGGTAGCAGCAGCGGATACCGTCGTCCTCGACCTTGCCGTAATACAGCGTGGTGCCGCGGTGGCAGCAGCGCGCGTGCAGGAGGCCGGGATTGCCCTTGCCATCGCGGAAAAGGATCAGATCCTCGCCGAGCACCCGCACTTTTCTGGGGATATCGGTGGCGTCACCCACGAGCCCAACGGGGTGCCAGTAGCGCCGCATCAACTCACCCATCGGGGTACCGCGGCCGACCGATGTCAGCTCGGTCCGGGTCGAGGGCTCGCGCAGGGCGTAGGCCGTGCCGAGGTCGCGATCACGCTGGGTGATAGTCATGGCGTTCCTCCCCGCCGCGGTCTTTTCTGCCGCAGTCGTTGCTTTGCTTTCGGCACTAAATGTCATATTGATGACAAAGTCAACGATCTCCTCCTTGAGGCTCGGCAGAACCTGGAGGCTTGGCAGAAGCAGGCTTTGTTGGCAGAGCTTTGCCATGGGCCGGAAGCCGAAACAGACCGATCTGCCGAAGGGTGGGGCGGAGCAGGGTGGGGAACTCGCCCCGATCACCGCGATGATGTCGTCGCGGCTGATGGTGCTCGCCAACCTGCTCAAGCGCGGGGCGATGTTGCGCTACAAGCGCACGGCCGGACTTTCCTCGGTGGAATATGGCCTTGTCGCCAATCTGGGCCGACACCCGCCGATGAGCGTGGTCCGGCTTGCCGAGGCGGTCGGCCTCGACAAGGGGCAGATCAGTCGTGCGCTCGCCGACCTGGTGTCTCGCAAGCTCGTCGCCAAGGCGGTCAATCCTCGGGATAACAGGGAGGTGCTGATATCGCTGACCAAGGCCGGTCTCGCCGCCCATGACGCCATCGTGGCCGGTGGGCAGGAGCGCAACCGGCGGCTCCTTGCGGAACTCAGTGAAGCCGAGGTGGCGATGCTGCTCGACCATATCGATCGGCTGACCGAGAAGGCCGTCCGCATGCTCGCCGACGAGCGTGACCTCGGCTGACACGGACGCAGCTTTTGGGGGCCGGGTTGACCGCGGCGAGGCGGGAAAAAGCGTCAAAATTGCTTGCCTTGCGCGCCCTGTTGCGCTGCGCTAAGCCTCAAGAACAATTCCAATCAACGAATCTGTGGCCAAGGCGCGAGGCCGCGGGAAAAGGCGTGGCCGATGACCGGCATCCTGCAGAATTATCTACCCCTTGTCGTATTCATCGGGGTCGCGAGCCTGATCGGGCTGGCGCTTCTGATCGCCCCGTTCCTGGTCGCCTATCAGCAGCCCGACCCGGAAAAGCTCTCCGCCTATGAATGCGGATTCAACGCTTTTGACGACGCGCGCATGAAGTTCGACGTCCGCTTCTATCTGGTGGCGATCCTCTTCATCATCTTCGACCTCGAAGTGGCCTTCCTGTTCCCGTGGGCGGTGGCGTTCGGAAAGCTGGGTGCGACCGGCTTCTGGTCGATGTTCGTATTCCTCGCCGTCCTCACCGTCGGCTTTGCCTATGAATGGAAGAAAGGCGCGCTCGAATGGGATTGAGCCCGACCGCCGAGTCCTCTCTGGTAACCTCCTCTCCGGCGATTGCGCCGGCGCCGAAGGGCATTCTCGATCCCGCCACCGGCAAGCCGGTCGGTGCGAGCGATCCGTTTTTTCTCGAGGTCAATCACGAACTCTCCGACAAGGGCTTCTTCGTCGCCGCCGCCGACGATCTGATCACCTGGGCGCGCACGGGCTCGCTGATGTGGATGACCTTCGGTCTGGCCTGCTGCGCGGTCGAGATGATGCAGGTGTCGATGCCGCGCTATGACGTCGAGCGCTTCGGCTTCGCCCCGCGCGCCTCGCCCCGGCAGTCCGACGTGATGATCGTCGCGGGCACGCTGACCAACAAGATGGCCCCTGCGCTGCGCAAGGTCTACGACCAGATGCCGGAGCCGCGCTACGTCATCTCGATGGGCTCCTGCGCCAATGGCGGCGGCTACTATCACTACTCCTACTCGGTGGTGCGCGGCTGCGACCGCATCGTGCCCGTCGACGTCTACGTGCCCGGCTGTCCGCCCACCGCGGAAGCGCTGCTCTACGGCGTGCTGCTGCTGCAGAAGAAGATCCGGCGCATCGGCACCATCGAACGCTAAGGTTTTTTGATCATGGACGACGGCAAGCTCGACGCCCTTGGGCAGACGATTGTTAGCGCGCTCGGCGGCGCCGCCACCGGCCATTCGATGGCGTTCGGCCAGCTCACCATCGACGTGAAAGCGGAGAAGATCGTCGAGGTCGTGAAATATCTGCGCGACGATCCGGCCTGCCGCTTCGTCAACATCACCGACGTCACCGCGGTGGACTATCCCGGCCGCGGGAAGCGCTTCGACGTCGTCTACCATCTGCTGTCGCCGACGCTGAACGCGCGTATTCGCCTGCGTGCGGAAGCCGACGAGACCACGCAGGTGCCGTCGATCATCGACGTCTTTCCGGGCGCCGACTGGTTCGAGCGCGAGACCTACGACCTCTACGGCGTGATCTTCACCGGCCATCCCGACATGCGCCGCCTGCTGACCGATTACGGTTTCGACGGCCATCCGCTGCGCAAGGACTTTCCGCTCACCGGCTTTGTCGAGGTGCGTTACGACGACCAGGAAAAGCGGGTGCTGTACGAGCCGGTGCGGCTCAACCAGGAATTCCGCAAGTTCGATTTCCTCTCGCCCTGGGAAGGTGCCGACTATCCGCTGCCCGGCGACGAGAAGGCGGAGCCGAAGGCCTGACCATGAATGAACAGCCTCAGAATCTGCGTAACTTCACCATCAACTTTGGGCCTCAACATCCTGCAGCCCATGGCGTTTTGCGTCTCGTGCTGGAGCTCGATGGCGAAGTCGTTGCCCGCGTCGACCCCCATATCGGCCTGCTTCATCGCGGCACTGAAAAGCTGATCGAGCAGAAGACCTATCTGCAGGCGATCCCCTATTTCGACCGGCTCGACTACGTCGCGCCGATGAACCAGGAGCACGCTTTCTGCCTTGCGGCGGAAAAGCTGCTTGGCATCAAGGTGCCGCGCCGCGGCCAGTTGATCCGCGTGCTCTATTCCGAGATCGGGCGCATCCTGTCGCATCTGCTTAACGTCACGACGCAGGCGATGGACGTCGGCGCGCTGACCCCGCCGCTGTGGGGTTTCGAAGAGCGCGAGAAGCTGATGGTGTTCTACGAGCGCGCCTCCGGCTCGCGCATGCATGCGGCGTTCTTCCGCGTCGGCGGCGTGCATCAGGATCTGCCGCCGAAACTGATCGACGACATCGAGGCATGGTGCGAACCGTTCCTGCAGGTGGTTGCCGACCTCGAGACGCTGCTGACGGGAAACCGCATTTTCAAGCAGCGCAACGTCGACATCGGCGTCGTCACGCTGAAGGAAGCCTGGGAGTGGGGCTTTTCGGGCGTCATGGTGCGCGGCTCGGGCGCGGCGTGGGACCTGCGCAAGGCGCAGCCCTACGAATGCTACGACGAGATGGATTTCGACATCCCGATCGGCAAGAACGGCGATTGCTACGATCGCTACTGCATCCGCATGGAAGAGATGCGCCAGTCCGTGCGCATCATGAGGCAGTGCATCCGGAAACTCCGCGAGCCCGAAGGGCAGGGGCCGGTCGTCGTCGAGGACAACAAGATCGCGCCGCCCCGCCGCGGCGATATGAAGCGCTCGATGGAAGCGCTGATCCATCACTTCAAGCTCTATACCGAAGGCGTCCACGTGCCGGCCGGCGAGGTCTATGCCGCGGTGGAGGCGCCGAAGGGAGAGTTCGGCGTCTATCTGGTCTCCGACGGCACCAACAAGCCCTACAAGTGCAAGATCCGCGCACCGGGCTTCGCGCATCTGCAGGCGATGGACCACATCTGCAGGGGCCATCTGCTAGCCGACGTCTCCGCCATCCTCGGCTCGCTCGATATCGTGTTCGGAGAGGTCGATCGGTGATGGCGATCCCGCCCATCCAGTTTGATCGGGCTTCGGGCGTGCTGGAAGGCGCGAACGCGTGGGAGCGCCTTGCGGCGGTGGCGCTCACGCTGGGATCCAAGATTTCGTCGAACTTCTCGCATCGCGGCTACAACAGCTGCGCCAATCT
This sequence comes from Bradyrhizobium sp., assembly GCF_016219575.1. Classification (GTDB taxonomy): domain Bacteria; phylum Pseudomonadota; class Alphaproteobacteria; order Rhizobiales; family Xanthobacteraceae; genus Bradyrhizobium. The sequence continues at coordinate 1,142,323 of NZ_JACRMG010000009.1, read as the reverse complement.
GCTGCGCAGGACGCTTCCCGAGCGCGACATCGCGATCAGGTTGAACGAGGATGCCACCTTCGCCTTTCCCTATGGCGACGGCTACTGGAGCAAGCTGCTCAACCGCACCTTTTCCTACGAGGACGAACTCGACCTGCTGTTCCGCGCGTCCGCCGACGTCGATTACACGCTGCTCGATTGCGGTGCCAATTACGGCTACTGGTCGGTGCTGGTCTCGAGCAAGCCGTACGGCTCGCACCGGGCGATCGCGATCGAGCCGTCCTCGGCGAATTTCGCCAAGCTTGCCAACAATGCCGGGATCAACAACAACCGCTTCGACGCGATGAAGTGCGCGATCGGCGCCGCGCGCGGCACGGCGCGTCTCTCCGGCACCAAGCACGAGGCGCTGAGCATCGCGGGCGGCCAGGAGGAGGGCGAGGAGGTGCCCGTCATCGCGCTCGACAATCTCCTCGACGACGGCAAGGTTGCTTCCGGCGGCAAGTTCCTGATCAAGCTCGACGTCGAGGGCGTCGAGATCGAGGCGATCAAGGGCGGCACCCGGCTCCTGAAGGAGGACAGCGTGCTTCTCGCGGAGGAGCACGGCAACGACCCCAAACATACCGTCTCGCGATTTATTCTGGAGCAAACTCCTCTCAAGCTGATCGTCTATGATCCCAGCAGCAATCGCATGGAGACCGTGACCGAGCTGTCGATTCTCGACCGCATCAAGGTTTCTTCCCACGTCGGCTACAACGTGTTCGGCACCGCAAGTGCGTTCTGGCAGGACCGCATCCACGCGCTGAATGCACGCTTGCAATGAAAGACTGAACAATGTCCGTCCGCCGTCTTGCCCCGAAGGAACTGCAACCCGCGAGCTTTGCGTTTACGGACGAGAATCTCGCCTGGGCGAAGCAACAGATCGCGAAGTATCCGCCGGGCCGGCAGGCCTCGGCCGTGATCGCCATTCTCTGGCGCGTCCAGGAACAGCACGAGGGTTGGGTGTCGGAAGCTGCGATCCGCGCAGTCGCCGACCTCCTGGAGATGCCCTATATCCGCGTGCTCGAGGTGGCGACCTTCTACACGATGTTCCAGCTGGCACCCGTGGGCAAGAAGGCGCATGTGCAGGTTTGCGGCACCACCCCGTGCCGGCTGCGCGGCGCGGGCGAGATCATCGAGGTCTGCCAGCATCGTATCCATCATGAGCCCTTCCACCTCTCCAAGGACGGCAATTTCAGCTGGGAGGAAGTGGAATGCCTGGGCGCCTGCGTGAATGCGCCGATGGTGTTGATCTGGAAGGATACCTACGAGGACCTGACGAAGGAAAGCTTCGGCAAGGTGCTGGACGGCTTTGCGTCGGGCAATCCGCCAAAGCCCGGGCCGCAGATCGACCGTCAGCTCTCGGCGCCGGTGGGCGGACCGACCACGCTGAAGGAAGTGACATGAAGCGGGCGCGCGCAATCGCGATTGCAAGGACTGGGGAGGTCGCTGCGATGAAGAACTGGCGCTACATCGGCCTGCATGCCGTGGTGGCCGCGGCATTCATCTTCCTGCTGCAGCGCTACGCTCTCAGCGCCACGCTGGAATCGAGCCTGTTGTGGGCCTTGACCTTCGGCGGATGCGCCGCGGGGCTCGCTTACTCCCAGGTCAACCGTTGATGTTCGGAAAGCTGTAGGCATGCTCGACGACAAGGACCGCATCTTCAAGAATCTCTACGGCCTCCACGACTGGGGGCTCGAGGGCGCGCGGCGCCGCGGCGCCTGGGACGGCACCAAGGGGATCATCGACAAAGGCCGCGACTGGATCATCAACGAGATGAAGGCCTCCGGGTTGCGCGGCCGCGGCGGCGCCGGTTTCCCGACCGGGCTGAAATGGTCGTTCATGCCCAAGGAATCGACCGACGGGCGCCCGAGCTACCTCGTCGTCAATGCCGACGAGTCCGAGCCCGGCACCTGCAAGGATCGCGAGATCATGCGGCACGATCCGCATCTCCTGGTCGAGGGCTGCCTGCTCGCGAGCTTCGCGATGGGCGCTCATGCCTGCTACATCTATGTTCGCGGCGAGTTCATCCGCGAGCGCGAGCGCCTGCAGGCCGCAATCGATCAGGCCTATGACGCCAGGCTGGTCGGCAAGGACAATGTCAACGGCTGGCCGTTCGACATCTATGTCGCCCACGGCGCCGGCGCCTATATCTGCGGCGAGGAAACCGCGCTGCTGGAAAGCCTCGAAGGCAAGAAGGGCCAGCCGCGGCTGAAGCCGCCGTTCCCGGCCAATGTCGGCCTCTATGGCTGCCCGACCACCGTCAACAATGTCGAGTCGATTGCGGTTGCGCCCGACATCCTGCGGCGCGGTGCGGCGTGGTTCGCCTCGATCGGCCGGCCCAACAATGTCGGCACGAAGCTGTTCTGCATCTCCGGCCATGTCGAGCGCCCCTGCAACGTCGAGGAGGCGATGGGGCTGCCGTTCCGCGAGCTGATCGAGCGGCACTGCGGCGGCATCCGCGGCGGCTGGGACAACCTCAAGGCCGTGATCCCCGGCGGCTCGTCGGTGCGCATGGTGCCGGCCGAGCAGATCATCGACACGCCGATGGATTTCGACAGTCTCGGCAAGCTGCGCTCCGGCCTCGGCACCGCGGCCGTGATCGTGATGGACAAGTCGACCGACCTGATCCGGGCGATCGCGCGCATCTCCTATTTCTACAAGCACGAGAGCTGCGGCCAGTGCACGCCGTGCCGCGAGGGCACGGGATGGATGTGGCGCGTGCTCACCCGCATGGCCGAAGGCCGCGCGCACAAGCGCGAGATCGACATGCTGCTCGAAGTGACTAGGCAGGTCGAGGGCCACACCATCTGCGCGCTCGGCGACGCCGCGGCCTGGCCGATCCAGGGCCTGATCGCGCATTTCCGTCACGAAATTGAGGAACGCATCGCAGAGTATTCGCACAAGGCCGATATCGACGACATCGGAGTGCGTGATCCCGTCAACATGGTTGCGGCGGAGTAGGGCCAAGATGTCGCAACCGGCCACTTTCTGGCAGAAATACGGGACGCTCGCGCAGATGGCGCAGGCGGCCGTGGCGCTGCTCGGCTTTGTTGCGATCCTTTTCCAGATCAACGAGATCCGTTTCAACAACCGCGCCGCCAGCGCGCGGCAGGCATTCCTTGGCTATACCGATCTCGCGTTCAAGAACCCGAAATTTGCCCAGCCCGATTTCGACGCGATCAAGACGGCGAGCCGCGACGAGCGCGTGCAGTACGAGACCTTCGTGACCTATTTCCTCTACGCCTGCGAGGAAGCCATTTCCGCCTTCGCCAGCCGCGGTGAATGGCAGGCCTCGTGCGACTACGATCTGCGGCCGCATCTGCCGTTCCTCTGCGAGAAGAACAGTGCGGAGCCCGCTTATCTCTCGACCTACGGCGCCGACACCCAGCAATGGGTCAGGAGCGCAATGAAGACCGCGGCCGTTGCGCCGCCCGATTGCAAGCTGCGAAAGACGTAAAGCCGATGACCAAACTCATCATCGACGGCAAAGAGATCGACGTTCCCGCTGAGTACACGCTGTTGCAGGCGTGCGAGGCCGCGGGCGCCGAAATCCCGCGCTTCTGCTACCACGAGCGGCTGTCGATCGCCGGCAACTGCCGGATGTGCCTCGTCGAGGTGAAGGGCGGCCCGAAGCCCGTCGCAAGCTGCGCCTGGGGCGTGCGCGACTGCCGTCCCGGTCCCAAGGGCGAGCCGCCGGAAATCTCGACCCGCTCGCCGATGGTGAAGAAGGCGCGCGAAGGCGTGATGGAGTTCCTGCTGATCAACCATCCGCTGGACTGCCCGATCTGCGACCAGGGCGGCGAGTGCGACTTGCAGGACCAGGCGATGGGCTATGGCGTGGACACCAGCCGCTTCGCCGAGAACAAGCGCGCGGTCGAGGACAAATACCTCGGTGCGCTGGTCAAGACCTCGATGAACCGCTGCATCCAGTGCACGCGCTGCGTCCGCTTCTCGGCGGAAGTCTGCGGTACCCCGGAAATGGGCGCCACCGGCCGCGGCGAAGACATGGAGATCACCACCTATCTCGAGCAGGCGCTGACCTCGGAGCTGCAAGGCAATCTCGTGGACATCTGTCCGGTCGGTGCGCTTACCTCGAAGCCCTATGCGTTCGCGGCGCGTCCGTGGGAGCTCGGCAAGACGCAGTCGGTGGACGTCATGGACGGCGTCGGCTCGGCGATCCGGGTCGACACCCGCGGCCGCGAGGTGATGCGCATCCTGCCGCGCATCAACGAGGCCGTGAACGAGGAGTGGATCTCCGACAAGACCCGCCACGTCGTCGACGGCCTGCGCACGCAGCGCCTCGACCGGCCCTATATTCGCGAGAACGGCAAGCTCCGCCCGGCCTCCTGGCAGGAAGCCTTTGCGGCGATCACGGCCAAGGCCGGACACATCCATGGCAACCGCATCGGCGCCATCGCCGGTGACCTCGCGGCGGTGGAAGAAATGTTCGCGCTGAAGGAGCTGCTGGCGAAATTCGGCTCGACCAATCTGGCCGTGCAGGGCGGCGAAGCGTTCGACGCCAAGGCCGGCCGCGGCTCCTACATCTTCAATCCGACCATTGCGGGCATCGAGCAGGCCGATGCGCTGCTGATCGTCGGCTCCAATCCGCGCCGTGAAGGCACGCTGCTCAATGCGCGCATCCGCAAGCGCTGGCGCACCGGCCAGCTCAAGGTCGGCGTGATCGGCCCGAAGGCCGACCTCACCTATGACTACGACCATATCGGCGCGGGCACGGACTCGCTGAACGATCTCGCCGCGGGCAAGCATTCGTTCGCCGAGGTGCTGAAGAACGCGAAGCATCCGATCGTGCTGGTCGGCGCTGCGGGCCTTGTGCGTTCCGACGGCGCCGCCGTGCTGTCGCTCGCCGCAAAGCTCGCGCTCGACATCGGGGCGCTCAAGGATGGCTGGAACGGTTTTGGCGTGCTGCAGGATACGGCATCCCGCGTCGGCGCGCTCGATATCGGCTTCGCGGCCACTGGCGGCGGGCTGTCGATCGCGCAGATGACGACGTTCGGCGCCATCGACGTGTTGTTCCTGCTCGGCGCGGACGAAACCAAGGTGCCGGACGGTACATTCGTGGTCTATATCGGCACCCACGGCGACCGCGGCGCGCATCGCGCCGACGTGATCCTGCCGGGCGCGGCCTACACCGAAAAGTCCGGCATCTACGTCAACACCGAGGGCAGGGCGCAGATGGCCAACCGCGCCGGCTTCCCGCCGGGCGAGGCGCGCGAGGACTGGGCGATCGTCCGCGCGCTGTCGGACGTGCTGGGCAGGAAGCTGCCCTATGACTCGCTGGCGCAGCTGCGTCAGGCGATCTTCAAGGCAGCGCCGCACTTGATGCGGATCGACCAGATCGAGCCCGGCAAGGCTGACGACGTCAAGGCGCTCGCCGGCAAAGGCGGCAGCGTCGACAAGGCGGCGTTCAAGCCGGCTATCGAGGATTTCTATATGACCAACCCGATCGCGCGGGCATCGGCGGTGATGGCGGAATGTTCGCGCCTCGCCTCCGGCCAGATGCTGACGGCAGCGGAGTGAGCGTGCGATGATGGCTGAATTCTTCGCAAGCGACTTCTGGACCGGCTTCCTCTGGCCGCTCATCATCATGGTGGCGCAGAGTGTGCTGCTGCTCGTCGTGCTGCTGGTCGCGATCGCCTACATCCTGCTCGCCGACCGCAAGATCTGGGCGGCGGTGCAGATCCGCCGCGGCCCCAACGTGGTCGGCCCGTGGGGCTTGCTGCAGTCCTTCGCGGACCTCTTGAAGTTCGTGCTCAAGGAGCCGATCATCCCGTCCGGCGCCAACAAGGGCGTGTTCCTGCTGGCGCCGCTGGTGTCCTGCGTCCTGGCGCTCGCCGCCTGGGCCGTGATCCCCATGAATCTGGGCTGGGTGATCTCCGACATCAATGTCGGCATCCTCTACATCTTCGCGATCTCGTCGCTGTCGATCTACGGCATCATCATGGCCGGCTGGTCGTCGAACTCGAAATATCCGTTCCTCGCCGCGCTCCGCTCGGCGGCGCAGATGGTGTCTTACGAGGTTTCCATCGGCTTCGTGATCATCACCGTGCTGCTTTGCGCGGGTTCGCTCAATCTCTCCGCCGTCGTGGAAGCGCAGAACACGCGCGGGCTTGCCAGCCTGATCGGCTTGCCGCAGCTCACCATCCTGAACTGGTATGTCTGGCCGCTGTTCCCGATGTTCGTGGTGTTCTACGTCTCGGCCTTGGCGGAGACCAACCGCCCGCCGTTCGACCTCGTGGAAGCGGAATCGGAGTTGGTGGCGGGCTTCATGGTCGAATACGGCTCGACGCCGTACCTGCTGTTCATGCTCGGCGAGTACGTCGCCATCACCACGATGTGCGCGATGGCGACGATCCTGTTCCTCGGCGGCTGGCTCCCGCCGGTCAACCTGCCGCCGTTCACCTGGGTCCCCGGCGTGATCTGGTTCTCGCTCAAGCTGTTCTTCATGTTCTTCCTGTTCGCGATGGCGAAGGCGATCGTGCCGCGCTACCGCTACGATCAACTGATGCGGCTCGGCTGGAAGGTGTTCCTTCCGCTGTCGCTGGCAATGGTGGTGATTGTGGCGGGTGTGCTGCAATTCGCCGGCATCGCGCCGAAGTGAGGTCGCCATGAGTGTCAACATCAACGCAACGGCCCGCTCGCTCCTGCTCTCCGAATTCGTATCGGCGTTCTTTCTCGCCATGCGCTATTTCTTCAAGCCGAAGCCGACCCTGAATTATCCCTTCGAGAAGGGGCCGATCTCGCCGCGTTTCCGCGGCGAGCACGCGCTGCGCCGCTACCCCAACGGCGAGGAGCGCTGCATCGCTTGCAAGCTGTGCGAGGCGATCTGCCCGGCGCAGGCCATCACGATCGAGGCCGGTCCGCGCCGCAACGACGGCACCCGGCGCACCGTTCGCTACGACATCGACATGGTGAAATGCATCTATTGCGGGCTGTGCCAGGAGGCCTGCCCGGTGGATGCCATCGTCGAGGGACCGAACTTCGAATTCGCCACCGAGACGCGCGAGGAACTCTACTATGACAAGGCCAGGCTGCTCGCCAATGGCGACCGCTGGGAACGCGAGATCGCCAAGGCGATCGAGCTCGACGCGCCGTACCGGTGAGGTGAGGGCATGATCCTTCCCGCGCTGTTCTTCTATCTCTTCGCCGGCGTCTGCGTGGCATCGGCGGTGATGGTGATTGTCTCGCGCAATCCCGTGCACTCCGTGCTGTACCTGATCCTCGCCTTCGTCAACGCGTCCGGCCTGTTCGTGCTGATGGGCGCAGAATTCCTGGCGATGATGCTGATCGTTGTCTATGTCGGCGCGGTCGCGGTGCTGTTCCTGTTCGTGATCATGATGCTCGACGTCGATTTCGTGCAGCTGCGCGAGGGCTTCATCGAATATCTGCCGGTCGGCCTCGTCATCGGCGGCATCTTCATGTTCGAGCTGCTACTGGTCGTCGGCTCCTGGCTGATCCAGCCCGGCACGACCAAGGCGATCACGGCGGCAATCCCGGCCAATGTCAGCAACACCGAAGCGCTGGGGCTCGTGCTCTACACCAAGTACATCCATTACTTCCAGCTGGCCGGCATGGTGCTCCTCGTCGCCATGATCGGCGCCATCGTGCTGACGCTGCGTCACAAGGCGGCGGTCAAGCGGCAGGACATCAACGTGCAGAACGCGCGCACGCCGGAGCTTGCCATGAGCGTGCGCAAGGTGGCTTCCGGTCAGGGCCTGCAGGACGCGGACGCCGCGGAGTGGGTGAAATGACCATCGGGCTCGGACATTATCTCTCGGTCGCCGCGATCCTGTTCACGCTCGGGATTCTCGGCATCTTCCTCAACCGCAAGAACATCATCGTCATCCTGATGTCGATCGAGCTGATCCTGCTTGCGGTCAACATCAACCTGGTGGCGTTCTCGACCTTCCTCGGCGACATCGTCGGCCAGGTGTTTGCACTGCTGGTGCTGACGGTCGCCGCTGCGGAAGCTGCCATCGGCCTTGCGGTGCTGGTGGTCTATTTCCGCAACCGCGGCTCGATCGCGGTTGAAGACGTCAATCTGATGAAGGGTTAGGGCGGGGCATGTATCAGGCAATCGTCTTCCTGCCGCTGCTCGGCGCCATCCTCGCGGGGTTGATCGCGATCTTCGGCGCGCATGCGCGCAATCCGAGCGGGGATACCGTCGAACACCACGATCATGGCCACGCCCATGCCCATGCTTCGATCGCCCATGACGACCATGGCCATGACGATCACGGCCACGACGACCACCACGTCTCCGAGCCGCCGGCGCAGGGCTCACGTGCGGCCGAACTGATCACCACCGGCCTCTTGTTCGTTTCCGCGGGCCTGTCCTGGTTCGCGCTGGTCGATGTCGGCTTCCTCAAGCATGACGCCCGCATCGCGCTCCTGCCATGGATCAATTCCGGCGACCTGCAGGTGGCCTGGGCGCTGCGCATCGACACCCTGACCGCGGTGATGCTGGTCGTGGTCAACACCGTTTCCTCGCTCGTGCACCTCTATTCCATCGGCTACATGGACGAGGATCCGTACCGGCCGCGCTTCTTCGCTTACTTGTCGCTGTTCACCTTCGCGATGCTGATGCTGGTGACCGCCGACAACCTCGTGCAGCTGTTCTTCGGCTGGGAGGGCGTGGGCCTGGCGAGCTATCTCCTGATCGGCTTCTGGTATCAGAAGCCCTCGGCCAATGCGGCGGCGATCAAGGCCTTCGTGGTCAACCGCGTCGGCGATTTCGGCTTCGCGCTCGGCATCTTCGCCATCTACATGCTGGTCGGCTCGACCGACTTCGAGACCATCTTCCACGCTGCTCCCGGCCTGACCGGCAAGACCATCAACTTCCTGGGCTGGCAAGCCGATGCGCTGACGCTGACCTGTGTGCTCCTGTTCATGGGGGCGATGGGCAAGTCGGCGCAGTTCCTGCTGCACACCTGGCTGCCGGACGCGATGGAGGGCCCGACGCCGGTCTCAGCGCTGATCCATGCCGCGACCATGGTGACCGCCGGCGTGTTCATGGTGGCGCGGTTGTCGCCGCTGTTCGAGCTTGCGCCGAACGCGCAGGCCGTCGTGATGTTCTTCGGCGCTACCACCGCATTCTTTGCCGCCACCGTCGGCCTCGTACAGAACGACATAAAGCGCATTGTCGCGTACTCCACCTGCTCGCAGCTCGGCTACATGTTCGTGGCCATGGGAGCAGGGGCCTATTCGGTCGGCATGTTCCACCTGTTCACACACGCCTTCTTCAAGGCGCTGTTGTTCCTCGGCTCCGGCTCGGTGATCTACGCGATGCATCACGAGCAGGACATCCGCAACATGGGCGGCCTGAAGGATCGCATCCCCTATACCTATTTCGTCATGCTGGTCGGCACGCTGGCGTTGACCGGATTCCCGCTGACTGCCGGCTATTTCTCCAAGGACGCGATCATCGAGTCCGCCTACGTCGCGCACAATCCGTTCGCCCTCTATGCTTTCCTGATGACGGTGGTCGCAGCCGGCCTGACCTCGTTCTATTCCTGGCGGCTGATCTTCAAGACCTTCCATGGCGAGCCGCACGACCAGGAGCACTACGAGGCCGCGCATGAGGCCCCGATCTGGATGCTGGTGCCGATCGGCATTCTCGCGGTCGGCTCGATCCTGGCCGGCTTTCCGTTCAAGGAGCTGTTCGCGGGCCATGCCGTGGACGATTTCTTCCGCGAGTCGCTGAAGATGAAGCCGCACATCATCGAAGAGATGCACCATATCTCGCCGGTGATCGCATTCCTGCCGACGGTGATGATGGTCGGCGGCTTCCTGGTGTCGTGGCTGTTCTACGTCCGCCGGCCGTATCTGCCGGTCGAACTCGCCAGCCAGCAGCCGCTGCTCTACCAGTTCCTGCTCAACAAATGGTACTTTGACGAGCTCTACGATCTCATCTTCGTCCGTCCGGCGAAGTGGATCGGCTACCAGCTCTGGAAGAAGGGCGACGGCTTCGTCATCGACGGCTTCGGTCCCGACGGCGTCTCTGCCCGCGTGATCGACGTCACCCGCAATGTCGTGAAAATCCAGACCGGCTATCTCTATCACTACGCCTTCGCGATGCTGATTGGCGTGGCCGGCCTGATCACCTGGTTCATGTTCGGCTTGGGAGGCCAGTAATGACAACCTGGCCAATCCTTTCCGTCGTCACCTTCCTGCCGGTCGTCGGCGCGCTGCTGATCTACCTCATCCGCGGCGAGGACGAGGCGGCTGCGCGCAATGCGCGCTGGATCGCGCTGTGGACCACGCTGGTCACCTTTGCGGTATCGCTGATCCTGGTCTGGCGCTTCGATGCCTCCAGCGCCGACTTCCAGTTCGTCGAGAAGACATCCTGGCTTGCCACCGGCATCACCTACCACATGGGCGTGGACGGCATCTCGCTGCCGTTCGTCATCCTGACCACCGCCTTGATGCCGTTCTGCATCATCGCGAGCTGGAAATCGATCACGAACCGCGTGCGCGAATACATGATGGCGTTCCTGTTCCTGGAAACGCTGATGGTCGGCACCTTCTCGGCGCTCGACCTCGTGCTGTTCTACCTGTTCTTCGAGGGCGGCCTGATCCCGATGTTCCTGATCATCGGCGTCTGGGGCGGCCCGCGCCGGGTCTACGCCTCCTTCAAGTTCTTCCTCTACACGCTGCTCGGCTCGGTGCTGATGCTGCTCGCCATCATGGCGCTGTACTGGAATGCCGGCACCACCGACATCCCGACCTTGATGCGCACGGCGGTGCCGCGCGGCATGCAGACCTGGGCGTGGCTCGCCTTCTTCGCCTCGTTCGCGGTGAAGATGCCGATGTGGCCGGTGCACACCTGGCTGCCTGACGCGCATGTCGAGGCGCCGACCGCGGGCTCGGTGATCTTGGCGGCGATCCTCCTGAAGATGGGCGGCTACGGCTTCCTGCGCTTCTCGCTGCCGATGTTCCCGCTGGCCTCGCACGACTTCGCGCCGCTGATCTTCACGCTCTCGGTGATTGCCATCGTCTACACCTCGCTGGTGGCGCTGATGCAGGAGGACGTGAAGAAGCTGATAGCGTATTCGTCGGTGGCGCACATGGGCTTCGTCACCATGGGCATCTTTGCCGGCACCATGCAGGGTGTCGCCGGCGGCGTGTTCCAGATGATCTCGCACGGCATCGTCTCGGGCGCGCTGTTCCTCTGCGTCGGCATCGTCTACGACCGCATGCACACCCGCGAGATCGCGGCCTATGGCGGCCTCGTCAACCGCATGCCGCTCTATGCCTTCGTGTTCATGGTCTTCACCATGGCCAATGTCGGCCTGCCCGGCACGTCCGGTTTCGTCGGCGAATTCATGGTGTTGCTCGGCACGTTCAAGGTCTCGATACCGACCGCGTTCTTCGCCACCTTCGGTGTGATCCTGTCGGCGGCCTACGCACTGTGGCTCTACCGCAAGGTGGTGTTCGGTGCGATGACCAAGCCGTCGCTCGCCTCGATCAAGGATCTGACCTTCCGCGAAGGCCTGACCCTGTTCCCGCTGGTGGCGCTGACCATCCTGTTCGGCGTCTATCCGAAGCCGGTGCTCGACATGTCGGCGGCCTCGGTCCAGCAACTCGTCAACAACTACAACACTGCAGTGACTGCCGTGAAGGCAGCCGCGCTGCTGCACTGACCGCGGCAGCCGAAGGACAAGCGCCATGAATTTCCAGAGTGCAGGTTATCAGTTGCTGCCGGTGCTGCCGGAGCTGGTGCTGGCCGTCGGCGCCATGCTGCTCTTGGTGCTCGGCGCCTATCGCGGCGAGGGAACGACGCGGGCGATCACCTGGCTGTCGATCGCGCTGCTGGTCGTCACCGGCGTGCTGGAGCTGATGCTGCCGGCCGGCAAGCTCACGACCTTCGGCGGCAGCTTCATCGTCGACGATTTTGCGCGCTTCCTGAAGATTCTGGCCCTGATCGGTTCGGCGGCGACCCTGATCCTGTCGGCGGAATTCCTGTCCACTCCGTCAGGGCGCATCTTCGAGTATGCGATCCTGGTGCTGCTCTCTACGCTCGGCATGATGGTGCTGATCTCGGCCGGCGATCTCATCATGCTCTACCTCGGGCTGGAGTTGATGAGCCTCGCGCTCTACGTGGTCGCCGCCAGCAACCGCGACAACGCCAAGTCCACCGAAGCGGGCCTGAAGTATTTCGTGCTGGGTGCGCTGTCCTCGGGCATGCTGCTCTATGGCGCCTCGCTGATCTACGGCTTCACCGGCACGGTCGGCTTTGCCGGCATTGCGGCCGCCGTCAAGACCGGCAGCACCGGCATCGTGTTCGGGCTCGTCTTCCTGCTCGCCGGCCTCTGCTTCAAGGTCTCCGCCGTCCCCTTCCACATGTGGACACCCGACGTCTATGAGGGTGCGCCGACGCCGGTGACGGCGTTTTTTGCCTCCGCGCCCAAGGTTGCCGCGCTCGCCGTGTTCACGCGCGTCACGTTGACCGCGTTTCCGGGAATCGTGCCGCAATGGCAGCAGATCCTGGTGTTCGTTTCGATCGCCTCGATGGCGCTGGGCGCCTTTGCCGCGATCGGGCAGACCAACATCAAGCGGCTGATGGCTTATTCCTCGATCGGCCATATGGGCTTTGCGCTGGTCGGTCTTGCCTCCGGCACGGTAGAGGGCGCGCAGGGCGTGCTGGTCTATATCGCGATCTATGTAGCGATGACGCTCGGCTCCTTCGCCATCATCCTGGCCATGAAGCGCAACGGCCAGGCGGTCGAGGAGATCAAGGATTTTGCCGGCCTGTCGCGCACCAATCCGCTGCTCGCCTTCTTCTTTGCAATGCTGCTGTTCTCGCTCGCCGGCATCCCGCCGCTCGCGGGATTCTTCGCCAAATGGTACGTTTTCGTCGCGGCGATCAAGGCGGGCCTGTTCACGCTCGCCGTGGTCGGGGTGCTGACCAGCGTCGTGGGCGCGTTCTATTACCTTTCGATCATCAAGGTGATGTATTTCGACGAGCCCGCCGGCAAGCTTGACCCAGTCCGCGTGGAGCTGCGCACGGTGGTGGCGGTCGCGGGTCTCTTCAACATCTTCTTCTTCATCTATCCGGGGCCGCTGGTCAGTGTCGCAACGGCTGCCGCGAAATCGCTTTTCTAGGGCGCATGACCCCGAAAAGTGGGCACCGGTTTTCGGAGAAGATCATGTGCAAAAAAATAAGATGAGCATATCGCTCGGCTCCCGAGCTGCATCCGTGGGCTACAGGCTCGCCGCGTTCGATCAGATCGGCTCGACCAATGCGGAGGCGATGGCCCGCGCCCGCGACGGCGAGCGGGGACCGATGTGGTTCGTCACGACCGAGCAGACCGCGGGGCGGGGACGGCGGCAGCGCGCCTGGATCGCGCCGCGCGGCAATCTCGCCAGCAGCATTCTCGAAGTCATGGACGTGACGCCCGCGGTGGCGGCCACCCTTGGTTTCGCGGCTGGGCTGTCGCTGGAGGCAGCGGTGCGGGCGGTAAGTGTCGAGGCCACCCTTCGCTCTGGTGGTATGGACCCGTTCAAGTTCGGACTTAAATGGCCCAATGACGTGCTGGCCGGGCGGCAAAAGCTCACGGGCATCCTGCTGGAGGCCGAGGCGGTTTCCGCGGGCTTGGCGGTCGTGGTCGGGATCGGCACAAATGTCGTCGCGGCACCTGAGGGCACGCCGACGCCGGCGACGTCGTTGCATGCACTGGGCATCCAGATCAGCGCCGATGAGCTGTTCCGGGCGCTGTCGGACGCCTGGGTCGAGTTCCGCGGCATCTGGGACGAGGGCCGCGGCTTTTCCGACATCCGAAAACTCTGGCTCGAGCGCGCCGTGGGGCTCGGCGAGAAGGTTGCGATCAATACCGGCGCGGCCACCATCGAGGGCATCTTCGACACCATCGATGAGACGGGCTGCCTGATCGTCCGCACACCCGAGGGCAGGCGCCTGCCCGTCGCCGCGGGAGAGGTCTATTTCGGCACGGCCGCATCCGTGAGGGCGTCCTGATGGCTCGGTCCGACGAACTCACCTTTGCACCGCTGGGCGGCGTCGGCGAGATCGGCATGAACCTGTCGATCTACGGCCTCGGCAACCGGCATCAGCGCTCATGGCTCGCGGTCGATCTCGGCGTCTCCTTCGGCGACGAGGAACACCTGCCGGGCATCGATCTGATCATGCCCGACATCACGTTCCTGGAGAAGGAACGCAAGAACCTGATGGGCATCGTGCTGACGCATGCCCACGAGGATCATTTCGGCGCGCTCATCGACCTCTGGCCCAGGCTGAAATGTCCGATCTACGCCACTCGGTTCAGCGCGGCGCTGTTCCAGGCCAAGCTCGAGGCTGAGCGCAATCCGCCGAAAATTCCGGTCAACGTGGTGCAGTCGGGCGGGCGCATCGATCTCGGGCCGTTCAACGTCGAGTTCATTCCGGTCGCGCATTCGATTCCGGAATCGCATGCGCTGGCGATTCATACCGAGGTCGGCACAGTGCTGCATACCGGGGACTGGAAAATCGATCCGACCCCGATTCTGGGACCGCCGACCGACGAGAAGCGGCTGCGCGAGCTTGGCGACGCCGGCGTGCTGGCGCTGGTCGGCGATTCCACCAACGCCGTGCGCGAGGGGCGCTCACCCTCTGAAACCGAGGTCGCAAGGAGCATCGCGGAGATCGTCAAGTCCGCCAGGGGCCGGGTGGCGGTGACGACCTTCGCCTCCAACGTCGCGCGCGTGAAGGCCGTGGCGGACGCCGCAAAGGAAGCCGGCCGCGAAGTCGTGGTGGTCGGCCGTGCCATGGAGCGGGTGGTGCAGGTGGCGCGCGAATGCGGCTATCTCGACGGGGTGCAGAATTTCCGGGGGATGGACCTCTACGGTCATTTCCCGCCGGACAAGGTGCTGGCGCTCTGCACCGGCAGCCAGGGCGAGCCGCGCGCGGCGCTGGCGCGCATCGCCAACGACGACCATCCGCTGGTGACCCTGAACAAGGGTGATTGCGTGATCTTCTCCTCGCGCACCATTCCCGGCAACGAGAAGGCTGTGGGCGGCATCATCAACGGCCTCGTCACCCAGGGGGTCGAGGTGATCACCGACCGCACCCACCTCGTGCACGTCTCCGGCCATCCCCGGCGCGACGAGCTGCGCGACATCATCTCCTGGGTGCGCCCGCAGATCCTGATCCCCGTCCACGGCGAGGCGCTGCATCTGTCGGAACACGCCAAACTCGCGCGCGCCGCGGGCGTGCCGAAGGTGTTGACCTGCCGCAACGGCGATTTGGTCAAGCTCGGCCCGGGCGATCCCGGCATCATCGACCAGCTGCCGTCGGGACGCCTCTACAAGGACGGCAAGATCCTGGAGGATTCCAAGTCGCGTGCGGTGGTGGAACGCCGCAAGATCGGCTTTGCCGGCTGTGTCTTCGTCGCGGTCGCCATGACCGAAAAAGGCGAGCTGGCCGACGATCCCGAGGTTGATCTGGTCGGCGTCCCCGAGAAGAATGCGGAAGGCGAGGAACTCGACGAGATTGTCTTCGAGGCCGTGGTATCAACGGTCGAGGGCCTGCCGCGGGCGCGGCGGCGCGACCCGGATGCGCTGGCGGAATCGGTGCGCCGGGCGGTGCGGGCCGCGGTGAACGAGGAGTGGGGCAAGAAGCCGCTGTGCTTCGTCCATGTCCTCGTGGTGTGACGCGTGAGAATTGGGAGAGAGACATGCTGGGCCGGCTCAATCATGTGGCGATCGCGGTCAAGGACGCGAAGAAGGCCGCCAGGATCTATGGCGGGGCGTTCGGCGCGCAGATTTCCGACGCGGTGCCGCTGCCCGAGCACGGCGTGGTCACCGTGTTCGTGACCCTGCCCAACACCAAGATCGAGTTCATCGAGCCGCTCGGGGAAGCCTCGCCGATCGCCAAATTCGTCGAACGCAACGCGGATGGCGGCATCCATCATGTCTGCTACGAGGTGGTGGACATCATCGCTTCGCGCGATCAGCTGATCAGGGAAGGTGCCCGCGTACTCGGTGACGGCCAGCCGAAGATTGGCGCGCATGGCAAGCCCGTACTGTTTTTCCATCCCAAGGATTTTTCCGGCGCGCTGGTCGAAATCGAGCAGGCCTGACGGAGATGGCCTACAGCATCACAACGGCGCTTGCGATCTACTTCGTCATCTGGTGGGTGACGTTGTTCCTGACGCTGCCGTTCGGCGTGCGCAGCCAGCATGAAGACGGCGGGGGCGCTCCCGGCACCGATCCGGGCGCGCCGATCATGGCGCGGATGGGCCGCAAGCTGATCTGGACCACGGTGATCTCGGCGGTCATTTTCGCCATCGGCATGTGGGCCCATCAGGCCGGATACCTCTCCGTGGAGCGGTTGTCGAAGCTGATGGGGATGCCGTTCTAGGGCATGATCCCGAAAAGTGAGTAACGGGCGAGGAGAAAGATGAATTTTCAGCGCATCACGATCGGGCTCATCGTCCTGCTGATCGCGGGCCTCGCCGGCTCCTTCTATATGAACTGGAAGACGCTGCGACAGCTGCAGACCACGAAGGCCTTTGTGGAAAGCGCCGTCTTCGCCGAAGCCGTGGCGGCCTGCGAGAGGGCGCAGAGCACGACGCCCTTCAAATGGAACGGCGGCAAGCAGACCGCGGTGATCGGCCTGAACTCGGTCAAGCTCAACAAGGACACCATCATCGCGAGCTACACGCTGTTCGCCGACGGCGTCTATTGCGATTTCAATCCCATCAGGCGGACGGCGGACATCGGCTCGAACTTCCTGGAGCGGGAGCTGTTCTAGTTTAGTTCAGGGTCTCCGCGACTACGCCTTCGATCTCGCCGATCAGCTTGCGCCAGGCCTCGTCCATCTCGGCGGTCCAGTCCGGGCCGAGAACCTCCTGCAACGTCCGCATGATCACGCCGAAGAAGGCGACGAAAAGCTCGCGCGGGGCGCCATAGTCGTCATGGGTGCCGACCTCGCATTCGATCATGCGGAATTTGCCGCTGCGCTCCCCCGCAAAATCGAGGACCGCCTCGATCGCCATTGCGAGCATCGAGCCCTTGACGAGCTCGCTGCCTTCGCTGCGAAACAGTGCCAGCGTTTCGGGGTGCTCGGCATGCAGGCGGCGATAGACCGGCGGGGTCAGGTCCTCGCAACGCTCTGCGGCGAGCTCGAAA
This sequence comes from Bradyrhizobium sp., assembly GCF_016219575.1. Classification (GTDB taxonomy): domain Bacteria; phylum Pseudomonadota; class Alphaproteobacteria; order Rhizobiales; family Xanthobacteraceae; genus Bradyrhizobium. The sequence goes on along the minus strand of NZ_JACRMG010000009.1, from coordinate 1,125,163 downwards.
CTGCGCTCGATGAAGTTCATTAAGGGCATGGTCTTTCGCGCCGTTCAGCCACGATCCTTACTCGCGAAAAAAAAGAGCAGGGCGCAAGCCCTGCTCTAAAAATTGTGTCGACCCTGTTTCACCCGAAAAATTAGATTTGCTCTTATTGAACGGGGTGACGCTGCTTGTGCGCGTCAGGGTTCCTCCCGAGACTTGGACCACCAGTCCAACCTCGCGGCTGGCCTGAGGCCGCTTTCGTAGACCATCTTTTTCGTCTTGTCACCATTTTCAGCAACGATTGTTCAAAATTCCAGCAAACTGCGAAATGATTGGAATTGTGCCACCGTCGGTTGCGGAAATGTCCGAAAAACCCGTGCCGGAGTAAGGGGATAGGGACGGGGCCGAAAAACCTCCGGCTTACCTTGCGCTACGACGATACCCCCGCGCCATGCTGGTATTTCATGGCCCTCCAGCAAGAGAATCCCGGGAACCCAGCCTCGACTTCAGGCGCCGCAGGTGGTTACTCTGGCCGTGGATGGGTGTTGCGATGCGCAGGCGGCTGAAGAACTTTCTGCCCATAGTCCTGATTGCGCTGGCGGTGCAGGTTTTTGCGCCGATCGCCGCCTGCTGGGCTGCGGGCGTTGCCGCTTCCGATCCGCTGAGCGGGGCCGCGATCTGCCACGGCAATGGCACGGCTGCAAACGGCCAGGATGACCAGTCCGGCGCGCAGGGCGCCCAGCGGGGCTGCTGCGGCCTGTGCGGGGTGCTGCACACCGGAGCGCCCGTTGATCCCCCGCAGACCGCGGCCGTCTTCACCTTCGACCGCCAGGTCACCTCCGTGGTCTGGCACGAACTGGCGCTCGACCCGGTCACCTCCCGTGCCGGCTCACCGGAACAGGCGCGCGCGCCTCCGCCCCTTTCCTGACCAAAGCCTCGCTACCGGTATCGGCTTGCCGTGCCGGTGAATGCTTGTGAGTGGCCGGCCGTCGTCGCGTCGGCGTCAGGAAATTTGCAATGTTAGGACGTCATGCCCTCTGCGGCGTGAGCATCGTGGCTATCCATGTGGCTTGGATCGCCCATGCCGGTCTTGCCCATGGCCAGAGCGCCGAACCGGCCGCGCTGCCGCCCGTCAATGTCGAGGCCCCGCGCGAGGGCCAGGCCAGGCCGGTTCCACCGAAGCGCAGCGGCACCGCAGCCGCGGGACCGCGTCGGATGCAGCCGGCGAGTGCGCCCTCGGAGCGCCAGTTGCCTGTCGTCGTCATCAACACGAGCAGCATGGGTGCCGGGAATCTCTACCAGGCGCCGAACGGGCAGACCGGAACCACGATCGACCGCAGCCAGTTCGACAACCGTCCGGCCTTCTCGGTGGCCGACGTGCTGCGCGACAGTCCGGGCATCTCGATCAAGCAGGGCAACGGCCCGCGCGATTTCGGCATCTCGATCCGCGGCTCCAATGCCCGCAACGGCTTTGGCATCCGCAACATGGTGATCTTCGACGACGGCTTTCCGGTCACCCAGCCGGACGGGCTGTCGCGCAGCGACCTGATCGATCCGCACGCCTACGGCGCCATCGACGTCATCCGCGGACCGTCCTCGGCGCTCTACGGCAATTATGCGACCGGCGGCGCGATCAATTTCCGCACGCGGCCGGGGCGCGAGATCGACGGATTCGAATACGGCGTCGACGGCGGCAGCTTCGGCTACCTCAACAACTACCTCAGCGCGGGCAAGAAGATCGGAAACTTCGAGTACACGTTCTTTGGCAGCGACGTTCGCGGTGACGGCTACATCCAGAACAGCTGGTTCAACACGCAGACCGTCAATTTCGTCAGCACATTGCAGGCAACGCCGGATGACCGCCTGACCTTCAAGCTGATCCACAACGACCTTTTCGCGCGCTTGCCGGTCCGCCTATCGCTGAACCAGTACTATCAAAATCCGTTCCAGGCGGGATGCGAGACACCGGGTACGGTCGGCTGCGGGACGGTGTCGCTGTTCAACAATGGATTCAACGGCACGAGGACTCCGTTCACCTCGATCGTCGCGGGCCTCGGCCGCAACGACCGTCGCACCATCGTCGGTGGCCGATGGGAGCATGATTTCGACAATCAGACGATCTGGCGCAACCAGTTCGTGTTCGATGACCGCAACATCAACCAGCCCACGGGCACGACCAGCGCTATCGGCGATTTCGCATCCTACAATTTCGTGAGCGACGTCACCCGGCGCGGCGAGATCTTCGGGATGGACACGACGACCTATGTCGGCGCCTTCTACAATACGCTTCCGTGGTCGAGCGATACGCGAAATGTGGTGCCGGGAGGCAATGCGACACAGGGCCGGATCGTGGCGAATACGACCGCTTCCCATACCAATTGGGGTTTCCGTGCGCGCGAGGAAATCAAGCTCGCCCCTACGCTCACCGCCATTGCCGGAGTCGGTTGGGAGCAGACGAATCTGTGGGGCATCAACACCGCATATACCTACACCGGCGCGGCGCCCGTCATCACCACCGGCCTTACGGGCGCGGATCGGCAATTCCAGAACACCGCCCCCGAGGTTGCATTGCTGTTCAAGCCGGATAGCGAGTGGCAGTTCCGGGCGCGCGTCGGAACGGGGTACGGGACGCCGCAGGTTGGCAATCTCTTCGTGATTTCCTCCGGTCAATTCGGCAACAACACGCAGCTGAACGCGCAGCGCAACATCGGCTATGACCTTGGGGCCGACTGGACACCCAACAACGCGCTGAAAGTCAGCCTGACCGGCTTCTATGAGTTTTTCCGTGACGAGCTGGTTACCCAGGCGACGCCAGCGGGCGCGCCCAACACGAGCTACACGTTCAATGCTCCCCGGTCGGAGCATCGGGGGGTCGAACTCGCCGTGGACTGGCGCTTCCTGCCGACCTGGCGCCTTACAGCCGCCTACACCTATCTCGACGAGTTCTACACCGAGTATGTCGAGAAGATCACAAACGGCACGACCTACAGCTTCAACCGCGTCGGCAACAAGATCCCGGGCATTTCGCCGAACGAACTGACGGCGCGACTATCGTGGGACGAGACGTCCGGGCCGTTGCGAGGCCTCGGCGCCTTCGTCGAGGTGGTCTGGAAGGACTCCTTTTACATGGAGAACGCGAATTTGCTCAAGGCCCCGGGTTATGAGCTCGTCAACGCCAACGTGCACTACAAGACGGAGCTTGCATCGGGATCGCTGAAGTCGCTGAGCCTGTTCCTCGAGGTGCGCAACCTGTTGGACCGAACCTATGTCGCTTCCGCCAACAACATCGGCAATACCGTGACGGCAGCGGGTGTCCAAAATCCCGCGAGCGTCCTGGCGGCCACCGCCGGATCGATCTATGCCGGTGCGCCACGGGCGTTCGTCGCGGGCATGAAGATCGCGTTCAGGTGACCCGGATGCACAAGCAAATGGCCAACATCTCGAAACCGCTCGCCGCCGCAACCTTCCTCCTCTGGCAGGGTGGCGCTCTGGCGCAAATGCAACACCAGCACGGCGCGGAGGCCGCCTGCAACGAGGCTGCGCTGCGCTGTGCAACCAAGGTCACGCCCGCCTTTGCGCCCGATGGAACGTTGTGGCTCGCCTGGATGGCTGGCGGCAGGATCTCCGTGGCGAGTTCGCACGATGCCGGCAAGAGCTTTGCAGCGCCGGTTGCAGCGACGCCGGAGCCGCTCAATCTCGATTGGGGTCCGGATGCCCGCCCGAAGATCGCGATCGACCGCAAGGGCGGCATCGCGCTGACATTCTCCATCTTCAAGGACAAGGCCTTCAACGGGCAGGTGCTCACCACGCGCTCCGACGACGGCGGCAAGAGCTTTGCCGCCATGCGTCCGGTCACGGCGAGCAACGAAAGCCAGCGTTTCGAGGCGATCGGGTTCGACAAAGACGGCGAGCTGTTCGTGGCGTGGATCGACAAGCGCAATCGCGTTCCGGCGCAGCAGGCGGGCCGGAAGTACGAGGGCGCGGCGTTGTTCTTTGCTTCCTCGAAGGACGGCAGTGCGAGCTGGTCCGACGCGCGGATGGCAATCGACAACACCTGCGAATGCTGCCGCATCGGCCTCGCATTCGATCCGTCGAACCGTCCCGTCATCGTGTTCAGGAACATCTTTGAGGGCGGCGTGCGCGATCATGCCGTGATCGCTTTCTCCGGCCCCGCCGCAGCGGGCGAGCCGCGCCGGGTCAGCGTGGACGACTGGCAGATCGCGGCCTGTCCGCATCACGGGCCGAGCCTAGCGATTTCGTCCAACGGCACCTATCACGTGACCTGGTTCACCAACGGCAGGGCGCGCAAGGGGCTGTTCTATGCGCATTCGCGCGACGGCGGCAAAAGCTTCTCGGTGCCGTTGCCCCTTGGGGATGCGAAGCGCGGGCCGTCGCGCCCCTTCGTGCTCGCCGGCCCGCATGGACTGATCGTTGCGTGGAAGGAATTCGACGGCGAGAAGACCGGCGTCAACCTGATGACCTCCGCCGATGACGGGCAGAGCTGGACCAGGCCGCGGACCATCGCCGAAACCTCCGACGCGTCGGATCACCCGCTGCTGGTCACGGACGGGCGGCGAACCTATCTTTCCTGGATGACGAAAGCCGATGGCTATCGTTTCATCCCGATCGGGGACGAGTCATGAGACCGCAATTTCTGGCGATAGCCCTCCTTCTCGCGCTCCTGATGCCCGCTCCGGCGCAGGATTCGGAGACGCAGCTCAAGCCGTTCGGGCGGGGTAGCTGGCAGGAGCTGATGAAGGCGCATGCGGGACGGCCGACCATCGTGCATTTCTGGGGCGTCACCTGCGGGCCCTGCAAGGTCGAACTGCCGCTGCTCGGCGCCTTCATGAAGGATCATCCCGGCATCGACATTGTGACGATCAGCGCCGACTTCGTTCCCAACCTGCCGGCGGCGACACGCGCCATGCTGGAACGGTCCGGGCTGTCGCTGGCGGAGAACTGGATGTTCGACGGTTTCGCCGATCGCCTGAGATTCGAGATCGATCCGACCTGGCAGGGCGACATACCCCGTACGCTGCTGATCACGCGCGAAGGCAAGATGACGACGATCGAAGGTTCGGCGGAGATCGCCGATCTCAAGCAATGGTCGGCGCGACAGCTCGCCGCGCGAAATTGAAGAAGAGTCTGGGCAGAAAAGGAAGAAAATCATGAAGCGACTTAACCAAACGATTGCTCTTGCCATCGCACTTGCGGCGCTCGTGACCGCGCCGGTACACGCACAGGAAGTCAAGGCGGGCGATCTCGTCATCACCCAGCCCTGGAGCCGGGCGACGCCGAGCGGCGCGAAGGTGGCGGGCGGCTATCTCACCGTCGAGAACAAGGGCAAGTCTGTCGACCGGCTGGTCAGCGGCAGCGCCGAAATCGCCGGCCGCATCGAAATCCACGAGATGGCGATGGATGGCGGCGTCATGAAGATGCGTCCGCTCGACAAGGGGCTCGTCATCGATCCCGGCAAGACGGTGAAGCTTGCCCCCGGCGGTAATCACATCATGCTGATGGACCTGAAGAACCCGCTGAAGCAGGGCGACAAGGTGCCGGTGACGCTGCAGTTCGAGAAAGCCGGCAAGGTGAACGTGTCGTTGGACGTGCAGAGCGTCGGTGCGAAGGCGCCCGGTGGCGACGATCATTCCGGCCACATGATGAAGAAGTAGCGGCCGATGACCGGCGCCCACGACCAGCTTGGGGTGCTGGATGCCCGGCCGCAAGGTCGCGATCGGGAAGCGCAGCTTTTGTCAGGCGCCGATCCCGGGCCAGCCGATGGCATCAGCGAGTGGGCGCCATGCGGCTGGCTCGTCGAGGTCAGGCTGACCATCGACACGGGACCGGGCTTCAGATTCTTCGCAGTCGGCATAGCGCGACCGGAGCAGGCGGAGGAGGCGATCCTCCGCTATCCCGGTGTTATCCGCGACGACGTCAGGACAGCGCGACGTCAACTGTCGGCCGAAGAGATCGCACGGTTACAGTTGCGCGCTCAAGGCGTCCGGCCTTATCGCGTAAATCCGCGGCGATAGCCGGCATAATCGGCCCGTTTGCGGGCATTTCGACCGGGCCCGGCCTTGTGTTTTGCCGGGCAATCCGGTTTGACTGCCTCACGCCGTTTCCCCCCGAATCCGTCGAGCCAAAACCCATGCGATTGTCGCGGTTCTTCCTGCCCATCCTCAAAGAGAATCCGAAGGAGGCGGAGATCGTCTCGCACCGGCTGATGCTGCGGGCGGGCATGATCCGGCAGGAAGCCGCCGGCATCTATGCCTGGCTGCCGCTGGGCTTCCGGGTGCTGAAGAAGATCGAACAGATCGTGCGCGAGGAGCAGGACCGCGCCGGCGCGCTCGAGCTCTTGATGCCGACGCTGCAACTCGCCGACCTCTGGCGCGAGAGCGGCCGCTACGACGCCTACGGCCCGGAAATGCTGCGCATCGCCGACCGCCACAAGCGCGAGCTGCTTTACGGGCCGACCAACGAGGAGATGATCACCGAGATCTTCCGCGCCTTTGTGAAGTCCTACCGCAGCCTGCCGCTCAACCTCTATCACATCCAGTGGAAGTTCCGTGACGAGCAGCGCCCGCGTTTCGGCGTGATGCGCGGCCGCGAGTTCCTGATGAAGGACGCCTATTCCTTCGACATTGACGAGGCGGCGGCCCGCCGCGCCTACAACCGGATGTTCGTCGCCTACCTGCGCACCTTCGCGCGGATGGGGCTGAAGGCGATCCCGATGCGCGCCGAAACCGGGCCGATCGGCGGCGACCTCAGCCACGAGTTCATCGTGCTCGCGGAGACCGGCGAGTCCGGCGTCTATTGCGACAAGGACGTGCTCGACCTGCCGATCCCGGCCGACGACGTCGATTACGAGGGCGATCTCTCGCCGATCATCAAGCAATGGACCTCGGTCTACGCCGCAACCGAAGACGTCCATGACGCCGCGCGCTTCGAGACCGAGGTGCCGGCGGACAAGCGCCTGCATACCCGCGGCATCGAGGTCGGCCAGATCTTCTATTTCGGCACCAAATATTCCGACTCCATGAAGGCGCTGGTCGCCGGCCCCGACGGCGTCGATGTGCCGATCCATGGCGGCTCCTACGGCGTCGGCGTCTCCCGCCTGGCCGGCGCCATCATCGAGGCCTGCCATGACGATGCCGGCATCAAATGGCCGGAAGCGGTGGCTCCGTTCCGCGCCACCATCCTGAACCTGAAGCAGGGCGATGCGGCGGTCGACGGCGCCTGCGAGAAGCTCTACGCCGAACTCACCGCCAAGGGCGTCGACGTCCTCTATGACGACACCGACCAGCGCGCCGGCGCCAAATTCGCCGGCGCCGACCTGATCGGCATCCCCTGGCAGATTCTGGTCGGTCCCAAGGGCCTTGCCGAGGGGAAGGTCGAGGTAAAACGGCGCGCCGACGGCTCGCGCGAGAACATGAGCCCGGCCGACGTCGTCGCGCGCCTGAGCGGCTAGAGCGTTTTGGAGCGAAGTGGATACCGGTTCGCGTGAAGAAAACGCGTCAAATCAAGAATCCGGAGCTTCGGTTCTGATCCAGTCAGAACCGGGGCTCCGGGCGTTCATTATACACCGCGCGCGGGCCATTGCGGCCACATTTGGCCCGAATCATGGGATTATCAAGCTATGGATGAGACCATGACAGAGCCGCAACGCACCGCACCTTTTGCGCCATTCGAGTGGCTGCTGTCGGGACGCTATCTGCGGGCGCGCCGCAAGGAAGGATTCATCTCCGTCATTGCCGGCTTCTCGTTCCTCGGCATCATGCTCGGCGTTGCCACGCTGATCATCGTGATGGCCGTGATGAACGGCTTCCGCAAGGAACTCCTGGACAAGATTTTGGGCCTCAACGGCCATCTGCTGGTGCAGCCGCTGGAGTCGCCGCTGACCGACTGGAAGGACGTCGCCGACCGCGTCAGCCAGGTGCAGGGCGTCCGGCTCGCCGCGCCGGTGGTGGACGGCCAGGCGCTGGCGTCCTCGGCCTTCAACGCTTCCGGCGTGCTGGTCCGCGGCATGCGCGCGGAGGACCTGAACAACCTCACCTCCATCGCCAAGAACATCAGGCAGGGTTCGCTCGAGGGCTTTGACGAGGGGCAGGGCGTGGCGATCGGCCGGCGGCTCGCCGACCAGCTGTCGCTGCATGCCGGCGACAGCATCACGCTGGTCGCCCCGCGCGGTGCGGTAACCCCGATGGGAACCACGCCGCGCATAAAACCCTACAAGATCGCCGCCGTGTTCGAGATCGGCATGTCCGAATACGACGCCGGCTTCGTCTTCATGCCGCTGCCGGAATCGCAGGCCTATTTCAACCGCAACAACGACGTTACCGCGATCGAGGTGTTCACTTCCAATCCCGACAGAATCGACAATTTCCGCAAGCTGGTGACGGAAGCCGCCGGCCGGCCGGTATTCCTCGTCGACTGGCGCCAGCGCAATTCGACCTTCTTCAACGCCCTGCAGGTCGAGCGCAACGTGATGTTCCTGATCCTGACCATGATCGTGCTGGTGGCGGCGCTCAACATCGTCTCCGGCCTGATCATGCTGGTGAAGGACAAGGGGCAGGACATCGCCATCCTGCGCACCATGGGCGCTTCGCAGGGCTCGATCATGCGGGTGTTCCTGATCACGGGCGCCGCGATCGGGGTGGTCGGCACGCTCACGGGGTTCTTCGTCGGCCTCCTGATTTGCATGAACATCGAATCGATCCGGCGCTTCCTGTCCTGGCTGACCAATACCGAATTGTTCTCGCCGGAGCTGTATTTCCTGTCGCGGCTGCCGGCCGAGGTCGATTTCGGCGAGACCACCGCGGTGGTCGTGATGGCGCTGACGCTGTCCTTCCTCGCCACGCTCTATCCGTCCTGGCGCGCAGCGCGCCTCGATCCCGTCGACGCGCTCCGGTACGAGTGAGGGGCAGATGGAGCAGGGGGCGGACGACGTACCGGTCATTTATCTTCACGAGATCAGGCGGCAATACCGTCAGGGCGAAGCCACGCTGACCATTCTCGACGGCGCCAAGCTCGCTCTGTGGGCGGGACAGTCGGTGGCGCTGGTGGCGCCGTCGGGTTCGGGCAAGTCCACGCTGCTGCACATTGCGGGCCTCCTGGAATCGCCCGATGACGGTGAGGTCTATGTCGGGGGTACGCCAACCTCGCAGCTCTCCGACGCCGACCGCACCCAGATCCGCCGCTCCGACATCGGCTTCGTCTACCAGTCGCATCGGCTGCTGCCGGAATTCACCGCGCTTGAAAACGTCATGCTGCCGCAGATGATCCGCGGCCTGAAGCGCATCGAGACCATCAAGCGCTCGACCGAGATCCTGACCTATCTGGGGCTGGGCGACCGCGTCAATCACCGGCCGGCGGAGCTCTCGGGCGGCGAACAGCAACGGGTGGCAATCGCGCGCGCGGTGGCCAATGCGCCGCGGGCGCTGTTGGCGGACGAGCCGACCGGTAATCTCGACCCGCATACGGCCGACCACGTGTTCAACGCGCTGATGCAGCTGGTGCGGGCTACGCGCGTGGCGATGCTGATCGCAACCCACAACATGGAACTCGCCAACCGCATGGACCGGCGCGTATCGCTGGCCGAGGGTCGGGTCGTCGAACTGGACTGAACTTCAGTAAGGGCTGCGCGTCCGCCTGGAGATCGGCGGAACTGCCGCGTGCGCGAGATAGGGGTTCGGCACACACTGCGCGGCGCGTCCGGATGCCGACGCATTGCATTGCGAGATCGAGGTGTAGCCGCAATCATAATAGGTGACGGGCCCGTAGGCGTGCAGGCACACCGGATAACCCGCGCCATAGGTTTGCGCGCTCGCCGGCGCGGCTGCAGTGGCGGCACCAAGCACCAGCAGGGTTGAAATCATCGCGCGCATTGGAAGCTCCCTCGGGATTGCTGATCTATGCCCCAGTAAGGCGAGCAGACAGCCGCCCTCGGCTAACGTCAATTCACGTTCGCTGGATGAACGATGATGTGCGCGAATTGTACGGTCAGTACCGGCGATAGCCTGGCGGGGGTGGCGGCGGAGGTACAGATCGGCCATAGGCGGCGGGCGGTGGGGCGTCCCCTTCGGGAACGTAATAGGGATTGGGAATGCAGGACAGAAACCTTCCCGACGCGGTCGCCGCGCACTGTTCGTAGCTGGTGAACGTGCAATTGCTCAGGCCGGGCTGGTCCTCGCCGGTGATGCAAAACGGGTAGCGCGTTCCGACGGCCTGCGCGGGAGCGGCGGCAAAGGCGGCACAGGCGGTCGCGAACAGCAAGATGGGGAGGCGCATGGAAATCTCCGTTAAGGCAATCGCGAAACCGCACGGTGCGATTCTCCCGAACCACCAAGCCGGGCCGTCAGGTTTTCGTCAACTCACCTTCTCGAACGACCCCAGTCCTAGCGGCGCAACGGTTTGTTAACCCAGCCGATTGTGGCTCCATTTTTGGCCTTGACCGTCGGAACAAAACTAGAACAATGTTCCGCATATGTTCCAGTCATGGAGGCGGGCATGCTCAAGATTTTCGTGGAAGAAGCCGCAGCTCTGGCGTCGCTGACGCTGTTCGTCGGGATGATCGCGGTTTGGGCGCAGCTCTTTACCCAGCTCTGATGGCGTTCCCGTTGGGGAAAAGCGGGACGGGTGGCGACCCCTCGGGCTTTCGCGTGGACTCGTAATGTCCAAGCCTTCACCATCGCTTCGCGAGTCGCCGGCTGGAACCGGCTGCGCGATCGCTCCCACCGCCAGACGCGAGCCCAAGACCGTTCTATGCCCAGTGCCGGATTCGTCCATCTCCATGTCCATTCCGCCTATTCGCTGCTGAAGGGCTCGATCAAGATCGCCAAGCTCGGCGAGCTCGCCAAGGCGGATCGCCAGCCGGCGCTGGCGCTGACCGACACCGACAACATGTTCGGGGCGCTGGAATTCTCCGACAAGATGGCGGGCTATGGCATCCAGCCGATCGTCGGCCTCGAACTCGCCGTCGATTTCGGCGACCAGGATCCCAATGCGCGCAATGCGCATGCCGCCCAACCCTCGCGGATCGTGCTGCTTGCCGCGCGCGAGCGCGGCTATCGCAGCCTGATGCGGCTCAATTCCCGCGCCTTTCTCGAAACGCCGGTGCACCAGGCGCCGCACATCAAGCTGGATTGGCTCGAGGGCGAAGCCGAAGATATCATCGCGCTGACGGGCGGGCCGGACGGGCCAATTTCCACGGCGCTCAGTGCAGGGAATACGGAGCTGGCGGCGGCGCGCTGCGGGTTGCTGGCAGGCGCGTTCGGCGACCGTCTCTATGTCGAGCTGCAGCGCCATGGCATGGACAAAGAGCGCCGCATCGAAAGCGGACTGATCGATCTCGCCTATGCCAAAGGCCTGCCGCTGGTTGCGACCAACGAGCCGTATTTTGCCGGCAATGACGACTATGAAGCCCACGACGCGCTGCTCTGCATCGCCGGCGGCCGGCTGATCGCCGAGACCGACCGCGACCAGCTCACGCCCGACCACCGCTTCAAGACGCGCGCCGAAATGGCCGTGCTGTTCGCCGACATTCCCGAGGCGCTCGCCTCCACCGTCGAGATCGCCGAGCGCTGCTCGTTCCGGCCGATGACGCGCAAGCCGATCCTGCCGCGCTTCACCGTCGGCGCCGACGCCAACGCGCAGGAAGCCGAGAACCAGGAATTGCGCCGCCAGGCAGAGGAGGGCCTCGCCAACCGCCTGCGGGTGCATGGTCTGTCGCAGGGCACCACGGAGGAGGACTACCGCAAGCGGCTGGCGTTCGAGCTCGACGTCATCATGCGCATGAACTATGCGGGCTACTTCCTGATCGTGGCCGACTTCATCAAGCATGCGAAGTCGAAGGGCATTCCGGTGGGGCCGGGGCGCGGCTCCGGCGCAGGCTCGCTGGTCGCTTATGCGCTCACCATCACCGATCTCGACCCGATCCGCTTTGGTCTGCTGTTCGAGCGCTTCCTCAATCCCGAGCGCGTGTCGATGCCGGACTTCGACATCGACTTCTGCCAGGACCGTCGCGGCGAGGTCATCTCCTACGTGCAGGAGCGCTATGGCCGCGATCAGGTCGCGCAGATCATCACCTTCGGCACGCTGCAGGCGCGTGGCGTGCTGCGCGATGTCGGGCGCGTGCTGCAGATGCCCTACGGGCAGGTCGACAAGCTCACAAAACTCGTGCCGCAAAATCCGGCCGCGCCGGTGACGCTGGCGGCCGCCATTGCCGGCGAGCCGAAGCTGCAGGCGTTTCGCGACGAGGATCCGGTGGTGGCGCGCGCCTTCGACATCGCCCAGCGCCTCGAGGGGCTGACCCGGCACGCTTCGACCCACGCCGCCGGCATCGTGATCGGCGACCGGCCGCTCAGCGAGCTGGTGCCGCTCTATCGCGATCCCAAGTCCGATATGCCCGTCACCCAGTTCAACATGAAGTGGGTGGAGCCCGCAGGGCTCGTCAAGTTCGACTTCCTCGGCCTGAAGACGCTCACGGTGCTCGATGTTGCCGTGAAGCTGCTCAAGCAGCGCAACATTCACGTCGATCTCGCCACGCTGCCGCTCGACGATGCCCCGAGTTACCAGATGCTGGCGCGCGGCGACGTGGTCGGCGTGTTCCAGGTTGAAAGCCAGGGCATGCGACGCGCGCTGGTCGACATGCGGCCCGACCGTTTCGAGGACATCATCGCGCTGGTGGCGCTCTATCGTCCGGGTCCGATGGCGAACATCCCGACCTATTGCGCGCGCAAGCATGGCGACGAGGAGCCGGAATATCTGCATCCGATGCTGGAGCCGATCCTGAAGGAGACCTTCGGCGTCATCATCTACCAGGAACAGGTGATGCAGATCGCGCAGGTGATGGCCGGCTATTCGCTCGGCGACGCCGACCTCTTGCGCCGCGCCATGGGCAAGAAGATCCGCGCCGAGATGGAGAAGCAGCGTGCGGTCTTTGTCGCCGGTGCGGTCAAGAACAACGTGCCTAAAGGGCAGGCGGAGACGATCTTCGAGCTGCTGGCAAAATTCGCCGACTACGGCTTTAACAAGAGCCATGCCGCGGCCTATGCGCTGGTGTCCTACCACACCGCCTATATGAAGGCGCATTATCCGGTCGAGTTCATCGCGGCCTCGATGACGCTCGATCTCAACAACACCGACAAGCTCAGCGAATTTCGTTCCGAGGCGCAGCGGCTCGGCATCAAGGTCGAAGCGCCCAACATCAACCGCTCCGGCGCCACTTTCGAGGTCGGTGACGGCACGATCTACTACGCGCTCGCCGCGCTGAAGGGCGTCGGCCCGCACGCCGTCGAGCTGATCGTCGAGGAACGGAAGAAGGGCGCGTTCACCTCGCTTGCCGATTTTGCCGCGCGCGTCAGCCCGCGTGCCATCAACAAGCGCATTCTCGAAAGTCTCGCCGCCGCCGGTGCATTCGATACGATCGAGCCGAACCGGGCGCGCGTCTTTGCCGGCGCCGACGCCATGCTGGCGGCCTGCCAGCGCAGCCATGAGGCGGCCAGTTCAGGCCAGAACGACATGTTCGGCAGCGCGGCCGATGCGCCGTCCATCGTGCTGCCGCAGATCGAGCCGTGGCTGCCGGCGGAGCGGCTGCGGCGCGAGTATGATGCGATCGGCTTCTTTCTCTCCGGCCATCCGCTCGACGATTACGCGACCGTGCTGAAGCGGCTGCGGGTGCAGAGCTGGGCCGAATTCTCCCGCGCGGTGAAGACCGGCGCGACGGCGGGGAAGGTCGCGGCCACCGTGGTCTCGCGCATGGAGCGGCGCACCAAGACCGGCAACAAGATGGGCATCATGGGCCTGTCGGACCCGACCGGCCATTTCGAGGCCGTGCTGTTCTCCGAGGGCCTGGCGCAATATCGCGAGGTGCTGGAGCCGGGCGCTGCCGTGCTGCTGCAACTCGGCGCCGAATTGCAGGGTGAGGACGTCCGCGCCCGCGTGCTGCACGCCGAACCGCTCGATGACGCCGCTGCCAAGACGCAAAAGGGCCTGCGCATCTTCCTGCGCGACACCAGGCCGCTGGATTCCATCGCGCGCCGCCTCAACATGCCGGAAGCCGCTGCGACCAACGGCGGACCCGCGCGCACCCCGCAATCGAAACCCACGCCGGCGCCGGCCGGCGGTTCCGATGGCGACGTCTCGCTGGTGCTGATGCTGGACCTCGAGACCGAGATCGAGATGAAGCTGCCCGGCCGCTACAAGGTCTCGCCGCAGATCGCCGGCGCGTTGAAGGCGGTGGCGGGGGTGGTGGACGTGCAGACGCTGTAGCGTCCTTCAGATCTGCGAGTACGGTAGTGCACCGGCTCGGCATCACCGTCCGCAAGACCATCGATCTCCTGAACGGCACTTGGTGCATCGAGAACCGCCAGCCGTTGCTTCACAACGACAGCGTTTTCAAGCCGAAGGCGCGCCAATAGAGCCTGGTCGAGGTGCTCGCGAAGCCTGAGGTAGGTTGAACTCGGGGTTGCAACCTCGCGGCGATTTTGCTTATTGTCGCGCGGGGACGAGAGTTCGGGGAGCGTGATGTTTCGGCGTGGTGGGGTGTTGTTGCTGGCAGCCGCGATTCTATTGTCCGGTTGCATGACTGGCGGGCCTGGTACTGAATACGCAGCCGTCGCCCAGAAAATTGGTCCGCCAGGGGCAGGACATTCGCGCATCGTAGTGTTTCAGGAAAAGAGCAAGAACCTGGGGCTGAACGCTTGCGCCTGCGAGATGAAGCTCGACGGAGAGCCGATCGGCAAGGTGATCGTAGGCACCTACGCTTATGCGGATCGGCCGGCGGGCCCGCATCAACTCGTCGCCAGCGAAGCCCTGTTTCCAGGCGAAACCAGGCGTGACTTCACCACGCAATCCGGCCGCATCTATTGTTTCGTTGCCCGATCCAGCGAGCGGCACGATGCGGTTGCGGGAGGCGCCATCCTTGGCGGAATTGCCGGTGTGGTAGCAGCTTCCGTTGTGACCTCGGGGAATCAAAATCCGGGGCCGGTCGACTTTTTCCCGCTGGATGAGGCGACCGCGAAGATTGCGCTTGCCGAGCTCCGGCTGGCGCAATAGCGGAACGGGGCTTGGGAAGGCCGGTAGGGGCCCCTCCAGGGATCAAAAAAGCCGTTTTGGCTGCCGCAGAGGCCGGATCGGCTCCCAAATCCGGCCCATTTTCCTTGCTTCTGGCCGAAATCGCGCTATATAGCGCGCCATCTCACACGGAAACATGGCTCATCAAGGCCGTCCGGTGGCAGCCGGGCCGACAAGGCTCGT
Organism: Bradyrhizobium sp.; assembly: GCF_016219575.1. GTDB lineage: Bacteria > Pseudomonadota > Alphaproteobacteria > Rhizobiales > Xanthobacteraceae > Bradyrhizobium. The sequence goes on along the minus strand of NZ_JACRMG010000009.1, from coordinate 1,109,932 downwards.
TTGCTCACACGTTTCCGGAGGAACCAACCGGAGAACTATCACTATGGCGCTACCTGAATTCACCATGCGTCAGCTGCTCGAAGCTGGCGTGCATTTCGGCCACCAATCCCACCGCTGGAATCCGAAAATGTCCGAGTACATTTTCGGCGCCCGCAACAACATCCACATCATCGACCTCGCGCAGACCGTGCCGATGCTGCACCGTGCGCTGCAGGCCGTCAGCGACACCGTGGCCAAGGGCGGCCGCGTGCTGTTCGTCGGCACCAAGCGGCAGGCGCAGGACGGCGTGGCCGAAGCGGCGAAGCGCTCGGCGCAGTATTTCGTCAATTCGCGCTGGCTCGGCGGCACGCTGACCAACTGGCGCACCATCTCGGGCTCTATCAAGCGCCTGCGTCACCTCGATGAAGTGCTCGCTTCGGGCGAAGCCAGCTCCTACACCAAAAAGGAGCGGCTGACCCTGCAGCGCGAGCGCGACAAGCTCGACCGTTCGCTCGGCGGCATCAAGGACATGGGCGGCCTGCCCGACATGATCTTCGTGATCGATACCAACAAGGAAGACATCGCGATCCAGGAAGCGCAGCGGCTCAATATCCCCGTTGCCGCCATCGTCGACACCAATTCCGATCCCAAGGGCATCACCTATGTGGTGCCGGGCAATGACGACGCCGGCCGCGCCATCTCGCTGTATTGCGATCTGGTGGCCCGCGCGGTCATCGACGGCATTTCGCGTGCGCAAGGCGATGCCGGCATCGACGTCGGTGCCGCAGCCAAGCCCGTGCAGGAGGAAATCCCGGCGGCCGCTTCCGGCTTCCAGGGCCTGGCCGGTCCGCGCGGACCTGCCGACGATCTCAAGAAGCTGCCCGGCGTGTCCGGCGCGATCGAGAAGAAGTTCAACGACCTCGGCATCTTCCACTACTGGCAGCTCGCCGAGCTCGATCACGACACCGCGCACAAGATCGGCGAAGAAGTCGGGCTTTCCAGCCGCGCCGATGCCTGGGTCGCCAAGGCCAAGGCGCTCACCGCGGAAGCGGAATAATTCGACGGTCTCAACGTGTGGCCGGGCCTCCCGGCCGCCGCTTCGTTTCTCAACTGACGCATTCCCTGCGGCGCATGCTGGCGAGGTCTTGGGCCGCGCGGCAACCGCCCTGACAGGCAAGAAGGACGTTTAGCAATGACTACGATCACTGCTGCGATGGTCAAGGATCTCCGCGAGTCCACCGGCGCGGGCATGATGGACTGCAAGGCGGCGCTCACCGAGACCGCCGGCGACATGACGGCGGCCCAGGACTGGCTGCGCAAGAAGGGTCTTTCCAAGGCCGCCAAGAAGGCCGGCCGCGTCGCGGCCGAAGGCCTGATCGGTGCGCTGACCAAGGGCAACAAGGGCGTGGTTGTCGAGGTCAATTCGGAGACCGATTTCGTCGCCCGCAACGGCCAGTTCCAGGGTCTCGTCAAGATGATCGCCCAGGTCGCGCTCGACGCCGGCACCGATGTCGAGAAGATCAAGGCCGCCAAGGTCGGCAGCGTCACCGTGGAGACCGCGATTTCCGACGCCATCGCCACCATCGGGGAGAACATGTCGCTGCGCCGCGCCGCTTCGCTCGAAGTCGGCCAGGGCGTGGTGTCGAGCTACGTCCACGGTGCGGTGATCGAGGGCGCCGGCAAGATGGGCGTGCTCGTCGCGCTGGAATCCGCCGGCAAGGCCGACGAGCTTGCGGCGCTCGGCCGTCAGCTCGCGATGCATGTCGCGGCTGCCAATCCGCAGGCGCTGGATCCGGCCGGGCTCGATCCTGAGCTGGTCAAGCGCGAAAAGGACGTGCTGGCCGACAAGTACCGCCAGCAGGGCAAGCCCGAGAACGTGATCGAGAAGATCGTCGAGTCCGGCCTCAAGACTTACTACAAGGAAGTCTGCCTGCTCGAGCAGGCCTTCATCCACGACACCGGCAAATCGGTGGCGCAGGCGGTGAAGGAAGCTGAGGGCAAGGTCGGCGGACCCGTGAAGATTGCCGGCTTTGTGCGCTATGCTCTCGGCGAGGGAATCGAGAAGCAGGAATCCGATTTCGCGGCCGAAGTCGCGGCAGCCAGCGGCAAGAAGTAACCGCCGGCCGGCGCCTTTTCCCGGCGCAGCCGCGCCGGGAGGGCGGACCTGCGCGGGAGAAGAAAGCGATACGCTAATGGCTGAGCCGGTCTATCGTCGCGTCGTGGTCAAGCTTTCGGGCGAGTATCTCGCAGGCTCGAACTCCTTTGGCATCGACCAGCCGACCGTCGACCGGATCGCCGGCGAGGTGATCGCGGCCCAGAAGCTCGGCACGGAAGTTGCGGTCGTGGTCGGCGGCGGCAATATCGTCCGCGGCGTGGAAGTCTCCTCCCGCGGCGTGTCGCGCCCGACCGGCGACACCATGGGCATGCTGGCCACCATGATGAATTGCCTCGCGCTCGAGGCCGCTATCGAGCGCAAGGGTACGCCGGCGCGGACGCTGTCGGCCTTCGTGATGCCCGAGATTTCCGAGCTGTTCACCCGCAGTGCGGCGCACAAATACCTGGCGGAAGGCCGCATCGTGCTGCTCGGCGGCGGCACCGGCAATCCCTTCTTCACGACCGACACCACCGCCGTGCTCCGGGCGGCCGAAATCGGCGCCCATGCGGTGCTCAAGGCCACCAATGTCGACGGCGTCTACAGCGCCGATCCCAAGAAAGACCCGGCGGCCAGGCGTTTCGACCGCCTGACCCATTCACAGGCGATCGAGGGTGGCTACAAGGTGATGGATGCAACCGCATTCGCGCTTGCCCGGGAGACGTCGCTGCCTATCATCGTGTTCTCGATCGCCGAACCGGGTTCGATCGGCGCAATTCTGCGTGGCGCCGGCCACGGCACGATTGTCGCTGGCTAACGGCGGCTGCCGTCGACCCCCGCAACCGGGCGACGGCAAATTCTGTGAAGAGGGAGAGGCTTATGCCCACACCTGGTTTCGACATCAACGAATTGAAGCGCCGCATGCAAGGCGCCACCCAGGCGCTCAAGCATGAACTGGGCGGCTTGCGCACGGGACGCGCGGCTGCGTCCATGCTGGAGCCGGTCCAGGTCGACGCCTATGGCAGTCACATGCCGCTCAACCAGGTCGCGACCATCAGCGTGCCCGAGCCGCGCCTGCTTTCTGTGCAGGTCTGGGACAAATCCCTGGTCAAGGCGGTTGAAAAAGCGATCGTGGATTCAAACCTTGGCCTGTCTCCCGCAACCGAAGGCCAGGTGCTGCGGCTGCGCGTCCCCGAACTCAACGCCGATCGCCGCAAGGAGCTGGTGAAGGTCGCGCACAAATATGCCGAGGCGGCACGCGTGGCGGTTCGCCACGTTCGCCGGGACGGACTCGATATCGTCAAGAAGCTCGAAAAGAATCACGAAATCTCCGAGGACGACCAGGAACGTCTCTCCCACGACGTGCAGAAAGCGACCGACGGCACGATTTCCGAGATCGACGCGTTGCTGGCGGCTAAGGAAAAGGAAATCCTCACGGTTTAGGTATGGAGCGATGACGAACGCCGCCGCCCCCGCAACCGATGGACCGGATCGCTCCGGCTATCCCCTCCATGTCGCGATCATCATGGACGGGAACGGGCGCTGGGCGGCCGCGCGCGGCCTGCCGCGGGCGGAAGGCCATCGCCGCGGCGTCGAGGCGCTGCGCCGCGTGGTGCGCGCCGCGCACGAACTCGGCATCGTCTATCTCACGATCTTCTCCTTCTCTTCCGAGAACTGGTCGCGTCCGGCCACCGAGATCGGCGATCTCTTCGGCCTGCTTCGCCGTTTCATCCGCAATGACCTGGCGACGCTGCATCGCGACGGCGTGCGGGTACGCGTGATCGGTGAGCGCGAAGGGCTCGAGCCCGACATTTGCGCGCTGCTCAACGAGGCCGAGGAACTGACGCGCGACAACACGCGCCTCAATCTCGTCGTCGCCTTCAACTACGGTTCGCGCCAGGAAATCGCCAAGGCCGCGCAGCGGCTGGCCCGCGAGGCCGCGGAGGGCAAGCGCGATCCCGCATCGATCGACGCCGATACGCTCGGCCAGTATCTCGATGCGCCCGATATTCCGGATCCCGATCTGATCATCCGCACCAGCGGCGAGCAGCGGCTGTCGAACTTCCTGATGTGGCAGGCTGCCTATAGCGAGCTGGTGTTCGTGCCGATCCACTGGCCTGATTTCGACAAGGCCGCGCTGGAAAGCGCCATCGCCGAATACGCGCGCCGCGAGCGCCGTTTCGGCGGCCTCGTTGCGAAAACTGGCTCGTGACCGAGGGCGATGCCGCGCCTGCGGCACCAGCCGAGCAGGGGTCGCGCAATCTTCTGATGCGGGTGCTCGCAGCCGTGGTGCTGGCGCCGGCGGCGATTGCCATCGCCTGGGCCGGCGGATGGCTGTGGGCGCTGCTGGTCACGCTCGCCGCGATCGGGCTCTATGTGGAATGGCTTGCGATCGTCGGCCTTGCGCGCCAGATGCGCGCGACGGTGCCCGGCGTCGCCGCTTTGGCCATTGCTGGTATCTGCTTGGTCGCCGGACGGCTCGATGCCGCGCTGATCGTGCTCGCTGTCGGCCTCGTTGCCGTCGCGTTGCTGTCGCCGGAGCGTCGCAACTGGTCGGCGACCGGATTTCTCTATGCCGCCGCCGCGGAGACTGGCTCGGTGCTGGTGCGCCAGGATACGGCGAGCGGCTTCGCCGCGTTGTTCTTCGTCCTCTTGGTGGTCTGGGCGGCCGATATCGGCGGCTATTTTGCCGGCCGCGGCATTGGCGGCCCAAAGCTGTGGCCCAAGGTCAGCCCGAAAAAGACCTGGGCGGGCGCCATCGGCGGCTTCTTCGGCAGCCTCGCCGTGGGCGGGGCATTTGCCGCCGCCGGCGCCGGAAAAGCCGCGCCCCTGTTGGCTTTAGGGGCGTTTCTGTCTGTGATTTCCCAACTTGGCGACCTCTTCGAATCCGCGGTAAAGCGGCGTTTCGGCGTCAAGGATTCGAGCCACATCATTCCCGGCCATGGCGGGCTGCTGGATCGCCTGGACGGGTTTGTCGCAGCCGTCGTGGCGGCGGCGATTTTGGGTTTCCTGCGGGGCGGTGCCGATGGCGTCGGCCGCGGTCTTATGGTTTGGTGAGGCTATGAGCGCTGTACCCCTGCGTAACAACAAGGCCGCTGCCAGCGCCGCGCGCAGCGTGACGGTGCTCGGCGCCACCGGTTCCATCGGCGACAGCACGATGGACCTCCTGCGCGGCGCCCGTGATCGCTATCGCGTCGAGGCGCTGACCGCCAACAGCAATGTCGAGGCGCTTGCAAAACTTGCGAGGGAGTTCGGCGCGCGCTTTGCCGCGATTGCCGATCCCGCGCGTCTCGGCGAATTGAAGGATGCGCTGGCCGGCACCCGCACCGAATGCGGGGCAGGCGAGAGCGCCATCATCGAGGCCGCCGCACGGCCGGCGGATTGGGTGATGGCGGCGGTGAGCGGCGCGGCCGGACTGAAGCCCGCGCTTGCCGCCGTCGATCGCGGCGCAGCCGTTGCGCTCGCCAACAAGGAATGCTTGGTTTGCGCCGGCGATTTTTTCATGCAGCGCGCCGCGAAAGCCGGCGCCTGCATCCTGCCTGCGGATTCCGAGCACAACGCGCTGTTCCAGGCGCTCTCTTCCGGCAACCGCGAAGAACTGATGCGGGTCATCATCACCGCATCCGGCGGTCCGTTCCGCACCTGGGCGCCCGCCGACATCGAGCAGGCGACGCTCGAGCAGGCGCTGAAGCATCCGAACTGGAGCATGGGCAGGAAGATCACCATCGATTCCGCATCGATGATGAACAAGGGGCTCGAAGTGATCGAGGCTTCCTATCTGTTCGCGTTGACGCCGGACGAGATCGACGTGCTGGTGCATCCGCAGTCGATCATCCACGGCATGGTCGAATTCTCCGACCGCTCCGTGGTCGCGCAGCTCGGCACGCCGGACATGCGCATTCCCATTGCGCATTGCCTCGGCTGGCCCGACCGCATCGTCGGACCTTCGGCAAAACTCGATCTTGCGAAGATCGGCCAGCTCACCTTCGAGGCGCCCGATTTCGAGCGCTTCCCGGCGTTGCGCCTTGCCTATGAAGCGCTGCGAACCGGGCGCGGTGCGACTACCGTCTACAACGCGGCCAACGAGATTGCGGTCTCCGCTTTCGTCGCTGGCCAAATCAGGTTCGGCGGCATCGCGCGCCTCGTCGAGGCGACGCTGAACGACTGGATTCGCGGCGGGAACCGGTCACCGCTGACGTCGGCGGATGATGCGATTTCCGTTGACCATGTTGCGAGAAATAAGGCCGCCTCCCTATTGCCTCAAATTGCCTTAAAGGCATCCTAGAGGGTTGGGGACGGGGCCTTTGGCCCTCGTCGAGGGGAACTTGATGTTTGATCTTTTTCTGAACAGTTTCAATATGTTGAGCCATGGGCTCATCGGCTACATCGTCCCCTTCCTGTTCGTGCTCACGATCGTCGTGTTCTTCCATGAGCTCGGCCATTTCCTGGTCGCGCGCTGGGCCGGCGTGAAAGTGTTAACGTTCTCGCTCGGCTTCGGGCCGGAACTGTTCGGTTTCAATGACCGCCACGGTACGCGCTGGAAGGTCTCCGCCATCCCGCTCGGCGGCTATGTCAAATTCTTCGGCGACGACTCCGAGGCTTCGACGCCATCGACCGAAACGCTTGCCGGCATGACGGCGGAAGAGCGCGAGGGGAGCTTCCATCACAAGAAAGTCGGACCGCGCGCGGCGATCGTCGCGGCCGGTCCGTTTGCGAACTTCCTGCTCGCGATCGTGATCTTCACCTGCCTGTTCACCTTCTTCGGCAAGCCGAGCACGAGTGCGCGCGTCGACAAGGTCGAGGTCGGCAGCGCCGCGGCGGCGGCCGGCTTCCAACCCGGCGACGTCGTGACAGCGATCGATGCCAAGCCGATCGCAAGCTTCGTCGAGATGCAGCGTTATGTCAGCATGCGCGCCGGCGAAAAGCTGACCTTCACCGTCAAGCGCGGCACTGGCAGCGTCCAGCTCACGGGAACGCCGCAGCTGCGCGAAACCAAGGATCCGTTCGGCAACGTCCACAAGACCGGCGTGCTGGGCCTGACCCGGGAGACCACGGCGGGCGAGGCCACGACCGAGCGGGTGGATCCGGCAACCGCGCTCTGGCTCGGCGTCAAGGAAACCTGGTTCGTCATCGACCAGACCTTGTCCTACGTCACCAACATCTTCCGCGGCCGCGCCAGCGCCGACCAGATCGGCGGTCCGATTCGGATCGCCCAGATTTCCGGGCAGGTCGCAACGCTCGGGATCATCCCGCTGCTGCATCTGGCCGCCGTGCTGTCGATCTCGATCGGGCTCCTGAACCTGTTTCCCGTCCCCTTGCTGGATGGCGGGCACCTTTTGTTCTATGCCGCCGAGGTGGTGCGGGGCCGCCCGCTATCGGACCGGGCGCAGGAATACGGCTTCCGCGTCGGCCTGGTATTGGTGCTGATGCTGATGGTTTTCGCGTTTTACAACGATTTCCATCAGGTTCCCTTCCTCCGGAATCTATTCGGATGAGGGGGCGCGCGCGGCGGGCACCCAGAAAAGGCTTTTTTGTGACGTTGCCAATGGGCAACGTGTTGGAATGAAAATGGAATTGCGCTGCGTCAGAGCGTTTGCCCCTCCGGCAAAATTGGCTACAAGCAGGGCAACAGGTTGGGAATCTGCCGGTCCCTTGGGGTCGTGGGGCCGGTACCGGAATGACGAGGGCGCTTAGCGCATGAAGTTTGGAATGCGAGTACGGGGGGGCGTGTTGGCCGCCCTGATCATGTTCGCCGTGCCGGTTGCCGCCACGCTGATGACGCTTGCCTCGTCGCCAGCGGCCGCCCAGACGGTTGCCTCGATCGTGGTGGAGGGTAACCGCCGCGTCGAGGTCGAAACCATCCGCTCCTATTTCCGCCCCGGTCCCGGCGGCCGTCTCGGCCAGGCCCAGATCGACGACGGCCTCAAGGCATTGATCGAAACCGGCCTGTTCCGCGACGTGCGCATCAATACGCAGGGCGGCCGGATCATCGTCACCGTGGTGGAGAACCCGGTGATCGGCCGCATCGCCTTCGAGGGCAACAAGAAGGTCAAGGACGAGCAGCTCTCGACCGAAATCCAGTCCAAGCCGCGCGGCACGTTCTCGCGCCCGACGGTGCAGTCGGACGCGCAGCGCATCGCCGAAATCTATCGCCGTTCCGGCCGCTACGACGTTCGCGTCAACCCCGAGGTCATTGAGCAGCCGAACAACCGCGTCGACCTCGTCTTCACGATCGTCGAGGGCTCCAAGACCGGCGTGCGCTCGATCGAGTTCGTGGGCAACGTCGCCTATTCCTCCTATCGCCTGCGTGACATCATCAAGACGCGCGAGTCCAATCTCCTCAGCTTCCTCGGCGGCGCCGACGTCTACGATCCCGACCGCGTCGAGGCCGACCGCGACCTGATCCGCCGATTCTACCTCAAGAACGGCTATGCCGACGTGCAGGTGGTCGCTGCGCTGACCGAGTACGATCCGGAGAAGAAGGGCTTTCTGGTCACCTTCAAGATCGAGGAAGGCCAGCAGTATCGCGTCGCTTCCGTCAACTACGTCTCCTCGATCGCGAATTTCGACGCCAATGTCCTGCGCACCTATTCGCGCGTCAACGTCGGCGGCACCTACAACGCCGAGGCGCTCGAGAAGTCGATCGAGGAAATGCAGATCGAGGCATCGCGCCGCGGCTACGCCTTCGCAGTGGTGCGTCCGCGCGGCGACCGCAATTTCGAGGCGCATACGGTGTCGATCACCTTCGCGGTCGACGAAGGCCCGCGCACCTACATCGAGCGCATCAACATCCGCGGCAACACCCGCACCCGCGACTACGTGATCCGCCGCGAGTTCGATCTGTCCGAAGGCGACGCCTACAACCGCGCGCTGGTGGATCGTGCCGAGCGACGCCTGAAGAACCTCGATTTCTTCAAGAGCGTGAGAATCGTCACCGAGCCCGGCTCGTCGAGCGACCGCGTGATCCTGATCGTCGACCTCGAAGAGAAGTCTACCGGCGACTTCTCGGTGTCAGGCGGCTATTCCACGACCGACGGCGCGCTTGCCGAGGTCAGCATCTCCGAGCGCAACTTCCTGGGGCGAGGCCTCTACGCCAAGGCGGCGGTGACCTACGGCCAGTACGCGCGCGGCTACACGCTGTCATTCGTCGAGCCTTATCTGCTCGACTACCGCGTGGCGCTCGGTCTCGACCTCTACCAGCGCCAGCAATTGGCCAACAGCTACATCTCGTATGGAACCAAGACGTTCGGCTTCAGCCCGCGCCTCGGCTTCAGCCTGCGCGAGGATTTGGCTCTGCAGCTGCGTTACTCGATCTACCAGCAGCAAATCCAGCTACCGTCCGCGCTGCAGAATTGTAACAACGACGTCAATAACCCAACGATGGCGTTCAACCCGACTCCGGCTTTCGTGAACTCGGTCGGCCAATGGCCAAACGGAACGGTTAATGGCGTCACGGACGCCTCGGGAGGCATGGGCCTGTGGTGCTACTTCGACGGCGAAGCCTCGCTGCCGGTGCGCAAGGAGCTGCAGAGCGGCAAGGTGTTGACCTCGGCGGTCGGCTACTCGCTGAATTACAACACGCTCGACAACAACAAGAATCCGACCGACGGCCTGCTGATCGACTTGCGGCAGGACTTCGCCGGCATCGGCGGCGACGTCACCTATCTGAAGACCGTGGGCGACCTGAAGTATTACACCCCGCTGGTCTCCGATATCGTCGGATTGATCCATCTGCAGGGCGGCGTGCTCACCAAGGTTGGCTCCGACCTGCGCATGCTCGACCACTTCCAGATGGGACCGAACCTCGTGCGCGGCTTTGCGCCGAACGGCATCGGCCCGCGCTCGATCAATCCGTTCACCTCGAATGACGCGCTTGGCGGCACCAAATACTGGGGCGCCTCGTTGGAATTGCAGATGCCGTTCTGGTTCCTGCCCAAGGAAGTTGGCTTGAAGGGCTCGGTCTATGCCGACGCCGGCGGCTTGTATGACTATCAGGGGCCGACGACCTGGACTTACACCGGTGAAGTTACGACGCCGCAGAATTCGAACTGCATCCGTCCGACCCTGCCGGGCGTATTGCCTGCCAATCCCGGCACCTGTACCGGACTGGTCTATGACGACAGCCGGGTCGTCCGCAGCTCGGTCGGCGTGGGCTTGATCTGGGCCTCGCCGTTCGGCCCGCTGCGTTTCGACTATGCCGTGCCGCTCTCCAAGGGTCAGTTCGACCGCGTGCAGCAGTTCAAGTTCGGCGGCGGTACGTCTTTCTAAGAGGACTTTGGTGTGATTGGGTACGCCCGCGCAAGCGGGCGTGCCAGGTAACCGCGGCCGGGACGCGGGCTCTAAAGCCCCGGGAGCGGGGCTCTGGGACGGCCATTTTGCCGGACCGCGACGGGTGATATGGCGCAGCCGACATTCTTCCAAAAACCTTCTCCGACCACGCTGGCGGAAGTCGCCGAGCTGGCGAAGGCGACGCTTGCCGACCCTGCGCATGGCGGCCTGGAGATCAGGGGGCTGGCTTCGCTCGACGAAGCAGGTCCCAGACATCTGACGTTCTTCGATAACCTCAAATATGCCGACCAGCTCGCGGCCACCAAGGCCGGTGCCTGCCTCGTCAGCGACCGCTTTGCCGCACGCGTGCCGGCCCATGTCGCGGTGCTGAAGGCCGCCCAGCCGTTCCGCGCATTCGTCAGGATCGCGCGGCAATGGCACGGCGATACGCTGCGCCCGCAATCCTGGGTCGGCAATGAGGGCATCGCATCGTCGGCGATCATCGATCCTACGGCGCGCCTGGAAGACGGCGTCGTGGTCGACCCGCTGGCGGTGATCGGGCCCGGCGTCGAGATCGGCACGGGCACCGTGATCGGAGCGGCCGCCGTGATCGGCCCCGGCGTGAAGATCGGCCGCGACTGCAATGTCGGCCCGCACTCGGCCGTCCAGGCCGCCCTGATCGGCAACAACGTGCTGATCCATCCCGGCTGCAGCATCGGGCAGGACGGCTACGGCTTCATCTTTTTCGGTCCCGAGGGGCATCTGAAGGTGCCGCAGACCGGCCGCGTCCTGATCCAGAACGACGTCGAGGTCGGCGCAGGCACCACCATCGATCGCGGCAGCCTGCGTGACACTGTGATCGGCGAGGGCACCAAAATCGACAATCAAGTCCAGATCGGCCACAATGTGACCATCGGCAGGCATTGCCTGCTCGCGGCCCAGATCGGGCTCGCCGGCAGCCTGACGATTGGCGACAACGTGGCGCTTGGCGCCAAGGTGGGGATCAACAACCACTTGAAGATCGGCGACGGAGCCCAGGTCACGGCGATGAGCGCGGTGAAGGATGATATTCCCCCCAACGGGCGTTGGGGCGGTCATTTCGCCAAGCCGACCAAGCAGTGGTTCCGGGAGATCGTCGCGGTCGAGCGCCTGGTGCGCGACGGCTCGGCCGATCCGAAGGGCGAGGGGAAGGAGTGATGGAGGAAGCAGCGGTCAGATTCGACGTCGTCAGTATCGAGGACATCCTCAAGACGCTGCCGCATCGCTACCCGATGTTGCTGATCGACCGGGTGATCAACATCCGGACCGACTACAGCGGCATCGGCATCAAGAACGTCACGTTCAACGAGCCGTGCTTTCTCGGCCATTTTCCCGATCGGCCGGTGTATCCCGGCGTGATGATGATCGAGGCCATGGCGCAGACCGCCGGCGTCATCGGCATCAAGTCGGTGACCGGCACTGAAAAGCCCCGCGCGGTGTATTTCCTCACCATCGACAAGTGCAAGTTCCGCAAACCGGTGATGCCCGGCGACACCATCGAGTACCACATGCGCTCGATCGGGCGGCGCAAGGCGATGTGGTGGTTCCACGGCGATGCCAAGGTCAACGGACAGGTCGTGGCGGAAGCCGATGTCGGCGCGATGCTGACCGACTGATGACGATGAAGAAGATCGATCCGACCGCGCGTATCGAGGACGGCGCCGTGATCGGCGACGGCTCTGCGATCGGGCCCTATTGCGTGATCGGCCCAAACGTCGTGATCGGTGCCGATTGCGTCCTGACCTCGCATGTCTCCGTCAGCGGGCACACGACGGTGGGCGCCAATTGCACGATCTCGCCCTTTGCCGCCCTTGGCGGCCCGCCGCAGGATCTCAGCTATAAGGGCGAGCCGACCCGCCTGGAGATCGGCAATGGCTGCACCATCCGCGAAGGCGTGACGATGAACGTCGGCACGGTGAAGGGCGGCGGGCTGACGCGCGTCGGCGACCGCGGGTTTTTCATGAACAACAGCCATGTCGGGCACGACTGCACGGTCGGCAACGACGCGATCTTCGCGACGTCGGCCACGCTCGGCGGCCACTGCGAGATCGGCGATTTCGTCTACATCGGCGGGCTGTCAGCGGTGCATCAGTTCACCCGGATCGGGCCGCAGGTCATGGTCGGCGGCCTCTCGGGTGTGCGCGGCGACGTCATTCCGTTCGGCCTCGTCAACGGTCAGTATGCGGCGCTCGAAGGCCTCAACGTCATCGGCATGAAACGCCGCAAGTTCACCAAGCAACGTCTCGCCACCGTGCGCGGATTCTATCAAAAGCTGTTTCACGGCCCCGGCATCTTTGCCGAGCGCCTCGAGGCCGTGCAGCCGATGGCAGCGGAAGATCCAGCGATTGCGGAAATCCTGACCTTCATCGCCGAAGCCAAGCACCGCGCGCTGTGCCTGCCGGCCGATAGCGGCAATCGACAGCCATAAACAGGGGACAGCCGCAGGCCATGACATCAGCGGCCAGCAACCTCTCTTCGCCGGTGGGCGTGATCGCGGGCGGCGGCGCCATGCCATTCGCGGTTGCGGATTCGCTGGCCGCGCGCGGGATCGCCGCGGTGATCTTTGCGCTGAAGGGTGCCTGCGATCCGGCGGGCGCCGCGCGCTTCCGGCATCACTGGATTTCCGTCGGCCAGATCGGCAAGGCCACAAGACTGTTTCGCAGCGAAGGCTGCCGCGACCTGATCTTCATCGGCAGCCTGGCGCGCCCGGCGCTGTCGGATATCAGGCTCGACTGGGGCACACTGCGCGTGATGGGCCATGTAGTCGCGGCCTTCCGCGGCGGCGACGATCATCTGCTGTCCGGCATCGGGCGCATCTTCGAGAAGGACGGCTTTCGCATGGTCGGCGTCAAGGAGGCCGCGCCCGATCTGCTGATGCCCAGGGGATGCATCACCCGCGCGGCGCCCGATGCGGCTGCGACGGCCGATATCGCGCGGGGCAGGGAGGTGCTGACCGCGCTCGGACCGTTTGACATCGGCCAGGCGGCGGTCGTGATCGACGGCCATGTGGTAGCGGTCGAGGACATCGAGGGCACCGACGGGCTGCTGGCGCGCGTCGCGCGCTTGCGGGAAGGAGGACGGATCCGCGCCAAAGCGGGCCGTGGCGTGCTGGTGAAGGGTCCCAAGAGCGGCCAGGATTTGCGCTACGACCTTCCGACCGTCGGTCCGCGAACGATCGAGGCGGCCGCAGGCGCAGGGCTTGCCGGTGTTGCGGTGGCCGCCGAAAACACCATTGCGGCCGAACCGCAGGCCATGATCGAGGCCGCCGACAAGGCCGGCCTGTTCGTCACCGGGATCGCCACGTGAGCACGGTGCGCGCGAACCCCGGCGCCGGGCGGAAGATTTTCCTGATCGCGACCGAGGAATCCGGTGACCGCCTCGGTGCCAATCTGATGAAGGTGCTGCGTCAGCGCCTTGGCGGCGCGGTGCGGTTCGAGGGCGTCGGCGGCCGCGCCATGGCGATCGAGGGGCTGAGCTCGCGCTTTCCCATCGAGGAATTGTCGATCATCGGGCTTGCCGCCGTGGTCAGGCAGTTGCCGGCGATCATGCGGCGTATCCGCGAAACGGCGGACGCCGTGATCGCGGCGGCGCCCGACATCCTCGTCGTCATCGACAGTCCCGACTTCACCCATCGCGTGGCCAAACGCGTGCGCGCCAAGGCGCCGCACATCCCCATCGTCGACTATGTTTCTCCCACGGTGTGGGCTTGGCGGCCGGGCCGGGCGCGCGCGATGAAGCCCTATATCGATCACGTGCTGGCGCTGTTGCCGTTCGAGCCGGATACCTATGAGGAGCTGCACGGTCCCCCCTGCAGCTATGTCGGCCATCCCCTGACCGAGCAGGTCGGCCAGCTTCGTCCCAACGCGGAGGAGCAGAAGCGGCGCGAGGAAAAGCCCCCGGTGCTCCTGATCCTGCCGGGCAGCCGTCGCAGCGAAATCAAGCACCACATGACCGCTTTCGGCATGACGCTGACCAAGCTCCAGTCGGAAGGCGTCGCGTTCGAGGCGGTGCTGCCGACCATGCCGCATCTCGAGGAAGCGATCACGGCCGCCCTGAAGTACTGGAAGGTGCAGCCGCGCGTCGTCATCGGCGAGGAGGAGAAGCGCGCCGCCTTCCGCATCGCGCACGCCGCGCTCGCCAAATCTGGCACGGTGACGCTGGAGCTTGCGCTTGCCGGCGTGCCGATGGTGGCGGCCTATCGAACCGGCGCGATGGAGGCCTTCATCCTGCGCCGGGCGATCCGGGTGAACTCGGTGATCCTGGCCAATCTCGTGGTTGGCGAGAATGTCGTGCCGGAATTCCTGCAGGAGAACTGCCGCTCGGAAAAACTGCTGCCGGCGCTGCGCGAGGTGCTCGGCGACACGCCGCTGCGGCGCAAGCAGCTCGAGGCGTTCGCCCGCATCGATTCCATCATGTCTACCGGCAACCAGCCGCCGAGCGTCCGCGCCGCGGAGATCGTGCTGGCGACGATGCGCAAGGCACGCGCGCCCGGCTGAAAAGGAAAAAGCCGGACGCGGCGACCGCGTCCGGCTTTCGGGTTTGCGATTGCGGCAGCGGTTACTTCCGCTTGTCCATCGCGACGTAGTCGCGGCGGGCGACGCCGGTGTAGAGCTGGCGCGGACGGCCGATCTTCTGGTGCGGATCCTCGATCATCTCGCTCCACTGGCTGATCCAGCCGACGGTGCGGGCGACCGCGAACAGCACGGTGAACATCGAGACCGGGAAGCCCATCGCCTTCAGCGTGATGCCCGAATAGAAGTCGACGTTCGGATAGAGCTTGCGCTCGATGAAGTACTGGTCGGAGAGCGCGATCTTTTCGAGTTCCAGCGCGACTTTCAGCATCGGATCGTCGCCGTGGCCGGTTTCCTTCAGCACGGCGTGACACATCTTCTGCATGATGCGGGCGCGCGGATCGTAGTTCTTGTAGACGCGGTGACCGAAGCCCATCAGGCGGACTTCCGAGTTCTTGTCCTTCACCTTCTTGATGAATTCCGGAATCTTGTCGACCGTTCCGATCTCGGCCAGCATTGCCAGCGCCGCTTCGTTGGCGCCGCCATGCGCCGGGCCCCACAGGCAGGCGATGCCGGCGGCGATGCAGGCGAACGGGTTGGCGCCGGAGGAGCCGGCGATGCGCACCGTCGAGGTCGAGGCGTTCTGCTCGTGGTCGGCGTGCAGGATGAAGATCTTGTCCAGGGCGTCGGCGAGCACCGGATTGATCTTGTACTCCTCGCAGGGCACCGCGAAGCACATGTGCAGGAAGTTCTCGGCAAAGGTGAGCGAGTTCTTCGGATACATGAAGGGCTGGCCGACGGTGTACTTGTAGGCCATCGAGGCCAGCGTCGGGATCTTCGCGATCATCCGCATCGAGGCGATCATGCGCTGCTGCGGATCGTTGATGTCGGTGGAGTCGTGGTAGAAGGCGGCCAGTGCGCCGACGCAGCCGACCATGACCGCCATCGGATGGGCGTCACGGCGGAAGCCCTGGAAGAAGCGGGCCATCTGCTCGTGCACCATGGTATGCTTGGTCACGCGCGAGTCGAAATCCAGCTTCTGCGCCTTGGTCGGCAGTTCCCCGTACAGCAGCAGGTAGCAGGTTTCCAGGAAGTCGCCGTGCTCGGCGAGTTGCTCGATCGGGTAGCCGCGGTATTCGAGAACGCCGGCATCGCCGTCGATGTAGGTGATCTTGGACTGACAGCTTCCGGTCGAGGTGAAGCCGGGGTCGTAGGTGAACATGCCCGCCTGGGCGTAGAGCTTGGCGATGTCGATCACATCGGGCCCAACGGTGCCGCTCAGGATCGGGAAATCGTAGGTCTTGTTGCCGACCGTAAGGGTCGCGGTCTTGTTGGATTTGGCGTCCATCGTCGTAGTCCCCGATGAAATCGTTGCGAAATCAGGCTGGTTGGATGCTTTCTCCAGGGAGAGAGCGAGCAAGGGCCTGATTGTCTAGAAGGCGGCGCAAGATGGGTATCTTATTGCCCTGTGCGCTGCAAGATGGACGCAGGTAGGGGGTCCCTGAGCGTTTTCTAGGCCGCCTGATCGCCCAGCCGGGCGAGGCATTCCTCGCGTCCCAATACCGCCAGAACCTCGAAGATGCCCGGCGAAGTCGTGCGTCCCGTCAGCGCTGCCCGCAGCGGCTGGGCAACTGCGCCGAGCTTGAGGTTATTCTGTTCCGCGAAATTCCGCATGGCGGCTTCGGTCGTTTCCGCGCTCCAGGGCGAAACCGCCTCCAGCACGCCGCGCAGCCGTCCGACAAGCGCGCGGTTCTCCGCCGTCAGCAGCGCTTGCGCCTTTGCCTCGATCTCCAGCGGCCGGTCGGCGAAGATGAAATAGGAGCCGGCGATCAGCTCGAGCAGCGTCTTGGCGCGTTCCTTCAGGCTCGGCATCGCCTGCAAGAGTTGCGCGCGGGTGGTGTCGTTGAGTTTTGCCTTCAGCGCAGCCCCCTCGGGGACGTGGTCCAGCACATCCTCGAACATGCTTACCAAGGTCTTGTCGTCGCTCTGGCGGATGTAGTGGCCGTTGAGGTTTTCCAGCTTGGCGAAATCGAAGCGGGCGGCCGAGCGGCCGATGCCGGAGAGATCGAAGGCCTCGATCATCTCCTGGGTGGAGAATATCTCCTGGTCGCCATGGCTCCAGCCGAGCCGCACCAGATAGTTGCGCAGCGCCGCCGGCAGATAGCCCATGGCGCGGTAGGCTTCGACGCCGAGCGCGCCGTGGCGTTTCGAGAGCTTTGCGCCGTCCGGACCGTGGATCAGCGGGATGTGCGACATGCTGGGAATGGTCCAGCCCTTCGCGTCGTAGATCTGTTTCTGACGGGCGGCGTTGATCAGATGGTCGTCGCCGCGGATCACATGGGTGACGCCCATGTCGTGGTCGTCGACGACGACGGCGAGCATGTAGGTCGGGTTGCCGTCGCCGCGCAGCAGCACGAGGTCGTCGAGGTTCTCGTTCTGCCAGACCACGCGGCCCTGCACCTGGTCCTCGATCACGGTCTCGCCGGTCTGCGGCGCCTTGAGGCGGATGGTCGGCTTGATGCCCGACGGGGCGGTCGCGGGATCGCGGTCGCGCCACATTCCGTCATAGAGCCGGGTGCGGCCCTCGGCGCGCGCCTTCTCGCGCATGGCGGCGAGCTCTTCCGCCGTGGCGTAACACCGGTAGGCCTTGCCTTCGGCGAGCAGCTGCTCGGCGACCTCGCGGTGGCGAGCGGCGCGGCTGAACTGGTAGATGACGTCGCCGTCCCAATCCAGCTCCAGCCATTTCAGCCCGTCCAGGATCGCCGCGATGGCGGCCTCGGTCGAGCGCTCGCGGTCGGTGTCCTCGATTCGCAGCAGCATCTTGCCGCCGTGCTTCCTGGCGTAGAGCCAGTTGAACAGCGCGGTGCGCGCCCCTCCGATGTGGAGGAAGCCGGTCGGCGAGGGGGCGAAGCGGGTAACGATGGAATCGGTCATGATCTGGCGGAAAGGGCTGGAAACGGCGGTGGTGTATAGCAGGAACACGGCATAAACAAAGCCCAACCGGCAGGCCAGCCAGCCGCCAAGGAGGCTTGGCGGGCGGGGGCGAATTTGGCAGAAGGGCCGCCAGCAATCAGGAACATCTTGATGACGACAGAGCCGGTGACATCAGAGGCGGGGCGCGACTTCATCCGCGACATCATCCAGGCCGACCTCGACTCGAAGAGGCATAGCCGGATCGTGACCCGATTCCCGCCGGAGCCGAACGGCTACCTGCATATCGGCCACGCCAAGTCGATCGCGCTCAATTTCGGCATCGCCCAGGAATTTGCCGGCAAGTGCCACCTGCGCTTCGACGACACCAATCCGACCAAGGAGGAGCAGGAATACATCGATTCCATCCAGGCAGACGTGCGCTGGCTCGGCTTCGACTGGGGCGACAACCTGTTCTACGCCTCCGACTATTTCGAGCGGCTCTACGAGTGGGCGGAAGGCCTGATCAAGGCCGGGCTCGCCTATGTCGACGACCAGTCGCAGGAGGATATCCGTATCAACCGCGGCACCCTGACCGAGCCTGGCCGGAACTCGCCGTTCCGGGAGCGGCCGGTGGACGAGAATCTCGACCTGTTCCGCCGCATGCGGGCGGGCGAATTCCAGAACGGTGCACGCGTGCTGCGGGCCAAGATCGACATGGCCGCGGGCAATATCAATTTGCGCGACCCCGTGCTCTACCGCATCCTGCATGCGCATCATCCGCGCACAGGCGACAAATGGTGCATCTATCCGAGCTACGACTACGCCCATGGCCAGTCGGACGCCATCGAAGGCATCACGCATTCGATCTGCACACTGGAATTCGAGGATCACCGGCCGCTCTACGACTGGCTCCTGGACAAGCTGCCGGTGCCGTCGCACCCGCATCAGTATGAATTCGCGCGGCTGAACCTCACCTACACGCTGCTCTCCAAGCGCGTGCTGACGCAGCTCGTGCGCGACGGCCATGTCGCGGGCTGGGACGATCCGCGCATGCCGACCATCGCCGGCCTGAAGCGCCGCGGCGTGCCGCCGGCGGCGATCCGCGAATTCGTCAAGCGCATCGGTGTGGCAAAAGCCAACAGCGTAGTCGATGTCGGCATGCTCGAATTCTGCATCCGCGAGCATCTCAACAAGAGCGCGCTGCGCCGCATGGCCGTGCTGCGCCCGCTCAAGGTCGTGATCGAGAACTATCCGGAAGGCCAGGTCGAGGAGCTCGAGGCGGTCAATCACCCCGACGACCCCTCGGCCGGGACGCGCAAGATCAGGTTCGGCCGCGAGCTCTATATCGAGCAGGACGATTTTATGGAGAATCCGCCGAAGAAGTTCTTCCGGCTTTCTCCGGGCAATGAGGTGCGGCTGCGCTACGCCTATTTCATCAGGTGCCGGGAGGCGATCAAGAACGTCGCCGGCGAGATCGTCGAGCTGCGCTGCACCTACGATCCCGCCACCAAGGGCGGCAACGCCCCCGACGGCCGCAAGGTCAAGGCCACCATGCACTGGCTCTCCGCGCAGGACTCGGTCCCGGCAGAGATCCGCATCTACAACCAGCTGTTCGCCAGGCCCAACCCGGACGCCGGTAGCTTCGCCGCCGACCTCAATCCGCAGTCGCTGGAAATCCTGAAGGATGCGCGGGTCGAGCCCGCGATTGCGCAGGGCAACTCGCCCGAGCCGGTGCAGTTCGAGCGCCAGGGCTATTTTGCCCGCGACAAGGATTCCACCGCCGATCGGCCGGTGTTCAACCGCACTATCGGCCTGCGCGACACCTTTGCCAAGGAAGTCGGCGGGAAGGGCTGAGCGAGATGGGAAGCGCGGCCGACGACATCGCCGCCGGGATCATCGCAAAATGGTCGGCGGCGTTCGCGAGACTCGACGCCGATGCGCTGTCCGCGCTCTATTCGAAGAGCGCGCTGTTCTACGGCTCGAACCCGACGCTCTATCGCGGCCGCGACGGGGTGAAGTCCTATTTCACGGCGCTGCCGCACTGGGATGCGCGCAACGTTCAATTCACCGATGTGTCGACGGCGGCAGCCGGCTCTGAAGTCGTCAACATGGCCGGCACCGCGAATTTTTCCGTCGACGGCACGGGCCTCACGGTGAAGATCACCTGGGTCATCGTCCGCGAGGACGGCGACTGGAAGATCGTCAGTCACCACGTCTCGTCCAAAGCGGCGCTGATCGACCAGGTGCGGTAGCATCACTAAGGGGCGACTTGCTTTCGAATTGCCTTTTGCTCCGCATAATAGCGCCTTCCTTTGTCAGTCAACGACCAAGCCGTCGAATAATGCCCGTCGCCGCTGTCTCGTGAAAACGGGAGAATCAAGCCGAGGGCCTCAAGTTGATTCCGGAGGAGCGCGACGCTGTCGTCATGACAATTGATCTCATTTTTCGGATTCAGGGTATCTGAAGAAGACAATGCAGCCCTGGCAATGGCAAACCGAATGATCCGCTGATAGGGCTCAGGCAACAACGCATCATAAAGAGCAACAAACATTTGACCAATGCCGACCTCGCGCGTTTGCTCTTGGCCATTGATCATAAGCTTCAAAACAAGTTTGTCGTCTGGACCCAACAAATTTGGGTCGAACACAAGCTGCTCGCCATTAATTCGAGCAAGTTGCTCCTTCAGCCCTGCATTCTCAATTCGTAGTCGCTCTGCTTCTTGCAAGACCTTAGGGTCGATGGCTTGGTCGCCACGAACCCACCCATGTCCGGGCTGCAACATTGTGGCATTGTTCGCCGAAACGACTACATTCATACATAAATCGTTGGCGTCGGTCCAAAATTGCACAATGCGGCTCGTCCTGAGTCGAGTTCGAAAATTTTCCAACCGCGATTTCTGTGCTGGATCGGTATCGGTCTTTTCCGCGGGAATCTTCCCAGGATCCTTGTGAAGGAAAGCCAGCACAGGAATATTTCTTGAAACCGCATACTCGTACTCTTTTTCGGTGAAACTCTTATCGTCATCGAGCGAGCCATATCGGGCACCCACGATGACGACATAATAGTCGCAGCGATCGATAACCTTCTTGATGAACTCAAGCTGTTGGAGGCTTGTGGCTGGAAACAGCTCCATGCCGGCCGGGATAAAGCCAGCCTTGGCCAAGGTGTCACTTACCTTTCTGCGTTCTTCTTCAAGATCGGCAAAAGTAGAGCTTACAAAAACCTGATAAACCTTATCCATAACTTCCCCCGGAACAATTCTAAGTCCATCTCCCGATACACGCTGAAGGAAGGACGATACCACTAACCAACCGGACGGTGTATGGATGGCCTATATTCATGTGTGCACCCCGTGCGGATTGTCGGCACGCAGCGTTCGCCTCCTCGACTTTCCCCATCCGTTCCGCTTTCTGCGCCATTCGCCTTCCGGTAGCCTTGTGGCCGCAACGGGATCACAGGGTGTTGCGTGGCCGAGCAGGGTGAGACGCCGGGCGGCAGGCGGGGCTATGCCGGGACGTGGCCGCCGCGCGCGCCTGCTGCGCAGGCTGGCGGTTATGCGCCATCAGGGTTTCGCGCGTGGTCATCCCTTGTCGAAACGCTGCGCAGCTGGGCGCGGGCGGAAGCGGGCGCCGGGCGGCTGCTGCCCTGGGTGCCGGTGGCATTCGGCACGGGCATCGCCTTCTATTTTGCCGCCGATCACGAGCCGGTGCTGCCGGTCGCTGTCACCGTCGCCATCGCGCTGTGCGCGGCGGCGGTCCTGTTGCGGCGGCACAAGGTCTTTCCCGTTGCGGTGATGCTGGCGGCGGCCGCGGCGGGCTTTGCGACGGCGACCTGGAAGACGGCGCGCGTGGCGCATGGTGTGCTGGCGCGGCCGATTTATGCGGTGGCGCTGACGGGGTTTGTCGAGACGCGCGACATCCGCGAGCGCACCGACCGCTTCGTGCTGCGGGTGGTCTCGATGGAGAGCCCGCGCAAGGAGATCAGGCTGGAGCGGGTGCGGCTGTCGGTGAAGAAGGGCACGGCGCCTGCAGTCGGCAGCTTCGTCGAATTGAAGGCGCGGCTGCTGCCGCCGATGTCGCCGAGCCGGCCGGGCAGCTACGATTTCGGCCGCGACATGTACTTTCAGCGCATCGGCGCCTCCGGCTTCGTGATGGGGTCGATCAAGGCAGCCGAGCCGCCCGACAGCGGCGGCATCGCGCTGCGCTACTCGGCCGTGATGCAGGGCCTACGCGATGCCATCGACAAGCGCATCGGCAACGTGCTGGAGGGCGACAAGCGGGCGATCGCCACTGCGCTGTTGACCGGCCGGCGCGACGCCATCTCCGCGCCAGTCAACGATGCCATGTTCATCTCCGGCCTTGGCCATGTCTTGTCGATCTCCGGCTATCACATGGCCGTCGTCGCCGGCATCGTGTTCTTCGCAATCCGCGCGCTGCTCGCGCTGGCACCGGCGCTGACCGTGTCCTTCCCGATCAAGAAATGGTCGGCCGCCGGCGCGCTGCTCGCTGCCGCGTTCTACCTGCTGCTGTCGGGCGCGGAAGTGGCGACGCAGCGCTCGTTCTTCATGACGGCGGTGGTGCTGATCGCGGTCATGGTCGACCGCCGCGCCATCACTTTCCGGACGCTGGCGGTCGCAGCCCTGATTGTGCTGGCGATGGCGCCAGAGGCGCTGGTGCATCCGAGTTTCCAGATGTCGTAGGCGACATTCTCCCTAGGGCTTTCTCGGGTAAAAAAGGCTCGGGAAACCAAGGCGTTAGAAACAATTCGCTGGCGCGTGGCACGACCGGAAAGCGAACAAATCGAGGGATAATCCCGGAAAAGCCGGCAAAATGTCCCGGGGAAAGTCCCGGGCGGGTCAATCTTGTTCCTCCGTCGTTCTCACCTCCGTTTTGGAGGTCCGCCGAAACATTCATTGTTTGCGGCCTTGCTCGGCGCACGGCTTACGCTGATTTGTCGAAATCTTGTTCCGCAAGTGTCGGTTCCGGAGCCGGCCGATGAGTCCTATCGAGACGGCGGACGACTATCGCGGCTTCGTCGCCCAGCTTAATCCGGATTGGCGCGTCGTAGAGTGCCGAGATCGGATACAGTGGGTTCTCCAGCGCCGCGGTTCGCCAAAAAAGTCGCGTGGAGACGATTGGCGGGGTCGCAGTTACTGCCGGACCTCCCAAGCGCTAATCCGCTCTGCGCGAGAGCACGCTGGCGTCGTTAGCCCAGCTGCCGCCACCATCCTGGGAGCGCTGCCGACACGCATTGAAGCCGATAATCTCAATTGCCGGCGAGAGCCGTCTCAACGACGTCTTCACGAACATGGAGGATGACCACTGAATGCGAGCGGGCTCGATCATCCCAAGGGCGGGTCCAAAAAATGCGCTGGTCGGAGAAGTCACAACAGCGGCGGACCATCATCAACGCTGCGAAATCTCTGGGGGCGCGACCAGACAAGGTTCGGCGTTACCAACCGGAAAGCTGGTGAGATAAAAAATGACGCGAACGATTAGACTTGCAGGACGAAGTCGCATTTGCATGCGTTTGATACGCCGATCGACGGCTTCAACAACATGACAGCTGTTGCGTTATTGGTTGGCCTCATGACCGGAGAGGCTAAATCTGGTGTTCAATTGGCCGGTGTCACAATCTGCCTAGGGCCTGCCTTAGGCGCTAGCGAAGGAGGTCGTGGTTGCTGCGGTTGTTTCGCCAAGGGGCGCGGCTTCGGCAGTATTGGCTCGGCCGCAATACTTGCCGTGGTTTCTTGCGGCACCGACTTGCGCAACCGGATTTCAATACGGCGCCGCTCCGGGACGTTCGCGGGAATGCCCAAGATGGCAAGCGTCTCGTCGGTGTTGACGAGCTGCGCGCCCGATAGCGGGATGAGCTTGTAGCCCGCTAGGAGGGAGCTTTGGCGCAAAACGCTCACAACTGATACCGCGCGAGCGAGGCCTAATCCCGCGTTGTCCGCAGGTACCAGGGTTGCGACGTTGGCCGTACTCTTCAAGACGGCGAGAAGATCTCGATCCAGATTTGATGGGCGCATGCCAATCGGCTGCTCGTCGGTGTGTCCGACCACTTCGATCACGTCGACATTGTACTTCTTGATATACTTGAGTATGTCGTTCGGGGTCTTGCTAATCAGCGTGTTGTGGAAGGCCGGCGAAAGTTCTGCGCTTCCACTCTTGAACGTATAGCCGAGAGCCTCGCTCAGGCCAATGATGGGGGGCCATTGGTGGCCGCTGGGCCCGGCGCCGGTCATTCCCTTTTCGATTGCACTCAGAATATCAACTGTTGAAGGGGGGGGTTGTCCCGGCTTCGCCATCGCACGGTTAATGGCGTTGACGACGTCCACGTCTCGGAGAGCTTTGTCGATGTCAAGGCCGTTCGATCGCAGTTTCTCAAGATCAGTGAGGCGCTCACGAACCTCCTTCACCGACACACCAATTTTCTGAAGATCGGCCATGGCCGTCTGGCTATCGACCAACTCGCGCCAATACTTATCAATCTCCTTCGGATCGGTTAGACCAGAAAAGGCCTGCAGTTTCTCAAGAACGGCGGAGTTTCGACGAAGAGCAGCGACCATGTCACGGTCGCGCTGGTTCTGCTCCTGTTGTTGCAAGAGCTTTTCTTCTGCAGCGACTCGTTTTGATTGCTCCGTTGTTAGAAATGTTGCCATTACAATCAGGAGGCAGAATACCAGGAGCAGCATGATTTCAGCCATGGTGAGCCCGAGGACTAGTCCTTGCCGGTACGATGATCGCTGCTGAATGATTTCGCCATCCAAGGCAGAAGTTGGTTTCATTGGTCCCTACCGGTCTAGCCCGCTTGGACTTGTCGAACCCCAAGGTCCCACGGTGGTCCGCGTCGCCTCGATAGCTCGAAGCTCCTGCATCAGCCTGACCACAGCTGCGCCGACCTGCTGAGTTTGCTGCAGATTGGCCTGAATGACCTCTGCCTGAGTTTCGGCGCTCTTGTTGAAGGAGTTAATGGCACGGGTGAGGGCCGAGATGACCGGCGCGAGCTTGATTTCGATTATTTGGTCGGGCGTCTGCAAGGAAGCAAGCTTCGTCGCTACGTCGTCGATCGCATTGACAATACTCGCGGTGCTTCGTGAGAGCTCTTCGCTTTCGTGCGCCAGGCGCGCGGATACCGTCTCAAGGGTCTCGACTATTCGCTCGTTCATGTCGTCGAGCGTTTCTCCAGACTTCTTTGACGCCTCTTCGAGAGGTTTGCCGGCTGCTGCGGCAAACTTCTTTATTTCGCCCGCCAGTCTATCGCTGGTGTCGCCAAGAGTCTCTTTCACTTCATCCAAAGCATCGCTGATCGACTGTTGAGCCATGCGGCGGAAGTAGCTGAACTCTAGTACCGTACTGTCCAGCTCCCGCTTGACCCGCCGTGAGGCTTCCGCGAGTTCAAGACGCGCGGTTGCTTCAACCTCGACAGGATCACGGCGCATCTGATTGAACAAAATGCGAAGGGTGATGCCGGCAATTGTTGAGGCGATCGCAATGCCGAAATTCTGAACAATCTGTTCAGCTGAGCCTTCGGATCGAAATTGATAAAGCGAAACGGCGAGGCTCGTTAGCGTAAACAGGAAGCCCATGTAATATAGATTGTCGCCAGACTGGTCGTCACGAAGCCGGAACAGGCGCGCGACGCCAAGGATCAACGCATAGGTGATCATGATCACGACGGGAACAGTCGTGACGTTGATAGCGCTGAAACCGTGAAATTTCGAGAAAACTATGTAAGCGCTGCCAGCCAGCACGACGGCAAAAAAAAGCAGCCCACTCAGCAAGCCAGGCGGTGATCGGCGAAGAGTTTCCGCGATTGCCACGCCTAGGTTCCCTGAAGCCGTTTGACGTTGACGGTGGAGGCTCGATTGTCCTTCATCCATTCTATCCAGAACTCGGCATGCCTCGTGTTGTTGAGTAAGGGCTGCCCCCTGGACTGGCGGGTCACGTACCGGATAACGACGATTGCGCCATGCAAGTCGGTCCGAAATTTCAGGTAGGCAGGTGATTGCTTATAGCGCTGGAAAGACAGATCGCCGTCCTTCGGGTACTGGCTATAGTCTCGAGTGTACTCAATCATGTCGGAGATGACGGTCAAGGTCTTCTTGGCGTTCTGACTGGCAGCGCTGGAAAACTGCTCAATGGCAATATCCTGAATGGCGGCCATGAGCGGCGAGCTGGTGGCTTTTGCTGAGGCAATGCTGCTTCTTACCGCCTCTGAAGCGGGTTTGCGAAAGCTCTCAATCCATCGCAGCCGCGCTATGCGAGGATTGTCCGTCCACTCGCTCAGGCCCACTCCGTCACCGGGGTTGCACTTTGAAAATAGCGAGCGGCTGCGGGCCCCCGCAATGTCCAGTACTCGAATATCGAGCTTATAGAACGGCGGAAGGGATGCAATCATGTCGTCAAGGATGACTTGGACTTCCCGTCGCGTCGTCTCTGGCAGGTCGTCGGAGGTGTCGACCAGCACCACGCTGATGCCTTGGGGGCCGTCCACCGGGCACAAGCTTTGAGCGTCTAGAGTCAGCCGTTTTGGCGTCGAGAAGTAGAAATAAGCCAGTCCCCCGCCAGCGGCGATGGCCAGCAGCATAAGCAAAATGCCGCCGATACCCGCCCAACCAATCCCCGGCGTATTCCGTTGTCTTGGACGTCTTCTAGCCACCCTTCTTCTCCGGCAGCAGTTCGTCAATTTCGCGATAAGTTTTCACGGCGCTGTCGAAGGCTTCGTGAATGGCGGCAATCTGTTGCTTGAGCAATTCCTGTGTTTCCGCGATCATCTGGCGCAGGTGCTCGCGAGCGGTGGAATCCGGTTCACCACCAGCGTAGACAATGCGCTCCATGCTATAGGTCTTGGAAAAATAACTGGGGGGTGGCGTGGAGCGGGCGCCCCGGTTCGCCTCGCGGTAAATTTCAAGCAAGGCACGGCATGCCTGCTCGATTTGATTTTGGTGTTGGCTGAATCGTTGGGCCAGTCGGCTCCTGCCTTGCAACAGGGAATCGTACTCGCTGCGCCGAACGGAAAGATCACGGGCAGCCGCGTTCATCGCTTCCGTCGAATCTTCCCGGATATCGCGAAGCCTTTCGATAAGCTCACTTCTCGCCTTGGCGAACTGCTTGCTGGCTT
This sequence comes from Bradyrhizobium sp., assembly GCF_016219575.1. Classification (GTDB taxonomy): domain Bacteria; phylum Pseudomonadota; class Alphaproteobacteria; order Rhizobiales; family Xanthobacteraceae; genus Bradyrhizobium. The sequence goes on along the minus strand of NZ_JACRMG010000009.1, from coordinate 1,083,004 downwards.
CCAGCCAGCGGCGTTCAAGGCCGGCGTAGCCGATATATGGGTCGAAAAACAACAGGCCATCGGCCATTGCGACCAGTGAGAAAATGAAGCCGATACTGAAGAACACCCAAGAATTGATATCGGTGAGGACGTGAGGTGCTGTGAGTAATCGAAGCAAGACTTCTTGGCCGACGTCGCTATCAATCTTGGGCGGAATCTCCCGGAGATGGGCAAGCGTCAGGTTGAGTACGATGGCGAATGCCGCATACCCAAGAAACGACAAGGCGCCGATAAGCTTGAGGAAAAAGTTCCGGCGATTGATCAGGCGTATGAGGACCATGCCGAAGAGGAAGCTCGCGATGATGTTCAGTGCCGCGAATGTGACGGCTTGGACAGCCCCACCGAGTAGACCGCCGACGTTCGCGTTCGCGAGAAAGCTGCCGTTGATTATTACCTCGGTTACGAACATGATGGCGAGAATACCGACCTTGAGGATGAGTTTTCCTGGGCTCGCGAGTCTTGCCGGTCTGTGAAGCCCGTGGCGGGCGCGGAAGTTTTCGCGCTCGATCTCCGATTCATTTAGGCGACGGCGCAACGCAAAAAGCTCGTCACGGCCCACCGTTGCTTCAGCCCGGAAATCTCCGACCGCTTCTGGTGCCGCCTGTTGGATGGTTGCAAAGCGTTCTTCGAAGCTGAGGGCAGTCACTCTCTCGTCGTAAGTGTGGAGGTGGTCCAGGTAAACGGTGTGAGAATCCTGTTTGTGCGCTTCAATTCGTTCGATGGTCTGATGCTCGACGTCATCTAGGGTCTGCGAGTCCGAAGTCGGACGATTCTGGGAGCCACGTTCTCTTCCCCGCGCCACGAGCTGCAATTCGTCAGCGACGCGATCGACGTTCAGGTCCAGGAAGACTGTAGTGGCCGGTCGATAGGGATGCACAGGCTGTTTCAGCAAGCCCAAGATGCGCGCGATAGGAGATTGCCGGGTGCCAGTGGGACTCATGGGAAAACTTGACCTGCTCTAGAGCTTCGACTTGCGGCAGCCGGCTGCAATAGCTTCGGCCTCGCTACAGAACCAGCGACGCGAAGCATTTCGTTGCATATCGAGTCGATCGTAAAAGCGCCCCCCGGGCATGTGATAAATGCATTGGCCCGCACTCTTGAGATTACCCTTAATGGCACAGCTCGGAGCGGGCGGCCGCGCAGCAGCGGCAGAGGAAAGCAACCTGCTTTGCGCCGTGACAGGCACCGCCAGCGCACCGAGGACAACGGTGGCGGAACTCCGGTGCCGCCATTCCCATGGCGCTATGAACGCTCCGCTCCATAGGCCGCGTTTTTGTTCGCGGGCAAAGTCTTCGTCAGCAACGTAAGCGTCGGAATATCGTCGAAAGGCAAGGGCCAAGCCGTTCCGCACCAGCCATCGGGCGATATCTTCTCCGGCTACCGTGCAGGAGCCAAGACGGCGCTGATAAACATCGGTGCCGGTAAGCTCACAGACCCAAGGGCGATTCTGCGCGAAAGCCTCAAGCTTTTCCCTAGCCTCGATCCCGCAATTCCAATCCTTACCAGAGGCATCGATGCAGACCTGGTCTGTCTCCGGAGCGTCGATGCCACTCAGACGTATCTTCGTCGAGCCTGCATAGATCGTATCGGCGTCGACAATCTCAGGAACGGTCCGTAGCGGCTCGGCACGGACCGTATGAACGCTGACCAGACAACACACGATGGCAAAAGCAGCATGCTTCAAAGCAGCCCGTCCCCAAAATCGCCAACCAACTCCGATAGTTAATATTCTATTACACTTTCCCGGCGAGCGATATCAAAGCGCAATCTGCAGCAAACTGCGGACGGTCTTATGGTTAATTTGGATGCGGTTGCCGGAGGGGTGCCGGAACCCGGCAAGACGTGGATTCCAGCGACCGACCAGGGTAAACCGAAACTGCCGATGAGTCCGTCCGATGCGAACGTACTGAAATTCCCGCTTCCTAGGTCAATATCACGTCAACCGAATGATGAGCAGAGCACGGCAACAATTCCGCTAAAAACCAGTCAAATTCGTGCGATTCGGACGATGGCAAGCGGCTCCCAGCCTTGAAGGGCTTTCTTAAGCGCCATATGGTTCGCTGATGCAAACCCGAGCTGAGTCCAAAGCCGACATGATTAACGGACGGCCGGCAGACCTTCCCGAGTTTGGGGCGCCTCCGCTGACCGAGGTCGCGATCGGGGCACAATTTGACGTGATTCCCGGCTTCATGACGCCCCACCTCGGGCTCGTCTGGCAGCCTTTCCGGGACCAATTTCCCCTCCTTGAGGAAGCTTCGGCGCTGCCGCCGGTGTTCGAGACGTTCGGGTCGAACCCGCAATTCGTACCAGGCATCAGCTTTCAGCTTTCGATGGCGCCGGAAGCGCCGCGCGTGTTTTTCATCAACCAGGCGCGGTCAGAATTGCTGCAGGTCCAGAGGGACCGATTCCTGCACAACTGGCGGAAGGTCGGGCAGGCCGACAACTATCCGCGATTCGAGCGGATGCTCGATACATTCACGTCCAGCTTTGCCACCTTTTCGAAGACAATTTCCGCAGCGGGGCTCGGGCCGATCATTCCGAATCAATGCGAGGTTACCTATATCAACCAGATGCCCGTGCCGCCGGGCAGCAATCTGTCTGATCTGACCGACGATTTGTTCGGGCAGCACACCGGCAGTCTTGCACTCGGCGACCTCGGCAAGCCGGAGGATCTCCGCTTCCTGCTGCGCTATGTCATGCGGGATGCGGAAGGCAAGCCGATCGGCCGCCTGATCGCTTCGGCCGAGCCGGCGCGCCGAGCGGACGGCCAGACGATCGTGCAATTGACGCTGACTGCCCGCGGCAGGCCAAGCTCGCCCGACGAGAAGGGGATCGTCGATTTCCTGAAGCGCGGCCGCATCAGCGTGGTGAAGGGTTTTGCCCACCTAACCGGGCCAAAAATGCACAAGCTTTGGGAGAGAACGCAATGAGTTCGATGGCCCTGCGCACGATCGATGACGAGTGGTATCAGTCCGTCAATCCGGTCAACGAACTCGTGCGGTCGAGCATCAAACCGGTCGTGGTTACGCGTCCGCAGCTGAGCTCGCCGAGCGTCGTTCATCGATCGAGCTGGGCGCGGCCGACGGTAGATCGATTGATAGCGATCGCTCCCTTGCGCGACAATTGGGATCAGCGCGGATCTGCGGCCGTGCGCGCCGACGTGCTGTCGTTTGCCTGGCAGCTGCTTGTCCAGATCATGCCGGAGGACGGCGCCGCGCCCGTGGCAGTGCCGCTCGGCAATGGCGGGATTCAGCTGGAGTGGAGTTCGAACCGCGGTGATCTCGAAATCGAGATCGCGCGGCCGTTCGAAATCTCGGCGCTGTTTTTCCAGCAACGAAACGGCGACGAGGTTGAAATCCCGATTCAGACGGAGACCTGGGACCAGTTGGCCGAGGTCATCCGAGAGAACTTCCGTAGCTGAGCCGGCGTTTGCGCGATCATGCCGTCCGCGCCCCCTCGCGACGCAAACGGCAAGATCACGCCGCACGATCACCCCGAAATTTTGGATGATGACTATGTGTTAAGGCACATCGTGCCGCCTCACGATCTTCATCCCGATCCCGAAAAAAAGATGACGCGAGTGTCGTCCGGCGCATACTCGGAATCTAGCGACGGTGGCATGTCGGTCGACATCCTGCGCTGGATGGCGGAGGATGGGCTCAATGCCGAGCACTACCTTGCGGACGAGACTGTCGGAGCCACCAGAATACAGGTCAGGAGTCTTCGCGCGATGGGCCTGAAGGTCGGTTGGGACCCTGATGGCGGCCATCCTCACCATGGTGCCGTCTGGGGGATCAAGCAGACACACAGACGTAAGATCGCAAAGCTGGCCGTTACCGTTCGAAAGGCCGAAGGAGAGACTTAGCGGCGTAGGAGCATTTTGCCTATCGCAGCGCTCAATCGCGGCAAACCGCGGAACCGCCTTGTCGCCATTGTTCGCATCGAGCGGCGCCACAAGCCACGTTGGCCAAATAGCCTTCCTGAGTAGGTAAAGTTCCTTGTGTTGGCAGTGGGGGTGATCCGTTGATCCGGTAGCGGCCGCTCCCATCGCAGAGGAAGCTAAAACGCGCTCGCTTTCCCCGAATTGCTTCGTCTCCGCGAATTATCACCACCATCAGTTCCGCGCCGACAATTTGGCCGCGCTCTCCCCGCATGATTGTGATCGAGTTCTTGTCATAAGCGTAAATCGTGCCATCCAGATTTGGTGGGACGTTGACGCTGTTCCAATTCTCTCTCTGTTTCTGAGGCAGGTCTTTTTTGGACTCGTTTGAAGGTTCCGAATTGCTTTGGTGCTGCGGTGCTACGATTGCGAGGGCGACCAACAGCGCCAGTATCCCCAGAAGCTTTAAAATAGTCGCCACTTCGGGCCTCCCCGTCCTGGTGATCGGGGAGTTGGAAAGCCTCGGTTAGGAGAGCCGCATGCGCCTTTAGGCTTTCGCCCTGTACATACGCACATGCCTCCCCGACCATATGGTCGAGGAGTGCTTTGACGGCGCACTTGTGCCGCCTAACCGAAGGGGTTTCCACGCCCCGAAACGGCTTTGACCGCTTCGATTCCACTATAACAGCAGGTATGCCAAAAGAAAAACGGCCCGATCTGGCAATTTGAGATTTCGAGCAACGGTCCCCCCTCTCGACAACGACAAGCCCGCTCTGCAGAAAGGCGAGTCGCGCGGCCTGGTACAGCAGCGCCATCAAGGAGAAGTTCGTCACCGGCCCCAATCGCGAGCTACAGCCGCTGATCACCGGCAGCACGCGCACCGTCGCGATGACGATAACGCATGCGGGCATCGTGCGGGTGTGGCGGTTCAGCTTCAGAGTTTCCTGACCATACGGATCGGCAAATGGTTGATCCCGCCAGAACAGCTAAAGCCAGCCGTTGGTTCTACCGGCCGCCTGCAACTTTTCCAGCGCGGTCCTTTCGATCTCATTGAATGGGCCGGATCGGCTGACCATTCGGAGCGTTGCATTCAGCACCTGCGCGAAGTTATCCTTATCCTTCGAAACGATGTTGGCCGCACGGACGAAGGCCCGGCGCGGGACGATCAATCCCTGTGCTGTCCCTAACAACTTTTCGATCAGGAAAGCGTCCCGCTCATAGCCAGCAGAGTGCAGGCGCAGAAAGATATACTCGGCTTGGACCGCCAATTCTTCGGCCGACAAGTCGTCATCCGACCTCGCTATGTGAGCCAGAACTCGCAGGCCGTCGATGCAGAGGTCCGACGCCCTGCGCTCCCGTTCCTTTTCGCGGGCCTCGGCGACCTTGTCGCGCTTTGGCTTTGGCTCCTTGATGACCGACGCGGCCCGCTCGCGAGTGGGGTTTGCAACAGTGAGGGTCAGCCCGACGAAGCGCGCTCGCACGAAGAACCATCCAGTTGTCTCAATGCGGTCCACGGCGCAATCAACGACCTTTCCCTCGTCCATCGCTTTCCCCACCCAATGATGGCGATTGGGTATGTAACCAAGATGCCTTCCGCTGTGTTTGACGGCGACGGCAAGCCCGCTCTCGCTGTGGGGATTGTCGGGCTCGCGCACAAGGCTCAGCACCGTCCCGGGCCGGAGGCCTTTGCAGTACTTTCCGCGATTCGTCCCGTCGGGGCCGGTGTATCTCAGCCCTGCGATCCAGCTCGGATAGCTGCGCGTGCGCAAGTCAGGGAGACTGATGGCGGCCCACAGACGCATAAGAACTCCCCAGCCCCGGCAATTGATGGGGTTTCTACCATAACTTGCGCGACTTCCGAACATCTCTAACGCGATGCCCGCTTCGACAACGGCCCGATCTACCTGACGTCTTCGGCGGCAGCGCCACGATGTAGTCGGCGGCATCCCGTAGCGTGACCACCGTCTTCTCGCCGACCTGGATGGGATCGTCGAAGGATCGTCGCCATCCGTCATTACTCATGTGATCTTGACTTCTTCTTCGTTATCGACGAAGTAATAGGCCTGAACCGTGCAGAGGGCGAAACCCAAAGCACTAACTCGGCGGAAGCCGAGACCACCTCCCTGAAACGGAGCACGCTCATGCGAGCATATTCTCCCTTTTTTCAAACGCTTCACGATGAGACCGGCCCGGTGGGGTCACTCGGTCGCGGGACGCACTATTCCATTCTGCGCGCCACAGTGTTCCACGATGAGCTGGCGCAACCCTTAGAAGTGGCAAAGTTCCTGGATTTCGCCGTGATCTGGGATGAAGATCACGATGAACGCGTAATGATGCCCATCGAGCGGCTCTATCGCTCTGGCGATTTGTCCTCCTTCATCATGTTCGGCGAGCGCAAGGGGATTTTTTCTTGCGAGGTTGCCGGAAAGTTCAACGGTGTGCGATTGCCGTCTGCTCAGGCTGCCGTCGAGGCGGCATGTGCAAACATTGGGGGCGACTATTGGCCCCATGAAATCTCTTTCGCCAGGAGCTATGGCAGCAGCATCATTGGCGATGATGATCGTAAGGTGGACCTGTACCTGAAGACGATCAAAATGCTCTGGAAGCTCGGTCTGAAGCAGATCGTAGAACCGAAAACCCCAGAGCAGGAGTTACCTGCCTGAGGCATGTGCCCCACATTTTCGTTCGGCCGCACATCCCGATCTACCGCGCAGCGCCGGGCCGTCGCCAACGCGCGGCGGCTTTGCTCGCGCAGCGCATCGATCTCGCTCGGCGTCAGTCGATCTGGGGTTGGTGTTTCAGGCGGCTTCACGCGCCCAGCTTATCAGCGTCATCGTCGGGCTCGAACCCCTTCGGCAGGCGCGGCGGATCGTCGACCCAGCCTGGCGTCGTCGCAGATAAGCCACGCCATCGATCATCCGTTGCGATCTCCCTTGAACACGGTCCAGATGCCGGCAAAGGCGAGCAGCGGCCGGTCCTCGTTCACCGCGAACCAGACCACGTCCTTCTTCTTCGTTTCAGGGTTCGGCTCCGGCGTGTACTCGGCGAAGGAGTTGAACGGCACCAGGCAGCGGTTCTCTGGCTTAAGCCTGCCGCGCCAGTGCGGCGAGCTGGTGTTCCTGATGTTGGTGACCGGCGGGCCGCCGGTGCGCGGAGGTGGCGGCATGCCCCAGCGCATCATGACCAGCTCGCGGCGTTCGCCTTCGTCGGTGTTGCGGATTACGGGAGCGGGATAGTCAGGGAAGACGCCCGGCATCGGCGCAAGGTTGCCGACGTACCTGTTCAATTTACGAAATAGCCGAAGGATGGCTTCCTGGTTCGTCGTGATCGAGTAGAGATTGCACATCCTACTTCTTTTTGACTTCATGGCCGATTGGCTTGAATGAGTCGCCCTTCTCGGCTTCAGCCATCGCACCAGCGTTCGGTCCAGTCACAAACCTTGGATCGGCTGAGGATGCTGTCTGCAGCGCACGGTTTAGGCGAAGTGTCGGACCCACAGGACGTGCCTCAGGCTTGGATCGAGCTTCATTCCAATGCTTTCTCCATGTCCCAAGCTGCGAGATAAACTTCGCCATCTCCTCCTCGATCCAATGGAGAATTTTCTCGGCCTCATGCAGGTTGAACTTTCCTTCGTCGGTCGGCCGGGCCTTCCCAAGATGGAATACTTGGGGTTCGAGCTTGCTGAATATTCCAGCAAGGTTGTCCTTCCGTGACTTGAAGTTCTGCACAAAGTCGCAAGCCTGAAGGTTATTGCCCTTCTTTTCGCCGTTCGTAAGGAATGCGGCCAAGTTGCATGCCGAAACAGCGAAAGATGAGTGGTAGGCGTTCCAATCAAGGTAGAATACGGAGGTGCCTCGCATTTGCGCGATGGAGTATCGCGCCATCTTAAGCTCGTACGGAAGGTGCTCGTCGAGCCAGTCCTTCTTCTGCTTCTCTTCGATCTCGGCTTTGGTAAATGACATGTTCTTCCTTCCGAGTTCACCGCTCCCCGGGCCACCAGGTCGACGCCGGGTTCGTCGTGCTGATCTTCGTCGGCCGCAGTGCGACCAGATGGCTGCGCTTGTACGCGTAGCCTCGCACCGACGAGCAGTCCTTGCACCGCAGGTACCGCTCCAGCTCGTGGATCGGCGTGGTCTTCGGCCGCCTGACCACGTCCAGCGCCACGGTCCGGTGGGTGTCGCAACCGAGGCACCGGACCCCAGGTAGCCATAGCCCGCGTTCAGCGCATCGCCGAGCGCCGGGGAGGGCTGGGCAGGGCCCTTGTAGCCCAGCATCCGCTTGTTCCAGGCCTCGCAGGCGAGCTTGTCCGCTTCCTTGCGCGCCGCCGCAGCGCGCTCGGCGGCATGCCGGATCGAGGTGCCGAACAGGTATTCGCGGGACTTCGTGGACATGGTGAGAGGATGCCCTCGGCGACGGGGCGTCCGCAAGCCACGAGGTATTGCGGTTGGCACCACGCTTGGCCCCAAACCAAGAGTGTCAGCTCGCGTTCAACACGAACCTACATGATGCGGTTTAAGTGGCTGAGAAACTGGCCGGTGCACCGCCACACCGGACGAGAGGCGATGTGGCTATTCGCATTTCAAGACCGGTGCCTTAAACCACTCGGCCGCCTTCCCTTGTTTCGAAGCACGGAGCGAACAAGTCGCGCCCAGCGGGAGCCCCGTCCTAAAGTAGCTGCGATTTTGCCGGGTCAAGTAGAGCGGCGAAGGATGTTGGCAACCTGGCCGGCGCTCCATTCTCCGCCGCGGGCGGTGGCTATACCGCGCGCGGCAAGAACCGCCGCAACGGCGCGCAGAGACTTGGCGCCGCTCTCCTGTATCTGGCGGATCAAGGGTAGAATGTTTGCCGCGAAGCGGTCGGCCGCATTCTTGTTAGCCGCTGCGCCGAGAGCGCGTGCGATTGCAATTTTCGGGCCTCCCAGAACGCGGCCGCGCGCCTTGGCAGCGGCAAGGGCCGCTTTTGTCCTAGTGCTGATCGTTTCCCGCTCGTGTTCGGCCACGGCAGCAAGAATGTGCACGGTGAGCCTATTGGCATGAGGCATATCGGCGGCGACAAACTCGACCCCCGACTCCATGAGCCTGGAAATGAACGCGACGTTACGGCTTAAGCGGTCAAGCTTTGCGACCACGAGCTTGGCTCGATGTTTTTTGCAGGCAGCAAGGGCTGCTGCGAGTTGTGGCCGATCACTGCGCCGGCCGCTCTCAATCTCGACGAACTCGGCTTCTAGGGCCCACTTCCCACCATTGAGAAAAGCCAGCACCGCCGCGCGCTGCGCGTCCAATCCAAGCCCTGATTGGCCTTGCCGGTCTGTTGAAACCCGAAGGTAGGAAACCCAGTTTCCGCCATCCTCCGTCATTTCTCACCCCTGCATTCATTGACTATACGGACGTATTGAGTTTTTACGGTGGAAAGGAAAAGGTGTCCACACGCTCCGGTTGTTGGGATGGGCCCGCCGCCTTGCCCGAGGCCATTCGAGGGACCTGTGCTAGTCCTAGGGGGCGGGTTCGGGGGTAGACCGCCTTCGTCTAATAGCCTCTTATTCGACCTAGGAGGGCGCGTCCGGACGGTTTTGGGTGGGCGCCGGCTCCCCCCTCCGCCCGCGTGGGGACCGGGGCCTACGCGCCTTTATTTGATCGCGCCGCGAAGGGTGGGTCATGGCGCCAGGTTGACCGTTGGTCCGGAAAAGTAGCTGCGACTATGCGTTGAGGTAGTGGAGTTGGGCCGCCATGACCAAGAAGCGGACGCCTCCTCCGGGGCGAACCGGTAGGACAAAGCAAAAGGGTGGTGAGCGGAAAAGTCAGGCAAAGCCCAATACCGCGCCGAGCACTAGTGACCAGCCAAACCTGCGAGCGCGAGTAGCTTTCTGGCCGGGTCAGGAGCCATTCACCGCGGCCAATTTGGAGAAGCTCTTGGACGAGGTTCTCAAGGGTCAAGCCGTGCCGAGCGATCTCGTCACACTGGCTTATGACTTGAACGATATTCACGGTGCTTTTCGGCTTCGTAAAACGATGGGGCCCGAGAGCCGCAATAAGCAGGCGACGGCAAAGCGCGTCCGCGAGGCTATAGCTGTCTTACAGAACTTTTTCGCAGAGCGTGAGCAGGCGTTCCGCTCGATGGAAGCCATCAGTCCCAAGACCATGAAGGCTGAAATTCGGCTCTACCAACGATTTTGCCTGTTCTTAATGGCGATGCAAAAGCATGATTTTCAGCTGAACATGGATATCGACGAGATTGCCTTGATGCCTGAGGCGGAAAGTTGGCATCAGATCGCGGGAATGATCGCCGACGCGTTTATGATCGCAATGCACCCTCAAAAGCTCGGTTTATCCAACAAGGGGCCGGTTGCAAGATTTGTTGCCGTCGTCATGCCAGCAATGACGGGCGAAAGCCCATCCATCGATAGCGTTGCTCAACACTTAAAGCGACGAAGATTTCAACAGGGACAGAGCAAACGTTGATTTGTCCTCCATTTCGCTCAGTCATCGGCGCTGACAAAAAGAAGAGCCCGGCCGAGGTGCGACCCTCGCCGGGCTGATCCGCGCAAAGCATTCAGGCAAGGGCGCGGATTCCGTTGCAGGCAAATAGACTGATCGTTCCAAGCCGTCAACGGCACGCTTTGCCAGCCCGGCCCAATCAGCCGATCGAGCCGCTTTCATCGAATAGTCGCGGCGGCCCGGCGTTTTTTTTCCGGGGACGAAGCGCGCGGTGTTCTTGCTCCCCCGCCGTGGTGGCGCCGGTTCGACGGTCCACCAGTATCCAGGACAATAAAAGGCATTCGTTTGTTCCGCGTTGCCGTCACCGGGCATTGTTTGGTGGGCCGGGCCGGCTGGCCCCCGAGATCGGGCATCCTGGGGATTTGCGCTACGAACGCCTCAACCGCATGGCGCTTAGTGGGTGCCGGGCTTTGCGGGGAGCCGGGCTATGGCTTCTCGTCAAGAGAGCGGAATTGGGAAGGGTCTTACCAACAGGGACATAGCAAACTTTTCTTGTCCTCCATTTAGTTCATGCATCACCGCTGGCAAAATCGCGATTGTCCTTGCTCCAACGAGTTTTGAAATGATCGACGATAACAGTGCCCAGTCAGCAGCGCCAGTGGAGCGAACTGCGAGCTACAATGTAGCTTTGGTTTCGCCGCACGTGGCAGCAGCCAGGCTTGCGATTTCCGTCCAACAATTAATGGACTTCGTAAAGGATGGAGCGATACGATACGTCAACATTGGTCGAGGAGCTAAACGTCCCAGATACGCCTTTGATGAAAGCGATTTGAAAGACTTCGTTGCGGCGCGCAGGAGCCAGGAGCACCCATGTCAGTCTTCAAAACCAAGAAGTCGGGCGCGGTCTACTGGTTTGATTTTGTCATCCAGGGTCATCGGTTTTACGGCTCGACGCGCTGCACTTCTAAGCGAGAAGCCGAAGACTTCGAGACAATAGAGCGCAAACGGGCGCGCGAGTTGATAAAGTCGCAACGTAATGCGGCTTATTCGCTTCAGATCGACCACGTCGCGGACCGATTTTGGCAGGAAGTGGGCCAGTACCATGCCGGCTATGATGCCACTCAGCGAAACTTGGCGCGTATCGTTGATTACTTCGGCCCAACTACGCCGCTGACCGTCATCGATGATGCAGCCATTGCGAAATTGGTGGCATGGCGACGAGGGCAACACGTCAAAGGCCGAAGGGATGCACCGCTTATTTCTCCTGCCACCGTCAATCGTTCGGTTACCAAAGTGCTCAAGCGGCTTTTTACTTTTGCCATCTCCGAGGGTGCGCGGTTCGAGCGTGAAATTAATTGGACAAGACATTGGTTGAAGGAGCCGCCGGAGCGTGTTCGCGAGCTGCAAGATCACGAAGCTGCGGCGTTTGATGATGCAATGCGCTCCGATTACCAGCCGTTTTTTGATTTTGTTCGGACCAGCGGTCTGCGCCTGCGGGAGTGCGTTACTCTGCGTTGGACTGAAGTCAACTTCGGGACCCGCCAGATTGTGCGGCTAGGGAAGGGCGGAAGACGCGTGGTGTTCCCGATTACTGGAACCATCCGCGAGATCCTCTTCCCTTTGCAGGGGTTGCATCCCGATTTCGTATTCACCTACCTCGCGCAATACGGCAATAAGCGGCTAGGTCTGGTACGCGGAGAACGCTATCCCCTGACGCTCACGGGCACGAAATCAGCTTGGCAAAGCATTCGTGCAAAGGCGGGCGTGACGGATTTCCGATTCCACGACTATCGCCATGATTTCGGCACCAAACTATTGCGCTCCTCGGGCAACCTCAAGCTTGTACAGCGGGCTATGAATCATGCCGACATCAAAAGCACTTTGCGGTACGCTCACGTCTTAGACGGTGACATAGCTGAGGCAATCGAAAACGTTGCAAAGTCCCGGGAAAAGTCCCGGGGACCTGCTCGGAAGGTAGGGTAAGACTTTGAAATCATTTTCAATCAAATTCATTGAACCTGAGCTTCCAGATGTCGTTTGCGGCCACGCTGGGCCTCGTCGCGCTGGTGCAGATCGGCATGCCAAAGCTGTTCGCCGCGCCCGACAATTCCACGAGCGCGCGCGTGGCGCTGTGGGGTGGCCGGGAGTTCGTCATGCTGCTGCTGGCCTCGCTGGTCGCGGGCCTCGCCACCACGCCCTACGCCGCCTTCCATTTCCACCGCATCACGCCCTATGGGGTGGTGGCCAACCTCGCGGCGATGCCGGTGGTCTCGGCGCTGGTGATGCCGGCGGGATTGTTCGGCCTTGCGGCGATGCCGTTCGGCTTCGACGGCTTCTTCTGGTGGCTGATGGGCGTCGGCATCGACTGGATGGTCGCGGTCGCGCAATGGGTCGCGCGTCTGCCCGGCGCGGTCGGCCGGATGGCCGCGTTCGGCATCGCGCCGTTGATCCTGGCGAGTGCCGGCATCATCCTGATGGGCCTGTTGCGCACGCCGCTGCGCTGGAGCGGGGCAGGGGTGCTGCTGCTTGCCATCGTCTGGGCGGCGGGAGCGCCGCGGCCGGATATCCTGATCTCCGGCGATGGCCGCAATGTCGCCGTGCGCGGCACGGACGGCCGGCTGCACCTGATGAAGGGCGGCAAGGACGCATTTGCCGTCAGGGAATGGCTGGCAGCCGACGCCGATGCGCGAACCGCCGGCGACACCTCGCTGGCGGAAGGCGTGTCGTGCGACGCGGGCGGCTGCGTAACGCCGGCCGCCGGTGGCGCCCTGGTGGCGCTGAGTCTGCGGCCGGAAGCCATCGCTGAGGATTGCGAGCGCGCCGCCGTCATCGTCACGGCGCGGCAGGTGCCGGCAGGCTGCCGCGCTTCCGTCATCGATGCGGAGCGGCTGCGCCGGCAGGGTGCGCTGGCGCTGCGCCGCACGGGCGATGGATTTGCCGTCGATGCAGTCAAGCCGCGCGGCATTGACCGGCCGTGGTCGCCGTCCGCAGGCGGCGACTTGGGCGATGGCGACACGACGCTTCGCGTTGCGCGTCCCGCCCGTCAGGCAGTTGATGCAACGCCGTCGGAAGCCGACATGCAGGCCGACGAATAGGTTCAGTCGGCGATGATCGGCCGCGGAGCAGTCTGCTCGGTATCCGCCTTCCTCGCTTCGTGCTGGCCTTCCCGCACCGGAAGCTGCAGCACGGTAACGCGCTGGCCTTCGCAGAGCTGCGTCACCAGCACGAACATTCCGTCGGGGAATTCGATTGCGTCATGGTGACGATCCGCAATGTGCGGATCGATCATGCCGAACTTGCCGACGCGGTATTCCAGCGTCTTGGGCCAGATCCAGCGGCTGTCGTAGCGGACGTTCTCGGCGAAGGCGAGCTCCGTTCCCGGCAGCATGCAGACCGCGGTCTCCGGGTCGCTTTCCGAGGCGAAGCCTCGCGTGGAAGTGCCGCGGAACGTGGTTGTGATCAGGGTTTCGCCGACTTCCGCCGGCCGTGTCGCGAGAGCGCGCAGACTATAATCGCACATGGGATTGCTCCTCTTGCGAGATAGAGCCAGCCCGCGCCACTGGTTTGCCTGGGCATGATCTTGACGAAAACGATCTCCACTTCTCGGGATCATGCCCTGGAGGCGCAGGCCTCTATCAAGGTGGAGATGTGCGAAAAGTTGCGCCCGGTTATGGGCAATGATGCGGCCGGCAATGGCTCGCGCGATCACAAATGCGTTTTGAAATTTTCCGGCTGTGTCGCGGCCGGACGCAAAACCATCATCTCACCGGAAGCGCCGGCTCTGGAAGCGATGGAGGTCCGGACCCGCAAGCGCGGATCCGGACGCGATGCAATCAGTACTTCCTGTACAGCCCGATCAGCTTGCCCTGGATGCGCACGCGGTTGGGCGGCAGGATGCGAACTTCATAGGCCGTGTTGGCGGGCTCGAGTGCAATCGAGGCGCCGCGGCGGCGGAAACGTTTCAGCGTTGCTTCTTCTTCGTCGATCAGCGCCACCACGATGTCGCCGGTGTCGGCGGTCTCGTTGCGCTGGATCAGCGCCATGTCGCCGTCGAGAATGCCGGCATCGACCATGGAGTCGCCGCGCACCTCGAGCGCGTAGTGCTCGCCGGAGCCCAGCATGTCCGGCGGCACGCTGATGGTGTGGCTGCGGGTCTGCAGCGCCTCGATCGGGGTGCCGGCGGCGATGCGGCCCATCACGGGGACGGCCACGGGACGCTCGCCGCTGTCCTCATTGACCTGCGCGCCACCCGAGCGTTTGCCGAGCGTGCCTTCGATGACGCTCGGCGTGAAGCCGCGGCGGCCGTTGCCGCTTGAGCCGGCGAGCTCCGGCAGCTTGATCACCTCGATGGCGCGGGCGCGGTTGGGCAGGCGGCGGATGAAGCCGCGCTCCTCCAGCGCCGTGATGAGGCGGTGAATGCCCGACTTCGAGCGCAGGTCGAGGGCGTCCTTCATCTCGTCGAAGGAAGGCGGCACGCCGGCCTCCTTGAGTCTCTCGTTGATGAAACGCAGGAGTTCGTACTGTTTGCGCGTAAGCATCGCGAGCAATCCCCGGGGTTAGCGTCGTTGGTGGCGCGTCGTTCAATTCCGAGACTCGTGCGGTGCGCGCCAAAGCAGTCAAAAGGCACTACCGCTCGAAACAAATCATGAACGGACACTATATGTTCGATATGTGTTCCGCAACCACTTAATTTTGGGTGAACGGGATGAGCTTTTGTCGGGAACCGCGAATCAGCCGGTCATTCCGGCAGTCGCAGGATCTCCACAACGCTGCCTTTCGCAGCGGCCGGCGCCAGCGGCGCGCGTACCAGTAATCCCTGTGCCGCAGCGAGAAATCCAAGCAGCGACGAGTCCTGATGACTGACGGGCGTGGCGATGCACTGGCCGTCGTCGCGCCGCTCGAGGCGCGCGCGCAGGTAATCCTCGCGCTGGTCGTTGGCGGCGACGTCGCGCCCGAGCAATGCCGTTTCCCTGGCGTGGTGGATGTCGCTGCGGCCCGACAGAGCGCGAATCAACGGCACCAGGAACAGGAAGGCGCAGACATAGGAGGAGACGGGATTGCCGGGCAGTCCGATCACCTGCATCCCGCCGAGCCGGCCGTACAGCATCGGCTTGCCGGGCCGCATCGCGATCCGCCAGAACGCGATTGTCATGCCCTCGGCCTCCAGCGAGCGCTTGACGAGGTCGTGGTCGCCGACCGAGGCCCCGCCGGTGGTGACCAGCACGTCGGCGCCGACCTCGCGGGCGCGGCGGATGCCGGCGGTGGTGTCGGCGACGGTGTCGGCGGCAATCCCGAGGTCGATCGTGTCGGCGCCCTCGGCACGCGCGAGCGCCCGCAGCGCATAACCGTTGGAATAGACGATCTGGCCGGAACCGGGTGTGGTGCCGGGCATCACAAGTTCGTCGCCGGTGGCGAGCACGGCCACCTTCGGCCGGCGGCGCACCGCCAGTTCCGGATAGTTCATGGCCGCCGCCAGCGAGAGGTCGCGGTCGCTGAGCCGGGTTCCGCGCTTGAGCAGTACGTCGCCCTCGCGGAAATCGACGCCGGCCTGGCGGATATGTCGTCCCTTCACCGCGGCTTCCGTGATGCTGAGGGCATCGCCGTCGACGCTGGTGTCTTCCTGGATGATGACGGCGTCGGCGCCGTCGGGGATCACGCCGCCGGTGAAGATGCGCGCCGCTTCGCCCATCCCGACGGTGCGGCCGAACGGCCGGCCGGCGGCGATCTCGCCGATCACCTTCAGCCGCGCCTTCACATCGGCCGCATCGGCCGCGCGCACCGCATAGCCGTCCATCGCCGACATCGCCTGCGGCGGCTGGGTGCGTTTGGCAGCAACGTCGCGCGCCAGGGTGCGGTGCCAGGCGGCGTCGAGCGCAACGATCTCCTCAGCCAGCGGCTGGACGCCGTCGAGGATCGCGGCAAGCGCAGAGGTCACCGGCATCAAGGCCAAAGCAAGAACTCCTAGATTCCGAGCGCGGCAAGCGCGCCTGCCACGTCGTCGGAAGACTTCACATGCACGGCGGCAAGGCCGCTGGCGCGGGCGCCTGCGATATTTTCGGCGGAATCGTCGAAGAATACAATGCGCGCGGCGGGCACGCCGATGGCGTTGACGACGTGATGGAAGGCGTCCGGCTCCGGCTTGCGCAGCCCGATGCTGGAGGAGAGATATATTTCCCTGAAATGGCCGAGCACGTCCGCATAAGCCCTGGAGAAGTGCTCGACATGCGGCGGGTTGGTGTTGGAGAAGGCATAGAGCGGCATGCGCGCGGCGGCGCGCGCCAGCAGCGGTGCGATGCCGGGCATCTCGCCGGCGAAGATCGCGTTCCATCCTTCCAGGAACTGCGCGTCCGAAATGCCGATGCCGAGCGACCGCCGCAAATCGCCGAAGAACGCGGCATCGTCGATCTTGCCGGTCTCGTGGTGCCGGAAACTGTCGTTGACGACAAAGCGCGCGGCGAGGTCGGAAGGCTCACAACCGGCGTGACCGGCCCAGATGTTCATCACCCGGCCGAAATCGATATCCAGCACGACGCGGCCGATATCGAACAGCAGCACGTCGGCAGAGCCGGGGGAGAGGGAGGGCGGGGTCATGACGGCGGTGGTGTACGAAAATCGCAGCCGCCATGCAACGATGCGGACTTGCCGCGGCACGCGATGAAGCTATCGTTTGCCTCCGAATGAGGCCGCGAAACGACGGCCCGACGACGAGGAAGCGCTCATGTCCGGCTCGCTGTTGTTCTCTCCGATCACCATCCGCGGCGTGGAATTGAAGAACCGCATCGTGGTGCCGCCGATGCACCAGTATTCGGCGATCAAGGGCTTTCCGACCGACTGGCACCTGATGAACGCCGGCAAGTTCGCCGCCGGCGGGGCAGGGCTCGTGATCGTGGAGTCGACCAAGGTCGAGCGGCGCGGCTGCGGCACGGTCGGCGATCTCGGCATCTGGGACGACAAGTTCGTCGAGCCGCTCGGCCGTCTCGTCAAATTCATCAAGCAGCAGAATTCGGTGGCCGGCATCCAGCTCGGCCATTCCGGCCGCAAGGCGCGCGCCACGCGGCCCTGGGAAGGCGACCGGCCGCTGACGCGCACGCCCGACATCGACGATTGGGACGAATGGACGCCGGTCGCGCCGAGCGCAATCGCCCACAGCGAGAAATGGCCGGTGCCGCGGGCGCTGGAGCGGGCCGAAGTGAAGGACCTCGTGCAGGCCTGGGGCAACGCCGCGCGCCGCGCCCACGAAGCCGGCTTCGAGGTGCTGGAGCTGCACGGTGCCCACGGCTATCTCATGCACGAATTCCTCTCGGAAAGATCCAACCAGCGCAGCGACGAATATGGCGGCTCGGAAGCAAACCGCATGCGCTTCATTACCGAAGTGACGGAAGCCGTGCGCACGAATTGGCCCGACCACAAGCCGCTGTTCGTGCGGCTATCGGTTGAGGACAATGCCGGCTGGGGCCCGGAGCAGAGCGTGCGTCTCGCCAGAATATTGAAAGGCAAGGGTGTCGACGTCATCGACTGCTCGTCCGGCGGCATCACCGACGTGGCGCCGATCCTCGGCAAGGAGATCAAGTACAGCTACCAGGTGCCGCTGTCGGAATATGTCAGGAGCCACGCCGGCATCATGACCATGGCGGTCGGCCTCATCATCCATGGGGACCAGGCCGAAGACATTTTGCGCGCCGGGCAGGCCGACCTGATCGCCGTCGGCCGCGAGATACTCAACAACCCGAACTGGCCGATGGATGCCGCGCTGAAGCTCGGCATCGAAGGCCCGTTCCGCAACGTGCCGCCGCAATTCGGCTACTGGCTCGGCACCCGCGCCAAGCGCGGCTTCGGCACGCAGCCGTCTACGTGGCAGAGCGGGCTGAACGAGACGAAGGCGTCGTAGTCCTGGCGGATGTCGGATTGGCGAAGCGCAATCCGCCATCGGAGCCGCGGTTTGGGCGGCGGATTGAACTTCGCTGATTCGTTCTAGAGCCGTGCCCGCGGCGCGGCTCTCGCGAATATTCCATATGCGCCTACGGGCCAATACCCACTGAATTGACTCGCTATTTTCCCGAATAGAGCGCCTGTTGTGTGGCGAGCTACTGGCACGTCCAGTAGGTAAGGTCGGGTGACGGACAACGCATGGTCCCCGCGCCGAGGTCACTCATGCGGGGAAAGAGACTGTCATGGCTGATGCTTGGCAAAAGGTCCAGAAGACGAGAGCCGTGGTGTTCGGATTGGTCGGCGCGGCCGCAATGCTCATCGTCCCCGGAACCACGACGCTCTGGCGATGCGTGTTCGGTGTTTGCGTCCTCATGGCAAGCGCCGCATACGACCTCAACCAGAAGTAATTTCGAGCTCACTGCACGGGACGCGAAGCCGCTCTATCCGGAGAGGGTAGAGGGTACCGCGGGTCTCGGGCTCCTCGCGCAATGACAGTTGCGGCCGGAATCCGGTTTCAGGAAACCGTCGCCGTCTTGCGCTTGCGCGCGCCGTTTTCAGGTTGCGCCGGAGCCGCCCGATGCGCAGTCAACATCTCACGGACCACATCCGCCGATTTCGGCGCGCTGAACAGGTAGCCCTGCATCTCCGAGCAGCCGAGCTCGCGCAGGATGCGCTGCTGCTCGGCGGTCTCGACGCCTTCGGCCGTCGTCGTCATGTTTCGCTCGGTGGCGATGCTCACCACCGCGCGCACGATGCCGGCCGAGCCGTCGGGCCCGGCGATGTCGGTGACGAAGCAGCGGTCGATCTTGATCTTGTCGAAGGGGAAGCGCTTCAGATAGCTCAGCGACGAATAGCCCGTGCCGAAATCGTCGAGCGCGATGCGCACGCCGATGGCGCGCAGCTGATGCAGGATGGCAAGCGCCGCGTCGTCGTCGCGGATCAGCACGGCCTCGGTGATCTCGAGCTCCAGCCGGCTCGCCGGCAGGCCGGAGGTCGCGAGCGCCGCGATCACCTTAAGGGCCAGCGTGCCGCTCTTGAACTGGACCGGCGAGACGTTCACCGCCAGCTTGACGTGATCGGACCATTTCGCCGCTTCCATGCAGGCGGTGGCCAGCACCCATTCGCCGAGCTGGTTGATCAGGCCGGTATCTTCGGCGATCGGCACGAATTCGGCCGGCGAGATCAAGCCGCGCTCCGGATGGCGCCAGCGCACCAATGCCTCGCAGCCGGTAATCGAGCCGTCCCGCAGGCTCAGGCAGGGCTGGTAATAGACTTCGAAGCCGCCATCGGCGATGGCCTGGCGCAGGTCCATCTCCAGTTGGCGGCGCGCGCGGACCTGGGCGTCCATGACAGGCTCGAAGAAGCGGTGGGTGCGGCGGCCGGCGGCCTTGGCGGCGTACATCGCCAGATCCGCGTTCTTGAGGATCTGGTCGAGATCGGAACCGTCCTGCGGAGCCAGCGCGATGCCGATCGAGGCGTCCGCGGTGACCTGATGGCCGAGGCAGTCATAGGGCGTGCGGATCGCCGCGTAGACGCGGTCGACGAGATCGGCGACATCGCCGGGATCGCTGACGGAAGTCAGCACGATGGCGAATTCGTCGCCGCCGAGGCGGGCGACGAAATCGCTCTCCCGGACGCAGCCGCGCAGGCTTGCCGCCACCGATTTCAGGAGCTCGTCCCCGATCAGGTGGCCGAGCGAATCGTTGACGCTCTTGAATTCGTCGATGTCGATGTAGAGCACCGCGAGCTGCCGGTCGGCGCTGGCATGCGACAGTTCCAGCTTGATCTGCTCATGGAACAGCGCGCGGTTCGGCAGATCGGTGAGCGCGTCGTAATGCGCGAGATGGGTGATGCGCTCCTCGACCCGGCGGCGCTCGGTGATGTCCTCATGGGTGGCGACCCAGCCGCCGTCGGCCAGCGGCTCGTTGACGACCTGGATCGAGCGGCCGTCGGGCGTATCGATCACCATGGCATTGCGCTGGTCGATGTCGCGCAGCACGCGCTCGACGTACTGGCCGACGTTGCCGGTGAAGGAGCCGGATTCCTTGCGGTGGGCGATGATCTCGCGGAAGCTGCATCCGGGTTTGACCACGTCGGCCGACAGGCCGTACATCTCGATGTAGCGCCGGTTGCAGATCACCAGCCGCTGCGAGGAATCGAACAGCAGCAGGCCCTGCGTCATATGGTTGACGGCGGTGTCGAGGCGCCGCTTCTCCAGCGTCAGGCGGCGCTGCGATTGCCGGTGCTGGTCCGACAGCTTGCGCACCACGAGCAGGAGCAGGGCGGCGATCGCAAACGCCGAGGCGGTGGCGATCGTCACCAGCATGGCGATCTGCTCGCGCCAGTCGGCGAGCGCCGCTTCCGTGGTCGTGGCCGCAACGACCACCAGCGGAAACCGGCTGAGTGCGCGCGAGGAAGCCAGGCGGTCCTTGCCGTCGATCGGGCTGACGCGCCGCGACGTGGTCGCAGGCTGTTCGAACGCCGCCCGCAGCTCAGGGGCGCCGCTCGTGCTGAAATTCTTGCCGATGATCTCGGCGACATGCGGATGACGTGCGAGCAAGGTGCCGTCGCGGTGATACATGGAGATCGCCGAGTCGGGCGCCAATGCAATCGTGGCGAAGAATTTCTCGAAATTGGCGGATTCGATGCCGCGGCCGACGACGCCGATGAACTCGCCGTTCGCTCCGGTTACCCTGCGCGCGAGCACCGTGGTCCAGATTCCGGTGATGCGGCTGTAGACGGGCTCGATCGTCATTTCCGGTGCCCGGGGATCGGACTTGAAAGTCCGGAAATAGGGCCGGTCGGCGATATTGACCGCAGGCGCGGGCCATGCCGACGAGGTGTTGATCAGCCTGCCGTCGTCGTCGAACAGGTGCACGCCGCCGACATAGGACAGCGCGCTCATCTTCGACTTGATCATGCGGTGGATGGCTTCGCCGGACATCTGGCGCCTGTAGTCCTCGGCTGTGGTGACGCCGTTCGCGCGCATGTAGCCGATCAGGTCCTTCTGGACGACCTCGAAATCCTCGAGCTGCTGACCGAAATGGCGCGCCAGCAGCAGCACCGTGTTTTCCAGCTCGCGCTCGGCATTGTGCAAGGCGCGCTCGCGGAAATTTCCGGCCATCAGGGTGGCGCCGACCGCGATCGCCGCGATCAGGAAACCGCCGCCGAGCACGAGCCAGCGGATCGGGCCGCCGCGAAGGACGGCGGCGACGCTGACGGACGGGGTAGTGTTGTTCTTCATGCTTCGGTCGCAGCGAGGAGGAATCCACGGAAGGGGTTTGTGCAACCCCCGGCCCGCAACACCGGTACCGCAGCGACGTGGAGTTGCGGTTAGGAAGTTCGGTTAATGAAACGTGAGCGAAATCGATACGAATGCAGAAAATGCCGAGCTGGCTGATGGCAAAACGGAATCAATTGCCGGGCGCCGCTGGCCTCAAGCAGGGCTTAACCATCTAAGCCGTTGTAACCGCTCGGCGGCCAACTGGCACGACAGTTGCGAGGTCCGTTGCTGTGTAGACAAGCGTGAATGGAGTGCCACCGAATGAGCAAGTTGAAGCAGTTTCTCGCCGATGAATCCGGTGCCACCGCGATCGAATACGGGTTGATCGCCGCAGGTATCTCGCTCGCGATCATCTCGGTCGTGAACGGGCTCGGCAGCAACCTGAAGACCAAGTTCACCTCGATCAACACCTCGCTGAAGTGATCGAATGCGAACAATCAGGGCCGGCGTTTGCCGTCGGCCATGGATCCCGTCGGCGGATCAGGCGGTCTACTGCTTCCTCACCGCGCGCTGCGAATGCGGTTTTGACGCTGCGACGCCGACCGTCTGGCCGGCGCTCGCCGCGTCCCGATCGGCGAGGCTGCGCTGGTAGCTGCCGGTATAGGGATTGCCCGGTCCCTTGTTCTGGCAATTGGCGTTCGGATAGAAGAACGCGCAATAGCCGGGCTCGGAAATCACCTGCTGCGCCATCGCGGGGGCATTGATGACCGACAAAATCGTCACGGTTGCCAATAGCTTGCCGACTGACATTGCATCCTCCGTGTGAAGCCCCTGATGGCAGAACACCTGATGGCGGCGTTCAATCCCGGCAAGGCCGGGCACACTGGCGTGACGCAACAGCTCTGCCGGTGATCAGTCGGCCCGGTAGCGGCCGGACTTGCCGCCCGTCTTCTCGATGAGGCGGATGCCTTCGATCCGGATGCCGCGCTCGACCGCCTTCACCATGTCGTAGATGGTGAGGCAGGCGACCGACACTGCGGTCAGCGCCTCCATCTCGACGCCGGTCGGGCCGGTGACCTTGACCGTTGCGCGGACGGTACAGCCCGGCAGTTTTGCGTCGGGCGCGATGTCGATCTCGACCTTGGACAGGGCGAGCGGATGGCAGAGCGGAATCAGCTCGGAGGTGCGCTTGGCCGCCATAATGCCGGCGATCCGCGCCGTTCCCAGCACGTCGCCCTTTTTGGCGTTGCCGGAGACGATCAGCGCCAGCGTCGCCGTGTTCATCACCACGCGGCCTTCAGCGATCGCGACGCGTTCGGTGGCGGGCTTCGCCGAGACGTCGACCATCCGCGCCTCGCCCTTGCTGTCGATATGGGTGAGGGCGGCGCTGGCCCTGGACGGTTTTTTCGGCATCGCTCAGCGCGTTCCCGTGGCCCGCGGCGCTTGCGCGCGGGTCAGCAGCGCCCGCGTCGCGGCGGCAACGTCGGCCTGCCGCATCAAGCTTTCGCCGACCAGGAAGGTCGACATGCCCACGCGTTCCAGCCGCGCCAGGTCGGCGGGCGTGAAGATGCCGCTTTCGCCGACCATCAGGCGGTCGCGCGGGATCAGCGGCGCCAGCGCCTCGCTGGTTTCGAGCGTCGTCTCGAAGGTGCGCAGATTGCGGTTGTTGACGCCGATCATCGGCGAGCGGAGCTTTATGGCGCGATCGAGCTCGGCGCGATCGTGGATCTCGATCAGCACGTCCATGCCATGGGAGATCGCCGCATCCTCGATGTCGCGTGCGGCGGCATCGTCGAGCGCAGCCATGATGATCAGGATGCAGTCGGCACCATAGGCGCGCGCTTCCGCCACCTGGTAGGTGTCGAACATGAAATCCTTGCGCAGCACCGGCAGATTGGTCGCTGCGCGCGCCGCCACCATGAAATCGAGATGGCCCTGGAAGGAGGGCGTGTCGGTCAGCACCGACAGACAGGCCGCGCCGCCGGCCTCATAGGCTCTTGCCAGCGCCGGCGGATCGAAATCGGCACGGATCAGGCCCTTCGACGGCGAGGCCTTCTTCACCTCCGCGATCAGCGCATAATCGCCGCGCGCGAGCTTGTCGCGGATGGCGCGAACGAAGCCTCGCGGGGCCGGCGCCGACTTGGCGCGCGCCTCGACGCTGGCGAGCGGGTTTGCGCGCTTGGCGGCTGCGATCTCCTCGCGCTTGTAGTCCTCGATCTTCTTCAGGATGTCGGACATTGGCTGGCCTCAACCGTTGGAAACTGCGATCAGCTGCTTCAGCTTGGCCGCCGCCGCGCCGCTGTCGATCGTCCTGGTGCCTATCGCAACGCCTTCCTTCAGATCCTTCGCCTTGCCCGCCACGATCAGCGCCGCGGCGGCATTGAGCAGCGCCACGTCGCGATAGGCGCTCGGTATGCCCTCCAGCACGCTGCGCAGCGCCACCGCATTGGCGTCGGCATCGCCGCCCTTCAGCGAGCCGGGCGAGGAGCGGGTGAGGCCGGCATCCTCCGGCGTCACCTCGAAGGTGCGGATGTTGCCGTGCTCGAGGGCTGCGACCGATGTGGGGCCGGTGAGGGTGATCTCGTCCAGCCCGTCGGAGCCGTGCACCACCCAGACCGAATCCGAGCCGAGATTCTTCAGCACCTGGGCCAGCGGCTGCACCCATTGCTTGGAGAACACGCCGACCATCTGCCGCCTGACGCCGGCCGGATTGGACAGCGGTCCGAGCAGGTTGAAGATCGTGCGGGTGGCGAGCTCGACACGGGTCGGGCCGACGTTCTTCATCGCCGGATGATGCGCGGGCGCGAACATGAAGCCGATGCCGGCCTCCTTGACGCAGCGGCCGACCTTTTCCGGCGTGAGGTCGATCTTCACCCCGAGCGAGGCCAGCACGTCGGCCGCACCCGAGCGTGACGACAGCGCGCGGTTGCCGTGCTTGGCCACCGGCACGCCGCTTCCCGCGACGATGAAGGCCGCACAGGTCGAGACGTTGACCGAGCCCGAGCCGTCGCCGCCGGTGCCGACCACGTCGATCGCATCGAGCGGCGCCTGCACCTTCAGCATCTTGCCGCGCATCGCCGCCACCGCGCCGGTGATCTCGTCCACGGTTTCGCCGCGCACGCGCAGCGCCATCAACAGCCCGCCCATCTGCGAGGGGGTGGCTTCGCCCGACATCATGGCGTCGAAGGCGGACGCTGCCTCGTCGCGCGACAGCGTCGCGCCGGTTGCGACCTTGCCGATAATCGATTTCAGCTCGTCCATCGCCCCACTTTCAAACTCTCATCGGAGCATGATCCGATCGAGAAACCGGAGCCACTTTGCACTGGCGTGGCCTTCCGGTCCGGATCATGCACGGTTACTGGTTGGCGCCCGTCACCTGTGCGAAGGCGGCCTGGTTGATCGTGGTACCGATGGCCTGCTCGATCTTGGTCACGTATTGTGCCACCTGCTCTTCGGACATGCTGCGCTGCAGACTGTCCTGCAGCTTCTTGACATCGTCGGAAGCCATGTCGGCCGCCGGCACCGTGATGCCGGTGACCTTGAAGACGGTCCATTCGCTGCCGGCGCCGCTTTGTCCGATGCCGTCCTTCGGCGTGCGGAAGGCCGCCGTGATCGCGCTGGATGGTACGCCCGCAACGGACGCTTCGCGCTTGAAGTCCTTTGCGCTTTCGACCTTCGATCCGGCGGCCGCCGCCTCGTCGGCGAGGTTGCCGCCCTGTTCGAGCTTCTTGACCATTTCGGCGGCCTTGGTGCGCAGGCGGCTCGCAATCTGGTCCTCGCGCCATTTCGCCTCGACCTGGTCGCGAACCTCGTCGAGCGGGCGTTCGCGCGACGGCGTGATGCCGAGCACGTCGTACCAGACATGGCCGCCCTGGAACTGGATCGGATCGTTGTCGACGCCGACGTCGCTGTTGAAGGCCTGCGAGACCACATCGAGCCCGCGCGGGATGTTGGCGACGGGCTGGCCGTTGGGCATGCGGCCGGAACGGTCGACCGCGTCGATCGTCACGGCCGTCAGCCCGAGCTTCTGCGCGGCCTCGACGACGCTGGCGCCGCCGCCGCGCTCGTCTTCCATCTTGCCCTGCAGCTCGTTGACCTTGATCCGCGCATTGGCGGTCGCGATTTCCTTCTTGATGGTCGCCGCCACGCTCTCGTAGCTCGGCACCGAGCCCGGCTCGATCTTGCCGATCCTGACCAGCGCCACGCCGAAACGGCCCTGCACGGGCTGGCTGAGCTCGCCCGAGCCGAGCGCGAAGGCGGCGTCCGCGATGGCGGGATCGATGATCGCGGATTTCGCGATCAAACCGAGATCGTAGTCGGTCGGATTGAGCCCGCGCTCCTTCGCCAGATCCTCGAAGGAAAAGCTCGCGCCGATGCGATTACGCGCCGTCGTTGCTTCCTCCATGCTGGGGAACACGATCTGCGACACCTCGCGCTTGTCGGGCGTGCCCATCTTGTCCTTGCGCTCGTCATAGGCCTTCTTGGCCTCCTCGTCGGGCACCGCGCTCCACTTGCCGATCTCTTCCGGCGTGATCATCGCAAACGACAGCTTGCGGTATTCGGGCGCGCGGAACTGGACCTTGCGGTCCTCGAAATAGGCCGCGAGCGTCTCCGGCGAGGGCGGATCGATGGTGCCGGCCTGCGCGGCGTCGAGCTTGATGTAGTCGATCGAACGCTGTTCGTTCTGGAAGCGGGTGAGGGCGTCGATCAGCGGTTTCGGCGGCTCGATCCCGGCCGAGATCGTGCCGGTGATCTGCCGGCGCAGCGACACCCGGCGCTGGTCGGCGAGATAGCGCTGCTCGGTGTAGCCGGCCTGGCGGATGATCGCCGCGAAGCGGTTCGGGTCGAACTGGCCGTTGACGCCCTTGAAGTTGGGATCGTTGTGGATCACGCGCAGGGTCTCGGCATCGGACACCCCGAGCCCCATGCGGCGCGCCTCCTCATCGAGCGCGGCTTCCGCGATCGTCTGCTGCAGGACCTGGCGGTCGAGCCCGAACAAGCGGGCCTGCTCCTGGGTCAGCGGCCGGCCGAACTGGCGGCTGAGCTGCTGCAGGCGGTCGTTGTAGATCTGGCGGAAGGCCTCGATCGAGATCTCCGTACTGCCGATCTTGGCGAGCTTCGACTGGCCGAATCCCTTGAAGATGTCGGCGATGCCCCACACGGCGAAACTGACGATCAGGACGCCCATCACCACGGCCATGACGGTCTTGCCGAGCCAGTTTGATGAGGCTTTTCGTATTCCTCGAAGCATGGGTCCAACTTGTTGGCAGGAGGGAACCGGGACGGGCCCAAGCGGAAACAGGAGCGAATTCCGCAAAAAGGGCGTCACCGGGTTGATAACGCATCATAAAGTGGCCGTCACCGCGCCGCAACCACGACCCTGCGGGCCAATTGAAGCGGTTAACAGGCAGGGGATCGTGTGAGGCCCGATATGGCCGAATTCGCGGCGCTCTGCTAGCCAAGCGCGGCAAACTGTCAGGAATTTAACATGAACGATGGCATCCGGCCCCTGATCGCCGGCAACTGGAAAATGAACGGCCAAAAGGCCTCCATGGCCGAATTCGACGCAATGCTGGCGGGCGCGGGCGCCTTCGCCGGCAAAGCCGACCTGCTGGTCTGCCCGCCCGCCACCCTGATCGCGTCCTTCGCCGAGAAAGCGAAGGGCGGGGGCGTTGCGGTCGGCGCGCAGGATTGCCACCCCAATACCTCGGGCGCGCATACCGGCGACCTCTCGGCGGAAATGCTGAAGGACGCCGGCGCCACCAGCATCATCGTCGGCCATTCCGAGCGCCGCGCCGACCATGGCGAAAGCGATGGATTGGTGCGGCAGAAGGCCGAGGCCGCCTGGCGTGCCGGCGTCACCGCGATTGTTTGCATCGGCGAGACCCGGGCGCAGCGCGATGCCGGCCAGACGCTCGAGGTCTGCGGCACGCAATTGAAGGGCTCGCTGCCGGACGGCGCGACCGCGGCCAATCTGGTCGTGGCCTACGAGCCGGTCTGGGCCATCGGTACCGGGCTGACGCCGACCACGGGGGACGTCGAGGAAGTTCACCGCTTCATCCGCAAGCAGCTAACCGAGCGCTTCAAGGCGGAAGGCGGCAAGATGCGCATCCTCTACGGCGGCTCGGTCAAGCCTTCCAATGCGAAGGAATTGATGGCGGTTGCCAACGTCAATGGCGCGCTGGTCGGCGGCGCCAGCCTGAAGGCGTCCGATTTCCTCGCGATCGCGGCCGGCTGCTAGGCGGTCGGCAGCGCCACCAGGCGTTTCCAGTAGAACTTCGTGCCGGTGAGGCCGCCTTGCGGCTTCAACGCATAATCTGGAATTTCGCCCGCGAGCTTGAAGCCGACCGACTCGTAGAGCGGCGCGGCGCCGCCGTCCGAGGCGGTGTCGAGCACGAGCAGCGTGCGCGCCTGCGCGAGCGCCATCGTCTCGGCCCGGCGCAGCAAGGAGGTCGCCACGCCGCGCCCGCGGTAACCGATCCGCGTGATCATCTTGACGAGCTCGGCGCGGTGCGGCTGGTTTTGCGCGAGGTCGAGCACCAGCGTCAGCGTTCCCACCAGCAGATCGCCGTCGAAGGCGCCGAGAACGATCCGGTCGCCACGCGCTGCAGCCGCCAGCGCATTCTCCCAGAACTTGTCCGCCGTCTCCGGCGGCAGGGGATCCATGAAGCTGACCGAGCCGCCGTTTGCGACGGCTTCGATCAGCAACTCGCTCAACATCGCGCGGATGGCGGGCGAGGGGGCCAGCGGCCGGATGTCGATTTCAGCTATCGCGGCTTGATCCACGCCGATGCCCTCCATGCTCAACGCGAATTCCTCCGCGCCCGCTTGATTTGTGCGATGCGCTCGACGTCCTCGACCTGCAGGTGGCGGCCGCGCTCGAGGATTTCCAGTGTGTATTCCTCGTAGGTGAGCCCGAGCCGCTCGGCCTTTTGGATGCGAAACGCGACGATGCCGGGCAAGGAGCTTTTCCAGGCCGCACGATGGGCGGCCTTCCAGTAGAAGTAACTGCCGATGCCGTCGTTGCCCCATTCCGGGATGTGCCCGTCGAGCGGCGGCCCGCCATTGTGGCCGGAGGGCGCGGGGCGTGCCGGATCGATCGGCGCGATCGCATCATCAAGCTCGATCTCCGACATCGCCGCTCAGTTCCGGGCAAGCGCCACCACATAGGTGCAGGGTGAAGCGGCTTCGTTGGCGAAGGTGGTTTCCGCGGGCGGGCCGAAGCCGAGGCAGTCGCCGGCCGACAGCACATGCCGCGTGCCGCCTTCCGTGATGACGAGCGAGCCGGAGAGTACCCAGAGCGCCTGGCGGATATGCGTGTAGGACGATGCCGGCAGCGTCACGCGCTGTCTTGCCGGCATCTCGACCCTGATGATCTCGACGGGGTTGTCGGGGCGAACGAATACCTGCTTGCGCAGATAACCCGTCTCGGGGTCGCGCCAGACCGGCTGGTCGGCGGCGCGGCTGACGCGCTCGCCCTGGCTCTCCGCGCGCAGCATCAGGCCGGCGAGGGTAAGGTCGAAGGCGCTGGCGAGCCGCACCAGCACCACCGCGGTCGGTGAGACCTCCGCGCGCTCGATCTTGCTGATGGTGGCCTTGGAGACGCCGGATCGCTGGGCGAGGTCAGCCAGCGACCAGCCACGGCCATCGCGTTCGAGTCTGATGCGCTGCGCCAGGCGTTGGCTGAGATCGTCTACTAAAGTATCCATACGTCTACTATATTAGATGTCGGGTGCCGGGATCAAGCCCGCCGGCGCCGGCTTGCCTTCCCCAACCCTGCGACTATCTCGGGGGTGACAATCCCGGGTCCGATCGTGTAACACCGCGCGACTTCACGAAAACCCGCAAAGCCGCCAGCGCCGATCGTCCGGCTGCTTCCCGGCTTGTGACGGAAGGCTTGCAATGCAGACTGTTGTTATCGTCATCCAC
Organism: Bradyrhizobium sp.; assembly: GCF_016219575.1. GTDB lineage: Bacteria > Pseudomonadota > Alphaproteobacteria > Rhizobiales > Xanthobacteraceae > Bradyrhizobium. The sequence goes on along the minus strand of NZ_JACRMG010000009.1, from coordinate 1,053,570 downwards.
CTCATGATCGTCGCCGTGCTGATCGGCGCGGTGCTGCTGCAGAAATCCGAAGGCGGCGGCCTCGGCATGGGCGGCGGCGCCGGCTTCATGTCGAGCCGCGGCACCGCGAATTTGCTGACGCGCACGACGGCGGTGCTCGCGGTCGGCTTCTTCATCACCAGCCTCTTCTTGTCCTGGCTTGCCAGCTACGACCGCAAGCCGAGCTCGATCGTCGCGCCTGCCTCGCAGACGGCGCCGGCGGGTGGCGCGACGCCGGTGCAGCCGCCGACCAGCGGCGGCGGCATTCTCGACAGCCTGAAGAAGGCCGACGAGCAGCAACAGAATCGGCCGGCACCTGCAGCGCCGGAGGCGCCGCGGTCGCAATAAAGCAGGGTGGGTATGCGTGGCTGCGGCTTCCGCGACGCATCAGGAATACCCATCAATGCCTTGATAAGCCTGCAAGTTTCACGTCACCCACAGGCCCACAAATAGTTCGCCGGGGCCCGCGATTCGTTTTTGCGAATCGGGTTCATGGCGTTAAAGGTTGAGTCCCATGGCGCGGTACATTTTCATCACCGGCGGCGTGGTTTCTTCGCTCGGAAAGGGTCTTGCATCGGCGGCGCTCGGCGCTCTGCTGCAGGCCCGGGGCTACAAGGTCCGCCTCCGCAAGCTCGACCCCTATCTCAACCTCGATCCCGGAACGATGTCGCCGTATCAGCACGGCGAAGTGTTCGTCACCGATGACGGTGCCGAGACCGATCTCGATCTCGGCCACTACGAGCGCTTCACGGGGCGTCCCGCCACCAAGCAGGACAACATCACCACCGGGCGCATCTACCAGGACATCATCAGCAAGGAACGCCGCGGCGACTATCTCGGCGCCACCATCCAGGTGGTCCCGCACGTCACCAATGCGATCAAGGAATTCGTCGTCTCCGGCAATGACGAGTTCGATTTCGTGCTGGTGGAGATCGGGGGCACGGTCGGCGATATCGAGGGCCTGCCATTCTTCGAGGCGATCCGCCAGCTCAAGAACGAATTGCCGCGCGATCACGCCGTCTACATTCATCTGACACTGCTGCCCTACATCCCCAGCGCCGGCGAGCTGAAGACAAAACCGACTCAGCATTCGGTGAAGGAGCTGCGCTCGATCGGCATCCAGCCGGATATCCTGCTCTGCCGCACCGACCGCGAAATCCCCAAAGAAGAGCGGCGCAAGCTCGGCCTGTTCTGTAACGTCCGCGAGAGCGCCGTGATCGAGGCGCGCGACGTCGACAACATCTACGCCGTGCCCGAGGCCTATCACGCCGCCGGTCTCGACGACGAGGTGCTGGCCGCCTTCGGCATCACGCCGAAAATTCCGCCGGCGCTGCAGAGCTGGAACGTCATCAACGAGCGCATCCGCAATCCCGAGGGCGCGGTGACGATCGCCATCGTCGGCAAGTACACCGGCATGAAGGACGCCTACAAATCGCTGATCGAGGCGCTGTCGCATGGCGGCATCGCCAACAAGGTCAAGGTCAATCTCGACTGGATCGAGAGCGAGGTGTTCGAGCACGAGGACCCCGCGCCGTTCCTCGAGCACGTCAACGGCATCCTGGTGCCGGGCGGCTTCGGCCAGCGCGGCGCGGAAGGCAAGATCCGCGCGGCGCAGTTCGCGCGCGAGCGCGACGTGCCGTATTTCGGCATCTGTTTCGGCATGCAGATGGCCGTCATCGAGGCTGCGCGAAACCTCGTCGGCATCGAGAACGCCAATTCGACCGAATTCGGCCCGACGCCGGAGCCGCTGGTCGGTCTGATGACGGAATGGCTGCGCGGCAATGAGCTGGAGAAACGCTCGAAGTCCGGTGATCTCGGCGGCACCATGCGGCTTGGCGCCTATCCTGCGGTGCTCAAGCGCGGCAGCAGGGTGTCCGAAGTCTATGGCGGCGCCACGGAGATTTCCGAACGCCACCGCCACCGTTACGAGGTTAACACCGCCTACAAGGACCGGCTCGAGCAGCACGGCCTGCGCTTCTCGGGGCTGTCGCCCGACGGCGTGCTGCCGGAGATCGTCGAGTACGAGGACCATCCCTGGTTCATCGGCGTGCAATTCCACCCAGAGCTGAAGTCGCGGCCCTTTGAACCGCATCCACTCTTTGCGTCCTTCATCCAGGCCGCGGTGGTGCAGAGCCGGCTGGTCTGAGCGGCCGGTCAGCCTGCCTTTTTGGCGATCCTGCGTAGAGCATCGTCGATGCGCGACTGCCAACCCGGTCCCTTGGACTTGAAGTGCTTCAAAACTTCAGGGCTCAGGCGGATCGAGACATGGATTTTGGTCGGCGCCTTCTGCGGCCCGCGCTTGCCCACCATTCGAGCCAGTTCGCCCGGTTTTAAATCCTTCAGGCGAACACCGGCCGGAAACTTGGCCGCACGGGCAAAGTCTGATTTGGTCCATTCCGGATTTTCGGCCTCGAAGGGAGGACGCTTAGCTTTCCGGGACATAGCGTTTCATTTCCTTTGCATGAGTGCGCCGCAGGCTGATGGGCCGATAGCGCTCGTTTCGGGTGGTGAAGACGAGGCAATGGGCAAGGCCGTCGATGAATCCGAACGCACGGTAACGAGGATCGCCATAGTCGAATGGTTCGGCCGGGACGATCGCCCTGATTTCCATGTCGACCAGCGTGCGAGCGAGATGCCATGCTTGGCCTGATTGATCGCATCCTTCGACGGGTCGAAATCAGCCATTTATTGTATATACAATTTGCCGATAGCTTCGTGAAGATCAAGCACAGGGGTGCCATGTTTCGCGCCATCAAGACAGCGCAAGGGCCAGCCGCTATAAGCGGTCGCCGATAAGAAGCAGGGAGGAATTCCAATGATCTACGAAATGCGCGTCTATCGCTGTCTGCCGGGACGGCTACCGGCGCTCCTGAAGCGCTTTGAGAATACGACGCTGAAGCTTTGGGACAAGCACGCCATCCGGCCGGTGGGATTCTTCACCACGCTGATCGGCGAATCCAACCAGGAGCTGACCTATTTTCTCGCCTGGGAATCGCTTGCCGAACGTGAAAAGAAATGGACCGCGTTCCAAGCCGATCCGGACTGGATCTCCGCCCGCGCCAAAAGCGAGGAAGACGGCCAGATCCTTGCCAATATCGTCAGCCAGCTGCTGACGCCAACTGCATTTTCCGCACTGAAATAGCCGGCGCAACCCTGATATTCACCGTTCAAACTGGGTTGATCGTGAACGCGCGGACCGGCATGGTCCGCGCGAAACAGGGAAACCCCCGTGAAGGTTGACATCTCCGCAGCACCCATCGTGACGGTCGGCAAGGTCCGTTTCGGCAACGATCTGCCGATCTCGGTCATTGCCGGTCCATGTCAGCTGGAGAGCCGTGCGCATGCGCTCGAAGTGGCGAGCGCGCTGAAGGAGATCGCCGCCCGGCTGAAGATCGGGCTCGTTTACAAGACCTCCTTCGACAAGGCCAACCGCACCAGCGCCTCCACCGCACGCGGCATCGGCTTGAGGGAAGCGCTGCCGATCTTCGCCGAAATCCGGTCGTCGCTGGGATTGCCGGTGCTCACCGACGTGCACGAGCCCGCACAATGCGCGGAAGCAGCGCAAGCCGTGGACGTGCTGCAGATTCCGGCGTTCCTCTGCCGGCAGACCGACTTGCTGCTCGCGGCGGCGGCGACCGGCAAGGCCGTCAACGTCAAGAAGGGCCAGTTCCTGGCGCCCTGGGACATGGCCAACGTCGTCGCCAAGATCACCGGTGCCGGCAATCCAAACGTGATGGTCACCGAGCGCGGCGCGTCGTTCGGCTACAACACGCTGGTGTCCGACATGCGCGCGCTGCCGATTCTCGCGCGCACGACCGGTGCGCCCGTCATTTTCGACGCCACCCATTCGGTGCAGCAGCCGGGCGGGAAGGGGGCTTCGTCCGGCGGTGAACGCGAATTCGTGCCGGTGCTGGCGCGCGCCGCGGTCGCGGTCGGCGTGGCCGGCGTGTTCATCGAGACCCACCCCGATCCCGACCATGCGCCCTCCGACGGACCCAACATGGTGCCGCTGCGCGAATTCGAGGGCCTCGTGAGGACGCTGATGGCGTTCGACACGCTCGCCAAGAATACGCAAGCGGCGCGGTGACGTCCTCGCTTCCGCCAGCCCTGAACATCATCGCGCTGACGACGTTTGCTGCGAGCCTTTCCGGCCGCGCGCTCGATCCCGTCCTGCCGCATGTCGCCAGCGAATTCGGCGTGAGCATCGCGAGTGCGGCGGGTTTCTCGGCCGTGTTCGCCTTCACCTTCGCGATCGTGCAACCGGTGCTGGGGGCTGCCGCCGACATGTTCGGCAAGGCGCGGCTGATGACGATCTGCCTCGTGCTGCTCGGCCTCGCCAATATCCTCGGCGCACTGTCGAACTCGTACACCATGCTGTTCGTCACGCGCATCCTCGCCGGCATCGCTTCCGGCGGCGTGTTTCCGGTCTCGCTGTCGCTGGTCAGCGACCTCGTCGGTCCCGACAAGCGTCAGGTCGCGATCGGACGCACGCTGGCGGGCTCGATGGCAGGCAACCTGCTCGGCGCCACGCTGTCGGGCCTGATCGGCGACCTGCTCGGCTGGCGCGGCGTGCTGGTGCTGCTCGGCGTGCTCGTGATCGCCTCGTCGATCGTGATCGCCGCGGGCTTCCGGGGAGCGGCCCTGGCGCGGCCGCCGCACGCCGGATTTTCCGCCATCCGGCAGGGCTACCGCACCATCTTCTCCAACCCGAATGCAAGATACTGCTACGCGGCGGTGTTCATCGAGGGCTGCTGCGTGCTCGGCCTGTTTCCGTACATCGCCTCGTTCCTGTTCGATCTCGGCGAAGTCAGACTCTCCATCGCAGGTATCGTGATCGCGGGCTTTGCCGTCGGCGGATTGTTCTACACGCTGACGGTGTCGCGCTTCCTGCCGCGGCTCGGCATGCGCGGCATGATGGTCGCGGGCGCCTCGCTGGTGGGACTGCAACTTGCCGCCGTTGCCTTCGGCCCGGACTGGAAGATCCAACTCGCCTGTCTGCTGTTGATGGGCTGGGGCTTCTACATGATCCACGGCTGCATCCAGGTGTTTGCCAGCGAGCTTTCCGTCGAGGCCCGCGCCACGGCGCTGGCGCTGCATTCGTTCTTCTTCTTCATGGGCCAGACGTTCGGCCCCATCGCCTATGGCTTCGGCCTTGAGCAGGCCGGCAAGATTCCGACGCTGCTGACCGCGGCCGCGATCATGATCGCGCTCGGCTTTGCCTGCGCGCGGCTGCTGCGGCAGCGCAGGCCCGCCGACGTTGCTGCCGAGTGACGCACCCGCGTACCGTCTGCGGAACCTCCATGGCACGCGGATTGCTTGAGTTGTGGCGATATGGATGCCCAAACTTTTCGCACCCCCCATGCCAACCCATCTGCCCGACTCAGTGGCTATGCCACCGAGCCGCCGCTGCAGCGCTTCCTGACGGGGTGCTACGAGGAATTCAAGGCGGATAATTCCGGCGCGGTGGCCGATTACATTCCGCAACTCAAGCAAGCCAATCCCGACCATTTCGGCATCGGCCTCGTCACCATCGATGGCCACGTTTACGAGGCCGGCGACAGCGCGGTACCCTTCACTATACAGTCGGTCTCGAAGGCCTTCGTGTTCGCGCTTGCGCTGGAGCTGGTGGGTGAGGAGCGCGTTGGGGCCGCAATCGGCGTCGAGCCGAGCGGCGATGCCTTCAATTCGATCCGGCTCACCAACGACAACCGGCCGTTCAATCCGATGGTCAATGCCGGCGCCATCGCATGCTCCGGCCTGATTCATCAGGTCGAGGGTGACGGCGCCTTCGAGCGCGTGCGCGCGAAGCTCAGCCAGTTCGCCGGCCGCGAGCTTGGCGTCGACGATGCCGTGCATGCCTCAGAGGCCGAGACCGGCAATCGCAACCGCGCCATCGCCTGGCTGCTCCGCAACTATTCGGTGGTGCAGGGCGACGTCGACGCCGTGCTCGACACTTACTTCCGGCAATGCGCCATCCTCGTCACCGCGCGCGATCTCGCGGTCATGGCGGCAACGCTGGCCAATCGCGGCGTCAATCCGCTGACGGGGGTGCAGGTGATCACGCCGCACATCGTCGCCCGCACGCTGTCTGTCATGACGAGTTCGGGCATGTATGACTATGCCGGCGAGTGGATTTACCGCGTCGGCATCCCCGCCAAGAGCGGGGTAGGGGGCGGCATCGTCGCGGCGCTGCCGTCGCAGATGGGACTCGGCACGTTTTCGCCGCTGCTCGACGACCACTTCAACAGCGTGCGCGGCCTGAAGGTGTGCGAGGCGCTGTCGGCGCGTTTCGACCTGCACATGCTCAACCGCAGCGCCGACGTGCGTACCTGCATCATTGCCGACTACGACGTCCTCGGCATTTCCTCGCGCCGCAGCCGCCAGCCGCATGAGCAGCAGATCCTGGACGAGCGCCACGGCGACATCCGCGTCATCGAACTGGTCGGCGCGCTCAACTTCGCCGCGATCGACTACATCACCCGCCGGCTCTCCAGCGAGCCGCCGAACGCGCCGCTGTTGATCCTCGATTTCCGCCGGGTGCCCGATCTCACCGCTGCCGGCGCACAATTGCTCGGCGAGAATCTGACGGTGCTCGGCAATGCCGGCGTCACCGCCATCATCACCGGTGTCGAGGCCACATCGGCGGTCCTGCCGGCCATTCGCGCCCGCGTCGGCGATCCCCGGAAACTCCGGCATTTTGCCGTGCTCGACGACGCCATCGAATGGGCCGAGGACCAGGTGATCTACCGCTACGGCGGCTTCACGATTTCAAAGGAGACCGCCCATCTCGGCGAGCAGGCGCTGCTCGCCGAGCTCGCGCCGGAGGAGATCGCAGCCCTCGCCGAGCTCTCGACCACGCGGCGCTACGAAACCGGCCAGCGCATCATCGCCGCCGGCGAGCCTGCCAACTCGCTGTTCTTCCTGCAAAGCGGAATGGTCAGCGTCAAGCTGCCAAGCGGCGTGCGGCTCGCCTCGCTCGGACCCGGCATGGAGTTCGGCGAAATGGCGATCATCGAGCAGCACCGCAGCGCGGACGTCTGGGCGGATACCGACGTGAAATGCCTGGAATTGCCGCTCGATGCGTTCGCCGATTACCGGCAGCTGCATCCGCAGATATCAATGAAAATCATGCGAAACCTCTCAGCCCTGCTGGCGCGCCGGCTGATTCTGGCGAATGCCAAAGTCGACCTGCTCAGCGCGTACTGACAGCGCGCCGGGTCCCCGCAGGTGGGCAACCCACCTGCGGCCGAAAGCGAGGCCATGACTCGAGTGTTTCTCGTCAGAAGTTGTCAACCATGCCGGCCTTGGCGAGCGCCGCCTTGCGCGCCGTCATCCATTCCTCGGTGAATTTCGCCGCATCCGATGACGGATTGCCCTTGTTGAAATCTGCCCATGCGGCGAGCAGAACGTCCTGGCGCTTGAACAGGGCCTTGTTGTGCTTGTCCTGGTCGTCGCTCCAGACCCCGGCTTCCTTCAGCGCCTTGACCGCACCCGGGTGCACCGGCACGGCCCAGTTCTTGGTTTGCGTTTTCACGGCGAGCCCGCTGGCGCCCGGCGCGCCGTCCTTGTAGCCGTCATAACCCTCGATCAGCGCCTTGGTCAGCATGTAGACGTCGGCTTCAGGCTGGTTCGCGTAGACGGTGTAGATCGGATAGGGGTAGGTGCCCATCTGGACCGGCTTGTCCTTTGAGAAATCGCCGGCGCCGCAGGTGGCATTGTGCTCGGTGAAGAACGGTCCGATCTTGCGCACCCGTTCCCAGCCTGCCTTGTCGGCGTGCGGCAGCGGCGGCCAGAAGATGCCGCGCGGCGAGGTCTGCAGCTCCTTGGCAGGCCCCGCGATGGTCGAGCCGAACATGGCATCGACATCGTTGTTGTTGGCGCCTTTCCACATCGCGTTGTTGCTCGCGAATTCGACGATCTTGACATCCTTGGCCGTGATCCCGGCGAAGGCCAGCATCGCCAGCGCATTCTGATTGAGCGCAGGCGAGCCGACGACGAAACCGACGCGCTTGCCCTTCAGATCCGCCATCGTCTTTACGCCGACGTCGCCGGCGACCGCCAGCGAAAGGCCATTGCAATCGACCGAGCTCAGCGTGATCTGCAGCGGCTGGGGTCCCCATTCCTTGGTCGCAAATTCGAACAAGCCTTCCTGGGCGAAGAAGACGCCGACGCCCATGGCCGAGATCGAGGCGCGGTTGGCGCGCAGCGGCTGCAGGCGGGCGACGTCGTTGCCGGCGGGCAGCACGCGCGCATCCGCGCCGTATTTGTCCTTCATCATCTTGCCGATGGCGACCGTGATGTTGAAGCCGGACGTGCCCGTGTCATAGGCGGTCATCGTGATCGTCGGCGGCAGCTTGACTTGCGCCACCGCGCCCGATGCCGTGACTGCGGTCCCGGCCAAGGCAATCGCCGCAAGCTTGATAACGGACTTGATCATTCCACTCCTCCCATTGGGCTGCCGTCGTTGCGGCCTGCCGCCAACGGTCATTATCGCCATTGTTATCCAGCCCCGCAGTGTTCAAATTGACGCGGCAAGCGCGCAATACTCGGATGCCGCCATCGCGGCCGGTATCCGACTTTAGTGACACTCCAGGCCGAACGAGGTCTCGATCCCGAGCGGTGGGGCTCGTTACCCCCGCCCGCGATAGGGCGCGACGCCCTGGTCGGGCACCCACATGCCCTTCGGCAACCTGCCGGTCTGCCAGAACACGTCGATCGGGATGCCGCCGCGCGGATACCAGTAGCCGCCGATGCGCAGCCACTTCGGCTTGACTTCATCGGCGATGCGCTTGCCGATCATCACGGTGCAGTCCTCGTGGAAGGCGCCGTGATTGCGGAAGCTCGCGACGTAGAGCTTGAGCGACTTGGATTCCAGTAGCCAACGGCCCGGCACATAGTCGATCACCAGATGCGCGAAGTCAGGCTGTCCCGTCACCGGGCAGAGCGAGGTGAATTCCGGCGCGGTGAAGCGCACCACGTAATTGGTGCCGGCTTGCGGATTGGGCACGCGGTCCAGCGTCGCCTTCTCCGGACTGTCCGGCCACTCCACGGCGCGGCCGAGTTGCAGGGATTTCTTCGCCATGATGTTGGTCCTTCAGGGCCGTCATTGGCGCAAGGGACGCAAGGCGTCAACTATCAACGCGAGGCGGGGTCGGACACGAAGCGCACCAGTGCGGCGCGATCGGCGGCATCCTCGACGCCGCGGAGGGACATCCACAGCCCCGGAAACATTTCGGCGGGATCGGCGAGGAAGCGGTCGAGCTTCCCGGCGTCCCAGCGCAGGCCGTCCGTGTTCGCCTTGCGCAGCACCGGCGAATAGTCGAACGCTGCATCGCCGCCGACCTTGCGGCCGATCAGGCCGGACAGGTTGGGGCCGGGCAGTCCCCGGTCGGCTGGATCGAGGCTGTGGCAGGCGCGGCAGGGCGTGAACAGTCTTGCGCCGTCATCCGCCGAGGCGGCGACGGGGATCAGCAGCAGCAGCAGGCACGCCAGCGATTTCACGCGACGGTCTGGATCCGCACCAGGCGGTTGGTGCCGGATTCACCGCCCCAGACCTCGCCGGGCTTGCCCGCGAGGTGCCGGACATTGGCGCCCGACATGTCGCTCGGGAAGGCGTCGAATTTTTCGGTGATGGGGTCGAAGCGCACGATGGCGTTGGCGCCAAAGTCCGTCAGCCAGACCTTGTCCTTCTCGTCGACATAGACGGCATAGGTGCGGGGACCGGTGCCCGGCAGCTTCCAGGCTTTCCAGGAATTGTCGGCGGGATCGTGCACCGACACATTGCCGCTGTTCCATTCGCTGACCCAGATGCGTCCCTTCGAATCCGACCACACCCGCCGCGCGCCCTGGTTCGGCGTCGGCGGCTCGACCACCGTGGCGTTGCCGGTGGAGGGATCGATTTTCGCGATATGATTGCCGGCGAGCGAGGCGTACCAGATGTCGCCCTTCGGCGTGATGGTGATGCCGTAGGTGCCGCGGCCGCGCGGCGACTTGAACACCGCCATGTCGCCGGATTTCGGATCGAGCCGGCCGTAGATGCCGCTCTGTCCCGTGAACCAGTAAATCCCGTTCTTGTCGAACAGGCCGGTGTTGAGATTGGCGTAGGCATCCTTCTCGGGCAGACGGAACAATCGCACCTTGTGGTCGCCGGGATCGACCCGCGCAATCGCATTCTGGCCGCCCTCGGTGATCCAGGCCGCGCCGTCGGGGCCGATGATGACGCCGTGGGGTGCTGCGCCCTTGCCGAGATCGATCTGCTTGTACGAGCCGTCGCGGGGGTCGAGCCGGCCCAGCGTGCCGTTGCGCTGGCCGCAATACCAGATCGTCCCGTCAGGGGCGGTCGCCGTGTCGCGCGAACCCGATCCGGGGGCCACGGCGAAGTATTTCACCCGGAACGGGCCTTCCTGCGCGCGAACGGGGCACAGCAGCGCTGGGGTAGCCAGGAATGCGGCAGTCGTTGCGGTGAGAAACTTGCGGCGATTCATGGCGTTACCCCGGCTTCTGAATGGGAAGGTTTCGACGCTTGGATCAACCTTTGAGAAGCATAACGCTACCACATCGAAGCGTCCCATGCCGGCCGCGGCGAGAGCGTTCACATTTGCTTGCGCGCCGTGTAAGACCCCCGCCAAATCCAGCCACATCTCACTATTGGGGACGAAGAAATGACCGCCATCGTTGACATCATCGGCCGCGAAATCCTGGACAGCCGCGGCAATCCCACGGTCGAGGTCGACGTCGTGCTGGAAGACGGCTCGGTCGGCCGCGCCGCGGTACCCTCCGGCGCTTCCACCGGCGCACACGAGGCGGTCGAGCTGCGTGACGGCGACAAGGGCCGCTATCTCGGCAAGGGCGTGCAACAGGCGGTCGCCGCAGTGAACGGCGAGATATTCGAGGCGCTCACCGATCACTCGGTCGAGGACCAGGTGCAGATCGACGAGATCATGATCGCGCTCGACGGCACGCCGAACAAGAAGCGGCTAGGGGCCAACGCTATCCTCGGCGTGTCGCTCGCCTGCGCCAAGGCGGCCGCGGAATCGCTCGGCATGCCGCTCTATCGCTATGTCGGCGGCACCTCGGCGCGGACGCTGCCGGTGCCGATGATGAACATCGTCAATGGCGGCGTGCACGCCGACAACCCGATCGACTTCCAGGAATTCATGATCATGCCGGTCGGCGCCAGGAGCTTCGCCGAAGCACTGCGCTGTGGTGCAGAAATTTTCCATACCCTGCGTGGTGAACTGAAGAAGGCCGGCCACAATACCAATGTCGGCGACGAAGGCGGCTTTGCGCCGAACATTCCGTCCGCCGATGCCGCGCTGGAATTCGTCATGAACGCGATCGGCAAGGCCGGCTACAAGGCAGGCCAGGACGTGATGCTGGCGCTGGACTGCGCCGCGACCGAGTTCTTCAAGGATGGCAACTACGTCTATGGCGGCGAGAACAAGACCCGCTCGCGCTCCGAGCAGGCGAAATATCTCGCCGACCTCGCCGCGCGCTATCCCATCGTCTCGATCGAGGATGGCATGTCGGAAGATGACATGGAGGGCTGGAAGGAATTGACCGACCTGATCGGCAACAAGTGCCAGCTGGTCGGCGACGATCTCTTCGTCACCAACGTCAACCGGCTGGCCGAGGGCATCAAGGCCGGCCGCGGCAACTCGATCCTGGTCAAGGTCAACCAGATCGGCACGCTCACGGAAACGCTCGCCGCAGTCGAGATGGCCTTCAAGGCCGGCTACACCGCGGTGATGTCACACCGCTCCGGCGAGACGGAAGACTCGACCATCGCCGACCTCGCGGTCGCCACCAATTGCGGGCAGATCAAGACCGGCTCGCTGGCGCGCTCCGACCGCACGGCGAAGTACAACCAGCTGCTGCGCATCGAGCAGCAGCTCGGCAAGCAGGCGAAATATGCGGGCAGGGCCGCGCTGAAGGCGCTGGCCTGATCCGCGCCGTCGGTTGCCGGCGGGTCTGCGTTACATGGCGGCTGCGACGCGCCGGGCGGGTGCGTTCGCCGGAGCGGGCTTGCCCTGCGCCGCCTGCTTGCCGCGCTTCCTGACGTCGGCGGCCTTGGTCCCGCCGCGGCGGGACGTATATTCCTGGCCGTCGGTCGGGCCGACATGCGGCGGGTCGCGGCCGAGATAGGGACGCCCGATCCCGTACTGCTTGCCGTTCGCATCGACCCATTTCCACAGCGCTTCGGTCGAGACCCAGCGCTGTGCGCGGCTCGCGCCGTTGACGCTGACGATGTCGGCCGCAAGCCCGTGGCCATAGCCGCCACGCGTGCTGCCGCCATGGAACGACCTGTTGCTTGCCGCCTTCAGGCCGCTGGCGATGGACTGGCGATAGTCGTCGCGGAAGGCGCTGGTGATGCCGGGTTGCAGCCCGGCGTTCTCGGCTGCCTGCAGCATGTAGAACAGCTTCAGCTTGAAGCTCTTCTCCATGCCGCCGATGACGTAGTCGATCATCGACATGCCGGCGCGTTCCGCCGCATGCGGATCCTTCCAGGTGAAATCATTGTCGACCAGCCTGGTGACGCTGCGCGTGACCGTCACCAGCTTGCCCTTGCGCTTGACCATCACCTTGCGCCGCTCGGTTTCCTTGATGGTGTCTTCCTTGGGCGTCCGCTCGTAGAGCGCAAACAGGTACTGGTCGATGCATGCCTCCGCCACCAGGCACTCGCCGACGATTTCGAGGCGGGGTCGGCCGCGCGGAGCGTCCTGAGGCTGCGCTTCGGCGGCGCCCTGGGCTGCGGCCTGTACGGACGTCATTGCATCGGGCAAGACTTCTGCCGGGTCGGTCAGCGAGGCCACGACGACATTGGGCTGCTTGTCCGCGGCGGGCTTCGTTTCCACGGCGACTTCGGCCAGCAATTCGGCTGCGGTCGCCACATCGGCGCTGCTGATTGCAAAATTGCCTGCTGCAGCCGCCGGGGCTTGGGCGGCGGGCTTGGTCACGACCGCGACATTGGCGGCAAGCGACGGTGCGAGGCGGTCGACGACATGTGCCGCGCCAGTGCTGGCGGCGCCGGCCGATCCGATGCCGGAAAACCAGGCGATGCGCTCGCTGGCGTAAACGGCCGAAAAACACAACACCGCTGCAACGGCAAATCGCTGCGGGTTCATCATCCGGGCCTCCCCAAAAGCCAGGTTGCACAATCGAGCACGCGACGCGGTTCAAAGTTTCCCGGCACAATGTGGACACACAATGGCGAATTCGGTACGCCGACGTACCATGGTACCATTTTGTCACATTGAGTGCGGCGTCCTCCACCTAATTCGGGCGTGCCGCGTAGAGCGGATCGCCGGGCGGCGGTGAGAACACCGGGTGCCAGCCTGTCACCCTCTGAAAGGCGTAGACGTCAAAGACGGTGCCGCGCCAGGCGAGGTCGGCTTGCCCGGCCGGCTGCAAGGCGGCGCCGGTTCCGCTCCACACGGCCGGCCTCGGATTGTCCTTCGGCGCGACGTAGAGCCCGGCCGGGCCCTCGAGCGCGGGATTGCGGAAGCCGATATACCGGCTGCGCTCGTTGAGCTGCACCACCGGCACCGTATCGCGCAGGTGCCAGCGCAGCATCGAGTACATGCGGTAGTCCGAGGTGACGAACCAGCCGCCGCCGGTTTCCTTCCGCTTGCTGTCGGCAGCGGCAACGACGGCTGCAAAGGTGGCTTCCTTGCCGATCGGGTCGTTCCTTCCGAGATAATTTGCCGAGCCTGCGACGTAGTACCAGAGAGCCGCGACGACGGTGGCGATTCCACTCGCGATGGCCACTGCCATGAAGCCCGGCGCGCCCAGCGCCCAGACCGACTGCGGCACTTGCTGCCGCCATTGCTTCAGATTGATCGCCGCGCAGGCGAAGGCGATCGGCCAGACGAACAGCGGCCAGCTGTCGCCGACCCGCGTGGAAAGGGCGTGCCCGAGAAAGAACGGCAGCGGGAAGATCACCGCAGTCGACAGCAGGATCGCGATCGGGTCGCGGTTGCGATAGCCGCGGAAGGCGAGCATCGATGCGCCGACCACGGCGACCGGCAGCAGCAGGACGCCGACGAGCGCCAATTGCTGGCCGACGAAGTCGGCGATGAAGCGTGCCGTCCAGCCGGATATCTGCGGCGGCCGGTCGAGCTGGAATCGGAACGATGCCCATTCGTGTGCGGCGTTCCAGTACAGCACCGGCGAGAAGACCAGCAGCGCTAGCGCGGTGGCGATCCAGAAATACGGACTTGCAAGCTGCCGCCAGCGCCAGGCCGGCACCAGCACGAAGGCGAGGATCGCGGGGGCGAGAAGGATGGCGGTGTATTTGGCCGTGAGCGCCAGCCCGCCGAACAATCCGGCCGGAATCCACCAGCGTTGATCGCCGGATTGCGCCAGCCGCACCAGCGACCAGATCATGGCGAGTTCGCAGGGGATCAGCGCCGTATCCGGCGCGATCTTCGCCATCATCAGCCCGTAATGCGGCGCGGCTTCCGTCATCAGCACGGCGGCGATGACATAGCGCCAGTCGCGCACCACGCGCCAGACGATATCGGCCAGCAGCACTTGCATGACCAGCATCGCCACGAGGCCGGGAAAGCGCACGCCGAAATTGCTGTCGCCGAACAGCGCGGTGCCGAGCCGGACAAACCAGGCGATCAGCGGCGGATGGTCGAGAAAGGAAACGACGCCCTCCCTCGACCATGTCCAGTAATAGGCTTCGTCCACCCGCAGCTCGATCGTGGTCGCAAAGATTGCGCGCAGCACGGTGAGGCCGGCGACGACGGCCATGCACAGGGCGATCGGGAGGACGGGCGAACTAAGTTTGAAACGGGATGAAAACATGGACCTTGGCATGCAAAGGGCTTGATCGAAATCTGGCTTAGCGGCTGGACATCATTGCCGAGCGCGACCATATCGACAATGGTTCAAGACAAGCAAAAGCAGACCGGCAAGACGCCGGATGGCAGGGAGGAAATAGCATGGCTGACGGCAAGAGCGGGCTTCAACTGCGTTCGCTGGTCAAGAAGAGCGGCGAGCTCGAATTATCGCTGGTGAATGTCCCGACGCCGGAGCCGGCCGAGGATGAGGTGGTGGTCCGGGTCGAGGCGACCCCGATCAACCCCAGCGACCTCGGGCTGTTGATTGGCCCGGCCGACATGTCGGCCGCGCAAGTGTCCGGGACGAAGGATTCCCCCGTTGTCACCGCAAGAATGCCGGAAGCGGCGATGCGGATGATGGGGGCCCGGCTCGACCAGTCGCTGCCGGTCGGCAACGAGGGCGCCGGCGTCGTGGTCAAGACCGGTTCTTCTGACGCCGCCAAGGCGCTGATGGGCAAGACGGTCTCCATCATCGGCGGCGCGATGTATTCGCAGTATCGCGTGATGAAGGTGCGCGACGTCATGGAATTGCCGCCGGGCACCACGGCCGCCGACGGCGCATCCTGGTTCGTCAATCCGCTGACCGCGCTCGGCATGACCGAGACGATGCGCCGCGAGAACCACAAGGCGCTGGTGCACACGGCGGCCGCCTCCAATCTCGGCCAGATGCTCAACAAGATCTGCATCAAGGACGGCATCGGCCTCGTCAACATCGTGCGCAGCAAGGAACAGGCCGACATCCTCAGGAAGATCGGCGCCAAGCACATCGTCGATTCCACGGCGCCGACCTTCATGGAAGATCTCACCGCCGCACTGGTGGAGACCGGCGCCACCATCGCTTTCGACGCCATCGGCGGCGGCAAGCTGGCGAGCCAGATTCTCACCGCCATGGAAATCGCCGCCAACAAGACGGCCAAGGAATACAGCCGCTACGGCTCGAACGTGTACAAGCAAGTCTACATCTACGGCAGCCTCGACAACCGCCCGACCGAACTGACCCGCGCCTTCGGCCTGACCTGGGGCGTGGGCGGCTGGCTGCTCACGCCGTTCCTGCAGAAGATCGGCCCGGCCGAGATCGGCCGGCTGCGCCAGCGCGTCGCCGCCGAGCTGAAGACCACCTTCGCCAGCCACTACACCAAGGTGGTGTCGCTGACGGAGGTGCTCGATCCTGCCAACATCGCCATCTACAACAAGCGTTCGACCGGCGAGAAATTCCTGATCAACCCGAACAAGGGCGCGTGAGGGCGGTGTCCACCCCATAAAACCGGCTTGCGTTCTCCCGGCAACGGGAGAAGATTCCCGCCGCAATGAGGGGCGGGGAAACCGCCGGGCTTAGGGAGGACATCCATGACGGATCTGAACAGGCGTGACCTCTTGGCAGGCGCGGCTGCATTCGGTGCAGCCGCGGCGCTGTCGCGATTGGTCGTATCGAAAGCTCATGCTGCGGCGCCGGTGTCCGGCGCGCAGGCGCCGGGCTTCTACCGCTACAAGGTCGGCAGTTTCGAGTGCACCTCGATCAATGACGGCGCACGCACGTTTCCGATGCCGGATACGTTCGTGAAGAACGTGCCCAAGGAGCAGGCGCTGGCCGCGGCCGAAGCCGCCTACATGCCGAAGGGCATGGTGACCGTGCCGTTCAATCCGCAGCTCATCAACACCGGCAGCAAGCTGGTGCTGATCGATTGCGGCAACGGCGTCGCCAATCTCGAATCCAGCAAGGGCGCCGTCGGCCGCACGCTGCAGAATCTCGCCGCCGCCGGCGTCGATCCCAAGGCAATCGACGTCGTGCTGATGTCGCATCTGCATCCCGATCACACCAACGGAATCCGCGCCGCCGACGGCTCGATGGCGTTCCCCAATGCCGAGATCATGGTCCCGGCGAAGGACTGGGAATTCTGGATGAGCGACGACAACGCCGCCAAGGCCGAGTCCAACGCGATGATGAAGAACTATTTCGCCAATGTGCGGAAGGTCTATGCCGGCATCGAGAACAAGGTGACGAAATACGACTGGGACAAGGAAGTCGTCACCGGCATCACCTCGATCGCGGCGGCCGGCCACACGCCGGGCCACACCGCGTTCGCCGTGGTGTCGGGCAATTCACGCGTGCTGATCCAGTCCGACGTCACCAACATCCCCGAACTGTTCCTGCGCAATCCGGACTGGCATGTCGCTTTCGACATCGATCCGATGGCGGCGCAGGCCACGCGGCACAAATTCTACGATATGGCCTCGAGCGAGAAGGCTGTGGTGGTCGGCTTCCACTTTACCTTCCCCTCGATCGGTTATGTCGAGAAGGAGGGCAGCAAGTTCCGGCTCATTCCGGCCCCGTGGAACCCAGTGATTTGACCGCGGGTCTCGACAACTGATCTGGCAGGCCGTCCGTCATGGGCGGCCTGTTTCGTTTGGCAATCGCATTCTCGAAAACGCTCCGTTTCCAAAAATCGACTTTCATGCACTTGCATCCATCTCGCCGCGGCGCTAGGTGAGGGAGGAGCCGCAAGTCATTTCAACAGGGAAATCCAATGGCCCATACCATCGTCACTATCGTCGGCAGCCTGCGCAAGGAAGCCTTCTCGCTCAAGATCGCCAATGCGATGGCGAAGCTCGCACCGAGCTCGCTCAAGCTCGACGTCACCACGCTGCAGGGGATTTCCTTCTTCAACCAGGACCTGGAGGCCAGTCCGCCGGCGGACTGGCTGGCGTTCCGCGAGAAGATCCAGAAGTCGAACGGCGTGCTGTTCGTGACGCCGGAATACAACCGCTCGATTCCGGGCGTGCTGAAAAACGCCATCGACGTCGCCTCGCGCCCCTACGGCAAGAGCTCGTTCCTGGGCAAGCCGACCGGCATCGTTTCCAATTCGCCGGGCGCGCTCGGCGGCGTCGCCGCGGCCAAGCACCTGCAGAACATCCTGCCCGGCATTTCCGGCCCGATCCTCGGCCAGCCCGAGATTTATCTCAACGGCGTGGGCGATGCCTTCAACGACAAGGGCGAACTCGTGAAGGAGCCCGTGCAGAAGGTGCTGCAGCAATATCTCGAGGCATTTGCCGCCTTCGTCGAGAAGCAGAACCGGTAACGTCAACCATTCCGTCATTGCGAGCGAAGCGAAGCAATCCATCGGGCCACACCGCGGACAGGTGGATTGCTTCGTCGCTTGCGCTCCTCGCAATGACGGCTCCGACAGCCTACCTTAGCAGTCCCTTAACCCTGTGGCCCCATCTTGGGGCCACTATGGTCTCGCGTACCCGACTCAAATCGATCCTCACGGGGCTCGCCCTCTATACGATGGCGGGGCTCCTGGTCGGCTATTTCGGCGTCAACGCCTATACCGGAAAATACGGCCTCAACGCCCGGCAGGAACTCGATCAGGAGATCATTGCGCTGACCTCCGAACTGGTCCGGCTCAAGCGCGAGCGCGCCGAGGGTGAGCAGCGGGTGGCGCTGCTCCGTTCCGGCCAGATCGATCCCGATATGCTCGACGAGCGCGCGCGCTTCCAGCTCGACTACGCCAATCCGCGCGACCTGGTGCGGATCGTACCGCCCAGGAGTGCCAACTGAAGTCGGCCGGCCGCTGCCAGACTTTTCGAAAGTCGAATTGACCCCGATCAAACGTGATGCCACCCGCGTGCCCTAGGCTTGGGTAAGGGAGGGGAACCCATGCGATGAAAGGGCAGCAGCTCGCTCGTCATTCCGCGCGCGTTGAGAGGGCGATCGCGTCCGGCGAGGCCGCCCGATCGTCGCTTGTCGCGTCCTGGTGCCGTTCCTCCCGATTGCACCGGCTCGACCCCGCCGTCACCCGCCCGCCGCAGAGGCTGTCCGATGTCGAACTGATGGCAGTCAGGCAGCGGATCGAACCGCTGCTGTGTGCCGCGCAAGGCGCGATGGATCGTCTCTACCAGGCGGTCGGAGCCGCCGGTTGCTGCGTGCTGCTTGCCGATCGCGACGGCGTGCCGGTGGACCGAAGGGGCTATGCCGCCGATGACGACACGTTCCGCTCCTGGGGGTTGTGGACCGGCGCGGTCTGGAGCGAGGCACAGGAAGGCACCAACGGCATCGGCACCTGCCTCGTCGAACAGCGCGCACTCACCATCGACCGCGACCAGCATTTCTTCACCCGCAACACGCTGCTGAGCTGCACGGCCGTCCCCGTCTACGACCCGGACGCGAAGCTCGCGGGCGTGCTCGACGTTTCCTCCTGCCGCGCCGACCGCACCGATGCCTTTACCGGCCTGATCGCGCTCGCCGCCGGCGAGGCGGCGCGGCGCATCGAATCCGAACTCTTCCGTGCCGTGTTCGCCAGGGCGCGCATCGTGCTGGTGCCGGCGGCCGACGGGCAGGGCAATGGATTGCTGGCCGTCGATGCCGACGATCTCGTGATCGGCGCGACCCGCTCGGCCCGCCTTGCCCTCGGTCTCCCCGGCGACCGGCCGCTGCGGCCGGTCCCGGCGGCCGATCTGCTGGGCGGCACCGACCAGGATCAACTCGGCGGTGTCGAGCGCGGCCTGTTGCAACGCGCGCTGTCGCGCAGCCAGGGCAACGTGTCGGCTGCGGCGAAAGCGCTCGGCATCAGCCGCGCCACGCTGCATCGCAAGCTCAAGCAGTTCGCCATCAGGCAGCACTGAAGATCGACGGCAGCGCCGCATGATCTTGCGGCCGCGACTGTCGCAGATTTGCGACAGGTCGATCGGGTGACCTGTCGCCACCCCGCTGACAACGATCCGCTCTCCCAACATGGTCGCGCCACGTCGCCGACACGGCGCAGCCGCTCCACGACGTTCAATGATCGACACAACACAGCGGGAGTGAACCATGAACAAGCCGGAATTCATCACGACGAGCAGACATCCCTTCGCCGAGCGCTATGACAATTTCATCGGTGGCAAATGGGTCGCGCCCAAATCGGGCAAGTACTTCGACAACATGTCGCCGGTCACCGGACAGGTGGTCTGCAAGATCGCGCGCTCGGATGCACAGGACATCGAGGCTGCGCTCGACGCGGCTCATGCCGCCAAGGATGCCTGGGGCCGATCGAGCGTCGTCGAACGCGCCATCGTCCTCAACCGTATCGCCGACCGCATGGAGGCCAATCTCGAACTGCTCGCGGTCGCCGAGACCTGGGACAACGGCAAGCCGATCCGCGAGACCCGCGCCGCGGACCTTCCGCTCGCCATCGATCACTTCCGCTATTTCGCCGGCGTCGTGCGCGGCCAGGAGGGCAGCCTCGCCGAGATCGACCACGACACGGTCGCCTATCACTATCATGAGCCGCTCGGCGTGGTCGGCCAGATCATTCCCTGGAACTTCCCGCTGTTGATGGCCTGCTGGAAGCTCGCGCCGGCGCTCGCCGCCGGCAACTGCATCGTCCTCAAGCCCGCCGAGCAGACGCCGGCCTCGATCATGGTGTGGATGGAGCTGATCGCCGACCTCTTGCCGCCCGGCGTCCTCAACATCGTCAACGGCTTCGGCCTCGAAGCCGGCAAGCCGCTGGCCTCCAGCCCCCGCATAGCCAAGATCGCCTTCACCGGCGAAACCTCGACCGGCCGGCTGATCATGCAATATGCCAGCGCGAACCTCATTCCGGTCACCCTGGAGCTCGGCGGCAAGTCGCCGAACATCTTCTTCAAGGACGTCGTTGCCGAGGACGACGACTTCCTCGACAAGGCGATTGAGGGCTTCGTCATGTTCGCGCTGAACCAGGGCGAGGTCTGCACCTGTCCCAGCCGGGCGTTGGTGCATGAATCGATCTACGAGCGTTTCATGGAACGGGCGCTGGGACGTGTCGCAGCCATCGTGCAGGGCGACCCGCGCAACCCCGCCACCATGATCGGCGCGCAGGCATCCAGCGAGCAGCTGGAGAAAATTCTTTCCTATATCGACATCGGCAAGAAAGAAGGTGCTCAGCTCCTCACCGGCGGCGCCCGCGCGATGCTGCCGGGCGATCTCTCCGGCGGCTTCTATGTGCAGCCCACCGTGTTCCACGGCCACAACAAGATGCGGATATTCCAGGAGGAGATTTTCGGGCCCGTGGTGTCGGTCACGACTTTCAAGACCGATGACGAGGCGCTGGCGATCGCCAATGATACGCTCTACGGCCTCGGCGCCGGTGTCTGGAGCCGCGATGCCAACCGTTGTTACCGCTTCGGGCGTGCGATCCAGGCCGGCCGCGTCTGGACCAATTGCTACCATGCCTATCCCGCGCACGCGGCGTTCGGTGGCTACAAGCAGTCGGGCATCGGTCGTGAGACCCACAAAATGATGCTCGATCATTATCAGCAGACCAAGAATCTCCTGGTCAGCTACAGCCCGAAGAAGCTGGGGTTCTTCTGAGACCGGACCACACTCAGCAAGAACCACGGTGGCGGCGCGGCTCATCGGTCGCGCCGCCATTTTTTCCGTCACGAAACGAAATTCTGCGCCGTCCGCAAAATCGACTCCAATATTTTCGCGCTGGTTGCAGTGCGGCATAGCAATATTTTCGTGACGGCGCGGCTGTCCTTTCGCGGCGATTTGAGTTGAGCTAGGAAGGGTTTTCCTAATTCTCTCACTCGGAATTGTTCATGGCCGCACCGAAGAAAGCCGTACCCAAGGATTCAGGTCAGGAAAAGGGAACGGGTTCTCCCCCGGAATTCACCAGAGAGCAGGAACTCAAGGCGCTGCGCGACATGCTGTTGATCCGCCGCTTTGAGGAAAAAGCGGGCCAGCTCTATGGCATGGGTGCGATCGGTGGTTTTTGTCATCTCTATATCGGCCAGGAAGCCGTCGTCATCGGCATGCAGATGGCGCTCAAGCCGGGCGACCAGGTCATAACCGGATACCGCGACCACGGCCACATGCTTGCGTGCGGCATGTCCGCCAACGGCGTGATGGCCGAACTGACCGGCCGCCGCGGCGGCTATTCCAAGGGCAAGGGCGGCTCCATGCACATGTTCAGCCTGGAGAAGCATTTTTACGGCGGCCACGGCATCGTCGGCGCGCAGGTCTCGCTCGGCACGGGACTCGCTTTCGCCAACCGCTATCGTGGCAATGACAATGTTTCGCTCGCCTATTTCGGCGACGGCGCCGCCAACCAGGGCCAGGTCTACGAAAGCTTCAACATGGCGGAGCTGTGGAAGCTCCCCGTGATCTACGTCATCGAGAACAACCGCTACGCCATGGGCACGGCAGTGTCGCGCGCTTCCGCGCAGGTCGATTTCTCCAAGCGCGGCGTTTCCTTCAACATTCCCGGCAAGCAGGCCGACGGCATGGACGTGCGCGCCGTGAAGGCGGCCGCCGATGAAGCCGTCGCCTGGTGCCGCGCCGGCAACGGCCCCTTCATCCTGGAGATGCAGACTTATCGCTATCGCGGCCACTCGATGTCGGACCCGGCGAAGTATCGCACCCGCGAGGAAGTGGAGAAAGTCCGCCACGACTCCGATCCGATCGAGCAGGTGCGCAATCGTCTGCTGGCCGCCAAGGTATCCGAGGACGAATTGAAGAAGATCGACGCCGAGGTCCGCGAGATCGTCAACGAGTCCGCCGATTTCGCCCAGAAGGATCCCGAGCCCGATCCGTCCGAGCTTTGGACCGACGTCTATCGCTGAGCGCAGCCTTCAAGTTTCCGGAGCTAACATGCCCATTCAAGTTCTGATGCCTGCGCTGTCGCCCACGATGGAGAAGGGCAATCTCGCCAAATGGCTGAAAAAGGAAGGCGAGACCATCAAGTCCGGCGACGTCATCGCCGAGATCGAGACCGACAAGGCGACCATGGAAGTCGAGGCGACCGATGAAGGCACGCTCGGCAAGATCCTGATTCCCGAAGGCACCGCCGACGTCGCCGTCAACACGCCGATCGCGATGATCCTGGCCGACGGCGAGAGCGCCGCCGATCTGGCCAGGGCGCCCGCAGCGCCAGCCCCGAGCGTTGCGCATGAAGTTGCGGAATCAAGATCGCCGGTCGGCGAGGGCAAGCCGATGATCTCGGCACCGGCGCAGCCTGCGGCACCTGCTTCCGTCAGCGAGCCTGAACCCGAAGTGCCCGCCGGCACCGAGTTCATCACGCAAACCATCCGCGAGGCGCTGCGCGACGCGATGGCCGAGGAGATGCGCAGGGATCCCGACGTCTTCGTCATGGGCGAAGAGGTCGCCGAATATCAGGGCGCGTACAAGGTCACCCAGGGACTGCTGCAGGAATTCGGCGCAAGGCGCGTGATCGACACGCCCATCACCGAGCACGGCTTTGCCGGCGTCGGCGTCGGTGCGGCGATGACGGGACTGAAGCCGATCGTCGAGTTCATGACCTTCAACTTCGCCATGCAGGCGATCGACCAGATCATCAACTCCGCCGCCAAGACGCTGTACATGTCCGGCGGCCAGATGGGTTGCTCGATCGTGTTCCGCGGGCCCAACGGCGCGGCAGCGCGTGTTGCCGCCCAGCACAGCCAGGACTATTCGGCCTGGTACTCGCAGGTCCCCGGCCTCAAGGTAATCGCGCCGTTCTCCGCCGCCGACTACAAGGGCCTCCTGAAAGCCGCGATCCGCGATCCCAATCCCGTCATTTTCCTGGAAAATGAAGTGCTCTACGGGCACACCGGCGAGGTGCCGAAGCTCGACGACTACGTCGTCCCGATCGGCAAGGCGCGCGTGGCGCGCAGGGGCAAGGACGTCACCATCGTCTCCTGGTCGAACGGCATGACCTACGCGCTGAAGGCCGCCGACGAACTCGCCAGGCAAGGCATCGAGGCCGAGGTCGTCGATCTCCGCACGCTGCGCCCGATGGACACCGAGACCATCGTCGCCTCCGTAAAGAAGACTGGACGCGCCGTGACCGTGGAGGAAGGCTGGCAGCAGTCCGGCGTCGGCGCGGAAGTTGCCGCCCGCATCATGGAGCACGCCTTCGATTATCTGGACGCGCCGGTGGCGCGCATCTCCGGCAAGGACGTGCCGATGCCCTATGCGGCCAACCTCGAGAAGCTCGCATTGCCCTCCGTCGCCGAGGTGGTCGAGGCCGCCAAGGCCGTCTGCTACCGGTAGGCGCCATGGCAGGTCCGAGGGAGCAGCCACTGCCGCCTGACGTGATGGGCCGCGAAGACGCCACCGAGGTGCTGCGCGCCTTCGTCGTCGACGGCGGCCTTTCGATCGCGTTCACTCGCGCCTTCGAGGAGCCCGACATGTGGGGCCTCCTGCTGGTCGATGTCGCGCGCCACGCCGCACGCGCCTATGCGCGCGAGTCGGAATTTTCCGAGGAAGAGGCGCTGGCGCGCATCCTCGACATGTTCGAAGCCGAAATCGCGCGTCCAACCGACATGGGTTCAACCACGCCGCGGTCGCAACAGGGTCACTGACGATGCCAATCAACATTCTGATGCCCGCGCTGTCGCCCACGATGGAAAAGGGCAACCTTGCCAAGTGGCTCAAGAAGGAGGGCGACAAGGTCAAGTCCGGCGACGTCATCGCCGAGATCGAGACCGACAAGGCGACCATGGAGGTCGAGGCGGTCGATGAGGGCACGATCGCCAGGATTCTCGTGCCGGAGGGCACGGCCGATGTTCCCGTCAACGACGTCATCGCTATCCTTGCCGGCGACGGCGAGGACGTGAAGGCCGCAGGCGCGGGCGCTGCGCCAGCGCCGAAGCCTGCTGCGGCGCCTGCACCGGCTGCCGCAGCGGCGGCTGCTGCGCCTGCCGCGAAATCGCCGCCTGCCGCGGCACCGCAAGCCGCGCCGGCTGCGCAAGCCAACGGTCACGCCCGCATTTTCTCCTCGCCTCTGGCGCGGCGGCTGGCGAAGGAAGCCGGCATCGATCTCGCCCGCATCGCCGGCTCAGGCCCGCACGGCCGCGTCATCGCCCGCGACGTCGAGGGCGCAAAATCCGGCAAGGGCCTGAAGGCCCCGGCCGCAGCAGCAGGAGCCGCGCCTGCCGTCGCGCCGGCGATGAGCGACCAGCAGATCCTCGCGCTGTTCGAGCCGGGCTCCTACGACATCGTGCCGCATGACGGCATGCGCCGCACGATTGCGCAAAGGTTGACCGCGGCGACGCAGAGCATTCCGACCTTCTATCTCACCATCGATTGCGACATCGGCCGGCTGCTCGATGCCCGCGAGCAGATCAATGCGGCGGCTCCCAAGGACAAGGAAAAGAAGCCGCTCTACAAGCTCTCGGTCAACGACTTCGTCATCAAGGCGCTCGCGGTCGCTTTGCAGCAGGTGCCGGACTGCAATGTCAGCTGGACCGAAGCCGGCATGGTCAAGCACAGGCATTCCGACATCGGCGTCGCCGTGGCGATGCCCGGCGGGCTGATCACGCCGATCATCCGCAATGCCGAGAGCAAGTCGCTGTCGACGATTTCGAACGAGATGAAGGATCTCGCCGCCCGCGCACGCACGCGCAAGCTCAAGCCGCAGGAGTATCAGGGCGGCACGACCTCTGTCTCTAACCTCGGCATGTACGGCATCAGCCACTTCACCGCCGTGATCAACCCGCCGCAGTCGACCATCCTCGCGGTCGGCGCCAGCGAGGAGCGGGCCGTGGTGCGCAACGGCAAGGTCGAGGCCGCCCACATCATGAGCGTGACCCTGTCCTGCGATCACCGCGCCATCGACGGCGCGCTCGGCGCCGAGCTGATCGGCGCCTTCAGGCGGCTGATCGAAAACCCTGTCATGATGATGGTGTGACGCGTACGGCGAGGGGGCGAGGTGGATGCGAACGCGCTGGCCCTGGATCTCGTTGCTGCTTGCGATCGTCGTGATCGTCAGCCCGCAGGGCAGAGCGGTCATTCACAACGCGTTTTTCTCCGGCGAGCAGTTGTCGCGAAATATCGCCCAGCCGATCTTCTGCATCGGTTTGGCAATCCTGGTCTTGATCGGCGCACTCGAATGGCTGGTCAGGCTATTGATCTCCAGGCGCCGCGCCAGCGGCGCAACGACTTGAGTTGAACGGGAGCCACCATGGCCGACACATCCTTCGACGTCATCATCATCGGCTCCGGTCCCGGCGGCTATGTCACCGCGATCCGCGCGGCGCAGCTCGGCTTCAAGACCGCGATTGTCGAGAAATCCTATCTTGGAGGCATCTGCCTGAACTGGGGCTGCATCCCGACCAAGGCGCTCTTACGCTCGGCCGAGATCTATCACTACATGCAGCACGCCAAGGACTATGGCCTGTCGGCCGAGAAGGTCAGCTACGATCCCAAGGCGGTGGTGGCGCGCTCGCGTGGGGTGTCGAAGCGTCTCAATGACGGCGTCGGCTTCCTGATGAAGAAGAACAAGGTCACGGTGATCTGGGGCGAGGCCTCGATCGACGCGCCCGGCAAGGTCACCGTGAAGAAGTCCTCCGTCGAGGCGCCGAAGGGTACGGCCGGCGAGGGCGCCTATCAGGCCAAGCACATCATCCTTGCCACCGGCGCGCGGCCGCGCGTGCTGCCGGGGCTTGAGCCCGACAAGAAGCTGGTCTGGACCTATTTCGAGGCGATGGTGCCGGACCGCATGCCGAAGTCGCTGCTGGTGGTCGGGTCCGGGGCGATCGGCATCGAGTTCGCCTCCTTCTTCCATACCATGGGCAGCGACGTCACCGTCGTCGAGGTGCTGCCGCAGATCCTCCCTGTTGAGGATGCGGAGATCGCGGGCCTCGCGCGAAAACGTTTCGAGAAGATGGGAATCAAGATCCTCACCAACACCAAGGTGACGAAGCTGGAGAAGAAGGCCGACAGCGTCGTTGCCACCATCGACGACGGCAAGGGCAAGCCGCAGGCGGCCGAGTTCGAGCGGGTAATCTCCGCGGTCGGCGTCGTCGGCAACATCGAAGGCCTTGGGCTGGAGAAGCTCGGCGTCAAGACCGACCGCGGCTGCGTAGTCATCGACGGCTACGGCAAGACCAGCGTGCCCGGCATCTACGCCATCGGCGATGTTGCAGGCCCCCCGATGCTGGCGCACAAGGCCGAGCATGAGGGCGTGGTCTGCGTCGAGGCCATCAAGGGCCTGCATCCGCATCCCATGGACAAGAACCTCATCCCGGGCTGCACCTATTGCCACCCGCAGATCGCTTCCGTGGGCCTGACCGAGGCGCGGGCGAAAGAGGGCGGCCGCGAAATCCGTGTCGGCCGCTTCCCCTTCGTCGGCAACGGCAAGGCGATCGCGCTCGGCGAGGACCAGGGCCTGATCAAGGTCGTGTTCGACAAGAAGACCGGCCAGTTGCTTGGCGCCCACATGATCGGCGCGGAGGTGACCGAACTGATCCAGGGCTATGTGGTCGCGATGAATCTCGAGACCACCGAGGAAGAGCTGATGCACACCGTCTTCCCGCATCCGACGCTGTCGGAGATGATGAAGGAAGCCGTGCTCGACGCCTACGGGCGGGTGTTGAACGTGTAGCCTCATCCGAACTCGTCATGCGCGGGCTTGACCCCCGCATCCATCGTCCTTCACAAGAGTTTTGCCAAGAGATGGATTGCCGGGTCGAGCCCGGCAATGACAAGCAAACCAGAAAGAACAGTTGTGAAAGACAACGACAACCTCACCACCGAGCGCCCGACCTTCGTGACCCATCTCGAATGCGCGATGGCGGGCGATCATTATGCCGCCGACCAGGTGCACAATCTCTCGAAGGCCGGCAAGCCGCTCTTGGTGCGCTACGACCTCGCGGGCGTGAAGAAGGCGCTTACCAAGGATGCGCTTAGCGACCGTCCCGCCGACATGTGGCGCTATCGCGAGCTGCTGCCGGTGCGCAAATGCGCCGACATCGTCAGCCTCGGCGAAGTCATGACGCCGCTCATTCGTTTGCCAAAGCTCGGCAAGAAACTCGGCGGCGGCGAGATCATCGTCAAGGATGAAGGCCGGCTGCCGACCGGCTCGTTCAAGGCGCGCGGCCTCGTGATGGCGGTGTCGATGGGCAAGGCGCTCGGCATCAGGCACATGGCGATGCCGACCAACGGCAACGCGGGCGCGGCGCTCGCCGCCTATGCCACGGCCTGCGGCATCAGGACCACGATCTTCTGTCCTGCCGACACGCCGGAGGTGAATGTCAGCGAGATCGAGCTGCAGGGCGCCACCGTCTATCGCGTCAACGGGCTGATCGACGATTGCGGCAAGATCGTCGGCGAGGGCAAGGCAAAGGTCGGCTGGTTCGACGCCTCGACGCTGAAGGAGCCGTACCGCATCGAGGGCAAGAAGACGATGGGGCTCGAGCTCGCCGAGCAGCTCGGCTGGGAGGTGCCCGACGTGATCTTCTATCCGACCGGCGGCGGCACCGGGCTGATCGGCATGTGGAAGGCCTTTGCCGAGCTCGAGGCCATCGGCTTCATCGGCAGCAAGCGCCCGCGGATGGTCGCAGTGCAGGCTTCGGGCTGCGCGCCGATGGTGCGTGCTTTTGAAGCAGGCACCGAGCACGCCACCCGCTGGGAGGACGCCCACACCATTGCTTCCGGAATCCGCGTGCCGCAGGCGATCGGGGATTTTCTCATCCTGCGCGCCGTGCGCGAGAGCAAGGGATTTGCCATTGCGGTGCCGGACGAGAAGATTTCTGCTGCGCTCAACGAAGTGGCGCGCGAGGAGGGGCTGTTGCTCTGCCCCGAGGGCGCTGCCACCTATGCTGCCTACCAGCAGAGCCTCGCCGAAGGTCGTGTTGCAAAGACGGACCGGGTGATGCTGTTTAATTGCGCGACAGGGCTTAAATATCCGCTGCCGCCGGTCACGCGCACGCTCGATCGCCACAAGCCGATCGACTTCGCGAAGCTGTAACATCCTCATCCTGAGGAGGCGCAAAGCGCCGTCTCGAAGGATGAAGGCCCGTCTGTGGCCTCATGGTTCGAGACGCGCGTACGCGCTCCTCACCATGAGGGTTGAAGTGGCGCGTTGGAGGAAGGACATGCGAAGAATAGTGTTGGCTGCTCTACTTGCTGCTCTCGCGTTCGCCGTCCCGGCATCCGCGCAAAACTTCCCCACGCGCCCGGTCACCATCGTGGTGCCCTTTGCCGCCGGCGGCCCGTCCGACGCGATGGCCCGGATCCTCGCCGAGCGGATGAAGGTCACGCTCGGCGAAACCGTGCTGGTCGAGAACGTCACGGGCGCGGGCGGTTCGATCGGCGTCGGCCGTGCGGCGAAGTCGGCCGCGGACGGCTACACCATCTCCTTCGGCCATCTCGGCACCCACGTCGCCAACGGCGCGATCTACAAGCTCGGCTATGACCTCGTTGCCGATCTCGATCCCGTCGTCCTCTTGCCGAGCAACACCATGGTCCTCGTCAGCAAGAACGCCGTGCCGGCGAAAACGCTGAAGGAGTTCATCGACTGGCTCAAGGCGCGGCCGTCGCCGGCCGCCGCCGGCACCGCAGGCGCGGGCTCCGGCAGCCACATCGCCGGGCTCTATTTCGAGAATCTCACCGGCATCAAGCTGCAATATGTGCCCTATCGCGGCACGGGTCCGGCGATGAACGATCTGGTCGCCGGCCAGATCGATCTCATCGTCGACCAGCTCTCCAACTCGATCCAGCAGGTGCGCGCCGGCAATATTCGCGCCTATGCCGTCACGAACCCCAAGCGCATCGAGTCCGCGGCCGACATTCCGACCGTCGACGAGGCGGGATTGAACGGTTTCCACATGAACCTGTGGTCGGGCATGTGGGTGCCGAAGGGCACGCCGAAGGACGTCATTGCAAAGCTGAACGCCGCCGTAGTGGAGGCGATGAACGATCCGGCGGTGAAGAAGCAGTTCGAGAATCTGGGCTTGCAGATGCCGCCGAGCGACAAGCTGACGCCGGAAGCGCTCGGCGAATGGCAGAAGGCCGAGATCGCCAAGTGGTGGCCGGTGATCAAGGCGGCCAACGTCAAGGTGGATTAGGCCGGGGGCCCCTTCCAGCCCTGCCTCTCCGCTGCCCGACTCCGTGCAAAATTCAGCCACGCCTGCGCCAAATTTGTAACCCGGCCATTTACCATAAGGCACCCCTCGGTCCGGCAAGGGACATGGTGGGGCATGGCAGATCGTCGCTGCGGATTTCTGGGCACAAGGCTGGCTGCGCTTGCGCTGCTGCTTGCAGCGCTGCCGGCCGAAGCCCAGACATTCCAGCAGATGTGGATGGGCCGTGTCGCGCGCCCGCCCGCTGAAAACGAAGAGGCCTCCGTCTACTGGGAAGACAAGTGGGACGCGCGCGGCAAGCGTTTCAATCCCCACGGCGTCTCCTGCGCGCATCGCACCGAGGCGTTCGGCACCATTTTCATCGTGACCAATCTCGACAACGGCAAGAGGATCGAATGCCCGGTGCAGGATCGCGGTCCGTTTGCCCGCGGCAGGGTGCTGGATTTCTCGCTGGGCGCCGCGCGAAAGATCGGCTGCGAAGGCCTGTGCCGCGTCACCGTGCGCCGCGCCGGATACGAATAGCAGATACCGGAGCTACCGTGCCGCAAAATTGATCTGGCGCAACACGGTCGCTGCCGCTGTCGCCGATGCTTCCTAGTTCATCCATTTCGGGTGAAAGGGAGAAAGTCATGTCGACAGCGGGTAATGCGCTTGTGTGGACTGCGGGATTGTTCTGCCTTTCATTCGTGGCCATCTTTGTCGTCTATGTCGCGGACCGGGCGCGCTCGAGGATTACAGGCCAGCCGTAGCGGGGCGGATGGAGCGCCGGCCGCCCCAATCTGCAGCGGGGATATCGGCTCATGGCGCGCGTGGACTTCACCGGTCAGGACTATTTTCGCAATCCGGCGGCGTCGCTCGAAAGGCTGCGGCATCAGGGCCCAGTCGTGGAAGTCCGCTTCCCCATCGTGGGCCGGGTCTGGGTCACCACGACCCAGGCGCTGGTCGACCGTGTGCTGAAGGACACCGAAACCTTCACCATTCGCAAGGCCGATGGGCAGGTTGCGGGCATGCGCTGGTGGATGCCGCCGATGATCCGTACCTTCGCCAACAGCATGCTGTCGATGGACGAGCCCGATCACAAGCGGCTGCGCGATATCGTCGACGAAGCGTTCCGCCGCCGCGCCGTGCTCGGCATGGAGCCGCATATCCAGGCCACGGCCGAACAGCTCGCCGACGAGCTGTTTGCCGGGGGCAGTCCGGCCGACCTCGTCCAGCGCTATGCGCGCATCCTGCCGCTGTCGGTCATCTGCGAATTGCTGGGCCTGCCGCTGGCGGACCGCTCGAAATTCATGGCCTGGGCCGGCGGGCTCTCCCGCCTCACCGGTGCGCTGGATTTCTTCCGTGCGCTGCCGAACCTCTACGCGATGAGGCGCTACATCGCAGCGCATGTCGAAGCGGTGCGCCGGCACGGCGGAGAGGGACTGATTGCCGAGATCGTCCGGGTCGAGAAGGAAGGCGGCCGCATCAGCCCGGAAGAAATCGTCTCGATGGTGTTTCTGTTGCTGTTCGGCGGCCACGAGACCACCACGCATCTGATCAGCGGCGCCGTGCATGAGCTCCTGAAGAAACCCGCGTTGCGCGACTGGCTCGCGGAGGACTGGAGCCGCGCCGATCTCGCGGTCGAGGAATTCCTGCGCTTCCTCACGCCGGTGCAGTTCACCAAGCCGCGCTACGTGCGCCGTGACGTCGACCTCGGCGGCGTCATCGTCAAGAAGGGTGAGCGCATCATGGCGATGCTCGCCGCGGCCAACATGGATCCCGCGGCCAATCCGCATCCGGAGCGGCTCGATCTCGCGCGCAGGCCGAACCGGCATGTCGCGTTCGGCACCGGCATTCATTTCTGCCTCGGCCACCAGCTCGCGCGCATCGAGGGCAAGTGTGCGCTCGAGGCGCTGTTGACGCGCTGGCCCCGCCTGGCGCTCGCCGTGCCGGAATTGGAGATCGCCTGGCGCAGGCGTCCCGGGCTCAATGCGATCGACCGGTTGCCGGTCATGGCTGGCGAAGGCTAAAGGAAGGAGGCTTTTTGGTGTCTTTATGGTTGCCTGAGGGCAACGATTGTGTCGCCGTTGCAACAGACAGCTAACATTTGAGTGGAAAGCCGGCTGGTAGAACCTACCGCCGCTTTTTAGCCACACCCCTCCATGAAATCATTTCCCCAGAAATCCACAGGACTGGCGAAGGGCGAGGGAGGGACCTCCCGGGACCGCAAGCGAGTTGTCTGGTGGAAACGGACCGCGCGATGGACGTCAGGACGAACATCAAGAGCAGGTTGCCCAGCCGTCACGTGACGGAAGGGCCCGAGCGCGCGCCGCATCGCTCCTATCTCTACGCCATGGGGCTGACGACCCAGCAGATTCACCAGCCCTTCGTAGGCGTTGCCTCCTGCTGGAACGAGGCCGCCCCCTGCAACATCGCGCTGATGCGCCAGGCCCAGGCCGTGAAAAAGGGCGTGGCGGCCGGCGGCGGCACCCCGCGGGAATTCTGCACCATCACCGTGACCGACGGCATCGCCATGGGCCATGACGGCATGCGCTCCTCGCTGCCGTCGCGCGAATGCATCGCCGACTCGGTCGAGCTGACCGTCCGCGGCCATGCCTATGATGCCTTGGTGGGGCTGGCCGGCTGCGACAAGTCCTTGCCCGGCATGATGATGGCAATGGTCCGCCTCAACGTGCCCTCCATCTTCATCTATGGCGGCTCGATCCTGCCCGGCAGCTTCCGCGGCCAGCCCGTGACCGTGCAGGACATGTTCGAGGCCGTCGGCAAGCACTCCGTGGGCGAGATGTCGGATGCCGACCTCGACGAAATCGAGCGGGTGGCCTGTCCCTCGGCCGGCGCCTGCGGCGCCCAGTTCACCGCCAACACCATGGCGACCGTCTCGGAAGCCATCGGGCTTGCCCTGCCGTACTCGGCCGGGGCGCCTGCGCCTTACGAGATCCGGGATGCCTTCTGCTCCGCCGCCGGCGAGAAAGTGGTTGAACTGATCGCGCTAAACCTCCGCCCGCGCGACATTGTCACCCGCAAATCGCTGGAAAACGCCGCCGCCGTGGTCGCTGCCTCCGGCGGCTCGACCAATGCTGCGCTGCATCTGCCGGCCATCGCCAACGAGTGCGGCATTCAATTCAACTTGTTCGACGTCGCCGAAATCTTCAAAAAAACACCGTATGTCGCCGATTTGAAGCCGGGCGGCCGTTATGTTGCCAAAGACATGTTTGAGGTTGGCGGCATTCCGCTTCTGATGAAGACGCTGCTCGATAATGGCTACCTGCACGGGGATTGCCTTACCGTCACGGGCCGAACGATCGCCGAAAACCTCAAGAGCGTGAAATGGAATCCGCACCAGGATGTAGTGCGGCCAGCCGACAAGCCGATCACCGTCACTGGCGGTGTGGTCGGCCTGAAGGGAAATCTCGCTCCAGAAGGTGCGATCGTGAAAGTCGCGGGCATGTCGAAGTTGAAATTCACCGGGCCGGCCCGCTGCTTCGACCGCGAAGAGGACGCCTTCGAGTCCGTCCAGAAGCGCACCTACCGGGAAGGCGAGGTCATCGTCATCCGCTACGAGGGCCCGCGCGGCGGTCCCGGGATGCGGGAAATGCTTTCGACCACGGCGGCGCTGACCGGGCAGGGCATGGGCGGCAAGGTTGCCCTCATCACCGACGGCCGGTTCTCCGGCGCCACCCGCGGCTTCTGCATCGGCCATGTCGGGCCGGAGGCGGCCATTGGCGGGCCGATCGGGCTGCTCCGGGACGGCGACATCATCGAGATCGATGCCGAGGCCGGTACCCTTAACGTAAAATTGACCGACGCCGAACTGGCTGAACGCAAGACCAAATGGGCCCCTCGCGCGACCAATCATACGTCGGGTGCGCTGTGGAAGTATGCCCAGCAGGTCGGGCCAGCGGTGGACGGGGCGGTTACCCATCCTGGTGGCGCACACGAGAAACAGTGTTATGCGGACATCTAGGCGTACCATACTCGCGTTCGTTCTGGGGGCCCTCCCGCTGGCTCCCGCGTTCGGATTCGACGGCACGCCGGTCAACGCCCCGGTCAAGCAGGGCGCGCCGCTCGGCGTCGTTTCGCCCGCTCCCGCGCCGACTGCACCGCTGAGCAACAGGCCGGTTCCGCCGGCCCCCGTGCCCATGGCCGCAACTCCTGCAGCGGCGGTGCCGATGGCCTCCAATGCGGCGTCCTCATCGGTGATCGCGCTGGAATATGCGGCGGAGGGCGGCCATCCCGTGGCGCAGTGGAAGCTCGGGCGGATGTACGCCGACGGTGACGGCGTGGCGCAGAACGACCTGCGCGCGTTCGAATATTTCAGCCGCATCGCCAACCAGCATGCCGAGGATAATCCGTCGGCGCCGCAGGCGGCGATCGTGGCGAATGCCTTCGTGGCGCTCGGCCGCTACTATCTGAGCGGCATCCCGAACTCGAAAGTGAAGTCCGATCCCGAGCGCGCGCGCGAGATGTTCAACTATGCCGCGTCCTATTTCGGCAACGCGGACGCGCAATACGATCTGGCGCGGCTCTACTTCAAGAGCACCGGCAATTCACCCGAGAGCTTCCGCCAGGGCATTCGCTGGCTCGGTCTGGCCGCGCAGAAGGGCCAGTACCAGGCGCAGGCATTGCTCGGACAGATGCTGTTCAACGGCGACCAGATGCCGCCGCAGCGCGCCCGCGGGCTGATGTGGCTGACCCTGGCGCGCGACAGCGCCGGCGCCGAAGAGGCCTGGATCAAGGAAAGCTACAACCGGGCGATCGGCAAGGCGTCCGAGAGCGACCGCGCCATGGCGCTGCAGATGCTCGAACACTGGGTCAAGGGCCGCCGCGACTGAGGTTCGCTGGCCGGGGCTGTGGAGGCCACGGGCTCAGGCCGTCTCCAGATCGAGATCCGCCCACACCGGCACGTGATCCGACGGCTTCTCCCAGGCCCGCACATAGCTGTCGATGCCGACATCGACCAGCCGGTCGCTGGCCTGCGGCGACAGCAGCAGGTGGTCGATCCGCAGGCCCCAGTTCTTCTGCCAGGCCCCGGCCTGGTAGTCCCAAAAGGTGTACTGGCCGGGCGCATCGCTGACGGCGCGCAGGGCGTCGGTCAGGCCGAGGCCGAGCAGGGACTGGAACGCTTCCCTTGTGGCGGGACGGAACAGGGCGTCGTCGACCCAGGCGGCGGGGTTGTGGACGTCGGCGGCCGCCGGGATGACGTTGAAGTCGCCGGCCAGTACCAGCGGCTCCTCCGCCTTGAGCCGCTCCTTCGAATACTCAAGAAGGCGAGACATCCATTTGAGCTTATAGGTATATTTGTCGCCCGGCGCCGGGTTCCCGTTGGGCAAATAAAGACACGCCACCCGCATCACGCCGTGCTTCAGCGTGACCACGCCCTCGAGGAAGCGGGCATGGGCGTCCTCGTCGTCGCCGGCGAGGCCCGACTTGGTCTCGTCGAACGGCAGCCGGGACAGCAGCGCCACCCCGTTGAAGGTCTTCTGGCCGTGGGTGACGACGTTGTAGCCGAGCGATTCGATTTCCAGCCGTGGAAACGCGTCGTCCACGCACTTGATTTCCTGCAGGCAGACGATGTCGGGCGAGCACTCCTTCAGCCAGGCCAGCAGGGGCTCGATCCTCTGACGGACCGAATTGACGTTCCAGGTAGCAATGCGCATGGGGAAGGCCGACCATTACCGACAATTTAGTTTAGTGGCATACCATGCGCCGTCCGGCTGTGGTAACTGTTTAGAAACAAGGCGCAAAACTCGCCGCCAACGGGCAGGAATAGCCGTCCCGGCCTTTTTGGACCGGTGGACCGAAGAAGCATGAAAAAACGAAACTGGATTTTACTGGCAGGCGCGCTTGGCATTGTGGCGGTAGCCGCCTTTGCGACCCGGTCTTCCTGGATGGGCAGTAATGCGAGCGCCCAGGGCCCGCAGCGTCCCCGCACCGTCTCGGTGGAGATCGCCAAGGCCGAGCGCAAGCCGGTTCCCGTCGATGTCGATGCCAACGGTGTTGTGACCCCGATTTCCAGCGTCGCGCTGAAGTCGCGTCTGGAAACCACCATCGTCGCCGTGCATTTCCAGGACGGCGCCAAGGTCAACGAGGGCGACCTCCTGTTCACCCTCGATTCCCGGCAGATCGACGCCCAGATCGAGCAGGCCGAAGGCACGCTCGCCAAGGACCAGGCGCAGCTCGAAGGGGCGCAGCGCGACTTGCGCCGCTACACCGATCTCGTCGCCAAGGGTGCGACCACCCAGGTCAATCTCGACAATGCCAGGACCCAGTCGGATACGCTGACCGCCACCATCAAGGCCGATCAGGCCGTGCTCGACAATTACAAGGTCCAGAAGAGCTACACCCTGATCCGCGCGCCGTTCTCGGGGCGGATCAGCGCGGCGAACGTGAAGGTCGGCAATTTCGTGCGGCCCGCCGACACCCAGTCGCTCGCCGTCATCAACCAGATGGCGCCGGTCTACGTGACCTTCGCCGTCCCGCAACGCGTGCTGGTCGATCTGCGTGAATCCATGGCGAGGAATGGTGCGCGGGTGATCGCGACCATTCCGGGCCGGCAGAGCTCGGAGGAGGGCAAGGTGGCGATGGTGGAAAACGCCGTCGATGCCGCCACGGGCATGATCACGGTGCGCGGTGTCATGGAGAACGGCAACGAAACGCTGTGGCCGGGCACGCTGGTTTCGACCAAGCTGATCATCCGCACCGAAGAATCCGTCGTGGTGCCGACCATCGCCGTGCAGCGCAGCCAGAGCGGCAACTTCGTCTTCGTTGTCAAGGACGGTGCAGCCAAGGTCCAGCCGGTGAAGGTCGATCGCACCTTCCAGGGCTTTTCGGTGATCTCCGAGGGCCTGTCCGGCGACGAGAGCATCGTCACCGACGGCCAATTACTCCTGTCGGACGGAACGCGCGTCGAACCGCGCGCCAGGAAGGCCGGGGCGTAGCCCATGACACTGTCCGAAATCTGTATCCGCCGCCCGGTCATGACGACGCTGATCACGGCGACGATCATTGCGTTCGGCGTGTTCGGATTCCGCCTGCTGCCGGTGTCGGCGTTGCCGAGGGTCGACTTCCCGACCATCGCAGTGACCGCGACCCTGCCGGGCGCCAGCGCAGATACGATGGCGGCCTCCGTCGCCGGCGTCATCGAGCGCCAGCTCTCGACCATCGCCGGCATCTCCTCGATGACGTCGAACTCCTCGCAGGGCACCAGCGTCATCACCATCCAGTTCGATCTCAACCGCAACATCGACGCTGCCGCGCTCGACGTGCAGACCGCGCTCACGATCGCGCAACGAAGACTGCCGATCGAGATGAAAATTCCACCGAGCTTCCGCAAGGTGAACCCTGCGGATTTCCCGGTGTTGTTCGTCGTGCTCGGCTCGGCCACGCTGCCGCTGTCGGCCGTCAACGAATATGGCGACATCACCATCGGCCAGGCACTGTCGCAGCTGCCGGGCGTTGCCCAGGTTTCGGTCTACGGCGCGCAGAAATTCGCGATCCGCGTCCAGGCCGATCCGGAAGCCGCAGCCGCGCGCGGTCTGTCGCTCGAGGACATCAGGAACGCCGTTGCGAGCGCCAACTCGTCGACGCCGGTCGGCACGCTGAACGGGCCGAAGCAGGACGTTGCCCTGGTGGCCTCCGGACAGATGGACAAGGCGGCCGATTACAGCAAGATCGTCGTCAAGTGGGTCAACGGATCGCCCGTCAAGCTCGACGAGGTTGCGCGCATCTATGACAGCGTCGAGAACGACAAGATCGCGAGCTGGCTGAACGGCAACCGTTCCATCGTGCTCGGAATCCAGAAACAGCCCGACGCCAACACGGTGGCGGTCGTCGACTCCATCCTCGCGAAGCTTCCGGCGCTGCGCGCCTCGATCCCGCCCTCGGTTTCCATCAACGTGCTGATGGACCGCTCGATCTCCATTCGCCAGGCGGTCGCCGACGTCGAGGAGACCCTGCTGATCGCGATTACGCTCGTGATCCTCGTGATCTTCCTGTTCCTGCGCTCGGCTTCCGCCACCTTCATTCCGGCGCTCGCCGTTCCGATCTCGCTGCTCGGAACCTGTGCCGTGATGTACGTGCTGGACTATTCCATCAACAACATGACGCTGCTGGCGCTGACACTGTCGGTCGGCTTCGTGGTGGATGATGCCATCGTCATGCTGGAGAACATCGTCCGGCACATCGAGCACGGCATGCGGCCGTTCGAGGCCGCGCTGAAAGGTGCGCGCGAGATCGGCTTCACCATCATCTCGATCACCTTCTCGCTGATCGCCGTGTTCATTCCGGTGCTGCTGATGGGCGGCATCGTCGGCCGCGTGTTCCGCGAGTTCGCCGTCACCATCTCGGTCGCCATCGTGGTTTCCGGTTTCGTGTCGCTGACGCTGACCCCGATGCTGTGCGCCCGCGTGCTGAAGGCGCATGACCAGACCAGGAAGCCGAACATCGTGCTTCGTCTTTTCGAGCGGATGTTTGATTCCTGGCTTTGGGCCTACGAAGTTACGCTGGACTGGGTATTGGCCCGGAAGCTCCTGATGCTGCTGGTGACGTTCGCCACGCTGGGCGGCACCGTCTATCTCTACATGGTCGTGCCGAAGGGCTTCTTCCCGCAGGAGGACACCGGTTTCCTCATCGGCGTGACCGAAGCTGCAACCGATACCTCTTTCGAAGCAATGAAGGAGCGGCAGCTGGCGCTGGTCGAACTGCTGAAGTCCGATCCCGCGATCGACTATATCAATTCGACCGTGGGAGCCGGCGGACCGAATACGACGGCAAACTACGGGCGTCTGTTCGTGGCGCTGAAGCCGAAGAAGACGCGCGACAATCTCGGTGTGATCATCGGACGGCTGCGGGCCAAGGCGCGCCAGGTTCCGGGCATGCAGGCATTCTTCCAGCCGATCCAGAACCTCAATATCGGCGGGCGGATTTCTAAGAGCCAGTATCAATATGTGATGCAGAGCGGCGATACCGAGGCGCTTTATCGCATCGCGCCGGAGATGCGTGAAAGGATCGAGAAGATCCCGGGTCTGCTCGACGTCACGACCGACCTCTACATCAAGAACCCGCAGATGACGGTCGACATCGACCGCGAGAAGGCGGCGATCTACGGCGTCACCGTCGATCAGGTCCGCAACCAGCTCTACAACGCGTTCGGCACGCGCCAGGTCGGCACCATCTACATGCCGTCGAACGACTACCAGATCATTCTGGAGGCGGAGGCGCGGTTCAAGGTCGACCCGTCCGACCTGTCGAAGCTCTACATGAAGACGGCGAGCGGCCAGACCATTCCGCTGGACGCGGTGGCAAAGCTGGTGCCGAGCGTCGGTCCGCTGCAGATCAACCACCAGGGCCAGCAGCCGGCGGTGACGATCTCGTTCAATCTCGCGCCGGGCGTTTCGCTCGGCTATGCCGTGGACAAGATCACTGCGCTCGAACAGGCCTCCAACCTGCCGGTGACGATTGCGACCGGCTTCTCCGGCACCGCGCAGGTGTTCCAGGATTCGCTGCGCGGGCAGGGCGTGCTGATCCTCGCCGCCGTGTTCGCAGCCTTCGTCATCCTCGGCATCCTCTACGAAAGCTTCATTCACCCGATCACGATCATTTCGGGCCTGCCGTCCGCCGGTATCGGCGCGATCCTGACCCTGATGGCGTTCAACATGGAAATGTCCGTCATCGCCATGATCGGCATCGTGATGCTGGTCGGCATCGTCAAGAAGAACGCGATCATGATGGTCGACTTCGCGCTGGAGCGCCGCCGCGTCGGCCTCTCGGCCGAGCACGCCATCCGAGAGGCGGCGCTGCTGCGCTTCCGCCCGATCATGATGACGACCTTTGCCGCGATCTTCGGCACGCTGCCGATCGCGATCGGCGCCGGCGCCGGCGCCGAGCTGCGGCAGCCGCTGGGCATCGCCGTCGTCGGCGGTCTCTGCCTGTCGCAGCTGCTGACGCTCTACATCACGCCGGTGGTCTACATCTATCTCGACCGCATCGACCGCCGTCTCAAGCGCCGCCTCGAGCCGCAGGAAGAAGACACCGGCGAAGCCAAGCCGCCGCGCGTGGTGGCGGCCGAATGAGCGGAGCGGGCAGGGCAATGCGGGCGGCCGTGGCCTTCGCCGCCATCGCGCTGCTTGCGGGACATGCGCGCGATGCCGCCGCCGCCGAGCCGATCGAGATCTTCGACGCGCATCTGCACTACAATTGGGAGCCGAAGCCCTACTACCAGGTCGACCAGGTGCTGGAGCTGTTCCGCAAGAACCGCGTCACCGGCATCTTGGCCACCAGCCGCCCAAACACCGGCACGCATGCGCTGATGGATGCCAGGCCCGAGGGCCTGTGGGTGGTGCCGTTCATCCGCCCCTACAAGGTGCGCGCCGACATCCAGACCTGGTTCGGCGATCCCCTGACACTGGAGCTCGTGCACGAAGAGTTCAAGCGCGGCTACTACCGCGGCATCGGCGAATTCCACATCTCGGGCCGTGCGGCCGATACCGAGGTGGTGAAGAAGGTTGTCGATTTCGCGGTCGCCAACAATCTCTATCTGCACGCCCATGCCGACGATGAGGCGGTCGAGATCCTGATGCGGCACAATCCGCGCGCGCAGATCATCTGGGCGCATACGGGCTTCGGGCTGTCGACCGACCGGGTCGCGGCGCTCTTGACCAAATATCCCAAACTGTGGGGCGAGCTGTCCTACCGCAGCGGCATCGTCGACGGCGGCGGCAAGCTGACGGCGGAGTGGCGCGCCCTGTTCGAGAAATTCCCCGACCGCTTCCTGGTCGGCTCCGATACCTGGATATCCGAGCGCTGGGCAAGCTATGGCGACATCATCGCCGGCTACCGGGCATGGCTCGATCAGCTGCCGCCGAAAATCGCGGCCCAAATCGCCAACGCCAATGCCAGGGCGCTGTTCGCTTCGAAATAGGGGATCAGATCGAGAAGCTGGTGCCGCAGCCGCAGGAGGCGGTGGCGTTCGGGTTGACCACCCGGAACGAGGCGCCGATCAGGTCGTCGACGAAGTCGACTTCCGATCCCGCCAGGAACGGCACGGAAGCGGAATCGACCAGCACCACGGCGTCCTCGCGCGATATCACGAGGTCGTCCTCGGTCCTGGCACGGTCGACATCGAACTTGTACTGGAAGCCCGAGCAGCCGCCGCCCTCGACGCTGATGCGCAGCATGGCGCCTTCGCCTTCGCCCTTGAGGATCTCGCCGATCCGGCGGGCAGCCCGCTCGCTGACGGTGATGGCAGCAGTCATTGCAAAGTCTCCCGGCGTCATACCCAATTCATTTGGTATCCCGCGCCCTCCATAGTTAAGTGCGCGGACAAGCGGAATCAAATGGATAAGGATTAAATTGCCGTGACGGTCGGAATGGCTGCCCCGCGCGCGCCCTTTGCCTGCGACCCCGACGGCAGCCGCGGGCGGCTGTTCGCGGAGCCGCCGAGTCGCACCCGGAGCCCGTTCCGGAGGGATTGCGACCGGGTGATCCATTCCAACGCCTTCCGGCGGCTCAAGCACAAGACCCAGGTCTTCGTGTTCCACGAGGGCGACCATTACCGCACCCGGCTGACCCATTCGCTGGAAGTAGCCCAGATCGCCCGCGCGCTGGCCCGCCAGCTCGGGCTGGACGAAGACCTCACCGAGACCCTGGCGCTGGCCCACGACCTCGGCCATCCCCCGTTCGGCCATGCCGGGGAGCGGGCGCTGGACGCCTGCCTCAGGGATCACGGCGGCTTCGACCACAATGCGCAGGCGCTGCGCGTGGTCACCGCGCTGGAGCACCGCTACCCTGATTTCGACGGGCTGAACCTGACCTGGGAATCGCTCGAGGGCATCGTCAAGCACAACGGCCCGCTGACCGAGCGCGATGGCTCGCCGATCGGATCGTATCGCGAGCACGGCGTCCCCGCCGGCATCGCCGATTACGTCAGGAACTTCGACCTCGAACTCTGGAGCTTTGCCTCGATGGAGGCGCAGGTCGCTGCGATTGCCGACGACATCGCCTATGACGCCCATGACATCGACGACGGCCTTCGTGCGGGTCTGTTTCGCGTCGACGATCTCAAGGTGGTGCCGCTGATCTCGGACATCATCGCCGAAACCGCAAGGCACTATCCCCGCCTCGACGACATCAGGCGCGGGGCCGAACTGGTGCGCGAGCTGATTTCCTATCTGATCGGCGCCGTCATGGCCGAGGCCGGCCAGCGTATCGCGACGGCACAGCCGCAATCGGCGCAGGACGTGCGGACCCGGAAGCAGGCGCTGATCGCCTTTCCCGCCGAAATCGCCAGGGCCGAAGCCGAGATCAAGGCGTTCCTGTTTCAGCGCATGTACCGCCATACGCGGGTGATGCGGGTGATGGGGGAGGCCGAGCAGATCGTCATCGACCTGTTCGAGCGCTACCGGAAGTCGCCCGGCGATCTGCCGACGGATTGGCTGGATGCCACGGGCGAGGAGACCGAGACGGAGCGTGCCCGCCGGATCGGCAATTTCATCGCCGGGATGACCGACCGCTACGCGCTGATCGAGCACCAAAGGCTTTTTGACTCGACCCCGGATTTGCGTTAGGCGGCGGCCCCATGGCTGAACAATCCGCTGAAAAAACCGCTGGGAAATCCCCGTCCCAGCACCTGTTTGCCGCCGTTTTGGCGCGCGTTCACGCGGTTTGCGCGACCCTTGCCGCCGAGGGCGGCTGGCCTGCGGATATCGATTTCTCGCGCGTGGTCGTGGAACCGCCGCGCGACGCCACTCACGGCGACATGGCGACCAACGCCGCCATGGTGCTCGCCAAGGACGCCAGAGCGAAACCGCGCGAACTCGCCGACAGGATCGCGGAAAAGCTGCGCGCGGACGATCTGATCTCGGCGGTCGATGTCGCCGGACCCGGCTTCATCAACCTGACCCTGAAGCCATCGGCCTGGATTGTCGAATTGCGCAGCGTGCTGCGCGAGGGCGCCGCCTACGGCCAGAGCGCGGCCGGCGCGGCGCAGAAGGTCAATGTCGAATACGTCTCCGCCAATCCGACCGGCCCGATGCATGTCGGCCATTGCCGCGGCGCGGTGTTCGGCGATGCGCTGTCAAACCTGCTGCAATTTGCGGGCTTCGAGGTCACGCGCGAATACTATATCAACGATGCCGGCGCGCAGGTCGACGTGCTCGCGCGCTCGGCATTCCTGCGCTACCGCGAGGCGCTCGGCGAGAACATCGGCGAGATACCCGAAGGCCTCTATCCCGGCGACTATCTCAAGCCGGTCGGCGAGGCGCTGGCGCAGGAGCATGGCGACAAGCTCAAGGCGATGAATGAAGCCGCCTGGCTGCCGGTCGTCCGCAACAAGGCGATCGCAATGATGATGGACGCGATCAAGGGCGATCTCGCCGCGCTCAACATCCAGCACGAGGTGTTCTTCTCCGAGCGCTCGCTGATCGAGGCCGGCAACAACAAGGTCGCCGAGACCATCGATTTCCTGCGCGCCAAGGGCGACATCTACGAAGGCAGCCTGCCGCCGCCGAAGGGCAAGCCGGTCGAGGATTACGAGGACCGCGTCCAGACGCTGTTCCGTGCCACCGCCTATGGCGACGACGTCGATCGTCCGCTGATCAAGTCGGACGGCTCCTACACCTATTTCGCCTCCGACATCGCCTATCACAAGAACAAGTACGACCGCGGGTTTCGCGATCTGATCGACGTGTGGGGCGCCGACCATGGCGGCTACATCAAGCGCGTGCAGGCCGCCATCAAGGCGATCACCGGCGGCAAGGCCGCGCTCGACGTCAAGATCGTTCAGCTCGTCCGCCTGCTGCGCAACGGCGAGCAGGTGAGGATGTCGAAACGTTCCGGCGATTTCATCACGCTGCGGGAAGTGGTGGACGAGGTCGGCTCCGACGCGGTGCGGTTCATGATGCTGTTCCGCAAGAACGACGCCGTGCTCGATTTCGACCTCGCCAAGGTGATCGAGCAGTCGAGGGACAACGCGGTGTTCTACGTCCAGTACGGCCATGCCCGCGGCCATTCCATCTTCCGCAATGCGCGGGAGGAGGTGGTGCCGGACCTGCCGGAGGAGGCGGGGGCCCGCATCGCCTATCTCGCGGGTGCCGCGGTGGAGCGGCTGACGGAGGGCGCGGAACTCGATCTTTTGAAGCGGCTGGCGGTCTACCCCCGTACGGTGGAGGCAGCCGCCACGGCACATGAGCCACACCGAATCGCCTTTTACCTGTATGATTTAGCCAGCGAATTTCATGCACTTTGGACAAAGGGCCGCGATTTGCCCCATTTACGCTTCATTATCAATCATGATGCAGAGCTTACAAAGGCGCGCCTGGCTATGGT
The DNA here is from genome assembly GCF_016219575.1 of Bradyrhizobium sp. GTDB lineage: Bacteria > Pseudomonadota > Alphaproteobacteria > Rhizobiales > Xanthobacteraceae > Bradyrhizobium. Next base: position 1,009,561 of record NZ_JACRMG010000009.1, on the reverse strand, counting down.
TCAGGGCGTCGTTTCGGTTCTGGCATCGGGATTGGCCGTACTGGGCGTCCACGCTCCGACCGAGATGAGGTAGCTTTAAGGTAGCTAGGGGTAGACGGCCGCGCGCATGGGGATGTCCGCGGCAACTGGCAGGCGGCCATTCGTTTGAAGTACGATTTGGCTCCTTCCTGGAGGGGATGCATCGTAGCCGATGGCTGATCGATATCAGGACCGACCGTTTCCCGCCCATGATGACTATGGCCGCGGCGCGGATCAGCATGGCCAGAAGGCCGAAAGCGATCCGTTGGCGGAACTGGCGCGCCTGATCGGCCAGACCGATCCCTTCGCAATGGGCCGCGCCAATGTGAAGGCGCAGCCGCAGGCCGCGCAGCGCTACCAGGCGCCGCAATACGAGACGCCGCAGTATCAGCCCGAGCAATACCAGCCCGAGCAGTATGAGCCCGAGCAATATGAGCCGGAGCCCGAGCCTCCCGCGGGTCCGCCGCCATGGATGCAGCGCGCCAATGCGAGATCGCAGCAGCCGGCGCCGCCTCCGCCGCCGCAATATGACGACGAAGCGGATTACCAGCCGGCCCCGGTGCACCCGTTGCACCGCTATGGCGCGCAGCAGGCTGCGCCGCCGCCGCAACAGCACGCGCAGTATCAATACCAGGACGAGCCGCAATATGCCGAGCAGGCGCAGCCCGATCCCTCGCGCTACGACGATGCGCTGTATGGCCAGATCGAGGCCGGGCAGGACTACCAGCGCGATCCCGCCTATCCCGACGATCCCTATGCCTATCAGGGCGCCTATGACGAGGAGCCGGAGGAGCCGCCGCGCAAGCGCGGCGGCATGATCACTGTCGCGGCCGTGCTTGCGCTTGCCGTGGTCGGTACCGGCGCCGCATTCGCCTATCGCAATTTCATCGGCTCTCCGCGCAGCGGCGAGCCGCCGATCATCAAGGCCGACAACAGCCCGACCAAGGTCGTGCCGGCGCAATCCGATACTGCGCCGAAGTCGCCGGACCGCATGACGTTCGGCGATGGCAAGGAGAAGATCGTTCCGCGTGAAGAGACGCCGGTCGACGTCAATGCGCGCTCCGGGCCTCGCGTGGTGTTCCCGCCGCTGAACCAGAATGCCAATCCGCCGTCGCCGGCGAGTGTCACCCCGAATACCCCGCCGCCTCCGACGGCTGCCGCCAACGGCACGTTGGCGAACAGCGAGCCGCGGCGGATCAAGACGCTCTCGGTGAAGGGCGACGCAGCGGACGCGGGCCTGCCCGCAGGTAGCCCGCCGAGGCCGGGCGCACCTCCCGCGCAGGTCGCAGCCCCGCGGACGCAGGCGCCGGCCGCGCCGCCGCCCGCCGCAGCGCCACGCAACCCGCCGACGTCAGCCAATGCCAGCGCCAACGCGCCGCTGTCGCTTACTCCCGGCGCTCCGGCCGCAGCCGAGCCGCCCGCGCGGGTCGCTGCCGTCAACCCGGCGCCGGCACCGGCGCCTGCCGCCGGCGGCGGCTACGTGGTCCAGGTTTCCTCGCAGAAGACCGAGGCCGACGCGCAGGCCTCCTACCGGTCGCTGCAGGGCAAGTTCCCGAACGTGCTGGGCTCGCGTCCGCCGCTGATCAAGCGGGCGGATCTGGGCGAGAAGGGCGTGTTCTACCGTGCCATGGTCGGACCCTTCGGTACCCGGGACGAGGCTGCCCAGTTCTGCAGCAACCTGAAGACTGCCGGCGGGCAGTGCGTCATCCAAAGCAATTGAGCGCGGTTTCCTTGACCCCCGGGGCGGCGGAGGGCAAACCCGCCCCATGTCGAACCGCGCATTCATCACGGGCGTATCTGGACTGGAGCTGACCGGCGCCGAGCGCGATTTCATTCGCGCCGTGCGGCCGTGGGGCTTCATCCTGTTCAAGCGCAATGTCGATACGCCGGCCCAAGTCGCTCGGCTGGTTGGCGAATTGCGCGCGACCGTGGGCGAGGCCGATGCACCGGTCCTGATCGACCAGGAAGGCGGCCGGGTGCAGCGGCTGGGTCCGCCGCTTTGGCCGGCCTATCCGCCGGGGGCGGTATTCGGCTCCCTCTACGATCGCGACCCCGCGCTGGGGCTGAAGGCAGCACGGCTCAGCAACCGGCTGATTGCGGCCGATCTCGCCGAGCTCGGCATTACCGTGGATTGCCTGCCGCTGGCGGATGTGCCGGTCGCGGGCGCCGACAATGTGATCGGCAACCGGGCCTATGGAACCGAGCCGGCCAAGGTGGCTGACATCGCCCGGGCGGTCACCGAGGGGCTGCAGCAGGGCGGCGTCCTGCCCGTCCTGAAGCACATTCCCGGACACGGGCGGGCGACGGCGGACAGCCATTTCCGCCTGCCGACGGTCGATACGCCGCGCGCAGAGCTGGAACGGACCGATTTCGCCGCGTTTATCCCCTTGAACGACTTGCCGATGGCGATGACCGCACATGTTGTGTTTAGCGCGCTGGACCCCGCCCAACCGGCGACGACTTCTGCGACAATCATCGAGCAGGTGATTCGCGGTCGTATCGGGTTCCAGGGTTTGTTGATGAGTGACGATGTTTCCATGAACGCGCTGGCGGGGTCGATCGCCGAGCGGACGCGGGCCATCGTCGCCGCCGGCTGCGACATGGTCCTGCATTGCAACGGCAAGCTCGACGAGATGCGCGAGGTCGCCAGCCAAACGCCGGAACTGTCGGGCAAGGCGCTGCAGCGCGCCGTCAAGGCGCTGGCGTCGCGCAAGCCGCCGGTGCCGTTCGACCGCAAGGCGGCGCGGGTCGAACTGGACGCGTTGGTCGAACAGGCGGGGGTGGCATGACCGCGGAAATTCTGTCGTTTGAGACCGGGCGTCCGGCCGAAATCGCCGAGGGCGAACCGGAGCTGGTGGTCGATGTCGGCGGCTATGAGGGTCCGCTCGACCTGTTGCTGACACTGGCGCGGCAGCAGAAGGTCGACCTCTCCAAGATTTCGATCCTGGCGCTCGCCGACCAGTATCTCGCCTTCATCGAGCACGCGCGAAAGATCCGGCTAGAGCTCGCCGGCGACTATCTCGTGATGGCGGCCTGGCTCGCCTATCTGAAATCGCGCCTGCTGCTGCCCGAGCCGCCCTCGCCGGACGGGCCGAGCGCCGAGGAGATGGCGACTGCGCTGGCCAACCGCCTGCGCCGGCTGGAAGCCATCCGCGAAGCCGCGAACCGGCTGATGAACCGGCCCCAGTTCCAGCGCGATATTTTTCCGCGCGGCAATCCGGAAAACATCGCGGAGATCCGTCATCCCCGCTACACCGCGACGCTCTACGACCTGCTCACGGCCTATTCCGCGCAGCGCCAGCAGCGCGTGCTCGCCAGCGTGCACCTCGCCAGGCGGACCGTGTGGTCGCTGTCGGAAGCGCGCGCTTCGCTGGAGCGGCTGGTCGGCATGGCCGAGGACTGGAGCTGCCTCGATGAGCTCCTGATGCAATACGTGGTCGACCCCTCGCAGCGTGCGACCGTGTTCGCCTCGAGCTTCGCTTCGGCGCTCGAGCTCGTGCGCGAGGGCGAGATGGAGCTGAACCAGAAACAGGCGTTCGCGCCTCTGTACTTCCGGAAACGTCCGCCGCAGGCAGTCAACCCCGCGCCGGAAGTTCCGGTCTAGAGCGTTTTCAAGCGAAGTGGACACCGGTTCGCGTGAAGAAAACGCGTCAAGTCGAGAATCCGGAGCTCCGGTTCTGATTCAATCAGTACCGGAGCTCCGGCAAGTGCAAGAAGGAGATTTGGCCATGGCAAGCCTGGCGGAGAAACGCGTGGCTGACGACGAGGCGACACCGGCCGATCCGCAGGCGCGGCCCGAGGAGCTGCGGCTGCTGGAGGCGCTGCTGTTTGCGTCCGCCGAGCCGATCGATCAGGCCACCCTTGCCAAGCGCATGCCCGACGGCGTCGACATCAAGGAAGCGCTGGCGCAGCTGCAGGCCGAATATGCGCCGCGCGGCGTCAACCTAGTGCGCGTCGCCAACAAATGGACGTTCCGCACCGCCGGCGATCTGTCATGGCTGATGACGCGCGAGAGCACGGAGACGCGGCGGCTGTCGCGCGCGGCGATCGAGGTGCTCGCCATCATCGCCTATCACCAGCCGGTGACGCGCGCCGAGATCGAGGAAATCCGCGGCGTGGTCACCTCCAAGGGCACGCTCGACGTGCTGCTGGAGACCGGCTGGATCCGCCCGCGCGGCCGCCGCAAGACTCCCGGCCGTCCGCTGACCTTCGGCACCACCGAGGCGTTCCTGACCCAGTTCAGCCTGGAGCAGCTTTCCGATCTGCCCGGTCTCGACGAGTTGAAGGGCACGGGCCTGCTGGATTCCCGGCTGCCGACCGGCTTCAACGTGCCCAACCCGTCGGACGATCCGGCGCTGCGCGAGGACGAGGATGCGCTGGAGCCCGGCGATACCCTCGAATTGCTGCTGGCGCCTGCGCCGGAACCCGAGAAAGAGCCTGAAAAAGGCGAGGGCAACTAGTTCCCACACCTCAACTTTCCGCGGGTTAACGGTAGCAATAATACGTAGCTCCGACAGCGATTTGCCGCGGCCTAAGTCCTTGTTTTCGGCACCCTTCGGGCCTACCTTCCGCTCAAAGCCTGGGCCGGCGCCGGCCCCGCATGTTTGGAGGGTTGCAGGATGGGTTCGCTGAGCATTTGGCACTGGATCGTGGTGATCGCAGTGGTCCTGCTGTTGTTCGGGCGCGGCAAGATTTCCGACCTGATGGGCGACGTCGCCAACGGCATCAAGGCCTTCAAGAAGGGCATGAAGGACGACGAGGCGGAAAAGCCCGCCGAGCCTGTCAAGACGATCGACCACAATGCATCCCCGGCGCCCACCGCGGCGCGGTCCGACGTCGGCAGCAAAGTGGTCTGATCCAGCCATCGGGATCGGTTGAGAAAAGCCGCGGGCGCCCTCAAATCCTGCTAATGGAATTGGGGTTTTGACGGGCTTTGCGCGTGAGCGGAATCTTTCATGTTCGATATCGGGTGGAGTGAACTGGTTGTCATCGCGGTCGTCGCGCTGATTGCCATCGGCCCGAAGGAATTGCCCGGCGTGCTGCGCATGGTCGGCCAGTGGATCGGCAAGGCCCGCAAGATGGCCGCCGAATTCCAGGGCCAGTTCCAGGAAGCCATGCGCGAGGCCGAAATGGCCGACATCAAGAAGACCTTTGACGAGGTCAAGGAAGCCGCCACCAGCTTCAGCGGCGCCAACGTGATGACCGAGTTGCAGAAGGACGTCACCGACGCGCTCGCCATCGACAAGCCGGCCGATGCGCAAGTCGCCGGCGCCATCGGTGAGCCCGCGACATCGCCAGGCGATGCGCCGGTGACGCCGACAGAGCCGGCAGCCCCGACTCCGCAGACCTTCGTTGAAGCTGAAACGCATGTTGAGCCGCCGCTGCAGCTCGGCATGGCCCGCGAGACGGAAGCCTTGCCGCAGGAGCAGGCCGCCGCGGCCGACGCGCCGAAGGAAGCCAAAGCGTCATGAGCGCCGAAGACATCGAGGCCAGCAAGGCGCCGTTGATGGATCACCTGATCGAGCTGCGCTCGCGGCTGATCAAGGCGCTGCTCGGCTTTGCCGTCGCTTTCATCCTCTGCTTCTTCTTCGCCAAGCAGATCTACAACGTGCTGGTCTGGCCGTTCGTCTGGGTGGCGGGCGCCGAGAACTCGAAATTCATCTACACGGCCCTGCTCGAATATTTCATCACCCAGCTGAAGCTCGCGCTGTTCGGCGCCGCCTTCATCTCGTTCCCGATCGTGGCGACGCAAATCTACAAGTTCGTGGCGCCCGGCCTCTACAAGCACGAGCGCAACGCCTTCCTGCCGTACCTGGTCGCCACGCCCGTGTTCTTCGTGCTGGGCGCGATGCTGGTCTATTTCCTGGTGTTGCCGATGCTGGTGCGCTTCTCGCTCGGCATGCAGCAGATCGGCGGCGAGGAGAGTGCGCAGATCCAGCTGTTGCCCAAGGTCGGCGAATATCTCTCGCTGATGATGTCGCTGATCTTCGCCTTCGGTATCGCCTTCCAGCTGCCGGTGATCCTGACGCTGCTCGGGCGGATCGGCATCGTCACGTCGAAGATGCTGCGCGAAAAGCGGCGTTACTTCATCGTCATCGCCTTCGTTATCGCTGCCGTGCTGACCCCGCCGGACGTGCTGAGCCAGGCCTCGCTGGCGATCCCGCTGCTCGTCCTCTACGAGGGCGCCATCTTCGCCGTGCAGATCGTGGAAAAGAAGGCTACCGCTAGCAACTCGGCCTCCGCCGGCGCGCCGTCGGCCGCCAATCCTGCGGAATAGGGCGGATCAGCCGCCTTTTGCCTATCATCCGACGTACTTCCCATGATTCGTCATGCCCGGGCTTGACCCGGGCATCCACGACTTGATCTAACGCGGCAAAGGCGTGGATGGCCGGGCATAGGCGAGCGTAAGCGACGCCGTCCTTCAGACGGCTATCCCCGGCCATGACGCCAGGAACTGCCGACCATGCACGACATCAAAGCCATTCGCGACAACCCGCAAGCCTTCGACGCCGGCCTGAAACGGCGTGGGCTACAGCCGTTGTCGCCGTCGCTGCTGGCGATCGACGAGAAGCGCCGCGCGGCGATCCTGGCCTCCGAGCAGGCGCAGGCGCGGCGCAATGCGGCGTCTAAGGAAATCGGCGAGGCCAAGAAGGCAAAGGACGAGGCGCGCGCCAACAAGTTGATGGCTGAAGTCGCCGAGCTCAAGACCAGAATGCCCGAGCTCGAGGCCGCCGCGAAGACGGCCGACGAGGAGCTCGCGCGCGAACTGTCGGCAATCCCGAACCTGCCGCTCGACGAAGTCCCCGACGGTACCGACGAGCACGGCAATGTGCAGCACCATGTGTTCGGCAAGGCGCGCGAATACGGCTTTGCGCCCAGGCCGCATGACGATCTCGGCGGCGCGCTCGGCTACATGGACTTCGAGGCGGCCGCAAAATTGTCCGGCGCACGCTTTGTCGTGCTCAAGAAGGGACTGGCGCGGCTGGAGCGTGCCATCGGGCAGTTTATGCTCGATCTCCACACCAACGAGCATGGCTATACCGAGATCAACCCGCCGCTGCTGGTGCGCAACGACGTGATGTTCGGCACCGGGCAGCTGCCGAAATTCGAGGACGATCAGTTCTGGGCGATCAAGGGCGAACTGCTGACCGCGCCGATCGAGGAGCTGCGCAGCCAGCGCCTCGGACTCATCCCGACCGCCGAGGTCTCGCTCACCAATCTCGTCCGCGAATCCATCCTCGACGAAAAAGAGCTGCCGATGCGGGTGACCGCGCTGACGCCGTGCTTCCGCGCGGAGGCGGGTGCGGCCGGGCGCGACACCCGCGGCATGATCCGCCAGCACCAGTTCAGCAAGGTCGAACTGGTGTCGGTCGCGACCCCCGAGACCAGCAAGGACGAACTGGAGCGGATGCTTGCCTGCGCGGAGGAAGTGCTGCGCCGGCTCGACCTGCATTACCGCGTGATGACGCTGTGCGCCGGTGACATGGGCTTCTCCGCGCAAAAGACCTACGACATCGAGGTCTGGATGCCCGGGCAGGGCGAGGGCGGCGCGTTCCGCGAAATCTCGAGCTGCTCGGTGTGCGGCGATTTCCAGGCGCGGCGCATGGATGCGCGCTCGCGCGGCCCCGACGGCAAGCCGCGCTTCGTGCACACGCTGAATGGCTCCGGCACCGCCGTCGGCCGGGCGCTGATCGCCGTGATGGAAACCTATCAGCAGCAGGGCGGCTCGATCGCCGTGCCCGACGTGCTGCAACCCTATATGGGCGGCCTCAAAGTCATCGAGTAATCGAGTTCAAAGCGAAGCGTGCGAAATGGCGTTGCATCGCGACATCTTCTGGATCGGGCGGCAATGGGCGGTCACCGGATTCGGGATGCAGGCGATCAACCAGAAGCACGGCGGCGAATTCGACATCGCGATCGAACGCCTGTGGGACGACGATCTGCTCGACGCCGTGCGCGGGCAGAAATGGTTCAACCCCGACGATTTCAACAAGGGGCTCGATCTCGCGCGTGCGCGCCACCCGCGGCCGCCGCCCAGGCCCGCGGCGCCACCGCTGCCGGTCGAAACGCTGCTGCAGCAGGCGAACGCTATGGATGCAGCGCCGCAGCCGCCGGCACCGCTCAAGGCTACGGCGGAGCCTGCACCGGAGCCGGTGAAGCCGCCGGAGCCGGCTCCATTATTTTTGGAGATGCGAATGCCATCGCATTCCGGAAAGCTGCTGCGGGTGTGGCGCGCGCGGCGGCAGCGCTAGCTGATTAGAGCAAGGTGGTTCGAGGTTTAATCGGAGAGCCAGTTCCTTCACCTCTCCCGAAGGGAGAGGTCGGATCGCGCAAGCGATCCGGGTGAGGGGTTCAGGTGCCCTCGTGAGACCGTAATCCCTCACCCGGCGCTACGCGCCGACCTCTCCCAAGGGAGAGGTGTATTCCCTGTGCCGCACCGTTCAACACAATCTCATCACGCTCTAGCTGGTCAGCGCATATTGTCTGGTTGCTGCGCCGGAAAGCCCTGATAGCGCTGGGCGCGCTCGTAGTAGACGCCGAGTTCGCCCGCGCTCGGCAGCCTCGGCTGTGCGGCGACGCAACTGCCGGATTGCGTGCGCACCGTGCCGCGGGGGCATGCCTTGCGCTTGGGCGATGGCTCGGCCGATTGCAGTTCGGGCTTGCCCTTGTCGTCCACGGATGCGGTGGAAGCCGCCACGCAAGCGCCATTCACATTGCGATAGGGCGCGGTGCACTGGCAGAGATAGTTCGCCCACTCCGCGTTGGGGCCGCAGGTGCAGCGGCCTTCGAAACAGTCGATGGCGATCGCCGATGATTTCGTGCAGGCGCCGTCCTTCCGCTTCGCCTCGGCCGGACAGAAGGTCGGGTCCGGCACACAGCGCAGGCCGGTTGCGGCCGTGCTCGACGCCGTATCGTCGGGGATGTAGCCGGTGCGGCAGGTGAAGGAGAAGCGCGCATCGTTGCTGGCGACGCATTTGCCTTCCCTGAGGTAACTCCTGTCAGGACATCGCTTCGGCACGCATTTGCCGCCGAGGTATTCGAGCTCATAGGTTTCCCCCGACATCGTGACCCGGCCGTCGCAGAGGCAGACGCCCGCCACCGTCAGCACGCCGCCGCGGCAGTTCTCGGCATTGCTGCGGACGCAGGTGCCGCCGTTGCCTGTTGTCGCCGGAAGCAGCGCGTAGCCGCCGGGGCAGGCGCATGTGCCGCCGGTCGCCGTGCCGCCGTCACAGAGGATGGCGACGGCCGGGGCGGCAAGCGGCGGAGCGACGGGAGCGGCGACGGGAGGTGCGGCGACGGGCGCCGCGGCCGGCGAAGCAGCAAGGGGGGCGGCGGGTGGCGCAGCGGGAATGGCGACCGGCGCGGCCGCAGGCAGATCATCGCGCGGCGTTTTGGTGAGCTGGCGCGATTGGCTTGCGGGAGGCTCCTGGTTGGATTGGGCATGCCCCGCGAGCGGCGCGAGCAGGGCGCTGCACATCGCAATTGCCGTCACGGTCGAAAGGCGGGTCACGACGAAATCCCAAAGCCGTCCGAAAAATCAAACGCAATGCCAATAGCCACCGGGAATGGCGACCGATAGCACGAATTGGGCCCCTGCGGGTACCGCCGATATCGCCGGTTCGCCGTGTTTTGATCGGTTTGCGTTGGTCTCGATAGCCGGATAAACCGGCACCTCGCGCAAGCATGATCCGGGAAAGTGTGAAGCGGTTTTCCGAAAAGGTCATGCTCAAACAAAGAGCTAAAGCGCGATGAATTCATCATCGCGCTTTAGGGAATCGAGCGAAAAGGCCCTGAAAAAGCATGCGAATTCTCTGCACCAATGATGATGGCATTCACGCGCCGGGCCTGAAGGTCGTCGAGGAAATTGCGCGTGCGCTGTCCGGCGACGTCTGGGTCGTGGCGCCGGAGCTCGATCAATCCGGCGTGTCGCATTCGCTGTCGCTGAACGATCCCTTGCGGCTGCGCGAAGTCGGCCCGCGCCATTTCGCCGTGCGGGGCACGCCGACCGATTGCGTCATCATGGGCGCGCGCCACATCCTCGGCGACAAGATGCCCGATGTCGTGCTGTCCGGCGTGAACCGCGGGCGCAACGTCGCTGAAGACGTGGTCTATTCCGGCACCATTGCCGGCGCGCTCGAGGGCACCATCCTGGGATTGCCGTCGTTCGCGCTGTCGCAGGAATTCTCGATGGAGACGCGTGAAAAGCCGTTGTGGGAGACGGCGCTGAAATTCGGGCCCGAGATCCTGCACAAGGTGCTGAAAGAGGGCGTGCCGAAGAACACCGTCATCAACATCAACTTTCCTGCCTGCGCGCCGGAGCAGGTGCGCGGCGTGCGCGTGACGCGGCAGGGCAAGCGCAATCTCGGTTTCCTCAAGATCGACCAGCGGCGCGACGGCCGCGGCAATCCCTATTTCTGGATCGGCTTCGAGCGTGCCGCCGTCATGGACACGCCAGCCGAGGGCACCGACCTTGCTGCGCTCGCGGCCTACTACGTCTCGGTGACGCCGCTGCGGCTCGACCGCACGGACGAAGCGTTCTCGGAAGCGCTGACCAGGACGCTGAAATAGGGCTCGTGCCCGGGATGCAGTGCGTCCCCGGCGATGCGAAGCATCGTCCGGTGCGGCGTGAACCGGGGCACTTTCCTACTTTGCATGGGGTTGTTTTCGCGATTCAGTGTCCAGCCCCGCCATGCGCCGCCATCGGACACGCGCGAAGGGTTACGCCGCGGCGTCCTTGAGGGTGGCAGCGATCATCCGCGCCAGCGTTTCCAGCTGAAACGGCTTCTGCAGCGCCGGGCGGTCGCGGTACTCCTCGGGCAGGCCCGAGGAGCCGTAACCGGTCGCGAAGATGAACGGGCGGTTGCGCGCCTTGATCAGGTCGGCAACGGGCGAGATCACCTTGCCGTTGACGTTGACATCGAGGATGGCGAAGTCGAAATCCGTGGTCTGGGCGAGCTTCACGGCCTCGCCGATCTCGCCGGCCTCGGCCGCGACGCGGTAGCCGAGTTCCTCGAGCATGTCGGCGACCATCATCCGGATCATCACCTCGTCTTCGACGAGGAACACAGAACCGCCCACCGGGCGCGTCGCTGTCATCGCTGGAATCCCTGACTTCCTGCTGTCGAGGTTGGCAAATAAAGCCCGTGCGCGCAATGTGGAGGGGGCGCCGGCATAGTTGTGCCACGCACGCCGCCCGGCCGATGGAGATATATTGCCGCAGCCCTTAACGCCCTGGCTGCGAAAAGGTTCCGGATCGGGAACAGGGGAAAAGCAGGATTTCCCTCCGAAAACGTCTGGTCAAATCGCCTCACCCCATAAGTACTGCAACAACCGCTCATCGAGACCCGCCATGGCCGTCGCCCCGCAACCCCCGCCGGAAAAGATGATGTTTCAGCTGACGCTGCGGCGGCGCGGCATCAGCGACCAGGCGGTGCTGCGCACCATGGAGGAGGTGCCGCGCGAAGCGTTCGTGGAGAAGGGCGACATCGCCTACGCCTACCGCGACAGCGCGCTCGGCATCGAATGCGGGCAGACCATCAGCCAGCCCTTCGTGGTCGCTTACATGACCGAGCAGCTCGGCCTGCAGAAGCAGCACCGCGTCCTCGAGATCGGCACCGGCTCGGGTTACCAGGCCGCCGTGCTGTCAAAGCTCTGCCGGGAGGTGGTGAGCATCGAACGTTTCCGGACGCTGGCGGACACCGCCCGCAAGCGGCTCGCAAAACTCGGTTACGACAATGTCGAGGTGATCCTCGGCGACGGCTTCGACCTCCCGGAAAGTCTCGGCAGCTTCGACCGCATCATCGTGACGGCGGCGATGGAAACCATCCCCGAAAAGCTGCTCGAACGGCTGGAGCCGGGCGGCGTGCTGATCGCTCCGGTCGGCCCCCATCACGGCACCCAGACCCTGGTGAGGGTGACCAGGACCGAGGCCGGTTTCGACCGCAAGGAGCTGGTCGACGTGCGCTTTGTGCCGGCTTTACCGGGGATTGCCCGCGAACTCTAACAAGCCGCATCAGCGATTCCGAAACGCCGGATTGGCCGTTCCTTCCAAGGCCTTATCCGGGGGTTAAGTCGTTGTTTACTCGGGACGTGTTTACTCAAAACAGTATTTTGTTGCGTACGAGTGAGTAACCATGTCCCGTGTCGTCGAGTTGCTTCGCTCGCGCCGGGTGCCGCAGGTCGCGGCACTGGCGCTGGTGGCGTTTGGATTTGCGGGCTGCAGCGCCGATACCTCGACCCGCTTTCAGGCCAGTAATTTTTCAAATCCCTTTGCCTCCCAGCCCGAAGCCACGGCTTCGGTGCCGACCGCAGCTGTCGAGCGCCGCGAGCTGCCGCAATATTCCCGCCCGCACACACCGCCGCCGCAGGTCGCCGCGCCGCAATCCTATCCCGTGCCGAGCCATGGCGTGTCCGGAGGCGGGCGGGGGCTTTCATCCTACGCGCCGCCGCAACAGCCGCAGCTCGAGACCACGGGCAGCGTCGGACCGAAATCGGTGGCGGCGACCCGTAACGCGCCCGCCCAGGGCGGCACCACCATCATCGTCGGCACCAGCGATACGCTGGACATCCTGGCCAGGCGCTACAACGTCTCGACCGCAGCGATCCTGCAGGCCAATGGCTACAAGGGTCCGCGCGCGCTCTCGCCCGGTCAGCAGTTGATCATTCCGCGCCCGGCCACGACCGCGGCGGCTGCGCCCGCGCCCGCCGTTGCGCCGCCTGCCAGCAGGCCCGTTGCGGCTGCATCGAGCGTTCACATCGTCAACCGCGGCGATACGCTGCACAGCATCGCCCGCCGCAATCATGTGCCGGTCGGCGAGCTCGCCCGGGCCAACAATCTCGACCAGTCGGCCAAACTCAGCATCGGCATGAAACTCACCGTGCCCGGCAGCAGGAGCGCTGCGGCCGAGCCGGTCCCCGCCGTTCCCGCCCAGCAGGTCGCGGCTCTCGCGCCGCCCGCCACGCGCGCGGTTACCCCCGCAGCGCCGCAGCAGAGCGCACGCCTCGCGCAGTCGAATGTGCTGGTCGAGGAAAAGCCCGCCGAGCCTGCGGCGGCTGCGAAGCCCAGCGAGACCACCAGCGCGCTGCCGTCGTTCCGCTGGCCGGTGCGCGGCAAGGTGATTACCGGCTACGGCGCCAAGACCAACGGCAAGTCCAATGACGGCATCAACGTCGCCGTCCCCGAAGGCACGCCGGTGAAAGCCGCCGAAGACGGCGTGGTCGCCTATTCCGGAAACGAGCTCAAGGGTTATGGCAATCTGATCCTGGTGCGGCACTCCAACGGTTACGTCACCGCATATGCCCATGCGAGTGAACTGCTGGTGAAGCGCGGGGACACCATCAAGCGCGGCCAGATCATTGCCAAATCGGGTCAATCGGGTGAGGTGGGCTCGCCGCAGCTCCACTTCGAGATCCGCAAGGGATCGTCCCCGGTTGACCCGCTGCAATTCCTCAACGGCGCTTGAGGCGGCATGGCGCGATTTGGGCAACCCCGCTCGCGCGATGACCGTATTTCAGCGGTGGCGGAACGCCGCAGGTACCCTGCCGGCGGCTGATCGCTCGCGGATGTACATCCCTGGCCGGCTCGGTTATGGATCGGCCCGGCCAATTTTCAACCGATTGATTGTTCCTCTCACTTGTCAGATTCCGGCGGCCGCGGAACTGCGCGCCGATCACATGAAACCAACCCACGGTCTGCAATGACGGTCTGGCGTACGACCAGTGCGAAGGTCGGCACGTGGTTCGGCTTCGTGCTGATGTGCCTCGGCATGTTCATGGCGATCCTGGACATCCAGGTGGTCGCGACGTCGTTGCCGTCGATCCAGGCGGCGTTGGCGATCTCGCCGGACGCGATGAGCTGGATCCAGACCGCCTATCTCATCGCCGAGGTGATCGCGATTCCCCTGACGGGATGGCTGACGCGCGTGCTGACGCTGCGCTGGTTGTTCGTCATCTCGACCACCGTGTTCACGCTGGCCTCGCTCGGCTGCGCCTTTTCGGGAAATTTCGCCTCGCTGGTGGTCTTTCGCATCATCCAGGGATTTGCCGGCGGCACGCTGATCCCGGCGGTGTTCACCGGCATCTTCCTGCTGTTCCCCGCGCGCCAGCATCCGATCGCCGGCACCATCGCCGGTGTCACCGCCGTGCTCGGCCCGACGGTCGGACCCGTGGTCGGCGGCTGGATCACCTACCATTATTCCTGGCAATGGCTGTTCCTGATCAATGTTGCCCCGGGCATCATCATTGTCGTCGGGACGGCGGCCTTGCTGCCTTGGGGCAGGGCGCGGCTGAACAATCTCGTGCGGTTCGACGCGCTCTCACTGGCGTTGATGGCGCTGGCGCTGGCCGCGCTTGAGATCGGTTTGAAGCAGGCCCCTGCATCCGGCTGGTTTTCAGCCGCCTGCCTCGGGCTCTTCGTGCTGGTCATCGTGACCGGTGCGCTGTTTGTCATCCGGACGCGCAAGGCGGTGCAGCCGATTGTGGAGCTTGCGACGTTCCGGACGCGCCCGTTCGCGATCGGGTGTGCTCTTAGTTTCTGCCTCGGCGTCGGCCTGTTCGGCGCGGTCTATCTGATGCCCGTGTTCCTGGCCTATGTCCGCCAGCACGATGCGCTGCGGATCGGCGAAATCATGCTGGTGACCGGTGCGGCCCAACTTGCCGCGGCGCCGATCGCGGGCTTGCTGGAGAGCCGGGTGAATCCACGCCTGCTGTCGGCGTTCGGCTTCGCATTGTTTGCGGTCGGCCTCGGCCTGAGCGCCTTCGAGAGCCGCACGGCCGACTATGACGAGATGTTCTGGCCGCAAGTGCTGCGCGGCTTTGCGGCGATGTTTTGCCTGTTGCCGCCGACGCGGCTCGCGCTGGAAATGCTGCCGCACAAGCAGGTGCCCGACGCCAGCGGCCTGTTCAACATGATGCGCAATCTCGGCGGCGCGGTCGGCATCGCCCTGATCGACACGATCCTCTACGGGCGCAGCAGCGGCCACGCCGAGGCCCTTCGCGCGCGCCTTGCGGCGGGCGATGCCGCCACAGCCACCGCGATCGGGCTCGACCGGCTGCCATCCAGCCTCTCCGACGCGTCGGTGATTTCCGCCATCGACAAGGCCGCGCTCGCCATCAGCGCCAACGAAGCCTGGGCCATGCTGGCAGCTGTCGCGCTGATCGGGCTGTTGTTGGTACCGCTGGCGCGCGAGCGCAGTCAGCCCGACTGACGGATCACTTGCCCGCCAGCCTTACCCCAAGCCGTCCCGCCAGCTCCTGCGTGAACTGCCAGGCGACGCGGCCGGAGCGGGAGCCGCGGGTGGTCGACCATTCCAGCGCTTCGCGTTCCAGTTCCTCCTCGGCGAGCTTGATGCCGAAATGGCTGCAATAGCCTTTGACCATCGCCAGATATTCATCCTGGCTGCAGCGGTGGAAGCCGAGCCACAGGCCGAAGCGGTCGGACAGCGACACCTTCTCCTCGACGGCCTCTCCCGGATTGATCGCGGTGGAGCGCTCGTTCTCGATCATCTCCCGCGACAACAAATGCCGCCGGTTCGAGGTGGCGTAGAGGATGACGTTTTCCGGCCGGCCCTCGATGCCGCCTTCGAGCACCGCCTTCAGCGACTTGTAGGAAGCGTCGTTGCCGTCGAATGAGAGGTCGTCGCAGAACACGATGAAGCAGAAGCTGGACGAGCGCAGCAGGTCCATCAGCGCCGGCAGGCTCTCGATGTCCTCACGGTGAATCTCGATCAGTTTCAACCGGTCGGCCGGCTTGCGGCCGACATTGATGCTGGCATGCGCCGCCTTGACCAGCGACGACTTGCCCATGCCGCGCGCGCCCCACAGGAGCGCATTATTGGCGGGCAGGCCGTTGGCGAAGCGCTCGGTGTTCTCGATCAGGATGTCGCGCATCCGGTCGATGCCCTTGAGGAGCCCGATCTCGACCCGGCTGACCTTTGGCACCGGCGATAGCCGCCCGTCCGGGTGCCAGACGAAGGCGTCGGCGCTGTTCAGGGAATCAGCGGAATTGGCGGCTGGGGCATTGGCCGACAGCTGCGCGGCTATGGCTTCCAGCGCCTCCGCAATCCGCGCGGCGTGGCCATCCGTTAACGCATCCGGAGGGCGTTTTGTCGCGGTGGTTTTGGCGGCCTTGGCGGGCCTGCGGGAGGCGGCTTTTGCCGCGGTTTTATTGGGTTTTTTGGCCATCGCTCAAGTTCCTGATAGCGCAGCCTTATCGGGCCTTGGCGGCTCCCGCAAGCGGCCTAAATGAAAGGGCGCCCCAGCGTTGCAATTGGGACCGCGACAGCTATAGTCCGCGCGAATTTGCCCCCGGACCGGACCAGGCGCCCTGGCGCTGCCGGTTCATCCCCGTCTTAGCCCTTAAGGAATCCCCGATGCTGATCACTCCAGCGTATGCCCAGGCCGCAGCCGGCGGCGACGCCAACAGCATGCTGATGTCGCTGCTGCCGTTCGCGCTGATCTTCGTGATCATGTACTTCCTGATCCTGCGTCCGCAGCAGAAGAAGATGAAGGATCACCAGGAACTGGTGAAGAACATCCGCCGCGGCGACACGGTCGTCACCTCGGGCGGCCTGGTCGGCAAGGTCACCAAGGTGGTCGATGACGATCAGATCGAGTTCGAAATCTCCGACGGCGTCCGGGTGCGCCAGATGCGCCAGATGATCTCGGGCGTGCGCGCCAAGGGCGAGCCGGCCAAGGAAAAATCCGAAGCCAAGGACGAAGCGGCCTCGAGCTGATCTTCGCGCCGCATGTTCGTTCTCTGACGGGTCAACCCGATGCTGTATTTTACCCGGTGGAAGGCGCTGGCGATCGTCATCACGGCGCTGGTCGTGTGTCTTTGCGCCGTTCCGAACTTCTTCCCTGAAGCCACCGTCAAGTCCTGGCCGGCCTGGGCGCAGCGGCGCCTGGTGCTGGGCCTCGACCTGCAGGGCGGCTCCTATCTGCTGCTCGAGGTCGATGCCAACTCGGTGAAGAAGGACCGGCTCGACGCCGTCCGCGACGAGGCGCGCAAGGTGCTGCGCGAGGCCAGGATCGGCTACACCGGCCTCAACGTGCGCAACGACGCCGTCGAGGTCCGCATCAGCAAGGACACCGACGTGGCCACCGCGCTGTCCAAACTGCGCGACATGTCGCAGCCGCTCGGAGGCCTGATGGGCGGTACCGGCCAGCGCGATCTCGAAGTGTCGGAAGCCGGCAGCAGCGTGATCCGCATCGCCGTGACGCAGCCCGCGATGCTCGATCGCATGCGCAAGACCATCGAGCAATCGATCCAGATCGTCGAACGCCGCGTCAACGAGCTTGGCACCGTCGAGCCCATCATCCAGCGCCAGGGCACCGACCGCATCCTGGTGCAGGTGCCCGGCTTGCAGGATCCGACGCGCCTGAAGGAAATTCTCGGCAAGACCGCCAAGATGGAATTCCGGATGGTCGACACCAGCGTGTCGCCGGATCAGGCTCAAGCGGGCAGGGCGCCTGCGGACTCCGAGTTGTTGCAGAGCGCGACCAAGACGGATTCACCCCAGGTCGTCAAGAAGCAGATCCTCGTCTCCGGCGGCGATCTCACCGATGCGCAGCCGGGCTTCGACCAGCGCTCGGGAGAACCGATCGTTTCCTTCAAGTTCAACACCGCGGGCGCGCGCAAGTTCGCGCAGGCGACCACCGAGAATGTCGGACTGCCGTTCGCCATCGTGCTCGACAACAAGGTGATCTCCGCGCCCGTGATCCGCGAGCCCATCACCGGCGGGCAGGGCCAGATTTCCGGCAGCTTCACCGTGCAGTCCGCCAATGACCTGGCGATCCTGCTGCGCGCCGGCGCGCTGCCGGCGCCGCTCACCGTCGTGGAAGAGCGCACCGTCGGTCCCGGCCTCGGCCAGGACTCGATCGAGAAGGGCGAACTCGCCGCCTATGTCGGCTCCATCCTGGTGATCGTGTTCATGCTGGTGACCTACCGCCTGTTCGGCGTGTTCGCCAACATCGCGGTCACCATCAACGTCGCCATGATCTTCGGCATCCTGTCGCTGCTCAACGCCACGCTGACCCTGCCAGGCATCGCCGGCATCGTGCTGACCGTCGGCATTGCCGTGGACTCAAACGTGCTGATCTACGAGCGCATCCGCGAGGAGTTGCGCGGCGGGCGCAGCCCGATCTCGGCAATCGACGCCGGCTTCACCCGGGCGCTCGCCACCATTCTCGACTCCAACATCACCACCTTCATCGCCGCTGCGGTGCTGTTCTATATCGGCACCGGCCCGGTGCGCGGCTTCGCCGTGACGCTCGGCATCGGCATCATCACCACGGTGTTCACCGCCTTCACCCTGACCCGCCTGATCGTGGCGTGGTGGGTGCAGTGGAAGCGGCCGAAATCCGTGCCGATCTAGGGGCCGGCAGTGACCACTACCCAATTCGTTCTCGTTGCTCTCGGTGTCCTGATTGCGGTGCTGACCGTGGTCAGCATCTTCAACTTGCTGCCGTCGCTGCGCATCGTTCCCGACGACACGCATTTCGACTTCACCCAGTTCCGCCGCATCTCGTTCCCGATCTCGGCGACGCTGTCGATCGTGGCGATCGTGCTGTTCTTCACCCATGGGCTGAATTTCGGCATCGATTTCAGGGGCGGCACTTTGATGGAGGTTCGTGCCAAGTCCGGCACCGCCGATATCGCGCAAATGCGTGCCACGCTCGGCAATCTCGGCCTCGGCGAGGTTCAGTTGCAGCAATTCGGCGGGCCTGCCGACGTGCTGCTGCGCGTGGCGGAGCAGCCGGGCGGCGACAAGGCCCAGCAGGCCGCAGTGGACAAGATCCGCGGCTCGCTTGGCGACACCGTCGAATACCGCCGCGTCGAAGTGGTGGGTCCGCGCGTTTCCGGCGAGCTGCTCGCCTACGGCATGCTCGGGCTGATGCTCGCGATCGTCAGCATCCTGATCTATCTCTGGTTCCGCTTCGAATGGCAGTTCGCGCTCGGCGCCATGATCGCCAACGTGCACGACATCGTGCTGACCATCGGTTTCATGTCGATCACCCAGGTCGATTTCGATCTCACCAGTATCGCGGCGCTGCTGACGATTCTCGGCTACTCGCTCAACGACACCGTCGTCATCTATGACCGCATCCGCGAAATGCTGCGGCGCTACAAGAAGATGCCGATGCCGCAGCTGCTCAACGAGTCCATCAACTCGACGCTGTCGCGCTCGATCATCACCCACGTCACGGTGACGCTGGCCTTGCTGGCGCTGCTGCTGTTCGGCGGCCACGCCATCCACAGCTTCACGGCCGTCATGATGTTCGGCGTCGTGCTGGTCGGCACCTACACCTCGATCTTCATCGCCGCGCCCATCCTGATCTATCTCGGCGTCGGCACCAACCGGACCGACGCCCCGGATACGCCGGCCGAAAAGCCGGGCAAGCCGGGCGCGCCGGCAAAGAAGTAAGCCATGTCGGGTGCCTCGGACGGTCTGCACTTCCCGAGGTCGGCGCCGATCGAAGCCTATGGCAAGGGCGGCTTTGCCTTTGCCGACATGTCGCATCGGGGATCGCTGCTCTGCCTGCCGGATGCGATCTGGGCCTGGGATGTCACGAAACCCGAGCAGATCGACCGCTATTCCCTCGCAAAGGTGTTTGAGGCCGCCAACGGCATCGACACGCTTGTCGTCGGCACCGGAGCCGATGTGTGGGTGCCGCCGCGTGGCTTGCGCGAGGAGCTGCGTGCGGTCAGGATCGTGCTGGATCCGATGCAAACGGGGCCGGCAATCCGCACCTACAACATCATGCTGGGCGAGCGGCGCCGCGTCGCGGCCGCACTGATCGCGGTGCCCTGAGCGATGGCCGGCCAGCCGAGAGACGCCGCCACCTTCTGCGCCGAGCTCGTGCGCAGCCACGACTTCCCGCGTTATGCCTCGACGCTGTTCCTGCCGGGCGTGCATCGCCGGCCGATGCTGGCGATCTACGCCTTCAATGTCGAGATATCGCGCGTGCGCGACCAGGTGAGCCAGCCGTTGCCCGGCGAGATGCGGCTGCAATGGTGGACGGACATGCTGGCTGGCCACGACCATGGCGGCATCGAGGGCAATCCGGTCGCCTCCGAATTGCTGTGGACGATCCAGACCTGGCGGCTCCCGGTCGAGCGGCTGGTGCAGCTCATCATCGAGCACGAGTTCGATCTCTACAACGATCCGATGCCGTCGCTGTCCGCGCTGGAGGGCTATGCCAACGACACGGCCTCGACGCTGTTTGCCTGCTGCGCCCGCATCCTGGCGCGGCCGTCGGAGGCGATCGACCACGTCGCGCGCCATGCCGGCCTTGCCTATGGAATGGTGGAGGTCCTCAACTCGCTGCCGCAGGACACCGCCCGGCGACAGCTGTTCCTGCCGCAGCAATTCCTGCACCAGCACGGCAGTAACGTTGAAGAGGTGTTCGCGGGCAAGCAGACGCCGCAGGCCCGCGCCGCGATCGATCAGCTGGTCGACGAGGCAAGCAAGCACCTGAAGACGGCGCTGTCGCTGCTGGCGCACGTGCCGAAGGAGGTGCGTCCCGCCTTCCTGCCGCTGGCGCTGGTCCGCCGCGATATCAAGCGCATGGAACGCCGCGACAACGATCCCTTCGTGCTGCGGCGGATGCCGCGCTTGCGGATGCTGTGGGCGCTGTGGCGGGCTTCGCGCTCCCCGGAGTTTCGGGGCGAATGAGCTCGTTCAGGTCGACGGCAGGTCCGCCTCGAAATTGAAGCGGTCGCGCAGATTCTTGCGGCTATCGAGGATATCCCGGAGGAAGGCGCGATCCTCGTCGCTCTTCATCATCGGCTCGATCAAATCGAGCTGATTCATTGCAACCAACTGCAGGATCTCGGTACGCGGCTGGCCCGACGCATCGCGTGGAAGGGCGTGGACCACCTGGATATGCTCCGGCGGCTTTGCGCCCCTGGCGGAGGCGAGTTCGTCGCGCAGCTGCGTCTCCAGCGAAACCTGATCGGCCTCGACGAAGGCATAGAGCCCGACGCCGCTGCGGCGGTCGGCAAAGGCGACGATGGCGGTATCGCGCACGGCGGGGTTCTTGCGGATCAGTTCGGCCAGCACGGGCGCGTCGTTGACCAGCCGCTTGCCGCCGCCCTCGCGATCCCTGAAGTTGAACAGGCCGCGGGTGATGGCTTGATAGACCTTCTTGCCGGTTTTCAGCCAGACGCTCGCCACCACCGACTTGCGTGCGAGGAGTTTTCGTTCCTTCGGCGTCAACGCTTCCGGCGCGTAGCTGCGCTTGTGCTTCAGCATATGCCTGATGTCTTCATAGGCCGCGACGCGGAACAGCCAGGTGCGCCGGGAGAAACAGGCGGCGAGCTGGAAATCGGTCAGGTAGGCGCGGCCGTCGCGGCTGACCAGCCAGTTCTGTTCCTTGGCGAGATCATTGTGGCAGATGCCGGCGCGGTGCAGCCGGTGCAATGCTCGTTTGGCGGAGCGGAAATAGGCGACGTCGCCATGCGGCTTGGCCAGATGCAGCGCCACGCCGTCGATGAAGCCGCGCACCAGTGCGCGCCGGCCGGACCACAGCAGGCTTGGGCCGACATCGAGGTCGCGGGCACGTTCCAGCGCACGCCGTTCGCGCGAGAACAGGTGCAGCGCCAGTCCCCGGGACCACCATGGCAACTCGTCGAGCCGGCGCAGCACGCCGTCGACTTCTCCGCCGTCGGTCCGGAAGCGGCCGCGCTCGACAATGGAAAACACGTCGCGCTTGAGCAGCACACCGTCACGCCAGCGTGCCGCAAGCTCAGCGGCGTCGTCTTTCGGCAGGCTCATGGGACGCTCACGCCGCCGCCGCGACGCGCAGATGGTCGGCGATCCAGCGGTCGAGATCGGCGAGTGCGCGGGCGCTCATGGCCTGCTTCTTCGCCACCGTCTTCTCGTTGCCGCGCAGTCGGGATCCGTCGGGCTTTTTGGTCGGCGGGCTCGCCAGCGGCGGGAACAGGCCGAAATTGATGTTCATCGGCTGGAACGAGCGCGGGCCGCTGTCGATGGTCTCGATATGGCCGCCGGTGATGTGGCCGAGCAGCGAGCCAAGCGCAGTCGTCGATGGCGGCGGTGCCAGCTCCTGCGTGCGCGCATTGGCCGCCGCATAGAGGCCGGCGATCAGGCCGATGCTGGCGGATTCCACATAGCCCTCGCAGCCCGTCATCTGGCCGGCGAAGCGCAGCCGCGGCTGCGCTCGCAGCCGCAGCTGCTGATCGAGCAGTTTTGGCGAGTTGAGGAAGGTGTTGCGATGCAGGCCGCCGAGCCGGGCGAACTCGGCATTCTCCAGCCCGGGAATGGTGCGGAATACGCGCTGCTGCGCGCCATGCTTCAGCTTGGTCTGGAAGCCGACGATGTTGTAGAGCGTGCCAAGCTTGTTGTCCTGGCGCAGCTGCACGATCGCATACGGCTTGACGGTCGGATTGTGCGGGTTGGTGAGCCCGACCGGCTTCATCGGTCCATGCCGCAGCGTCTCGTGGCCGCGTTCGGCCATCACTTCGACCGGCAGACAGCCGTCGAAATAGGGCGTGTTGGTCTCCCAATCCTTGAAGTCGACCTTCTCGCCCTCGAGCAGCGCCGCGACAAAGGCGTCGTACTGCTCCCTGGTCATCGGGCAGTTGATGTAGTCGGCGCCGGTGCCGCCGGGCCCGACCTTGTCGTAGCGCGACTGGAACCAGGCCACGTTCATGGCGATGGAATCGCGATGAACGATCGGCGCGATGGCATCGAAAAACGCCAGCGCGCTCTCGTCGGTCAGCTGCCGGATCGCATCCGCCAGCGGTGCCGAGGTGAGGGGGCCGGTCGCAACGATGACGTTGTGCCATTCCGCGGGCGGGAGCCCTGCGATCTCGCCGCGGGCGATCTCGATCAGGGGATGCTCGTGCAGCGCCCTGGTCACGGCGGCGGAGAACCCGTCGCGGTCGACCGCCAGCGCGCCGCCGGCGGGCACCTGGTTGGCATCCGCCGCGCGCATGATCAGCGAGCCGAGCTTGCGCATTTCGGCGTGCAGCAGGCCGACCGCATTGTTGGCGGCGTCGTCGGAGCGGAAGGAGTTGGAGCAGACCAGCTCGGCGCAGCCCTCGGTGCGGTGGGCCTCGGTCATCCGCTGCGGGCGCATCTCATGCAGCACCACTGGCGTACCGGCATTGGCGACCTGCCAGGCGGCTTCCGAGCCGGCCAAGCCCGCGCCGACAATATGCACGGGGCCGGAAGTTGATTTGGGGGTTGTCATGGCGCGCAGGGTTAGCGCGTTTTGACGGTTAGCGCACCTGCGCAGGCTGCTCCGGAGACGACAACGCCCGCACGAGGCGGGCGTTATCCGTTCATTTCCGGGCTGAACGAGTTTCAGCCGTTGTAGGTGCCGGCTGCAACGCGCGGAATGTCCGAGCGATCGAGTCCGATGTCGGACAGTTCGCGATCGCTGAGCTGGGACAGTTCGGCGACATTGCGCTGATAGTCCCGGAACGCCTGGATCATGCGGATGAGCGAGAGCAGCATTGGTAGTCTCCTTCGTAGTTCGATTCAGCCCTTAATCAGCGGCCAAATCGTTGAAATGAATATAGGAGACTGTGTTGCGTCGCAGTAGTTCGAATGGTGCGATGCAGCTAAACCTAGGGTGCATGGCTGGAGTAAGGAGCGCTTAACTCTTTGACGCGGCGGTGCACGCGGCGGGCGGATGCGACGGCAGGTCCTTGAGGCAGATCAAATCTTGTTGAAATATATAGAGATTGTCGCAATCGCGACACGTCCCCTGACTGGCATCGGACCGCCTTGTCGCAAAGGCTTTCCTCCCAGGAGCGCCGTCCGGCTGACGGTGCGGGAGCATTTCGCATGCGTGATTCGCATGTAGTTGGAACCATAAACTGAAAATATATTCAATCTATGGAGGGATACTCAAGGCGCCCGCGCGAGCTGGCTGGCGAAATAGCCGATGGTCCTCGAGTAGACCTCGCTCTTGTTCCATTCCTTGATGACGGCAAAATTGGCGCTACCGGGCTCCCAGTCCTTGCCGCGCTGCCAGCCCTTGCTGGCGAGGTAATTCGCGGTCGAGGCCAGCACGTCGGGCACGCTGCGCAGGAGGTCACGCCGCCCGTTGCCGTCGAAATCCACGGCATACTTGATGTAGCTCGACGGCATGAACTGGGTCTGGCCGATTTCGCCGGCCCAGGCGCCGCGCAGGTCCTGCGGCGGGATATCGCCGCGATCGATAACGCGCAGCGCGTCCATCAACTCGGCCTTGAACAGGTCGGAGCGGCGGCAGTCATAGGCGAGCGAGGCCAGCGAGCGCAGCGTCTGGAACTTGCCGAGGTTGACGCCGTAGTCGGTCTCCAGGCCCCAGATCGCCACGATGACTTCGCCGGGCACGCCATAGGTCTGCTCGATCCGCCCGAGCACCGATCCATATTGCTTGAGCATGTTGGAGCCGCGGGTGAGGCGGGGAGGCACCATGCGGCCGGAAAACTCTTCGAAGCTCTGCGAAAACACCTTCTGATTCTGGTCGCGCGCGATCACGGCCTTGTCGAGCGTCAGCCCGGTAAGGCTCGTTGCGATGACCGGCGGCGAGATGCCCTTGGATGCTGCTTCCTTCTTGAAATCCTCGAGCCAGACCTCGAACGTCCCGGTGCCGCAGGCCAAGGCAAACGCCGGTCCTGCCGGGATTGCGAGCAGCGCGCTCAACGCAAGGGCTTTAAGGGAAAAGCCTGAATTCATCGGGCAGGGCGCTCCAAGATCGACTCGTTCTCGCTATTCGTGTTGCAGCCGCAGCGAATGTTCGGGGCAAGAGCGGCCAAAACAAGGCTGTTATCCTGCGCTGGCGTTCACAAGCGTATCCTCTTCCTTTACGCCTTGTTCATGGGCAGCGCACAGCCGCCGGTCGACAATCGACCGGCGGCGCGGTCGCGACGATCAATCGCGATCAGCTACGCTTCCACGGGAACAGATTGGCCGGAAAATCCGCCGCCGGCTTGCGCGGCCGCGCGGGCGGGATCACCGGGCGCGCGGCGGGATCCGGAACGATCACCTCGCGATAGAGGTGCCATGTGGCGTGGCCGAGCAGGGGGATCACGACGGCGAGCCCGAGGAAGAACGGCAGCGAGCCCAGAACCAGCAGCGCGGCAACGATCAGGCCCCACGCGGCCATCGGAAGGGGATTGCGCAACACCGCGCGGATCGACGTGGCGATCGCTTCGCCGGCGCCGGCATGGCGGTCGAGCATCAGCGGGAAGGAGATCACGCTGATGCACAGCGTAGCCAGCGCGAACAGGAAGCCGACGCCGCAGCCAACGACGATCAGCCACCAGCCCTGCGCGGTCGAGAGCACGTGGTTGGCGAAGTCAGGAATGTTGGCAGCCGTCTCATGGCCGAAGGCGGCGGTATAGACCGCCTGTGCCGTCATGATCCAGGCCACGAACAGCGAAAGCAGGAGCGCGCCGAGTCCGAGCATGGCGCCGAACGACGGCGAGCGGAATACCTCGAATGCATCCCAGGCGGATGCCGGCTCGCCGGCCTCGCGGCGGCGGCTGAGTTCATAGAGGCCGATGGCTGCGAACGGGCCGAGCAGCGCAAAGCCGGCTGCAAGCGGGAACAGCAGCGGCAGCACGGAATAACCGTGTACCAGCCGCGCCAGCACGAGGCCGATGACGGGATAGATCACGCAGAGGATGATGGCGTGGCTCGGTACCGCCTTGAAGTCCTCCCAGCCACGTTGAAGGGCGCGATGCAGGTCGGCAATACCGATCGCGCGGACAACAGGTCCGGCACCATCGGCTGCACCGACATTTGTGACATTTCCTTGATATGGCGTGGCCATGGTCGTTGGCTCCCTTTGGGGAGATGGCCGCAATCCCGTGCCACGCGAATGGCACCGCTGCGCCGTTCCCGTAAAGCGATCACGATCAGGCCAGACGCGAAAGCAAACCGAACTGGCCATGTCGCGAACTGTTGCGTGCAGCGTACTCTCAATTGCGGCCATTGTCTTGCTCAAGCTTCGGTGATTGTCGCATTGGCAACCCGGCTGCCTGTGGAGTAGAGTTCTGATGCGACCCCCGGCCGGGTGCTGCCGGCAATCCACCAAAGCGCCACGAACCTCCACGGCATCTTCAAGTTTATTTGGGAGCGAACGATGAGTATTTTCGGAACGATCATGAACGCGATCTTCGGCAGCAAGGCCAGCGCGACGCCGGCAGGCGGTGCGGCATCCGGCGGCGCGGCCGCAGCGCCCGGTGCGGCACCGGCGCAGACGGTCGACGTTGCTCCCATTCTCGACAAGGCGGTTGCCGCCAAGGGGGAAAAGCTCGACTGGAAGCACTCCATCGTCGACCTGATGAAGGCGCTCGACATCGATTCGAGCCTCAACGCGCGCAAGCAGCTCGCCAAGGAGCTCGGCTACACCGGCGACACCAATGATTCCGCCAGCATGAACATCTGGCTGCACAAGCAGGTGATGACCAAGCTCGCCGCCAACGGCGGCAAGCTGCCGCCGGAGATCAAGCACTGACACCTGCGCTGCGAGACAGGAAGGCCCGCGCTCGGCGCGGGCCTTTCTTGCTTTCCGGGCATGACATATCAGGAATCGAAAACACGAAAGATCGCGGTCGCCGTGACCAGCAGCTTGTCGCCCTCGAATGCCTCGGCATCGACGAAGGCGAAGCTGCGCGTCAGCTTGCGCAGCGTGGTGCGCCCGCCGATCCAGGCGCCCGGCGCGGCCGTGCCGATGAAGCGGCTGTCCAGCGAGATGGTGGCGCACTTTTTCCCGGCGCCGTTGACCACGGCATGGCCGAGGATGGTGTCGATGAAGGACAAGACCGCGCCGCCATGCAGCACGCCGTTGGGATTGCCGTGGCGGGCATCGGTCTGGAAGCCGAAATCGACTGTGCCTGCCTCGTCCTTGCGCCAGTAGTAGGGGCCGTTGTGACCGATGAAGCCGTCGGTTACCCAGAACAGTTGAAAGCCTTCCGGCGGTGAAGCGGTCATTGGCGCGTTTCCCTGATTGTTCTTGTGGTCGAGTGCGATTGCACGGCGGCCCGCGCGGCGCAATTGCGGCTGATTGCGGGAAGGGGCAGGTCAGGCCATCAGGTCCGCATATTCCGGGTGCCTGTAGAGATAGTCCGCGACGAAGCCGCAGCCGGCGATCACCTTGTGGCCGTCGGCCCGGATCAGGTCGAGCGAACCCTTGATCAGTTCAGAGCCGATGCCGCGGCCGCGCAGCGCGCGCGGGGTCTCGGTGTGGGTGATGATGATCGCCTGCGGCGTCACGCGATAATTGGCGAACGCCAGATCGCCCTCCACGTCGAGTTCGAAGCGGCCCAGGGCCTTGTTGTCGCGGACGGCAGTCATTCCAATTCCCCTTCGAAGCGGTGCTTGATCCAGTTGTTGCTGAACGTATCGATCATGTCACCCTGTCTGTCATTTTGCTTCGTCCGGCCTGCAAGATTGTTCCCGGCCGCCCTTGCAGGAACCGAAAAGGTTCCCACGTCTTCAACAAGACATACGCCCCCGATGCGGCCGGCCCGGTCGCCCGACAATCGGTGCGTGGTGCTCGCCGGCCGCTGACGTATGCCTCTTTTGCAGGGAGGTCTACAATGTCGGACTTTCGACTTTTGGGTATCCACCGGACATGGGAAGACTGGTGCGGCATGCTGCTCGGCATGCTGATCGTGATATCGCCGTGGTTCCCGACATCCCAAGCGGTGGCCGACGCCGATCGCAGCCTCATGGTTCTCAACGCATTCGTCGTCGGCATTATCGTGCTTGGGCTTGCCCAGCTCGAATATGTCGCGCTGCAACGCTGGGAGGAGGTTGCCGAAATCGTGCTCGGCTTGTGGCTGATCGCCTCGCCCGCGATCTTCGGCTACGCCAACGACACCGCGATGCTGTGTTGGCACGCGCTGCTCGGCGTCCTCGTGGTGCTGCTCGGCGCGCTGCAGTTGTGGCAGGACTGGAATCTCAGCGACCAGGATCTGCTGAAGCACGGGCAATAGAACGATCGCCGGGGACGATGACAACGCGCGAGGCGCCGGAACGAACCGGCGCCTCTGGTGAGTTGCGCTGCCGGAAGCGATCAGCCGCAAACCATCTGACGCTTCTTCACGAGGCCGACGCCGGGGACGAGCACCGTGCGACGGATGAAGTAGCAGTCGCTGCTGTAGCCGGCGCTGAAGCCGGGGTCGATGCCGATGCCGACGGATAGGCCGCCGCCGAAGCCCCAATGCGGTTGCGGGGTCCAGCCGCCGCAGCAGCCGGTCGGTTTGAGAATGGTCAGCGCGCCGGCGGGGGAGATCGAGGCCGCAGCGATCGCGATGGCGGCCGCAAGGCCGAGCACAAGCTTCTTCATGGTAGTTCCTCTCTGCTGGTCGGTTGGTCCGGCGCCGGGGGCGCGGAGCGTTTGCCGCAACGGGCGTTCGCGGGATGCGGCCGTCCTGATTGCACGGGGTTGGTGGACATCCCGGCGCCGCTGGTTCACCGTCAATTGCCGAACAACATTCGGTTTGGTAGGGTCGTGTGATCTACATCACCCGGACAAAATGCTCATGGCGGAACTGGACGAGACGGATCTTGCGCTGATCGAGCTGCTGCAAAAGGACGCGCGCACGCCCCAGGCGCAGCTGGCCGCGCAGGTCGGGCTCGCCGCGTCCTCCGTCAACGAGCGCATCCGCAAGCTCGGCGAGCGCGGCCTGATTGCCGGCTATCATGCGCGGATATCGGCGGAGGCGATGGGCTACGATCTGCTCGCGTTCGTCTATGTGGCCCTGAGCAAGCCGGAGGCGGAAAAGGCATTTCTGAAGAAATTAACCGGGCAGCCCGTCATCATGGAGGTGCACCATGTCACCGGCGCCTGGAACTACATGCTGAAGGTGCGGGTGAAGAACACGCGCATGCTCGAAGGGTTGCTTGCCAGGGTGGTCAAGGCCGCTCCCGGCGTGGAGCGCACCGAGACCATCATCGTGCTGTCCTCGGTCAAGGAGACCGCAGAGATCCCAACTCGCGAACCGGAATGGATGGAGAGGTAGGGCACGGCTTCCCGATGCGGCTCGCCCGTTGCGCGGGGTGACCTCTCTGCTATCGTCGGCATGAAACGCCCGCCAATCAGAACAATGCCCGACATAACGGCTGATAACGAGATGACCGACAACACTGCTGCTTCCGCGCCCGCCGGCGGGCTCGCCCGCATGTCGAACCGGGTGATGAACCTCGCCTACCTGCTCACCCAGAATGCGCGGCGGCATGGCGACCGGGCCGGATTCATCTGGGGCGACCGCAGCTTCACCTGGCGCGAGATTGAGGCGAAGGTCACCGCTCTGGCCGCCGCGCTGGCCGCGCGGGGCATCGCCAAGGGCGACCGCCTCCTCGTGCATTCCAAGAATTGCGACGAGATGTTCTGGTCGATGTTCGCCGCCTTCCGGCTCGGCGCGGTCTGGGTGCCGACCAATTTCCGCCTGATGCCGGACGAGGTCGCCTATCTCGCCACCGCCTCCGGCGCGAAGGGCTTTCTCTGCCATGGTGACTTTCCAGAGCATGCGGAAGCCGTGAAGGCGGCAAGCTCCGCGCTCGCCTTCACCTGGCGGATCGGTGACACCGGCGCTTTCGGCGAACGCACCGTGGCGGAGGCGATCGCCGCGCATGCGGAGGCCAGGGTGGAGGAGGCCAAGGTCGACTACAACGATCCCTGCTGGTTCTTCTTCACCTCCGGCACCACCGGCCGCTCCAAGGCGGCGGTGCTGACCCACGGCCAGATGGCCTTTGTCGTCACCAACCATCTTGCCGACCTCATGCCCGGCACCACCGAGAACGACGCTTCGCTGGTGGTGGCGCCGCTGTCGCATGGCGCCGGCGTGCACCAGCTGGTGCAGGCCGCGCGCGGCGTGCCGACGATCCTGTTGCCGACGGAAAAGTTCGATATCGCGGAAGCCTACCGGCTGATCGAGACCCATAAGGTCACCAACATCTTCACCGTGCCGACCATTCTGAAAATGCTGGTCGAGCATCCCGCCGCCGACAAGCACGACCATTCCTCGCTGCGCTATGTCATCTATGCGGGTGCGCCGATGTATCGCGAGGACCAGAAGGCGGCGCTGAGCAAGCTCGGCGGCGTGCTGGTGCAGTATTTCGGGCTCGGCGAGGTCACCGGCAACATCACGGTGCTGCCGCCGGCGCTGCATGATCCCGAGGACGGGCCGCGTGCGCGGATCGGCACCTGCGGCTTCGAGCGCACGGGCATGCAGGTCTCGATCCAGGACGACAACGGCCACGAGTTGAAGCCTTTCGAGACCGGCGAGATCTGCGTGATCGGTCCTGGCGTATTTGCGGGCTACTACGACAACCCCGAAGCCAATGCGAAGGCGTTCCGCGACGGCTGGTTCCGCACCGGCGATCTCGGTCATGTCGACGCGGAGGGTTTTGTCTACATCACCGGCCGCGCCTCCGACATGTACATCTCCGGCGGCTCCAACATCTATCCGCGCGAGGTGGAGGAGAAGATCCTCACCCATCCCGCGGTCGGCGAGGTCGCGGTCCTCGGTGTGCCCGATCCGTTCTGGGGCGAGGTGGGCGTTGCCGTCTGCGTCGCGCGCGAGGGCGCAAAACCCGTGAGCGAGGCGGAGTTGGCGGCGTTCCTGGCGCCGAAGGTGCCGCGCTACAAGATGCCGAAGCGCTTCTTCTTCTGGGAGGCGCTGCCGAAATCCGGCTATGGCAAGGTGCCGAAGCGGATGGTGCGCGACGAGCTCGAGGCGCGCGGGCTGCTCGCCGACATCGCCAAGACCGGTACCTGAGGGATGCGGCGGATCGAGCAGCCCGGCCTGCCCGTGGCCGAACGCATCCAGTGCGTGGAGGCGCGGGGCCGCGCGTTTTCCTTCACCATGCAAGCCGGCACTCCCTTGCTGGAAGCCGCTCGCCGCGGCTTTGCGGATGCAGGCTTTGCCGGCGGCGTCCTGAACATGCGCGGCGGCGCGCTCGGGCCGTTCGCCTATGTGATGCCGGCGCTGTCGAAGACGCCGGACCATGCGGCCTTCTACAGCGACACGTTCCGGCCGGCCGGCGTGACGCAGCTGAGGATGGGCGCGATGACGCTGGGCGAACGCGATGGCGCGCCGTTCTTTCATTGCCATGCGCTGTGGACCGAGGCTGACGGTCACGTCAATGGCGGGCACATTCTCCCCGAGGAGACCATCGTCGCCGAACCCTTCGAGGTCGACGCCTTCGGCATCGACGGCGCGGTCTTCCTGGCCGAGCCGGATCCCGAGACCGGGTTCAAGCTGTTCGGCCCGGTGGCGCGGGCAGCTACCGCGCCGGGGAATACGCGGCCGGCCTTTGCGCTGCGGCTGCGGCCCAACCAGGATTTTGCCGGCTGCCTGGAGGCGTTCTGCAGGCAGCGTGGCATCGGCCATGCGCGGCTGCGCGGCGGCGTCGGCAGCATCATCGGCGCGCGCTTCGCCGATGGCAAAACCGTGGTGCCGTTCGCCACCGAGCTGCTGATCGGCTCCGGCGAGATCGCACCGGGCAGGAGCGGCGCACTGGAGGCGCAGCTCGACGTCGCGCTGGTGGACTATCTCGGCGGGCTTGCCGAGGGGCGGCTGGTCCGCGGCGACAATCCCGTGCTGATGACGATGGAGCTGGTACTCGAGCCGCTGGAGGCGGGGAGACCCTGACGCGCAATTTGTAGGGTGGGCAAAGGCGCGCATGCGCCGTGCCCACCGTCGACGACGCGGTCGTGAAGGTGGGCACGCTTGCGCTTTGCCCACCCTACAGTATCCCGCTGGAGGCGGGGAGGTAGACTCTTGTCGCCCCGGCCTTCGCCCCCGCGCCAACGTTCGTGACGACCGCGAAGCGTCCCCTCATGGCGGCGCGGGCTGAGGGCAAGAGAGTTCTGATTTACGTAATAGTCGAGCGGTTATTCTGATTATTGGAATGTCTGCCCCGATAGATGCTCCATATCTATTTGAAATTGCAGAGGAAACCATATTTGGAAGAGAGCTCGACGAGCGTTCTTGTTGTGTTCCCATGGATATGCGATGCTTCTATCCACTGGAAGTTGCAGCTGGCTGCCGCTGGAGACTGGATGCATGGCTCGAAAAAATCGCCCGATCAATATGCCCGCGCCGTATCTGCGGCGCGTGTGGCTCGATCCGTCGCGGATCGAGGATCGCAAGGCCTACCCATACTCCCTGTCTTTTCTGAGCGACGATTTCGAAGTCAATTTCGACAGGCCCATCACCATCATCGTTGGCGAGAACGGCGCCGGCAAATCGACTCTGCTCGAAGGCATCGCAGTACTTGCCGGCTATGACGAGGCGGGTGGGGGCAAGGGCTACCGCGCGGTCGATCATTCCAATGCGATCGAGGTAGGCGGTGGGGACCTATCGAATGCGCTGCGGGCCGGCTGGCTGCCGAAGATCACCAATGGCTGGTTCTTTCGCGCTGAGAGCTTCTTCTCCGTCGCGCGATATCTGGACGAGGTCGGAAGTACGGCGGCTGACTTCCTCTCCTACTCCCATGGCGAAGGTTTCATGCGCTTCTTCGAGGAGCGCTGCCAGAAGCAAGGCATCTTCATCTTCGATGAGCCGGAATCCGCGCTGTCGCCGGCGCGGCAAATCGATTTCCTGAAGCTGCTGCACCGGATGGAGAATTCCACTATCTGCCAGGTGGTGATGGCGACGCATTCGCCGATGCTGATGGCCTATCCCAACGCGCGGCTGCTGCGATTGACGAAACACGCGCTGGAGCCGGTGACGGTGGAGCAGACCGATCATTTCAAGGTGATGCGCGAGTTCTGTCAGGACCCGACGGGCTTCGTTGAAGGCGCCATCGCGGGAGCGTAGACGGCCCGCCGCCTGCAAATGAACCGGCCGCCGAACCCACGAGGATCCGGCGGCCACCCGGGATCCCGCAACGAAGTCGCGATCGAAATGCCCCCAGCCCGGGTGAAGCAAGCCTACGCCATCGGCGCGCTCGCGGGGATTACAATTGCTGTTCCTCTGCAGGGAATATCGCGCATGTTGCTTTGGGGTCACGAAGGCGCTGCGCTGGCTTGACCCTTGTCAAGGATGTCCGGGCGATTTTGCGATCAAGTTGCAGCAATACGCATGACAAGGCCCTGCGATGGATGTCCTGACCGATGAACTGAACGGCGTCGCCCAGCTGGAAGCCGCCTGCGGGGATATCTGCGCCGATTGTACGGCCGGGGACGTCCAGGAGTTGCTGCGCGATGCAGGCCTCAGACCGACGCGGCAGCGCATGATGCTCGGCCAGCTGCTGTTTGCCGGGATGAACCGGCATGTCACGGCCGAGATGCTCTATGCCGAGGCGGCGGCGGCCGGCATGCAGCTGTCGCTGGCGACCGTCTACAACACGCTGAACCAGTTCACCCAGGTCGGGCTGTTACGCCGGGTCGGTCCGGACGGTTCGCGATGCTTCTTCGACACCGATACCAGCGTGCACCCGCATTTCTATCTCGAAGGCGAGGACATCCTGATCGACGTGCCCGAGAACCTCGTGGTGGAGAGAATGCCGGAGGCGCTGCCGGGGCACGAGATTTCCCGGCTCGACATCATCGTGCGTATCCGCCGCAAGGTTGATGGGGTTCGTAGGGCGGGTTAGGCGAAGCCGTAACCCGCCAAACCTGTCGGCGGATTACGCTCGCGGCATGGCATGCCGAGCGACCGAGGGCGGGAACGCTAATCCGCCCTACGGCCCGCGGTCCCCGCGACCAACCGCGGCGCAATGTCTTCCATCCGCTCGAACACGATCTCCGGCGCGAGTCCACGCAGCGCGTTCGGCGCGGCATAGCCCCACATCACCGCGCCGCAGGCGATGCCGGCGGCACGCGCCGCCTCGATGTCGCGGACCTCGTCGCCCACCGAGATTGCCTGCGCCACGGTGAAGCCGGCGCGCCGCACGACGCGGCGGAATTTCCTGGCCTTACCGAACAGCGAGGCGCCGCAATCGAAATGCGAAAACAGCGCAGCCGCCTCGCCAAGCTGCCGCCGCGCGTTGGCCTCGTGGTCGGAACTGACCAGCGCCAGCGTGAGGCCGCCATCGCGCAGGCTTTGCAGCATCGCCCCCGTGCCCGGAAACAGCGGAATGTCGGCGAGATGCGCGGCCTTCATCCGCCGCATGTGCCGCGCGATGGCGGGCAGCTTCCACAGCTGAACTTCGAGCCGCTTCAGGATTTCGCGCGAGCCGGCATGGCGCAGCGACTCGACGTCCCCGTCCTCGATGCGGCGAAAGCCGAAGCGGTCGGCGACACCGTTCACGTTGCGCAGGAACCACGGAAAGCTGTCGGCCAGCGTGCCGTCGAGGTCGAAGATGGCGAGGGAGTAGGGTGGCATGCTGGCAAGCGGTGGCGCTGACGAGGATGGAGCTGTCTGATATGCTTGATCGAAATTACAGGAAGAGACCCATGTCGCACGAGCGGATCGAGATCAACCCTGATATCATGGATGGCAAGCCGGTGGTTCGCGGTACGCGTATTCCGGTTGAGCTTGTCGTGCGCAAGCTCGGGGCGGATATGGCGATCGATGCGATCCCTGCCGATCATCCGCGGCTTATGCCGGATGACGTCCATGCCGCACGAGCCTTTGCAGCGGATTATCTCAGAGGCTGAACAGCATGGCCCCCGTCATACATCCAGGACGTTTTCTCAAACGCGAAATGGGAGCGCGAAAGCTCAGCGCCAACCGGCTCTCGCTGGACATCGGCGTGCCGTCCGGCCGAATTACGGACATTCTGAATTTTCGTCGCGCGATCACGGCTGACACGGCAGTCCGGCTCGGCCGCTATTTCGGCAACAGCGCGCAATTCTGGCTGGATCTGCAGGGCCAGTATGACATCGGCGTGGTCGAGCGCGAAAAGGGCGCCGAGATCGTCAGGCGGGTGCGCCCCGCGGATGCGGCCTGACCATCTCGCCAGTTGCCCGCGGAAGCCGCCTTCACGGCTTCCTGGAGGCGGCGGACTTCAGTTTTTTGATGGCGTCGCGGATCGGACCGAACGGTCCGTATTTGTGCTGTTTCTCGCCAAAACCGTCGGCGTAGGGGCCATAGGGCGCGTCGACCGGCTTGTCGAGCAGATCGGGAAAATCCTTGTCCAGGCCTGCGCGGTGCGGGCGCGGCTGCGACAGCACATAGGCTGCGACGTCCCATGCCTGCTCGGGCGTCAGCTGCGGATTCAAATAGTCGGCGCCGTGCGGCATGTTGAAATGGACGAAGTTTGCGAAGTTGATCAGCCGCGCCATGCCGGCGCCGTCGTTGTAGCTGTCGGGGCCCCACACCGGCGGCAGCATGTAGCCGAGCTCGGGCGCACCGCGATCCCTGAGCACGCCGGCGCCGTCGGGCTTGTGGCAGGCGGCGCAGGAGCGGGCGTAGACGGCGCTGCCCCGCTGGGGGTCGGCCGCCCGCTTCAGCTCCTTCATCTTGCCGGCGCCGAGGCCCGGCACCTGCTGGCCCGCGGGCACGCCGGTCGACAGGAATTCGACATAAGCCACCATCGCGCGCATCTCGGGCGCATCGTTGGGCAGGGCGCGTCCGTTCATGCTGCGGGTCATGCAGCTGTTGATGCGATCCTCGATGCTGATCGGAGCGCCGGTGCGGGCGCTGTAGGCGGGGAAGTCGTTGTAGATGCCGAACAGCGGCAGGCCGAATTTCGTCGTCCCGCCGTCGAGGTGGCAGTTGGTGCAGGCGAGGTTGTTGCCGGCGAACCGCTTCCCAGCATCGGCCACGTTGGGGCCGATAAGCGCGTAGGTCGCCAGCATGAGGTCGCGTCCGTCGCGGATCAATTGGCCGCGGGCATCGCGCGGCAGGGCGCTGACCTGGGGCATGGTCCAGGGGGTGAAGGATTGCGGCTCGGCCGTGACTGGTGTGGAAACGGCGAGAGCGATGAGCGCGAAGAGGCATGATACAAAATAGCAAACCCGCATGGCGGCCCCTATTTTGCCGCGACGGGAGTCAGCTCAAAGATGCGACCGTATTTTGCGGCCTCTGAGACGTCGCCCCGGCGCAATGCCAGGCGCACTGCATCGAGCTTGCGCGCGTCGTCAGGCGACAGATATGGCGACCACGCAGTTTCGTCCTCGATCAAATCGACCGGGACTTCCGCGGCGAACCTGCCTTCGTGAATGAACTCCTTGGACTTCCGGGTCATCGCTTGTTTCGCTTCATAAAAGTCGTCGGACCAAAGTTCGGGTAGCGGCCGATAGGCCGTCACCAAGACTGCGGGCGTACCTTGGTTCCTGGGTATGCCCCACATCACATGAACCGGCCGGCCATCGCCGTCGCGCTGCAGGACCAGGACAGAGGGTTCCTTGCGTGAGTCGGGATAGTCTTCAAGAAGTAGTGCTCGATCCACGCCGGCAAGGACATCTTCGATCAGGATATCATCCGCCAGGAGTTCGCGAAAGCCATGTCGCGATATCAAGTATTCGCCACGCGTCACCAAATCCTGCACGCGGCGCAATGTGTCGCTCATGACCACCTTTGCGTCTTGATTCAGTCTACTCCGCCGCTTCGCTCGCCCCGCTGCTCTTCCGCGGCTTACCGCCGGCCTTCTTCAGCACCGGGGCCAGGAATTTGCCGGTGTAGCTCCGCGGCGCCTTGACGATGTCCTCCGGCGGGCCCCA
Source organism: Bradyrhizobium sp. (assembly GCF_016219575.1). Taxonomy (GTDB): domain Bacteria; phylum Pseudomonadota; class Alphaproteobacteria; order Rhizobiales; family Xanthobacteraceae; genus Bradyrhizobium. The sequence continues at coordinate 972,955 of NZ_JACRMG010000009.1, read as the reverse complement.
GGCGACGATCTCGCCGCCGCCGTCGCCGCCTTCGGGGCCGAGGTCGATGACCCAGTCGGCGGTCTTGATGACTTCGAGATTGTGCTCGATCACGACCACGGTGTTGCCCTGTGCGACCAGCTCGTGCAGCACTTCCAGCAGTTTCTTGACGTCGTGGAAGTGCAGGCCGGTGGTGGGCTCGTCCAGGATATAGAGCGTGCGGCCGGTGGCGCGCTTTGACAATTCTTTTGCCAGTTTGACGCGTTGGGCCTCGCCGCCCGACAAGGTCGTGGCCTGCTGGCCGACGTGGATATAGTCCAGGCCGACGCGGTGCAGGGTCTGGAAGGTGTCGCGCACGCGCGGCACGGCCTTGAAGAACTCGGCGGCCTCTTCCACGGTCATGTCGAGCACGTCGGCGATGCTCTTGCCCTTGAACAGGACCTCCAGGGTCTCGCGGTTGTAGCGCTTGCCCTTGCAGGTGTCGCAGGTGACGTAGACGTCGGGCAGAAAGTGCATCTCGATCTTGATGACGCCGTCGCCCTGGCAGGCCTCGCAGCGGCCGCCCTTGACGTTGAAGGAGAAGCGCCCGGGCTCGTAGCCGCGTGCCTTGGCTTCCGGCAGGCCCGCGAACCATTCGCGGATCGGCGTGAAGGCGCCGGTATAGGTCGCGGGGTTGGAGCGCGGGGTGCGGCCGATCGGCGATTGGTCGATGTCGATGATCTTGTCGATATGCTCGAGGCCCTCGATGCGGTCGTGCGGCGCGGCGCCCTCGCTGGCGTTGTTGAGCTTGCGGGCAATCGCCCGGTAGAGCGTGTCGATCAGCAGCGTCGACTTGCCGCCGCCGGACACGCCGGTGACGCAGGTGAACAGGCCGAGCGGGATTTCCGCCGAGACGTTCTTCAGGTTATTGCCGCGCGCGTTCACCACCTTGAGGGTGCGGCGATGGTTGGGCGGCCGCCGCTCGGGGATATCGACCGCCAGCTCGCCGGTGAGATATTTGCCGGTCAGCGAATTGGCGTTGCGCATGATGTCTGAAGGCGTGCCCTCCGCCACGATGTGGCCGCCATGCATGCCGGCGCCGGGGCCGATGTCGAGGACGTAATCGGCGAGCCGGATAGCGTCCTCGTCATGCTCGACCACGATCACGGTATTGCCGAGGTCGCGCAGTCTCTTGAGGGTTTCGAGCAGCCGGGCATTGTCGCGCTGGTGCAGGCCGATCGAGGGCTCGTCAAGCACGTAGAGCACGCCGGTCAGGCCGGAGCCGATCTGCGAGGCCAGCCGGATGCGCTGGCTTTCGCCGCCGGACAGCGTGCCGGAGGCGCGCGACAGCGTCAGGTAATTGAGGCCGACGTCGAGCAGGAAGGTGAGGCGCTCGCGGATTTCCTTGAGCACGCGGCCGGCGATCTCGTTCTGCTGGGCGTTGAGCGAAGCCGGCACGCTCTCGAACCATTCGCCGGCGCGCTTCACCGAGAGCTCGGAGATGTCGCCGATATGCTTGCCGCCGATCTTGACGCACAGCGCCTCCGGCTTGAGGCGGTGGCCGTGGCAGCCGGCGCAGGGCACGTCGGAGAAATACTTTGCCAGCTCCTCGCGCGCCCACTCGCTTTCGGTCTCGCGGTAGCGGCGCTCGAGATTGGTGATCACGCCCTCGAACGGCTTCTTGGTGTCGTAGGAGCGGACGCCGTCCTCATAGGAGAACTTGATCGCCTCCTCGCCGGAGCCGGTGAGCAGGACGGCCTGCACCTTCTTCGGCAGATCCTTCCACGCGGTGTCCAGCGTGAACTTGTAGTGCTTGCCGAGCGCGGTCAGCGTCTGCAAATAATAGGGCGAGGACGATTTGGCCCAGGGCGCGATCGCGCCCTTGCGCAAGGTCATCTCCTTGTCGGGGATGACGAGATCCTCGTCGATGTGCTGCTCGACGCCGAGGCCGCCGCATTCCGGGCAGGCGCCATAGGGATTGTTGAACGAGAACAGCCGCGGCTCGATCTCGGGAATGGTGAAGCCGGAAACCGGACAGGCGAATTTTTCCGAGAACAGGATGCGCTCGGGTCCGCTCTTGTCGTGGATTTTCGCGGTCTTCTTCTTGCTGTCCTCGGCGGTGGCCGCCGGCGCGTCGGCGTATTCGATGACGGCGAGGCCTTCGGCGAGCTTCAGCGCGGTCTCGAAGCTCTCGGCGAGGCGCTGGCCGATGTCGGCGCGCACCACGATGCGGTCGACGACGACGTCTATGTCGTGCGGGAATTTCTTGTCGAGCGTCGGCGCGCTGGCGAGCTCGTGGAAGGTGCCGTCGATCTTGACGCGCTGGAAACCCTTCTTGAGGTATTCGGCGAGCTCCTTCTTGTACTCGCCCTTGCGTCCGCGCACGACCGGCGCCAGCAGATAGAGCCGCGTGCCCTCCGGCAGCGCCAGCACGCGGTCCACCATCTGCGAGACCACCTGGCTCTCGATCGGCAGGCCCGTCGCGGGCGAATAGGGCACGCCGACGCGGGCCCAGAGCAGGCGCATGTAGTCGTAGATCTCGGTGACGGTGCCGACGGTGGAGCGCGGGTTCTTCGACGTCGTCTTCTGCTCGATCGAGATCGCCGGCGACAGGCCGTCGATCTGGTCGACGTCCGGCTTCTGCATCATCTCCAGGAACTGGCGCGCATAGGCGGAGAGCGACTCCACGTAGCGGCGCTGGCCCTCGGCATAGATGGTGTCGAAGGCGAGCGAGGATTTGCCGGAGCCGGAGAGACCCGTAAACACCACGAGCTTGTCGCGGGGAATCTCGACGTCGATGTTCTTCAGATTGTGCTCGCGCGCGCCGCGAATGGTGATGGCGCGCGAGGAGGACGCGTTCTGTTGGCGCTTGGCGCGGAGCACTTCATCCATATCGGCATTCCCAAGCGCGCGATCCGCGCCGTTGTTGTTGCGCATGATCTGATCGGAAAACCGGCCTCCACTTTTCCGGATCATGCCGTGGGGCGCGCAGCCGGTTGTTCCGGGCTCAGACGCCAAGGATATGCTGGAACGTAGGAAGAACGGGCGGCATTTTCCAGTGCCGCGCGCGAATCATCAACGGTTAGTTTGCGGCGTGGCGGCAGGCGGCAGCAGCAGCGGCGTTGTCGCGGATGCCGCAGGTCATGCAAACAAAAAGGCCGGCACGAGGCCGGCCTTCAGGAGAGAGAAAGTTTTGGCGAAGCTCAGTACTTCGCGACGACCGGGCCGCCCCAGCGATAGTTCACGCGGACCGTGACGAGGTCGACGTCCTGCTTGACGCGCTCCTGCGCAAAGAACGTTCCGGCTGCGGCGAAGTTGCCGTTGTTGTTGAAGGTGTAGGTGCGGCTGCCCATGAACAGGTGGTCGTATTCGATCGCTGCCGACCAGTTCGGGGAGAAGCCGAACTCAAGGCCGGCGCCGACGACGCCGCCCCAGCGGGTATCGCTGACGGTGTTGGTGACGGGCACGTTGGTGCCCGTGAAGTAGGTCCGGAAGCGGTCATCGGTGACAGCGGCGCCGCCCTTGACGTAGAGCAGCACGTTGTTGGCGGCATAGCCGACCTGGCCGGTCAGCAGGCCGAACGCGCCGATCTTCGATTCATTGGTGAAGGCGGGAGCAGTGACAGCAACATTGCGGCCCTTGAGGTCGGCCCAGTTACCCTGGCCTTCGACACCGAACACCCAGGTGCCGGCCTGCCAGCGGTAGCCGATCTGGCCGCCAGCAACTCCGCCGGTGGCGTCGTGGCAACCATCGCTCGCGACGAAAACACCAAGGCCGTTCTGCAGGTCCCAGCACTTGTGGCTCGAACCCCAGCCGCCGTTGGCGCCGATGTAGAAACCGCTCCAGTCGTACACGGCGGCAATCATCGCGGGCGCCTTCGCGTAAGGACGCGCAGCGAGATCCGCGGCAGAGGCCGGTGCAACCAGCGCAATGACGCCGGCAATACCGAGCAGAAACTTCTTCATCTCTCTCTCTCCGGTTCTTTTCCGCTTCCGTTGGTCCCGAAGCGGTTTTTCGGCGCGAGCGCCAAGTCCATCCATCGATGAATTTACAGGATTCTGCCGCTGGAGGCCGTCTCCCAAATGCAACACTCGGCAACGAAGTGATGTCGGAACAAGTTAATGATTTGTTTAGAAATTCCCGCGACCCGAATCGGTCGAGCCGGGGTTCCGTCCCGGTCCCGGGGAGTTCGTCGGGCCTCCGGCAAGAATCCGGAACAAAACTGGAACATCGGGCGGTTCAGTGCTATATGTGGATAACCGGGATGCCCTCGGCTGGAGCTTAGGGAAAGCCCCGCCGTTGAGCGTATAGGTCGGCGGGCGGGCGCGGCGAGCTGGCCATGAAGGTGCCGGCCCGGTTGACCAGTGATTGGAGCGTGGAGAGCGGCGATGGCGGGAAGTGTGAACAAGGTGATCCTGGTCGGCAATCTGGGCAAGGATCCGGAAATCCGGCGTACCCAGGACGGGCGTCCGATCGCCAATCTCAGCGTGGCGACCTCGGAGACCTGGCGCGACAAGGCCACCGGCGAGCGCAAGGAAAAGACCGAGTGGCACCGCGTCGTGATCTTCAACGAGGGGCTGTGCAAGGTCGCCGAGCAGTACCTGAAGAAGGGCGCCAAGGTTTATATCGAGGGCCAGCTGCAGACCCGCAAATGGACCGACCAGAGCGGGGTCGAGAAATACTCCACGGAGGTGGTGCTGCAGGGCTTCAACTCGACCCTCACCATGCTCGACGGCCGCGGCGGCGGTGGCGGCAGCTTTGCCGACGAGGGCAGCGGCGACTTCGGCAGTTCGAGCCCGGCCCCGCGCCGCGTCGCGGCTGCAGGCGGTTCGCGCAACAGCGACATGAACGACGACATCCCGTTCTGAACGGCCGGCCTCTTAGGCTTCCGAAGCGCGAGAATTTCTTTCGTGACTGCAGGCGTTTACGTCTTGTAAGCGCCTGATCCAAGCTTGCAGCTTTGCCTTGTAGCCAGATGGAATTCCTGTCCGAAGCCAGCAGCGGTTTTGGGTGGCAGTCGCTTTGATCGCTTCGAATGTTAATGATATTTACATAAGGAGTTTGACCCAACCGTTCCCTTGGGGGAGCCGACCGCGAGAGCCCGCCATGAGCCTCAAGCCGCTGCTCGATGCCGCCCCCGCCATCCCCGTCCATGCCTTTGCCGCCATGGCGGCCTTTGGGCTGGGCGTGGTGCAGCTCGCCGCGCCCAAGGGCACGCTGCCGCACCGGACGCTCGGCTGGATCTGGGTGGCATTGATGGCTGTCGTGGCAATCTCATCGCTGTGGATCCACGAGATCCGCCTGGTCGGCCCATGGAGTCCGATCCACCTGTTATCGATCTGGGTGCCCGCGATGCTGGTGGTCGCCGTCATGGCGGCGCGGCGGCACAACGTGCGGCGGCACAAGATCACGATGCTCTGGCTGTTTGGGGGCGCGCTCATCATCGCCGGGCTGTTCACCTTCATGCCCGGGCGGATCATGCATACGGTGGTCTTCGGGTCCTGAAAGGCTGCCCGATTCCGCGGTTCCCGAAGCACGTTTCTGGAGGCTGCTTCAGAGGTGTCCGCGGCGCCCGTAAGTCCATGAAAAAACGAGGGGAAAAAGCGCTTTGCGCGGGCTTTAAAAAGTGGTTTGAAGGCGCCAAATCAGCTATATGATTCCAACGCCTTGAACTGACGGATTCCCCTTTGTCCGATAACGAAGACGACAAGCCCGGCGAGCCGCCGGCGCCATCAGATATTCGTCCCGTGTCCATCCTCGACGAGATGAAGCGCTCTTACCTCGATTACGCCATGAGCGTGATCGTGGCGCGTGCGCTGCCGGATGCGCGCGACGGCTTGAAGCCGGTGCACCGCCGCATCCTGTACTCGATGTACGAGCAAGGACACACGCCGGACAAAAAATACGTGAAGTCGGCCCGCGTCGTCGGTGACGTGATCGGCAAATATCATCCGCACGGCGACCAGTCGATCTACGACGCGATGGTGCGAATGGCGCAGGAATTTTCCATGCGCGTGCCGCTGATCGACGGCCAGGGCAATTTCGGCTCGGTCGATGGCGATCCACCGGCGGCTTATCGGTATACCGAAGCGCGCCTGACGCGATCGGCCCTCGCGGTTCTCGGTGATATCGACAAGGACACGGTCGATTTCCAGCCCAACTACGACAATTCCGAGAAAGAGCCGTCGGTTCTGCCGGCGAAGTTTCCGAACCTCCTCGTCAACGGCGCCGGCGGCATCGCGGTCGGCATGGCAACCAACATCCCGCCGCACAATCTCGGCGAAATCGTCGACGCCTGCGTGGCGCTGATCGATAACCCGGCGCTGGGGATCGACGACCTCATCAACATCGTCCCGGGACCGGATTTTCCGACCGGTGGCGTCATCCTCGGACGCCAGGGTATCCGTTCAGCCTATCATCTCGGCCGCGGCTCGATCGTGATGCGCGGCAAGGTATCGATCGACACGATCCGCAAGGATCGCGAAGCCATCGTCATCTCGGAAATTCCCTACCAGGTGAACAAGGCCACCATGGTGGAGCGCATCGCCGACCTGATCCGCGAAAAGAAGATCGAGGGCATCGCGGACCTGCGCGACGAATCCGACCGCGACGGCTTCCGCGTGGTCGTCGAGCTGAAGCGCGACACCGTTCCCGACGTGGTGCTGAACCAGCTCTACCGCTTCACGCCGCTGCAGACCAACTTTGCCGCCAACATGCTGGCGCTCGATGGCGGCCGGCCGCAGGTGATGAACCTGAAGGATTTTCTGACCACCTTCATCGCTTTCCGCGAACAGGTCGTCACCCGCCGCACCAAGTTCTTGCTCAACAAGGCCCGCGACCGCGCCCACATCCTGGTTGGTCTCGCGATCGCGGTCGCCAACATCGACGAGGTCATTCGCGTCATCCGCACCTCGCCCGATCCGAACACCGCGCGAGACACCCTGATGTCGCGCGACTGGCCGGCGCGGGACGTCGCCGCCATGATCACCCTGATCGACGATCCGCGCCATAGGCTGGCCGAGGACGGCACCGCGCGGCTGTCGTTCGAGCAGGCCAAGGCCATTCTCGATCTCAGGCTGCAGCGGCTTACCGCGCTTGGCCGCGAGGAAATTTCCGAAGAACTCGACAAGCTCGCGGTCGAAATCGCCGACTACCTCGATATCCTGCGCTCGCGCGCTCGGGTGCAAGCGATCGTCAAGGCCGAACTCGCCGATGTGAAGAGCGATTTCGCAACCCCGCGCAAGACCGTGATCGTCGAGCAGGAAGACGAGGTCGAGGACGAGGACCTGATCCAGCGCGAGGACATGGTCGTCACCGTCTCCCACGCCGGCTACGTCAAGCGCGTGCCGCTCTCGACCTACCGGGCGCAGCGCCGCGGCGGCAAGGGCCGCGCCGGCATGCAGACCCGCGACGAGGATTTCGTCAGCCGGCTGTTCGTGGCCTCCACGCATACCCCGGTGCTGTTCTTCTCCTCGCGCGGCCAGGTCTACAAGGAAAAGGTCTGGCGGCTGCCGATGGCGGCGCCGAATGCGCGCGGCAAGGCCCTGATCAACATCCTGCCGCTGGAGCAGGGCGAGCGTATCACCACCATCATGCCGCTGCCGGAGGATGAATCCTCCTGGGGTAATCTCGACGTGATGTTCGCCACGACCGGCGGCACCGTCCGCCGCAACAAGCTGTCCGACTTCGTCGACGTCCGCCGTTCCGGCATCATCGCCATGAAGCTGGAGGATGGCGAGTCCATCGTCGACGTGCAGATCTGCACCGAGCGCGACGACGTGCTACTGACCGCCGCCGGCGGCCAGTGCATCCGCTTCCCCGTCACCGACGTGCGCGTCTTCACCGGCCGCACCTCGATGGGCGTGCGCGGCATTGCGCTTGCGAAAGGCGACACGCTGATTTCGCTGGCGATCCTGCGCCATGTCGAGGCCACATCGGACGAGCGCTCGGCGTATCTGAAGATGCGCCGCGCGGTGGCGGGCGAGGCGGCGGCGGAGGAGGGCACCGAGGCCGAGGCCGAAGAGGCATCGGATGCGATCCAGCTGTCGCAGGAGCGTTATGCCGAAATGTCGGCGGCGGAGCAGGTGGTGCTCACCGTTTCCGTCAACGGCTACGGCAAGCGCACCTCGTCCTACGAGTACCGCACCACCGGCCGCGGCGGCAAAGGCATCGTCGCCATGAGCGTCAACAACCGCAACGGCAAGCTGGTCGCCTCGTTCCCCGTGGAGGACAGCGACCAGATCATGCTGGTCACCGACAAGGGCCAGCTGATCCGCTGCCCGGTCGAGGACATCCGCATCGCCGGCCGCTCGACCCAGGGCGTGATCGTGTTCGACACCGCGGAGGACGAGCATGTCGTCTCGGTCGAGCACATCGGCGAGGAAGAGAACGGCAACGGAAACGGCGAATAGCGCGTTGCGAGCCGCTCAGGTGGCCTTGTCGATCGCCGTCGTTTCGTATCGCAGCGCCCGAAAACGAAAATCCCCGGGGGGCATCCCGGGGATTTCGATTCAGAGCAACGTGGAAGTAGGGGTAGGCAGGCAGTGAGTTACGGCGTGCGGTCGGCCGTCACCAGGCGAGCTTCGCGCACCACCAACTTGTTGCCGGCGCCGCGCAGGCAGGAGGCTTCGAAATTCGGCCAGGCCTGTTCGGAGCACGCGCGGCCGACCTGCTTGATGTCGAGGCGGTCGCCCTTCGCAAGCGCCACGGGAACGCTGGCTTCGACTTGCGGGGCAAAACCGGGGAGAATGGTGAGCGCGGCGGCGATGAAGGCGGCAACGGCCACCGCGGAAATTGCCTTGATCATGACTGTCCCCCGTCATGGGCCTCGGCGGGCCCGTCGTTTCGTTGGTGGACTAAGTAACCAAGCCCGGTTTCGGGACGTCTTCTCCAATGCGGAAAATGGTTTCGTCCGGCGCCGGTTTTGTTTCGTGCCGGCGGCCGGGACGAAACAATCATTACCTGCCCTGGAAGACGCGCCGGGAGGCCAAGTGGTTCATTGGCCGAGGCAAAATAGATTTCCGCCCTTTGGGCCGGGGTCAGGGAACCTTGCCGGCTTGGGCCGGGCAGGCTAGAGGGGGCATATGCCCCGTATCGCGCTTTATCCCGGCTCCTTCGATCCCGTCACGAACGGCCACCAGGACGTGGTCCGGCATGCCGTCACCCTCTGCGACAAACTGATCGTCTCGATCGGGGTGCATCCCGGCAAGAAGCCGCTGTTTTCGACCGAGGAGCGCCTGGACATGGTCCGGGCGGTGTTCGGACCGATCGCCCAGAAGGCCGGCTGCGCCTTCGACTGCAATACCTACGACAACCTGACCGTGACGGCGGCCCAGAAGGCCGGCGCCACCATCATGATTCGGGGTCTGCGCGACGGCACCGATCTCGACTACGAGATGCAGATCGCGGGCATGAACGAGACCATGGCGCCGGAAGTCCATACCGTGTTCCTGCCGGCCTCGGTCGCTGTCCGCCCGATCACCGCCACACTGGTACGCCAGATCGCGGGCATGGGCGGCGACGTCTCCGCCTTTGTGCCGCCTGCGGTCGCCAAAGCCCTGAAGGCCAAATTCGGCTGACGCGACGTCAGCGCCCTAATCGTTCATCAGCTCCGGAGTTTCCATGATCCGAGTCCTCGCCCTTTTCGCCGCGCTGGTCTGCGCGGCTCCCGCGCTCGCCCAGCCGCTGCCGGCCAATCTCGACAAGGCCAATGCCATCGTGATCGACTCCAGCAAGGGCCGCATCGTCATCGCGCTGCGCGCCGACCTCGCGCCCGGCCATGCCGCACGCATCAAGCAGCTCGCCCGCGACGGCTTCTACAACAACGTGCCGTTCCACCGCGTCATCGACGGTTTCATGGCGCAGACCGGCGACGGCGAGAAATTCAACGGCACCGGCGGCTCGAAATACCCGATGCTGAAGCAGGAATTTTCCTCCACGCCCTTCAAGCGCGGCGTGGTCGGCATGGCACGGCGCGGCGACAGCGTCGACAGCGCGAACGCGCAGTTCTTCATCTGCTTTGCCGATGCCTCCTTTCTCAACGGCAAGTACACCGTGATCGGCGATGTCGTGCAGGGCATGGACGTCGTCGACAAGATCAACAAGGGCGAGCCCCCGGCCAATCCGGACAAGATGGTGAAGGTGCAGGTCGCATCCGACATCAAGTGAGCCAGAGGTGGCGCGGCGCGGCAAACCAGCCTTGTGGTTTGCGGCGCTGCTGCTGGCCTTGCCTTTGCAGGCACGGGCCGAGCCGCTCGACAGTATCAGGGACGTGATCGAGCGGCTGCACCGGTGCTGGAAGCCGCCGCCGCGCTCGCAGGCCAGGCCGGTGGACATCACGGTCATTGTGAGCTTCAACCGCGAGGGCGCCATTCTGGGCCGGCCGCGGGTCACCTACGAGACGGAAGGGGCGTCCGACAATGACCGCCTGGCCTACCGGATCGCCGCCATGGAAGCGTTGCAGCGCTGCACGCCATTGCCATTTTCGCAAGGACTGGGCGGCGCCGTCGCCGGCCGGCCCTTCGCGATCAGATTTTGGACACGCAAGACTTCACCCAAACCAGAGAGACGAGCATGGCTGACACCGAAAATACCCTGATCCTCGAGACCACCCAGGGCCCCGTGAAGATCGAGATGCGTCCGGACCTGGCGCCGGGCCATGTCGCGCGCATCAAGGAGCTGGTGCGGGATGGCTTTTACGACGGCATCGTGTTCCACCGCGTGATCGACGGCTTCATGGCGCAGACCGGCTGTCCGCAGGGCACCGGCACCGGCGGCTCCGGCAAGAAGCTGAAGGCCGAGTTCAACAGCGAGCCGCATGTCCGCGGCACCGCCTCGATGGCGCGCGCGGCGAGCCCGGATTCCGCCGACAGCCAGTTCTTCATCTGCTTCGACGATGCCTCCTTCCTCAATCGCCAGTACACGGTGTGGGGCAAGGTCACCGAGGGCATGGAGAACGTCGACAAGATCAAGCGCGGCGAGCCGGTGCGCGAGCCCGACAAGATCGTCAAGGCGAAGATGGCGCTCGACGCCTGATGCTTCTCCTCGTGGTGAGGAGCTTGCGAAGCAAGCGTCTCGAACCATGAGGCCACTGACTATACATTCCGGGCCTCATCCTTCGAGACGCGCTTCGCGCTCCTCAGGATGAGGGTTCGGCAGCGTGTCGATTGAATGCGCACCGACCTCTTCGATTTCGACCTTCCCCCCGAGCGCATCGCGCTGCGCCCAGTGAGCCCGCGCGACTCCGCGAAGATGCTGGTGGTGCAGGGCGACGGCGTGCTGCGCGACCGCCTCGTGTCGGATCTGCCGCAATGGCTGGAGCCCGGCGACCAGCTCGTGGTCAACGACACCCGGGTGATCCCGGCGCAGCTAAAGGGCCGGCGCATCGGACGCGAGACCGAGCCGAAGATCGAGGCCACCTTGATCAAGCGGCTCGACGGCTCGCGCTGGCAGGCGCTGGTGAAGCCGGCCAAGAAGCTCGCGAGCGGCGACCGCATCCGTTTCGGCAATGAGGGAAAGGTCTGCCTGCTCGGCCATCTCGATGCAGAGGTCGAGGCCAAGGGAGCCGATGGCGAGGTGACGTTGTCATTCTCCTTCCATGGACCGGCGCTGGACCAGGCGATCTCGGATCTCGGCGTGACGCCGCTGCCGCCTTACATCGCTTCCAGACGTACGGCGGACGAGCGGGACGCTGCCGACTACCAGACCATGTTCGCGGCGAACGAGGGCGCGGTGGCCGCGCCGACTGCGGGGTTGCATTTCACGCCTGCGCTGGAAGCGGCGCTGCGCGGCCGCGGCGTCGAGATCAGCCGCGTCACCCTGCATGTCGGGGCAGGCACGTTCCTGCCGGTGAAGGTCGACGACACCGCCGGGCACCGCATGCATTCGGAATGGGGAACCGTGTCCGCTCCGACGGCGCGCAAGCTCAACGAGGCGCGCGCGAAAGGCGGGCGTATCGTGGCGGTCGGCACGACTTCGCTGCGCCTGCTGGAGAGCGCGGCGCATGAGGACGGCACGATCCAGCCCTTTGCCGGCGAGACCGCGATCTTCATCACGCCGGGCTACCGGTTTCGCGCAGTCGATATCCTGCTCACCAACTTCCATTTGCCCCGCTCGACCCTGTTCATGTTGGTGTCGGCATTTGCGGGATTGCATGCGATGAAGCAGGCCTATGCGCATGCGATTGCGGGCGGCTATCGCTTCTATTCGTATGGCGATGCGTGCCTGCTGTTCCGCGCGCGGGAGCCGCACGGGATCGAGGATACGTAGGGTGGGCAAAGCGCAAGCGTGCCCACCCTCACAGGCACGCTCTTGAAGGTGGGCACGGCGCTTGCGCGCCTTTGCCCACCCTACAACCTCACCTCACGCCATCGCGCGCTGCGGCAGCAGTTCGGCGATCTGGATCGCGTTCAATGCGGCACCCTTCAGGAGCTGATCGGCCGCGACGAACATCGAGATCGAGTGACCGGAGGGATCGCTGAGGTCCTTCCGGATGCGACCCACCAGCACATCGTCCTGCCCGGAGGCGTCGATCGGCATCGGGAAGTAGTTCTTCGCGCGATCGTCGACGATCTTCACGCCCGGTGCGCCGGCCAGGATGGCGCGGACGTCGTCCTCGCTGATCGGCCGCTCGCATTCGAAGGTGATCGCCTCGCAATGGGCACGCAGCACCGGCACGCGGACGCAGGTGACGCCGACTGCGATCTTGTCGTCCTCGAAGATCTTGCGGGTCTCCTGGATGACCTTGGTCTCCTCGTCGTTGTAGCCGGTATCGGGATCGATCGCGGTGTTGTGGCTGAACAGGTTGAAGGCGTAGGGGTGCGGCAGCACCTTCTGCTGGTAGCTGCGCCTCTCGAGGCTGGCGCGGGTGGATTCCACGAGTTCGTCCATCGCGGCCGCACCGGCGCCGCTCGCGGCCTGGTAGGTCGCGATGATGACACGCTTGATGCGGTTCTGGCGGTGGATCGGCCACAGCGGCACCAGCGCGGTGATGGCGGCGCAGTTGGGGTTGGCGATGATGCCCCTGTGATCCCTGATGCGGCCGGCGTTGATCTCGGGGATCACCAGCGGCACGTTCGGGTCCATGCGGAAGGCGGAGGAGTTGTCGACCACGACCGCGCCGGCCCGGACCGCGATCGGCGCATACTTGCGGGAAATGCTGCCGCCCGCCGAGAACAGGGCGATGTCCACGCCCCCGAAGGCGTGCTCGGTGAGTTCCTCGATCACGACCTGCTTGCCGCGGAAGGCGACGGTCTTGCCGGCGGAACGGGCGCTGGCCAATGCCTTGAGCTTACCGACGCGGAAATAGCGGCGGTCCATGGTGGCGATGAACTCGGCTCCGACAGCGCCGGTCACGCCGACAATCGCTACGACGGGATCGTTACTCACTTTGGTTCTCCTCTTCTTTCGGGTTCGTGCGGGCAACAAAAAAGCCCCGGACCTTTGCAGGCGGGGCTTCGGGTGAAGATATGCGGTCCAGGCTTACTGCGCGCGCACAACTCCCGAGCCCCCAAAGGGCTTGGTGGTTTTGGTCGTGGTTTTCGCAGTCAGCGTCATGGCGCGGTCTTATGGGGGAGAGATTTGCCGGCGTCAACGGGGTAAATCGGCCCCAAACCGGTTGAATCCGGCATGGCTGTCGCGCCATAAGGCCTCCACATGAGCCTTCCCAACCACTTTGAGCTGCTGGCGAGCGACGGCGCGGCGCGAACCGGGCGCCTGACCACGCCGCATGGCGTGGTGCGCACGCCAGCCTTCATGCCGGTCGGCACGGCCGGCGCCATGAAGGGCATGCACTGGCGCGAGGTTCGGGAGGCGGGCGCCGATATCGTGCTCGGCAATACCTACCATCTGATGCTGCGGCCGGGCGCCGAGCGGATCGCCGCGCTCGGCGGCCTGCAAAGATTTACCGGCTGGGGCGGGCCGATGCTGACCGATTCCGGCGGCTTTCAGGTGATGTCCTTGTCCGATCTGCGCAAGGTGAGCGAGCAGGCGGTGACCTTCCGCTCGCATATCGACGGCGCCAGGGTGGAGCTGTCGCCGGAGCGCTCGATCGAAGTGCAGCGGCTGCTGGGCTCGGACATCGCCATGCAGATGGACGAGTGCGTGCGTCTGCCGGCGGAGCGCGGCGACATCGAGCGCGCGATGCAGCTATCGCTGCGCTGGGCCGAACGCTCCAGGCGCGCGTTCGAAAGTGCGCCCGAAGGCTACATGCTGTTCGGCATCGTGCAGGGCGGCGACGTGCCCGAATTGCGCAAGGCCAGCGCACGCGGGCTGATCGACGTCGGTTTCCATGGCTACGCGATCGGGGGACTGGCGGTGGGCGAGCCGCAGGTAGTGATGCTGGCCATGATCGAGGTGACGGCGCCGGAATTGCCGGCGGATCGTCCGCGCTACCTGATGGGCGTGGGGACACCCGAAGACCTGCTGGAGGCGGTCGCGCGCGGCATCGACATGTTCGACTGCGTGATGCCCACCCGCAACGGCCGCCACGGCATGGCGTTCACGCGCTACGGCCAGATCAACCTGCGCAATGCGCGCCATGCCGACGATCCCCGGCCGCTGGATGCGGAAAGCGACTGGCCGTCGACGCGCAACATCTCGCGCGCCTATCTGCATCATCTCGTCAGGTCGGGCGAGACGCTGGGCGCGATGCTGCTGTCGGAAATCAACGTCGCCTATTACCAGCGGCTGATGCGCGACATGCGCGCGGCGATCTCAAACGGCACGTTCGAGGATTTCCGGAGTCAAACGCGCGCCGACTGGGCGCGCGGTGACATCGCTCCACAATGAGTCGTGGCTTAGTTACAAGCGAATTTCTTCAGCGCATGCCTGGTGACGAAGCCGTAGCCGCAGGTATCGCAGGTCCAGAGATACGAGATCACGTGGTCGCTCAGATAGGCGGAAGCTTCCGCAGCCACCATGGAATCCGCACACACCGGGCAGGTGGGAAGCTCGCACCCGCGCGGATCGGGTTGAGACGCGACGGTCGACAGGACTTCAGCAACAGCTGCCATCGTTGACCTCCTTGCGTTCAGAACCGGGAAACCAGTGCCCTCGCCATGATCGGACAAAGCCGCACAGGATCATGCGCTAGCGACCAAAGTATAAGACGACTTCTTTGACGTTGTCGCAACACAAATACGTTGGTTTCACGTTATTTCTCATTCTAACTGTTTTGCATTGCAGCGAATTTTGCGTTCCGGCGTTTCCTTCTTGCACGTTGCACCGCACTGCACCTAAGTAGGAAACAGCCCAAATCTCCCGGACAAACCAGCCAAGGAATTCCAGCAATGGATGCGCCGACACCAAACGCTGCACTGCACCGTCCCGGCCGCGGCCGGGTGTTCGACTCCATCGTCGATGCCATCGGCGACACGCCGATTGTCCGCCTGAACAAACTGCCGAAAATGCACGGCGTCGGCGCCACCATCCTCGCCAAGCTCGAATATTTCAATCCGGCGGCAAGCGTGAAGGACCGCATCGGGGCTGCGATGATCATTGCGATGGAGAAGGCGGGCATCGTCAACGCCGACACCGTGCTGATCGAGCCGACCTCGGGCAATACCGGCATTGCGCTCGCCTTTGTCGCGGCCGCGCGCGGCTACCGGCTGAAGCTGGTGATGCCGGAATCGATGTCGATCGAGCGGCGCAAGATGCTGGCGTTCCTCGGCGCCGAGATCATCCTGACGCCGGCGGCGCAGGGCATGAAGGGCGCCATCGCCACCGCCGAGGAACTGATCCGCTCGACGCCGAATTCCGTGATGCCGCAGCAGTTCAAGAACCTCGCCAATCCCGAAGTGCACCGCCGCACCACGGCGGAGGAGATCTGGAACGATACCGGCGGCAATATCGATTTCTTCGTCGCCGGCGTCGGCACCGGCGGCACCATCACCGGCGTCGGCCAGGTGCTGAAGCCGCGCAAACCGTCGCTGAAGATCGTGGCGGTCGAGCCGGAGGAGAGCCCGGTGCTGTCGGGCGGCCAGCATACGCCGCACAAGATCCAGGGCATCGGCGCGGGCTTCGTGCCCGATATTCTCGACCGTTCCGTGATCGACGAGATCGTCAAGGTCAACAGCGCGACCGCGATCGAGACCTCGCGCGCGCTGGCGCGCAACGAAGGCATCCCCGGCGGCATTTCCTCGGGCGCTGCGATCGCTGCCGCGCTGCAGGTCGGCAAGCGGCCGGAGGCGGCCGGCAAGACCGTGCTGGCCATCGTGCCGTCGTTCTCCGAGCGCTACCTTTCCACCGCTCTGTTCGAAGGGATCTGACCATGTCCGACCAGCCGCGCCGGCCGCGCACCCTCAACGACGCCCGCAGCGAAGCGGAGGCCGCCTTCAAGCGCGCCACCACCAAGGTCGCCGAGGCCCCCCCGAAGAAGAACGTGGCGCCCGGCGTGAAGGAGCAGGTGACGCTGCGCCTCGACCAGGACGTGCTGGAGCATTTTCAGGCAGGCGGCCCCGGCTGGCAGGACCGCATCAACGAGGCGCTGCGCAAGGCGGCGGGCAAGTAGGCCGCTTGCCAGCAGGCGCAATTGAAAAAGCCCGGGCCGAGGCCCGGGCTTTTCTGTTGATTGCTGGGTGAGGGTGGATCAGCGCAGGATGCCGCCGACCACGCCGCCCATGAAGCGGCCCATATGGGCGGGATCGCCGCCGCCGCCGCTCTGGCGCGGTGCCGGTGCTGAGCCCCCACCGCCGCCACCACCGCTGGCGCGCTTGCGCGGCGCGGGCTTCTCGTCGTCATCGCTGCTCGACGAGGCCGTCGCCGGCTGCGTCGCGATGATTTCCGAGAGCAGCGCCCTGTGCTGCAGCCTGTTGAGGTAACCGCTCTTCGGATAGCCGCGGGCGGCCTGCCAGCGGGTGATCACGTTGCGGGTGTCCTGGTTGAAGATGCCGGTGACCTTGGTGTCGAAGCCGAGACCGTTGAGGCGGCGCTGCACGTCGCGGCGCTGGCCCTTGTCGAGGCCGATCTGGTCCTCGCTGAGCTGGCTCGATTCCTCGGTGAAGACGGCGGGATCGATCCCGGCGGACAGGTTGCGCGTGGCATCGGGCTTGTTGCCGCCCTGCTCGAGGGAGGCGACGCGCGACTGCGCCAGCGAACGGAACTGGCCGTTCGGATAGTTGGTCAGATAGGCCTTGAACTCCTCGGCCTTGTTGGAGTCCTTGATCGAGCGCCAGAACTCGACTTCGACCTCGGCGTTGGGCGCCAGCGCGACCTGCTGCTGGGCCGGTGCGGCGGCGCCCGGGGCTGCCGGCGCAGGCGCGCCGTTCAGGTAGACGGTGCCGATCAGGTTGGTGTGACCCCAGGGCAGCTGGCCCTTGTTGGTCTCCTCGTTGACCTGGGCGCGGACCTTGGTCATCGCCTGCTGGATCTCGACGCCGGGCTGGGTGACGTTGGCGAGGAGCGCGCGGGTGAAGGGGCTGTTGCCGCCTTCGGTGCCGTCAAGCGCGGTCTGGCCTGGACCGGTCGCGAACGCGATCAGCGTGCCTTCACCGGACTTCATCTCGGCAAGACCGCTGCCCACGTTGACGCTGCGGGTCGCTGAGTTCGACTTGATCTTGGCGGCGAACGGGTTGTCGCGGCAGGCGTCGAGGAATACCAGCTTGACCTTGGCGTCGCCCATGGTCTGGTCGAGCGTGAGGTCGATGTTGATGGCGGCGCCGAGCTTGACGTCCATCTCGGATTTGATGTCGGCGTCGATCGGCAGCAGATAGTTGGTGCCGGAGATCGCGATGCCGTGGCCGGCGTAGAAGAACACGGCGACGTCGGCTCCTTGCGCCTTCTTGCCGAAGTCGAGCAACCGCTCGGTCATCTTGTCGCGGGTGAGGTTGACGCCTTCGACGACCTCGAAGCCGACATTGCGCAGCGCGGCGGCCATGGCCTTGGCGTCGACCGACGGATTGGGCAGCGGAGCCACGTTCTTGTAGGCGCCGTTGCCGACGACAAAGGCGACGCGGCGGTCGGCCTGCGCGGAATTCACGGTCAGCGCCATGCAGATCAGGGAAAGGAGAAGGGTGATGTAGCGCATCTGAAATGCCCCTGTAGAATCGAAACACCTTGGCGGTAACGCTTGTGTCGAACGATACACGATAATGCCACCCATCGCGCCACAAAAATCGGCCCGGATAACCCCGATTTGAGCGACCGCCTCCGATTGGCAACGACGTTAGGGATGCGGCCAGCGAAGTTGCGTGATTTGGATCACAAATGCCGTGAAAATGGCTCTGGAATTCGTGCCAACGGTATTGGCATGATGCCGACCGCCCGCTCAGGCGGCGGGACGCACGGGAGCCGGGGTCGATGCCCGCAGGTTCACAAGATTTCCGGTGAGGATCAGCGCCGCGCCGAACACGGTGAAGGCAT
Source organism: Bradyrhizobium sp. (assembly GCF_016219575.1). Lineage (GTDB taxonomy): Bacteria > Pseudomonadota > Alphaproteobacteria > Rhizobiales > Xanthobacteraceae > Bradyrhizobium. The sequence continues at coordinate 954,640 of NZ_JACRMG010000009.1, read as the reverse complement.
CGAGCCGCTCCGAATAGAGCAGCCAGCCCGCGAGCGCCGTGAGGGGAACCCGCAGGAAGTCCATCGGGATCACGACGGTGGCATCGGCATACAGCATCGCCCGCGTCATGCAGTAGTGCGAGTAGGTGCCGCAGAATGCCACCGCGAGCGCCCAGCCCCACGCGGCCGGCGACGGCCAGCTCCAGGCATAGAGGCCGGGCAACAGGCTGCCGGCAATCTGCACCGCGGCCATGTAGAAGACGATCGATACCGTCTGTTCGGTGCGCGTCAGCGACTTCACCATCGCGATGGAAATGCCGAAGCCGACGGCGGCGGCGAGTGCGATCAACTGACCCGGATTGATCTCGCTGGTGGCGGGCCGCACGATCACGACGACGCCGACGAGGCCGAGCGCGATGGCGCAAGACTTCCAGATCGTCATGCGCTCGCCGAGAAACATCGCGGCGAGGATGGCGGTCCAGATCGGCATGGTGAACTCGATCGCCACCACCTGGCCGATCGGGATCAGCGTCAACGCAAAGAACCAGCCGAGCTGCGCGCCGAAATGGATGACGTTGCGTCCGAGGTGCAGCGGCAGACGCTGCGTCCTGACGGCAGAAAAACCGCCGGCGCGGTGAATCAGGGGATAGAGCAGCAGAAGCCCCACGCTGGAGCGGATCAGGATCAGCTGGAACACATTCATCTCGCGCAATGCCTCGCGGCCGGCGACCGCGATCATCAGCATCAGGGCGAGCCAGCCGGCCATCCACAGCGCGGCCATTGTTTTGGAGGGGGTGCGATCCATCGGAGAAGTGTTTGCGAGCGGGCAGGCCGGTATGAGAGACCCGGCCTGCCTTTGCAACGGGCAAATCTGCTGACGCAGCCCTGCGCGCGGCTTAATTTCGCTGTGGGATCATGGCCCTGATCGGTGCTAAGGAAGCGCCAGTCTCGGAAGGAAACAAGCGCATGCGTGTCCTCCAACCGGCCGATTGGTCGAAACCGCGCGGCTTTTCGCACGGCGTCGTGGTCGACGGCCCCGGCAAATGGATCGTGCTGGCCGGCCAGACCGGCGGCGACGAGAAGGGCGACTACGCCCCTGATCTCGCCAGCCAGGCCGGAGCCGCGCTGAAGCGGATCATCCGGCTGCTTGCCGAAGCCGGCGCGGGGCCGCAGCACATCGTGCGGCTGACCTGGTATCTCACCAGCAAGAGCGAGTATGAGGCCGCTGGCGCCGGCATCGGCGCCGCCTGGAAGGAGACGCTGGGCAGGAATTTTCCGCCCTCGACGCTGCTCTACATCGGCGGACTCGTCGACGAGCGCGCCAAAGTCGAAATCGAAGTCACCGCCTTCGTTCCGGCGGCGTGAAGGAAGTCCTGCATCATGAACACCACGCGAAAGACCACCGCCGATATCGTCCTGGGCTTTGCCACGGGCTGGCCGGAGCAGCAGCCCGACATCATGGTGCTGTCGCTCACCACCCACAAGGGCGTTCAGGATTTTGCGTTCAACAAAGAGCAGGCGCTGCTGATCGCGAAGACCATCAGGGAAACCGCGGCCAAGCTCGAGAAGCCGAAGACGAGCTGAAGAACAGCGAGCCGCGCACAGCAAGACGCCCCGGCTTCTGACCAGCCGGGGCGTGATTTGCTTCGTGCCTGCGAGACTATTTCGAAAGCGAAATGTCCGCAGCCCTGAACTGGGCATCAGCACGCATTGCAATCGACTGCTTGTTGCCGGAGGTGCGCAGCGAGATGTTCGCATTGAAGCCGGCCGCGCTTGCGACGACCTGGAAATTGCCATGGCCGCCGCGGCCCTGCAGGGAGCCGCCGACGTTACGGCTGGACTCGGTCCAGGTGCCGGTAACCTGACCGCCGCCGTCAACGACGTTGGCCGCCAGGTTGAACTTGTAGGCATCGCTGGCGCAGGTGAGCGTCATCGCCATTTCCATGCCGTAGACCTTGTAGGATGCGCGGCAACGGATGCGTTCGCGCGAACCGTCATCCAGCGTGACGGTGCCGCCGCCCGCCCAGTTGCCGGCCATGCCGGCAAACGGCCCAGATTGCTGCGCATGACCGACGGCGGTCGAAGCGGCAAAAAAAGCGGCGGCCGCAAATGCGAGCCGCCGCGAATACGCGAAGGTTTCAGCTAGTCGGCTGGCCTTAGAGACGGGATGCTTCCCATCGACCGCTGCACGGTACACCCGCTGATGCGCCATTCCACTTCCCTGATCCGGAGTTGCCACTGAGTTGACCGTTCGCATATGCACCATTGATCGAGACTCGCACAAGTCCCTCGCGTCCGATGGTGCCGGAAATGGCGGCGCCGGCCGCGGCGACCCGGCCGTCGCTGATCGTCAGGGTCGAAGAGGTCGAAGGCTCGCAGCTCCCGTTCTTGGTGATCACGGTAACGTTCCACTGGCCGTCATAGGGATGTCCGGCAAACGCGGGAGCCGAGGCGGCAATGGTGAAAAGGGTGGCACAAACGAGTGGGCGGATGCGGTTGCGACGCATGATTGGGGGTCCTTGATTTGGGGGGTCGGCGGCGCTTATTGGGGAACATTGTGACGAAAATTTGATGCGATGCAACAAATCGTAAAGTTCCCGATGCTGCAGACACTTATGATTGATTTTGGTTCCAGATAAGGGGCACGGGAACCCGCTCCGGAAAGGGCCGGAATGCGCAGGATTCCGATCGTTGCCGGGGGTCAGTGGCTGGCGGGTTCCAGCGCCGGCGCAAGCGTGGCGAATTGCTCGTCCTGCGGCTTGGCCGGAAGCGAGCCATTGGCCTTGGCGGAATCGATCACCTCGGCGAGCAGGCGCAGGCCGAGCGGCGCCAGCGCACGCTCCCACAACTCGCGTGCCGTCTCGCCCTTCTTGACGAAGACCCAGTCCTGCGCCGCGATCGCGCCGGCATCCATGCGGTCGGCAAGATGATAGATCGTGCCGCCGGCAATCGGATCGCCTTCCTTGATGGTCCACTCGATCGCAGCGATGCCGCGATGGCGCGGCAGCAGCGAGGGATGATAGCCGATACCGCCGTGTTTCGACGCGGCCAGCGCATCCCTGCCGATGCGGGCATGGCTGTGGGCGGTGACGATGAGATCGGTCTTCGGTGCGATCTCGGAAGCGACCACGAGCCTGGGATTGGCCTGCACCGCGACCTCGATGCCGGCGGCCCCGGCAGCGGCGGCAAGCCGGTCCTCGCCGTCATGGACCACGACCCTTGCGATCTCGACGCCGTGCTCGCGCAGCATGTTGAAAGTTGCCACGCCGAAATGGCGGGAGCCGACGAGGGTAATCCGCATGGTTCTATCCGTCCGGTTCAGTCGAACTGTCGATAGCACGGCGGCGGCGCAAGTCTTGCGAGCCGGAATCGCGGGGCGGGGGTTATCAACAGGCGGCACGATCCGGTTCCGCAGCATGCGGCAGGGCGCTCGAAGCAATGGATACAAGCCACGGCAGGATCAGGCCTTCTCGCGCCGGCCCACCAGCACCTTGTCGATGCGCCGGCCGTCCATGTCGACAACCTCGAACTGCCAGTTGCCGACCGCAATCTTGTCGCCGACCTCGGGGATGACGCCGAACTCATGCAGCAGGAATCCGGCAAAGGTCTGGTAGGGCCGTGATGGCGGCATTGCGATCCCGAGCAGGTCGGCAAATTCCAGTGCGGGCATCCAGCCGGAGATCAGATAGGAGCCGTCGTCGCGCCTGACAAAGGCCGGCTCGGCCGGACCGTGTTCGGTGCTGAACGCGCCGATGATCGCTTGCAGAATGTCGCTGCTGGTGACGACACCCCGAAACACGCCGTATTCGTCGTGCACGAGCCCCATGTGTGCCGCCGCGTGGCGGAGGATCGCGACCACGTCGCGCGCATCGAGCGATTCGGGAATGATCGGCGCCTCGCGCACCAACGCGCGGATGTCCGGCGTCCGGCCTGCGAGATAGGTATCGAGCAGGTCCTTGGCCCGCACGACCCCGACCGCGCTGTTGCGGTCGCCGTCGAACACGACGCAGCGCGAATGATTGGTGTTCTGCAGGTTCGCCATGGTCACGGGCAGGGGATCGGCAAGGTCGATCAGGCTCACCTCATGCCGCGGCGTCATCACGGCGCCGACCGGAAGGTCGCCGAGCCGCATCACGCCGGCGATCATTTCCTTCTCGCCGGGCTCGAGCACGCCGGCATGTTCGGCCTCCATCACGAGCGTGCGGATTTCCTCCTCGCTGACGCGTCCTTCCGCCTCGCCGCGATGACCGAGCAGCCAGAGCAGGGCCTTGCCGGAGCGATCGAGCAGCCAGACCAGCGGCAGGGAAATCGTGGCCATCAGGCTCATCGCGGGCGCGACCTTGACCGCGATGGACTCGGGATCGCGCAGCGCGATCTGCTTCGGCACGAGTTCGCCCACGATCAGCGAGGCATAGGTGATGACCCCGACGACGAGGCCGACGCCGATGGCATCGGCTGCGCCCTGGGAGAAGCCGAGGTCGACCAGCCCAAGCGATAGCCGCTGCCCGAGCGTCGCGCCGGAGAACGCGCCCGAGAGCACGCCGATCAGCGTGATGCCGATCTGCACCGTGGACAGGAATTTTCCGGGATCGGAAGCAAGCGCCAGCGCGCGCCGCGAGCCGCGCACGCCCTTCTCGACCATCCCCGCCAGCCGCATTGGCCGCGACGACACGATCGCAAGTTCCGACATCGACAGAAGGCCGTTGATGACGATCAGGACGGTTACGATGGCAAGTTCGAGGTAGAGCAATGGAAGATCCCGGGGGAGACGCAATCAATATAGGTATCCTGCCGGCCTTTTGCGCGGGCCTGAATGGAGCCGCCATGTGGCGCGGCTTGACCGGATAAGGGCTGGCGCAGGATTTGCTAGGGATTGCCGCATGGAGGCCCTGTTGACCGGCAAGCGCGTATCCACCTGGACGACGGGGACGAATCTCGGCTGGGCAGACCAGGCGCGCTTCGGCGCCATGCTGATGCCCGACGAGGAGGCGCGGGGAGGCGGCCCCGCGCCGCTGTTCCTCGGCCTCACGGAAGCGGAAATCCAGCAAGTCGTCAGCGCCGGCAAGCGCAAGGTGTTTTACCGCGGCGCGCCGGTGTTTTCGCAAGGGGGCCAGCAGGACGGCATCTATCTGATCGAGAGCGGCCGTATTCGCGTCTTCTATATCGGGCCCTCCGGGCGCGAGATCACGCTCGCCTACTGGCATCCCGGCAATTTCGTCGGCGGCCCCGACGTGTTCAATCGTGGCATCCATGTCTGGTCCGGTGCAGCCGCGATCAACAGCAGCGTGCTGCATTTGCCGGGAGACGTGCTGCGGCAAATGGTGATCAAGATTCCTGCGCTGGCACTCGGCATCATTGAAGGCCTCAGTTTCAAGGGCCGCTGCTATTCGTCGCTGGCGCAGATGCTCGGCACGCGTTCGCCGACCGAGCGCTTGGCGCATCTGCTTCTGCACCTCGGCGATCTCTATGGCGTCGAAGAGCGCGGCGGCACGCTGATCGCCGCATCCTTCACGCACGCCGATCTCGCCAACATGATCGGCGTGACGCGGCAATGGGTGACGACTGCGCTGAAGCGCCTTTCCGAGATGGGCGTGCTCGATGCACAGGGCACCAACATTCTCATCAAGGACGGCGCGCCGTTGATGAAGATGCGCGATGGCAAGGCCACAAAGAGCGGTCTGCAGGACGAGGCCGACTGACAGGGGTCGACGCGGCGGATCGATTCGAGGGGTTCGCGATCTGCTCGCACGAACGCCATGTCGCCCAAGATTTCATCATAACCTGCGTTGTTTCTGGCTATTTCTTAAGCAGCCGAACTTTTTCGGCAAGGATTTGCGCGCCGTCACCGTTCCTTGTTTCAGGAAATCCTTTCCACGCCCAGAACTCAGGTCGAGCACGGCAATCCAGTCGTCTTGAGGAGTTCGCGAGTGGGCTTCGTCGCCGCCGTTTCTTTCTTCGTTAATTCGGTGCTTCGCATGCGCCGGGCAGGGACAACCTGTCGCGCAGGCAAGGCGCAAACTGGCTTGGCCTTTGCAACTGCGAGAGTACCGAGCGCAGCCCAATGGCGAGTTGCTCTCCCGCAAATCCGCAGCAATCTAAGGGGTTAACGAGATGAATGTCGCTACACTCATGTCTTGCGGTTCCAGGGTCGCCCCGTGGTGCGTGGCGGCGGCAGTCATGCTCTCTCCGGTGAATCTGCGCGCGGAGGTGTTGGAGATCGGCATCGGCACGCAGAACACGACGACCAACACCGTAACCGGCGGCGTCGTCATCAAGGAACTCGGCCTGCTCGAGAAGAACCTGCCGAAGACCGGCAAGTACAAGGACTTCCAGTACAAGCTGTCCTGGCAGAATGCGACGTCGGGCCCGCCGATCACCAACGGCATGATGGCCAACAACATCCAGATCGGTATGATGGGCGATTATCCGTTGATGGTGAACGGCGCCACCGGCCAGAACACCAACAATCCGACCCAGCTCATTGCCATCATCGCCTACAACGCCGTCGGCGGCGGCAACGGCATTGTCGTCCACAAGGACTCGCCGTTCTACGAACTCAGCGATCTCAAGGGCAAGAACGTCTCCGTTCCCTTCGGCTCTGCCGCGCACGGCATGATGGTGACCTCGCTGCAGAAGCGCGGCCTGCCGCCGGATTTCTGGAGCCTGGTTTCTCAATCGCCCGAGGTCGGCACCACCAATCTCCAGGAAAAGCGCATCGACGCGCATGGCGACTTCGTTCCGTTTGCCGAACTGCTGCCGTTCAAGGGGTTTGCCCGCAAGATCTACGACGGCGCCGAGACCAAGGTTCCGACCTTCCACGGCGTGACCGTGCGCAAGGACTTTGCCGAGAAGTATCCGGAGATCGTCACGGCCTATCTCAAGTCGCTGATCGAGGCGAACGAATGGATGCGCAAGAATCCGAAGCTCGCCGCCGAGAAGATCGAGGAATGGACCAAGATCAACAAGGAAGTGGTCTACATCTTCCTCGGCCCGGGCGGCGTGCACACGCTGGACCCCACCATCAAGAAGCTATTGATCGAGTCCGCCGGCGGCAGCTACGCGATCCTGCAGAAGCTCAACATGATCAAGCCGCTCGACATGGGAGCGTGGGTCAACGACAGCTATATCCGCGCCACCTACAAGGAGCTCGGGCTCGACTACGACAAGCAGCTCGCGTCCTTCGACACCTACAACGTCACCGGCACGGACCCCGTCTGCAACGTCCCGGTCAACGATCCCAAGCTCGTCGGCGAGGTATGGATCCAGGGCGGCGACATCGTGCCGTTCTCGTCGCCGGTCTGCGCGCTGCTCGGCGTCAAGAAGTTCACGAAGGAAGGCAAGAAGTTCAACGCCGTCTATCTCGTCGACCATGAACTCGGCATCAAGGTGTTCGCCGACGCCGCCTTCTACTCCATCAAGCCGGATGCCAAGAACCCAGTCGTGGTGCCGTTCCTGCTGAAGAAGGACGCCGAGGCCTTTGCTGCCAAGAACGGCGGCAAGCTCGCCACCTTCACCGAAGCTCTCACGGCCATCAACGTCGGACAATAGCGATCGCCCGATGAGCAACATGGCGCGAGCGAAGGTTGCGGCAATCCCGATCCCGGCAGGACAACTCGATCCCCATCGGATCGTCGAGAGCATGATGACATCCACGCCTGAAAAGCCGGAAGCGCCAGTGGCGGAGGGGCAGGCGGCGCCTGCCCCCGCAGCCGGGCCGGCCGCTGCCGAGCCGGAGGTGGTCCCGACCCTGTCGTTCCGCACCGTCGCGCGCTCGCTCCTCAAGCACGTCACACGCGACCGCATCATCACGCTGTTGCTCGGTTGCATCTCGATCGGGGCGCTGTTCCTGGTCTGGTATCTTGGAACCAAGTACCGCTTCGAGTTCTACATCCGCTTCAAGAACGTGCCGACGCCCGCCGAGGTGTTCCACCAGCTCACCCAGGTCGGCCTTTCGAACAAGTACCTCGTCAACATCGCCATCAGTGTCCGGCGCATCCTGACCGGCTTCTTCATCGCCATCGCCATCGGCGTGCCGCTGGGCCTGCTGATCGGCAAGTACGAGCGCGTGCGCGACCTGTGCATGCCATGCGTGGAAATCCTGCGGCCGATCCCGGCCATCGCCTGGGTGCCGATGTCGATCATGCTTTGGCCGAACAACGAGGCAGCGATCGTCTTCATCACCTTCATCGGCGCGTTCTTCCCGATCCTGCTCAACACCATCCATGGCGTTCATTCGCTGGATGGCGTGCTGGTCCGTGCCGGGCGCTGCCTTGGCGCCAACGAAGCACAGCTGTTCTGGAACGTGATCCTGCCGGGCTCGCTGCCGCACATTTTCACCGGCCTTGCGGTCGGCATGGGCGTCGCCTGGGTGTCGCTGATCGCGGCGGAAATGATCTCCGGCCAATTCGGCGTCGGCTACTTCACCTGGGAAGCCTATTCGCTGGTGGATTACCCCGCGATCATGCTCGGCATGATCACGATCGGCGTTCTCGGTCTCGCCTGCAGCGGCGTCATCCGTCTGGTCGGCTACTTCCTGATGCCGTGGCTCTCCTACGCACCCGGAGGCAACAGATGAGCGTTGCAGAAGCACACGCCGACACCTCGAAGGGGTGCATCGACATCCGCAATACGGGAGTCACCTTCGGCAGCGATGAAAGCGAAATCGTCGCCGTCAAGGAAGTCTCGATCAACGTGCAGCCCGGCGAATTCGTTTCCCTGATCGGGCCGTCCGGTTGCGGCAAGTCCACCTTGCTCAGCATCGTCGCCGGCTTCGTCAAGCCGACCCGGGGGGAGGCGCTGCTCGACGGCAAGAAGATCACGAAGCCGGGTTCGGACCGCGGCGTCGTGTTCCAGCAATACTCGCTGTTTCCCTGGCTGTCGGTGCGCAAGAACGTCGAATTCGGCCTGAAGATGGCCGGCGTCGACCAGAACAGGCGCAACGCCACGGCGCGCTCGCTGCTCGATCTGGCGGGGCTGCTGTCGTTCGAGAACCATTACCCCGACCAGCTTTCCGGCGGCATGAAGCAGCGCATCGGCATCGTCCGCGCGCTGGCAACCAGTCCGCAGGTGCTCCTGATGGACGAGCCGTTCGGCGCGCTCGACACGCAGACCCGCGTGGTGATGCAGGAGATCCTGACCAACATCTGGCAGCAGTTCCGCATCTCCGTGCTGTTCATCACCCATGACATCGAGGAATCGATTTTCCTGTCCGACCGTATCTACGTGATGACGGCCCGGCCTGGACGCATCAAGGCGGAGATCAAGGTGCCGCTGCCGCGGCCGCGCACGCCTGAAATGACCGACACGCCCGAGTTCATGAACCTGGTCCAGGAGCTCAAGGGGCTGATCCGCGAAGAGTCGCTCGCCGCCATGGCCCCGGAGATCAAGGACCGCGGTCTGTCCGGCTTTGGAATGAAAGTGGGACCGAAAGGAGTGGGCGAACTTTACTGACACGCAAGACTTCGCTGCCCGCCAGGGAGCGAAACGAGACGGAAACAAGATGACGCGCGACCCGCGTCGTTAAGGGATTGGTGCGTCCTCGCGCCAGTCGATCGGAGCGATTGATGGCAAAGAGAACAAGCATTTTTCATGCCGACAAGCCCGGCACAGCCGAGCTCGGCGCGCCGCTCGCGGCGATGTGGCGCCGGCTCGCGGCGATGCTTGGCCGCAGATACCGCCCCGAGCAGCACTACATGCGTGGACCCGGTCCGAAATGGCAGGAGAGCCATTCCGCAGGCGCCGCGCAAACCAAGATCAAAGACCCGGCGTGAACCACGCCACCAACGGAGCTACTATGGCAAAGAAACCGAACATTCTCTTCTTCCACGTCGACAATCTCGGCATGGGCGAACTCGGCTGCTACGGCGGCGGACGCCTGCGCGGCGCCGACACCAGGCGGATGGACACATTCGCCAAGGAAGGCATGAAGCTCACGCACTACGTCGTGGAGCCGCAATGCACGCCGACCCGCTCGGCGCTGATGACCGGGCGCTTCCCGATCCGCTCGGGCAACCACACCATTGCGCTCGGCGGCAATGGCGGCGGCATCGTCACCTGGGAACGCACCATCGCCTCGATCCTGGCGGAAGCCGGCTACACCTCGTCGATCTACGGCAAGTGGCACATCGGCGCCGAAGACGGCCGTTTCCCCACCGATCACGGTTTCGACGAATGGTACGGGCCGCTGCGCACCTATGACGAATGCATGTGGCTGGAAGATCCGCACTACGATCCCGAACGCGACGGCTACTCGCACATGCATGAGGGCGTGAAGGGCAAGGGCGCATGGCCGATCAAGGACCAGCAACTCACCATGGAGACCAAGAAGACCTGCGACCTCGAATACCAGAAGCGCGCCATCAAGTTCATGGAGAAGGCGGTCAAGGACGACAAGCCCTTCTACTGCTACTTCAACCACTCGCTGATGCACTTCCCGATGAGCCCGCGCGACGAATTCGTCGGCAAGAGCGACAACGGCGACTGGGGAGACTGCCTCCTGATGCTCGACCATGACTTCGGCGTGCTGCTCGATACGCTCGACCGGCTCGGCGTGCGCGACAACACTATCGTCGTGATGTGCGGCGACAACGGCGCGGAGGATCACCTGGCCGGCCGCGGCACCGGCGGCTTCTTCGACGGCTCCTACTTCTCTTCCGCCGAAGGCGGCATCCGCACGCCGCTGCTGATCCGCTGGCCCGGCCATGTCCCGGCAGGGATCGAGAGCAACGAGATGGTGCATGTCACCGACATGTTCACGACGCTGCTGAAGTTCGCCGGCTGCGAGCCGCCGAAGGACCGCCTGATCGACGGCACCGATCAGACCCCGTTCTTCCTCGGCAAGCAGGAAGCTTCCAATCGCGAGTCCTGCATCGTCTGGCTCAAGGACGAACTGCACGCGGTGAAGTGGAAGGACTTCAAGATCAACTTCAAGCGGCAGCAGCATTTCCACGATCCGGAACTGCCGCTCGGCTTCGCCCGCATCACCCACCTGAAGGAAGACCCCAAGGAGCGTGAGGCGGTGAACCAGCGCTATGTGCGCTGGTGGGTGATGCAGCATGCGCACCGCGTGGTGCGCGCGTTCGAGGACAGCGCGAAGAAGGAGCAACTGATTCCGCCCGGAGCGCCGCTCGACTTCGTGCCGAAGCAGTACTGACGTCAATCAGTGAGAGCAGGGGCCGTGGAGCAGGTTGCAACACATTGTTGTTCGAAGCACGAAGCGTCGCTGAACGGCCACGCGTCGGCCGCCCCTCGCTCCGCTGGCGTTACCCGCCGGGAAGGCATGGTCTGGATTCCCGGCGGGACTTTTCTGATGGGCTCGAATGCCTTCTACCGCGAGGAGCGGCCGGTCCGCCCCGAGACGACGGATGGCTTCTGGATCGACCGCCATCCCGTGACCAACGCCCAGTTTCGCCGCTTCGTCGAGGCGACGGGTTACATCACCTTCTCCGAGCGCACGCCGAGCCGGGAAATGTATCCGGACGCGGCGGAGGAGTTTCTCGTTCCGGGCTCGCTGGTGTTCGTCAAGCCGCCACGGCCGGTCAGCCTGCGAGACCACCGCGCGTGGTGGGCCTATTTGCCCGGCGCGGACTGGCGGCATCCGAACGGGCCGAACAGCTCGATCGCCCAAAGGGACAATCATCCCGTCGTGCACGTCAACTACGAGGACGCCCAGGCCTATGCGGCGTGGGCAGGCAAGGCGTTGCCCAGCGAGGTGGAATGGGAGTTTGCCGCGCGCGGCGGGCTTGAGGGCGCCGCCTATCCGTGGGGCGATGCCGCCAATCCCGAGGGCCGCTATCTCTCCAACACATGGCAAGGGCGCTTTCCCTTCGAGAACCTCGCCGAGGACGGTTTCGAGGGCACTTCGCCTGTCGATGCTTTCCCGCCGAACGGCTACGGGCTGCACGACATGTGCGGCAATGTCTGGGAGTGGACCACCACGCCCTACGCGCCCTCGGGCGGCGCCGAGAAATCCTGCTGCCAGCGCCAGGAACCGGATCCACGTCTGGCGCTGAAGGTGGTGAAGGGCGGTTCGCATCTCTGTGCGCCCAACTACTGCCTGCGCGCCCGACCTGCCGCGCGGCAGGGCGAGAGCGTGGATTCATCGACATGTCACATCGGCTTCCGCTGTGTCGCGCGCGGGCCGGCAAGCTGACAATGCGCAGTTGAACGGGAGAGGGAAATGACCGCGATCTCCGATCGCACGGCGCAGACGGCCGTCGAGGATTCGCCCTCGATCGGCTCGGTGCTGACCTCGCCGCGGGAGTTCACCCGCGAGACGCTGGCGGGCGTCGTGACCGCTCTGGCGTTGATCCCCGAGGTGATCTCGTTCTCCTTCGTCTCCGGCGTCGACCCCAAGGTCGCGCTGTTCTCCTCGGTCGTGCTCGGGCTTGTGATGTCCGTGCTCGGCGGGCGGCCGGCGATGGTGACGGCCGCGGCGGGCTCGATCGCGCTGGTGATCGGGCCGATGGTGAAGACCTACGGCACCGGCTACATCCTGCCGACCATCCTGCTGGCAGGCGTCATCCAGATCGCCTTCGGCCTGCTCGGCATGGCGCGGCTGACGCGCTTCATCCCGCGCTCGGTGATGATCGGTTTCGTCAACTCGCTGGGCATCCTGATCTTCTTCGCGCAGGTGCCGCACATTCTGAACGTGCCTTGGATCGTCTATCCCCTGTTTGCGCTGACGATTGCGATCGTGCTGCTGGCGCCGCGGGTCATCACGATCGTTCCGGCGTCGCTGATCGCCATCGTCATTGTCACCGCGATCGTCATGTCAGGCCATCTCACCGTGCCCAATGTCGGCGGCAACGGCGGCGCGATGGCGCCCGGCCTCCCTGGAATCACGCAATTCACGGTGCCGCTCAATTTGGCGACGCTCAGTATCATCTGGCCGACCGCGCTCAGCGTCGCCTTTGTCGGGCTGCTGGAGACGCTGCTCACCGCAAAACTGGTCGACGACGTCACCGACACCCGCTCGCACAAGGGCAGGGAATCCTGGGCGCTCGGCGTCGCCAATATCGCAGCCGGCTTCTACGGCGGCATCGCCGGATGCGCCATGATCGCGCAGACCGTCGTCAACGTGAAGATCGGCGGCGGACGCTCGCGGATATCCACTGCCGCAGCGGCGATCGTGCTGCTCGTGCTCGTGACCGTGCTGAGCGGCCTGATGGCGCAGATCCCGCTGGTGGCGCTCGCCGCCGTGATGATGATTGCGGCGCTGAAGACGTTCGACTGGCACAGCGTGATGCCCTCGACGCTCAAGCGCATGCCGAAATCAGAGACAGCGGTTCTGGTGACGACCGTGATCATCACGGTTGCAACCGGCAATCTCGCCTTCGGCATCGCCGGCGGCGTGCTGCTCGCCATGGTGCTGTTCGCCCGCCGCGTTGCCCATGTCATCCGGGTCGAGCGCACGCCGAGCGAGGACGGCAGTGCCGTCCGCTATGCCGTGCACGGGCCGCTGTTCTTCGGCTCCAGCAACGATCTCGTCGAGCGCTTCTCCTACGCGCTCGACCCCAAGGAGGTCACGGTCGATCTCACCCATTCCCAGATCTGGGACGCCTCCAGCGTCGCAGCGCTGGATGCGGTCGAGACGAAGTATCGCGCGCATGGCCGCGTCATCACCTTCACTGGCCTGGATCCACGCAGCCTCGCATTCCACGGCCGGCTGACCGGGCAATTGCAGGCCTAGCGAACACATATTCGTCGCGGCCTTGTGATCGCCGGGGCCGGGCCTTCCATGGCGTCCGGCAGTTGTGCAGTATGCGCGCTATCCGCGTTCCCCATCCTGCGAGCAGCCCACGACGTGCCGACAAGACGGATTCCGATCTCTTGCCTCATCGCGGCTGCGTTGCTGGCGGTTGCGCCTGTTGCGCAGGCGCAGCTCGCCGGCCATGGCGGCCCGGTCCGCTCGATTGCGATTTCGGCTGACGGCAAGAACGTCCTTTCCGGCAGTTTCGATACCGCCGCGATCCGCTGGTCGCTGGCGGGCGGATCGGCAGAGCAGGTGCTGCGGTTCCACGCCGATGCCGTCAATGCCGTCGCGTTCCTTGGCGACGGCCGCATGGCAACCGCCGGCGCGGATGCGAAGATCGCGCTGTGGACGTCCGGCCGCCAGCAGCCCGATGAAGTGCTGGAAGGCCATACTGCGCCGATCGTGGCGCTGGCGGTTGCTCCCGATGGCGCAACACTGGCTTCCGCTGCCTGGGACGGCACGGCGCGGCTGTGGCCGCTGCGCGGCGGCGCCAGCCGCGTGCTCGAAGGTCATGCGCAAAACGTCAACGGCGTTGCGTTTACACCTGACGGCAAATCGCTGGTCAGCGTCGGTTACGACCTGACCGTCCGCATCTGGCCGGTGGCGGATGGGCCGCCTGACATCGTCACACTGCCGGCGCCGCTCAATGCGGTCGCGGTCGCGCCCGACGGCGAGATCGTCACCGGCGGCGCGGACGGCAAGGTACGGTTCCTTGCGCCGGGTGCGAAGGAGGCCGGGGAAGCTCAGGCCGGAACCACGCCGATCATTGCGCTGGCAATCTCGCCCGACGGCGCGCGCGTGGCGGCCGCCGGCATCGGCGGCACGGTCAACCTGATCGACCGCAAGACGCGCAGCCTGATCAGCGCGCTGGTGGGGCCGGGACTACCAGTGTGGTCGGTCGCCTTCATGCCTGACGGAGCGACGCTGCTGACGGGCGGCGCCGACGCCACGATCCGGCGCTGGAACGCGCAGACCGGCAACCCCGTCGGTTCGCCGCAGCAGGGGGCAGTGGGCGATCCGCTCGCGGCCTATGCCGGAGATCACGGCGCGGAAGTTTTCCGCGCCTGCGTCGCCTGTCACACGCTTTCGGAAAAGGACGGTCCGCGCGCAGGGCCGACGCTGGCCGGCCTGTTCGGGCGCAAGATCGCCTCGCTGCCGGATTACCGCTTTTCCGAGGCGCTGAGGAACATGAACATCGTGTGGACGCCGGAGACGGTGTCGCAATTGTTCGAGGTCGGTCCCAACGCCTACACGCCCGGCACCAAGATGCCCGAGCAACGCATCGGATCACCGGAGGACCGCAAGGCGCTCACCGATTTCCTTAGCCGCGCGACGGCGAAGTAAGCCGCCATACAGCAAAGCAAATATTATTCGCAGACCACTTTGGTAAATCCGCCGCAGAAGAAATAGTCGCACACCCTCACCGAACTTTCCGGATCCTGGAAGATCGTGGGTGGGCCGGTTTTCCATTCGGAGTCGGTCGCCTTGGCAAATCCCTTCGAGCGGCACCAGTAATTCGCGGCCGGTGCGCCGCAGCCCGTCGGTCCCCACTTCATGCAACGATCGACACGGACGCCGTTGATGGTCGGGTTCTCGAAGACCTTCGGTCCGGCACTGCGCGTCTGGGCCTGCGGCACCAGCGCGACCTTGTCCTGCGGCTTTGGCTCCGGTGCTTTTTGCTCCTGCGGTTTGGGCGCCTGCTGTTCGAGTTCCTTCAGCCTCGCACTCGCCATTTCGCCGTAGATCGTCTTGCCATGGCGCTTGATGAAGGCCTGCAGCACGGCCCGGCTGGTCGTATCCTTGGTTATCGCCCAGGCGCGCTCGGCTTCGCTCGATTGTGGCGGAGCAGGCGGTGTGGCAGGTCCCGTTGCCGGGGGCGGAGCCGAGGAGGGCGCAGCCTGCGGCGGTATCGCAGCGGCGGTCGCGACGGCCGGTGCGAGTACGACTTCGCCGATGAGGGAGGAATGATCCCACGGCAGTTGCCTGTCCCGTGTGGCTGCCAGCACGTCGGCACGGACTCGCGTCATCATGCTGCGGACCTCGAGGCCCGGTGTGGCGACATGCTTCAGCAGCGCCGCGGTGAATGGACTGTTGCGACCGGTGCCGTCGAGCGCCGTGTTGTCCGGCTGCGTCGCGTAGGCGATCATGGTCCCGACCGCGCTCTGGATCGAGGCGAGCCCCCGCCCGACGCTTGCCGACCGGGTATCCCCGAGGGTG
The DNA here is from genome assembly GCF_016219575.1 of Bradyrhizobium sp. GTDB lineage: Bacteria > Pseudomonadota > Alphaproteobacteria > Rhizobiales > Xanthobacteraceae > Bradyrhizobium. Next base: position 938,691 of record NZ_JACRMG010000009.1, on the reverse strand, counting down.
CGCGCGAACGAACGCGCCAGCGGATTGTCGCGGCAGGCATCGAGGAACACGAGGTTGACCCGCTTCTCGGCCTCCATCTGCGCCAGCACCTGGTTGACGTTGATCGTTTCAAACGAGAGGTCTCCGGCGCGCTGGAGTTTTGCGTCGATCGGCACCAGATAGTTCTGTCCGCTGACCTGCAAGCCGTGCCCCGCGTAGAAGAACAGCGCGAGGTTGGCGCCGTCGAGCTTGTGACCGAACTCGACGATTTTCTGCTCCATGGTTCGCTTGTCGAGGTCGCGGCCTTCGACGATCTCAAAGCCGATGCTGCGCAGGGATTGCGCGATGTCGGCAGCGTCGTTTGCCGGATTGGCCAGCCGCGGCGCGTTCGAATAGGCGCCGTTGCCGATCACGAGGGCAAGCCGATCGCCCGCGTTGGCGGCTGAGCTGATGAATGCGATTCCACAAGCAAGCAACCAGCACGGCAGCAAGCCGTGTCGCCGCGTGGGTCTTGCCGTGACGCCCCGTCCGAGCATGCCATCTCCCCCGGATGGTTGCGGACATCGTAACGGCTTGGCGATGGTCGCGGAAGGGGCCCGGTAAGGTCAGGCCGGTCTCTTATCTCACTTCTTGTCGCGGTCGCGCAGGTAGTCGTCCGTCGTGCGCGGCACGGGTCGTTCGGGCACGCCGGCAAAGGGATCGAACTGCTGCTCGCTCATGGTGATGACGCGGCAGTCGGCGCACATGCGGATCGCATCGGCGCGGCCGGCGGCGGCCGGGTACATCCAGTGCCGGCCCTCGAGCTTGGCGGCGACCTTCTCGATCGTGCTCTTGACGCCGAACGGCTTGCTGCAGCGGATGCAGAGCGCGGGTTCTTCCTCCTTGATCAGGCGCGCGGTGGCGCGGCTGGCGCGGAAGTCGATCTGCGGCTGCAGCGAAATGACCTTCTCGGGGCAGGTCGCCTTGCACAGCCCGCACTGCACGCAGGCATCCTCGACGAATTTCAGCGCGGGACGGTCGGGATCGTCGAGCAGTGCGCCGGTCGGGCAGGCCGACACGCAGGACAGGCACAGCGTGCAGCCTTCGACGTTGACATTGACCGTGCCTAGCGGCGCTCCCTCGGGGAGCGCGATGATGTCGACCGGCGCGGGCGCCACGCGATGCAGCTCGGAAAGCGCAAAGCGCAGGACGTCGCGCCGCTTGCCGACGGTGCGGAACGTCGCGGGCTGCGCTACGGCTGCTCCCGGATCGAGGTTGTAGAGCGCATCGCCCAGCGCATCGGGATCGTCGGTCTCGATGGTGGCGACGCGGCGGCCGGCAAGGCCGAGGCCCGCAAGGATCGCGTCCGCCATGGCGATGGTCTGCGCCAGCCCCGCGATGTCGTGCAGCGGCTTTGCCCGCAGCAGGAAGCGCACGCCGGCGGCGCCATAGGCAAAGGCAGCGACGATCGCTTCCAGTCCCACTTGCGTGATTTCGTTTACCGCCAGCGGCAGCACGTTCGCCGGCAGGCCATCGCCGTGGCGCGCCAGCGCGTCGATCAGCGCCGTGCCATGCTGGCCGTCGTGCAGCAGCATGACCGGCTTGGTGCCGCCGGCCTGCTGATAGGCCTGCAACATGGCGCGCAGCTTGTGCAGCAGGGCATCGGCCGGCGGCAATGCATAGGAGGCCGCGCTTGTGGGGCAGGCGGCGGCGCACTGGCCGCAGCCGGCGCAAATTTCCGCACTGATCCTGACATGATCGCCGTTGGGCACGATCGCGCCGGTCGGGCAGAGATCGAGACAGCGGTGGCAGCCGGTCAGTTTCGAGCGCGAATGCGCACAGAGCTCGGCGGTGAAGTTGATGTATTGCGGCTTGTCGAAGCTGCCGACGAGGTCGCGCGCCTTCAATACGGCGCGCAGCACCGCCGCCGGATCCTTCGGATCCGCCCGCAGATAGCCGTCGCGCAGGTCGTGGGCGGGGAAGAGCGCTGGGCCGCCGGAGAGATCGAGCACGAGATCGCAACGCGACGTCGCACCATTGCGCGTCGCGTCGAACTCGAACGCGTCGCGCGAGGAGGGACGGGGCGCGGCAAAATTGTCGATGGTGAGCTCGAAGGCGCCGAAATGGCCGCCGGCATTGCGGATGGTTCCCTTGACCACCGGGAATGCGCTGGGCGACGGCGGCGTGATGCCGGACGGGTTCGCGATCATCACGGTGACGTCGAGATGATCGGCGAGTAGCTTGCCGGCCTCGATTGCGGCCTCATCGCGGCCATAGATCAGGATCACGCCGTCACTCGACAGGGTGACGAAGGGAATTTGCGGCACGGGCTCCGCGGCGGCCGCGAGCAGGGCCGCCATCTTCGGCCCGGCGCCCGCGCCTTGCTTCGACCAGCCGGCGGTTTCCCTGACATTGACGAATTCGATCGGCTCCGGGCGCTCGCCGGCTTCATTGCCGAACAGCGGCGCTTCCTGCGTGCAGGCAACGGTCAGCGGTCCTTCCGCATTCGCGGCATCGCGGAACCGGTCGATCTCGGCGCGGCACAAATGCCGGAAGGTCTTGATCTCGCTGTTGCGGCAGCCGCGCTCCACGGCGGCCGTATCCAGCCGCATCGTGTCCTCGCAAGAGCACATCAGTATCTTCCTGGGCGGATGCGCCATGCTCGGCTACTCACTCCCTGAGTTGATTGGAACACCGGATTTGCGGACTCGCCCCGGCCGCCCGGCTCGTATAATCATTCTAAACAGAAAAAAGGAAGCCGGAGCAACCTTTTGCCGACTGCACGAACGCGCGAAACCGTTACCGAACGCATCGATCTGCCGCCGCCTTATACTTTGGTCCGGCTGCGCGAGAGCGGCGAGGCATTTGCGCATGCGCTAGCGATCGCCGGGCAGAGCGGCGCTGGAACCCTGGTCTATGTCGGGCGGTTCGATCTCGCCGAGTTTGCCGTGGTGCTCGAGCCGACCGAATCCCTGCACACCGCGCGCCGCGCCTTCTATGCCGGCATGGTGGCGCTGGCGGATGCGCTGCGCGCCTATGCGCCGCCGAACAAGCCGGTGACGATCGACTGGCCCGATGCGGTCCGCGTCGACGGCGGGCTGGTGGGCGGCGGGCGGCTGGGCTGGCCGAAATCCACGCGTGAAGACGAAACGCCGCCCTGGCTGGTGTTCGGTGCCATGATCCGCACGGTGGCGATGACGGAAACCGAGGCCGGCGTCCATCCGCTCGCCTCCGCCCTGCAGGAAGAAGGCTTTGGCGAGATCGGTGCGGCAGACGTGACGGAGAGTTTTGCCCGCCACCTGATGGTTGCTTTCGACCGCTGGCAGGTCGACGGTTTTTCCAGCCTCGCCCACCAATATCTCGGCCTGATCGAGCGGCAGCCGCAGACCAGCCGGCGCATCGAAGCCAATGGCGATTTCGTGGTGCAGCGGATCGGGGCAGAGAAGGCGACGCCGATCGATCTGGCCCAGGCGCTGGCCAGACCGAGTTGGCTCGATCCGAAGACCGGAGGGCCGCGGCTGTGAAGCTGTTGCGCACCATCGCGCTCGATCCTTCCGACACGTTCGTGTTCGACGCCGCCGCGGAGCCCGGCGACTGGGCGGTGTCGGGCGCTTTCCGCTTCTACGACCGCGACCCGGCGGCACTGACGGGAAAGGACCGCACGGCCTTCCGCGGCGGCTTCCTGGGCGTGCAATCCTGGGGCTGGTCGACGCTGGTCCAGATCGTCCCCGCCACGGAGGACGATCGTCGCGCGCTGGTCGAGCTACTTGCCGGGCAACTCGTGGACAAATTCGGCGCGCCCGACTTTGCGACCGCGCGTCCTGCGGCGGAAGAGGAGGTCGCCTTCGCGGAATCGCTGTGCACACATCCCATTTCCAGCCTGATTGCGGTCCACCGCGCGGTCAGCGATGGCGAGGTGCGGGAATCCTTCCGCCGGCTGCAGTTGAAGGAGGGGCAGGATCGTCACAGCAAGGCGTTCTCGTTCATGGAGATCGACGACGACACCGAGGCGGACCATCAACTCAGTCTTGCCGACATGACTCTGGAGCCGCGGCGGCGATGAACGATTTCTGGATCTCCTGCGGCCATCATCTGCTCGACCGCAACGACAGCGGCGGGCTGGTCGTGACCGACGAATTCCTGAAGGCCTATTTCGTGCGGCCGGAACTGATGCCGCCGGAGGACGCCTGTGCCGTCGAGCGGCGGCTGCATCGTGAGCTGCTGGCAGAGCCGCGCCGCACGGTGGCGGCAAGCGAAGTTGCGGGAATCACCGATGCCGATGCGCGCGAAAACTGGCAATTCGTGCTGGCGTTCCGCGATCTCCTGCTAAGGCATGCAACGCTGGAGGCGGCCTATCTTGCGCTGGTCCGCGCCGGCTCGGTCCATCTGCCGCCGCTGTTCGTCAACCAGCTCGTCCATGTCATCCTGCGCAACGCGCTGGACGGCTGCGAAGACCCCTTCGTGCTGCGCGCCGCCGAACTGTTCTTCCGGACCCAGCGGCTGATGCTGCACGAGAATGCGGCGTTGCTGGGCGATGCCGAGGTGATCGGCGGCACCAGCCCGACGCCGGTGCTGTCGCTGATGTCGATGCTGGGCGCGGTCCATGACGTCGAGGTCGAGGTGCTCGATGAGGACAATGCCGCACATTACTGGCACCGCAGCGACCAGTTCGACATGGGTCTCGATCTCACCGCCGGGCGCCGCGGGCAGGCGGCACTGGCGACCGTGATGACGCGCTGGCTGTCGCATTTGCTGGGGATCGATGTCTCGATCGAGCCGCTGACCGAGCTGCGCGACGCCAGGCTCACCTGGTATGTCGGGCTGGACACGGATGCGACGGCCATCGGCGACAGGCTCTGGCGTGGCGACGCCCTCGACGAGGAGACCAATGGCCGCATCCTCGGGCTTTACCGTCTGTCCTTTGCCGATCCGGCACTGGTGCTGGAGGAAGTGGGGCGCGAACCGATCTATCTGATCATGGCGATGTCCGCGCAGAAGCTGGTGCGGCTGAAGCCGCAGAACCTGCTGACGGGATTGCCAATCCGGCACCTGGAGGCCGCCACATGAGTGCCGCGCCGCTGTCGCAAATTGTGGTCGGCGTCGTCGTCGAGCGCCGCAAGGCGGATTCGCCCTGGATCGATTTCCTGTGGCGCCCCGTCGGCATCTTGCCTGATGCGCCGGACATGGCGGCGTGGAGCGTGCTGCGCGAGGAAGGCGAGACCGTGCTGTTCTATGCCGGCAGCCGGATCATCGAATTCCATCGCTCCGAGACGGCGCGCTACCGCGACAATCTCGCAACCGGTGAACCGATGCTCTGGGTCGTGCTGAGCCCGGCGGAGGGTGAGTGGCCATATACGCTGGCCGCAGTCACAGCCGATCCTGCGGAGGGCGAGGCCTTTACGGAGGCGGGCGCCAATCTCGTCGAGACGGTTGCCATGCCGGACGTCGTGCGGGAGGCGGTTGAAAACTTTGTCGCCGAGCACCACGTCGAACGGGAGTTCGTCAAGCGCAAGCGCGATCGCGCCAATCCGGAAGCGCTCGCGCGCCGTCAACCCGAAGGCGGACAGGAATGAGCGACGAGGAATTCCTCAAGCGCTGGTCGCGCCGCAAGCAGGAGGCCAAGACCGTCGATCAGGCGCCGCTGCCGGCTGAAGCGGCAACGACACCGCCCGTCGCACCGCCTGAGCCCGAGGTTGATCTTTCGCAACTGCCATCGCTCGATTCGATCACCGCGGCGACCGACATCACCGGATTCCTGCGCAAGGGAATCCCCGCCGAGCTGAGCCATGCGGCGCTTCGTCGCGCATGGGCTGCCGATCCCGCCATCCGCGACTTTGTCGGGCTGGCCGAAAATGCATGGGATTTTACCGATCCCGACGCGATCCCCGGTTTCGGTGCGCTGGACGGTACGGCGGAACAGATCGGCGCCATGGTCGAGCGAGTGATCGGCGGTGTGCGCGAAACTGCGGAGAAACTTGCGTCGGAGTTGCCCGAGAAGGAACAAGTTCAACAAAAACCCGATCAAGAGCCGGACGTTTCCGCATCCGCAGCGCTGCCGCATGTTGCCGTCAGCGCAAACTCATCTCCTGATGTGCAGGCGGAACCCGTTGTTGCAGCGCAACCGGAAGCTTCCGATGAAGATGGCGATGTTGAGCCGGTCCGGCGGCGCACGCATGGCGGCGCTTTGCCAAGCTGATGTTTGCGACCAAAGGCATAGTCGCAGGCTATTTCGAATCGATTGACCCCGTTCCGGTGCGCGCCTAGTCTCTTTAGAACAAAACTAAATCCAAAAGCGGGACCAAAATGAATCGGTCGGGGGGACGGAGGTCCATGTGCGGGATCCCGGTCTAGCGCGCGCAATCGACAAGGCAGGCGGCGTCGCCGAACTTGCCCGGAAAATCGGCATTGCCCAGCCTTCGGTTTCCAACTGGAACCGGGTGCCGGCTCAACGTGTGATTGCGGTTGAGGCCGCAACCGGCATTTCGCGTCGCGAGCTTCGCCCGGATATCTACGACGAAAGCGAACGGGCCGCATCCAACCAGGAAATCGATCCCGTCGATGCCGGTCGCGCCCACCAATACCTGTTGCTTGCATCGCTGCTGTCTGCGCCGCCCTCGAAGAAACTGCTTGGCGCGATCGCGAAGCTCGAAGGCGACGATACGCCGCTCGGCCGTGCCCATGCGGCACTCGCCGCGGCTGCGCAGGATGCGGTCGGCAGCGCCGTCGAGCGTGAATATTTCGATCTCTTCATCGGGGTCGGCCGCGGCGAAATCCTGCCCTATGCCTCCTACTATCTGACCGGCTTCCTGCACGAGCGGCCGCTGGCGCGCCTGCGCGGCGATCTCGCGGCCTTCGGCATCGAGCGGGCTGAGAACAATCCGGAGCCTGAGGACAACGCCGCCACGCTGTGCGAGATCATGGCCGGATTTGCCAACGGCCGCTTCGCGGCGTCGCATGAGCAGCAGCGCAAGTTCTTCGACAAGCACATCGCGCCCTGGATGGGCCGGATGTTCGCCGATCTGGAGAAGGCAGACGCCGCGAAATTCTACCGGACGGTCGGCTCGCACGGCCGCCTGTTCATGGAAATCGAAACCGAAGCTTTCAAATTCGCCAACTGACCAGCGCGACCTGGTCCGGGAGGGATACGATGAAGGACGAAAAGAAAACGGCAGTCGGACGACGCGACTTCCTTCGCAAGGTCGGCATCGGTGCCGTCGGCGCGGGCGCGGCGGTGGCCGCACCGCTTGCGGGGTCGGCGCTCGCCGACGGCGAGAACATCGATGAGAAGCGCAAGGCGCGCTACAAGGAAACCGATCACATCAAGACGTTTTATCGCGTCAACCGCTATCCGGGCTGAGGGAGGTCGCCGTGCTGATCAAGAAAACACATCGCGCGCGTTCCGAAACCGCTTCCCGCGGCAGCGTCGCCGAGGCGCTGGCCGGACAGGCCACCGGCCTCGATCGCCGTACCTTCCTGCGCCGCTCCGGCCTTGCCGGCGGCGGACTTGCCGCGCTGAGCGCGCTGCAGGTCGGCAGCGTCCGTAAAGCGGAAGCCGCGGTTGTCGGACCGCTGACGGCAGGCGCCGTCTCCAAGAAAAACATCTGCACCCACTGCTCCGTCGGCTGCACCGTGATCGGTGAAGTCGTCAACGGCGTGTGGGTCGGACAGGAACCCGGCTGGGATTCGCCGATCAACCGCGGCTCGCATTGCGCCAAGGGTGCTGCAACCCGCGAACTCGTGCATGGCGACCGCCGCCTGCGCTATCCGATGAAGCTGGTGGACGGGCAGTGGACCCGCATCTCCTGGGACGTCGCGATCAACGAGATCGGCGACAAGATAAACCAGATTCGCGGCAAGAGCGGCGCCGACTCCGTCTATTGGCTTGGTTCCGCCAAGTTCACCAACGAAGGCGCCTACCTGTTCCGCAAGTTCGGCGCATTCTGGGGCACCAACAACATCGACCACCAGGCGCGTATCTGCCATTCGACCACGGTCGCCGGCGTAGCCAACACCTGGGGCTACGGCGCGATGACCAACAGCTACACCGATATCCGCAATTCCAAGACCATCGTGATCATGGGCGGCAATCCCGCCGAGGCGCATCCGGTGTCGCTGCAGCACGTGCTGGAAGGCAAGGAACTGCAGCGCGCCAACATGGTCGTGATCGATCCGCGCATGACCCGCACCGCGGCACATGCGACCGAATATGTGCGCATCCGCTCCGGCACGGACATTGCCGTGATCTGGGGCATGCTCTGGCACGTCTTCAAGAACGGCTGGGAAGACAAGCAATTCATCGAACAGCGCGTCTACGGCATGGACGACATCCGCAAGGAGGTCGAGAAATATCCGCCCGACGTGGTCGAGCAGGTGACCGGCGTGCCCGGTGCGCAGCTAGAGCGTGTCGCCAAGATGTTCGCGACCCAAAAGCCATCGACGCTGATCTGGTGCATGGGCGCGACCCAGCACACCGTCGGCACGGCCAACGTGCGTGCGTTCTGCATCGCGCTGCTGGCCACCGGCAACGTCGGCGCGCCCGGCACCGGGGCCAACATCTTCCGCGGCCATACCAACGTGCAGGGAGCCACCGACCTCGGCCTCGATGTCGTGACGCTGCCGCTCTATTACGGCCTCGTCGAAGGCGCCTGGCGGCACTGGTCGCGCGTCTGGGAGGTGCCCTACGAGTGGTTCGTCGACCGTTTCGACAAGAACACGGCGGCGGATGGCAAGGTGACCAACACCATGAACACGCCCGGCATCCCGTCGACCCGCTGGTTCGACGCGACGCTGTACGACAAGAAGGACGTGTCCCAGAAGGACAATATCAAGGCGATGATGGTGTTCGGCCACTGCGGCAACACCGTGACCCGCATGCCAGATGCCCAGAAGGGCATCGAGGCGCTCGAGCTGCTGGTGGTCGCGGACCCGCATCCGACCACCTGGGCCGCGCTGGCGCCGGCGCGCAAGAACAACACCTATCTGCTGCCGATCGCCACCAGCTACGAGACCGACGGCTCGCGCACGTCGTCCAACCGGGCCATCCAGTGGGGCGAGCGGATCGTCAAGCCGATCTTCGAGTCCAAGGACGACAACGAGGTGATGTATCTCCTCGCCAAGAAGCTCGGCTTCGCCGACACGCTGTTCAAGAACATCAAGGTTGAGAACAACGTGCCCGTCGTCGAGGACATTCTCCGGGAGATCAACCGGGGCGGCTGGTCCACCGGCTATTGCGGCCAGTCGCCCGAGCGGCTGAAGTCGCACATGGTGAACCAGAAAGACTTCGACATGCTCACCCAGAAGGCCACGACCGGGCCGAACAAGGGTGACTATTACGGCCTGCCATGGCCGTGCTGGGGAACGCCGGAATTCAAGCATCCCGGCACGCCGCTGCTCTACAACACCAACCTCTCTGTCAAGGAAGGCGGCGGTACCTTCCGCCCGCGTTTCGGCGTGGAGCGCGAGGAGACGCTGCCCGACGGCACCAAGCGCAAGGTCAGCCTGCTCGGCAACGGCTATTACTCAAAGGATTCCGAGATCAAGGACGGCTATCCCGAGTTCACTCTCGGCGTTCTGAAGAAGCTGGGCTGGGACAAGGACCTGACCGAGGCGGAACTCGCGGTCATCCAAAAGGTCAACGCAGCCAATCCCGATGCGGTGTCCTGGGCGCTCGACCTGTCGGGCGGCATCCAGCGCGTCGCCATCGAGCACGGCTGCGTGCCCTATGGCAACGGCAAGGCGCGCGCCAATGCGTTCGGCCTGCCGGACGCGATCCCGACCCACCGTGAGCCGATCTACACGCCGCGTCCGGAACTCGTCGCGAAATATCCGACGCTGCCGAACGCGCGGCAGTTCCGCATGCCCAATATCGGCTTCGACGTGCAGAAGGCTGCAGTGGACAAGGGGATTGCAAAGCAGTTCCCGCTGATCCTCACCTCCGGCCGTCTGGTCGAATATGAAGGCGGCGGCGAGGAGACGCGCTCCAACAAGTGGCTCGCCGAGCTGCAGCAGGACATGTTCATCGAGATCAACCCGTCGGATGCCGCCGAACGCGGCATCAAGGACGGGGCATGGGTCTGGGTGACCGGCGCCGAGCACAGTTCGAAAGCCCGGATGAAAGCGCTCGTCACCGAGCGTGTCGGCAAGGGCGTCACCTGGTGTCCATTCCACTTTGCGGGCTGGTTCCAGGGCGTCGACCAACGCGGCAACTATCCGAAGGGCGCCGATCCCGTGGTGCTCGGCGAAAGCGTCAACGGCATCACTACCTACGGCTTCGATCCGGTCACCGGCATGCAGGAGCCAAAGGCCACCCTGTGCCAGGTTCGGGCAGCTTAAGGAGACAGCGTCATGGCTCGGATGAAATTTCTCTGCGACGCTGACCGTTGCATCGAATGCAACGCCTGCGTGACCGCCTGCAAGAACGAGCACGAGGTGCCTTGGGGCATCAACCGGCGCCGCGTCGTCACCATCAATGACGGCAAGCCGGGCGAGCGCTCGGTCTCGATGGCCTGCATGCACTGCACCGACGCGCCCTGCGCGGCGGTCTGTCCGGTGAACTGCTTCTACACCACGGCGGATGCCGTGGTGCTGCACTCCAAGGACCTCTGCATCGGCTGCGGCTATTGCTTCTATGCGTGCCCGTTCGGCGCGCCGCAATATCCCAAGGTCGGCAATTTCGGCTCGCGCGGCAAGATGGACAAGTGCACCTTCTGCGCCGGCGGCCCCGAAGCCGACGGCAGCAAGGCGGAGTACGAAAAGTACGGCGCCAACCGCTTGGCCGAAGGCAAGCTGCCGCTGTGTGCGGAAATGTGCTCGACCAAGTCGCTGCTCGCCGGCGACGGCGAGATCATCGCCCAGATCTACAAGGAGCGCGTTACCAAGCGCGGTTACGGTTCGGGCGCATGGGGCTGGAAGACGGCCTATCGAGAGTCGATCGACACCTGAGACGGCTCAGGCGGCGTGACGATGAGTTGATGCCGTTCCGGCCTGACCGGAACGGCACCTGTGGAATGGAGCAGGGTGATGGCATCTCTTGGACGACTTTTTCGCCTCGCGCTCGGGGCGACGCTGGGAACTTGGGCGTTGTTGCTTCTGGTTGCGCTCGCAGCGCCGGTCCAGGCCCAGCAGCCGAGCTCGGTCAATCCGACGGCCAGCTCGGTAAAGGAGCAGCAGCTCCTCCAGGAGCTGAACCGGATCCAGGGCCGGGTCAGCATTCCCGACAAGCGCTCCGGCATGCTGGAGCAGCCAGGGCGCGACTGGCGCAATTTCCACGAGGTGACGCTGCGCTGGATCGGCGGCATCGTCATCCTCGGCATGCTGGCCGTCCTGGTGATCTTCTATCTCACCCGCGGCCAGGTCAGGCTCGAGAGCGGGCGATCCGGCCGCACCGTCGTGCGCTTCAACGCGTTCGAACGCCTGGTGCACTGGATGACGGCGACTTGTTTCATCGTCCTTGCGATCTCAGGACTGAACATCACCTTCGGCCGTCCGCTCTTGATCCCGCTGATCGGGCTTGAGGCGTTCTCCGACTGGTCGCAATGGGCCAAATACGGGCACAACTATCTGAGCTTCCCCTTCACCATCGGCGTGATCCTGATCTTCCTGATGTGGATCGCGGGCAATATCCCGGACAAGACGGACGTCGAATGGATCAAGCGCGGGGGCGGCCTGCTCGGTCATGACCATCCGCCGGCCAAGCACTTCAACGCCGGCCAGAAGATGATCTACTGGATCGTCGTGCTCGGCGGCGGCGCCGTTGCGATCACCGGCTATCTCCTGATGTTCCCGTTCTACACCGCTGGGATCGAAGGCATGCAGGTCGCCCAGGTCGTGCATTCGATCGTGGCCGTGCTGTTTGTCGCGGCGATGCTGGCGCACATATACATCGGCTCCATCGGCATGGAGGGCGCCTTCGAGGCCATGGGAACCGGCAATGTCGACGTCAACTGGGCCAAGGAGCACCACAGCCTTTGGCTGGAGCAGCAGAAAGCCGCAGGGACCGATGCGCGTCCCGCGGCGGCGCCCGCGGAATAGGTGAGGAGCAAGACGCCATGAAAGCCTTTCTTCTCTCACTGGTCACGGCAGTCGTGATCGCGATCGCGTGGGCCGGCGTCCTCAACAAGGTGCAGGAGCCGGTCTCGGAAGCCTTCGCCACGACGGGCGTCCGCCTGTAAACGCCGACAGGCCACGCCTCTCGGCCCGGCCGTGGGAACCGCCGGGCCGGGCTTCGCGTTCTTCCGTTGAACCTTTTGCCTCCGTCCGGGACATACCGACGAGAGGCAAGGTCTCGGAGGTCGCGTAATGACCAACTGGCATGACTCAATGGTGGACCGGCCGGAGACGGACGGTGCGGCTTATGCCACCGGCTGGACGATCAGCGGGCTGGCCGTTCTCGGCACCATCGTGGCCGTCTGGGTGCTCGGCATCTAGCTCAGCCGGCAAACCCTTTCCGCCAAACAAAAAACCCCAGGGGGATCGCCCTAGGGCTTGAGTTTTCGCTGGAGAGAGTGTGGTTCAGGCTGGTTACCTGCCCCAATCAAACTTGTAGTTCACGCCGGCCTTGGCGACCGAGAGCTTGTTCTTGAGGTCCGCGTTGATCGTGAATGCAGGCGCACCTGCAAATGCGATATTGAAGGCCTCGTTCTTCTTTTCGAACTCGATGTAGTTGTATTCGACGAACGCGGTCCAGTTCTTGGTGATCATCCACTCGGTGCCGAAACCGACCAGCCAGCCGAATGCGGTGCTGTCTGCGCTCGTGATTTGAGTTAGACCGCCACCACCGCCGAGCAGGGCGGGCGCGCTGACCGCGTGCGTCGAGTTCAGCCAGGCGACGCCGCCCTTGGCGTAGACGAGACCGCGATCCAGCACGACCGCGCCGAGACGGCCCGAAACCGTGGCCAACCAGTGGCTCGTGGTGGTGCATGACAGGATGACGACGCAGGGCGTGGTGCCCTTGATGTCGGCGCCGGCGAAGTCCCCCTGGACGCCGAAGACCGCCCAGCCGGACTGCCAGTTGTACCCGGCCTGCACGCCGCCCAGGATGCCGCTACGGCTGTTCTGCGAGAAGGGGAACGTGAAAGCTATTGCCCCAAGGCCCGGGGCCGACGCCCCTGTCAGCGTGGATTCGGTGGTTCCCCAGCCGGCGCCGACGTGAACGCCGCCGTAGAAGCCGGTCCAGCTCCAGATCGGAGCCGGAGAAAGGACCTTTACGGGAAGGTCCGCAGCATAACCTGCAACAGTAGTGGCAAGAAGGGCCGCCGCGGTGGCAATCGTTTTCCTGATCATGGGCAATCTCCGTCAAGAGGGTACGCAGCACTGCAATCCGTCCGTAGTTCTACGGAACTGAGGGCGACGCTATGAAGATTGCCGGGGGCGCGACTATTGCGAGAAAGTCACAGTCCAGCGAATAGCAGCGTAGGACGATTTTTTTGACGGCGGATTTGCTTTTACCTGAAGTTGCGACTCAATCCTGAGTCGCGCTCCCGCTTCGCCAGAAAACCCGTGAAATCACGGGGATGGGCGGCTGATCAGGGGGCGACGGAGTCCCGCGCGCGCCAGCGCTTGGTGAGGTACCTCTTGTACGACCAATGCGAATGCGTGGCGTCTGTTACGCTAAAGACCCAGACGACCGGGCTCTGCCGCGGACCTTGCGAGCTTGATTGAGGATAATTCCTTAAAGCATTGCTGTTTAACTAAAAAAGCCGCACCGCCGCGCGGCCAGATAGCCGGGCATCGCCTTCAAAACCTCACCCCAGAGAGCGATCGCTCGGCTATTTGGGCGACGGGTCAGACCTCGGTATCCTCCAGCCCATACTCGCGATAGATGCTCGTCCGATCGGCGTCAGGGAACAGCCTGCACTTGGCCTGCGCCAGATGCAGGTTGATGGTCCCGGGCTGGCAGCCGGCCACCAGGAGTTTCCGGATATCGTCCATGTGCTTGGCCGGCTGATGCTTGGGCTCGAGCTGTTCCAGCGCGATCAGGGCGGTCGCCAGCGATTCCGTGACGACCCACTCGTCGTGGCCAGTAATCCCCTTTTTCGACATGGCGTGGCCTCCCATTCCCGGGGTACGGCTGAGTCGACTCCCGCAAGGCGGGGCGGGACCCGCCCGGATGCTACCCAGCTTTGCGGCAATCAAAAAGAGCGAAGACGTCGATTGGATGGCTGGGCCGCGCACTGTCAGGAGGCGCCATCACTCAGCACCGGACATTCGACGGCGAAGCCTTCAGGGATGCGCTCGGCCATCCAGGCCTCCGCCGCATCGGCGCTATCAAAGACCTTGATGTGATCATCGTCGCCCGGACTCCTGGCGGGATCGATGCAAACCCAAACCGTCTTCACCGTTGTCATCGCATTCCATCGCCCGACCAGAGGAGGTCAGGGAACTACGATGAGCTTCAATTGTCATGTCAGGATGTTTACTGAGGCCGCATGCCGCCGGTTAAGGGCGCACGTTGCCGCCGCGCTTGCCGCGGGCGACCTTCTAAAGGTTTGACGTTGTGGCCGAAAATTGGTGAGCGCGGAGGGACTCGAACCCTCGACCCCATGATTAAAAGTCACGTGCTCTACCGCCTGAGCTACGCGCTCACTTTACGCTCCGGATCGTGCTCCGGCCCGGGCTGTGTAGGGGCCAGACCCCCCCGGGTCAATAGCGCAAGGACCCGCCGGCGCGGTGCCGTCCGGTCTGGAATCATACAGTCGAAATCGGTGGTTACCGCCGCCTCTTCAAGGGGCGGCGGCCCGTTCTTCCACGGCCAATCGGCCGGCCTCGCGCTGGATTTCGCTCGTGACCGGCTGCGAGCTCGGAACCGCGGTGGGCAATGAGACCGGGCGCAGACCGATCAGTTCGGCGGCCCGCACCGCGCTGTTGCGCCAGAACGCGAACTCGTTGATGCGCGAATTCTCCAGGATCGCAATGGCAACCGCCGACAGGAACGGCAGGCTTTCCAGCACCAGCACGGCGGCGAAGATGTAGATCTCGCGCACCTGCTTGGTGCCGTTCGTCACCACCAGAACGGCGGCGCCGGCCAGCAGCAGCACGCCGATCACGGCCTCCCAGAACGCCTGGAATTCGATCGACATTCGCGACAGTCCGCCCTTGGAGGTGCGGGCAAACGGCAGGTGCTCGGTAATGAGGCCCTGGGCCACCGCCCGCGACACCGTCCATTGCACGCTCATCGCTGCGATCATGGCCCCCAGCATCTGCGGCACCTTCACGTTTACCCGCAGGCGATACAGCGCCAGGAAATGCAGCAGCGACACCACGAAGGCGGCCATGATCGGCAGCGTCAGGATCTTGTCGGGGATGGCGATGTCGGCGAAGGCGACGATCGGCACCCAGATCAAATTGAGGATGGCGACCACCACGCCGAGGCTTTCTGCGCCCAGCCAGTTCAGCCAGCCGAGGCCGAATTCGCGGCGCTGATCCTGGGTGAGGCGGCTTGCGCCGGGCAGGAAGCGCCGCCAGTGCTTCTTGACGATCTGGAAGCCGCCATAGGCCCAGCGGTGACGCTGCTTCTTGAAGGCCTCATAGGTGTCGGGCAGCAGCCCCTCGCCATAGCGGGTGTTGGTGTAGTGGGTGAGCCAGCCCTGCTGCATGATGGACAAGCCGAGATCGGTGTCCTCGCAGATCGTGTCGCTCGACCAGCCGCCGGCCATGTCCATCGCGGCGCGGCGGATCAGGCACATCGTGCCGTGCACGATGATGGCGTTGAACTCGTTGCGCTGGACCATGCCGATGTCGAAGAACCCGGCATATTCGCCGTTCATGATGTAGTGCATCAGCGAGCGGTCGCCGTCGCGATGCTCCTGCGGTGCCTGCACGAGGCCGACGCGGGGATCGGCGAACAGCGGCACCAGATCCTTCAGCCAGTCCGGATGCACGACATAGTCGGCGTCGATGATGCCGATGATCTCGGCATCGGCTGCGGTGCGGTCCATGGCGATGCGCAGCGCGCCAGCCTTGAAGCCCTGAACCTTCTCGGCGTTGATGAACTTGAATCGCTCGCCGAGCGAGCGGCAGTGGTCCTGGATCGGCTGCCAGAATTCCGGATCCGGGGTGTTGTTGATGATGACCACGCATTCGAAGTTCGGATAGTCCAGCCGCGACACCGCATCGAGCGTCTGCTTCAGCATCTCCACCGGCTCGTAATAGGCGGGGACGTGGATTGACACCTTGGGGAAGGCGACGTTCTCGCCGATAGTCGCAGGCGCCAGCGGCGCACTCTTGGTAACCAGCCGGCGCGGGCCGCGGCCGAAGGCAACGGCTGCGATTTCCTCGATCCGCGCCATGGCAATGAGGACGAGCGGGACAAGAAGCACCATGCCAAGCCCCAGCGCGAAGGCCGAACCCCAGACGAAATAGTGCGTGTTCCAGTAGGAGAACACGGTGGCGGCCCAGGCGCCGACGCCGTTGGCCGTGGCCGACAGGACCAGGGCCTGCATCACCGTCGGTTCGCTTAGCCGCAGGATCGGAAGCGACATCAGGATGCCGACGAGAAGGGCGATGGTGGCAAGCTTCCAATAGTCCGGATTGACGATCGGCCCGGTCCAGGCGAACTTCGGCTCGCGCGCGGCGTTGAGGATTCCCCAGTAGGGGCCGACGCCGCCTTCGAAGAATTTCCAGGGCTGATCGATCGCCTCGACGATGTTGTAGTCCATGCCGATGGCTTCGGCGCGCTTGACGAAGTTGCGCAGCACCGAGGCCTGCTCGAACTGGCCGGGAACGGCGTTGAGCAGGTTGTAGCCGGCGCTCGGCCAGCCGAATTCGGCAATCACCACCCGCTTGCCCGGAAACAGGTCGCGCAGCAGGTTGAAGCGATCGACGGCCTGGTCGACCGCCTGCTTGTCGGTGAAGTTTTCCCAATAGGGCAGCACGTGCGCGGCGATGAAATCGACGTTGTTGGCAAGCCTCGGGAACTCGCGCCAGACGTGCCAGATCTCGCCCGTGGTCACGGGCACGCTGACCGATTTCTTGACCCGCTTGATCATTTCGACGAGGTCGTCGACCTTCTGCTCGCCGCGGTAGATGACCTCGTTGCCGACCACGACGCCGATGACGTTGCTGTTGCGCCGGGCAAGCTGGATCGCGGCGTCGATCTCGCGCTCGTTGCGGTCGACATTCTTGTCGATCCAGGCGCCGACCATGACCTTGAGGCCGAATTCGGCGGCGATCGGCGGCACCAGTTCCACGCCTCCGGTGGACGAATAGAGCCGGATCGCCCTCGTCATCGTGGCGAGCTTCTTCAGGTCGGCACGGATTTTCTCGACGGTGGGGATGTTGTCGACATCGGGGTGGCCGGTTCCGTCGAACGGCGCATAGGAAACGCTCGGCAGCATGCCATGGAAGTCAGGCGCCGCCTGCTTGTCCTGCAGGAGGCCCCAAAGTGCGGCATGAACGGCGGTGACGAACAGAACAACAGCGACGACGGCGCGCATCGCAAACCAAACCATACGGGGCTAGATTAGTTCAAGCGAACCCGTCCCCTAGGTTCGACCGGCATCGCGGCTGCTTCAGGATAGTCCTGCCACGCGATTAGACAACTGGTATGGCGCCATGGCCTTTTGAGGGCGCAGCCGTTCAGGCAGCGTTCATGCACAGGCCCAACGGCGGAGCCTATTTCGCAGGGGCCGCCGGCGCGGCGGTGGGCGAAGGGGCGGGCGCAGGAGGCGCGGCGCTGCCCGACGTGGCAGGCGCCGGAGCCGGGGCGGCGGCCGTCTGGGGCTGGGCGCCCGGATTGATCCAGCAGGCATGGATGCGGGTATCGAGGCTGCGCGGCACTTTGTCGTCGATCTGGGCGCCAAAACGGGTCAGGCAGCGGAAGCTCGCCTGGACGTGGCCGCCGGGGCAGCCGAAACGGTCGTAGAGGTCGAGGTGGCGGAAGGCGGTATCGAGATCGTCCAGCCACATCAGGCGGACGACGCGGCGGCCCAGCCAGACGCATTCGGGGTTGCCGCCGGGGCCATTGATGGCTTGCTGGGCTTCGACGAACTCGGCGGCCTTGCGCTCGTTATCCCGGATGGCGTCGGCCGATTTGCTGTCCGGCGGGGTCTTGCCCTGCTGGTCCTGGGGGGCCGGGGCGCCGCTCTGGGCGAAGGCACCGGCCGATCCGATCAGGATGGCCAGGGCGGCCGGGGCCAAAATACGCAAGACTGGACGCAGGACCACACTCTGAAACTTATGTACCCGGCGACGCATACTTTCCCCGATTGGTTGGACGTCCAGCGCCAGGACCCGGGCGCACGGGCTTGATGCCGTTCGAATGGGCCCTCAATGCGGCGGAAACGGCACCGGATTCCCATGACTAAAATTTTGGATTTTGTCCAGCAAACTCACAACTTTATCTCGCCGTGGTAAAACCGCCCGGCGGCAATTGATTGCGCATTGTCGCAACCGCGCACTTGGCAGATGGCGGTCGAGACGCTAATCGACGGGCTTCGCCCGGAGGATGGAACCGATTTCTCTTCGCACGCCGCTGGCGCTCTTCCTGATTTCCCTTGGTACGATTGCTGCGGTGTGGTGGTGGCTGGCCACGCCGATCAATCTGGCGCGCGCGCCGATCGACCCCAACGCCAAGCTGCAATGCGTGTCCTATGCGCCGTTCCGGGGCGCGCAGACGCCGCTGGTCGAGGGCACCCAGATATCCCCGGAACAGATCGCCGAGGATCTGGCGCAACTGGCCAAGGTGACCGATTGCGTCCGCACCTACTCCATCGAGAGCGGGCTGGACCAGGTGCCGGCGCTGGCCGCCAAACTGGGCCTCAAGGTCATCCAGGGCATCTGGCTCGGCAGCAATCGCTTCAAGAACCTTGCCCAGATATCGACCGCCGTACAGCTCGCCAAGAGCTATCCCGGAACCATCACCTCGCTCGTCGTCGGCAACGAGGTGCTGCTGCGCGGTGAGATGACCACCGCCGATCTCGTCGCCAATATCCGCAGCGTGAAGTCGCAGGTTCAGGTGCCCGTCACCTATGCCGACGTCTGGGAATTCTGGCTGAAGAACCGCGAGATCTACGAGGCCGTCGACTTCGTCACCATCCACATCCTTCCATATTGGGAGGATTATCCGATCAAGGCCAAGTTCGCGGCCTCGCATGTCGATTCCATCCGCCGGCGGATGGCGGTGGCGTTTCCGGGCAAGGAGATCCTGATCGGGGAGACCGGCTGGCCGAGCCAGGGCCGGATGCGGGAGGGCGCGCTGCCGTCACGGACCAGCCAGGCCCGCGTCGTCTCGGAGATCCTAGACCTGGCCAAGCGCGACGGATTCCGGGTCAACCTGATCGAAGCCTATGACCAGCCCTGGAAACGCCAGCTCGAGGGCACCGTGGGCGGCTACTGGGGACTGTTCGACGCCTTCCGGCGCGGCGTGAAATATCCGCCGGGAACAGCTGTCAGCAACTTCCCGCTATGGAAGCTGCAGATGGTATCGGGAATGGTGTTGAGCGCGCTCACTTTCCTCGCCGCGATCCTTACCCTGCGGCGGCGGCCGTGGACGCCGCGCCTGATTTCCTGGATCGCGGTGGCGATCTCGGCGACCGTGGCCGGCAGCCTGCTCGGCATTGCCGCCGACAAGATGTTCTATGAGAGCTACGGCTGGGGCGGCTGGCTGAAATGGGGTGCACTGCTCGCCGCCGCGACGGCGTCACCGATATTGTGCGCCAATGCGCTGATGGCGGGGCGGCCGTTGCCGACGCTGCTGGAGCTGCTTGGTCCGCGCGATTACAGAACGGACTCGGCGCTCACGATCCTGCTCGGCCTTGCGCTCGGAATCACGGCGGTGATCGCAGCCGAGACCGCGCTCGGCTTCGCCTTCGATCCGCGCTATCGCGACTTTCCCTATGCATCGCTGACCATGGCGGTGGTGCCGTTCATGGGCCTGATGGTGCTGAACCGTCCCCAGGCGGGCGTACGGCCGATCGCGGAATCGGTGTACGCGGGCCTGCTTGCCATGGCCGCGATCTACATCGGAATCAACGAGGGCCGCGACAACTGGCAATCGATGTGGACGTGCGCGATGTACCTGCTGTTTGCGCTCACGCTGTGGCGGGCGCGGGCCGGGCAAAGCCCAAAATGAGCAGGCCGATCGCAATCCCCGACAGCGTGATGTTGTAGAGCACGATGCCGAGGCCTGCGGCGACCAGGCCCCCGGTCAACAGCACGATCGACGGCCGCATCACGTGCAGCGCGGCGATGATCAGTGCGACGGTGCCGAACACCGAGTGCTTGAACAGATAGGTCGCAAGCGAGCGCATCTTGCACAGCACGCTCTGAAGCCCTGCATCGCATGCCAGCGCCACCGGCGAGTATTCGACGGCGAGATAACGCAGATACAGCGCATAACCGACGGTGACGAAGCCGACGACGAGCAGGAATTGCACCTGGTACGGGGTTAGCCGGAACGGGATCTTTTTCATGCGCGGAATATGCCGGGGTTCTCCGTGCAGGACAAGGCGTGGCGATATATCTTGGCAGATTGGGAGCAACCGAACTCGCCGTCATGGCCGGGCTTGTCCCGGCCATCCACGCCTTTCTTGCTTTTGGCTACAAAGACGTGGATGCCCGGCACAAGGCCGGGCATGACGCAAACTGACTCTGTCAGTTCTTCTTGCCGCTGAAAAAGGACGACCAGCTCGACGACGTCGCAGCCTCCGGCTTCTTCGCCGGCTCCTCGGCCGCCGCACGTTTTTGGGCTGCGTTCTTCTTGCGCGTCGCCGGCGGCGCAACGACAGCCGGCTTTGCAGCCGCCGGCGGCGCATCCTCGGCCTTCAGCGCGAGGCGCTGGCCGTCATACACGGCGGTTTCGCAGTCGCGGTCGTTCTCGATCAGCACCGCGCAGATTTTCGCTGCCGCCGCGGCATCGCCGAGGGGACCTGCGACCAGTCGCAATTGCATGCCGCGGCCGCCGCTGCCTTCGCGTATCACGATGAGCGGTTGCAACGCCGCCAGCGGCGCATTCGACCGTGACTTCAGCAACCCGCGCCACAGGGCGCGCAAGCCGGCAATCGAATTGGCGCCGCCGACATCGACGCCGAATTCGGTGCGCTGGACCTTTGGCAGGGCCGCGTCCGCCGCATCCTGCTCGGCGCTTTCGCCCGGCGGTGCGGCCGCGACCACGGCAGGGATGGGCTCTGTTGCGATGGCGCTGGCCGGCTTCGACGTCTCGATCAGTTTTCCGGCAGCCGGATCCGGCGGCGCCATCATGGACTTGGTTTCGACCAGCGGCGTCGCCGGCATCGCCGCCGGCCTGGTCGCGACGTCCTTGATGGCCGAGGTGCTGGCGGGCGACGGCTCGGCGCTGGCAGCGGCGGCGGCCCTCTCGCCCTGCGCCGCCGGCTTGGTCGCGACCGGCGCTATGACCGGGGCGGGAGCCTGCACGGCAGGCTGCGCGTCGGGCTGCGCGGAAGCGACCACAGGTGCATTTTGTCTGGCGATGGCGCCAGTGACGGAATCGAGCCCCTGTTCCAGCACGGTGACGCGCGTGTAGAGGCGGTCGCGGTCGCTGTTCAGCGTTTCTACGGCGGAGGCGAGCCGCCGCGCCTCGTTCTGGCTTTCCCGCGTCGCGGCCTGCAGCCGGTTGGCCTGCTGCACCAGGTCGGCGGTCGCGGCCTGGTCGCGCCGCCAGCCGAGCGATGCCTGGTTGGCCATCACGGCAATGACGAGGGCCGCAACGGATCCGACACCCCAGGAAGCGACGCGCCACAGGGTGCGGCGGCGGTCGTAACCGTCTTCCTCGGCCAGCAGTGAGCTGAACAGACCGCCGGTATCTTGGGCTTCAAGGCCGGCGAGATGGTCGGAATTCTTGGCCAAAAATGGTTGGCCCTCCTCGAGGCCTGCCGAATCAAAGGGAAAGATATCAGGAAATCCGCCGTCACCCTGAATCCGCCAGCATTCCCGGTAGCGAATCGCCTTTCCCTTGCACGCAAAAACGCATTAAGACGGCGGCGCCTTTTGCTTGGACCCCAGGGATTCGAATGACCGCCCGTTCCAGTCTCACCGTCGTGCTCGCCGCCGGCGAGGGAACGCGCATGCGGTCGGCACTGCCCAAGGTGCTGCATCCCGTGGCCGGGCAATCGCTGCTGTCGCATGTGTTGCAGGCCGCGCCGCAGGGGCAGGGAACTTCGCTCGCCGTCGTGGTCGGCCCCGATCACGCCGCCGTCGAGGCCGAGGCAAAGCGGCTGCGGCCGGATGCCTCGACCTTCGTCCAGCGCGAGCGGCTGGGAACCGCGCATGCGGTTCTGGCGGCGCGCGAGGCGATCGCGCGCGGCGCCGACGACCTGCTGATCGCGTTCGGCGACACGCCGCTGATCTCGGCCGAAACGTTCGCGCGGATGCGGGCGCCGCTGGCCAAGGGCGCAGCGCTCGCGGTGCTCGGGTTCCGCGCCGCCGATCCGACCGGCTATGGCCGGCTGCTGATCGAGAACGGCAAGTTGGTTGCGATCCGCGAGCAGGCCGATGCCAGCGCCGAGGAGCGCAGGATCACGCTGTGCAATGCCGGCGTGATGGCGTTCGACGGCCGCCATGCGCTGCAGATTCTGGACAAGATCGGAAATGCCAACAGCAAGGGCGAGTATTACCTCGTCGATGCCGTCACCATCGTGAGGGATATGGGATTGGAGGCCGTCGTGATCGAAACCGGCGAAGACGAAGTACGCGGCATCAACACCAAGGCGCAGCTGGCGGAAGCGGAGGGCGTCATGCAGGCGAAATTACGCAAGGCGGCGCTCGATGCCGGCGTCACGCTGGTTGCACCGGAAACGGTGTTTCTCGCCGCCGACACCAAATTCGGCCGCGACGTCACCATCGAGCCATTCGTGGTGATCGGCCCCGGCGTGACCATCGACGACGGCGCCGTCATCCATTCCTTCTCGCACATCGTGCAATCCCAAATCGGCAAGAACGCGCAGATCGGGCCTTACGCGCGGTTGCGGCCAGGCAACTCGCTCGGCGAGGGCTCGAAGGTCGGCAATTTCGTGGAGATGAAGGCTGCGACGCTGGAAGCCGGCGTCAAGGTCAACCATCTCTCCTACATCGGCGACGCCCATGTCGGCGCCAAAGCCAACATCGGCGCCGGCACCATCACCTGCAACTATGACGGCTTCGCCAAGCACAAGACCACGATCGGCGCCGGCGCCTTCATCGGCACCAATTCCTCGCTGGTGGCACCCGTCAAAATCGGCAGCGGCGCCTATATTGGCTCGGGCTCGGTCATCACCAAGGACGTGCCCGACAATGCGATGGCGGTGGAGCGCAGCCCGCAGACCATCCGCGAGGGCGGCGCGACGCGGTATCGTGAGCTGAAGACGGGCGGGAAGACTCAAAAGAGCGGCGAGTGACGGGGCTAAAAAGCCTTCCACTTAACCCTGTCACAAGAGGCTCGGATGATGCGCGAAGAGTGAGCAAATGAGATAACGACATGGCGTTCGACGTTCATGGAGAGGCCCACGTTAGAAATTTCCTCGCGGCTATCAGCCCATGGGAGTCCGGCTATCTCGAGAACTCGTTTACTTATGTTGCTACGCGTCTTGGCAATGATTTCGTGCTGGCACAAGGCATGTTGTGGCTGCGGCCTTTTCAATCGCCGATACCGCTGACTCATTTCGAATCTGAGAATGTAAGGGCCGGGCACTTCAAATTATCGGACGTCGGCAAGACGTACCGGGAGGTGATCAAGGAGCTTGGTGAAGGCTATTTGACTACGCCTCACGGAACGCTTCTTTTTCCGAGTCGCGCGGCATCTTTCACGCCGCTTCATCCCGCAGCATTGCAATCACAATCTCGTCTCAACGTCTTGAAGATCACTGGCGCAGCACAGCTGTTATCTGCGAACCCATCGGTACTCGATTGGGAATTGCGAAGTTCGCCGATCCCTTTCGACACTGTTCAAGAGCTTCTTTCGGAATACGGATTGGGTGGATTGTTTAATGACTTCATCACGGTCGAAGTTATTGCTACGCCTGTCATGGGTTTCGATGGAGATGAGTGTCGAATTACTGAGGATAAGGCACATATCGCAATTCGACTAGCGCCTACGCTGGATGCAAAAAAAGTCTCAGTCGGCTATCGCGAGATTAATCCCGGAACAACAGTAAAGCGTGGCTCGCTTGCAGGTTCGCAGTTTGTTTGGACGCAGGAGCCAGAGAGGCAGGTTGGCACATTTGATCTTGCAGTAAGTAAGGCGGCATTGTTGCACTGCTACGCGATCTACAATGGAGTTGCGCAAACGCATTGGTTCATCACCGACCCGACAACGTCGCAGAATGCTCGTCGTGTGGTGGTCGAAACATTTGATCCGGGGCTAACGATTCTTACGGAGTTTATGGGACGGCCCCGGGGCAAAAGCTATGACGCTCGGGATTTAGAGGCCGCGGTTGCCTGGATGTTTTGGATGCTCGGCTTCAGCACGGTTCAATTGGGGTCGACAGCACGGACGCAGGATTTTTCGGACGTTGTGCTCGTCACACCGCAAGGGCACCTCGCGATTGTGGAATGTACGGTCGGGTTGCTCAAGGCCGGGGACAAATTGGCGAAGTTGGTGGCGCGGCATGTGATCTTGCGGGATCGTCTCGACAAGTCGAACAGTGGACATCTCAAATTGCTGCCTATTATGGTGTCCACGCTTCCACGCGCGGAATTGCAGGCAGATCTTGAACAAGCAGAGCGTCTGGGAGTCTTGGTGCTGGCCCGAGAGCAACTTGATCAAATTGTGTCTCGCACTATGATCGCGAACAATCCCGACGAACTCTTCCAAGAAGCGGAAAAGCGTGTGCAGAGCGCACAAGAGGCGTTCCGGTCGAAGCCGGAAACTGAACCAGAGCTTCCATTTGAACCCGAACAACTCGGAGTCCAACCGGCTGACAAGCCCGCCACCTGAAATGGCGCCCCGGAAAGGAATCAGGCGACGGTGACATCCGCTAGTGGCGCCCCTTAGCTCAACCGTTCATTGATGCCATTGTTGCAAAACCGACACGACGGGCAAATCAGCCAAAACCCGTCAAGCCCCAAAACCAAAAAGATTTCCCTTTACCAGAATTCTGATTTACGGTATCGATCACCCCAGCCCGCGCCGCCATGAGGGACGTTTGCGCGATCGTCACGGAACGTGGTGCGGGTTGCGATGGGACGCTGCCGGCGTCAGGTGATCCTTCACCCGACGAAACGCTAGCCGCGTTCGGCGAAGTCGTGTGGTCCTGGCGCCGCGACCCTGGCGTCTATCCGGCCCGCCTGTGCGGGCCTGGCAACGGTGACAATAAAGGCCGCTCACCGGGGAGAGCACGAAGTAAGCCGTCAAACCATTGCGCGGGGAAGGCCGGGATGTCCTGGCTGTACCTGTCAAACCCGTGTGCGTTCTTCCACTACCTATTGCACACGGTGGATTGCGGGTGCCGCCGGCGCCCGGCCTTCCCTGCGCCCTCTACTTGGGGAGGGCCGACGAGTTTGCAAAACCCCGGGCGAAAACCATGCCGCGGGAACGCGAGCGCATGTTTTTCTTCCCTCGATTAAGGTTTCGACTTAACCCTGTCTCAATACGCAACAAATATTGAGTTCCTCGACGCGGCCGAATTTCGTTAAGAAAGCGGCGCGCTCGCTTTCGATTTGGGGTATTGCACCGCATGTGCGGCATTGTCGGCATTTTGGGTCGTGCTCCCGTCGCGGAGCTGCTGGTTGATTCGCTCAAGCGGCTGGAATATCGCGGCTATGATTCCGCAGGCGTCGCCACGCTGGAGGGCAAGAAGCTCGATCGCCGCCGCGCCGAAGGCAAATTGAAGAACCTCGAAGCCACGCTCGAGGCCAGGCCGCTCGCCGGCCATACCGGCATCGGCCACACCCGCTGGGCCACCCACGGCAAGCCGACCGAAAACAACGCGCATCCGCATTCGACCGAGCGCGTCGCCGTCGTCCATAACGGTATCATCGAGAATTTCCGCGAGCTGCGCGAGGCGCTGGAGAAGAAGGGCACGGTCTTCAAGACCGAGACCGACACCGAGATCGTGCTGCACCTCGTCGACGACATGCTGAAGCGCGGCGTCAAGCCGGTCGAGGCGGTGCGCGCGGCGCTGTCGCAGCTGCGCGGCGCGTTCGCGCTCGGCTTCATCTTCGCGGGCGAGGACGACCTGATGATCGGCGCGCGCAATGGTCCGCCGCTCGCTATCGGTTACGGCGAAGGCGAGATGTATCTGGGCTCGGATGCGATTGCGCTCGGACCGTTCACCGACACCATCGCCTATCTCGAGGACGGCGACTGGGTGGTGCTGACGCGCAAGGGCGCCACCATCTACGACAAGACCGACGCCGTCGTGCAGCGCGAGGCGACAAAGCATTCCGCGGCGACCTCGCTGGTGGACAAGGCGAACTACCGCCACTTCATGGCCAAGGAAATCCACGAGCAGCCGGAAGTCGTCGGCCACACGCTGGCGCGCTATGTCGACATGGCGACCGAGCGGGTGGCGATGCCGGTCAGGCTGCCGTTCGACTTCAGGGATATCCAGCGTATCTCGATCGTTGCCTGCGGCACGGCGAGCTATGCGGGCTTTATCGCCAAGTACTGGCTGGAGCGGTTCGGCCGCGTGCCGGTCGAGATCGACGTCGCCTCCGAATTTCGCTACCGCGAGGTGCCCCTGCGCAAGGGCGATCTCGCCATCTTCATCTCGCAGTCCGGCGAGACCGCCGACACGCTGGCCGCGCTGCGCTACGCGAAAGAGCAGGGCGTCCACACGCTCGCCGTCGTCAACGTGCCGAGCTCGACGATCGCGCGCGAGGCCGAGACGGTGCTGCCGACCATCGCCGGCCCCGAGATCGGCGTTGCCTCCACAAAAGCCTTCACCTGCCAGCTCATGGTGCTGGCGGCGCTGTCGATTGCGGCCGGCAAGGCGCGCGGGCATCTGTCTGATGACGACGAGATCAAGCTGGTGCATGGCCTGGTCGAGGTGCCGCGGCTGATGGCTGCGGCGCTGACGACGGAAGCGCAGATCGAGAAGCTCGCACGGGAAATCGCGAAATCGAAGGACGTGCTCTATCTCGGCCGCGGCACCAGCTATCCGCTGGCGCTGGAAGGCGCGCTGAAGTTGAAGGAAATCTCCTACATCCACGCCGAGGGCTATGCCGCCGGCGAGCTCAAGCACGGACCCATTGCACTGATCGACGAGAACATGCCCGTCGTGGTGATCGCGCCGCACGATCGCGTGTTCGAGAAGACCGTCTCCAACATGCAGGAGGTCGCCGCCCGCGGCGGCAAGATCATCCTGATGACGGATGCCAAGGGGGCGGCGGAAGCCACCATCGAGTCGCTGGTGACGATCGTGCTGCCCGACATGGCGGCGGCTTTCACCCCAATGGTCTATGCCGTCCCGGTGCAGCTACTCGCCTACCACACCGCCGTGATCATGGGCACCGACGTCGACCAGCCCCGGAATCTCGCGAAATCGGTCACGGTCGAGTAGGGGGTATCGCATTTGACCCTGCGCGCTTTCGCGCAGACGTTTCCACATCGTCATGCCCGGGCTTGTCCCGGGCATCCACGTTTTTGCGGCGGGAAAGGTCGTGGATGGCCGGGACAAGCCCGGCCATGACGAGTTTGTGGCAGGCTGCCGATGAAAACAATCAGTCTATGCGACAGACCTACATCGGTAGGGGCGACGCTTGCCCCTTCAAAAACCTGCTAGGATGGCTTAGCTGGTGTTTGTACAGGGCCCGTCCGGCCTGCCTGGAACCGCATGAACCGCGAAGAATTGCCGACCCTGACCCCGGCCGAGTTGCCGCCGGACGAAGCCCCGCCCGGGCTGATGGCCCGCTTCCGCAACTATTTCCTGACCGGCCTGATTGTCGCAGGCCCGATCGCGATCACGTTCTACCTCACCTGGTGGTTCGTGACCTGGGTCGACGGGCTGGTGCGGCCGTTCGTGCCGGTCGCCTACCGGCCGGAAACCTACCTGCCGTTTCCCCTGCCTGGCACCGGCCTGATCATCGCGGTGTTCGCGCTGACCTTGCTCGGCTTCCTCGCCGCCAATTTGGTCGGCCGCAAGCTGGTCGATTGGGGCGAGCGCCTGCTCGACCGCATGCCCGTGGTGCGCGCGATCTATCGCAGCCTCAAGCAGGTGTTCGAGACGCTGTTTTCCGGCAACGGGTCGAGCTTCCGCCGCGTGGGGCTCGTCGAATTTCCCGCGCCGGGCATGTGGTCGATCGTGCTGATCTCGCAGCCGCCGAGCGCGGAGGTATCGGCCCATCTGCCGGGCAAGGAAGAGCACCTCTCGGTGTTCCTGCCGTGCTCGCCGAACCCGACCACCGGCTTTTTTTTCTACGTGCCGAAGACCAAGGTGATCGAGGTCGAGATGTCGGCCGAGGCTGCCGCGACGCTGATCATGTCCGCGGGCGTGGTGCAGCCCGGCTCCGAACAGCAGAAGAAGATCGCCGCGCTCGCCGGCATGGCCAATGCGGCGCGCGTGGCCAACGACGCCTCGCTGCAGCCGCAGCCGGCGAAGGTGGATTAGCCGGCGCCGATCAGCGGCACGGCCTCGTCGCGCTCGAACAGATAGAGCAGGCAGCGCAGCGCCTCGCCGCGTTCGCCCGTCAGCTTCGGGTTGTCCTTCATGATGCGCAATGCCTCGTCGCGCGCCTGCGTGATCAGCTGGCCGTGCACCTCCGAGCGCGCGATGTGGTAGCCGGGCAGGCCGCTCTGGCGGACGCCGAGCACGTCGCCCTCGCCGCGCAGCTTCAGATCCTCCTCGGCGATCCGGAAGCCGTCGGTGGTCTCGCGGATCACGTTCAGCCGGGCCTTCGACATCTCGTTGAGCGGCTCCTTGTAGAGCAGGAGGCAAGTCGAGGCCTCCGAGCCGCGGCCGATGCGGCCGCGCAGCTGGTGCAATTGCGCCAGTCCGAAGCGCTCGGCGTTCTCGATCACCATGATGGAGGCAGCGGGAACATCGACGCCGACCTCGACCACGGTGGTGGCGACAAGCAGACCGATCTCGCCCGACGCGAACTGCGCCATCACGCGATCCTTGTCGGTGCCCTTCATCTGCCCATGAACGAGCCCGACCGCGTCGCCAAACCGTTTTTGCAGGCTCTCGAACCGCTTGGTCGCGTTGGTGAGGTGTTCGGTGCCCTCCGCCTCGGATTCCTCGACCAGCGGGCAGATCCAGTAGGCCCGCTTGCCGGATTTCAGCGCGCGGCCGATGCCGTCCGTCACTTCCTCGAGCCGGCTGAGCGGCACGGCGCGGGTGTCGATCGGCTGGCGGCCGGCCGGCTTCTCGCGCAACTCGGAAACATCCATGTCGCCGAAATAGGTCAGCACCAGCGTTCGCGGGATCGGCGTGGCGCTCAGCACCAGCACGTCGACCGCTTCGCCTTTGGACGTCAGTGCCAACCGCTCCCGCACGCCAAAACGGTGCTGCTCGTCGACGATGGCCAGCGCCAGCGCCTTGTAGACCACATCGTCCTGGATCAGGGCGTGGGTGCCGACCAGCAGATCGATCTCGCCGGCTTCCAGCCGGGTGAGGAGGTCACGACGCTCCTTGCCTTTCTCGCGACCGGTCAGGATGGCGACGCGCAAGCCCGCGCGCTCGGCAAGCGGCGCAATGGTCTTGATGTGCTGGCGTGCCAAAATTTCCGTTGGCGCCATCAGCGCCGCCTGCTTGCCGACCTCGGTCACGGCGGCAGCCGCAAGCAGCGCCACGACGGTCTTGCCGGAGCCGACATCGCCCTGCAGCAGCCGCAGCATGCGCACCGGCTGGCGCAAATCGTCGGTGATGGCGGCAACCGCCTGCCGTTGCGAAGTGGTCAGCGCATACGGCAGCGCGTCGATGATTCTCTTTCGCAGGTGACCGTCGCCGGCATTGCGGTCGCCGGCGGGCCGGCGCAGCTGCGCGCGGATCAGCGCCAGCGCGAGCTGGCCGGCGAGCAGCTCGTCGAAGGCGAGGCGCGACCAGAAGGGGCCGTCGGGCAGGATATCCGTCAGTTCGACCGGCTGGTGCACGCGACGCAGCGCCTCCGCGACCGGCGGGAACTTGCAGCGACGGATCACCTCCGGGCCGATCCATTCCGGCAGCGCCGGCAGCTTCTGCAGCGCCTGCCCGACCGCCCGGCGCAGCGAGCCCAGCGCAAGCCCCTCGGTCAGGGGATAGACGGGATCGATACCGGAGAGTTGCGCGAAGGCGGCCTCGTCCACGATGCGGTCGGGATGCACCATTTGCGGCATGCCGTCGTAGAACTGCAGCGTGCCCGAGACGTAGCGCCGGCTGCCTACCGGCAACAGTTTTTCGACATAACCGGGCTTGGCGCGGAAGAAGGTCAGCACCACGTCGCCGGTATCGTCGCTGGCGTAGACGAGATAGGGCGCGCGCGAATTGCGCGGCGGGGGCGGGCGATGGCGGTCGACGGTGACCTCCAGCGTCACCACGGTCCCGGGCGAAGCCTCGCGGATTTTCGGTCGCGCGCGGCGGTCGATGACGCTCGCCGGCAGATGCATCAGGAGATCGACCAGCCGCGGCGTCTCGCTGCGGTCGAGCAGGTAGCGCAGCAGCTTGTCCTGCTTCGGACCGACGCCCGGAAGGCTCGTGACCGGCGCAAACAGCGGATTGAGCAGAGCAGGGCGCATCGATGTTCCGGCGTACACAATCCGTCACGCGCGGGCTTGACCCGCGCACCCATCTTTCAAAGAGGATGGATTGCCGGGTCAAGCCCGGCAATGACGATCTGAACCGGTTAATTCCGGAGCCGGAAGGGCTGACATCGGCGTCCGGTCTCGCTATATCAACCCCGCCCGGCACGTCCGGGCTTTTGGCGTTGGACTGGGCTGGAAAAAATGACGGGTACGACGAGATCGAGCGGCGGACTGGACGACCGCCGCAAACGGCTGCTGTTTCGCTGCTGGCACCGCGGCACCCGCGAGATGGATCTGATCCTCGGCCGCTTTGCCGATGCCGAGATCGCTGACCTCACGGACGACGAGATGGGCACGCTGGAGCGCCTGATCGAGGTGCCCGATCCCGATCTCTATGCCGCACTGACCGGCGATATGCCGCTGGCGGGGGAACATGCGAGTGCGCTGTTCGACCGGATCAAGGCCTTTCGCGCGGTGGACCCGGACGCATGAAATCGCCGGCCAAATCTCCCGCTGCGCTGCTCGCACCCGGCCGCGCGCTGACCTTTGCAAACGTCGCCGAGGGCGCCGAAGGGCTCGTCGCGTCGGATCTGGCGCGCGCCATTGCGGCGCGGCCGAACCCGCCGGCAGTGAGCCTTGCGGTGGTCTGCCGCGACGGACCGCGCATGCAGCAGCTGGCCCGCTCGCTGGAATTCTTCGCGCCGGACTTGCCGGTGATGCAGTTCCCGGCCTGGGACTGCCAGCCCTATGACCGCGTCTCGCCGCATGGCGGCGTCCTGGCGCAACGCCTCACGACACTGGCAAAGCTGTCCCGCCTGACCGGCAGCGACAAGCCGCTGATCGTGCTGACGACGGTCAACGCGATCACGCAGCGCGTGCCCTCGCGCGACACCGTCGCAGCGCAGGCGCTCTCGGTCGCGCCGGGCAACGTGGTGCCGATGGATTCGATCGTCGCCTGGCTCGAGCACAATGGCTACAGCCGTTCCTCCACCGTGCGCGAGCCCGGCGAATATGCCGTGCGCGGCGGCATCCTCGACCTGTTTCCGGCCGGGCTCGACATGCCCGTGCGGTTCGACTTCTTCGGCGATTCGCTGGAGTCGATCCGCAGCTTCGATGCCGAAACCCAGCGCACCATGCTGGACATGCGCGGGCTCGACCTGGTGCCCGTCTCGGAATTCCAGCTCGTCACCGAAACCATCCGCCGCTTCCGGATGGGTTATGTTGCGGCCTTTGGCGCGCCCGTACGCGACGACACGCTCTATGAGGCCGTCACCGAGGGCCGCCGCCATGCCGGCATGGAACACTGGCTGCCGCTGTTCCAGGAGCGGATGGACACGCTGTTCGACTATCTCGACGGCGCGCCGGTGGCGATCGAGCCGCAGGGCGAGGACGCCGCAAGCGAACGCTTCAAGCAGATCGCCGATTATTACGAGGCGCGCCGTGAAGCCATGGAGCATCCCGGGGGTGGCGCGATCTACAAGCCGCTGCCGCCAGACCGGCTGTATCTGACCGAAGACGAATGGAAACGGCACCTCGGCGAGTCCGCGCTGGCGCGGCTGACGCCGTTTGCGATGCCTGAGGGCGCAGCCGATGTGTTCGACGCCGGCGCGCGGCAGGGCCGCAATTTCACGCCGGAACGGGCGGACTCCTCGGTCAACGTGTTCGAGGCCGTCGTCGCCCATGTCCACACCCTGCAGGCGCAGCGCAAGAAGGTCGTGATCACGCTGTGGAGCGAAGGCTCCCGCGACCGCATGGCGAGCATGCTGGCCGATCACAAGCTCGCCCACATCACCAGCGTCAACACCTGGCGCATGGTGCAGGCGACGCCGCGCAACGAGGCGATGCTCGCCGTGCTCGGCATGGAAAGCGGCTTCGAGACCGACAGCGTCGCAGTCATCAGCGAGCAGGACATTCTGGGCGACCGCCTGGTGCGGCCGCGCAAGGCGAGCCGCAAGCTCGACAATTTCATCTCCGAGGTCACCAGCCTTTCCGCCGGCGACATCGTGGTTCACGTCGATCACGGCATCGGCCGCTTTGTCGGGCTCCAGACCCTGGAAGTCGCTGGTGCGCCGCACGACTGCCTCGAGCTGCACTATGCCAACGAGACAAAGCTGTTCCTGCCGGTCGAAAACATCGAACTCTTGTCGCGCTATGGCTCCGACGAGACCAAGGTCGAACTGGACCGGCTCGGCGGCAGCGGCTGGCAGACACGCAAGGCGAAGCTGAAGAACCGCATCCGCGAGATCGCGGGCGAGCTGATCAAGATCGCCGCCGAGCGCATGCTGCACGAGGCGCCGAAATTTCCGGTGCAGACGCATGCCTATGACGAGTTCTGCGCGCGCTTCCCCTATGAGGAAACCGAGGACCAGCTCAACGCCATCAACGCCACGCTGAGAGATCTCGAAAGCGGACGGCCGATGGACCGCCTGATCTGCGGCGACGTCGGTTTCGGCAAGACCGAGGTGGCGCTGCGCGCGGCCTTCGCCACCGCCCTCGAAGGCAAACAGGTCGCCGTGGTGGTGCCGACCACGCTACTCGCGCGCCAGCACAGCAAGACGTTTGCCGATCGCTTCCGCGGATTTCCGGTCAATGTCGCCCAGGCTTCGCGGTTGATCCCGGCCAAGGAGCTGAACCAGGTCAAGAAGGACCTCGCCGAGGGCGGGGTGGACATCGTGGTCGGCACCCACG
Organism: Bradyrhizobium sp.; assembly: GCF_016219575.1. Lineage (GTDB taxonomy): Bacteria > Pseudomonadota > Alphaproteobacteria > Rhizobiales > Xanthobacteraceae > Bradyrhizobium. The sequence continues at coordinate 905,456 of NZ_JACRMG010000009.1, read as the reverse complement.
CGCTGCTGGGCAAGTCGATCAAGTTTCGCGACCTCGGCCTGCTCATCGTCGACGAGGAACAGCATTTTGGCGTCGGTCACAAGGAGCGCCTGAAGCAACTGCGCGCGCAGGTCCATGTGCTGACGCTTTCCGCCACGCCGATCCCGCGCACGCTGCAACTGGCGCTGACGGGTGTGCGCGAGCTCTCGATCATCGCTTCGCCTCCGGTGGACCGGCTGGCGGTGCGCACCTTCGTCGCCCCGCACGATCCCCTGATGATCCGCGAGGCCCTGCTGCGCGAGCGCTATCGCGGCGGCCAGGCGTTCTATGTCGTGCCGCGGATCGAGGATCTCGCCGGCGTCAAGGATTTCCTCGACAAGAACGTGCCGGAGATGAAGGTTGCGGTCGCCCACGGCCAGATGGGACCGACCGTGATCGAGGACATCATGGCGGCGTTTTACGACGGCAAGTACGACGTCCTGCTCTCCACCACGATCATCGAGTCCGGGCTCGACATTCCCAACGCCAATACCCTGATCGTGCACCGCGCCGACATGTTCGGCCTTGCCCAGCTCTATCAGCTGCGCGGCCGGGTGGGGCGCTCGAAACTGCGCGCCTATGCGCTGTTCACGTTGCCGGCGCAGCAGAAGATCACGGTACAGGCGGAGCGGCGGCTGAAAGTGCTGCAATCGCTGGAAAACCTCGGCGCGGGATTCCAGCTCGCCTCCCACGATCTCGACATCCGCGGCGCCGGCAATCTGCTCGGCGAGGAGCAGTCCGGCCACATCAAGGAAGTCGGCTTCGAGCTGTACCAGTCGATGCTGGAAGAGGCGATCGTCAACCTCAAGGCCGGCGTCTCCGAGCCCGCCGCCGACCGCTGGTCGCCGCAGATCACCATCGGCATGCCGGTGCTGATCCCGGAGGATTACGTCAGCGATCTCGCGGTACGGCTGTCGCTCTACCGGCGGTTGGCCGATCTCGACACCGACGAGGAGATCGACAATTTCGCCGCCGAGATGCGCGATCGCTTTGGCGCGCTGCCGGACGAGGTGCGTTATCTGTTCAAGGTTGCCGCCATCAAGGCCTATTGCCGAAGAGCCAATGTCGAGAAGGTCGACGCCGGTCCGAAGGGCGCGGTGCTTTCCTTCCGCGACAACAGTTTTGCGCAGCCGGATCGGCTGGTTGCCTTCATCCGCCAGCACGGTCAGGCCGCCAAGGTGCGACCGGACATGAAGGTGGTGTTCTTCCAGGACTGGGAGACGCCGGAGGAGCGGCTTGCCGGCACCACGGAAATCCTGCGCCAGCTTTCCAATCTTGCCGAGAGCAAGAAGGCGGCGTGAAACTTCAGGAGGCCGCGCGTTGCGCGTCGTCGGCGAGCCGGGCCAGCAGCGATTTGGCGGAATCGTTCGGCAGCAATGTCGCCACGGTGACGACCGGTTCCGAACGCGCGTCGCGCTTGCCGTGTCCGGTATGCCGCATCACCGCCGACAGTCGCCGCGCAATCATGTGCGCATTGCGCAAATCCGTTTCCGCAAAGACGACGAAGACCGATCCATCCTCCTGCGCAACGCCAAAGTCGCTCTGGCGCATCAGGCGGCTGATGATCCGCGCGCCGTCGAATTGTGCGCGGGGATGCGCGGGATCGAACGCAAAGCGCGCTACCGACAGGCCGCCGCCGCGCGACTGGCTCTGGTGCACGGCGTCGGCAAAATCACGTTCGAAGGCGGCGCGGGTCAGGAGACCCGTGCGGGCGTCGATCAGTCCATTGGCGTCGATCGAACGCAGCGTCCGGCTCAGATGCCCTTCGAAGGCATGCTGGCGTACCATCGGCAATGTCGAAGCGGCGACGCGGGCGGGCTCGGCAGCAACGATCTCGAGATTGGCGAGTTCGCAAGCTCCCCGAACGTTGGCTGACGTCACGATGACGGGCAGGTTGCGGAAACGTGCATCCTCGGTCAGCACGGTGAGGAAGGCCTCGACTACGCGCGGGGTGAATCCTTCCGCCAGCACGATGCCGTTGATGTCGCGGCTGCTGAGATGCTTTGCGGCGGCCTCGATGCTGAGCGCGCCGACCAGGCCCATGCGTTCGCCGAGGGCCACCGAAAGCGCAGGATAGGCACCGCCACGTCCGATCAGCAGCACGGTCGCATCGCGCGCGGGATCGATATCCGACATCGCCACGCGCCGTGGCGGGTCCAGGCGGCGCATGACGGTCGCATGCAGCGAACGCACGCGCAGGGCAGCGCTGATGCGCGCCAGCAGGCGCTCGGGACGATCGTCGCTGTGCGCGAAGGGAATCGCGTTGTCTGGCAAGCTGGTTTCGGGATCGACCGCAATCAGCGGCAGATAGGGTTCACGGGCGGCGATCTGCCTTCTCAGGGATTCAAGGGCAGGCTTGTTCATGCCGCGGCAAGCGACGAGCACGACGCCGGGGCGCAATTGCTCGACGGCGCGCACGGCGTCGGTCCAATCGCTGTCGACGACCGGAAACAGCTTTGTCTCATGCAGCGCCGATGCGAATGCCGGCCTTCCGCCGTTCGAGACGATGAGGATCGGGCCTTGCTGGGACATCGGGAACGCGTGACCTCTGACGGAGACCGCGATCCTAGGTTTGCAGGCTTAATGCGACGTCAACGGCGGCTTGCAGACTCAGCTCAGGTGGCGCTCGACCGGTCGCGAAAAGCCTCTACCATCAGCGGGTTAAGGCCCAATTCTGAAAGCGCCTCGCGAGCGCGTGAATTGTCCGGAGCCCGGCCGGCCAACCGATGCCCGCTCATGCGGTCGGGCAGCGCCGTGAGCAGCGCCCCCTGGCCGAGGCGCTTGGCCCATTCCTGCAAATCCTGCGCGAGGAAGCGGTAGCCGCCGACTGCCATGATCCCGGAAGGCGGAGCGGTGATGTTGATGGCTCCGGTGGCACGATCGAGACGCGCCCCGTAGTCGGTGTCGACATAGTCACGCGGCGGTGCGGGGATCAGCGAGTCGCTCGCCGGAGGCGGCGGCGCATAGGCGGCGACGGTGACCATCGGCCCGCGCAGACCCAGCGTTCCCCGCGGAGTCAGCAGGATTTCGCCTGAGATGGCCGAGCCCGGCAGCTCGCGCGGCGCGCCATGCGGCCCGGGTTTGATCGCGGCCGGCGCGCCATCCGCACCGCGCCGTGCGCCGAAAATGCCGGCTTCACCGAACAGATAGACGTCGGTGAGGCTTGCGGTCCGGGCGCTCCAGGTCGCGCTGGAGGCGACCTGTTCCGGCGCCCGCCAGAGTCCGATCACATTGCGCAGGCCCGGCATGCGCGCCGACAGATCCAACTCGTCGAGTCGCAACGCGAGCTGTGCGGGCGCCACCAGCGTATCGCAGGAAGCCTCGTTGATCTGCCGCTCCAGCGTCTCGCCGTCGAAGGGATGATGCAGCACCAGCGTTCCGCCGGTCAGTAGCCACATCGCCAGCGACGAGGCGACGCCTGCGAAAGAGCAGGGCGTGAACGCCGACATGATGGTGGCACCCTGCGGCACGTCGCTTTCCAGCGATAGCGCCAGGCCTCCGGCGATCACGCTGAGATGGGTGCGCGGCACTGCGCGGAAACCGTCTGATGTCACATCGAACGAGACCAGCGCGGCCTTGCGGCCGTCCTGGATCAAAGGACGCGTGGTCGGGGACTCCGCGGCAATGGCGCGGTCGAGCGAGGCCATGCCTTCCGGCAGGTCGTCGCCAAAGCCGCAAACGTGGCGGATGGAGAAACATTCCGCGGCAGCATTCATGGCGATGTCGGCGTGGGAGACGCCGTCGATCCGGCTCGCGGTGACGACTGCCCGCGCGCCGGTGCGGTTCAGCGCAACCGTCAATTCCGCCTGCCGCCACAGCAGCGGCAGCGCCGCAACCACAAGGCCGGCGCGATGGGCGGCCAGCGCCGTCAGCGCGAATTCGATGGTGTTCGGCAGTTGCACCGCGATGACCGAATTGGCCGGCAGGCCGGATTCGATGAAATGCGCCGCCAGCGCCGAAATCGCGCGATCGGCCTGCGCGAAGGTCAGCCGCTTCGGGGGCTGGCCGCTGATACGTTGCTTGTTGAGGGGGTCGACCAGCGCCAATGCCTCCGGCTGGCGCGAAAGGCAGCGCTGAAAGAGTACGTCGAGCGTCGGCGAGGCGTTGGGATGGGTCACGGACTTCGGCTGCATCGCTTCATTGGCATCAATTCCGCGGATCGGCTTGCGGCTGGTCCGCCTTCCGCCACCATGTTTCCGGCAAATAGCCAGTCAACGCGGTGGCCGAAGGCCGTTCTATCCGATTCCAGCGGGCAATCCATTGCTCGGGCACGTTAAACAGGGGGATAGCGTAGAAGCCCGACATCAGGACCCGGTCCAGCGCCCGCACCGCCGAGACGAAAGCCGGCCGCTCCCGCGCCTCCAGGATCGCCGCGATCAGCGCATCGATCGCGGGGTCCTTGGCGCCCATGTAATTGCGGGTGCCGGGAATGTCGGCGGCTTCGGTACCCCAGTAGAACGACTGCTCGTTGCCCGGCGAGAGCGACTGGTCCCAGCGATTCTGGAGCATGTCGAACTCGTAGCCGAGACGGCGCTGGTCGAACTGTACGGGATCGACCGCACGGATTGTGGCCTCGACGCCGGCGCGCTTGAGATCGCGCTGATAGGCGAGCGCAATGCGCTCCTGGTCGCGCGTGGTCACCAGTATTTCGAAGGAGAGGGGCGTCCTGGTCGTGCGTTGCCGCAGCACGGTGCCATCAAGGTCGTAACCGGCTTCGGACAGCAGCGCCAGCGCCGTGCGCAGCGTCGTTCGATCGCGTCCCGATCCGTCGGTGACGGGCAGGCGATAGCTGCCGTCAACAATCTCCGGCGCCATGCGCGCGGCGTACGGCACCAGCAATTCCCGCTCGCGGTCGTCGGGCGCACGCTCGTAGGCCGAGAGCTCCGAGCCGGCGAAGAAGCCCGCCTTGCGGCCGTATAGTCCGAAAAAGTAGTTCTTGTTGATCCATTCGAAATCGAACAGCAGCGTCAGCGCGCGGCGCACACGGATGTCGGAGAAGACCGGCCGGCGGGTATTGAACACGAGGAATTCGGATGGCTGCGGAACCCCGGGCCTGATCGTGTCGCGGATCAACTCGCCGCTGCGGGCCGCGGGAAAGTCGTAGCCGTCGTGCCAGCGCAACGGCTCGTGCTCGACCCGGAAATCATAGAGGCCGCGCTTGAACGCCTCGAACTGGCCGTTGGCCTCGCGATAGAAGTCGAGCCTGACCTCGTCGAAATTCCACAGGCCGCGATTGGCCGGCACGTCGCGGCCCCAATAATCGGGGTTCCGGGTCAAAGTGACACTGGCTCCCGGACGCACGGCCGTGACGCGATAGGGCCCGGATCCGACCGGTCCGGTCATCGTGGTTTCCTCGAATGTCGCGGGATCGACGGCATGACGCGGCAGGATCGGCATCAATCCGAGGATCAGCGGCAGCTCACGGTCATTGGCGCCGGCGAGATCGAACCGCACCGTCAGCGGATCGGGCGCCTCGGCCTTGGCAACCTTGGCATAGTACTGGCGGTGGTTCGGGCGACCCTTGTCGCGCAGGAGCGCCCAGGAGAACAGCACGTCCTCGGCGGTGACGGGCTTGCCGTCGGAAAAACGCGCGCGTGGATCCAAACGGAAGGTGACGTAAGTCCTGGCATCGTCGGTCTCGACCGTTTTCGCCAGCAGGCCGTAGAGGGTGAAGGCCTCGTCGTTGCCGCGCGCCATCAGGCTTTCGATCACATAGCCGCGCATCTGCTGCACCGCGAGCCCGCGTACGATCAGCGGATTGAGGCTGTCAAAAGTACCGGAGAGCCCCCAGATTACCCGGCCGCCCTTGGGCGCCGCGGGATTGGCATAGGGCATGTGGGCAAATTCGGCCGGCAGCCTTGGCGCGCCATGCATGGCGATGGCGTAGCTCTCCGCGGCTGCCAGCCGGTCCGGCAAGACGGCAACCGCCGGCAGGAACAAGGCCGCAAGGCGAATGGCGGCGTACCGGAAGAGGGGCGCTTTCCTGCGCCGGTCTGATTCGAAATTCCTCACCCGCGAAGCTTTACCATAGGGCTGCGGGCATCGCTGTGGCATCGATCCAAGACGCTTGTCGGCATTGATCTTTTCGTCCGCCGCTGTATTGAAGGCGGGCAATTGATCAAGACGGCGGAACAGGTCACGCAACCGCCTCAATTGGCTACGAGACAGCCGCCCAAAACGGCGCAGGGATTTGGTGCCCGCAGCGGTTCGGGCGCCTGGCTTCAGAAAGGGTTTTCCGCAATGAATTTCCGTATCTTGGCCGCCTCGGCCCGGCCGCGCGGGCGGGCTTTCGCCTTGTTGGCGGCGACCACTTTGTCGGCTTCGCTGGCGGTTTCCTTCGCCCAGGCCCAGACACCGGCCCCGGCACCCGGCGCCCCTGCGCCGGCGGCCCCCAAAGCGGCCCCGAAGGCCCCGGCCGCCCCCAAGGCTGCGCCGAAGGCTCCTGCCGCCCAACAACAGGCGCCGGCAGGCCAGCCCGCAGCCCAGGCCCCCGCTCAGCAGCCCCAGGAGCAGCAGATCCAGCTGATCTACGCGCCCTGGACCAAGTTCTGCCTCAAGGGCCAGGAAACCGGGGCCAAGCAGGTCTGCTTTACCGGCAAGGACGGCCGCATCGAGTCCGGCCAGCCGGTGATCGCCGCCGTCATCATCGAGCCGGAGGGCGAGCCGAAAAAGATTCTCCGCGTGACACTGCCGCTCGGCATGCAGCTCGTCCACGGCACCCGCATCATCATCGACAGCAACCAGCCGCAGCAGTCGCCTTACGTGATCTGCTTCCAGAACGGCTGCATGTCCGACTACGAGGCAACCCCCGAAACGATCGCGGCCTTGAAGAAAGGCCAGAACCTCGTGGTGCAGGCGATCAACTCCAACGGCGCGCCGTTGACGCTGCCGCTACCGCTGGCCGGCGAATTTGCCAAGGCCTATGACGGCCCGCCGACCGATCCGAAGGTGTTCGAGGAAAACCAGAAGAAGCTGCAGGAAGAGCTGCAGAAGCGCGCCGAGGATGCCCGCAAGAAGCTCGAGCAGAGCCAGCCTCCCGGCGGTCAGCCCAATCCGGCGGCGAAGTAAGCAACGCCGACAGAGCAAACGAAAAGGCGCCCGGTGGGGCGCCTTTTCTGTTGCAGGGAATGCGGGCCTAATTCAACGACGGGTTGCGCGGACGGTATGCGCCGGACTTGTCCTTGATGAAGATCTCGGCGACCTGCGAATGGCGGATCGGTTCGCCGGACTCGTCGGGCAGCAGGTTCTGCTCCGAGACGTAGGCGACGTATTCGGTCTCCGAGTTTTCCGCGAGCAGGTGATAGAACGGCTGGTCCTTGTGCGGCCGCACCTCTTCCGGAATCGACAGCCACCATTCCTCGGTGTTGTTGAATTCGGGATCGATGTCGAAGATCACGCCCCGGAAGGAAAACACCCGGTGGCGGACAATCTGCCCGATCTGGAATTTGGCGGTACGCGCTTTAATCATGGCTTCGTCGATAGACCATGATTGTGGCCGATGCTAGGGGCATGTGGACGAATTAACCTTCTCCGGCGTAGCAAGACCCGGCGCCATACTTCGGAAAACATTCAGGAAATCCCGCCTCCTCATGATCGATATCCTCAATCTGGCGCTTCCCTATTTCGGTCTGATTTTCATTGGCTATGCCTGCGGGAAAGCCAAGGCGCTGCCGGAGTCGGGCCTCGCCTGGATGAACTTCTTTCTGCTCTACGTGTCGCTGCCGGCGCTGCTGTTCGGGATCATGTCGCGCACGCCGTTCGCCGAGCTCAACAACCCGCCGTTCCTGATCGCAACCACGCTCGGCACAATGCTCGCGTTCGCGCTGGCCATGCTCGTTGGCAAGCTGATCGGCAAGCTGACGCTGCGCGAGGCGACAATCGCCGGGCTCGCCGGCGCCTACGGCAATGTTGGCTATATGGGCCCCGGACTGGCGCTGGCCGTGCTCGGCAACAAGGCGGCGGCGCCGACCGCGCTGATCTTCTGCTGCGACAGCATTTTCCTGTTCTCGATCGTGCCGTTCATGATCGAACTGACCGACCGCGAGCATCCCTCGCTGCTGCATGCGCTGGGCGTGGTGGTGAAGCAGATCGTGCTGAACCCGCTGATCATGTCGGCCTGTCTTGGCGCGCTATGCGCGGCCCTGCACATCGAATTTCCGGTGGCACTCAACAATACGCTGCAATTCCTGCAAAACGCGGCCGCGCCGACCGCATTGTTCGCGCTGGGCGTCACTGTCGCACTGCGCTCATTCGAGCGCGTGCCGTGGGAAGTGCCCGGCGTGATCGCCGTCAAGCTCTTGGTTCATCCGCTGCTCGCTTTCGGATTGATGCTGGCCTTCGGGCCGTTCGCGCAGCCATGGGCGGCGACCGCACTGCTGATGGCGGCGCTGCCGCCCGCGCTCAACGTGTTCGTGATGGCGCGCCAGAACGACACCTGGATCGAGCCGGCGTCGGTCGCCGTGCTGATCGGAACCTTTGCCTCCGTCGTCACGCTCACCAGCGTGATGTGGTTCATCCAGACCGGACGACTTGTCTTCCCCTAGATCCTCCAGGAGGGCGCCAGCCCTTCACGCATGGCAAGGCGGCGGAGCGGCCCGACCGCGCCGATCAGATGCAGGCCGGCGGCGCGCGCGGTCTGCACCGGCAGCAGGTCGGAAAGCAGGGAGCGGTTGGCGACGTCGATCGCGAAGGTGCGGCTCGCGATGTCGCTGCGCCGAGCGGCGGCGTAGCGCTGCAATACCGGCGCCGCGCCGGGGTCTTCGCCGAGACCGAGCGCCTCGCGCACGATCTCGGCGAGGTCGGCGGCATCGCGCAGGCCCATGTTGAGCCCCTGCGCGCCGATCGGCGGTACGACATGGGCGGATTCGCCGACCAGCGCGATTCGGTTTCTGGCGATCGCCGTCGGCCGCTCGATGGCGAGCGGGAATTTGTGCCGGCCGGGTTCGACATTGGTACGGCCGAGGATGGAGTGCGACTGCTTCTCGACCGCCTCCGAAAGCTGCTCATCACTCAGCGCCATCAGCCGCTCGGCTTCGTTCGGTGCGGCGACCCAGACGACGCTGCAGCGGTTGCCGGGCAGGGGAACGAACACGCAGGGCCCCTGGGGCGTATGGAATTCGGTAGAGACGTTCTTGTGCGGTCTTGAATGACTGATGTTGAACGTGAGCGCCGCCTGGTGGAGGTCGCGCCGCCGCACCTCGATATCGGCGGCATCGCGGCACAATGATTGTCGTCCGTCGGACCCGATCACCAGACGCGCTCCAAGCGTCTTGTCCTGACGGGTGACGATGGCGACAACACTGTCTTCCGGCACCACCGTCGTCGCCTCGTCGTCCACCCGCGTCAGGCCGGGCAGTTCCGCGGCGCGCGCCTCCAGCGCGGCGACCAGCGTGCGGTTGTCGATATTGTAGCCGAACTGGTCGAGGCCGATTTCCTCCGACACAAAACGGACCTCGGGCGCACGGATCAGGCGCCCGGTATCGTCGACGAGCCGCATTACCTTGAGCGGCGCGGCGCTCTCCCGGCAACGCCGCCAGACATCGAGCCGATCGAGCAAATCCACGGAAGCCCCAAGCAGCGCCGTAGTGCGATTGTCCGCGTAGGGCACGTGGCGGGCGAGCAGGGCGGTCCTGGCGCCCGCCTCCGCAAGCGCAATCGCAGCCGTAAGGCCGGCGGGCCCGCCGCCCACGACGACCGTGTCGAAAGTCATGGAAGCATCGTTCATGACAGGGACAATTGACGCTCGCAGCGGTAATTTCAAGGCTTGGATTCATTCAAAAGGTTCCCGGGAATTGCGCGGCCGAACGCCGCAACCGCCGATGTGCAAATCCGCATGATTCCTGATAGCACTGCCCGACCCATGGACCAGACCAGCCCGCCAATCTCGTCACAATCCCCGTTGCGGATGCGCGCGGCCGCGTTCTCTGTGCACATCTTCACGGCGCTGGGCGCGGGCGTCGCGCTGATCGCGATGCTTGAAGCGGTGCGCGAGCACTGGACCAACATGTTCGTCTGGCTTGGCATTGCGCTCGTCATCGATGCCATCGATGGCCCGATCGCGCGGCGGCTCGACGTGGTGCGGCTGCAGCCGAACTGGTCGGGCGACGTCCTCGACCTCGTCGTCGACTTCCTGACGTATGTATTCGTCCCGGCCTACGCGATCACCGCCAGCGGAATGCTGCTGCCGCTTGCCGCGCCGATCCTGGGGATCGGCATCGTCGTCTCCAGCGCGCTTTATTTCGCCGATCGGCGCATGAAGGCGACCGACAATCACTTCCGCGGATTTCCGGCGCTGTGGAACGCTGTGGCGTTCTATCTGTTCCTGCTGCACATGTCGCCCATCCCCTCGACGCTGGCCGTCGCCGCCCTGATCGTGCTCACCTTCGTGCCGATCCACGTGCTGCATCCCTTTCGCGTCGTCCGCCTGCGCTGGCTGACGCTTTGGCTGCTCGCGGCCTGGGCCGTGCTCGCCATCATCACGCTGGTCTACGACTTCAATGTCGGGCTTCCCATCACCTTCGGCCTTTGCGCCATCGGGGCCTATGTCCTCGGCAGCAACGCCGCCATCCGTCTGATCAAATCGTTGAAGGCATGATCGAACTCCTGACCAGCCCGGAAGCCTGGGCGGCGCTGCTGACCCTGACGGCGCTCGAAATCGTCCTCGGCATCGACAACGTCATCTTCATCTCGGTGCTGGTGTCGCGCATCCCCGAGCCGCATGCGACGCGCGCGCGGCAGATCGGGCTGTTGCTCGCGCTGGTGTTCCGGATCGTCCTGCTCAGCCTGCTGGTCTGGCTGATCGGCCTGACCGAACCGGTGCTTACCGTGAAGAACGTTGCGCTGTCCTGGCGCGACATCATCCTGATCGCGGGCGGCATGTTCCTGATCGCAAAGGCGACCCACGAGATCCACACCGAGATCGATGCCTTTCAGCACGGAAGGGAGGAAAGGTCTGCTGCGAACGCCTTCTTCTGGGTGATCATGCAGATCATCGTCATCGACATCGTATTCTCGCTGGACTCCATCATCACCGCGATCGGCATGGCGCAGGATCTGGAGATCATGGTTGCCGCGGTCGTGATCGCCTGCGTGATCATGTACGTCTCTTCCGGACCCGTCGCGCGCTTCGTCGCGGAGCACCCGACGACAAAAATGCTGGCGCTTGCTTTCCTGGTGCTGATCGGCGTGGCGCTGGTGGCGGACGGATTCAAATTCCACATCCCGCGCGGCTATATCTACTTCGCCATCACCTTCTCGGCCGCGGTGGAGTTCTTCAACGTGCTCGCCAGGCGTAACCGGAGAAAGGCAAAGGTCAGCAAATAGGCAACCCCGCGACCATGGCGTCGATTGACAAGGCCTGCCCGCAGGCGTTCGTTTCGAATCGGGCGAAGACAAGGGAGAAGACGCCATGACCAAGGCCGTCCGCGTTCACAAGGTGGGAGGTCCGGAAGTCCTGACCTATGAAAGCGTGGACGTTCCTGCGCCGGGACCGGGCGAAGTGCGGATTCGCCAGCATGCCGTCGGGCTCAACTTCATCGACGTCTATTTCCGCACCGGCCTCTACAAGGCGCCGGGGCTGCCCTTCATCGCCGGCAACGAGGCGGCCGGCGAGGTCGTCGCGGTCGGGCCGGGCGTCACCAATTTTCATCCCGGCGACCGCGTCGCCTATTATTTCAATCTCGGCGGCTACGCGTCCGAGCGCAACATCCCCTGGGACAAGCTGGTCAAGTTGCCCGACCACATCACCTATGAGCAGGGCGCGGTGCTGATGCTCAAGGGGCTGACGGTCTGGTATCTACTGCACAAGACCTTCAGGATCGAGCCCGGCCATCGCGTGCTGATCCATGCCGCGGCCGGCGGCATCGGTCTCTTGGCCTGCCAATGGGCGAGGGCGCTCGGCGCCCACGTCATCGGCACAGTCGGCTCCAAGGCGAAGGTCGACCTTGCGCTCAGCAATGGCTGCGACCACGTCATCAACTACAACGAAGAGGATTTCGTCGAGCGGGTGAAGCAGATCAGCCGCAACGAACTATGCGATGTCGTCTATGACGGCGTCGGCAAGGCGACCTTCCCGGGATCGCTGTCGTGCCTGAAGCGGCGCGGCCTGTTCGTGAGCTTCGGCAACGCCTCGGGACCGGTGCCTCCCTTTGCGATCGCCGAGCTCAACAACCACGGCTCGCTGTTCGCAACCCGGCCGAAACTCAACGACTATGTCGCGACCCGCAAGGAATTGCTCGAGGGTGCCGACACCATTTTTGCTGCCGTCATCAATGGCAAGCTGCATGTGCCGATCAACCACGCCTACGCGCTGAAGGATGCGGCGAGGGCGCATACCGATCTCGAGAACCGGGCGACCACGGGCGCGGTGATACTGCGGCCCTAATCGTTTCTGTCATTGCGAGGACAACGGGTCGCGCGAAAGCGCGCCCGATGACAAGCTCCGCGACGAAGCAATCCATCTTCCCCGTGCGGAGATGTGGATTGCTTCGCTTCGCTCGCAATGACGGTGGCTAAGCCACCCGCCGCGCCACGCCGGCCTCGGTCAGGATCGCATCGAGGCCGTCGATCATCTCCGATATCTCCGACCGCGTGACGTTCAGCGCCGGCATGAAGCGCAGCGCGTCCGGCTGCGGCGAGTTCAGCAGCAGGCCGGAATGGAACGCCTGCGCGACGATCGAGGCGCCGATCGGCAGCTTCAGGTCGAGCGCCAGCAGCAGCCCGCGGCCGCGGACCTCGCCGAGGCCGTGCCGCGCCGAGAGCTTTTGCAACTCGCTGGCCAGGAACTGCCCGGCATCGGTGGCCGCCTTCAGGAATTCCGGTTTGCTGACCTCTGCGAGCACCGCGGATCCTGCCGCACACATCAGCGGATTGCCGTTGAACGTGCCACCCTGGTCGCCATGCTCGAAGCAGGAGGCTCGTTCGGTGGCGAGAAGCACCGCGAGCGGCACGCCGCCGCCGATGCCCTTGCCGAGCGTCATGATGTCGGGCTCGATCCCGGCGTGCTCGTAGTGGAACAGCTTTCCCGTGCGGCCGACGCCGGTCTGGATCTCGTCGAAGATCAAGAGCAAGCCGTGTTCCTTCGTCAGCGCCCGCAATTCCTGCAGGAACTGGTCGGTCGCCGGCCACACGCCGGCTTCGCCCTGGATCGGCTCCAGCATCACGGCCACGGTCGCTGGCGAAATCAGCGCCTTGACCGAGTCGAGATCGTTCAGCTTCGCCTTGCGGAAGCCGGCGACCTTCGGTTCGAACAGCGGCTCGAACGCCTTCTTGCCGGAGGCCGACATGGTCGCAAGCGTCCGGCCGTGGAAGCCGCCCTCGAAGGTGATGATCTCGTGCGCGCCGCCTCTGTGCAGCGAGCCGTATTTGCGCGCGAGCTTGATCGCGCCCTCGTTAGCTTCGGCTCCCGAGTTGGCAAAGAACACCTGGTCGAAGCAGCTCTTCTCGACCAGCGCCTTGGCGAGTTTCAGGCTCGGCGCGTTGTAGAACGCCGGGCTCGGCGTCAGCAGCGACGCTGACTGCACGACCAGCGCGTCGGCGATGACGTCGGGCGAGTGGCCGAGACAGTTCACCGCCCAGCCCTGCATGAAGTCGAGATAGCGCTTGCCGCTTTCGTCCCAGAGATAGCTGCCCTTGCCGCGGACGAACACGACCTGAGGGCGCGCGGTGATGTCCATCAGCGCGTCGAACGAATGGGTGGCGTGGGTCATGTCGATCTCCTCTTGGGTTTTCAGGTGAAAGGGCAGGCCGAAAAGCGAGAAGGCCGCACCTTGCGGGTGCGGCCTTCTCGAAAACCTGGCTGATCTAGCTGTTCAGCGAAGTCGTCGGACATGGCGCGCGCCCGCATCGTCGTGGGTACGACGGCGGTCGGCGGCGCGGCGGATGGTCCGGTTCAGCATCATGGGGCGCGCTCATACAGCCGAAGCAGCGGCGCTGTCAAGGCAGTCTGTTGGCGGCTCAGTACGGGAGGAGCCGGAATCCGCCATTAACCTCGCACCGATCCTGCACTAGCCTCGCCGGCAAACGGAGGCTGCGATGAAGCGACGAACAGTGGTGGCCTTTCTGGGCGCTCTCGCGCTGGGCAGCGGCGCGATGCTGCGGCGAGCCGTCGCGGCGCTGGGGCAGCCAGCAGCGACGCCGACGATGGCGGCCGTCGCGGACACCATGTTTCCCGGCGGCGATGGTCTTCCAGCTGCGTCTGCTCTCGGACTGCACGAGCGTTTGCTGGCAATGTCCGACCTTGGGCCGTCGATCGGCAAGGGCGTAGCGTGGCTCGATCGATATGCCGCCTCTCGCGGCGCCGCCGGCTTTGCGGCGCTCGACGAAGCAGCAAGGCTGGCCGCGATTGACGCAGCGTTTGCATCGGCGGACGAGGGCATCCGTCCGTTCGTGTTCGCGCTGCGCCAGCACATCGGGACGGCCTATTACTCGGAGCCCGCGATCAGAAAGACCTTCGCCTTTACCGGCCCGCCGCAGCCCGACGGCTTTGCCGACTTCCAGGAGCGCCCGCGTTGAGCGGCGACACCAATTGGGACGTGGTGGTGGTTGGCGCTGGCGCCGGCGGTGCCGCGGCGGCCTATGGACTGTGCCGGCGCGGATTATCCGTGCTCTTGCTAGATGCGGGGCCGCGCTTCGATCCGTCGACCGATTATCCTTTGACGGAGGCCGACTGGGAAACGCGCGAGTTTCCGGAAAAGCCCGACAGCGTCGGAAAGGTCACGTTTGCGCCGGGACAGAAGCTGGCCGGCCAGGAGCCGCTGTTGGTGTCCGGAAGCCGCGGCCTCGGGCCGATGGTGACGAATGGCATACGGCTGATGGACAAATACAGCCACGTTCGCGGTATCGGCGGCACCACCTTGCACTTCACTGGCGAGGCGCATCGCCTGCATCCGGCCGCGATGAAAATGAAGAGCCGGTTCGGCGTCGCCGCCGACTGGCCGCTCGAATACGCCGAACTCGAGCGTTACTACAGCGAAGCCGAGCAACTGATCGGCGTCGCCGGGCCGGAGAGTCAGGGCGCGCGATGGCGCTCCCGACCATTTCCTCTGCCGCAGCATCCGCTGTCATACGCCGCGCAAACACTCGGCAAGGGTGCAGCGGCGCTTGGCCTGAACTGGCAGGCCAACAGCCGGGCCGCGTTGTCGCAAACATGGAACGGGCGTCCGCCCTGCAACTATTGCGGCGCGTGCAACAAGGGCTGTCCGCGCGCCGACAAGGGAAGCGCCGACGTCACCTTCATCCATGCCGCACTCGCGACTGGCCGCTGCACGATCCGGCCGCAGAGTGCCGTGATCCGCATCGAGGCCGGCCAGGACGACCGGGTCGCGGCGATCCTGGTCGGAAAGGCGGACGGCAGTACGGAGCGCATCGCCTGTCCCAGCCTCGTGCTTGCCTGCGGCGCCGTCGAGACGCCGCGGCTCTTGCTGGCATCCGACGGACTCGCCAACGAAAGCGGCGAGGTCGGACAGAACTTCATGGACACCTTGTTCACTTCGGTCGGGGCGCTACATCCGGAGCCGCAGCACGGACGACGCGGCCTGCCGAGCGATGCCATTTCATGGGACTTCAACGCGCCCGACGCAATCCCGGGCGTGATCGGCGGCTGCCGGTTCTACAACGGCGCCGGCGAGAGCGAGCTTGGCGGGCTTTCTGCCTTCGCATTGCGCGCGATCCCGGGCTGGGGGCGCGCTCACGCGCAATCGGTGCGGCGGCTGTGGGGCCATGCGTTGCATGTCGGCGCCATCGGCGAAAGGCTGCCCAATCGCGACAGCCGTATCGACCTCGATCCGGATGTGCGCGACCGGTTCGGGATGCCGCTGGCGCGCATCGCAACTTCGCTCGGCGAGTCGGAGATCGCACGCCTGCGATTCATGGTGAAGAAATCGCATGAACTGTTGGCCGCCAGCGGCGCCGAGCGCATCTATGAAAGCTACTCCAGCTGGGACTGGTTCGTCGCAACCCACGTGTTTGGCACCTGCCGGATGGGCAGTGATCCCGGCAATTCGGTAGTCGACGCCTTCGGCCGCAGCCACCGATGGCGCAATCTCTGGATCGCGGATGCAAGCGTCTTTCCCTCGTCGGGCGGCGGAGAAGCGCCGACGCTGACCATTCACGCGCTGGCGCTGCGGACCGCAGAGCGAATTCGGGGACGCTGAGCCTTTTCAGCAACAGCCGAATACCGGAATGAATACATGGGGATACAAGGCAAAACAACGGCTGTGTCAATGGGTCCGGAGGCATGGTCCGTCGCGGCCGTTGTGGCGGGAATCCGCCAGCCCTAGTGTTCCGACTCGAACGTCGGGTTGGCCATAGGCACTGAACCTGGCGAGGAGAGGGCTGATGTCACGTCTTTCGCGGATGATCGCGGTTGCAGCTTGCGCCATGGCATGGCCGCTCTTGCATGTCGAACCGGCCATCGGCGGAGCTGCTGTGGCCAATCCCGGATCCGGATCGAATTCGGCGAGCGCCGCAAGCTGGGTGGTGGGTGCGCATGGCGGCTACACTTGGCAACAAGGCTCGGCAGTGTTCGGCTTCGAGACCGATCTGCAGGGCACCGGACTCAAGAGTTCGATGAACGGCGGGCTGGTCTATCCCGTCGGAAATCCGCCGAACCCGACCGATGCCGCGAGAACGTCTTCGCAGATCGATTGGTACGGCACGGCTCGCGGCATTCTGGGCGTCGCAAACGGGCCGTTCATGGTCTACGCCACCGGCGGACTTGCCTTTGGCCAGGTCAGGATCGACAGTTTCTTCCAGACGCTGAACACGTCCGTCTCCTCGCAAGCCTCGGAGACCAGGGTTGGATGGGTGGGCGGTGTCGGCGCGAAATACCTGTTGCAGCCGAGCGTCATCCTCAGCCTGCAATATCAGTATGTCGACCTGGGATCGCTGGGCATTGCGGGTTCGTCACCGCCGGCCGCCATCGTCGTCTCGCAACGGGCGAACCAGAACGCGCAGTTCCAGGCCGTGATGGCCGGCATCAGCTGGAAGTTCATGCCGGGCGCAGGTGCGACGCCATGGACCGGCGGCTACGCGGGCGTCCACGGTGGCGGTGCCTGGGGTAACGACACCAATGCCCGCTATGATTCTGCGTTGTTCTTTCCTTAGGATGCCCGGCCTCAAGCGCGACATCACGCTTGTGGCGAGGCGCAGCGACGGGCTTGGCATTTGCGCCTACAAATATCGCTGGAGCGATGCCGTCCATGTCGGCGTAATGGCGCAGGAAGTCGCGCTCATTCATCCCGCCGCCGTCGTTCGCGACGAGCTCACCGGCTACATGGCGGTCAACTACGACATGTTGAACGGGAACTAGAACCCGGCGACGCTGCCGTGCAGATCATACTCGTCGGCGCGCTCGATCTTCGCGGTGACGATTTCGCCGACCTTCAACGGCCGGCGGCTCGACAGATAGACGGTGCCGTCGATCTCCGGCGCGTCGGCCTTTGACCGGCCTTTTGCCACCGTTGGCCCGACCTCGTCGACGATCACCTGCTGCCGTGTGCCGACCTTGCGCTTCAGGCGGCGCGCCGAGATCTTCTGCTGGCGCGCCATCAGCGCGTTCCAGCGTTCCTGCTTGACCTCGTCGGGCACGGGATTTCCGATCGCGTTCGAGGCCGCGCCCGCGACGGGCTCGTATTTGAAGCAGCCGAGGCGATCGATCTCGGCTTCTTCCAGCCAGTCGAGCAGACAGGCAAAGTCGGAATCGGTCTCGCCGGGGAAGCCGACGATGAAGGTCGAGCGCAGCGTCAGTTCGGGACAGGCCTCGCGCCAGGATTTGATCCGCGCCAGCGTCTTCTCCTGCGCCGCCGGGCGCTTCATGGCTTTGAGGACTTCCGGGCTTGCGTGCTGGAAGGGGATGTCGAGATAGGGCAGCACCTTGCCCTCGGTCATCAGGGCGATGACCTCATCGACATGCGGGTAAGGGTAGACATATTGCAGCCGCACCCAGGCGCCGAGTTCGCCAAGCTCCTTTGCGAGATCGAAGAACCTTGCGCGGACCTCGCGATCCTGCCAGGGGCTCGCGGCATATTTGATGTCCACGCCATAGGCCGACGTATCCTGCGAGATGACCAGCAGCTCCTTAACGCCGGCCTTCACCAGCCGCTCCGCCTCGCGCAGCACGTCGTTGGCCGGGCGCGATACCAGGTCGCCGCGCAGTTTCGGGATGATGCAAAAGCTGCAGCGGTTGTTGCAGCCTTCGGAAATCTTCAAATAGGCGTAGTGCCGCGGCGTCAGCTTGACGCCTTGCGGCGGCACCAGGTCGATATGAGGATTGTGCGCCGGCGGCACCGCGCGGTGCACGGCCTCCAGCACGCTCTCATATTGCTGCGGGCCGGTGATGGAAAGCACGCCGGGATAGGCAGCCTCGATCTGCTCGGGCTCGGCGCCCATGCAGCCGGTGACGATCACCTTGCCATTCTCGGCCATGGCCTCGCCGATGGCCGAAAGCGATTCTTTCTTGGCGCTGTCGAGGAAGCCGCAGGTGTTGACGATGACGAGATCGGCGCCGTCATGCTTGCGCGCAAGCTCATAGCCCTCCGCGCGCAGGCGGGTGATGATCCGCTCTGAATCCACCAGCGCCTTGGGGCATCCGAGCGAAACAAAGCTGACTTTGGGCGCGGAGGCCTGCTGCATGTTTTCGATTGCCTGATTGATGGGCTGGAGCTAGTCCCATTCGGTCGCAATTACAAGGCTTTGCGGCGGGGTTCTGGCTGCTGTAAGGATGCGGTTCCGGGTTATGGGTGAACGATGAGCGCCGAATCGTCTCCGAAGATCGTCATAGTCGACGAGAGCCCGATCCGTGCCGCGATCCTGGAAGAGGGGTTGCGGGAGGCGGGATTTACCGGCGTCGTGCATATCAGCGAAATGCAGAGCCTTTTGGCGCAGATTTTTGCGCTGGACCCCGACGTCATCCTGATCGACCTCGAAAACCCCAGCCGTGACGTGCTGGAGCAGATGTTCCAGGTCAGCCGCGCGGTGCGCCGGCCGATCGCCATGTTCGTCGACCAGAGCGACGCCGCCTCGATCCAGGCTTCCGTCGAGGCCGGTGTTTCCGCCTATATCGTCGACGGGCTGAAAAAGGAGCGGATCAAGCCGATCCTCGACCTCTGCATCTCCCGCTTCAACGCCTTTGCCAAGCTGCAGGATGAACTCGACCGCACCAAGTCCGCGCTCGAGGACCGCAAGGTAATCGACCGCGCCAAGGGTATTTTGATGAAGGTGAAGGGCCTCAACGAGGACGAGGCCTATGTGCTGCTGCGCTCTACCGCAATGCGCGAGAAGAAGAAAATCAGCGAGATCGCCCAGTCGATCATCACTGCGTCGGAGATGCTGAAATGAGTACGCCCCTTCGTATCGGCTTCATTCCGCTGGTCGACGCGGCCGCGCTCATCGTGGCTGTGGACAAGGGTTTTGCCGCCGCCGAAGGTCTCGACATCACCCTGGTGCGGGAGGTGTCGTGGTCGAACGTCCGCGACAAGCTCAATATCGGCCTGTTCGACGCCGCCCATCTGCTCGCGCCCGTTGCGATCGCCTCCAGCCTCGGGCTCGGCCATATCAAGGTGCCGATCGCGGCCCCCTTCAATCTCGGTCTGAACGGCAATGCGATCACGGTATCGCCCGCCCTGCATGCCGCGATCATGGCCGAAATCGAGGGCGAGCCTCTCGATCCGATGGCGACCGCCACGGCGCTCGCGCGCGTCGTCGCCAAGCGGAAGAAGAGCGGCGCCGAGCCGCTGACCTTCGGCATGACGTTTCCGTTTTCCACCCACAATTACCAGCTGCGGTTCTGGATGGCGGCCGGCGGCGTCGATCCGGACGAGGATGTGCGGCTGGTGGTGCTGCCGCCGCCCTACATGGTCGACAGCCTCGCCAGCGGACAGGTCGATGCGTTCTGCGTCGGCGCGCCCTGGAATTCGGTGGCCGTCGATCTCGGTGTCGGCCACATCCTGCATTTCGTCTCCGACATCCTGGTGCGCGCGGTCGAGAAGGTGCTGGCCGTGCGCCAGAACTGGTCGGAAAAGAACCCTGACGTCCTTGCGGCGCTGGTTCGCGCGGCTTCGCGCGCGGCCGAATTCATCGAGCAACCGGAGAATCGCGCCGAGGCCGCGCAGCTGCTGTCCCAGCCGGAACGCATCGGGGTGGATGCCGAGGTCATCCAGCGCACGCTGGACGGCCGGCTGAAGATCTCGCCCGACGGCACCATGCGCCAGAGCGGCCGGTATCTGCTGGTGGGACGGGAGGGCGCCGCACGACCGGATCCTGTGCAGGCGGCCTGGCTCTACGCCCAGATGGTGCGCTGGGGGCAGACCGCTTACAGCCTTGAGGCGCTGAAGAC
The DNA here is from genome assembly GCF_016219575.1 of Bradyrhizobium sp. Lineage (GTDB taxonomy): Bacteria > Pseudomonadota > Alphaproteobacteria > Rhizobiales > Xanthobacteraceae > Bradyrhizobium. Next base: position 885,106 of record NZ_JACRMG010000009.1, on the reverse strand, counting down.
CGCCATGGGCGTGTTCCGGCCGGACCTCTACGACGCCGCGCTTGGGCGCGCCGGGCAGGCCGCCGAGGCCCCCGGCGCCATCGGCGCCTTCGCGGGACCGCCGTTCAATCCCGACGACATCGCCGGCCATCTGGCGGCCTTCGCGATCAGGCATCGGCAGGCCTGACAGGTCGCTTCCCGCAGGATATCCCCTGATTAGGCCCAATCCGGCCCAATCTGTCCGAAGAATATTCTCGCGCGAATCCGAGCGAGAGAAGGTTTCACTGCAATTTCAGCCCGCGAAAGCGCCCGTATCGCTATTTTCGCAGGCTTATTGCATTCGCCGCCCTTCGATCTTCTCTTATGACGCAAATGCTGCGTTGGAGATCGACCGTGCGCGAACTATCGGCGGATACCCGCCTTCCCATTCATCCGCGTCTGATGGCCCTGAGGACGGAGAGGCGACTGCACACGGTGGCAATCTACAGCTCGCTTGCCCTCATCGCCGCCGTGGTGTTCGGCACGCTTTCAGTGCATCCCTTCTGATCACAGCGCCGGCGGTCCCGCCGGACGCTTCAGCTTCGCTTCATCCCCCGCCTATGCCGATGCCAGTGCCGCATCGAGCGCGCCGATGATCCTGGCGACATCGTTCGCCGTAATGATCAGGGGCGGGGAGAGAATGATGATATTCCCCGACGTGCGAACCATCACGCCGCGCTCATAGGCCGTCTCGAACACGCGCTGCAGCACCTCCTTGGACGCCGGCGTCTTCTGCGTGCGATCGGACACAAGCTCGAGCGCCGCCATCAGACCTTTGCCGCGCACGTCGCCCACCAGTGCATGTTTGGCCTTGAGCTTTTCCAGACCCGCCATCAGTTCAGCGCCGCGCAGTGCGGCATTCTTCGCGACGTCCAGGCGCGTGGTTTCCGCAAGCGCCGCAAGGGCCGCAGCGGCGCCCACGGGATGGCCGGAATAGGTATAGCCGTGCCCGATCGATGCCTTGCTGGACTTGTCGGTCTCAAAGGCGTCCACCAGCTCTTCGCCGATCATCACCGCGCCGAGCGGAAAATAACCGTTGGTGACGGCCTTGGCCGTCGACATCAGGTCCGGCTTGACGCCCCACAGCCGTGAGCCCGTCCAGGCGCCGGTGCGCCCGAAGCCGGTAATCACCTCGTCGGCGATGAGGAGGATGCCGTGCCGGCTGCAGATTTCGCGGACCCGGCCCATGAAGCTCTCATGCGGCACGATCACGCCGCCGGCGCCCAACACAGGCTCCATGATGAAGGCGGCGATGGTGTCCGCGCCCTGGAAAGCGATCTCGTCCTCCAGCAGTGCCGCGCAGCGCTCGGCAATCAGGGCCGCGTCTTCCGTTCCAAAGGGATTGCGATAGGTCCAGGGAGCGGGGATGTGGAAGCATCCCGGCAGCAGCGGCTCGTACTGGCGGCGGAAATTCTGGTTGCCGTTGACCGATGCTGCACCGAAATGCGTGCCGTGATAGCCTTTCTTCAGCGCGATGTATTTCGTGCGCTCGGGCTGACCGTTCAGCTTGTGGTACTGCCGCGCCAGGCGGAGACAGGTTTCGACCGAGTCCGATCCACCCGAGGTCAGGAACGCGCGCGCCATGCCATCCGGCTTGAACCACTCGACCAGTTCGAACGAAAGTTCGATCAAAGGCGAGGTGGTCGAGCCGCGAAACGCCGAGTAGTAGGGCAACCGGTCGAGCTGATCGCGCATCGCCTTTTTCACGGGCTCGCAGGAATAGCCGAGATTGACATTCCAGAGGCCGCCGACGGCGTCGAGCAGACGGTGGCCGTGTATGTCGATCACCTCGACGCCCTCGGCTTCATGCACGATTTTCGGCGGCTGCGCCCGCATCTCGCCGGGATGCGCCATCGGATGCCAGACATGCCGGGCATTGTTCTCGACCAGGAAATTGGAATCGCGCATGGGATTTGTGCTCCGCTCAAAGTCCGAAATGAATTAACGCCGCCCGGTAGCTTTCGGCCGGGCGCGTGACGTCGAAGTGGATGGTGCGGAAGCCCGCGGCCTCGGCGCCGCGGACGTTCCTGATCTGGTCGTCCACGAACACGCAGATCTCGGCGGCAAGCGTCAGTCCTTCGGTGACGAAAGCATAGGCGCGCGGATCGGGCTTGAGAATTCCGGTATGGGTCGCGTCCACGATCAGGTCGATGTCGGCGAGGAACGGCAGCTTCGCCCGGAAGTCGGGGCCATAGAACAGATCAAGCTCGTTGGAGAGGATGGCGAGTTTCGCGTCGGCCTGCTTCACCGATTCGATCGCCGCGATTGCTTCCGGACGGATCGCCGATTTCGGATCGGCACCGCGGATGCGCTGCAGGAATTGCGGCAGGCTCGACCAGTCCTCGCCGACCAGGCGCCCGGTTTCCCGCGCGCGGGTAAAATAATAGTCGCGTTCGGATATCTCGCCAGCCTGCATCGCGCGCCACAGCGGATCGCCAGAGGGATCGAAGGGGCCGCGCCAGTTGAGCGTGCCAGGCGGTAACCCAAGCGCCCGTTCGTTCTCCGGCTGGGTCTCGAAGATCGTGCGCGAGATGACGCCGCCGAAATCCAGCACCAGCGCCCGGGCCAGTTCGTTCATGCGCGGTGCCGATCGATGGCGGCGGCAACTGCCGGATGGATAATGCCGCCCGTTGCTTCGGAAACGCCTGCGGCCGCCTTCAGCACTGGGCCAGCGATACGCCGTTCGGACTCCCTGCCGAAGCGCGAGGCGACCGAGGCGACGGAAATTGCGCCGATGGCGATCCCGGTTGCGCCGAAGATCGGTGCCGCGATGCTGATGACGTCGTCGTCGAAGGTGCGAACGGCCATGCTGTAGCCGCGCTCCCGCGTCTCGGCGATCGCGGCCTTGAGTTCGCGCTTCGACACGCAGGTATGATCCGTATGTTTGCGCAGCGACGTGCCCGCAAGAATCTGCCGCGCCGTTTCTTCATCGAGGAAGGCGAGGCAGGCGAGGCCCGATGCCGTAGCGTGCAGCGGCAGCGGTTGGGAGGCGTCGACCGATACGCGCGTCGGGCGCTGCGGCTCGGCGATGCCGATGATCGAGAGATCCTCGCCGGAAAACATCGAACCGTGGGCCGTCTCGCCCGTGGCCCGGCTGAGTTCGTCGAGCGAGTGCTGCACCATGCGCGCCAGCGGACGCGTCGCCTCGCGTATCCGCGCCAGCCGCAGAAACGCCGGACCAAGCCGGTATTTGCGCGTGTCGCCGTCCTGCTCGATGAAGCCATGGTTGGCCAGCGCGACGAGAAAGCGCCGTGTTGCGGCCTTGTCGAATGATGCGAGGCGCGCGAGTTCGCTCAGTCCGATCTCCGGCTCGGCAACCGAGAAGTAACCGAGGAGCTTCATCGCCTTGTCGACGGTCTGCATTTGGTCCGCATCCAATGTCGCCAACAAGTTGCGACTGAAGCCAGTTTGACAAATCCGGAGGCCGGCGGCAATCTATTATCAATATCGGTGCAAATAGTGAACCGATCATTCGGGGCGGGATTCGCCAGGGGAGCGAACCAGGTGCAACAAGCCGATATCGACCGACTGCGCACCATTGCCGTGCCGCCACAGGCGCACTGGATTGCCGGCCGGGCGACCGCCGAGCAGGCTGAGCCGCTTCCGGTCATCAGCCCGATCGACGGCTCGGAGATCACGACGATCCCAAACGGCTCGGCGCGCGATGTGGAGATCGCCGTCGCAATCGCGCGCTCGCGTTTCGAGGATGGCGCCTGGTCGCGCGCTGCCCCGGCGGATCGCAAGAAGCGGATGCTGCGACTGGCCGACCTGATCGAGCAACACGCGCTCGAACTCGCGGTGCTCGGGGTTCGCGACAACGGCACCGAAATCGCCATGGCCTACAAGGCCGAACCGCTCAGCGCGGCGCAGACATTCAGGTATTACGCGGAGGCGATCGACAAGGTCTATGGCGAGATTGCGCCCACACCGCCCGGCGTGCTCGGGCTCGTGCACCACGAGCCCCTTGGTGTCGTCGGCGTGATCGTTCCCTGGAACTTTCCGCTGATGATCGGCGCCTGGAAGATCGCCCCGGCGCTGGCGGCCGGCAACAGCGTCGTCGTCAAGCCCTCCGAACTTGCCTCGCTGTCGCTGCTGAAGCTCGCGGAGCTTGCCACCGCCGCCGGACTGCCCGATGGCGTGCTCAATGTCGTCACCGGAACCGGCCGCGTGGCGGGGGAGGCGCTGGCCAGGCACATGGACGTGGACTGCATTGCCTTTACCGGCTCCGGCGGGGTCGGGCGGCAGCTGATGAAAGCGTCGGCCGAATCCAACCTAAAGCGCGTCCACCTCGAGCTCGGCGGCAAGTCGCCGAACATCGTCTTCGCGGATGCGCCCGATCTCGATCGTGCGGCGAACGTCGCCGCCTCCGGCATTTTTCGCAATTCGGGCCAGGTCTGCGTCGCAGGCTCGCGCCTGCTGGTGGAAGCGTCGATCTACGATCGTTTCATGGACAAACTGAAGGCTGCGACCGCAAGGCTTCGTGTCGGCGACCCGCTCGACCTCTCCAGCGACATCGGAGCCGTCTGTGGCGCCGACCAGCTGGCAAGAAATCTGCGCTTCGTCGACGGCGCGACGCGCGAGGGCGCGACACTCGTCACCGGTGGCGAGCGCATATTGCAGAATACGGGCGGCTACTACATGGCGCCGACGATCTTCTGCGACGTTACGCCGGGCATGCAGCTGGCCCGGGAGGAGGTGTTCGGCCCCGTCCTGGCCGTGATGCGGTTCAAGGACGCGGACGAGGCGATCCGCCTTGCGAACGCAACGGATTACGGCCTTGCCGCCGCTGTCTGGACATCCAGTCTGTCGCGCGCCCATCGTATGGTCAGGGAAATCCGAGCGGGCGTCGTGCATGTCAACGCCTATGGCGGCACCGACATCACGGTGCCCCTGGGCGGCTTCAAGCAATCCGGCTTCGGCCGGGACAAGTCGCTTCACGCGCTCGACAAATATTCGGACCTCAAGGCGGCGTGGATACAGTTGTGAACGAGCGGAAGACCATACTCATCATCGGCACCTTCGATACCAAGTCCGATGAGCTCAGCTTCCTAGGCGACTGCATCGAGCGCCAGGGCGGCGCGACGCTGACCATGGACGTCTCCGTGCTCGGCGAGCCCAATGCGCCTGTTTCGGTCAGCAAGCACGAAGTCGCTGCCGCCGCGGGATCATCGATCGACGCCGCCGTGGCCGCCGGCGACGAGAACGAGGCGATGCAGATCATGGCCCGCGGCGCAGCCGAGCTGACAAGCAAGCTGCATCGCGAGGGCAGGATCGACGGCATGATCGCCATGGGCGGTACGATGGGCACCGACCTTGCGCTCGATTGCGCCCGCGCGCTCGCCATTGGCGTGCCCAAATACATCATCTCGACCGTCGCCTTTTCGCCGCTGATCCCTGCCGACCGGCTTTCGGCCGATATCCAGATGATCCTGTGGGCCGGCGGTCTCTACGGGCTCAATGCGATCTGCAAGTCGTCGCTCAGCCAGGCGGCCGGCGCCGTGCTCGGCGCGGCGCGGGCAGCCGAGCCGGCGCAGTCCGAAAGGCCGGTCGTCGGCATGACCAGTTTCGGCAGTTCATGCCTGGCCTACATGAAGTGGCTGAAGCCTGAACTCGAGAACAGGGGTTTTGAAGTTGCGATCTTTCATGCCACCGGCATGGGCGGCATGGCCTTCGAGAGCATCGCCGCCGGGGGCGGCTTTGCTGCCGTGATGGACTTTGCTCCGCAGGAGCTCGGCAACTGGATGTTCGGCTCGGCCGTCAATTCGGGACCCGACAGGTTGCTCAATGCCGGCCGCAGCGGCATTCCCCAGATCGTGGCTCCCGGATGCATGGACCTCATCGACTTCGTGGGATCGCAGGAGTTGCCGGCGCGATTTGCAAATCGGCAGTTCCACGCCCACAACCGGTTGATAAAGTCCTCGGTGCTGAACGCCGAGGAGCGGCGGGAGACCGCGCGCGAGATCGGAAGACGGCTTTCGCAATCGAGAGGCCCCGTGCATTTCCTGCTGCCGGCCAAGGGCCTCGAGGAGTGGGACAAGCCGGGCGGGCCGACCCACGATCCGGAGGGACTCGCGGCTTTCCTGGATGAGGCCCGCAAATCCATCGTGCCTCCGGTCCGCATGACCGAAGTCGACGCGCACATCAACGACAAGGCGTTTTCGGAACGGGCGCTCGAAATCTTCGACGCCTGGGTGAGCGATGGCACGATCAAGGTGCCCGCGCGGGGAACGCGAGGGAAAGTCGCATGATCCGGGGCTGAGGACGGGATGCCGTTCGATATCAACACCGGCCGGCCCGCAACGCTGGCGACCCAGGGCATGGTGACGTCGCCGCATTCGCTGGCGTCCAGCGCCGGCGTTGATGTGCTGCGCGCCGGTGGCTCCGCCATCGATGCCGCCATTGCGACTAGCGCCGTGCTGGCGGTCGTCTATCCCCACATGACGGGCCTTGGCGGCGACGCCTTCTGGCTGATCCACGACGGCGGCAGCGGCGAAATCAGCTATCTCAATGGCGGCGGCAAGGCGGCAGCCGGCGCGTCGCCGGCAGCTCTCGAGAAACGAGGACTGCGCGAAATCCCGCTGCGGGGGATCGTTCCGGCCACGCTGACGGTGCCCGGAGGCGTGGCAAGCTGGATCGCGGCCCACGATGTTCACGGCCGCTTGCCGCTGGCGCGCGTGCTCGAGGTCTCCATCGGATATGCGCGCGACGGCTTTCCGGTGACGGCGCGTCTGGCCGCTTTCATCGACATGATGCGCGAAGATCTGCTGCAGCACCACGAGACCGCGGCGCTGTTCTTTCCCGACGGCGCGATGCCGCGGCGGGGAACCACGCTCGCCAACCCGAACCTTGCGAATACGCTGCAGGCGATCGCCGAGCGCGGACGCGCGGGCTTCCATGAAGGGCCTGTGGCCGCCGAGATGGCGCGCTTCTCGCGGGAGCAGGGCGGATTTTTCGAGCCGGCCGATCTGGCGCAGCAAGGCGCGACATGGGGCAAGCCGCTGGTCGGCCGCTATCGCGATTTCACGATCTTCAACACGCCGCCGCCCACCCAGGGCTTTACCGTCATCGAGATGCTCAACCTGCTGGAATCGTTTGAGCCAAAGGACTTGCTTGGCCCGGACCGCCTGCACCTGCTCGTGCAGGCCAAGCAGATCGCTTACCACGACCGGGATGTGCTGCTCGCCGATCCCGCTTTCGCGGATATCCCGATCGGGACGCTCATTTCCCCGGACTATGCCGGGAGGCGTCTTGGACTGATCGATCCGGCCAGGGCGTTGCGCTGGGATCAGGTGCCATCCTGGGGCAGCCTGAACGGTGACACCGTCTACATCGCCGCCGTCGACCGGCATGGCAATGCCGCCTCGCTGATCCAGAGCCTTTACGGTGCCTTCGGGTCATGCGTGACTGCGGGGAGCACCGGTGTGATCCTGCAGAACCGCAGCGCTTATTTCTCGCTCGATCCCGATCATCCCAATTGTCTGGCGCCCGGAAAGATCCCGCTGCACACGCTGATCGCCTCGATGGCGAAGCGAAATGGCAAGCTCTCCACGGTGCTCGGCTGCATGGGTGCGGACGGCCAGCCGCAGATCCAGCTGCAGCTCTACACCGCGATGATCGATTACGGCCTCGACATCCAGGAGGCGCTCGAACTGCCGCGCTTCCTGTCCGGCCGCTTCGGGCTCGGCGAGGCACGCGATACGCTCTACATGGAAAGCCGCTTTTCCGCCGAGACCATCGATGCGCTGGAGCGGCGCGGCCATTCCATCCATCGCTGGGGCGCTTGGAACGAGCAGGCCGGCCACGCCCATGGAATCACGATCGGACCGGAGGACCGCCTGTTGAGCGGCGGCTCCGATCCGCGTAGCGACGGCGCGGCGATCGGCTACTAGAACATGATCCCGAAAAGCGGAAACCGGTTTTCGGATAAGATCATGCTCAAGACCAAGAATCTTCAGTAACCGCAGGTGGCGCAGCGCGGCGCGACAGGCGCGTAGTAGGAATAGCCCGGCGACACCATCTCGACGCGCTGCTGCGTGGCATAGCGCGGCGGAATGCGCTCATAGGCGACGCCTTCCGGCGCGACCATCACCGTTTTCGGCACCATGACGGTGCGATACTGCGCCGGCGTGCGGTGCGCGACCACGGCGCCCGGGGAGACCATCACGGTTTCCTGCACCGTGCGGTATTGCGGCGGCACGCTCTGCAATTGATAGCAGGTGGTGCAGGGCTGCGGCGGCGGAATGTAGCAGCTGTCACAGAAGGCGTAGGCGGTGCTGGGAAGAGCTGCAACCGCAACGGCGGCAATCAAAAGCGAGGCAGATTTGCGAAACATGCTTTCAAACCCGTGAGGACGTTAAGGGATAGAGAGCTACGCCTATCAACCATTCGGAAAGTTTGGCTTTAGGAAGACCCTTAACAATCTCTCAATGGACCGCTAGGGCACGCAAATCATACTTCGAGCACGACTCGAGACTCCATCGCCAGCCGTCAGATTCAATTCGGCTTCTTGAACGGCGCCACGTCGATTCCGGCAGCCTTCAACGCCGCACGCACACCGCGCGCGATCTCGACGGCGCCGGGCGTGTCGCCGTGGATGCAGACCGTGTCCGTGCGCATCTTGATGACCTTGCCGGTGACGGAGACAACCGCGCCGTCCTGCACCATCCGCACCACGCGATCGGCGATCGCCTTGGCGTCATGCAGCACCGCACCGGGTTTCTTGCGCGACACCAGCGTGCCGTTGTCCTCATAGGCGCGGTCGGCGAAGACCTCGTGCACCATCGGCAAATTGGCGTTCTCGCCGGCTTTCACGAGCTTTGAGTTCGCCAGCACCACGAAGATCAGATTGGGATCGACCGCCTTGATGCCATCGGCGATTGCCTTCGCCGTCATGTCGTCCTCGCAGGCGACGTTGGAGATCGCGCCATGCGCCTTGACATGGGTGACCTTGTAGCCGGCCGCCGTCGCAATCGCCTGCAGCGCGCCGATCTGATAGGCGATCAGGTTCTCGATCTCCCGCGACGTCAGCCCCGGCATCGGGCGGCGCCCGAAGCCGTGCAGATCGCGATAGCCGGGATGCGCGCCGACGCCGACGCCGCGCGCTTTGGCAAGCTCGACCGTACGGCGCATGATGTCGGGATCGCCGGCATGGAAGCCGCAGGCGACATTGACCGAGGTTGCAAGCTCGATCATGGCGGCGTCGTTGCCCATTTCCCAGGCGCCAAAACCCTCGCCGAGATCGCAGTTGAGATCGACTGTCTTCATGGTGCTTGCTCGCTTTCTGTCCAGGCATATGGATGCCAGGTTCCGGCGTCCACGGCGCTCACGGCGTGGCCTGCCACGTTAGCATCGGCCAGGGCTTCGATGTTGAATTCGGCGCCGTCCGCGCGCAGGCGGTCGGGCAGGGTACGCACAAGGTCGGCGAACTTCTTCGCCTCGGCCTGTGCCTCGGCGATGCTGAGGGCCTTGAAGCGGAAACTGCGGCCGGCGGAAATCTGCGCGAAGCGGCCGAAATCGGCTGTGATGACGGTGGCAATCTTGGGATAGCCGCCGCTGGTGCCGCGGTCCGGCATCAGCACGATCGGCTGGCCGTTGCCGGGCACCTGGATGCTGCCGTTCACCGTGCCGTCGGAAACAATGTTGTGGCCGTGCAGATGCCTGATGACGGGGCCTTCGAGCCGGTAACCCATGCGGTCGCTGGTCGCGGAGATTTTCCAGTCGCTGGCCAGAAACAGCGCCTTGGCCTCGTCGGAGAATTCGTCGTCCTGCGGACCGAACACGATGCGGATCGGTGCGTCCGGGACATCGGGCAATTCGATGCGGCGCTCCGGTGCCCCGCTTGCAGGTGCCGCCTGCAATTCGTCGCCGGCCTGCAGCGGGCGCGGGTAGGGACTGCCGAGACCGGCGCGCGCATTCACGGACAGACTGCCGAACATCGGCTCGCCCGAAATGCCGCCTTCGATCGCGAGATAGCTGAAGGAGCCGTTGCGCGCAAAGCCGAGCGTCAGCGTCTCGCCGTCCGCCAGCGTCATCGAGCTGTCGACCGCAACCGGCCGCTTTGCGATGTCGGCACTGCGTTGCGCGCCCGACAATGCAACGCGAACAGAACCGCCGCGCGCGATGAAGGCCGCTCCGAACGGGCCGACCTCGATGGCTGCCGCAAACGGCGCGTTGCCGACCAGCGTATTGGCCGCGGCCAGAGCGAGACGATCCATCGCGCCGCTGGGCGTGAGACCATAACGCTGCGAACCCGGACGGCCGCCGTCCTGGACCGAGCTTGCGGGACCGATCGAGGCAATGACGAGCTTCGGCATCAGGCGACGAGCTCGGCGATGATTTTGCCCGCTTCCGCGGCGCGGTCCTGCTCCGCAAAGCTCCGGGCGTCAATCTGCGAAAACGTAACGTAATCACCGGGTTCGAGCAGGAAGGTGGGATCGCGGTGTAACTGATAGGTGCGCACCGGCGTGCGGCCGAGAAGGTGCCAGCCGCTGGGTCCGGCGAGGCACTGCACGCCCGTCTGCACCCCGCCGATGGAGATCGTGCCGGCCGGCGTCAGCAGCCGCGGATTTTGCCGTCGCGGCATGTGCAACGACTTGTCGAGCCCGCTGAGATACGACCAGCCGGGCGTAAAGCCGATCATCGCCACGCGATAATTGCCCGCGACGTGCCGCGCCACGATGTCATCGGGCGTGGTGTTGAGCGATTTCGCCACATCCTCGAGATCGGCGCCGTGCTCGCCGCCGTAGGCAACGGGGATGCGCCAGCGCCGCGTGCTCGGGCTCGCCTCGGCCGGCGATCGCGCCAGCGCGAGCAGACGCTGGCTCAATGAGTCGTAGTCGATCTGCACGGGGTCGTAATGCACCAGCAGCGAGCGATAGGTCGGCACGGCCTCGATCACGCCCGCGATCGGCGCGCGCGCCAGCGCACGATCGAGCGAAAGGACGCTGCGATTGGCGCCATCGTCGATGTCGCGGGAATACTCCACCGTGATGGCGCTGTCGCCGCTCGGCAGGAGGCGGGGGAGGGTATTGATTTCGACCATGGCCTTCCGGATTCCTGCCTCGCAAGCTAGCGCGTTTCAGGCCGGAGTGGAATTCGTTCTGTGAAAAAGTTCGTGCAACTTCAATAAATTAAACAGCATGCTGGCGATAAGCAGGGTTGATCGCACTGCCCTTGACGCGAACCTCCTTCCCCGCAAGATGCGGCCGCAACTTCTTTCCCACCGGAGCCCGTCTTTTCGATGTCCCTGTCCCCCGAGCAGATCGCAACGCTTTCCAGGATATCTACCGCCACCATCACGACCGTGCTGCTCAAGAAAGGCCTGCGGAACGTCTGGATGCGCGGCACCAAGCCGCTGCATCCGGGACAGACGCGGCTGGTCGGGCGCGCGTTCACGCTGCGCTTCGTGCCTGCGCGCGAAGATCTCGCCACGCCGGAATCCTGGTCGTCGCCGATCTCGACGCGCACCGCGATCGAGGCCATGCCGGCGGGATGCATTGCCGTGGTGGATGCCATGGGCGTGAGCGATGCCGGCATCTTCGGCGACATCCTCTGCGCGCGCATGGTCAAGCGCGGCGTCACTGCGCTCATCACCGACGGCGTCGTGCGCGATGTCGAGGGCGTGCTCGGCACCAATCTTCCGGTATGGTGCAACGGCTATGCGGCGCCGCCGTCGGTCGCTGGCCTGACCTTCGTCGGCTGGGGCGAGCCGATCGGCTGCGGCGGGGTCGCTATATTTCCCAACGACATCGTGGTCGCCGACCAGGACGGCGCCGTGCTGATCCCGCAGGCGCAGCTCGATACCATCCTCTCCGAAGGACCGGAACAGGAGCGGATGGAAGCCTGGATCGTCAACGAGGTAAACAACGGCGCAGCGCTGCCCGGCCTCTATCCCATGAACGCCGAGACCAAGGCGCGCTACGCCGCAAGCAAGAAATAACATCGTCAGGGAGAGACAAGCCCATGGAAATTCATCTCGCCGGCACCCGCCCGACACGCCGGGCCCCGAAGGAATCCTTCACCGGCACAGTGCTGCAGGATCCGATCATCCAGACGCCGGCCCCCGCGCGGCTGGCCTCGAACCGCGTGTCATTCGAGCCTGGCGCGCGAACGGCGTGGCACACGCATCCGCTCGGCCAGACCCTGTACGTGATTTCAGGCATTGGCCGCGTGCAGGCCAAGGGCGGGCCGGTGCGGGAAATCCGGCCGGGCGACGTGGTCTGGATTCCGCCGGGCGAGAAGCACTGGCACGGCGCCGCGCCAAACAACGCGATGACCCACATTGCCATGCAGGAAGCGCTCGACGGCAGTTACGTCACCTGGATGGAGCACGTCACCGACGCCGAGTACAACGTCGCGCCGTCGGCGTGATCGCGAGGCCGGCGCGACGTCGCACGGTCAGTTGCGCTGCGCGGTCCAGGTGCCCGAGCACGCAGCCGCACGCCAGGTGCCTGACCCGGATGAGCCGCTCAGCCTGCCGAAGCCGACCGCACGTTTGATGCCGGTGCTCAGGGTCACGTTGATCGTGCCGGCTTCGGCCACACGGCCGGAGGCCGTCACCGCCGAGGTGTTCGATGCGACCTCGCCGTTGTTGATCCCGATCGACACCGATGCACCGTTGGTGCAGGCGGAACTGGATGAAGCGATCTGCACGCTCCACTGCCCGTCAAACGAGGTGCTGGCCGCAGCCGGCGTTGCCAGCAGAACGCTGGCGAGCAGCATGCTGGTCAGCTTGGCTTTTTGAAATGCGCTCATGGGAATCACCTTTCCCCCGTTAGTGTCTCTCGGAGCGGAAGGTGTCATGCCGGGCAATCGGCGACCGTGATGGCTGTCACGCATGAAAAAGGCCCCGCCGATCGGGCGGGGCCCTTGGAATGGCCGGTATCCGACTGACGGCTAGTTCACCCGTGTCCAGGTCTGGCCGCCGCAGAACACGCCGCCGAAGGCGCAGCCCTGCACGCGCAGGGTGTCGGTGCCCTTCATCGCGATCGTGGAGTCGTAGGTGCTGCCGGTATTGGGATCGAGGATCCGGCCGCTCCACTTGTCCTTGCCGGGCTTCATGTTGATCAGCACCTGTTCGCTATTCTGGTTGGTCTTCTTGTCCACGGAATAGCCGCAGAGGTTGGCGCCACATTGCTCGATGCGGACCTTGCCTTCCTTCTCCTCGGTCAGCCAGACGCCGATTGGCGTGTTGCCGGCTACCGCGGGCGCCGGTCTCGGGGCCGGCGGCGGGGCAATGGAAGCTGACACAGGCGGTACTGTGGCGGCCGTAGGCGCTGGCGGCGGCGGTGCCGCAGCAGGCGGCGGCGGCAAAACGCTTTGCTGACCGGGCGGCGGCGCGCTCATGGCCGGAGCGGCAGGATTGACGGTCGGCGCAGCTGCCGCGGTCGCCGTTGACTGATCGCCGGTGGCAGCGAGCGGTGGCGGGATCGGCGCCTGGATGGCCGGCGCGGCCACCGTGGCAGGCGCTGGCACAGGAGCAGGCGCGGGCACTGGGGCTGGGGCAGGCGGCGCTACGGCCACAGCCGGCTGCTGCTCAACCGGGGCTGCGGGCGGCGGGGCAGCCGTGGTCGTGGTCGTCTTCTCCGGTTGCTTCGATTTGGCGGCCGGTGCCTCGTCGCCCTTCTTGGCCTTCTTGGTGTTGTCGTAAACGCCCGGAATTTGCACGGTTCCGCGGTCGGGGTCGACGCGGATGGTCTTGCCCCCATATTCGAAGGAGTACTGGGCCTGTGCTGCGCTGCTCGCCAGCAACAGGGCGGCGACAGCCAAGAGCTTTTTCATAACGACCTCCTGAACAGGGAATCCCGCCCGAAGCTCTAGACGTTGGCGGCTTCAAGCAGCGTGACCTAGGTCACTTTCAAACCATAAGTCGTCACCGCGCGGCTTCGGTTCAATCCGATCTGCGGGCGAATCTAGGATCGCCCCGAAATGCCGTCAATTCCACGCAAAAGTCGCAGGTTCCGCTATCCAGATCGCGACGTTCAGGCTTCGCCCTTGTCGCCCCGCAATACGTTGGCGATGGCGCTGCGCCCGGCCATCTCGTTGCGCAGATCATCAAACCGCCGGCGCGCATCGGCTTCGCGATCGTCGACCATCTTGACTGCGGCCTCGCGGCTCATCGGCCCCGATGTGATCGGGGCCGAATTTTCCCCGATAGTTTCGTCGACGAAATAGTCGTCGTTCTCGCCACGCCGCACCGACCATTTGAAGCGAATCGACGCCATCGGCCCCGGGCCCACCTTGAAATAGCTGTCGCCATCGTCCGGCTGTTCAGGTGCCAGCGGCTTGTCTTCGATCACCGCAATGGCGTGCTTTTCCGCGTCGCTTTGCGGCTGCAGAGCGGCATCGTCGTCGGCATTTTCACGAATGCTGGCGATGGCCGCCAGCGCATGGTCAGTCGGATCGCTGCTATCCACGATCAGGCCTCCGGATATGAACTCCGTCAGCGGAACCGGTGTCCCCGTTGCCGCGCCGGTCGCCCTTCCTCGCGTGCGAATGAGGCTGAGTTTTGGCCGCGACGCGGCCAGCTTACGCGCATACCGGCGGCAATTTGTCCCTCCAGGGCCGCGTCTGCTCAAGCTGGCCCGCGAGGCGGAATAAGGTCGCCTCATCGCCGAGCCTGGCTGAGAACATCATGCCGAGCGGTAATCCAGCCTTGTTCCACGCGAGCGGTACACTCATCGCAGGCTGGCCGGACATGTTGAACATCGAAGTGGCAGGCATGTAGCGGTGCAGGATCGGACCGATATGCGAGAGGTCGTTCGACATCGTGTTGAGCTCGCCGATCTTCACCGGCGGCGCGCACAGCGTCGGACACAGGAAGACGTCGCAGCTTTCGAAGAATTCCGCGAGCGAGCGGGCGATACGGAAGGCGTCAAGCTGGGCTGCGACGTAATCGGTGGCATTGGTCTTCTGCGCATTGTGGCTCATCGCCATGGTCAGGGCTTCGAAGTCGTCGCCCGTCATCTGTCGGCCGAACATTGCTTCAGCCATCCGCACGGTAAGCGCGGTGTTGGCGCCGACGATGACCGCCATGACAGCGGCCGGATCGGCCGGAAGCTTTGGCGCGCGTTCCTCGACATGGTGGCCGAGCTTGCCCAGCATCGCGGCGACGTCACGCACGGCAGCGGCGACTTCGGGGTCGATGGCCTCGCCATGCGGCGAGCGGTCGGTGAAGGCGATGCGCAGGCGGCCGGGATCGCGGCCGACTTCCTGCGAGAACGGCCGCTCCGGCGGCGGCGCGACATAGAGGCTCGTGGTCTCGGGGCCGTGCACGGCATCCATCATGACCGCGCTGTCGCGCACGCTGATGCTCACGACGTGGCCGCAGGAGAAGCCGCCCCAGCCTTCGCCGCGGTCGGGCCCGAGCGGATTGCGCGCGCGGGTCGGCTTCAGGCCGAACACGCCGGAAGCGGAAGCGGGGATACGGATCGAGCCGCCGCCGTCGCTGGCATGCGCCATCGGCAGGAT
The DNA here is from genome assembly GCF_016219575.1 of Bradyrhizobium sp. Classification (GTDB taxonomy): domain Bacteria; phylum Pseudomonadota; class Alphaproteobacteria; order Rhizobiales; family Xanthobacteraceae; genus Bradyrhizobium. The sequence goes on along the minus strand of NZ_JACRMG010000009.1, from coordinate 869,620 downwards.
GCGCGCCGCAACGGCCGCCGCCGCGCCGCCCGACGACCCGCCGGAAGAATGCGCGAGATTCCAGGGATTGCGGGTCGCGCCGAACAGCCGCGATTCCGTGGTCGGCATCAGTCCGAATTCCGGACTGGCGCTCTTGCCGAAGATCGCAACGCCGGTATCGAGAAAGCGCTGGGCGAGGGTACCGCTATGGTCGGCGACGTTGTTGCGATAGATGCTGGCGCCGAAAGTGGTGATCGTGCCCTGCAGCAGGTCGAGATCCTTCAGCAGGAACGGTACTCCGGTGAAGGGGCCATCGGGGAGGCCCTTGTCGACCTGCTTCTTCGCATAGTCGTAGTGCTTGACCACGACGGCGTTGATCTGGGGGTCCACCTTTGCGGTGCGGGCGATCGCCTCATCGAGCAGTTCCTGCGCGCTGACCTGCTTCCTGCGCACGAGGTCGGCGAGGCCGACCGCGTCATGCTTGCCGAATTCCTTGAAGGCCATGGAACACCCGTTTCAATGCAAGGCGCCCGGCGAGCCGCCGGGCGCTGGTCCGCGAAAAACGATCAGCCGAGCACGTCCTGATTGATCACGTTCGCCCGGATCGGCGTGCCGTCGAGCGCGCTGAGGATGTTGCGCGCGGTCTGCTCGCTCATGCGATCGACCGCCTCCCGCGTCACGCCGGCGACATGCGGCGCCGTGATGACGTTCTGCAAGGCAAGCAAGGGATTGTCGGCCGGCGGCGGCTCCTGCTCGAACACGTCGAGGCCGGCGCCGGCGAGTTTCTTCGACACCAGAGCCTGGTGCAGCGCCTTCTCGTCGATGATGCCGCCGCGGGCGGTGTTGACGAGATAGGCGGTCGGCTTCATCAACCTGATCCGTGCCGCGCTGAACATCCCGACCGTTTCAGGATTCTTCGGGCAATGGATGCTGACGAAGTCGGCACGCGGCAGGGCTGCGTCGAGATCGGCGACAGGCTCACAGCCTGCGGCCTTGATGTCGACCGCAGATTTGTAGGGATCGTAGATCAGGACATTCATTTCCATGGCAAGGCAGCGCTTGGCGGTGCGGGTGCCGATACGGCCGAAGCCCACGATCAGCACGGTCTTGCCAAAGAGATCGTAGGGCAATGCGCCAAGCCGGGCGGACCACTTGTTGTCCTTGACGATGGAATCCATCTCGCTCGCGCGCTTGGCGAGCGTCAGCATCATGAACAGCGCCTGCTCGGCGACCGACGGTGAGTTGGCGGTGCCCGCCACCATCAGCGGCACCTTGCGTTTGCTCAGCGCCGGAATGTCGACGGCGTCGAAGCCGACACCGATGCGCGTCACCACCTTCATGTCGCCGGATGCCTCGAGCTCGGTCTCGCCGAAGCGGGTAGCGCCGAGTGCCACGCCGTGAACCGGGGCGTGCTCGCGCAGCTTCGCCTGGAAATCACCGGCCGAAATCATGTTGGGGAATTCGACCATCTCGATGTCGTCGCGTTCGCCGAGAAGTACCCGGCCGGCCTGCGAGAACGACTCCGTGATGAAAATCTTCTTCTTGTTGGACGCCATTTCCTGCCCTTGGTGATGCCTTGTGCGCCGTCAAAGGACGGCGCCGGTCACCTCGTTTAGCAAATGCATATTATTGAGGTCCACTGCCAATCGGAGCGGGGCGCCATCCTTCGCGCCGGCATTGGGATTGACCCGGCCGCAGACCTGGGCGCCCTGCATCGTGAAATAGATCAGCGTCTCCATGCCCATCGGTTCGGTGACATCGAGCACGGCATCGAACGGCTCGATGCCGGGCTCGACATGCGCGCTTGCCTCGGTGACATGCTCGGGGCGAATGCCGAGCAGCAATTTATCGGTACGCGGAATTTTCTGGTACCGCGCCGCTTGCGCCGCCGGCAGCGGGAAGACGATCTTGTCGCTGAGGCGGATCTGCACCTTGCCGCCGGCATCTTCGAGCCGGCACGGGATGAAATTCATCGCCGGAGATCCGATGAAACTCGCGACAAAGCGCGTCGCCGGCTTGTGATAGAGCTCGGTCGGGGTACCGATCTGTTCGATGCGGCCGTGGTTCATCACGACGACCCGGTCGGCGAGGGTCATGGCCTCGACCTGGTCGTGGGTGACGTAGACCGTCGTGGTACGCACCTTCTGGTGCACCTTCTTGATCTCGATACGCATCTGCACGCGCAGCTTGGCGTCGAGGTTCGACAGCGGCTCGTCGAACAGAAACACCTTCGGATTGCGCACGATGGCGCGGCCCATGGCGACGCGCTGGCGCTGGCCGCCGGACAGCTGCTTCGGCTTGCGGTCGATCAGCTCGACGATGTCGAGCATGCGTGCGGCCTCGTCGACCCGCGCCTTGATCTCGGCCTTCGGGTAGCGCTTCAACCGGAGTCCGAACGACATGTTCTCCGCGACCGTCATGTGCGGATACAGCGCGTAGTTCTGGAACACCATCGCGATGTCGCGGTCCTTCGGCGGCACGTCGTTGACGACGTCGCCGCCGATCATGATGTCTCCGTCGGAGATATCCTCCAGCCCGGCGATCATCCGCAGCGTGGTGGACTTGCCGCAACCGGACGGGCCGACGAGAACGACGAACTCATGGTCGGCGATGTCGAGATCGATACCGCGCACCGCCTCGACCTCGTCGTAACGTTTGACGACCTTGCGCAGATTTACTTCGGCCATGAGTCCCTCAACCCTTTGTCGCACCGGCGGTGAGGCCGGCAATGTAGTAGTCCATCAGGAATGCGTAGATGATCAGCGGAGGCGCGGCGCCGAGCAGGGCGCCCGTCATGATCTGTCCCCAGTTGAAGACGTCGCCCTTGATCAGGGTGGTGATGATGCCGACCGGCATCACCAGCTGGTCGGTCGACGTCGTGAACACCAGCGGATAGAGGAATTGCGCCCAGGAGACCGTGAAGGCGAAGATCGTCGCCGCGATCAGGCCGGGCAGCGCCACCGGAATGAATATCCGCGTCAGGGTCTGGAACCAGGACGCGCCGTCGATGATGGCAGCTTCATCGAGCTCCTTCGGGATCGAGGCGAAATAGCCGATCATGATCCAGGTGCAGAACGGCACCGTCAGGGTCGGATACAGGATCAGCAGCACATACCACTTGTTGATGAGCTGGATGCCGGTGAAGTCGCCGAACACCGCGAACATCTTGAACAGCGGAATGAAGAGCAACGTCTCCGGAATGAGATAGGTCAGAAAGACGCCGGTAGCGAGAACCGTTGAACCCCAGAACCGCATCCGCGCCAGCGCGAAAGCCGCCGGCACCGAGATCAGCATGGTGATGGTGACCACGAAGATCGAGACCATCGCCGAGTTCCAGAAGAAGCGCAGGAACTGGTTCGAGGTCAGCAGCCCCACGTAGTTTTCGAGCGTCGGGTGAAACACCCACCACGGATTGGTCGCCGCAGAAATCTCCGCGCTGCTCTTCAGCGACGTGATCAGCATGTAGATCGGCGGCGTCAGCGAGAAGATCGCAAAAATGATCAGGAAGAAATACGACCAGCGCAGCGCCCAGGCGCGGTCGCGGCTCATGCTGCCGTACTTGGCCTTGCGGGTCGGTCCGGCCTTGTCGATGGTCAACGTGGTCATCAGGCTTCATTCCCGCGTTTGGAGATATCGCGCAGGATGAAGATCGCTGCGACCGCCAGGATCGGCACCATGAAGAGAGAGACGCTGGCACCCAGCGGAATGTCGCTGCCCTCGATGCCGACCCGGAACGCCCATGTCGCGAAGATGTGGGTATGATCGAGCGGGCCGCCCGCGGTCAGGATGCGGACGATGTCGAAGTTGGCGAAGGTGACGATCAGCGAGAACAGCGTCGTGATCGCGATGATGTTCCGCATCATCGGCAGCGTCACGTACCAGATGCGCTGCCACCAGTTGGCGCCGTCGATGGCGGCGGCCTCGTAGAGCTGGTCCGGCACGGATTTCAGTGCCGCGAGATACATGATCATGAAGAAGGGCGCGCCAACCCAGATGTTGACGAGGATCACCGAGAAACGCGCCCAATAGGCATCGCCGGTCCACGGGATCGGCCCGATTCCGAAGAACGACAACGTGTAATTGAACGCGCTGTAGGAGGGATCGAACAGCCACAGCCAGGCCAGCGTGCTCATCGCCGGCGGGATCACCCACGGCACCAGCAGCATGCCGCGCCATTTGCGCTGGCCTTTGGCCGGGATGTTGTGGACGAAATGCGCGATGATGAAGCCGAGCAGCGCCTTGAACATCACAGCCGTGATCGCAAAGATGCAGGACTGCTTGACGACGAGCCAGAACGTCTCGCGCTTGAACAGGAACTCGAAATTGCCAAGCCCGACGAAGCGCGCCATCGACTTGTTCAACGTCGCCAGGTGCAACGCGTAAAAGGCGGGATAGATCACCAGGGTCGCGATCAGCAGGATCAGCGGCAGCGCCATCAGGAACGCTATTGTCGATTTGCGCTGGAGCACACTCTGCAGACTGGAGCGTTTGCGCGCGGCTTGCGCGGTTGCGGCGCGGTTCGGCTGCAATGCGACGTCAGCCATGGTCTGTTTTCACCCCTGTCACGTTTCTATTGGCTTCCCCGGGAGTCCGCGATTGATCGCGGACTGGCGGCCTGCCATCGACAGGCCGCCATGTATCCCGTCCGTCAGCTCCGCATGAAGCCTTCGCACTCGCCTTCGGCCCACGCGAGTGTCTTTTCCATCGCTTCGCCCTGCGCATGGCGCAGGCACATCTTGGTCAGCGTCGCCTGCGTATAGATCTGCTGGGCGATCTTCGGCGGCGCGGGTGATGCAGCGATCGAGAGCGTCTGGTGGTTATGCGGGTTCGGGTAGTGGTAGAGCGTGCCCTTGGGCGGCGCTTCCTCCTGCCAGACCTTCAACGTGGTCAGCTTTTCGTAGCAGGGCAGGTCGTAGCCGCCGCTCGCCACGCACATCTTCTCGATCGCATCCGCCTGCGAAAGGGCTCTGAGCACGCTCTTGGCCGCTTCCTTGTTCTTGGAGAACGCCCAGGTGCCCCAGAAGTAGCCGATGTACGGCGCAAAGCGGCCCTTGGGCCCCGACGGGAAGCCGTGAGTCCAGCACTGCTCGGCGACCTGCGGCGCGTCGCGCCTGGCAACCGCCCAGGCGCTCGGCGGGTTCATGATCAATGCACCCCTGCCGGAGACCAGCCATTTGTTGTTCGAAGAGTCGTCCCATGCGCCGGCATCCGGCGGCAGGAAGGCGATCAGCTTCTTGTAGTATTCGAGTGCCTGTCGCACCGCGTCGGTCTTGACGGTGAGGTTGCCCTTCTCATCGACGAGGGCCGCGCCAAAGGAGTGGAAGATCGCGCCTGCTGTGTCGACATTGTCGCTGGTCTCGCCAAGTCCGATGCCGAAAGGCACGCCACCTTTGTGGCAAGCCTCAGCGGCCTTCAGGAACGTATCGAGGGTCCAGCTGTCGGCCTTGGGCGCCTGGCCGGCGGGATAAAGTGCCTGCACGTCGATGCCGGCATGCTTCTTCATCAGATCGATGCGGGAGCAGGGCCCCTTGATCTGGCTGCCGACGCTGGCGGGAACCGCGTGCCATTTGCCCTTGGCCTGGCCGAGGTATTTCACGGTGCCGTTCGGTTCGCCGTTCTGCTTGATGAGGTCGCCCATGAGATCGTTCATGGGCTCGAGTTGTTCGGTATGCGCATGCGGCAGCCAGGTCGGCATCGCGAGAATGTCGTGGCCGGACTTGGCCTGCGCTTCGGCTGCGATGGTCAGCAGGATCTTGTTGCCCTGACTCGGGATGTAGTCGATCTGAACCTCGACCTTCTCTTTCTCGGCCCAGGCATTGACGATGTCGGTGGAAGCCTTGTTGGCGCCGGGCACCCAATGGTCCCAGAATCCGATCGAGAGCTTGCCGGCGGCATGGGCGCCGCGGACATAGGGCGCGGTGATCATCGCAGCAGATGTCATCGCAGTGGCAGCAACGAATTGTCGGCGAGAGAGCTTCTTCCGGGACATGGCGTTTCCTCTTTGCTGTGCCAAATTCTTGCTTTTTTTGTCTCCTTCCGTCCTGCACATCTAACGTCGAAACGCGGTGCGGCAGCGGAGATTTTGTAGTGAGATCAGAGCAGAATTGTTCGCATCTGTCGAGAAAGCAGCTTTGGCGCCTTCATTGAACTAACGTTGTGTACAAATCCGCGGCACTGCGTCGCGGCGATTGGTTGCTTGTACGATCGTCAATAATCTCTCCGTCGCATATTGCGCTGCACACGAGCGACGATGATCCGCAATCATGATCCGCAACCAAATGCATCGCGATCGGCCGCCGGCTGGGTACGGCGTGTGTAACTTGTTCGCCTCACAAGTTTTTCCCGCTGCGGAACCGAAGAGCGCAGCGGTAGACGAATTCGCCGCCGTGGCGGTAATCTCAGGCCTCCGCAGATTCCCGCCGCAATGACCCGCACACGCCAGTTCTCTGGAACGACCGAGGAGATCAATTAATGAGCAGTCATGAACCGATCGCACGCACGCAATCGCGATTGCGTTTCGTCGTCGGCGTCACCGCCGTGATGCTTGTGGGCGCATCGGTCGCGCTCGGCCCGGCGACCCTTTACGCACAAGGCCTGGTCGAGGGCGCGCAGAAAGGCGCGCGCGAGGGCAACAAGGCGGCCGGCCCGATCGGCGGCGTGCTTGGTGGCGCCATCGGCGGCGTGGTCGGCGCAGTTGGGGGCGTCGTCGGCGCGGTTACCGGCGGTGGCAATACAAATCAGAAGGCCGCGCCCGCGCACCCGGCGGCCAAACAAGATGCTGCAAAGGATGCCGCCAAGCCCGATGCTGCAAAGTCCGACAAGTCTGACGCGTCCAAGTCGAAGACGGCGAAGACGGCGGCCGCCAAGGCCGGCAAGCAGCCGCAGGTGCTGACCCAAGCGGGCGCGCCGGCGCTCACCGCCGCGCAGATGGTTTCCAACAGCGACGCCAACATCGAGCGGATCAAGAAGGAGCTGAACCTGACGCCCGAGCAGGAGAAGCACTGGAGCGCCTTCAACAGCGCCATGCATTATCTCGGCAACAACGGCGCAGAGCGGCTGAACCTGCGCATCGCGCGGGCCAAGCGCGATCCGCCCGACGACATCATCGAGCAGATGCGCAACGAGGCGCAATTCCTCAACGACCGCGCCGTCGACCAGCGCAACGTGGCCGATGCCGCCGAGCCGCTGTTTTTGAGCCTCGACGACAAGCAGAAGCAGTACTTCATCAACGAGATGGTGCGGCTGAGCCACGAGCGCGGGCTGGATTGATACCGCCTTGCGCGCTGAAATCGGGCTGCGCCGCCGCTGCGAATAGCCGGGCACCATTGCCCTGGGGTAGGTTGAGAGGCGCGGCACCCGGCTATCCTGCCGCAGCGGCGCGGCTCCTCCAATCTGCGTCCAATCATGATCAAACGCTGACGGACTCGCGCCCGAGTAATGGCTTACTCGGGGCCTTATGGGGAACTTGCCTTTCGACCGGCGGGTGTTGCATGCGCGCATCGCTTCGACGCGTTCGGTCGTCGCGCGGCCGGTCAAACTGATGTCGAACCCAAGGCGAGACGAAGACATTTTGCGCGAACCCGCATGCGCGCTCCGGACTGTCTGGATCGGTCGCTGATCGGCTATCTCTGATAGCATGATCGCACTCGACTCGCGCACAAATTGGCCAAACGCATCGACTTCCTCGTTTTCGCCGCCGGGACCCGCCGCTGCCTGAGCGGTTTCTTTAATCTTTGCCGCTATGGTCGGCGTACCGACCAGAGCAGGCTGAACGGAATGGAAGAGCGTCGCAGGTTTCCGCGAACCGAGATCAACGAACCCGCCTTCGTGTCGTCGGGCGGATCGGTGATGCATTGCACCATGCTCAATATCTCGGCCGAGGGTTGTGCCATCGAGGTCAACGAGCCCGCCTTCGTGCCGCAGCGCTTCCGCCTGGTGATGGCCAACGACGCCTCCATCGTGCGCGAGTGCCGCATCGCCTGGATCCAGCAGAACCGGATCGGGGTGACCTTCGTCGAGGCGCCGCAAGCCGCCAGGCGCGCAGCCGCCGACCCGACGCCGGCCTGACTTCGCAAAATCCCGCACCACGGGGCGTGCGCGGTGATAGACTGATCCGACGCCTGTGAGGGAATGCGATGACCCCGGAACCTGCCACGCTGTGTCTGGGCTGCTGGCAGAACCTCCATGTGCCGATCGCCTTGCGTGGGCCGTTCTCGATTCCGTTCCGGGTGTTCGGCGTCAAGCCGAGCCGCATGAACCCCAATACCTGCACGATCTGCGAGATGGCCTTCTCCAGGATCATGAAGGCGCGCGCGGTCACGATCGACGCCACCATCATGTTCGCAGATCTGCGCGGCTACACCACGCTGACCCAGAACATCGGGCAAGCGGGGCTGACCTCCTTGCTGGACGCCTTCTACGACGACTGCGCCGCGGCGATCTGGCGCCATGACGGCCTGCTCAACAAGACGATTGGCGATGCCGTGCTCGCGATCTTCAATTTTCCGGTCAAGCAGGGGGACCACGCGGCCCAGGCGCTGCTTGCTGCGCGCGCGATCCAGCAACGCTTTGCCGAGCGTCGCGACGCGCTGCTGGAGACAATCGGCGCTGGGGACGTCGAACTCGGCATCGGCATCGGGATCGACTCCGGCGATACCAATTTCGGCGAGTTCGGCCAGTCGCACCGCGACCTCACCGCCGTCGGTACGGTGGTAAACCGCGCGGCGCGGGCACAGGCAACCGCGAAATCCGGCGAAATCCTCGTGACTTCGGCGGTACGAGACCGCAGCAGCGGCATGGTGAGCGGTGAGGGGCGGGATTTTTCCCTCAAGGGTTTCGAGCAGCCGGTGCGGCTGTTTGCGGCATGAGCAGGGAAGCGCCGGCTGTCAGCGCTTCAGCATCGGCTTGATGATCGCCTCCAGCTCCTCGAAGGACATGGCGCCCTTGAGCCGCTGGCCGTTGACGAAGAAAGTCGGCGTGGAATCCACCTTCAGCGTCTCGAACGCGAATTTCTGGTCCGCCTTCAATTTGTCGAGCAGGGATTGATCGGTTTCGCAGTTCGCCACCTCCTGCTCGCTCATGCCATTGAGCTTGCCGATCTGGATCAGGGTATCCTTGGTGCGGGCGAGCAGCGGATCGAGCTGCTGGTACATGGTCGCAATCACGGCGAAGTATCGCTCGCCGTCGCCCTTGGCGATGCAGCGCGCCAGCATCGAGGCGCCGGCCGCCTTGATGTCGAGCGGGAATTCACGGAACACGAAGCGCACCTTGCCGGTATCGATGTAACGCGAGCGCAGCATCGGAAACACATTCTCGCCCCAGGCGGCGCAATGCGGGCAGCTCATCGAGGCATATTCGGTGATGGTCACCGTCGCCTTGGGCGAGCCGATCGCGATGTCCGGCAGCGACACCGGCTTGGCGACCTCGACGGCAAGGGCGCCCTGCGCCCGGGCCGGGATCGAAAGCGCGATATCGCCAAGGGCGAAGAGCGAAAGGCAGAGCAGGGGGAGCACACGGCGGCGGGTGGTCAACGAGAACTCCGGAAGCAGCGGGATATCGAAGGACAGGAACTTACCGATGCCCGACTTTAGGCCGCGGCGGCGATAAAGGCCACGGCCTGCCCGGCGGCACCGGGTCGCGGAATACAAGCCCGGTTGAGGCGACCAAAGCGACATGAGACGCTTCGCGTGTCGCAGGGAAAACCGCTTCAATCATGCGTTGGGCCAAGCGTCCACGATCCCGCGGCATGATTTTCCCGGGTTGTGCATCTCGTCGGCCCCCTCTTGTGAAGAGGGCGCAGGGAAGGCCGGGCGCCGACTGCGCCCGCAGTCCCGTGTGCGAAGAGTGCTACAGAAAATGCACACGGGTTGAACTAAAGGTACAGCCGGGACAGCCCGGCCTTTCCCGCGCAATGGCTTTACGGCTTACTTCGAGCTCTCCCCGGGGAACGGCCTCTTTTGCCCCCGTTGCCCCGCCAGCACAGGCCGGCGGGGATAGACGCCAGGGTCGCGGCGCCAGTCGGGGATTCGGAAGGACAGACCCTGGATTGCCTTCTAGATGCAGCTTCAATCGCCGCTCAACGCGTAGGTTTCCTGCAGTTCCTTCTGCATGGCCGCAAAGCGCCGCTGGGCGCGCGGGGTCATACGCCTCTGGGCTCTTGCTTCGACGACGGCGCGCCAGCCAAGCCGGGAATCGGGAATGACGGCGACCGACAATCCCTTCTGGAAATTGCCGTCGTCCTTCATCTGCTCGACGATGAGCCAGGTCAACTCAATGCTGGAAACGCGCTTCTTTGCCATTCTGCCCACCGCACTCGCTCTGGAGAAAAGCTAGCGCGTGCCGACACACCGTGCCAACCATGGTAAGGTTGCAACTGCTACTGCGCCGCACGCGGGTCAGCTGGGGTTTTCGCTAGAGCCCGATCCTTTCGGAACAGGCTTCGCGCTTTTTCGAAACATGCTTCAGGCGGCGAACAGACCATCGAGTTCGGCGCGATCCAGCTTGTTACCTTCGCCATCGGTGACCGAGACGTCCCAGCCTTCCTCGGCCCAGATGCGCGCCTTAGCCGCGGCAATCAGCAGACTGCTCCGTTCGCTGCGAACGGTGGTATCATCCTTCTGTGCGACGATCTTGTAGGCCATCGATCACTCTCCCCATGCGCGGGGAGATGATCCCTGAATGTTGCGACTTCAATTTGCCGGAGAAATGGCGATTTGGAGACCATAAATTCCTGGCGCGCCCAAGTGTTGAATGGCGATGTCCGCAAGGCTCAGCCGCGCTACCGTTGCGCCAGCCGCGCGCGACAGAACCCGGCCAGCACAAGCAACCGATAGCCCGACAGGTAGACATTGAGGTGAAGCGCTGCTGGTCCGTTCAAGCGAAACAGGATCAGGGCCGCATGAAATAGCAGCACTCCCGACGAATATGAAAACGGAAAAAGCAGGGCTGCACACCATCTGCGGTTTGCCCACGAGAATATTCTGCGCCTCCGCTTCGCCATGGCTCGGATTGATGTGAGAGGCGAATGCAATTCGGGGAGACCGGCTAACTCGATGGCATCGGACCAGACCTCGCCGAGGTGATTGTGCTAAGCAAATGATCAACAGACGTTTTCAGGGATTTCACTATCCCTGAAGCGTCCGTAGTGACGCAGAACCGCCTTTGTAGGAGCCCGGCCATGCTGCTGCCTGCCAACCATGCGAAGCGCGTGCTGCCGCGGCAATGGTGGCCGTGGTTTCATTTCTTCACGCGACGAGTCCCCAGCCATTGGTGGCATCAGGTGAGCGATCGAAGATACTTTTGGCTCACGGGGATGCCCGATCAAATCGCCTATCGGAAGAACCTGGTCCGATACGAGCTTGGAAACGGTTGTTTCGCGGAGACCTATTGGGCTGAGGTTCCCGCGTCCGAGGGGATGATCGCTCGAGCTGGGCCGGCGGCGTTCCTGGTCGTTCACGGATCGGAGATCGCGAAGTTCGATTGCTACGGACCTGAGGGCCATTACCATCTAGCGGCGCCATACCCCTACGGCCCCCGCAAGGCCCTACAGGGAAGTCTTCACTTCATGGAGAGGACCGCCGAGGAGCAGGTCGAACGCGCGATTTTCGAATTGCAGCACAACTCGGTTCATTATCTCAAGACGCATGCCAGAAGAAAGGTGCGCAGGACTCGCCTGGATCCGCAGCTTCTCGCGGCCGTCTGCTCGGAAATGCGGACGAATATGCTTGGTGACCTTGGCGCCTTTCGTAACCAAATGATCAACGAGGCTGACACTCGCTAAGGGCCACGATTCCCCGGGCTGGACATCTCGCCGAAAGTAATCTCTTGGCGGGCGCACTATTGAAGCCAGTCCAGAGCCCCCCGTGGCGGCGTTCCCTCCAAACGGGAGGCTTCATTTGATTTGGCGCGCTGTCGAGGAGCGTTGCAGCGCCACCCCCCGTGGTCAGCCCCGCATGAGCGTTGCGGACAGGGCGTCAAAATCAGTCGTGGGTTTGCGCGGCTAAACTACGTCTTTGGCGGAAGGGGTGGGATTCGAACCCACGGTGCCCTTGCAGGCACGCCGGTTTTCAAGACCGGTGCCTTAAACCACTCGGCCACCCTTCCGTGCGTGTCTGGCACTTAGCAAAGCGGGCGAAGCCGCGAAAGTCCCCGGAGCGTTCGATAGCAGAGGGAAGGGACGTGAAAAGCGGCGGCTCGATGGGAGCCGAAACGGCAGGGCCGATCGGAATCGGCGAAACCTGCGTCAGGCCAGGGCGAAGGCCAGAAGGCTCGAGCACAGCAGCACGAGGCTTGCCGTGGTCAGGGCCAGGAACCCGCCGGAAACTGCATCTTGGTTGCGCATGAAACACCTGCCACTCTCGATGCTGGACCGAATTGATTAAAGATTTCGGAACAGGTTCCTTGAACGAGCAGTCGCTTGCTTTGCTTCAGCAGTCTCAGGCCCGGGAGCGATAGAAGTCGAACGCATGCGCGAGGAAAATGCCCGCGCTGACCAATCCCAAAACCGCTGTCACCGTCTCGATCATTGCAAAATTTCCTTCCCGCCCCGGCTACGACCAAACGACCGCAGCCTTGCACAGTCAAAAAGATTCACGGCAGCCAAATGAGATCGGGGCGGAGTGAGGTTTTGCCGCAACACTCTGTCCGGAAGCGGGACAGCAAATCGCGGCTCGAACCCGTATTTCGACGGGAAAAGCAGGCAAGGATTGATTCACCACGGAAAGGCTCTCCCCATTTCCGCCGCGTTCGGGTTGCGCTATCGTCATCATCCGATGCGGAGGTGGGGCACGCATCCGGCGTTCGAGGCTGCACGCAGCCCTTTGACGGGGCAAGCAGCCGGGTGGAATGGTAGTTTGGGGCGATGGGGATTCGGCGATCAGATCCGGTTTTCCGGGCGGCGCAAGGCGCGGCTGCGGTCGTCACTTGCCTTGTGCTGGCCAACTGCGCCTCTTCGGACAAATTCGCCAAACGCGTCGATCCCAAATACGGGGTGTCCTCGAGCCCGCGCGTGGTGGCGCTCGGCGACCCCGTGCCAAGGGGCGGCGGCACCTATCGCGTCGGCAAGCCCTATACGGTGGCAGGCCGGGTCTATGTTCCCGAGGAGGACCCGAACTACCGCGCCGAGGGCATGGCCTCCTGGTACGGCGACGACTTCCACGGCCGGCTGACCGCCAATGGCGAGGTCTTCGACATGACCGCGCTCACCGCGGCGCATCCGACCCTGCCGATCCCGTCCTATGCCCGCGTCACCAATATCCGGAACGGCAAGTCGCTGATCGTCCGGGTCAATGACCGCGGGCCCTATCATGGCAACCGCCTCATTGACGTCTCGAACAAAGCCGCCGAACTCCTTGAATTCAAAAGCAATGGCGTCGCCAGGGTCCGGGTCGAATATGTCGGCCGGGCGCCGCTGGAAGGTACCGACGATCGCCAGCTGCTGGCCACACTGCGCACAGGTACGCCGGCGCCGGCGCCGTCCACCGTGCGGGTTGCCGCCGCCCGCCCGTTCGTACCGGAACTGCCGTCCGGCGGCCGGGCAATCCGGGGCGATGTGCCCCTGCCGGAAGGGCGCCCCTACAGTCTCGGGAACACCTCGGCCGACTATGCGTCGATCAACGCGACGTCTGAAATGTCGGCATCGAGCCGTTCCCGCGGCCGCGCGATAGAAAATCCGCGTACCGTTTCCTATGAGGCCGACGAGCGCTTCGCCTCGCAGCCCACAGCCTTTGCCCCCATCGATCCGCGGGGCCCGCGCGAGATCCTCAGCGGGCGCGGGCTGTACTAGGTTTTCCCTGGAACTGCCAGGAAATCGATCAGCGCCGCATTGACCTCGTCGGGACGCTCCTGCTGCACCCAGTGTCCGGCGCCGTCGAGGATGATTTTTGCTTTCAGATCGGTCAGCACCCGCTCCAGTTCTGCAACGCGCTTGGCGCCAATCAGGCCCGTGATGACGCCGTCCTTGGAGCCCGCCAGAAACAGCGAGGGTTGATTGATAGTCGCATCCTGCCAGGCTGCGGTCAGCTCCCAGTTGCGATCGAGATTGCGATACCAGTTCAGCCCACCCCGGAAACCGGACTGCGCATAGATTTTGGCGAAGTAGGCGAGGTCCGCTTCGGTTAGCCAGTCCGGCAGCGGTACGTCACGATTGCCTTGGCCAAGAAAACCTTTGCCTTCCTCGACGAACTGATGCGCGGCAGGATCGGCATCGTCGCGGCCCACGAGCAGCGTGCGCATGGTGAGCGCGACGTCGCGCTCGAACTCGGCTTCGGCGACGCCGGGCGGCTGAAAATACTGCCAGTAGAAATTGGTGATGCCGCCCTGGCGCAGTGTCTCCAGCGGCCGACCCCGCCCTCGTACCGGCGGCGGGACGCTCAGTCCTGCGACCTTGGTGAAGATGTCCGGGCGGAACATGGCGCAGTGCCAGGCGACCGGTGCACCCCAGTCATGGCCGACCACGACGGCCTGCTTCTCGCCGAGGGCTGCGACCAGCGCGACGATGTCGCCGACGTTGTGGAAGATGCTGTAGGCTTCGACCTCTGCCGGCGCGGTGGTACGGCCGAAGCCGCGCATGTCGGGCGCCACGACGTGAAAGCCTGCCGCCGCCAGGGCGGGAATCTGGTGCCGCCAGGAATAGGACAGCTCCGGCCAGCCATGACAGAGCACGACCAGCGGACCTTCGCCCTGCTCGAGCATGAACATCTCGATCCCGTTGATCGCGATCGTGCGCGAAGATGACATGGATTTTCCGTACCGGTTGTGGGGGCGGGGAGCCGCACGATAGGGTCGTTCCGGGGCAGCCGCAATCGAATCGGGCCGGAGGGAGCGCCCGGCAAAAGCCGTGTTGTTCCCATCCCCTCCAACTGTTAGAACGCCGCTCCGCAGGGACTTGAGCAATGGCCGCCAAACCTCCGTTTTTGCACAGATTCCGGTCGATCCGGCCCGTTTGGCGAGTTCTTATGGCGGCTTTGCTGGTGGCGGCGGTCGCGTGCGGCGGGGCGGTCTACGCGGCCAACAACAGCGTGCAGGGCGGCAAGAAGGACGAGCACGCCTTCGACGGCGACGCGCCGACGGCGATCCTGATGGAGGCGACAAGCGGCAGCATCCTGTTCGAGAAGAACGCCGACGAGCTGCGCCCGCCCTCCAGCATGATGAAGCTGATGACGGTCGAGGTCGTCTTCAACGCGATCAAGGAAGGCAAGGTCAAGCTCACCGACGAGTTCCGTATCAGCGAGGGGGCCTGGCGCAGGGGCGGCGCGCCATCCGGCGGCTCGACCATGTTTGCGGCGATCAACAGCAAAGTGCCGGTCGACGACCTCTTGCATGGCGCGATCATCCAGAGCGGCAACGATTCCTGCATCGCGCTCGCTGAAGGCATGGCCGGCAACGAACGGATGTTCGCCAACGATTACATGACCAAGCGGGCACGCGAGCTGGGCCTGACGAAGTCCACCTTCGGCAACGCCAGCGGCCTGCCCGATCCCAACAACAAGATGACGGTGCGGGAGCTGGCGAAGCTCGCGCGGCACCTGATCCTGGATTTTCCCGAGTTCTACAAGCTGTTCAACGAGCGCGAATTCACCTGGAACAAAATCCGGCAGCAAAACCGCAATCCGCTGCTCAATTCGCTCAACGGCGCCGACGGGCTGAAGACCGGCTACACCAAGGAAGGCGGCTACGGCATGGTGGGCTCGGCCGTGCAGAACGGCATCCGGCTGATCGTCGTGATCAATGGTCTCGACGATCCCGATGACCGCGCCCAGGAAGCCAAGAAGATGCTGGAATGGGGTTTTCGCAATTTCGAGGCGCGAACGCTGTTCGCCGAGAAGCAGTTTGTCGGTTACGCCAAGGTCTTCGGCGGAGAAAGCCGCTCGGTCAAGCTCGCCAGCCGCGAGCCAATCAAGGTGATGGTGCCGAAGACCGGCAGCGAAAAGCTGATCGCGCGCATCGTCTACAGCGGCCCGGTGCGCGCGCCCATCAAGGAAGGCCAGCAGGTCGGCGTGGTCCGCGTCTGGCGCGGCGCCAATGTCGCGATGGAGACGCCGGTCTATGCCGCCGAAGCCGTCGGCGCCGGTTCGACCATCCGCCGCGCCATCGACGGCGCGAGCGAACTCGTCGTCGGCATGTTCCGCGCCAGCGCCGAGAAGCTGTGAACCATGGGTGAGGCAGCTTCAGTCAAGCGGCCGGGCGGGCGCGGCAAGTTCATCTCCTTCGAGGGCGGGGAGGGCTCGGGGAAATCCACCCAGATCAAGCTGCTGGCGGAGCGGCTGGCGGCAGCAAAACTGCGTGCCATCGTCACCCGCGAGCCCGGCGGTTCGCCGGGCGCCGAGATCATCCGCCATCTCGTGCTGTCGGGGATGGGCAGGCTGCTCGGGCCCGACGCGGAGACACTGCTGTTTGCCGCCGCCCGCGACGACCACGTCCGCACCGTGATCCAGCCGGCGCTGAGCCAGGGCACCTGGGTGCTGTGCGACCGCTTCTCCGATTCCACGCGCGCCTACCAGGGCCGGCTCGGCAACGTCTCGCCCGGCGTGCTCAATGCCATGCAGCGGGTCACCATCGGCGATCTCAAGCCGGACCTGACCATCATCCTCGACGTTCCCGTCGAGGTCGGGTTGAATCGGGCGGCGGCGCGGCGCGGTGCGGGCGAGCCGGATCGCTTCGAGTCCGAGGACATCAACTTTCACCAGGATCTGCGCGACGCCTATCGCCAGATCGCGGCGGAGGATCCCGAACGCTGCGTCCTGATCGATGCTTCCGCCAGCCCGGATGCGGTCGCAGCCCAGGTGTGGACCGCCTTGCGCGACCATCTTTTCGCGGCGGCGACCACGGCATCGCCGGCATGAACGCGCGCAAGACCGCAGAAGAGATTGCCGTCAGACATCCGCGCGAGACCAGCGACCTGTTCGGGCATCGCGAGGCGGAGCCGGCGCTGCTGAACGCCTATCGTGGCGGCCGGATTCCACACGCCTGGCTGATCGGCGGCGCGCCGGGCATCGGCAAGGCGACGCTGGCCTACCGGATGGCGCGCTTCGTGCTGGCCCATCGCAATGCGCAGGCGCCGGCCGTGCAGCGCGCGCAGTCGCTGGCGCTCGATCCCGGCGACCCGATCGCGCGCCAGGTTGCCGCCGGCGCGCATGGCGGACTTCTGGTGCTGGAGCGCGGGCTGAACGATCGCGGCGTGCTGCGCACGGTGATCACGGTCGATGAGACGCGCGAGACCATCTCCTTTTTCGGCTCGACCGCGGCCGTCGAGGGCTGGCGGGTGTGCATCGTCGATACCGTCGACGAACTCAATCCGAACGCAGCCAACGCGCTGCTGAAGATCCTCGAGGAGCCGCCGCAGCAATCGCTGTTCCTGCTGGTCAGCCACGCACCGGCGCGGGTACTGCCGACCATCTTGTCGCGCTGTCGTAAGCTGCCGCTGCGCCCGCTTGCGACCGGCGACGTGGTGCGCGCCGCGGCCCGTGCGGCGGATATCGACGCGGACGATCCGGCGCTGCTTGAAGCGGCCGAGGCTTCCGAAGGCAGCGTGTCACGGGCGCTGACGCTGCTCGGCGGCGATGCGCTGAAACTGCAGCAGCGCACCGCCGCGCTGTTGGCGAGGTTGCCGCAGGTCGATCCGCGGGAACTGCACGCGCTCGGCGAGTCACTTCCCCTCAGCGACCGTGTCGCGCTCGCAGCCTTCGTCGACGGCGTCGAACACTGGGTGAGCGAGCGCCTGCACGCGGATTCCGACGCCAATGCGAACCTGCCGCGCCTTGCACGGCTGGCGGAGGTATGGGAAAAGATCGCCCGCGCGGCGCGCGATACCGCAGACTACAATCTCGAGCGAAAGCCCTTCGTTTTCTCGGTGTTTTCGCAGCTCGCGGAAGCGACACGCTAGACCGGCGAATCGCAAGCGCAACAAATCCCGTTCAGGCGACAAAGGAATTCGTGGTGGCCAGGAAGACGAAATCTTCGAAGAAGAAAAAGGCGAAGAAGACGACGGCCGCCGCAACGAAGAAGCGCGCCCAGAAGGCTGCCGTGAAGAAGGCGAAGAAGTCGACCAAGAAAGCCAGGAAGTCCGCAACGAAGGCGGCTCCGAAGAAGGCCGCCAAGAAATCAGCAAAGAAATCTGCAAAGAAGGCGAAGGCTCGCAAATCAGCTGCTGCGCCGAAAGCCAGGAAGGCGCCGCCGCCAGCTGCGCCTAAGCCTGCACCCAAAGCGGCAGCACCGAAGCCCAAGCCTGCACCGGCCGTCAGGCCCGCGCCGGCCGCAAAGCCGGCGACGGCTTCGCGCAGCAACCTCTTCTACATCACGACCGCCATCGCCTATCCGAACGGCCAGCCGCATATCGGCCACGCCTATGAGGCGATCGCAACCGATGCCATCGCACGCTTCCAGCGCCTCGACGGCAAGGACGTGTTCTTCCTGACCGGCACCGACGAGCATGGCCAGAAGATGATCCAGACCGCCGCGGCCGAGGGCATGACGGCGGCCCAGCTCGCAGACCGCAACGCCGCGCGCTTCCGCGAGATGGACGAGACCCTCAACGTTTCCTTCGACCGCTTCATCCGCACCACGGAGCCCGCGCATCACAAATCGGTGCAGGTGGTCTGGAACCGGATGCAGCAGAACGGCGACATCTATGTCGACACCTATGCCGGCTGGTATTCGGTGCGCGACGAGGCCTATTACGACGCGGAAGAAACCACCGTCGGCGAGGACAACGTGCGCCGCGGCCCACAGGGGACGCCGGTCGAGTGGGTCGAGGAAAAGAGCTATTTCTTCCGGCTGTCCGCCTACCAGGACAGGCTGCTCGCGCTGTACGAAAGCCAGCCCGATTTCATCGGACCGGATTCGCGCCGCAACGAGGTGATGAGCTTCGTCAAAGGCGGGTTGAAGGATCTCTCGATCTCGCGCACCACCTTCGACTGGGGCGTGAAAGTGCCGAACGACCCCGAGCACGTGATGTATGTCTGGGTCGACGCGCTGACCAACTACATCACCGGCGTCGGCTTTCCCGATGAGACCGATCCGCGCTGGCGCTACTGGCCGGCGGACGTGCACATCATCGGCAAGGACATCATCCGCTTCCATGCGGTGTACTGGCCGGCTTTCCTGATGTCAGCCGGCGTGCCCGTGCAGAAGCGCGTCTATGCCCACGGCTTCCTGTTCAACAGGGGCGAGAAGATGTCGAAGTCGGTCGGCAATGTCGTCGACCCCTTCAACCTCGCCAAGCAGTACGGCGTCGACCAGGTGCGCTACTTCTTCCTGCGCGAGGTGCCGTTCGGGCAGGACGGCAACTACAACCACGAGGCCATCGTGGCGCGGATCAATGCCGATCTCGCCAACGACCTCGGCAATCTGGCGCAGCGCTCGCTGTCGATGATCGCGAAACAACTCGGCGGCGTGCTGCCGGAGCCCGGCGAATTCACCGACAATGACAAGGCGATCCTGGCGCAGGCCGACGGCATGATCGGAATTGCGCGCACCGCCATGGCGACGCAGCAGATCCATCAATGGCTCAACGCCGTGTGGGCTGTGGTGGCCGAAGCCAACCGCTACTTTGCGGGCGAGGCGCCGTGGGCGCTGGCCAAGACCGATCCGGCGCGGCAGAAGACGGTGCTCTATGTCACCGCCGAAGTGGTGCGGCAGATCGCGATCCTGGCGCTGCCGGTGATGCCGGCGTCCGCCGACAAGCTGCTCGACAGCCTCGGCGTCCCCGCAGGCGAACGCAATTTCACGGCGCTCGGCGGCGCCAGACGCATCGCACCGGGCACGGCGCTGCCGGCACCAGTCGGCGTGTTCCCGCGTTATGTCGAGCCGAAAGAGCCAACCGACGGCCCATAGAAACATGCTCGTCGACAGCCACTGCCACCTCGATTTCAAGGACTTCGCCGAGGACCTCGACGCCATTGTCGCGCGCGCGGAAGCCGCCGGCGTCGGGCGCATCGTCACGATCTCGACGCGGGTGAGGCGGCAGGCCGCGCTGCTCGCGATCGCCGAGCGCTTTCCCAATGTCTATTGTTCCGTCGGCACGCATCCGCACGAAGCCGACGAGGAAGACGGCATTGCGGCGTCCGAACTCATCGAACTCACAAGGCATCCGAAAGTTGTGGCGCTGGGCGAGGCGGGCCTCGATTACTTCTACCAATACGGCTCGCGCGAGGCGCAGGCGCGCGGCTTCCGCGCCCATATTGCAGCGGCCCGCGCCACCGGCCTGCCGCTGGTGATCCACACCCGCGAGGCGGACGAGGATTGCGGCCGCATCCTCGAGGAAGAAATCGCCAAGGGGCCGTTCAAGGCCGTGCTGCATTGCTACACCGGCGGGCGGGAGCTCGCGATGAAGGCGATCGGGCTCGGCCTGTCGATCTCGTTCACGGGCATCCTGACCTTCAAGAAGTCGGAGGCCCTGCGGGCGCTGGCGGCTGAGTTGCCCACCGACCGCATCATGGTGGAAACCGACGCGCCGTATCTGGCGCCCGGCAAGCATCGCGGCAAGCGCAACGAGCCGTCCTATGTCGTCGAGGTCGCCAGGGTGCTGGCAGAGACACGGGGTGTCAGCCTCGAGGAAATTTCGCGGCAGACCACGGAAAACTTCTTCCGGCTGTTCTCCAAGGTGCCGGCGGCAAAGGCTGCGGCATGACGCTGACACTGACGATCCTCGGCTGCGGCTCCTCCGCCGGCGTGCCGCGCCCGGCGCTCGGCTGGGGGCGCTGCGATCCCAACAACCCCAGGAACCGCCGCCGCCGCTGCTCGCTGCTGGCGGAGCGGAAATCGGGCGACGGCGTCACCCGCGTCGTGATCGACACTTCGCCCGATCTGCGCGAGCAGCTCATTGATGCCGATGTCGATCATCTTGACGCGGTGTTCCTGACCCACGAGCATGCCGACCAGACCCACGGCATCGACGATCTGCGCTCGGTGGTGCTGCACCAGCGGCGGCGCATCCCGACCTACTTCAACATGTCGACCGCCAAGGACATCATGGCGCGGTTCTCCTACTGCTTCATCACGCCCGAAGGCAGCGAGTACCCGCCGATCCTGACCCGGCATTCGATCGAGGCCGGCGAAAGCCAGGAAATCCTGGGGAAGGGCGGGGCGATCACGCTCACCGCCTTCGACGTGCAGCACGGCAGCATCCCCTCGCTCGGCTATCGCATCGGCGATGCCGCCTACACGCCCGACGTCAGCGATATCCCGGAAAAGAGCTGGCCGGCGCTGAAAGATCTCGACCTCTGGATCATCGACGGGCTGCGGTATGCGCCGCATCCCAGCCACTTCTCCGTCGACGATGCGCTGTCCTGGATCGCGCGCTTCAAGCCGAAGCGTGCCGTCATCACCAACATGCATTCCGACCTCGATTACGAGGTGCTGCGGCTGAGCCTGCCGGAGGGCGTGGTGCCGGCCCATGACGGGATGCGGCAAAGGCTCGGCTAGGACGCACAGCGCGGGATTTTGTCCACGATGGCATGCTCAGGCGCCAGCGTCCGCAGATCGACGTCGCGCGCGAGCGTGACATAGGCACCGGTCTCCGCCGTTCGCAGATAGCTGGTGAGATGGACGGGACCGTCCGGCAACTCGCTCGCCCTGCAGGCCTGCGGCTGTACCGAAATCGAGATCGAGCCGCGCTCGCCGCTGCTCTTTTTCGCAATCAGTTCGGTGCGAAATGCTGTGAGGCGGGGCAGGTCGGCCTCGTCGATGCGGTAGGCAAAGACGTGGCTGTCGGCGCCTGCCTCACGCGCAAGCTCCGAAGGCGCCGGCAATTCACGCAGCACAAAATCGCGCGCTTCCTCCGGCGCGCGGCCGACGCGCACGGCGATGCGGAGCGACACGCCGTTCGGCCGCGGCCGCAAGGCACGCGGCAGCTTGATCGCGGCGCGCAGCTGCGCGGGGTCCGACGTCTCGAAATCGACCCGGGCAAGCTTCACCATCGACGTGACCGGCATATGGCCGCAACCGGCGAGGGCGAGGGCGACGCAGGCGCGCAGGCAAGCGTGGAGCAGGGGCCCATAATCCATCAAAACAACCCTCCTTGACGATGATTTCTTATTGTAATACGATAATTAGATGTCGCGTCAATGGTAGGAGCAGACCATGCCCGCTTTCGCCAATTCCAACCGCCTGCGCCGCTTCTCCAATGCCATGGTGATCGTCACCACACTCGGGATGGTGCTGATCGGCGTCGCGATGTGTCTCGTGTTCGTCATCCCCGAATGGACGCGCAATCTGCTGCTGGCGCGGCTGGGCGAGGCCGGGCGCGACCTCGCGCTGACGCCGGACCGCGTTGCCGCGGGCGCTGCTGTCATGGCCATTCCCGTCGGTGTGCTGCTGTTCGGCCTGTGGCAGGCGCGCGCGCTGTTTGCGGATTTTGCCGAGGGGCGCGTGTTCACGCTGACCAGCGCCCGCCGCCTGCGCAACTTTGCGGGCAGCGTGCTGGCGCAGGCGGTGCTCGGACCCGTCTCGTCGACCGCGCTGCTGCTGGCCTTCACGTTCAGCAATCCGCCGGGCAGCCGTCAGCTCGGGATCGCGCTGTCGACCAACGACTATCTCGCGCTGATCATAGGCGGCGTGCTGCTGGCGGTCGCCTGGGTGATGGTCGAGGCGACGCGGATCGCCGACGAACACGCCTCCTTCGTGTGAGCCGCGCCATGCCGATCGTCGTCAATCTCGACGTCATGCTGGCACGGCGCAAGATGCGCTCGAAGGAACTCGCCGAGCGCATCGGCATCACCGAGCAGAACGTCTCGCTGTTGAAGAGTGGCAAGGTGAAGGGCGTGCGCTTCGACACGCTTGCGCTGATCTGCGAGGCGCTCGACTGCCAGCCCGGCGACATCCTCGAATATCGCAACGACGCCGCGGACGATGCCGTGCCGCTGCGGAAGAGGGCGTAGGGCAATCGATGTGTTGTTCAGGCAACACCCGGTATCTTTCAGGCTTTTCCGATGCCTTTCTTGGGGGCCATGCGCTCTCTTTTCCCGGGTTTGCAGTAAGAATTACGCAGTACGTGACGGGAGAATTCGATGAATCGGATGGTTGCAGGAATTGCAATTGGGCTTGCCGTGAGCGGGTCCGCACTGGCTGCTGACCTCCCGGTCAAGGCTCCCGTCCAGCCGCAGGTGGCCGCAGGCCCGGCCGTCTGGGTCGGGCTCGAAGCCCTGTACATGACCCAAAGCACGAACCGGTTCGAGTTCGCTCGCCACAGCGGCACCGATCAGAGGTTCTTCGCGGACCAGGACCGCGACTGGAAGCCCGGCGCACGCTTCACCGTCGGCGTAGCGATCGACCCCTTGAGCAGCATCGAGATGTCCGGATTCTTCCTCACGGGGACCGGGTCGTCCGCGTCTGCAAGGAGCCCGACCGACAGTCTGGATGCGCGATTCCTGGGTACGGCCGTCGGCTATCCCGGCGTCAACATCGCCCCGACGATCGGCGGGACGGCGATCGACATATTCAGCGGTTCGCGCCGCATCGACGTGAACCTCAATTCGGAGATTTGGGGCGCCGAAGGGAATTATCGCCGGCGTGTCGCGTTGGGCGGACCAAACGCAAGGGTCGATGTGCTGGCCGGATTCCGCTATGTCCATTTAGGCAGCACGATGAACGTGTTCAGCGACGACGATGGGATCGGTACGAGATGGCTAGGCTATCTCAACGTCAACGCGCGCAACGACCTCTACGGCGCACAGCTGGGATTCGATGCCCGCTACGATTTCAGCCCGGCGTTCTCCCTTGGACTGGTCGCCAAGGGTGGCATCTTCGCGAACAACATCTCGCGCAATCGCGTCATGAACACCGTCGATGGAGCGGGTGTATTCGCAAACGTGTACAATGACACGGTGTCTACGACGAACTTCGCCGGCCTTATCGAGGTTTCGCCGACCCTGATCTACAAGATTGGTGCGCGCGCCGAGGTGTTTGCCGGCTACCAGGCGCTGTGGCTGACCGGCGTGTCGCAGGCGCAGCAATACTACCTGAACGCCGGCCTCATCGCGGACAGTTCGGTGCCCACGTCCTCGGTCCTCTTTCACGGCGCGCGTGCAGGCCTCAAGGTAGGCTTCTGAGGCCGGAATATAGTGCGTATAGTGCGACCGACGCGGTAGGCGATGCCGTGCCACTGCGGAAGAGGGCGTGAGCCTTGAACCCGTCATTCCGGGGCGATGCGAAGCGTCGAACCCGGAATCTCGAGATTCCGGGTCTGGTCGGACCAGCCCGGAATGACGCCAAAGATCAGGCCGAAATCGCCTTGGCCGACTCCACCTGGTTGCGCAGCAGGAATTTCTGGATCTTGCCCGTGGACGTCTTCGGGATGGCGCCGAACACGACAGCCTTCGGCGTCTTGAAGCCTGACATATGGGTGCGGCAATAGGCGATGATCTCGGCTTCCGTGGCCTTGGCACCTTCCTTCAGCTCGATGAAGGCGCAAGGCACCTCGCCCCATTTCGCGTCGGGCTTTGCCACCACGGCGGCGAACAGCACGGCCGGGTGCTTGTAGAGGACGTCCTCGACCTCGACCGAGGAAATGTTCTCGCCGCCGGAGATGATGATGTCCTTGGAGCGGTCCTTGATGATGACGTAGCCGTGCTCGTCGAGCACGCCGAGATCGCCGGTGTGAAACCAGCCGCCGGCAAACGCTTCCCTGGTCGCTTTCTCGTTCTTCAGATAGCCCTTCATCACGATATTGCCGCGGAACATCACCTCGCCGATGGTTTCGCCGTCGCGCGGCACCTCGCGCATGGTCTCGGGATCGAGCACGGTGACGGCTTCCTCCAGCGGGTAGGGCACGCCCTGCCGGCGCTTCATCTGCGCGCGCGCTTCCGGCGAGAGTTCGTCCCAGCCCGGCTGCTCGGCGCAGACGGAGGCGGGGCCATAGACCTCGGTGAGCCCATAGACATGGGTGAGCTTGATGCCGATGCTCTCGGCGCCCTCCAGCACCGCGACCGGCGGCGCCGCACCCGCAATCAGGCCGACCACGGGCCTGGCCTTGGCGCCCTTGGGCGCGCCGGACGCGTTGATCAGGGTGTTGTAGACGATCGGCGCGCCGCACATGTGGGTGACGCCGTGCGCGGGGATCAGCTCGAAGATCTTTGCCGGATCAACCTTGCGCAGGCAGACATTGACGCCGGCTGAGGCCGCCACGGTCCAGGGAAAGCACCAGCCGTTGCAGTGGAACATCGGCAGCGTCCAGAGATACACCGGATGCTGGCCAAGGTTGCCTGCGAGGATGTTGCTGACGGCGTTCAGATACGCGCCGCGGTGATGCGTGACGACGCCCTTGGGATTGCCTGTCGTGCCCGAGGTATAGGACAGCGCAATCGCGTCCCATTCATCCGCCGGCAGTCGTGCCACGAAGTTCGGATCGCCCTGGGCCACGGCCGCTTCATACTCGATGGCGCCGATGCGCCGGCCGCCGGCAAACGACGCATCGTCGACGTCGACGACGAAAGGCTTTGGGCCTTTCATCAGCGACAAGGCTTCCACAATCACGGTGCAGAATTCGGGATCGACCACGATGATTTTTGCGCCGCCGTGATCGAGCTGGAAGGCAATCGAAGGCGCGTCGAGACGGATGTTGAGCGCGTTCAGCACGCCGCCGGTCATCGGGACGGCAAAGTGCAGCTCGTTCATCGCCGGAATGTTCGGCAGCATCGCCGCGACCGTATCGCCGGTGCCGATGCCGCGGCCGGTGAGCCAGGACGCGAAGCGCCGGCAGCGCGCATAGGTTTCCGACCAGGTGAAGCTGCGGCCTTCATAGACGGCGCTGACATGGTCCGGGTAAACGGCGGCGGAGCGCGCCAGGAAGCTCAGCGGCGTCAGCGGCACGTAATTGGCCGGGTTCTTGTCCAATCCGATGCTGTACTGGTTCGCGCTCATCTGCATTTCCTCCAGGCGACAGTCTCTTGTGCGGCACCTTACGAAGCCGGCGCCGTTTGGTCATCCATGATCGCGCTGGGCGCAGCAGGGCCCGATGCCTCGGGCGGAGCCAAAGCCGCTATCGACATTAAGGATTCCGCCTTAACTATCTGATCCAATTGTATATATTTATATTCCATAATATACCTTATGCGAATCGTGGATATGGAGACTGGGGTTTGGATGAGCGCCGTCGCACGCCCGACCTACCGTCCCCTGAACTTCGGCTTGCGCCGCTCCAGAAACGCGGCAACGCCTTCCTTGTGGTCTTCGGTCAGGCTTGCCAGCGCGAACTGGTCGACGTCCATGTGGCTGGCGAGATCGTCGAGCGCGTGCGCGAGGCGGTTGACGGTGAGCTTGGTCATGGCGACCGAGAGCGGCGGCTGGTCGGCGATCTTTGCGGCGAGCTCCATGGCCACATCGAAGGCCTTGCCGGGATCGGCCACCTGCTCCACCAGGCCCCATTCATAGGCTTCGTCCGCGGTGATGCGCTGGTCGGCCAGGATCACGGCCTGCTTGGTGCGGGCCGGGCCGATCAGGTGCAGCATGCGCGGCACGCTCTGCCAGCTCATGTTCATGCCGAGCCCGATCTCCGGCACGCGCAGATGGGCGCTGCGCGCCATGACGCGGAAGTCGAGCGCGACGGCCAGCGCCACGCCGCCGCCGATGCAGAAGCCCTCGATGGCGCCGATGGTGATCTGCTCCATCTCCTGCCAGGCGCGCGTCATGCGCGGCCCGAGCTTCAGGTGCCGGCGCAACGTGCCCAGGTCCATGGCGCGGCGCGCCCTGCCTTCGGGATCCTTGAGATCGAACCCGGCGGTGAAGGATTTTTCGCTTCCGGTCAGCACCACGACCGAGGTCGAGGCATCGTCCTCGAAGCTGCGCGCGGCGTTGGTCAGCTGCCGCATCGCTTCCGGCGACAGGGCGTTGACGCCGTCGCCGCGGTCGAACCGGACGATGGCGATGCGACCGTCGGGGCCATGCCCCTTCTCGATGGTGACAAACTCGGACAACGCAAACCTCCCTGCTCGCTTTTCTTGGTTGGTCTTACAGATGACCCGTGCGCTTGTGCTCGGGCTGCGCGCTTTCGACGGGAAAGCGGATCGTGGTGCCGATGGTGATCCAGCTCGCGCCTTCGCCGGTGATGTTATGGCCGAGGATGACGTCCACGGAGAAGATTTCGCTCGGCCGATAGCGCAATCCGGTCTGGAAGCGCGGCCGCAACGCGCTCGGCGCATCCGCGCTGCCGGCCTGGCCGAACGCCTCGATGGTCCATTGCAGCGTGTCGGTGAATTTCCAGTCGAAGCCGATACCGTAAAGCGCAAAATGCTTGTCAGTCGTGCGGTCCCAAAGCCAGCCGCCATTGAGGTTGATGCGCATGGTCTCCGAGAGGCGGTACGTTGCCGGAATCACCGCCTGCACCGTGAGGTTTTCGCCGGTCGCGACATCGAAGGCACCGGCGGCGTAGAAGGAGAGGCCGAGCCGTCCGACGCCGGTCGGCATCAGGTTCACCTTGGCCTTGGGCGCGACGGAGGTGCCCCACTCGCCGTCGCTTTTGGCGCGGTTCGTCAGCATGCTCAGCTCGACCGGCTTGAGCTTGAACGGATCGACCACGCAGGAGGGATTGGCGACGGCGGTGAAATCGGTGTTGGTGGCCATCGACAGCCAGCTCTCGATCTTGCAGGAGCCGGCCTCGCCGATATCGGCGGCATCGACCGCATAGGCGTTGTTGGCCGCCCTCGCCTCGTCCGCGAGCCACGGCAGAATCGCCAATGCCGCCACCCCGGCGGCGCGTGCTGCCCTCGTCCCCATGGGTGAAATGCTATCAGCAGTCTCTGCCTCGACATAGCCCGGTTTTTGCGCCGATCTCTGTTTGAGAGCATGATCCCCCGGGTCGAGCCCGAGGGCATGCTTTTCGGAAAACCGGTCTCCACTTTTCCGGATCATGCTCTATCTTCCCACCCATGTCCGGGCACGACCACGACCATCATCACCACGATCACGATCATTCCGAGCTTTCGGAAACGGAGCTGCGCGTCCGCGCGCTGGAATCGATCCTGACCGAAAAAGGCTATGTCGATCCGGCCTCGCTCGACCTCCTAATCGATCTCTATGAGAAGAAGATCGGC
Organism: Bradyrhizobium sp.; assembly: GCF_016219575.1. Lineage (GTDB taxonomy): Bacteria > Pseudomonadota > Alphaproteobacteria > Rhizobiales > Xanthobacteraceae > Bradyrhizobium. The sequence goes on along the minus strand of NZ_JACRMG010000009.1, from coordinate 841,619 downwards.
CCGCGCAACGGCATCCGCGTGGTGGCCAAGGCCTGGACCGATCCCGACTATCGCGCGCGGCTCCTGAAGGACGCCACGGCTGCGATCGCCGAACTCGATTATTCCGGCCGCCAGGGCGAGCACATGGTGGTGGTCGAGAACACGCCCGGCCAGCACAACATGGTCGTGTGCACGCTATGCTCCTGCTACCCGCATCCGGTGCTGGGGCTGCCGCCGGTCTGGTACAAGTCCGCGCCCTACCGTTCCCGCGCCGTTTCCGACCCGCGCGGCGTGTTGAAGGATTTTGGCGTGACCCTGCCCGACGCGACCAAGATCCGCGTCTGGGATTCCACCGCCGAAATCCGCTACCTCGTGCTGCCGATGCGGCCCGAGGGCACCGAGGGCTGGAGCGAGGAAAAGCTCGCCGCGCTCGTCACCCGCGACAGCATGATCGGCACGGGATTGCCGAAGCAGCCAGGCGAGGTTTCCTGATGGACGGCGCGCATGACATGGGCGGCGTCAAGGGGTTTGGGCCCGTGGTGCCCGAACCGGACGAACCGGTGTTTCACGCGGAATGGGAGCGCCGCGCTTTTGCGCTGACGTTGGCGATGGCGCGGCCCGGCGGCTGGAACATCGACATGACGCGCTTTGCCCGCGAGAACCGCCCGCCACAGGACTATCTGAGCAAGACCTACTACGAACTCTGGCTCGCCGGCCTCGAGACGCTGATGATCGAGCGCGGGCTGGTGACCCACGAGGAGATCGAGGCAGGCCGGGTGCTCGCACCGCCAAAGCCCGGCGTGAAGCCGGTTGCGCCGCAGGAAGTGACGCCGGCGATCCGCCGCGGCGGGCCGACCGAGCGCACGCCATCCGCGCCGGCGCTGTTCAACGTCGGCGACGTCGTGCGGATGAAGGACATCCACCCCGTGACGCATACGCGCCTGCCGCACTATGTCCGCGGCCGCCTTGGCACCATCGAGAGCAACCACGGCTGCCACGTCTTTCCCGACGTCAATTCGCTGGGCCGGGGCGAGGATCCGCACTGGCTCTACACCGTGCGTTTCGACGGGCGCGAGCTGTGGGGCAAGGAGGGCGATCCCACCCTCTCCGTCTCCGTCGATGCCTGGGAACCCTATCTGGAGCGCGCCTGATGGAATTGACGCCAAGACTAACTCCAAGTCAGGCCATGCATGCCGCGGTCGCCGTGCCCGGCGTGCCGCGCGACGAGGATGGTCCCGTGTTCCGCGAGCCCTGGGAGGCGCGCGCCTTCGCCATGGCGCTGGCGCTGCACGAGGCCGGCGTGTTCTCCTGGAAGGAATGGGCGGAGACGCTCGGCGCCGAGATCAAGCGCGCCCAGGCCGCCGGCGACCCCGATACCGGCGAGACCTACTACCGGCACTGGCTGGCGACGCTGGAGCGCCTCGTCGCCGCCAAGGGGGTGGCGACGACGGAGCTGCTGCATCGCTACCGCCACGCCTGGGATCACGCCGCCGACCGCACGCCCCACGGCAAGCCGATCGAGCTGACGGCGGAGGATTTTGGCTAGACGTCAGGCCGTCATGGCCCGGCGCGCCGCCTTCGGGCCGACCACGTGCCAGACCTCGATCGGACCGGCGCCCTTCACGTTGATCGTCCCCCTGGGCTCGCAGTCGAACTGGTCCTCGACCAGTTCGAAGGTATTGCGCGTGATCTGAACGATCCCGCGCTCGCCGTGCGATTCCATTCGGCTCGCCATGTTCACCGTCGAGCCCCAGAGGTCGTAGATGAACTTCTTGCGGCCGATGACGCCAGCCACCACGGGGCCGGAGTTGATGCCGATCCGGAACGCCAGCTTGCGGTCGCCGAACGAACGGGTCGCCACCTCCTCCCGCATGTCGAGTGCGAGCTGCACCAGGACGGCTGCATGATCGGGCCGCTCGCGGGGAACGCCGGCGGCTACCATGTAGCAGTCGCCGATCGTCTTGATCTTTTCGAGATCGTACTTCTCGACGAGATCGTCGAAACACTGGAAGACGTCATTGAGCAGATTGACGAGGCGCAGCGGGCTCATGGTCGCCGCCATCGGCGTGAATTCGACGACATCCGCGAAAAGAACGCTCGCCGCGTCATAATGCGCGGCAATGGTGCTCCGGTTGACCTTCAGCGCTTCGGCGATCTCCCTGGGAAGGATGTTGAGCAGCAGCGTCTCCGAGCGCTCCTGGAAATAGTTCCGCTGCCCGACAAAGTAGTGCATGAACACGAACACGATGCCGATCACCGTGCCCAGGTTGAGCACGAAGAACCAGGTGACGAAGGCATCCGGCAGCCCGACAGGAACGAGGTAGGGCTGCACGATTGCGGTTGCGACAAGGAGCAGGACGAAGCCCACGATCCACAGCACGGTTTCGCGAAGCCCTTCGACCAGCAGGGATATCAGCGGACAGAGCGCGGCCCAGATGATCACCGCGCTGGATTCCCTGAAGCCGCCGAGGCTGATCGTCACCAGCCACGGCAATATCAGGGTCATCAGGAGCTGGGAGAAGCGGTAGACGCGCAGATTGCGCGTCCAGCTGAAGATCAGCGTGTTGATGGGCGCGACGACGGTATAGGTTGCCGGCACGGCGGCCGCCAGCGGCGCTCCGGCCGCGAAGTAGATCGCCGACCACAGTGCCGTCAATGGCAGGGTGCCGACGCCCAGCAGGACAAGCAGTTGCCGCTGCAGCGCGACGTCGCTGCTCTCGCGGGGGCCGGCACCAACCCTCCCGGCCCAGGCGACCAGCCTCGCCGCCAGGCCGGATGCCGTACTGGTTTGCCGTATATCTGCTGATGGATCGTCCGGCATGTGCGCCCAGTTAGGCCGCCACGCTGATCGTACCCTCGCGGTTGTCCACCATCACGGGCGAATGCAGATACTCGATCTGCGGCGGCACGCCATATTTGCCTTCCACGAACTTGCGCCATTCGGCCGTGTAGACGCGATCGGCATCGGCGCGCGATTGCCAGACATAGATTCCGCCGGCGCGCCTGCCGTCCTCACTGACGAAATAGTTCTTGCGCAAGAGCCCGGCGAGCCCCTGATATTTCGGGGCCGTCGACTGAAATGTCTTCTTCATCTCGGCGAGCGTCGTGGGCGTCGCGAGATTGAAGGTGACGATGGTGACGATCATATCGCATCTCCCGCTGGGTTCCCGCTTCCGGCAAGCTTACCCCCTTCCCGCATACTCCCGCCAGCCCCTCGCCCGCAGGCTGCAGGCCGGGCATTCGCCGCAACCAAAACCCCAATCGTGCTGCGTGCCGCGTTCGCCGAGATAGCAGGTGTGGGAATGCTCGCGGATCAAATCGACCAGCCCTGCCCCGCCGAGATCGTGCGCGAGCTTCCAGGTCGAGGCCTTGTCAAGCCACATCAGCGGCGTGTGCAGCTCGAAGTTCTTCGCCATGCCGAGGTTGAGCGCAGTCTGCAGCGCCTTGATGGTCTCGTCGCGGCAATCGGGATAGCCGGAATAGTCGGTCTCGCACATGCCGCCGACAATGTGGCGGATGCCGCGCCGATACGCCAGCGCCGCGGCAAAGGTCAGGAACACCAGGTTGCGGCCGGGCACGAATGTATTCGGCAGGCCGTCCTCGCCCATCCTGATCTCGACGTCGCGCGTCAGCGCGGTGTCGGAGATCTCGGCGAGCGTGGGAATGTCCAGCGTATGGCTCTCGCCGAGCTTGGCGACCCAGTCGGGGCGCGCCGCGCGAATGCCGGCCAGCAGCCGTTCCCGGCAATCGAGCTCAATGGCGTGGCGCTGGCCATAGGCAAAGCCGAGCATTTCGACGCGCGCAAAGCGCTCGAGCGCCCAGGCAAGGCAAGTGGTGGAGTCCTGTCCGCCCGAGAACAGGACCAAAGCGGTTTCCTGGTTGTACATGACCCGCCCCTTAGCATTCCCCGATCCACAGGCCAATGCAGCGGTTTCGCTGGGATCGCCGGACACGATGCGGCATAAGGGAGAAAATCCGCGAACCCGGCGAACTCATGAAACCTTCCCGCGACATTCTTGGACTGATCGAAGTGATGGCGGCGCTGCGCACGCCGGTCACCGGCTGCCCCTGGGACCTCGAGCAGAATTTTGCGACCATCGCCCCCTACACGATCGAGGAGGCCTATGAGGTGGCGGAGGCGATCGCGCGCGGCGATCTCGACGACCTCAAGGACGAGCTCGGCGACCTGCTGCTGCAGGTGGTCTATCACGCCCGCATGGCGGAAGAGCAGAACGCCTTTGCCTTCGGCGACGTGGTCGAGGCGGTGACGCGCAAGATGATCCGGCGCCATCCGCACGTGTTCGGCGACGAGAACGGCGTGGTCACCTCGGGCCATGTCGCCGAGAACTGGGATCGCATCAAGGCCGAGGAGAAGGCCGAACGCGCCGCGCGGCGGCCGCCGGAGGAAGCTGCGCACAAATCGCTGCTCTACAGCGTCAAGGCCGGGCTGCCTGCGCTCGCCCGCGCACTCGACCTGCAGCGCAAGGCCTCAACCGTCGGCTTCGACTGGAACGACCCGCGCGCCGTGCTCAACAAGATCCGCGAGGAAGCCGACGAGATCGAAGCCGCGCTCGACGGCGGCGACAAGGCCGAACTGGCGGAAGAGACCGGCGACCTCCTGTTCGCCGTGGTCAACCTCGCCCGTCACGTCGACGCCAATCCCGAGATGGCGCTGCGCGGCGCCAATGCCAAGTTCGAGAAGCGTTTTGCCTATATCGAGCGCGCGCTCGCCGCAAAAGGCCGCACGCTGGAGGAAGCGACGCTGGAAGAAATGGACGCGCTGTGGGATGAGGCGAAGCTCGCCGCGCGGCCACCCACGCCGGCCCAACGTAGCGAGCGCGGATGAATTTCGCCGAGATCATCGGCGGACTCGTCACCGGGCTGGCCGGCGGCTTGTTCTCCGGCTTTCTCGGCGTCACCGCTGGCGGCGTTCTGGTGCCGCTCCTGATCCTCATCCTCGGCAAGGAGCAGCACATAGCGCAGGGCATCTCGCTGGTGGCGCAGATCGTGCCGACCAGCCTGTCCGGCGTGCGCAACTACAGCCGCAGCGGCCATCGCATCTCCTTGCGCTGGCTGATCTGGCTCGCGGCCGGCTTCGGCGTCGGCGGCTGCGTCGGTGCACTTTTTGCTGTTCATGTCCCGGATCGCGCCCTGCAATGGTGCTTTGTCGCCTACCTCGTCATCCTGCTTGCAATCATGCTGCTGCGTTCGCAGCGCTCAGGGAACAACGGTGCGGACGATGTACCGGAGGACGTCCCGCTGCATTGGGCAACGCTCGGCGCGATCGGCGCCGTCGCCGGCTGGTCATCCGGCTTTCTCGGCATCGGCGGCGGCCTCGCCATCACCGCGCTGATGGCTGGCATCGCAGGACTCTCGCAGCACCGCGCGCAGGCGATGAGCCTTGCCGTCACCGCGTTGCCGGTGACGCTGCCAGCGGCGCTGCTCTATGTGCAGCAGGGCACCGAGCTGCCGTGGCTCGCCATCGCCGCCCTGATCGCAGGCCTGTGGATTGGCACCGATATCGGCGCCCGCTTCGCCAACCGCGTCAGCCCGGACCGGCTGCGGCTGTCGATGATCGTCATCATCGCCGCGATGGCGCTGTTCATGGCGTTCAAGGCGTGGCGATAGAACGCGTAGGGTGGGCAAAGAAAAGCGTGCCCACCTTCAAGGCTGCTCTGGCGAAGGTGGGCACGGCGCAAGCGCGCCTTTGCCCACCCTACGGCAGAAGAGTCACGCTACGTGCGGCACGGCCGCGAACCGATTGACCACGATGTCCCGCTTGGTCTCGTCTACGCGCACGGTCATGGCGAAGCGGCCGTCGTGCAGTTCCTTGTTCAGCACCTCGGCATTGCGGTGCAGCCAGCTGATGCCTGCGCCGTCGGCGGCGTCGATCGACAGATCGAGCGTGGTGCGGCTCGCGGCGAGGCGATCCTCGATGGCGGCTAGCAGCGCATCGATCCCCTCGCCTGAGGTAGCCGAGACCAGGAAGCACGGCCGTTCCGGCGGGCGGCGCGCGGCGATGTTCTTCAGGTTCTCGCGCTCTTCGGGATCGAAGCGGTCGATCTTGTTCCAGACCTCGATGATGCGCTGGCCCGAGCCGGCGGCGGGATCGATGCCGAGCTGGCGCAGCACGGCGTCGACGTCGCGCTCCTGGGCTTCGGCGTCCTCATGCGAGATGTCGCGGACGTGCAGGATGATGTCGGCCTCCAGCACCTCCTCCAGCGTGGCGCGGAAGGCGGCGACGAGCTGCGTCGGCAGGTTGGAGATGAAGCCGACGGTGTCGGACAGCATGGCCTTGCCGCCGTGCGGCAGGGTGAGCGCACGCAGCGTCGGATCCAGCGTCGCGAACAGCATGTCGGCCGCTTGCACATCCGCGCGCGTCAGCCGGTTGAACAAGGTCGACTTGCCGGCATTGGTGTAGCCGACCAGAGCCACGACGCGATACGGCACGCGCTGGCGCCCGGCGCGATGCAGCCGCCGCGTCGCCTGCACCTTCTTCAGTTCGTTCTCCAGCCGCGCGATGCGGTCGCCAATCAGGCGGCGGTCGGCCTCGATCTGGGTTTCGCCGGGGCCGCCCATGAAGCCGAAGCCGCCGCGCTGGCGCTCCAGATGGGTCCAAGAGCGCACCAGCCGGCTGCGCTGGTAGTTGAGATGGGCGAGCTCGACCTGCAGCGCGCCTTCCTTGGTCTTGGCGCGGCGGCCGAAGATTTCCAGGATGAGGCCGGTGCGGTCGAGCACCTTGGCGCCCCACGCCTTCTCGAGATTGCGCTGCTGGATCGGCGACAGCGCGCAATCCATCACTGCGAGTTCGATGTCGTTGCCCTTGATGAGGCCGAGTACCTCCTCGACCTTGCCCTTGCCGAGATAGGTCGCCGGCCTGATCTGCGCGATCGGTGCAATGAGCGCGTCGACCACCGTCAGATCGATGGCGCGCGCCAGACCCTTGGCTTCCTCCAGCCTTGCCTCGGAATCGCGGACAGCCGCATCTGTTTGCGCGTCGGCCTCGCCGCGGCGCATGCGCAGATAAGGGCCGATGACAATCACCCGCCCTGTCGCCTTGTCCCCTCCCGACCGCGGACGGTCGGCCCCCCCGTCGAAAATTCGGGGTTCCAATCAGATCACTCTCAAGCCGTATCCTCGCCGCCCTCGAACAACTGGATCGGAGCGCCGGGCATGATGGTCGAGATCGCATGCTTGTAGACAAGCTGCGAGTGACCGTCGCGCCGGAGCAGAAGACAGAAATTGTCGAACCAGGTGACAATCCCCTGCAGTTTCACTCCATTGACCAGAAAGATCGTCAGTGGCGTCTTGGTTTTGCGAACGTGATTAAGGAAGGTGTCTTGTAGGTTTTGTGCGCGGTCTGCCGCCATTTTTTATCCCGCAGTTTTTTATTTTTGAACCGGCCGCAGCCCTCTGTTGGAGCCATCAGCCGGGTGCCGCCTTCCCCTTGAGATCCCCCTCCTGAGGTGCGGCGGCACAATTAGAAGACAGGCGCAGATTTTAGGCAAGCGAGTTCGCACCCCCCGCGCGCTGAACGTGGCGGCATTTCTCCCTAAAGCCTCAAAAAGAGACGAATATTCCCAAGCATCTGCATGGACCGGTACGCGGCCGCTCCATCGCGGAATCATCGACGCCGGGCGAATCTCTCCGCTAGCCGACCCCGAGCGCCTTCAGCTTGCGATGAAGCGCCGAGCGTTCCATGCCGACGAATTCCGCTGTGCGAGAGATGTTGCCGGAGAAGCGGCTGATCTGGGCGATCAGGTAATCCCGCTCGAACACCTCCCTCGCCTCCCGCAGCGGCAGGCCCATGATGTGCTCGCCATTGTTGCTGGTGGGCATGGCCGGAACCATGGAGCCGACGTCCGGCGGCAGCATGTCGGCGGTGATGATGACCTCAGGCCCGCCGCTCGCCAGAATCATCACGCGCTCCACATTGTTGCGGAGCTGGCGGACGTTGCCCGGCCAGACATGCGACTGCAGCACCGCCATCGCGTCCTGGCCGATCTGCCGCTTCGGCAGGCCGGTGGCCGCCGAAATCTGGTCCATGAAGTAGTCGATCAGTTCGGGGATGTCCTCGCGCCGCTCCGACAGCGGCGGCACACGGATCGGCACCACCGAGAGGCGGTGATAGAGATCCTCGCGGAAATGCCCCGCCGCGATCTCCTCTTCCAGGTTGCGCGCGGTGGAGGAAATGATGCGCACGTCGACGCTCACCTTCGCGGTGCCGCCGGCACGCTGGAAGGTCTGGTCGACCAGCACCCGCAGAATCTTGTTCTGGGTCTCGCGCGGCATGTCCGCGATTTCGTCGATGAACAGGGTGCCGCCATGCGCCTCTTCCAGCGCGCCGGCCTTGCGCGACTCGCCGCCATTGGTCTGCTCGACGCCGAACAGTTCGACCTCCATCCGCTCCGGCGTGATGGCGGCGGCGTTGATCACCACGAAGGGACCGTCGGCGCGGCTCGACATGTTGTGCAGCGTGCGGGCCGCCAGTTCCTTGCCGGCGCCGGAGGGACCGACGATCATGATGCGGCTGTTGGCCTTGGCGGCGCGGTCGATGGTCTGGCGCAGCTGGTTCATGCAGGCGGAGCGGCCGGTCAGCACGCTGGCGGCAGGTGCGAGCTGCTTCAGCTCCTTCACCTCGCGTTTCAGCCGCGAGGTTTCCAGCGCGCGATTGGCGACCAGGATCAGCCGGTCGGACTTGAACGGCTTTTCGATGAAGTCGTAGGCGCCGCGCTTGATGGCTGCGACTGCCGTTTCGATGTTGCCATGGCCGGAAATCATCACGACCGGCAGATCGGCGTTGTCCTTCTTGATCTGCTCCAGCAGCTGCAGGCCGTCGAGCTTGGAGCCCTGCAGCCAGATGTCGAGGAACACCAGATGCGGCCGGCGGTTGGCGATCTCGGCGAGCGCCGAATCGGAATCGCGCGCGGTGCGCGTGGAAAACCCCTCGTCGTCGAGGATGCCGGCCACGAGGTCACGGATATCGGCTTCGTCATCGACAATCAGAATGTCACTGGCCATGGGTTACACCTGTCTTGTCAGCTGCCGGTTGCGGCCTGAATTTTTTCTTCAGGCTTTTCTTGGATTTTGTCTTCATCATTGGTCGTCGGTACCGCCGCACTGGTTTCAGAAACCGGCGGCTTTGTCTCCTGATCCTGTTCGCCCGACTTCTTCGCCTGCCCGGTGACGGCAAAGCGCAGCCGCATCCAGGCGCCGCGCTGGCCGGGCCGGAAGTCGGAAGCATCCTTGAGCTCGATGCGGCCACCATGGTCTTCGAGCACGCGGCCGACGATCGCCAGCCCCAGCCCGGTGCCCTTCTGGCGGGTCGTCACGTAGGGCTCCAGCAGGCGCTGCCGCGCCACCTTGGGCAGGCCGATGCCATTGTCGATGACGTCGATCAGGATATCGTCAGCCTCGCGCTGGGCGACGACGTCGATGCGTCCCTTGCCGAGGTCTTCCGGCGGCACCTGCTCGATCGCCTCGGTGGCGTTCTTGATGATGTTGGTCAGCGCCTGCGAGATCAGGCGGCGGTCGAACTGGGCGTGCATCGGGTCCTGCCTGATATCGGCCTCGATGTCGAGCTCGGGATGGGCGACCTTCATCAGGAACACCGCCTGGCGGACGACGTCGGCGACGTCCTCGCCTTCCATCACGGGCTTGGGCATGCGCGCAAAACGCGCGAACTCGTCGACCATGCGCCTGATGTCGTCGACCTGGCGCACAATGGTGTCGGTGCACTGCTCGAAGATTTCCTTGTCCTTGGCCTCGGTGACGGTGCGGCCAAATCTCCGGCGGATGCGCTCGGCCGAGAGCTGGATCGGCGTCAGCGGGTTCTTGATCTCGTGCGCGATGCGGCGGGCGACATCGCCCCAGGCCGAGGTGCGCTGGGCAGCGACGAGATCGGTAATGTCGTCCAGCGTGATGATATAGCTGTCCCGGGACTGGCTGGTCTGCTCGGCGCTGACCCGGACCGACAGGTTGGACTCGTGGCCGTCGCGATTGATGGTGATCTGGCCCTGCACCAGCTTCTGCGTGCCCTCGCGCGCCGTCTTCATCATGTCGTCGAGTTCGGGCAGCACTTCGGAAAGCGGATGGTCCAGCACCTCGGACTCCGCCTTTCCGATCAGCTTTTCCGCAGAACGGTTGAGGATTCCGATGCTGCCCGACGCATCGACGCCGATGATGCCGGCGCTGGCCGAGGACAGCACCGCCTCGATGAAGCGGCGGCGGCTGTCGATCAGCTCGGAGGCATTGACCAGTTCGTCGCGCTGGCTGCGCAGCTCCTGCGTCATCTTGTTGAAGGTTTCGCCGAGCTGGGCGAGGTCGCCTTCCGATTTCAGCACGGGCACCTGGACGTTGAGATCGCCGGTCGAGACGATGTTGGCCGCGCTCATCAGGCGGCGGATCGGCGCCACCAGGCGATTGGCGAAGTTCAGCCCGATCAGCACCGAGGCCATCAGGATGGTCAGCGCGATCACCGCAAACATCAGCGCAAACGCCACCTGGATGCCGAGCTTGCGCGATTCCAGCGCCGCGTATTCGGCGACGCTGGCCTGGGTCTGGCGCAGTTGCGCCACCACGCGGGGATCGAGCACGCGGGCGACATAGAGGAACGTATCGGTGAAGTTGCGCAGGCGAATGACGGCCGCGACGTAATTGGCCTCGATGAAGACCGCGATCTGAGGTTCGTTGTCGTCCACGCCCTTGAGGAAGTCCGGCTCCGGCGTCGTGAAGGCCTGTTGAATACCGGTCTGCGCGCTTTCCAGGATGGTGGCGTCCTTGTCGATCAGCATCGCACCCGGCAGGTTGCGCGAGGCGGCGCTCGCCGTGAGACCCTGGCGGAAGCTGGAGCGGTCGAGATCGAACAGCGGCCGGGCGTGGGCGATGTCGTTGGACATGCCCAGGATGTCGCCGCGGATAAGCTGCGCGTGCTCGTGCAGATAGGCATTCGCCACGATCAGCGAGTTCTGGATCACCTCGCGGGTCGGCCCGGAGAACAGACGGTCGAGGCCGCGGTCGATGGTGACGTTGGCGACGATGGCGACCAGCACCGCCGGCAGCACCGCGATGATCGAGAACAGGCTGACCACCTGGATATGCAGCCGCGCAGCCGCGCTGCCGCGCCGGCGAGCCTGCACGACTTTCCAGACTTCGCGGACGATGATGCCGACCAGCACCAGGATGGTCGCGGCATTGATCAGCAGGAAGCCGTAGACGACGTTGCGCTTCGGCTCGATCGGCGTGAGCCCGGTCAGCACGATGAAGGTCAGGAAGGCCGAGAACAGCGCCAGCGCCACCGCCACCGGCCCGAGCCAACGGCGGATCGACCAGCCTTTCGGCCGGGCGAGCGAAGGGTCGTCCAATTGAACTGCTGCGGTTTCTGCGCTGGTCATCAAGGGCAAAGGGTGAGCTGACGGGTCAGTCCGCCTGCCCGCGGACTGATGCAATCATATCACAATGTTGCCGAATTGCGACAATTCCGCGGCGCTCTTTCTCGCGGGACTTGTCCCATCAACAGGGATGGGAACCGGGGGTTGCCTACCCCCCGCTCCGATAGACCTGGATATCGAGATCCCTGATCTTCTTGCGCAGCGTATTTCGGTTGAGCCCGAGCAGGTCGGCAGCGCGGATTTGGTTGCCACGGGTGGCCGCCAGCGCGGCCGTCAGCAGCGGAATCTCGATCTCCTTGAGGATGCGGTGATAGAGGCCGGGCGGCGGCATGCCGTTCGGAAAGCCGGAGAAGTGCGAGGACAGATACGCCTCCACCGCACCGCCGAGATTATCCACCGCCTGGCTGCTGCCGCCGCTGGCCGAAACGGCCGGTGGCGCGAGCTCTCCGTCGATGACGGAGGCTGTGATGACATCCTGCGGGTAGAGTGCCGCCAGCCGGCGCGCGAGATTCTCCAGCTCGCGCACGTTACCCGGCCAGCGGTGCTGCTTCAGCCGCTCCAGTGCCTGGGCATCGAGCTTCTTCGGCGGCAGCCCGTCCTTCTCGGCCAGCGAGAAGAAGTGCCGGATCAGGTCGGGCAGATCCTCGATGCGTTCACGCAGCGGCGGCAGCCGCAGCGGCACCACGTTGAGGCGGAAGAACAGGTCTTCGCGGAACAGGCCCTGCTGGATCAGGATGCGCAAATCCTTGTTCGAGGCGGCCACGATGCGCACGTCGGTCTTGATCGGGGTGCGGCCGCCGACGGTGGTGTATTCGCCCTGCTGCAGCACGCGCAGAAGACGCGTCTGCGCCTCCATCGGCATGTCGCCGATTTCGTCGAGGAACAGCGTGCCGCCCTCGGCCTGCTCGAAGCGGCCGGAGGCGCGGGTGTTGGCGCCGGTGAACGCGCCGCGCTCATGGCCGAACAGTTCGGATTCAATGAGATCGCGCGGGATCGCCGCCATGTTGACGGCGACGAACGGGCCGTTGCGGCGCTTGCCGTAGTCGTGCAGCGCGCGCGCCACCAGCTCCTTGCCGGTGCCGGATTCGCCGGAGATCATCACCGTGAGGTCGGTCTGCATCAGCCGCGCCAGCACGCGGTAGATTTCCTGCATCGCCGGCGAGCGGCCGACCAGCGGGATCGCATCGAACTCGGATTCGTCCTCGGCGCTCGTCACCCTCTCCTTCGGCTCGGCCAGCGCGCGGCCGACGATGGTGATCAGCTCCTTCAGGTCGAACGGCTTGGGCAGATATTCGTACGCGCCGCGCTCGGAGGCGCGGATCGCGGTCATGAAGGTGTTCTGCGCGCTCATCACGATGACCGGCAGGTTCGGCCGCATCTTCTTGATGCGCGGCAGGAGATCGAACGCGTTCTCGTCGGGCATCACGACGTCGGTGATGACGAGGTCGCCCTCGCCCTGGCTGACCCAGCGCCACAGCGTGGCCGCGTTGCCGGTCAGCCGAACCTCATACCCGGCGCGGGAAAGCGCCTGATTGAGCACCGTGCGGATGGCGGTGTCGTCGTCTGCGACTAGGATGCTACCTACGGCCATTTATCTTTCCTCATCTTGAGTCCTGTGAGGCAGGCGCCGGCGTACCCGGAACGTCGTCGCGTTTGCTCTGGTCGGGTGGTGGTTTGGTGGTGCTGTACATCGGCATCAGCACGCGGAACGTGGTCTTGCGCGGCTGCGACTCGCATTCGATGATCCCGCCGTGATCGCCGACGATCTTGGCGACCAGCGCAAGGCCGAGCCCGCTGCCGGTCTGCTTGGTCGTAACGAAGGGATCGAACAGGTTCGGCAAGAGGTCTTCCGGCACGCCGGAGCCGTTGTCCTTGACGCAGAATTCCAGCGGCAGCGACACGCGCGTCTTCTTGCCGGGCACCGACAGGCGCACGCCCGGGCGGAAGGCGGTGGTGAGCTGGATTTCCGCATCGCTGCCGAGATCGGCGACCGCCTCGGCGGCGTTCTTCACGAGATTGAGGAACACCTGGATCAGCTGATCCTGGTTGGCGAGCACCGGCGGCAGCGACGGATCGTAATCCTCGACGAACTTGACGTTGCGGGCAAAGCCCGATTGCGCGAGCCGCTTCACGTGGTCGAGCACGGAATGGATGTTGACGGGTCCGCGCGCCACCGGGCGGTCGTCGCCGAACACTTCCATGCGGTCGACCAGGGTGACGATGCGGTCGGCCTCGTCGCAGATCAGCCGCGTCAGCATGCGGTCTTCCGAAGAGGCCTGCTGTTCCAGCAGCTGTGCCGCGCCGCGAATGCCGGAGAGCGGATTCTTGATCTCATGCGCCAGCATCGCGGCGAGCGCAATCACCGAGCGCGCGGCGCTGCGGTGCGTGAGCTGGCGGTCCATCTTGTCGGCGATGGTGCGTTCCTGCAGCATGACGACGATATGGCCGGGCCGCTCCGCCAGCGGCGCGACATGCAGGTCGACCTGGCGGTCGCCGCCGATGCGGGGCGTGCCGAGATCGACCTTGTATTCGTTGACCGGCGAGCCGGAGGCGCGCACCTGGTCGATCAGCGCCAGCAGCGGGCTGCCGAACGGCACCAGTTCCTTCAGCGACTGCCGCTTCAGGAACTGGGTCGAAATCTCGAAGAAGGATTCGGCGGCGATGTTGGCGTCCACGATCTTGCCGTCGGGCGCGACCAGCAGCACCGGATTGGGCAGCGCGTTCAGGATGGCTTCGCCGAGCGGCGGCACGGGCCTGCGAAATTCTGCGGCGGAATTCATGCAGCAGCACTCCATGCAAAATCGTCAAAGGCCTCCCCAAGCGCGCGGTGCACGCTGGACGGCTCTTCCGAGGTGAGGATGCGCTGGCGCCAGCCTTTCAGCTTCGCCGCCGGCACGCTGCCGTATTGCGCGGCCACATCGAGCGCCCAGCCGAGATGCTTTCGCGCATGGCGAAGGCCGACGCGCAGGCCGTAATGGCGGCAAATTTCTTCATAGAGCGCTCGGACATGCTTGAGCTGTTCGGCGAGCGGAGGCACCGCTTCAGCGACTCCGGTCTCGAGCCGCCGGCCGATCTGCCCGGGCAGCCAAGGCTGGCCTTGGGCGCCACGGCCGACCATCACGGCGTTGGCGCCGGATTTTTCCAGCGCGCTGACCGCCTTCTCGAACGAGGTGATGTCGCCATTGACGACCAGCGGAATCGACACCGCTTCCCTCACCGCACGCACCGCCGACCAATCCGCCTCGCCCTTGTAGAACTGGCAGCGCGTGCGGCCGTGAACCGTCACCATCTGCACGCCCGCCTCCTCCGCGCGACGCGCAAGCTCGGGCGCGTTGAGCGAACGCTCGTCCCAGCCGAGCCGCATCTTCAGCGTCACCGGCACCTTCACGGCCGAGACCGTCGCTTCAACCAGCGTCATGGCATGGTCGAGATCGCGCATCAGCGCCGAACCGGACTGGCCGCCGGTGACGTGCCGCGCCGGGCAACCCATGTTGATGTCGATGATGTCGGCGCCGGCGGCTTCCGCAATCCGCGCGCCCTCGGCCATCCAGCGGGTTTCGCAGCCCGCCAGCTGGACCACGTGGGCGCCGATACCGGCGGCCTCGCAGCGAAGCCGGGACATCGGCTTGCCGTTCACGAGGTCATCGCTGGCGGTCATCTCGGAGACGACGAGGCCGGCACCCAGGTGGGCCGTGAGTCGGCGGAAGGGAGCGTCAGTGACGCCGGACATCGGCGCCAGGAGAACCCGGTTGGCGAGCTCAATATCACCTATTTTCAATGGTTTAGGGCCTGCGCGGTCCGGGCCGGTCACGGGGTTCTCGTTTCTCTGCCGAGCGCGCCATTGCGTCGGCCGCTACGCATTTTGAGCACAATTCTTGTGCAGTCAAGTTTCATGCCTACACTTTAGACAAATCTACCATTTGTGCAAGTGCACTGCAACAAGAATGGGTTTTCCCACAGACATGGCTAAACCGCTGGCTTTGCAGGCCTGGCATGGTAAGGGCTGTGCGGCCTTTCGAGCCGGTCACGGCTCATCCAGCAATATCGATTCGCCCGACAAGTCCTTGAAGACGCATGCCCAGACCTGAGCGCACCGCAGCCATCCTCGTCGCCGCCGGGCGCGGGCTTCGCGCCGGTGCGGGCGGACCCAAGCAGTACCGCACGGTCGGTGGCCAGACCGTAATATTCCGGGCCATGGCGGCGTTCTGCCGGCATCCCGACGTGATGACCGTGCAGCCGGTGGTGAACCCCGACGACATTGCCGTGTTCAACGAGGCCGTGAGCGCGCTCCGCCATGCGCCGCCCGCCAATGGCGGCGCGACGCGCCAGGAATCGGTCTGTGCCGGCCTCGAGGCGCTGGCGAGCGCCAGGCCCGATATCGTGCTGATCCACGACGCAGCCCGCCCCTTCGTGACGGAAGCCGTGATCTCCCGTGCGATCGACGCCGCGGGCCGGACCGGTGCGGCGATCCCCGCGGTCGCGGTTGCGGATACGATCAAGCTGGTTGGCGCGGCCGGCGACGTCGAGGCGACGCCCGAGCGTGCGCGGCTGCGCATCGCGCAGACGCCGCAGGCCTTTCGCTACGACGTCATTCTCGAAGCGCACCGTCGCGCGGTGCGCGAAGGCCGCAACGATTTCACAGACGACGCCGCGCTCGCCGAATGGGCGGGATTGACGGTGGCGACCTTTGAAGGCGATCCTGCGAACATGAAGCTCACCACGCCCGAAGACTTCGTCCGCGAGGAAGCGCGCCTGGCAGCAACGCTCGGCGACATCAGGACCGGCACCGGCTACGACGTGCACGCCTTCGGCGAGGGCGATCACGTGATGATCTGCGGCGTGCGCGTGCCCCACGCCAAGGGTTTTCTCGCCCATTCCGACGGCGATGTCGGCCTGCATGCGCTGGTCGACGCCATCCTGGGCGCGCTGGCCGACGGCGACATCGGCTCGCACTTCCCGCCGAGCGATCCCAAGTGGAAAGGCGCCTCTTCCGACCGCTTCCTGAAATACGCAGTGGAACGCGTCACCGCGCGCGGCGGCCGCATCGCCAATCTCGAGGTGACGATGATCTGCGAGCGGCCGAAGATCGGCCCCTTGCGCGACACCATGCGCGCCAAGATCGCAGAGATATCCGGCATCGACATCTCGCGCATCGCCGTGAAGGCAACGACCAGCGAGCGGCTGGGCTTTACCGGCCGCGAGGAAGGCATCGCGGCGACCGCGAGTGCCACCATCCGACTTCCCTGGAGCGAGTAAGATGAGCGGCAGCGACGCCCGCGCATTGTCCCGCTCGCTGCTCGATCTCTGCCGGATGCGCAAGCTGACCATTGCCACCGCAGAATCCTGTACCGGCGGCCTGGTCGCGGGCGCGCTGACCGACATCCCCGGCTCGTCCGACGTGATCGACCGCGGCTTCGTCACCTATTCCAACGACGCCAAGCGCGCGATGCTGGGCGTGAAGGCCACTACGCTTTCGACCTTCGGCGCGGTCAGCAAGGAAACGGCCACGCAGATGGCGGTCGGCGCGCTGGAACGCGCCGGCGTCGACCTTGCTGTCGCCATCACCGGCATCGCCGGCCCCGGTGGTGCCACGCCCGGCAAGCCGGTGGGGCTGGTGCATTTTGCCGTCGCCGCCCGCGACGGCCGCATCCTCCACCGCGAGCACCGTTTTGGCGCCATCGGCCGCACCGCCGTGCGCCTGCGCTCGGTGGTGGAGGCATTACGGATGCTGACGGAGCTGGCGCGCGGGCCGCAGGCCGCGAAGAAGCCGCAACGGGAGGCGGCAAGCCGGCTGCGCCCGCGCGTGGCGCGTAGCCCACGGCGGGCGACGGCAAAGCGGCGGCGGCCGCCGCGGGGCTGACGAGATGCAGGGCAGTCTCGGTCAACCGCCCATCATCATTCGCTCCTCTCGCATGGTAGCCGCCGGCATGTTGCTGATTGTCGTCGGCTTCGTGGCGACCGGAATAATGATGGCGAGAGATCCCGAGGAAAATCCCGTGATCGCTTACCTCGTAGCGGGCTTTTTCGCCCTCGGCATCCCCGTCTTCGGATGGCGCCTGTTTCGTCCGGACACGCTGATGCTGACGCCCGAGGGGATTTTCTTTCAGGGCATGCGCGGAACCGACAGCTGGAGCTGGAGCGAAGTCAGGGATTTTCGCCCCTACCGGCCCACCGGCAAGACGATTTTGAAGCACGTCGGTTTTAATTTCACGGACGGCGAGCGGAACGGCGTGCTCAGCCACGCCGATCAGCAATTGCCTGAAGTCGAGGGATCACTCGGCAATGGATGGGAGCTCAGGGCGGCCGATCTTGCCGACCTGCTGAACAGGGCGCGCGGCCTGTGGCTGCGGAGTGGCGGATCTGGCCATCCCCTCGGCTCGCGGTGATGACTGGAAACGCTGTTCGCCGCAAACGCGACGACCGACCCGATTCTTGCCGGTTTTCGGCGGGATAGCTCACTCTCGGGGAACTTTCGGTTCCGCCCCGCGTCATCTGTCTGTAGATGTCCACGGTGACGCGACGAGGCTTTCCGCCGGGAGGGTGCCATGTCGAGGTGGCGCATTGGAATTGCCGGAATTGCCGCCCTCTTGCTGACGACGCTGCTGCCGACCGAAGCCCCGGCCAGGATGCGCATTGGCATCAATCCCATCGGCGTCGCGAAGATGGCGGTAGGACGCGTATTGTCGCTCGGACGGATGCGGCACGCGCGCAGCCATGCCCGCCATGGCAAAATGCGAACGGCGGCTCTCAGGCCTCAGGACATCCGCAAGGCCATGGCGGCAGGACCTGCCGATCCGGCGGCGCGCCGGCAGATCGTCGCGGTTGCGGCACTGGCCGGCTTGCCCAAGGTCGCCGCGGACGGCTGGTGGCGCCACAGCGACGGCAGCTATGGCTGGGTCGGACCGCTGTTCTGGCCCTTCGCGATCTACGACGTGCATGACTACGCCATCCTCGGTGACGGCACCGGCTTCTGGAACTACGGCTATCCGGACATCTATGCCGGGATTTTTGCGCCGTACGGCCGCGCCGATCTTGCCGCCTTTTCCTCGACCCGTCCGGCCGGCCGTAGTCAGCGCCGGGTCCCGTTGCTGCAACAGCTCTGCGGCGACGACAGCCGCGAAGTCGGCGGCCTCGTCGGCGAACTCCAGCAGGCCGTTCAGCCGAACAACGAGGCGCAGCGCGCAGCTCTGGACGACCTTGCCAAGGCATTGATCATGGCCGCTCACATGATCCGTTCGTCCTGCCCGACGCAGGCGGCGCCGACGGCGCCCGAGCGACTCGCCATCATGCAGCAGCGCATCGGAACGATGATCGCGGTGCAGTCAGCATTGCAGCAACCGCTGACGAAATTCTACGACCTGCTGGATGACGAGCAGGAAGTGCGGCTCAACGCCCTTGCCGCCGATCGGCGCAAGACTGCGCCGGCGGACGCCGGCCCGGACGCGGCCGCCTGCGGGCCGGCGCAATCAACCGCCTTGCAATGGCCGGCCGCCGAGATCGAAGCCAGGCTGAACCTGAACGACACGCAGCGCACCGCACTCAAGTCGCTGCAGGACGCCAATGCCATGGCGATCGGGATCCTGAGTGCGTGCCCGCCGACGGACACGACGACTCCACCCGCTCGCCTTGACGCAGCGGACGCGCGGCTTGAGGCCATGCAGCAAGCGATCTATCTCGTGAGCGTCGCGCTCGGCGAGTTCTATGCCACGTTGAACGACGAGCAGAAGGCGAAGTTCGAGGCGATCGGACAGAAGCGGACGGCGTGATCTCTGCGCTTACCCATTCGTTACTTGAGCTCGCGAACTAGATTTTCCCGCGCGAAAGGATTGACCTTGCGTTCCTACGAAGCCGCCTTGGGTTTTCCGTACACCTGGTCCGCCCGCTTCTCGAACGCCGACGCGAACCGTGCAAACGCCGCATCGAACATCGCGCCCATCAGCATCGCCAGCATGCGGCTCTTGAATTCGTAGGCCAGGAAGAAGGCCACATCGCATTCGGTTTCGGACCCCGGCTCGAAGGCCCAGCGGTTTTCAAGGCTGGAGAACGGTCCCTTCAAGTACCTCGCCGCGATCTTCAGGTTGGGACGGTCGAGCACAACTTCGCTGGTGAAGGACTCCCGAACCAGCTTGAACGACACGGTCATGTCGGCCACCAAAATCTCTGTGCCGTTGGGCTTATCCTTGCGCTGCCGGATCCTCAGCGACTCGCATAGCGGCACGAACTCCGGATAGCGCTCGACATCGGCGACGAGGTCGAACATCTGGAGCGCGCTGTGCTGCACCCGGCGCTTGCTGGAAAACCGCGGCATCGGACCTAGCGGGCTTGCGCCGCGCGCGCTGCCTGGAGCTTTGCAAAATCCTCGCCCGCGTGATGCGACGAGCGGGTCAGCGGGCTGGCCGACACCATCAGAAAGCCCTTGGTGTAGGCGACCTTCTCATAGCCCGAGAATTCGTCCGGCGTGACGTAGCGCATCACGGCGTGATGCTTGCGGGTCGGCTGCAGATATTGACCGATGGTGAGGAAATCGACATCGGCCGAGCGCAAATCGTCCATCACCTGCAGCACCTCGTGGCGCTCCTCCCCGAGGCCAACCATGATGCCGGACTTCGTGAACAGCGTCGGATCGAGCTCCTTGACCCGCTGCAACAGCCGGATGGAGTGAAAATAGCGCGCGCCCGGCCGCACGGTGAGATAGCGCGACGGCACGGTTTCCAGGTTGTGATTGAACACGTCGGGCTTGGCCGCAACCACCACCTCCAATGCGCCGTCCTTGCGCAAAAAGTCCGGAGTAAGGATTTCGATGGTCGTGTTCGGGCAGCGCGCGCGGATGGCGCGGATGGTCCGGGCAAAATGTTCGGCGCCGCCATCGGCGAGATCGTCGCGGTCCACAGAGGTGACGACGACGTGCTTCAGCCCGAGCTTGAAGGTTGCTTCCGCGACGTGCTCGGGCTCATCGGCGTCGAGCGCGCCGGGCATGCCGGTCTTGACGTTGCAGAAGGCGCAGGCCCGGGTGCAGGTGTCGCCCATGATCATGAAGGTGGCGTGCTTCTTGTCCCAGCACTCGCCGATGTTCGGGCAGCCCGCCTCCTCGCACACCGTGACGAGGCCGTTCTCCTTCACGATGTTGCGGGTATCGGCGTAGCCGCGGGTGTTGGGCGCGCGCACCCTGATCCAGTCCGGTTTCGGCGGCGACGTGTTATCGGCCCGGTTCGCCTTTTCGGGGTGACGCGGGCGCAGCGGTGTGTTGGACAGGGTATCGACGATGGTGACCATGGCGATCTTGCAAGTAACGAGAGTTCTTAGCTAATCCGTGTTGGCGCACGCCGCAACTGGGCATCGCCGAAGCTAGCAGAACATGGCATGGTCGGGCGAGCTTTCCAGCCAGTTCCGACCCGATTCCCACCTCAAAATGGCTCCAGCTTCGAAATCCGCCGGTACGGCCGCCCCTGCCCCCGGCAAACCGCTGAAACGCGCGTTCTTCGACCGCAGCGTCCATGAGGTCGCCCCCGACCTGATCGGCGCGACGTTCCTGGTTGGCGGCGTCGGCGGCATCATCGTCGAGGTGGAGGCCTATCATCACACCGATCCGGCCGCGCATTCCTACCGCGGACCGACGCCGCGCAACCGCGTGATGTTCGGCCCGGCCGGCTTCTCCTACGTCTACCGCTCCTACGGCATCCACTGGTGCGCCAATTTCGTCTGCGAGGAGGAAGGCTCGGCCAGCGCCGTGCTGATCCGCGCGCTGGAGCCGACCCACGGGCTCGCCGCAATGCGGCGCCGGCGTGGCGTGGACGAAGTGCGCGCGCTCTGCTCGGGACCCGGCAAGCTCTGCGAGGCGCTCGGCATCACCATCAAGCACAGCGAGTTGCCGCTCGACAGGCCGCCGATTGCGCTGTTCGCGCGCACTGCGACGCCCGAGATCGTGGCGGGCGTGCGGATCGGCATCACCAAGGCGGTGGAGCTGCCATGGCGCTACGGGCTGAAGGGCTCGAAATTCCTGAGCAAACGGTTTCCACGTTAGCGCGAAGCCGCGCGCACCATATGCGGACCCGGGCCTGCTGGCAGCCCCTGCCCCAGTTCTCCATAGTAGCGCGCAGCGAGTTCGGCGCGCGTGACGTCCTCGAACTCGGAAAAATGCCGGGCCTGCATCAATGCGGCCATGTCAGAAGGATCAAACAGGCTGAGCCAAGGTTCGCCGCGTGCGGCAGCGCTTTCGGCAATTGCGACAAGATTGGCGCGCATGGCCGGCGGGTAGTTCTCAAACGGCTCCGCGTACTCGAATACGACTCGGAGCCGGCGATGCTGGCGACAAAATCGAGCGTGGAAACGATGGCCTCCCGCGTCAGATACGGCGTGACGCCGAGCCACTGGAAAAAGGCCGGTTCGTCAGCGCGGAAGCCAGATGCCGACAGCCCTTTGCCAAGGCTTTGCCTTTCGAAATCGATGGGCGCAAATGTCAGCGACGGCGGCAGCGCGACACCTGTTTGGGTCAGGCGTTCACGCTTCCACGCCTGGGTCGCGGGATAATCGATTTCGTAGACGGTGATGCCGGCATGCGGGTTGCGCAGTGCGAACGTGTCGAGCCCCGCTCCAAGAATGACGACCTGACGCACGCCGCGCGCAACACAGGTCGCCATCGCCTCTTCAGAGAACCGGCTCCGCGCAGCTATGAACAGCCGCATGGGCCGGTGCGCGGGATCCGCAGCCATCGCGGGCAGATTTGCGCGCGCTTCGTCATCGAGGATTTGCAACGCGTAGGGGTCGGCGAAGATCGTACCGCCCTCCAGCGTCTGGTGCACGGCGCGATGCATCGCTGCGCCCAATGCAGTCCGGCTCGGGCGCCCTGCTTGCATGCCTACACCGGATGGTGGCAGACCGCTTCGAGGCGGTTGCCGTCGGGGTCGCGGAGGAACGCCGCATAGTAGGAGGCGTGATAGCTGCGCAGTCCCGGCGGCCCGTCGTCGGCTCCGCCGGCCGCGATGCCGGCATCCCAGAATGCATCGACATGGCTCTGCCAGCGCGCCTTGAAGCACCAGTGGCGGCCGAAGGCTTCCTCCGGCCTCTCGCCCTTGCGGATCGAAATGTAGACGCGGTCTGGATAGGATGGCCGGGCGCGCTCGCCATAGCCGAGCCAGTCATCGCGGCGGCCGACCTTGACCACGCCGAGCGCCTTCATGATCGCGTCGTAGAAGCGCTCGGCGGCGGCGATATCGGAGACGGTGATGGAGACGTGGTCGAGCATGCAATCAATCTATCCCAGTCGTCATTGCGAGCGAAGCGGCAATCCATCTTGCCACGCGAAAGCATGGATTGCTTCGTCGCTTCGCTCCTCGCAATGACGGTGGAAATGTCGTCGTCTACGACGCCTTCTTCAGGCGCTCCAGCGCTTCCTGCAATTTCGTCTTGCGCGCCAGAGCTGCCTCGCGCTTTTCCTTCTCTTCCTCGACGATCTCTTCCGGCGCGTTGGCGACGAATTTCTCGTTGGCGAGCTTGGCGTCGACGCGCTTGATGTCGCCGTCGGCCTTGCCGATTTCCTTCTCCAGCCGCGCGCGCTCGGCGGCGAGGTCGATCACGCCCTTCAGCGGAAGCGCGGCGACCTCGCCGCGAACCAGCACCTGCACCGCGCCTTCCGGCGCGCTGTCCGCGAACGAAATGTCCGACAGCCGCGACAAGCGCTTGACGACGTCGTTCCAGCGCTGCGCACGCGCCTTGGTCTCGGCGGATGCCGCCGCCAGCACCAGCGGCGTCAGCGTCGCCGGCGGGATGTTCATCTCCGCCCGCACCGAGCGGATCGCGGTGACGAGATCGACTACCCAGCCGATCTCCGCTTCCGCTTCGGGATCGCTGAACTCGCCGGCATCGAGTTCGAGGATCACCGTGGGGATCAGCGCATCGCTCGGGTTCGTGGTCACAACCTGCGCCAGTTCTTCCGACGACAGGCTGCCCGCCTTGCGCGGCCAGGGCGTCAGCACCAGCAGCGTGTCGCGTTTGGCCGTCACCGCCCACAGCTCCTCGGTGATGAAGGGCATGAAGGGATGCAGCAGTTTCAGGATCTCGTCGCGCGCCCAGGCGATCATGGCGCGGGTCTCGGCCTTGGCCGGACCGTCCTCGCCGAGCAGCACGGGCTTTGCGAGCTCCAGATACCAGTCGCAATAAACGTTCCAGACGAAGCGGTAGATCGCGCCCGCCGCATCGTTGAAGCGATAAGCCTCGATCGCCTCGCTGACTTCGCGGGTCGTGCGCGAGGCTTCGTGCGCGATCCAGCGGTTCAGGGTCTGCTTCGCCTGCGTCGGATCGAAATCTCCGGGCAAGGAGCAGCCGTTCATCTCGGCGAAGCGGCAGGCGTTCCACAGCTTGGTCGCGAAATTGCGATAGCCCTCGACACGCTGGGTCGAGAGCTTGATGTCGCGGCCCTGCGCGGCCATCGCCGCCAGCGTGAAGCGCAGCGCGTCCGCGCCGTATTCGTCGACGAGATGCAGGGGGTCGATGACGTTGCCTTTCGACTTCGACATCTTGGCGCCCTTCTCGTCGCGGACGAGGGCGTGGATGTAGACGGTGGAGAAAGGCACCTCATCCATGAAATGGATGCCGAGCATCATCATGCGGGCGACCCAGAAGAAGATGATGTCGAAACCGGTCACCAGCGTGCTGGTGGGGTAATAGCGCTGCAGCTCCGGTGTCTCATCGGGCCAGCCGAGCGTCGAGAACGGCCACAGTCCGGAAGAGAACCAGGTATCGAGCACATCCTCGTCGCGAACGATAAATCCTTCGCGCTTCGCCGGGTCGCGCGCCATCTCCTCGCCCTGCTCCGGCGTGATCACTTCCTGCTCGACGTAATAGCCGAGCGCGTTGCCGACCGCTTCTTCCTCGGTTTCGGCGACGAAGACCTTGCCGTCGGGCCCGTACCAGGCCGGAATCTGATGGCCCCACCAGAGCTGGCGCGAGATGCACCAGGGCTGGATGTTCTCCATCCAGTCGAAATAGGTCTTTTCCCAATTCTTCGGCACGAAGGTCGTGGCGCCGGAACGCACCGCCGCGATGGCGGGCTGCGCCAGCGTCTTGGCGTCGACGTACCACTGGTCGGTCAGATACGGCTCGATGACGACGTTGGAGCGGTCGCCGTGCGGCACCATATGCGTGTTCGGCTCGACCTTCTCGACGAAGCCAAAGTCCTCCAGCCGCGCGACGATCTTCTTGCGCGCGGCGTAGCGATCGACGTTGTGCAGCTCTTCGGCGAGCATCAGCGCGCCCTCAGGTAGCCCGCGCAGATAGTCCTCGTTTTCGATCAGGGAGACGCGGCCCTCCTTGTCGAAGACGTTGATGCGCGGCAGGCTGTGGCGGTTGCCGACATCGAAGTCGTTGAAGTCGTGTGCCGGCGTGATCTTCACCGCACCCGACCCCTTGTCGGGATCGGAATACTCGTCGGCGACGATCGGAATCCTGCGGCCGACCAGCGGCAGGATCACATGCATGCCGACGAGATCGGTGTAGCGCTCGTCCTCCGGATGCACGGCCACGCCGGTGTCGCCCAGCATGGTCTCGGGCCGCGTGGTGGCGACCACGACGAATGTCTTGGGATCGGCCGGATCGAATTGGCGGCCTTCGATCGGATAGCGCAAGTACCACAGGCTGCCCTTGACCTCGACCTGCTGCACTTCGAGATCGGAGATCGCGGTGAGCAGTTTCGGATCCCAGTTGACCAGCCGCTTGTCCTTGTAGATCAGGCCCTGGCGGTGCAGTTCGACGAATACCTTGATGACGGCCTTGGACAGGCCCTCGTCCATGGTGAAGCGCTCGCGCGACCAGTCGCAGGAGGCACCGAGGCGCTTGAGCTGGTTGACAATGGTGCCGCCGCTCTCGGCTTTCCACCGCCAGACCCGCTCGAGAAATTTCGCGCGGCCCATGTCGCGGCGGCCGGGCTCCTGCCGCTCCATCAACTGGCGCTCGACCACCATCTGCGTGGCGATGCCGGCATGGTCCGTGCCGGGCTGCCACAGCACGTCCTTGCCGCGCATGCGCTCGAAGCGGCAGAGAATGTCCTGCAGCGTGTTGTTGAGCGCGTGCCCCATGTGCAGCGAGCCCGTCACATTCGGCGGCGGGATCACGATGGTGAAGGTGGGCGCATCCTTGCGCTCGGGCCGGCCGGCCCGGAACGCGCCGCTCTCCTCCCAGATCTGGGCCATGCGGCTTTCAATGTCGGCGGGCTGGTAGTTCTTCTCGATCATGACACGGCAAGGGTTTGGAGATTTGAGGGGTAAAGAGCCGCCGCAGCCGCGCAAGTCAACACGCTACCGCCCCGAAAGGACCGGATTAAGCCCGAATGGATGGCTGAATCGGGGCTTTGGCCCCTCTTTTCCGCGCATGACCTGATCCGAAAACCGGTATGCACTTTTCGGGGCCATGCGCCGAGGCTAACGGCCGCGGGATACCCGCTCGATCTCGGCCTTGACGATGCGCTCCACCAGCCCGGGCAGGTTGTCGTCGAGCCAGGATTTCAGCATCGGGCGCAGCATTTCCTTGACCAGGTCTTCGAGCGTCCGCGCGTTGTTGCTGAGTACGGTGTGGGCCAGCGTGTTGAAGGCGGACTCCACGGCGCTCACCGTCGTGCGCGACAGGATCGGCCCCGGCATTTCCACCGGCGACGGCTCGGGCATTGGCTGACGCTGCGCCGCCCTCGCCTCAGTGAATTCCAGATCGTCCTGTGGCTCGATCCTGCTGAAGGAAGCGGCCGGCGGTGGCGCGGGCGCCGGCTCGGGCAGCGCCATCTCGTCGGTGAGTTCGAACACGTCGCCGTCGGGCTGCGGCGGTCTCACCTCCTCGGGCGCAGTGTCCTCCTCGAGGCTCGCCAGCATCGCATCGATGTCGTCCTGGCTGTTGCTCGCGGCAGGCGCGGGCGGTGGAGGCGGCGCGGGCTTCGGAACCGGCGCCGGGGCCGCCTTGGCAGCGGGCTGCGCAGCCGGAATCGCCGAAGGCGGAATGTCCTTCATCGCGGGCTTGGAAGGCGGTGCGGCGGGCGCCGCGGCGGCAGCAGGCTTGTCGCCGGGCTTGGCCTCGTCATCGGCGATGATACGACGGATCGACGCCAGAATCTCCTCCATCGAGGGCTCTTGGACCTTTGCAGGCTGCGTCATCTCCGACTCCACATCATCAACGGCGAATCTTACACCAAGCGACCTCTGATTTGCCGGTCCCGAAAATAGCGGTCCGGCAATTTCATGGAATGGGCCGGACTTGTCCCCAAGATCGAACGCCCCGCAGCGGATCGCGCGCTTCGCCCCCTGTTCCGTCAAGACGCCGAATCGCGACGGTCAGGCAACGAATCGTGCGCCGCGAATCGCTTCGCTGCCTCGAACAAGGCTACGTCATGGCGGCAATTGTGCAAGCAAGGCGCAGCCCCGGAGGGATACGGGAGCGGCTGCGTTGTCTACTGGCCGGAAGGCGTGCGCACGCCGAGCCAGCTGTCGCGCACCTGGTGATAGTGCACGCTGGAATCATAGGTTTCGGTGGGCAGGTTCATCACGATCGGCGACAGGCGGCCGACCGAGTTGAGCACCGAATAGGAGGCGACGACGCGGTCGTGCTGCGCGGTGACGAGCGCCACGCGCGCGTTGACCAGCGCCTGCTGCGCATTGAGCACGTCGAGCGTGGTGCGCTGGCCGGCCTTGGCCTCCTCGCGGACGCCGTTCAGCGCGATCTCGGACGCCGTCACCTGCGACTGCGCCGACTGCACTTGCGCCTTGCCGGCCTCGAGCTGGCCCCAGGCCTGCACCACGTTGGCGCGCGCCTGGTCGCGGGTCTGTTCCAGCACGAGCCGTTGCTGCGCCAGCGTCTCTTTCGACTGGCGGATCAGCGAAAATTCGGCGCCGCCCTGATAGACCGGTATCGATATTTGCGCGACCGCAGCAGCCGTGAACGTGCGCTGGATCGTCAGCGTCTGCTCGCTGTTGTGGGTCGCCGAAGCCTGCAAGGTCACGGTCGGGAACAAGGCGCCTTCGGCCACCTTGACCTGGAGGTAGCTGACATCGATGCCAAACATCGCCGAGGTGACGCTCGGGTTTTCGGTCAACGCGAGCTCGATGGCGGCGACCAGCGTCGATGGCAAATAGCGGTCGACCGGCGAGCCCGGCGCCAGCGCCACCGGCTCGCTGCCGACGATGCGGCGGAAATTGGCGCGGGTCGTGGTGAGGTTGGATTCAGCGGTCAGCTGCTGCGTCTTGCCGGCGGCAAGCTGCGCCTCGGACTGCGCGACGTCGGTGCGGGTGACCTCGCCGACATTGAAGCGGTCCTTGGTTTGCTTCAGCGTCTGCTCGAGCACGCGCACGTTGCTGCGCTGAACCTCGACGATGGCGGAGTCGCGCAGGTAGTCCATGTAGATGGTGGCAGCCTGGAGCAGCACGGTTTGCTCGAGCACGCGCAGCGCCTCGCGCGCTGCGGACACCTGGCTCTCCGCTGCGCGGGTCCGGTTCGCGGTCTGCTGGCCGTTGAACAAGGTCTGCGAGACGGTCATGCCAGCGCTGTGCGGCGCGTTGGCGCCGTGAACCTGTGAGCGCACGAGAGCCGTCGGCGTGCCGCCAGCGGTGCTGAGCGTATGATTGTATTGATAACCCGCACTTGCCGTGAGCGCCACTTTCGGACGGTAGCCCGAAAGCGCCTGCGGCACGTTTTCGTCGGTGACGCGCACCTGCGCGCGCTGCGCGTTGAGCGCCGGGTTGGTCTGATAGGCGCGCACCAGCGCGGCCTCGATCGTGTCGGCGAGCGCGGGCACCGGCCCCAGCAAAGCCATCAGAAGGGCCGAAGCCGCAGCTCCGGCGAAAACCTTCGTCCCACGCATCCCCAAAAATCCAATCATTCTTCTTTCGCCCACCCAAAAAGGCATGGGCAGGCGCCACCCCTGCAGGTGAGTCCCGGCTCACCTTATTCTGCAGCTAGTCGTGACGGAACACCCAGACAAGCGGGCAACGCCGAAACTCTCCGCAGTGGGGCAATCCGGCCACACTTCTGATTTGGAACAGGATTTAACAGTCGCGCGGGGCGGAAATGGCAGCGGCCGAGGGCGGAAAAGCGCCTAGAAAACGAATTCGGCGAGGCGTTCCATGCCAGGTAGTACAGGCGCTGCCGCGTCGAACAGCGTGCGGTGCCCGAAATCGCCGCGCGAGTGCGTGACCGCCATCGCGCGCGACGGCCTGGTCGTTGCAAACACACCAACCAGACGGCCGCCTTCCGCAAGCTGGCCGAACAGCCTTTCCGGCGCGATTTCGGTGGCGCCATTGAGGACGATGACGTCGTAAGGCGCAGATTCCGGCCCGCCGTCGGCGGCAGCAGCCGTGCGAACGGTAACATTGGAAAGCCCAAGACCGGCGAGCGTGGCGGCCGCTTTCGACGCAAGCCCCGAATCGCTCTCTGTCGCCGTCACCCTGGCTGCAATCTTCGCCACCAGGGCAGCCACATAACCGGAGGCCGCGCCGACCACGAGCACATTGTCCGTGCTCTTGATCTCGGCCGCCTGCAGCAATTTCGCCGTCAGCGCCGCCTTGAGCAGACAGCGTCTGGTTCCTCCGCCGCCGACATCCAGATCGAGGTCGAGATAGGCCAGCGGCTGCTGTGCAGCCGGCACAAACGCCTCGCGCGGCACGCTCTGCATGGCATCGAGAATCCGGCTGTCGGTGACGTCACTGGGGCGCACCTGGCAATCGACCATTTTCTGGCGCGCCGTCGAGAAACCGGACATTGGCAGAACCCCGAAATCGAAGCGAAAACCGGTCACCTTTTGGATCAACAGGGGTGAAAACGCAACATGGCCTTCGGCCGAATCCGCCGTCGCACCCTGGAGAATTGGCGAGAAATATGTTGGCTCCCGGAGCTGGATTCGAACCAGCGACCATTCGATTAACAGTCGAATGCTCTACCGCTGAGCTATCCGGGAACAGGCGAAACAGGTGTTCGCGAGCGGCCTGCGTATAACAAAGGCTTTTGCCGTTGCAAAGGACCAATTGGCCGGCTGCGGGCCGACTCGAGGGAAGGCCGGAAACCCGCTGCGCGACAGGGGATTTCCCGGTCTTGGCCCCAAAGTCAAAGCCTCACCCAGGAATCTCGAGCGATCGCGCTATCCCGCGCCCGTGACGCGCCAGATGACGTCGCCGACGTCATCGGCCACCAGCAGCGAGCCGTCAGGACCGAGCGTGACGCCGACGGGGCGGCCGTAGGATTCGCGCTCGTCGGGCGCGAGAAAGCCGCTCAGGATGTCCCGCGCCGGCCCGGACGGGCGCCCGTTCTCGAACGGCACGAACACGACCTTGTAGCCGCTCAGCGTGCTGCGATTCCATGAGCCGTGCTGCCCGATCGCCATGCCGTCGGGAAAACCGGGAAGCGTGCCTGCCGGCATCCAGCACAGGCCGAGCGATGCCGTGTGCCCACCCAGCGCATAGTCGGGCGTGATGGCGCGAGCGACCAGAGCCGGATCCTGCGGCACGCGATCGTCCACCGTCTTGCCCCAGTAACAATAGGGCCAGCCGTAGAATCCGCCGTCGCGGACCGAGGTCAGATAATCGGGCGGCGTCTCGTCGCCGAGGCCATCGCGCTCGTTAACGACGGTCCAGAGCACGCAGGTGTTTGGCTCCCATGCAAGGCCCACCGCGTTGCGCAGGCCACCGGCGAAGATACGGCTGCTCCCGCCGGCAAGGTCGAGCTCGTAGATGGCCGCCCGCCCCTCCTCGACCTCCATGCCCATTTCGCCGATGTTAGTGAGGGAGCCCACGCCCGCATAGAGCTTGCGGCCGTCAGGGCTCGGCAGCAGGCTTCGCGTCCAGTGCCCGCCGGGCTTGAACTCGACGAGCTTGCGGCCCGGCGCCTTGATGCGGTCTGCGCCGTGCGAATAGGGAAAGGCGACAACACCGTCGGTGTTGCCGACGTAGAAAGTGTCGCCGACGAGGGCCATGCCGAACGGCTGGCTCAAGCCTTCCATGAAGGCTCCGCGCGTTTCGGCAACGCCGTCGCCGTCCCTGTCGCGCAACAGCGTGATGCGGTTCGCGCTGACGCCAAGCGCGTCGGCCCGCTGCATCGTGGCCTGCATCGCGTAGTGAAACACCGACCTCGGACGTCCGGCGATCTGCGTCGATTCGGCGACGAGCACGTCGCCATTGGGCAGCACGTCGATCCAGCGCGGATGGTCGAGACCGGTGGCAAACGCGTTGACCTTCAACCCCGGCGCCGCCTGCGGCAGTTGACCGCCGGCCCATCCCCTCGCCGTCGGCATCTTGAGCGTCGGGATCGCACCTTGAGGCCTGGCTTGCGGAATCTGCGGCGCGCTGCCCCATGCCGCCTCGGGCGGCTTGCCCTGTAGCCGGCGCCAAAGCAGCGCGGCGCCGCCGATCAGCGCGACCAGCCGCGCGAAGACGCCGGAAAAGCTCATGCAACGCTCCCGATCAACAACGGTTGGCCCGATCGGAGAGCGGTACCACGGCTGGGGTTGCGTCCAAAGCGGCGGCGCGGCCGGGATGGCTTATTGCGCCGCCTGATCGAATGCCGCGCGACAGGCCTCGCTCAAGCTCGGCTTGTTGCGGCGAAGGCAGGCGGTGATGGCGCGCACGTTGGGGATCTCGCCGGCGCAAAGGCGGTAAACGTCGGGGGTACAGGCGCGGCGCTGGTCGGGCGTACCCTGGTATTGCGCAAAGGCCGTGCCGCCGGCAAACAGGGAGAGAAACAGGCCGATTGTGCAACCCTTGCGCGCACGGCTGGTGAAGGCTCCGAAACGCAAAGACCTCGGCTTCATGGCGGCGTCTCCCGGATCAGGCTGGCGCCGGCGCGGCGCCTTTGCTAGTCACAGGCGATACCGGAAATTAATTTCGCCGAATGTGATTTTTCTCACATTGGGCCTCTTCCACGGACGGGTAGGTTCCGCGACGGGGAAAGCAACACTTCAGTAACCAAAGTCGTCGCCCGGGGCCGGATCGCTAAAATTCGAACGATCCGTTCAATCCGAAGACAAAGCCGATTTGCGACCTTCCGCGACAAGAAGCGGGAGAGCGCCATGAGCGAAGTTGAGTTCGACCTATTGCTGGACGCCGTACAGACGGCGATCGCGCCTGATTTTGAGGAGGAATTTGTGGCCCAATCATTGCCGCTTCGACAGCCGCTACCGCGCGCCGCCAATGACAATGATCGCAAGGCCTGGCCGCTGATCCCGTTCCCCGAGGGCTGGCACGCCGCGTCCTGACGCCGGAGTTCCCACGGCCTCTGATGTAATCGAGCCAAGTGCTTGATTATATGGATGGAGGCCACGACCAGAATTGAACTGGTGTAAACGGTTTTGCAGACCGCTGCGTAACCACTCCGCCACGTGGCCCCACCGCGGGCACTCATATACGCCCTGTCGGGGATAGGCAACCGAGGCTGCTCCAGCCTGTTCCGCCGGCTCTTCCGAACATCCACAGCGACAGGAAACGCCGCCGGATCGCTCCGGCGGCACCAAATTCCTGACGATTGCGTTAGCGGCCACCGCCGCCACCACCAGCGTGGACAGGGCCTGGTTGAAGCGCGGGTCAGTGTAATCCATGTGCGTGGCCGAGAAAGGCGGGAAAGAAGCTCAGCCGCGCTTTCGACGCCGAAAATCCCGCTTCTTCGGCTTGGGCGCGAGTTCCGGCATGTCGCGTTGAACCTCGCGGTAGCGCGCCAGCATCCGCTCGAAGCTGGCGTTCAGCGTCGCCGCGATGTCCGGTCGCTTTTCCAGCGCGCCGAGCACGAGGCCCGCGGCCTCGATGGTGGAAAGCCCGTCGCGGCGCGGTTCCTTCCGCAGATGCCCGTAGCGCGAAGGCTGCCGCGGCCCGAGGATCACGCGCTGGCACTTCAGCATCCAGGCATTGCGCCACCACAGCGCCTTGGCCTGGCTCCAGGTGCCGTCAAGCAGCACGATGCCTTCGATGTCTTTCAGAATCGCGCGCTGCCCCTGCTCCACCTCGCCCTTGCGGTTGATGGCGACGATCTCGGCATCGGTGTCGAGTTCGCTCACCTTGGCGGACCCGAGATAGAGCACGGCCCAGCGCGAGGGATCGCGCGCAGGCCGCCCCAGCGCCTTCGACAGGCTCGGCCAGGACAGGCCGATCTTCACCACCGCACCCTTGAAGTGGCGCGCGGTCAGCCGCGCCGTGCCAAGCGCGCGGTCCTGCTCTTGCGGATGCTGCAGGATCAGGACCGCGATACGGTTCTCGATCGGCGTGACGCTGTCGCAGATGCAGAGCGGCATCGGCTTGCCGCAATGCGGACAGTCCGCGATGGCCTCCATGGTCTCGGCGTGTTCTGACATGCGCCCGCTATACGCTTGGCGGGCCTGAATTGGAACTATTCCGCAGGTGCGGCCACCCGCCTCGGCTCGGACCGCCGCCGCAGCCGGTCGATCAGGAGATAGATCACGGGCGTGGTGTAGAGCGTCAGGATCTGCGACACAAAGAGCCCGCCGATGATGGTGATGCCGAGCGGCCGGCGCAGCTCGGTGCCCGGTCCGGTCGCAATGACCAACGGGATGCCGGCGAACATCGCCGCCAGGGTCGTCATCAGGATCGGGCGGAAGCGCACGCTGCAGGCCTCGAAGATCGCCTCCGCCGACGAAAGGCCGCGGTGCCGTTCGGCGTCGAGCGCAAAGTCGACCATCATGATGCCGTTCTTCTTGACGATGCCGATCAGGAGAATGATGCCGACAAAGGCGATCACGGTCAGCGGCGTATCGGTGATCTGCAACGCAAGCAGTGCTCCTAGTCCTGCGGACGGCAGGGTCGAGATGATAGTGATGGGGTGCGCGAGGCTCTCATAGAGCACGCCGAGCACGATATACATCGCCACCAGCGCACCCAGGATCAGCAGCGGCTGCCGGCCGCTGGTCTTGTTGAAGTCGCCGGCATTGCCGTCGAAACTGCCGCGAATGCCCTCCGGCATGTGCAGTTCCTCCACCGCGCGCTGGATGTTGTAAGTCGCAACTTCCAGCGGCACGTCGGGCAAGAGGTTGAACGACACCGTGGTCGAGGGGAAGGATTGCGAGTGGAACACGGCGAGCGGCGACAAGGTGCGCTCGTAGCGGACGACGGCCGACAGCGGCACCTGCGCGTCGTTGGCGCCGGCGACGAAGATGCGCTCGAGGTTGGAGGGATCCTGCTGGAATTTCGGATCGATCTCCAGCACGGTCATGTACTGGTTGCGCTGGGTATAGATCATCGAGATCTGGCGCTGCGCGAACGCATTGTTCAGCGCATTGTCGATGTCTTGCACGCGCACGCCGAGCGCGGAAGCCTTTTGCCGGTCGATCTTCAGCGACAATTGCAGCCCGCCGGGATCGCGGTCGGCGGAAATATCGGTGATCCCCTCGACCGTCTCCATCCGCTTGGCGACGATCGGCGCCCATTTCTGCAGCAGGTCGAGATCGGTGCTGGTGAGCGTGTATTGATAGTCGGAATCGCTCTGCCGCCCGCCGGCCCGGAGGTCCTGCGCGGCGAACATGAAGAGGCGGATTCCCGGAACCGGGTAAAGCGCCCGGCGCAGGCGGTCGATCACCTGTGCCGTCGATGCGCCGCCGCGCTCCTCCGGCGGCTTCAGGCTGATGTACATCGTGCCGCGGTTGGAGGTGCCGCCGCCGGGGCCGACGGGGCTGCCGAGCGACGAGCCGACACCGGCCACTGCCGGATCCGCCATCACGATCTCGGCCATCCGCTGCTGCAGCTTGAGCATCGCCTGGAACGAGATGTCGGGCGCCGCGCGGGTTGCGCCGATCACAAAGCCGGAATCGTCGGTCGGGAAATAGCCCTTCGGGGTCTTGATATAGAGCACCACCGTCAGCGCAATGGTGGCGAAGAACACCAGCAGGGTGAGATATGGAAAGCCGAGCACGATGCGCAGCGTCCATTCGTAGAAGCGCACGATCGCGGACAGCGTGCCCTCCACCACCCGGTCGAACCAGGTCGCCCGGGCGGAGGTCGCTTCCTTGATGTAGTGGGCGCAGATCATCGGCGTGATCGTCAGCGAGACCACGGTGGAGACCGCAATCGCAAAGGTCAGCGTCAGCGAGAATTCGCGGAGCAGCCTGCCCACGATGCCGTCCATGAATATCAGCGGCGTGAAGGCGGCAACCAGCGAGAGGCTGATGGAGAGCACCGTGAAGCCGATCTGCCTGGCGCCTTCCAGCGCCGCCGGATAGGGAGCCATGCCCTGCTCGAGGTTACGGTACATGTTCTCGATCATGACGATGGCATCGTCGACGACGAAGCCGACCGAGATCGCCAGCGCCATCAGCGACAGATTGTCGATGGAGAATCCGGCAACCCACATGCCGGCACAGGTTCCGGCGAGCGCCAGCGGCACCGAGACGCCGGCCGCGATGGTCGGCGTGGTCCGGCGCAGGAACAGAAACACGACGAACATCACCAGGAACACGGTCGCCAGCAGCGTGAACTGCATGTCGAGCACGCTGGCGCGGATCGTCCCGGTGCGGTCGACCAGGGTCGATATCTCTACCCCGGCCGGGATCCACTGCTTCAGCTCCGGGACCAGCGCGCGCACGCGGTCGACCGTCTCGATCACGTTGGCGTCGCCCTGCTTGGTGATCTGGATCAGCACCGCCGCCTGGCGGTTGAACCATGCGATCGAGCGGCTGTTGCGCACGCCGTCCTCGATCTCGGCGACGTCGGACAGCCGCACGAAATTG
The DNA here is from genome assembly GCF_016219575.1 of Bradyrhizobium sp. GTDB lineage: Bacteria > Pseudomonadota > Alphaproteobacteria > Rhizobiales > Xanthobacteraceae > Bradyrhizobium. The sequence continues at coordinate 806,567 of NZ_JACRMG010000009.1, read as the reverse complement.
CCGGCCGAGCTCTTGATGAAGATGTCGCGAAACTCGGCGGCCGTGCGCATCTGCTTGTTGATCGAGATGGTCTCGCTCTGCCGATCTCCGTTGAAGATGCCGGCAGGACCGAGCGGATTGGCTGCGACGATGGCCTGCCGCACATCGTCGGTCGCAATCCCCGCCTTGGAAAGCGCCACCGGGTTGAGCGCGATCCGCACCGCCGGTTGGTCGGCGCCGGAGACGTTGACCTCCCCCACCCCCGGCACCTGCGAGATGCGCTGCGCGATCACGGTGTCGGCAACGTCGTACATCGCACTGGTCGAGATCGTCTTCGAGGTCAGCGCCAGCACGAACACGGGCGCGGCGGACGGGTTCGCCTTGCGGAAGCGCGGCAAGGACGGCAGGTCGCTGGGCAAATCCGCAAGCGAGGCGTTGATCGCGGCCTGCACGTCGCGCGCCGCACGGTCGATGTTACGGCCGATGGAGAACTGCAGCATGATGCTGGTCAGGCCGAGTGAACTGGTCGAGGTGATCTGATCGAGCCCCGCGATCTGGCCGAGCTTGCGCTCCAGCGGTGCCGCCACCGTCGAGGCCATCACCGACGGATCGGCGCCCGGGCGCGACGCAAAGACCCGGATCACGGGAAAGTCGACATTGGGCACGGAAGCTACGGGAAGGTTTCCGTAGGCGACAACCCCGACCAGGAACAATCCGATCGCCAGCAGCGTGGTGCCGACGGGCCTTCGGATGAATGGCTCGGAGATCGAGGCCATCACTGCATCCCCTCGGTGGCGCCGGCGGCGGTCGGGCCCGGCGGCCCCGGATCGGGCACCGCCTTCTCGATGCGGCGATTGAGCCGGTCGAGCGCAAGGTAGATGACGGGCGTGGTGTAGAGCGTGAGCACCTGGCTGAGCAGCAGGCCGCCGATGATGGAGATGCCGAGCGGAAAGCGCAGCTCCGCGCCGGTGCCGCTTTCGACCGCGAGCGGCAGCGCGCCGAACAGCGCGGCCAGCGTCGTCATCATGATCGGGCGGAAGCGCAGCAGGCATGCCTGGACGATGGCGTCGGTCGGCGACATGCCCTTGTGGCGCTCGGCCTCCAGCGCGAAGTCGATCATCATGATCGCGTTCTTCTTGACGATGCCCATCAGCAGAATGATGCCGATCAGGCCGATGACCGACAGATCCTGTCCGAAAAGCATCAGCGCCAGGATGGCGCCGACGCCGGCCGAAGGCAGCGTCGAGAGGATGGTGATCGGGTGGATGTAGCTCTCATAGAGCACGCCGAGCACGATGTAGATGGTGACGATGGCGGCAAGGATCAGCCAGGGTTGGCCCGCCAGCGATTTGGAAAATTCCGCCGCGTCGCCGGCGTAGACGCCCACGATGCTCGAGGGCATTCCAATCGACTTCTCGATCGCCTTGACCGTCTCCACGGCATCGCCGAGCGCCTCGCCCGGCGCGAGGTTGAAGCTGAGCGTGACCGCCGGGAACTGCGCCAGATGCGAGATCGCCAGCGGCGCGGTAGTGCGCGTCAACGTCGCCACCGCCGACAGCGGTACCTGCGCGCCGGCCACGCCCGGCAGATAGAGCTTCGACAGCACCGACGGGTCGCGCTGGTACATCGGCAGCGCCTCCAGCACAACGCGGTACTGGTTGGCCTGACCGTAGATCGTCGAAATCTGCCGCTGGGCGAAGGCGTCGTTGAGGGTGTCGTTGACCGCCTGCAGGCTGACGCCGAGCTGGCCCGCGCGCTGGCGGTTGATGTCGAGGGAGGCGCGCAGGCCGCCTTCCTGCGCCTCGGAGGAGACGTCGCGGAACACGCCATCGCGCCGCATCTCGGCCACCAACCTGTTGGCCCAGACGCTGACCTCGCCGGCATCGGTGCCGGTCAGCGTGTATTGGTACTGCGAACGGCTCGACTGCGTCGAAATCTGCACGTCCTGCACCGGCTGGAAATAGATCGTCATGCCGGGAATCGAAGCCGTGCGCTGCTTCAACCGCGCGACCACCGCGGCAATGCCGTCGTGACGCTCGCCGCGCGGTTTCAGCGTCATGACCAGCCGCCCGACATTGGTGGTCGGGTTGACGGAGCCGGCGCCAATCACCGAGACGACCCCGACCACGTCGGGATCGGCCTGGATGATTTCCGCCGCCCTGCCCTGCCGCGCCTTCATCTCGGTAAAGGATACGTCGGGTCCGGCCTCCGTCACCGCCGTGATCGAGGCGGTGTCCTGCAGCGGCAGGAAGCCCTTCGGCGCGATCACATACATCAGCAGCGTCGCGATGATGGTGCCGAACGTCACCAGCAGCGTGGCGCGCTGCCGCTGCAGCACCCAAAGCAGGGTGCGGTGGTAGAAGGCGACCATGCGGTCGATGCCGCGGCTCACCGTAGCCAGGCCGGGAACCGCGATCTCCTCGTTGAGATGCTTCAGCATCCGCGAGCACATCATCGGCGTCAGCGTCAGCGACACGATGGCCGAGGTGACCACCGCGATGGTCAGCGTCAGCGCAAATTCGCGGAACATGCGCCCGACCAGGCCCGACATGAACAAGAGCGGAATGAACACCGCGATCAGCGACACCGTCAGCGAAATCACGGTGAAGCCGATTTCGCTGGCGCCTTTCAGCGAAGCCTCCATCACGGACTCGCCGTCCTCCATGTGGCGGACGATGTTCTCGATCATGACGATGGCGTCGTCGACCACGAATCCGGTGCCGATCGTCAGCGCCATCAGCGACAGATTGTCGAGGGAGAATCCGGCGAAATACATGATGCCGAAGCTGGTGACGAGCGACAGCGGCAGCGCTACGCCCGCGATGATCGTGGCGCGCAGCGAGCGGAGGAACAGCAATACCACCAGCGTCACCAGCACCACGCTGAGGATCAGCGTGAACTGCACGTCGCGCACGGAAGCGCGGATGGTAACCGTGCGGTCGCTGACGATGTGCAGGTTGACGCCGGCCGGGATCGCGCGCTGCACCTTTGGAATCTCGGCGCGGATCAGCCGCACCACCTCGATGACATTGGCGCCCGGCTGGCGCTGGATGTCGATGATGACGGCCGGCGTGCCCTGGTACCAGCCGCCGGTGCGGTCGTTTTCCAGCCCGTCGACGATGACGGCGACGTCGCCGATGGTAACCGGCGAACCGTTGCGATAGGCGATGATGATGGGCTTGTAGGCCTCCGCCGCCGCAATCTGGTCGTTGGCGGCGATGGTGTAGGATTGCTGGGTGCCGTCGAGCGATCCTTTCGGGCCCGAGACATTGGCACCTGCGATAGCGCTGCGCAGGTCCTCCATGGAGATGCCGTAGGCCGCGAGCCGCGCCAGATCGGCCTGCACCCGCACTGCAGGTTTCAGGCCGCCGAGGATGGAGACGCGGCCGACGCCGGAAATCTGCGACAGGCGCTGGCCTAGAATGGTGTCGGCGATGTCGCTCATCGCCCGTAGCGAGATCGTCTCCGACGTCAGCGCCAGCGTCATGACCGGGGCATCCGCCGGGTTGACCTTGGCGTAGGTCGGCGGATACGGCAGGGTTCGCGGCAGGATGCCGGCGGCCGCATTGATTGCGGCCTGCACGTCCTGGGTGGCGCCGTCGATGTCGCGGTTGAGGTCGAACTGCAGCGATATCTGGCTGACGCCGAACGAGCTCGTCGACTGCATCGACGACAGCGACGGGATTTGCCCGAGCTGCCGCTCCAGCGGCGCCGTTATCAGCGAGGCCACCACGTCCGGGCTTGCGCCGGGCAACTGTGTCGTCACCTGCACGGTCGGGAAATCGACCTGCGGCAGCGCCGATACCGGCAGCGCCCAGTAACCCAGCGCACCGCCGATCAGCAACGCAACCCCGAGCAGCGAGGTCGCGATCGGCCGGCGGATGAACGGTTCCGAGACGCTCATGGCTGCGCGCTCATGCTTGTCCTGTCAGTATCGACGGTCACTGCTTCGCGCCGCCGGACGATCCCGCCTTGGCGTCAGGCGCACGGCTGCGCTTGCGCGGCGCGAGGTCGGCACCCGGCGCGGCATCGTCCCTGCCGATGAAGACCTTCGCGCCATCGGAGAGATTGGCGAAACCGGTCGTCACCACGCGATCGGTCGGCGCAATGCCGCTGGCGATGACGGCATCGTTCTCGTTCTGCTGCGTCACCACGATCGGCTTGGCGGTCGCAATCTCGCCGGGCCCGATCACGTAGCTGAAGGTTCCCACGGGTCCGCGCTGCACCGCAGAGGTCGGAATGACGATCGCCTTCGGGATCGTTTCCACCCTCAGTCGGACGTTGACGAACTGCCCCGGCCAAAGCTGAAAGTTCGGATTGGGGAATTCGGCCTTCAGCTTCAGCGTGCCGGTGGTCTGGTCGACCTGGTTGTCGATGCCCTTCAGCGTGCCGGTATCGACGACGGTGACGCCGTCATTGCCGAACACGTCGACCGAAAGCGCGCCCTTGGCGGCGGCCACGTTGACGCGCACGATTTGCTGCTGCGGCAGGCTGAACCACACCGCAATCGGCTGCAGCTGCGTCAGGACCACGAGGCCCGTAACGTCCGCGCCGCGAATGATGTTACCCTGGTCGACCTGGCGCAGGCCGGCGCGGCCGGAAATCGGCGCGATGACCTTGGTGTAGCCGAGCGTGGCGGCGGCGTTGTCGATCGCGGCCTGGTCGGCCTTGATCAGCGCTTCCTGCTGGGCGACCAGTGCCCTTTGCGTGTCAGCCTGTTGCTTGGAGCCGGCGTTGGAAGCCGCGAGCTGCTGATAGCGCGCCAGATCGAGCTTCTGATTGACCAGCAGCGCCTCGTCCTGCGCCTTCTTGGCGACGGCCTGGTCGTACTGCGCCTGATAGATCGCCGGATCGATCTCGGCGAGCACATCGCCCTTCTTGACGTCCTGACCCTCGGTGAAGTTCACGGCGATCAACTTGCCGTCGACCTGCGCACGTACCGTGACCGTGTTCAGCGCGCGGACAGAGCCGACGCCTTCGAGATAGACCGGCACATCCTGCACGCGCGGCGTTGCCGCCAGCACCGGCACCGGCAGATCCGGACGCACATTGGCGTTGCGGACGCTGCTCTTCTGCTGCCAAGCCAGCCAGCCGATGTAACCGAGACCGCCGAGGATCAGCATAGTGATCAGCAACGAAACGCTGCGCCGGAGCACGGAGCGCACCACGCTCCTGCCTGCGGCCTTCGCGGTTTCGTTCAACTCCGGCTTAAAGAGCATTGACCGGCCTTTCCATCCTAGGCTCCCAGCCGCCCCCCAGCGCCTGATAAAGGCTGACGATCGCCTGCAACCGCGCCAGTTGCACCTGCACCAAGGCGTCTTCAGCCTGAAATAGTGTCGTCTGCACGTTTAGCACAGTCACGATGTCGGCAGTTCCTGCCCGCAACTGGTCACCGGCAAGCTGGTAGGCCCGCCGCGAGGACGCGACCACATCGCGCTGCAGACGCAACCTGATGGTGGTTTCGCGAACGTTGGTCAACGCGGTGTCGACGTCGGCAAAGGCCTGGACCACGGTCTTGCGATAGGTTTGCAGCAGCTCGTCCTGCTTGGCCTTTGCCAGCTGGAAATTGCCGAGGATCTTGCCGCCGTCGAAGATCGGCTGCGCCGCGCTGCCGACGAGCTGGAAGAAGGCGGCATGCGGCTGGAACAGCGAGACCAGTGCCGAACTCTGGTAGCCGCCATTCCCGGTCAGCTGGATGCTCGGAAAGAACTGAGCGCGGGCATTGCCGATATTGGCGGTGGCCGAAGCAAGTTGCGCCTCCTGCCGCCTGATGTCCGGCCGCTGCGTCAACAATTCGGACGGCAGGCCCGGCGTTACCCGCGGAATCGCGATCCGGTTCAGCGAGCCACCGGTGACATTAATGCTTTCCGGCGGGCGCGACACCAGCGTCGCCAGTGCGTTGATGTTCTGCTGCAGGGTCTGCCGGAGCGGCGGCACCAGCGCGCGCTGGTTGGCGAGCACGCTCTCCTGCTGGGCGACGTCGAGATCGTTGCCAGTGCCGGCGCTCAGCCTCTGCTTGATCGCGTCGAGAATGCGCTGGGCGCTGGCGATGTTGCGCTCGGCGACGCGCAGGCGGTCCTGCGCCGCCAGCACCTGGAAATAGGCGTTGGCGACGCTGGTCAGCGTCGTCAGCGCCACGACATCGCGATCGAAGCGGCTGGCAACCGCGGTCTCTTCGGTAGCCTGTGCGGCATCGCGGTTCTTGCCCCAGAAATCGAGCTCGTAGCTGGCGCTCAACGAGGCCTGATAGGTTACGATCTCGCGTCCGCCATTGGTGAGGCCGGACGAACTCGAGCCCGAGGTGCGCGAATAGGTCTCCTGACCCGTGCCGGAGAGAGACGGAAACAGCGGCGCGCCGGCGACGCGCGCCTGGGCATCGGCCTGCAGGAAGCGCGCGGTGGCGGCGGCAATGTCGAGATTGACCGTCTGCGCTTCTTCCATCAGCGTCGTCAGCTCGCCCGAGCGGAAACCGCGCCACCAGTCGAGCGTCGGCGGCGCGTCCATCGGATTCTTCGTGCCCGCCGCCTTGTAGCCCGGCGGCACGTCCAGCGCCGGATCGGGCAAATCTGAAGTGAGCAGGCAGCCGGACGAGCCGAGCGCCAGGCAGAGCGCCGCAACCCAGCGCGCGGCGCGGCGCGAGGCGGCACCCAACGCCTCCGAAAACGCCGTCCCGGCAAGGGTCTGTGTCACACCCTTGCTCCGCTGGATGCCTTTTCCGCGCACAGCCGCGCCGAATCGGTCCCGGCCAAGGCGCGGGCGGCATTACGGGAGCTGAATTGCATCGATTTCACAGGGTGATGCTTGCATTGGAACCTGGACCGTCATCCTAGCCCTGCGACCGGGGGGCGGACAGTCCTGCGGCACTCGTAGGGCGGTTGTCGGTGCAAGCGCGCAACAGCACCAGGGACGGCCAACTTGTCCTTATTTCATAGGCATTTCTTCGATTCCGGGCGGCTCGGAGGCCGGCAAATCTTACCAAGATTTCATGGGGCTTTTCCCCCGTTCCGGCCCGTCTCCCGTTTGAAACCCCACCCCTCGGCCTGACGTACCTCTGCTGCACAGCAGAATGAGGGGCAGCAATATGCGGGTCGCGGTTATCGGAACGGGAATTGCCGGCAATGCCGCGGCCTGGACCTTGTCGAAGCGCTATCCGGTCACCGTCTATGACCGCGAGCTTCGGCCGGGCGGCCACAGCCATACCGTCTCGATCGACTATGACGGCACGCCGATCTCCGTCGATACCGGCTTCATCGTCTACAACGAGCTGAATTATCCCGGCCTCACCGCCCTGTTCGATCATCTCGGCGTCGAAACCGTCGAAAGCTGCATGAGCTTTGCGGTCACGGCGGATGCCGGCCGTTTCGAATGGAAAGGCGGCGGCGAGAACTGGATTCAAATGGCCATCGGCCTGTTCGCGCAGCCGCGCAATCTGCTGTCGCCGTCCTATCTCTGGATGCTGCGCGACATCCTCACCTTCAACCAGCAGAGCGTCGCCGACCACAAGGCTGGAAAGCTCGCCGGCATCACGCTCGGCGAGTACTTTCGCCGCAACCACTTCGCCCCGCGCCTGCTCACCGACTATCTCGCTCCTATGGGCGCCGCGATCTGGTCGGCCCCGGCCGACCAGATGCTGAACTTTCCGGCGGAGAACTTTGTCGCCTTCTTCAGCAACCATCGCCTGCTGCAATACGACCGTCCGGTCTGGCGTACCGTGAAGGGCGGTAGCAGGAACTACGTCGAGAAGCTGACGGCGGCATTCGGCGACCGGCTGCGGCTCGGCTGTGGCGTCACCTCGGTCGAGCGCACGGCAAACGGCGTCGTCGTCCACGACAGCCAGGGCAGGCAGGCGACCTACGATCACGTGGTCATCGCCGCACACAGCGACCAGGCGCTCGATATGCTCTGCGATGCCGACGCGGATGAGCGGTCGATCCTCGGCGCCATCGGCTATGCGCCCAACACGGTCTATCTGCACCGCGACGCGCGCTTGATGCCGAAACGGCGGCACGCCTGGGCGTCATGGAATTTCCTGCGCTGGCAGCGCGAAGGCGTGCCGGTCAACGACGTCGCGGTGACCTACTGGATGAATCGCCTGCAGGGCATCGACCATTCCAAACCTCTGTTCGTCAGCCTCAATCCGCCGTTCGAGCCCGACCCCGCGATGACCTTCGGCAAGTACATCTGCGAGCACCCGCAATATAATGCCGCCGCCTTTGCCGCCCAGAAGCGGCTCGGCGAAATCCAGGGCCGGCGCCGCACCTGGTTCTGCGGCGCATGGACCGGCTATGGTTTCCATGAGGACGGGCTGCGCTCCGGCCTCGAAGTGGCGCAGGCGCTGGGCGCCACCGCGCCGTGGCGCGAGCTGCCGGTGGAGCTCGCGGAAGCCGCGGAGTAGCCATGGTCCAGCCGACCACCAGACACGAACACGAAGACGCGGCCGCACTGTATTTCGGCGAAGTGATGCATGCGCGGCTGAAGCCAAAGGGCCATCGCTTCAGCTACCGCGTCATGAGTCTCCTGATCGACCTCGACAGGCTTGAGGACGCCGATCGGCAATCCCGGCTGTTCGGCGTCAACCGGGCATCGCTCTACAGCTTTAACGAAGCCGACCACGGCAAGCGGGACGGCTCCTCACTGCGTGCGCATGCACAGGCTTGCGCCGCCGGCCACGGCATCGACCTTGCCGGCGGCAAGGTCCAGCTGCTGTGCTATCCGCGCCTGCTCGGCTTCGCCTTCAACCCGCTGTCGGTCTATTTCTGCCATCGCGCCGATGGCGGCCTTGCACTCCTCATCTACGAAGTGCGCAATACCTTTGGCGACATCCACTCCTACGTGCTGCCGGTCAGGCCCAGCGAGGCCAGCGCGGCCGGTATCCGCCAGCAGCAGGACAAGCAGTTCTACGTTTCGCCGTTTGTCGAGATGGCGATGCGCTATCATTTCCGCATCTTGCCGCCCGCCGAAACCGTGCGGCTGCGCATCCTCGAAACTGACCGCGAAGGTCCCCTGCTTTCCGCCACCTTCAGCGGCCGGCGCGGGGCACTCACAACGGCTGCGCTGATGCGTTCGTTCATCGCGCTGCCGCTGGTCACCCTGAAGATCGTTGCAGCGATCCACTGGCAAGCCCTGCGGCTGTGGCTGAAAGGCGTGCGACTGGTGCCGCGCCCCGCTGCCGCAACTGCGAAGACAGACACGTTGCCGGTTGGCGAAGGGAACCAATATGCTAGTCTGGCGTTGCCTGCCCGCGCCAAGGCGCTTTGGTCCGGTGGGGGCCGAAGCTGATTCGGTCCCGTCACGGGGAAATGTCGGACCTGGGGCAGCACGGTGGACTGCCCATGGCTGATCTGATCACGGTCACTTCGGACACGGTGGACGAACTGTTGACGGACCTGCCGCGCATGGTCCGCCTGGCGCTCGGCTACGGCTCCCGACTTCAACGCGGCACGCTCGACGTGACTTTGCCGGACGGCCGCACCGTCCGGCTCGGCGGCAATGGGCCGGGACCGGTCGCCGCCATGAATGTCCACGATTTCGCTTTTGCGGCGCGCCTGCTCCGCGGCGGCGACATCGGCATCGCCGAGGCCTACCTGCGCGGCGAATGGGACACGCCGGACCTGACGCAATTCCTGTTCCTGTTTTGCGTCAACCAGGACTGGATGCAGACCATGCAAATCGGCAAACCGCTGATGCGTTACTTCCAGGTGGTCAGGCACTGGTTCAACCGCAACACAAGGCGGCAGGCGCGGCGCAACATCTACGCGCATTACGACATCGGCAACGCCTTCTATTCGGCATGGCTCGATCCGAGCATGACCTATTCCTCGGCACTGTTCGAGGAGCACACGACGGACCTGACTTCGGCGCAAACCAACAAATACCGCAGGCTGTCGGAAGCGATCGACCTGAAGCCTGGCCAGAAGCTGCTTGAGATCGGCTGCGGCTGGGGCGGCTTTGCCGAATTCGCCGCCCGACAGGGAGCGAAGGTCGTCGGGCTCACCATCAGCCGAGAGCAGCGCGACTTCGCGCAACGCCGCATCCAGGAAGCGGGCCTTGCCGACAAGGTCGAGATCAGGTTGCAGGACTATCGCGACGAACGCGGCTGCTATGACCGCATCGCCTCCATCGAGATGATCGAAGCGGTCGGGGAGCAGTTCTGGCCAAAATACTTCTCACAATTGCGCGACCGCCTGCTGCCCGGCGGCCTCGCCGGCATCCAGGCCATCACCATCCAGGACGAACTTTTCCCGAGCTACCGTCGCGAGGTGGATTTCATCCAGCGCTACGTTTTCCCGGGCGGCATGCTGCCATCGCCGCAGGTGCTCAAGACGCTCGGCGAGACCTTTGGCGTGCCCGTCATTCGCGAACGCATTTTCGGGGAAGATTATGCCAAGACGCTCGCGACGTGGCGAAGCAATTTCCGCGAGGCATGGCCCAAGCTGATGCCGCTCGGCTTTGACGACCGGTTCCGGCGATTGTGGGAATACTACCTCTCCTATTGCGAGGCCGGATTCCTGTCGGGAAATATCGACGTTCGCCAGGTCGTCTTCGCGAAATCCGGATAGCAGCCGCGCAATGCGATCGGCTTGTGATCCCTGCGGCGGTCCTTTAGGGTCGCGCGTGGTGAGGAAACAACCGGTGCTTTTCGCGATATGAAGTTCAACAACGACGTCGTCCAGGCGATCGGCAACACGCCGCTGATCAAGCTCAAGCATGCTTCCGAGCTGACGGGCTGCACCATCCTTGGCAAGGCCGAGTTCATGAATCCCGGCCAGTCCGTCAAGGACCGCGCGGGCAAATGGATGATCCTGGAAGCCGAGAAGCGCGGCGATCTGAAGCCCGGCGGCCTCGTGGTGGAATCGACCGCCGGCAATACCGGCATCGGGCTTGCGGTTGTCGCGAGCGCGCGGGGCTATCGCACGCTGATCCTCATTCCCAACACCCAGAGCCAGGAAAAGAAGGACATGTTGCGGCTGTGCGGCGCCGAACTCGTCGAAGTCCCGCAACTGCCCTTTTCCAATCCGAACAACTATCAGCATGTCGGCCGCAGGCTGGCCGATCAGCTGCGCAAGAGCGAGCCGAACGGCGTGCTGTTCGCCGACCAGTGGAACAATCTCGACAACGCGAAAGCGCATTTCGAATCCACCGGCCCGGAAATCTGGGAACAGACCGACGGCAAGATCGACGGATTTATCTGCTCAGTCGGTACCGGCGGCACGATCGCAGGAACGACATCGTTCCTCAAATCGAAGAACAAGAACATCGTGACGGCATGCGCCGATCCGCCCGGCTTTGCGATGTATAATCTGTTCAGGACCGGCGAAGCCAAATCGACATCGGGTGATTCCATCACCGAAGGCATCGGCCTTGGCCGCGTCACGCCTGTCACCAGGGAAGCACGGGTCGATGACGCCTTCCTCGTCCCCGACGAGGAATCGGTGCCTATCCTCTACGACCTGCTTCAGCACGAGGGCTTGTGTCTCGGCGGCTCGACCGGCGTCAATGTCGCCGGCGCAATCAAGCTCGCCAGGCAGCTCGGCCCCGGCAAAACCATCGTCACGATCCTTGCCGACAACGGCAACCGCTATCAGTCGAAGCTGTTCAATCCGGACTTCATGCGCTCGAAGAACCTCCCCGTGCCGGAATGGCTGGAGAAGCGCAGCAAGATCGAGCCGCCGTTCGAGAAGGTGTGAAGCGGCGAGTGGCGAATAGGGAGTTGCGAATGGCGAATCCCTACTCGCTACTCCTCATTCGCTATTCGCCTAGTGCCGCAGAATCTGGCTGAGAAACAGCTTCGACCGCGCGTGCTGCGGGTTGGCGAAGAATTCCTGCGGCGTGTTGGACTCGATCACCTGGCCGGCGTCCATGAACACGACGCGGTTGGCGACTTCGCGCGCAAATCCCATTTCGTGGGTGACGACCAGCATGGTCATGCCTTCCCTGGCGAGATCGACCATGGTGTCGAGCACCTCCTTGACCATTTCCGGGTCGAGCGCGGAGGTCGGCTCGTCGAACAGCATCACCTTCGGATTCATGGTCAGCGCCCGCGCAATCGCCACGCGCTGCTGCTGGCCGCCTGACATCTGGCCGGGATACTTGCTGGCCTGATGCGGGATCTTGACCCGCTCCAGATATTTCATGGCGGTCGCCTCGGCATCCTTCTGGGGGATGTTGCGCACCCAGATCGGCGCCAGCGTGCAGTTCTCCAGCACGGTCAGATGCGGGAACAGGTTGAAGCTCTGGAACACCATGCCGACCTCGCGGCGTACCTCGTCGACGCGACGCAGGTTAGGCCCGAGCTCGATGCCCTCGACGGTGATCTCGCCCTCCTGGAATTCCTCCAGTGCGTTGATGCAGCGGATCAGGGTCGACTTGCCGGAACCGGACGGCCCGCAGATCACGATGCGCTCGCCCTTGGCCACGTCGAGGTTGATGTCGCGCAACACGTGGAAGTCTCCGTACCACTTGTTGAGCTTGTTGATGTTGACGATCGAGTTTTCGGCCATGGCCATTTCTCAGTTGCGGCGATGCGCGTTCAGCCTGTTCTCGACGAACAGGGAGTAACGCGACATGCCAAAACAGAAGACGAAGTAGATCAGTCCGGTGAAGGCGAATCCCGTGAACAGCGTCGTCGGTGTCGACCACACGGGATCGCTGAAAGCCGCCTGCAGCTGGCCGAGCAGGTCGAACAGCGCGACGATCGAGACCAGCGAAGTATCCTTGAACAGCGCGATGAAGCTGTTGACGAGGCCGGGGATGACGTGGCGCAGCGCCTGCGGCATCACGATCAGGCCGGTGGTCTTCCAGAACGATAGCCCGAGCGCGCTTGCCGCCTCCCCCTGCCCGCGCGGGATCGCCGCCAGGCCGCCGCGGATCACCTCGGCCTGATAGGCGCCGGCGAACAGCGCGATGCCGATCAGCGCGCGCACGAGGCCATCCACGGAGAAGTTGCCGGGCAGGAACAGCGGCAGCATGTAGGTGGCGAAGAACAGCACGGTGATCAGTGGCACGCCGCGCCAGAACTCGATGAAGGCGACGGAGAAAATGCGGATCAGCGGAATGGTCGAGCGACGCCCGAGCGCGAGTGCGATGCCGACCGGCATCGAGGAGACGATGCCCGTCACCGACACCACCAGCGTCACCAGCAGGCCGCCCCACAGCCGCGTATCGACCACCGGCAGGCCGCCGCGGTCGAGCCCCATGACGGCAATCAGGATGCCGATGCAGGCGAAGATGACGAGGCTGGTGACCAGCGGGCGAACGCCTGCGCGCATGCCGCCGCCGAGCCAGAACATCAACCCGGAGACGATTGCGGCGGTCGCAACCAGGTCGGCCCATACCGGCCGGTTGAAGGTCTGGATGAAGTCGCGCAACCAGGTCAACGGCCACAGCACCCACGAAATCACGGTGCCGAGCAGGGCCAGAAACTTGCCGATCAGCCACAACAGCGGGCCGATCGCCGATGACGCGCTCAAGGCCACCAGCTTCTGGCCGCCTTCCCCGATGCTGTCGCCGAAGCCGGACAGGATGTTCGCGGTCCAGCTGACGCCCAACCCCTTCAACCCGCCGCCATGCAGCAGGAAGAAGGCGACGACCGGAAAGGCGATGAAGAACAGCCCCGCATTGATGCTCTTGCCCGGCAGGCGCGGGATCAGCATCGGGATCAGCAGCACGGCTGCCAGCAGGAAGGTCAGGTTCACACGCCAGCGCTCCGGCTCGGGATAGAAGCCGTAGATGAACTGGCTGAATTTCGCGGTCACGAACGGCCAGCACGCGCCGACGGGCCGGCCGATCTTCTCCGCAAGGCAGGCGTCGCGGTCCTTGCCCGTCCACACCGCATCGACAAGCATGAATTCGATCGCGGGAACGACGGTGAACCACAACAGCAGCGCGGCGACGATCGTGACCAGGATGTTGGTCGGCGTGTTGAACAGGCGCGTGCGCAGGAAGCCGATGAAGCCGGTAGTTTTCACCGGCGCGGGACGCTCGGGAACCAGATCCTGGCGGACGAAGAAGGGAGCGCTCATCTACTCATGCTCCGGTCAAGCCGCCACCCGTACAGACTCATGATCGCGCTGGTGATGAGCGAGATCAGGAGATAGACGCCCATGGTGATCGAGATGATCTCGATAGCCTGCCCGGTCTGGCTCAGTGCCGTGCCCGCGAACACCGAGACGAGGTCGGGATAACCGATCGCGACCGCGAGCGAGGAATTCTTCGTCAGATTGAGATACTGGTTGGTCAGCGGCGGCAGGATCACCCGCATCGCCTGCGGCACCACGATCAGCCGCAGCGTCTGGCCGCGCGACAGTCCGAGCGAGGAGCCCGCCTCCATCTGCCCCTTGTGCACGGACATGATGCCCGCGCGCACAATCTCGGCGATGAAGGCCGCTGTATACGTTGACAGCGCCAGCGTGAGTGCCACGAATTCCGGAATGACGCGCGAGCCGCCGGCGAAATTGAAACCGCGCAGCGCCGGGAACTCGAGCGTACAGGGCGTGCCGAAGATCAGCATCGCCATCAGCGGCAATCCAACGAGCACGCCCAGCACATAGGGCCAGATCGTGACCTTCCTGCCTTTGTCGAACAATTCCTTGCGCGCATGTCGCCGCAGCAAGAACGCTGCGACAACCGCAACTGCAACGGCAACCAGAAATGGATAGAGCCCGGCGCTGCCGACCGCTTTCGGTATCACCAGCCCGCGATTGCTGAGGAAGAACCAATCGAAGAACGAGTAGCTCTGGCGCGGATTGGGCAGCGCGGAGAGCACCGCCTTGTACCAGAACAGGATCTGGAACAGCGGCGGCAGATTGCGGATCAGCTCGACATAGCCGCCGGCGATACGCGACAGCAGCCAGTTCGGCGAGAGCCGGCCGAGCGCCACCATGAAACCGAGGATGGTGGCGAAGAAAATGCCGACCACCGCCACGACCAGCGTGTTCAACAGGCCGACGAAGAACACACGCAGGTAGCTGTCCGAGCCCGAATAGGAGATCAGGGCCTGACTGACGTCAAAGCCGGCATTGTTGGTAAGAAAACCGAAGCCGGAGGTGATGCGCTGCGCGGCAAGATTGGCGCGCGCGTTTTCGACGATCTCAAAGGCGAGCCAGGCAAGCGCGGCGACGAACAGGATCTGGAAGACGACGCCATTCCAGCCCGCGCGCCCCCCGAGCGCGCGTCGCAGCCTGAAGACAAACTGCGACGGAGGTGATCGTGCTTCAATGGCCATCGCCGCGCCCCCCGGCTTTACCGGTCAGCGGATCGGCGGCGCGTACTGGATTCCGCCCTTGTTCCAGAGGTTGTTCAGGCCGCGGGAGATGAGGAGCTTCGAGCCGGCGCCGACGTTCCGGTCGAACGACTCGCCGTAGTTGCCGACCTGCTTGACGATGCGGATCACCCAGTCCTTGGTCAGGCCGAGCTGTTCGCCGAGATTACCATCGGAGCCGAGCAAGCGCTTGAGGTCCGGCTTGTCGGACTTGGCCATCTCGTCGACGTTCTTCTGGGTCACGCCCATTTCCTCGGCGTTGAGCATCGCAAACAGGGTCCACTTGACGATGTCAAACCACTGATCGTCGCCGTGGCGGACCATCGGGCCGAGCGGCTCCTTGGAAATGATCTCGGGCAAGATCTCGTGATCGTTGGGGTTGGCGAGTTTCAGGCGTTGGGCGTAGAGCCCCGAGGCGTCGGTCGTGTACACGTCACATCGGCCGGACTCGTAGGCCTTCACGGTTTCATCGGCGCCGGCGAAGGCGATCACCTCGTACTTCATGTTGTTGCCCTTGAAGTAGTCGGCGAGGTTCTGCTCGGTGGTGGTTCCCGTCTGCACGCATACCGAGGCACTGTTGAGTTCCAGCGCGGACTTCACCTTCAGCGACTTCTTCACCAGGAAGCCCTGTCCGTCATAATAGGTGACGCCGGTGAAATTCGCGCCGAGCGAAGTATCGCGCGAAATGGTCCAGGTGGTGTTGCGCGACAGCACGTCGATTTCGCCGGATTGCAGCGCGGTGAAACGATCCTTGGCGGAAAGCGGCACGAACTTGATCTTGGAGGGATCGTTGAAGACAGCCGCCGCGATCGCACGGCAGATATCCACGTCGAGCCCGGTCCAGTTGCCCTTGTCGTCCGGCGACGAAAAGCCCGGCAGGCCCTGGCTGACGCCGCAGGACAGCAAGCCGCGATCCTTGATGGTCTTGAGAGTCTGGGCGGTCGCGGCCTGTGCAGAAAGGGCGGCGGCAGCAAGGGTGAGAACCAGGGATACGCGTTTCATGGGCAAAGCCTTTCGAGGATCGTCCGGGGAACACTGCCGCCGCAAGTCCGACAATGGGCCAACCCGATGGATCCCTTGCTGCAAATGGCCGGCCAAGCCGGCCGCCGCCGGAGATGACCGTGCAGCAATGGATCTGCGGTCGCAGCAGGCCCCTCAACTTGCGGCGACGTGGATAGTCGGGGCCATCACATAGCGGCTGGCGAGCCGGGTCAAGGGGTTGACGGCCGACTTCTGTGTCCTGTTATTAGCCAGATAGGCCCGGCCTGCCGCCTTATCGGGCAATGCGCGCTGCGGTTGCGACAAAAAGTCTTTGGTGCAAATGCATGAAATCTCCGGGGCCTGACGGCAAATCGACATCGCAACAGGCCGAAACCCGGCTGGTGACCGCCGGGCGCGATCCCATAGCACAGAAGGGATTTGTGAATCCGGCGGTGTTCCACGGCTCGACCGTGCTCTATCCGACCGCAGACGACCTGCACGCGCACCGCAGCGAATTCACCTATGGCCGCCATGGCTCGCCCACCACGCGGGCATTGCAGGATGTGATGATGGCGCTGGAGGGCCCGCAATGCGCGGGCGTCGGCATCGCGCCCTCCGGTCTTGCCGCGATCTCCACCACGCTCCTGTCGGTGACGAAGGCGGGCGACCATCTCCTGGTCTGCGACAACGTCTATCGCCCGTCGCGCAATTTCTGCAACGGCGTGCTGGCGCGCTATGGCGTCGAGACCACCTATTTCGATCCCGCAATCGGCGCCGGCATCGCGAGGCTGTTCAAGCCGAACACACGGGCAGTCCTGGTCGAGGCGCCGGGCTCGCAATCCTTCGAGATGCCCGACATCCCCGCGATAGCGGAAGTCGCGCATGCCCGCGGCGCGATCGTGATCGACGACAACACCTGGGCGACCCCGCTGTTTCACCGTTCGCTCGACCTCGGCGTCGACATCAGCATGCAGGCCGCCACCAAATATATCGGTGGGCATTCCGACATCATGTTCGGCACCATCTCGGCCAACGCGAAGGCGTGGCCGATGGTGCAGGAGACGATCCGCCTGCTCGGCGTCTGTGCCGGACCAGATGACGTCTACCTGGCACTGCGCGGCACGCGCACGCTGGCCGTGCGGCTGGCGCAGCACCATCGCTCCGGCCTCGAGATGGCGCGCTGGCTCGCCGCGCGGCCGGAAGTGGCCCGCGTGCTGCATCCCGGGCTCGAGAGCGATCCCGGCCATGCGATCTGGAAGCGCGATTTCACCGGCGCCTCAGGCTTGTTCAGCATTGTGCTCAAGCCGGTACCGCAAAAGGCAGTCGATGCCCTGCTCGATGCGGTGACGCTGTTCGGCATGGGTTATTCCTGGGGCGGCTTCGAAAGCCTGGTCATCCCGTTCGACTGCGACAGCTATCGCACGGCGACCAAATGGTCTCCGGGCGGCCCGACGCTGCGGCTGCATATCGGGCTCGAGAATGTCGACGACCTCAAGGCCGATCTCGACCGCGGATTCGCCGCACTGAAGGCGGCGCAGTAACCGCGCCCGACAACACCAATCGTTAACTCCCGTGGCGCCATTGCGGCGCCTCCCGCTGCGCGCGCGCATCGCGGCCGCAACATCCCGTGGAAATACTGTCCGTCACGGCATTTTGTTCGATCGCGGTGCGATTGAATAACGATCCGTTCACCATGGCGACGATCTCCCGCGCCCGCGTTCCGCCATGCAAGCGCCCATATACCTTTGGCGCTTAGTCCTCGATGCCGGGATGGGATGAGAGGCCGCCGTGGGGCTCATGGCTTCACGGCGTGAGAGTAGACAGTAACGCGTATGAAAACCGCACAGATCGCCGTCCTTTCCATCGCGCTGGGTGCCGGCGGCATCGCCGCCTGGCTCGCGCGCGGCACGGACGACACGGCGAAGATGCCTGCCCAGCCCGTCGCGCAGTTGCAGACGGTGGAGGTACTCGTCGCCAAAAACGAGATCGGCCTCGGCCAATCGGTGAAGTCCGACGATCTGCAATGGCAGACATGGCCGTCCGCCGCCGCCAGCGGCAGCTTCATCAAGCGAGGCGATCGTCCCGACGCCAACAAGCAGATCACGGGCATGATCGCACGCGCTCCTTTCATCGCCGGCGAACCGATCCGCGAGCCCAAGCTGGTGAGGGCCGACGGCTCCGGCTTCATGGCCGCGATCCTGCCGACCGGCATGCGCGCCATCTCGACCGAAATCTCCGCCGAGACCGGCGCCGGCGGGTTCATCCTGCCGAACGACCGCGTCGACGTCATCCTGACCCGTCGCGAAAAGAGTGCCGACAAGGGCGGGCCCGACATCATCAATTCCGAGATCATTCTCCCCAATGTGCGCGTGCTCGCCATCGACCAGGCGCCGAAGGAGAAGGAAGGCCAGAACGCGCTGGTCGGCAGGACCGTGACGCTGGAGCTGAAGCCCGAGCAGGCCGAAACGCTGGCGCGCGCGCGCCAGGCCGGCACGCTGTCGCTGGCGCTGCGCTCCATCGCCGACCTCAACATGGCCGAGAACAATGCGGAAGAAGAAGCCGCCCCGAAGAAGGGCGCCAGCATCAACGTTGTGCGCTACGGCGTGCAGAGCTCGACGACGACACAGAAGTGACCAGTACAATGCCCATCAGGAAATGCGGTGACAATCCGATGCGAAGCTCCCGTCTTCGCATGCTTTCGTTCTCGGCGGTCGCCGCGCTGGCGCTCTCCCCGGCTCTCTGGCCGGCCTTCGCGGCTGAGTCGGAGGCCGGCAAAGACGCCGGCAAGACCAGCCAGCCTGCTTCCGCCGCCGCCACGGGCGATCAGGGCCCGCTGGTCACCGGCGCGATCGGCCCGGTCAAGACCCGCTTCCTGGCGCTCGGCGTCGGCAAGTCGGTGGTCATCGACCTGCCGCGGGAGGCCAAGGACGTGCTGGTCGCCGATCCAAAGATCGCCAACGCCGTGATCCGCTCGGCGCAGCGCGCCTACATCATCGGCGCCGCGGTCGGCCAGACCAACGTCGTGTTCTTCGATGCCGACGGCAACCAGATCACCTCCTACGACATCGCCATCAAGCGCGACCTCAACGGCATCCGCGCGGCGCTGCGCAGCGTTGCCGGCGTTCAGATCGAGGGCGTCGGCGACGGCGTCCTCCTGACCGGCTCGGTGTCGAGCCCGATCGAGGCGCAGCAGGCCGGCGATATCGCCACCAAACTGGTCGGCAGCGCCGACAAGGTCGTCAACTCCATCGTCGTGCGCGGCCGCGATCAGGTGATGCTGAAGGTCCATGTCGCCGAGGTCCGCCGCGACATCGTCAAGCAGATGGGCGTCGATATCAGCGCCAGCATGAACTACGGCACCGCGGTGGTGAACTTCAACAATACGAACCCGTTCACCGCCTTCGGCCGCCCGCTGGTCACCGATAACGGTCTGCAGGCCGCCTCCATCCTCAAGGGCGTGCCGCAGGTGCAGGCCACCATGCGCGCGATGGAAAGCGCCGGCGTGGTGCGCACGCTGGCCGAGCCCAATCTCACCGCGATCTCGGGCGAAGCGGCGACTTTCATCGCGGGCGGCGAATTCCCGATTCCCGCGGGGTATTCCTGCGATCCCGTTACGCATGTCTGCACCACGCAGATTCAGTACAAGAAATTCGGCATCTCGCTGAACTTCACACCCGTGGTGATGACCGAGGGCCGCATCAGCCTCCGGGTGATGACCGAAGTCTCGGAACTCTCCACCGACAACGCGATCACGCTGAACCAGAACGGCACCGCCCTCACCATTCCTTCGATCCGCACCCGCCGCGCCGACTCTACGCTGGAAATTCCCTCCGGCGGCTCGATGGCGATGGCCGGCCTGATCCAGCAGCAGACCAAGCAGGCGGTCAACGGCCTGCCGGGCCTCGATCAGCTGCCCATTCTCGGCGGCCTGTTCCGCAGCCAGGATTTCGTCAACAACGAAACCGAGCTGATGGTGCTGGTGACGCCCTATGTCGTCCGCGCGGTGGCGCAGAAGGACCTGTCGCGTCCCGACGACGGCTTTGCGCCCGCCAACGATGCGCAATCGACGCTGCTGGCGCGCATCAACCGGATTTACGGCGTTGCCGCCCGCGTCGAGACCGGCGCCGGCCACCCCGGCTATTTCGGCTTCATCATCGACTGACGGTTCGTCCGGCCTGGGGAACACGACCATGACATCGACCTCATCAAGAAATCGCAGGCTGCGCGCGACCTTCGCCCTCGCCGCCATCTCCGTGGCGCTCGGCGGATGCTGGACGTCGCCGGAAGTCGTGACCGCCAGCGTCCCCAACGACTACCGCCAGCGCCATCCGATCGCGGTGCAGGAAGGCAATCACTCCATCGTCGTCTTTGTCGGCGCCGGCCGCGGCGGCCTTTCCGGTCCGCAGCGCGCCGATGTCGCCGGCTTCGGCCATGGCTGGGTCCGCGAGGGGACCGGTGGCGTGGTCGTCGACGTCCCCGTCAACACCCCGAACGCGCGCGCCGCGGCATCCGCCGCGCGCGAAATCCGCCACACGCTTTCTGCAGCCGGCGTGCCGTCCAGCGCCATTCGTCTCAATCACTACACGCCCGACGACCCCCAGCGGTTCGCGACCGTGCGTCTCAGCTATCCCAAGATTTCGGCGACAGCCGGTCCGTGCGGTCTGTGGCCCGCGGATCTCGGCCCGTCAATCGACAACCCCGGCTACAACGAGAACAAGCAGTATTACAATTTCGGCTGCGCCACCCAGCGCAACCTCGCCGCCATGGTCGACAACCCCGCCGACCTCGAGCAGCCGCGGCCGGAGAGCCCCGCCTATACCATGCGCCGAACGACGTCGTTCGAGAAGTATCGCAAGGGCGTCTCGACCACGACGATCTATCCGGAATCCG
Organism: Bradyrhizobium sp.; assembly: GCF_016219575.1. Classification (GTDB taxonomy): domain Bacteria; phylum Pseudomonadota; class Alphaproteobacteria; order Rhizobiales; family Xanthobacteraceae; genus Bradyrhizobium. The sequence continues at coordinate 785,458 of NZ_JACRMG010000009.1, read as the reverse complement.
ACAAGGCCAAACTGAGCGACACGGGTAAATGATGAGACGCTCCAAGCAAGAATCAGAAGACGCCGATCCCCCTCACCCGCCGAAGGCAGACGATTACATCTCGCCCGCGCCGCGCGTGTCGGTGCAGGTCTTTTGCGTAACCGAAGCGACCGCCGCGACCTCGCGCGCGGCAGCCGAGGACCGCCGCCTCGCCAAGGCACACCTTTCGGTTCACATGGGCGGCATCGAGGCCGCGATCGAGGCCTACCACAAGGCCCCGACGCCGAACGTGATCATCCTGGAGACCGAGGGCCACACCGACATCCTCGCCGGCCTCGACGAGCTTGCCGGCGTCTGCGATCCCGGCACGCGCGTCATCGTCATCGGCACCACCGCCGACATCACGCCCTATCGCGAGCTGGTCCGCCGCGGCGTCAACGATTACGTCATCGGTCCGGTCGAGGTGCTCGACGTCGTGCGCTCGATCTGCAGCCTGTTCTCGGCATCGGAAGCCGTCACCGTCGGCCGCATGATTGCCGTGGTCGGCGCCAAGGGCGGCGTCGGCGCCTCCACCGTCGCCCACAACATCGCCTGGCACATTGCGCGCGACGTGGCGCTCGATTCCGTCGTGATCGATCTCGACCTTGCCTTCGGTACCGCCGGGCTCGACTATAACCAGGATCCGGTGCAGGGCATCGCCAACGCCGTGTTCTCGCCCGACCGGCTCGACAGCTCCTTCATGGAGCGCCTGCTCGCCAAATGCACCGACAATCTCAGCCTGCTCGCCGCGCCGGCGACGCTCGAGCAGGTCTATGATTTCGGGGCTGATGCCTTCGATTCCATCTTCGATACGCTGCGCATGACCACGCCCTGCATCGTCCTCGACGTGCCGCATCAGTGGACCGCCTGGACTCGGCGCGCGCTGGTCGGCGCCGACGACATCCTGATCGTCGCCGAGCCGGATCTCGCCAACATGCGCAACACCAAGAACATGATGAACATGCTGAAGTCGGCGCGACCCAATGACCGCCCGCCGCTCTATTGCATCAACCAGGTCGGCATGCACAAGCGGCCGGAGATCGAGCTGCGCGCTTTTGCCAAGACGATCGAGACCCAGCCGATCGCCACCGTCCCGTTCGACTCCAAGACATTCGGGGAAGCAGCCAATAACGGCCAGATGATTGTGGAGGTTTCCGCCAATCACCGCGCGGCCAGGATGTTCCAGCAAATGGCGCGGCGCCTGACCGGCCGCAGCGAGCCCAAGAAGAAGGAGTCGTTCCTCTCGCCGATCATCAAGAAGCTGCGGCGCGCGTCCTGACGCGCCGCACGGCGGGCTCAACGGTCAGCGGTTACTGCTTCGTGGAGGCGACGGGCAACTTGTCGCCACCGCTCGCCTGCTTGCGCGCCAGCATCTGCTTCAGCGCGGTCACTCCGGCGTTGGCTTCATCAGGCGGCAGGTCAGCCTTCATGATGGTTTCAGCCTCGCTCATGCGGCCCTGAAGGCCGACCGTGAGCGCAAGATTGGCGCGCACGCGCATGTCGGAGCCCGCCAGGCTATGGGCACGGCGCAGCGTTTCCTCCGCTTTCGGCAGGTCCTTGGACAGCACGTAGGAAAGCCCGAGATTGCACAGCACGCTGGGCTCGTCGGGCACGATCTTGAGCGCACTGGCGTAATATTGCCGGGCCTCGTCGAAGCGGCCGAGCTGATCGAGGCTCGCACCCTGCGCCGACAGGATGCTCCAGTCCGGATCCTCCGGCTTGTGGGCGCGGCCGAGCACATCGAAGGCCTGCTGGAAATTGCCATTGTCGGCGAGCGCACGGCCGTAGCCGGCAAGCAGCGCGGCATTGCCGGGATTGGCCATCGAGGCCTGCTCCAGCACGGCGACCGCTTGCGATTTCTGCCCGGTCGAGCGCAGCGCCTTGCCGTATTTCAGCGCGGCCTCGCTGTCCTTGGGATTGGCCTTGAAGCGCTCCCGATAAGTGTCGAGGTCGCGGCGCGGGTCGGAGGCTTTGGCATCCGCCTTCTCGCCGAGGGAACCCGTGATGTCCGATGGGCCCGAGGTCTGGCAGGCCGAGAGCACCACGGCCAGGATCACGCACGCAGCGGCGGGCGCAAGGCGCCTGATCTGGCCGAATTGTCGTGGAAATTTGGGGTGCATCTACTCGGGACTCATCGCGGGGCGAGGTCCGGGGATGCTCACAGCTTAAGCCTAACGTTGGGTTAAGTTCCCGGCGGGGAAGGCTACGGGAACCGGGTGGAACCCGGCCCCCATCCCGCCGCAGTCTGGCGACTCAGGCCCGATCCATGAATTCGGCGCCGAATTCGCAGCCGATCCGCCATGCGAGGCGGCATTGGCGCGGCCGGCCGGTGGCGAGGATGATAGTGAACTCCGGCGGTATTTCCGGATAGTCCGCGATCACCTTGACGCCGCCGTCCGAGATGTCGGTGATTTGGCAGTCGCGCGGCAAGGCACCGGTTCCAAACTGGATTTTCGCGATCCTGTTGCAGTTGACGCGCTCGCTCTTCCGTCGATTGACGAACATTTTTTCCCGATCCCGCTCGCTGGTGATCCACTCAAAGAGGCTAAAGATATAGCGGTCAGGTGTTGGAATTCGCCTAGCGCAATCGGTTGCAATTTAGCATTTTTTGCCGCCTTCCCGTTTACGAAGTCGGGCCTCAACGATCCAGCGTCTTCGAACCGCTACCGCGGTTCTTCCAGATCAGCATGATGTTCCTGACGTAGATGACGGTCGCCAGCGCCTGTCCGACGATGATCACGGGCTCACGCTTGACGATGCCGTAGACCAGCGTCATCAGCCCGCCCCCCATCGAGCAGAACCAGAACGCCATCGGCACCACGCTGTTGCCGGCGCGCTCGCTGGCGATCCACTGCACCAGGAAGCGCGCGGTGAAGAACAGCTGCGCGACCAGGCCGAACGCCAGCCAGAAGTCGAACTTGGCGACGAAGACGTCGTAGAGATAATTGCCGAGTGCCTGGCCGTACTGGATCAGCATCACTGCACCTCGCTCGCAACCGGCGTCGGCTTCTTGCGGCGGATCAGCCACCACACACCGGCAAGATCCATGATTCCGATCCACAGCCGGTCGAAGAAGCCATAATTCGACACGCCGGAATGCCGGGGACGGTCGATCACGTCGACATAGGCGATGTCATACCCCTCGCGCCGCACCAGCGCCGGCAGGAACCGGTGCAACCCGTCGAAGTATGGCATCGCCAAGAACACCTCGCGCGGAAACGCCTTCAGCCCGCATCCGGTGTCGCGGGTGCCATCGTGCAGGATCGCGTTGCGCACGGCGTTCGCGATGCGCGATTGCAGCTTCTTGAAGCCGGTATCCTTGCGTCCCACCCGCTGGCCGGCGGCAAGGCCGACCCGGCCATTGCCCTTCTCGACCGCCGCGATCAGGTCCGGCAGAAAGGCGGGATTGTTCTGGCCGTCGCCGTCGAGCGTCGCCACGACTGCTCCGCGCGCCGCGCGCACGCCGCTGCGCACCGCGGCCGACTGGCCGGCCGAAGCGCTATGCCTGATCTGACGAAGCTGCGTATAGGTCTTCTTCAGCTCGGCAAGCTTCTCGCCGGTCGAATCCGTCGAGCCGTCATTGACGTAGACGATCTCGTAAGCCCAGCGACCATCGAGCGCGGCCGCGATTTCGGCAATCAGCGGCGCGAGATTGTCCTCCTCGTTGCGCACGGGCACGACGACGGAGACAGCAGGTTCGGAGGCAGGCAAATCGACGCTCGCGGTTGGTTGGACCGCCGGGGGCAGTTGGGCCGGCGCGAGGGGCTTATTATGGACCCGGCGCGCCCCGGGCAACCCTTTTGAGGCGTTCCAGGGAGGGTCCGGGCAGCGCCACAATGGTGCCGTCGCGCTCGATGGCAAAGCCGAGGCGACGTGCCGCAAACCAGTAGCGCACCACCAAGGCGCCGATCACGCCGACGAGGGCGCCCGCCACCACGTCGCTCGGATGGTGCGCCAGCAGGACCAGCCGCGTCGCGCAGATGACGAGCGCATAGACCAGCATGAACAAGCGCGTCTGCGGCCACAGAGCCGATACTGCAAAGGCCAGCGCGAAGGCCGTGTTGGCATGGCCGGATGGAAAACTGGCGAAGGCCTCGCTGCCGCCGAAGTGCCGGAAGTTGAAGGCATTGGGTTCGCCGCCGACGAACGGCCTGCCCCGCCCGACCGCCCATTTCAGCACGTCGCCGACCAGCGCCGGCGTCACCACCGCGAAGAACAGGAATTGCAGGCGCGTGCCGAGCCCCAGCAGCAGCGAGCGCGCCGTGCCCTGCATGGCGGCCGAAGCGATCAGCATCAAGGCCATCAGGGCGAACAGCGTCCACGCCACGTAAGCTGACTTGCCGAAATCGGTGAGGATGCGCACCCACCACAGACCTGGGGTGCCGCGCGGCGGCATCAGGCGGATTTCGGCGACATCGAGCACGTACATCAGGGCAATGATGGCGGCGCCGAGACCGACGACCAGCCACAGGGCGTGGCGCGCGGCGCGGCGGCCCGCCTCGGCGCGGCGCGAATGCGAGGGCGAACGCATGAGCTGGGCAAACGACGCGTATAGCGTAGCGAAAAAGCGCCCGAGAAAATGCGGCGGTACTGCTCCCTTCGCTGCCATTCTATTCCGTTCCCTCGGAGCGGAAGATCGCGATCGAGATCGCCTTGCCCTGCGAGAAATTGAAGCCTTCGATCCGCGTGAGCACGTTGTAACGCAACCCGATCGCCTCGGCCCGTTGCACGAAATAGCGCTCCGAGCGCGACTCGACCAGCGCAAAGCGGCAGGTACCCTGGCCGAGGAAGTCCGCCGCACGCGAGCCGTCGGTCAGGAGCGTGGACGTATCCGTCATGAATACCAGGCTCGGCTCATGGAATCCGGCCGCGGCGATCTTCGGGCCGACGCAGTGCACGTTACGCAGCGCCCGCGCGATTTCGGGACTCGGAAACAGCCGCACCAGCGCAGGTGCCACCGCGCCATAGGTGGCGAATGACAGGAACAAGGATGCGACCACCGCGTTGAGCAGCGAGCGTTCGGCATGGCCATCGTCATAGAGCCACCAGGCGATCAGGCCGAAGATCAGCGCCGCCGCCACGAAAGGCCAGGCGAAGAATACCGGCTGCCGCGTCAGCGTGATCGCGCCGACGATGGCGAGCACCGAGGCGCCCGCGGGCACCACGAACCACCAGGCCGTGCCGCGCACGATCCAGGGCGCGCGCGACAGCACGCGCCGCTCCAGCGCGCCGACCGCGAGGATCGCGATCGCCGGATAAAGCGGCAGTACGTAGTGCGGCAGCTTGGTCAGCACCAGTTCGAACACGATCCAGGACGGGATCAGCCAGGCCAGCAGATATTGCGCGCCGGGCTCGCGCCGCGCGCGCCACACCGCCGGCGCGGCAAGGCCGGCGAGCACAGCGCCCGGCCCGAACGTCACCCAGAACAGCAGGAGATAAACGCCCGGCGGCGCGCCATGGGACTCCTGGCCGACGAATTTCGCCAGCATGTCGCCGCCGACGGAGTCGGTGAAAAACGTATCACCCGCGCGCCAGAAGATCGCGACGAACCAGGGCAGCACCAGCACGAGGGTCCACATCAGCCCCCAGACCGGCCGCAGCCGCCACAGCCAGGAAACGTTGCGGTCGAGAATGGCGAGCATCAGGATGGTGAGCCCGACAAACATCAGGATCAGCGGGCCCTTGAGCAGGATGCCGCCGGCCAGCGCCGTCCAGAAGATCGCAGGTCCGCTCCACGGCGGATGCGCGGGATCCTCGCCGCGCTGCCAGGAGAGATACACGCGTGCCATCGCGCCCATGGCGGCGATCACCGTCAGCAGCAGCATCGCATCGGTCTTGGCGAGCCGCGCCTCGACACCGAGCAGCACCGACGAGCACATGATCAGGGCGGCCAGGATAGCGCCGCGGCGTGTCACAAAGGCGAGCGCCGTCCAGTAGGTCAGGAGCACCGCGCCGACCGCGCCGATCAGGGATGGAATCCGGTAGATCCAGATCCGGGCCTGCGGCCGGGCGAGGCCGAGTGCCGACGCCGTTTCGACAGCTGCCGCCTGCATCCAGTAGATGCCGACCGGCTTCTTGTAGCGGACATCGTCCTGGAAGCGGATGTCGACGAAATCGCCGCTCTCCACCATCTGCTTGGTCGCCTGCGCAAAGCGCGCCTCGTCGCGGTCGATCGGCGGGATGGTGAAGAAGCCCGGCAGGAAAAACAGCATGGCGCAGAGCAGCAGGAAGGCTACCGCGCGGGCGTGGCTTGCCGCCACGAAGTCGATGACGCGGGCGAGCCGGCTGCCCGGATTCACCCGGTTCTTCGGCTCACGCGGTTCGCCAAATCGGGGGCGGGCATAGGTCTCGGCCATCGGTTCCGCATACGCTGAAACCGACGTTCCCACAACCGCTTAGGGGGCATCTATTGGATTCTGATCACAACTGTGTCCGCCGCGCCCGTGGCGTCGATGACGGTGAGGCGGGCAAAGCCCGGCCCGGGCGGTTCGACCAGCCGCTGGCGGCGGCTGTCGATCTCGCCGGCGGAAGCGCCGTTCACCAGGACGGTCATTGGCAAGACACCACCGGCTACCTTCACCGGCATCGCCGCGTTCTGGCCATCACCGGTGCGATCGATATCGATGCGCGAGCCGTTGAGCGGAAACTGGATCCGGGGTGCGAGGTCGCTGCCGGTGCGCACGAGTTCGCCCATCGGGCGGAACCGGCGCAACGGCGGCGGCAGTTTTGCGTTGCTGGCGACCAGCGCGCCCTTTGGCGCCTTGGCCAGCGGTGCCGGAATCTTGCCGGTGCGCGCAAAGGCATCGAACAGGATGGGGGCCGCGGCCGTCCGCCCGATCAGTCCCGGCACCGGCGCGCCGTCGGGCCGGCCGACCCACACTCCGATGGTCATCTTGCCGTCGTAGCCGACCGACCAGGCGTCGCGGTAGCCGTAGCTGGTGCCGGTCTTGAAGGCGATGCGGTTATGCGTGCCGTTCTCGGGCGGCGGCGTGCCGATCAGGACATTGCCGATCTGCCAGGCGGCGGCCTGATCCATCAGCCGCATCGGCTCGCGCTCGTCCCTGACATTGGCGATCTCGCGCAGCGGCCGCGTGGTGCCGAGCCGTGCCAGCCCGGCATAGAGCTGCGCCAGATCCTGCAGCGTCACGCCGACGCCGCCAAGGCCCATGGCGAGACCCGGCGCTTCGTCCTTCGGCAGCACCAGCGAGGTGCCCGCCTGTTTCAGCCGCGACGACAGCCGGCTCGAGCCGACGCGGTCGAGCAGCGCAATCGCGGGCACGTTCAACGATAATTGCAGCGCCCGGCGCACCGGCACCGTGCCCTGGAACGTCATGTCGAAATTTTCCGGCGCGTAGGAGCCAAACCGAATGGGGCGGTCGTCGATCAGGCTTTCCGGGTGCACAAAACCGTCTTCGAAGGCGAGCCCATAGATGAACGGCTTCAGTGTCGAGCCGGGCGAGCGCACCGCACGCGTCATGTCGACCTGCCCTGCCCGACGCTCGTCGAAATAATCCGCCGAGCCGACATGGGCGAGCACCTCGCCGCTCTCATTGTCGACCGCGATGATGCCCACCGAAATCCCGGGCCCGAGCGCCAGCGCGCGGTCGCGCGCCAACGCTTCCAGCACCTTCTGCAGATTGGCATCCAGCGTCAGCCGGATCACCGGCGTGTCCTTGATCGTCGCGATCGCCTGGTCGGAGGAATGCGGCGCCAGGATCGGCATCGGCTTGCGCAGCTTCGGCACCACCGTCGCCCGGGCCTGGGCAGCGTCATCATTGCCGACGATGCCCTCTTCCACCATGCGGATGAGCACCTTGTCGCGCGCGGCGCGGGCGGCATCGGGATAGCGGTCGAGGCGGCGGGTTTCCGGCGATTGCGGCAGCGCCACCAGCAGTGCGGCTTCCGCCAGCGACAGCCGCTTCGGCTCCTTGCCGAAATAGGCGATTGCAGCGGCGCGGATTCCCTCGAGATTGCCGCCGAATGGCGCCAGCGCGAGATAGAGATTGAGAATCTCCTCCTTGCTGAGCTGCCGCTCCAGCTCCACCGCGCGAACCATCTGGCGCAGCTTTGCGTAGACCGACCGCTCCCGCCGCGGCTCCATCAGCCGCGCCAGCTGCATGGTGATGGTCGAGCCGCCGGAGACGATATGCCCGCTGGTGACGAGCTGGAACGCCGCACGCGACAGCGCCAGCGGATCGATGCCCGCGTGGGAATGGAAGCGCTTGTCCTCGAAGGCCAGCAGCAGCTTCAGATAGGTCGGATCGACGTCTCGTTTGGCATCGACCGGCAAGCGCCAGCGCCCGTCGTCCATCGCATAGGCGCGGAGCAGCTTGCCGTTTCGATCGACGATGGTCGTGGAGACGCGTCTCGCCTGGTCGAGTGGCAACGGACCGAGCGAAATCACCCAACCGGCGAACGCAACGCAGACGACGGCAAACGCAACGGCGCCGCGCAGAAACACCTTGCGCAGTCGCCCACCCCGCGCGTCATGGCCGGGCTTGACCCGGCCATCCACGGCTTTGCCGACCTCACGAGAAGTCGTGGATGCCCGGGGCAAGCCCGGGCATGACGAAGAGTGAGTATGGTCGACGCCGTCGCTCATTTCGCCGGGCGCACCTCCACAGTACCGGTGGCGGTGCGGCCATAGCGCGAGGGATTGTACATGTCCTCGACATAGGCCTGCGGCAGCACGTATTTGCCGGGCGATACCGCGCGCACGATGTAGGCCACCGTGAAGATCGACTGGTCGTCGGTGGCGCGGTCGATCGCCGCGGTGAAGCGGTCGTCGCGGAACTCGGTGTTTTCCGGCTCCTCGCCGTCCTCGATCCAGTCCAGCGTGCCGCTGTCGCCGGAGGAAACCAGCCGCGGGTTGTCGATCTCGAAGCCGGCCGGCAGATAATCGGCCACCATGATGTGCCCGTATTCCGGCTTGGCCTCGGTGATCTTGAGAACCACGGCAAAGCGATCGTTCTGCTTGGCCTTGCTGATGTCGGCCGGCTTGCCGTCGAGCGTGTGGTAGCTGCGCTCGATCTTGAAGCCGTTGGAGGCGGCCGGCTCGGGCGAGACCGGCGAACCGGAGACCGAGACCACGGCCTGCACCGGCGCCTCGCCGGTGTTGGTGATCCGGATCGGCTTGCCGGCCATGTCGGCAGCCTTGTAGCTGCGGAACACCGCCTGCCTGACCGGAGCACCGTCGATATCGAGCGCCAGCGTCTCCTTGGCGAGCGCGCGTGCCGCCAGCACCATCCAGGCGTTCTCCTGGGTGGAAGTGTACGGGGTGAGCCCGCGCGCGGCTTCTACCCGCTGGACGGCTTGCGTCAGCGTCGCCCGCGGCGCGTTGCCTTCGCTGGCGAGCGACACCAGCGCGGCAGCATCGCGCAGCGCGCTGCCATAGTCGGTGCGGCCGAACTCGATGGTCGGTTTTGGGTTCAGAGCTTCCAAGGCCGCGCCGTAGACCCGCTCCGCCCTCGCCTTGTCACCGACCAGCGCCAGCGCCGCTGCGAGCTGCGACTTCGCAATCGGGGTGGCAAGCGAGGAGAGCTTCGTATCGGCGAGATAGCGCAGGTCTCCGATCGGAGCCGCGCCGTTGCGTGCCAGCACATAGAGGCCATAGGCGAGATCGCGGCCGCCGTTCTTCTCCGGCTCCTCGGCGTTGACGACGGAGTTACGGATGCGGTCGAGCGCGCTCTTGAACAGCACATCCGGCACCGCAAAACCCTTTTCCCGGGCGCGGGTCAGAAAGTCCGTCACGTAGGCATCGAGCCAGGCCTCGTCGCCGCCGGCCGACCACAGGCCGAACGAGCCGTTGGAGCCCTGACGCGCCAGCAGCCGCTCGATCGAGTCCCTGATGCGCTGGTCGACGGCGGTATCCATTGCCAGATGGGCACCGGCGGCGAGATCGTTGACATAGAGCAGCGGCATCGCGCGGCTGGTGATCTGCTCGGAGCAGCCATGCGGATAGCGGTCCAACGCCTTCAGGATCGTCGCGGCATCGAGCGCGGTCGAGAGGCTGACCGAGATCGACGCACTGCCCGTCCCGGGCACGAGATCCGAGAACATGTCCGCGGTCAGCGTCAGGCTCTCGCCCTTCGCCAGGGTCCGGATCGAGCGGCGCGCCAGAATCTGGTTCGCGGGCTTGACGTCGAGCGCGTAGTGCCGCGCCAGGGTCAGCCCGTTCGGGCCCTTGATCTCGACATCGATATTGGCGGTGCCGGCACCACCCGCGTCGAGCGCCAACGCCAGCGAGGTGCGCTGCTTCTCGGCCAGCTTCACCGTCGTGGCGGGATTGCCGGTCACCTTCACCGGCCCCGTGGTCTTGACGTTAATGGTGTAGTCGCCGGCCGCACCTTCGACGTTGTCGACGTCGAAGCTCATGGTGCCCTTGTCGCCATTGAGCAGGAAACGCGGCAAGGTCGCGGTCAGCACCACGGGATCGCGCACGGTGACGTCGGTGGTGGCGCGGCCAAGCTTGGTAGCGGTCCATGCCACCGCCATCACCCGCGCGGTGCCGGCGAACTCCGGAATTTCAAAGCTGATTTCCGCCAAGCCGTCGGCGCCGACGGTGACGATACCCGAATAGAGCGCCAGCGGCTTCTGCGTCGGCGGGCTGCCGGTCAGCTCCGCGCCGGCGTCGCCGCCGGACTTGATCTGGCCGCGCGTGCCCTGCATGCCGTCGATGAGCTGGCCGTAGAGATCGCGGACTTCCGCGGTGAGACGGCGCTGCCCGAGATAGAAATCGTCCGGCGCCGGCGGCTTGTAGTTGGTGAGATTGAGGATGCCGACGTCGACGGCCGCAACGACGACCTTGGCGTCTTCGCCGGGGTTGAGCCCGCCGAGCTTCACCGGAATCTTCAGTGCGCTGCCCGGGCGCACCAGCGGCGGCGGCGCAAGGCTCACTTCGAGCGTCCGCGCTTTCTTGTCGATGCCGAACCATTTCAGTCCGATCGCACGGCCGGGCATGCGTTGGGCTGCCGCATCGAGCGGACGGCGCAAGGTCGCCAGCACATAGGCGCCGGTGCCCCAATCCTTGCCAACGGCGATCTTGACCTGGCTGGTGCCTGCCTTGACGTCGACGCTTTGGGTCGTCAGCAGCCGGTCGCCCAGCACGTTGACGGTGAGCTTGCCGGCGGTACGCGCATTGACCGACACCACCATGGTGTCGCCGGAAAGGTATTCCGGCTTGTCGATCGAGGTCTCCAGCAGGTCCGGCGTGTCGGCGCCGCCCTCGGAGTACCAGCCGACATCGAACTGCACCGAGGTGATCGCCCCGTCGGCTTCCGTCGATTTCACGTCGAGGCGATAGCGCCCCGGTTGCGGCAGCAGCGACACCCGCGCCGCTTGATCGGCAGTGAGACTGAGATCGCCGTCGGCGACGCGCTTGACCGATTTGACCGGCTCGTATTCCCAATACGAGTTCTGGCGATACCACTGATAGCGCGACTCGATCTTCATCAGCTCGTAGCGCAGGCCGGAACGCGCAATCTGCTTGCCGTCGGGCGCGACGAAGATGACGTCGAACTCGGCCTTGTCGCCTTCGGCCACGCTCTTGTCGCCGAACAGCGGCTTGACACCGATCAGGTTGATTGCGGGTGCCACCGGCAGCACCAGCTTGCGCTCGACCGCACGGCCGCCTGTCTCCGCCATGCGGATGAAGATCTGCGCCTCCTGCGGCCGGGTCGAGGTCGGCGCCTTGGCAAGGCTGACCGGGAAGGTCGCAACGCCCTTGGCGTCGGCGACCGGCAGATTCTCGATCGGGGTGCGCTCGTTGCCCGAGGTCTCCTCGTCCGCCACGCCGAACTGGTAGCCGGGATAGCCCGGCCGGCCGGACGAAGCCGATGTCACCAGTATGTCACCCTCGAGCTGGAGGCCCGATGCCGGCGCCCCGTAGAGGAAGCGGCCATCGACCTTAAGCTCCACCGGAGCTTCAGCCTTGATGATCTTCTCCTTGGAACTAATGGAGAATTCGATTCTCTCCGGGAGGTAATCCTCGACCATGAAGGTGGTCTCGCCGACCGAGGCGGCCTTGGGATCGGTGAAGGCGCGCACCCGCCAAGTCCCGGTCGGGACCGCCGAATTGAGTGCAATCGACATGGAGCGTCCGCCCGCGCCCTGGTCGGGCAGCACGGCGCGGCGGTATTCGACGCCATCCGGCCGCTCGATCACCAGCGTCAGCGGCGTGCCCGTGACGGCATTGCCCTGCCCGTTACGCAATAGCGCGGTGAGGTAGACGGTCTCGTTGGAGCGGTAGACGCCGCGCTCGGCATAGACGAAGGCATCCGCGCCCGCAGGCACGATGCGCCCTGCCACGCCGCGGTCGGACAGGTCGAACGCATTGCTCTTCAGGCTGAGGAAGGCGTAGTCCACCTTCTCACTCATGACCGTCAGCATCGCCGGCGACAACCCGCCCTCGCCGCGCGCCAGTCCCGTCTCGAACAGGACATGGCCGGCATCGTCGGTCTTGCGGGTGGCCAAAATCTCGTTGTTGCGCGCAATCAGCCGCACTTCAGCTTTCGCAACGGCATCCGTCGAAGCCAGCGAATTGACGAAGACGTGGACGCCGTCATTGCCGGAGAAAGCCGTGAGGCCCATGTCGGAGACGATGAACCATTGCGTCGCCAGCGAAGAGTCGTCCTGGCTGCCCGGGTTCTTCGGCGCCGCGGTCATGACATAGACACCCGGCTGCAAATCGCCGATCGCCTGGTCGACCGGGAAGGCCGTGGTGACGTCCTGGTTCAGCGTGGTGGCAGTGGCAAGCTCGCCCGACCACACCTTGACGCCGCGCTCGCCGCCGAGGTCGCTGAGCTCGTAGCGGCTAAGCGTGCCCTGGAAATCGCCGCCGATCACGGTGTTGATCAAATTGCGGTCGCCGATCCGGAATACGTTGACGTTTACCGCCGGCGTATTGACGCTCACCAGCGGAATACCGCGCTGGCCGGTCCGCGGCAGCACATAGGCGCGGCCCGTGAAGCGAACGAACGGCTTCCGGTCGCGCACGTAGATGTTGAACTCGGCCGATTTCGGCAGGCTCTCCCTCACGGATGAAGGCATGCCGGCGCGCAGATTGATGTTGTAGCGCTCGCCGTGCTTCAGCCCCTCGACGCAGAGCTGCTTGCCTTCCGAGGACAGCGCCGGCTTGTCGCTGCCCGCCTGCGCCACGAAGGGCGAGAAGTCGACTCGCTTTGCAAGCTCCTCCGAGAACTGAAAGCAGGCCCTGGGGGTAGCGCCATCGGAATCCACGCTGTAGTCGAGCAGGCGGAAGCCATGCTCGTCGCGCATTTTCTCATACTGTCCGCGGACGTCGGCGACCTCGCGCATATCTAGCGACAGCCGCAGCGCATCCAGCGCCGGGCGCCACAGCTTGCGGTCGGCCAGCGCCCGGCCAAGCACCGCCAAGGCATCCGCCTCCTCGCCTGCATTGCCGGCGCGCTGATAGGCGATGTAGGCGGCGGTGGAAGCACGCTCGAGCAGAAACGTCTGTTCGGTCGAGTTGACGGGACGGATCTGGAAGATGGTGCGGGCGAGCCGCAGCCAGTTGCCGCTGTCCTCCGGCGCCGTGGCGGCGATCTTGCCGAGGAGGTCGAGACCGCTGCGGAAATCGTTGCGCTTGAAGGCGGCGTCGGCGTCGGTCTTCAGGGTCGCCGAGGTCTTGGCCACCGGCCCCGCCTCCTTCCGGATCTCCGCCTCCAGCTTGATCGCGGAATCGGCGAGATCGTCGCGCTTGAAGCTCTTGTCCGCGGCCAGCGCAGAATTCAGGCCAAGCGCCAGCGTTGCGCACAGTGCTGCGGCGCGTACCAAACCGATCATGGGGAAGCTCCTTGGGCCGCGGACGAAGGCCGCGCGAGGCATAAATGGCAGCGAAAAGGTGACGGGCTGATGGCGGGCGGAGGGAGATGCGAGGAAGTCGCAAAGCATTGCCAAACGGTCCCTGTGCCGGCCCGGAACGCACCTCCGGCCGACATGAACAGCGGCCGGACCGTCGCAAAGACCGCCCACCGCCCATCTTGGTCGCCGCGGCGCGCCCGCCGGTTCGATACCGGCTTGGCGGCGCAGCGGATTTTTCATATTGGCAGTGTTACAAGACCGGTTGCACCGCCGCAAACGGTCCGGTCCCGTAGCTCAACTGGATAGAGCATCAGATTTCTACTCTGAGGGTTGCAGGTTCGAATCCTGCCGGGATCGCCACCTTCTCGGCCTTGCAATCGCTTGGGGGCCGATTTTCAGGATGTCTTCCACTATCGTTTCCCGTGTTGCTTGCGCGATTGCAGCGCGGCAACGCCAGCCATCCGGATGCTCTTCGGTTGCTACTTTTGCTGAACGCGATTCAGGTAATCGATAACAGCGAGGATGCGTGTTCGCACGACGACTTCAGGGCTTTTGTCCGGCCCGGCCAACTTCCAGTAAGACAGATCGACGTGGTGAGGCAGGTTGACAATGGGATTGAATCGCTCCCCCCAGATCGGCATATCGCGCGTGCCATGAGCGGGGATTGATTTGAATCCATTTATGGTTTCATAGACGGCGTTGGTGGGAAAGACCCCGTTGTTGTTCTTGGCCAACATCGTCAAATCGGGAGTCGGTATCTTGAGCTGGGTGCTGACCGGTCCTTTGCCCTTTGCATCCGTACCGTGACAACTCGCGCATGAAGACTGAAATTCCGACTTGCCGATGTCGAAGTCTTCAGCCTGCGCCGAAGCAGCAAAACCAGCGGCAAGACCGGTCAATATCAACCATTTCAAACCACATCTCATCATGTCGCGCTCCGACGCCGGCTCGGGAGATTTCACTACTAGCCGCTTTGCCTCGACCGTTTGACGCACATCAAAATCGGCTTCCAGCTTAGGCTTGCGGTCTTGAGTTTACAATGCCGGGCACGTTGCCGGCACTCTTCGCAGATCGAACGCCAGCAGCTTCGCTCCGTGATCATGCCATCGCGATGGCGGCTTGTCGGAATCCGCAAGGTCGCGCCCGTCGAACCAGACCGCCTCGCTGTCGATGACGAAGAATGGTGTGCGCAGCTTGCGCACGCGCTCACCCATCGCGATGCATTGTCGTCCGATAGCCATCGAATCTGATCTCACGCAACCGATCGGGACCGGTCGGTTGCTGGTGCCACGGGTGCGGATACAGGCTGGCAAAGGCGGCGTCGGCACATGGCCGCGACAGACGCTTGGAGCGACCGGCAGCCTCACAATGTCTCCAGCAACGTCACCGGAGCCGTGATTTTCGACGGTATGCTGCTAAGGAATTAGCGCCATTCGTCGGCGCGAAGGACCTGAAAACGCTCAAGAAAGCCTGCGATTCTGCCGGAAGCTCCGGGTGGAACTTACCGCTACCGATCACAGCTTCGGGATGCAGCGAACCAGCGACAACCTCCCAACCGACCAAGAGCCGGATCGGTTCTGAGATCGGGAGGTTTCCATGTTCCGCCGGACGATGATGGCCAGCGCAATTGCCGTTTTGACGGCGCCTGTCACGGCCGCCGCCAGCTATCCCAAGGCGTTCCTGAGAAAAGGACGCCAACGTTTCGCAGCGCCGCGGGCTCTGATGGCTCAGTACTGAGACAACCTGCTCCGGCGGTCGCGCACACCGCTTCGCAGAACGCGCTCACATCCACGCGGCAATGATCTTGAAACTCCAGGCCAGGAACACCGCGAACATCATCAGCGTCGCCAGCAGCAGCACGTTTTCGAAGGAAGCGAACTTCATCACGGTTCTCCGCTTCCTCACCCCGAAAAGACCGTAGCCGATTCCGGGACGGCTGCCATTGACATGGTGACGGTTTCCGGTTGGATGATCGGCGGCCGGACCGCAGATGATGCCGCAAGCTCTCCACAGTTCGTGCGGCTTCAGCCCTCAGGCGGCTTCGATCACCACGTCCCTCGCCAGGCGGGCCACGTCTTCCGGCCGGCAAAGGTCGGTGCCGGGATTGAGCAGCGCGGCAGCACCGGCGGCAACCGCATCGCGGAAGCAGTCGGCCGGCGCGGCGCCGGCGGCAAGACCGGCTACCAGCGCACCGAGAAAACTGTCGCCGGCCCCGACCGCGCTGAGCGGCGCGATGGCGATCGGCTTTGCACGCAGGATCCCCTCACGGCTCACCAGCGCCGCCCCGAGATGGCCCATGGTGAGTGCCACGATCTTCGCGCGCCCATTGTCGACTAGGGCCTTGGCGGCCTTTTCCCAGGCGGCCGGGGCGTCCGCCTCGCCGCCCGCGAGCTCGCGCATTTCCCGCAAATTCGGCTTGATGAGGTCGACGCCTTCTGCAACCGCGGCGGCAAGGGCCGCCCCGGAGGTATCCAGGGTCATAGCGGCGCCGCGCTGCTTCGCAATCCGCGCCAGCTGCGCATAGAAGTCGTCGGGCACGCCGGCCGGCAGGCTTCCGCTGGCGACCACAAAGCGCGGAAATGGTTCTAGCGCCGCCACCGCCGTCAGGCATGCCTTCCATTCTCCCTCGGCAAGCCGCGGGCCGGGCAGGATGAAGCGGTATTGCTGACCCGTGCTGGTCTCGCTGACAAAAAAATCCTCGCGGGTTTCCCCCGCAATCGGCAGCACGCGGCTGGCGATGCCTTCGCCATCGAGCAGCCGGCGCAGCAAGTCGCCCATCGCTCCGCCGGCGGGATAGATCGCGCCGACATCGCCTCCGAGCCGCGTCACGACGCGCGCGACATTGATCCCGCCGCCGCCAGGATCGCGCCGCTGCGTTGTTCCGCGCAGCTTGTGGACGGGAACAATGCGCTCCACCGTGGTCGAGAGATCGACGGACGGATTCGGCGTGACGGTGACAATAGCGGTCATGACGCGGCCAGCCCCTCACTTGCTTCATGACGCCGGGAGATTCATCCGCCCATCACGACCAGCGCAAGCATTGT
Organism: Bradyrhizobium sp.; assembly: GCF_016219575.1. Classification (GTDB taxonomy): domain Bacteria; phylum Pseudomonadota; class Alphaproteobacteria; order Rhizobiales; family Xanthobacteraceae; genus Bradyrhizobium. The sequence goes on along the minus strand of NZ_JACRMG010000009.1, from coordinate 768,575 downwards.
CAGGGATGCCAGCACCAGCATGGTTTCGAAGGAAGCGAGCTTCATGATGCCCTCCGCTTCCTACCCCGCCTTGAATGTAAGCGATTCTCATCCTCCGACACAGGCGATGCTTCGGGCGCGTTTGCACAAGGGGATCCCGGCCGCGCTCGCGGCTGCACACGGCAATCCTCGGCTCTCCTCCGGAGCAGCCCTTAGGTGATCGACCGAAATTTCCGGCAGTTCGTCCCGGCGCTAGGCTTTGAGAGTGAGCCGCTTCAGGAGGAAGCCATGACTGAGGTCCACTTCCATTATTGCGATGCCGCGGGAGCATCGGTCGAGCGTTGCACCGCGATCGTGAACGATTTTGCCGACACCCGCGCCTATGCCGAGCTTTTCGTGCGTTCGCTCATCATGACGCCCGGGCTGGAAGACTGGCGCGGCTGGACCCTGCACGTCAGGGATGAACTGGGCACGCAGATACTGGATCTGCCCTTTGCGTCCTTGCTGGGCAAGCCGCACTGAACGGAGGCGCCGATGACATCGCCGAAGCCGCCCCTTCGTCACAGCCTCGATGCCGTCAACATCCGCTGGCGCAAACTGGTAAGAACCGTCTTCGACCGCTACCGGCCCGAGCTTCATTACATGCGCGGGCCAGGGCCGAGATGGCGCGCGAAGCATCTGCCCCGGCGCTGACGTAAGCCCGGTTTGACCGGCATGCCGTGGAACCAGAACGCCGTCCCGGCACTTCTTTCGAATGCAGGCCTTTTTGAGACCCAGAAAGGTGTTCCACCATGGCCAGACTGGCAATCGCTACCGCCGCCTTGCTGTTCGCACTTGCAGCGCCGGCCTCAGCCCAGCACGTGATCTATAACCCCGGCTGGTGCGCCCAATTCTATCCGAACGCCAACTGCCAGAACTACGGACCCGGCAATCCCTATACGAGCTATGGTTGGCGTTACGCCTACGGGCGCCAAGGATAGTTCAAGGCTACTTTCCCCGCCGCCTCCGTTATCGCTACCGTCGCCACTGAGATTTGCCGGCGGCACCGCCGATTGCCGCCGGTACGGTGCGCGCGGGAACCGGCCACCGCGCACCCTGAGATCAATCGCCGACGGCCGCGCGCCTGGCCTTCCGGGCCGCGGCGACTTCCCGGTCCATCACGGACCGGCAACCGGGACTGATCTGCGCACGCTTGCGATGCATACAGGCGGTGATCCGCGGGATGTCGGGAATTTCGGCTGAGCACAGCCGCATGGCGTCGCCCGAACACATCTGCTGGGCTTCGGAGGAGAACGCCAGCCCGGGCGATGCGGATAGTGCAATCCCGGACATGGCGATGGCGAGAGTGAGTGTTAGCCGGCGTGTGTTGCAGAAAATCATTCTGTGCGTCCCCTTGGGTTTCTGTTCCGCGTCGTGGGGATGCTGGTTGGCGGTTTGAGATGCCGCACTTGCCGACTAACATGCGAAGCCGCTGCCGCTGTTAACGTTCGATATGCTTGATCCGAATCGAAAGTAACTGCGCGTCCCCAAGCGGATTATGAGCGCGGGCCGCAGCCGTTCAATTCTCGCGTGAACGAATCCACCGGTGTTGCGTGGGTAATTTCGCAAGTGTTGCGCGCGCGCAATCGTGCGGCGTGTGCGCTGCGAGCTGGAGAGCGAACCCAGCATTGTTCCAGACGAGGAACTTGCACGCTCGAATGCTGCACCCATTGCCGTGCAGGTCCACGCGAAGGTGCGCGCTCAGTCCCTTGGACCAGCCGGACGACCTCAGTTCACGTACTGGTCGCGGTCGCGGCGGGCGCCCTTCTTGCCGCGCAGCTTCAGGAACGTGACGCCGATCTGGTCGCCGTTCACCCAGGCAAGCTTGCAGCGGCGGTAGGCGAGGCCGGTGGAGGACAGCACCAGGAAGAATTCGGTCAGCTGCAGCCCCTCGATCGAGGAGCCGACCGCCAGCTTGGCGCCCTCCTCGGATACGTCATAGATGCTGCATTCACGCCGCCACGTGCCATCGATCGCCATCAATTGCGCCGTTACCGGATGCTCGAACACGACGCGCCTGCTCTGACGCCGTTCTGCCGCGCTCACGCCGGGACCTCCTCGGCGTTATCAGGTTGCGACGTCCTTGCCGGCGCGAGCTCGCGCGAGACCAGCCGCGTGAGGTCGGAAAGCCTGTACTCTTCGACAAACTGCACGGCAAAGCCGCTGTGGAAGACCCGGATGACCCGCCCAACGCAGCCGCCGATGGCCAGTGGCGTGCCGACCAGCGGCTGCAATTCCGACGATACGGCGACGCCCGACAGCGAGAGATCGATGATGAAGCAGCTGTGAGTGTTGCCGTCGGCCAGGGTCAGTGTCGTGTGCGAACTCGGCGGATGGAAGCGTGGGTGCTGCCGCGCCTCCGCCATGCTGGGATCGGCCTGCTTCTTTTCCAGCCAGGTCAGTTTGTCGGCGAGCCGCTCGCGCTGCGGCCGCGTCATTTCCAGCTCCAGCAGGAAGCTGCCGTCCATGGTGTCGCTGATGCTGCCGGAGAATTTGCCGAAATCGCGGAAATAGGAACTCAGCCGGTCGCCGACCTTGCCGACCACGGGCACGTCAACGATCATGCGGAACGGCGAAACGCGCGTGGTCCGGCAGGCAAAGGTGCGCAGCCTGCCCTCGCAATCGTACCAGTTGGGCAGCGTGTAGCTGCCATCAACGGCGATGCTGACCGCCCGTTGCTTGAGAAACCGTTCAACAGACACGCCTGGTCCCCGCAGGAAGATGCGTTCGGTCACGAATTCATCGATGGATGGAAAAGTTTGAGCGGGCTGTTGCCCCGGCGACCCGCACAGCGGCGGCCGCTCCAGTCTTTTTCTCTATGGAAACGACAAAGCGTTACCAGCCGTGGAAACTACGGGAAAAAGACTAAAAAATCCTAAAACTATACCTTCGGGATAAAGCTTCCCGCAGACACGATATTTTTCGGCCGTTTCGTTCCCGTTAATTCCGGCCACCGAAGAACTACGGGTAGATGTGTCAGATTGACGCCTTCCGGAGGTTGCATTCGGTCGATCTGCACTAGCGCAGCAAGCCCAGGACGTTGCGCCAGGCGGCTGGCCGCCGGCACGACGGGGCTTTGCCCTCCTCGGCAGAAGCCGTCTTGAGCCGCACGACACGCGTGCAGGACGTGAACACGAAGGCAAGCCGCGTACATTGCCAGTCCGGCCCGAGCGCGCCGCTAGATACCGGATCTGGATAGGTAAGCCCCATCGCAACCGCCGCCGTCACCGCGACGAGTGTCGCGGCCACGACGCAGGCCGCGATTTGCCGGGATATGCGATAATTGAAAGTCATTGTTTGCGCTCCTCATCAGCGCCCGCAGCCAACATAGGGGCTCCCCGCCCTTTCCATTGTGATCGAGATCACAAGCCATCGGCTTTTCGGCCAGCCGGGGCGAAGCGCCGCAGCAACACTCTCGGACAACCCGCGCGGAACCTTGGGACAAGTCACGCTATTCCGTTGCGGCGGCAGGCCGCTTGGGAAACACTTCCTTTCGGGGAAGGGCGTACGGGGGCGTACGATGAGCAAGCAGGACGCGGGCTACGACTATACGCGTTACCGGAAGCTGCTGGCTGAGGCGGTCGACGAAAAGAGGCGGCTCGAGCTGATCGACCTCATGATCAGGGAGAAGGCGCGCGACCGGCTTCAGGAACAGCGGATGTCCGACCGCGTGGCGATGACGACGGCGACGGTGTCCCGGATCCTCGGTCCCGTCACGCGGAGCGTCTAACCGGATACCGCCGCGTCAGCGATCCGTGGCGTACATCACCGCGGAGCCGACCAGCGCGACCAAAGCGCAGGCCAACAGGGCATATTGCAGAATGGCAAGCGCCGGCGAAGGCGCCTCGGTCGCCGTGGTGATGTCATAGAGCAGCCAGAGCGAGGTCCCAGCGCTCAGCAGCATTACCTTCGGCCATTTGCCATTCACGGAAGTCTCCCCTGCCCTGCCTTCCGTGTTGGACGCTGGCATTTTGCCCCGGGTTCACTTAGTGAAGTGGCGAAATCGGCAGCGTCCGATCCCATCGAACCAGCTATGAGAGCAACAGGGCCCCAATGAGCGGCTTCAAGGAACCAAATTTTGCCGACCGTCAGAAAGCGGCGGCGGAGGCACGACAGAAAGTCCTGGAAAAGTTTCGCGCCCGTCCGGCTGCGGACGATCCCGCGGTGAAGGCGCGCGAGGCCGAGCGGGCGGCAGCCGCCGCCAACCGGGCCAAGGCCAGAGAGGCACGCGACGCCGAAAGGGCCGAGAGGAAGCAGCGCGAGGCCGAGGCCGCCGTTGCCGAAGCGGCCCGGATCGCCCGGGAGAAAGAGCAAGAAGCCGCGCGTCTGGAGGCGCTCGAAGCCGAACAGAAGGCCAAGCGCGACGCCCGTTACGCCGCGCGAAAGGACCGCGGCAAGAAGAAGAAGTAAGCCAAGGCGTCAAACCACGGGCCCGCCGCGTTGCCGCAGCGGACCCGCGGGAAGAACCGGCCGGCTCAGTTCTTCTTCATGCCATCGTCCTTCTTCATGCCATCCGACATGGCGTTGTTCTTCATCCCGTCCTTCTTCATCATGCCATCGTCCTTCTTCGTGGCATCCTTGGACATGGAATCTTCCTTCTTCATCGCGTCGCCCTTCATCATCTTGTCTTCGGCGAAGGAAGGCGCGAGCGCGAGGCTGAGCGAAACCAGGGCGGCGGAAACGCCGAGCGCGATACGGGAGCGGGTATTCATGGGGAAGTCGTCCTTGTTTGAGACAGTTGGGTGGAAAGCGACGTTCGCCGCTGTCCTCCCGACGCAACCGGCCGGCCGTTTGTTACCCGCGGTCCGCCCGATTTCGGCCTTGTAACGAACTCTTGAAGGGCGCCTTTGCAGGCTCAACGCGAATCCGGCAGGATTGTCGTTGGACGCCTGTCGTCAGGTTTCGCTGCCACGGGCCTTTCCGAAGGCCGGTGCGCGGCGCAGCAAGAGTACCGCTTGCGGCGGCGCCCCGGCTTCACCCTCGGCAGGTCAACGGTCAGATGAGACGCTCATGGTGACACGCCGCCACATCCTTGCCACCGCGGTTGCCGCCCCTGCCATCCTGCGTTTCGGGATCGGCACCGCGCACGCCGCCACCAATCTGAAGATCTCGCATCAGTTTCCCGGCGGCACCATCGACAAAGGCGACTTCCGCGACCGGCTGTGCCGCATGTTCGCGGCTGAGGTGGCAAGGCGCTCGGGCGGCGACATCAAGGCCGAGGTCTATCCCAACGCCTCGCTGATCAAGACCAACGCGCAGTTCTCGGCGATGCGCAAGGGCGAGTTGGATATCAGCCTCTATCCCCTGCCCTATGCCGGCGGCGAAGTGCCGGAAACCAATATCGGGTTGATGCCGGGCTTGGTCTCGACCTACGACCAGGGCCTGAAGTGGAAGAAGTCCCCGGTTGGCAAGGTGCTGACCGACTTCCTCGCCGACAAGGGCATCGTCATCCTGACCTGGGTCTGGCAGGCCGGCGGTGTCGCCAGCCGCCCCAGGGCAATCGTCGCGCCGGAGGACGCCAAGGGACTGAAGGTGCGCGGCGGCTCGCGCGAGATGGACATGGTGCTGCAGGCCGCGGGCGCCGCTGTGCTGTCGATGCCCTCGAACGAGATCTACGCGGCGATGCAGACGGGCGCTTGCGATGCAGGAATCACCTCCTCAACCAGCCTGATCTCCTTCCGTCTCGAAGAAGTCTCCAAGTTCCTGACGTCGGGCGCGGACGCCTCCTACTGGTTCATGATGGAGCCGCTTTTGATGTCGAAGGCCATCTTCGGCAAGCTGCCCAGGAACCACCAGGACATCATCATGACCGTCGGTGCCGAGCTCGAGGCTTTCGGCAAGAAGGGCGCGCAGGAGGACGATATCGAGGTGGCCAAGGTCTATGAGAAGGCCGGCGCCAGGGTCAGCAAGCTCGACGTGGCCACGGTGAACAAGTGGCGCGACATTGCGCGCGATACCGCCTGGAAAGATTACGGTGCCAAGACGGCAACCTCAGCCAACTTGCTGAAGCTTGCAAGCGACGTCGCCGCATGATGCATGGTCCGGCTCCGAATCAGGGCGAACGAGCAATCCGCTCCTGGCACCTGCAAGAGAACGAGCCGCAATGATGCGAACGGCGCTACGCGCCTTTGCCCAGCTTACGAATTTCGCGCCTTCGCGTTCAGCGCCGACGCCACGCGGCTGAGCGGCGGCCGGCCGATCAGCCTGCTGATCGTGTTGGTCGCTGCCACCAGTTTCGCCATGTCGACGCCGGTCCTGATCCCCATCCCCTCCAGCATGTAGACGACGTCCTCGGTCGCGACGTTGCCGGTGGCGCCGGGCGCATAGGGGCAACCGCCGAGGCCGCCGGCGGCGGAGTCGATCACGCGACAACCTTCCTCCATGCCCGCATAGAGATTGGCGAGCGCCTGGCCGTAGGTGTCGTGGAAATGCATCGCGAGTTTCGGCATGGGCACCTCGCCCGCCACCGCGCGCAACAGCTGCCGCGCCTTGGCCGGCGTGCCGACGCCTATGGTGTCGCCGAGCGAGATTTCGTAGCAGCCGAGATCGAACAGCGTCCTGGCGACATCGACCACGGCCTGCGGCTTGATCTCGCCGTCATAGGGGCAGCCGAGCACGCAGGAAATATAGCCGCGCACCTTGATGCCGCCGGCCTTGGCGCGCGCCAGCACCGGCTTGAAGCGCTCGATCGATTCCGCGACCGTGCAATTGATGTTGGCGCGCGAGAACCCTTCCGAGGCCGCAGCGAAGACCGCAATCGCCCTGGCGCCGGCGGCTTGCGAAGCCTCGTAGCCCTTCTCGTTGGGCACCAGCACATGGAATTCGGTACCGGTGTGGCCGCTGACGCCGCGCAGCACCTCGGCCGACCCGACCATCTGCGGGATCGCCTTGGGCGAGACGAAGGCGCCAACCTCGATCGGGTTCAGCCCGGCACCGATCAGTGCCTCGATGAAGGCGATGCGATCGGCCACGCTGACCGCCGTCTTCTCGTTCTGCAGCCCGTCGCGCGGCCCGACCTCGACGATGCGGACGGCGTCGCTCATGCTCAGGCAGCCGGCTCGATTTCGGCGAGTTCGACGCCCTCGCCGACGATGTCGCCGACCTTGCATTTGAGCTTCTTCAGCACGCCGGCAAACGGCGCGCGCAGGGTCTGCTCCATTTTCATGACCTCCAGGGTGAGAATTGCCGCGCCCTTCTCGAGTTTGGCGCCTTCCTCCGCCAGCAGCGCCACCACGGTCCCCGGCAACGGCGCCACGATCTTGTCCTCGCCAACCTGCTCCTCGGTCTCGCCGCCGAACGGATCGACCCAATGCAGATCGAAGCGGCCGTTGCCCGTGCGCAAATAGAGTTCGTGGCCCTCGATGACCGACGCCACGCGCGACTTCACCCCGTCGAGGGTCATGTCGAAACCGCCATCAACAGGCGCGAAGGCAAGCGCGATCTCGCGCTTGCCGACCGACAGCGTCGCCATGCCCTTTCCGTAGTGCAGCGTCACCTTGTGCTCGGCGCCCGGCCCCTGGCGGAACGAAAACACCCGCTGGCGGCGGCCAACCGGCTGCCAGCCAAAGGTCTGCCACGGCGAACGGGATTGCGTGCGCACCGCCTGCTGCTCGTCAACCAGGATGGCCGCGACCGCCGCGCAGAGCTCGAGATCGCCCACCGGCGGCGAGGTCTCGGTCAGGCTCTTCAGCTCGCGCTCGATGAAGCCGGTATCGATGTGGTTGGAGCGCACCTTGGGGTGCGTCACCAGCGCGGACAGGAAGGGAATGTTGGTGACGATGCCGCGGACGTCGGTTTCCTCCAACCCGCGGTTCAACTTGTCGATGGCGACATCGCGCGTCGGCGCCCAGGCGATCACCTTTGCCAGCATGGCGTCGTAATAAGGCGAGACCGCATCGCCGCTGCGATAGCCGGCATCGATACGCAGGCCGTCGGTCTCGGCTGGCGTGCGCCAGGTCCTGATGCGGCCGACCGACGGCATGAAATTCTTTTGCGGGTTTTCGGCGTAGACCCGCGCCTCGATGGCGTGGCCGTTGAGCCTGATCTGGTCCTGGGTCAGCGGCAACTTTTCGCCAAAGGCAACGCGAAGCTGCCACTCGACGAGATCGATGCCGGTGATTAGTTCGGTCACGGGATGCTCGACCTGCAGGCGGGTGTTCATCTCGATGAAGAACACGTCCTTGCCGTCGGAGACGAATTCGATGGTGCCGGCGCCGACATAATTCACCGCGCCGGCCGCCTTGCGCGCCGCCTCGCAGACCGTCTCGCGCTGTTTGGCGTTGAGCGTCGGCGACGGTGCTTCCTCGATCACTTTCTGGTGCCGTCGCTGCAGCGTGCATTCGCGCTCGAACAGCGACAGCAGGTTGCCGTGGCTGTCGCCGATGATCTGCACCTCGATATGGCGGGGATTGTCGACGTATTTCTCGATCAACATGCGGTCGTCGCCGAATGCTGCCTTGGCCTCGCGCTTGGCGCTGACGATCGCCGGTCCCAGTTCTTCCCTGGAGCGTACCACGCGCATGCCGCGGCCGCCGCCGCCGGCCGACGCCTTGACCAGCACGGGGAAGCCGACCTTCTCGGCGGCCTTCGCAAGCGTGGCCTCGTCCTGAGCGTCGCCGTGATAGCCGGGCACCAGCGGAACGCCGGCCTTCTCCATCAGCTGTTTGGAGCCGGATTTCGAGCCCATTGCCGTCATCATCGCGGCCGTCGGGCCGACGAAGACGATGCCGGCCCTGGCGCAGGCTTCCGCGAATTCCGCGTTCTCGGACAGGAAGCCATAGCCTGGATGGATCGCTTCGGCGCCGGTCTTCTTCGCCGCGTCAATGACGGCATCGATGTGGAGATAGCTGTCCCGCGCGCGTGCCGGCCCGAGCAGCACCGCGGAATCCGCCATCGCGACATGCATCGCGCCTGCGTCGGCCTCGGAATAGACAGCGACCGTGCGCAGGCCCATGGCACGCGCGGTGCGGATGACGCGACAGGCGATCTCGCCGCGATTGGCGATCAGGAGTGTGCGGAAGCGGTGGTACATCTTGCTCTTCATCGTCACATCCTGAACAGGCCGAACTTCGTCGGCTCGATCGGCGCATTCGCCGCAGCCGACAACCCCAGCCCAAGCACGAGCCGCGTGTCGGCCGGATCGATCACGCCGTCGTCCCACAGCCGCGCGGTGGCGTAATACGGATTGCCCTGCTTCTCATACTGGGCGCGGATCGGTTCGCGGAATTTCTCCTCTTCCTCCGCAGACCAAGTCTCGCCCTTAGCCTCGATGCCGTCGCGGCGCACCTGGCTCAGCACCATCGAGGCCTGCTCGCCGCCCATCACCGAGATGCGCGCGTTCGGCCACATCCAGAGGAAGCGCGGGCAGTAGGCGCGTCCGCACATGCCGTAATTGCCGGCGCCGTGCGAACCGCCGATAACCACCGTGAATTTCGGCACGCCGGCGGTTGCCACCGCCGTCACCAGCTTGGCGCCGTCCCGCGCGATGCCGCCGGCCTCGTATTTCTTGCCGACCATGAAGCCCGTGATGTTCTGCAGGAACACCAGGGGAATGCCGCGCTGGCAGCACAACTCGATGAAATGGGCCCCCTTCAGCGAACTCTCGCTGAACAGGATGCCGTTGTTGGCGATGATGCCGACCGGATAGCCCCAGATGTGGGCGAAACCGCAGATCAGCGTCGTGCCATAGAGTTTCTTGAACTCATCAAATTCGGAGCCATCGACGATGCGCGCGATGATGTCGTGTACGTCGAACGGCTTGCGGCCGTGGGCGGACACCACGCCATAGATTTCCTCGGCCGGAAACAGCGGCTCACGCGGTTCGCGCATGTTGAGCACGGCAGGCGCCGGCTTCTTCAGCGTGGCGACGATGCGGCGCGCAATGCCGATCGCATGCGCATCATTCTGCGCATAATGGTCGGTGACGCCGGAATGGCGCGAATGCACGTCGGCGCCGCCGAGTTCTTCCGCGGTGACGACCTCGCCGGTCGCAGCCTTCACCAGCGGCGGGCCGCCAAGGAAGATCGTGCCCTGGTTGCGCACGATGATGCTCTCGTCCGACATCGCCGGCACATAGGCGCCGCCCGCGGTACAGGAGCCCATCACGATCGCAATCTGGGGAATGCCGAGCGATGACATCTGCGCCTGGTTGTAGAAGATATGGCCGAAATGCCGCTCGTCCGGAAAGATATCGTCCTGCAACGGCAGAAACGCGCCGCCGGAATCGACCATGTAGATGCAGGGCAGATTGTTCTGCCGCGCAATATCCTGCGCGCGCAGATGCTTCTTCACCGTCATCGGGTAATAGGTGCCGCCCTTGATGGTCGCATCATTGGCGACTATGACGCATTCCCGGCCGGAAACCCGGCCAACCCCGGTGATCACGCTCGCCGAATGCACGTCCCCGCCATAGAGGCCGTTGGCCGCCAGCGGCGACAGTTCCAGAAAGGCAGTACCGGGATCGACCAGGAGGTCGACGCGGTCGCGGGCCAGCATCTTGCCGCGCGAGGTATGGCGCTTGCGGGAAACCTCGCCGCCGCCGCCGGAAACCTCCTTCAGCTTGTCGCGGAGCTCAGCGACAAGGCCGCGCATGACTTCGGCATTGCCTGCGAATTCGGATGACGATGGATCGATGGTGGAATGAAGCGGCATGGGCGGCGCTTTTCTTTTTGCTGCGGAGGCGTCGGGCTGGCTTCAGGACGGCGAAACGGAACGCTTCGCACCGGCGCGCGACTGCCTGTATCATCTTTGCCGCGCGCCGTCCTGAAGGCCAATTTTCTTTCCCCGGGAATTAAACGATCATACGTTTTTTAATAGCAATCTCAAGAGGGTCATTTGGTTGCCGCAAGAACGGCCTGCAGTGCATTGAAATTTCAATGATTTCATGCAATAAAGATACGTACGTTTGCTTTTTTATGCCCTCGTCTGAGGACCCCATGGCGCGCACGATCGGTTCATACGGCCCCAGGACCATGGAGGCGATCCGCAAAGCGGGGCTGCGCCTGATCTTCGAGCACGGCTATGAGGCGATGAGCCTGCGTCAGCTCGCCGCCGAGGTCGGCATCCAGGCCGGCTCTCTCTACAATCACATCTCGACCAAGCAGGAACTGCTGTTCGACCTGATCCAGGACCACATCAACGAGCTCCTGCGCCAGCTCGATCGCGCGCTGGATGGCAAGCAGGAGCCGGTCGAGCGGCTCCGCGCCTTCGTCGCCTTCCACGTCACCTATCACATGAGCCGGAAGCGCGAGGTCTTCATTGCCAATTCCGAGCTGCGCAGCCTCGATCCGGGGAATTACGAGGCGATCGTGAAGCTGCGCGGTGCTTATGAGCAGCGGCTGGGAGGCATTCTGTCCGACGGCGTGGCCAAGGGCGTTTTCGAGGTGACCGACATCCAGGTCGCGACCTTTGCGATCATCGCCCTCCTCACCGGCCTCTGCAGCTGGTACCGGCCGGGCGGCCGCCTGACGAGGGAAGCCATCATAGAGGCCCACGAGAAGCTCGTGCTTTCGGGCGTCATGCCGGCGACGGCAGCCTCGCGTGGCAAGCGCAAGACGCCGCGCATGGCCACCGGCGCCTGAGGCGAACCACCATGACCGACGACGAGCCGCTGGACGAGATCGACCTGAAGATATTGTCCGAGCTGCAAAAGGACGGGCGCATCCGCAACAACGAATTGGCGGAGCGGGTCGGCATCTCGCCACCTCCGTGCCAGCGGAGGATGAAATCCCTGCGCCGCCGGGGCTTTATCCGGGCGATCCGGGCAACCCTGGACGAAAGGCGCCTCGGCTACGAGGTAACTTCCTTTGTGTTGATCCAGTTGAAGAGCCAGGCGCGCACGGCGGTGCAGGCGTTCGAAGCCTCGATTGCGGCGCTGCCGCATGTCCAGCAGTGCTCGCAAATATCGGGGGATGCCGACTTCATGCTCAAATGCCTGGCGCCGAATGTGGAGGCCATGCACCGGCAATTGCTGCAATTCGCGGCCATGCCGGAGGTGCAGACCATCCGGACCTATCCGGTGCTCGGCCTTTCAAAGGACGCGCCGCTTCCGTTGCCCGAAGCGCCCCACCCTCGCCCGGCCGATTAGCACAGCACCAGCGGGTGCGCCCTGGATTCTAATGCGTCCAGGGCTCGCCGCGGCGGAACGCAAAATTGTCGGCATAGGCGACCTGGCGGTGGGCCGAGGCCTTCGGCTCGATCACCTGGTAAGGAATTCCCTTGCGCTCGCAATAGGCGACCGCATCCTCCTTGGTGTCGAAGCGGATGGTGAGCTGCTGCTTCATGTCGCCCGAGGAAGTCCAGCCCATCAGGGGCTCGATCGCCCGCGGCTGCTCCGGTTCATAGTCCAATTGCCATTCCCTGGTCTTGGCCCGACCCGATTGCATCGCGTTCTTGGCGGGCTTGAAAATGCGCGCGGTCATGGAAGGTCGGACCTCGTGGATGGCGGGTTGCGGGCGTTTGGCGAAAGCAGCCGGGATAGTATAGAGACACCTTTCAGGGATTTGATCGGTGATTCCCGACGTCATCGCTTTTTCCGGACCGGTATAGTCATTATGCTGCGCTGTGACAATCTGCCATCCGGGCCGGACCAGCGGCGCCCGTGCTACCTTTCCCAAAGCATCACCTCGAAGCGGCCCCCATGAAAATCAACGCCATCCTGCCCGACAAAGGACGTGACCTCCGGCTCGACCTGTTTCGCGGGGTCGCCAACTGGGCGATCTATCTCGATCATATCCCCGACAACGTGGTGAACTGGATCACGACCCGGAATTACGGGTTTTCGGACGCGGCCGACCTGTTCGTTTTCATCTCCGGCTACACCGCCTCCTTCGTCTATGCGCGGATGATGCTCGACCGTGGCTTCGTCGTCGGCGCCACCCGCCTGACCAAGCGGGTCTGGCAACTCTACGTCGCCCATATCATCCTGTTCGTGATCTACATCGCCGCGATCACCTATCTCGCGCTGCGCTTCGGCGACTCCGAGATGATCAACGAGTTCAACGTGGCGGGCCTGGTTGACCAGGCCACCGAGACGCTGCGGCAAGGACTCATGCTGAAGTTCAAGCCGGTCAATCTCGACGTGCTGCCGCTCTACATCGTGCTGATGGGCCTGTTTCCGCCGGTGCTGTGGTTCATGCTGCGCCAACCCGACCTCACCATGGTGATCTCGATCGTGCTGTGGCTGGTTTCGCGCCAGATGGGCTGGAACTTCACCGCCTATCCCGCCGGGACCTGGTATTTCAATCCGCTGGCCTGGCAGGTGTTGTTCGTGTTCGGCGCCTGGTGCGCGATGGGCGGCGCCCGCAAGTCGATCGCGATCGTCAACTCGAAATACACGCTTTGGTTCTGCATTGCCTATTTGCTGTTTGCGCTGGTCATGACCATGGCCGCCAAATTCCCGGACTTCGGCGCGCTGTTGCCGGACTTTCTGTATTCGCACTTCAAGCACAACGACAAGACCTTCCTGGCGCCCTACCGATTCCTCCACTTCGTGGTCATCGTGATCATGGTGGTGCGCTTCGTGCCGAAGGACTGGCCGGGGCTGGAATGGAAGATATGGGATCCGGTCGTGGTCTGCGGCCAGCAGTCGCTCGCGGTGTTCTGCGTCGGCGTATTCCTGTCCTTCGTGGCGCACTTCCTGCTGTCGCTGAGCTCGGGCTCGATCCTGGTTCAGGTTCTCGTCAGCGTCGCCGGCATCTCGATCATGACGCTGGTCGCCTATTACATCTCCTGGTCGAAGCGGCAGGACAAGCCCCTGCCCAAGGCCCCCGCCCCGAAGGCGCCGGCAGCAACCGCCGCGTGATCGCGGGAGCCGCTCAAGTCTATCCCTCATCCTGAGTAGCGGCGCTCGCGCTGCGTCTCGAAGGATGAGGCCCGATGCGGGCCAAATGGTTCGAGACGCGCGAAGACGCGCTCCTCACCACGAGGGGCTATGGCCGGTCGCTCACGCCGCCTGCGTGCTTTGCGCCACCACGGCGCCGACGTCGGTGAAGACCTTCACCAGCGGTGCGACGACGCGGTGCATCGCATTCTTCGATATCAGCGTGTCGTGCAGCACAAGGTGGTCGATGCCCGTCGTCAGGAAGCAGATCATTGCATCCTGCGGGGTTTCCACGATCGGCTCGCCCTTGACGTTGAACGACGTGTTGATCAGCACGGGCACGCCGGTCAGCCGGTCGAATTCCTTCAAGAGGCGATAGAGCCTCGGATTGGTCGCCTCGCGCACGGTCTGCACCCGCGCGGTGCCGTCGACATGCACAATCCCGGGAATCTTGTCGCGCCACTCCGGCCGCACGGGCTTGGCAATCAGCATGAAGGGCGAGTCCTCCTCGCCTTCGAAAATGTCCTTCATCCGCTCGGCCAGCACGATCGGCGCGAACGGCCGGAACGCCTGCCGGTGCTTGACGCGGCTGTTGAGGATGTCCTTCATCTCGGCCTTGCGCGGATCGGCCAGCAGGCTGCGGTTGCCGAGCGCGCGGGGCCCGAATTCGGACGGCCCCTGGAACCAGCCGATCACCTTCTGGTCGGCCAGCAGCCTTGCGGTGTCGCGGCAGATATCGTCGCTGCGCACCGCATTGATCTGGATGCGAACCAGCGGCTTCTGCAGCGCATTGACGATCTCGTGCTCGCCATAGATACGGCCGGTATAGGCGTGCTCCATCACATGGGTGCGCGGCTGCTTCAGCACTTCGAGCCAGCCGTAATAGGCGCAGCCGATTGCGATGCCGTCGTCGCCGGCCGCGGGCTGGATCCAGACATTCTCGAAGCCGCCTTCGCGCGCGATCCGGCCGTTGGCCACGCAGTTCAGCGCCACGCCGCCGGCAATACAAAGGTTCTTCGCGCCCGTGGTTTCGCGCAGCCAGCGCGTCCGCGCCAGCAGCACGTTTTCGGTGTCGTCCTGCGCCCGCCAGGCCAGATCCTCCCAATGCCGCATCGACGGGTGCTTCTCCCAGTCGCCGGCGCCCACGAGGTAGGGCTGCCTGAATTCAGCGTTCCAGGACGGCACGCGCAATTCGCCGCCGTCCATTTCGAGCAGATGCCTGAATTGGTCGCGGCGGCCATAGGGCGCGAGCCCCATCAGTTCGCCGCACTTGTTCCAGTCGCCGAACACGTAGGTCGAGGCGCGGCTGTACAGCGCCCCGAGACCCGGCATGCTGTAGAATTCCTCGTTGAGCATGCCGCGGGACGGCTCCAGCCAGACCTTCTTCAGGCATTCGAGCTGCGTGCCGGAGAAGCGGTAGTAGCTCTCGGATTCCCGGGCGAGCGGGTTTCCCGCGTCATTCTCGGGGAGTTTTTCCATCGCATCGGCGCGGTAACTGCCGACGCCGTCGACGATCATGACCACCCCTTCCTCGAAGGGCGAGGCGGCGAAGGCGCTGTAGGCATGCGCCAGATGGTGCGAGACCGAGACGACCTTGTCGGAGGAAGAGCGGAAATACGGGTGCTGTTCGGCCTGCTCGCGCTCGGGCGGCGGCAGGAAGCCCGGCATGTCCTGATAGGTCAGGCGCTCCTCCATGTCGGGCACCGGCATGATGTAGCAATTGCGCACGACCAGATCGACGTCGGCGAGCGTGATGCCCTCGGCATCGAGGCAATAGTCGATCACCTCCTTGTAGAAGCCGGTGGCGTGCTTTTCGCGTGTCAGCCGCTCCTTGCCGATCGCAAACGCGATCTCACCGTCGCGCAGCAGGCACGCGCTGACGTCGTGGTCATAGGTGTTGAGACCAAGGACGTAAGTATGTTGTTTGGGCATTGGCACTTTCTGGAGGGAAATACTCTCGGGCTGAAGCTTACGATGACGTCGAGACTAGGGTTGCACGATGGCATTCCTCCTGCCGCCAGCTTCCGCGACGCACAGCCGTTCATCTACCGTTCATCGTCAGGCAGAATTAGGCAATGTAGATGAACGGGTTGCGAGCTTGACCTTACTCTGCCGTCTCAATAGAGTCTCTCGCGACTCCAAGAACCTTCGTCAAAAATATCATCTTGGCGCATTCGAACCGAATCCCGATCTCGCGCGTATATGGGATCGCGTCATGCGGTTTGAGGCGTTGGAAGTGACCGGGGAGATCTCGATGGCCAAACGCTACAATTTGCTGACGCGCTGCCTGGCAGCGATAGCACTGCTGTTCCTCTACGCCGTCAGTGCGTCGGCCATTCTGGTTGGCGCGACCACGACGCCGGCGCAGGCCTGGCGTGGACGCGGCTGGGGCTATCGCGGCTATGCACCGCGAGCCTATTACGCTCCGCGCGCCTACTACGCGCCCCGGGCCTATTACTACACTCCGCGCGCCTATGTCGGCCCGCGCTGCTACTGGAGCCGCCGCTGGGGCCGCACCGTCTGCCGGTGGTGATCGAATAAATCTGTTTGGTCTGACCGAACATCGGGCGCGCCGGATATCCGGTGCGCCCGATTTCATTTTGCGTTGCAGTCGCAGCGTCAGACCAGCTTCTCGTCGTCAGTCACCGGCGAGGTGATCACGAGAAAGACGAGATCGACCAATCCAGAATTCGAGATTGCGTGCTCGACGCCCGGCGGCAGGAAGATGAAATCGTGCTTGCGCACGACATGGTTCTTGCCCGCGATCTCCATCAGCCCCTCGCCTTCCAGCACGTGGTAGATCTGCTCCTGTATCAGGTGCTTGTGGCGCGCGACATGCGCCATCGGCTGGTACATCGAGATGCGGTAGTCGATGTGGCGCGAGCCCACAGTCTCCGGCATCACCAGGGGCTTGGACAGCGCGCCGCCAAAATGGTTGGGGAATTCCCGCCACGGCACTTCGGCGATGTTGCGAATGAAGGCGCCATTGTCCGAAGCCATGTTCCTGCTCCCTGTCGCGGCCTGCGCCCGGCTCAGCTGACCAGCGCGCCGCCGTCGATATAGACGATCGATCCCGTGGCAAAGCCGTTGGCCATGAAGGCGATTATCTGCCGCGCGATATCCTCGCCCTGCCCGACCCGGCCGACCGGCAGGCTTGCCGCCGTCTTTGCCAGCATGTCGCGCCGCGCCTCTTCCGGCATGGCGGCGCGGATCGGCGTGTCGATCACGCCCGGCGACACCGCATTGACCCGCACCGGGGCGAGTTCGAGCGCGAGCGCGCGCGCCAGCGATTCAAGCGCGCCGTTGGCCGCACCGACGATGGCCGAATTGGGCCGCGGCCGCACGCTGAGAAAGCCGGTGACCAGGGTCAGCGATCCGCCGGGTCGGATATCGGCCGACCGCGCCACCCGCCACGCGCCCCAGAACTTGCTTTCCATCGTGCCGCGGACGTCGTCCATCGCAACCGTCCTGAACGGCCCGGTGCGCAGTTGCGCCGCGGTGACCACGACGTGATCCACCGGCCCGCAGCGGCGAAACAGGTCCGTAACGCTGGCGTCGCTGGTGACGTCGGCGGGGATCGCGACCGCATTCAGCTTTTCGGCGACAGCGTCGAGCTTCGCCACATTGCGCGAGGCAACGATGACATCGGCGCCTTCCTGCTTCGCCATTTCCGCGGTCGCAAGCCCAATTCCCGACGAGCCGCCGACCACGACGACCTTCTTGCCCTTCAAGACCATTCTGTCCCCTCAACACAAAATCGCGAAAACAACCCCATGCAAAGTAGGATGCCCCGTTCGCACTGCCGGTCACACCGGCTGATAGCGCGTGCCGATGCCGGCCTTGCTCTGGCCCAGCCCCGGCAGCTCCCAAACTCCGGCGCCCGCCGGATTGATGTCGGCGGCGATATCGACGTCGATCAAATACGGCTTGTTGGCGGCAATGCCCTTGCGGATGGCCTCGCCGATGTCGCCGGCGCGATCGACCCGTACGCCCTCGACGCCGCAGGAGCGCGCCATCGCGGCAAAATCCGGATTGTAGCGCTGGCCGGTACGGGGATCATGGAAGTCGGTGGCAAGCTCCCGGCCGCCGAGATAGCCGCGCTGCAGGCCGCGGATCGAGGCATAGGCGTAATTGTTCCAGACCACCCAGACCACAGGCAGATTGTATTCGACCGCCGTGCCCAGCACGTTGGCGTGCATGAAAAAGGCGCCGTCGCCGCAGACCGACACGCACGGTCGATCCGGGGCTGCGAACTTCGCGCCCATCACGCCGGCCACGCCAAATCCCATCGGGCCAAAGCCCATCGAGCCGATCAGCGAGTCCGGCCGCCGCGGCTTGCAGAAGCCGAGCAGCCAGTTGTGGTGCACGCCGATGTCGCTGACGAGGATGGCGTCTTCCGGCAGCGCCTTGTCGATCTCGAGCGCGGCGCGCTGCGGATTGACCGGCGTGGAGTCGTCGGAAAAGCCCGGCGCGACGAAGCGGTCCCACTCCTTGCGGTAGACGTCGATCTGCCCCAGCCATTTTTGCCGCGCATCCGCCCTGGCCGCGAGATTGCCGCGGCGGTCGAGTTCGGCGTGGACCTGGCGCAGGAAGGTGCGCACATCGGCCATCAGTCCCAGTGCCACCGGATAATTGCGGCCGATTTCTTCGGGATCGATGTCGACGTGAATGAGCCTGGTTGGCGGAATGGTGAAGGAGTAACCCGGGATCCATGAGCTGGAGGTGCGATCGTCGAAGCGCATGCCGAGCGCGAGCAGCACATCGGCCTGGCGCGCGGCGTGATTGGCCTGGTAGTGCCCGGCACGCGCGACGAGCCCGAGCGCCAGCGGGTGGTTGCAGTCGAGCGCGCCAAGCCCCGAAGCCGACGCCGCCACCGGAATCTGCAACCGCTCCGCCAGCCGCTTCAACTCCTCGGCCGCACCGCCATAGCGCACGCCCTGGCCGACGATGATCACCGGCCGCTCGGCCGACAGCAGCATGTCCACCGCCTTGACCACGCCCTCGGGATCGGCGCCGCAGCGGCTGGAAATGTTGGCGTTCCACGCGATCGCGTCCGGCGCCTCTTCGGCGGCTGCCTCCATGAACACGTCGAAGGGCACGTCGAGCACCACCGGACCGGGACGCCCCGTCACCATGGTCTTCCAGGCCTGCCGCACCGCCAGCGGGACCATCTCGCCGCGCGTGGGCTGGAACACCTTCTTGCAGTAGGAGCGCACGGTGGAGGGAAAATCGGCCTGATAGTGCCGGTACAGTTCCTGGAAGGCGCCACGGTTGAACTGGCTGGTCGGCACGTTGCCGGTCACGGCCAGGAATGGCACGGAGTCGAGAAAGGCGTTGCCCAGCGAGATCGGGAGATTCGCCGAGCCCGGTCCGCACGAGGTGAAGGTCGCAGTCGGCCGGCCGGAGACGCGGTAGTACACGTCGGCCATGAAGCCCGCGACGCTCTCGTGGTGCACGGAAATGGTCTTGATGTCGCTCGATCGCTCGTAGAGCGCGTCGATGAACTGGATGTTGCCGTGGCCGCACAGGCCGAACACCTGCGGCACCTTCTCCTGGATCAGGTAGTCGACGATGACTTGGGCGCCGTTGAGCGCATTGCTCGGCATCGGATCACTCTCTCCCTGCGGCTCGAGGGCCGGCCACCCGCGTTCTTCCGCGCGGTGTTAAACATGGCCGGACCCTATTTCTCATAATACTATACGTCAATTGCTATTGTGGTATGGTCGAAGGAGCGCCGGCGACGCGGCCGGTCGCCATTCGGACGATGAGGCAGCCTGATTGGATGCAGGCCAGTTTGAGGCGGAGAGGACCAGAGTGAAAGCACGCACCAAGGCCAGGGTCAGCGAGAAGGCGAACGAGAAGGCCGGTGAAAAGACCGGCGGCAAACTCGCCGCGCCGCGCAAGCCGGCGATCGCGCGGCTGGTGCAGTCGAACCAGCCGACCATCGACGACGAGGCCGAGGAGCGTGCCCGCGGCGGCGTGCAGTCGCTCGGCCGCGCCTTTGCCATCCTGGAGGAGATCGCGCGGCATCGCGAAGGCATCGGACTTGCGGATCTCAGCAAGCGCGTCGGCCTGCACAACTCCACCACCTTCCATCTCGCCAAGACCATGGTGTCGCTCGGCTATATCAGGCAGGAGCGCGACACCAAGCGCTACCGCGTCGGCCGGCCGCTGTTTGCGCTCGCCGCGAGCGCGCTCGACGAGATCGAGATGGTCAATCTGGCGACGCCGATCCTGGAGGATCTTTCGCGGGAAAGCGGAGAAAGCGGCCATTTCGCCGTGCGAATGGGCGATTCCGTGGTCGTCATCGCCCGCACCAGCGGCACCGGCGCGTTTCAATTGACCGACCGGGTCGGCGTGGTCCGTCCCGCCCATTGCACCGCGCTCGGCAAGATTGTCCTGGCGTCGCTGCGACCCGATCAACTCAAGCGCTTCCTCGAACGGGTCGAGTTGAAGCCCTCGACCAAGAAATCGATCACCGACCCCTCCGTGCTGCTGCGCGAGATCGCCGAAGTCCGGCGCAGCGCGGTTGCCGTCGACGACGGCGAGTTCAATGCGGAAGTGCGCTGCGTTGCAGTTCCCGTGTTCAATTTCACCGGCGACGTGATCGGCGCGCTCGGCATCTCCGGCCCCGTGTGGCGGATGACCGACGAGATGCTGAAGACCCGCGCCAGACAGGTGCAGGCGGCGGCTACTCGCCTTTCCGCCGAATTCGGCGCCAAGGGCTAGATCTCTCCTCTCCGGCGTCGGCCGATTGCCTGCGACGCAATTTGCGTTGACAGCGGCGGCTGGGTCCGGAAATATCTTCCCATAATAGAGAAACGCCTCTCACATCGTCGCATACGCGATCTGGGCAGGACGTCGCAACGCCACGGGAGGGAGAACAGCCATGGTCAGCTACAACAGGCGTACGTTGTTGAAGGGCGGCGCCGCATTTGCCGGCGCGTCGGCTCTGGGTTTTCCGGCCATCGTCCGGGCGCAGGCTGCGAAAATCAAAATCGGGCATCTGGTGCCGCTGACCGGCTTTCTCGGCGCGATCGGCGGCTATGCCCAACTGGGCGTGAAGCTCGCCGCCGAAGAGATCAATGCGGCCGGCGGCATCATGGGCAAGCAGGTCGACCTGATGTCGGAGGACTCGGTCAACCCCGCCACAGCCGCCACCAAGGCGCAGCGCATGATCGAGCAGGATGGCGCCGCGCTGTTGTTCGGCGAAATCTCGTCGGCCTCCTCGCTCACCATCATGCAGGTCGCCGAGCGCAACAAGAAGGTGTTCTTCTCGACCGGCGCGCGCTCCGACGCGCTGCGCGGCAAGAACTGCAACCGCTACTCCTTCCACTGCGACATTCCCAACACCGTGATGGTGAACGCGGTCGGCACCGCGCTGAAGCAGCAGGGCCTGGTCAAGGGCAAGAAGTTCGTCACGCTCACGGCGGACTACATCTTCGGCCATGATCTCCTGAAGGCTGCAAAGGCCTTCTTCAGCGCCAATGATGCGACGCTGATCGGCGACGAGCTGATCGCCACCGACGTCACCGATTTCAGCCCGTACCTTCTGAAGATCCGCCAGGCCAAGCCCGATGTGGTCTGCTGCAACCTCGCCGGCAACCAGGTCACCAACCTCGTCAAGCAATATGCCGAGTTCGGCTTCCCCTACCCGCTGGTCGGCTTCAACCTCAACACCGGCGATGCCTGGGCGATGGGAGAAGGCAATCTCTCCGGCACCTGGCCGACCGTCTGGTATCACACCCTCGACAATCCGGCTTCGAAGGCCTTCGTCGCGGCCTTCACCAAGAAATACGACAAGCCGCCGGAGAACCACGCCTGGATCGACTACGTCACGCTGAAGCTGATCGCGCAGGCGATCGAGACCACCAAGTCGACCGAGACCGATGCGCTGATCGCCTATTTCGAGAAGGAAACCCAGTTCGACATCATGAAGGCGCGCAAGGGTTACTTCCGCGCCTGGGATCATCAGCTCGTGCAGGAGGCCTATCCCTTCACGGTGAAGCCGAAGGGCGAGATGAAGGACAAATGGGACATGCTGGTGCTCGGCGCCCCGGTGCCGGTGGCGAACGAGCCGCTGGAATCGATCTATCCGATGAAAGCGCAGAATCCCTGCGAAATGAAGGCTTGACGCCACTTTCCCCTTCGTTGGCGTCAGCGGCGCCGGCACCAATCAGCCGGCGCCGTCTTTTGTTTGAGGCAAAGCAGCGTCCATGCAATTCGCCTTCTTGCTGGAACAGGTGGTCAACGGCCTCGTGCTCGGAGGCTACTACCTCCTGATCGCGCTCGGGCTGTCGCTGATCTTCAGCGTCGGCGGCATCGTCAATCTCGCCCATGGCGCGTTCTACGCGCTCGGCGCCTACATCTCGGTCGAGATCACCAAGCGATTGGGCTTCGGCGGCGCGGTAGCGCTCTCACCGGTGGCGGTGGCTCTGCTCGGCATCCTCTTCGAGCGCTTCATCCTGCGCCGCTTCTACACCTCGGACCCGATCCTTAGCCTGCTCGTGACCTTCGGGCTTGCCATGGTCGCGGAGCAGGCTATCCGCATCATCTGGGGATCGCCGCCGCTGCCGGCCTCGATCCCGCCGATGTTCCGCGGCTCGGTGTTTGTCGGCGACTTCCTGTTCTCGCGCTACCGCTTGCTGATCCTCGCCGTCGTCGCGGCCATCCTGCTCGGGGTCTGGCTGCTCCTGCACAAGACCTCGTTCGGCCGCGTGGTGCGCGCGGGCATCCAGCGGCCCGACATGGTGGCTGCGCTGGGCATCCGGTTGCAGCCCTACATGACCGCGGTCGTGATGCTCGGCGTCGGCATGGCGGCGCTCGCCGGCGCCTTCTTTGCGCCGATCTCCATCGTCCATCCCGCGATGGGCTCGGAGATCATCACGGTGGCCTTCGTCGTCGTCGTGATCGGCGGCCTCGGCAGCTTCTGGGGCGTCGTGCTCGCGGCGCTGCTGGTCGGGGTGGTGCGCGGCATCACCATCCATTTCGAGCCCGCCGCGGGCGAGGCCTCGATCTACGTCCTGATGTTCCTGGTGCTGCTGGTCCGCCCGCGCGGACTACTCGGCGAGCGGATCGAGAAGTTCGAATGATCACCCCTTCGGCGCAAAAATACCGCCCGCTGCTGATCGCGGTCCTTGCCGTGATCGTGCTACCCTTTGCGCTGGCGGCGATGGGCCTTTCCCACAACACCGGCACCATGATCGTGGCGCTCGCGGTCGCCGCGATGGGGCTCAATCTCTGTATCGGCTACACCGGCCTCGTCTCTTTCGGCCATGGCACCTGGTTCGGCATCGGCGCCTATGCCGCCGGCCTGATCCAGCTCAACTGGTTTCCCGGCCAGATCTGGCTGCCGCTGGTTCTCTCCACCATCGTGGTCGCGGCGGCGTCCGCCTTCGTCGGCGCGGTGATCCTGCGCAGGCGCGGTGTCTACTTCTCGCTGCTGACGCTCGCGCTCGCCGCGCTCGCCTACACTACCGCCTTCCGCTGGACCAGCCTGACCGGCGGTGAGGACGGCCTCGGCGGCCTCAAGCGCGGCAGCATCGGCGGCGTCAGCCTCGACAATGCGCTCCATTATTACATCGTTGTCGCCATCCTGAGCCTTGGCGTTCTCTTCCTGCTGCTCCGTCTGGTGCGCTCGCCGTTCGGCCATGTCCTGATGGCGATCCGCGAGAACGAACTGCGCGCCCGCTTCCAGGGCTATCCGGTCGAGCGCTACAAGCTCGCTGTGTTCGTGATCTCGGCCGTCGTCACCGGCTTCGCGGGCGGGCTGATCGGCTTCCAGAACTATCTGGTTTCGGCGGAGGCCGTCTCCGTCCCCTTCTCCGGCGAACTGCTGGCGGTCGTCGTGATCGGCGGCATGCAGAGCATGCTGGGGCCCGCGCTGGGCGCGCTGTTCTTCATCCTGTTCCGCGAACTGCTGTCGATCTGGACACCGAACTGGCTGCTCTGGTTCGGCCTGTTGTTCGTCGCCTTCGTGCTGTATTCGCCGGGCGGCCTCGTCGGCATCTGGTCGACGCTCGCCAGGCGCTGGTGGCCGCCGCCGGAAGAAACCGCGGCCATGAGCCGGCGCAGGATCTACGAGGGCCTGCCCATGCCGGAGTTCTTGCGGCCTCGCGCCGGCGAAGGCACGGTGCTTGAGGTTATCGGCGTCTCGAAATCCTTCGGAGGCATTCGCGCCGTGCGCGACGCCAGCCTTCAGGTACGCGCAGGCGAAATCCACGCACTGATCGGTCCGAACGGCGCCGGCAAGACCACGCTGTTCAATCTCGTCTCCGGCCTCTTCGCGCCGGATGCCGGCACCATCCGCCTGCACGGCCGGGAAATCCAGGGCGTGCCGTCGGAACTGATCTGCCACCAGGGCCTCGCCCGCTCCTTCCAGATTACCAACCTGTTCAAGGGACTTTCGATCTACGAGAATCTGCGCCTGTCGCTGCAGGCGCGTGCGCCCGGCCGATTCGACATCTGGCGCGACATCGACCATTACCGCGGCGTCCACGCCGAGACCGCCGAACTCATCAAATTCCTCGGCCTGGAAGGCATCGAGAATATCGAGGGCGGCAACCTCTCCTATGGCGGACAGCGGCTGGTCGATCTCGGTATTGCACTCGGCTCGAAGCCGCAGGTCCTGCTGCTCGACGAGCCCCTGGCGGGGTTAGCCGCCGCCGAGCGAGAGCGAGTCTCGAACCTGGTCAGGAACGTCGCGCAAAACATTCCCGTGCTGATCGTCGAGCACGACATCGACCGCGTGCTCGGCTTCTCCCACGAAGTGACCGTGATGAACCAGGGCGAGATCCTGATGACCGGGTCGCCCGAGGCGGTGCGCGCCGATCGCCGGGTGCAGGAAGTCTATACTGGCACCGGAACGCCTGCCGTCGCCCACAGCCCGACGCTGTCTGCGGGCCGGGATGCCGCGCCGATCCTGCGCTTTGCCGGTGTCAACGCCTTCTACGGCAAGAGCCACATCCTGCATGACGCCACGCTCGACGTGCGCGAAGGCGAGATCGTCGCCCTGCTCGGCCGCAACGGCGCCGGCAAATCCACTTTGCTGAAGACGCTGGCAGGCCTGGTGCCGGCGGCGTCAGGCGAAATCGCATTCGCCGGCCGGGACATCACCCGCCTCGCCGCGCCCGATATCGCCCGCCTCGGCATCGGCTATGTGCCGCAGGGCCGCGGCCTGTTCGCCGGCATGACGGTGCGGGAGAACCTCGCGCTCGGCCGCCTCGCCCGCAAGACCGACGGCAGCGCTGGCGCGGTGTGGAACGAGGAGCAAATTCTCGGCTACTTCCCGCGCCTGAAGGAGCGCATGGACATTGCCGCAGACTACCTCTCCGGCGGCGAGCAGCAGATGGTGGCAGTCGCCCGCGCCATGTCGGGCAACGTCCGGCTGCTGCTGCTCGACGAGCCCTTCGAGGGCCTGGCGCCCGCCGTCATCCTCGAACTCTTCCGCGTGTTCGATCGCCTGCGGCAGCACATCTCCATCATCATCGTCGAGCACAATCTCGACCTCGTGCTGGCGCTGGCCGACCGCGTCTTTGCGCTGGAGCGCGGCGCCGTATTCCACGAGGGGGCGGCGGCGCCGCTGCTGACCGATCTCGACTACCGCAAGAAGATCCTGTGGCTGTAACTCGCGCTACCGCGCCGGCCTGGCCTGAACGACATTGTTGGCGGACAGCATCCCGAATATCCGCTCTGCCACGTCCTTCTGGCCCGCAGGCGTCCAGTGCGGGCCCCAGCTCTTGGCTTCCCTGATGTAGTCGGCACCCTCCAGCTTCACGAACGGAATCCGGTTGGCTTCGAGATATGGCACCAGTGTCTGATCGCTGGCCGTGGTCTGAATCCCGACCATGAACCTGGCACCGTTGCCTTCGACCAATTCACGAATCTTCCCGATCAGCTTTTCGGTGGGATCGGGCACCTCCACCCTGGGATGCCGCAGCCGCACATAGGCGTTGGTCGCCAGCCGCGCCAGCCAGAGATTTCGCACCAGCCAGTTGTCCCTGTAGTACAGCAGATGGGATCTCGGGACAGGCTGCCCTGCCAGCACCAGCGACCCGTCCGGCCGGGTCACGAAGTAGGGCTTTTGATAATTCTCGTAGCGGTGGCTGGTCATGTTATCCAGCCGGTCGTTGTCGGCGCAGAAGATCAGGACCACGACCGAGGGTTTGACCTTCGGCCACAATTTTTGCAGCAGCAGATATTCCTGATCGGTGCCGTAGCCGGACACGCCGGCGGCCAGGATCTTGTGGCCGGGAATTCTCGGTTTCAGCAGATCGCTGAAGCGCTCCTCGGCTTCGGAATCCAGACCCCAGACGAAGGAGTCACCGAGGAACAGGATGGTCGGCCTCGCGTCGGCCTTGAATTCCTCGTCACGCAGGCCGAGGCTGTTGTGCCTGTAATGCGTGGTGCGGAAGGTTTCCACGGTTGCCGCTGAGCCCGGCTGCGGCATCCAGCCGAGTTCCGGGTCATAGTCATAGGCCAGCGAGCGCTCGGTCAGCGTCTCGCGCAGCTCCCGGAAATCGGCGACGCGCAGCACGATTTCCAGCCCCGCCAGCGTCACCAGCGCAATAGCCAGCGAAATACCCGCCGATTTGAAGATTTCCCGGCCCCGATTGCTTCCAGCCACGCACTTCGTCTCTGCTTTTGCCCGATCATGCCGGGGGATGCCGGGATGCGGAAGCACGTCATAAGGGGGCGGTCCGGTTCCGGCAAGCGCCGCTCCGCGGGGGCGGCCGCCTCCCGGCGGGGCAAAAAAATTGCCGGCCGTTTTGAGGCGGCCGGCAGTCATGCTCTAGGGGTAGGAAAGGCTGCACTATGATCCGGATTCGCCGGGTCCGATTTGCGCCAGATCAAATTGGAGGGAAGATTCCCCGCCCGCCCTCGGGGCGATGGTGCCTTGCCCGGCCTTGGCGTAGCATTCCCTTCAGCCGACGCTGACGCCAATGCGTTGCAGTTGCGGCAACAGCCGGAAGGAGGACCGCATGTACGCCGCCATCCGCCAGGGTAAAGCCAAGACCGGCATGGCCGAAGAGCTGACGCGCCGGATCAAGGAAGGCGCCATCCCGATCATCAGCGGTGTCGAGGGCTTCATGGGCTACTACGTCGTCTATGCCCCTGACGACACCGTCACCGCGATCAGCCTGTTCAACAATTTCGCCGGTGCCGAAGAAGCCAACCGCCGGGCCCTTGCCTGGATCGAAAAGGATCTGGCGCCGCTGCTGACCGGACCTGCCACGGCGATGGCGGGCCCGGTCATCGTGCATACGCTGGCGTGAGGCAGGCCGATCTCCGTCGCGCCGCAGACCAGTGAGACGCCATGCATGTCGTGATCTGCGGCGCCGGCGTGATCGGCGCATGCACCGCGTATTTCCTCTGTCGCCGCGGCATCGACGTCAGCGTGGTGGAACGAACGGAAGTCGCCGCTGCCGCTTCCGGCAAGGCCGGCGGCTTTCTGGCACTCGACTGGTGCGCCGGCACAGCGCTCGATGCGCTGGCGCGGCGGAGTTTTGAGCTTCACGCTGCCCTGCCAAGGGAAGTGGGAGCGGATTGGAGCTACCGCCGCATGAATGCCTATGGCGGCGTGGTCCTCGGCGAGCATTCGCCGCACCGCCATGTGCCTTCCGAGCTCGGCTGGCTCTCCGACGGGGTCGTCATCGCCTCTCGGCTCGGCACACCCAAAACCACCGCGATCGTGCCGCCGCGCAGCTTCACCGCGGCCATGCTGAAGGCTGCGCAAGGTCTCGGCGCGAGGCTGCATGCGGGACGCGTCGCCGGCCTCGTTCGCGACGCAGATGGGACTGCTGTGACGGGTGTAACGGTCGACGACGGCACCATCGAGTCCGATGCCGTCGTCATCGCGATGGGACCGTGGTCGGTGCTGGCGGCGCAATGGATGGCGCTGCCCGCTGTCTACGGCCTGCAAAGCCCGAGCCTTGTCTACGACACCGGCACGGATGTCCCGGCCGACGCGCTGTTTCTCGAATATCAGAACGAGGGGCATGAGGCCGTATCGATCGAAGTCTTCCCCCGCGGCGACGGTACCACGCACATCACCGCCTTCTCCGACCAGTCGCCGCTTCCAACCGACCCGGCCGCCATCGCACCGGACCCGCGCGCCATCGAACGCCTGCAGGCGATCGCCGGGCGGCTGTCGCCCGCCTTCCGCCCCGAGCGGATCTCAGCCCGGCAGTCCTGCTTCCGTCCGGTCACCGAGGACGGCCTGCCCCTGATCGGCCCGGTCCCAGGAGCCGCGGGCGCTTACGTCGCCACCGGCCACAGCGTCTGGGGAATCCTCAATGCACCGGCCACCGGCGAGGCCCTGGCCGAACTGATCGCCGGCGGCCGGACGCACAGCATCGATCTTGCGCCTTTCGATCCGGGCCGGTTGCAGGCGCTCGATCCTCGCCGGCTTCGGTAGGAAACTAACGGCGCCGATGACTTCCCGGTTTCGCGCGGCCCCTCGCTCCGGCTGCCTTGTCCGGCGACAACATCTTCCTGAGGGAGGCTTCGAGCTTGCGAAGGCTGTTCGGCTTGCACATGGCCTTCTGCCAGGGATCGCCCTTCATCCGGACGCGCCTTGCCATCGAGCACAAATTATAGCGCGCCGGACTGCAGGCCCCCGTCAATTCGCGCCAGTCTACCGGCGCCGAAACCGTCGCCTTGGCGAACGCCCGCAGCGAATACGGGGCGACGGTGGTCTGGCCAAAGCCATTGCGGGCGCAGTCGAGATAGATCTTCTTCCTGCGGCCGCTGAGCCTTGGAGAGGTCGTCGTCAACCTCGGCATGCGGCGGTTGACGATTTCGGCAACCAGCCTTGCGACCGACCTGACCTCGTCGAAATCGTAGATGGGCCGCAGCGGAACGTAGACGTGGATTCCCCGCTTGCCGGAGGTCTTGACCAGGCTGGTCCCGCCTGCGGCGGCAATGACCTTGCGCGTTTCCCGTGCGACGGCCGCGACCTCTGCGAAAGAATTTCCGCCCAGGTCGAGATCGATCACCATGTAGCCGGGGCAATGAAGCTTCCTCACCTGCGAGCCCCATGTGTGCATTTCGATGCACCCGAGGTTCGCCAGATACAGCAGCGTCGCCTTGTTGTTGCAGACGATGTAGTGCACGTCCCGTCCGGTGCTCCGGGCCCGGATCCTGACCGTCTTGACGTATGACGGCAGATGGATCGAAGCGACGTTCTTCTGAAAGAAGCTCGCGCCCTTGATGCCGTTCGGATGGCGCACCAGCACCATCGGGCGCCCTCTCAGATAGGGCAGGATGAGGCTCGACATCCGATCGTAATAGCGAACGACGTCTCCCTTGGTGAAGCCCTCCTTCGGCCAGAAGACCTTGTCGAGATTCTTCAGTTCGACCGGGCTCATGCCAGCGCCCTCCTTTCCCGGACCACGCTCCGTGCGGGCTTGTCGGTCCTCAGGCCGACAAAGGCGGGGTGCCGCATTTGCCCGTCGGCAGTCCACTCCGTGAATTTGACCTCGCATACCAGGCGCGGACGGACCCAAATTGTCGAGCGTTCGCCGGGAACGCTGGCGTCGATCGGCTTACGCGCCGAGCGCAGCCGCGCGAGCTTGGCATGGATCGACTTGAGGCTGTCGCGATCGAACCCTGTCCCGGCGCGCCCGACATACTTCCACTTGCCGGCCTGCCGCACGGCAAGCACCAGCGCGCCGAAATATTGCCGGGAGCGTTGCGGCCGCGTGTATCCGACGATCACGACCTCCTGACGCAGCCCGGTCTTGATCTTCAGCCACTCCCGCGTGCGCCTGCCGGATGCGTATGGCCCTTCGGCGCGTTTGGCCATGATGCCTTCGTAGCCGCGCCGCCTGGCATTGCGAAAGGCGGCCTTGCCGGTTCGCCTGACGTGCCTGCTGTAGCGGACCATCCTGCCCGGCCTGAGCAACGACTTCAGCTGGCGTTTGCGCTCGACGAGCGGGAGTCGCCGCAAATCCTTGCCGTTCAGGAACAGCAGATCGAAGACATAATAAACCAGGCGCGTTCGCGTGTTGGCGGCATTTTGCAGCAACTGAAACCGCGACCGGCCGCGTTTGTCGAGTGCGACGAGTTCGCCGTCGATGGCGGCATGGCGTGCGCGCCTGAGCCTTGTGAGTGCCGCAGCAATTCGCGGATAATCCCGCGTGACGTCCTTGCCCCGGCGCGACAGCAGGCTCACCTTCCCGTCGTCAATCCGGGCAATGATCCGGTAGCCGTCCCACTTGGTTTCAAATATCCAGTCGGGATCGTCGAACGGCGCGTCGATCAGCGTCGCCAGCATCGGGCTGAGCGCGGCCTTTGAAATCCGCTGCCTGGCCTTTTTCCCGGTCATCGCCGATGTGCCTTTCGGCGTGCGCCGGACGGCGCTGCGTCGGCCAGCCTGCGATGCGTCCTGACCGATCGATCATCCCGCGTGACGTCTCGCAGTGTCGCGTATTGGTCGCTCGACTTGATCAGGAGCCACCGCCGCGGCGTAGCCAGCCTTACCAGTGCAAACCCGCCTTTGAGCTTGTGCCCGCGCAGGACGATCTTCAGCGCCCCCTTGCGCAACTGCCGGCGTACGGCCTCTTCCCCGCTCGCCTCCGCGCAGCGGTAAGTCCCTCTGTCCCACACGATGACTTCGCCGGCACCGTAATTGCCTTCCGGAATCCTGCCCTCGAAGGTCCGATATGCGAGGGGGTGATCCTCGACCCGCATCGCGAGCCGCTTTTGTTTCGGGTCGAGCGAAGGCCCCTTCGGGACCGCCCAGCTTTTCAGGACGCCGTCCAGCTCGAGGCGAAAATCATAGTGAAGGTGCGACGCCCGGTGCTTCTGCACCACGAAGGCAAGGCGCGCGTGGTGCCGGCCGCTGCGCCTGGTCTTGGTCTTGGGCTTGGTCTTGGAACCGGGCTTCGGCTCCGGCGACCGCTGAAAATTGCGCTTGCTTTGGTAGCGGTTCAGGCTGGAAGCATGCCGTACAATTCTGCGCCGGTTGCCGTGCATGCCTGCCCTCCGCCCCAACCGCGCCTATTCCTCGAACGCCGGCGGTTCCGAGCCTGGCCTGTCGGGCGGAGTTCGCTCGACCGGTTCGTTTTCGCCCAGGGGAGCTTCACGTTCGACGTCGACATCTTCGCTCTCGACGAGGCCCGGCGCTTCATCGGTCTGTTCGGAAGGCGGGGTTCGCCGCTTCGAGGGCGGGCCTGGTGCGAAGAACTTGTCTGAACCGGAGTGTTGCATGCCAGATCAGTCTCCCGAGATCGAGGATGCCCGCGGCCGGCGGGTCAAGCCCGCAGAGCGACCTTACCGGGTCCGGGACTGCCTGCGGAGCGAAGCGGAGCAAACTCCTCCGCCGTGAGTGTTTCGTGTGCGATCAGGAGGGCAACCCCTGCGTCGAGATCTGCCTTGCGCTTTTCGAGAATCTGCCGCGCCGTGGCATCGCCCTCCTCGACCAGCCGTCGAACGGCAAGATCGATTTCCCGCGCGGTGGCTTCCGCCGCGCTGACCGCGAGGTCTTGTGAGGCGGACAGGAAAGTCTGAGGCCGCGGCGCATAGGTGCGCTGCCCCACTACGGAATCCATGCCATGCTTGGTAACCATCTCGACGGCGATTTCCGTCGCACGCTGCAGGTCGTCTGCGGCGCCGGTCGACACATCGCCGTCGTAGATCAGCCGTTCGGAGGCGCGGCCTCCCATCAACACCGCTATCCGGTTCTTCAGGTCGTTCGTCGAAAGCAGGAAGCGGTCCTCGGTGGGGCGCTGCATGGTATAGCCGAGCGCGCCGACACCGCGCGGCACGATGGATACTTTCTGCACGGGATCGACGCCGGACAGGCTGGCGGCAACCAGCGCGTGGCCCATTTCGTGATAGGCGACCCGGCGCCGCTCGTCCGTGCCAAGCACCCTGCTCTTCTTTTCGATGCCGGCCACGATCCGCTCGATCGCGACCGTGAAGTCGTCGAACGTAACATTTTCGCCGTTCCGTCGCGTGGCGGCGATCGCCGCTTCATTGATCAGGTTGGCGATGTCGGCACCGGTGAAGCCGGTGGTCAGCCCCGCGATCTTGTCCAGATCGACGTCCTTGCCGAGCTGGACCTTCCGCACATGCACCTTGAGAATGGCAACGCGGCCGCCCTTGTCCGGACGATCCACCAGCACCTGGCGGTCGAACCGTCCCGCCCGCAGCAGCGCGGGATCGAGAATTTCGGGCCGGTTGGTGGCCGCGAGCAGGATGACGCCGACCCGGGGATCAAAGCCGTCAAGCTCGGCGAGCAGCTGGTTGAGGGTCTGTTCCTTCTCGTCGTAACCGCCGAATGCACCGGGAACGCGGCTGCGGCCGAGCGCATCGAGCTCGTCGATGAAGATGATGCAGGGCGCGGCACTGCGCGCCTGCTCGAACAGGTCGCGCACACGCGCAGCGCCGACGCCTACGAACATCTCCACGAATTCCGAGCCGGAAATCGAGAAGAACGGCACCCCGGCTTCGCCGGCAACGGCGCGCGCAAGCAGGGTCTTGCCCGTGCCGGGAGGTCCCACCAGCAGGATGCCCTTGGGAACGTGCGCCCCAAGCCGCCCATAGCTGCTTGGATCCTTGAGGAATGAAACGACCTCCTGCAATTCAAACTTGGCCTCGTCGACACCGGCGACGTCCGCAAAACTGACCTTGGTCTCCTTCTCGGCGTAGACCTTGGCGCGCGACTTGCCGATCGACATCAGGCCGCCTACGCCCCCCTCGCGCCGGCTCAGCCACAGCCACACCAGGAAGAACATCAGGATCGGAAATATCCAGCCGAGGATGCTCTGCAGCAGGCCGCCTGCCGGCACGCCGGTCACGACGACATTCTTCCTTGCCAGCTTTTCGGCAAGCGCGGGATCGACACGCGCCGTGATGAATGCGGATTTCCCGCTCGGCAGCTTGTCCCTGACCTTGCCCTGGATCGTATCCGCACCGATCGTGACCTCGGTGACACTGCCTTCGGCGACCAGGCTTTCGAACTGGCTGTAGGGAATGGTGTCGACCTGGGTGAATGGTATGAACATCCATTCGAGCACCAGCGTGCCAATGACAGCGGCGGCCATCAGGCCAAGCGCGATCTTTTGCATCCGCGACGGTTGATCGGGCCTCATGCTGTTATCGGGCGGTGCCATGGCGAGACTTGAAGATCGAGCGGGCCGGCCGTGATGGCTGCTCGCTTATCTATTCTTTCTGCTTAACGATTATCCGCTGCCACCCCGGGGCCGCTTGAGCTGCATCAAGGCTCCCGACCCGCCCCTCGCGCCCCTCGCGGCCCAATTCGGCGTTTCGGTGTGTGTCGCTACTTTGCCTCACGCTGCAAATACCTCTCGATAACAGTCACTTATTGTCCGAGATCGTTCCCAGAGCCGCAAATTCCCGCTGCAAGTGGTTGCTCCGGCTCAGCAAATATCCGCGATCTTCGTCAGTGTGACGTTCACTGCCGCTCCGCCAAGATGCGACGTCTCGATCCAGAGCCGGCCGCCATACAGGGTTGCAAGGTCATAGGCGATGGCCAGGCCCAATCCCGTGCCCGGCTTGTCCTCGTCGACCCGCATCCCGACGCCGAACACGGCTTCGCGGTGTTCGGCCGGAATTCCCGGTCCGTCGTCCTCGACGGCGATTTGCACAACGTCCCCGAAATCGATCAGCGTCACCGCAACATGCGCGCGCGACCATTTGCCGGCATTGTCGACCAGGTTTCCGATCATCTCGGTCAGGTCGTTGGGGTCGCATGCAACGACAAGGTCCGACGGTCCGTCGAAGGTGAAGCGCTTGGTGCCGTTGCCGTGTAACCGGGCGCAGGCGCCGATCACGTCGCGGATGATCTTCGCAGGGTCCGACGACGCTCCGGTGTTTGCCACTGCGGAGGCGCGGGCGCGCGCCGTCTGGTAATCGATGAGAAGGGTCAGGCGCGAACACTGCTCGAACAGCACATCCGCCGTCCCGGCATGGCCCCGCCGCCTCAGCTCCCTGGCTTCCTCGGTCAGGATTGCAAGCGGCATCTTCAGCGCGTGGGCGAAGTTACCGGCGAGCACGCGGGCGCGCTCCACCATGCTCTGGTTTGCGGAGATCACCGCGTTCAACTCCATGACCAGGGGCATGACCTCCGCCGGCAGGTCGACGGGAAGCTGTTGCGTCCGGCCGGAGCGGACCGCGGCGACCGCGTGGCGGATGCGCGTCAACGGCTGCAGGCCGTAGGCGATCTGGATATAGGCGGCGGCAAAGAGTCCGAGTCCGATGATGCCGAGCGATGCGGTCAGCGACAAATGGAATCGGGCCATCTCCTCGTCGATCAATCGCTCGTCGGCGCCGACCCGGACCTCGACCGGCTCGTTCAGCTGATGCAGATGAACAAGCTTCGTCATCAATCGCATCGAGCCGGTCGGTCCTTCGACAATGGCCGGCTGCGAAACCGCCGAACTCGGGCCATCGGGGAGGAACAGTGATTCCTGCAGGGAAGCCGAACGCAGCGTCGCGCCGCTTTGCTGCTGGACCTGCCAGTAGAAACCGGATCGCGCAGGGCGGAACCGCGCGTCACTGATCTCCCGCAGGACGACAGGCGCGCGCTGCTCGTCGATATCGACGAGACCCGCGATCTCGTCCGTGTGATCCCTCAAATCGTGATCGAGCTGGGAAATGACGACGCCGCGCATCATCGAGGCAAGAATCAACCCGGTGATGCACTGTCCGACAACGATCCAGAGTGCGGCCCCGACAATCAAGCGGGTGCGGAAATTCCGGCGCAACATTGGTCTATCCGATGCGGTATCCCATCCCCCTGGCCGTTCGGATGATCCCCCGGCCAAGCTTCTTTCGTAGCCGCGCGATATGGACTTCGACTGCGTTGGTGTCCCTCGTCTCTTCGACGGAGTAGATGTGGTCCCGCAGCTCGCTCTGGGACACGAAGCGCTCGGTGCGATGCATGAGGTATTCGAGGATGCGCAACTCGAGCGCGGTGAGGTCGACGCTGCGGCCGGCTTTCCTCGCCACGCCGGTCGTCGTGTCGAGTTCGAGTTCGCCGCACCGGATGGTGGGGTCGGCCATGCCCGACGATCTCCGCAGCAAGGCCCGGAGACGCGCCACGAGTTCCTGGGTCTGAAACGGCTTTTCAAGGTAGTCGTCGGCGCCCGCGTTCAGCCCATTGACCCGCTCGACCCAGCCGCTGCGCCCGGTCAGGATCAGGACGGGGAGACGGCTTCCCGCGTGCCGCCATCGCTTCAGGATATCGAGGCCCGAAAGCGCCGGCAGGCCGAGATCGAGGATCGCGGCGTCATAGGCCTGGGTATCGCCCAGGATCCAACCCTTGTTTCCATCGGCCGCATGGTCGGTAACGAATCCGGCCTCGGTCAGGTTTGCCCTGATCCGTTGCGCGAATACGGCCTCATCTTCCACCAAAAGAATCCGAATGGTAATCACCCCGTTGCGTTGCCAATAGCTGCAAGAAAATTCCCAAGAATCCTGCTTCCCGATCATGCCCTCATGGCTTGAGCCCCAGCTGCCTGGCGGCATCGACGATCTGCGTGCGTTCAGGCCCATCTTCGGAAAACACAGAAAGCGCCCGCCTGAGCGATTTGTCGGCGAGCTCCGCCTCGCCAAGAACGACGCGCGAGCGCACCAGCTTGATCCAGCCCTCGGCGTCACGCGGCTGTTGCTCCAGCCGGCTTGCAAGCCCCTCGACCATGCCCCGGATCATGGCTGCCCGATCCTGAGGCGCCATGTTCCCGGCGTTGCGGACGTCTTCGGGACCGGGCTCGCGGCGGGGCGCTTCGGCCGCACGCTGCTTCGATTTCTCGGACTGCAGGAACTCGCGCAGAGCGTCTGCCGATAGGTCCGGTCTTGTCGGCAAAGAGCCGGTGTTTGCGCCTGCCAGCTCGCGCTGCAGCTCGGCCACGCGTTCCCTCAGGTCGGGAAGCCAGGGTTCCGCCGCATCCGATTCCGCGAGCAGCTTGCTCCAGTCAGCGAGTGCAGCCTGCCTGTCGCCGGCCTGCTCTTTCGCAAGACCGATGAAGAAGCGGGCGCGCGCATCCTTCGGATCAAGCTTCACCGCTTCGTCAAAATCCTTCCTCGCCGGGGCAGTCACGGTCCCATCCGCGCCCCTGACAAGCGCCTCGCCGCGAGCGCTTCGGTACTCGGCGGAGTCGGGACGCAGCTCGACCGCCCTGGAATAGGCATTCGCGGCGTCGGTGAAACGCTCGATGCTGAAATAGGCCCAGCCCAGCATGCGCCAGCCGTCGGCATCCTGTGCGCTGCGCTGCAGTCGTGCCTCCACCCGCTGTATCATTTCATCGACCGAGGCGAGCCCCGCCTGGGGCTGAGCCGCGGCTCGCGAGGCCAGCGCTTCGACGGCCGTCGATCCCTGCGGCTGTGCCGCCGCCTCCGCCGAACGCCGCGGGGCCGGCGGTTGCTCGAGCCGCACCTGCGCCGGCAACGTCGACGGCAACTCCGGGCTTCCGACAATCGCATACAAGAGGATCGATCCGAAGATCACGATGGATGTCACCACCGTCAGCGCAAACTTCCGCTCTGCCTGGCTAAGAGGCGACCTCCCCGGCTCGTCTGCCCGGCCAACGGCAAGAATCTTGCGCTTGATCTCCAGACCCGCCGCTTCGGCCTGCGCGGGATCGATGACGCCCAGTGCGACGTCACTCTCGACCTGCCGCAGTTGATCGCGATAGACGGCGAGATTCCCGGCAGATTCCAGCCGCACCCGCTCGAACCTGCGAATGAACGGCGTTGCAACCAGCACCGCTGCAACGGCGATCATCGATGTGAAGACAAGCCAGAGCATCATGCGGAGCTCCCATCCTCAAGGATCGCCTGGACGCGCTCCAGATCCTTGTCGCTCAACTGCGGCGAGGATTCTGCGCCGGCAAACCTGGCCGCAGATGCCCGGACATAGCGACCGAATCCGAGGCATGCGATCAACAACATGAGAAGCGGCCCGATCCAGAGCAGCAACGTGTTCCATTGGAGCGGCGGTCTCAGCAGCACGAAGTTGCCATAGCGCGCCACGATGAAATCGACCGCCTGCCGATCGCTGTCGCCGGTCGACAGTCTCTCGCGGAGCAGAACGCGCAGGTCGCGGGCGAGCGGCGCATTGGAATCATCGATGCTTTGATTCTGGCACACGACGCAGCGCAGTTCCTGGCTGAGCGCGCGAGCGCGTGCTTCGAGTGCCGCATCCTGCAACATCTCGTCGGGCAGCACCGCGCTGCAGGGCACCGTCGCTACGACGAGCCATCCCATGGCGATACCGAACAGTGTTGCCAGCCGGCCTTTGTGCATTCGCATCATGGCTCGCCCCGCAAACTCTTCAACAAGGGCTCGAACAACTCGCGCCACACTTCCTCCGTGAGAGGACCGGGATAGCGGTAACGGATCCGGCCGGAGCGATCGATCACGAACGTCTCGGGGACACCGGTCACTCCGAGGTCGATCCCGGTCCGCCCGGACTCATCCAGCCCGACGCGGGCATACGGGCTCTTGTTCGCTGCAAGCCAGCGGATACCGTCGGTGCGCCTGTCCTTCCAGTTCAGCCCATAGATCGGAAGCTCGTTAGCCGCCGCGAGCCTCATGAGCACCGGATGTTCGGCGCGGCAGCCGGCACACCATGAGGCGAACACGTTGAGCAGCGTCACGCGCCCCCTGAGGTCCGCGCTTGAAAGCCCTTCGCGCGCGCCGTCGAGCGCGCCGAGGCTGAAGGCCGGCGTCGGCCGATCGATCAATGTCGACGGCAGCGAGCGATGATCGAGGCCGAGGCTGAAAGCGAGTCCGGCGATGAGCGGAACGAAGGCTGCCATCGGCAAGAGATATTGAAGGCGCGGCATGTCGCGATCCTATTCGGCGGGAGCGGCGGCCAGCTGGAACGACCGCTGCGGTGCGCCGACGCGAAGCCTGCGGTCGGCAAGCGAGACGAATCCGCCCAATGCCATCGCCAACGCGCCGATCCAGACCAGCGGCATGAACGGGTGGTAGTAGAATCTCACGGCCCACGCCCCCTTGCCATCGGCGTCGCCCAGGGTGACGTAGAGATTTGAAAGCAGATTTGTCCGGATGCCTGCGGAGGTCGTCTGTTGCTGCCGAACGGGATAGAAGCGGCGCTCGCTGTGCAACTCGGCGATGGGGCGTCCATTGCGGGAGATATCGAAAATGCCCCGCTCCGCGTCGTAATTCGGTCCGGCGACGTCGGCGACTGACCGCAGGCGAAGATTGAAGCCGGAGAGCTCAAGCCCCTCCCCGGGCCGCAGCATCTCGATCTTCTCCGTGGCCCACGCTGTCATGCCGGTGATGCCGGCAACGGTCACGCCCATGCCGGCATGCGCGATAATCAGTCCGTAGAAGGCCAGTGGCGCAGTGCGGGCAAGCCTGAGCGACGTATCCAGGGATACACTGCCAAGACGAAGACGAAGCGCGAGCGCAGCGAGCGAACCCAGGACGAGCCAGGCAGCCAGCCCCAAAAAGAAGGCGACAATCGCCTGCCGCCCCAGGAAAATTCCCAGCAGGGCGATCCCGACCAGCAGGCTCGCATAGGCGGGGTATTTTAGCCGCGACAGCGCCTCGGCAAGGTTATCGCGCTTCCATTTGAGGATTGCACCGACCGGCATCGCCAGCAGAAGCGGCACCATGATCGGGACGAACGTCATGTTGTAGTAGGGCGGACCGACCGAGATCTTGTCATTACCCAGCATGTCGATGACCAGCGGATAGAACGTGCCGATGAACACCGTTGCAGCCGCGGCCACGAGCAAGGTGTTGTTGAGGGTCAGGCCGCCCTCACGGCTGACCGGTGCAAAGGGAGCGCCCTGCCTGAGGCTCGGCGCGCGGATTGCAAACAGCGTCAACCCGCCGCCGGAGGCAATCAGGATCAAAGCGAGAATAAAGGCGCCGCGCGCCGGGTCCTGGGCGAAGGAATGAACGCTGGTCAACACGCCGGATCGAACGAGGAAAGTTCCGATCAGGCTCAGCGAGAACGTCAGGATGCCGAGCAGGATGGTCCAGCTCATCAGCGCGTTGCGCCGCTCCACGACCAGGGCCGAATGCAGCAATGCGGTGCCCACAATCCAGGGCATGAAGGACGCGTTCTCGACGGGATCCCAGAACCACCAGCCGCCCCAGCCCAGCGTGTAGTAGGCCCAAGCGCTGCCAAGCGTGATGCCGATCGTGAGAAAGCACCAGGCGGCGAGCACCCAGGGCCGCACCCAGCGCGCCCAGCACGCGTCCACTTTTCCATCGATCAATGCGGCAACGGAAAAGGAAAACGCCATCGAAAATCCGACATAACCCAGATAAAGGAACGGCGGATGTATCGCGAGCCCCGGATCCTGGAGGATCGGGTTGAGACCGTTGCCGTCGGGCGGCGGATCGATCAGGCGCGCGAACGGATTCGACGTTGCCACAACGAAGATGAGGAAGCCGAGGCCGGTCATGCCATGGATGCCGAGCACATTGGCTTGCAGCCGGTCAGGCAAGTTGTCTCCGAACAGCGCGACGGCGGCGCCGAACAGCGCCAAGATGAGGACCCACAGCAGCATCGAGCCTTCGTGGTTTCCCCACACGCCGGAAATCTTGTAGATCAGCGGCTTCAGCGTGTGTGAATTGGCGGCGACAAGGCGCACGGAAAAGTCCGACGTCACGAACGCATACGTCAGGCAACCGAACGCGATCGCGATGAACAGCAACTGACCCAGGGCGGCCTGCCGGACAAATGCGGCAATCGCCGCTTCATGGCGCCGCGTCCCGGCGAACGGGACGATCGACTGCGCGAGCGAAATGAACAGCGCCAGCACAAGCGCGAACGATCCGGCCTCTGCCGCCATTTCCTGGTCCCCCCGACCGCAACCACTCTGGACCCGGCACTCCCACGCGATCGCCATTGATTGCGTTGTGGCCGCTTGCGAAAGGAGATTGCAAATGAGGCATTAATCGATCGGCAATTCGTTATTATCCTGATGCCGATGTTTCGAAATCTTGTCGGCGACCATCCGCACTATATTTCCCGTCGCTTGCTACCCTGCTTCTGCATCCGTATCCCGACGATGTGTGCGCACCATGTAAAGCCGCTCATTGCAGCAGCTTGCCGATCTCGGCATGACCGCTCGTTGCGGCTAGATCGGCGGCGGTTTCCCGCTTCTTGTTTCTGAGGTTCTTGTCAGCGCCGCCCGCGATCAGTATCCGCGCAATCTCCGTGTGTCCTTCATAAGCGGCCATCATCAGGGGGCTGATGCCGCGGGTGTTTCGGGCATTTGGATCGGCCCGCCGCTCCAGCAATGTCCGGACCACGTCGGCCATGCCGGCCTGTGTCGCCAGAATGAGCGGCGTGTTTCCATTCGACGTTGCCGCCCTGGAGTCGGCCCCGCGCTCCAGCAGGTACCGTGTGGTGTCCGCGTTGCCGGTCTCGAGTGCCTTCAGGAACGGCGTCATGCCGTCGGCATCCGCCAGACGCAGGTCGGCGCCCTTGCGAACCAGGACGTGCATGGCCGTCAGGTTGCCGCGGTCGGCTGCGTGCCAGAGTGCGGTACGCCGCTGCCCGTCGACAGCGTTGATCGTGGCCTGGTCGGTGGCAAGCAGCTCGACGACGGGTTGGGGACAAGAGCCCGCCGCCATCATGAGCAGTGTTCTTCCGTCATCGCGAATCGGCAGCAGGCCTCCGGACCGCCTGACAAAGATAGACACGGTATCTGCATTGCAGCTGTTCACCGCAATCGAGACCGGCGTCGCGCCGTTTGCCGCCTTCACGAAGGCATCCGCTCCCTTCGCAAGCAGCATCTTCACGATGTCGGAATGACCCTCGCGCGCAGCAAGCATCAGCGCGGTCTCGCCTGCCAGGTTACGCGCATCGAGGACCGCGCCGGCCGACAGAAGCAGGTCGACAAGCTGCGATTGCCCCGCGGATGCAGCGATGGCGAGGGCCGCATTGCCCTCGTTGTTGGTGACGTTGACATCGGCGCCCGCATCGACCAGGTCGCGCAAAGGACCGACCTGGCCCCGCAAGGTCGCATCGATAACTGCTGCCTGGCCGTTGCGGGAGGCGATTTGCGGCGCGCCCTTCAGTGCCGCATTCGTCGACGGCCGATCGGCAGGGCTTCGTCCGGCGGCAGGCGACGATCTTTGCGGCGGCTCGGGAGGACGAGCTGCCATATCGGCGAGCATCCTCTTCGCCGGCGCATAACCGGCAGCCGAGGCCTTGCGAAGCCACTCCTGCGCCTTGTCCGGATCGAAGGCCGTGCCGCGCGCGGCGAGATACATGGTCGCCACATTATACTGAGCCTTGGTGTGGCCCGCTTCGGCGCTGGACTTCATCCATCTGAATGCCTGCGCGGAGTCCGGCCTGGTTCCGAGGCCGGAGCGATAGAACGAGGCAAGCCGGTACTGGGCATCGGCGTCGCCCGCACGCGCCGAGCGCATGAGCAACCGCAGTGCCGTGTCGTACTGGCCGAGCCGGATGGCCTCGTTGACCGGTCGACCGGCGTCGGTATCCAGTTGCGCTCCGCCTTCTGCCGGTTCCGCATCGTTCACTGCACCCGATGGCGAGACGACGGCGCCCTGTTGCGATTGACCCGCATATGCGCGATCCCGATACGGAGCGTCGAACGCAACCAGCAAGATGATGGCAAGGCCGGCGAAAGCACGAAGCAGCCCGCTGCGCCGCCGATCTCCGCGATCCATCGTCCGTCCCCCCAAAGCGCTCGGCGGAACGACGGCTCCTGTTGCGTCAAGCCGTGCCATATTTGGTTTCGACCTCAATCCCGATGCTTTGAAGAAAAGCCGTCGGCAATATGCCGCCGAGGCATCCGATCACGGCGTCATTCTCGATCGCCAGGGGCGCGTTCGCGACTTCCAGCTCGACGTCGTCGGCGCCGATGCGCTTGACGGAGGACGACAACAACACCTTGAGCCGTCCCGATTTCTCGGCAGCCGCGATCCGTTCGCGGTTCTTCGGCTTCGCCCGGTTGAAGGATTCGCTGCGGTGGGACAGCGTCACCACCGTATCGGGTTGTTCGGCGATGTCGCAGGCAGCTTCCAGTGCGGCGTCGCCGCCGCCGACGACGAGCACATGCTGTCCCCTGTACTGCTCGGGATCGACCAGCCGATAGACGACCTTCGGCTGCTCTTCGCCGGGAACATCGAGCCTGCGCGGCGTGCCGCGCCGCCCGATGGTCAGCAGGACGGCGCGCGACCTGTAGGCGGCGCGTCCAGTCTTCACCTCGAAACCCCCATCGACGCGCGTCACCGCTTCGACGCGCTCGCCGGTCTTGACCGTCAGCCCGCTCTTGCCGGCGATGTCCTGAAACAGGCCGATCAACTCCTCTTTGCTCAATTCGGTGAAGCTGAACTTGCCGGCGAGCGGAAGCGTGAACGGCGCTGTCATGACCAGCTTGCCGCGGGGGAAATGTGCGACGGTGCCGCCGAAGGATTCCTGCTCCAGCGTGACAAAGCGGAGCTTGTGCTGCATCGCTGCGAGGCTTGCTGAAAATCCCGCAGGTCCGCAGCCGACGATGACCACATCGAGCAAGTCCGGCTTGTCCGCCTTCTCCATCTTCCCGACGGCCTCGATCGCCTGACGCCCCTGCTCGATCGCGTTGCGAACCAGTCCCATTCCGCCCAGTTCGCCCGCGATGAACATGCCGGGAACATTGGTCTGGAAGTTCTCGTCGACATTGGGAATATCGATTCCCCGCGTCGCCGTGCCGAACACAAGCGTGATCGCATTCGCCGGACAGGCAGCTTTGCACGCGCCGTGACCGATGCAGTGCGACGGCTCCACGAGTTCCGCCTTGCCGTCGATGATCCCGAGAATGTCGCCTTCCGGGCAGGCTCTGACGCATGATGCGCAACC
This sequence comes from Bradyrhizobium sp., assembly GCF_016219575.1. Lineage (GTDB taxonomy): Bacteria > Pseudomonadota > Alphaproteobacteria > Rhizobiales > Xanthobacteraceae > Bradyrhizobium. The sequence goes on along the minus strand of NZ_JACRMG010000009.1, from coordinate 725,916 downwards.
GATGCACCGGGCCGGATCGATCACCGGATGCAGCGAGGCCGGCTCCATCAATCCGGATTCTCTTGCAGCAGCGCGCCTGGCGATGCTGCGGCGTTCGACCCGCCTTCGCGCGACGATATAGGTGGCCCAGACCGCGAGCATTGGCACGGCGTAGACAATGACGACGTCGATAGCCATGGCCTGCTCTCGTCGCCGGACAAGCGGCGACACACACTCGAAAGACTCTCCGCACGCCGCAACGCGTTGCCGCTGCCCGAATGCGCAACCCTATCCGGCCGCCATTGGCGGAAATAAGGCTCCTTGCCTGCGTTCTCGTGCCGAAAATTGGACGTAATGCGGACTCATCTGCTGTTCAGGGTGACCGGAAAATCCATCATGACAATCGCGGGGGCGATGAAACTTGTCGATCGCAGGCCTCTCTGTTTCCAGATCTTCCGGCGCCACCGGCCTGGCGCGCACGGCGCTTCCGGTCGCTCGCACATTTCCCGCAGCCGCAGCTGTGCTGGTGGCGCTGATCGCCGCCGCAGGATGGTTCGCGAGCGGCGAGGAATATCTCACGCCGAAAGCCGGGCCCGGCTATTGGCTCGGAATCGCGGGCAGCACCGCGATGCTCTGCCTGCTCCTCTATTCGTTCCGCAAGCGCTTCAAGGCGGCCCGCCCAATCGGCTCGGTGCGATTCTGGTTCCGCACCCACATGCTGCTCGGGGTGACCGGGCCCCTGCTGATCCTGTTCCATTCCAACTTCCGGCTTGGTCCGCTGAACAGCAACGTTGCACTGTTCTCGATGCTGATCGTCGCCTTCAGCGGCGTCGTCGGCAAGTTCATCTACGGCAAGATTCATATGGGCCTCCACGGCAGCAGAGCCCGGGCAAGGGAGCTGCTCGCCGAAGCCGACAACCTCAAGCACCAGTTCGGCGACGAGAAGGTGGGAGTCCTCGTCTCGCGCGAGTTGAACGCGTTCAGCGACGGCATCGCCAGTGAGGTACGAGCCAGCGTGCTGACGAGCCTTTGGGGCGGCGCGGTGCTGGCGGTGCGGGCACGGCGGATCCGCGCCCGCCTTCTATCGGAGGCAAACCGGCTCATCCGTATCGAGGCAAGGACATCCGGCTGGTCCCGGCGTCAACGGCGCGCGAGGCAGCAACGGATCGTGGAGCTCGTGACGCTCTATTCGGAAGCGGTGCTGAAGGCAGCCGAGCTCGCGTTCTACGAGCGGCTTTTCGCGCTCTGGCACGTGCTGCACCTGCCTCTGTTCTTCCTGATGCTGGCAACCGGCCTCATTCACGTCTGGGCCGTTCACCAGTATTGATGGAGATGCGGCGTTGAAGCGGCACGCGGCGACTTTCGTCATTGCAGGCGTCTTGCTGGCGCTCCAGGGACAGGCGATATCGCAGTCCCTGATCGAGAAGCTGGTGATGCCGGGCCCTCTGGTGGAAGGTCATGCCAAGCTCGAATCGCAATGCGCGAAATGCCACGAGCCGTTCTCACGACATTCGCAGACAAGACTCTGCCTCGACTGTCACAAGGAAATCTCGGACGACCGCGCCCGGAACAAGGGATTTCACGGGCGGGAGCGCAGAGCCTCGACATTGCAATGCAACCAGTGCCACACCGAACACAAGGGACGCGGCGCCGACATCAATCAGCTCGATCGCGAGACATTCGACCACGATCAGACGAATTTCAGGCTGGTCGACGCGCACAAGCGCGTACCGTGCGACGGATGCCATGCTGAGAAGAAGAGCTTTCGCAAGACGTCTTCGATCTGTTTCGATTGCCACAGGAAGGTCGACCCGCATCAGGGCCGGCTGGGAGAGCGTTGCGACAATTGCCATACCGCCACGAAATGGCGTGAGACAAAGCCGTTCGATCACGGCAAGACGAAGTTCCCTCTCCAGGGCGCGCACAGGAAGGTCGCCTGTGCGACCTGCCATGCCGGCCAGCTCTACAAGGACCTGCCGTCATCCTGCGTGTCATGCCACCGGCTGCAGGACATTCATGCCGACCGCTATGGCGACAAATGCGAGACCTGTCACGACCAGAACAGCTGGAAGACTTCGCATTTCAATCACGACAAGACGAAGTTTCCGCTGCGCGGCGGACATGCCAGGGTCGGATGCGACACCTGCCACACCGGCCATCTCTACCGGGACAAGCTCGCAACGACCTGCGTCTCCTGTCATCGCAAGCAGGATCCGCACAAGGGCCGGCTGGGAGAGCGGTGCGAGCGATGTCACAACGTCACGGATTGGCGGAAGAACCTGTCATTCGATCATGAGCTGACGCGCTTTCCCTTGATCGGACTGCATGCCTCGGTTGCCTGCGAGGAATGCCATCGCACGCCCGCATACAAGGATACGCCCGTTGCCTGCGAGAAGTGCCACAAGGATTTTCATCAAGGGCGATTGGGGACGGCCTGCGGCAATTGCCACAATCCGAACGGCTGGGCTCGCTGGCGCTTCGACCATGCGCGACAGACGAGATTTCCGCTGGTCGGGGCCCATGAGCGGTTGATGTGCGAAGCCTGTCACAAGGCGAAGTCGCCGCCCAATCTCAGGCTCGCAACCAATTGCGTCAGCTGCCACCTCGGCGCTGACGTGCACCGGGGCGCGTTCGGCCAGGATTGCGAGCGATGCCATGTTGCGACCGGTTGGCGCAAACTCAACATCAGGAACTGACTGAGATTCGTTCCGAGCGCCCGGTTTGCCGCCCCGCCCGGCGGCATTTCCAAATGTCACAAAAATACCTTGCGATCGCCACGTCTGCATAACGCAGGCAGCAGCGGGCGTTTATTCCGCCCGTGTTGCGCAAACGCGGCAAAGCGTTCAGCTCCGAGTCAGATTCGCCGTCGTTTCGGCCAGCTTTCAGCTCTCCTTCCAGCAGGTCGCGCCCGCACAGACGAAATGATTTCGCCGGGCTCGAAGATGCGCCGCGCGGTGACGCGCAGAAAGGGAGCGAAGGAATCGCGGGGGCTCGGCAGGCGTAGCGCCGCTCCACGCGGATCCGGAAAAGCGATTCGCGCATCACCGGAAATGGGTCGATTTGAAGCATTGGAGCATGGGTTGGACGATTACTGCAGTAAACTGGCGCGCTGGATGCGTCGATTGCGCACCCTGGCCGGGGGCACAGTCGTTGCTTGCGGGCTATTGCTCGTCGCAATCCATGCCGTGCAGGCGCAGGCGTCATTCGACCACTTCGCGACCGGATATCCCCTCACCGGCAGCCACCGCACGGCGCCATGCGAGTCGTGTCACGTCGGCGGACGCTTCAAGGCGACTCCCACCCAGTGCGCCAGCTGCCACAACGGCGCGCTGACCTCGGGCCGTTCGCCAAGCCATCCGAAAACGACGTCGCGGTGCGAAGGCTGTCATCAGACGACGGTGTGGAACGACATCCGTGTCATCGACCATACGCAGGCGACGGCCCCCTGTGCGGCCTGCCACGACGGCAGGAAGGCGATCGGGAAACCACCGACGCATCTGGCGACCGCCGCCCCCTGCGAGTCCTGTCACAGGACCACGGCGAGTTTCCGCACGAAAGCGCGGATGGATCACACCGGGTTCTCCACCGACTGCTCCAGCTGTCACAACGGCACCACCGCGAAGGGACTGACGACCCCGCCGCACATCCCGGTGACCGGTGTCCAGTGCAGCAGCTGCCACAGCAACACCGCGGCGAGCTTCACCACCTATACCATGTCGCACACGGCTGTCGCCACTGCGCGCTGCGATTCCTGCCACAACGGTTCCTACACCTCGCAGGGCACCAAGGGTGCCTTCGGCACCGCGTCCTATCCAGGACACGTCACCACCAGCGGCAAGGACTGCGTCAGCTGCCACACCAACGCCGCCAGCGGTGGTTTTGCCAGCTGGAGCGGCGGCACCTTTGCGCATGCGGCGGGCGACACCAACTGTTCGAGCTGCCACAACGGCAAGACTGCAAAGGGACTGACGACGCCACCACATATCCCGGTGACCGGCATCCAGTGCAGCAGCTGCCACAGCAACACGGCGGCCAGCTTCACCACCTATACCATGTCGCATACCGCAGTCGCCGCTGCGCGATGCGATTCCTGCCACAACGGCTCCTACACCTCGCAGGGCACCAAGGGTGCCTTCGGCACCGCGTCCTATCCCGGACACGTCGCGACCGGTGGCAAGGATTGCGTCAGCTGTCATGCCAAGGCCGCCAGCGGCGGCTTTGCCAGCTGGAGCGGCGGCACGTTTGCGCATGCGGCGACCGACACCAACTGCTCCAGCTGCCACAACGGCAAGAGCGCAAAGGGACTGACGACGCCACCCCATATCCCGGTGACCGGTGTCCAGTGCAGCAGCTGCCACAGCAACACTGCGGCGAGCTTCACCACCTACACCATGTCGCACACGGCGGTCGCGGCTGCGCGATGCGACTCCTGCCATAACGGCTCCTACACATCGCAAGGCACCAAAGGAGCTTACGGCACCGCCTCCTATCCCGGCCACGTGGCGACCGGTGGCAAGGATTGCGTCAGCTGTCACGCCAAGGCAGCCAGCGGTGGTTTTGCCAGCTGGAGCGGCGGCACATTTGCGCATGCGGCGGGAGATACCAACTGTTCGAACTGCCACAACGGCAGCACCGCAAAGGGACTGACGACTCCGCCGCATATCCCGGTGACCGGCGTCCAGTGCAGCAGCTGCCACAGCAACACGGCGGCGAGCTTCACCACCTACACCATGTCGCACACCGCAGTCGCGGCGGCGCGCTGCGATTCCTGCCACAACGGTTCCTACGCCTCGCAAGGCACGAAGGGTGCCCTTGGCACCGCCTCCTACCCCGGACACGTCGCCACCGGTGGCAAGGACTGCGTCAGCTGTCACGCCAAGGCGGCGAGCAGCGGCTTTGCCAGCTGGAGCGGCGGCACCTTCGCCCATGCGGCGGGCGACACCAACTGTTCGAGCTGCCACAATGGCAAGAGCGCGACCGGCATGACGACCCCGCCGCACATCCCGGTGACCGGTGTCCAGTGCAGCAGCTGCCACAGCAACACGGCGACGAGCTTCACCACCTACACCATGAGCCACACGGCAGTCGCCGCTGCGCGCTGCGATTCCTGCCACAACGGTTCCTACACCTCGCAAGGCACCAAGGGCGCCTTCGGCACCGCGTCCTATCCCGGACACGTGGCGACCAACGGCAAGGACTGCGTCAGCTGTCACGCCAAGGCCGCCAGCGGCGGATACTCGAGTTGGAGCGGCGGCACGTTTGCGCATGCGGCGACGGACACCAACTGTTCGAGCTGTCACAACGGCAAGACCGCAAACGGACTGACGACTCCGCCGCACATCCCGGTGACCGGTGTCCAGTGCAGCAGCTGCCACAGCAACACGGCGGCGAGCTTCACCGCCTACACCATGAGCCACACGGCGGTCGCGGCTGCGCGATGCGATTCCTGCCACAATGGTTCCTACACCTCGCAGGGCACCAAGGGTGCCTTCGGCACCGCCTCCTACCCCGGACATGTCGCGACCAACGGCAAGGATTGCGTCAGCTGCCACGCCAAGGCAGCGAGCGGTGGTTTTGCCAGCTGGAGCGGCGGCACTTTTGCGCATGCGGCGACCGACACCAACTGCTCGAGCTGCCACAACGGCAAGACCGCAAAGGGACTGACGACGCCACCACATATACCGGTGACCGGCGTCCAGTGCAGCAGCTGTCACAGCAACACCGCGGCGAGCTTCACCACCTACACCATGTCGCATTCAGCGGTGAGCGCGAGCCGCTGCGATTCCTGCCACAACGGTTCCTACACCTCGCAGGGCACCAAGGGTGCCTTCGGCACCGCGTCCTATCCCGGCCACGTCGTCACCGCTGGCAAGGATTGCGCCAGCTGCCACACCAAGGCAGCCAGCGGCGGATACTCGAGTTGGAGCGGTGGCACCTTCGCCCATGCAGCGACGGACACCAACTGCTCCAGCTGTCACAACGGCAAGACCGCAAAGGGACTGACGACCCCACCGCACATCCCGGTGACCGGCATCCAGTGCAGCAGCTGCCACAGCAACACCGCGGCCAACTTCACCACCTATACCATGTCGCATTCAGCGGTGAGCGCGAGCCGCTGCGACTCCTGCCACAACGGTTCCTACACCTCGCAGGGCACCAAGGGCGCCTTCGGCACCGCCTCCTATCCCGGACACGTCGCCACCAGCGGCAGGGACTGCGTCAGTTGCCACGCCAAGGCGGCCAGCGGTGGATACACCAGCTGGAGCGGCGGCACGTTTGCGCATGCGGCGACGGACACCAACTGCTCGAGTTGCCACAACGGCAGCACTGCAAAGGGAATGACGACTCCGCCGCACATCCCGGTGACCGGCGTCCAGTGCAGCAATTGCCACAAGAACAGCGCGACAAGTTTTGCGACCTACACGATGTCGCATGCCGCGGTCCACGCCATCCGCTGCGACACCTGCCACAACGGCGCCTACAGGAGTCAGGGAACCAAAGGGGCGCAGGGACCGGATCACGGCGCAAAATCGCAGGACTGCGGCTGCTGCCACGTCCAGGCGGCAACGACGTTCACGAGCTGGGACAAGACGCAGAAGCCCGCAGCCGGCTGCGCCACGACAGCCAAGGCACTGGCGCCGGCAACGAAATCGACAACCATGGCGGTCGTCAAATCGGCGATGCAGTCCGCGGTGACGGCGGTCACCACGGTCGTGCGTTCCGTGACAGGATCGGGCAGCACCGCTCCCCAGCCTGGCCCGTCGACGGCCGCCGCTACGCAGCCCCAGGCGCAGGCAACTCCATCACCGCAAGCCAGGCCTGCGCCGGTCGTCACGCCAGCCTCGCCGAGCCCTTCTGCAAGTGTTCTTTTCAACAGCAAGCCGGTGTCGGCCGCGGAGTTTGCTCCGTCGGCGACAACTCCGACAGCACCGTCGGCCGCGGCTGTTCCGGGCACCTCGAACTTCGCCAAGGTTGCTCCAGTCGTACCGGGGGCGCCGAAGTCGGCCCCCTCCGCCACGCCGTCGGCCACGGCCACGCCCGGGCTCGCCACTCCATCGGTCGCGCCGAGCCCGCGGCCGGCTGGAGAGACTGCCACCCGGAATCCGGCAATCAACTCGCCGGCGACGCAACCGGGCGCGGCGCCTGCAATTCCCCAGATCGGGGAATTCAGGCCCGGACTGCCGCCGGCCGGTCCGTCATCGGGCCTTGCGAGATTCAACCACGCCACGGCGTTCGGGCGATGTGCATCTTGCCACGACGGCTCGAAGGCGATCGGCAAGCCGGCGCGGCACGTCGCGACCAACGCGCCTTGCGAGACCTGCCACAAGAGCACGGTGACGTTCGCCGGCGCGCGGTTCACCCACAGCGGTGCGACCGCAGCATGCGCCAGCTGCCACAACGGAACGATGGCGATCGGCAAGCCGGCGCGGCACGTCGCAACCAGCGCGCCGTGCGAGAGCTGCCACAAGAGCACGGCGACCTTCGCCGGCGCGCGGTTCAGCCACACCGGAACGACCGCCGCGTGCGCCACTTGCCACAACGGAACAATGGCGCTCGGCAAGCCGGCACGGCATGTTGCAACCAATGCACCGTGCGAGACCTGCCACAAGAGCACGGTGACGTTCGCCGGCGCGCGGTTCAGCCACACCGGAACGACGGCCGCTTGTGCCACCTGCCACAACGGCACAATGGCGCTCGGCAAGCCCGCCCGGCACGTCACGACCAATGCAGCGTGCGAAACCTGTCACAAGAGCACGGTGACATTCGGCGGCGCACGCTTCGACCACAGTGCAACGACCGTACCCTGCGCCAATTGCCACAACGGCGGCTCTGCGACCGGCAAGGGACCGAAGCACCTCGTTACGAGCCTGCCGTGCGACAGCTGTCACCGCACCGTGAGCTGGGCTTCGGCCACCTATCGGCACATGTCCGCGGCCTATCCAAATCATGGCGCGTCCATCGCCTGCGGCCAGTGCCACAGCGGCAACTCGCAGGTCGTTGCCTGGAAGTTCGCCGCCTACAAGCCCGATTGCGCCGGCTGCCACGCCGCGGAATTCCGGCCGCAGCAGCACGCCAAGTATCTGAAGCCCGTGCCGATGAACTACACGGTGGCTGAACTCAAGGACTGCACCGGCGCCTGCCATGTCTACACCGACAGATCTCTGACGACGATCCAGACCCGCCGTCCGAAAGCGCATCGCGTCAACGGCAGTGGATGGTGATCGCGTGCGTATCCTGCTCCCCATAGGCCAAAGGCCACGCGGCGCATCGGCGTCATCTTCGCAAGCGCTGAGGCGAGCGGGTGCGGCGCTTTTCGGCGCGCTCCTGCTCGCATCCGTGCTTCCAATCACATGGACGCAGGCGCAACCCGTGATCGATCAGTTCGTGTCGAATGCCGACCTGATGACATCGGGCAATTGCAGCATGCTTCGCGTGAATTTCCACGTCCGCGTTCGCTATCTCGGCCATTTTCCGCCGGATCGCGGTGATCAGCTGCGTGTCGCGCTCCAGCTCATCGACCGGGATGCCGGTGTCGGGCGGCGTCTGGCCCGTCGCGAGGGAGTGAGGGTCGAAAATACTGCTGCCGCAGGCATCCAGTCGGTCTTCGTCGGGCTCGATGAGGCCGACGGTCCCGTGCTTCACGTGCTCTTCGCGCGTCCGACGTCCTATCAGGTTGTGCAGTCCGGCAGCTTCGAGTCGGTCGTCATCGTGATTGCAAAGAAGGGAGCCGCGGCGGCCTGCAAGATTGGCGGCTTTGCAGCCCCCGCGCGCGATGGAGCCGGTCGAGCCGGAAAGCTCAGGGAGGGCGATGTCAGGGTAATCGAAGCCTCGATGGACGAGGCGCGCGCCGCGATCAGGAAAGGCAACTTTGCGGGCGCGACAACACTGCTGCGAAGGGTCCTGAAATACCCGGAGAACCGATCGAGCGCCGAGGCCCAGGAACTGCTCGGCGTGGCACTGCAGAAGTCCGGACAGACCGCGGATGCGAGGGTCGAATACGAGGACTATCTGCGCAGATATCCGAGCGGCGAAGGCAGCGAACGGGTCAGGCAGCGACTGGCGGGAATGCTGACCGCCGCAGGTGCTGCGCCCGACAAGCTCATCGGCCAGCTCGGCACGCCGGCGACTGCGGCCGAGCTGAAGAAGATGGCGCCGACCGGCGAGACACGCTGGTCGATCTCCGGAAGCGCGTCGGTGTTCTACATCACCAACGACAGCACCAGCACGGTCAAGGACATCTCGACCGCACCGAACCCGAATGCCGACCCGGACGCGCACCGCTCGCATCAGAACTCGCTGCTGACGAACTACGACATGTTCGGAACATCCGACAACGACCAGGTCAGGACCAAGTTCAAGCTTGCGCTCACCGACGAATACCGGATCGATTCCGGGATCAACAAGATCGGTGTCTCGACGGCCCAGCTCGACTACACCATCAAGGACTACGACCTGACGGCCAGCATCGGCCGGCAATCGCGCAACACCGGAGGCGTGATCGGCCGCTTCGACGGCGCCGTGCTGAGCTGGATGTACAGTCCCGCCGTACGCTTCAACATTCTGGCCGGCTCGCCGAACTGGAGCCGCTTCGACGCGCCGTTTCTCAACGACAAGACGCTCTATGGCGCCAGCGTCGATTTCGGGAAGGTATTCGGGGTGTTGGACACGACGCTGTATGCCATCACGCAGTATGATCGCAGCATGATCGACCGTCAGGCGATCGGCGCCGAGTTTCGATATTTCGACATAAACAAATCGGCGCTCGGGACGATCGACTACGACGTTCACTTCCAGCGGCTCAACGCGGCAATCTTCTCCGGCACCTACACGCTGGATGACAAGTCGGTCATCAACACCGCGCTCGACTATCGCAAGGTTCCCTTCCTCTCGACCTGGAATGCCCTGCAGGGGCAGCCTTTCCTGACGCTCTACGACATGATGAAGTTCAATACGGCAGCCGAAATCAGGCAATTCGCGATCGACCGCACGCCGACCTTCGAATCCGCCATGGTCAGCTACTCGCGGCCCATCAGTGAGAGATTTCAGATCGGCGGCGACGCGACGGTGACGCATCTGACCGGAACGTTGCCTTCGGGAGGTGTGGACGGCACACCGGCGAGCGGCCTCGAGTACTATCTGTCGACGCAGCTCACCGGCAACAGCATTTTCAAGCCCGGGGACCTGTTCATGGCAGCGCTGCGCTATGCAAACCTGTCTGATTCCAGGGTCTACGTAGTCGACCTCAATACCCGCTATCCGGTCACACCCGACCTGTCGGTCAGCCCGCGGCTACGGCTTGGATACAGGACCGGCGTCAACACCGACCTCAAGGAGACGACGATCCTGCCGTCGTTCCTCGTCAATTATCTCTGGTCGAAGGACCTGAGTTTCGAGACCGAGATCGGCTACAAATACATGGACGGCTCGCTGGCCGGCGTGAAATCAGTCACCAGGGATATCTTCGCGACGATCGGAATCCGCCGCGACTTCGGCACCGAAGGCCTGACGAATTGCCGTGGCGCGGCCGTCAGCTGCGCGTGGGCGCAACCGGGGGCCATGCGGGCCGCCGGCCAGAACCCCGGTTCCGAACCGCTGCTGAAAGCGCCCGGGTCGGCCCTGCCCTACTACGCCTTCGAGGGCGGGCTGCGCTACTGGCTCAGCTCGGCGAAGAACCGCTACGACTACTTCGCCGACCCGACACCTTCGGTCCGCGTATCGCGCCTGAGCTACGGCGGACTGACCGGGCATTCCGGCGAAGCTTTCTTCAGGGTCGACGGGCTCGATGGTCCGTTCGCCAACATGTTCCTGAAGGGCTATGTCGGCGGCGGGAAGATCGCCGGCGGCAAGCTCTTCGACGAGGATTATGTGCCCTTCGTCGATCCCTATTCGATGACATCGAGCAGTGCGAGCGGGCAGCTGCATTATGCGAGCATCGATCTCGGCTACAATGTCTTCCAGATCGACGGGCTGCGGTTCGGCGCCTTCGTCGGATTCCATCACTGGCAGGAGACGGTCGACGCAAGGGGTTGCCGCCAGATCGGCGGCAATCCGTTGATCTGCACCCCGGCGCTGCCGTCGACCCTGAAGGTCGTCACCGAGCAGGACCGCTGGGAAACGGGCCGCGCCGGCATTGCCGTCGATGCCCGGCTGTGGGGCAGGCTGAACTGGCAGGGCGAGATCGCCTATGCGTGGACGTCGCAGCATGCCACCGACATTCATTATCTGACGTTCGGCCGCGATCCCGCCAGCGGTCACGGTTCCGGTTTTCAGGCCGAAACCGTGCTGAAGTACCGGTTTGCAAACGGCCTCGCCATCGGTGTCGGCGGGCGGTGGTGGCACTTGAACACCGAGGCCGTCGATTCATTCAACCAGCTCCTGAAATACACGACCGACCGCTACGGCGTTTATGTCCAGGGGAGCTACCAGTTCAACTGATCGAAAGCATGCAAGGAAACGGAGCGGTTTCGCCATGAACCTTCACGTCAAGTCGCCGTTGTCGACCCGCGACTACGATGTCTTCTTCGAGCGCGCCCTGAACCAGCTCCGCGAGGAGCGCCGCTATCGTGTCTTTGCCGACCTCGAGCGGCTGGCGGGCCGGTTTCCGCTGGCGATCTGGCATTCGCCCAATGGTCCGCGCGAGGTCGTGATCTGGTGCTCGAACGACTATCTCGGCATGGCCCAGCATCCGAAGGTCGTCGGCGCGATGATGGACGCAGCCTCGCGCATGGGTACCGGCGCCGGCGGAACGCGCAACATTGCCGGCACCAACCATTCGCTGATCGAGCTGGAGCACGAGCTGGCCGACTTGCATGAGAAAGAAGCGGCGCTCGTCTTCACTTCCGGCTACGTCGCCAACGAAACCGGCATTTCCACGATCGCGAAGCTGCTGCCCGACTGCCTCCTGCTCTCGGATGCGCTCAACCACAACTCGATGATCGAAGGGGTGCGCAAGGCGGGAACGGCAAGGCAGGTCTGGCGTCACAACGATGTCGATCATCTCGAACAATTGCTTCGAGCGGCGCCCCCCGGCCGACCAAAGCTGATCCTGTGCGAAAGCCTCTATTCGATGGATGGCGACGTCGCCCCGCTGCATCGCATCTGCGATCTCGCCGAGCGCTACGGCGCGCTGACCTATGTCGACGAGGTTCACGCCGTCGGCATGTACGGGCCCCGCGGCGGCGGAATTGCCGAGCGCGACGGCGCGATGCGGCGCATCGACATCATCGAGGGGACGCTCGCGAAAGCCTTCGGCTGCCTCGGCGGATACATCGCCGCCAACGCCAATGTGATCGATGCCGTACGCTCCCATGCGCCGGGCTTCATCTTCACCACCGCCCTGCCGCCGCCGATCTGCGCGGCGGCAACGGCCGCCATCCGGCATTTGAAGACATCGCAATGGGAGAGAGACCGCCACCAGGATCGCGCCGCGCGGCTCAGATCGGCGCTGCGATCCGCCCGCCTGCCGCTAATGCCGGGCGACAGCCACATCGTGCCCTTGCATGTCGGCGATCCCGGGGCATGCAAGATGGCTTCCGATCTGCTGCTCTATTATCACGGCATCTACATCCAGCCGATCAACTACCCGACCGTGCCGCGGGGCTCGGAGCGCCTGCGGATCACGCCGTCGCCATTGCACGATGATGCGTTGACCGATCGCCTCGTGGGCGCCCTCCTGGATGTTTGGGACGAACTCGGGCTGCCCCGGCCGCGATGCGAGGACACCGATCGAGCCCTTCGCGGGTGAAGGGGCATGTCGGGCTTCACGCGTGTTGCCTGCTGCAGCTACGTCAAGCAAAGATAGAGAGCTGGCGCGTAGCCGCGCGCTCTGCGCGCTGAATGTCAACCGGGCCGGCGGACGAGCAGGTCGTGCGTCGCCTCGAACAGCGCGCTCGCACGCAACAGCTCTGCGTCGCCGCGGAAACGGCCGACCAGCTGAAGACCGATCGGCAGCCCGTCGCGGCCGAAGCCGCACGGCAGGCTGATCGCGGGATGCCCGGTCATGTTGAACGGCATGGTCCAGGGAAACCAGTGCGGCCGGAGATTGTCGAAGCTTCGCTCGTCGATTTCGATGGCACCGAACAGATCCTGGTCGATCGGCAGCGCCGTTCGGGTCAGCGTCGGCATCGCCAACAGATCGGCGCGCCCAAGAAGCGCTTGCACGCGCCGGAACAGTGCGGTGCGGTCGAACATCGCTTGCTGGTAATCAACGCCGCTCACTTTGGTGGCGAGCGCGAGCTGCTTCAAGAATGCCTCGCTCAGGTCGGCCCCGTGATCGGCCGCCAGTTTCTCGAAGCGCGTCCGCCAGGCCGTGTGGTTGATGGCGCGCCAGATCGGCTCGATGTCGAAATCGGCGCCGGAAAATTCCTCCAGCTCCGCACCAAGACCGGCGAGCCGATCGAGCGCCGCCTTGAAGGCATCGGCGACGTCGGCGGCAACTGGCCGCCCAGGCGGCGACAGGCAAAACAAAATCTTCTGCCCGCGCAGATCGCCGCGCGGGGCGGCGCGATCGACGAAATCCGGAACGGGAACACCGATTGACCAGGGGTCGGAAGCGTCCTCTCCCGCCATTGCCTGCATCATCAGAGCGGTATCGGCGACGCTCCGCGTCGTCGGCGTCACATAGGTCTGGTTACCGAAGGCATCCTGTACCTGGCTGTGCGGGATGACGCCGTTGCTCTGCTTTAGTCCAACGACGCCGTTGCACGCGGCCGGGATCCGCGTCGAGCCCCCGCCATCGGTCGCGACCGCCAGCGGCGCGATGCCGCTCGCGACCGCCACGGCCGCGCCGCCGCTCGAGCCGCCGCTGGAGCGGCTCGCGTCCCACGCATTGCGCGTGCGGCCGAACAGCGGCGAGTCGGTCAGGCACTTGCTTCCGAATTCCGGCGTCGTGGTCTTGCCGATCAGGATTGCTCCCTGTGCGCGCAGCCGGGCAACGGCGACCGCATCGTGGTCAGGCACGTTGTTGCGGAAGGGAACGGCACCGAAGGTCGTCCTCACACCCTTGGTGTTGACGATATCCTTGACGGTGACGGGAACACCATGGAGCAGACCGAGCGGCTCGCCCGCCATGACCTTGTCTTCCGCGGCGCGCGCTTCCGCCAAAGCCTCCTCGCCGCATAGCGTGATGAAGCAGTTCAGTTCAGGCTGCAACGCTTCCGCACGGGCCAGCACCGCGCGCGCGACCTCGACGGGAGACACCTTCTTGCTGAAGATGCGGGCGCGAAGGTCGGCGGCCGACAGAAAACAGAGATCTTCGCTCATCCAGGAAAACGCCCGCGTCCATGTGGTGATGCCGCCAGCTTGTCATTGGTCATCGTGCCGCTGCGTGCAGGGCATGTCCATGGCTGCCGGCGCATGGCGCATGGCCGTCGCTGAACGGGTTCGGCCGCCTGCGCTCAAACTTGCGTCATTGACCTGATGGTTTTTGGTCGGGGCAGCTGGATTCGAACCAACGACCTGCAGTACCCAAAACTGCCGCGCTACCAGGCTGCGCTATACCCCGACTTTCGCCCGAACAGCTACACGCTTCACCCGCCGCCAGCAAGGCGGAAGGGCCCGCCTCAGCGCTTGCTGAACAGCGGGTGGGATACCCGGTCGCCGGGGGCGATGCCGTATTTCTGGGCGGTGCCGGCCGGCACTTCCAGGACACCCCGGGCGAGGCCGCCGGAGGAGATGATTTTCGTCGACTCCGGCTCGGTATTTTCCGCAATCCGCAGGATGCGGCCGTCGGCGCGGATGAAGATCATGTCGAGCGAGATGTAGGTGTTCTTCATCCACATCGATATCTGCTGTTCCGGCGAGAAGTCGAACAGCATGCCCTTGCCGTCGGCGAGCTCCCGCCGGTACATCAGCCCCTTCTGCTTCTCGTCCTCGGTCGTCGCCATCTCGACGGCGAAGATTTGCACACCGGATTTGGTGGCAATCTCGAGCGTGCTGAAGCTGGCCGCCTTGACGCCGGTGCCCGCAAGCGCAGCGAAGGCGGCAAGGACCGCCACCGCCAGCCAAACGCGTGCGGCGCGCCAGGCAGGATTTCGATCTGGAATCATCGGGAAATGCTCAAGTCAGCCCATACCAATCGACCGCCAACCTAACCCGGCGACTGCAGAAAGCGCCAGTGGTTCCCGCGGCGCGGCAAGGCTCACAATCGCGTCAGGGAAGAAGGGCTTTGGTGGCAACGAGGGCTCAATGGGAAGACAGCGCCGACGGCCCAGTTTCCGGATGAATTTCCGCCGCCATCATGCCCTTGGAACCCGGCCCGAAGCGCACCAGCACATACTGGCCGGGGCGAAGCTCCGTCATGCCGAAGCGGCGCAGCGTCTCCATGTGCACGAAGATGTCCGGCGTGCCCTCGCCGCAGGTCAGGAAGCCGAAGCCGCGCAGGCGGTTGAACCATTTGACCTGCGCCCGCTCCAGCCCGGAGGTCGGGGTGACCGTGACATGGGTCCGCGGCGGCAGCATCTGCGCCGGGTGGATCGCGGTCGATTCATCCATCGAGACGATGCGGAAGGCCTGGTAGCCCTTGGCGCGCTGCACACATTCCACCACCAGCCGCGCACCCTCATAGGCGGTCTGATAGCCGTCGCGCCTGAGCACGGTGACGTGCAGCAGCACATCCGGCCAGCCATTGTCGGGAACGATGAAGCCATAGCCCTTGGAGGCGTCGAACCACTTGATGACGCCGGAGATTTCGACGAGGTTGGCGGCGGCATCGCCGAGGCCGGAGAGCGCGTCGAGTGCGGGGTCACGCTGCGCGCCTTGAAATTCCGTCGCTGGTCCAAGACGGTTAGGTGCCGCCCCGCCTGGCGTCCCACCGAGCTTCTTGGACTCAAATCCGTCCGACCCCATGACCCCGGACCCCACACCCAAGTTGACGGTGCCGTCCGCTACGGCACCGAAACGCGCACCCATCCATGACAACTCATGATAACGCCGCGCGAATCTTCTCGAATCGAAGATAACATTTGCGCTTGCGGCGCATAGCTAAAAAACATTTTCGGGGGGAACTATGAACAGGTTGCACAGGCACGAATCGGATTCGGCCTTCAATTGCCCACAAAAGGTCCGAGCGTCTCGCCGATGTCGTAGCGCAGCACGAGATCGGCGATGTCGTCCTGCTCGGTCGGCTCGCGGTTGATGATCACCAGCCGCGCGCCATTGCGCTTGGCCATCAACGGAAATCCCGCGGCCGGCCACACCACCAGCGACGAGCCGATGGCAAGGAAGAGATCGCACTGCTGCGCCAGCTCGGTGGCGCGGCGCATCTCCTCCTCCGGCATCGACTGGCCGAAGGAGATGGTTGCGGTTTTTACGGGCTCGCCGCAGCTCGTGCAGTCGGGCGCCCGGCCCTCCTCGTCGAAGCGCGCCTTCACCCATTTGAGATCATAGGCTTTTCCGCAGCCGATGCAGCGGGCATAGGTCGTGTTGCCGTGCAGCTCGACGACGTCGTCGGCCTTGAAGCCCGACGCCTGGTGCAGGTTGTCGATGTTCTGGGTGATGATCGCCGGCGACTTTCCCGACCGGTAGAGCGAGGCCAGCGCGCGGTGCCCCCGCCCCGGCTTCGCCGCCGCGAAAGTCGGTTCCATGGCAAAGCGCCGCCGCCAGGACTCGTCGCGGGCCTCCTGGCTGGCGACGAACTCGCTGAAGTCGATCGGCCGATTCCTGGTCCAGATACCGCCGGGCGAGCGGAAGTCGGGGATGCCGCATTCCGTAGAAATACCGGCGCCGGTGAAGGGCACGATGACGGAGGCTTCCGCGATCATGTCGCCGAGCCGTTCGACGCCGCTGCGCAGATCCGTTGCGATCACGGGACAATTCCTCAAGGCAAGAGGGCCCGCCCACTATAGCCGCGCCCTTCCCGATTGCCAGTTGGCTGGCCCCGCGCCCCGCGTCCGACCGATCAGGTCGCTCCTGCTTCCGGGACCGGCAGCACTTTCGGCTGGCACCGCCCGCACGGTGCATGGCCACAATCCCGCAACCGTGCCTTCAAAATCGCGCCCCAATCGCGGCCGCGAATGGTGCGCGGGACGACTCAAAGCCAGAGGGATGGGACATGAGCGAGACGAAGCCGGACTGGGTAGCGCGCGAACGCGAGGAAATCGTTGCCCGGGTCGCACACTTCCGCGCCACGCAGAAAAAGTTCGAGAAGGAGCGCGAGGAATTCTATGCCGCGACGCTCTCGAGCGCCTGGGATGGCTTCAACCGCCCCGTCTTCTGGAACTGAAGCATCGGCCGGCACGAAAAAGCCCGGAGGTTCGCTCCGGGCTTTTCTCGTTTGGACTTACCAATGGTGATGGTGCCGGTAGTAGTGGCGGCGCGGATAGTAGACCGGCCCGCCGTAATAGGCGTAACCCGGCGCATAGTAGCGCGGTCCGTAATCGTAGTAGCCATACGGCCCGTAATACGGATAGGCGTTCGCGGCGGCCGCACCCGCCACCAGCGCGCCCGCGGCAAGGCCGAACGCCAGGCCCGGGCCAAGACCGCGCGCCTCGGCGGGCGCCGGAGCTGTCACGGCGGCTGCGCCGACCACGGCGGTCACAGCCAGAGTTGCCAGCGTCTTTTTCATCGCAACCTCCTCACGTCAGTTCGCCGGGACAACGTGAAGACCCGCACCGCCGTTCCGGGGAACCCGACGCGCGTGCGGAACACGCGCATTAAATATCTGCAATCTGCGGGGAACGAATTGCGCGGTTCGCCCGTTGTCCGCGCAAGTGCAGCAGCCTCGAAAGGGGTGAGAGCATGAAAGACCCCATCGGCATCTCCGGACGCCGGTGGGGTTTTTCGGTTTCGGGCGGAACGAACGCGATCCCTTCGGCATTTTTCCCGAAAGGGGTCTTGTCATGCCGGTCTGGATGGAAGTTCTGCTCAACGTCATCGGCTATGCCGGTTTTGTCGGCATCGCGACGTTCAACAAATCTGCGGAAGAAACTCCGGAGACACGCGAAGGCGTCAGTTCGCCTTTTGCGCCTGGCCCGCGGTGCGCACCAGCTTGTCGGCCTTGACCAGCACGCGATCGCTTTCCGGCGGCGTGCGCAGCGAGAAGCTGATGATCACGAAGGCTGCGCAGAACAACAGGCCGATCGCCATCACCCGGCGATGGGTAGGTCGGTCGGCATTGTGAAACGAAGGGACCATGGCTGCGCTTCCTGACAGCCACACCTAGCGCACCACTCATCGCGCGCAACGCAATCCCGCCCTTAACCTAACTGAATAGGGTTATTCCTCGCCGGGTAAGGCTGCGTTCACCGTGCAGGCCCGCGCCGGGCACTCAGAGGAAGCGCGCGACGAAGTCGACCGTGCTCTTCAGCATGGCCACCGCCAGTCCTGCCGAGAATGCGGCGGCGCCAAAATCGGCCAGTTCCTGCAACGCTTCACGCTGCTCCTCGTCCAGCAGCGCCACCAGTCTGCGCATGGCGGTCTCGCTCCATCGTCGCAACGGTAACGCGCCGGCCGGGCCGCCGGTTCCCTGCGACATCTTTGAGCGTTAACCCAATCTGTTTACAAAACGTAAACGCGCGGCGGGGAATTCTACGGACAAGGAGGTATAGCGCCATGCTTGTCTACCCCATTCCCCATGCGGTGACGCAAGCCCGAGTCCAGCTCGTTGCCGATCAGACCGAGAAAGCCCCGTCGCACGTCATCCGCGAAGACGTGCTGAACGTCGCCGCGGCCAAGAACGAAGCCGAGCGCCAGGCGCTGGCGGAGTTGAAGGAAGCCCCGGCACACGAAGAGCATTTGGACGTGAAGGCCTGAACGCAGGCCGCGCGCCGCCCTCAGCGTCGCGACGCGCTCCCCACCTGCGCCGCGAGCACGGGCTCGCTCGCGCTCTCCTGTACGGATGCCTCCGGCCAATCGGTGCGGGGCCGCAGGACGGATTTTGCAGACAGTACAGATTTCGCAAATTGCAGGGCGCCGCGCCAACTCAGGTCGAGCACGACCTCATGGTGCCGCAGCCCCTTGCCGCCCTTCACCAGACCGAGGTCGCGTATCACGCAATAATGTCCGCTGCTCATTTTCGCGAGCCGCGTATTCCTGAACCGACGCATGGCCGGACAGGATGCACTGACGCGCGATGGTGTCAAATCTTGACGCGCGGCGAATCAAGACGATCCCCAGGCGCTTGCTGAGCCGAGTCCGGCGCATTACTCCGCAGACGTTCTGCATCTGACTCCATTTCGTTCGCAAAGAACGAATCGGAATCGAAAAAATCGCCGCGGGCCATGCCTTAACATTTCGTTGGCGCGAGCACGCGGCAGGGTCCGTTTGTGCAGGATGTTCGGCGGCACGATCGCAAGTCCGGCTTGCCTTCATGTTTGGGTAAACATGTCGTGGCAAGTATTCCGCAGTCAGTTGCGTGGAGTATGCGTATGATCGATTTTGACGAGTTGCGCGGGCTCGCCGACGAAACCCGCGCCTTCATCCAGATGTCCGAGGACAAGGCGCTGGCCTTGCGCGCCGTGATTGCCGGACACGACGTGGTTCTCGGCATCTATCCCTCGCACGAAGGCGTCGGCCTGCACGTCATCAAGGGCGACGACCTGCTGCGCCGGATCGCGAATTCGAACGAGGCGGGCGACTACACCCACACGGCGATTGCGGTTCACAACCTCGAGCAGGCCGCGACGCTGAAGGCGCTGGTGGCTTGACGCGGGCGTGCGGAACGGCCGCCGCACTCTGGCGGGCGGGCCAAACGTTGCTCTGGAGCGCCTCTCAACAAAATTAAAAGGCTCCCATTGAGGGAGCCTTTGCGGAAGGGGAACATCCGCCCTTCCAGTCTAGCCGGACGATGCGGTACCGCCCTCGCCAGCCAGTTGTTCTCGCGCCTTTCGTTCCGCCTTCAGCCGCTCGAAGTTTGCGCGGAAAGCATCATCGGCTTTCTTCCGCTCAGCGAGCGCCTTCTTCGCGTCCCAAAGGCTCTTTTCCTTTTTCGCCTCACGCTCTTCTTTCGTGACGGGCGGCTTCTCTTTGTGCTCGAAATTTTCCATGCATATCAACGCATCAAGGTCCCAAAGGTTCCCCCTCATCCTCGTCCGATAAAGGAGCCAATTTCCGCCGTCTCTTACTATCGGTCCGTTGCCCCCTGCCCATCCCGGCATTCTTTTGCTATTTCATTCCCCACCAACAAAAACCCTTCAGGGAGCCCTACCCATGCGTTACCTCCACACCATGCTGCGCGTGCGCAATCTCGATGTCGCGCTGAAGTTTTACCGGGACGCGCTGGGGCTGAAGGAAGTGCGCCGGGTCGACAACGACAAGGGCCGTTTCACGCTGCTGTTCCTCTGCGCCGCGGAAGACCTCGACACCCTCAAGAAGCTGCCGAACACGCGCGGGGCGCCGCTGGTCGAGCTCACCTACAACTGGGACGAGGAGAAATACGGCGAGGACCGCTATTTCGGCCATCTCGCCTATGAGGTCGACGACATCTACGCCACCTGCGAGAAGCTGATGAAGATGGGCGTCACCATCAACCGCCCGCCGCGCGACGGCAACATGGCCTTCGTGCGCTCGCCCGATCTGCACTCGATCGAGCTGCTGCAGAAGGGCGAGCCGAAGCCGCCCGCCGAACCGTGGACCTCGATGCCCAACACCGGCCACTGGTGAGCGCGGCGTGGCGGGAAAGCTGACGATCTGGGGCCGGGCCAATTCGGTCAACGTGCAGAAGGTGCTGTGGTGCCTGGCCGAGCTCGACCTCCCCTATGAACGCATCGACGCCGGCATGGCCTTCGGCAAGAACGACACGCCGGAATATCTGGCGATGAATCCCAACGGCCGCATCCCGACGCTGGTCGACGGCGACTACGTGCTGTGGGAATCCAATTCCATCATGCGCTATCTCAACCTCGCCTATGGCAAGGGCTCGCCGATCTATCCGCAGGCGGCCCGAGGCCGCGCCGCGGTGGACCGCTGGCTGGACTGGACGCTGTCGACGCTGCAGCCGGTCGACCGCCCCGTGTTCTGGGGACTGGTGCGCACGCCGCCGGACAAGCGCGACATGGCGGCACTGCAGAAGGACGCCGAGGCGGAAGCCGTGGTGTGGCGCGTGGTGGAAGCCCAGCTCGAAAACCGCCGCTACATCGAGGGCGAGCAGTTCACCATCGCCGACATCGCACTCGGCGCCTACGCGCGGCGCTGGTTCGGCGTCGAGGGCGTCGTCAAGCCGAGGCAGCCCAACATGGAGCGCTGGTTCGCGCAGTTCGCCGCCCGCCCGGGATTTCGAGAATTCATCGCGCCGCCGATGTCGTGACGCGCGGGGCAATCTCTCACCTCGTCATGGCCGGGCAAGAGCGCGAAGCGCGTCTTCGCGCTAGGTGTCCCGGCTATCCACGTTTTGCTCTTGCGTGGCCACAAGGACGTGGATGCCCGGGACGAGCCCGGGCATGACGAGGAGAGGAAATATTGTGGAGCGCGAACTTTCGTCAGCGCACGAACTTCACGCCCACCGTGCGGCCGCGGCGCCAGACCACCTCGCAGGGCCGGCCGCCCCGCGCATCGCGGGTGAAGGCAAGCCGCAGCCTGGCCGGCAGCGTGTTGTTGTCCGCGACCGTGAGCTTTGCGCCGGACGAGGAGAGATCCTCCACCACGCAGGCGCGCGCGGCAAAGCCGCCTTCCAGCGTGATCCAGCCGGGCTGACGCAGCGACTTGCGCGCCTCGCGTTTCTTCGCCCCTAACTTGTGCATTCCAAGCGCCATCGCGGTCATTCCTTAAAACTCAAATCGATTTACGCGCTCCGGCTTTAAATTTCGTTGCCGGATGCCTGCCGTTTTCGCCCATCCGGAACCCTTTCCGAAACCATTCGACAGGCCCGCCACCCGACTTGCCGGCTTTCGCAAACGCCACTATACGTTCGCTCGCAATTGGCCGTGGCCTCGCCGCGGCCGACGGCAAACCGGGTTAAATCATGAGCCCAAAGCCTTGATTTACCTTACGTTTTGCTCCCTTCGTCTATCGGTTAGGACGCCACCCTTTCACGGTGGAGAGAGCGGTTCGATTCCGCTAGGGAGCGCCAAAGCTCAGAAATCGATTTGATAGCGTTCAGCTTTTTTCGAATTGGCAAACTGCGAGAAGCTGGAACCTCCACCTCAACGATTTAAGGCTCGCGCGCAGCCTGGCGTCAGGCTGAAGATGTCGGATCAATGAGGCAAAACGAACATCGCGATTGAACATGCGGATGTGTGATTATGACCCGGAACAGACATTGGCATGATTTCACTGGCGCACACAAAAAGCCCCGGACGATGCCGGGGCTTTTGAGTTCTTCTAGTCGGGGAGATCAGTACTTTGCGACGACGGGACCACCAAAGCGGTAACTCACCCGCACTGTCCCTATGTCCACGTCCTGGCGGATATTGTCGCTGCGCGTGACCGCAATGTTCGATGCCGGGAATGTGACGTTAGGGTTGCCCATGAACAGGTGGTCGTATTCAACGCCTACGAACCAGTTCGGCGCAAAGCCGAATTCAATTCCGGTCCCGACCGCGGCACCCCAGCGGGTATCGCTTGCCTGATTGTACACGACGCCGGTTGCGGTGAAAAAAGTGCTGTATTTGTTATCGGTGACCGCAGCGCCGCCCTTGACGTACCAGAGAATGTTGTTCCAGGCGTAGCCGACTTGGCCGGTGAAGAGGCCGATGCCGTCGATCTTGGTCCGGTTGGTCGCTGGAATCAGCACCGTCAAGCTCGCGTTTGATCCCGTAAGATTAGCCCAATCACCTTGGGCTTCCACTCCGAACACCCAATTGGCAGTCTGCCAACGATAGCCAACCTGACCGCCGACCAAGCCGCCGGTCGCGCTGTGACAGCCCTCGCTCGGGGTTGGCGCAAGCGCAACACCTGCATTGCTGGTGAGGGTCCAGCACTCGCGGCCCGATGCGCCGCCGCCATTGAGACCAATGTAAAAGCCGCTCCAGTCGTAGACGGGTGCGACAACAGCAGGCGACTTGGCATAAGTCCGCGCAGGAAGGTCAGCGCCAGATGCCGCACCGACAAATCCAGCAATCGAAAGCAGTCCAGCCCCGACGATGGCAAAATGCTTCACTTCCATCACCCCGAACAATCAAAAAAGCGTCGTTCATTACCTGTCAAAAAACAGCATTGCGCGAAAGTTGTATCCTAGCTCGCGCAACTATTGTGGACGCCTGTTGCCGAAATAACACGCAAAATGTCACCCCGTAAGGTCACTAGCTCGGTTTGCCAGAAACCGAAATAGTCAGTACGAAACAATGCGCGATCCTGGAAAGAAAAACTGGCAAACCTATTGATTAGGCGGGATTGCGTACCGATCCACTTGATCCAGACGATAGCTTTCTCGAAATCCGTGGCCACGACGAGCCGGTAGTCGTTTCCCTTGATATTGAAGACCGTCCGGTCGGCCCAGCATCGTTAGTTCGCCGGCACGATTGCGCGCGTGTAAGTCGCCAGATCGAAGTAGTCACGCCAGATTTTGATCTTGCCGTTCGACAGTTCGAAGACACCGCAGCAAGGTAGATCGACTCTCTTGTTTGCGACGCGGGTTCTGTCGAGACGCTCAGCCATGACGACGTCCCCGTGCGACACAAGGTTCAAGACATCCCAAGTGGTCTCCGTCCAATCCTTGATGAACCCGCCGATAAACTTCCGGAGGTTATCGCGGCCGGTGACCGGCCTGTTCATCATGTTGTGGTAGGTGCCATCGGGCGCAAAGAACGCCACGATCTCGTTGACGTCGAGGCGCGACCACGCCGCAATGAAATCCCGAACGATTTGCTCGTTGGCCGTCATCGCCATCACCTCAATCCGCTTCCGTCATCCACGTTACCGCGAATTTGCTCGGCGAGGCGGCCAAAAGCAACGCGTGAATTTGCTTCCAGAGCGACCTCAAACCGATTGATTTACCTCACAAATCGCTCTTCGCCGAGGAGCGTCAAAAAGGCCCTCCGATCCGTTTCGATAAATCCTGCGCCAATCGTTTAGCGAACACTTAAGCCGCCGCGCCTACCCTGAACACATGATGGCGTCCTTCCGCCCCGTTCTCCTGCTCCTCAACGCCGCGCTGATCGCGTGGCTGGGATATTACGTCTTCAAACTGCCAGGCGATCCCCTCGGCTATGCCCTGATCCTGTTCCTGCCGGCGAATTTGCTCTTCCTGCTGCGCATTCCCGTTCGTCGAGCCCCGTGACTTCTGCGATGTACATGCTTCTCGGCATGGCCGCGATGGCCGGTGTGCCCGCCTATTTCGTGATCCAGCCGATGAGTCTGGCGCAATGGCGCGGCGGCTGGCGCAAGGCCGCAGCGGCGCCGCTGCTGTTGACGGTGCCTGCCCTGCTGTTCAGCCTGTTCGCACTGACGCAGGGTTCGAACCTGTGGCCGATCACCCTGATCTTTGCCGCCGCCATCGGCTCGCTGTATCTCGCGGCGCTCTGGCTCACGCAGCGCCTGCTCAGCTGGTAGGCCAGCCCGTCATTCGCTCGCGCGAAGGCAAAGCCAGCGGGCCCGATCATGTCCATAGAAAAGGCCGCCCGGAGGCGGCCTTTCTCACGGAATCGCCCGCCGCTTACATCGCGTCCGCCGACTCCGCCGGAAGATCCTTCATGTCCGGATGATTCTTCAGCAGCGCCGCGACGTCGATATTGGGCTTGTCCTTCAACGCCTCGATCACGCAGTTCTTGACGTATTTCCGCCGCTGCAGCCACGGCACCTTCTTGCCCTTCGCCTCCGCCTTGCAGGAGGAGATCGCCTGTTTCAGCGCGGTCTTCTCGGCAGGGGTCAGCGGCGTCGCGGCGGAAGCCGGCGTCATGACGGAACCGCCGGCAAGTCCCGCGGCGACAACGCATGCAAATACGGTTCTGGTGAAACGAGACATGATGCAACCCCTCAGCTTGCTCTTATGACCTGAAACTATGCACTCCTTGCGGCCCGTGACAAGTATCGGAGACAGCAACACGTCGCAGGGGATAGCGACGTGGTCGCACGGGGCTTCGAGCCGACCGTCGCCGCCCCGCCTCGGCGCAGTGCAGCATTCCGGACGAAGAGCCGGAACCTGATTTTCTCCCGCGATTTCAGTCAAGCCATATCTAGGCACAGAAAATCAGGTTTTTCGGAAATTGCTCTTGACGTTTCCGTAAAACAGAACTAGATTGCACCCAGCCCGCGCCACCATGAGGGGACGCTTCGCGGTCGTCACGAACGTTGGCGCGGGTTGCGATGGGACGCTGCGGCGTCAGTGCGGCGCGAGCCGGCCTGGCAACGGTGACAATAAAGGCCGCTCACCGGGGAGAGCACGAAGTAAGCCGCCAAACCATTGCGCGGGGAAAGCCGGGATGTCCTGGCTGTACCTGTCAAACCCGTGTGCATCTCTTGTAGCACTCTTCGCACACGACACGGTGATGCGGGTGCCGCCGGCGCCCGGCTTTCCCTGCGCCCTCTTCAAAAAGAGGGCCAACGAATTGGCAAAGCTCAGGCGAAATCCGCGCCGTGAGAACGGAATTTCATGTCTTGCGCAGCCCTCGCCCCCGGTCAGTTCCGGCGATTGACGACGTTCTCGCGCACGATCTCCGCCTTGAAGCGAAAGAGCTGGGGATCGCCGGGATCAATAGTGATCCTGACCCAATGGGTGTCAGGCCAGCCAAACGTCTCCACGCGGGTGAAGTTCTCGAAAAGGCGGCTGGTCTTCTTGCTGTAGAGCGGCTTGTCGATGCGGAACAGGTGGGTGTCGCCGTGCAGCAAGGCTACAGGCTTGTCGAAGCCTTCGAGCTCCTCGGCAAGCGCCTGGATGTAATCGCCGTAGGCGGTCGCGGGATTGGGAAGCGTCTGCCCGCGCGGGATGAACGGAATGAAGTAGCGGGTCTTGGCGGCAGGCGGCCAGAAGTTCTCGAAGCCGGGGTTTGCCTGCGTCAGCACGACGAGGCCGAGGCTGTTCGACGCCCTGGCCTCGGCGAACGCCTGCTTCATCCAGGCGATGTTCGCAGCCTTGCGCTCGATATGCTCGGCGTCCATCTCCGGCGTGCGGCCGAAATTGTCGTTGCTGCCGACGATGTGAAGGGTGACGAAGGTGACGCCGCCGAGGCTCCAGCGGAGATTTTCCCGGAATTTTGCGTATTGCGGATCGGCCGACTGGTTCTTCACGGCAAGCGGCCGCTGCCCGAGACTGCGGCCATCCGGGAAGAACATCGCGCGGATCCCGGCCAGCAATTCGAGGGGATCGACCTTCTGCGCTTGCAGCGGCCAGCAATCGGTCCAGTCGTTGTCGCCTGGCGTCAGGATAAAGGGATGACGGATGGTCTGGAACGAGGCCAGGACCGCCTTGTAGTTCTCTTCCACGCACGGCATCGAGGCCGCCGCAGGGTTCTGGTTGTACGGCCGCGCGTCGAACTGAAAATCGCCGATATGGGCCACGAAGGCGAGCTCGGTGCCGTTGAGCACCTCGAGCACGCGCTGATACTCGCGCTCCTGGACCTTGGTGTAGGGCATGTCGCCGATCACGGCGAAATCAAACGCGCGCTGTTGCGCCGAGACGCTGCCGCAGGCCATGGCCAGGTATGCGACAAGCGCGGCATGGGCGAGCATGAGCCGCCCTGCCCGGATTGGACCCGTCGGACAACTCGACAACATCCGTTTCCCCCGATGTCCGCAGATTTTTTCCGGCGTCTGATCGCAGCACGTTCTCACCCCCTGCCGCCGGCCGCAAGCCGGCCCGACATTGCCCGCAACGAAAGTTGCATGCCGCGCCAACTCGCAGCATGTTGCCGAACGCCTCTGCCGGTTCGAGGAAAGCCATCGTCATGCCTGACACGCCCCCGCAAGCCAACGGCGCCCGCGTTCTCGCCGACCTCAATGCGTTGCGCGCCATCGGCGCCTACAAGAGCGGCGTACACAAGCCGACTTTTTCCGAGCCGCATGCGCGCTCGCTCGAATGGCTGGGGCAAAAGCTGCCGGAAGCGGGGCTCACCGCTGTCGTCGACGGCATCGGCAACGTGCTCGGCAGCAGCACGAAGGCGGGGCCAAAACTGCTCGCGGGCTCCCATCTGGAGAGCCAGAACTACGCCGGCTGGCTCGACGGCCCCCTCGGCGTCGTCTACGCGCTGGAAGCCGCGCGCGTGCTCAATCCCGATCCCGCCGTGAACGGCGCGGTCGAGGTCGCCTCATGGTGCGACGAGGAAGGCCATTTCGGCCATTTCCTCGGCAGCCGCTCCTTTGTCGGCGCGGTGAGCGAGGCCGACATCGATGCGGCGCGCGACCGCAACAGCGACCGCAGCATGCGCGAGGCGCTGGCAGCCGTCGGCCTTTCGGGCCGCCCTCGCCTCAAGGCCGTGCGCGGCCGCTACATCGGCTATCTCGAGGCGCATATCGAACAGGGCGAGACACTGGAAAGCGGGGCCTTGAAGATCGGCATCGTCACCTCCATCGTCGGCATCTGGCAATACCGCATCGTCTTCACCGGCGAGCAGAACCACGCCGGCACCACGCGGATGGCGATCCGCAAGGACGCCGGGCTTGCACTGGCACGCTTCTGCGTCGCGATCGACGAGACCTTCCCGGCGATCTGCGGGCAGCGCACGGTGTGGACCACCGGCCGTATCGCGCTCGATCCGGGCGCGCCCAGCATCATCCCCGGCCGTGCCGAGATGCTGTTCCAGATGCGCGATGCCGACGCGACCGTGATCGAGCGGCTGGAGGAGAAGCTGCGCAGCATGGCCGCCGAGGCCACCGCGCGCGGTCCCTGCGGCGTCACCGTGGAGCGGATCCGCACCGGCGCGCCGGCCATGATGGACGCGGCCTTCCAGGATGCCATCGAAGCCGCCAGCGCCGGCTTCGCCGGAGGCAAGTCGCTGCGGATGCCGTCCGGCGCCGGCCATGACGCGCAGATCCTCGCCACCATCATGCCGGCGGGCATGCTGTTCGTGCCGTCGATCGGCGGCATCAGCCATCACTGGACCGAGAACACGGCGGACGAAGATATCGTCACCGGCGCCGAGGTGTTCGTCGAGACATGCCGCAAGCTGCTCACCGCGGGAAGCCGCGCTTGAGGACAACCCGGCAACCCGCTTGCATCGGCCCAGCTCCCTCCTACACTTTCCGCGCGGCTTTGAACGACCCCTCTTTTCATTCAGGAGCATTGCATGACGACCTATGTTGCCGTTCCCTTTGGAACAACCACGGGTCGAGTTTTCATCGATCGGGCCGACAACCAGGTCGTCACGCTCGTCGACGGACTGGTCGCCTACGACAGCGGCTGGATCTCAGATAACCCGCCCATCAACGCGGCTTTCGATTTCAGTATCCCGGCCAGGGGATTTGTCGATGTCGTATTCGCGGGGGCCAATGGTGGCGTCAATTCGAGCGACCCTTACGAATTTCGTGCCCGGATCAATATCGGCGGCAAGACCGTCGCCTCGCCGGGTTCGTCTGCGATAAACAGCCCGCCGGGAATCCGCTGGACGGAGGCTTATCGCTTCTACCAATGCGCCTTGCTGGGACCGACGCCGGGCTATCCGACCTTTGGCTGGGACACGAACCTTCATCACCGCATCGTCCCGGTCGCCAAGGAGACTGCGGGACAACGCACCTACCGATGCTGCGTGGCGCTGTCCGATGGCGGAGACAATTTCCGTTACGTCGACGGCGCGTTCCTGATCAAGGAGAAGAACGGAGAATTCGCGTTCGCCACCTGCAACCTGTTTCGCCGCGCGCCCAAGGGGTCATCAGCCGCCGACCTGCCCGCGATCACCCCGCCCGATTTCTATCAAGCGATCTCGCTGCTGCATGTCAGGATCGACGAATACGATGATGTGCCGCATATTTCCCTGCGTTTCGACAATCCGTTGCGCCAGCGCCTCGAGAAGGACGAGGTATTTGCCGACGTCACGCTCATCTACTCCGTCGCCAAACGCTACGAAGTGCGGCCCGGCGATACGCTGCGATCCATCGCAAAGAAACTGCTCGGCGATGCCGAACGTTGGAGGCGGATCTACGACCTCAATCGCGCGGCGATAGGCAACGACCCGGATCGCATCAATCCCGGCCAGGTGTTGAAGATTCCGAATTGATCCGGCTTGAACGCCTCGTCACGGCAGCCGACGCCATGGCCCCTGGCAGGCAGCGGCCGCCGCACCAACCTGCCGTCGGGCTGCCAGCGCGTCGCTGCAGCCAGGGCGGCAAAGATGCGGTCGGCCCGGCTACGCCGGTCCCGTCGGACCTGGTGGGCAGCTAGCGGCCCCAGGGAATATAGCCGTGATATTCCTTCGGGATCTGGCTCTTGTAGCGTGACGGCACGGTCTTGGTGTCGACCGAGCGGTCGAGCTCGCTCTGGCTGCCCTTCTTCGAGGCCGTCTTCTTCTTGCCGGACTTGTCGTCGGTGGCCGCAGGCTTGTCGGCCGGCGCGGTTGTGGTCGTCGTTGTCGTGGCCGCCGGCGGCGTTGTCGTGGCGGGAGCCGCCGTGGTCGCCGGAGGCGACGGGGGCGGCGCTGTGGTTGTCGTGCCGGCCGCCGGGGCTGCGGCTGCGCCGGCCGCCGTGCCCTGGGCAAAGACATCGTTTGCCGGCAGGAAAGCCAGCCCAACCGCGGCTGCCGCCGCCAACCAATAAAGTCTGTTCATGTGACGCTCCAATGTTGCCGAGCCACAACGGACCAAGCGTAATCCCTCCGCGCGCAGCCGTCGAGGGTTGCAAAATCGGCGATATCTGCGGTTGCGACCGCGTAACCCCTTGTTCCCGCCGCCCGGAGGGGATTGGATACGTTGCCGGGCTTGGGAGAAGCCATGAAACAGCGAGAGCGGGAAGGCGCACCCTTGTGGGTGTGGCTGGCGTTTGGCCTGCTGGCCATCGGTACCGTCGCCTATGTGACCGGCTACTGGATGTTCGAGGAGATGGTCGCCCACGTCAAAAAGTGAGGCGGGCGGCGCATTTCGCCTGCCAGGGCTGGCCGCGGCGTGCCGCCGCACGCCTGCCTCCGGCCGTCGCGGTGGATAACGATGCAAATCTGGCATATCTGCCTTGAGTGATGCTGCTGCTTGAGTCCCTCCCCACCGTGATCGGCACCGCCGCGGTCGCGCCGGCGCTGCTGTTCCTGTGGCTCGTGATCGCGACCGACGAGCGGCCGGGCCCGCCGCTGCGGATATGGACCGCCTTTTTCCTCGGCGCGGCCAGCATCTCCATGCTCGGCCTTGCGCGCGCACCGTTTGCCAAGATCGTGCTTGCCAGCGCCGACCGTCCCTGGCTCGGGCAGGTGCTTCATTCGCTGCTCGGCGTCGCCACGCCGGAGGAGATCGTCAAGGTGCTGGCGATCGCCGCCGTGGGCCTGCGCTACCGCAGCCGGGGCGTCGATCCCATGGACACCGTGGTCTATGGCGCGGCTGTGGGCCTCGGCTTTGCGGCCTATGAAAACCTCGCCTATCTCGTGCAACATGCCGACATCTGGCGCTCGCTGGCGTTGCTGCGCAGCGTGCTGACGGTGCCCTTCCACGGTGCGCTCGGCATCATCGCCGGCGCCTATCTGGCGATCGCGCGCTCCGGCACGGCGCTCGGCGCCAACCGCCACAACCGCGACTGGGCGCGCATCTCGAGCTGGGCGATGGTGCTACTCGGGCCGATCGCGCTGCACGCGGCGTTCGACTTTCCGCTGCTGATGCTGCAGCAGCCCTCCAATCTCTCATCCACCGCGCGGCTCGCCCTCGGCGCCACCAGCATCCTGATCGGCTTTTCCTCGATCGCTTTTGCCATCCGGCTGGTGCGCCGCGTCGGCCGCCATCACGCGCCGCGCACGAAAGTGGCGCGCGAGCGGCTGAGCCAGCTCAGGCGAATGTGGGCGCTGCTGGTGTTCGGCGGCGGCGCCGGGTTTGCCGGCCTCGCCTTCGTGCTCGGGGCGGTGCATCGCTGGATGATCAATCCCGAGCGCAACATGACGGCAGTGGCCGGATCGGTCGGGCTGATCTCGATCCTGATCGGCGTGGCGCTGCTGACCGCCACCACCGCCGTCTATTTCCTCGGCCGCAACCGCTTGCGCGCCTCTTCCGACGGATTTTCGTCAATGTCCGGTCAGGGCGGCTGAATAAATTCGGCCGCGCCGGAAGGACGCAAGCTATAGTCCTCATCATCCCTGCAGCCGGCTCCGGAGATTCCTCATGACCCTTCCCCACGACCTCAACGAATTGCAGGCGAAGATGCGCGAGGCCGTGCAGGCGCACTGGAAGGCGTTCCTGGTCGAGGGCATCCTGCTGGCGATCATGGGCCTTGCCGCCATTATCGTGCCTCAGTTCGCAAGTCTCGCGGTGACCATCCTGCTCGGCTGGCTGTTCCTGATCACCGGCATCGGCGGCCTGATCGTGACGTTCTGGGCGCGGGAGATGCCGGGCTTCTGGTGGTCGCTGATATCGGCGGCGCTGGCCGTGCTGGCAGGCGGGGTGTTGCTGGCAAAGCCCGTGCAGGGCGTGCTGACGCTGACCATCGTGGTCGGCGCCTATTTCCTGGCGGAGGGCGTCGCCACTATCCTCTATGCGATGGAGCATCGCCGCGAATTGTCCGAGCGCTGGTCGTGGCTCCTGATCAGCGGCGCGATGGATATCGTCATCGCCGGCCTGATCTTCGCAGGGCTCCCCGGCTCGGCCGAATGGGCCATCGGCCTGCTCGCCGGCCTCAACCTGATGTTCGGCGGCGCCAGCCTGATCGGCATGGCGCTCGCCGCCCGAAAGGCGTGATACCGATCGGCAACACTGTCTTCGGGATCGTGCAGTTGGGGGATGACAAGCGCACGCGGCTGGGCTACATGCCTGGCCATGATCAACCGCGCCACCAGCTATTTTTGGTACTTTAGCTACGACAGCTCGCTGGCGGTGGGAGGATCGCGCGCACTCTGAAACAGAAGTTGCAGCACAGAATCCGAGCAAGCCGCCAGACCTGGCGGCTTTTTTGTTGGCCGGCAGGTTCTCCGAACAGCAAGAGGAACTTTGCCATGTTGAGCACCACCGACGATCTTCGTATCCGCGAGCTCAAGGAGCTCACCACACCCGAGCAGGTGATGCGGGAAATCCCGCGCACGCTGACCGCGACGCGCGTCGTGATGGCGGCGCGCAACGCCATCCACGCCATCCTGGGCGGCACCGATGAACGGCTGCTGGTCGTGGTCGGCCCCTGCTCCATCCACGATACCGCGGCCGCCATCGATTACGCCGAGCGGCTGTCCACCTTGCGCGAGCGCCTCTCCGACCGGCTGGAAATCGTGATGCGCGTCTATTTCGAGAAGCCGCGCACCACCGTCGGCTGGAAGGGGTTGATCAACGATCCCGATCTCGACGGCAGCTTCAACATCAACAAGGGCCTGCATCTGGCGCGCAGCGTGCTGTCCGCCGTCAACAATCTCGGCCTGCCCGCCGGCACGGAATTCCTGGACATGACGACGCCGCAGTATATCGCCGACCTCGTCAGCTGGGCCGCCATCGGCGCTCGCACCACCGAAAGCCAGACCCACCGCGAGCTGGCTTCGGGCCTTTCATGTCCGGTCGGCTTCAAAAACGGCACCGACGGCAATGTGCGCATCGCGGCCGATGCCGTGAAGTCGGCTTCCCACCCGCATCACTTCATGGCGGTGACCAAGGGCGGACGCTCGGCGATCGCGGCCACCGCCGGCAACGAGGACTGTCACATCATCCTGCGCGGCGGCAGCCGGCCGAACTACGACGCGGCCAGCGTCGAGGCGGCGGCCGCCGATCTTGCAAAGGCCGGCGTCAAGCCGCGGATCATGATCGACACCAGCCATGCCAACAGCGACAAGAAGCCGGAGAACCAGCCCAAGGTTGTTGCCGACATCGCCCGGCAGGTTGCAGCCGGCGAACGCCGCATTGTCGGTGTGATGATCGAGAGCCACCTCGTTGCGGGCCGGCAGGAGGTACAGCCGGGCAAGCCGCTCACCTACGGGCAGAGCATCACGGATGGCTGCATCGACTGGGATACGACCGTCACCGCGCTGGAACAGCTGGCCGACGCGGTTGCGACGCGAGGCAGCGCGGACGGCCGCGGGGTGAGCGAATTGTCGGCATAGCCCGGAAATGGCAACAGCGGGGCGCGTCCGGCGTGCCCTGCTAGCTCAGCAGCCGCGGCAGATGCTCTTGAGCTTCTTGTCGAGCAGGGCATTCTCCCTGCTCAGAACATCGTTCGGATTGTTCAGACTGGTTTTCTCGTCGGGAAAGTCGGCCGCGCGCGGCTGGCGGTGGCCGACCGGCGCCGTCGGCACGCCCGATGAGTTTTTCGCGGCAGTCGATGATCCGCCGCCGCTCTGGGCGTAGCTGCCGGGTACGCCGATCAGGAGCACCAGTGCCATCGACAGAAGGGTTTTGCGCATCCCGCTTCTCCCATTTTCCTCAATTCGACTCACTCTTGAGTCAGACTAGCGTGTCCGTTCGGGCGCTTCGATTGTTGCACAGTTTCGCCGTCCCTGGGCAGCGCAATCCTGCGCCTTTCGCACGTCGGCCATGGTGCCGAGCAACCAGATACCTGCGGCCACCAGCACAACGAAGAAACCGGCCAGGACCGCGTTCTCGACGGTGCGATTACCCTCTTCCGGCGGCTCCGGCTGCCTTTCCTCCTCGGTCATGACGATTGCTGCGGCGGATAGAGATGGACCTCGCCGCAATAATCGACGACGCGATAACGCGCTTGCGCAAGCTTATCATGTTGCGGCGAGTCCGGCTGCGACAAATAGCTCGGCCCGACCGGCGCCTTGCCGTGGCCTCCCGGGATATCCAGCACATATTCCGGCTGGCACAGGCCCGACACGCGCCCGCGCAACGTCCGCATCAGTTCCTGCCCGTGCTCGAGCGTGGTGCGCAGATGCGCGGTTCCGGGCGCGAGATCGCCGTGATGCAGATAATACGGCTTGATCCTGAGTTCGACGAAACTGCGCATCAAGGCTTCCAGCGTCGCCGCATCGTCATTGACGCCGCGCAGCAGCACGGATTGGCTGACCAGTGGTATGCCGGCATCCGCCAGCCGCGCGCAAGCTGCACGCGCCGCAGGAGAAAATTCACGGGGATGGTTGGCATGCACGGCGACCCAGGCCGTGGCACCACTGACCTTCAGCGCCGCGACCATTTCCGCACTCACCCGCGCCGGATCGGCGACGGGCACGCGGGTGTGGATGCGGACGATCCTGACGTGATCGATGGCGGCGAGATCGGCCATGATCTCGGCGAGCCGGCGCGGCGCCAGCATCAGCGGATCGCCGCCGGTCAGGATCACTTCCCAGATTTCGCCGTGCGCACGGATGTAGTCGAGCGCCGCGCG
This sequence comes from Bradyrhizobium sp., assembly GCF_016219575.1. Lineage (GTDB taxonomy): Bacteria > Pseudomonadota > Alphaproteobacteria > Rhizobiales > Xanthobacteraceae > Bradyrhizobium. The sequence continues at coordinate 691,694 of NZ_JACRMG010000009.1, read as the reverse complement.
ATAGGCGTCATCGGACAGCGCATTGGGCTTGCCCGGCCCGACCATCTCGCGGCGGAAGCAGAACCGGCAATAGACCGCGCAGACATGCACCAGCTTGAACAGCACGCGATCGGGATAACGGTGCACGATTCCGGTGACCGGCGAATTTGCGTCGTCGCCGATCGGATCGGCGTTCTCGCCGGGCACCACCACCAGCTCCTGCGCGCTCGGGATGAACTGCCGCGCAATGGGATCGGCGGGATCGTCCGGCTCGATCAGCGCGGCGATCCCGGGCGTCACGGCAATGGCGTAGCGCGCGGCGACCTTCTCCAGTTCCGCAAGCGCCGACACCGGCGCAAGGCCTCGCGCCACCAGCTCTGCCGGCTGGCGCAAGGTAGCGGCAAGCTTGGGGTCGATCCTGTTCATGCCTCTCCCGCCGGCGGCGTCCACACCACCTGGTCGATCCGCAACGCCCCGCTGGCCAGCATCACCAGCCGGTCGAAGCCGAGCGCGACGCCGCTCGCCTCCGGCATATGGGCGACCGCGTCGAGAAATTCATCGTCCAGCGGGTAGCGTTCACCGTAACGCCGCTGCTTTTCGTCCATCGCCGCGGTGAAACGATGGCGCTGTTCGGCCGCGTCGGTCAACTCCCCGAAACCGTTGGCAAGCTCCACGCCGCAGGCATAGACCTCGAACCGCTCGGCCACGCGCGGATCGGAAGGTTTGGTGCGGGCAAGCGCGGCCTCCGGCGCCGGATATTCGAACAGCACCGTCAGCCGCCCCTGCCCCAGCCGGGGTTCGACATGCTCGACCAGCACCTTGCTGAAAATATCCGACCAGGTGTCGTCTTCGGTAACGCGCACGCGGTCCTTTGCGGCCGCCGCGAGCGCCGCACGATCACCCTGCCCGCCATCGATCGTTGCCAGCAAATCGATACCCGCGCAGCGATCGAAGGCGGATGCCACGGTCAGCAGTTCCGGCTCGGCGAAGGGATCGCAGCTCTTGCCGCGAAACGAGAAGTTACCGATGCCGGTCGCCTGCGCCGCATGCGCGATCACTACGATGGTGTCGGCCATGATGGCGTCGTAGCCGGCATTAGCGCGGTACCATTCCAGCATGGTGAATTCCGGCAGGTGCAGGTCGCCACGCTCGCGGTCGCGGAACACGCGTGCGAATTCGAAGATTCGCCGCTCACCCGCGGCGAGCAGCTTCTTGCAGGCGAATTCCGGCGAGGTGCGCAAATAACGAACCGCCCGGCTGCGATCGGCGCGCACGAGCTCGGTGCGCGGAGCGTGAAGATGGGTTTCGTTGCCGGGCGAAACCTGGAGGATGCCGGTCTCCACTTCCGCAAATCCCTGCTCGTCGAACCAGGCGCGGACGGCACGCGCGATTTCCCGACGCGCCAGCAGGAAGGGCCTGCGATCGACATGCCGCACGGGCGACCACCAGGGCGACGGCTGGTCATGCCCGGCCATTACCGGGAAGTCCGGGAGAAGCCAGCGCCGGAGGAGCGCAAGCGATCAGTGAAAGCATCCGGAAATACCATTGATATTGTTTGACTTTTCGGAGCAGCGAAGACTGTGGCCCGATTGACCATGTTCTTTGAGCCTTCATGTCCAAAGACTCGCGCCTTGTCCATGTCCTTGCCCGCTGAACCTCCTGCCGGGCTCGGGAGTCCCATGCGCGCAGGAAATCGAACGGATCGGCCATGCGCGGCGGTTGGATACACGAAATCTCAGTTCTACTTCTCGTCGCGATGGCGTCGATGCCGGCGCGTGCCGAAGGCCCGGGGCCCGACCTGAAGCTGTTGACGGACCCGGAAGACACGTTCAAGTCGCCCGACGAGACGCTGACCATCGAGCAGTACTCCAGGGACGGAGGAAACGACGGCTTCAGCTATCAATTCTGGATCTTCGACAAGGACCGCAAGAACCCCTTCCTCCTCAATCGGGACGAGAACGAGGATCTCGCGGGCTATCCGGCCGGATTCCGCTTCAGCCCGAACAGCCAATGGCTGGTGCGCATGCAGGGCACCGGCGCCGGCTTTGCAACGCTGCTGCTCTACAGGCGCGAGGGCAATCGGTTCGTGCCCGCAACGAAGAAGCCGCTTGGCGAGCTCGCATGGGACTATTTCTTCACCCAGCCAGCCTCCAAGGGCATGCCCAATGACCGTGACGAGCTCAATCACCAGCGGGCGGACCTGCTGAAGGGCATGGAAGAGAACTATGCCTGGCTGGGCGTGAAGTGGCCCGATAGCCGCTATGTCGTGATCACGCTGCAGTTCGACATCCAGGGCAATGACAGGCCTACCCCGTGGATCGAGGGCTGGCGTTGTCTTTACGACACCAGGACCGGGAAATTCTCGGTGCCCGCCGTCTTCGCCGAACACAATGCCAAGGCGCGCAAATTACCCAAGCCCAAGGCCAGCCGCAGCTGAGTGCTGCTCCCTACTCGCGAAGGGCCGGCAATCCCGCCAAAAAGGGGCCGGAAAAGGGTAGCATCTGCAGGCCAAATCAGTATGTTGCGGCCCGAAACCGCCTCCTCAAGGCCATGGGCAGACCCTGCCCGGATCGGCCGGAAGCCAGCAATTCGGGAAAAAAAGCCTTGAAAGTCATCGCCAGTTCCATCCGCAAGGGCAACGTCATCGAGCAGGACGGCCGGCTCTATGTCGTCCTCAGCGCCGAAAACATCCATCCCGGCAAGGGAACCCCCGTCAGCCAGATCGAAATGCGCCGTATCGGCGACGGCGTGAAGGTCTCCGAGCGCTACAAGACCACCGACCAGGTCGAGAAGGCCACCGTCGAGGACACCAATTTCAATTACCTCTATGAAGATGCCGACGGCTTTCACTTCATGAATACCGACACCTACGATCAGGTGCAGGTCTCCAAGGAGATCGTCGGCGACGCCGCGCCCTATCTGCAGGAGAACATGACCGTCAAGCTCTCGCTGCACGACATGAACCCGGTCGCGATCACCATGCCGCAGCGCGCGACGCTGGAGGTGGTGGAAACCGAGCCGGTCACAAAGGGCCAGACCGCGTCTTCCTCCTACAAGCCTGCAATCCTCTCCAATGGCGTCCGTACCTCGGTGCCGCCACATGTGTCCGCCGGGACACGCATCGTCGTCATGATCGAGGACGGGTCTTACGTCGAGCGCGCAAAGGATTAGACTAGGACTCTCTTGAAGGGGTAATTCGCCGGGGGGCGAGGGAGTTGGGGAAGAGAGCTGACCGGTTCGTCCTGCGCCTGCTGGCAGCCTTCCTCGTGCAACTGGCCGGCAGCGGCCTCGTTGCGGCCGACGAATTCCACACCCCTTCCATATCGGCGATGCGCGTCGAATGGCGCGCCGCGCTCGACCAGTTCCGCACCGAAGTGAGCGGCCGGCCTGCCGCCACCTCCACCTTCAGCTTCGCCATCCAGCAGCGCTTTGCCGCTTCCGACCCGCGCTCGATGCCGGCGCTGGTGCAGCTCAATGCGATCACTTCGGAGATATTCACCGGCATCGGCCGCAGCCCCATTCCGGTGCTGCTGCCGTTCGACGCGGCGGCCTGGCTCGACGCGAGGCAGAGCGGCGCGGCCGATGCCGCCAATGTCGCGCGCTACCAGGCCGACTTCCGGCCCGTCGATGTCTTCCATGCCGGGCTCTCCGGCTACGATGCCACCTTCTCGCTGGCCCCCGGCGCCGGCGACGGCCTGCCGCACCGGACGTTCGCACGACCGGTCGAGGTGCAGATCACCGGTTCGCTGCTGGTCTACGATCTCGCCGACCCCGCCGGCGGCAAGGGCGAGCCGGTCAAATCGCTGTCGGCGCAATATCCGGACATGCGCCGCTTCATTCGCGAAGGCTATGTGCGCTACGCCTTCACCAAATTCGGCGTGCCCTATGTGGTCTCGATCCAGTGCCTGGATTCGACGCCGCGGGCGCGGCGGCTGGCCTGCCGGGAGGCCTATCCGATCGCCGAGCGCTTCCTGAGGGCGCTGCGGGTCGCGGGCGGCCAACCGTCGCGGCAGCGGAGGGATATCGCCTCCATCATCGCCGAGCGGCCGGTCTCGGCCTCGTCCGAATTCACCTATCGCCGGAGCGGCGACATCATTGCGCGGACCGGGGCGCGCCGGACCTCCGGTCGCGCCGACGTCACGGCCTATTCGCAGATCCGCTTTCCCCTGGTGCGAGTCCCCGTCGCCGTCCGCTCGCAGCAATTTGCACGGCGCGACAAGACCAGGCTGGCCGGCGGCACCTATCCCTGGCGCGATAATTTCTGCGAGGACCGCAGCTTCAATGTCGGCCAGTGCGCCAGCGGCGTCGGCCATCAGGGACAGGACATCAGGCCGGGGTCCTGCACGGCCGAAGAGAGCGCGGAGGGCTGCGACGACAAGCGGCAGGCGATCGTCGCCGTGCGCGACGCCGTCGTCATCCGCAGCCCCAAGCAGCAGGCCGCGACGCTGCAGATCAACACCCGCACCGAGCACATCCGCTTCCGCTACATGCACATGAACCCGTCGGCGATGGACGCAGAAGGATTGCTCAACGGCCGCCGCGTCATCGAGGGTGAGCCCATCGGCGTGGTCTCGAACTATCTCGACCGTCCGAACGGCACGAGCCGCCATCTGCACTTCGACGTCCAGGTGTTCACGCGCGACGGCTGGCTCTGGGTCAATCCCTACACCACGCTGGTCTCGGCTTATGAGCGGCTGATCCGCGGCCGCGGGCGCGAGATCGGCACCGAGCCTGTGACCGCCGCAGCGGTTGCGCACGCCATGGAGGCCGTAGGGCCCGGCCCGCACGAGGGCGGCGAGAACTAGGCTGGTCAGGTCGATTGTCGCTTTGCGCCACGAAGCTGCGGAGCCGGCCCAACCAAAATGTCGAAAACAACCCCATGCAAAGTAGCTTTGCGCGACGGCGACTGCCCCGAACTGCGATGCCAGTTCAGCTCGCGGCCGCACTCGCCTTCTGCCGCGCCGGCGGCGTCCAGCGGTAGGCGGCGCCGAACCGGTTCCAGGTGTTGATCGCCGCGACCGCCGAGGTCAGGTACATCAACTCTTTCTCGCCGAATTCGGCGTTGGCCTGCGCAAACACCTCGTCGCTGACGCCGTTCGGCAGCACGGTCAGCGCTTCCGTCCATGCCAGCGCGGCGCGCTCGCGCGGCGAGAACTGCGGCGCCTCGCGCCAGACCGCAACGAGGTTGATCTTGTCCTCGGCGAGCCCGAGCGCTTCGGCCTGCAGGATGTGATACTGCAGGCAGAAGGCGCAGCCGTTGATCTGCGACGCGCGGATCTTGATTAGCTCGAGCAGCTGCTTGTCGAGGCCGGCCTTGGCGGCGATGGCGCTCAGCGCGCGAACGGCGCTGAAGGCATCGGGAGCCAGACTCTGGAAATCCGTGTATTCGCTGCGGGCATGTGACATCGACATCACCTCATGTTATCAGTGCTCTAATTTATTATAAGAGCTCTTATATGTCTCGCAAGACCGGAACCCCGGCGGCCCGCAAATCGCAACCCGCGCGAAAGCCGCCGCCGCGAAAATCGAAAAAGCGCGAAAAACCGTCCCGCGCCAAACCGCTTTCGCGGACGCGGACCGGGAAGGCCATCCTCCCCCCGCCGCCCGGCCAGGGCAAGCGCGGCGAGCAAGGCTACCTCGCCTATCTGCTGCGCCAGGCGCAGGCGGCCTCGCGGCTCTCGATGGAGCGCTCGCTGGCGGGCCTTGGCGTGACGCCGCCGCAATTCGTCGTGCTGACCATGCTGCGCGCCTATCCGGGCCTGTCCGGCGCCGACCTCGCCCGCGTGGCGCTGCTGACGCCGCAGACCGTCGGCGTCATCATCGGCAACCTCGAACGGGATGGTGCAATTACGAGGACGCCGCATCCCGTGCACGGCCGCGTGCTGCAGTGGACCCTGACCCGCCGCGGCGGGCGGCTGCTGGAAAGCTGCCGCCGTCACGCGCTCGCACTGGAACGGCGGCTTGCGGCCGGGTTGAACGCGAAATCGCAGGCCACGGTGCGGCATTGGCTGTCCAAAATCGCCACAGATTTGCAGGAGAGCTAGTTCCCGCGGCGTCCCGGCTTTTGGCCCCGACCGGTTGCGCCGCTACACTGGCCCGATGAAACAGCCTGATTCCCTGCTCTCGCCCACCCGCCGCGCCCTGCTGCAGGCGGGGTTCGGTGCGACCGCCCTGTTCGCAAGCCCGGCGCTGGCCGCGGCCCCGCCCGGCTTCGACCATTGGCGCGACTCCTTCCGCGCCCGCGCATCCGCCAAGGGCATTTCCGATGCGACCTGGACGCGCGTGATGGGCCGCATCGAGCCCGACATGAGCGTGTTCAAGCAGTTCCAGAAGCAGCCGGAGTTCCACGAGCAGGTCTGGCAGTACATCAACCGCCGCGTTTCCGACTGGCGCCTCATCAACGGCCGCGAGGCGCTGCGCCGGAACGAGCCGCTGTTCGCGCGCATCGAGCAGGATTATGGCGTCGAGCGCGGCACGCTGCTGGCGCTGTGGGGCGTCGAATCCGCCTATGGCGATCCGCTGGTGCAGCAGAACCACATGCGGCCGATCTTTCCCTCGCTCGCTGCACTGGCTTGGAACGAGCCGCGCCGCAAGGCCTATTGGGAAACCGAACTGATCAACGCGCTGAAGATCGTCGACCGCGGCTGGAGCACGCCGGAGGAAATGCGCGGCTCCTGGGCCGGTGCGATGGGCCATACGCAATGGATGCCGGAAGTCTGGCTCAATGTCGGCATCGACTACGACCGCGACGGCAAGGTCTCGCCGTTCGGCAAGCCCGACGACGCGCTTGGCTCGACGGCAAAGTACCTGGTCAACCGCGGCAAGTATCACCGCGGCGAGCACTGGGGCTACGAAGTGCGCGGCGGTGGCGCATCCGGCGGCAGCCGCACCTATGCGGCATGGACGAGCGCCGGCGTCACCCGCGCCGACGGCAAGCCGTTCCCGCAGCCGAACGCCTCGGCGCAGCTGTGGACGCCGGTCGCTGGCGGCCCGACCTTCCTGCTCGGACCGAACTTCAACGCGGTGAAGAGCTACAATCCCTCGATGAACTACGCGCTGGCGATCTGCCATCTCGGCGACCGCATTTTGGGCGGGCCGACGTTCATCCAGCCGTTCCCGGGCTCGGAGCGCGCGCTGACGCTTGCCGAAATCCAGGAAATGCAGACGCGGCTGACCAAAGCGGGCTTCGATACCGGCGGCACCGACGGCCGCGTGGGCAACGACACCATGAAGGCGGTCAGGGATTATCAGACCAGGATGGGCCTGTTGCCCGCCGATGGTTACGGCGGGCTGAAGGTGCTGGCGCGGTTGCGCCAAGGCGGCTAGCTGCCGTCCACGCCGTTCGTAGAGGAAGCCGGTTTCGAGCACGATCTTCCTTCTTGATCGCGGTCTCTCCGAGTTCACCCAGCATCTGACTATCGGTGATTTTTTTGGCCCATCGCCCGTTCATACGATGTCTTAGAACCGGCACGAAGATATTGTTCATGCTATGTTCCAGCTACAGGCTCTTTGATGACCTCCGTGCGGTGAAAGTCGGCCTAATCTCCGCACATTATGCGGTGATTGTTCTTGTGTTGCGGAGAATAAGAAGCATAATCTCCGCAAAGAGTGCGGAGATTATGGCTGGTTACATCTATGAACGCCAAGAATGGCCCGATTTTACCTGGGATAGCGATGCTCTGACCAAGCCATTGCCGGAGACCTGGCAACGGCAGGGCAGGCTCATTGGTCAAATGCAGGGGCTTGGATTTCAGCTCCGAAGCGAAGCCATTCTTGAGACCCTGACCGCAGACGTTTTGAAATCCAGCGAGATTGAAGGCGAGGTTCTCGACAAGGATCAAGTTCGCTCGTCTATCGCATCACGGCTCGGCATGGATATCGGTGCTTTAGCCCCGCCCGACCGCAATGTTGAAGGCGTCGTCGAAATGACGCTCGACGCCACCCAAAAATATGACGAGCCCCTCACCGAAGAACGCTTGTTTGGTTGGCATGCCGCGCTGTTCCCCACAGGACGCAGCGGCATTAGCAAAATTACTGTCGGCGCATGGCGCGACGACAAGCTAGGACCCATGCAGGTTGTTTCAAAGGTCTCCACCAACAATCCCAGGGTTCACTACCAAGCGCCTGCGGCCAGTCGCCTCGACATTGAAATGAAAGCGTTCCTGAAATGGTTCGAAACCAGGGATAACACGGACCTCATCATTCGTGCCGCGCTCGCTCATTTGTGGTTTGTGACCATCCACCCTTTCGAAGACGGCAATGGACGCATCGCGCGCGCAATAGCTGACATGGCGCTCGCCCGTTCGGAGAACAGCCAGCAACGCTTCTACAGCATGTCCGCGCAGATCAGGCTGGAGCGCAATGACTACTACAACATTCTAGAGAGCACACAGAAAGGTGGCCTCGATATCACGCCATGGCTTTCGTGGTTTTTGGCATGTCTTAACCGCGCCTTTGACGGCGCTGAGACCATTCTCGCCAACGTTCTTGCTAAGGCCGCCTTCTGGCGTGAGCATTCGCAGGCGAAATTAAACAATCGCCAGCGCGACATCATCAACCGCCTGCTAGATGGTTTCACCGGCAAGCTCACCTCTTCGAAATACGCGACGATAGAGAAATGCTCACCCGATAGCGCTCTTCGCGACATCACTGAATTGCTGGAAGCGGGCATTCTCAAAAAAGACGAAGGCGGTGGGCGCAGCACAAGCTATTCGTTGGCCCGCGAAATTAATCGTCAAGCATAGGCCCCCCATGACAGAGGCGACGGGCTAGTTACTGCGCAAGTCCCGGGATCGGATGCGCAGGCGCGTCGGGCAGCCGCAGCGACCGACCCGCATTCATGCCGCCGTCGATGACGAGTTCCATTCCGGTCACATAGCTCGACGCGTCCGACGCCAGATACAGGACGCCCTGGGCGATCTCCATGGCATGGCCGGCGCGGCCGAACGGGGTCGCAAGTCTGGCGCGCTCGTCGGGGTCGATCGGTGCGTTCTGTCCCCGCCCCGCGGCTTCGGTCGGGATCTTGCCCCAGATCGGCGTGTCGATGATGCCGGGATGCACGGAATTGACGCGCACGCCGTCGCCGAACGAGGCGCATTCCAACGCGATCGCCTTGGCAAACAACCGCACGCCACCCTTGGTCGCACAGTAGCCGGCGAGCGTCTGTGCGCCCTGCAAGCCAGCCAGCGACGACATCAGCACGATCGAGCCGCCACGGCCGCCCTTGCGCATTGCCGGCAGGCAGTGCTTCACCGAAAGGAACACACCGTCAAGATTGATCGCGGTCTGTCGCCGCCAGTCCTCCAGCGTCATCTGCGTGATCGAGGGCACGCCAATTCCGATGCCGGCATTGGAGACGAGTATGTCGAGCCGGCCATAACGGGCGACCACCTCGGTCACGACTTCGCTCCATCGCGCTTCGCTGGTGACGTCCTGATGCCAGAACGTCGCCTCGCCGCCGGCTTTCTTGATGCGGGCAACCAGCTCCGGACCCCTGAGCTCGTCGACATCGGTCACCGCGATCGAGGCGCCTTCGCGCGCCAGCAACTCGCAAACCGCCGCGCCAATTCCCGATGCCCCGCCCGTGACCAGCGCGACCTTGCCTGCAACCTGCCCTGCCATTTTCACTCCCAAACTCGATGTTTTTCTTGCTTGTTACCTGATCATTGCCGGCCCTTCGTCGGGCACGGCGACGTCGACCACACGCATTTGCACACGTTCGGCTCCCTGCCAACGGTCTACCGCGAGCGAACCCGCGACATGCAATTGCTGGCCGCGATTCTGCACCAGTGCGTTGCCGAGCCTTTGCCCGACCGCGCGGAACGCCATGGCGTTGACGATGGCGCCGTCGCCTGACTTGAAGCGCAGCCGCAAATGCGATTGCCCCACCTCGTCGGCGAAGATGAGCTGGTGGGCCGGCAGCGCGATCACGGGCTCCGGATTGCCGGCGCCGAAGGGGCCGGCGCGATTGAGCGTGCCCACGAATTCCGGCGTGATGGCTCGCGCACTCACCGCCCCGTCGATGAAGAGCTCGTGCTCGCGGCGGGAATTGGCGACGTCGGCGGCGAGCGCGCTTTCCAGGTAGGCGCGGAACTCGGCGAGCCGCTCCTTGCGCAGCGTCACGCCCGCGGCCATTGCGTGGCCGCCGCCCTTCATCAGGAGCCCGTCCTCCACCGCCTGCCGTACCGCCTTGCCGAGATCGACGCCCGGGATCGAGCGGCCCGAGCCGGTACCGATGCCGCCGGGCTCCAGCGCGATCGCGAAGGCGGGACGCGCGAATTTCTCCTTCAGCCGCGCGGCAACGAGGCCGACCACGCCGGGATGCCAGCCTTCGGATGCGGTGACGATGACAGCGCCCTTGTCCTCCAGGCCGAGCGAGGCCAGCGCCTCCGCTTCGGCCTGCGCTTCCGCGGCCTGCTCGATCAGGCGGCGCTCGCTGTTGAGGCGGTCGAGCTCGGCGGCGATGCGCGCGGCCTCCGACACGTCGCCCTCCAGCAGGAGGCGCACGCCGAGATCGGCCCGGCCGATGCGGCCGCCGGCATTGATGCGCGGGCCCAGCATGAAGCCGAGGTGCCAGGCCTCCGGCGGGCCGTTCAGCCGCGACACGTCCATCAGCGCGGTATGGCCGACATGGTCGCGCCGGCGCATCGCGATCAATCCCTTGGCGACGAAGGCGCGATTGAGCCCCGTCAGCGGCGCGACGTCGGCGACGGTGCCGAGCGCCACGTGATGCAGCATGCCGAGAAGATCCGGCTCCGGCATCTCGGCGCTCCAGAAGCCGCGCCGGCGCAGCTCGCGGTTGACGGCGACCAGCGCGACCAGCACCAGCCCAACCGCGGCAAGATAGCCGAGGCCGGACAGATCGTCCGGCCGGTTGGGGTTCACCAGCGCGTCGACCTCGGGCAATTGCTCGCCGCACTGGTGGTGGTCGATGACGACGACCGACATGCCGAGCTTTTTCGCTTCCGCCAGCGGCTCGATGCTGGTGGTGCCGCAATCGACCGTCACCAGCAGCGTGGCGCCCTTGCCGGCCAGCATGCGCACGGCTTCGGTGTTGGGGCCGTAGCCCTCGAACAGGCGGTCCGGGATGTGGATCAGCGGATCGAGGCCGCAATGGCGCAAATGCCAGGCGAGCAGCGCCGCAGACGTTGCACCATCGACGTCGTAGTCGCCGAAGATCGCGACCTTCTCGCCGCGCATTGCCGCATCCGCAATGCGCCTGGCCGCACCCTCCATCTGCGTGACCGTGAAGGGGTCCGGCATCAATTTGCGGATGGTCGGGTCGAGAAAATCCTCGACCGCATCGATTGCGACATCGCGGCCCGCCAGCACCCGCGCCAGCATTTCCGGCAGCTGGTAGCGCTGCACGATCGCAAGCGCCCGCGCCTGCCCGCGCGCGTCGAGCCGGTCGCGCCACAGCTTGCCGGTCGCGGACCTGGCGACGCCGAGGAACGCCTGCGGCGCCTCGACGGGCAATGCGGATGCAGGAAGCGTCATGGCTCCTTCGAGGGAAATTTTGACAAGGCGCGCGACCACCGGCCGCACCCGACCGGTCGCCGAAAAAAGCGACGTGCACAAACAACGTGCAACCGCCTTCCGTAGTACTACCTGCTGCGCGCCGGGAATTATACCGGTCGTTAGGCAAGATTGGCGACAAAGACACCAAATACGCGCTCGCGAGTCCCTGTCGGTCCACAGGAAAACGGCAAAGCGCACAGAAGACTGGGGAAGTACCTGCAATGTCCGTCGCGCTTGACCTTCATCGCGCCACATCGATCGCCAGAAAGCCCGCCGGTTCCGCAAGCACAGAGGATGAAGCCGACATCTCCGCCCTGATCGAGCGGCTCACGGCCGAGGTGAACGAGGTTGCCTGCGAGAAGACCAGGGCGATCCAGAAGATCACCAACCAGATGAAGATGCTGGCGCTGAACGCGCTGATCGAGAGTTCGCGCGCCGGCGCGCAGGGCGCAGGCTTTGCCGTCGTTGCGCAGGAAGTGCGCAATGTGGGCCAGCAGGTCGAGGCGATAGCCCGCGAGCTGGAGACGCAGCTCACCAACCGCACCGGCGATCTGATGAACTCGATCTCGCGCATGACCGACCGGTCGCGCGGCGAACGCATGGTGGACTTGTCGCTCAATGCGATCGAGCTGATCGACCGCAATCTCTATGAGCGAACCTGCGACGTTCGCTGGTGGGCGACCGATTCGGCAGTGGTCGATTGTGCGGCGGTGCCGAGTGCAGCCGCGGTCGCGCATGTCTCGGAGCGGCTGGCGGTGATCCTCGGCGCCTACACCGTCTACCTCGATCTCTGGCTCTGCGATCTCGAAGGCAACGTCATTGCCAACGGGCGTTCCGACCGCTTCCGCGTCGCTGGCCAGAATGTTGCCGGCACAAAATGGTTTCGCGAGGCGCGGGCTTTGCGTTCCGGCGACGACTATGTCGCCGGCGACGTCGAGTGCCAGCCCTTGCTCGGCAATGCGCAGGTCGCGACCTATTGCGCCAGCGTCCGGGAGGGCGGCAAGGCCAATGGCAAGCCGACCGGCGTGCTCGCAATCCATTTCGACTGGGAGCCGCAGGCCCGCGCCATCGTGCAGGGCGTGCGCGTCGGCGCCGCCGACAAGGCCCGCGTACTGCTGGTCGATTCGAATTTTCGCGTGATCGCGGCCTCCGATGGCAAGGGCCTGCTCACCGAACGCATCCAGCTCTCGCTCGGCGGAAAACGCTGCGGCTCCTATCAGGACCGCTCCGGCAGGCTGGTGGGGTTCCACGCCACGCCGGGCTACGAGACCTACAAGGGCCTCGGCTGGTATGGCGTGATCCTCGCTGCAGGGAGCTAGGGCGAGCAATCGTAAACCGCCGTACAATTTTCGTCTACGCGATGTCCGCCTCACCACCAGAACTGTACCTTCTGGAGGCGCGGGAGCAACCCGTTGAGGGCCATAAGCGGACTTCGGTCGGAGCCGGCCGCACGTCAGCTAAGGGCCAACAACGGACTCATTCACCGCAGCAAAACTAATCGTCGATCACCTCGACGGCCTGCGCGAGCAGCGTGAGAGGCACGGTGAGGCCGAGCGTCTTGGCTGTCTTCATGTTGATCACCAACTCGAATTTGGTCGGCAGCTCAACCGGAAGATCGGAAGGCTTGGTGCCTTTGAGGATCTTATCGACATAGCCGCCTGCACGAATAAACAAATCGGCAAAATCCGGGCCGTATGAAATCAGTCCGCCATGAGTTGCGAATAGTCGGAATAGATAAATCGTGGGCAGGCGATGCTTCGCCGCCAGCGCGGTAACTCGTGCGGCGTTGGTAATGGTCAAGGCATCGCCAAAAACACTTAGTGCGTCGGCGTGCTGGGCTGCGGCCGAGGCAAAGGCGACGTCGAGCTCCTCCGCCGTTGTCGCCTCTACCACCGGGAGAACGATACCTAGTTTCTGGGCCGTTGGGGGTAGTTCATCGGCTACGACCAGCCTGTGAGTTGGACTTCCCGGATTGACCAGGACCGCAATCTTCGAGGCGGCAGGAACCATTTCCCGCAGCGTTTCTATGACTTTGCCGGGGAACCCGGGCACGATGGCCGCAAGGCCCGTCAAGTTGCTGCCCGGATGTGACATGCTTTTGACGAGGCCGAGCCTGTCGGGAAAGGGAAAAGCCACGAATACAATTGGAATGTTGGCGGTTGCCGATTTCAGGGCTGCGGCTGCTTGTGGGCCGGCAGCGACAAGCACATCGGGGTTGAGAGCTACCAGCTCGGCGGCGAAAGCTGGCAGACGATCCTGAGAGGGGGCAAAACGATACTCGATGGTCAGGTTTGTTCCATCGATCCAGCCGTTATTTCGCAGCCCGTCACGCCACGCTTTTTGAACAGTCGGCTCCCCCACATCAGTGGAGAGGAAGCCAACCCGACGACGTGGCCCCTGCGCCAGCGAACGCCGTGGCGAAACGAGCAGCGCCGCACTGGCCGCAATGAAGTCTCGCCGCTTCATTATTGCTCCGTTCCCGAAGCCCTCAGTCAGAGTAGGCGTTTTTCGGCATGGGTCCAAGCAGTCACATGTCGGCTTTGGGTCATTTGCAGAGGTCGCCGCAGGTTCCAAAACATGTCCGCTTTGCTCCAATAAAGCGGACGTCGCGCGTCTATGAGTGCACGCCTCAGCGCTAGCAGCCCATCTGGTCGGCTATCCCACCGAAATCCCTGGCCACGATGTCCCAGTCGCCCGTGGCCTCGAAATCGTATTTCTGGAGCGGGCCGTATTCGGTCGGGCGCGCGACGAAGGCAGTCTTCAATCCCTGCTTCTGCGCAGCCTTGAGGTCGTTGTTGTGGGCCGCGACCATCATTACCTCTTCCGGCTTCAGGCAAAGCAGTCTTGCCGCGCCGAGATAAGTCTCGGGATCGGGCTTGTAGTGTTCGAACAGCTCGGCCGACATGATCAGGTCCCACGGCATGCCGGCGAACTTCGCCATGTTGGTGAGCAGTGCGACATTGCCGTTGGAGAGCGGCGAGATGATGTATTTCGTCTTCAGCCGCGCCAGTCCGGCATTGGTGTCGGGCCATGAATGCAGGCGGTGCCAGCCCAGCGTGAGGTAATGCAGGTCGGCCTCGGTGAGACCCTTGATGTCGAATTGCGCGACCAGCTTTTCCAGCGAGCGGCGGTGCAGCACGTCGAGGATGACGTAGCCGTTCTGCGGGTTCTTGCGCACCTCGTCCATCGAGGCCGCATAGACCGCACGCCAGCCGTCGACCAAGGCGGTCCAGTCCGCCTTGATGCCGCGCTTCGCCGACCATTTCGTGAAGTCGTCGATCAGGCTGGTGCGCCAGTCGACGCAAGTGCCGAACACGTCGAAGACGAGGGCCTTCACACCGGAGATGTCTGACATTCGCGCTCCCTTTTCTTGTTGTCATTCCGGGGCGATGCGCAGCATCGAACCGGGAATCTCGGGGTTCCCCGATGCGCAATTGCGCATCTGTGGTTCGCGCTTCGCGCGCCCCGGAACGACGTTAGAGCTTCTTCCGATACTGCACAAAGCCCGGCCGGTCGGCGACCTTGTTATAGAGCATTTGCGCGGTTTCGTTGCTCTCGTGCGTCATCCAGTACAGGCGGCTTGCGCCGGCTGCGCGCGCGGCAGCCTCCACCGCCGCAATCAACTTGCGGCCCGTGCCGCCGCCGCGCAGCGACGGCTCGACGAAGAGATCTTCGAGGTAGCAATAGCAGACCGGCGCCCAGGTCGAACGGTGCAGCAGATAATGCGTGAGGCCGACGAGCTTGCCGTCGCGTTCTGCGACCAGCGCATGGAGCGGCTCGATCGGGTCGAAGAAGCGCCGCCAGGTCGCGTCCGTCACTTCGGGCGCGAGCGAGGATTTGTAGAAGGTGAGATAGCCCTGCCAGAGCGGCTCCCAGGCGGCGCGATCATCCGCTCGCACCGGCCGGACGATGATCTCGCCCGTCATCGCCGCCTCCGTCAGTCGAGGTGGAATTTTGCCAGCTCGCGGTGCTCGGCCTTGATGTAGCGCACCGTGCCGGTGACCGAGCGCATCACCACCGTCTCGGTCTCGATCACGTTGTCCTTCCGGAACTTGACGCCCGTCAGCAGCGAGCCCGTGGTGACGCCGGTCGCCGCAAACAGGCAATCGCCCTTCACCATGTCCTCGATGCCGTAGACCATGCGGGGATCCGTCACGCCCATCTTGGCGGCGCGCTCGCGCTTCTCGCCCGTATCGAGGATGAGCCGGCACTGCATCTGTCCGCCGATGCAGCGCAACGCAGCGGCTGCCAAAACGCCCTCGGGCGCACCGCCGGTACCCATGTAGATGTCGACACCGGTCTCGTCGGGCGAGGCGGTATGGATCACGCCGGCGACGTCGCCGTCGGTGATCAGGCGCACCGCGGCACCTGTGGAACGGACCGCGGAAATGATCTCGGCGTGACGCGGACGGTCGAGCACCAGCGCGGTGATGGCGGAAGCCGGCACGCCCTTGGCCTTGGCAAGGCGCTGGATGTTCTCGGCCGGCGGCGCGTCCAGATCGATCGTGTTCCTGGCGTAGCCGGGGCCGATCGCGATCTTTTCCATGTAGACGTCGGGCGCGTGCAGCAGCGTGCCGCCGTCGGCCATCGCCATGGTGGCGATCGCACCCGGCATGTTCTTGGCGCACAGCGTGGTGCCTTCGAGCGGATCGACGGCAATATCGACCTGCGGGCCGGCGTTGAGACCGACCTTCTCGCCGATGAACAGCATCGGCGCCTCGTCGCGCTCGCCCTCGCCGATCACCACAGTGCCTTCGATCGGCAGCTTGTTGAGCTCGCGCCGCATTGCATCGACGGCGGCCTGATCAGCCGCCTTTTCCTGGCCGTGGCCGCGCAGCCGCGCGGCCGACACTGCCGCCCGCTCCGTCACGCGCACGATCTCGAGCGTCAGGATGCGCTCGAGCAGCAACTGCGGCGGAACGGAAATATGCGTCGACATCTCATTACTCCTCAAAGTCCCCGGCGGACCACCCGGTCCGCGCCAACAATCCCCGCGCGCGAAAAGGTTTCGCGGCGCTAGTTCTTCTCGATCCGGATCACCTGCGGCCGGCCGCTGATGATCTTGTCCTTCTGCACGGCGGCGAGCGCACGGTGCACGGCGTCTTCATGGGTGGCGTAGGTAATCAGGATGATCGGCATCGGCCCGGGCTTCGCTTCTCCCGTGGGATCGACGCCATCCGGATGCCGCTGCACGATCGATTCCAGCGAAATCTTCTCCTTGGCGAGATGCGTCGCGATCCTGGCCGCGGTGCCTGCCACGTCGCGCGCCATCAGGCGGATGTAGTAGCCGCCTTCATGGCGCTCCATCGGCGCCTTCTTGGTGTCCCGCAGCTTTTCCACCGGCCGGCCGAACGGCGTCGCGCGGACGCCGCGCGCCACGTCGGCAATGTCGGCGATCACGGACGCTGCCGTCGCAGCACCGCCGGCGCCGGGCCCCACCAGCGTGATCGGCGGGACGCCCTCGCCGTCGATGGTCACGGCATTGGTGACGCCCATCACCTGGGCGATCGACGAGGTCTTCGGCACCATGGTCGGGTGCACGCGCTGCTCGATGCCCTTGGCGGTACGCACGGCCACGCCGAGCAGTTTCACGCGGTAGCCAAGCTCCTCGGCCGCGCGCAAATCTTCCGGCTTGATCGACGATATGCCTTCGACATAGATCGCGCTCTGCGACACCTTGGTGCCGAAGGCAAGACTCGCCAGGATCGCGAGCTTCTGCGCGGTGTCGTGGCCGTCGACGTCGAACGACGGATTGGCTTCGGCATAGCCGAGCCGCTGGGCGTCCTTCAGACATTCGGCAAAGGTCAGGCCCTCCTGCTCCATCCGGCTCAGGATGTAATTGCAGGTGCCGTTGAGGATGCCGTAGACGCGGTTGACGCTGGTTCCGGCAAGGCCTTCGCGCAACGTCTTGATGATCGGAATGCCGCCGGCGACGGCCGCCTCGTAGTTCAGGGCGCCGCCGTGCTTCTCGGCGGCCCTGGCCAGCCGGACGCCGTGCCTGGCGATCAGCGCCTTGTTGGCCGTCACCACGGATTTACCGGCCTTCAGCGCCGCCTCGACCGCGGCGAATGCGGGATCGCCGGAACCGCCCATCAGTTCGACGAAGCAGTCGATCCTGGGATCGGTGGCGAGCGCCAGCGGGCTCTTCGCCCAGTCGATGCCGCGCAGGTCGACGCCGCGCTTCTTGACCTTCGAGCGCGCCGTCACCGCGACGACGCGGATGCTGCGACCGCTGCGCGCCGACAGCATCCGGCCCTGCTCTTCGATGAGGCGGACGACTTCGGCGCCAACGGTGCCGAGCCCCGCAATACCCACTTTCAGGGGTGCGACCATGACCTGTGTAAACCTGCCGGTAGGATTAGCGCCGGTTGGCGAGAGGAACCACGTTGTGCAACGTTTCAATGCCGCTTTCAAGGAAGCGGCGCACACCGCGCGCGGCCTGGCGGATTCGCTGCTCGTTTTCCACCATGGCGATGCGGACATAGCCCTCGCCATGCTCGCCGAAGGCGACGCCGGGCGAGACCACGACGCCGGACTTTTCCACCATCAGGGTCGCGAATTCCATGCTGCCGACGCCCTGGAACGCCTTGGGCAGCGGCGCCCAGGCGAACATCGAGGCCTGCGGCGGCGGGATGTCCCAGCCGGCCCGGCCGAACGATTCGACCAGCGCATCCCTGCGCTTGCGATAGGTTTCGCGCATTTCGCGGATGCAATCCTCCGGCCCGTTCAGCGCGGCGGTCGCCGCCACCTGGACCGGCGTGAACGCACCGTAATCGAGATAGGATTTCACCCGCGCCAGTGCAGCGATGATGCGCTCGTTGCCCACGGCAAAGCCCATGCGCCAGCCCGCCATCGAGAAAGTCTTCGACATCGAGGTGAATTCGACGGTGACGTCGATCGCGCCGGGAACCTGCAGCACCGACGGCGGCGGGTTCTTCTCGTCGAAATATACTTCCGCATAGGCGAGATCGGACAGGATGAAGATGTCGTGCTTCTTCGCGAAGGCGACGAGATCGCGATAGAAATCGAGATCGGCGACATAGGCGGTCGGATTCGAGGGATAGCAGACGATCAGCGCGATCGGCTTCGGGATCGAGTGGATGATCGCACGCTCCACCATCTCGAAGAATTGCGGCGTCGGCTCCGACGGCACCGAGCGGATCACGCCACCCGCCATCAGGAAGCCGAACATGTGGATGGGATAGCTCGGGTTCGGGCACAGCACGACGTCGCCCGGCGCGGTGATCGCCTGCGCGACGTTGGCAAAACCTTCCTTGGAGCCGAGCGTGGCGACGATCTGGGTATCCGGGTTGAGCTTCACGCCAAACCGACGCGCATAGTATGCCGCTTGCGCCTTGCGCAGCCCGTTGATGCCGCGCGAGGCCGAATAGCGGTCGGTCCGCGGCTTGCCCAGGGTCTCCTTCAGCTTCTCCAGCACATGGGGCGGCGCCGGCAGGTCCGGATTGCCCATGCCCATGTCGATGATATCGGCCCCCGCATTGCGCGCAGCCGCCTTGGCCTGGTTGACCTTCTCGAACACGTAAGGCGGCAGGCGTCGGATGCGGTAAAATTCTTCCATTGGTCTCAAGCTCCGGGTGCCAGCGCCCTCTGGGGCGGCCGGCACGGCTGACGGCATGGCGGAACCCGATTCCGCGCAAAAGCGCGCCCAATCAAGGATTTAGGCCGGGTTAAACCACCGAACCGTTGAATGGGAACGTTTTAGCACGCAAGTCCCGCGATGCCAGCGCAAATCGCGCAATTTCAGCCCTATCGGGCGGGCGGGCTCTGGGGCGCCCCCGAGGAGGCCTGGCGGTCGCGGGCGGCGAGCAACTCAGCCTGGATCTTCTTCTGCTCGTCGGGCTTCATCGCGGCCTCCGCGCGGTCCGGCGGCAGATCGTGCACCGGAAGGTAAGCACCAACCTCCTTCGGGCGCGCCGGCGCATCGGCTGGCAGCCCAACCGCCGGCAAGTCGGCGATTTGCGTCGAACAGCCGCCCGCCGCGAGCGTTGCCGCAAGCAGCGCCCCCATCGTCAGCAGCCTGGTCGTCCTACCCACCGGCATCCGCGGAATCCCAAGTCACGCGCGTTTCTCGTCCCGCTGGCCCGAGCCTTGCAGCGACTTCTAGCACATCGGGTCAAACCAATGTCGCCCGAAACGATTAAGGCAGGGACAACAGAGGCTATGGGTGAGGCTTCATTATGTCGGAATCGGGAAACTTTGACGCAGCGCAACAACAGTGATCGCAGAATTAATCCAATGAGATGCGATTGTCGTTCCCTGCGGTGACGAAGCGAAATGAAATCGGTAAGTTGGCGCAATGAATGATGTCGGTACCCAAGACAAGACTGAGCCCAAATTCGACGCTCAGGCGTTCGCGATGAACATCGCGCGCGCGATGGAGAGTTCTGGCCAGGCACTGGCGGCGTATTTGAAGCCGCGCGAGACCGGCGAGGTGAAGGACAAGCCGCCGAGCGAACTTACCGAGGTGATCAAGACGTTCTCGTCCGTCGCCGAATACTGGATGGCGGACAAGGACCGCGCGAGCGACCTCCAGCACAAGATGGGCAAGGCCTATCTCGATCTCTGGGGCTCGGCGGCGCGCCGCATGGCCGGCGAGGCAGAGGTCAAGCCCGCGGCCGAGCCGTCGCCGCGCGACAAGCGTTTCCAGGATCCGGAATGGAAGTCGAACCAGTTCTTCGACTTCGTCATGCAACTCTACCTGCTCACGACGCAATGGGCGCACGATCTCGTGCGCGACGCCGAAGGCCTCGACCCGCATACCCGCAAGAAGGCGGAATTCTACGTCCAGCAGATCACCAATGCGCTGTCGCCGAGCAATTTCGTGCTGACCAACCCGGAAGTGCTGCGCGAGACCCTGGCTTCCAAGGGCGACAATCTCGTGCGCGGCATGAAGATGCTGGCCGAGGACATCGAGACCGGGCGCGGCACGCTGCGCATCCGCCAGTCCGATCCCGCCAATCTCGAGGTCGGCGTCAACATGGCGACGACGCCGGGCAAGGTGATCTACCAGAACGACCTGATGCAGCTGATCCAGTATTCACCGTCCACCGAGACGGTGCTGCGCACGCCGCTCCTGATCGTGCCGCCCTGGATCAACAAGTTCTACATACTCGATCTGCGCCCGGAAAAATCCTACATCAAGTGGTGCGTCGACCAGGGCATCACCGTGTTCGTGATCTCCTGGGTCAATCCCGACAAGGAACTCGGGAAGAAGACGTGGGCCGACTACATGAAGGAGGGTCCCCTCGCCGCGATCGACGTCATCGAGAAGGTGACGGGCGAGATGAAGGTGCACACGGCCGGCTACTGTGTCGGCGGCACCATGCTGGCCTCGACGCTGGCCTATCTGGCGGCAAACCGGCAGCAGCGTATCGCGTCGGCGACGTTCTTTGCCGCGCAGGTCGACTTCACCCATGCCGGCGATCTCCTCGTCTTCGTCGACGAGGACCAGATTTCCGCGCTGGAACGCGACATGGAGGAATCGGGCGTGCTCGAAGGCAGCAGGATGGCGATGGCCTTCAACATGCTGCGCTCGAATGACCTGATCTGGTCCTATGTCGTCAACAACTACCTCAAGGGCCAGCCGCCCTCCGCCTTCGACCTCCTGCACTGGAATTCGGATGCAACGCGGATGCCGGCGGCGAACCATTCCTACTACTTGCGCAACTGCTATCTCGACAACCGCCTGTCGACCGGCAGCATGGTGCTCGAAGACACTCTTCTGGACCTCTCCAAGGTGAAGGTGCCGGTCTACAATCTGGCCACGCGCGAGGACCACATCGCGCCCGCGGAATCCGTGCTCTACGGCTCGCAATTCTTCGGCGGTCCCGTGAAGTACGTGCTGTCCGGCTCCGGCCACATCGCCGGCGTCGTCAATCCGCCGGCGGGCGGCAAGTACCAGTACTGGACCAACGACAACATCAAGGCCGCTTCCGTCGCCGAATGGATGAAGGGCGCCGTGGAGCACAAGGGCTCGTGGTGGCCGGACTGGCTGCAATGGCTCGAGAGCATCGACGCCGAGCGAGTTCCGGCGCGGCCCGTCGGCAACGTCCTGCCGCCGATCGAGGACGCACCCGGCAGCTATGTCCGCGTCCGCGCGTAGCGCATCACGATCCGCTCCGCTATAAGCGATCATCCCGCCGGGTCGGGACTCGAAATTGAAATGAGGGGGAAGCGATGACGCGCGAATTGTTCTGGCTGACGTGCACGGTGATCCTGACCGGAATCCTGTGGGTCCCCTACATCATCAACCGCTGTCAGGTGCGCGGCCTCGCCGGCGCGATGGCCAATCCCTCGCGCAACGACAAGCCGCAATCCGAATGGGCGAACCGGCTGATGTTCGCGCACGACAATGCGGTGGAGAACCTCGTCATCTTCGCGCCGCTGGTGCTGATCCTCTCCCAGCTCGACTATTCCACCAAATGGACGGCGCTGGCCTGCGCCGTCTATTTCTGGTCGCGCGTCGCGCACCTAATCGTCTATGCGCTCGGCCTGCCGGTGTTCCGCACGCTGGCCTTCACCGTCGGCTTCCTTGCGCAAGCCGTGCTGGCGTTGGCGATTTTCAAGGTGCTGTGACCACTCAGGGGCTCTTGCGGGCGAGGACGAACAGCATTTCGGCCATCGCATCATCAAAGCCCCTGACCTCGCCGGTCTCGATCGACAGATCGGTCCAATCGCCGGCCTGCGCGTAAGTGGCGCGCAGCCAGTCCGCGGTCGGATAATTGTAGTAGCGATTGAGCGTATCGCGGCCGTCGCCATCGCCGGATTTGTAGCTGGCGTAAAAGGCGCCGCCCGGCTTTAGCGCACGGTGAATCAACGAAAGCACGTTCGCCAGTTGATCCCGCGGCACATGCAGCAGGCACGCATTGGCCCAGACGCCGTGATAGGCCTCGTTCGCGTCGATGTCGTGGAACAGCAGCGTCTTGACCGGCCGGCCAAGGCGACGCGAGGCGACCTCGGCCATCTCGGGCGAGCCGTCCGTCGGCGTGACGTCGAATCCCCTCGCAAGCATTTCGGCGGAATCGCCGCCGGCGCCGCATCCGAGTTCGAGGATGGCGGCGCCCGGCGGCAGCAGCGCCAGAAACTTCGTCAGCCGCGCGTGGCGCGAGGTGATCTCGCGCTTCGCGTAGGCCTCGGCATTCTGCCGGTAGAATTGCAGTGTGTCGTCGTCCACCGGCGCGACTCCGCTACTTGTCCGGCAGGCCCAGCATCAGCCGCATGTTCTGGACAGCCGCGCCCGAGGCGCCCTTGCCGAGATTGTCGAGCCGGGCGACCAGCACCGCCTGCCGGTGCTTCTCGCTGGCGAAGACATAGAGCTCGAGCCGGTTGGTCTCGTTGAGTGCTTCGGGCTCCAGCCGTCCGCTCTTGGTGGCCTCGCTTTGCAGCGGCATGACCGAGACATAGGCGCTGCCGGCGTAGCGTTTCTCCAGCGCCGCGTGCAGGTCGGCCGCGCTGGGCTTGCCCGGCAGCGTATCGAGATGCAGCGGCACCGAGACCAGCATGCCCTGTCGGTAGTTGCCGACCGACGGCACGAAAATCGGCCGCCGCGTCAGTTTCGAGTAGAGCTGCGTCTCCGGCAGATGCTTGTGCTCGAAGCCGAGGCCGTAGAGCTCGAAGGATGGCGCGGCACCGCTCTCGAAGCTCTCGATCATGGACTTGCCGCCGCCGGAATAACCGCTCACCGCATTGATGGTGACGGGATAGTCAGCCGGCAGCAGGCCGGCATCGACCAGCGGCCGCAGCAACGCCACCGCCCCGGTCGGATAGCAGCCGGGGTTGGAGACCTTTTTCGCGGTGCGGATCTTGTCGGCCTGGTCGGGCGTCAGCTCCGGAAAGCCGTAAGCCCAGTCGGGCGCGACGCGGTGCGCCGTCGAGGCGTCGAGCACCCGCGGACCCTTGGCGCCCATGCTGTCGATCAGCGCAACCGTCTCCTTGGCGGCATCGTCGGGCAGGCAGAGGATGACGAGGTCGACCTCCCCCATCAACGCCCGCTTGGCGGCCGGATCCTTGCGCTTGTCATCGGCGATATTCTTCACCGCGATGTCGTTCTGCAGCTTCAGCCGTTCGGCGATGCCGAGACCGGTGGTGCCGGAGCCGCCATCGACGAACACGGTGGGCTTCCTGACCGCGCCTGCGGTCTTCTGGTTGACTTCGGAGAGGCTCATCACATGCTCCCTTCGAGCGAAGCGGTTTCGTTGGTTGTTGCTGCAAAGGCCTGCGGCCGCGTCTCGCGCATCAGCTGCGCGATGGTCTGCGAATCATGGTCGGGCATCGCCGCAAGGCCGCTCGCGACCGCGGCGTAATCGGCCTCGGACTTCTGCTGGTTCAGCTTGAAGCTGCCCTCGACATCCTCCACCTGCATGGAAAGCCCAACAATGCCCTTCTTCAACGCTTCCAGCCGTGCCGCCGTCATCTTCGCTGACGTCCACGGCTTCTTTGGAAGCAGCCGATTCTCGAACTTGGCGCTGAGCGTGTCGATCTGCACCGCCAGTTCCGCCTCGCTCAACGTCCGCACCGGCCCGGTCAGGTGCACCGCCTGATAGAGCCAGGTCGGCACCTGGTCCACTGAGACATACCAGTCCGGCGTGACATAGGCATCCGCGCCGATGATCGCGAGCACCCAGGGTGTCATACCATCCGCGGCTCTTATCAGCGGATTGTTACGGGCGACATGGAACAACGCGGTCGGCGTGTCGTCACCGGCGTAGCTCAGATAGAACGGCAGGCTTGAAGCGATCGGGCGCTTGCCGTCCCACGCACAGGCCGTGCCGAATCCACGCGCTTCCGCGAATGCAAGGCTCGCGGCGCGATCGGGCTTGAACATGGGCGGCGTATACATCTCAAAACTCCTGCTTTGGACGAAGGAGCCGCCAGATCAGACCGCGTTTTTTGCAAGGAGAAAAGCCGCGGGAAGGATCCGGCGGCAGGGGCGACGATCTCAGACGCGAACGTCCGCCCATACCGCGATGGCGCGGCGGCGGCGAGCGATGGCGATGGTCGGACCGTTGGTCATGGGCGCGGGTCATAAGGCCGGTTTCCCCGGCGGTCAAGTTCACAATGCCGTCATTCGGGGCGATGCGCGGCATCGAACCCGGATTGACACCTCAGACGCTGCGCCAGATCAGCTGCATGACGATGGCGATCACGTCGCCGAACAGTAGCAGCACCGCCGACCACAGCAGCGCCGAAACGAAATTGGCGATCTGGAACGGCCAGTACGGCATCTCGAAAATGCCGGCCGCGAGCGGCACCGAGGCGCGCAGCGGTCCGAAGAAACGGCCGATGAAGATGCTGGGCACGCCCCAGTCCCGCACAAAGGCCTCGCCGCGCGGCAGGATCTCGGGAAATTTCGACAAGGGCCACATCTGTGCGACGTGCTCCTTGTACTTGTAACCGAACCAGTAGGAGAGCCAGTCGCCCAGTGCCGCGCCGATGCCACCCGCAAGCCAGATCGGCCAGAAGTTGATGCCGGAAACCCCGATCAGCGCGCCGATTGCCACCAGCGCGCCCCAGGCGGGCACCAGCAGCGAGATGAAGGCCAGCGACTCGCCGAAGGCCAGCACCAGCACGATCGGGGCGGCCCAATGCTGATGCTCGCGCACGAAACTTGCCACCGAGTGCGCGAAATCTTCCATGTTCTCAAATTGCCCTCAGGCCCCGCTGGTTCCCTTGGTAAGCCAGCGGCTTGCCCAACTTCAAGTCACAAAGCCCGGCTCTGGCCGTGAGCGGCCCCGTCGTCCCCAGCCGTCACTTTTTAAGCCCAAGCGTGGCATAGTCAGAGCAACCGATTCGCGAGCCGCATCCGCGCGCAAAATATGAAGAATCATGCCTAAATCATTGAAATCAGCGGCGAAAGCCAAGGAAAACGATCTTTTTGGTGGCCCCGAGCCCAAGGGCAGTCCAAAGGGCAAGGCCGACCTCAAGGTGGCCGCGCGCGGCGGCGGCGCCGAAGCCGGCTACACCGCGCGCGATATCGAGGTGCTGGAGGGCCTGGAGCCGGTCCGGCGCCGGCCCGGCATGTATATCGGCGGCACCGACGAAAAGGCGCTGCATCATTTGTTC
The DNA here is from genome assembly GCF_016219575.1 of Bradyrhizobium sp. GTDB lineage: Bacteria > Pseudomonadota > Alphaproteobacteria > Rhizobiales > Xanthobacteraceae > Bradyrhizobium. The sequence goes on along the minus strand of NZ_JACRMG010000009.1, from coordinate 666,116 downwards.
GCTGAGGTCATCGACAATTCCATGGACGAGGCGCTGGCAGGACACGCCACCTTCATCGAGGTGGAGCTCTCCGCCGACGGCTTCCTGAGCGTAACCGACAACGGCCGCGGCATTCCCGTCGACCCCCATCCGAAATTCCCGAAGAAGTCGGCGCTCGAAGTCATCATGTGCACGCTGCATTCGGGCGGCAAATTCGACTCCAAGGTCTACGAGACCTCCGGCGGCCTGCACGGCGTCGGCGTGTCCGTGGTGAATGCGCTGTCCTCCCGCCTCGAGGTGGAAGTCGCGCGCAGCCAGAAACTCTATCGCATGAGCTTCGAGCGCGGCCATCCCAAGGGCAAGCTGGAAGACCTCGGCAAGATCAACAACCGCCGCGGCACCCGCATCCGCTTCAAGCCGGACGCCGATATCTTCGGCGCGAAGGCGACCTTCAAGCCGCAGCGCCTGTTCAAGATGACGCGCTCGAAGGCCTATCTGTTCGGCGGCGTCGAAATCCGCTGGAAATGCGCGGCCGAGTTCTTGAAGGGCGTCGAGGACGTTCCCGCCGAGGACACCTTCCATTTCCCCGGCGGCCTGAAGGACTATCTCGCCGCCGCAATCCACGCCGACACGCTGGTCCATCCGGATATCTTCTCCGGCAAGTCCGGCCGCAACGGCGCACATGGCGCCTGCGAATGGGCGGTGGCCTGGACTGCGGATGCCGACGGTTTCCTCTCCTCCTACTGCAACACGGTGCCGACGCCCGACGGCGGCACCCATGAATCCGGCATGCGCAGCGCGCTGCTGCGCGGCCTGAAGGACCATGCCGAGCGCGTCGGCCAGGGCAAGCGCGCCGCCTCCATCACCTCCGAAGACGTGATGGTGGGTGCAGCCGTCATGCTGTCCGTGTTCGTGCGCGAGCCGGAATTCCAGGGCCAGACCAAGGACCGGCTTGCCACGGCGGAGGCGCAGCGCATCGTCGAACAGGCGATCAAGGATCCCTTCGACCACTGGCTGTCGGGCAATCCCCTGCAGGCCAACAGGCTGCTAGATTTCGTGGTCGAGCGCGCCGAGGAGCGGCTGCGCCGCCGCGCCGAAAAGGAAATCTCGCGCAAGACCGCGGTGAAGAAGCTGCGCCTGCCGGGAAAACTTTCCGACTGCACCAACAGCGCCCAGGAAGGCTCCGAACTCTTCATCGTCGAAGGCGACTCGGCCGGCGGCAGCGCCAAGCAGGCGCGGGACCGCAAGACCCAGGCGATCCTGCCGCTGAAGGGGAAAATCCTCAACGTCGCCTCCGCGAGCAAGGACAAGTTCACCGCCAACGCGCAGCTCGCCGACCTCATGCAGGCGATCGGCTGCGGCACGCTCGCGCAGTATCGCGAGGAGGATCTGCGCTACTCGCGCATCATCATCATGACCGACGCCGACGTCGACGGCGCCCACATCGCTTCGCTGCTGATCACCTTCTTCTACCGGCAGATGCCGCGGCTGATCGACGAGGGCCATCTCTATCTGGCGGTGCCGCCGCTCTACAAGCTGACCCATGGCAGCAAGTCGGTCTATGCCCGCAACGACGCGCACAGGGATGCGCTGATGAAGAGCGAGTTCAACGCCAACGCTAAGGTCGAGGTCAGCCGCTTCAAGGGCCTGGGCGAAATGATGCCTGCGCAATTGAAGGAAACCACCATGGACCCGGCCAAGCGCACGCTGCTGCGCGTGGTGCTGCTCGCCGACGACCGCGAGGGCACCGCCGATTCGGTGGAGCGGCTGATGGGCACCAAGGCCGAGGCACGCTTCGCCTTCATCTCCGACAAGGCCGAGTTTGCCAGCGAGGATCTGCTGGACGTCTGAGGCGGCGCTCAATCCGCCGTCTTTGCGAGCGAAGTATTCAACGGCGGAGCAACAATCTCGCTGTCGCCCCGGCGCAGGCCGGGGCCCATAACCACAAGGCGATGTTGTTGAGGGAAAAGCCGACAACCATAGCGCTAAACAATTTCCGCCGCGGCGTGTGGGTCCCGGCCTGCGCCAGGACGACAGCGGTGTTTGCGGCTCCACTACGGCACATGCACTCCCATTCTCACGACGCGACGTTCCGTGACGATCGCGCAAACGTCCCTCACGGCGGCGCGGGCCAGGCAGACAAGCGCCAGTGATTTGCCCTGCGCGGCAAGGAAGAGTTTACGATTTGACGAATTCGTCAAAAGCGAATTGCAGCAGGACGACCGAACGACAGCCAATCCCATTGTCTGCACCGACATCCGTCCCGGATAGAACCGCCTGCAGGCCGCTGGGGATTCGCGGTCTGGAAGACACATATCCGGCCGGGCGCACCGAAGACCGCGCGGCACCAAGGTGCACCGCCGGGGCACCAGCGCCTCGAAACCACAACAAAAAGAGCCGTTTAGGCCGTTTTTGACGCGAAAAAGGCTGTGACTTTGGGGCCCCGCGCGTTGGTTCGTTTCCGGACAACTGTGCCTCGCTCGCAACAGCTTTTCGGAACGAACTGCGTATAGTCGCCCTACTGAGTTTGGGGAATCAGTGCGAAACGCACTCCACCTGGTCGTCGAGTCCGACGCATATATTGAGGGATTGAACATGAAGAAATTGGCGCTCGCACTGGCCGCGACCGCGGCATTCGCAGGGCAGGCAATTGCTGCTGATATGCCTGCTCGTATCACCAAGGCTCCGGTGGTCGCCCCCGTGGCGGTTGCCAGCTGGACCGGCTGCTACGTCGGCGGCGGCGGCGGCTACGGCCTCTGGTACCAGGAGAACACCGGCTACTTCGACGGACCGCCGCGCGTCCAGGTCACCGACACCTATTCCAACGGTGGCAAGGGCTGGTTCGGCACCGTGCAGGGCGGCTGCGACTATCAGTTCTCGACCGGCGCATGGGGCATCGTGGTTGGCGCCTTCGCCGACTATGACTTCGCCGACATCAACGGCCGCCGCAACGACATCATGCGGGCTGCTGTTGGTACCGAGAAGCTGAGCTCGCAGTGGGCTGTCGGCGGCCGCGTCGGCGTGCTGATCACCCCGAACCTGCTGAGCTACCTGTCCGGCGGTTATGCCGAAGCCAAGTTCGACCGGACCAACTGGACCAACGCGTTCGGACCGCCCTTCCCGGGCGCCGCGAACGGCCTCTACACCGACGGCGCCACCTTCAAGGGCTGGTTCATCGGCTCGGGCTACGAGTATGCGCTGGGCTTCATGCCCGGCCTGTACTGGAAGACGGAATACCGCGCTGCTCACTTCGACCGCCAGACCCAGCCGACCCTCATCGTGGCTAACGGTCTCCGCTTCGGTGAGTCCTACGACTCCGAGAAGTGGGTCCACACGGTCCGCAGCGAGCTGGTCTACCGCTTCAACTTCGGCGGTGGCGCGGTTGTCGCCAAGTACTGAGCTGAACTGACCTCTCCCGGACTTGAAGTCCTGAAAGCCCCGGCCTCGCGCCGGGGCTTTTTTCATTTCTGGAAGATGTGTCCTGGCGGCAACAGCATTTCGGGTGGACTTGCGTATAGTCGAGATACTGGATTCCGGGCGTTCGAATTCGACGCTGAACTTTGGGGGATTGAACATGAAGAAATTGGCGCTCGCACTGGCCGCGACCGCGGCATTCGCAGGGCAGGCAATTGCTGCCGATATGCCTGCTCGTATCACCAAGGCTCCGGTGGTCGCCCCCGTGGCGGTTGCCAGCTGGACCGGCTGCTACGTCGGCGGCGGCGGCGGCTACGGCCTCTGGTACCAGGAGAACACCGGCTACATCGACGGTCCGCCGCGCACCCAGTTCACCGACACCTATTCCAACGGTGGCAAGGGCTGGTTCGGCACCGTGCAGGGCGGCTGCGACTATCAGTTCTCGACCGGCCCGTGGGGCGTCGTGGTTGGCGCCTTCGCCGACTATGACTTCGCCGACATCAACGGCAGGCGCAACGACATCATTCGAGGTGCCGTCGGTAACGAGAAGCTGAGCTCGCAGTGGGCCGTCGGCGGCCGCGTCGGCGTGCTGATCACCCCGAACCTGCTGAGCTACCTCTCCGGCGGTTACGCTGAAGCCAAGTTCGACCGCACCAACTGGACCAACGCGTTCGGCCCGCCCTTCAACGTCGCCAACGGCCTCTACACCGACGGCGCCACCTTCAAGGGCTGGTTCATCGGATCCGGCTACGAGTACGCGCTGAGCTTCCTGCCCGGCCTGTACTGGAAGACGGAATACCGCGCTGCTCACTTCGACCGCCAGACCCAGCCGACCCTCATCGTGGCTAACGGCCTCCGCATCGGTGAGTCCTACGACTCCGAGAAGTAGGTGCACACGGTCCGCAGCGAGCTGGTCTACCGCTTCAACTTCGGCGGTGGCGCGGTTGTCGCCAAGTACTGAGCTGAACTGACCTCTCCCGGACTTGAAGTCCTGAAAGCCCCGGCCTCGCGCCGGGGCTTTTTCATTTCAGGAAGATGTGCCCTCACCGCAACAGCAATCTTAGATGGTACGCTGTATAGTTCCCCGATCGGAACTTGGGAATCAGGAACGCCCTTCGTGCGCCGTCAAGCGCGGAAGGCATCGAGGATTGAACATGAAGCAATTTGTGCTCGCACTGACCTTGACCGGTGCACTCGCTGGCCAGGCAATTGCCGCTGACATGCCCGTCAAGGCTCGACCGGCTGCTCCGGTCCCTGTTGCAGTTGCCAATTGGACTGGCTGCTATGTCGGCGGCGGCGGCGGTTATGGTCTCTGGTACCAGGAGAACACCGGCTATATCGATGGCCCACCGCGCGTCCAGGTCACCGACACCTTCAGCAACAGCGGCAAAGGCTGGTTCGGTACCGTGCAGGGCGGCTGCGATTACCAATTCAGCACCGGTGCATGGGGCGTGGTCGTGGGCGCATTCGCCGACTATGACTTTTCCGATATCAACGGACGGCGCAACGACCTCTGGTTCGTCGCCGTCGGCAACGAAAAGCTGAGTTCACAATGGGCGGTCGGAGGCCGGATCGGCGTGCTCGTGACCCCGCAGTTGCTGACCTATTTCAGCGGCGGCTACACCGAAGCTCACTTTGATCGAACCAACTACACCAACGTCTTTGGGCCCCCGTTCGCCCCGAACGGTGTCTATACCGAAGCCGCCACGCACAAAGGTTGGTTCCTCGGTTCTGGTTACGAATACGCGCTGGGATTCTTGCCAGGTCTGTATTGGAAAACTGAGTACCGCGCTTCCCACTTTGATCGACAATCTCAGCCGCTCCGGTTGGTAATAGGCGGCTTTCCCGCGCCCAACGTGTCCTATGATTCCGAGAAGTGGGTCCACACGGTCCGCAGCGAATTGGTCTGGCGCTTCAACTGGGGCGGACCGGTCGTCGCGAAGTACTGATCTCACCCGGACTTGAGTTCTGAAAGCCCCGGCCTCGGCCGGGGCTTTTTTCATGCGTGTTTCATGCGTGCCTTCGCCGCGACGCGTTGGGGACCGCCAATGCTTCAGTCGTCGGGTGTGATGCCGGCGCAACAGCTTGTTCCGATCGATCATGGTAGTTGAGATTCATTGGCCTCCTGTTTGGGAATATCGAAAGTGAAGAAAATCGTCGCCGCCATTTCGGCGCTCGTTGCGGTTACTGGATCGGCGCTCGCAGCTGACTTGCCCGCCCGCCCCTACACAAAGGCGCCGCCGCCTGCCGTCGCGGTCGCAAACTGGAGCGGCTTCTATGTCGGCGGGGCTGCCGGCTGGGCCCGCACCGAGGTGACCGGCGACTATGTGACGACGCCCAACCTCAACCACCATAACGCCACGGGCGACAGCCTGATCGTCAGCGGCATCGCCGGGTTCCAGTATCAGTGGAACCAGCTGGTGCTGGGCATCGAGGGCGACTACAGCGGCCTCACGCTCGACAACAAATGGCCCGCCGTCAACGCCGGAGCGAATGCCAGCTGCGTGCAACAACTCGCCCCCCTTGCGATCTCGTGCCGCGGCCGAATCGACGAGCTCTGGACCGTCGGCGCCAGGATCGGCTTCACACCGGCCAGCCAGTGGCTGCTCTATGGCACCGGCGGATATGCTTCGGCGAAGCTCGACACGTCGGTATTCAACCGCGGGACCGGTCTCGAGATTGGCCGCTCCGGCCTCCGCCACGACGGCTGGTATGCGGGAGCCGGCGTCGACTACGCCCTGACATCGAACTGGATCCTCGGCTTCGAATACCGCCACGTCGAACTCGACACGCGCCGCCACTTCGACGATTACTTCGGCGGCTGCTGCATCGTCACCCCCGAAACGCGGGACATGAAGGGCAAGCTCGACATCGTGCGGGCGCGCCTGACCTACAAGTTCGGCTGGCCCGGCGCGGCCGTGGTCGCGAAGTACTGATCTCTCCCGGACTTGCAGTCCTGAAAGCCCCGGCATCGCGCCGGGGCTTTTTTCATGATTCGCTGCCGGCGCCCTTCAAGGCGGAGTCCGGAAACCGATTGCACGCCGGCCGGATCGAAGGCGTAATGCACTTGGGAGCGGCGTACGGCCGACAAGGGGAGCAAACCCATGCGCAAGGCGCTGCTGATCGTCGGCCTTCTCGCACTGGCCATCGGCCTGCTCTGGATCGGCCAGGGCACCGGTGCGATCGCCTGGCCGGCATCGAGTTTCATGATCGGCAGCCTGCAATGGGCGGAATACGGCGCCCTGCTCTCCGCGGTCGGGCTGATCCTGATCTGGCAGGGCAAGAAGTGATTTCTCCCTCCACGCGTCATGGCCGGGCTTGACCCGGCCATCCACGTCTTTCTTCTTCACTGGCGGCAAGGAACGTGGATGCCCGGGACAAGCCCGGGCATGACGAAGCAAGGGAACGCACCACATGACAACCAAACTCTTCGATCTCACCGGCCGCGTCGCGATCGTGACCGGCGGCAATGGCGGCATTGGTCTGGGCATGGCGCGCGGGCTGGCGGACGCCGGCGCCGATATCGCGGTGGTCGGACGCAACGAGGCGAAGTCCACGAGCGCCGTCGAGGAATTGCGCAAGCGCGGCGTCAGGACGATTGCGGTCGCAACCGACGTCACCGACAAGGCGGCGGTGGCCGCGATGATCGAGCGGGTCGGCAACGAGCTCGGCCGGATCGACATCCTCGTCAACAACGCCGGCACCAGCATCCGCAAGCCGACGCATTTGCTGGAGCTCGAGGAATGGCACACCGTGATGAACACCAACCTGACCAGCGCCTTCCTGTGCTCGAAGGCGGCCTACCCGGCGCTGAAGGCATCGGGCCGCGGCAAGGTCATCAACATCGGATCGATGATGTCGATCTTTGCCGGCAGCTATGCGCCGGCCTATGCCGCCAGCAAGGGCGGCATCGTGCAGTTCTCGCGCTCCTGCGCCTGCGCGTGGGCGCCCGACAACATCCAGGTCAACGCCATCCTGCCCGGCTGGATCGATACGGATCTGACGAAAGGCGCTCGTCAGCAGGTGGCGGGGCTGCATGAACGGGTCCTCGGCCGAACGCCGGCCGGACGCTGGGGGCACATCGACGACTTCGCCGGGATCGCCGTGTTCCTCGCCTCGCCCGCCTCCGATTTCGTCACGGGCACCGCGATCCCCGTCGATGGCGGGTTCTCGGTGATGTCGTGACGGTCACGCGCCGCCGACGACGACGCAACAGCGGACTTTCGTCGATTGCGACATGGCGACCTCCGGCATGGAGCATAGGCCGGAATGGCAAATTCGTCATTTGCGAGCGCAAACGAACATTCCATCCGTCGTCATTCCGGGATGGTCCGAAGGACCAGACCCGGAATCTCGAGATTCCGGGTTCGATGCTTCGCATCGCCCCGGAATGACATCAGTGGCTCGCAATGACGGGAAATGCGTCAGCGCCGGAAGGTCTTGATCTCCGACACGCTGCCGTCGCGGTAGGTCAACTCCACCGAGACCGACCTCGTAGTGGGCGCAAGCTTCAAATACGGATTGGCGTCGTGCGGAATGGCGCTCGGGTCCCTGGGATCGCAGGGCGGCATTTTCAGCACCTTGTCCGGCATCGCACTGTCGATGCCGATGCGGGCCTCGCGGATCGCGCAGCGGTACGACATCAAATGCGTGTAGTAGACCAGCAGCCCGTTGAAGTCGCGGAACGACAGCCAGCTGGTCGCGGTCATGTCGAGGATCTTGCGCTGGTCGCGCAACAGCGCAGCCTCAGGGTCGAAGCGGATCGGGAACGGGCCCTGCGTCTCGCCGGAGGCGTCGACGTAGCGCACCTGGATCGTGGCGGCCGGCTGGTCGGCGGTGAGCTCGATCGAGGGATTGGGCATGCGCTTGCGGGTGCGCGGATCGAGCGTGTCGATGAAGCCGGTTTCGCGGAACTGGCCGGCATCGCCCAGCCGCCAGGAAATCCCGAGCGTGGGATCGGCGATCGAGAACACCACGGTCCAGCCGCCATTGTGGCGCGAGAAGGCGGCGATCGGCGCGTTGACGGAGTCGTTCTGCGGGGCAATGCGCTGCACCTGGGTCAGCGCCGCCACCTGCTGGGCCGGCTCGGCGGGCTTTGCCGCGACCGCCGGCGGCGGGTCGGATTTCGCCGCACCGTTGAGGAAGACGTCGTCGACCATCTGGTCGAAATAGACCGGCACCTGCTTGTGGCGGACGGTCTCGGCGGACTCGCTGACCAGCCGGCGCGTGCGCTGGGCCACCTGCACGAGGTTGACGCCGGGCTGCGTCAGCTCCCTGGCGAAGATGCGGGTGAACACCGAATTGGGATTGGCGTCGTCGTTGGACAGCCGGTCGAGCGCGGTCTGGCGGGGACCTGCGGAAAACACCGAGAACACGCCTTCCGGCAATTGCGTCATCGGCGCCAGCCCGCCGCCGCCGGCGACAGCGCGGGTGCCGGCGCGTTCGAACGGGTTGTTGCGGCAGGCGTCGAACACCAGGATCGCGGTGCGCGCCTTCTTGTTCTGCAGCCGCTCGATGATGCGGTCGGCGAGGACGGAGGAATCGCGCACCAGCTCTTCCTGCCCCTCGGTCGCCGCGGGCACGTCGGTCGGCAGCAGGAAATTCTGACCGGCGATCTCGAAACCGTGGCCGGCATAGAAGAAGAAGGCGGTGTCGCCGGGCTCGACCGCCTTGTCGAAGGCCAGCAGCGTCTGGCTGAAGGCCTGGCGCGTCTGGTTCTCCGCCACCATCACGGAAAAGCCGAGCTGCTTGAGCGTATCGCCCATGGTGCGGGCGTCGTTGACCGCCTTCTGCAGCTTGGGCACGTTCCTGTAATCGTTGTTGCCGATGACGAGCGCGACACGCTTGGCCGCCTGCGCAGGCACGGCCAGCATCATGCACAAGGCCGCCATGCACAGCGCAGCCGCGATCTTCCAGTTCATCCATCTCATCGCAAAATCCCCGCCTGCGGCCTGCGCCTTCGCCACCGTATCGGCTTCACGCCTGATAGTCGCGGAACGCCCATGCGAGGTTCAGGCAACCCCCAGCAGGCATCCGATCCTCCCGTTGTTTGAAGGCAAAATGACGAAAAGCCGGTTATTTGTGCGAAAACATTAAGGTTTTTCCGCTATTGGGACGGTTCCCAGATTGACTTTGGCCATTTGGACCCTATGTTCCGGCTCAACGCGGCCCTCGGTCGAAATACGATTCCCTGGGTTAGCCGCTCGTCTGCGTAAGTCAGAGCCCCTGAGCTTCCTTAAAAGCACGCCGTTTCGGGGTCGAACGCGACAGCCTTTTTACTTTCGATTCCGAACGGCGGTGTCGATCAGAGGCTCAATGTCTTTTTCCAATCTCGGTTTGTCCGACAAGGTTCTCGCCGCTGTTGCGGCCACCGGTTACACCACCCCTACCCCCATCCAGGAACAGGCGATCCCCCACGTCCTCGCGCGGCGTGACGTGCTCGGCATCGCCCAGACCGGCACCGGCAAGACCGCTGCCTTCGTCCTGCCGATGCTCACCATCCTCGAAAAGGGCCGCGCCCGGGCGCGCATGCCGCGCACCCTGATCGTGGAGCCGACCCGCGAGCTCGCAGCCCAGGTCAAGGAACAGTTCGACAAATACGGCGCCGGGCAGAAGCTCAACGTCGCGCTCCTGATCGGCGGCGTCTCCTTCGGCGACCAGGACTCCAAGCTGACGCGCGGCGTCGACGTGCTGATCGCAACACCCGGCCGGCTGCTCGACCACACCGAGCGCGGCGGCCTGCTTCTCACCGGCGTCGAGCTGCTGGTGATCGACGAAGCCGACCGCATGCTGGACATGGGCTTCATTCCCGACATCGAACGCATCTGCAAGCTGGTGCCTTTCACGCGGCAGACGCTGTTCTTCACCGCGACGATGCCGCCGGAAATTTCCCGCATCACCGAGACCTTCCTGCACAATCCGGCGCGGATCGAGGTTTCCAAGCCCGCGACCACCGCGGTCACCGTGACACAGTCCCAGGTGCCGGCCGGTCGCGAAGCGCACCAGAAGCGCGACATCCTGCGCCGCCTGCTGCGCGACGCCAAGGACCTCCAGAACGCGATCATCTTCTGCAACCGCAAGCGCGAAGTCGCCGTCGTCTACAAGTCGCTGCAGAAGCACGGCTTCGCCGTCGGCGCCCTGCACGGCGACATGGATCAGTCGGCGCGCACCGCAGCGCTCGAGCAATTCCGCAAGGGCGAGATTCCCCTGCTGGTTGCCTCCGACGTCGCCGCCCGCGGCCTCGACATTCCCATGGTCAGCCACGTCTTCAATTTCGACGTCCCCCATCATCCCGACGACTACGTGCACCGTGTCGGCCGCACCGGCCGCGCCGGGCGCCCCGGCACCGCAATCTCGATCGTCACCTCGCTCGATACCAAGTCGATGGCCGCGATCGAGAAGCTGATCGGCCAGAGCATTCCGCGTGCCGACGGCGACTACGAAGTCCACGCCGACGCAGCCGAAGATGGCGATCATCCGCGCGAGCACCGCAAGCGCGAGCATGGCCGCGACGGTGCGCGCGGCGGCCGCAAGCCGCGCCGCGAGCGCGGCGAACGTTCCGGCAGCGAGAAGCATGGCAGCGAGCGCGCTGGCGGCGGCGAACGTGCTGGCGGCGAACGCAAGAGCGGTGAGCGACACGCCCGCGGCGAGCGCCATGCCGGCAAGGGCGGACGTCATCCCGCGCAGGAGCCGCAAACTCCGGCGGCTGCTTCCCCCTCACGCGTACCTTCGATCGGCCGGCCCGAGCCGCAACGCGGTCCGCGCGAGGAAATCGAGCCTGCGGATCATTCGCATCTTCCCGCCTTCCTGCTGCGCCCCGTGCGCGCGCGCGTCTGATCGCAACGCACAACGGCCGGTTCCCCCTTTAACCGGCCGTTCATTCTCCTCCGTTAGCGTAGCGTCGATAATTTAGTAATTGCTGCTGGCTCTTGGGCGGCACCGCGCGCTATTGGGGACGGAACGGTGGTCAAGCCGCTCGACGAACACGAACGCACACTTGCCTTCGCCGAAATTGCGCTCGGCCAGATCAAGTCGCTCCGCCAGACCGCGATCCCTCGCAACTACGAAATCTGGTACGTCTACGCGACCGGCTATAACGCCGCCCTCAACAAGATCATCAACGAGACGTTGTCGCGCAACGGCAAGCTCACCGAGAGCGATCTCGAACAAATCTACGAAACCTATCTCTCCCAGCTCAAGACAAGCGACCGCATCGACAAGGTCGGCGCGCGCGTGATCGGCGAGATCGACGACGTGATGAGGCTGATCACGGAAGCGCTGGGCATGTCGGCGAGCTACGGCGCCAGCCTCGACGGCGCCAACCAGAAGCTTTTGTCGGTACAGAATCGCGAGCAGCTCAAGTCGATCGTCGAATCGCTGGTGAAGTCGACGCGCGACATGCGCGAGACCAACCGGGCGCTGGAAGACCGGCTGTCGCTGTCGAAGAGCGAGATCAGCAACCTCCAGCACAGCCTGGAAGCGATCCGCGCCGAGAGCCTGACCGATCCGCTCACCGGGCTGGGAAATCGCAAATATTTCGACCGCTCGATCGAGGCCGCCGTTGCGGCTGCGCTGGAAAGCGGCGAGCCGCTGTCGCTGCTGATGTTCGACATCGACCATTTCAAGTCGTTCAACGATTCCTACGGCCATCTCACCGGCGACCAGGTGCTGCGCCTGGTCGGCATGTCGCTGAAGCAGACCATCAAGGGCCAGGACATCACCGCCCGCTACGGCGGCGAGGAATTCGCGGTCGTGCTGCCCAATACCGGCCTGCGCCAGGCGCTCACGGTGGCCGACCACATCCGCCGCGCCGTGATGGCCAAGGAACTGAAGAAGAAGTCGACCGGCGAGATTCTCGGCCGCGTCACGATCTCCGTCGGCGTCTCCATGCTGAAGGAAGGCGACGACACGGACTCGCTGATCGAACGCGCCGACGCCTGCCTCTACGCCGCCAAGCGCAACGGCCGCAACCGCGTGATCTGCGAAGTCGATCCGGAATACAGCGCCGAGACGCAAGGCAGCCACACCCAGGTGGCCTAACGATTCCGCTTCGTCTTCTTTGAAGTCGTCTTCTTGGCCGCAGCCTTCCTGGGTGCGGCCTTTTTCGTCGTGGCGACCTTCTTCGCGCCCTTCCGCGCCTTCGGGCGCTTCTTCACCGCGGCGCGCCGGGCGGCGGCCAGCGCTGCCCTCGCCCATTCGCCGAGCTCCTCGGTGTCGTCGAACAGCCGCGCCGGCAATTGCCAGTAGGAATTCACCGTCACCGTTTTGGCGCGCGTCTGGTACTGGAACGGCGTTGAGCCTTCCGCCTCGTATTGCGGAATGGTCGCCTCATCGGCACGGAAATAGAGGCCAGCGCGCAGCGCCAGCGCAAAGTTGGTGCCGTCGGCGGAAATGCCGTAGCCGGAAAACATCGGGCGGATCGTCACCGGGCCGAAATCGGCGAAGAGGTCGATGAGGAAATCGCGGTCCATGATGGCCTCACGCTGGATACTGGCCCCTCATGGTGAGGAGCGCATCTTGCGCGTCTCGAACCATGAGGCCCCGAATCGCCCGCGTCCATCCTTCGAGACGCCGCGCAAGCGCGCGGCTCCTCAGGATGAGGTCAGTAAGCGATGAGAGACTATACCTTGGCCGGCTTGAGCTGCACGGACTCGCCGCAGCCGCAGGCGGATATCTGGTTCGGATTGTTGAAGACGAACTGGGCCTGCATCTTGTCAGCCTTGTAGTCCATCTCGGTGCCGAGCAGGAACAGCACGGCCTTGGGATCGACCAGGATCTTCACGCCCTTGTCCTCGACCACCTCGTCGGTGGCACGGATCTCGTGGGCATATTCGACGGTGTAGGACTGGCCGGCGCAACCGCCGTTCTTGACGCCGACGCGCAGGCCGACGATCTCGGAATCGGCGCGCTTCGTCAGTTCGCCGATGCGCGCAGCCGCGGCGTCCGTCAGCCGCATCACCTGCGGGCGGGGGCGCGGCTTCGGCTTGGCTGGTGCAATAGGCATATCGGTCATTTGGTCAGCTCCAGCGGCAATTCAATGAAAATCTCGGATCCCTAACGCTAAGCTCACCACATGTTGAGCACGAGGCGGGCCTCGTCGCTCATCCGGTCCGGCGTCCACGGCGGATCCCAGACCAGGTTGACGTTGACGATCCCGACACCGGGGACGCTGGCGACCGCGTTCTCGACCATGGTCGGCAGCTCGCCGGCCGCCGGGCAGTTCGGCGTGGTCAGCGTCATCATGATGTCGACGCTGCGATCTTCCTTGAGGTCGACCTTGTAGATCAGGCCGAGTTCGTAGATGTCGGCGGGAATCTCGGGGTCGAACACCGTCTTCAGCGCGGCTACGATCTCGCCGCTGAGCTGCTCGGTCTCCTCCGGCGGCAGCGCCGATTGGGTTTCCATGGAGACGGTCTTGACTTCGGCCGTGTCGGTCATGCGAACAGTTCCCGCGCCTTGATCAGCGCCTGCACCAGATGGTCGACTTCTTCCTTGGTATTATACATGCCGAAGGAAGCGCGGCAGGTGGCTGTGACTTTGAACCGCTCTAAAAGCGGCATCACGCAATGGGTTCCGGCACGCACCGCCACACCCTGACGGTCGATCACGGTGGCGACGTCGTGGGCATGCGCGCCCTTCAGCTCGAACGAGATCACCGGCCCCTTGTCGCGGGCGGTGCCGATCAGGCGCAGCGAGTTGATCTCGCGCAACCGCTCCTGGGCATAAGTGAGCAGGCCGTGCTCATGCGCGGCGATGCGTTCCTTGCCGATCGAATTGACGTAGTCGATGGCCGCTCCGAGGCCGATCGATTCCACGATCGCCGGCGTGCCCGCCTCGAACTTGTGCGGGGGATCGCCATAGGTGACCCAGTCCTGCGCCACCTCGCGGATCATCTCGCCACCGCCGTTGAAGGGCCGCATGGCGACGAGGTGCTCGTGCTTGGCGTAGAGCACGCCGATGCCGGTCGGGCCGTACAGCTTGTGGCCAGTGAAGACGTAGAAGTCGCAGTCGATGTCCTGCACGTCGGCGGCCAGGTGCACGGCAGCCTGGCTGCCGTCCACCAGCACCGGAATGCCGCGGTCATGCGCGAGCTTCACGACCTCCTTGACCGGGACGATGGTGCCGAGCGCGTTCGACATCTGCGTGATCGCGACCAGCTTTGTCCGCGGTCCCAGCAGTTTCTCGAACTCCTCGATCAGGAAATTGCCGTCGTCATCGACCGGCGCCCATTTGATCACGGCGCCGTGGCGCTCCCTGAGGAAATGCCAGGGCACGATGTTGGAATGGTGCTCCATGATCGAGATGACGATCTCGTCGCCCTCGCCGATATTGGGCTCTCCCCAGGAGGACGCCACCAGGTTGATCGCCTCGGTGGCGTTGCGGGTGAAGACGATCTCCTCGTTGCGCCGCGCATTGAGGAACTTCGCCACCTTGGTGCGGCCGCCCTCATAGGCCTCGGTCGCGGCATTAGCGAGGTAATGCAGGCCGCGATGCACATTGGCGTATTCGCGCTCATAGGCGTCCGTCATGCGCTTGAGCACGGCGGTCGGCTTCTGCGCGGAAGCCGCGTTGTCGAGATAGACGAGCTGCTTGCCATAGACCTTCAGCGCCAGCGCCGGAAAATCCTCGCGGACGCGGGCGACGTCGTAGGAACCGTTGGCGACCGCGGGATGCAACGTCATGCGCGCGCCCTCAGCCAGCGTCCCGCGGTTGCCTCCGCCAGATCGCGCAAGGCGTCGTTGGCGATGGATTCGATGGCTTCGCCAACAAAGGCCTGGATCAACAGCGCCTGCGCGTCCTTCTCCGGCAGCCCGCGGGCGCGCAGATAGAACAGCAGGCTCTCGTCCAGCGCGCCGGACGTGGCGCCATGGCCGCAGGTGACGTCGTCGGCGAAGATCTCCAACTCCGGCTTGTTGTCGGCCTCGGCGTCGTCGGACAACAGCAACGCCCGCGTCATCATCTTGGCGTCGGTCTTCTGGGCGTCGGGACGGACGATGATGCGGCCCTGGAACACCGAATGCGCGCTGTCGTCGATCACGGCGCGGAACACTTCGCGGCTCGCGCAATTCGGCACCGCATGGTCCATCAGCAGCGTGGTGTCGGCGTGCTGGCGGCCCCTGAGCAGGTTGACACCGTTGGTCTCGACCCGCGAGCCCTCGCCGGCAAAGGCAATAGTCGCCTGGTAACGGCTGACGGCCGCGCCCGAGGCCATGCCGAAGATATTGAAATGCGCGTGCGCGCCGAGCGTGACGGCGGAGGAGGAGATGTTGACGGCGTCGGCCGCATCCTCGACCAGGCGGACGTGATCGAGCCGGGAATGGTCGCCGATTGCGATCACCAGCGAGTCATGCGCCTGATAGGTCCTCGTGCCGTCAGCCGCGACATAGCTCTCGACCAGCGTAGCGGATGCGTTCTTGCCGAGACGCAGCAGCGAGCGGGTGAACATCGACGACGCGGCCGCGCCGGCGGCGATATGGACGACATGGAGCGGCCGCGACAGCACGGTGCCATCGGCGATCTCGATCACGACGCCGTCAGTGAGCATGGCGCTGTTCAGCGCCACCATGGGATTAGACGTATCGAGCGAAAACAGTTGCGCTTGCAGCGCGCCGTCGCCGCCGTCCAGCGCCTCGCGCAGGGAACGGATGCTGACGCCCTTCTCGAGACCATTCGTCTCCGAAAGCCCCGGTGCGAACGCGCCATCTACCAGCACCAGCCGGCGAGTGCCCTCAATCGCGGCAGTCTTCAGCGCGGCCTCCGCCCGCTTCAGCACCGCTGCATCGGGTGCCGCCGCCAGCGGCAACACTTCGCGCATTAGCACGCGAAGGTCGGTGTATTTCCAATCCTCAATCCGGCGGTGCGGCAGGCCGGTGCGCTCATAGGCATCGAGCGCCTGCCGCCTGATGTCGGCGACCTTGCCGCCGGCCGGCAGCCGTTCGCGCGCGGCCGCAAGAGCCGCCTCGAGCGCGCTTCCGGTATCGGTCTTTGCCAAAGCTACGTTCATCGCAAATCCACCCGGCGCCTACGCCGCGTCCTCGAACCGGGCGTAGCCGGACTCTTCCAGCTCCAGCGCCAGTTCCTTGCCGCCGCTCTTCACCACCCTGCCCTTCGACATCACGTGCACGAAGTCGGGGACGATGTAGTTGAGCAGCCGCTGATAATGGGTGATGACGACCATCGCACGGTCCGGCGAGCGCAGCGCGTTGACGCCGTCAGCCGCAATGCGCAGCGCGTCGATGTCGAGGCCGGAATCCATCTCGTCGAGGATGCACAGGCTCGGCTCGAACAGCGCCATCTGAAGAATCTCGTTGCGCTTCTTCTCGCCGCCGGAGAAGCCGACATTGACGCCGCGCTTGAGCATGTCCTGCGGGATGTTCAGCGACTTGGCGACCTCGCGAACCTTCTTCAGGAAGTCCGGCGTCGAATACTCGCTCTCGCCGCGCGCCTTGCGTTGCGCATTCAACGCGGTGCGCAGGAAGTTCATGGTAGCGACACCGGGAATTTCGACCGGGTACTGGAACGCCAGGAACACGCCCTTGGCGGCGCGCTCGTCCGGCGCCATCTCCAGCAGGTTCTCGCCCTTGAACAGGATCTCGCCGCCGGTCACCTCATAGCCGGGCTTGCCGGCGATGACATGCGACAGCGTCGACTTGCCGGAGCCGTTCGGCCCCATGATCGCGTGCACCTCGCCCGGATTGACAGTGAGCGACAGCCCGTGGAGGATTTCGCGATCCTCGACACGGACTTGCAGGTTCTTTACTTCGAGCAGAGACATCATCTTCTTCCGTTGTTTCCCTCGTCCTGAGGAGCGCCGAAGGCGCGTCTCGAAGGACGTAGCCAGAAATCCTTCCACCCATCCTTCGAGACGGCCGCTTGCGCGGCCTCCTCAGGATGAGGGCCTATCCCACTGAACCTTCAAGGCTGATCGAGATCAGCTTCTGCGCCTCGACGGCGAACTCCATCGGCAGCTGTTGCAGCACGTCCTTGACGAAGCCGTTGACGACGAGGCCGACGGCTTCTTCCTGCGAAAGACCGCGCTGGATGCAGTAGAACAGCACGTCCTCGGAGATTTTCGACGTCGTCGCCTCGTGCTCGAAGGTGGCTGACGAATTCTTCGCTTCCACGTAAGGAACGGTGTGCGCGCCGCATTTGTCGCCGATCAGGAGCGAGTCGCAGGCGGTGTAGTTGCGCGCGCCGGTGGCCTTGCGGTGCGCCGTGACGAGGCCGCGATAGGTGTTCTGCGACTTGCCGGCGGCGATGCCCTTGGAGATGATCCTGGAGGTCGTGTTCTTGCCGAGGTGGATCATCTTGGTGCCGCTATCGACCTGCTGGTAGCCGTTCGAAATCGCGATCGAGTAGAACTCGCCGCGGGAGTTGTCGCCGCGCAGGATGCAGCTCGGATATTTCCAGGTGATGGCGGATCCCGTCTCGACCTGGGTCCAGGAAATCTTCGAATTGACGCCGCGGCAGTCGCCGCGCTTGGTGACGAAATTGTAGATGCCGCCGACGCCTTCCGAATTGCCGGGATACCAGTTCTGCACCGTCGAATATTTGATCTCGGCGTCATCGTGCGCGACTAATTCGACGACCGCGGCATGCAGCTGGTTCTCGTCGCGCTGCGGCGCGGTGCAGCCTTCGAGATAGCTGACGTAAGAACCCTTGTCGGCGATGATCAGCGTACGCTCGAACTGGCCGGTGTTGCGCTCGTTGATGCGGAAGTAAGTGGATAGCTCCATCGGGCAGCGCACGCCCGGCGGCACGTAGACGAACGAGCCGTCGGAGAACACGGCCGAGTTCAGCGTGGCGAAGTAGTTGTCGGAGGTCGGCACCACCGAGCCCAGGTACTTCTGCACCAGTTCCGGATGCTCGCGGATCGCTTCCGAGATCGGCATGAAGATCACGCCGGCCTTCTTCAGCTCTTCCTTGAAGGTGGTAGCGACGGAAACGGAGTCGAACACCGCGTCGACCGCGATCTTCGAGCGCGCGGGAGCGGCCTCCTCGCCTTCGGCCTGCGGCTTTACCACGCCTTCCAGCACCGCGACCTCGCGCAGGGGAATGCCGAGCTTCTCGTAGGTCTTGAGGATCTCCGGATCGATCTCGTCGATCGAGGAGAGCTGCTTCTTCGGCTTCGGCGCCGAGTAATAGTAGAGATCCTGGTAGTCGATCCTGGGGTAATCGACGCGGGCCCAGGTCGGCTCGGTCATGGTCAGCCAGCGGCGATAGGCCTCGAGCCGCCATTCCAGCATCCAGGCCGGCTCGTTCTTCTTGGCTGAGATGAAGCGGACCGTATCTTCGGAAAGGCCCTTCGGGGCCTTCTCGGATTCGATAACCGTCTCGAACCCATATCGATACTGGTCGACGTCGATCCGGCGTACCCGGTCGACCGTCTCTTGTACGGCTGGCATTCCATCCTCCGCTCGCGGTTTCAAGGACCGCGGTGGATCAAGGTCGTATGTCCGGTGCGATGCACCGACGAAACCGGCTTAGAACAGTTCAAGCCGTGTTTCTTCGTCCTCTAAGTAAGCTATCGGCGAGCTTTCGCCAAGCCTCCAGGGCCCTGCCGACGTCTGCCTCGGTCGTAGACCAGCCCAGACTGAGCCGCACCGCTCCCAAGGCCAGTTCCGGGCCGAAACCCATGGCCTCCACGACATGCGAGGGCTGGACCTTGCCGGACGAGCAAGCCGAGCCTGACGATACCGCGATACCGGCGAGGTCGAAGCCGATGACAGCCGTTTCGGCTCTTAGCCCGGGAACGGCAAACAGAACGGTATTTGGCAACCGCTGAACTTCCTCGGCGAAGACCACAGTACCGGGCGTGGCCTGGAGGCCGGCTTCAAGGCGCTCCCGGCGCCCTTCCATCCGGGCCGCATCGCGCTCGCGGCAAGCCAGCGCCGCCTTGGCGGCTGCCCCGAAACCGGCGATCCCGGCGACGTCCTCGGTGCCGGCACGGCGGCCCTTCTCCTGACCGCCGCCGCGCAGCAGCGGCGCCAGACCCTCCACGCCCTCGGCCAGCACCAGCGCGCCCACCCCCTTGGGACCGCCGATCTTGTGCGCGGAGAGCGACACCAGATCGGCTCCAATGGAGGCGAGATCGAAGGGAATCTTGCCGAGCGCCTGGATCGCGTCGACATGCAGCAGCCCGCCCGCGGCGTGAACCATCCCGGCCGCCTCCGCCACTGGCTGGATCGCGCCGGTCTCGTTGTTGGCGAGCATGATGGAGACCAGCGCCGGCGGGCCGTCGAGCAAGGCGCGCAGGCGGTCGAGGTCGACGACACCGGTGCGCGTGACTCCGATGCGGGCGGTCGCCTCAGCCGCAAAGCGTCCGCCCGACAACACGGAAGCATGCTCGATCGCGGAAATTAGCAGCCGTTCCACCGCCGGCCCCTTGTTTCGTCGCAGGCCCGGCGTCAGCGCCAGCGAATTGGCCTCGGTGCCGCCGGAGGTGAAGATCACGTTCGCCGCCTCGGCACCGACGGCGGCTGCGACGGCCGCGCGCGCATCCTCCACCAGCTGGCGCGCTTGGCGGCCCTCGGCATGGACGGAGGAGGGATTGCCGCCGGTGTCCCACGCATGCGCGATCGCCGCCTTCGCCTCGGGGCGCAGCGGCGTGGTCGCGTTCCAGTCGAGATAGATGCGCTCGGCCATGCCAGCCATATAGCGCTTTCGGGCGGCGCCGGTACGCCTCGCACGGCGAAATCGTTAATTCGCCGCCTGTCCGCGCGCCCGCATCGGCATGGCCGGTCCGGCCGCCTCACGCCTCAATCCGAACAGCGGCCTCAGCCAGCCCACGCGGCGCACGATCTCGAAAGTGACGACGCACGCCGCCGCGGTGCCGCCGATGATAGTGGCCGCCTCGAGCCCGGCCGACAGCCCGCTGCCGCGCAGCGCATGGGCAATGACGATGATCGCGGTCTGGTGCACGATGTAATAGGGAAAGATCGCATCGGTCAGGTAGCGCCGCGCCGCTGAGTCTCGCGTCAGCCAACGCCGCGCAAAGCCGAGCACCGCGACGATACAGAGCCACTGATAGAAGCCGTAGGCGATCCCGATCAGAAGCCGGACCGGCATGCCGCTGCCGCTGAGCGGCCGCAGCGACAGCCAGAGCGCGTAGAAGGCGACCGCGAGGACGAGCGCGATCCAGCGCCGGCGTTCGGTCGCCTCCCAGAATGAGGCGGCATGCGCCAGCAGGAAGCCGAGCAGGAACACGCCGGCAAACAGCGCGTGATTGTACCAGTCGCCGAACAGGGCATGGGTCGAGGGAAAATTCGGAAGCAGTGTCAGGCGAAAGACCGCAAACAGCAGCGACGGCACGACCAGCAGCCATACGCCTGACAATAGCGGCGCCAGCCAACGCTCGATCCATGCGGTCGCACCGGGAATGGCCAGGACGAAAAGGCCCAGCGCCATGGTGTAGACCCAGAGATAGGCCACGAACCACAGATGGTTCCAGGTCGGCAGGATGATGCAGGGTTTTGGGCAGAACTCTTTGCCGAAGGCGAAGTAATGCTTCAGATAGAAGTCTAGGAATCCATCGGGATATCCGAGCGCCTCGACGATCTGGATGTACGCTTGCGGCGGCACGATCACGAGCATGCCGAAGACCAGGGGAATGAGTAGCCGCGAAGAGCGCGAGCGCAACAGCGCTCCCGCAGCGGTCTTTCGCAACATGAAACGGGTGGCGACGCCGGAGACGAGGAACAGCAGCGCCAGCCGCCATGGATTGAGCGCCAGCATCAAGGGTTCCAGCGCGGTGACGGCGTGGACGCTCTTGATGTGCCAGTTCCAAGGCACGTAGAACATGCCGACGTGATAGAGGATCAATAGCCCGAAGGCGCCGATCCGTACCCAGTCGAGATCGACGCGGCGAGCGGGCGCGACATCCGACGGCTGTGCTATGCTTTCCTGCATCATGGCCGGCTCCGAAAAAGTGCGCTGAAATCTCATGACCGACGTCAAGGATGCGCCCGATCGGCCTGCTGAAAAGCCGGTTTGGGATCAGAACCGGGTACCGCGGGATGAGACGAGGCCCGCCGGGACGAGCGGTTGGCTGCGCGGGATGATCGGCGAGGACCGCCTGATCTATGCAGCGGTCGCAGCGGTTGCGGTCGTGATCGGAATCGTCGGCGCGCTGTCGACCGCCGACGACATCGCCCGCCGCGGCGGAGTCTATGACCCCAGGACGCCCCTGCTCTGGGACATGACCAGCATCGCGGTCATCATTTTGCTGACGCCGGCCCTGCTCGCCATCGTCAGGCGCATCCGCCGCGAGCCGGCGCTGGCCGTCCGCGTCGCGCTCGCTGCCGCCACCATCATCGCCTTTTCGGCCGTGCACATCACGGGGATGGTGTGGCTGCGCAAGCTCGTCATGTTCCTGGCTGATGGCGCCTACGACTTCCGCTTCTCGCTGGCGACGGTGCTCTACGAGTTCCGCAAGGACGTCGTAACCTGCTTCCTGATCGGCGGCGGCATGTGGCTGATGGATGCAAGGCGCGAGGCACACCGCGCGCTGCAGGTGGTGGCGGCACCACCAGCGGCGAGCCCGCCGTCCACGCCGCAAACCATCTGGCTGCGCGACGGCGCGCGCAGCATCCGCATCGAGCCGCGCGACATTCTCTGGATCAGCTCTGCCGGCAATTACATCGAATACAGCCTCGCCGACGGCTCCAGTCACCTCATCCGCGGCACGCTCGCGGCGGCGGAAAGCGATCTTTCCCGCTTCAACCTCGCGCGCATCCACCGCACGAGGCTCGCCAACCTCGACCGCGTCACCGCCGTGCAGTCGAAGCCGTCGGGCGATTTCGAACTAACGTTCGATTCCGGACACACGGTTTTCGGCAGCCGCCGCTACCGCAGCACGGTTGCTTCGCTCGATCGGCCAGCCGCCTCCGCCTGAGGGAGTGAAGGCGTCCGCGCCGAATGGAATTTCAACGGTTTTCCAGCCCCTTACGGCCAGCTCATGAAGCGGTTTCCCGCCCGCCAGGCTGCACAATTTCCTTGCTTTTTGCCCCTTGCGTCATGTTAGAACGCGGCCCACCACCCGCGCCGCCAGGCGACGCCCGCCATCATTTCACGAGCCGTTTCATTCGCGCAGCGCGAACGGAGTGCGCTCCAACCGGTTGATTGATCGATATCAATCAAGGAACCCCAATGCCTGAAGTGATTTTCACCGGTCCTGCCGGCCGCCTCGAAGGCCGCTACCATCCGGCGAAGCAGAAGAACGCGCCCATCGCCATGATCCTGCATCCGCATCCGCAGTTTCACGGCACGATGAATCACCAGATCGTCTACCAGTGCTACTACGCCTTTGCGCATCGCGGCTTTTCGGTGCTGCGCTTCAATTTTCGCGGCGTCGGCCGCAGCCAGGGCTCGTTCGACCACGGCACCGGCGAATTGTCGGATGCGGCGTCCGCGCTGGACTGGGCACAGGCGATCAATCCGGAGGCGCGCGCCTGCTGGGTCGCGGGCTTCTCCTTCGGCGCCTGGATCGGCATGCAGCTCCTGATGCGCCGCCCCGAGGTCGAAGGCTTCATCTCGATCGCGCCGCCGGCCAATCTCTATGACTTCTCCTTCCTCGCGCCCTGCCCGTCCTCCGGGCTGATCGTGCATGGCGAAAAGGACGCGGTGGTGCCGCCCAAGGACGTCAACACGCTGGTCGAGAAGCTGAAGACGCAAAAGGGCATCGTGATCGACCAGCAGGTCATCCCCGGCGCCAACCACTTCTTCGACGGCAAGCTGGAGCCGCTGATGGAAGCGGTCACCGGCTATCTCGACATGCGTCTCGCCAACGTTCGCTGATCATGCCGGCGTTTGTCGCGCTGCTGCGTGCCGTCAATGTCGGCGGCACCGGCAAGCTGCCGATGAGCGAATTGAAGGCGATGTGCGAGGAACTCGGCTTCGGCGCGGTGCGCACCTATATCGCCAGCGGCAATGTCGTCTTCACAAGCCGCAAGTCGGAAGCCGCGATCAAGGCAGCGATCGAGAAGCGGCTGGCAGCCTATGCCGGCAAGCCGGTCGGCGTGCTCGTGCGCAGCGCCGAGGAGATGGCGCAGGTAGCGGCCGACAATCCTTTCCCGAAGGCCGCTCCCAACCGCACGGTCGCGATCTTCCTCGACGGCAAGCCGCCAACGGATACGCTTGCCGGCGTGCGCGGCCAGAAAGACGAGGAGATCAAGCTCGGCCGCCGCGAGATCTACGTGCATTACGGCGATGGCATGGGGCAATCGAAGCTGGTGATCCCCGCCGCCAAGGCCGGCACGGCGCGCAACATCAACACGATCGCGACGCTGGCGAAGATGGCCGCAGAACTCTGATCAGGCCGCCTTGCGCTTGCCGGCCTGCAATTGCGATAGCCAGGATTGGCGGCGATCGATGAAATCACGCAGCAGCGCCGGATAGTCGGCGCTGACGGCGCCGCGTACCGACGGCCGCGCGGCGAGGTTCCTGCGCCACTGCGCGAGCTTCTGTTTGCCGGCCAGAATGCCGAAATCGCCGATGGCGTCGAACACGTCGAAATAGCGGAACACCGGGCCGAACACGGCGTCGACCAGCGAGAATTTTTCGCCGTCGAACCACGGCGCGGCCGCGACGCGCGCCTCCAGCCGGGCCAATTTCTCTTCGAGCTGTGCCGCTTTGGCCTTGAACGTCGCCTCGTCCTTCGCGGCATAGAAGCCGGCGATGTCGTTGAGCACCGCCGAGCCGAACTCGATCCAGCCGCGATGCTCGGCGCGCTCGAGCGCATCCGCGGGGTGCAGGGGAGAGCCTTGCGTCTCCTCCAGATATTCCAGGATCACGGCGGATTCGAAGATCGCCTTGTCCCCGACAACCAGCACCGGCGTCTTGCCGAGCGGGGAAATCTTCAGGAACCAGTCCGGCTTGCTGGCGAGATCGATGTCGATCCGCTCGAACGGGACGCCCTTCTCGGTCAGCGCGATCACCGCGCGCTGCACATAAGGGCAAAGCTTGTGGCTGATCAGCTTGAGTGGCGCGGCCATGGCAGTTCCTCGACGGTGAATGCAGTCGCATGTAAAATTACATGCAATCGCATATATCCGTCAAGGTAGATGCATCTGCATCCAGTTCACGGTCGCGCGATCACCCCGCCGGTCATGGGCATGGGTACGCCGGTAGTGGCGGGGTAGCTCAGCGGCAGGCCTTTCAGGCCCCGCGCCGCCAGGAAGCCGAAGGCCTGCGCCTCCAGCGCGTCCGACGACCAGCCGAGCGTCTCGGCCACCTCGACGGTGGCCGGCGCCAGCCGCTCGCGCAGCATCCGCACCATGGTGCGGTTGCGCGCGCCGCCGCCGCAGACAATCCAGCTCTTCGGCGGCTTCGGCAGCAGCGGCACGATGCGGGCGATGGCGGCCGCGGTGAACGCGGTCAGCGTGGCGGCACCATCGGCCGGCGCCTTGTCGGCGACCTTAAGGCAGGCGAAATCGTTGCGGTCGAGCGATTTCGGCGGTTTCAGGCTGAAGAACGGCATTTGCAGCGCGCGCGCCACCCAGGCCTCGTCGACACTGCCTTTGGCGGCGAACTCGCCATCCTTGTCGAAGCGCTGGTTCATGCTGCGGAACATGTGGTCGTCGAGCAGCGCATTGCCGGGGCCGGTGTCGCATGCAATCAGCGTGTCGGTGCCGTCGATATAAGTGATGTTGGAGACGCCGCCGATATTGACCACCGCGATCGGCCCTTCGCGCTCCAGCGATTGCGCCAGCGCGCGGTGATAGACGGGAACAAAGGGCGCGCCCTGCCCGCCGGCGGCGACATCGGCGGCGCGGAAATCATGCATCACGGGGATATGGATCGCCTTCGCCAGCGCCGCCGCATCGCCGATCTGCACCGTCATCCGCTTCTCCGGCCGGTGCAGGACGGTCTGGCCGTGGAAGCCGACGATGTCGATCTCCTCCCGGCTGATGCGGTTCTGTGCGGTGAAGGCGGCAACCGCTTCGGCATGCGCCTTGGTGACGACCTCCTCCGCCTCGCGCAGGATGCCCGGCCGGGCGTCGCGCTGCGGCAGGTTGACGGCCTCCGTCAGCGCCTGGCGCAGCAGGCTGCGCTCGCGGTCGGTATAGGGCCGGTAGCTGCAGGGCCCGAAGGACTGGACCCGCTTGCCGTCGGTTTCGATCAAGGCGACATCCACCCCGTCCAGCGAGGTGCCGCTCATTAGACCGAGTGCGGTCAACATCATTGTTTTGGCCTCGCGAGCCCTACCCCGGGAAGCACGGCTTGTGCCAAAGGAGCACATCTTATAATGCCACAGCGGACGATGAATCGGCAGCAAGTTCGCAACGGGCGCCGCATTTCGTTACAATTAGCGTGAAGAAAAACCGTGAAAATAGAGTGATCAGAGTCGCCGACACATGACTGCATTTAAATCGGATTTCCTGAACATTTTACAGGAACGGGGCTTCATCCATCAATGCTCCGATTTCGAGGGGCTGGACGCGCTCGCCGCCAAAGGCGAGGCGACCGCCTATGTCGGCTATGACTGCACCGCGCGCTCGCTGCACATCGGCAATTACCTGACCATGATGATGCTGCACTGGCTGCAGCAGAGCGGCAACAAGCCGATCACGCTGATGGGCGGCGGCACCACCATGGTCGGCGACCCCTCCGGCAAGGACGAGACGCGGGCGCTGCGCTCGGTCGCGGAGATCGAGGCCAACAAGTCTTCCATCCGGGGCGTGTTCGCAAAGGTGCTGCGCTATGGCAACGGGCATTCCGACGCCGTCATGCTCGACAATGCGGAGTGGCTGACCAAACTGAACTGGATCGAGATGCTGCGCGACGTCGGCCGGCATTTCTCGGTCAACCGCATGCTGACCATGGACTCCGTGCGGCTGCGCCTCGAGCGCGAGCAGGAAATGAGCTTCATCGAGTTCAACTACATGGTCTGCCAGGCCTACGATTTCGTCGAACTGTCGCGCCGGGTCGGCTGCCGGCTGCAGATGGGCGGCTCGGACCAGTGGGGCAACATCGTCAACGGCGTCGATCTCGGCCGCCGCATGGGCACGCCGCAACTATTCGCGCTGACCACGCCGCTCTTGACCACCGCTTCCGGCGACAAGATGGGCAAGACTGCCAAGGGCGCGGTGTGGCTGAACGCCGACGAGTTCTCGCCCTATGATTTCTGGCAATACTGGCGCAACACCGAGGATGCCGACGTCGTCAAGTTCCTGAAGCTCTTCACCATCCTGCCGATGGCCGAGATCGCCAAGCTTGCGGCGCTCAAAGGCGGCGAGATCAACGAGGCCAAGAAGGTGCTGGCGACGGAAGCGACCGCCCTGCTCCACGGCCGCGACGCCGCCAACCAGGCCGCCGAGACCGCGCGGCAGACCTTCGAGGAAGGCGCGATTGCGGAAAACCTGCCGACGGTGGAAATTCCGCGCGGCGAACTCGACGCCGGCGTCGGCGTGCTCGCCGCTTTCGTGAAGGCGGGGCTCGTCGCCTCCAATGGCGAGGCGCGGCGGCAGATCAAGGGCGGCGGGCTCCGTGTCAACGACGTCGCCGTCACCGACGAGAAGATGACGCTGTCGCCGGCCAACCTGACCGGCGAAGGCGTGATAAAACTTTCGCTCGGCAAGAAGCGGCACGTGCTGCTGCGCGCCTAGCCCGCGCTGCATAGGCGTATTCGCAACAGACCCCTGCTCTTCCTGCGCGAAGAGGCGCTTCCTTACGCGCAATGGACCAGAACACGCCAAAGGACGCGCAAAGGGACGCGCCGGGGGAGGATGTGGCGGCCAGGCCGCTGAAGCCGGCGCGCGTGGCGCTGAACGTGCTGGCGCTGTGCTTTGCGCTGTCGGTGCTCGGCCGCGGCCTTGGCGAGAGCTTCACGGTCTTCCTGATACCCATCTCGGAGAATTTCGGCTGGGACCGCGCGCAGGTCGTCTCGGTCTACTCGCTGTCCTGGCTGATGAGCGGGCTTACCGCGCCGCTGGTCGGCCGCCTGTTCGACCGTTCCGGGCCGCGCACCGTGTATGCGCTCGGGCTCCTGCTGCTCGGCGGCGCGTTCCTCGCCGCATCGCATGCGCAAGCGCTGTGGCAGTTCCAGCTCACCGTCGGTCTCTGCGTCGGGCTCGGCATCGCGCTGGTCGGCAACGTGCCGAACTCGATCCTGCTCGGCCGCTGGTTCGGGCCGCGACTGCCGACCGCGATGGCGGTCGTCTATTCCGCCATGGGCGGCGGCGTGCTGGTGCTGTTGCCGGCCTCGCAGCTCCTGATCGATCACATCGGCTGGCGCTCCTCCTATCAGTGGTTCGGCATCGTCGTGCTCTGCCTCGTGGTGCCGCTGCTGCTCTTGCCGTGGCGGCTGTTCGCGCGGGGCTCGCCGACGGTCGTGCAGAAGGCGCAGGCCGAGGTCGTCGACAGCGGCTGGACGCTGGCAAGCGCCATGCGCCACCACGCCTTCTGGGCGCTGTTCTCCACCTTCTTCTTCACCGCGGTCGGCATGTACGCGATCTCGGCGCAGATCGTCGCCTTCCTGATCGACGCCGGTTTCCATCCGCTGCAGGCGGCAACCGCCTGGGGTTTTTCCGGCGTGGTGCTGACGATCGGCATGGTCGGTGTTTCCACCCTCGACGGCATCATCGGCCGGCGGCCGTCGGTGCTGTTCAGCTATGCCATCTCGATTATCGGGATCTTCTTCCTGTGGCTGCTGCAGTGGCATCCGAACTACTGGCTGCTTACTGCCTTCGTCGTCTGCTTCGGCAGCATGATCGGCTCGCGCGGCCCGCTGATCACCGCGACCGCGCTAAGATTCTTCCAGGGCAAGCGGGTCGGAACGATCTTCGGCACGATCTCGATCGGCAGCGGCCTCGGCTCGGCCTTCGGTTCGTGGTCGGGCGGCCTGATCCACGACTACACCCACGGTTACAACGCGGTCATCGTGTTCGCGCTGGTAAACGTCATCCTCGGCATGCTTCCGTTCCTCGTGGTGCCGGCGCTGCGGCGCTAGCGCGGGGGACGCAGCAACAGTCAAATGGTTTTCCACGCGGCTGCGAGCCAAATATCAGAAAAATTTCAGAATATGCGCGGCTTGCTTCAGGACATTCTGCTTGCGGTTTCGTACTAACTTTGCGTGGATTCTGCGGCTGGCTGCGATTTGCCGACCGTTCTGGGCGTTGGGGTGGGAAATGAAGAAGACTGAGGGCCGGACCGCGGTACGCCGCGCCGCCGCGCCATTGCGAACTATGCAAGCAGGCGCGCTGCTGGCCGGGATGATTGCAACCCCTGTAGCGGCGGCGGACTTGCCGAGGTTGCCGGTGAAGGCTCCGACGGCCACGCCGGTGGCAAGCTGGACGCAGTTCTACGTCGGTGCCGGCGCCGGCTTCGACTTCCTCGCCGGCCGGTCGACCGCCCTCCTCGTCGGCGGCGGCCCGGGTTTGACCTTCGATGGATTGCAGGGAGCCGATCTCGGTCTTTCCGCATTCGTCGGCGCCGATCTGCAGGTGTCGCAGAAGATCGTGCTCGGTGTCTTCGCCGACTACGACTGGTCGCGCCAGCGGACGACGCTGTCGGCCAACTGGCCCCTCAACGCCTTTAGCGCTTCCGGCACGATGCCGAGCCTCGATCACGGCTGGACCGTCGGCGGTCGCGCCGGCTTTCTGGTGGCGCCGGATATCCTGCTGTATGGCCTGGCCGGCTACAGCGAGATGAAGGTGAACAATTGGTCGATGACCATCATTCCGGTCGGCGGCCCGGCACTTGTCTTCCTGGATCAGCCGGCGCAGACCCTGCGCGGGTACACCGTCGGCGCAGGCGCCGAATATCGGCTGACAAGCAACGTCTCGCTTCGCGGCGAGTATCGCTATGTCGCGCTCGGCAGCGGGACGACCGTCGATCCCATCAACAACGCGGTTTGGACCAACGATTTTTCGCAGCACCTGGTCCGGATCGGCGCCGCCTACCGCTTCGGCCAGTTCGGCACGGTAGCGCCTGCTGCAACGACGACACGGATGGCGACGCCCTCCTGGACCGGTTTCTACATCGGCGCCGGCATCGGCGGCGATGCTATCGCGCCGCATCTTTCCGGCACCGCTGCAGGCCAGGTGGATTTCAACGGCTCGGGCCTCGGCGGCGCCGATGTCGGCGGCACCCTGATGATCGGCTATGACCGCCAGGTCGCCCCGCAATGGGTGATCGGCGCCTTCGGCCTGGTCGACGCCGCCACCAATGGCGGCGTCAGGTTCACCGCGACGGCTACCGGCACCGGCAGCATCTCGAGCGATCTTGCCGCCGTCAACTGGAGTTGGACCGCCGGCGGGCGCGTCGGCTACCTGGTTGCGCCGAACACGCTGGTCTATGCGCTCGGCGGCTACAGCGGCGTCACGCTGCGTGCCATATCGTACGATCTGTTCGGTGTGACCGGCACCGGTCCGACGCCGCAGTATCACGGCGCCACCTTCGGCGGCGGCTTCGAGCGCTACTTCACCGACACGATCTCGGCGCGCGCAGAATATCGCGGCACCCATCTGGAGACGCTCACCAACCTGACGGCACCCGGCTGGACCAACGTGAGCGCCGGCGGCACGGTGCACACCTTGCGCGCGATGCTTTCCTGGCGAATGCCGGCGCCATAGACGCGCGACGCGCGGCTCAATTGTTCGGCGGGAATTCCACCGGGTTGTTCTGCTTGCCGGTGTTGAACTCGAAGATCTTGCGCAGCACACCGGGCGCCATTGCCGAGATCGGGTTGACGCGCAGCACCGGCTGGCCCGGGGTGCCTACGACCTCATAGGTGACGCCGATCAGGCCTTCGTTGCTGCCGCCGCCGAGGAACAGGCCGACGATCGGAATCTGGCCGAACATGTTGTTGAGCCCGTACATCGGCACGAAAGTGCCGCTCATGCGCACGGTGTTGCCGACATAATCGATGCTGCCCTCGATGGTCGCACCGATCGCCGGCCCCTTCACCACGCCCTCGCGAACGGTAAGCTGGCCGCTGTTGCGGGTGAATTCCGCGCGCAGCCGCGAGAACGACACCCCGCTCTGCGTTCCCGGCGGCCCGCCCGCCGCCACGCGCTCGAGCGCCGCCTCGCCCTTGACCATGAAATTGACGACATTCATCAGGCCTTCCCGGGGACCGGGATCCGACGTCGGCGGCTCCAGCGCGAGCGCGAGCTGGCCGCCGACCATCTTGGAATAGGTGTCGGTGAAGCGGAAGAAAGCGCCGGCGTCGTTGGTCTCGAGATAGATCACCTCGCGCCCCTGCGCGCGGCCGCGCAGGTCGGCGGTGACGGGCGTATCGCGCCCGAGCTTGCCGTTCAGCGCAAAATTGCGGATCGCGCCGTTGCGGCGCGAGAACTTGCAATCGATGCTGCGCACCGCTTCGCCGTTGAAGCCCTGCACTGCGCCGAGCTTGAGATCGACGTCGAAATCGATGCTCTTGGATTTGTTCTTGGCTTCCGGCTCGCGGCCCGAGACCGCGGACTTGAGGAAGCCGCGGCCGTCGAACACGTCGCCGCGCATCGTCGCCTTCACCACGCCATCCTGGCCGCGCTCGGCGCGCAGCGAGGTGCGGTCGCCGTCGGTCGGCGAATAGACCGGGAAGTTGGCGTTGAGCAGTTCGCCGTTCTGGTCGATTTCCATCGATCCCTTGATGGAGACGCCGCCGCCCTCCACCACGATGTCCTCGAAGCGTGTCGAAGACTGCTTCTGCACCACGTTGAAGGTGGCCTTGCCGGACCTGCCGGGCACCTTGACCCAGCCGGGCAGGATGTTGTCGAGCCTGAGCGCGGTGAGGTCGGCCTCGACGCCGAGGCGGCTGTCATGATCGCCGCTGCCGATCTTGCCGATCAGCTTGACCGGCAACGCGCCCGACACCGCGGTTCCGAGATCGAGTCCGAGCCGGGCGCGGCTCGCATCGTCGAGCGTTGCCGACAGCCTGACGTCGGCGTCGCCCTCCGCCGGCTTGCGATAGTCGAGCGAGGCCTGCTGTCCGTTGATCCTGACGTCGCCCTTCACCTGATAGCCGGCATTGCTGGCCGATATCTTCAGCGCGTTGGCCTCCAGCTTCTGGTTCATCACCAGCTTGTCGGCGGCAAAACCGGTGAGGTCGGCGGTCACGCTGTAGGTCGTGTCGGCCTTGGTGATCGCGTTCTTGACCGGCAGGCCCATGTTGATGATGGCGGAGAAATTGCCCTTGCTCGAACCGGGATCGACCAGGGTGCCCCCGAGATCGCTCAGCCGTTCGGAAGCCAGGATTTCGGCCGCCGCGGGAATGGGGCCGTCGACACGCACCCTGACCTTTGCCGGCGACGGCTTCGGCGCCATGTCCGGCACTTCGAAGCTGAAGTCGGTGAAATTGATCTTGCGCCCGGCCGGAGTGTCGGCGATGCCCTGCGCGATGTTCACCAGCGCAGTGCGGCCCGTCACCCTGGCCTTGAGGTCGGCGTCGCGCACCGCCGGCATCTGGTCCACCGGGCGCACCGTGACGCCCGAGGCGAGGATATTGACCGAGAGCCCCTCGTCCGGAATCGGCGGCCCCTTGCGCGAGAGATTGCGCACCGGCGAATTCAGCGCGATGTCGATGCGCTGCAGCTGACCCTTCTCGATCCGTTCGATCACCCATTCGCGCAGCTCGGGCACGATCAGGATCGGCCACATCCGCTTCAGCGCGGAGGCCGACATCGGCGTTCCGGCAAAACCGAGCTGCAGCCGCGGCTCGCCCGAATAGTCCACCACGCCGGTGCCGGCGATGCTGATCTCGCCATTGCTGAAGTCGGCCTGCGTCAGCAGCACGCGCTTCCTGTCGATATCGAATCGGAATCCGACGGAGATGCGATTGAAGACCAGGGGCTGCTCACCCTCGGCGCCGGGCAGCACGATGGTGCCGCCGGAAAGCCCGGCCTGCCAGTCATTGACGTTGCCGTTCGGCGGCTCCAGATGCGCCAGCAGCGTCACGCGGTTGGCGCCGGAGACGATCTTGAACGGCGCCACCAGCACGCGGCGGTTGGAATCCCACTCGACATTCATCTCGGCCGAGTCGATCGCCATCGGGTAATCCGGCGTGTCGCTGTCGATGATGTGGCCGGCGCCGGCGGTGATCTTGCCGCGGAAATAGGTCGGCACGCCGTCGCGGCCGAGTTCGCCCTTCAGCTCGCCCGACAACGGCAGGTCCGCGCTGTAGGTGAGGTCCTTGACGCGCATCGCCAGGAAGATGTTGGCGGTCGGCACCTTGTCGGCCTTGATGTCGACCGCGCGCACGCCATTGGCGGGCGGCCCCACGACCACGCGCAGCGACCACGGCCTTGCGCCTTCTTCGCCGAGGCTGAGCGCGACACCGCCGCTGCTCGGCCGGCGCAGGCTCAGGCTGATGTTCTCGAACGACCATTTGTTGCCGCGCTGCTGGTCGTCGACCAGGAGATTGCCGTTCTTGAGACCGATCTCGTTGAGGTTCTGTCCGTCGAGACCTGTGAGGCTGAGGCTGTCGAGCCAGTCGAGGCCGGCCAGAATACCGGTCTGGGTGCTGTCCGCCGTGGCCGCAGGCGCGCCTGCCGCGGGCGGCGTCACCGGGATCTGGCGCGGGAATGTGGCCGGCAGGCCCGCCTCCTTCTTGGAGGCGACACCGGTCGCCAGCGGTTTTGCGGTATCGCCCGCCGACACCGAGACCTGTCCGTCGGGCGTGATGCGGATCGCAAGCTCGGCATCGACCAGATTGAGGCTCTCGGCGCGCAGCCGCCCCATCATCAGCGCGGTGCCGGACAGTTTGACTTCCGCCTTCGGCGCGGTCGCGACGATGGCACGGTCGCGGTCGCGCACGATGATGTCGCGGATGCGCACGGCGATGCGGATGCGCCCGGCGCGTTCGATCTGGGTGCCGCCGATCTCGACGGCATTGCCGTGACCGATGTTTTCCTCGATCGCCGAAGCGAGCCAGGGCGTGGCGATATCGAGGTTGATCGGTCCGGCGCCAAGCCGCCACCACAACCCGCCGAAGCAGACCACGAAGATGACGGCGAGGGCTGCGACCGCGACCGCCAGCCGCTTCACCCAGCGCTCGCCGATCATCCAGCGCCGCATCGCGCCGACACGGTCGCCGATGCGGTGGATGCCCGAGCCCGAGCCCGACAGCAGTTTGCGCGCGCGGTGACCGGCCGCCTCGTCATGCTCGGGATCCCAGCCGGCCTCGTCCCATTGCGCCGGCGAATCGGCACGCCGGCGCGATTGCTGAGGCTGCCCTTGCCGCGATGGGGGATACGATCCGGTCTGGGGCCCACCAGCCTGGGATGCTCCAGCCTGGGGTCCTTGGGGCGACGAATTCCTTGCCATTGCCTCTCGGTGCTGGCGCTGATTGCGGGTTGGCTCGCCGCCAAGGGCGCGCCCGTCGATCCCCATCGAGCGCTCCTGTGCCGGCATCGCTGCCAATCCCCGGTTCTTACTATGAGCCGTTGCCGGCCCCAACGAGTCCTTTAACGGGCGGACGGATGGTGCTTCGAAATCCTTGTAACCATACTCCGAGGTCATCAGACTTGCCCAGCAGCCGGCGCGAATCCGGAATCCCAGGGCAAGACCCGCAATACCTCATTGGTTGAGCCGCCGAAAGCGTCGAAAGGAAGGCGTATGTCCAAGAAAACGCGCAAGAAATCCCCCAGCACCTCACGCAAGACCGCCGCCGCAAAGCCGGCGAGTGTTCGCTCACCAAAGGCTGCGAAATCGCGGGCTGCAAAAGCGGTCGGGACCAAGGCGACCAAGGCGAAAAAAGCCGCCGCCCCACCCCGGAAACGAGGATCGCAGACAGCCGCATCGAAACCGTTAAAGGCGCCGCCCTCCGGGGCGGTGCTCGCCGATGGCGCCCCGGCGCCGGCCTTCCGCCTGCCGCGCGACGGCGGCGATTCGGTCTCGCTGTCCGACTTCGCCGGGCAAAAGCTGGCGGTTTTCTTCTACCCGCGCGCAGACACGCCCGGCTGCACCAGGGAGGCGATCGACTTTACGCGGTTGAGGGGCGAGTTCGCCTCGGCCGGCACGGCCGTGCTGGGTGTCTCGGCCGACCCCGTGAAGGCGCAGGAGGCGTTCCGAAACAAGCATCAGCTTGGGATTCCTCTGATCTCGGATGAACGGCATGAGATGCTGGCAGCGTATGGGGCCTGGGGCGAAAAATCGCTGTATGGCAGGACGTTCATGGGGATCATTCGCACGACGGTTCTGATCGGCGCCGACGGCCGGGTCGCCCGTGTCTGGCGCAATGTCAGGGTCGACGGGCACGCCGAAGCAGTGCTGGAGGCAGCGCGGGCGCTTTAGCCGCGAGGGGTTCCATTTCCTGAAAATTAACCATGACAGGGTTCAAATCGGCTCCGCCATTTGAGCCGTACGGAATTGTGTCCGACCGGCGCGGGAGTGCCGATGTCGCATCGTTCCGGTCATCATTCCGAGTACCAGCCGCACCACCATCCGCAGGATCACGGCCGTACCTCCTCTCGCCGCCCGCCATCGCAACATGCGGCGCAAAAGCAAGCCGGCTACACCATCACGCACGCCGGCAAGCAGGTTCGCTTCGGACCGGTGGTGTTCTGGATCGGGGTCGGCACGGTCACCTTGCTGGGCATGTGGTCGGCGGCGACCGCCACCTATTTCGCGTTCCGTGACGACGTCCTCACCCGCCTGATCGCGCGCCAGGCCGAGATGCAATACGCCTACGAGGACCGTATCGCCGAGCTGCGCGCCCGCGTCGACCGCACCGCGAGCCGGCAATTGCTCGACCAGGAACAGTTCGACCAGAAACTCGACCAGATCATGCGCCGCCAGACCGCGCTGGAAACCCGTGCCAGCGCGCTCGGCGCCATCCCGGATGCCTCGATCACCGGCTCGGTTCGTCCCACCGGCCGCGGCGCATCCACGGATTCGCCGGCCGGCACGCCAAAACCGTCGCCGATCAGCGACACCGTGATCTTCGTGGCCCCGCCCGATCGCGAGGCGCGGCTGGAGTCGCGCGCGCCGCGGGTGGTGGCGCCGCAGCCCAATCAATTCGCCAAGGTCCAGGGGGTCGACCATGTTGTGGTCAAGCTGCAGACATCGCTCGACCAGGTCGAGCGGCGGCAAATGGCGGCGCTCTCTGCCGTTGAAGATAGTCTGGAATCAAGGGCGCGACGCATGCGCGGCGTCATCAACGATCTCGGCCTCGACATGGCGCAGCTGGAAGCGGCAGCGCCGCGCAGCGCCGTCGGCGGCCCCTTCGTTCCCGTAAAGCTCACCGCCGACGCCAGTGCCTTCGACCGCCAGCTCTATCGCATCAACATCACCCGGGTGCAGGTCGAGAAATTGAACCGCACGCTGGCGCTGGTGCCCTACCGCAAGCCCGTCATCGGCGAGGTCGAATTCACCTCCGGCTTCGGCGTGCGCAGCGATCCCTTCCTGGGGCGGCCGGCGATGCACACCGGCCTCGACTTCCGCGCGGCCACCGGCGATCCCGTCCGCGCCACCGCCAACGGCAAGGTCGTTACGTCCGGCTGGCAAGGCGGTTACGGCCGCATGGTCGAGATCGATCACGGCAACGGGCTCTCCACCCGCTACGGCCATCTCTCCGCGATCAACGTCAAGGTCGGCGAGATCGTCAAGATCGGCCAGGTCATCGGCGAGGTCGGCTCCACCGGCCGCTCGACGGGCCCGCATCTGCACTACGAAACCCGCATCGACGGCGACGCCGTCGACCCGCAGAAATTCCTGCGCGCGGGCGTGCGGCTGAGCTCGGGCTAGCGCCTCCCCCGTTCATCCTGTTCCGAAGCGGAACCCGGCTGCACGCCGCTGCTGTAAATTTCTCCGGACCGGTGTCGGCACGGCAGATGGCCGGGCGTCCTCGTGGCAGGGACTGAGCCAAGCTTACAAATCCTGCGATACACTCCGCTCAGTCAGGGAGAAACAACGTCATGTCCGAAGGCAATACCGTGCGTCTGCATCGCGTCCTCGCCACCAGGCCGGAGAAGGTGTTTCGCGCCTTCCTCGATGCGGACGCCATGGCCAAATGGCTGCCGCCCTACGGCTTCACCTGCAAGGTCCACCACATGGAAGCCAAGGTCGGCGGCACGTTCCGCATGTCGTTCAGCAATTTCACGACGGGCAACGGCCATTCGTTCGGCGGCGAATATCTCGAGATCGTGCCGAACGAGCGCATCCGCTATACCGATCGCTTCGACGATCCCAACCTGCCCGGGGTCATCGAGGTCACCGTAACGCTGAGGCCGGTTTCCTGCGGAACCGAAATCAACATCGAGCAGGCCAACCTGCCGAAGGTGATTCCGGTCGAAGCCTGCTATCTCGGCTGGCAACAGTCGCTCGCCCAGCTCGCGCTGCTCGTCGAGCCGGACATCCCGGGATAATCAGAGGCGGCTACCTGCAGACCAGGTTGCCATTGACCATCTGGCACTGCTGCGTGGTCGGCCCTGAGGGCTGGTTCGCCTTGATCCGCTGCTGCGCGGCGATCTCGTCCTGCATCGAGGGTTTTTGAGAGCAGGGATAGTATAGCTTTCGCCCTGCCTGATCGAACTTGTAGCAGTTGCCGCCTTTCTTCTTCACGGTAGCTGCTGAGGCGGGCAATGCGAACGCAATGATGGTCACGGCTGCAATGGCGATACGGAGCATGACTTCCTCGGCGGCTATGAATGGAAACTATTGATAGCAAATCGGAGCCTGCTCGCGCTAGTGCCCGACTTCGCCGGAGATGATCTCGCCGAACAGCTCCCAGCTCGTGCCGTTGAAGCGCATCAGCTGCATCTGCTCGATCGGAAAGAAATCGTCCTTGCCGGTGTTGATCCTGATGCCGGGCAGCAGCACGTCGCTGCTGAAATCCTTCAGGCTCGCTGCCTGCCGCATGACGTTCTCGCGCGTGAGATCGTCGCCGCATTGCTTGAGCACCTGCACCATGGTCTGGGCCGTCGCGTAGCCATAGACGTTGTTGTTGTTGGTCCTGTCGCCCTCGGGATAATACTTCTCCATGAAGGCCGACCACGCCTTGATGCCGGGATCGTCCTTCCAGGTCGGGTCGGTCGGATCCTTGATGTAGGCGGTCGAGATGATGCCCCTGGCGTTTTCCAGGCCCGCGGGCTTCAGCACGGTCGCAACCGACGTCGAGACGTTGCCGATGAAATAGACCGGCTTCCAGCCGAGTTCCGCCACTTTGCGGATCGCCTGTGCGGCGCCCTTCGGTGCGGCCCAGGTCATCAGAATATCCGCGCCGGAGTCCTTCAGCGCCACGATCTGGGAGTCGATGGTGGGGTCGGAGACCTCGTAGGACTTGTCGGCGATGATCATGTTCGCCTTGTCGCCGAGACCGTCGCGCAGGCCCTTCATCTGGTCCCTGCCGGCGTCGTCGTTCTGCCAGAGCGCCGCGATCCTGCCGTTCGGATAATTCTTCTTGATATAGGCGGCGTAGATGCGCCCCTCGCTCTGGTAGTTGGGCTGCCAGCCCATGGTCCAGGGGAAATTCTGCGGATCGCCAAATTTGGTGGCGCCGGTTGCGACGAAGAGCTGCGGCACCTTCTTCGCGTTCATGTATTTCTGGATCGCCGAGTTGGACGGCGTGCCGAGCGGCTGGAACACCAGCAGAACCTCGTCGCTCTCGACCAGCTTGCGGGCCTGCTCGACGGCCTTTGGCGGCGAATAGGCGTCGTCATAGCTGATGAAATTGATCTTGCGGCCGTTGATGCCGCCCTCGGCATTGATCTTGTTGAAATAGGCCGCCTGGGCCTTGCCGATGGTTCCGTAGGCGGATGCCGGCCCGCTGTAGGGCATGATGTTGCCGATCCGGATCTCGGCATCGCTGGCGCCGGGATCGTATTTCTTCTGCGCGTACGCGGACGTGGCCATCGCCACGGAAACCAATGACACGAGGGCAATGAGTCCGGTCCGGTGCAGCAGCATGTTTTCCTCCCGCTTGTTTTTTGCCAAGTGTGACAAGCCGGGAGCGGACTGGCAAGGACGGGCATATTCCGCACAACGAAACGAGTTGTTGCGGACAGCCAATTGTGGTGAGTATGCGCCGACATCGGCGGACGGACTTGAGGCAGGTCGCTTGGAAGTGCAGAAACTACGTGTCGGACCGCGTCATCCCCGGCTGGGCGCCGCGAGCTTTCGCCTCGCCCGCTGGCTCACGCGCAAGACGATGGGCAAGATCGGTTTCCACGAACTCGGCTCCGATTTCGCGAGCGAACGCATTGCCCATGTGCGCGGCAAGCTTGCGCGCGGCGAGACGGTGTACCTCGCGGGCCTCGGGCTCCCGGGCACGCACAATTCCGGCGTCGCACTGGTGGAGGTGACGCAGGCCCATGGCCCGCGGCTGATCCTCAACAATGAGGAAGAACGCTTTTCCGGCAACAAGCACACCACCGAATATCCGGCACAATCGATCGATGCGATGGTCGCGACCCTGCGCGGCATGGGACGCGACATCGCCGATATCGATGCGTGGCTGACCAGCTGGGACTATTTTGCGCTGGGCGGAATGCTCGCGCGCAGCATGTTCGAGGAAGCGCCGCAAAGCCTCGCGCTGGTCCGCGTCGCCGATGCGACCGCGTTCGACCGCCGCCGGCTCGACCAGATGACGCGTTCGCCGAGAATTCTGGCAAAGCAGCTCGGACTCGCCGATCCGGTGCCGCTGATCTGCATGCCGCACCATGGCAATCACGCCTGGTTCTCGTATGCCGCCTCGCCTTTTGCCGATGACGGCGAGCCGGTTGCGGTCGCCGTGCTCGACGGTACCGGCGACACGGGCTCGGTCTCGCTCTACTCCGTCAAGGACGGCGAGATGCGCCAGCTCTACTGCAACGACAGCATGTTCGATTCACTGGGCATGTTCTACAGCGTGGTGTCGTCGACCCAGGGCGGCTGGACCTGGCTCTCCAGCGAGGGCCGCTACATGGGCGCCGCCGCCTGGGGCGACATGGACCGCGGCAGCAATCCCTACTATTCGCGGCTGAAGCACGTGCTGCATCTCGGGGCCAATGGCGAGATCTCGCTCAATCGCGCCATGGCGAACTGGTACTACGATCCCTCGTTCAAACCCTACAAGCGTCCGCTGATCGACATCCTCGGAGAGCCGCTCAAGCCCGAACAGTTGTGGAATCCGGACGCGATGCTGCGCGTCGAGGACATCAAGCACCGCCCCGACACCCAGGACCGCCTCGACAAGGCCGCCGCAACACAGCTGGTGCTGGAAGACGCGATGATCCACGTCGTCGATCACCTGCTGCGCCTGACCGGCGCACACCGACTGGTGTTGACCGGCGGCGTCGCGCTGAACGCCATCGGCAACATGCGCCTGCTCGAACATTTCGACGAGGCGTGGTTCGAGAAGAACCAGGGCCGCAAGGTGCGGCTGCATCTGTGGGTGCCGCCGGTGCCCGGCGATCCCGGCGTCGTCATCGGCGCGGCCTGGCAGTTCGCCCATCTGGCCGGCAGCCCGCGCGGCGCGCCGATGACCCACGCCTTCTACTGCGGCGCGCCGCCGACCGGGGCGGATATCGCAGCCGCCCTTCAGGCCGACGACGTCGCCTCGCAACGCGTCGGCGACATCTCGACCGCGGAAGGCCTCAACGCCATCGCCGATCTGATGGCTTACATGGTGTCGCAGAGCGGCGTCGTCGCGATCTACCAGGGCGCGGCCGAAACCGGGCCGCGTGCGCTCGGCCACCGCTCGATCCTCGCCAACCCCTGTGACGCCGACGCGCGCGAACGGCTGAACGAGCGCGTCAAGTACCGCGAGGCGATCCGGCCGCTGGCGCCGATGGCGACACTGGAAGCAGCCCGGAAGTATTTCGAACTGCTGCCGGGCGCGTCCGATGCCGACTACAACGCCTATAATTACATGGTGCTGACGGCGCATTCGAAGCCGGGCGCGCGTGAAAAAATTCCTGCCGTCATCCACGCCGACGGCACCGGCCGCATCCAGATCGTGCGCGAGGCCGACGATCCTCTTATCCATGCCTATCTGAAGGCCATGGGACGCCGCGTCGGCGTCGAGATGTCGGTCAACACGTCGTTCAACGTGGCCGGGCCGATCGCGCAGTCCCCGCAACAGGCCGTCGATACGCTGCGCCGCTCCAAGGGGCTCGATGCCGTGCTGATGGTCGCCGATGACGGCACGGTACACGCCGCCTGGCATGGCGGCGAGCGCGACAGCGGACGGTTCACGAGCTGGCTCGCCGAGTGGCGGAAGGCGCAGGCTTCAGATTCTTGATTTGACGCGTTTTCTTCACGCGAACCGGTATCCACGTCGCCTGAAAACGCTCTCTAACGCCCGAAATATTTCAGCACGCGCCCGTCGATCAGGAGCAGCGCGCTGCCGATCACCAGCGCGCCGATGATTTCACGCGGTGAGATGTGCTCGCCGAGCACAAGCGAGCCGAGCAGGATGGCGGTGACCGGCACCAGCAGCGTCACCAGCATGACGTTGGTGGCGCCGGAGCGCCGCAGAATCCGGAAGAACACGATATAGGCCAGCGCCGTCGATAGCGCGGCCAGGCCGAACACGGCGAGCCACGTCACCGCGCCAGGCATCGGCAATCGCCACGGCTGCTCGAAAATGCCGGCAACGACCGCCATCATCAGGCTCGATGCCATCAGCTGGAATGTCGCGGTGGCCAGCGGCGGCGAATCCGAGAGACTGCGCCGCGCGATCAGCGCTGAAATGCCGTAGCAGAGGGCCGCGGCAAGGCAAAGCAGGATGCCGAGCCCCTGCCCGCTCTCGAAGTCCAATCCGCTGCCGCGCAGGATGATCACGCCGATGAGGCCTGCGATCACGCCGGCAACCCGCCGGAGGAAAAGCTTCTCTTCACCGGCCGCCGCCATCACCAGCACCGTGAACAGCGGCGTGGTGGCGTTGAGGATGGAGGCCAGCCCGCTGGGGATCCAGGTCTGCGCGGTAACGATCAGCGAGAACGGCAGCACATTGTTGAACAGGGCGACGAGGAAGAACGGCCGCCAGCCCACCCACCCCCTCGGAAACGGCAGCCGATGCGCGCAAAGCAGCGGCAGCAGGATGATGGCGGCGAGCGCCACGCGCAGCAGCACCAGCGTCAATGGCGGCAGCTCGCGCAGCACGAGGCCGTTGAAGAAGAACGAGCCGCCCCACAGCACCGACAGTGCGGCAAGCAGCGACCAGTCGCGCGCATCAATCCGGCCGTCGCGGGCTGCCATTCTTCCTGCCAACGAGTGATCTCGCGCCCACGGCTAGACCGGGCAACAGCCGGTGTCCACCCGATTTCCGACGGCTGTTTCGGCGGCAAGACTGCGCGGTCTAACCCGCTTTACTTCGCCGCGGCTGAGCGGACATCGGCGGGCTCCCTTGCAGCAGACGTTTCGAGCACACGCACCGTGCCGGCGGTGCCGTCGACCTCGATCATCGTGCCATCGGCGATCCGATCGGTGGCGGCCGCGACCGCTACCACGCAGGGAATGCCGAGCTCGCGCGAGACGATGACGGCGTGGCTCATGAGTGCGCCGACATTGACGACCACCGCACCCGCCGGGAGGAACAACGGCGTCCAGGCGGGATCGGTCATCGGGGCCACCAGTATGTCGCCGGGATTGAGGCCGCGTGCATCGGAGGGATCGAGCACGATGCGGGCGCGGCCGCGCGCGACGCCGGCCGAGCCGCCGTCGCCCTTCAGTACGTCGCCGGCCACGACAGCCTTTGGCCTGTCCTTGCCTTGCGCAGCTTCCATCTCCTCGATCCCCGGCACCTCGTCCTGCGAGTTGATGAAGAACGGCGGCGTCACCGCGGCAAACCGCTCGCGCAGCGCCCAGCGCTCCCTGATGACGGGCACGAGTCTGCGCGGATCCCTGAGGTACTCCGGCAATTCGTCGTGGAAGCCCAGCATCGCGACCATGCGCGGGTCCTCGATGCCGCCCCTTTGCGCGGCGCGCCGCACCAGCTCGCGGAACACGCGCTTCAATGTGGCGCCCGTACGCACCGCACGATCGCGCGTCGCCTCACGGGCCCGCGACCAGTACGGCAGCGCCTTGACGGCTTTCCTGACGTTGCCCTTGTCCATGAACTTGACGTGCGGCAGCACTTTTTCGATCGCTGCCAGCTGCCGGGCCTCCATGTCCTTCAGCCGCAGCGCCGGCGTGAGGTCATGCCCTGCGAGCCGCATGCGATCGATCGCGACCAGCGCCAGTTCCGGGGTGTTCTCCCAGGTACGCGACGACAGCTCCCAGTCGTTCGGGCCGCGATGGCCGTGGCGGTCGAGGAACGCCGCGAATTGACTGTTGAACGCGGCAGCCTCGGGCATCGGCTTCAGCCGGTCGTACAATCCCGACGTGCCGGCATCGAAAGCGGTCGTCAGTGCCGGACTGGCGCGGACAAGCTTTGCGATCTCGTAAAGCTCCTGCGCGTAGGAGGCCGACAGCACGTCGCCGGCCGCGCCGATCAAATGGGTCGCCAGGCCAGGTTCACCCGCGGCCTTGGCGGCGTCGGCAAGAATTCCCGAGACGATAGCGGCGACCGAGCTCGACATGATGTGGTTGCGGAAGATCTGGCGGAACACCGGCGGAAACGCGGCCATATAGGCCAAGAGCGCTTCGTCCGGAGCATCGAGCGGCGGGCACTTCGCTTCCCAGTCGGCAACCAGCCGGTAACTCTCCCCGACCACCCGCGGCTCGGACTTGGTCCCGAGCGCCTTGATCACCGTGAGCAGGATTTTCAGCGTGGACAACAGGCTCTTGTCACCCTTGCGCGGCACATAGGGCGGCGGGTTGCCTTCACCGAACAGCGTGGCATCGATCGCCTCGGGCGAGGAGCCCGGCGCCCTTACGCCGATCATGCGCAGATAGGAGACGTTCAGATAACCGTAGCCGGCGTAGAGCCCGATGATGACGGGATCGTCGTTCTTGAAGTCATTGCGCTGCAGGACGCCCATCTGCCGGTAGGCATCGCGCCAGCCGGCTTCGGCCGAGAGCACGCCGAGAGTGTAGGACAGCGGCGTCAGAACCTCCGGAAAGACCTCGCCGATATTGCCGCGCGTGTTGATCGGCCAACGCGGGTCGATCCTGCCTTCGACGAGCCAATGCGTGCTTGTCATTTGAAGTCCTCC
The DNA here is from genome assembly GCF_016219575.1 of Bradyrhizobium sp. Lineage (GTDB taxonomy): Bacteria > Pseudomonadota > Alphaproteobacteria > Rhizobiales > Xanthobacteraceae > Bradyrhizobium. The sequence continues at coordinate 622,710 of NZ_JACRMG010000009.1, read as the reverse complement.
CCTGTGAGCTCTGCGTCCGGCCCGTTCTTGTTGTTGCCGGCCATGTGACCTGTTCCGGCTTTCTTACCCGCCCGACCTCGCCTCCTCGATTGCGCGATCCCGGCCGGCCAGATGAATCAGCTCCTCATGCAGCTCGAACCAGGCGGTGTGATAGCTGTCCTTCAACGGGCTTGCGATCATGGTGCAGTCGCCCGCGGCAACGGCTCTTGCCGCATGCGCAAGGCGCGTCGCAAATGGCCTCAGGCGAGGCACCAGCGTCAGGATGTCAGGCAAGAGGGCGAGCGTCGCCTGGTGGAAGTCGGCGAGCCGCGCGCGGATCGCGGCGTCGTAGGCGGCGTCAGTGTGATCATTCGGAACCTGCCTGCCGCCAATCAGCTTGATCTGCCAGTCGGCAACGAGCTGCTTGAAGCGTGCGTCCAGCGCCATGAAATTCCCGTAGAGCCGTTCGGCCGCGCGTCGATCGATGCTGTCACGCTCCGCCTTGAGCTGCCCCTGCAACCACGCGCGCCCTTCGGGGGTCACATGAAGGCCGCGCGGCGCTTTGCTGATGTAAGTCTGCGGCAAGGATTTCAGCACCCCGTCGACGGCGTCCGGTGACGTGGCCAGTGCAATGGCAACGCGCTCGGCCGTCGCAAAGCCAAGCAGCGCCAGCGCTCGAACGACGGCAAAGCCGCCGATGTCGCAAGTCCCGCTGTCCTCGGCCGCGTCTGTCCCCGGCGCCGCTCCTATGTCTTCTTCTCCACCCAACGGAAGCCCGGCTTCCGCCGCCCAACGCCGCAGGGTCTCGAGTTCAGGCGGCTCCCCATGTCCTGCCTCCACGCATTCTCCGAGATAGATCTTTCCGGCTGTGCCATCGATGGTCAGGCGCGCGCCCACCTCCAGCCGCTTTCCCGCGATGCTCAAGGCAGGCGCCAACTGCAGGGCTTCGACGCCGCAGACCGCGGCGATGCCCCAACCGCGCGCAACCAGCGCCGCATGACTCACCATGCCCCCGGTTGCGGTGACGATGCCCGCCGCCTGCGCCATCCCGTGCACATCCTCGGGCGACGTCGTCGGCCGGACCAGGATGACGTTGCTGCCGCCTGCCGCGAGATCGGCGACACGATCCGGGTCAAGACAGATGACGCCCGACACCACGCCCGGAGACGCAGCGACGCCCGAGGCAATCGCGGTTGCGCCGTCGCGCACCCTGGCCATCGACTTGAGCTGCCGCAGCTGTTCCGCGGACACTCGGCGCACGGCCTCTTCGCGCGAGATCAGCCCCTCATTCGCAAGATCGATCGCGATCCGAGCTGCGGCAATTGCGGAGCGCTTGCCGGCCCGCACCTGCAGGATCTGCAGCCGCCCCTCCTGCACCGTGAATTCGACGTCGCAGAGGTCGCGATAATGCCGCTCGATTCGGCGCAACACCTCGCCGAGCTCGTCATGAACCTCCGGCAGGGTCTCGCGCATTGCCGCAAGCGGGCGACTCGCACGAATGCCGGCGACAACATCCTCGCCTTGGGCATTGGCGAGAAAGTCACCGTAGGTTTCGTTTCCGCCGGTCGACGGATTGCGCGAGAAAGCGACGCCGGTGCCTGACGACACGCCGAGATTTCCGAACGCCATGGCTTGCACCAGGACTGCGGTCGGCATCTCCTCGCCAAGCCCCTCGCGCTCGCAATACACCCGCGCGCGCTCCGAACGGCTCGAACGGAATACGGCCTCGATCGCGCCGCGCAGTTGCGTGCGCGCATTGTCCGGGATCGGCGTCCCCTCCCGCGCGCAAATGTCTCGCACCCGGTCGATATCCGCGCGCAGCACCGCTGCAGATGCCTCGCGCGGCAGGTTCTCACCGAGCTTTTCGCGTCCAACGCCGAGCACTGTTCCGGCATACATCCGGCAGAAGCGTGCCCAGGTATCGAGCGCGAAGCGCTCGTCGCCGGTTCGCGCGGCAAGGCCTGCTATCGTCACGGCGTTGGCGCCGAGATTGAGGATCGTATCCATCATCCCCGGCATCGACACCGGCGCGCCCGAACGGACGGAGACCAGCAGCGGCCGTTCGCTGTCGCCGAAGCCTTGCCACGTCGCGCTTTCGAGCGCCGCAAGCTTCCGGTCGATCACCTCGTCGAGGCCGTCGGGCCAGCCCGATGTGAGATACTGGCGGCATAGCGCGGTCGAAAGAACGAAGGCGTGGGGCACCGGAAGCCCGAGCTTCTGGCGCATCTCGACAAGGCCGGCGCCCTTGCCGCCAAGGCGCAGGCGCAGCTCGGACGCGGAACAATCGTGAATATGGTCGAGATCGTAGACGGGAATCTGGCCTGACATCGCTCCGACCGCAGCGCCTTGTATGACACCTCGATGACAGGGTCGCCCGGCGCGATGCGGTCGTCAACAGCGGTTGCAAATGATGCGCTGCACAAGCGTCCGGACCGATCAGTATCCAATGCTCTCCATCGCAAAGGGATCGGCGTCGGACACGCGCCGCAGGCAGCGCAGGAAATGGACCGAACTAGCTCTGCTTCGGCCGCGAGACGATCTCGATCATCTTGCCTTCGTCGTCGTCGGGCGCGGAGGCCTTCGCCTCTTCATAGGCCACGAGCGCGGCGCGACTAACGGGTACGCCGGGCAGCAGCTCCTCGGCAAGCCGCACCGCATATGCCGCATCCTTGTGGCGCAGCGCTGCCGTGAACGACGCGCCGGAGAAATCGCGCGCCACCATGCGTCTGGAATGGCGGATCACCTGCGGACTTGCCACCGCGCCGGTCGACAGCGCTTCCGCCACCAGATTCATGTCGAGGCCAGCCTGTTCCGCAATCGCCACGCCCTCGGCGAGGCTGGCGATCTGCACCGCGCCCATCAGGTTGTTGATCAGCTTGAACACGGTGCCGGTGCCGACCGCGCCGAAATGGCGGATGGTGGTGCAGAGCGGTGCGAGATACGGCCGCGCCTTCTCCAGGTCCGCCGCCTCGGCGCCGACCAGCAGCGTCAGTTTTCCCGAGGCCGCTGCCTCCGGCAGGCCGGTGACGGGGCAGTCGATGTAGACGAGGCCGCGGGAGCGCAGCTCGCGCGCCATCTCGAGCGCGTGGGCGTGCGACACCGTCGAGCATTCGATGGCGAGCGTACCCGCCTTCATGCCGGCGGCGGCGCCGTCGTTGCCGAGCCACACCGCGCGGGAAGCTTCGTCATCGGCCACCATGGTGATGACGGCGTCGGCGCCGAGCGCCGCATCCGCCGGCGCAGCGGCCCATCGCGCACCGCGCGCGACCAGGTCGTCCGCCTTCGCCCTGCTGCGGTTCCACACCGCAACCTCGAAACCTGCATCGAGATAGCGGCCGGCCATGCCGTGGCCCATCCGCCCCAGCCCGATGAAGGCGACGTGCGCCATCGGCTAATCCACGTCCTCGACCGAGCCGGGCCCGGTGCCGAAGGCGCGTTGCGCCAGCGTCGCGGCCATGAACTCGTCGAGGTCGCCGTTGAGCACGCCAGAGGTGTCGGAGGTCTGCACGCCCGTGCGAAGATCCTTCACCATCTGATAGGGCTGCAGCACGTAGGAGCGGATCTGGTGGCCCCAGCCGATGTCGGTCTTGGCGGCCTGGTCGGCGGCGGCCTGCTCCTCGCGCTTCTTCAGCTCGATCTCGTACAGGCGGGCGCGCAGCATGTCCCAGGCCTGCGCCCGGTTCTTGTGCTGCGAGCGACCGGCCTGGCAGACGACGGCAATGCCGGTCGGGATGTGCGTCAAGCGCACGGCCGATTCCGTCTTGTTGACGTGCTGGCCGCCCGCACCGCCCGAGCGCATGGTGTCAGTGCGCACATCCGACTCCTTGATCTCGATCTTGATGGAGTCGTCGATGACGGGGAAAACCTGCACCGAGGAAAACGAGGTGTGCCGACGCGCGTTGGAATCGAACGGCGAGATGCGCACCAGGCGGTGGACCCCGGCTTCCGTCTTCAGCCAGCCATAGGCGTTGTGGCCCGAAATCTGGATGGTGGCTGACTTGATGCCGGCTTCTTCGCCCTGCTGTTCCTCGAGAAACTCGACCTTGAAGCCGTGGTTCTCCGCCCAGCGCGTGTACATGCGCAACAGCATCTGCGCCCAGTCCTGGCTCTCGGTGCCGCCCGCGCCGGCGTGAACCTCCACATAGGAATCGAACTTGTCGGCTTCGCCCGACAGCAGCGCTTCCAGCTCGCGCCGGGCGACTTCCTTCTTCAATTCCTTCAGCGCCTTCTCGGCCTCGGTCACGACGCCTGCGTCGTTCTCCTCCTCGCCGAGCGCGATCATCTCGATATTGTCGTCGAGGTCGCGCTCGACCTTGCCGATGCCGGACAGCGCATCCTCCAGCGAGGTGCGCTCCTGCATCAGCCTCTGGGCCTTCTGGGGATCGTTCCAGAGATTGGGGTCTTCGGCGAGCTTGTTCAGCTCGGCCAGTCGGGCCGTCGATTTCTCGACGTCAAAGATGCCTCCTCAGCAGCCCGACCGACTGCTTGATCTCTTCAACGAGGCGTTCGATTTCGGCGCGCATGATTCTCCCGGCCGTTTCCAGCAATGCAGGCGGGATGTAGCGGGGCAAGCCGCCCGATGCAACCGGCTACCACAATCCGCCGGTGCCCGGACGCATGATGCTGCCGGCATCCGGCGGCGCCATCAGCGGCCGGTTGGCGTCGGCATCGGCCACGCCGATCACACTGTAATTATCCGGCGGCGCGGTGCCCGGCTTGAAGGCCTCCAGCAGGGTGCCGCGGCCTTCATAGGAGCCGGCACGCATGCCGCTCTTGGCGTCGACGCGGACCAGCTTGATGCCGGCGGGAACCTTGAACGGAATCGGCTGCTTGTCGGCGAGCGCGAGCTTGAGGAAGTCCTTCACGATGGGAGCGGCCAGATGGCCGCCGGTGGCGCCCTTGCCGAGGTGCCGCGGCTTGTCGTAGCCGACATAGACGCCCACCGCGATGTCCGGCGAGAAACCGATGAACCAGGCGTCCTTCTCGTCGTTGGTGGTGCCAGTCTTGCCAGCGATCGGCTTGCCGACTTCCTTGAGGATGGTGGCGGTACCGGCCTGCACCACACCTTCCATCATGGAGGTGATCTGGTAGGCGGTCATCGCGTCCAGCACCTGCTCGCGGCGGTCGACCAGCGCCGGCTCCTGCTGGTTCTTCCAGCCGCCCGGCGCATCGCAGCCGCGGCATTCGCGCTGGTCGTGCTTGAAGATAGTGTGACCATAGCGGTCCTGGATGCGGTCGATCAATGTCGACTTCACGCGCCGGCCGCCATTGGCAAACATCGAATAGGCCGTGACCATGCGCATGACCGTGGTTTCGCCGGCACCGAGCGCATAGGAAAGGTAGTTGGGCAGCTCGTCATAGACGCCGAAGCGCTTTGAATATTCACCGATCAACGGCATGCCGATGTCCTGCGCGAGCCGCACCGTCACGGTGTTGAGCGAACGCTGCAGCGCCACGCGCAGCGTCACCGGACCGTAATACTTGCCGGTCGAATAGTTTTCCGGACGCCACACGCCGGCGCCCTGCCCCTGGTCGATTTCGATGGGGGCGTCGACCACGACGGTGGACGGCGTATAGCCGTTGTCCAGCGCAGTGGAATAGACCAGCGGCTTGAAGGAAGAGCCCGGCTGCCGGTAGGCCTGCGTGGCGCGGTTGAACTGGCTCTGGTCGAAGGAGAAGCCGCCGACCATCGCGAGCACGCGGCCGGTCAAGGGATCCATCACCACCATGGCGCCGGAGACTTCCGGCAGCTGCCGCAGCCGGTATTGCCCCTCGATCTCCTTGCCGTCCTTGCCGAACAGCGGATCGAGATAGATCACGTCGCCGGGCTGCAGCACGGAAGCGACATTGGTGGGCGCCTTGAAGCGGTTCGGTCCCGATGCGGGCTTGGCCCATTTCACGCCCTCGAGCGTGACGATACCGGTCTGCCGGACCTTGCTCACGGCGCCGCCGAGCTCGCGGCCCGGCTGGAAGCCGACCCGTGCCGACTGATCGCTGGTCTCCAGCACCACCGCCATCCGCCAGGGCGAGATGTCGGACAATGATTTGACGTCGGCGAGCTTCACGCCCCAATCGCCGGAGATGTCGAGCTTCTGCACCGCGCCGCGATAGCCGGTCGCCTCGTCGAAATTGACGAGGCCGGCGACCATGGTCTTGCGCGCCATCACCTGCAGCTTGGGATCGAGCGTGGTGCGGACCGAGAGGCCGCCTTCATAGAGCTTCTTCTCGCCATAACGCTCGAAGATGTCGCGGCGGACTTCCTCGGCGAAATATTCACCGGCGAAGACATGCGCTGCATTGGAGCGGGAGGTGACGTTGAGGCCTTCCTTGCGTGCCTTGTCGGCGTCGGCCTGCTTGATCCAGCCGTTTTCGACCAGGCGATCGACGACGTAATTGCGCCGCTCGATGGCGCGGTCGCGGTTGCGCACCGGATGCAGCGCCGCGGGCGCCTTCGGCAGCGCCGCGAGATACGAGGCTTCCGCAACGGTGAGCTCGTTCACCGACTTGTCGAAGTAGACCAGCGAGGCGGCTGCGATGCCGTAGGCGCCGAGGCCGAGATAGATTTCGTTGAGGTACAGTTCGAGGATGCGGTCCTTGGAATAGGTCCGCTCGATGCGCATCGCCAGCAGCGCTTCCTTGATCTTGCGGGCGAACGACACCTCGTTGGTGAGCAGGAAGTTCTTGGCGACCTGCTGGGTAATCGTCGAGGCGCCTTGCGGGCGGCGGTTGGAGCCGAAGTTCTGCGCGTAGAGGATCGCCGCGCGCGCCAGGCCCGCGAAGTCCAGGCCGCCATGCTCGTAGAAATTCTTGTCCTCGGCGGCGAGGAACGCGTTGATGACCATCTTGGGAACCGCCTGGATCGGCAGATACAGCCGGCGTTCCTTGGAATATTCGCCGAGCAGCGAACCGTCGGACGCGTGGATGCGCGTCATCACCGGCGGCTCGTAATCCTGAAGTTGCGAATAGTCGGGCAAGTCCTTGGAGAAATGCCAGATCAGGCCGGCGGTGGCGGCAACGCCAACAAGGAACACGACAGTTCCGGCAGCGAACAGGAAACCCAGAAATCGCACGAGCAATCGCATTATCGATATTCCGTCCTAACCTCTGGTCTAACCCTTGAGCGCCGCTTTTCCCGGCGTTTCCTTCAATTCGTGAACCCGCGCGCCAACTGGGCCTGTTCGCGGACTGACAATACATGGTCCGGCGGGGAAATTTGACCGATTCCGCAAGCCTCTCAGCGGTTTTTTATTGGCCGCGGCTGTGGCCAAACTAGGGCTTAACCGGCAGCCGCACCGCCGCCCCTTCAGTTGGACCCGCGCTTACCAAACGTTTAGCCAGGAACGCATCGATCGCCTGCGACATTGCCCCGACGGTGCGGTTGCGCCAGCTTTCCGACACCAGATGCTCGCGGTCTCCCTTGTTGGAGACATAGCCGAGTTCGACCAGCACCGACGGCACGTCGGGCGCCTTCAACACCCGGAAGCCGGCCGATTTCAGGGGATGCTGATGCATCCTGACCGTGGTCTTCATCTCGCCCATCAAAATTCGCGCGAAACGATTGGAAAAGGTTCGGGTTTCCCGCTGCGCCAGGTCGATCAGGATGTCGGCGACGACAGGCTCTTCGCTCATCGTCACCCCGCCGATCGCGTCCGAGCGGTTTTCCGCTTCCGCCAGCCGCTCCGCCTTCGCGTCGGAGGCCTTTTCGGACAAGGTGTAGATGGTCGCGCCCTGCGCATCGCCCTCGCCGCGCGGCAGCGCATCCGCATGGATCGACACCAGCAGTGCCGCCGAATGGCTGCGCGCGATACGGACGCGCTCGTCGAGCGGGATGAACGTGTCGTCGCTGCGGGTCATTACCACCCGGTACTTGCCTGACTTCTCGATGCGATCGCGCAGCGCGAGCCCAAAGGTCAGGACGAGATTCTTCTCCATGAACTCGCTGCCGCCGGCCTGCGTGCCGTTGTCCGGGCCGCCATGGCCGGGATCGATCACGATCACAGCACGATTGTCGGGAGGCCCTGCCGGCTTGGCCGGCGTCACAGCCGCATTGGCGTCGGCAATGGCGGGCCGCAATTCGGGGCGGGGTTCCTGGGCGAGCGACTGCAGGAATGCCGCGCGGTCGACTTCCACAAGCTCAAGCACCAGCCGCGGCGGCTGGCCGTTGGCGGCCTCGAGCACATAGGAATTGGCGATCTTTGCCGGGCCGGTGAGGTCGAACACAATCCGCGAACCGCCGGGCATGACGAGCCCGTAGCGGAACGCCTTGATCAGTCCCCGCCCCGCGGTGCCGACACCGGCCGGAAGCTGGAAGCTGACCTGGGGAACGTCGATCACCACCCGATAGGGATCGGCGAGCACGAAGGCGCGGTGCTGGATCGGCTTGTCCAGATCGAGGACGAAACGGGTTTGCCTGGCATCACCCGCCAGCCGCGCATCCGAGGCGATCGGGAAGTTCGAGACCGCCGCTGGCATGGGTGCCGGGCCTTCGGCGGCCCGGACCGCGACCGGTTGCAGGCACACCAATGCTGCGGCGCACAACAGCGCGGAACCCAGCAAAACATGGTGATTTGCGCGGCTCGCCAACGATTCACTGCCTCCGGAGGAGACTCCTTTACCGCAATAAAACCACAGGGTTAATCGGACCTTAAAGTTCCCGCTGACAAAAGCGGGGAGTGTTGCGCGCCAGCGACGCTCGTTCCACGCTCCCTTGCACCTTACGCCCAATCCACGTATGTAAACGCTGCTGACGGCTATTTCCCGGTTGTGTCGCGTTCAGCCTCCCGGTGCCGCGCCGGAAGCTCCAGATCCGGAGATTTCCAGCGTTTTCCGATCCCTCCAGAGCCAGCGCCGCGCGCGGCTGTCAAGGAGCGGCGGTTTCGAGCCCGAGCGGCGGCCCGTCCCAAGGCCACTTTTCTGCTCCAGGGACGGTTTTTGATACGGCACAGCCGAACATCCTGCCCCTCGGGGTGCGATGTACGATTCGCCGGCAAGGCGCTTGCGCCGCGCCGGACCGAAAGCAAGCTACCAGGCGGCACCCTCGCCGCCCCTATTTTTAGACGGGCCGACGCTTGATGCGCCAGACTGTGTTGCCGACCCCGATCCACGAAGCGAACGCGCCGCGGCGCCCCGCTTTCGTGCGATCCCGTTCGGCGCGGCGCCCCGGGTTGCGATTTGGCCTTCCCCTCACCCCCGAATCAGGTGGACCGTCGCGTCCAAGGCCAGCGCAGCTTGCGCACGCCATGAAACGCGCCCGCCGCCGTCATGAGTTCCAAGATGCCCAACAAAATGTTGATCGATGCCACCCACCCGGAGGAGACCCGGGTCGTCGTGGTTCGCGGCAATCGAGTCGAAGAGTTTGATTTCGAGACCGCCCAGCGCAAACAACTGCGCGGCAACATCTATCTCGCCAAGGTCACCCGAGTAGAGCCTTCGCTGCAGGCCGCCTTCATCGAATATGGCGGCAACCGGCACGGCTTCCTCGCCTTCAGCGAAATCCATCCCGACTACTACCAGATCCCGGTCGCCGACCGTCAGGCGCTGATCGAGGCCGACGAGCGCGCCCATCGCGAGGCCGAGGAGGAGAACGAAAACCGTTCGCACCGCCGCCGCTCGCGCCACCGCAATGCGCGCCGCCGCGGCAATGGCGACCGCGTCCGCAGCGAGATCGTCGAGGGCGCCGGCCCCAATGCGCCTGCGGAAGCACAGCCATTCGAGGGCTATGTGCCGTATGGCGAGCAGCCCGAATACGACGCGCATGCCCGCGAAGCTCACGGCGAGCAACATGACCATGAGCACCATCATGATCATGACGGCAACGACCATCGCGGTCACGAACATGCCCATGACGAGCCCGCGCCCGCGTCGGACGAGGCGCCCGCGCCGGCGCAGCCCGATCCGGTCGTCGCAGCCGTGGAGGAATCCGCCGCAGCCGCCGCGCCGGAGCCGGGCGTCGAGATCGCTCACGAGCCGGAACGCGCTGCCGAAGAACAGGCGCAGGAAAACGTTGCGCATGCCGGCGACGGCGTGCACGCCTATGACGAAGCCGCCGAAGTGCATCACGGCGAGTTCGTTCCGGCAGCACCCGGTGAAGAACCCGGCGAGGACGACGAGGACGACGGCGAGGACGCCGAGGAGGAACTGGTCGAATCCGTCGGCGGCGACGACGTGTTGGAAGAAGTTCCGGAGCGGCCGTTCCGCCCGCGCCGCCAGTACAAGATCCAGGAAGTCATCAAGCGCCGCCAGGTGATGCTGGTGCAGGTGGTCAAGGAAGAGCGCGGCAACAAGGGCGCGGCGCTGACGACCTACCTCTCGCTCGCCGGCCGCTATGCCGTGCTGATGCCCAACACCGCCCGCGGCGGCGGCATCAGCCGCAAGATCACCTCCGCACAGGACCGTTCGCGGCTGAAGGAAGTGGTGCAGGATCTCGACGTGCCCGAGGGCATGGGGATCATCCTGCGCACAGCAGGCGCCTCCCGCACCAAGCCCGAGATCAAGCGCGACTTCGAATATCTGATCCGCATGTGGGAAACCGTGCGCGACATGACGCTGAAGTCGCAGGCCCCCACCCTCGTCTACGAGGAAGGCTCGCTGATCAAGCGCTCGCTGCGCGACCTCTACAACAAGGAGATCGACGACATCATGGTAGCCGGCGAAAGCGGCTACCGCGAAGCGCGCGACTTCATGAAGATGCTGATGCCGTCCAACGTGAAGTCCGTGAAGCAGTATCGCGACGGCCAGCCGCTGTTCTCGCGGATGGGCGTCGAAAGCCAGCTCGACGCGATGTTCTCGCCGACCGTGCAGTTGCGCTCCGGCGGCTACATCGTCATCAACCAGACCGAGGCGCTGGTCTCGATCGACGTCAACTCCGGTCGCTCGACGCGCGAGCATCACATCGAGGATACCGCGCTGAAGACCAATCTGGAGGCCGCCGAGGAAGTGGCGCGGCAACTCCGGCTGCGCGACCTTGCCGGCCTGATCGTCATCGATTTCATCGACATGGACGAGAAGCGCAACAACCGCTCGGTGGAGCGGAAGCTGTCCGATTGCCTGCGTCAGGATCGCGCGCGCATCCAGGTCGGCCGCATCTCGCATTTCGGCCTCTTGGAAATGTCGCGCCAGCGCATCCGTGCCAGCGTGCTGGAATCCTCGACCGAGCCCTGCGCGCAGTGCGGCGGCACCGGCCATGTTCGTTCGGTCTCCTCGGTGGCCCTGCAGCTGCTGCGCGGCATCGAAGAGATCTTGATGAAGGGCGCGACCCACAATCTCAATGTGCGTACCCGCACCGACGTCGCCCTCTACGTCCTCAACCACAAGCGCGGACATCTGCGCGATCTCGAAAGCAGTTTCAAGGTTTCGCTTTCGGTCGTTGCCGATCCCGCCGTCAGCGGCCAGCAATCCTTCGTCATCGACCGCGGCGAGCAGGTGCATACGCTGGAGGCGGCCAAGGCGTTGCTCGCAGCGCAGGCGGCAAGCTTCCCCTCGCAGCAGGATGACGACGTCGAGGACGAGGACGACGGCTTCGATATCGAGACCGAGTCGGAGATCGAGACCGAAGAGACCGAGGGGCTCGCCGACGAACAGCCCGCAGCGGCCGAAGCCGAAGGCGACGGACAGCGGCGCCGGCGCCGGCGACGGCGGCGTGGCCGCGGCGAGGCGCGCGAAGGCGCACAGCCCCGCGACGAAACCGAGGTGGTGCAGGCGGCGATGACCGAGCCGACCGAAGGCGGCATCACCGACGACGGATTCTCCGAGGAAGAGGAATCGGACGAGCAGTCGGCCTTTGCCGGCGCCGAGCAGGGTCAGAATGGCGACCGGAGGCCGCGCCGCCGTGGACGCCGCGGCGGCCGCCGCCGGCGCGGTGGACGCGAGGAAGGTCTTGCGGGCTCCATCGCCGACGAACTCGCGCCGCCCCCGGCGCTCGAAGCAGCCGAGGCGGTTGCCGATTTCGATGGCCGTTCAGAGCCGGCGCCGCCGATTGCGCAGCAGAGCGAGCCCGTGGAGAGGTTCCAGCCCGAACCGGTGGAGCCGCCGCAGCGAACCGCAGCAGCAGCCCCGGCCCCCGCGCCGGAGGAAACGGCGGCAGAGGAAAGAGCCGCGCGGCGCCGTTCAACCGTGCGCGAGAAGGTGAGCTTCATGTCGAGCCCCGCACCCGAGGCCGCGCCTGCGATGCCGGCGGCTGCGGAGCCTGCGGCATCGGCCGGCGCGCCCGCGGAGGACGCTCCCGCCGCAGGCGACCAGCCGCGCAAGGCCGGCTGGTGGTCGCGCCGCTTCGGCGGCGGCTAGAGCACGATCCGGAAAAGCGTGAAGCGGTTTTCCGAAAAGATCGTGCTCAAACGACAACCTAAAGCGCGATGACGATTCATCCCAATCTCATCGCGCTTTAAGCCACCGCAACCACGAACAACAAAAAACCGCCCGGCCGAACCGGGCGGTTTTTCTTTTGGGATCGAGAAGGCGATCGAGCCGAGGCTTTGCGGGGATTCAGCCGAGCCAGCGCGCGATCCGCGTCACGGCCTCCCGCATCTCCTCGGCAGAACGCGCGTAGGAGAAGCGGATGAAAGCGCGGCCGTGGATCGGATCGAAATCGACGCCCGGCGTGGCGGCGACCCCGGCCTTTTCCAGCATCGCCTTGGCGAACTCGAAACTGTCGGCGGTAAAATCGGAGACGTCGGCATAGAGGTAAAATGCGCCATCCGCCGGCAGGAACTTGCTCAGCCCGGCGCGCGGCAGGCCCTCGATCAGGATACGGCGGTTCTCCTCGTAGCCGTGCTTGATCGCCTCCATCTCCTCACGCCCGTCGAAGGCTGCTTCGGCCGCGATCTGCGACAACGTCGGCACCGAGATCGACAGATTCTGCTGCAGCCGCTCGATCGGCCGCACCAGCACGTCGGGCACCACCATCCAGCCGACCCGCCAGCCGGTCATGCAGAAATATTTCGAGAAGGAATTGATCACGAGCGCGTCGGCCGAGAGTGCGGCCGCCGTCACCGCGGGAAAGGCGTAGTCGAGCCCGTGATAGATCTCGTCCGAAATGAAACGGATGCCCGCGCCGTCGGCGGCGCGCATCAGGCTCGTCAACGCCTCGCGCGACATCATGGTGCCGGTCGGATTGGCGGGACTTGCGACCAGCACGCCCTTCAGCGGCGTCTTGCGATGGGCGGCAAGCAGCGCCTCGCCCGTCAGCGCATGGCGGGTTTCATGCGTGGTCTCGATCAGCACCGGCTCGCAACCGAGCGCGGTGAGGATGTGGCGGTATGGCGGATAGCCGGGCACCGTCACGGCGACGCGGTCGCCGGGCTCGAACATCGAAAGGAACGCCAGGATGAAACCGCCGGAGGAGCCGGTGGTGACCACGATCCGCTCGGCGTCGACCTCGCAGCCATAGGTCTCGCGATAATGCCGCGCGATGCGCGCGCGCAGCGAGGGAATGCCGAGCGCGGAGGTGTAGTCGATCCGCGCCTGATCCAGCGCGGCATGCGCCGCCGCAATCGCCGTCCTCGGCGCGGGCGCTGCGGGCTGGCCGACTTCCATATGAATGACATGGCCGCCTGCGGCCTCGATCCGCGCCGCCGCCGCCATCACATCCATCACCATGAAGGGCGGAACTTCGCTGCGGCCAGAAGCCTTCAGCAGGCGTCCGGCCAAATCTCTAAGTGTCGCATCGAGCATGGATATCTGCTATCTGACCCCGGCATATGCCGAAAACGGGGCTTTGGCGCCCCGAACTAGCCTTATTCGGCGGCTTCTAAGGACATATCGCCTCTTAAGGCCACAGCCAATCAATATCGATCGTTCCATGCTCCCCATCGCGCCCCGTAGCCGGTCCGCCAGGATCATCGCGTTCGCCACCGCGGCGGCGATCGCGCTCGCGCCGACGGCCGCCTCGGCGCAGGGGCTTCCGGTGATCCGGGATACCGAGGCCGAGCAGCTCTTGCGCGACTACACGCGTCCGATCCTGCGCGCCGCAGGCCTCGAGAAGCAGAACATCCAGATGGTGATCATCAACCAGGCGAGCTTCAACGCCTTCGTCGCCGACGGCCGCCGCATCTTCGTCAATACCGGCGCGATCATGCAGTCGGAGACGCCGAACCAGATCATCGGCGTGCTCGCGCACGAGACCGGCCATCTGGCGGGCGGCCATCTCGCAAAGATCCGCGAGCAGCTTGCCAACGCGCAGACCCAGATGATCATCGCGATGCTGCTCGGCGCCGGCGCGCTGGTCGCGGGCGCCCGCTCCGGCGGTCCCAGCAGCGGAATGAGCCAGGCGGGTGTTGCAGCGATCCAGGCGCCGCAGGAAATGATCCGGCGCAACCTGCTTTCCTACCAGCGCCAGCAGGAGGAAAACGCCGACCGCGCCGGCGTGAAATATCTCAACGCCACCAGCCAGTCGTCTCGCGGCATGTACGAGACGTTCAAGCGTTTCACCAGTGACAGCCTGTTCGCCTCGCGCGGCGCCGATCCCTATCTGCAGTCGCACCCGATGCCGGCCGAGCGCGTCGCCGCGCTGGAGGAGCTGGCGCGTTCCAGCCCCTACTGGGACAAGAAGGACGATGCGGCGCTGCAGCTGCGCCACGACATGGTGCGCGCCAAGATCTCCGCCTTCATGGAGCGGCCGGACACCGTCTATCGCCGCTATGTGTCATCCAACAGCAGCCTGCCGGCGCGCTACGCCCGCGCCATCGTGACCTACCGCCACGGCGATCTGCGCTCGGCGATCACCCAGATCGACGCGCTGATCCAGGAGCACCCCAACAACCCCTACTTCTACGAGTTGCGCGGCCAGGCGCTGCTCGAGGGCGGCCGGCCGGCGGAGGCGATCGCGCCGCTGCGGCGCGCGGTTCAGCTCTCCAACAGCGCGCCCCTCATCGAGATGCTGCTCGGGCAGGCGCTGGTGGCCTCCAACAGCAACGCCCACACCGACGAGGCCATCAGCATCCTGCGTGCGGCGACCTCCCGCGAGACCGAAGCCCCGCTCGGCTTCTCCCAGCTCGCCATGGCCTACGGCCGCAAGGGAGACTATGCCCAGGCCGATCTCGCTTCGGCGCAGGCCGCCTATCTGCGCGGCGACAGCAAGACCGCCCGCGAACTCGCCTCGCGTGCCAAGACGCGCTTCGCCATCGGCACCCCGGGCTGGGTCAAGGCTGACGATATTGTGAGCGCCAGGCCGCTGCCGGGACAAAGAAACAACTAGCCGTAAACTTTGCCGGGGTTAGTACGTATCGAGTAACAGGGGATTCCCCGCCCCCTCGCCAATTTCTGGAAAAGGATAGCAAATGCCCTCGTTCCGCCTGCTCGCCCCCGCCCTGCTCGCACTCGCCCTTTGCGCGGCGCCGCAGGCTGCGCCGGCACAGAGCTTCTCCGACGTCCAGCGCAAGGACATCGAGAAGATCGTCCGCGAGTATTTGATCGCGCACCCGGAGGTGCTCGAGGAGGCGATGAACGAGCTCTCCAAGCGGCAGGCCGCCGCCGATGCCGAGAAGCACCAGGCCTCCATCGCCAGGAACGCAGAGCTCATCTTCAACTCGCCGCGCGGCGTGACCGTCGGCAACCGGGACGGTGACGTAACCTTCGTCGAGTTCTTCGACTACAATTGCGGTTACTGCAAGCGCGCCATGGCCGACATGCTCGAGCTGATGAAGGCCGATCCGAAGCTGAAGGTGGTGCTGAAGGAATTTCCGGTGCTGAGCCAGGGCTCGGTCGAGGCCGCGCAAGTCGCGGTCGCCGTGCGCATGCAGGACCCGACCGGCAAGAAATATCTCGACTTCCATCAGAAGCTGCTCACCGGTCGCGGCGCCGCCGACAAGGCGCGCGCGCTTGCTGCGGCCAAGGAAGCCGGCCTCGACATCGCGAAGCTGGAGAAGGATCTCGGCAGCCCGGAGGTGAAGGCCACGCTCGAGGAAAACCTCAAGCTCGCGGAATCGCTCGGCATGAACGGCACGCCGAGCTACGTGATCGGCAAGCAGGTCGTGATCGGCGCGGTCGGCGTCGAGAGCCTGCGCGAGAAGATCAACAACGCCCGCTGCGGCAAGGCGACCTGCTGACGTCCTGGCGCGAGAATTACCTGAAAGGCCGGCCTTTGCGCCGGCCCTTTTTTTTGCGTCGCTTTCCAGGCATTGCGGTTCATCGCACGTTCACCAAAGAAATCCGCGGAAACCGCGGATGTTCCGGAACATCCCTTCTCTCGCTTCGTTGTCGGCCCGGGCAATGAACTCACTGGAGGAATGATCTATGACGAATCGCTTCTTGATTTCGGTGGCTGCGGCCGCGCTGATCGCCGGCACCGGTCTTGCGAATGCGCAGGGCCCAGGCGGCATGAGCCGCGAAGGTGGCGCCGGTTCCACCGTGCAGCAGGGCGCGCCTCCGGCGGGCGCTGGTGCCGCGCAGCCGGCGCCGCAGCACCGTGAGTCCGCGCCGCCGTCCGGCACGAAGTCGAGCCAGTCCGAAAAGGCTGCGCCCGGCGCTGCCAGACAGGCCGAAGACCTCAAGGGCAGCAACGCCCCCAAGGACATGAAGGCCGAGGGCCGTGAGGGCCGCGAGAAGAGCACGGTCGGCCAGGCGCCCGACAAGAGCGGCGCTGCCCCGCAGGGCCGCGAGGACCGCATGGGCCGTGAGGACCGTATGGGCCGCGACAAGAACGCGCCGGCAAGCGCCCAGGGTCGTGACGACAAGAGCGGCACGATGGACCGCGACCGCACCAACGCTGAAACCAAGAGCGGATCGCAGACCAGCACCACCGGTCAGGCTGGCGCAGGCGCCAAGCTGAGCACCGAGCAACGCACCCAGATCACGACGGTGATCAAGTCGCAGCGCGTCGCGCCGGTGACGAATGTGAACTTCTCGATTTCCGTCGGCACCCGTGTGCCGCGGACGGTCGAGTTCCACACGCTGCCGGCCGAAGTCGTGACGATCTACCCGCAATGGCGCGGATACAAGTTCATCCTCGTCAGGGATGAGATCGTCATCATCGACCCCAACACGTATGCGATCGTGGCCATCATCGATGCCTGACGACCACTCGTGAGGGACATCGGGGGCGGGCCGCAATGCCCGCCCCTTTTGCCTGCCCGCGGGGCCCGGCCGAAACCATCCTCCGGCATTGGTTAATTGAACGATTTCCACAGCTTTTGCCGGGTTTTTCGGCAAGTGGATGAGGCCCCAAATGGGCCTTCCGGCAGCCTTAGAGGCTTCCCCTTGGCCCCGTAGTTACCTATAACGCGGCCCACCCACCGCCACCTTGCCGGGATTTTGATGGCCAAGGCCCCTTCCGAAACAATCTATGTGCTCAACGGTCCCAACCTCAATCTGCTGGGAATCCGTGAGCCGGAGAAGTACGGCAGCTTCACGCTGGCCGACGTCGAAAGGCTGTGCGCCGAGACCGCCGCGCAATACGGGCTGAAGGCCGATTGCCGCCAGTCCAACCACGAGGGCGAGCTGGTCGACATCATCCACGAAGCACACAATAAGAAGGCAGCTGGCATCGTCATCAACGCCGCCGCCTATTCGCACACTTCGATTGCGCTGCACGACGCGATCAAGGGCGTGAACATCCCGACGGTGGAGGTTCACATCACCAACGTTCACGCCCGAGAGAGTTTTCGGCACCATTCCTTCACCGCCATGGCCGCCTTTGCCAGCCTGACCGGCTTCGGTATCGAAGGCTACCGGCTCGCAATATCGGGACTTGCCGCCAAGATCGGCGCCAAATCCAAAAACCCCTAAACGCCTGACGCACTCCGCCGTCACCAGACAGAAAGTTTCGGATCAAGATCATGGCGCGCCAGCCTGCCGACAAATCCTCCAAACACGACGACAGCGCGCTCATCCGCGAGCTCGCGTTGCTGCTGGATGAGACCAGCCTCACCGAGATCGAGATTGAACGCGCGGGCCTGCGCGTGCGCGTCGCGCGCAACATCAACGTGGCAACCTCGGTACCGACGGCCTATATGCCGGCCGCAGCCGCCGCACCGGCGTCGGCCGCCGTCACTCCCGCCGCCATCGCCGACCTCGCCAAGCATCCGGGTGCAGTGCCCTCGCCGATGGTCGGCACGGCCTATTGGTCGCCGGAGCCCGGCGCAAAACCGTTCGTCGAGGTCGGCACCCGCGTTTCGGCCGGACAGACCCTGCTGATCATCGAGGCGATGAAGACGATGAACCAGATCCCATCGCCGCGCGCCGGCACGGTGACGCAAATTCTCATCGAGGACGGCCAGCCGGTCGAGTTCGGCGAGCCGCTCATGATCATTGAGTGAGCGAATAGGGAGTAGCGAATTGCGAATGGTTCGCTCCTTCCCCAATCGCTATTCGCTATTCGCTACTCGCCCTTTGGGACCGCATGTTCGATAAAATCCTCATAGCCAATCGCGGCGAGATTGCGCTTCGCGTGCTCCGGGCCTGCAAGGAACTCGGCATTTCGACGGTCGCGGTGCATTCCACCGCCGACGCGGATGCCATGCATGTACGGCTCGCCGACGAAAGCGTCTGCATCGGCCCGCCGCCGTCCAAGGACAGCTACCTCAACATCCCCGCGCTGCTTGCCGCTTGCGAGATCACCGGGGCGGACGCCGTGCATCCCGGCTACGGCTTCCTGTCGGAGAACGCGCGCTTCGCCGAAATTCTGGCCGAGCACAATCTGGAATTCATCGGCCCCAAGGCCGAGCACATCCGCCTGATGGGCGACAAGATCGAGGCCAAGAAAACCGCCAAGCGCCTTGGCATTCCCGTGGTGCCCGGCTCCGACGGCGCCATCAGCCCCGACGACGAAGCCATGGCTGTTGCCGAGTCCATCGGCTTTCCGGTGCTGGTGAAGGCCGCAGCCGGCGGCGGCGGCCGCGGCATGAAGGTCGCCCACACCGCCGACGATCTGATGATGGCGCTTTCCACCGCGTCCAACGAGGCAAAATCCGCCTTCGGCGACGCCTCGGTCTATCTGGAAAAATACCTGCAGAAACCGCGCCACATCGAGATCCAGATTCTCGGCGACGGCCGCGGCGGCGCCATCCATCTCGGCGAGCGCGACTGCTCGCTGCAGCGCCGCCACCAGAAGGTCTGGGAGGAAGGCCCCTCGCCGGTTCTCTCCGCCGCTGCGCGCGCAAAGATCGGCGAGACCTGCGCCAAGGCGATGCGGGACATGAAATATCTCGGCGTCGGCACCATCGAATTCCTCTACGAGGACGGCGAGTTCTATTTCATCGAAATGAACACCCGCATCCAGGTCGAGCATCCCGTCACGGAGAGCATCACCGACATCGACCTGGTGCTGGAGCAGATCCGCATCGCCGCGGGCGGCGACCTTCCGGCCAAGCAGGAAGACGTCCAGATTATCGGCCACGCCATCGAATGCCGCATCAATGCGGAGAACCCGCAGACCTTCCGTCCCTCGCCGGGCCGGATCAACCAGTTCCACCCACCGGGAGGCCTGGGCGTCCGGATCGATTCCGCTGTTTATCAGGGCTACGTGATCCCGCCCTATTACGACTCGCTGGTCGGCAAGCTGATCGTGCACGGCAAGACCCGGCAGGAGTGCCTGATGCGGCTGCGCCGCGCGCTCGACGAGATGGTGGTCGACGGCATCGAGACCACGCTGCCGCTGTTCCGCGCTCTAGTCCGGGAAAAGTCGATCATCGACGGCGACTATCACATCCACTGGCTGGAACATTATCTGGCCGGCGAGCCGCAGGTCGGCTGATCCCCCCAAACAAGTTCCCGGCCCGATGGAACCAATCGGGAAGCCGCGCGTTGTGCCTTCGGGACTCACCGAAGGGGCCAACAATCCCGCTTGCCCGCGTCTTCTGCCATCAATGATGCCTCGCGCCGCCGCGCTATTGGCCAGATTATCCTGCTTTCGGCGGGATTTCTGGTGCTGGTCGCCGTCAGCATCGCCTCGGTCCTGCTGGTCAACAAGGCCCGCGACGACAGCGGCTGGGTCACCCATACCGTCGAGGCAGAGAGTCAGCTCAACGCGCTGCTGCTGGAGATCCGCCGCGCCGAAAGCGCCGCGCGCGGCTTCCTGCTGACTCGAGGGTCGGAATTTCTCGGGGATCACGAGGCCGCCGTCGCCAAGATCCTCCCCTATGCCGACAAGGTCGCGCACTTGACCGGCGACAACCCCGCTCAGGCCGACAATGCCAGGAAGCTGCGCGACGCGATCGCGACGCGGCTCGAGCAGTTCAAGCGCGAGCTTAATCTCGCGCGGCAGAACGATTTCGCCGCCGCCACCGCCCTGGTGAGCGAGGCAGCCGCCGGCGGCACCAGCGCGACCATCCGCGACCTCGGCGCCGCCATGCGCAGCGAGGAGGAGAGGCTGCTCGCAACGCGCTCCCTCGCCGCCGACCGCAGCCAGGTGTTGGCTTCCAGCGTCACCATCGCGGGCTCGGGCATGGTGATCGCGCTGGCCGGCATGTCGATCTTTCTGCTGCGGCGCTCCTCGCGCGCCCGCGACGAGGCCGAGGCAAGATTGCGCGACACCAACCTCAATCTGGAAGCCATCGTGGCCGAGCGTACCGCCGATCTGCGCGAGGCCAACGACGAAATCCAGCGCTTCGCCTATATCGTCAGCCACGACCTGCGCTCGCCGCTGGTCAACATCATGGGCTTCACCAGCGAGCTCGATGAACTGCGTGCCGACATCTTCAGGCGCATCGCGCGTCTCGGGCGCGTGGCGGCGCTGGCGCCGTCGATGCCGGAAGATGCCACCGACAATGCCGAGCCGGAGCTGGAAGGTCCGGACAAGCGGCTCTCCGAGGACTTTTCCGAAGCGCTGGGCTTCATCAAGTCCTCCATCGCCAGGATGGACCGCCTGATCACGGCGATCCTCAACCTCACCCGCGAAGGCCGCCGCGAATTTTCACCGGAGCGCATCAACATGCGCGAACTGATCGAGAATATCGGCACGACGGTGGCGCACCAGGCTGCCGAGGCCGAAGCCAGGATTCGCATCGCCACCCTGCCCGACATCGTCAGCGACCGCCTCGCACTGGAGCAGATCTTTTCCAACCTGATCGACAACGCCCTGAAATATCTCAAGCCCGGCGTGCCCGGCGAAATCGAAATCCGCGGCCGCACCAGGCTCGGCTTTGCGGTCATCGACGTCATCGACAACGGCCGCGGCATCGAGGCCAGGGATCATCAGCGCATCTTCGACCTGTTCCGCCGCGCCGGAATTCAGGACAAGCCCGGCCAGGGCATAGGACTTGCACATGTCCGTGCATTGGTGCGGCGGCTGGGCGGGACCATGTCGGTCGCCTCGGAACCCGATCGCGGCAGCACCTTCACCGTCACGCTGCCGATCAACTGGAACGCAAGCGTCAGGAACACCGGTAATGACTAATCCCGTCAGCATCATCATGGTCGAGGACGACGAGGGCCACGCTCGCCTGATCGAACGCAATATCCGGCGATCCGGCGTCAACAACGAGATCCTGCCGTTCACGGACGGTACATCGGCCGTCGACTACCTGTTCGGCAAGGATGGAACCGGCAGCGCGCGCAAGGGACAGGCGCTGCTGGTGCTGCTCGATCTCAACCTGCCCGACATGACCGGCATCGACATCCTCAGGCGCATCAAGGAAAACGCGTTCCTGAAATCGACGCCGGTCGTGGTGCTGACCACCACCGACGACTCCCACGAGATCAAGCGCTGCTACGAACTGGGCTGCAATGTCTACATCACCAAGCCCGTGAATTACGAAAGCTTTGCCAACGCCATCCGCCAGCTCGGCCTGTTCTTCTCCGTCATCAAGGTCCCCGAAGCCGTTTCATGACATCTGCGACGCCGACCCTGCTCTATATCGACGACGACCCGGCGCTGGCCCGGCTGGTCGACCGCGGCCTGACGCGGCACGGCTTCACCGTCGTGCATGCCGCAGGCGGAAGCCAGGGGCTCGAGCGCCTCGCGCAAGGCGACATCGACGTGATCGCGCTCGACCAGTACATGCCCGGGCTCGACGGCCTGGAGACGCTGGAGCGGATCATGCAGATCGCGGGCGCCCCGCCGGTCGTGTTCGTCACGGCATCGCAGGATTCCGCCATCGCCGTCACCGCGCTGAAGGCCGGCGCTGCCGACTATCTCGTCAAGGATACCGGCGGCGACTTCATTCCCCTGCTGCAGGTCGCCGCCCATGGCGCGATCCGGCAGGCCGAGCTGCAGCGCGCCCGCGACGAGGCGGAAGCGGAGGTGCACGCCGCGCGCGACCGTTTCGAGGCGCTCGCTGCCGAGCGCGAGATGCTGCTGCGCGAGGTCAATCACCGCGTCGGCAACAGCCTGCAGATCATCGCCTCGCTGCTGCATCTGCAGGCAAGCTCGACGACACAGCAGGACGTCAAGGCCGCGCTCACCAATGCGATGGGACGCGTCGCCGCCGTCGCGCAGGTGCACCGGCGCCTCTACACCTCGCACGACCTCAAGAGCGTGCTGCTCAACCAGTATCTCGACTCGCTGCTGGAAGATCTGCGCCGCTCAGCTGAAGGCAACCGGATGTCGCGCCTGACGCTGAAGGCGGAGCCGGTCGAGATCGATCCCGACCGCGCGGTCGCCATCGGCATCATCGTCAACGAGCTGGTGATGAATGCCGTGAAATACGCCTATCCCGACGGTCCCGGCCCCATCCATGTCGAGTTGAAAGCCGAAGGCGACGAACTCGCGCTGTCGATCGCCGACGACGGAGTGGGCCTTGCCGCCAGGAGCAATCCGCGCTCCACCGGCATGGGCCAGCGCATCGTCAGCGCCATGGCGTCGAAGCTCGAGGCGTGCGTCGAGCGCGATCCGGCACATGCGGGAACTCGCATCCTGCTGCGGTTCGGCCGAGCCGTTGCGGCCCCCGACAAGGCTGCAAGCGCGGCGGCGGGCTGATCGGCAGCCAAAGCGTTTTCCAGCGAAGGCTGCCCCGCACTTGATGTGGGCGGGTACCGGTTCGCGTGAAGAAAACGCGTCAAATGAAGAATCTAGAGCGCCAGCACCAGCTTCGGCAGCATGCGCCCGGCAATCGAGCCCGAGGGCACGAGGCCGGCGTCGCGCGCACCGAGGCGGCGATAGAACGGCGCCGCGTCCGGATCGGCCTCGATGGTCATTCGCGCAGCCCCCGATGCGCGCGCCGCATCCACCGCCCAGGCGAACAGCGCCTGGCCCACGCCGCTGCGCATCGCGGCCGGCTCCACGAACAATTTCACCAGATCGGCCTCGTCGCCGGCCATCCTGACCTGGGCGACGCCGAGGACGTTGCCGCCGCGCGCGGCAATCGCGATCCGCGAGGATGCGAGGTCACGCGGATGGAGCGACAGCTCGCCCCGGCATGCCTCCATGAAGGCCGCATCGTAGCCCCACACCGCCTTCGATCGCATGCAAAGCTCCGACAGCGCCGGCAGCTCCTCGACGTCGGGGACGCGGATGAGCAATGGCATGTGCGGAACTCTAGCACAGGCCGCCAGCGCCCTGCTATCTTGCGCGGACCATGACGTCACGCGACTCCGCCTCCTCCGAAATCACCCCCGAAGTGCTGCTGCGCGCCTACGCCTGCGGGATTTTCCCGATGGCCGAGAGTGCCGACGACCCGACCCTGTTCTGGGTCGAGCCGGAAATGCGCGGCGTGATCCCGCTCGACGGATTTCGCGTCGCCTCGCGCCTTGCCCGCACGGTGCGCTCGGACGTCTTTACCGTGACGGCCGACACCGCGTTCAAGGCGGTGATGGCCGGCTGCGCGGCACCGCAGCCGGGCCGCGACGACACCTGGATCAACAAGCGCATCCGCGATCTCTATTTCGGCCTGCATGAGCTCGGCCATTGCCATAGCGTCGAGGTCTGGCAGGACGGCGATCTCGCCGGCGGGCTCTACGGCGTCAGCCTCGGCCGGGCCTTCTTCGGCGAGAGCATGTTTCATCGCGCGCGCGACGCCTCGAAGGTCGCGCTGGTGCATCTGGTGGCACGGCTGATCGCGGGCGGCTTCGAGCTGCTTGACACGCAATACGTCACGGAGCATTTGCGCAGCTTCGGCGCGGTGGAAATCCCCCGCCGCCGCTATCGCACGCTGCTCGACCACGCGATCGCCGGCGAACCGGCGGATTTCCGGAGGCTGCCTCCGGCCGAGCCGATCAGCGGCGCGCGCGCGCTCGAGCTGGTTGCGACGAGAAACATGCGGGATTGAAGCCTTGAGGCGCTGGGACAAGCAGCGGTGGGCGGCGTTGATCGTATGGGGCGTCGTGCTTGCCAGCGCCATTGCGACGTTCGATGCCGTCTGGAAGGTCATCCGCGACGACCGCAAGCAGAAAGCCATCGAACTGTCGAGGGTCAGTCTGGACGCCCCGTTGCGGGCGGGCGCACCCATCACTGGCCGCGTATTGCTCATCAACTACTCGGGATCGACCATCTGGATGGAACGCGCCGGAAATACGCATTTCTGGTTCGAATGGACTAGCTCCATCCCCACACAAATCGGCCCCCATGTGAGAGGTGGATTTCGCCCGTGCGGGGAGGATGATGCTGCCAGTCCGTTCGAAGTCGCGGCCGGGCCGGTCTGGTGGTGTTTCCGCCAGAAGTTTCCAACACTGAGTGACGGGGATTTGGACCAGCTCAAGCGGGTGTCCGACATCCGGCTCTGGTTCACGATATTCGTCACTTACAGGACCGGAGAAGGAAAGGTCCGCCATGCCCGGCTTTGCCAAGTCTACAATTTCGAAGCCGACGGTTTCCAGCGCAGCCGTCGCGGGTCTTGCGATTCGTTCGACTAGACCGGACCGCCCGACGAGAACGGCCGCGGCGACTGCCTAGCGGAAGATGCCGAACAGGCCGCCCGGCTGCTGCTGGGGCGGCGGCGGTGGCGGCGGTTGCCCATATCCCGGCGGCGGCAGCGGACGGGGCGCGGCCTGCTTCTGCGGCGGCGGACGCTTCTGCTGCGCCGGGGGCGGCGGCTTCGGCGGATCCGGCTGCGCGCTGACGATGGTCTGGTCCGGCCCCTTACAGTCGGTGAGCCAGATGTCGTAGACGGAATGCTCGACACCGTGCAGGCCGGGACTTGCCGCATACATCCAGCCGGAGAAAATCCGTTTCACCTCGCCCTGCAGCGTGATCTCGTCGACCTCGACGAACGCATTGGTGTTGGCGGCTTCGGTGGATGGCCGCGTGTAGCACACACTGGTCTTCACCCGCAGCGCGCCGAACTGCACGGTCTCGCCGATATCCTCGTCGAAATTGATGATGCGCCCGGTGATCTTGTCGAGGCCGGAGAAGGTCGCCTTCTTGTTGGTGACCTTGGTCGAGGGCGGCTCGCTTACCACCTCGTCACCAGGCTGGATGCTCGCCGGCATCTGCGGCACGCCCTTGGGCTGGCGCTGGCCCGGCGGCAATCCCGGCAACGGGTTCGGTCCGCCGGCCGGCGCATTGGCGACACCGGGTTGCGGTGCCGCGCCCGGCTGCGGCGGCTGTACCGCGATGCCGGGCTGCTGGCCTTGCGGAACCACGGTGGTACCCGGCGGCGGCGCCAGCGGCTGCGACTGCACGGCACCGGGCGGCGGCACACCCTGCCCGGGCGCTGCCGGTCGGCTCGGCAAAAGGCGGCCGCGCGGCAATTCCGGCACCTGCTCGTCGTCGTCGGGCAATTGCTGTTGCTGCTGTCCGCGCGGAATGGAGCCGGGCGGCCGCAGCGGCGGATCGGAGAAAATATTGCCAATCTGCGCGCGCGCCGGAGGCGCAACCGCGATTGTCGAGGCGGCTATCAGGGCCGCAAAACCGGTCAGGGCAATGGTCCGAAACATCTCGCGGCTTCAAAGGGGCGAATCGGGCGACAGTGTACCTTTATCAGCCGCTCGCGCGGCTTCCGGTTAACACGCCGAATACGGCGGGGAAAGGGCGGTTTCCCCGGCACCGGTGCCGCCGCTTGCGCTGCAGGGACTTCAAATCGGCGGCACTAGCCAGCCCCTGCCTCGCATGGAATAGTCTTTCCACTCGAAAATGTGCGGTCCCGCCGCGCGGAAAAGTCCGGGGCAACCGGAACAGCAAGGGGAAACGCCAGAATGGCTGATCGTATCCGACTGGACGGCAAGGTCGCCGTCGTTACCGGCGCGGCCGGCGTCATCGGCAGCGCCACCATGCGGCTGCTCGCCGGGCGCGGCGCCAGCATCGTCGCGGTGGACCGCAGGAAGGCCGAGCTGAAGGCCGCGATCAAGGATCTGCCCGCCTCTGCCGATCCGCTGCTGGTCACGGCCGACGTCACGCGGGAGGAGGAAGTCGCCGAATACGTCCACGCCGCGCTCGACAAGTTCGGCACCATCGACATCTTCTTCAACAATGCCGGCATCGAGGGCGAGGTCCGCCCGATCACCGACTATCCGCTGGAGAGCTTTCGCAGGGTGCTCGACGTCAACGTCGTCGGCGTGTTCCTCGGCATGAAGCACGTGCTGCCGACCATGCTGAAGAACAAGAAGGGCAGCATCATCAACACCGCCTCGATCGCAGGCCTGATGGGCTCGCCGCAGATCGCCGTCTACAGCGCCAGCAAGCATGCCGTGATCGGGCTCACCAAGAGCGCAGCGTGGGAATGCACCGGCACCGGCGTCCGCGTCAATTGCGTTTGCCCCGGCCTGATCGACAGCCGGATGCTGTCCACCATCCTGCAGGGCCGCGCCGGCGGTAACGAGCCGCCGCCGCAGGACAAGATCGTCGAACGGATTCCGGCGCGCCGTCTCGGCCAGGCTTCCGAGGTTGCCGCCATCGTCGCCTTCCTCGCTTCCGACGACGCAAGCTACGTTTCCGGCTCGCATTACACCGTGGATGGCGGCCGCACCGCGGCCTGACACAAGGAACCGCAGAACCTCAACGCAGCAGGATATTCATGCCCGTCGTTCTCGATCCCGATGCCGCAGCCGTCTATAACGCCTTCCTGGAGGCGAACCGCCCGCCCTACGAGAGCGGGACGCCGGCGCAGGCCCGCGAGATGTATCTCGCCGCGCGCTTTGCCACCAATCCCGAGCCGCCGGAACTGGAATCGGTAAAGCCGCTCTCGATCCCTGCCCCGCACGGCTCGATTCCCGCACGCATCTACACGCCGAAGCGGCTGCGCAACACGTCGGGCCTCGCGCCTTGCCTCGTATTCTTCCACGGCGGCGGCTTTGTGATCGGCGATCTCGACTCCCACGATGTGGCGTGCCGCCAGCTCGCTTATGAGGGCGAACTGATCGTTATCTCCGTCGATTATCGCCTTGCGCCGGAGCATAGATTTCCGGCCGCGCCCGAAGACGCCATCGCCGCGACGAAATGGGTCGCCGCACACGCAAAGGAGCTGGGCGTCGATGCGGCGCGGATTTTCGTCGGCGGCGACAGCGCCGGCGGCAACCTCGCCGCGGTCACCGCGCTTGCCGCGCGGGAAACGGGGCCGGCGCTGGCGGGACAGCTGCTGATCTATCCCGCCACCGATTTCGCCATGAACCATCCCTCGCACAGCGAGCCCGAGACGAGCCTGCTGCTGACGCATTCCGTGATCAAATGGTTCATCGACCATTACATGGGCGATGCCGACCGCAACGACTGGCGCGCCTCGCCCGCGCGTGCGACGCTCGCCGGACTGCCGCCCGCCTATGTGCTGGTTGCAGGCGCCGATCCGCTGCGCGACGAGGGCAACGAATACGCCGACCGGCTGAAGCAGGCCGGCGTGGTCGTGACCTACCGTTTCTTCCCGGGCCAGTTCCACGGCTTCTTCACCATGGGCAAGCTGCTCAACCAGGCCAATATCGCCGCCACCGAGATCAGCGCCTGGCTGAAGGCGCAGGGCTGATGGCGGCAGGGCTGATGGCACAAGGTCGAACCGATTGCGGCATGTGACCGCGTTGAAGCTGCCGTGGCTAGTTGCGAGAGTGGCTTGAAGTCGCCTCTCCCGCCACTGCACACGCCGAGGTTACCTTGATTGTCTTTGGAATTCCGGTCGACTTCATCCTGTTCGGCCTGACCCTGCTCGGCGTCGCCGTTTTCCACCGTCACACCCTGGCGGTCGCACTCGTCGGGCTGGTTGCGATCATCGCCTACAAGCTCGGCTTCACGGGCTTCAAATCCGGGCCTGGCTTCGGCGGCCTCCTCGTGCATCTCGAGCACGAGTGGGTCATCCTGGCGAACCTGTTCCTGCTGCTGATGGGCTTTGCCATCCTCTCGCGCCATTTCGAGGAAAGCCGGATCCCGGACGAGATGCCGCAACTGCTGCCGGATGACTGGAAGGGCGGCCTCGTGCTTCTCGTCCTCGTCTTCGTGCTCTCGAGCTTCCTCGACAATATCGCAGCCGCGCTGATCGGCGGCACGGTTGCGCGGCATGTATTCCGCGGCAAGGTCCATATCGGCTATCTCGCCGCCATCGTCGCCGCATCGAATGCCGGCGGTTCCGGCAGCGTCGTCGGCGACACCACGACGACCATGATGTGGATCGACGGCGTCAGCCCGCTGAGCGTGGTCGAGGCCTATGTCGCTGCCGTCGTGGCGATGCTGATCTTCGCGGTGCCGGCCTCGATGCAGCAGCAGAAATACTCCCCCATCGTGAAGAATCCGCCCTCGGGACTGCGGATCGACTGGACGCGCGTGCTGATCGTCGCGGCCATGCTGATCGCCGCGCTCGCGGCGAACATCACGGCCAATCTGAAATTCCCGTTCCTGCTCGACAAGCTCCCCGTGCTCGGTCTCGCCGTCTGGGTGGTCATCCTCGCGACCGCCGGCATGCGCCGGCCGGACTGGAAGATCATGCCGGAGACCTTCAAGGGCACGGTCTTCCTGCTCGCGCTGGTGACGGCTGCCTCGATGATGCCGGTGGAAAAGCTGCCCGCAGCCTCCTGGCAAACCGCCCTCGGCCTCGGCTTCGTCTCCGCCGTGTTCGACAATATCCCGCTGACCGCGCTGGCGCTGAAGCAAGGCGGCTACGACTGGGGCTACCTCGCCTATGCCGTCGGGTTCGGCGGCTCGATGATCTGGTTCGGCTCGTCCGCCGGCGTCGCCCTCGCGAACATGTACCCCGAAGCCAAATCGGTCGGCAGCTGGGTCCGCCACGGCTGGCCCGTCGTCATTGGCTATGTCGCCGGCTTCTTCGTGATGCTGGCCGTGCTTGGCTGGCACCCCGACCCGCCGCGCTGAGGAAACAGGGAACCCATATCGCCGTTTTGTGTTATCCTCGACTCGCCCAGCCCGGGAGGTCGCCATGAAGATCATCAAGCCCCTGCTTGCCGTAGCGGTTCTCGCCTCGATCGGTTCGGCGGCCCCGGCGCAGGACGCCAAGACGGGGATGATCACGCAGATCGACCGCATCAACGGCACGATCGCGATCCAGCAGCCCCGCAACGGCACCGTTGGCACAACCGGCGGCGGCAGCACCGTGAAGCAATACAAGGTGCAGGGCGTTTCGCTCGACAGCCTGCATGCGGGCGACCAGGTCAGCTACACCGCCGCCCAGTCCGGCGGCGTCGACACCGTCACCAAGATCGAGAAGAAGAAGCGATAGCAAGGCAGGCGCCTTCGCCGCGCGCCGAAGCGATTGCGGCGGGCGCGGGTTCCTCCCTTTCGAAACTGTCAAGATTATTCATCTGCATTAAACGTTGGTAACTCCGCGCGGATTTGCGTTCCATCGTGACCGCTCGCACAGTTTCCCGCGTGCCTCTCCTTCATGCTGAACACACTCGCTGATCGAACGCCGACAATGGTGTCGTCGCCGTCAGCAAGACAGAGCAGAGGGAGACTTGCCATGAAGACCGTACTTCTCGCTTCGCTGGTGCTTGCCGTCACCTCGGCATCCAGCTTCGCCGGAACGCCCCTGATCAATGCGCGGCAGAATGCGCAGGCGCACCGCATCTACAACGGCGCGGTGTCGGGCGAACTGACCTTCAACGAGTACCAGAGGCTGCAGCAGGGACAGGCCCGCGTGCAGAACCTGGAAAACCAGGCCAAGGCCGACGGCCACGTCGGGCCGATCGAGCGGGCTCGCATCCACGCGGCGCAAACCGTCCAGAGCGCGCGCATCTGGGTGAAGAAGCACAACTGATCGTGCGTGCGATGGCGATGGCCGGCATGAGCAGGCCATCGCCATCGGGGGGCATGCATTCATCATTCGGGTCGCGCAGCATCGGCGCGCATGGTGTCTCCTCGGGCCTCGAATTCACCAATGCGCGCAATCGCAGCATCTTGTGCCTTCCTGCTGAAGTCTTCTAGATTGGTTCCAACCACATGGCCTGAAACAGGGTTGCTGCGATGCCGATGATTGTTCGCTCACTCCAATTTCTGATCGCGATCGCGCTCCTGGTCATCACAACGCCAGGCTTTGCGCAGCCGGCAGCAAAATGGCCGGACCGCCCCGTAAAGCTGATCGTTCCCGTCGGCGCCGGCGGAGCTGCCGATACGCTGGCGCGCAACTTGTCGAACGGCTTTCAGCAATTTGCCAATGGCCAGCCGCTCGTGGTCGAGAACCGGCCGGGTGCCGGAGGCACGCTTGCCGCAGCGCAAGTCGCGTTGGAAAAGCCTGACGGTTACGTGCTCTTGCTCGCCGAGATCGGGGCCAATGCCGCCGCTCACGCCTTGCAGTCAAAGCTGTCGTACGACCCCGAGAGGGCCTTTACGCCGATCATCCATGTCGCCAACCTGCCAACCGTCGTATTGATGCGGCCGACGCTCCCCTACAAGACGCTTGGAGATTTGATTGCTGCAGCGAAGCAGCAGCCCGGCAAATTCAATTATGCCTCTGCGGGTATCGGCAATTGGACCCATTTGTTCATGGCCTATCTCAACAGCCGCGCGGGGGTTGAGATGGTCAACGTCCCCTATCGCTCTGGCGCAGAAATGACGACATCCCTGCTGCGCGGCGACACAGACGTTGCAGCGGTCACGGTCTCCACAAGCATGCCCTTTATCAAGGAAGGCAAGGTGCGCGCAGTGGCCGGTTTTCCCGCCAAGCAGATTCCCGAGCTTGCGGATACGCCGCCTGCCACTCAATCAATTCCCGGGTTCTCGATCGATCTGTGGCATGGCATCGTGGCGCCCGCCGGGATGGATCCCGCGCTGGTCAGTCGCATCAACACCATCTTCAACAAGGTGCTTGAAGTGCCCGCAGTGAGCGCAGCCATTTCCCAGTCCCAGGCAGCCGCGGTCGTGGGCGGCTCGGCCAAGCAGTTCGACGACCTGCTCAAGGTCGAGCAGAAGCGCTGGCCGGAACTGATCAAATCCGCCGGCATCAAGCTGGACTGACTTCGTTCCAATATTGGTTTCTTGCAAGCGCTACGCCTGACGCTTCCGGCCTGGGCGAGCGGAGGGGAAAAAGACGTGAACAAAATGCTGTCCGCCCGTATCAAGCAACCCGGTCTGATTTCAGCGCCCGGTGTGTTCGACATGATTTCAGCGCGCATCGCCGACGGCATGGGCTTCGACGCGCTTTACATGACCGGCTTTGGCGTGGTGGCTTCCCATCTCGGCCTGCCGGATGCTGGCCTCGCCAGCTACACGGAAATGGTCGGTCGCGTGCATCAGATCGCCACGGGAACGAAAACCGCGCTGATCGCGGACGGCGACACTGGCTATGGCGGGCTGCTGAACGTGGATTTCACGGTGCGCGGCTATGAAGCCGCGGGCGCGCAGGC
This sequence comes from Bradyrhizobium sp., assembly GCF_016219575.1. GTDB lineage: Bacteria > Pseudomonadota > Alphaproteobacteria > Rhizobiales > Xanthobacteraceae > Bradyrhizobium. The sequence continues at coordinate 591,156 of NZ_JACRMG010000009.1, read as the reverse complement.
AATTCAGATCGAGGATCAGGAATTCCCCAAGAAATGCGGCCACACGCCGGGCCGGCGCGTGGTCCGGCTTGCAGATGCAGTAAACCGCATCAAGGTCGCGACGCAGGCTCGTTCCTCCCGGGATTTCCTCGTCATCGCCCGCACGGATGCTCGCACCTCGCTCGGACTTGATGAAGCGCTGCGCCGCGGCGAGGCTTTCTTGAAGGCTGGCGCAGACATTCTCTTCATCGAATCGCCGGAGAGCGAAGAGGAGATGGCCAGGATCGGGCGGACGTTCGATGTGCCGCTCGTCGCCAACATGGTCGAGGGCGGGCGCACGCCGGTTCTGGACAAGAATGAACTTGAGGATCTTGGGTTCAAGATAGCGATTTTCCCGACGTCCGGTCTTCTGGCGGCCGGTGCAGCCCTGCGTTCGATCTACGAGGAGATTCGATCCAAGGGCTCCAGCAGATCGTGGGCGGGCGACATGTACGCCTTTGACGAGTTCTGTCGGTTGATGGGCTTCGAACGAATTTGGCAATTCGAGCGACAGCATGCTGAAACGACGTAACCCAAGGTGATCATTCGGTTCGGCTGAGCCGCTCCAAAATCCGCCGCCTTCGGTCGCCACGTGCGCCCAGTCTGCGCAGTGGAGCGGCTTGATCCAAGACGTCGCCGCTACCCCGCCCTTGCCGCGCGCCGCAGCGATTGCGGCGGCTGGCCGAAGGCGCGGATGAAGGCGCGGCGCATCCGTTCGGGATCGCGAAAGCCGGTGGTCTCAGCGACGCGCTCGATCGCCTCGCTCGACGACTGCACCCGCGCCTTGGCGACCTCGATGCGCAGCTTCTCCACCGCCTTCGACGGCGTGGTGCCGGTTTCCGCGATGAAGGCGCGGGAAAAATGCCGCGCGCTCATGCCGGCGCGCTCGGCCATGTCCTCCACCGTCAGCGGCGCGTCGAGGTTTTCGCGCGCCCAGGCGAGCAGCGGCGCAAAGCGCCCAGTCGGCGCCTTCAGTTCCAGCAGCGAGGAGAATTGCGACTGCCCGCCGGAGCGCCGGTGATAGAGCACGAGCTGCCGCGCGGTCTTCTGCGCGACCTCCTCGCCGAAATCCTCCGCCACCATCGCCAGCGACAGATCGATGCCGGCGGTGATGCCCGCCGAGGTCCAGACGTCGCCGTCGCGCACGAAGATCTGGTCGGGCTCGAGCTTCACCCAGGGATAGGTCGCAACAAAATGCCGCGTGCGCTGCCAATGCGTGGTGGCGCGCTTGCCGTCGAGCAGCCCGGCTTCGGCAAGGATATAGGCGCCGGAACAGACGCTGGCGACGCGGACGCCGCGCCTTGCCATGCCGCGCACGAACGACAACGTCTTCGAACAAGCCGCCGCGGCGCGGGTGCCCTCGCCTCCCGCGACGATCAGGGTCGTGATCGCGGCCGAAGGCCTCGTGCTGCGCGCGACCATTTCCACGCCGGAGGAACTGCGCACCGCGCCGGGCTCGATCGCCATCGCACGGATCGCCGGCACGCCGCCGGCGAAGCGCGCGGCGATCTCGAAGACGGAGATCGGGCCCGCCGCATCGAGCAACTGGAAGTCCGGAAAGATCAGAACGCCGATCATGACCCCATCCTGCCAATGTCCTGAAATGAGGGAAAAATGCCATTTCGGACAGAAGGGCACCATGCGATGGTCGCCCCGTCAAGCGAAATCAGGAGGCCGACGATGTCCCTTCAAATCGGAATTGTGCTGTTCCCGCGCGTCACCCAACTCGACTTCACCGGTCCCCTGCAGGTGTTTTCCAGCGTGCCCGGCGCGAAAGTGCACCTGATCTGGAAACGCATCGAGCCGGTCGCGAGCGACTCGGTGATGGCGATCACGCCGACCGTCAGCTTCGCCGACTGCCCGCAGCTCGACGTGATCTGCGTGCCCGGCGGCGTCGGCACCGACGACATGGTCAATGACGAGGAGATGCTGGCCTTCCTGAAGAAACAGGCGGAAGGCGCCAAATACATTACCTCGGTATGTACGGGCTCGCTCGTGCTCGGCGCCGCTGGTCTCTTGAAGGGCTATCGCGCGACCACTCACTGGTCGGCGATGGAGGCGCTCGCGCCGTTCGGCGCCATCCCGACCAACAGCCGCGTCTGCACCGACCGCAACCGCGTCACCGGCGGCGGCGTCACCGCCGGCATCGATTTCGCGCTGACGCTGGTTTCGATCATGGTCGACCGCAAGACAGCAGAGGCGATTCAGCTCCGGCTCGAATACAACCCCGCCCCGCCGTTCAATGCGGGCTCGCCCGAGACGGCGCCGGCGGAGATCCTCGCGCTGCTGCAGGAGCGGATGGCGCCGACACGACAGCGCCGCATGGAGAATTATCGGCGCGCCGCCGAGCGGCTCGCGCAGCACGCCTGATCCGCACACCTAAAAGAAAAAGAAAAAGGCCGCCTGGTTGCCCAGACGGCCTTTCCTGTCTCACGATAGCCCCACATTAGCGGGCGATTTCAGAACCTCTGCACCGGGGGCCTATCTCCCGGCCGTGTCCTACTCGGGGGCCGCTGCTCATCGGGACGGTCGCGATCCGGAGCCCGATCCGACGCGGTGGTTTCCCACCTCCGTAAGATGGGACCATTGAGCCGCATTCACGCCGGTCGCGCAACGGCGCGATGATGCGCGTCCCCGCTGTTACCGTTGTTCACAGGCAATTGCAGCGCAGCAACGATTCAGCTTGCAGCCCGCAAAGTCGCCCGCGCAAGGCGGGCGAAGATGACGCCGTGCACGATCAGGAACATCGGCACCAGCACGGTCGGAATCAGCGACCATGGCAGCATCTGCACCGCCTCCGAGCCTTGCCCGGCGTGAATGATCTGCAGCGGCGAGCCGTTCGCGGAAACAATTCCGAGCGTAACCGCGGCTACAAGATCGAACATGCCGAATGCATTCCAGGTCCAGACCAGCGCGCTGCCTTGCCCGCGCAACGCAAGCCAGGCCACTGGCAAAGCCAACGCTCCGGTAATGATCTCGCCCCAGCCCGCCGAGTACGGAAATGGTCCGCCAAGCCTGCCCTCGGCCGCGAGGAGGAGGAAAAATCCTCCTGCTACGCGCCAGAAGTTCAGACCGATCAGGAAGGGCATCGGCATTCCCTGCAGCAAAGCACGCACGGACGGCGAGATCGCTGCGGCAGCGGCCGTCGCGACCAGCGGAAACACAATTACCGTACCGATCATCGGCGGCCCGATCGGATTTGCTCCACTGAACAGCTTTGCGCCCGCAAGCGCGGCAGCAAGACCCGTCCACAGACCGGCGCCGACCGAAAGGGCGAGACGTTGGGATGTGCTGATCGGCATCGCGCCAGCGAGCGCATTGATGCTCACGATGATCGCCGCGGCCAGGACGATGGTTCCGATGAAGTCGAGCATGATATCTCCTTACGTGTAATTACACCTATTTGCCTGAACGAGCGTCTGCCGACGATGGCGTTTGCCTCATCCCAAATTCCTGGAACCCAAGAGCTTCAAGGCCGCCTGGCCCTCGCTGCCGAGCAGCTTTCCGACCTGGGCTTGCGCGCTCGACCAATAGGGAAAAGCGCGCCGCACCGCCGCCCTGCCCGGCGCGGTGATCGCGATCAGGCGCGCGCGCGGATCGTCACCGGATCGCACCGTGATCCATTTCTGCTCTTCCAACGGCGCCAGATTGCGCGTCAGCGTCGTGCGCTCCATCCCCAGGAGCCCGGCAAGCTTGCCGATCGGCATTTCGCCGCGCAGCATCAGCTGCGACAGGATGGTGAACTGGGTGATCCGAACTCCCGATTCCTGCATCCGGGAATCGTAGAGCCGCGTGATCTTGCGCGCAGCCTCCCTCGAGGTCATGCAGAAGCAGCCGGCGGTGGCCATGTAATCTGTCGTGTCGGGTTCGCCGGTTCTGGCCATGAAATAAGTGTAGATACACCTATCGTGGCGCGCAAGAGTCGCGGCCGGGCCCGTCGCTCAAATAAAGGTCAGATCAGCTTCCCGGCGTCCAGGGCTGGTAGTCGCCGGTAGCAGCAGGCCGGCGGCCGGAGGTGAGCGTGGAGCCGGAGGGGCGATAGGCCTGCGCGGTGCCGGTCATGTTCGGCACGTGCGGCTTCTGCCATTCGCGGGCGGCGTAGTTTTCCTGCGTCGGCGGCACATCGACGGTGTGATGCATCCAGCCGTGCCATTCCGGCGGAATGCGCGAAGCCTCGGCGTAGCCGTTGTAGATCACCCAGCGCCGCTCGAAACCGAGCGTCGGGTCGATCGCGCCGCCACGGGTACGGTAGTAGCGGTTGCCCTGATCGTCCTGGCCCACCAGCTCGCCGAACCGCCAGGTCCAGAGCTGCGTGCCAAAGGTCTGGCTGCTCCACCAGGTGAAGCATTTCAGCAAAAACTGTTTCATCCGATCCGGGCCGCCGTTCGAAGAGGTCTCGCCCTGATGCCATCGGCAGGCTGAATTGTCCAGCCGCAGACCCGGCACATTACCGCTTGTTCAGGCATCAATCGGCGCGAAATGCCGCAGAATCAGCGCAATCCGTTCATCGCCCATACAGTTGCGTTCTGACAGGTTCGCGATCACGCACGAATGGTGCGGGGCTCGGGAACGTCTCCCCTCGTCAGGGGTTGGCCTGTATCCCGGAGATGGAGCCGAAAATGATCAATCTGAAAGTGATGAGTGCGGTTGCGGCGCTGGCGCTGGTGTTGCCGATGGCCGCGCCGGTCGAAAGCCATGCTGCTGGACGTGGCGGATTTGGCGGTGGCGGCGGTATGCGCAGCTTCGGCGGCGGCGGCGGCGGCATGCATGTCGGCGGTGGCGGCGGAGGCTTCCGCGCAGGCGCCATCGGCGGCGCTCCGCGATTTTCGGGCGGCGCCGGGTTTGCCCGTCCACCCATCGCTGCGGCACCGGCCGCGCGCTTTGCCGGTGCAGCCGCCGGTCACCGTTATGCCGGCAGCTGGAACGGCGGCTGGCGTCACCGTCCGCACGGAGGCTTTTGGCCCGGCGTGGCCGCCGGGGCCCTGGTCGGCGGCGCTCTCGCGGCAAACAGCTACGCCTACTACGGCGACCCCTACTACTATGGCAACGGTTACAGCTACTACGACGACGGCAATTATGACGACAGCGCGGTCGCCGTGGCGCCGGGCGGTGACGACGTGGCCTATTGCAGGCAGCGTTACCGGTCCTATGACCCGGCCTCAGGCACCTTTCTCGGCTATGACGGCCAGCGCTATCCCTGCCCGTAGGGCCTGATTTCGAAGCAGGCTGGAGCGGCGCGTTTCGATGCGCCGCTCTTTCTATTGGGCCCGCAGCGCCAGTGCGACGCCACCGAGCGCGACGGCCAGCGCGATGAACTCGCGCATGCCGAACGGCTCGTGCAGAATCGCGGCAGCCGAGAGCACGCCGACCACAGGGACGAGCAAGGTGCCGATCGAGGCGGTGGCCGCCGGCAGGCGTTCGAGGGCGGCGAACCAGCAAACGTAGCACAGGCAGAACTGGATCAGCGTCAGGTAGACCAACGACGCCCAGCCGGTCGCCGACAGCGCGGCAGGATTCGGCTGTTCGAGCAGGAGTCCGATGATCGCCACCGGCAGGCATCCGATGCCGATCTGCCATGCCGCGAGCGACGTCGGCGGCATCTCCAGCGGAAAATGCTTGGTCAGCACGGTACCGAGCCCGACGCAGATCGCGCCGGCGAGCGCCATCAGCAGTCCCGGCAGCTTTCCAATGCTGGCGTCGATGCTGTTGCCGCCAATCAGGATGAAGATGCCGCCGAGCGCCACCGTCAGCGCCGCGGCACGAACCGGCGACAGCCGTTCCCCGAGAACCGGCCACGCCAGCAGCGCCACCCACACGGGAATCGAGATCGCGAGCACCGCGGCCTCGCGCGCATCGAGCCACACCAGCGCCAGCCCCATGAAGGCGACCCAGGAGCTGATCGTGAGCAGCGATACCAGCACCAGCCGCAACCGCATCCTGCGCGGGACCAGCAGCCGCTGACGCTGCACCACGGCGACCAGCGCCAGCGCAGCCGCGCCGACCATGCCGCTCAGCCCGCGCGAGGACAGCGGCGGCCATTCCGACAGCAGATACTTCATGATCGGAAAGTTGAGGCCCCAGCCGACCGAGGTCACCGCGAGCAGCACGAGGCCAAGCGCCGAAAGGCGGACGCGGCTCGTTCTTGGAACAACACTCATGGGTGGCAGGGATTCCGGATGGAAGCGCTGGAGTAGTTTCGCGACATGCATGGCTACAGTGAAATCGCTGCGCCGCAAACAGCCAATGCACCCCATCGTGCAGACATCGCGATCTAACTTGCCTCAACTTTTTTCGGTTGAAAAATGTGATTCGTGGTCCAAGCTGGTCCAGCAAGGACTTTAGCGGAGTCTTCGCGCAGTTGAGCTCGTTCCGAAGGACGCCTTATTGCCACACGTTCTGGTGGTCGATGACGATCCGATGGTCTCGATGGCCATCGAGGTCTGCCTGCAACGGCAGGGCATGCAAGTCACCGTTGCCGACGGCGGTGAGGCGGGAATGCGCGAACTCGCATCCGGCACGTTCGACGTCATGATCGTCGACATCTTCATGCCGCACATGCGCGGCTTCGAATCGATCCGCATGTTCCACGAGCGCGCGCCCGCCATTCCCTTGATCGCGATGTCCGGCTACGCCTTCGCCAGCGCCGACAGCTCCTCCCCCGATTTCCTGCGCATGACGCTGGAACTCGGCGCGACATGCTGCCTGCGCAAGCCCTTCACGCCGAAGGCGCTGCTGGCTGCCGTCAACGACTGCCTCTCAAAGCCGATGGTGAATGCGCATCCCCAGCAAAAATGAGAAGGCGATCCTGTCGCAGCGGTTCATCCTCGGAATCGGCCTAGCGATCCTCCTGGTCATTACCGGCACATCGATCGGGCTCGACGCCAAGTCGCGGCGAGATGCGGCGTCCGTAGATCATTCCATGATCGTGCTGCGGGAGATTTCCGGGCTGCAGCTGTTGATCCGGCGGGCCGAGAGCGCGGCACGCGGCTTCGTGCTGTCGGGCGATCCGGTTTTCGAACGCGAGTTCCGCGAAGCCAGCGACGGCATCGCGCCCGCCTTTGCCGGCCTGCTCGACAACACGAGGGCCGATCCGGACCAGGCGCGGATTCTTGCGGAAACGAAACCGATCGTCGAGCGGCGGATTGCCATCAGCGCGGATTTGATCCGGCTGAAGGCGGCTGGCGATGCCGCCGGAATTGCCGCGGTGATCGAGAGAGCCGAAGGGCGCAGCACCACGCGGGCCATGGGCGCCAATTTCGAAAAGGCGCTGGCCCAGGAACGGGCGCGGCTGGCGCGGGAATCGGCGGAGTCTCGAATGACCGGCCGCATCCTGCTGGCCGTCGACCTCTGCGGCGTGGCGCTGATCCTGCTGCTGGCCGGCCTCCTGATCCGCGAGGCCGCCCGCTCACGCCGCGAGCTTGCGGAATCGCTTGACGCCACCCGCGCCACCAACGAGTCGCTCGAGGCAGCGGTCGCCGAGCGCACCGCGCATCTGGTCGCCGCGCACGCGGAATTGCAGCGCTCGTCGTCGGTCATGCAAAGCACCTTCCGCAGCATGGCCGAGGCGGTGCTGGTGATCGACCGCCACGGCGAGGTGCTGCTGTCGAACCCGGCCGCCGAGCAGATGCTGCGCTATCGCCCCGGCATGAATGTCCACCAGCTCCGCGCACTGGCGAGCGCGATCTTCCGGCCCGATGGCGTAACGCCCTTTCCGGACTCGGAGCTGGCCGCCGCGCGTGCCTTGCGCGGCGAGGACTGCGACGACATGGAGTTCGTCGTGCGCCGTCCCGATGGCAGCGAGCCTCATCTCGTCGTCAGCGGCAGGCCCCTGCGCGATGCGTCGGGCGCGATCAGCGGCGCGGCGCTGGTCTATCACGACATCACCGCCTCGCGCGAAACCGAGCGCAAGCTGCAGCAGGCGCAGAAACTGGAAGCCATCGGCAAACTCACCGGCGGCGTCGCCCACGACTTCAACAACATGCTCACCGTCATCACCGGCACCACCGAAACGCTGGCGGCGGGGCTGCGCGACCAGCCCGAATTGCAGGCCACCGCCGCCCTGATCGACCAGGCGGCGCAGCGCTGCACCGAGCTGATCGAGCATCTGCTGGCCTTCGCACGGCGCCAGCAACTGCATCCGCGCAACATCGACGTCAATGCGGCCATCGCCGACGTCGCCAAACTGATGCGGCCGACGCTCGGCGAGCAGATCGAGATCGTCACCGTGCTGGATCCGAACCTGCCGGCGGCCTATCTCGACGCCTCGCAACTCGCCAATTCCGTGCTCAACATGGCGATCAACGCGCGCGACGCCATGCCATCGGGCGGCAAGCTGACGCTGGAGACGCGGATGGTCACGCATGCAGAGAGCGGCCTCGACTCTCCCGCCGCCGCCGGCCCTCCCCGCTACGTCATGATCGCGGTCGGCGACACCGGCACCGGCATGCCGGCGCATGTGCGCGACAGGGTGTTCGAACCGTTCTTCACGACCAAGGAGGTCGGCAAGGGGTCGGGCCTGGGGCTGTCGATGGTCTACGGCTTCGTCACGCAATCGGGCGGCCATATCCGCATCGACAGCGAGGAAGGCGCCGGCACCACCATCCGCCTCTATCTGCCGCCGGCGGAAGGCGCGGTGGAGAAAGCGGCGAGCCGCGTCGAGCCGGCGGCCGGCGGCCGCGAGACGATATTGGTGGTCGAGGACGACGCGCTGGTGCGCAACTTCGTCACCGCGCAACTGACGGGGCTCGGCTACCATGCGGTTGCCGCCGCTGATGGCCCGTCGGCGCTCACCCGCCTGAAGAACGGCGAGCCCTTCGACCTGCTGTTCACCGACGTCGTCATGCCCGGCGGCATGAGCGGCCGCCAGCTCGCCGAGGAAGCAGAGAAGATCCGGCCCGGCATGAAGGTGCTCTACACGTCAGGCTATACCGACAACACCATCATGCATCACGGCCGCCTCGATCCCGGCGTGCTGCTGCTGCAAAAGCCGTATCGCAAGGCCCCGCTGGCGCAGATGGTGCGGCAGGCGCTGGGGAGCTGAACTGTCACCTCTCCCCGCCTGCGGGGAGAGGTCGGATCGCATGAAATGCGATCCGGGTGAGGGGGTACAGGTCCATCCGCGTTCCACACTCGTGGTGAAAGCCCCTCACCCCGCCCTCTCCCCGTAAGAACGGGGAGAGGGAGATGAGAGAGCGCGCCACGCTCAAATCGATAAAATTGTCTGCAATCCGCTCAGACCAGGCAAACCCTGCCCGCAAGTGCCGCGGATGCGTAAACCTGACCTTGGCAGGCCCGCGGGCATGCTTCCCGAAAAATCGGGGGCATCAGCATGTCAGTTCTCAAGGAGATCGCGGCCGCGGTTGCGGGGGTCTGCGCGCTCATCGTCGTCTGCGACGCCTGCTTCGGCGTCGGCGAAGCGCGTTTCGACGACGATTATTACCGCGCCAGCTTCTACGCACCGCAGCTGAGCGCGAGGAACGAGTTCCGCTTCGCCGGCAATACCACGCCGGCGGCGCGCGTCAGCGACGCCTTTGCCCAGTTCACGCCCGGCGACGCAAGACACGGCAAGCGCTATTCCTCACTGACGACGATCATTCGGTAAGTATCCGCCGGCAAAGCCGGAGGCTTCCCTGGCAGGCCAGAACGATGTTCGTGAAGGACAATGCGGTCAGCTTGCGCTTTGGTTTAGGCTGACTTAACAGTTCGCCATGCACATCCCCCTTCGTGCCATCGGCGTCTTCCACGCCGTCGCCCGAACCGGCAGCGTCACGCGTGCCGCGGACGAACTGGGGGTGACGCCTTCCGCCGTCAGTCAGCAGATCCAGTCGCTGGAAGTGAGCCTGGGCGCCACGCTGATCGGCAAGTCGGGCCGCAACGTCGTGCTGACCGAAGCCGGCGAGCGGTATTTCGAAATGATCCAGGCCGAGATCGAGGGCATCGCCGAAGCCACCCAGCGCATTCGCGGCTTCCGCTCCGTCACCGCCTTGACGGTGCGTGCCAGTCCGAGCCTTGCCACCAAATGGCTGCTGCCGCGCCTCGCCTCCTTCATCGACGCCCATCCGGACATCGAGCTTCGTCTCGACGGCACCAACGAGCCGACGACGTTTCAGCGCGAGAATGTCGACCTCGAGATCCGGCACGGCACCGGCCAGTGGCCCGGCCTGTTCGTCGAGGGCCTCGTCGAGGAGCGGTTTCGCCCGGTCTGCGCGCCGCAGGTCGCCGCCGCCGGCAGTCTGGATGCGGCCGAGCTCTTGCGCTTTCGCCTGATCCATTCGGTGAAGTCGCAGGCGCAGTGGCCGCACTGGTTCGAACTGGCCGGGGTCGCTCCGACCGAGCGCTGGCGCCGCGTGTCGTTCGATCGCACCCATATGGCGATCGATGCTGCGACTGCAGGCTTCGGCATTGCGCTGGAGAGCGACCTGATGATGTCCACCGAGCTGAAGGCCGGCCGGCTGGTCTGTCCGGTACGCAATCCTCCCGCGCTTTCGCTGACCACCCAATGGGTCACCTGCCCGCCCGATCATCTGCGGCTCGGCAAGGTGAAGACCTTCCTCGCCTGGCTGAAGCACGAGCGCGACATCTGGCGCAGCGAACGCGACAGGACCTTGTAGCGCGTCTAAACGATCCCTCTGGAATTCTGGATGGTGCTGCGCGCACCGCGCTTCTAGCGTCCGGCCAACGCGGCAATCCCCGGAGGAACATCAGCATGAATCTTCACACCTTGCTCGCGCAGCGCGCCGCGGGCGGCCGGCCGGTACGCGTCGGATTGATCGGCGCCGGCAAATTCGGCTCGATGATCCTGGCGCAGGCGCAACGCATCGACGGCCTGCATGTGGTCGGCATTGCCGATCTGGATGTCGGCCGCGCGCGCGCATCGCTCGCCCGGGTCGGCTGGCCGCAGGAGCGCTATTCGGCGGCCTCGCTGGGCGAGGCCGTCAAGACCGGCCGCACCTGCGTGCTGGACGACGCGAAGGCGCTTGCGGCATGCGAGGAGATCGAGTGCATCATCGAGGCGACCGGCCATCCGATCGCCGGCATCCGCCACGGGCTCGCCGCCATCGAGGCGGGCAAGCACGTGGTGATGGTGAACGTCGAGGCCGACGTGCTCTGCGGCCCCGTGCTCGCCGAGCGGGCCCGCCGCAAGGGCGTGGTCTATTCGATGGCCTATGGCGATCAGCCCGCCATCATCTGCGAACTGGTCGACTGGGCGCGGGCCTGCGGCTTCGAGCTCACCTCGGCCGGCAAGGGCATGAACTTCGAACCGCGCTACCGCTATTCGACGCCGGACACGGTCTGGGGCTTCTTCGGCTGGTCGGAGGAGGAAGTCGCCAAGGGCGACTTCAATCCGAAAATGTACAATTCCTTCACCGACGGCACCAAGGCGGCGATCGAGATGGCGGCGGTCGCCAACGCCACCGGTCTCGACTGCCCGGACGACGGCCTCGCCTTCCCGCCGGCCGGACTGCACGATCTTGCCCGCGTGTTCCGCCCCGTTGCCGACGGCGGACGGTTGCCGAAGAGCGGCCTCGTCGATATCGCCGCCAGCCAGGAGCCTGACGGGCGCGAGGTGTTCAACAATATCCGCTACGGCGTGTTCGTCACCTTCAAGGCCACCAGCGACTACACCAAGGCCTGTTTCCACCAATACGGCCTGCTCACCGACCCCTCGGGCCAATACGCCTCGATGTGGCGGCCGTTCCACATGATCGGGCTCGAAACCTCGATCAGCGTGCTGTCCGCCGTGCTGCGCAACGAGCCGACCGGCTGCTCGAAGGAGTTCCGGGGCGATGCGGTAGCGACCGCCAAGCGCGACCTCAAGCCGGGCGAGATGCTCGATGGCGAGGGCGGCTATGCGGTGTGGGCCAACGCGATTCCCGCAACAAGAAGCCTCGCGCTCGGCGGCCTGCCGATCGGCCTTGCCCACCAGGTGAAGCTGAAGCGTGCGGTCGCCAGGGACCAGATCGTCAGCTTCGACGATGTCGAATTGACCGGCGACCTCGACGTCGTCGCCCTGCGCAAGCAGATGGAGGAGACCGCCCGCTCGTCCCCTGCCCGCACGGCGGCGTGATCCCCACATCGTCATGGCCGGGCCTGTCCCGGCCATCCACGACCTTATCCCGCGGCACAAAGAACGTGGATGCCCGGGACAAGCCCGGGCATGACGAGTTCGTGGCAAGCCCGATCGAAACCCTCAACTCCGCGTCGCCAGCACGACGGCGGCGAGCGTCAGCACCAGTGCTGCGATCTGGCCGGGGCCGAGCGGCTCACCGAGCGCAATCGCCGAGGCGACCACGCCGATGACAGGCACCGCCATGGTGCCGATGGCGGCGACGGAAGCCGGCAGCCGCGAAAGCGCGGCAAACCAGCTGACATAGGCGATGCAGAACTGGATCACCGTCGAATAGAACAGCAGCCACCATCCGGTGGCCGTCAGCTTGTCGAGATGCGTGGTCTCGATCGCAAGGCCGACGATCGCGATCGGGAAGCAGCCGATGCCGATCTGCCAGGCCGCCGCGGTGACCGGCGGCAGCTGGATCGGCAGTTTCTTGGCCAGCACCGTGCCGAGCGCAAAACCGATCGCCCCGCCGAGCGCCATGATGATGCCCGGCATCTTCGCGGTGCTCGCAATCAGGCCGTTGCCGCCGAGGATCGAGGCCAGCCCTGCGAACGCCATCACCAGCGCCAGCGTGCGCAGCACGGTCGGCCGCTCGCCCAGCACCGGCCAGGCCAGCATCGCCGCCCACACCGGCATGGTGTAGGCGATCAGCGCCGCTTCGCTCGCCGGCAGCCACAGCAGCGCCAACCCCATCAGCACCATCCAGCCGGTGACGTTGAGGATCGCCGCCATCACCAGCCGCGGCCACTGCCCCTCGCCGACCGCTAGGCTCTCGCGCCGGATCAGCGCAAACGCCGCCAGCAGCAGCGCGCCGATCACGCCGGTGACGCCGCGCAAGGTCAGCGGCGGCAGCTCGCCCAGGAGGTATTTCGTGACCGGCCAGTTGAACCCCCAGCCCACCGAGGTGATGGCGAGGAACAGGAGGCCTGCGGGCGCGATCCGCGCTCGCGCGGCCGGTTTTGATTCTGTCATGGAGATCGGCTGATTCCCGGAAACGAAGGGCAACATGCCGACTCTTTTGCCGCCTCACCACGGATGGCCGGACATGGCAGCCCGTAGAATCTCCGCAAAGCTACCTGAGTCCCCAAAACGCAATCCGTAGCGGCTCAAAAATAGTTCCCCTGTGAACTGCGGGGCCAAGCCTTGTGGACACCCCGAACGAAGATTTTTTTCCCTTGGGAATCCCTGAGGACTCACTGATACTTGCCTCCATCACGGGCGCGGCACTGGCCCCTGTTTATCCCCCCTTTCCACCATATTTAGTATTTGATTCAGGAACCCATACTAATCCTTGACGGGCGTAACGGACTTGGCCTAGCTTTCAACCTGTTCGGCGCGAGTGTGTTTGGGTCCCCGCCGGTCGCTCCCAAAAGGGTTCCGAATTGACCACTCCGCCGGCCGGTCGAGGCAGCGGGTGAAGGGCTCGTCTGCCCAAAATCCGGAGGCTTTTCGGGGCGCCAAAACGGGCCGGAAAACCGGCCTGGAGCCGGCAACGGCTCAGAAGTGACGGAAGTGGCGTTGGGGCGTTGAATGCACGGGCCGAACCTCAGGGATTTGAGGGTTGGGGCGTGCCGCCGGCAGACACGGTGAAACCACCGGTTTGACGGTTGAGAGAAACAGGCCGGATCCACCGGCTTAGCTGCGGGCATCGAGGCGATAGCGGGCGCTGTCGTCAGGGAGGTCCGCTCAAGGACAACAATGGCCGGCGCCGCCAGGTTGCGGTTTCGGCCTCAGAAAAGAGACGGGGCACGACCAATGCGAATCGAACGCCGCAACACCACCGCCGGCCAGTCACCCTATGCCGGGATTGATTTCAGGCTGACGACATCCGAAATCCGCAACCCCGACGGCTCCGTCGTGTTCCGCGCCGAGAATGTGGAAGTGCCCACCTTCTGGTCGCAGGTCGCCTCCGACGTGCTGGCGCAGAAATATTTCCGCAAGGCCGGCGTCGCCGCGCGCCTGAAGAAGGTCGAGGAAGAGAGCGTGCCCTCCTTCCTGTGGCGCTCGGTGCCCGACACCGAGGCGATGGCCAATTTGCCGGAGAAAGAGCGCTTCGTCAGCGAGACCTCGGCGAAGCAGGTGTTCGATCGCCTCGCCGGCTGCTGGACCTATTGGGGCTGGAAGGGCAAGTACTTCTCCAGCGAAGACGACGCCCTGGCTTTTTATGACGAGCTGCGCTGGCAGCTCGCCAAGCAGATGGTCGCGCCGAACTCGCCGCAATGGTTCAACACCGGCCTGCACTGGGCCTATGGCGTCGACGGCCCCGGCCAGGGCCACCATTACGTCGATCCCTTCACCGGCAAGCTGACCAAGTCGAAGTCGGCCTATGAGCATCCGCAGCCGCATGCCTGCTTCATCCAGGGCGTCGGCGATGACCTCGTCAACGAGGGCGGCATCATGGATCTCTGGGTGCGCGAGGCGCGCCTGTTCAAATACGGCTCCGGCACCGGCTCCAACTTCTCCCGCCTGCGCGGCGAAGGCGAGCGCCTGTCCGGCGGCGGCCGCTCGAGCGGCCTGATGAGCTTCCTCAAGATTGGCGACCGCGCCGCGGGCGCCATCAAGAGCGGCGGCACCACGCGCCGCGCGGCCAAGATGGTCGTGGTCGACATCGATCACCCCGACATCGAGACCTATATCGACTGGAAGGTGAAGGAGGAGCAGAAGGTCGCGGCGCTCGTCACCGGTTCCAAGATCAACCAGAAGCACCTCAAGGCCGTGATGAAGGCCTGCGTCAACTGCGAAGGCAGTGGCGATGATTGTTTCGACCCCGAGAAGAACCCGGCGCTGCGCCGCGAAATCAAGCTCGCGCGCCGCAGCCTCGTGCCCGACAATTACATCAAGCGGGTGATCCAGTTCGCCAAGCAGGGCTACAAGGAAATTTCCTTCGACACCTACGACACCGACTGGGATTCGGAAGCCTATCTCACCGTCTCCGGCCAGAATTCCAACAACTCGGTCTCGCTGAAGGACGATTTCCTGCGCGCCGTGGAAACCGACGGCGACTGGAACCTGGTCGGCCGCACCACGAAGAAGATCACCAAGACGCTGAAGGCCAGGGATCTCTGGGAAAAGATCGGCTACGCCGCATGGGCCTCCGCCGACCCGGGCCTGCACTTCAACACCACCATGAACGACTGGCACACCTGCAAGGCGTCCGGCGACATCCGCGCCTCCAATCCGTGCTCGGAATACATGTTCCTGGACGACACCGCCTGCAACCTCGCCTCGGCGAACCTGCTGACGTTCTACGATGTCGCCGCCAAGCGCTTCGACATCGAGTCCTACGAGCACCTCTGCCGGCTCTGGACCATCGTGCTGGAAATCTCCGTCATGATGGCGCAGTTCCCGTCCAAGGCGATCGCCGAGCTCTCCTACGAGTTCCGCACCCTCGGCCTCGGCTTCGCCAATATCGGCGGCCTCCTGATGACCATGGGCCTGCCCTATGACTCAAAGGAAGGCCGCGCACTCTGCGGCGCACTGACCGCGGTCATGACCGGCATTTCCTACAAGACCTCGGCGGAAATGGCCGCCGAGCTCGGCACCTTCCCCGGCTACAAGAAGAACGCCCAGCACATGCTGCGCGTGATCCGCAACCACCGCCGCGCCGCCCACGGCCATTCGTCCGGCTATGAAGCGCTTGCGGTGAATCCCGTCCCGCTCGACCACGCTTCGTGCCCGCAAGGAGACATCGTCACGCATGCGGTCGCGGCGTGGGACCAGGCGCTCGCGCTCGGCGAAGCCTCAGGCTACCGCAACGCCCAGACCACCGTCGTCGCGCCCACCGGCACGATCGGCCTCGTCATGGATTGCGACACCACGGGCATCGAGCCTGATTTCGCGCTCGTAAAATTCAAGAAGCTCGCCGGCGGCGGCTACTTCAAGATCATCAACCAGGCGGTGCCCGCAGCACTTCGCGCGCTCGGCTATCGCGAGAGCGAGATCGCCGAGATCGAGGCCTATGCCGTCGGCCACGGCTCGCTGTCCAACGCGCCGGGCATCAATGCCCCGACGCTGAAGGCCAAGGGCTTCACCGACGAAGCGATCGCCAAGGTCGAGAAGGCCCTGCCGACCGCCTTCGACATCAAGTTCGCCTTCAACAAGTGGACCTTTGGCGAGGACTTCATCCGCGACCAGCTCGGCATTTCCTCGGAGGCGATCGCCGCCCCCGGCTTCGACCTGCTTGCAGGCCTCGGCTTCACCAAGCGCGAGATCGAGGCGGCCAACGTGCACATCTGCGGCGCGATGACCGTGGAAGGCGCCCCGCACCTGAAGGCCGAGCACTATCCGGTGTTCGACTGCGCCAATCCCTGCGGCAAGATCGGCAAGCGCTACCTGTCGGTCGAGAGCCACATCCGCATGATGGCAGCCTCGCAGCCCTTCATTTCGGGTGCAATCTCCAAGACCATCAACATGCCCATGGACGCCACGGTCGAGGACTGCAAGTCCGCTTACCTCCTGTCCTGGAAGCTGGCGCTGAAGGCCAACGCGCTCTACCGCGACGGCTCGAAGCTCTCCCAACCGCTGAACTCGCAGCTCATCAGCGACGATGAGGACGAGGACGATGCGGTGGAGCAGCTGTTCGAGAAGCCGACGGCGGCGCGCGCCGCGCAATTCTCCGAGAAGGTGGTCGAGAAGCTGGTCGAGCGCATCGTCGTGATGCGCGAGCGCGAGCGCATGCCCGACCGCCGCAAGGGCTACACCCAGAAGGCGGTGGTCGGCGGCCACAAGGTATACTTGCGAACCGGCGAATATGACGACGGCCGTCTCGGCGAGATCTTCATCGACATGCACAAGGAAGGCGCGGCACTGCGCTCCTTCATCAACAACTTCGCGATTGCCGTGTCGCTCGGCCTGCAATACGGCGTGCCGCTGGAAGAATATGTCGACGCCTTCACCTTCACCCGCTTCGAGCCGGCGGGTCCCGTGCAGGGCAACGACAGCATCAAATATGCGACGTCGATCCTCGACTACGTCTTCCGCGAGCTCGCGGTGAGCTACATGAGCCGCTTTGATCTGGCCCATGTCGATCCCAACGAGAGCGGCTTCGACGCGCTCGGCAAGGGCGTCGAGGAAGGCAAGGAGCCGGAAACCGGGGGACAGCAGGCCACGAAATACTTGTCCAAGGGCCTGACCCGCTCCCGCACCGACAACCTCGTGGTGATGCGCGGCGGCTCGCTGCCGTCAACCGACGGCGGCGACTCCTCCGGCGGCCGCGTCACCGCGCTGGCCCACGGCGCAAGCAGCCGCGTCAGCGACACCATCGAAGGCGCCGTCGCGCTGAAGCAGGAAGCGAGCCACGACCTCTCGCCCACCGAGAAGCTGGAAGCCCTGCAATGGAGCAAGGCCGGCAGCGCCGCAGCCGCCGCCCCCTCCAAGGCCGAACGCCGCGCCGAGGCCAAGGCCAAGGGCTACGAAGGCGAGATGTGCTCGGAGTGCGGGAATTTCACCCTGGTGCGGAACGGGACCTGCATGAAGTGCGATACGTGCGGAAGCACGACGGGGTGTAGCTGACAAGAAGACGCCGCGACCATTGATTGAATGACGAAAGGGCGGCTGACGGCCGCCCTTTCTAATTAAGAAGTCCAAGCGATGCCGAAAACCATTCTCGCGATCTTTCGCGCCATTAGCTCCATAAGACCGCGACTTCGGAGTCTTTAGGATGACTATGCTCGTCTCTTGGGCCGTGCACCGTGCGGGTCAAGCCTCACAACCGACCTCGATATATTTCACTAGTGATAGCCGCATCACATGGGGCTCTCATACGACTTACTGGGATGGTGGTCGAAAGGTATTCGCCTGCCGGATTGAGCCTCACATGTTCGCCTATTGCGGCGACGTAGTTTTTCCAAGTTTGGTTCTCGCCCAGATAGTGTCCGCCATAGACAATGGGGTCCTATTTGAAAGCAATGCGAACGCCGAACAGAAACATGCGGTAATCTGCACGTCCTTAAAGAAATCCTTTGAGCGGCGGCGCGACACACCCGACCAAGACTTCTCAATTCTACACGCCCTGCGAATGGGCGAGAACGCGGAGCGGCATTTTGCGGTTTGGCACGTCTCATATAGTTGCAAACGAAAGAAATGGCAAAGCACATCCTTGCCCATTCCCTCGACAACGGGCCTCATAGCCGTGCTCGGCAGCGGTGAATCATCCGTGAAAAAACACATTGACCGCTGGACGGCATCGGATGTCGGCGCGAGAAGCAGCGCATTCTTTTCCGGCTTTTGTGATGCTCTATTCTCAACCGAAGACAAGTATTCCGGCGGAATGCCTCAGATTGCCGCTCTAAATCCCGGTAGCCACGCTCAGATTATCGGGTTCATAGACGATGATGCGCATTATTTGCACGGTCTGGAAGTGATTCCTGCAAAGACACTTGGACGGCTCAAGTGGCGCGATCGCCATTTTCAGAACATCGATCCATTGACTCTGAAGCAGGATGCCGCGGCAAGGCGCCTGAAACGACCATCGGGGCTGTGAGCGCGTAGGGCGGACTAGCGAAGCGTAATCCGCCGACACCGCAGTTCAGGCGTGGACGGCGGCGGATTACCCCTTCGGCTAACCCGCCCTACTCGAAGAGCAAAGGGATGGCCGAAAGGCCCCGCTCCCATCGGCCATGCCCACTCCGTTAGATCTTCTTTGCGTTGTAGGTCTCGATCTCGACGTCTAGTAGCTTCCAGTTTTCAGGCGAAATCTTATGTTCGACATAGTGCGCAAATCGAGCTGTGATTTCCCAAACAAGCTCAAGCGCTCGCTTGCGCAGTGGCCAGTCCATGGACACGACCAAATTGCCGTGCCTGCTGCGTGCGGCAACCGCGTCGAGCCTAAGCAAGCTGTTGCGCTCCACCTTAAGGACCTCACATAACCGCTTCTCGCCCTCGATGCTGCGAGCGTCCGCCTTCTTGATCTCCGTTGGGTCGAAGTAACTTCTCATGACCTCCACGGCCATCCTGCAATGCTCAAACGTACGCCGCGGTTGCCGTATTGCGTGTGTTAGATCTTGAACGGCAGTTACAAGCTGATGGTTGGCATGCTCATACGGTATCGAGAAAGGCTTCATGCCGTCTGCTGGCGTGAAGCACAGCCCCGGATCGAGCGAATCGAACAACGGTTCGAATATCGGCAGATCTAGCTCTTCGCCCGTGCTGTCATTTGTACATCGGTCGAGCACGATCTCGTAAACGCCCCGGTTTTTGAAAGCGATGTAATTCACTGGAAACGAGGCCGTTGTCCGAACGATATCGATCAACTCAAACAAGCTCAGATTGCTCCTGTCACTGACGACATAAGCCAACAGCTCAGAATTGTCCGCGGAAATTTCGACTTGGAAGCGGCCTGCCGCGGAAATCCCTTTCGCCGTACGTGGTTGGAAATACACCTCACTGCGTTCAGGTAATATCCGGCCAGTCAGCGTCCAGCGAAACCAGTTCGACGTGTCCCAATCGACCTGAACTTCCGCGGAATATTCTTCGATTTTCTGGGCATCTAGTTTGCCGCCTGCAGCCGGACGGTTTTCCGGGACTTCCGCCATTCGGATTGCTCCACCTCGACTGACGCACTCGACGAGATGATGCCGAGTGTCCGCGCAATGGTAGCATGCAGTGCTCGCTTCAGGCCAGTTTGACGACTCGTTGGTTTCGGTTATGGACTGCGCGATGAAAAGGCGCCACCGCCTGCTCGCAATTGACGACCGCGGCGGCGCGGGTCCAGTCAGTGCCCGCGCAACTCTACCTCACGCCGGACGAGCCGAGGTCTTCGGCGACGCCGTCGACCGGGGTCTGGTCAGCGACACAGTGCACTTAACTCGAAGGGTCGTTCGTGATCCGACCCCAACGTGACCTACCGGGTCATTGATGAGAATACGCTTCAATCGATACGGAGTTACCCGACCTATACTGCGACCATCACGGTGCGGGCAAGTCAGCGAAGCTGCAGTGCGACCGTTGGTTTTCAGCTGAAGCCCGGGCACCACGAGATCGAGGCTTATGCAGCCACCTTCGGTGTCAATGGCCGCTTCAGGAATATGCAGGCGCGCAACGTCACTTGCGAAATCAATTGATCAGAAAAATTACGGTGACAGTGCACTTAACTCCGATGGTAATTTGTGCACTGTCACCGTAATTCGGCTAAGCCGTAGCGTCTCCCCGGAACGCACGTGGTCGGGTAGACCTACGGCCCGCGCTTCAACGAACAATAGCTAAAGCCCGGTGTGGTATTTGTCGCCACCCGCGCAGCGCAGGCATTTATGATATTCGTCTGGCCCGGATAGTGGCGCCGATACCAGGCCAGACAGCATTCGACTTCTGTACCTCCTGACGCGCTCTTCGTATTATTTTGCTTTTCCTTCTTGCGCGGCTTTTGGTCCGGAACGTCTTTGACCGTCGTTGACGGCTTCGCTGCTGGCACACCAAGTTTTGCTTTTTGCGAACGCGCAAGATCGGAGTAGAGCCCCTTCGGGTGCTTGGCCAGGAAGGCATCCCATGCGTCCACCGTGCCGACTCTGGCCGTAGCCTCGTAGTCGCGGGCGGCCAGGCTGTCAGAATCGGTAATGGACGGAGCGGATTCCATTCTCTCGTCCTTCGACAAGGATGCCAAGGTAACAATGCTGCCACCCAGCGACCCATAAACAAACGGCTCTTGCTTCCCGGAAGTCGTCTTCAACACGTCATCGCGTACTCGCCCCAGGGCGAGCCGAACGTCCAGCTCCGGGATAACCAAATGCTTCAAGAGCGCCGCGGTAAATGGGCTATGAACCTGGCTGCCGTCAGCTGCGGTCATGCCCGCCTTCGCGGCAAAGGCGATCAGAGTGTCCGAAGAAGTCGGCTCAACTCGGGCCAAGCCTCGACCGATTGCACGACTTGCCATCGTACGCGCCATTGATTTGACGAAAGGGTTGTCGCGACAAGCGTCGAGGATGACGAGACGAAGCCGCTTCGCTGGCTCCATCACTTGCAGCAGCCGATCGAGAGGAACAGTTTCGTCCTCAACATCGAGATCACGACGCAACATCGCATCAACCGGGACAAGGTAGTTGACGCCGCCGGCTTCAATGCCGTGGCCGGCATAGTAGATCACCGCGATCTCGGCATCGCGTGTGCGATCCGAGAAGTCACGGATTGCCCGCCTCATACCGCCAACCCCCAGATTTTCAACCTTCTCAACGGACTGAAATCCAGCGCTTTTCAAGAGCGCAGAAATCGCGTCAGCGTCGTTTGCCGGATTCGCAAGGCTTGGAACGTTTTGATATTTGGCGTTGCCGATGACCAATGCCACCCGGTTCTGAGCCGCACTCTGACTGTTCAATCCAGCTGTCAGCCAGATCGCAAGGATGAAGGCGGTCCATCGCATGTAATGCCCCAAATCAGTGCAAAACCCAGGCCGGGTTCCAGATAGCTACAAGCATGCGCTGAGCGCCAGTCTGTGACATATCGCACGGTGAGGACCGCGAATGCGCGAGCGAGCACTAGCGAAGCCTCATCGGGGCGATCCCGGTCGCCCGGGCGCGGCGACGTCACCACCCGCCCGAAGGACGTGTTCGGTTCCCTGCCCTACAAGGGGCCGGCAAAGTCGATCGCGGACATGGCGGCGAGGATCGCCGCTGAGGCGAAGCAGCGGCATGCTCGCAATCGAACCTGATCTCATCGTCCGTTATCTCGTGGGCAACGATCCCGGACAGCCCGTAGGATGGGTAGAGCCGAAGGCGAAACCCATCATCTTCATATCGCCTGTGCATTGATGGGTTTCACTTGCGCTCTACCCATCCTGCGCGACTGGAGACGGGAGCGCCGCAATTGAGCAATGTACACCTGATTTGCCCGACGCGTAAAGCAAAATCTGATTTACCGAAATGGATTCTTTGTCTCCGCTTCTACTTTGCATGGGGTTGTTTTCGACACTTTGTCCCGGAAGGACAGCATCGTCCCCCTGCTCGTAGTTGACGACCGCGACCGCGCATCCAGTCCGTGCCAAAAAAGCCCGGCTCAAGGCCGGGCTTTTTCGTTCGTTAGCGCCTGTCCTGACCGTGGCCTCCGCCACCGCCCGGTCCGCCGCCACCGCGCGGCGCGGCGTTGGCGCCTCCGCCCTGCGGCTGCTGCATCGCGGGCGCTGCTGCGCGCGGGGCCGATGGGGCCGGCATCTGCGCGCGGGCGTTCATCGGCGGGCCACCGCCGCCGCGCGCCGCATTGGGCTGCGTCATGCGGGGCGTCGCGCGATCGATGCGCGGCGCGGCCGCACGCGGTTCGTCATGGCCGCGGGCCATGGTCGGCGGCGTCTGCGTGCGGACGCGAGCCCGGTCCATGGGCTGCTCGCGCACGGCCGCTCTCGGGCTCTCACGCGTCATGCGGGGCTGCACCGCCGTGCGCTCGTTCCCTTCGCGGGCCCGGCGCGTCACGATGTCCTTCTCCCGCGTCACGCGTTCCGTCGCGCCGGCGCGGTTCCGCTCCGTCACACCGGTGCGCGTCCGCTCCTCGACACGGGCACGCGACCTGTCCTCGATGCCAACGCGCGCCTTGGCGTCGGGGCGCGCAGCGTCGCGCGCTGCCGCCGCGCGGCCGATCCGGGCCGCCGAAGGGTTGATCGTCAACCGCGTGGCGAAGCGCTCATGCGATCGCCAGTAGCCGCTCCAGTGAGCGCGGCGATGATACCAGGGACGTCCCGCATAGTAACTCGACCAGTACGAGGCCAGCACGAACGGCACGACTGGAACGTCGATCTCGTCGACATAGTCGGGCAGATAGACGTAGCGGTCGCGGTAGAGATATTGAAGATATTGCGACGACACCCAGCCACGATCGTCCGTCCAGCTCACATCGCACCAGGCGGTGCCTCTGAGGCACCCGTGGATGTTGACACGGGCGCCGCCGGGAATGCGGTCGACGGTCGGAAAGCCTTCACCGGGCCCTGCCCTCAGGCTGACCGTGGTGGTGACGATGCCCGGCGCCGCCAGTGCGGCGGCCGGCATCAGCAGCACGGCTGCGGCGATAATCAATCTTCGTAGTTTCATGGCGAGTTCCTCCTCATGTGGAACGCCGCAGCGAAACAAACGTTCCCTCAGAGTGGTCGCGCCCTAACCCTTCTTCGGCTCCCACCGATACGCCTTCGCACACGCCCCGCCCATCAGCATGGCGCGCTCAGGCTCGCTCAGCCGGTCCGTCATGCGGAACGGCTCGACACCCTGCTCGTAGTTGACCACCGCGGCCGCGCGGGTCCAGTCGGTGCCCCACAGGCAGCGGTCGAAGCCCCAGGCGTCGAACAGGCGGGCCAGCGGGTCCCAGATGTCGGCAAACGGATATGGCTCCTTCGACAGCGTGCAGGCGCCGCTGACCTTGATCACGGCGTTCCGGCGCTTGGCCAGTTCCAGCACCTTCGGCAGGGCCGCCCACGGCTCTGGCGGCGCGGGCGGGACGCGCGGTTGCTGGATGCCGAGATGGTCGAGGATGAAGCGCGTGTCGGGATGGCGGTCGATCAGCGCGATGCCGTTGTCGAGATTGTCCCAGCAATGCAGGTTGAGCGGCAGGTCGTAGCGCACGGCGGCGCGCGCGATGCGGTCGAGGCCGGGATGGCCGACCTCCCAGCCCCACTCTTTCGTCAGCATGATGCGGATGCCGACCGCGCCCGGCACCTTCTTCCATTCGGCGACGACCTCCTCCACGCCGGGGTCGTCGGCGTCGAGCGGCTTGACGATGGCCATCCGGCCAGGATGCGCGCGCTGCACCTCGACGGCGTAGCTCGCGTCATAGCGGTACAGCGAATACGCCGAGATGAAGATCGCGCCGTCGACGCCGACCCTGTCCATCGCCGCCACCATCTCGTCGCCGGTGACGTGCGCGGGCCAGTTCGGCACGCTGTGCCACGGCCGCTTCGGCGTGTTGGCCTCATAGGCATGGACCTGGGAATCGATGATCATCGGGGCGGCTCCTGCATTTCGCGGCTCGTAGGGCGGATTAGCGCAGCGTAATCCGCCACCGCGGCCCGACCAAGCGGCGGATTACGCGCGTTGCGCTAATCCGCCCTACGCCCCACGCACCGCCATCAACACCAGACGACATTCGAGGTGGCGACACGGGCCGGCGGCTGCAGCGACGGCGCCTCCGTGAAGAACTTCGTCCCGTCGAAGAACCGGTTCGGCCGGTTGAAGATCGCGAGAAACATCGCCCCGTTGGGCGCATGCGCGACATGGATGTTGCCGCCCGGCCGCCACACGAAGTCGCCGGCGCGGCAGGCGCCCTCGTCGTCCTCCAGCGAGCCCTCGAGCATGTAGGTCTGCTCCAGCGCGGTGTGCTCGTGCAGCGGCACCACGGCGCCCGGCGCCATTTTGAACAGGATGGTGGAGCGCCCCTCGTCGTCGGAATAGAGGATCTTCATCTCGATCCCCGGAAATCGCGTCGGCTGCCAGGGCATCGCCGAGGCCGTCACGAGGCGCGAGCGGAGGTTGGGCGGGTTGACGGGCGTCAGTTCGGGCAAGGGCTGGATCATGGGCTCTCTCGCTCTTTGGAAAACGCGGTTCAGCTCCCAAGGCCAGCTTAGCGCGCGGGGCGGATCGGCGACAGCGTAATCCGCCGCCCCGCGCCCCCGGCCTTGCCGAACGCCGCGGCAAGGCGTAGCACCTGCGCCGGATCGGCCGCGCCGGCCCGCTACCGAGGGGATCGCCCATGAACGGAAATCGCTATTACGGGGTGCAGGTCGAGGGCGCAAAATACGGCGTGGGCTTCGGCTCCGCGCTCGCCATCGCGATCTCCTACACCAAGAACCATTCGATCCTGTGGGCGATCATCCACGGCATCTTCGGCTGGTTCTATGTCATCTATGCCGCGCTGTTCGGCTGACGGCCGGCTTGGCGCCATCCCTTCGCTACCGGACCCCGCTGCCGGCGTCCGGTGTTTGACCTGACCATGAACCTGCGGCGCGATGCGCCCGCCCAAGGATGAGATCGATGGACGACACGATGAAATGCCCGGAATGCAATTCGGAGCACGCCTATCAGGACGGCGCGCTCTGGGTCTGCCCGGAATGCGGCCACGAATGGAGCGCTACGGCCGGCAGCCCCGCCGAGACCTCGCAAGAGGCAGGCGTGCGCGACGCCCACGGCAACGCGCTTGCCGACGGCGACAGCGTCATCGTGATGAAGGACCTGAAAGTGAAAGGCTCCTCGTCGGTCGTCAAGGGCGGCACCAAGGTCCGCAACATCCGCCTCACGGAAGGGACCGACGGCCACAACATCGCCTGCAAGATCGACGGCATCGGCGCGATGAACCTGAAATCGGAATTCGTGAAGAAGGCGTAGTCCCCTCTTGTCGTCCCCGTAGGGCGGATTAGCGAAAGCGTAATCCGCCGTCCGCAAGGGCGGATTACGCGCGATGCGCTAATCCGCCCTACGGCTTGTTCGGCGGCGAACCGCCCTACTCCTCGGCCGGGCCGCTAGTTGCGCGGCGCAGGCGTTGGGCGTCGCGCCAGACTTCGCCCGCGAAGCGCGCGAGCTTTGCCAGTTGCATGAGAATGAGGATCATCGTCATCGCCCCGCTCTGAACAGCAGGCGCTCGATCTCGCGCTCGGCATCGTCGGTGAACTTGTTGCCGTGGACTGCCAGATAATGCGCGACCACGCGGTCGGCGTGCCGCTGACGGGCTTCGAGGTGGGCACGAAACAATCGTGCGAAAAACGGGGTCTTTTTGGTCGGGGCAGAAAGCCAGGCCCCAGTTGAGGTAAGAACATTCGCCATGGATATCTCCTTTGTGGAGTGTTGTCCTTGGGTCGAATCTCCTTCCTTCTCTAGAAATAAGTATTGGCTCGCTGCAATGCGAGATCAAATAGTGCGCATCGTGCATCAATTTTGCATGGCGCGCATGCCGTGCCGCGATCTCCGAGAGTGACGCGCATGTGACGAGCCGCTCCGGTGCTTGCAACGGCTACAGTCTCTGCCCGAGCAGCCGGCCGGTCTTGCGGTGAACGAAATGCAGCCGCGTGCAGGCCGGACAGGGCACGGCCTGATAGCCGTCTTCAGGTTCGTCCGGGCGCGCGGCCCGCAGCACCTGCCGCACGTCGACGCCCTGGTACGGACACCGGAACTCAATCTCACGATCCATTCCGGCGCTCCTCTGTCTGCATCGCTGTGAGCGGCCTCACGCCGCGCGGATGGTTGCCACGAAGCGCTGGATCTCTCCGGTCAGCCGTCCGGTCTCGCTGCTCAACGCGTCCGACGCGCTGCGCACCTTGTCGGCGGCGCTGCCGGTTTCGACGGCGCCGCGGTTGACCTGCTGCATACTTTCGCGCACTTCGTCGCTGCCGCTGGCGGCCTGCTGCACGCTGCGCGCGATCTCCTGGGTCGCCGCGCCCTGCTCCTCGACGGCGGCGGCAATGGTCGCGGAGATTTCCGAGATGCGCACGATCGTCTCGCCGATCTCCTTGATCGCGGCGACGGAGTCGGCGGTCGCAGCCTGCATCTGCGTGATCTGGCTGCCGATCTCGTCGGTGGCCTTCGCGGTCTGCGCCGACAACGCCTTGACCTCCGAGGCCACCACCGCAAAGCCGCGGCCCGCATCGCCCGCGCGTGCCGCCTCGATGGTGGCATTGAGCGCCAGCAGGTTGGTCTGCTCGGCAACCGCCGTGATCATCTTGACGACCTCGCCGATGCGCCCGGCAGCGCCCGACAGCGCCGTCACCAGCTCGTTGGTGCGCTGCGCCTGGCCGACTGCGGCATTCGCAATGCGGTTGGCCTCCTCGACCTGCCGGCCGATCTCGTTGACGGAAGCCGCCATCTCCTCGGACGCCGCCGCCGCCGAGCCGACGCTCCTCGACGAATGCTCGGAGGCGGAAGCAACGCTTTCCGACAGCGTGCGGGTGGTTCTGGCGGATTCGCCGAGCGTGCCGGCGGCCGCCTCGATGTCGTCGGAAACGGCGGATACGGCGCCCACCACGCTGCCCACGGTGGCCTCGAATTCGTCGGCCATGCGGGCGAACGCCGCCTTGCGCTCCTGCTCGGCGCGGGCGCGCTGCGCCGCCTGGTCGGCCTCCATCGCCGTGACGCGCTCGGCATGATCCTTGAATACCTGCACCGCCTTGGCCATCGCGCCGATCTCGTCCTTGCGCGACGCTGACGGAATGGCGGCAGCCAGATCGCCGCCGGCGAGCCGCTGCATCGCCAACGTCATGGCGCCGATCGGGCGAACCACGCCGAAGGCCACGCCGAGCAGGCCGGCGCAGATCACGATCACGACCAGCGCCGACACGCCCCACACCGCCATGGAAAGCGTTCCGACCGTCGCGGTCGCGCCAGCCTCGGTAGCAGTGTTGGCATCGGTGGTCTTCTTGACGATGTCGTCGATCACGGCGCGATGCGCCTTGTAGGCGCCGGTCGCCGCATCATAGGCCTTCGCTGCGGCATCGGCCTTGCCCGCAGCAAGCGCCGGCAACAGCCCCTCCTCGACCGCCTTCCAGAACTTGCGGACCTCGGCGTCCGATTTCTCGACCAGCATGGACTTCAGCGCGGCATCGAGATCGGACTTTTTCCAGAACTCCCATCGCTCGTCGTAATCCTTCCTGAGCTGGGTCAGTCGGTCGCGGCGCTCGGCGAGCGAAGCAGGATCGCGCACGGCGAGCGTCGCCTCGAGATAGGCCTCGATCACGTATTCCGGGGGCGGCAGGATGTCCGCGACCAGATCGTTGCCGAGCTTGATCCGGTCGTAAAGCGGCCCGCCGATCTTGAGCTGCTGAAGCGCGAAATTGCTGGTGCCGATGATCGCGGCAAGTCCGACGAGGGCTGCAATTCCGAAAATGACGATGGCGCGCGAAATGGTCAGGTGAACAGGCATCGTTGCCCCCAAAATTAAAACAGCCCCGCATGCGGAATAGTGCAACTCCATGAACGTTCCGTTGCGTTCGCCTATCAAAAATCGGCAAATCGGAACAGATGAGAACGCATTTGCAACGCATTCGCAGCCGCCGCTTGTTGCGGGCTTCAGGGGCGCGACTGCCGCGAACCGTTGCCGACGGGCAAATCACCGCTTCTGGTTTACATAATCTGTCCCCAGATCCGAAGGCATTTCGCTTTACAGGAATTCTGATTCACGCTGTCTCGTCCTCCCCCGTCATTGCGAGCGACGTAAGACAATCTATCGCGCCGCGAGTGGAGACATCGATTACTTCGTCGCGGAGCCTGTCACCGGCGCGCGTTCGCGCGACCCGTTGGCTCCTCGCAAGGACGGCGTACTCCGTCTTCGCCACACGCCTGCCACATCCGTGAATCCGGAACCGTGCCAAGATGCGACATCGCAAAGCATGGGTTAACTGCACTGTCCGCTAAAACACGCCACAATTTGCATTGCTTAAACGTCTAGGGTTTAGGCGATGAATCACAGCGCGGACAATTCGGCGGCGGCCTTTTTCGAGCGGAGCGGCCCTATGCGTGTCGCGATGATTGTTGTTGTAATTGCGCTGGCGTCATCGCCGGCATTTTCACCGTCTCAGGCTTCGCCGTCCTGCATGACGCAGAGCGAGGCACGCGCGAAGTTTCCAAAGGAGCATCTGTGGTGGCACGGCCCCAACCGCTGCTGGGACGCGACGCCGCCGAGCCGGGCGCGTCTCGCCCAGCGCAACAAGACGCGGGAAGCCAAGCCAGTCTCGCGTGACGCTCCGGCCGAGCGTGAGGCGGCGGAGGAGAAGAAGCCGTCCCGCTGGGCAAGCGACAGCCGATGGCGAGATGCAATGTCGAAGGCGAGCCCAGCGGATCTCGAGGGCGTGACGGCTCCCGCACGCGCGCAGGCCGGCGTCGACGCCGTCACGGCATCGCCCGCGCCTCGCATCGACTGGCGCGAGCGCTGGGTCGAGATCACCCAGCGCATGCCGGCGGCCGCCGACAGGGCGGGGCCTGCCGATCTCGCCGCCGACGCAAGCCGCACCGAGCCGATCGTCACGCCCGTTCGCGTGATGCTGGCGCTGCTCGTGCTGCTGCTGGCGCTCGGCGCATTCGAGCTCATGCGCAGGCCGGCTCGCAAGTCCTGGGGGGACTAGGCCGTCTTGCGCTTCTCGATGATCTGCTTGAAGTCGTCGGCGAGGTGGCGGAAGTAGCGCCCCAGCACCTCGTAAAAATCCTGGCGGGTCTTGTCGGTCGCCTCGCGCGCCTGCTCCTCGCATTTGGCGGCCCGCGCCATGTACTTTTCCAGCTTTTCCTCGAACTCTTCCATGGTCGCACTCCACGCAACAACACACCGCGCACAACCGCCGATCGTGCGTGCCCAAGCGTCCAAAAGATGGCCGGCCTGAGGAAATTTGGCAGCACGCAGATGAGAAAGGCGTGGCTAGAGCATTTTCGGTTCTGACTAAATCAGAACCGAAGCTCTAGATTCTTGATTTGACGCATTTTCTTCACGCGAACCGGTGCCCACTTCGCTTGAAAACGCTCTAGCGGTTCGGGATCGGCGCGGGCGGCCGCAGCGAGGAACCCGCCGACCAGGTCGACGATTTCGGCGCGGCCGCAGGCGCAGCCGCAGCGCGCTTCACGCCACGCTTGTCGGCATCGACCGCCTCCAGATACGAGGTCAGCGCCCAGGCCGACGACGAATTGCTCGCATAATGCTTCTGCAAATAGAGATAGAGCGTGAAGCTGAAGCGCCCCTTCGCCAGCCCCCGCGGACTGCGATGGCAGGCGGCACAGGTCTCGGCGAACAGTTTTTTCGCCGGCTTGC
This sequence comes from Bradyrhizobium sp., assembly GCF_016219575.1. Lineage (GTDB taxonomy): Bacteria > Pseudomonadota > Alphaproteobacteria > Rhizobiales > Xanthobacteraceae > Bradyrhizobium. The sequence continues at coordinate 561,344 of NZ_JACRMG010000009.1, read as the reverse complement.
CCGCGTCGAGATTTTCCTGCGCCCCCGCCGCGGTGCAGATCAGGACGGCGATGGCGACGGGCGCAAGCAGATGGCGCAGATATCGTATTGGCGGCATCGAACCCTTCCAGCGGGCAACGGGAATGTCGCGCCGCTCCCCTCAGGCGAAGCCGGGCCGTGTCCGGCGAAGCCCGTTAGAGCGAAGCCGGATGGCGAAAGATGGGCTATGGCTTGGCCAAGCCGCGGCCGGCGGCGTGCCCGTCAGCCCTGCCCGGGTCCGCGCATCATCTTCATGGCGGCTTCGATGTGGCGCCACTCGCGCGCCTCCTCGCCCTCGCCCTTGCGCTCGCAGGCCAAGGCCTGCTGCGCGGCCTCGGCGATCGCGACCTGGCCGTGGCGTTCGAACATCTGGCGGGCGACAGTGTAGATCTGGATCTCCGACATCATGGCCGGTCCTCCCTGTTCACTGTCAGGGACAACCGCCGAAGCGCGATCCGGTTCCATTCAGGCGACGTCGGCCTGCCTGGCCTGCGCTTCCGCCGCGAGCGCATCGAGATCGACCAGGCGCGGGTCGTCGGGGCCGACCTCGGCTTGGGCTGCAGCGTTGCCGTGGACGTGCATCAGGGTCTGCACGCGCCGCGCATTCATGTGGTCGGCATGCTGATGCCCGAGCGCGACCGTCAGCAGGTATTTCGGCAAGGCCACCGCCGCGAAGGCCGGCACCCGCCTCAGCTCGGCGCCCTCGCGCCATTGCAGCGGGTTCAGCGTGTAGATCAACTGCCGCGCAATATCCGGCAGCGCCGGCTGCTCCGGCTCGGTCAGCGCGCCTTGCCCGGCATTGGCATTGCCGCTGCGCGTGGACGCCGCCGCCGAGCGCAGCTCCCAGCAGATCAACTCCACCGCCGACAACACCTCGCGGCGCACCGCATCGATGCTCGCCGAGAATCGTGCCGCCTGTGCAATCGGCGGCGTGCCCTTGCCGGTAGCGGCCAGCAGGCCGGCGGCGCCGGCGTCGAATCCCGGCGCGGCCTTTTCGATGGCCGCAGCCATCGCCTCGATCTCGTCGGCGATGCGGTCGCGCTCGCGCTGCGCCTTGGCTTCGGCAAGCGCCTTCTCGGTGGCGACGAGCTGCTCGTCGAATTCGGCGAGTTCGGCGCGAAGCGTCTTGGCGCGTTCCTCGACAGTGCGCAACTCGTTTTCCGCGCGTGCCAGCTTGGCGTCGGCCGCGCCCGCCACCGCGAGCTTTTCGGCGGCCTTGCGCTTGTCGGCAACGATTGCGTCGGCGGCGCGCGATCTGCCCGAAAGCTTCAGCCGCGCCGTCTGTTTTTCCCGCAATGCACTCTCGAAGCGCTCGACCGGGCCCAGCTCACGCCTGAAGAATGACATTTCACCCCCCGCGATATCCCGAATCTACCCGCCGAATCAGCCGCTGCGGCATTCGGCGGAAGTGTACCGGAAACTTGGCTCAGAATGCGGCCCAACGGGGCCTGCTGGCCCCTTGGTCCTGTGGAAGCGAGCGTTTGCGGGGCCGCGGGCCCCTGGCGGCCCGGCCGGGATCGCGGCTTCGTGAACGGTATTTTGTCGCCCGCCCGCGCGACGAAACATTGGCCGCCCTGCGACGAAACCATTTTGGGCTTGCGAGAAAAACGTCCGGAAACGCAAGGCCGCTAGCGTTGCGGGCAAGTGATCGAACAACGGGGTTAGATCATGCAGGCGCTTCTCACCATGCTGTACCGCTCGTACGTGCTGATGCGGCTCCTGGAGATTCGCCGCCACCGGATTGCCGCCTGAAGCCTTGAGGAGACTTTCAGCGCAGTCGCTGAGAGGAGAAAAGAAAATGCTCGAAGTTGACCACTATCGCTTTCAGGCCGACCGCGCCCGCCGCATGGCGGACCGTGTCACCGACGCCGTCGTGCGAGAAAAGCTGCTGGAGATGGCTAGCGAATTCGGCCGCTATGCCGCGCTGATCGAAGCCAAGGCGCGCGAGAAGCTGGCGCAGGCCGTCACCGCCTGAAATCCGCAGGGCTGACTGGCGAGAGCGTAATCCGCCGCGCCGCGTCAGTTGACCTTGTAATTGATGCCCAGCTTAAAGATGTGCTTGTCGGCGCTGACGTTCTGCGTAAAGCCGTTAGGCCCGATGAAACAGCCGCCACCCGCGCAAGCTTCGGTGAAGTGCACGTTCTTGGCGCCGAATCCGAGATAGTCATATTCGAATTTGGCAGTCCAGTTGCCCAAGAAGGCATACTCGAGACCGATGCCGATCAGCAGCCCATCCAGCGTGGCGCTGGCGCGGTTGCTGTAGCCGAATGTGTTGTTGTAATTCCACTCGAACCCGCCGAACACCCAGCCCGCCTTGCCGTAGACCAGCGCACGATCGAAGGCGACGCCGAACCGGCCGGCGACGTCGACGTCCCATTTGTTGCGGATCGAGGCCGTCGCGAACAACGTATTGCCGTTGAACTGGTCCTGGTTCACCTTCATGCCCGACCAGAAGCCCTCGGCCTCGATGCCGACCACGAACATGCCGGCCTGGTAGTTGAAGCCGATCTGGCCGCCGCCGAGCCCGCCAACGGCATGCCGGTCGGCTGCGGCAAGCGTCTGGTAGCCCGCATCAAACATCACGCCGCCACCGGCATGTGCGCCGACATAGAAGCCGGTCCAGTTGTAGACCGGCGAAGGCACGGGGCCTGCGGTGGCAGCGCTGCTGCCGCAGATCGCACTGATCGCAATGGCTACGGCTGCGCAGATCAACTTCAAATAATTCATGTTCGTCTCCCCGATCGGAAAACCGATCGCCTCAATTGGTCTTGTAGTTGATGCCCAGCTTGAAGATGTGCTTGTCGGCGCTGACGTTCTGGGTGAAGCCGTTGGGCAGGAGGAAGCAGCCGCCGCCGGTGCAGGCTTCGGTGAAGTGCACGTTCCTGGCGCCGAAGCCGAGATAGTCGTACTCGAACTTGGCGGTCCAGTTGTTGAGGAAGGCGTATTCGAGGCCGAGGCCGATCAACAGACCATCCAGCGTGGCGCTGGCGCGATTGCTGTAGCCAAAGGCGGTGTTGTAGTTCCAGTCGAACCCGCCAAACACCCAGCCCGCCTTGCCGTAGACCAGCGCGCGGTCGAAGGCGACGCCGAACCTGCCGGCAATGTCGAAGTCCCATCTGTTCCTGACGGTCGCGGTTGCAAACCAGGTGTTTGCGTTGAAGGCGTCGCTGGTCACCTTCATGCCCGACCAGAAGCCTTCGGCTTCGATGCCGACCACCAGCATGCCGGTCTGGTAGTTGAAGCCGAGCTGCCCGCCGGCGAGCCCGCCGACACCATGCTTGTCGTTCAGGATCACGGTCTGATAGCCGGCATCGAACAGCACGCCGGCGCCGCCGTGGACACCGGCGTAGAAGCCGGTCCAGCTGAAGACCGGCACGGCAGGCACCGCCTTGACGGCGAGGTCGGCAGCGGGAGCTGCTCCGGCCCCGAAAATCGAGCTGAGTGCGATAGCGGCGAAAAGCAGCTTCAAGGGTTTCATGGTCGGCCCCGATATGTCCCAAGTGAGTCCTGAAATGGACCCTATCGGCTGAGGGAGCCCGTTTGGCCGCCGATCACCGCAGCATCGCGCTGAATTCTCGCCGGTGTTGCAGTCCCGGCGCTGCAATATATTGCACACCCGCTTGCTCACGGGGCATCTGCACATTGCATTTGTATTCTACTGTCTCCCTTGCGGGTGCCAGCCTTCGCGTCAGCGGCGGCTGGCAGGTTCCCTCGGCCCCAGACTCTCCATCGCCTCGCCTTGCTTCCGTCAAACCCGGCTGGACTTCTGCCACCGGGCAGGATGGACGACGAGCATGGGGATTCCTGATGCATCCGCTGCGAAATATTGAAGACGACCAGCACCAGGCGCCGATCGCGCCCGACATCGTGCCGGCCGACTGGGCCGATTGCGTGCCTCGCCCTGCGAACGACGCCACCAGCCGCGAAAAGCTGTTTGCGGAGATACGCCACGCCGCGGAAGCTGCCGCGCCAGAGGTCGACAACACGTTCCGCGCCACCGACGTCAACGCCACCCCCGTACTGGATTCGTCGTCGCGCGCCTGGATCAGGCGAGCCGGCACGGCGTTTGTTATCGCGCTGATCGGCGTGGTTGGCGCAGCCGTCTGGACGCATCACGGCGACACTGCAACGCAGACGGTCGCGGGCCTGGTGCCCTTGCCGGGCGTCAGCACATCGCCCGCGGCCGAGCCGGCCGAGCCAGCCGCGCCACCCGCACCGCCGGTCCAGCCCATGGATTTGACGCGGCACGCTGCCCCGACGGCATCGGGTACGGCAGCAATGCCGCCGGAGGCCGAACAACAAATCCAGTCGCTGACGCGCGACCTCGCCGCCATGACCCAGCAGGTCGAACTGCTCAAGGCGCAGATTGAAACGCTCAAGGCAAGCCAGCAAGCCGCCGTCGCGCCCGCCCCGCCGGTCGCCCGCGCGCCCGCGCCGAAACCGCCGGCTCAGAGAGTAGCGCTTCCGCCGCGGCCGATACCGGTGGCGCCCGCACAGCGAGCGGCCTATCCACCGGCGACGCAGGCTGCGGCCGCGCCGCCCCCTGCCGCCACCATGGCCCCGCCGCCGGCCTATCAGCCGCCACCGCAGCCTTACGCACCGCCGCCGCAGGCAACGACGCAGCCCAATGGCGAGCCGATCGTGCGCCCGCCAATGCCATTGCCGCTCTCGGATCGATACTAGATATCCGGCGGATCGAACCAGTTGGTCAGCGACAGCCCGCCGTCGACGGTGAACGCTGCACCGGTGACATAGGCCGACACCTTGTTGGAGAGCACCGCCAGTGCCATCGGCGCAAGATCCGCGGCCACTCCGAGGCGGCCGAGCGGAATATGCCTTGCCAGCGAGGGATCGGCGACGAAGCCGCCGGCCGCAATCGCGCCCGGCACCAGCGCGTTGACGCGGATGTTGTAGCGGCCAAGCGTCTTGGCAAGCTCCTTGACCAGCATCGCCATGCCCGCCTTCGTCGTCGAGTAATGTGGCAGGTTACGCGGCGTGCCCGCATGCAGCGACGTGAGGAACAGGAACGAGCCCGGCGCCCTGGCCGCGATCAGTTGCCGCGAGAGTTCGCGCGCCAGATGAAAGCCGGCCTCGAGATTGACCGCATGCATCTGCCGCCAGGTCTCGTCGCTCACGGCAAGCACATGGTCGGCCTCGCGCCGCGGCGGCGAGGCCGAATGCACGAAATGCGTGATCTGCCCCAGCGCGCCCTTCGCATGCGCCAGCAGCGCATCGCAGGCGGCGCGCTCGGCGAGATCGCCGGTCCACCCCAGCGCCAGTTCCGGCCGCGGCGCTGATTTCACGGCCTCGGCCACCCGCTCCGCGCTGACATCGGCAAACACCGTGCGAACGCCCTCGCCCACCAGGGCCTGCGCGATCGCGCGGCCGATGCCGTTGCCTGCGCCGGTCACCAGCGCCGCCTCGCGTGCGGGATCGAAGGGATTTTGCAGCAGGCTCATGTGATCTCCCTGGCCGATTGGCAAGTGTCTTCGGCGAGAAATCACCACATTCCTTCGGCGCGATAAAGCCCGCCGTAAGGGGCAAGCCAGCGGTGCGCTCAGGCGGCGATCCGGTGCATCCCGCCGCGGCGGTCGTAGTCGTCGGCCAGCGCGCTAAGCGCCGCTGCGCCGTCGCCTTCGAATGACGGCCCGTGCATCAGCGCCAAAGTATGCGGCGCGAGCTTCGCGAGCCGGCGCAGTGTCGCGCCCATGCCCGGACTGAGGCTGGAATAGTTGAAAAGATCCTCGCCCGCGATGGCCGGGCCGACAATGTCGCCCTGGGTCAGGGCAGGACCGTCGCCGACCTGCGTGAAGAGGTCGCCGCACATCAGTGTCGCCGTCTTCTCTTCAAGGATAACGCCGGCGTCCCAGCCATGCGGGGTGTGCGGGGTATCGATATAGCGGATGCGGCGGCCCTGCCCGATCCCGATCGTCTCGCCGTCGGCCAGGGCGCGCGGCGCGCGATCGGCCATGTCGTTCAGCGACGTCATGCACCCGGTATGGCCGTGCGCAAGCTGCGCCTGCGGTGCTACCGCAAGCCATTCGTTCATCGCGCCGCATTCGTCGGCCTCGAAATGGCCGAACGCGATCCAGCGCAGCTGCGCCGGCGGAATGATGCGGCTCAACGCGGCCAGATTGGTCGCAAACATCTTGCGCAAGCCGGTGTGGAACATCAGCGGCTCGTCGCCGAGGATGAGGAACTGGTTGAAGGTGAAGCCGGCCGGCGGCGCGATGTCGGGCACGAAGGTCGAAAGCCGGTAAATGCCATCGGCGATCTCGCAAATCCTGGTCTCCATGATGTTCTCCGGGCAATGGGCTGGCGTTGCCGCCGGCGGCTGGTCCCGCGGCGGTGGACGTGGAGGCAATTTCACTGTACATTAACGTGTAGTGAATGTTGGGAACGCCGTCAATATGGATGCACATCACTGTGCAGTGATTTAATGACCCGAAGCTACACCCTCAAGCGCCGCGCCGAGCAGCAGGCGGAGACGCGGCTGCGCATCGTCGAAGCCGCGGTCGAGCTGCATGGGCAGTTCGGCCCTGCCCTGACCACGCTCAGCATGGTGGCCGAGCGCGCCGGCGTGCAGCGCCACACGCTCTACGCCCATTTTCCGGACGAGCGCAGCCTGTTCCTGGCCTGCTCGGGGCTGGCGCTGGAGCGCGATCCCCTGCCCGATGCATCGGGATGGCGCGCCATCGCCGACCGGCGGGAGCGGCTGCGGACCGCCCTCGCCGCGCTCTACGCCTGGTACGGACGCAACGCCGGCCTTCTCGGCTGCGTGCTGCGCGATGCGGAATTCCACCCGCTCACCCGGGAGATCAGCGAATTGCGATTCGGCCCGTTCATGGCGGCCTGCGACGAGGCGCTTGGCGCGAAGCTCAACGCAAGGCAGCGTGCGATGCTGCGGCTCGCGCTGAGCTTCTTCACATGGCGCACGCTGGTAAACGACGGCGACCTCAAATCGGCGGCGGCCGCAAAGGCGATGGCTCACGCGATCGAAGGCGCAATCGAAGCGTAGTGTTCAATATGGCGGGTTCTTCCGTGCGCGCTGGGCCTTGGCCGCTTCCACCCACCAGATGAGGTCGTCGGCGAAGCGCGGGAAAGCGTTTGCCAGCGCCTTGCCGCCGTCGCCGACCGGCTTGGCGTCCTCCGACAGCGTCTGCGCGATCGGCCCGGCCGAGATGGTGGAGGACACCACCACCATGCCCATCTCCGAGAGCGTGCCGTGCCACATCACCGCGGCGCGGGCGCCGGCAAAGCGGCCGGCCGAATAGCTCGCGATCGCCGCCGGCCGCCAGAACCATTCCTCGAGAAAATGATCGGTGAGGTTTTTCAGGCCGGGCTGCATGCCCCAGTTATATTCGCCGGTGATGAACACGAACCCGTCGGCATCGCGGATTTTTCCGGCGAGCGTTTCCAGTACCGCCGGCGCCTCGCCCTTGCGGTGCTCCTTGTACATGCGATCGAGCATCGGAAGATTCACTTCCCTGGCGTCGATCAGTTCGACATCGTCGCCGCGCGCGCGAAATCCCTCGACCACGAAATTCGCAAGGCGAATGCCCAGCCGATCGGAGCGATAGGATCCGTACAACACCAGAATGCGATTGCTCATGGGACCACACCATCACGTTGCCACAATCGAGACATTATCACGCTGTGACCGGGACGACACGACGCAGCTTCAATCGGATTAAACCGCGCTCCCGCACTCTTGTCGCCGCATTCTTCGGGCTTGGTCTGGCGGAAGAGACGGAGGGGACTCACATGAAACGGCAGATCGCGATCGTGGCAGTCGCGCTGATGGTCTCGACCGCTGCGGTCGCGGGCGAGCGTGCGACCGACGCAGCGCTTGGCGCAGTGTCCGGCGCCATCGTGCTCGGCCCGATCGGCGCCGTTGCAGGCGCGTTCATCGGCTATTCTGCAGGCCCGGCGATCTCGCGCTCATGGGGCGTACGCGGCCGCAGCGCTTCCTCGCGCCAGTCGCGCAGGACCGCCAGCGCCGAACAGCCAACCTATCGCGACAGCCAGGCCGCGATGCGCGAGCCCGCTCCGGCCGCGCCGAAGCGGGCGTCGAAGGCACCACCCGTGCAACCGCTGGAGTGATCGCCGCTCAGCGCGCCGGCTGTTGCGGATAGACCACCGAGCGATCGTCCGCCACCTCGTCCGGAAGCCTGCTGGTGTCCGTCGCGTGCTGCAATTCCTGCACGCTCGGCATCATGGCCGTTTGCGCAGGCTCGTTGCCCGAGATCGAGTGAGACCGCAATACCGTTGTCGCGGCAAACAATGCGACAGCTACAAATGCTGAAATAATCAAGCGCATCATGGCAAATCTCCGTAAATGGAAACCCCCGCCGTGGTCGCAGGGCACTAATTAGCGCCCGTCGCGGATCGGCCCTGTGAACTGCCCCACACCTCGCGGCGATGTGATGCCAGGAGACTGCGGCGTGGCCGGCATCGTGCGTTTGGAGGATTTACGGCCGGCGCGACAAAACGGCGGTCACAACAGCTTCGCCCGCACGAACAGCACGCGCAGCGCGTTGGTCGCCTGCACGGTCAGCATTGCGTTGGCGGCGGCACGCTGCAACGACAGCAGCGCTTCCTCATGCAGCGCGCGGAACTCCATCCACTCGATCGCGCTGAGGCTGGTGATGAAGCGAAACGCCTGCCCCACCGTGCCGATCGAAACCGTCTTGCCGTTGAGCCTGATGCGGAAGGTGGTCCGCAACGGCGTCTCCGAGGCCGATACATCGCACAGCAGCGCCGGATCGGTGGAGCTCATGACGGCGCCGGCATGCGTCGCGACGCGGTGATGGAATCGGTGAGGCTTTGCACCACGACGAGGCGTGTGATCTCGCCATCGCCATAGGCCTTGAGGAAACGCTCATAGTTGCGGATCGACACGCAACCGTTGGAATCGCCGTTGGGACCGAGCAGATAGCTGTGGGCGAGCAGGCCGGTGCGGCCGAGCGTGGATTCGCTGTCGACCGGAATGAGGCGGAGCGCACGCACGCCGTGGAACAGTTTTTCGCGCGGCCTGAGCTCATAGGTGCCGGGCGGGGTCACGCCGACATTGCGCTCGCCGACGCTGTCGACCCTGTCCATGCGGCTGCCGAGGCCGGAATGCGCCTCGAGCCTGACGCCGTTCGGCAGGTAAACCGCTTTCGCCGAGACGTCGTAGACCGCAGTGAAACTGTCATAGCCGAGGGAAGCGAGATCGGGACCGGTGCGGAACAGCCCGTCGCCCGAAGTGAGCGAAGCCAGCGTCACGCGGCCCGGGAAGAAATCGGAGAGCTTCTGCAGCAGCGTGCGCTGGTCGCCTTGCGCGCCACCGTCGGCGGGTGTTGCCGCGCGGCTGGCGGCTTCGAGCCGCGCGTCGGAGGGACGCGCCCGCGGCAACGGCACCGATGCCTTGGCGAGCGGCGGGGCCGGCTCGTCGGCCACGGCACGCCAGTTCTGCGATTGCATCTGACGCGCGAGCTGCTCCCTCGCCTGCAGTACGCGGATGTCGGCTGCCGCACTTGCCGCGCGATCGAGCGATTGCGAGGAGAAGTTGCGCGTCAGCGTTTGCGGCGGCGGCTGGAAGCGCTCGTCAAAACTGGAGTTGGCCGGAGCGCGCGACGGGGCGGCGTTGGCAGACGCCAGCGCCGCGTCGCCGGGTTCGGCAACCCATGCGGCGACTGCCGCGCCGATACCGAACGCCGCCAGCAGCAGCGCCAGCGCTCGCGACGGCGATGCGCGCCGCTGCGGCCATGGCCGGTCGGCTCTCATCCTGACTTGAACCATCGGGTTCCCCGGACCCAAATCCCTGGACAGCGCCCATTCTGCGAGGGATTCGTGGAATTTCCCCGGCAGTATTTGCGCGAGACTGAGGCATATTCGAGACAGGCAGGGGAAGCGCGCGGCGTCCGGCCAGCCCGGCGGCATGAACGGCCGGCAGTTGGCGGACGCCGCCCGAACCATCCGGCCGGACCTGGAAGTGCTCTTCATAACCGGCTACGCGGAGAAGTCCGGCGTCAGCAACGGCCAGCTCACCCCGGGGATGCGGGTGCTGACAGAACCCCTTGTGGTCGAGACATTTGCCGCCCGCGTGCTCGAATGATCGAGGAGAACAAGTGAGGCGCCGCCCGGCAGTCATCTGCCGTTCATGCGATGGCGGCCATCATGTCCGTCAGGGGCCGGCCAGAGCAACCCGGCACTTCCTGTCCAACGCGCTGTTGCTCGATTTAGGGAGACACCCCAATGAAGCGAATTCTTGTTGCCACTGTCCTTGCCACTTTCGCCTTCGGCTCCGCCGCGATGGCGCAGACCTGCGAAACCAAGGCGGTTGGCAAGGACGGCAAGGCGCTGTCGGGCGCGGCCAAGACCTCGTTCGTGAACAAGTGCAAGGAAGACACCTGCGCGGCCAAGGCGGTCGGCTCCGACGGCAAGCCGCTGGCGGGCGCTGCCAAGACCTCCTTCATGAAGAAGTGCGAGGAAGGCGCGTAATCAGTCCCGCCTGAAGCGATAATCGAAGCGGTCGCCGTCGGCCTTTAACAGGCCGACGGTGGGTCGCGGAAAATGTACCGGCAGGATCAGCGTGTCGGTGTCCGCCACCTCGGCAAAGAACTTTCGGCGCGACACCGCCGATTGCTTGGCATCCCAGTCGGGCCGCGCCGACCAGTCCGGCTCGCGGCACTGGATGACATGGTGCATGAGATCGCCCGCCACCACGGCGCGCTGTCCCCGCGAGAAGATGTTGACGCAGCAATGGCAGGGCGAATGGCCCGGCGTCGGCGTCAGCGTGATGAGATCGTCGAGCGCGTAGTCGTCGTCGACCAATAGCGCCTGCCCGGCCTCGACGATCGGCAGGCAGTTGTCCCGAAACACCTTGCCGGGCGGATTGCTGCCCTTGGCATATTCCGCCTCCCACACCGCGTATTCCCGCTTGTGGAAGATGTATTTCGCATTCGGGAAGGTCGGCACCCAGCGCCCGTCGCGCAGCGTCGTGTTCCAGCCAGTATGGTCGATATGGAGGTGGGTGCAGAAGACGTAGTCGATCTGCTCGTAGCTGACGCCGAGCGCGAACAGCTCGTTGCGCCAGCGCTCCTTGCCGGGAAAGTCGAACGGCGGCGGATGATCCTTGTTCTCGCCGGTGCAGGTGTCGACCAGGATGGTGTGATGGGGCGTCCGGACCACAAACGTCTGGTAGGTGATCACCATCAGGCCGGATGCCGCGTCGAACACCTCCGGCTCCATGGTCTTCAGGTGATGCATGAAAACGGCATCGTCATAGGCCGGGAAGAAATCCTGCGGTCGCCGCCACGGCCCTTCCCGCTCGATGACGGCATCGATGGTGACGTCGCCGATCCTGATCTGCTTCATGGCGCATTCGCTCCCTTTTTGGGAGCGATCATCGATCAAGCCGCTCAGCTCCGCAAGCCCGGCGCCTCATGGCCGGTACGGGCGACATATTCGGTGTAGCCGCCGCCATATTGGTGGATGCCTTCGGGCGTCAGCTCCAGCACGCGGTTCGACAGCGCGGCGAGGAAGTGCCGGTCGTGGGAGACGAACAGCATGGTGCCCTCGAATTCGGCGAGCGCGTTGATCAGCATCTCCTTGGTGGCCATGTCGAGGTGGTTGGTCGGCTCGTCCAGCACCAGGAAATTCGGCGGATCGAACAGCATTTTCGCCATTACCAGCCGCGCCTTCTCGCCGCCCGACAGCACCCGGCACTTCTTCTCGATGTCGTCGCCGGAGAAGCCGAAGCAGCCGGCGAGCGCGCGCAAGCTGCCCTGCCCGGCCTGCGGAAAGGAATCTTCCAGCGACTGGAACACGGTGCGTTCGCCGTCGAGCAGGTCCATCGCGTGCTGGGCGAAATAGCCCATCTTGACGCTGCCGCCGATGGCGACGGTGCCGACATCGGGCTCGGTCGAGCCCGCGATCAGCTTGAGCAGCGTCGACTTGCCGGCGCCGTTGACGCCCATCACGCACCAGCGCTCCCGGCGGCGGATCATGAAGTCGAGGCCTGCATAGATGCGGCGGCTGCCATAGCCCTTGTGCACGTTCTTCAGGCTGGCGACGTCTTCTCCGGACCGTGGCGCCGGCTGGAATTCGAACGCAACCGTCTGGCGCCGCTTCGGCGGCTCGACGCGCTCGATCTTCTCCAGCTTCTTGACCCGGCTCTGCACCTGCGCGGCGTGCGAGGCGCGCGCCTTGAAGCGCTCGATGAACTTGATCTCCTTGGCCAGCATCGCCTGCTGGCGCTCGAACTGCGCCTGCTGCTGCTTCTCGTTGAGCGCGCGCTGCTGCTCGTAGAACTCGTAATCGCCGGAATAGGTGGTGAGCGATCCGCCGTCGATCTCGACGATCTTGTTGGCGATGCGGTTCATGAACTCGCGGTCGTGCGAGGTCATCAGCAGCGCGCCCTCGTACCCCCTGAGGAACTGCTCCAGCCAGATCAGGCTCTCGAGATCGAGGTGGTTGCTCGGCTCGTCCAGCAGCATCACGTCGGGCCGCATCAGCAGGATACGGGCGAGCGCCACGCGCATCTTCCAGCCGCCGGAGAGCTTGCCGACGTCGCCGTCCATCATCTCCTGGCTGAAACCCAGGCCCGCCAGCGCCTCGCGCGCGCGGCCCTCCAGCGCATAGCCGTCGAGCTCCTCGAAGCGCGCCTGCACCTCGCCATAACGGGCGATAATGTCCTCCATCTCTGCTTCCTGCTCGGGATCGGCCATCGCGGCTTCGAGCTGCTTCAGCTCGGCTGCCACGGCGCTCACGGGTCCGGCGCCGTCCATCACCTCGGCGACCGCGCTGCGGCCACTCATCTCGCCGACGTCCTGGCTGAAATAGCCGATGGAGATGCCGCGATCGGCCGCGACCTGCCCCTCGTCGGGCTGGTCTTCGCCCGCGATCATGCGGAACAGGGTGCTCTTGCCGGCGCCGTTGGGACCGACCAGGCCGATCTTCTCGCCCTTCTGAAGCGCTGCGGAGGCCTCGATGAAGAGGATCTGGTGGCCGACCTGCTTGGAGACGTTATCGAGACGGATCATTGCTGCCTGGGAAAAGGGTGTAGGGCGCTTTCGAGCGACGTGGGCACCGGTTCGCGTGAAGAAAACGCGTCAAATCAGGAGTCTAGAGCGGCCTCTTATTCCATGCAGCGCAGCATTGGAAGCCCCCGGAGATTGCGGGCTGCCGCTCCTTGCCAATCCCCGAGGACGGAGAATACTCCAGGCCATATTTGGCCGGAGATTCCCTGTGCAAACCATATTGCTCTATCTGGCGGCGCTCGGCGCCGGCATCAGCGTCGCAGTCCAGCAAGTCCTCAACGGCAGCCTGCGCGTCTCCCTGCAATCGCCGGCCTGGGCCGGATTCGCCAGCTATCTCGGCGGTCTGCTGACCATGATCGTCGTCCTGCTCGCGCTGCGCGAACAGATGCCGTCATGGAAGCTGATAACGGCGACGCCATGGTGGGCATGGAGCGGCGGAATCCTCGGCGGCGTCTTCATCCTGCTGGTGATCCTGCTGCTGCCGTCGCTGGGCGCGGCGACACTGCTGGCGCTGGTCGTCGCCGGCCAGATGTCGGCGGCCGTGCTCATGGATCATTTCGGCGCGTTCGGGCTGACGCAGCATTCGGTGTCGGTTTCGCGCCTGCTCGGCGTAGCGCTGATCATCGGCGGCGTCGTCCTGATGAAGGATTGAGCCATCTCTTGAGCATGATCTTTTCGGAAAACCGCTTCACACTTTTCCGGATCATGCTCTACGCGCGGCGCATCAGCTTCAGCGTCGCGGTCAGGCGAAGGCTGCGCTTGCCGGCGAGCGCGATGGCTTCGAGCTCGGCGCCGGCTTCGTGACAGGTGCCGGAAAAGCCGATGCCGACTTCATGGCCGCCGAATACGGGATTTTCGCCCCTGGCGGGCGTGTGTTCCTGGTTGAGGATTTCACCCTTCCAGCGGCCGTCCGCCGAACTGTAGGCGCCGAGATAGTAGAAGAAGGCATCGCCGCCGAGGATACGGCCGTCGATCAACAACATGACGCCGGATAGCCCGCCCTTGATGCCGTCGAGCGCGCGGATGTGGATGGAATAGAGCCCGTTGACGATCCCGCCGTGCCCGATCTCGCCGACCGGCGGCAGGGCCTCGTCATCGAGCCGGGTCAGGTTGGCCCAGAACAGCGCGCCGGGCCGTGGCGCGGCGCTGCCCTCGAAGCGGATGCCGGTTGGACCTTCCCTGCCGCGTACGCTGATCGCGGCAACGTCGGTGCCCATCAACGGCTTGTAGTTGGGATCCTCGTTGTGCCGCTCGGTGATGATCTCGCCGACGACTTCGTCACCTTCCCGATAATAGCTGCCGAGATGCGCGAAAGCCGAGTTGCCGCCCAGCAGCTTGCCGTCATGCATGCACATGATGCTGCGGCCGAACGCGTCGTTCACGCCGTATTCAACCTTGTAAAGTCCGTCCAGCAACAAGGGAACCCGCCAAGAGCCTGCCGTTTTGCGGCATCGCTTAGCATCGCGGGGGAAGCCGGTACAACAGGGTTTAGTGTCGCTTGAAGTACTGCACCTCCCGTTCGTGTTTTTCCGCGGCTGCACGCGTCCGGAAGGTGCCGAGATTGCGCCGTTTGCCCGTCTTCGGGTTCACCTTGCGGGAATAGAGCCGATACTCGCCCGATTTGAGCTTGCGGATCATGGCAGACCTCCCTTCTTCTTGCCCCGTGGCGGGCCGGCAGCGGCGCGTCAGCGCGAAAGGCACCAGTTTCCCTGCAGATCGGAAGCCCTGAAACGCGCCAGCGTTCCCTCGAATCCGCCCTCGTGCTTGTTGTTGGGCCAGAATCCCGACACCGACTCGCCGATGGTCGGATGGTCGATCGCCGCCTGATGCGTGCCGCCCGCGCCCAGCTCCTGCGTCATGCCGGCGTCACTGGCGACCAGCCTGCCATCCAGCATGATCTGGCGGCCCATGTTGCCATAGCTCACGCCCACGCGATGCCACTGGCCGTAGCGGAAATCGGTGCCCTTGGCTTCGAGCCGGAATTCGGGCCGTCCGCCCGCCTCATACTTTGCACCGGCGATATGGAAACGCATGTCGCCATTGCCGCAGACATAAAGCCAGGCGCTGCCGGGCCAGGTGACGTCGCCATTCTGGATGTCGGTCGTGAAGATCAGCGCACAGCCCGCCCCTTCCGTCAGCCTGCCTGCGGAATAGAAATAGCCGCTGGATACGTTGATCACCCACTCCAGCGTGCCCGACCTTGGCAGCCTGCTGGCCCCGTAGGGATACACGATGCGGCTCTCGCGACGGCGCGAGAAACTGGCGCCTGCATTCGGCCCCCTGGTCAGCTGCACGCCGTAACCGACCCCGACGGTCTTCACCGATGCCACAAAGTCATCGTCGATCGCCGCGGGACCCGTGCAGACATCCGGTCGATCCGAAGGCGAGCGGGCCGGCGCTTCTGCGGCGGGCGGGCGCAGCGAGGCAATGCGCGCGCGGGCCGCCGAGGAAAAGACTCCGTTGGGAAAATCCGACAGGAACCTTTCGAACGCCGTTCGGTCGTTGCTGTCCTTGATGGCCTGCCACACCGCCAGCTCCAGCGCCTTGGGATCGACGGGCGCGGCGGCCGGTGCACCCGGCTGTGCCGTCTCCGGCGTCACCGTGACCGTGCCCTCGATCCTGAAAAAGAAACGTCCCGTCAGCGACGAGGAATCCCACGGCACCTGCTTGCCATTGGTCTGGCGCATCACGTCGTTGCGCACCTCGATCATCAGGTCGGAAATCGACAGGCCCGGCTTCTCGATATTGGCGAGCAGTGCCTTGGTGAAGGGACTGTTCCTTCCGTCGCCATCCTGCGCGACGTTGTCCGGCTGGGTCGCGAAGGCGATGAAGGTGCCGGAAGCGGTCTGGATTCGGCTTAGCCCTCGCCCAAGCGCGGTCGCGGATCGGGTCCCGAGCGTGCGCGACAGGTCCTTGGCGAACGGATTGTCGCGGCAGGCATCGAGAAAGACGAGGTTGACCCGGCTGCCGCGCGCCAGCTGCTGCATGACCAGCGAAACCGGGACCAGCGCAATATCCAGCTCCGCCTCGTATTCCACCTTGCCGTCGACCGGGACCAGATAGTTCTGGCCGTTCACCTGCAAGCCATGGCCCGCATAGAAGAACAACGCCACGTCGGCGCCCTCGGCGGCCCGCCCGAAGGTCGCCAGCGATTGCAGCAGTGCGTTGCGATCGAGATCGAGGCCCGGCGTGACCTCGAAGCCGATCGACTTGAGCCGCGCGATCAGATCGCTGGCGTCGTTGCGCGGGTTCGGCAGCCGGGGCACGTTGAGGTAGGCCGAGTTGCCCACCACCAGCGCCACCTTCCGCTCGGCCATGGCCGGCCCCGTCGTCACGAACCAAGCGACCGCGATAGCGATCACGCTGGCAACCCAATTCAGCCTGAACTCCGGCACCACGATTTGACCTCCTGTTGGCGGCCGCAGTTAAGATCACTCCAGGCGATAGCCCATTGATCCAGATTAAATTTCCCGCCGCGTCCCGCGTGGAATGGACCCACTTCCGGGGCTCGAACCAGACCGGCGGCCGGATCGACCAAACCGCCATGACTGAAGAAGAAATCGCAGAGGTGGCGGCCATCATCGCGGAAGCGGCACCGTTGCCGCTGCCGGACGCAGCCTATGCGCTGTGGCGGGCGCGCTACCGGCTGGACCGGCTGGAGGGCCGCCCGACCGCCGAGGAGGTCCGCATCAACCGCACGCTGACGCCGGAACAATTTACGGCTAGGTACCGCCGGGATCGCGACGAGGCCCATAACGGCCCCGCCTTCATCCATTTGAAGCGGGCGCATCCGGGCGCGGATGACGGCGCGATCAGGCAGGCGATCATCACAGCGGTGAAGTTCGAAGGCGCCTGCTTCAGGCATTTCGAGGAAACCGACGCTGAATACTGGCGGCGTTGCGTGCACGCCGTCGCGCTCGCGCGGAAGGACTATCCGGGCTTTCTCGAAAGTACCTACCAGCAGGCCGCCAACGACGTCGCCTATTATTACAAATAGCGCGCCGGGCCGGTCGAGAGGTGATGATCAGACCCGGCCGGTCGTCATTTCACGCCAACCAGCGTTTCCGCCGCTTGTAGTGCTTGCCGTCGCGGAACGACTTCCGCTTGTCGCCGGCGACGCCAAGATAGAACTCCTTGACGTCCTCGTTCGACGCCAGCGCCTTGGCCTCGCCGTCCATCACCACCCGGCCATTCTCCAGGATGTAGCCGTGATTGGCATAGCGCAACGCCATGGTCGTGTTCTGCTCGGCAAGCAGGAACGACACGCGCTCCTTCTGGTTGAGGTCGCGAACGATCTCGAAAATCTCCTCGACGATCTGGGGTGCGAGTCCCATCGAAGGCTCGTCGAGCAGGATCATCCTGGGCCGCGACATCAGCGCGCGGCCGATCGCGCACATCTGCTGCTCGCCGCCCGACGTGTAGCCCGCCGTCGAACCGTGCCGCTCCTTCAGGCGCGGGAAATAGGCATAAACACGCTCCAGGTCGGCAGCGATCGCAGCCTTGCCATCGCGGCGCGTGAACGCGCCGGTCATGAGATTATCCTCGACGGTCAGATGAGCGAAGCAGCGCCGCCCTTCCATGACCTGGATGCAGCCCCGCCGCACCACCTCGTTCGGCGACAGCGACTGCACCTCGGTGCCGTCGAACACGATCGAACCCTTGGTGACCTCGCCGCGCTCGGCGTGCAGCAGGTTGGACACCGCCTTCAGCGTGGTCGTCTTGCCGGCACCGTTGGCGCCGAGCAGCGCGACGATGCCGCCCGGGGGCACGTTCAGCGACACGCCCTTGAGGACCAGAATGACATGGTTGTAGACGACTTCGATGTTGTTGATCGACAGGAACGGTTTCGCCTGTTCCGTGGCCGCCGCAGTGTTCGCGCTTGACACCGGTCGTCTCCGAAAAAACCCAGGATGCTTCAAACGATCCGGGAGGGCCGACGGCCCTCCCGGCAATTCTTCAAACGGTCAGCTCGCCTTCGAACAGTCGCGCGGCTCGATCTTCTTGTCGGCCGCGTACTTGGCCGAGACGTCCTTGACGATCGGTTCGGTGACTTCCTGGTTGGCGGTGTACCAGTCGGAGATCACCTTCCAGGCCTTGCCGTCCCACTGCATGACACGACCGTCACGGGCGCCTTCGTGGTCGGCGCACGAGATCTTGACCGGCTTCATCATGCCTTCGAAGCCGAGCTCCTTCAGGCGGGCCGCGCTCAGGTCGAGATTCTCGAGGCCCCAGCGGACCTCCTCGCCCTTGAGCGGCTTCTTGCCGAACTTCTCCTGCGCCTTGCGGATCGCCTCGACGCCGAGCATGGCGTTGACAAGGCCGCGGTTGTAGAGAACCTCGCCGACCTTGGCCGGCTCGGACAGGCCCTTGCCCTTGGCATAGACATGCTTTTCGACGTCGCCATGCACCGCGTACTTGCCGGCGCCGTGCTGCAGCATCAGCGCCTTGTAGCCGGCGGCCTGGTCGCCGGCGGGGGTCACGTCAGGCTCGGCACCCGACCACCACACACCGATCATCTTGTCGCGCGGATAGGCGACGGCCGCGGCTTCCTTCACCGCCGTGCCGTTCATGACACCCCAGCCCCACAACAACACGTAGTCGGGCCGGTTCTGGCGGATCGCCAGCCACTGCGACTTCTGCTCGACACCCGGATGGGTGACCGGAATCGGCGTGAACTCGAAGCCGTGCTTCTTTGCCAGCACTTCGAGCGTCGGAATCGGCTCCTTGCCATAGGGGCTGTCGTGGTAGACGAGGCTGATCTTCTTGCCTTTCAGCTTGTCGGCTCCACCGAGTTCCTTGGCGACGTGCTGGATGGCGATGTCGGCCGCCGACCAGTAGGTGCCGAGCAGCGGGAAGTTGTAGGCGAACACCGCGCCGTTCTTGGAATCCGCGCGGCCATAGCCCATCGTGATGATCGGGATCTTGTCGGCCGCGGTCTTCTCGGTGAGCGCGAAGGTGATGCCGGTCGACAGCGGGTTGACGAAAGCCGCGCCAGTCGGGCCCTTGCCCTTCAGGCGCTCGTAGCATTCCACGCCCTTGTCGGTGGCGTAACCGGTCTCGCACTCCTCGACCAGCAGCTTGACGCCGTTGATGCCGCCGTCACGCTCGTTGATCATCATATAGTAGTCGTGCATGCCGTTGGCGAACGGCACGCCGTTTACGGCATAGGCGCCCGTCCGGTAGGACAGCATCGGGATGAACTGCTCGTTCTGCGCCGAAGCGGGCGTCACAGCCCCCACTCCGGAAACGACGGCAGCCGCAAACAAAAGTCTCCTGCTCAACATCGCGACTTCCTCCTCATTCGGCCCGGCTTAGCTGCCGTGGCATTTCACTCTGCGGACCTGAACAACTCATCTTAGGCCAAAGGTCGCCGCTCCGCGTTGCGACCTTTCCGCCCTAGTCCTTCTGGCTCAATAGGGGAAAGGCCAGAGCCTGAGCTTCTCCTTGGCAAGCGAAATCAGTCGCGCAAACCCGTGCGGCTCCTTGATCAGAAGATAGCAGATCAGCGAACCGAAGATGATGAACTCGAGGTGAGTGATCGTCTCGGTCGACAGCGGCACGCCGAGTTCGCTCGGCACCAAATTCAGCATGATCGGCAGGATCAGGATGAATGCCGCGCCGATGAACGGCCCGAGGATCGAACCGAGCCCGCCGATGATAACCATGAACAGCAGTTGCAGCGAACGGTTGATGTCGAACGCCAGCGGTTCCCACGAACCAAGGTACACGAAGGCCCACAGCGCACCGGAGACGCCGATGATGAAGGACGAGACGGCGAACGCGGTCAGCTTGGCGTAGAGCGGCCGGATACCCATCAGCTCGGCCGCGATATCCATGTCGCGGATCGCCATCCACTGCCGGCCGATATTGCCGCGCACGAGGTTCTTCGCCATCAGCGCAAACACCGTCACGAAGATCAGGCAGAGGATATAACGCTCGATCGGCGTATCGACCACCCAGCCGACGAAATTCAGCTCCGGCGCATTGACCGAGCCGGACGGCGCGTAGTTGGTGAACCACGGCACGCGCAGGAACACCCAGTCGAAAAAGAACTGCGCTGCAAGCGTCGCCACCGCGAGATAGAGCCCCTTGATGCGCAGTGACGGAACTCCAAACAGGATGCCGACGAGTGCCGACATGAATCCGCCGAGCAGGATCGACGGCAGCACCGGCAGCGCCGGGATCGAAATATCGAAACCGAGCCACGCGAGCGGAATGTGCACGCCGGTGCCGAGCTTGTAGGCGGAGTAGGCGCCGATCGCCATGAAGGCGCCGCTGCCGAGCGAAATCTGTCCGCAGTAGCCGACCAGGATGTTCACACCGATCGCCGCCAGCGCGAGGATCAGGAACGGCAGCAGGATCGCGCGCAGCAGGTAGTCCTGGCCGAACGGCCAGACGTGAAAGTAGCTCAGCAGCGGCACGCCGATGAAGGCAAACGCCAGCAGCGCGCCGAGCGTCACCCGGTCCTGGCGGATCGGGAAGATCGCCATGTCGGCGGAATAGGTCGTCTTGAACTGACCTGCCTCGCGGTAGAACACGTGACGTCCTCTCAGATTCTCTCGATGATGCGTTCGCCGAACAACCCTTGCGGCCGCACCAGCAGCACGGCCAGCGCCAGCACATAGGCAAACCAGTACTCGATGCCGCCGCCGATATGCGGCCCAAGGAACCCTTCGGCGAGCTTCTCGCCGGCGCCGACGATAAGGCCACCGACGATCGCGCCGGGGATCGAGGTGAAGCCGCCGATGATCAGCACCGGCAGCGCCTTCAGCGCCAGGAACGTGATCGAGAACTGCACGCCGAGCTTCGTGCCCCAGACGGTCGCCGCCACCAGCGCGACCAGACCTGCGACCAGCCACACCACGAACCAGATCCAGGAGATCGGAATGCCGACCGACTGGGCCGCAGCATGATCGTCGGCGACCGCGCGCAGCGCCCGGCCGGTCTTGGTGCGCTGGAAGAATATGGCGAGACCTGCGACGAGGATGCCCGCGATAAGCCCGCCCCAGACGTCGAGCTTGTTGACCAGGATGCCGCCCGGAAACGAGCTCTCGAACAGGAACCAGGCGTCGGTCGGAAACAGCCGCAGTGGATAGACGTCCGAACCGAAGATCATTTGCGATGCGCCTTCGAGCACGAAGGTCGCGCCGATCGTCGACATGAACAGGGTCAGGCCGTCCTGATTGACCAGCGGCCCGAGCACGAACCGCTCCACCAGCCAGGCCGTCACCGCCATGATGATGCCCGCGAACACGAGCCCGAGGATAATCGCGGTCCAGAACGGAAATCCATTCGCAACCAGGAGGTCGAGCGAGCGCACCAGCGCGAGGCCGGCCAGCAGCACCATCGCGCCCTGCGCGAAATTGAACACGCCGGAAGCCTTGAAGATAAGCACGAAGCCGAGCGCGACCAGCGAATAGAGCACGCCCGACAGCAGACCGCCGATCAGGATCTCGAGGAATTGTCCGAACAGAACCAAGCAACTCTCCTCAAATGCACCTTGTCGTCAGTGCGCCACGCCGAGATAGGCGTCGATCACCGCCTGATCCCTCTTCACCTGGTCCGGTGTGCCGTCGGCGATCTTTACGCCGTGATCCAGCACCACGACCCGGTTCGACAGGTCCATCACCACACCCATGTCGTGCTCGATCAGCGCGATGGTCGTGCCGTAGTGATCGTTCACCTCGATGATGAAGCGCGACATGTCCTCCTTCTCTTCGAGGTTCATGCCCGCCATCGGCTCATCGAGCAGCAACAGGTCCGGCTCCATGGCGAGCGCGCGGCCGAGTTCGACGCGCTTCTGCAATCCGTAGGGAAGCCGCGCCACCGGCACCTTGCGGATAGCCTGGATTTCGAGAAAGTCGATGATCTCCTCGACGCGGTGGCGATGCTCGACCTCCTCGCGCTGCGCCGGGCCAAACCGCAGCGCCTGCCAGAACAGGCCGTAGCGCATCTTCAGCGTCCGCCCGGCCATGATGTTGTCGAGCGCGCTCATGCCCTTGAACAGGGCGACGTTCTGGAACGTGCGGGCGATGCCGCCGCGCGAGGCCTCGAACGGGCGCATGCGCGCGCGAGTCTGGCCCTTGAAGGTGATCGAGCCCTGGTTCGGATGATAGAAACCGTTGATGACATTCAGCATCGACGTCTTGCCGGCGCCATTTGGGCCGATGATCGCGCGGATTTCGCCCTTGCGCACGTCGAACGAGACGCCGGTCAGCGCCTTCACGCCGCCAAAGGCGAGCGAAACGCCCTCGACGCTGAGCAGCACCTCCTGCACGTCGGGTGACCTCATGCCGCCTTCTCCAGGCCCGACGCGACCTGCGTCGTCGGCAGATCGTGAATTTTCAGCCGGGCCGACATCCGTCCCTTGCGCCCGTCCTCGAAGGTGACTTCGGTGGAGATATCGGCCTCCTTCGAGCCGTTGTAGAATGCGCTCAGCAACGCGGCGTAGCGGTCGGCAACGAAGCCGCGGCGCACCTTCAGCGTGCGCGTCAGTTCGCCGTCGTCGGCATCAAGCTCCTTGTGCAGGATCAGGAAGCGCCGCACCTGCGCGCCGGCCATCACCTTTTCCTGGGCGAGCGATGCATTCATTTCGGCGATGTCCCTTGCGACCATCTCGTAGACCTGTGGATGGCTCGCCAGTTCCTGATACGAGCCGTAGGCGACGTTGTTGCGCTCTGCCCAGTTGCTCACGGCAGTGGGATCGATGTTGATCATCGCGCTGACGAAGTCGCGCCCGTCGCCGAAGGTGACCGCTTCCTTGATGTTGGGATAGAACTTCAGCCGGTTCTCCAGATATTTCGGTGCGAACATCGTGCCGTCCTTCAGCCGTCCGACGTCCTTGGCGCGGTCGATGATCTTCAGGTGCCCGGTCTTTTCATCGAAGAAGCCGGCGTCGCCCGTCTTCACATAGCCGTCCGGCGTCAGCGTCTCGGCGGTCTTCGCCTCATCCCTGAAATACTGCACGAACATGCCCGGCGACTTGAACTGCACCTCGCCGCTCTCCGCGATGCGGATGTCCACGTGGGGCGCCGGCGGGCCGACGGTATCGGCAAAGATTTCGCCGTCCGGCTGGCAGGTCACGTAGAGAAACGCCTCGGTCTGTCCGTAAAGCTGCTTCAGGTTCAGCCCGATGGAGCGGAAGAATACGAACAGATCGGGACCAATCGCCTCGCCCGCAGTGTAGGCGACCCGCACCCGCGACAGGCCAAGGACGTTCTTCAGCGGCTCGTAGACCAGCAGGCTGCCGATCGCATAAAGCAGGCGCCCCGACAGCGGTACCGGCTTGCCGGTGAGGATCGCCTCGCCGTGCCTGCGCGCGATCGCAAGGAAATAGTGGAACATGCTGCGCTTGACCGCCGCGGCATCCTCCATGCGGATCATCAGCCGGGTCAGCATCGTTTCGAACACGCGCGGCGGGGCGAAGTAGAAGGTCGGCCCGATCTCGCGCAGGTCCTGTTCCACGGTCTGGGGACCTTCGGGACAGGCCATGCAGAAGCCCGCAACGATCCCCTGCGCGTAGTTCAGATAGTGGTCGCCTACCCAGGCGAGCGGCAGATAGGCCAGCGCCACGTCGTTTTCGGTCAGCTTGTCGAATTTCGCGGTGTCGGTCGCGGCCTCGATACATCTTTCGGCCGACAGCATCACGCCCTTCGAGGCGCCGGTCGTTCCCGATGTGTAGAGGATGATCGAGGTGTCGGCCCCCTCGCCGGCATCGATCAGCGCATCGAGCTTCGCGGCAAGCGAGCTGTCGCCGGCGAGCGCCGCGCGGCCATCGGCAATCACGTCGTCGATCTTCACCAGGCGGGCATGGTCGTAGTCGCGCATCCCGCGGTGCTCGTCGTAGATGATCTTCTGCAGGTGCGGCACGCGCTCTTGCACGGAGAGCACCTTGTCGACCTGTTCCTGATCTTGCGCCGCGACGAACTTCACGTCGGCATGGCCGAGCACATAGGACAATTCATCGGCTACGGCGTCCGAATAAACCGGCACCGGAATCGCGCGGACCATCTGCGCGGCCATCACGGTCCAGTACAGTTTCGGACGGTTGGAGCCGACAATGGCGATGGTGTCGCCTTGCTTGAGGCCGAGCCGTTGCAAGCCGGCCGCATAGGCGCGCACAATCTCCAGCACCTGTGCCCAGGTCCAGGTCTGCCAGATGCCCAGATCCTTGTGCCGGATCGCGGCATGACTTCCGAACTGCGAGGCGTTTCGCCGCAGCAGCTTGGGGAACGTATTCAACGGTCCGCCCGCGGACATGCCCCTTCTTCTCCCTCCATCCGCAACACGCCGGGCGCGTTCGTTCGCGCCGCATTGTCCCGACAGCCTCTTGGAACCGTCGAGCCACGCGGATTTCGCATATCACCCATACTTTGCAAAAGGATGCAAGGGCAACAAGGCCCATCTTGCCGCCCGCCCGGCCGCGGCCCCGGCTAAAGTAGAAGCCGGAATTCCGCACGAAGGATTGGCAATATAGTTCGGATGGAACCAACAAGAATCCGGCATTTCCCAGCGCCGGGGATGACTGCGGCAGGAATTCGTTACAACAGCTGACGCGACCAGCGTCTCAGAAGCACAGCGTCGATACGACGCCGCCGCGCTTGTCCTTGATCACATAGGGACAGCGCAGCTTCTCCAGTGCTTTTTTCGCGTCCTCGTCGCCGAGCGCGGCGGCCCGCTCGTAATAAGATTTTGCGGCGGAGGAATCCTTCGGGCCGCCGCGGCCTTCGGCGGCGAAGGCGCCCATGCGCTCCAGCGCGGCCGGATGGTTTTGCGCCGCCGCCTTCTCGAACATCGCGCGCGCCTTGACGTCGTCCCTCTCGCCGCCGCTGCCTTCCGACAGCATGATGCCGAGTTGATATTGCGCTTCCGCATTGGTCTCCGCCGCGCGGCCGAGCAGTTCGCGCGAGCGCGCGGGATCGGCTGGCGCCCCGCCGCCGCCGAGCGCCGCAAGATTGGAGACGCCGCGGGGATTGCCGGCCTCCGCCGCGCGCTCGAACAGCTTGCGTGCCTGCGCATCGTCCTGCGCCACGCCGTTGCCGGTGCCATAGGCGACGCCGAGCTCGACCATCGCCGACGACGAACCCTTGTCGGCGGCCTTGCGCCAGGCGGCGAGCGCTTCGGTCATCTGCCGGTTGGCGGCATAGGCCCGGCCGAGCTGGTACATCGCCCGCCGCTGCGACTTGCCGGCGACGGCGCAATATTTGAGGGCGGTCGCGATGTCGGCCGCGGCGACCTCGCTCACACCCCTGACGTCGGCGGGCTTGTCGGGATCGGAGGGATCGGCGGCGAGGCGGTCGCACAGCACGAGATCGGCCGATTGCGCATGCACGGACACAGGCGCCGCAAGCGCCGCGATTGCACCGAGCAACACTTGTCGAAAGAGCCGCCTCATGCGGCCGAGGTTGCGTCGTGGCGCCGGCAAATTCAAGGCTCGAGCCCCGCCTCGCGGAGCACGGAAATGGCCTCGCCCGAGCGCAGGAATTTCAGGAATCGCTCCGCCGGAACCACGTTCTCCGTGGCCAGCATGCAACCGGCCGAAAAGACGGCGGGCACCTGCAGCTCGCGCGGGATCGGGCCAACGATCTCTACCCCGGCAACCTGCTTGAGCTCGCTGATCTGCTGCACGGCAAGGTCGGCCTCGTCGGTCAGGAGCCGCTCGGCAGTGAGGCCGGACGGAACGACGACGGCATGCGCGTCAACGAGGTGGGCGATCCCGAGCCGGGCGATCAGCTCCGCGAACAGGATGCCGCTGGCGCCGATGCGCGAATAGGCCACCGCCCGGGCCCGGACAAGCGCGGTGCGCAGCGCGGCTTCGGTCGAGATGTCGGGATGCGCGCGGCCGGCCTTCACCGCGATGCCGACCCAGGATCTTGCGATATCGACATAGCTTACCGCCGCCACGCGGTGCTCCCCGAGCATTTCGCTCAGCCCCTCGCGGGTGAGGATGACGACGTCGGCCGCCTCGCCGCGGCGCAGGCGATCCAGCAGCGCCAGCGTCGGCGCGAAATCGGCTTCGATCCGGGCGCCGCCGGCCGCCTGAAAACGCGCCGCGAGTTCGGCGAAGGCGCCCTTCACCGCCAGTGTCGAGAGCACGCGAATGCTTTCCATCGCCGTCAAGCCTGCCGCATCAGTTTGAGCACCGCGGTGAGGCGCAGGCTGCGCTTGCCGGCGAGCGCGGTCGCCTCCACCAGCGCGCCCCGCCCGTCGCAGGTGCCGGAAAATCCGATGCCGACTTCATGGCCGCCGAACACCGGGTTTTCTCTCACCGACGGCGTGTGCTCCTGGTTGAGGATCTGTCCCTTCCAGCGGCCGTTCTCGGAAGTATAGGTGCCGAGATAATAGAACGATGCGTCGCCGCCGAGGATGCGGCCGTTATTGAGCAGCATCACGCCGGTGAGGCCGCCCTCGACGCCGTCGAGCATGCGCACGTGAATGGAATAGAGCCCGTTGACGATGCCGCCCTCGCCGACACCGCCGGCGATCGGCACCGCCTCCTCCGCAACCGGCGTCATCACCGACTGGAATACGGCGCCGGGCAATTCCTTCAACGCGCCCCGGAAGCGATAACGCTCGCCGTCCGGCCGACCCTTCGCGATCAGCGTGGCGTCGTCGGTGCCGGCCATGGCGCGGTAGTTCGGATCGGGATTGTGGCGGACGGTCTTGACCTCGATGTCGACGTCGTCGCCGTTCGCTTCGTAGCTGCCGATATGGGCGAAGGCCGAATTGCCGCCGAGCAGCTTGCCGCCATGCACATACATCACGCTGCGGCCCACCGCATCGTTGAGCTGAAACCTGACGGTATAAAATCCCCCAAACACCTGCCGTGTCCCCGGCAATCCCAAAGCGCGATCGTGATCGCGCTTTACCCCTTTGTCTTGAGCATGCTCTCTTCGAAAAACCGCTTCACGCTTTCCGGATCATGCTCCGGCACAACCGTACATAGCGCGGTTAGACCAAGGGGGAAACGGCTTGCGCTGTCACAAAAGCGCGCGATGCCGCCAAAACGCAATGATCCGCCAAGGGTATCCCTGGCGGATCATCCTGCGTCCCGGGAGCCCCCGCCCCGGTCCGTGTCGTTCTCTTAGGCGGCCGCCGACTTGGCTGCCGTCGGCACTTCGGAGATCGTCTTCAGGATCTGCGAAGCGATGGCGTAGGGGTCGCCCTGCGAGTTCGGGCGGCGGTCTTCGAGATAACCCTTGTAACCGTTGTTGGCGAAGGAGTGCGGCACGCGGATCGAGGCGCCGCGGTCAGCGATGCCATAGCTGAACTTGTTCCAGGGAGCGGTCTCGTGCTTGCCGGTCAGGCGCTTGTCGTTGTCCGGACCGTAGACGGCGATGTGGTCCATGAGGTTCTTCTCGAAGGCGCCCATCAGCTTCTCGAAGTACTCCTTGCCGCCCACTTCGCGCATGTACTTGGTCGAGAAGTTGGCGTGCATGCCCGAGCCGTTCCAGTCGGTGTCGCCGAGCGGCTTGCAGTGGAATTCGATGTCGATGCCGTACTTCTCGGTCAGGCGCAGCATCAGGTAGCGTGCGATCCACATCTGGTCGGCCGCGGTGCGCGAGCCCTTGCCGAAGATCTGGAATTCCCACTGGCCCTTGGCCACTTCGGCGTTGATGCCTTCGTGGTTGATGCCGGCATGGAGACAGAGGTCGAGATGCTCTTCCACCATCTTGCGGGCGACGTCGCCGACGAACCTGTAGCCGACGCCGGTGTAGTACGGGCCCTGCGGTGCGGGATAGCCGTATTCGGGGAAGCCGAGCGGACGGCCGTCCTTGTAGAAGAAATATTCCTGCTCGAAGCCGAACCACGCATCGGCATCGTCGAGGATGGTGGCGCGGGTGTTCGACGCATGCGGGGTCTTGCCGTCGGGCATCATGACTTCGCACATGACCAGCACGCCGTTGGTGCGCGCGCCGTCGGGATAGACCGCAACGGGCTTCAGCACGCAGTCGGAGCTGTGGCCTTCGGCCTGATTCGTCGAGGAGCCGTCAAAGCCCCACAGCGGGAGCTGATCGAGCGTCGGGAACGAAGCGAATTCCTTGATCTGCGTCTTGCCGCGCAGGTTCGGTGTCGGCGTATATCCGTCAAGCCAGATATACTCGAGCTTGTACTTGGTCATTGAGCCTTCCTGTTGATGAAGCGATTTGGGTGGGAGCCGAAGCGCTGGCCCCCACTGGTGTACCCGGCCACCATCGGCCACCTCTTTCCAAGCAATTAAAATGCCAGTCGTTGCACTGCGGCAGCCGTCATCCACAGGCGCGCCGGCCCGCACCTGAAGATTTTTCCTGCGACATAGCGGCGCAATTGGCTCGCAATATCGCGGCCGAAATTCCGCCGTTTGCGGCCAAAAGCCGCCGCTTTTGGCGGCACCGGGTGTCCCAGGCACCCTTTCCGCTCAAAGCTGCGGCAGCCGCCGAAACACCCATTTGCCGGGCTCGGCTCAGCCCGCAACCCCCGGCATGGCTCGCGCGTTAGGCGACCGGCTTCTGCCCTGCGGAGAGCAGGCGGCGAACTGCCCAGGATTTGAACAGCAGGTGACTTCTTCTTCATCAGGTTGCGCCGGCGGAGGGCACAAACGATATCGAGATCGGTAACCACTCACGAACGAGTCGGGCGCACCATCAACTCAAACCAGCGTCTCGATGAAAGGAGAGACCGAAATGTTGAATCCAGGTTCTAGTCAGGGATCTGCAAAGATCTACCAATTCCCGGCCGGCGGCCGGGCTTCCCTCGGCGGGCGCCGCTATGGCGATGCCAAGCCCAGCCTCGCCATCGCTCCGCGGGCCAACGAAGCCCTGTGCAGCGACAGCTGGTATCACCAGGCAGCGATCGAAGATTCCAAGCCGGTACGTGACCACTGATGCCGACAGCACATTTCCCGACAGCATGCCCTGAGCCGCACGCAGGTTTTCAGGCGCGAGACGCCAGATAACAAAGGGTCGAAACAACGAGGTTTCGTCCCTTTTTCATGTCAACAATTGACAGCTCGTCACCGGCCGCTTGCCGATCTTGAATGTGGTGCCCGATTTCGTGACCCGCAGTGTCACGCCGCCGCCGGAATAGCGCGAGCCCGTCAGCGCCACCCGCTTCTCCAGCGTCACCGCCTTGCCGTCCACCTGCATATGGGCGCGCTTGTCATACTGGAAGAAGCCGACGAGAAACTCGGTGCCGTCGCCGCAGCGATAGGTCTGCCATGTCGTGGACTGCGCCGACGCCGCCGATGCGCCGAACATGGCGGCAGCCGCGAGCAGCGCGGCGGAAACGGTGGACTTGCCGAAATTCATATTCTCCCCCTGAAGCAGCGAGTATAGACCAGTTCGGAGCGCTCGGTACAATTGCCGCACGCGCCCCGCCGCACCATCCAGCAGATCCCTTTCGATGTCAGAATCCCCCGCCCGCCATCTCAACCTCGCCGGCGCCAGCAATTTCCGCGATCTCGGCGGTTATGCCGGCCAGGACGGCCGCGCCGTGCGCTGGCGCAAGCTGTTCCGCTCCAACCATCTCGGCCAGCTCACCGCGGCCGACATCGCCGTGCTGCGCGAGCTTGGCGTCAGGAGCGCCTTCGATTTTCGCGGCAGGGATGAGCGCGGCGAGGCGCTGTGCGGGGTCGAGGAGATCGAGACGCATTCGCTGCCGGTGGAACCGACCGTGGTGGCGGCGCTGCGCGCGATCCATGCTGCGGGCCGGCCGGCGACGGCGGAAGACGCGCTGGAGGTGATGCGGGATTCCTACCGCGGCTATGTCGAGCACAACACGCCGCGCTTCCGCGCACTGTTT
Organism: Bradyrhizobium sp.; assembly: GCF_016219575.1. Classification (GTDB taxonomy): domain Bacteria; phylum Pseudomonadota; class Alphaproteobacteria; order Rhizobiales; family Xanthobacteraceae; genus Bradyrhizobium. The sequence continues at coordinate 531,522 of NZ_JACRMG010000009.1, read as the reverse complement.
GCCCATCTCCTGCAAGACCGCGCGCCGCTGGTGATCCACTGCACCGCCGGCAAGGACCGCACCGGCTTTGCCTGCGCGCTGATCCTGCACACGCTCGGCGTCGCCGACGACGTGATCGCGGAAGACTATCTGTTAACCAACCGCTTCTATCGCCGCGATCCATCCGTCAGTTCCGACCTGGCGGAGGATGTCAGGCAGGTGCTCGGCACGGTGCAGGCCTCGTTCCTGGCAGCCGCCTTCGAGACCATCGATGCCGGCTATGGCGGCCTCCACAATTACCTGCGCGATGGCCTCGGCATCGGCCCGGCCGAGCGCGAGAGCTTGCGGGAACGCTATCTGGAAGCCTGAGGCTCGAGCCGCCTGTCGTGTCAGGCCGCCGCTTCCAGCTCGGCATCGAGGTCGGCGATGACTTCCTCGAACGCCTGGATCGCCTGCTGGATGGCGGCGATCTGCATCAGCTCCCAGCCGCTGACAGGACCATTGCGGTTCTGCAACGCGACCACGAGATCGCGGCGCTGCTCCTTGAGTTGGACCAGCGGCAGGCCGTGGTCGGGCAAATTTCTCATCATGACGCTTCCAGTCCCCTGGCTTGATGGACCCCGACCTATATCCGCTTCGTTCTGCCGTCGGCTTACATCGATCGGAACAATTTTATCGAAATGCGGGCGAACCGCCGGCGCGACCGTGCCGATGCCGCATAAGGTTGCAGCATTGCAAATCGGATTTGAGCGGCCATAGTGTGCGCCCTCCTCACGCTCTGGCCGGGGCCGTCATGCTGCAGGAAAAAGTCATCGTCGTGACCGGTGCTTCCGGCGCGCTTGGCAAGGTCGTTGCGGAAACGGCGCTGGCGCGGGACGCGCGGGTCGCCGCGATCGATTTTGCCGTCGCGCAGGACACAGCGCCCGGCAAGCGTCTCGAGCTCGGCGGTGTCGACCTCACCGATGCGGCGCAGGCAAGAAAGGCGATCGATGCAGCGGCGGCGCATTTCGGCAGGATCGATGCGCTGGTCAACATCGCCGGCGGTTTTGCCTTCGAGACGGTGGCCGACGGCGATCCGAAAACGTGGCAGCGCATGTACGCGCTGAACGTCACCACCGCGCTCAACGCCTCGCGCGCCGCCATCCCGCATCTTCTCAGGCGTCCCGCCGCGCGCATCGTCAATATCGGCGCCTTCGGCGCGCTGCAGGCAGGAAACGGCATGGGCGCCTATGCCGCCTCCAAGGCCGGCGTGCATCGCCTCACCGAAGCGCTCGCCGCCGAGCACAAGGGCAGGATCACCGTCAACGCTGTGCTGCCCTCGATCATCGACACCGCGGCCAACCGCGACAGCATGCCGAAGGCTGATTTTTCCAGATGGGTGAGCCCGCAGGAACTGGCCGAGGTGATCCTGTTCCTGGCGAGCGACGCGGCAAGCGCCGTGACCGGCGCGCTGGTGCCGGTGACGGGACGGGTCTAAGCCTCGTAACCGCCCATGCGACCGGGCGCTTCGCGGAATTTCCGCTAAAATCGCCGGCGACTGAGTCGCGCCGCCGCCGGAGCCTGCCTTGGAAACCGCGCTTTATCTTCCCGTCAAACGCTTCCTGGAAAAGCTCGGCTTCACCGTCAAGGGCGAGGTCGGCGGCTGCGACCTGGTGGCGCTGAGCGGCGACGATCCGCCGATCGTCGTGATCGGCGAATTGAAGCAGTCGTTCAATCTCGAACTGGTGCTGCAGGCGGTCGACCGCGCCAGCGCCGCCGACGAGGTATGGCTTGCCGCAAGACTCTCGCTGCGCGGCAAGGGCCGCGAGAGCGACGCGCGCTACCGCAACCTCTGCCGCCGGCTCGGCTTCGGCATGCTCGCGGTCACCGGCAGCGGCAGCGTCGAGGTCATCGTCAAGCCGCCGACCTCGGCGCCGCGCCGCGATCCCAAGAAGCGCTCGCAGCTGGTGGCCGAGCACACCAGGCGCATCGGCGATCCCGCCATGGGCGGCAGCACGCGCGCACCGATCATGACCGCCTATCGCCAGCAGGCGCTGGCCTGCGCCTCGGCGCTGTCGGCCGGACCGCAGCGCGTGCGCGACCTGCGCGCGCACTTTCCCGATGCCGGCAAGATCCTGCTGCACAACGTCTATGGCTGGTTCGACCGCGCCGAGCGTGGCATCTATGTGCTGACCGATGCCGGGCGTGCGGCGTTGAAGCGCTGGCCGCAGCAGCCGGTCGACCTGGCGGCGCGCGCAACGGCAGCGGAATAGGAAGCAGCACGGGGGGAGCCATGATCGTCGTCACCGGCAGCGTCACCGCAAAGCCCGACAGGTTCGACGAGGTGCGACGGCTAAGCCTCGAGCACGTCCACCGCTCGCGCGCCGAGCCCGGCTGCATCTCGCACGCCGTGCATGTCGATTGCGAGAACCCGCTGCGACTGGTTTTCGTCGAGCAATGGGCCGATCGCGCCGCCCTGCTCGCGCATTTTGCGGTTCCCGCTTCGCGCGACTTTGTGCGCGCGTTGCAGCCGCTCGCCGACACCGCGACTACGATCGAGATTTATGACGCGACTAAAGTAGACAAGCTCTAGCGCATGGCAGCATTGCCACGCCAATTTCATATTGCAATGCAACATATTGATTCCTAGATATCGCGGATCGATTTGCGAGGCCCGGATGAGCGAAGATTGGCAAACCAAATACGGCACAAGGCGCGTGCGGCGCGATCCGCCGACCCTGGAAGAGGCGATTTTCGCTGCCGCCGGCATCACGGAAGATCAGGAAGCACAGGCGGAAATCGCCTCGGCGCTGATGGGCATGGAATATGAGCCGGTTCTCGCCGAAGTGAAGAAGACCACCAGGATTGCCGCGCGCTCCGGTGCGACTACCCGGGTGATTGCCGGCGAACAGGGCGTGCAGCGCGCCGTCGTCGTGGAACGACGCGTCATCCGCAAGCGCGTCGCGACCTAAGCGTCGAAGCCCGACTTTCAAAAAACAAAGGGCCATTCGCCTCATCGGCGGATGGCCCTTTTTTCGTGCAGTCCCGTCAGGCCGCCTTGTTGCGGCCCCAGCCATACATGCGGAACAGGATGCGCCAGTAGGCGCGGTTGAAATTCGCGATCGCCTGGGCGGCCTCGATCGGCGTGATCACCAGCGACGGCGCGAGCTCGAGCTGGCTCGGCCGCGTCAGGTCGATGACCCCCGTGGACTCGCCGTGGCTGAAGGACAGGTGCGCCCCGAACTTGTTGGCGAGCGCACGCATCGCGTCGTTGCCGGAGCCGGTGGTAATGCGCAGGCTCTTGTAGCCCTTGGCGCGCGCCACCGCGATCAGCTTGCGAAACAGCACGGTGCCGACGCCCTGCCGGCGCACCTTGCTCTCGACGCTGAAGGCGATCTCGGGAATGGCATCGTCCGACTGATCCGGCGGATGCAGCTCGGCTGCACCGCGCACCGCGTCGCCCTCGAGATAGGCGATGACGACCGTGCCGTCATTGGCGCATTTCTCGGCGTAGCGCTCGATGAAGCTGTCATCCATGAAGCCGTGGAAACGGTCATGGCGGCTGGTGCGGTCCAGCCTCAAGAGGTGGTCGCGCAGGAGCGGAAGCTCCTCCTGCTGGCTCAAGGTGCGGACGGTGCCTCTCGGACGCGTCAGATCGGCCAAGGTCGTATGTTTCATAGTCCAAACTCCTCGTGGGTAGCCCTCGAGGAGGCGTTCGAATCCCTAGACCGCCAATATTGTGCGTCGCAACATTTAATTCAAGTCCCTGTACCGCCTGAATTTTCAGCAAAACTGGATTAAGGATTCATTCATCTTTTGTGACAGGGATGGAACCCCATATCAGAGCACCATCTGGGTCTGCGTGACCACCGCAACCAGCTTGCCATCCTCGGTTTCCAGCCGGGTTTGCCATACCTGGGTACGCCTGCCCCGGTGCACCGGGGTGGCGGTCGCGACGACGGTAGCGCCCTCTTTCGCCGCGCCGATGAAATTGGTCTTGCTCTCGATGGTCGTGGTGCCCTTGGCATCTTCAGGCAGGTTGATGACAGTCGCGGCCGCGCCGACCGAATCCGCCAGCGCCATCACCGCGCCGCCATGGATCGTGTGATGCAGCGTGCAGAGATCGGGCCGCACCACCATTTTGGCGACGACGCGGTCCTTGTCGGCTTCGACGAATTTGACGCCCTTCAGTTCCGCAAAGGGCATCTTCATCGAATTGAGCTTCTCCAGCAGCGACATCGTTCCTCCCGGCTTCTTGTTCGCCTGATCCTGCGCGCAGGATGGACGGCGCGGGTAAATCAGGCAATGACGTCGGAGGTAATGGCTGCCGTGACGAAGCGCGCTTGCGCGAGGGACTGAGCTGAAGCGGCAACGGGAATTTCACCTCTCCCTTCGGGAGAGGTCGGCGCGAAGCGCCGGGTGAGGGCTTACGGTCTCTCATGGGCGCAGCGCCCCCTCACCCGATTTGCTGGTGCAAATCGACCTCTCCCCGCCGCTGGGGAGAGGTGGACCGAGTCCGCATTCGACCAAGTCAAGAGAACAATCCAGCACCATGGAAGCCTCGCCGATGCGCCAGTTCCCTCCCCGCCGGATCGTTTGCCTCACCGAAGAGACGGTGGAGACGCTGTATCTGCTCGGCGAGCAGGACCGCATCGTGGGCGTCTCCGGCTATGCGGTGCGGCCCCCTGGGGTGCGGCGGGAAAAGCCGCGGGTGTCGGCCTTCATCTCGGCGGACATCCCGAAAATCCTGGCGCTCGAGCCGGATCTCGTGCTGGCCTTTTCCGATCTGCAAGCCAATATCGTCGCCGATCTCGTCCGCGCCGGCGTCGCCATCCACGTTTTCAACCAGCGCGACGTCGCCGGCATTCTCGCGATGATCCGCACGCTCGGTGCGATGGTCGGCGCGGCCGAGCGTGCCGAAGCGCTCGCGCGCGGCTTCGAGGCGCGGCTTGTTAGCATCGCCGCGACGCCACGGCCGGCGCCAAAACCAAAAGTCTATTTCGAGGAATGGGACGATCCGCTGATATCCGGCATCGGTTGGGTGTCCGAACTGATCGAGATCGCCGGCGGCGAGGACGCGCTGCCGAAGCTGCGCCTGCAGCAGGCGGCCAAGGACCGCATCGTCGCACCCGACACCGTGCGCGACGCCGCGCCCGACGTGATCCTGGCGTCATGGTGCGGCAAGAAGGTCGTGCCCGACCGCATCCGGGCGCGCCCCGGCTGGAGCGACATCCCGGCCGTCGCCAACAACCGCATCGTCGAGATCAAATCGACGCTGATCCTGCAACCGGGACCTGCGGCGCTTACGGACGGGCTCGATGCGATCGTCAAGGCGTTGTGGGGGTAAGGGATGTTTGCAGGCCTCAACCAAGCTGACGCTTCAGTGTTCCGCCACCTCCCGGACAATCCCGGTTTTCTTGATCGTCGGCATCCAGAGTCGTGCCAGCACCGGGATCACCAGCAGACTGCAGATCGGCGACAGCAACATGCCGCCGACAATGACGCAGGCCAGCGGCTGCTGCACCTGTGAGCCGATGCCGGTCGAGATCGCCGCCGGGACCAGGCCGATGCACGCCGACAGGCCCGTCATGAAGATTTGCCGCATCCGCGTTTGGGCGGCGCGGATGATCGCGTCTTCCGTTCCCATGCCTTCATCGATGTCGCGGCGGATGTAGGACATCAGCAGGATGCCATCCATGGCGGAGACGCCAAACAACGAGATAAATCCGACCGCAGCCGATACGCTGAAATTCAGGCCGCCGATATAGAGCCCGAGAATTCCGCCGGCTACCGCGAACGGGATGCCCGACAGCGCCAGCAGGCTGTCCCGTATCGAGTTGAACAGGCTGTACAGCAGCATCAGGATCAGAAGCAGGCTCAACGGCACGATCAGGGCAAGCCGCTTCTTGGCGTCCACCAGCGCGCCGTATTCGCCCGACCATTCGAGCGAGTATCCCTGGGGAACCGGGACCTTCTTGCCGATCCGGTCCTGCGCCTCGGTCACGGTCGAACCGAGATCGCGGTCGCGGACGCTGTATTTCAGTGGAATGAAGCGCTGGCTGTTCTCCCGATAGATATAGGCCGCGCCGCTGACGAGCTTGACCTCACCGAGATCGCCAAGCCGGATATAGACGGTCGGAGTCTTTGCGTCGGAATTCGGCAGCGCTACCGGGATGGTGCGGATGGCTTCGACATCGCGGCGGAATTCCGGCGCCAGGCGCACCGTCAGCGCGAAGATCATCTCGCCTTCATAGACCTTGGAAACTTCCTGGCCGCCAATCGCGGCCTGGACGACGGAATTGATGTCGGCGACGGAGAAGCCGTAGCGCGCGGCCTTGGCGCGATCGATCCGGACGATCAGGTTGGGCTGGCCGAGCAGATTGAAGCTTGCGGGATCGGCAACCCCGCGAACTTCCGAGAGCTCGGTCTTCACCGATTTGGACAGCCGTTCCAGCTCGACGAGATCCTTGCCGAAGATCTTGATCGAGTTCTCGCCCTTCACGCCGGAGACGGCTTCCTCGATATTGTCCTGGATGTATTGCGAGAAATTGAAGTCGACGCCGACGAATTCGCGGTTGAGCCGCTCGCTCAACTGCTTGACCATCCGCTCCTTGGTCAATCCAGCAGGCCACCTGTCGGCCGGCTTGAGCGGGACAAAGAACTCGGCGAGGAACGAGCCGTCGGGATCTGTGCCTTCGTCGCCGCGTCCCTGCTCGGAAAAAACGGTCTGGACCGGCGGATAGCTCGAGATCACGGAGCGGATCTTGGCCACCGTTTCCATCCCGGCCTCCAGCGTGATGGTCGGCGGCATCACGGCCCGGATCCACATATTGCCCTCTTCCAGCTTGGGCAGGAATTCGGTGCCGAGCCGCAAGCCCAGACTGAGACACAACACCAGGAACACCGCGGCGATGACTGCCGCGCGGCGATAGTTTCGGACCGCGCGCACCAGAACGGCCTGGTAGAGCGTGCGGACATGGCGGACCACGAAGGTCTCGACTTCCTTTACATGCACCGGCAGCAGGATCGACGCCAGCACCGGCGTCACGGTGAAGGTTGCGATGACGGCGCCGATCAGCGCGTAGGCATAGGTCCGCGCCATCGGCCCGAAGATCTGGCCTTCCACGCCCTGCATCGTGAACAGCGGCAGGAAGGCCGCGATCGTGATGATCACCGAAAAGAAGATCGCCTTGTCGACCTCGACGGCGCCGGTCAGGATCCAGCCGAGTTTGTCGCTGAGCCTCGCAGGACGATCCGCCGGCACCCGCGCCGAATGATGGGCGATCTGGCGGAAGATGTTTTCCACCATGATCACGGTGCCGTCGACGATAATGCCAAGATCGATGGCGCCGACCGACAGCAGGTTGGCGGACTCCCCCCGCATCACCGTGATGATCACAGCCAGAAACAGCGCCACCGGTATGGTCGCCGCGACGATCAGCGCGCAGCGCAGATCGCCGAGAAAGACCCATTGGATCAGGAAGATCAGGGCAACGCCGAACAGGAGATTGTGCAGCACTGTCTGCACGGTGATAGCGACCAGGTCGCCGCGATCGTAGAACGGCACGATCCTGACGCCGGGCGGCAGCGATCCGTCGCTGTTGATCCGTTCGACCGCGACGCGTACGCGCTTGACCACTTCCATGGTGCGTTCGAGCTTCTGCATCAGCACGATGCCGGTGACGACGTCGGTCCTCTCGTCGCGGCCGGCGAGACCGAGCCTGGGTGCGAAACCGATCTGGACCTTGGCGACATCGGACACCAGCACCGGCACGCCGCCCTGCTGGGCCAGGACGATATTGCCGATGTCGTCCAACGAGGTGATGACGCCGATGCTGCGGACATTCACCGACTGTTCGCCGATGGCGATGGTGCGACCGCCGACATTGGAATTGCCTGCCGAAATCGCGGTCATGATCTGCGGCAGCGTCAGGCCATAGGCCATCATGCGGTCGAGGTTGATCTCGGCCTGGAATTCCTTGGTTTTTCCGCCCAGCACCGCGACGTCGGCGACGCCGGGCACGATGCGCAGCTTGCGTTCGACCACCCAATCCTGCAGCGCCTTGAGCCGCATGACGTCCATGCCCGGCGGTCCGGTCAGCTCGTAGCGGAAGATTTCGCTGATGCCGCCGGCGGGCGAGATGACCGGCAGCACGCCGGCGGGCAGCACCGCATCCTTGAGCCGGTTGAGGGTCTGCTGACGCACAAAATGATAGTCGCGGCCGTATTCGAACTGCAGACGGATGAAGCCGAGCCCGTAGACGGTGTTGGAGCGGATGAACTTCAGGCCCGGCGTAGAGGCAACCGCGACCTCGATCGGGATCGTGATGTAGCGCTCGACTTCCTCGGGGGACTGGCCCTGCTGCTGGGCGATGATCTCGATGATTGGTGGCGCAGGATCGGGATAGGCCTCGATATTCAGCGTCAGAAAGGCAGCGTAGCCGAGACCCAGGAAGGCCGCGAACGCGACCATCACCAGCAGCCGTCGCGACAGGCAGAATGCGATTAAACTACGCAGCACGAAATGCTCCGGCCAGCAGGGTCATTGACGCCATTCGTTGTCTACAAAGATCGCGCCGCGCGAGATCACCCGCTCGCCGGCGGCGAGCCCCCGGCGTATCTGCGTCAGGCCATTCTGCTGCACGCCGATCTCGACCACGCGGCGCTTGAACAGCGTCGGCTCGGCTTCGACCCACACCGTCGCAAGGTCGCCTTCGCGGATCACCGCGTCGACCGGCACGGCCGGTGTGACCGACGGCTCTGCGATCCCGATCTTGAACGTTGCGAACATCTCGGACTTGAGCACGCCGCCCGGATTGTCGATCTCCGAGCGCACCATGACACGGCGCGTGGTCAGGTCTGAAGCCGAGCCGATGTTTGCAATACGAGTCGTGAAGGTCCGGTTTGGCGCCGCCGCGACCTTCGCCTCGATCTCCTGACCGATTCGCACAAACGCGATATCCTGCTCGAAGATCTGCGCCTTCAGCCACATCGTCGACACGTCGGCGATCACATACAAGGCCTCGGCGGAATCGGACTTGACGTGCTGTCCCGGCCCGACCTTGCGCGAGATGACGGTGCCGTCGATCGGTGCCGTTATCCGGGTGACGCGGCTTATCGTGCCCTTCTGCTCGAGTTCCGAGATTTCCTCGTCGGAGCGACCCAGGATGCGCAGGCGGATGCGAGCGGCTTCGAACGCTGTTTCGGTCGAGCGCATGTCGTTCCGGGCGGCGGCAAGCTGAGCCTCGGCCTGCTGCAAATCCTTGAACGGGGCGGCCTTGCCTTCATACAGATCACGGGTGCGCTTCTCGACAATCTGCGCCAGGTTGAGCTGGGAGATCGCCTTGTTTCTTGCGCCTTGAGCGGCGATGAACTCGTTCTGTGGCGGCACCTGCTCGGGGCTGTCGATCTCCAGCAGTGGGTCGCCACGCCTGACCTGATCGCCGACCTTGGCGATCACGCGGGTGACCCGGCCGGAGAACGGCGTCAGAACGGGAGTGCTGGCGTCTTCATTGAATGCGATCTGACCAATCGCCGATCGCTGATCGAGGAACGCATGGGATTCGACCTTCACCACCTCGAGCTGGTGCAACTGGTCGGGAACGACCCGAACGAAATCGGCGCCCTTCGTCGTACCTTCGGCCGCAGCAACCGATATATGCAGCGCAGCGAAGAAGAGCACCGCCCGCAGGCCATGCAGCGACGATCTGACAGCGATCGAAACCGCCATGAATCGATGCCTCCCTGCTATTCTCTGTTGAGTTGACGCGGGCTCTTACGCCCTGTTGCGCGCTTCAGCCACCGACTGGCGTGCGCAACGATTCCTCCTACCGGACCGTAGCATTAGGTCGGATAGGAGACCAATACCAGCTGCGGGTGAGACCCTGTTCGATTTATTGTGCCGCCCCGGCGGCGGTACGGCCGGGCTACCAACGGCGCCAGTGCTGCAAGTTCAGCGCAGACGGGCAAATCAGTTCTGTTTACCGGAATCGTGTCAAGCCCAAGACCGGGCAGAGCGTATGTCTATCACCATACTGGCTTGTCATCGCCCGGCTTGACCGGGCGACCCAGTCGAAAGGCCGCGGCGTACTGGATCACCCGCTTTCGCGGGTGATGACAAGCCAGGGGCGTCTATTGGCCGAAATGACGCGGACAAACCTACCCCTTCTCCACCCCGCACCATTCCGCGATGAACAGCGCGGTCGCCTTCGTCGACTTCCGCAGCGAGTCCAGGTCGACATATTCGTTGAAGCCGTGAATCGCCTCGCCGCTGGCGCCGAAGCACAGGCTCGGGATGTCGTAGTTGAGTCCGTAGAAGCGCGTATCGGTCAGCGCGGTGAAGACGAGGTCCTCGACCTTGCCGCCATAGACGGCGGAAAACGCCTTGCCGAATGCGGCTTCCGGCGCGGCGGAATCCTTCAGCTCATAGCCTTCCGACAGGAAGCCGGACCACTCGACCTCGGGCGGATTGTTGGAGAGGAAGCGGTGATCGCGCGAGGCGGCGGAGACGCAGGCCAGAATCTCCTTCTGGCAATCGGCGACCGACCAGCCCGGCAGCACGGCGATGCGGCAATCGACGTCGCACCAGGCCGGCACGCTGGAAGCCCAGTCGCCGCCCTTGATGATCCCGGGATTGAAGTTGATCGGGTGCGTCAGCGTCCTGAAATGGCGATCGGCCTTGGCCCGCTCGTTCCATTCGACCTCGAGCTTCTGCAAGGCATGGATCAGGTGATAGGCCGCCATGATCGCATTCGAGCCCGAGCCCGCATGGGCCACATGCACGGGAATGCCGCGCACGCGCAGGCGAAACCAGATCACGCCGACCTGCGAGCGCACCATCCTGCCGCCGGTCGGCTCCGGAATGAAGCAGGCGTCCGCCCGGTAGCCGCGCTGCAGCGTCGAGAGTGCGCCGACGCCGGTACTCTCCTCCTCGATCACGCTCTGGAAGTGAATCCGCGCCGTCGGCTTGAAGCCGGCCGCCCTGATCGCATCGAGCGCATAGAGCGCGCCGATGGTGCCCGACTTCATGTCGCAGGCGCCGCGGCCGTACATGCGGCCGTTCTTGATCACGGGCGAGAACGGCGGCGTCTCCCACATGTCGAGCGGCCCCGCCGGCACCACGTCGCAATGGCCCTGCAGGATCAGCGATTGTCCGGCATTGGTGGCGGGCCGGTAGGTGCCGACCACGCTGCGCGCTTTGGTAAAGTCGTGGTGGATCGGGCCGTAGCCGCGCAGGTCTTTCAGGTCGTCGAGATCGAGATGCCAGTCGTCGACCTCATAGCCGCGCTCGCGCAGGAGATCACCGATCATGTCCTGGCACGGTCCCTCCGCGCCGCGGGTCGAGGGGATGGCGACGAAGTCGGCGGTGGTGGCGAGCTGCGCGTCGAAGCCGGCATCGACGGCATCGAGGATTCGCTGTTGGATGTCGGCGTTCACTTCCGTTTCTTCTCCCGCGCGAGGTGGCTATCCTGGTCCGATCAAAGCATATTTCGGCAGGCCTTGTGGAGGCGCCTCGCCTTTCAGAATCACAGGGGTGCCCGTACAATTCGCCGCAGCAAGGCTGCGGAGGGGCCGCATGGCGGACAACCGGATATCGGACAACAAGAACGTGCTCTATCTCATTATCGGCGTGCTGCTCGTTGCCGTCGGCGTGCTCGGCTTCAATCTCTACCAGGCGAAGAAGCAGCCTGAGGGATTGCAGATCAATGTCGGGCCCGATGGCCTGAAGATCCAGAGCAAGTGAGCATGACCGCCCCGCGGCTCGTCATCGCGCTGCTCGGCTGCCTTGCCCTGTCCACGCAGGCGTCGGCGCAGCAGCAGATCGTGTCGCGCGAGCAGGACATCGTCGAGCTCCGGCTCGGCCAGCGCGTGATGGTGGACGACGGCTCCTGCCCGGCCGGCCAGATCAAGGAGGTCCAGGGCGCGCAGATGACGGCGTCGGGCGTGCTGCGCACCCGCAAATGCGTGCCGCGGCTGGGGCCGAAGACGCGGTGAGCCAGTCGTCACGGCCGCATGCTACCAGCCGCCGTATTTTTCGACGATGCCGCGCCACAGCGCGCCGCGCTCGCGCGCGTAGGATTCCTTGACGACGTTCGCATTCTTCGTCGCCGCGGTGACCACCATCACGAGCTTCTGCGCGGGATCGACGAAGATCGACTGCCCGTAGACGCCGAGTAGCGCGAAACGGCGCTTCTCGCCGGGAAACGGCCAGAACTGGTAGCCATAGCCGAAGTAAGGTGTCGCGCGCTGCGGCCTGAACGCATCCGGCTGGCGGTGCCAGTCGGTGGCCTCCAGCAGATATTCCGTCGGCACGACCTGCTTGCCGCCGACAGCGCCGTCGTTGGCGAGGAGAACGCCGAGCCGGCCGTAGTAGCGCAGGGTCGCGTTGAAGGCTCCCATGCCCTCTTCGGTACCGTCGGGGTGCTTGATCCAGGTCGCGTCAGCTTCCGCGCCCATCGGCTGCCACAGCCGCGGCGTCAGATATTCGCTCAGCGTCGTCCCGGTCACGGCTTGCAGCAGCAGCGTCAGCACCACGGTCTCGCTGGAGGCGTAGTGAAACCTGGTGCCCTGCTCCGCCTCTCGCGTGTTGAATTCGCGCAGCGCCGTGATGGAGTCGTAGGCCACCCGCAGGCGAACGAAGCGCGAGACGTCGTCCTTGCCGTCATAGACTTCGTTGAAGGCCACGCCGGAAGCCATGCGCAGGATGTTGCGGATCGTGGTCTCGCCATAGGCGTTGCCGGCAAGTTTCGGCACATATTTGGCGACGGTGTCGTCGAGCGAGGCGATCTTCTTCTCGGCAAGCGCAATGCCGACGGCCAGGCTGACGATGGACTTGGCCATCGAATGCGACACGAAACGGTTTTGCGCGGTGCGGTCGTACTGATAGCGCTCGGCGAGTATCTGGCCGTCCTTGACCAGGAGGAATCCCGTGACGCGCTGACGGGCGAGGAAATCGTCGAGCGAATTGTCCTTTTCCTCGAAGCGATAGCTGATATCGGGCGCATTCGCCGCCTTCGGCAACGGCAACGGCGTTGCCGATCGCTTCAGCGTGTGATGCGGAAGGATTTGGTCGAGATGGCTGAACGAGCCGACGCGGACATGCTCGCCAAAGAACCAGGTCTGAGGCGTACCGAGCGGATAGCCCGCGGATTTGCCCAGCAGTTCTTCGTCCGGAGCGGCGTGGCCGGGAAGCGGAGGGGCGAGCAAGGCCAGCAATGGCGCAAGGATCAACAACCGCCGCATGCGGGCCTCCCCCTCCGGCCGCGCGTTCCGGCGGCGTCGGGTCAAACCGTTACAACAGGGCCGATGGAGGTGTCGAGCGGACTAGCCGCCGGAGCTGGCTTGCGTCTGCGGCAGCGCCGGCTCGAACATGCATTGCAGGGTGGGCTTGGCGATCTTGGTGAAGGTCGCCGCGATCTGCGACTGCTTGGCCGGCGGCACCCAGTGGGTCTCGATGGTCGGCACGCCGGTCTCGCTGATGCCGCGCAGCAGCGCCTCGCGCAGGTCGCTGTCTTCGACGGTGGCCGCCGCGTAGTCGTGCAGGCAGCCGCATACGGACTCCGGATGCGCCCAGCGGCCCACCATGTGGGGCGCGCACTGGCGCACGAACTCGCCGCGGGGATCGGGAAGCCTCGGCTGCGAGCGCATCTGCGCCTGGGCCGAGCCGATGAGAAGGAGGGTCGTGGCGACCGCCGCAGTGCAGAAACGAAGGAGCATGTTGGCCTTGGACTCTTACTTGATCGCTGCAAGCACGACGGGAGCGGAATTGGCGGCGGGCGCGCCGTTATAGGCGAAGCTGCCCGCAGCCGGCAAACTGTCCGGCGACCCGGCCATCGAGGGGCCGGCCAGCACGAAGGCGAAAGCAAGGATGAAGCTGAAGGTCCGCATCGAACTGTCTCCGGGTCCGGCCATGGCCGCCGTTTTGTTGGGCAGCTTGATAACCAAGCGCTGTTTCCGGATATCTGCACCACAAGCGGAAAATGGTTTCGTGGCGGGCGAGAATTGTTTCGTCGCCGCGGCCGCGACGAAACATTGCGCGAGAAAACCCTTTGATTTCAGTGCGCCAGGAGTGTGACCCATGTCATTGTCGGTCGCTGGCCGAAGCGGCTCGGTCATTGGCCGAGCCCCGGGCTCATTTCAGGGGACAATCCTGAACCCAAACCGATTCCGGGGCGACTTAACCAATAGCGCGCAACTCTTGGGACGTTGGCGCGTTAGTCCCTGTTCGTCAGCAGACCGGTTCATCAGCACAAGGATCGCCGTCGTGGGCAATGGCAACATCGATGTTGGCAATGACGCGACCCGCAAATCAGGCAAGCCGATTGTTGAGCAAGTGAAGGGTAGCGGCTCTTCCGAAGCGGGAATCAAACAGATGCAGGCAGCGCAACCGACCAATTGCGGGGCGATGTCGCAGCAGGGCAGCTTCAGCTACCACGGCAATGTATCGTCGCCGCAGCAGCTGCTGCACCTCGTGGGGTGCCGCGACCCCAAGGTCCGCGCCGAACCCTGGACCCGCAAGGCGCCGCAACAGCGCTAAAGCGGAATCGTCGCGTTCGGGCCCAAGCTATTGAATGAACTCACCGCATTTCTGCACCGCGGCGTCGGCGGGCCCCCAGGGCATGATCGGCACCGAGGAGGTGGAATTCTTCGGCGAGCCCTCGATCAGCTTGTCCGAATAGACCATGTAGACGAGCACGTTGCGCCTGGGATCGCAGCCGCGGACGATTTGCATCTTCTTGAAGAACAGCGAGCGGCGCTTGCGGAACATGTCGTCGCCCTGCTCCAGCTTGCTCTTGAAACGGATTGGCCCGATCTGGCGGCAGGCCAGCGAAATGTCCGAGACCTCCTCCGCCAGTCCCAGCCAGCCCTTGAACCCGCCCTTCTCCGGCACCGTGAAATGGCAAGCCACGCCCTCCACCTCGGGGTCGTCGACGCCGTAGGTGGCGAGCTTGTCGTTCGGGCTGAGCAGCTTGAACACGGTGGAGCGGCGGAAGATCAGGTCCGGCTCGTCCGCGGCAAGGGCCGGAGTACCCCATCCCGGTACCGAGAACGCAGCCAGGGCCAGGGCGAAAACCGCCGCAAACCGGCGCCGGGTCCCCGGCAAATTGTCATGTTGGCGCGTCGCTTGGAATGGCATGAAAGGCTCCGGTGGTGATGCTCGCGGCCTATGTAGTGCTGCAATGCCACATCGGAAGACCGCCGGCTCACCCCTTGCCGGCCGCCGTTTAACCGAATGTGAGGCTTTTTTGCTACGCTTGCCCCGAAAACCGCAGCGATTTGAAGCCTTACGCTGGTGAACGCGGTTCTCGTCTGCGACAACAAACGTCAATATTGCGATCGGGATTCTAGGGAATACACGCGTGAGCGCACATCGGATTTCCACTGCCGGCGTTGCCGTGATCTTGACCGCGGCCGGTGCGGTCGCCGGCTCCTCACAGGCTGAGGCTGCTCTGTATTACTGGAACGATTACGACCCCGGCTATTACCGCCCGGCCCAGCCGCTGCAGCAGCGCCGGCCGAAGGTCAAGCGCAACGCCGTCGACAAGAAGACACAGGCTGCCGAGAAGGAAGCCGCCGCCAGCGCCAAGCCGCAGGGCCCGCTCGTCATCTCCATCTCGATCGAGCAGCAGAAGATCCGGGTCTACGATTCAAACGGATTGTTCGCCGAGGGGCCGGTCTCGACCGGCACCAAGACTCATCCGACGCCGATGGGTGTTTTCAGCATCATCCAGAAGCACAAGATGCACCATTCGAACATCTATAGCGGCGCGCCGATGCCCTACATGCAGCGCATCACCTGGTCGGGTGTCGCGATGCACCAGGGTGTGCTGCCGGGCTATCCGGCCTCGCATGGCTGCATCCGGATGCCGATGGCGTTTGCGCAGAAGATGTGGAACTGGACCAAGATGGGCGCGCGCGTCCTGGTCACGCCGGGCGACATGACGCCGGCGCCCTTCTCTCACCCGCTGCTGGTCGCGCAGAAGGCCGTGCCGCAGCCCGTCGCCGACGAAACCCCGCAGGTGGACGCGCCGCTCGGCGTCAAATCCGACAAGGGCGCAGACGCTGCGCGCGAAGTCGGCAAGTCCGCCGAGACGACCGAGGCGAAGCTCGAGCTCCGCTCCACCGTCGGCCACGCGCGCACCCACACGGCGGACGCCAGCGGCGTGCTGCCAGTCAACGCGGCGGTCACGATGTCGGATGCTTCGCCCGCGGCCGCATCCGGCGTCGCCGAGACGGCGATCAAGGCGGAAGCTGCCAAGGCGGAGGAATTAAAGGCCGAGGAAGCAAAGCCGGAAACCGCCGCCAAATCTGAACCCAGCAAGTCTGAGCCCACCAGGTCCGAAGCCGAAATCGCGCCTGCCACGGCGGCAGCGGCGGCAACCGGCGACAAGGCGGAAGAATCCGGGTCCGATGACATCGTCACCGGCGAGGTCAAGTCCAGCCCGACCTCGGTGAGTGCGAAGGCCGAGGACAGCGTTGTCGAGCCGGGCGCCGAAGCAAAGGCGGAAGCCAAGCCAGCCGACGTCAAGGCGGAGACTGCGAAGGCAGACACGCCGAAGGCAGATGCCGTCAAGGCCGACGAGCCGAAGGCAGCGGAGAAGGCCGCCGACAAGCCGGCCGAGCCTGCCAAGCCCGTCGCCGAAAAGGCTGCTCCTGAAAAGGCTGCTCCTGAAAAGGCTGTCACCGAGAAGGCTGCCACCGAAACGCCGGCGAAGAAGGACGTGTCCCGCCTGCCGGGTCTCGAAAAGGCAAAGCCCGAACTGAAGCGTGAAGGCCAGGTCGCGGTCTTCATCAGCCGCAAGGACGGCAAGCTCTATGTCCGGCAGAACTTCAAGCCGGTGTTCGACGTGCCCGTGACCATCGCGCCGAGCGACAAGCTGCTCGGCACGCATGTGTTCACCGCCGAAGTCGACAAGAACGATCCGAACGCGCTGCGCTGGTCTGCGGTGTCGTTGCCCATCACCGCGCGCTACGCGCCGAGAAACGACGAGGACGAGCGCGCGACGCGGCGGCGCAAGGGCGCGGGCAGCGTTCCGGCCGCGGTCAAGCCGGCGCCCCTGCCGACTGCCAACAGCGCGGCCGAGGCGCTCGACCGCATCACCATCCCGCAGGACGCGCTGACAAGGATCGCGGAAGTGCTGAGCACTGGCGGCTCGATCGTCGTGTCCGATCAGGGCATCAACCAGGGCGAAACCGGCGAAGGCACCGATTTCATCGTCAGGCTGCGGTAGCCACCGTCCGGCGGCAACGGCTTCTGTGCTAAACCGCCGCCATGGATGAACTTCGCTCTCCCGCTCTGACGGCTTCACCGCGCCGCGATGCGTTCGACCGGCTGACCTCCCTCGGCTGGCGCGGGGGACTGGCCGCCATCATTGCCGGCCTTGCGCTGTCGTTCTTCCTGTTCGGTTACGCCGTGATCTACTGGCGCAATGCCGACATGGATTTCATGGTGATCTACAACGCGCTCGCCATGAACGACGGCAAGCCGCAGCACTTCTTCGACCACACCGCCTATCTGACCATCCTCACGGTCAAGCACTGGTTCAAGCTGCTGCACGGGCTTGGCCTGCTCGATGCGTGGTCGCTGTCGTCGATGCCGGCGGCTTCCGATGTCGTGGCCTTCGACACGGCGATGACGCATGCGATACGTGCCGGCCGCGTCCTCGCGTTCCTGATTGCGGCGGGCAGCGTGCTCGTATTCGCGGGCCTGGTGCGCGCCATCGTGCGCGACTGGCGCGTTGCGGTGCTGGCTGTGCTGGCATTCGCGTTTTCCGGCGGCATCGCCGTGCATTCGAGAATCCTGCGCAGCGAGCTGGTTGCCGCTCTTCCGGTGGTGTTCGCGCTGATGATCCTCATCATCGCCGGGCGGCGCGCCAGCCTCGCCCGGCCGCTCGCACTGGGGCTTGCCGCGGTGCTGTGCGTGCTGGGCCTCGAGAACAAGGTACAGGCAATCCTGCTGATCGGCACGCTGCCGCTCGTCATCCTGCCATTCGGCAGCTCAGCAAGCGCAAGCATCGCGTTCTGGCGCGGCAGCCCGGCCGCATGGCTTGTCACTGCCGCGGCCGCCGTCATCGCCGGCGCCGCCGTGGGCATGGCCTGGCCGCTGATCGCCACGGGCTTTGATCGCGCGCTGATCGACGCCACGCAATTCCGCCCGCTGGTGATGGGACGCTATGGCGTGTACCAGCTGGCCCTGATGGCGCTGATCGGTGGCTGCATGATCGCCTATGCCGCGATCTGGCGCGTCAGCGCCGCCGAGACGCTGGCCTCGATGTTTGCGATGATGGCCGGCGCCTCGCTGACGCTGCTCCTGCTTTATCTCGAATACGACAGCCGCAACGTCATCGCGATCGCCAATCCCCTCGAGAAGATGCTGACCTTCGCCGACACGGTCACCAGCGATGTCGCCAACGGCCCGGGAATTCTGGGCATCCTCGGATTGCTGGTCGAGGGCATCGGCTCGGTGCTCGCGCGCTACACATTCGTGCTGCATTCCTCGCCGCGCCCGACCGTCTTCCTGACCTGGCTGATCGTGCCCGGCATCGTCATGGCATGGCGGCGCGGCGAACGGCTGGCCGCGCTCCAGGCCCTGACCTTGCTGCTAGCCTCCATCGGGATCGACACGCTGGGCGTCCGGCGCGGCCTCAAGTCGGAATATTTCATCTTCACCGATCCCCTGATCATCCTGTCCGGCGCGATCCTGCTCGATCGCCTGTCCGACCTGCGGCTCGCCAGATGGACGTACGCCGCCGCGATGACCCTGTTCGGCCTCCATCTCGCCGTCGGCCAGGCCGAGCCAGTGAAATACGCCTTCAAGCGGACTGGCCCGCAGTCGATCTGCGAGTGGAATACCTACTACATGCCCTTGCTCGCCCTGCCCTGGTGCCCGGCCAAATCCTGACGGCTTCAAGTCATAACGGCTTGTTGAAAGCGCCGCCCTGGCGATGGCGCTATGCTCCGGCCCGATCGATCCAAAGGGGATGACCATGATCGACCGCAGGATATTCCTGGCGGCAACGCTGGTCGCGGTTGCCGGCTGTTCCTCCCGCGCAGCGCGGGCGCAAGGTGCTGCCATGAGCAAGATCTCGGCCTACGCGTTCTCCTTCCCGGCGCTGTCCGGCGACGACATCAGGCTTGTCGAATTCACCGGCCGGCCGATGCTGATCGTCAACACCGCCTCGCAGTGCGGCTACACCCCGCAATATGCAGGCCTGCAGGAATTGTGGCGCGAATTTCGCGACCGCGGCCTCGTCATCATCGGCGTGCCATCCAACGATTTCGGCGGACAAGAGCCGGGCGGCGCCAAGGAAATCGCGGAGACGGCGCAACATCATTACGGCGCGACCTTCCCGATGGCTGGCAAGGTCGCGGTGAAGGGGCCGAACGCCCATCCCTTCTATAAATGGGCGGCGGAAGCGCGGCCCAAGGAGGTTCCGCGCTGGAACTTCCACAAATACCTGATCGGCCGCGGGGGATATATTTCCGAGGCCTTCCCGGAGAGCGTCGAGCCAACGGACACGCGCGTGAAGACCGCGATCGCCCGCGCCCTGGCTGCCTCGTGAGAGCCCCGTAATTAACCGGTCCGGCGACAATTTCGCCGGTGTGTCCCCGGCGTCGTTGCGTTGGCGGGGCCGCCCCAACTAGGGTATCATCCGACGGGGCACGAATTGACCCGGACGGGGCTTCAGGGCCAGTCACGGGTACAGGGAAAACTACAGGGAACAGAACATGCGTATTGCGGCAGGTCTTATTGTTGCGGGCACGGTCTCGCTGCTCGCCTCCAGCGTAGCGTGGTCGCAGACGCCACCGGCAAAGTCAGCCGCCGCTCCGGCAGCAGCAGCGGCCGCCGCGTCTCCTCCCGCAGCAGCAGCCCAACCGCCACAGCCTGCGCGCGCGGCTTGCACCAACCCGAATGCGCTCGGTGTCGCCCGCACCGTCGAAATCGACACGACTGGCGGACCCGGCTTCGGCTTCGAGCACTTCAAGGAGCTCGACTTCCTGAAAGAGAAGGAAGTGGTGCTGACCTTCGACGACGGACCGTGGCTCAACAACACGCCCGCGGTGCTGAAGGCGCTTGCCGAGGAGTGCACGACCGGCATCTTTTTCACCATTGGCAAGCACGCGACCTACTACCCGGAAATCATCAAGCAGGTGTACGCGGCAGGCCACACGATCGCCACCCACACCTGGTCGCATATCCCGCTGGTCAACAAGAAGCTGAGCGAGGACCAGCGCAAGGAGGAGATCGAGAAGGGCTTCAGCGCCGTGAAATGGGCGCTGGGCGGTGTCGCGCCCGCGCCGTTCTTCCGCTTCCCGGCGCTGCAGCATCCGCCGGAAATGCTCACCTATCTCGGCGAGCGCAACATTGCGAGCTTCTCCTGCGACATCGACTCCTTCGACTTCAAGTACCGCGGCACGAAGCCGCTGGATCTCGTGATGAAGGGGCTCGATAAGAAGGGCAAAGGCATCCTTCTCATGCACGACTATCAGAAGAACACCGCGGAAACGCTACCCGAACTCCTCAAGCGCCTGAAGGCCGGCGGCTACAAGGTGGTCGCGATGCGCGCCAAGGCGCCGGTGCAGACGATCGCACAATATGACGAAGCGGTCATCAAGGAGCTCAAGCTGCCGACCATGAGCTCCCGCCCGCTCAGCAGCGTGGTGACGGACGTTTCGAACTAGCACCAACACGGCGGTGCCGGCGTTGCGTTTCGAAGGCTATGTCATCGTCTCCGACGATGGCATGCTGGCGGATGCGCAGAACGTCATGCCGGCAGCGCTGAAGTTCGAGGGCGACAAGCGCTTCTTCACCGCCGCCCTCGACCGCGCCGCGCTGATCGTTCACGGCCGAAACTCCCACGAGGACCAGCCGAACTCGCCCGGCCGCAAGCGGATCGTCCTGACCCGCCGGGTTGCCGGGGTCGAGCCCGATCCGTCGAACCCGAACGCCCTGCTCTGGAACCCCGCGCGCGCGCCGTTCGAGGCGGCCTGCGCCCGCGCCGGCGTCACTTCCGGAACCATCGCCATTATCGGCGGCCCCAGCGTGTTCGACATGTTCATGGACCGCTACGACACGTTCTGGCTGTCGGTGGCGCCCAGGGTGCGCCTGCCGGGCGGCGAGCCCTGCTTTCCCGGCGTCGGCCCGCGTACGCCGCAGCAAGTTCTTGGCCTGCACGGAATGAAGCCGGGTGAAGCCGCGATGCTCGATCCCGCCGACGGCGTCAGTGTCACGCCGTGGCGGCGCAGCTGATCGCTACACGTCCCCGTAGGCCGGTTCGACCGAGCGCGGGCCCTTGCCGTAGCCGGCGATGATGAACAGGGCGCCGATCAGCGAGAGATTTTTCAGCGCATCGATGATGGCCTTGGGATCGGCCGGCGTCTGGCTCCAGAAATCGTGGAAATAGAAGGTCGCCGCCATCACGAAGATGACGAGCAGGATCGCGAAGAACCGCGCGCCGAAATTCACCGCGATCATCAAGCCGGCGATGACCTCGAAGGCCCCGACGCCGATCGCCAGCAATTGGGGCGTGCTCATTCCAGCCAGGCTCTCGAGCTGGGACGCATAGGGCGCAAGCAATGTCGGAACCGTCACCTTGGAGGCTATGAAATCGGCGGTGGCCTGGATGCCAACGAGCTTGCTCGCCCCGGTGTAAATGAACAGCACGGCAAACAATATCCGCCCGAAAATAATCAACGCTGGCATGACCGTCCCCTCAAATGCAAAAAAGCGGATGTCGCGACGGCGATTATGGGCGTTCCGTCCCCGCTTTTCAAATCATCAATAGAATCCGCAATCCTTCCCCGATCCCGGCCCTCTTTAGCCAAACAGGCTCGGTTGCTGACGCCCGGCCCGCTCCTGGGCCTCGACCGCGGCAACCGCCGTCATGTTGAGGATGCCGCGCGCCGTCACCGACTTGGTAAGGATGTGCACGGGACGCCCCGGACCGATCAGGATCGGTCCGACCGGCAATGCGTCCGCCAGCGACTTGATCATCTGATAGGCAACGTTGGCCGTATCGAGGTTCGGCATGATCAGGATGTTCGCCTCGCCCTCCAGATTGGATTGCGGCAGCACCAGCTTCCGCGCCGCGCCCGACAGCGCGGTGTCGCCCTGCATTTCGCCGTCGGCCTCGATCTCCGGATGCTTGTCCTTCAGCAATTGCGTGGCGCGCCGCATCTTGCGCGAGGAATCCGTGTCATAGCTTCCGAAGTCGGAATGCGACACGAAGGCGATCTTCGGCTTGATGTTGAAGCGCTGCACATGCAGCGACGCGAGCGATGCCACTTCCGCCAGTTCCTCGGCGCTCGGATTCGGCCGCACCTGGGTGTCGGCGATGAAATAGGCGCCCTTGCTGGTGATCAGCAGCGCCAACGCCGCATATTCGCTGACGCCGGGCAGGAAGCCTACGATCTCGCGGACATGGCGCAAATGGCTCATGTAACGGCCCCCGACGCCGCACAGCATGGCGTCGGCTTCGCCGCGCGCCACTGCGAGCGCCGCGATCACCGTGTTGTTGGTCCGCACCACCGTGCGCGCGGCATCGGGCGTGACGCCGCGCCGGCCGGCGATGTCGATATAGGACTGCACATAGGCGCGGTAGCGCGGATCGTCCTCGGGATTGACGAGATCGAAATCCCGACCGGACCTGATCGACAGGCCGAACCGCTTGATCCGCGCCTCGACCACCGAGGGACGCCCGACCAGGATCGGCCGCGCAATCTTCTCTTCCAGCACCACTTGCGTGGCCCGCAGCACGCGCTCGTCTTCGCCCTCGGCGTAGACCACGCGCACCGGCTGGGTCTTCGCCTTCGCAAACACCGGCTTCATGGTCAGGCCGGACCGGAATGAATAGCGCTGAAGCTGGGCGCAATATTCGTCAAAATTCTTGATCGGCCGGGTCGCGACGCCGGAATCCATCGCGGCCTTCGCCACCGCCGGGGCAATCCGCAGGATCAGGCGCGGATCGAACGGACTTGGGATCAGCGAGCCCGGGCCGAAGCCCTGCGTCTCCCCGGTGTCGAAACCATGGGCCACGGCATCGGACGGCGGATCGCGCGCGAGCTGGGCGATCGCGTCGACTGCCGCGTGCTTCATTTCCTCATTGATCGCGGTGGCACCGACGTCGAGCGCGCCGCGGAAGATGAAGGGAAAGCAAAGGACGTTGTTGACCTGGTTCGGGAAGTCGGACCGGCCGGTGCAGATCATCGCATCCGCTCGCGCCGCCCTCGCCTCGTCCGGCATGATTTCCGGCGTGGGATTGGCAAGCGCCATGACCAGCGGCTTTTCTGCCATCTGCTTGATCATGTCGGGCTTGAGCACGTTCGGCGCCGACAGGCCGATGAAGATGTCCGCTCCGCCGATCACGTCGCCCAGCGTGCGCTTGTCGGTCTTCTGGGCATAAACCGCCTTCCAGCGGTCCATCTGGGTGTTGCGCCCTTCATGCACGACGCCGTCGATGTCGCAGACCCAGATGTTGCTGCGCCTGGCGCCCATCGACACCAGCAGATTGAGGGTCGCAATCGCTGCCGCGCCGGCGCCGGAGGCGACGATCTTCACATCGGGCAGCTTCTTGCCGTTGAGCTGCAGCGCATTGACGATCGCCGCTGTGACGATGATGGCGGTGCCGTGCTGGTCGTCGTGGAAGACCGGGATCTTCATGCGCTCCTTCAGCTGCGCTTCGATCTCGAAACACTCCGGCCCGCGGATATCCTCCAGATTGATGCCGCCGAAAGTCGGCTCCAAAGCGGCCACGGTCTCGACCACGCGCTCGATCGTGTCGGCGGCGATCTCGATGTCGAACACGTCGATCCCGGCGAATTTCTTGAACAGAACCGCCTTGCCTTCCATCACGGGCTTGGAAGCTAGCGGGCCGATATTTCCGAGGCCGAGCACGGCGGTGCCGTTGGAGACCACGGCGACCAGATTGGCGCGCGCGGTCAGGGAAGCGGCTTCGGCGGGATTGTTCGCGATCTCGGTACAGGCGGCGGCCACGCCCGGCGAATAGGCCAGCGCGAGATCGCGCTGGTTGGCGAGCGGCTTGGTGGCCTGGATCTCGAGTTTGCCCGGCCGCGGCAGCCGGTGATAGGCCAGCGCCGCGGAATGGAGGTCTTCAGAATAGGACGACATGCACGCTTCCCCCGCGAGCTTCCTCTACCCCGAATTCAGGATATCGGCGGTTTGCCTCAGTTTTGCGGCAGATTGAGCCGGATGTGAAGCTCGCGCAACTGCTTCGGCGTGACCTCGGAGGGCGCGCCCATCATGAGGTCCTCGGCACGCTGGTTCATCGGGAAGAGCACCACCTCGCGCAGGTTCTCCTCCCCGCAAAGCAGCATGACGATGCGGTCGATGCCCGGTGCGATACCACCGTGGGGCGGCGCGCCCAGCGACAACGCGCGCAACATGCCGCCGAATTTCGCCTCGAGCACCTCCTCCGGATAACCGGCGATCGCGAACGCCTTTTTCATGACGTCCGGACGGTGGTTTCGGATCGCGCCCGATGACAGCTCCACGCCATTGCAGACGATGTCGTACTGGACTGCCTTGAGGTTGAGCAGCGTTTCCTTGTCGTTCGGGTCGAGCGCAAGGAACGCGTCGGGCTCCATGTTCGGCATCGAGAACGGATTGTGCGAGAAGTCGATCTTCTTCTCTTCCTCGTTCCACTCATACATCGGGAAGTCGACGATCCAGGCGAGCTCGAAGCGATCCTTGTCGATCAGCTTCAGTTCCTCGCCGAGCTTGGTGCGCGCCAACCCTGCAAACTTCCAGAATTTTTCCGGATCGCCCGCGACGAAGAAGGCGGCATCGCCCTCCTTCAGGCCGAACTGGTCGCGGATCGCGGCCGTCCGTTCCGGGCCGATGTTGTTGGCCAAGGGACCGGCGCCTTCGCCGCCTTCGCGCCACATGATGTAGCCGAGGCCGGGCTGGCCTTCGCCCTGCGCCCAGGAGTTCATGCGGTCGCAGAAGGCGCGCGAACCGCCGCCCGTGCCGGGTATCGCCCAGACCTGGTTCTTCGGATCTTCGAGCATCCGCGCGAACACCTTGAAGCCGGAACCGCGGAAATGCTCGGAAACTTCCTGCATCAGGATCGGGTTGCGCAGATCCGGCTTGTCGGAGCCGTACTTGCGCACCGCCTCACCATAGGGAATGAGCGGGAACTTCTTGGTGACGTGCTTGCCCTCGGCGAACTCCTCGAACACGCCGCGCATGACCGGCTCGACCGCGCCGAACACGTCGTCCTGGGTCACGAAGCTCATCTCGATATCGAGCTGATAGAACTCGCCCGGCGAGCGGTCGGCACGCGCGTCCTCGTCGCGGAAACAGGGCGCGATCTGGAAGTATCGGTCGAAGCCCGCCACCATGGTGAGTTGCTTGAACTGCTGCGGCGCCTGCGGCAGCGCATAGAACTTGCCGGGATGCAGCCGCGACGGCACCAGGAAATCGCGCGCGCCTTCGGGCGAGGACGCGGTCAGGATCGGCGTCTGGAACTCGAAGAAGCCCTGCTCCTTCATGCGGCGCCGGATGGAATCGATGATCTGGCCGCGCTTGATGATGTTGGCGTGCAGCTTCTCGCGACGAAGGTCGAGGAAGCGGTACTTGAGCCTTATATCTTCAGGATATTCCTGATCGCCGAACACCGGCATCGGCAGCTCGGCCGCTGGCCCCAGCACCTCGATCTCGCTGACATAGACCTCGACCAGGCCGGTGGCGAGTTCCGGATTGTCGGTGCCGGCGGGGCGGCGGCGCACCTTGCCGTCGATCCGCACCACCCATTCCGAGCGCAGCTTCTCGGCGGTCTTGAACGCCGGCGAATCCGGGTCGGCGACGACCTGCGTCAGCCCGTAATGGTCGCGCAAATCGATGAACAGCACACCGCCATGGTCGCGGATGCGGTGGCACCAGCCAGACAAGCGGACCTGCTCGCCAATGTGGCTCTCGCGGAGCGCGCCGCAGGTGTGGGACCGGTAACGATGCATGGAATTTCCAGAAAACAGCTGTCGGAGGGATCGAATCGGGGGCAAAAGCCAGGCCCGAATTGCGGGACGGTTTACCCGACGGAACGGGGTGCGGCAACCGAATGAGGCAGCTGTTTTGGGCTCGAAAAAGGCCCTTCCCGCGCCTATCTTGAGCCCATGACGCTGCAATTCGCCTTCGAGCATACCTATGCGGCCCTGCCGGCGAATTTCTTCGCCCGCGTGGCGCCAACTCCGGTCGCAGCCCCCCGGCTGATCAAGCTGAACCGGGAGCTGGCGATCCAGCTCGGGCTAGATCCGGACCAGCTTTCGACCCCCGAAGGCGCCGAAATCCTCTCGGGCAAGCGCCTACCCGAGGGAGCCGAGCCGATCGCCATGGCCTATGCCGGCCACCAGTTCGGCCATTTCGTGCCCCAGCTCGGCGATGGCCGCGCCATCCTGCTCGGCGAAGTGATCGATCGCGACGGCGTCCGCCGCGATATCCAGCTCAAGGGTTCCGGCCCCACCCCGTTCTCCCGCCGCGGCGACGGCCGCGCGGCGCTCGGACCGGTCTTGCGCGAATACATCGTCAGTGAAGCCATGTTCAGGCTCGGCATTCCCACCACGCGCTCGCTCGCGGCCGTCATGTCAGGCGAAAGCGTGATGCGCGAGACCGTGCTGCCCGGCGCCGTGCTCACCCGCGTTGCGGCAAGCCACATCCGCGTCGGCACCTTCCAGTTCTTCGCTGCGCGCGGCGACACCGAGGGGGTGCGCCGCCTCGCCGATCACGTGATCGGCCGGCATTATCCGGAACTCGCCAAGGCGGAACGCCCCTATCACGCGCTGCTCGACGCCGTGATCGCGCGGCAGGCCGAGCTGGTGGCGCACTGGCTCCTGGTCGGCTTCATCCATGGCGTGATGAACACCGACAACACCTCGATCTCGGGCGAGACCATCGACTACGGCCCCTGCGCCTTCATGGACGAATACGATCCGGCCAAGGTGTTCTCCTCGATCGACGAGATGGGCCGCTACGCCTATGGCAACCAGCCACGCATCGCGCTGTGGAACCTGACGCGGCTGGCCGAGTGCCTGCTGCCGCTGTTCTCTGACGACAAGGACAAGGCGATCGAGCAGGCGCAGTCTGCGCTCGGCGAATTCGCGGAGAAATTCACGACGGCCTATCAGGCCGGCCTGCGCGCCAAGATCGGCCTGTCCACCATGGCCGATGGCGACGAGGCGCTGGTGCAGGACCTGCTGGACGCCATGACGACGAACCAGGCGGATTTCACCCTCACGTTCCGCCGGCTCGGCGACGCTGCACTCGATGCCGACAACGACGAGCCGGTCCGCAGTCTCTTCATCGATCCCACCCGGTTCGACGAATGGGCGGCGCGCTGGCGACAACGCCTTGCCCTGGAGCCGCAGACGCCGGCCGAACGGCACGAGGCGATGCATCGCGTCAATCCCGCTTTCATCCCGCGCAACCACCGCGTCGAAGCGGTGATCCAGGCGGCGATGAACGATGACGACTACGCACCCTTCGAGGAGCTGCTGACGGTGCTGGCAAAGCCCTTCGAGGAGCAGCCTCGGTTCGCGGCCTATGCCGAGCCGCCCGAGGCCGGCCAGCGGGTGACGCAGACCTTCTGCGGCACATGAAGCGTTAACCGAGCTTGTTAAGGCGGCGTGCACCATCGAATCGCGCGCGTCCGGCCGGTTTCGGCAAATTAAGAAACGCTCAACGCGACCCCGACAAGTCTAGCGACCCTGTTGGGGGAAATTCCATGGACGCGTTTGCCTTCGAATTCATGGGCCTGATGATGATCGCCCTTTGCCTTGCCGTGCTGGCCGTCCCGTCCGGGCGGCGCCCGTCCAAGCACGTGCGTCACTACTGATCCCGAGCAAAAGCAGCCCATTCGCGGAAATTGCGGCCGCCCACCGGTGGTCGCGATGCCTCGGTCCGGCCTGGCAGAAAGCCGGCCGGACCGAACGCAACCTTCAAATTTGCCCACAAGACCCTTGACTTATCAGCGCTTTCGGCCGACGCGTTGACCTTGTGCCCCGGTTTCCGAAGCCCGCCTCAGGGCGAGCTTCGAGGCGAGCTTCGGAAACCGTTGGGCACAGGAAGGCAAAATTCCAGCGCTGCCTTTCGGTCTGCCGTCCCGGCCCCGCACGCTGCGGAGCCAAGGGAAGGACAGATCGGCAGTGCGGGAAACGTCATGGACTGTGCATGGATCACCTGATTTCGACCACCGCCGAACTCGCGGACGTCTGCTCCCGGCTCGCCAAGTTCCCCGTCATCACCGTCGATACCGAATTCCTGCGGGAGTCGACCTATTACCCGCTGCTCTGCGTCGTGCAGATGGCCAGCCCGGATGAGGCCGTCATCATCGATGCGCTGGCGGAAGGCATCGACCTCAAACCCTTCTTCGACCTGATGTCCAACGAGGCGGTGCTGAAGGTGTTTCATGCCGCGCGCCAGGACATCGAGATCGTGTTTCATCTCGCCGGCATCATCCCGCATCCGATCTTCGACACCCAGGTGGCGGCCATGGTGCTCGGCTATGGCGACAGCATCGCCTACGACCAGCTGGTCGAGCGGGTAACCGGCCATCGGCCCGACAAGACCCACCGCTTCACCGACTGGTCCCGCCGTCCGCTCTCCAAGGAGCAGATGCATTACGCGGTCTCCGACGTCACCCATTTGCGCGACGTCTTCGCCTCGCTCGATGCGGACCTCAAGAAGCGCGGCCGCAACAACTGGGTCAGCGAGGAGATGGAAGTCCTCACCTCGCCGCGCACCTACGACTTCCATCCCGAGCGCGCCTGGGAGCGGCTGAAGACGCGGGTGCGCAAGCCGAAGGAACTGGCCATCCTGATGGAAGTCGCGGCCTGGCGCGAAACCGAGGCCCAGAGCCGCGATGTGCCGCGCGGCCGCGTGCTCAAGGACGATGCGGTCGGCGATATCGTGACGCATGCGCCGACCTCGCTGGAGAAGCTCGCCAACCTACGCTCGCTGCCGAAAGGCTTCGACCGCTCGAAATGGGGCAACGACATCATCGCGGCCGTGCAGCGCGGACTCGCCCGCGATCCGCACTCGCTGCCGAAGCTGGAAAAGCCGCGCAACAATTCAAACGGCACGGCCATCATCGAGCTCCTGAAGGTGCTGCTGCGCATGACCTCGGAGCGGCACGCGGTGGCCAGCAAGGTGATCGCCACCGTCGACGATCTCGAGCAGATCGCAGCCAACGACCAGGCCGACGTCGCCGCCCTGCACGGCTGGCGCCGCGAGCTGTTCGGCGAGGCGGCCCTGTCGCTGAAGCACGGCAAGCTGGCGCTGGCGATCGAAAAGGGCCGCGTTGTCCGGGTGGACCGGCACTGAAGTGACGCCTCAGGCGTCACTCGCTGCCGCCGCGATCAGACCGGAACTCTGTTCGACCGCTGCAAACTTGCCGATCGCGCGCATCATCGCTGCATGATGCCCCTCGGCATTGCCGGCGGCCGAGGGCACGCAGGTCACGGCATCGCCGACGACGCAGAAGCGGTGACCGCGGTGAAATCCCTCGATGACGGTGGCCAGAATGCTTTCGTCGAGAGAACAACCCGCCACCAGGCAATGAACGCCCCTCATGCTCGCCATGTATTCGGCAAAGCGCGACGCGCTGTAGGCCGATGGCAGCGGGTGCTCGAACACCATCTCCCCCGGCCGCGGGCGGAACGCCGCCGACCACTCGCTGAGGTTCGACGCCGGATCGAACCATGCGGCCTGTGCGATCCGCTTGAGGTGCAGCACCGGCCACAATTCCGCGCGCCACAACTCGAGCAGGGCAAGCAATCGCGCGGCTGCGCGATCTGCCCCGCACTCCTCGCCCAGATACTGGACCTGGAGGTCGGCGCAGACGAGGATCGGCGGATACCCGCGGCTCATGTCCCCGCGGTGACGTCGCGCAAGGGCGACGTCACCTCGCGCTCGGCCGAAAGATCCAGCACGCCGGGACGGTCCCAGTCGCCCTCGGGTCGGATGATCACATAGGGATCGCTCTTGATCGTGATCGCATCGGGGCCCGGCTCGATGTCGAACACCATCTCGGTGTAGGAAAAGTCGGAGAAGGTGACCTTGCGGCCGCCCTCGAGCGGGCGTCCGCCGAAATGCGCCCAGAAATTCACGAGCCTGTCCTGCGCAAGGCCGTAGATCTTCCGAAAGCCCTTGCGCTTGATGTATTCGACGGCGGCCTGCACCAGCTTGAAGGAGACCCGCGTGCGGCGGAATTGATGCCGCACGGCCAGCCGCTCGATCTTGGCAAACTCGCCGAAGAAGCGGACGCGAAGGCAGCCCGCCGGCTCGCTGCCGATGAATCCGAGGAAGTGCGCCGCGCAGAGATCGTTGCCGTCGAATTCTTCCTCGATCGGGCAATCCTGCTCGGCAAGGTAGACCGCAGAGCGGATCGCGGTCACCGTCATCAGGTCGTTGGGGTCGCGGGCGAGACGAATGGTGATCGCGCGTGCAGGCGGCTTCGCGGGTCTAGTACCGTGCATCTGAAATGCTCCCTTGTGTGAAATTGGATGCGCCGAGGCCCGCGGGCAGCCGCTTCCACGGCCGCTCGTAGCACCAGAGGTCGGGCTGTGAACTTGCGATCGGCCGGAAGCCCGTCGCGATCATCAGATCGCGGCCCGCCGCCGTTGACGGTTGTGCGAAGCAGTTGGCGTCGACATAGCGCGGCTTGCGCAGATGCGCGGCCATCTTGCCCAATCCCGCGATGCCGCGGCCGGTCGCACCGATCGCCCAGATGTAGATGGCGGCTACCTGCTCATTCGCGCCGGCGAGCAACGAGAAGTCCGGGTGCGTCGGCGACAATTCGCCTGACATCAGCGCGTCGTGCCCGCGCTCGTTGAGATAGAGAAACGCCATGCCGCCGAGCAGACCGCCCTTCCGGGCGAAGACCAGGATGCACTCGGGGTCATGCAGGTGGTGCTGCAGAAGCCCCTGCTCCCCGATCTGAACCCCCGGCACCATGCTGCGCGCCATGGCGGCAACGGCCGGCATTTCCTCGAACGTTGCCGGCCGGACTTCGACCCTGGCGGTGGTCGGCAGGAAGTCGAAATCGTGCCGTGCGGTAAAACAGGCCCTTTCCATGTCCAGGTTGCGCCTCTATCGTTGCTCGAGCCCTCGTTGAGCAACTTAAGCGGGCGGGGATATGGGGTATGCAGCAACTATTGCACCGGGGTGCTGCGTTCGCGCAGCACAGGCCCGAGGACTCCCTGGACGCATCCTGGGATGACCTGAAGTCGTTTCTGGCCTGCGCGCGCTACAAGAGTTTCCGCAACGCCGCCGACCTCCTGGGCGTCACCAGCACCACGTTGATGCGACGGATCGACCGGCTGGAGGAGCGGATCGGGTGCCGGCTGTTCCTGCGCGACCAGAGCGGGCTGACGATCTCCGAGGAAGGCCTTGCGATGATCGCCGACCTCACGGAAATGGAGCGGCATGCCTTCAACATCTTCCGCTGCGCGTCGCGAGCCTCAGGCACCAGCACCGGAACGGTGCGCGTCGCCGTCACCGAGGGACCAGGCAATTTCTGGATCCTGCCGCGGCTGATCGATTTCCAGAAAACCTATCGCAAGATCACCGTCGACCTGCGTTGCGCCATGGAACAGGCCGACGTCGGTCGACTGGAAACCGACATTGCGATCCAGTTCGAGCGTCCGACCAATCCGGACCTGATCGCGGCGCGGATCGGCCGCCTCCACGTCTATCCCTTCGTCTCGGAAGGCTACCGCAAGCTGTTCGGCGTGCCGAAGACGCTGGCGGAGCTGAAGAACCACCGCATCATCAAGCAGAATGCGCCGCAGATCGACGACAACGCCTATGCGCGCATCCTCGGCATCACCTCGCTCGAAGGCGTGGTCGGCATCAAGACCAACTCCTCCATCGGCGTGCTCTATGCGGTCGAGCGCGGGGCCGGCGTCGGCTTCCTGCCGACCGCATCGGTGGCGCTCGGCGCGCCGCTGATCCCCGTCGATATGGGCGTCAGCCATCATACCGACCTCTGGATCACCTATCACAAGGAGTTTCGCAATTCGGAGCGGCACAAGATCGTCATCGACTGGCTGAAGAAGATTTTCGATCCGAGGGCTTATCCCTGCTTCCGGGACGAATTCATCCATCCCAGCGATCTGGTGCCGCTGATGCAGGAAACGCGGGAGAATTTTGGGTTGCGCGGCTATACCGCTACGGGGCCAGGCTAGTTCGCTACCATCGCACTTCAAGGCCGGCCAGGCCCTGGTGCGATTGAAAGTGCTCGCGGAACTTGCCGTCGTAGCGCGCATAGAGACGGAAACTGTTGGTCAGGCTGAGCGAGGCCGCAGCGCCCGCATCCGCCCCGTAACGGCTCTCGCCGATCCCCTGGACGCTGACGGGCTGGAAGCCGGGAATGCTGACGGTGACCGTGCTGAAGCTCTGGTGGAAATTGTCGATGAACTTGCCATAGGCCGACAGGTCGAGGATCTTCCGGTCGAAGATGAAGTAACGCCCGACCTCCGCGCCGATCAGCGCCCTCGCCCGCTCCGCCGTCGCATTGCTTGCCGTCACCAGGAAGAAGGCCGCGCCTTGCTCGGTAAATGCGTCCGTCGAGGAGCGCACATATTCGAGGGCGATTTTCGGGACGATGCGGAATTCGTCCTTCATCCAGTAGTAGTCGAGTTCGACGATTCCCCCGTCCAGCGCGGCGTTGTAGTCGGCAACCGCAATGCCCGCACCGGTGTCGCGGTTCGAATTGACCTTGCCGAAGCCGTGCACGAACGCGCCGGCCAGGGTCCAGGGCCCCTTGTCGATGGAGAAGCTGGCGCCAACCTGGGTGAGATCGAGGGTGGCCCATTGGAAGGCGAGCGGCACATCGATCTTGCTGCGGCTCTGGTCGACGGAAAGGCCAAAGTTTACGCCGGGTCCGACCGTCGCGCCGATGCCGGCCACGCCGCCCCAGGTGGTGCGGCGGTCGCCGGCGAAATCGCCCTGGGCATCGGTCCTCGACGACAAGCCGTAGCCTTCGACCCAGGCGCGGAATTTCGGCGCTTCGGTCGCTTCCGAAGCGCCGCCGCCGCCGGGATTGCCTCGCCCGATCCGGTCCACGCCGTTGGTCGCCTGACCCGCGAGTCGCTCCAGAAAACTGCTGCCGAGATTGCCCACGGCCTGGTTGGCCGAGATGTCGGAACTGATGATCGTGATGCCCGGCGTAGGCGTCGGTGAGGGCGACGGCACCAGCTGGGCTTCGGCCGACGATATCGCCCCAATCGCCAGCGCAATGGCCATCGCAATGGCCCGGACCATCCTGCGGCCCGCCCCGGTCTCCCCTGCCAGTGAAGGCCGCGATGCGCAGCGCATGAATTCCGATCCCACCGCGAGCGCCGGCCTCGGCTGCGCCGGATTCCTGCCGCTCGGCGACCGATTTGCCCCCAGTTCGCCGGGAGCGTCAATCGCTTGGGAACCCCGTCAAAGCCCGAATAGCCGTCGTTGTGGTGCCCCTGCCACAGGTCACCCGAAGCTGCGACAACGCGCGCCGCCCGCCATGTGCTT
Organism: Bradyrhizobium sp.; assembly: GCF_016219575.1. GTDB lineage: Bacteria > Pseudomonadota > Alphaproteobacteria > Rhizobiales > Xanthobacteraceae > Bradyrhizobium. Next base: position 498,044 of record NZ_JACRMG010000009.1, on the reverse strand, counting down.
GCTAATGTGCAGGTTTCGTGTTGCAATCACTCGCACAATCGGATCTAGGCCGTTTGACTGTGCGTTTTCGCGACTTGGAAATACAAGAAGACACCCGGAAGCCGCTTGTGGCGTGGCACGTTGGGAGACGTGACCGCGTCTTTTTTTCGTCCAGACCAGGAGACTAGCGATGCCGAGCTACAAAGGCACCGTTAAATGGTTCAACCCGACCAAGGGATACGGGTTCATCAAGCCCCAGGGCGGCGACAGGGACGTGTTCGTCCACATCTCTGCCGTGGAGCGTGCCGGACTCTCGACCCTCAATGAAAACCAGACGGTTGAATACGACCTTGTCGAAAATCGCGGCAAACAGTCCGCGGAAAATCTCAAGGTCACCTAAGACTATCACGATCCGCACAGGTTCATGATGATCCCCCCGGCGTTGCCGGGGGATTTCCTTTTTGGCTTTATCTCGCCAACGGCGAGATCAGGGGCTCACCGCTTCCTGCGCCGCCCGCGATCTTGCAGAGGTCGCCTTCCAGGCGGAGCCGGCCGCTCGCCAGCAATCGCAACGCTTCGGGATAGATGCGGTGCTCCACGGAGAGGATCCGCTGCGACAGCGCCTCGGCCGTATCGTCATCGTGCACGGGAACTGCGCCCTGCATCACGATGGGACCGGCGTCGGTCTCGGGAATGACGAAGTGCACGGTCGCACCCGAAATCTTCACGCCCGCCTTCAGCGCCTGGCCGTGCGGATCGAGCCCGGGGAACGACGGCAGCAGCGATGGATGGATGTTGAGCATCCGCCCGTGCCAGCGCTGCACGAATTCGGCCGTGAAGAGCCGCATGAAGCCGCCCAGACAAATCAGCTCGGCACGGTGCCGGGCGAGGCTTTCCTCGAGCACCTTCTCGAACGCGGCGCGGTCCTTGCCGAACGGCTTGCTCTCGACGATTTCAGTCGCAACGCCGTTCGCTCTCGCCCGGTCGAGGCCGGCGGCATCCGCGCGGTTGGAGATCACCACGGCAATTTCAGCCGGGAAGTCGCCGGCCTTCGCGGCCTCGATCAGCGCGGCCATGTTGGATCCGCGCCCCGAAATCAGGATGGCGACGCGGCGTTTCATCAGAGCGCCAGATCGAGGTGACCGTTATAGACCACGCGATGCTCGCCTTTGGCCTCGATCACCTCGCCGAGCAAGGCGACGGTCTCGCCGCTCTCGGTGAAAACCCGGGTGACCTCTTCGACGGCGTCGGGCTTGACGATGGCGATCATGCCGATGCCGCAGTTGAAGGTGCGCAGCAGTTCGAGCTCGGCGATGCCGCCCTGCGCCGCCAGCCATTTGAACACCGGCAGCACCGGCAGCCGCGCCAGGTCGATGCGTACCCCGAGATGCTTCGGCAGCACGCGCGGGATGTTGTCGGTGAAGCCGCCGCCGGTGATATGGGCCAGGCCCTTCACCGCGCCGGTCTCGCGGATCGCGCGCAGGCAGGACTTGACGTAGAGTTTGGTCGGCGTCAGCAGCGCGCCGCCGAGCGTCATGACCGGCGAGAACGGCGCCGGTGCGTCCCAGGCAATCCGCGAATTCTCGACGATCTTGCGCACCAGCGAAAAGCCGTTGGAATGGACGCCGGAAGAAGCGAGCCCGATCACCGCATCGCCGGCCGCGATATCGCCTCGCGGCAGCAGCGTGCCGCGTTCGGCCGCGCCGACCGCAAAGCCCGCAAGATCGTAATCGCCGTCCTTGTACAGGCCGGGCATTTCCGCGGTCTCGCCGCCGATCAGCGCGCAGCCGCTTTCCCGGCAGCCTTCCGCAACGCCGGCGACGATCGCCGCAGTCGCCTCGGGATCGAGTTTGCCGCAGGCAAAGTAGTCGAGGAAGAACAGGGGCTCGGCGCCCTGTACGACGAGATCGTTGACCGACATGGCGACCAGATCGATGCCGATTCCGCCATGCAGGGCGGTATCAATCGCGATCTTGACCTTGGTCCCGACGCCGTCGGTGGCGGCCACCAGGACCGGATCCCTGAAGCCCGCCGCCTTGAGGTCGAACAGCCCGCCGAACCCCCCGATCTCGGCGTCGGCGCCGGCCCGGGCGGTGGCGCGGACCATGGGCTTGATGAGATCGACCAGCCGGTTGCCGGCATCGATATCGACGCCCGAATCCGCGTAAGTCAGCCCGTTCTTGCGGTCCGCCATGCTATTTTCCGTGTGTTGGCGGCTGGTTACGTCGGATTCCGCCCCGGTGCAATGGCTCGCAAGCGGCCCGCCGCTATACTATGTAGATAACAGCCGGTTGGCCCCGCCCGGGACCGAAACCGGCCGGTAGCCGGGAAGCTCCGCGTTGAATATTCCGAACATCATCACCCTGGGCCGCATCATCCTGGTGCCGGTCATCGTCTGGGCCATCGCCTCGAACCAGATGGCGATCGCCTTCGCGGTCTTCGTCGTTGCCGGCGTCAGCGATGCCGTCGACGGCTTTCTGGCCAAGCGCTTCAACATGGCGAGCGAACTCGGCGCCCTGCTCGATCCGCTCGCCGACAAGGCGCTGCTGGTCTCGATCTATGTCGCGCTCGGCATCTGGGGTGCGGTGCCGCGCTGGATCGTCATCCTCGTGGTGTCCCGCGACATCATGATCGTGGCAGCCGTGATCGTATCCTGGCTGTTCGACAAACCCGTGCCGATGAAGCCGTCGATGGTGTCGAAGCTGAACACGGTGGCGCAGGTGGCATTTGCAGCGCTGGTGCTGGGGTCGCTCGCATTCGATCGTCCGAGCGCGCCCTATGACCTCATCCTGATGGGTTTTGTCACGGTCTTTACTTTGGTTTCCGTCTCGCTCTATCTCGTGGGCTGGGTGCGGCACATGAGCACGATCGAAGCCCCAAGGTAGGCTAGCTAGGCATTGCCGGTTTTTCCGGCATGGAGTGACGGCGTGGCAGGTAGCGTTCAACCCCGACAGCTTGCATTTGCGCTGCCGCATGCGGAAAGCCTGACGCGCGACAATTTTCTCGAAGGGCCGGCCAATGCGGCCGCACTCGCGCTGATCGAGCAATGGCCGGACTGGCCCAACCGCATCATGTGGCTGGCGGGCGAGGACGGCTCCGGCAAGAGCCACCTCGCCTCGATCTGGGCCGAACGATCCGGCGCGCGGGTCATCTCGGCGCATGCGCTCGCCGCAGCGTCGGTGCCGAATGCGCTCGCGACCGGTGCGCTCGTGGTCGAGGACCTGAAGGCGGGCAGTTTCGACGAACGCGCCATCTTTCACCTGATGAACCTGGCGCGGGAGGACGCGGCCTTCGTCCTCATGACCGCGCGCGTGCCGCCGCCGGCGCTCGACATCGAACTGCGCGACCTGCGCTCGCGACTGCGCGCGGTACCCGTGGTGTCGGTGGCGCCGCCCGACGATCTCCTGTTCCGCGCGTTGATCGTCAAATTCTGCGCCGACCGGCAAATGGCCGTCGACGAAAGCCTGGTCAGCTATCTCGTAGGCCGTATCGAGCGCTCCTACGCCGCGGCGCGTCTGACGGTGGAGTTACTGGATACCGAGGCGCTGCGGCTCGGCCGCCCCGTGACCCGGGCGCTGGCCGCGGAGCTGCTGCGCAACGCCTGAAGATCGGGCAAACCCCATCTTGACGGCGACGCCGCGCGGAACGTCAATGTCATTGAAACGTCATCGCAATATCACATGGTCTGGAACGTTTTTCTTATATTGCGGCGCACCTAGCCGTCGCTCGGATGGAACCTGATGGATTCCGCACAAGCCATTATAACTAAAGAGAAAGAGGCCGAAGTTCAGGCCCCGCCATCGATCGCCTCGAGCCCGGAACGGTTCATCAACCGGGAGCTTTCCTGGCTGCATTTCAATCGCCGGGTGCTGGAGGAAGCGGTCAATCAGGGTCATCCTGCGCTGGAGCGGGTCCGGTTCCTGTCGATTTCCGCCAATAACCTTGATGAGTTCTTCATGGTCCGTGTCGCCGGCATCAAGGCGCAGGTCCGCGAAGGCATCACCGAGCGCAGCCCCGACGGCCGCACCCCCCTGGAGCAGCTCCACCTCGTCAACGAGACGGTCTCGCAGCTCGCCCGGGACCAGCAGACGATCTGGGGGCAGTTGCACCACACGCTCGCCGAAGTCGGCATCGTGCTGGTCGACGGCCGCGACGTCACCAAGACGGAGCGAAGCTGGATCGAGGATCACTTCCTCCACAACATCTTTCCGCTGCTGACGCCGCTCGCAATCGACCCGGCGCATCCCTTTCCCTTCATCCCGAGCCTCGGCTTCACCATCGCGCTGCAATTGGTGCGAATCGCCGACGGCAAGCCGATGAACGCACTGATCCGCATGCCCGGCAAAATCGACCGGTTCATTCGCATGCCCTCGACCAAGGACGGCGTGACGCGGCTGATTACGCTCGAGCAGGCCACCTCGCTGTTCATCGGACGGCTGTTCCCCGGCTACACCGTGAACGGCCAGGGCGCATTCCGCATCATCAGGGACTCCGAAATCGAAATCGAGGAAGAGGCCGAAGACCTCGTCCGCACCTTCGAGACCGCGCTGAAGCGGCGCCGCCGCGGATCGGTGATCCGGCTGGAGATCGACGCCAAGATGCCGGAGGAGCTGCGTGCCTTCGTGCAGCAGGCATTGTCGGCCGCCGACGACGAGATATTCCTGGTCGACGGCGTGCTGGCGATGAACGAGCTGTCGCAACTAACGCGGCTCGACCGGCCCGACCTCGAATTCCCGCCCTATGTGCCGCGCCACCCCGAGCGCGTGCGCGACCATGGCGGCGACATCTTTGCCGCGATCCGGCAGAAGGACCTGATCGTCCACCACCCCTACGAATCCTTCGACGTGGTGGTGCAGTTCCTGCAGCAGGCTACGCGCGATCCCGACGTGGTGGCGATCAAGCAGACGCTGTACCGCACCTCCAACAATTCTCCCATCGTCCGCGCGCTGGCAGAGGCCGCCGAGGCCGGCAAATCCGTCACCGCCCTGATCGAGTTGAAGGCGCGGTTCGACGAGGAAGCCAATATCCGCTGGGCGCGCGACCTCGAGCGCGCCGGCGTGCAGGTCGTCTACGGATTCATCGAGCTGAAGACCCACGCCAAGCTGTCGATGGTCGTGCGCCGCGAGGGCGGCAACCTCACGACCTATGTGCACACCGGCACCGGCAACTATCACCCGGTCACCGCGCGCATCTACACGGACCTCTCCTACTTCACCTCGGACCCCGCGATCGGGCGCGACGCCGCGCGGGTGTTCAACTACATCACCGGCTATGCCGAACCGAGCGAACTCGAGAAGATGGCGGTCTCGCCGCTGACCCTGCGCAAGCGCATGCTCGAGCACATCCACGGCGAGATCAACCACGCCAAACACGGCCGGCCGGCGGCGATCTGGATGAAGATGAACTCGCTGGTCGACCCCGACATCATCGACGCGCTGTACCAGGCTTCCCAGGCGGGCGTGACGGTCGAACTGGTCGTGCGTGGCATCTGCTGCCTGCGGCCGGGCCTTCCCGGGTTGTCGGAGAATATCCGCGTCAAATCGGTGATCGGCCGCTTCCTCGAGCACGGCCGCATCTACTGCTTTGGTATGGGTCAGGGCCTGCCGGGCGCCAAGGCGGCTGTGTATATCTCGTCGGCCGACATGATGCCGCGCAACCTCGACCGCCGCGTCGAGGTGCTGTGCCCGCTGCAAAATCCCACGGTGCATCAGCAGGTTCTCGAACAGATCATGGTCGCGAACCTGAAGGATACCGAGCAGAGCTGGCAATTGTTGCCGGATGGATCGTCAACGCGTATGAAGGCCGCGAAAGGCGAAGAGCCTTTCAACCTGCACAACTATTTCATGACGAATCCGAGTCTGTCCGGCCGTGGAAAGTCGCTCAAGGAATCTTCGCCGCGCCGGCTCACCCGCCGCAACGAGCGTCAGCAAACGACGTAAGGAGCTTCGGCAGTGAAGCGGCCGCGCAAACGCGAATCCAGCGTCGCGGTCATCGACATCGGTTCGAACTCGGTTCGCCTCGTCGTCTATGAGAACCTGAGCCGCAGCCTCATCCCGGTCTTCAACGAGAAGGCATTATGCGGTCTCGGGCGCGAGGTGCAGAGCACCGGCCTGCTCGCGCCCGATGCGGTGGCCAGGGCGCTGACGTCGCTGCGGCGCTTCCGTGCGCTCTGCCGGATCCAGAAGGTCGGCCGCGTCTATGTCATTGCGACCGCGGCCTGCCGTGACGCCACCAACGGTCCGGAATTCATTGCCAAGGCCGAACGCATCTGCGGCGTGCCGATCGACATCCTCTCGGGGCCGCGCGAGGCAAAACTCTCCGCGCTCGGCGTGATCTCCGGCATCCATGATCCCGACGGCATCGTCGGCGATCTCGGCGGCGGCTCGCTCGAACTGATCGACGTGCGCCGCGACCGCGTCCGCAACGGCGTCACGTTGCCGCTCGGCAGCCTCGCCCTGCAGGACTCCTCGCACAGGTCGCTGAAGCGTGCAGAAAACATCGTGCGCGACACCATCTCCGGCGTCGATCTGCTCAAGCAAGGCCGAGGCCGCACCTTCTACGCGGTCGGCGGCACCTGGCGCGCGCTGGCGCGCATCCACATCGTGCAGAGCGGCTATCCGCTGAAGGTGATGCACGGCTATTCGATCCCCGCGCCCGACGCGCTCGATTTTGCGCAGCGCCTGCGGCGCCTGGCCGCGGCCAACCGGCTCGCCGACATCGAGGTCGTCTCGGACGCGCGGCGGCCGCTGCTCACCTATGCCGCGCTGGTGCTGGAATATGTCATCCGCGTCGTCAGGCCGAAGACCATCGTGTTCTCGACCTTCGGCGTGCGCGAGGGCCTGTTCTACGAGATGTTGTCGCGGGACCAGCGTGCCGAAGACGGACTGATCTGCGCCGCGCAGAACCTCAACCGGTTGCTGTCGCGCTCGGCGCGCCATGCCGAGGAGCTGATCGCCTGGACCGATCGCCTGGTTCGGGTCGTCCACCTGCGCGAGACCGTGGAGGACCGCCGCCTGCGTCATGCGGCCTGCCTGCTCTCCGACGTCGGATGGCGGGTGCATCCCGACCACCGCGGCGAGGAGACGCTGAGCCTGATCACCAACGGCAATTTCGGTTCGATCAGCCATCAGGGCCGCGCCTTCGTCGCGCTGGCCGTGTTCTACCGCTATGCCGGCTTGTCGGTGCAGAACGAGCCTCCGGAGACCATCCGCGACCTGCTGCCGCCGGCGATGGACGAGCGTGCGCGATTGTTGGGCGCGGCCTTCCGCGTCGCCCACCTGATCTCGGCTGCCCGCCCCGGCGTGCTCCCGGCCACGCATTTCCGCACCCGCGGCCGCAAGCTGATGCTGGTGTTCGAGCACCAGATGGTGGACCTCGTCGCCGACCGCGTCGGCAGCCGCTTCAAGCAGCTCGCCCGCCTGGTCGGCCGATCCGGATCGATCGTGCGGCGCTAATCAGATCGCCGTTTCCGGATGCTCCATCTTCGCCAGCGTGCGCTTGCGCCAGGCACCGCCGATCACCAGCACGACGATGACGCCGAGCACGGCCAGCACGAACTCCGCGCTGTGGCCGTGAGCGATGTTGACCGCAGCCAGGATCGAATCCAGCTTGGTTCCGACCGGACCTGAGAACAGTGCGCTGAGTTTGGGCTCGATTGCCGGATCGGTTGCTATGACGTCGCCAGCGATCCAGCCGAGCAGCGCTGCGCCCGCCCACACCAGGATCGGCAGGCGCGTCAGCAGCGCCATGATCAGCGCCGCACCTGCCACGATCAGGGGAATGCTGATCGCAAGGCCGAGCACCAGCAGCGGCACGCTGCCACCGGCGGCAGCCGCAACTGCGATCACATTGTCGAGGCTCATTACGATGTCGGCGATCGCGACGATTCGCACCGCCGCCCACAGATGGGCGGCGGCATCCACGCCTCCATCCTCGTCCTCGTGTTCCGGCACCAGCAGCTTGGCAGCGATCCAGAGCAGCGCCAAGCCACCGACCAGCTTGAGGTACGGCAGGCTCATCAACGTCACGACGATGAAGGTGAAGACGATACGCAGCAGCACGGCGACACCGGCGCCGAGGAACATGCCCCAGAACCGCTGACGCGGCGCCAGCCCGCGACAGGCCATCGCGATGACGAGCGCATTGTCGCCCGACAGCAGGATGTTGATCCACATGATCTTGCCGAGAGCGACCCAGAAGGTGGGCTGCTGCATCTCGGCATAGAACTGCGTGAAGAAGTTCGCGATCGTCGCCGGACTAAAAATCTGCAGCAGCCAATCCACAGTCTGTTCCCTCCGACCTTTCGCCGTTCTGCGCGGCTATTGCCTGCTTGCCGGTTCGATCAACCGACGATCTCGTTGCCCGAGAAGAACTGGGCGATCTCGATCACTGCCGTTTCCGGCGCATCGGAACCGTGCACCGAATTCTCGCCGATCGACTTTGCATGCACCTTGCGAATGGTACCCTCGGCGGCCTTCGACGGATCGGTGGCACCCATCACGTCGCGATATTTGGCGATTGCGCCTTCGCCTTCCAGCACCTGAACCACGACCGGGCCGGAGGTCATGAAATCAACGAGCTCGCCGAAGAACGGCCGCGCCTTGTGCACGGCATAGAAGGTCTCGGCCTGGTCGCGGGTCATGCGGATGCGCTTCTGCGCCACGATTCGCAGGCCGGCCTTTTCGATGATGGCGTTGACCGCGCCGGTCAGGTTACGCGCCGTCGCGTCGGGCTTGATGATCGAAAAGGTGCGTTGAATCGCCATACTTTTTCCTTGGGATGCCACGGGGATTTGTCGGGCTTATATCGGCGCCCCCCGGCTTCGGCAAGCGACCCGGTGACGCGGCCAAAACCGGCTGGATTACGACAATTTCACCCTGATGAACCCACTCTGACACCAGCGTGCCGGTTGCGTTCAGCCTGGCACGGTTAGGCTTTCGACCAATCGGACGCCCGGGCCTGCCGAACCGGCTGTCGCGGGAAGGTAATTTGACAACGGCGCTTGCCGCGCCGGCTTTCCAAGGAGTGGACCATGTTACGCAAACTCTCGCTTGTTGCCCTTGCTGCGGCCTCGCTGGGTGCGGCCGCATTGGCTCCGACCTCGGCCTCCGCCTGGGCCGGCCGGCACGGTGGCTGGCACGGTTGGGGCGGCCCGCGCATCGTCATTGGCGGCCCCGCCCATTACCGCGGCGGTTACGCCTATGGCGGCTGCTATGTGCGGCGGCTGGTCGGCACGCCCTGGGGACCGCAGTGGCGGCTGGTGAACCGCTGCTACTGACCCGATCGGTCTGACCGACCCCTTGCGAAAAGCCCCGGCCGCGCCGGGGCTTTTTTCGCAGCCATGGAACCAATCGGCGATTCGGCATTTGCAGTTGGTTGCTTGCGCGGTCCGCGTGCGGAAACAAATGCTCCTCTTGCGACTTGACCTTGCATGCTTTCGACCACCCGCAATAACCCGAGCCACCTGGAGCTCGCCATGAGAGCCTTGTTCGAAAACGACGGCGAGCCGATCGATCGCAGGACGTCGCGGTCCATCTGTGACGCCATCGGCGAACGCCTGCAGCAATCCATGCGGCCGGAAACCGGACTTTCCGACCGCTTGCGCCAACTCCTCGATGAACTGCGCCGGCGCGACGTTCCCGGCCGTTCCTGACCGCTCCCAAACCGGCGCGGCCGGGCCGCGTTTTCGGCCATAAACAGGTTGCGTTTGAAGGCGGCTCCGGTGACAAGGCCGCATGTTGTCCCTGACAGACATTTCCGTTCGAATCGCCGGCCGCCTCCTGATCGACCACAGTTCCGTGCAGATCGCGCCCGGAGCGCGCGTCGGGTTCGTCGGCCGCAACGGGGTCGGCAAGTCGACGCTGTTCGGCGCCATCCGCGGCGACGTGCCGACCGAGAGCGGCACGATTGCGCTGCCGCCGCGCTGGCGGATCGGCAGCCTCGCCCAGGAGGCGCCCGACGGACCGGAAAGCCTGATCGAGGTCGTGCTCAAGGCCGATGTCGAGCGCGCTGCGCTGCTGCACGAGGCCGAGACCGCGCGCGATCCGCACCGCATCGCCGAGATCCAGACCCGGCTCGTCGACATCGACGCGCATTCGGCACCCGCCCGCGCCGCCGCCATTCTGTCAGGTCTCGGTTTCTCGACAGCCGACCAGGCGCGGTCGTGCCAGGAATTCTCCGGCGGCTGGCGCATGCGCGTGGCGCTCGCCGCCACGCTGTTCGCCGCGCCCGACCTGCTGCTGCTGGACGAGCCCACCAACTATCTCGACCTCGAAGGCACGCTGTGGCTGGAGGATCATCTGGCGAATTATCCGCGCACGGTGATCGTGATCAGCCATGACCGCGACCTGCTCGACACCTCGGTCGACCAGATACTGCATCTCGATCGCGGCAAGCTCGCGCTCTACAAGGGCACCTACTCCTCCTTCGAGGAGCAGCGCGCCACCCGCGAAATGCTCGATGCGAAGCACGCCAAGCGGCAGGCCGACGAGCGCAAGCGCCTGCAGGCCTTCGTCGACCGCTTCAAGGCCAAGGCGTCCAAGGCCCGGCAGGCGCAGTCGCGCGTCAAGATGCTGGAGCGGATGAAACCGGTGACGGCGCTGGTCACGCAGGACGTGCACGAGATCAGCTTCCCCAGGCCGGAGAAGACGCTGTCGCCGCCGATCATCGCGCTCGACAATGTTTCGGTCGGCTACGATCCAGCCAAGCCGGTGCTCGCCCGTGTCACGCTGCGCATCGATCCCGACGACCGCATCGCGCTGCTGGGCGCCAACGGCAATGGCAAGTCGACGCTGGTCAAGCTGATTGCGAACAAGCTCGCGCCGTTCTCGGGCCAGGTCACCCGCGCCGACAAGCTTTCCGTCGGCTATTTCGCCCAGCATCAGGTCGACGAGCTCGATCTCGAAGGCTCGACCTACGATCATTTGCGCAGGCTGATGGGCGACGCCCCGGAATCGAAAATCCGCGCGCGGGCCGGCGCTATCGGCTTTTCCGGCAAGGCTGCCGATACGCTGGTGAAGAGCCTCTCCGGCGGCGAGAAGGCACGCCTGCTGCTCGGGCTTGCGACATTCCACGCCCCCAACCTGATCATCCTCGACGAGCCGACCAACCATCTCGACATCGACAGCCGCGCGGCGCTTGCGGAAGCCATCAACGATTTCGCGGGCGCCGTCATCATGGTTTCGCACGACCGCTACCTGATCGAGGCCTGCGCGGATCGGCTCTGGGTCGTCGCCGACCGCACCGTGACGGCCTATGACGGCGACCTCGAAGATTACCGGCGGCTGGTGCTTTCATCCGACCGCAAGACGGAACCCGCGCGCGAGCGCGGCGGCGAGGAGCGCGACAGGCCGCAGCGAGGCCGTAGCGAGAAACGCGTTCCGCTGAAGCAGAAGGTTGCGACCGCCGAAGCCGAGATCGCACGCATCGGCGGCATCATCGAAAAGATCGACGCAGCCCTTGCGCTGCCCGATCTCTTCACGCGCGATCCGAAGCAGGCCGCGCAACTGGCGAAGGCGCGCGCGAGTGCGGCCGAAGCGTTGCAGCGTGCCGAGGAAGCGTGGCTGGAAGCGAGCGCGCTGCTGGAACAGGCAGCGGGTTAAAGCGTTTTCAAGCGAAGTGGATACCGGTTCGCGTCAAGAAAACGCGTCAAATCAAGAATCCAAGACCAATCAAGCCTGTTTCTTCTTCGGCTTCGGCTTGGCCGTCTTCGGCTGGCCCGGCTGCTCGGGCGCCGCCTCGATCGACGACAGCCGTCCGCCGGTGAAGGTGTAGATGCCGGCGCGAGGCCCGCGCAAATAGGTCACGACCGCCATTCTGCCGCCGCCGGGAGCGGTCGAAATGTTGACGCTGTCAGGCGCGCCGATGCCGCGGACGACGTCACATTCGGTGTGTTGCAGGGCCACCGTACCGCCGGCCGGCGGCGGTGCGCCGGCGGCATTGTCGGCCAGCGCATTGGCTGGCGGCGCCATGCCCGGGCAGGCGCCGTCGGCGCTGACGAGGTCTTCGGCCGTCACCGGCTTGTCGGGGGTCAGCGGCGGCGCATCGATCGAGATATTGCGGATGAAAAGGCGGCCGGAGCGCTGAAACCATTGCGCATCCTTCGACAGGAATTCGGACTGGATCTGGTCGAGCGAGCTGTTGCAGCCCGCCAAAGCGGGTGCAAGCGCCAGGAGCGCGATCAGGCCATTACGACAGAGCTTTCCGTTACGCACGATGAAGCAGGTTCCACCCAAAGGCCATTCCCGGCCTTAACCACTTGTCCGACCATCACTTTGCGGCACGACCAAGGCTGCACGCAAGGTCGGCTGCGAAAACCCCAGAATATCATTAATCGCGGAAAATCCTATTCCCGGCGTTGCCAGCGGCCGCGTTCGTCGGCCTGCCAGTAGGTGACCTCAAAGCCCCTCGCCTTGCAATCCTTCCAGGCCAGCCGCGCGGCATCGAGCGCCTCGCCGTCATCGCCATTGAAAACCAGCACCACCCGCTCATAGCGGTCGGTGTCGGAGGGCAATCCGGCATTGTCGATCAGGAAGCGGACATTGGCGCCGTTTGGATTGGCGTCCTCTACCGAGAGGATGATCGGCTGGTCTTCTGCATCGCTGACGTGTGCGGTGGCGTGGGGCAGGAAGGAGTCGTCGCTGTAGGTCCACAGATGCGCATCCAGCGCCTCGGTGCGCTCATGCGAAGTCGACTGCACCACCACCCGCCAGCCGCGCTCCAGGGATTTCTCGAGCAGAGACGGCAGCACGTTTTCGATCGACATGTTCTGCAGGTGGTAGAACAGGATTTCGGTCATTTCTTCGCTTCGTAATGCTCGGCAACCAGCCGATCCAGCAGGCGCACACCGTAGCCGGAACCCCAGCTGTGATTGATGTCGGTCTTCGGCGCGCCCATCGCGGTGCCGGCAATATCGAGATGCGCCCACGGCGTGCCGTCGACGAAGCGCTGCAGGAACTGGGCCGCGGTGATCGAGCCGCCGTTGCGGCCGCCGGTATTCTTCATGTCGGCGAATTGCGAATCGATCAGCTTGTCGTATTCGGGACCGAGCGGCATGCGCCAGACCTTTTCGCCGGTCTGCTGGCCCGCCTTGCCCAGGCGTTCGGCAAGCTCGTCATTGTTGGAGAACATGCCGGCATGCTCGGTGCCGAGCGCAACCATGATCGCGCCGGTCAGCGTGGCCAGGTCGACCATGAATTTCGGCTTGAACTTCTTCGCCACATGCCAGAGCACGTCGGCCAGAACGAGGCGTCCTTCGGCGTCGGTATTGATGATCTCGATGGTCTGCCCCGACATCGAGGTGACGATATCGCCGGGCCGCTGCGCATTGCCGTCGGGCATGTTCTCGACGAGCCCGATGGCGCCGACCGCATTGACCCTGGCTTTGCGCGCCGCCAGCGCATGCATGAGCCCGACCACGCAGGCAGCGCCGCCCATGTCGCCCTTCATCTCCTCCATATTGGCCGCGCCCTTGATGGAAATGCCGCCGGTGTCGAAGCAAACGCCCTTGCCGACAAATGCGACAGGCTGATCGCCGCGCTTGCCGCCGTTCCAGCGCATGATCACGGTGCGGCCTGGGCGTGCGGAGCCTTGCGCCACGCCGAGCAGCGCGCCCATGCCGAGCCTGGTCATGGCCTTGACGTCGAGCACCTCGACTTCGACGCCGAGCTTCTTGAGCTGCGACGCGCGGCGGGCAAATTCTTCGGGATAGAGAACGTTCGGCGGCTCGTTGACCAGCTCACGCGCGATATTGACGCCATCGACGATGTGAGCCTCCGGCGCCCATGCCTTGCGCGCAGCATTGACGTCGCCGGTCGCGATCGAGACCTCGGCACGCAGGGTTGAATCCTCGCCGTCCTTCTTTTTGGTCTTGTAACGGGTGAACTTGTAGGCCCGCAGCCGCAGGCCCGCTGCCACGGATGCCGCCTCGGCCGCCGTCATCGCCTCGTCGGGCAGATCGGCCAGGACCGTCACCTGTTCGCTGGCGGCGTTGAGCTTGCCGGCGATCAGTCCCCCGAACTTGAGGAAATCGGTCTCCTTGAGGCCGGATCCCTTGCCCGTACCAACCACGATCAAGCGCTGAATCTTGATTCCTTCGGGGGCCGGGATGTCGAGAATCGACCCGCTCTTGCCCTTGAACTGGTTGGCGGCAGCCGCTCGCTTGACGGTGCCGGCCGCCTCCCCCAGCGCCTTGCGCGTGGCCGATCCGAACTTCAGTGCGTCATCGCAAAAGGCGACCAGGACGCCGCGCGGGGCTGTGGACAACGGGACGAAGCCGACCTTCACGGCGTCGGACATAGGGAATTCCTCCAGTTCAGGACTGCCGCCGGGTCGCAAAACCCCGCCGGAAGGAGCCGAAATGCTGCCTTCGGCCGCGGACGAGGTCCGCCAGGCGCGTGTTGGCGCACTATGGCCTGCCGGCGGCAGCGCTGCCAAGCGCCACCGTGGCCGGCAAGCCACGTCAAGCGAATTATTAACCATCGGGAAAGGGGGTGCCTTCGCTCGGCCATTTTGTTGACGGATCAACGGGATGGTAGTGAGTATGTAAGCCGGCTGGACGGTACGCGGCGCAACCATTGGGGAACCCGAAAATTCGGGATGGTTGCGGGCTGCGCGTTTGGCTGCGAGGTGGGGACGTGCCTAGGTGATGGGGTCGATCGACAGGTATATTTTCCGCACGACGCTGGCGTCGTTTGCGGTGGTCCTGGTCAGCCTCACCGGCGTGATCTGGATTACGCAGGCATTGCGCGGCATCGACCTGATGACGAGCCAGGGCCAGACCATCCTGACCTTCCTCGGCATCACCGGCCTCGTCATCCCCGCGCTGATCCTGATCATCTCGCCGATCGCGCTGATGATCTCGATCTCCCACACGCTGAACAAGCTCGCGACCGACTCCGAGATCATCGTCATGAACGCCGCCGGCTACTCGCCGCTGCGCCTGTTCCTGCCGTTCTTCTACGCGACCTGTGTGGTGTCGCTCATCGTCGCGTTCATCGCCGCCTACCTCGCTCCCGACGGCCTGCGCCGCATCAAGCAATGGGACGCCGAGATCACCGCGGACGTGCTCACCAACATCCTGCAGCCTGGCCGCTTCGCCCGGCTCGACCAGGATCTCACCATCCGGATTCGCGAGCGCCAGCCCGGCGGCGTGCTTGGCGGCATTTTCGTCGACGATCGCCGCGATCCCAAGGAACGCTCCACCATCATCGCCGACCGCGGCACCATCCTGCGCAACGACAGCGGCTCCTATCTCGTGCTGGAAGACGGCCATCTCGGACGCTTCGAGGCCGGCAAGCGCGAGCCTGTGCTGGTCGCGTTCCGCAGCTATGCCTTCGACATGTCGCAGTTCTCCAATCGCGGCCGCGACGTCTCGCTCGGAATCCGCGAGCGCTATCTGTGGGAGCTGCTGTCGCCTCCCCCCGACGATCCCGTCTTCAAGCAGCTCCCCGGGCAGTTCCGTGCCGAATTGCACGACCGCTTCCTGTCGCCGATCTATCCCTTCGCCTTTTCCGTGCTGACTTTCGCCTTTCTCGGCACCCCGCGCACCACCCGTCAGAGCCGCGGCTTCGCCATCACCTGCGCTGTACTGACGGTGTTCGGCCTGCGCATGGCGGGGTTTGCCTGCTCGGTCTTGACCGTGAAGACCCCGTCGGCGGCACTCGTGCAGTATCTGATGCTGGTCACGGCGACCGCGGCGGGCATGTTCATCATCGTCCGCGGCATCGTGATCGACGCGCCGGCTTCGCTGGTCGAGGCGATCAACAGAACCGTCGAAGGCATGACGCGGCTGTTCGGGAGGCCGGCCACCGCATGAGCATGATGACCAACACGCTCGGGCGATATTTCGCCGGCCGCTTCGTGGTCGCGGCGGTGGGCGTGTTCGCGTCGATCTTCCTGCTGCTCGTGCTGGTCGATTACATCGAGATGGTGCGCAAGACCTCCGGGCTCGCCACGGCCTCCGCCGTCACGGTGGCGCTGACGTCGTTGTTCCGCGTGCCGCAGCTGCTCGAGAAGATGATGCCGTTCTGCGTGCTGATCGGCGCAATGACCTGTTACCTTGCGCTGTCGCGGCGGCTTGAACTGGTGGTGGCACGCGCCGCCGGCGTGTCGGCCTGGCAGTTCATCGCGCCGGCGCTGGCAAGCTCCATCGTGCTCGGCATCCTCGCCACCATCGCCTACAACCCGATGTCGGCAAACCTGCGCGAACTGTCCAAGCGGATGGAAGCCGAGTTGTTCGGCTCGTCGCCCGGCGGCGGCATCCAGGATGCCTCGGGCTTCTGGCTGAACCAGGTCAACAACGAAGGTCAGTGGATCATCAACGCCGCCCGCAGCGAGCAGCAGGGTGTCCGGCTGACGGGCCTCACGGTGTTCCGGTTCGATACCGATCTGCAGTTCAAGGAACGAATCGAGGCTCGCGAGGCGACGCTGGAAGAAGGCCGCTGGGTGTTCAAATCGGCGCGCCGATTCTCGCTGGACTCACCGCCGGTTGAGGAGGACACGTTCTACATCAAGACCACCCTCACCCAGGCCCAGGTCCGGAACAGCTTTTCGACCCCCGAAACTGTGTCCTTTTGGCAACTCCCGACGTACATCCGCTCGTCCGAGAGTTCGGGTTTTGCGACGGCGGGGTACCGGCTGCAGTACCACAAGCTCATCGCACAGCCGTTTTTGCTGGCTGCAATGGTGATGTTGGCCGCTTCCGTGAGCCTTCGCTTCTTCCGGATGGGCGGCGTGCAGAAGATGGTTTTGAGTGGCGTGGGTGCAGGCTTTCTGCTCTACGTTCTCTCGAAAGTAACTGAAGATTTGAGCAAGGCTGAGCTGATGCACCCCATCGCTGCGGCGTGGTTACCCGTCTGCGTGGGTGGCCTCACCGGTTTCTTGGCCTTGCTGTACCAGGAGGACGGGTAGTGGCCGTTGTCGCCGCCCGCCAGTTGAGGTCGCCTGCGTTCAGGCGGCGCAGTCGCGTGCGCCGTCAACGCAGTCGCATGGCCGCGCTCCTGATCCTGATTTCCGGATTCATTTTCGCCGGCGCGATCGATCTCGCGTTGCTCGCGCCCGCCTCGGCCCAGAGCTTCACCTACAATCCGCGGCCGCCGAAGCCTCCGAAGCCGGCGGCGCCGAATGACGGGCAAATGCTCGTGCAGGCCGTCGAGGTCGATTACGACTACAACAATCAGCGCGTGTCGGCGGTCGGCAACGTGCAGATGTTCTACAACGGCACAAGCGTCGAGGCCGACAAGGTCGTCTACGACCAGAAGACCAAGCGCCTGCATGCCGAGGGCAACATCCGCCTGACCGATGCGGAAGGTCGAATCACCTACGCCAACGTCATGGATCTCAGCGACGACTACCGCGACGGCTTCGTCGATTCGCTGCGCGTCGATACCGAGGACCAGACCCGCATGGCGGCGACCCGCGCCGACCGCTCGGCCGGCAATTACACGGTGTTCGAGAACGGCGTGTACACCGCCTGCGCGCCCTGCAAGGACGATCCGAAGAAGCCGCCGCTGTGGCAGGTCAAGGGCGCCCGCATCATCCATAACCAGGAAGAGCGGATGCTGTATTTCGAGAACGCGCAGCTCGAATTCTTCGGCGTGCCGATGGCCTACCTGCCCTATTTCTCGACGCCCGATCCGACCGTGAAGCGCAAGACCGGCTTTCTGATGCCGAGCTACAGCTCGGCGTCCGGTTACGGCTTCGGTGTCGATACGCCCTTCTACTGGGCGCTCGCACCCGACTACGACATGACCATCACCCCGCGCTTCACCACCAGGCAGGGCGTGCTTGGCCAGGTCGAGTTCCGCCAGCGCCTGATGGACGGCGCCTACCAGATCCGCCTCTACGGCATCGACCAGCTCAACCCGGGCGCGTTTGCGGGCCAGCCCGGCGACCGCCAGTTCCGCGGCGGCGTCGACACCAAGGGCCAGTTCTCGATCAACGACAAATGGGTCTGGGGCTGGGATGGCGTGCTGCTGTCCGACTACTACTTCTTCTCGGACTACCGCCTCGCGCAGTATCGCGATCCGCTCAACTCGTTCCTGAGCCTGCCGACGGAAGCGATCTCGCAGCTCTATCTCACCGGCGTCGGCAACCGCAGCTTCTTCGACGCGCGGGCGATCTATTACCTGAGCTTCTCCGGCAACCAGGACAAGGTTCCGGTGATCCATCCGGTGATCGACTACAACAACGTCATCAACAGCAACATCTTCGGCGGCGAGCTCAGCTACAAGACCAACTTCACCAGCCTGACGCGCTCCACCGCCGCGTTCGACCCGATCACGACGCTGGCCAACACCAACGGGCTCTGCCTCAACGCCTCGGCCGATCCGCTGGCGCGGCTGCCTTCGCAGTGCCTGCTGCGCGGCATGCCCGGCACGTACACGCGCGCGACGGCCGAGGTGCAGTGGCGCAAGTCCTTCACCGATCCGATCGGCCAGATCTGGACGCCGTTTGCGATCCTCCGCGCGGATGCGATCGACGCCTCGATCTCCAACCAGCCCGGCGTTTCCAACTTCCTGCCGGTGGGCGATACCCAGGCGCTGCGCGCGATGCCGGCCGTGGGTCTGGAGTACCGCTACCCCTTCATCAACGTCCAGCCATGGGGCACGACGACGGTCGAGCCGATCGCGCAGGTCATCCTGCGCCCGAACGAGAGCTATGCCGGCAGGTTGCCCAACGAGGACGCCCAGAGCCTGGTGTTCGACGCCAGCAACCTGTTTGCGGTCGACAAGTTCTCCGGCTACGACCGCGTCGAGGGCGGCGGCCGCGCCAATGTCGGCGTCCAGGCCACGACGCAATTCGACCGCGGCGGCTCCATCAACGTGCTGTTCGGCCAGTCCTACCAGCTGTTCGGCGTGAATTCCTTCGCGGTGACGGATGCGACCAACACCGGTCTCGACTCCGGCCTCGCCAAGCAGCGCTCCGACTATGTGGCTCGGGTCAATTACTCGCCGAACCGCACCTACACCTTCTCGACCCGCGCGCGGTTCGACGAGGCGACGGGGAACATCAACCGCTTCGAGGCCGAGGGACGCGCCACCTTCGACCGCTGGTCGGTGTCGATGATGTACGGCAACTACGCCAAGCAGCCGGAGCTGGGCTACCTCACCCGGCGCGAGGGCCTGCTCGGCAGCGCCTCGGTGAAGGTCGCGGCCAACTGGGTGGTCTCGGGCGCAGCGCGCTGGGACCTTGAAGCCAACAAGGTCAACCAATACATCGTCGGCGCGGGCTACGTGGACGACTGCTTCGTGCTGGCCGCCAACTACCTGACGTCGTACAATTACTCCGCCGGTTCCGCACCGCCGACCCTGAACCATACGTTCATGCTGCAGATCGGCTTGCGCACCATCGCGACCTCGTCGGGTTCGGGCGGCGGCGTTCGGTAACCTCTGACCCCGGGGATGGACTTGCCGCGGACAGCGGCCAGATCGAACAGGTTGAAAAGCGCATTTGGAACATGACTGCCATGCCCTCGCTCCGCCTCTCAACCCTTCTCGCCACAATCCTGCTTGCCGCGATCGGTTGCAGCGCTCCGGCGCATGCGCAAACCGTCGTCGTCATGGTCAATGGCGAACCAATCACCAGCATGGACATCGAGCAGCGCAGCAAGCTCACCTTGATGACCACGCGCAAGCAGCCGACCCGCGATGAGGTGATCAGCGATCTGATCGACGAGAAGGTGAAGATCAGGGAAGCAAAGCGCTTCGGCGTCGACCCGACGTCGACCGACATCGACCAGTCCTATGCCGCGATGGCGCAACGCATGCGCCTGTCACCCGATCAGCTCACCCAGGTGCTGGAGAAGCAGGGCGTGCGGCCGGACACGCTGCGCTCCCGCATCAAGGCAGACATGGTCTGGGGCAGCCTGGTCCGCGGCCGCTACAAGGAGAGCCTGCAGGTCGGCGAAAAGGACGTGGCTGCCGCCGTGCGCGAGAAGGGTGACGAGCTGCTCGAGGTCGATGCTTCCGAATACAAGATGCAGCCGGTGGTGCTGATCGTGCCGCGCGGATCGCCTCCGACAGCCTACGAACTTCGCAAGAAGGAGGCCGAGGCGCTGCGCGAGCGCGTGACGAGCTGCGCCGAGGCCAACAGCTACTTCAAGTCCATGCAGAACGCGGCGATCCGCGACATCGTCACCAAGACCTCCGCCGATCTGCCGCAAGTACTGCGCGACATGCTGGAAAAGACCCCGGTCGGCCGCCTGACACCGCCGGAGCAGACCAAGCAGGGCATCGAGATGGTTGCCCTGTGCGCCCGCAACAAGACCACCATCGATACGCCGAAGAAGAAGGAAATCCGCGAAAAGATGTTCGTGGAGAAGTACGAGGCGAAATCGAAATCGTACCTGCAGCAAGTCCGCAAGTCGGCGATGATCGAATATCGTTGATGCATGGCAAAACCCCTTGCCTTGACCTCGGGTGAGCCCGCAGGAATCGGACCCGACATCGCGATCGAGGCGTGGCTGCGCCGGGGCGATGCAGATCTTCCGCCGTTCTATCTGCTCGGCGACCCCGCTTTCTTCGCCGACCGGGCCAGGCATCTCGGCCTCAAGGCAGACTTCGCCGAGGTCGGCGGCGCCGACGAAGCCGGCGCTGCATTTGCGAGAGCCCTGCCCGTGGTCGCGACCGGCAAACCGGCGACCGCATCGCCCGGCCGCCCGGACGGCAGCAGCGCCGAGGCGGCCCTCGCCTCGATCCGCCAGGCCGTCGGCGACGTCACCGCCGGTCGCGCCAGCGCCGTCGTCACCAATCCGATCGCCAAGAGCGTGCTGTACCGCGCCGGCTTCAAGCATCCCGGCCACACCGAATTCCTCGCCGAACTTGCCAGCCGGGACGGCCGCACGCCGCAACCGGTGATGATGCTGTGGTCGCCGACCCTTGCCGTGGTGCCGGTGACGATCCACGTCCCGTTGCGCGAGGCGATCGCCCAGCTCACCAGCGAGCTCATCGTCGCCACCGCGCGCATCGCGGTTGCCGACCTGAAGTCGCGCTTCGGCATCGCCAATCCGCGCCTGGCGATCTCCGGGCTCAATCCGCATGCCGGCGAGTTCGGCACGATCGGCAGCGAGGACGACGAGATCGTGGCCCCCGCAATCGCCGCCTTGCGCAACCGCGGCATCCAGGCGCGCGGACCGCTGCCGGCCGACACCATGTTCCACGAGGCGGCGCGCAAGACCTACGATTGCGCGATCTGCATGTACCACGACCAGGCGCTGATCCCGATCAAGACGATCGCCTTCGACGACGCCGTCAACGTCACCCTGGGCCTGCCCTTCGTGCGCACCTCGCCCGACCACGGCACGGCCTTCGACATCGCCGGCACCGGCAAGGCCAGTCCGGCGAGCCTGATCGCCGCGCTTAAACTCGCCGCCCGCATGGCGGCGACAGAACCGGCATGAGCGCGATCGACGACCTGCCGCCGCTGCGCGACGTCATTCGCGAACATTCCCTCTCCGCGCGCAAGTCGCTCGGCCAGAATTTCCTGCTCGACCTCAACCTCACCGCGCGGATCGCCCGCGCGGCGGGTCCGCTGGAAGATTCCACCGTGATCGAGGTCGGCCCCGGTCCGGGCGGGCTGACACGCGCGCTGCTCGCGCTCGGCGCGCGGCGCGTCATTGCGATCGAACGCGACGAGCGCGCGCTGGCGCCGCTGGAGACGATCGCGAGGCGCTATCCGGGCCGGCTCGACATCGTTTGCGCCGATGCGCAGACCTTCGACCCGCGTCCGATGCTGGGCGGGGCGCGAGCGAAAATCGTCGCCAACCTGCCCTACAACATCGCCACCCAGCTGCTGATCGACTGGCTCACGGTCGAACCATGGCCGCCCTGGTACGACATGATGGTGCTGATGTTCCAGCGCGAGGTTGCCGAACGGATCGTCGCGCGCGAGAACGACGAGGCCTACGGGCGGCTTGCCGTGCTCGCCAACTGGCGTGCCGAGACAAAAATCCTGTTCGACATCTCGCCATCGGCCTTTGTGCCGCAGCCCAAGGTCACATCGTCCGTGGTGCGGCTGGTGCCGCGTGCAATGCCCGAAGCCTGCGACCGCCGCGCGCTGGAGCAGGTCGCAGCCGCCGCTTTCGGCCAGCGCCGGAAAATGCTGCGGCAGAGCCTGAAATCGCTCGGCATCGACCCGGCACAACTCGCCGCTGCGGCCCATGTCGACGCGACCCGGCGCGCCGAGACCGTGCCGGTCTCCGGCTTTGTTGCCATGGCGCGCGAATTGGCCGATATACGGTCCGCAAAACAAACTTGAGCCTGCAGGGAGAGAGCCAATGGCGCTGATGCGTCGCCAGTCACTCGTCAAATTCGATGCGCCATTGTGTGAAACCATCGTCGACACGCCCAAGCCACAAGGCCGCGAGGTGCTGGTCCGTATCGAGCGCTGCGGGCTCTGCCATTCCGACCTGCACATCCAGGACGGTTACGCCGATCTCGGCGGCGGCAAGAAGCTCGACACCACGCGCGGCATGGTGCTGCCCTTCACGCTCGGCCACGAGATCGCCGGCGTCGTGGAGGAAGTCGGCCCCGATGCGCCGAAGGACCTGATCGGCGCCAGGCGCGCGGTATTTCCCTGGATCGGCTGCGGACAGTGCCGCGACTGCGCCAATGGCGACGAGAATCTCTGCGTCAAGCAGCGCTTCCTCGGCGTCTCCATCGACGGCGGCTTCGCCAGCCACGTACTGGTGCCCGATGCGAAATACCTGCTGGAATACGATCCGCTGCCGGTGAACCAGGCGGCGACGCTGATGTGCTCGGGGGTCACCGCCTATGGCGCGCTGAAGCGGCTGGTGGACCGGCCGCGGCAGCGCAATCTGCTGCTGATCGGTCTCGGCGGCGTCGGCATGATGGGACTGTCGTTCGCGCAGGCCATGTTCAAGCAGCCGATTGCGGTCGCCGACCTCAGCCCGGCCGCGCGCGAAAGCGCGCTGAAGAACGGCGCGGCCGTGGCCTATGATCCCGCCGAGCCCGACGTGGTCAAGCGCATGATCAAGGAGACCGAAGGCGGCTTCGACGAGATCGTCGATTTCGCCGGCAACGAGAAGTCGATGGCGTTCGCCGTCTCGGTTGTCGCGCGCGGCGGCAAGATCGTGGTGTCCGGCCTGATGGGCGGCAATTTCAGCCTGCCGATGGTGCAGTGGGTCTACAAGCGCATGACCATCGAAGGCTTCATGGTCGGCACGCTGGCCGAAGGGAAAGAACTGATGGCGCTGGCGCGCGCCGGCAAGATCAAGCCTACCCCGATGCGCGAGGAGCCCATGGGGGACGTGCAGAAGTGGATCGACGAGCTGCGCGCGGGCCGAGTCGTCGGCCGCATCGTGTTGAAGAACTAGAGCCTGATCCGGAAAAGTGTGAAGCGGTTTTCCCTGCGACAAACGCGAAGCGTTTGCGCGGAGATTATGCTCAAGCGACAACCTGAAGCGCGATGATGATTCATCCGAATCTCAGCGCGCTTCAGGCGGGTTTTCGCGCAATTTTCGCCTGATTTTCGCCCCGCCGGCGCGTGCCGGCGGGGTCTCAATTAAGCCCTAACGACTCCGGATTTGCGGCTCATTGCGACCCAGATTCTCGCAGAGAACGGGCGCGTAATCAGCGTTGCGTCGCGTACCGGAGGTGTTCATGAAAACCCGCGCTGCAAAATTCATGGCGGCGGTCATCGTCTCCATTCTTTCCAGCGCGAATGCCTTCGCTGCTCCCGACGATGCCGCTCCCGAGAGCGCCGAACAGCGAGCCGACACCTGCCTGACGTCTCCTCGTGACTACACCCCGCCCGGCACCCGTTGGCGCTACCGTCTCGAACGGGGCACCGGGCGTCACTGCTGGTATTTGAAGGACGATGCCGAAAGGACTGCGGGCAAGGCGGCCGAGCAATCGAGCGCAGCAGCGGAGGAGCCCGCCCCCGCGCCGCAGCGCAGGAAGCCGGCCCCGCCTCGCTCGGTTTCCGATGCCCGCGCCGAATTCTCGCAACCGCCCGTCCAGCAGGACACAAGGCCCGGGCAGACCGCGCCTTCGCAAGCCGAAAGAAGCGCGAATATGCTCGCGCCTGCGGCCGCCGCGCGCTGGCCGGATCCGATATCGACGGTGAATTCCACGGGCAATCCGCCTGCCGCGGCGGCCGCACCGGCCGATCAGGGCGCGGAAGTCCGTCCCGCGCCTGCGACGACGCCGGCCCAGAAGCCGCCGGTCATGCCGCGCGCCGTCCCGCCGATGCCTGCATCGGAAAAGCCGATGTCGCTTCCCATGCTGATCACGATCGTCGCCGGCGGATTCTCGGTCTTCGCCGTGCTCGTGAGCCTGTTCTTCGCCTGGCTCGCCCCCCGCAGGGCGCGGCTGACACCGAGCGCCCCGATGCCGCCGCTGGAATCGCCGGACCAGCCGCGCCGGCCCGGCGACCTCTACCGCATGCGAAAGCGGATGCGGGCGCAGTCGGGCGGGCGCCACGCCGCCTGAGGAGGGCCGGGCCGGTTACTTCTCGAGCTGGCGCTGCAGATTGCGGACGAATTCGGTGAGGCCGACGCGGCGCGCGCGCTTCAGACGTTCCGCCTTCAGGATCGACTGCACCTCGGCAAACGCCGCGTCGACGTTCTGGTTGACGACGATGTAGTCGTATTCCGCCCAGTGGCTGAGCTCGTGGCTGGCGCGGTCCATGCGCCCGCGGATCACCTCGTCGGAATCCTGCGCGCGGGTATGCAGCCGCCTTTCGAGATCGGCGGCCGACGGCGGCAGGATGAACACGCTGACGACATCGGCGCCCGCCTTTTCACGCAGCTGCTGCGTGCCCTGCCAGTCGATGTCGAACAGCACGTCCCGTCCTGCGGACAGCGCGGCCTCAACCGGCGCGCGTGGCGTGCCGTAGCGGTTGTCGAACACGGTGGCCCATTCCAGCAATTCGCCGCGCTCGACCATCGCCTCGAATTTCGCCTTGTCGACGAACCAATAGTCGCGGCCTTCCGCTTCGCCAGGCCGCTTCGCGCGTGTGGTCGCCGATACCGACATCTGAAGGTCCGGCACCGCTGCCATCAGCATGCGCGACAGCGTGGTCTTGCCGGCACCGGACGGCGAGGACAGCACGAACATCAGTCCGCGCCGCGCCACCCCGTCCGCAGTCTGGCCGCCCGTCGCCATCGCCTCACTCCAGATTCTGCACCTGCTCGCGGAACTGCTCGACGACGTTCTTCATCTCGAGCCCGGTATTGGTGAGCTCGATGTCGTTGGATTTCGAGCAGCAGGTATTGACCTCGCGGTTGAATTCCTGGGCGAGGAAATCGAGCCGGCGGCCGACCGGTCCGCCCTTGCCGAGCATCTCGCGCGCCTGCGCAATGTGGGAAGCGATGCGGTCGAGTTCCTCGCGGATATCGGCCTTGGTGGCGATCAGCAGCGCTTCCTGGGCCAGCCGGTCCTGGTCGAAGCGGTCGGACGTCTGCAGCAGCGTCGCGACCTGTTCGGCCAGCCTCGCGCGGATCGCCTCCGGCTTGCGGCCGGGCGCGGCTTCGGCGCGCCTGGCGAGCTTCTCGATCTCGTCCATGCGTGCGCCGAGAACCTGCCCGAGCGTCGCGCCTTCGCGGCGGCGCATGTCGACGAGGTTGGTCAGGGCCTGCTCGAATGCCGTCATGGCGGCTGCCTTCGCGGCCTTGTCCTCTTCCTCGTCGCTTTCGGGCTCGACCACCTCGATCACGCCCTTGATGGCGAGCAGGCCGTCGACGCTGGGCGCCACCGCGTCGATCTTGCCGGCAACCTGGCCTGCGACCTTCACCACCGCGGCCAGCACGTCCTCGTTGATGCGCACCTGCGCCACCGCATTGGTGCGCTTGACGTTGAGGTTGGCATAGACCGTGCCGCGCACGAGCAATTCGCCCGCCCGCTTCTTGGCCGGCGCCTCGATGTCGTCCCAGCCGGGCGGCAGCCGCAGGCGCAGGTCAAAACCCTTGGCGTTGACCGACTTCAGTTCCCACTCGAACGTATAGGGGCCGCTGGCGCCGTGGCTGCGGGCAAAACCGGTCATGCTCGACAGCGCCATCGCGAAAAATTCTCCGAACGCAGGGGGATGAGACTCAGGAACGCGCGGACCTTAGGACGATTTTACGCCTGGGGAAATCGGCTTGGCCGTGCGTTGCCGGAAGGCTAGCGCTGCACCACCGGCGGCGTGCCGGTGGATTGCGCCGCGCCCTGCCGGGCCGGCGCCTGGGCAGGAGCTGCAGGAGCCGGCGGGCGCGCCGGGCGCTTCGCTGCCGGGGGCCTGGTGCCGGCAGTCGGGCTGCCGTCGGCGGCTGCTGGAGGCGCGCCGGCGGCGGCAGGCTGCTGCGCTTCCTCGGCCGGTTCGACCGTGTCGTTCTGGATCTGCTTTTCCATCGCGCGCAGCTTGGCGACGTTCTTCTGGTGCGCGTCGTAGGTTTCGGTGAAGGTATGCCCGCCGGTGCCGTCGGCGACGAAGAACAGGTCGCGCGTGCGCGCCGGGTTGGCGGTGGCTTCCAGCGAGGCGCGCCCGGGATTGGAGATCGGCCCCGGCGGCAGGCCCTCGATGACATAGGTGTTGTAGGGCGACGGCGCGGTGATTTCCGAACGCTTGATCGGCCGCCCCAGCGTGCCCTTGCCGCCGACCAGCCCGTAGATGATGGTCGGATCGGACTGCAGCTTGATCTTCTGGCGAATGCGGTTGGTGAAGACGGCGGCCACGCGGCTGCGCTCGTCCGCCCTGCCGGTTTCCTTCTCCACGATGGAGGCGAGCGTCACCAGCGCTTCCGGTGACTTGACCGGAATGTCGGGATTGCGGCGCTCCCAGATTTCGGCCAGCACGCGCTTTTGCGTCTGCTGCATGCGCTGGATCACCTGCTCGCGCGTGGTGCCGCGCGGGAACTTGTAGGTTTCCGGCAGCAGCGTACCCTCGCGCGGGATCTCGCGCACGCTGCCCGAGAAGATGTCGTTCTCGGACAGCCGCGCCACGATCTGCTCCGAGGTCAGCCCTTCGGGAATCGTGATCGCGTGCTGCACCACCTTGCCCTCGACGATGGTGCCGATGACGTCGCGCAGACTCGCATGTTTCTGGAACAGGTATTCGCCGGGCTTCAGGTCGGAGCTCGCCTTGAGCGCATAGACGCTGCCGATGAAGATCCAGGGATTGACGTTGATCACGCCCTCTTTCTGCAGCACGTCGGAAATGTCGCGCTTGCCGGCCCGCGCCGGGATGTTGACGATCCGGTCTTCCCTGAGCGGCCCCGCCGATTCCAGGATCTGCTTGCCGTAATAGTAGGAAACGCCGGCGCCGATCATCAGCAGGATCAGGATCGTGAAGATGGCATTGCCAATCACGACCAGCGGATTGCGGGCGCGTTCCGAGCGCCTCGGCGGCGGCGGCACCTGCTCGGGTTCGAGCGCGGCGCGCGGACTGCGGGGCGAAATGGGCGGCCTCTCACTCATCGATGCAACCTGGTTCCTGCCGGTTCAATCGCGGCCGGGCAAATCCTCGCCCTTCCGATAGCATACGCCCGCAACTAGGAGTCGGCGCCGAATACGGCAAATCCGTGGATTAACTCCAGACCTGCTCTCAATTGGTCACGCGTTGCAAGATCACGGAAGCATTGGTGCCCCCGAAACCAAACGAATTCGAGAGCGCGATATTGATCTCGCGCTTGCGCGCCGTGTACGGCACGAGGTCGATTGCCGTTTCCACCGACGGATTGTCGAGATTGATCGTCGGCGGGGCGACATTATCGCGAATCGCCAGAATGCTGAAGATCGCCTCGATCGCGCCGGCCGCACCGAGCAGATGACCGGTGGACGACTTGGTGGAGGACATCGAGACCTTCGAGGCGGCGTTGCCGAGCAGCCGCTCGACCGCACCGAGCTCGATCTCGTCGCCGAGCGGCGTCGAGGTGCCGTGCGCGTTGATGTAGTCGAGATCGGATGCCGTGAGGCCGGCGCGCTTCAGCGCCGCCGACATGCTGCGGAAGCCGCCGTCGCCGTCCGGCGACGGCGAGGTGATGTGATAGGCGTCGCCCGACAGGCCGTAGCCGGTCACCTCGGCGTAGATCTTGGCGCCGCGGCGCCTGGCGTGCTCATATTCCTCGAGAACGACGACGCCGGCGCCCTCGCCCATCACAAAACCGTCGCGATCCTTGTCGTATGGACGCGATGCCTTCTCGGGCGTCTCGTTGTAGCCGGTCGACAGCGCACGCGCGGCGCAGAAGCCCGCCATGCCGATCCGGCAGACCGGCGATTCCGTACCGCCCGCCACCATCACGTCGGCATCGCTGAGCGCAATCAGCCGCGCTGCATCGCCGAGCGCATGCGCGCCGGTTGAACAGGCCGTCACCACCGAATGGTTCGGCCCCTTGAGGCCGTGCTCGATCGACACATAGCCGGAAGCGAGATTGATCAGCCGGCCCGGAATGAAGAACGGCGATACCTTGCGCGGTCCCCGCTCCTTCAGAATGATCGCGGTGTCGGCAATGCCGGACAGGCCGCCGATGCCGGAGCCGATCAGCGTGCCGGTCGCGCAGCGCTCCTCCTCGGTGGACGGATGCCAATTGGCGTCGTCGAGCGCCTGCTTGGCCGCACACATCGCATAGATGATGAAGTCGTCGACCTTGCGCTGGTCCTTGGGCTCCATCCACTGGTCGGGATTGAAGGTGGCGTCGGTGCCGTCGCCGCGCGGAATCATGCAGGCGATCTGGCAGGTCAGATCCGACGCGTCGAAGGTGTCGATTTTCTTCGCGCCGCTCTTGCCGGCCAGGATTCGCGTCCAGGTCGGTTCCACGCCGCAGCCGAGCGGCGTGACCATGCCGAGCCCCGTGACGACCACCCGTCTCATTTCAAAACTCCCACCCTTGGAAATGGCGGCCGATAACAAGAAACCGGGGGACCGCACGAACGCGGCCCGTCCGGCTTCGTCATCGCCGCGAGGGCGTCAGCTCTTCGCGTTCTTTTCCAGAAACTTCGTCGCGTCGCCGACGGTCAGAATGGTTTCCGCGGCATCGTCGGGGATTTCACAACCGAATTCTTCTTCAAACGCCATCACGAGCTCGACGGTGTCGAGACTGTCGGCGCCGAGGTCGTCAATGAAGCTCGCGCCGTCGACCACTTTGTCGGGCTCAACACCAAGGTGTTCGACCACGATCTTCTTAACCCGCTCGCCAATCTCACTCATCGTTCAACCTCGTGCTTGTTCCATTGGTCCCGACCCCAACCGAAGACGATAGAGCCATCGTGGTCGTTAAGCTTCCTTCGCAATCGCGTTGATTCGGCCCGGTCTTGTCCCAAGAGCTGAACTCAAGACCTGGTCCCAAGACCCCGGCGAACGTCGGCAGGCTTTGCCCCGCCAATATACAGGGTTTCAAATTCCTGCAAGGCGTTCTTTGCCCATCCATTGCGCCGTTCGGTTATCACACTTCCAAACCCTTGACTATAAGGGCCAAACCGGCCTGCGGGCGGCACCTGCGCCGCCGCAACCGGGCTCTATCGGGCTCAAAACATGGCCATTCCGCCGTTGACGTGGATGGTCTGACCGGTCACGTAGCCGGCCTCGTTGGAGCTGAGATAAACCGCCGCAGCGGCGATATCCTCCGGCGTCCCCAGCCTGGCGGCAGGAACCTTGGACAGGATGGTCTCGCGCTGCTTGTCGTTGAGCGCGTCCGTCATCGGCGTCTTGATAAAACCGGGCGCGATGCAATTGGCGGTGACGCCGCGCTTGGCGTATTCGGCTCCGACCGTCTTGATCAGGCCGATGATGCCGGCCTTGGAGGCCGTGTAGTTGGCCTGGCCGGGATTGCCGGTGACGCCCACGATCGAGGTGATGGCGATGATGCGGCCGAAGCGCTTGCGCATCATCAGCTTGGTGGCGGCGCGCGCCAGCCGGAAGGTCGCGGTCAGGTTGATCTGGATGACGTCGTCCCAGTCCTCGTCACGCAACTGCACGAACAGATTGTCGCGGGTGACGCCGGCATTGGCGACCAGGATGTCGACCTGCCCCATCGCGGCTTCCGCTGCCGGCACCAGCGCCTCGACCTCGTCGCTCTTGGAGAGGTTGCAGGGCAGCACGTGGACGCGCTCGCGCAAGCTCGCCGCGAAGGCGTCGAGCACCTCGCGGCGCGTGCCCGATATCGCAACGGTGGCGCCCTGCTTGTGCAATGCAGATGCAATCGCGCCGCCGATTCCGCCGGTTGCACCCGTGACGAGCGCCGTCTTGCCAGTCAGATCGAACATGAAACTCTCCCGCTCTATTCCTCATCCTGAGGAGCGCGCTACGCGCGCGTCTCGAAGGATGCAGGCCCGTCTGTGGCCTCATGGTTCGAGACGCGCTTCACGCTCCTCACCATGAGGGATTAGTCTCATCGCGCTTTACGCCTTCGCAGCTGCCAATGCTTCCTTTGCCGCAACAATGTCGCCGGGTCCGCCAACGGAGACGCCGACTGCGCCCTCGGCAATGCGCTTGACGAGGCCGCTCAGCACCTTGCCGGCGCCGATCTCCAGGAACCGCGTCACGCCATGGCCTGCCATATAGGCTACCGACTCGCGCCAGCGCACGGTGCCGGTGACCTGCTCGACCAGGCGGCGGCGGATTTCGGCGGGATCGGTGATGGGCGCGGCCAGCACGTTGCAGACCAACGGTGCGGCCGGCGCCTTGATGGCGACATCGGCCAGCGCCTTGGCCATCGCATCGGCCGCAGGCTGCATCAGCGCGCAATGGAAGGGTGCGGACACCGGCAGCAGCATGGCGCGCTTGGCGCCCCTGGTCTTTGCGATCTCGACCGCGCGGTCGACGGCGGCCTTGTCGCCGGAGACGACCACCTGCCCGCCGCCATTGTCGTTGGCGGCCTGACAGACCTGCCCCTGCGCGGCTTCATTGGCCACGGCAACCGCCGCGTCGTAATCGAGGCCGAGCAGCGCGGCCATGGCGCCGACGCCGACCGGCACCACCTTCTGCATGGCACGGCCGCGTGTGCGCAAGAGCCGCGCGGTGTCGGAAATGCTGAGGCTGCCGGCAGCCGCCAGCGCGGAATATTCGCCGAGCGAATGGCCGGCCACGAAGGCGGCGTCCCGGCCGACGGAAAATCCGGCGTCGGTCTCCAGCACGCGCAAGGTCGCGATCGACACCGCCATCAGCGCGGGCTGGGCGTTTTCGGTGAGCTGCAGGGTTTCGGCCGGACCGTCCCAGATGATGGAAGTGAGCTTTTCGCCGAGTGCCGAATCGACCTCGTCGAACACCGCGCGCGCCGCCGGAAAGGCCTCGGCCAGAGCCTTGCCCATGCCGACCGCCTGCGATCCCTGCCCCGGAAATGTGAATGCTGCCGTCATCGGCGCTCCCTGAAGTCCCGAAATCTCACGAAGATTGGGGCGTAAGTCACCGACCGCGGCGGCCATGTCAAGCCGCCCAAAGGGCCGGATTCGGAGATGCGCCAGGGCGTGGGGCCCCAAATCCGGGATTGTCCGCTTCCGGGACCGGAGCAGAAACGGCATGGCCGGCAGGGAAGTCAGCGAATAGCCGGGATCGAGCGATCCAGCGGACCGAAGCGCGGCCGAAACCTGCCGCCCTGCGCCGCCGGAAGTTGTTGCCCTGAGCGGTTACGGCACGAAGTTCGGGACGACGCCCACGGAATGGAGCACTTGCGCATATCGGGTCCGCCACCCCTGCGCCTCGACTGCAAGATAGCCGAAGGGCGTTGTCGTTGGATGCTGGATCGCATGGGCGAGAGGACCATTCGGGTACAGCAGGGCCTTCAAGCCATACTCCCAGCTCCCGAATACCGGCACCGCCCCTGTACCGTTCTTTGTCAGTATCTGCAGAGCAGCTGGGCCGAGCGGTCACCGTCAGCTAACGTGCGTCCCACGATAAAGAAGTTGTCGAATATGGTCTGCGGCTGCCGATCTCCGTCAAGTGCGAACATGACGCCGCATTTGTCTGGCCGCATATCGTCCGACAAATCCTTTTCCACCCGCCACACGCAGTACCAGCCGCGGCAGACCGATAGCCTGACGTCATAGATGCCGCAGCTGTGGCCCGTGCAATGCTGGCACAGCACGTCAGCGGGCTTCGTCAGTTGAGGCTCTTGAATCTCCAGCCACTTGCAACATGCGACGCAGTCACCGCACTCGCGTCCTTGAACTAACGCCATAGGCCCCCCGCCAACCAAGTTGCGTTCTGTGTCGCAGTGCGCAGTCAAGCACGCGTTGGATTGGGGCGTAAGTCACCGACGCCGGCAGCCATGTCAAGCCGCCGGGGTGCCTGGTGCAGGGATGCGCCCTAGAACCCGCCGGCCTTCTGGTCTCCGCCGACGGCCTCTCCGGCCCGCGACCGGCGCAGGCTGTTGACGAGCTGGCCCGGGCGATCCTCGCGGTTCGGCTTGGCGGTCGCCAGCCGCAGCACGGCGCGATAGTTGGGCTGCGTTTCCATCCGCCCGGCCATGGGGCTGCGTGACAGGATCTCGTGCACGCGCGGCAGGTTGTAGCAGGGGATGTAGAACAGCAGGTGATGCTCAAGATGGTAGTTCACATAATACGGCGCGATGAACAGCCGCTCGAGAAAGTTGGCGTGCGTGGTGCGGGTGTTGCGCAGGGGGTCGTGGCTATCGGGCACCACCGCATGTTCGGCGATGTTGCGAATGCGGGTAATCACCATCATCCAGGTGAACAGCGGCACCAGCCACAGCAGCGGATAGGCCCACCATACGCCGGCCGCGACACATCCTGCGAACATGATCGCATTGACCGCGCATTGCGGGCCGAGCTTTTCCCAGAACTGTGCGGCGCGCCGTGACAGCGGCCATTCAGAAGGCCCGAGCGCATTGAGCAATTGCGCCTTGCGCTGCTGGTAGCCGGTCTGGCCCGAAATATCGCGCCAGAATTTGCGGCGATAGCTCAGCCTGGTGATCGGGAACGGCGCCGACAGGATGAGGTCGGGATCGTCCTCCTGTTGGGTGCGCGCATGATGCTGCAGATGATAGCGGCGATAGGCCCGCGTCTCCGCAAACACCGGATAGGCGCAGAACCACTGGCTCAGGAACAGGTTGGTCTTCTCATCCGGCGACAGGCAGCCATGGGCGCCGTCATGCATGAGGATCGCGAGCCCCAGCTGGCGCGAGCCGATAATGCCGACGGCAAGCAGGTAGGTGATCGGGTTGGGCCACCATGCCACCAGCGCAATGGCAGCAATGATCAGCGCCCAGGCATGCGCGATCAGCGCGACGCCCTTCCAGGTAAAGCGCTCGCGCACCGCAACCAGTTCGTCTTCGCTGAGGAAATCGCGCGCACGCATGCGAAGTGCTGTCATGTCTCGTTCTCCCCTTCGGATGTTTCTTCGGTGACGCCGCTGCCGACGAGGCGCAGGGCGTTGCCGGCAGCCTTCGTGGTGGCCTGATCGCCCAGCACGCGCAGCATTTCCGCGGCCATTTCCTCCGATGATCGGCCCATGGCAAATCCTTCGACCATCACGCCGATGGCGAGCGCCCAGAAGCGCCGCGAGGATGCATCGGGATCGCGTAAGGAGCGCCAGCCATGCCGCTCGATTTGCTCGGCATAGGCGCGCATGCCCTCGGCATGCAGCCGCTCGATGGTGCGCTCGACCAGCGGGGCCAGATCCGGGCGCCGCCGGGTCAGTGCCAGCGCTTCCGCAAAGAAAGCGACCGAGTCGGTCGCGGTCACCGTTTCCACCAGCGCGCGGGTGTAATCGCGCGGCGTCTCCGTCCGCAGCGCCGCCTGCTCGGTGGCGCGCGCGACATACAGCATGTCGCGACAGGCGGCCTCGACGAACAGCGCCTCCTTGGTGCGGAAGTAATAGGTGATCTGGCTCGGGAAAGCGTCTGCGGCGGCAGCGATATCCGAGATCGAGGTTCCGGCAAGGCCCCTCGCCTTGAACAATCGGCTCGCGCCGTCGAGCAGCAGCGAACGCATCCTGCGCCCGGCCGTGCGCGTGGCACGCGCGGCATGCTTGGGATCGCCGGCCAGAGGCTCGGCTGTGGTCTCGGTCCGCTTCGGGGCCATTGTTTCCTACCTCGGATAATTGTATGTCATACAAACAAGTATTGCAAGGGGTATTCGCCTCCCGGCGCGGGGCCTGAGGCGGTACTGTGCATGGGGTTGTTTTCCGGTTTTTGAGAATGGGAACCCAAAGTGCCTCCAGGGCCCCTTTCCCTTGCCATCCCGGCCAAAATCCTTATAAGGCGCGCATCCGTGGATCCCGGCCGGGAGCTGAACGGACGGTCTCAGCAATCTCTCCTTTCAGGTGAATTGGTGTGGCAGGGCCAGTCGGTCCGTCGTCCCGTGTTCCCGCCTTCTTGAGCTACTCCAGAGTCCTTTCCGAAGGTCTCGAAGGGCTTGACGCCGGGAGCCGCGCCAACACCAGGAAAGGATCTCCATGCCTCTCTATGAGCATGTCTTTCTCGCGCGTCAGGACGCGAGCACCCAGCAGGTGGAAGAACTGACGGCCCAGATGACCGGCGTTGTCGAACAGGCCGGCGGCAAGGTCACCAAGACCGAGAACTGGGGCGTACGCTCCCTCACCTACCGCATGAACAAGAACCGCAAGGCGCACTTCGTGCTGCTCAACATCGACGCGCCGTCTTCGGCGATCGCCGAGATCGAGCGCCAGGAGCGCATCAGCGAAGACGTGATCCGCTATCTCAGCGTCCGCGTCGAGGAACACGAGGAAGGCCCGTCGGCGATGATGCGCAAGGCCGACCGCGACCGCGAGCGTGACGACCGCGGCGGCGGCTTCCGCGAAGGCGGTTTCCGCGGTGACCGCGAGGGCGGTTTCCGTGGCGATCGTGGCGACCGCGGCCCGCGCCGCCCCCGCGAAGATGCTGAAACGACGACGGACGAGGAGTAAGAATCATGGCCGAAGCCGGTGCACGCCGTCCGTTTTTCCGCCGTCGCAAGAGCTGCCCGTTCACGGGCACCAACGCGCCGAAGATCGACTACAAGGATTCCAAGCTGCTGATGCGTTACGTCTCCGAGCGCGGCAAGATCGTGCCGAGCCGCATCACGGCGGTATCCGCCAAGAAGCAGCGCGAGCTCGCGCGCGCCATCAAGCGCTCGCGTTTCCTCGGCCTGCTGCCCTACGTCATTCGCTAACACCTTCTATCCCCGCGGCGTCCGCGCCGCGGGGTTTTCTCATAAGGCTTCCGGGTCGTCCGGTCGCCGATGGTTGGGGCAGCGATGCCTCTAACCGCTCGAAAGGAGCGGGACACCCGATGATCGCGATTGTTCTGGTTGCCATTGCCTCCGGCGCCGCCTCGGCGCTGATGTTCGCCTCGATCATTTCGGGCGCGCTGATCTCGCTCGTGCTGTTCAATCTGGCGCCGCTGCCGCTGATGGTGGCTGCGATCGGCTGGGGTCCGCTGACCGCGGCGATCGGCGGCGTCGCCGCTGCAACCGTGTTCGGATTGCTGTTCGGCATGCCGTTCGCCATCGCCTATGCCACGACAGCCGCGGTGCCTGCCTGGTGGCTCGGCCATCTCGCCTTGCTGGGACGACCGGTGCCGACCGCCGCATCGGAGGGCAATGGCGCAACGCCGCCGGCAAACACCATGGAATGGTACCCGAGCGGCCGGCTGCTGCTGTGGATCGCCGTCATTGCCGCAGTGCTCGCCTTCGTGACGCTGTTGACCATCGGCACCGATTCCGAGGCCATCGCGGCGGCGATGAAGCGGGCCTTTGGCCGGATGGTCCGCCTGTTTGCGCTGCGCGGCGTCACGATCGACGAGGGCGTCATCGATGCCATGGCCGCAATTGCGCCTGCCGGCATCCCCAGCGGACCGATCATCATCCTGACGATCAATCTGTGGCTCGCGGGCAAGATCGCCGTGACATCGGGCCGGCTCAACCGCCCCTGGCCCGACCTGAAGGCCACGGCGCTGCCGCCGATGACGCTGGTCGCGCTTTGCGTGGCGATTGCGTTTTGCTTCACCGGCGGATTGCTCGCCGTGCTCGCAAAGGTCGTCGCCGGCGCGCTGCTGACGGCATACGCTCTCACCGGCCTTGCGGTGCTGCATACCCTGACCCTGGCCTCGAGCAACCGCACGATCTGGCTGGTCTTCAGCTACGCCGTCATGATCGTGCTGTTCTGGCCGGTGCTGGCGATGACCGTGCTCGGTCTTGCCGACGCCGTCTTCGGATTCCGCGAGCGCTTCATGCGGACGCGGCCGCCGCCTTTGCCCGCGGCATAGAGTTTCACCAACCCAAATTATCGATCATACAAAGGAGAACGAAAATGGAAGTCATTCTGCTGGAACGCGTGGCCAAGCTCGGCCAGATGGGCGAAGTCGTCAAAGTGCGCGACGGCTTTGCCCGCAATTTCCTGCTCAAGCGCGGCAAGGCGCTGCGCGCCACCGCCGAAAACCGCGCCAAGTATGACGGCATGAAAGCCGAGCTCGAGGCCAACAACATCAAGGCCAAGGGCGAAGCCAGCAAGGTTGCCGAGAAGATCAACGGCAAGGAGATCATCATCATCCGACAGGCGGCCGAATCCGGCCAGCTGTTCGGTTCGGTCTCGGTGCGTGACATCGTGGATAGCCTCGCCGCCGACGGCATCACGGTTTCCCGCCCGCAGGTCTGGCTGGATTCCCCGATCAAGGTGATCGGCCAGAAGAAGGTGACGATCGCCGTGCATCCCGAGGTCGAGACCAGCATCTCGGTGACGGTTGCGCGCAGCGCCGACGAGGCCGAGCGCATCAAGCGCGGCGAGGACATCTCGACCCGCCAGGAAGATCAGGACGCGGCTGCCGAGGCGATCGCCGCTGCCGGCGAGTTCTTCGATCCGGAGGCGCAGCACGAAGAGGAGCCTGCTGCCGCCCCCGCCGAGAAGGCCGAGAAGTAAGCCCAGCTGTTTGCTACCCCGGGCCCGGCCGCCTCAGGCGGCCGGGCTTGGCATTTTCGGGGACGTCTTCTCGTCGAGCATCGCGATCGAGGCCAGTGCCGTTGCGGTGTGCTTCTCGACGCCGCCGCTGACGCAGAACACGTCCGCGGCAACGACGGCGACCTGCCGCCCGGGCTTGATGACGCGGGCACGGCAGATCAGGCGCTCGCCGACCGCGGGCGACAGCAAGTTCAGCTTGTACTCCGCCGTCAGCGCCGACTGGCCGCGCGAGGCCGCCGCCGCAATCGTCGTCGCATTGTCGACCAGGAACGCGGTGACGCCGCCGTGGAATAGCCCGTTCTGCTGCAACAGCTCCGGGCGGCGCCCCACTTCGAGCGTGCAGGTTCCGCGCGCGAGCTCCGACAGCTCGGCGCCGACATGCGCCATGAATCCCTGGCGGCCGACGCTGTCGCGGATGCGCGTCGCGATAGGGGTGAAATCGGTGTCCTGTTGCGGCGTCATTTCTTTTCTCCGTTTCTGTCTGACGTGACCAGCGCGCGAATGGCGCAGGCGATCAGGGTGTCGGCCTGTGCGCGCGGGTCGGAGCGGTCGCGGCCGGACAGCCAGGCGCGGCAAAACACCTGCGCCGGCCCCACGATCTGGCTAAAGAAGACGGTCGCGCTCATCGGAAACAATTCGCCGCGCGCGATCAGGGGGCTGCGCCAGCGCTCGACACCTTCCGCCAGCCGCGAATTCTCGCCGCGCTGGGCATCGCGCAACTCCTCGCTCCATTCGGCGCGGGAAATCTCGAACAGGAAGCGCGCCTCGCGGCGGTTGTTCACGACCCAGTCGAGATGGGCGCGGATCAGCCGCGCGATGCCCTCGCTTGCGCCGGCGCCCGGATCGAGCGCGCTCACCACGCTCGCGTGGTAGCGCTGCAGGATTTCCAGGAACAGCGTGCCGGCGAGTTCCTTCTTCGAGCCGAAGAAGTGGAAGAAGCTGCCATTGGAGGCACGCGCGAGATTGCGGATCGCGGCCACCGTCGCGCCCTCGAAGCCGTCGCGGTCGAACACGGTGAGGCCCGCGGCCAGCAGGTCGTCCCGGGCAGTCGTGGTCATGAATCCTTCCGGCAATGAGACTGTGGATCAACACTCTAGAGTGATACTCTAGTGGAGGTCAAGCGGATGCTCCGGGAGCAATGGGCAGAATTGTCTACTGGGAAATCGGGACGGCCGGCGGCCCGGCCTTAGGCACGGGCGGCAACGCGGGAGCTGCGGCCACTGCGGGCGCCTTCATCATCTCGATAAGTGCCTTGGGCAGCTCGCTGCCAGGCGTGGGGGGCGCATCAAGCGCCTGCACCGGCGGCGTGGACGAGCCAGGCGGCGCCGCAGCCGTCATCGCCGGCGCCGGTGTAACGGCCGGAACCGGATCGGGCCGTGTGGTGGCCCGCTCCCCGGTATTCTCCCTGGCCGGCTCGACCTTGGCGGACTCCGTCCTGGGCTCCGCAGGCTTGGCGCCTTCGTCGCTCCGGGCGGTCTCCTTCGCAGGCTCGGCAGCAGGCTCCGTCCGCGCCGGCTCTTCGGGCCGGCCCTTCTTGCCCTTGTCCTTGTCTTTCTTGCCCTTGTCCGTCGCCGCATGAGCGGGCACGTCGGGGCGCATCACGTCCGTCGCTTCGCCGGGCCGCGGCAGTCGCTGCTTGGCGCCCTGGTCCGCCGGCGCCCGCGCTTCCTTGGTTCCGTCTTTCCCGCCGTCCTTCTGCTTGGCCTCCTTGCCGTCCTTGGCCTGGAAGCGCGTATCCGCCGCACCGTTCGAGACGAGATAGGAGGACAGCACCGAGGCCATGTCGCTGCTGGTGGTGTAATGCTGGCGCAGGAAGCTCGGCAGCGAGGAGGCCGGCACGCTGCGCAACAGGCCGCGCGGCGACTTGTGACAGGCGTTGCAAGTGCCCGCGAAAATCTGCGCGGGCGTCTTGCCGGCCTCGAGGTTCTCGACCGCGTGCACCGCCACCGCCGTGAGACAGCCGATCAGAAGCGTCACCGTCGCCAGCCTGAGCGCTCGGCTCAACATCCTCAGTCCTTCTCCGTACAACAGCAA
This sequence comes from Bradyrhizobium sp., assembly GCF_016219575.1. Taxonomy (GTDB): domain Bacteria; phylum Pseudomonadota; class Alphaproteobacteria; order Rhizobiales; family Xanthobacteraceae; genus Bradyrhizobium. The sequence continues at coordinate 459,188 of NZ_JACRMG010000009.1, read as the reverse complement.
TCGCGCCCGATGTCGTAAGCCAACACGGGCGGGGCGGTCACCTTTTATCCGATTATGGCGCGAATGGAAGCAGGCTTGTGACGCATCTGCGTGAAGTCGCCCGGCCCAAATATCTGCTTTGACTACAACGCAGTATCAAGACCGCTTGACAGTAATTCTCAGCAAGAACCACGAAAAGATCCGAACCCGTTCTGGCTCAGTTCCGCAGGCTAAAGGGCGATGTGAAGCGCATCTGCGCCGGCAGCGCGAGTTGGGCGCGCAGGGCTGCGAGCCTCCGGCCATCGCAGGCTTCGGGACGCGGCGGCGGTTGCGAAACCTGCTCCATGGCATCGACCAGCGCCGACAGCCACAGCCGCTCGCCATGGCCTCCGCGCCGGAAGGAAACCTGAAACTTCTGGCCCATTTTGCCTGACCCTGTCCCGGCGCCCGCTTGACCAATTCCGGTGCCGAAAAACCGTTCCCGCCGACCTAACGCCAAAGAAAACCCACCCGGTGTGACCTGCTTCACAAAGGGATTCCACGTCCGGGGCTAAACGTCCGATATGGCCCAGAGAACGTGTGAACCCTTGATCGATCTCGATCCGCAGCGCGACCTAGGAACCGACTACATCCTGATCGCGACCGGGGTGGGTGCCGCGCTGATCGCGCTGGTCTACCTGCTCCTGACCTGACAGAAGCGGAACGACCTGCCCAAACGCGCCCTCACCCTTGGTTGGGTGTTTCGGGGAAGCGCAAAGGTTCAGCCTGCCTGACGGAAATCCAGCGGCATCCACCGAATGCGGCCCGTCGCAGACCGAATTTCCGTGAAAACCCGTCAAGCACGGCGCGGTATGGCGGCCCGACTAATCCACAATTGTGATGAGCGGTTGATAGACGCGAGCTTTTGCTTCCGCTTTGCGCCCAACAGGCGCTTTATCGCCGCCCGCTCCCCGCGAAAATCCTCTGAACGAACGCAATCAAAGCTTTATCAAGAACGTCATGGCCTTGACTGATTCGAACGTCCTCAAGCTCGCGCCCGATGCGGCCACTCCGGCCTACCGGAGCGCCCCGCACAATATCGAGGCGGAGCAGAGCCTGTTGGGCGCGATCCTGGTCAACAACGATGCCTTCTACCGCGTCTCGGACTTTCTCGAGCCGAAGCACTACTTTGAGCCGCTGCATCAAACTATTTTCGAAACCGCGAGCAGCCTGATCCGGATGGGCAAGGTCGCAACGCCTGTGACCTTGAAGACCTTCCTGCCGGCCGATACCGACATCGGCGGCATGACGATCGGCCAATATCTCGCGCGTCTGGCGGCCGAGGCGACCACCATCATCAACGCCCAGGATTACGGGCGCACCATCTACGAGCTCTCGCTGCGCCGCGACCTGATCCGGATCGGCGAGGACATGGTCAACGTCGCCTATGACGCCCCGGTCGACTTCGCCCCGCGCGCCCAGATCGAGGACGCCGAGCGGCAGCTCTATGAGCTCGCCGAGTCCGGCCGTTACGACGGCGGCTTCCAGCGCTTCTCGCAGGCGCTGACCGTTGCCGTGGACATGGCCGCCAAGGCGTTCCAGCGCGACGGCAAGCTGTCGGGCATCGCCACGGGCCTGCGCGACCTCGACACCAAGATGGGCGGCCTGCAGTCATCCGACCTGATCATCGTTGCCGGCCGCCCCGGCATGGGCAAGACGTCGCTCGCCACCAACATCGCCTACAACGTCGCCAGGGCCTATGTACCCGAGGTGCAGGCTGACGGCACGACCAAAGCGGCCAATGGCGGCGTGGTCGGCTTCTTCTCCTGCGAAATGTCGGCCGAGCAGCTTGCCACCCGTATCATCGCCGAGCGCACCGGCATCCCCTCGAGCTCGATCCGCCGCGGCGGCATCAGCGAGGCCGATTTCGAGAAGATCCGCGACTATTCGATCGAGCTGCAGTCCCTGCCCTTCTACGTCGACGAGACCGGCGGCCTTTCGATTTCCCAGCTGATGGCGCGCGCGCGCCGGCTGAAGCGGCAAAAGGGCCTCGACCTGATCGTGGTCGACTACATCCAGCTGCTGACGGGCTCGGGCAAGCGCGGCAATGACAACCGCGTCCAGGAAGTCACCGAGATCACCACCAGCCTGAAGGCGCTGGCCAAGGAACTCAACGTTCCCGTGATTGCGCTGTCGCAGCTGTCGCGCCAGGTCGAAAGCCGCGACGACAAGCGCCCGCAGCTGTCGGATCTGCGCGAATCCGGCTCGATCGAGCAGGACGCCGACGTCGTGATGTTCGTGTTCCGCGAGGAATACTATCTGGCCAACAAGGAACCGCGTGCGGGCACGCCGGAATACGAGAAGTGGCAGCTCGACATGTCGCTGGTGCACGGCAAGGCCGAAGTCATCATCGGCAAGCAGCGTCACGGCCCGACCGGCACGGTCGAGCTGCAGTTCGATGCCGCCGTCACCCGCTTCGGCGATCTGTCGCCCGAAAATGCGCTGCCGGATCGCGGCTATTGACCGCTGCCATCCGTAGCGGCCGCGGTTGAACCGCTGCGCCTCGCCGCCTAAAATGCGGCATGAACATCGCCTCCGATCCAAAATCCCTGCTCTCGGCCGAGGCCAATCTCGCCGCGGCGCATGCCACCGCGACCGGCATCCTCACCGTCGATCTCGACGCCATCGTCGCCAACTGGCGCAAGCTGGAGAAGAACGCGGTTCCGGCCGAATGCGCCGGCGTGGTCAAGGCCAACGCCTATGGCTGCGGCGCCGAACAGGTCGCACGCGCGCTGGCCAATGCCGGCTGCAAGACCTTTTTCGTAGCGACAATCGACGAGGCGAAAGTCGTCCGCAGCGCCGTGCCAGCCTCGGCTGCCATCTACGTGCTGGACGGCTATTTCCAGAATTCCGGCGAGGCCTACGCCAGGATCGACTGCCGGCCCGTGATCGGCGATCTCAACGAACTCGCCGAGTGGGACGTGTTCTGCCGACGCGCGGGGTGGAACGGCGGCGCCGCCATCCATATCGACACCGGCATGAACCGGCTGGGACTGACGATCGCCGAGGCGCAGGCCATCATCCCCCGCATCAATGCCGGCGATCACGGCATCACGCTTGTGATGAGCCACCTCGCTTCCGCCGAACTGCTCAACAATCCCGCCAATGCCAGGCAGCTCGCGGCGTTCCGCGAGATTGCCAGCGAGTTCTCGGGCGTGCCGGCCGCGCTGGCCAACTCGTCCGGCATCTTCCTCGGTCCACAATTCCAGTTCGACCTCGTCCGCCCCGGCGCCGCCCTCTATGGTGTCAACCCGACGCCGGAGGCCGACAATCCCATGCAGGCCGTCGTCGAGCTGAAGGCGCGCATCGTGCAGATCCGCAATGTCGAGCGCGGCGAGACCGTCGGCTACGGCGGCACCTGGACGGCGCGGCGGCCAACGCGGCTGGCGATCGTCGCCGCCGGCTATGCCGACGGCTATTTCCGCGCGGCAAGCGCCAATGACGGCTCACGCGGCGCCGAGGTGGTGGTGGCAGGCAAGCGCTGCCCGATCGCCGGCCGCATCTCCATGGATCTGATGGCGGTCGACGTCACCGATCTCGACAAGAACGCTGCCCGCCGCGGCCACCTGGTGACGCTGATCGGCGAAGGCATCACCGTCGACGAGCTCGCGCACCATTTCGGTACCATCGGCTATGAGGTGCTGACCAGCCTCGGCCGCCGCTTCGCCCGCGTCTACAAGGGCGGCGAAGCCAGGGTGGAGCTGTCCGCGCCGGCGACCGGGGAAATTCCAGCGGCCGCAGCCTCTGCGCCAGTCGCGGCGACACCGCCGCCGGTGCCTGCGGAGGCCGCGCCTGCCGCCGCAACGCCGCCGCCGGTGCCCCCGGAGACCGCGTCCACCGACAAGGCATGAAGGTCGCCACCTTCAACATCAACAATGTGAACAGGCGCCTGCCCAATCTGCTGCGCTGGCTGCGCGCGGCAAAGCCCGATGTCGTTGCGCTGCAGGAATTGAAGGCGACCGACGCCGAATTTCCGATCTCCGCGATTGAGAAAGCGGGCTATGGCGCCGTGTGGCGCGGACAGAAGACCTGGAACGGCGTCGCCATTCTCGCCCGCAATGCCGAGCCGATCCTGATCCGCTCCGCCCTGCCCGGCGACCCCGGCGATCGCGAGGCCCGCTACATCGAGGCCGCCGTGCGCGGCATCGTCGTGACCAGCATCTATCTGCCGAACGGCAATCCGCAGCCCGGACCGAAATTCGACACCAAGCTCGCCTGGTTCAAACGCCTGCGCGCGCACGCAGCAAAGTTCATCAAGCAGGACATCCCGGTCGTGCTGGCCGGCGACTACAACGTGGCGCCAACCCCGTTCGACATCTATCCGACGCGCTCCTGGGACAAGGACGCGCTGATCCAGCCGAAGAGCCGCGCCGCCTTCGCGGCACTGATCGATCAGGGCTGGACGGATGCGATCCGCGAGCTGCACCCGAAACAGCCGATGTACACCTTCTGGGACTACATGCGGAACCGCTGGCCGCGCGATGCCGGATTGCGGCTCGATCATCTCCTGCTCAGCCCGGCGCTGAAGCCCCGCCTGCAAAGAGCCGGCGTCGATCGCAAGGTCCGCGGCGAGGAAGGCGCCAGCGACCACGCCCCGGCATGGCTGGTGTTGAGGTAGAGTACCGACCCTCATGGTGAGGAGCGCGTCTTCGCGCGTCTCGAACCATGAGGCCACAGGCGGGCCTGCATCCTTCGAGACGCGTCCTGATGGCCGCTCCTCAGGATGAGGTTCACCACAGATTTTTACCGTCGACCACGGTGACCGGCACGGCGTCGAGATCGAAATCATCGAGCAGCCGCGCATTGACGCCGATCTTCGGATTGTCGAAGTCCGGCTTGCCGGTCGACCAGTCCGGCGACTCGCCAAACGTGCCGCAGCCGCAATTGGCGCAGAAATGATGTTTCACGGTGCGCGATCGCCACAGATAGGTCGCAACATTTTCCTCCGGCGAGGTAAGGCGAAACTGCGCCGGCTTGTAGTAGGCCCACAGCGCGCCGCGCTTGGAGCAGAACGAGCAGGTGCAACGCGTGACGTCGGCCGGCGGCTCGCTCACTTCGAACTTCGTGTTGCCGCAATGGCAGCTTCCCTTCAGTGGCATCACCCGCCCCTTCCAATTGATCCGATGCTGTTGAGCACATACCCTGGCACTGCTGCCACCCTGCTGTCAGCAGTCTGCTGTTGCCCCTGATGGTGAGGAGGCGCTTGCGCCGTCTCGAACCATGAGGCCACACTGCGGCCTCACCCTTCGCCCGGCGATGCGTAGCATCGTCCGGTGACGCGCAAGGACGCGCTCCTCAGGGTGAAGGAAACTTGGGAATACGCGGTGGGATTCCTCTTCGTCCTCATCGTCGGCCTGCTCGCCGGCACCATCTCGGGCATCGTCGGCACCGGCTCGTCGATCATGCTGATGCCGGTGCTGGTCTATCAATACGGACCGAAGGAGGCGGTTCCGATCATGGCGGTCGCCGCTGTCATGGCAAACCTGTCGCGCATCCTCGCCTGGTGGCGCGAGGTGGACTGGCGCGCCTGCGCCGCCTATTCCGTGACGGGCATCCCCGCTGCCGCGCTCGGTGCGCGCACGCTGCTAGTGCTGCCCTCGCGCACCGTCGACATCGCCATCGGCCTGTTCCTGGTCGCGATGGTGCCGGTGCGGCACTGGCTCGCGCGACATCAACCCAACGCCAATCTCTGGCATCTCGCGGCCGGCGGCGCCATCATCGGTTATCTTACCGGCATCGTGGTCTCGACCGGCCCGCTCAGCGTTCCCTTGTTCCTGTTCTATGGCCTGACCAAGGGCGCCTTCCTCGCCACCGAAGCCGCGAGTTCGCTCGGGCTCTATCTAAGCAAGTCCGTTACCTTCGAGCGTTTCGGCGCGCTGACCCCGGATATCGCCATCAAGGGACTGATCGCGGGCGCGTCCCTGATGTTCGGCGCCTTCATCGCCAAGCGCTTCGTGCTCAGGCTCGAGCCCGACGTCTTCCGCCTCATCATGGATGGCATCATGATCGCGGCGGGTGTGGCGATGCTGTGGACGGCGGCGACGGTGTAAACTTTACCGATTCCGTTCGTCCAATCTGAACCAAATGCGGGGAAAGCGCGACGCAGTGATGCAGATCACTGCGGCCTGCGGTCCGCCTTCTTAGGGATCGTTACATCTCTTCGCCTATGTCCGGCCATCCCAGGGCCAGGAGCTCCACATGAACAACGGAATCATTGCCGCCGTCGTCGCCGCGGTGGCCGTCGTCGCCGCCATCGTTTTCGGCAGCTGGTACACCGTCGATCAGACCGAGCGCGGCGTGATCCTGCGCACCGGCGCGGTGATCGGCACCGCGCAACCCGGTCTCGGCTTCAAGGTGCCGCTGCTCGACACCGTCCAGAAGATCAGCGTCAAGACCATCACCTACAGCTGGGACAAGATGAATTCCTATTCCTACGACCAGCAGCCGGCCGACCTGAAGATCAGCGTCACGCTGCGCGCCGCGCCGGAAAAGGTCGGCGAGCTCTACGCCAAGTTCGGCAGGCTGGAGACCGCCGTCAACCAGGTCGTCAGCCCCGCAGTGAACCAGCAGGTCAAGATCGTGTTCGGCCGCTACACGGCGGTGAAGGCGATCCAGGAGCGCGGCCAGCTCAATGCCGCGATCAAGGACGCCATCACGGCGACCTTGCGCGACGATCCCATGATCATCGTCGAAAGCGTGCAGCTGGAGAACATCGAATTCAGCGCCAACTATCTGCACTCGATCGAGCAGCGCATGCTGGCCGAGGTCGAGGTGCAGAAGCTGCAGCAGAACGCCGAGCGCGAGAAGGTGCAGGCCCAGATCACGGTGACGCAAGCTACGGCAAAGGCCAACGCCGTCCGCGCCGAGGCCCAGGCCGCTGCCGATGCGCTGCGCCTGAACGGCGAAGCCCGCGCCACCAACATCCGCCTCGTCGGCGAGGCCGAAGCCGCCGCCATCGAGGCCCGCGCCAAAGCGCTCGGCTCCAACCCGAACCTCGTCACGCTGGTGCAGGCCGAACGCTGGAACGGCGTGCTGCCGACCACGATGGTGCCCGGCTCGGCCGTACCGTTCGTGTCGGTGAAATAGGACGCCGCATAATACCAGGCGGCGAAAGCTGCCGGAGCGGCGTAAGGGACTCGATCAGATCTCGACCTGGCTGCCGAGTTCGACGACCTGGTTGATCGGCAGCCTGAAATAGGACATCGGCGTCTGCGAGTTGCGCATCATGGCGGCGAACAGATGTTCACGCCAAAGCGCCATGCCCGGCCTGCGGGTCGGGACCAGGGTTTGCCGGCTCAGGAAATAGGTCGTCTTCATTGCATCGAAGCCGGCGGACAGTGCGGACAGCGCTGCAGGCACGTTCGGCGCCTCGCTGAAACCATAGCGGATCACGATGCGGGTCATTCCAGGCCCGATCTCCTCCTCCGACACCCGCGCCTGGGCGTCGACGCGCGGCGTCAGCGCCGTCTCGACGGTCACAAACAGGATGCGGGCGTGCAGGACGTGATTGGCCTTCAGGTTGTGCAGCAGCGCAGGCGGCACGCCCGCCGCATTCGAGGTGAGGTAGACGGCGGTCGCCGGAATCCGCGGCACGCTTGCCGTGCTCTTCTGGAGCGTTTCGACCGAGATCGCGTCCGCGGCGAGTCGCTTCGCCAACAGCTTGCGTCCGCGTTGCCAGGTCGTGAATACCATGATGAGAATGATGGCGATGCTGACGGGCAGCCAGCCTCCGTCGGTGAACTTGGTTGCGGAGGCCGCAAACAGCCCGAGATCGAGCGTCAGCAGCACGACATAGAGCGGAATGGCGAGCGCAGGACGCCAACGCCAGATCCTGAATACCACGAAGCCGATCATAAGCGTGGTCAGCACCATCGTCGCCGTCACCGCGAGCCCGAACGCGGCCGCAAGCGCGCTCGACGAACGAAAGCCGAGCACGAGCGCGATCACCGCCAGCAACAGCAGCAGGTTGACCGTCGGGGCGAACACCTGGCCGCGCGCCTCATCGGAGGTGTGGACGATGTTGAGGCGCGGCAGGTAGCCGAGTTGCACCGCCTGCTGCGTCACCGAGAACGCCCCGCTGATGATCGACTGGCTGGCGATGATTGTGGCTGCGGTCGCCAGCAACAGCAACGGGATCAATAGCGCGGGCGGCGCCATCAGATAGAAGGGTGAGCGCATCGCTTCCGGATCCGCAAGCACCAGCGCCGATTGACCCGCGTAGCATAACAGCAACGCCGGCAGTGCCAGCCAGGTCCAGGCCCTGGCGATCGCCGAGCGGCCGAAATGCCCCATGTCCGCGTAGAGCGCCTCGGCACCCGTCACCGCGAGCACGACGGTGCCGAGGGTAAGGAACGCCCCGGCCGGGTCCGCCAGCAGAAAGCGCAGCGCGTGATGCGGGCTCGCGGCTACGAGCACCGACGGATTGGCGACGAGTTGGATCGCGCCGAGCATCCCGATGGCGACAAACCAGACCGCCATCACAGGGCCGAACACGCCGCCGATGGTTGCCGTGCCGCGGCGCTGAACGGCAAACAGCGCCACCACGATCGCGAGCGTCAGGGGTATCACCAGCACATTGAAGCGTTCGTCGAGCAGTGACAGGCCTTCCACCGCCGACAGGATCGAAATCGCAGGCGTGATAACGGCATCGCCATAGAACAGGGCCGTGGCAGTCAGCGCTGCCATGGCGATCGCGGGAAAGACCGGCGAGCTGCCGGCCACGCGCTCGATGAGAGCGAGCAGGCAAAACTTCCGCCCTCGCCGCGATTGTCCGCACGCATGGTGACGAACACGTATTTGACGGTGACGACGAGGATCAGCGTCCAGATCAGCATCGACAGAACGCCCATCACGTGGAACGGATCGGTGGGCAGCCGATGATGGCCGACAAAGCTTTCGCGAAAGGCATAGAGCGGGCTGGTGCCGATGTCGCCGAACACAACGCCGCACGCCCCGAGCATCAACCTGTATTGCGGACTATGGGGCTGGGGCGACACCTTCCTGCTCATTCGCGCAGTCGTTTCAGAGACGGCCATATCACCTTCATATCATGTCCGTCCGGAGCCGCCCTGTGCTTCGCCACGGCCGCGCTATTCCTCATTGCGCAGCAGTCTTCTCTCCGGATTCCAGATTTGCAGGCCGTGCCGGTCGATGATGTAGTGATCTGGGCCCAGGGATTCGGCGGCTTCGATCGCCAATTCGAGCGATTGAAACGTCTGCATGATGTGGCCGCGGTGAGTCGTTACGTAAAACGGAGCGTGGAGATCGTGATGTCCTCTGACTCTTCCGAGAAACCTGCGCCAGAAAGCTGCTGCTCGATTTGGCATCAAGCCTTCCTCATCGCCTTGCTGCGTCGCATGCGACTGCCTCGGCGAGCGGATGGCCCAGCTGGCAAGGCTCGATCGCCCGAGAACCCATGATCGTCAAGTATATCATGATCTGGCTCGAATCGCGCCGTTGGACACCTCTCTGCGCACTGCAATTTGGCGGCTTTGGTATCCTTTACAACCCTGAGGCTCCGCCAAGACCTTGGGAATCTGCCACATGCGCAAGGGTACGATCCTCAGCATAATTGAAGCGCCTGTCCACCTCACGATCGAGAAGCTCCAATTGCTGCGACAAAGCGGCATGACGATACTTCGGCAATGTTTCGATGAGATTTTCGATCATCGCCCGCAATCTCCGCGCGATCTGGATATTGTGCGCCCCGCAATGACGGATCTCCGTAAATGCGAGATGTACGAAGTCCTCCCAGTTCGGAGTGCGGCAAACGACGCGAAGTTCGCCCGAACGGCCCACCAGTTCTTCCGTGCGCAGATTTCGTCTGCCGACACTGCGAAGCAGTCTGTGAAGCTGATCGATCGCAATCACGGCTGTGGTCGGATCGTTGATCGCAGGTGACAGGGCCTTGAGCGCAATATCAATGATGATCCTGAATGCAAAGGTTGGGTCCTGATCGAGCGTCCGCTCCGGCCCGAACGCGACCACAGATCGCAATTCCCCGTCATCCAGCGACTCTGCACCGTCGTACAATTTGAAGAGCGGCTCGTCAGTCGCGACGAAATCTCCCACCTGAGGCACCAGCTCTATTACGCCATTCGAGTGCTCTGCCAGTTTGATCAGATGGGGTAGGCTGACAGCAAGCACGATTTCCGACGCGCCCTCATGCGAGACGGTACGAACCGGCGACTTTCGCGTGTTACGGAAGCGGGCTTCCGTTCCGTTCGGGTTCAGCCCGGGATAGCTGTTGGCGATCACCGCGAGACCTGACTTGCCCACAAGCCCGACGATACTGATCGGCCGCAATAGTCGCGAAGCGTAGTCGATCAGATACAAGAATGCCCCGAAACAAATTATGGCAAGGCAGGCAGCAACGAAGACCACGAGTTGGGAAACACTTGCCTGAATCCGATTCACCGCGCTTATTGCGAACAGCAGGGTAAAAATGAAAAGCCCCGTTGTGTATCTGACCACGTTGTCACGGACCAGTATGGTAGCAATGATCCGCGGCGTCATCTGGCCGCTTGCGATTTGAAGGGCGACAAGCAACGATCCAAATGTAAAGACAACGAAGCTCAACATCGCGGTTATTATGGCGTCGAGCATTGCTTGTGCGCCGGAGACACCAAGGCCCAGGAACGCCGAGCCGAGCCGGTCGTCCAGGCTGTGCAGGATTCGCGTCGCGACCAGTTCCAATGGGATGGCGACAAATGGCACCACCCACAGGGATGATCTGAGATAATCTCGAGTATGAAACAGCTTTTTCCAGAACATGTGCTACGACGTCACCGCGCTGCGCTGCTGGATAAAAGAACAATCACCGAGACAGCAACCTTGACACAGATCAAGTTGGCGGCGAGCGAGAAGGCTGGAAGGCGATCGGACAAGATGGCCAGCAATGGGCGTCAGATGTCGTCTTCGGCAGCAGCAGACATGCTGACCACCGAGATCAAGAAACTACCATCGAATTCAAGTTTCTTCGTCGGCGCACCTCTTGCGAGCCTTCGATTCTTTTGCGGCTTCGAGGCGAATGGCGCCAGATGAGATCGACCGGCCGGTTGCGCCGCAACAATCGATCCGGATCGAAAGAGCCAGTCTTTTGGTACCGGTGCCGGCATGCATGCCGACCGACCACGACGGTGCCGGGATCGGCCGTGCCGTTTGTGTCGGCGAAACAGGGCTTGGCGATGCGAGACGGTAACGTCCGGCAAGGGTCCGGCGTCATCGCCCGATCGCATCCCACTTGAAATAACCTAGCTTCCGGGCTCATTTGATGGAGCCGATCTTCCAGCGAAGGAGTGGGTGTCGTGAGCGCAGTGGCGGAACCTGCCGTTTTCCCCCTTTCTGGCAACCCGGCGAACGGGCGGGACGGCGTCCGGCAAGACGTCCAGAGATTTGCCGAGGCGGCGCTGGCGGAGAGCAAGCGCGAAGGCTTGTGGCTGGCGGTTCGCGCGCGCTGGGTTGCACTCGCGGTGATCGCCGTGACGCTGCCAATCATGAATCCCCATTGGGATGTTCTCTATTACATCGCCTCGCTCGGCCTTTTTGCAGCGATCGGCTGGGCCCAGCTCAAGGTCGGCAAGGCCGGCGTCTCGCGGCCGGAACTGTTCTTGATGTTTTGCGACCTGGCCCTGATGACCTTCATTGCCGTGGTGCCCAATCCCTTCGCCCCCAGCGACTGGCCGATCGGAATGCAATTCCGCTTCAACAGCTTCATCTACTTCTTCGTGCTGTTGTCCACTGCCACGCTCGCCTACTCCTGGCGAACCGTCATCGCGATGGGCACCTGGACGGCGGGCCTGTGGGCGATCGGCGTCGGCTGGGCTTGGTACTTTCATGCCGACAGCTATGCCGCGCTGGCCGAACGGGTGCGTGCGGCCATAGGCTCCGACGTCAGGATGTTCGCGGCAATCGACCCCACGACGATCAACGTCACCGCGCGGTTTCAGGAAGTCGTGGTGTTCATCATCGTCGCGGTGACGCTGGCGGTGGCGGTTCGCCGTTCCAACGCGCTCCTGGTCAGCCATGCCGGGATCGAACGCGAGCGCACCAACCTGGCGCGCTACTTTTCGCCCAATGTCGTCGAGCAACTGTCGAAGAACGACGAACCGCTCAAGCAGGTCCGCACCGAGAACGTGGCGGTGCTGTTCACCGACATCGTCGGCTTCACCGCCTATGCCGACGGCCGCAACCCGGCCGAAGTGATCAGGACGTTGCGGCAGTTCCACGAGCGGATGGAGCGCGAGATCTTCCGGCACGGGGGAACGCTGGACAAATATCTCGGCGATGGATTGATGGCGACGTTCGGCACGCCCTTCGCCGGCAATTCCGACGCCGGTAATGCGCTGCGCTGCGCGCAGGCCATGCTCGACTCCGTCGACGAGCTGAACCACGAGCGAAAACCCCGCGGCGAACCGCCGATCCGCATCAGCATCGGCCTGCATTACGGTCAGGTCGTGCTCGGCGATATCGGCTTGAACCGGCTCGAATTCGCCGTGATCGGCACCACCGTGAACGCGGCAAGCCGGCTTGAATCGCTGACCCGCCAGTTCGGCTGCGCCATGATCGCCAGCGACGAACTCGTGCAGCAGGCGCGCGCGGAAGCCGGCGGCTCCAGCGCCGACTTCGCCCATCTGGTGGCGCAGCCGCCGCAGGCCATTCGCGGGCTGGAGCGGCCGCTTGGCATCTGGACCCGCGCCGGCCACGCGGCCTGATCGCGTCGAGGTGTGAGCCGCAGGCGACAGCGGGGCCTCATGGTTCGAGACGCGCTTCGCGCTCCTCACCATGAGGAATTGCCATTATAGCGGTGGAAATGTCCTGACAGAGTCGCCCCCGCGCGCTAATGACTGACGCGGTAGAATCGCACATGGCCAAATCCTCCCTCTCCTTTGTCTGCCAGAACTGCGGCGCGGCCTATAACCGCTGGCAGGGCAAGTGCGAGGCTTGCGGCGAGTGGAACACGCTGTCCGAGGAGGATAACGCAACCGCCGTGCCGGTCTCGATCCGCTCCAAGCGCAAGGGCCGGCAGTTCGCGCTGGAATCGCTCTCCGGCAAGAGCCAGGACGCACCCCGCCTGTCGTCGGGCATGGCCGAGCTCGACCGCGTCACCGGCGGCGGCTTCGTCCGCGGCTCGGTGCTTCTGGTCGGCGGCGATCCCGGCATCGGCAAATCGACGCTGCTGACGCAGGCCACCGCCATGATGGCGCGCGCCGGCCACCGCGCGGTCTACATCTCCGGCGAGGAGGCCATCGCCCAGGTGCGGCTCCGCGCCGAGCGGCTGGGGCTGGCGGATGCGCCGGTGCAGCTTGCCGCGGAGACTTCGGTTGAAGACATCGTCTCAACCCTTTCGGAGGGTGCGGTCCCCCGCCTGATCGTGATCGACTCGATCCAGACCATGTGGACCGACACGGTGGAGTCCGCACCCGGCACGGTGACGCAGGTCCGCGCCTCCGCGCAGGCGCTCATTCGCTTCGCCAAGAAGACCGGCGCGGCCATCATCCTGGTTGGCCACGTCACCAAGGACGGCCAGATCGCCGGTCCCCGCGTGGTCGAGCACATGGTCGACGCCGTGCTGTCCTTCGAGGGCGAAGGCTCGCAGCAGTTCCGCATCCTGCGCGCGGTGAAGAATCGCTTCGGCCCGACCGACGAGATCGGCGTGTTCGAGATGACGGGCCTCGGGCTCCGCGAAGTCACCAACCCCTCCGAGCTGTTCCTGTCCGAGCGCGACCTCGGCGCGCCCGGCACCGCCGTGTTTGCCGGCATCGAGGGCACCCGCCCGGTGCTGGTCGAGTTGCAGGCGCTGGTGGCCCCGACCTCGCTCGGCACCCCCCGCCGCGCCGTCGTCGGCTGGGATCCGAGCCGGCTCTCGATGGTGCTGGCGGTGCTGGAGGCCCATTGCGGCGTCAAGCTCTCCGGACATGACGTGTATCTCAACGTCGCCGGCGGCCTGCGCATCCAGGAGCCGGCTGCGGACCTCGCCGCCGCTGCTGCGCTGGTGTCGTCGCTGGTGAACGCCCAGCTGCCGACGGATGCGGTCTATTTCGGCGAGATTTCGCTCTCCGGCGTGGTCCGCCCGGTCGCCCAGACCGCCGCCCGGCTGAAGGAAGCCGCCAAACTCGGCTTCGGCCGGGCCGTGCTGCCGGAATCGGCGCGCGGCGAGGTCGCCGGCGATGCCGGGCTGACCCTCAACCCGGTCGGCGGGCTCACCACGCTGGTTGCGGAAATCGCCGCGCGCGGGGTGCCGCGGGGCAATCGCGAGGGTTCCCGGGATGCGACGGCGGTTGAGAAAAATGCCACACCGGCCCGATTCCGTAGGGAAAATGGCTAAAGCGGGCGTGACGTCACCGGCCCGCGCCGCTATACCACCCGCGCAAAAGGCGGCGGGATGACACCTCATCCGGCCTTGCGGGTTGCGGCGGTTCACCGTCAGTTAGGACGGCACTGACGCTTCCGATTCGGATGCCACGATTTACGAGCGGACCTGACCAGCCGATGCCGATTCCCTATCTCGATATCGTCCTGCTCGGCGTCATGCTGATCTCGGGCTTGCTGGCCCTCGTCCGCGGCTTCATGCGCGAAATCCTGTCGATCGCCGCCTGGGGCGCCGCCGCGCTGGTGACGCTGTACAGCTACGCAAAGCTGCTGCCGACGGCCAAGGGCTACTTCGGCAACGACACCGTCGCGCTCGCCGTCGTCGTCGCCGGCACTTTCATCGGCACCCTGATCGTCGTCTCCGTCATCACGGTCCGGATCTCCGACATGATCCTGGATTCCCGGATCGGGGCGCTGGACCGCACCTTGGGCTTCCTGTTCGGCCTCGCCCGCGGCCTCCTGATCGTCGTCGTCGCCTACGAATTCTTCATCTGGCTGGTGCCGGAAAAGCAGCGGCCGGACTGGGTCCAGCAGGCCAAGTCCCGCGCGGTGCTGGATGCCTCCGGCGAATGGCTCAAGGGCCTCTTGCCAGACGATCCCGAGAACACCATCTTAAAGAAATTCAAGAAGAATAAGCCCGAGGATGACCAGGCTGACGCCGAGCCGGCGCAGCCGGGTTCCGCCGATGGCTATAACAAGTCCGCCCGCGACAGCCTTAAAAAGCTGATCGAAAAACCGGCGGGCCGTTAACCTTTTTGAGGCCGACCTAGAGAGGCGCGATGGACGAGATGCAAACCCCTTCCGATCCCGCCGACCAACCCGGCATGGGCATCGAGCTGCAGGACGATCTCGAAGGCGACACGCTGCGTGAGGAATGCGGCGTGTTTGGCATTTATGGCCACCCCGAAGCCGCCGCCATCACCGCGCTCGGGCTGCACGCCCTCCAGCATCGCGGCCAGGAAGCCGCCGGCATCGTCTCCTACGACGGCAGCCGCTTCCATTCGGAGCGCCGCCTCGGCCTTGTCGGCGACGCCTTCTCCAAGCGTGAAGTGATCGACCGCCTGCCCGGCACTGTCGCGGTCGGCCATGTCCGCTATTCCACTACCGGGGCCACCATCCTGCGCAACGTTCAGCCGCTGTTTGCCGAGCTCAATGCCGGCGGCTTTGCGGTGGGTCATAACGGCAACCTCACCAACGGCCTGTCGCTGCGGCGCGACCTCGTGAAGAACGGCGCCATGATGCAGTCGACCACCGACACCGAGGTGATCCTGCACCTGGTCGCGCAGTCCAGGCGCAGCCACTTCATCGACCGCTTCATCGAATCGCTGCGCGCGCTGGAAGGCGCCTACTCGCTGGTCGCCCTCACCAACAAGAAGCTGATCGGCGCCCGCGATCCCCTCGGCATTCGCCCGCTGGTGCTGGGCGATCTCGACGGCCACCCGATCCTCGCTTCTGAAACCTGCGCGCTCGACATGATCGGCGCCAAATATGTCCGCGACATCGACCCCGGCGAAATCGTCGTGTTCGACGAACAAGGCGCCCACAGCCACAAGCCGTTCCCGCCGAAGCCGCCGCGGCCCTGCATCTTCGAATACATCTATTTCTCCCGGCCCGACTCCATCGTCGGCGGCCGCTCGGTCTACGATGTGCGCAAGGCCTTTGGCGCGCAGCTCGCCCGCGAAAGCCATGTCGACATCGACGTGGTGGTGCCGGTGCCGGATTCCGGCGTGCCCGCAGCCCTCGGCTACAGCCAGCATTCCGGCGTGCCGTTCGAGCTCGGCATCATCCGCAACCACTATGTCGGCCGCACCTTCATCCAGCCGACCCAGAGCGGCCGCGAGATCGGCGTGCGCATGAAGCATGCGGCGAACCGCGTCGCCATCGAGGGCAAGCGCATCCTCTTGATCGACGACTCGCTGGTGCGCGGCACAACCTCGAAGAAGATCGTGCGCATGATGCGCGAAGCCGGCGCGAAGGAAGTGCACTTCCGCCTCGCCTCGCCGCCGATCCTCTATCCCGACTATTACGGCATCGACCTGCCCGACCGCGGCGGGCTGCTGGCGGCGACGCATTCCCTCGAGGAAATGCGCGAGATCATCGGCGCCGACACGCTCGCCTTTCTGTCGATCGACGGCATGTACCGCGCCATGGGTTTTCCGGGCCGCGATCCCGCCAATCCCAAATTCTCGGACCACTGCTTCACCGGCGCCTATCCGACAGGCCTCACCGACCAGAACCAGCCCGAACCGCAGCCGCGCCAGCTGTCGCTGCTGGCCGAGGCGAGCTAGCTGCCCCGTCATTCCGGGGCGATGCGTCAGCATCGAACCCGGAATCCAGAGATTGTCTTGCGCAAGCCAACTTCGAGATTCCGGGTCTGGCCCTTCGGGCCATCCCGGAATGACGTCGTCATTTTTCGTCATGGCCGGGCTTGTCCCGGCCATCCACGTCTGTAATACGGCCCCGCACAGACGTGGATTGATCGACCGATGACAAAGCCCCTCGCCAATCGTATCGCCCTTGTGACCGGCGCCTCGCGCGGCATCGGCTATGCCACCGCGGTTGCGCTCGCCAGACGCGGCGCGCATGTCGTGGCGGTAGCGCGGACGCAAGGCGGGCTGGAAGAGCTCGACGACGAGATCAGGAAGGAAGGCGGCAGCGCCACGCTGGTGCCGCTCAGTCTCGCCGACACCGACGGCATCGCCCGCCTCGGCGCAGCCCTGCACGAACGGGGCGGCAAACTCGATATCCTCGTCGGCAATGCCGGCGTGCCGGGGCCGTCCTCGCCGCTCGGCCATATCGAGCTGAAACAATGGAACGACGCGTTCGCCATCAACGTGACCGCGAATTTCCAGCTCATCCGCTGCATGGAGCCGCTGCTGAAACGGTCCGACGCCGGCCGCGCCGTGTTCGTCACCTCGGCCGCGGCGCGCTGGGCCAACGCCTATTTTGGGCCTTACGCGGCATCCAAGGCTGCGCTCGAGACGCTGGTGCGCGCGTGGGCACATGAAACCGCGACCACGCCTCTCCGCGTCAACCTGTTCGATCCCGGACCCACGCGAACCCGCATGCACGCCACCGTGTTCCCCGGGATCGATCCGGACACGTTGGAGCCGCCGGAAAAGGTTGCTGAATTCATCGTACCGATGTGTTCGCCGGAATGGACCGAGACCGGCAAGCTCTACGACTACATGAGCCGCGCGCTGCTGAGTTTCCGGGCGCCGGTGCAGGCGTAGCGAAATTTATTTCCCGTCGTTCAGACATCGATCCCGACCGCTACGATATGCGCCTTGCAAAGCAAGCATTGCGCCACCAAGATCGCCAGCAATGCCGGATCGGATTTCGCAGGAATCCACCGGCATCAATCCATGGAGGAAAAAACATGAAAACCAGACTTGCGCGGAACTCCGCCGCGCTGATCGCGCTCGCCGGCTTCTCGCTCGCGGGCCCCGCTATTGCCCAGGACAAGAACATCAAGATCGGCGTGCTCAACGACATGTCGAGCCTCTACGCCGACATCGGCGGCCCGAACTCGGTGGCAGCGGTCAAGATGGCCGTCGAGGATTCCGGCCTCAAGGCCAAGGGCTGGAACATCGAGGTGCTGAGCGGCGATCACCAGAACAAGCCGGACATCGGCGTCAACATCGCCCGGCAGTGGCTCGATGCGGAAAAAATCGACGCCATCGCGGATACGCCGAATTCCGGCGTCGCGCTGGCCGTGAGCAATCTGGTGAAGGAAAAGAACGCGGTGCATCTCAACTCCGGTGCCGCCACTGCCGACCTCACCGGCAAGGCCTGCACACCCAACACCGTCTCCTTCACCTACGACACCTACATGCTCGCCAACGGCACCGGCAAGGCGCTGACGAAGGCCGGCGGCGACACCTGGTTCTTCCTGACCGTCGACTACGCCTTCGGTCATGCCCTTGAGCGTGACACCGCTTCCGCGGTCACTGCGGCCGGCGGCAAGGTGGTCGGCGGCGTCAAGCATCCGCTCAACACGTCGGACTTCTCCTCCTTCCTGCTGCAGGCGCAGTCCTCCAAGGCCAAGGTCATCGGCCTGTCTAACGCCGGCGGCGATACCACCAACTCGATCAAGCAGGCAGCCGAATTCGGCATCGTCGCGGGCGGCCAGAAGCTCGCCGCGCTGCTGCTCTTCATCAACGACGTGCATGCGCTCGGCCTGAAGACGGCACAGGGCCTGACCTTCACCGAATCCTTCTATTGGGATCTCAACGACAAGACCCGCGAATGGTCGAAGCGTTTCCAGAAGGTCTCGCCGAAGGGCGCCATGCCCTCGATGACGGTCGCCGGGCTCTATGCGGAGATCCTGCATTACCTGAAGGCGATGGAAGCGCTCGGCAGCAATCCGCGTGACGGCGCCAAGGTCGTCGCCAAGATGAAGGAAATCCCGACCGACGATCCCCTGTTCGGCAAGGGCCCGCTGCGCGCCGACGGCCGCCGCCTGATCCCGGCCTATCTGTTCGAGGTGAAGAAGCCCGAGGAATCGAAGGGCCCGTGGGATTACTACAAGCTGATCGCCACCATCGCGCCGGAAGACGCGGCCAAGCCGCTTTCGGCCAGCGACTGCCCGCTGGTGAAGAAGTAACGGCATAGCGCTCGTTCCGGGGCGCGCAAGAGCGCGAACCCGGAATCTCGAGACTCCGGGTCTGGTGCTCACGCATCAGCCCGGAGCGACAGTTATCTCTGCTTCCCCGCCAGCGTCCGCAGCGCAATCGCCAGCGCCAGAAGCAACAGCACCGATGCCAGCAGGAACGGCGCGCCCGGCAATTTGAATGCGGTCTGCGGGCCGATGAAGTGCGCAAAGGTCAGCGTGAACAGGAACGGGCCGAGCAGCTGCGAAATGCTCTGCACGCTGTTGGTCGCCCCCTGCAACCGGCCCTGCTGCTCCGGCGAAACCCGTCGCGTGATCAATGCCTGGGTCGCTGCGCCCGCCACGCCCCAGAGTGCCATCACGGGAACGGCGGTCCAGAACCAATGACCGGTAGGCGCCGTACCGCAGATGAAAAAGCCGACGGCACCGCAGGCGAGCCCGAAGAACAGCGCGCGGCGCTCGCCGAATCGCTTCACGATCGGCCCGATCGCCGCGCCCTGCACCACCATCTGGCAGATGCCGACCAGTGCCAGCGTGAGCCCGACGGTCTTGACGTCCCAGCCATAGCGGTAGGTCGCATACAGCACGAACACCGACGGCAGCACGACATGGGCGAGCTGTGCGAAGAAATTCGCCAGCGACAATCCCGCCAAAACGCTATCGGAAGCGAGCAAACGCAGTGCGCCCACGGGATTCGCGCTCTTCCAGCGCCAGGGCGAGCGTCGCTCCCTGGACAGCGACTCCGGCAGGATCAAGAACCCGTAAAGCGTGTTGGTGAAGCTCAGGCCAGCCGCAGCCCAGAACGGCAGCCGCGGATCGATATCGCCCAGCACGCCGCCGAGCGCAGGGCCGAGAATGAAGCCGGCGCCGAAGGCAACCCCGACCTTGCCGAACATCGCAGCACGATGCTCCGGCGCAGTGATGTCGGCGATATAGGCGAACGCGGTCGAGACGCTCGCAGAGGTGATGCCGGAGATCAGGCGTCCCACGAACAGCCAGGACAGCGATGGTGCCAGCGCCATCAGCACATAGTCGAGCCCGAGTCCGAAATTCGACAACAGGATGACCGGACGGCGTCCGAAGCGGTCGGACAGTGCGCCGAGCACCGGCG
The DNA here is from genome assembly GCF_016219575.1 of Bradyrhizobium sp. GTDB lineage: Bacteria > Pseudomonadota > Alphaproteobacteria > Rhizobiales > Xanthobacteraceae > Bradyrhizobium. The sequence continues at coordinate 439,077 of NZ_JACRMG010000009.1, read as the reverse complement.
AGAAGAAGAACTGCATCACGGCCCAGGCCGTGCCGAACAGGCCGAAAATGCGCGCCGCATTGGCGGTGTCGTTGTCGACAAAGCTCTCGATCAGCTTGGGCAGGATCGGAATGATCACGCCCAGCGCCAGCATGTCGAGCAGGATGGTGACGAAGATGAAGGCGACGGCCGCGCCGCGGGGCGCAGCCGCTGCCGGACTTGCCGGCGCCTCCCCGCTCACGAGGGACGCTTCCGCTTGTGCGCGAACGGATTGGCTTTTTCGCGCAGCGTGATGCGGATCGGCGTGCCCGGCAGATCGAACGCCTCGCGCAGCGAGTTGACGAGATAGCGCAGATAGGATTGCGGCACGGCGTCGGCACGCGAGCAGAACAGCACGAAGCTCGGCGGCCGCGCCTTGTTCTGCGTGATGTAGTTGAGCTTCAGCCGGCGGCCCGACACCGCCGGCGGCGGATTGTTGGAGACCGCCTGCTCGAACCAGCGATTGAGCGCCGCCGTCGGGACGCGCCGGTTCCACACCGCATAGGCCTGCTGGATCGCCGTCATCAGGCGGTCGATGCCCTCGCCCATCAGCCCGGACACGGCAACGAGCGGCGCGCCCTTGACCTGCGGCAGCCAGTGATCGGCATCGGTCCGCATGGTCGTAATCAGGTTCGGCTTGCGTTCGACCAGATCCCATTTGTTGACCGCAAGCACGATGGCGCGGCCCTCGCGCTCGATCAGATCGGCGATGCGCAGGTCCTGTTCCTCGAACTTGTTCTGCGCATCCATCATCAGCACGACGACTTCGGCAAAGCGCACCGCGCGCAGGGCGTCCGCGACCGAGAGCTTCTCCAGCTTCTCCTCGATCCGCGAGCGTCGGCGCAGGCCGGCGGTATCGAATACGCGGAATTGCCGGCCCTTCCATTCGATCTCGACCGCGATGGAATCGCGGGTGGTGCCGGCCTCGGGGCTGGTGAGCAGCCGCTCCTCGCCGAGCAACTGGTTGATCAGGGTCGATTTGCCGGCATTGGGCCGGCCGACGATGGCGACGCGAATGGGCCGCGTCGCGGCCTCTTCCTCCGAGATGTCCTCGTCGTCTGTATCTTCGTCCTCTTCGACCGGTTCCGGCATCAGCGCGCGCAACGCGTCGTAGAGCTCGCTCATGCCTTCGCCGTGCTCGGCGGAAATCTGCACGGGATCGCCAAGCCCGAGCGCATAGGATTCCATCGCCCCCAGCTCGCCGTGCCTGCCCTCGGCCTTGTTGGCGACCAGCACCACCGGCTTGTTGGCGCGGCGGGCGAAATCGGCAAAGGCGCGGTCGTTGGGCGTGAGCCCCATGCGGGCGTCGATCACGAACATCAGCGCATCGGCCTGCGCGATCGCAGCTTCCGTCTGTTCCTGCATCCGCGCGGTCAGCGAGCCCTTGGCGCCCTCATCGAGGCCGGCGGTGTCGATGATGGTGAAGGCGAGATCGTAGAGCTTCCCCTCACCCTCGCGGCGGTCGCGGGTGACGCCGGGCATATCGTCGACGAGCGCAAGCTTCTGTCCGACCAGACGGTTGAACAGCGTCGACTTGCCGACATTGGGCCGGCCGATGATGGCAATGGTGAACGACATGGGGCCGTTTTTTGGAACGATGTCAGGCGCCGCTCTTGCCGCGCCTGTCAATGCGACGGGGAGAAACTAGCGCGAGAAACCGCCGCTTGGCAGCGGCGCCGGGAATGCGGATTGCTGTTGCTGCGCCGGCTGCGCCTGCTGCTGCGGCGGCGGATCGGGCGGCGGCGCGGTGGTGCGGCGGCGCACGATCTTGGCCGGCTTTGGCGGCGGCGGCGCGGCGGCGACGGTGTTTTCCTCCTCGGCGGGCGCCGCGTCCGGATCGGGCGCAGCGGCAGGCTGCGCTGCGGGTGCAGCGGCCTGCTTCGACTTGCCCTTCGATCTCGCACTCTTCGAACCCGGCGGCGGCTCCGGGGGCGGCGCTGCGGCGGCTGCGGCTGCGGCCGCGTTCTGCTCGTCGATCTGCTGCTGGCGCGAACCCTTGTAGAGATCCCGCGGCACGCCCTGCTCCAGTCCGGGCACGCCCTCGGGGAATACCGGCTTGCGCTCGCCCGGCAGCTTCTTCTTGGTGTCCATCCAGTCGAGCAGGTCGGACGGATCGAAATTGGCCATGCCGCCACCGCCGCAGCCGGCCAGCGCGCCCGAAAGGGCGACGAGGACGGTGAGAGCAATGAGGCGTTGCGATCCGCGCATCAGAATCTCGTCAGCTCTTCGCTACCGGCGGCAACAGGGCCTGCAACGCTTCGGCACGCGAACGCAGGCCCGGCGGCGTGTTGCCGTCATTGGCGATCATGTCCAGCCATTGCCGCGTAGCGGCGGTGTCGTTGGCGCGCCAGGCCGACAGCGCCAGCAATTCGCGCGCGCTGTGGCGGAAGGCGCCGTCCTTCCCGGCAGCCGGCTCGAGCCGCTGCAGCATGTTGGGATAGGTCGTGGTTTCCAGCAGCAGCTGCGCCGCGCGGATGCGCGCCAGATCGCGCTCGGGCGCCGCAACGGAGGTGTCGGAGGCGATGTCGTCGAACATCTTGGCAGCGGCCGGCTTGTCGCGCGCGGCGACCTCTGCGGCCGTGCGCAGCCGGGCCAGGATGCGGTAGCCGGACGGCGCTTTCGCCACCAGATCGGCAAACGCGGCCTCCGCCTCGGCATGCTTGTTCTGATCGGCAAGCTCCGCGGCGCGATCGAACGCCGCGCCGGCTTCGGCGGCCTTCTTGGCTTCCAGGTACTGGTAGCCGCGCCAGCCGCCCACGCCCGCGATAATCAGGAATGCCAGAGCAATGATATAGATGGAGTACTTGTCCCACAGCTTCTTGAGCTGTTCGCGACGTACTTCCTCATCAACTTCGTCAAATAATTCAGACACTTAAGGCTATCCCACCGCCGATGAGCCGTTTGCCAAAGGGAGCGGCGCCAAGCGCCCGGTCCCCGCTTTCGCGCGGCGTTACCCTAACGATATGGCCGTGGCAAGGCAAAGCGAGGCGGATCAAAACGTTAACGGGGGAGACCGGATTGAAAGACCCGCGACGAATCGCCCGTCAGCGTTGACATCGTGGTTCAGAATTTGGCGTAGTCCGGTCCGACCCAATCTGGTTTGCAGGTGATTCATGGTGTTGCGCGCCTCGCTTGTCGTGTTGGCCGTTGCGTTTGCCCTGGGCCCGGCCATTCTGCCTGCGGCCTGCCGCGCCGCCGAGATCAAACCGAAGACGCCTGACAGCGCGTTCGCCGGCAAGCTTCGCCCGGACATCCTGGGTATTTCCGCGGACTCGACGGCGGACGCCGCCCGAAGCGTGTTCGAATCCGCCTTGAGGGGACGCGCCGACAGCAAGACCGAGATCGGGCAAGCCAAGTTCGGCAATTCATCCGCGAGCTTTATCGCCACATTGAATTTCAGCGCGCCGCTCGGCGCAAAGCAAAGCGGCGAAGCGCTGGTCGCGGGCTTCTCCTCGCCCGCCAGCGAGAACCGCGTCTTCTTCGTTTCGCGCACGCTGAATTTCGCCGAAGGCGAGCAGCCGGCCAGGGCCGAGTTGATCAAGCAGGTGATGGAAAAATACGGCACGCCCACGATCGTCGGCGACCAGCATCTCTATTACATCTACCGCGGCAATTCGATCGTGTCGGTCGGCGGCAAGTTCGGCAAGCCGGCGCTGGCGCTCGAAGCCATCGACAAGCCGCTCGATCCCAAGATGGCGCTGAAGCTCAACACCGAGAGCGGCCGCGGCCGCGGCAGCTGCGTCGCCGTGGTCAAGCGCTCGATCGCCGCGAAGGAGAAGTCGCTCGCCGCCCTGATCGAGGACGCAAGGGGCGCCAATTGTGACGGTGTCGTCAGCGTGCAGTTCACGCCGTCGACACAAGCCGATCGCATCAGCATCGCGCAGTTCGTGTTGCTCGACGTGAAACGGGTGATCAGCGCCTCCGCCATCGACGCCGAGGCACTCGCCGCCGGCAACGGCGGTGCCGCGCCAAAGGCCGGCGCACCGAAACTCTAGCTCGCCGCGGCCGAGCGGGACGCCAGCCCCTCGCGCAGCTGGCGCTTGATCACCTTGCCATTGGCGTTGCGCGGCAAGGGTTCAGTCATCAGGTCCATCGTCTCCGGCACCTTGTAGTCGGAGAGCCGCTCCGCGCACCACGCCTGCAGCGCCGTGCGTTCAACGGTATCGCGCACTACCACGACAGCATGCACGCGCTCGCCGAGCACCGGGCACGGCTTGGCGACGATTGCGCTTTCGACCACGGCGGGATGGCCGGCCAATACCGACTCGACCTCGGCGGAATAGATCTTCAGGCCGCCGCGGTTGATCATGTCCTTCTGGCGGTCGAACACGCGCACGAAATTGTCCGCATCGATCGAGCCGAGATCGCCGGAATGCCAGAAGCCACCGGTAAAGTTTTCCGCGGTCGCCGTCGGATTGTTCCAGTAGCCCTTGATGACGGATCCGCCGTGAATCCAGATTTCGCCGATCTCGCCGCGCTGCAGCTCCCTGCCGGCGGCATCGACGACGATGATGGTGGCGCCCGGGCACGGCAAGCCGACGCTGTCGATATGGCTGACGACGAATTCGGCGGGCATCATGGTCGACGGCGAGGTCGTCTCGGTCGCGCCGTAGCAATTGGCCAGTCGCAGCCCCGGAATCTTCGCCGCCAGCTTCTCGATGGTGGCGATCGGCATCGGCGCGCCGCCGAAGCCGCCTATGCGCCAACTCGACAGGTCGTAACTGTCGAAATCCGGCTGCAGCAGGCAGAGATTGTACATCGCCGGCACCATGACGGTGTAGGTCACGCGTTCGCGCGCGGCGAGCTTGAGATATTCGGCCGCCTTGAACTCCGGCATGATGATGAGCGCGCCCGCACAGCACGCCATGGTCGTGATGTTGGCGACGACGCCGGTGACATGGCCGAGCGGCACCGCGGCGATGGAACGGTCGGCTTCCGTGAGCTGCAGGCACGACACGAACACGACCGAGGAATGGATGACGTTGCAATGGGCGAGCATTGCGCCCTTCGGCTTGCCGGTGGTGCCCGACGTATAGAGGATCATCGCGGTGTCCTCTTCGCCGACCGTGGCGGGCGCAGGCACCGAAGCATTGCCGAGCAGCGCCGAAAATTGTGACCGGTCCGCGATGTCATCCACGGCGATACGATGCCTGAGGTCGGGCACGTCGCGCGCGTCCGGGATGCGCTCCGCCAGCGCGGCCTCATGCACCAGCAGCTTCGCGCCGCAATCGGTCAGTACATACGCAATCTCCGGCTTCTGCTGGCGCACGCTGAGCAACACCGTGACGAGGCCCGCATGCGCGGCCGCAAACATCGTCAGCACGAATTCGATGCGATTGCTGAGCAGCACCGCGACGCGGTCACCGGGCACCAGACCGAGCCTGGTAAAGCCGGCCGCGATATCGGCGGATCGCGCCACCACCTCGCGCCAGCTCAGCCGCTGCTGGCCGCAGATGATCGCTTCGCCATCGGGATTGCGCGCAGCGGCATCCGCGATCATTGCCCAGATGCTGGCGGGCCGCTCGGCAAAGGCCGGCACCAGGCGGTCGCCGAAGCGCGCCTCCAGCCGCATGGGAGGAATGGAAGAATGCGACCAGTCCATGGCGCCGCTCCCTCAGTTTCTTGTTTTCATTCCGTAGACGTGTTCGGGACCGGGAAAATTACGCGAGCGGACATCGGCCGCATAGCCCTTGATGGCGGCTTCGATGGCCGGACCGAGATCGCCATAGCGGCGCACGAATTTCGGCGTGCGCGGCGACAGGCCCAGCATGTCCTCGAGCACCAGCACCTGGCCGTCGCAGGCCGCGCTCGCGCCGATGCCAATGGTAGGGGCTGCGATCTTCCCGGTGATCTTGCGCGCCAGCGGCTCGGCCACGGCCTCGATCACGATAGAGAAGGCGCCGGCATCGGAGATCGCGCGGGCATCGTTCTCGATCGGCTCCCAGCTCCCCTCCTCGCGACCCTGGGCGCGGAACGAGCCGAGCGTGTTGATCGACTGCGGCGTCAGCCCGATATGGCCCATCACGGGAATGCCGCGTTCGCTGAGGAAGGCCACCGTCTCCGCCATCCGCTCGCCGCCTTCGAGCTTCACCGCGCCGCACTGCGTCTCCTTCAAGATCCGCACCGCCGAATGGAACGCCTGCTCCTTCGACGCCTCATAGGAGCCGAAGGGCATGTCGACGACGACGAGCGCATGCTGCGATCCGCGCATCACCGCCCGGCCCTGCAGGATCATCATCTCCAGCGTCACCGGCACGGTGGTCTCGTAGCCGTGCATGACATTGCCGAGGGAGTCGCCAACGAGAATGGCGTCGCAATAGCGGTCGACCAGCGCCGCGGTATGGGCGTGGTAGGAGGTCAGCATCACGATGGGCTCGCCGCCCTTGCGTGCGAATATGTCCGGCGCCGTCTTGCGCCTGATCGCCGCCTGTACCGACATGCTCAGGCTCCGACGACGGGAACGCCGATCACGGCCGGGTGGAACGCAAAGGCGAGCGCGAGATAGGCGATGACGCCGACCGCAACCGCGATCAGGTCGTTGGTCGTCCCGCCCACCGGAATCGGCGGACCGCCAGCGTCGCCGCGGCGCTTCAGCGAGATGCGGTCGAACACCGCCCAGGCGAGAAACGAGCCGAACAGGATGATGGAGCCGAGATCGCCGTTGGCGAGCAGATGTGCTGCCGCCCACAGCTTCACGCCCGCCAGCATCGGATGCTTCAGCGTCGTGTAGATGCGGCCGCGGATGTAGGACGCTACCACCATGATCACCGCCGGCAGCATCAGCGCAATCGCGATGTGCTTCATCGCGACCGGCGGAGACCAGACGTCGATCCAGCCGGTTGCGCGATACCGCGCAAAGCCCCAGATGATCAGCGCCAGGCCGATCGCCGAAACCAGCGAATAGACGATCTTGTAGGTGCCCTCACCCAACGAAGCGATCATCCGCGCGCGAGCATCGCGCTGCGTAGTGAAAGTATGCGCGCCCAGAAACACCACGAGGCCCGCGATCATCACCCAAAGTCCCACGGTACCCTCCCGTTTTGCGCCCGTATCCCCCGTAGCTAGGGCTATCATTTTAGGGGCGCGGAGCGCAATGCGCCTGCCGACTGCCTCATTGCTGCTGCGAGCTCTTGCCCAGCGCGCGGTTATCGACATAGCGGATCGCGATCGGCCGGCCGGCAAGCGCGCCGCCAAGGCCATCGGTGAGTTTCAGCGGCAGGCAGGCATCGAGCGAGGCGTTGATCGCCTTCAGATAGGTGGCGCGCGTGTCTGCCGAAACGCCTGATGTGACAAAGGTGACACGCGGTGCCGCGATCATCTCGCCCGAGCGTTTGAAACTGAAGCGCACCGACATCTGCATGCCCTCGCGCGCGGTATCCGCCGAAGGCGGCGACCAGCAGGAACGCAGCGCGGCGAAGAGGTCGGAAATGGTATTGAGGTCGTGGTCGGGCTTCCGGTATCTAGCCGCGTCCTGCTGTGGTGGCGCGCTCTGGATCGTCAACCGCAGATCCTGCCCGTAGGGATATTCGATCTCGGGAATGCAGAGCCCGTTGTTGAATACGCCGCAATAGGACGGCGTGCATGGCCGGTTGTCGAGCACGCTGCAGGGCGCGTGCGAGAACGGGATCGGGTTGATCTGGCGGCTCGTGTCGACCTGGCCCGACAGAAGCATGGCAAGGGACAGCAGACCGCTGATGATAACGACGCGCCGCACCATGGCAGCCTCGAAAATGACAAGTCCGGACAATGGTGCTCCCGATGCCCGGGTTCAAGACCGTCGCCGTTCACAGCCCTGCGTTCATGAGCCTTGCCGCCCGTCGTCGCCTTGATAAGGTCCGGCCGGGATTCCTGCCACTCGTACAAGCCCATACATGTTGAAGCAGATCGAGCGACCGACCGAGAGACCGCCGGCTCCGGGAAGAGTACTTTCCGACTTCGGCCCGATATATGCGTCGAGCGGGTTCATCGGCTGGCTATTTGCCGTTACTGCGCCGGTAGCCATCATCCTCTCGGTCGGCTCGAAAGGCGGGCTCTCGGAGGGCGAAATCGCCTCCTGGATTTTCGGCGTCTTCTTCATCAACGGCCTCATCACCATCCTGTTCTGCTGGCTGTACCGGCAGCCATTGGCGTTCTTCTGGACCATTCCAGGCACGGTGCTGGTGGGTCAGTCCTTGACGCATCTGACGTTTCCCCAGGTCGTCGGCGCCTATTACGTCACGAGCGCGCTGATGCTCGTGCTGGGCGCCACGGGCTCGGTGAAGCGCGCCATGGAGCTCGTTCCCCTGCCGATCGTGATGGGAATGGTCGCCGGCGTCTTCCTGCGTTTCGGCCTCGACCTCGTCCATGCCGTCTTCGCGGACATTGCCATCGCGGGTCCCATGGTCGCGGTCTGGTTGCTGTTGTCCGCGCTGCCATGGCTGGGCCAACGCTGTCCGCCGATCATCGGCGCGCTCATTGTCGGCGCGGTTGCCACGATCGCCTTGGGCAAGTTCGACGCTTCGGCCCCGCTGCGGCTGGAACTGATCCGGCCCGTGCTCCAGGAGCCGGCCTGGTCGATTGCCGCGATGGTCGAGCTTGTCGTGCCGCTGGCGATCACGGTCCTCGTCGTGCAGAACGGCCAGGGCATCGCCGTTCTCAAGGCGGCAGGTCATGAGCCGCCGATCAACGCGGTGGCTGTCGCGTGCGGCATCGGCTCGGCCATCACTGCCCTCGCCGGCGGAATCAGCACCTGCCTTACCGGGCCGACCAACGCCATCCTCGTCGGCAGCGGCGAGCGCAAACGCCAATATACCGCCGGGATCGTCGTCGGCATCCTGGCGATCCTGTTCGGTTTGCTGGCACCGACCTTCACCCGGCTGCTGCTCAACGCGCCAAAATCCCTGATCGCGGCGCTGGCGGGGCTGGCGATGTTGCGCGTGTTGCAGTCGGCCTTCACCACGGCCTTCGGCAGCCGGTTCTCCCTCGGCGCGCTGGTGGCCTTTCTCGTCACCGTCGCTGACCACCCGCTGTTGAACGTCGGCGCCGCCTTCTGGGGATTGATCGGCGGCCTTGCCGTTTCCTTGCTGATGGAACGGCCGGACTTTGCGGCGAAGCCAAAATCCTGACGCCGCCCACGCGACGCGCGATCACAGCTTCGCGTTCATGGCCGAGAGCTCCGCAATCAGCGCCTTTTCGCTGGGCTGATCGAGCACGCCGGCGGCATAGAGCGAGATGCCGCCATAGAGGGTGATGTAAACCTTCATCACCGCACGGCGCCGCGCGGCCGAGGATTCGATGTCGCGGGCGAAAATCCGCATCGCCTCCGAGATGACCTTGTGCACCGCGCTCTGCAGCGGCGGGTTGTGCTTCATGGTGGCGTGCGGCCGGCTGGTCATCAGCGCATAGAGCGCGCGGTTGGCGAGCGCGAAGCGGACATAGCGCGCGGTGTAGTCCTCCGGCGTCCTTGCCTTGGCCACGCTCGCCGCCAGCCGCAAGTATGCCTCCGTCGCCACCGCATCGAGCAGCGCCTCGCGGTGGACGAAATGGTTGTAGAGCGAGCGGTGCGCGACGCCGACCTCCTCGGCGACCTCGCGCAGGCTCAGGCGCTCATGGCCGTGCTCCGCCACCAGGCGGGTGGCGGCCTTCAGCGCATCGGCACGGAGATTGCCGTGGCGATAGGTCGCCCGGCGCGGCTTTGCAGTCATGTTCTCTTCATACAAAGCTCCCGCGCCGGACGCTACCACCGCCTCACGCCGAAGCCCGCCGCGCCACGCGATCATCGCCATATTGCGGCGTGATGTCCTCGTCGATGACCTGCCGGATCAGCTTGATGACCGCGCCGCGCGCCCGCGCCTTGGTCGCGGCGTGGGCGGCCATGTTCAGCCCGCTCAGCGCCAGCGCCGTCTCCTCCGCCGCCTGCTCCAGCCGGTCCGCCGCAACGACACGGTCGAAGAACCCGGCGGTGACGGCCTCGGCGGGTCCGAACATCTCCGCGGTCATCACGACCCGGCTGAAATAGGCCGGCGTCAGCCGCTGCCGCGCCACCTCGATGGCGAAACGCGGCACGGTCAACCCGATCGCGACCTCGTTCATGCCGATCCGGTAATCGCCCTCGGCGGCGATGCGGTGATCGCTCGACATGATAAGGAACGCTCCCATCGGGTAGGCATTGCCCTGGCACGCCGCCACCACGGGAAACGGAAACGACAATATCCGCAGCGCCAACTCCGCGCCCGCCTTCACCATCAAATACTGCTCCTCGGCGCTACCCCTGGCGAACACGGCGAGGTCGAAGCCGCCGGAAAAATGCCTGCCGCGGGCGTTCAGGATCGGGACGACCTTGTCGCGCTCGGCCTCGTCGAAGGCCGCATGCAGCGCGTTCAGCATGGCCAGCGACATCACATTGGCCTTGCCGTCGTCCATGGTGATGGCGGCGATGGCCCCGGAACGGGAATAGGTGGCGAGTTTCGTCATAGCTGCTTCTCCCTGGATTACATGCATCCAGTGGATACTTCTGCTCGGTCGGGCGCAAGTCCCGACAACGGGCAGTGGACGCATAGCGGCATCCACTGGATGCATATGTAGCGAGAAGGCCAAGGCTAGTCGTCCCGCAAGAGGTGTCATCGCCCGGCTTGGTCGGGGCGGCCTCGCCCCCGCAGCTCATGGCAATGACGCGGAGGTCACAGCAGACAAATCGCATTGGATCGGATAAAAGCATCAACACCAGTGAACCGCATATCGGCGGGAGCAGAGGTGCGAGATGTCGAATTTTGCCGCGAGATCAATTCTAAAAGGCTTACTGCTGAGCAGCCTGTCCGTTATTTTGGCCGGCGGCAGTGCCGTCGCCGTGACAACCGATGACGTCAAGTGGATCAATCAATGCGTCAAGGATAATTCCGATCAAGGCGCGAAGCGCCTGGTCGTGCTCAAGTACTGCACTTGCATGAACAACAAGATGACTGATGAAGATACGCAGTCAGTCACCGAGTGGGAAAAGACGCACCCCGAAGAGCAGAAGGCATGTGAGGAAGAGGCCGGCTGGGAATAGTCAACGATCCTGACGGCAGCCGCGCCTACTTCTTCTTCACATCCTTCACCGCGGAGAACTCGATCCCCTCGGCGCGCTCCTTGGTGTAGCCGAGATAGAACTCGTTCCTGGCCATGAACACCGGATCGCCGTCGACGTCGTCGGCGATCCCCGAATTGTTGGCGCTGATGAAGGCTTCCAGTTTCTTGCGGTCGTCGCAGGAAATCCAGCGCGCCAGCTGGAACTCCGACACTTCGAATTCCACCGGCAGCGAGTATTCGGCATCGAGCCGCGCCTTCAGCACGTCGAGCTGCAGCGGGCCGACCACGCCGACCAGCGCAGGCGCGCCGTCGCGTGGGCGGAATACCTGGACCACGCCCTCCTCCGACATCTGCTGCAGCGCCTCTTTCAGTTTCTTCGCCTTCATCGCATCCGTCAGCCGCACACGGCGGACGATTTCCGGCGCAAAGCTCGGCACGCCGACGAAGGTGAGATCCTCGCCCTCGGTCAAGGTGTCGCCGATGCGGAGCGTGCCGTGGTTGGGGATGCCGACGACGTCGCCGGCAAAGGCCTCATCCGCCACCGAGCGGTCCTGGGCGAAGAAGAATTGCGGGCTCGACAGGCTCATGTTCTTGCCGGTGCGCACCAGCTTGGCCTTCATGCCGCGGCTGAGCTTGCCGGAGCACAGCCGCGCAAAGGCGATGCGGTCGCGGTGGTTCGGGTCCATGTTGGCCTGGATCTTGAACACGAACGCGCTCATGCGCGGCTCGGCGGCTTCCACCTTGCGCAAATTGCTGTCCTGCGCGCGCGGGGCAGGTGCGAACTTGCCGAGACCTTCAAGCAGATCGCCGACGCCGAAGTTGCGCAGCGCGCTGCCGAAATAGACCGGGGTGAGATGGCCCTCGCGGAACGCCTCGAGATCGAACGGCTTGCAGGCCTCCGAGACCAGCTCCAGCTCTTCCCTGACCTGGCCGACGTCCAGATTGGGGTTGCGCTTGCCGAGATCGGCGATGTCGATCTGCTCGGTGGCGCCGGTCTTGGCGCCGCCACCCTCGAGCAGGCGGACGCCGCCGTTGACGACATCATAGGTGCCGAGGAAGTCGCGGCCGCGGCCGACCGGCCAGGTCATCGGCGTGGTGTCGAGCGCCAGCGTCTTCTCGATCTCGTCCAGCAATTCGAAGGTGTCGCGGCTCTCGCGGTCCATCTTGTTGATGAAGGTGATGATCGGGATGTCGCGCAGCCGGCACACCTCGAACAGTTTTCGGGTGCGCGCCTCGATGCCCTTGGCGGCGTCGATCACCATCACCGCCGAATCGACGGCGGTCAGCGTTCGATAGGTGTCTTCGGAAAAGTCCTCGTGGCCCGGCGTGTCCAGCAGGTTGAACACAAGACCATTGAATTCGAAGGTCATCACCGAGGTGACGACCGAAATGCCGCGCTCGCGCTCGATCTTCATCCAGTCGGAACGGGTGTTGCGCCGCTCGCCCTTGGCCTTTACCTGGCCGGCGAGGTTGATGGCGCCGCCGAACAGCAGCAGTTTTTCCGTCAGCGTGGTCTTGCCGGCGTCGGGGTGAGAGATGATCGCAAAGGTGCGGCGACGTGCCACTTCATGGGCAAGCGGCGACGCGGCGGGTTGCGCGGCGGTCAGGGCAATATCGGACATGGGCGAGCGTTTGGCAGGGAAAACGGCTGATATCAAGCTTGTTCGGAACCCAACCCATATAGGAATTGGGCATGCTTTTCGCCAACCGGCTACCAGCGCAGCAGCAGCACCGCCCAGTAGGTCGCGGCCGCCACCAGCGCGGATGCTGGGATCGTGATCACCCAGGCATAGACGATCGAGCTTGCCACGTTCCAGCGCACCGCGGAGAGCCGCCGCGAGGCGCCGACGCCGACGATGGCGCCGGTGATGGTATGGGTGGTCGAGACGGGAACCCCGAGATAGGTCGCCATGAACAGCGTGGCCGCGCCGCCGGTCTCGGCGCAAAAGCCCTGCATCGGCGTCAGCTTGGTGATGCGCAGGCCCATGGTGCGCACGATGCGCCAGCCGCCCATCAGCGTGCCCAGCCCCATCGCGGCCTGGCAGGAGATCACCACCCAGAACGGGATGTTGAAGTCTGCGCCGAGATAGCCCTGCGAATAGAGCAGCACCGCGATGATGCCCATGGTCTTTTGCGCGTCGTTGCCGCCATGGCCGAGCGAATAGAGCGAGGCCGAGACGAACTGCAGGATACGGAACGCGCGGTCGACGGCGAACGGCGTCGAACGCACGGCGAGCCACGACACGATGGCAACCAGCACGATCGCCAGCAGGAACCCGACCAGCGGCGACAGCACGATGGCAAGCAACGTCTTGGACAGTCCGCTCCAAACCGCAGCCGAAAGGCCCGCCTTGGCCATGCCGGCGCCGACGAGCCCGCCGATCAGCGCGTGTGAACTCGAGGAGGGAATGCCGAGCGCCCAGGTGATCAGGTTCCAGACGATTGCGCCGACCAGGGCTGCGAAGATCACGGAAGCATCGACCACGCTCGGCTCGATGATCCCCTTGCCGATGGTGTTGGCGACATGCAGGCCGAACACCGTGAAGGCGATAAAGTTGAAGAACGCCGCCCAGAACACTGCATATTGCGGCCGCAGCACACGGGTCGAGACGATGGTCGCGATCGAATTGGCGGCATCGTGCAGGCCGTTCAGGAAGTCGAACAGCAGCGCCACGCCAATCAGCGCGACCAGAATGGGTAGACCCAGCGAGGCGTCCACGGCTCAGGTCCCTGCCCTATACCTGTTCGATCACGATACTATTGATCTCGTTGGCGACGTCGTCGAAGCGGTCGGCTACCTTTTCGAGATGGTCGTAGATCTCGACGCCGACGATGAAGTCCATGGCGCTGGCATTCCGGTGCTTGAGGAACAACTCCTTCATGCCGATGTCGTGGAGGTCGTCGACCCGGCCTTCCAGCTTGGTCAGCTCTTCCGTGATCGACGTCAGCATCGAGACGTTTTCGCCGATCGATTTCAGCAACGGCAGCGCGCGGGACACCAAATTGGCGCATTCGACCAGGAGTTGCCCCATCTCGCGCATCGGCGGCTCGAAGGTACGCACCTCGAACAACATGACGGCCTTCGCGGTCTGCTGCATCTGGTCGATGGCATCGTCCATCGAGGTGATCAGGTTCTTGATGTCGCCGCGGTCGAACGGGGTGATGAAGGTGCGGCGCACGGCGGTGAGCACCTCGCGCGTGATGCCGTCGGCGTCGTTCTCGAACTGGCTGACGCGCTGGCAGTAGACCGCCGTTTCCTCGCCGCCGCGCAGCACGCCCTGCAGGGCCTCGGCGCCCTTGACGCAGGTTTCGGCGTGGCGGGCGAACAGGTCGAAAAACCGCTCTTCCTTCGGCAAGAAGGCACGAAACCAGCGCAGCATGTGGGTCAGTCCATTGTCAGAAACGGCCGGGAAGCCCGCGCTCCCGTCACGAAACTGTCATAGACCGAATTGCCGGAAAAACCCAAGGCGGCGGCGCCCGGAACCGGGTCATCCACCGCTTTCTCGAAGCAAAATCGCCCTGAAAACCGGCGCTTACAGCGACCGGCGGAAATAGTGGCCGATCTCGCCGACGATGCCGCGCCGGAAGGTCAGCACGCAGGCGACGAAAATCACGCCCTGGATCACCGTCACCCACTGGCCGAAACCGGCAAGATATTGCTGCATGGCGATGATGACGAAGGCACCCACCACGGGGCCGAAGATGGTGCCGAGGCCGCCGACCAGCGTCATCAGCACGATTTCGCCGGACATCGACCAGTGCACGTCGGTGAGCGAGGCATTCTGCGCCACGAACACCTTCAGCGATCCCGCAAAACCGGCGAGCGTGCCGGACAGGATGAAAGCGAGCAGCTTGTACTGGTCGGTCTTGTAGCCGAGCGAGATCGCGCGCGGTTCGTTCTCGCGGATCGCCTTCAGCACCTCGCCGAACGGCGAGTTGATGGTGCGGAAGATCAGGAGGAAGCCGCCGAGGAACCCGGCCAGCACGACATAGTAGAGCACCGTCGGGTTCGACAGGTTGATGAAGCCGAACATCATGCCCTGCGGAATGCCCTGGATGCCGTCCTCGCCATGGGTGAACGGCGCCTGCAGGTAGATGAAGTACAGGAGCTGCGACAGCGCCAGCGTGATCATCGAGAAATAGATGCCCTGGCGGCGGATCGAGACATAACTGGTGATGAGGCCGAGCGCAGCCGCGCCGGCGGTGCCGATCACGATGCCGATCTCGGGCGAGACGCCCCACTCCTTCAACGCATGCGCGGTGAAATAGCCGGCCGTGCCCAGGAACATCGCGTGGCCGAACGACAGCAGGCCGCCGAAGCCGATCAGGAGGTTGAACGCGCAGGCAAGCAGCGCGAAACACAGCGCCTGCATCACGAAGAACGGATAGATGCCGGTCGCAGGCACGATCGCCAGCAGCACCGCCATCGCCGCGAATACGATCATCTCGTCGCGAAGGGTGCGCGGCGATGCCGGCAGGGTGTCGTCGGTCATTGCGCTCATGTCAGGCCGCCCGTCCAGTCAGTCCCGTCGGCTTTATCAGCAGCACCAGCACCATCAGCACGAATACGACGGTGTTGGAGGCCTCGGGATAAAAGTATTTGGTCAGGCCCTCGATCACCCCGAGCGCAAAGCCGGTGATGATGGAGCCCATGATGGAACCCATGCCGCCGATCACGACCACGGCGAACACGACGATGATGAGGTCGGCGCCCATCAGCGGGCGGACCTGGTTGATCGGCGCCGACAGCACGCCGGCAAGCGCGGCAAGGCCAACGCCGAGGCCGTAGGTGAGCGTGATCATGCGGGGCACGTTGATGCCGAAGGCGCGCACCAGCGTCGGGTTTTCGGTAGCGGCGCGCAGATTGGCGCCAAGCCGCGTCTTCTCGATCAGGAACCAGGTGGCCAGGCACACCACCAGCGAGAATACGACGACCCAGCCGCGATAGATCGGCAGGAACATGAAGCCGAGATTCATGCCGCCCCTCAACTCGTCCGGGATCGCGTAAGGCAGGCCCGACGAGCCGAAATAGTTCTGGAACAGGCCCTGCACGATCAGCGCGATGCCGAAGGTGAGCAAGAGACCGTAGAGATGGTCGAGACCGGTCAGCCACTGCAGCATGGTCCGCTCCAGGATCATGCCGAAAATGCCGACGGCGATCGGCGCGATGATCAGCGCCCACCAGTAACCGATGCCCAGGAGATTGAGCAGGAAATAGGCGCAAAACGCGCCCATCATGTAGAGCGCGCCATGCGCGAAATTGATGATGTTGAGCATGCCGAAGATCACGGCAAGGCCGAGACTCAACAGCGCGTAGAACGAGCCGTTGATCAGTCCCACCAGAAGCTGAGCATAGAGGGCTTGCATCGATCGATCTTTCGCAAACTCTGAGTTGCGGACGGCACCCGCCGGCCATCAGCCGGCGGGTGCCCTTCCCTTCTTACTTCACCAGCGGGCAGGCGCCTTCCGACAGCGGGCGGAAAGCCTGGTCGGCCGGCGTGGTGCCGACCAGCTTGTAATAGTCCCACGGCCCCTTGGATTCGGCGGGCGTCTTGACCTCGAACAGATAGGCCGGGTGGATCTTGCGGCCGTCGATGCGGATCGAGCCCTTGCCGAACAGCGGATCGTCGGTCGGCATTTCCTTCATCTTGGCCACCACCTTGGCGCCGTCATGCGGGTTGCCGCCCATCGCTTCCAGCGCCTTGAAATAGTGGATCAGGCCGGAATAGACGCCGGCCTGGATCATCGAAGGCATCGCCTTGTTCTTCATGCGCTCGGAGAAGCGCTTGGAGAAGGTGCGCGTGCCGTCGTTGAGGTCCCAGTAGAAGGTCTCGGTGAAGTTCAGTCCCTGCGCCACCTTGAGGCCGAGAGCGTGGACGTCCGGGAGGAACAGCAGCAGGCCGGCGAGCTTCTGGCCGCCGGAGACGATGCCGAACTCGGCCGCCTGCTTGATGGTGTTGGTGGTGTCGCCGCCGGCGTTCGCCATGCCGATGATCTTCGCCTTGGAGGCCTGCGCCTGCAGCAGGAACGAGGAGAAGTCCGCGGTGTTGAGCGGATGCCGGACCGTGCCGACCACCTTGCCGCCCGACTTGGTCACGACCGCCGCGGTGTCACGCTCCAGCGCGTGGCCGAACGCATAGTCTGCGGTGAGGAAGTACCAGCTATCGCCGCCGGCCTTCACCAGCGCCTGGCCGGTGCTGTTGGCCAGCATGTAGGTGTCATAGACCCAGTGAATGGTGTTCGGCGTGCAGGCCTTGCCGGTAAGGTCCGACGTCGCCGCGCCGGTGTCGATCAGGACGGCGTTCTTCTCCTTGACGAGATTGCTGACCGCCAGCGCAACGCCGGAGTTCAGGACGTCCACGAATACGTCGACCTTTTCGACGTCGAGCCACTGGCGCGCGACGTTGGTGCCGATGTCGGGCTTGTTCTGGTGGTCGGCTGAGACAACGTCGACCTTCCAGCCCTTGCCGGCGAGGCCCGCATCCTCGACCGCCATCTGCGCCGCGAGCGTCGAGCCCGGGCCGCCGAGGTCGGCATAGAGACCGGAATTGTCGGTGAGCACGCCGATCTTGATGGTCTTGTCCTGCGCAAAGGCGCCGGTGGCGGCAACGAGCGAAAGCGCCGTGCCGAGAAGGAGTTTCGAGAGCTTCTGTTTCATTGTATCTCCCTTGGATCTGCCTGGAGTGATTATCGTCGTTCAGACGCCGAGATAGGTGTGGAGCTTGTCCATGTTGGCTTCGAGCTCCGAATTGGCAAAACCGTCGATCACCTTGCCGTGCTCAACGACGTAGTAGCGGTCCGCGACGGTGGACGCGAAGCGGAAGTTCTGCTCGACAAGGAGGATGGTGAAGCCCTCCTTCTTCAGCCGCGCAATGGTGTGACCGATCTGCTGGATGATGACGGGCGCCAGTCCCTCCGTCGGCTCGTCCAGCATCAGGAAGCGCGCGCCGGTGCGCAGGATGCGGGCGATCGCCAGCATCTGCTGCTCGCCGCCGGAAAGCTTGGTGCCCTGGCTGCCGAGCCGGTCCTTCAGGTTCGGGAACAGCTCGAAGATCTGATCGAGCGAGAGACCGCCGCTGGCGACGATCGGCGGCAGCAGCAGGTTTTCCCGCACATCGAGGCTGGCAAAGATGCCGCGCTCCTCCGGGCAGAAGGCCACGCCGAGCCGCGCGATGCTGTCGGACGACGCCCGCGAGATGTCCTTGCCGTTGAACTGAATCGTTCCGGTGCGCTTGCCGATGATGCCCATCACCGACTTCAGCGTGCTGGTCTTGCCGGCGCCATTGCGCCCGAGCAGCGTCACCACCTCGCCTTCGTTCACATGGAAATTGATGCCGTGCAGGATGTGCGATTCGCCGTACCAGGCCTGCAAATCCTTGACCGACAATACCTGCGCGCCGCCCGCCTTCGCGGCCGGTTTGGCTGCAGTCATCACCTCAGGCATGACCGGCTCCCAGATAGGCTTCCTTGACGCGCTCGTCCTTGGTCAGTTCTGCATAGTTGCCCTCGGCAAGCACCTGTCCGCGCGTCAGCACGGTGATGATGTCGGAGAGGTTGGCGACCACGCTCAGATTATGCTCGACCATCAGGATGGTGTATTTCGCCGAGATGCGCTTGATCAGCGCCGCGATCTTGTCGATGTCCTCATGGCCCATGCCGGCCATCGGCTCGTCCAGCAGCATCATTTCGGGATCGAGCGCGAGCGTGGTGGCGATCTCCAGCGCGCGCTTGCGGCCGTAGGGCATCTCCACCGCCGGCGTCTTGGCGAATTCGCTGAGGCCCACGTCATTGAGCAGTTCCAGCGCCTTGGAATTGAAGCGGTCCAGCACCGATTTGGAGCGCCAGAAGTCGAAGGAATGGCCGTGCTGGCGTTGCAGCGCCACCCGCACGTTCTCGAGCGCAGTCAGATGCGGAAACACCGCCGAGATCTGGAACGAGCGCACCAGCCCGAGCCGGGCGACGTCCGCCGGCTTCATCGCGGTGATGTCATGCCCCTTGTAGAGGATCTGGCCAGCCGTCGGCTGCAGGAACTTGGTCAGGAGGTTGAAACACGTCGTCTTGCCGGCCCCGTTCGGACCGATCAACGCATGAATGGAACCCCGGCGGACTTTCAGAGAGACATCGCGAACGGCGAAAAACCCCGCGAACTCCTTGGTCAATCCGTGGGTTTCGAGAATGAACTCATCGGCCAAACAAACTTCCCCCATTGGCCGTCGTCGCGAGGTCCGCGCGCGCCTGGCCAATTATCTTTCTGCCGGCTGGTTCTCCCGGACGTCTTGCAACGTCACGGACCGGCCGCCTCCGGGGGCGGAATATGCCGTCATCCTAGCCGGTTAGGCAAGGCGGAAAGACAGGGTGCCGGCCCCCTTGCCGCGGCGGCCGGCGCGGCGGCCATTTGTCGGGTACCTGCCACGGGCCCGCGGCGGCAATGCTGCGATGTGTGGCCCGGTTTCGGGGGACGGAAAGCCTTTCTTAAGGCTGTTTGGCAGCAATCCCTTACCTTCATCAAAAATTTGGCCTTCCATCGCAAGCTTCAGCGTTTTGCTTTCAAGGCGGGCGGTAGGGGCATGGACTTCGAAAGCGCAAATCCGACGGTCGTCAAATCGATCAAGCAGCGTGACCTGCTCAATACCTGGCTGCGGCTATATGCCCGGGACCAGAAACTGCCTGCCATGGCGGAATACCAGCCGGCGCGCATCGAGGAGGAACTTCCGGACCTCGTCTACTACACCGTCGATACCACGCAGAAGCCGCCGCGCCTGATCATCGACAGCGACGGCACGCGGATGTCGAGCGCCTATGGCCACACCGGCAAGGGTCGCCCGCTCGACCAGTATCTCGGTCCCCGCCTCGCCCCGATCGTGATGCCGGTTTATTACGAGTGTATCCGGCGCGCCCTGCCCGCCTACACCATCGCTCATATCGACGACATCTACGGCCGCATCGTCGCCTATGAGCGACTGCTCTTGCCGTTCTCGGATGGCCGGGGGGTCACGCATATCATCGCATCGCTGAAGACCATCAGCGAGGACGGCGGCTTCGAGATCAAGAACCTGATGCGCGGCAACGACACGCTGCCGGTGCCGAAACTGCGTACCATCATCGACCGCGACCTGTTCCACCGGCTGCCAGGGCGTATTCCCTCCGGCGACCTGCTGGAATTCGGCTAGATATCGCGATGGACTTCAAGAGCGCTGACCCTTCCGTCGTCCGCAACATCATGCAGCGCGTCCTGCTCAATGCTTGGCTGCGCGCGGCGCGGACGCATCAGCCGCTGCCCTTGCTGGTTGATTTCGACCCCGGCGACGTCAAGGGCGAGCTGCCCGACATGATGGGATATGACGTCGAGGACGACGGCGAAGACGCCCGCTTCGTCATCAAGCAGGAAGGCGCGCGCCTTACTGCAACCTACGGCAATGAACATATCGAGCCGGCGAAGCGGACCAATCGCTATCTGCACGATGCGATCGGCCCGGAACGCTATGCCCGCGTGGTGCCGTCCTATCTTGCCTGCGTGCGGCATCGCCGGCCGATCTATTCGGTGTCCACTGTCCAGGATGCCGACGGCAAGGACGTCTCCTACGAGCGGTTGCTGCTGCCATTCGGCTTCGGGAATCGAGTCGAACAGATGGTAGGCTCATTCAAGGCCATCAGCATAGAGGGCGGCTTCAAGGTCAATAACCTGATGGGTCTGCAGGCCAGCAGCGTACCGCTCATCCTCGTTCAGGCGGTCATCGACCTCGCCGTCGCAACCGCGCCGGCAGAGCCTCGCGCCTCCAACGACGTGGTCGAACTCTAACCCTTCTTGCCCTTGCCGACTTGCTTCTCGTAGATCTCCGGCTTGAAGCCGACCACCAGCTTGCCGCCGAGTTCCAGCACCGGCCGCTTGATCATCGACGGCTGCGCCAGCATCAGGGCCAGCGCCTTCTTTTCGGTGATGCCTTCGCGGTCGCCGTCGGGCAGCTTCTTGAACGTTGTGCCGGCACGGTTGAGCAGGGTTTCCCAGCCGACCTTGTCGCTCCAGCCCTTCAGCTTTTCCTTCGCGATCCCTGCGACCTTGTAATCGTGGAAGTCGTAGGCCACGCCCTTTGCGTCGAGCCAGGCGCGGGCCTTCTTCATGGTGTCGCAGTTCTTGATGCCGTAGATGGTCGCCATTGCCCCGCCTCTCGCTTAAGTTCGCATTGGAATCTGCAGCCCGCGCTGCACCGCCGGCCGCGCCAGCCCCCGCTCGAGCCAGGCGGCGGCGTTGTCGAACTCGTCGAAGGCAACGAGTTCGCGCGCGCCATAAAAGCCGATCAGGTTGCGCACCCAGCCGAGCATGGAAATGTCGGCGATGCTGTATTCGTCGTCCAGAAACCACTGCCGGCCCGCAAGATGGGCTTCCATCACACCGAGCAGGCGCCTGGATTCGTTGACATAGCGCTGCAGCGGACGCTTGTCCTCGTATTCGCGGCCCGCAAATTTGTGGAAGAAGCCGACCTGGCCGAACATCGGCCCGATGCCGCCCATCTGGAAATGCACCCACTGGATCGCCTGCCAGCGCCGTGCGCCGTCAACCGGCAGCAGCCTGCCGGTCTTCTCCGCGAGGTAGTGCAGGATCGCGCCGGACTCGAACAGCGGCAGCGGTTTGCCGCCGGGGCCATCGGGATCGAGGATCGCGGGGATCTTGCCGTTGGGGTTCAGCGACAGGAATTCCGGCGTCTTCTGGTCGTCCTTGTTGAAGTCGACGAGATGGACCTCGTAGGGCAGTCCCACCTCTTCCAGCATGATCGACACCTTGACGCCGTTCGGCGTCGGCAGCGAGTAGAGCTGGAGGCGGTCGGGATGGCTTGCAGGCCAGCGATTGGTGATGGGAAAGGCGGACAGGTCGGACGTCATGTCTGTTCGTTTATCTCTTCTTGGCTTGGCCCCTGCTGAGGGTAATGTACGGACGTTGCCACAAGCCGCAAGGGTCGCAGCGAGCAAATGGATCACGGCCAGAAACCGGACTTGAACGACCACGATCTTTCGACGCACCCGACGGTCTATGCCGCGGACGCACTGAAGAACCAGGTGGCGCTGATCTCCGGCGGCGCCGGCGGCATCGGCCGCGCCATCGCCTGGCTGTTCGCGCGGCTCGGCGCGCATGTGGTGCTGACGGGGCGCGACCAGACCAAGCTCGACCTGCTCGTCACGCATCTCGTCGGCCACGGCCTGAAGGCCTCGGCGCATGCGGTGGATATCCGCGAGCCGGATGCGGTCGCAGCCCTGTTCGACAAGGTCTGGGACGAGCACGGCCGCCTCGACATCCTCGTCAACAGCGCCGGCGGGCAATTTCCGCAACCGGCGATCGATTTCTCGGTCAAGGGCTGGAACGCCGTCATCAACACCAACCTCAACGGCACCTGGTACATGATGCAGGCCGCAGCCCAGGGCTGGCGCGCGCGAAAAGCTCCCGGCAGCATCGTCAACATCGTCGTGGTGACGACGCACGGCCTCTACGGCATCGCCCACACCATCGCCGCGCGAAGCGGTGTCGTCGGCCTGTCGCGCGCGGTGGCGGTCGAATGGGCGCCGCTCGACATCCGCGTCAACTGCATCGCCCCCGGGCTCATCGAAACCGGGGGATGGGAGGTCTACTCGGCGGAGGCGCGTGCGGCCTATCCGCGCTCCAACCCCATGATGCGCGTCGGATCTGCGTGGGACATCGCCGAGGCCTGCGTCTACCTTTCGGCAGCTTCCGGAAAATACATCACAGGTGAGACGTTGACGGTCGACGGCGGCGGCCAGCACTGGGGCGAGACCTGGACCACGGGCAAGCCGGAATATTTCGGCGGAGAGTAGCCGCTAGCGGATTTCACACGAGACTGTCGAACTGCTGCGCCGCGCGATCGATGGTCGTAATCGGGTCGCACCACGTCGCTCTGGTGGAATGCAACCTTTTCGTGTAAAAGCGATCCATTGCGAGACGGCAACCTGAAGATGCCGTTGCCCGACCGAACCGATTTTCCGGGACCTGAACCCGGCCGTCAATTTTCCTTGTTATGGAGTTATGACCATGCCCGAGGATGTCGATCAGATAATCGAAGGACTTGCCAGAGCACGCATCGCCAAGAACAAGAAGCAGATACAGAATTCGCTCAAGCAAATCAGTGCCGGCAATCCGCTCGGAGCCGAACCTGAGGAGGACCGGCGGGTCGAGCGCATCACCCGCAAAACCGGTCTCTCCGTCCAGGACTGCACCGCCATTTCCGACATGATCTCGAAAACTGCCAATCAGGTGGAACGCAAGCGTGGCGGGGCGGAAGCCGTTATCGGGCCAACGATCGATTTCGTCGGGGTCGAGTTTCTCTCCCGCGGGCGCCTCGCCGCCAACGCGGTCGGTCGTGTCCGGTTTCGCTCCGGCCGGGCGCAAGGCACCGGCTTTCTGGTCGGACCGGGTATTTTCCTGACCAACAACCACGTCATCACAACGGCAGAGCAAGCCGGTCAAATGTTCGTCGAATTCGATTTCGAGGCTGACGATGCCGGCAGCAATCGTCCGATCACGGTGTTCACGCTCGACCCAGGGCGCTGTTTTGCCTCGGATCCGATCCGGCAACTCGACTTCACCTTGATCGCAATCGGCGAGCGCGTCAGCGGCACGAAGACGATCGACAGGTTCGGCTACATCCCGCTGTCGGACGCGACCGACAAGCACATGCTGGGCGAGATCGCCAACATCATCCAGCATCCGCAGGGCAGACTGAAGCAGATCGTCGTGCGCGAGAACAACCTGGTGTCGCGGGACGAGACGAACCAGGTGCTGCATTATCTCGCCGACACCGACCACGGCTCTTCCGGCTCACCGGTCTGCAACAACGACTGGGATCCGATCGCGCTGCACCATTGGGGCGGGCCGGGGTTGGAGATCAAGGGCACGGACGGACGGCCGTTGCCGCAGGAGATCAACGAAGGGATACGGATCAGCGCGATCGTCCGCGCGTTGCGCGGCCGCGTCGCCGGCCTCGAGCCGGCCACATCGCAGGCGGTCGCCAGGCTGCTCGCGATGTGGGACGGCGTCCAGCGCCCAGGCCCCATTCGTCCCGAAAGCACGGTGCCGGCCGGGGGCGAGGCCCTTGGACGCAGCGACCAGCCGCGGATCAACGGCGATGGATCGATGACCTGGACCTTTCCGGTTGAAATCAGCGTTCGCGCACCGCTCGCCAGTCCGGCCGCGGCGAATCTGGTTACGCCCCAGCCTCCGGCCTCCCTGCCCCCACCGGCGGCTCCCATCGCCGGTGCCGAACGTGCCAGTGTCGACTTCTCCGACCGCGGTGGCTACGAGCCGGGCTTCATTCGCGGCTTCAACGTTCCGCTGCCGAGCTTTGACTCAGTACCGTACAATCTCGCCGTCAACCGCGAGGCCGGACGCGGCGAGGATCGCCACGAGTTGCGCTATCACCACTTCTCGATCTTCATGAATGCGGATCGCAAGCTGGCGGCCTTGACCGCCTGCAACGTCGACGGCAGCCGGCTTTTTGCCATCAATCGCAGAACGAAGGAGGTCAAGAAGGCTTCGAGGCCGTCGGATATGGACCTGGAGTCGATGGGTGGGGCGGAGTCATCCGATGACTTCCAGAGCGACCCGCGTGTCGAAGACGACCAGATGGGGGTTGAATTCTACAGCGACCAGGAGGTCCCAGGCTTCCCCAAGCCCGTTTCGCCGGGTCGCGACGCGCCAAAAAGCAAGAAGAGCGCTTTCGCAAAGGCTTCGATGAAACGGACTGCGCGCATGTTCCAGAAGGGGCACCTCACCTTGCGCAGTGACCCGGCGTGGGGAACGGAAGACCAGGCCGTCGCCGCCGAAGCCGACACCTTTTTCTATACCAACGCGGTGCCGCAGCTTGGCTTCTTCAACCAGGGTAGCCCAGACAACGCGCCTGGCGTAAAAGGAAAGCTGCGCTGGCGCGCCCTTGAAACCTATGTCCTGCGCAATGCGCTGACGATGCGGCAACGCGTGTGCATTTTTGCGGGATGCGTGTTCGACGACCGGAATGATATTCCGTACCGACAGGACTCCAAGGTCCCGGTCCGCTTCTGGAAGATCGCAATCTGGGCGGAAGACGACGAGTTGCACGCCATCGCCGTCATCGCCAATCAGAAGCCGGTGCTCGACAAGCTGACCAAGGGTGTACCGGAGGGCGCCGAACTCGCCGAGGCATTTGGCGATCCGGAGGAGTTGTCGCGCGTTTCGGAGTTTCTCACCACCGTTGCCGAAATTGAGCGACTGACCAAGCTCGATTTCGGAAAGCAAGTCCGCGACGCCGACGTCCGCGCCGGCCAGGAAGGGCTCTCGCCGGCTATCGATGCGGACGAATCCGTTCTGAAGCGCCCGCGGAGGCGCAACAGCGGCCGCCGGGGCTCGGCAAGAAAGCGAACCGTAAGACGAGCGAGCAAGAAGAGGAAATAGCGCGGGAAGTCGGCCACCGCTCCTCCGTGAGCGGTGGCCTCCCGCAACGCATTCTCAAGCCAGCGCTGCCGGCACCGCCTGCGCCTGCGGCTTCGGGAACGGCCGGAATAGCATCATCATCAAGAATGCACCGATGCCCATGCCCCAGGCGCCGATATAGAGCCAGGCGTAGCTGGCGAAGGTGTCGTAGATCAGGCCGCCCGCGACCGGGCCGGTCGCCATGCCGAGGCTGCCGGCCATCGCAATGCCTCCCATCACCGTGCCCAGCATGCGCAACGGGAAGTTTTCGCGCACCAGCACCGCATAGAGCGGCATCACCCCGGCATAGATGAAGCCGAACAGGACGGCGACGGCATAGAAGGCGGCGAGCTCGCGCACGAACACATAGGCCAGCGCGCCGAACGCCTGCATCAATAGCCCGATCACCAGCACCCGCTTGGCGCCGAAGTGGTCGCCGAGCAGGCCGAAACCGATGCGGCCGAACAGTCCCGCCAGCCCCTCCACGCTGTAGATCGACACGGCGGCGATCAGGGGAATGCCGCAGCTGATGGCGTAGCTCACGGTGTGGATGATCGGACCGGAATGCGTGGCGCAGCAGAAGAAGTTGGTGGCGAGCAGGATGATGAATTGCGGCGACCTGAGCGCTTCCGCGCGCGACATTTCCGGTTGCGGCCCGGCGTCGCCGGAGGCAGCGGCGCCTCCGGCCAGCGCCGGCGGCCGGCGCAGCAGCAGCGATACCGGGATCATGATGGCTGCGACGATCCCGGCCAGGATCAGCATCGTCGTCCGCCAGTCATGGCGGGAGACGAGCCAGGCCGCCAGCGGCGACATCGTCATCGGCGCCATACCCATGCCGGCGGAGACCAGCGACACCGCGAGGCTGCGATGGGTGTCGAACCAGCCGGTGACGGTCGCCATCATCGGCACGAAGATCGCGGCCGTCGCCGCCCCCACCAGCAGGCCGAACAGCAGCTGGAACTCGATCAGCGAGGTGGCGCGGCTCGCCAGCGCCAGCGAGGCTGCGATGACGATCGATCCCGTCAGCACCACCGGCAGCGGCCCGAATCGGTCCGACAAGGTGCCCCAGATCATGCTGGCGAACGCCATCGCGAGAAAGCCGATGGTCATGGCGCTAGAAATGCCCGCCACCGACCAGCCGGTATCCCGCGCGATCGGCTGCAACAGCACCGGCAGCGAAAACATGCCGCCGATGGCGACGCAGCCCAGCAAGCCGCCCGCGGCGACGATGACCCAGCGATAGTTTGAACCGTTCATTCTTCTTCTCCGTTCCTGCTCTCGGCACACAGGACGAATGAGGAAAGCGAGAGACGACACGCCGGCCCGGAAAAAAATGTCACCGCTTCGTAAGCCCTTCGTCATGGCCGGGACGAGCCCGGGCATGACGAGAAGCAGTCACCCGGCGGGCGGCATCTTGTCGAATTGCGGCAAGGCGGGATCGACATGGTCCCAATCGTGGCCCCGCGCGCGATACGTCGCCGCCTGCGGCTTGAACCGGGCGGGATCATCGAGGCTCGCGGCATGGACGGTGAACAGATCGGGCATCGCCGCGAACGTGAGATAGACCGGCGCACCGCAGCTTGGGCAGAAGCCGCGCGTCTTCACATTGCCGCTGTCGGCGACCAGGTCCCAGTGCGTCGCCTTCCCCGCCAGCTTGACGGCCTTCCGGCTGGCAAAGGTCAGATAGGAGCCATGCCCGGTGCCGCTCGCCTGCTGGCAATCGCGGCACTGGCAATCATTCATGAAGACCGGTTCGGCGGAGATTTCATAGCGGATCGCGCCACAGGCGCATCCGCCGGCAAAGGCGTTGCTCATGTTGTCCTTTCGATGAAGTGTATTGAAAAAAGCAGGGGGGCCATATCGACCTCGAACGCGGGATCAGCATCGCCGAGCCGCGATCAGCTTCAGCCAGGGTGCCGAGTGGAAGGCGCTCATCAGCAGATACATCGGCAGCATTCCGCTCAGCACCGACGCTCCGGCGACCGAGCACAGCGCATCCGCCGTTCCGCCGCCCAGCACGCCCGTCAGCAGCCCCATGATGGCGAAGGTCGGCGTGGCCGCGAGGTACAGCCAGTCGGCTGCGCTCCTCGCCAGGCCGCTGCCATCTTCACGCATGGCCTCGCGGCCGTGCATGCCGGCAGGGGCATCGTTCATGTTGTCTCTCCAATATGATCGCAGTTGGCGCGCCGGGATCAGCCGCTTTTCTTTGGGAGCACGGCCTCGCCCGCGTCCGACACCTCGACCCAGCGCTTGTCCGGTGCGGCTCCCTCGACGTAGCTGTCGTGCCAGTTCCACCATTTGTAGGGCCGGCCCTGCGAGGTGCCTTCCGGCGAGTCTTCCCACGCCTCCTGACGGCCGAGCGCGGTCATGTCGAGGTAGCTCCAGACGGTGCCGATCGCCTCGTCGCCGCGGCTGTTGATGAGGTAGGTGCGGAACACGCGGTCGCCCTCGCGGATGAACGCGTTGTGGCCGTGCCATTGATCGACGCCGAAATCCGCATCGAAGCTGTCGGTGACGGTGTACCAGGGGATGTGCTGCCACCCCATCCGCGCCTTCAGCCGCGCGATGTCGGACTGTGGCGCGCGCGAGGCGAAGGCGAGCGTCGTGTCCCGCGCATGCAGATGGGCGAGATGGGAGACCTGGTCGGCCACCATCGAACAGCCGATGCAGGCATGTTCCGGCCAGCCATGCACGCCCGGTTCGAAGAAGGCGCGGTAGACGATCAGCTGACGGCGGCCCTCGAACAGGTCGGGCAGGCTCACCTTTCCCTTCGGCCCGTCGAACGAATATGCCTTCTCTATCGCCTGCCACGGCATGCGCCGGCGCTCGGCGGCGAGCGCATCGCGCGCGCGGGTCAACTCCTTTTCCTTCACGAGCAGTTTGGCGCGCGC
Organism: Bradyrhizobium sp.; assembly: GCF_016219575.1. Classification (GTDB taxonomy): domain Bacteria; phylum Pseudomonadota; class Alphaproteobacteria; order Rhizobiales; family Xanthobacteraceae; genus Bradyrhizobium. The sequence goes on along the minus strand of NZ_JACRMG010000009.1, from coordinate 410,673 downwards.
GGCATCCCATTCCTTCGCGGAAACGATTTTAGCATTCATGACTAGCCTCCTGTTTTTCCTGAGCGTTGCGGCCTGCCCGGCTCATGCCGGCGGCAGCCGCCGGTCATAGTCCTGCTTGAGCTTGAGCCAGCCGTCCCAGAACGGCGGCGGCTCCTCGCCGCGGGCGCGCGCCACCAGCACGTCGAGATGCATGTGCCAGCCCGCGCCGACCATCATCATGGTGTTGCGGTTGGGCAGCCGCCGGTGGATCAGCGTCAGCAGCACGTCCTTGCCCTTTTCTTCCAGCTCGATGGTGACGTCGCCGCTGTTGTTCCAGGTGAAGGAAATTCTTCGCGGCGGATCGAGCTCGGTGATGCGGCTCGCCATCCGGTGCTCTTCGTCGAACCCGTCCGGCCGCCTGCCGGGCGGATCGGAGAGTTCGTCATTGCGCCAGACCAGTTCAAAGGACGTGCCGGCCTTCATCTCCATCGTGCCGGCAGCCAGCCATTTGCGGCGCAGCTCGCCGTCGGTGATGTAGGACCAGACGCGCTCGATCGGCCCCGGCAGCAGCCGCTGGATCTTCAATGTGGTCGGTTCGATCAGCGTGCCATAGGCATCGCGTGGCGAGCCTTGGGCATCGCGGCTTGCAGGTGCGTTCATCACTCGTCTCCCTTTCGTGATTTCGATTTGCGGGCCTTCGCCCTGACAACGTCCTCGTCGCGGAGCAGCTGCTCCAAGAGGTCGAGGCGGCCGTTCCAGAAGCGCTCGTAGAAGCCGAGCCATTCATGCGCGCCCGCCAGCGGCCCGGGATCGAGCCGGCAGACATGCGTGCGCCCCCTCACCTCGCGGCGGAGCAGGCCGGCGCCTTCCAGCACCCTGATGTGCTTGGAGGCCGCCGCCAGCGACATCGCAAAGGGTTTTGCCAGCTCGCTCACCGTCCGCTCGCCGGAGGCGAGATCGTGCAGCATCTGCCGCCGCGTCGTGTCGCCGAGCGCGTGAAAGACGGCATTCATCTGCGGTGTCTGAAGCTCAACCATATGGTTGAATATAGACGCAGACGCCAGATAGTCAACCCATTGGTTTAGTATTGTCCATCACGGCCGCGTTAGCGGCAGGTTCCCGCCGTCACCCAGGCCGCATGCGATCGATCATCATTTCCTCGCCACGATGAACGGCCGCACGTCCTTGCCGCGCGAGCCATGGCGGGCGCGCTCGACGATCTCGAATCCCGCCGCCGCGATCTCGTGCTCCAGCTCCTCCGCGGACAAGAACGCCACATGCGGCGCCTTGCCGATCAGTTGCATCAGGGGCACGGCGACGCGCACCAGCGGATTCATTTCCTTCAGGCACGGCGTCTTGGAAATGAACAGTCCGCCCGGCCGCAGCAGCCGACGGACGCTGGCGAGGACGGCGGCGCGGTCGGTCGCCAGGTGCAGGACATTGAAGCCGAAGGCTACGTCGAAGGCCCCGTCCGGCCACGGCGCCGCCTCGGGCCGCACCACCTCGAACGTGGCGTTGCCGCAGCCTTCGGCCCTCGCCTTCTCGCGCGCGATCGCGATCATTTCGCCGGAAATGTCGGTCGCGGTGATGTGCGCGACGGACGGCGCAAGTTTCAGCGCGGTCGTTCCCGTCCCGCATCCGAACTCGAACGCTTTATCATCTGCCTTGAGATAATGCCGCGTCCGCTCCAGCGTGCGCTCGTAGCCACCGGCATCGGCGATCTTGTGGGCGGCATATTTGCGCGCCATGCGATCCCAGAACCGCGCGTCATTCTTGATCCGAAACATGACGGTCCCTTGTCCCCTTCAAGCACGCCTTCAGAGCACGCAGCCGTAATGCGCCGATGACACCAGGCGGATGTACTTGTCGTGCACCGAGCCCGGCCGCGCCTTCTCGGCCCGGTCGGGCGCGCGCCAGCCCGCCATGCGCCGGGCGATCTCGGCATCGCTCACGTCAAGCGTCAACGTCCGCGCCTTCGGATCGATTACGATCGTGTCGCCTTCCTGCACGGCCGCGATCGGGCCGCCGCGTGCGGCTTCCGGCGAGATGTGGCCGATCAGGATGCCGTGCGACACGCCGGAAAAGCGGCCGTCCGTAATCAATGCGACGTCCTCACCGAGGCCGCGCCCCTGCAGCTGGATCGTCAGCATCACCATCTCGGGCATGCCGGGCCCGCCGACGGGGCCGACATTGCGCACGACGATGACGTCGCCTGCCACGATCTGGCCGGCGCGGATCGCAGCCATCGTGTCGGCCTCGGATTCGAACACGCGCGCGGTGCCGCGGAATTCGCCCTTCTCCAGCGTCTTGCCGGAGAGTTTCAGGAGGCAGCTCTCCGGCGCGAGATTGCCCCTGAGCACGCTGATGTGGTTGTTGGGCGGCGCGACGGGATTTTTCACCGGCGAAACGATATCCTGCCTGGGAATCTCCTCCAGCGTCGGCACCCCGGCGAGGTTTTCCGCCAGCGTCTTGCCGGTGACCGTCATGACGTCGCCATGCAGCAGGCCGGCGCGCAACAGCTCCTTCATCACGATCGGCACGCCCCCGATCGCATGCAGGCTTCCCATCGCATAGGGCCCGTGCGGCTGCAGATTGACCAGCAGCGGAATGCGCTCGCCGACGGCCTGGATGCGCTCGATGCCGACCGGCACCTGCGCCTCGCGGGCGACTGCGAGCAGATGCAGGTACATGTTGGTCGAGCCGCCCATGGCGTAGACGGTGGCAATCGCGTTCTCGAAGGCGCGCTCGGTCATGATGTCGCGCGGCCGGATGCCGGCCTCCATCAGCCGGTACAGCGCCTCGACCGAGGCGCGCGCCTGGGCGCGGACATCGGCATGGATATCGCTGCCGGCGCCGGTGTCGGCGGGGTGCGAGGCGCCGCGCGGCAGCATCATGCCGATCGATTCCGCAATCGTGCTCATCGTGTTGGCGGTGAACATCGCCCCGCAGGTGCCGCTGCCCGGCATCACGTTGCGCTCGACCTCGAGCAGTTCCTTGTCGGAGATCCGGCCGCTCTCGTTGGCGGCGCGCGCCTCCGCATAATCCATGATGGTGAGATTGTTGCCCTTGGCGGCCCACGCGCCGAACGACACCCGGCCGGGCGTAGCGGTGCCGGGATAGAGCACGAGCCCGAACGCATTGGTGCGTGCCAGCGGCATCAGCGCGGCCGCACCCGTCTTGTCGCAGCCGGAGATCACGATCATGGCGTCACCGTGATGGGCGTAATGGCCGATCTCGATGCAATCGGCGACGACGTCGCGCGACACCAGGCTGTAGCCCGCCGTCGGCGTCCCCTGCGTCAGCGCATCCGACACCGCGGGCGCGCCGACCACCAGCCCCTGCCCGCCGCGTTCGCCGAGGATCTCGACCAGCATGTCGGCAATCCCGCGCACGCGGTTGTTGCAGCGATGCGCATTGGTCCAGGCGCTGGCGATGGTGACGACGGCGCTGGTATTCGCCGCGCGGTCCGGATCGAACCCGGCCGCGCGCAACTCGACGCGCGATCGCTTCCAGTAGGTGCTGCTGTCTTGTACCAAGCCATCCTCCAGAATTTTCAGATTGCTATGAAGCCTTCGGGCGCCGTCGTCCAGACTTCATCGACGCACATTCCTCGCGACGGCAGTCCGGCTGTGTCCGATATCTACCGGCTATGCCAATCCTCAATTCCGAGCCCGCCGACGCGAGCGAACTCCCGCGAATTGTGCGTTACGATCTTGAGGCCTCGCCTCAACGCGCATGCGGCGAGCAACAGGTCATATGCTCCGATAGGGGTACCTTTGCTGTTCAGGCTTGCGCGCAATTGTGCCGCCACGCGTGCATCTTCCCGCTCGAATGGCAAGACGGAGATCGTATTCAGAAGCATCCTCATGGTTTCCCGCACACGCGGCGCAAGGTTGGGATTGCGCGACAGCCCGTACTCGACTTCCATCTCCGTGATCACCGAAACTGCCAATTGCGGCGGCGCTTCCTGACGAAGTCGCGCCATCACCGCCTGATCGCCGCGCGCAAAGCCGCTCAGCACATTGGTATCGAGGAGATACTTCACGAAAAGGCATCTTCAGATGGTGGCAGCAATTCGCCGCGGTATGATTCGAACGGCGGCGTGTCGGGAACACCCTGCCACTCGAGGATCGGCGACGGCCAGCCAGGACTGCCAAGCGCCTTCTTGTCCAGCCATTCGCGCAGCGCCTTGCGGATCAACCCGCTGCGCGTCTCGCCCAGCTTCTTGGCCGTTTTGTCCAATTCCTTGGCGGTTTTATCGTCGAGATAGAGGTTGAAATTCATGGCAACACCGTATGCGCGATATATAACCTGTTATAGGTTATATATCGAAAGGCCGGGGCTTCTGCAAGTATGGACCTTGAAAAGCGGCGCGCGCTTCCGGTGGAACGCCTAGCCCTTGTCGTCGTCGAAACTGACGATCACGGCGGCGTTCGCAATGAGGATCGAATCCGTGCCCTGCTCGGCCGGAATCTCCAGCCCGCCCTTTACCGCCGACACTTTCACCGTGCCGTAGGGCAGTCCCTTGGCCACCGCGGCCGTGTCGACGGCGTCCGGGTTCGGCACGCCGATCATGACATCCACGAACATGTCGTTCGCGGTCTTGCCCAGCATGCGGAAGAAGCCGAGGCTGGAATGGCGGATCGCATCCGACACCGCGCGCTTCGCCGCCTTGGTGGCGTCCTTGCCGTGGACGTCGACGCCCATGCCCATCTCGGTGATACAGCGCACCCGTGCCATCGCAATTCCCTGTCTTTGTTGTCAGAAAAACCGCCGAACCGGCGAAGCGCTCACTCGGCGGCCTGGCTGCCCGGAACGCCCTCTTCGACATCGAGCTGCAGGACGTCGCTGAAGCGGTTGAACGCCCCGCACAGAGCGATTCGCCAGGTCAACTCGACGATTTGGGCTTCGGAGAAATGCTTGCGAAGGCGCGTGAAGACCTCGTCGCGCGTGCGCGTCCAGTTGTCGTTCACGGCGACGGTGTACTCGACGACCAGCCTGTCCACCTCATCGAGCTCGGGGTGATCGCGAAAATCGAGCAGCCGCTCGACGCCCTGCGCGGACACGCCCTGCACCGTCAGCTTCGGCGCATGATGCGACACGCAATAGCTGCACTTGTTGAGCTGCGAGGCGGCCACCAGCGCCAGCTCCAGATGCCGCTTGGACAGCACGCCGTTGTCGGCGAGATCGACCAGCAGCGACCAGACATGCCGAAAGATCGGCGGGCGATGCACCATCACGCCAGCCTGGTTCTCGAAGGCGCCATAGGTCGTCATCTTGTCCCAGAGCGGCCACAGCGCTTCGGGCAGATCGTTCCTGTTCTTGATCGATACGCGCGACATGGAAGGCTCGCTTCGACGGTGTTGCCGGAAGGCGGGATTCGACACGGGATTGCCGATGCTGTCAAACCCCCGAGAACCGTAGGGCGGATTAGCGAAGCGTAATCCGCCAATTCATCCCATGCACAGTAGCGGTGGATTACGCTTCGCTAATCCACCCTACGCATCTCGGCCTCGTCACCCGCCCGCGATCAGGTCCCTCGCCAGCGCGCCCGTAGGGCGGATCAGCGAAGCGTAATCCGCCGATTCACCTCATGCACAATAGTGGTGGATTACGCCTTCGGCTAATCCACCCTACGCCTCGGCGCTCATCACCCGCCGGCGATCAGGTCTCTCGCCAACGCCATGTAGGCCGGCAGCGTCACGGGGTCGTTGGCGACGTTGCCGGCGACGGGGTGCGAGGCATAGCGGGCGATCACCATCTCGGCCTTCGGGTCGATGTAGATGCCCTGCCCGTGCACGCCGCGCGCCATAAAGGCGCCGTGCGCATTGTGCGTCACCCACCACTGGTTCCGGTAGGAGGCGCCGGGCAGCGTGGCGTAGCCGGCCGGCTTGAACTTTTCGGGATCGCCGCCGCGGGCGATGTCCTCGACCACGGCTGCCGGCACGATCTGGCGGCCGTTGAACCGGCCGTGATTGCGGATGGTCTCGCCGAAGCGAGCGAGATCGCGCAGCGTGGTCGACAACCCGCCGCCGCCGCTTTCGGTGCCGATGCGGTCGACGTGATAATGCGCGTCCTCTTCCGCCCCCATCGGAATCCAGATCCGTTCCGACAAGAGATCGGACAGCGTCATGCCGCTCGCCCGCCGGCAGATGAAAGCCAGCACGTCCGAATTGACGGTCTTGTAGGAAAACGCCTTGCCGTGCTCGCCCTGCTTCTTCTGCGCACACAGGAAATCGAAAATATTGGTCGCGCCCGTATAGCCCGGCTCGATCGGCGCCATGCCGTTCGCCCGCCTCAAGCCGAACACGCCGGAATTCTTGTCGGTATAAACTTCCGTGTATTCGAGGCCGGTGGTCATATCCATCGCCTCGTGCACGCGCGCATCGCCGAAGGCGCTGGCCCGAAGCTCCGGCACATAATCCGTGACCGGCGCCTGCGGATCGATCTTGCCCTCCGCGACCAGAATGCCGGCGAGCGTGCCCGTGAACGACTTCGTCACCGACATCCCGATATGCGGCTTGTGCGGCCTCAGCGCGCCGAAATAGCGCTCGTAGATCAGCTTGCCCCGGTGCAGCACCGCGATCCCGTCGGCATAGGTCTCCTCACACATGCGCGCAAACGTCATGGGACGGCCGTCCATCGTGACCGAGCTAGATGCGCCGATGTCATGATCCTCGCGCGGCAACACCGACGCAGGCCCTGCGCCGCGCCAGACGTTCACGGTCGGCACCAGCTGGCGGATGTTGCTCCACGCCCAGCGCAATTCGGGGAAGCTGCGGAACGAACCGTCGTGGAACGTGATGGTCTTGTCCGGCGGCGGGGGAAAACCCTGCATCCAGCCGAGGGCTTGCGGATCGGTTTCGGCGGCGGCGATCGGAGTGGGCTGACTTTGTGCGGTTGCGACAGACATGAAGGCGGACTCCGGAAGGACGATACAGGAATCGCTGTGTAGGGCGGGTTAGCGAAGCGTAACCCGCCAGCCCAGACACTTGCTAATATTTCCCAAGAAATACCCGAGTTAATGTATGGTTACAAACGCTTGAGATTACCGCCATGCCGAAGCGACTACGATCGTCCGTGAAAGGAACAGGTGCTGACGCCGCCACGGCGCGCAGATCACCCGCCGCTGCAACGCGCAGCATCGACGTCGTGCTCGACCAGCGCCTTTTTGTGCTCGAACCCGACCAACATCGGACGTTGATGCAAGTACTCGACGATCCTGTTGAGCCAGGCCCCAAGTTGCGATGGCTGCTGCACCGAACTCCGGCTTGGCAGAAGTGACCGATCAGGTGGACCGGGGGGACCTAACCCACCATCCAAAAGCACACGTATTGATGCGAAGCGGCGGATTACGCCTTCAGCTAATCCGCCCTACGCTCCGCTTCTTCCGATCGAAACCGTGGTCGCGGCGTTTAGTTGAGGACCCGTTGGATCAATCCACCCTACGGGCTTAACTAACTTGGCGGACGATCTAGAAGCACGCTATAGATAATTCCCCCTCAGCTCGTCGATGATCCGCGTCGCGGTTTCGCCGAGGCATTTCATCTCGAAGGGACGTCGACGATCATGCCGTTAAACGCCCAACCGGTGAAAGCGCGGCTCACATCGGGGCGACCTTAGCTCCAACTGTAACCAACGCCCAATGGCCGATATCTCGCTGCCAGCCTCTGAGGATAACGCTAGTGGCTTTGTTGTTTTCATGCCTTGGGTTACGCTTCCCCGAAGCATCCGAGTTGGACGCTTCCGCTTCTGTCCGTTACGTCTAAGCGAAATCGCAACGGTAGTTGATCAGAGCATTGCGCCAGTCGTCGAAAGAGCCGTGCAGTGCTACGTTCGACGGAACGGCCAGCCAATCGAAAGTTGCACGATCGTTCTACGGGTTCGCGGCCCTCAGCATTGGAATGTCCCTCGTAGACACTGGAATTTAGCGGTCGAAGCTGCCAAAAAGCTTGCCTTGGCTTGCCTGTCGGAACAACGATTCTTTGAGGGGCATTTCAGTCCTCATCTCAACGCGACCATGTTTCGAATAATCGGCCAAGGCGTAAGTGCCGGGTCGGATCAGATTGCTCCCTACTTTGCAAGGCGCGGTGGCGGCCTTCAAATCGGGGGGTTACGTTTCAAAGACGTCGTATTCCAACGGCCGCCGCAGATAGAAGGCACGTCGTGCGAGGTAATCAATGAACGTCTCTTGAGGGCACTAGAGAAGGCTGAGCGTCTAGAATGCGGCGCTGCGCGCGCAGTTAACTCGTCCCTAGAAACCTTTCTGCTTGCCAACGCGGAAGCACCCGACCTCGATTCGGATAGTTGTGTGACCCTCTCTGCAATTTCGTTTGAGCGACTTATCGAGCCTACCACCAACACCGCACAAGGATTGGCTTCGGCATTTGCAGACTATTGGGCACCTTTTGTCAGGTTAACCGTTGCGAATGCGAAGCGGATTAAGCCAGACGAGAAATACACGCCCGAACAGAACTCTTGGCCGATACATCGCAAGTGGATGAAGGAGCTATACGAAGCTCGCAGTGCAACAGTCCATCAGGGTCCGCGATCTGAGTTCAGCAAAAATTGGTCGGCTTGGCAGCATCTTGTCCTTGCGGCCTTCGCCTACCCTCTAACGATCAAACTGAGACTTGCAGAAGCCGGGCTGTACTCACCGAACGACAGGGAGCTCGCTGCCTTCGAAGTGTTTGACCTGCTGCTGGATAGCAGCTGGGGTAAAGGGTGGAGAAAACCGCCAGAATGGTCAAAAATTCTGTCGATGGCTGAAGGGACGCGAGCAATTCACACGGCAGTTGCCAGCGCCATGAGAAAACATGAAGGCAATCTGTCGGGAGAAACGTGAGCACAAAGCCCCTTACTCCCACTCAATCGTCCCCGGCGGCTTAGACGTCACGTCGTACACCACCCGGTTCACGCCCTTCACCTCGTTGATGATGCGCGTCGCGGTCTCGCCCAGGAACTTCATGTCGAACTGGTAGAAGTCCGCGGTCATGCCGTCGGTGGAGGTCACTGCGCGGAGGCCCACGACGTAGTCGTAGGTGCGGCCGTCGCCCATCACGCCGACGGTCTTCACCGGCAGCAGCACGGCAAAGGCCTGCCAGATCTCGTCGTAGAGGCCGTGCTTCCTGATCTGGTCGATATAGACGGCATCGGCCTTGCGCAGGATGTCGAGCTTGTCGCGGGTGATGTCGCCGGGGCAGCGGATGGCAAGGCCGGGGCCCGGGAACGGATGGCGGCCGACGAAGATTTCGGGCAGGCCCAGCTCGCGGCCGAGCGCGCGCACCTCGTCCTTGAACAGCTCGCGCAGGGGCTCGACGAGCTTCATGTTCATGCGCTCGGGCAAGCCGCCGACATTGTGGTGCGACTTGATGGTCACCGACGGGCCGCCGGTAAACGACACGCTCTCGATCACATCAGGATAGAGCGTGCCCTGCGCCAGGAATTCGGCGCCGCCGATCTTCTTCGCCTCGGCATCGAACACATCGATGAAGAGGCGACCGATGGTCTTGCGCTTCACCTCGGGGTCGGTGACGCCTTCGAGCTCGCCCAGGAACTGCCTGGACGCATCGACGTGAACCAGCGGGATGTTGTAGTGGCCGCGGAAGAGATCGACGACGGTCTTCGCCTCGTCCAGCCGCAACAGGCCGTGGTCGACGAACACGCAGGTGAGCTGGTCGCCGATCGCCTCATGGATCAGCACGGCCGCAACCGCCGAGTCCACGCCGCCGGACAGGCCACAGATCACCCGGCCCTTGCCTACCTGCCTGCGGATCTTCTCGATCGCCTCCTCGCGGAAGGCGCGCATGGTCCAGTCGCCGGAGAGGCCCGCCACCTTGCGCACGAAATTGCGTAGCAGTTTGGCGCCGTCGGGCGTGTGCACCACTTCGGGGTGGAACATCAGCCCGTAATACTTGCGCTTCTCGTCCTGGATCACGGCGAACGGCGCATTCGCAGAGGTGCCGGCCACCACAAAGCCCGGCGGCATCTTCGTGATGCGGTCGCCATGGCTCATCCACACCTGGTACTTGCCGCCCTTGTCCCAGGTGGCGTCGAACAGGCGGCTTTCGCCCTTCACCTCGACATCGGCGCGGCCGAATTCGCGGTGATGCCCGCCCTCGACCTCGCCGCCGAGCTGGTGCGCCATGGTCATCTGGCCGTAGCAGATGCCGAGCACGGGAATGCCGGAATCGAAGATCGCCTGCGGCGCGCGCGGCGAGCCTTCTTCGTGCACCGACTCCGGTCCGCCGGAGAGGATCACCGCTTTCGGCTTCATCTCGCGGAAGGCGGCTTCTGCCTTCTGGAACGGCACGATTTCGGAATAGACGCCCTCTTCGCGCACGCGGCGGGCGATCAGCTGCGTCACCTGGCTGCCGAAATCGACAATCAGAATCTTTTCATGCGCCGAGGCCGCTGGCGGCGTCGATTGGCGGGCTTGCTGTGGGGCTGTCATGGCAAGCAGATACGCGACGCCGCCCCCTCCCGCAACAACGGCATCCGGGCAGCCCACATGCTTTCGCAGGCATGCGGACCGCGCGGGCCAGCCTTTCCGGCTCTCCCGATGGACTTTTCATATATGTCAGTAATACTGACCTATATAAACAGGGGAGGAAACCATGGCCCAGCAGCACGACCCGGCCTTCTGCGCCGCCCTCGGCCGGGAATGGATCGACGCCTGGAACTCGCACGACCTCGAGCGCGTCCTCGCGCTCTATGCCGACGAGGCCGAGATGACCTCGGACAAGATCCCGCTGCTCGGCTTCGACCCCAGCGGCACCGTTCGCGGCAAGGAGGCCTTGCGCGCCTACTGGCGCAAGGGGCTGGACCTGCTGCCCAACCTGCACTTCACCCTGATCGACGTCTATGTCAGCCCCGACAGCCTCGTGGTGTTCTACGAGAACGAGCGTGGCGCGAAGATCTGCGAGTACCTGCGCCTCAACGCCGACGGCAGGATCCGGCAGGGATCGGCGAACCATCTGGTGCATTGAGCTCTGTTATCATTCCGGGGCGCGCCGTAGGCGCGAGCCCGGAATGACAGGGTCTCACAAGCTCCGTGGCCGGGGCGACGCAAGTGGAAGCCGCACGTCAGGCCTTCCTCAGCACCGCCACGAAAAACCCGTCCGTCCCTGTCCGGCGCGGCGTCAGCAGCCAGCCTTCGTCGGAGCGCAGCGCGGCGGCGGCGAAATCCTCGGCCTTGTCCCACAGCACGCTCGCGGTCTCTTCCGGCGGCACGATCGAAAATTCCGGATGCCGCGCGATGAACGCGCGCATCTGCTCGTTGTTCTCCGCAGGCAATACCGAGCAGGTGATGTAGGCGATCCGCCCGCCCGGCTTCACCATGCCGGCGGCGCGATCGAGCACCTCGACCTGGTCCTTCAGCCGCACCTCCAGCGCGCCCGGCCGCATCCGCCATTTGGCGTCGGGGTTGCGCCGCCACGTCCCGGTGCCGCTGCAGGGCGCGTCGATCAGCACGAGGTCGGCGGATGCCTTGATGTCGGCGAGCGGCTCGGCCTCGCCCTTCGGCGCGCGCACCTCGGCATTGTGCACGCCGGCGCGCGACAGCCGCTCATGGATCGGCGCGAGCTGGCGCTTGTCGCGGTCGGCCGCGATCAGCCGGCCCTTGCCGCCCATCATCGCGGCGAGCGCCAGCGTCTTGCCGCCGGCGCCGGCGCAGAGGTCGATCACCTGCTCGCCCGGCTTTGCCGCCGAGAACAGCGCGGCGAGCTGCGAGCCCTCGTCCTGCACCTCGACGGCGCCCTTCAAAAAGTCCTCTTCCGAATGGAGGCCGGGATTGCGCGCGTCGGCGCCGAGCTCGATGCGCAAGCCGACCGGCGACCAAGGCGTCGGCTTGGCGCCGAGATGCTTCAGCGAGCCCAGAACCTTCTCGCGCTTGGCCTTCAGCGTGTTGACGCGCAGGTCGAGCGGCGCGCGGCTCGCCATCGCGGTCGCTTCCGCGACGCGGTCCTCGCCGAACACCGCGGCAAGCTGCGCATCGAGCCATTCGGGATAATCGCCCGCGACATGCGCAGGCGCCCCATCGAGCGAGCCGGAGGCGAGCGCCGTGCGCTCGGCCTCGTCGAGCGGCTCCGGCGCGAAGCGGCCGCCGTCACACAGCGCGGCGATCGCATCGACATCCATGCCGCGCTCCAGCCTGAGCATGCCGAGCAGGCGCGCCCGCGGCGTCTCGCTCCCCATCAGATAGGCGCTGGAAGCCCGCCGCCGCAGCACGTCCCACACCAGGCCCGAAATCGCGGCGCGATCGCCGGAGCCGGCAAAGCGATGCGCCGTGCCCCATTCCTTCAGCGCTTGCGCCGCCGGAACGCGCTGGGTCTCGATGGCGGCAATGATTTCGATGGCTGCGGACAGCCGGGCGGCGGGAATCATCTGGAATCTTTCGCATGTCGCGGGGAGTGACCAGGCCAGGCACCATGCGGCTGGCGTCACCGTTCCGACGCGTTACACTGCTACGGTTTCATTTGGAAGAAATATTGCCAGGAAACGCTGAAAGCATGCTGCAATGACCGAATTTCGCCTGACCCAGATTTCCGACACCCACCTCTCCCGTGCCGCCCGTTTTGCCAGGCTGACCGAGAATTTTCACCGCGTCAGCGAGCACATCGACGCCGTCAGGCCCGACCTCGTCATCAACAGCGGCGACGTGTCATGGGACGGCCCGACCAGCCGCGACGATCTCGCCTACGCCAGGGAACTGCACGCGGCGCTGCCGGTGGATTGCCGCTATCTGCCGGGCAATCACGACATCGGCGACAACCCGACCGCGGTCGGCAAGCCGCCCTCGCATCGCGCCAACGAAAGGGATCGCGACGCCTTTGTCGACGTCTTCTCCGAAGACCGCTGGCAGTTCGAAGCCGCCGGCTGGCGCTTCATCGGGCTGAATTCGCTGATCATGAACACCGGGCTGCCGAGCGAGCCCGAGCAGATGGACTGGCTCACTTCGCAACTGTCGGGCGTCAACGGCAAGCCCGTCGCGCTGTTCCTGCACAAGCCGCTGTTCCTGCAAACGCCGGAGGATCCGGAAACGGAGGGCACGGCGATCCGCTACGTGCCGCAGCCGGTGCGCGCGCAGCTCGTGGAGATGCTCGCCGCGCATGACGTCCGCCTCGTTGCCAGCGGCCACGTGCACCAGCGCCGCGATTTCACCTATGGCCGCACGCGCCACGTCTGGGCGCCGTCGACGGGCTTCCTCATTCCGGACTCGAGGCAGCCGGTGATCGGCACCAAGGAGACCGGGCACGTGGAGTATCGCTTCAGACCCGACAGCTTCGAGGTCTTCCACGTCCGTGCGCCCGGCCAGGTCGATGTAGGCCTCGACGAGCTGTTCTCGCCGAAGGACTGAACGCTACGCCCTGTCCGGCCCGACCCGCACCAGCTGCTTGCCGAAATTGGCGCCCTTCAGCAGACCCATGAAGGCGCCGGGCGCGCTGTCGAGGCCCTCGGTGATGAATTCCCTGTGCTTGAGCTTGCCCTCGCGGAACCAGCCCGACATGTCGCGCAGGAAATCGCCGTGGCGCGCGGCGAAATCGCTGACGATGAAGCCGCGGATGGTGAGCCGCTTGACCAGCACCGCGCGCATCAGCGCGCCCGCCCATTTGGGATTCGTCTCGCCGAAATTGTTGTACTCCGAGATCAGGCCGCACACGGGAATGCGCGCGAACGCGTTCAAGAGCGGGAACACCGCCTCGAACACCTTGCCGCCGACATTCTCGAAATAGACGTCGATGCCCTTCGGGCACGCCGCCTTCAGTTTCGCGGCGAGATCGGGATCGCGGTGATCGAGACAGTCGTCGAAGCCGAGCTCGTTCTTCACATAGGCGCACTTATCCTTGCCGCCGGCGATGCCGATCGCGCGTGCGCCCTTGATCTTCGCGATCTGGCCGACCGCGGAGCCGACCGCGCCGGAGGCCGCCGCAACGACCACGGTCTCGCCGGGCTGCGGCTTGCCGATGTCGAGCAGGCCGGTATAGGCCGTCATGCCGGGCATGCCGAGCACACCCACCGCGGTGGAGATCGGCGCGATCTTCGGATCGACCTTCGCCAGCCCCTGCCCATTGGAAATCGCGTGCGTCTGCCAGCCCGCACGCGACAGCACGATGTCGCCTTTGGTAAAGGCCGGATTGTTGGAAGCCGCGACCTCGCTCACCGTGCCGCCTTCCATCACGCCGTTGACCGGCACCGGCTGCGCGTAGGACGGCCCTTCGCTCATCCGCCCGCGCATGTAGGGATCGAGCGATAGCCAGATCGTGCGCAGCAGCACCTCGCCCGGCCCGGGCGCCGGCACGGCATATTCCTCGATGCGGAAGTCGCTCGCTTTCGGCTCGCCGACGGGACGGGAAGCCAGCACGACGCGTTTGCCCTGGGACATGGTTGTTTCCTCCAACTCTGTTGTTCTCCGTCATTAGGAGAAGCAGGGCGAGGAAGCAACGTAGTCGTCATTCCGGGATGGTCCGAAGGACCAGACCCGGAATCTCGAGATTCCGGGCTCGATGCTGCGCATCGCCCCGGAATGACGGCTGAAAGTGGGCTTAGACCCCGCCCGGATAGTTCGGGCTTTCACGCGTGATCGTCACGTCGTGGACGTGGCTCTCGCGCAGGCCCGCGCCGGTGATGCGCACGAACTGCGCCTTGTTGTGAAACTCCTCGAGATCGCGCGCGCCGACATAGCCCATCGCCGCACGAAGTCCGCCGGCGAGCTGGTGCATGACGTTGCCGACCGGGCCCTTGTAAGGCACCTGGCCCTCGATGCCCTCAGGCACGAGCTTGAGCGTGTCCTTGATGTCCTGCTGGAAGTAGCGGTCGGCCGAGCCGCGCGCCATCGCGCCGACCGAGCCCATGCCGCGATAGGCTTTGTAGGAGCGGCCCTGCCACAAAAACACCTCGCCCGGCGTCTCGTCGGTGCCGGCGAGCAGCGAGCCCACCATGGCGACATCGGCGCCGGCGGCGAGCGCCTTGGCAAGGTCGCCGGAATACTTGATGCCGCCGTCGGCGATCACGGGCACGCCAGCCTTCTTCGCCGCTTCCACCGCATCCATGATGGCGGTGAGCTGCGGCACGCCGACGCCGGCGACGATGCGCGTGGTGCAGATCGAGCCCGGGCCGATGCCGACCTTGATCGAGTCGGCGCCCGCGTCGATCAGCGCCTGCGCCCCTTCGCGCGTCGCAATGTTGCCGGCAATCACCTGCACGGCGTTGGAGAGCCGCTTGATGCGGTTCACCGCCTCCAGCACCCGCGAGGAATGGCCGTGCGCGGTGTCGACCACCACGAGGTCGACTCCGGCATCGATCAGCCGTTCGGTGCGCTCGAAGCCGCCCTCGCCGACGGTGGTTGCCGCCGCCACGCGAAGCCGGCCCTGGGCGTCCTTGCAGGCGAGCGGATGGGCGACCGCCTTCTCGATGTCCTTGACGGTGATCAGGCCGACGCAGCGGTACTGGTCGTCGACCACGAGAAGCTTCTCGATGCGATGCTTGTGCAGCATGCGCTTCGCCTCATCCTGGCTGACGCCCTCGCGCACCGTGACGAGGTTTTCGTGCGTCATCAGCTCCGAGACCTTCTGGTTCGGATCGGTCGCAAAGCGCACGTCGCGGTTGGTGAGAACGCCGACCAGCTTGCCGGCCTTCTTGCCGCTGACGCCACCCGTCACCACGGGAATGCCGGAGATGCCGTGATCCTTCATCAGCGCGAGTGCATCGGCCAGCGTCGCCTCGGGCGCAATGGTCAGCGGATTGACCACCATGCCGGATTCGAACTTCTTCACCTGCCGCACCTGCGCCGCCTGCCCCTCGGGATCGAAGTTGCGGTGGATGACGCCGATGCCGCCGGCCTGCGCCATTGCGATCGCCATGCGGGCTTCGGTCACGGTGTCCATCGCGGACGCCATGATCGGGATGTTCAGGGGAATGGCGCGGGTGACTTGGGAACGAATGTCGACGTCGGAGGGCAGGACGTCGGAAAGGCCGGGCTTGAGCAGGACGTCGTCGAACGTGAAGGCTTCGCGGATCGCGTTATTGGCGCTTGCGTTAGAGCCTTGGGCAACAGCCATTGCCAACTCCTTTCGGCGGCGCGGCGCCGCGAAACAACTGGGGATGAGCGTCGCCTTCGGCTGAGCCATGCGGCCCGGCCCTCGAATCGAAGCCCATCGGTGGGGTTGACGCTGGTCCCTAGCATGGCCTTCAGCCGAATCAAAGCGTTTGGCTGCCATGCACAGGTTTTTGTGACCGGCGGGGCGCTCCGGGGCCCGTCTCCGGCAGGCCGAAGCGGTCCAGGCGGCGCGCACGTCACGCGGGATTTAGGTTTGCCGGCGGCTTCCGCAATAGCCTGCATGACAGCGGGATGATACAGCCCGAACTGACCCGCCGTCTCCCGCCCCGCATCGCCATGGACAAGCAGCGCCTCATCCCGCTCATCGTCGCCACCGCGCTGTTCATGGAGAACATGGACTCAACGGTCATTGCGACCTCGCTGCCGGCGATCGCGGCCGACATCGGCACCAGCCCGCTGACGCTGAAGCTCGCCATCACCTCCTACCTGCTGTCGCTGGCGGTGTTCATTCCGGCGAGCGGCTGGACCGCCGACCGTTTCGGCGCGCGGCTGGTGTTTGCGGTCGCGGTCGGCGTCTTCATGCTGGGCTCGATCGGCTGCGCGCTGTCGCAGTCGGTCACCCATTTCGTGATCGCGCGCATCCTGCAGGGCCTCGGCGGCGCCATGATGACGCCGGTCGGGCGGCTGGTGCTGCTGCGCTCGATCGACAAGAGCGGGCTGGTCAACGCGATGGCCTGGGTGACGATCCCGGCGCTGATAGGCCCCGTGATCGGCCCGCCGCTCGGCGGCTTCATCACCACCTATTTCTCCTGGCACTGGATCTTCCTGATCAACATCCCGATCGGGCTGCTCGGCATCTTCCTCGCGCTGAAATACATCGACCCGATCAAGAGCGAGAATCCGGAGCCGTTTGATCTCTACGGTCTCGTGCTCGCCGGCATCGGCCTTGCCGGCATCGCGTTCGGCCTGTCGGTCGCCGGCCTCAATCTGCTGCCGTGGACGGTCGTCGCCGCGCTGGTCGGTATCGGCTCGATCTCGATGACGCTCTATGTGATCCACGCCCGGCGCACCGGCTCGCCCGTGCTGGATTTCTCGATGCTGCGCCTTGCCACGCTGCGCGCCGCCATCATCGGCGGCTTCCTGTTTCGCCTCGGCATCGGCGCGCTACCCTTCCTGCTGCCGCTCCTGATGCAGGTCGGCTTCGGGCTTTCGCCGTTCCAGTCCGGCCTCGTGACCTTCGCCTCGGCCGTCGGCGCCATGGGCATGAAGACGCTGGCCGCGCGGATCATCCGCGCCTTCGGCTTCCGCAACATGATGACGGCGAACGCGTTGATCAGCACGATTTTCCTCGCCGCCTGCGCGCTGTTCACCATCCACACGCCGCTGCTGCTGATCATGATCATCCTGGTGGTCGGCGGTTTCTTCCGCTCGCTCGAATTCACCGCGATCAACACGGTGGCTTATGCCGAGGTCGAGCCGGCGCAGATGAGCCGGGCCACCACGCTGGTCAGCGTCAACCAGCAGCTGGCGATTTCCGCGGGCGTCGCCGTCGGCGCGTTTTGTGTGGAATCGACGATGTGGTGGCGTCACGCCACCGAACTCGACGCCACCATGTTCGCGCCGGCCTTCATCGTGGTCTCGGTCATCTCCGCGGCCTCGGCCTGGTTCTTCTGGCAAATGCCGGACGATGCCGGCCACGAAATTTCGGGTCGCAAGGCGATCGAGGTTTCCAGCCGCAAGGGCGAGGCAAGTGCGAAGGCGAGCGCGGCCGTCAAGGCCGCCACCGAAGAGACCCAGAACGCCAGGGATCAGCGACTCGGCTGACCGCGTAGGGCAATCGCATATGGCGCTGGCCCGCATTCGCACTGGCGTTTCCACATCGTCATGGCCGGGCTTGTCCCGGCCATCCACGATCTTCCCGCGGCACAAGGAACGTGGATGCCCGGGACAAGCCCGGGCATGACGAGTTTGTGGCGGGATGCGATAGCCCTAGCTGACCCTGGGATCAGCGGATGGGCTGACCGCGGAATCCCATCGCCAGCACGTATCGCTCGGAGGAATCCTGCCGGCTCGACGCCGGCTTCACATGGCGTACGCTGGAAAAATCGCGCTTCAGCTGCGCCAGCAACTCCGCTTCCGCCCCGCTCTGGAACACCTTTGCCAGGAACGCCCCGCCGGGATTGAGCACCTCGCTCGCAAACAGCGCCGCGGCCTCGACCAGGCCGATGATGCGCAGTTGATCGGTCTTGCGATGGCCGGTCGTGTTGGCGGCCATATCCGACATCACGACATCCGCGCGGCCGCCCATCATGGCAAGCAGCTTGTCCGGCGCATCGGCATCGAGGAAATCGAGCTGCGCAAAGGTGACACCGGTGATTTCGCCCATCTCCAGGAGATCGATCGCGATCACCTTGCCCTTTTCGGGCGCGCCGACGCGTTTCGCGGCGATCTGGCTCCAGCCGCCGGGCGCCGCGCCGAGGTCGACCACGGTCAGGCCGGGCTTGAGGAAACGATATTTGTCGTCGATCTCGATCAGCTTGAAGGCCGCGCGCGAGCGATATCCCTCGCGCCGGGCTTTCGCGACATAGGGATCGTTGAGCTGGCGCTCGAGCCAGAGTTTGGAAGAGAGCTTGCGCTTGCCGCCGGTCTTGACCTGGACATGCAGCCGCCCGGTGGTGTCTTTCGCCATTTTCAAAATCGCCTGATCGATCACGGCCTCGTGGTTCGAGACGCGCGGCTTTATTGACTGCCCGTTCGCTGACGGCTGAGCTACGCTCAGCCTGCTCGGGCGCGCGCCGCGCTCCTCACCATGAGGGTCTGGCAGACCTCATCCTGAGGAGCCGCGTCTGCGCCGCGTCTCGAAGGATGAAGCCACCGGACGGGCAATGCCTAGCACGCCTTGAGCACGCCGTCCTCGCGCATCATCTCGACCAGCATGCCCTCGCGCAGGCCACGGTCGGCCACGCGCAGCCGCGGCATCGGGAAGGCGTTGCGGATCGCATCCAGGATGGCGCAACCCGCCAGAACCAGGTCGGCGCGCTCGACGCTGATGCAGTTATTGGCGATGCGCTCCTGGTAGCTCATGCCGAGCAGCCTTGCGACGGTGGCGGAGACATCCGCATCGTTCATCCAGATGCCGTCGATCCGGCGGCGGTCGTAGCGGGCAAGGTTGAGGTGCACGCCGGCGAGCGTCGTCACCGTGCCCGACGTGCCGAGCATGTGCATGTCGCGCAGGTCGCTCCCGTGCTCGGCCGCAAACGGCGCCACATATTGTGCGACCTCTTCCACCATGCGGGCATAGGATTGCTGCGTCACGTCGCGCCCGCCGAAGTGTTCGGCGATCGATACCACGCCGAGCGGGATCGACATCCATCCCTTGATCTCGGGCGACGCGCCGGGGGCTTCCGGATCGCGCTCGATCCGCACCAGCTCGGTGGAGCCGCCGCCGATATCGAACAGGATGGCGCCGCGCCCCCTGGTATCGAGCAGCGGCGAGCAGCCGATCACGGCGAGCGTCGCCTCGGTCTCGCGGTCGATCACCTCCAGCTTGATGCCGGTCTCGGCCGCGACACGCGCGCGGAAATGGTCGGCGTTCTCGGCGGCGCGACAGGCTTCGGTGGCGATCAGCCGCAGTCGGCGCGCCTTCCGATAGCGGATCTTGTCGCTGCAGATCGACAGCGCCGCGATGGCGCGTTCCATCGCCGCTTCGCTGATCGCGCCGGTCGAGGAGATGCCCTCGCCGAGCCGGATGATGCGCGAGAAGGAATCGACCACGCGGAAGCCGTCGCCGGTGGGACAGGCGATCAGCAGCCGGCAATTGTTGGTGCCGAGGTCGAGTGCCGCGTAGACGGCGTTGTCCACCGTTGCCGCAGCCAACCCGGGCGGGTCCCCGCGAGGCCCATGGCCGTCGCGAAGCCGCGTGTGATCGTTCATCAAATTCTTTCCGCGGCCCGCCGGCCGTCATGGAATTACCGTTCGCCGAAACCTTAGCAGCGCCGATTTCTGGTGCAATCCATCACAACGACCATGCCCATTCGTGCGTTGTCGTCCCCGCGCGGGTGCGATATCTCCTCGAAAAGCCCGCTCGGAACCGTCCAAAACGAGCCAATTCAGGTCATTTCCATGCAAGATCAGCCGTCGAAGCCGTCCATCGAGAACGCTATCGCACTGCAAAAATACGGCGTCGGCCAGCCGGTGCGCCGCAAGGAGGACGACACGCTGGTTCGCGGCAAGGGCAAGTACACCGACGACTTCAGCCTGCCCGGCCAGGCCTGGGCCTGGATCGTCCGTTCCAGCCATGCCCATGGCCTCATCAAGGGCATCGACACCAAGGCCGCCAAGGCGATGCCGGGGGTGCTGGGCGTGTGGACCGGCGCCGACCTTGCTTCCGCCAACTACAATCCCTTCACCTGCGGCCTGCCGCTGAAGAGCCGCGACGGCAGCCCGCTGCTGCAAACCAACCGCCCGGCGCTCGCCATCGACAAGGTGCGCTTTGTCGGCGATCCCGTCGCCGTCGTGGTCGCGGAAACGCTGGCGCAGGCGCGCGACGCCGGAGAGGCCGTGGCGATCGACATCGAGCCCCTGCCCGCCGTCACCGACCCCGCGGAAGCCGCAAAACCCGGCGCGCCGCAGCTCTACGACCACATCCCCAACAATGTCGCGCTCGACTACCACTATGGCGATGCCGCGAAGATCGAGGCGGCCTTCGCGGCAGCCGCGCACGTCACCAGGCTCGATATCGTCAACACCCGCGTCGCCGTGGTCTCCATGGAGCCACGCACGGCACTGGCGCATTACGACAGGAAGTCCGAGCGCTATACGCTGCAGGTGCCGACCCAAGGCGTTTCCGGCAACAAGGTGACGCTGGCCAAGATCCTGAACACGACCAACGACAAGGTGCGCATCCTCACCGCCAATGTCGGCGGCTCCTTCGGGATGAAGAACGTCAGCTATCCCGAATATGTCTGCATCCTGCACGCGGCCAAGGCCCTTGGCCGTCCCGTGAAGTGGACCGACGAGCGCTCGACCAGCTTCCTCTCCGACAGCCACGGCCGTGCGCAGCTGATCCATGCCGAGCTGGCGCTGGATGCCGAAGGCCATTTCCTCGCCGTGCGCCTCTCCGGCTACGGCAATCTCGGCGCCTACATCACCGGCGTTGCGCCCGGTCCGCTCTCGCTCAACACCGGCAAGAACCTCGCCAGCGTCTATCGCACGCCACTGCTCGGCGTCGACATCAAGACCGTCCTGACCAACACCACGCTGATGGGCGCCTATCGCGGCGCCGGCCGCCCCGAGGCCAACTACTACATGGAGCGGCTGATCGACCGCGCCGCCGATGAGATGGGCATTAACCGCCTGACGCTGCGCAAGCGCAACTTCATCAAGCCGGCGCAGCTGCCATTCCCTGCCGCGTCGGGCGTCACCTATGACAGCGGCGATTTCCAGGGCGTGTTCAGCAAGGCGCTCGAAATCTCCGATCATGCCAATTTCGCCAGGCGCAAGAAGGAGAGCCGCAAGGCGGGCAAGCTGCGCGGCATCGCAATCGGCTCCTATCTCGAAGTGACGGCGCCGCCGGCCGGCGAGCTCGGCAAGATCACCTTCGAGCCGGACGGCTCGGTGAAGCTCACCACCGGCACGCTCGATTACGGCCAGGGCCATGCCACGCCATTCGCGCAGGTGCTTTCAGCGCAGCTCGGCGTCCCCTTCGAGAAGATCACGCTGGAGCAGAACGACAGCGACCTCGTGCGCTTCGGCAACGGCACCGGCGGCTCGCGCTCGATCACGGCCACGGGCCAGGCGATCGTCGAGTCGTCCGCGCTGGTCGTGGAGAAGGGCAAGAAGGCCGCAGCCCATGCCCTCGAGGCGTCCGAGGGCGATATCGAATTTTCCGGCGGCCGCTTCACCATCGCCGGCACGGACCGGTCGATCGGCATCATGGAGCTGGCGCAGCGGCTGCGCGAGGGCAAGGTGCCGGAAGGCACCCCCTCCTCGCTCGACGTCGACCACGCCACCAAGGAAATCGTCTCGACCTTCCCGAACGGCTGCCATGTCGCCGAGGTCGAAATCGATCCCGATACCGGCGTGGTGGAGATCGTGCGCTACAATGCGGTCAACGATTTCGGCACGGTGGTCAATCCGATGATCGTCGCGGGCCAATTGCACGGCGGCGTCGCGCAGGGCATCGGCCAGGCGCTGATGGAGGAGGTGAATTACGACTCCAGCGGCCAGCCGATCACCGGCTCGTTCATGGACTATGCGCTGCCGCGCGCGGAGGACATTCCCCTGATTGACATCGCCGATCATCCCTCGCCGGCCAAGACCAATCCGCTGGGTACCAAGGGCTGCGGCGAGGCCGGCTGCGCCGGCAGCCTGTGCGTGATCGTCAACGCCGTGCTCGACGCGCTGTCCGAATACGGCATCACCGGGATCGACATGCCGCTGACCCCGGAAAAGGTCTGGCGCGCGATCCGCGACGCAGAGAAGGCGAAGGCGGCGTAACGCCTTCGTCCTCTCCTCCTGTCCCGACAGAAAACGGAGCCGGTCCAGTGCCAGCCGCCATCATCGACGAGCTCTGCTCGGTCTTCGACTCCACCACGGTGCTCACCGGCTCCGACATCGACGCGCGCTATCACACCGACATGGCCGGCATTCCCGTCGCCCCGCCGATTGCAGTGATGCGCCCGCGCAGCACGGAGGATGTCTCGACGTTCCTCAGGCTCTGCCATCTGGCGCGCGTGCCCGTGACGACGCAGGGCGGCATGACGGGCCTCGTGCGCGCCACCATGCCGCAGGCCGGCGAGATCGTGCTGTCGATGGAGCGCATGAACGCGATCGAGGAAGTCGACACCGGCGGCGGGGTCGTCATCACCCAGACCGGCGTGCCCCTGCAGCGGCTGCAGGAACGCGTCGAACAGGACGGCTTCATGTTCCCGCTCGATCTCGGCGCGCGCGGCAGCTGCACCATCGGCGGCAACATCTCGACCAATGCGGGCGGGAACCGCGTGATCCGCTACGGCATGACGCGCGATCTCGTGCTCGGGCTGGAAGCGGTGCTGGCCGACGGCACCATTCTCAGGGGCGTGCGCAAATACATCAAGAACAACACCGGCATCGATCTCAAGCAGCTGTTCGTCGGCACCGAGGGCACGCTCGGCGTGGTCACGCGCGCGGCGTTGCGGATCTTTCCGGCGCCGGCCGAGCAGCAGGTGGCGCTGTGTGCGCTGTCGAGCTTCGACAAGGTCCGCAACTTTCTGGCGCTGTCGAGGAAGCGGCTTGGCGGCGACCTCACCGCGTTCGAGGTGATGTGGAACGAATACTACCGCCTGACCACCGAGCTGGTGAAAGGCGTGGCCGCACCGCTTGCAACCAACCATCCCTTCTATGTCCTGCTGGAATCCTCAGGCAGCGACGCCGAACGCATCCGCAGCGACCTCGAGGACATGCTCGAAACGGCGCTGGAGAACGACATCATCCTCGATGCGACGATTGCCAGTTCAGGTGCCGCGGCCGCGGCGATCTGGAAGATCCGCGACTCCTCCGTCGAACTCGGCCGCGCCATCGGCCCCAACGGCGTCGGCTTCGACATCAGCCTTGCCATCGACCGGATGGAGGCGTTCGCCGATCGCATCAAGGCCGAGGCGAAGAAGATCGACAAGGATGCCTATGCCATCGTGTTCGGCCATGCCGGCGACGGCAATCTGCACGTCAACGTCAAATATCCGCCGACGGCCGACCGCAACGAGGAGATCACCAAGCTCGTCTACGGCATTACCGGCGAATTTGCCGGCTCGATTTCAGCCGAGCACGGCATCGGCATCCTGAAGCGGCCCTATCTGAAGCTCAGCCGCACCGAGGAGGAGATCGAGACCATGCGCACGCTGAAGCGCGCGCTCGACCCGCATCACATCCTCAATCCCGGACGAATATTCACGGTCTAGCACCGGCGAGGGGCGGCGCGGCAGATCGCGCGACCTTGACCCAGTGCCCGTGATTTGCCCGACGTGTCAAGCGTCCCCGCAGGCACCCCTTGCCTGATGCCGCTACTTTGCATGGGGTTGTTTTCAACATTTTTGCTTCGGAGCGAAATGCATCCTTCTGGCGGCGGCGGGCACCTTGCGCTCCAGCTCACGCCGAGGCCGCCTGCGGCTGGCGCAGCATCTTCAGCGCGCGTTCCAGCAACTCCAGCCGGTCCTGGCCCCAGAAGATCTCGCCCGAGGGCAGCACGAAGCTCGGCGCGCCGAACACGCCGGCCGCCAGCGCTTCCTGCGTATACTGCTCGTAGAGCTGGTCGAGTTCGGCATCCGGCGGCCCCGCAGCGCGCACCTCCGCAGCATCGATGCCCGCCCGCTTGGCCGCTGCCGCGATCACGGCGGGGTCGCCGAGCGGCTCGTCCAGCTCCCACAGCGCGCGCCCCAGCTCCGTCGCCAGCCGGTGGGCATCCTTGCCCTGCAGCTTCGCCGCGATGACCAGGCGCGTCGCCGCCGCATCGTCGCTCGGCGAGTTCTTCGGCTGCAGGATCAGCGGAATGTCCCGCACCTCGCGCCAGCGCTTCAACTCCATCAGCCGGTAGGCGCGGCGCTCCGGCGAACGCTTCGGCAGCGGCAGCCCGCCGGTCTTCTCGAAGATCGGCCCGAACTTGGCCGGCTTGACGTTGACATCAGCGCCGTTGCGTTTGGCGATCTCGGCGAGCAGCGCGCTGCCCATGTAGGTCCAGGGCGAATTGAGCGAGATGTAGTAGTCGATGGTGACGGACATGTTTTGGGGCTTTCGAATGCGCGCTACGCCGCCGCCTGCTCGCGCGGCTGGGTGATCGCGAGGTGCCAGCAATGCGCCAACGGCGTCGTGCCATTGGCGACAACCAGCGCGTCGAGCTCGACGAAGCGGTGGCCCTTCTTGTCGTAATTGCCGGTGACCTTGGCCCGCGCGGTGATTTCGTCGCCGGCCTTCGCGGCCGACAGCAGCTGCATCTTGCTGCCGACATGAATCCAGGGCCCCAGGATCGCGTTGTCGACCAGCACGCGATTCATCACGCGCTGGATCAGGCCGGGATGGCCGAGACCTTCGCGGGCGAAGATCGGATCGGTCTCCCTGATATCGGCGAGGTATTCGCTCGCCGCCTCGCCGGCCCAGCGGCGCGGCGTGGTGCCGAGCCATTTGCCCATTTCGTAGGACGAGGCATTCACCGGCTTGCGCTCGGCAACCGCCGGCACCTCGCGATAATCGGCAATCAAAAACGATGGCGCCGCAGCCGGCAACGAGGCACTGCCGGTGGCGCAGAGATCGCCGCGGCTCTTCACCTCGATGGCGAGTACGCCGTTGTTGTCCTCCGCCGTCACCTCGGCGGTTTCGCCGTCATAGACCGGCTTGATGAAGCGGGCGTCGATCAACCCGCGTTCCAGGAAATCGCGGCCCCATTTCACCACCGGCATGTGCATCATGTAGGCCATGACGTCGACGCCGGGAACGAGCCCGCCGCTGAAGCCGTAGCGCTTGGCCACGGTGTCATCGTGCATCTTGTTTTCGGATTGTTTCGCGGTGTTGTAGGCCTGGAGGCGCCAGGTTTCGAGCCGGCCGGACATCGTGCGTTTCCTTGTTTTTGGCTGTTCTTATGACCGCCAAGGTTACGCAAACAGAGAGCCCGCGCAAGCATGTTCCGCGCATCGGTTTTTCTCGGGTTTCGCTCGCAATTCCGCAACCGATGGGGTACCACGCGGCGGCCATGACCGAGACCTCCCCCCGCATCTATGTCGACGCCGACGCCTGCCCGGTGAAGGACGAGATTTACCGCGTCGCGATCCGGCTCGGCGTGCCCGTCAGCATCGTCGCGGGGAAGTTCATCCGCGTGCCGCAGGATCCGCTGATCGAGCGCATCGCGGCAGGCGACGGCATGGACGCGGCGGATGACTGGATCGCGGAGCGCGCGGGCCCCGGCGATATCGTGGTCACATCCGACATCCCGCTGGCGAGCCGCTGCGTGAAGGCCGGCGCCGAGGTGATCGCGCCGAACGGCAAGCCGTTCACCGAACAGTCCATCGGCATGGCGCTCGCGGTGCGGAATTTGATGACGGACTTGCGCTCCTCGGGCGAGATCACCGGCGGTCCCAAACCGCCGGGCCCGCGCGACCGCTCGAACTTCCTCTCCGCGCTCGACCAGACCATCCGGCGCATCCAGCGCCGCGCCGCCGAGCAAGGCGTTTCGGGACAAGGCTGATGGCGCCGCCGCTGATCCAGCTCAAGGACATCAAGCTGACCTTCGGCGGCACGCCGCTGCTGTCGGGCGTCGAGCTCAACGTCTCCGCCGGCGAGCGGGTCTGCCTGATCGGCCGCAACGGCTCCGGCAAGTCGACGTTGCTGAAGATCGCGGCTGGGCTGGTCGAGCCCGATGCCGGCACCCGCTTCGTGCAGCCCGGCGCCACCATCCGCTATCTGCCGCAGGAGCCGGATTTCGGCGACCACAAGACCACGCTCGCCTATGTCGAGGCCGGCCTCGGGCCGGGCGACGACCACTATCAGGCGCGCTATCTGCTCGAACAGCTCGCCCTCACCGGCGAGGAAGACCCCGCGCACATTTCCGGCGGCGAAGCGCGCCGTGCGGCGCTGGCGCGGGTGCTGGCGCCCTCGCCCGACATCCTGCTCTTGGACGAGCCGACCAACCACCTCGACCTCCCGACCATCGAATGGCTGGAGGCCGAACTCGACGCCCGCCGATCCGCGCTGGTCTTGATCAGCCATGACCGCCGCTTCCTCACCAATCTCTCGCGGTCCACCGCCTGGCTCGACCGCGGCCAGATCAGGCAGATCGACCGCGGCTTTGCCGCCTTCGAGGCCTGGCGCGACGAGGTGCTGGCCGAGGAAGAGCGCGAGCAGCACAAGCTCGACCGCAAGATCGTCAACGAGGAACACTGGCTGCGCTACGGCGTCTCCGGCCGGCGCAAGCGCAACGTCAAGCGGCTCGGCAATCTACATGCGCTGCGCGAGCAGCGCCGAACCCACAAGGGCGCGGCCGGCACTGCCAATCTCGTCGCGGCGGAAGCAGAAAAATCCGGGCGGCTGGTGATCGAGGCCAAAGGCATCGACAAATCGTGGGGCGACCGAAAGGTTGTCGACGGCTTCTCGATCCGCGTGCAGCGCGGCGACCGCATCGGCATCGTCGGCCCGAACGGCGCCGGCAAGACCACGCTGGTCAATTTGCTCACCGGCGCGCTCGCGCCCGACAGCGGCTCGATCCGGGCAGGCGCCAATATCGAGATGGCGACGCTGGACCAGCACCGCGAAAGCCTCGATCCCAAATCGACACTGGCGGAAGCGCTGACCGGCGGCCGCGGCGACCATGTCATGGTCGGCGGCAAGCCAAAACACGTCATCGGCTACATGAAGGATTTTCTGTTCGCGGAGGTGCAGCGCGGCACGCCGCTGGAAGCACTCTCCGGCGGCGAGCGCGGCCGGCTGATGCTGGCGCGCGCCCTGGCAAAACCCTCGAACCTCCTGGTGCTGGACGAGCCGACCAACGACCTCGATCTGGAAACCCTCGACGTGCTCGAGGAGATGCTCGGCGACTACGAGGGCACCGTGATCCTGATCAGCCATGACCGCGATTTCCTCGACCGCGTCGTGACCTCGGTGATCGTGCCCGAAGGCAATGGCCGCTGGATCGAATATGCCGGCGGCTATTCCGACATGCTTCTGCAGCGCGGCGCCGACCTGAAGCGCGAACACGCCAAGACCGCACCCGCGGCCGAGGAAAAGAAGGAAGCCCGCGCCGCCGCGCCCTCATCCGCGCCGAAACGCCGGCTCAGCTTCAACGAAAAGCATGCGCTGGAAACGCTGCCGAAAACCATCGAAAAGCTGCAGGGCGAGATCGCAAAGCAGCAGCGCCTGCTTGACGATCCCGATCTCTACCGGAAAGATCGCAAGAAGTTCGATGAGGCTTCCGCCGCCATCACCACCGCGCAGATTGAGCTCGCCGCGGCGGAAGACCGGTGGCTGGAACTGGAAGTCCTGCGGGAAGAAATAGAACAGGCATAACCATGACAACTGCGCTCGCCGCAAAGATCGCCCGCGAATACGGCACGCCCTGCGCCGTCATCGACATGGACCGGGTCGAGCGCAACATCGCCCGTGTCCAGGCGGCGTGCGACGCGGCCGGCCTCGCCAACCGCCCGCACATCAAAACCCACAAGAGCCCGATGCTGGCGCAGATGCAGATCGCCGCCGGCGCGCAGGGCATCACCTGCCAGAAGATCGGCGAGGCCGAGGTGATGGCCGATGCCGGGATCGACGACATCCTGATCAGCTACAATCTGCTCGGCGAAGAGAAGATGGCGCGGCTGGCCGCGCTGCAGGCCAGGGCCACCATGACCGTTGCCGCCGACAACGCGGTGGTCGTCGCCGACCTGCCGAAGGCTGCCGCAGCATCCGGGCGTACGCTCAATGTCGTGGTGGAGTGCGACACCGGGCGCAAGCGCGCCGGCGTCGAAACACCGGCGGAAGCGATCGCGCTGGCGCGCGAGATCGCGGGCTCAAAGGGACTGAAGTTTGGCGGCTTCATGCTGTACCCGACCGAGACCGGCTGGGCGGAAGCGCAAAGATTCTACGACGAGGCGCTGGCCGGCGTCCGTGCCCACGGCCTCGACGCCAGCATGGTCTCGACCGGTGGCTCACCCAACCTGAAGAACCTCGGCAAGCTCAAGGGCGCCACCGAACACCGGCCCGGCACCTATATCTACAACGACCGCATGCAGGTCGCAGCCGGCGTCGCCTCCTGGGACGATTGCGCGCTCAACATCTACTCGACCGTGGTCAGCCGCGCCGCGCCCGATCGCGGCATCCTCGACGCCGGCTCGAAGACGCTAACGTCGGATACCGGCGGCGGACTCGACGGCCACGGCCTGATCCTCGAACATCCCGAGGCGAGAATTGCGCGCTTTGCCGAGGAGCATGGCTTCCTCGATCTCACCCGCAGCAACACCCGTCCCAATGTCGGCGACGTCGTGCGGATCGTGCCCAATCACGTCTGCGTCGTCGTCAACATGATGGACGAGGTGGTGATGGTGCGCGGCGACGAGATCGTCGGCACGCTGCCGGTCGCCGCGCGAGGCAAGTTGCGGTAAGTATAATCCGTAGGATGGGTTGAACGAAGTGAAACCCATCAGGTCCTGGGGAAGGAGTTGATGGGTTTCGCTGCGCTCAACCCATCCTACGAAGCCACGTCAGCACGCCCTTCCCGGCCGCCGAGCCCGTCGCAAACGACGCCTGCAGCAGATAGCCGCCGGTCGGCGCTTCCCAATCGAGCATCTCGCCCGCCGCGAAGACGCCGGGCAGCTTGCGGATCATGTAGTCCGGGTCCAGCTCATCCAAGGCAATGCCGCCTGCCGAAGAAATCGCCCGTGCAATCGGCGCGACGCCGGTGAGCCGGATCGGCACGGCGTTGATGAACCGGGCGAGATCGGGCGGCGACATCGATGCCAGCGACATGCCGGATGCTTTCGCGGCCTCCTGCAGCAGCCCGATGGCGACGGGCGACAGGTTCGCTGCCTTGCGAAGGAAATTCGACAGCGACTGCTTGCCTTTTGGCGCTGACAGCTTCTTTACCAGGTCATCGGCGCCAAGATCGGGCCGCAGCGCGACCGTCAGAGTGGCCTGCCCGTCGCACAGGACCGCCTCGCGCAGTTCGGCCGAGAGCGCATAGACCGCGCCGCCTTCGATGCCGGCGCGGGTAATGACAGCCTCGCCACGCGCGGTGTGCCCTCCGATGCTCAACGCCACGCCCTTCAGCGGCTGGCCCTCGAAGCGATCGCGAAACACGTCCGACCAGGCGACCGTGAAGCCGGAATTGGCGGGCTTCAACGGCGAGACCGCGACGCCCTTCGCGGCAAGGATGTCCACCCATCCGCCGTCGGAGCCGAGCCGCGGCCAGCTTGCGCCGCCAAGTGCCAGCACTGTCGCGGAGGAACCTACCGTGCTCGTTCCATCCGGTGTTTGAAACAGCAGACGGCCCTTCGTGTCCCAACCGCACCAGCGATGACGAAACGCGAACTTCACGCCCTCCGCATCGAGCCGCCGCAGCCAGGCACGCAACAAGGGTGACGCCTTGAACGCTTTCGGAAACACGCGCCCGCTGCTGCCGACGAAGGTCGGTTGTCCCAGCGCCTCGCTCCACGCGCGCAACGCATCGGGCGGAAACGCATCGATGGCGGCCGCAAGCCGCGGCGCCGCCTCACGGTACCGCGCCAGAAACGCCGGCAGCGGCTCGCTGTGGGTGAGATTGAGTCCGCCCCGCCCGGCCATCAGGAACTTGCGGCCGGCGGACGGCATGCCGTCGTAGACAGTGACCTTGGCGCCGCCCCGCGCCAGCACTTCGGCCGCCATCAGGCCGGCGGGACCGGCACCGATGACGGCGACGTCGCTCAGAGTTTCACCCCTGCCCGCTTGGCGGCATGGCCGACATATTTCTGCGTTTGCTCGAACGCGCCTTCGAGCGCCCTGGCGGTCGACATGTCCGCGATCTCGTTGAAATGCGCGGCGATAGCATCCGGCGTCCACTCGGACGGCGGCAGGTTGATGCCCTCGGTCTCCACGATCTTGATGACGGCGAACGAGCCGGCGCCCGCGCCCATGATGGTGCGGGTCGGCGCGTCCTCGCTCAGCATATATTCCACCGCAGGCGTGATCGCCTCGGGCCGCATCAGCTCCAGCGCCTGCGGCGGCAACAGCTCTTCCGTCATGCGCGTGGCCGCCGTCGGCGAGATCGTGTTGACGCGGATGTTGTTCTTGCGGCCTTCCGCGGCAAGCACGTTCATCAGCCCGACGATGCCGGCCTTCGCCGCGCCGTAATTGGCCTGGCCGAAATTGCCGAACAGGCCCGACGACGAGGTCGTCAGCACGATGCGGCCGTAATTACGCTCGCGCATGCCGTCCCACACAGCCTTGCAGCAGTAGAAGGTGCCGACGAGATGCACATCGAGCACTTTTGCGAAGTCCTGCACTTCCATCTTGCTGAACGACTTGTCGCGCAGGATGCCGGCATTCGCCACCAGCAGATCGACGCTGCCCCACTCCCTGGTGGCGCGCTCGACCATCGCCTTCACCTGGGAGAAGTTCGAGACATCAGCGCCGTCGGCCATGGCGATACCACCGGCCTTGCGGATTTCCTCGACCACGGCTTCCGCCGGCGTGAGCGAGCCGCCGGTGCCGTCGCGCGCGCCGCCGAAATCATTCACCACGACCTTGGCGCCGCGGCTGGCGAGCCCCAGCGCATGCGCGCGTCCCAGACCATTGCCCGCGCCGGTCACGATGGCGACGCGTCCGTCAAACCTGATAGTCATGCGAAAGATCCCTTATTTCTTCCTTCCTTCTCCCCTTGTGGGAGAAGGTGGCGCACGAAGTGCGCCGGATGAGGGGCCTGCATCCGCGGAGAGACACCCCTCACCCGGCTTCGCTTCGCGAAGCCACCCTCTCCCACAAGGGGAGAGGGTTATTGGCGGCTTTTTGAGCAGGCGGAGATTGCCGGGTCAAGCCCGGCCATGACGCGGCAGTGGCCCTATTCGAAATAGATCAGCCCGAGCCAATCGGCGACCAGCGCCGGCTTGTCTTCGCCCTCGATCTCGACTGTCACGCTGGTGCGCGACTGCAGCTCCTTCGGCTTGCGCAGCTTCGCCTCCGTCAGCACGAAACGGCCGCGCACGCGCGAGCCGGCGCGCACCGGCGACAAGAAGCGCAGCTTGTCGAAGCCATAATTGACGCCCATGGTGGTGCCCTGGATCACCGGCATCACCTCATAAGACATGATCGACAGCAGCGACATCGTCAGAAAGCCGTGCGCCACGGTGTTGCCGAACGCGGTTTCCTTCTTCGCCCGCTCGGGGTCGATATGGATGAACTGGTGGTCCTCGATCACGTCGGCATACACGTTGATCCGGCTCTGGTCGATCAGGTGCCAGGACGACACGCCGACTTCCTTGCCCACCATGGCCTGATAGGCCTCGAGCGAGACCGGCGGCTTCTTCCAGACTTCATTCATTACTGGCTCGTCTCCAGCCCGGCCGTGCGCACCTTGGCAAGCTCGGGGAATTCTTCCTCGCGGAACTCGAGGCCCCGCATCGCGTCGTCACGATTATTGTCATGTTCGAGGCGACGCAACTGCACGCGGCGGATTTTTCCCGAGATCGTCTTGGGCAGTTCCGTCACCAGCTCGAGCTTGCGGATGCGCTTGAACGGGGCAAGCCGCGCATGCAGGTGCCTGAAGATCGACAGCGCCGTCTCGGGCGAACGCTCGACGCCGGCAATGAGCAGCACATAGGCCTTGGGGATCGCGAGCCTGATCGGATCGGGGCTCGGCACCACGGCGGCTTCCGCCACCTGCTCGTGTTCCAGCAGCACGCTTTCCAGCTCAAACGGGCTGATGCGGTAATCGCTGGACTTGAACACGTCGTCCGAGCGGCCGACAAAGGTGAAATAGCCCTCGTCATCGACGAACACGACGTCGCCGCTGCGATAGAGATCGCGGTCGGTGCCCGAAAGCTTGCCGTCTTCGCCCTGATAGCCCTGCATCAGGCCGGCGGGCCGGCCGCTGCCGAGCACGAGCGTCACCTCGCCCTCTCTGGTCTCGTTGCCGTCGTGGTCGGTGATGCGAATGCGATAGCCCGGCAGCGGGCGGCCCATCGAGCCGACCTTGACCTTCTGCCCCGGCGAGTTGCCGGCAAGCGCCGTGGTTTCGGTCTGGCCGTAGCCGTCGCGGATGGTGAGGCCCCAGGCCGCGCGCACCTGGTCGATCACTTCGGGATTGAGCGGCTCGCCCGCGCCGCAGACCTCGCGCAAGCTCACCTTGAAGTCCGACAGCTTCTCCTGGATGAACAACCGCCACACCGTCGGCGGCGCGCACAGCGTGGTGACACCGCAGCGGCCGATGATCGACAGCAGGCCCTTCGCCTCGAAACGCGGCTGGTTGACGATGAAGATGGTCGCTCCCGCATTCCACGGCGCGAAGAAACAGCTCCAGGCATGCTTGGCCCAACCGGGCGAAGAAATGTTCAGATGCACATCGCCGGGCTGCAAGCCGAGCCAGTACATGGTCGAGAGATGACCCACGGGATAGCTGCGCTGGCTGTGCCGCACCAGCTTCGGCTTGGCCGTCGTCCCGGACGTAAAATAAAGCAGCATCGGGTCGTCGGCGTTGGTCGCACCATCGGGCGCGAAAGCATCCGAAGCCTTCGCCGCCTCCTCGAACGGCAGCCAGCCGTCCTTGCCTGTGCCGCCAATGACGATGCGGACCAGCTTCTCGTCGCCGAGCCCGGCGAACTTCGCGACCTGATCCTGCGTCGCCACCACCGCTCTCGCCCGGCCGCGGTCGAGCCGGTCGCGCAATTCGTCTGCCGTCAGCAGCGTGGTGGCGGGAATCACGACCACGCCGAGCTTCATCGCCGCCAGCATGGTCTCCCACAGCGGCACGACATTGCCGAGCAGCAACAAGAGATGATCGCCGCGTTTCAGGCCCTGCGCGCGCAGGAAGTTCGCCACCTGGTTGGAGCGGCGCGACAGTTCGGCGAATGACAGTTTCGCCTCGCGGTCGGTGCCGGCATCGACGATCCACAGCGCCGCGCGGTCGCGGCTTTCAGGATTGCGCGCCAGTTCCGCATCGAACCAGTCCAGTGCCCAGTTGAAGGACACGGGATCCGGCCATCGGAATCCCTTCACCGCCGCATCGTAGTCGGTCCGATGCTGCAGCAGAAAGGCGCGCGCTTCCTTGAAAGTCGTCATCAAGCTTTCCCGGCAAGGCCCCTAACGTGCTGGATAATTCCGGAAAAGTCGACCCCGCCATGACCGGAAGCATCGAAGGCCTTGTAGAGTTCCTGCGCGTGCTTGCCGAGCGGCGTCGCCGCGCCCGAAGCCTTCGCCGCATCCTGCGCCAGCGTGAGGTCCTTCACCATTAGCGCGGTGGCAAAGCCCGGCTTGTAGTCGTGGTTGGCGGGCGACGTCGGCACCGGACCAGGCACCGGGCAATAGGTCGTCAGCGCCCAGCACTGGCCCGACGAGGTCGAGACAACATCGAACACCGCCTGATGCGACAGCCCAAGCTTCTCGGCCAGCGCAAAGGCTTCGCCAACCGCAACCATGGATACGGCCAGCACCATATTGTTGCAGATCTTGACGCCCTGCCCCGCGCCGGCGCCACCGCAATGAACGATCTTCTTGCCCATGTTCTCCAGCACGGGCGTGGCCGCCGCAAACGACTTCTCGTCGCCGCCGCACATGAAGGTCAGCGTCGCGCCCTTGGCGCCGCCGGTGCCGCCGG
The DNA here is from genome assembly GCF_016219575.1 of Bradyrhizobium sp. Taxonomy (GTDB): domain Bacteria; phylum Pseudomonadota; class Alphaproteobacteria; order Rhizobiales; family Xanthobacteraceae; genus Bradyrhizobium. Next base: position 376,348 of record NZ_JACRMG010000009.1, on the reverse strand, counting down.
AGACCGGCGCGTCGACCGAGCCCATGCCGTGCTTCGCCGCCAGCGCATGCGCCTGCTTGGAGCTCTCGACGTCGATGGTGGAGCAATCGATGATCAGCGCGCCCTTCTTCATGGCGGGGACGACCTCGTTCCACACCGACAGCACATGCTTGCCCGCCGGCAGCATGGTGATGACGGTGTCGGCGTCCTTCACGGTCGCCACCGCGCTCTCGCCGATCGACGCGCCATCGGCCTTCGCCTGATCGCGCGAGGCCGCGACCAAGTCGAACGCAGTCACCTTGTGGCCGGCCTTGACCAGATTGGCCGCCATCGGCCCGCCCATGTTGCCGAGTCCGATGAATGCAATGTTTGCCATATTCTGTTTCCTCCGGCTGTCGCTTTTTTTTGATCTAGGGGAATCTCAATTCGTCCGCGCCGATCTCCGCGAAATAGGGTGCGACCATCGCGGGCGTGACATCCTCGATGCGCGGCGGCGACCATTTTGGCTGCCGATCCTTGTCGATCACGGCGGCACGCACGCCCTCGCGGAAATCGTCGCTGGCAAAAACCTGCAGCGCTGCGCGATACTCGCGCACCAGGCATTCTTCCAGCGACTTCGCGGTGCGCGCAAGGCGCAGGAGCCTCAGCGTCACCACCATGCCGCGGGGCGATTTTTCGGAAAGCGCCTTCAGCGTCGCCAGCGCCGGCTCGGAGCCGTCGCGCTGCAAGGCGACGATGATATCCTGCATGCGGTCATGGCCGAACCAGCGATCGATGCTCGACTGCATGGCCGCGACCGGCCCCGACGTCTCAGCGGTCGCAAAGCCATCGATCAGCTTCCTGACCTCGGTCGCCGTAGCACCGGCGCGAACCCTGGTCAGCGCCTCGCGCAGTGCCGGCCATTTCGCGGTCGGCACCACCGCATCTGCAAAGCCGGAATAGATCGCATCGGGACCGTTCATGGTCTGGCCGGTCAGTCCAAAATAAGTGCCGATTTCGCCCGGCGAATGCGACAGCAGCCAGGTGCCGCCGACGTCGGGGAAGAAGCCGAGGCCGACTTCGGGCATCGCGAGCTTGGTTTTCTCCGTCACCACGCGATGGCTGGCGTGCGCCGACAGTCCTACGCCGCCGCCCATCACCAGCCCGTCCATGAACGCGACATAGGGTTTTGGAAACCTGGCGATGCGGGCGTTCATGATGTATTCCTGGCGCCAGAACACCTTGCCGAGATCGCCGCCGACCTTCGAGCTTTCCCAGAGGCCGCGGATATCCCCGCCGGCGCAAAGTCCGCGCTCGCCCGCGCCTTCCAGCACCACCACCGCCACCGCCGGGTCCGCCTCGAACTGGTCGAGCGCGGCATCGATGCCGAGCGACATCTCCAGCGTCATGGCGTTGATGGCTTTCGGGCGGTTCAGCCGGATGATCCCCGCCGCGCCCTCACGCCGCACGATCAGGTCGGGCTCGGCGCCCACAACCGCCGGAGCCTCGCTCATCGCGCGCCCTCGATCAGCTTGCGCGATACGATCAGCCGCATGATTTCGTTGGTTCCTTCCAGGATCTGGTGCACGCGCAAGTCGCGCACGATCTTTTCGATGCCGTATTCGGACAGGTACCCGTAGCCGCCATGCAGCTGCAGCGCCTGGTTGGCCACTTCAAAGCCGACATCGGTGCCGAAGCGTTTGGCCATCGCGCACAGCATCGTCGCGTCCGGGTCTTTGCGGTCGAGTGCCGCGGCCGCGCGCCACAGAAAGGTCCGCGCCGCCTCGAGCTCGGTCGCCATGTCGGCGATGCGGAACTGCAGCGCCTGGAATTCGTCGAGCCGCTTGCCGAAGGCTTTTCGCTCCTTCATGTAGCCCAGCGTCTTGTCGAGCGCGCTCTGCGCACCGCCGAGCGAACACGCGGCGATGTTGAGGCGGCCGCCGTCGAGCCCCGCCATCGCGATCTTGAAACCGATGCCCTCATCGCCCAGCCGGTTCTCGACGGGGATGCGCGCATTCTCGAAGATCACCGCGCGGGTCGGCTGCGCATTCCAGCCCATCTTGCGCTCATTGGCGCCGAACGACACCCCTGGCGCCTTGCCGTCGATGACGACCGTCGACACCCCACCCGGACCGTCGCCGCCAGTCCGCACCATCGCCACCAGGATATCCGTGCCGCCGGCCCCCGAGATGAACTGCTTCTGCCCGTTCAGGACGTAATGATCGCCCTCGCGCACCGCGCGGGTTCGCAGCGCAGCCGCGTCGGAGCCGGCGCCCGGCTCGGTCAGGCAGTAGCTTGCGAGCGACTCCATCGTGCAGAGTTTCGGCAGCCACTTCTGCCGCTGGGTGTCGTTGCCGTAGGCATCGATCATCCAGGACGCCATGTTGTGGATCGAGATGAAGGCCGACACGGTGGGGCAGCCGGTCGCCAGCGCCTCGAAGATCAGCGCGGCGTCGAAGCGGGTCATGGCGGAGCCGCCGACATCGTCCCTGATATAGATGCCCCCCATGCCGAGGGCGGCCGCCTCGCGCATCACGTCGACGGGAAAGTGCTTCTCCTCGTCCCAACGCAGCGCATGCGGCGCGATCTTCTCCACGGCGAATTCGCGCGCCATGTCGCGAACCGCCACCTGGTCCTCGTTGAGAGCGAATTGCATTCTTGTCCTTGAAAGCTGTTCCCCGCAGCCGTCATTGCGAGCGAAGCGGAGCAATCCAACTTGCCTTGCTCACTCTGGATTGCTTCGTCGCTTCGCTCCTCGCAATGACGGCAAAATACACCATCACTTCATCAACGGGATCGAGAACTCCGCGCCCTCCTTGACGCCGGACGGCCAGCGCGAGGTGATGGTCTTGGTCTTGGTGTAGAAGCGAACGGAGTCCGGACCATGCTGGTTGAGGTCGCCGAAGCCGGACTTCTTCCAGCCGCCGAAGGTGTAGTAGGCGATCGGCACCGGGATCGGCACGTTGATGCCGACCATGCCGACGTTGACGCGCGCCGCGAAGTCGCGCGCGGCGTCGCCGTCGCGGGTGAATATCGCAACGCCGTTGCCGTAGTCGTGCTCCGACGGCAGCGCCAGCGCTTCCTTGTAGTCATGCGCGCGCACCACCGAGAGCACGGGACCAAAGATCTCCTCCTTGTAGATGCGCATGTTCCTGGTGACGTTGTCGAACAGGCAACCACCCAGATAGAATCCCTTTTCGTAGCCCTGCATCTTGAAGCCGCGGCCATCGACGGCGAGCGTCGCGCCTTCCTTGACGCCGATGTCGATGTAGTTCTTGACGCGCTCGACGGCTTCACGCGTCACCAGCGGACCGTAATCGGCGGACGGATCGATCGAGGTGCCGATCTTCAGGCTCTCCACGCGCGGGATCAGCTTTTCCATCAGGCGATCGGCCGTGGTCTTGCCGACGGGGACCGCGACCGAAATCGCCATGCAGCGCTCGCCGGCCGAGCCGTAGCCGGCGCCGATCAGCGCATCGACGGTCTGGTCCATGTCGGCGTCGGGCATCACGATGGCGTGGTTCTTGGCGCCGCCAAAGCACTGGCAGCGCTTGCCGGTTTGCGCGGCGCGCTCGTAGATGTACTGCGCGATCGGCGTCGAGCCGACGAAGCCGATGGCCCTGATATCGGGGTCGTCGAGGATTGCATCGACGGCTTCCTTGTCGCCGTTGACGACGTTGAGGACGCCGGGCGGAAGCCCCGCCTCCATCATCAGCTCGGCCAGCCGCATCGGCACGCCCGGATCGCGCTCGCTGGGTTTGAGGATGAAGGCATTGCCGCAGGCGATCGCGGGGGCGAACTTCCACATCGGGATCATCGCCGGGAAATTGAACGGCGTGATGCCGGCGACGACGCCGAGCGGTTGCCGCATCGAATAGATGTCGATGCCGGGGCCGGCGCCTTCGGTGTATTCGCCCTTCATCAAATGCGGGATGCCGCAGGCGAATTCCACCACCTCGAGGCCGCGCTGGATGTCGCCCTTGGCGTCGGGAACGGTCTTGCCGTGCTCGCGAGCTAGAAGCTCGGCGAGCTTGTCGTAGTCGCGCTGCACCAGTTCGAGGAACTTCATCATCACGCGGGCGCGGCGCTGCGGATTGGTGTTGCCCCATTCGACCTGAGCAGCGCGCGCATTCTCGACCGCGGCGCGGACTTCCGCCTTGGAGGCCAGCGCCACCTTGGCCTGCACATCGCCGGTCATCGGCTCGAATACGTCAGCCGTCCGCCCGGACGTGCCCTTTACTTCCTTGCCGCCGATGAAATGTCCGATTGAGCGCATGAAATAACCTCCCTGGTCCCGGCCGGTTCGCGTCGACCCTCTAGGGATCGCTTTACAAACCCTTTTGACCTGCATTTTATAGGATTCAAGTCCGAGATATTGCACCTTAGATGTGCGGAAATGCTGGATCAAGGCGGCACGATCGACTGGGATGATTTTCGCTTCGTGCTCGCCATCGTGCGCGGCGGGTCGGTCTCGGCTGCCGCCCGCCAGCTCGGCGTCGATCATGCCACGGTGATCCGGCGTGTCGACCGGCTGGAACAGTCGCTTTCGGCAAAGCTGTTCGACCGCCGCAAGAGCGGCTATCTCCTCACTGAAGCCGGCCAGCGCGTCGCCGACAGCGCCGAGGCGATGGAATCCACCATCGTCGCCAACCAGGAGGCGGTCGGCGGCTCGCGGGCGCATCTGACCGGCACGGTGCGGATCGGCGCGCCTGACGGGTTCGGCAGCCATTTTCTCGCCTCGCGGCTGGTCGCGTTCGGCGAGCGGTATCCCGATCTCGACCTGCAGCTGGTCGCGACCGCGCGGCTGTTCAGCCTGTCCAAGCGCGAGGCCGACATCGCCATCAGCCTCACCATGCCCAAGGAAGGCCGCATCGTCGGGAGAAAGCTGCTCGACTACAGCCTCGGCCTCTACGCCGCTCCGGCATATCTTTCTCGCGCGCCCGAGATCAGGGACCGCGCCGATCTCGCCGCGCATCGCTTCGTCGGCTACATCGAGGAGCTGCTGTTCACGCCGGAGCTGGACTACCTGCCGCAGGTCTCGCCAAAAATCTCCGCCAAATTCCGCAGCGCCAATTTGATCGCGCAGCTCAATGCCACCATCTCGGGCTTCGGCATTGCCGTGCTGCCGCACTTCATGGCGTCAGCGCACCCGGAGCTGAAGCCGGTGCTGCCGGACGAAGTCTCGATCTCCCGCACCTTCTGGATGCTGATGCACGCCGACAGCAAGGATCTCGCGCGCATCCGCGCGGTGGCCGACTACATCCATGAAACCGTGGAGCGCGAGCGGGCGCTGTTCAACGGGCGCGCGAAAGCGCCGTAGCGCCGTAGGGTGGGCAAAGCGCAGCGTGCCCACCTTCAAGAGCACACAAGAAGGTGGGCACGACGCAAAGGCGCCTTTGCCCACCCTGCATGGGTCTGGCAACCAATTAGTTCGCGCGCGGCTTCCTGGCGGCAGGCTTCGACGCCCGCGACAGCGCGGCTTCGCGCCCTGCCCCAAGAATCTCCTCGGAGAACTCGCCCGTGCCGGCGATGCGCGACAGCACCAGCGCGCCGGCCATGGTCGACAGCGCCGCAATCGCCTGCGCCCGCGCCGCCTTGCGCGGCAGTTCCGGCAGCTGGTCGGCCATCATCTCGATCATCTCGTCGAGCCTGGCGGCAAACGCCTTTCGCGCCTTCGCGCCCTCGCGGGCGATCTCCGGCCCCAGCGTCGGCACCGCGCAGCCGTGACCGGGATCGTCGCGGTGGATCGTCGTCAGGTAGGACTCCACGATCGCCGCAAAGCGCTTCTCCGGCGAGGTCTGCTCGGCGAGCTTGCGCCAGCGGTCGGTGGAGCGGTCCATCGCGTAGTTGAACGCCTCGATCACCAGCGCCTCGCGGGAATTGAAATGGGCGTAGAAGCCGCCATGGGTCAGCCCCGCCTCCTTCATCAGGTCGGCGACGCCGATGCCGTGCGCGCCCTTCTCGCGCAGCCGCACCGAGGCCTTGCGCACGATGCGGGCGTGGGTTTCCTGCTTGTGTTCCTTGGTATAGCGCATGGGCCGTCCATTACATGTCTGTAGTCATATAATAGCACCACCGGGTTGAAAAAGCTGCTGCTATTTCGCCTGTTGCGGCCCGCCGATCATGGAAAAAGTCGCCGTCGCGTGCACTGCGAGATTGCCCGCGCCGTCGCGCACGAAGCCCTCGGTATAGCTGTTCTGGCGGCCGAGCTTGATCAGCTTGCCTTCAGCTCGAATCGTGCCTGATTTCACCGACAGCGGCCTGAGATAGGTCAATTTGAGGTCGAGCGTCACCGAGGTCTGGCCGGCCGGCAGCATGGTCGAGATCGCGCAGCCCATAGCGGTATCCAGCAGCGCCGCGGCGGTCGCGCCATGCAGCAGCCCAATGGTGTTTTCCAGGCTCTCCTCGGCGTCCAGCTCCATCACGATCCGCCCCGGCTCGACCGTGGCCATGCGGAAGCCGATCAGTTTCGCCATTGGCGGCGGCGGCAGGATACCGTCGCGAATCCCGCGCATCGCCTCCATCCCCGACATCGTCATCGCCGCCCTGGCCGCCGGCCCCGGCGCCTGCCAGTCCACCACCCGCTCCCGCCGCAGCTGCGGCGCAAACAGGTCCGGAAGTTCCTGGGTTTTCTGGGCGCTGGCCGCGGTCATGGAGGATCTCCTTCAGGCCGATTGATTGAATGATGTTCGTCATATATAACGCCTCCGTCCAACAATGGAAGGGATGGCCATGCCGGGCGCGGATTGGCGGAAGACCGCCTGCAATCTCTGCTACGTCAATTGCGGCCTCGAGGTGCTCGTCGAGAACGACCGCATCACAAAAGTGCGCGGCGACCGCGACAATCCGAAGTCGCAGGGCTATCTCTGCAACAAGGCGGCGCGCATCCCCTTCTACGCCCACCACCGCGACCGGCTGACCACGCCGCTGCGCCGCCGCTCCGACGGCGGTTTCGACGCGATCGACTGGGACACCGCGATCGCGGAGATCGCCGCCAGGCTGCGCGAGGTGGTGGACCGCCACGGCGGCAAGAGCCTTGCGCTCTATGGCGGCGGCGGCCAGGGCAACCATGCCGGCGGCGCCTATGCCACCGCGCTGATGCGCGCGCTCGGCTCGCGCCATGTCTTCAACGCGCTGGCGCAGGAGAAGACCGGCGACTTCTGGGTCAACGGCCACATGTTCGGCAGCCAGACCTGCCACACCGCCGAGGACGTGCATCATTGCGACCTCTTGTTCGTGATCGGCGCCAATCCCTGGATCGCCCACGGCTTTCCCAATGCGCGCGACCATCTCAATGACATCCGCAAGGATCCGGACCGCAGGATGATCGTGATCGATCCGCGCCGCTCGGAGACTGCCGAGCGCGCCGACCTGCATCTGGCCGTCCGTCCCGGCGCCGATGCCTTCCTGCTCGGCGCAATCCTGGCGCGCCTGATCCAGCGCGATGCCGTGGACCATGCCTTCATCGAGCAGCACACCACGGGTTATGCCGAGGTCAGGGATGCCTTGCTGAAGATTCCGGCCGAGCAATGGGCCGATGCCGCCGACATCCCGCTCACGCAGATCGAGCAATGCGTCGACATGATCGTTGCTGCCAAGGCCATGACCGTCCGCGTCGAGCTCGGCATCCAGCAGGGCGTCAACTCGACGCTCAGTTCGTGGCTCGAGAAGCTCCTGATCATGCTGACCGGCAGTTTCGGCCGCAAGGGCACCAACCAGCTGCACAGCTGGCTGCAGCCGCTATGGGGCAATTCGCCGAATCAGCGCTTTGCCGCCGCCGATACCGAGGTGATCGGCGGCCTGTTGCCGCCCAACCTGTTCCCGGATGCGGTACTTGCCGACCATCCCGACCGCCTGCACGCGGTGTGGATCGACAGTTCCAATCCCGCCAACACCGCTGCGAATACCGCAGAGGTGGAGAAGGCGCTGCGCGCGCTGGATCTCGTCGTCGTCGTCGACGTCGCCATGACCGAGACAGCGCGGCTGGCGCATTACGTGCTGCCGGCCTCCTCGCAATACGAGAAGACCGAGTTCACGCTGTTCAACTTCGAATTCCCGAGGAATTACTTCCATGTGCGGGCGGGTGTTGTCGCACCGCTCGAAGGCACCCTGCCCGAGCCGGAAATTTACACGCGGCTGACGCGTGCGTTGGGACTTCTGCCCGGCGACAACGCGTTGGCGCCGCTGCGCGAAGCCGCGTTCCGCTCCCGCGCCGCCTTCGCCGCGGAGCTTCGCAGCCTGATGGGCGCCAATCCCGCGCTGGCGCCGCTCGGCGCGCTCGTGCTCTACAATACGCTGGGCGCCACCCTGCCCGATGGCACTGCCGCCGCCGCGCCGCTGTGGCAGGCCGCGCATCTCTGCGCCAAACGCTCGCCGCAGGCGGTGCGCCGCGCGCTCAACACCGGCCCCGAGGTGCCGGACCAGGCGCTCGGCGAAGTCCTGTTCGACGCCATCGTCGGATCGCGCAACGGCGCCGCCTTCACCGAGCACGACTACGACGACGTGTGGTCGCTGATCTCGCATCCCGACCGCAAGGTGCGGCTCGCGATCGCACCGATGCTGGAGTGGCTTGATAAGCTCGATCCGGCTGCCGCGGCACCTCACGACGATTATCCCTTCGTGCTCGCCGCCGGCCAGCGGCGCATGTTCAACGCTAACCAGATCTTTCGCGATCCGGCCTGGCGCCGCGACGATCCCGACGGCGCCTTGCTGATCAATGCCGCCGATCTCGAAGCACTCGGCGCCAACGACGGCGAATGGATCGCCGTGCAATCGGCTGCCGGCCGCGTCGTCGCGCGGGCCAAGCGCGACGACTCCATGCGCAGCGGCCAGCTCGCGCTGCCGCACGGTTACGGGCAGGCCTATCCCGCGGGCGACGGCGAGCGTCTCAGCAACGGCCCTCGCATCAATGTGCTGACCGACCGCGGCAACTGCGACCCCATCGCGGCCACGCCCTATCACAAGCACGTCCTCGTGCGGCTGGAACGGCTGGCGGCAGCGGAAGCCGCGGCCCATGAGGCGGCCTCGCAGCGCATCCATCGGGCGTCGGCGTAGGCAGAATCTCACCTCTCCCCGCTCTTTTGCGGGGAGAGGTCGAAGCCGTAGCGCAGCGAAGGCTTCGGGTGAGGGGCGAGGCACGCTGGCAACCGCGATATTTAGCTCGAGGAAGACAGCGAGTCGGATACGCCATATCCGTGGTTAGCGGAGCGCCCGGCCCCTCACCCGGATCGCTGCGCGATCCGACCTCTCCCCGCAAAGCGCGGGGAGAGGTAAGCCGACAGCAACCCTTGACAACAGCCACGCTTGCCAAGGAAGTGCTCCCTCGCCGCTCGCACGCACAAGGGAGCCACAACAAGAACCATGGAAATGCTCAATCCGCATTGCGGGATTGCCCGCGACAACAGAGGCGTCGTGCGCCTCGCCGTCTGCAATGCCGGCTCGCTCAACATCCTCGGCTCCGCCGTGACCGACGGCGTGCGCGAAGGATTTGAAAAGCTCGCCGGCGACAACAGCATCCGCGCCGTCATCCTGACCGGCCAGAGCGAGAAGAGCATGATCGGCGGCGCCGACATCAGGGAGATGGCGAAGCTCGACCAGAAATCGGCCGAGGCCTTCATCACCCGCCTGCGCGATCTCTGCGCGGCGATCCGCCGCTTCCCTGCCCCCGTGATCGCGCGGCTGCCCGGCTGGTGTCTCGGCGGCGGGCTCGAGGTCGCAGCCGCCTGCGATATCCGCGTCGCCGCACATGACGCCATGTTCGGCATGCCCGAGGTCAAGGTCGGCATACCCAGCGTGATCCACGCCGCGCTCTTGCCGCGGCTGATCGGCTACGGCCGCGCGCGCTGGCTGGTGATGACCGCGGAAAACATCGATGCGGCGACGGCGCTCGCCTGGGGCCTGGTCGATCGGGTCGCCTCACCCGGCGGCCTCGACCACGCCGTCGAGCATACCGTCAAGGCATTGCTTGAATGCGGCCCCGAGGCGCTGCGCATCCAGAAGGAGCTGTGCCGCGGCTGGGAGGAACTGCCGCTGAGCGAGTCCGTCAATCTCAGCGTCGGCGCCTTCGGCAGGTCGTTCCTGACGGGCGAGCCGCAGCAGATGATGGGCGGGTTCCTCAACCGCAAGCGCTAGCGCCAATCCTCATGGTGAGGAGGCGCACAGCGCCGTCTCGAACCATGAGGCCACTATCTCGTTCTTGGCTCATCCTTCGAGACGCGGCGCAAGCCGCTCCTCAGGATGAGGGCGCCGGGTGTGGCTCGGCGGCATTGCGCGCCCAATTCATGCGATCACGACAATTTATCATGCCCCGCGCCGTTGCATTTTTTTCGTCGCATCATATGATGACCATAATCTATTGAATTCCCGCAGGGAGCACCGCCATGGCCCACGATCCCGTCGTCATCCTCTCCGCCGCCCGCACCCCGCTCGGCCGCTTCATGGGCGAGCTGTCGCCGCTCGCCGCCCACAAGCTCGGCTCGCACGTGATCGGCGCCGCGCTGGAGCGTGCGAAACTCGCGCCGGAACGGATCGACGAGGTCTTCATGGGCAACGTGCTTCCCGCCGGCCAGGGCCAGGCCCCGGCGCGGCAGGCCGCGCGTGGGGCAAAACTGCCTGACGCCACCGGCGCCACCACCGTCAACAAGGTCTGCGGTTCCGGCATGAAGGCGACCATGCTGGCACACGACATCATCCATGCCGGCTCGGCGAACATCGTGCTGTCCGGCGGCATGGAGAGCATGAGCAACGCGCCGTATCTCCTGGCCAAGGCACGCAGCGGCTACCGCGCCGGCCACGACCGCATCATCGATCACATGATGATGGACGGCCTCGAGGACGCCTACGAGACCGGCCGCTCGATGGGCGATTTCGGCGAGGCCACCGCCGAAGCCTATCAGTTCACCCGCGCCGACCAGGACAAGTACGCGATGGAAACCCTGACCCGCGCGCGGAAGGCGGTGGAAGGCGGCGCCTTCAGGAGCGAGATCGCGCCGATCACGCTGGCCGAAAAGGCCGGCCCCCGCATCATCGCCAATGACGAGCATCCGCTGAAGGTCGACCCTACAAAGATCCCCGGGCTGAAGCCGGCCTTCCGCGCCAACGGCACCATCACGCCAGCCGCCTCCTCGGCCAACGCCGACGGCGCCGCCGCGCTCATCCTGGCAAAGCGTTCGCTCGCCGATCGCGACGGGCTGCCGGTGCTGGCGGAGATCAAGGGCCACGCCACCCACAGCCAGGAACCGCAATGGTTCACGACAGCGCCGATCCCGGCAATCCGGAAACTGCTGGACAAGGTCGGCTGGAGCGTCGGCGATGTCGACCTGTTCGAGATCAACGAGGCCTTTGCGGTGGTGGCAATGGCGGCGCAGCGCGACCTCGGAATTCCCCGGGAGAAACTCAACATCAATGGCGGCGCCTGCGCGCTCGGCCATCCCATCGGCGCCACCGGCGCACGGCTGATCGTGACGCTGCTGCATGCGATGGAGGCCAATAATCTCAAGCGCGGCGTCGCCTCGCTCTGCATCGGCGGCGGCGAAGCCACCGCCATCGCGGTCGAGCGCATCGTTCACTAGCGCGTGCAGGTCCGGAAATGAGGGAAGCACGGCATTCGCGCCGTGCCTCCCTTGTGGCAAATTGCATCAACACAAAAAAAATAAGACCCTCTGAGGCTCCATGATCTCGAACTGGCTGTCCGCCGCCCTCGCCCGCCGCAACATCCATTATGGCTGGGCGATGGTCGCCGTCACCTTCCTCGCCGCGCTGATCTCGGCCGGCACGGTCGGCGCGCCCGGCGTCTTCATCGTGCCCTTGCAGAAGGAGTTCGGCTGGAGCAACGCCGAGATTTCCTCGGCGCTGTCGATCCGCTTCATCCTGTTCGGACTGATGGCGCCGTTTGCCGCGGCGCTGCTCAACCGCTACGGCCTGCGCAACGTAACGCTGGCGGCGCAACTCGTCGTCGTCTCCGGCCTTCTCGGATCGCTGTTCATGACGCAGGTCTGGCAGCTGATCCTGTTGTGGGGTGTCGTGATCGGCATCGGCACCGGCATGACGGCGCTGGTGCTGGGCGCGACCATCGCCACGCGCTGGTTCGTGGCGCGCCGCGGACTCGTGGTCGGCATCCTCACGGCGAGCGTCGCGACCGGGCAATTGCTGTTCCTGCCGGCGCTCGCCGCCGTCACCGAGCAGGTCGGCTGGCGCGTCGCGCTGGCGCTGGTCTGCATCATGCTCGGCGTCGCCGCCTTCGCCGTGCTGATGGTGATGCGCGACCGGCCCGGCGATCTCGGCCTGCGCCCGTTCGGCGACGAGGGCACGGAGCCCCTGCCCGCGCCGCCGCCGAGCACCGCGCCGATTGCGGCGGTTGCTCTCGGCACCCTGCGCGATGCCTCGAAGCAGCCGGTGTTCTGGATCCTGTTCGCCACCTTCTTCATTTGCGGCGCCAGCACTAACGGCCTCGTCCAGGTGCACCTGATCCCGATGTGCCTCGATTTCGGCATCCCGCAGGTGCAGGCCGCGGGCCTGCTCGCAGCCATGGGTATTTTCGATTTCTTCGGCACCATCATTTCCGGCTGGCTGTCCGACCGCTACGACAACCGCTGGCTCTTGTTCTGGTATTACGGCCTGCGCGGCCTGTCGCTGCTGTTTTTGCCGTTCACCGATTTCACCTTCTACGGGCTGTCGCTGTTTGCCGTGTTCTACGGCCTCGACTGGATCGCCACCGTGCCGCCGACCGTGCGCCTCACCGCGCAGCGGTTCGGCGCCGAGCGCGCCAACCTCGTGTTCGGCTGGATCTTCGCCGGCCACCAGCTCGGCGCCGGCGTCGCCGCCTTCGGCGCAGGCCTGTCGCGCACCGTGCTCGCCACCTATCTCCCGGCTTTCTTCGTCGCCGGCGCGCTCTGCATCGTCGCGGCCCTGATCGTGCTCGCCATCTCGCGGCCGGCGAAGGTGGCGGCGGCAGCGGCCTGAGTGGTGTCGTCCCGGCGAAAGCCGGGACCGGGACTCCAGCTCGGCACAACCACGAGCATTTGTGGTTATGGGCCCCGGCTCTCGCCGGGGCGACAACGTAGTGTGGGCAAGAGCTGTTGCATTTCCGGCACGACGGGCAAATCACTTCGGTTTGGCGGAATCGGGTCAAGCTCCGTGATTGAAAATATTTCGCTTTACAGGAATTCTGATTTACGGTATGCGTTCGGCCAGCCCGCGCCACCACGAGGGGACGCTTCGCGGTCGTCACGGAACGTTGGCGCGGGTTGCGATGGACGCTGCGGCGTCAGGCGGGTCGTTCTTCCTGCCAGACGAAACGTCTGCAGCGTACGGCGAAGTCGTGTGGTCCTGGCGCCGCGACCGTGGCGTCTATCGGCCCTGCCTGTGCGGGTGCCGCAACGGTGACAACAAACGCCGCTCACCGGGGAGAGCACGAAGTAAACCGTAAAGCCATTGCGCGGGGAAGGCCGGGATGTCTCGGCTGTACCTGTCAAACCCGTGTGCATTCGTTGTAGCACTCTTCGCACACGGTGATGCGGGTGCCGCCGGCGCCCGGCCTTCCCTGCGCCCTCTTCACAAGAGAGGGCCGATCAATTGCAAGACTCAGGCGAGAATCGCGCCGTGAGAATGCGAGCGCATGTCTTTCGTCGTACTCCGCTGTCATCGCCCGGCTTGACCGGTTGAATCCGCCCAGTATTCCAGAGACGCCAGTGACTGAACCGAGAGGCCGCGGCGTACTGGATCACCCGCATTCGCGGGTGATGACATCTCGAGTGACGGCTGTGGAACTACGGCCTTGTCGTCATGTTCGCCGGCGGACCGGGCGTGCGCAGCGGCTCGGCGAGGCGCGCGAATTCGCACAGCAGCGAGCGGGTCTTGCGGGGATCGATCACTTCCTCCACCCAGAACTTTTCGGCGGAGCGGAACGGCGAGCGCAGCTTGTTCAGCCGGTCCTCGATCTCCTTGAGCTTGGCCGCGGGATCGGCCGCCGCATCGATCTCGGCGCGATAGGCCGCCTCGATGCCGCCCTCCAGCGGCAGCGATCCCCAATAGGCCGACGGCCAGGCATAGCGCATCGAGAAGCGATTGGCCGGCTGATGCACGACGCCCGCCACGCCAAATGCGTTGCGCACGATGATGGTACACCAGGGCACCGTGGTCTGGTTGACCGCCGCCATTGCGCGCACGCCGTGGCGGATGGTTGCCGACTTCTCCGCATCGAGCCCGATCATGAAGCCGGGGCAATCCATGAGATAGACGATCGGCAGATGGAAGGTTTCGGCGAAATCCACCCAGCGAATCACCTTCTGGCAGGCTTCCGCCGTCCACGAGCCTCCGTAATGCAGGGGGTCACTCGCGAGCAGCAGCACCGCGCGGCCCTCCAGCCGCGCGAGGCCGACGATGATCGGCTTGCCGAAATTGGAATTGACCTCGAAGAAGGAACCCTTGTCGACGACGGCGTCGATGATGGGACGCATCTTGTAGACCTGGCGGCGGCTGCGCGGCACCGCCTTCATCAGCGATTGCTCCGCACGCTCGGGATCGTCGGTGCAGGGCACCGTCGGCGGCAGGTCGTAGACCGACGACGGCAGGTAGGACAGGAAGCGCCGCGTGCACTCGAATGCCTCTTCCTCGGTCTCGACCGCATGGTCGACGCCGCCGGCGCGGGTCTGGATGTCGGCGCCACCGAGTTCCTGCTTGGTCAGATCCTGGCCGAGCCGCTTCACGACCGGCGGCCCCGCCACGAACATCGCCGAATTCTTGGTCATCACCGAGTAATGGCTCGCGGCCAGCCGCGCTGCGCCGAGACCGGCGACCGAACCGAGGCCGAGCGCCACCACGGGCACGCGCGCCAGATTGGCCATCGTGTACCAGTACCAGCGCGTGCCGCCGACGCCGCCCGGCAGGTTGGCAGCGCCCTTCGTCTCGATCGTCTTCACCGAGCCGCCGCCGCCGGACCCTTCGATGACGCGGATGATCGGCAGGCGGAAATCGTGCGCCATCTCCTCCGCCATCAGCGGCTTGGCCGAGATCGAGGCATCCGCCGAGCCGCCGCGCACCGTGAAGTCGTCGCCGACCACCACGACCGTACGCCCATCGACCCTGGCGCGGCCGAACACGCAGTTCGCCGGCGTCAGCTGCTTCAGCTCGCCCGCTTCGTCGTATTCGCCGATGCCTGAGATTGCACCGATCTCGTGGAAACTGTCCTGGTCGGCAATCCTGTCGATACGCTCACGAACGGTGAGCCGGCCCTGGTCGCGTTGTCGCTTGACCTTGTCAACGCCGCCCATCTCGCGCGCGAACGCTTCGCGCCGGGCGAGGTCTTCGAGTTCCGGCTTCCAGACCATTCATTTCCTCCGTCATTATTTTATTGTTGTTGTGCGCCGGCACGCCGATCGACTTGCGCTCCAGCCGGTTGGCAAAGATATCGCCCTCGCCATCGAGCAGCGCGCCGACGGCGGCGGCAAGGTCCAGCATCCGCGGCGCCACTTCCTTGTGCACGCGCTTCTCATCATACATCGCCGACAGCAGGCCGATCGTCACCACGACATAGGTCTGGTACTGCGGCGACCACAGCGGCACGGCGCAACCATTGATATGCGGGCTCCAGGTGCCGAAGGCGGTGACGTAGCCATGTTCGCGAAGACTGCGGCGGTTGATCTCGATGCGCGACCGCGCCAGCTTCGCCGCATCCGGCGTCTCGCGCTCCATTTCATTGATCAGGGCGTCGCCGACCTCGGGGTCGAGCGCGGCGAGATAGGCGCTGCCCGCCGCCGTGCTCGCCATGCTGATGCGGCTGCCGGTGCTCTCGTGCAGGCCGAGCGCGTTCGCGGCGCGCGCGAACTCGAGATAGACCAGGTGAAAGCGGTCCGGGATGACGAAGCCGACGGTGCCAGGCAGATGTTCGGCAACGTCCTGCAGGCGCAGATGGATCAGGTTGCGCAGCTGCAGCCCCTTCATCATCGAGGTGCTCATCGCCACCGCGCTCGGACCGATGCGGTATTTCTGGTCGCGCGGCAGATAGACCAGCTGGCCCATCCGCGTCAGCGTGTGAGTCAGCCGCGACACCGTCGAACGCGGCAGTCCGCAGCGGTTGGAGATTTCGAGATTGCCGAGCCGCGCCTCGTGTCCCTCGAAGCAGCGCAGCACGTCGAACGCGCGCGATACCACCTGGATCACATCTCCCTCGCCAGACAAATCGCTGGCGAGCATTCCCTGCTTGCTAAGCCGTTCCGAGCGCCGTCCCATGTTATGGCTCCCATTCCGCCATGCGGAATAAAATTCCACTTGCAGAACAAGCTACCTCAGGCAATCTGCGGCCACAACAAAAAGCCGTCGCGACGGACGCCGGTTCGTCATTCAGGGCAAGGAAGCTGGAATGCCAGAGATCAAGATTGTGACCGAGGTTGCCGGACGCATATGCGCGCTTCCGGTGGAAGTGGGCGGCAATGTCGGCGACGGTGACGACATTGCATTCGTCGAAGCCATGAAGATGGAAATCCCGGTCGCCGCGACCGCGGCGGGAATATTGAAGTCGATACTCGTCCAGCTGGATGACGTCGTTGCCGAAGGACAGGCGATTGCGATCGTCGAATTCTAGGTGCGTGCGGGAGGTTAGACTAACGTCCGCGACAATCTGCCTGTTCCGCGCGCAGATTTGAGCGTTTAATCGCTCGGACTTGGTCATCGCGACGATGCGATGATGTCAATGCAGCCAACAAGAACAAGGTTTCGCACAGCGAAACACTAGGGGAGGGAATATGATCCGCCGCGTGCTGGCGCTTTCGCCTGTCGCTTTCGCTTCGTTGTCGCTGATTTCAGTCGCGCCCGTGCGCGCCGACGAGGTCAAGCTGCCGCCGACCATGGCGATGACCGCCTACGACACCGGCACCGCCGGCTTCAACATCACCGTCGGCGTCGGCAAGATGATGAAGGACAAATATGGCAGCGACGTCCGCGTGCTGCCGGCCGGTAACGACGTCGCCCGCCTGGCGCCGCTGCGCGCCAAGCGCGCCGTCGCCTCCGCCATGGGATCGGGCACGTATTTCGCGCAGGAAGGCGTGTTCGAGTTCGCCACCAAGGAATGGGGACCGCAGCCCCTGCAACTGATCCTGTCTTCGGTCGATTGCAACGGCGCCACGCTCGGCGTTGCCGCCGATACCGGCGTCAAGGAGCTCAAGGACCTCAAGGGCAAGCGCGTCGGCTTCGTCGTCGGCTCGCCGGCGCTGAACCAGAATTCGCTCGCGGTGCTCGCCTTCGCCGGGTTGACGCAGAAGGACATCAAGGTCGTCGAATTCGCCAGCTACGGTGCGATGTGGAAGGGCCTCGTCAACAACGATACCGATGCCGCCTTCGCCACCACCATCACGGGTCCCGCCAAGGAAGCCGAGACCTCGCCGCGCGGCATCGTCTGGCCGCCGCTGCCGAAGAACGATGCTGCCGGCTGGGAACGGATGAAGAAGGTCGGCTCGTTCTTCTTCCCGCACCTGACCACCTGCGGCGCCGGCATCTCGAAGGAGAAGCCGATCGAGCTCGGCAACTACCCCTACCCGATCTTCGTCACCTATGCTTCGCAACCGGCGGACCTCGTCTATTCCATCACCAAGGCGATGATCGACGGCTATGACGCCTACAAGGACTCGGCGCCCGGCGCCTCGGGTCTCGGCGCCGCGCGCCAGACCAAGAACTGGGTGGTGCCGGTGCACGCCGGTGCGGTGAAGGCGCTGAAGGAAGCCGGCCACTGGAGCGCCGAGCAGGAGGCCCACAACAACGCACTCTTCAAACGCCAGGAGGTGCTGGTCGCCGCCTGGACGGACTACAACAAGGGCAATCCGCCCCCCGACGAGAAGGCTTTTCTCGACGGATGGATGAAGGCCCGCGCTACCGCACTCGCCAAGGCCAACATGCCGAACGGATTCGAATAGGCAGGAACGCGGGTGCCGAACGAGGTTGAGGAATAGCGAAACTTTTTGGGAGAGAAACATGATCCGCAGGATACTGATGCTTTCGCCCGCCGTCTTCACTTCGCTTTCGCTGATTGCCATCGCGCCCGCGCCCGCCGCGGACGTCAAGCTGCCGCCAACCATGGCGATGACCGCCTACGACACCGGCACCTCCGGCTTCAACATCACCGTAGCCGTCGGCAAGATGATGAAGGACAAGTATGGCAGCGACGTCCGCGTGCTGCCGGCCGGCAACGACGTCGCCCGTCTTGCGCCGCTGCGATCCAAGCGCGCGGTTGCCTCCGCCATGGGGGTGGGCACCTACTTCGCGCAGGAAGGCGTGTTCGAGTTCGGCGCCAGGGATTGGGGACCCCAGCCGCTTCAGGCCCTGCTCTCGTCGGTCGACTGCAACGGCATTTCCCTCGGCGTTGCCGCCGACACGGGCGTCAAGGGGATCAAGGATCTCAAGGGCAAGCGCATCGGCTTCGTTGTCGGCTCGCCGGCGCTGAACCAGAACGCGCTCGCGGTGCTCGCCTTTGGCGGCCTGACAAGGGACGACGTCAAGATCGTCGAGTTTGCAGGCTATGGCGCGATGTGGAAGGGCCTGCTCAACAACGACACCGACGCCGCCATCGGCGCCACCATCTCGGGGCCTGCGAAGGAACTCGAGACCTCACCGCGCGGCCTGGTCTGGCCGCCGCTGCCCAAGAACGACAAAGCGGGCTGGGAGCGGATGAACAAAATTGGCTCATACTACTTCCCGCTACTCGCGACGTGCGGCGCAGGCATCTCGCCGCAAAAGCCGGTCGAACTCGGCAGCTACCCCTACCCGATCTATGTCGTCTATGCGTCGCAGGCGGCGGATCTGGTCCATTCCATCACCAAGGCCATGATCGACGGCTACGACGACTACAAGGACTCCACGCCCGGCGCCTCCGGACTTGGCGCTGCCCGCCAGACCAAGAACTGGGTGGTGCCGGTGCACGCCGGCGCGGTCAAGGCGCTGAAGGAAGCCGGCCAGTGGACGGCCGAGCAGGAGGCCCACAACAATGCTCTCTACAAGCGTCAGGAAGTGCTGGCCTCGGCCTGGACGGAATACAACAAAGGCAATCCACCCTCCGACGACAAGGCGTTCCTCGACGGCTGGATGAAGGCACGTGCGGCGGCGCTGGCAAAGGCCAAGATGCCGAACGGATTTGAATGAGGAAGGACGCCGGCGCCGCAGGCGCCATGCGACGGGGGATCAATGATGTCTGCAACCAACAGCGCCACCATGGCGGCGCCGAAAAAAGTCGAGTTCGAGGATCCCCACGCCAACATGCAGGAGGCCGAGGTCACGCGCGTGCGCATGCTGCGCGGGGGCTGGCGTTGGGCCCTGGTGGTGGCGACCGCCGCCACCATCCTGCTCTGCATCAACCAGCAGTTCTCGCTGCGGTTCTTCGTCGGTTACACGCAGCTCAACACCGAATATTTCTACCTGCTGATCGCACTGATGCTGCCCTTCACGTTCCTGATCTTCCCGGGAACGGAAAAGGCGTCGCTAGACCACATCCCCTGGTATGATGTGCTGTACTTTGTCCTGACCTTCGCCTCCTCCATCGTGCTGATGCGGACTGTGCGCAAGGCGGCTGAAGCCGGCTGGGAATTCGGCGGGGCCCCGACCTATGTCATCGTGGCGGGCCTCATCATGTGGATCGTGCTGATGGAAGCGCTCCGCCGCACCGGCGGCTGGAGCCTGCTGCTCAGCGTGTTGCCGTTCACCCTCTATCCGCTGTTCGCTGACGCCCGATGGCTCGGCCCGTTCCGCGGCACGGAATCGACGCTCGAACAGGCAACCTCGTATCACGTGCTGTCCGGGGAAAGCCTGCTCGGCATCCCGATCCAGGCCTTTGCCGACACGGTGATCGGCTTCCTGGTGTTCGGCACCGCGCTGATGATGACCGGCGCCGGGAAATTCTTCATCAACATCGCCTTTGCGCTGTGCGGCACGTTCCGCGGCGGGGCCGCGAAGGTGTGCATCTTCGCTTCCGGCCTGCTCGGCATGATGTCCGGCTCGATCATCTCCAACGTGCTCACCGCCGGAACCATGACCATCCCGGTCATGAAGAAGAGCGGCTTTCGCGCCTCCTATGCCGGCGCCATCGAGGCCTGCGCCTCCACCGGTGCGGTGCTGGCGCCGCCCGTGATGGGCGCCACCGCCTTCGTGATCGCGCAGTTCCTCAACGTGAGCTACGCCGAGGTCGCGGTCGCCGCGATCATCCCCGCCGCGCTCTATTACATCGGCCTGTTCATGCAGGTGGATTCCTACGCCGCCCGCCACAACCTGAAAGGCATCCCGCGCTCCGAGCTGCCGAAGGTCTGGGATACGATCAAGGAAGGCTGGTACTACATCTTCGTCATCGCGCTCCTGATCGTGATGCTGCTGCACTTCAAGCGCGAAAGCCACGCTCCGTTCTATGCCACCGCGCTGCTGCTGGTGCTGAACCAGCTCTTCTCCAAGGAGACGCGCTGGACGCCTTCCACGATCAACCGCTTCCTCGAAGTCAACGGACGCACCTTCGTCGAGCTGGTCGGCATTCTCGCCGGCTGCGGCCTGCTCATCGGCGCCTTCTCGATGACCGGCGTGGTCTCCAGCCTCGCCAACGACCTGCTGCGGATTGCCGGCGACAACGCGCTGCTGCTGCTGGTGATGTGCGCGTTTACCAGCCTGGTGCTCGGGCTCGGGCTGACGACCACGGCCTGCTACATCTTCCTCGCCATCCTCGTGGCGCCCGCCCTGGAGAAGCTCGGGCTTAACCGGATGGCGATCCACATGTTCATCTTCTATTGGGGGATGCTGTCCTCGATCACGCCGCCGGTCGCGATCGCCTCCTTCGCCGCTGCCGGCATCGCTGGGTCGCCCGCGATGAAGACCGGCTGGGAATCGATGTGGGTCGGCAGCATCATCTATTTCATCCCGTTCTTCTTCGTACTGAACCCGGCGCTGGTGCTGCAGGGGGAAAGCCCCTATTTCGCCGGCCTCGGCCTGATGGGACTGGCCGCCTTCGGTACGCTGTTCATTTGTGGCGGCATCCAGGGTTACCAGGTCTTCGTCGGCGATCTCCGTCATGCCGGTTGGCTGGAATGGCCGCTGCGCGTGCTGCTGATCATTGGCGGCTTCGTGGTGGCGACGCCCGGCGGCGGCATCATGCCGCTGTCGCAGATGCAGATCACCTCGCTCGGGCTGGCGATCCTGGCTCCCACAGCCCTAGTCGCGACGTTCCTGATACGCCGGCAAACCCTGGTCGCGAGCCAGTTGCGCGTGCCGTGATTGCGGTGCACAACGGAGACGATGAAAACCGTCGCTGCCAATGGCACCTGGGTCGGCTCGAAGCCGCCGCTGTTGCGGTTTCTTGACGAATGCCACGCCAAATTCTCGGCCGACGACGACGGCGCCGTCGCTGACTACATCCCTGAGCTCGGCAAGGCCGATCCTGCCCATTTCGGCATCAGCCTCGCCACGCTCGACGGCCACGTCTACGAAGTAGGCGACAGCAAGGTCCCCTTCACCGTCCAGTCCATGTCGAAACCGTTCGTCTTTGCGCTGGCGCTGGACACGCTGGGCGCCGCGCGGGTGGAGAGCGCGATCGGCGTCGAGCCTTCCGGCGATCCCTTCAACTCGATCCGGCTCAATGCCGAGAACCATCCCTTCAACCCGATGGTCAATGCCGGCGCGATCGCCTGCTCGGGCCTGATCCACGAGGCCAGGGACGATGACGCCTTCGAATATATCCGCGAGGCGCTCGGCCGCTTTGC
Organism: Bradyrhizobium sp.; assembly: GCF_016219575.1. Classification (GTDB taxonomy): domain Bacteria; phylum Pseudomonadota; class Alphaproteobacteria; order Rhizobiales; family Xanthobacteraceae; genus Bradyrhizobium. Next base: position 354,674 of record NZ_JACRMG010000009.1, on the reverse strand, counting down.
CGGGCGCACGCTCGCCTTCGATGAGGCTGTCTACGCCTCCGAAAGCGCCACCGGCGACCGCAACCGCGCCATTGCCTATCTGCTGCGCACCAACGCCGTGCTGAAGGACCGGGTCGATTCCGTGCTCGACGTCTATTTCCGGCAATGCGCCATCCTCGTCACCGCGCGCGACATCGCGGTGATGGCGGCCACGCTCGCCAACCGCGGACTCAATCCCCTCACCGGCCAGCAGGTGATGACGCCCTACGCGATCTCGCGCACGCTATCGGTGATGACGTCGTCCGGCATGTACGACTATGCCGGCGAATGGATCTACCGCGTCGGCATCCCCGCCAAGAGCGGCGTCGGCGGCGGCATTCTGGCGGCACTGCCGGCACGGCTGGGGCTCGGGAGCTATTCGCCCAGGCTCGACAGCCACGGCAACAGCGTGCGCGGCATCAGGGTGTGCGAGTCACTGTCCTCGCACTACGACCTGCATATGCTCAACCGCAGCGACGATGCCCGCACCAGCATCATTGCCGACTACACGATCAGCAAGAATCCTTCGCGGCGCAGCCGGCGCCCCCACGAGCGCGACATCCTCGCCACACATCACGAACAGGTTCGAGTCATCGAACTGGTCGGCACGCTGTCGTTCTCCAATGTGGATTACGTCTCGCGGCAGCTGGCCGGAAAGCCGCGCCCGCAATTCGTCATCTTCGACCTGCACCGCGTCACCTCTCTGACCCGCGCCGGCGCGCGGCTGGTCGCGGAGGAATTTCGCGAACTCGCCGCTCACCATGTCACGGTGGTGCTCTCCGGGGTGAAGCGCGGATCGCGCGAGTGGGATATCATCCGGGAATGGACCGGCGGCCTGACCAACGTCCGCGATTTCTATCTCCTCGACACCGCGATCGAATGGGCGGAGGACCAGATCGTCTACCGCCATGGCGGCGCGATCGACTTCCACGAGACCACCGAGCTTTCCGAGCAGCCCCTGCTCGCGGGCCTGTCGACGGAAGAACTGACCGACCTCGCCTCGATCGGAACCGTCAGGCATTACCGCGCCGGCGAGAAGATCGTCGAGGCCGGTACGCCTGCCGCCTCCGTCTTCTTCCTGCGCAGCGGCGCCGTTCTCGTCACCCTGCCCGGCGGCGTGCGGCTGGCGACGCTGACCGCCGGCATGGCCTTTGGCGAGATGGCGCTGCTCGAGCCGACCCGAACCGCCGACGTGACGGCGGACATGGCTGCGACAGCCTACGAGATCCCGTTGCGGGAATTCGAGCGCTTCCGCAAGCAGCACCCCCGTGCCGGCGAACGCGTCATGCGAAACCTCGCGCTATTGCTCGCCGACCGCCTGATCGTCGCCAACACCAAGATTGACGTGCTAACGTCGAATTGAGACGCCTCTCACCTGCCCGACTTGCCGCGTCCCGTCTTCTCGCTGGCGCGGCGCAAGGCGTCAGCGAGCGCCCCGCCGCCGGAGGAAGCCGGCGCCGGCTTGCGCGGCGCGGGCGATGACGAGCGCGAATTTTCGCGCGTCGCGCCCTTTGCCTTCTCGCCGCCCTTGGCCGCGACCTCGTCGTCCAGACGCAGCGTCAATGCGATGCGCTTGCGGGCGACCTCGACGTCCAGCACCTTGACCTTGACGATGTCGCCGGGCTTCACGACCTCGCGCGGGTCCTTGATGAAGGTTTTGGACATCGCCGAGATATGCACCAGCCCGTCCTGATGCACGCCGATGTCGACGAAGGCGCCGAATGCGGCGACGTTGGTCACCGTCCCTTCCAGGATCATGCCGCGCTTGAGGTCCTTGATCGTCTCGACGCCTTCCTTCAGCACCGCCGTCTTGAAGGCCGGACGCGGATCGCGACCCGGTTTTTCCAGCTCGCGCAGGATGTCGGTCACGGTGGGCAACCCGAACGTCTCGTCCACGAAGGCCTGCGGCTTCAGTTGCCGCACGATCTCGGCATTGCCGATCAGCGCCTTGATGTCGCTCCGCGTCGCTTCGAGGATTCGCCGGACCACCGGATAGGCCTCCGGATGCACGCCGGAGGCGTCGAGCGGATCGCTGCCGCCATTGATGCGGAGGAAGCCTGCGCATTGCTCGAACGCCTTCGGGCCGAGACGCGGCACATCCTTCAGCGCCTTGCGCGACTTGAACGGACCGTTGACGTCGCGGTGCTGCACGATGCCTTGCGCGAGCCCCTCACCGATCCCCGATACCCGCGCCAGCAGCGGCGCCGAAGCGGTGTTGGCATCGACACCGACGGCATTGACGCAATCCTCGACCACGGCGTCGAGCGAACGCGCCAGCCTCGACTCGCTGAGGTCGTGCTGGTACTGGCCGACGCCGATCGCCTTCGGATCGATCTTGACCAATTCGGCCAGCGGGTCCTGCAGACGCCGGGCGATCGACACCGCACCGCGCAACGTGACGTCGAGGTCGGGCAATTCCTCCGATGCGAAGGCCGAGGCCGAATAGACGGAAGCGCCGGCTTCCGAGACGACGATTTTCGACATTTTCAGATCCGGCAGCAGCTTGACCAGCTCGGTCCCCAGCTTGTCCGTCTCGCGCGAGGCGGTGCCGTTGCCGATCGCGATGAGATCGACGCGGTGCTTGACAGCGAGCTTGCCGAGCGTTGCCAGCGTTTCATCCCATCGCCGTTGCGGCTCGTGCGGATAGACCGTCGCGGTGTCCACCACCTTGCCGGTGGCGTCGACCACCGCGACCTTGACGCCGGAGCGGTAGCCGGGATCGAGCCCCATGGTGACGCGGGCGCCGGCTGGCGCGGCCAGCAGAAGGTCACGCAGGTTCGAGGCGAAGACCCGCACCGCTTCGGTTTCCGCCGCGGTCCACAGCCGCATGCGCAGGTCGATGTTGAGATGCACCTGAATCTTGGTGCGCCACGCCCAGCGAGCCGTTTCCGCAAGCCACTTGTCGCCGGCGCGGCCCTGGTCGGAAATGCCAAAGCGCTGCATGATCTTGCGCTCATGGGCACTGGTCGCGCCCGCAGCCACCGGCTCCGCCTCCGGCTGGATCTGCAATTCCAGAATCTCTTCCTTCTCCCCGCGAAACATCGCGAGGATGCGGTGGGACGGCAGCCTGGTCAGCGGCTCGCTGAAATCGAAATAGTCCTTGAACTTCTCGCCTTCGGTCTTCTTGCCGCGGCGGACCGTGGAGATCATCCGCCCGTTCGACCACATCTCTTCCCGGAGCTGGCCGATCAGATCAGCATCTTCCGCAAACCGCTCCACCAGAATCGCGCGCGCGCCTTCGAGCGCGGCGGCCACATCGGCGACGTCCTTGTCCGCATTGACAAAGCCTGCGGCCACGGCCTGCGGATCGTTCCCGGGCTGCGTCAGCAGCAATTCGGCCAGCGGCTCCAGGCCGGCTTCCCTGGCGATCTCGGCCTTCGTCCGGCGCTTCGGCTTGAACGGCAGGTAGATGTCTTCCAGACGGCCCTTGCTGTCGGCGGCGAGGATCGAGGCCTCCAGCGCCGCATCGAGCTTGCCCTGTTCGCGGATCGAATCGAGAATCGCGATGCGGCGCGCTTCGAGCTCTCGCAAATAGGTCAGGCGCTCTTCGAGGGTGCGCAATTGCGCATCGTCGAGGCCGCCGGTGACCTCCTTGCGATAACGGGCAATGAACGGAACCGTGGCCCCGCCGTCGAGCAGCGTGACCGTTGCTTCGACCTGCTGCTCGCGGACGCCGAGTTCCTGCGCAATCTTGCCATGAATGTTTGCCACGCAAAAACCTTCCAACTGGCCGCGGTTACCCAACCACCCCGCAGGGACGCCGCTTATGGACCATTGCCGCGCGACCGATCAAGGCGGCCGGTGAAAGATTTTATTCTGTGGATCGGCTCAGCTGACCACTTCCGTCACCGGCTGCATGTCAATCGCAAATGTCTCCAGGAATTTCGACGTCATGATGTAGAAACCGACCGAGAGTTGCAGCTCGACCAGCGCGGCCGGCGTCAGTCTGGCGCGGATTGCATTGAAGGTCGCATCGGTCGGCTTGTGCAGCTTGACGATCTCATCGGTGAAGGCGAGCGCGGCGCGTTGCGTCTCGTTGAAGCAGGAGGCCTGCTGCCAGTTCTCCAAGGCCTCGTTCTGCTCGTCGGTGACGCCGACATTCTTGCCGATCCGCTTGTGCGCCACGATCTCGTAGGGCGCCTGGCACAGGATACCCGTGCGCGTGATCGCGAGTTCGCGCACCACGGGATCGAGCTCGCCCTTGTGGCGGATCGCGCCGCCGAGCCGGCAGTATTGCTCGAGATAGCTCGGCGAATGCGCCATCATGCGAAAGATGTTGGCGTTGCGGTTCTTGCCGAGCAGCTCCTTGGTGCGCTCGTTGTGCTTTGCGGGATCGCTGTAGTCGATGCGGGCCATGATCTGCCTCTTTAGCCTTGGGTTTCCTGATGTTTTGCCTACCGTCCGGCCGAAACGATATCCGGCGACCGACTCCAGAGCAACACAACCGAGTCAAATTGCCGCCGCATTACTATTCGACCGTGGGACTGTCGATATTCGCCTGAGTGGGGACTCATCAAAGGGCGGATCATCGTCGCGGGGTGTTCCGAGTAACCGATACGATCGTCGCTGCGTGGCTTGGCACAGTGTGTCTTGGCGCGCCACGGTGAATCGTGCCCAAGTCTAGGGAGATAGACATGAAGGAAGCCACCAAGAGGGCGGCCTCGGAAGCGTTCGCGCAGATGCTGGCGGTGACGGCGATGCTCGTCATCGCCAGCGTCGTGCTCTATGTACGGTGATGAACTTCCTGTCGTTCCGGGATGGTGCGCAAGCACCAGACCCGGAACCTCGAGATTCCGGGTTCGATGCTGGCGCATCGCCCCGGAATGACGTTCCAAAATTCTCATCTCACCTTTTCAAAATGCGGCACCAGCCTTCCCGCGAATTGCTTGAACCGCGCGACCACCTTGTCGCCGATGGCGAGGCCGTTGTCGCCGTGCGCCATCATGCGAAAGCCTTCAGCCGCATCGACCAGCAGGATGTTGTAGGGCACTTGCGCTCTGGTCTCCGGCGTGGCGGCGCGGCAGACCAGCGAAGTGGCATAGACCGTCCCCTCGCCGCTCGCTTGCTTGTCCTGCGGATCTGCGGCCCCGCAGGCAGCGCAGAAGCTGCGACGGAAATATTGGCGGGTGCCGCAGGCGGCGCACTGCTGATAGACGATGGCTTCGGCGCCCCTGGTCCAGTCGGCAAGTTTTTCGCTCATCGCACGCGCTCCAGGAACATGCTGACATGCGACGACAGCACGCCGCCGTCGCCATGCAACAGCGCGATCGAGGCGTCGCGCACCTGGCGATTACCGGCGCGGCCGGTCATCTGCAGATGGGTTTCGACCAGATGCGCCATCGCGCCGCCGACACCGCAATGGCCGTAGCTCAAAAGGCCACCATGAGTGTTGAGCGGCACCTCGCCGTCGCGGTTGAAGTATCCGGAGCGCACACGCGCTGCCGCCTCGCCTCGCCCGGCGAAGCCGAGGTCTTCGAGCAGCATGGCGAGCGTGATGGTGAAGCTGTCATAGACCGCAGCGTAGCGCACGTCTGATATCGCAAGGCCGGAAGCTGTCTTGGCCTTGGCAATGGAGATTTCGGCTCCGAGCTCGCTGAGTGCCGGCGCGGCCGTGACATGCTGATGGGTATGCGCCTGCGCGCAGCCGCGGATGCGAATGCCTGCAGCTCCGGTCGGCTCGCGGCTGATGATGAAGGCCGCGCCGCCATCCGACACCGGGCAGCAGTCGAGCAGCTTTAGCGGCATCGCCACCGGCTTCGAGGCCATCACGTCGGCAACGGTGATCGGTTCATGGAACTGGGCACCGGGATGGGTGCAGGCGTGCGCGCGCATCAGCACGGCGAATTCGGCGAGATCCTCCTCGGTCAGCCCGTATTCGTGCATGTAGCGGGAGGCGACGAGACCGTAATAGGCGGGGATGGTCGGCCCGAGCGAGACCTCATAGTCGGGATGGCCGACCTGGGCGAGCGCCTGGATCGAGGCGTCGCGGCTTTGGCCGGTCAGCCGGTTCTCGCCGGAGACGACCAGCACATGCTTTGCTACGCCGCTATCGACGAGGTGATACGCCAGCATGGTCATGGCGAGCCCGGTGGCGCCGCCGACCTGAACGGCATGGGCGTAGCTCGGCCGGAGGCCAAAATGCTCGGCGAAGACGGTGGCGAGCATGATGTGCGGCGAGACCGTGTTGTAGCCGCAGAGCAGCCCGTCGATATCGGCGCGCTTCAGCCCGGCATCGGCAATGGCAAGCGCAGCAGCCTTGCTCATGAGGTCGAGCGAGTTCGAGCCTTCGTGCTTGCCGTAGGACGTGAGGCCGACGCCGGTGATGTAGCTCATGGTTTGGCACACTCCCTCCCCGCGTCATTCCGGGATGCGCCGTAAGGCGCAGGCCCGGAATGACGATGGAGAGATTTCGGTTTGCATCAATACGACTTCGGCAAGCCCAGCACCTTCTCGCCGATGAAGCTGAGAATGAGCTGCGGCGAGATCGGGGCGATGCGGGGGATCAGGGATTCCCGCAGGTAACGCTCGACGTGGTATTCCTTGGCATAGCCGAATCCGCCATGGGTCATCACGGCCTGCTCGCAGGCGCGGAAGCCGGCCTCGGCGGCGAGATACTTTGCGGAGTTGGCGGCGGGGCCGCAGGGCATGTTCTGGTCATATTGCCAGCCGGCGCGCAGCACCATCAGCCAGGCGGCTTCCAGCTCCATCCAGTTCTTGGCAAGGGGATGCTGGATCGCCTGGTTCATGCCGATCGGGCGATTGAAGACGATGCGGGTCTTGGCATAGCCCGAGGCGCGCGACAGCGCGACCATGCCGAGCCCGACGGCTTCTGCCGCGATCAGGATACGCTCCGGATTCATGCCGTGCAAAATGTATTCGAAGCCGCGCCCCTCCTCGCCGAGGCGATCCTCGACCGGAATCTCGAAATTCTCGAAGAACAGCTCGTTCGAATCGACGGGCTTGCGGCCCATCTTCTCGATCTCGTGCACGGTGACGCGCTGCTTGTCGAAGTCCGTGTAGAACAGGCTCAGCCCCTGCGTCGGCGTCTTCACCGCCTCCAGCGGCGTGGTGCGCGCCAGCAGCAGGATCTTGTTGGCGACCTGCGCGGTGGAGATCCAGACCTTCTGGCCATTGACGATATACTTGTCGCCCTTGCGCACCGCGCGCGTTTTCAGCTGCGTGGTGTTGAGGCCGGTGTTCGGCTCGGTCACCGCAAAGCAGGAACGGTCGCGGCCGTCGACGATTCCCGGCAGCATGCGGTAGCACTGCTCCTTGCTGCCGAACACGACCACGGGATTGAGACCGAACACGTTCATGTGCACCGCCGACGCCCCCGACATGCCGGCGCCGGATTCCGAAATCGTCCGCATCATGATCGCGGCATCGGTGATGCCGAGGCCGGAGCCGCCAAATTCCTCGGGGATGCAGATGCCGAGCCAGCCGGCATCGGCCAGCGCCATGTGGAAATCGGCGGGGAAGCCGCCCTCCTTGTCCTTTTTCAACCAATAGGCGTCGTCGAAGCGCGAGCAGATCTTGCCGACGGCATCCTTGATCGATTCCTGGTTGGCGGAGAGCGCGAAGTCCATCTTGTGATCCTATCTGCTTGCCGCAGTTCTGGTGACGCCGTCGCGCACCATCGCTGCGATCTCGTCGCCGGAATAGCCGGCCTCCCGCAACACCTCGGCCGAGTGCTCGCCGAGCCGCGGCGCCAGCCGCGGGGTTTCGACCGGGGTTTCCGACCAGTTCGCCGATACCTTCATGCTGCGGATTTTTCCCTCGGTCGGATGATCGACCACGGGGAAGCGATCGGTCGCCACCATGTGCGGATCGGAGAGCAGGCTCTCGAGATCGTGCATCGGCATGACCGGGATGTCGGCATGGGTGAGGATATCCATCCACTCGGCGGTCGACTTCGTCTCGAGGATGCGTGCGAGCTCGGCATAGACATGGTCGATATTGCCGGCGCGGCCGGCGAAGCTGGCAAATCTCGGGTCGTCGCGCAGGTCGGCGCGGCCGGTAGCAGCGAAGAAGCTCTCCCACTGCTTGTCGTTGTAGACGATGACGCAGATGTAGCCGTCGGAGGTCTTGTAGGGCCGGCGGTCGCGCGACAGATGGCGGGCATAGCCGCCCTTGTCGAGCGGCGGATCGTAGGTGAGCCCGCCCATGTGGTCGCCCATGACGAAGCTCGCCATGGTCTCGAACATGGGTATGTCGACGCGCTGCCCCTGCCCGGTGCGGTCGCGGTGCACAAGGCTGGCGCAGATCGCGCCGACGGCGGTGAGGCCGACGATGCGGTCGACCAGCGCGTTCGGCACATAGCGCGGCACGCCGTCCTCCGAGGTCTGCGCCATCAGCGCCGGCAGCGCGGTGGCGCCCTGAATCAAATCGTCATAGGCGGGCTTGGCGGCATAGGGGCCGTCCTGGCCGAAACCGAATACGCCGGCGTAAATCAGGCGCGGATTGATCTTTGCGACGACGTCGTAGCCAAGCTGCAGCCTCGCCATCGCCTGCGGGCGCACATTGTAGACCAGGACGTCCGCCGTCCTGATCAGCCGCAACACGGCGTCGCGGCCGGCGGGCTTTTTCAGGTCGAGGCAGATCGAGCGCTTGCTGCGGTTGGTATTGAGGAACACCGGCCCCATGCCGGGATGCCGGGTCGGCCCGATCTGCCGCGTCACGTCGCCGTCAGGCGATTCCACCTTGATGACGTCGGCGCCGTAGTCGCCGAGCGCCTGGGTCGCGTAAGGCCCCATCAGCACGGTGGTCATGTCGATGACCTTGATGCCATTCAGCGGTCCCATCTGCGCGATTTCTCCCGGTCGGCGGTATTTTGCGCCGCGATCTTGCTTGTCTGGCCAAGTAACGGCAGCGCTCGGCCAAGATCAAGCTGCGCCGGGGGTATGGGGTTATGCAGGGCACCCTCATTCCGGGGGAGCACCCCTTGGCGCGCGCTATGGGGCGCAATTGCGCCCCTGAGAATTCAAACTCCCGGTAGGGGTTATGGATTGCGGCAATTCGGGAGAAAGCGATAGCTATTTGCCGGGAAAGGGCGCACACCGACACCAATCGCGCCGACATCGAAGCCGACCCAGGGCGTTTGCACGCCGCCGGCATCCCAACAGAAAGCAACCAGATGCAAAATCTCTCGCCGCGCCACGTCAAGACTGACGAGGCGCTTCGGCTCGGCGTCCTGTCCGGCTGGTACTCGACAAAGGTCAGCGGCACGTTCGTTTCGGGTCCCCATGATTCCGAAGCCGATTGCCTCCGCAGAATCGCCGAGATCAATCCGCCCCCGGCTAAAAAACGACGATGATCGGAACAAACCTGATGCTCGAACGCGGCGCCATGATTGGATTCGAATTCCGCCGGATGGTCATGCTGTTTTCCATGAAGGACGGCGAAAACGAAATTCCCTGCGCCATCAGCAACCACGCCATGGACCAGATGGAACAGGTGCCGTGGACCAAGGACGACCTCCGCGAGGAACAATTCCTCAGGCTGCGCGACCGGATTGAACAGTGCGCGTCGCGCAAGTTCCAGAACGGGGGGCCATTCGAGGGCAAGCCTCCCGGCATTGTCCTGCGCAGCATCGATTTTCGCGAGTAGCGCGCGCTGGCGGATAGAAAAGTAGGGTGGGCAAAGCCCACCCTACGAGCTGCGCTCTCAACCTTCCTGCTTCTTCATCATCTCCCTGAGCGACGTCTTGAGCACCTTGCCGTAATTGTTCTTCGGTAGCGCGTCGAGATAGACGTAGCGCTTCGGACGCTTGAAGCGGGCAATCGACGCCAGGCAATGGGCATCGAGCTTGCCGTCATCCGCGACAGCGCCTTTTTCCAGCACGACGCAGGCGACGACGATCTCGCCCCAATCAGGGTCGGGCACGCCGATGGCGGAGACTTCGCGGACGTCGGGATGGGTCAGCAAGGCTTCCTCAACCTCGCGCGGATAGATGTTGGTGCCACCGGAGATGATAACGTCCTTGGAACGGTCGGAGAGCGTGAGGAAGCCGTCCTCGTCGAGGCGGCCGACGTCGCCGGTGCGCAGCCAGCCGTCCTTGAGCGTCTCGGCATTGGCCTTGGGGTTGTTCCAGTAACCGAGCATGACGGCGGCGCCCTTGGCCTCGACCTCGCCGGTCTCGCCCGCGGCCAGCGGGTTGCCGTCCTTGTCCGTGATACGAACGCGCATAACGCTTTGCGCCGTGCCTACGGAAGTAAGGCGTTCGAGATAGCGCGGATGTTCGGTGCGGCGGTGCCAGTCACGGCTCAGCGCCGTGATGGTCATTGGCGACTCGCCCTGGCCGTAGATCTGCACGAAGCGCTGGCCCATGGTGGCGATGGCATCCCGGATATCGGCGAGATACATCGGCCCGCCGCCATAGATGATGGTGCGCAGCCCCTCGCCGTTCTCGCCGCGCTTCTTCGCAGCATCGACCAGCCGCCGCACCATGGTGGGAGCAGCGAACATCACGACATTGTCGAGCTGGCGGCCGAGATTGAGCACCTCATCTGGATCGAACCCGCCGCTTTCCGGCACGACATGCCGGCCGCCCATGCGCGTGATCGGGAAGTTGTAGAGCCCCGCGCCGTGCGAGATCGGCGCGGCATAGAGCGCGGCGTCCTCCGGCGTCGCGTGATCGACGTCGGCCATGTAGCACAGCGACATCGCCACTAGATTGCCGTGGCTGATCATCACGCCCTTGGGCCGGCCGGTCGTGCCTGACGTGTAGAACAGCCAGGCAAGATCGTCGTCCTCGCGCTCCAGCGGCGATGGCGGCCCCTCGCCGCCTCGCATTTTGCCGTAGTCGTCGCTGTCGACCGACAGCATCTTCATGCCGGAGGGCAGATCGTCCCTTGCCTCGATCAGCGCGCCAATGGTGTCGCTGGAGACGAAGGCAAGGCCGGCGCCGCCATTGCTGCAAATCCAGGCGGCCTCGCGGCCGTGCAGCTTGGCGTTGATGGGAATGGCGACCGCGCCGATCCACCAGATGCCGTAGAGGCATTCGAGATATTGGGTGCAATTGCCCGCAAACAGCGCGACGCGGTCGCCGGGCGAAATGCCGTGATCGCGCGCCAGCGCCGCGCCGAGCGAAGCGGCGCGCCGCGCAAAGGTTCTGTAGTCGGCATCGCGTTCGAAGCCGGTCAGCAGCGCCGGCGCCTCGGGCCGCGCGCGCGCCGTTGCCGCCAGCCATTCGGCGATGTTCATCGCTGTCGCCCCAGAATAGCTGTCATGCCCGGGCTTGACCCGGGCATCCACGTCCTTGCTCGCAGCGTAAAGGAGACATGGATGGCCGGGTCAAGCCCGGCCATGACGAAATCACCTACTTCGCGGGCTCCAGCACCGAGACATAGTTGGCCACCGCCGCGCCACCCATGTTGAAGATGCCGCCGAGCTTGGCGTTCGGAAGCTGCATGCCCTCGGGCGCCTGGCCTGCGAGCTGCATCGCGGTCATCACATGCATGGAGACGCCGGTGGCACCGATCGGGTGGCCCTTGGCCTTGAGGCCGCCAGACGGATTGACCGGCAGCTTGCCGTCCTTCTGGGTCCAGCCTTCCTTGATGGCGCGAAAGCCCTGCCCCTTCGGCGTCAGGCCCATCGCTTCATATTCGATCAGCTCGGCAACGGTGAAGCAGTCATGGGTCTCGACGAAGGAGAGGTCGGAAAGCGTGACGCCCGCCTTTTGCAGTGCGCGCTGCCAGGCCACCGTGCAGCCCTCGAACTGCAAAATGTCGCGCTTGGACATAGGCAGGAAGTCCTGGGCATGCGCGGTGGCGCGGAAGTTGATCGCCTTGCCCATGGTCTTGGCGGTCTCGGCATCGGTCAGCACCAGCGCCGCGGCGCCGTCCGACACCAGCGAGCAGTCGGTGCGCTTCAGGGGACCCGCGACATAGGGGTTCTTCTCGCTCTCGGCGCGGCAGAACTCGAAGCCGAAATCCTTACGCATCTGGGCGAAGGGATTGGCGACGCCGTTCTTGTGATTTTTCGCGGCGATCATGGCGAGCGCGTCGGACTGGTCGCCATATTTCTGGAAATAGCTCTGCGCGATCTTGCCGAACACGCCGGCAAAGCCGCCGACGGTGTCGCCGTCTTCGGGCAGGTACGAGGCCTTCAAGAGGTTCTTGCCGATCTCGGCCGCGGGCGTGCGCGTCATCTGCTCGACGCCGACCACCAGCACCACCTTGGCTGCGCCGCATTCGATGGCGCGGATGCCCTGGTGCACGGCGGCCGAACCGGTGGCACAGGCGTTTTCGACGCGGGTGGCCGGCTTGAAGCGCAGTGCCGGATCGGCCTGCAGCACCAGCGAGGCGGTAAAGTCCTGCGGCGAGAAACCGGCGTTGAAATGGCCGAGCACGATCTCGTCGACGTCGGAGGCCGCAATGCCGGCATCGGCCAGCGCCTCGTTGGCGACCTTCACGACGAGGCTTTCGACGGTCTCGGCGTCGAACTTTCCGAAGGGCGTGTGCGCCCACCCTACGATGCTGGCAGTCATGGCGTTCTCCCTGAATTGGTCGGGTGGATATTTAGCCTATCGGCAGGCGGACTTCACGCCGGTTTCAGCGATTTCATAGCGGAATCGCACATGGCGGTTATGCCGGCCCAGTTGCCGGCACGGATATCGGCCGCCGGGCACAGCCAGGAGCCGCCGACGCAGAGCACGTTGGGCTCGGCAAGCCACGCGGCGGCATTGGCCTCGCCGATGCCGCCGGTCGGGCAGACGCGGACATGCGGGAACGGGCCGGCCAGAGCCCGCAGTGCCTTGATACCGCCGGCTTGCTCGGCCGGGAAGAATTTGACCACGTCAAAGCCCGCGGCCAGCGCCTGCATCAGCTCAGAGGCGGTGGCGATGCCGGGCGCAAAGGGCAGATCGCTGGCGGCGCCGGCGTTCAGCAGCTCGGGGGTCAGTCCGGGGCTGATGCCGAATTTGGCGCCGAGGGCGCGGGCGCGATCGAGGTCGGCGGGATTGAGGATGGTGCCGATGCCGACGATGGCGTCGGGGACTTCGGCGATGATCGCCTTCGCCGCGGCGACCGCGGCATCGGTCCGCAGCGTGACTTCCAGCGTGCGCACCCCGCCCGCCACCAGCGCCTTCGCCAGCGGCACAGCGTGCTCCACCTTCTCGATGGTCAGGACGGGAATTACCACCGCCTGCCTGAAGAGATCAGCCAGTTTCGCCTGTCTCGGTAACGCAGTCATTTTGAAGCCTTGCGCGACTTGGGCGTGCCGGCAGGCGGCATCGCCGAGCGGGGAATGATCGCCCCGGGATAGCACACCACGACGCCGGCGAGATCGTGCCCCGCACCGGCGGCCGCCAGGGGATCGGCGCCGCCGAGGCGCGCGGCGAGATAGGCTGCCGCAAAACTGTCGCCGGCGGCGGTGGTGTCGACGACGGGTTTGGTCAGAGGCTCCGCCCTCACCTCGTGGCGTGCGCCGCCGAAGCGAACGATGCTGGCGGGTTCGGCAAGCTTCAGCACGGCCTCGGGGCTGGCGATGCGCGCAAGCAAGCCGTCGCTGCTGTCGCCGGAATACAGCGGCAACAGATCCTCCGTCGAGGCGAGCGCGATGTCGGCGGCCTCGAAAGCCTGCACGTAGACGCGGCGCGCGGTCTCCAGATCCGGCCAGCCGCGAGCGCGGAAATTGGTGTCGAAGGCAACACGTACGCCGCGCCGGCGAATATCCTTCAGCGCCGCGAACAGCCGCGTCCGTCCCGCCTCATCGTAAATCGAGAGCGTGATCGCGGAGAGATACACGATGTCGTAGCCCGCAAGCGATTGCAGGATAGCGCCAGTTTCCGGCAAATCCATCAGCTGTCGCGCTGCCGCGTTCTCGCGCCAGTGGAAGAATTTTCGTTCCCCCCTGGCGTCGGTCTCGATCATGTAGATGCCGGGCAGCTTGCCCTTGAGACGCGCGACCCGCGCCGTGCCGACGCCTTCGGCCTGCCAGCCTGCGATCATCTCGTCGCTCAGGGTATCATCGCCGAGCGCCGTGATGTAGTCGGTCGCGAAGCCGAGGCGCGCCAGGTAGACCGCCGTATTCAGCGTATCGCCGCCGAAGCCGCGCAAGAACAGGCCGCCGGGCGCTTGCCGCAGCTCGATCATGCATTCGCCGATGCATGCGACCTTTGCCATGATCGGCTCGCGAAAGTTACGCGGCGAACTTGCCGCCGAGCTCATCCTCGATATGAATGCGGATGATGTCGTCAAACGTCTTCTCGGCAGTGGTGAAGCCGAGCTTCAGCGCACGGTCAGTCGAGAAATTGCGCGGCCAGCCATCGACGATGCTGATGATGGCGGGATCGGGCACGCGCTTGATGCGGGAGACGACATTCTTGCCGGCAACGCGCTCGAGTGCTGCGATCTGCTCGCCGACGGTGACGGACAGGCCCGGCATGGAGAGATTGCGGCGTGCGCCGACGGTGGAAAGATCCATGGTGGCAGCATGGACGAGAAAGCCCACCGCCGACTTCGGCGTGGCGTGCCAGTGGCGGACATCCTCGGAGACCGGCAGCACCGCCTCCTGCCCTGCCAAGGGCTCGCGGATGATGTTGGAGAAAAAGCCGGAGGCCGCCTTGTTCGGCTTGCCCGGGCGGACGCAGATGGTGGGCAGGCGGATGCTAATGCCCTCCAGCATGCCCTTGCGGGTGTAGTCGTTGATCAGGAGCTCGCAGATCAGCTTTTGGGTGCCGTAGCTGGTCAGTGGCGTATGGAAGAACTCGTCGCCGATCTTTTCCGGGAACGGCGCGCCGAACACGGCGATCGAGGAAGTGAAGACCAGGCGCGGCTTGTAGCCGCCGCCGGCATGGCGGATCGCCTCGATTAGATAGCGTGTGCCGTCGAGATTGATGCGATAGCCCTTGTCGAACTCGGCTTCGGCCTCGCCGGAGACGATGGCGGCGAGATGGAAGATCACTTCCGGCCGGTCGGCGAGCAGGCCTGCGGCAGCCCCGGCATCGGCAAAGTCGGAGGCGACTACCTTCACCGGCATCGGCGCCTTCGCCGGCTTTTCCGGCGCGACCACGTCCTGCAGGGTCATGCCCGTGATTTCGCGGTTGCCCAGGCGGCCGTCGCGCAGCAGGCGCTCGGTCAGTTTGCGGCCGACCATGCCGGCCGCACCGAGGATCAGAACGTGCAAGACCCTACTCCTTGTTATTCTCGAGACCTGGACGCATCGATCGCGGCAATCAAATTGCCGCCTCGGTCGTCGCGTCGAAGAACCGAAGGCCTGCCGGGTTGATGGCGAGGCGGATCTTCTGCTGGGGCTTCACCCTGACGGTCGGCTCGACGCTGGCGACCATCGCGCTGCCGCCGGCTTTCAAGTCCAGGATGATCTCGGAGCCAAGCTGCTCGGCGACCTCCACCACGGCATCGAACGAAAGGTCTTCCGGGTCGGCGCCGTTGGCCATGCGCAGGTCTTCCGGCCGAATGCCGAGCGTCGCGGGCTTGTCCTTGTGCGGGCCCATCCGCGCCGCGATCTGCTCCGGCACACGGATCCTCATCGTCGGATTGGCGGCATAGACCACGCCCCCCGCTTCCTCGATCATCGTGTCGGCGAAGTTCATCGCCGGCGAGCCGATGAATCCGGCCACGTACTTGTTGGCCGGGTTGTTGTAGAGTTCGAGCGGCTCGCCCACCTGCTGGATCAGGCCATCCTTCATCACGACGACCCGGTCCCCCAGCGTCATCGCCTCGACCTGATCATGGGTCACATAGATTGAGGTCGTGGCAAGGCGCTGGTGCAACTTCTTGATCTCGACGCGCATCTGGACCCGCAGCTTCGCGTCGAGGTTGGACAGCGGCTCGTCGAACAGGAAGACCTGCGGATTGCGCACGATGGCACGACCGAGCGCGACGCGCTGGCGTTGCCCACCCGACAGCATGCGGGGCTTGCGGCCGAGATGGTCCTTGATGTCGAGGATATCGGCGGCGTTGTTGACCCGCTTGGCGATCTCCGCCTTATCGAATTTCCTCATCTTCAGGCCGAAGGCCATGTTGTCGTAGACCGTCATATGCGGATAGAGCGCGTAGTTCTGGAACACCATGGCGATGTCACGGTCCATGGGCGGCAGCTGGTTGACGACCTTGTTGCCGATCATGATGTCGCCCTCGGAGATCGTCTCCAGCCCCGCGACCATGCGCAAGGTGGTGGTCTTGCCGCAGCCCGACGGGCCGACCAGCACGACGAATTCCTTGTCCTTGATCTCGAGCGAGACGCCCTTCACCGCGTGAAAATCGTCGTAGCGCTTGTGTACCTGACGGATCGTTACACTTGACATTGCCGCTCTCTAATCCCCAGTCGTCCATTTTCTTTTGTACGCCAGCGACTTGCTCCCCTGGCCAGGCATTTCGTCCGCTAACCCTTCACGCTCCCCGTCACGCCGGAGACGTATTGCTCGACGAAGAACGAGTAGGCGATGGCGACCGGAATCGAGCCGAACAGCGCGCCGGCCATCAACGGTCCCCAGAAGAACACGTCACCGCGCACCAGTTCCGAGATGACGCCGACGGGCACGGTCTTCTGCTCCGGGCTCGACAGGAACACCAGGGCGTAGATGAACTCGTTCCAGCTGAGTGTGAAGGCGAAGATCATGGCGGACAGGATGCCCGGCACCGCCACGGGAATGATAATGTAGAGCATCGCCTGCCAGCGTGCGGCGCCGTCGATGCGCGCGCACTCCTCCAGCTCCTTCGGAACGGACTTGAAGTAACCCATCATCAGCCAGGTGCAGAACGGGATAAGGAAGGTGGGGTAGCTGAGTATCAGCGACCAGGGCGTGTCTCCGAGGCTGTAGGCGCGGATGATCTCGGACAGCGGAATGAACAGCAGCGTCTGCGGCACCAGGTAAGTGACGAAGATGGTCGTCCCGAGCAGGGCTGCGCCCTTGAAGGTCAGCCGCGACAGCGCATAGCCGGCGAGTACGCCGCAGAACAGCGAGATGGCCGTCGAGACGACTGCGATGAAAGTGGTGTTCCACATCCAGATCGCGAACGTGGTCTCGCCGAACAGATATTTAAGGTGCGCCGTGGTCGGATTCCATGTCCAGAACGGCTTGTACGTGGCGCGATACCAGGGGATGTAGAGTTCACCATCCGGCCGGAACGTCGTGATGATCATCCAGTAGAACGGGAACAGCAGGAAGATCAGGAATATCCCCATCGGCAGGCGAAAGAACACCCACCGGCGCCAGATTGAACCTTCGATCATCGGCGGGACTCCGGGCTGGCCAATTTCGCGTCCGATGCATCGCGGTTGAAGCAATTGCTCATCACCTTGTCTCCACCCTGCGGATGTACATCAGCTGGAAGATCACGATGCCGAACAGCAGCGGGAACATGGCGAGCGAGACGGCGGCACCCTGGCTGAGCAGGCCGGTGCCGACGCCGAGCTGGTAGGCATAGGTTGCGAACAGGTGGGTCGCATTGGCCGGGCCGCCGCCCGTCATGACATAGACGATCTGGAAGTCGGAGAAGGTCTGGATGACCGAGAACAGCACGACGACCATGGTCACGGGCATCAGCAGCGGCCAGGTGATGTACCAGAACCGCTGCCACGGCTTGGCGCCGTCGATGGCGGCGGCCTCGCCAAGGTCGGGGCTGATGGTCTGCAGGCCCGCCATCAGCGAAATGGCGAAGAACGGCACGCCGCGCCAGATGTTGACGATCATGATCGACAGCATCGCCATATCGCCATCGCCGAGCCAGTTGACGCCCGCGCCGGCGGCCACGATGCCCAGTTTGAACAGCATCCAGTTCAGCACCGCGAAAGTCGGATCGAACATCCACTTCCAGGCGAAGCAGGCGAGCACGGTCGGCACGATGAACGGCAGCAGGATGAAGGCGCGCGTGAATGCCTTGAACTTGAAATCGCGATTGAGCAGCAGCGCGAGCCAGAGACCCAGGATGAGCTTGAAGATCGTCGTGACGAACGTGTAGAGGAAAGTGTTGTAGACGACGGCGTGGAAAATCGGGTCCTTCAACAGGCGCGCGAAATTCTCGAAGCCGACGAAATCGCCGATCTGCCCGACCTTCGAATTGGTCACGGCGAGCAATATCCCGCGCACGAACGGGTAAGCGATGAACATCCCCAGCAGCGCGACCGTCGGCAGCAGCAGGAGCATCGCGAGGTTGCCCTCGCTCTCCAACGGCCGCCATTTCGGCTTGCCGACGATGATAGTGCCGTCGGGAACAGGTATTGCGGTGGTCGCCATTACATCAATCCGGATGCGGATACTTGAAGCCTGGTCCGTTGTTGCCAACGGAAGGCGCCCAGAGAAAAACGGCAAGGCGGAGATGTCCCTGTCGCCGCCTGCGGCGACAGGGACCGGCTCGCATCAGGCGCCGTAGATCGACTTCAGTTGACCCTCGCAGGCCTTGACGGCGTCTTCTGCCGACTGGCCCTTGATGGCCGCCGCAAACATGTTGCCGATCAGGTATTTCGACAACACTTCGGCGGCCTTGGCATTCGGTTCACCGGGATATCCGGGTGCCAGACCTGACTTTCCGATCAACGCGAACGGCGCCATCACCGGATTCGAGGTCCAGACCTTGTGCGTCTCCCATCCGGACGTGGGTGGCGTGTAGAAGCCCTGGCCCGTCTCGAACCACGGCTCGTAATTGGCCTTGGTCTGCATGAAACGCAGCAGGTCCTTGGCTGCCTTCTGGTTCTTCGAGTAGGTCGGGATGACGTGCGACTGCACGAGGTGGAGACCGAACACGCCTTTCGGGCCCGCCGGAAGGAATGCGTGCTGGATGTCGTCCTTGAGCGGCTTGCCGTCGGCTGTCTTGTACTGGTCGGGCTTGCGCAGGGCCTCGATATAGATGGACGCGCCATTCAGCGTCGCGCAGATGGTGTTGGCGAGGAAGGCGCGGTTGTTGGAGGAGTCATCCCAGGCGAGGCCGCCCTCGTCCATCGAATCCTTCCAGAGAGCGGTCATGTATTTGACGGCCTCAACGGTCTCCTTCGAGTTGATGGCGACCTTGCCCTTGTCGTCGACCTCGGCCCCACCCATCGACCACAGGTACGGATACGCGAACCCGACGGGATCGCCGAACGACTGGCCGAGCGACTGGCCGATCGGGAAGCCCTTGGCCTTCAATTTCTTGCCTGCGTCGCGATAGGCGTCCCAGGTCTTGGGGAATTCGGTCAGCCCGATGTCCTTGAACATCGACACGCGCCAGGCATTCAAACCGCCGACATAGTTCATCGGCACGCCGAAGAATTTTCCCCCCGACGAGGCGTTGGCCAATGCGGCCTTGTACCATTCACCCTGGCCCTTTGCGACGTCCGCCGCAACGTCGGATACGTCGACGAGGCTCGCCTTGTAGAGGTGGGGATGGTTGTTGTTCAGCATGATCACGTCGGGGCCGGCACCGGCCTGAATGCCCGAGGTGATGCGCGCCTGCAGGTCGTTGGCGTTGACGGTCTCGAATTTGACCTTGATACCGAGCGCCTTTTCCGCATCGGGGAACAGCTTGGTCCGCAGGTAGGTATCGCAAGCGGGGACGAAGTCATTCCAGCGCAGAATATGCACTTCCGTCGGGCTCTGCGCGATGGCCGGCATCTTCGCGGACGCCAGGACGGCGGCCGCGCCGCCCGTCGTCTTCAGGAAATTGCGTCGATTGATCTTCGTCATAGACTCCCTCCCTGGGAACTAGTGGGTAAGCGTTTCCAAATCTGCAGCGTGGCTCTTAAGGCCCGTTGACCGAACTAGGATCGAATTCTGCCGGCTATGCCAGCATGAATGTATTTATCGATGGCCGCAAACTCCATCGAGATTTTGCCGTTGGGAAAGCGCGAGGATATCGGCGGTGGGATTGACCGGCACGACGAATTCGTCGTCCTCGATCGGGATCGAGGCGCCGTGCAGCATCTCACGACTGCCGGATGATTTGTGCACGTCGCGAAACTGGACCGACGACATCCAAGTCCCTCCCTGAGATTTTGCCCGGCGAAGATCCAGACATCGCCGAGGCCGCATCGTTTCTTGTTATGGCTCCGCGGATCCGCAAAGCCTTTTGGTTCTGCGGACGTGGTCCGCCGGGCTCCGAGGATATTGTCCGCAGTTTGCGCGGTCTTGGCAATCGGTTGCTTAGCCGCGGCTTGGTAGCGCTGTCAATAGTTCTTTGTCCGCGGGACTGCTTGTGATATGAGCGCCGACATGGCCAGGAAACGCACCAAGCCCGGAAAGATCCGCCTCACCGAAGTGGCAAAGCTCGCCGGTGTGAGCCCGATCACCGCGTCGCGCTTCTTCCGCACCCCCGAGGCGCTGTCCATCAACAAGCGCGTCCGTGTCGAGAGCGCCGCAAGAGAACTTGGTTATGTGCCCAATCTCGCGGCACGGGCGCTGGCCTCGCAGCGGACCGAGGTGATCGGCGTCCTCATCCCCTCGCTCACCAACAACGTGTTCTCCGATGTGCTGCGCGGCATCTATGATGCGGTGGACGGCAGCCGCTACACCATCCAGCTTGCCAATACCCGCTACTCCATCCTGCAGGAGGAAAAGCTGCTGCGCGTGTTCCTGGCGCAGAAGCCGGCCGGGCTGATCGTCACCGGCATCGACCAGACGCCGGAATCGCGCTCGATGATGGAAGCGACCGATTGTCCGGTCGTGCAGTTGATGGAAATCGGCGACAATCCGGTCGACATGATGATTGGGTTTTCGCACGCGGATGCTTGCCACGCAGCGATTTCGCACCTTCTGGACCAGGGTTGCCGCCGGGTCGGCTTCCTCGGCGCGCGCATGGACCCGCGGGTGCAGCGGCGCTTCCTCGGTTACCAGCAGGCCATGAAGGATGCCGGCCTGCTCGATCCCCGTCTCATCGTGACGACGCCGCTGCCGACCTCGGTCACGCTCGGCGGCACATTGTTTGCGGACCTGCTGGCGAAAGCACCGGATACCGATGCGGTGTTCTGCGCCAATGACGACCTGGCGCTCGGCGTGCTGTTTGAATGCCAGCGGCGGCAAATCTCGGTTCCCGAGCAGATGCTCATCTCCGGCTTCAACGACCTCGAATTCATGGCTTCCGCCGTCCCGACTCTGACCAGCGTGCGCACCAATCGTTACGAAATGGGCAGGACTGCTGCCACGATGGTGATCGAGGCGATGGACGGACGCCGGCCGGAACAGAAGGTCGTCGATCTCGGATACACCGTGATGGTGCGGCAGAGTTCGGTCCGCCCCGGCCATGCCGGCCGGGTGTCTGCCGAACGGCAACGCGCTGCTGAATAAGACAAGTTGATTGCGCAATCAAATGGCTCGAATTAGCGGCCAGCAGCAAGGTTGCGTGAAGATCGGCCGGCTGTAACGTTTGTCAGGCGCGAAATTCTGCGCTTGGTAGAGCTTGCGGTTCGAAGCGACGCTACGAGCGGGTTTGCATTGCGGGAGGGAAACAAAATGAACAAGAACCACGGCAACGGTCACGACAAATCGGCAGGCGGCAAGGGCCGAAAACTCCGCTCACTCGAGTGGTTCAACAACCCGCACAACCCCGGCATGACCGCGCTCTACCTGGAGCGCTACCTCAATTACGGGCTGACCCGTGAGGAACTGCAGTCCGGCAAGCCGATCATCGGCATTGCCCAGACCGGCAACGACCTCTCTCCCTGCAACCGGCACCACCTCGATCTCGCCAAGCGCGTGCGCGAGGGCATCCGCGCTGCGGGCGGCATCGCCATGGAATTTCCCACCCATCCGATCCAGGAGACGGGAAAGCGCCCGACCGCAGCCCTCGACCGCAACCTCGCCTATCTCGGCCTGGTCGAGGTTCTCTTCGGCTATCCCCTCGACGGCGTGGTGCTGACGACCGGCTGCGACAAGACCACGCCGGCCTGCCTGATGGCGGCAGCGACCGTCAACCTGCCCGCGATCGTGCTGTCGGGCGGACCGATGCTGAACGGCTGGCACAACGGCCAGCGCGCCGGCTCCGGCACCATCGTGTGGAAGGCGCGCGAGCAGCTTGCCGCCGGCGAGATCGACTATGAGGAATTCATCACCATCGTCGCCTCCTCGGCGCCTTCGGTCGGCCATTGCAACACCATGGGCACCGCCTCGACCATGAACTCGCTGGCGGAAGCGCTCGGCATGTCCCTGCCCGGCTGCGCCGCGATCCCCGCCCCCTACCGCGAGCGCGGGCAGATTGCCTATGAGACGGGCAAGCGCATCGTCGAGATGGTGTGGGAGGATCTGAAGCCCTCCGACATCCTGACGCGCAAGGCGTTCGAGAACTGCATCGTGGTCAATTCCGCGATCGGCGGCTCGACCAACGCGCCGATCCATATCAACGCACTGGCGCGGCACATCGGCGTGGAGCTGTCGATCGACGACTGGCAGAAGCACGGCCTTGATGTGCCGCTGCTGGTGAACCTGCAGCCGGCCGGCTTCTATCTAGGCGAGGAATATCACCGCGCCGGCGGCGTGCCGACGGTGGTGCGCGAGCTGATGCAGCACAAGCGCATCCATGAGGATGCGCGCACCGTCAATGGCCGCACCATGGGCGAGAACTGCAAGGATGCGCTCATCCCCGACGGCGACGTGATCTGGAGCTATGACAACCCGCTGGTGAAGGATGCCGGCTTCGTCGTGCTGCGCGGCAATCTGTTCGATTCCGCGATCATGAAGACCAGCGTGATTTCGAAGGAATTCCGCGACCGTTATTTGAGCAACCCGAAGGAGCCCAACGCCTTCGAGGGGCGCGCGATCGTATTCGAGGGGCCGGAGGACTATCACGACCGCATCGACGATCCCAAGCTTGCGATCGACGAGCATTGCATGCTGTTCATCCGCGGCGCCGGCCCGATCGGCTATCCCGGCGGCGCGGAAGTGGTGAACATGCAGCCGCCGGCGGCGCTGATCAAACGCGGCATCCTTTCGCTGCCTTGCATCGGCGACGGCAGGCAGTCGGGCACGTCGGGCTCGCCCTCGATCCTCAATGCCTCGCCGGAGGCCGCCGCCAACGGCGGGCTTGCGATCCTGAAGACCGGCGACAAGGTCCGTATCGACCTCAACAAGGGCAGCGCCAACATCCTGATTTCGGACGACGAGGTGAAGAAGCGTCACGCCGAGCTGAAGGCGCAAGGCGGCTTCCGCTTCCCGCCGAACCAGACGCCGTGGCAGGAGATCTATCGCAACACCGTCGGCCAGCAGGCCACCGGCGCCTGCATGGAACTCGCCACGCGCTACCACGACATCGCCGGCAAGGTGGGCGTGGCGCGGGATAACCACTAGAACCCAATTCGTCATTGCCGGGCTTGACCCGGCAATCCATCACTCTTGCCAAGAAGATGGATACGCGGGTCAAGCCCGCGTATGACCACTGAAGGACTCTCAAGGAGACCAAAATGTCAGACCGCCTGAAGGGCAAACGCGCCGTCGTCACCGCGGCAGCCGCGGGCATCGGACGCGCCTGCGCCATCGCATTCGCGCGCGAGGGCGCCACGGTCGTCGCCACCGATATCAATGAAAAGGGCATCGCCACGCTGGGCCAGGACGGGATTGCCGAAACGGCGCGGCTCGACGTGCGCAGCACGGCCGACGTCGACGCCTTCGCCAGGCGGATCGGCAAGATCGACGTCCTGCTCAATGCGGCCGGCTTCGTGCATCACGGCACCATCCTGGACTGTTCGGAACAGGACTGGGATTTTTCGTTCGACCTCAACGTCAAGTCGATGCACCGGACCATCAAGGCGTTCCTGCCGGCGATGCTGGCGGGCGGAGGCGGCAGCATCGTCAACATCTCGTCCTGCGCGGCGTTGCGGCCGCCGGCCAACCGCTATGTCTACAGCGCATCCAAGGCTGCGGTTTCGCTGCTCACGCGCGCGGTCGCATCGGACTTCATCACCCAGGGCATCCGCTGCAACAGCATCTGCCCCGGCACGGTGGAAACACCCTCGATGCTGGAGCGCGCCGCCGCGGCCGGCCCGGACGGGCGCGAAAAATTCATCGCCCGCCAGAAGATGGGCCGGCTCGGCACCGCCGAGGAAATCGCAGCTATGGCCGTGTATCTTGCCAGCGACGAAAGCGCGTTCACTACCGGCGTCGACCTCGTCGTCGACGGCGGCTACATGCTCTGACAGATATCCGACCAGAGGTTTCCAGCATGAACAAGATCGATCTCAACGGCCGTTGCGCGGTCGTCACCGGCGGCGCGCAGGGCTTTGGCAAGGCCATCACCGAACGCTTCGTCGCTTCCGGCGCCAAGGTCGCGATCTGGGATCACGACCATGCGCTGGCGGAGAAGACGGCGAAGGCGATCGGCCCCGCGGTGACCGCCATCAAGGTCGACGTCACCGATCTCGCGGCGGTGGAGAAAGCGCGCGATGTAACGCTGGCCGCGTTCGGCAAGATCGATATCCTCGTCAACAATGCAGGGATCGCCGGCGTCAACAAGACGGTGTGGGAGACCGACCTCGACGAATGGCGCAAGGTGTTACGCATCAACCTCGACGGCCCCTTCATCTGCTGCAAGGCGGTCGTGCCGGTGATGCTGAAGCAGAAGTACGGCCGTATCGTCAACATCGCCTCCATCGCCGGCAAGGAAGGCAACCCGAACGCCTCGCATTATTCCGCCTCCAAGGCAGGCCTGATCGCGCTGACCAAGTCGCTCGGCAAGGAGCTCGCCGCACACGATATCATCGTCAATGCGGTGACGCCGGCAGCCGCAAAGACCGCGATCTTCGACCAGATGACGCAGCAGCACATCGACTTCATGCTGTCGAAGATCCCGAAGAATCGCTTCGTGCTGGTCGAGGAGCTGGCATCGATGGTGGCGTGGCTGGCGTCGGAGGATTGTTCCTTCTCCACCGGTGCGGTGTTCGACATTTCGGGCGGGCGGGCAACGTATTGAGAATTCCATCCCCTCATCCTGAGGAGCGCGGCACGCGCGTCTCGAAGGATGAGGCCCCGCCGGTGGCCTCGCCCTTCGAGACGGCCGCTTGCGCGGCCTCCTCAGGGTGAGGGTTTGACATTGGAGTCTGTGATGACACGCCAAGGCGGATGTCTGTGCGGCGCGGTTCGCTTCGAGACCGAGGGCGAGCCGCTCAATGTCCGCATCTGCCATTGCCGCAACTGCCAGAAGGCGATGGGCTCGCCGTTCTTTGCCCGAGCGCTGTTCGACCAGCGCGCGCTCAAGGTCGCGGGCGAGACCGCACAGTACCCCTCCTCTGAAGCGCTGGAGCGCGTGTTCTGCAAGAAATGCGGCACACGAATGTTTTCGCGGCGGACCAACAGCACCGTGGTGGGCGTGGCACTGGCAGTTTTCGACGACCGCAACGCCTTCCAGCCGACCGAACACATATGGCTGTCCGAGAAGATGGACTGGGTGCGGATCGACGACGGCCTGAAGCAGTATAAGGAGTCGGTGCCGCAATAACGGGCTGGTAACCGGAATCCGTGCTAACCTGCCCGCGCAATGCGCAACGCCCCGGGGCACCCCATTTGAATATCTCGCTGTATGACGTTTCGGTGTGGGTGCTGCCGCTCCTCATCGCCATCACCTTTCATGAGGCCGCTCACGGCTTCGTCGCCTGGCGGCTCGGCGACGACACGGCAAAACAGCTCGGCCGGGTCAGCTTCAATCCGCTCCGGCATATCGACCCCTTCGGTACCGTGATCCTGCCGGGCGTGCTGCTGCTGTCGCATTCGCCCTTCCTGTTCGGCTATGCCAAGCCGGTTCCGGTCGATTTCCGCAACCTCAACCACCCCCGGCTGGACATGGTCTGGGTGGCGCTGGCCGGCCCCGCCACCAACATCCTGTTGGCACTGGCGGCTGCGGCCGCCTTCCACGCCCTGCCTCTGGTGCCGGCGGACTACGCCAAATGGGTCGCGGACAACCTGAAAAACTCGCTTATCATCAATGCGGTGCTGGCGGTCTTTAACATGCTGCCGATACCGCCGCTGGACGGCGGCCGGGTCGCGGTCGGGCTGTTGCCGCGGTTTCTCGCCTTTCCGCTGGCCCGGCTCGAGCCCTATGGCATGCTGATTTTGATCGGGGCGCTGATCCTTCTGCCATTGCTCGGCGCCCAACTCGGTCTAAATCTTGATGTGATATCGGCGATACTGCGGACGCTGACCGGCTACGTGCTGGGTGCCGTTCTATTCCTGACGGGCAACGCGTAGGCTTGCCGGGATCCGGGCTGAGGATACAAGTGGTGAAAGCCGCCGACATGTTGATTGCAAGACGGGCCGATACCCGCGCCCGCGCCGATTTTGCGACCTGGAAGATGCTGGCCAAGCTGAACGGAAGCTCGGCGCTGCCGCAGGAAGCGCAGGACTTCCTCCTCGCCTACCAGAAGTTTCTCAGGCAGATGACGGATGCGGATGCGAGCGAAGCGACCATCGCGCTGATGTATCGCAGCTACTATGCGGAGATGGGCGGCGCCGGCGCCCCGCCCGAGATTCCCTCGCGCCAGGGCGAGCCGGCCGCCGATAACGTCACCGCCTTCCGCCGTCCTCCGCCGCCCAAGCCCAGGCAGGCTACCGTCTACCCGGCGAGTCCGGGCGCCAGGCCGAGACTGCCGGTGGCGCTGATCTTCATCTGCCTCGTGGTCGTGTACGTCGGCATCAGATATTTCTGGCGGTAGGCCTGCTATTGGAATGCGACCTCGGCAAAGCTCCGCAGCTTGCGCGAATGCAGGCGCTCCCATTCCTGGAGCTTGAGCCGTTCCAGCGCCTTCAGTCCGATCTCGAGGTGCTGGCCGACGCGCTGGCGATAGAACTCGCTGGCCATGCCGGCAAGCTTGATTTCGCCGTGCAGCGGCTTGTCGGAAACGCACAGCAAGGTGCCATAGGGAACGCGGAAGCGATAACCGTTGGCGGCGATCGCCGCCGACTCCATGTCGAGCGCGATCGCGCGCGATTGCGACAGACGCCGGATGATCGCGGGACCGCTGATTTCCCAATTTCGGTTGTCGACGCTGGCAACTGTTCCGGTGCGCATCAATCGCTTGAGCTCGAACCCGGCAAACCCGGTCACCTCTCCGACCGCCTGCTCCAGCGCAACCTGCATCTCGGCCAGCGCCGGGATCGGAACGAACAGCGGCAACTCGCGATCAAGCACATGGTCCTCGCGAACGTAGCCGTGCGCGAGCACATAGTCGCCGAGCCGCTGCGTGTTCCGCAGGCCGGCGCAATGCCCGAGCATCAACCAGGCATGCGGCCGCAGCACCGCGACGTGGTCGGTGATGTTGCGCGCGTTGGACGGGCCGGTACCGATGTTGATCAGGGTGATGCCGCGCTCGCGGGCCTCGACCAGATGCAGGGCCGGCATCTGCGGCATGCGGGCGGGCGCGATCCCGGTTGTGCCGCCGCCCAGGCGCGCATTGCGGGTCGTCACGTTCCCCGGCCCGACGAACGCTTCGGGGCCGACCTCGCCTGACGCCAGGCGGCGCCGGCAAAGCTGCTCGAATTCATCGACATAGAACTGGTAGTTGGTGAAGATCACGAAGTTCTGGAAGTGCTCGGGGTCGGTGCCGGTGTAGTGATAGAGCCGGCGCAACGAATAATCCACGCGCGCCGCCCGGAACAACGCAAGCGGCTCGGCCGCCCCGGACGGCAGTTCAAACGTGCCGTCGGCAATCGTATCGTCCATCGCAGCGAGATCGGGTGTATCGAATACGTCGCGCAGCAGCCGCGTGACGACCGAGTCGTCGCTCATGCCGAGCGCGGCTTCGATGTTGATGTCACGCCGATAGGCAAAATGGATCGGGATCGGCTCGCTCGACTCGCCGATTTCGACCGGCACGCCGTGGTTTTCGATCAGGAGCCGTATCTGCTCGGTGAGATAGTTCCGGAACAGGTCCGGACGCGTCACGCTGGTCTCATGCACGCCAGGCCCCGCAACGAAGCCATAGGCAAGACGCGAATCCAGCCGCGCATAGGTCGCGGTCGTGATCCGCACCAGCGGATAGAACGCGCGCACCCGCGACGCGAGCGTTCCGCCCTGGGCGTAGGCTTCAAAGCGCTCGCGGAGAAACCTTGTGTTGCGCCCGTAGATCTCCTCCAGGCGATCGACCGCAGCAGTCGCGCTTGTGAACGCTTCCGTCGCAATCGCCGGGGGCGTTTCGAAATTCATGGCTGGACACACTTGCCTGACGGAATGCAGCCGAGGATCGGCTGCCTGACCGCCGGAGTATATGGAGAAAAGAGCCGAAGGTTCCAGCGCGGCGATTGAGCCCCCGGCAGGACGAACGGCCAAGCCATTACTTCTTTTCGTTGAAGTTCACGTTCAGGCTGTAGCTGAAGGTATCGTCGGTCAATTCGGCCGGCGGGCGCGGCACGGGGTCGGAGCGGCGGATCATGTCGAGCGCGGCTTCGTCGAAGGCGGTGTCGCCCGACGACTGCAGGACGCCGACCTGCACGACATTGCCGAGACGGTTCAGCGTCAGGTGAACCTTGACGGTCGCGGTCTTGTTCTTCTTCACCTTGGGATAGCGCTTGTGCAGCTCGAAATAGGCGCTGATCTGCCTGCCCCAGTCGGCGGCGAGTTTGCCCTTGTCCTTGCCGATGCCGAGGTTTGGCGCCCTCGCCTTGTCCGCCTCCGGCGCAGTCTCGTCCAGGGTCTGGCGCGCGGTCGCTTCCTGCGCGACGGACTCGGTGGAGGCTGCGGTGGCAACCGCCGCGATCTTCGGGTCGTCCTCTCTGGGCTTGTTCGACTCGTTCTGCGTCACGATCCGGTCGGGATCTTCGGCTTCCTGCGGCTTGTCCTTCGGCAAGTCGGTCTGCTTCACCTCCGCCTTCTGCTCGTTGAGCTGCGGGGAAGCCGCCGAGGCGTCGGTGTCGGGCCCGGGCGGCAGATCGTTCTGCTCGACATGGGGCGAGGCGAGCAGCCCGATCTCGATCGCGTTGGCGCCGAGGGAATCATCGAGCCCATCGGTGCGCAGATGCGCGAGCGCGAGCGCAACGCCGCAAAGATGCAGCGCGAGCGCGGCGGTCGCGGCCAGCACCCACAGCCGCATCGACGGCTTCGGCTCGTTTTCGAGATCGGACATCGCAGCCGGCCCCTCAGGGCTTCGAAGGTTGGGACGTCTGCGCCGGCGCGGCCGGTACCTCCAGCGCGACCAGCTTGAGCTTGGTATAGCCACCGGCGCGCAGGATTTCGAGCACTTCCATCAGGTCGCCATAGGGCACGGCCTTGTCGGCACGCAGGAAGATGAAGCGGTCCTTGCTGTTGTCGGGGGCGGCGTCCAGCGCCGGGACCAGCTCGGCGCGCTTCACCGGCGTCTCGCCAATGGCAACCGTGAGATCGGGCTTGATGCTGACATAGGTCGGCTTGTCCGGTTTCTTCTGCGCGACGGCCGACGAGGTCGGCAGGTCGATCGGCAGATCCACGGTGGCCAGCGGCGCCGCCACCATGAAAATGATCAGGAGCACCAGCATCACGTCGATGAACGGCGTGACGTTGATCTCGTGGGTCTCGGCGAAATCGCCCTCGTCGTCGAACTCGCTGCCTGCGATCGATACCGCCATTGCCCTACTCCGCCGCCGCGCGACCGCCGCCGCTGACATGGGTGCGATCGAGATCGCGCGACAACAGCCGCGCCGATGCGCCCGAGGCGCGGTTGACGAGCTCGAGATAGCCCTTCGTCGCTCGCGCGAAGTGATTGTAGATGATCACCGCGGGGATCGCGGCGACCAGGCCGATCGCGGTCGCCAGCAGCGCCTCCGCAATGCCGGGCGCGACGACGGCGAGGTTGGTGGTCTGCGCCTTCGAGATGCCGATGAAGGAATTCATGATGCCCCACACCGTGCCGAACAGGCCGACGAAGGGAGAGGTCGCGCCGATGGTGGCGAGCAGACCCATGCCGAGACGGACGCGGCGGGCCTCCGCACGCACGATCTCGGCGCAGCTCGATGCCGCGCGCTCCTTTATGCCGCCGTCGCTGGAAATGCCGGCCGACAGGCGCGCCTCGCGCATGCAGGCCGCCAGCAGCGAGGGCAGCACGCCCTCCTTCGAGCCGAGCGCGAACTGCGCTTCGGCCAGCGATCGCGCTTCCGAGACCCTCTTCAGCGCCGAGCGCACCTTCTGCTGCACGACCGAAAGTTCGACCATCTTCGCAATGAAGATCGTCCAGGTGACGAGCGAGGCGAAGGCCAGACCAAGCATCACGCCCTTCACCACCACGTCGGCCGACATGAACATCGACCACGGCGACAATTCCCTGGGAACATAGATTGCTGGCTTGGCCGAGGCACTCTCGGCGGGCACGGCAGCACCCGCTGCCGGCGCCGCAGCAGGTCCTGCCTGGGCAGGCGCCGCCTGCGCCGGGACCGGCGCCTGCTGCACCGCCGGGGCCTGCGGCGCCGTCTGCTGCTGCGCCGATGCCGGCTGCGCCGACAGGACGAGCGCGGAAATTACGGCCGCGGCCACGCGAAACGGGAAGCTGTTCATAGTTCGGCCCAGTAGCGGATCAGGTTGTGATAGATGCCGGTCAATTTGACCGTTTCGGGATCGTCCCGTCCCAGTCGCTCCACCAGAGCCTGGATCGCGGTATCGAGATCGAAGATCAGGCTGCGGGCGTGGGCATCCCGTATCATGCTCTGCAACCAGAAGAAAGACGCCACGCGCATGCCTCGCGTGACCGGGGTGACCATATGCAGGCTGGAGGCCGGGTAAAGCACCAGATGTCCTGCCGGCAGCTTGATTTCGTGGGAACCATAGAAATCTTCTATGATGAGCTCTCCGCCGTCGTACTCCTCCGGCTCGGACAAGAACAGCGTGACCGAGAGGTCGGTGCGGATGCGCTGGCCCGTAAGGTGATCTCCCCGCACCGCGTTGTCGACATGGATGCCGAAATGGTGCCCGTTGGAAGCGGCGTAGCGGTTGAACAGCGGCGGAAAAATCTGCTTCGGAACCGCCGCCGAGATGAAGCGCGGATTGCCCGTCAATGCCGAGATGATGCGGTTGCCGAGCCTGCGCGCTGCCTCACTGTCCGGCGGCAGCTGCTCGTTCTTCTTCACCATCGCCGATTGCGCTCCCGCCGTGGAGCGGCCGTCCTCCCATGGGCAGCCATCCATGATGCGGCGGAAATCCGCCACATCGGCTTTGCTCAGCACATCGGGGACGCAGATCAGCATACGATCAGAATTTTGCCGAGGTGACGATGTAGAACGCCCGCCCCGGCGCGACGGCGACGAACGGCGTCGCGCTGCGGTAGAGCGTGTCGTAATAGAGCTTGTTGGTCAGGTTCTGCGCGTAGAGCTTGACGCTGAAGTTCTTGTCGATCTTCTTCTCGACGAAGGCGTCGAAGCGCCAGTAGCTCGGCAGCAGCGTGCCGGTGTTGGCGCCGAAAGTGCCGCCGTAGATCCTGGAGCGGAACACCGCCTGCCCGCCGAGTTCCCAGCCGCCGTCGAACTTGTACTTGGTCAGCATACTGAACGACTCATGGGCGATGTTGGCCAACTGAAGTCCGACGTTGGACGCCAGCGCACTCTGCAGGACCTTCGACTTCATGAGCACCAGGCCCCCGAAAGCGCTCCAGCGATCGGTGATGTTGCCGCTCACCTCAAGATCGATGCCCTCAACCTGGTAGGCCGCTCCCGATGCCAGAACGCCGTTGACGGTCTCGCGCGCATTGTCCTTCGTGGTATGGAACAGCGCGCCCGTCACCAGGAGGTGACGATCGAACAGCTCCCACTTGGTGCCGACCTCGGCGGCCTTGTTGCGCTCGGGCCCAAGTACGACGCCGCCGGGCACGGCTCCGCCGTAGTCCCCTGCGGTGCCGTCGAGCTCTGAACCGAACGGGTTCGTCGAGGTCGCGTAGGCCGCATAGAGACTTCCGATCGATACAGGCTTGAAGACGATGCCGCCGTTGTAGTTGATGAAGTCCGAGTTGACCGTGCTCGATCTGGCACTGGTGGACGATCGCAGATTGTACCCGTCATAGCGCACGCCGCCGTTCAGGATGATCTTGTCTTCCCAATTCGCGGTATCGAGGACGTAGACGGCCTTGCTGTCGACATTGTAGCGGGTCGGATCGCTGCCCAGCACCGGAAGGGTATTGAACGGAAGAAAAGTATAGCTCGGCGCATAGATCGACTGGCCCGGCAAAGCGCCGTTGGGATTGAATGCACCCCCACCGAAGGCTTCCGAGGCAAGCCCGGTGTACCGGTTGATTCCAACGCGCTCGTTGGAGACCTCGAGGCCGACTACGGCCGTGTGCTTGACCGACCCCGTGTCGAACTTGAACGTGGCGTCCTCCTGGTTCGCCAGAATATCGACGAACTGGTTGCGGCTTTGCGGGCTCGCCGTGAATGTCCATTTTGTCGGATCTGGATTTGTCGTTACGGGCGAGTTGGGCAGCGTGCCGATATAGGCGAGCGTCGAATGTTCGGCGCGGGTCCGGCTGGTCAAGGTGATGCTGTCGGTGGGCTTGTATTCCGCGGTCAGCGTGCCGAAGTCCTGCCGCGCGAACTGGAAATCGCGGTTGATGAAGCCGTACCAGTTCTGGCGCGGGATGCCGGCCTCGGTGACCGGCACGTTGCCCTGCCGATACCAGGGCACGCCGAAATCCGGGTAACCACTGAGGTCGGTGTGGACGTAATTCGTCGTGATCTTGATGTCGTTGGTCGGCGCATACTTTGTCGAGATGAAGCCGCCCCAGCGGTTGTCGGTCACATAGTTGCGCTCGGCGACGCCGGCATCCTGGAACATGCCCCCGGTGCGCACCGAGAAGACCGGGCTGATCACCTGGTTGACGTCGAGCGTGACGCGCTTGGTGCGGTCGGTGCCGAACGTGCTCTCGGCGTTGTAGAAGTTGCGGTCGGCGGCCTGCTTGGTGACGATGTTGATGGCGCCGCCGGCGGTGCCGCGACCGGCATAGGAGGATGCCGGCCCGCGCAGGATCTCGATCTGCTCGGTGAAGAAGTTCTCGCGGATAGAGACAGCGGGATCGCGGATGCCGTCGATGAAGACGTCATTGCGCGCATCGAAACCGCGGATGAAGAAGCGGTCGCCGAATGCATTGCCGCCCTCGCCCGAGCCCAGCGTCACGCCGGCGACGGAACGGCCGATTTCGCGCAGTGAGGTGGCGTTCTTGTCGGCAAGCACTTCCTTGCTCAGCACCGTGATCGTCTTCGGGGTGTTGAGCAGCGGTTCCGGAAACTTTCCCGACGCCTGCACGCGATCGACCTTGTAGGGCGCTGCTGCATCGGCATAGGGATTGCGGTCGGCAGCGAGCTGACCGGCGTTGGGAAAAGGAACGGCCGCGACCTGCGCGGGCTGCGCGCGGCGCGCCGCGCGGCGCAACGCCGAGCGCGCGCGGAGCTGATCGGCGCCGGGCTTTGACGCCGTGGGGCGCGGCCGCTCGACGGGCGCATCGACATTGACCGGCGGCAGCAACTGCTGCGCCTCGGCGGCGCCCGAAAACGAAGCCACCGCGATCAGCCCCGCAACGGCGGAAACCTTCCTGCCGGAATAGCCGTCGAATCTTTCGTCGATCGAGTCGATCGCCATATCGAAACGCAGCGACCTCGGTGCTCTTGCTGTGCCCATTTCCACGCCCCTGATTTCCCGCGACATCCGCAACGCGACTTCTTGCGCGCGTCGAACCATCCTGTTGCGTGAGTATCGAGCGAGACAATTCGGGTCAATGCGATGAGCGCAACTACCCGCTTGAATCGATGTAGTTGAAATAGATTCTAAGTTTGTGGCTTCAAACGATTCTAATCGTCAACTTTTCTAAGCGCTCTAAGAACGATTCCAAATCGACGCTCGAGAGGTTTCCTCGATCATTCGCTGCTCGGCGGCTTCATCAGCGAAAACAATTCGTCGATGCACCGCGACGCCACTTGCCGCACGCGTTCGGTGTTCTCCATGCCGGATATGTTGACGCCCTTCACCACGGCCTTGACCTCGTCGCGAAAGTCGCTGAGGAACCGCAAGGGATCGCGCTGATCGTTGGCAACGCGCGCGATCAGTCCGGTGATCAGGATCTGGCACGCAAGCATGCGTCCGTTGAGTTCTTCCATCGCTGACCGCTCCTCATCTGGAAAATTGGCGCGCCGATATGAACGAGCCCGTTGCCCTTTGCAACGGCCCGTGCGCCTTGCGTGCGCGTCGCAGCTGTCCGCCAGGCTAGCAGCCGGACGCCTTGACTTTGCCGGTTGCCAGGCCCATCCGAAGGTCGTTCAGTCCGGAGCCGGTCAGTTGAAGAGATTTCTCGTTGCCATCGCCATCGCCGCCGCCATGACAGGCACGGGCTTGCCGCGCCAGTCGCTGGCGCAGCAGTCCAAGGCCAAGACGCCGCCGCCGGCCGGGCAGAAGCCGCCGGCAACGCCGCAGGGCGAAGCGGCACAAGCGGTCGCTCCGCCCCAGCCCGGCTGGAATGCGCGCTGCACCAGCGCGAGCCGCGAGGCGCCGCTGGAATGCGCCATCGAGCAGACCGCGGTGATGACCAGGACCGGCCAGTTGATCGTGCTCGTCAATATCCGCGTGCCCGGCGACAGCCGTGCCCCGGTCGTGTTGGTGCAACTGCCGCTCGGACTCAACCTGCCGGCCGGGGCAAAAATCCAGGTCGATGACGGCAAGAGCGTCGACCTGCCGGTCCAGACCTGCGAGGCGCGCGGCTGCTTTGCCAACACGGCGGTCACCCCCGACCTGCTGGCGGCGATGAAGTCCGGCAAGCAGCTCAAGGTGTCGTTCCAGACGCTGGCCAGGGAAACGATCACCATCCCGATGCCACTCGCCGACTTCGCCGTGGCGTATGAGAAGATCAAGTAAGCCTCTCCGTCATTGCGAGCGAAGCGAAGCCTGTCATCGGGCGCGCGTTCGCGGAACCCGTTGGCTCCTCGCAATGACGGCTCCGTTCTACTGCCGCGCCATCTCGGCCTTGCCCACACCCTCGCCGTCGAGCTTCTGGTCGTCGTGCATGACGACGGTCACGCGCAGCAATCTTCCGGTGAACTCGAACGGCGCATTGTAGTGCGACACCGGGCTGCCACGGTCGCGGCCGATGTCGAGGCCAGACCACGAGATCAGCGTGTTGAAGGCGAACTGGGTCTGCATCGATCCGGCGGGTTCGCCGTCTATCAGCAGGGTGTATTCGCTGAAACCGGTACGCGATCCCTTGGCCGGCGGCTCCCTGCGCACGAGTCGCTCGACATGCAGCCCGAGCCGGCGCGCGCCCGACGGCACCTTGCGGCTGGAACGCAATATCTCGTGGCCGCCGCCGATATTGAGGTCGTGCACGAGATGACCGTCCTTCACATAAAGGCTGTAGCCGGAGGTCGCATCGCCATGGGCGATCAGCACGCCCTCGTCGCCGTCGCCGATCTCGACAAAGGCCTCGATGGTGTAGCTGCGGCTGCGCACGTCAGGCGCCACGTCGGTCGGCACATGGCCCATGCCGGCGTGGAAGGTGAAGCGGCTGCGCTCGCCGTGGAAACGCGCGGCGTTCTCGGCAAAGCGCGGCCCAAAGCGGTCGTCGAGCGGCAGCACATTGTGCTTCTCCGCCTCGGCCCACCACAGCTTGATCATGTCGGCGAGCCGCTCCGGCTCCTTCTCCGCGAGATCGTCGACCTCCGAGAAATCGCGATCGAGATGGAACAGCTCCCATTTGTCGTTCTCGAACGGCGTGCCGGAAGGATGGAAGGAGACCGCCTTCCAGCCGTCCTTCCAGAGCCCGCGATGGCCGAACATCTCGAAATATTGCGATGCGCTCTTCGACGGCACGGCCGGGTTGGCGATCGACGGCGCAAAGCTGACACCCTCGACCGGCATCTGCGGAACGCCCGCTATGCTGGCCGGCGCATCCACGCCGATCAACTCGAGCAGGGTCGGCACGAGATCGCAGGCATGCACGAACTGGTGGCGCAGCTCGCCTTTGGCCTTGATGCCCTTCGGCCAGCACATCAGGAAGGGATCGCGGATGCCGCCGCCATGGGTGTTCTGCTTGTAGCGGCGCAGCGGCGTGTTCGACGCCATTGCCCAGCCATGCGGAAAGTTGGTGTGGGTGTCGGGCCCGCCGATGTCGTCGATGCGGCGCAGCTTCTCCGGCATCGGCTCGGGGCGGAAATTGAACGGTCCCATCGCATTGATGAAGCCGAGCGGCCCGCCCTCCTGGCTCGCGCCATTGTCGGACATCACGATGATCAACGTATTGTCGCGGACGCCTGCTTCGTCGAGGAAGGCGACCAGCCGCGCCAGGTGCTGGTCGGCATGGTCGAGCATGCCGGCGAAGGCGGATTGCAGGCGTGTGAAGACGCGCCGCTCGTCGTCGGAGTGCTCCTCCCACGTCTTCACGCCGTCGTTTCGAACAGGCATTCTTGTCCCTTGCGGCACCACGCCCATCGACTTCTGTTTCGCCATGCGCTGTTCGCGCTCGACGTCCCAGCCATGGGAAAACATCGCGTCATACCCCCTGATGAGATCGGCCGGCGCCTGGTGCGGTGCGTGACAAGCCCCGAGCGCGACCCAGGTCAGCCACGGCAGGTCCGGCCGGTCGGCGAGATGATCGGCGATGAAGCGGATCGACTGGTCGATCAGGTCCGAGGTCAGGTGATAGCCGCTCTCATAGGTGCCGGGCGGATCGATGTGCGCGTTGTCGGAGACGAGCTCGGGCGCATACTGGTCGGTCTCGGCGTCGAGGAAGCCGTAGAAGCGGTCGAAGCCGCGGCCGAGCGGCCAGCCGTCGAACGGCCCGGTGGCGCCGCTCTCGGTCAAGGGCGTGACGTGCCATTTGCCGAGCATGTAGTTCCGGTAGCCGTGGGCGCGCAGCATCTCGGCGATGGTGCCCGCCTCCTTCGCGATCTTGCCGCGATAGCCGGGATAGCCGGAATCGAAATTGGCGAGGCAGCCGACGCCGACGGAATGGTGATTGCGCCCGGTGAGCAGCGCCGCGCGCGTGGTCGAGCACATCGCCGTGGTGTGGAAGCCGGTGTAGCGCAGGCCCTCCGCTGCAAGCCTGTCGATGGTCGGCGTGCTGATGGCCGAGCCGTAGCAGCCGAAATCGGAGAAGCCGACGTCGTCGAACAGCACGACCAGGATGTTCGGCGCACCCGCCGGCGGCTTCTTCGCCTGCGGCCACCACGGCTTCGAATCCTTGACGGTCTTGCCGATCGTGCCGCCGAAGGGCCTTGCGTCGTCAGCGCTCATGCTTTCCTCCCTGCCTTGTCTGCGGCGGCGGTTGATCCGCAGCTCGCGCCCTCCCCGGTTCACGCCGAGGAACGGGATTGCCCCAAACCATAATCCGAATTATGGTTATGAATATTCGGAGATGCAAGCGGCAATGCGGCCCTTTTCGGAACAACTGGACCTGCCGGGCGTGACCCCGTCGCGGCAGAAGCGCAGCCGCGAGACCACGGGCGCGTTGCTGGCGGCCGGCGCGGAGATGCTGCGCAGGCGCAGCCTTGCCGAGTTGTCGATCGAGGCGCTCTGCGCCGAGGTCGGCGCCACCGTCGGCGCGTTCTACAGCCGCTTCGAGAGCAAGGAGGCCTATTTCAACGCGCTGATGGCGCTCGCCGCACGCGACGGCGAACGCCGGATAGCGCAGATGGCGGCCGACACAACCGGACGGGACGCGGATCTCGCTGCACGCTGCCGCCAGCTGGTCGGCGGCGTGATCGGCTGGATGCGGGCGCATGAGGGCGTGCTGCGCGCAGCGCTGCAGCATGACGACAACAGGCCCGACAAGTGGACGGCGTTCAAGCAGCTCGCCCGCGCCAACACCGAACGCGCCACCCCTCTTCTGCTGCCCGCCATGGGCAAGGGCCGCCGCGCCGCCAAGACCCGCGCGATTGCCTTCGGCTTCCAGGTCGTGCTGGGCACGCTGGTCAACGCCATCCTCAACAATCCCGGCCCGCTGTCGCTGCACGACAAGGAGCTGGAAGTGCGGCTCGGCGGTTTGTTGCGGCAATTGCTGGAAGCGGAGATGGGTTAGGTGTCATTCCGGGGCGTGCGAAGCACGAACCCAAAATCTCGAGATTCCGGGCTCGGTCCTTCGGACCGCCCCGGAATGACGGGGGTCTATAACTCCGCATACACCTCCAGCAAATTTCCGTCGGGATCGCGGAAGAACACCGTGCGGTGGCCGAAGGGCTGATCGGTCGGCGGCGACAGCAGGGCGACGCCCTTGCGCACGAGTTCGTCGGCGCAGGCATCGACTTGCGGCGGCGACACCTTGAAAGCAAGCTGCAGCGCTGCGCTGCCATTCGGCACCGGCGCATCCCTGGCGGTGCGGGTCGGCCGCGCCAGCGTGTTGCTGCCGATCCCGTATTCGAACCAGCCGGTGAACTCGCGCAGCAAGGGAAAGCCGAGAACATCTTCGTAGAAGCGGCGCATCGCCGTCATGTCGCGCACGAAGATCACGGTGTAGTCGATTGATTGAATGGCCTGAAACGGCGAACGCGGATGGGGTTCGTTCACGATTGCCTCGAATTTCGAAGAGAGGGGTCGGCGAGCATAACCCGCCGATGCAGCATATGCGTGGCGATCCGAAGCGCCCCTTCCCGGACCGCCGAACCGCAAAAATGCCCGCGCTTCCGCGCTTGCCAAGGGCGGGATCAAGCGAGTAGAACGCTGCCACCAGCGGGCAGTGATTTGTCCTGTTCCCGCCGCATGCGATTTACCCGGATAGCGAAATAAGCTATTGATTTAACGGGATAATCCATTGGGGAATGGTGTAACGGTAGCACAACAGACTCTGACTCTGTTTGTCTTGGTTCGAATCCAGGTTCCCCAGCCAGCATCGCCCGCGACCCGCGAGTTTTGCAATTCCCATCCCAGCTTCGCGCCGGGGTGGCCTGCGCTCTTCGCGTCCGCCGAGCTTCCCGGCTAACGTATCCAACTTGCCGGGAGGAATGGACAGATGAAGCCAGAGTTGTGGCGTTGGTCGGCGACGGAGCTCGCGCGTGCGATCGCGTCGGGAGATATTTCCAGCCGGGAAGCCGTGCAGTCCACGCTCGATCGCATCGCGCAGGTCAATCCGGCGCTGAACGCGATCGTGCAG
Organism: Bradyrhizobium sp.; assembly: GCF_016219575.1. Taxonomy (GTDB): domain Bacteria; phylum Pseudomonadota; class Alphaproteobacteria; order Rhizobiales; family Xanthobacteraceae; genus Bradyrhizobium. The sequence goes on along the minus strand of NZ_JACRMG010000009.1, from coordinate 315,728 downwards.
GTGCTCGCCGAGGAGGCCCTCGCCGCCGCCGACGTGGCCGACGCTGCGGTGAGGGCCGGATACAGGCTCGGGCCGCTGCATGGCGTGCCCGTCACGACCAAGGTGAATGTCGATCAGCGCGCCTGCGCCACCACCAACGGCGTCGTCGAATTCCGCAATGTGATCGCGACCGAGGACAGTCCCGTGGTCGCGAATTTGCGCAAGGCGGGCGCCGTCATCGTCGGCCGCACCAATACGCCCGCCTTCTCGCACCGCTGGTTCACCGACAACGATCTGCATGGCGCTACACATAATCCCTGGAACAAGGGCCTGACGCCGGGCGGCTCGAGCGGCGGCGCGGCCTCCGCGGTTGCGGCCGGCATGGGCGCCATCGGGCACGGCAATGATTTCGGCGGCTCCATCCGCTATCCCGCCTATGCCTGCGGCGTTGCCGGCCTGCGCCCCACCCCGGGCCGGATTCCCGCTTTCAATCCGTCCGCAACGGCCGATCGCCCGATCACCGCGCAGCTGATGTCCGTGCAGGGGCCGCTGGCGCGCTCGGTTGCGGACGTGCGGCTGGCGCTTGCCGCGATGGCGCAGCCGGACATGCGCGACGGCACCTGGATGCCCGTTCCGCTGCAAGGGCCGGAGTTCAACCGACCGATCGGCGTTGCGATTGCGCCCTCGCCTTTCGGCGACGAGGCACCGGAAGTGATCGCAGCCGTGGAGGCCGCCGGCCGATGGCTCGCCGAAGCCGGCTTTGCCGTCGAGGAAGTTGAGCCGCCGCGACTGGCCGAAGCCGCCGATGTCTGGCATCGCCTCGTCATCAACGAAGAGCGCCGCGCGCTGGCGCCGCTGATCCGCAAGTTCGGCGATGCCAGGAGCCGCTACAATCTCGACTGCCACATCGCCTACGCCCCCGAGCTCGACGGCGATCAAGTGCTGGCCTGCTTCGAGCAGCGGCTCGGCATCATCCGGGCCTGGCAATTGTTCCAGGAGCGGTATCCGGTCATCATCCTGCCGGTGTCGGCGCAACTGCCGTTCCGCTTCGGGCAGGATCAGGAAGACGATGCCGTGGTGCGCGCGCTGATCGACGCCCAGCGTTCGCTGCTGGCCATCCCCGCGCTCGGCTTTCCCTCCCTCGCGGTGCCGACCGGAATTGCCGGCGGCAAGCCGGTCGGCGTCCAGGTGGTCGCCGGCCGCTTCCGCGAGGATGTGTGCCTTGCCGCCGGCGAAGCCATAGAGGCGCGCGCGTCCACCTTCACGCCGATCGACCCGCGCTGAGTCCTCAGCCCCGCGCCGCCCCTATCGCCTCCCACACCCGCGACGGCGTCGCGGGCATGTCGAGATGCGTCACGCCGAGCGGCGCCAGCGCGTTCATCACGGCGTTCATGACGGTGGCGGGTGAGGCGATGGCGCCGGCCTGGCCGCTGCCTTTGACGCCGAGGCGGTTGGCGCGGCTGGGAAAGTCTTGCGTCAGGTCGCCCTCGAAGGCGGGAATGTCGTCGGCGCGCGGCAGCGCGTAGTCCATCAGCGAGCCGGAGAGAACCTGGCCGGTCTCCGCTTCGTAACGCGCCTCTTCGAACAGCGCCTGGCCGATGCCCTGCACCACGCCGCCATGCACCTGGCTTAGGGTGAGCCGGGGATCAAGGAGGCGGCCGAAGTCGTCGAAGATGACGTAGCGGTCGAGCCTCACCTCGCCCGTCTCCGGGTCGATCTCCACTTCGGCGACATGGCAGCCGTTGGGAAAGGTGTACTGGTCGCAGATATGCGTCGCCTTGTGCGCGAGGCCCGGCGCGACGTCGTCCTCCGGCGCTTCCCGGGAGATGAGCGCCACCTCCTCCAGGCTGATCTCCTGTCCGGTGGCGGCGACCCTGAGCATGCCCGCCTCGTAGGCGACAGCCTCGGCACTCGTTTGCAGCAAACGCGCGGCAAGCCGCCGCGCATTGTCGATCAGGCCTTCGGCCGCCATCAGCACCGCCGTGCCGCCCTGGTGCATGGAGCGCGCGCCGCCGTGCCCGCCGCCGCTGTCGAGATCGTCGGTGTCGCCCTGCCGGAAAACGAACAGCTCGATCGGCAGACCGAGCGCATCGGCCGCGATCTGCGCGTAGGTCGTCTCATGGCCCTGGCCGTTGGAGTGCGTGCCGACCTTGATGTCGATGTGGCCCTCTTCGGTCACCTGCAGCTCGGCCACCTCGTTGGGCTGGCCGCGCGCGGTTTCGAGAAAGCAGGCATAGCCGATGCCGCGCAGCCTGCCCCGCTGGCGCGATTCCCGCTGGCGCGCCTTCAAGCCGTCGGCCGCCCTGATCGCGAGGTCGATGGCATGGCCAAAACTGCCCTGCTCGATCGAGAGCCCCATGGCGGAGCGATGCGGAAAGCGGCGGACGATATTTTTTCGCCGCAGTCTTAGCGCATCCATGCCGAGCTGCGCGGCCGCCATGTCGATGCACCGCTCGATCAGATAGTTCGCCTCGGGCTTGCCGGCGCCGCGATAGGCGTCGACCGGGGTCGTGTTGGTGAAGACGCCGCTGGTCTGGAACGCAATCAAGGGAATGTCGTAGACGCCGCCCATCGCGCTGCCCATGGCCATGGTCGGCACCACAGGCGCCACGGTCGAGACATAGGCGCCCATATCGGCGAGCACATGCGCTTCGAGCGCGAGAAACTTGCCGTCCTTGTCCAGCGCAAGGCGGGCGCGAACGAGGCTGTCGCGGCCGTGCACGGAGCCTGTGAACTCTTCGTTACGCTCTCCTATCCACTGCACCGGGCGCTTCAGGCGCCGCGCCGCCCACAGCACCAGCACCCATTCCGGATAGAGCACGTTCTTCATCCCGAAACCGCCACCGACATCGGGAATGCTGACGCGCAGCTGTTCGCGAGGGATGCGGAAGACGGAAGCCGCAAGCAGGTCGCGGATCCCGTGGGCACCGGCCGCTGACGCCGTCAGGTGCAGGCGGCCGCTCGCGGCATCGTATTCGCCGAGCGCACCGCGCGTCTCCAGCGAAGCCGCCACCACGCGGTTGTTCACCAGCTCGCATTCCACGACATGGGCGGCGCCGCGGATCGCCGCCTCGACCTGTGCCATCTCGCCGCGATCGTAGACGAAGGCGATGTTGCCGGCAGCCTCCGGCCAGATCGCCGGACTTTGCGGCCGAACGGCATCGGCGATTGCAACAACCGGCGTCAATGCTTCGTAGTCGACAACAACGGCCTCGGCCGCATCGCGCGCGGCCTCCGCGCTTTCCGCGACCACGAACGCAACGGGCTCGCCGACATAGCGGACGGCATCCCGCGCCAGCGCATGGCAAGGCGGCACGACCAGCGGCTTTGCCATGGCGATGTTGCTTACCCCGCATGGCAGCGGTCCGATATTGTCAGCGGCGAGATCGACGCCGGTGTAGACGGCCGCCACGCCCGGCATCCTGCGCGCCGCATCCGCATCGACACCCTTGATGCGCGCATGCGCATGCGTCGAGCGGACCACGATGCCATGCAGCGCATTCCGCGCGGGCAGGTCGGCGACATAGCGCCCGCGTCCCCGCACGAAGCGCTCGTCCTCGAGGCGGTTGATGCTGCGGCCCAGCAATTTCCCGGTCATACCAGATGTATGGAGCGGGAATCCTGCAAAGGCAACGCCTGCATGGCAGCGCCGGAGCGCCTCGCATCAGCCGGACTTGCGGCGTGCCTTGTCCGCCCTTTGGTCAGGCATTTCTTGCGGCCACACCCTTTGGTCCACCACGTACTGGATATCCTCCGGCTTCACCGGCTTACCGCGCTCGTCGACCAGCGCGACCCTCAATTTCTGGCCGTTCGCGCGCGACCGCAGGCCGAAATGCGGCTCGCCCTCGCCAAGCCACCGGTCGCCCCATTCGGTCATGGCGAAGAACGGCAGGCCGAGCTGGCGGCCCATTTTCGTCAGCGGATATTCGACGCGGGAACGCTGCCCCTCCTCGCGATACTCGCGCTTCTCCATGATGCCGGCATCGACGAGGCCCGCCAGGCGCGCGCTCAGCACGCTGCGCGGCACATCGAGCTCGGCCTGGAAGTCGTCGAAGCGGCGCACGCCATACATCGCCGAGCGCAGGATCAACAGCATCCAGCGGTCGCCGATCAGCTCGAAGCTGCGCGCCAGGTTGCAGTCGCTGGGTTTGACCGGCGAGCGGCGGATTACGGGGGCTTCCGTCATGGCATCCATCTTCTGAGTTGCTTTTCTGGATTTAGCCTGTATAAGCCTGAGTTCATAATATGGACTTAAATGAGACCAACGCAATGGCCGATACAGGCGCCGCTTCCGGGCGCAGCATGAACATCGACGACCCGCTGGAGGATTTCGCGCGCCGCGACATCCGCCTCAACGAAGCCACCAAGCGCGTCTATATCGCGGGCAAAGGGCCGCAGTGATCGTGATGACGGAGATGCCGGGCATCAGCCCGCATGTCGCACGCTTTGCCCGCTGGGTGCGCGATGCCGGTTTCACCGTCTACATGCCCTCGCTGTTCGGCCGCGACGGCGCGGTGCCCGACGCCGAAGAAGGCGCTGCGGTGTTCCAGCGCGCCTGCATGAGCGCGGAATTCCGCGCCATGGCGGCAAACCAGTCGAGCCCGGTGACGCAATGGCTGCGCGCGCTGGCGCGGCTGGCCCACGATGAATGCGGCGGCCCCGGTGTCGGTGCCATCGGCATGTGCTTTACCGGCAATTTTGCGCTCACCATGATGCTGGAGCCCGCCATGCTGGCGCCGGTGCTGTCGCAGCCGTCGCTGCCGTTGCGCGAGCCGGCCGGCCTCGAGATCGCGCCGGAAGAGCTCGCCGCGGTGCGCGAACGGCTCGACCGCGAGGACCTCACAGTGCTCGCCTACCGTTTCAAGGGCGACAAGATCTGCCGCGCCGAACGCTTTGCCGCCTATGTCGCGGCGCTCGGCAACCGCTTCGTCGGACGCGAGCTGCCGGACGAGGCTGCCAATAGCGACGTCTCGCCGTTCTTCGCCCGCCACGTCCCCTACCCGCACAGCGTCGTCACCCAGCATCTGATCGACCGGGCCGGCCAACCGACAACAGCCGCGCGCGACGAGATTCTGGCGTTCTTCAGGACGCGGCTGGCGAGCTAGGTTCGGAGGCTACCGCGCATTGCCCGGTGCATGCAGGTGCCACAATTCGGCGCGCCAGTGCGCGACGATCGCGAGCGTCATCGCGATCCCCGTCGCGGCATAGATCGTGCCCGTGGCGGCAAAGCCGATCTCCTCGATCAGGCTGCCGGCGGCGAGCAGCCCGAGCGGCAGGCCGTAGATCACCATCATGCGCACGCCCATCACGCGGCCGCGCAAATGCTCGCCGGCGGCGCGCATCAGGATGACCGCGACCGAGATCATGGAGAGGCTCTGGCAGAAGCCCGTCAGCAGCAGCCAGAGGATCGCCGTCGGTACGGTCTGCATCTGCACGAATACCAATAGCGCCGAGTACCAGGCCACGGTCGAGGCCACCATCAGCCGCGCCGCGCGGACGCCGCCGATCATGCTGAGCGCGAGCGAGCCGGCCAGCGAGCCGATCGCAAAGCTCGCCGATAGATAGCCGAGCCCGGTCTGGTTGGTGCCGTAAATGGTCTTGGCGATGTAGGGCAGCAACCCGTTCGAGAGCGGATAGGCGGTCAGATTGACGAGGAAAGCGACCCACATCGCCGCCTGCATCCGCGGCGTGGTCCAAATGTAGGCCACGCCCTCCTTCAGGTCGCGCAGCGGCGAGACCCGCAGCACGTCGCCGGCCGCATCCGTCACCGGATGCGGCTTGCGCGGCGCAACCACGCACAGCGTGAGCACAGTGGCCGAAATATAGAGACAGACGATCACGGCATAGGCCACGCCCATGCCGAGCGCCGCGAACAGTCCGGCGCCGGTGAGCGCGCCCGCAATGCGCGCGGTGTCCATGGTGGTGCGAGAGACGCTGATTGCGCCTATCAGCAGATCGTGCGGCATGATGGTCGCCACCAGCGCGCCGCGCACGCCGAGGTCGGACGGCCTGACCAGGCCCATCAGGATCGCAATGATGAATACATAGAGCGGGCTCAAGGTGCCCGTCAGCACCAGCGTCATCAGCGTCGCCGCCAGCACCGCATAGGTCGCGCGCATCATGGCCAGCAGGTCGCGATGCCCAATGCGGTCGCCCACCACCCCGAACATCGGTGCGATAAGCGTGCCGACAAAGCCGAACGAGGCGTACAAAGTCAGCAGCAGCACGGAACCGGTCTCGACCAGCACGTACCAGCCGAGGATGATCTGCTCCATCTCGAACGCCCACGACGTGAGCAGATCGGCCGGCCACTGAAATCGGTAATTCCGGATGCGGAAGGGCGCAAGCGCGGAAGGGCGCGCAGTCTCGCTCAAAGCTCGATGCCGCGGATCATCGCGTTCCACCCTGCCCGGTTTCTTGTTGGCCGGGAACTTGTCCCCGGCGGCGAAATCATTTTGTGAAAAACTAGGCCGCCGGTCGGAGGAGTGTCAATGACGCCGGCATGCGCTGCGCGCGGGTGCAGATGTGGCAGCGTATGGACTCAGGCCGCAGAGGCCGCCTTGTCGCGCGCATCAGGCATCAGCCGCGCGATTTCGACGGCAGAGACCGGCGGGCTGAACAGATAGCCCTGCATCTCGGTGCAGCCGAGTTCGCGCAGCAGCTCGCGCTGCCATTCCTGCTCCACGCCTTCCGCCGTCGTCGTCATGTTGCTGGCCTTGGCGATGTTGACCACGGCCTGGATGATCGCCGAGGACGCGCCCTCGTCGCCGATATGCTTGACGAAGGAACGGTCGATCTTGATCTTGTCGAAGGGGAAGCGGTGCAGATAGCTCAGCGAGGAATAGCCGGTACCGAAATCGTCGAGCGCTATCCTGACGCCCAGCGCGCGCAATTGATGCAGCGTGGCGAGCGCTGCCTCGTCGTCGCGCATCAGCACGGCTTCGGTGATCTCGAGCTCGAGCCGCGACGGCGCAATGCCGGCAGCCGCAAGAGCCGCGGCGACGCTCAGCGCCAGCGTCGGGTTGCGGAACTGCACCGGCGAGACGTTGACGGCGATGCGGACATGCTGCGGCCAGTTCGCCGCTTCCCGGCAGGCGGTCTCCAGCACGAACTGGCCGAGCTCGTTGATCAAGCCGGTATCTTCAGCCACGGGGATGAAGTCCGAGGGCGCAATCGTGCCGCGCTGCGAATGCCGCCAGCGCAGCAGCGCCTCCGCTCCCCTGACCCGGTTGTCGCCGAGATCGACCACCGGCTGGTAATAGACCTCGAAGCCGCCGTCGGCGATGGCCTGGCGCAATTCCGATTCCAGCGTGCGCCGCGCCTTGGCGCGCGCATCCATGCCCGGTTCGAAGAAACGCCAGGTGCGACGGCCGTCGCCCTTGGCGCCGTACAGCGCGAGGTCCGCATTCTTCAGGAGCTGGTCGAGATGGCGGCCGTCGCCCGGCGCCACCGCGATGCCGATGCTGGCGTCCGTGGTGATCAGGTGTCCGGCGCATTCGAGGGGTTCACGGATCGCCTCGTAAATGGCCTCCACGAGCCGTTCGGCATCCGCCGCATCCTGCACTGCATGCTGGATGATCGCGAATTCGTCGCCGCCAAGCCGGGCGGCGATGTCGGCCTCGCCGAGGCAGCCGCGCAGGCGCCTGGCGACGCCCTTCAACAGCTCGTCGCCGACGGGATGGCCGAGCGCGTCGTTGACGCTCTTGAACTCGTCGATGTCGATATAGAGCACGGCGAGTTGCGCACCGGGCTTCATATCCTTCAGCGCCTGCTCCAGCTGCTCGCGGAACAGCACGCGGTTCGGCAGATCGGTGAGCGCGTCGTAATGAGCAAGATGGGCGATCTTCTCCTCCGCGCGCTTGCGCGGGGTGATGTCCTCGATTGTCGCGACCCAGCCGCCCGACGGAAGCGGCTTGTTGACGATCTCGATGGCGCGGCCACCCGGAGCCTCGGTGATCTGGCGCGTCGCCTTGCCAAGCCTGACGTTGCGGATGATGGCGCTGCAGAACGCATCGACGTCGCCGTCGAACGAGCCGGTCTCCTGGCGGTGCGCAATCAGCCGCTGCATGGTGCAGCCCTGCTTCGCAATGTCCTGCGACAGGCCGAACATGTCGAGGTAGGGCTGGTTGCAGACGACGATCCGGGCTGATGCATCGTACAGCACCAGGCCCTGCGGGATATTGTCGACCGCGGTGCGGAGCTGGCGCCGTTCGGCGGCGAGCGTGCGGTGAAACCCCTGATGGCGCTTGAGAAGCAGCCCGACCGTCACGGCCAGGATGGCGACGGCGGCAAGCAGAACGCATTCGCGCAGGCTCATGGTGGTAACCGCCATGCCGGCGGCAATGCTCGCGGCAAGCACGGCGCAACCGAGCCCGAGCCATTTCAGCATCGCCTTGCCTTCGGCCGGATCGACGCCGTCCACAGGCGCCGACGACTCGCTGCGCAGCAATCGACCGAAGCTGTGTTTGCCGAACCTGCTCATGCCTGCCCCTGATCCTCGCATCGTTGCCCGATACAAGTGGAAGTGGCGTTAGGACTTGTGGTTAGCCGCGGGTTAAAGGTTTCGGGCCAGTTAACATCGCGCATGCGCGACGCCAAAAGTTCCAGCGCCTTTTGTCGCACGACAGCGGCGGTCATGGTGAACAAGTCGTTAAGATCAGCGACCCGGCTCGATCGATGCGGATAGAACGGCGTTTTTCGCTGATCCGTCCAGCAAATGCGCAGGGCATTAACCTAGATATCGCCTGGAAGCGCCAACCCGCCGATGTGAGCGACCGGGAATCCGGCCGGCTTAACAGTTTGTCCAGCCCGCACCCGGATAATGGCGAGGACACCATTCTGGAAGTATCGGAACAATTGCTGTGACATCATTTGGACGTGTGATCTCCGTGCGCGGTTCGCTGGCCCGGGTGGGGCTGTTGGCGACCAGCCACATGCCCATGTCGGAAATGCGCGCCACCGTCGGCCGCTTCATCTCGATCCGCTGCGCCAATTCGACCATCGTCGCCATGATCACCGACGTGACGACCGAGGACGTGCCGACCTCGGACAGTTACATCGCCAGCGCCGGCGTCGACCTGCTCGGCGAAATCCTTTCCGGCGACCGCCCGAAATTCCAGCGCGGCGTCACCAACTATCCGACCATCGGCGACACCGTCGACCTCATCAGCGCCCAGGAGCTGCGCACCGTCTACGCGCCGAGCGGCCAGGACCAGATCAATGTCGGCACGCTGCAGCAGGACCGCTCGGTCGTCGCCTATGTCGACGTCGAGGAAATGCTGTCCAAGCACTTCGCCATCCTGGGTTCGACCGGCGTCGGCAAATCGACCGGCGTCTCGCTGCTGCTCAACGAAATCCTGAAAGCGCGGCCGAACCTGCGCCTGTTCCTGCTCGACGTGCACAACGAATACGGCCGCTGCTTCGGTGAGAAGGCGCTGGTGCTCAACCCGCGCAACCTGAAACTGCCGTTCTGGCTGTTCAATTTCGAGGAAATCGTCGACGTGCTGTTCGCCGGCCGTCCCGGCGTGCCCGAAGAGCTCGACATCCTTGCCGAAGTGATCCCGCTGGCAAAGGGCATCTACACCACCTACCAGAACGCCGACCGCATCGGCCTCAAGCGCATCGACCCCAAGCAGATCGGCTACACCGTCGACACGCCGGTGCCGTACCGGCTGCAGGACCTGGTCTCGCTGATCGACGAGCGCATGGGCAAGCTGGAAAACCGCTCCTCCCGCATCATCTACCACAAGCTCATCTCGCGCATCGACACCGTCAAGAACGATCCGCGCTACGCCTTCATGTTCGACAACGCGAACGTCGGCGGCGACACCATGGCCGAGGTCATCAGTCACCTGTTCCGCCTGCCGGCCAACGGCCGGCCGATGACGGTGATGCAGCTCGCCGGTTTCCCGGCTGAAGTGGTCGACAGCGTGGTGTCCGTGCTGTGCCGCATGGCGTTCGACTTCGGCCTGTGGAGCGACGGCGTCTCGCCGCTGCTGTTCATCTGCGAGGAAGCGCACCGCTATGCCTCGGCCGACCGCAATATCGGTTTCGGCCCGACCCGCAAGGCGATCTCGCGCATCGCCAAGGAAGGCCGAAAATACGGCGTCTATCTCGGCCTCGTGACGCAGCGTCCTGCCGAGCTCGATGCCACCATCATCTCCCAGTGCAACACGCTGTTCTCGATGCGCCTTGCCAACGACCGCGACCAGGCGCTGCTGCGCTCGGCGGTGTCGGACGCGGCGGCTAACCTGTTGTCCTTCGTGCCGTCGCTCGGCACCCGCGAAGTGCTGGCCTTCGGCGAAGGCGTGGCGCTGCCGACCCGTCTGCGCTTCAAGGAAGTGCCGCCGCATCAACTGCCGCGCAGCGAGGCGACGATCCGCACCGTGCCGTCGGTCTCCGCCGGCCACGACATGCACTTCGTCGGGGCCGTGCTGGAGCGCTGGCGCGGCGCCACCTCGCAGCGCGAGGTCGCCAACGATCCGACTTTCGGACCGGCGACGCGGCCGCTCGAACCGCGGGCACCCGAGCCGCGCTATGAACCGCCGCCCGCGCCCGCGCCGCGCACGGTGGAAGCCCCGATGCTGCAGCCCTCGCTGGGCCTCGATCCCGACCGCTTCTCGCTGCTGAAGAAGCCGCTGCGCTAAACCTTGCGCCGCCAGCGCGTTCGATTAAGGTCCCGGCAAAACCAGCCGGGACCTTTTTCATGACGCAACCGACTTTCATGACGCAACCGACCACGAACCGTTTTCCGACGCCGTCCCTCGACAAGCTTCCGGAGGACATCCGCACGCGCATCCTGGGGGTGCAGGAAAAATCCGGCTTCGTGCCCAACGTGTTCCTGTCGCTCGCATATCGGCCCGACGAGTTCCGCGCCTTTTTCGCCTATCACGACGCGCTGATGGAAAAGGACGGCGGGCTGACCAAGGCCGAGCGCGAGATGATCGTGGTGGCGACCTCGGCCGCGAACCAGTGCCAGTACTGCGTGATCGCGCATGGCGCGATCCTGCGCATTCGCGCCAAGAATCCGCAAATTGCCGACCAGATCGCGGTCAATTACCGCAAGGCCGATATCACGCCGCGGCAACGCGCCATGCTGGATTTCGCCATGAAGGTGAGCCGCTCGGCGGAAGAGGTCTCCGAGAACGATTTTGCCGCACTTGCCGCCCACGGCTTCTCCAATGACGACGTCTGGGACATCGCGGCGATCTCGGCCTTCTTCGCCCTGTCGAACCGTATGGCCAACGTCACCGCGATGCGGCCGAACGACGAGTTTTACCTGATGGGCCGGCTGCCCAAGGGGGCATAGACAGGGACGCACCGCCCGAGCAGGGGATAACGGCTCTGCCGATCAGCCGTCCGACGCCGGCCCGCACCAGCCGGGCAGATAGATCGCGTCGTGGCTCTTGGCCAGCGCCAGGCCCTTTTTGATCGCCTTGGCAAAATTGTCTTCCACCGTCCGGCGCGGCAACTTGCGGCGCAGGAAATCTGCCCACAGGAATTCGCTGAACGGCGTCGTGTCCTTGGCAAAGCCGCCGGCGCGGCGCAGTTCACCGGCAAGGCTGCGGAACGGATCGTCCTTCATATCGGCGATCGACTTCGGAATGTCCTTGAAGTGGCGGCGTTCGCCCTTTGAGTCATACGGATATACCCAGCGCTTGTTGTCCATCACGCCCCAGAAGGCATCGCGATCGACCATCGAGAGATTGCCGATGACGGTGACGAGAATGTCCTCCACACCCTCGTCGTGCAGTGCGCGGGCCAGATGGTGATGGTCGACCACGTAGTAGCGTTCGTCAGGACCGAGCACGACCGGGATCATGTGCTTGCCGAGTAGCTCGGCACGCTTCTTGTCCGATCTGTGTTCGCGCCAGCGCTTGCGCTTCTCCTTCACCTCGCGCATCCCCACCGTCATCTGGGTCGGATGCAATGACAGGATCGGGATGGGCTGGACAAAGGGTTCGCGGACATTTGCCATGAGCAAAACTCCCCCTCGGCGACGGCATTGCGGGCTCCGGAGGTTCCACTATGCCATGGCGACCGAGGCGGCAAAATGCCCGTAGCGCCTGACGGGATGCTTCAAGACGGGGCATGATCATCTTGAGGGCACGTCAACATTCACTGTGACGCTCTCGCCGCCCGTGCTAGAAAAGCGCCGGGAGATGTCTTCGGACCGACAGCAGTGAAAACCCAGCGGCCCATCAGCTCGGATGACGACCACCGCGTCGTCAGGTTCCGGCCGCGTACCTCGGCACAGCCGCCCGGCCGCGCGCCGCAGAACGTGCCGCAGGAAGCGAACGACCTGTCGCGCTACGAGCGCGGGCCGGAGGAGCCGGACGATTTCCGCCACCGCATGCTGGCCAATCTCGCGGCTTTTGCCTTCACGGTCGCACTGACGGCGATCGGCATCTGGCTGGCGCTGAGCATCGCCGAATTGCGCAAGAACCAGGACTGCGTGCTGATGGGGCGCCGCGACTGCGCCCAGATTTCCTCGGTCCCGCGCGGCTGATTTTCCGCCCACGGCAGAGGCGGCCAAGGCCGGGAAATGCGACCGATTCCGGTCTGGCGGGGCCGGCCAAGCTCCATTGAACTAAGGCGCACGCTCCGTTATACGGGCACTCGACTCCGGATCAGGGAAAGCGGGCACTCCGGGGCGACGGGCTCTTGCGTCCCCCAACATCACCGGAATTTTCCCCAGTATATCAAAGGCTTAATGATGTCATCAACATTCGATCAGATCGCCAACATTATCGCTGAGACCTGCGACATTCCGCGCGACACGATCAAGCCGGAGAGCCATGCCATCGACGACCTCGGAATCGATAGCCTGGACTTCCTCGACATCGCCTTTGCCATCGACAAGGCGTTCGGAATCAAGATGCCGCTCGAAAAGTGGACCCAGGAAGTCAACGACGGCAAGGCCACCACCGAACAGTATTTCGTGCTCAAGAACCTCGCCGACCGCATCGACGAACTGGTCGCGGCCAAGAACGCGGGCGGCGGCGCCGCCACCTGAAGCGCAGGCCATGAATCTTGACTATTTCCAGCTGATCGATCGCATCGTCGACCTCAACCTCGAGGCCGGGACCATCACGGTCGAAGCCCAGGTTCCCGAGAAGCACACCATCTTCGAGGGGCACTTCCCGGGCTTTCCGATCATGCCCGGCGTGCTGCTGACCGAAGCGATGGCGCAGAGCTGCGGCTGGCTGATCCTCGGCGTGCTGAAGTTCGAACGCATGCCGTTCCTCGCCATCGTGAAGGAAGCCAAGATGCGCGGTTTCGTCAGCCCCGGCCAGTTGCTGACCATCGAAGCCAAGCTCGAGCACGAGGGCTCCGGCTTCGCCGTTGCAAAGGCCAAGGGCCGCATCGGCAAGGATCTGAAATGCAGCGCTGAAATAACCTTCGGCCTTGCCCCCTTCCCCGATCCCGTCTTTCGCACGCACATGGATGCGATGGCCAACAAGATCGGCTTCCCGCTGCAGGCGGTCGCGCAATGAGCCAGGCCAAGGACGTTTGGATCACCGGCATCGGCATCCTGTCGTCGCTGGGCGAAGGGCTGGATGCGCATTGGGAGGCGCTGAACGCCGGGCGAGTCAATGTCGACGAGACGCGTTTTGCGCCCTACATCGTGCACCCGCTGGCGCCGGTCTCCTTTGACGCGCAGATCCCGAAAAAGGGCGACCAGCGCCAGATGGAGACGTGGCAGCGCATCGGCGTCTATGCCGCGGGGCTTGCGCTCGATTCTGCCGGCGTCAAGGGAAAGCCGGAATTCCTCTCGCGGATGGACATGATCGTCGCGGCCGGCGGCGGCGAGCGCGACGTTGCGGTCGATCTCGCGATCCTCAATGCGGACGCCAAGGGCAATTCGGCGCCGGGCTTCCTCAACGAGAAGCTGATGAACGATCTGCGTCCGACGCTGTTCCTGGCGCAGCTCTCCAACCTGCTCGCCGGCAACATCGCGATCGTCCACGGCGTCTGCGGCACCTCGCGCACCTTCATGGGCGAGGAAGCCGCATCCATCGACGCCGCCCGCATCGCGCTCGCCCGCATCGAGAGCGGCGAGAGCGACATCGCGCTGGTCGGCGCTGCCCACAATGGCGAGCGGCCGGAACTCCTGATCCTCTACGAACTGGCCGATTTCAACCTGAAGGGCAAATATGCGCCGCTGTGGTCGCGCGACAAGACGCATGGCGGATTTGCGCTCGGCTCGGCCAGCGTGTTTCTGGTGCTGGAATCGCGCGAGCATGCCGAGGCGCGCGGCGCAAAACCCTATGCTCGGCTGAGCAAGGTGGTTTCCGACCTCGCGCCGCGCAAGCAGGCCGGTGCGATCACGAACTCCCTGGAACGGCTGTGGTCGAAACTCGGAATCGGCGATACGGGCAGCCTCATCACCGGTGCGACCGGCGCCGAACCGGCGACCTCGGAAGAAAAGGCCTTTCTGCAGAAGCACCCCGGCTACGCCGTGCGTTCCACTGGGACGGTCTTCGGCCATATGCTGGAAACCCAGTTTCCGCTCGGGCTGGCGCTGGCGGCACTGTCGATCTCCCGCGGCGCGCTGTTTCCGCCCAACGATCCCACCGGTTTCGAGGTTGAAAAGGCGGGTGCGCCTAACCAGATTGTGGTCGAGGGTGCCGGCCACTGGCAGGGCGAGGGCCTCGCTCTGGTCGAGGCGGTCAAGTAATCATTGCGTCCGATTTCGCTTTGCGGATCGTACGCCAGACGTTGACGGGGGACTTCATGTCAGCACCACGCGATAAACTGGGTCGGCCGATCGTCGTCGTCACCGGCATGGGCGTCGTCACCTCGCTCGGCGCGGGCAAGAAGGACAATTGGGACAGGCTCACCGCGGGCGAGTCCGGCATCCGCACCGTGACGCGGTTTCCGATCGACGGCCTGAAGACCACGATGGCCGGCACGGTCGATTTCGTCACCGCGGACTCCTCCGCCGCCCTCACCGAGCGCATCGCCCATATCGCGACGGAAGAAGCCCTCGCCCAGGCCGGCATCGGCGCCAAGGGAGATTTCCCCGGCCCGCTGTTCCTGGCGGTGGCTCCGGTCGAGGTGGAATGGCCGCAGCGCTTCGAAGTCGCCCGCGCCGTCGGCCAGCAGGATTTCGGCTACCCCGAGATCCTGCGCGTCGCCGGCGGCGGCAGGTACGCCTACCTCCACCATCGCTTCATGTTCGGTTCGATCGCCAGGAACCTCGCCGAGACCTACGGCACCAAGGGTTCGCCGATCTCGCTTTCCACGGCATGCGCTTCCGGCGCGACCGCGATCCAGCTCGGCGTCGAGGCGATCCGGCGCGGCGAAACCGATGCGGCGCTCTGCGTCGCCACCGACGCTTCCGTCAATCCGGAATCCATGGTGCGCTTCTCGCTGCTGTCGGCGCTGTCGACCCAGAACAATCCGCCACAGGCGGCCTCGAAGCCCTTCTCCAAGAACCGCGACGGTTTCGTGATGGCCGAAGGCGCCGGCACGCTGGTGCTGGAGAGCTACGATGCGGCGGTCGCCCGCGGCGCCAAAATCCTCGGCGTCGTCGCCGGCTGCGGCGAGCTGACCGATTCCTTTCACCGCACCCGCTCCTCTCCGGACGGCAAGCCGGCGATCGGCTGCGTGCTCAAGACGCTGGCGGATGCCGGCATGGCGCCTGAGCAGATCGATCACATCAATGCGCACGGCACCTCCACGCCGGAAAACGACAAGATGGAATATTCGGCGACCAATGCCGTGTTCGGCGAGCACACATCGAAGATTCCGGTGACGTCGAACAAGTCTGCGGTCGGCCACACCATTTCGGCCGCAGGCGCGGTCGAAGCCATCTTCTCGCTGCTTACCCTGGAGCATCAGCGCATCCCGCCGACCATCAACTACGAGAACCCGGATCCGGCGATACCGTTCGACGTAGTCGGCAACAAGGCGCGCGATGCCCGCGTCACCGCTGTCATGTCCAACTCGTTTGGCTTTGGCGGGCAGAATGCGTCGCTGATCCTGACGCGGGAACCGGCTTGAGCAATCCCGCCGTTTCCGCGCGATGAACCGCCTGCTCCTGCTCCGTATCAAGGCGCGCCTGCGCGACGCCCTCAAGCCGCTGTCCGAGGCCGCGGTCGGCGGCCTCACGATCGCGCTTCTGCGCACCACGCGGCGGTTCGATCCGGACAAGACCGCCGACTTCTTCGGACGCGCCGCGCTGTTCATCGGCCGCCGTCTGCGCGAGGATCGCATCGGCCGCGAAAACCTGAAGGCCGCCTTCCCCGAGAAATCGCCGGATGAGATCGAGAAGATTCTTGCCGGCGTCTGGGACAATCTCGGCCGCGTCGGCGCCGAGTTCGCCCATCTCGACCACATCTGGGACTACGACGCCGCCCACCCGGAGAAACCCAGCCGCATCGAATTCAGCCCGCGATCCAAGGAGCTGTTCGACATGCTGCGCGACGACGGCAAGCCCGCGATCTTCTTTGCCAGCCATATCGGCAATTGGGAGCTGCCGGCGCTCGGCGCCGTCGCGCACGGCCTCGATGCCGCCATCCTTTTCCGCCGGCCCAACAGCGAGGCCGCCGACCGCGCCATCGAGCGCACACGCAGGGTCAAGATGGGTACGCTGATTCCAGCCGGCCCCGATGCCCCCTTCAAGCTCGGGCAGGCGCTGCAGAGCGGCCAGCACGTCGCCATGCTGGTCGACCAGTGGTTCAGCAAGGGCGTCGACGTCACCTTCTTCGGCCGCAAGACCAAGGCCAATCCGACGCTGGCGCGTCTGGTGCGCCAGGTCGAATGCCCGATCCACGGCGTGCGCATCATCCGCCTGCCCGACCACCGTTTCCGCGCCGAATTGTCCGAAGAGGTCAAGCCGGTACGCGACGCCTCCGGTCAGATCGACATCCAGGGCACCATGCAGGCCGTCACCGACGTGATCGAGGGCTGGGTGCGCGAATATCCGGACCAGTGGCTGTGGCTGCACCGCAGGTGGCGGTAGAGCTCTGTTGACCTCATGGTGAGGAGCGCGGCGACACTGCGCGTCCCGAACCATGAAGCCTTGACATGGCCATCCCTTAAGACGGCGCTTCGCGCCTCCGCGGGATGAGGAGCCTCACCGTCCTGTCTTCACCTTCGTCCACAAGCGGTTGATGATCCGCTGCGTGGCGGCATCGTGCGAGTTGATGACGAACAGCTTTTGCAGCGTCGCCTCGTCGGGATAGATATTCTTGTCGTTGAGTATCTTCGGATCGATCAGCTTCTGGCTCGCGAGATTGCCGTTGGCATACGACAGAAAGTCGGAATTCTTCGCCGCCACCTCCGGCCGGTAGAGATAGTTGATCAGCTCGTGGGCCTCGGCGACATTTTTCGCATCCGCCGGGATCGCGAAATTGTCGAAGAACATTTGCGCGCCCTCTTTCGGGATGGTGTAGCCGATTTCGATGCCGTTTTTGGCCTCAGTCGCGCGGCTGCGTGCCTGCATCACGTCGCCGGACCAGCCGACCACGAAGCAGATTTCGCCCGACGCCAGTGCTCCCAGATATTCCGACGAATGGAACTTGCGCACGTAAGGCCGGACCTTGCTGACGAGCTCGGCGGCCTTCTCCAGATCGGCTTGCTTGGTCGAGTTTGGATCGATGCCGAGATAGCTCGCAGCTGCCGGCAGGATGTCATCGGCGGAATCCAGCATGTGGATGCCGCACTCTTTGAATTTCGCCAGGTTCTCCGGCTTGAACACGAAGTCCCAGCTGTCGATTCTCACGCCGGGCCCGAGGATTTTCTCGGCCATCTTGACGTTGTAGCCGATGCCGGTGGTGCCCCACATGTAGTTGGCACCATATTTGTTGCCGGGATCGTAGGCGGCGAGCTGCTTTGTCACAAACGGCCAGGTATTGGCGAGATTCGGCAGCTTCGACTTGTCGAGCGGCGAAAACACCTTGGCCATGATCTGGCGCTGCAGGAAATAGCCGGTGGGCACGACGACATCGTAGCCGGACTTGCCCGCGAGCAGCCGCGTCTCCAGCGTCTCGTTGGCGTCGAAGGTGTCGTAGACCACCTTGATGCCGGTCTCCTTGGTGAAGTCCTCCAGGACGCCAGGCGCCATGTAGTTCGACCAGTTGTAGAAGTTGACCGTGCGCTCCTGCGCGGCGGCGGGCGCGAGCGACAGCATCATCGCGGCTGCAGCGGCAAGACCGGTCTTCATCATCTTGATCCCCTCCGCCGGTGCACCGCATCGGCCAAGCGCTCCAATGCCGTATCGATCGTGGCATCTCTCTTGGAGAAACAGAAGCGCACCACCGAGGTCACCGGATCCTGTTCGTAGAAGGCCGACACCGGGATCGCCGCCACCTTGTAGTCGTTGACGATGCGCCGGCAGAACGCCTCGTCGGTTTCGTTCAATCCGAGCGGCGAAAGATCGACGGTGAGGAAGTAGGTGCCCTGCGATTTCAGCACGGGAAAGCCGATGCTCTCCAGCCCTTTTGTCAGCCGGTCCCTGCTCCGCGCCAGATCCTTGCGCATGTCGTAGAAATACTGATCCGGCTTGGTAAGGCCATAGGCCACCGCTGCCTGAAGATTAGGCGCCGTGGTGAAGGTCAGGAACTGGTGAACCTTGGACGCCACACGCAAGAGCGGCGGCGCGGCGCAGACGAAGCCGACCTTCCATCCCGTTAGCGAGAAAATCTTGCCGGCGCTGCCGACCTTGATGGTGCGGTCGCGCATGCCCGGGATCGTGATCAGCGGTATATGCTCGCGGCCGTCGAACACGACGTGCTCCCACACCTCGTCGCAAATCGCGATCGAGTCGAATTCCTGGCAGAATCGCGCCAGCAATTCGAGATCCTCGCGCGGGTAGACAACGGCCGCCGGATTGAGCGGGTTGTTGAACAGCACCGCCTTGGTCTTCGGATTGAAGGCGCTGCGCAGCATCTCCTCGGTCAAACGCCAATGCGGCGGTTCGAGACGCAGCAGGCGTGGGATGCCGCCGGCCTGGCGGATGATCGGCAGGTAGGAATCGTAGACCGGCTGGAAGCAGATCACCTCGTCGCCGGGCTCGACCACGGCGAGGATCGATGACGTCAGCGCTTCGGTGCCGCCCGAGGTTACCATCACCTCGGTCATGGGATCGAGCTTCAGACGGTGCCAGTGCCCATAATGCGATGCGATCGCCTGCCGCAGCTCCGGGATACCCATCATCGAAGGGTACTGGTTATAGCCGTTCACCGAGGCATCGGCCGCCGCCTTGCGGATGTCCTCAGGCCCGGGATCGTCCGGAAAGCCCTGGCCGAGATTGATGGCGTTGTTGTCGCGCGCGAGCTGCGACATCGCCTCGAAAATGGTGACGGGAAGGTCGCCAAAGACCTTGTTCAGGGTGGGCATCGACGGTCAGCCGCCGACCTTGGTCGCAAGCCCCGCGGCCTTCCAGCCCAGAATGCCGCCTGCAAGATGCTTGTCGTAGGGAAGCCCGGCCGCCTGCGCCGCCAGCGACGCGGTCACCGAGCGCTTTCCCGAGCGGCAGGCAAACACCACCTGCCTTCCCTGGGGATCGGGGATCGCGGCGGGATCGAAGGTCGAGAGCGGGACGACCACGCCGCCGGGATAGGCCTCGGCTGCGACCTCGTTGGGCTCGCGCACGTCGACGAGGAGATAGCGCCCCTCCTCCATGCCTTTCGACACTTCCTGCGGTGTCAAGTCCTGCACCTGATTGGCCACGCCAAGTCCTCCCAAAATCCCGTCCGCGGGCGCGCCGGCCCGCCAATTCGGCGGCCAAAGTCGCCTCTTGCGGGCGGAAAATCAAGCGCCGCAAGCAGCTTGAACGCGGCCCTGAATCTAGATGGTCACCTGCGTTCCGACCTCGACCACACGGCCGGTGGGGATCTGGAAATAGTCGGTGGCGTCGTTGGAACTGCGGCTGAGCGCGATGAAAAGATGGTCCTGCCAGCGGGGCATGCCGGAATGGGCGGCCGGCTTCAATGCGCGGCGCGACAGGAAGAAGGAGGTCGACATGATGTCGAACTGCCAGCCGAGCTTGCGGGCGATCGCCAACGCCTTCGGCACATTCGGCGACTCCATGAAACCAAACCGGAGCGTGACCTTGGAGAAGGTCGCGCTGATCTCCTCGAGCCGCACCCGCTCGGAATCATCGATCCGCGGGGCCGGCGCGGTCTCGATGGTCAGAATGACGTTCTTCTCATGCAGCACCTTGTAGTGCTTCAGGCTGTGCATCAGCGCGGTCGGCGCGCTCTGGGGATCGCTGGTCAGGAATACGGCCGTGCCTGCGACGCGTTGCGGCGGCCGCTTCTCCAGCATGGCCACGAGGTCGGCCAGCGGAAATTCAAGCTTGCGCGATTTTTCGAACAACAACCGGCTGCCGCGCCGCCAGGTATACATCAACAGCATCACGACGCCGCCGAGCAGGAGCGGCACCCAGCCACCCTCGAACACCTTGAGCAGGTTCGCCGCAAGGAACGTGATATCGAGGAACAGGAACGGCGCGATCAACGCGCCGGCCGCGAGCGGCGACCACTTCCACACCTTCCAGATCACCACAAAGCCCATCATCGCTGTCACCACCATGGTGCCGGTGACAGAGATGCCGTAGGCCGAGGCGAGCGCACTGGACGAACGGAACAGCACCACCAGCAGCATCACCGCCAGGAAAAGCATCAGGTTGACCTTCGGAATGTAGATCTGGCCGGAATGCGCTTCCGAGGTGTGGCGGATCTCGAAACGCGGCAACAGGCCGAGCTGGATCGCCTGCCGGGTCAGCGAATAGGCACCGGTGATGACGGCCTGGCTCGCGATCACGGTGGCGATGGTGGCGAGCGCGACCATCGGGATCAGCGCCCATTCCGGAAACATCAGGAAGAACGGATTCTCGATCGCCTTCGGATTGGCTATCAGCAGCGCGCCCTGCCCGAAGTAATTCAACGCCAGCGACGGCAGCACGATGAAGAGCCAGGCGGTCTGGATAGGCTTCTTGCCGAAGTGACCGAGATCGGCATAAAGCGCCTCCGCACCGGTAACCGCGAGGAACACCGCTCCCAGCGTGATGAATCCGATCATGCCGTGATGAAGCATGAACGACACCGCATGGAACGGGTTGAGCGCTCCCAATACTTCCGGATGCTGGACAATCTGAGGCACTGCAGCGATCGCAAGCACGGCGAACCACAGGCACATGATCGGGCCAAACATGGAAGCGACACGCGCGGTACCGTGGGACTGCACGGCGAACAGCGCCATCAGGATGATGAGCGTCAGCGGCACCACGTAATGCTCGAACGCTTCGGTCACGAGCTTGATGCCTTCGATCGCCGACAGCACCGAGAGAGCCGGCGTGATGACGGCATCGCCGTAGAACAGCGCGCCCGAAATGATGCCGAGCAGGACGATGACGGCGGCATTGCCGCCGACCGCGCGCTGCGCCAGCGCCATCAGCGCCAGCGTGCCGCCCTCGCCGTTGTTGTCGGCACGCAGTAGGATCAGTACGTATTTCAGCGTGACGACGACGATCAGCGCCCACAGGATCAGCGACAGCACGCCGAGCACCGCCTGGGGATCGGCTGCGCCCGACGATCCCGTCGCCGCGACGACGGCTTCGCGCAGCGCATAGAGTGGGCTGGTACCGATGTCGCCATAGACGACGCCGATGCTGCCGATAAGGAGACCGGCGAAACTGGCTGTGGAATGGGCCTCGCCATGCCCGTTGGCCGCGGGCGTTTCCGCCGCGGTGACCGTCGTCTCGGATGTCATGGGAGGTGCGCCTCGATTGTTCACTGCACAATGAGCAGGGCCGCAGCCCTATACGCCCGCCCTCAGCGCATAGGTTAGGCCGGATTCAGGTTCCAGTTATGCAAAAACGCATATTTTTATACGGCATTTATACGCAAAATATGCAAGTCAAATCAGATCGTTACCTGGGTGCCCACTTCCACTACCCGACCGGTGGGGATCTGGAAATAGTCCGTGGCGTCGTTGGCCGACCGGCTCATCGCAATGAACAGATGATCCTGCCATTGCGGCATGCCCGACTGTGCGGATGGTTTCAGCGAACGGCGAGAGACGAAGAACGACGTCGCCATGATGTCGAACTGCCAACCGAGCTTTCGTGCGATCACCAGCGCCTTCGGCACGTTCGGCGATTCCATGAAGCCGAAGCGCAGCCGCACGGTGGCGAACTTGTCGCTGACCGCCTCCATCCTGACGCGTTCGGCGGGATCGACTCGCGGCGTCTGGGCGGTTTCGATGGTCAGGATCACATTGTGCTCGTGCAGCACCTTGTTGTGCTTGAGGTTGTGCAGCAGCGCGGTCGGCACAAAGGAAGGATCGCTGGTGAGGAACACCGCGGTGCCCTTGACGATATGCGGCGGCCGCTTCTCCAGGCTCTTGATGAGATCGGCGAGCGGCACCTCGATCCGGCGCGTCTTGGCAACGAGGATCGCAGCCCCCCGCCGCCAGGTCCAGATCATCAAGGCCATCACGGCGCCGAACAGCAGCGGCACCCAGGCGCCCTCGAGCAGCTTCAGCAGATTGGCGGAAAAGAAAGTGAGGTCGACGATGACGAACGGCACGATCAGCGCAGCCGCGACGGCGGCGCGGAAGTTCCACAATTTCCAGATCACCACGAAGCCCATGATGCCGTCGCACACCATGGTGGTGGAAACCGCGATGCCGTAGGCCGACGCAAGGCCGCTCGAGGTGCGGAACAACAGAACCAGCATCAGCACGCCGATCAGGAGCAACCGGTTGACGCGCGGCAGATAGATTTGCCCGGCGTGGGATTCGGAGGTGTACCGGACCTCGAAGCGCGGCAGGAGGCCGAGTTGCACGGCCTGCCGCACCAGCGAGAACGCACCTGTGATCACCGCCTGGCTCGCGATGACGGTCGCAGCGGTCGCCAGCGCCACCAGCGGCAGCAGCAGCATCTCCGGCACCATGCGATAGAACGAGTTTTCGATCGCGCCCGGATCGGACAGCACCAGCGCGCCCTGCCCGAAATAGTTGATCAGAAGCGCCGGCAGCACGAAGAACATCCAAGCCGACTGGATCGGCTTGCGGCCGAAATGGCCGAGGTCGGCATAGAGCGCCTCACCGCCGGTCACCGCTAGGAATACCGCGCCCAGCGTGACAAGGCCGATGGTCCCGTGCGTCAGCAGGAATTCGATGCCGTAGAGAGGATTGATCGCCGCGAGCACGGAAGGGTCGTCGCCGATGTGCACCAGTCCCGTCACCGTGAGCACCGCAAACCACACCACCATGACCGGGCCGAAGGCCGAGGCGACGCGCGCTGTGCCGCTCGACTGAAACGAGAACAGCACAACCAGGATGAGCACGGTCAGCGGCACCACGTAGTGCTCCAGCGCCGGCGCCGCGAGCTTGAGGCCTTCCACCGCCGACAGCACCGAGATCGCCGGCGTGATCATGGAATCGCCGATGAACATGGAAGCGCCGAGCACGCCGAGCGCCATCAGCACCCAGCTTCGGCGTCCCAGCGCACGCTGGCCGAGCGCCATCAGCGAAAGCGTGCCGCCCTCGCCGTTGTTGTCGGCGCGGAGCAGCAGCAGCACGTATTTGGCGGTTACGACGGTGAACAGCGCCCACAGGATCAGCGAGAGCACCCCGAGCACGATGGCGCGCGTCGCCGGCTGGCCGTGGCCTGCCGCACCGGCGACCGCCTCGCGGAAGGCGTAAAGGGGGGAAGTGCCGATGTCGCCGAAGACGACGCCGATGCTGCCGAGCGTCAGCCCCCAAAAGCCGGATGTGGTCTGTCCCTCATGGGCTTCGGTGGTGACGCTGGCGGTCATGACAGTTGGGAACGCTTGATCCGGTGTTTCGATCCGCTATCTCACCTGCCGACCATAGCACTGCCGGCTGCGCGGGGATGCGACATAAAGCGAACTTCGCTCCGCCGCGCAACTGGTACTATCGTAGCGTCTGGAAAACTACGGCTTGAGGTCCGGCGGCAACGGCGGATCTTCGCGCATCAGGGTGATCGTCACGCGACGGTTGGCGGGAAGCGTGGGATCGTCGGGAAACAGCGGCTGGGTATCGGCCTTGCCGGACACCGAGAAGACGTGCGAGGCCGGCAGGCCCTCGCGTTCGAGGATCTGGCGCACGGCATTGGCGCGATCGGCGGAGAGGTCGAACGCGCCGTAGTCGCTGCGCGCGGGCACGAAGCCGGCCGCGGTGTGGCCGACGATCGAGAGGCGCAGCGGCGTCGCCTTCAGCGGCCCGGCCAGCTTCTGGATCAGCCGGCGCGTGCGGTCGAACGGCACCTTGGAGCCATCGGGAAACATCGAGCGGCCGTCCTGGTCGACGATCTCCAGGTTGAGGCCCTGCTTTGTCTCCTCGAACATGATGTGCTTGGACATTTCCGTCAGTTCCGGCATGTCCTGCAGAGCCTGGCGGAGCGAGGCGGAAGCGAGCGCGAACTCGCGGTCGACCTTGAGCTTGGCCCCCTGGGTACGCTGGCGGGACTTCTCGTCCGGGGTCGGCGTATTGGACGATTCTTCCGGCGGAATGTGGTCGGTATTCTTCAGCTTCGGCCGCGTCGGCAGGCCGTCGGACTCGATGATGCCGGAATAGCGCGCGTCGGTCTGCACGCCGAACGCCTCGCGCATGGAGCCGGCGACAATCTTCAGCTTCTGCTGGTCCTGGCTGGAAAAGGCGACGAGCATCACGAAGAAGCTCATCAAAAGCCCCATCAGGTCGGCGAAGGTGACGAACCAGCCATGCCCTCCGCCATGTGCATCGCCGCGCTTCTTCTTGGCCATTGGCTGCTTTCCGGACCGCCCCTACCCGCCCGATCAGGCCGGCACCGGCTCGCCTTCCTCCTGGCGGTGCTTTTCCGGCAGATAGGCCAGCAGCATTTCCCGCACCAGCGCCGGGCTCTTGGAGTCGCGGATCATCAGGATGCCGTCGATGATCAGCGTGCGGTTGGTTTCCTCGTCCAGCAACTTGCCGTGCAGCTTGTCGGCGATCGGCAGACAGAACAGGTTCGCGACCAGCGCGCCGTACAGCGTGGCGAGCAGCGCGACCGCCATGAACGGGCCGAGCTTGGAGGGATCGGTCATGTTGGCGAACATCTGCACCATGCCGATCAGCGTGCCGATCATGCCGAAGGCCGGCGCGCAGTCGCCGATGGCGCGGTAGATCTTGCTGCCCTCGTCGAGATGCATCAGGAAATTGTCGCGGTCGCGCTCGAGATTATCGCGGATGAATTCCAGATCGTAGCCGTCGGCGACGTAGCGGATGCCCTTGGCGAGGAACGCCTCGTCGGTCTCGACCTTTTCCAGACCTACCGGCCCCTGCTTGCGGGCGATCTCGGCGATGCGGGCGAGTTCGTCGACGAGATCGCGGGCCGACAGCCGGCTCATGGTGAAGGCGAATTTGGCGCCCAGCGGCAAGCCGTGCAGGATCGAGCCGAGCGGGAAGCGGATCAGGGTGGCCGCGATCGATCCGCCGAAGATGATGATGACGGCGTGGATGTCGTAGAACATCCGGAAGTCACCGCCCATCAGGATCAGCACCGCAATGACAACAGCGCCCGAGATCAGGCCGATCGTTGTTGTGATATCCATTCCCGACTCCAACGCGTACGCGAACCCGCCGCCTGTCCTGGACGGCGGTGCGGCCCGAACGGAGCCGCACGGATCGACCCTATGGGTTCGCCATTAAAGACGCGTAAAGGTTAAGCGCTTTCGCCGTTGATCGGCCGCGCAATTGCCGAAACGGGGGCGGCGATCTCAACCATCTGCTAACCATAATTGCGGCCGACGTCGCCTACCCGAGCCCGGTCAGATTCAGACTCAGCTCCCTCAGCCTGGCGCGAGCCTGTGCGTCATAGGCCTGCGGATTGGCCCGCATTTCGTTCATGCCGTTGAAGAACAGGCCGCTCCTGCCCGCGACATCGTCACCGCTGACGAGATGCAGGATCGCATCGCCGCCCTGCTCCACCGTGGACATCGGCGCAATGCCGCCGGCGCGCACCATGGTGGTGTTCATGTAGGTCGCCGGATGCAGCGAATTGACGGTGACGCCGCTGCCGGCAAGCTCATCGGCCAGATCGATCGTGAACATGATCTGCGACAGCTTGCTTTGCGCATAGGCCCGCGAGCCGCTGTAATTCCTGGTGATCATGACGTCGTCGAAATCGATCGGATGCTGGCCGAGCGAAGCGACATTGACGATGCGCGACGGTACGCTCGCCTTCAGGCGAGGCAGCAAGAGATGCGCGAGCAGGAAGCCGGCGAGATAGTTCACGGCAAAGCGCAGCTCATGGCCGTCGCGGCTCACCTGCCGCTGCGGCCCCTCGTTCTGCGAACCGATGCCGGCATTGCTGACGAAGACGTCGAGCCGGTCGTGATCGGCCAGCACCTGCTCGGCGAGCTTGCGCGTTTCCGCCAGCGACGACAAATCGGCCTGATAGAAAACAGGCGCCGCGCCGCCGGCGCGCTTGATGCCGTCGATCACGGCGTTCGCGCGCGCGGCGTCGCGGCCGTGGATCAGGACCTTCGCACCCTCGCCTGCGAGCTTCGTCGCGACATAGCGGCCGACGCCGTCGGTCGAGCCGGTGATCAAGATGGTCTTGCCTTTCACGTCCATGGCGTTGCGCCCGTCATTGCGCGCCGATGCCGGCGCCGCGGATGATCGGCCACCACTTTTCGATCTCGGCCTTCTGGAACGCCGCCAACCCTTCGGGCGTCTGCTGCGCACGCGGGGCGACGTCGAGGCCGAGGTCGGAGAAGCGCTTTTGCAGCGCCGGGTCGCCGAGCGCATCCATCGTCGCGGCATTGAGCCTGGCGATCACATCCTTCGGCGTGCCCTTGGGCGCCCAGAAGCCGAACCAGCCGGACATATAGAGGCCCTTCACGCCGGACTCATCGGACGTCGGAATGTCCGCCATCGAGGCCGAGCGCTGCGGCGAAAGATTCGCCAGTGCCTTGATCTTGCCGGCGCGGATCTGCGGCAACGCCACCGCCCCCTGCACCACCAGGAGGTCCACGGTGCCGGCGACGAGATCGGTCATCGCCGGGCCCGCGCCGCGGTAGGGAATGAACTGCACCTTCTGGCCGGTCAGCTTCTCGAACAGGACGCCGGTGACATTGGCCGCAGCGTTCTGGTTGACGAAATTGATCTTGCCGGGGTTTTCCTTCATCCACGCCACGAGTTCGCGAAGATTCTGCGCCGGCAAATCCTTCTTGGCGACCATCAGCTGCGGGTTGTTGGAGACCA
Source organism: Bradyrhizobium sp. (assembly GCF_016219575.1). GTDB lineage: Bacteria > Pseudomonadota > Alphaproteobacteria > Rhizobiales > Xanthobacteraceae > Bradyrhizobium. The sequence goes on along the minus strand of NZ_JACRMG010000009.1, from coordinate 288,545 downwards.
GCGCAATCGGCTCGAAATCCTTCTCCAGGTCGTAGTCGAGCTTGTAGATGATGCTGCCGACATGGGTGTCCCACTGGCCGATGTCGAAGGTGTAGCCGTCGGGCACGGAGCGGGCGAGACGGCCGACGCCGAGGCTGCCGCCGGCGCCGCCGACATTTTCGATCACGATGGGCTGGCCGAGCGACTCCCGCATCTTTTCCGCCATGATGCGCGCCGCGGAATCGGTCGAGCCGCCCGGCGGGAACGGCACGATCAAGGTGAGCGGCCGAGTGGGAAAGGTCTGCGCTTGTACAGTCGCAACTGCACAGACGACCATGAACAGCGCGGCGATTAACCTGCTCATCACTTCCTCCCCCGATGTGTGCGCGATTTTTCGCGCCTAGGGCATTTTCGGTTCTGATTGAATCAGAACCGAAGCTCTAGATTCATGATCTGACGCGTTTTCTTCACGCGAACCGGTATCCACTTCGCTTGAAAACGCTCTAATGTATCTCAGCGGAACGCTTCAGCGCCTCTTTCAGCTTCTCCAGCGAAAAATCCTTGGCTCGCGCGATCTCCAGGATCGGCGTCTCGCGCCGGCCGCAGAGCTCGCAGGCGTCAGGAATTTTTGCCGCGATGTCGGTCGGGATGACGATCGCGCCATGCTGATCGGCATGGATCAGGTCGTCGGATTTCACGGTCATGCCGGCCACGCGCACCTCGCCGCCGAAATTCTCCGCATGCACCCAGGCATGCGACGGGCCGATCGAGCCGGCCAGCGCCTGGAAACCCGGCGCCCATTGCGGGATATCGCGGATCGAGCCGTCGGTGATGACGCCGAGGCAGCCGAGCGCCTTGTGCACGTTGCTCTGCACCTCGCCCCAGAACGCGCCATAGCCGACGTCGGCACCGTCGATATCCTGGATCACAGTGATGCGCGGCCCAAAACCGGTGCCGACATATTCGTAATAGGCGATGCGGCGCCGGGCCTGCTCGTCCGCCGGCAGGCCGGACTTCAGCACCGAGCGGATGGTCACGGTGCGGGCATAGCCGACCATCGGCGGCAGGTCGGGGAACGGGCAAACCAGCGGTTTCGTCGTGTAACCGATCAGCCGCCGCTCCGGCGCCACGATCTCCATCGCGTTGCAGATGGTCGGCGTGTCGTAGCGGCCCAGCGCTTCAAGGACGGATGCGGGCAGCGGGGCGGACTGGGTCACGGCGTTTGTCTCCTGGTCTGGCCGGCGTTGGTCGCGGGCTCTTGCAGCCACGGTCATAGCCGAGATCGGGGATGAACCCAACTCGGCCGGCGCTCATGGCTGCTATTTGTGTCAGACCCTCATGGTGAGGAGCGCGGCACGCGCGTCTCGAACCATGAGGCCGCAACTGGGGCCTCATCCTTCGAGACGCGGCCAGGGGCCGCTCCTCAGGATGAGGGGAAATGTCACGCTCCTCTAATGCAATCGCTCCGGCCGGTCGTCGGGCGGGGTGTCGGATGCCGGTGCGGTGAAGGTCTGCGCAGACTCAGCGGTCGCCTCGGTTGCCGGCGCGGCCCCCGCTGCGGCAGCCGCGCGCTCGTGGTTCTTGTAGGACTTCCAGCCCAAGGGGAGGCTCGCCAGATACAGCACGGTGCCGATCGAGAGGATGTGCCAGGGATAGCCGATCAGAAGCGCGATGAAGAAGATCACCGACACGAAGACCGGCAGCACCATTTCCGGCGGCACGCGCATGCGCACGGTCTTGCCGGAGAACACCGGTAGCCGCGAGACCATCAGGAAGGCGATCAGCAGCGTGTAGGCCGCCGTCAGCGTGGCCGGCGGCTTGGCGACGCCGAGGAAGGCGAGATAGATCGGCAGCAGCGCCGTGACCGCGCCGGCGGGCGCCGGCACGCCCGTGAAATAATTGGCGGCATAGGCCGGCTTGTTGGGGTCGTCGATCGAGGCGTTGAAGCGCGCAAGCCGCAGGCCGCCGGAGATCGCAAACACCATCGCGGCGATCCAGCCGCCATTGCCGAGCTCCTGCAGCTGCCAGAAGTACAGGACCAGTCCGGGCACGACGCCGAAATTGACGAAGTCGGCAAGCGAGTCCAGCTCGGCGCCGAATTTCGACTGCCCCTTGATCATACGCGCGACGCGGCCGTCGATGCCGTCGAGCACGGCGGCGAACACGATTGCCGCGACCGCCCACTCCATCTTGCCTTCGATGGCAAGACGGATCGCGGTCAGGCCGGCGCAGATCGCCAGCAGCGTGATGACGTTCGGCACCAGCATGCGCACCGGGATCGGGCGAAAGCGGCGGCGGCGTCCTTCAGGGGTTTTGTAATCCAACGGCACCATACCTCTAATATAGCAAGCGCCCGGCCCCTCCGCCATTGGCCGGAGCCGCGGCAAAATCCACCATTACCAATGGTTAATTGGCGCGGAAGCCAAGCCCGTTGTCGCCGAGCCGGAAATCCGCCAGAACCGTCTCGCCCGCCACCGCGGTCTGGCCCACCGACACCAGCGGCTTGGTGCCGTCGGGCAGGTAGACGTCGAGCCGGGAGCCGAAGCGGATCAGGCCGAACCGCTCGCCGGCGCCGATCGCCTGCCCTTCCTTGGCAAAGCAGACGATGCGCCGCGCCACGAGTCCTGCGATCTGCACCACGCCGATGCGGCCCTGCGCCGTGCCGATCACCAGCGAATTCCGCTCATTGTCCTCGCTCGCCTTGTCGAGCTCGGCATTGATGAACACGCCGGGCCGGTAGACGATCTTCTCGATCCGTCCCGTTACAGGGGCGCGGTTCACATGGCAATTGAACACGCTCATGAAGACGGAGACGCGGGTCAGCGGCCGGTCGCCGAGCCCGAGCTCGGCCGGCGGCAGCACCTGCGTGATCATGGAGACGCGGCCGTCGGCCGGCGACACCACCACGCCCTCGCGCACCGGCGTCACCCGCACGGGATCGCGGAAGAACAGCGCGCACCAGACCGTCAACACCGTGCCGATCCAGCCCAGCGGCGTCCAGATCCAGAACAGGATCAGGCTCGCCAGCGCAAAGCCGCCGATGAACGGATAGCCCTCGGGGTGGATCGGCGGGATTTGCGCGCGGATGGAATTGCTGATGGACATTGTCACTCACTGAATTGGCCGCCCGGGCGCCAGGGCAGTCGGTACGCTTTCACTCCGCAGCGCTCGCCAGGGGATCCTCGATTGGCGGCGGCGTGCGGTTGGGCGCCTCGTTGTCGTCGTCGATCTGCGCGAGCTTTTCGCGCGCTTCCTGCGCCTCGCGCTGCCGGTTCCACATACTGGCATAAAGTCCGCCGGAAGCCAAAAGCTGCGCATGGGTTCCGCGCTCCGCAATCTTGCCCTGGTCGAGCACGATGATCTCGTCGGCGGCGACGATGGTCGAAAGCCGGTGCGCGATCACCAGCGAGGTGCGGTTCTGCGAGACGCGCTCCAGCGCGCCCTGGATTTCGTGCTCGGTGTGGCTGTCGAGCGCCGAGGTCGCCTCGTCCAGCACCAGGATGGGCGGCGCCTTCAGCACCGTGCGCGCAATTGCCACACGCTGCTTTTCGCCGCCGGACAGTTTCAGTCCGCGCTCGCCGACCTGCGTCTCGTAGCCCCTGGGCGAGGACTTGATGAAGGCGTCGATCTGCGCCAGCCGCGCTGCCTCCTCCACTTCGGCGTCGCTCGCGTCCCAGCGGCCGTAGCGGATGTTGTAGCGGATGGTGTCGTTGAACAGCACGGTGTCCTGCGGCACCATGCCGATCGCCGCGCGCAACGAATTCTGCGTGACGTTCTTGATGTCCTGCCCATCGATGAGGATCTTGCCGCCGGAGACGTCGTAGAGGCGGAACAGCAGCCGCGAGATGGTGGACTTGCCGGCGCCCGAGGGCCCGACGATCGCGACCGTCTTGCCGGCCGGGACTTCGAAGCTGAGGCCTTTCAGGATCGGCCGGTCGGCCTCATAGGCAAAGCGCACGTCCTCGAAGCGCACATTGCCCGACGTCACCACGAGCGGCGCAGCACCCGGCACGTCCTTGATCTCGGGATCGCGTTGCAGGACGTTGAACATCTTCTCGATGTCGATGATCGCCTGCTTGATCTCGCGATAGACCATGCCCATGAAGTTCAGGGGCACGTAGAGCTGGATCATCATGGCGTTGATCAGCACGAAATCGCCGACGGTGTGGGTGCCGTTGCGGATGCCGATCGCGCACATCACCATGGTGGCGGTGAGACCGGCGGTGAAGATCACGGCCTGACCGGCGTTGAGGACCGCGAGCGAGGTATAGGTGCGCGTGCTCGCCTCTTCGTAGCGCTCCATCGAGCGGTCGTAGCGCGCGGCCTCGCGCGCCTCCGCGCTGAAATACTTCACGGTCTCATAGTTGAGCAGCGAGTCGATCGCCTTGGTGTTCGCCTCGGTGTCGGAATCGTTCATCTTGCGGCGGATCTCGATCCGCCACTCGGTCGCGATATAGGTGTAGTACATGTAGATCGCGACCATGACCGCGGTCGCCAGCACATAGCGCCAGTCGAACTGCCAGAACAGCACGCCCAGCATCAGCGTCACCTCGACGATGGTCGGGATCAGCTGCAGGATCACCATGCGCACGATCACCTCGATGCCGGAACGGCCACGCTCCAGCACGCGCGTCAGGCCGCCGGTCTTGCGCTCCAGATGAAAGCGCAGCGACAGCTGGTGCATGTGGACGAAGGTGATGTAGGCGAGCTTGCGCACGGCATGCATGGCGACGCGGGCGAACAGTCCGTCGCGCCATTGCGTCAAGAGCGCCATCAGGACGCGGATGCCGCCATAGCCGAGCGTCATCAGCAGCGGCGAGGCGATCAGCCACAGCATCCAGTTCGAGGCTTCGACCGGTGCGGTGTTGGCGCCGGTCAGCGCGTCGATCGCCCATTTGAAGGTGAAGGGCACCGTCAGCGTTGCGAGCTTGGCGATGAGCAGCAGCACCATCGACCAGGCCACGCGCATCTTCAGGTCGGCGCGGTCGCTCGGCCAGATGTAGGGCCACAGGTGCACCAGCGTCCCGGCCAGCGTCGCCTTCTCGGGCGAGGTGGCAGCGGCTTCGGTCGCCGGCGCGTGGGCTTGCGAATGCGGGTGGGCCATCAATCAGCCTTGAAGGTCTCGGGCCGCATGGTTCGAGACGCGCCGCAAGCGGCGCTCCTGACCATGAGGGTCTGAAATCTCGCCGCGAGACGAGCCCTCATCCTGAGGAGCCGCGCTTGCGCGGCGTCTCGAAGGATTTGCTGCAAGGAGGCTTTCACCATTCCTCCCAGGCGATAGCCCTGCCCCGATCCACGGGTGTCGTTCATCTCGTTGCATCGTGCCCGTCATATAAAGGCTTTGTGCGCGCCGTACAGCCTTTTGCAGGTAATTCTTTCGCGATTCCGGGGATTTGCAGGGAAATTCTCAGGGATCAACGAATCCGATAAGCTTGATAATCCTACGCTGCAGTGCCACATGGCCCTTATGAACCAAATCAAGACTGTTTGTGTCTATTGCGGCTCCGGCCCGGGCACGAACCCCCGCTTCGTCGAGACCGCGCAAGCGCTCGGCAAAATCTTCGCAGAAAACAACATCCGTCTGGTCTATGGCGGCGGCTCGGTCGGCCTGATGGGGGCGATCGCGAGATCCGCGCTCGATCATGGCGGCGCGGTGACCGGCATCATCCCCGACTTCCTGCGCGCGCGCGAGAACGCCCTGACCAGGGTACAGGAGATGATCGTCACGCCCGACATGCACGAGCGTAAGCGGCTGATGTTCGAGCGCGCGGACGCCTTCGTGGCGCTGCCCGGCGGCGTCGGCACGCTGGAGGAGCTGGTGGAGATGATGACCTGGCAGCAGCTCGGCCGTCACGCCAAGCCGATCCTGCTCGCCAATATCGACGGCTTCTGGGAGCCGCTGCTGTCGCTTCTCGCCCACATGCGCAGCGCGCAATTCATCCGCCCCAATCTCGAGGTTGACGTGCTGAAGGCCGAGCGCGTTGAGGACATCTTGCCCCGCCTGCGCGCCGCCGCGGCGCGGATTCCGGAAGAAGCAAAGGCCATGGCGCCGGAAGTGGCGCGGCGGATGTAGCGAGCCGTGGCCGTAGGGCGGATTAGCCGACCCCGTCCGCGATCGTTCAACGAGCGAAACTGGAAGGCGTAATCCGCCGCCATTATCGACGAGCCAATGGCGGATTACGCTTTCGCTAATCCGCCCTACGTTTTCCCGACGATAGGCATGTGTTCTCGTTCTCGCGGCGCGTTTTCGCCCGAGGCCTGCCATCTCGTCGGCCCCCTCTTGTGAAGAGGGCCCAGGGAAGGCCGGGCGCCGACTGCGCCCGCAGTCCCGTGTGCGAAGAGTGCTACAGAAAGTGCACACGGGTTGAACTACAGGTACAGCCGGGACAGCCCGGCCTTCCCCGCGCAATGGCTTTACGGCTTACTTCGTGCTCTCCCCGGGGAACGGCCTCTTTTGCCCCCGTTGCCCCGCCAGCACAGGCCGGCGAGGATAGACGCCAGGGTCGCGGCGCCAGGACCACACGACTTCGCCGTACGCAGCGCTCCTTCGTCCGGCGGCGGACCCCGACCCCTTTCGGGACCGGGCCGTTACGCTTGGGATTGCCGCGTCCATCGCATCCTCAGCCCAACGTATCGTGACGATCGCGAAACGCCCCTCAGTGGGCCGGGACGGGTCAATCCATACCGTAAATCCGAATTCCGGTAAAGCGAAATATTTTCAATTTTAGGACTTGACACGATTCCGTCATTCGGAAGTGATTTACCCGTCGAGTTGAATTTGCAACACCTGTCGTCCCTGCGTTCGCAGGGACGACAGCGGAGACTGTCCGCCCCTACTGCGGAAACGTCACGGCTTCGATGCGGTTGCCGTCGGGGTCGATGACGAAGGCCGCGTAATATTTGACGCGGTCGTGCGGGCGGATGCCGGGCGGGCCGTCGCAGCGGCCGCCGCTGGCGAGTGCTGCGGCATGGAAGGCATCGACATCGGCAGTCGATCTGGCGCGCAGCGCAATGTGCACGCCACTGCCCTCCTCCGCACCGGCCATGCCGGCACGCAGGTTGATCCAGAACTCGGAGTAGGCCTTGCCGAAGCCGATCGTGGCCGGCCGCGTGACGAGGCGGGTAAGGCCGAGCGGCGCCAGCACGGCTTCGTAGAAGCGTGCGGCGCGGTCGAGGTCACGGACGGCGACGGAGATGTGGTCGATCATGCACGACTACCTTCGTCGCTATTGAGCGCGCAAGACATCCTACCCTCGTCATGCCCGGGCTTGTCCCGGGCATCCACGTTCTTCTTCCTCGCTGCGCCAAAGGCGTGGATGGCCGGGACGAGCCCGGCCATGACGATGGATGGGTCGCTCGCCCTCTCACGCCGGCGCGCCCGACTTCACCAGCTTGTAGACTACCGAATCCATCAGCGCCTGGAACGAGGCGTCGATGATGTTGGGGGAGACGCCGACGGTGGTCCAGCTGTCGCCGTTCTCGTCCTCGCTCTCGATCAGCACGCGCGTGACCGCCTCGGTGCCGCCATTGAGGATACGCACGCGGTAGTCGATCAGCTTCAGGCCCTCGATGTACTTCTGGTACTTGCCGAGATCCTTGCGGAGCGCGACGTCGAGCGCGTTGACGGGGCCGTTGCCTTCGGCGGCCGAGATCAGCCGCTCGCCGGCGACGTCGACCTTCACCACGGCCATCGCCACGGTGACGCGCTCGCCGACGGCATTGTAGCGCTGCTCGACATTGACGTCGAACTGCTCGACCTTGAAATATTCGGGAACGCGGCCGAGCACGCGGCGAGCCAGCAGCTCGAACGAGGCGTCGGCAGATTCGTAGGCGTAGCCCGCCGCCTCCTTCTCCTTCATCTCCTCGACGAGGCGCGTCAGCTTCGGATCGTTCTTCTCGAAGGGGATGCCGGCGCGCTCGAGCTCGGCGATGACGTTGGAGCGGCCGGCCTGGTCGGACACCAGCACCTTGCGGTGATTGCCGACGGTTTCCGGCGCGACATGCTCGTAGGTCTGCGGATCCTTCAGCACGGCGGAGGCATGGATGCCGGTCTTGGTGACGAAGGCGCTCTCGCCGACATAGGGCGCGTGGCGGTTCGGCGCGCGGTTGAGCATGTCGTCCAGCGTGCGCGACACTTTCATCAGGCCGCCCATCTGCGCAGGAGTGACGCCGATCTCGAAGGCGTCGGCAAACTCCTGCTTCAGCCGCAGCGTCGGGATCAGCGAGCAGAGATTGGCATTGCCGCAGCGCTCGCCAAGGCCGTTGAGCGTGCCCTGGATCTGCCGCGCGCCGGCACGCACCGCGGCCAGCGAATTCGCCACCGCCTGCTCGGTGTCGTTATGGGCGTGGATGCCGACATGGCTGCCGGGGATGTGCTTCGTCACCGCCGTGACGATGCTCTCGACCTCGTGGGGCATGGTACCGCCATTGGTGTCGCACAGCACCACCCAGCGCGCGCCGGAATCATAGGCCGCTTTCGCACAGGCCAGCGCAAAGTCGGCATTCTCCTTGTAGCCGTCGAAGAAATGCTCGCAATCGACCATCACCTCGCGTCCGGCGGCCTTAGCCGCGCTGACGCTGTCGCGGATGGAAGCGAGGTTTTCCTCGTTGGTGGTCTCCAGCGCCACCCGTACCTGATAGGCCGAGGCTTTTGCGACAAAGCAGATCGCATCCGCCTTGGCCTCGATCAGCGCGGCCAGGCCGGGATCGTTGGACGCCGAGCGGCCGGGGCGGCGCGTCATGCCGAAGGCGGTGAAGCGCGCCTGCTTGAGCTTCGGCTTGGCGGCAAAGAATTCGCTGTCGGTGGGGTTGGCGCCGGGATAGCCGCCCTCAACATAATCGATGCCGAGCTCGTCCAGCATTTGCGCGATGATCTGCTTGTCATGCAGCGTGAAGTCGACGCCATTGGTCTGCGCGCCGTCGCGCAGCGTCGTGTCGAAGAGATAGAGGCGTTCGCGGCTCATTGTGGAGCTCCGGCGGAAGGCTTGAGTTCCTTCTGCATCGTGGTGTTGGCGAGCCATTCGCCCTCACGGGGAACGGAATTGCGCTGTTTGGCGACGTAGCCGCGCTTCCTGAAGAAATCGAAGGCGGTGTCGCTGGCGTCGACCGACAGCGCCCTGGCGCCGCGGGCGCCCGCGAGTTTTTCCAGGGCATCGATCAGCATGGCGCCGACGCCCTGCCCGGCGACGCTGGGATGCACATAAACCATGTCGATATGGTCGGTGCCCCTGAGCGAGGCAAAGCCGACCGGGGAGTTCTGCATGGTCGCAATCAGCGTCAGCTCGCCCGCGAGCTTCTTGCCGAAGGCGTCCTCATCCTCGGCGGCCGCCGCCCACGCTTCCTGCTGCGCCTCGCTGTAATCGTCGCCGGTCAGTTCCTGGATCGCGGCCACGAAGATTTGCGCCAGCATCGGCGCATCCGATGCGAGGTACGGCCGCAACGCAGGCGTGGGCAGCGACTGACCCATGGCCTAGAACACCCCGAGCAGCTTCAGGACAAGAAGCGCGGCGGCGACGATGACAGCCCATTTGATAAAGATGTAATAGCGCCAGTGCTTTGGAAAAGGTGTATCGGGTTTTGTCATCAGGCCATCTCCCATGTCGTGACGGGCTTGCCGTCGGCGTCCTTGCCGTCCTTCAGCACGACGCCCATGGCGGCGAGCTCATCGCGGATGCGATCGGATTCCCTGAAATCCTTGCGGGCGCGCGCGGCGGCGCGGTCGGAGATCAGGCTCTCCACCCGCGCGGGATCGATGCCGCTCGCCTGCTGCCTGCGGCCCTTCCATTCCGCCGCCGTCTGCGACAGGAAGCCGAGCATGCGTAGCGTCGCGGCGAAATCGGCGCGGGTCTTTTCGCCGGCGTTGGCTTCATGGCGCAGCGCGTGCAGCGCCGCCAGCATCTGCGCGGTGTTGAGATCGTCGGAAAGCGCTTCCACCGCGGCAGGCGCAGGCTCCCCGCCCCTGGCATCGGCTGCCACGGCGTACCAATCGTCCAGCGTCTTCGCGCTCTCTTCGGCGCTCTTCAGGGTCCAGTCGAGCGGCGAACGGTAATGCGTCTTTAGCATGGTCAGGCGCAGCACCTCGCCCGGCCAATCGGCCAGCAAATCGCGAATAGTGAAGAAGTTGCCGACTGACTTCGACATCTTCTCGCTCTCGACCTGCAGGAAGCCGTTGTGCATCCAGAAATTCGCCATGCGATCGGCATGGAAGGCGCAGCAGGTCTGCGCCAGCTCGTTCTCGTGGTGCGGGAATACGAGGTCGATGCCGCCGCCATGGATGTCGAAGCGTTCGCCGAGATGTTTCCACGCCATCGCGGAGCACTCGATGTGCCAGCCGGGACGGCCGGGCACGGCAATGCCTGCCGGCGACGGCCAGGACGGCTCGCCGGGTTTTGACGGCTTCCACAGCACGAAGTCGGTGACGTCGCGCTTGTAGGGCGCAACATCAACGCGAGCACCGGCGATCATCTCGTCGAGCGAGCGCTTTGCCAGCGCACCGTAGCGAGGCATGACCTCATTCGCGGCATTCATCGCCTGCGGCGAGAACAGCACGTGGTCTTCCGCGACGTAGGCGAAGCCGCCGGCAACGAGCTTCTCGATGATCGCGCGCATCTCAGGAATGTGTTCCGTGGCGCGCGGCTGCACCGTCGGCGGCAAGCAGCCGAGCGCGGTGACGTCGTCCTGGTACTGCTGGTAGGTTTCCTCGGTGACCTTGCGGATCGCCTCGTTCAGCGGCAGGCCGGGATAGTCGCGCGCCGCGCGCGCGTTGATCTTGTCGTCAACGTCGGTGATGTTGCGGACATAGGTGACGTGTTGCGCGCCAAAATGATGGCGCAGCACGCGGAACAGGAGATCGAACACGATCGCGGCGCGGCCGTTGCCGATATGCGCAAAGTCGTAGACCGTCGGTCCGCAGGCATACATGCGGACGTTATTGGCATCGAGCGGCACGAAGGGCCGCTTTTCCCGGGTCAACGTATCGTAGAAGCGCAATTGCATGGGACTCCGTCCGGTGGCGGCCGGGCGTCCAACAATCTCGTTCGAGAGAAAAGACGGCCTCAGCCAGCGAATCGCTAGCTAATAATCTCGCGGCAAATGCTGCAGATTTCGAGGTGGCCGTTCATGCGGCTACCATTGGGCCGCCAAAGCCGCCGCGTCAAGGGCAAACGGCCGCTTTTTGGCCGCTTTTCGCCGCCAAACGGCGCCTCCGCGCCGGATGCCCCATGGTTAATCATTCTTAACCAATGGGGGATATCTGACGCTTGGGCTCCTCATTCGATCGGTGCAGCATGCGATCCCTTTTCCTGGCCGGCGCATTCACCCTCGCCGCCTCCGCGGCGTTTGCCGACACCCGCGTGTTCATCATCGCAAACCAGGCTGACGGCTATGGCGTCGACCAGTGCCTGGCCAAGGGCGAGAAATGCGGCGCGCATGCCGCGCGCGCCTATTGCCAGCAGCGGGATTTTGCCCAGGCCGTCTCCTACCGCCGTGTCGATCCCGACGAGATCACGGGCGCCGTTCCCAGGAATGTGACCGACCGCTGCGGCCATTCCGGATGCAATGAATACGTCGCCATCACCTGCGAGCGCTGAAAACCACGCGTTTTCGCCGGTAATTGACCGTGACCGCCACAGGCCTGCCGCCAAAACGACGTGACGCTGCCCACGGAAGCGGCTAGGAAGTCGGTCTTGGCCGCGCTTCTTGTGCGTCGGCCGCGCGGCTCGCGGCCGTCGGGCCGCCCGCGAAATCGCTGATGGCCGGATATGTTGCATAGACTGACCAATCCCCTCTCCCGGTGGCTCCTCGCCTGCGCCGTGCTCGCCGCACCGCTTGCGCTTTCGACGGACGGCCTCGCCCAGATGCAGCCGGGCGGGCCACCGCAGCAGGCCGGTCCGCCCGGTGCTACCGGCAACCCGATCTGCCAGCGGCTCGAGATGCAGCTTGCCACCATCGACCGCGGCACCGGCTCGGGCGACCCGGCCAAGGACGAGCAGATCCGCCGCTACCAGGAAGCGCAGGCGCGCCAGCAGGGTGAACTCGACCGCGTCACCTCGCAGGCCAAGCGCATGGGCTGCGACAGCTCCGGCTTCTTTTCGCTGTTCAACCAGCAAAGCGCGCAATGCGGTCCGGTCAACAACCAGATCCAGCAGATGCGCGGCAATCTCGACCAGATCACCACCAGCCTGGAACGGCTTCGCTCGGGCGGGCTCGGCGGCGCCGACCGCGAGAACCAGCGCCGCTCCGTGATGACGGCGCTGGCGCAGAACAATTGCGGCCCGCAATATGCCGCGGCGGCGCGCGAACAGGGACCCGGCGGCTTCCTCGGCGGCCTCTTCGGCAACAACGCGCCGTCGATGCCGGGCGGCGATCTTGGCTCGATGTCGGGCACCTATCGCACGGTGTGCGTGCGCACCTGCGACGGCGCCTATTTCCCGGTCTCGTTCGCGACGGTGCCGGCGCGCTTCCCCGACGACGAGAAGACCTGCAAGGCGCTGTGCCCGGCGACGGAAGCCACCCTCTATGCCCACCGCAATCCCGGCGAGGACATGAACCAGGCGGTGTCGACGGCCGGCCAGCTCTACACGGCGCTGCCGACGGCGTTCAAGTTCCGCGCCGAGTTCACGCCGGGCTGCTCCTGCAAGGCCGCCGGGCAGACCTGGTCCGATGCGCTGAAGTCGGTCGACGACAAGGCCATGCTCGAGCAGCAGGGCGACATCATCGTCACCGAAGAGAGCGCCAAGAAGATGCAGCAGCAGAAGATGCAGGCGCAGCAGCCCAAGGGCGCTCAGCCCGCGGCCGGCAAGAAAGGCCAGCCCGCCCCGGCGACCACCGCGAGCGCGCCGCCGGCGGCTGCGCCATCACCGCCCGCGGACGGCAAGGACAAGCCGATCCGCTCGGTCGGGCCGACCTTCATCCCGAACAACAACACGACGACGCGGTAAGTTAGACACCAACAGTTGCCCAATCTGCGGGGCTACTTGTCGGGATCGCTGCGACATCCTTCATTCGATGAGTTCGTCCGCCGCGATGAGAATGCTTTGCGGTACGGCAAGGCCAAGTGCCTTTGCAGTCTGCACATTGATGACCAGTTCAAACTTCGTTGGCCGCAACACCGGAAGGTCATCCGACCTGGCACCGCGCAGAATCTTGCCGGCATAGACACCGAGCTGTCGATAGGTGTCGGAGAGGCTGGCGCCATAGCTCATCAGCCCGCCATCCGCCGGATACTCGCGGATATGAAAAATGCCGGGCAGCCGGTGACGTGACGACAGCCTCAGGATCAGGCTGCGACGGCTGTCGAAGAAGGGATCGTTCTGCACCATGAGCCCGCCGACGCCGGCCGCGACCAGCGCCGCAAACGCCGCTTCGATCTCGGCATCCGTCGCCGCTGACTGCGCGACCAGCTCGCGGCCAAGCGACAGCGCCGCCGCGGAGGCGGACTGCCGAAGCTGCTCGAATGTGTCGGTCCCGAAACGCGGGTTGAGCAGCAGCCCCACACGTTGCGCCGATGGCACCATTGAGAAGAGCAGCTCCAGCCGCTTGCTGCCGAGATCGCCGGTGAAGAAGTTAACACCCGTGGCCCTGCCCGGCCGGTTCATGCTCTCGACCAGGCCCGAGCGTACCGGATCCTGCCCTACGATAAAGACGATCGGAACCGCAAGGCCCGCAGCCTTGGCTGCTTGCGCGGCGGGATCGCCCGCTGCGGCTATCAGCGAAAGCGGCCGGCCGCGCAGCTCGGAGGCAAGCGACGGCAGCTGGCCGTAATCGCCCTTTGCCCACCGATATTCGATGGCGACGCTGCGTCCTTCGAAGTAACCCATCTCTTCGAGACCACGGCGAAAGGCGTTGGTGTGGCCCGCGGCCTCATCGGGGGATCGCGTGCTGAGGAATCCGATCACCGGCATGCCCTGCTGCGCGCGCGCCGCAAGCGGTCCCAAGGCGGACACTGCCAAGCCGGCGACGAAATCCCTTCGCCTCATTCGACCCCCCATTGCTTGTGCGAGCTCCGACAAGAGGGTCGAGAGCCGCGCCTATCCGTCAAAAGCTTCGGCTGAAACACGTCCCGCGCGCGAGACCAGCGCCTCGTCGGGCTTCGGCAGCGGCTTGCCGCTGTCGCGGAAGCGGTTGGTGATGGGATAGCGGCGGTCGCGGCCGAAATTCTTCTCGGTCACCTTCACGCCGGGCGCGGCCTGGCGGCGCTTGTACTCGGCGATGTTGAGCAGGCGGTCGATCCGCGCCACCACCTCCCTGTCGAATCCGGCAGCGACGATCTCCGCCAGCGGCATCTCGCGCTCCACCAGCCGCTCGAGGATGCCGTCCAGCACGTCGTAGGGCGGCAGCGAATCCTGGTCGGTCTGGTTCTCGCGCAATTCCGCGGTCGGCGGGCGCGTGATGATGTTGGGCGGGATCACCTCGCCGGAGGGGCCGAGCGCGAAATCCGGCTTCCATGAATTGCGCAGCGACGACAGACGGAAGACTTCTGTCTTGTAGATGTCCTTGATCGGGTTGAAGCCGCCGTTCATGTCGCCGTAGAGCGTGGCATAGCCGACCGACATTTCCGACTTGTTGCCGGTCGTCACCACCATGGCGCCGGTCTTGTTGGAGATCGCCATCAGCAGCGTGCCGCGGGTGCGCGCCTGCAGATTTTCCTCGGTGATGTCGCGCGGCAGGCCGGCAAATGGCACGGAGAGGATTTTTTCGAAGCCGTTGACGGCGTCCGCGATCGGCAGCACCTCGTAGCGGATGCCGAGCGCCTCGGTCAGCCTGGCCGCATCGTCGAGCGAGACCTGCGCGGTGTATTTGAAGGGCAGCATGATGCCGCGCACCTGCTCCGCGCCGAGCGCATCAACCGCGATCGCCGCGCACAGCGCCGAATCGATGCCGCCGGAAACGCCGAGCAGCACGCCCGGGAATCCATTCTTGCGGACATAGTCGCGCAGGCCGAGCACGCAGGCCGCGTAATCGCCCCTGTCGCCTTCGAGCAGTGGCGTCACGGGACCCGAGCAGCGCCAGCCGCTCCCGTCCCTGCGCCAGACCAGCGTGACGATGTCCTCCTGGAAGGCCGGCTGTTGCGCGGCCACGGAGAGATCGGCGTTGAGCGCGAAGGAAGCGCCGTCGAACACCAGTTCGTCCTGCCCGCCGACCTGGTTGAGATAGACCAGCGGCAGCCCGCTTTCGGTGACGCGGGCGACCGCGATGGAAAGGCGGAGGTCGTTCTTGTCGCGCGCGTAGGGCGAGCCGTTCGGCACCACCAGGATTTCCGCGCCGGTTTCCGCAAGGCACTCGACGACGTTCTCGTACTCCTCGGACTCCTCGAGCCAGATGTCCTCGCAAATGGGCACGCCGACGCGCACGCCCTTCACTGTCACCGGACCCGAGGCGGGGCCGCGCGCGAACAGGCGCTTTTCGTCGAATACGCCGTAGTTCGGCAAATTAGCCTTGAAGCGAAGGGCGGCGATCCGTCCGCCGTCGAGCAGCGCGCAGGCGTTATAGAGCTTGCCCTCCTCGACCCAGGGCGTGCCGATCAGCACCGCCGGTCCGCCGCCTCCGGTCTCGCGGGCCAGCGCCTCGACCGCCTCGCGGCAGGCCGCCTGGAACGCCGGCTTCAGCACCAAATCTTCCGGGGGATAGCCGGTGATGAACAGTTCCGGCAGCACGACGAGATCGGCGCCCTCGGCACGCGCCTTTTCGCGCGCGGCGCGGGCCTTGGCGGCATTGCCCGACACGTCGCCCACGGTCGGGTTGAGCTGCGCCAGCGTGATCCTGAATTCGGCGGTCTTGTTCATGTCGCGATGTTGCCCTGCACAAGAGCAAACTGCAATTGCCGGGATTAAAAGGCGCCCATGCGTTCGGCGATGGCAAACAGCCAGAACAGCCCGGCCATCAGCAGCGCCACGCCGACCGCGGCCGAGCCCATGTCCTTGACCTGCCCGATCTTGGGATCGCGGTCCGTGGTCAGGCGGTCGGCGAGCTTCTCGATCGCGGTATTGAGCAGTTCGACGACGAGGACGAACGCCACGGCCGCGACCAGCTCCACCCGGCGCATCACGGTGGCGCCGACCAGCCAGGCCAGCGGGATCGAGAGCGCGAGCGCAAACAGCTCCTCGCGGACAGCCTGCTCCGAGCGGATCGCAAAGGCGAGCCCGTTACGCGTGTTGATGGTGGCCCGCCACAGACGCAGCAAATCAGAGTCCCGCAGCGGCCGGCATCGGCGCCGCCTTGCCGGCGCGCTCCTGCTTGAGGAGTTCGGCGATCAGGAAGGCCAGGTCGATGGACTGTTCGGCATTGAGGCGGGGATCGCAGACCGTGTGGTAGCGATCGCTCAGATCCTCATGCGTGATGGCGCGCGCGCCGCCGAGGCATTCGGTGACGTCCTGCCCGGTCATCTCCAGGTGAACTCCGCCGGCATGGGTGCCTTCGGCAGCATGCACGCTGAAGAAGGTCTTCACCTCGGAGAGGATGCGGTCGAACGGCCGCGTTTTGTAGCCGGTGTTGGACGTGATGGTGTTGCCGTGCATGGGATCGCACGACCACACCACGCTGCGGCCCTCGCGCTTGATCGCGCGCACCATGCCGGGCAGATGCTCACCGACCTTCTCGTTGCCGAAGCGCGTGATCAGCGTCAGACGGCCCGGCTCGTTGTCGGGGTTGAGCACGTCGGCGAGCTTGATCAGCTCGTCCGGCTTCAGCGACGGGCCGCATTTCAGGCCGATCGGGTTCTTGATGCCGCGGAAATATTCGACATGGGCGTGATCGAGCTGGCGGGTGCGGTCGCCGATCCAGATCATGTGGCCCGAGGTCGCGTACCAGTCGCCGGTCGTGGAGTCGACGCGGGTCAGCGCCTGCTCGTAGCCCAGCAGCAACGCCTCGTGGCTGGTGTAGAAATCGGTGGCGCGCAGTTCCGGATGGGCCTCGAGGTCGAGGCCGCAGGCGCGCATGAAGTTCAGCGCCTCGGAGATGCGGTCGGCCAGCTCCTTGTAGCGGCGGGACTGCGGGGAATCCTTGAGGAAGCCGAGCATCCACTGATGCACGCTGGCCAGATTGGCGTAGCCGCCGGTCGCAAACGCGCGCAACAGGTTCAGCGTCGCCGCCGACTGCCGGTAGGCCATCAATTGACGTTGCGGATCGGGCGTGCGCGCGGTTTCCGTGAAGGCGATGTCATTGATGATGTCGCCGCGGTAGCTCGGCAATTCCTTGCCGTCGATCTTTTCGGTCGGCGAGGAGCGCGGCTTGGCAAACTGGCCGGCGATGCGGCCGACCTTCACCACCGGCAGCGCGCCGGCATAGGTCAGCACGACCGCCATCTGCAGGAAGACGCGGAAGAAGTCGCGGATGTTGTTGGCGCCGTGCTCGGCAAAGCTCTCGGCGCAGTCGCCGCCCTGCAGCAGGAAGGCCTCGCCCCTGGACACCCGCGCCAGTGCCTTTTTCAGGCTGCGGGCCTCGCCCGCGAACACCAGCGGCGGAAAGGTCGCAAGCTGCGCCTCGACGTCCTTCAACGCCCCTTCGTTGGGGTATTGCGGCATCTGAAGCACCGGTTTGCTGCGCCAGCTGTCGGGCGTCCACCGCTCGGCCATGATCGTTAACTCCTGAGCAAAAACCGCTACTTAGATGCGGTTGCGAGGGCCGGGTTATACACAGGCCGACAAAACTCCGCCACAAGGATTATAGTTGTCAGGTCAAGCCCTTGCGGCAAAAGCTGAATTCGCATTTGTTAGGCGGGCTTGAAGTTTGCTGGGGAAGTCAGAGGTGGCCGAGGCTGCGCTGGACGATGTCTTTGCCGACGACGTGATCGTGACGGCGGCCGACCGCTATCCGCTGGGGGCGACGCTGTTCCTGCCCCGCACCGGCAAGCGCAGCCATGCCGTGCTGATCAACTCCGCCACAGCCGTACCGCGAAGGGTCTATCGCGGCTTTGCCGGCTATCTCGCCCGGCGCGGCTGCGCAGTACTGACCTACGACTACCGCGGCACCGGCGATAGCAGGCTGAAGGCCGTGACCGGCTACAACCAGCCGCGCTCGCTGG
Source organism: Bradyrhizobium sp. (assembly GCF_016219575.1). Taxonomy (GTDB): domain Bacteria; phylum Pseudomonadota; class Alphaproteobacteria; order Rhizobiales; family Xanthobacteraceae; genus Bradyrhizobium. The sequence goes on along the minus strand of NZ_JACRMG010000009.1, from coordinate 270,547 downwards.
TCGGCTTCAAGGCCTCGATGGCCGACTGGGCCGCCAAGGACGTCGCCTCCGCCGTGCAATGGATGCGCGAGCGCTACGGCAACATGCCGCTGACCTATGTCGGCCATTCCTTCGGGGGCCAAGCGCTGGGGCTGTTGCCCAACAACAAGGAAATCTCGCGCGCGCTCTTCATCGCGGCACAGGCCGGATACTGGAAGCTGATGGCCTCGCCCGAGCGCTACCGCGTCTATGCCATGCTGAATTTCGCCGGCGTGCCCCTAACCAAGCTGTTCGGCTACATGCCGGGCTGGGCAGGCCTCGGCATGGACCTGCCGAAGGACGCCTTCCTGCAATGGGTGAGCTGGGTGATGAAGGAGCGCTATCTGTTCGGCGATTCCACGCTCGATACCCGCGAAAATTTCCACAACTACAAGGGCCCCTTGCGCGCGATCTGCTTTACCGACGATCCCTGGGCGACGCGCACCGCGGTCGAACTGCTGTGCTCCGGCTTCACCGCGACCAGGCCCGACATCGTCAGCATCTCGCCGAAGGATATCGGCGTGAACAAGATCGGGCACATGGGCTTCTTCCGCCCCGAGTACCGCGACACGCTGTGGCGCGGTGCTGCGGAATGGCTGCAGGCGGAGTAAATCACCACTTCTCGACCCACGGCCGCAGCACGACCTCGAACGCCCATGTCGAGCGATGCTGGCGGTGCAGCTGCAGATAGGTTTCGGCGATATGGTCGGGGTCGGCCATGTTGTCGTCGACAGCCGTTCCGGCCAGCCGATGCGCGCGAGTCCCGTCTTCCTGGGTCCAGCCGATCGCCGCATCGATCGGCACGTTCGCGACATGAATACCCTGCGGCATCAGCTCTCGCGCCATACTCTGCGCGAGTCCGGACTTTGCATGACATGCCATGGCAAAGGCGCCGCTCGACGGGAAGCCCTTCAGCGCCGCGCTGGCGTTCGTGAAGATGATGGTTCCTCTCGCGCTGTTGGCGTCGGGTTCGTTCCCGAGCATGAGTCGCGCGGCCTGTTGACCGACCAGAAACGCGCTGAACGCCGCGTTGCGAACCGTTGCGAACGCCATGACCGGATCGGCTTCCACGACGCTTTTGCGGAAAATGCCGGGAACCCGGCCGTCGATGTTATGGACCACGAGCCTCGGCGTCCCGACGTCGCGAACGACATTCTCGAACAACTGCGCCACGGCCGCCGGTTCGCTTGCATCGCAAGCGTATCGGCGCACGCCATGCTGCTTCTCGAGCGCCTCAAGAACCGCCTTGTCGGGATTCCTGGCCGCGACGGCGACACGCATGCCGCTTTCCGAAAACAACCTGGCGCAACTTGAGCTGATGCCAGGCCCGCCTCCGACAATGAGCGCGACGTCCTCGACGGAAGGTTGGCTGCCGCGTTTTTCCGATTGAGTCATGTTGCCTGCTCCGATGTGATCTCGCCGCCAGCAGCTGCTTTCGACGCCGTTACTTCATCTGAACGACGACTTTGCCCTTGGCGCGGCCTTTTTCGAGATACGCAAGCGCCTCCTTGGCCTGTTCGAACGGAAATACCTTGTCGATCACCGGCCGGATGCTTCCTGCCTTGAGAAGCTCACCGATCTCTGCGAGCTGGCTGCCGTCTGGACGCACGAACAGGAACGAGTACGCGGTGCCGCCCTTCCTGGCATGGCGGATGATCTTGCGGCTCAGCAACCCGAACAGGAACACCATGAAGAAGTTCATGCCGCGGGCGCAAGCGAATGCGGCATCCGGCGGACCGATGAGCGAGACGACGGCGCTCCCGGGCTTCAATATCCGAAGGGATTTCTCGATTGCATCGCCCCGAACCGTGCCCAGCACGGCGTCGTAGTCCTGCAGCACTTCCTCGAATTGCTGCTTCTTGTAATCAATCACCTCATCGGCTCCGAGGCTCCCTACCAGATCCCTGTTACCAGTACTTGTCGTCGTCCCTACCTTTGCACCGAGGTATTTCGCGAGCTGGATCGCGAACGTGCCAATACCTCCGGCGCCTGCGGGGACGAACAATTTCTGGCCGGGCTTAAGCCGTGCGCGCTCCTTGAGCGCTTGCCATGACGTCAATCCGACCATCGGGATCGAGGCCGCCTGCACAAAATCGAGATTCGCCGGCTTCAGCGCGGCCGCGCTCTCGGGCACGAGCGCAAATTCAGCCAGAGCGCCCGTGCCCAGGTCGAAGATACTGGCAAAGACGGCATCGCCAGGCTTGAAACGGGTTACACGGCTTCCGACCTCCACAACGACTCCCGCCAGATCGCTGCCCAGCGTGGCCGGAAGCTGAAACCGGAGGATGGGCTTGAACGTTCCTTTCGGAATCATGTTGTCGATCGGGTTGAGGCCCGCCGCGTGGACCTGAACGAGAATTTCGTCCGACATGGGCACTGGCCGGGCAATATCAGCGAAAGTGACCTGATCTGGCTTGCCGTAGCGCTTGAAGACGAGTGCTCTCATGTTTTCTCCTACCCGAAAGACGCTGGATATGGCCCGACAGGAGGCGACGCTTGCACCAGCCGCACGTTGTCAGAAAGCTCGGGCGGTGCGCGGAGGCAGTGAAGCAAGCGGCGCATCGAGCCGCAGATCCCTTCGAATCCCGGCATCCACCAGGCCGGCTGGCGCAAATCTGCGGAGAAGGCGCAGGCGCTTCGCCAGCCTGCCGGCCGTGTATCGCACCTTCGGTTGCGCTGCGTCGGCCGCCCTCAGCACGGTGTCGGCCACAACGCCCGGATGCTCGGCAACCGGCATCACTTCCCTCACCCTCTTGCTCACGCCGGCCCGGGCCTCGCGATACTCGTCGAGCTTGGCATCCGGCTCCATGAAGTTCGCGTCGAATGCCGTATTCGTATAGGCGGGCTCGACGACCGAGACCCGAACCCCCCTGGTGCGCAGTTCATGGTCGAGCGATTCCGAATAGCCCGCCACCGCATGCTTGGTGGCGGAGTAGAGCGCGCCATACGGCATCGGCAGAAAGCCGAGCACGGAGCCGATGTTGATGATGCGACCGCTGCCCTGGCGCCGCATGTGAGGCAGGACGGCGCGGGTCATCCGGACCAGCCCGAAAAAATTCGTCTCGAAGATCGACCGGGCCTGATCGATCGAACTCTCTTCCGCTCCGGCGGGAGCGACGCCGAAGCCGGCATTGTTCACGAGCAGATCGATGCGGCCGTCGTGCCGCATCACATTGCCGACGGCGGCTTGCACGGATTCGTCGCTGGTGACGTCGAGGGCCAGCATCTCGAACGATCGCCGGCCGGCCTGGGCTCCTCGCCTGCTGGTGCCGTAGACCTTGTAGCCGGCGCTTGCGAGCCGCTCCGCCGTTGCTTCGCCGATGCCTGACGAGGCACCGGTAACGAGTGCGATCCGTGGGTTGATCCTGGTCATGACCCTGCTCCTGACGACGCGATTGGCTGTTGACTTTGATTACGATCGTAATTATTAGTATAGATGACGATCGTCATTCTATTTGTCAAGACCCCGGGACAGCGACATGCGCGTTTCAAAGGAACAAGCCGCCAGCAATCGCGAGCGGATCCTCAAGGCTGCCTCACGCCTGATGCGCGAGCGCGGCATCGCCGGCGTAAGCGTTGACGCACTGACCGAAGCGGCCGGGATGACCCACGGCAGCCTGTACAGCCAGTTCGGCTCCAGGGAACGGCTCGTCGAAGAAGCCGTGGCCCATGTGATAGAAGCCAAGGGGCAAGAAGTGCCCGAAGCGTTGGCGCTGAGCGACTACGTTTCGGAATATCTTTCGGCGGCCCACCGGGACAGGGTGGGCAGCGGCTGCCCGCTGGCAGCCCTGTGTTGCGAGATGCCGCGCCAAAGCAAGGCAGTGCGAGAGAGATTCACCGCCGGAGTGAAGGCCATGACCGGCTGGGTGAGCGGCCGAATTGATTCCAGGGTCAGGCAAGGACGGCGGGACGAGGAGGCGCTTGCGACCGTCGCCTCTCTGGTCGGGGCGCTCGTGCTCGCCCGCGCCGTGAGCGATCCAAGACTGTCGGACGACATCCTTCGCGCGACCAGGAACAGGCTGGACGCCTGATCGCCTCTCGCAATCAGACCCGCCGTTCAGCCCAGAGACGAGGACGATCATGACGCGCACAGTCGAGTTCTATTTCGACTTCCCGAGCCCCTACTCCTATCTCGCGCACACCCAGCTGCCGAAGCTCGCGGCCGAACATGGTGCAACGATCGTCTATCGTCCGTTTCGTATCCTCGAACTGATGACGATCGTCGGCAACCGGCCGACCACGATCGAGTGCAAGAACAAGGGCAAATACGCAGGCTCGGATCTGCAGCGCTGGGTCAAGCGCTACAATGTCGATTTTTCCAGAAACCCGCACTCGAAATCCCTTGATTTTGCCGAGCTGGACCGAGGCGCGCTCGTCGCTATCGAGGATGGCAGAGGCGCCGAGTACGTCACAGCGGTCTTTGCCGCGATCTGGGGCCGGCCGGTCGATCTTTCCCAACGTTCGGTACTGTTCGACCTGTTGGAAAAAGCAGGGCTCGAGGCCTCCGCGCTCGTCAAGCGCGCGAACGCCGAGGCCACCATCGCAAGGCTTGACGCAGAAACGAAAGCGGCGGCCGAGCGCGGCGTGTTCGGCGCGCCGACCATGTTCGTTGGCAATCAGATGTTCTTCGGCAACGACCGCCTTGACTTCGTTGCCGAGGCCCTTCGTTCCGCGACTTAAGGAGAATTCAGATGGCAGAACCGGTTTGTGTCGTAAGCGGGGTTGGCCCCGGAACGGGATCGGCGCTGGTGCGCCGCTTCGCTGCAGGCGGCTATCGTGTTGCCATGCTGGCACGAGACGCCGGGCGGTTGGCCGATCTCGCGAAACAGGTCCCGTCGGCAAAGGCCTATGTCTGCGATGTGTCGGACCAATCCCAGGTAGATGCTGCCATGGATCGGGTCGAGCGCGAGATGGGAGCCCCAAGCGTGTTGATCCACAATGCCGTGGGCGGCGGCTGGGGGACGTTCATGGAAATCGACCCGGCCATGCTCAATCGCAACTTCCAGGTCAACACCATGGGTTTGCTCTATCTCGCACGCCGCGTGGCACCGGCCATGGTAACCGCCGGCCATGGCCCGGGATCTCGGGCCAAAAGGCGTGCACGTTGCTTATGTCGTCATCGATGCCGTGATCGACGTGCCCTGGGCCCGCGAGCGCTTCAAGCAGAAGCCCGACGACTTCTTTATCGCGCCCGCCGCGATCGCCGACGAAGCATGGCACCTGGCAGGTCAGCCCCGTTCGGCATGGTCGTTCAATGTCGAGGTCAGGCCATACGCGGAAACGTGGTAGCTCGAAGGTAACAAACGCCATCGGCGCTTGCCCGCGAGGGCGACACGCCGGCGTGAAGAAGATCGGTCACATCTTCCGCCCCGAGTACCGCGACACGCTGTGGCGCGGCGCGGCGGAATGGCTGCAGGCGGAGTAGTGTGGCCGGGGTGTACCGGAAGCCTTTGCCACGTCCACCGACCGAACGTTCGAGCACCGGACCACACTTACGTTCGAAGATCGTTGTCGTGAAGCGCAATTCTCGTTTCGCGGGCGAGGTCGATGAGGGACGCACAGAACGTCAGCAGAGCCGCCATGAACAGTATGGCGATGCCATATTCGTGGGCGACGTTGAACAGCGCACAGATGAAAGCAGCAATGATGATGAGCGCCGTGAGGATTGCAGAAAGAATGGAGCAGAACAGCGATCTGTTCAAGAGCGCGGCCCGACGACGCAGGCGGGGAATATCCGCCTTGAGGTAAGCCTTTGAAGCATCGCCCTCAGTCAGGCCGTGAAGGAACTGGGTTCGGTCGATCACCCGGTTGATGCGGGAAATAAGTACCGAGATGAAGGACGCGACCGCTCCCAGCAGGAAAGCCGGGGCTGCCACGTTACCGATGATCCGTGCCAGTTGGTCGATCGAAGGCGTTACCGGAATCAATTGGATTACATTCTCCATCACACAACCACCTGGGGATCGCGCTCTTTCGCGGCGCACGGAAACCTGATGACCGCGGGCACCCACGGGGCCCGCGATCTGCAACAGCTCTGTCGATCAATCGTGCGCGGTGGCGAGTGCCCGCTTCATTCGCTCGCGGTCGGCTGCGGCCAATTGCTCCGGCCCGGTCTTGATGGTCAGTTTGTCGATTGTGCCGGTAAAACGGAACGGCAGCTTGTAGCTATCGTCGACGGGCGTGCGGGTATCCAACCCAATGTCCAAGGACTCGTCGAGCGACATCAGGAATGGAATCGTGCGCTCCATCTTCTGGCGCGCCAGCACTTTCCCATCGACCGACAGCACGCCGGTGCCGCCCTTGCCGAGACCCGGTCCGTCATACTTGAAATCGAACACGATGGTATGCTTGCCCGGATCAAGCGACCGGCCCAACCAGTTCTCCGCTCCGACGCCCCCTTCCCAACGATAGCGCTTCAGGTTCAAAAGGTTGTATACGAAAACCGGTTTGCCGCCGAGCAGGTAGAGTCCATAGCCGCCGAACCGACCGCCCATTGTAGCGATCATTCCCTCGGCACCGGCCTTCGGGATCGTGATTTCGACAGTGAATTTGTAGTCCCGATTCAGGATGCTCGGAGCGTTGCCGACTGGAATGCCGACGTTCTCACCCACGTAGGTGAACTCCGTTCGCCCGGCCGTCCCGCTTGGCCGCGGCGTGATGAGGCGCGTGAGCACAGCGTTGTCCAGCGGGAAGACCTGGTACTTGTTCGCCTCTTGCACGAACAACGCCTGCAACTCCTTCAGCTTCTCGGGATTCTTCGCCGCGAGGTCGTTGTTCTGCGAGAAGTCCTCGGCGATGTTGTAGAGTTCCCACTTGTAATCCAAGACGTCGGGCATCTTCGCCGTCCCGACGAGCCAAGGCGGAACGGGCGGCGTGGTGCAGGCGTACCAGCCTTCGTGATAGATTCCACGATTGGCGAACATCTCGAAGTATTGGGTGGTACGCTTCGACGGTGCGTTGGCGTTCGCCTTGTCGAACGTGTACGCCATGCTAACGCCCTCGATCGGCTTCTGCTTGATGCCGTCAACCATGTCCGGCGCCCTAATGCCGGCCGCTTCAAGGATTGTCGGTGCGACATCGATCATGTGGTGGAATTGCGTGCGGATGCCGCCGACATCGTTGATGTGGCCCGGCCAAGAGATGGCCATACCTTGTCGGATCCCGCCGAAATGCGACGCCACCTGCTTGACCCACTTGAACGGCGTATCGAATGCCCACGCCCATGGCACGGCCATGTGCGGATAGGTCTGCTCGTTGCCCCAAGCTTCGTAGTTTCGTAGATACTCGATCTCGGGCAGCTCAAGCACGCCGTTGGCGACGGTCATGAAGTTCGGCGTACCCATCATCGAGCCTTCCGAGCTCGTGCCATTATCACCGTTGATGTAGATGATCAGCGTGTTGTCGAGCTTACCCATGCTCTCGATCGCCTGGATGACGCGACCGATCTCGTTATCGTTGTAGGCCGTGTATGCCGCAAACACATCAGCCTGGCGAATGACAATCTTCTTCTTCACGTCGGAGAGCGAATCCCACTTCGGCAGCTCGGCGGGCCAAGGCGTGAGCTGCGTGTTCGCGGGAACGACGCCGAGGCGCTTCTGATTGGCGAATATCTGTTCACGCAGCCTCTCCCAACCCTGATCGAACAGGCGCATCTTGCTGATCTTGTCGATCCACTCCTTGGTCGGCTGATGCGGATCATGCGTCGCGCCGGGCACGTAGTAGACGAAGAACGGCTTGTCAGGAGCCGAGGCGTTGAGCTCCTTCATGTAGCGGATTGCGTCGTCCGCCATGTCCGTGACGAGGTTGTAGCCCTTCTTCCCGATCCACGGATACACGGGGCTGTGGTCGCGAAACAGGTACGGGGTCCACTGGTCGGTTTCACCACCCATAAAGCCGTAGAAATACTGGAAGCCCATCCCGCTTGGCCATTGATCGAAAGGCCCCGCCGCGCTGTAGTGGAAAGAAGGCGTATTGTGGTTCTTGCCGAACCATGAAGTAGCGTAGCCGTTGTCCCTGAGCATCCGGCCGACGGTGGCGTTCTCCGGTCCTATGATTGAGTCATAGCCCGGGTAGCCAGTGGCCATTTCGCTGATCTGGCCATATCCCACCGAATGATGGTTGCGGCCCGTGATCAACGCGGCGCGGGTCGGCGAACAAAGAGCCGTCGAGTGGAATTGGGTGTAGCGCAGACCTCTGCTGGCGATGCGATCGAGCGTCGGCGTCGGAATCACGCCGCCGAAGGTGCTCGGCACGCCGTAACCGGAGTCGTCAGTCATGATTAGCAGCACGTTCGGCGCCCCCTTGGGCGGCACGACCGTCGGCGGCCACCAAGGCTTTGAGCCCTTGGCGTCCTCTGTAATGGCACCGCCGAATTTCGGCGGCGGCGGCGGAAGTTGATCGCCAGGAATGGTGATCGTCGCGGCCGGCGATCCCGGTGTGCCTGCAGCGCCCTGTGCGAGCACGGATGCGGAGCCGGCGATCAAGAGGATCGCCGCGAAAGCCGTGGTGCGAACTATCGACATGCCATTGCTCCATGAACAGAAGAATTCAAGCTAACGATCGATCAGGCAGCGGTGATTGATCCGGATCAATACTCCTGCCAGCTCGGCAGTTCCCGAAATTGAGCGGGCCTCTCACGAGGCGAGCAAACTTCATTGCCTCATTCGCACGACGTCGCGAGCCAATAGCGCGGTCAGGATCGCGTGCAGGATGACCGCCGGCCAGAGAAGGACGCCGGACAAACCGCCCGCAAAACCGAGATAGGCAAGATACAGCGTTACCAGCGCACTGTAGGTCAGCATGCCGAGCAGCGGCGGACCCGGCCAGCAGGCGATCCCCAGGGCAATCAGGGCGATGCCGGCCACGCGTGCAACCGGTATGGCGATGCCTACAAGTGGCTCGCCAAGCAGCAACTGACCGACCAGCGACGGGACGATCAGAAGCGCCAGTCCCGTCGCCGCTTCGCCGATGGCAGCGAACGCCAGTGCGCTTTTCATTTCTTCCCGACGTTCGCGGCTGGCTTTTGAGGCTTCGTCGCTTCAATGGGATCCGGCTCCGGCGCCGGCCTGGATCCGAGTTCCGCCTTGGCTTGCGCCGGGTCCTTGATCTCCGGTTCGAGCTTGAACGTCAGCTTGTTGATCTTGCCGGTGAACTTGAACGGCGGATCGTAGCGATATTCGATCATCGCGACGCCCGTGCGGCTGTCCAAGCCGACGTCGAAGGTCTCGTCCTCAGGGAATGTGACCGGCGTGCCGTGTTCGATGGACTTCCTGTCCACTTCCTTACCGTCCACGATGAGCACGCCCGTACCGCCCTTGCCCAGGCCGGGACCATCGGACTTGAAGTCGAACACGATGGTGTGCTTGCCGGCGCCGAGCTCCGGCCCCGACCAGATCGTGCGCTTGAGGTTGAGCAGGTTGTAGAGGAACACCGGCTTGCCGGATCGGAAGCCGCCCACGCCCTTGCTCAGGAAGAGACCATAGCCGCCGAAGCGCCCGCCTTCCGTCACGATCATGCCTTCCGCACCGCCCTTGGGAATCGTGACCTCGGCGGTGATGGTGTAGGACTTGTTCAGGATGCTCGGCGCAGCGCTGGCCGGCACGCCGCTCAGTTCGCCGGAATAGGTAAACACCGTTCGTCCCGCCGTGAGGCTCGGGCGCGGCGCATTCCAGCGCGGCAGCGTCGTGTTGTCGAGCGGCAGCACATTGTACTTCTTCGCCTCCGTATCGAAGATGGCCTGCAACTCCTTGACCTTCTCCGGCATCTGGGCGGCGAGGTCGTTGTACTGGGTGGGGTCTTCCTTGACGTTGTACAGTTCCCACTTGTAGCCGGTGATGACATCCGGCGCAGGAGCGCTGCTCAGCTCCCACGGGAGGGTTATCGGCGTCGTGGATGCCATCCACCCATCGTGATAGATGCCGCGATTGCCCAGCATCTCGAAATATTGCGTCGTGTGCCGGGTCGGGGCATTCGCGTTGGCCTTGTCCCACGTGTACGCCATGCTCACCCCTTCGATGGGGCTCTGCTTGATGCCGTTGACGATTTCGGGTTGTGAGATACCCGCAGCTTCGAGGATAGTCGGGACGACATCGATGACGTGGTGGAACTGGCGCCGGATCCCACCCAAATCATTGATATGGCCGGGCCAGGAGATGGCCATGCCCTGTGCCGTTCCGCCGAAATGCGACGGTACCTGCTTCACCCACTTGAACGGAGTGCTCATTGCCCACGCCCACGGCGCGGCAAAATGCGGGAACGTCTTGTCCGATCCCCAGAACGGGTACCAGAGGTACTGGGCCTTCACCGGCACCGCGACGCCATTGAAGGTGGTGAACTCGTTCGGCGTGCCGTTGAGCATGCCTTCCGCGCTCGCACCGTTGTCGCCGCTGATGTAGATGATGAGGGTGTTGTCGAGCTGGCCGAGGTCTTCGACGGCCTGGATGACCCGGCCGATCTCGTGATCGGTGTAGGCGAGATAGGCGCCGTAGACATCGGCCTGCTTGATGAAGAGCTTCTTCTCGACCTCACTGATGGAATCCCACTGCGGCAGTTCTTTCGGCCACGGCGTCAGCTTGGCGTAGTCGGGCATGATGCCCAGCCGCTTCTGATTGGCGAAGATCGTCTCGCGCAGCTTGTTCCAGCCCTGATCGAACAGCTTCATGTCGCCGATCTTCTTGATCCACTCCGGCGTCGGATGATGCGGTGAATGCGTGCCACCCGGGACGTAATAGACAAAGAACGGCTTGTCGGGCGCGATCTCCTTCAGCTGCTTCATGTGCTGGATGGCATCATCAGCCATCGCGGTCGTCAGGTTCCAGCCGGGATTGTCCTGGAACGGATAGATCGCCGTCGTGTTGCGGAACAGGTTGGGTTGCCACTGACTGGCATCGCCGCCGACGAAGCCATAGAAATACTCGAAGCCCATGCCGGTGGGCCACTGATTGAACGGTCCGGCCTGGCTCGACTGGAACGAAGGCGTGTTGTGGTTCTTGCCGAACCACGAAGTGGCGTAGCCATTCTCCTTCAGGATCGTACCGACGGTGCCTTTGTCGATCGGGATGATCGTGTCGTAACCCGGATACCCGGTTGCCAGTTCACCTACCACGCCTGTACCCACCGAGTGATGGTTGCGTCCGGTGATGATGGCGGCCCGCGTCGGCGAGCAAAGTGCGGTGGAGTGGAAATTGGTGTAGCGCAGTCCCCGCGCGGCGATACGGTCGAGCGCCGGCGTCGGCACCACTCCGCCAAACGTGCCCGGCGCACCGAAGCCGGCATCGTCGGTCATGATGAGCAGCACATTGGGCGCGCCCTTCGGGGGCACGACGCGCGGAGCCCACCATGGCGTCGACTCCGAAGCCTTCTCCTTGATCACCCCGCCGAAATTCGGTTCGGGAGGCGGAAGCTGTTTTCCGTCGATCGTGGTGGTAGCACCGGGCGAACCCGGGACACCCGTGACCTGCTGAGCCAATGCCGGGACACACCCAAGAGCAATAAATCCAGCGGCCGCAAGCATGCTGCGACTGATCTTCATGGCGGAAACTCCTGTCGAGAAACGGCGTTCGCTAAGCAAAAAAGTCACGAATTTGCACAATGGCTGCGATGTGAAGATCGCCGTTGATGCAGGTCAAGCGCTCCCCGGTATTCCGTCTCCGCTTCGCCGGGCCAAAAAAATTACCGAGCCTCGCGCGCGCCTCGGGCGCGCTATTTTCTCATCTGATGATTGGTCGGCCTGACGGTACTGGCGGGCACCGCCTCCGAGATCGAGAATGTCAGCCACGTATTCCAGCCGGATGGCCGGTTGGCGGCGTCGAACTCGCCATATCCCTTCAAGCCCAGAAACGCCTGATTGGCTCCAATCGGGAAAATATAACCAAGCTGCGGGCCAATGCCGAAAACGCGCGAACGAAATCCGCCGAGAACGGGCGGTTGCCCGGTGTCGTCGGTGATCTGCTGATAGGCATAGCCAACGAAGCCGACGAAGACCTGCTTCGACAGGAACTGCGACACACCCCAGTCGAAATGAAAATCGATGCCGCTTTGATATTGCGTATCGGGGTTCTTGAAATTGTAGGTAAAGCCGGCAACGCCTGACAGTTCAGTGCCGGTCGTTGGGTTCAGATAGGTGTAACCGCCGCCGAAGTCGATGGCGCCGTGACCGATGCCGATATTGGCGAGCCGGTTTGGATTGTAATCGCCGACGGGAATATCACCCGCGGCGTAGACCATGGTGTTGTGGACGCCGTTATTCCACTTTAGTTTCAGGGTCGGATAGAGATCGCCATAGGAGGTGAGTGCGTCTTCGAGGAATCCGTTGCGAGTGATCACGATCGGTCCCGCCATCGCGGTCAAGGTGCCGGCGATGCTCGCGGAATTTCTGCCGTAGACGCTGGCGAGCGTCGCCGACAGCTGGCCGCCGAACACCGGCGTCGCAAAGGTGTAGGTCGGCGCGAGGAACACCAGATCGGCCTGGCCGCGCAGGGACACATTGAGATCGATGTTGACGTTCGGCGAGAACCTTCCGACCTGGAATTCACGGGAGGCGGCGGCGGCACCCGATGCATTCACGCTCGTATGATAATAGATCGCGGCGATCGACCAGCCCGGCGTGCCCGGCGTGGCAGCAAGGCTGCCGTATAATCCCGGCAGCCAGAACGAGATACCGCTCTCGTCGGCGCGGGCGATCTGCGGGGAAAGCGAAGCAAGCGCGGCGGCGGCTAGGCCCACACTCAGCCGTCGCCGCAGGCGCCTGAATTCCGGTGCGTCACGCTGCATTAGCAATCTCCTACGCTCGGTCATGATGCCAGCTGATTCCCCGTTGCTTCCTGATGCAACAGGAAAGCGGTTCGACCGCCTCGATCTATTTCGCTTGAAACTCAAATGTCACACTTTGCCTCCGGGCCGCGATCAATCACTCTTGGCCTTCTCCTGCATGGCGGCTTGCAGCTTCTTGATGTCTGCGGGCGACAGTTGCGGCCGATCGACCCTCAGCGTCAGCTTGTTGAGCTTGGCCGTCAATGTGAAGGGCGGCTTGTAGTCCGCATCGTTCACGCCGGTCAGCGTGTCGGAGCCGATGTCGAAGCTTTCATCCCATTGCAGGATCATAGGCAGCGTCTTCGGCATCCGCTTTGTGGCGACCTCCTTGCCGTCCACCTTCAACGTGCCGGTGCCGGCCTGGCCGAGACCGCTGAAGTTGTTGTATTCGAGCGTGCCGACGCCGATCCCTTCGTACTTGAAATCGAACTCGATCGTGTGCCGGCCGGGCGACAGCGCGTCGGCGCCCTCCCACTTGTGGCGCTCGAGATCGACCATGTTCCACAGGAACACCGGCTTGCCCTGCAGCAAATAGAAGCCGTAGCCCCCAAACCGTCCTCCCGAGGTCAGGATCATGCCCTCGGCGCCGCCCTGCGGCACTTCAATGTCGGCGGTGATCGTATAAGAGGTATTCAGCAGCAGCGGCGAGTCTCCCTGGGGCAGCCCCGTCATTGCCCGGGTGTAGACAAACTCCTTGCGGCCGGCAGCGATGCTCGGCCGCGGCGCGATGGCACGTGCACCGACCGATGCATCCATCGGGAAGACCTGGTACTTCCTTGCCTCGGCGATGAACTTGTCCTTCATCTCCTTGACCTTCTGCGGATATTTCGACGCGATGTTTTCGGTCTGATTGAAATCCTTGTTGAGATTGAAGAGCTCGAGCACCTGCTTGTTCAGCGGATCAGTGTTGGCCGGGCCAAAGGCCTCCCAGGGAGCCCTGTTGACCTTCGTGCTCAGGAACCAGCCGTCGTCATACAGCGCCCACTGGCCCATCATCTCGAAGTACTGGGTCTTGTGACGTGTCGATGCCTTGGCGTTCTTCGCATCGAATGTGTAGGCAAAGCTGGTGCCCTCGATCGGCTTCTGCTTGATGCCGTCGACGAACTCCGGCGCGCGGATGCCGGCGGCCTCCAGGATCGTGGGCACGACATCGATGACATGGACGAACTGCTCGCGCAGGCCGCCCTTGTCCTTGATGCGTGCCGGCCATGAGACCACCATGTTCTGGTTGATGCCTCCGAGCTGGGACGCGTTCTGCTTGAACCAGGAGAACGGTGTGTCGAACGCCCAGGACCAGCCGGCCGACATATGGTTGTAGGTCTGATCCGTGCCCCAGACGTCGTAGAACTTCATCTGCACTTCAATGGGCAATTCGTTGAGCCCGTTGAAGAACGCGACCTCGTTCGGCGTGCCCATCGGGCCGCCCTCGGCGCTGGTGCCGTTGTCGCCGTTGATGTAGATGACCAGCGTGTTGTCGAGCTTGCCCAGGTTCTCGAATCCCTGGATCACGCGGCCGATCTCGTGGTCGCCATAGGCGACGTAGGCGGCAAACACCTCGGCCTGGCGGATGAAGAGCTTCTTTTCCTCGGCCGTCAGCTGGTCCCATTCCTTCAGCACGTCCTTCGGCCAGGGCGACAGCTTGGTGTCCATCGGGATCACGCCGAGGCGCTTTTGATTTTCGAAGATGCGCTCGCGCACCTTGTTCCAGCCTTCGTCGAACAGTTTCAGCTTGCTGATCTTGTCCACCCATTCCTTGGTTGGGTGATGAGGCGCGTGCGTGGCGCCGGGTGCGTACTTGATGAAGATCGGCTTATCCGGCTGGATCTGGTGCATCCGCGTCATGTAGTCGATGGCATCGTCGGCCATGCCGGTGACGAGATTCCAGCCCGGTTTGCCCTCGAACGGATAGATCTGCGTGGTGTTGCGAAACAGGTTCGGCTGCCACTGGTTGGCGTCACCGCCGACAAAACCGTAGAAATATTCAAAGCCCATGCCGATGGGCCACTGGTCGAAGGGTCCCGCCTGGCTCGCCGCGAACGCCGGCGTGTTGTGGTTCTTGCCGAACCACGAGGTTCCATAGCCGTTGTCGAGCAGAATGCGCCCGATCGTCGCCTTGTCCTTTTCGAGAATGCTGCTGTAGCCGGGAAAGCCGGTCGCCTGCTCGGAGATGACACCGAAGCCGGCCGAGTGATGGTTGCGCCCGGTAATGAGCGCTGCCCGGGTCGGCGAACACAGCGCGGTCGAGAACATGCGATTGTAGCGCAAGCCTTCGCTTGCGATTCGATCCATCGCCGGCGTCGGGATGACACCGCCAAACGTGCTGGGCACTCCGAAACCGGCATCGTCCGTGATGATGAGCAAGACATTGGGTGCGCCCTTCGGCGGCACGATACGCGGCGCCCACCATGGCTTCGACTGCAGGGCGCCATCCTTGATGACCCCGCCAAATTTGGGATCGGGTGGCGGCAGCTGCTTTCCGTCGATCGTCGTCGTGGCGCTCGATGAACCGGGAACACCGGTGGTTTGCTGTTGGGCTATTGCAGCGGCGCTCTGCACGAGGCCAAGCAAGACTCCCAGCGACAAAGCAACCAGATTTCGCTTCATGGTGCGCGCTCCGTTTTGTTGCCACCCGCCGCCGCCGCCATGCCGCAATCAATATTTTGGCGTGGCGCCAGAAACATTGATCGCAGATAAGGTGCGCCCCTTATTGATTTGCGTCAATGCCGGTTTTGATTTGCAGCGTTGACTGCATTTGGTTGTTTGTCGATTAATGGAGAATTGAATGCTTGCCAATTTCCGTGTCTTCGTCGTCGCGGCTGCTGCCTTCGCAATGGTGCAGGCGGCATCCGCCCAGACTCCTCCTTCGCCTCACGTGCCGCTGCAGAAGAAGATCGGAGTAGCCAAGCCCGATATTGTGCCCTCGCTGTTCGTCCTGAATTCGAAAGGTGCCACGCTACAGGCCGGCAAGCTGGTGCTGAGCGGCATCTCGCCCAATGCGATCGTGTTTGCCGATCGACCTGTCCGCTCCGCCGGCCACGATCTGACCAGCCGCATTGTCGAGGATTGGGCGTCCGGCAGCGACAATTTCGCCAAGGACCCGCCAAACGCGACAGTGTCGGCTTTCCAGCGAGACGGTAATGGGGTCCGCGATGCAGTCGTGGTGCTGAAGAACCCCAAGCTCGAAGGCGATAATCTCACCTTTGACGTCGACGTCCTCGAAGGCGAGATCAAGGGCGCGGACGGCGCAGCGTCGGTCTTCATCGACATCATCGGACGTCCGTTCACGCCGATGTCCTTTGCCGGCGTAGGACGGCGTACTGCGTATCGCGGCGCTTATTATGCCGGAGCCGCAGCCGTCGGTGCGGCGGCCTACGGGGCGTACGCGCCTCCTCCTCCCGCCTGCGGTTACTATCCGTATCCGCCCTGCTACTGAGACCCTGAACGCGAATTGCGCTGCACCTGAGACCGGTCCCCGCAGAGATGCGGGACACCAAACGCGCAGGAGGCTATTCCAATGAAGATTGCACTGCTGTCCCTGGCGATGCTTGGAAGTCCGTTGACGGTGCCGGTCAACGACCGTGTTCCCCATCTCAATGTGGAAGCCACCTGCAAGGCCACCGTCGCGGCCGACAAGGCCATGGGCCTGGCCTTGTCCCAAAGCTACGATGATTGCATGCGGGACGAAAATAACGCGCAACAACAGCTCCCTCCTGTCTGGCTCGCGGCCTCCGCCGCCGTTCAAAAGCAATGCGAGGGCGAGGCCGTCGCCGGCGGAAGCGAAAGCTATGTCGACCTGCTTACCTGCATCCAGATGGCCGGCTACGCGCAATCCCTCGCACCCGCGACACCGCTGCGGGGCGCAAGCAAGAACCGAAACAGCAAGAAGCCTTGAGAGGCGATGCGCTTCTCCTGACGGCCCGCCTGCCCGGCGCTCGATCCGCCCCGACTTGACTTGATGCGACGCCGACCGAAGATGGTTCGGCAGTCCCGAGCGGGATTGCGTGATCGGTAGCGGCGATCTCAGCATTCAAGGGGCAGTCGTTGGCACGCAAGCGGCGGAAATCCGGTGCCAAGACACCGAAGGGCGCTGCGGCGGCTCCACCTCAAGCCGCTCCTGCCCACACGCGCGGCCCTGAGAAACGCGATGCTGCCGGGATTTCCAGGCACGCGATCTGGATTGCGGCCATCGTCGTGGCAGCGATCGTGCTCGCGACCGGCCCAGTCTTTCAAACGGTCTACCCTGGCGGTCCGGCCTCCAATGCGCGGGATTCGTCGCCAGCGACTTACGTGGGCAGCGAGACCTGTGCCGGCTGCCACCAGGGCGAAGCAAAGCTATGGAGCGCCTCGCAGCACAAGGCAGCAATGGCGCACGCCACCGACAAGACGGTACTCGGCGACTTCAACGACAAGAGCTTCGACTATTTCGGCTTGCGCTCCCGCTTTTTCCGCAAGGACGGCAAATTCCTGGTCGAAACCGACGGTCCCGACGGCAAGCCCGCCGTCTTCGAAGTGAAGTACACTTTCGGCATCGATCCGCTGCAACAATATTTGGTCGAGTTTTCGGACGGGCGCCTTCAGGCACTGTCGATCGCCTGGGACAGCCGGCCTGCGGACAAGGGCGGGCAGCGCTGGTTTCACCTCTCGCCCAATGAAGAGATCAGGCACGACGATGTCCTGCACTGGACCAAGCTGAACCAGAACTGGAATTTCATGTGCGCGGAGTGCCACTCGACCGGCCTGCGCAAGAACTACGACGCCAATACTGATCGCTTTGCCACGACATCGGCGGAGATCAGCGTGGGTTGCGAGACCTGTCATGGACAGGGCTCGCGTCACGCGGCTTGGGCACGCGATCAACGGAGCTGGTGGCCGTTCGGCAAACGCGAGGATTCCAGCAAGGGACTGCTGGTGCGCTTCGACGAGCGCCGCGACGTCGCCTGGCCGATCGACGCGCAGACTGGCAGTGCGAGGCGCAGCGTCGCGCCGGCCACGCTGCGCAAGGAGGTCGAGACCTGCGGCCTCTGCCACGCGCGCCGCGCTGCCTTCCATGAGGATTGGGTGCCCGGCCAGTGGTTATCGCAGACCCATCTGGTCGAGCCGCTGGCGCGCACCACCTATCATGCCGACGGCCAGATTCGCGACGCCGAGGAGCCTTACAACTACACGCCGTTCAAGCAGGGCAAGATGTTCGCCGCCGGCGTCACCTGCAGCGATTGTCACGAGCCGCACAGCGGAAAGCTGAAAATCTCCGGCGAAGGCGTCTGCCTGCAATGCCATGCTCCCGAAAAATACGCCGACGCCAAGCATCGCCATCACGCCGCCGATGCTGCGCCAACCTGCATCTCCTGCCACATGCAGGCACGAACCTATATGGTGATCGATCCCCGCCACGATCATGCGTTCCGCGTTCCGCGGCCCGATCTTTCCGTTGCGCTCGGCACGCCGAATGCGTGCAACGATTGCCACCGCGACAAGCCGGCGGCCTGGGCCGCCAAGGCAATCGAGGAATGGTTCGGCCCCACCCGCAAGGGCCTGCAGACTTATGGAGCGGCGTTCCACGCCGCTCGCAGCGACCGGACCGACGCAGCGGCGCTGCTCGCCGTCCTCGCCGCTGACGGAAATGCACCCGCGGTGGCGCGTGCCGCGGCGCTGGGAGAGCTGGCGCCTTACGTCTCCACCCGCAATATCGGCGAGGCGCGCCGCGGCCTCGCCGATCCCGATCCCATGGTACGGATCGGCGCACTGGACATGCTGGAGAATGCGAGCGCCGCAGAAATCTGGCCGCTGGCCTCGCCCCTGCTCTCCGATCCCGTGCGCGGCGTTCGCATCCGCGCGGCTGCCCTGCTCGCTTCCGTTCCAACCGCAAGCCAGCCGCCAGCCGACCGCGCGCGCTTCGACCAGGCGGCGGCGGAATTCGTTGCCGCGCAGCGCGCCAATGCCGAGCGGCCCGAAGCCCGCACCTCGCTCGGGAATTTCCTCGCCCAGCGCGGGCAGACCGCCGATGCCGAGGCCGAGTACAAGGGTGCGCTGAAACTCAGCCCGCAATATACGGCGGCGGCGATCAATCTCGCCGACCTCTACCGGCAACTCGGCCGCGACAGCGATGGCGAAGCGATCCTGCGAGCGGCGCTTGCGGCATCACCGCGCGATGCAGCACCGCATCACACGCTCGGCCTGACATTGACCCGCCTCAAGCGATCCGACGACGCGCTCGCCGAATTGCAGAAGGCCGTCGAGCTCGAACCGGACCGTTCCCGCTACGCCTATGTCTACGCCGTCGCGCTGCATTCTGCCGGCCGGCGCGACGAGGCCATCACGGTCCTGAACGAAGCGCTGAAACGTCATCCCAGCGACAGAGATATCCTGTCGGCGCTGGTTTCGTTCAACCGCCTTGCAGGCAACGCCAGCTCCGCGCTCATTTACGCGGAACGGCTCGCGGCGATCACGCCGGATGACCGCAACCTCGCGGCCCTGATCGGGGAACTCAGGCGACAGGCCGACAAGCCGAACTAGGGCCAGGCCGTTTCAGGCCGTCCCCTCCGCCATGAGCGCGGCACGCAGCTTCTCCACCAATTGCCTACACGCGGGCAGATGGCGCTCCTCTGCATCCAGAATCCGCAAGAATCCTCTTCTCTTCAGCGCCGCGATGACGGCCGGCGATTGTGAATCGGGGCCGGCCGCCTCGGAGACGATATCGATCAGGCGATCGACGGCGTGCAGACGGCCCAGCAGGTAGTCGTTCTCGCGGTACGCGCGCGACAGAAACGCCGCCGATTGACTGAACCCGGTGCCCTTGAGGCGAAACTCTCCCAGCCGGTTGATGCCGACGGCATCCTGTGCGCTGATGCGGTCGATGCGAACCTCGTTGAATTCCCCCGCCTCGCGCCACGGCATGATCGGAAACGTCACGATGTCCCAGAAGGGAAAGCCGAGATAGTTCACGAGCAACTCACGCATCGCCAGCGGAGGCCACCCCTCGGTTTCCGCAAGAAGAACGTCAATGTCCGACGTGCTGGCCTTGAGATCGATATCCAGAGCAAGGCGCTCGATGAGTGCGTCGATCCGGTCCTTGTGCCGCACGGCGAAGGACTGCGCATATTTGCCGATCTCCCTGGCTTCGGCCGGAGACGGTCCCATCCGGAAGATGTCCTCCACCAAATCGCGCGCAGCCGAATTGACGGCGGCAGCCGTCTCCCTTCGTTCGAGCGCTTCGGTGCATTCGTAGAACCTGCGCTTCAGGCGATCGACGACGGCGAAATCCAGACCCTCGAATGCTCCCGAGCCGAGCATTTGCGAGATGCGATTCTGGCCCTCGATCAGGAACCGCAGCCTGCGCATTCGGTAGTCGACGTCGAACGCCAGCAGGAAGGCGACCCATTTCGGGGTATTGTCAGAGCCTTCAGCGCCTTCCACGGCTGACGACTTGCCGGCTGCGGGATCGTAGGTCACGCCGGATTCGACCGCCCACGCGTTCATGATCTCCGTGATCGCCCGCGCGAACGGGGATTCCGGATGAACGCCGCGGATCTCCATGATCAGCCGGCTGACGAAATCGCGCGCCGAAGCCAGCTTGAGGCGTACATAGGCATCGTATGCGAAACCGGCGTCTCGGGCTGCCCTGATATTTGCCTGCTCGCGCCAGCCGCGAATCCGGTCCTCGCTGACCGGCTGTTCGTGGTCGATGGCAATGACCTCCCCGACCAGCCGGCGGACATGCGGCCGCGCGCTATCGACGATCGCCCTTAGCCGGCGCACTTGCTCGTTGAACTGGCCTACCCAGCCGAGCTCATCGGTCACCGGCTGGGACAACGGGATCTCCGACAACGCGCCCTTCAGCGTCGGAAAAAATCCCGGCATGCCGTGATGCGCGGCCGAGCCGACCGGTGTGGGGTTGGGATCGACATAGACCACCCGTCGATCCACCTCGCGGTAGGCAGCCCGCCCACGGATGGCACCGACCGCTTCCCGAAAGGGATGGCTGCTCAGGACACTGCCATCGATGAACGGAACGGAGGCAACGTCGACGTTCATCCGTGCGTAGTTGTCGAAATTGCGCGCAATGAAGTCTGCGCGGCGCGGCCAATCGATGGAGCGCCGCCTCAGGAACTCGTCGACCTCCACGATGCGTGCCGGCGGAAACGCTCCGGGAATCGACGACGTCGCGCGCGCGGCGAAAGCCAGCGCAGGCGCATTCACCATCTCGAAATCGCTCTCGACGGCTCCGCTCGGACGCCTGCGGTATCTGAAGTGCAGCCGGTGACGGTGTTCGCGCTCGTGAATGACGGGCGGATTGTGAATCTGCATGGTCCGCTGGTAACCGTTGAAATCGGTCAGCGTCACGAACAGGTCGAGACCCTGGCCGGAAGGAAGCAGCGAGGATTTTTCCCCCGCTCCCATGGCGGCCACCGCGTTGTACATCAGCGCGGTCATCTTCGGGCCGTCGAACGGCGGCTCGAACCAGCGGGACCGCACGAACAGCGAAAGCTTGGAACGAACCTCCAGGTCGCTGACAGCTCCGAGGCCAGCCAGACCCGCTACCCAGAACAACGGCCGCAGAAACCACTTGCTGGATACGTGCGCCTTCGCTTCCGATGCCAGGAGTTCGGTGACATCGGCATTCTCGAGCCAGAGGTCCCGCAGTCGTCTCATCGGCAGGTCATGGCTCAACGCCCGTGCCAGCATGATGCCGTTGATGCCGCCCGCCGAGGCTCCCGCCACGATGTCGACGATGACCCGCAAATCGACCGTTCGCCCGATGTCGCGCAGCAGGTCGAAATAGATCGATTCGGTGTCGTATTCGGGATCGGCCCGGTTGCGAACATCGAAGAAGTCTGCGGTCGAGCGCTTGTTGCGGTCGGCGATGGCATGAAGGGCACCGGACGCCCTCACGAGTTTCAGAATCTCCTTCGTGATCCCGTGCATGTAGATTGCGAGCGAGGCGCCGCCAAAGCAGACGAGTGCAACCCGGAGCTCCTTTTCACGCAAGACTTCCTCCATGCTGAAAGGATCTTATCACGCATCACGAAATATCTTGCATACCATAGGCAGGGCACTGCGGGGCCGTCGGAACGGCTGCAGGCGAAGCAGCAAGAAAAAGGCCCGGCGTGCCTAGGAGGCCGGGCCTGTAACCTCAGCACCCTACCCGGAGGTTGTTCGGTTACACACATCCTGTTAGGAGGATTCTTGCAAGGTTGCGTTGAGCTAGCTCAATGACAAGATTTGGCGTCCGGTCGTTCAGTACGCCTGCATTTTTCCTGACATCAGTTCGCGGCTGAGTTCCTCGACTTTCCCCACGTGATGCGCAACCAGTTCCGTCGTCGTGGCGCGGAGCCCGTCGGGCGGCGTGCCATCCTTCGTCGCAAGCCTGAGATGAACCAGTGCCGGCGCGGATATCGGCGCGCCGATCCGGCTCACGATCAGGCAATGAACCTGGCTCACCTCCGGGACGGCAACGACAATCGCCTCGGCGATGCGCCGTGCCAGGAAATTGTAGATCTTTCCGACATGACTGACCGGGTTCTTGCCCGCGGCGGCCTCAAGGCTCATGGGCCGCAACGGCGTGATGAGCCCGTTGATGCGGTTGCCACGGCCGACCTGTCCGTCATCGCCGGCCTCCGCCGAGGTGCCGGTGACCGTGAGATACAGGCTGCCGGCCGCAATGTCGTCAGCGGCGTTCACCACCACGTGGCATTCGGCAAACCCGTGCTCGCTGGCGCAATCACGCGCCAACGCGGCGAGCGCCGCCTTGTGCTCGATGTAGCCTTCGGCGTCTTCGAGATGACGTCCGATCATGGCACATGCAATCGTCAGGTCGAGACGGCCGCCGTTTCGCACCGCCATGACCTTGGTGTCTTCACCCCAGGCAGGCCGGTCGCGGTTGCGATCGCGGGCATGCAGGCGCTGCTCGATCGCCAGCACCGCCCGTTCGAGCGCACTCAGCGGAGCATGGCCGACGCCGAAGGATGTATCATTCGCCAACGGCACTTGATGGCTTCGCGCAAAGAGCGCCTGCAAGTCCTGAGAGCCTTGCTGAACCATCGCGTCGATCAGGAAGTGTCGATCGGCGTCAAGCGCATGCAGGTTTGCCTTCAGCCATGCACGCGATCCCTCGACGGCAATGTCGCGCACCGGAATGATTTCGTTCCCGACGGCCGAGACGGCGCGTCCGGCCAGAAATATCCGGATCGGCTCGATCACTTCGCCGCCGCCGAAGGCTGCCGCGGCCCGGCCCCCGCACAACAGCGCCTTGTCGACGTTGTGATGAAGCACGCGGCCCGTCCGCCTCAGGTACTCCCGGCACAAATTGAGGGAAAACGTCTCTGCCAGCGCATCGCAGATCGTGTCCGGATGCCCGGTACCCTTGCGCTCGACAACCTCCACTTCGTCAGTGACGACAAGTGGCGAGATGACCAGATCGAATGCAGGCGTCATGATCGAAGCGCCCATTCTGGCGGCGCCGTGACGGTACCCTCTGCGAAGATCTCGTCCCGGCAACCGCGCGCGCCGCGGAATGAATCCCGGCACTCCGGCTGCATATTGCCGATAGCTGCGCTTGCTAGCAAGCGAGGTGGCGAGGCCACCGGTGTCGCGCCCTCAGGCGAATTGCGCAAGGCCATCCACCACAAGAAGCCTCATGGACGCGAGACAGCCTCCATGACTTCCCTGGGACGCCGCTTGATCGCCAGCAGATAGGCAGCCGCCGGAGCATCGGGCATGCGCCTGCCCTGCTCCCAGTTCTTCAACGTGGGAAGCGGAATCCGATACGCCGCGGCGAAGTGATGTTGCGACATCCGGAGCGAAAGGCGTATGGCCTTCACGTCCGGCAATTCGACTTTGGACACCCGGCCCCCCCGTATTCTCTTGCCTGCGGCATGCCTCGCCGCTTGTTTCAAGCTTTCGATCAGTTCCTTGCCAAACTTTCCCATGGCCTCGTTCCTGCTTCACCCGCCGTTCAACTTTTCAAGATCGCCGCCAGCTTTCGGACGATCTTCTTCTCTTCCACCGTCAAGTTCTCCTGACGCGCTTTCGCATAGACCAGCAGCAAATAGAGGGGCCGGTCGCCGCTGTGATAGAAATAGATCACGCGTGCGCCGCCGCGTTTGCCGCTTCCGGGCCGCGCCCATCGGATCTTCCGCACACCCCCCGTTTCCGGGATCAGGTCTCCTTCCTCGGGATTACGGGGCTTCTCGCTCGGCCTCGTTCCAGACTTGCAGAGCCTGGCGGCTGAAGAGAGGCGTCTCTGCAACAGTAATGAGTCGGCGTGCCACCTTGGCAATATACGCCATTGGCGCCCAATCTTCCAGAGCAAAAAGGACGCCATTGGCGTCTTATCAGCAATAGCTGATTGTCTTCAGTGCGATCGCTTATGTAGAACGCGTCGTAATTTCGCGCCCGCCTCAAGCGAATTGCGCCAGGCCGTGGCCGACCGACCAATTTTCTTTCGCGGACTCGAGTACGACCACGAACACGTTCTCCGGCCGGATGCCGGGGTTCCTGCCGAGCAACTCCGCGGTCTGCTTGAACAGCGCTTTCTTCTGTTCCGCGGTGCGGGTGTCGAACACCGTGATCTGGATGTAGACGACATCGTTGGTCCGCGCGACACCATAGGCGCTGCCGGTGCGAAAGTTCGCAGCGTCATGCTCGGTGATGACCATGAACTGGTCGTCCTCGGGCACGTCCAGCGCTTCGCGCATCGCGCGGTAAAGGCCGTCGAAGATCGCCTGCCGGTAGGCGTCCGGCTTGCCGGCGCGCAGCGAGATGTGAATCAGCGGCATGGCATCCTCCTTGACGAAACGAACCATCGGCTGCATGGTTCTTGACATGTTGTCTAAAATGAGAGCCACGTTCTTGACGATGTGTCAAATACTTTTTGCCTCGTGCCAGACCCGGATTTGGCCGCGGCCTCTTATCGTGAGGAGCAACATATGAGGCCGCGCGAGTTCGACCACGACGAGGTCTTACGCGTCGCGTTCGAGCAATTCTGGCGCAAGGGCGTACGCGGCACATCGCTCTCGGACATCGCGCGCGATGCGGGCGTGCAGCGCGGCAGCCTCTACAATGCCTTCGGCAGCAAGGAAGCATTGTTCCTGACCGCCTATGAGCGCTATGCCGGCGAATATCTCAACACGCTGCAAAAAGCGCTCGGCGCGGGCAGCCCGCGAAAGCGCCTGACGGCGTTTTTCGATGTGACCATCAGGAACTTCCGTTCGGGCTCACCGCCCCGCGGATGCCCGACGACACGGGGATTGATGGAACTGACGTTTGGCGAGAATGAAGGATTGGATGAGAACGCACGCCAGGCCTTCGCAGGCCTGATGACCCGCATCACCGACCTGGTTCAGGAGACCTTGTCAGAGGGCGCCGCGCGGGGCGAGTTCAAGGGCAACCCCGCGATGGCTGCCCTCCACATTGCCACCGTGACGCGCGGACTGGCCGTGCTTGAACGCGCCTTCGACGACGAGGCCCAGCTTCGCAGGATTGCCGCGCATACGGTCGATCTCCTGCTGGGCAAGGAGAGCCGCTAGCCGCCTGCGCCCCGCATGATCGATATTCGTCACGCGGGGGCAAAACCGGAGGCGTGCAAGGCGCACCCTACGATGAGTATTTCACCGTGCAGCCATAGGCGCGCGTGGCGGGATTCGAAACCGGCTTGCCGGCCTTCAATTCGGCCAGTGCCTCATCGACGAAATTCTTCGCATCCTTGATGTCGGCGGGGCGCGCCGTCGCCTTGTCGTCGATGCCGCCGGCATAGGCGAGCGTGCCGTCCGGCTTGATGATGTACATGTGCGGGGTGACGGTCGCTCCATAGGCCCGCGCAACCTGCTGCTTCGGGTCGAGCAGCACCGCCGTCGGCGACGCCTTGCGTTCCGCGGTGAGAGAGTTGGCGCGGGCGCCATCCGCAAAGCCCTGCTCGCCGGGCGGCGACGAGATGACGGACAGCCAGACCACGCCCTGATCGGTCCATTTCTTCTGCAAGGACTGCATGTTGCCGCTGCCATAATGCTTGCGGACATAGGGACAGCCGTCGTTGGTCCATTCCAGCACGATCGTCTTGCCGCTGAAGTCGCTGAGCCTGACCGTCTTGCCCTCGCTGTTCACCGCCGAGAATGCCGGCGCCGGTGTGCCGACCTTCGGCTCCGCATGCGACGGCCCGACGGCCAGCAGCAAGACGGCGGCGGAAGAGGCGAACATCGTTGCGAACGTGCGTCTGTTCATTGCTGTCTCCAGTTCCGGTGCAATCCGTTCAGATTTCTTGCAGCGCATCAAGCACGAGCGACTGCGTCAGAATTTGCGGCAGCACGACCGCCTCGCCGCCGCTGCGATATAGCACATAAAGCGGCACGCCGCTGCGGCCGAACCGCTCAAGAAGGCGTGTGATCTCCGGATTGCGGTTGGTCCAGTCGCCCTTCAGATACGCAACGCGCTTGCCGGCAAACATCTCGCGCACGGCGTCCGTCGACAGCGCGGTCCGTTCATTGACGAGGCAGGTGATGCACCATGCGGCCGTCATGTTGACGAACACGGGCTGTCCGGAAGCGAGCAGCGCATCGAGCTTCTGCTGGCTGAACGCCTCGGATGAGGCCTTCGAGGCATACCCGGCGTTCGCCGCGGTCGGCCGATCGCGGTCGATCAGGACCGTCAGCGCCACGACGCCGGCAACCATGGCGGCGGTCATACCCTGAAGCACACGACCCGAAGCATGGCCCTGCTCCTGCGATACCCGAAAGATCCAGGCGCCGAATGCAATCAGTACCAGCGCTGCGAGCGCTGCGAGCAAGCCCGACGCACCGACCTGGAAACTGAGAACCCAGATCAGCCAGGCCACGGTCGCATAGAGCGGGAAAGCGAGAGCCTGCTTCAGCGTTTCCATCCAGCGTCCCGGCCGCGGCAGCAGCCGTTGCAGGCCAGGCGCAAAGGTGAGAGCCAGAAACGGCAGCCCAAGCCCGAACCCGAGCGCAAGGAAGACGACGAGCCCGACGGCAAAGGGTTGCACCAGGGCAAAGCCGATCGACGCGCCCATGAAGGGCGCGGTGCATGGCGTCGCCACCACCGTTGCCAGCACGCCGGCGAAAAAGGAGCCCGACAATCCGCCGCTCTGCAGTAGCCGGCTGCCGCCGATTCGCGTCAGCGATGTTCCGATGGTCAGGATGCCGGAGAGGCTCAAGCCCAGCGCGAACAGGATGAACGCGAGGGCGGCTACCGTCAGCGGCGACTGCAACTGAAAACCCCAGCCGACCTCGGCACCGCCGGCGCGCAGCCCCTGCAGCACACCGGCCAGCATGGTGAAGCTCGCGAGTATCCCGAGCACATAGGCAATGCCATGCAGGCGAATGCGGCGCGGCGTCTCCGCTCTGTGTTCCGTCAGATACAGGATCTTGACCGACAGCACGGGAAACACGCAGGGCATGAAGTTCAGGATGACGCCTGCGATCAACGCGGAAACCACGGCATAGAGCAGGGTCATTCCGCCCTCCCCCGCCGCCGGAACCGCAGAGCGCGTCGCGTCGATCGCGAAGGCATGCGGAACGATCTTGCCGCCGACGTCTTCTTCCAGCACCAGCACACCCTCGATGCGCTGTGGAACCTGCTTCGCAATCTGGCTGCGCTCGATCGTGAGCCGCGTCGTCTGCCCGTCCGCGCGCAGGCCTTGCCGTGCGGCGTTGTCGATCAGCGTGTTGTCGTACGGAAAGAACGTCGCCGAACGGATGGCATCGCCGCGCAGGTCGGCCGAGCGCAGCGACAGCGTGATCGCCTTCGTGTCGGCGCTGAAGCTCGCATTCCATGGCGACGGCTGCGGCAGCCTGCTGCGCGCCGCTTCGAAGGCTGCTTTGTCCCGCGACGGTGCGCCCGGCTCCGCGACGGAAAGCGAAAGCGAGACCGATGCTTCACCGGGGATGCAGATTTTCTCGCAGACGAGATAGGCGACATCGGCGGCAAGATCGACCGATGCACCCGATTTCAAGTCCCGCGGCGGCGTAACGCGTGCCAGCAGGATTGTCTCGCCTTCGTAACCGAAGTTCGCGGCCGGCCCAACCCGGATCAGCGAAGGCGCCGGCCATTGCAGTTCGCCGGCCACAAAGCCCTGCGGCAACTTCCACGTTACCTGCGTCGGCTCGCCGGAATCGCCGGGATTGCGCCAGTAGGTGTGCCAGTGCTGCTTCATCGACAGCTTGATGCCGACGGTGAATGGCTCGCCCGGCACGATCGCGGACGGCTCGGCCAGCAATTCGACCTTGACGAGGCTCGCCGCATCCTGCGCGGACGCGGAAGCGGTGCCGAGCGCGACGGCGCACAGGACCACGCTCAAGATGCGGCCGAGAAAGTGAAGAACCATGATCTTCGATACGCGCGAGTGAGGATCGATTGATGTTTGTACCACCCGCCTGTTCAAGGACCCCGCGATGGCGCAAACCACGGCATCACAAGCCCGTGAGAAGAACCATATCAGCTTGGCGTGCCCTCACCTACCACCCTGAGGTCCATCCTGCCGATCAGATCCGCGCGGGCCAGCTCGGCCGCGTCCATCGCCGCCATCGTCTGTTGCAGCGTGCTGACGTTCGATCCAAGCGACACGATGCCGCCGAGAACCGCGGCGATCGATCCGATGGCGGCGACCTGACTGGGTCCGAGCAGGCCGGCCATCATGCCGAGCAGCAATGCAATGCCGCCGCCGATAGCCGCCTTGGAAACCAGAATGATCTTCCTGCATCGCTCCGAAACTGCGGCAAGCTCCTCGAGCCGGCCTTCAATCGTTGCGATCTCGTCGATGGGGTCGTCCTCGGCCATCACATCCACGGTCGACATCCGAAGTGCTCCAATGTGCCGGTTATTCCGTCCGCCAAACGGCGTGTCAAGCCGAACGCCGGCGTGCCGAATGCCGCCCCTGCCGGTCGTTGCCTCCTGGCGCGCCCTGGAAAGGTTGCGGCCATCCCGTGGAAAACGGGCCGCGAGGGATAACATGCATCAAGTCGGCGCTAGGGAGCTTTAAGCCCGCTCGCCTAGTCTCTCCGTATCATGAATGACGCGCTGATCAGTTTTCTGGAAATCGACGCTCCCTCGCAGAGGCTGGCGCGCCTGATCTGGCCTGTGGCCGAGCACCGTGCGCTGGTCGTGACCGATCGCTTCTACCAGGCCGTCCGCACCGTCATTCCGAATTCCCCGACTACCGAGCAGATCGAGCAACTCAGGACAGGGCACTGCCGGCGCTGGCAAAGACTGTTCGACAGCAAGTTCGATCAGGAATATTTCAGCAGTGCATCCCTGATGGGAATCAGGCATTGCGAAATGGGGCTGGATTGCAAGTGGCACGTCGCCTGCTACGCGAAATTGAGCGCCGAGCTTTCGGACGAAATCCTTGACGGCCCGCTGCCGGGTCATTCGAAGCCGAACCTGGTCGCAACGCTGGGCAAGTACCTTGCGCTCGACATGGCAGTCTCGCTGTCTTCCTACACCAGCGTCTGGATAGATTAACGCTTCGGCTCTGATTGAATCAGAACCGAAGCTCTGGATTCCTGCCTTGACGCGTTTTCTTCACGCCAACCGGTATCCATCCCGCATCAAGTGCGGGACAGGCTTCGCTTGAAAACGCTCTGGTACCCGCCGGCTGCCGGGTCAGTTCAATGAACCGATCCGCTCCAGTTCATTCTGGTCGAGCACCCGGAGCACCCCGTTCGAGAACTCGACGACGCCGCGGTCGCGAAACGCGCCGAGTGTCCTGCTCACGTGCACCGCCGTCACGCCGACGGCGTCCGCGATGTGCTGCTGCCGCAGCGGAAACGGATATTGCCCGCCGCGGATTACGCTGCGGGCAGCGATGCGCCGCATCAGATGCAGCAGCAGGAAGGCAATTCTCTCTTCCGCCGAATACTGACCGAGCACGACCGCCATCTCGTCTGAGCATTCCGTCTCCGCCGAACAGGTTCGGGCCAGCGCCGCGACCACCGCCGGATTTTCCGCAAGGCGGCTCTTGACCTCACCTCTGCGCATGCCGCTGACCTGAGCCTCGGTAAGGGCCTTCACCGAGAAATGCGCGCGCTCTTCGAACACCGAAGCGACCGAGAAGAGATCGCCCGGCAGCAGGAATTGCAGGATCTGGCGGCGTCCGTCCGCAAGCTGCACGAAACGAAATCCCCAGCCGACGCACAGCACGAACACATCGGGATAGCGGTGATTTCGCGCAACGATCTGGTCGCCGGCGGGCACCACGCGATGATATTGCCATCGCTTGGGCGCTTCCGGCCCGGCGTCCCCCGAGTGGCCCAGGACCGCATCGCAAAAGCCGAGTGCATAATGCGGGCACGCTGCGCACGGCGACAAGTTATTCATTGATGGATGTTGACCGCTACATTGCCGGGTTTGCGCACCGGCGACGGCCTTGATCCAGGTTAACAACCTGCATCAAGCCCTCTCAGCGGTGCTCAATTACTTATGAGAGTGACTCGCGGGTTAGTCAACGACGAGACGAAGCCTGCCGGCAGCGCGTGCCCCAGTGCCTGCACAGGCGAACGAGGAAGGCCGGGCAACTCTAATGAAGCAGGCCGAGGCACCCGAACCATCCAGGTAGCAATTCCTGCCCGCCGCTTTCGCCCCATACATGCGCTCATCGGCGACCCTGACCAGGGTCAGGGCATCGTCGATGCCCTCGCTGCTGTACTCTGCAAATCCGAGGCTCGCCGTTACCTGCCCGCCCTCCGGGCGCTCTCCGAGCCCATGAGCCCCGATTGCCTCGATCCGCCGATGCGCCGCAGCCAGGTCCGCACGCGGCATGCAGAGCACGAATTCCTCGCCGCCCCAGCGGATGAGAAAGCCGCTCTGTTCGAGGATGTCGTCGATGGAATGGGCCGCCTCGCGCAATACATCGTCGCCGGCAACGTGCCCGAACTTGTCGTTGACGGCCTTGAAGTTGTCGATGTCGATGAAGGCCACGGTCATCGGTTGCTTCCTGCGCAATGCGCGCGAGAACTCGCTTCGCAGCCTCAGCTCGCCTGCGCGCCGCGTCAACGCGCCGGTGAGCCGGTCGCGCACCGAATGCTCCGTGAGTCCGATCAGCAGCCGGAGCTGGCTCATCGACGCGAATGCCGCGACGGAGATGATGAGGCCCAGCCGAAGCAACGTAGCCGAGGGCGAGGCAAACAGCTCGGGCCTGGAAGCTACCGACAACATCGCCAGCGCAAGGACAGGCAGGCTCAGGATGACGCTTTCGAGCGCGGTCAACGGAAATACGCTGAAACTGACCGCGATCAGGAAAGGCGCGTACAGATACGCCGTCGACACGAATACGGAATCGCCGATCGCGGAAAAGCCGTCGACCGCCGAATGGACACCCAGCAGAAAGAAGATGGGGATCAGGACCAGGGCCCCTACCGCCGTGAACTGTCCCGCCGGCAGCAGGGCGCGCGGTCCAAATGCAAGAAGCGCGAATGCGCCTGCGGCAATCATCCGCTCGGCCGCCACGATACCCCAGTAGGGCCAGCGCATCGTGCAGGCATCTACCACGATCCACGCCAGCGTCATGACGAACAGGGCGCCCGCGGCCATTCGCACGCGCGACCGTATCAGGCGGCGGCGCTCTCGCGAGACTTCGAAGGAATGTCCGATCGGCGCCAGCAGGCTCGTCAGCACCGTGTGATCGAGCCGATGACGGCCCGCACCGTCAGCTGCGGCAACCGGCCGCCGGTTGCGTGATTTCATTTCCTTGCGCTCTCCCCACCCGGACGCACGGTAATCTGCAAATTCCTAACCGGCTCCTACGGGACTTTACCTGGATCATGTCGCCCATTCGGAGTGTGGCGAAACGCGCGGCGGGAGCGAGCCTGATTGCCGTATCCGATCCCGCCCGGCAAAACCTGCATCAAGGGGATGGCATCGATGATTAACCAATCCGCCGGATGGCCATCGCGCCTATGATGGGGCAACTCGCAGCTTCGGTCGCACGCCGCGACGCCGCCTTCCCCTTGCCTCCAAAAGCGACATGTGCGTCAAAGTTCGCTATGATGCGGTCGAACGGCCCCGGGCGGCCCTTTGCTCGCGCCGACAGATTTGCAATTCAAGGGAGCTATCACATCATGAAACGCCGTACGTTCCTCAAAGGCAGCGCGCTGGCCGGCGCGACGACGCTGGTTGCAGCACCTGCCATCGCGCAGGGCTCGCCCGAGATCAAGTGGCGCCTGACCTCGAGCTTTCCGAAGTCGCTCGATACTATTTTCGGCACGGCGCAGACCTTTGCGAAATATGTTGCCGATGCCACCGACGGCAAGTTTCAGATCCAGACCTTTGCGGCGGGCGAGATCGTGCCCGGCCTGCAGGCGCTCGATGCCGTGAGCTCGGCGACCGTGGAGATGGCGCAGACGCCGCTCTATTTCTACATCGGCAAGGAGCCGGCGCTGGCCTATGCGACGGGTGCGCCGTTCGGCATGAACCACCGCCATCAGCATTCCTGGTGGACGTTCGGCGGCGGCGCCGACCTCTGCAACGAAGCCCTCAAGCCGTTCAAGGCGCACGCCATCCTGTGCGGCAATTCCGGCACGCAAATGGGCGGCTGGTTCCGCAAGGAGATCAAGACGGTCGACGACCTCAAGGGCCTGAAATTCCGCATCGCGGGCATGGGCGGCCATGTGCTGGCCAGGCTCGGCATCGTGCCGCAGCAGATTGCGGGCGGCGAAGTCTACCCGGCGCTCGAGAAGGGCTCGATCGACGCGGCGGAATTCGTCGGCCCCTACGACGACGAGAAGCTCGGCTTCTACAAAGTGGCGAAGTACTACTACTTCCCAGGCTGGTGGGAAGGCGGCGCCATGCTGCACATGATCGTCAACGAGGAGAAGTGGAACGCGCTTCCCAAGCCATACCAGGCGATCCTCACCCAGGCCGGCACGGCGGCAGGTGCCTGGATGATCGAGAAGTATGACAGCGTGAACCCCGCGGCCCTGAAGCGGCTCATTGCGGGCGGCGCCGAATTGCGCGCATTCCCGCAACCGGTCATGGATGCCTGCTACCAGGCCACGCAAGACCACCTGAACGAATTGGCCGCCAAGAGCGCGCTGTTCAAGAAGACCAAGGAGAGCCACGACGCCTACATGAAGGAAGTGCTCTCCTACACGCAGATCGCGGAGAACTACTACGACAACTACCTGCTCGGCAAAATGCGCAAGGGCTGAGCCGGCATGGATCGGAAGACTGCGGAAGCGGCGGCCGCCGCGGGCGTTGCGGCTGGCATGCCGGCCGGCGCACGAAATGCACCGGAGAGTGCGGCGATCGACGACAGCCTGTGCGCGGCGGTCGGGCGCA
Organism: Bradyrhizobium sp.; assembly: GCF_016219575.1. Taxonomy (GTDB): domain Bacteria; phylum Pseudomonadota; class Alphaproteobacteria; order Rhizobiales; family Xanthobacteraceae; genus Bradyrhizobium. The sequence goes on along the minus strand of NZ_JACRMG010000009.1, from coordinate 237,436 downwards.
GGGATGTGCCGGGCGTGGTCGCGCTGGTCACGAACCGCGAGCGCGTGCTCTACGAGGGCGCGTTCGGCGTGGCCGATGTCGCGACGGGACGCCCGGTCACGCAAGATGCGCTGTTTCGCATCGCCTCGATGACCAAGCCGATTACCTCGCTCGCCCTCATGCAACTCGTCGAGCGAGGCCGCCTCGGTCTCGATGACCCCGCCGAAAACTACCTGCCGGAGCTGGCGAACCCCGAGGTCTTCGAGTCTTTCGACGCGGCGAGCGGAGCCTATCGGCTGCGTCCGGCATCGAAGCCGCCGACCGTCAGGCATTTCCTCACCCACACGTCGGGATTGGCCTATCCCTTCACCAGCGAGATCTGGCGCGACTTCAGGCCGCGCGACGGCAAATCCTGGCCGTTCGGCGGCCCGCTGCTGTTCGATCCGGGCGAACGCTGGCACTACAGCACCAGCACCGATGTCGTCGGCCGCCTGGTCGAGGCGGTGTCGGGCGAGAAGCTCGAGGACTATTTCCGCGGCCACATCCTTGGCCCGCTCGGGATGGACGACACGTCCTACAACGTGCCCGAAGCCAAGGGGCCGCGCCTCGTCGCGCAGCAGCAGCGCTCCGGCGCGCGCATGGACGGCGACATCGAATTGCAGAATCCGCAGCCCGGGCTCAGCATCGCCGCGCCGATCGGCGGCGGGGGCCTCGCCTCGACCGCTGCGGACTACGGGCGTTTCATGCGCATGTGGCTCAACGGCGGCGAACTCGAGGGGCAGCGCGTGCTCAAGGCCGAGACGGTGGCGCTGATGGGGGAGAACCATATCGGCGCGGTCTCGGTGCCCGCGCTCAAGAGCGCATTGCCGCGCAGTGCCGACTTCACCTTCATCGCCGACGGTCGCGACAAATGGGGGCTCGGCTTCCTCATCACCGCCGACCGGGTGGCCGGCAAGCGCGCGCCCGGCAGCCTGAGCTGGGGCGGCATCAACAACACGTTCTTCTGGATCGATCCCGTCGGCGGCATTGCCGGCGTCATCATGATGCAGTTCCTGCCGTTCGCCGATGCCAAGGCGCTGGCCGTCTACGATGCCTTCGAGCGCGGCGTCTACCGCCTGGTGAATGCGGGACAGTGACGTCGGAGATGGCGATCGGCTAGCGATGGCGCTCGCGATAGCGCAGCACGAGTTCGGCGATGCCCCACGCGGCGATGAGTCCGAACAATACGACCATGCCGACGGTTTCCATGGAACGCTCCGCACTGTCGATCAGCAGCATAAAGATGCCGGCGCCCGACAGTGCGAGACCGAAGAATGCGATAAGCCCGGCGCGAAGCGGGCCCATCTGGCCCGTGAAGTAGAAACCGATCTCTTCTGCCATGATCGATTTGCTGGCGGGCGGAGGAGCGGCGGCCCCCGACTGATCGACGCCGCGGCGCAGGAACAGCATCCAACCGCCAAAAGCAGTGACAAGGATCCCGAAGCCGAAGAAGACTACCAGTTCGGGAAGAATCCCAAGCTCCGGCTTGATGGAACCGGACTGTCCGGTGAGGATGACCGCGATACCGAGGCCGATCAGCACAAGTCCGCAGTACACCCATGACCATAACTGGCGAGGGCTGTACGCCCGCGCCGTGGCGGCGTAGGCCTCCACCAGCGGTAACCCTTCGTCCGAGGACTCCATGCCGGCCACAAGCCGTTTCACATAGACGACATAGCCGACAAGGCAAAGGATGAGGACGCCAAGTCCTCCGGCGAATCCTCCGAATGAGAACGCAATTCCCAGGAGAATGGTCACGACGACAACGGAGACCGCGTATCGCTGCTTCAGCTGCTCCTCGATCTCGTCGGTGGCGATGACGTAGCCGCGGCCCATTAGGCCCCAGGGATAGATGACTTTCCGTCCATTCTTCGCTGCCTTGGTGAAACCTGCAAACAGAGCGTCCGTGTATCCCCGCACCAGCCTGATGACGTCCTGGATCATTGCCGCAAGCCCGCTTTTGCCTGCCTTCAACCTAGCCGGCGAGCCGCGCTACATGGTTGAGGTGAATCAACTCCGGGATTCGGCGCACGGGAATTGTGCTCCCGTCGACCGCGGTTACGACAGCCAATTTCGCAGGGACGGTTGAGTGGGAAGGCCGTCCCTACTCCGCCGCCTGCCGCACGTGGCGCGCGGTCGGCGTGCGCATCGTCACCAGCTCTTCCGCGGCGGTCGGATGCAGCGCCATGGTGGCGTCGAAGTCGGCCTTGGTGGCCTTCATCTTCACGGCAATCGCAACGGCCTGGATGATCTCGGCGGCGGCATCGCCGACGATGTGACAGCCCAGCACGCGGTCGGTGGTGCCGTCGACCACGAGCTTCATCAGCACCCGGGTGTCGCGGCCCGACATGGTCGCCTTGATCGGCCGGAACTCGGCCTTGTAGATGTCGACGTGGCTGAATTTCGCGCGGGCGTCCGTCTCCGACAGGCCGACGGTGCCGACTTCCGGCTGCGAGAACACCGCGGTCGGGATGTTGCTGTGGTCGACCTCGACCGGCCGCTCGCCGAACACGGTGTCGGCAAAGGCATGGCCCTCGCGGATCGCGACCGGCGTCAGGTTGACGCGGTGGGTGACGTCGCCGATGGCATAGATGTGCGGCACGGAGGTCTTCGACCAGCCATCGGTGGCGATCCCGCCGTTCTTCGGATTAATGGCAACGCCGGCCTTCTCCAGCCCGAGATTGGCGACGTTGGGATGCCGGCCGATCGCGAACATCACGCGATCCGAGGCAAGGCTCGAACCGCCGGACAAGTGCGAGGTGAACTCATTGCCGTGCTTCTCCACCTTGTCGATGGTGCAGCCGGTGATCACGGTGATGCCGCGCTTCTCGACCTCCTTGCGCACATGCGCGCGCACATCGTCGTCGAAGCCGCGCAGGATGTTGTCGCCGCGATAGACCAGCGTGACGTCGCTGCCGTAGCCGGCGAAGATGCAGGCGAATTCCAGCGCGATATAGCCGCCGCCCTGCACCACCACGCGCTTCGGCAATTGCGGCAGATGAAACGCCTCGTCGGACGAGATGACGTGCTCGATGCCCGGGATTTCCGCGCCGTGGTTGGGGCGGCCGCCCGTGGCGATCAGCACGTATTTGGCAGTCACCTTCCTGCCGTCGGCAAGCAGCAGCGTGTGCGGTTCTTCGAATACCGCACGCGACTTGACGATTTGCGCGCCGGATTTTTCGACGTTGGCGGTGTAGGCCGCTTCCAGCCGCGCGATCTCCTTGTCCTTGTTGACGATCAGCGTCGGCCAGTCGAACGTCGCCTGCGGAATGGTCCAGCCGAAGCCCGCGGCGTCCTCGATCTCCTGATGGACATGCGAGCCGAGCACGAACAGCTTCTTCGGCACGCAGCCGCGGATCACGCATGTGCCGCCCATCCGGTACTCTTCGGCGACCATCACCCTGGCGCCATGGCCGGCCGCGATGCGGGCGGCGCGAACGCCGCCCGAGCCGCCCCCGATGACGAAGAGATCGACGTCGAACTCAGCCATGGCGGCCCTGCCCTTCTCAGCCGACCGCGATCAGATCGGCTTGTTGCGCTTCTTCATCTCTTCACGGAACGCCTCGTTCACGACTCCGGCAAACATCGTCGCCCACTGGTTCATGTAGGACATGCTGAACTGGATGGCGCGCGGCTCGGTCGCGAGCAGCTTCTGGCCGAGCGGCGACTTGTAGAAAGTGACGAGGTCCTTCAGCTCCTGCTCGGAGAACTCGTTGGCATAGACCAGTGCCATGCCCTCGCCGATCTCCTTTTCGCGGCCGGCCAGGTTCTTGGCGACGACGACGGCCACTTCGCCGATATCCTTCTGGTAGTTGAGATTATTCTGGATCAGCGCATTCTTGGTCTGCTCGACGATGTTGGGAACGGCCGCCTGATACATGGCAGCCGCGTTTTTCATGACCAGGATTTCCTTGGCCGCGGCGAGCGCAGCCGGCGAGGCCTGCTTGAGCGGCTGCGAGTTGGCCGCGGGCGCAGCGCCCTGCTTCGGCGCCTGTGCCATGGCGGGAACGCCAGACAGCGCAAGGGTGGCCGCAAGACCAGCCGCCGACAAGATTCCCGAAAAGCCCTTCATTCCAATTCTCCTCGATTTCGGCGTCACCGCCGTTCAACAACGCGAATTCCGTTTACACCCGCCAGGATCACCGTGCTGGCGAGGCCGACGAACAGTCCGGTCTCGACCACTCCGGGGATCGCATTCAGCAGGCTCGCCAGACGCGGCGCGTCCGCGATCCGGCCGAGATGGCCGTCGACGATCCAGTGGCCACCATCGGTGACAAAAGCATGGCCGTCCTTGCCCTTTCGGAGCACCATTTGCCCGGAAACGCCGGCCACCGCAAATGCCTGTTCCATGGCCCGCCTCGTGGCGCCGAGCCCGAAGGGGATCACCTCCACAGGCAGGGGGAAGCGGCCGAGCGTATCGACCCACTTGGTCTCATCCGCGATCACGATCATGCGATCCGACGCGGCCGCGACGATCTTCTCCCGCAACAACGCCCCGCCCCCGCCCTTGATCAAATTGAGCGCGGGATCGACCTCATCGGCGCCGTCCACCGTCAGGTCGAGCCGGTCGACCTCGTCCAGCGTGGTCAACGCAATGCCGCACTGCTCGGCCTGGGCGCGGGTCGCTTCCGACGTCGGCACGCCGATCACCTTCATGCCGGCACGCACCTTCTCGCCCAGGAGGTCCACGAAATGCCGCGCGGTCGAGCCGGTGCCGAGCCCGAGCTTCATGCCGCCAGTGACCCGCTCCAGGGCGCGCGCCGCCGCCTGCCGTTTGAGTGCTTCCATGTCCACGTGCGATGATGCTCCCGGGGGCCCTGCTGGCGGGGATATCTAGCGTCGTTTTCGACGCAGGAACAGCGCCGAAAGCGGGCTATCCGGGGCAAAAGGACCCGGTTTTGCAGCTATTTCAGCAGCTGCCCACTTGCACCTGCGCCTCCCGACCGATAGCGACTTCGACCATGACCTCTCCCCGCATTGTCGTATTCGATCTCGACGGCACGCTCGTCGACACCGCGCCGGACCTGATCAACGCCCTGAACTTCGTGCTCGACCGCGAGGGGCTGCCGCCGGTCCCGCTCGCTTCCGCACGCAACATGATCGGCGCGGGCGCGCGCAAGCTGATCGAGCGCGGCCTAGAGGTCGAGGGCGTCACCGTCACCGTCGGCGAACTCGACCGCATGATGCGCGATTTCATCGATTATTACGCCGAGCACATCGCCGACGAGTCGCGTGCTTTCGAAGGCCTGGAGGCGGCACTGGATGACCTCGAAGCGAGCGGCTATCGCTTCGCGGTCTGCACCAACAAGCTCGAATGGCTTTCGAAACTGCTGCTGGACCGGCTGGGCATGACGCGCCGGTTTGCGGCGATCTGCGGCGCGGACACGTTCGGCGTGGCCAAGCCCGACCCGGCCATCCTGCACCAGACCATCGCCCGGGCCGGCGGGCACTCCCCGGCATCGGTCATGGTCGGGGATTCCGGAACCGACATCGGGGCGGCCCGCCGGGCCGGCATTCCCGTGGTCGGCGTCTCGTTCGGCTACACCGACGTGCCGATCGCGGAACTCAAGCCGGATCGCCTGATCGGGCATATGAACGAACTGCCGGAAGCCGTCGAAAGCATCCTGAAATCAAAGCAATAGATTGATTTTTCCAGACTTTCTCTGAGCTTTTGCCGTTAACCATCAGTTAACTATGAGGCTGCGCACCGTTGCGCCGCATTTCCGACGCTCCTAAGGTCGCCACCGGGGATTGTGGCGGTTCGCCACAGTTAGAGTGACGGTCATGCGTCGTGTCATCGTGGTCGCCGTGGCAGGAATGGGGCTTTCCGGCTGCGCCTCCTTTTCGTTCGATTCCTTCAAGTCTACGCCGCCGACGGTGCCGGTGACGCTGGAATCCGTCCCCTCGGGCGCCGAGGCGCGCACTTCCAACGGGCAGACCTGCAAGACCCCCTGCTCGGTCAATATCCCCGCCGGCGAAACCGGCTTCTCCGTGACCTTCACGATGAACAAGTTCCAGCCGGCTACCGTGCCAGTGCAGGTCACCTACACCCCTGGCGACAACACGGGCGAGGTGCCAACGCCGGCCATAACGACGATCGAGCCCAATCCGGTCTTTGTCGAGTTGAAGCCAGCCGGCCCGCCCAAGCCGATCCGCGCCAAGCCGAAGAAGCCAAAGCCCCCGGCGTCAGCGGCTGCCCCTGCGGCCTCCCCCTTCCCCAATCCGCCGCCGCCGACGCGCTGATCCGTCTTGCCGATCGGCCGATCCGTTCACGCGGATTGTGGGTGCATTGCAATCTGCCTACATTGTGTGCCAAAGGGGCGCTCGGGCGCTGCCTCCGCAAAGCGAGCAAGACGGCACGGATTGAATGAGCGCTAGTTCCGAACAGGCGTTGCTTGGACCGATGGTCGATCCGTTCGGCCGGACCATCCGCTATCTGCGCGTATCGGTCACCGATCGTTGCGATCTGCGCTGCTTCTATTGCATGTCGGAGGACATGACCTTCCTGCCGAAGGCCGACCTGCTGACGCTGGAAGAACTCGACCGGCTGTGCTCCGCCTTTATCGCCAAGGGCGTGCGCAAGCTGCGCCTCACCGGCGGCGAGCCGCTGGTCCGCCGCAACGTGATGTCGCTGGTACGTTCGCTGTCGCGCCACCTCAAGACCGGCGCGCTGGACGAGCTGACGCTGACCACCAACGGCTCGCAGCTCGCGCGCTTTGCCGCCGAACTCGCCGATTGCGGCGTCCGCCGCATCAACGTGTCGCTGGACACGCTGGATGCCGACAAGTTCCGCGCCATCACCCGCTGGGGCGATATCGACAAGGTGCTGGCGGGCATCGAGGCGGCGCGCGCTGCCGGCCTGGCGGTGAAGATCAATGCGGTCGCGCTGAAGAACCTCAACGAGGACGAGATCCCCGCGCTGATGCAATGGGCGCACGGCAAGGGCATGGCGCTTACCTTGATCGAGGTTATGCCGATGGGAGATGTCGGCGAAGGCCGCATCGACCAGTATGTGCCGCTGTCGCTGTTGCGGACACGGCTCGCCCAGCAGTTCACGCTGACCGATCTCGACGAGACCACCGGCGGCCCTGCCCGCTATGTGCGCGTGGCCGAGACCGGCGGCAAGCTCGGCTTCATCACGCCGATGACGCACAACTTCTGCGAATCCTGCAACCGGGTCCGCATCACTTGCACCGGTACGCTGCACACCTGCCTCGGGCATGAAGATGCCTCCGATTTGCGCAAACCGTTGCGCATTTCGCCCGATGACGAGCTGCTTTCCGCGGCGATCGATCGCGCCATCGGGCTGAAGCCGAGGGGGCACGACTTCATCATCGACCGCCGCCACAACCGGCCGAGCGTCAGCCGCCACATGAGCGTGACCGGCGGCTGAATTCGCTGCCCGCCGGCCCCGGCCTGCCTAACCGCTTACCCCCGCGTCAATTTGTCCATTTTCCGATTGACGGCGGCAAGGCGCGCTGAAATGGTGCCCGTGCTTCAAGCCTGCGCGGCCGGACAACAGGCCGTTGTTTCCGTTGGGGACAGCCAAGACGGCGAAGCACGTGAAGGGGGAGGACTTTCGTTGCAATCACTGCTGCAGGTGTGTGACGGTTCCGTGCGTTCGGCGCGCGGCGGCGTAGCGGTGCCCAACAAGAACATCGGCGCGCCGGCGCGGCCGCCGGGGAGAAAATGATGCGTCCATTGCTAGGTCTCAGCAACGCGATCGACCTGTTGAATCAAAAACTCGGCGATGTCTGTAACTTCCTGATCCTGGCCGCCTGCGTCGTCAGTGCCGGCAATGCCATGATCCGCTACGCATTCGGCTACAGCTCCAATGCCTGGCTCGAACTGCAATGGTACATGTTCGCCGTCGTCATCATGTTCGGCGCTTCCTATACCTTCAAGCGCAACGAGCATGTCCGCGTCGAGATCCTCTATCTGATGCTGTCGGAACGCGGACAGCTCTGGCTCGACCTGATCGGCACGCTGTGCTTCCTGATCCCGTCCTGCCTGCTGCTCGCCTATCTGTCCTGGCCGTTCTTCATGCAGGCCTACTCGGTCGGTGAAATTTCCTCCAATGCCGGCGGATTGATCCGCTGGCCCATCAAGTTCGTCATCCCGGCCGGCTTCGTCATGCTCGCACTGCAAGGCGTCTCCGAGGTCATCAAGCGCATGGCCGCGCTGCAGGGCTATGTGGTGATCGACGCCAAGTACGAGAGGCCGACGCAATGATTTCCCTGGAGATGATGCCGCCGCTGATGTTCGGCGGCCTGATCCTGGCCATGCTGATCGGCTTCCCGGTGGCCTTCACGCTCGCCGCGCTCGGGCTGTCGTTCGGCTTCCTGTCGATCTATCTCGGCTTCTTCGACCTCAACTTCCTGCAGGCGATCCCGGGCCGCATCTTCGGCAGCGTGCTGTCCAACGAATTGCTGCTGGCGATTCCCTTCTTCACCTTCATGGGATCGGTGCTGGAGCGATGCGGTCTCGCCGAGGACATGCTGGACTCGATGGGCCAGCTGTTCGGACCGGTGCGCGGCGGCCTCGGCTATTCCGTCATCATCGTCGGCTTCATCCTGGGCGCCATCACCGGCACGGTGGCGGCGCAGGTGATCGCGATGGCGCTGATCTCGCTGCCGGTCATGATGCGCTACGGCTACAACGTCCGATACATCACCGGCGTGCTGGCGGCGTCCGGCACCATTACGCAGCTGGTGCCGCCGTCGCTGGTACTGATCGTGATGGCCGACCAGCTCGGCAAGTCCGTGGGCGACATGTATCTCGGCGCCTGGGGTCCCTCGATCCTGCAGATCGCGCTGTTCGCCGGCTACACGTTCCTGCTCGGTATCGTAAAGCCGGACCATGTGCCGGCGGTGCCGAAAGAGGCGCGCACGCTGACCGGCTGGCCGCTCTGGAAGAAGTGCCTGATGGGCATCATCCCCTCCGCGGTGCTGATCTTCGTCGTGCTCGGCACCATGATGCTGGGCCTCGCGACGCCGACCGAAGCCGGCGCCATGGGCGCGATCGGCGCTATCGTTCTCGCCGCGATCCACCACAAGGAACTCAGCAAGCCCGGTCACCGGATGATGCTGATCGGCATCATCGCCGCCGGCATCGGCGCAATCATCGCGATACTGCTGTCGCGCGACAGCCTGTTTTTCAAGCTCGCCTTCGCCGTGGTCTACATCGCGGTGATCTGGCTCTGCCTCGAGGCGGTGAAGATTCCCGACCTGCGCGATCTCATCAAGCAGGGCTACGAGTCGACCATGCGCATCTCCACCATGGTGGTGTTCATCCTGATCGGCTCGACCTGCTTCTCGGTGGTGTTCCTCGGCGTATCCGGCGGCGTCTGGCTCGAGCACCACCTGACCTCGATCCCGGGCGGCGTCTGGGGCTTCCTGATCTTCATCAACGTCTTCATCTTCTTCCTGGCGTTCTTCCTCGATTTCTTCGAGATCGCCTTCATCATCCTGCCGATGGTGGCGCCGATCGCGCAGAAGGTCCTCACTCCCGTGGTAGGCGCCGATGCTGCACTGATCTGGTTCGGCGTCATGCTCTGCGTCAACATGCAGACCTCGTTCCTGCATCCGCCGTTCGGCTTTGCGCTGTTCTATTTGCGCGGCGTGGCGCCGCGCGAGGTGAAGAGCTCCGACATCTACTGGGGCGCGGTACCGTGGATCTTCCTGCAGCTGATCATGGTGGCTCTGGTGATCGCCTTCCCGATCACCGTGACCGCCCTGCTCGACAAGCCCATCGACGTCGACCTCAGCAAGGTCAAGATCGAGGTGCCGCAGATCGAGCTGCCGCCAATCGATTTCGGCCAGGGGCCGCCGAAGCAATAGCCGGCGCCTCCTCGTCGCAGGCAACAAAAAAACCCCGGAGCGTCGCGCTCCGGGGTTCTTGTTTGAAGCGTCCGCGTGCGATCAGACTTGCGGGTTACGCGACTTGAAGCTGTCGTAGCCGAGCTCGGCGACCTGCCACCACTGGTACCCGTTGGACGTGAAGCTATTGATGGAATCCAGGACCTTCTTGAAGCCGGGGTTGGATGCCGACGTCTCGGCGTAGACCTCCTTGGTGGCATTGAGGCAGGCCTGCATGATCGCCGGCGAGAAGGGATGCAGCTTGGTGCCGCCGGCAAGCAGTTTCTTCATCGCCGCCGGATTGGCCTGGTCGTATTTTGCGATCATCCAGCTGTTGGCCGTCTGGCCCGCCTGCTCGATCACCGACTGATACGACTTCGGCAGCGAGTTCCATTTCTCGATATTGACAAGGCCGAGCAGCATCGGACCGCCTTCCCACCATCCCGGGAAATAGTAGTGCGGCGCGACCTTGTTGAAGCCGAGCTTCTCGTCGTCATAGGGCCCGACCCATTCGGCCGCGTCGATCGTGCCTTTTTCCAGCGCCGGATAGATGTCGCCGCCGGCGAGCTGCTGCGGCACGACGCCCAGCTTTTGCATCACCTTGCCGGCGAAACCGCCGATGCGCATCTTCAGCCCCTTCATATCGTCGACCGTGTTGATCTCCTTGCGGAACCAGCCACCCATCTGGCAGCCCGTGTTGCCGGCAAGAAAGGTCGTGCAATTGTAGCCCTTGTAGAGCTCGTTCATCAGTTCCCGGCCGCCGCCATGCATGTACCAGGCCTGGTTGAGGCGCTGGTTCGGACCGAACGGCACTGCCGTGCCGAACGCGAAGGTCGGGTCCTTGCCGAAATAATAGTAGGAGGCGGTGTGGCCCATCTCGACGGTGCCGTTCTGCACGGCGTCGAGAACCTGCAGACCGGGAACGATTTCGCCGCCGGCGAAGGCCTGGATCTGGAACCTGTTGTCAGTGGCCTCGCCGACGATCTTGGCGAACAGTTCGACGCCGCCCCACAACGTGTCGAGCGATTTCGGCCAGCTGGCGGTCAGGCGCCATTTGATTTCCGGCGCCGACTGGGCAATCGCCGGTGCGGCCAGGGTTGCGGCGCCCGCGGCGCCAATACCGGTGACCTTGAGAAAATCTCTTCGCTTCATTGAGTCCTGCCTTGGGTGTTTGTGCATGATGCTTCGTTGTTGACGCGTCCTCTTCACGCAAGACGCTAACCGCCTCGCTCGAAAACGCTTTTGGCCTTCTTGGCGAGGCTTGGCATGAGCATGGAACATCCCCCGCCCGATTTCCATCCCGAAACCGGGCCCAGAACGCAAAAAAGCCCGGCCCTCAGGAGGGCCGGGCTTTCTCTGCGACTAAAGTCTAGATCAGCCGCGGGTGCGCGAGCGGATCATGAAGCTGTCGAAGGTATATTCGGCGACCTGCCACCACAGATACTGGTCGGACCGGTAGGCCTGCATGGCATCGATCACCTTCTTGAAGTCGGCGTTCTTGCCCGACAGCTCCGCCCAAAGCTCGTTGGTGGCCTTGAGGCAGGCCTCCAGCACTTCGTTGCTGAAGGGGCGCAACTGCGTGCCGCCGGCGACCAGGCGCTTCAGCGCGGACGGGTTCTGCATGTCGTAGCGCGCGCCCATCCAGGTGTTGGCGTGCGCGGTCGCATTGGCCAGCACCGCCTGATAGGACTTCGGCAGCGAGTTCCACTTCTCGAGGTTGCAGAAGGTGTGCACCATCGGGCCGCCTTCCCAGAAGCCCGGGTAGTAGTAGAATTTGGCCACCTTCTGGAAGCCGAGCTTCTCGTCGTCATAGGGACCGACCCACTCGGCCGCGTCGATGGTGCCCTTTTCCAGCGCCGGATAGATATCGCCGCCCGCGATCTGCTGCGGCACCACGCCGACCTTCTGCAGCACCTGGCCGGCGATGCCGCCGATGCGGAATTTGAGGCCCGAGAGGTCGGCGACCGTCTTGATCTCCTTGCGGAACCAACCGCCCATCTGGGTGCCGGTATTGCCGGTGGCGAAGCCGATCACGCCGTGCTTCTTGAACAACTCGTTGCCAAGTTGCTCGCCGCCGCCCTGGAACCACCAGGAATTCTGCTGGCGCGCATTGAGGCCGAACGGGACCGCCGAGAAGATCGCAAAGGTCGGATCCTTGCCGACATAATAGTAGGCCACCGTGTGGCTCATCTCGACGGTGCCGTTGGAGGTCGCGTCCAGCGCCTGCAGGCCGGGAACAACTTCGCCCGCCGCGAATACCTGGATCTGGAACTTGTTGTCGGTCATTTCGGCGACATACTTCGCGACCTGCTCCGCGCCGCCATAGATGGTGTCGAGCGATTTCGGGAAGCTCGAGGTCAGGCGCCATTTGATCTCAGGCGACGACTGCGCAATGGCCGGCGAGGCAACGGCTGTTGCGGCAGCTCCGGCCGCTGAAACCTTCAAAAAATCACGACGCTTCATTCAAGTCTCTCCTTGGTGGGAAGTACCCGGGGGATTTCGCGAGCGGTTCGTCCGGCGGCCACGCTGCATACGACCGGCGACGCTCTGGCGGGGGCGCTTTAACACGGAAGTTGCGAAGCGGAAACGCAACAAAGGCATGACAGCACTGACTAAAACCAAAGTTGAAGAACCGCTTCAGGCAGCTGCGATAACATCCTGAAGCTGCTCACGGACCCTGGCGCCGATGGAACGGTAGATCGCGGCATGCGGGCCGTCCGGCTCGCTGTCCACGACGGGCGTTCCCGCATCGGACGTGGCACGAATCGACATGTGCAGCGGTATCTCGCCGAGGAAGGGCACGCCGAGTTTTTCCGCCTCGTGCCGCGCCCCGCCATGGCCGAAAATATCGGAGCGCGTGCCGCAATGCGGGCACTGGAAGTAGCTCATGTTCTCGACGATGCCGAGCACGGGCACGTTGACCTTCCTGAACATGGCAAGGCCGCGCCGCGCGTCGATCAGCGACAGGTCTTGCGGCGTCGAGATGATGATCGCGCCCTTCAGCGGCACGTTCTGCGCCAGGGTGAGCTGCGCGTCCCCGGTGCCCGGCGGCATGTCGACCACGAGCACATCGAGCTTGCCCCACTCGACGTCGCGCAGCATCTGGGTAATTGCCGACATCACCATCGGCCCGCGCCAGATCATCGCGGTGTCCTCCTCGACGAGGAAGCCGATCGACATGATCGAGAGCCCGAACCGCTCGATCGGGATCATCTTCCGGTCGGCGTTGAGCTGCGGCTTGTCATGGATGCCGGTCAGCCGCGGTACCGAAGGACCATAGATATCGGCGTCCAGCAGGCCAACGCGCAGCCCTTGGTCGCGCAGGCCGAGCGCGAGGTTGAGCGCGGTGGTCGATTTGCCGACGCCGCCCTTGCCGGAGGCAACGGCGATGATCGCGGCAATGCCGGGGATTTCCGCCTGCTTCGACATCGGGTTCTGCCCGCCCTGCGGCGGCCGGTGCGAGGCGGCCGGCTGCACGCCGGCACTGTGTGAGTGGCCTGAGGTATGGCGGTGCGGCTGCGGAACCGGCGGCGGGCTGGCCGAGCCGGGCTTGCGCTCCGCTGTCAGCGCGATCATCGCGACCGAAACGCCGGGAATGGCGCGCACGGCGGCTTCCGCCTGCGCCCGGACGCTCTCCCAGGCGCGGGCCTCGGCGGCGTCGACATTGACGGAGAAGAACACCTTGCCGTCGGTGACCGTGATCGCCGACAGCACATTGGCATTGGGCAAGGCGACGCCGCGCGGCGACATCACCCTGGAGAGGGCATCGAGAACCTGCTGTTGCGTCACGCTCAAGGGCGCATCTCCTAAAGCTATTTCCGGAAGCGCCTATAGAGCGATTGGGCGGGAAATGCTACCTCGCGCCCAATTACCTTGCGCCCAATTACCTAGCGCCTATGTCTTCCCGCCGCTCCACCGGAGCCACCGAGCCCCCCTCCTTGGCGGCCTCGTAATTCAGCTCGATCATGACGCCATTGGGGTCATCGACGAAGATCTGCCAGAGGTCGCCACCCGGCACCTGGCGGGAATCGAAGGCCATGCCTTTCGACTGCAGGCGCTGCTTCATGCCGTCAAAGCCGGTCGAGGCGAAGGCGACATGGTGGACAACGCCGGAGTCCGGCTTCTGTGCCTCGTCGGTCCTGGAAATGTCGACCAGGTGCACCACGGCCTTGCCCTCGCTGTACATCCACGCGCCGGGGAAAGCGAAGTTCGGCCGGGGGCCCTTTTCGAGACCCAGGATGTCCTCATAGAAGCGGACCGTATCGGCGAGATTCCGGGTCCGGATGTTGAAATGATCGAGCACGCCCACGCTCACGCCCATGCGAAACACTCCCTTTTTTGTGAAGTCATTCTTGCGACGTCGCTTTGATCGGCGACCATAGCACAAAACCCGCCATTTCGGCCAAACGAAGCCGTTGCCCTCCCCTGCGCAGGGGTTATGGTGCGGCCTCCCTCCAAGAACCGCCCGGCCAGTTCAAGGCCACTGGGCCAAACTCCCAAGGTAGCAACGATGGCGAAAGTCGCTTTTCTCGGTCTCGGCGTGATGGGTTTTCCGATGGCAGGACACCTCGTCAAGAAGGGCGGCCATGAAGTGACCGTCTATAACCGCACGGCGGCCAAGGCCCAGCAATGGGCGGAAAAATTCGGCGGCAAGACCGCCGCGACGCCGAAAGCAGCCGCCGAGGGCCAGGACTTCGTGATGTGCTGCGTCGGCAACGACAACGACCTGCGCGCGGTGGCGATCGGGCCCGACGGCGCCTTCGCCGGCATGAAGAAAGGCGCAACCTTCGTCGATCACACCACGGCTTCCGCTGAAGTGGCACGTGAACTTGACGCCGCAGCCGCCAAGGGCGGCTTCAAGTTCGTCGACGCTCCGGTGTCGGGCGGCCAAGCCGGCGCCGAGAATGGCGTGCTGACGGTGATGTGCGGCGGCAACGAGGATGCCTATGCCGCGGCCGAGCCGATCATCAACTCCGCTTATGCGCGGATGTGCAAGCGCCTCGGCCCCGCCGGAGCAGGCCAGCTGACCAAGATGGTCAACCAGATCTGCATCGCCGGCCTCGTCCAGGGCCTGTCCGAGGGCCTCCACTTCGCCCGGAAGTCCGGGCTCGACATCGCCGACGTGGTCGACACCATCTCCAAGGGCGCAGCGCAGTCCTGGCAGATGGACAACCGCTACAAGACGATGAACGAAAAGAAATATGACTTCGGTTTCGCGGTGGAATGGATGCGCAAGGATCTCTCGATCTGCATCGCAGAAGCCCGCCGCAACGGTGCCAATCTGCCGGTCACCGCCCTGGTCGACCAGTTCTACGCCGAGGTCGAGAAAATGGGCGGCAAGCGCTGGGACACCTCGAGCCTGATGGCGCGGCTGGAGCGGTGAGGCGCGTTTGGAACTGACTGGCGCAAGCCTGAAGTTGGCCATGTCACCTCCTCCCAATTGCGGAAGCGATTCCTCACGCAGTCGCAATGATTGAACCAAGCGGCACATCCAGAAGGTAGACAAATCCGGATGGATCGTAGGTGAGCTGCACACGGCCATTCAATTGCTGACCCAGCGACTCCATCATGCGCGTGCCGAAGCTGCGCCGCGCCGGCTGCTGAACCGGCGGGCCACCCTTTTCAGTCCAGGTCAGACGCATCCGCTGCTTCTCTTCGTCGATCGTCCAGGCGATTTCGACACGGCCGTTGACGTTCGAGAGCGCGCCAAATTTGGTGGTGTTGGTGCAAAGCTCGTTGAGCGTCATCGCAAGCGCAATGACGGCGCCTGAAGTGATCCTGATATCCGGCCCGTTGAAATGGAATCGCCGCATCCCCTGGCTGTCATAGGGTTCGGTCGCGCCGCTAAAGGTATGAGTGAGACTGGCACTGGACCAGCTGATCTGCATCAGCAGATCGTGGGCGCGTCCGAGAGCGAGTAGCCGGCCCTCCATGGCCGTCTGTCCGTGTTCGATGCTGGTCGCCGTCCGGAAGCTTTGCGAAGCGATGGCGCTGACGGTGGCGAGAGTGTTCTTGATGCGATGATGCAGTTCACCAAGAATAAGCTTTTGCAGCTTGTCGGCGGCCTCGCGCTCCTTGGCGTCGATCCCGGCTTGCGCAAGCAGGGCCTTGGCGTCGATCCCGGCTTGTTCCAGCAACAGGCGAAGACTGTCGTTCTCCGCCGACAATGCAGTCTCATGGGCGGAGCGGGACGGCGGATCGATCGGGGTGCCCGGATGAACATCCTCTCCGGACTGCGCCGATGGAGCCCCCGGAAAGATCTTTAGCGCGCCCACGCCTACCATAGCCTGCAATTCGGCGATCATTTGCTCGACGCCCAGCGGCTTGCCGAAGAAGTGGCTGTCGGCCGGTCTTTCGGCGTCGGACGGCCTCACCTGACCAGAAACCAGCACGATCTTGATGGCAGGCCAGCGTGCATGCACGGCATGGGCCAGCTTCAGCCCGTCCATGCTGCCGGGCATCTGAATATCCGTGAACAGCAGAGCTATGTCCGAGCGGGACTCCAGAATGGCCATCGCCTCGTCGGCATTTACGGCTTCGACAGGACAAAATCCGGCATCTTCGACGATATCGGCGGCACGCATGCGCAAGACCATCTCGTCTTCAACGACGAGCACCTTGGGCACCTCGATCGGTCCTATTGCGGTCGACATCGCGACTTCTCCTCGAGACAGTTGATAAGCGTCTGCGCGGCGCAAGTCGCCCAGCGCGGGCAACCGGGTTCGGAAGGCAATACATCGGCGGCCAACTGAATTCGGGCGGTCGCCGAGCGAGACTTGCCTGAACTCATGTTTCGCAGATCGTTGCTGCGCTCATTGCGGGCAAATAGCGAGCTAAAATCGCGCCGAGCCGGAAGAAAGATTCGATCAGGCCCGCGGTGAGACCATAAGCTCCAGCAAAGCCATTCTGGCGAGGGTTGCGGGATCTCTCTCGCCTTCCTTGGTGGTGCGCAGAATGGTTTCGGCCAGCGATTGGATGTGCGCAGACGCGACGGGATGAGGGAGCGCGGACACGGCGCTCTCCATCGCTTCCGTCATGACTCTGATGATGTCGGGCGGGAAGGACGCATGTGGGAAATCTTTCATGTGCCAGGGTCCGCTGAACTGCTGCTGCGATCATCGCGCAATTGGGCCATGTACGCGGAATAAGTCACGCAAGATTCTCTGCGATAGAGCAGAACAAATGTCGGCTATTCCTCACCGGCGAGCGGTGACAAGACGGGCTTCCAGAACTTTCGTACCTGCGCCAGTTCGTAAACATGCAGCTTCGATCTGTGGCCAGACCTGGTTCCCGCAATTCAACACCTCCGCCCGGACCTGCAGGCGGTCGCTCTTTGCGAGTGCCATTGCTTCACTGGCTTCAACCTTCGGAGCCAGTACGGGTAAGGCGATGACTGAGGCTCCGAGGACCACGAATGCCGCCAGGGCTGACAGGGTTTTGAACATTGTGGGGGGTGCTGACCTTGGTTGGATTCAACCCCACCGCTCTCGGGGCTTCCCATCACCAACCGACGAAACACAAGGCAGTTCCAACGGTACAGTTTTTGTTTTTGTGTCGCTGGCACAAATGCAAAATGGCCGCGGATTTCTCCGCGGCCTGTTGCAAGAGGTTCGCTTGTCAGTAGCGGCCGGTGCCGATACCGACGCTCACGCCAGGCGCACTGAAGCCGATACCGCCACGCTCTTCATAGCCACGGCGCTGGACGTAGCGATCGCGGCGAACATCGCTTCCGTATGACTCGCGGAGGATCATGCGTCGATCAGAGCGCTGACGCCAGCAGCGGCCGTATTCATCACATACCATGCGGACGTTCTGGACATTGCCGTCAGGGGCAGCCAGCCGGTTCACCGCGAGCGGTGCAGCCGTTGCGCCAGTCACGAAGAGTGCACTCGCGCCCACCGCGAAAGAGATTGCTATCTTGTTCATTGTGTTCTCCAAACGCGGGGTTGTGAAACCTCAGCGGCCTTGTCGGCTGGCGGCTGACCAATCCCATCGCGCCAGGGGATCACTTCACAACGGGCGCGGCGACCAAGGGTTCCGCGAATTCAACTTATATTTGAGACAGGCCAGACCGATGGTCGCTGGCGCGGTGGAGTTCTGGCGCGGCAAGCGTCAATCAACCCCCTTTTCAGGGCTTTGCTATGGTTTTGACGCCAGATCGCAATTTAAACCAGAAATAGAAGCTTCGGCCTCTTGAGCAGCTTCGTCCCTTGTCGGCGTTGGACGCCAGGGATCGCGGCGTATCGACGCTGCCGACGCTCGCCAGCAAGCCGCTTGTGGATTTGCCGCGCGAGAGGAACAAAGGTTAATTTAACCCCGCGTTAACGGGATTCTTTAGCTCTTTAAGGCATCGCTTAACGATTTCGGCCCACAGATAGATAATGCAAAAGTCCGCGCGGTTCGTGGGCGCAATTGTGTTGTCTGATGAGTAAACCCGCTGAAAAGCCTGAAGTTGTCCAGCTTCCGGCCGAACCTGCCCCCGCTGCGCCCGTCAATGCGCGGCGCGTGGCGGCACAGCGGGTCCGCGAGGCGCGCGACCGGTTAACGTCAACCAGCGGCACCCGCCCCGCCTTCGACACGGAACTGCTCCGGCAGTACGCACAAACACGGATGTCGGCGTCCTTCGTCGTCATGCTGCTGGTGGTGGCGACCGGCGCGCTGTTCGGCTTCTGGATGCAGCCGGTTTCCGCAGCGGCCTGGACCTGCGGCATGCTCTGCATCCATGCCGCGATCATTCGCAGCTGCGCGCGCTTCCTCGCCGAACCTGCCTCCCTTCCCGCGACACGCAAATGGCGCACGCGTTTCGTCTTGCTCGATCTGCTCTACGGCCTGACCTGGACCGCGATCCTGATCCGCCCCGCCGGGCTCGACGTCGCCTCCAACACGCTGATGATGTTCCTGATGCTGCTGGTCATCGCGGTGTCCAGCATGCTGGCGGCGAGCCTGCCGATTGCGGCGCTGGCGGCTACCGCGCCGGTGACGGCAGCAATCGCGCTCAACTTCATCCTGTCAGGCACGCTCGACAACTACGTGCTGGCGGTGCTGGCGCTCGCCGCCGAAGGCTACTTTGCGCTGCTCGCCCATCGCCTGCACTCGACGACGCTCGCGACGCTGGAGGCGCGGGCCGAAAAGGACGCGCTGATCGGCGAGCTCGAACAGGCCAAGGCGATCTCCGACGAAGCGCGCCACCGCGCCGAGTCCGCCAACGTCGCCAAGTCGCGCTTCCTCGCCCAGATGAGCCACGAGCTGCGCACGCCGCTGAACGCCATCCTCGGTTTCTCCGAGGTGATGAAGAGCGAGATCTTCGGCGCGCACAGCGTGCCCGTCTACAAGGAATATTCGGCGGACATCCACAATTCCGGCGTTCACCTGCTCAACCTGATCAACGAGATCCTCGACCTCAGCCGCATCGAGGCCGGCCGCTACGAGCTCAACGAGGAAGCGGTGTCGCTGGTGAACGTCGTCGCCGATTGCCATCATCTGCTGAAGCTGCGCGCTTCCAGCCGCGGCATCACCATCCACGAGGTGTTCGAGCACGGCATGCCGAAGATCTGGGGCGACGAGCGCGCCATCCGGCAGATCGTGCTCAACCTCTTGTCCAACTCGATCAAGTTCACGCCGCAGGGCGGCGAGATCTGGCTCAAGGCAGGCTGGACCGCATCCGGCGGGCAATATCTCAGCGTCAAGGACACCGGCTCCGGAATCCCTGAGGACGAGATCCCGATCGTGCTCGCCTCTTTCGGCCAGGGTTCCAATTCCATCAAGTCGGCGGAGCAAGGCGCGGGGCTCGGGCTGCCGATCGCAAAAAGCCTGATCGACATGCACGGCGGCACCTTCACGCTGAAATCGAAGGTTCGCATCGGCACCGAGGTGATCATCACCTTCCCGCCGGAGCGCGTCATGTCGGCGCTCGGGCCGATGACCGAGGAAGCCCCGCCGCTGCAGCCGGAGAACGCCAATGTCGCCGACGAAAAACGCCGCCCGCGCCACAAGCCGATCATGAGCGCGGGCACCGGGCTGTAGCAGCCGGCGCTTGCGCAAGCGCCAAACCATCCTTCACTATGCAAGAATGAGCCAAGAAACGCCGTGTATCGCAGTCTGCCAGATGGACCCCGGAACCAATCTCTGCCTCGGCTGCGGCCGCACGCTGCCGGAGATCGCGCGCTGGTCCGGCATGGACGGCACCGAGCGGCGCGCCGTCATGGCGCAACTCGCATCGCGCATGGCGCAAGCCGGCCTGACGCCGCCGGAGGCGCGCAAGAAAGCCTGATCGCGCCGGCTCTTGCGGGAGCGGCACCATGACCCGCGTCCTGCTCATCCTGCTGTTTCTGGCGGGCACCGCGGGCGCCGTGGTGGCCTACGGCGATCCCGAGCAGATCTCGCGCGCCGGCGACAGCATCTCGCACATGCTGCGGCAGAAGAGCCTGTCGGCACCGCCTCCGGTGCAGATCCCGCGCGGCCAGAGCGGCGAATTCGCACTGAAGGCGAAGATCAACGGCGTCACCGCACCGATGGTGATTGATACCGGCGCAACATCCGTCGTGCTGACCTGGGAGACGGCGAAGGCAATCGGCGTTCCCATCGAGATGCTCGAATACAATGTCGATCTGGAAACCGCCGGCGGCCACACCAGGGCGGCGCGGCTGACGCTGGATCGCCTCACCGTGGGCAAGCTTACAGAGAAATCAGTGCCGGCGCTGGTGGTGCCGCGCGGGCACATGAAGACCAATCTGCTCGGCATGAGCTTTCTCGACCGGCTGGAGAGCTGGGGCGTGCGCTCCGACAGGCTGTCGCTGCACGGCTATCCCGAGCACTCACGCCGCAAGTGAGGCGGCCTCGCGCTCGCGGACCAGCGCGACCGCATCGCGCAGCACGTCAATGCCCGCCCCGCTCCTGACGCCATGTTCGGCGAGATGCCGGCGGAACGCGCGCGCGCCGGGCACGCCATGGAAGGCGCCGACGAAATGCCGCGTGATCGCGTGCAACCGCGTGCCTGATGCGAGCTCGCGCGCGATATAGGGCGTCATCGCCTCGAACACGTCCTTCATCGATGCGTGCGGCGCCGTCTCGCCGAACAGTTGGGGATCGACCGCCAGGAGCCGCCACGGGTCCTGATAGGCCGCACGCCCGAGCATGACGCCATCGACATGCGCCAGATGCGCCTTCGCCTCCTCGATGCTGCCGATGCCGCCGTTGATGATGACGGGCACATCGGGGAGCGCAACTTTCAGCCGATAGACGCGCCGGTAATCGAGCGGCGGGATGTCGCGGTTCTCCTTCGGCGACAGCCCGTTCAGCCAGGCCTTTCGCGCATGCACGATCAGCGCATCGGTGCCGGCCGCGACCACGCCGCGGGCGAGCGTATCGAGGGCGGCTTCCGGATCCTGGTCGTCGATGCCGATCCGGCATTTTACCGTGACCGGAATCTTCACCGCCTGCTTCATCGCGGCGACGCATTCGGCAACCAGCGCCGGCTCCGCCATCAGGCAGGCACCGAAGCGGCCGTCCTTCACGCGGTCGGAGGGGCAACCGACATTGAGGTTGATCTCGTCATAGCCGAAATCCTCGCCGATCCGCGCGGCCTCTCCGAGGTCCGCCGGCGACGAGCCGCCGAGCTGGAGCGCCACCGGATGCTCGCTGGCATCGAAGCCGAGCAGCCGGGCGCGGTCGCCATGGAGGATGGCGCCGGTGGTCAGCATCTCCGTATAGAGCCGCGCCCGCCGCGTCATGAGGCGATGGAAGACGCGGCAATGCCGGTCGGTCCAGTCCATCATCGGGGCGACGGAGAATTTCCATTTCATCTCAATTGCCTAACCGCAGTACCGGCTCAATGCAACCTGATGTTCCTGAAAACGCTGCCCATCCGTCCAACTGAAATGTCGAAAACAACCCCATGCAAAGTAGCTTCACTGGCCAACCCGGCGCGCAGCCTCAGCGCCGCTGGTTGTAGACGTCAAGGCAGACGGCGCCGAGCAGCACCAGGCCCTTGATCACCTGCTGGTAGTCGATCCCGATGCCGAGGATCGACATGCCGTTGTTCATCACGCCCATGATCAGCGCACCGATCACGGCGCCCGCGACCCGCCCGACACCGCCATAGGCCGAGGCGCCGCCGATGAAGCAGGCGGCGATCACGTCGAGCTCGAACCCGGCGCCGGCCTTCGGGGTTGCCGTGTTGAGCCGTGCAGCGAAGATCAGGCCGGCGAGCGCGGCCAGCACACCCATGTTGACGAAGGTCAGGAAGGTCAGCCGCTCGGTCTTGATGCCCGAGAGCTTCGCCGCCTTCTCGTTGCCGCCGACCGCATAGACCTGCCGGCCGATGGTGGTGCGCGTGGTGATGAAGCCATAAAGCGCGATCAGCGCGACCATGATGACGAGAACGTTGGGCAGGCCGCGATGCGAGGCGATCAGGTAGGTGAAGTACATGACCGCGGCGAACAGGATGAAGTTCTTCAATGCGAAGAAAGCGGCCGGTTCGATCTCGACACCGTGGCTTGCAAGCCGGGCGCGGGTCTTGGCGCCGACGTAGATCAGGCCGAGCGCCAGCACTGCGCCGATCAGCAGCGACGTCGGATAGAGCGAGCCGGCATCGGGAAACAGTTCCGGAATGAAGCCGGAAGAGAGCTTCTGGAAGGTCGGCGAGAACGGGCCTACCGACTGTCCCTGCAGCACGGCGAGCGCCAGCCCCTTGAACACCAGCATGCCCGCCAGCGTGACGATGAAGGACGGAATCCTGAAATAGGCCACCCAATAGCCCTGCGCCGCGCCGATCAGGCCGCCGAGCGCCAGGCAGACGATGGTGGCGGGAATGAAATGCACGCCGTACCGCACCATCAGCACCGCGGCGATCGCACCGATGAAGCCCGCGACGGAGCCGACCGAAAGGTCGATGTGGCCGGTGACGATCACCAGCAGCATGCCCAGCGCCATGATCACGATATAGCTGTTCTGCAGCACCAGATTGGTGAGGTTGAGCGGGCGCAGCAACGTGCCGTCGGTGGCGAACTCGAAGAACAGCATGATGGCAAACAGCGACAGCAGCATGCCGTATTCGCGTAGATTGGCCTTGATGAAGCCGGTGTGCTTGCCTGCCCCGGGAAGCATCGCGGTGTTGTCGCTCATGGATGCGCGTCTCCCGGCAGCTTCTGTTCCAGTTTTCGCTCGAGCTCCCTGTCGACCAGCCGCTCGCCCTTGCGCATGATGGCGCGCATGATCTTCTCCTGCGTCGCTTCAGCGCGGCTGAACTCGCCGACGAAGGCGCCCGCGTCCATCACGCAGATGCGGTCGCAGATGCCGAGCAATTCCGGCATTTCCGACGAGATCACGACGATCGCCTTGCCGGCTTCGGCGAGCTCGTTGATGATGCAATAGATCTCGTATTTGGCGCCGATATCGATGCCGCGGGTCGGCTCGTCCAGGATCAGCACCTGCGGATCGGTGAACAGCCATTTCGACAGCACGACCTTCTGCTGGTTGCCGCCGGACAGCTCGCCCGACGCCTGATAGACGTCGGAGCAACGGATGTGCATGCGCTCGCGGTATTCGCTCGCTACCGCGAGCTCCCTGATATCGTCGATGACGCGGCCGGCTGCGACGCGATCGAGATTGGCAAGCGTGATGTTCTTGCGGACGTCCTCGGCCAGGAGGAGTCCGAGCTGCTTGCGGTCCTCCGTGACATAGGCAAGCCCCGCGTCGATGGCGCGGCTGACCGTCGAGAGGTCGACTTCGCGGCCGTTCAGCCGGGCGCGTCCGGTGATCCGGTGGCCCCAGGACCTGCCGAACAGGCTCATGGCGAACTCGGTGCGCCCGGCCCCCATCAGACCGGCGATACCGACGATCTCGCCGCGGCGGACGTGGAAGTCCACGTTCCGGATGACCTGCCGGTCCACATGCTGGGGATGATAGACCGACCAGTTTTCGACCTCCAACGCCACCTCGCCGATCGCGGGCTTGCGCGCGGGAAAGCGATGCTTGAGGTCACGATCCACCATCTTGCGGATGATGCGATCCTCCTCGAAGCCGCCGGCCTCGCGCTCCAGCGTATCGACGACATGGCCGTCGCGCAGCACGGTGATGCGGTCGGCGACGCGGGCCACCTCCCCGAGCTTGTGCGAAATCAGGATCGCGGACATGCCCTGGGCCCGGAATTCGAGCAGCAGGTCGAGCAAGGCCGAGCTGTCGCTTTCGTTGAGGCTTGCGGTCGGCTCGTCGAGGATCAAGAGGCGCACCTGCTTGGACAGCGCCTTGGCGATCTCGACCAGCTGCTGCTTGCCGACCCCGATGTCGGTGACCAGCGTATCCGGCGCCTCGTCGAGGCCGACTTTCGCCAGCAATTGCAGCGACCGCCGGTAGACAGCGTCGCGGTCGATCACGCCCAGCCGCGACGGCGGATTGGCGATGAAGATGTTCTCGGCGATCGAGAGCAGCGGGATCAGCGCCAGCTCCTGATGGATGATGATGATGCCGAGCGCCTCGGAATCATTGATGTCGCGGAAGTGCCGCACCTCGCCGTCATAGACGATGTCGCCGCCATAGCTGCCGTGGGGATAGACGCCGCTCAGCACCTTCACGAGGGTCGATTTGCCGGCACCATTCTCGCCCACCAGGGCATGGATCTCGCCCTGCCGCACGGAAAAGTTGACGTCGTCCAGCGCCTTTGCGCCCGCGAAGGATTTGCCGATGCCGCGCATCTCGAGCAGGGCCGTCATTCAAATTCCCTCGAGGGAGGATAATCCGGGCCCATCGCACCCTGCTCCGCGGCCCCGGTCACGATCCGGCTCAGTTGATCTGCCCCTTCTTGTAGTAACCGCCGTCGATCAGGATCTTCTCCCAATTGGTCCTGTCGACGATCACGGGCTTGAGCAGGAAAGCCGGCACGACCTTCACACCGTTCTTGTAGGTGGTGGTGTCGTTCACTGTGACCGTCTTGCCGCTCAATGCTGCGTCCACCATGTCGGCGGTGACCCTGGCGAGATCGCGCGTATCCTTGAAGATCGTGGAATATTGCTCGCCGCGCAGCATCGACTTGATCGAGGGCACTTCGGCATCCTGACCGGAAACGATCGGCATCGGCATGTTGCCGCTGCCGTAACCGACGCCCTTCAACGAAGACAGGATGCCGATCGAGAGCCCGTCATAGGGCGAAAGAACGGCATCGACTCGTTTGGTGGTGTAAAACGCGCTCAGCAGGTTATCCATGCGCGCCTGCGCGGTCGCGCCGTCCCAGCGCAAGGTCGAGACCTTGTCCATGCCCAGTTGCTTGCTCGCCACCACCAGCTTGCCGCTGTCGAGATAGGGCTGCAGCACCGACATCGCGCCGTTGTAGAAGAAGTAGGCGTTGTTGTCGTCGGGAGAGCCGCCGAACAGCTCGATGTTGAACGGGCCCTTGCCCTCCTTCAGCTTCAGCCCCTCCTCGATCGACTGCGCCTGCAGCACGCCGACCTGGAAATTGTCGAACGTCGCGTAGTAGTCGACATTGGGCGTGTCACGGATCAGCCGGTCATAGGCAATCACGACGATACCCCGGTCCTTGGCCTGCTTGAGCACGTTGGAGAGCGTCGTGCCGTCGATCGCCGCGATCACCAGGACCTTGGCGCCCTTGGTGACCATGTTCTCGACCTGGGAGAGCTGGTTGGGGATATCGTCCTCGGCGTACTGCAGGTCGGTGTTGTAGCCCCGCTCCTTCAATACCTTCACGATATTGTTGCCGTCGTCGATCCAGCGCGCCGAAGCCTTGGTCGGCATGGCGATCCCGACGGTGGGCTTGCCTTGCGCCAGCGCTGCCCCTGACAATGCGACCGAGCCGAGTACCAGGGCCGACAGGGCGGATTTGATGAGGTTCATGTTTCACTCCCAAGCATGTGGCGCCCGTCGAAGCGTGGCCGCGGTCCGTTACCCGCACCCGCCCATCAGGGCTTTCGCTATTCATTTCATGCGCTTATAGACTTCTCAACCCTGGTTTCAGGTCGAATTTCGAAGCTGAAGCCGATTTTTGCCTGTCTCAACGCTGAAGCGATACCGGACGACACCATGAACGACAAACCCCAGGCCCGGTTGCGGCCTCTGCAGGCCAAGGATGTGGAGGCCGTGGCAGGCTTCGAGCGCGAGATTGCAAAGATCTCGTTCCCCGACGATCCCATCACCGATCTCGACTTCTATATCAAGAAGGTGCGGCGGCTGGTCGACGACCGCGGCGCGGCGACCTTCGTGGCGGAAGCCGACGGCGAGGTCGTGGGCTGGGCCTATGTCAGCAAGCGGCAGAATTTCATCACCAAGGAATCCTATGCCGACTTCCACTCCATCTTCGTCAGCCCCTCGCAGCGCGGCACCGGCACTGTCGGCAAGCTGTGCGAGGCCGTCTTCGACTACTGCCGCGAACAGAAATTTGACCGCGTCGTGTTCCGCACCCGCGCGACCAACGAGCCGATGAAGGCGGTGCTGGCGCGCGTCGGTTTTGAGCCGACGCAGATCTTCTACGAGAAGCATTTTTCCGGCGAGAGCTGAGCTGCCGCCGGCGGAAGCCTAAGCTTGATTCGGCGCATCCGCGATACGCCGCGGCACCCGGCTGCGTACCACCTCGCCGGCCGGGCACAGCCGCGCCACGATGGCGTCGATCGCCTTGTCCGCGTCCATGTCGGGATTGCAGAGCAGCGTGTCGATCAGCAACAGCCGGTGCTCTGGCCATGTCGTCAGCACGATATGCGACTCCGCGAGGAAGACGGCGATCGTCAGCCCATGCGGCACGTAGCGCACGGTCGATTCGCCGACGATCGTCGCCCCGACGGCCCTGGCCGCCGCCATGGCGGCCGCCATCAGCGCGTCGGCGTCCTCGATCGATGTCTCGCAAGCGTAGCAATCTGCGAGAACCTGGGTCATCAACATTGCGGGGGCCTGATCTCTGGAGCCGGGGGCAATAGGGTTCGCAGCCTTAATATACTATGGTGGGCGGCGCAAATGACCGGACGCCGGTGCCGGAAGACGGGGAAGTCGGGTTGAAGGACACTATCCTGCAGGACGTCGCGGAAGCGACCTCGCTTCGCGAGGGCGTGGCGGGCGTGGAGGCGCTGCTGCGCGCGGTGCATCGCAACGAGTCCGGACGGCTCGCCGATGCAGCACGCGAGGCACGCCTGCCGATTCCGATTGCCACCGCCATCCGCCGCGAGCTTGAAAAGCGCGGCATCCTGATGCGCCAGCACGGCCTTGCCTTCACCGAGGAGGGCGAGCAGTGGGTTCGCGAGGCGCTCGGCTTCGCCGAGGAGTCGCTTTCGGTCGAGGTTCCCCTGACGCCGCAGGCGCAGTTGCCGCCCGCGCTCGAGCAGGTCGTGCGCGCGATGGAGGCGCATCTGGCTGCTGCGCCGC
Source organism: Bradyrhizobium sp. (assembly GCF_016219575.1). Lineage (GTDB taxonomy): Bacteria > Pseudomonadota > Alphaproteobacteria > Rhizobiales > Xanthobacteraceae > Bradyrhizobium. The sequence goes on along the minus strand of NZ_JACRMG010000009.1, from coordinate 210,203 downwards.
AGACCGACGTCACCCTGGACCAGGCGCCTTGCACGGCAGAGACATCGGTTCGGCGCGCCGCCCTGCTCTACCGGTCCGGCGCGCTGGAGGGCCGCCGCATCGCGCTGCTCGGCGACGACGATTCGGTCGCGCTGTCCATCGGCCTGTTCGGCCGCCTGCTCGCCGGCCGGCAATTGCCGCGACGGCTGGTGGTGTTCGAGATCGACGAGCGGCGCGTCGCATTCCTTCAGCGCGCCGCGCGCGAGGCCGATCTCGCTGTCGAAATCATCGCTCACGATCTGCGCGAGCCGCTGCCGGCGCAACTCCTCGGCACGTTCGACAGTTTCGAGACCGATCCGCCCTACACCATCGCCGGCGCCTCGCTGTTCGTGCGCCGCGGCGTCGAGCTGCTGGAGCACGGACGCGGCTACGGCATGCTGTCGTTCGGTCACACCTCGCCGCCCGACCGATTGAAGCTGCAGGCGGCGCTGACGTCGATCGGCGTGGCGACCACGGCGCTCTACCCCGCCTTCAACCGGTATGCCGGCGCATCGATCCTGGGATCGACCAGCGAGTTGCATGAACTGGTTGCGACGGGGACCGCTGTCGCCAACGCGCAATGGCACGGGCCTCTCTATACAGCGGAGGTGAATCCGCGCGTCCGTCTGTATCAGTGCACGGAATGCAGGCAGCGCTGGGAGCTCGGCAACGACGACATCCCCGCAACGATCGAGGAGTTGAAGGATAAAGGCTGTCCGGCGTGCGGCAATCACGACTTCCGCCGCACCAGCAAGCGCACGACGCGCTGACTCGCCACTTCTGTGCAACGCCACCGGCGTTTTATGACAGTTATATGACAATTCACACTCGCGATTTTTTGTCGTGACTTGCCGCGCCCTGTGACAGAATTAATACGACTGAGTGTCAGTTCGATTAATTCTGTGGAGCGATGCAATGAGCCTGTGGCGTGCGCGGCAAAATCCCCTGGCGTGGTGGTGGGCGATGCTGACTTTGGTGAGCACCGTCAATATCGCGCTGTGGTTCATGCTTTATCGCGAACTCCGCACCCAGCCGGTCGGCAGCATGGAGCTGATGCTGTTGCTCTGCGCCGCTTATGTGTTCGGCTGTGCCTTCCGCTCGGTGCTGCCGCGCGCGGATGTGCAACGCATCTGCCTGTTCGATACCTGGCTGTCGAGCGTGCTGGTCGGCCGTTCCGTGGCGACGGTCGCCGAGATCTGCTTCGTCGCGCAATGGGCGATCATCCTGCATCAGCTCGGAACGATCACGGGATCGGATACGGTGCTGAACGTCGCGTGGATCATCGTGCCGCTGATCCTCATTGCCGAATGCTTTTCGTGGTACGCCGTGCTGACCACCAACTTCCTCTACAACGCGATCGAGAATTCGCTGTGGGCCGTCGCCTTCTTCCTGGTCGGGATCGGTCTCGTGCGGCTGCTGCCGGAATTCCACGGCCCGGTTCGCGTCGTCCTGGTGATTTCGATCGCCGGCATCGTCGCCTATCTCGCCTTCCTCATTGCCGTCGACGTGCCGATGTATTTCAGCCGATGGCGCGCCAATCATGCCGACGGCAACCGGCTGCTCGGCCTGCTGGAGGGCCTGCGCGACGTCTCAACGCGCTGGGTCAAGACCCACGACATCGCCCACTGGAAGGGCGAGATCGCCTGGATGTCGCTCTATTTCAGCGGCGCAGTGTGGGCGAGCCTTGCGCTTTGCGTCTTCTATTCGCTCGAGGGCGAGCTGCCGCAATACCGCACCGAATCGGCGGCCATCGGCACGCCGGCGCAGCAAGCCGAGGCGACATCCGGCAAGGCCGACGCCGTCCCGGTCGCGCGACGCAGCGAGGCTTCCGTCAGGGCTGCGGCATCGCCCTTCTAGCGCGCAAGCGTGCCGCAAGGCCGTTGACGATCCGCGGCCGGCTGTGATTGAAGTTCGGCATGCGCAAACCCGACACGGCCACCCTCGAGAAGAAAGCAGGCGAACTCGCTGCGCTGATGCGCATGTTCGCCAACGAGCACCGGCTGTTGATCCTTTGCAAGCTGGTCGAGCTGGGCGAGGCCAATGTGGGCACACTCGCCGACGAGGTCGGCCTGTCGGCTTCAGCGCTGTCGCAGCACCTCGCCAAGATGCGTGGAGAGGGTCTGGTCACCTTCCGCCGCGATAGTCAGACGATCTGGTATCGCATCGCCGATCCGCGGATCGACGAGCTGTTCTCGACCCTGCACAGGCTGTTCTGCGGCCGCAGGGGTCGCTGAACCGGCCGCGGTGAGAGACGCGGCCGGCCGGCTCAAGCCTTCCGCGCTTCCCTGGACTCGATCCACCAGAAGAACAATCCGGCACCGACCGCCAGCGCGGCAAACCAGACGGCGTCCGGAATGCCCGTGATATCCGGCAGCCGAACCTTGCCGAGGGTCCAGACGTTGAGCACGTGGGCCTTCAGCCAATCGAAGCTCAGCGCGTAGAGAATCGCACCTGCCACCATGCCCAGCGCGCCGACCAGCGCGTGAATGCTCCCCGACGCGATCGCGCCGAGCGCTGTTCCCGGGCAGTAGCCGTAAACCACCATGCCGACGCCGAACAGTGCGGCGCCCAGCGCGACGCCGAGCATGTTGGCGTCCTTGACGTAGTATTTGCTGTTGCCGGTATCGATCAGCAGCAGGACGCCGATGCCGCCAACCACGATGGCAGTGCCCATTACCTTGAGCACCGTGAAGTCCCGCAGGCGGAACTGGTTCTCGATCACGTTGCAGCTCGTGACCTTGCCACGCTGCAGCAGGAAGCCAAAGGCGCCACCCATCAACAGCGGACCAAAAATCGCCAACATCGTCGTCATCGGGACCTCCTCACGACTTCCGGAACATCAGGGCGGATACGGCAAGCCCGGTGGCGAACATCACCGCCAGGAACAGCCAGCTCGAAAGCGCGAGCTGCAGGCCGCCGGAGATCCCGTGGCCGCTGGTGCAACCGCCTGCCAGCCGCGCGCCGTACATGATGACGACACCGCCAAGGAAAGCCGCAGCAAATCGTTTGATAATGGAGGGCCCGAATCTCTCCTCCCACACCTCGGGGACGAGTTCGAGGCGCCACGTTCCCGACAGCCAGGCCGACAGGAATGCGCCAAGGGGTATGCCGACCAGGAACCAGACGCCATAGTCCCACTTCAGCGGCATGCTCTTCCAGTAGCTGTTCTGCGCGACCCCATCGGCCCCGATCAGCGGGGTGGCGAACCACGACGCGATGCGCGAATAAGCCGTCGTGACGCCGATCGGATCGCCGAATGCCGCAAATGCGATCCAGCTCAGCACCCCTATTCCGGCGCCGACGAGGTAGGGCGACCAGTCGATCCGCGCCGTGCGCGGAAATTGTCGAGCGATATCGTGAGTGAGCGTCGTCACGGGCGTTTCTCCCCGGTCATGCTGTTGCAGCCTATGGCGCGAACTTCGTCGCGCGGCCGTGCAAATCATTATATTCAATAATTCTAATTTAGCAATATCTAAAGTATAGGGGTGAGCCCACACGTGCCGTCGGCGCCGATTGCCTGACGCTCCGCAGTTCACCGGCGATCAAGGCTGCGCGCCCCGACCGCCCGGTTTTCTCCTCATCAGGTTTCCCGTATCAGGCCTTGCCGTAATCGTAGAAGCCGCGGCCTGTCTTGCGGCCGAGGCGGCCGGCATCGACCATCTCCTTCAAGAGCGGCGCCGGCCGGTATTTCGGGTCGTTGAAGCCGGTGTAAAACACTTCCATCACTGACAGCATGGTGTCGAGCCCGATCAGGTCGGCCAGCGCCAGCGGCCCGATCGGATGGTTGCAGCCGAGCTTCATGCCGGCGTCGATCTCTTCCGCCGTCGCAATGCCTTCCTGCAGCGCGAAAACCGCCTCGTTGATCATCGGGCACAGGATGCGGTTGACCGCAAAGCCGGGGCTGTTGCGCGCGGTGATCGGTACCTTGCCGACGCGTTTTGCAAACGCTTCCGCCTTCGCGTGGGTGTCGTCGGAGGTCTGCAAGCCCCGGATGAGCTCGAGCAGCGCCATCACGGGCACCGGGTTGAAGAAATGCATGCCGATGAAGCGGTCGGGACGGTCGGTCGCAGCGGCGAGCTTCGTGATCGAGATCGACGAGGTGTTGGTGGCAACCAGCGCCTTCGGCCGCAGCGTGGCGCAGAGGTCCTTCAGTATCTTTACCTTCAGTTCCTCGTTCTCGGTCGCAGCCTCGATGACGAGGTCGCAATTGGCGAGCTTTGCCTTGTCGCTCGTGGCGTTGATCCTCGCCAGCGCGGCGTCGCGGTCGGCGGCGCTCATCTTCTCCTTCTTGACCAGGCGATCGAGGCTGCCGTCGATGGTCGAAAGTCCCCGCTTCACCGCCGCATCCGAGATGTCGACCATGGTGACGCTGAGCCCGGCCGCCGCGCTGACCTGCGCGATGCCATTGCCCATGGTGCCTGCTCCGATGATGCCAACTGATTCAATCATTCGTGGTGTCCTTCTCTCGCGGGCAACAGGACGCCCGCATCTCGCCATGCCGACCTGATATCAGAGCCGGGCGGCCACCGGAACCGCCCTGTCGGCCTGCAACCAGCCGGCAATCCGGGGCCAGGCCACGGCCAGCGTCTGGCTGCCGAGATAGAGGCCGAGGTGGCTGGAGGGGACCACGGCGCGCTCGATGTCGATGGCCGGCGTTCCCAGCCGCGACGCGGTCGCCATCGCCTGCGGCGCCGGCACGATCTCGTCGTCGCTTCCGGCCAGCAGGAACACAGGTACCTTCACGTCGCCGGGACGAACGGCGCGGCCGAGCGCCACGAATGTCCCGTTCGCAATCCGGTTCTCCCGGAAAATCCAGCCTACCACCTGCAGGAAATAGGTGCCGGGCAAGTCCACGGTCTCGTCATGCCAGCGCATGAAGCGCGCCAGCAGTTCCTGATCGACAACGCCGGCCTGCGAAAGATTTCGCTGCAGCACCGTATCGGTGTCGGAGGCGCGGCTCCAGAGGCGCAGGATGTGCTCGCCCTTGACGATGCCGCCGCCGCTTTCGACGATTCCCTCGAAGGCGGCTTGCGGCGTGCTGCCGACCAGCCGCGCCAGCCCGGAGTCCACGGAAAGGTCGACCGGCGTGCCGGCGAGAACCAGCCGGCGCACCTTTTCCGGAAACCGTGCGGCATAGACCAGCGACAGCCATCCGCCCTGGCACAGGCCGATCAGATCGACGGGATATCCGATCTCGTCAACGGCGACGTTGAGATCGGCGAGATACTGGTCGATGGCGAGATAGCGCATGTCCGGCGAGGCGGAGCGCCAGTCGGTGAGAAAGACCCGGTCAAGGCCGCTCTGCTGCAGCCGCTCGATGATGCTGTGACCGGGCGCGAAATCCGCGATCAGCGTCGTGTGCAGCGCAAAGGGCCCGCAGATCAGCACGGGCTGCCCGCTGTGCCGCTGCGAGAAATCTCGCAGGCGCATGGTGGTCAGTTCAAGCGCGACCTTGTTCGGCGTCGTCCACGGCAATGGCGGCGTGTTGCCAGGTGCCGGATGTGCGGAGCCCCGATGAGCCCACCAGAAGAACGAATCCATGGCCAATTTCGTGGCGGCATAGGGCCACAGCATCGGATCATGCGGCCAGGCCGCACCCGATCCCGCCGGTTTCGCAGGTCTATCCGATGGTTCGCCCATGCGTCTTTTTTCCATGGGTCCCGTGGTTCAAAGGGCAGACTAGATGCTGGCGCGCCGCTCGAAAAGGCCGTCTGTCCCCTTTCGGCAACCCGATCCGAGCTCCGCTTGCCACCACAACCGACCCGGCCGGCTGCGTGTTTGACCTTCCTCAACAATCCGGCGCCAGCGGTGGCTAGGATTTGAACATATTCGAAGGGAGCCGGACATGAACGACATTCCCGAACTCACGATCTCGCCCGAAAAGGTCGCAGTGATCCTCGCCAAGGCTCGTCAATTCGACGTGAAAGACGTGGTCACCGATCCCGATTCCGGTTCCAACGGCAGCGATGACGCGATGCTGTCCGTGCTGGAAGACCACGCATCCGATCCCTCCCGTACCGAGCTGAGCGCCATGATCCGCGGATTGAACGAGGACGAGCAGATCGACCTCGTTGCCCTTGCCTGGCTCGGCCGCGGCGATGGCGATATCGGCGACTGGCAGGAAATCCGCCGCGAGGCAGATCGCGCGCACAACAGGCGCACGGCCCAGTACCTGATCGGCATACCCCTGCTGAGCGACTACCTCGAGGAAGCACTTTCACAATTCGGCCACTCGGCCGAGGAGTTCGAACAGCCGCTCTGAACGGGGCCTGACGGCCATGCCCTATCGAACGAACGAGGATCTTCCTGCGCCGGTCCGCAATCATCTGCCGGCGCACGCGCAGGACATCTATCGCGAAGCCTTCAACCACGCTTTTGCCTCCCATGCCGGCGACCCGCGGCAGGAGGAAATCGCCCATCGCACCGGCTGGGCCGCAGTGAAGCGTTCATATGTCAAGGTCGGCGATGCGTGGATCGCCGCGGACCATGCCTCGCCCGGCGAGGGCCGGGGCCGGCGCATCAGCCGCCGGTGAGATGTTTCTCGATGTCTCCCACCGGATGGCGGGTCAGATCCTTGTTCACCTCCGCGATCACGCGCGCGGCGACGTCGGCATGCAGCGCGCTCCGCAGGTCCGCCAGTGTCCGCGGCGGCGCCACGATCACCAGAGCCGGAACCTTTCTCTCGCGCATCACCCGCTCCATCGCAGCGGCGACCGTCTTCGCAAAGCGATGCTCGTTAAGATCGTGCCAATCCGCCGGCTCGACCGCGCTGCGCCGCCCCGAGCCCATGGCCTTGCCGAGGTGACCGGGCCTGTCGGTGCCCTGCTCGCGGGTGGGCGGATTGTTCTCGTCCTCGAACACCTGTTCGGTCTTCAGGTTCGGGAATTTCTCGTCGCCCTCGTTGCGCAGGAAAATGGCCTTGCGGCCGTCGCCCACGAACACGAATGCATCATGTGGAATTTTCAGCTTGTTCATCCCCGAAGGCTCCAATTGAACGGACCACGACAACCGAGGGGACAGGCGTCATCAAGGCCCCTCATTTTTCGCGGTGCAACCGTGTTGAACATAAGCGCCGAACGCCCCCGCCAGCTTGACACGGATCAACCCGCCCCTGCCCGTCTCGAAATATCAGGATTACCTGCGCCCCAGAGGAGGCTCTCATGAACGCTCAAGACGTGATGGTTTCGCCGGTCGTTACCGTCGGCGAAAATGCGACGGTCCAGGAAGTCGCCAAGCTTCTGATCGGCCAGCGCATCAGCGCCGTTCCCGTCGTCGATGCGGCCGGGAAACTCGCCGGCATCGTCACGGAATCCGACCTGATGCGCCGTGCAGAGATCGGAACGGAACGCCACTATTCCTGGTGGCTGTGGATGCTTGCAGACGCGCGCACGCTCGCGGCGGACTACGTCAAGTCGCACGCCAACAGCGTCAAGGACGTGATGACATCGAACGTCAAGACGGTCGCCCCCGACACGCCCCTGCACGAGGTCGCCGAGCTGTTCGAGAAGAATCACATCAAGCGCGTTCCCGTCGTGAACAAGAATGGAGAACTGGTCGGCATCGTCAGCCGTGCCAACATCATCCAGGCCGTTGCCAGCGTGCGGCCGCGGCTCGAGGTGAGCCTTCCGGACGTCGCGATCCGCACCCGGTTGCTCGACGAGCTCAAGAAGCAACCCTGGGCCCACGCCCACAAGCTGAATGTCACCGTGACCGACGGCGTCGTCGAGCTCTGGGGCTTCATCGAAACCGAGCAGGAGCGGCAGGCCATCAAGGTGGCAGTTGAATCCATCCCGGGCGTGACCGGCATAACGGATCACCTGATGCGCACTCCGGCGTTCGGATACTAGTTCTGCGCTAGCCGACCAGGCGTACCGGATCGGCGCCGTCCCAATCTGCGGCGGCTGCCCTGACGCGCTCGAAGAAGCGGCCTTTGGAGCCGCTGATGTCAGATATCTCGATCACCGTGCCGGCATGGCCCGGCGTCTCGAAATAGGCAAACCGCCCTTTCGGCCCGCCGATCTGGCCTTCATGGCCGACCTTGAAGCCTGCCGCGAGGGCGCGGTCGTAGAGCGCCTGATAATCTGTGCTCCAGTAGGACATGTGCTGCAGCCCTTCGCCGTGGTCGCGCAGGAAATCGAGATACATCGAAGGCGCGTCGTTGCGCTGCTGGATCAGTTCGATCTGGAGATCGCCGGAGTTCGCGAGCGCAATGCTCATCTCGACGGCCGAGTCGGCGCCGCGATATCTGAACCAGTCGGCTTTCACCGACGGGATGTAGAAGAACGGGCCGACGCGCAGCACCTCGGTCCAGAATTTCATCGCCGAGGCGATGTCGCGGACCACATAGCCGTTCTGGCAGACTTTTCCGAACAACGCGCTCATGCGGCAATTCCCGTTCTCACAACCCGCTCAACCCGGCATCCACCGCGAGCGTCTGCGCGGTGATGTAGACGCTCTCCTCCGACAGGAAGAACAGCACGGCATAGGCGATCTCCCATGCCGTCGCCTGCCGGCCGAACGGCGTGCTTCCCTTGCCGCGCGACGGCCGGCCGGCACCGGCGGCGCGGCCGTTCGGCGTGTCGACGAGGCCGGGATAGACCAGATTGGCGCGGATGCCGCGCCGCGCGCCGAGATGGGCGATGTTGCGCATCAGCCCGCCGAGTGCGGCCTTCGATGAATCGTAGACCGCCATCTGCGAACCCGCCTTCAGCGCCGCAATCGAGGAGATGAACACGATGGCGCCGCCATTCTCGAACATTTCGAGCGCCTGGCGGCAACAGAACATCGGGCCGCGCACATTGACGTCGTAGATGCGGTTCCACTCGTCGGCGCTGACGCCGTCGAGCCCGGTCTTGCCGAAGGTACCGACGTTGAGCACCATGCCGTCGAGGCCGCCCATGGTGCGGTGCGCTTCCCCGATCATGCGCGCGACGTCATGCTCGGAGGTGACGTCGGCCTGGATGGTGAAGGCGCGGCCGCCCTCCTCGGTGATCCGGCTGACCGTATGATCGGCAGCCGTGCCGTTGATGTCGGCGACGGCCACATGGGCGCCTTCCCGCGCGCACAGGATGCTCATGGCGCGGCCGTTGCCGATCGGATCGGTCGCCGCATCGAAGATGCGCTGCCCGCCGCCGACGATCAGGATGCGGCGGCCGTCCAGCCGCCCCCTGCCCGGTGCGCGGCCCGCCGACTCCGCGGAGAGCGGGCGGACGTAGCGCTCCGGCTTGACGTCGGCCGCGTCGCCCATCACGCGCTCCGCTTCTTGCCGCTGTCGAACACGGCCATGCCGGCGGCCGGATCGAGATCGGTCTCGGTCGCTTCGGTCAACCGCGCCATCATCATGTAGCAACCGATGGTGAAGATGGACTCGACGATCTCCTGGTCGCTGAAATGCTTTCGCATGCCCGCGAACACGGACGCCGGCACGCGGACGTTCTCGACGACCTCGCGGCCGAAGGCGAGCAGCGCGCGCTCGGCCTCGTTGAATGCCGCGGCCGCATGGTCGCCGCGCTCGAGCGCATCGATCTGCGGCTGGGTCACGCCCACACCGAGCGCGATCGGCACATGCTGGCGCCATTCATACTCGCCGCCCTCGATGCGGGCGACCTGCAGGATCAGGAGTTCGCGGTTGACGTGGCTCAGCTTCTGCTTGTGCAGGATGGAATTGGCGAACCGCATCGCCGGGATCATGTTGGCTTCCGCATGCGCCATCATGCGGAAGATATTGAGCTTCACCGTCATCCGGTCGAAGGAGGCGCGGATGTCGCCGGAGGTGTTCGCGGGATCGATGAGGGGCAGTCGGGCCAATTGCGTCTCCCTGGGATTTTCTTCGTTTTGCGTATCCGCAGTTTCCCGACTTCGGGGGCCTAATCAAGGACGACCGGCCAAAACGGCCGGCGACGCGGTCCAGCCATGCGCCCGTGCCCTTGAGTCCCAAGGCCAAGGCGGGCATAAGGGCGGCAATTCTACAAAATCCAGAACCAGCCCAAGGATTTACGATGCCGCCCTATCGTTCCCGCACCACCACCCACGGCCGCAACATGGCGGGTGCCCGCGGCCTCTGGCGCGCGACCGGCATGAAGAACGAGGACTTTGGCAAGCCGATCATCGCGGTCGTCAATTCCTTCACCCAGTTCGTGCCCGGGCACGTGCATCTGCAGAATCTCGGGCAGCTCGTGGCGCGCGAGATCGAGAAGGCCGGCGGCGTCGCCAAGGAGTTCAACACCATCGCGGTCGACGACGGCATCGCGATGGGCCATGACGGCATGCTCTACAGCCTGCCCTCGCGCGAACTGATCGCCGACAGCGTCGAATACATGGTCAACGCGCATTGCGCCGACGCCATGGTCTGCATCTCCAACTGCGACAAGATCACGCCGGGCATGCTGATGGCGTCGCTGCGCATCAACATCCCGACCGTGTTCGTCTCGGGCGGCCCGATGGAGTCGGGCAAGATCGTGCTCAATGGAAAGAAGCGCGCCGTCGATCTGATCGACGCCATGGTGGCGGCGGCGGACAGCGCGGTCACCGATGCCGACGTCGAGGTGATCGAGCGTTCGGCGTGTCCGACCTGCGGCTCCTGCTCGGGCATGTTCACCGCCAATTCCATGAACTGCCTGACCGAAGCGCTCGGCCTCGCCTTGCCCGGCAACGGCTCGGTGCTGGCGACCCATGCCGACCGCAAGAGCCTGTTCGTCGAGGCCGGCCATCTCATCGTCGACCTCGCCCGCCGCCACTACGAGCAGGACGACGCGAGCGTGCTGCCGCGCGGCATCGCCAGCTTCAAGGCGTTCGAGAACGCCATGACGCTGGACATCGCCATGGGCGGCTCGACCAACACCGTGCTGCACCTGCTCGCCGCCGCGCATGAGGGCGAAGTGCCCTTCTCCATGAGCGACATCGACCGGCTGTCGCGCAAGGTGCCGGTGCTCTGCAAGGTCGCCCCGTCGGTGCAGGACGTGCACATGGAGGACGTGCACCACGCCGGCGGCATCATGGGCATCCTCGGCGAACTCGATCGCGCCGGGCTGATCACGACAAACGTGCCGACGGTGCACGCGACGACGCTCGCGGATGCGCTCGACCGCTGGGACATCGTCCGCACATCCAGCGAGAAGGTGCGCAACTTCTACAAGGCCGCGCCCGGCGGCGTGCCGACACAGGTCGCCTTCAGCCAGGATCGCCGCTTCGACGACGTCGATCTCGACCGCGAGAAGGGCGTCATCCGCAACGCCGCGCATGCCTATTCGAAGGACGGCGGCCTTGCCGTGCTGTTCGGCAACCTCGCCAAGGACGGCTGCATCGTGAAAACCGCCGGCGTCGATGAGAGCATTCTGAAATTCTCCGGCCCCGCCCGCATCTTCGAAAGCCAGGATGCGTCGGTCGAGGCCATTCTCGGCAACAAGGTGAAGGCCGGCGACGTCGTCGTGGTGCGCTATGAAGGCCCGCGCGGCGGTCCCGGCATGCAGGAGATGCTGTATCCGACCAGCTATCTGAAATCGAAGGGACTTGGCAAAGCCTGCGCGCTGATCACCGACGGCCGCTTCTCCGGCGGCTCATCCGGCCTGTCGATCGGCCACATCTCGCCGGAAGCGGCCGAAGGCGGGCTGATCGGTCTGGTCGAGGAAGGCGACACCATCGAGCTCGACATTCCCAACCGCAAGATCAACCTCGCCGTGCCGGAGGCCGAACTCGAGCGCCGCCGCGCGGCGATGGTGGCGAAGGGCAAGGCCGCATGGAAGCCGGCGCCGCGCAAGCGCGCCGTCTCGACGGCGCTCAAATCCTACGCAGCATTCGCCAGCAGCGCCGCGCGCGGCGCCGTTCGCATCGTGCCGGAGTGATTGGGGGGATCGGGATCAGGCGCCGACTGACGGCAGGCTGGCGGCGGCGATCGCGACGAACTGGGCGAACCGGCGGCCGATCCGGCCCGGTGCGGTCTGCAGCAATTTGCGTACCTTTGCCATCGTGCTTGTTCCCAACGGAGCCGGAACCTCCGGCCACACCGGGAAAATGATATCTCGGAGCTAAGTAGTCGAGATATCAGCGAAAATAGCAATGAGCGCTTCGCCAAACCGGCGTTCCGCAGTGGGTTTATTGTCTCGCGCGGCTCCGGGGCGGAGGAATTCTTCTCCCCCGCTCCTGCGTTCCGGCGCCTATTTCGGCGTCACCCCGAAGGCCGCCGCAAACCGCTTCGAATAAGCCGGCCAGACCCCGGGGTTGATGATGCGCGGCGGCCGCTTGGCGTCCAGCGCATCGAGCAATTGCTCGGCGGCGATGCGGCCCATATTGATCCGCGCTTCCTTGGTCACGCCCGCGGTGTGCGGGCTCGCCAGCACATTGTCGAACTGCAGCAGCGGATGCTCCGGCGGCGGCGGCTCCTTGTCCCAGACGTCGAGGCCGGCACCCGCGATGCGCTTCTCCTTCAAGGCGTCGTACAGCGCGTGCTCGTCATGAATGAAGCCGCGCGCGGTGGTGATGAAGAAGGCATGCGGCTGCATCAGCGCAAATTGCTTGGCACCGATCATGCCGCGGCTGCCGGCATCGAGCGGACAAGAGATCGAGACGAAATCGGAGCGGCGCAGAAGATCGTCGAGCTCGACCTTCTCCCCGCCCCGCGCCGCCATTTCTTCAGCCGTCAGGTAGGGATCGTAGGCGATCACCTTCATGTGCAGCAGACCGTTGCAGAGCTCGGCGATGCGGCGGCCGACATTGCCAAGCCCCACGATGCCGATGGTCTTGCCTTTGGCCTCATTGCCGATCAGCGCGTTGCGGTTGACGTTGCGCTCGCGCCGCAGCGCGCGGTCGGATTCCAGGATGCGCTTCGACAGCGTCAGCAGCATGCCGAGCGCATGCTCGGCAACGGAATTGGCGTTGCCGCCGGACTGGTTGACGACAAGCACGCCGGCCTCGGTGCAGGCATCGACGTCGACGGGATCGAATCCCGCGCCGTTGGAGGAAACGATCAGAAGGTTCGGCGTCCGCTTCAGAAAGTCCTTGTCGACGTGGAAGTGCCGCGCCAGCTCGTCGCGCGCCGCGCCGATCTGGTAGGCGTGCGCTGCCGCGAGGATCGGCGTGAAAACATCAGCCGGGCTTTCGTTCTCGAGCCGGTCAAGCCGCACATCGGGCCGGCCCTTCATGATCTCGATGTAGATGTCGTGGGCGAGATATTTGACGTAGAAGACGCGCTTGTTGTTGACCGACATTTGCCTTGCCGACTTTCAGTTGGGAAAACCATAGAGCGTTGCGGGATTACTGACGAGGATCGCTGCCCTCATGGCGGCAGACACTATATCATTCCGCCTTGATGCCGGCGGCCTTGAAGATCGGCCCCCATTTCTCGTAGTCGGCACGGATCTTGGCGCCGAACTCCTGCGGCGAGGCACCGATCGGCGTGGCGCCGAGCTTCGTCAGCCGGTCCTTGACCGTGTCGCTGTTGAGCGCGTCGAGGAAGTCGCGCGACAGTTTGGCAACGACGTCCGGCGGCATGCCGGCAGGTCCGAGCAGGCCCCACCATACCTCGGTGTCGTAGCCGGGAACGACTTCGCTCATGCTCGGCACGTCAGGCAGGAAGGACGCACGTTTGGCCGTGGTCACCGCAAGCGCCCTCACCTTCCCGGCGGCGATCTGTCCGACCGATTCCGGTCCATTGTTGATCGAGATCGGGATCTGTCCGCCCAGGAGATCGTTGATCGCAGGCGCGCCGCCCTTGTAGGGGATCGCCGCGATATCGACCTTGGCGAGGCTCTTGAGCAGTTCGCCGGCGAGATGGGTCGAGGTGCCGTTGCCGGCGTGGGCAAAGGAAAGGCTGCCGGGCTTGGCCCTGGCTTCCGCGATCAGGTCGCCGAGCGTCTTGAACGGCGAGTCCGCCCGCACCAGAAGGATGTTGGGCGAGGACGCCAGCAGCGAGATCGGCGTGAAATCCTTGAACGTGTCGTACGGGAGCTTCGGATAGAGAAACGGGTTGGTGGCGTGCCCGCTCGCCACGACGATCAGCGTGTGGCCGTCCGGAGGCGCGGCGACCAGCGCCTGGGACGCGATCACCCCGCCGGCCCCGGCCCGGTTCTCCACGATGACCGTCTGCCCCCATCTTTTCGCGACGACATCGCCCAGCGTGCGCGTGACCACGTCCACCGCGCCACCGGCCGGATAAGGCACGAAGAGGTGAACCGGCTTGGTGGGAAAGGATTGCGCGCTCGCCACATCGTTGAAGACCAGAACGGCAACTGCCGCGGCAACGGCCCGCAACCACTTGTTCATGGCGTCCCTCCCGATTTCGCTGCTTATGCCGCAGCTGATGCGCCCTGTTTCCCACATCGTCGCAAGCGCGCCATCTCACATTATCGCATGCGCCGCTTACGATCGCAGCATGTTGACAATCTTGCCGGGCGCGTCAAGTTCGGCCGCGCAGACGACCGCGAGGCAGTCGCTAGAGGAAGATCGTCGCAAGACAAGGGAGACGTTGATGGCGGCCGCGGAGACTGCGCAGAGCTGGCACGAGATCGTGCTGCAGACGCTCAAGCGCAACGACATAAGACTAGTGCCCTATGTGCCGGACCGGGTGCTGACGCCGCTGATCAGGAACCTGCACGCCGATCCCTTCTTCAACGTCTTCGCCACCGCGCGCGAGGAAGAGGCGGTCGGCATCCTCTCCGGCGCCTGGATGGGCGGCATGCGCGGCGCGATGCTGATGCAGACATCGGGTTTTGCCACGCTCGCCAACGTGCTGGCTTCCCTCGTCGTCCCCTCGCAGATTCCGTTGATCATGTTCGTTTCCGAACGCGGCACGCTCGGTGAGTTCAACCTCGGCCAGTCGCTGGTCTGCCGCACCATGCGCCCGGTGCTGGATTCGCTGGCGATGGAGCACCACACCTGCACCCGCCTCGACGAGTTCGAGTTCATTGCCGACCGCTCGATCAAGCAGGCCATCACCACACAGGCGCCGGTGGCGCTGATCCTGTCGCCGCTGCTGACCGGCGGCAAGACCTTCGACAAGTGAGCGCGCCCATGAGTACGAGCCCTGTCCGCAACACCAAAGTGATGAACCGATTCGATCTGACTTCGCGTTTGGTTGCCAGGCTGAAGAACGAGGAAGCCGTCGTCGGCGGCATCGGCAACACCAATTTCGATCTCTGGGCCGCCGGTCACCGTCCGCAGAATTTCTACATGCTCGGCAGCATGGGGCTGGCCTTCCCGATCGCGCTCGGGGTGGCGCTGGCGCAGCCGAAGCGGCGCGTGATCGCGCTGGAGGGCGACGGCTCGCTGCTGATGCAGCTCGGCTGTCTGGCGACCATCGCGACTCTGGCGCCGAAAAATCTCACCATGGTGGTGATGGACAACGGCATCTACCAGATCACCGGCTCGCAGCCGACGCCGGGTGCGGGGTTGACCGATCTCATCGCGGTGGCCGTCGCCAGCGGCCTTTCAAACAGCAGCTGGGCCGCGGATGAGGATGATTTTGAGCGCCTGATCGCGCAATCGCTCGTCACGGACGGGCCGATGCTGATCGGCGTGCGCATCGACGACAAGCCGGGAACCGGAACCACCCGCCGCGATCCGGTTCAGATCAGGGAGCGTTTCATGCACGGGCTTGGCGTGCGGCAGCCGCTGTAGCCGGGCCTTGCCGAAAGAAGCGGCATTAACCAAATACGCCGGGCATCTCGCATCTGCGGAATACTTGTCCCCTATCCGTGTTATGCCTCTCGCATGACAATGCTTCTTCGCCTGATCGCCTGGGGCCTCGCCGCCGCCGTCACTCTTGCGACGCTTGGACCCCCGCGCTACCGCCCGCATGCCGATCTCGGCCAGAGCGGCGAGCACGCGCTTGCCTTCATCCTGGTCGGGCTCGCCTTCGGGCTTGCCTACCGGCGCAATCGTCTGCTCACCGCAACGGTGGCGGTCATCGTGACCGGCGCAATGGAGGCCCTGCAATTCTTGGCGCCGGGCCGGCATGCCCGGCTGTCGGATTTTATCGTCGACGCGCTGGCCGCCTGCGCCGGCCTCGCCATGGCAGCGACGCTCGATTGGCTCATCAGCCGCTATCGCACGCAGGCCTCGTAGGAAAAATCCCCGCGGAGACACGCTCCGCAGGGACTTGGCCTCACGCACATCCGGTCGGTCAGTCGATGACGCGGATCACCTTGCGCGTACGGGGCTCCACGATCACGCGGCGATCGTTGACCACGGCATAACGATATTCGGCGTGGTTCGGCACGACGCGCAGTTCCACGCTCGGCGGCAGCGATTCGCCGACCACGACGCGCTCCTGCACCACAACCGACCGCTCGCCCCTCGGAATCGCGGTAATCACGGCATTGGGAATTTCGACGGCAGCGCCAACGGCGGCACCGACGGTGCCGCCGACGACCCCGCCGATCGGGCCGCCGACCTCACTACCGGCCCGCGCACCTTCCTGCGCGCCCTGCACGGTGGTGGATTGCGCGAACGCGGAGCCGGATGCGAGCAGAGAGGCCGCAATCAGCGAAACAGCGAGACGTTTGTTCATCATGTCCTCCAGTGGTTGAAAGATGTGTCTCAACCGCTGGAGGAACATGATGTTCCGGTTCCCTCGACCCGGAACTCTTCAGACGAATCGCGAAGTCTCGCCATCCTCGGAACAATACTGGCGCCGCGCCCCGGGAAAATCCCCGCGGAGCCAGGCTCCGCGGGGGAGTCAGCGGAAACACAAGGTTTCCGCTTCCCAGGGAGCACTAGGCTTTCGCGACTTCGTGGTTCGCCATCATCTCTAGCGCGCGCACCAGCGCGGAATGATCCCAGGCGCTGCCGCCATGGGCGGCACAGGATGCGAACATCTGCTGCGCCAGCGCCGTGTTCGGCAACGACAGCCCGAGGCTGCGCGCGCCTTCCAGCGCGAGATTGAGATCCTTCTGGTGCAGCTCGATGCGGAAGCCGGGCGCAAAATTGCGCTTGATCATGCGCTCGCCGTGCACCTCGAGAATACGCGAGGACGCAAAGCCGCCCATCAGCGCCTGCCGCACCAGCGCGGGATCGGCGCCGGCGCGCGAGGCGAACAGCAGGGCTTCGCCGACCGCCTGGATGGTCAAGGCCACGATGATCTGGTTGGCCACCTTGGTGGTCTGGCCGTCGCCATTGCCGCCGACATGGGTGACGTTCTTGCCCATCTTGTCGAACACCGGCTTCATGGCGGCGAAGGTGCGCTCCGGACCGCCGACCATGATGGTGAGGCTTGCGGCCTTGGCGCCCACCTCGCCGCCGGAGACCGGCGCGTCCAGGTAGTCGGCGCCGAGCCCCTCGATCTTCCTGGCGAACTCCTTGGTCGCGAGCGGCGAGATCGAGCTCATGTCGACGACGATCTTGCCCTTCGACAGCCCCGCGGCAACGCCATCGGCGCCGAACAGCACGGCCTCGACATGCGGCGTATCCGGCACCATCACGATAACGGCGTCAGACTCCTGCGCGACCTGCCTGCCGGATTTGCAGGCGACGCCGCCACCGTCGATCAGCTCCTGCGGCAGCGGCGCGACGTCGTGCAGGAACAGCTTGTGCTGCCCAGCCTGGAGATGGCCAGCCATCGGGCGCCCCATGGTGCCGAGGCCGATGAAACCGATTTTCATCATGTTTGTATCCTCAGGTCTCGAAGATCTGCGCTGCATGCCAGCCGAGTCCGTCGACTGTCGTGGTGCGCGGCTTGTATTCGCATCCCACCCAGCCGCGATAGCCGATCGCATCGAGATGCCGGAACAGAAAGGGATAGTTGATCTCGCCGGTGCCCGGCTCGTTGCGGCCGGGGTTGTCGGCGAGCTGAACATGGGCGATGCGCGCGAGATGCTTCTGCAGGGTGCGCGCGATGTCACCCTCCATGATCTGCATGTGATAGATGTCGTACTGGATGAAGAGATTGTGCGAGCCGACGTCGGCGACGATCTGCGCCGCCTGTTCGGTGCGGTTGAGGAAGAAGCCGGGAATATCGATGGTGTTGATCGGCTCGATCAGCAGCCTGATCCCCTCCCTCGACAGCGCTTCCGCGGCGTAGCGCAGGTTTCCGACCAGCACCTCGTTGAGCTCGAACAAGTCGGCATCGGCAGGCGCGATGCCGGCCAGGCAATTGAGCTGCTTGCAATCGAGCGCCCTGGCGTAGTCGATGGCGCGGTGCACGCCGTCGCGGAACTCGTTCACCCGGTCGGGCAGGATCGCAATGCCGCGTTCGCCCGCCGCCCAGTTGCCCGCCGGCAGATTGTGCAGCACCTGCGTCAGGCCATGCTGGGCGAGCTGCTCCCGCAACTCCGCCTCGTCGAAATCATAGGGAAAGAGATATTCGACGCCGCGAAAACCTGCAGCGCGCGCGGCGGCGAAGCGGTCGATGAAGGGCATTTCACCGAACAGCATGGTGAGATTGGCGGCAAATCTGGGCACGGCAAATTCCCTCGCGTTGCAGGTCGGATGGTGCGCTGGCCTCAGGCCGGCTGCAGCGTCTCAGTGCGGCTGACCGGCACTTCGTCGAGCGGCAGGTCGAGGATCTCCTCGGACTCGACGATATTGTCGATCTCGGTGCCCATCGCGATGTTGGTGACGCGCTCGAGGATGAACTCGACCACCACGGGCACCCGGTATTCCTTCATCCATTGCCGCGCGGTGGCAAACGCCGCCTGCGCCTGATGCGGATCGGTAACGCGGATCGCCTTGCAGCCCAGTCCTTCGGCGACGGCGACATGATCGACGCCGTACACGCCGAGCTCCGGTGCGTTGATGTTCTCGAAGGAGAGCTGGACGTGATAGTCCATATCGAAGCCGCGCTGCGCCTGACGGATCAGGCCGAGATAGGAATTGTTCACGACGACGTGGATGTAGGGCAGCTTGAACTGCGCGCCGACCGCGAGCTCCTCGATCAGGAACTGGAAGTCGTAATCGCCTGACAGCGCGACGATCTCCCGATCCGGATCGGCGGCACGCACGCCGAGCGCGGCCGGCAGCGTCCAGCCGAGCGGCCCGGCCTGCCCCGCATTGATCCAGTTGCGCGGGTGATAGACGCCGAGGAACTGGGCGCCTGCGATCTGCGACAGCCCGATCACGCTGACAAAGCAGGTGTTGCGGGAAAACGCCTTGGTCATCTCGGCATAGACGCGCTGCGGCTTGATCGGGATGTCGTCGAAATTGCTCCGGCGCAGCATCGAGCGCTTGCGGTCCTGGCACGCCGCCGGCCATGCCTGCCGCTCTTTCAGTTTGCCCGCCTTGCGCCATTCCTTCGCGACGCTGACGAACAATTCCAGCGCCGCCTTCGCATCGGAGACGATACCGAGATCGGGATTGAAGACGCGCCCGATCTGCGTCGGCTCGATGTCGACGTGCACGAACTTGCGGCCCTTGGTGTAGGTCTCGATCGAGCCGGTATGGCGGTTGGCCCAGCGGTTGCCGATGCCGAGCACGAAGTCGGACTGCAGCATGGTGGCGTTGCCATAGCGGTGGCTGGTCTGCAGCCCCACCATGCCCGCCATCAGCGGATGATCATCGGGGATGGCGCCCCACCCCATCAACGTCGGCACGACAGGCACGTTGACGGTCTCGGCAAAACTGACGAGCAGATCCGAGGCATCAGCGTTGATGACGCCGCCGCCCGCGACGATCAGCGGCCGTTCGGCGGCGTTGAGCATCTCCAGCGCCTTCTCGACCTGCTTGCGCGTCGCGGCCGGCTTGTAGACCGGCAGCGGCGCATAGATGATGTCGTCGAACTCGATCTCGGCGAGCTGCACGTCGAGCGGCAAGTCGATCAGCACCGGCCCCGGCCGGCCCGAGCGCATGATGTGAAAGGCCTGGCTGAACACGCGCGGCACCAGACCGGGCTCGCGCACGGTGACCGCCCATTTGGTGACGGGCTTGGCGATCGACTCGATGTCGATGGCCTGAAAATCCTCCTTGTAGAGCCGCGCCCGCGGTGCCTGTCCGGTGATGCAGAGGATCGGAATGGAATCGGCGATCGCCGAATAGAGCCCGGTGATCATGTCGGTGCCCGCCGGCCCCGAGGTGCCGATACAGACGCCGATATTGCCGGCCTTGGCGCGCGTATAGCCCTCCGCCATGTGCGAGGCGCCCTCGACATGGCGTGCCAGGATATGGTTGATGCTGCCCCTCGCCTTCAGCGCGGAATAGAGCGGATTGATCGCCGCACCGGGAACGCCGAAGGCGATCGAGACGCCCTCCTTCTCCAGAATGCGCACGGCAGCATCGACAGCCCGCATCTTCGCCATTTCGCGCCTCGCTTGAACGTGTTCGATGCGAGGATCATCGCGGCGGCGCGGCACGATCTCAATGAGAGCGTCTTTATTTCCCGCAGGGTGGGACGCCGCGGGAATTCCTGCGCCACGTCAAACGATTAGGCCCTGGAAAAAGTGGGGCGCGATCACACTAGTCCTCGTTCGCCTTGAACCGGCCCAGCCCCTTCAGCACGAACGGCGCCACCAGCGCGATCAGGGCGATGGCGAGCAGCGTTGCCGAGATTGGGCTTTGCAGTAGCGTCATGGGATCGCCGAGGCTGATCGCCAACGCGCGGCGAAGCTGGCTCTCGGCGATGGGCCCGAGGATCAGGCCGACGACAACAGGCGCGATGGGGAAATCATAGCGGCGCATCAGGAAGCCCAGCACCCCGAAGCCCGCCAGCATCGACAGTTCGACCACCGACGGCTTTGCGGCAATCGTGCCCATGGTCGCGAACACGAGAATACCCGCATAGAGCCATGGCTGCGGGATCGCCAGCAAACGCACCCACAGGCCCACCAGCGGCAGATTGAGCACGAGCAGCATGGCGTTGGCGATGAACAGGCTTGCGATCAGGCCCCACACCAGGTCGGGCCGCTCCGCAAACAGCAGCGGCCCGGGATTGAGGCCATATTGCTGGAAGCCCGCCAGCATCATCGCAGCCGTTGCCGATGTCGGAAGGCCGAGCGTGAGCAAGGGAACCAGCGTGCCGGCAGCGGAGGCGTTGTTGGCGGCTTCCGGTCCGGCCACGCCTTCGATGGCGCCCTTGCCGAATTCCTCGGGATGCTTGGTCAGCCGCTTCTCGGTGGAATAGGCGAGGAAGGTCGGAATCTCGGCGCCGCCGGCTGGAAGCGCGCCGATCGGAAAGCCGAACATCGTGCCGCGCAGCCATGCTTTCCATGACCGCTTCCAGTCTTCCTTGGTCATCCACAGCGAGCCGCGCACCGGCTCGAGCTTTTCCTCGGTGTGATGGCGGCGCGAGGCGACATAGAGCGCCTCTCCCACCGCGAACAGGCCAACGGCGAGCGTCGTCACTTCGACACCGTCGAGCAGTTCGGGGATGCCAAACGCGAGCCGGGCCTGGCCGGTGAGCTTGTCGATGCCGACAAGACCGAGCGTCAGCCCAATGAAGAGACTGGTCAGTCCGCGGATCGGCGAGTCGCCGAAGGTGGCCGACACCGTGATGAACGCCACGCACATCAGGGCGAAGTAATCCTCGGGCCCGAATTTCACCGCGACGTCGACCAGCCAGGGTGCCAGGAAAGCAAGGCCGATAGTGGCGATGGTGCCCGCCACGAACGAGCCGATGGCCGCAGTTGCCAGCGCAGGACCGCCGCGACCGGCCTTGGCCATCTTGTTGCCCTCGAGCGCGGTCGCCATCGAGGCGCTCTCGCCCGGCGTATTGATCAGGATCGCGGTGGTCGACCCGCCGTACATGCCGCCGTAGTAGATGCCGGCGAACATGATGAGCGAGCCGCCGGGATCGAGCTTGTAGGTCACCGGCAGCAGCAACGCCACGGTCAGCGCGGGTCCAATGCCGGGCAACACGCCGACCGCCGTGCCGAGGAACACGCCGATCAGCGCGTACAACAGGTTCATGGGCTGCAGCGCCACTGCCATGCCATGCGCGAGTGCGGCAAACGTCTCGATCACAGCAGTCGCTCCAGCGGCCCGGCGGGAAGGCTCAACGTCAGCAGCTTGTCGAAGGCGAGATAGATCAGGGTGGTCAGAACGATCGCGATCGCCGCGTCCTTGAGAATCGCGCGCCGCCCGAATGCGGCCGACGTCGCGACGAACAGCGCCGACGTTGCGAGGATAAAGCCGCCGCCAAAAGCGATGATGGCGATCAGGAGGGCAAGTCCGGCGAGAATCAGCAACACCGGTTTGGGATCGGTACTCTCGCGCGGCGGCAGGCCGCCGCGCAGCGCATCGATCAAATTGCCGATCGCGAGGAGCCCGAGACCGACGGCGACGACGATCGGCATCGCCCCGGGCCCCACCCCGTACATCGCGCCGGCCGGCAGCCGGCTTGCATCCCAGACGAGCACGGCGGCAAGCGCCGCGAGCAGGAATGCGATGACGAGGCCGGCGCGATCGACGCTCGGCGAGGCCGCAGGCGGAGTGGCGCGGGACGGGCTGTCCGTCATGATTTGACGAGGCCGACGGACTTCAGCACATCGGTGACTCGGGCATTCTCCTTCTTCAGGAAATCCGCGAACGCGTCGCCGCCGAGATAGGCGTCCGCCCAGCCTTTCTGCTTGAGGATATCCTTCCAGGCGTCGGACTTGACCATCTTCTCGACGGCATCGCCCAGCGTCTTGCGCTGCTCGGCCGTGATGCCCGGAGGCGCGACCACCGAACGCCAATTGGCGAGCACGAGATCGACGCCCTGCTCCTTGAAGGTCGGAATGTCGACGCCGGGCAGCCGATTTTCCGACGTCACGCCGATCGCGCGCAACTTGCCGGACTTGATCTGCCCTTCATATTCGCTCAGTCCCGAAATGCCCGCAGTGACCTTTGCGCCGAGGATCGCCGCCAGCGACTCGCCGCCTCCGGAAAACGGGATGTAGTTGACCTTCTTTGCGTCGGCGCCGACTGCGCCTGCGAACAGTGCCGCCATCACATGGTCGACACCGCCGGCCGAGCCGCCGGCAAACGTGACCTTGGCGATGTCGGCCTTGACGGCTGCGGCCAGATCCTGCGCCGTCTTGATCGGCGAGCTCGCCGGCACGACGATCACCTGGATCTCCTCGGTGAGGCGCGCGATCGGCGTCACCTGATCGAGCGTCACCGGCGACTTGTTCATGGCGAGCGCGCCAACCATGACGAAGCCGTTCACCATCAGCTGGTTGCCGTCGCCCTTGGCGCTGTTGACGAATTGCGCGATTCCGACGCTGCCGCCGGCGCCCGGAACATTGGTGACCTGGACGCTGCGCGCAATCTTTGCGGCGACAAGGGCCTGCTGCATCGATCGCGCCGTCTGATCCCAGCCGCCGCCCGGGGCTGCCGGCGCCATCAGCTTCAGCTCGAGCGGCTGCGCGAAAGCGGGGCCGATGGCTGCAAGGGTGAAGGCGATGGCGGCGCCAAACAGGCGCTTGTGCAGTGCAATCATTGGGCTTTCTCCCGGCGGTACGCGGCTGACGTGGCCTGCGTCATTTGACCGCATATCAGCCAAAAAGGCCGCCGCTGTCCAGATGCGAATTCTCTGGTTGGATCGCGTATCAACCGTCGTCGTCGCCGCGCACGAGATGGCCATAAATCAAGATTTTCTGGAGGTTCTCTGGACGCCGGTTCCAAGCCGGGGAAGTCGCGCTGCGCCATATTCGGCAGCACGAACTCGGTGCGGATGAGATCCACTTGTGGCAAGAAAGACGTGCCACGACAGTTGTGGGTGGATCGCGCACAAATGTTGGGAGCACGACATGACCACATCCACGCACTCGCTGCTTGCTTCGGCTGGAGCTGCAGCACTCGCAGGCACCGCGTTGGCGGCGCTGCTGGCGAGCAACATCGTAACCCTCGCCGATGCAGGCGCAACCGCAGCGGCGGAAATATCGCTCGCTGATCCCGCCATTCCACTCTGCGGCTCGTCGGCAGCGAGCGGCCCGCCGCGCATGATGATGGTTCGCCTGGCGCAGACCGAAGTGCCGCGCGCCGAGATGAGTGCCGCCACTTCCGCGCCGGATTTCGCCAGCACCGAGCCGCCGCTGTGGGGCGGTCTCGGCTCCATCACCTACAAGATTACGACCGCGAACGATCAGGCCCAGGCCTATTTCAATCAGGGCCTGCGGCTGGCCTACGCCTTCAACCATGACGAGGCGCAGCGCGCTTTCCGCAAGGCACAGAAGCTCGATCCAGACTGCGCGATGTGCTTCTGGGGCGAGGCCTACGTGCTCGGGCCCAACATCAATCTTCCGATGCAGGAAAATGCCATCGCCCCCGCTTATGCCGCTGCGCAGAAGGCAAAGTCGCTTGCCGGCAAGGCCAACCCGCGCGAGCAGGCGCTGATCGACGCTGTCGCTGCGCGCTACAGCAGCGATCCCAAGGCGGAGCGTCCGCCGCTCGACAAGGCCTATGCCGCCGGAATGGCCAAGGCCGCAAAGCAATTTCCCGCCGACAACGAGATCGCCACGCTCTACGCGGAGGCGGTGATGGATCTCAGCCCCTGGGACTACTGGAAGCCGGGCGGCCGCGAGCCCAACCCGCAGAGCGTGCCGATCGTGCCGACGCTGGAGCGCGTGCTCGCACGCAACCCGAACCATCCCGGCGCCATCCACTTCTACATCCATGCCGTCGAGGCGTCCGACCGGCCCCGGCGGGCCGAGCCCTATGCCGACCGCTTGCGCAACGCGATCCCCGGCGCCGGCCATCTCGTGCACATGCCGAGCCATATCTATTATCGCGTCGGCCGCTATCTCGACGCGCTGGAGGACAACAAGATTGCGGTCAAGGTCGACGAGAAGTATCTCGACGACACCAAGGCGCCGATGGGCGTCTACCGGATGGGCTATTATCCGCACAACGTGCACTTCGTGATGGCCTCGGCGCAAATGGCCGGCGACGGGCCGACCGTGATCGCTGCAGCGGAAAAGCTCGGCAAGCTCATTCCGGACGAAGCCGCCCGCGGCATCGCGATGGTGCAACCGGTCAAGGCGGCGCCGTACTTCGCGCATGCGCAGTTCAGCTCGCCCGAGGCGATCCTGGCGCTGCCCGATCCCGGCGATGCCATCCCCTACGTCAAGGCGCTCTGGCTCTATGCGCGCGGCACGGCGCTGGCGGCGAAGGGCGACTTTGCGGGCGCAACGGCCGCGGCCGATGCGATCGAAAAGCTCGAAGTCAGTTCGGACTTCAAGCTGCTGAAGGATTCCGGCATTCCGGCGCAGGAGGTGCTTCGCATCGCGCGGACGGTGATCATGGCGCGCGTCGCCCAGGGCAAAGGCGACAAGCGCACCGCCATCACTCGTTTCGAGGAAGCGGCGGCGCTGCAGGACAAGCTTGCGTATACCGAGCCGCCCTATTGGTACTACCCGATCCGGCAGTCGCTTGCCGCAGCGCTGCTGCAGGCCGGCCGCCATGGCGAGGCGAAGCAGCAATTCGAGCT
Organism: Bradyrhizobium sp.; assembly: GCF_016219575.1. Taxonomy (GTDB): domain Bacteria; phylum Pseudomonadota; class Alphaproteobacteria; order Rhizobiales; family Xanthobacteraceae; genus Bradyrhizobium. Next base: position 184,858 of record NZ_JACRMG010000009.1, on the reverse strand, counting down.
GGCGCTGCGCAAGGCGCCGGCCAACGGCTGGTCCTATTACGGGTTGGCGGAACTGCACAAGGCGCGCGGCGACAAGGTCGCGGCCCGCAAGGCCGAGGCTGACCTTGCGAAAACCTGGATCGGCGATCGCAAGCTGCTGCAGATTTCAAATCTCTGACTCGAGGGCGCCGGCAGTTCATGCCGGCGCTTCCTTCGTTTCATCCAACCAGAGCTGAACGTTTCAGCCCGGCCCCGCGCCCTGCGTTGCCGTGTACACGGCATAGAGCGATTGGCTCGCAGCCATGAACAGCCGGTTGCGCTTGGGACCGCCGAAGCAGATGTTGCCGCATACTTCCGGAAGGCGTATGCGGCCGATCAGCTTGCCGTCCGGCGACCAAACCGTCACGCCGCTATAGCCGACGGCGCGGCCGGCATTGCTCGAGCACCAGACATTGCCGTTGACGTCGCAACGCACGCCGTCCGGACCGCATTTCACGCCGTCGACCATGAAGTCGCTGAACCGCCGGTGGTTGGTGAGCTTGTTGTCGGTGCCAACATCGAACGCGAACATCTCGCCCTTGCCGCCCGGACCGGTATCGCCCGGCCCCTTGCCGGTGGAGGCAACGTACAGCCTCTTGTAGTCCGGCGAGAAGCAAAGGCCGTTCGGATCGGGCACCTGCTCCTCGGTCACGACGAGATCGACGCGGCCGGACGGATCGATGCGATAACAATTCGTCGGCAGTTCGCGCTTGCCCGGCACGAAGCCGGCGGGCTGACCGATCCTCGGATTGAGCTTGCCGCCCGCGTTGCTCGGCCCTCCCGCGACGTCCGGCTCACCCTCATAGAGCTGCCCGCCATAGGGAGGGTCGGTGAACCAGTAGCTGCCATCGGGATGGGCGGCGACGTCGTTGGGCGAGTTGAGGCGCTTGCCGTTGTAGGAATCGGCGAGCACCGTTGCGGTGCCGTCATGTTCATAGCGCACCACGCGGCGCGTCAGGTGTTCGCAGGAGAGCTGACGGCCCTGGAAATCGAATGAGTTGCCGTTGGAATTGTTGGACGGCGTGCGAAAGACGCTGACATGGCCGTCGTCCTCCGACCATCGCATCTGGCGGTTGTTCGGAATGTCGCTCCAAAGCAAATAGCGGCCCTGCGCACTCCAGGCTGGGCCTTCGGCCCACAACAGCCCGGTATAAAGACGTTTGATCGCGGCGTTGGGCTGCGCAAGGTTATTGAACGACGGATCGACCGCGATGATATCCGGATCCCAGAAATAGGTGGTCGGGGCGCCGCGCGGACTGAAATCGCGCGGCGGGGTGGTCACAGTGGACGGCGGAGCCACCTGACCGTTCTGCGCCAGCGCGCTTCCAGCGCCGGCAACCGCAGCACCGGCGATTGCCAGGCCTTGGACCAGTGTTCGTCGTGAGATCATCGACCCGGGATCGCGCACTTGGCGTGTCATCACATCCTCCCATGCGTGTGCCGGCCGGTTGATCCGGCCAGGCGGCCGCAAGGCTAGGCCGGTCCGCGACCGGTTGCGAGCAGCTATCGGCGCAGCTTGTGACTGAATCGTGGTGGCAAGATGGTGTCGCGCCTTGCAGGTGCTGATGGGCAGCAACCCACGGCAGGCGGAGCCGGCCCGGGTTAGGCGGTCTTTGTCGCCGGCAATACGCCACCCAGCGCCAGCGTCAGCTCAGTGGCGACGTCGCGCACGAGGCGCCCGAGCAACGGCAGCCGGCCGTCGGTAACCCGACTGGTCATGCCGGAGACCGAAATCGCCGCCAGCGGCTCGCTGCAATCGCTGTAGACCACGGCGGCAATGCAGCGCAGGCCCATGCAGGCTTCCTCGTCATCGACCGCGTAGCCCTGCTTGCGGACATTCTCGAGCTCGCGGAACAGGTCGGAAGGCCGAACGATTGATTTTTCCGTCAGCCGCGGCATGCCGTGATGCCGGATGATGGCGTTGACGTCTGCGTCGGCATAGGTCGCAAGCACTGCCTTGCCGACGCCGGAGGCGACCATCGCCACCCTGCCCCCTACTTTGGTCAGCGAGCGCATGATCTCGCGGCTTTCGGCGCGGATCAGCACGATGATGGATTCGTCGTCGACCACGGCGAGATTGGCGGTCTCACGGGTCTGGTCGCGCAGCTTGCGCAGATACGGCAGCGCCTGCGCCGCAAAATTGCGCCGGCGGGCAAAGGTAGCACCGACCGAAAAGCTGTGCGCGCCGATGTGCCATTTCGATTCGCTGCGGTCGAACTGCACAAAGCGGCGCTTCTCCAGCGTCGCCAGCAGGCGGTGTGCCGTCGAGGTAGACAGGCCCGTGCGCACCGCAAGGTCGCTCAGGCGATAACCCTCATCGTCCTCGGCCAGCGTCTCGAGAATCGAGAGCGCACGATCGACCGACTGGACGCCGCCATCCCTGACGTCAGGCTCGTCCGTCTCTTTCGCGCTGGTCGCCTTGCGTCGGATCACGTCTCTCCCCTTCTCCCTCTCCCCGTTCCTTACGGGGAGAGGGTCGGGGTGAGGGGCCGTCTCCACAAATTCGACAGACGTGAGTGCGCGGAGAGCCCCCTCACCCGGATCGCATCTCCGATGCGACATAGCCGAGCTTCGCTTCGGCATTCTTGAAGAACGGCCGCCGGAGGCGGCCTATGCCTCTCCCCGCAAACGGGGCGAGGTGTAGTCGCGTCACAGCAGGCCCGCGCCGCGCGCCCACTTGTACTTGGCACCGAGCACCTCGACCGGCAGTTCGGTCGAATAGGCGTAGGCCGGGATGCCGTTCTGGTAGAGATATTCGGCGGCTTCCTCGACCTCGACGTCGCCGGCCAGCGAAGCCACGATCGGCTTCACGAAGCCCTTGGCTTCCATCTCCTTCTTCACCTCGACCATGTTGCGGGCGAACACCATCGGCGGGGTGACGATGGTGTGCCAGTAGCCGAGGATCAGCGAATGGATGCGATCGTCGGACAGGCCGAGCTTCACGGTGTTGACATAGGTGATCGGCGGTTCGCCGCCGGTGATGTCGACGGGATTGCCGGCCGCGCCGAACGGAGGGATGAACTTGCGGAACGCCGCATCGAGATCCGGCGGCATCGACATCAGCGACAGGCCGTTGTCCACGCAGGAGTCCGACAGCAGCACGCCCGAGCCGCCGGCGCCGGTGATGATCAGCACGTTCTCGCCCTTCGGCGTCGGCAGCACCGGCACGCCGCGCGCGAACTCCAGCAATTGCCGGAGTGAGCGGGCGCGGATCACGCCGGACTGCTTGAACACGTCCTCGTAGATCTTGTCGTTGCCGGCAAGCGCGCCGGTATGCGAGGACGCGGCCTTTGCACCGGCCGAGGTGCGGCCTGCCTTCAGCACGATTACCGGCTTCTTCTTGGCGACGCGTTTGGCAGCCTCCGCAAAGGCTCGGCCGTCCTTGAGATCTTCGCAGTGCTGCGCGATCAGGTTGGTGTTGGGATCCTGCTCGAAGAAGGCGAGCAGATCGTCCTCGTCGATGTCGGACTTGTTGCCAAGGCCGACGATGGCGGAGACGCCCATCTTGGCCGAACGCGAGAAGCCGATGATTGCCATGCCGATGCCGCCCGACTGCGACGACAGCGCCGCATGGCCCTTGACGTCATAGGCGGTGCAAAACGTGGCGCAGAGATTCGACCATGTATAATAGAAGCCGTAGATGTTCGGGCCCATCAGGCGAACATTGTACTTCTTGCCGACCTCAACGATCTCGGCCTGCAATTCGGGGGCGCCGGCTTCGGCGAAGCCCGACGGAATCAGGACCGCGCCGGGAATTTTCTTCTCGCCGCATTCCACCAGGGCACCCGCGACGAACTTCGCGGGGATGGCAAACACCGCGGTGTCGATCACACCGGGCACGTCCTTGACGCTCTTGTAGGCCTTGTAGCCCAGGATGTCGGCAGCCTTCGGATGGATCGGGTAGATCTCGCCCTTGTAGCCGCCGTTGATCAGGTTCTTCATCACGGAGTTGCCGATCTTGCCGTCCTCGGCGGACGCGCCGATCACGGCGACGGCCTTCGGCTGCATGATGCGCTTCATGGCCGTCACGATTTCTTCGGTCGGACGCGGCGCCGGGCGCGGCTTGTAGTCGAAGTCGACGACGATGCGCACGTCGGCGGCAATCGCGTCCTTCTTGGTGGCAAATACCGGGTTGAGGTCGAGCTCGACGATCTCGGGGAAATCGCTGACGAGTTGCGAGACCTTGACGATGACGTCGGCAAGCGCGTCGCGATTCACCGGATCGCCGCCGCGGACGCCCTTGAGCATGTCATGGGCCTGGATGCCGTCGAGCATCGACAGCGCGTCTGCCTTGGTGGCTGGCGCAAGGCGGAAGGTGATGTCCTTCAGCACTTCGACCAGCACGCCGCCGAGCCCAAAGGCGACCAGCTTGCCGAACGAGCCGTCGGTGATGGAGCCGACGATGACTTCGGTGCCGCCGGCCAGCATCTGCTGCACCTGGACGCCCTCGATTTTGGCGTCGGCCTTGTACTTCTTCGCATTGGCCAAGATGGTGTCGTAGGTCTTCTGGGCGTCCTCGGCAGTCTTCACGCCGACCACCACGCCGCCGGCCTCGGTCTTGTGGAGGATGTCCGGCGAGACGATCTTCATCACGACCGGGAAACCCATGCCGCCGGCCAGCTTGCCGGCTTCCGCCGCCGACTTTGCCACGCCCTCCTTCGGAACCGGGATGCCGTAGGCATCGCAAACCAGCTTGCCCTCAGGCGCAGTCAGGCTGGTGCGTTTCTCGGCTTTAACCGCATCAAGCACTTTGCGGACGGCATCTTTGTTGGACATCGGGGGGTCCTCCTGGAGCACTCTGGCGGTGGCTTCCTTGGCATGTGACATCTGGGCTTCCTCTTGGCTCGGGCTATTTTATGGTATTTGGTATGCCAGAAGGAAACTTGTCAAGTCAGCTTAGCGTGCCATTTCGCGGAAAACAGAGGCAACTTGACACACTGGTATTTGGTATGCCAAAAACCTTCCTACATTTCTTCTGGTAAAAGACCTCTCCCCCAGGAGGAGACGAGTCGTGCCCCAGAACAAAGCAACCAAGGCGCCGCCAACCATGGCTGATGCAGACATAGCGATCGTTCGGATTGCGCCAGAGACCAGTTTCAAGAACAAGGCCTATGAGGCGTTGAAGGAAGCCATTCTCAAGATGGACATCTATTCCACGCCGGAACCGGTCATGCTGGACGAGCGCGCGCTGTCGGAGCGACTCGGCGTCAGCCGCACGCCGATTCGCGAAGCGATCGCGATGCTCGAGCAGGACGGCTTCGTGAAGACCGTGCCGCGCCGTGGCATCATCGTGGTCCGCCGCACCAAGACCGAAATCGTCGACATGATCCGCGCCTGGGCGGCGCTGGAGAGCATGGCGGCGCGGCTGATCACCACCACCGCCCGCAAGCGCGACATCACGGCGCTGCGTGACTTCTTCAAGGATTTCAATCTGAAGGACCGGCTGCCTCAGGATCACGTCGAGGAATATTCGCGCGCCAACATAGCCTTCCACCAGGCGCTGATCTCGCTGTCGGAATCGCCGACGCTGATCGACATGACCAACGACATTCTCCTGCACGTGCGCGGCTATCGCCAGCTCACCATCGGGCGCAGGGATCGTACCGCGACCTCCCTGCCCGAGCACCTCGCGATCATCGAAGCGCTGGAAGCGCGCGACACAGAACTCGCCGAAAAGCGCGCGCGCGACCACACGCTGGGTCTTGCTGCCTATGTCGAGACGCACGGCCAGGAACTCTTTACGTAACCATTCACCGAAGAGACGAGCCACTCGTCCGAACCAACGATCAGGGAGACGACGCCCATGCTGAATACCGCAGTCAAGTCCGAGGCACCGGGCACCGAGCAAGAGCTGACCGACGGCTTCCATCTCGTCATCGACGCGCTCAAGCTCAACGGCATCAACACCATCTATAATGTGCCGGGTATCCCGATCACGGATTTGGGCCGCATGGCGCAGGCTGCCGGCATTCGCGTGATTTCCTTCCGTCACGAGCAGAACGCCGGCTATGCCGCGGGCATCGCCGGCTTCCTCACCAAGAAGCCGGGCGTGTGCCTTACCGTTTCGGCACCGGGTTTTCTCAACGGCCTCACCGCGCTCGCCCACGCCACCACCAACTGTTACCCGATGATCCTGGTCTCGGGCTCGTCGGAGCGGGAGATCGTCGATCTGCAGCAGGGCGACTATGAAGAGATGGACCAACTCGCGATCGCCAAGCCCCTGTGCAAGGCCGCCTATCGCGTGCTGCACGCCCAGGACATCGGCATCGGGCTGGCGCGCGCGATCCGCGCCGCGGTCTCGGGCCGTCCGGGCGGCGTCTATCTCGACCTGCCGGCAAAGCTGTTCGGACAGGTGATGAATGCCGACGCCGGACGGAACTCGCTGGTAAAGGTGATTGACGCTGCTCCTGCGCAGATCCCGTCCCCCGCCTCCGTCAAGCGCGCGCTCGACGTGCTCAAGAGCGCAAAACGCCCGCTCATCATCCTCGGCAAAGGCGCGGCCTATGCGCAGGCCGACGAGGAAATCAAGAACTTCGTCGAGAAGAGCGGCGTGCCCTTCCTGCCCATGAGCATGGCCAAGGGTCTGCTGCCCGACACCCATCCGCAATGCGCCGGCGCTGCCCGCTCCACGGTGCTGAAGGACTCCGACGTCGTGATGCTGATCGGCGCGCGGCTCAACTGGCTGCTGTCGCACGGCAAGGGCAAGACCTGGGGCGAAGCGCCGAAGAAGTTCATCCAGGTCGACATCGAGCCGAAGGAAATGGACTCAAACGTCGAGATCGTCGCGCCTGTCGTGGGCGATATCGGCTCCTGCGTCTCCGCATTCGTGCAGGCGATGGGAAGCGGCTGGACCGCCCCGCCCGCCGACTGGACCAGGGCGGTGCAGTCGAAGCGCGAGGAGAACGTCGCCAAGATGGCGCCGAAGCTGATGAACAACAAGTCGCCGATGGATTATCATGGCGCGCTCGGCGTGCTGAAGAACGTCATCAAGGAGCGCCCCGACGCCATCCTCGTCAACGAAGGCGCCAACACGCTCGACCTCGCCCGCGGCGTCATCGACATGTACAAGCCGCGCAAGCGGCTGGACGTCGGCACCTGGGGCGTGATGGGCATCGGCATGGGCCAGGCGATTGCAGCTGCGCTCGAGACCGGCCACCCGGTGCTCGCGGTCGAGGGCGACAGCGCCTTCGGCTTCTCCGGCATGGAGATCGAGACCATCTGCCGCTACAACCTCCCGGTCTGCGTCGTCATCTTCAACAATGACGGCATCTACCGCGGCACCGACGTCAACAACGCCAATTCCGATCCCGCGACGACCGTGTTCGTCAAGGGCGCGCGCTACGACAAGATGATGGAAGCCTTCGGCGGCGTCGGCGTCAACGCCACTTCCCCGGACGAATTGAAGCGCGCCGTCAATGCGGCGATGGATTCCGGCAAGCCGACGCTGATCAACGCGGTGATCGATCCGGCGGCAGGCTCGGAAAGCGGCCGCATCGGCAACCTCAATCCGCAAAGCGTTCTGAAGAAGAAGTAAGTCCCCCTCAACCCCGGTATTCCCTGCGGCTGCAGGGGCAGACAGAGTTACGGAGCAAAGATTATGACCAAGGCGCTTACGGGCGTTCGTATTCTCGATTTCACCCACGTCCAGTCGGGTCCGACCTGCACACAGCTGCTCGCCTGGTTCGGCGCCGACGTGATCAAGGTCGAGCGCCCCGGCGTCGGCGACATCACGCGCGGCCAGCTGCAGGACATCCCCAACGTGGACAGCCTGTATTTCACCATGCTGAACCACAACAAGCGCTCCATCACCCTCGACACCAAGAACCCCAAGGGCAAGGAAGTGCTGACCGCCCTGATCAAGAGCTGCGACGTGCTGGTCGAGAATTTCGGCCCCGGCGTGCTCGATCGCATGGGCTTTCCCTGGGAGAAGATCCAGAGCATCAACCCGAAGATGATCGTGGCCTCGATCAAGGGCTTCGGTCCGGGCCCGTACGAGGACTGCAAGGTCTACGAGAACGTCGCCCAGTGCACCGGCGGCGCCGCCTCCACCACCGGCTTCCGCGACGGCCTGCCGCTCGTCACCGGCGCGCAGATCGGCGACAGCGGCACCGGCTTGCATCTGGCGCTCGGTATCGTCACCGCGCTGTACCAGCGCACCATGACCGGCAGGGGACAGAAGGTCACCGCCGCGATGCAGGACGGCGTGCTCAATCTCGCCCGTGTCAAGCTGCGCGACCAGCAGCGCCTCGCCCACGGCCCGCTGAAGGAATACAGCCAGTTCGGCGAAGGCATCCCGTTCGGCGATGCCGTGCCGCGCGCAGGCAATGATTCCGGCGGCGGCCAGCCCGGCCGCATCCTCAAGTGCAAGGGCTGGGAGACCGATCCCAACGCTTACCTCTATTTCATCACCCAGGCGCCGGTGTGGGAGAAGATCTGCGACGTGATCGGCGAGCCCGGCTGGAAGACCCATCCCGACTACGCCAAGCCGCCTGCGCGGCTGTCGCGGCTGAACGAAATCTTCGGCCGCATCGAGCAGTGGACGATGACCAAGACCAAGTTCGAGGCGATGGAAATCCTCAACAAGGACGACATCCCCTGCGGCCCGATCCTTTCGATGAAGGAGATCATCGAGGACGAGTCGCTGCGCGCCACCGGCACCGTGGTCGAGGTCGACCACCCCACCCGCGGCAAGTACATCTCGGTCGGCAATCCGATCAAGCTGTCGGACTCACCGAGCGATGTCACCCGCTCCCCGCTGCTCGGCGAGCACACCGACGAGATACTGCGCCAGGTGCTCGGCTTCAGCGATCACCAGGTCGCCGAAATCCACGATTCCGGCGCGCTCGACCCGCCGCGCAAGCAGGCCGCCGAGTAAACCGCGAAAACAACCCCATGCACCGTACGAAAGGCCGCCAAACCGGCGGCCTTTTTCGTTCCGGCGCGCCTAACGGACTGGTCGGGAACCCAGATAGGACAATACCGCTGCCCTCGATATTGCATTGCAAAAGACAAAATGCTGCTATGCAAACAAGTCTGTTGCCTCTGGTATTTGGTATACATAAATTGTTCCTGTTCAAAGAGACGGCCTCCGGGCCGTACTCCAGGAAAGGGAACTATCATGGCCAAGACTGCCGCTATCGGGTTCGCGCCCAACACCCCGCTCTTCGCCCGTCTGCTTGCCGCGATCGATCGCGCGCTGATGGGCTCCGCCCGCATTTCGCTGCGCAACGGCGACCTTCCCCGCTTCGGTCTCTAGGCATTTATCCCAGCTTTCCGGTGCCGGCGCATTCCGTGTCGCGGGCGCCAGAGTTTCCTCCCAAGACTTGACGGCCCCGGTTTTCCGGGGCCTCTTTTTTTGCGCCCGCAATTCCCACCCAAGGGGGGCTGCGACAAATTAGCCGTAGCGACAGAATGGCGCGATCTATGGATTGCTTGCTGGCATTTCGCATACCAAACTCGTCCTAGAAATGCGCCGGGATGGTCCGGAACGTGGCGGGGGATGGAAGGTGCAGTTCACCAGCAGCACCGGGTGCGCGATGGATGGCCCAGCCGACGGGCGAGTTCCATATTGCGCCGGTTCCCCGATTATCCCAAAGACGCGGATGCCGCGCTCGCCCGGCTTCCCTACAATTCCCCTTCGCGGCTCCGTCGCGATGTCGGATGGCAATCTCCGGGAGACGAGAGGCTGCAATTCGCGCGAAAGTTAGGTTCAGTGGTTGGTAAAGCCGGCAAAGACCGGCGAAGCAAAATCAGACGGGAGAGAGCACCATGTATCGTTCGATCTTATCCATCGCGTTCTCGGCTGCGGCCGCATTGGGCGCGAGCAGCATCGCAGCCTCGGCAGCCTGGGAACCGGTTCGGCCGGTTGAGTTCATCGTGCCCGCGGGCACCGGCGGCGGCGCCGATCAGATGGCCCGCACCATCCAGGGCATCGTCACCAAGCACAACCTGATGAAGCAGCCGCTGGTGGTGATCAACAAGTCCGGCGGCGCCGGCGGCGAAGGCTTCCTCGACGTCAAGGCGTCGCAGAACAATCCGCACAAGATCATCATCACGCTGTCGAACCTGTTCACCACGCCGCTGGCGACGGGCATCCCCTTCAACTGGAAGGATCTCACGCCGGTCGCGATGCTCGCCCTCGACGAATTCGTGCTCTGGGTCAACGCCGAAAAGCCGTACAAGAACGTCAAGGACTACGTCGACGCGCTGAAGCAGGCCTCCCCCGGCTCCATGAAGATGGGCGGCACCGGATCGAAGCAGGAAGACCAGATCATCACCGTGGGCATCGAAAAGGCCAGCGGCGCCAAGTTCACCTACATTCCCTACAAGGGCGGCGGTGAAGTGGCGGTCCAGCTGGTCGGCAACCACGTCGACTCCACCGTCAACAATCCGATCGAGGCGATCGCGCAATGGCGCGGCGGCAAGCTTCGCCCGCTTTGCGTGTTCGACGGCAAGCCGATGGCCTATGACGAGCCGATCGCCGACGGCAAGGCGTGGAAGGACATTCCGACCTGCAAGTCGCAGGGCCTCGACATGGAATACCTGATGCTGCGCGGCATCTTCATGGCGCCGAAGGCCACCAAGGACCAGGTCGCCTATTACATCGACCTCTTCAACAAGGTGCGCGCCACACCCGACTGGCAGGAGTTCATGAAGAGCGGCGCGTTCAACACCACCTTCATGACCGGGGACGACTATGCCAAATGGGTCGAAACCGAGGAGAAGCGGCACCAGGTGCTGATGAAGGAAGCCGGCTTCCTCGCGCCCTCCAACTGACGTATCAGTCGCGTAAAGATGAACAGCTAGCGAGGGGCGATCACGGGACACCGTGATCGCAGAGGGGGATCGCATGACCACGAACGGCCCGGGCGCCGGCCCGATGCACAAGACGGTGGAGGCCGGCGTCACGCTGGCGATAGCGCTGTTCGGCGTGATCGTCATCATCGGCAGCGTGAAGGCCGGCATCAACTGGGGCGCGGAAGGCCCTCGCGCCGGCTTCTTCCCCTTCTATGTCGGGATCACCATCGTCCTCGCCAGCGCCATCAATCTCCGGAACGCGCTGCGCGAACACGACAGGGGCCTGTTCGCCGAATGGGGCCAACTGCGCCAGGTGATGAGCGTCGTGGTGCCGACCGCGATCTATGTCGGCGCGATGCCGTTCACCGGGCTTTATCTCGCCTCGATGATCTTCATCGCCTGGTTCATGCGCTGGCTCGGCAAGTACAACTGGCTGACGGTTGCGGCGATCGCGATCGGTATGCCCGTCGTCACCTATTTCATCTTCGAGCGCTGGTTTCTCGTGCCGCTGCCCAAGGGCCCGGTCGAGGAATGGCTCGGTCTCTGACAACGACATCGCAACCGACAGCTCGGGGCTGCAGGATCTGACATGGAAGAACTCGCCAATCTCTTTCACGGCTTTGCGGTAGCCCTGCAGCCCTTCAACATCATGGTGATGATCCTGGGCATCGTGCTCGGCGTCGTCATCGGCGTGCTGCCGGGCCTCGGCGGCGCCAACGGCGTCGCCATCCTGCTGCCCCTCACCTTCAGCATGTCGCCGACATCGGCGATCATCATGCTGTCCTGCATCTACTGGGGCGCGCTGTTCGGCGGCGCTATCACTTCCATTCTGTTCAACATACCCGGCGAGCCATGGTCGGTGGCGACCACCTTCGACGGCTATCCGATGGCGCAGCAGGGCAAGGCCGGCGAAGCGCTCACCGCCGCCTTCACCTCCTCCTTCGTCGGCGCGCTGTTCGCCGTCATCATGATCACGCTGGTCGCGCCGCTGGTCGCGAGCTTTGCGCTGCAGTTCGGGCCGGCGGAAAAATTCGCCGTCTACTTCCTCGCCTTCTGCAGTTTCGTGGGCCTCAGCAAGGAGCCGCCGTTCAAGACCATTGCCGCCATGATGATCGGCTTTGCGCTTGCCGCGGTCGGGCTCGATTCCATCACGGGACAGCTGCGCCTCACCTTCGGCGTCACCGAACTGCTCAACGGGTTCGATTTCCTCATCGCGGTGATCGGCCTGTTCGGCATCGGCGAGATTCTGCTGACGATGGAGGAAGGCCTCGCGTTCCGCGGCGGCAACGCCAAGATCAACCTGCGTGTCGTGCTGCAGACCTGGAAGGAGCTTCCGGCCTACTGGATGACGTCGCTGCGCTCCTGCCTGATCGGCTGCTGGATGGGCATCACGCCTGCCGGCGCCACGCCGGCATCGTTCATGAGCTACGGCATCGCCAAGCGCGTCGCCAAGCGCGGCAACAATTTCGGCAAGGGCGAGATCGAGGGCGTGGTCGCGCCCGAAACGGCGGCGCATGCCGCCGGCACGGCAGCGCTGCTGCCGATGCTTTCGCTGGGCGTGCCCGGCTCGCCCACCGCAGCCGTGCTGCTCGGCGGCCTCCTGATCTGGGGCCTGCAGCCCGGACCGATGCTGTTCGTCGAGCAGAAGGAATTCGTCTGGGGCCTGATCGCCTCGATGTATCTCGGCAATCTCGTCGGCCTCATCGTCGTGCTCACCTGCGTGCCGATCTTCGCGGCAATCCTGCGCGTGCCGTTCAGCATCATCGCGCCGCTCATCCTCGTGCTGTGCGCGATCGGCGCCTATTCGGTGCACAGCTCCACCTTCGACGTGGTGCTGATGCTGGTGTTCGGCGTGCTCGGCTATCTCCTGAAGAAGTGCAACTACCCGCTTGCGCCGCTGGTGCTCGCCATCGTGCTCGGCGACAAGGCGGAGGAGGCCTTCCGGCAGTCCCTGCTGGGATCCCAGGGCTCGCTCGGCGTGTTCTTCTCCAACGCGCTGGTGAGCTCCATCATGATCCTTGGCCTGATCGCGCTGTTCTGGACGGCAATCCAGGAAGGCTATACGCGCCTGCGCACCCGATTGGCCTAATCCGTAATACCACCTCGCTTCGATCTTGAGGCAGTGCCGCCGCCGCGGCGCTGCCCTAAGATTTTGTTTCGCATCAGTTTTCCACACGGCCCGGGAATATTTTGGCTGGCCGTAAAAGATTTCTCTTGTCTACTGGCATAATATATACCAATGTCCGCGACCAGCTGTCACGTCTGGATAGAACAGCGGACATTGGAGGGAAAATGACGGACACGGTTCACGTAGCGGCCCCCGCATCTTCGGCCCGCGTCAGCGATGCCTATCGCTGGACACAGCTGACCATCGGCGTCGCCGCGATGGTGATGATCGCGAACTACCAATACGGCTGGACGTTCTTCGTCCCCGACATCCAGAAGACCTTCGGATGGGATCGCGCCTCGATCCAGTGGGCATTCACCCTTTTCGTCCTGTTCGAGACCTGGCTGGTGCCGGTCGAGGGCTGGTTCGTCGACAAATACGGCCCGCGCATCGTCGTGCTGATCGGCGGCGTGCTCTGCGCCATCGGCTGGGCGGTCAACGCCTACGCCACCTCGCTCTCGGGCTTCTATCTCGGCATGATCATCGCCGGCATCGGTGCCGGCGGCGTCTACGGCACCTGCGTCGGCAACGCGCTGAAATGGTTCCCCGACAAGCGCGGCCTTGCTGCCGGCATCACCGCAGCCGGCTTCGGCGCGGGCTCGGCGCTGACGGTCGCCCCGATCCAGGCGATGATCAAGGACTCCGGCTTCCAGACCACCTTCCTCTATTTCGGTCTCGGCCAGGGCATCATCATCGTGCTGCTCGCCTTCTTCCTGTTCTCGCCCAAGCCGGGCCAGGTGCCTGCCGCGGTCGCCAACGCCAACGTCATCCAGGGCCGCCGCAACTACGCGCCGACCGAAGTGATCCGTCAGCCGATCTTCTGGCTGATGTACTTCATGTTCGTGATCGTCGGCGCCGGCGGCCTGCTCGTCACCGCCAACCTCAAGCCGATCGGCGTGGACTGGAAGGTCGACGTCGTGCCGGTGACGCTGGTCGGCATGACCATGACCGCGGTGACCTTCGCGGCCACCATCGACCGCATCCTCAATGGCCTCACCCGTCCGTTCTTCGGCTGGGTCTCGGACATGATCGGCCGCGAGAACACCATGTTCATCGCCTTCGGCATGGAAGGCATCGGCATCTGGGGGCTCTACATGCTCGGCCACGATCCGGTGTGGTTCGTGCTGCTCTCCGGTTTCGTGTTCTTCGCCTGGGGCGAGATCTACTCGCTGTTCCCCTCGACCTGCACGGACACGTTCGGCTCGAAGTTTGCCACGACGAATGCCGGCCTGCTCTACACGGCCAAGGGCACCGCCGCGTTGCTGGTGCCGATCGGCAACTACATGCAGCAAACGTCAGGCAACTGGGACATGGTGTTCTGGGTCGCGGCCGGCGCCAATATCCTGGCCTCGCTGCTGGCGATCGCGGTGCTGAAACCCTGGCGCAAGTCGGTCATCGCGGCACAGACACGCGAAGCCTGACCGGTTCGCTGCGCTCTCTCCACGACGCGTCCACCCTCGGGTGGGCGCGTTTTTCTTGGGCACTCTGGCATACCTGCAGGTACATGAATTGCGGGAAAGCACTCCAGTCGAGCACCCGGGATCGCAGCCCTCCCGGCAAAAATAGTCAATATTCCTGACACTTAAAATGTCATCTCCTGCCCAAATTCAACGCATCGCCTCCTTGACAATTGGTATTTTGTATACCACCATGAGCGGACTATCCCAGCCATGGAGGTTGCAATGCAAGTCGGAGATATCCTGCGCAAGAAGGCCGCCCGTGTTGCAACGGTCCGGATGAACGAAACCGTCGCCATCGCTGCGCAACTGATGCGCTCGGGCAATATCAGCGCGCTCGTGGTCAAGGACGTCGTGCGTACCGAAGGCAACACACCGGTCGGCATGTTCACCGAGCGCGACGTGGTCCGCGCCATCGCCGAACACGGCGCCGCCGGCGCCAGCATGAAGGTGTCGCAGCTGATCTCGGTGCAGCAGCTCGTCTCCTGCTCCCCGGTCGATACGCTCGAACATGCGCGTCACCTGATGAACAGGCATCACATCCGCCACCTGCCCGTGATCGACAATTACAGCCTGATTGGTGTGGTCAGCATCCGCGACATTGCCACCGCGTTCGACGAGGCGGCGTCGCAGAGGCAGTGCGTGCCGGCGGCCTGACGTTCGATCCGAACCTCCGCATCAGCACGCCGGCCTGAATTCCCTCGTTCGGCGCCGGCGCGCCTGACCCGCTGCAAATTTCAATCATCCTGTTCGAGGGCTCATATGAAGATCTGCATTTACGGCGCCGGCGCGATCGGCGGCTATCTCGGTGTGCAGCTCGCGCGCGTCGGCGTCGACGTCAGCTTGGTGGCGCGCGGCGCACATCTGGCGGCAATGAAGCAAAACGGGCTGAAGCTCCTGATCGGCGAGGAGGAGCACGTCGTGCATCCCCGCTGCACCGACAGGCCCGCCGAGCTCGGCGTGCAGGATTATGTCGTCATCTGCCTGAAGGCGCATTCCATCACCGGCGTGCTCGAGCAGATGCAGCCCCTGCTTGGACCGAACACGCGCGTGGTCACCGCCGTGAACGGCATCCCCTATTGGTACTTCTACAAGCACGGCGGCGCGCTGGAAGGCTCGACGCTGGAGAGCATCGACCCCGGCGGACGGCAGTGGCGCGAGCTCGGCCCCGAGCGCGCCATCGGCTGCATCGTCTATCCCGCGACCGAGATCGAGGCGCCGGGTGTGATCCGCCACGTCTATGGCGACCGTTTCCCGCTCGGCAAGCCCTCCGGCGAGACGACATCGGACGTGCAGCTTCTCTCCGAAGTCTTCACGCGCGCCGGCATGCAGGCACCGGTGCTCGACCGCATCCGCGACGAGATCTGGCTCAAGCTGTGGGGCAATGTCTGCTTCAATCCGATCAGCGCGCTGACCCACGGGACGCTGGACCTGATCTGCAGCGATCCCGGCACGCGCGCGCTGTCAAAGGCGATCATGCTGGAAAGCCAGGCCATCGCGGAGAGCTTTGGCGTCAAGTTCCGCGTCGATGTCGAGCGCCGCATCGAGGGCGCGCGCAAGGTCGGCGCGCACAAGACCTCGATGCTGCAGGATCTCGAACGCAGCCGCCCGATGGAGATCGATCCGCTGGTCACCGTGGTCCAGGAAATGGGACGCCTGACCAACATCCCGACGCCGGCGCTCGACGCCGTGCTCGCGCTGGTCGCCCAGCGTGCGGCGATCGCCGGGCTCTATGACCGGAATGTCCGCCCCCCGGAAACGAGGGTCGCTGCCTTCGCATGACCGCGACGCTCCGCTCCGTCGCCGGCGGCGAGTCCGGTGCGACCGCTATTGTGGCTCCGGCCGGGGATAGTAGGCTTCGCGCGAGACCATCCATTGCGGAAATCGCGCCCGCACCCTTTCGATGGTGCCGGGCTCGGCTTCCACGAGCATTGCGCGTTCGACCTCATGATCGATCACGCGCAGGCCCGGCGTTGCCGCGATCATTGCGGCATCCCCGGCCGGAGAACCCTGGCCCCTGTAATAGAGGGTGTATCGCTCCATGAACCTACACTGTGGGTGATTGTGGCAATCCCAAGCCCTCGAAGACCAGTCCGAAGCCGCGCTGCGCGCAGCTTGCCTGCAGAAGCCGTTCGATGGCGGCCGATCTCGTGCGATCCCGTATCATACCATGGACGCCGGGATTTTGTGACAGCAGACACGTCGCCGCTCCCGCGATGACGGGGGCAGCCATCGAGGTTCCGCTCAGCGGCCCGATTCGATTGTTCGGCAGGGTCGAGATCGCGCCGACGCCCGGCCCTGTAACTGCAATTTGCGGGCCCACATTGGAGAAGCCGGCGATGAATTCGAGTGCATCGGCCGTGGAATAAGGCGGCCTGACGATCTGCAGTTCCTCGGCCGAGCCAGGCGGCACGGTTCCCTCGCGCCCCATGGCCGAGACCGCGGTCGCCCCGGAATAGGCGGCGGGAAAACTCACCGCAGCCCGGTAGCCGTTGCCGGCTGCAATGACCACCAGCATTCCCTGGTTGCGGGCGTCGACGATGGCTTCTTCGACGATCTCGTTGTGCGGACCGCCGCCGAGGCTGAGGTTGATGATGTCGCATTCGTCGTTTGCAGCGTGGATCATCGCCTTGAGGATGGCGTAGTTGCTGGCTCCCCTGGCGTTGGCGCCGAACACGCGATAGGCGTTGATGCCGACGCCGGGCGCCAACCCCCGAACGCCGTTTGGAGCGGTACCGCGCGCCCCCACGAGGCCTGCGACGTGCGTGCCGTGATATTGACCGTCGCTGATCGCGCCCGCCGGTTCACCCGTCACGGTATTCCGTCCGCCGATGATATTGAGGTCGGCATGAGGCCCGCATCCCGTGTCGATCACGCCGACCACCACGCCGGTCGCTGCCACGAAATTGGTCGCGCCGAAATAATGACGAACGCAATCGGTGTAGGGCATGGCAAACGGCGGAACCTTGATCTTCAGCACGCCGGACGCCGGCACGTTGCGGAGATAACCGCTCCAGAAGCCATTGCCCGGTTCCGGGTTGGCGGTGATGCGCTCCACCACCGCTGCCGGCAGGGAAAGCGTGACCGTGCCAGCAGCGTCGGTGAATCCGACCGTGCCGATCCGATTTTGAAAATCCGAGAATGCCGAGACCTTGCATCCCCCGATGGGAGCACCGGTCTGCGCATTGCTGACTTCGACCTTGAAGGTCGAGGCTGCGGTGGTCGGTGCGGCGGCTGCGACGGCGGTTGCGGCCGCATCGACCGTTCCCTCGGCAGGCTGCGGCAGGGGATAGAACACCTCCTTGAGCGCACGCACGGGAGAGTCGGGCGCGTTGAGGCGCGCCGCCGCCTCAGGGCTGATGTCCACGAGCTTCGCGCTGCTCTCGGCAACGGTATCCACCACCGAAACGTCGACACCCAGGGCGTCCAGCCGGAATGTCTTCGAAGGCCCCATGCTCGATGTCGAAGGAAATTGCTGAAGCGTCTCCAGTTCGACCGGACGGCGGGCCCGCACGCCCTGTCTTGGGAGAATGATGTAGCGCTCGGAATCGGCCATTGAAAAACCTCCTCGCGTGCTGGAAATCCAAGACTATTATTGCGTGTTCCTTGCTTGATATTCAATATGAGATTGAGTTCCAGTGACGACGATCCGCGAACGGCCCGGAAGATCCGGCCGCTGGAAATGAAGCCCTGCTCCTGCATGCGTGCGTTGCAACGCCTCCAATCCTGTCCAGTGGACTTTTTTCCGGCCTGACGGCATGCTGCCTCTCCAAATTCCACAAAATGACGCGCTGCCATCCGCGGCGCGGAAAATTGCGGCGCAAGCGCCGCTGACAACCCAGAGGGCAGGCAATGTTCAAGACGCGCTTTACCGAGATGTTCGGTGTCGAGCACCCGATCGTGCAGGGCGGCATGCAATGGGTCGGACGGGCCGAACTGGTCGCAGCCGTCGCCAATGCCGGCGCGCTCGGAATGATCACGGCGCTGACCCAGCCGACGCCGGAGGATCTCACCAAGGAAATCGCGCGCTGCCGCGACATGACCGACAAGCCGTTCGGCGTCAACCTGACCATCCTGCCGGCGATCAAGCCGCCGCCCTATGCTGAATACCGCCAGGCCATCATCGACGCCGGCATCAAGATCGTCGAGACCGCCGGCAACAAGCCGCAGGAGCATGTCGACGAGTTCAGGAAGCACGGCGTCAAGGTCTTGCACAAATGCACCAGCGTCCGCCACGCGCTGTCGGCCGAGCGCATGGGCGTCGACGCCATTTCGATCGACGGCTTCGAATGCGCCGGCCATCCCGGCGAGGACGATACCCCCGGCCTGATCCTGATCCCCGCCGCCGCCGACAAGGTCAAGATTCCGATGATCGCCTCCGGCGGCTTCGGCGATGCCCGCGGCCTCGTTGCAGCCCTGGCGCTCGGCGCCGAAGGCATCAACATGGGCACGCGCTTCATGTGCACCAAGGAAAGCCCGATCCATCAGCTCGTGAAGGAGCGCATCGTCGCCAATGACGAGCGCGAGACCGAGCTGATCTTCCGCACCATGCGCAACACCTCGCGCGTCGCCAGGAACCTGGTCTCGACCAAGGTGGTGGCGATGGAGAAGGAAGGCGCCAAGTTCGAGGATATCCGCGAGCTCGTCGCCGGCGCCCGCGGCAAGATGGTCTACGCTACCGGCGACGCCGACGAAGGCATCTGGTCGGCCGGCCAGGTGCAGGGCCTGATCCACGACATTCCGAGCTGCGCCGAGCTCGTCTCCCGCATCATGCGCGAGGCGGAGGCGATCGTGCGCGGCCGGCTCGAAGGCATGATCTCCGGCGCGCAGCGCCAGGCTGCCGAATAGTTTTTCGAGGCGGCCAACAAGAAGAGGCATCCCATGAAAGCCTACGTCTACGGGGCCAACGGCCCCGAGATCACAGATGTTGCCAAGCCCACGCCCAAGGGCGCTCAGGTGCTGGTCAAGGTCCATGCTTGCGGATTGAACCGTGCCGATCTCGGCATGACCAAGGGTCATGTGCACGGCGCGCGCGGCGGCGCCGGCACGGTGCTCGGCATGGAATGGTCCGGCGAAGTCGCCGAGATCGGTCCCGAGGCGAAGGGCGTGAAGGTCGGCGACCGAATCATGGGCTCGGGTGCTGCGGCATTCGCGGAATACACGCTGGCCGATCACGGCCGCCTGTTCCGCGCGCCCTCCAACATGAACTTCGACGAGGCCGCCACCCTCCCCGTCGCGCTCGCCACCATGCACAACGCCGTCGTCACCAACGGCGCGCTGCAGCCGGGCCAGAGCGTGCTGATCCAGGGCGCAAGCTCCGGCGTCGGCCTGATGGCGATGCAGATCGCCAAGCTGAAGGGCGCAAAGCTCGTGGTAGGCTCCTCCACCGATGCGATGCGCCGCAGCCGGTTGAAGGAATTCGGCGCCGATCTCGCCGTCGATTCCTCCGATCCCGGCTGGGTCGACGAGGTCCTGAAGGCGACCAATGGCGAGGGCGTCGACCTCATCGTCGATCAGGTCTCCGGCCCCGTCGCCAACCAGAACCTGAAGGCGACGAAAATCAAGGGCCGCATCGTCAATGTCGGCCGCCTCGGCGGCACCCATGGCGACTTCAATTTCGACCTCCACGCCGCGCGCCGCATCAACTATATCGGCGTCACCTTCCGCACCCGCAGCATCGAGGAGATCCGCGAGATCTTCGACGAGGTCCGCAAGGACATCTGGGGCGCGGTGGAAAGCCGCAAGCTGCAACTGCCGATCGACAGGGTTTTCAAGTTCGCCGATATCGGCAAGGCGTTCGAGCACATGGAAGCCAACAAGCACCTCGGCAAGATCGTGGTGACGATGTAGCTGCCGCTCGTTAGATTCGGAACAATTCGCAACAAATCCGCCCCCCGGCGGATAACTTGCGACTGCGTCCACAACGGCGCTTGATGTTGGCTTCGGGGCTGCTAAACCGCCGCCCATGACCGCGCTGACCAACGATACCAGCAAGAAGACTTCCGTCGCGGCGATCTCGGTCCTCGCCAGCGGCAGCATGGCGCTCGCCAAGCTCGTGGTGGGCATCGCCATCGGCTCGCTGGCGCTGATCTCGGAGGCGCTGCACTCCTCGATCGACCTGGTCGCAACCATCATCACCTGGGCGGTGGTGCGGGTGTCGGACCGGCCGGCCGACGACGAACATCATTACGGCCACGGCAAGTTCGAGAGCCTGTCGGCGCTGGGCGTCACCGCGCTGCTCTATATCCTCGCCGGCGGCATTCTAGTCGAGGCCTGGAGCCGACTGCGCGAGGGCACGCCGCCGCCGACCATCTCGGCCGTTCCCTTCATCGTGCTGTTCATCGATATCGCCGTGAACTTCTGGCGCGCCCGCGCCCTGCACCGCGCCGCGCGCGAAACGCGCAGCCAGGCGCTGGAGGCCGACGCGCTGCATTTCGCCTCCGACGTGCTGGGCTCCTTCGCCGTCATCGCCGGCCTGATCCTGGCAGGCCTCGGCTTCTGGTGGGGCGACGCGGCGGCAGCGATCGCGGTGGCCGTGATGATCGGCTTGCTGGGCCTGAAGATGACGCGCGCCACCGTGGAAACCCTGCTCGACCGCGCCCCCGAAGGCGTCACCGAGAAGGCGGAAGCTGCGATCCGCACGGTTCCGGGTGTGGTCGACATCGAACGCACGAGGGTGCGCATGGTCGGCCCGACCTATTTCATCGAAACCATCGCCAAGGTGCCGCGCACCTATCCGATCGACCGTGTCGAGGAGATCAAGCGCAAGGCGCAGCAGGCGGTCCGCGACGCCCTTGGCGATGCCGACCTCACCTTCACGGCCGTCCCCGTGGCGCGCGACAATGAGAGCGTGCGCGAGCGCATCATGGTGATCGCACGCAACGCCGGCCTCGCGGTGCACCACGTCACCGTGCACGATCTCGGCGGGAAGCTGATCGTCAGCATCGATCTCGAGGTCGACGGCGACATGCCGCTGGTCGAGGCCCACGACGTCGCCCATCATCTCGAGCATCACATCCGCGACGAGTTCGGCGAGGACGCCGAGGTCGACACCCATATCGAGCCGCTGGAGCCGGAGCTGCCGCACGGCACCGACGCCCCCGCCGAGCGCGTCGCCGCGATCCGGGCCGCGCTGGCGGAGATTGCCGCCAACGGCGCCATCCACGACGTCCATAATGTGCGGGTACGCGACACCGACGCCGGCGAGATCGTCAACTTCCATTGCCGCGCCGCCCCCTCGATGAGCGTGATCAAGGTGCATCAGGGCGTCGACGAGATCGAGCGCGCGCTGCGCCGCGCCTTCCCCACCATCAAGCGCGTCATCAGCCACGCCGAGCCGCCGCACGCGCAGTAGCGCCCGCAGGCCCGCGCCTGATTCAAATCGGGACGAAGGCGTAGAATTACGGCATCGTTCCTGTTTCGGACTCGAACTGTGACGGCGCACGACTTTCAAAATCGCGTTGGACAAGATTTATTTCGCGTTAAGGATTCGTTGACTCTCGACAGTCCGCGAAAAACGGATTCAAATCACTGTGATTCGGAAGCAACGTGGGGTTCTTCCGGAACGGCGTGCAGACAGAAATTCGCGGGGGATGTAAGGCATGGCGCGTGCGCATGCGTCGAACGCGTGCGTCCAATCCGATTCGATCAAGGGATTGGCGCAGTCGATCGCGAAGCCGGCCTACACCAGGCTCCTCACCGCGGAGCCCGCGCTGCGGCGGGCCGTGCCCACCCTGATCATCGCCTTCCTCGTCACCATCTGCCTCGGCGCCTTCGTCCAGGTCGTGGACCAGGCCCGGCAGAAACGCGCCACCATGAAGCGCGACATCGCCGCCCTTGCCGACATTCTCGCCGACCGGCTCGATCGTCTCACCTCCGTGCGCCAGGACCGCGCCGTGACCATCGAGCGGCTGCAGAACATCCTGCCCGGCCTCATTCCTTCCTGGGGCAGCGCCTCCGGCCGCCACGTGGTGGTGGTCGGCGCCGACCAGCGCATCCTCGCCCGCGTGCCCGTCGAGGCCGGCATCGAGCCCGACCGCATCCTCGACGTCATCTCCACCGCGCAGTTGCTCGTCGCCCCCACCGGCCACCAGGGCGCCATCAGCGACCTGATCCTGCCGGGCGGCAGCGGCGCGATGGCAACCGGGCGCGTAATCAAGTCGATGCCGGGCCAGGTCATCGTCATCCAGGAGAAGAACGAGCCGGTCTGGGGCTCCGATGCCGCGCTGTCGGTGACGCTGTCCGCCACGACCGGATTCGTCGTGCTGATCCTCGGCTTCGCCTTCCACTGGCAATCGACCCGCGCCCGCGAGGGCGACCTCATCAACGACGCGGTGCGCGGCCGCATCGACACCGCGCTCAACCGCGGCCGCTGCGGCCTGTGGGACTGGGATCTCTCCCGCGGCCGCATCTTCTGGTCGCAGTCGATGTTCACCATGCTCGGGCTCGACAGCCGCAGCGACCTCCTCACCTTCGGCGAAGTCAACGCGCTGGTGAATTCCGACGACATCGACCTGTTCTCCATCGCCGACCGGCTGATCTCCGGCACCATCGACCACATCGACCAGTCCTTCCGCATGCAGCACTCCGACGGCCACTGGATCTGGCTCAGGGTGCGCTGCGAGCTCTCCAGCGCCGCGGCCGATTCCGGCCTGCACCTGATCGGCATCGCCGTCGACATCACCGAGCAGAAGAGCCTCGCCGAGAAGACGGTGGAGGCCGACCTGCGTCTGCGCGACGCCATCGAGACCATTCCGGAAGCCTTCGTGCTGTGGGATGCCGAGGATCGCCTGGTGCTCTGCAACTCGCACTTCCAGCGCCTGCACAAGCTGCCGGATTCCGCGGTGTCGCCCGGCACGTCGTATGAGACCGTGATCGAGGTCGGCAGCATGCCGGAAGTGCGCACCCGCCTGCACGGCGCCGCCAACCAGGCGCCCGGCGCCCGCACCTTCGAGGCGCAGCTCGAAGGCGGCAGCTGGCTGCACATCAGCGAGCGCCGCACCAAGGACGGCGGCTACGTCTCGGTCGGCACCGACATCACCCGCATCAAGGAGCACGAGCAGAAGCTGGTCGACAACGACCTACGCCTGCGCGCCACCGTCACCGACCTGCAGCGCTCGCAGTCGGCGCTGGAGCGCCAGGCCGTCGAGCTTGCCGACCTCGCCCAGAAATACGCCGAGGAGAAGAACCGCGCCGAGGACGCCAACCAGGCCAAGTCGAAATTCCTCGCCAACATGAGCCACGAGCTGCGCACGCCGCTCAACGCCATCATCGGCTTCTCCGAGATCATGGGCAGCGGCATGTTCGGCACGCTCGGCTCGGACAAGTACGGAGAATACTGCAACGACATCCTCACTTCCGGAAAATACCTGCTCGAAGTCATCAACGACATCCTCGACATGTCGAAGATCGAGGCCGGCCGCATGAAGCTCGACATGGAGCCGCTCGACCTGTCGCGGACACTGGCGGAATCGCTGCGCGTGGTGTCCGGCCGCGCCGAGGACAAGCACCTGACGCTGCATGCCGACATCGAAAAGACGATCTCCGTCGTCGCCGACCGCCGCGCGGTCAAGCAGATCATCGTCAACCTGCTGTCGAACGCCGTGAAGTTCACCCCTGACGACGGCAAGGTGGAAGTGCGCGGCCGCATGCTGAACGACTCCATCGTGCTGATGATTGCCGACACCGGCATCGGCATCGCGCCGGACTCGCTGCGGCGGCTCGGCAAGCCGTTCGAGCAGGTCGAGAGCCAGCTGACCAAGAGCTACCAGGGCTCGGGCCTGGGGCTGGCCATCGCCCGCTCGCTGACGGGGCTGCACGGCGGCACCATGCGGCTGCGCTCCAAGCTCGGGACCGGCACCGTCGTCCGCGTCACGCTGCCGCTCGATGCGAGCAAGGTGAAGGCGCAGAAGGCGGCGTAGACGCCGCCTGCGCCCGCAGTCCCCTGTGCGCCGGCCGCGAGTGGACGGCCGCGCCGATCTGCGCCATGCTCGACGTGCCAACTCGAGCAATCCCGGGGGAAATACGTTGCGGCCAAATCCGCTGAAACAACGCCTTGCCGCCGGCGGCTGTGCGTTCGGCACGATGACGTTCGAGTTCTTCACGCCCGGCTACCCCGCGATCTGCCGCGAGGCCGGCGCCGAATTCATCCTCTACGACATGGAACACTCCGGCGTCGGCTTCGAGACCATGAAGGCCCAGTTCGCCTTCTGCCGCGGGCTCGACCTCGTGCCGTTCGTCCGCGTTCCCTCCGGCGACTACCATCACATCGCCCGCGCCCTCGACATCGGTGCGATGGGCATCATGGTGCCGATGGTCGAAACCCCCGAACAGGCAAGGGCCATCGTCGACTGCACGCGATATCCGCCGGCCGGGCGACGCGGCGCCGCGTTCAACGTGGCGGCGCACGACGACTATTCAGGCGGCGCCGAAACCGAAAAGATCGCGCAAGCGAACGCGCGCACCATGGTGATCGCGCTGGTGGAGACCGCTCGGGGTATCGAGAACGTCGATGCGATCGCTACGGTCGAAGGCGTCGACGTGGTCTGGCTCGGCCACTACGACCTGACGAATTTCTTGGGCATCCCCGGCGAGTTCGATAATCCAAGATTCCATGCGGCCGTCGACCGCCTGGTCGATGCCTGCAGCAAGCACGGCAAGACACCGGGCTTTCTCGCCGGCAACGAGAAGTGGGCCCGCGATTTCCGCGCCAAAGGCTTCCGCATGATCGCTTACGGCGTCGATACACTGCTGATGCAAACCGCGCTCGCGGAGGGCATCAGTCTGCTGCAGGGGACCGTGACGACGCCCCCGCAGGATGGGTAGAGCGCCAGCGAAACCCATCAACCTTCTCCGAGGCGAGAGCGATGGGTTTCGCTACGCTCTACCCATCCTACGCGCTTCGTTCGTCGCACATCATTCGATCACCTCGTCGGCGCTGGTCAGCATGGCGACGGGGACGTTGAGGTCGAGGGACTTGGCTATTTTCAGATTCAGGGAGAATTCGAACACGGTCGGCCGCTCGATCGGGATGTCCCCGGGCACGGCACCGCGGAAGATCTGCGCAATCTGGTCGGCCATGCGCTTGCGCAGCGCAGCGCGGCTGGGACCGTATCCGATCAGACACCCGGTGCGCGCCATATCCGCCCATTCGCACACCGTCGGCAGGCGGGCTTCGAGTGCGAGGCCTGCCAGCAATTTGCCATCCCGTTGAAATTCCGGAGCCGCGCCGATGACCAGGGCCTGCGCGCCTTGCCCACGCATCGCGGCGAAAGCGGCCGGGTAGTCGGCCGGCGTCGCGACGGTGAAGGCAAGCAGCTCAATACCGAGACCTGCAGCAGCCTTGCGCAGTGCAGGTTCGCTCCCGGGATTCCCCGTCGAAAGCAGGAGCGCCGCCACCCGCCGCCGGTCGGGCACCACGTCATGCAGGACCGATAGCCGCTTTCCCTCGAGTTCACTGGCCAGGATCACAACTCCCGTGACGTTGCCGCCCGGACGCGCGTAACTCGCGGCGAGACCGAGCTCGACCGGGTCGGCGCCGAAGACGACGATCGGCACCGCGCGCGTGGCCGCGCCGGCCGCCTTCAGCGGCGCAGGGCCGATGGCGACGATGGCGTCCGGTCGGGTTGCCAGCAACTCGCGCACGATGCCCGGTGTCGCGCTGGGCTCGCTGACCCGGGCATCGAAGACGAGGTTGCGGCCTTCGACGAAGCCGAGCTTCGCAAGCTCCGGCAGGGTTATGTCACGGGTCAACGTTTCGCCGAGCGGCGAATTCCCGACATGCCCGAGGCGATAGATGCGGTTCGGATTCTGGGCGCGTGCCGGCAGAGTGCCGGCGACCAACTGCCAGGCCGCCGCGCCGCCAGCAAAACCGAGAAACTGCCGCCGTCTCATCCCGCCCCCAAATTTACAGGTATACCATAACGGCTCGAACGGATGCCTCGATACAAGCCAGGATGGTCCGAGGAAACCTACTGCAGCGTGGGCGCCACCTCGCGCGCAACCTGCACCAGAGCGGCCAGCAGCGGCGTCATGGGGTCGCGCTGCGGGATGACGAGGCCGATCGAGTAGGTGACATCGGGGTCGACGATCGGAATGGAGCGCACGGTGTCCGACAGGCCGAGCGTTTCCGCGAGCTTTGCCGGCATCACGCTCGCCCAGCGCCCGGTCTTGACATGGGTATACAGCACCAGCAGCGAGTTCGACGTCAGCGTCGGCTTCGCTTCCGCGCCCACCGAAGCCAACGCGCGATCGATGATGCGGCGGTTCTGCATGTCGGGGGTCAGGAGGCAGAGCGCCACCTGCCCTACCTCCTTCCATGTCACCTGCTCGCGATCGCCGAACATGGCGTCGCGCGCGGTCAGGAGGCGGTAGCTCTCGTTGTAGAGCGGAATGGTGCGCACGTTGCCGAGCGGCTCGTTCTCGATATAGCTCAGGCCCGCATCGACCTCGAGATTTTCCAGCAGGCCCAGCACGTCCGACGACGTGCAGGACTGGATGCGAAAACGCACGTCGGGATGGCGCGCGCGGAACGGCGTCGTCAGCTGCGCCACCATGCCGAGCACGGTCGGGATTGCCGCGATCTTGAGCTCGCCGGAGAGTTTTCGCTTGAGGCTCCTGATCTCCTCGCGCATGGCGCGGGTGTCGCCGACGATGCGGCGCGCCCAGTCGAGCGTGCGCTCGCCCTCGGGCGTAAAGCCCTGGAAGCGCGAGCCGCGCTGCACCAGCATCACGCCGAGGATTTCCTCGAGCTGCTTGAGGCTGGTGGACATCGTCGGCTGTGTCACGCCGCAGGCCTCCGCGGCGCGGCCGAAATGACGCTCCTTGGCGAGCGCGAGCAGAAGTTCAAGCTTGTCGATCAAGAGAAAAGCCCCGTTTCAATCCCTTCACGAATACCACGATTGAGAACCGGCAAATAAGCCCAAACCGTTTGCCGCTCGGCCGGCGGCGGCGCTCATTCCGTTCCGCAATTGACCGATTACGCCTTCAAATCGGCCGTTCGAGGCTAACCAACCACCGCCTGAAACACCCGCCGCACCTCGGCCTGCGTCTCGCGCAGGCGGGCCTCCAGGGTCGAGAAGTCGGGCGTGTCCCCAGCCCGCGCCATCACCCGCAACAGGTCTTCGCCTGATGTGGCCGGGTTGAACTTGCTGCTGACGCAGAGCCGGATGATCTGCGTCAGGTCGTGATAGAGGCGCCCCGCGGCGCGCAGCACCTCGGCATCGGACTGCGCGAGCACGCCGAGCCGGGCGGCATTGTCGAGCACGGCTAGCGTGGCGACGTTGAGGATGTCCGGCTTGTCGGCGGCGTGGACCAGCTGCAGGTACTGCGCGATGAAGTCGATATCGACGGTGCCGCCGGCCGCATATTTGAGATCCCAGACGTCGTCCTCGCCCTTCTCCTGCGCAATGGCGCGGCGCATGTCGGCGACGTCGGCGGCTGTTGCCGCCTGATCGCGCGGCCGGGTCAGCACGGCGCGGATGACGTCCTCGATCTTGCGGCGGAATGCAGGAGAACTCGAGATCACCCGCGCCCGCGTCAGCGCCATGTGCTCCCAGGTCCAGGCCTCGCGCTCCTGGTAGTCGGCAAAGGAATCGAGCCGGGACGCCAGCGGACCGGCGCGGCCCGACGGGCGCAGCCGCATGTCGATGTCATACAGCACGCCGTAATTGGTGCGGGTGGTGAAGGCGCTGATCAGCCGCTGGGTGAAGCGCGCGAAATACTGCGCGCCGTGCAGCGAACGCTGGCCGTCCGAATCCGGCTGCTCGTGGTCGTAGTCGTAGAGCAGGATCAGATCGAGATCGGAAGACGCGGTCATCTCGCGGCTGCCGAGCCGGCCCATGGCGACGATCGCGGTCTCCTGATCCCTGATATTGCCGTACTGGCCGGCGAACTGGTCGGTGACGAGGCCATGCACGGTATGGACGATGCCCTCGGCAACGTCGGCAAAGGCGGTGCCGGCCTGCTGGGCGGACACGGTGCCGGACAGGATGCGGGTGCCGATCAGGAACAGGCTCTCCTGCCCGAACAGCCGCAGGCGATCGAGAAAGTCCTCGTAGGAATCGGCGTCCTTCAGCGTCGCCGCGAGCCGCCCCGACAATTCCTTCTGGTCCGGCATCGCGCCGAAGAAGCGCGGATCGATCAGGCCGTCCATGATCTGCGGCTGCCGCGCCAGCATGTCGCCAAGCCGCGGCGCTGCGCCCAAGATCAGCGCGACCAGCGCGACCAGGTCCGGGTTCTGGCTGAGCAGCGAGATCAGCCGCCCGCCGCGCTGCAATGCCTGCAGAAAACTGTCGAACGCGGCGACGGCGTTGTCGGGCTCCTCGGCATGGGCAAGGCCGTCGATCAGGCCGGGCACGAACTCGACGAAGGCGTTGCGCGTCGCCTCATTGCGGAGCGCGCGGTAATCGCCGGTCAGCCATTGCTGCACGGTGGTCGCCACCATTGCCGGCTTCTTGAAGCCGAGCGCCAGCAAATGATCGAGCAGGCGCTGGTCGTCGGGGCCGGCGGCGTAGTTCATATCCGGCAGCTTCTCGCTGCCGGCCGGGTCGCCTTCGAACAGCCGACTGTAATGCCCCTGCACGATGTCGAGATGTCCAACGAGATCTTTGGCAAAGGCGGCGCGGCTCTCATAGCCGAAGAAGTTTGCAAAGCGCTCGACCGCCTCGGGTTCTTCGGGCAGCGAATGGGTCTGCTCGTCCGCGATCATCTGCAGGCGGTGCTCGACCCGGCGCAGGAACCCGTAAGCCGCAGTGAGCTGATCGCGGGCTTCAAAGGTGATCCAGTTGTTGTCGGCGAGCACGTTCAGCGCCAGCAATGTCGGACGCACCCGTAATTCCGGATGGCGGCCGCCCGCAATCAGCTGCTGGGTCTGGGCGAAGAACTCGATCTCGCGGATGCCGCCGCGGCCGACCTTGACGTTGTGGCCCTCGACCGCGATCTCGCTCTGGCCGCGAAAGGTCTGCATCTGCCGCTTCATGTCGTGGACGTCGGCAAGCGCCGCAAAATCGAGATGCTTGCGCCAGACGAACGGCGCGATCTCGGTGACCAGGGCTTCGCCGGCCGCGAGATCACCGGCGCAGGGCCGCCCCTTGATCATGGCGGCGCGCTCCCAGGTGCGCCCTTCCCGCTCGTAATAATGCAGCGCCGCCTCGGTCGAGATCGCGACCTGGGTCGAGGCCGGATCCGGCCGCAGCCTGAGGTCGACGCGGAACACATAGCCCTCGCCGGTGCGCTGCTGCAGCAGCCGCGCCATCGCCTGCGTCAGGCGCACGAAGAACGGCTGCGGCTCGATCTCGGGATCGAGCGAGGTCGCATTGCGGTCGAAGAACACGATCAGGTCGATGTCGCTGGAATAGTTCAGTTCCCCCGCGCCCATCTTGCCCATCGCAAGCACGATGAGGCCGCAGCCCTCTTCGGGGTGCTCCGGATCGGGCGGCTTGATGCGGCCGCGCACGGCCTCCTGGCGCAGCAGGAAGCGCAGCGCCATCTGCACCGAGGCGACTGCGAGATCAGTCAGCGCCGCCGTAACCCGCATCACCGGCCAGACCCCGCCGATGTCGCACAGGGCGATCAGCAGTGCAGCTTCCGCCTTCATGCGCCGGAGCAGATGCGTCACATCGGTCTCGCCGGCCGCGGACCACACCGCGCGGGAGGTATCCTCGATCAGGGATTTGAGATGCGACTCCGGGTCGCACGAAAGAATACGGGTCAGTCGCGCAGCGTCGGCGCGGACGAGGTCGGACAGGTATGTCGAGAATTCGCCGATGCCGAGCAGGATTTTCTTCGCGCTGGCGTGGTCGAGCAGGGCATCGAGCGCAGCCGACTGCGCGGGCTCGAGCCCGGAGAGCCAGTCGCCAAGACGTTGTTCGGCGTTTTCGGGAGCGGAGACATGCGGGCCCTCGACGAAGCGGGCGGCCAACGGGCGATGTCGTTCCGCGTTTCCCGGCGCGGAGGC
Source organism: Bradyrhizobium sp. (assembly GCF_016219575.1). Lineage (GTDB taxonomy): Bacteria > Pseudomonadota > Alphaproteobacteria > Rhizobiales > Xanthobacteraceae > Bradyrhizobium. Next base: position 154,464 of record NZ_JACRMG010000009.1, on the reverse strand, counting down.
GTTCATGCCACCTTCTGTGGCACATCCGGTGTTTGCGCCGCAAGCCTCTCGCCGCTGCGCGCGGGAAGCACCAGGGTCGCCACCAGGCCCGGATGCGCATCGCCGAGGCGCAGTTCGCCGCCATGCAAGGTTGCAACCGCATTCGCCAGACTCAAACCGAGGCCGGAGCCCGGCAGCGTGCGGCTCGCCTCCAGCCGCACGAAGCGCTCGATGGCGTGCTTGCGGTCGGCCTCGGGAATGCCCGGTCCGTGGTCGGTAACGCTGAGCAGCACCTGGTCGCCTTCGCGCCGGGCCTCGATCACGATCTCCCGCGCCGCCTTGATGCCGAGCGGCTGGGCGGCGGCGGCCGGCTTGCCGTATTTGATGGCGTTCTCGACCAGATTGGCGAGCGCCTGGCTGATCAATTCACGGTTGCCGTGCAGCGGCGCACCCGCAGCCTTGACCGTCAGCGTCATGCCGTCGTCCTCAGCCAGCGGCTCGTACAGCTCGTGGATGCCGTTGGCGACGTCGGCGGCGTCGAAATCGTCCATGTTGCCGCGGGCCTGGCCGGATTCGGCGCGCGCGATCATCAACAGCGCATTGAAGGTGCGGATCAGCCCGTCGGATTCCTCGATGGTGCGCTCCAGCGCGGCGCGGTAGTCGGCTTCGCTGCCGGAGCGCGCCAGCGCCTCCTCGGCGCGGTTGCGCAGCCGCGTCAGCGGCGTCTTCAAGTCGTGGGCGATGTTGTCGGAGACTTCCTTCAGCCCGTTCATCAGCGCCTCGATGCGCTCGAGCATGGCGTTGAGGTTGCCGGCAAGGCGGTCCAGTTCGTCGCCGCTGCGGCCCACCGGCAGGCGGCCCGAGAGGTCTCCGGCCATGATGCGCTGGGTGGTGCCGGTCATGGCGTCGATCCGGCGCAGCACGCGCCGCGACACGAAGATGCCGCCGCCGATGCCGAGCACAACCATGACCAGCAGCGACCATTGCGCGCCCTTGGCGACGATGCCGAACAGACGCCGCCGCTCCTCCAGATCGCGCCCGATCAGCAGACGGAAGCCGTTGCTGAGCTCGGTGACCTTCACCAGCGCGCGGTGCTCGGCATTGTCGTTTTCGTCGAGCCGGCGATACGAGGTTTCCGACCAGCCGGTGGTCGCCATCACGCCCGGCGAGAGCGAGCCGACATTGCCGCCGAGCGCTACCCCGTTCGGCGCGGTGATGAGATAGAGATTGGCGCCCGGCCGCAGCGCGCGGTTGCCGACGGTGAAGGCGAGCCCGCGCAAGCCGCGGCGCAGATAGATCTCGTTGATCTCGGAGGATTCTGCATTGACCGTGGTGGTGATCTGCTCGGTGATCAGCCGCCGCGTATTCCAGGCAAAGAAGGCAAGCAGCGACGCCGCGAACAGCGCGAACAGGAACAGATACACCAGCGTCAGGCGAAACGCCGTGGTGCGGATCAGTTTGCCGAACGCCGTCACGGCCTACCGGATGCCGTCGCGGATCATGTAACCGGCGCCGCGAATCGTGTGCAGCAGCGGACGGTCGAATCCCTTGTCGATCTTGGAGCGCAGGCGGGAGATGTGCACATCGATCACGTTGGTCTGCGGATCGAAGTGATAGTCCCAGACGTTCTCCAGCAGCATGGTGCGCGTCACCACCTGGCCGGCGTGCTTCATCAGGTATTCGAGCAGGCGGAACTCGCGCGGCTGCAGGGTCAGCTCTTCCTTGCCGCGGACCACGCGGTGGGAGAGCCGGTCGAGCTCGAGGTCGCCGACCTTGTAGACGGTCTCCTCCGCCGGCCCGCCATGGCGGCGCGACAGCACCTCAACGCGCGCCAGCAACTCGGCGAAAGAATACGGCTTTGGCAGATAGTCGTCGCCGCCGGCGCGCAGGCCCTTGATGCGGTCGTCGACCTGGCCGAGTGCGGAGAGGATCAGCACCGGCGTGCGGTTACCCTTCTCGCGCAGTGCGCCGATCAGCGACAGCCCGTCGCGCTTGGGCAGCATGCGGTCGACCACCAGCACGTCGTAATCGCCGCTGTCGGCGAGTGCGAGACCTTCCTCGCCGTCGGTGGCGAGATCGGCGATGTGGCCGACCTCGCGGAACGCCTTGACGAGATAGTCGGCCGATTCGCGGTCGTCTTCGACGATCAGAAGGCGCATGCTGGGATTCGGACTGGGGTTGACGGCAGACGTCACCGGATTGAGCTCTGTCACCATGGCGTGACTGACCTCCTCATGCAAGGCGGGGGAGCGCCCTCTCGACGATGTGAAAAAAAGCGGGCGGTGAAGCTGGGGGACTTCACCGCCCTCAGGCCCTTCCGACGGAGGGGGGCGTATTCCACCGGAAGGCAGCCAGAGGGAGCGAGCTTTTCACCCGCTCCCCGGAAAGCGCCGCGGCGGGGGCGACTAATGCCGGCGACACTCTCCATCTGGTTCTCCTGTTACTTAACCCTTGGCCAGCGGCACTGCCACGAAGCGCGACGAACCGCCGCTCTTCACGCGCATCAGCACGCTGTTCTTGTTGTCGCTGCGCGCGGCCGAGATGGCATCGCGGACGTCGTCGGCGCTGGCAACGGTCTTGCCGCCGACTTCGAGGATCACGTCGCCTTCCTTGAAGCCGCGTTCGGCCGCAGCACTCTTCGGGTCGACTTCGGTCACCACGACGCCTTCCTTGCCGGCGCCGGCAACGCTGTTGGCGGGCGCCACCGTCATGCCGAGCTTCGGCACGTCGGTGCCGCGGCTGGACTTGCCCTTGTCCTTGTCGAGGTCGGCCTTGGCCTCAACCGTGTTCGGCAACTGGCCGAGCGTCAGGTTGATGACCTTGTCCTGGCCTTTGTGCAGCACGTTGAGCTTCACGGCATTGCCGGGCGCGAGCCCGCCGATGGTGCGGGCGAGTTCCTTGGCGTCCTTGACCGGCTCGCCGTTGACGGCGGTGATCACGTCGCCGGACTCGATGCCGGCCTTGGCCGCGGGGCCGTTGGCCTGCGGTTCGGCAACCAGCGCGCCTTCCGCCTTCTTCATGCCGAGGCTGTCGGCGATGTCGGCGGTAACGGGCTGGATCTGGACGCCGATCCAGCCGCGGCTGACGGTGCCCTTGTCCTTGAGCTGGGCGATCACGCTCTTCACGGTGGAGGCGGGAATCGAGAACGCGATGCCGACGCTGCCGCCGGACGGCGAGTAGATGGCGGTGTTGACGCCCATCACCTCACCGGAGACGTCGAACGCCGGGCCGCCTGAGTTGCCCTTGTTCACGGGCGCGTCGATCTGGATGAAGTCGTCATACGGACCGCTGCCGATGTCGCGGCCGCTGGCCGAGACGATGCCGGCGGTCACGGTGCCGCCAAGGCCGAAGGGATTGCCGACCGCGAGCACCCAGTCGCCGATCCGCGGCTTGCTGTCGGAAAGCTTGGCGAACGGAAAATCGGTGCGGCCGGAGGCCTTGATCAGCGCCAGGTCGGTGCGCGGATCGGTGCCGATCACCTTGGCGGTGTAGGTCTTGCCGTCGTCGGTCGTGACCTCGACCTTGTCGGCGCCATCGACCACGTGGTTGTTGGTCACGGCATAGCCGTCAGGGGAGATGAAGAAGCCCGAGCCCTGGCCGGTCACCGGGCCACGGCCGCCGCCGCGCGGACCGCCCTTCAGGCCCGGGGGCAGGCCATCGGGACCGCCGAAGCGGCGGAAGAAGCGCTCCATCGGCGAGCCCGGCTGGAACGGCGAATCGTCCTTGTCGGCGCTGCTGTCGTCCTTTGCGGTCTTGTCGCCCATCGCGACCTTCACCGAAATGACCGACGGCTTCACGCGCTCGACGATGTCGGCAAAGCCGACGGGCTGTGCGACCTTGCGCACTTCAGTGTTGACCTGCGCGTGGGCCGAGCTGGTGAACACATCGACCGGGCCATGCGAGGGGCCGAAACCATAGACGGCGGCGCCGAGACCGGCGACGACGGAGGCCATCAGCGCGAATTTGCGCAGCGAAAACACCTTGCGCTTCGGTGCCTGGTAGGACGGGAAATTCGAGAGATCGACGGGGCGTTCAGTCATCCTGGTAAGTCTCCAGCTGAAGAGAAATTCGACGGTGCGGGGGGCGTGCACCTGACAGAGCCGAACATGGCCATTCCCGCCTTACGGCGCGCTGGCGGGGGAGTTAAATTTTTGTAATGGAGACAGGTCGACCTGCGGCAGTTTAGCGCAGCCATTCCAATGGCTTATTGGCCGATCCTGACCTTGCCCGGATGGCCGCAAGGGCGGTTCGCCCGCCGGGGCTCAGATGGCCCGGACGCTCGCGATGAAGCCGCCCACCTCGTTCTTGAGGATTTCGGCCTGGCGCGACAGATCGACCGCGGAATCACGCGCGTCATTCGCCATCCGGCCGGTTTCCGCCGAGGTGGTCGTGATCTGCACGATGTTGTCGCTGACGTCGCGGGTGCCCTTGGCGGCAACCTGGACGCTGTTGGAGATGTCCTGCGTGGCGTTGCGCTGTTGCGCCGTGTCGACGTCGATTCCCGACATGATCGCATTGATGTCCGCGATCGTGTTCGAAATGCCGTCGATGGCCCCGCGGGTCTCCGACGTGATGGCCTGGATGCTGGCGACCTGGGTCGAGATTTCCTCGGTTGCCTTGCTGGTCTGGCCGGCGAGGTTCTTGACCTCGGAGGCGACCACCGCAAAGCCCCTGCCCGCCTCACCTGCCCGCGCAGCCTCGATGGTGGCGTTGAGCGCCAGCAGATTGGTCTGGGCGGCGACCGCCTGGATCAGCTGCACGACGGTGCCAATCCGCTCCGCGGCTTCGGAAAGCGCGTGAATCGTATCGCAGCTCTTGCGAGCCTGTGCGGCGGCGCCTTCGGCGCGCTGTGTCGCATCCGTGACGCGGCGGCTGATGGCGCCGATCGACGTCGTCATGTCCCCTGACGAAGCCGCCACCGTCTGCACGCTGTTGCTGGCCTGGCTGGCGGCACTGGCGACTGCGCTCGCCTTGTCGCTGGTGTCGTTGGCGGCGTGCGACAGCGTCTCCGCGTTGCTTTGCAGGCGGACCGCGGAGGCGGCGACGCTATCGACGACGCCGGCGACCATCTCGTTGAATTGCTGGATCCGCTCGTCGAGCCGGCGGGTGCGCTCGCGCTGACGCTGCGCATCGTGCAATTCCTGCTCCGTCAGGCGGCGGCGCTCGATGCCGTTCTTCTTGAAGACCTCGAGCGCGCCGGCCAAAAGGCCGATCTCGTTGCTGCGGCCGAGGCCGGGAATCGGAACCTCGAACTTCTGTTCGGCAACCTCGCTCATGGCGTGAACCATCGCCGCCAGCGGCCGCATCACGCCATCGCGAACCGCGAAATAGGCGGTCAGGCACACCGCGCTGGCAACCACCGCAATGGCGGCGCAGGCGATCAGGAAATAGGAGAATGCCGCCTGCGCCTGCTGATAGATCAGCATCGCATGATCGCGGCTCGGACCGCTGAGCGCCTTGAATTCGGCAGCGAGACTCGTGATCTCGTTGTTGAGATAGAGCACTGCGATGAAGCCGGTGCCGCCGCCGATACCCAGCAGCAGCAACAGCGCGAACACGACCGCGCCAACGAGGAAGCGGATAGTCAGATTGCTGTTGGAGAACATCGGATCGCTCGGAGCACAGGCGGGGCCGCCCTGCAATTTCCGTGCAAAACGTCAAGAATGCATGAATGTTGCATGGGCCGCCGCGGACCTCCGTAACACTACGTAGGTTGGCGCGGATGTTGCTGCGCGGATAGCTAGTCGGCCTTTTCGCCTGGAGGCTCCGCAGCCAGCAGGCGCTCCAGCCGCTTCTCTTCTTCGGGCGTCAACTTCATCAGGGCATCCTCGCCCGACTGCCCCGTCCGTTGTCGCCGGTTGCTGTAGACCCACAACGCAATGCCTCCGCCCATCAGCGCCAGCGGCGGCAGCAGCCACAGCAACACCGTGTGCGGATTGAACCGCGGCTTCAGCAGCACGAACTCGCCGTAGCGCGCGACCAGGAAATCGATCACCTGCGAATCGGAATCACCCGCAGAAATGCGCTCGCGCACCAGCAAGCGGAGATCGCGCGCCAGCGGCGCGTCGGAATCGTCGATCGACTGGTTCTGGCAGACCATGCAGCGCAGCTCTTTCGACAATTCGCGCGCGCGCCCCTCCTTGACGGGATCGGCCATGATCTCGTCGGGCTGCACGGCGCGGGCGGGCGAGCCGGCCATCACAGTCAAGGCCAATGCGAGGATGACGGCCGCGCGCTTCATTCAGCCGCCTGCAATCTGCGTGCGGCGCGCGCGGGTTTCGGCGCTCCGACGCGGAGCCGGCGGTCGGACAGCGACAGCAGCCCGCCAAAGGCCATCAGCACGGGCCCCCACCAGATCAGCAGCACGAGCGGCTTGTAATAGGCGCGAATTGCGATGCCGCCGTCCGCAGAGGCATCGCCGAGCGAGATGTAGAGCTGGCTCGCGCCGCGCGTGAGCAAGGCCGCCTCCGTCGTGGACATGCCACGCGTGGTGAACGATCGCTTGGACGGCGTCATCGCCGGAAGCTTCTCGCCATCGAGACCGACCGAAAACTGCGCCAGCGTCTCGCGGTAGTTCGGACCCTGCCGTTGCGTCAGGCCCTCGAGCTTGAGCTCGTAGCCTGCAATCCTGGCAACCTGGCCGGGCTTCATGGTGGCGATGTATTCGCTGTTCCAGGTGGTCTCGCAGACGATGCCGATCAGCGCGACGCCCAATCCGGCATGGGCGAACGCAGACCCCCAAGCCGAGCGCGGCAGCCCGCGCGCACGCCGCAGCGAGACCGGCAGGGGCATGCGGAACAACCCGGTGCGCTCGGCAATATCGCTGATCGCGCCTGCGATCACGAACACGGCCAGCCCGATCGCGAGCGGCGCCAGCACGGGACCGCCGCGCAGCCACGCCCACATCAGGGCGATCGCGATCAGCGCGACAATGCCCGCCGCCGTCAGCCGCTGTGCGGCCGCCAGCAGGTCGCCGCGCTTCCAGGCGAGCAGCGGCCCGAAGGGAACGGCGAGCAGCAGCGGCACGAACAGCGGGCCGAAGGTCAGGTTGAAGAACGGCGCGCCGACCGAAATCTTCTCACCGGTCAGCACTTCCAGCGCCAGCGGATACAGCGTGCCGATGAACACCGTCGCGCAGGCCGTGGTGAGGAAGAGATTGTTCAAGACCAGCGCGCCCTCGCGCGAGATCGGCGCGAACAGGCCGCCCTGCTTGAGCTGCGGCGCGCGCAAGGCATACAGCGACAGGCTGCCGCCGATGAAGATGCAGAGGATGAGCAGGATGAACACGCCGCGCGCGGGGTCGGTGGCAAAGGAATGTACCGATGTCAGCACGCCCGAGCGCACCAGGAATGTGCCGAGCAGCGACAGCGAGAAGGTCAGGATCGACAGCAGGATGGTCCAGACCTTCAGCGCGTTGCGCTTCTCCATCACCAGCGCCGAGTGCAACAGCGCCGTGCCGGCAAGCCAGGGCATCAGCGAGGCATTCTCGACCGGATCCCAGAACCACCAGCCGCCCCAGCCGAGCTCGTAATAGGCCCAGTACGACCCCATCGCGATGCCGAGCGTCAGGAAGATCCAGGCGACCAGCGTCCATGGCCGCACCCAGCGCGCCCAGGCGGCATCGATCCGCCCCTCGAGCAGGGCTGCGACCGCGAAGGAGAACGAGATCGAGAAGCCGACATAGCCGAGATAGAGCATCGGCGGATGTACGGCGAGGCCAATGTCCTGCAGGATCGGATTGAGGTCGCGGCCCTCGATCGGCGGCTGCGCGATGCGCGCAAACGGATTCGAGGTGAACAGGATGAAGAGATAGAAGGCCGCAGCGACCCAGGCCTGCACCGCCAGCACGTGCGCGCGCAGCGACAGCGGCAGATTGGTGCCGAACGCGGCAACCAGCGCGCCGAACAGCGCCAGGATCGCCACCCACAGCAGCATCGACCCTTCGTGGTTACCCCACACGCCGGTGATCTTGTAGAGCAGCGGCTTTGCCGAATGCGAATTCTCGAACACGTTGACGACGGAGAAATCCGAGGTGACGTGTGCTGCCGTCAGCAGCGTAAAGGACGCCCCGACGAAGAGAAGCTGCGCCAGCGCGGTCGAGCGCGCCATCTCCATCAACGCAATGTCACCGCGGCGCGCGCCGACGATCGGCGCTACCGACTGGATCAGCGCCAGACCCAGCGCCAGCACCAACGCGTAATGGCCTGCCTCCGCGATCACTTCGATGCTCCCTGCGCCGGCTTGTTGCCGTAATCGTCCTTCCAGTGGCCCTGCTTCTTCAGAGCGTCGGCGACTTCCTTGGGCATGTAGGTCTCGTCGTGCTTGGCGAGCACCGTGTCGGCACGGAAGGTGCCGGCGGCATCGAGCGCGCCTTCGGCCACGACGCCCTGCCCCTCGCGGAACAGGTCGGGCAGGATGCCCTTGTAGCTCACGGGCAGATTGGCGCTGCCGTCGGCGATGCTGAAATTGACCACGAGATTGTCGCCTTTCTTGAGCGAGCCCGGCTGCACCAGCCCGCCGAGGCGAAAGCGCTTGCCGACGGGAATCTGCTTCTCTGCCGCCATCGAGGGCGTCGAGAAGAACACGATGGAATCGCGCATCGCGTTCAGAATCAGTGCGGCCGCCACCGCCAGCACAGCCAGCGCGCCGCCGATCATCGTCAACCGCCGTTGCTTGCGTGTCATGCCGATTCCTCGTTGCCGTACCGGATCATCCATCCAGCCCCAGATTCTTGAGGCCTTCGTTGAGTTGCCGCAAGCGATCCGCATCATTAGCGACCGCCTGACGCGCATCGGCGCGCGCGGTCACCGCCTTCTCGCGCTCGCCCATCACCAGATAGGCGCGCACCAGGCGCAGCCAGCCCTCGACGTCGTCGCCGTTCTGCTTCAGCCGCGCCGCCAGCCGGTCGACCATGCCGCGGACCATGGCATTGCGATCGGTTTCGGTCATCTCCCTGGCCGCGGCCATCGTGTCGTCGGACAGCGCCGGCGCCACGACGCCGACCCGCGAGAGTGCCGCCTGCACCAGGCCCCGCCACGGCGCATCCGGCGGCGCCTTGGCCAGCATCGCTTTCCAGATCGAGGCGGCATCGCCGGTGCGGCCGTCCTGTTCGGCGGCGAGGCCAAGGAAATAGCTCGCCTTCACTTCATCGGCATTCAGCGCCAGCGCGCGCTCGAATTCGCCTTTCGCTTCGCCGGTGACCACGCCGCCGGCCGCCGCTATCAGCGCCTCGCCGAGATCGGCGCGGCGCTCGGAACTGTCGCCGCCATAGGCGATGGCATTGCGCCAGGCGCGCACCGCATCGTCAGAGCGGCCGAGCCGCGCCAGCACCGGCGCCAGCACGGTCCAGCCGCGGCCGTCGGTTGGATTCTTCTCCAGATGCGCTTCCACCTGCGCCACCAGATTGACCAGCGGCTCCTTGCCGTCGGGCGCCTGCGAACGCGCGGCAAGCGGAAAATCGCCGAGCTGCGGCGAGCCCAGCGGCAGGTAGATCGCCAGGCCCGCGAGCGGAAGTCCAACCAGCGCGACGATGGCGATGACGCGACGCAGCCGTGTAGTGGGTTGTGCAACGGGCCCGGTTTCCGCGCCGGTCGCGGCCAGCAGACGGCGGCTGATCTCGATGCGCGCCTGCTCCGCCTCCGCCGCACCGATCAATCCGCCCGCAAGGTCGCGATCGATCTCCGCGAGCTGGTCGCGGTAGACCGATGCCTCCGTGCCACCCGCAAGCGACTGGTAACGCCGGCCGAGCGGCCAGAGCACGGCGAACACCGCCGCGACCGTCATCAGCGCGAACACAAACCATGGATTCATCGAAACGGGTTCCGGTGAGCGGCGCCTTCCAGGAAGCACCGATGCGCCGCTTTATACTATCGGCCAGCGCCCGGACAATTGACATTTCTCATACTTTACCGGCCGGAAAGCCCGGGAAAGCAGGCAAATCGGCCCCTCCGGCAATGTCGAACCGCGCGCTTTGCGCGACATGCCTGCCATGGCCGTTGAGCGCGCGCAGGAAATAGGTTCCCGCCTTGAATGAGGCCGGAAGCCTGATCCGGATCGAACCGGCAGGTAAGCGCGACGCGATCCTGATGACGGGTTCGGAAAGCTGATCTCCGCTGGCATCGTCGACCAGCACGACCGTGGCTCCGAACATCAGATTACGATAAGTCGCCGCAATTACCTGGTTCTCAAATTCCACGAAATGAATGACGGACTTCATGCGGCATTGGTATTTCGCTCGCCGGGAACCGTCAACCAAAAATTGTATTGCGAATAATTGTCACTTCTGACCGGCCTTGGCGGGCTTGCGATCTCCGGCCAGCGCGTTCTCCGCCGCCCGGCTCATCAGCGCCGCGTAGTCCGTGCCGAACAGCACTTCACAGAAGCGGACCGCGGCCTTGACCTGCTGCTGCCGGTAGGCGCGGCCCTTCTCGTTGCGCAGCGACTGCACCAGCGCCTCGGTGGATTGCTCCACATAATGCTGCAGGTCGGAATAGGTGCGCAGCGTGACCTCGTTGATGGCGAGCTCGCTGGCATAGGTGCGGCATACCGCGACGAAGTCGATCAGGCCGGCGGTCTCCTCCACCTCCATCATGTCCACCTTGCCGGAGGCAGGAATGTCCTTGTCGGCACGCTGGCGGAGGATGCGTCGGACGCGGCCGGGAACGCTTTCGATTTCCGACTGCAGCGAGTTGGAGATGTCGGCGCGGATCGAGGCGAGCTGCTTGCCCCACGCGGAGTCGTTGCGCAGATCGAGCTCGGTGCGCAGGCCGCGCACGCCGTCATGCAACGTCTTGAGCTGATCGGCGATCTGCTCGAAATGGCCGCGCCTGATGTCGGTGCGCAGGCATGCGGCGACGAAATAGAGATCGTGCAGCGCGATGGTGACGGCCACGCCATAGGGTGTGGCGGCGACACGGATCTCGTCGTCGGACGCCGCCATCTTCACCGCGAGACGGATGATCTGCCACGGCGCGGTCAGCCGCTGCATGACGAGCGACAGCGCAAACGGCAGCACCTGCGGCGCCTGCAGCGACGGCACGTTGAGGGAGGCCACCGTCGAGACGATCTGGGAGTCGCCGAACATGCGCAAATAGCCGGGCAGCTTGCTGCCCAGCGTCTCCAGCGCTTCCCGCGCCTGCAGCACCGCGCCGATCGCCAGTAAATCCTCGATCACACTGGGCGCGCCGATGCGCGCGAGCACGCGGTGCCGTTCGTCGGGTGACCCCGATGTCGTGACCGTGACGATAGCCTGGGCGGCAGCGAACTGCAGCTTGCGAACCGCAGGCTCGACACCGGCCGCCGTGCCGGTCTCGCGCGCGGCGGCCAGCGCGGCCTCGAATTCGCGCACCGGCCCGGCGGCGCCATCGCGGCCGAGCCATTGCCACACCGGCGCCAGCGAGGCACGCCGGATCTGGCCGGGCCGGATCGGGAAATTGCCGTCGACCAGGAACGGCTCAAGCGGACGGAACAACAGCCGCGCCGGATCCTCGGTGCGAGGCCGCACGTCCTCGTCCTCCTCGGCACCACGCACGATCGTCCGCAACTGCTCTAGCACGAAGGTCGCAACGATGGTGTCCTCGCCGCGCTCCAGTGCACGCTCGAACTCCCGCATCAGCAGCGCCTGCGATTGCGGCGGCAGCTGTGCGAGGTATTCCCTCAGACGCTCGGTCGATGCCTGGTTCATACGGCGGTGATGGCGTGCTCAAGCGGACGGCAAACCTGTCCACCGGATATCATAGAAGCGCGTGCGTTAAGAACTCGTTTAGCATTACCGCGCGGGCAGGCAGCCGGAAGGCGAAATCTCCAGTTCCGGCAGCCTTTTACACCCCCGGCAGCCGCAATTCCGCGCGCAGGCCGCCGGTTGGAGCGCTGCCGAGCGTCAGGCTGCCGCCGTACAGCGCGGCGAGATCGACCACGATCGACAGTCCGAGGCCCGAACCCGGCTTCGATTCGTCGAGCCGGCGGCCGCGCTGCGACACCTGGGCGCGCTCGGACTCCGACAGCCCGCGCCCGTCGTCGTCGACGATGATGCGCAGCCGGGCGCCTGCGCCGGGCTCGGTCTCCGGCTCGACCAGCACCTCGACGAATACCTGCGAAGCCGCCCATTTGCAGGCGTTGTCGACGAGGTTGCCCACCATCTCCTCGAGATCCTGCCGCTCGCCGCGAAATTTCGCGTGTGGGTCCGCTTTCATTTCGATCGCGATGCCGCGATCGCGATGGATCTTTTCCATGGTGCGCACCAGCGCCCCGATCGCCGGCGCCACTTCAGTCACCGTTCCGATGATGGTGAGGCGCGCGGCGATGCGGGCGCGCTCCAGGTGGTGGGCGAGCTGGCCGCGCATCACATCGGCCTGCTCCTGCACCTTGCCGGCAAAGGGTTCGGCTCTGTGGGCGGCGGCCTCGTTGACGATCACCGAGAGCGGCGTCTTGATGGCGTGCGCGAGATTGCCGACATGGGTGCGCGCGCGCTCGACGATCTCGCGGTTGGCGTCGATCAACGCGTTGGTCTCGCGCGCCAGCGGTGCGATCTCCACCGGGAAATCGCCCTCCAGCCGCTCGGCGCGGCCCGAGCGGATGTCGGCGATGGCCTCCGAGATGCGCTTCAGCGGCGCAAGGCCGAAACGCACCTGGAAGATGGTGGTGAGCAGCAGCACGATGCCGAGCGAAGCAAAGGTGCCGCCGAGGTAATAGTCGAAGCTGCGCGTCTCGTCGAAAATCTCGCTGGCATCGCCGGCGACGGTGACCAGGAACTTGCCGTCCGCGCCAAGGTCGACCGGCCGCTCCACCATGCGCAGCGTCTGCCCCTCGGGGCCGTCGACATAGCCGAGGCGGATGCCGGCGGGCGTGAGCTCCACGCCGTTGTCCTCGAGCTTCGGCAGCTTCTTGTCCCACAGCGAGCGCGAGGCGCGCGATTCGGCCTTCTCCGAATCGGTGCGGTTGATCTGCCAGTACCAGCCGGACAGCGGCAGCTCGAACAGAGGTTCGCCGAGCGACTGGAACTGGCGCTCCGGCGGCTCGTCCGGGGTCGCGACCTCCGCGATCAGCGTGCGCAGATAGAGATTGAGGCGGCGGTCGAAGGCGCGCTCGGTCGCGGCACGGTAGACCGACGACAGCACGATGCCCGTAAGCAGCAGGATTACCACCACCCACGCGGTCGCCGACAGAAACAGGCGGGTGGCAAGCGAGCTGCCGCGCATCAGGGCATGATCCGAAAAAATGGCACCGGTTTTCCGGATAAGACCATGCCCCGGGCAAAAAGGAAGCCCCGCGACGGCCGGGCCGTCACGTGCCCGCGGTGGGAGGCGTCAGCAGATAGCCGAGCCCGCGCACGGTCTGGATGATGTCGACCTCGAGCTTCTTGCGGATTCGGCCGACGAACACCTCGATGGTGTTGGAGTCGCGGTCGAAGTCCTGGTCGTAGAGATGCTCGACCAGCTCCGTGCGCGACACCACGCGGCCGATATGGTGCATGAGGTATTCGAGCAGATTGTATTCGTGCGAGGTCAGCTTGATCGGATTGCCGTTGACGCTGACGCGCTTGGTGCGCGTGTTCAGCGCCACCGGTCCGCAGGTCAGCTCGACCTGGGCGTGTCCGGTGGAGCGGCGCAGCAGCGCGCGGATGCGGGCGAGGATCTCCTCGAGATGAAACGGCTTTGCGACATAGTCGTCGGCGCCGGCGTCGAAGCCCTGCACCTTGTCGCTCCAGCGGTCGCGCGCGGTGAGGATCAGCACCGGCATCACGCGCTTGTTGCGGCGCCAGGCCTCCAGCACCGAAATGCCGTCCATCTTCGGCAGGCCGATGTCGAGCACGACGGCGTCATAAGGCTCGCTGTCGCCGAGATAATGCCCCTCCTCGCCGTCAAAGGCGCGGTCGACGACATAGCCGGCGTCGGTCAGCGCCGTGGTGAGCTGGCGATTGAGATCCGGATCGTCCTCAACGACGAGCAAACGCAAAGCTGGCCTCCGATGGTGAGCCTCACAATGCCGTCATGATGGGGGTCACGGGGGTGAACCGGCCATGAACGGGAACCCGCCGCAAGATTACTTTTTGTTCATACGGCATGAGCAAGCCGCCGATGCCTAGCACGTCGAAGCGACGGCCCCAAGCTCAAGCCCCGGCCCGTCCGCTCCCGAAGAACACAAACCAGATGATCCCCAGGATCAGGATTGCAAGCCCGGTGGATGCCGTCAGCAGCGCAAGCACCGACGGGCCCGGCTCGGCCTGGCGTGCCTCGGTCGGAGTTTCGACGATCCGGCCATGTTGTCGTGTTGCCATCGTGTCCTCATTTCAAAAAGGGCCGTCGCGGCGGCCGGTGCAGTGGCCCAGCACAGCCTTCCCCGGAGCAACGTCTGGTCAGGAATGAGGTTCCGGTCCCGGAAGGCTGCGACGGAGCGCCGCCCGCGGGAACGAAGTGAACCGGGCGGGCCCGGGACGGTTAACGCCGTTGGGAGATTCCCGCCGCCCGCGCGTTCAAAAGCCGGTCCCGGCGTGGTATCCTTGACGATCGTCTGTTGCGTTTTCGGAGTGATTTCATGGCCCCCCGCGCCAACTGGAAGGGCTTTTTGCGCCTTTCGCTGGTGACCTGCCCGGTCGCGCTTTATCCGGCGACGTCGGACACCGAAAAGGTCTCCTTCAACCAGATCAACCGCAAGACCGGCCACCGCATCAAATATGCCAAGGTCGACGCGGACACTGGCGAGGAAGTGTCCAACGAGGACATCATCAAGGGCTACAAGGTCGATACCGACACCTATGTCGAGGTGACCAAGGACGAACTCGACGACATTGCGCTGGAATCCACCCGCACCATCGAGATCGACGAGTTCGTGCCGCGCAGCGACATCGACAGCCGCTACGTGATCCGCCCCTATTATCTCGTGCCCGACGGCAAGGTCGGCCATGACGCCTTCGCGGTGATCCGCGAGACCATCCGCAACATGGACAAGGTGGCGATCGGCCGCGTCGTGCTGACCAACCGCGAGCACATCATTGCGCTGGAGCCGCTGGACAACGGCCTGATGGGCACGCTCTTGCGCTATCCCTACGAAGTGCGCGACGAGAACGAATATTTCGACGACATCCAGGACGTGAAGATCACCAAGGACATGCTTGACCTTGCAAGGCATATCGTCGAGCAGAAATCGGCGTCGTTCGAGCCGGAGAAGTTCGAGGATCGCTACGAGTCCGCCCTCGTCGACCTGATCGACCGCAAGCGCAACGGCCGGCTCACCGGCGCAAAGCCCGCGCCGAAATCGAGCGGCAACGTCATCAACCTGATGGATGCGCTCAAGAAGAGCCTCGCCGGCGCCGGCGAGCGCAAGACCGCTCCCGCCGCCAAGGCGCCGCCCGCTGCAAAGGCCAAGGGCAAGAAGAAGCGCGCCGAGGGCCAGCGCGAGATGCTGCTGCCGATTTCGGGCGGCGGCAGCGGCAAGCGCGCCGCCAAGGAAGCGCCCAAGAAGGCCGAGAAGCCGGTGCGCGCCCAGGGCAAGGCAAGGAAGGCCGGCTAGAGCCGGCCTCGGCCCCGTCAGGCAAGACGTTGCGGCGACCTCACTTGATCGAGGTGTTCACCGAGGTGAAGCTGTTGTTGAGCGTCGAGCCCATGCCGTTGACGGCAACAACGATCACAATGCTGATGCCGGCCGCGATCAGGCAATATTCGATCGCAGTCGCGCCGGACTCATTCTTCAAAAATTCGCACATCAATCGCCGCATCTGAAACTCCTGTTGACGCCCCACGAGGTTCTCCCCGCGCCAATGCGGCTGCAAATGTAAATTTGAGTGGTTGCCGGCTCGTTGAAGAAGACAGTCAACGAAGGGTAAAAGCGAAGCCGCGAAATACGACCGCCGTATTCGTACGGGACGAAAAATTTACCCCGATCCCCCGCCGGCGATGCATATTCAGCCATCAACTCCGGAACCGGACATGGCTGCGCAGAAGCGTTCGTCGGGCAAAAACTACATCGACCTCCTCGAGGACGGCGGCGACGAGCGACGGCCCCTCGAGATGCCGCCGACATCCGCCCACCCGATGAGGGACTATCTGCTGAGCCTGGTCGCGGCGATGCGTGCGACCCGCGGCGACGCCAGGTAACGGCCCTCGCCCGCCCTGCCGCCGAACAAATCACGCAGCCACGCCCTCAGAAATTGCGCTGCACGCGGAGCTGCAGCTGGACCGCATCCTGATCCCTGAATTGGTATACAGCAGTCGGCTTTGGCGCTGCCGGCGTCAGCACCGCCGTGCCGATAAAGTTCTGGTCGAGACGCAGGTACTGGACCTCCGCCGAGAAGGTCAGGTTCTTCAAAGGCGTCCAGCGCGTAACGACGCCAAGCTGGTACACCGCATAATTCGGGTTGCAGCTGTAGTCCGCGCTGACGACTTTTCCAGCGGTGTAGGCCGCGCAGTACTGCCCCTTTGCCGAGGTGAGATCGCCCACCGAGCCGCCGTAGCGCACCCAGGAAGCACTGCCGTTCAGGCTCGTGATCCAGTAGGCATTCCAGTTGTGATTGAAGGCGCCGCGGACGCCAAAAGCTTCCGTCAGCTTGAGGTCACCCGTGCCACCGTTGATGACCGGCAGGTAGACGGCGTCGGTCGTGGCACCGAAACCGACGCTCTGATAGGCGATGTTGCTGCCGCCGAACATCGCAAAGCTCGGCGAGGCTCCGGAAGTCGCAATCACCATCTTGGTCGCGCCCCTGGCGTAGCTGGCGTCGATCTTGATGTCGTCGCCTGCGCCGGTCGGCAGATTCTTGATCTGCAGCGCGGCCATGACGGCGCCGCCCCATTTGGTGTCGGGATGGCCGGAAATTTCCGACAGGTTGTTCGGCGCCGCGGTAGTCGCGGTCAGGATGTTGTAGCTGCCGCTGACTTCGTGCGCCGCGGCCGAAAGCTGGAACAGACCCCACGCCTGGTCGATGCGGATATTGCCGACCACGTCGGGAGCATGCGTCCCGGCATAGGCATTGCCGGTCACGCCGACCGCGTTCAGACCGGTCGCGAGGTTGTAGACCGCGGTGCGGTTCCAGACGGTCGGATCATCGAGGCCGACGCTGGCGGAAACGCCGTTGCCGAATTCCACCTTGTACTGGATGTTGTTCAGGCCGGTGTCGGTATTCTGGCCGCCGATCAGGTTGGACGAAAGGTTGCCGGGAAAGCCCTGCCAGGGCGTGGCATAGGCCGAAGCGGACTTGCCGAAGGTGAAGCCCGCGAACTGGATGAAGAGATATTCGACCGCAACATAGCCGCCGCCAGGGGTATCAAGCAGCGAAGCGTTGGTGCCGAGGCTGGCCGCGAGGCTGGTCGGATTGGCAGTGCTTCCGCCGAACGTGCTGAACTGGAAATTGCCCTGTCCGAAAGTTCGCACCACGCCATACTCGCTGGCGGTGCGGGTATCGACCGTCAGCGCCATGCGCGAACGGCTGACGAAGTAGTCGGCATAGCGGTTGCCCTGGCCAAGATCGCCGTTCCAGGCGGGCTGTCCATGGACGCCACCATGAAAGGTGGTGTCGGCGCGGACGTAGCCGCCGAGCTTGATGCAGGTGTCGGTGCCGGGAATATAGAAGAAGCCTGCGCCATGGAGCGAGCAGACCCGTACATATTCGACGGCCTTGGCCTTGACCGGAAGATCGGCCGCCGCCGCGCCGCCCATGACGGCCAGGCTGGCCGCGGATCCCAAGACGAGGTTGTACAACGCCTTCACGATATTCCCCTGCGACTCAGCGTAGAGCCAAAGCCATTAGCTCGGGCAGACCCGCAGCGATAATCAACACTGCGAGTCATATTCAGTTGGCCGGCCGATGTGACGTTTGCGCAACGCCTGGGCCGGGCGAGTGGCCAACGCCAGATGCCGGTCATATGATTTGGGTCAATGGAACCTGCCGGGATTGCGGCTAGATTTTTTTGGATGACCCTTGAAATGGCCCCTGGCGACAGCCGTCCAGCAGAACTCAGGATTCGCCGCGTCCCCCTCGATACCGGCCGCGAAAATGTCATCGTCATTTCGCGGCGGTCGAAGGCCCTGCGTCCAGAGATATTCCGCGGCTTCAGCCGGGTGGAACTGCGCCGCGGCTCCAAGGCGCTGCTCGCAACGCTGCTGATCACCGACGACGGCCTCCTGGGGCCCGACGAGATCGGTCTCGCCGAACCCGCGTTCCGCCGCTTTGCCGAACCCGCCGACAGCCTTGTGACGGTCACGCCCGCCCCTCCGCCCGAAAGCCTCGGTGCGGTGCGCGCCAAGATCCACGGGCAAACCCTGAGCGATGCGGAGGTCGAGGCGATCATCGCCGACATCACCCACTACCGCTACTCCGACATGGAGATCGCCGCCTTCCTGGTGGGTTCGGCGAGCTTCATGAGCAGCAGCGAGTTGATCGCGCTGACCCGCGCGATGGCGCAAGCCGGCACCCAGCTGAAATGGCCGAGCCCGATGGTGGTCGACAAGCACTGCATCGGCGGCATCCCCGGGAACCGCACATCGATGGTCGTGGTGCCGATCGTGGCGGCGCACGGGCTGACCATTCCCAAGACATCCTCGCGCGCCATCACCTCGCCGGCCGGCACGGCCGACACCATGGAAGTGCTGGCGCGCGTCAATGTCGGCGTCGACGAGATGAAGTCGATCGTGGCGGCCTGCAACGGCTGCCTGATCTGGGGCGGGCATGTGAACCTGTCGCCGGCCGACGACATCCTGATCTCGGTGGAGCGGCCGCTTTGCCTCGATACGCGCGAGCAGATGGTCGCATCGATCATCTCCAAGAAGCTCGCGGCAGGCTCGACGCATCTGCTGGTCGACCTGCCGGTCGGCCCGACCGCGAAGCTGGCCAACGGCGCCGAGGCGATGCGGCTTCGCAAGCTGTTCGAGTTCGTCGGCGACCGCTTTGGCCTTTCCGTCGAGGTGATCACCACCGACGGGAGCCAGCCGATCGGCAACGGCATCGGCCCGGTGCTGGAGGCCGAGGACGTCATGGCGGTGCTGGCCAACGATCCCCTTGCACCGGTCGATCTGCGCGAGAAATCGCTGCGGCTCGCCGCGCATCTGCTCGAATACGACCCCGCGCTCCGCGGCGGCGCCGGTTACGCGCGGGCGCGCGACCTGCTCGAGAGCGGCGCTGCGCTCAGGCAGATGCACAGGATCATGGACGCGCAGGGTCCGTCGAGCTGCAACAGCGACCTCGGTCCTCGCACCTTCGACGTGAAAGCGGCAAGCGACGGCGTCGTGTCAGCCATCGACTGCCTGCAGCTGAACCGGCTGGCGCGCACCGCGGGCGCACCGCTCGACAAGGGCGCCGGGATCAGGCTGTTCAAGAAGATCGGCGACCAGGTCGAGCAGGGCGAGCCGCTGTACCGAGTGCATACGTTCGATCAATCGGAATACGCACTCGCCGAGGCGGGCGCGAAAGCGAACAATGGCTTTGCCGTCTCCCCGTCGACCCGGCGCAAGGCCAGGCCGTGAGCACGGCCGTCCTGCACTGCCTGCCTTCGGGTGCGGCCGACGCGAGACGGCTGGCGGAGCGGCTCGGCCTGCCGCTGCAGGACATCGCGATCCACCGGTTTCCCGACGGCGAGATTCGCGTGACGGTCGGCTCCGCCGCACCGGCCAGCATCATCTACGCTTCACTCGACCGGCCGAACGACAAGCTGATCGCGATCCTGTTTGCGGCCGAGGCGCTGCGGCGCGAGGGCGCGAAGCGTCTCGTGCTGGTCGCGCCCTATCTCTGCTACATGCGCCAGGATGCGGCGTTCCATCCCGGCGAGGCGATCAGCCAGCGTACGGTGGGCCGCCTACTTGCGGCGACGGTCGACCGCGTGGTCACGGTGGATGCGCATCTGCATCGCACCGCCGACATCGAGGCGGTGTTTCCCGGCATCGAAGCCGACAATCTCTCCGCGATGCCCGCGATTGCCGGCGCGCTTGCCGGCATCGACAGCGCCACCATCGTGGCCGGTCCCGACGCGGAATCGCGGCCCTGGGTCAGCGACCTCGCAACCCGGCTCGGGCTTGCCTGTGCGGTCGGACGCAAGATACGCCGCGGCGACCGCTCGGTGGAAATCGATTTTGCCGGCCAGCCCGCGGTAGCCGGGCGGCCGGTGCTGCTGGTCGACGACATCGTCTCCTCCGGCGGCACGCTGACGACCTGCGCGCGAACGCTCACGGAAGCGGGCGCCGCAACGATCGACGCCGTCATTACCCATGCGTTGTTTCCGCCGGAAATGACCGGCGAATTTGCCCGTGCGGGCATCCGCTCGGTTCGCTCGACATCCAGTGTCGCGCATCCGACCAACGCCATCCCGCTCGACGCCGTACTCGCCGCCGCCCTGCGCCGCGAGTTGACTTGAGGAGAGACCTGCGCATGAGCGTCACCCTTCGATTTTGCGGCGCCGCCCGTACCGTGACCGGCTCGTGCTATCTGGTGGAGACCGCATCCGGACGCTTCCTGATCGATTGCGGATTGTTCCAGGGCCAGAAGACGCTGAAGGAGCTCAACTACGGCGCCTTCCCGTTTCGTCCTGCCGATATTCGCGCCGTGCTCCTGACCCATGCCCACATCGATCACAGCGGCATGTTGCCGAAGCTGGTCCGCGAGGGCTTTGACGGCAGCATCCTTGCGACGCGCGGAACCATCGACCTCTGCTCCTGGATGCTGCCGGATGCCGGCAACATCCAGGAGGCGGAGGTCGCCTCCCTCAATCGCCGCAATGCCGCGCGCGGGCGATCCGAGGTGACGCCGATCTATACCCAGGCCGACGCCGTCGCATCGCTGCAGTCGTTCCGGCCGGTCGACTATGAGAGCTGGATCGACGTGATACCCGGCGTTCGCGCCCGCTACTGGAACGCGGGCCATCTGCTCGGCTCGGCCTCGGTCGAAATCGAATTCGCCAATGCGGCGCCGTCCGGCCGTCCGCTTCGCCTGCTTGCGTCGGGCGATATCGGCCCGGAAGCAAAGCTGCTGCAGCCCGATCCCAAGGCTCCTTCCGGCTTCGACTATGTGATTTCGGAATCGACCTATGGCGACCGCATTCGTGCTCCCACCACGCCGCAGCAGCGCCGCGAGCGCCTGGCCGCGGAAGTCCGCGAGGCCGCGAGCGCCAGGGGCGCGTTGCTCATTCCGGCCTTCGCGGTCGAGCGCACCCAGGAGCTGCTGGTCGATCTCGTCGCCCTCATGGAGCGCGGCGACGTGCCGGCTGCGCCGATTTTCCTGGATTCGCCGCTGGCGATCGGCGCCACCGACGTGTTCCGCAAGCATGCGGCAAGCCTGGACGCCGACGTCGACATCAACCGCATTTTCAGCTCGCCTCACCTGCGCTTCACCGAGACGGTCAACGAAAGCAAGGCGATCGCCAAACTCACCGGCTTCCACATCGTCATCGCCGCCAGCGGCATGTGCGACGCCGGCCGCATCCGGCACCATCTCAAGCGCTGGCTGTGGAACAGCCGCGCCACCGTGCTGCTGGTCGGCTACCAGGCGCACGGCACGCTGGGCCGCTTCCTGCAGGATGGCGCCAAGGCCGTGCGCATCCAGGGCGAAGAGATCAGGGTGGCCGCCCGCATCCGCATGATCGATGAATATTCCGGTCATGCCGACGGAGCGGAAGTCGCGCGCTGGATTGCGGCGCGCCGCCCGATCGAGCGCGGCCTCTTCCTCGTCCATGGCGAGGAAGAAGCCATCGCGGGACTTGCCGGCCGGGTAGCCGAACGCATCATCCCGGCCGCGAGGATCTACCAGCCGATGCTGGACGACGTCTATGAACTTGCAGCCGCCGAGCCGCGGCTGCTGGATGGCGAACGCCGCCACCGCCTCGCGCCGGAAGCGGTCACGCATCTCGACTGGCACAACGACATGTCGCGGCTCATCCTCGACATCAACGATCAGGTCCGCGCGGCCGCCGACGACCGTTCGCGCGGCGTCATCATCCGCCGCCTGCGCCGCGCGCTGGAGAATACCGGCTAGAAAGGGCAGCATCCGCGCGCGCAACGCATGCGGATGCATAACAGAGCTTCGCGGCCCGGCGCCGGGCGCGCTTTACCCCGCGGCAAAATCCTGTTCCAACTATCCCCAGGCCGGGGCTTACACCGGCCGCATCGGGGAGAAAGCCGTCATGAAGCTGGGTGCTGCGATTGCGGAGATCATGAAGCGCGAGGGCATCGAGATCCTCTGCGGCTATCCGGTCAACCACCTCATCGAATTCGCCGCCAACGCCGACATCCGCCCGGTCATGGTGCGCCAGGAGCGCATCGGCGTGCACATGGCGGATGCGATCTCCCGCGTCACCTCGGGCGGCAGCATCGGCGCCTTCTGCATGCAGCATGGTCCGGGCGCGGAGAACGCCATGGGCGGCGTGGCGCAATGCTACGGCGAGTCGGTGCCCGTTCTGGTGCTGCCGATGGGCTATGCGCGCAGGCTCGCCAACATCGATCCCAATTTCAATTCCAGCCAGGCGATGAAGGCGTTCTCGAAGTCCTCCGAGCCGATCATCCTCGCCAGCGAAGTCTGCAACATCTTTCGCCGCGCCTTCACCAAATTGAAGAACGGCCGCGGCGGGCCCGTCATCGTCGAGATTCCCGCCGACATGTGGAATGAGGAGGTGCCGGAGCCGCTCAACTACACGCCGGTGCTGCGCACCCGCTATGGCGCCGATCCCCTGCACGTCAAGGAGGCGGCCGCGATGCTGGTCGCGGCAAAGCGGCCGGTGATCTATGCCGGCCAGGGCGTGCACTACGCAAAGGCCTGGCCGCAATTGAAGCGGCTGGCCGAGCGGCTCGCGATCCCCGTCACGACCAGCCTCGGCGGCAAGTCGTCCTTCCCGGAGACGCATCCGCTGTCGCTCGGCTCGGGCGGTCTCGCCGTGCCGCGCGCCGTGCCGAAATTTTTGGCCGAGGCCGATGTAATCTTCGGCGTCGGCTGCTCCTTCACGGAAACCTCCTTCGGCATCGCCATGCCCAAGGGCAAGACCATCATCCACGCCACGCTCGATCCCAATCATCTCAACAAGGACGTCGAGGCAAAGATCGGTCTGGTCGGCGATGCCGGCCTCGTGCTCGATGCGCTGCTGGAGGAGATCGGCAAGACCGTCAAGACCGACCGTGACCACAGTGCGGTGGCCGCCGAGATCGCGGCCTCGCACAAGGAGTGGCTCGCCAAGTGGATGCCGAAGCTGACCTCCGGCGACGCGCCGCTCAATCCCTATCGCGTGCTCTGGGATTTGCAGCACACCGTCGACATCAGGAACACCATCATCACCCATGATGCCGGCAGCCCGCGCGACCAGCTGTCGCCGTTCTGGAAGGCGGTCGAGCCGCTCTCCTATATCGGCTGGGGCAAGACCACCCAGCTCGGCTACGGCCTCGGGCTTGCCATGGGCGCCAAGCTCGCCAGGCCCGACAAGCTCTGCATCAACGTCTGGGGCGACGCCGCGATCGGCTTCACCGGCATGGATTTCGAGACGGCGGTGCGCGAGCGCATCCCGATCATGTCGATCCTGCTCAACAACTTCTCCATGGCGATCGAACTGAAGGTGATGCCGATCTCGACCGAGAAATACCGCTCGACCGACATTTCCGGCGACTATGCCGCGATGGCGCGCGCCTTCGGCGGCCATGGCGAGCGCGTCACCAGGCCCGAGGACATCATCCCCGCCATCAAGCGCGGCATCCAGAAGACGCAGGAGGGCGTGCCGGTGCTGCTGGAGTTCATCACCAGCAAGGAGACCGAGGTGTCGCGGCCGGGCACCTGAGCCGGCCGGGCACCACCCGGCCTTTTCTGTGCGGAAAGGCTGCCTTGGGAGGTCGGTGGGCGCTGGCTCTAACGCGTCCGGGATGAAATAATCCGGCTGGAACCGCGACGCGACGGGCCAATCGGCCGCGCCTCGCCGGGCACGGATCGTTGGAATGGCTGTTCTTCCCGAGGACATGTCGGTCGCGATCGATGAGCTGGAATCAGCCATCGCCGAGATCGAGTCGCGCCTCGAAACCACCCGCGCCGAACGCGACGAGGCGAAGGGCCGCCAGGTCGAACTCGAGATCGAGAACGCCAACCTGCGGCGCGAGCTGGCCTTGGCGCACGAGCGCCAGAGTGCGGCCTCCGATATTCTCAAGGTGATCGCGGCCTCGCCGTCCAATGTTCAGCCGGTGTTCGAAGCGATCGTCAACAGTGCGGCAAACCTGTTCGCGCCTTGCGCGGTGACAATCACGACCCTGAAGGACGGCAAGCTGCATTGGGGCGCCACGGCAGCTTCAATCTCGGGGTTTGACGTCGAGCATGGGCGCACCGTTTATCCAATCGCATTCGACCCTGAACGCGCGCCCTCGGCGCGGGCGATGCTCGAACGCCGCATCATCGAAATACCCGACATCGATGCCCCCGATACCCCGGAGATGACGCGCGGGGTCGCCGCTGCCGGCGCTTTTCGGTCCATAACCTTCGTGCCGTTGCTCGATGGGGAGCGAGGCATCGGCACCATTATCTTCACGAGCCCACAAACCGGCTTCCGGTTTACCGAGAGGCAACTCGCGATTGTCCAGACCTTCGCCGACCAGGCGGTGATCGCAATCGAGAATGCGCGGCTGTTCAATGAGACGCAGGAGGCACTGGAGCGGCAGACCGCCACCGCCGACATCCTGAAGGTGATCGCCTCCTCGCCCTCCGACGTGCAGCCGGTGTTTGACGCGATCGCCGCCAGTTCGAAGCGGCTGCTCGGCGGCTTTTCGACCACCGTGTTCCGCCTCGTCAACGGTGTGCTGTATCTGGTGGCCTTCACGCCGACCACCGCGCCAGCCGACACGGCGCTGGCCGCGATGTTCCCGCGCCCGATTGCCGACTTCCCGCCGTTCGCGATGATAAGCGACGGCCGCATGGGCCGCATCGAAGATACCGAGTCCGACGCCGGCGTACCACCGATGTTGCGCGACATCGCGCGTTTGCGGGGCTACCGCGCGATGCTTTTGACACCGCTGATGCGCGAAGGCGCCGTGCTCGGCATGATCAGCGTCACCCGCGAGCAACCCGGAGCCTGGGCGGCGCACCATGCCGAGCTGCTGCGCACCTTCGCCGACCAGGCGGTGATCGCCATCGAGAACACGCGATTGTTCAACGAGACACAGGAAGCGCTGGAACGACAGACCGCGACCGCCGACATCCTGAAAGTCATCGCCAGTTCACCATCGGACGTGCAGCCGGTGTTCGACGCGATCGTGAACAGCGCAGCAACACTTTTCGCACCATGCACTGCAGTGATCACAACAGTGAAGGACGACAAGCTGCATTGGAATGCGCTGGCGACGCTTCAGCCGAACTTTGATTTCTCGGGAGCGGCGGCCGTCTATCCGGTGCCGTTTGATCCGGAACGTACCCCCTCGGCACGCGCGATACTCGAGCGCCGCATTATCGAAATTCCCGACACCGCCGCTCCTGAGACACCCGAGTTCACCCGCAAGGCCAGCGCTGCCGGCGGCTTTCGAAGCGTAACCTTTGTTCCCCTGATTCACGATGATGAGGGCATCGGCACGATCATTCTCGGCCACCCGCAGTCCGGCTTCAGGCTGTCCGAGAAGCAGCTGACGCTCGTCCAGACCTTCGCCGACCAGGCCGTGATCGCGATCAGGAATGTCGGACTGTTCAACGAGGTGCAGCGGCGCACCGAGGAGTTGAGCGAATCGCTGCAACAGCAGACCGCGGTCGGCGACGTGCTGAAGACCATCAGCCGCTCGACCTTCGACCTGCAGCCCGTGCTCAACACCCTGGTGAATTCCGCAGCGCAGCTCTGCGATGCAGACATGGCCTTCATCATGCGCCGCGTGGGCGAAGAATACCGGGCAGGAGCCGCGGTCGGCTACACCGAAGCTTACATCGACTTCCTCACCAACAATCCGCTGCCCGTCAACCGTGGCACGGTCACCGGCCGCGCAGTGCTCGAACGGCGTCCGGTCCAGATCGCGGATGTCGTGGCCGATCCCGACTATACGCTGCGGGAGACGACCTCGCTGGCGGGCCAGCGCACCACGCTCGGCGTCCCCCTGTTGCGCGAGAACGAACCGATCGGCGTGATCGTGCTGGCGCGGCAGCGCGTCGAGCCGTTCACGCAGAAACAGATCGACCTCGTCACCACCTTCGCCGACCAGGCCGTGATCGCGATCGAGAACGTTCGCCTGTTCGACGAGCTCCGTCATCGCACCGATGACCTGGCCGAAGCGCTGCAACAGCAGACGGCGACCGCCGATGTCCTGAAGGTCATCAGCCGCTCGGCGTTCGACCTGCATACCGTGCTCGATACGCTGACGGTTTCAGCCGCCTTGCTGTGCGACGCCGACATGGCGACGGTGACGCGGCAGGGCGATGACGGCGACTTCTACCATGTCACCAACCACAACTTCCCGCCCGACTGGGTCGAGTTCACCAGGACGGCGCCGCTCCGACCGGGGCGCGGCACCGTGGTGGGCCGTGCGCTGCAGGAGCGAAAGGCCGTTCAGGTGGCCGACGTTCTTACCGACCCGGAATACACCCACGGCGAATATCAGGCGAAAGCGGGATACCGGACCTTCCTGGGGGTGCCCCTGCTGCGCGACGGGCTTCCGATCGGCGTGCTCAGCCTGTGCCGCAGGAGCGTGCGGCCATTCTCGGACAAGCAGATCGAGCTGGTATCGACCTTCGCCGACCAGGCCGTCATTGCGATTGAGAACGTTCGCCTGTTCGACGAGGTGCAGGCCAGGACGCGCGATCTCACGGAGGCCCTGCGGCAGCAGACGGCGACCGCCGATGTGCTCAAGGTCATCAGCCGCTCGGCATTCGACCTGAAAACCGTGCTGGATGCCCTTCTGGCATCCGCCTGCCACCTGTGCGACGCGGACATCGGGACAATACGATACAGGGACGATGGCGATTTCAGGCTTGCCGCAACGTTCGGCTGCCCGCCCGCATGGGTCGATCAGTTCTCCACATACTCGACGAAGGCGGACCGCGGCACGGTATTCGGACGAACGATCATCGACGGCCACACCATACACATACCCGACGTGCTCGCCGATCCGGACTTCAAGCGGCTCGACGCGCAAAAGCTCATGGGCTTCCGGGCAGCCCTCGGCGTCCCTCTTACGCGCGAAGGCGAGGCATTCGGTGTCATCAACCTGTTTCGGTTTAACGTGGGCTCGTTCGAGGACCGGCAGATCGAGCTGGTGCAGACCTTCGCCGACCAGGCTGTCATCGCGATCGAGAACGTCCGCCTGTTCGACGAGGTGCAGGCGCGCACCGCAGAAGTGAGCGAAGCCCTGCAGCAGCAGACTGCGACCGCTGACGTGCTGAAGTTGATCAGCCGCTCGGCATTCGACCTGCAAGCCGTGCTCGACACGCTGACGGAATCGGCCGCGCGCCTTTGCAATGCCGACATGGGCGCCATCGCCTTGCAGGACGAACGCGGATTTTACCACGCAACGAACTACAATTTTTCGATCGACTGGGTCAAAATCACCGATGGGCTCAGGCTTCAGCCCGGAAAGGGCAGCCTGATCGGGCGAACTTTGCTGGCCTCTGCCCCCGTCCAGATCACCGACGTGTTGGCAGACGCGGATTATCAGTTTCCCGACATGCAGCAGGCCGCAGGGTACCGATCCCTGCTCGGGGTCCCCCTGATGCGCGGCGGCGAACCGATCGGCGTCCTGTTTCTGGGCCGCAAGATCGTTGAGCCCTACTCGAACAAGCAGGTGGAGTTGGTCTCCACCTTTGCCGACCAGGCCGTGATCGCCATCGAGAACGTCCGCCTGTTCGACGAGGTGCAGGCCAAGACGCGAGACCTGGAGGAAGCCCTCACCTACCAGACCGGCAGCGCCAATATCCTCAAGGTGATTGCCTCCTCGCCGACCGATATCAATCCGGTGCTACAAGCCATCGTCGAAAGCGCCTGCGAGCTCTGCGATGCTTATGACGCGGCGGCTGTGCTGCAGGACGGCGAATATCTGCGCATCAGCGCGCATCACGGACCAATTCCGATCGGAATCGAGAAATGGCCGATCAACCGCCGCTGGACCGCCGGCCGCGCCTTCGTTGATCAGTTGCCGGTGCATGTCCATGACCTCCGCGACGAAGCCAATGCCGACTTCTCCGACGGCCGCGAGCTGTCGCTGCGCATGGGCCACCGTACCATCCTCAGCGTGCCGCTGCTGCGCGAGGGCGAGAGCATCGGCGCGATCGTGCTCCGCCGCTCCGAGGTGCATCCGTTCAGCGACAAGCAGATATCGCTGCTGCAGACGTTCGCCGATCAGGCTGTGATCGCCATCGGCAATGTGCGGCTGTTCGAGGAGGTGCAGGCCAAGACCCGCGACCTGTCCGAAGCGCTCACCTACCAGACCGGCAGCGCCAATATCCTGCGCGTGATTGCCTCCTCGCCGACCGATGTCAAACCCGTGCTCCGGTCGATCGTCGAAAGCGCCTGCGAACTCTGCGAGGCTGACGATGCGCTGGTGACGCTGAAGGATGGCGGCGACCTGACGATCGAGGCCCATCACGGGACGATTCCGACCGTCTGGGATCGACAGCCCATGACCCGCGCCTTTGCGGCGGGGCGCGCCATCATCGATCACACATCCGTGCATGTGCACGACCTGCTGGCGCCCGAAGCTGAGGCGTTTTCGGTTTCACGCGAATTCGCCCTCAGCAGCAAGGTCCGGACCGTCCTTGCCGTTCCGCTGCTCCGCGAGGGCGAAAGCATCGGCAGCATCGTGCTGCGCCGGACCGAGGTGAATCCCTTCAGCGAGAAACAGATCAGCCTGCTGCAAACCTTCGCCGACCAGGCGGTGATCGCCATCGGCAATGTGCACCTGTTCGAGGAGGTGCAGGAACGCACCCGCGAGCTGTCGGAGTCGCTGGAACAGCAGGTTGCGACATCCGAGGTGCTGCAAGTCATCAGCTCATCGCCGGGCGAGCTTGAGCCCGTGTTCCAAAGCATGCTGGCGAATGCAACTCGGCTTTGCGAGGCGGAATGCGGCGTAATGTGGCTCCGAGAAGGTGAAGATTTCCGCAGCGTCGCAATCCACGGCCCGCTGCCGCCGGCTTACGTCGAGCAGTGGAAGAGCGGAACCCCTGTCCATCCCGGCCCCCACAACCCGCTCGCTGTCCTTGGGCAAACGCTAAGGGCGGTACACGTGCCCGACATGCGCGAACATCGCTCCTACCTGGACCGCGACCCCTTGCCGGTCGCAGCGGTCGAAGTGGCTGGTATCCGAACCCTGCTGCTGGTGCCAATGTCGAAGGAGGACGAATTGGTTGGTGGCATAGCCATCTACCGGCAGGAAGTGCGTCCTTTCGCTGACAAGCAGGTCGAGCTGGTAAGCACATTCGCCAGACAGGCGGTGATCGCCATTGAAAACGCCCGGCTGCTGAAGGAGCTGCACCAGCGAACCCGCGACCTGTCGCAATCCCTCGACGATCTTCGCACCGCGCAGGACCGCCTGGTACAGACCGAGAAGCTTGCTTCCCTCGGCCAGCTCACTGCGGGCATCGCCCACGAGATCAAGAACCCGCTCAACTTCGTCAACAATTTCGCGGCGCTGTCCGCCGAATTAACGGAGGAGTTGAACGACGTCCTCAAGCCGGCCGGCATCGGCGACAAGATGCGCGCCGAAGTCAACGAACTGACGGGGCTGTTGAAGGACAATCTGGAAAAGGTGGTCCAGCACGGCAAGCGCGCCGATTCCATCGTCAAGAACATGCTGCTGCATTCGCGCGAGGGCGGCGGCGAGCACCGGCCGTCCGACATCAACGCGCTGCTCGACGAGAGCCTCAACCTCGCCTATCACGGCGCTCGCGCCGAGAAGCCGGACTTCAACGTCACGCTGGAGCGCGATTTCGATCCAGAGGCGGGCCAAGTCGACCTGTTTCCACAGGAGATTACCCGCGTCTTCCTCAATCTCGTCTCGAATGGTTTTTATGCCGTGACCAAGCGTCGCAAGGAAGGCGGCGAGCCCCGCTTCGAGCCGACGCTGCGGGCAAGCACGAAAAGCCTCGGCGATGCCGTCGAAATCCGCATCCGCGACAACGGTACCGGTATTCCGCCCGAGGTAAGGGAGAGGATGTTCAACCCCTTCTTCACCACCAAGCCGGCGGGCGAAGGGACTGGCCTCGGCCTGTCCATGAGCCACGACATCATCGTGAAACAACATGGCGGCACAATTGACGTGGATACTTCCGAAGGTCATTTCACCGAATTCCGCATCGTGTTGCCGCGAACAAGCAATTTTGCAGAAAAATCCAGAGGATAGCCGTGAGTGTTC
Organism: Bradyrhizobium sp.; assembly: GCF_016219575.1. Classification (GTDB taxonomy): domain Bacteria; phylum Pseudomonadota; class Alphaproteobacteria; order Rhizobiales; family Xanthobacteraceae; genus Bradyrhizobium. Next base: position 124,233 of record NZ_JACRMG010000009.1, on the reverse strand, counting down.
TGGTTCTAGTGGTGGATGACGAACCCGACGTGGAGGCGTTGTTCCGCCAGCAATTCCGCCGCGACCTGCGTGCGGAGCGCTTCATCATGGACTTCGCCAATTCCGCGCCGGACGCGCTGGTGCGCGTCGGCGAGACGAGAGAGCATTCGCTGATCCTGATCCTGTCCGACATCAACATGCCCGGCATGACGGGGCTGGAAATGCTGCCCAAGGTCAAGGAGATGCGGCCAGAAGTGCCGGTCATCATGATCACCGCCTATGGCGATGCCGACACCAAGCGCAAGGCGCTGGAGGGCGGCGCCAGCGGGCTCCTGACCAAGCCGATCGATTTCTCGGCGTTGCGCGAGGAGATCGACGCGCGGGTGGCGGCGGCGGACTGACGAGGCCGGTGGCTCATTTAACTGCGCTGTGAACTCCGGCCGGCGGGGGGAACCGGCCGCGACGAACTGGCCCATCAGAATTCCGACTCGAACAGCTTCACGGTATGGGCCGTACCCTGCAATAGGCCAGTCAGAGTACTGATTATTTCCACAAGTTCGGCACGCCCACATTTCTCGAAAGCCACATGCGTAACGAAATCCGCATCTGCATCGAAATCAGTGTCCGTAGCTGGTTGGGCCAAGTCGATACCAAAAACAACTACGCCGTCACGAGTAATCTTTCGCGGATACGGCGGAGTCATTCCAGTGATCGCTAGGCCGGAAACCTTGGGATTCACTCTGATCTTGTCCCCAATAGCCATGACTGTGCTGGTCACGAGAAGGAGTTGGTGTTTGTCAAGATTGTCGAACTGCTGGACTACGTGAAGGACCGTGTCGTCTGGTGTAGGGGACGTATACGGCTGCACGGACCTGATGAGTGCTTCAGCAGACGCGCTGACGCCATCAATGATTCCTCGCGCTCGCGCGTTATCGAACTCTCTGACAGAGGTATAAATCGGGAATTGGTGTTTCCTACTGGGCCTCCCGCCCCTCTTTTTTACAAGGGCGCATAGAAGATGGTCGAGGCTCGAACGCAATTGGTGGACAATTTCACCAGCAAGAACCGCGAATCTTGGAGGCACTGATGAGTTGCCAAACGCGACAAATGCGTATTGACGCCCATCGTTTCTGAACTCTCTGATCATTCGATATGATGTGGAACTTGAGGCAACATATCCGTTAATCTCGCGGTTGAGATGTCGGATATTTTCTTCGGCCCTTTGGATTTTGGCGTGGCAGCCGACAAGAAGTTCGCTCATGGCAGAACTCATATCGATAAGGCGAAAAGATTGTTAGCCCCAGTTACCGGAAGCGAAGGCCAACGCACAAGTCCCGCAACTTAGGCGGACGAGATATCGCAATGACGGCACGAGGCTACTCCGCCAACTCCGCCGGCGGTTTGGCGGGGCCGGCGAGCGGCCGCTCTTCCATCACGATCAGGCAGGCCACCGCGCAGGTCATCATCAGCGCCGCTGCGCCGAAGACCCAGCGGAACGCGGCCAGCATGTCGGAGGCTGCAATCGCACCGACCGGGCCGCGATGCTCGCCGGCGATCGAAATGTCTGCGCCCAATGCCATCAACAGGATGGCGGTGAAGGCTGCGACCGTGAATGAAGCCATCAGCGCGCGGAAGAAGTTCATCGCACCCGTGAGCGTGCCGATCTGCGCGCGCGTCACCGAATTCTGCAGCGAGACAACGCTGACCGGAAATGTGGTGCCGAGGCCGAGCGCGAACACCGACATCAGCACCAGCAGCCCCCACAGCGGCAGCGTGGTGAACGCCAGCGCAAATCCGCTGACCACCGCCACCGACGTGCCGATGATGGCCACGCGCTTGTAGTGCCTGGCGCGGGCCATGGTGCGTCCGGCGATCGCAGCACCGCAGGTCGAGATCGCCGCCAGCGGGATGAGCGCCAGGCCCGCCTCCGCGGCGCTGAGGTGATAGACCGCCTCGTAATAGAGCGGCAGGTGCACGGTGAGGCCCATGATGGCGCCGAGCGCGCAGCCGCCGGCGGTGATGGCATAGGGCGCGACGGTGCCGCCGAGCAGCGGCAGCGGCAGGAACGGCTCATCCGCCCTGCGCGCGTGCCAGGCGAACAACAGCGCCAGCGCAATCGCCGAACCGATCATCGACAGGATCGTCGGCGACAGCCAGCGATAGCGGTTGCCGCCCCAGGTCAGCACCAGCATGACGGCGACGGCGGACGCCATCAGCAGGACGCCGCCGAGCCAGTCGACCTTGCGATGGCGGTGATAGACCGGGATCTTGCCCATCTTCGGCAGCAGCATCGACAGCGCGGCGATGCCGAGCGGCAGGTTGATCCAGAAGATCATCGACCAGTGCAGATGCTCGGCGAACAGGCCGCCCAGAACGGGCCCGAGGATTCCGCCAGCGACCCAGACGCCGCTGAAATAGGCCTGGTACTGGCCGCGCTCGCGCGGCGAAACCACGTCGGAGATCACGGTCTGCACGACCGGCATGATGCCGCCGCCGCCGAGACCCTGCAGGCCGCGGCCGAGGATCAGCACCGGCAGGCTCGGCGCCAGCGCGCACAGCACCGATCCCGCCATGAACAGGCTGAGCGAGATGATCACCATGACGCGGCGGCCGTAGATGTCGCTGAGCGTGCCGAACACGGGGGCGACGGCGGTGGCGGCCAGGAGATAGGCGGTTATCACCCAGGACAGGTTGGAGACGTCGCCGAACTGGCGGCCCAGCGTCGGCAGCGCGGTTGCGACGATGGTCTGTTCCAGCGCAGCCAGGAACATCGTCAGCAGCAGGCTCATCAGGATGGTGCGGACCTCGCCGGGAGCGAGCGGCGCCGGCGGCGCGAGCGGCGGCGCGTCCGCGATGTCCATGACCTCGGTCGGGATATGCGAGATCTCTTCGGCGACCTCGTCGGACAAAATTTCCTGGTCGGCGGCTCGACGGCTCTGCCGTTCGAAATCGTTCATCGCATATGATTTTGGTTGGTTGCTCGCCGCGCGGAATCCGGCGCGGGTGAATCATTCTCTGCGCAATACTCTAGGCGGCAATTCCGCACTGCGGCACCCGCCTGCGCGCATGGGAGCATCCCGCGAGCGCATCCTCGCAAGACCGTGATCTGTCACGGCTTTGCGGTCAGGATATCGGCGGCCGCCGCAACTTCGCCCGTCGCGGCAGCAGCTTCGGCCAAAGCACGATGTGATCCTGCAACTCGTCGACGGGAACCTCGCCTTCCCTGCCCTCCACCCGTCCGCGCACGGAAACGCCGGCCTCGTGCACGGTGTCGGGATCGCCCGAGATCAGCGGATGCCACCAATAGAGGTCGCGCCCCTCGGCAACGAGCCGATAGCCGCAGCTCGGGGGCAGCCAGTTGAGGGTACGGACATTGCCCGGCGTCAGGCGGACGCAATCCGAAACCTGGTCGGACCGGTTCGCATAGTCCTTGCAGGCACAGGCCCCCGCATCGAGCAGGCGGCAGGCGACGTGGGTGAAGTAGATCTTCCCGGTATCCTCGTCTTCGAGCTTCTCCAGGCAGCAGCGCGCGCAGCCGTCACACAGGCTCTCCCATTCGGCGTCGGACATTTCTTCCAACGTCTTGGTTTTCCAGAAGAATTCCTCCTGGCCCGAGGCTCGTTTAGGCGGTGCGGTCATGACCTCTGATTTCTGCGGGGAATCGCGCGCTTTCCCCGCCCTTCTAGAGCGTTTTCAAGCGAAGTGGATACCGCTTCGCGTGAAGAAAACGCGTCAAATCAAGAATCTAGGGCTTCGGTTCTGATTCAATCAGAACCGAAGCTCTAGGGTCCCGATGGCCGCGGCGCAAGCGGCCCTGGCGGCTCCCGGGACGGGGCGTTGCGGCATTAGGCCTATCCCGCAAAATCGCTGCAACACCATTGGTTTATGGCCTCCGCTCGGATAGAAATGTCCTTGAGTCTCCCAAATGCGCATGGAGCGCCTTGGGTTTGCCGCAACATTCCCGCAAGACGTCTTTCGGCGCCCTACCGGACGCCGGAAGCGCTTTCGAACCGATGAAGTAGACCGGTGCGCAGGATCATCCCGCCCAAGTGGAAGCAGGCGATCAAGAACACGATGCTGGACATCGATGCGCGCATCGATTCCACGCTGTTCTCTTCCGCAAAAGGCCTGCGCGAGCTCTATGAGCGCTACTCGACCTTCATGGACCGCTTCTATGTCGGCCGCTGGAAGCGCTGGGTCATCATCGAGCCGGCATCGGAAGCGGCTACCATCGGTCTCGGCGGCCTCGTGCTGATGCTGGCGCTGGCGATCCCGGCGTTCCGCGAAACCGCCGACGACGACTGGCTGAAGAAATCCGACCTCGCGGTGAGCTTCCTCGACCGCTACGGCAACCCGATCGGCAGCCGCGGCATCAAGCACAACGACTCGATCCCGCTGGAAGATTTTCCGGACGTGCTGATCAAGGCGACGCTCGCCACCGAGGACCGCCGCTTCTACGACCATTTCGGCATCGACATCCCCGGCACCGCGCGCGCGCTCGTCACCAACGCGCAGGCCGGCGGCGTGCGCCAGGGCGGCTCGTCGATCTCGCAGCAGCTGGCGAAGAACCTGTTCCTCAACAACGAGCGCACCATCGAGCGCAAGGTGAAGGAAGCCTTCCTCGCGATCTGGCTCGAGACGCGGCTGACCAAGAACGAGATCCTGAAACTCTATCTCGACCGCGCCTACATGGGCGGCGGCACCTTCGGCGTCGACGGCGCGGCGCATTTCTATTTCAACAAGTCGGCGCGCGACGTGAACCTCCAGGAAGCCGCGATGCTGGCGGGCCTGTTCAAGGCGCCGACCAAATACGCCCCCCACATCAACCTGCCCGCCGCGCGCGCCCGCGCCAACGTCGTGCTCGACAACCTCGTCGACGCCGGCTTCATGACCGAGGGCCAGGTGTTCGGCGCCCGCCGCAACCCCGCCTTCGCCGTCGACCGCCGCGACGAGAACTCGCCGAACTACTATCTCGACTACGCCTTCGAAGAGATGCGCAAGCTGGTCGACACCTTCCCGAAATCCTACACCGAGCGCGTCTTCGTGGTACGCACCGCGATCGACATGAACGTGCAGCGCGCGGCCGAAACCACCGTGGAAAACCAGCTGCGCCAGTTCGGCCGCGACTATCACGCGACGCAGGCGGCGGTTGCGGTCGCCGACCTCGACGGCGGCGTGCGCGCCATGGTCGGCGGACGCGACTATGGCGCCAGCCAGTTCAACCGCGCGACCGACGCCTATCGCCAGCCCGGTTCCTCGTTCAAGCCCTATGTCTACGCGACCGCGCTGCTGAACGGCTACAAGCCGAACTCCATCGTGGTCGACGGCCCGGTCTGCATCGGCAACTGGTGTCCGCAGAACTACAGCCACGGCTATTCCGGCTCGATGACGCTGACGCAGGCCATCACGCGTTCGATCAACGTGATTCCGGTGAAGCTCTCGATCGCGCTGGGCGGCAAGGCTTCCAATCCGGCCAAGGTCGGCCGCCAGAAGATCACCGAAGTGGCGCGCCGCTTCGGCATCAAGGCGCCGCTGCCCGATACGCCGTCGATGCCGATCGGCTCCGACGAGGTCACCGTGCTCGAGCACGCAGTGGCCTATGCGACCTTCCCCAACAAGGGCAAGGCGCCGATTCCGCATGCCGTGCTGGAAGTGCGCACCGGCGCCGGCGACCTGGTCTGGCGCTTCGACCGCGACGGCAAGAAGCAGTTGCAGGCCATTCCGGTCTCGGTCGCCGCCGACATGTCGGAAATGATGAGCCACGTCGTCAGCGAAGGCACCGCGCGCCGCGCCATCATCGACGGCATTCCGACCGCCGGCAAGACCGGCACCACCAACGCCTATCGCGACGCCTGGTTCGTCGGCTTCACCGGCAACTTCACCTGCGCGGTCTGGTACGGCAACGACGACTACTCGCCGACCAACCGCATGACCGGCGGCTCGCTGCCGGCGCAGACCTGGCGCGAGATCATGGTGGTCGCCCACCAGGGCGTCGAGGTCAAGGAAGTGCCGGGCATCGGCATGGGCCAGAAGCTGCCGCCGCAGACCGCTGCCGCGATGGCCGCGGCCGCGCCGAAGATCATCGACACCAAACCCGGACCGCCGCCGGTGCTGACCAAGCGCGGCGCCGATATTCTGGTTCGGATCGAGAAGCAGCTCGACGACGCCAGCAAGACTACGGCGAAGACCTCGGCCAGCGAACCGCCGAAGCCGGCGAAGTCGAGTTCGGTCGCCTTCCCCGACAGCTTCGCGGCGGCGACGCCGGACGGCAAACCCGCGTCCGCCGCGCGCAAGAACTGACTTAACCGTGCGGCTCGTCTTCATCACCCTGCTGGCGCTCATCATCGCCTCGGCCATCGGCCTCGGGTCGACCTACATGACCGCGACCAAGGGCACCGAAATCGGCACGCTGAAGATCGGCGCCTGGACCGCGCGGCCGAAGACCGGCACCGCCGACGTCGATCCCTACTCCCGCGCGACCATCGCGCGCAGCGGCGAACTGCCGGTCGGCACCGGCGACGGCGTCGCCTTCACGGCGCTGACCGACGACAAGAACAAGCCGCTCGACGGCCGCTGTGACGTCGTGGTCAGCGGGGTGACGCCCGCGGCGCGCTTCTGGACGCTGACGCTGTACGACCCCAAGGGACAGCTCGTCGCCAACACGCTGCAGCGCTACGGCTTCACCAGCCAGGAAGTGATCCGCGGCGCCGACGGCCAGTTCGAGGTGCGCGTCACCTCGCGCGCGCGCTCCGGCAACTGGCTGCCCACCGGCGGCATCGAGCGCTATGCGCTGATGCTGCGCCTCTACGACACGCCGGTCGGGGTTGCCACGCGCACCCAGCGCGACGCGCCGATGCCGCAGATATCGACGGTGGGCTGCCCATGATCCGGCTCGCCTTCACCGTCATTGCCGGCGTCATCCTCGGCCTCATCGTGCATCTCGTCGCCGTGCTGGCGCTGCCGCGGATTGCGACGCAGGACGCCTATTCGCGGCTGACGCCGCTGACCAAGCTCAACGCCGTGACGCAGCTCCCCGTCGCCGACCCCACCAATGCGCCGATGCCGTTCCTGGATCCGGCCTTTGCGATCGCGATCTGCCGCTACGATCTCTCGGGCGGGCCGATCAAGCTCGCCGTCCCCGTGAGCCAAGCCTACACCTCGGTGTCGTTCTACACCCGCAACGAAGTCGCCTATTACGCGATCAACGACCGCTCGGCGGGGCGCAAGGTGATCGAGCTCGACCTGATGACGGAAGCGCAACACGCCGAACTGCCGGAGGAAGAAGACGTCACCTCGGCCGACCGGCTGATCATCGATTCCCCGACCGTGACCGGCCTGATCGTGATGAAGGCCCTGGCGCCCGAGCCCGGCCTGATGCCTCAGGCGCAGGCTTCGCTCGCGGCCTCGCGCTGCCAGGTGCAGACCGAGCCGGTGTCGGCCAAGCAGCCCGAACCGCCGCCGCCTCCCCCGCCGCCGGCAAGGCCGCAGGGTAGACGGTAAGGGCGACGCATACCGCTCGTCCCTGCGAACGCAGGGGGACCCATAACTACAGAATGCAATCGTTCAAGCTGCGCAACCCTTCAACATGTGGCGGATCAGGGTAATCGGTTTCAGCCCATGCCACACTGCGTCAGTGGCGGCCGCACGCGCACCGGTCGTACTCGACGGGATCGTGGCTGTTGACGATCTCGACCTCCGCGCCGTGCGCCGCCTTCAGCGCGCGCAGCCGCGCCAGATTGCCCCGCCGCCTCTTGCGGTCCATGTCGCCGCGGCGCTGGAACATGCCGAGCACGAACGGCATGCGCGGCACGGGCTCCAGCTCGCCGTGGAAGAAATAGGCATCGCCCGCGTGCAGCACCCATTTGTCCCGGCCGCGCACGGCGATGCCGCAATGGCCGAGCGTATGGCCGGGAAGCGGAATCATCAGCACGTCCGCCTCGCGGTCGCCGAGCGCGCGCACGCCCGCAAAGCCGAACCAATCCTCGCCGCCTTCGCCGTAGAAACTCCAGTCGGGGCCGTGTTGCCACTGCCCGGCGATATAGCGCCCCTCGGGCGGCACGATGCGGCCGGCGACGGCCATGTCGTATTCGGTGCGATGGACGTGCACCTTCGCCTTGGGAAAGTCGGGTACGCCGCCGGCATGATCGCGATCGAGATGGGTGAGCAGCACATGCCTGACGTCGTCGGGCGAGAAGCCGAGCGCCGTGACCTGCTGAACCGCGGTCTCCGCGGGATCGAGCCGCGGCTTGCACTGGCGCACCCATTTGCGGCCGAGGCGCATGGGGCTCTTGATATCGTCGAGACCGATGCCGGTATCGACCAGCGCCAGCCCGTCATTGGTCTCCGCCAGCAGGCAGTGGCACACCATGCGGGCGCGCTGAAAGATGCTGCCGGTGCCATTCACCAGCCGCCTGCCGATCGGGCACATGGTGCCGGTGTTTAGGTGGTGGATACGCATGGGAGCCTCCCGCTTGATCGGCCCCCTGCTTGCCATCCGCCATGCCATAGGTAAAATATCGATATCTGATATCATCTCTAGGATTTGCCTATGGATATCCGCGAGCTTCGATATTTCTCGGCCGTATTCGCTGAGCGAAACCTGACGGCGGCGGCGCGGCGCTGCTTCATCTCGCAGCCCTCGATCTCGGCAGCCATTACCAATCTCGAAGCCGAGCTCGGCACCACGCTGTTCATCCGCCACAAAAAGGGCGTGACGCCGACGGCAGCCGCCGAGCAGTTTCATTCCGTCGCCCGGCGCATCCTCGACGAAGCGGATGCGGCAAAAAACCTGTTCCGGAAACCGGCGGGCAAGCAGACGCTGACGCTCGCCCTGATGCGCACGCTGGACATGGCGCGGACGATCGCGCTGCTGAAGCCGCTCACCGCGTCGCCCGACATCGCCTTGCGGCTGGTCGGCGTGAACGAGGCTGCGGATGCGCGCATCGTCTCCCGGAACATAGCCAAAGCCGACGAGCATTTCATTCCGCTCTGGACCGAACGCTATGTGGCTGCCCTTCCCCCATCACATCCCCTCACCCTGAAGGAGCGGCTGAAGACACAGGATCTGGCCGGCGTGCCCATGATCGACCGTTGCTATTGCGAGCGGAGCGACTTCTTTGCCAAACGCGCCAGCCCGAAGCGCGAGCCGGCGGCGATTGCGGAGTCGGAGGATTGGGCGATGGCACTGGTGGCCGCCGGGGTCGGCGTCGCCATCGTCCCGGAGGGCGTGGCGCGCGCCGCGGTCGATGTCGCGGTTCGCCCGATCGATGTCGACGTAAAGCGCGAGGTAGGCATCGCCTACAGCGGCAAGCGCGCGCCGTCAGACGCGTTACAAGGATTCATCGCGCGCGTGAGGAAACAGAGGCCCGGCAAGCGGCTGTTTCGGAGCGCGAAGGCTGGCTGATCCTCCCAGCTAGGACGACGATACCTTGTCGACGCCGCGGACAATCGCGGGCCTCACCGCCCACGCCAGGCGTCCCGTGACCCAGTCGTCTTGGTGCAGGCTGCGGTCATCGGCCGGGTTGACCATGCGGTCGAACGAGAACCTCGACCAGGCCCTTCATGAAGGAATCAGGCGCGCCGCTCGCCCGCCGGTCCCATGCTGACAATTCACTGACATGGCCGAACAGGTTGCCGTCAGGATCCCTCCGGCAATGTCCGCATCACGCCTCGCCGCACGACGCGGCGGGCCTCGCAACTGGAGAGAACGATGCGCAAGATCACCATGTTCACCATTGCCGCCGCCCTGCTCGCCACCGCCGCGGCCGCTCATGCCGGCAGCCTCGGCCGCCCCTGCACGGCGGCACCGCAAACCCAGTGGCTGCCGATCGAAGCGCTGCAGGCCAGGATCGAAGCCCAAGGCTACAAGGTCCAGAAGGCCAAGCTCAAGAATGCCTGCGGCGAACTCTATACCATCGACAAGACCGGCAGCCGGGTTGAACTGTTCGTCGATCCGACGAGCGGCCAGATCGTCGGTCAGCTCTAACGGGCCGCAACATGAGCGCCATCGATGGTGCGACCGTGACCGGCGGCGCGAAGCCGCCGGCCACGGTCAAGGTCTGGGACCCCTTCGTACGAGTGTTCCACTGGTCGCTGGCCGGGCTGTTCCTGCTCGCTTATGCAACGGGCGACGAGATAGAAAAAGTGCACATCGCCGCCGGCTACACCATTGCCGGATTGCTCGCGCTGCGGATCGTGTGGGGCTTCGTGGGGCCGCGCCATGCGCGATTCAGCGATTTCGTACGCTCTCCAGGCGCCGTGCTTGCCTACATGCGCGACATGGCGTTGCTCAGGGCGCCACGCTATCTCGGGCACAATCCGGCCGGCGGCGCCATGGTCCTGGCTCTGATCGTCATGCTGATCGGCACGTGCACCACCGGTCACATGATGACCACCGATACCTTCTGGGGCGCAAGGTGGGTGGAGAAGGTGCATGAAATCTGCGCCAGCCTCACGATCGGTCTCGTTGTCGTCCATGTGCTCGGCGTTCTGGTGGCGAGTTTCGAGCACCGCGAGAGCCTCGTGAAGGCGATGATCAACGGGAGGAAACGCCAATCGTGAGCAATGCAGGACAACGGCGCGGTTCGAGCGCGGCGAGCCTTTCAAAGCGGCTGGCTCGCTCGAGCCGCTTGATGCAAATCAACTCACCAAGGCGCTGCCGGAGTAAGCGAAATTGGCGATCAGGGAACAAGAAGGTACATCCGTCATGCGATTCCGTCACGGAACTCTGCTTCCAGGCCGTGCCCTGAGCGTGGCTATTGCCGCTCTCTTCACGCTTGCATTCGGCCTGTTGCCCTCGGAGTCGATGGCGCAGGTCGAGGTGAAGCTGAGCGACACGCAGGCGCGGAACATCGGCGTGCGCGTGGCGCATCCGGTGTCCAGCCGGACCGACCAGACGCTGCCCTATCCGGCCCAGATCGTGATTCCAACACCGCAATTGTGGGTCGTCAGCGCGCCGGTTGCCGGCATGGTCACCAATCTGCAGGTCGCGCGCGGCGACCGCATCTCGGCCGGCGAGCAACTCGTGACGCTGCAAAGCCCGAGCTTCGTCTCTCAGCAGCGCGATTATCTGCATGCGGTCGCACAGGAGGTTCTCGCAACCCAGCAGCTCAAGCGGAACGCCGACCTCTTCGAGGGCAAGGCCGTGCCGCAACGGGTGCTGGAAGCGAGCCAGACCGAGGCGCGCCAGGCCAGCATCGTTGTGGCCGAGCGGCGTCAGATGCTGCGCCTGAGCGGACTGTCCGACGAGGCGATTTCCCGGCTGACCAACGAAGCGGCAATCAGCGCAACGCTTACAGTCAGCGCGCCACAGGCAGCATCCGTGGTCGACATCGCGGTGTCGCCGGGCCAGCGGCTCGAGCAATCCGCTCCTCTCGTCAAGCTCGCGCGGCTATCGCCGCTGTGGGCCGAAATTGCAATTCCGGCGTCCAGCATCCGGGCGATCCGCACCGGGGCAAAGGTCGAGATCGAGGGCTATGCCGCGCCCGGCAAGGTCGTGCTGGTGTCCGAGACCACCGATGCGGCAACCCAGACCATCCTGGTGCGCGCGGAAATCCCCAACAACGGAGAACTGCATCCCGGCCAGACGGCCGCAGTCCGCATCAGTTTCGTTTCGGCCGGCGACAGCGCCTGGGAGATTCCGTACGGCGGGCTGGTTCGGCGCGGCGAACAGACCTCGGTGTTCGTCGCTATCGATGGCGGCTTCCGCCTCGTCCCGGTAACGCTGCTTGCGGAGGATCAGGACCACGTCGTGGTATCCGGCCCGATCACCGACAAGGAAGAAGTCGCGATCGGCGGCATTTCGGCGCTTCGCGGCATCCTCTCGGGTCTGGGGCAATAGATGCTCCAGCGCCTGGTCGCATTCGCGCTTTCGCAGCGGCTGTTCGTGATTCTGAGCGTGCTGCTGTTGATCGGCGCCGGCGCCGTCGTCCTGCCGGGCTTGCCGATAGACGCCTTTCCGGACGTCTCGCCGGTCCAGGTGAAGATCATCATGAAGGCGCCTGGCCTTACCCCCGAGGAGGTCGAGCAGCGCATTACCGTTCCTGTCGAGCTGGAGTTGCTCGGACTGCCAAACAAGAAGATCCTGCGCTCGACCACGAAATATGCGCTGGCCGATATCACCGTCGACTTCGAGGACGGCACCGACATCTACTGGGCGCGCAACCAGGTATCGGAACGTCTCTCCAACATCTCGCGCGATTTCCCCGAAGGGGTGAACGGCGGGCTCGCGCCGATCACGAGCCCTCTGGGCGAGATGTTCATGTTCACGATCGACAGTCCCGAACTCTCGCTGGCCGAGCGGCGCACCCTCCTCGACTGGGTGATCCGCCCCGCCCTGCGAACCGTTCCCGGCGTTGCCGACGTCAACGCGCTCGGAGGCTATGTCCGCGCCTTCGAGATCGTGCCGCGCAATGATGCGCTCGCCGCGCGCAGCATTTCCTACGACCTGTTCCGCCGCGCCATCGAGGCCAACAGCCGCAATGACGGCGCAGGCCGCGTCAACCAGGGAGAAGACAGCGCGCTGGTGCGCATCGAAGGCAGCATCCGCGGAATCGACGACATCCGGGCGATCGTCGTCGACACCCGCGACGGTATCCCCATCCGAGTCAACGACGTGGCCCGCGTCAAGATCGGCGCGCTCACTCGCTATGGCGCGGTCACGATCGACGGCCGCGGCGAGACGGTGGAAGGGCTGGTGCTCGGCCTGCGCGGCGCCAATGCCGGCCAGCTCGTCCGTGACGTTCGGGCCCGCCTCGCGGAGTTGAAGCCGTCCCTGCCCAAGAGCGTCTCGATCAACGTGTTCTACGACCGCAGCCATCTGGTCAGCCGCGCCGTGGGTACCGTCGTGCGGGCGCTCGGCGAGGCCACCGTGCTCGTGATCGTGCTGCTGCTGCTGTTCCTCGGCAACTGGCGCGCCTCGCTGGTGATCGCACTGAGCCTGCCTCTCGCCATTGTCATCGCGCTGATCGTGATGCGCGCGGTGGGGATGTCGGCCAACCTGATGAGCCTCGGCGGCCTGGCGATCGCGATCGGCATGCTGATCGACGCGCTCGTGGTCGTGGTCGAGAACATCGTCGGCAACCTCGCCAGGCACGATTCAGCAAAGGCTACGCCCCTGCTCCATCTCATATTCCGCTCGGTCTGCGAAGTCCTGCAGCCGGTCGCCTCCGGCGTCCTGATCATCATCATCGTCTTCGTCCCGCTGCTGACCTTGCAGGGGCTGGAGGGAAAGCTATTCATACCCGTCGCGCTCGCGATCATATTCGCGCTGGCCGGCTCGCTGTTGCTCGCGCTTACCGTCATTCCGGTTGCGACCTCTTTCATACTCAAGTCGGCTTCGCATCGCGAACCCCTGCTGATCCGCGCGGCGCAGCGGGTCTACGCGCCCGCATTGGAGTGGGCGCTGAACAACGAGCGCAAGGTAATCGCCGCCGCACTGATCGGCCTCGTCGCTGCAGGCTTTGCCTACACGAGGCTGGGCAAGACTTTCATGCCGACCATGGACGAAGGCGACGTCATCGTCAGCGTGGAGACGCTTCCCTCCGTCAACCTCGACGAGTCGATCGCCATCAACACCAGGCTGCAGACCGCGTTGTTGAAAGTGCCTGACGTCGCCGGCATCATCGCCCGCACCGGATCGGATGAGCTCGGGCTCGATCCCATGGGGCCCAATCAAACCGACACGTTCCTCGTGCTCAAGCCGCCTGCAGAGAGACAAACCACGGATCGCGAGGCCCTGCTGCAGAAGCTTCGCGAGGTGCTCGCCGGCTTTCCCGGCATCTCGCTCGGCTTCACCCAGCCGATCGACATGCGCGTGCAGGAGATGATCAGCGGAGTGCGCGGCGACGTGGCGGTCAAGATATTCGGTCCCGATATCGCGAGACTGAATGAGATCGCGGCAAAGCTGTCGGCCATCCTGTCCGGCATCGATGGCGCCGAGGACGTTTACACGACCCTCAACGAAGGCGCCCAATACTACACCGTCGCCGTCAACCGGATGGAAGCCGGTCGCCTGGGCCTGAGCGTCGATTCCATCGGCAATTCGCTCCGTACCCAGATCGAGGGCAGAACGATCGGGACGGCGCTCGAGGAAGGTCGCCGCACGCCGATTCTGGTTCGTGGCAGCGAGATGACGCGGGAGGCGCCGACGCTGCTCGCAAGCCTGCCACTGACCCTTGCCTCCGGGCGGCATGTCGCGTTGTCGCAGGTTGCACGAATCCAGCGCGTCGATGGACCGGTGAAGATCGATCGCGAGGACGGCAACCGCATGAGCGTGGTTCGCGCCAACGTCAGGGGCCGCGATATGGTCGGTTTCGTCGTCGAGGCCCGGCAGAAGGTTGCAACTGAGCTGCCGCTTCCAGACGGCTACCGGCTGACCTGGGGCGGGCAGTTCGAGAACCAGCAGCGCGCCGCCGCGCGCCTGTCCGTCGTCGTTCCCGTCGCAATCGGCCTGATCTTCGTATTGTTGTTCACTACATTCGGCTCCGTGCGCCAGGCCGTTCTGGTGCTGCTCAACATCCCCTTCGCCCTGATCGGCGGGGTGTTCGCGCTGGTCGCAAGCGGCGAATACCTGTCGGTTCCGGCATCGGTCGGATTCATCGCGCTGCTCGGCATCGCCGTCCTCAACGGCGTCGTTCTGGTGTCGTATTTCAACCAGCTCCGTGCCCACGGCCTCAGTGAGGAACACATCGTCGTCGAAGGCGCAAGGCGGAGGCTGCGACCGGTGCTGATGACGGCCAGCATCACGGCACTGGGACTGATTCCGCTGCTGTTTGCCTCCGGTCCGGGATCCGAAGTCCAGCGCCCGCTTGCCATCGTCGTGATCGGCGGGCTCCTGTCCTCCACCCTGCTTACCCTGGTTCTCTTGCCGATCCTGTATCGCCGCTACGGCAGTGCCTCGAAGGTGGTCGAATGACGGACGACCCGGTCTGCCTCACGCTGATCGTACCGCGCAAGCTTCGCGATGAGCTGTTCGATAATCTTGCCGAACAGACCGACCTGGTGTCGGGATTTACGGCTTCGGAAGCTGCCGGCCATGGCGCCGAAGTCCGGTTGCACACCGCCGCCGAACGCGTGAAGGGCCACGCCGACCAGGCCTTGGTGCGGATCATCCTGTCGAGGATCGATGCCGGGCGCCTGATTGACCGGCTTCGGATTTCCTTTGCGGGAACCAAGCTCGTCTACTGGATACTGCCGGTGACCGAATTCGGCATCATCGACTAGCGCGAAAGCCTCCGAGTCTTCGGGCCTGCGCACGACGCCGGGATCGGGACCCCCTCGCCCCCTACGATAACCTTGCCTTGTCGACGCCGCGGACAATGGCGAGCCTCACCGCCCACGTCAGGCGTCCCGTGACCCAGTCGCTTTGGTGCAGCCTGTGGTCATCCGCCGGGTTGACCATGCGGTCGAACGAGACCCCTTCGACCTCGACCAGGCCCTTCATGAAGGCGAAGCGGCGGAACACGTTGACGCCGGCGTCCCGCGACAGTTCGCCGATCACCTCGACCATCGCGATCGCCTTGTCCTTCTTGGCCGGCGTCAGCACGGCCGGCAGATACTGCAGATCCATCAGGATGACATCGGCCTGTGTCCGGTCGCGCAGCATGACGAGACCATCATGGATGGCCGCGGTGGTTTCGGTGAAGGAGGGAGGCGGAGGAATGTTGTTCGGACTTTGCCAGACGGCATTGGTTCCGACTTGCCAGATCACCAGGTCGGGATTCTCGGCGATCACGTCGCTGCCGAACCGCTTCAGCTCTTCCGGCGCTTCCTGGCCGCCGGCTCCCCTGTTGACCATGACGATCCCGGCGTTCGGATAGTGCTGCTGAAGCAACGGCAGCAGCCGCGCCGGATAGGGTATCACGTCGCCTTCGCCGGACGTCGTCGACGAGCCGATCGCGACGATCCTGGCCTGCCCCCGGCGCAGCGCCTGCGCCAGGTGAAACAGGCCGTGCTCGAAGGGGATCGGCTCAACCGGAATCTGCGAGGGATCGCCGTCCATGCGGCCGCCTGTCGGTTGCAGCCTCAACAATTTGAGGTGGAACAAGCAGCATAGCGCACCGGAAATACGGAGGATAGCACCCTCGATCTGCGGGACCGGCGAGCCCTACCCCTTCACCGTGACCGCGCACCCGATCGCCGCCGGCTGCACCGGCGGGTTGGTGGCGAGCGCGGCGAGCTCCTTGATCTGGCGGTCGGCATCGGCGGCAATTCCGTCCGGCGCCTGGATCACCAGGCGCTCCAGCGCCCAGCGGTAGGACGAGATGCGGCGCTCCAGGCCCTGCTGCACCCATTGCACGATGCACGCGTTCTCCGCCATGCGCGAAATCGCGTCGTCGCGCTCGCGCGGCGACAGCTCCGAGACCAGCTTCATGCTGGCGTTGCGCTTGCGGTCGAGTTCAATGACGCGGGCGGCGTTGGTATAGAACGGCTCGAAGCGGGTGATGTCGCTGCGCACGTCGTCGATCAGCACGCTGTAGCGCGACATGTGCGAGCGGTGCGGCTCGTCGATCAGGTTGCGGCCGTACATGGTGCGGTCGAAGATGACGTTCTGCCGCCATGGCGAAGGCAAGGGCTTGTAGTCGCCCCACACGCTCTTCCAGGCCGGGCGCGAAAGCGGCGGCTCGACCAGGGGATAGGCGAGATCGCGGAGCAGGCGCTCGTTGTCGGTGAGCTGGAACTGCGAAGCCTTCATGCCGACGCTGCCGGTGACCTCGGCACCCATCCAGCGATGCATGTCATCGCTGCGCATGCTGTCGCGGGTGCGGAAGAAGTCGCCGCCGCTGCAGCCGGCCAGCACGGAGCCGATCAGGACAAGGGCAAGAGCCGGGAATGAGCGCCGTGCTCCGGTGATCCGGTTCGCAAGCATTGCCGGCATGTTAATTTCCTGCAGTCAGGTGCGCCGACGACGACGGCGGCCGGGGGCTGTTCCCTCTTCCGGCCCGCCGTCATCGCCGCTCTCGTCGGCGTCGCGGTCGATCCGGACAACAGGAAGGATCAGGATGGTCCCCATGCCATCGCGCGGTGCGCCATCCATGCCGTGATCCAGGCGCCGCGAAGCCGCATCCGCCGGGAAATCGATGATGGTGCCCATTTCCGTTCTCTCTGGTCGCCGCCCGCACGTGCATGCGCGGCCGGCCAGCCATTATTAAGAACAGCCCGTGGTTAACGGGTTCTTAATCCGGCAGGCCCGCAAAGTACCGGAGTGGGACAGCGCGGCGGCGCGGCAACACCGATAAAATGCCATCGATCCTCTTCACGGCTTGTTTTCCTTAACCGGGTCTTAAAACCCGCTCGCGTAGGCTGGCTGCCCAAGAGATTTCCAGAAGTCGCGTACCTCCGAGATGACCGCAGCTCCATTGTTTCCGGGTTTCGACGGGCTGATGACGCTCTCGCGCCGCGAGGGCGTCGATATCCGCCCCACGCTGCTGCGCGTGCTGACCGACCTTTATGTCCAGAGCCGCTCGCACAGCCCCGACGAGGAGCGGCAGTTCGTCGAACTGACCTCGCGCCTGATCGAGCAGGTCGATGACGCCACCCGCGCCGCGGTGCGCGCACGGCTTGCGGTTTATCCGGGCACGCCGCTGAAGACGATGATCCAGCTCGGGCTTCGCCCCGCACATCCGAGCGACCGCGTGCCGCTGGCCGAAGAGATCCCGGCAACCCCTGCCCCGGAACGCGCCGTTCGCACGCCGACGGAGGCGGAACTGCGGATGGCGTCGAACCTGTCGATGCAACCGAAAGATGCCGCCGAGATCAGCGAACTGTTCTTTGCGGCGAGCGGACCGGAACGCGCGGCCATCCTGCACAATCTCAACGACACGCCGCTCAAGGCCTCCGCCCGGATCCCCGAGCCGCGCGCCAAGCGCGCCCTGCATATCCTGGAGATGGCTGCGTTCGCCTCCGATGCCGGCAATTTCGCGCTTGAACTCGGCGAGGCGCTGATCCTGCCTGCACGCATCGCGACGCTGGTCACCGGCGACGCGGGCGGCGAGCCGCTGGCCTGCGCCATGAAGGCGCTGGATACGCCGAGTCCGGTGTTCCAGCGCGTGCTGCTGTTCCTCAATCCGGAATTCGGCAGCTCGGTGCAGAAGGTGTACCGGATCTCGCGGCTGTACGATCGCCTCAGCGAACGCTCGGCGCTGGTCATGATCGCCGCATGGCGCGGCTCGAGCATGGCCATGGCACGCGCGAAATATCGCCCCGCGCTCTACGACGACGAGCGCCAGCGCGCCCGCGTCGCACCGGGCGAGAGGCGGCCCGCCGTGCAGCCGGGTACGGCGCCGACCGTGCGTACCGGTACCGAGAAGTCGGGCCGCTAGTTTTCTGCCGTCATCGCGAGACAATCCAAATTGCCGATTCCTCATCCTGAGGAGCTTGCGAAGCAAGCGTCTCGAAGGATGAAGGCCCGCATCGGCCTCGCCCTTCGAGACGCGCACCGATGGCGCGCTCCTCAGGTTGAGGGTCTGCTGTTTGCTGAGCTTCGCTGCGCTCGCAACGACAGGAGCTATTGCGGCTTCGCCAGATCGAGAAAATGCCGCCCTGCCCGGTCCTCGGTCTCGACGATCCAGACGTCGGGATCGAAGCGGACTTCCTTGGCGAGCCGCTCTTCGACCGATTGCTCCGTCACGGGCTCCTTCGACGTCGGCGCGAACACGCGCTCCACGGGGCGGCTCTCGTCATAGGCGGTCTGCGGCGCCGGCGCATAGAGCATGGCATTGCCGTCGAGCAGCGCCACCTTCACGAACACCGCACCCGCCTCCTCGGCGCCGCGCCGGCGCACCGCACCGAACACGCCTTCAACCTGGCAGCGCCGCAAATAGGCTGCCACCCAAATCGCTGATTTCAATCGCATGCGGAGAACGATAGGCCAGCCGGCAAGCGCGCGCTAGTCGACCGGACGTCCCGTCATCGCGGAGAGTTCGCGCACCAGGCGATCCGACATCTGGCCGGTCACCGGCAGCTTGCGGTCGCGCTCGAACTTCACGATGGCGGCTTGGGTGTCGGCGCCGATCATGCCGGTCGGCTTGAGCTGCCCGTAGCCATATTCGGTGAGCGTGCGCTGGACCGCGGCGATCTTGCGGCCGGCAGCCGTCTGCGGCGCCGCAACGGGCACCGGCGCCGGCGGGCGCATGACGGAAGCGGACGACGCGGCGGCAGGTGCGGCGGCAGCGGGTGCAGCCGGCGCGGTCGTCTTGGCGACGAGACTGGTCATCGCATCGGATCTTGGTTCGCTCCGGGGCTCGGCCTTGAGCTCGGCCTTGGACTCGGCCTTGGGCTCGGCGACCCTCATGTCGGCCGGCGTCAGTTCGATCGAGCGCGTGGCGGCCTCGGCCGGGCGCGGGCGCGGCAAGGGATTGCCGAGCGGTTGCGCCGGCGCGCCGGCCGTCTTGAACATCGGCGACGGGTGACGGCCGGCCTGCAGGAACAGGGCGTTGGTCAGGATGGCGCCGATCGCGGCAGCGGCGAGCAGGCCCGCAATCATGTCCTTCGGGCTGTGCAGCAGGATCCGCATCGCGAGGCCGCGCTCTTCCTCGACGGCAACGGCCCTGGCACCCCGGCGGCGGCGCGGCATCTCGTCGTCCATGGCAGACTTCCTAGGCACTTTTCTTCACCTGATAGGGTTGCTCTGATGGTGCGGAACGCGGCGCCGGCGTCAGCGTCGCGACATTGCTGGCAGGCGCGCCAGAGACCGGCGGCGCGAAGACGAGCGGCAGTGCGATCGCAACCGTCGTGCCCTCGCCGAGCCGGCTCTGCACATTCATCTCGCCGCCGTGCATGGCGACCAGGCTCTTGACGATCGACAGCCCGAGGCCGGTTCCCTCGTGGCGGCGCTGATAGGTCTTGCCGGCCTGGAAGAAGGGATCGCCGATCCGCTTCATGTCCTCGGCCGCGATGCCGACGCCGGTGTCGGCCACGCGCAACACCATGCGCGCACCTTCGACCGCGGCGGAGGCGGTCACCGTACCGCCGCGCTCGGTGAACTTGATGGCGTTGGAAACGAGGTTGAGCACAATCTGCTTGAATGCGCGGGGATCGCCGGTCATTTCCGGAAGATCGTCGGGCGCGCGGGTGACGAGATCGATGCCGTTCTCGCGCGCCTTCAGCGCCAGAAGGCTGCAGCAATTGACCAGCGCCGCGCGCGGCGCGAACGGTTCCGGCGTCAGCTCGAACGTGCCGGATTCCATCTTCGACATGTCGAGGATGCCGTTGACGACCGACAAGAGATGCTGGCCGGAATCGTGGATCAGCTGCGCATATTCCTTGCGCCGCTTCGCATCGAGCATCAGCAACTCTTCCTGCATGATCATCTCGGAGAAGCCGATGACGGCATTGAGCGGCGTGCGCAGCTCGTGGCTCATGGTGGCGAGGAAGCGCGACTTCGAGGCGTCAGCGCGCTCGGCTTCGGCGCGCGCCTCCTGCAGCGCCTGCTCCTGCATCTTGCGGTCGGTGACGTCGCGCATCACGGCGACGACTTCGCCGTCGGCCGATGCCGCGCCCTGCTCGAGCGGGCGGCAACGCATCTCGACCCAGACGAAATCGCTTGCGCTGCCCTTGCCGTCGCGGCGCAGGCGGAATTCGACGCTGCGGCCTTCGCCGCCATGGGCGCTGTCGGCGAGCGCGGTGAGATAGGCGGGACGGTCGGCGACGTGGACGCGGTCGAACAGGCCGTGACCGAGCAGGCCGGCGGCGGGCGTGCCGAGCACGGCTTCCGCGGCGGGAGAGATGAATTGCACCGCGCCGTTCCTGCGATGGCGCGAGACCACATCGCTCATGTGGCGCGCCAGCAGGCGATAGCGGTCTTCCTCGACATTGAGCAGCGACACGCTGGTGCGCGCCAGCGATTCCGCGCCGAAGGCCAGACCCGCGGCATAGAGCGTGGCGGAAGCCACGCCGAAAGCCATCATCATGCCGTGCAGCGCCGGATCGTCGGCATCTGCGTTCGGCAGCCAGTCGAAATGGCCGAGCATGATCAGCAGCGTGGCGCAGGACAGCGCCAGCGCCACCGCAAACGTCACCACGCGGCGCGAGGCGGAAAGGGCGGCTTCCAGCGGCACCACCACGAGCCAGATCGCGGCAAAGGATTCGATGCCGCCGGTGAACAGCGCCACCATCATCACGGGGCCGGCGAGTGCCAGCGAGGAGAGCACATGCGCGCCTTCGTAGCGGCCGGTGCGCGACAGGAACCAGGCGAGCAGGATCGGCGCGATCAGCCAGGCAAAGGCCGTGACTTCCAGCGCGGTGGGCGCGCCGCGCATGGCGAGATAGACCGGGAAAGCAGCGAAGGCCGCCAGGCTGCCGATCAGCCGCGGCGCGATGAAGGCCCGATGGCGCGCGCGGGTCAGCGCGTCATATCGCGCCGAGGGATGCAGCAGCGCATCGAGACAATCGCGGATGATACTCAGGATACTCACGTGCTTTCGCGTTTCGGCCGGTTCCGTCAAAAAGACGCGCCGGAACGCCTCCTTTATCTTTCGGCTCACCGTGTCAGAGCGACATTAAACGAACGCTAAGGCGGGCGCGTTCACCAGCTTGGTCGCTGATTTGTCGATGTTTTCGCGGGCGCGCCGCGGCCGAATTGGCTGCCATGGTGAACAGCGGGTTTCTGCGGGCCCGTCGCCATGGTTTCGAAATGGTGCACGCGCAGTTTCATGCAACCGGCGCCCCGAATCGGCATCAATCGAAAATTTACGGCGAATCCAGACCGCGGCATTTTTTGCAAATTTTCGCCGAGTTAATCTCAATGCAAACACTTGCGATTTATCAGAGGCCGTTAGTCGTGAATGGGTGCGTCCTCGAAGGCGCCACGGCAACAAGAGACGGACGACTGGTCGCAAGATGTGGTTCCTGCTGCGTTTGACGTTCTGGCTCGGGCTGGTGCTGGTGCTCCTGCCCCGGGACAAGACGCCTGAATCGGACAAGCTGCCGCAGTTCGGCGCGTCCGAGGCGGTGCAGGCTGCGACCGCCGCGATGTCCGACATGAGCCAGTTCTGCAAGCGCCAGCCGACGGCCTGCGAGGTCGGCGGCCAGGCCGCGACCGTGATCGGCCAGCGCGCCGCCGACGGCGCGCGCAAGGTCTATGGCATAATCTCCGACAAGGCCGAGAAGGCCGACAAGCCGGAAAAGGCGGACAAGCCGGCTGACAAGCCGCACAAGATCGACAGGAAGGCGCCCGGCGCCGACAAGTCCGACAACAAGAAGGCTCCGGATCACACCGGCTCGATCGGCGCCGTCGCGGAGGCCGAGCTACCTTTGGCAGTCGAGGCGCCGCGCGACACGCTGACGGCGGACGATCTCGCCATGGAATGGCGGCCGCCGACGCCGTGAGGCCGAATTTGGGCCGCGCGCCGGTTCCATTTCCATCGCTTTCCGGGCTGCGTGACCCTATATAATCCGGGAAACGACCGGAATACGGGCCAATATGAGCATCGACGAGATCAGGGAAAATTTCGAGCTGCTGGACGAGTGGGACGACCGCTACCGCTATGTCATCGAGCTCGGCCGCACGCTGGAGCCGCTGCCGGAGGAAGAGCATTCGGCCGACAACAAGGTGCAGGGCTGCGTCAGCCAGGTGTGGCTGTCCAAGCGCGTCGATCGCAGCCAGGGCGAGCCGCGCATCCATTATCGCGGCGACAGTGACGCCCATATCGTGCGCGGCCTGGTCGCGATCGTGCTGACACTTTTTTCCGGCCACACGCCGAAGCAAATTCTGGCTACCGACGCGCTCGCGGTGTTCGAGGAGTTCGGCTTCCGCGAGCACCTGACGCCGCAGCGCTCCAACGGCCTGCGCTCGATGGTCGAGCGCATCAAGACCGACGCGCGCGAGGCGCTGGCGGCGGCTTCGTAGTGACTACTTGCCGCGCTTGCGGCGCTGCTGGCCCAATCCCATTTCCTTGGCGAGCTGCGAGCGTGCCACCGCATAATTCGGCGCCACCATCGGATAGTCCGGCGGCAGGCCCCATTTGTCGCGATATTGTTCCGGCGTCATGTTGTATTGCGTGCGCAGATGCCGCTTCAGCGACTTGAAGCGTTTGCCGTCTTCCAGGCACACAATGTAATCGGGCGAGATCGATTTCTTGATCGACACCGCGGGCTTGGACGGCTCGAGCGGCGCTTCGGTGCGGCCCGACGACACCCGCACCAGCGCGGCATGGATCTGGCTGATCAGCGCGGGAATTTCCGCCGCCGGCGTCGGATTGTTGCTGAGATATGCCGAGACGATGCCGGCGGTGAGGTCGATGAAGTTCTTGGGCGGGACATCCGTCATGATCGCGCCTTCTCCAAAATCCGTGCAAGAATGCAATCGGACAGTATCGCGACGACAAATACGCTCGCGAGCGGACCGAATTACTTTTGAATATGGGGGGAATGCTAGCACGGTGACAAGAACGGCGCCGCTTTATTTTCGGCGCTGTCCAAAGCCAAGTACGAAGCCAAGTACGAGGCCAAGTACAGCGGCTAGCTAGCTGCTCACGGCCGCTGGTCGAGATGCGCGCGCAGCTCGTCGATGGAGGCGAAGCGCATCATGCCTTCCGGCATCTGCGCCTCGATCGAGCCATCGGAATAGAGCGAATAGGCCATGCCGTCCACCACGCCGGACTTCAGCACCGTCACCTGCGGCGCGGGCGCAGGCGATGCCGCATCCGGCGCAGGGCCGCGGCCAGACCGCCGCATGCGCTCGGATTTCGGCCAGGCGTCCTCGAAGCTCGGCGGCTGTGGCGCAGCAGGCTCGACCGGCGGCGCATCGACGGCCGGCGGATTGGGACGCAGATCCGCCGACAACAGATCGGGCGCCAGCGGCTCGCTGGCGCGCGCGGCGGCACGTTCGCGTTCCTTGCGCGAGGTCGACGTGAACAACAAATTGCGCCGCGGCTTCGGCGCGGGCGCGGCTTCAGCCGGCGGCGGCGGCTCCGCATCGCTGCGGCCTTCCACCCAGGGCGGCGCAGCGCCGTCATCGGCCGGAGCAGCTTCAGCTGCCGCGCGCGGCAGCGGGGGCGACGGCGCGAGTGCAGGCGCGAGAGAGGGCTCCGCCGGGAACGCCGGAAACGCGGGTTGGGCACTTGCGACGGCGCCGCTACCAAGCCGCTGCGAAATATGTTGCAGCTCGCGGGCCACCGCCCAGAGACCGGCCATCAGGAATCCGGAACAGGCCGACACGGCGCCCGCAACAATGAGCGTATTGCCGAGACCGAATTCCTTGTACTGGATCCCGTAACCGAGCGCGCCCAGTCCCACCAACAGCAGGCCTATTCCAGCGCCCAACAGCACCATCAACATCGAACCTACCCCTACACGGAAAAACCGTGCTCAACCGCCGCGGCCACGATACCGTCATATTGCCGATATCGCCAACCGCCTTTGCGCCCCGGAGTTAACGCCCGGGACTGCCTCCGGGGTTCTACGGACGGGCCGTGCAACAGTTCCAATACCGCCCCCTAACCCCCGGGAAGCTTTCAGCAATGTAATGCTTTGCTGCAGCGCATCAGGCGAATTACGCCACAATTCCCAATTACTTGGTAATGGAACTTGCGCTATATGGATGCCGGGGAAGAGGCTCACAAGCGCCACCGCTGAGCCAGGGGACGCCGGGTTAACTATAGCCATGTCATCCATCACGACTTCGGCCATCGATACGCCGGCACGGCGCTCGGTCGAACGGACGTGTGACGATCTTGCCTTATTTATGTTGGGCATCGTCGCCATCGTCGCGGGACTGACGTTCCGCGACTACGGCCTCGGATGGGACGACTACACACACGCCGAATATGCCGACCTTTTGCTGCGGATGTATGGCAGCGGTTTCAAGGACACGGCCGCGCTGTCGTTCGCCAATCTCTACATGTATGGCGGCGGCTTCGACATGGCTGCGGCGCTGCTGCACAAGGTGATCCCGCTCGAACTGTTCGAGACGCGCCGCCTGCTTGGCGCCGTCGTCGGCCTCGTCGGCCTCGCGGTCACGTGGCGGCTGGCGCGCCGCGTCGGCGGACCGCTGGCGGGACTCGCGGCGCTGCTGCTGCTTGCGCTGTGTCCGACATTCTACGGCCACATGTTCATGAATCCAAAGGACGCGCCGTTCGCGGTGGCGATGGTCGTGCTGATGCTCGGCCTGGTGCGGCTCGCGGACGAATATCCCGCACCCTCGCCGCGCACGATCCTCATCCTCGGCATCGGCGCGGGCCTCTCGATCGGCTGCCGCATTCTCGGCGGGCTCGCACTGGTTTACGCCGCGATCGGTTTCCTGCCGCTGCTCATCAACGAGTTCCGCAGGCAAGGCGCGCGTGAGGCGGCACATCGCTTCGCCCATGTCGTCTATGTGCTGCTGCCGGGCCTTGCCTTCGGCTATCTGGTGATGGGGCTGATGTGGCCGTGGGCGATCCTGGAGCCCGGCAATCCGCTGCATGCGCTTACCTATTTCTCGCATTTCTTCGAGAAGCCGTGGAAGGAGATGTTCGACGGCGCGCTGGTGTCGGTGCCGGACATGCCGTGGTCCTATCTGCCGACGCTGTTCGTGTTGCAGCTGCCCGAAGTCCTGCTCGCTTTGCTCGCCGCGGCCGTTGCCGGGACGTTCATGTCGCTGTCGCGCAAGGATGTGCCGGCGCGCCGCAAGACCATTTTCCTGATGCTGACGCTGGCGACCGTGCTGCCGCTTGCGATCGCAATGGTGAAGCGGCCCGCCCTCTACAACGGCATCCGCCATTTCATCTTCGTCATCCCGCCGATGGCGGTGCTCGCAGGCGTTGCCTTCGCCAAGCTGATGAGCTGGCTCGGCGAGACCCGGCGCAGCTGGCAGCCGGTGGCGCTCGCCGTGTTCGCCTTCGGCCTCCTGCTGCCGCTCGGCGAGATGATCCGCCTGCATCCCTATCAATACACCCACTTCAACCACATGGCCGGCACCGTCCGCTCCGCCGACAATCTGTTCATGCTGGATTATTGGGGGCTGGCGCTGAAGCAGGCTTCCGACGGCCTGCGCAACGAGATCGACGAGCGCCAGGAAGTGCCGCCGCAGGGCCGCAAGTGGAAGGTCGCGGTGTGCGGTCCGCAGCGCCCGGCGCAGGTCGCGCTCGGCCCCGACTTCACAATCGGCTGGGATTCCAACGCCGCCGATTTCGCGATGACGCTCGGCGAGTTCTACTGCAAGGGACTGACCGCGCCCGTGATGGTCGAGATCAAGCGCGACGACGTGGTGTTCGCCCGCGTCTACGACATCCGCGGCCGCAGCATCTCCAGCCTCTTGGCAATCCCGGCGCCGTGATTGAAATTTCGCGCGCGTTGGTGTAGTGTCTTACCCAACGACCTCTGCACTACCGAATCAAACGCCGCCCAATTCCGGGCGGCGTTTTTACGTTGGCGGCGTGGCCCGCGCATGCAGCGCACCATAGACCGCGCCCAGCACCAGGCTGTAGGTCAGGATCATCGCCAGCGAGAACAGGGCGGGCTCGACGCCGAGCCCCAGCCTGGCCGCGAACGGCCCCAATCCGATCAGCGGAAAGAACAGCAGGCCGATCGCCAGCCAGCCGGCGACGCCGAACATCAATCCCTTGACCATGCCGCTTCGCCCCGGCAGCAGCTCATAGAGGCGGCCGAAGGCGAATCCGAGGATCGTTGCTCCGTTGAGGAACGACAGGGCCCACGGCACGATCGGGTGAACCTGGCCGCCGATCATGTGGCTGAGCGCGGCCTGAAAGCTCGCATAGGGCTGAAACGCCGGCAGCAGCCCGATCCGCGATTTCAAGTACATCAGCGGCGTATGGGCGACGCTGCCGCAGAATCCCGCAACCGCCGCCTTCCACAGCCAATCTGTCGTCTTGCGCGTTATCGCGGCACCTCTGCGAGCGCGGCGAGGATCCGCGCCCAGGAGCGGATGCCCTTGTGAAAACTCTTGAGGTCGTACTTCTCGTTCGGCGAATGGATATTGTCGTCGTCCAGGCCGAAGCCGACCAGCAGGCTGTCGAGGCCGAGCGTACGCTTGAAATCGGCAACGATCGGGATCGATGCGCCGGAGCCGACCAGCAGCGCCTCCTTGCCCCATTCCTCGGTCAGCGCGCGCTTGGCGGCGGCGAGCGGCTTCATGTTCCAGTCGAGGGCAATCGCCGCGCCGCTGGAATGTTCGGTGAAGACAGCCTTGCAATCACCGGGAAGCCGCGCGGTGACGTAGTCGCGGAACGCCTTCTTGATCTTCTGCGGATCCTGGCCTTCGACCAGGCGGAACGAGACTTTGGCAGAGGCTTCCGCCGGGATCACCGTCTTGGAACCCTCGCCGGTGTAACCGCCGAAGATGCCGTTGATGTCGCAGGTCGGGCGCGAGGACACCTGCTCGATCAGCAGGCGATCCTTCTCGCCGGCGGGAATCGAAAGCCCGATCGGCTTAAGGAAGGACTCCGGCGTGAGATTGAGGTTCTTCCACTGCGCCAGAATATCCGCCGGCAGATCCTTCACGCCGTCATAGAAGCCGGGAATGGTGATGCGGCCATTGTCGTCGAACAGGCCGCCGAGGATGTTGGTCAGCACCCGGATCGGGTTGCGAGCGCCGCCGCCGAACACGCCGGAATGCAGGTCGCGGTTGGCGGCCTTGATGGTGACCTCGTCATACACCAGGCCGCGCAGCGAGGTGGTGATGGCGGGCGTGTTGGGGTCCCACATGCCGGTGTCGCACACCAGCGCATAATCGGCCTTGAACTCGTCCTTGTTGGCCTCGAGGAACGGCACGAAGTTCTTCGAGCCGACTTCTTCCTCGCCCTCGATCAGGATGGTGACATCGACCGGCAGCGAGCCGGAAACCTTCTTCCAGGCGCGGCAGGCCTCGATGAAGGTCATCAGCTGTCCCTTGTCGTCCTCGGCGCCGCGCGCGACGATGATCTTGCGGCCGTCGGCGTGATCGGTGACGACGGGCTCGAACGGCGGACGGTGCCAGAGATTGAGCGGGTCGACCGGCTGCACATCGTAATGGCCGTAGAACAGCACATGCGGCCGGCCGGCGTTGCCGTTCGCCTTACTGTCATTGGCCCTGGCCACGATGGCGGGATGGCCCGCGGTCGGCCGCACCTCGGCCTTGAAGCCGAGCGTCGCGATGTCTTTCGCCAGATGATCGGCGGCTTTCCTGCAGTCCTCCGCAAAGGCCGGGTCGGCCGAGATCGACTTGATGCGCAGGAGATCGAACAGCCGCGCCAGGCTGTTGTCGAAATCGGCATCGATATGGTCGAGCACCGGCTGCAGTTTTGCGTTGGCCATGGCGGGTTCCTTAACTTGAGGCGCTGTCGGCGTCAGGTTGTAGCGCGCCGGCCGGCGGAGACAAGGCCGGCGGCGGATTCAGGATGTGCCAGACCAGGCCTGCGGCCAGCACGGCGGTCGCCGCGAGATTGTTGCCCCAGGCCTGCAGGTCGGTCGGGAACGGCGGCAGCGCCAGCAGCAGCAGGATGCCGGCCAGCGCCAGCAGCGCCCAGGTGCCTGCGCGCACCTTTGGCCGCGGGTCGTAAGCCGCGCGATGGATCAGCACGGTCATCGGGAAGAACAGCCACATGAAGTAGTATTGCCGCGCCAGCGGCGAGGCCACCGTCATCAGGCAGAACAGGATGCCCAGCTCTTCCGCATCCGAGCGCTCCGTCCGTCGCGACGCAGGCGGCATCACCGCGATGTAGCCGAGGCCGATGGCGAGCGAGAGGACGACAACGATCAGGTTGGCGGTTCTGAAGCTGACGTCCACCACATTCATGGTGCGCGCGGGTTTCCTGGGATCGTCCTGATTGTAGTTGACGGGCCGGGTCAGCCGGTGCGTCACCGCGATGATGGACTGATTGACCCAGGACCAGTTCTGCTCGTCGCGCTGGCCGAAACCCTTTTCCGAGCTGGTGCCGACCATGCCGTGATACCAGGTCTTCAGCTCCTTCACATTATGCTCGAAGCCGCGGAACGGCGCCGGCAGCACGAACAGCAACAGGACGAGGAAAACCAGCGTGCTCGCGACCGCCTTCCACTGCCGCCGCCAGATGAGATAGGGCAGCACCGCGACCGGAAACACCTTGATCGCCGTGGCGAGCGCGAACATCGAACCGGCAAACCACGGCCGCGCGCGCGCGAGCAGCCAGAAGCCGTAAAGCATCAATGCCAGCAGCACGAGATTGGGCTGGCCCAGATCGTACATGTCGAAGATGAAGGTGATGGTGACGAAGCTCGGCAGCGCGAACAGCCACGGGCCCGGCGCCCTGCCCGCCCCCGTCATCCCGTTGGAAAACCCCGCCGCCGTCCACCACGCCACCGCGTTGATCAGCGAGAGGCAGATATAGAGCGGGATCTTGCCGAACCAGGCCGGGATCGCCAGCAGCACCGCCGGCAGCGGCGGGTAGATGAACTCGAACTGTGCGTTGGGGTCGCTGGGATAGAGATTGAGGCCGTGCAGCACCTGCTGGCCGGCCCAGTACCAGAGCGGATAGTCCTTGGTCTTGCCGTTGCCGAAGATCTCGGGAACGAGCACGTCGGCAGTCAGCACGATGACGCAAAGAAAGAACAGCCAGTCGAGCGGCGCCCGCCACGACGGATATCTCAGCGTCGATTTGTCGATCACGGGACTATCGGAACTGCAACTAGCGCCGCAGCAGTCCGCCGAGCGCGCCGCGCACCAGCGAACGGCCGACCGAGCTGCCCAGCGATCCCGCCACCGATTTGCCGACGCCGGCCGCGAGATCACCGATCACCTTGTTGGTGACCGTGCGCGTCACCTGGCGCGCGACGATCTGCCCGGTCGACATCCTGCCGCGCTTGACATTGGTGCCGAAGATCGTCCCCACGATCGAGCCGATCTGTCCGAGGATGCCGCCGCCACTGCTTGCCGTGGCGCCGCTGCCGCCTGCCTCGTCGGCAGGCGCCGCCGTGCCGGCGATGCGCTTCTGGATCATCTCGTAGGCCGATTCCGCATCGACGGCGGTGTCGTATTTGCCCTTCACGGGGCTCGCCTTCATGATCGCCTTGCGCTCCTCCGGCGTGATCGGCCCGATCCGCCCGGTCGGCGGCCGGATCATGACGCGCTCGACCATCGTGGGCGTGCCGCCGCCCTCGAGGAAGGACACCAGCGCCTCGCCCTTGCCGAGCTCCATGATGACACGGGCGGTATCGAGCTTCGGGTTGGGCCGGAAGGTCTGCGCGGCGGCCGCAACCGCCTTCTGGTCGCGCGGCGTGAAGGCGCGCAGCGCATGCTGCACCCGGTTGCCGAGCTGGGCCAGAACCTTGTCGGGAACGTCGATCGGGTTCTGCGTGACGAAGTAGACGCCGACGCCCTTGGAGCGGATCAGGCGCACCACCTGCTCGATCTTGTCCATCAGCGCCTTCGGCGCGTCGTTGAACAACAGATGCGCCTCGTCGAAGAAGAACACCAGCTTCGGCTTCGGCAGGTCGCCGGCCTCCGGCAACTCCTCGAACAGCTCCGACAGCAGCCAGAGCAGGAACGTCGCATAGAGCCGCGGGCTCTCCATCAGCTTGTCGGCGGCGAGAATATTGACGTAACCGCGGCCGTCGCTGTCGGTCTTCATGAAGTCCTTGAGCGCCAGCGCCGGCTCGCCGAAGAACTTGGTGCCGCCCTGGTTCTCCAGCACCAGGAGCTGGCGCTGGATGGTGCCGACGGTGGCCTTGCTGACATTGCCGAAGCCCTGCGCGGCCTTGCGGATATCGGCCAGTTCGTCGACCTCGCCGTCATCCGACGCTTTCTTGCCGCCCGCGGGCACGATAGCGTCGAGAAGCGCGCGCAGGTCCTTCATGTCGATCAGCGTCAGGCCGTTTTCGTCCGCGACGCGGAATGCGACGTTGAGCACGCCCTCCTGGACGTCGTTGAGATCGAGCATGCGCGACAGCAGCAAGGGGCCCATCTCGGTGACGGTGGCCCGCACGGGGTGGCCCTGCTCGCCGAACACGTCCCAGAACACGGTCGAGAACCGGTCCGGCTGGAATGCCAGCCCCATTTCGTTCGCCCGCTTGGTGATGAAGTCCTTGGCCTCGCCGGTTTCCGCAATGCCGGACAGGTCGCCCTTGATGTCTGCGGCAAATACGGGGACGCCGGCGCGGGCAAATCCCTCCGCCATCACCTGCAGCGTGACCGTCTTGCCGGTGCCGGTGGCGCCGGTGACGAGACCGTGCCGATTGGCCAGCGCCAGCGTCAGCCATGCCGGCTGCTCGCCCTTTCCGATAAAGATCTTGTCGGCAGTATCGGCCAGCTTGTTGTCTGACACAGCCATCGCATCGCCTCTTCGCGCAGTTTGACCGGGATCAATCCGTAAGGCGGACCATACTTCATCTTGCAGCGCGATTGAAACCGGTCAGCGGTCCCTTTGAACGGATCGAAAAGCCTCGCACCGAGATCATTCGCGCTTCCCAAGCTCGTCCAAAAGTTGCAGGCGGTGCGCATCGCATCGACGATTCCTCGCGATACAAGCAGCCGATCTTGCATTGCTGCAACACTCGGCTCGGGATCGCCAACCAAACTTCGCCCGAAATGTGGTCATCGCTTGTAATTCGCATCGCACGCGATCAAGATTGAATTCGACAGATATAGGGTCCGGCAATAACGGGCTGAGGCGGGGCAAATATGGACGAACTGGTTGGACAGCTGGCCGCGAAGGCCGGCATCGACAGTGCTGTCGCTGAAAAAACCGTCGGCATCATCCTTGGGTTCCTTCGCCGGGAAGGACCGGCCGACAAAGTCCAGGCTTTGATCGATACCATCCCGGGCGCGGAGGCCGCGATTGCAGATTCCGAGCGCGGTGCCGGGTTTTCCCGGCTGATGGGCGGCGGCCTGATGGCCGTCGGCACCCGGCTGATGGGGCTGGGACTGGGCGTCAGCGAGATTCAGAACGTCGCGCGTGAACTTTTCAAGTTCGGCCGCGACAAAATCGGAGCGGAACACATGAGCGAGATCATCTCGGGGACGCCGGGCCTCAGCCAGTTCGCATAGCCCTTCGCGTCAGCACCTGTACATCGAGCATCATGACATATCCCCTCTCCGAGATTGACGGCATCAGCGTGTACGCCGCCTCGAAGCTGAAATCGCTGGGCATTCGTACGACCGAGGCGCTGCTGGAAGCCGCCAGCACCGCTAAGGGACGCAAGGAGCTGTCGGCCAGGACCGGCATCAGCGAACAGCAACTGCTGGAATGGGCCAATTTCTCCGACCACATGCGCATCCGCGGCATGGGAAGAGCCAAGATCGAGCTGATCCGCGCCGCCGGGGTCACCACGGTGCGCGAACTCCGCCTGCGCAACCCGTCGCGGCTGGCGCAGAGCATGAAGGAGGCCAACGTCAAGCGTAAGCTGGTGCGCGCGATGCCTTCGGAGAAGTCGGTGGAGCGCCTGATCGAGCAGGCGCGCAAGCTGCCGCCCAAGATCACCTACTAGATCACCCGACCGAGTCTCCTCTAAACCTATCCACATCGTCATGGCCGGGCTTGTCCCGGCCATCCACGACCCTTCCCGCTGCACAAAGAACGTGGATGCCCGGGTCAAGCCCGGGCATGACGAGTTTGTGGCGGCAGGCGATGGAGCAATCCGCATATGCGATTGCCCTGCACTTCCAGCGGCCCCTTCCCGACCTTGACACCCCGCCGCGGACCGCGCAAAGCGACCGCATGATCGCAACCGCGTCCAGATCAGCTGCGGCGGCCACGCCGGCCGGTCGCCTGGACCTGCCGGCGCTGCTGGCACGGCCCTGGCCGGCCGTGATGGGCGTGCTCAATATCACCCCGGACTCCTTCTCCGACGGCGGCGCCTTCATCGCGCCGGAAAGCGCGCTGGCGCAGGCGCGCCGCATGATCGCCGAGGGCGCCGACATCATCGATATCGGCGCGGAGTCCACCCGCCCCTATGGCGGTTCGCAGCCGGTGACGGCGGAGGACGAATTGCGGCGGCTCGAGCCGGTGCTGCCGGAGGTGGTTGCGCTCGGCGTCCCCGTCTCGATCGACAGCATGAAGCCGGCCGTCGTCGCCTGGGCGCTGGACCGCGGCGCCGTGATCGCCAACGACGTCTGGGGCCTGCAGCGCGACGGCGGCATGGCCGGGCTGATCGCGGAGCGCAATGTCCCCGTCGTGGTCATGCACAACCGCGACGGCGCCGATCCCGCCATCGACATCATGGCCGATATCGCCGCCTTCCTTGCCCGCTCGCTCGACATTGCGTCCAGCGCCGGCATTGCCCGGGAGCGGATCGTGCTCGACCCCGGCATCGGCTTCGGCAAGACGCCGGAGCAGAGCATGACGGCACTGGCGCACCTGGCCGAACTGAAGTCGTTCGGCTTGCCCATCCTGGTGGGCGCCTCGCGAAAGCGCTTCATCTCCACGGTGACGCCGTCGGAGCCGCAGCAGCGGCTGGGCGGCTCGATCGCGGCCCATCTGATCGCGGCGCAAAACGGCGCCAACATCATCCGCGCCCATGACGTGGCGGAAACCGTGCAGGCGCTGCGCGTGGCAGCGGCGATCGAGGACCGGAAATGACCGACACCATCTTCGTCAAGGGCCTCGTCATCCACGCCCGACACGGCGTGATGGATCACGAGACCGAGGTCGGACAGCGCTTCGTGATCGATCTCGAGCTGTTCTCCGATCTCTCGGAATCCTCGCGCACCGACCACCTCGCCGACACCGTGTCCTACGCCAATGTGGTGACGACGGCGGTCGCTGCCTTCAAGAACGTCAATTATAAGCTGCTGGAGCGCGCGGCCGGCGCGGTGGCCGACGCCATCCTGGCGACCTTTCCGCGCATCCGCGCCGTCAAGGTCACCGTGCACAAGCCGCATGCGCCGATCGCCGCGATCTTCGAGGATGTCGGCGTGGTGCTGACGCGCTCGCGGCACCCGCCCGCACATGGCTAGCCGATGGCCCGCGTCCTGATCGCACTCGGCGGCAATGTCGGCGACGTCCGCGCTACCTTCGGGAAGGCGATCGCCAATATCTGCGGCATGACGCAAGGCACGCTGGTGGCGCGCTCGTCGGACTACGCCACGCCGCCCTGGGGCGAGGAGCAGCAGCCGCCTTTCGTCAATGCCTGCATCGAGATCGATACAAGGCTCGATCCCCACGCGCTGCTGTACACCCTGCACAGGATCGAGAAGAAATTCGGCCGCGACCGCGCCCATGAGCGGCACTGGGGGCCGCGCACGCTGGACCTCGACCTGCTCGCCTATGACGACGTCAGGCTCGACAGGCGCGAGCTGACCCTGCCGCACCCCCGCCTGTTCGAGCGCGCCTTCGTGCTGGTTCCGCTCGCCGAGATCGCGCCGGACCGTGTCATTGCGGGACGCCGCGTGCGGGAGGCGCTGGCCGGGCTTTCCACCGACGGTATCGAGCGGCTACCCGACCGGCCCGATCCCGCCTGAAAGGACCAAAAACAGCGTTTGGCTTGGCCGTCGCCGCATGGCAATTTCCGGCCCAAATAGAAGAAGAGCTTTCAGGAAACAATGACCTCCTCTACCGAAGATTTGCGGCTGGCAGCGGAATTCGCGCCGGCAACCCGGGATGACTGGCGCAAGCTGGTCGATGGCGTACTCAAGGGCGCGCCGTTCGAAAAGCTGGTCGGCAAGACCTATGACGGCATCCGGATCGAGCCGATCTACACCCGCGCCAAAGGCGCCGCTCCGATCGCCGGACGCGCGGCGGCGGCACCCTGGCAGATCATGCAGCGGATCGATCATCCGGACGCCGTACAGGCCAACGCGCAGGCGCTGCATGACCTCGAGAACGGCGCCACCGGCCTCACGCTCGTATTTGCCGGCGCCAATGGCGCACATGGTTTCGGGCTCGATCCGTCGCCGGAGGCGGTGGAAAAGATCCTCGACGGCGTCTTCCTCGATGCCGGCATTGCGCTGGAGCTGCAGATCGGGCCGCAGTCGCGGATGGCCGCGATCCATGTCGCCGAGCTCGTCAAGCGCAAGGGCCTTTCGCCCGCGTCCTGCGACATCCGCTTCGGCCTCGATCCGCTCGGCGCGGGCGCCGTGTGGGGATCGAGCCCCTATGCCTGGGCCGAGATCGTGCCGGCGGTGACCGGCGCCGTTCAGGGCCTTGCCGGCATGGGCTTCAAGGGCCCGATCGCCGCCGCCGACGGCCGCGTCGTGCATGATGCCGGCGGCTCCGAGGTGCAGGAGCTTGCCTTTGCGCTCGCCACGCTCGTCGCCTATTTGCGCGCGATCGAGCAGTCCGGCGTCGCGCTCGATGCCGCACGGGGCATGGTCTATGCCCGGCTTGCCGCCGATGCCGACCAGTTCCTGACTCTGGCAAAGTTTCGCGCCATGCGGCTGCTCTGGGCGCGCATCGAGCAGGCCTGTGGGCTGACACCAAAGCCGTTGTTCATCGCCGCCGATACCTCGTGGCGCATGCTGACCCAGCGCGATGCCTTCGTGAACATGCTGCGCGCCACCATGGCAACCTTCTCCGCCGGGCTCGGCGGGGCGAACGCCATCACCGTGCTGCCGCACACGCTGGCGCGCGGCCTGCCCGATCCCTTTGCGCGGCGGGTGGCACGCAACACCCAGCTCGTGCTGCTGGAGGAGTCCAATCTGGCAAAAGTCAGCGATCCCGCGGCCGGCTCCGGCGGCATCGAGGCGCTGACATCGGAACTGTGCGAGGCGGCCTGGGCGCTGTTCCAGGAGACGGAGAAGGCCGGCGGGCTGTTTGCGGCGCTGGAGCAGAACATCATCCAGCGCAAGGTCGCAGCGACCCGTGCGGCGCGCGAGGCCAACATTGCAAAACG
Organism: Bradyrhizobium sp.; assembly: GCF_016219575.1. Taxonomy (GTDB): domain Bacteria; phylum Pseudomonadota; class Alphaproteobacteria; order Rhizobiales; family Xanthobacteraceae; genus Bradyrhizobium. Next base: position 88,539 of record NZ_JACRMG010000009.1, on the reverse strand, counting down.
CCGCGACGTGCTGACCGGCGCCAGCGAATTCCCGAACCTGCACGAAGCCGACATCGCCGTGCTCGACACCAAACCGATCGTGCTGCCGTCCTATGGCGAGGCGAAATTCAAGTTCGACCCGCTGCCGCCGATGCGGCTTGCCGCCCCGTTCGAGACGCTGCGCGACAAATCGGATGCGATCCTGAAGAAGACCGGCCTTCGGCCAAAAATCTTCCTCGCCAATCTCGGTACCGCCGCCGACTTCACCGCGCGGGCAACCTTTGCGAAGAGCTTCTTCGAGGCCGGCGGCATCGAGGCCGTGGATAACGAGGGCTTTGCCGACCCGGCCGCGCTGGCGGCAGCCTTCAAGAGCTCCGGCGCGCGGCTCGCCTGCCTCTGCTCGTCCGACAAGGCCTACGCCGCGCATGCAGCGGCTGCCGCGCAGGCCCTTCAAGCGGCAGGCGCAGGCCATATCTATCTCGCAGGCCGGCCCGGCGAGCAGGAAGCAGGCTATCGCGGCGCGGGCGTCGGCGATTTCATCTTTGCCGGCGGCGATGCGCTGGCGGTGCTGCGCGAGGCCTATCGGCGGATGGAGCGAGCATGACGGATACGGCAAAACCCGTTTTGACCGGCGGCTGCCAGTGCGGCGCCATCCGCTTTGCGGTGGCGGCGACGCCGAAGCGCATCAGCATATGCCATTGCCGGATGTGCCAGAAGGCGACCGGTGCGCCGTTCGCCTCGTTTGCCGACATCGCGCATGCCGATTTCGCCTGGACGCGCGGCAAGCCGGCCACGTTCCAGTCCTCCTCCATTGCGCTACGCGACTTCTGCGCCGCCTGCGGCACGCCGCTCAGTTACCGCCTGATCGACGGACCCAATATCGAGATCCTGACCGGCAATTTCGACCGCCCCGACCGGGTGATCCCGACCCGGCAATTCGGCACCGAATCCCGCCTCGGCTGGGTGGTCGGCATCGCCAATCTGCCGAGCCAGACCACCCAGCAGAACTACGGGCCGGAGAAGATGGCGACCATCAGGAGCCACCAGCATCCCGACCATGACTGAAACGCCGGGCCGAAGCGCCCGGCCGTGCTATAATGGATAGGCCATGAGCCGCATACCGAACTTTGCCGATATCGCCTTTGAGAAGGCCGCGCCGCCCTCGCCCGCCGGCAATGCCGAGCCGTGGCTGACGCCGGAGGGCATCCCGGTCAAGCCGGTCTATGGCGAGGCTGATCTGGCCGGCATCGACTTCCTGGAGACCTGGCCGGGGATCGCGCCCTATCTGCGCGGCCCCTACCCGACAATGTACGTCAACCAGCCCTGGACCATCCGGCAATATGCCGGCTTCTCCACGGCGGAAGACTCCAACGCCTTCTATCGCCGCAACCTTGCGGCGGGCCAAAAAGGCCTGTCGGTCGCCTTCGATCTCGCCACCCACCGCGGCTATGACAGCGATCACCCGCGCGTCTCCGGCGACGTCGGCATGGCCGGTGTCGCCATCGATTCCATCTACGACATGCGCACGCTGTTTGCCGGCATCCCGCTCGACCAGATGAGCGTGTCGATGACCATGAACGGCGCGGTGCTGCCGATCCTGGCGCTGTTCGTCGCCGCCGCAGGCGAACAGGGCGTGCCGCCGGAAAAACTTTCAGGAACGATCCAGAACGACATCCTGAAAGAGTTCATGGTGCGCAACACCTACATCTATCCGCCGGCGCCCTCGATGCGGATCATCTCCGACATCTTTGCCTACACTTCGCAGAAGATGCCGAAATACAATTCGATCTCGATCTCCGGCTATCACATGCAGGAGGCCGGGGCGACGCAGGACCTCGAGCTCGCCTATACGCTGGCCGACGGCGTCGAATATCTGCGCGCGGGGCTCGCCGCCGGCCTCGACGTCGACCGCTTCGCGCCGCGGCTGTCGTTCTTCTGGGCGATCGGCATGAACTTCTTCATGGAAGTCGCCAAGATGCGCGCCGCGCGGCTGTTGTGGGCGAAGCTGTTGAAGCAATTCAACCCGAAGGACCCGCGCTCGCTGTCGCTGCGAACGCATTGCCAGACCTCCGGCTGGTCGCTGACCGCGCAGGACGTGTTCAACAACGTGATGCGCACCACCATCGAGGCGATGGCGGCAACGCAAGGTCACACCCAGTCGCTGCACACCAATGCGCTCGACGAGGCGCTGGCGCTGCCGACCGATTTCTCGGCCCGCATCGCCCGCAACACGCAGCTGTTCCTGCAGCAGGAGAGCGGCACCAACCGCATCATCGATCCCTGGGGCGGCTCCTACTATGTCGAGCGGCTGACACTCGACCTCGCGAGAAAGGCATGGGGCCACATCCAGGAAGTCGAAGCGCTCGGCGGCATGGCCAAGGCCATCGAGGCCGGAGTGCCGAAGTTGCGCATCGAGGAAGCCTCCGCCAAGACGCAGGCCCGTATCGACGCCGGCCGGCAGGCCGTGATCGGCGTCAACAAGTACAAGCCTGTCGATGAAGCCCCGATCGAGATTTTGAAGGTGGAGAACTCCACCGTGCGACGGCTGCAGATCGACAAGCTGAAGCGGCTGAAGGGCGAGCGCAGCCAGAAGGACGTCGACGATGCGCTGGCGGCATTGACCCGCTCGGCCGGCGAAGGCAACGGCAACCTGCTGGCGCTCGCCATCGACGCCGCACGGGCCAAGGCCACCGTCGGCGAAATCTCCGATGCGATGGAAAAGGTGTTCGGCCGCCACCGCGCCGAAATCAAATCCATCACCGGCGTCTACAAGCGCGAGGCCTCCGCCATGTCCAACAGCAAGGTCGAGAAGGTGCAGGCCCTGATCGACGCCTTCGAGGAGGCCGAGGGCCGCCGCCCCCGCATCCTCGTCGCCAAGATCGGCCAGGACGGCCACGACCGCGGCCAGAAGGTGATCGCGTCCGCCTTCGCCGATGTCGGCTTCGACGTCGATATCGGGCCGCTGTTCGCCACTGCCGACGAGGCGGCGCGGCAGGCGGTCGAGAACGACGTCCATATCCTCGGCGTGTCGTCACTGGCGGCAGCCCACCTCACCGCCGTGCCGGAGCTGAAGGCTGCGCTGAAGAAGCACGGCCGCGAGGACATCATGATCATCATCGGCGGCGTGGTGCCGCCGCAAGATTACGACGCCCTCTACAAGGCCGGCGCCGAAGCGATCTTCCCGCCGGGCACGGTGATTTCCGATGCCGCCGAGGAATTGATCCACAAGCTCAACGCGCGCCTCGGCCATAGCGAGGCGGCGGAATAGTTCCGCTGCCTCAAGCGAAGCGACGATCTAGCGTCCTCTCGTTCACGAAAATGATTGCGATCATAGTGCTGGCAATGCGCGCAACCCGCGCGATTTCCGAATGCACTGACATCGATGGGGCGCTGCCCAATGCGCAGGGCTGGCGACACTTCCTCGCCTTGCGACCGCGGCGCAAACTTGCCTAGAATGCCCGCGCCATAAGAGCGCCGGACTTCACCGGCGCCGCGGGAGGAACAACATGCCCAACATTACGCGCCGCGCTTTCGCGGCTTCCACTGCCGCCGCAGCCGCCGTCGCCGGCCTCGGTCTCAAGCCCGCATCGGCGCAGGCCTACCCCGCTCGTCCGGTAACCGTGATCGTGCCCTGGGGCGCAGGCGGCGGCACCGATGCGACCGCGCGCATTGTTGCGGCGCTGCTGGAAAAGGATCTCGGCCAGCCCTTCAACGTGGTCAACCGCACCGGCGGTTCCGGCGTGGTCGGCCATTCCGCGATCGCAACCGCCGCACCCGACGGCTACACCATCGGCATGCTGACGGTGGAAATCTCGATGATGCACTGGCAGGGGCTGACCGAGCTCGGGCCGAAGAGCTATACGCCGCTCGCGCTGATGAACGAGGATCCGCCCGGCATCCAGGTCTCCTCCACCTCGCCCTACAAGACGGTGAAGGAACTCGCCGACGCCATCAAGGCCGCGCCGGCCGGCAAGTTCAAGGCCTCGGGCACGGGCCAGGGCGGCATCTGGCATCTCGCGCTGGTCGGCTGGCTGCAGGCGATGGGACTGGCCGCCAACCATGTTGCCTGGGTGCCGTCCAACGGCGCCGCGCCCGCCATGCAGGATCTCGCGGCCGGCGGCCTCGACCTCACCACCTGCTCGGTGCCGGAGGCGCGCGCCATCATCGAAGCCGGCAAGGCGCGCAGCCTCGCCATCATGGCGCCGGCGCGAAATCCGGTCTTCCCCGACGTGCCGACGCTGAAGGAGGCGATGGGCATAGACTATTCGACCGGCGCCTGGCGCGGCATCGCGGGTCCCAAGGGCCTGCCCGCCGACGTTTCAACAAAGCTCACCGCTTCGCTCAAGAAGGTTTTCGACTCCAAGGAGTTCAAGGAGTTCATGGCCAATCGCGGCTTCGGAACCGTGTGGGGCGATGCGGCCCAGTTCGCTGCCTTCATGGACAAGGGCGACGCCGCGATGGGCGTGGCGATGAAGGCGGCCGGCCTTTCCAAGGCCTGACAGGTCCCGAGTTAGCTCGAAAGCAGGCGGGGCTCGTTCATGCGTCTTCCCGATCGCGTCACGGGATTGTTTCTCGTTGGCCTCGGCGCGGCGGCCGCCTTCGGCGGCTGGCGGCTTCCACCCGTGCCGGGCCAGCCGGTCGGTCCCAATGTGTTTCCGCTGGTGATCGGGATCGGGCTGTTGCTGTGCGGGCTCGCCATCGCCTTCGGGATCGGCCACTCCTTCGAGGAAGAGGAAGAGATCGTTCCCTATGAAGGGGGCGAGGCCCCGGCGCCGCGCGGCAAGCTCTACGGGCTGCGTGCGCTGCTGCCGCCGGCGCTACTGTTGCTCTATGTCTTCGTCGCCGACCGGTTGGGCTTCATCCTCACCGCCGCGCTCATCGTCTATGTGACGGCGACGGCGCTCGGCGCCCGCTGGAAGCTGGCGCTTCCCCTCACCGTGCTGGCACCGATCGCGATCCACCTGATCTTCAGCAAGCTCCTGCGCGTGCCGCTGCCCATCGGCCTCCTGCCCATGCCCTGGTGAGACATGCTCAACACCCTGATCCAGGCCTTCAACCTCATCACCACCTGGGAAGTCATCATCGCGATGCTGGCGGCATCGGTCTACGGGCTCGTGATCGGATCGCTGCCCGGCCTGTCGGCGACGATGGCGACCGCGCTGCTGGTACCCGTCACCTTCTATCTCTCGCCGATCGCCGCGATCGCCACCATCGTGGCGGCCTCCTCGATGGCGATCTTCTCCGGCGATATTCCCGGCGCGCTGTTGCGCATCCCCGGCACCCCCGCTTCCGCCGCCTATGCCGACGAAGCCTATGCCATGACGCGCAAGGGCGAGGCGGAGCTGGCGCTCGGCGCCGGCGTCTGGTTCTCCGCCGTCGGCGGCATCGCCGGCACGCTGTCGCTGATGATCCTCGCCCCGCCGCTCGCCGAGATCGCGCTGTCGTTCTCGACCTTCGAATATTTCTGGCTGGCGCTGCTCGGCCTGATGTGCGCGACGCTGGTGGCGCGCTCCTCGCCGGTGAAGGCGATCGCCGGAATGTTCCTCGGCCTGCTGGTTTCCTGCATCGGCATCGAGAACCCCGGCGGCGTGCCGCGCTTCACGTTCGGAGTGACCGATCTCCTCGGCGGCATCGAGCCGATCCCGGCGCTGGTCGGCGTGTTTGCCGTGGCGCAGGTGATGCGCGCCATGCTGACGCCGGAGCCGCCGCCGATCCCGCGGCGCAAGTTCGGAAGCATCCTGGCGGGCCAGTGGACGCTCACCAAGAAGTATCAGTGGCAGATGACGCGCGGCAACATCATCGGCATCATCATCGGCGTGCTGCCGGGCGCCGGCGCCGACATGGCGGCATGGGTCTCCTACGCGATGTCGAAGCGTTTCTCGAAGGAGCCGGAAAAATTCGGCACCGGCCATGTCGAGGGCCTGGTCGAGGCCGGCGCCAGCAACAATGCCAGCGTCGCCTCTGGCTGGGTGCCGTCGCTGCTGTTCGGCATTCCCGGCGACACCATCGCGGCGATCGCGATCGGCGTGCTCTACATGAAGGGGCTCAATCCCGGACCGACGCTGTTCACCGAAAAGGCGTCGAGCATGTACGCCATCTATTTGTTGTTCATCATCGCCAACATCATGATGATCCCGCTCGGCATCGTGATGATCCGGCTTGCCAGCTACGTGCTGCGCGCGCCGCGCTCCACGGTGATGCCCGTAATCATGCTGTGCTGTGCGGTCGGATCGTTCGCGATCGGCAACAACCTGTTCGGGGTCGTCACCGTCGCTGCCTTCGGGGTGATCGGCTATGTGATGGAAGCCAACGGCTACCCGGTCGCGGCGATGGTGCTCGGCATCGTCATGGGCACGATGGTGGAGCAGGCCTTCGTCACCTCGCTGATCAAGTCCGACGGCAGCATTTTGCCCTTCTTCGACCGGCCGATCTCGGCGATCCTGGCCTCGATGGCAATCGGTGCGTTCATCTGGCCGGTAGCCGTCTGGCTGTGGCGGAGGTTGAAACCCCGGACGGCCGCCGCTGCAACAACACCTCGTTGATAGCAGGCGCGGGCTCTCGCCTGCCCCGCCCGGCCGTTGTAAAGCAGGGCATGGTTCCCAAGAAGATTCCCCTCGACACGAAGGCATTGGCCAGGGAGCTGCGATCGGGCAGCCGCGCGGCGCTGGCGCGCGCGATTACGCTGATCGAGAGCCGGCGCGCCGACCATCAAGCCTCCGCGCGCGAGCTGGTGCAGGCGCTGCTGCCCGCCACCGGCAAGGCGGTGCGGGTCGGCATCACCGGCTCGCCCGGAGTCGGAAAATCCACCACCATCGATGCGCTCGGCATGTACCTGATCGGGCAAGGCCACAAGGTCGCGGTGCTGGCGGTGGATCCTTCCTCGGCGCGCACCGGCGGCTCGATCCTCGGCGACAAGACACGGATGGCGCAGCTCGCGGTCTCTGATCGCGCCTTCATCCGCCCCTCGCCGTCCTCCGGAACGCTCGGCGGCGTCGCCGCCAAGACCCGCGAGGCGATGCTCTTGTGCGAGGCGGCCGGCTTCGACGTCGTGCTGGTCGAGACCGTCGGCATCGGCCAGTCCGAGACCGCAGTCTACGACATGACCGACTTCTTCCTGGCGCTGATGCTGCCGGGCGCCGGCGACGAGTTGCAGGGCATCAAGAAGGGCCTCGTCGAGCTCGCCGACATGATCGCGATCAACAAGGCCGACGGCGACAACATCAAGCGCGCCACCATGGCCGCCGCCGAATATCGCAGCGCGCTGCATATCCTCACCCCCCGCTCGGAGCACTGGCATCCGCCGGTCGTGACCTATTCGGCGCTGACCGGCAGCGGCATCGCCGAACTCTGGCAGAAAGTGCTCGACCATCGCACCGCGATGAACGCCTCCGGCGAGTTCGCGGCGCGGCGGCGCGAGCAGCAGGTCAAGTGGATGTGGTCGATGCTGGAGGGCCGCATGATGGCCCGCCTGCGCTCGGATGCCACGATCCGCGCCAAGGTGAGGAAGACCGAGGCGGAGGTCGCCGACGGCCGGATGACGCCGGCAGTCGCCGCCGAGCAGATCGCGGAGTGGCTGAGGTGAGCGGCCTGCGCGTCCTCATCACCGGCTTCGGCCCGTTCCCGGGCGCGCCATCGAATCCCACCCAGCCGCTGGTGGCGCGCTTGACGCGGCTGCGCCGCCCGGCGCTGGCAGATGTCGAGCTCTCGAGCCACATCTTTCCCGTGACCTATCGCGCGGTCGACCAGGAGCTGCCAAAGCTGCTGGCGAAGCTGCGCCCGCAAGCGCTGTTGATGTTCGGCCTCGCCGGGCGCACCGCCCATGTCCGCATCGAGACCCGCGCGCGCAATGCCGTGACCATGCTGTGGCCGGACGCCGCGCAAACCCGCGTGCGCAAGGGATCGATCGGCCTCGGGCCGGATGCCCTGACGTTCGGTCCGCACACCGCAAAGCTCCTGCGCGCCGCGTGCGCCACCGGCATCGACGCCCGCCCCTCGCGCGACGCCGGCGCCTATCTCTGCAACTATCTGAGCTGGCGGGCGATCGAGTCCGTCAATACCGACGACCAACTGCAGCTCGCAGCCTTCATCCACATTCCCCTGCTCGCGCGCGGCGCATCGCTGCGCAAGGGCGCCGGCCGCATCACCCTGGAGGAGCTGGTCGATGCCGGTGAGGCCATGCTGATGGAGGTGGTGAAGCAGGCGCGCCAGGCGGAACTGGTAGGGCGGATTAGCGAAGCGTAATCCGCCAATTCTTTTCCGGGCGGCGCATTACGCTACGCTAATGCGCCCTACGCAGCCCATTAACCCTACCCCCAAACATCCCGCCGTTCCCCGCGCGCGTTCACCATGCCGTGCCGCATTTCTGCGCTACGTGAATTTCATGGACGTCAACCGCCGCCATCTCATGGGTGCCTCGGCCGCCGGGCTCGCCGGCGCGCTGGCGATGGCGCCCGAGCCGGCGCGTGCGGCGCCCCTCACCTCCACGCTCGGCCGCGACGCCACGCAATACGGCGTCAGGCCCGGCAGCCCCGATGACCAGACCCGCGCCCTTCAGCGTGCCATCGATGAGGCCGCGCGCGCGCAGATGCCGCTGGCGCTGCCGCCCGGCGTCTACCGCACCGGCATGCTGCGCCTGCAAAACGGCTCGCAACTCGTCGGCGTGCGTGGCGCAACAAAACTCGTCTTCACCGGCGGCGCATCCATGCTGCTCGGCGAAGGCGCCGGACGCGTCGGCCTCACCGGCATCACGCTCGACGGCGGCAGCATTCCGCTGCCGCAGCGGCGCGGCCTGGTGCATTGCCTCGGCGGGCGCGACATCCGCATCGCCGATTGCGATATCGCGGCCAGCGGCGGCAACGGCATCTGGTTCGAGCAGGTTTCCGGCGACATCTCGGGCAACATCTTCACGAACATCGCCACCACCGCCGTGGTCTCCTTCGACGCGCTCGGCCTGATCGTGTCGCGCAACACGATCCTCGGCACCAACGACAACGGCATCGAGATCCTGCGCACGGCCATCGGCGACGACGGCACGCTCGTGCTCGACAACCGCATCGAGGACATCAAGGCCGGGCCCGGCGGCTCCGGCCAGTACGGCAATGCCATCAACGCCTTCCGCGCCGGCAACGTTATCGTGCGCGGCAATCGCATCAGGAATTGCGACTACTCCGCGGTGCGCGGCAATTCCGCCTCCAACATCCAGATATCGGGCAACAGCGTCAGCAATGTCCGCGAGGTCGCGCTCTATTCGGAGTTTGCCTTCGAGGGCGCCATCATCGCCAACAACACCGTCGACGGCGCGGCGCTCGGCGTCTCCGTCTGCAATTTCAACGAGGGCGGCCGCATCGCCGTGGTCCAGGGCAACATCATCCGCAACCTCGTGCCAAAGCGTCCGATCGGCACCGCGCCGGACGACGATGCCGGCATCGGCATCTATGTCGAGGCGGATACCTCCGTCACCGGCAACGTGATCGAGAATGCGCCGGCCTTCGGCATCATCGCCGGCTGGGGCAAGTACCTGCGCGACGTCGCCATCACCGGCAACGTCATCCGCAACAGCTTTGTCGGCATCGGCATCTCGGTCGTGCCGGGCGCCGGCACCGCGCTGGTCCACAGCAACATGATTGCGGAAGCGCCGCGCGGCGCCGTAGTCGGCCTCGACCATGCCCGCCCGATCACGACGGATCTGGCCGCCGACGGCGCGCAGCGCTATGCGCAGGTGGCGGTCGGCCCGAATTCGGTGCGGCGCTAATTCTTTTCCGACGGCTGGAACGCGTTGGGCAGCAGCGGGTAGCGCTCGGTCATCCCGACGATGTCGAGCGTCAGCGCCAGCGTCTTGTCGAGGGCGCTCTCCCCGGACGCCTCCGCCGTCTCGGCGGCGAGCACGGGCTCGGCTTCGGCAGCATCATCAGGCACTACGCTCACCGATGGCGTCACCGGAAGCTCCGCCAGTTGCGCGACGACGGCGACAATGGGCTCAACCGGCACTCCGCGCTTCGCCTGCGGAACGGAGCTGCGGCGGCCGATCCAGGAAAGGTCCACCGGCCAGTTGTCCGGCGTGGCCTCGCAATTCAACAAGCCGCGCCAGGCCTCGACCGCGCTCTTGGCCTCGCGGATATTCTCGAGAAAGTCGCGCTCGCCGTGATAGCGGCGCCAGCGGCCGGTCTCGTACAGTTCGGTGAGATAGTCCAGTCGTTGCTCGGCAAGTCCACACCAGCGCGCAACGATGTCGCGTCCCCGCGCGACGTCGGTTCGATCTGTCATCAAATTGCCCGTAAGAGGGAAACGGACGCGAGACGCAACGAACCGAATCAGTGACAGGGATATTCTGTGGAAAACTTTCCCGTTGTCCAGCAAGCGATGCTCGGCCTGATCGCGCGCGCCGGGAATGCGCGGCTTTTCTGCAACATGCCCCGTCAAGCGGCGCGCCGGCATGTCGGCATTGCAGCACATCCACCCGGCACTTTCCCCGGACTTTTTTGAAAGCGTGCCGAAAAGAAAAGACCCGTCCGGGGGGACAACCGGACGGGTCAAAGCCATATGGGCGCTTGGGGTGGATGGGCGCTCGCGCCGAATACAGCCAATGGGGAGGGATAACCGCTCCCACGCCCAATTAGTCGCGCGGGCTCGCCGGACGTTCAAAGCGCGGCGCGTTTTTTTTAACTGTTTCTGGAAGCGGGTTTTCGGCCGAAAACTACTGCGCAGCCGGCCGATTTGGCTCGTCGGAAGCGGACTTGTCCGATGCCATTGCCGCCGACGGTACTTTCAGCTCCCGGCTCACGGAAACGTCATTGTCGGCCGGCTCGCCGGGCTTCCGCGGCGCCGTGGCGACCGGAACCGACGGCGCGGCCGTCGCAGCCGTGGTCGCCGCAAACGCATCCGCCTGCCCATAGCCGAACAGCTCATCCCTGCCGGGCACGCCGAGGTCGCGGGCCGTCGCGGTGAGGATCGCGCGCACTTCGCTCGGCTTCAATGCGGGGTTGCGCTCGAGCAGGAGCGCCGCGATGCCGGACACGTATGCCGCCGAGAACGAGGTGCCCGAAGTCATCTGGTATTTCTGGTCCGGCGCCGGCAGGAAGATGTCGGTGCCGGGCGCCGCGAGCGCGATATGGACGCCGCGGTTCGACGCGGCGAACAGCCGGTCCTGCGCGTCGGTGCCGCTGACCGCGATCACGTTGGGATTGGCAGCGGGAAACAGCGGCGGCGATTTCGGCCCGGCATTGCCGGCGGCCGCCACCAGCACCACGTCGCGCGCGGCGGTCGCGGCGATGCCGCGCTCGATCAGCAGATCCTTCGGCCCGGCAAAGCTCATGTTGATGATCTGCGCGCCGTGCAGCACGGCGTAGTTGAGGGCCTTGATGATGACATAGGACGAGCTCTCGGCGCCGCCGGGCGCACTGCCGAAGGCGCGGATGGCGATGATGCGCGCTTCCGGCGCGCTGCCCATCAGCCGGCCATGGGCCGCAATCGCGCCGGCGATGCCGGTGCCGTGGACGTGCGCACCCTCCTTGCTGCCGAGCGCGTCGAAATTGTCGGAAATCGAATTGGCGAGCTCGGGATGGCCGGCGTCGATGCCGGAGTCGATCACGGCGATCGTCACGTTCATGCCATGCGCCAGCCTGTGCGCCTGCGGCAGCTTGAGCTTCGACACCGCATATTGCGCCGGGTCGCCCTCGCCGAGCGGCTTTTCCTGCAGCCAATAGCGCATGTTGAACTGCACCCCGCGCACGCTGCCGTGAGTGGCGAAGTCGCGGCGCGCGGCATCGAGCAGGCGGCCGTTGGTGATGCGGAACAGGCCGATGGTGGCGCCGATCAGCGGGAGATTCTGCGACTCGACCAGCACCATGCCGTAACGCTGCGCCAGCGCACGCACCTGCTCCTCCGACATCGAGCCGTCGATCTCGGCCACCAGTTCGTTGGGGAAGTTGAGCGAGACGGTTGCGACCGGGGAATTCGGGCCCTTGCCCTTGCCTTTGCCCTTCGCCGACTTGCCGCCGTTGCCCTCGCCGCCGGAAGCGGAGGGCGTGCCCTGGCAAGCGCCGGCGGCATCGCGATTGGCGGCGTCGCAGGCCGGATAGAGGTTCGGCGAATACCGCGCATAGGGCATCGTCGAGTTCGGATTGACGCGCGTGCGCATGATCGGGGTGGTGGTCGGCGTGACATGCGGCGTCGCGCGGTCCACGCCGGTCACCATGTTGGGGCGGGCGGCGACATTGGTGTCGACCCGCGGCGTGACGGTCGGATTGATGGTCGGGATGCGCGGCGCGATGTTGAGGTTGGGGCGCATCATCGCCTGTGCGGACGCCTGCGGCATGTCGAGCCATGCCAGCGGCACGGCCGCCGCGATCAGCGCGACTGCGGCGCAACCTGCCTGCATCCGGCGCTTGATCACTCTAGCAATCATGAGACCTCGGCATTGCGCGAGCTCGCAGCCGCGACGAAGACCTTACGGCGCGGATTCGGCGAGGCTGACGATCTTCTCGCCGCGCAGCTTGCTCATCAGGCCGGCGACCTCGTCCTTGCTCATCGACTTGCCGCCGAATTGCAGGCGGAACAGCCCGTTGGCGCCGCCGAGGACGGTGGCCTGATAATTGTCGAGCAGCGTGTTGATGTCGGCCATCCTGGCGTCGGGCGCAAAGCGCACCAGCGCGCGCGGCGGCGTGCCGCCTGCCGAGAGCTCGCGGGTCATCGTGGCGGCGGGCTTCTCGTTGATGCTCAGCGAGGCGGTCTGGTAGGTCTGGCCCTTGAACAGCACGGTGCCGATCACGCCGGCTTGCAGCAGCAGCGCGAACGCAGCAGCCGTGGCCGACCAGGCCAGGGTGCGCGGCGAAAGGGAGGCGAAGAACTGCGCGACGCCGGCGGAGATGCGGGAGGCAGGCGACGGCTTGCGCACGGGCTCTCCATCGATCGCCGCAAACAGCTTCTGCATGGCGCGCACGGAAGGCGCGCCCAGGCTCTCGTTGAGGTGAATGGTTTCCGCATACTCCTCGCGGATCACGGCATATTGCCTGGCCAGTTCGGGATCGCGGGCGAGCGCATCCTCGACGCGGCGCGCGTCACGCGCGTTCAACGTGCCGGCAGCATGCCACGGCAGCAGCATCTCGATCTCGCCGGGCTCGTCCAGCATCTTTTTGCTCATCGCCATCATGGCCAGCCTCGTTCAATTCCGGCTGCTTTCAGCAACTCGGCCAGTTTCTTGCGCGCGTAGAACAGGCGCGTCTTCACGGTGTTCTCGGGAATGCCGACGATCTGGGCCACCTCTTCCACGGACTTCTCGTGGTAGTAGACGAGATCGACGATTTCCCGGTGCTCGGCGGTCAATGCCGTCAGGCATTTCCGCAACGCTTCACTCGTATCCTTCTTCTGGACCGACACTTCGGGGTTGTCTGAACTATCCTCGATCGCGTTGGCCGCCTCGTCGTCCAGTTCAGCGTCCTTCCTGCGCCGGAGCGCAGACAGGGCCTTGAACCGGGTAATCGCCAGGAGCCAGGTCGAGACGGCGGATCGGCCTTCGAACTTTCCGGCCTGCCGCCACACATCGAGAAACACCTCGCTGATGAGGTCTTCCGCAATCTGCTCATCCCGCACGAGCCGAAGCCCGAAACGGAACACCCTGACATGGTGCCGTCCGTACAGCACCTGCATGGCGAGCCGGTCGCCTTGAGCGATCCGGGCGATAAGGACGTCGTCCGTAGCCGCCTGTGTCGCGCTCAATTGCCGTCTCGCAGGTTTGGTCGGGTGGAAATGGGCTGTGGTTCGAAGGAGGAGCCAAGATTCTTCAAATTATCGCAACTCCGAAAATGCATATGTGACGTACCCCACAAAAGGCCGGCAAAATTCCGCCCATGCGCTGGTATCCCACACGCTCCAATTTTCGGTATCATATTACTCTTACGCCTTCACCCCGCACCCGGCGCGACCATACCAAGCCTTGGCCGCCAGGACAGTAGCCGCACAGCCTTGGTGCCGCCGTCCCGCCAACTCGTGGCGCGGCGCGTGGCCGCAGCCAATTTCCTTTGAAAAACAACAGGAATGCCCGGGTTTTGACGGAGCAAGGCGGACCCCAAAGATACCAAACCTAAAGGCTTTCCCACGTAGATTTTTCCGCAGGTTCCATCCGGCGGCGAGACCATGGGCACTGCTGCGCCATCCTTCCTGAATCCGATCGCCGCCGAGGGCGAGGCCGCCGGCTCCCGTCTTTCGACGGAGGCGCTGGCGCGCCGGGCGAAGCAACGCCGCCAGATCCAGGGCATGATCGGCGTCAGTTACGTCATCGATGCCGGCATTCTGCTGATCTACGCCCAGGCCGGTACCGTGCCCCTCTGGCTCGGACCGATCTATGCCCTCTGCGGGCTGGCGCTCATGGGACTGGCGATCCTCTTCTCGGAGACCGGCATCAACGAGCGCTTCAGGGATCACTACATGGTCGCGCCGCAGTCGGCCGCGAACATGATGGTCATGGTGGTCTTCACCTACATCGCACCGCAGGTCGGCGTGCTGTTCCTGTGCTCGCTGTTCACGGTGTTCAGCTTCGCCTCGCTGCGTTCGACACCGATCCAGACCGCCATCATCTGGACCGCGATGGCACTCGGGCTCGCCGGCCTGTTCCTGCTGACCGACAAGCCGGTGGCGATGCCGCATGGCAGTCATGTCGAGCGCTTCGCCACCATGCTGGTGTTCACGCTCACCATCGGCCGCTGCATGTTCCTCGGCATCTTCTCCAGCGCGATGAAGGCGTCGCTGTACCAGAGCGGGCTGAAGCTGAAGGAAGCCTACAAGCGCATCGAGGAACTCGCCGAGCTCGACGAGCTGACCGGCTCGTTCAACCGCCGCTGCATCATGCGCATGCTGGACGAGGAGATCGCCCGCTCGGCGCGCAACGGCTCGCCCTGCTCGGTCGCGCTGATCGATCTCGATCATTTCAAGCGCGTCAACGACACCTATGGCCATCCGACCGGCGACGAGGTGTTGCGCACCTTCGCCATCACCATGTTCGCCAACATCCGCAGCGTCGACCGCTTCGGCCGCTACGGCGGCGAGGAATTTTTGCTGGTGCTGCCGGACATGCCGAACGACGGCGCCACGCGGGCCATGGACCGGCTGCGCGCCATCGTCGCCGATCTCGACTGGAGCGCCTTCTCGCCGGGCATGAAGGTGACGCTCTCGGCGGGCGTCGCCACGCTGAGGACGGACGAGACCACTGACAGCTTCCTCGCGCGCGCCGACAGCGCGCTCTACGCAGCCAAGGCGCAGGGACGCAACCGCATCGCGCAAGCCTGATCGAATTTTGCTACCGGCTGCGGAGAATCCGCCGCCGGCCAACGCTCCAGGATAGAGTCATGAGTTCAAAGTCCGTGAAGTCCCCCGAGAGCCTGCTGGATGAATTGCAGGCCACCCTCGCCCACGGCACCGTCGCGCGCCGCGTCGAGGCGTTGCGCCGGGTAACCGACCTCTTTCTCGACAATGCGGTGGACTATTCCGACGAGCAGATCGGCCTGTTCGACGACGTGTTCCAGTGCCTGATGCTGCACATCGAGACCTCGGCCAAGGCGCTGCTCGCCAATCGCCTGGCCCCGGTCGACACCGCGCCGCCGCTGACGATCAGGGCGCTTGCCTTCGACGACGTCATCGAGGTGGCGGGCCCGGTGCTGACGCAGTCCAGCCGGCTCGATGACGACACCCTGATCGAGGCGGCGCGCAACAAGAGCCAGGCGCATCTGATGGCGATCTCCAACCGCAAACAGCTCTCCGGCGCGGTCACCGACGTGCTGGTGCTGCGCGGCAATGACGAGGTGGTGCAGAACACCGTCAACAATCCCGGCGCCGAGTTCACCGAGCGCGGATTTACCCGGCTGGTCAATCGCGCCGAGCACGACGACGATCTCGCCACCTGCGTCGCCCTGCGCCCGACCATCCCGCGGCACCTCTATCTGAAGCTGGTGGCGAAGGCCTCCGACGCCGTCCGGGAGCGGCTGGAGTCGGCCAATCCCAGGCAGGCCAAACAGGTGTCCGGCGCGGTCAAGGAAGCCACGCGCCGCGCGCGCTCCGCCAAATCCGCCCTCACCGAGCAGACGGCGATTGCGCATGCCCTGGTCAAGTCGCTGTTCGACGACGGACGGCTCGACGAATTCCAGGTCGCCGCCTTCGCGGAATCCGGCAAGTTCGACGAAACCAATGCCTCGATCGCGGCGATGGCCAATGTGCCGGTCGCCATCGCCGAGAACATGATGATCGAGACCCGCGCCGAGGGCGTGATGATCCTCGCCAAGGTCGCGGGGCTGTCGTGGTCGACCGTGAAGGCGATCATCAATCTGCGCGACGATCTCGCCGGCGGCGGCGATCCGACCGACCTGCAGGTCTGCAAGGCGACCTATGAGCGGCTGCGGCCCTCGACCGCCCAGCAGGTGCTGCGCTTCCACCGCATGCAGCAGCAGAACGTGCCGGCGGCTTGAGCTTCGCCTGCGCTAGCGACTGGCGGCAGCCGGCAGCATGAACCTCAGGCCATCGCTGTTCAGATAGAACAGAGGACTCAATTTGTCGGGACCGAACGCTGCCGCGGTCAAGGGACGACCGAAGCATGCCCCGGTATCAAGGTTTACCCGGTTGGCTCTCGCATCAGGCGCGCCGTGATTTGTTGGTGTATGGCCATGCACAATGAGAGCACCGTGCCAGAGCTCTGAAGACAAGAACGGCTCGCGCATCCAAAGCATGTCGTGTTCGGATTGAGCATGGAGAGACACTCCTGGACGTACCCCGGCATGGACGAAGAACCTGTCGTTCTCATGCAGAAAAACGGGCAGCGATCTCAACCACTGTAGATGATCGGCAGGCAGGTCCGAGGGATCTCCGACTCCGTAAGAATCCAATGTTGCTTCGCCGCCGTTCGCCCACCACTGCATGAGATCAGCATCGGTGCGAGAGCGATCTGCAGCTCGCCAAAGCATGAAATCGTGATTTCCACGCAAGCAACGGAGCGGCAATCGGCCCTCGGTCTGCTCGCGCAAAATGTAGTCGACGACTTCGTGTGATGCGGGCCCTCGATCGACATAATCGCCCAGCAGAACCAGGTCGTACTCGACATCGCCTGCACTCTTCCGGCAAGAATCGAGGAGAGACCTGAGTTCGTCAAAGCACCCGTGGATGTCGCCTATTGCGAAAGTAAGACGCCTTGGCATTCGGTTCTCCGATTGTCCTGCTAGGTGGACATGGTCACCCCGATTCGCCAGATCTAAATATTTCCTTGGAATATTCCATAACGCGTAAATTTCTGAGGCCTTCGATTGAATATAGAAGGTTGGCCAGCAAGGTGGATCGGAATGCGACTAAGAATACATCGGGGCACTCGGGAAATCGGTGGCACGTGCGTCGAACTCGAGTGCGAGGGGGCACGCATACTGCTGGACCTCGGACTCCCTCTCAATGAGCCGGACCTGTCCGTTGCCAGACTCCCGGATGTGGTTGGGCTTGAATCGGGCTCTGCTGATCTTTTGGCAATCGTCCTCTCGCATGGGCACCGAGATCATTGGGGGCTCGTGCCCAAGGCCAACAGCGCTATTCCCGTCGTCATGGGAACCGCGGCGGAAGCCGTATTGGGCGCGGCTGCCGCATTCATCCCGGGCGGCGTCGCCTTGAAGGCTTCGCAGTATCTCGTATCGGACAAGACCCTGACCATCGGACCGTTCAAGATAACGCCACATATCGTGGACCATTCAGGGTTCGACGCATACGCCCTTGAAGTTGAGGGTGGCGCAAAGCGGCTGTTCTATTCGGGCGATCTCCGCGCGCACGGCAGGAAAGGCGGCCTGTTTGAACGGCTTGTCCGAAACCCGCCCAGAGAGATCGATGTAATGCTGATGGAGGGGTCGAGCCTTGGTAGACTCGCAATCGACCAAGCGTTCCCGAGTGAGAAGGATCTTGAGCAGCAATTCCTGGATCGCTTCAACCGGACCAGCGGAATAGCTTTGGTAGCTTGCTCAGCTCAGAACATCGACCGGGTCGTGACCGTCTATCGTGCTGCGAAACGAGCGGGTCGTACATTGCTGGTCGATGCCTATGCAGCGGAAGTCTTGTCAGCGACCGGATACGACACCATACCGAAGCCGGAGCATGGCTGGTCGAACATTGCGGTTCACATACCCCAGGCTCAGAGGATTCAGCTCGTCAGGAGCGGGATCGCATCCCTGGTCGACAGGTATCGGGAGTTCCGCGTTTGGCCAGAACAGATCAGGGATAACGCCAGCCAATTGGTCATGCTGTTCCGCGGCTGGATGATGCGCGATCTGGAGCGCGCCGATGCTCTTTCGGGAGCACGAGTGATCTGGTCGCAGTGGGATGGCTATTTGGCGGACGGCGCCGGCGCCCGGTTGAAAAATGAATGCGAGACACGAAACATCCCCTTTGAAACCATCCACACGTCCGGTCATGCGAGTGTGCCGGACCTCAAGCGACTTGCTGCGGCGATTGCCCCTGGCAGGCTGATTCCGATCCACACTTTTGGGAGGGAGGCGTTTCCCGGGTTATTTGACAACGTCATGCTCGCCGAGGATGGCGAGTGGATTGATCTTTGAAAGTCGAAGTAGGGAAAAGATGAGCGGTTTGACGATTCAACTTGAAAAGCTTCTCGACAATGCCAAACGTATCAAGGCCAGCGAATTCACGGCAGTGGTCAACGACTATAAGGATTTGTTCGCCAGATACTCCTTTCGACTTAGACCGTCGGTGGGTTCAATAAGCCTTGTCAGCTGCTCAAACCAGACACCTCAGCTCGGCTTTTCGAACATGACGAGTGGCCCTGTCCTGCGGCGCAGGCTGGCCGCCTTGAAGGATGGGAAGGAGCTCAAGGCCCCGGATCGTCAGACACCCGAGAAGTCCCTCCAGTCGTGGTTGATTTCTGAAGCGATGCACAACGATGGTCGGTTGACGTCGATCGAGCTGGCTCTGAAGGATCACCATACTTACTGGTTTGCCGCAGACGAAATTGCGCTCAATGCAACAAATGAGAATGACAGTGCTGAGAAAGGTGAGCGGGTCGTTGCCGACTTGCTGCTGGTCCGCACCAACGGGCTGGACGAAAGTGAACTTGTCAATGTCGAGTTGAAGTCCGAACGTACCACCAGGACACATAGTCAGATCAAGGCGTTCTGGCGCTTTATCGAGCCAAAACAATATGCACTCTGGCGCGAATTTGCTGAAGTGATGCTGGAAAAAAAGCTGCGCTGGAAGGAGCTCGGCAAAACCAAAGGCCTCGTGATCTGGCCCGGACTTTCGAGGAGCTCGAAGTCGTCCGACAGTACGGCCCGATTGATGGCCGGGTACAAGACGGACGGAATCGACACGATCTGTTATTTTGGACCGCCCTATGGCTTCGAGGCCGAACGTTGTGCGTAACACCTTCAGAACAAACCTCCGTCAAGGGTCTTGCGTACTCTGGCTGACGAGCTCAGTGTGGCTGGCTGCGAAGTCTCTCCGACGCAAGATCCAGTGAAGCCGTCCACACTCGAATCCGTTGGAGCGTGAGCGCTATGAATTTGCACAACTGCCACAACTTTCATGACTTCCGGCGTTTGGCCAAGCGACGGCTGCCCAGTCCAATATTCGATTACATTGACGGCGCCGCCGACGACGAGACCACCTACCGGCGTAACACCAAGAGCTTCGAGAGTTGTGACCTCGTGCCCCACGTTCTGCGGGGCGTAGAAGCCGTTGATCTCTCTGTCACCGTCATGGGCCAGAATCTCGCTCTGCCGGTCTATTGTTCCCCGACCGCCTTGCAGCGTCTCTTCCATCATCAAGGTGAACGTGCCGTCGCAGCTGCCGCTGCGAGGTACGGCACAATGTTCGGCGTGTCCTCGCTCGGCACAGTGAGCGTTGAGGAGCTGCGCAAGGCGCACGATACACCGCAGGTCTATCAATTCTATTTTCACAAGGATCGAGGCCTCAACCGAGCCTTGCTGCAGCGGGCCAAGGACGCACGCGTCGAAATCATGATGCTGACCGTGGACAGTATCACCGGCGGCAATCGCGAACGCGATCTGCGCACCGGCTTTTCCATACCGTTCAGGCTGACGCTCGCTGGGATGCTGCAATTCGCGATCAAGCCCATGTGGGGAATCAATTACGCCACTCACGAGCGGTTCAGCCTGCCCCAACTCGACGAGCACGTCGACATGAGTGGTGGCGCACTCTCCATCGGCCGCTATTTCACAGAGATGCTTGACCCATCCATGAACTGGGACGACGTGGCTGAGATGGTGCGGCAATGGAACGGGCAATTCTGCCTCAAGGGCATCATGTCCGCGGCCGATGCCAAGCGCGCCGTCGAGATCGGGTGTACTGGCATCGTCGTCTCCAATCATGGCGGCCGGCAGCTGGACGGCTCGCGGGCATCATTCGATCAACTGGCCGAGATCGTCGACGCCGTGGATGATCGGATCGATGTGCTCATGGATGGCGGGGTCCAGCGAGCGACCCACGTCCTGAAGGCCCTCTCTGTCGGTGCCAAGGCGGTCGGAGTCGGCCGCTACTATCTCTATCCTTTGGCTGCGGCCGGCCAAGCTGGCGTCGAGCGGGCGCTCGGCCTGATGCGGACTGAATTGGAGCGCGACATGAAGCTGATGGGCTGCACCGCTATCAGCCAGCTCTCGCGCGACAATCTGCGATCCAGATGTGGCTAGAAGTCCAGTCCATTCATTCGATCTGTCCACTTGGAGCATGATCCGGAAAAGTGTGAAGCGGTTTTCCGAAAAGATCATGCTCAAACAACAACCTAAAGCGCGATGACGATTCAACCAAATGGCATCGCGCTTTAGGGGCAACGCCGCTCGATGACTAGCCTTGGCCACCTCTTTCGAGCAATCCGAGCGCGCGGCGCAGTGCATTGGCCGCCGCCTTGCGCTCTTCGTCGGACATGCGGTCAGCGTCAAGCTCCAGCCGCAGATGTGCCGTCCCGACCTGTTGCGCGTCCTGCTTCAACCCGATGACCGCATAGGTCGCAACCGGGTGCGCTATGCCTTTTACCTGCACGTGACCGCGCTCCTCGCAGCGCACGTCGTCCTTAACGTGCGCGTACGTCTCGAATGAGATCAGCACCCCGCCGGGCGCCGCCTCATGCTCCAGGCGCGAAGCAAGGTTCACCGTGCCACCGACCATCGTGTAGTCCATGCGGTCCTCGCTGCCGAAATTGCCGACCGTGCAATAACCGGTGTGAATGCCGATGCGGCAACGCAGCGGCGTTTCGATACCACTGTTGCTCCATTCATGAGCAAGCTCGCTGACGCGCTCCTGCATAGCGATAGCCATTTGGACGCAGGCCAGTGCATCCTCCTTTATGCCGAGCGTCGCCGGATCGCCGAAGAACATGACGATGGCATCGCCGACATACTTGTCGATAGTCGCCCCGTATTGCAGCGCGATCTTCGACATTTCAGTGAGATAGTGATTGAGGAGCTGGGTGAGGTCCTCCGACTCCATCTTGTCGGTGATTTCGGTGAAACCGACAAGGTCGGAAAAGCAGACCGTAAGTTTCTTGCGCTTGCTGACGATCTTGACGTCCTGCTGCCCGGTGAAGATCGATTCGTACACCTGTGGCGCGAGGTACTTGGCGAGCTTCGACGACAGTGCGGAGAGCGCGGCGGATTTCTCTGTCAGGTCCTGCTCGCGCTGCTTGAGCTCGGTGATGTCGGAGTAGACCGCAACGATGCCGCCATCCTCGGTACGGCGCTCGCTCACCATCACCCAGCGGCCGTCGGTGCGCCGCTGCACCTGCGGCTCGCCGGGATTGAGGTGCTGACGCATCCGTTCGGCGACCCACTCCTCAAGGCGGCCCAGAGCATCTGTCACGTAGCCGCGTTCCGCAGCGCGACGCACGATGCTCTCGAACGTGGTGCCCACGGTCAGATCAATGTCCAAACCGGGATAGAGCAGATCGCGGTAGCACGAGTTGCAGATCACCAGCCGGTCCTCGCCATCGTAGCAGACGAAGCCTTCGGAGATGCTTTCGATCGCCTCGGCGAGCCGCTGCTCGCTGCGCTGCCGCGCCTGCTCGGCGCGCCGCAGCGGCGTGATGTCGTAGAGCCAGAACAGCCTCTTGCCTCCGGAAACCGCGACATGGCCCCCGGCGTAGGCGACCTGGACATAGGAGATCAGCAGGTTGAGGGGGTCGCCCAGCTTCGTCTTCCAGACTACCTCCTCGTTCAAGAGCTGGCCACCGCGGAGACGCAGCAGTTCGATGATGCGCGTTCGATGATCGAGGTCGTACCAGAATCGCTTGGTGTCGAAGAGATTCAGTTCTTCAGTCTCGTAGCCGAACAGGTCGCGCATCCGCCGGTTGTGAAACAATATCCGCCCGTCCTCGTCGACGACGCAAACCGCGGCCGGACAGAAGTCCAGGATCTCGCGAATCTGCCGCTCCTGTTCGAGAACCTGCGTCTCGTGCTGGGTCAGCGCGGTCACGTCATAAACCCACAGAACGCGCTTGCCGCCGACGAAGCTGATGTGTCCGCCCTGGTAGGCGACCTGCGCGTAGGTCAACAGTACATGGAGGAGCTGGCCGTTCCTGGTACGCCAGACGGCCTTGTCGTTCAGCGTTTGCCCGCCCCGTTCGCGCAACGATGCGATGATTCTAGCGCGCTGCTCGCGGTCGTGCCAGAACGTGCTGGTGTCGATGCCTTCGATCTCGGCCCTTTGGTAGCCAAGCAGTTCGCGGAGCCGCCCGTTGTGGAACAGCAGCCTGCCATTTTCATCGACCACCAAAAGGGCCGCTGGGCAGTACTCCAGCATCTCGCGGAATTGGCGCTCGTGTTCGGCTGCTTCAACTCCCGGTGCGGAGGCACCATCGGTCGCGGCCGATCGCGTCGTGTCAGAAGACATACGGTTTCCGCCGGACTGAGCTGGCGAACGCTAGCATCGAAGCCCACAGAATTCGAGGCCCCATTCGGTCAAAATGACGACCCCGCACGCTTGGCCAATGTCGCTGTTGGGTCATAAACGACAAGTCCAAGTCAGCCAACGTGTCGGGCGGATGGTAACCATTTTATTCGGCGAGCCACGTTGGGCCTGCTCTCCAAGCCGTTATTCAAGCCGAAGCATACGCCACGAACTAACTCGCAATCGGGTTGAGCGGTTCTGCAACAGTATCAAGGAATGTCTTCGGGTAGCGACGCGCCAAGACTTGCCGCCAACTATTTGGCCCTCGTTCAACTCGCGTCAATCTGGCTATGGCTGCGCCGCGTCCTAGTACTTCAGCACCCGCAGGCCGATCAGCGCGCCGGCGGCTGCGACGAGCGCGATGGCGAGCGTGTACCAGGTCGCCACGAACAGCGGCGAGTCATCCGTGCAGTGCGACGCATAGAACGTCGCGGCAAACCCGGCCGACACCAGGCCCGCGATCGCCCCGGACACCGCCGGCCGAGCCGGCGCGCCGTGGCGCAAGCCCACCAGGGCTGCGATCAACAGGGGCAGCGACAGCACCGGGATCCACGTCAGGCAGAATCTCGAATTGTTGCCGACGAGGCGCGTCATCATCGGCGCGCGCTGCGGCATCATCATCTCGCCGCCGATTCCGGCGACCAAGAGGCCCGCGGGGATCAGGAGATACCAGCCGAAACCGCGCAGCGAGGCTTCCGGCCGCGACAGGTGCAGCGCCACGGCAATGGCCGAGATCGCGAGCGCCAGCGTGACCGCGAACTTCAGGTCGAAGAACGGGTTCTTCATCGCCGTCATGATGTCCGGCCGCACGCCGAGCTCGGCGAAGAAGATCAGCAGCGACACGGGTGCCGCCGCCAGAAGCGCCAGCATCAGCACGTAGCCGACCGGGCGGGCGCGGTGCGAATTGTCGGCCGCGAGCGAACGAATGAGCTGCTCGGTGTCCATGCTCACTGCTCCTTCAGCCTGGCCGTCAGGCTCGCCAGCCCGCGATGCAGCGCCACCCGCACCGCGCCCTCGCTCATGGCAAACTTCCTGGCGGTGTCCTTGATGGAGGCGCTCTCGACCGCGATCGACTGCAGCACGTCGCGCTGCCGCGCCGGCAGCGTCTGCAACTGGGCGGCAACCTCGCCGGCGGGCGCCGTCTCCGGCTCGGGCTCGCCGGCCAGCGTTTCGGCAAAATCGTCGATGTCGACGAAGATGCGCCGGCCGCGGCGGCGCAGCGAATCGATCAGCTTGTTGCGGGCGATCGCGAACAGCCAGGGCGCGAACGGGGCGTTCGTGTCCCAGGTGTGACGCTTCAAATGCACCGCCAGCAAAATGTCCTGCACGATGTCCTCGGACTGATCGACCGGTTGCCCTGCACGCGACAGACCGCGGCGCGCCGCGGCCCGGAGCACCGGCGTGACACTTCTGAGCAAGCGATGATACGCCCCATCGTCGCCTGAAATGGCCAGCCGCATCAGGCCGGTCCATTCGTTCTCATGTTCGCGCACGCGCGCTCCCACCTGGCAATTCGGTCAATATTTCAATTTGTTACGCCGAGACCCCGAGATCACGAATTCGTGATCGATGTCCGGAAGGCCCGCAAAGGGCCGGTCGGCCAGGGGAATCGGCGGGCCGCCTCGCTGGACGGCCGAGCAGGCTCATAACATCGATTGCAGCGGATCGCACCCGGCCGGAGAACCCGAAATCGCGCGTCGGGAGCGCCGCGCTCCGCACGCTGCGTACGAAATCCGACTGCCGCGATTTCGCCCGGTGTTGCCCGAAGATTCCCATTTTCTGCCGCGCTGTGAACACGCAGCGGGGTCTTTTCTTGCATCGGGATGGGGGCAATTGGGGAGACTAGCAATGACCATCAGAGCCGGCGGGCGCGTGGCGTTGATTGCAGCCACGGGGCTGCTTGTGTGCGTGGCGGGGGTGAGTGGGACGACGATGGCGTCGGGCGCCGCTGAAACGAAGTCTGCATCGGTCAGCACGTCCAAGAAGGTGAAGCAGGTGCGCCACTACAAGCGCTACGCCCACCGCAAATATTCCCGCACGGCGCAAAAGTCTTCCGAGGAGAAAAAGCCGGCCCAGAGCGAAGTCGCCGAGGCCGGCAAGCCCGGCGAGATTCCGGCTTCCATCGCCAATGCCAATGCGCGGATGGGAGGCGACGTCCCCGACGACAACGCACGTGCCATGACCACACGTGCCAATGCCCTTCTGACAACGGACCAGCCGGTGGAGGGCCAGGGCGCCGTGACCACCATGCAGATGGTCGAGGCCGACCAGCTCAACGAGGTCGACAAGACGCTGCAGGAGCCTACGCCACCGTCGCAGACCACGGTCGCCGTGGCACCGGCCAGGCCCGCAGCCGCGGTGAGGTCCGTTGCCCAGGAGAACTCGACCTGGGACCAGACCTCGCTGATCGGCAAGATATTCATCGCCTTCGGCGCGCTGCTGACGATCGCGTCGGCCGCGCGCATGTTCATGGCGTAGCTGCGTACCCTCCAACTCCCGGCGCGCCCATGTCCGGGCGCGTCCGGGCCCCTTGAAGCCCGCCTCGGCTGCGGGCAATGTCGCCCCGAATTTTCAACCGGGGTGGCTCATGAGCACGTTCGAACACATCATCGTCGAATCCAAGGGCGCGGTCGGCGTCATCAGGCTGAACCGGCCGAAGATGCTCAACGCCCTGTCGTTCGGCGTTTTCAGCGAAATCGCGGCCGCCGTCGAAGATCTCGAGGCGGACGATGCGATCGGTTGCATCGTCGTCACCGGCAGCGAAAAGGCCTTTGCCGCCGGCGCCGACATCAAGGAGATGCAGCCAAAGGGCTTCATCGACATGTTCTCGTCGGACTTCGCCGCGATCGGCGGCGACCGCATCGCGCGCTGCCGCAAGCCGACCATTGCCGCCGTCAGCGGCTATGCGCTGGGGGGCGGCTGCGAGCTCGCCATGATGTGCGACTTCATCATCGCCGCCGATACCGCCAAATTCGGCCAGCCCGAAATCACGCTCGGCACCATTCCCGGCATCGGCGGCACCCAGCGCCTCACCCGCGCCGTCGGCAAGTCCAAGGCGATGGACCTCTGCCTCACCGGGCGGATGATGGATGCCGCGGAAGCCGAGCGCTCCGGCCTCGTCAGCCGCGTGGTGCCGGCCGACCAGTTGATGGGCAAAGTGATGGCGGCCGCAGAAAAGATCGCCTCGATGTCACGCCCTGCGGCGGCGATGGCCAAGGAAGCCGTCAACCGCGCCTTCGAGACGCCGCTGTCGGAAGGCCTCAATGTCGAGCGCAACCTGTTCCATGCGACGTTCGCGCTGGAAGACCGCTCCGAAGGCATGGCCGCCTTCATCGAGAAGCGCAAGCCGGTAAACAAGAACCGGTGATGTTGTAGGGTCAATTGGGTGGGCAAAGGCGCGTGCGCGCCGTGCCCACTTCTACTTTGCATGGGGTTGTTTTCGCGATTTTGTGTCCGGGCCTCGCGATGCACGGTAGGGTGGGCAAAGCGAAGCGTGCCCACCTTCACGATCATGCCGCTGAAGGTGGGCACGGCGCTTTGCGCCTTTGCCCACCCTACTTCGTCCGCCCCAGCGCCGCGCTGACCAGCGCGCGATAGAAGCGCTCGGCAAGAGTCCCGGGACGGTCCAGCCCGAGCCGCGCCAGGCATTCGCCGTCGGCCGCATCGGGCGTGCGCGTCAAACCTTCCCACAACAGCCCCGGCAGCTTCGCCGGCGTGCGTTGGGCTGCCTGCAGCAATTGCAGCGCCGGGATCAGCCGCTGCTCGGCGTCGGTGAAGTCGCTGCCGAACGGGAATGACGGCAACAGCCCCGCCTCGCGCGCCGGCTTCAGCGCCGCGGCAACGCGCTCGGGAAAATTCTCGCGATGGACGGCGGGAATCTCGAAGCCCTTCGGCAGCTTGCCGGCGTCCCTGGCCTGCCGCGCCAGTTCGTCCTGGAAGCGCGAATCCGCAATCGTCAGCATCGCCGCGATCACCTCCTCGTCGGATTTTCCGCGCACGTCGGCGACACCGTACTCCGTGACGAAGACATCGCGCAGATGCCGCGGAATGGTTTCGTGGCCGTAGGACCAGCGGATGTTGGACAGTACCTTGCGGCCGGCAAAGCGCGTCGCCTCCAGCGCCAGCAGAGCGCGTGCGCCTTCCAGCGCAAACGCCTGCGCCACGAAGTTGTATTGGCCGCCGACGCCGCTGATCACCTGCCCGCTTTCGAGGCCGTCGGAGACCGCAGCCCCCAGCAGCGTCGCCATCATCGCGCTGTTGACGAAGCGCGCATCGAGGCGCGCCCGCCGCTTCGCGTCCTCGTCGCCGTAGAGCGCATTGGTGAAGGAAACCGGCATCATGCAGATGCGCGATATCTCCTCCGGCGTCATCTCGCGCAGGGAGCGGTAGAAAGCCTTTGGTCCCAGAAAGAACGCGCCGTGCAGGATGACGCCGTCCACGGCGCGCTTGAGGATGCCGGCTCGCATCAGGCCCAGAAACGCCTCGAACACCATCTCGCTGACGCCGTAGAGGCCCGTGTCGAAGGTGCCGGTCTCGCGCGGAGCGGTGCCCGGCGCCAGCCGCGCCATGACTTCCAGGAACTGCGCGTTATGGCGATGGCGGACGATCAGTCCCTGCGCCAGTGCGTCGCCGACCTGACCGATGCCGATCTGCAGCGTGCCGCCGTCGCGCACGAGGCCCGCGGCATGCAGGCCGATGGCGTATTTGGTGTCGCTGACCGGCTCGGCCGGCGGCGCGAACAACGGGAAGTCGGTCGCGGGGCTGTCGAGCACCGCACTGAATTCATCGGCGGCCAGATCGGCAGGCCCGGGCATGAACGGCAATTCGGAGTTGACCTGCCCGACCAGCTTGAACGCGGCGCGCCCTTCGGCGCGGGTCTGCAGGATGTCGAGGGTGATATCGGTGTTGCAGCTCAGGCTGTAGCGGGTCTGGCCATCGACCACGCGCTTTGCGACGAGCTGCAGCACGACGTTCATCCCGCGCGCCAGCAGATAGGAGGCTGCATGGGTGTAGTTCGCCGAGATATAATGCTGCTGCGCGAACGGCACGTGCAGCCAGCGGCCCGCCAGGAAGAAGAATTCCATCACCCTGATGTTGGGCGGCAGCCGGCCGGCGCGCAGCGGTGCGGCGTAGGCCAGATCGGGATAGCCGCCGAACAGCCGCTCCACCAGCGGTCCGCCGAAGCGCGATTCCAGCAGGCCTCCCGGCTTCGGCTTCTCAAGGGTCAGCGCTGCCAGCAGGGTCAGGTCGATGGAAGGATCGGCGGCCGCCCGCGCATACAGCGCATTGGCGATGTGGTTGGCCTTGCCGAGCCCGAGCGGCAAGCCCACCACGAGGTTTTTCCCGACATCGCGGACGATCTCGTCGACGACCGCCTCAGGGTCGGAAAAGCGCTTTGGCATCAGGCATGAAACCCGGCAGGATGAACCCGGCGGCTCACGGAATCGTGTGGCCGCCGTCATATGCCTATAACCGATTTGCGGGTCGGATTCGTCTGTGACGAACCGGCAACAGCCAAGCACCGATTTGATGTGCAGATGTCGCGCGGCCCTTTGTCAGTGGCGGCGCTTCCCCGTAAACAGGTAGATGTGACGAAGCCGTCGGCGGGGGCGGACGGCTTTGTGGGGTTGGTTTTTTGCGGGATCAAATGGGTAGGCGTGACGCAAGCGTCGGTCACGGCATAGCAGGGCGTGTGCTTCGGTCGGGCATCTGCCTTGGCGTGATCGCCTGCGCCGGCCTTGCCATGCCCGCCGCCGCCGAGAGCCTTCCCGATGCCCTGGCCAAGGCCTACCAGACCAATCCGGCGCTGAATGCCGAGCGCGCGCGCCAGCGTGCCACGGATGAAAATGTTCCACAGGCGCTAGCGGGTTACCGGCCGCAGATCATCGCAAGTCTGAGCGCAGGCCTGCAGCAGGTGCGCAATCTGCTGCCTGACAACACGGTTCAATCGGCCTCGCTAAAGCCCTGGCAGATCGGCGTTACCGTCACGCAAGTGCTGTTCAACGGCTTCAAGACCGCCAACAGCGTGCGGGTGGCGGAGCTGCAGGTCAGTTCCGGCCGCGAGGCGCTGCGCAATACCGGCCAGGGCGTGCTGCTCGACGCCGTCACCGCCTACACCAACGTGCTCGCCAACCAGTCGCTGGTCGAGGCCCAGCGCGCCAACGTCGCCTTCCTGCGCGAAACCCAGAGCATCACCCAGAAGCGGCTCAACGCCGGCGACGTCACCCCCACCGATACCGCCCAGGCCGAGGCCCGCCTCAACCGCGGCCTTTCCGACCTCAACGCCGCCGAGGTTGCGCTGGCGATCAGCCAGGCGACCTATACCCAGGTGATCGGCAACCCGCCGGCGCAGCTGCAGCCGGCCCAGACCGTGGATCGCTTCGGACCGCGCAATCGCGAGGATGCAACGCAGCTCGCCTTCAACCAGCACCCCGCCGTGATGGCCGCAGGCTTCGACGTCGACGTCGCATCCACCACGATCCGCGTCGCCGAGAGCAGCCTGTTGCCGACCATCACCCTGCAAGGCAGCGCCAGCAAGAGCCGCGAAAACGATCCGACGCTCGGCACACGCGGCACCGACCAGGCCTCCGTGGTCGGCCAGCTGAACCAGCCGATCTATGACGGCGGCACGGCGGCTTCCCAGACCCGGCAGGCCAAGGAGCTGGCCTCGCAAAGCCGGATGGTGCTGGAACAGGTCCGCAACCAGGCCCGGACCGCGGCGATCAGCGCCTGGGTCGCCAACGAAGGCGCCAAGATCGCGGTCTCCGCCGCCGAGTCCGAGGTCCGCGCCGCGACCGTGGCGCTGGCGGGCGTGCAGAAGGAAGCCGCCGGCGGCCAGCGTACCACGGTGGACGTGCTGAACTCGCAACAGGACCTGATCCAGGCCAAGGCGCGGCTGATCGGCGCCCAGCGCGACCGCGTCATCGCCTCCTTCACCTTGCTCAGCTCCATCGGCCGGCTCGACGTCAAGACGCTCAATCTGAACACGCCGGACTATCTGCCCGACGTGCATTATCACCAGGTGCGTGACGCCTGGCACGGCCTGCGCACGCCATCGGGGCAGTGATTTATTAACTGCGCTGCGATCCGGCCTGCCGGATTTTCGTCACCGGCCGCGCGGCTTTCGCTACAAGGGACGCGATTTGATCGAACGCGATTCGCTTGTTGCGAGGCCGTCGTGATTGCCACCCTCGTGCGCTGGTCCGTCCGCATATTGCTCGTCCTGCTTCTGCTGGTCGTGGCCGCGCTTGCCGGCTTCCGCCTTGCCGCTGCTTACCGCGAAACCGGCACGCGCGAAGCGCTCGCGCCGGCGGCCGGCCGGCTGGTGCAGACCTCATCCGGCGGCGTGTTCATCCAGGAGAAGGGCCCGGCCGACGGCATTCCCGTCGTGCTGTTCCACGGCACGGCCGCCTGGAGCGAACTGTGGTGGCGCACGTCGGACGCGCTCGCCGCCGGCGGATTCCGCGTCATCGCACTCGACCTGCCGCCGTTCGGCTTCTCGGACCGGCCGGGGACATACACCCGCGCCCATCAGGCCGCGCGCGTCAATGACGTGCTCGGCGTGCTGAAGGCTGGACCGGCGATTATCGTCGGCCATTCCTTCGGCGCGGGTGCTGCGACCGAGCTCGTGATGCGCTATCCCGATCGCGCGCGCGGGCTCGTGCTGGTCGATGCCGCCCTGGGACTAACCGCGCCGCCATCCGATCCGCCGGCACTGGTTCAGCCGAAATGGATTCGCGAGTTGCTGGTGTCATCAACCATCACCAATCCGCTCGCCACAAAATCGCTGTTGCAGTCGCTGATCGCGAAGAAGGAACGCGCGCTGCCCGAATATGTCGAGATCCTGCAGCGGCCGACGCATCGCGCCGGCAGCACATCCGACTACGCCGACTGGCTGCACTACTTCCTCGACTCGGATCGATCGGCGCAAAGCGCCGACCGCACCGCCTACTCCCGGCTGAAAACGCCGGTCACGATCCTCTGGGGCGACAAGGACACGGTGACGCCGCTGGAACAGGCCAATGACCTCAAGCGCCTGCTGCCGCAGGCGACGCTGACAATCCTGCCTGGACTGGGCCATATCCCGCAGATTGAAGACCCTGCCGCGTTCAACGACGCCCTGCTCAAGGCGCTTGGAAAGCTCTAGACTTCGGACAGATTCGACGAGGCTGACAACATGGACATCATCAGACTGTGCGCCTGGGGTTACGCTGCGCTGCTCGGCTTCGTGATCCTGACCGGCTACATCCCCGCCTTCATCGACCAGAATGACATGATCTTCGGCCTGTTTCGCCGCACCTGGTATGCCGACGGCCTGCATCTCGTCTCCGCGTTGTGGGCGGCGGCCGCCGCCTTCACCTCGCGGCGCGCATCGGAACTGTTCTTCCAGCTGTTCGGCGTGTTCTATTTTGCCGACGGCGTGCTCGGGCTGCTCACCGGCAGCGGCTATCTCGATTTCGGCATCCTCATCAACGGCGTGCTCAACCTGCCGCTCTCGACACGGTTCTTCGCCAACGCTCCGCATCTCGGGCTTGGCAGCGTCGCGATCCTGATCGGCTATCTGCTGGCGCCGCGGACGCGCGCGGCCGCCCATGCTTAGGTGCTTGCGTCGCCTGCTGCGGGCGCTCATCATCTTCATTGCGCTCGCCGTCGTGCTGCCGCTCGCCTATGTCGAAGGCACCTGCGGTCCGACGGAAAACGCGGCATCGGCGGTGACACCTGCCGCCGCCCTGCCCGCCATCGACGAAAAGGGCTATCGCCGCAAGCTCGACAACACCTTTTTCACGTTCCCCGAATGGTACATCGTCTATTCCTTCGAGGACTTCGGCCGCTTCCTCGACACTTCGAGCGAAAGCCATTTCAACTATCTCGGCCATATTCTCGGCTTCTGGCGCAGCTTCTGCACCATCAACCGTGCGGTGCCGGCCACCGAATCCCGCACCGAAGTGAAGACGATGATCTACATCATCGGCGTCAGCTACTCGATCGAATACGCCATCAAGGGGGCCTACGAGAACACGATCGGCCGCCTCTTCGAATGGATCAGGGGCGAGAGTCGCACGCCGCAGGACGAATACGCCCGCGCCGTGCTGCAGGATTATGCCGCCTTCCTCTACACCATCCCCTGGTACAAATACCCATTCCGCGAAAAGCTCGATGGCTTTATGGCGATATCGACGCCAACGCCGAGCACGGCCCGCACGATCGAGCGCGGCTTCGCCCTCGGCAGCGAGTATTTGATCAAGATCGGCTACGCCTGGCTGATCCAGAAGGGACTGGACGCGTCCAGCGACGCCGAGCCGCGCGACATCATGTTCGTGGTCGCAACCTTGCCGCCGGAGGTGCTGGCGGCCGAGCCGCGCATCAAGCCGCTCCGCACGCTCTCGCCGCAATGGCAGCTGGTGCAGACACCGCGCTACAAGGATTTTACCGAGATCGTGCAGGGCCTGCTCGACCGCGGCATTGGCCTTGCGGAAATCGCGGGGAATCGCGAGATCATGATCACGGTGATCGCGCCGAAATCCGCGACGCTCGACGTCAAGGACGCCACCGAACTGTTCTCGCTCGATCTCGACGCAAGACCCGGCTTCCGCCGGGCCGGGATGAAGGCTAGGATCGACCGTCTCGTCGATATCAAACGCGAGCTGAAAGCCAGGGGTGCCAACATTGAGCACTTCTATGACTACTAGCGCCCGGCGGCGCTCGCCGCTGCGGCTCGCCGGCAGCGCTGCACTGGTCGCCTGCGGCTGGCTGACGCTATTGGTCGTGCTCACTTTCGCGGGCCCGCAAAAGACGATCGCCGTCGTCGGCCCGCAGGCGCAGGCCATTGCCGCCGTCGTGCAGGCGAAAGGCCATATCCTCGTGGCCTACGACTACGTCACCATCGCCCGCTCCGAGGAAACAGGCTTCGTCGGCCGCCTCTACGCCGCCGGCGCATTGCTGGTGCTGGACGCCGACCAGGCCGGCGGCTGCAGCGGCCTGCCGCCGAAGCGGGCGGTGGCGAAGTTGTAGCTCATTCGTAGGATGGGTAGAGCGTAGCGAAACCCATCACCTTTCGCCAAGATGGTGATCGCGATGGGTTTCGCTGCGCTCTACCCATCCTACAATCCTCACGCCCCGTACTTCTGATAGAACGTGTTGGTGAACATCCCGTCCGGATCGTACTTCCGCTTTGCCGCGAAGAACGCATCGATCTGCGGATAGGACTGCTTCAGCTGCTCGCGCGAATAGTAGAGCTGGTATGGCAGGAAGAACCGGCCCTTGTGCGCGATGGTAAGGTCGATCAACTGTTCCGTCGTCTTCTTCATCTGCCGGTTGCCTTCATCATCCGTCGCCTGGTTGATGTAGAGCACCAGCGAGAAGGCCGGCTCCGGCGAATAGGTCAGGAAGTTCTTCTCCTGATGCACCACGCGCACGGAGGCGTTCAGCAGATTGGTCCTGTTGTCGGTCATGATCTTGCGCAGGCCGTCGACAAAGGAGACGAACTGGCTGCGCGGGATGAAGTATTCGTGCAGGATGTCGGTATCCTCAGGCAACGCGTTGCGCAAATACGGCACGGAGTCGTGCATCGGATCGTTGCGGCTGACCAGGCACGCCTCGGCCGAGCCGATCGCCTGCGCCCGCGTCACCGTGCAATTCTCCATGCGGTGCTCGATGTGCTTTTCGGAGAACCACTTCATCTCCTGAAACAGCGCCCCCTGCTTGGAGAGATTGACGGTGAGCCGCCGCAGCTTGATGCCGGAGACCTCGCCGAGCGGCTTGCGATTGAAGTCGCTGCCGTCGACCCTGGTGTAGGTATAGAGCAGCATCTCCTTCAGAAAACTGCTCGGCGCAGTCGAGAGGTGGCCGTACATCAGGCCGATATTCTTGTCCTTGTCGATCTCTCCGGCAAACAATGCAGGAAATTCCCTGTAGTCCAGCATGCGCCGCCCGGTCTGGTAGACCAGGTTGTCGGCGATATCGAGCTCGGCTTCGACGATGACGCCGAACAGACCGTAGCCGCCGACCACGAGATCGAACAGCTCCCTGTTCTCGCCGGATGAGACCGTCTTCACCGTGCCGTCCGCCAGCATTACCTTCATCGACTTGACCGACTTCGCCAGCGCCCCGGCCTGGTGATCCATGCCGTGGGCATTGACCGAGATCGAGCCGCCGACGGTGAAGATGTCGGTCGACTGCATGGCGCGGACCGCAAAGCGCGGATGCAGCGCGTTCTGGATGTCGTGCCAGGTCGCGCCGGGCTGCACCGTCACGGAACGCGAAGCTTCGTTCAGGACGATGCGGTTGAAGGTGCGCATGTCGAGCACGATACCGCCGTTGCGGAACGCTTGCCCGCCCATGCTGTGACGGACGCCGGCCGTCGTTACCGACAGCTTGTTGTCGCGCGCAAAAGCCAGCGTCTTAGCGATGTCATCGACGCTGTGCACCTCGACGACACCATAGATCTCGGTCTTGTTGAGGCAGCTCGCATCGTTGATGGCGCCGCCGAGCTGCGACCACTTCACGCCCTTGAGCGGCGCAATCGCCTTGATCTTCTCCAGGTCGGCCTTGCCCTGGTCTTCGCTGTTGGCCGTTCGGCAATTCTTCTCGCCGTCGGGATCGGCCGCCAGCGCCTGCAGCTTGCGAAAACCATAGACCCCGAACAGCACGGCGAGAACGGCGACGGCAGAGACGCCCGCTTTGAATTTCGAGGAAAATTTCTGCATAAATTGATTCCAGGTGAGTGCGGGATCATCCGGGCGCGCAGGTCATTAGTCAATTCCGCGCGCTTCAGGTTCGAAACAAGCGTAAATGCGGAGTTTCCATCATGCTGCAAGCCTGTCTCAATGGCGGCCGGAAGCGGGATTTCCATCCCGCGCTTCCGCTGTCGGCCGATGAACTTGCGGCCGATGCCCGGGCCGTCATCGCAGCCGGTGCCGAGCAGATCCACCTTCATGTCCGCAGCGCAGACGGCAGGGAGAGCCTGCATCCCGACGATGTCGCGCCTACGCTCGCCGCGGTGCGGGCAGCCGTGCCCGGCGTGCCGCTCGGCCTTTCCACCGGCTGGTGGATTCCGCCAAGAGGCCGCGCGCGGCAGGATCAGATCCGGGCATGGCGGGCCCTGCCCGACTATGTCTCGATCAACCTGATCGAGGAGGATTCCACCGAGGTGATCGAGCTGGCGCTAGCGAAAGGAATCGGCGTGGAGGCCGGCATCTGGTCGCCAGCCGACGCCGAAAAATTCGTCGCCGATCGCAACGCTGGCCGCTGCCTGCGCGTGCTGATCGAGATCAACGAGCAGGATCTGGCGGTCGGCATGGAAGCCTGTCGCGGCATCACGGCCATCCTCGACCGCGCCGGCATCCGCCTGCCGCGCCTGTTGCACGGACTCGATGCCACCATGTGGGATTTCTATCGCGCAGCGCTCACCAGCGGGCTCGATGGCCGGATCGGGCTCGAGGACGGCAAGCACCTGCCCACCGGCGCTGTAGCGGAAGACAACGCCGCATTGATCCGCGCGGCGCGTACACTGGCTGCATAACCTGCTATTCTCCGCCCCAAGCGCGCACCCGACAAGCGCCGCGAAGAACCCGCCAGGGGAGAAAACCCATGCTGACGCGACGCAATTTGCTGCTCGCTTCCATCGCCGCCGGGGCCCTCATGCAGAACCGAGACGTCCTGGCAAAGGCGGTACAACCCGCCACGCCGGTCAATTTCGACATCCCTGAACATGCCTGCGATTGTCACACCCACATCCATGGCGATGTGGAGAGGTTCCCGTTCTTCGCCGGCCGCGTCTACACCCCGGGGCCGGCCTCGCCCCAGGAAATGAGCGAGCTGCACAAGGCGCTGCACATGGAGCGGGTGGTGATCGTGACGCCGAGCGTCTACGGCACCGACAATTCCGCCTCGCAGTTCGGCATGATGGCCCGCGGCGCCACCGCGCGCGGCGTTGGCGTGATCGACGACAAGACGCCGGAGAGCGGTCTCGATGCCATGCACAAGGCCGGTTTCCGCGGCATCCGCCTCAATCTCGCAACCGGCGGCACCAACGATCCCAATGTCGGCCGCGCCCGCTTCACCGCCGCCGTCGAGCGCATGAAGGCGCGCGGCTGGCATGTCCAGCTCTACACCAGCCTTGCCATGATCAGCGCGATCAAGGAGCTGGTTCTCTCAGCTCCGTTGCCGGTCGTGTTCGACCATTTCGGCGGGGCGAAGGCCGAGCTTGGCGTGGAGCAGCCGGGATTTTCCGACCTCGTCGAACTCGTGAAATCCGGCAAGGCCTATGTGAAGATTTCCGGCGCCTATCGCGCCTCGAAACTGGCGCCGGACTACCAGGACTGCGTTCCCCTTGCGAAGGCGCTGATCGCAGCCAATGCCGACCGCATCGTCTGGGGCACCGACTGGCCGCATCCGAATTCGGTGACGCCGCCCGGACGCAAGCCGACCGAGGTCACGGCGATGTTCCAGATCGACGACGGCCGGCTGCTGAACCAGCTTCCGGTGTGGGAGCCTGATGCGGCCGTGCGCAAGAAAATCCTCGTCGACAATCCGGCGCGGCTCTACGGGTTCTGAGCTGCATTCTGTGACGCCATTCGCGTCGCCGCCACCTGCATCTCCAGCCCGAAATTGCGCAGCCATTCGGCCGACTTGCGCAAGCCGCCGAACGGAAACAGGTGGAAGCCGGAAATCGGCGCGGTCGCAGCTTGCGGCGCGGCGAGCAGGCCGCGCACGACGTCGTCGGGCCCGTTGTCGGTCAGCAGCCGGCCGAACCGGCCGATCTGCCCGCGCAGCGCGCGCATCGAATTGCCGACACCGCAGCGCAGCCCGAATTTCGTCAGCGTCGCCAGCGTCGCAGGCCCCGCAAGGCCGACGTTGACGGGCAGATCGATGCCGCGGGTTTGCAGCTCGCCCATGAAGTTCAGGATCGGCGCCGCCTCGAAGCAGAACTGTGTCACGACGTCGACGCGGACGCCGCTGCTTGCTCCCCAATCGCGCCATGCGGCCAGCGCCTCAAAGGCATGCGCGCCCTCGAGATAGGGATGGCCCTCGGGATAGCCGGCCACGCTTACCGTCGTGATGCCGTGCGCCTCGATCAATCCGCTGGCCGCGACGTCGCGGCTCGACTTGAAAGGCCCTTTCGCGGCGGCGACATCGCCGGCGACCAGAACGACACGCCTGACATCCGCTTCGCGCCGTGCCCGCACCAGAAAATCGTTGAGCGCCTCGCGCGACGGCATTTCGCGCGCGGCGACATGTGGCACAGGGTTGAAGGCCGCGCGGCGCAGCGCCGCCGCGGTCTCCAAATTGTGCCGGTAGTTGTCGCCCGGCAGGAACGTGATCGACACATTGGTGCCGGCGGCGAACCGGCCGGCCAGCTCCTGCAGCTGGTTTCCGCTCGAGGAAACCTCGACCGAAGCGGAAGTGAGCAGTTCGGCGAGACGAGAGCTCATGGCCAGCTCCCCACTCAACCCGGCGCACGGCGGCGCGAAATCACATAGGTCTCGTCGTTGAACCACAGCCCGCCATGCTTGCGCACCACGCGGTCGGTGGCCTCGAGATAGCGGCCGTCTCGCACGACTTCCGACAGCCGGTCGTCCTCGATCTGCGCCACGTAGATCGCGGCGTTCCAGGCGGCGAACAGCGTCGACGTGCCGATCGGGCCGCTCACCTCGTCGGGCAGCGTATGCATGTGGTAGCGGAAGATCGCGCGTGCGTCGGACGAAGCGTTGAAATTGTAGTGCCGCGCCAAGCCGCCCAATTCATGTTTCACCTGGCGCAGGATGGCGTAGCGGTCCGTGTTGAAGGGATCGTCGTCGGGCCAGACCTGGTCGATGATCTCGATGCCGGGGTCCTTGCCGTGGGAGTGGATGCCGATCAGCCGCCCGCCGGGCCGCAGCGACTTCACCAGCGGTGTAATCACCTTCGAGGCCTTGAACTCGACGCTGACCCGCGCGCGGTAAGGCTGCGAGGCAATGACGAGATCGTAATCCGCCATCACCCTGCCCGGCCGCGGCATGATGGGATCGAGCAGGAAGGAATGATCCTCGCGCCGGATCGTCAGCACGATCGGCCGCGTATAGACCGGGTTGCCCGAGGTCGGGCTGATCCCCGCCCGCCAGTTCTCGGCGAGAAACCCTTCCAGCTCGCCGATCTGCTCGGCAAAGCCGTGCGCGGTGTTGCCCGACAGGGTGACGTCCTTCCAGATCAGCCCCTGCGCGGCAGTGGCGGAACGCGGGGTCAGCCACGGCGCTTCGCCATAATAGAGATTGGTCACGACCAGCACCGTTGCAGGATGCTCGAACAGGCGGTCGGCCATCTTCTCCAGCATCAGGCGGACGTCTTCGTAGGAGATTTCCTTCGCCACGACGTAGAGCGGCATGGTGGGGAAGCGCGCGTGCACGGCGCGCATCACCCGCGACAGCACCGTGCCGTCGCCGACGCCGGCATCGAAAATCCGCAAGGCCGGCGGCACCGGCTGCAGATTGGTCAGTTCCAGCGAGACGCGGTTGGCGATTTCGGTCTTCTCGCTGCAGGTCGAGACGAACAGCAGGTATTTCTGCCGGTTGTCGAAGAACCGGAAGCCCGGCGGCGCCACGGCTGCGGCAGGAGCTGCGCCGTTGCCCGGCCTGTGCAGCGCCGAGCCGTTGGTGGCGGGCAGATCGGGCCGGTGCGAGGTGAGATAGGCGCGCACCTTGTCGAGGGTGCCGGTGGTAATCTTCGCTCCGTCACGCAGCCGCGACACCAGCTTGCCGTCGTTGACCACCAGCCGCCCGAAGGTCGATTCCGCGGTCTGCGTCGCGCGGCAGAATTCGCGGATTTCGCCGAGAATCTGCTCGGCAGTGGCGGTGGGCTGGCGTTCCTCGATCCGCATGGTTTTCTCCCGCGGTTTCCCTTGCGCAATCAAGGAATGTCTGGGGAGGATCGTCAACCACAAACCGAGTGGGCAGGATTTGTGGGCATTCGCCCAAGCGGAATCGAGTGGATCAGCGCGCCGTACGCCGCGAGAAGCAGGAAATCAGGACCGGCAGGGTCACCAGGATCACCAGCGGCGCCAGCATCATGCCGGTGACGACGACGACGGCGAGCGGTTTTTGCACCTGCGAGCCGATGCCCTCCGACAGCGCGGCGGGCAACAGACCGACGCCGGCGACGACGCAGGTCATCAGCACCGGCCGCAGCTGCAATTCGCCGGTACGGATCACCGCCTGCATCCGCTCCATGCCCTCCTCGATGAGCTGGTTGTACTGCGACAGGATGATGATGCCGTCCATCACGGCGATGCCGAACAGCGCGATGAAGCCGATCGCGGCGGAGACGCTGAACGGGATGTCGAAGACCAGGAGCCCGAGCACGCCGCCGAAGATCGCCATCGGGATCACGCTCATGGCGAGCATGGTGTCGATCATGGAGCCGAAATTGAACCAGAGCAGCACCGCAATCAGCGCCAGGCTGATCGGCACCACGATCGACAGCCGGCGGATGGCGTCCTGCAAATTGCCGAACTCGCCGACCCATTCGAGACGCGATCCCGGCGGCAATTCCACCTGCGCGACGATCTTGTCCTGCGCCTCCTTGATGGCGCTGCCGAGGTCGCGCTCGCGCACCGAGAACTTGATCGGCAGGTAGCGTTCCTGTTGCTCGCGATAGATATAGGCCGCGCCCGACACCAGGTTGATCGAGGCGACTTCGCTCAGCGGAATCTGCGTGATCGTGCCGCCCTGCCCGGCGACGCCGATGCGCAGATTCTGGATCGCCTCCGCGCTCTTGCGATATTCCGGCGCCAGCCGGACGATGATCGGAAAATGCCGGTCGCTGCCGGGCTCGTAAAGGTCGCCGGCGGAATCGCCGCCGATCGCCACCCTGATGGTGGCGTTGATGTCGCCCGGCGTCAGCCCGTAGCGCGCGGCGCGGGCGCGGTCGATGTCGATCTGGATGGTCGGCTGTCCGAGCGAGGTAAACACCGCGAGATCGGTGACGCCCTGCACGGTCGCGAGCACCTGCTTGATCTTGTTGGCGGTGTCGGTGAGCGAACGAAGATCGTTGCCGTAAAGCTTGATCGAGTTCTCGCCCTTCACGCCGGACACGGCCTCGGAGACGTTGTCCTGCAGGTATTGCGAGAAGTTGAACTCGACGCCGGGAAATTTCTCGTGCAGCTGCACCAGCAACTGCGCCGTCAGCTCTTCCTTTTCATGGGTGCCGGGCCACTGGCCGACCGGCTTGAGCGGGGCGAAGAATTCGGCGTTGAACTGGCCGGCGGCGTCGGTGCCGTCGTCGGGGCGGCCGTGCTGCGACACCACCGATTCCACCTCGGGGCGCGCGCGGATGACCCTGCGTATCTCGTTGACGTAGGTGTTGCCCTCCTGCAGCGAGATGGTCGGCGGCAGCGTGGCGCGGATCCAGAGGTTGCCCTCTTCGAGCTTGGGCAGGAATTCAAGGCCCAGCAGCCGCGTCAAGGCAATCGTCGTGACCACGAGTCCCACCGCGCCGCCCATCACGATCTTGCGGTTGGCGATCGCCCAGCCCAGCACCGGCACGTAGATGCGGTCGAGCCATTTCACGATCCGCGTCTCGGTTTCGCGGATGTGCACGGGCAGGATGATCGCGCTCAGCGCCGGCGTCACCGTAAAGGTCGCAAGCAACCCGCCGGCCAGCGCATAGGCATAGGTGCGCGCCATCGGGCCGAAGATGTTGCCCTCGACGCCGCTCAGCGTGAACAGCGGCAGGAAGGCGGCGATGATGATGGCGGCGGCGAAGAAGATGGAACGCGACACGTCGGCCGCAGCCGACAGGATGGCGTGGTTCTTCATTCCCATCGCCGTCTCCGGCGAAATGTGGCTTTCCTCCGCCGCCGACAATTCGGTGGTCTGCGACAGCCGGCGGAAGATCGCCTCCACCATGATCACGGTGGCGTCCACGATCAGGCCGAAATCGATCGCGCCGACCGACAGCAGGTTGGCGGACTCGCCGCGCAGCACCAGGATGATCACGGCAAAGAACAGCGCGAACGGAATCGTGGCGCCGACGATCAGCGCGCTGCGGAGATCGCCGAGGAAGACCCATTGCAGCAGCACGATCAGCAGGATGCCGACCACCATGTTGTGCAGCACGGTGTGGGTGGTGAGGTCGATCAGGTCCTTGCGGTCGTAGATGCGCTCGATCTTCACGCCCGGCGGCAGGATCGAGGAATTGTTGATCTGGTTGACCAGCTTTTCGACGCGCGCGATCGTCGGCGACGACTGCTCGCCGCGCCGCATCAGGACGATGCCCTGCACGATGTCGTCGGCATCGTCCATCCCGGCAATGCCGAGCCGCGGCTTCTCGCCGACGGTCACGGTGGCGATGTCCTTGACCAGCACGGGATTGCCGCCGCTCTGCGACACCATCGTGTGGGAGAGATCCTCGATGGAACGGATCAGCCCGACGCCGCGCACCACGGCGGATTGCGGGCCGATATTGACGGTGTTGCCGCCGACATTGATGTTGGAATTGCCGACGGCCTGCAGCACCTGCGGCAGCGTCAGCCCGTTGGCGACCAGCTTGTTGAAGTCGACCTGCAACTCGTAGGTCTTGGTCTTGCCGCCCCAGCCGACGACGTCGATGACGCCCGGCACGGCGCGGAAACGCCGCTGCAGCACCCAGTCCTGCAGCGTCTTGAGGTCGAGCACGCTGTAGTTCGGCGGACCCACAAGGCGGTAGCGGAAGATTTCACCGACCGGGCTGAGCGGCGAGATGGTGGGCTGCACGCTGCCCGGCAGCGGCGGCAACTGGGCCAGGCGGTTCAACACCTGCTGCAGCGCTTCCTCATAGGTGTAGTCGAAGGAGAACTGCAGCTTGACGTCGGAAAGGCCGTACAGCGAGATGGTGCGGATGGTGCGCAGGTTCTTGATGCCGGAGACGCCGGCCTCGATCGGGATCGTGATGTAGCGCTCGATCTCCTCCGCCGACAGGCCCGGACTTTGCGTCACGATGTCGACCATCGGCGGGGTCGGATCGGGATAGGCCTCGATGTTGAGCTGCCGGAACGCCAGCAGGCCGCCGATGAAGACGGCGACGAACATCCCGACCACCAGGTAGCGGCGGTGGACTGCTAGGGCGACAAGGCGATCCATTCAGACCGGAGCTTTCGGCTATGATCAGCTGCCGGAAGCGGCGCGGTCGATGAACAGGCTGCCCTTGGTGACGATCATCTCGCCGGGCTTGAGATTGCCGAGCACCTCGACGAGATCGCCATTGGTGAGGCCGGGCTTGATCTGGCGCAGCTCGATCGACTTGTCTTCGCGCGCGACCCAGACCCGGACCTGGTCGGCTTCGTAGATCAGGGCCGTTTTCGGCACGCCGACCGCGGCATGATCGCTCGGCGAATAGATCGTGACGTTGGCGAACATTTCGGGCTTCAGCAGGCCTTCCTTGTTGTCGATGGTGGCGCGCACCAGCAGGCGGCGCGTGCCCGGATCGATCGCAGTGGCAACGTAATTGATGCGGGCAAACAGCGACCGTCCCGGCAGCGCCAGCACGGTGAAGGCGATTTCCTGCCCGATCGCGACCGCAGTGGCATCGGTCTCGCGCACGAAGGCGGTGAGCCAGACGCTGGAGAGATCGCCGATCACATAGACGGGATCGCTGGCGCCGGCGCTGACATATTGTCCGGGACCGACCTTGCGCTGGACCACGGTGCCCGCAATCGGCGCGAAGATCGTGACTTCCGGATTGATGCCGCCCTTCTGCCGGAAATTGTCGATGTCTTCCTCGTTGAAGCCGAGGATCTTCAGCTTGTTGCGCGAAGCTTCCAGCGCCGTTTGCGACGAGCGCATGTCGTTTTGCGCCTGGATCAGATTGGCCTGTGCCTGCTGGAAGTCCTTCAGCGGCACCGCCTTGCCCTCGAACAGATCGCGCGCGCGCTTGTCCTGGATTTCGGCCATGCCGAGCGCGGACTTCGCCTTGTTCATCGCCGTCATCGCGGTGATGTAATCGTTTTGCGCCTGCACGGTGTCGGCGGCTTCGATGGTGAACAGCGGCTGGCCTTTGGTGACGGCATCGCCCGGCCGCACCAGCAGCCTGGTGACCCGGCCGGCATAGGGCGAGAACACCGGCGTCGAGCGATCCTCGTCGATGGCGATCTTGCCTTCGGTGACGTGCTCGGCGC
The DNA here is from genome assembly GCF_016219575.1 of Bradyrhizobium sp. Classification (GTDB taxonomy): domain Bacteria; phylum Pseudomonadota; class Alphaproteobacteria; order Rhizobiales; family Xanthobacteraceae; genus Bradyrhizobium. The sequence continues at coordinate 45,512 of NZ_JACRMG010000009.1, read as the reverse complement.
GGAAGGGCATTTCGATCGCGGGCTGGATGGTCATGGCCGCCCATTCGGCAGGGGTCGGCACATAGCGGGCCGGGCCCTTGCGCGACTGGCTCGAGACGTCGGAATGCCCGCGCGTCGGGCCGGAAAAATGCAGGAATCCATAGAGGCCGGCCGCGCCGAACACGGCCAATACCACGCCGACGACCTGCTGCTGCCGACTAAGTCCTTGTATCTTCTTTGTTATTTCGTTCCGCATGCAGTCCGGTCGTTTCCTCGAAGCCAGCAGCGACGAAATGTCTCACCGGTCCGCTAATAGTGCCCAAATCCTGATCCAGACAACCAAAAAAAGTGCAGATGGCCCCGGAATCGGTCGTCAAATTTTGTACAGGGCTAACGTGACGGCCATTGCGGCGGGTGACTGCCGAGCGGCATCGAAGGCCGCGCCCAGGATGCTGGCGTCTTCGACAGGATCGCAGACGGCTTGACGGAGCTCAGCTGCCCGAAGCCGGATGCAAGCTCCTCGATAAACGGCTTCACCGCATCACCGGGAAAATCCGGGGTTTTCAGGCCGTCGGCAAGCCGGCCGAGATTCCACAGCCATCGCCCGGTCTGCGCCAGCGATACCCGGACGTGCCAGCTGCCGCCCTCGCGCGCCTGGCGTGACTTCGCCATCATGGCGCCGAACGCCATGAAGTAGCCGGTGGCATGATCGAGCATCTGCGCCGGCAGTTCTTTCGGTCCGTCCACGCCTGCCGCCTCGCCCTCGGCGTGGTTGAAGCCGGTTGCGGTCTGCACCAGCGAGTCGAAGCCGCGCCGCTCCGCCCACGGGCCGGCATGGCCATAGGCCGACAGCGTCACAAGGACGATACCCGGACTGATCCGCGCCGCATCCTCGGGCGCAAAGCCGAGTGCGGCGAGTGCGCGCGGCCGGTAGCCTTGCGAGAAGATGTCGGCCTCGGCCAGCAGCTCGCGCAACGCGGCCCGCCCCTGTTCGCTCTTCAATTCGACGAAGCTCGACAGCTTGCCGCGGCCGTTGTCGATGGTGAGCCACGGGATCGCCGGCAGATCGGGGCCGGAGACCAGCATCACGTCGGCGCCGTGCGCGGCAAGCGTGCGGCCGGCGACCGGACCGGCGATCACGCGCGACAGATCGAGCACGCGGATGCCGCCGTCTCGAAGGCTTCCGCTTCCCATTGCATCAGTGCAGCCTGCACATCCTCGCGCTCGGCCTTGCAGTCGAGCACCTTGCAGACGGCGGCGCGGTGATGCGGGAAGTTCGTATGCAGCCGCACGAACCTCCTGTCGCCGGTCCGGTAGATTCCGGCGATGGCGTCCCATGCGGGCGGCGGCGGCTTGCCGGCGACGCGCAGGTAACGCTCGGAACGGCATTCGACCGTGGCGTGGCGCATGTCGACATTGACGTCCTGCGCCTCGCCGGAGCGCTGCTTCCAGATTTCGGCGGCGGCAAGCGCCGATGCAGCGATGCTGACTTGCGCAGCCGCGGCGACGCGAAACGACGACGGCAGCTGCGGCTCCTCGCCGGTCAACGTCACCACATCGAGCGCGGCGGGATCGCCGCCGGCCGAATTCCAGACATGGCCGAGAATCTCGCGGGGACTTTGCATTGCCATCACTCGATTTTGTGCATGATTGCTTCGAAGAAAGGTGCTCGCTTCCAGCGGCCATGCTCTAACGGTTTCGAACGATGTCCCACCACTGAAGGAGTTGCAATGGCTGCCATCGATCCCCTCACCGCGGGCGGCGTCCTGCTCGCTACTGCGCTCACCGATGCGGTCTATGTCATGTTCACCTCGGCGGTGGTGGCGAAGAAGCGCGTGCCGGCGGCGACCTGGAGCAGCATCTGGTATGTGCTGTCGTCCTATGCGGTGATCAGCTACACCGAAAACTGGATCTATGTGGCGTTCGCAGCGCTCGGCTCGTGGGTCGGGGCGTATCTCACCATCACCTTCCTGCACCGCCCGCCCGGCGGCCCGCCGGTGGGGGCAGCGGTGGAGTGAGGAGGTGGGAACAACCTAGTGAAATGCCGTAGGGCGGATTAGCCAAAGGCGTAATCCGCCGTTCAGCCGCGTTCGCCGAAATTGCCGGTCGCTTCGACATCGCCGCCCCAATCTTGCGGGAATAATCCGGCTCGAACATCTCGATGAAACGAGGAATACCGCCAATCGGAGACCCGGCTGACGAGGCCATGCTTCATGGGGTTGATATAACAATATTCGACGTGGCGCGCGAAATCGGCTTCATCGCGGATCAAATGCTCCCAGAACCGGCGCTGCCATACGCCCCGTTCATTGGGTCGAAGCCGGACGGCGTCGAATGGTTCTTCCTTGGGCAGCGCTTTCGCAAAGCGGCTCTTGATCAATCGCCATCTCGTAGAAAAGTCGAAGTCGTCCGGCGGGAGACTCCACACCGCGTGCAAATGATCAGGCAGCACGACGAATGCATCGATTGCAAATGGATAGCTTTGACGGGTTACGGAGATCGCTTCGCGCAAGGTCTCGATGTGGTCAACCAGCAGGGTCTTGCGACGGTCGCGCAAGTTGACCGTGAAGAACCAGCAGCCACCCGGAACGAATGCACGACGGTAGTTGGGCATGGGCTTTCATTTGCTGCAGTTGGTGGCGGATTACGCCTTCGGCTAATCCGCCCTACAAGTCGGCTCTCCTAATGAAAATCCCTTGATGCCGGCAGGATGCGGACGTTGCGGGGGTGGCGGATTTTCTGGGCGGGGTTTTCCGGGTGCTGGCGGCGGTCGTCGTGTAGGGGCTCGATCAGCGCCGGGCCGGTGGGCAGCGCGGGCTTTTTGGATAACACATCGTTGGCGAGCCCGATGAGATCGTGCGAGCGGTCGGTGAGCCGTTGCGCCACCAGATGCGTCACTTCCTCGGGGCTGCTCTGGATGTAGCCCTCGACCAGGATCAGCCGGGCGCCCATCACCTCCTTGCGGTACTTCTCCATCACCTTCGGCCACACCACGATGTTGGCAATCCCGGTCTCGTCCTCCAGCGTCATGAATACCACGCCCTTGGCGCTGCCCGGGCGCTGGCGCACCAGCACCACGCCGGCGCAGCTCACCCTGCGCTTGTCGTTCTTGTGATTGACGTCCCTGCAGGCGGCGACGCGCTCACGCGAAAATTTCTCCCGCAGGAATTCCATCGGATGGCCCTTTAGCGAAAGGCGGATGGTCTGGTAGTCGGCAACGACCTGCTCCGGCAACGGCATAGCGGGCAAGGGCTTTGCGTTCTCGTCGGGCTGCTCGCGGGCGATGGCGGCCTCGAACAGCGGCAGCGGCACGTCGTCGGGCAGGCGGCGCACCGCCCATAGCGCGGCACGGCGATCGAGGCAGATGGAGCGGAAGGCGTCGGCATCGGCCAGCAGGATCAGCGCGCGCTTGGGCAAGGCCGTGTCGCGGGCGAAGTCTTCCAGCGAGGTGAAGGGGCGGCGCGTTCGCGCGGCGACGATGCGGGAGGCCCAGTCGTCTATTTCTTGCGACACCGGCAGTGGCTCACCTCTCCCATAGGGAGAGGTCGCGCCGAAGGCGCGGGTGAGGGGTACGGTCTCTCGTGGGACCTGCCCCCCCTCACCCGATTTGCACTGGTCGTGCAAATCGACCTCTCCCCGTTGGGGAGAGGTGGGAGCCTCTGGCAACGTCCCGGATTCACCTTTGAAGAATGTCTGGCTACGCTTCAACCGCTCCTCATCCGGGTCCCCCCAGTGAAAGCCGTCGATTTGGCGGAAGCCGAGGCGGACGGCGCAATACTTCCCGCTCCCCTCCTCCAGCATGTTCTGCGCGAAGCTGAAGGACACATCGATCTCGCGCACCTCGACGCCGTTCTTGCGGGCATCGCCGACGATCTGCGCAGGGGCGTAAAAGCCCATCGGCTGGGAGTTGAGCAGCCCGCAGCAGAAGGCGTCGGGGTGATAATGCTTCAGCCATGACGATACATAGACGAGCTGGGCGAAGCTTGCGGCATGGCTCTCCGGAAAACCGTAGGAGCCGAAACCCTTGATCTGCTCAAAACAGTTTTTGGCGAATTCCGGCGCATAGCCGCGCGCGATCATGTTGCCGATCATCTTGTCTTCGAACTTGCCGATGGTGCCGACATTGCGGAAGGTCGCCATCGAGCGGCGCAGGCCGTTGGCCTCCTCCGGCGTGAACTTTGCGGCCTCGATGGCGATGCGCATCGCCTGCTCCTGGAACAGCGGCACGCCGAGCGTCTTGTGCAGCACCTTGTAGAGTTCGTCCGGCGGGCCGTGCCCGGGCGAAGGCGACGGATAAATCTCCTTCTCGACGCCGTTTCGCCGGCGCAAGTATGGATGCACCATGTCGCCCTGGATCGGCCCCGGGCGCACGATCGCAACCTCGATGACGAGGTCGTAGAAGGTGCGCGGCTTCAGGCGCGGCAGCATGTTCATCTGCGCGCGGCTCTCGACCTGGAACACGCCGAGCGACTCGCCGCGGCACAGCATGTCGTAAACCGGCGCATCGTCCTGTGGAATGGTGGCAAGTTCCCAGCGTTTGCCCTTGTGCAAATCGATCAGGTCGAAGCATTTGCGGATGCAGGTCAGCATGCCCAGCGCCAGCACGTCGACCTTCATCATGTTCAAGGCATCGACGTCGTCCTTGTCCCATTCGATGAAGGTGCGGTCGTCCATCGCGGCATTGCCGATCGGCACGTAAGTGTCGAGCCGGTCCTGCGTCAGCACATAGCCGCCGACATGCTGCGACAAATGCCGCGGGAACTCGATCAACTCGCTGGCGAGCTCCACTGCCAGCCCGATCATTGCATTCTGCGGATCGAGCCCGGCCTGGCGCACCTGCGTCTCGTTGAGGCCCTTGCCCCAGCTGCCCCACACGGTGTCGGCGAGCGCTGCAGTGACGTCCTCGGTCAGGCCCAGGGCCTTGCCGACGTCGCGGATGGCGCTGCGCGGGCGATAATGGATGACGGTGGCGATGATCGCGGCGCGGTGGCGGCCATAGCGGCGATAGACATACTGCATCACCTCCTCGCGCCGCGAATGCTCGAAATCGACGTCGATGTCGGGCGGCTCCAGCCGCTCCTTCGAGATGAAGCGCTCGAACAGGAGATCGACCTTGGTCGGATCGACCGAGGTGATGCCGAGCACGTAACAGACCGCCGAATTCGCCGCCGATCCCCTGCCCTGGCACAGGATATTCTGGCTGCGCGCGTAATGCACGATGTCGTGCACGGTCAGGAAGTAATGCGCGTATTTCAGCTCGGCGATCAGCGCCAGCTCCTTGTTGAGCGTGGCGCGCAGCGTGTCGTCGATGACGCCGCCGAAATATCTGGCGACGCCGGCCCAGGTGAGGTCTTCCAGATGTTGTTGCGCGGTCTTGCCCGGCGGCACCGGCTCGTCGGGATATTGATATTTGAGCTGGTCGAGGGAGAAGGAGATGCGGGAAGCGAAGCGCATGGTCTCCGCGATGGCTTCCGGGAGATCGCGGAACAGCCGCGCCATTTCATGGGCGGGCTTCAAATAGCGCTCGGCATTGGCCTCGAGCTTCCTGCCGATCGCCTCGATCGTCGTCTTCTCGCGGATGCAGGTCAGCACATCCTGCAGCGGACGGCGCGCGGGGTTGTGATAGAGCACCTCGTTGGTGGCGAGCAGCGGCACCTTGGCGGCAACCGCAAGACGATGCAGCCGGGCGAGACGGCGCCTGTCGTCGCCGCGATAGAGCAGGCTTGCCGCCAGCCACACGCCGTCGGCGCCGCTGTCGCGCAATTGCGCCAGCACTTTTTGCGCCTGCGCGGTGTCGAAGCGATGCGGCAGGGAGAGGATGAGAAGCTGGCCTTCGGCGAAGTCGAGGAGATCGGAAAGCTTCAGATGACACTCGCCCTTCTCGATCCGCTCGATATCGTTGCCGCGCTTGCCGCGGGTGAGTAGCCGGCACAGCCTCCCATAGGCGGCGCGGTCGCGCGGATAGACCAGGATATCGGGCGTGCCGTCGATGAAGACGATGCGCGAGCCGATCAGGAGCTTTGGCCTGGATTCGACCGCGGGATTGTCGAGCTCGCTGTGCGCACGCACCACACCGGCCAGCGTGTTGCGATCGGCAACCCCGATGACGGGGATTTGCAGGCGGCTTGCTTCATGCACATAGGCGCGCGGATCCGAGCCGCCGCGCAGGAAGGAGAAGTTGGTGGTGATGCCGATCTCGGCATAAGCGGGCGCGCTCATGCGAACAGCCCGTGCAGGTACCAGCTGGCGGGCACCGGCTCGCCCTCCTCATCCCTGAGCTCGCGCTCGTAAAGCCCGTCGCGAAAGATCCAGAAGCGGCGGCCCTCCTCGTCCTCGACGCGGAAATAGTCGCGGGTCAGCGCGTGGCCGCTCCTCTTCCACCATTCCATGGCGATGCGCTCGGGGCCTTCGACGCGCACCACCGCATGGGTGACACGGCGCCAGGTGAAATGATGCGGCGGGCCGTCGGGGACGGTGGCGAACGGCACCTTGATCGGCTCGGGCCTTTCGAACAGCCGCAGCGGCCGCAGCGGCGGCTCGCCCTCGGCGCGCGCGGGCCAGATGGCTTGCGTGGCGGCTGCCAGATGATGCTGCGCGGGCGCGGCCAGCGCGGCGCGCTCGGGGATGTGCGTATCCTCAGGCAGGTGCACGACCACGCGTTTTCCGCCGATGCGCGCGGCGATGCGGTCGACCAGCGCGGACAGTTCGTCATTGTCATGGGTGGTGGCATCGAGATCGCGCTGCTCCTGCACCACGATTTCGGTACGGCCGGCCGAGAGACGGATGAGATCGAAGCCGAAACCGGGATCGAGGGGATCGCTCAGCGCCTCCAGCCGCTCGCGGAACAGGCGGTCGACCGCTTCGGCGCGCGTCACCGGGCGGCCGGTATCGACTGCGATGACGCGCACCGCGCCGTCGGTGCGGAAGAACGCCGCCTCCAGCCGCCGCGCGCCCTTGCCCTGCCTGTCCATGGCGGACACCAGCATGGCGGCGAGACTCGACAGCGTGATCGAGATGGTGCTTTCGGTCGCAACCGGTTCGGCAAAGCGCTTTTCGACGATGTAATCCGGCGGCGGCTTGCGCGGGCTGATCGGCGCATCGCCCTCGCCCAGCGCATGTGCGAGCTGCGTGGTGAAGCGCGCACCGAACCGCGCCGAGATTTCGTGACGGCCGCGCGCGGCAACGTCGCCGATGGTTTTCAGCCCGGCGCGGCGCAGCCCGCCCGTGATGGCATCATCGGCGCCGAGCGCGGCCACCGGCAGCGGCGCGACGGCGTCGGCCTCCTCGCCATCGGCCACGATGGTGCCGCAGACGCAGCGGCTCAGCGTGCGGGCGCAGATCGAGGTGGCGGCAATCGCCGCGCTGACGGCAAAATCCTGCCGTGCCAGCGCGTTGCACAGCGTGCGCAACAGCGCCGCCTCGCCGCCGAACAGATGGGCGCAGCCGGTGATGTCGAGGAACAACCCGTGCGGCGGATCGAGCGCCACCAGCGGCGTGAAGCGGTCGCACCAGTCGGCGATATCTTCCAGCGTCTTGCGGTCGGCGGTTTCATCCGCGTCATGCACCGTCAGTTCAGGACAGATGGCGCGGGCATTGGCGAGCGGCAGGCCGATCGAAAGCCCGGCGCGGGCGGCCGCCTCATCGATGGCATAGAGCAGCAGCGCGTTGTGTTCCTTGGCGACGACGACTTGCGGGAAGTTTCCCTTCGCCTCCCCCGCTTGCGAGGGAGGCCGTATCGCATCGATAGATGCGATACGGGTGGGGGCTCTCTCCACACGAGCAGTCGGACTCGCGGCGATACCCCCACCCCAACCCTCCCCCGCAAGCGGGAGAGGGAGCCCTCGCACTGTGCTCACCTCACAATGCGTCTCGGCATTTCTGACAGTAAGGGACGCACCGGCGGATGGGTTCCCTCCCCCCTTGCGGGGTCCGAGGCGAGCGAAGCTCGCTCTCGAGGTTAGGGAGAGGGGTGAGCCGCTCGGGCGGTGCTCGTGATTACCCCTCTCTCCAACTCTCCCCCGCAAGGGGGGAGAGAGCCCTGCCAATGTGCCTGCCTCACATGCGAGCCCATCCAGCTCACTTGTTGTAACAAGCTCAACTCGCGAGACGGTGCCCTGCGCGCGCAGCCGCTTGATGCGGTCGATGGGCAGGTATGGCAGCCACAGGCTGAGGATACGACGCCGGCTCGCTGAATTGGCACTCATCACACTTCCATTCCATGATCCACCGCCCGACCGGGCCATGACGGTTGCGCACCAGTTGCGCGTCGAACACCGGCGCGCCCCACGCACTCCAGGGTGCTGCCGGCGGCGAATGCGCCGCGCGCACGATCCAGCGCGTCTCCGCCGTGGAAGGCGCCGGTTGCGCCGCAACGCGCAGCAGCAGCGCAGTGACCCCTGAGGCTTGCGCGGCCAGCGTGAGTTTTCGGCTGGCAACGAGATCGAGCTGGCGCGCCTCGCCAAAAGTCTCCAGCACGACGGCGCCCAGCGCATCGCAGGCCAGCGCATCGGCCGTGGTGCGCAGTGCCGCCTCGACATCGGCGGCGCGCACGGTGACGAGCAGGCGCGGATCGAGGCCGAGTTCGGCTAGCCCGCCCGGCGACAGCGCGCCGGATTCAATTTCCGCAAAATCCTGCCGCACCCAGACCAGCGGCTTGCGCGGCGCAATCCGCCCGGCGATGCCGGCAATGAAACCGGTAGCGGCTGCGCCCTGATGCCCTTCGGCAAACACTTCATGCACGGCGGCCAGCGCCAGCCCGCCGCGCAGCATCTCATCGGCAGAGCGATGCCCGAGCGCGACCCTGTCCGGCCCATGCACATCGCCATGGGTTTCCATGCGCTCGATGCTGCCGCGCAGGGACGCAAGCGTGCTCATGCGTGCGCCGTTCATAGGTCGCCGCTCCTCGAAGTGGTGGACCGCCGTGGGTCTGAGAGAACCAGAAGCCGGCTTATTTGTTCATGATATGTTCTAATATAAAGCTAACAGGGCCCGAAGAGTCAATCGCGATTACGACTCTTCAGATTCATGAAATAAATCAATCTGATAAAATACTCGCCGGCAGGCCGCCTGAGCCGGCAGCTGAACCACAGGAGCCATCCATGGACCGCAAACCAGCGAGCGCCGACAGCATCGCCGCCTTGCGCGCGGAAGCCGCCGATTGCCGCGCCTGCCCGCTCTGGAAAGACGCGACGCAGACCGTGTTCGGCGAAGGCCCTGCCCGCGCGCGGCTGATGCTGGTCGGTGAGCAGCCCGGCGACAAGGAGGACCTCGCCGGAAAACCTTTTGTGGGACCCGCCGGCAACATGCTCGATCGCGCGCTGGAGGAAGCCGGCATCGATCGCGATAAAATCTACATCACCAATGCCGTGAAGCATTTCAAATTCGTGGCCCGCGGCAAGATCCGCCTGCACCAGAAGCCGTCGACACCGGAGATCAAGGCGTGCCGGCAATGGTATGAGCGCGAGCTCGCGGCGATCGAACCCGATCTCGTGGTCGCGATGGGCGCCACCGCCGCGCAATGCGTGTTCGGCAGGATCACGCCGATCAACAAGAACCGCGGCAAGCCGGTCACACTCGATCACACAATGCAGGCACTGGTGACCGTGCACCCGTCCTACCTGCTGCGGCTGCCGGACGAGGAAACGAAAGCGCGCGAATACCGCCGCTTTGTCGGCGATCTCAAGCTCGCGGCCAAATTGCTCGGAAGTTCCACAGACGCGGCCTGACGGGTTCCATCGACGCGGGATGCAAAATCCTGTGATCGGCGAAAAATTTCCGCAATTCCACGTACAACCTTTAATTGATAAATGCTATCATCGCATTCTCAGCACCATTGGGTCGTCCCGGACGCCTGGACGTTCCCATTGAGGTCGGCGCGCTGCGCGGCTCCATCCAGCCCCGGGACTTCGCGGCGCGCCGACTCCTTTTTCCCGCATCGGGCAACCACCGCGATCCGGCCCGGCCGCTGCCGTAATCTCTTTTGCGCTGCGGTAGGATTAATCCCCGCGGCGAGCGAATAGCGCTGCGTATCCCGGCCGTTTGGGTCTATAGCTAACGGGCAACTTCAAAGAATTGCCAAGAACAATCCGGCGCCAAGCGCCGTTCGGATTCGCATCCGTTTCTTTGGGGGAATGTCATGACATTCGAGACGGGAATGGCACGCGCTGCCGTGCTGCTGGCGGCGCTTGCATTGTCGCAGCCGGCATTCGCGGAGACCAGGAAAACCACCAGCTCAGCGCCGGCCCCGGCGCCCGCGCCCGTCGTTCGCGCCGCGCCTGCACCGGTAGTGCGGCCCGCGCCTGTCGCTCGCACCGCGCCAGCCCCCGTAGTTCGCGCGCCCGCGACGACGACAGCAGCAAGACCGGCAACGCCGGCGCCGAGCAAACCGGCCGCGACGGTGGCAACCAAACCCGCGGCCACGACAACGGCCAGACCCGCGACCACGACAACTGCAAGGCCCGCGAACACGACCGCGGCCAAGCCCGCGACCACGGCAAGCACCAAACCGGCCACGACCAGTGTCGCGGCCAGACCCGCCACCACGACAACGACCAACAAGCCCGCGACCACGGCTTCGGTGAAACCGGTCACGACGACCGCGGCCAAGCCGGCCACCACGACGACGGCAAAGCCCGCCACGACAACGGCGACCGCACCGACGCAGATGGACAAGGCGAGGAACCGTATCCAGAGCGAGCTGCCGGCGGACAGCGCGGTGAAGGCGGATACGGCGAACAAGCCCAGCATGGCCGGGGTTTCCGCCAGCGAGTTCAAGCCGAAGGTGAAGCTCAAGCCATCCGCCGAACCGCCGCCGCCCGGACAACCCAACTTCCCGAAACGCCCGGCCAACGAACCGGCGCTGACCAATCCAACCACCACGACGACCACAAAACCCGCCACGACAACGGCGGCCGCGCCGACGCAGACAGACAAGACGAAGAACCGTATCCAGAGCGAGCCGCCGGCGGACGGCGCGGTGAAGGCGGATACGGCGAACAAGCCCAGCATGGCCGGCGTTCCCGCCAGCGAGTTCAAGCCGAAGGTGAAGCTCAAGCCGTCCGCCGAACCGCCGCCGCCCGGACAACCCAACTTCCCGAAACGCCCGGCCAACGAACCGGCGCTGACCAATCCGACGAGCCGATAGAACTCGAAGCAGCAAGCAGGGAAGGCCCGCATCCGAAATGCGGGCCTTCCCTCGCAATCACAAGGTTCTGGCGACGCGGAATCCGAAGGTGATCACGCGGCTGTCCGCCGGCTCCCGCTCGCGCCGTGCTGCGCGCAGGGTGTGAGGATAATTGTAGAAGGAAGCTCCCCGCACGACGCGAACACTGCAATCGCCGCTCGACCTCGCAGTCCCGTCGCCGGGGTTACCTGCGTTCATCTCGTTCCAGCAATCTTCCGTCCACTCCCACACGTTGCCGTGCACGTTGTAGAGACCCCAGGGGTTCGGAAGAAAGCCGTCCACCGCAACGGTCGCATGCCTCACCTCGCCGGTGGGCGCACCGGCATAGGCGATGCGTCCATCGTAATTGGCCTGCCCGGTCGAAATCGTGCTGCCCCACCAGAACGCCGTGGCCGTGCCCGCACGTGTGACGAACTCCCGTTCGGCCTCGGACAGCAGCCTGTAGCGCTTGCCCGTGCTCGACGCGAGCCATGAGACATAGGCCTTGGCATCATGCCAGCTCACGCAGACCACGGGATGGCGGTCGTCCTGCGCGAAGCCCGGCGACCGCCAGTCGCGTTGCTGGCTCCGCCTGGGTTCGCCGATGCGATAGCAATTTCCATCCACATTGTGACCTGTCGCCGCAACGAACGCGGCGAACTCGCCCCGCGTAACCGCAAACCTCCCGACCGCAAACGGCCGCGCGATGGTCACCGGAACCTGGTCCTCGGGAACGGTCGCCACCAGCTCCTTCGGGCCGGCCCCCATCGTGAAGCGGCCCGCGGGCACGGCCACCATCTCGGGGCAGTCGGGACAATCCCTGAACGCTTCGCCCGCCCCGGGCTGGAGGCAGCGCGGTTCTCCGGCGCCGATCTCGATGCGAATGCCCTGGCAGGTTTGCGCCGACGCGTCGCCTCCGGCGAACGAGCTGAATATCGCCAGCGCAATTGCCAACGTACTCCCGCGCGAGCCAGTCATGATGGCCCCCAAGCTTGCGCGTGGCGGCGAGCCGGCCTCATGCGGCCAGCGAATTCTCCACCAGGCGGATCCAATAGGACGTGCCGTAGACGATCGCCTCGTCGTTGAAATTATAGGCGGGGTGATGCAGGCCAGCGCTGTTGCCGTTGCCGCAGAAGATGAAGGCGCCGGGACGCGCTTCCAGCATGTAGGCGAAATCTTCCGCACCCATCATCGGCGGTGCCTCGCCGACGGCGCCCTCGCCGCCCACTTCCATTGCGACACGCGTCGCGACCTCGGTTTGCGCCGCGTGGTTGACCGTCACCGGATAGCCGCGCTCATAGACGAGATCGATCTTGGCGCCGGTCATTTGCGCCACGCCGCTGACCACCTCGCGCACGCGCTGCTCGACGAGGCTGCGCACCTCCTCGGTCAGGGTGCGGATCGTGCCGCGCAGCTCCGCGGTCTGCGGGATGACGTTGCGGGCGTTGCCGGCGTGGAATTCGCAGACCGAGATCACGGCCGACTCCAGCGGATCGACGGTGCGCGAGACGATCGACTGCAGGCCGTTGATCAGCTGTGCGCCGACCAGCACGGAATCGATGCACTTGTGCGGCCGCGCGGCGTGGCCGCCGAGGCCCTCGATCTTGATGTCGAGGGAATCGGTTGCCGCCATGATCGGACCGGTGCGGATCGCGAACTGGCCGACCGGAATGCCGGGGCCGTTGTGCATGCCGTAGACCTGCTCGATGCCGAAGCGGTCCATCAGCCCGTCCTTGATCATCGCGGCTGCGCCCGCGCCGCCCTCTTCGGCGGGCTGGAAGATCACGACCGCGGTGCCGGCAAAGTTGCGGGTCTCGGAGAGATAGCGCGCTGCGCCGAGCAGCATGGCAGTGTGGCCGTCATGGCCGCAGGCGTGCATCTTGCCCGGCGTCTTCGACGCATAGGGCAGATCGGTCTCCTCCTCGATCGGCAGCGCGTCCATGTCGGCGCGCAGGCCGATCACCTTGAGGTCGCCGTTGCCGGCCGGCCTCTTGCCCTTGATGACGCCGACCACGCCGGTCTTGCCGATGCCGGTGACGACCTCGTCGCAGCCGAATTCGCGCAACCTGTCGGCCACGAATGCCGCGGTGCGGTGGACGTCATAGAGCAGTTCTGGATGCTGGTGGATGTCCCGGCGCCAGGCTTGAATATCGGGCTGCAGGTCGGCGACGCGGTTCACGATGGGCATGACAGTTTCGGGTCCGTTTCGGTTGTTTTGCCATGTCTAGCACGGGATGGCCGTCCAGCCCAACATCCCCGGCGACACGCCGAATGCCCCAGAAATCTGCCGCCAAACTCAGCCGGAGCAGTATCGCGGGGCCTTTCGCCATCGGAACCCGTGCCGGCGCCGCTCCTCCGATGGCAACAGCGACCCATCCACCTGACCTCGCCGCCACCAGATCGTTGATCTGCCGCAACGTCCGGCTTGCCTCAGCTGCCAATCTTGTTTTGGGGTGTTGAAAAACATCCCGCGAGGGCGGGCGCAGAATGAAGGCAGTTTCTCTCCCATCGACCTCGTCGATCGCGGTTGCAGCAGTCGTGCTGGCATCGATGCTGGCCGCGGGAATGGCGAGTGCCCAATCGATTGCTGAGTCCTGCGACAAGCAGACCGGCGACGCCGCAATTGCTGCCTGCACTGAAGTCATCAAGAAAGGAAACCCGCCCGCCTCGGCCTATCTCAATCGCGGGCTGGCGTGGTTCAACAAGGGCGAGTACGCCAAGGCCATTGCCGACTACGACGAAGCCATATTCGTCGATCCGCAATCATCGCGCGCCTACAACAACCGCGGCAATGTCCTGAGAATGCAACGCGAATACGACATGGCGATTGCGGACTTCGACGAGGCGATACGAAGAGACCCCAACTATGCGATCGCCTACAACAATCGGGGCATGAGCTGGCGCGCCAAGCGCAATTACGACCGGGCCATCTCAGATTTCAGCGAGGCTATCCGCCTCGATCCGAAGTACTGGTCTCCCTACGACAACCGAGGCAGCGCCTGGGAAGACCGAAAGGAGCACGACAAGGCCATCGCGGACTATTCCGCGGCGATAGCGCTGTCTCCGAAATATGCAGGAACCTACAGAAGCCGCGGCTTGGCCTGGCACAACAAGCAGGACTACGACAAGGCGATATTGGACTATGACGCCGCAATTCGCACGGATCCAAAATTCTCGGAGGCCTATCTGAGCCGCGGCAGAGCCTGGGAGCGCAAGGGCGACCATGACAAGGCAATTGCCGACTATACGGAAGCGATAAGGTTGTCGCCTCGCTCGGCCAGCGCCTACGTCAACCGGGGTTTCGCCTGGAACAGCAAGCGGGAATACGACAAGGCGATTGCAGATTACACCGATGCCATCCGCGTCAATCCACAATATGCCGAAGCATACTATTTTCGGGGCAAGAGCTGGCAAGACAAGCGCGACCTTGAAAAGGCCATTGCTGACTACGGCGACGCAATACGGCTGAATTCCGATAACACGAGAAGTTTCCTTGACCGCGGCACTGCATGGGCTGAGAGACGCGAATACGACAAGGCGATTGCAGACTTCAGCGAAGTCATTCGATTCGACCCCAAGTCTTCGACCGCCTACAACAGGCGCGGCATCGCCTGGAGCGACAAGAAGGAGCATGACAAGGCTATCGCCGACTACACCGAGGCGATCCGGATCGATCCAAAATCATCGACAGCCTTCATCAACCGAGGCAACTCCTGGGCAGACAAGGGAGACCACGACAGGGCGATTTCGGATTTCACCGATGCGATCAAGGCAAATTCCAGGAGCGCCGTCGCATACAACAACCGAGGCTATATCTGGTACAAGAAGGGAGAATTCGACAAGGCGATCGCCGACTATGGCGAGGCGACAAAGGCCGATCCGAACTATGACCAGGCGAAAAACAATCTCAAGGTCGCGTTAACCGCCAAGACCCGCCAGCCGCAACCGGTCCCCGCTTCTCCGCAACAGATGCAGCAGGCCGCGGTCCCGCCGCCCGCCCAGCCGTCAGCCCAACCATCCGCGGACTCGCGGTCATCCGGCGGAAAGCGCTCGGCTCTCATCATCGGGAACGGGCAATACAGATACGGTCCGCCGCTGGCGAACCCGCCGCGCGACGCTCGCCTGCTTGCATCCGCGTTGCGAGGCGTCGGCTTTCAGTCGGTGTTGCTGAAAACCGATCTGACACGGGAAGGAATGATACAGGCGCTACGCGAATTTGCCACCATTGCCGACGGCTCGGATTGGGCCGTCGTCTACTATGCGGGACACGGCATCGAATTCGGCGGCGCGAACTACATGATACCGATCGATGTCCAGCTCAAGGCCGACCGCGACATCGACCTCGAAGCCATCAATGTCGGACAGGTGATGAACACCATCGAGGGAGCCAAGCGCCTGCGGCTCATTATTCTCGATGCATGCAGGGACAATCCATTCGCAAATCAGATGAAGCGAACGATGGCATCGAGGTCGATGGGCAGAGGACTCGCCCGCATCGAACCCGAGGCGGGAACACTGGTCGTCTATGCTGCCAAGCACGGGGAAACGGCGCTCGATGGAGAAGGCAACAACAGCCCCTTTGCGGAAGCTGTGGTGAAGCGAATTCAGCAGAAACCCGCCCTGGAAATACGCCGGCTGTTCGACTCGGTAAGAGACGATGTGATGATCTCGACCAGCAAGAAACAACAGCCGTTCTCCTATGGTTCGTTGTCGGGCAGCGAGGATTTCTTTTTCCTGAGGTGACCGGCCCCGATGCGTGCAACGGGCGCCGAAGCGTGTCTCTGCCTGCACAGCAATTCCCCGCGATGGGTCGGGCACTTCACAGGCTTGCCTACTTGGCTGGATTACTTCAGAAAGCGGCGTCACGCTTCTGTGGTCCTTGCCGCGCCGGGCAACGACTCGTAAGTGCGGAGGAGGAGCATGCGACGGCTCGAGGGCGATTTCGACTATATCGTGGTCGGTGCGGGTACCGCGGGCTGCATCATGGCCAACCGCCTGTCGGCCGATCCGGCCATGCGCGTGCTGGTGCTGGAAGCCGGCGGCAACGACAACTGGATCTGGTTTCACATCCCGGTCGGCTATCTCTTCGCCATCGGCAATCCCCGCTCCGACTGGATGTTCCGTACCGAGGCCGAGCCCGGCCTGAACGGCCGCTCGCTGGCCTATCCCCGCGGCAAGGTGATCGGCGGCTGCTCCGCTATCAATGCGATGATCTCGATGCGCGGCCAGGCCGCCGATTACGACCACTGGCGGCAGCTCGGGCTTTCCGGCTGGGGCTATGACGACGTGTTGCCGGCGTTCAAGCGGCTGGAGGATCATTTCCTCGGCGCCAGCGAGCACCACGGCGCCGGCGGCGGCTGGCGCATCGAGGCGCCGCGGCTGTCCTGGGCCATTCTGGACGCCGTGGGCGATGCCGCCGCAGAAATGGGCATCCGCAAGATTGCCGACTTCAACACCGGCGACAACGAGGGCATCAGCTATTTCCACGTCAACCAGAAGCGCGGGCGGCGCTGGTCCGCCGCGCGCGGCTTTCTGAAGCCGGCGATGACGCGGCCGAATTTGCGGCTGGAAACCAAGGTGCTGGTTGATCGCCTCGTGGTCGAGCAGGGCCGGGTGACCGGCGTCCGCTTCATGCAGAACGGCGAGATGGTGGAGGCGCGCACCAGGGGCGAAGTGATCCTCACCGCCGGATCGATCGGCTCGATCCAGGTGCTGCACCGCTCCGGCATCGGACCGGCGGATTGGCTGTCGCCGCTCGGCATCGACATCGTGCTCGACAAGCAAGGCGTCGGGCGCAATCTGCAGGACCATCTGCAGCAGCGCGCGATCTACAAAGTGTCCAACGTGCGCACCCTGAACGAGACCTACTGGTCGCTGTTCCGCCGCGGCCTGATGGGGCTCGACTACGCCTTCCGCCGTCGCGGGCCGCTGACCATGGCGCCGTCGCAGCTCGGCATCTTCACGCGTTCCGACCCTGCCTTCGAGCGGGCCAATATCCAGTTCCACGTGCAGCCGCTGTCGCTCGACAAGTTCGGCGATCCCCTGCACCGCTTCCCTGCCATCACCGTCAGCGCCTGCAATCTGCGGCCGACCTCGCGCGGCACCGTGCGGCTCCGTTCGGCGAAGCTCGATGAAGCACCAATGATCGCGCCGAATTATCTCGCGACCGACGAGGACCGCCGCGTCGCCGCGGACGCCATCCGCACCACGCGAAAATTGATGAAACAGCCGGTTCTGCAGAAATACGCACCGAGCGAATATCTCCCCGGCCCCTCCGTCGGCGACGACGACGCGTCGCTGGCCAGGGCGGCAGGCGATATCGGCACCACCATCTTCCATCCCGTCGGCACGGCGAAGATGGGACTGGCGAGCGATCCGTCCGCCGTGGTCGACGAGCGCCTGCGCTTCTTCGGGCTCGGCGGCTTGCGCATCGCAGACGCCTCCGTGATGCCGACCATCACCTCGGGCAATACCAACACGCCGACCGCGATGATCGCGGAAAAGGCTGCGGCGATGATCCTGGAAGATTCCCGCCGGTAGCCATGATGCCCAAGCGCCGCTTTTCGATCGGGTCCGCCGAGGACCGCATTGCGCTGGTGCAATGGGGCGACGCAGGCAAGCCGCCTGCGCTGCTGCTGCACGGCACCGGCTTCTGCGCCGACGTCTGGGACGAGCTCGCGCGCGATCTCGCTTCGGACTACACCGTATACGGCGTCGATCGCCGCGGTCATGGCGAGAGCCACAAGCCGGCGGCGGATCGCTATCACTTCATCGACTACGCCGACGACGTCTGCCGGATCGTCGACGCGCTCGGCCTGCGCGACATCTACGGCATCGGGCACAGCGCCGGCGCCACCGACCTGCTGTTGTCGGCAAAGCTCTTGCCGGATCGCTTCAGGCGGCTGTTCGTGATGGAGCCGACGGCGATGGATCCGCGCGCGGCGCGCGACGGCGAATTGAGCGAAGGCGGCCGCTTCTCCGTCGAGGGCGTGCTGCGCCGCCAGGCCGAATTCGACAGTTTCGACGCCGCCTTCGCGCGCTTCCGCGCCGCCCCCGCCTTTGCGAACTGGACCGAGACTTCGCTGTGGGCCTTCATCCGGAGCGGCTTTGCGCCGGTCGAAAACGGCCGGGTGCGGCTGCGTTGCACGCCGGAAATCGAGTCGGCGGTGCTGCGGCCGATCATCGAGACGATGGAGCAGGTCTACAAGGGGGACGCGCGCGGCAACCCCTTCATGTGGCTCGCCGGAATCGATTGCCCCGTGCGCGTCACGACCTCCGAGAAATCCTGGCGCGTCTACAAGGATATGGCCTCGCGCGCCGTTTCGCTGATTCCCGATGTCAGCGAGTTGCAGTTCGATGGCTTCGACCATTGCGTGGTGCAGGAAGCGCCGCAGCTGGTGCTGCGGGCGCTGTGCGAGTTCGACGGCGGTGCGGTAGGCTGAGCTATTCTGAGGATGCCCTGATGCGCCGTGCGATGGCGCGGCTACGCCTGCGGCGGATACCGCTCGAATGCCGGCAATTCGTGCGCGCGTTCCATCCAGCCGATGCGCTCGGCAATCTGGATATGCACCGCTGCCGGAACGGCATCGGGATCGTCGTAGGTCGCGCTCTGCACGTCGATGATCCCCGGCAGCATGTTCGCATTGCTGTAGAAGAGACCGGTGCCGCAATTGGCGCAAAAATGCCGGCGGCCGTGCTCGGAAGACGCATAAATCTTCGGCTCGCCCTGCGTCACCTTGACCGAGTCCTCGGCATACATCGTCCAGCCCACCATCGGCGCGCCGGCGTGGCGGCGGCAATCGCTGCAATGACACAGCGCATGCACGATCAGATCGCCTTCCACCTGGTAGCGGATCGCCCCGCAATGACAGCCGCCGGTAATGCGCATGGGATGCTCCTCATTGTTCGTTCAGCGAAAGCAATATCGAGCGGATCCGTCGAAACTGCGGCCGAACATCGTAGGGCGGATTAGCCGATCCCATGCACTCTGGCTCAACAAGCGAAGGTGCAAGGCGTAATCCGCCGATGACGAATTGTGAGGCGGGCGGCGGATTACGCTTCGCTAATCCGCCCTACGAGAGGCCCTACGCCGACTTCCGCACGGCGTTGTCGACCAGCGTCTTGCCGAGCGACCAGATTGCGCCGGGCACCTTGTGGCTGGCGGCGATCACCTCGTCGAACGAGGTGGCGATCCAGTTGCAGTCCTCTTCCGTGATCACGAGCGGCGGCAAGAGCTTGATGGTGTGGCTGCCGTGGCCGGCGACTTGCGTGAGGATCTTGTGGTCCTTGAACAGCGGCACGGTGATGAGCTGGCAGAACAGGCCCTTGTTGGCGGTCTCCAGCACGTTCCACGACGCCTTCAGCCGCAGCGATTTCGGCGCGCCGAACTCGACGCCGAGCATCAATCCCTTGCCGCGAACTTCCTTCAACAGCTCGTAGCCCGGCACCAGCCGCGTCAGCGCCATCTGCAGCTCGGCGCCGCGCCTGGCGGCCTTCTCGATCAGGTTCTCTGCCTTGATCACCTCCAGCGTGGCAATGCCGGCGGCCATCGCTAGATCGTTCTTTGCGAAGGTCGAGCCGTGCACGACGGCGCGGTCCATTTGATTGAAGATCTTGTCGAAGATGTTCTTGCGCGTCAGCAGCGCGCCGACGGGAACGTGGCCGCCCGACAGCGCCTTTGCGAGCAGCACCATGTCGGGCTCGACGTTCCAGTGTTCCACCGCGAGGAACTTGCCGGTGCGGCCGATACCGGTCTGGATCTCATCGGCGACGAACAGCGTGCCGTATTTGCGGCACAGCGCCAGCGCGCCGGGCAGGAACTCGTCGCTCGGAAGATTGACGCCCTTGCCCTGGATCGGTTCGACGATGAAGGCCGCTACCTGCTTCGACGACAGCGCGCGCTCCAGCGCTGCAAGGTCGTTGAAGGGAACAGGCGTGCAGCCCGGCAGCAGCGGCTCGAAGCCGAGGCGGAAGTTGGGATCGTCCGTCAGCGACAGCGCGCCATAGGACAGGCCGTGGAACGCATGGCTGCAATAGACGATGCCGGGACGCCCTGTCGCGCCGCGCGCAAACTTGATCGCCGCCTCGACCGTTTCGGCGCCGGAATTGGCGAAAAACACCTTGTCCAGATATGGCACATATTCCAGCAGCCGCTCGGCCAGGATGCCGGCGAGCGTGGAGACGTCGAACTGCACCAGATTGGGCATGTCCGCGTCGAGCACGCTCTTGAGGGCCTGGCGCAGCGCCGGATGGTTGCGGCCGATCGCGAAAACGCCGAATCCGCTCAGCAAATCGAGATATTTGTCGCCGGCCCGGTCATAGAGGTACTGGCCCTGGCCCTTCTGGAATCCGACGTCATAGCCGATCGTCTTCAGCACGCGCACGAACTGCTCGTTGAGGTGCCGTGTATGCATGGCGCTGCGCTGCGACTCGCGCGCCGCAAACATCTCGGAAACGTCAAAATTGGAATCTAAGGCCATTGGCTACTTACTTCGGTTGATGGCTGTTTCGTCAACTGAAAACACCAAATGCGGCGTTTTGACCCCGCTAGACCAGCCACATAAGCATAGGTTCGGACCATGTTGCACTGCCCAAGATCGCTCGCGCGCACAATAGCCCAAGCAGGATTAATTCTCGCGACAGGCACATGCTCGGCCCTCGCGGCCGACCCCACCGGCGACTGGCGGGTCGCCGACGGCGTCGCCAACATTCGCGTCGCCCAGTGCAACGGCAACATGTGGGGCGTGGTGTCCTGGGAGAAGACCCCGGGCGGGCGCGACTCGAACAATCCCGATCCGGCCCGGCAGAACCGGCCGACGCTCGGCATGCCGATCCTGCTTGCCATGAAGAAGAAGCCGGGCGTCGATGCCTGGGAAGGCCAAGTCTACAACGCCAAGGACGGCCAGACCTACTCTTCAACCATCAAGCCGGTCGGCACCGACCAGCTCGAGATTCAGGGCTGCGTGCTCGGCTTTCTCTGCGGCGGCGAGACCTGGGCACGCGTCGGTCCGCCGATCCCCTCGAGCCCCGCCAACAGCATGGCCAAGGGTACGAAGGCCTCGCCTGCACAGCCGCAAGCCGCGGCCCCCGCCCCGAAAACCACCGGCTCGACTGCGCCGGCACAAAAGCAGGCGGCCGTACAGCCAAAGGACAGCGTCGGCGACATCTGCCTGCTCGCCGACGTGGCGGGGTCTACTCGCTGATATCGCGCGGCTTGCCCATCAGCGCAGGCTGGAACAACAGCACCGCCGCGAGCGTGGTCACGAGCGATAGCGCAAGCAGCTTGCCCATGCTCGCGGTGCCGGGATGGCTGGAAAGCCACAGGCTGCCGAACGCAGTGGCCGTGGTCAGCGCACTGAAGAAGATCGCGCGCGTCAGCGACGTCTGCAGCAGGTTGGTCCTGCCCGAGCGCCACGCCACCACATAGTAGATCTTGAAGGCGACGCCGATGCCGAGCAGCAGCGGCAGCGCGACGATATTGGCGAAGTTGAGCGGCAGGCCGATCAGCACGCAGATTTCCAGCGTTACCGCGCCGGCCACCAGCAGCGGCACCAGCGTCATCAGCACGTCGGTGAAGCGGCGCAAGGTGATCCAGAGCAGCACGCTGATCACCACCAGCGACCAGATGCCGGCGTGGATGAACGCCTTCACGATGGTGTCGCCGGATTTCAGGATCGACACCGGGCCGCCGATCGCGGTCGGCTCGGCCGCCAGCACCGCATCGGCGAACCTGCGCAGATTGTCATTGTCGTTGGGGTCGCCCTTCGGCAGCGCCTCGACGCGGATCAGGCCGTCCTTGGCCTTCCAGGCGTCCACCAGCTCGTGCGGCAGGTCCTTCAGCGTGACCGGCTGCGCCGACAACAGGCTCTTAAGCCCGTCCAGCGTCGTCTTTAGCGGTTCGACAAATATGTTCTGTGCCTTGTCGCGCGTCGCCTGATCGGCGTCGGCGAGCTTTTGCAGGGCGTCCGCCAGGCGGCGCGAGGCGACCGCGCCCGGTCCCTTGCCGTCGCCCGCGGTCTTGCGGAGCGCATCGACCGAGCTCTTCAGCGACTCCACGTTTTCCTGATCCGACGGCGCAGCATCGACCGAATCCGGGTTGAGCACCGGCATCAGGACTTTTGCCGCCTTCTCGATCAGCTTGAGCTTTGCCGGCTGGTCCGCCGGCACGAAGCTGTCGAGCGAGCGCACGCTGGCGACTTCCGGCAGCTTCTCGAGCTTGGCCTCGATCTTCTTGGCGTCGGCTTCCGAATGGGTCAGCACGTTGACGGCGTTGGCGCCGGTGTTGGGATCCTTGCGCAAATCGAGGAAGGTGCCGATCGACTCGACATGGGGATTGCGCAGGTTGATCGGGTTGAAGTCGAACTTCATGAAGTAGAGCAGCGGCAGGCCGGCGACCGCGACCAGCAGCGTGCCGACGATGATCGGCACGCGATAGTCTTCCAGGAACTTGTCGACCGGCGCGAGGAAGGCATAGCCGACCGGATCGTCTTCGCCGGGCGGGTTGAGCAGCTTCAGCAGCGCCGGCAGCGCGGTGATGCTGGAGATGAAGGCGACCAGCATGCCGGCGCCGGCGATCTTGCCGAGTTCGGCAATGCCCCGGTAGTCGGTCGGCAGGAAGCAGAGGAAGCCGGCAGCGGTCGCCATCGCCGCCAGCGACAGCGGCACCGCGGAACGCCGCGCGCCTTCCGCCAGCGCCTCGGCCAGATCGTCGTTCTTGAAGCGCTCGGAGCGGTAGCGCACGCTGAACTGGATGCCGAAATCAACGCCGAGGCCGACGAACAGCACCGCGAACGCGATCGACAGCAGGTTCAGCGATCCCACCAGCCACAGGCCGACGGCGGTGGTGACGGCGAGCCCGATGAACAGGTTCACGAAAACGGCGAAGATGATCTTCGTCGAATGCAGCGCCAGCCACAGGATCACCAGCACGATGAGAACCGTGCCGATCCCGTTGATGATGGCGCCCTCCTGGACCGTCGAATATTCCTCGTTGGCGATCGGGATCGGCCCGGTCAGGCGGACGCGGGCGTGATAGTCCTCGGCGAATTTCAGCTCGGAGGCGGCTTTGCGGATCGCGTCGGTGGCGTTCTTGCCCGGCTCCAGTGCTTCATAGTCGATGATCGGCTTGACCTCGATGAAGGAACGCTTGTCGGCGTCGGTGAGCGGCTTCGGACTCACCAGCTCGCGCCAGGAGAACGCCGGATTGTCCTTGGCCAGGACCTTCTCGACCGTCTCCGAAATGTAGGTGAAGGGCCGCGCCGCATTGTCGAGATTGGCCTGACCGCGCTTGACGCCGGCCAGTCCCGTCTCCAGCGCGCCGGTGAGGCCGCGGATCGAGGGATCGCCCGCCATGATCTCGATCAGCGGCGCGGATGCCTCCATCTGGCCCGTCGTCCTGGCAACGTCCTCGGTCGGCAGGAACAAGAGGCCGTTCCTGGCGAAGAACTCGCCGGAACCGAGCGGCTGCACCGCCTCTAAATTCCGGGTGTCGGCCTTGAGCTTTTCGGCCAGCGCATTGGCGGCGGAGCCGGCGAGTTCCGGCGTCGGCGCCTCGACCACGGCGAGGATCAGTTTTTCGCGATCGAAGGCGCGCTCGAACTGGATGTCGCGCTTGCGCCAGTCGAGATCGGGCGAGATCAGCGTGTTGATGTCGGTGTTGATGGCAAAATGCCGGGCCGCATAGATGCTCGACGCCACCGAGAGCAGGAGCGAGAGAGCAAGGACCAAGGGAGCGAAGCGCGTGCAAGCCTTTACAATCGAGACAACGGTATTGGTCAGCACATCGTTTCTTTCTGATCTCAGGAGGCCTGCCGGAAACGCCCGCTATCTAGCGGAGTTCCATCGACCGGCCTATTGCTTGTTTTGGTTACTTCCGCGCGGGAACGTCAGCGTGGTTGCGAAACAGACCCAAATCGCATCGAGCGAGTTGATATAGCTCACCCCTCCCGGCGTAAAAGTGACGATCCGGAGAGGATGGAGCTAATCTGGCTTTACTATTATACCTCCAATTTCCATTCCAGCTGCGACCATTTCGCAATCCGCCTTTCCCCGAGCCGTATTTTTTGACACAAAGCCGTGTGCTTCCATGCGCTTGGAACCAGGGATTGGGCGCGGGAACCGTATGGTGCGGATATTGCAGCCGATAACTGCAAGGTCCGCCCGCATGGAGGCTTCAAGATGGATGTGGTGCAATTTGCGTAACGGCAGTTCGATGCAGGTGTATCTTGCGCAGCCCCGCGGCTTTTGCGCCGGTGTCGTGCGCGCCATCGAGATCGTAGAACGCGCACTCGAAAAATACGGCCCGCCGGTCTATGTCCGGCACGAGATCGTGCACAACAAATACGTGGTCGAGAGCCTCAAGAACAAGGGCGCGATCTTCGTCGAGGATCTGTCCGAAGTTCCGCCGCTCGCGGTGACCGTATTTTCCGCCCATGGCGTGGCCCGCAGCGTCGAGGAAGAAGCCGCCGCCCGCAACCTGCCGGTGCTCAACGCCACCTGCCCGCTGGTCACGAAAGTTCACAATCAGGGCAAGCGCTACGTGTCCAAGGGGCGCTCGCTGATCCTGATCGGCCACGCCGGCCATCCCGAGGTCGAGGGCACCATGGGCCAGGTCCCGGGGCCCGTGCTGCTGGTCCAGAACGTCGACGAGGTCGCCGCGCTCACCCTGCCGAAGGATACCCCGGTCGCCTACATCACCCAGACCACCCTCAGCGTGGACGACACCAGGGACATCATCGCCGCCCTTCACGCACGCTTTACAGACATTCAAGGCCCGGATACCCGGGATATCTGCTATGCGACACAGAACCGCCAATCCGCGGTAAGGGACCTGAGCAAGCTCGTCGACGTTATCCTGGTGGTGGGCGCCGCCAACAGTTCCAACTCCAACCGTCTGCGCGAGATCGGCACCGAGGTCGGCGTTCCGAGCTACCTGATTGCCGACGGCAGCGAGCTCAACGCGGAGTGGCTGAAGGACGCCAAAGCTGTCGGCATCACCGCCGGCGCCTCGGCGCCCGAGGTGCTGGTGGACGACGTGATCGAGGCCTTGCGGCGCATCGGGCCGGTGACGGTGTCGGTGCTGCCCGGGCGGGAAGAGAATATCGAGTTCCGGCTTCCGGCCGAACTGACTGCGGGCTGATTCAACTCTGACGACTTAAGTGCAAGAAAGAACGCTTCGAAATGGCAATACCCTTCTTCAAGGAAATGCGTATCGGCGGTTATTTGCTCAAGCAGAAGCTGCTTGGCCGCAAGCGCTATCCCCTCGTGCTGATGCTGGAGCCGCTGTTCCGCTGCAACCTCGCCTGCGTCGGCTGCGGCAAGATCGATTATCCCGACGCCATCCTCAACCGCCGCATGACGGCGCAGGAGTGCTGGGATGCGGCCGAGGAATGCGGCGCACCGATGGTGGCGATCCCCGGCGGCGAGCCGCTGATCCACAAGGAGATCGGCGAGATCGTGCGCGGCCTCGTCGCACGCAAGAAGTTCGTCTCGCTCTGCACCAATGCGCTGCTGCTGGAGAAGAAGCTCGACCTGTTCGAGCCCTCGCCCTATCTGTTCTTCTCGGTGCATCTCGACGGCCTGAAGGACCATCACGACAAGGCGGTGTCGCAGAAGGGCGTGTTCGACCGCGCGGTGTCCGCCATCAAGGCGGCGAAGGATCGCGGCTTCACGGTCAACGTCAACGCCACCATCTTCGATGGCCATCCGGCGGAAGAGATCGCGAAATTCCTCGACCTCACCACCGAGCTCGGCGTCGGCGTGTCGATGTCGCCGGGCTACGCCTATGAGCGCGCGCCCGACCAAGAACACTTCCTCAACCGCACCAAGACCAAGAAGCTGTTCCGCGACGTCTTCGCGCTCGGCAAGGGCAAGAAGTGGAATTTCATGCACTCCAGCCTGTTCCTCGATTTCCTCGCCGGCAACCAGGAGTACGAGTGCACGCCGTGGGGCATGCCGGCGCGCAATATCTTCGGCTGGCAGAAGCCCTGCTATCTGCTCGGCGAAGGCTACGCCAAGACCTTCAAGGAGCTGATGGAAACCACCGACTGGGATTCCTACGGCACCGGCAAGTACGAAAAGTGCGCCAACTGCATGGCGCATTGCGGCTACGAGCCGACCGCTGCGACCGCCGCATTCAACAACCCGCTCAAGGCGGCCTGGGTGGCGCTGCGCGGCATCAAGACCGAAGGCCCCATGGCGCCGGAGATCGATCTCTCCAGGCAGCGCCCGGCACAGTACGTGTTCGCCGAGCAGGTCGAGAAGAGGCTCTCGGAGATCCGCCACGACGAGGCGCTCGCCGCCCGGCAGAAGGCCGACAAGCTCGCCCAGCAGAAGGCCTCCACAGCTGCCTGATCGCCGCGGTATCCCGTCAGAAACCAAAAAGGCCCGGGCGCTGCCCGGGCCTTTTTCGTCGACATCAGGGAAGCGCTCAGGCGTGACCCGCGACGAGGCTTTCGCCGCCCATCAGGAAGCCGCGGCAGCCGCGCAACGAGCGCAGCGCGCGGTTGAAGTCGATGCCGGTGGAGACCAGCGCGCTGAGCGTCTTGGGATTTCGCACCACGCCGCGCACGATGGTGCGCACGCAGATATCGCCATTGGGCTTGATCGCGTTCTGCGCCAGCTCGGGCAGCGCGCGGTGGGCGGGATCGCTGATCACGCGCAGCGCCGCGAAGGGAATGCCTGCGCTCGCGGCGTAGGCGGCGGCGATGTGGCTTTCCATGTCGACGGCGGCCGCGCCCGTCTCGGAGTGCAGCGCGGCCTTGCAGGAGCTTGCCGCAACGACCCGCTCGACGCCGGCGAGCCCGCCGCGCACCACGCGGCGACGGCGGCGCGTCACGCGGCTGCGCTTGAGCGTGGCGCTCGCGATCATCTCTTCGTTCAGCGCCATGTCGGCGAGGAATTTGGTATCGCCGGCCATGACTTCGGTCGCCACCACCACATCGCCGGTCTTCAATGAGGGGTCGAGGCCGCCGGCCACGCCAAAGCTGACGACGCCGCGGAAAGTGGAGGAATCGAGCGTTGCCAGCAGCGCACGAAGCTGTTGCGGATCGCTCGAACTGCAGATGACGATCATGCCGGGCCCGGCCGCGATGCGGGCCTCCTGCACCAATCCCGTCACGATCAACACCGGCCGCGGATCAATCGAACCTTCCCCAATCGACTGACGCACGGTCACGGCGGCCCCCGCCTCCAAACTCACATCCCGACCCCTACCATCCTGCTGTTGGTGCTGCTCAAGTTCCGGTACCGCGCCAATGCCCAGAGCGGGAAGAACTTCGAGTAGCCGTGATATCGCAAATAAAACACGCGCGGAAAACCCGTTGCCGTGTAGCGCTGCTCATCCCACAGGCCTTTTTCCGTCTGTGTGCTTTTTAGGTACTCCACCCCTTTCACGACGGCCGGATGCTCCACTGCGCCGGCCGCCATCAACCCAAGCAAGGCCCATGCCGTTTGCGACGACGTGGAGGGCGCCTGCTCATATCCCCTGTAGTCGAGCCGGTAGCTGACGGCATCTTCCCCCCAGCCGCCGTCCCGATTCTGGATCGAGACTAGCCAATCCACCGCCTTCCGGACCATGGGATCGTGATGGTCTACCCCTGCGACATTTAGCGCGCAGAGCACCGACCAGGTGCCGTAGACGTAGTTCAGGCCCCAGCGGCCGTACCACGAGCCCTCCGGCAGCTGGGTGCGGCGCAGATAGTCAATCCCGTCGGCGACCGCCTTGCTGCTCCGGGCGGTCTCGCCAAGCTGGGCCAGCATCGAAACGCAGCGCGCCGTGACGTCCTCGGTCGGGGGATCGAGCAGCGCGCCGTGGTCGGAGAACGGGATATTGTTCAAATAATATTCGAGATTGTTCACGTCGAAGGCAGCCCAGCCGCCGTCGCGGCTCTGCATGCCCTCGATCCATTCGCGGCCGCGGGCGATCGCGGTGTCATACTCGTTGCTGCCGGCGTTGCGCTGGGCGCGGTCCATCGCCATGACCACCACGGCGGTGTCGTCGAGGTCCGGATAGTGCGCGTTGTTGTACTGGAATGCCCAGCCGCCGGGCCGCGTATCGGGGGCCTTCGCGGCCCAGTCGCCCTTGAGGTCCAGCACCTGGCGCGGCTGCAGCCAGTCGAGGCCCTGTTTGGCCCTCGCCGTCGCCTCTTCGCCGCCGGCCTCCTGCAGCGCGTGGCAGGTCAGCGCGGTGTCCCACACCGGCGACACACAGGGCTGGCAGTAGGCCTCGTGCTCGCCGATCACCAGCAGCTTCTCGATGCCCCGGCGCGTAATCGCGCGCGGCGGAAAATTCTCATCCTTGCCGAGCGCCTCGTACATCATCACGACGTTGGCCATCGGCGGATAGATCGCGCCCAGGCCGTCTTCGCCGTTGAGCCGCTCCTCGGTGAAGGCGAGCGCGCTCTCGACCGCGCGGGCGCGCAAACCCTTCGGAAACAGCGGCTCGATCGCGCGCAGGATCTTGTCGAGCGAGCGGAACAGCAGGAACCAGCCCCAGCTCTGGTGCGGCGCCTTCGACGTCATGCCGACGCTCTTCGGATCCTGCAGGAACAGTTCGTCGATGCCGACCCCCTTCGGATTTTTCGCGCGCGGCTTCAGCGCCGCCAGCACCATCAGCGGCACGATGGTGGTGCGGGCCCAGTAGGAGATCTTGTTGAGGTGGAACGGCGACCACGTCGGCAGCAGCATGATCTCGATCGGCAGCACCGGCACCGCGCGCCAGGTCACGACGCCATAGAAGGCGAGCAGGAAGCGGGTGAACACGTTGACGTTAGCGGCGCCCCCGCGCGAGCGGATCGCCTCGCGCGCCCGCGCCATGTGCGGCGCGTCCACGGAATCGCCGATCATCTTCAGCGCGAAATAGGCCTTCACGCTCGCGCTCATGTCGAACGGGCCGTCGTGCACCAGCGGCCAGCCGCCATGGGCGCCCTGGATGCGCCGCAGATAGTTGGCGATCTTGGCTTCGAGTACCGCGTCGACCGGCTCGGCGAGATAGTGCCGCAGCAGCACATATTCGGACGGGATGGTGGCATCCGCTTCCAGCTCGAACACCCAGTGGCCGTCGGCCTGGCGACAGCCGAGCAGCGCCTCGGTGGCCGAAGCGATGCTCTTTTCCAGCGCGGCGGGATCGACGGTGGCGGTGGGGTTTCCGGAATGCATATTCACTGACTTGCCCTGTGTTCGCGCTCCGGTGCGAATTGCGCACCGCGCGCGGATTGAGGATCAGGCGTTTGCCTTTCCGAGGACCAGATCGGCGGCGCGATCGCCCGACCGCACCGATCCCTCGATGGTCGCAGGCAATCCCGTAGCAGTCCAGTCGCCGGCAAGGAACAGGTTTTTGAATGCCGTCACCGGCCCCGGCCGCAGCGCATTCTGTTCCGGCGTGGCCTCAAATGTGGCGCGGCGCTCGCGTACGATCTGCCAGGGCGGCAATTCGCCGGAAACGCCGCCGGCCTTGCAGACATCCCGCCAGATCGCCTGCGCCAGCTCCTCGCGCGGCATGTCGACCAGCCGGTCGCCATTGCTGATAGTGACGGAGAGCCGCTGCGGGAAGGCGAACAGCCATTCCACGAGCCCCCCGACCACGCCGAGAATGGGCGCAGCGTCCCGCGGCGGATCGAAGCGGAAATGCGCGTTCACGATGGCGCGGAACCTGGTCGGCGTCTTCAGGCCCGGCAGCAGCGCAGAAGCGGGCCGCGGCGGCACTGCGAGAATGACGGCGTCGTCGGGGCCGATGGCGATCCTGTCGTCGCCGAAGTTCAGTTCGTTGACGCGATCGCCCGAGGTCTCAAGCGCGCGCAACTCGTGGCTGAGGCGCACGCTGGCGCCGCGGCCCTCGAGCAGCTTGACGGCGGGATCGACCAGCACGGCGCTGAGCCCGTCGCGCGCGATCAATGGACGGCAGGCCTGGCCGCCCGCCAGCAGCGTCTCCCGCACGATGGCCCCGGCAAGGCCGGCCGAGCCCTCCGGCGGATCGCAATTGAGCGCGGCCAGCAACAGCGGCTGCACCAGCCGCTCATACAGCGTGCCGTCGCAGGGAATGGCGTTGCCGACCAGCGTGTCCGCGCCGGCCCAGATGATCGGCGCAAGCTTCAGATAGTCGAACAGCCCGGTATCGGGGACGCGGCGCGACTCGTCGAACACCCAGGTGGGCCAGCGGCTGTCGCCGAGGTCGAGCTGCCAGCGCTGGCCGGTGGAAACATCCACGAATGGAAACTGCGCGCGCGCCGGCCCCACCAGCCCCGCCTCGGTGCCGATGGTGCGCGCATAGTCGAGGGCGTGACGATTGCCCGACAGCAGCAGGTGATTGCCGTTGTCGATGGTGAGATTGGTGACGGCGTCGAAATAGGAGCGGCAGCGGCCGCCGGCCTGCTGCGTCGCTTCGTGGACGTGCACGGGCACGCCGGCATTGCTCAGCCGCACGGCCGCGGAAAGGCCGGAAATCCCGGCGCCGATGATGTGGACGGTTTTGGGCATCAGATGAAAGCGTAACGGAAGAGGATGGCGAGCTTCGTGAGTTTTGTCACACGCACCGGTTCGCGCGGGGCGGCGAAACCCCGCGCCAGCAGCAGGTCGAGGATGGCGCGGTAGTATTTCGACATTATGCGGGGCGCGCGCACCGTGCGGCGCGGGCAGCGCGCCATGATCTCGTCGGCCTTGGCGAAATGCATGGCCGCGCGCTGCGCCAGCGGCGCGCATACTTTCGGCAGCGCCTTGTCGGCGGTGACTTTCGCGGGATCGTCGCCGGTGATCCCGGCATGCAGCAGGCCTTCGCGCGGCAGATAGAGCCGGCCGAGGCCGGCATCCTCGTCGAGGTCGCGCAGGATGTTGGTGAGCTGCAACGCGCGGCCGAGATGATGGGCGAGCGCGACGCCGTCCTCCTCCCCCATGCCGAACACCCGCACCGACAGCCGCCCGACGGCGCTGGCGACGCGGTCGCAATAGAGATCGAGGGTCGCCATGTCGGGCGCGCGGATGTCGGCCGGCACGTCCATTTCCATGCCGTCGACGATAGCGAGGAAATCCTCGCGCTTCAGGCCGAAGGCCTTCACCGAGGCGACATAGTCCTTCAGCCGCGCCGGCGGCTGACCGCGATAGAGCGCATCGATGTCGTCGCGCCATTGCTGGAGCGCGGCGAGGCGCTCCGCGCGCGGACCGTCGGAATCGGCGATGTCGTCGACCTGGCGGCAGAAACTGTAGATCCGGAACATCGCCTCGCGCTGCGCCGGCGGCAGGATGCGCATCGCCGCGTAGAACGAACTGCCGGAGGCGGTCGAACCGTAGTTCGCGTTGTCGGCCGTCTGCACGCTCATGCGCCGGCCGCCGTCTTCGATTGCGGTCCGCGGCCGGTCGCGCGCCGCGCGATTTCGCCGGCCATCCCGCCAAAACTGTAGGCGAGCAGTTCGAGCGGCGACAGATGCACGCGCTCGCTCAGGGGGTCGCGCACCCTGAGCATCGCCACGATCTTGTCGGCGAACGCCTGGATGACGGAGACCTCGAGCCCGAGCCGGAAATCCCTGACCTGCGGCGCGAGCGCCCTGCCTTCATCGAGCAGCGCCTCCGTCTTCACGGCCAGGGCGTGCAGGCATTGCAGCATCTGCGGCGACGATTTCCGGGCGCCAAGCTCCTCGACGGAAGCGCCGCTCGCGGCCAGCGCGTCACGCGGCAGGTACACGCGGTTGAGCTCGCGAAAATCCTTGCCGCAATCCTGCAGGTGGTTGTTGACCTGCAGGCCCGCGCAAAGCGCATCGGAAGCCGGCCAGGTCGAGGTGCTCTCGCCATGGACGTCGAGCACGAAGCGGCCGACCGGCATCGCCGAATAGCGGCAATAGTGGATCACCTCATCCCAGTTCTCGTAACGCAGCTTGGTCACGTCCATGCGGAAGGCGGTGAGCAGGTCGAGCGCATGGCGCGGCGGCATGCCGCGTTCGGCGAGCGCGTTGCGCAGCCGCACGGCCTCCGCCTGCGTGTCGCCCTTGCCGAGCAGTTCCGCTTCCAGAACGTCGAGATAGCGCAGCTTCTCGTCCGCCGGCAGTTGCGAATGATCGGCAATGTCGTCGGCGGTGCGGACGAAATTGTAGAAGGCGAGAATCGGCGCCCGGTGCCGCGGATGGATGATCCACGAGGCGACCGGAAAATTCTCGTCACGGTGCGTCTTGCCCGACCTGAGGTCGCCAGCGCTGCTCATCGAATTACATCGTCACCGGTTTTGCGCCCGGGGGCGCTTGCGGAACTCGCGCCCCCATATAGGGGAATATGCAGGCAAAACCAATGCTTTCGCAGGCTGCAAAGCGGATGCAGCCGACGTTTCGCAGGGGGCCGGCGGCAAGGTTTCCGCCCGGCCGCCGACCCGCGGAAACGGCGCTTACTGGCCGTGGTTCTTCAGCACCTGGTTGCAGGCGGCCGAAATCTGCGGGCGGTTCTGCTGAAGGCAGGCAAGGATCACGAAGTCGCCCTGGTTGATGACGCTGCGGCAGTGGCGCTGGACGTCGCGGTTACAGGCCGCCTGCTCTTCCGCCGTGCCGCTGCGCTGCGGCTGCACCGCCTGCTGCTGGGCGAAGGCGGCGGACGTGGACGACAGGAAGGCGAGGGCCAGAACAAACTTGCGCATGTGATCCTTCATTCGACGGCAGAAATCCGCGGCCCCCGAATGACGCTTCGGTGGTCGGCATGATTCGTGAGTGGCAGAGGCCGCGTATCGCAGCGGCGCCTCCAGCACAAGCATGGCAAATGCGGCTAAATTAACGGCAAGCGTTCACTGTTTGTAACCGCTTGAAATATGGCTCATATTTACCAGTTAGCCGTGTTGAAAAATGGCGGTTGCAGGACAACCGCCGGGACCGCTACATGATGCACGCCGGAACCCCGCCC
Organism: Bradyrhizobium sp.; assembly: GCF_016219575.1. Taxonomy (GTDB): domain Bacteria; phylum Pseudomonadota; class Alphaproteobacteria; order Rhizobiales; family Xanthobacteraceae; genus Bradyrhizobium. Next base: position 12,505 of record NZ_JACRMG010000009.1, on the reverse strand, counting down.
GAAGCGGGCAGTTCACCGCGATTTGAACCTCGCCTGTCGCGGTGACACTAAGTCTTCGATGTGGCGAGACGCCTCTCGTTCGGAAGCGTCTATTGAGATGGGAAAACTCACCATGAACTTGTTTGCTTCCAGCCTGTTCGGTCGGGCTCTCACGGCGGCCGGCGTCGGCGCTGCGCTGTTGCTGTCGGTCTCGGCGGGCAACACCCAGGCGGGCGGCCCCTTTGCCGGCTTTGACGGTTCATGGTCGGGTACCGGCACGGTCGCGCTGTCCAACGGCACCACCGAGCGCATCCGTTGCAAGGCCGACTACAAGGTCAACTCCACCGGGATGGGCCTGAAGCAGGCGCTACACTGCGCGAGCGACAGCTACAAGTTCGATCTCATCAGCGACGTCACCAGCCAGGGCGACCGCATCTCCGGCAGCTGGAGCGAGAAGAGCCGCAACATCTTCGGCAACCTGCAGGGCACCGCCGGCAATGGCGCCATCGACGTCTTCGTCGAGGCCTCCGGTTTCGCCGCCACGCTGAACCTGCGCACCAACGGCACCAAGCAGGTCGTGCAGATCGAATCCAAGGGCGAGATCCGCGGCGTCAACATCACGATGACGAAGGGCTGAGGCAGCCCTTCGAGCTGCGAGGCATCACTCCGCGGGCTTCGGCTGGCCGGCCGACCCGCGGATTTTTTGCGCCAGGTTGATCAGCCACATCGACGTCGGCCGCAGGATGAAGAGGTCGGCGACGAGGGCTGCCACCATCGAGAATGCGCTGAGCCAGCCGAACAGGCGCAGCGACGGCAGGTCGGAGAACACGGTCACGATCAGGCCGCAGGCCAGCACCACCGTGGTCAGGATCAGCGCCGGTCCCACCAGCACGGTAGCGCGCTCCACCGCCAGCTCCGACGAGACGCCGGGCTTGCTCTCCAGACGCAGGCGGTTGAGGAAGTGGATGGTCGCCGACAGGCCGAGGCCGAACGACACCGTCAGCGCCACCACGCTGGCGAATTGCAGCCCCTCCCCGAGCAGCCACAGCACCGTGCCCGACAGCACCACCGGGAAGATGCCCGGCAGGATGCAGGAGAACATCACGACGACCGAACGGAAGGCGAGACCGATGAAGACCGCCACCAGGATGAATTCGATCGTCAGGCCGTGGTTGAGCTTCTCGATCATGTTGGCGCTGTTGCGCGCCGCGATCGCCGACAGGCCGGTCACCGCGATCTCGAAGCCGGGATGCGCCTTGCGCACCTTGTCGAGCGCGCGATCGAGCTTTTCCACCACCGGCAGGATCTGGCTCGAATCGTGATCCGGCACGCGGCCGGACACCACCACCGCATCCTGCTCGGCCGAGATGAAGCGGCGCACCAGGTGTTCGGGGATCACGCTGACATACTGCTTCAGCGTCTCGACGTCGGTGGTGCCGGCCTTCTCCGCCAGCCAGCGGCGCAGCGTTTCCAGCGACCAGACGTTACCGACGCCCGCCGCGCCCTCCACCGTGGAGTGCACCTGGGCGATCACGTTCAGCGTCTCCGGCGCGTAGAGGTCGGCGCCCTTGGGGAATTCGATCAGCACATCGATCGGATTGGCGCCGGTGAGCTTGGCGTCGAGCCTCCCGCTCGCCTCCACCGCCTGCCGCTTGTCCGGCACCTGGTCGGCGAGGCGATAGCGCGGCTCGAGGCTGGCATAGATGACGCCGAGGCCGCCGACCACGATCAGCGCGATCAGGCTGTACAGCCCGGGGCGGTTCACCATGCGCACCGCGATCCAGTAGCAGAAATTGCGCAGCATCTGCACGCCGGCATCCGCGCCCTGGAATTTCACGGCAAAGATCTTTTCGTTGCGCACCAGCAGCACGCCGAACACCGGCACCAGGCTGAGCACCGCGATCAGCGCGATGATGGTGGCGGCCAGCCCCGCCTCGCCGAACTTGCGGATCAGGTCGGAATCGGAGAACTGCAGCGCGATGAAGGAAATGCCCGCGGTGCCGTGGGTGAGCACGCAGGCGGGTCCCACGACCAGCACGGCATTCTTGAAGGCCGTGTACTTGTCCTGCCCCGCGATCAGCCGGTCGCGCGCCGCGAAGGTTAGCTGCATCGAGTCGGAAAAGCTGATCACCATGATGAGGGGCGTCATCACGTTGAGGAACATGTTGAGATTGAAGTTGGCCCAGCCGAGGCCGCCGAGCGCGAGCAGGATCGCGATCATCGGCGGGAACGCCGCCGCCACCATGAAGGATATCTTGCGGAAGAAGATGATTGCGATGATGCAGCCGGCGAGGATGCCGAGGATGTTGTAGGTGAGCCCGTCGCGCTCGACCGCGTTGCGGATCTCGAGCTGCATCACGGGAACGCCGGAGAGCTGCGCATTGAGTCCGCTGCCGGCGAGGTCGTCGGCCATGATCTTCCTGATCTCGCCGACCACCTGCTTGAGCTTGTTGGAGGAGACGATCGCCGGCTCCAGCGACATCACCACCAGCGCCAGCGTGCCGTCTTCCGACAACAGCTTGCCGCGGATGATCTCGTTGGCCTTCACCGTCTCGATGAACTTGTCGTAAGCGGGGCCTTCCGGCAGATCCGGCGGGAACAGCGCCGCCGGCAGCCTGCCCTTTTCCGGCGCCTGCCGCGCCGAGAACAGCGACACCAGCCCGCGCACGCCCTCGACGAGCTGCATGTCCGTGACCAGGTCGCGGACCTTCTCGAGGTTTTCGCGCGCCAGCAGCGTCTTGCCCTCGACCACGACCAGCACGTCGAACTCGGTCGCCGGGAAGCGCTTGGTCACCGCCTCATATTGCTTGTAGTCCTTGGAGTCCGAGCGGAACAGCTGGCTCAAGGAGTCGTCGATCTTGATGCGATAGACGCCGAACACGGCGGCGACCATCAGCACGAAGAGCACGATGAGAGACAGCACCGGCGCCTTGACTGCGATCAGCCCCATCCGTTCCAGTCCGAAGGCGATGCTCGAAGTCGGCCGCGTCTCTGCGACGTCGACATGAACTTCGCTTTCGCTGTACTTATCGAGCATGACCTGTCCAGTCCTCACATCGCCTGACGATGTCGCTTGAGCTTTCGGGCAACGCACAAAGCGGCTCTGTCGGCCTCTTGAGAATGGCGTTAACCCTTGAAAAAATACGGCAAATTCGGCGGACCTCATGTAGCAGGTCCGGGACCTGAATCGCAAGGTTAGGTGGCTTGGCAAGGCCGCGGGCCCACATCAAATGGGTCCGTTAAGTGTCTGATTTGTCACACCGGTTTTGCAAGGCGCGCGGCCATCGCCTCGCTGCTCTCATCCTTGAGCGCAACGCCGCTGATACCTCGGGCGAGCGACTCGCGGATCAGCCACGCAATCTTGAACGCGGCCTCCGCGGAACTCAGCCCGGAACCGTGAATGTTGGAGACGCAATTGCGCTCCGCATCGCTGCGCCCGACCCGGGGATCGTGGGTCAGATAGGCGCCGAGGCTATCGGGCGCCGACAGGCCCGGCCGCTCGCCGATCAGGACGGCCACCATCCGGCTCTTGAGGATTTCGCCGATCTCGTCGCCGAGCGCGACGCGCGCGCCCGAGGCAATCACGACATGCCCGGCCGCGATGCCCGCCTCCGACAGCAGCGGCAGCAGTTGGCCGGTGACGCCGGCGGCGTGGAGATTGACCGCGGCCGGCGACAGGCCGTCGGCGATGACGAGGACGAGGCCGCATGCGCCCTCAGCCCTGCCGGCCAGCGCCCGCCGGGAATCGGCGTCCAGCATGCGGCCAAGATCGGGCCGGCGCAGATAATCGCGCCGCACCGGCGCGCGGCTCGACACCTGCAGGGGATCGAGGCCGAGGGCATGGAGCGACGCGATCAGGCCGGCCGTATCGAAGGCGGCATGCACGGCGTCGCGGGCGCGGGCATGGTCGAGCGTGAAGTCGAGCAGCGCCTCGGTCGGCAGCCCCGCGCCGGTCCGGCCGAGCCCGACGCGCGCCGGCGTCAGCGCGCGCAAATCGCCGAGCGGCCGCGGCGTGGTTTTCGGCTCACTCGGCAGGGACGGCGGCCTCGCGCAGCCGGATCGAGTAGTTCGAGGCGTTCTGCCGGCCGCTGGTCGCCGCGCGCGCGAACTCGATCAGGTGGTGGGCGATCAGCGTCGAGCCGATCAGGCCCTCGATATCGCCCTTGCGCAACCGGCCGAGCGCGAACTTCCAGAACACGCGCTTGTAGTCGCCGAGCACGCCGACCTTCCAGAAGATGTTGCGCAGCATGATCAGCGCGCGGCGGATGTTGGGCCAGGTCTTCAACTCGTCGGCGACCGGCACCTTGAGGCGCTGGTTGTAGGTGTATTCGCACTGGTAGAGGTAGCGCTCGAACAGCCTGGCCGGCTCATAGGCGATCGCCATCGCGCGCTTCCAGTTGCTGATCACCTCGTCATAGGGCATCAGGAAGTCGACGTTGGAATCGCGGCCCTCGGCGACCTCGTCATTGATCAGCCTGCCTTCCTTCTCGAGGCGGTCCCACAGCGGCGTCTTCGGCAGCGCCTGCAGCAGGTTGATGGTCAACAGCGGAATGCGGGACTGCTCGACGAAGTCGAGCAGCGCGTCGGCGGTTCCGGGCTTGTCGGTGTCGAGCCCCATGATGATGCCGGAGACCACCTCCATGCCGTAGGAATTGATGGTCTGTATGCCCTCGAGGATCGGGACCATCATGTTGTGGTCCTTGTGCATCGCCTTCAGCGCGTCCGGATCCGGCGTCTCGATGCCGCAGAACACGGTGACGAACATCGCCTCCTTCATCTTCTCCAGGATCTCCGGCCGCTTGGCGATGTTGAGCGTCGCCTCGCAGGCCAGCCGCGTGATGTAGCCGGTGCGCTTCTGCCACTCGACCAGATGCGGCAGCAGATCCATCGCCGCCTTGCGGTTGCCGATGAAATTGTCGTCGACGAAGTAGATGGTGTCGCTCATGCCGCATTCGCGCAGGCGGTCGAGCTCGGCGATGATCTGCTGCGGCGTCTTCAGGCGCGGGTTGCGGCCGTAGAGGCCCGGGATGTCGCAGAACTCGCACTGGTAGGGACATCCGCTGGAATACTGGATGCTGCCGAGCAGGTATTTCCGCGTGTCGGCGAGCTCATAGGCGGGGATCGGGAACTCGCTCATCGCGAGGCGATCCTTCGTCGTCAGCACCACCTGCCGCTCCGGGCGCGAGCAGTCTGCCGACAGAATGCGGAACAGCTCGTCGGTAGCATCGCCGAGTTCGCCGACATGGAGGTAGTCGAAGGAGGGATAATAGTCCGGGCAGGCGCTGACGGACGGGCCGCCGAGCGCGACCGGCAGGTCGTGGGCATGGGCGCGGCGGCAGATGTCGTTCATCTGGGTGCGCTGGATGTGCATGCCGCTGACCAGCACCGCCTCGGCCCACTCGAAATCCTCTTTCGCAGCCGGCTGGAGGTTCTCGTCGACGAAGCGCACCGGCCAGTCGGCCGGAAGATATGCCGCGATCAGCAGCAATCCCTGCGGCGGCATGAAGCCCTTCACGCCATCGGTCAGCGGATAGGCGTGCTCGAACGTGCCAAAAGACGACGTGTAGCGGGGAAACACGCAGAGGATCCGCCGTACCGTCTGAAAGCCTTCTGCTCGCATCAAACTTCCTCAAGCATTCAAGTTACTTGCCCGGCAATGAGGAATTTAACCACGAGCTTGAGGGCTCGGCTACACATTCCTCTTGGGATTGCAGGCGACCCATAACGCTCTCACCGCCCGTTGGTTGCAAGAAACCTGCCTGGAACACCTCTCAAGCGATCAATTTCGCGGCAAAATCGGGGAGCTGCCCGGCATTGCCGGAAAGACGAAAATCGGTGCCGGAAAGTCCCATCCGCACCAGCCAGTCGTCGAACTCCGGCGCCCGCCCCAGGCCAAAGAGGTCGCGCAGGTAGAGCGCGTCATGAAACGAGGTCGACTGGTAGTTCAGCATGACGTCGTCGGCGCCGGGTACCCCCATGATGAAGGTGACGCCGGCCGCCGCCAGCAGGGTCAGCAGATTGTCCATGTCGTCCTGGTCGGCCTCGGCATGGTTGGTGTAGCAGACGTCGACGCCGAGCGGGGCGCCGAGCAGCTTGCCGCAGAAATGATCCTCGAGGCCGGCGCGGATGATTTCCTTGCCGTCATAGAGATATTCCGGGCCGATGAAGCCGACCACGCTGTTGACCAGCAGCGGATCGAAGACGCGGGCCACCGCATAGGCACGCGCCTCCAGGGTCTGCTGGTCGACGCCGTGATGCGCGTTGGCCGAGAGCGCCGAGCCCTGCCCGGTCTCGAAATACATCACGTTGCTGCCCACCGTGCCGCGCTTGAGCGACAGCCCGGCCTCGCGCGCCTCGCGCAGCAGCGCAAGCGTGACGCCGAAGCTGCGGTTGGCCGCCTCGGTGCCTGCAATGGACTGGAACACCAGATCGACGGGATAGCCCTGCCCGATCAGGGCCAGCGTGGTGGTGACATGGGTGAGCACGCAGCCCTGCGTCGGAATGTCGAAACGCACAATGATGTCGTCGAGCCGCCGCAGCAGCCCGCCGATCACGGCCGGGTCGTCACTGGCCGGATTGATGCCGATACAGGCGTCGCCCGAGCCGAGCAGCAACCCGTCGAGAATCGAGGCGGTGATGCCGCCGATGTCATCGAAGGGATGGTTGGGTTGCAGCCGCGTGCTCATCCTCCCCCTCAGCCCGATCGTGTTGCGGAAACGGGTCGTTACCTCGCACTTCTTCGCAACCTGAATCAGGTCCTGGTTGCGCATCAGCTTCGAGACGGCCGCGGCCATTTCCGGCATCAGCCCCGGCGCGAGCTGCGCCAGCACCTCGCCGGTCGCGGGGTCCGACAGCAGCCAGTCGCGGAAGGCCCCGACGGTCAGCGAGGCCACCGGCGCAAAGGCTTTGGCCTCATGGCCGTCGACGATCAGGCGCGTGACCTCGTCGTCCTCGTAGGGGATGACCGCTTCGTTGAGGAACTGTTTCAGCGGCAGGTCGGCCAGCGCCATCCGCGCGGCGATCGTCTCTTCCGCGCTGCCGGCGGCGATGCCGGCCAGCCGGTCGCCGGAGCGCGGCGGCGTTGCCTTCGCAAGCAGGTCGCGCAGGTCGTCGAAGACGTAGGAGGTGGCGTCGATCGCCTTGCGATAGGCCATGATGGCTCCGGACAGTGGCGCGCCGATGATAGCGCGAGCCCGCCATTTGCATATGACCGCCCCGCCACCGCCAAGACAGGCCCGGTACACGCGCTGGTATGCCAAAGGTATGCCAGATGCGCGCAATGGTCGCAGTATTCCTACCCAATTTCTTCTGCGCGAATGCCGAAACGATCCTCAAGCGTTTGATTTTGCTAGCAAATGAACGTCACAGTTGCAGTCACACAAAGCTCGCGCGTTAATAAAAAATCCATGAAAATTCACCACAGTTTTTGGACGCCCGACCCTGCCACAGTTTGCCTCGTTTGCGAGGATCGTAAGGGCGCGATTTGTGAATCCATTCCAACAAGTAAGTAGTCCGTCATGACCTCCAAACTCTCGCTCGCGGCCAAGCTCTATTCGATCTTCGGGCTGTTCGCCTTGCTGACCGCGGCCATCACCGCGCTGTCGGACTACAACACGCGCCGCAATACCGAGTTGACCGAGGCGGTATCGACCGCCAGTCGCGCGGCGCTGAACGTCGAGCGCATCAACTCGCTGGTCTATGCCGTGGTGATGGAATCCCGCGGCGTCTACATGTCGACCGATCCTGCGGTGGTGAAGAAATACGGCGAGGGCCTGCTTGCCTTCAACAAGCGCATCCTCGAGGTGACGACGAACTGGGAAAAGCTGGTGCAGGCCGACGACGCCGAGCAGTTCGCCACCTTCAAGAAGCGCGTCCAGCAGTTCGTCGAATTCCGCGCCGAACTGGTGCGCCGCGCCAACGAGATCAGCCCGGCCGCGGGCCGCGAATGGGGCGACAACGACGCCAACCGCCAGGTTCGCACTGCGCTCAACAAGGATCTCGAGGCGCTCTCCAGGGTCTATGCCGAGCGCAGCAGGAAGCTGGCGCAGACCACCGACGAAAATCACACGCTGGCCTGGATCCTGACCTGCCTCGGCGCCTTTGCGCTGCTCGTGGTCGTCATCGGCGTGCTCATCATCGCCCGCTCCATCGCACGCCCCCTTTCGGTCATCACCGACACCATCAAGCGCGTCGCCGACGGCGAGGACAATGTCGAGGTGCCGCACACCGCCCGCGGCGACGAGATCGGCTCGCTGGCCCGCGCCATCCAGATCTTCAAGGAATCGATGGAGCGCAACCGCAGGCTCAATTCGCAGGTGATTGAAGATTCGAAGGCGCGCGACGAGCGAACGCGGCATATCGAGGCCTCGGTCGAGGCGTTCCGCGACGCCATCGGCGGCGTGGTACGCACCGTCAATGACAGCGCCGCCGCGATGCGCGGCACGGCGCAAGGCATTGCCAGCGTGGCCTCTGACGCCAGCGGTCGCGCGGTCGCCGCGGCCGACGCCACCGAACAAGCCTCCACCAACGTCTCCGCCGTCGCTGGCGCTGCCGAAGAGCTTTCGGCCTCCGTCGAGGAGATCGGCCGCCAGGTGCGCCAATCGGCCTCCGCCGTGGAGCAGGCCGGCCAGCGCACCGACAAGTCCGTCGCCGAGATCGAGGGTCTTGCCGCCGCCACCCAGCGCATCGACGGCGTGGTCGCGCTGATCCAGACCATCGCCGCGCAGACCAACCTGCTCGCGCTCAACGCCACGATCGAGGCCGCGCGCGCCGGCGAAGCCGGCCGCGGTTTTGCCGTGGTGGCGCATGAGGTGAAGGCGCTGGCCGGCCAGACCGCCAAGGCCACCGCCGAGATCAGCGAGAACGTCGGCATGATCCAGACCTCGACGCGCAATTCGGTCGAGGCGGTGCGCGAGATCGGCAACGCCGTGCGCGAAATCAACGACGTCACCTCGATCATCGCCGACGCCATCGGCCAGCAGGATCTGGCGACCCGCGAAATCTCCCAGAACGCGCAGCTCGCCGCCCAGGGCAACCAGACGCTGGTGGACAATATCGGCTCGCTCAGCGACGCCATGGGCACGGCGTCTTCGGCGGCCGAATCCGTGCTCTCGGCTTCCAGCGAGCTCGCCGCTACCGCCGAGACGCTGTCGCGGGAGGTGGAGAAATTCTTCCAGAACCTGCGCGCCGACCCGCATCAGGGGATGCGCAAGACGGGAACCTGATCGCGCAGGAGCGAGATGGCGGCGCTTCGAACCGCCGTCATGCCCGGTACTGATGGCCTCAGCCTGACTTTTCGCCGAAAGCCGGACGCGGCCTTCGGGCCGGGATCGCGCCCTGAAGCGCGATGAGATCGAGATCAATCGGCATCGCGCTTTGGGTTATTGTTTGAGCATGATCCCCGCGCAAACGCTTCGCGTTTTTCGCAGGGAAATCCGCTTCACACTTTTCCGGATCAGGTTCTAGCCCGACCGGACGGTGGCCAGGAACTTGCCGACCTCGGCCTTGAGGCGCCTGTTTTCGTCGGACAATAGCTGCGCGGAGGCGAGAACCTGCGACGACGCAGTGCCGATCTCGCCAGCGCCGCGGTTGACGTCGGCAATGCTGGTGGCGACCTGCGTGGAGCCCAGTGCGGCCTGCTGCACGTTGCGGGCGATCTCCTGGGTCGCGGCCCCCTGCTCTTCGACGGCCGCCGCGATCGCCGCGGCGATTTCGGAAACCCTGCCGATGGTGCCGCTGATCTCCTTGATGGCCAGCACCGAATCCTGCGTTGCCGCCTGCATGCCGGCAATCTGGCTGGAGATTTCGCTGGTTGCCCTTGCGGTCTGCGTGGCGAGCGCCTTGACCTCCTGCGCGACCACCGCAAAGCCCCGCCCGGCGTCGCCGGCGCGAGCGGCCTCGATGGTCGCATTGAGCGCCAGCAGGTTGGTCTGCTCGGCAATCGTGGTGATCAGCCTGGTCACATCGCCGATGCGGCTGGCCGCCTCCGACAACTGGGTAATCCGCACGTCGGTCTGCTGCGCCTGAGCGACCGCTTCGTTGGCGATCCTGGTGGAATTGGCTACCTGCCTTCCGATCTCGTGGACGGAGCTGGCCATCTCCTCCGTCGCGGAGGCGACCGATTGCACGTTGGTGGAAGTCTCCTCCGAAGCGGCGGCGACGACGGTGGAGAGTTCCTGCGCCGCCTTGCTGCTGCCGGTCAGGACGGAGGCGGAATTTTCCAGTTCGGCCGAGGCCGAGCCGACGTTCTCGACGATATTGCCGACGGTGACCTCGAAACTGTCGGCCAGATTGTGAAGCTCGGCGCGGCGGGCGGCAGCCAGTTCGCGGCTCTTCTCCTCGCGCTCCGCAGTGTCGCGCTCGGCCTTGGCGACGGCCTGCACCTTGAATTCCTGGATCGCGTTGGCCATCCGGCCGACCTCGTCGCCGCGCTTCAGGCCGGGCAACTGAACCTCGAAGTTTCCCGCCGCCAGCTCGCGCATCGCGCGGGCCATCGCCACGACGGGGCGAGAGATGCCGCGACCGATCAGGAACGAAACGACGATGCCCGCAAGCGCAACGATCAGAAGCGCCACTGTCAACGACCATTGCTGCTGCTCGAGCTTGATCCCCGCCTGGGCGATGGCGCGGTCCTTGCTCTCGCTGCTGCGCGTGATCAGCTCGTCGGCGAGCTTTTCGATGACGGCAAAGTTGCGCTCCGCGCCCTTGATGAAGATCAGCGCCGATCCGGCGTCGCCGTCGGCCATCTCGATGGCATTCTTCGACTGCTTGAGATAGCCGGTGACCGCCGCCTTCAGCTTGTCGAAGGTTTCCGGGCTGAACTTGTCCTTGATGGCCTCGACGTCCTTCAGCGCGTCGGGGATCTTCGCGGCCGCTGCGGAAGCTTCCTTGGCGACTTCCGCGATCTTCTTTTCATCCTTTTCGTTGGCTGCAGTGGCGGCAAGACGGTACAGCTTGGCGTGCGCCGTCCATACCGTCGTGGTGAGCTCGCCCGCTACTTCCGACTGGCGGACCGGACCCGACATCAGCGCATCGACGGCGGCCTGGTTCGACCGCAACGTCTGCAACGCATAGGTGCCGAGCCCGATCAGGACCATGATCAGGAATGCAGGTGCGAGTTGGACCTTCCACGAAAGACCAACGTTCTTGATCCGACCGAGCATATCAACCCTTCGCTGCGGTGCGCGGCGCACGCCGCACGGTGTCGCCTGTTGGGTGTCAGAGCTTGTAGATGCCGGCGCAGACAGCCGTGTTGTCCAGCTTCTCGCAGTACATCTCCTTGGGCTCGACCTTCTTGCTCACGGGATTGACGAACTTGTAGTCCTGCCAGAATGACGGCTGCTTGACGGCGAGTTCGACGCGCTCCTTGACGTAGAGCTTGCCGTCGACATCCTGCGCGTCGATCAGATCCTTGCCGACGAACTTCTCGTTGGCGCCGTGGGCCAGCACCTTGCCGTCGAGCTGGTAGACCACGACATAGAGGTCGCGATCGTGGAACTTGGCGTTGGCCTTGTTGGTGATCTCCGGATACGCCTTGTCGGCGCCCTGCTCCTTGATGAAGGCAACGGCCGTTTTGACCATTGCCATGGCTTCGTCCTTGTTGGCCCCGCCACCGGCTTGGGCGGCGCCGCCAACCGCGAGCATGGCTGCCACAGCAAAAGCGAGTGTCCTTGTTGACGATTTCTTCACGATTGTCTCCCGGCTGAATAGGATGCGCGAGCACGCAGCTCCGCTACACGCCATGATGGCGCCAAATCAGCAAATCATCCGTTAAGATGCCGGTCGGGGGCCGCCCATGAGGCGGGCAACCTTCGCACTTGCACAAATGGCCCCTGGCGCACGAGCCAGCACCGGTCAGTGCAGGATCGAACCGCCGGTGCCGGCGCAACAGGCACATGGGGGTTCGGTTCGAGAAAGCTGAATCCGGAGCGATTTCAAGCCGGTCCGGGTTCACCCCGCCGCCGATTCGAAAAAATCGAATGAGACCTCTTGACTATTACGTAAATCAGAATTAGCTTTGCGTCCATCCCGAGCCCGCCAGAGGGGCGCTTCGCGGTCGTCACGAAACGTTGGGCACGGGATGCGATGGACGTGGCAGGCGCTCGGCACGCATTTCGCAGTGCCGGACGAAACGCTGGTCACGTACGGTGAAATCGTGTGGTCCTGGCGCCGCGACCCTGGCGTCTATCCCCGCCGGCCTGTGCTGGCGGGGCAACGGGGGCAAAACAGGCCGTTCCCCGGGGAGAGCGCGACATAAGCCGTAAAGCCATTGCGCGGGGAAGGCCGGGTTGTCCCGGCTGTACCTGTCAAACCCGTGTGCACTTCTCTCGCTACTTTCAGCACACGGTGATGCGGGTGCCGCCGGCACCCGGCCTTCCCTGCGCCCTCTACAACGAAGCTACGGGATCCCCAAAAGTGATTCCCCGGATTTTGCAAATATGATTCAAGGGCTTTCGACCTATTTGGCGGAGGCACAAGATGTCTTTCGGCGACATTCGGGTTGCGGAACGAGCTGATTGGCTGATCG
>NZ_JACRMG010000033.1 GCF_016219575.1 Bradyrhizobium sp. | reverse complement strand
TCAGCCAGCTCCTCTTCACCCGGCGCTCCATTGCCACCATCGACAAACCTCCACCCGTAAATCCAAGCCGGGCAAAACCCAGAGCCCAACCCAATCAAATCGAGTTCTGCTATGGCTAAACTTCCCCGGACAGCCCTGCGCCCTTGCGGGGAGAGGGTCGGGGTGAGGGGCTGCTTCCTCGATCATGGTGGCAGATGGACTCGCGGAGAGTCCCCCTGACCCGGATTGCATCTTCGATGCAATCCGACCTCTCCCCGCAAGCGGGGCGAGGTAGGCCAACTTCCCGTAGGCGAAGTAGCGCCAACAAAAAAACAGCGCGGCACTGCCGCGCTGTTTCGATTCTTGCGATAGCCTTCGAGCTTACTGATAGATCTCGAACAGCCCCGCGCCGCCCTGGCCGCCGCCGATGCACATCGTGACGATGCCCCACTTCGCCTTGCGCCGGCGGCCTTCCTGCAGGATGTGGCCGGTCAGACGCGCGCCGGTCATGCCGAAGGGATGGCCGATCGCGATCGAGCCGCCGTTGACGTTGTACTTGGCGGGATCGATGCCGAGCTGGTCGCGCGAATAGAGGCACTGGCTGGCGAAAGCCTCGTTGAGCTCCCAGAGATCAATGTCGTCGATCTTCAGGCCATTGCGCTTCAGAAGCTTCGGCACGGCGTAGATCGGGCCGATACCCATCTCGTCCGGCTCGCAGCCGGCCGACGCCCAACCGACGAAGCGGCCCATCGGGTTGAGGCCGCGCTTCTCGGCATCCTTGGCTTCCATCAGCACCACCGCGGCCGCGCCGTCGGAGAGCTGGCTGGCATTGCCGGCGGTGACGTACTTGCCCGGGCCCTTCACGGGCTCGAGCTTGGCGAGACCTTCCAGCGTGGTGTCGGGACGGTTGCACTCGTCGCGATCGACGACGTAGTCGACGATGCTCTCGGCCTTGGTCGCCTTGTCCACGACCTTCATCTTCGTCTTCATCGGGACGATTTCGTCCTTGAACTTGTTGGCCTGCTGGGCTGCGGCCATGCGGCGCTGCGACTCCAGCGAAAACTCGTCCTGGTATTCGCGGCTCACCTTGTAGCGCTCGGCGACGATGTCGGCAGTGTCGATCATCGCCATGAAGATGTCGGGCGCAACCTTGAGCAATTCCGGATCGACCGCGTCCTTCGGCAAGGGACCGCCGGGGATCGAGATGCTTTCGACGCCGCCGGCGACGATGCAGTCGGAGCCTTCCGAGCGGATCGAGTTCGCGGCCATCGCAATGGTCTGCAGGCCCGACGAGCAGAAGCGATTGACCGACACGCCGCCGGTCGACTTCGGCAGGCCCGCGAGCAGCGCAGCCTGGCGGCCGATGTTCGGCGCACCGTGGGCGCAATTGCCGAGATAGCAGTCCTCGACATAGTCCTTGGCGACGCCGGCGCGCTCGACGGCATGCTTGACCGCGTGCGCGGCCAGCGACATCGGCGGGGTGATGTTGAATCCGCCGCGGCCGGACTTGGCCAGACCCGTGCGGGCATAGGAAACGATTACGGCTTCACGCATTTTTCTCTCCCTTTAGCTGGCCGGTTGCGGCTCATATCGTACGAATTTCTCACCCGTGGCAACAAAAATACCGTCCGCGGAGGGGCGCCGCGAGCGGAATTTTGCCGATCGAAAACGAAGGTTTCGCCGAACGGTATTTTCTGCGGCGGAACGCTGCCAACAATTCCGCAGGGCGAAACTGATGCCGCGAAATTGCCCGCTCAGGCGGTGCGGCTCTGGCTCAGCACGCGGCGGAGCAGTTCGGCCGCGTTGCGCGCGCCCACCTTGCGCATGATGCTGGCGCGATAGCCTTCGATGGTGCGCGAGCTGAGGCCGAGCTTTCGCGCGGCTTCCTTGTTGGTCTCGCCGACCGCGATCCGCACCAGCACCTCGCGCTCCCTGCGGGTGAACGGCGCGCAGCCCGGCAAATGCGTCGCGATGTCGGGAAAATCCTCGTCGCCGGACTGTGCGAGCTCTTCGATCGCCGCTTCCATCCGCTCGACGACGTCGTTGCCGTCGACCGGCTTCTCGATGAAGTCGACTGCGCCGCTGCGCACCGCTTCCACCGCGGTCGCGATGTCGCCATTGGCAGAGGTGACGAAGATCGGCGCGGGACAGTTTTCCTCGCGCAGCCTTTTCAGGAGATCGAGCCCGGTGCGCTCCGGCATCTTGACCTCGAGGAAGATGCTGGCGGGGGTGCGGGAACGAAGCTGCGACAACAGCGCGGCGCCATCGGCGAAGCAGACCACTTCATAACCTGCGCCCTCGAGCGCGCGCGACAGCGTCTCGCGCGCCGCGATCTCGTCGTCGACAACAAAGATTTCACCCCGGGACGTCGCGTTCCACGGCATAGCCTTGACCCCAACAATGGATTTTCTAATGGCAGAGCCGGCAATGACGCATGCGATCGAGCGGAAATCGGCCGTTCGAATGGTATCGCGTGCGGTGATGGCGGGCCCGGCGGTAAAACGTGCGCCGTGCCTCGACGACTCTTGTCCCGTATTTAACCGGTCGGTTCTCCGCTGGTTTGACATTTGGGGACATATCCTTTACATTTCGGGACATCGCAGCGCATACCCGCCATGAGCGATCTGATACGCAGTGCAACCTTGACGCATTACCCGGAGGTCGCCCAATCGGTGGGCATCGATCCCCGGGCGATGTTGCGCAAGGTACGCCTGCCGCTGGAAAGCCTGGAGCGTCCGGATCTGCGCATTGCCGTATCCAGCCTGCGCCGGCTGCTGGAGGCGTCCGCCTCGGCGTCGGGCGTCGAGGAGTTCGGCCTGCTGATGGCCGAGCGAGGTGCGCTTGCCAATCTCGGCCCGGTGGCGCTCGTCGTCCGCGAACAGGCGACGATCGGCGATGCGCTGAAGGCGCTGGCCCGCTTCATCCATATCCATCACGAAGGCATGCGGCTCTCGATCGAGCCGCAGGATGACGTCGTCATGCTGGCGGTCGGCCTGCGCGCCCTGCCGCGCGCGCCGCGCCAGTCGTCCGAGATGGCGCTCGGCAGCCTGCACCGGATCATCCGCGCGCTCGCCGGCGAGGACTGGCGGCCGCTGGAAGCGCATCTGACCCATCCGCCGCCGCGCAACCGGAAATACTACCGGAGCTTCTTCGGCTGCCAGCTGGTGTTCAACGCGGAGGTCGATGCGCTGGCGATTTCCGCGCGCGACCTCGACCGGCCGATTCCGAGTTCGCATCCGCTGATCGCGAACTATCTCGAGAAGCGCGTCGAGGCCATCGACGTGCGGCCGCGGCAGTGGGACGAACGTGTGGCCGAAGTGGTGCGCGCGCTGCTCAACGACGGCGACTGCACGGTGGAGCGGGTCGCCGGACATTTCGGCTGTACGCGGCGGACCATCCATCGCCACCTTGCCGAATGCGGCACGAGCTTTTCGCAAGTCCTCGATGCCGAGCGCGCCGACCTCGCCTTGCGCCTGATCGAGGACCGCAGCCGGCCGCTGGCGGCCGTGGCCGGAATGCTCGGCTTCTCGGCACAAAGCGCCATGGCGCGATGGTTCAAGGGCCGCTTCGGCCGCAGCATCACCGAATGGCGCAGCGATGCGCGCGAGCAGGCGCTGGCGGCGATCCGGCGCTGGTGAGCCTCACGCGGCGCGGACCGTATTGAGGAACTTGCCGACCTCGAGCTTGAGGCGGTTGCCGTCGCCGGACAGCGACTGCGCCGCCGAGAGTACCTGAGAAGAGGCTGATCCAGTCTCGCTGGCGCCCTGACGGACCTCGCCGACATGCGAGGAGACCTGTGTGGTGCCCAGCGAAGCCTGCTGGATGTTGCGTGAGATTTCCTGCGTCGCGGCGCCCTGCTCTTCCACCGCCGCGGCGATGGTCGAGGAAATCTCCGACAGCCGCTCGATGGTACCGCTGATTTCGCGGATCGCCGTCACGGACTGCTCGGTCGCCGCCTGGATGCCTGAAATCTGCTGGCCGATCTCGCCGGTCGCCTTTGCGGTCTGCTCGGCCAGGGCCTTCACTTCGGAAGCCACCACGGCAAAGCCGCGGCCGGCCTCGCCCGCGCGCGCCGCCTCGATGGTGGCGTTCAGCGCCAAGAGGTTGGTCTGGCCCGCAATGGTGTTGATCAACTCGACGACGTCGCCGATGCGGGAAGCTGCCTTCGACAATTCGCCGACATGCGCGTTGGTCTGGTGTGCCTGATCCACCGCCGCATTGGCGATGCGCGCGGATTCCTGCACCTGCCGGCTGATCTCGTTGACTGAGGACGACAGTTCTTCCGTCGCCGAGGCCACCGATTGCACGTTGGTGGCGGCCTCCTCCGAAGCGCTCGCGACCATGGTCGCAAGCTGCTCCGAGCGGTCCGCCGTCGACGTCAACGCCCCGGCGGACGCCTCGAGCTCGTTCGCGGCCGAGGACACGGTCTCGACAATCTCGCCGATTGCGCCCTCGAAATCGTCGGCCATCCGGATCATGTCGGCCTTGCGCTGCTGCGCGATCAGCTGGTCCTGCCTGATCCTGGCCTCCGCCTCGTCGCGCGCCTTCTGTTCGGAATTGATCTTGAACGTCTCGACCGCCTGCGCGATATCGCCGACCTCGTCCCTGCGGCCCAGCCCCGGCAGCACGATTGCGAAATTGCCGTTCGCCAGTTCCTTCATGGCCGACGTCATGGCCTTGAGCGGGACGGACACCGAGCGGCCGATGAAGAAGCTGGCGCCAAGCACCAGCCCGGCGATCATTGCGATCGCCACCTGAATCCAGAACTGGATGCTTTCGCGCTCGATCCTGTTCAGCCGTTCGGCATTGGCGCGGATTTCGTTGACGGATTTCGATACCGTCTCGATCACGGGTTCGACGGCAGCGAAGGATTCCGACATCGCTTTCAACTCGGTGGCGAGCGTCAGCGCCGTTTCCATCCAGGCCGCGAAATCGCGCTGATAGTCGGCGAGTTTCTGCTTGAGCTCGGTCCTGGCGGCATCCGGCACGCCGGCCTTTTCGAGTTCGGCAGTGAATTCGCCGGCGCGCTTCCTGATATCCTCACCATATTTGCGGTCGCGACGCAGCATGAAGTCCTTCTCATGCCGGCGCATCATCAGCATGGTGACCAGCAGGCCCCGCTCGTTGGCCTGCTCGACCCGGGATTCGATCTCGTGCACGGACTTGCGCAACTGGCCTTCCAGGCCGGATCTTTCGTCCAGGCCGAGCTTGCGCTTCTGCTCGACCACGGCCGCGAAATGCGACTGGTACTGCTTCAGTGACGCGCTCATCGCCTCGATCTGACCCGTGAGCTCGGGCTTGCCGATCGCCGCGACCTTGCTGCGCAGCGATTCGATATCGGCGGCGACGGCCTTAGCGATCTCCATCTGCGCATCCGCCTTCTTCGCATCGTTGCGCAGCAGGAAATCCTTTTCGGCGCGGCGGCCCTCGAGCAGCTCGACCTCGATCCGGCTGTTGAGCTCGGCGACCGCCCGCGCCTTCTCGGCCGCGTCGCGATAGACGGCAACGGCGCGCTCGCCGTAGAGGTGAATGCCGCCGATCAGAACGACGCCGGCAAGGCCGGCTACGCCGATCGCGGCGATCTTGTGCGTCAGCCGCAGGGAAAGAGACCGCATAATCGACTTCCGAATCTAAGTTGCCGCAATATAGAAAAGCAACCATAGATTACCGCAATGTCGAAAATATTTCGTAAACATTCCCCTCGCGTAGAAATACGCGACACTCTGCACGTCAACGTGCAGAGTATCGCAAATCGCGTAGCCTTCGACGGTCGGTTGTTCAGCCGGCCGGCGTCATCACGACGCCCTTGTCTTTCGGCCATTTGACGCGCCAGGCGAAGCCGATGTCCTTCACTTCGCCGGCCTTGGCCTCGAACGCCCATTCCAGCACGCCGCGCCTGTCGCGCAGATTGGTCGCAGTCGGCGGCGTGGTCGAAGGCAGCATCTCGACCACGATCTCCTCGTTTTCGCTGACCGGCAGCTGATCCTCGATCGCGATCCGGATCGGGAAATCGTGGCCGTTGCGCACGCTGGTCTTGAACGAGCGCTCGTCCGTCTTCGAGGTCGTTACGATCAGGCCGGCTGAACCCTCGTTGCGCTTGAGCACCGTGCGTTCGATCTTGACCTTGTCGTCGGCGCCGAAGCCGAGCCGCACCGTCTCGTCCTTGCCGGCCGCCGCCATCTGGCCGCGGCCGACGAAGGCGCCGTCGCGATAGATCGAGACCCGGCCCGGCAGCAGCGGCGCGTCCTCGGCCTGCTTGAAGCTCGCTTCCAGGAACGCGGTCGGGTCCAGCACCGGGGCGGAGCGAACGACGAGATCGGGAGCAATCGTCGCCATCGAGATGCGCAGGCTCTTGGCGCCGTCGGCGGCGCCGATGCTGACGCGGCCGGGAATTCTGAAGGTGACCTGGAACCCGCTGGCTTCCACGGCTGCTTCCTGCTCCTCGGCGCGCTCGCGCTTGGCGAGCTGCGGCGGGGGCGCGGCCATCGAGCGCGGCTCCGCCCGATAAGCCGTGTCAGAGGCCGAGCCCGCCGCCATCGGCCGCGGCAGTTGCGGATATTGCACGATCAGAGACTTCAGATCCGGCGCGTTGCCGCCGCGGGCCGTGCGCGCGGTCGAGACGCCGAGCGTGACGTTCGACCAGTCCTCGCCGGTGGTCTGGGCAATTTCGGCGCGGCGCACCAGCTCCAGCGCGGGCTTGCGGTCTTTCGCGCCGGTATCGAGGCGGGCGTCATAGAGCGGGGTCCAGCGCGCATTGCGCACGCTATAGGTCACCCGCAGCTTCGCCCTGGTTGCGGCCTGGGCGGCGAGATCGATCCGGACCTCGAGCCTGGCCGGCGGCTTCACCGCGCGATCGGATTCCAGCCGGGCGATCTCGCGGTCGATCTCGCGCTGCTTGCGCTGGGCGTCGCGGATGGCGGTGTCGGCGGCGGCGACTTCTTCGGAGACGGCGGCAAAGGCCGCGCGCCACTCGCTGAGCGGACGCGCCTCCCCCTTCTCGCCCAACCCCGCGGGCGATGCCTCGGCAAAGCGCTCGGCGAATTTGCGCCGCGCTTCAGCCGCCGCAACGGCGCCCTGCCAGTTGGCACGCTCGTCCCGGAGCGCCTCGATGCGCCTGTCGATTTCGGAAAGGTTGGCGGGCGGAACGGGGCGCGGCGGGCGGGTGTCGATGGCGCCGATGGTGAGCCGGGTGCCGGCTTCGCCCTCGACCCGCAGCGAAGTCGCATCCAAAGTCAGCGGAAAATCCTTTGCCACCAGCGTGTTGTCGCCGGCAGGAAGATCGAGCTCGATGACCCGCGTGACGCTTGCGCCATCGGGATAGACGGTGACCGCATCGACCGCCGAGGTGACGTCCAGATTGGCCGCCCCCACCGGCGTGACGGCCAGCGCCGCAAGCAATACCAGCCCGGTCGTAGCAAGATGATTTGCGATCGTCCGCATGAATACCTCCCAACAGCGCGCGCCAAAGTGGGCGCGAAAACCGCGCCCCTTCTCTTGAGACGCGGCGGGGCAGGAACCGGTTCGATTGCGGTATCGGTATGGCGCCGCCGCGGCAGAGCCGCGGCGGACGGGGACGCGAGAAGCTAGAACGCCAGCGCCTTGGCCTGCTTGACCTGGGGCAGCTTCTGCACCTTGTCCAGCACGTCCGGTGGCACCGGGCCGTCGATCTCGACCAGCGCAATGGCGTCGCCGCCCTGCTTGACGCGGCCGAGGTGGAAGGTCGCGATGTTCAGCCTGGCATCGCCAAGCAGGCTCGCGAACGCGCCGATGAAGCCCGGCTTGTCCTCGTTGGTGACGTAGATCATGGACTTGCCGAACTCGGCGTCGATCCGGATGCCCTTGATGTCGACCAGCCGCGGCTTGCCGTCGTGATAGACGGTGCCGGCCACCGAACGTTCCTGCCGTTCGGTGGTGACGGTGACGGTGATCAGGCTTTCGTAGTCGCTTTGCGCTGCGCGCACCACTTCGTCGACGATCATGCCGCGTTCCTTGGCGACGACCGGCGCGGAGACCACGTTGACCTCGCCGAGCATCGGCCGCAGCAGGCCGGACAGCACGGCCGAGGTGATCGCCTTGATCTTCATTTCGGCGACGTGGCCCTCATAGGTGATCTGTACCTTGAGGATGCCGGTCTCGGTGAGCTGGCCCGCAAACGAGCCGAGCTTTTCCGCAAGCTCGATGAACGGGCGCAGCTTCGGCGCTTCTTCCGCCGTGATGGAGGGAAAGTTGACGGCGTTGGAGATCGCGCCGGAGAGCAGATAATCCGACATTTGTTCTGCGACCTGCAGCGCGACGTTCTCCTGCGCTTCCGTGGTGGCGGCGCCGAGATGCGGGGTGCAGATCACGTTGGGATGACCAAACAGCACGTTCGACGTCGCCGGCTCCTCGGTGAACACGTCGAAGGCGGCGCCGGCGACATGCTTGGAGTTGAGCGCATCGACCAGCGCCTGCTCGTCGACGAGGCCGCCGCGGGCGCAATTGACGATACGCACGCCCTTCTTCATCTTCGCGAAGGCGGAGGCGTCGATGATGTTCCTGGTCTTCTCCGTCAGCGGCGTATGCAGCGTGATGAAGTCGGCGCGCTTGAACAGCTCGTCGAGCTCGACCTTCTCCACGCCGATGTCCTTGGCGCGCTCCGGCGACAGGAAGGGATCGAAGGCGATCACCTTCATGCGCAAGCCCAGCGCACGGTCGGCGGCGATCGAGCCGATATTGCCGCAGCCGATCACGCCCAGCGTCTTGCCGGTGATCTCGACGCCCATGAAGCGGTTCTTCTCCCACTTGCCGGCCTGGGTGGAAGCGTCGGCCTGCGGGATTTCGCGCGCCAGCGCCAGCATCAGGGTGATGGCATGCTCGGCGGTCGTGATCGAATTGCCGAACGGCGTGTTCATCACGATGATGCCTTTTGCCGTAGCGGCGGGAATCTCGACATTGTCGACGCCGATGCCGGCGCGGCCGATCACCTTCAGCTTCTTCGCCTTGGCGATGATCTTGGCGGTCGCCTTGGTGGCGGAGCGGATGGCAAGGCCGTCATAATTGCCGATGATCTCGGCAAGCTTGTCCTTGTCCTTGCCGAGGTTGGGCTGGAAGTCGACCTCGATGCCGCGGTCCTTGAAGATCTGGACGGCGGCGGGCGAGAGCGCGTCGGAAATGAGAACTTTGGGTTTGGGCATGGTGTGATCCCTTGGAATATCGAGAATGTCGTCCCGGCCGAAGCGCCGCTTGGCGCGCAGAGCCGGGACCCATACTGCGTGCTGTGGTTGTGGGTCCCGGCTCGCGCTTCGCTTGGCCGGGACGACAGAGGTTAGGCCGCCTTCGGCAGCGCTGCCTTGGTCTCGGCAAAGGCCCAGTCGATCCACTGCGTCAGCAGCTCGACATCCTTCGCCTCGACGGTGGCGCCGCACCAGATGCGCAGGCCTGCCGGCGCGTCCCGGTAATACGCGAAGTCGTAACCGGCGCCCTCCTTCTCGACGAGCGCAACGAGCTTCTTGGAGAAGTCGGCCTGGGCATCCTCCGTCAGCGACGTGATCGCCGGATCGGTGAACTTCATACACACCGAGGTGTTGGAGCGGATCGCTGGATCCTTGGCCAGGAAGTCGATCCAGGGCGTCTTCGCCTTCCAGTCGGCGAGCACTTTTGTGTTGGCGTCGGCGCGCGCGATCAGCGCCTTCAGGCCGCCGACCGACTTCGCCCAGTTCAACGCGTCGAGATAATCCTCGACGCAGAGCATCGACGGCGTGTTGATGGTCTCGCCGACGAAGATGCCTTCGTTGATCTTTCCGCCCTTGGTCATGCGGAAGATCTTCGGCAGCGGCCAGGCCGGCTTGTAGGTCTCGAGCCGTTCCACCGCGCGGGGGCTCAGCACCAGCATGCCATGCGCGGCTTCGCCGCCGAGCGCCTTCTGCCAGGAGAAGGTGACGACGTCGAGCTTTTGCCAGTCGAGCGGCTGGGCGAATGCGGCGGAAGTCGCGTCGCAGATGGTGAGGCCCTGACGATCAGCCTTGATCCAGTCGGCGTTCGGCACGCGCACGCCCGAAGTGGTGCCGTTCCAGGTGAAGACGACGTCGCTTGCAGGATCGACCTTGGAGAGATCGGGGATCTCGCCGTAGACGGCGTGCAGCTTGGTGACGTCCTTGAGCTTCAATTCCTTGACGATGTCGCTGACCCAGCCTTCGCCGAAGGATTCCCAGGCGAGCGTGGTGACGGGGCGCGCACCGAGCAGCGACCACAGCGCCATTTCGACCGCGCCGGTGTCGGACGCCGGCACGATGCCGATGCGGTAATCGGCCGGCACTTCCAGCACCTCGCGCGTCAGATCTATCGCGAGCTTGAGCTTGGCCTTGCCGATCTTCGCGCGGTGCGAGCGGCCGAGGGCGGCGTCCTTGAGATTTTGGGGATTCCATCCGGGGCGCTTGGCGCAGGGGCCGGAGGAGAAATTCGGGCAAGCGGGCTTGGTGCCCGGGCGGGCATTGGTCGTCGTCATGTTGTAACCATCCTCTCAGATGGGCGCCCCTCGTTGGGGAGGGGTGTCCCGCCGACGGTGCTAGCCGGTTCGTCCGTCGAAAGCAACCTCCCCTTGCGCCGATCCGCCGAAATTCCAGACACGCCCGCCGCATGCGGCCATGCGGGACACCGGGCGGCGGCGACGCGAAAAGGCCCAAGCGCAAGGAAGTGAAAAGCGGTTGTCCGGAGACTTGCGTTCGGAGTCCGAATCCGGAGTTCGACTTGAACGAGCGTCTCTCCAGCGAGGCTGGACATTGGCCGCTTCAGACGCAATAAGGGGCCTGGTATGGAAT
>NZ_JACRMG010000032.1 GCF_016219575.1 Bradyrhizobium sp. | reverse complement strand
AAATGCTATCGCGAAATCGCATGCTCGGCCTTCTGTGTCTCGACAACCAGAAATGACCGATTTGCCTCGGTCGCGCCGGGCATGCACCGCGACATAGTGAATCATTCCCCGGACAGCCCTGCGCTCTTGCGGGGAGAGGGTTGGGGTGAGGGGCTGCCACCGCGAATTCCGATGCATCAGTCTTGCGGAGAGACTTGCCCCTCACACGGATTGCTTCGCAATCCGACCTCTCCCCGCAAGAGGCGGGGAGAGGTAAAGATCAAACCGTCTTCTCCGGCCAGCGGCAGAGATCGTGGATCAGGCAAAGCCCGCAGCGCGGACTGCGGGCGAGGCAAGTGTAGCGGCCGTGCAGGATCAGCCAGTGGTGCGCGTGCAGCATGAATTCGGACGGAATCACCTTTTCCAGCCCCAGCTCGACTTCCAGCGGCGTCTTTCCGGGTGCGAGCCCGGTGCGGTTGCCGACACGAAACACGTGCGTATCCACCGCCATGGTGTGCTCGCCATAGGCCATGTTGAGCACGACGTTCGCGGTCTTGCGGCCCGCGCCCGGCAATGACTCGATCCCGGCGCGGGTGCGCGGCACCTCGCCGCCGAATTCCCGGATCAGCTTCTCCGACAGCGCGATGACGTTTCTGGCCTTGTTGCGGTAGAGGCCGATGGTCTTGATGTAGTCGCGCAGCTTGTCCTCGCCGAGCTCGAGCATTTTTTGCGGCGTGTCGGCGACCGCGAACAGCGCGCGCGTCGCCTTGTTGACGCCGGCATCGGTCGCCTGCGCCGACAGCACGACGGCCACCAGCAGCGTGTAGGGATTGAGATGCTCGAGCTCGCCCCTGGGCTCGGGGTTCGCCTCGCGGAACCGGCTGAAGGCTTCATACACCTCGGCCGGCGTCCACGGCTTCGGCCGGGGCCCCTTTTTCACGGGCCTCGATTTGACGGCCTTCCTTGCCGCGGGCTTTCCCGTCTTCGTTTTTGCCTTGCGGATGATTTTGGCCATGATCGTTGTATACTGGCAGGCCATGGCCGACGGCAGCAACGCATTTGAACCTGAGCTTCCACAGCGGGAATTGTTTTCCGCGCTGCTGACGCCGCACCGCTCGCTCAACCGCACCGGCTTTCTGGCGCTGATGGGCTTTGTCTGCGCGATCAGCTTCATCGCCGGCCTGGCGTTCCTGATGATGGGCGCCTGGCCGGTGCTCGGCTTCTTCGGTCTCGACGTGCTCGCGATCTGGTGGGCGTTCCGGGTCAATTTCCGCACCGCCAGGGCGTTCGAGGAGATACGGGTGACGCCGTCGGAATTGCGGGTGCGCCGGACCAGCCATCGCGGCCATGTCGTGGAATGGGTGCTCAATCCGCTCTGGGTGAAGCTCGACCAGAAGCAGGATCCCGAATTCGGCATCGAGAAGCTCTATCTGGTCTCGGGCGGCCGCCGCGTGTCGATCGCCAGCTTCCTGGGCCCGGACGAAAAAGCAAGCTTTGCCAAGGCCTTGCTGGCCGCGTTGCAGGCGGCCAGGCGCGGGCCGACCTACAACCCCATCGCGTGATTGTTTGAGCATGATCTTATCCGAAAACCGGTTCCCACTTTTCGGGATCATGCTCCGCCTCATCGGGAATCGGGTGGCTGGAACGTCGCATGCCCACTAAATCAAAGAGCATGATGACACTCGCCATACATGACCAGCGCCTGGCCAGGCCGGGCCCCAACAACACCGCGGCGTTGCGCGACTACGACTCCGTGCGCCGCGCCATTGCCTTCATCAGCGAACACTGGCGCACCCAGCCGACCATCGAGGCGATGGCGGATGCCGCCGGCGTCACGCCGGACGAGCTGCACCATCTGTTCCGCCGCTGGGCCGGGCTGACGCCGAAGGCCTTCATGCAGGCGCTCACGCTCGACCATGCGAAGAGCCTGCTGCGCGATTCCGCCAGCGTGCTCGATGCCGCACTCGACTCCGGCCTGTCGGGGCCGGGCCGGCTGCACGATCTCTTCGTCACGCACGAGGCGATGTCGCCGGGCGAATGGAAGAACGGCGGGGCGGGGCTGACGCTGCGCTACGGCTTTCATCCCTCACCGTTCGGCACGGCGATCGTGATTGCGACCGACCGCGGATTATCGGGTCTCGCCTTCGCCGATCCCGGCGAGGAGCAGGCGGCGTTCGCCGACATGACGCGGCGCTGGCCCAACGCGACCTATGTGCAGGACAATGACGGCACGGCCGGGCTTGCCAGACGTGTCTTCGACACAAAACTGTGGCGGCCGGACCAGCCGCTGCGCGTGGTGCTGATCGGCACGGATTTCGAGGTGCGGGTGTGGGAGACGCTGCTCAGGATTCCGATGGGGCGCGCAGTGTCCTATTCCGACATTGCCTGCAAGATCAGGAGCCCGAAGGCCTCGCGCGCTGTGGGCGCCGCGGTCGGACGCAATCCGGTATCCTTCGTGGTGCCCTGCCACCGCGCGCTCGGCAAGAGCGGCGCGCTGACCGGCTATCACTGGGGCATCACCCGCAAGCAGGCGATGCTCGGCTGGGAAGCGGGACAGGTGGGAATGCACTGAAATCGTTGATCGTAGGATGGGTAGAGCGAAGCGAAACCCATCATCGTCCCGCGCGAGAATTGGTGGGTTTCGCTTCGCTCTACCCACCTACAAGTCACGCCGCCAGATCGAGCTTCGACGCCACCGTCGAATCCGCGTTGAGCCGGTAGATCACGGGCGCGCCGGTCGCGAGTTCGCGCTTCACGATCTGCTCCGGCGTCAGCTTTTCCAGCACCATAATCAGCGCGCGCAGCGAGTTGCCGTGGGCGGCGACCAGCACACGCTGGCCGCGCAGCACGCACGGCAGGATCTCCTGCACGTAATAGGGCAGCGCGCGGGCGAGCGTGTCCTTCAGGCTCTCGCCGCCGGGCGGCGCCACGTCGTAGGAGCGGCGCCAGATCAGCACCTGGTCCTCGCCCCATTTCTTGCGGGCGTCATCCTTGTTGAGGCCGGAGAGATCCCCATAGTCGCGCTCGTTCAGCGCGAGATTCTTTTGCGTCGGCAATCCCGTCTGGCCGATCTCGGCGAGCATCAGGTCCAGCGTATGCTGGGCGCGGGTGAGGACGGAAGTGAAGGCGAGGTCGAACGAAAGGCCCTGCTCCTTCAGCTTGCGGCCGGCGGCCTTCGCCTCGGCAATGCCCTGCTCGGTGAGACCAGGATCCTTCCAGCCGGTGAAGAGGTTCTTCAGATTCCATTCGCTCTGGCCGTGACGCACAAGCACGAGAAGTCGGTCGCTCATTCTAATGTCCGTTTTGTTGAATTTCAGTCGGCGAGACCCAGCACATCAGCCATGGTGTAGAAGCCGGGCTTCTTGCCATGCGCCCACAGCGCCGCCTTCACCGCGCCATGTGCGAAGATCATGCGGTCCTCGGCATGATGCGACAGCGTCAGCCGCTCGGAGGGACCGGCGAAGATCACGCTGTGGTCGCCCGCGACGGTGCCGCCGCGCAACGACGCGAAGCCGATATCGCCGGGCCGGCGCGCACCGGTATGCCCGTCGCGGCCGCGTGCCGAATGATCGGCAAGCTTGATCCCGCGGCCATCGGCTGCGGATTCGCCGAGCATGAGGGCCGTGCCCGAGGGGGCATCGATCTTGGCGCTGTGATGCATCTCGACGATTTCGATGTCGAAAGTCTGATCGAGCGACTTCGCAACACGCTTGACCAGAGCCGCCAGCAGGTTGACGCCGAGGCTCATGTTGCCCGACTTCACGACGATGGCGCGCTGGGTCACGCTCTTGATCACGGCGTCGTCCGATCCCGACAAGCCCGTGGTGCCGATGACGTGGACGAGGCCGCGCTCGGCCGCGATCGCGACATTGGCGATGGTGGCGCCGGGAATAGTGAAGTCGAGGATGCCGTCGGCATTCGATGACAGCGACCACAGATCGGCGGAGAGCTTGACGCCGTTTTCGGGCAGGCCGGCGAGCACACCGGCATCCTTGCCGAGCAGCGGCGAGCCCGGCGCCTCCAGCGCGCCGGTCAAGACCGCACCCTTTGTTTCCGAAATGACGCGTGTCAGCGCGCGGCCCATCCGGCCGCCGGCCCCTGCAACGATCAAACGCATATCGGCCATGGCAATACCTCTCCCCGCCCTATAGCGGGCACGGGCTGTTCCGGCAACCGACGCTGGCCCCAGTTGTCAGGGCTGCGGGCCGTCATAGCCCTCGATGACGATGAGTTCGGCAATCGAATGCGGCTGCCGGACCTTGATGTTGGCCTGGTATTCCGGCGAGTTGTAGCAGGCGAGCGCGGTCGCATAGTCGGGAAACTCGATCACGACATTGCGCGAGCGGCTCTGCCCTTCAACGCCGGCAAACGTGCCGCCGCGCACCACATAGCGCCCGCCAAACTTCTTGAAGATCGCCGGATTCGCCGCCGCATAGGCCTTGTAGCCCTCGTCGTTGTGAACGTCGACGCGTCCGATCCAGTAGCCTTTTGCCATCTTGTTGTTCCTTCCCTGTTCAAACCAGTGATTGCGCGATCTCGGCGTGGATTGCTTCCGCTGCCGCCCTGGGATCGGCGGCTTCGACGACCGGCCGGCCGACCACGAGATAGTCGGCGCCGGCGGCAATCGCGCGGCCCGGCGTCATGATGCGTTTCTGGTCGCCGGTCGCAGCTCCCGCAGGACGAATGCCTGGCGTGACCAGGCACATCTGGTGACCGACGATCTTGTGCAGGTGAGCCGCCTCTTCCGGCGAGCAGACCAGCCCGTCGACGCCAAGCACCTGCGCCTGCTGCGCTCGCGCCTCGACGAGATCGGAAACGTTGAGACGATAGCCCGCGGCATGCAGGTCGCCGTCGTCGTAGGAGGTCAGCACGGTGACGGCGAGAATTTTCAGGCTCGGACCCCGCGCCTCGACCGCGGCCTTCATGGTCTGCGGATAGGCATGCACGGTGAGGAAGGTCGCCCCCAGCTTCGCAATGCTCTCGACGCCGCGCGCAACCGTGTTGCCGATGTCGTGCAGTTTCAGATCGATGAAGACTTTCTTGCCGCGGTCGGCGAGCCGGCCGACCAGCGGCAGGCCGCCGGCATAGGCGAGCTGGTAGCCGATCTTGTAGAAGGTGACGCTATCGCCGAGCCTGCCGATCATGGCTTCCGCCGCCTCGACGCTGGGCAGGTCGAGCGCCACGATCAGGCGGTCCCGGGGAGCGATCTTGGCTGGCTGCATGTCACCTCACATCATGCGTTGGGATAATTCGATCAACTGCCGCACCATGGCGTTGAGCGCCTCGATATCGTGGGCATGCTTCAGGCGATCCCTGTCGTCATAGGCGTCTTCCGCAAACGAAAGCGCCAGCTGGTTCGGGACCACCGTCGCACGGCAGGCCGTCAGGATCAGCCGCAGCGCCGAAAGCGCGCGCGTGCCGCCGAGGCGTCCGCCGGAGGCGGCGGCAATCGCAAAGGCGCGGTCGCGAAACACCTGGCCGCGGGTCTCGTGCGGATCCTGCACGCGGCTGATCCAGTCGATGGTGTTCTTCAGCAGCGCCGGCACCGAGGAATTGTATTCCGGCGTCACGATCAGCACGCCCTGGTGGGCACCCATCATGCGCTTGAGATTGACGGCATTTTTCGGCACGCCGGACTTGGCCTGCAAATCGCCGTCATAGATCGGCAGCGGAAAATCGGCCAGCGAGAGGCGGGTGACCTCGGCGCCGGCCTGCGCCAGTTCATGCGCGATGGTCGCGGCCAGCTTCGAATTGAGCGAGCCGGTTCGCAGCGATCCCGGGATCACGAGGATTTTCAGCGCGGGCATCTCTTGAAATCACGATCGGGACAAAGCCCGTCGCGACCGCGCCGGGCGAATTAACGCTTGCGATACACCCAGACCCGGGCGGGCGGAAGGTTCATCCAGATCCGCTCGGAGGCTTCTGTGGACACGCCGGGAAGCGATTTGGGGATCGGCGGCACCACGGAATAGGTGAACTGCACGAAGGGCGCGCCCGGCGACAAAGCCGCGAAGGCATCGCGGATCAGTTTGAGCCGGATCATCATCGGTTTTGTGACCAGCGGCAGGCCCGACACCACGGCAGACGCAGGCTGCTTCAGCACCTCCCCCAGGGAGTCGCGCAGCGCGTAGGCATCGCCCTGCACCACCGTCGCCTGCGGATAGCGGTCGCGCAGCAAGGAGCAGAAGGAGGGATTGTATTCGACCAGAACGAGACGCTTCTGGTCGATGCCATGGTCGATCAGCGCACTGGTGATCGCACCGGTGCCAGGGCCGAGCTCGACCACGGGGCCTTCGGAGTGAGCATCGACATATTGCGCCATGGTGCGGGCGAGCAGCTTGCCCGACGGCATGACCGCGCCGACATGCAGCGGCTTTTCGATCCATGAACGGAGAAAACGGACCTCATCGTCGAGACGGAGAGGCTTCTTCAACGCACGCGCGGACGACTGCAAAGGCATTTCGCTACCAGGCGGGACCGCAATTAAGCGGGGAATGTCAGAAAACTGTCGTAAAGACGTATAGGTGGAAGGGCTTACGGTCAAGCGGGCGCACGGTCTAAGAATTGGCGCGATTGCCGAAGAAGTCCTTGACCTTGGAGAAGAATCCGGCGGATTCCGGCTGGGTTGCGCCGGACGACAATTTTTCGAACTCCGACAGCAATTCCTGCTGCTTCTTGGTCAGATTCTGCGGCGTTTCGACCACGACCTGCACATACATGTCACCGGTCTGGCGCGAGCGCAGGACCGGCATGCCTTTTGATGCGATGCGGAAACGGCGGTTCGACTGCGTTCCGGCCGGGATTTTCACCCGCGTCTTGCCCTTGTCGATGGTGGGGACTTCGAATTCCCCACCGAGCGCAGCCGTCACCATCGAGATCGGCACGCGGCAATGCAGGTCGGCGCCGTCGCGCTGGAAGAACTCGTGCGCGACGAGCGACAGGAAGATGTAGAGGTCGCCGGGCGGACCGCCGCGGACGCCGGCCTCGCCTTCGCCGGCCAGGCGGATGCGGGTGCCGTCTTCCACGCCCTGCGGGATGTTGACCGAGAGCGTGCGCTCGCGGGACACTCGGCCCTGCCCGGAGCAGGATGTGCAGGCGTCCTCGATCATCTGGCCGCGGCCCTGGCAGCCCGGACAGGTCCGCTCGAGCGTGAAGAAGCCCTGCGCCTGGCGGATGCGCCCCTGCCCGCCGCAATGCGAGCAGGTCTTCGGCTTGGTGCCGGCCTTGGCGCCGGTGCCCGAGCAGGACTCGCAGGTGACCGAGACAGGAATTTCGATCTGCGCCGTCTTGCCCTGGAAGGCCTCTTCAAGCGTGATCTCCATGTTGTAGCGAAGATCCGCACCGCGCTCGCGGCCGCCGCGGCCGCGCTGGCCGGCCATGCCGAACAGGTCTTCGAAAATGTCTGAGAAGGACGAGGCGAAGCCCGCGCCGAAGCCGGGACCGCCGCCGCCCGCGCCCTGCTCGAAGGCGGCGTGTCCGAAGCGGTCATAGGCGGCGCGCTTCTGGCCGTCCTTGAGGACCTCATAGGCCTCGTTGATTTCCTTGAACCTGACCTCGCTCTGGGCATCGCCGGGATTCTTGTCCGGATGCCATTTCATCGCGAGCTTGCGGAAGGCCGCCTTCAGCTTGGAATCGTCGGCGTTCCGCTCGACTTCCAGGGTCTCGTAATAGCAGCGCTTCGTGGACATCGGTCAGTTCCGAATTCGCGGCCGTTCCCCTCAGGGAACGCGTTTCAAAGATGCAGCGTTCGGCTTAACGAAAAATGACCCCCACCCTTCGAGACGTGTCGCGCGCTCTCGGGCGTGGGGGTCATGATCGCAAACCCGCTCGTTAAGCGGACTTCTTGTTGTTCTTGTCGTCGTCGACCTCGGTGAATTCCGCGTCGACGACGTCATCCTTGGCAGCGCCCTTGGCCGCGGCTTCGCCCTCGGCCTGCTGCTTGTACATGGCCTCGCCCAGCTTCATCGAAGCCTGCGCCAGCGTATTGGTCTTGGCCTTGATGGCCTCGGCATCGTCGCCCTTCAGCGCTTCCTTGAGGTCGCTGACGGCGTCCTCGATGGCGCGGCGCTCGCCTTCGGCGATCTTCGAACCGTGCTCGGCCAGCGCCTTCTCGGTGGAATGCACCAGCGCGTCGGCATGGTTCTTGGCGTCGACCGCCTCGCGGCGCTTCTTGTCCTCGGCCGCATTGGCCTCGGCGTCCTTGACCATCTTCTCGATGTCGGCTTCGGACAGGCCGCCGGATGCCTGGATCCGGATCTGCTGTTCCTTGCCGGTCGCCTTGTCCTTGGCCGAGACGTTGACGATGCCGTTGGCGTCGATGTCGAAGGTGACCTCGATCTGCGGCATGCCGCGCGGGGCCGGCGGGATGCCCATCAGGTCGAACTGACCGAGCACCTTGTTGTCGGCTGCCATTTCACGCTCGCCCTGGAAGACGCGGATGGTAACCGCGTTCTGGTTATCCTCGGCGGTCGAGAACACCTGGCTCTTCTTGGTCGGGATGGTGGTGTTGCGGTCGATGATGCGGGTGAACACGCCGCCCAACGTCTCGATGCCCAGCGACAGCGGGGTCACGTCGAGCAGCAGCACGTCCTTGACGTCGCCCTGCAGCACACCGGCCTGGATCGCGGCGCCGATCGCCACGACTTCGTCCGGGTTGACGCCCTTGTGCGGCTCCTTGCCGAACAGCTGCTTCACCACTTCCTGGACCTTCGGCATGCGGGTCATGCCGCCGACCAGCACCACTTCGCCGATCTCGCCGGCGGTGAGGCCGGCATCCTTCAGCGCCTTGCGGCAGGGCTCGATGGTCTTCTGCACGAGGTCGTCGACCAGCGCCTCGAACTTGGCGCGGGTGAGCTTCATCGTCAGATGCTTCGGCCCGGTCTGGTCCGCCGTGATGAACGGCAGGTTGATCTCGGTCTGCGTGGTCGACGACAGCTCGATCTTGGCCTTTTCAGCGGCCTCCTTCAGGCGCTGCAAGGCGAGCTTGTCGTTGCGCAGGTTGATGCCCTGCTCCTTCTGGAACTCGTCGGCGAGATAGCCGACCAGGCGCATGTCGAAGTCTTCGCCGCCGAGGAAGGTGTCGCCGTTGGTGGACTTCACCTCGAACACGCCGTCGCCGATCTCGAGGATCGAGATGTCGAACGTGCCGCCGCCGAGATCGTACACCGCGATGGTGCCGGTCTTGGTCTTGTCGAGGCCGTAGGCGAGCGCAGCCGCGGTCGGCTCGTTGATGATGCGCAGCACTTCGAGGCCGGCGATCTTGCCGGCGTCCTTGGTGGCCTGGCGCTGGGCGTCGTTGAAGTAGGCGGGGACCGTGATGACGGCCTGCTCGACCTTCTGGCCGAGATGGGCTTCAGCGGTCTCCTTCATCTTCTGCAGGATGAAGGCGGAGATCTGCGAAGGCGAATAGGTCTTGCCGTCGGCCTCGACCCAGGCGTCGCCGTTGGAAGCCTTGACGATCTTGTAGGGGACGAGCTTCTTGTCCTTCTCGACCATCGGGTCGTCGTAGCGGCGGCCGATCAGGCGCTTCACCGCGAAGAAGGTGCGCTCGGGATTGGTGACCGCCTGGCGCTTGGCCGGCTGGCCGACGAGGCGTTCGCCATCGTCCGTGAAAGCAACGATGGAGGGCGTCGTCCGCATGCCCTCTGCGTTCTCAATGACTTTGGAAGTCTTGCCGTCCATGACGGCGACGCACGAATTGGTCGTGCCGAGGTCGATACCGATGACCTTGCCCATGATTCTATCCTCTTTTCTGCGGCAGGTTGGTCGGGCCCTGACGGCGCCCCGGACCGAACCCCCAGGAGTTCAAATACGCGCGATGTTGCGACGTTGAGCCTCATATAGGAGGGGGGGTTGTGCCCGCAAGGACCGTAAACAACCTTAGTCCATGAAAAGCCTGATGTTTGAAAGATAGTGTCAGGCCCGACGGCGACCGGTTAAGGATTCGGCCGCAGCCCGCGCAAGCGTCAGGGAGAACATTGCCTGAACCTGGGCCGGCCGAGCGGGGACCGCCAGCGCGACCAGCCGCGAGAAGGCAAAGGCCCGGCCCACCCTGTTGCCGGGACGACAAACCCGCTAAAAGGCGGGCCGACCGAACGGGGTATCCGGGCCGAGGGGGCCGCGGCCTGCCGATTCCCGAACGGCTCCATGCAAACGGATAGAATTTTCATGATCTTGATCCGACGCTTGCTCGCGGCCGCGCTCCTGACGATCGCCGCGACCAACCCCGCGCCTGCCGCCGATCCCGTTTTTCCGCCGGGGGCACGGGTCGGCATGGTCCCGCTGGTCGGACTCAACCGCGCAAAATCCTTCATCGGCTTCGAGAGCGAGGACCAAGGCGTCAAGGTGGTCATCGCCGACCTGCCGGCCGAGGCCTATACCGAGGTCGCCAACGCGTTCAAGGGCAACCCGAGCGGCGTCGGCGGCATCAAGCCGGAGAGCATCGAGACTCCCGCCGGGCTCGGCTACTACACCGTCGAAACCGCCCGCGACGGCGCCACCAACGTCAAACGCTATTCGATGATGGTGCCGGGCATCGGATTCTCCGGCTATGTCGCGGTCCAGGTCCCGGAAAACGCCTGGAAGGTCCATAGCGACGACGCCGTGCGACAGATGTTTGCCTCCGCCGTCGTGCGCAAGGAAGTGCCGGCCGAAGAACAGCTCGCTCTGCTCTCGTTCAAGGTCCGCGAGCTCAGCGAGTTCAAGAACGTCCGCACGCTCGCGCCGGGCGTTGCCGTCATCCTCGCCGATGGCGACGAGACCACTGGATTCGAAGCAGCGCCCTTCATGATCATCGGCATCATCGGCCAGACGGCTGCGTCGCCCGACGATCGCGGGCGCCTGGCCCAGCAGATCGCAACGACGATTCCCGGCGTCCGCGACGGCCGCATCACCATGTCCGAGCCCGTCCGCATCGACGGCCAGCCCGGTTACGAGACGCGGATCGAAGCGACCAGCGGCAAGGACAATACGCCGGTCACCATCGTGCAATGGCTGCGCTTCGGCTCGCAGTCGGCGATGCGCATCATCGGCAGCTCGCCGCGCGATGAGTGGGCCAGGGCATTTCCGCGCTTCCGCGCCGTGCGCGATGGAATCCAGCCGCGCGGCTGACATCGTCTTGTCTTGAGCATGATCTTTCCGGAAAGCCGCTTCACACTTTTCCGGATCATGCTCTCGCCTGCCGGAAATTTCGGCGCGCGATCGCACGCAAAAGCGGCTTTACGCCTTCATGGCGACCTGATTTGCTGGTGCAAATCCTCTGAAAAGCGGAGATGCACCATGCTCGACCGAAGGCAGATTCTATCTGGTTTGGGAACGACGGCGCTTGCGGCGATGCTGCCCGGCGCAGTGTGGGCGGCGGCGATCAAGCCTGACGAGGCGTCCGCGCTGCTGGTGATCGACGTGCAGAACTGCTTCCTGCCCGGCGGCAGCCTTGCGGTGAAGGACGGCGAACAGGTGGTTCCCGTCATCAACAAGCTTGCAAAGCTGTTTTCCAATGTGGTGCTGACGCAGGACTGGCACACCGGCGGCCACATCTCGTTTGCGTCAAGCCATTCCGGCAAGAAGCCGTTCGAGACCGTCGATCTCAGTTACGGCAAGCAGGTGCTGTGGCCCGACCATTGCGTGCAGGGCTCCGACAGCGCGGCGCTCTCGAAGGATCTGGCGATCCCGCATGCCGGGCTCGTCATCCGAAAGGGATTCCGCAAGGACGTCGACAGCTACTCGGCTTTCACCGAAGCCGACGGCAAGACCACGACGGGACTGGCCGCCTACCTGAAGGCGCGCGACATCCAGAAATTATTCCTCGCGGGTCTCGCGACCGACTTCTGTGTCGCCTGGAGCGCAATCGACGCGCGCAAGGCGGGATTTGAGACCTATGTGATCGAGGACGCCTGCCGCGGCATCGACACGCAGGGATCGCTTGCGGCGGCCTGGGCCGATATGACCAAGGCCGGCGTCAAGCGCATCCAGTCGAGCGATATTGCGACTTAAGCTTCCGTCGAGACCGGCGCGGCCTTTGCGCCACCCTTGGCGACGCCGACCAGGGCCGGCCGCAGCACGCGCTCGCCGATCATGTAGCCGGCCTGCACGACCTGGACCACGGTGCCCGCGGGCACCGAGGGATCCGGCACCTCGTACATCGCCTGCTGGAAGTTCGGATCGAACTTTTCTCCGGAGGGATCGAACTTCTTGACGCCGTGCTTCTCCAGCGCGTTGAGCAGCGAGCGCTCGGTGAGCTCGACGCCCTCGATCAGCGCCTTCAGGCCCGGATCGGCATTGGCCTTGGCTTCGGCCGGCACCGCATCCAGCGCGCGCTGCAGATTGTCGGCAATGTCGAGCACGTCGCGGGCAAAGCCGGTGATGCCATAGGCGCGCGCATCGGAAACTTCCTTGGCGGTG
Source organism: Bradyrhizobium sp. (assembly GCF_016219575.1). Taxonomy (GTDB): domain Bacteria; phylum Pseudomonadota; class Alphaproteobacteria; order Rhizobiales; family Xanthobacteraceae; genus Bradyrhizobium. The sequence goes on along the minus strand of NZ_JACRMG010000032.1, from coordinate 145,651 downwards.
CGCTTGCGCAGGTTCTCCATCTCCGCCAGCGTGCGCAGCATCTTGTCGCGCGCCTCAGTCGCCTCCTTCTGCAGCAGCTCGACCGAGCCGGGCTCGGGATCGTCGGGCATCACATAGGGCTTGGAGACCACGGGCTCGCCAGCCTGCGCCGGGTTCGCCGGATCGTCATAGGGCCGTTCTTGGGGCCGCTCTTGGGGCCGGTTGGGATCGGTCATGGATGGCCTTTTCGAAAAATCGCTTCGATCTGAATTATCGGGGTTTCAGGCCCGCATATCGTGCTTTGAGCGCCGAAAATCAAGCACAACCGCACCCTTTTCGGGGCAGATCAGCCACCCAGCATCCGGCTGACGATGCGCGCGGCATAATCCACGGTCGGGATCACCCTTGCATAGTTGAGCCGGGTCGGCCCGATCACGCCGAGCACGCCGACGATGCGGCCGGCTGCGTCGGTATAGGGCGCGATGATGGTCGAGGAGCCCGAAAGCGAGAACAGCTTGCTCTCCGAGCCGATGAAGATGCGAACGCCCTCCGCGCTCTCGGCGCGGCCCAGGAGATCAATGACGCCGCGCTTGGTCTCGAGATCGTCGAACAGCGAACGCACGCGCTCGAGGTCTTCCAGCGCGTGCAGATCCTCCAGCAGGTTGGCGTGGCCGCGCACGATCAGCTGGCGCGCGTCATTGTCGCCGCCGGACCAGCTGGCGATGCCTGCAGCAACCACCTTGTGCGTCAGCTGGTCGAGCTCGGCGCGATCCTGGGTCAGCGCCGTCTCCAGCTCCAGCCGCGATTCCGCCAGCGTGCGGCCGCGGATTCGCGCATTGAGGAAATTGGTGGCTTCCGTCAGCACGGAAGGGGGCACGCCGGGAGGCAGGCTCAGCACGCGGTTTTCGACCTGGCCGTCCTCGCCGACCAGCACGACCAGCGCGCGTTCCGGCTCGAGCCGCACGAATTCGATGTGCTTCAGCCGCGGATTCGACTTCGGCGTCAGAACCACGGCCGCGGCGCGGGTCAGGCCCGACAGCCGTGTCAACGCCTCGCCCAGCACGCCTTCGACCGATTGGCCGCGGCCGATGGAAGCGAGCTGGGTCTGGATCGATATCCGCTCGGCCTCGGTGAGGTCGCCGACCTGCATCAACGCATCGACGAAGAACCGCAGGCCCCGCTCGGTCGGCAGACGGCCGGCCGAGGTATGGGGTGCGTAGATCAAGCCGAGCTGCTCCAGATCCGACATCACGTTGCGAACCGAGGCCGGCGAAAGGGGAACGGCGATCAGGCGCGAGATATTGCGCGAGCCGACGGGCTCGCCGGTCGCGAGATAGCTCTCGACGATTTGCCGGAAAATGTCCCGCGAGCGCTCGTTGAGCTGGGCAAGCCCGGCATGCGGGGTAATGAGGCCGATCGGATCGTGGTGGGCCACGTGTTAACTCCTCACAATCGCTCCTAATTTGGCTATCCTGCGTGCCCCTGACAAGCAGGCATTCGCGGCCCCAAACAAGGCTTGCCGGTAACCTTTCCCGCACATACAAGCAGCGCAAGCTTTTGGCCCCGATTTTGGAGGATTTCTCATGCGGCCCAGCCGCCGTGCCCCCGATCAGCTGCGCCCCGTCACCCTGGAACGCGGCGTGGTCAAATATGCGGAAGGCTCCTGCATGGTGAAATTCGGCGATACCCATGTGCTGGTCACCGCCACACTGGAGGAGCGCCTGCCGCCGTGGCTGAAGGGCCAGGGCCGCGGCTGGGTCACCGCCGAATACGGCATGCTGCCGCGCGCCACCCTGGAACGCACCCGCCGCGAGGCCGCCGCCGGCAAGCAGGGCGGCCGCACGGTCGAGATCCAGCGCCTGATCGGCCGCTCGCTGCGCGCGGCCGTCGATCTCGTGGCGCTCGGCGAGCGCCAGATCACCATCGACTGCGACGTGATCCAGGCCGACGGCGGCACCCGCACCGCCTCCATCACCGGCGCCTGGGTCGCACTTGCGGACTGCATCGGCTGGATGAAGACGCGCAACATGCTGAAGACGAACGTGCTGCGCGACAATATCGCGGCGATCTCCTGCGGCATCTATCAGGGCACGCCCGTTCTCGATCTCGACTATGCCGAGGATTCCGAGGCCGATACCGACGCCAACTTCGTGATGACCGGCGACGGCCGCATCATCGAGGTGCAAGGCACCGCGGAGAAGACGCCCTTCTCCGAGACCGAGTTCCTGGCGCTGATGGCGCTGGCGAAGAAGGGCGTGGCACGGCTGGTCGACCTGCAGAAGATCGCGGTGGCCTGATCCCAGCATGCACCGCCAGATCACCGGCAAGCTCGTCATCGCGACCCACAATCCCGGCAAGCTCGCCGAGATGCGCGAGTTGCTTGCGCCTCATGGCGTGGAGGCGGTCTCCGCGGGGGAACTCGGCCTCGGCGAGCCAGAGGAAACCGGCACGACCTTCCGCGAAAATGCTGCGATCAAGGCCATTGCAGCGGCGAGAGCCGCGCAGCTCCCGGCCTTTGCCGATGATTCCGGCCTCGTGGTCGATGCGCTCGACGGTGCGCCCGGCATCCTTTCGGCGCGCTGGGCCGGCGACGGCAAGGATTTCGCCGCCGCCATGGCCCGGATCGAGCGCCTGTTGCAGGAGCGCGGCGCCACCGCGCCCGATCGCCGAAAAGCGCATTTCGTCTCGGCGCTGTGTGTCGCCTGGCCGGACGGCCATGTCGAGGAGGTCGAGGCGCGCGCAGATGGAACGCTGGTCTGGCCGCCGCGCGGCACCGCCGGTTTCGGCTACGATCCGGCCTTCCTTCCCGACGGCCACACGCGTACCTTCGGCGAGATGACCAGCGTCGAGAAACACGGCCTGCCCCCGCTGGGGCTCGGCCTCTCCCATCGCGCCCGCGCTTTCGTTAAGCTCGCGGAGATCTGCCTCGATGGAAGCTGAGCAAAACGCCTTCGGCATCTATGTGCACTGGCCGTTCTGCCTGTCGAAATGTCCGTATTGCGACTTCAACAGCCACGTCCGCCATGCCCCCGTCGACGAAGAACGCTTCGTCCGCGCCTTCGCGCGCGAGATCGAGACCACGGCGCAGCGCGCGCCCGGGCGCGAAGTATCCTCGATCTTCCTCGGCGGCGGCACGCCGTCGCTGATGCAGCCGCAGACTGTCGGCGCGATCCTCGATGCCATCGGCAAGCACTGGCGCGTGGCCGGCGACGTCGAGGTGACGCTGGAGGCGAACCCGACCAGCGTCGAGGCGACGCGTTTCCGCGGCTATCGCTCAGCCGGCGTCAACCGGGTATCGCTCGGCGTGCAGGCGCTGGACGATGTCTCGCTGAAGGCGCTCGGCCGTTTGCACAGCGCGCGCGAGGCGCTTGATGCGGTGGCCATCGCGCGCAGCGCGTTTGACCGCTACTCATTCGACCTGATCTACGCCCGTCCCGGCCAGACGCCGCAAATGTGGGCGGACGAGTTGAAGCTTGCGATCGGCGAGGCGGCCGAGCATCTGTCGCTCTACCAGCTCACCATCGAGGAAGGCACGCCGTTCTTCGGCCTGCATGCCGCGGGCAAGCTGCAGACGCCGGACGAAGCGACCGCGCGCGCGCTCTACGACGTGACACAGGATGTCTGTGCGAAGCACGGCCTGCCGGCCTACGAGATATCCAATCACGCCCGCGAAGGCGCCGAGTGCCGGCACAATCTCGTCTACTGGCGCGGCGAGGAATATGCCGGCATCGGCCCCGGCGCGCATGGCCGGCTCGACATCAATGGCGTCAGGCACGCGATCGCCACCGAGAAGCGCCCGGAATCCTGGCTGATGCGGGTCGAGGCCTCCGGCCATGGCGTCGTCACCGACGACATCCTCAACAGCGAGGAGCGTGCCGACGAGTTCCTGCTGATGGGGCTGCGGCTCACCGAAGGCATCGATCCCCGCCGCTACCAGGCGCTGTCCGGCCGCCCGCTCGACCCTGCCCGCATTGCGCTGCTGCGCGAGGAAGGCGCGATCTCGGTCGATGCCGACGGCCGGCTGCGGGTGACGCAGGCCGGGTTTCCGGTGCTCGATGCTGTCGTGGCGGACCTGGCGGCGTAGCTCTCCCCGGCGCACGACCGGCGCTTCGCGCGCCGGATCAAAAATCGCGAAAACAACCCCATGCAAAGTAGGAAGTGCCTGACGCTCGTTCGTAGAGCGCCCTACGCTAAGCCCCGAAGCTCTTCGGCGAGCCGGCAACCGGGACGCCGCCGCCGGTCGTCACCTTCATCACGGCAAGACCCCGCTCGTTGGTGCCGTCGGAGCGGAAGCGGAACAGGCCGTCGATGCCGGCGAAGCCGGATGGATTGGTCAGCGTTTCCGGCGCAAAGCGATTGGGGCCTTGCGTGCGCGCCAGCGCCGCCATCAGCGCGACCGCGTCATAGGCGAGCGTCGCGGTGCGAACCGGCTCCTGGCCGAACCGGGTGCGGTAGCGGCCGGAGAACGCGCGGAAGCCGGACGGATCGGGCGCAGCATAAAGGCCGCCCTGCAGCGACTGGCTGGCGAATACCCGCGGATTGTCCCACAGCCCGGTGCCCAGCATCTGGATGTTGCGCAGGTTCGAGCCCGCTGCGGTCAGCGCATCGGCGGTGGCCACGACGGAATCGCCGTCGTCGGCGATCATCAACGCATCGGCGGAGCCGAGCATCTGCGCCACCGCGCGTGCGGGTGTGGCGCGATCGCCGCTGTATTTCTCGAAGGCGATCACGCGGCCCCTGCGGCCCGCCGCCTGCTTGAATGCGGCTTCCACCACATTGCCATAGGCGTTGTCGGGCACCAGCGCGGCAAAGGAACGTTTGCCGGTGCCGGCGGCGTAGTCGACGATACGATTGACGTCGGATTCCGGCAGGAAGCTCAGGAGATAGACACCGCGCCCGGCAACGCTCGAATCGGTCGAGAACGCGATCACCGAGATGCCGCGGGCGCGCGCGACCTGCGCCACCGCGGGCACCGATGCCGCAAACAGCGGCCCCAGGATGATTTCGGCGCCTTCGCTGACGGCCTGCTGCGCGGCGGCGTTGGCGCCTTGCGGGCTGCCGCTGTCGTCCTTGATTAGGAGCTGGATGTTCGGGTTCTGGAACTCCGCCAGCGCCATTTCGGCGGCGCTCTTCATCGATTGCGCGGCGACGCCGGCATTGCCGGCCGCCGAGAGCGGCAGGATCAGTCCAACCCTGACCTGCCCGCTGCCGACCGCGGTCGGCTCCTGCTGCGGGCCGGCCGGCGGCTCCGCGCCGCCAAAGGGACTCGAGAACTGGCCCAGGCTCTGCTGCATGCTGGCGCAGGCCCCGAGCAGCGGTGCGCCGAGGAGAAGGCCAATCGCGCTCCGCCGGGTCGCGCCCGAGAGCGAGCTACCCGAAGAATTGGGGTTGCGGTTGTGCGGGCCCTTCATCTTCTCTTCTCCTGGCCGACCGAAATCGGCCAGACTCCCTCCCAAAGCGAGGCGGGGATTCAGGCATATTGTCGACGAATAGTTAACCAGAACAAAAGGTTGATGGTCCACGGCATCCTTGCCGATTGCGGACCCCTCCTGCCTCGCCGCCGCGCTGCACTGTCTCCCGGATGGCGTAAACGCCGTCCCCCCTCTAGATTGATATTATGCGCGCAAAAGCCAGTTCAATATACGGGTCTGAGGGGGAAACGGGTTCTGCGTTGCGGACTTTTTCGATCCACGGCCAGGTCCTGAATGCGCCAAGGCCGGCTCCCGGCCTCTATCTGGTGGCGACCCCCATCGGGAACCTTTCGGACATCACGCTGCGCGCGCTTGAGACGCTGGCCGGTGTCGACCTGATCGCCTGCGAGGACACCCGCATCACCCATCGCCTGACCGAGCGCTATGCGATCCCGGCGCAGCTCACGCCCTACCACGAGCACAATGCGGCGGCGGCGCGGCCGAAGATTCTCGAAAAGCTCGCGCAGGGTGCTTCCGTCGCGCTCGTTTCCGACGCCGGCACGCCGCTGATCTCCGATCCCGGCTTCAAGCTGGTGCGCGAAGCTTGCGCGGCCGGACACTCCGTCATTGCCGTGCCCGGTCCATCGTCGGTGCTGACGGCGCTGTCGGTCGCGGCCTTGCCGACGGACCGCTTCTTCTTCGAGGGATTCCTGCCGTCGAAACAGACCGCGCGGCGCACGCGTCTGGCGGAGCTGGCGCGGATCGACGCGACGCTTGTCGTGTTCGAGTCCGGCAACCGCGTCCAGGATACGCTTGCCGATCTCGCCGAAATCATGGGCGGACGCGAAGCCGCGATCTGCCGCGAACTCACGAAGCTGCATGAAGAGATCACGCGCGCGCCGATCGCCGAGTTGGCGAAGGATGCGGACGGGCTGGAAACGCGCGGCGAATTCGTGCTCGTGATCGGCCCGCCTGCGGCCGGTGCAAAGGTGATGGCGGAAGACGAGCTCGACGGCGTGCTGCGCGCGTCGCTGAAGCGCGACAGCGTCAAGGACGCGGTGGCCCACGCGGTCGAGGTTTCCGGCCGGCCGCGCCGCGAAGTCTATGCGCGCGCGCTGGAGCTCGCCAGGGAAAGCCGGGGCGGGCATGGCGAAGACTGAGAACGCCTCACCCGAACGTGTCGCGGCCTTCCGTACCGGCCTTTCCGCCGAAAGCCGCGCGGCCGCCTGGCTGATCGCCAAAGGCTACCGCATCCTGGCAAAGCGCTTCCGCACACCCTATGGCGAGATCGACCTGGTGGCGCGCCGGCGCAACCTCATCGCCTTTGTCGAGGTCAAGGCCCGCGCCAGCCTCGACGATGCCGCCTGGGCCGTGACGCCGCGCCAGCAGCAGCGCATCATCAATGCCGCACAAGCCTGGTTGATGGCGCATCCCGAGCATGCAGAATTCGAGATGCGTTTCGACGCCATGCTGATTGCGCCGAGGAGCCTGCCACGCCATCTGTTGGCAGCCTTCGACGCCAGCCCCTGAAGCAAGCAGCCCACGAGAGCCGGATACCCCCGAAAATGAAACTGAACGTCGCCGTCCAGATGGACCCCATCGCGCGCATCAACATCCGCGGCGACTCCACCTTCGCGCTGTTGCTGGAAGCCCAGAAGCGCGGTCACCTCATTTCCTACTACACCCCGGACAGGCTTTCGCTGCGCGGCGAGGAACTGGTGGCACCGGTGCAGGCCCTGACCGTGCGCGACGAAGTCGGCAATCATTTCACGCTGGGCGAGCCGAAGCGCGAGGCGCTCACCGCCTTTGACGTCATCCTGCTGCGGCAGGATCCGCCGTTCGACCTCGCCTACATCACCTCGACGCATTTCCTCGAGCGCATCCACCCGAAGACCCTGGTGGTGAACAATCCGGCCAGCGTGCGCAACGCGCCGGAAAAGCTGTTCGTGATGAATTTTCCGCAGCTGATGCCGCCGACCCTGATCTCGCGCGATCTCGACGAGATCAATGCCTTCCGCAGCGACCATGGCGCGGTCGTGATGAAGCCGCTGCACGGCCATGGCGGCGCGGCGGTGTTCCGCGTCATGCCGCAGGACATGAATTTCGGCTCGCTGTTCGACATGTTCTCGGTCACCTTCCGCGAACCCTGGGTGATCCAGCGCTTCCTCCCCGAGGTGAAGCACGGCGACAAGCGCATCATCCTGGTCGACGGCGAGTTCGCCGGCGCCGTCAACCGCGTGCCGGCGGCGGATGATCTGCGCTCCAACATGGTGCGCGGCGGCGCGGCGCAGGCGACCGACCTGTCGGCGAGGGAACGCGAAATCTGCGCCACGCTCGGACCTGCATTGCGCGAGCGCGGGCTCCTGTTCGTCGGCATCGACGTGATCGACGGCAATCTCACCGAGATCAATGTCACGTCACCCACCGGCATCCGCGCCATCGCGCGGCTCGGCGGACCGGATGTCGCCGCGAAAATCTGGGATACCATCGAGGCGAAGCGCGGCGCGAAATAGTTTTTGCGGTTGCAGCAGCGCTCATTTTCTACTCAGTCCCTCCCCGCTTCTAATTCTTCTTGCCAGCTTGCGCAGGCCAGCGCAGCATATTGATGCGCGCGCCGTCCGGGCGGCAGGTCGGCCGTTGCAACAGAAACTCTAGGAACGTGGAGGAACGAATGACGACCCAACTATCGCGACGCTCTCTCCTTGCACTCGGCGCCGGTCTTGGTGCTTCCATTGGCGCGTCGACCATGCTCGGCAGCACCGCGCTGGCCAAGGCGCCGAAACTCAACACGCAAACGCCCTATTGGCACCGCTTCGTTGTCGGCGATGCCGAGGTCACCGTCGTCTCCGACGGCCCGCTTCCGCTCGGGGATCCCTCCGGCACCTTTACGGGTGTGCCGAAAGAGGAAGTGAAGAAGATGCTCGTCGACAACTTCATGAACCCCGATAGCGTCGTGCTCGAGCAGAACTCGCCGGTGGTCAACATCGGCGACAAGCTGGTGTTGTTCGACACCGGCATGGGCACCTCCAAGATGTTCGGGCCCACCACGGGCCAGCAGCAGAAGAACCTCGCCGCTTCCGGCATCAACGCTTCCGACATCGACGCCGTCGTCTGCACGCACGCCCATATCGACCATATCGGCGGCCTCGTCGGCGCCGACGACAAGCCGCTGTTCCCCAACGCCCAGGTCTATATCTCCCAGGCCGACTATGATTTCTGGATCGACGAGGGCAAGCTCGGAAGTCCGCTGAAGGATTTCGTGCTCCACGCCCGCAAGAATCTGCTGCCCGTGAAGGACCGCCTGGTGTTCGTCAAGGACGGCCAGGAATTCCTGCCGGGCATCCAGGCGCTCGCGGCGCCCGGACACACCGTCGGCCACACCATTTTCATGGTGACCTCGAAGGGCAAGTCCTTTGCCTTCCTCGGCGACCTCACCCACCATTCGGTGCTGCTGATGGAAAAGCCGCGGATGGAATTCTCCTACGACACCGATCCGAAACAGTCGGCCGCGACGCGGGTGAGGCTCCTCGACATGCTGGCGGCCAACAAGATCCCGGTCATGGCCTACCACTTCGCCTGGCCGGGCTACGGCCACGTCGCCAAGGCCGGCGAGGGTTTTCGCTATTATCCCGAGCCGATGAACATGCAGCTCTGATGCGGCATGCTTTTCGGGGCTGGCCTGCACAGGCCAACCCCGGAAGTTTGGTCTTTACGCTATTGGGAGCTTTGCCAGCGGGCTCAAGCGCACCCAAATGCCCGACATCACCGGCAAGTTTGTCGATATGCAAGGTTTCGTGATATGACTCCGTCGCCGGATACGGGGTGGAAACCGTACCCGACGACGGTAGCGTTGCTGCGAGGCCTTGGGAGACTGTGCAGCAGATGCCTACCCTTGTGGAGGGGGCGGCAATTCAGAAGGGGTCATCAACGGTCGCGAGGGCGTGGATGACGTTGGCGATACGTGCGGCCTCCTGCCTAGTGAGGTCGCTCGGAAGCCCCATAATCTTGATAATCACGTTGGGCCTAATCGGGATGGGGAACACAATCTCGGACGGGCTGACGAATGTCGTTATGGGCTGCTGCTGCGCGTGTGACGGCTGAGTTCCGGCGGCCTGTTCTTTCGGCTGACCATTGGATTTCTCGGTCTTGCCAACCACCTTCGGCGTGATAGCCACTTTGAAGTTCAGCGGGTCTGCTCGGTATTTCTTGAAGTCCGCGATCGAACTGGCAACACGAGATTTGTAGACCTTCACGCTTTCCGGCTTGAACTCGCCACCGCGCTTGTTGAGGAAGCGCATGGCAACTTCGTCCAGATTGAGCGTGGTCACGTCCGCCGTCTCAGAAGGATCGAGGGCGCTGAACAAAGTTCTCACGGCAGCCTTTCGTGCCGACGCCGTCGCAGCGTTCATCAAACCCTTGTCGGCGAGGTAGTCGAGGAAGGCCACAAGGTCGCCTTGGCTGGTTTTTGCGGTGGTCATACTGATCGTCCGGTTGTACGTGGACGTTGTATTCGTCCGATGTATGGATGTCAATCTGTCTGGATAGACAAATACATGTCTTCTTCATGTGGCAAGATGACGCATGCTTGCGGGTGGTGCTATCGGTTCTGACCGTGAATCAGCTTTCGTTCTGTTCCTGTAACGTTCTTGCCGAAATCTCGTCTTTCCGCTACCTTTGATTGCGGCAGGGAGCGGCATGGTTCAGCGGGTTTCCACGGTAGCCTTTGAGGGGATTGAGGCCCGCGCGGTCGACGTGCAGGTCCAGATCGTGCCCGGCCTGCAGGCTTTCGCGCATGTAAAACGTCAATGCCAAAAATCATTCGCTGGCGACATGCCCGCGACGCGCTGGCCGTTCGAGGTTCTACGAAAAATCCTTGTGGATCGTGGACCTGCCCAGGAAGGCCGGCGTTAACGAGTTCAATGACATAACCTCAAGTCATGGCGATTGCGCTGCCCGGCCAAATCAGCGTACCGTCCTCTTGGCTCTGGAGGGGGAGCATCTGCCACACGCGGAATAAAAGGGGCCGCCAAGCCTGACACTCGGCGACCCCAATCGACCCCGTTAAGGAGCCTTCTTGGTGAGCTTGCTGGAGTTCTGCTTTGCCTTATCGGCGGGGCAGGCTCCGGCAATGCGCTCGTACTTGTTCCATCTTGCCGAACCGAATGCGGACATAGTCACGCACCGGCACAGGTTGATGGATCGGACACGTCGTTGGACGAGCCATTCGAACGATCCCGTGAGGATTGGGCCTCAGGTCCCCGGCCGCACAATCGCGCCCCGGTAAGCGCTTTCGTGCCCGCAGATGATCGTCCGGCAGGACACCCGACTCGGTGATGCCGACCTTGCCTTGTACCACGGCGCGGTATGAGAACATGAGAAACGCGCCGGACTATCCCCATACTACGGTTCTGTGGATAAATGTTCCAGTTTCGTTCTATGTGGGGTGGGGATCATGGGGTCCCCTTCTGGCGGACCTACGGTTCTGGAAGCGCCCGGTTGGGCGGCTTCAAAAGCTCGGGGTTAAAGGCGGCGGCATCTGCTCATCTACACGTGGCGGCGTGCGCTTCGTTTACCCGCCTTGTTCCTTCTGGTAGCTAGTTTGAACCGACACACCTTTTAGTTGTCACATGAGCTTAAACTAATCCCCTACGGGCGTGTGCATCTGCACAGGTGTCCCGGCCGACATCTTAGGGTCCTAAATGCACACCCCAGGGTTAGTCTTGGCCTCCCATGGCCCCCATAGCCTCCAGAGCCTGCAGCCCCGCCTCGGCCTTCTCGTCTTGTTCGGTCTTCCGTATTTGCGCCTCCAATGCTGTGATCAGCTTCGGGCACATATCTCGGTCGTAGAGCCACAGGGCCCGCGCGGTCACCTCGGGATCATCGGAGAGCTTCGTGGTCATCCGGGTCACAAGGTTCTTGGCGAGCTTTGCGGCAGCGTCGTTGATGTCCCATTCCTTAGGCGTGAGGTCGAGACGCACGCGGTTCACATCGCTCCAAGTGTGTCTTGTTAAGTCTGCGCCGAACTTGTTGTGGAGTTTCTCTCCTAACAGCCGGTCCTCGGTCGATTGTTCCTTCTTGTTGTAGTTCTCGTGGCAACGCACGCACCTACGCATTTGGGCCACGGTGCCTTCTCCCGCGCCCGTCAACTGGACTACGGCCTGCTTGCTGGTCCGCCACGTATCCCCGTCCCAATCCAACAGCGTTCGTAGCCACGCTGCTTCGTGCTTGTCGCCTTGGTCTACTTCCAAGTGTGTCTTTTCGTTGCGGGCAAGGGCTGCGTCCATTGCCTCCCGCACGGTGCCAGCGAACCACTCACACTTGATCGCCGCCTTCCGTTTCTTCTTGAGATAGGCCGCTACGCGATGGTGTCCATCAACTACGACCCACTGGTCCCCGAGCCTCACCACCAGCACCGGGTCGAGTTCTCCTTTGCGTTCGATCCGCGTCGCCAGCTTGCCCACGTGCTTCGTGTCGAGTTCACGCGTGCCCCAACCTGGGCGTCGCGGCTGAAACAATTCAACGCGCGTCTTAATGTCCTGTGGCTTCACTTGCACGAACTCAGGGGCCCCGTTGGTCTGCGGTTTCTTCAGTTGCCGCTCCGCAAGTCTTAAGGCCTTCGCGGTGTCGCTGACGCGTATCTTGCCCAGTTGATGCTTCATCTCTATCGCTTCGTCGTGTCTCAGTTCTTCTCAGGAAACAAGGCTTGCATTGGTGGCGTGATATCCCCTTCTTCCCACGTTGTATGCCGCGTGACGCACAGGATGTCCTGTGGCTCTTCGGAATGATGCCACCTTACCCACAGCCTGCCCTGCACCGGGTCCATCACAATGCGCCGTATTGCGTCCCTGAGTGTCTTGTTTGTCTCTGTGACGGTTTCCTTGTTGCTCGCCAAAACGCGCTCCACCGCCTTCAGCCGGTCCTTCACGCTCGCGGTGGTCATCGTGTCCCGCTTGGCTCGCAGGGCCCGCAGTTCCTTCTGGTACTCCCGCAACTGCCGTTCCATCTCTCTGCGGCGCTGCGTTGCTGCTGGGCTCTTCTCGCGGGCCTCAATGTCCGCCAAATCGAACGTCCGCTGCTCCGCCTCATTGGCGTTCGCCTGTAGCTTCTCAATCTCACGCTCCAGCGCGGCCGTGCTCTTCCCTCGGGGCGCTTTGGTTGCCAGCCGTCGCGCGTTGGTACGCAAGGCCTCCTCAACCGTGTCATAGGGCACAGCCTGATACTCGCACTCGCCAGCGCGCATGTTGGCCCGTGAGCACAGCAGGTAGACGTATTCGCCCTTTGAGATGCGTGTGACCGCCCCGCCGCAGCCAGCACAGAACATGATGCCTGCGACAATCGACTTTTGTTGCCTATCGACGTTGCGTCCCCTTGGTGCCCTTGTGTCGAGCCTGCGGTTCACACGCCAATAGAGATCAGCATCCACGGCAGCCGGGAACATGTTCTCAATGGGGTCCATCGCTTCATCTCTGCGTGCCCGCGTGACGTCGTCGTATCGCGTGGTGTGCGGGATAAACGTGCCAATCGGTGCAGGGCTGCGGAGCACCTTGCGAATGTAACTCCCTCGCCAGTGATCCGCCTTCCGTCCGCCCTCGCGTCCCCAAGTGTTAACGCCGCGCTCATTGAGTTCCTGTGCGATGCGATCAATACCGTGCCCGTCGTCCACGCGTTCAAACATCTCACGGACCATCTTCGCGCGCTCGCGGATCAGTGTGTACTTCTGCGCCTTCGGGTCCCACGCAATCCAAGCTGGCGTTACTGTGGTGTAGGGCTTGCCCTCCAAGCCGTGCTCAATCAGGCGCTTCTTCTTTCGGGCTTTGGCGTCCCCAATAAGCTGCGACTTGCGTGCGCTCTCCCGGTTGGCCCGGATCAACTCTGCGGTGATCCTGTACATTGCTTCCGGCTCGCGCGTGAAGCGGTCCAGCGTGTAGAGTTCTTGATCGGTGAGAGTGACGATGTTGATGCCGCTGCTGATCAAGAGACTAAACAGACCCTGCGACGCAATGATGCCGTCGCGAGACATTCGGTCCATGTTCTCGATCAGCAGGTAGCTTCCCGGCGGGATGTAACCGTGCTCAACCGCATCAAGGAAACTGCGTAGCGCCCCTGTGCGCGCGTTCTTCCCTCTGAAAGCGGACACGCCTCGGTCGGTCATGTCCATCTCAGTGTCCAATACCAGCCCGTGGTCGGCGGCGTACTTGGCCGCCTTCTCGGTCTGACGCTGAAGGCTCGCCCCCGCCTCTTGCTGAGGCGTGGAGAAGCGAACGTAGGAATAGGCCCGGGCGGCCTCGGTGAGCACAGGGGCGTTCATGGGTCGTCCCCGGCTAGGCCGCAGCCCGTCGTGCCGCTAGGGGCTCAAGTACCTCGTGGACGTCTATGCCGCGTTTGTCGGCATGCCGGTCTACGGCTTCTTCCAGCCGCACCCCGAGCGCGGCCAGGTTCTGTGCCCAGCCAGCGACTGTCCAACCCAGCCTTGCGGTGGTCCGCAGAGCCCGTATGGTGATGAAGTTCCTCAGTTTCATTGCAGGTCTCCCGTGATGCCCACGTCCCTAGCGTGGTCATTCACACTCTGCAATGGCCATCGTCGGCCTGCCGGACAAGGCCGTGTCGGAAGCGCGCGAGCGGGTGCGCTCGGCGCTGATCGCCTCGGGGCTGGCGCTGCCGGCGCGGCGGATCATCGTCAACCTCGCACCGGCCGACCTGCCCAAGGAGGGCAGCCATTACGACCTGCCGATCGCGCTGGGCCTGATGGCGGCGATCGGCGCGATCCCGCCGGACGCGCTCACTGGCTTCACCGTGCTCGGCGAGCTCGGGCTCGACGGATCGATCGCGCCTGTCGCCGGCGTGCTGCCGGCCGCGATCGGCGCCAATGCCCGCGACGAGGGACTGATCTGCCCGGCGGCCTGCGGCTCGGAGGCGGCATGGGCGAGCCCGGACATCCAGATCGTCGCGGCGAAATCGCTGATCCAGATCGCCAACCACTTCAAGGGCACGCAGGTACTGTCGCGCCCGCAGCCGAAAGTGCACGAGATCGCCGAGACGCAGCTCGACCTGCGCGACATCAAGGGCCAGGAAAGCGCCAAGCGCGCGCTGGAGATCGCGGCCGCCGGCGGCCATCATTTGCTGATGATCGGCTCGCCCGGCGCGGGCAAGTCTATGCTGGCGGCGCGGCTGCCCTCGATCCTGCCGCCGCTGTCGCCGTCGGAACTGCTGGAAGTCTCGATGATCGCGTCCGTCGCCGGCGAAATCCGCGACGGCGCACTGACGGCGCGGCGGCCGTTCCGCAGCCCGCATCACTCCGCGAGCATGGCCGCGCTCACCGGCGGCGGCATGCGCGCCAGGCCCGGCGAGATTTCGCTCGCCCATCACGGCGTGCTGTTCCTCGACGAATTGCCGGAGTTCGATCCGCGCGTGCTGGATTCGCTGCGCCAGCCGCTGGAGAACGGCGAAGTCGCGGTGTCCCGCGCCAATCACCGCGTCACCTATCCGGCGCGCTTCATGCTGGTCGCGGCGATGAACCCATGCCGCTGCGGCCATGCCTATGAACCCGGCTATTCCTGCAAGCGCGGACGTGTCGACCGCTGCACGGCCGATTATCAGATGCGCATCTCCGGCCCGCTGATGGATCGCATCGACCTGCGCATCGAAGTGCCGGCGGTGACGGCGGCCGATCTCATCCTGCCGCCGCCGTCCGAAGGCTCCGCCGAAGTCGCCGCCCGAGTCGCGGCCGCGCGCGCCATCCAGCTAGCGCGCTATGCCGCGGCCGGCATGCCCACCGTCCGCACCAATGCCGAGGCGCCCGCATCGCTGCTCGAAACCATCGCGCAGCCGGATGCGACGGGCCAAAAACTCCTGCGCGACGCCGCCGAGACCATGCGTCTCACCGCGCGCGGCTATCACCGGGTGCTGCGGGTGGCGCGCACGCTTGCCGACCTCGACGCCGCCGACAAGGTCGGCCGTCTGCACCTGGCCGAAGCGCTGTCCTATCGTGCATTGGCCGACGATCTGCGCCGGGCGGCGTAGAACTACGCGGCGTCAACGCGGCGGTAACCACTCTTCTTTACACTCCACAAACCATAAGGCTCGCGCGTTTCGCGGGTCAGGCTAGCGGGTGTTCCATGTTGCGTTTCCGGATTCTGGCCTCGGTCGTTCCCCTGGCGGTCACCGCCTTCCTCGCGCGCGGCGAGCTGTTTGCCGACACGCGCCCCTGCATCGCGGTGGCCGACACCTCGGTGCAGCTGACCTCGGCGCCCTGGCAATCCGCCCTCCATGTCAGCTTCACCACCAATCCGGCCAAGGCGAGCGTGCGGGTGCAGATCATCGACAGCGCCGAAGCCGCCGACTTCGCCGTCATCGACGGTCCGGATTCGGCGGAAGGCGGCACCTGCCAGGGCAACCGGCCGCCGCAACTGGTGTCGATTTCGCGGAGCTTCTCCGCCTCCGATCCCGTCATCTACCTGACCCAGGACGGCCCGGCCGACTATCGGATCTTCGTGCAGTCGAAGACCTTCTCGATGCTCGATGCCGCAGCCCTGATCGTCGGCGCCCGCGGCGCACATCCTCGGGCCCAGTCCGCCTCGCTTTAACCTTTCATCAACCATGTTTGTATCGCGCCTGCGGTCGCGCTGCGGCCTCAAGCACTTTGCAACGGCCTGCGACGCATCGTGACGGCGCTGCAGCGGACGACGATCAAGAAAATTTCGGGGAATTCGGCGATGGGACGGACCTTCCGGATCAAGATGCACCTTCGCCGCTTCTCGCGCCGGCATCCGTGGCTTACCGCCGTCGCCCGCTCCTTCATGATCTTCTCCGCCGCGTTCGGCGGCGCCTATGGCTTCATCGCCGGCAGCACCTCGCCGGTTGCCGGCTATGATCCCCATGCTTTCGCGATCGGCGCGAGTTTCCTGTTCGCGCTGGCCTGCCTGTGGATCGTCACGCAGGGCATCCGCATCCGGCTGATGCGGCGCAAGGTGCGCAAGATCGCGATGCATAACGAGGCGATGGCCGACCGCAATTGGGAGCTGCAGGAATCCGAGGCGCGCGCCCGCAGCCTGTTCGAATCGCAGGGCGACCTGATCGTGCTGCGCGATGCGGAAGGCCGCATCACCTTCGCCAACGACGCCTATTGCGAACTGGCGCGAATGCCGCGCGAAAAGCTGATCGGCAGCACGGCGACGCTCGATGTCATCGAGCAGGGCGACACCGCGCTGGAGCCGAACGGCACCCGCGTCCACGACCAGCAGATCGGCACCAGCTTCGGTCCGCGCTGGATCGCCTGGCGCGAGGGTCTCGTGCGCAACGACGCCGGCGGCCCGGCCGAAATGCAGAGCGTCGGCCGCGACGTCACCGACCGCACCGAGAGCGAGCGGGCGCTGGCCGAGGCCCGCGATCTCGCGGACGCCGCCAACCGCGCCAAGTCCCGTTTCCTGGCAATGGCCTCCCACGAGATCCGCACACCCTTGAACGGCATCATCGGCATGAGCG
This sequence comes from Bradyrhizobium sp., assembly GCF_016219575.1. Taxonomy (GTDB): domain Bacteria; phylum Pseudomonadota; class Alphaproteobacteria; order Rhizobiales; family Xanthobacteraceae; genus Bradyrhizobium. The sequence goes on along the minus strand of NZ_JACRMG010000032.1, from coordinate 128,780 downwards.
GGCTCTTGCTCGACACGCCGCTGACGCCGGAACAGGCGACCTATGCGCGGGCGGTGAAGACCTCGGGCGACGCGCTGCTCGCGCTGATCGAGGAGCTGCTCGACTATTCCAAGATCGAGGCCGGCAAGATCGACCTCGAAGCGCGTCCCTTCGCGCTCGCCACGCTGATCGAGGACATCACCGAATTGCTGGCGCCGCGCGCGCAGGCCAAGCAGATCGAGATCGCCGCCTATGTCGATGACCGCCTGCCGAAGGACGTGGTCGGCGACGCCGCGCGGCTGCGCCAGGTGCTGCTCAATCTCGCCGGCAACGCCATCAAGTTCACGCAAGAGGGCGGCGTCGCGCTGATCGTCGAGCCCGGCATCTGGCCCAACGAGATCTCCTTCCTGGTGCGCGATACCGGCATCGGGATTGCGCCGGAAGCGCAGAGCCGCATCTTCCGCGAGTTCGAGCAGGCCAGTGACGGCATCGCACGCAGCTATGGCGGCACGGGTCTCGGCCTCTCCATCAGCGAACGCATCGTCCGCCGCATGGGCGGGCGGATCACGCTCGAGAGCAAACCCGGCGAAGGCTCGACCTTCGAAGTGTCGATCCCGCTCACCGCGGCCGACTGGAGCCTGCAGCCGGCATTCGCCGCGCCCGATCTCGCCGGCCAATCGGTCATGCTGGTGACGCCGTCCAGCATCGGCGCCTCGCTGACCGAACGGCGGTTGCAGCGCTGGGGCGGCCAGACCTGCCTGGTCTCGGACATCGAGGTGGCGGAAACCTTGCTGCCGGAACGCGCCTGGCACGCTGTGATGATCGATCACGCCTACGGCGCGGCAACCATCGCGAAATTCGGCGAGCGCGCCCGCGCCCACGCCAGCCACCGCATCGTCATGTTCACGCCGTCGACCCGGCAGGAGCTGCAGCTCGCGGTCGGCTCCGCCTTCACCGGGTATCTGGTCAAGCCGCTGCGATCAGCCTCGCTCGCCGCGCGGCTTGCCGCTCCGCCGGAAGTCGCCGCGCCCGACATTGCCGCCGAGGCTCCGGCGGAAGTTGCGGAGCAAGCCGCGCCGCCACCTTCAACGTCTGGCCTTTCCATCCTCGTCGCCGAGGACAACGAGATCAACGCGCTGTTGATGCGCTCGCTACTCGGCCGGCTCGGGCACCGCGCCGTCATCACCACCAATGGCGAAGAGGCGCTGGAATCCTGGCAGGCGGCGAAATCCGCCGGCACGCCCTATGATCTCGTATTGATGGATATCCAGATGCCGCGGCTCGACGGCATCGAGACCACCCGCCGCCTGCGCAGCCTCGAAGCGAGCGAGCCCGGCCGCCGCACGCCGATCCTCGCACTGACCGCCAACACGCTGGTGGAGGATCGCTATGCCTGCTTCGAGGCGGGCATGGACGGATTCTTGATCAAGCCGCTCGACCGGGAAAAACTGGTGGACGCCCTGGCGGGACTGGCCGCCGGCCACCACATCGCCGCCTGAAGATCAGAGTCGTCGCAGCGCCACCTGCTCGACGACGTGGTCGGCGCCCTTCTTGAGGATCAGCGTCGCCCGCGGCCGCGTCGGCAGGATGTTGTCCTCGAGGTTGGCGCGGTTGGTGCGCTCCCAGATCGCGATCGCGGTTGCGGTCGCCTCGTCGTCCGACAACACGGCGTAGCGGTGGAAGTAGGACCGCGGATCGGCGAACGCGGTGTCACGCAGCGCCAGGAAGCGCTTCACATACCATTCGCGCAGCACCGGTTCGTCGGCGTCGATATAGACCGAGAAATCGAAGAAGTCGGAGACGACAGGCACCGCCTGGCCGTCGCGCGGCAGCCGGCCCGTCTGCAGCACGTTGACGCCCTCGACGACGAGGATATCCGGCTGGTCGACCGTGACCCACTCGTTCGGCACGATATCGTAGGTGAGATGCGAGTAGACCGGCGCACGCACCGGGCGGCGCCCCGCCTTGATGTCGGAGAGGAACTGCAGCAGCGTCGGCAGATCGTAGCTTTCCGGAAAGCCCTTCTTCTGCATGATGCCCTGGCGTTCCAGAACCGCGTTGGGAAACAGGAAGCCGTCCGTCGTGACGAGTTCGACGTTGGGCCGCGGCGACCAGCGCGCCAGCAGCGCCTGCAGCACGCGCGCGGTGGTCGATTTGCCGACCGCGACCGAACCGGCGACGCCGATGATGTAGGGTACCTTGCGATCCCTGATGTTCAGGAACTGGCGCTGCGCCTGAAACAGCCGGGCCGTGGCATCGACGTAGATCGACAACAGGCGCGACAGCGGCAGATAAATGTCCTCAACTTCCTTGAGGTCGAGCCGGTCGTGCAGCGAGCGCAGCCGCTCGAATTCGCCCGGCTCCAGCGTCATCGGCGTATCGTCGCGCAGCCGCGCCCACTGATCCCTCGTGAAGATGCGGTAGGGATTATACTGTTGCTCTGGTGCCCGAATATCCATGGCAGCCGCCTCTTGGTCTCACCCTTCTCGCTTGCGCGAGGCCTTTTCTTCCAGTCCGGACATGCCGGTGCGCTGCGCCAGCGCCGCCTCGACGTCCTCGAGCTTTATGTCGCGCGCTTTCAGCAGCACCAGCAGATGAAACAGCAGGTCGGCGCTCTCGGCGATCAGTTGGCCGCGATCATTTTCGATCGCCGCGATCACGGTCTCGACCGCTTCCTCGCCCAGCTTCTTGGCGCAATGCTCCGCGCCTTTGTCGAGCAGCTTGCGGGTATAGGACACCTCCCCGCCGGATGCTGCGCGGGCATCGATGGTGGCGGCCAGGTCGTGAACCGTAAAACGCGACATCACTCAAACCAAATAAAGCGCCCGCGCCACTCGTCCCGGCGCCGTCTCGACGTCACTTAGCACTTTTGTGACCGGGAGTCGTCAGGGATCGAGCCGCATCGGCAGGCCCCGCTGCGACATGTGCTCCTTGGCCTGCCGGATGGTAAATTCCCCGAAGTGGAAGATCGACGCCGCCAGCACCGCGGTGGCGTGCCCCTCGCGGATACCGTCCACGAGGTGGTCGAGATTTCCGACGCCGCCGGATGCGATTACCGGTACGGGGACACTGTCGGCGATGGCCCGGGTCAGCGGCAGGTCAAAGCCCTGACGGGTGCCGTCGCAGTCCATCGACGTCAGCAGGATTTCGCCGGCGCCGAGCGAGACCACTTCCTGGGCATATTCGACCGCGTCGATGCCGGTGCCCTTGCGGCCGCCATGGGTGAAGATTTCCCAGCGGTCGGAGCCGCCGCCGCGGCTGACCCGCTTGGCGTCGATGGCGACGACGATGCACTGCTCGCCGAATTTTTCCGCGCCCTCCCTGACGAATTCCCGGCGGGCAACGGCGGCGCTATTGATCGAGACCTTGTCGGCCCCGGAGCGCAACAGCATGCGGATATCGTCGATGGTGCGCACGCCGCCGCCGACAGTCAGCGGCATGAAGCAGGCTTCCGCCGTCCGACGCACCACGTCCATCATGGTGCCGCGGTTCTCGTGGGTGGCGGTGATGTCGAGGAAGCAGAGTTCGTCGGCGCCGGCCGCGTCATAGGCGATCGCCGCTTCCACGGGATCGCCGGCATCGCGCAGGTCGACGAAATTGACGCCCTTGACCACCCGGCCGTCCTTGACGTCGAGACAGGGGATGACGCGAACCTTGAACATGGCTGTCTCTCTTCTAGGCGGCCGCGCGGGCGCTCTTGATCAGCGCCAGCGCTGCGGCGGGATCGAGCCGGCCGTCATACAGCGCGCGCCCGGCGATGGCACCGGCAAGCTTCCTGGCGCGCGGCGTCAGCATCGCTTTCACATCCTCGATCGAAGCAAGACCGCCCGACGCAATCACGGGAATGGAGATGCGATCGGCCAGCGCAATGGTCGCATCGAGATTGAGGCCCTTCAGCAGACCGTCGCGGGCGATGTCGGTGAAGATGATCGCGGCAACGCCGGCATCCTCGAAGCGCTGCGCGATTTCAAGCGCCGTCACCTGCGAGGTCTCGGCCCAGCCTTCGACCGCCACCTTGCCGTCGCGCGCGTCGAGCCCGACGGCAACACGGCCGGGAAATTTCTTCGCGGCCGCCTTGACGAAATCAGGGTCACGCACCGCTGCGGTGCCGATGATGACGCGCGCGACGCCCTTTTCCAGCCAGCCTTCGACCGTGCGCAGATCACGGATGCCGCCGCCAAGCTGTACCGGCATGGTGACGGCCTTCAGCATGGCCTCGACGGCCAGCGCATTGACAGGCTTGCCGGCAAAGGCGCCGTCGAGATCGACGATGTGCAGGTACTCGAACCCCTGCGCGGCGAAGGAGCGCGCCTGCGCCGACGGATCGAGATTGAACACGGTCGCGCGCGCCATGTCGCCCTGCTCGAGGCGCACGCACTGCCCGTTTTTCAGGTCAATCGCAGGAAAGAGAATCACGGCTTCCACTTCAGGAAATTGGAGATCAGCGCCAGCCCGAAGCGTTGGCTCTTCTCGGGGTGAAACTGGGTGCCGATGGCGGTGTCCCGGCCAACGATCGCGGTGACCGGCCCGCCATAATCGGCGCGCGCCAGCACATTCGCCTCGCTTGCGGCGTTGAGGTGATAGGAGTGCACGAAATAGGCGTGGCGGCCCTTCGGTCCCAGCGGCAGGCGCTCCAGCACCGGATGCTCCTGCACCATGTCGAGCGTATTCCAGCCCATGTGCGGGATCTTCAGATTCTCGTCGCGCGGCTGGATCTTCTCGACGTCGCCCTCGATCCAGTTGAAGCCGTCGGTGACGACATGCTCCTTGCCGCGCGTCGCCATCAACTGCATGCCGACGCAGATGCCGAAGAACGGGCGCGCCTTGTCGCGCACGGCTTCCGTCATCGCCTCGACCATGCCGTCGAGTGCGTCGAGGCCTCTCCGGCAATCGGCGAAGGCGCCGACGCCCGGCAGCACGATGCGGTCGGCGCGGAACACCGCGTCGGGATCGCGCGTCACCGAAATCTTCTGGGGATTTTCCGAGGCGCGCGTGGCGCGCTCGAACGCCTTGGCGGCGGAATGCAGATTCCCGGAGCCGTAATCGATGATGGCAACCGTCATCGCGATCCTCCTGGCTCTGGAAACAAACCGATGATGCCGCCTTGCGGGATCGGCGGCGGCTTCGAGAAGGGCTGGCCCGGAATGTGGCGGGTCGGCGGCGGCCCGCCGCGTTCGACCGAATAAGGATCGTTGTAAACGCGATGACGCGCGGTCCAGCGATCGAAGAAGCGCCGCTCGGCAGCCTCCTCGTCATCGGCAACGACAATATCGAGCTGGCGCCATTTGCGCCGCGACAGCGTCCAGCGGCGCAGGCTGGCCGCTTCAAAGCCGAGCAGCAGTGCCAGCACCACGTCAATCGCCAGGATGGTGCGCGCGCCGGCGCCGAGCCACGCGAGCCCGAAATTGACGGCCAGCATCACGACGATCGAGCCGATCAGCGCCAGCCACAGCCGATGCCAGCCAAGCCAGATCACGCCGGCGACTGCGGCCCAGAAATGGAAGCCGTCGCGCACGAAAGCGAACCTGTCGGTCGCCGTCAGGTCGGCGCCGTCAGTCACCGGGGCATGCACCGTATAGACCGGCATCGCACTCTCCGAAGCAGAAACTGGCTCAGCTGCCGAGCGAGCCCTTGGTGGATGGCACCTCGCCGGCCGCGCGCGGATCGATCGCGACGGCGGCGCGAAGGGCCCTCGCCAGACCCTTGAAACAGGATTCGGCGATATGATGGCTGTTCTCGCCATATAAGGTCTCGACGTGCAAAGTCACGCCGGCATTCATCGCAAAGGCGTTGAACCACTCGCGCACCAGCTCGGTGTCGAAGGCGCCGACCTTGTCACGGGGGAAATCGACCTTGAACACCAGCACCGGCCGCCCCGAAATGTCGATGACGACGCGCGACAGCGTCTCGTCCATAGGCATGTGGATCGAGGCATAGCGGGTGATGCCGGCCATGGAGCCGAGCGCCTGCTTGACCGCCTGGCCCAGCGCAATGCCGACGTCTTCGGTGGTGTGGTGATGATCGACGTGGAGGTCGCCATCGGCCTTGACCGTGATATCGATGCGCGAATGGCGGGCCAGCAGATCGAGCATATGGTCGAAGAAGCCGATCCCGGTCGAAACCCTGGACACACCGGTGCCGTCCAGATTGACCGCCACCTCAATGTCGGTCTCCTTGGTCTTGCGCTTGATGGTTGCCGTGCGCATGGAAAAAGCCGCTTTCCCCTATCGAAAACGCGGGTCTTTTAACAGGCTGATACCGCCTTCGCTACTGCGGGATGACGCTCAGACGGCTGAAGTTCGGCCTATGGTGACCGGAATCAGGCCCCCTTTGACCTGATTGTAACCGCTGCCCCAAACCCCTAAATCTGGCGGGAACGCGAGGTATTTCATGCAAGCATCCCCCCAGGAGCCGGCGGTCTGGCACGGCACCACGATTCTGACGGTCCGCAAGGGCGGCAAGGTGGTGATCGGCGGCGACGGCCAGGTCTCGATCGGCCAGACCGTCATCAAGTCCAATGCCAAAAAGGTCCGCAGGCTCGGCAAGGGCGACGTGATCGGCGGCTTCGCCGGCGCCACCGCCGATGCCTTCACTTTGTTCGAGCGGCTGGAAAGCAAGCTCGAGCAATATCCGGGGCAGCTGACCCGGGCCGCCGTCGAGCTCGCCAAGGACTGGCGGACCGACCGTTATCTCCGCCGACTCGAGGCGATGATGATCGTCGCCGACAAGGACGTTTCGCTGGTCTTGACCGGCACCGGCGACGTGCTGGAGCCCGAGGCCGGCGTGATGGCGATCGGCTCCGGCGGCAATTTTGCACTCGCCGCGGCGCGCGCCCTGATCGACAGCGACAAGGATGCCGAGACCATCGTGCGCCGCTCGCTCGACATCGCCGCCGACATCTGCGTCTACACCAACCGCAACGTCACGATCGAGACTCTCCAGGAATAGCGATCGGTGACGCCGTCCCCTTACGTCTTCCGACCGATGACGACGGCCGACCTGCCGATGATCAAGCGTTGGCTGGCGTTGCCGCATGTGCGGGAATGGTGGGGCGAGCCCGCGCAGCAGTTTGCGCTCGTCAGCGGCGACCTCGACGAGACCGCGATGGATCAGTTCCTCGTCGCGGCCGGCGGAAGCGATTTCGGCTACATCCAGTGCTATGACCTGACCGCCTGGAATTCCGGTTTCGGCGAACATCCCAAAGGCACGCGCGGCATCGATCAGTTCATCGGCGAGCCCGACATGGTCGGCCGCGGCCACGGAGCGGCATTCATCCGCGCCTTTGTCGACGAAAAGCTCGCCACCGGTGTACCGCGCATGGTGACCGATCCCGACCCGAAAAATGCGCGAGCGATTCGCGCCTATGAGAAGGCGGGCTTTGCAAGGGATCGGCTGGTCGATACACCAGACGGCATCGCTCTCCTGATGGTACGTGACGCATGACCTCCTCACCGAAGCCTGCCTTCGCTACCGCAGTCCCGGCCTGGCAGTGGTTCGCCATCGCGGCGGCGCTGCTCGCATTGCAGGCGGCGATCCTCAATGCCGCGGGCCGGCTGCCGATCTGCGCTTGCGGCTATGTGAAATTCTGGCACGGCGTGGTGCAGAGCTCGGAGAACTCGCAGCAGATCGCCGACTGGTACACCTTCTCGCACATCCTGCACGGCTTCCTGTTCTATGGCGCGGCGTTCCTCGCCTTCCCGAAGCTCGCCTGGCCCGGCCGCCTCATCATCGCCATGCTGGTCGAGGGCGCGTGGGAGCTGGTCGAAAATTCGAGCTGGATCATCGAACGCTATCGCGCCGGCACGATTTCGCTGGACTACTACGGCGACACGATCGTGAACTCGGTGTCGGACACGCTTTCGATGGTGGCAGGCTTCCTGCTGGCCAGGAAGCTGCCGGTAGCCGCGACGGTAGCGCTCGGGATCTTGTTCGAGCTCGCGCTGCTGCTGCACATTCGCGACAATCTGACGCTGAATATCATCATGCTGCTTTATCCTTTCGAGGCGATCAAGCAGTGGCAAAGCGGCCCGCCGATCCTCTGATCCGGCTTGCCGATCGCCTTGTTCCGACATAGCTAGGACCCATGACCGACTTCTCTCCCCGCGAAATCGTTTCCGAGCTCGACCGCTTCATCGTCGGGCAGTCCGACGCCAAGCGCGCGGTGTCCATCGCGCTGCGCAACCGCTGGCGGCGCCTGCAGCTGACCGGCTCCCTGCGCGAGGAAGTGCTGCCGAAGAACATCCTGATGATCGGGCCGACCGGCGTCGGCAAGACGGAGATCGCGCGGCGGCTGGCCAAGCTCGCCGGCGCGCCGTTCATCAAGGTGGAGGCGACGAAATTCACCGAAGTCGGCTATGTCGGCCGCGACGTCGAGCAGATCGTCCGCGACCTCGTCGAGGTTGCCATCGCCCAGGTCCGCGAGCGCAAGCGCAAGGACGTGCAGGCCCGCGCTCAGCTTGCGGCCGAGGAGCGCGTGCTCGACGCGCTGGTCGGCCCCGGCTCCAGCGCCGCGACCCGCGAGTCCTTCCGCAAGAAGCTGCGCGCCGGCGAGCTCAACGACAAGGAAATCGAGATCGAGACGCAGTCGTCCGGCGGCATGCCGATGTTCGAGATCCCGGGCATGCCCGGCGCGCAGATGGGCGCGATCTCGATCGGCGACATCTTCGGCAAGCTCGGCGGCCGTACCAAGACGCGCCGGCTGACCGTGGCCGACTCCCACGAAACACTGGTTGCCGAAGAATCCGACAAGCTGCTCGACACCGACCAGCTGGTGCAGGAGGCGATCGGCGCCGTCGAGAACAACGGCATCGTGTTTCTCGACGAGATCGACAAGATCTGCGTGCGCGAAAATCGCCTCGGCGGCGACGTCTCGCGCGAGGGCGTGCAGCGCGACCTCCTGCCGCTGATCGAAGGCACGACGGTCTCGACCAAGCACGGCGCGGTCAAGACCGACCATATCCTGTTCATCGCGTCGGGCGCGTTCCACATCGCAAAGCCCTCCGATCTCCTGCCGGAGCTACAGGGGCGGCTGCCGATTCGTGTCGAGCTGCAGGCATTGACCCGCGACGACTTGCGCCGGATCCTGACCGAGCCCGAGGCCTCGCTGATCAAGCAGTATGTCGCGCTGATGAAGACCGAGGGCGTGACGCTCGACATCACCGACGACGCCATCGACGCGCTGGCCGACGTCGCGGTCGCCGTCAACTCGACGGTCGAGAACATCGGCGCGCGCCGGCTGCAGACCGTGATGGAGCGCGTGCTCGACGAGATCTCCTTCGCCGCGCCCGACCGCCATGGCGAGACCATCAAGGTCGATGCCGACTATGTGCAGACGCATGTCGGCGATCTCGCCAAGAACGCGGATTTGAGCCGGTTTATTCTCTGATGTCGTTCCTGCGAAAGCAGGAACCCATAACCACAGGCCGTTGTTGTTGAAGCGAGCTGTGGCTCCAGCCTTCGCGACATCAACTACGGTGGTTATGGATCCCGGCTCGCGCTTCGCTTGGCCGGGACGACAGCGGAGTGCGTTGCGCCTCCCCATCCGTCATGTGATAACGCCCGCCTGATCTCTTCAGGTGGGCGATGAATCTCCGGCTCTGGCAAAATCCCTGGCGGCTGATGCTGGCCGTCAATGCCGCCGTCTTCGTCGGTGTCTTCCTGCACAAGATCGCGCTGCCGCCGTTCGTCCCCTACATCCATCTCCTCGTCGACTACCATTTCGGCTTCACAAAACGTGCGCTGATCGGTGCGGCGGTGGCGCTGTTCACTGCGAAGGTCCCGGTCTGGCTGGTGTTCGCGCTTGCCGGCATCGCCTGGCTGGCCACGCTCGGGCTGTTTGTCCAATTGTTCCGGCGCACCTTCGGCTTCCATCAAGGGCATCTGCCGCTGTTCGTGTTCATGGCCGGCTCGCCGTTCTTCCTGAAGAATTTCATGCACACGCTCGGCCATTTCGACATCTATGGCTGCCTGCTTGCGATCTGCCTGCTGCTGATCCCGGCGCGATCCGTCGCCTATGTCCTGCTGGCGGCGGCGTTCTCAGTCGTGCTGGTGCTGATCCATCACATCCATGTGCTGATGTATGTGCCGACCATCGCGGCCATCGTGGTGCTGCGCCATTACCTGCCGCAGGGCATCACCCGGCGGAATGCGCTTGCGGGCATGGTCGCGCTGGCCATCAGCGGGCCGCTCTTCATCGCCGCGCAGTTCTACGGCACGGTCGATGTACCGCCACAAGCCTTTGTCGATCATCTGCAGAGCCGGATGGCCGATCCCTCGCGCGCCGACCTCCTGAGCTTTGCCTACATCTGGTACCAGCCGTTGTCGAAGGAGATCGCCGACACCTGGGCACGGCTGCCGCATAACATCCTGGGCGTGCCGGTATTCGCGCTCCTGATCTGGCTGCATACGCCGCTGTGGCGCTATTTCGCCGGCCTGATCCGCGCGCTGGCCAGCGACATGCACCGCCGTATCGTCATCTCGGCGCTGCTGATCGTCAGTGCCGGATATCTCGTGATGTTCGCCATCGTGTTCGACTATTCACGCTGGGTATCGAACTGGGCGGTTTGCATGTTCCTGATCCTGCATGCGGTGAAGACGCTGCCGGCTTCGCGCCAGACGCCGCTGATCCCGTCCGACGACACCAAGACCACGATCTTCGGCGCCATCGTCACGCTGATCCCGCGCGTCGGAATCGTCAGGCCGTTCTAATAGCGCGCCCTTCTCACCCGCACATAAAGCGCGCCCTCGCCGCCATGGCCGATATGGGCCTCCTCGAAGCCGACCACGAGCGCACGGAATTCCGGCAACGCCAGCCATTGCGGCACCTGGCGGCGCAGCACGCCGCGCTCGGATTCCACGCCGATCTTTCCCTTGCCGGTGATGACGAGCACGAAGGTGAAGCCCTCGTGATGGGCATGCTGCAGGAAGCCGAGCAGCGCACGGTGCGCGCGGGTCTGGGTCATGCCATGCAGGTCGATGCGGGCGTCGATTTCCTGCTTGCCGCGCGAGAGCTTGGCGCGTTCGCGACGACCGATCGGGGCCAGCGGCGGCGCCTGCGGCTTTTGCGGCGGGGAAATTTTCACCGGCGACGAAGGGCGCGGCGAAGCCGCGGGCGCGACGGCCGGGCTCTCAGCCTCAACCGCGTGCGGCCGGGCAAGACGCGGGCTCTTGCGCAGCGGCTTGACCTGTTTGGCCACGCTCTCCCAAAGCCTGCGCTCTTCGTCGCTGAGGCCACGCCTGCGCCGCAGGCCTGCCGGCAGATCGGGAATTTCGGGAGGCCGGCGCTTCATCGGTCGCGCGACGGCCGGCGACGCTTGTCGTCGCGAACAGGGGCCTCCTTCGGCCGCGCCACCGGCAGGGGGATCGAGGCCTGCGCAGACGCAGCCTGCGTGGCGGCTGCCGCGACCGCAGGAGAAGCCGGCATCGGGGTTTCCTTGGGCGGATCCTTGGGAGCAATCTGCGGAAATAGTCTTGCGATCTTTGCCGATGGCCGCTCATCCGGCACCGGCAGCTTGCGGCCGCGTGCTGCGGGATCGAGGCTCTTCGGGATCAGCATGACAAAGCGTGCATTGTTCTTCAGCCGTCCGGCCACCCTGCCTGCTTCCGCGCCGGCGCCGAAATAGAGGTCGGCGCGTGCAGGTCCCACGATGGCCGAGCCGGTATCCTGTGCGATCATCAGGCGGCGGAACGGCGTCTTCGCGCGCTCCGATTCGATCGGCAGGTCGCCCTCGATGAAGAAGGGCGTGCCGTAGACATGGAGGGCCTTGTCGACCGCAATCGAGCGGCCGGCCGTCAGCGGCACGCCCTGGGCACCGACCGGCTCGTCCTTGTCCGAGAGGTTCACTTCGCGGAAGAAGACATAGGAGCGGTTCTGCCGCCGCAACTCGCCGGCGCCATCGGGATTCTGCTCCATCCACTCCCGGATCTTCTGCATCGACATTTGTTCCCGCGGGATGATGCCGCGGTCGATCAGGACGCGGCCGACCGGCGTATAGGGGTAGCCGTTATGGGCATCGTAGTTGATGCGCACCGTCGAACCGTCCGGCAGCTCGATGCGCGCGGAGCCCTGGATCTGCGCGAACAGGAGATCGGTCTGGTTCTTCAGAAATGCGATCTCCAGCCCGCGGCCTTCGATCTTGCCGTCCTCGATTTCGGCGCGGTCGTAATAGGGCACGAGCTTGCGGCGGCCGATCTTGCGATAGACCGCTCCCTTGTTCGGCAGGCCGACCGAAGCCTGGGTTTGCCCCTTGACGAACAGATTCGAGGGACGCCGGTAAACCGGAACGGGATAGACCTCGTTCTGCGTGCGCGAGCCCTCAATCACCGGCTCGTAATAGCCCGTGACAAATCCCTCGCCTTCGCCGAGACGCGAGATCCGCAGCGGCAGGAAATTTTCCTCGAAAAAGGCCTTGGCCTTCGCACCGTCGGACGGTTCCAGTGCCCGGGCGATGCGGCAGGGATCGCGTAGCGAGGTGCCCAGCGCCTTGGAATCCGGCGCGGGTCCATTCTGCGCCACGATCGGCTGGCAGCTGGTGCGGAACGCCTTGTAGGCGGCGAGATGATCGTCATCGCGCCAGCCGATGACGTCGCTCCAGGCGAGCGGCACATACTGGCTGTTCGGGATTTCCAGCGGCAGTTCGAGCGCCGGATAAGGCAGCGGCCGCTGCTTCGGCTGCGGTTCGGCGCGATGATAACGGGAATGGACGGCGCGCGAATCCGCGCTCGCCGGCAGCATCGCCAACGCCAGCGCGATCAGCCAGCCCACAGCACGAGATCGAATCCCGTGTGGTCTAGCCGGCGCTTCCGGTGCCAACCAGTTTCCAGTTCGGGTCGCGTGAGGCGGTGTCGCGGGCGAACGTCCAGACATCGGTGATATCGGCGACCTTGTCGGGAGTGCCATCGACCACGGTGCCGTTCTTGTCGCGAGTCACGGAGATCATCTGCGACACGAAGCGAACGGTGAGTTGCGCGGCGCGGTCGCGCGCTTCCGCACTGACGAGTTCGGCCTTGTCGATCGAGACGAAGCGCGTTTCGGTCTTCTGGTCATGCTTCTCGCGATCGCGGATCGCGGTGTCGAAGCTCTCGTAGACATCGCTCGACAGGAGGTCGCGCAGCGCACGGCGGTCGCCGTTGGCAAAGGCCAGCACGATCATCTCGTAGGCGCTGCGGGCGCCGGAAAGGAAATGCCGGGGATCGAACGAGGAATCCTGGGCGACGATCGCATCCAGCCCCTGCGCCAGCGGCGTGCCCGGCTCGGCAATGCCCTTCCAGCGGTCGGCCGCCGGTGCGACATCAGCGGTCGGCGCAAGCGGCGCCTGGTCGATCACGGTACCCGGTATCGGCACGACGTTATCCGGCGCACCCGGCGCGACGTTGCGCGGCGAGCGCTCGAACGGCGGCCGCTCATGCCCGGTCCGCTGCCCGAGAACGCTGCGCAGGCGCAGGAAGATGAACACGGCCAGCGCCAGGAAGATGATGGTGTAGATATCCACGTCGCAGTTCGCTTTCTGGTTCTTAAGCCGGCAACGGGTCCGGCGGCAGAGCGTTCCCGTCAGGCGGGGAACGGCCAACTTTACATCACCGATTGAGTCCGCAGCATGTAGGCATGAAATCATGCCCGGCCAATGGCACGTTTTGGCGCAGCCATTGTAGCGCGTTTTGGCTGCGAGGGGAAACCCGATCGTGGCCGGAAATCGCGCATCTTCAATAATTTACGGTAACCCTGGACTGCGCGGCGAGGCACCCTTGTGCGCATCCGCGGCCATTCCGCACGCCATCGCCATCCTCCTCCTTGTGGAGGGGCGCGCGCCTATGATAGCCACTCGCGCCGATCCGGGCATTTTCGCAACCTCATGAGCGAATTGTGGCCTGAAACCGGTCTTTAGGCCCCCGCCCGCTCCAGGAGAGATTTTCATGACCAACGGCAACGGCGCCCCGCAGGAGGGAGCCCCTCCCCAGCTCAACGTTCTGGCGCAGTACACCAAGGATCTGTCGTTCGAGAACCCGAACGCCCCCGGTTCCCTGCAGCAGCAGCAACAGCAGCCGGCGATCAATATCCAGATCAACGTCCAGGCCAACAACATCGCCCAGAACGAGTTCGAGGTGACGCTGCACGTCGACGGCAAGGCCGAGAACAACGGCAAGGTGCTGTTCTCGTTCGACCTCGCCTATGCCGGCGTGTTCCGTATCGTCAACGTGCCGCAGGAAAACCTGCATCCGCTGGTCATGATCGAGTGCCCACGGCTCCTGTTCCCGTTCGCGCGCGAGATCATCGCGACTTCCGTACGCGACGGCGGCTTCCCGCCGCTGATGCTGGATCCCGTGGATTTCGTCGGGCTCTATCGCCAGAACATGGAGCGTCAGCAGGCCGCGGCAGCCGCCCAAGCCAAGCCGAGCTGATTCTAGCCGGCTGCCGGCGGCGCCGGCGGCAGGAACTCGTTCCAGATCGGCTTGTCGCCGAGCGTGGCGACAAAGGCGCGATGCGCCAGCCGATCCTCGTCGGTCACGCGCGGGCCAAGCGGAACTTCACGCTGCCGCCGCGACGTCTCCCCACCGGCGCGAGCCCTGATATCGACGCTCTCGGCGGCCAGGATCAGTTGCGACTGCCGTGCCCCGATCAGGTCGATATAGACCTCGGCCAGCAACTCGGCGTCGAGCAGTGCACCGTGCTTGGTGCGGTGGGAATTGTCGATCGCATAGCGCGAGCAGAGATCGTCCAGCCGGTTCGACACGCCCGGATGTTTCCGGCGGGCGAGCAGCAGCGTATCGACCAGGCGGTCCTTCCCGATCGGCGTGCGCTTGATGCGGTCGAGCTCGGCGTTGATGAAGCTGATGTCGAAGGACGCGTTGTGGATCACCAGCGGCGCATCGCCGATGAAGGCCAGAAATTCCTCCACCACTTCGACGAAGAGCGGCTTGCCGGCGAGGAACTCGGTGGAGAGGCCGTGGACTGCAAAGGCTTCCGCCGGCATGTCCCGCTCGGGGTTCATGTAGCGGTGAAAGCTCTGTCCCGTCGGCATGCGGTTGAACAGCTCGATGCAGCCGACCTCGACCAGGCGGTCGCCGCGCAGCGGATCGAGGCCGGTGGTTTCGGTGTCGAGAACGATTTCGCGCATGGTCCGGATTGCCCTGGAAGCGGCGAATCAAGCCCGCCGCTTCGGCATCTTAGCAACCGCCGCCAGAATGTCCTTGATTTGCGCGCGCACGGGGTCGAGCCCGTGCGAGGTATCCACGACGAAATCCGCGCGCTTGCGCTTTTCAGCGTCGGGCGTCTGCCGCGCAATGATGGAATCGAGTTTCGCGCCATCCATGGTGCCGCGCGCCAGCACCCGCTCGCGCTGCAGTTCCGGCGAGGTCGTCACCACCACGACGGCATCGACGCGTTTTTCGCCGCCGGTCTCGTACAATAGCGGCACATCCACCACCACGACCGGAACGCCGGCCCGTTCGGCATCGTCGAAGAATTTCTGCCGGCCGGCGCCGAGCATGGGATGGACGATCTGCTCGAGCCGCTTCATGGCGGCGGGATCGTGGACCACGCGTTCGCTGAGCTTCTGGCGGTCCACCTTGCCGTTCGCCGTCGTGCCGGGAAAGGCCGCCTCGATCGCGGGGGCCGCCGCCCCCTCGTACAGCTTGTGGACCTCGGCGTCCGCGTCATACAGCGGCACGCCCGCTTCCACGAACAGTTTTCCCGTCGTGGATTTGCCCATCCCGATCGAACCGGTAAGTCCTAGAATCAGCATTTTTCCCGTCGCATTGCTTCAAACACCGAGTAGTCCCTGCCCGCGCAGGAATGCAAGCAAGGGCAATAGCGGCAGACCAAGGATCGTAAAATGGTCGGCCTCGATGCGCTCGAACAGGTGCACGCCCAGTCCTTCCAGCTGGTAGGCGCCGACGCTGGTCGTCACACGATCGCCGGCCGCGTCGAGATAGGTTTCCACCTCGTCATCGCTCAGCCGGCGCATGGTCATGCGCGCAATTGAAACCTCGGACGATAGTATTTTTTCGCCCCGCACTACCGCAACGGCGGAGTGCAGCTCATGCGTCTTCCCGGCCAAAGCGCACAACTGCTCGTGCGCCTGCGCGCGTCCGGCCGGCTTGGAGAACAGACGTTGGCCCAGCGCCAGCGTCTGGTCGGCGCCGACCACGTAGCGGTCTGGCATCTTTGCCGAAACGAACAGCGCCTTCGCCTGCGCCAGCAGCGCGGCGATCTCGCCGGGCTTCTGCAAACCGGACTTCTGCTGGATGGCACGCTCGTCGATATCGGCCGGCACGGCTTCGAAAGTAAGGCCGGCATTTTCAAGCAGCATCTGCCGCGCGCGGCTTTGCGACGCCAGAACCAGCGGATCCTTGCCGCGCCAGATCGTCATGCCCACACGTTCATTCGGCGTGCCGTGTCTTGAGCCGGTCCGCATAGAGCTTCATCACGGCGGCGGCCGTCTCCTCGATCGAGCGCCTGGTGACATCGAGCTGCACCCAGTCGAACTTGGCACTGAGCCGCCGGGCATGGGCAACCTCGTCGGCCACCGCCTGGCGGTCGATGTAATCCTCGTTCGATGGCGTCGCGCCCATGCTGAGCAACCGGTTCTGCCGCACCTGGATCAGCCGTTCCGGTGTCGCATGCAGACTGACCACCAGGGGCTTCTTCAACGTCTCGAGCTGATGGGGCAGCGGAATGCCCGGCACCAGCGGCACGTTGGCGGTACGGATGCCGCGGTTGGCCAGGTAAATCGAGGTCGGTGTCTTCGACGTGCGGGACACGCCGACCAGCACCACATCCGCCTCCTCGAGGCCTTCGACATGCTGGCCGTCATCGTGAATCATCGTGTAGTTCAACGCATCGATGCGCCGGAAATATTCGGCATTGAGCACGTGCTGCGCGCCAACCTTGCCCGTCGTGGCCGCGCCGAGATAGGCCTCGAACAGTTGCATCACCGGCCCGATGATCGACAGGCTTGGAACGTTCATTTCCCTGCACTTGGCTTCGAGGCGATGAACCAGATCCTTCTCGAGCAGCGTGAACAGCACGATGCCCGGCGCTTCCTCGATCTCGTTCAGCACGCGGTCGAGCTGCTTCTGGCTACGCACCAGCGGATAGACATGCTCGACAGCACTGACATTGGCGTATTGCGCGGCAACCGCGCGCGCCACCGTGATCAGCGTTTCGCCGGTCGAATCCGAGACGAGATGAAGGTGAAAATAATTGCCTGAGGTGGGCACCAAAACCCCTGTGTAACCTGTGAGTCGCTGTGGAACTTATCCGCAGCGAGGGCCCATCACGCCCCTGCCCCGGGATAACCCGCCTCTTTCTTCACAGGGCCTCGCGGAAGGACAAGTCCAGAGCCTGATCGCGATGATAGTAAGAAGATGTGGATTTGTCTCTTTATATGCTGACTACAGACCGGGCCAAGACCCTGACTCAAGACGCATTATCCGGATCGAAGGCAACAGGGTTAGAGATCTCTGGGTATGTGAACAAGTACTTCGCGATGGCCGGATAGAATTGTGTGAGTCCTATCAACGTCCCAGACTCTTTAAACCTTAAGATTCATAAATTTATTTGTTTAGGGAAGAGCAACTTTGCGGATATGAATTCGTCCCACGCTTTTCAGGGACGATGATCGAGACTTCGCAATGTACGAGTGGATCAAGGCGCTGCACGTGATCGCGGTCATCTCCTGGATGGCCGGCATGCTGTATCTGCCGCGGCTGTTCGTCTATCACTGCGAAGCGGAGCCCGGCTCGAAACAGTCCGAAACCTTCAAGGTGATGGAGTGGCGGCTCCTCCGAGTGATCATCAATCCCGCGATGATCGTCGCCTGGCTCGCCGGGCTGTACCTAGCCTGGGCGGCGCCCTGGTACACCTCGCCCTGGTTTCACGCGAAATTCGTGCTCGTCATAGCCTTGTCGGGCGTGCATGGATTCTTTTCGCGCTGGGTGAAGGATTTTCGCGCGGACCGGAATACAAGAAGCCAAAAATTCTACCGTCTTATCAATGAAGTACCGACGGTTCTGATGATTTTCATCGTGATTCTGGTGATCGTCAAACCGTTTTGATCACTGCCTGCCTGCTTGCGGATCGCCGATCGATTTTCTATATTGAGGACATCCCACCCCACGCAGGCGGATGTGGTTGCGTTCCGGTTTCTTCAGTGGACCGGCCGCCGCATCAGGTTTGAAGCCTCTCCGGCGCTTTCCTTGCTTAGACCTGCGGACCTTCCTTTTTCGCGTCCGCTTTTCCTCCAAGCCGTCTCGCATCCCTTCCAAACCAAGAACGCTCCACAGGACGACCCCCATGCGGGAAATCAAACTTCAGGACCTCAAATCTAAAACGCCGGCCGAGCTCGTCTCGTTCGCGGAAGAGAACGGGGTCGAAAATGCCAGCACCATGCGCAAGCAGGAGCTGCTGTTCGCCATCCTCAAGCAGCTGGCAATCGCGGAAACCGACATCGTCGGCGAAGGCGTCGTCGAGGTGTTGTCCGACGGCTTCGGCTTCCTCCGCTCGCCCGATGCGAACTACCTGCCCGGCCCCGACGACATCTACGTCTCGCCCTCGCAGATCCGCCGCTTTGGCCTGCGCACCGGCGACACCATCGAAGGCCATATCCGCAGCCCGAAGGAAGGCGAACGCTATTTCGCGCTGCTGAAGGTCAACACGCTCAATTTCGAGGATCCGGAAAAGGCCAAGCACAAGGTCAATTTCGACAACCTGACGCCGCTGTTCCCCAACCAGCGGTTCCGCATGGAAATCGACGACCCCACGCGGAAAGACCTGTCGGCAAGGGTGATCGACATTGTCGCCCCCATCGGCAAGGGCCAGCGCGCGCTGATCGTGGCGCCGCCCCGCACCGGCAAGACCGTGCTGATGCAGAACATCGCGCACTCCATCACCGCCAACCATCCCGAATGCTACCTGATCGTGCTTCTGATCGACGAACGTCCGGAAGAAGTCACGGACATGCAGCGATCGGTGAAGGGCGAGGTCGTATCCTCGACCTTCGACGAGCCCGCGGTGCGCCACGTCCAGGTCGCCGAAATGGTGATCGAGAAGGCCAAGCGCCTGGTCGAACACGGCCGCGACGTCGTGATCCTGCTCGACTCGATCACGCGTCTGGGCCGCGCCTACAACACCGTGGTGCCCTCCTCCGGCAAGGTGCTGACCGGCGGCGTCGACGCCAATGCTCTGCAGCGCCCGAAGCGATTCTTCGGCGCCGCGCGCAATATCGAGGAAGGTGGCTCGCTCACGATCATCGCCACCGCGCTGGTCGATACCGGCAGCCGCATGGACGAAGTGATTTTCGAAGAGTTCAAGGGCACCGGTAACTCCGAACTGATCCTCGACCGCAAGGTTTCCGACAAGCGGACCTTCCCTGCGATCGACATCTCGCGCTCCGGCACCCGCAAGGAAGAGCTGATCACCGATCCGCAGGTGCTGAAGAAGATGTACGTGCTGCGCCGCATCCTCAATCCGATGGGCACGATGGATGCGATCGACTTCCTGCTCGACAAGCTCCGCAACACCAAGAACAACGCGGAATTCTTCGAGTCGATGAACACCTGATGCGCAAGATCGGCACGGGCATCCTGGCGGTTGTTACCGTCCTGGTGTCGGCAGCCGCCGCGTTCGCGCAAGAGAGTTCACGAGTTGTCTACGGGCTGTCGATCCCTGACCGGGTCGGCAGCCTTGTCTATGTGCGGACCGTCGATTTCGAATCGAAGTCGCCCGGGCTTGGTTATGCGCTTCGCTTCGGGGGCAAGCCCGGCTTGATGGTCGACGTCTATCTCTATGATGTCGGCCTGAAGACGATTCCGGCAGATGCGGAATCGGACGCGGTCCGGAATCAGCTGGCGCAGGCGAGGGGCGACGTGTTCGAGCTCGGCAAGCGCGGCACCTATGCCAACGTCGCCGACAAGGGCGACTTCACGGTGCCCGCCACGGGCAAGCCGCGCTTTATCTGCACGAGCTTCGGCTATTTGCGCGGTGAGCGCGTCGATATCGACGTCGAGAGCTACCTTTGCCTGTCCTCCTGGAACAACAAGTTCGTCAAGATCCGGATGACCGGGCCGAAAGGGACGCTGTCGCGAGCGGATGCGACTGATTTTGTGCAGGCCTGGATCGAATTGCTGCGCTAAGACCTGCTGCGGTTTTGCTGCGGCGCGGGTGCAGCAAGGAAATTTCGGGCCTCGGCGGCCGCTATACCTATAAGCGATTGATATATCTTGAACTATTCTGCGCGGCCGCGAGGGCGGGGAAGGCGCCCTGCTCGCGCGCAGCATGAATTGCTGCACCTTTGCTGCAGCAAACCCGCCCCTTGGCCGGCGACGTGACTGACCGGCCGACCGCGTTGCCTTTTCACGGGCGCCGCGACAATTAAGCGATGCATCCGCGGGACGAGACCATCTTTGCACTTTCTTCCGGCCGGGCGCCAAGCGCGATTGCCGTTGTGCGCGTGTCAGGGCCGGAAGCCAGGAAGGCGCTGCTCTCCCTGGCTGGGAAAATGCCGGCACCCCGGATTGCCACGCGGGTGTTGCTGAAGACGGCCGATGGTCAGCCAATGGACGACGCAGTCGTGCTCTGGTTTCCGCACCCTGCCAGCGCCACCGGCGAGGACGTCGCCGAATTCCATGTCCATGGCGGGCGTGCCGTGCTGGCTTCGCTGTTTGCGGCTCTGTCGGCGAAGGAGAACGTTCGTCCCGCCGAGCCCGGCGAGTTCACCCGCCGCGCTTTCGAAAACGGCAAGCTCGATCTCACCGAGGCCGAAGGCCTCGACGATCTCATCCATGCCGACACCGACCGGCAACGCCGTCAGGCGTTGCGCCAGCTGAAAGGCCTGCTCGGAAACAAGGCGCGCGACTGGCGCGCGCAGATCATTGAGGCTTCCGCGCTGCTCGAGGCCGGGATCGACTTTTCCGACGAAAGCGACGTGCCCACTGAATTGATCGCGCCGGCGCTGGCGAAGATCAAAGCGCTGCTGGCCGAGATAGAGAATGTGCTTGGCGCACAGGGCCAGACCGAACGCCTGCGCGATGGTCTCGTGGTCGCGATCGCGGGGCCTGTGAATGTCGGCAAGTCGACGCTGATCAACCAACTCGCACGCCGCGAGGTCGCGATCGTCTCGCCGCATGCCGGCACCACGCGCGACATCATCGAAGTGCAGCTCGATCTCGACGGCTACCCCGTGACCGTCATCGACACCGCGGGCATCCGCGAGACGGAAGATCCTGTCGAGCAGGAGGGCGTGCGCCGCGCGCGGGTGAGGGCAGGGGAAGCAGACCTCGTGCTGTGGCTTGCCGATGCCGTGGGCGCGCCGATCGAGCATCACGGCACGGCGCCTGTCTGGCTCGTTCGCAACAAGATCGATCTCGTCAGACCGGCCGCCGCCGCGGTCGATGGTCAGGGTCGGCCAATGGCCGAGTTCCGGATTTCCGCCCGGAGCGGTGCGGGTGTCCCCGAGCTGATCGCCGCCCTGGTGGGTTTCGCGCAAAACTATTTTGGCGGAAGCGAGGGGGGCTTGATCGCGCGGGAACGGCAACGGATGCTGGTCAAGGACACGGCGGATTCGTTGCGCGGGGCGATCGAAGTCATCGGCAAGGGCGAGGAACTTGCTGCCGAAGAGCTGCGGGCCGCGGCCTATTCCCTTGGCCGGCTGCTCGGCCGGGTCGATGTCGAGGACATCCTCGACGTGATCTTCCGGGAATTCTGTGTTGGAAAGTAATAATCCTTCGTTCAACCGATTAACGAAATGTTTCACGTGAAACAGGGTAGGCGGGAATTGCCGTTTCACGTGAAACATCCCACCTCGTCGCCCCACTTACCGCTTCCGGGTTTGACCGCTCCGCGATAGAAGTCCGGCCCATGACCGCGCCCTCGCAAATCTTCGATGTCATCGTCATTGGCGGTGGCCACGCCGGCTGCGAAGCCGCGGCCGCCGCTGCCCGCATGGGTGCGAAGACAGCGCTGGTTACCCATCGCTTTTCGACCATCGGCGCGATGTCCTGCAATCCCGCTATCGGCGGTCTCGGCAAGGGTCATCTGGTGCGCGAGGTCGATGCCCTGGACGGCCTGATGGGTCGCGTGGCGGATGCCGGCGGCATCCAGTTTCGGATGCTGAATCGCCGCAAGGGTCCGGCCGTCCGAGGACCTCGCGCCCAGGCGGATCGGAAGCTTTACGCCGCGGCCATGCAGGCGGCGATCCGCCAGACGGCCGATCTCAGCGTCATCGAAGGCGAGGCGGACGAGCTGATCGTCAGGGGTGGCCGGGTTACCGGAATCCGCCTGGCTGATGGCCAGGAGTTTTCCGCTGGCGCCGTGGTCATCACCACCGGCACTTTTCTGCGCGGCCTGATTCATCTCGGTGAGAAGAATTGGCCGGCCGGCCGGGTCGGGGAGGCGCCGGCGCTGGGCCTGTCGGCTTCGTTCGAGCGGGCGGGCTTCGCCCTGGGCCGGCTCAAGACCGGGACTCCGCCACGGCTTGATGGGACCACGATCGACTGGTCCGCCGTTGAAATGCAGCCCGGCGACGACCCGCCGGAGCCGTTTTCGGTCATGACCGACCGCATCACCACGCCCCAGATCCAGTGCGGGATCACTCGGACAACGGCGCTCACCCATGAGGTGATCCGCGCCAACGTCCATCGCTCGCCGATGTATTCCGGCCAGATCAAGAGCACCGGGCCGCGCTATTGCCCCTCGATCGAGGACAAGATCGTCCGCTTCGGCGATCGCGACGGCCACCAGGTCTTTCTGGAGCCTGAGGGCCTCGACGACACCACGGTCTATCCCAACGGCATCTCCACCTCGCTTCCCGAGGAGGTCCAGCTCGCCATCCTGGCTTCGATCCCGGGTCTTGAGCGGGTGAAGATGGTCCGGCCGGGCTACGCGATCGAGTACGATCACGTCGATCCCCGGGAGTTGGAGTCGACCCTGCAGACCAGGCGCCTGGCGGGTCTTTTCCTGGCCGGTCAGATCAACGGTACCACGGGCTACGAAGAAGCTGCCGGGCAGGGGATCGTCGCAGGGCTGAATGCCGCGCTGGCCGCCAGCGGTGCCGACCCGATCGTCTTCGACCGGGCGGATGGCTATCTCGGGGTCATGATCGACGATCTCGTCACCCGCGGGATCACCGAGCCCTATCGGATGTTCACCTCCCGGGCCGAGTACCGGCTGACGTTGCGGGCCGACAATGCCGACCAGCGCCTGACCGGCAAGGGCATTGCCTTGGGATGTGTCGGGGCGGCGAGGGTACAGCGCCATGCCGCCAAGATGGCGGCGCTGGAAGCCGCGAAGGCTCTGGCAAAGTCGCTGGCGATCACCCCGAATGAAGCGGCGCGGCATGGGCTCGCTCTCAATCGCGATGGCAACCGCCGCTCGGCCTTCGAGCTGCTGGCCTATCCTGAGGTGGAGTGGGGGATGCTACTGGGCATTTGGCCGGAGCTGTCGGCCGTCGATCCCACCATCGCCGTCCATCTCGAGATCGATGCCAAATATGACGTCTACCTCAAGCGCCAGACCGCCGATGTCGACGCCTTCCGCCGCGACGAAGGCCTGGTCCTGACCGGCATCGACTATGACGAGGTACCCGGTCTTTCCAACGAGGCTCGCGCCAAGCTGCGCGCCCATCAGCCCCGGACCGTGGGACAGGCCGGCCGGATCGACGGTATGACGCCGGCGGCGCTGGGTATCTTGGCCGCCTATCTCCGGCGCGAGGCTCGGCGGAAAAATCTGAAGGCGACGGCCTAGCGTTTCACGTGAAACATCATGGCCCGCGCTTCCCAGAAAATTGACCTCGCTGCCGACAAGGCTGCCGCGCTTGCCGTCACCCCTGTTTCACGTGAAACGGAGGCCCGGCTCGACAGATATGTCGCGCTGCTCCTGGAATGGCAGGCCAAGACCAACCTGGTTGCCCCCTCCACGCTTCCGAATATCTGGACGCGTCATATCTCCGATTCGCTGCAGCTTCTGAGCCTCGCACCCTCGGCCAAGATATGGATCGATCTCGGCAGCGGCGGGGGCTTTCCCGGCGTGGTGCTCGCCTGCGCCTTGGCTGAGACCCCAGGCGCGATGGTGCATCTGGTCGAACGCATCGCCAAGAAGGCCGCCTTTCTGCGCGAGGCGCTTCGCGTGACGCGTTCGCCAGGGGCTGTGCATCTCGCTGACATCGGGGATACTGTGGAAAGATTCGCGGGCCCCGTCGATTGCGTTACGGCGCGCGCGGTGGCTCCGCTACATCAGCTTGTCGGCTTTGCAGAGCCGCTGGTGAAACGAGGCGCTAAGGCCTTGTTTCTCAAGGGCCAAGATGTAGAGGCTGAATTGACCGAGGCTACTAAATATTGGAAGATTGAGCCAAAGCTTCATTCCAGCCGCACGGGCGGACAGGGCTGGATCGTCGAACTCGATCGCATCGAGCGGCGCAACGCTTCCGCGGACTAGCGGGGACGGCCGGCCATGGATGTAATTGACAAGATATATCAAGAGGATAGGTCACCGAAACCGGCGGGTCACCCGCGTATCCTGGCGCTGGCCAATCAGAAGGGCGGTGTCGGCAAGACGACGACCGCGATCAATCTAGGTACGGCGCTGGCCGCGATCGGCGAGCGGGTGCTGATCGTCGACCTCGATCCTCAGGGCAACGCCTCGACCGGGCTCGGCATCGACCGGCGCAGCCGCAGCACCTCGACCTATGACGTGCTGGTCGGCGAAGCGCCCTTGCGCGAATCCGTCGTGCCGACCGCCGTGCCGCGGTTGCACATCGCGACCTCCACCATGGATCTCTCCGGTCTCGAGCTCGAGCTCGGCACCACGCCCGGCCGCGCCTTCCGCCTGCGCGACGCGATCGCGGCGCTGAACCACAACGCAACGCCGGATACCGACTACACCTATGTGCTGATCGACTGCCCGCCTTCGCTCAACCTGCTCACCGTGAATGCGATGGCGGCATCGGACGCGATCCTGGTGCCGTTGCAGTGCGAGTTCTTCGCGCTCGAAGGTCTGTCGCAGCTGTTGCAGACCGTGGAGCAGGTGAAGACCACGCTAAATCCGAACCTGTCGATCCACGGCATCGTGCTGACCATGTTCGACAGCCGCAACAATTTGTCGAACCAGGTCGTCGCCGACGTCAGGCAGTTCATGGGCAGCAAGGTTTACAACACCATGATCCCGCGCAACGTGCGCATCTCCGAGGCGCCGTCCTACGGCAAGCCGGTGCTGGTCTACGACCTCAAATGCGTCGGCAGCGAAGCCTATCTGAAGCTCGCAACCGAAGTGATCCAGCGCGAACGCGAGCTGCGCGCGCATTGATCCCGAGCCGTAGGATGGGTTGAGCGCAGCGAAACCCATCACTGTGTGTGAAGAACGATGGGTTTCGCTGCGCTCAACCCATCCTACGAAAATTGAAGTTTCTGATGCTGGAGTGCTGTGAGTGAATCCAAGGGAGCTGGCGACGATGGCCGACGAAGCGCGTTCGCGATTGGGCCGCGGTCTTGCAAGTCTGATCGGTGATGTCGGCGGCGAGGCCGCGCATGTCGATCGGCCGCGCAACCAGCGCAAGGTGCCGATCGAATTCCTCAAGCCCAATCCGCGCAACCCGCGCCGCGCCTTCTCCGACGCCGAGCTCAACGAGCTCGCCTCCTCGATCAGGCAGCATGGCGTGATCCAGCCGATCGTGGTCCGCCCGGTGAAGGGCGCGCATGACCGTTACGAGATCATCGCCGGCGAGCGCCGCTGGCGCGCCTCCCAGATCGCCGGCCTGCATGAAGTTCCGATCGTGCCGGCGGATGTCAGCGACAGCGACGCGCTGGAGATCGCCATCATCGAGAACGTCCAGCGCGAAGACCTCAACGCGATGGAAGAGGCGCAGGGCTATCATGCGCTGGCCGACGAGTTCAAACGCAACCAGGAAGACATCGCCAAGATCGTCGGGAAGAGCCGCAGCCATGTCGCCAACATGATGCGGTTGACGAAACTGCCCGCCGAGGTGCAGGCCTACATCTCTTCCGGCCAGCTTTCCGCCGGCCACGCCCGCGCGCTGATCGGCGTGCCCGATCCGCTGGCTGCCGCCAAGCGCATCGTCGAGGAAGGTCTCAACGTCCGCCAGACCGAAGCGCTGGCGCACGAGGAGGGCGTGCCGGAGCGCAAGCCGCAGAAGCCGCGCGCCGGCGGCGGCGCAGCAAGGCAGAAAGATACGGACACGCTGGCGTTGGAGAAGCGCGTCAGCGACGCGCTCGGCCTCACCGTGACGGTCAACCACCGCGATCCCGGCGGTTCCGTGCAGATCAGCTACAAGAGCCTCGAGCAGCTCGACGAGGTGATGCGGCGGCTGGCGCGCTCGGCGTGATTTGATGCGACGGGACGATCGGCAGCTGCAAAGGCCTCGAAATGTGCCCGCAAAACGGGCGGCCTTGTTGCCGGTAGGGTGGGGAGCTAATAAGCGGTCCTCTGGGGCCTCCAAATTCCGGACCGGCGGGTAACAGGACCAACATGATGGGGGTGGCGGGAACCACAGCGCAGGTCGTTATCATACCTGCCTACAATCCTCCGCCGGTCTTTGTTGATCTGGTCGAGCAGGTGCTGCAGCGACCACACTGGCACGTCGTGGTCGTGGATGACGGCACGCGAGTTGACCAAAAACCGATCTTCACGGCGCTTTCGTCCGAACGGGTGACCGTCCTTACTCACGCTGTAAACCTCGGAAAGGGTGCGGCGCTGAAGACAGGAATGAACTATGCGTTGAGCAAGTTTGGCCGCGACATCACAGTACTCACGCTCGATGCGGACGGACAGCATCTGGTCAAGGACCTGGAGGCAGTTGCGCAAACGGCCGCGCACCATTCTTCAGCTCTCATTCTCGGGGTCCGGGACCTCGGCTATCACAGAACGCCGCTTCGAAGTTTCGTGGGCAACAAGTTCACGAAAGTTGTCGTTCACGCCCTGGTTGGACTCCGGGTCAGTGACACTCAGACGGGCCTTCGCGCGATGCCTGGCTCCTTTGCCGAAAAGCTCCTCCATTTAGTAAGCAACGGCTACGAATTTGAACTTGAGATGCTTGTTATCGCTCGCCACATGCGGATCCAGATTATCGAGCAGAAGATCGAAACGGTCTATTCCGCCGGAAACAAGACGTCGCATTTTCGGCCTCTAATCGACTCCGTCAGGATTTATGTCGTCCTGCTTCGCTTCATGACGGTCGCGCTGGTCTCGGCCATCGTCGACAACCTCATTTTTCTTTCGCTTCTCCAGGCCTCGACCGACGTGATGTACGCGGAATTTCTCGCGAGATGTTTGACGGTGCCCCTCAATTTCATCCTGCTGAGGAAGTTCGTCTTCTATTCTGCGCTCGACCTGCGTCAGGTCCTGCCACGGTACCTGGGCGTAGTGGCCGCCTTTTTCTGTCTGTCCGTGATCTTTGTATCGATCCGAACGGCCAACGGTTTTTCTGCGGTCTCGGCAAAATTGTTCGTCGAAAGCCTGCTGTTTTTCGCGAACTTCATCATTCAGCGTGATTATGTCTTCGCAAACCGCAGGCGCCGGCATGGAGAATGAAGCGCGAAACCGTTGTTGCAAGCGGCCACTTCCGTCAGCCTCGGCTGACGGACTCGGGGCGTTCCTATTGCGCACAGAGATTCTTTGGCCGATCGTTCCAACCCAATTGATGACCCCTCACGGCGTCTGGAATTAGCACCGATGCGAGACGATCCAAGTTGGCAGGAATGGGAGGCGATGCTCGCTTCGTTTTATGGCGAGCTGAACTATGGCAAGCACGCCGGCGGACGGCTGATGAGCGCCGGCCATGTCTTGCTGGAAGATATGATCAAGGAGCCAAGCTTCGCCAACGTTCTGGAAGTGGGCTCGGGCACCGGCGAGCATCTCCAGTTCGTCAAGCACGATTTCGAGGCCTACTGGATGCTCGATCGCAACCCGGCCATGATCGAGCTTTCGCAGAAGAAGTATCAGGACGAGAAACGAAACATCCAATACAGGCTTGGCGAGGTAGAAAGCCTCCCGTTTGAGGACGAATCCGTCGATCGATTGATCGCTACCCACGTGCTGGAGCACGTGTATCGTCCGCATGCCGTACTGCGAGAGTGGAACAGGGTGCTGCGGCCCGGCGGTTTGATGTCGATACTGATTCCGACCGATCCCGGCATGGCATGGCGGATCGGCAGGGCCTTTGGCACGAGACCGGCGGTGCTGAAGAAGGGTTTGCCTTACGATTATTTCATGGCCCTCGAGCACGTAAATCCCGTCAACAACCTCGTGGCGCTTCTTGAGTACTATTTTCCCGATGGCGCAAAGCGCTGGTGGCCGTTTCGTATCGCATCGATGGACCTGAATTTCTTCTATGCATTCCACGGGCGAAAGCCTTTCGATCAGGCGAAGAAGTTGTCGATCGAATAGTCCGGCAGGGTAGGCGATGCTGTATTTGAGTCTTTGGCTATCGCTGATCTTTGCCTTGGCGATTCCCGGTTCTGTCCTCGCTCGCATGCCAATCATCGACGGATCGGCGAATTCGAGGCCTGCGGTCATTATCGTCGCCAGTGTGGCCTGCACCTACCTGATCGTGACATACTCGGCTCTGTTCGGGCTCCCTGCCTTTGCTGCGTTTCTTTGTGTCATGGTGTTGGCTGGGTTGGCGATCCTGTATGATGTGGTGAAGCCACGCGAGGCGGTTGCCCACATCTACAGTCTGAGAGCTCTGGCTGCCGGCTTGATTGCCGGCGTCATTCTCATCGGTTGTTTCTGGGTCTTCTGGAGACAAACGCCGGCGGTTTTTCTCGGCTCCGACACCGTCGCTTCGTGGAACACCTGGGCCAGGGAATGGGCAGCCGGGCGGATACCAGCTCTCGCCTACGGATACCCCCAGCTTGCGCCGGCCATCTGGGGTTCGACCTATGTTTGGCTGGGTGACTCAATCCAGTACGGCCCGACGTACCTGTTCGTCCTGCTTCTCATATTGCCACCGGCTGCGTCTGCGATGTGGTCGGGGGAACGGAATCCGATCCTGGCTCTCTGGATGGTCGGCATATACGGCGCCTTCGTTGTGCATTTCAGAGGATGGCTTGGCGGCACATTGTTGGCGAGTTTTCCGGACTGGCTCGTGGTGTCCTTCGTTGCATCCGCCATGGTCATCGCCGGCCCCAGATTGTTAGACCCATCCTCAAGGCAGAGCGACGACTCGCTCGCCCTCACGACAGCGCAGATTTATCTTTGTGCGGCTGCTTCGATAAAGCCGCTGGCGGGCCTGCTTTCGCTGGCCGTTCTTGTTTCAACCGCTCTTCTCCGCTTCCGGTCATCGCGAACCGATTTGAATCGCTCCGTCGTGGTGCAGCTTTTCGCCATCGGCCTGGCCGTGGCCACGTTCATGGCGTACTACGTCCAGGTCAGGAACGCAGTCGTCCTTCCCGCGCCAAGACCAGCGACCTTTGCCGGTCAGCTGGTTTACGGGGCCGAGTTTGTCGGGAAGGCGGTCTTTCCGGTCTTTCTGTTTCTGTCGGTTTGGGGCCTGGGCGCAACAGCGTTCAACCCCAGCGTCTGGCCGTTGTCCGTCGCTTGCGCGGGCGGATTTGCGATATGGGCGCGAACAGCGTCCTACGACTTGAGGAACGTGCTGCCCTTTGTCATTGCCTCCACCTTGCTTGGCGTCTGCGTTGTGGCGAAGACGATGCGTGATCGTGGGATTCTCCAGACCTTGGCTGAGCGCCTCGTGTTGCCCGCCGACCGAAAGATCCCCGTCCCTCCCGTGGTGACCCTGCTCGCGTTCGCGCTGGTTGTCTTGATCGCAACGCTTCCGCTGATGAAGTCCGATGATGATATCCGGCGTTCATTCCTGAGAGACAATCAAGCAATCGGACTGGGTACCCAGATCAATACGATGGTCATCGCTGCCGCGAAAGACGGTTGCTGGATAGGAACCAACAACTCGGACCTGTTCTACCAGCACGCGATGGAAAAGCTGCCAGGCAAGAGACTTGTGGGGTTCAGCCCGATAAAGGTTGATGAGATCGACCTTCGTCCCGTGTTGTCGAACAGCTGCTCTGCAATTGTGATACTTGCGCCCACACTCACTGAAGCCGCTCGACAGCTTCTTGCATCACAGGAAGCTGTCGGACGCCTTCGCAGGGCTTCGAAACTGGATTGGTTGATATATGCTTCCCCGGGGAGATTCGATCCAGATGAATAAGATGGACATGCGTCCTCTGGGTAACGATCGGCCTGTTGCTGCAATGGCGGAGGTGCCGGTCTTCGTGTTCAATTTCCTGTTCCTGCGTGACTTTGTGTTTGGAAGGGCCGATGACCCCACTCGCGACTGACTGGGACCAGTATTACGACCGCCCGGCCCCGACCGCGCATTTGACGCGGCGGTATACGGCGCACTGGCTGCAGACCATGATGCGGCGTTTCACGGCGGGAAAGCCGGCGCTCAGCGTCGTCGAGTTCGGCGGCGGCAACAGCTGCTTCTTCAAGGGGCTGACACAGGCGCTGCCGATCGCCCGCTACGAGATCGTCGATCTCAACGCCAAGAGCCTTGCCCTCTTCGAGCAGCAGGGGCGCGAGGTCCCGACGGTGAGGACGGCGGCGCACCGGGCGGACCTCCTTAAGGAGGTACCGGCGCTGGAGCCGGCCGACATCGTCTATTCGGTCGGCCTGATCGAGCATTTCTCGCCGGAGGGAACGCGGGAGGTGGCGCGGCGGCATTTTTCCTGCGTCAAGCCCGGAGGCATCGTCATCATCACGGCGCCGACGCCGACCTGGCTCTATCGCACCGTGCGCGGCGCGGCCGAGACGATCGGCGTATGGGCCTTTCCCGACGAGCGGCCGCTGCAGCCCGCCGAGATCGTCAAGGCCGGCGACGGGCTCGGCACGCTGCGGCATGCCGCCACCCTGTGGCCGCAGGTGCTGACCCAGCATGCGGTGGTCTGGCAGGCGCAAGGGCGTTGATCACCCTCGCCGTTTGGCGTTGGCGGCAATCGCAAGCAGCGTGCGCTGCGCGATCGCGGACGCCAGCGAGGTCTGCTTGCGCATGTCGAGGGCTGCAGTCGCAAGCTGGTCGATGATTCCGACCAGGCGTTGCGGGCTGAAATTGCGTAGCGCGGTTTCGACTGCGCCCTTGCGCGAGAAATGCAGGCGGGGGAAGCCGCCGTCCAGCACGGCCGAGAGCGGGGTGCCGTCGGCAAGCGACAGCGCCGACTTGTGCAGCCATGCGGCCTGGCGCTGGGCGGCGGCAATGATGATTCCGGGAT
The DNA here is from genome assembly GCF_016219575.1 of Bradyrhizobium sp. GTDB lineage: Bacteria > Pseudomonadota > Alphaproteobacteria > Rhizobiales > Xanthobacteraceae > Bradyrhizobium. The sequence continues at coordinate 97,568 of NZ_JACRMG010000032.1, read as the reverse complement.
AGGTGCCGGCCACCATCGCTTTCGCAAATTCGCTTTCGACGACGGCAGCGTTGCCGGCAAAGGCGGCGTCCACGATCGGGTCGAGCTTCAGGTCGGAGGCATCGGAGACGACGGCCATGACGTCGTCGAGCGACACCTCTCCCTTGCCATGGGCGTAGAGCGCGAGCTTGCGCAACTCGTTGCGTGACGCCTGGCGGTCGCCGCCGAGCAGGCCCATCAGGGTCGAACGCGCGTCCTGGGCAATGCGCAGATTCGACGGCTTCAGCTCGTCGTCGATCAGCCGCGCCAGGTCGCGCTCGGTGTCGGGATAGCAGCCGATCGCCACCGCATTCTTGGCGCGCTCGCAGGCCTTGCGCAGCGGCGATTCCGGCCGCAGTTCCCCCGCTTCGATGACGATGCGGCAGTCGCGGATCGGTGTCTCTGCCAGCGTGTCGACGCCGCTGGCGAAATTGCGCGAGCCGGCGCGGACGCGGATGGCGCGGCGGCCGCCGAACAGCGGCACCGTCATGGCCTCATCGACCAGGCGCGAGGGTTCGGCGGCGAGCTCGTCGCCGTCGAGGCGCACCAGCGAGAAGGGATCGTTGGGATCGTCGACCGCCGAGGCCATCAGCGCGTCGGCGCGCTCGCGGACCAGGCCGGCGTCGGGACCGTAGAGCAAAATGATCGGGCGGCCGGGATCGGGCCGGACCAGGAAGCTGTCGATTTCTTTTCCGCGGAGCGCGACCAACGGCGTCAGGTGCCGGCGGTGAAATAGGACGCCAGGCGTGTCTGGATGTTGTCGGCGATCTCCTGCGCGGCGCGGTCCTCGGCGTCGCGGAAGGCGCGGGCGCGGGCGAAGCGCTGCATCTGGCCGGGTATGTCGTAGGACACCCGCGAGAAGGTCGAGCCGGTCATGACGGACTTGTTGGAGGCGAGCTCGATCAGATTGTACTGCGCGTCGATGCCGTAGTTCTCGGACGACGGCAGCGCGGTGTTGGGATCGAGGATCAGTGACGAGCGGCTGGTCGTGAAGCGCAGCACGAGCTTGTGCGTCGGCGGCACGCCGGTGGCCTGGCCGTAAAGCTTGAACGCCAGCGCGTTGCGGATCTCGACGCCGATGCGGGCCTCGCGCGAGGCGTTCTGCTTGTCGACCGGGGGCAGCTCGACGCCCATCAGCTTTTCGCGCAGGCCCGGCGTGCCGTCGGTGCGCTCGGCATACATCGGCTGGAAGCAGCCGGCCGTGAGCCCGGCCAGGGCGGCCACGGCCAACAACCTGACGGCGATGCGGGTCCTAGCCGACCACATTGACGATCCTCTTGGGCACAACGATCACTTTCCGGACGGGTTTGCCGCCCAAGGCCAATTTTACCGCATCAAGGGCCAAAACGGCACCCTCAATTTCCTTGGTTTCGGCCTCGCTCGGCACCGTGACCTCACCGCGCTTCTTGCCGTTGACCTGGACGACCAGGGTCATGGTGTCTTCAACCAGCAAATCGCGTTCGATTTTGGGCCAATCGGCCTCCGAAATCAGCCCGGACTGGCCCAGGACCCGCCAGCACTCCTCGGCCAGATGCGGCATCATCGGCGAAATCAGTTGAACAAGGATGACCGCGGCCTCCTTGACCGACCAGGCGAGGTCGGGCGGGGCGGTTCCACCCTTGGCCAGCACGTCGGCCAGCGCATTGGTGAACTCGCGGATATGGGCGAGGCAGACGTTGAAATGCAGCCGCTCGATACCGGTCGACACCTTGTCCAGTGTGCCGTGACCGGCCTTGCGCAGCGCCAGCGCTTCGGGACCGAACGCCGCCGGCCGCGCCGCCGGTGCCGACCTGGCGACGACCGCCGATTCGTTCACCAGCCGCCACAGCCGCTGCACATAGCGCGATGCGCCCTGCACGCGCTCGTCGCTCCAGATCACGTCGCGGTCGGGCGGGGAGTCCGACAGCATGAACCAGCGCGCGACGTCGGCGCCGTAGGTGGCGATGATGTCGTCGGGGTCGACCGTGTTCTTCTTCGACTTCGACATCTTCTCGATCGGGCCGATCGTGACCTCGTCGCCGCCATAGATCATGATGGCGCGGCGCTCGTTGCCGAGGGTCTCGATCTTCACCTCCGCCGGGGTCACATAAGTGCCATCCGCCTTGCGGTAGGTTTCGTGGACGACCATGCCCTGCGCGTACTGGCCGGCGAAGGGCTCGTCGAAGGCGATGTGGCCGGTGGCTTTCATCGCGCGCGTGAAGAAGCGCGCGTAGAGCAGGTGCAGGATCGCGTGCTCGATGCCGCCGATATACTGATCGACCGGCATCAACCGATCCACCACAGCGCGCGTGGTCGGCTCCTTCTCGTTCCAGGGATCGGTGAAGCGCGCAAAGTACCAGGCCGAATCCACGAAGGTGTCCATGGTGTCGGTTTCGCGCTGGGCCTTGCCGCCGCATTTGGGGCAGTTGACGTGCTTCCAGGTCGGATGATGGTCGAGCGCATTGCCCGGTCTGTCGAAGGTTGCATCCTCCGGCAGCGTTACCGGCAGATCCTTGTCCGGCACCGGCACGACATCGCATTTCGGGCAATGGATCACGGGGATCGGGCAGCCCCAGAAACGCTGGCGTGAAATGCCCCAGTCGCGCAGGCGGAAGTTCACCTGCCGCTCGCCGACCGGCGCACTGCCGCGCGTTTCCGTCTCCAGCCGCTTCGCCACTTCTTCCTTGGCCTGGTCGATGGTCATGCCGTCGAGGAAGCGCGAATTGATCATGCGGCCATCGCCGTCAAAGGCTGTGTCGGTGATGACAAAGGTCTTGGGGTCCTGGCCTTCGGGGCAGACCACCGGAATATTGCCGAGATTGTACTTGTTGACGAAGTCGAGGTCGCGCTGGTCGTGCGCGGGACAGCCGAAGATCGCGCCGGTGCCGTATTCCATCAGCACGAAGTTCGCGACATAGACCGGCAGCTTCCAGCTCGGATCGAACGGATGGATCGCCCGGATGCCGGTGTCAAAGCCCTGCTTCTCGGCGGTATCGATCAGTTCCTGCGCGGTGCCGATGCGTTTCACCTCGGCGATGAATTCGGCAAGCTTTGGATTTTTCGCCGCCGCCGCCTGCGCCAGCGGGTGGTCGGCCGAGATCGCCATGAACTTGGCGCCGAACAGCGTGTCCGGGCGTGTCGTGAAAATCTTCAGCTCGGTCTCGCCGGCGGGGGAGGTCGCGGCATCCAGCGCGAAGCGGATCAAGAGGCCTTCGCTGCGGCCGATCCAGTTGCGCTGCATCACCCTTACCCGGTCGGGCCAGCGGTCCAGGGTGTCGAGCGCGTCCAGCAGTTCCTGCGAGTACTTCGTGATTTTGAAGACCCACTGGTTCATCTCGCGCTGTTCGACGACGGCGCCGGAACGCCAGCCGCGACCGTCGATCACCTGCTCGTTGGCGAGCACGGTCATGTCGACGGGATCCCAGTTGATCTTGCGCTTCTCGCGCTCGGCCAGCCCCGCGCGCATGAAGTCCAGGAACATCTTTTGCTGATGCTTGTAGTAGGAGGGATCGCAGGTCGCGAACTCCCGGCTCCAGTCCAGCGACAGGCCGATCGACTGCAGCTGCTTCTTCATCGCGGCGATGTTGTCGTAGGTCCAGGCCTTCGGCGCCACTTTGCGCTCGATGGCGGCGTTTTCCGCCGGCAGGCCGAAGGCATCCCAGCCCATGGGGTGCAGCACGTTGAATCCCCTGGCGCGCATGAAGCGGGCAAGCACGTCGCCCAGAGTGTAGTTGCGGACGTGGCCGATATGGATGCGCCCGGACGGGTAGGGAAACATCTCGAGCACGTAATATTTCGGCCGCGGATCGTCGTTCCTGGAGGCGAAGATCGCCTTTTCGTTCCAGGCGGCTTGCCAGCGGGGCTCGGATTCACGGGCGTTATAGCGGTCGGGAGTCATGAAATTGCTGGGGTTTTCTCGGATTCGGGTCCAGTCCAGAGGACGGCGGACTAGGCCATAAAAGACCGTGGGGGGTCAACGGGTTGGGACCTTCGGCAACGGCTCCGGCGGAATCTTGTTGCACTGTCGCGAACTGCTCGCAAAACGGGCAAGTTGAGGGGCACTTAACCAATTCATGAGACCTTCACCACCCAAACAACAAGAAAACACGGACCCCGCAGCAAACAAGTGAATCCCCTTGGCCGACGCATTCGACGAGCTGGACTTCGAGTACGTGAGCGGGGTGGCCGAGAAGGCCATGGGAGCGATCGCGGCGCAGCGCGTTCCGCCGACCCCGCATAATTTCCACGTCTGGTTCAAATATGCGCTGGGCAACCCGGTCGCGCTGAAGCGAACCATCGACATCCTGATCGCCCAAAAGCGCAAGTTCGACGCCTCGACCAACCGCGACCTCTACACGACCTATGTCGGCTCCAGGGGCACCGACGAAGCGGTCGCCCATCAGGTCTCGCAGCAATTGCACACCGTTCTGGCGTCCGCGAAGCAATTTCTGTCGACGGCTATTACCGACAACCGTACGCACATGCAGGCGATCAGCGAGGTCGCCGACCGCACCGAGGCAGGCGCCGATCCGCGGGTATTGGTCGAGACCTTGATGAACGAGCTTGCCAAGGCGACGAAGCGCTCGACCAAGCTCGAGGCGGAGTTCGTCGAGAAATCGCGCGAGCTCGACATCATCCGCCAATCGTTGTCGCAGTCGGAAGAACGAGCGAGGACCGACACGCTGACGGGACTCCCGAACCGCCGGGCGCTGGAAGAATTCTTTCGCGCCGCGCAGGAGGATTCCATGGAGCGGGGCCAGCCGCTCAGCGTGCTCCTGATCGACATCGACCACTTCAAGAAATTCAACGACAATTTCGGCCATGGCGTCGGCGATCAGGTGCTTCGGCTGGTCGCGAAAGTCCTGCGCGATCGCGTGCGCGAGAACGATCTGGCGGCCCGCTATGGCGGCGAGGAGCTGATCGCCATCCTGCCGGGCGCGGATATCGCGGTGTGCAGCGCGACCGCCGAGCGCATCCGTCGCGCGATTGCCGACTGCAAGATCACCCGCCGTTCCACCGGTCAGGAGCTGCCCGGCATTACCGTGTCGATCGGGGTCGGCCAGTTTCAGCCCGGCGAGTCCATGGAGGATCTCATCGACCGCTGCGACCGTGCGCTCTACCAGGGCAAGAAGCGCGGCCGCAATTGCGTCGTGACGGAGCAGGAGCTCGAGCCCGAGCCCGAGCGCGCGGCGGGGTGACGCGCCGGCGTTGCCAACAGAGAAGAAACTTGGCGCTACGTCTGCGGACTACCCCGCCAGCGCCATGCCGGCTTCGTCGACGAGGCGGATGAAGCCGTGCTCGACGACGGTGTTGCGGCCGCGGTGTTTGGCCGCGTAAAGCGCGGCGTCGGCGGCCTCGATCAGGTCGCCGGGACGGCCATTGTCGCCGGGCAGCGTGCAGGCAACCCCGATCGAGACGGTGACGGCCTGGTGGCTCGAGGTCGCGTGGGGCAGATCGAGCGAGCGGATCGTGGCGCGCACGGTCTCGCCGACTTCCATGGCGCGCTGGGCGCCGGTGTTGGGCAGCAGCAGGCAGAATTCCTCGCCGCCGTAGCGCGCCGCAAAGCCCATATTGTCGGCGGCGATGCCGGCCAGCGTCTCGCCGAGCCTGGTCAGGCAGGCGTCGCCCTCGGGATGGCCGTAGGTGTCGTTGTAGAGCTTGAAGTGATCGACGTCGATCATCAGGAGCGACAGCTCGCTGCCATATTGCTGCGCCTTCATCCATTCGAAATCGAGCCGGCTCTGGAAGCCGCGGCGGTTGGCCAGCCCGGACAGCATGTCGATGGAGGCCATCACGGTGAGTCGGTCGTTGGTCGCCAGCATCTCGCGCTCGCGCTGGCTGAGCTGGGCTGCCATCGCGTTGAAGGCGCGCGCCAGCGGCACGAACTCCGACGGCAGACGGCTGCGCGCGACGCGGGCCGACCAGTCGCCTTCGCCGAAGCGCCTGGCGACGGCCGTCATCATCTCGATCGGTTCGATGATCAGCTTTTCCGCGCCGATCAACGCTCCCAGCAGCACGAACAGGCAAACGAAGCCGAGCTGCAGATAGGCGGTGCGGATGTCGCGGTTGATCGCGCCGGTGACCTTGCTCTCGTCGACGCTCATCACCAGCCGCGCTTCCGTACCGGGGATGCGCATGAAGCTCAGGTCGCGCCTGGCGCCGTCGGAGGCAGTGAAGGACAGCGAGCCTTCCGGCTGCTCGGAATAAAGCGCCTTGTCGGCGATCGCCGATATCAGGGAAAGCGCATCGATCGGCCGGCCGATCAGGCTGGCGAGATCGTCGGGCGCGGCGAGAATGGTGCCCTTGCTGTCGATCATGACCGCGGTGAAGCCGGAACGGCCGGAAAGCCGGGTCATGCTCTTCGACATCCAGTCCAGCGTGATGCCGGCGACCACGACGGAATCCTGGTCGGGGTTGATGGCCGATACCGGATAGGCCGCCATCACCATCGGCTTGTCGATCATCCTGGCCGTCAGGAAATCGCTGAACACGAAGTCGCGGGTCTCGCGCGCCTTCTTGAAGTAGGGCCGGTCGCTGATGTCGAGCCCGACCGGCGCATTGAGCACCGAGCATTGCACGCGGCCGTCGGCGCCCACCACCATGACGTTGCGGATCCAGGGCAGGTTGAGCGGAAGGCTCGCGCGCATCAGGTCGCAGCTGCGGGCGATGCCGCCGGCAGAACGGATATAGGCGGTCGATTTCAGGACGGTGGCGACCGATTCGATCACCTCCCGCTGGGTGTCGGCGGTGCGTTCGGCGAGATCGCGGAATTCCTGGGTCACCTGCGCGAGCTGCTTGCCGCGTGCCTCTTCCAGCGAACGGGCGCGTTCCAGCATCAGGGGAGCGACCAGCAACAGCGCCAGCAGGGCAAGCCGCAAGCGGATGCCCAGAAGCTTCTTGAGTTTCACCCTGTTGCGGCCGAAAGTGATGCGCGACATTTTCGTCCCTACCCCCGGACAGGGTAAAGGCAAGGGTTCAAAAAGCCTTTCCCGAACTTGGTAAAATTCAAGGAAATCCCGCCCGTTTGCGGGGCCTGCGAGCGAGACAATGGCGAGCGAAACGCCCGTAGTAACCGCGCCTTTACCAAGCGGCCTTGCCGCCGTGGAGCAGGAGATCGCGCGCGCCTGCAAGGAGCATGGCCGCGACCGCGCCGCGGTGACGCTGATTGCGGTATCCAAGACGTTCGGCGCCGACGCCATCCTGCCCGTGATTGCGAGTGGCCAGCGCGTATTCGGCGAAAACCGCGTGCAGGAAGCGAAAGCGAAATGGCCGGCGCTGATCGCGGCGCATCCCGGCCTGGTGCTGCATCTGATCGGCCCGCTGCAATCCAACAAGGCGAAGGAAGCCGTCGCGCTGTTCGACGCCATCCATTCGGTGGACCGGCCGAGCATTTGCGAAGCGCTGGCGAAGGAAATCAGGTCGCAGGGCCGTCACCCGCAACTGTTCGTGCAGGTCAATACCGGCGAGGAGCCGCAGAAGGCGGGCGTGGCGCCGCAGGAGGCCGATGCCTTCATCGCCGCGTGCCGCGACAAATACGGGCTCGATATCGCGGGGTTGATGTGCATCCCGCCGGTCGACCAGGCGGCGGCGCCGCATTTCGCGCTGGCTGCAAAGATCGCGGCGCGCAACGGACTGAAGAACCTTTCGATGGGCATGAGCGCGGACTTCGCCACCGCCATTCAGTTCGGCGCCACGCATGTGCGCGTCGGCTCGGCGATTTTCGGGCATCGCTGATAGCTGGACGACGGTGATGTCGATCTACGCGAATCCCACCGACACCTTGCCCAGTGCGCCGAAATCCACCGCGCAGAAATCGCCGGCCTGGATCGGCAGCGGCTTGTGGCAGGTGCCTGTGGTGACCACCCGGCCCGCTTTCAGGTTGATGCCGAGCTGGCGCAGCTCATTGGCGAGCCAGGCCAGCGCGAGGCGGGGATCGCCGAGCACGTTCCTGCCGTGGCCGGTGAAAGCTTCGCCGCGCATGGTGATCACGGGGCGGTGCTCGATCATATCCATGGAGCGCCAGTCCGCCGATGTCGCAGGTCCGAGCACGAACAGGTGCGCGCAGGCGTTGTCGGCGATGAGCTGCGCCTCGCCGGCGCCGACGAAATCGGCAAAGCGCGAATCCGGAATCTCGATGGCGGGATGCAGCGTGTCGACGGCGTCCAGCACCTGCTGCACGCTGTAGGGCGTCGAGCGCGCCGGCAGGTCGACACGCATGCGGAAGGCGAATTCAGGCTCGGCGACGCGCATCTCGTTGCCGGCCATCGGCGCCGTTCCGCCGTCGGCGATCACGGTCTCGGCCAGAATCCTTCCGGCCATGGGGCCGGCGACGTTGATGTGCTTCTGCCCGGCCTCGCTGGTGGCGGCGATCTTCCAACCGAACAGATGCGTGGTGGAATAGCGCTCGATCGCGGCCTGGATCGCGTAGCCGTCGGCGCGGTTCTGCGGGCGGTGCCAGTCTTCCAGCGCGGCGAGCTTGGTTCCCGCGCGCCAGTGCTCATGCAGTGTCTGCGACGCCGCGGCGACCTGATTTTTCTCCAGCATAATGCCTGGTCCCCAAAAGGTGCTTCATCCAATCACGATCCGCGTCCGCGGACCCATCCTTCGCAATAATCGCAACATGGCCGAACGCGTCATCGAAACACATCCTGCGGTCGGGGAAAAGTTCGCGCGCGCCAGGTGCAGGAATACGGCGCTGCCGCGTCCGGCGATGCGAGGGCGCGTGTTGTGGTCGATCTCGACGATGAAATCATAGAGATGGTCTTCGCGGGTCAGCCGGTCGCCGGCCCGGCCGCGCGCGAGCCGGATCGCCCGGTTATAGTGGCGGTCGGCCGGGTCTTCGCACCAGGCATCCTCGGGACGGATCGGGCGGACGGCGAGGTGCGTCCGGGGGCGGACATGGCGGTCGGCACGCCACCACAGCCGCCTCGGACGGAAGACGCCGCGGGGGGTGCCGCCGTCGCCCTCGCGCTTGTTGGCCTTGATGCCGCCACGTCCGAGCGCGACCGGTATGGTCCAGCCTGCCGCCGTGAGCCAGCCCCGGCGAGGGTTGCCGGCCGAGGGGCGAACGCGAATCGCCAACAATGGCCGATCACGCGTGGCTGTCCTATAAGTGTTTGAAATATCAGGAATTCCCATGCGAATCGACAAATCCCGGGTTGCCACGCCGCGGCAAATTGCTCTATTTCACGCCGCCCGAACACAATGATCGAAAAAGGCCGGGGAATCTGGAGTAGACTGCCCCTCGGCTTGAGAATCTGTAACCGCCGCTTACCTCAAAACGAGCTGGTCTCTGGCCAGCTACCCTTCTAGTTGCGTAACGGCCTAGGCTTCCCCGCTTGCGGCCGCTGCCTGCCGCCTCAAGGATCGTACCGATGCCCAATGCCCGCAAGATTTTGATTGTGGATGATGACACCGATTTGCGCGACACGCTGGTCGAGCAGTTGTCGCTGCACGACGAGTTCGAAGCATCCGCCGTCGATACCGGCGCCAAAGGGGCCACGGCCGCCAAGAATGATTCGCCCGACCTCGTGCTGATGGATGTGGGGTTACCGGATACCGATGGCCGCGAAGTGGTGCGCAGCCTGCGCAAGGGCGGCTTCAAGGCGCCGATCATCATGCTGACCGGGCACGACACCGATTCGGACACCATCCTGGGTCTGGAATCCGGCGCCAATGATTACGTCGCAAAGCCGTTCCGGTTCGCCGTGCTGCTGGCGCGGATCCGCGCCCAGCTCCGCCAGCACGAGGCGAGCGAGGACGCGGTGTTCTCGGTCGGCCCCTACAGCTTCCGGCCCGGCTCGAAAATGCTCACCGCGGCGAATGCGCGAAAAGTGCGGCTGACGGAAAAGGAAACCGCAATCCTGCGTTTCCTCTATCGCGCCGGCCAGCAGCCGGTGTCGCGCGAGACGCTGCTGCAGGAGGTCTGGGGCTACAATTCCGGCGTCACCACCCACACGCTGGAAACCCACATCTACCGGCTGCGCCAGAAGATCGAAAAAGATGCGGCTAACCCCGAGATCCTGGTGACGGAAGCCGGTGGCTACAAGCTGGTGCCGTGATACGTTTCACTCATACGATTCGTATTTCAGGCTGAGTCAGCCGGTCCTCGATGTCGATCGAAGATGATGTAGCCCTGCTGGAGCGCGTGCCGACTCTCAGGCTTCTGGGATCGGCGTCGTTGCGTATGCTCGCGATCGGCTCCGAACAGCGCAATTTCAGCCGCGGCGACGTGCTGTTCAACGCCGGCGAGGAAGCCGATGCCGGCTTCGTGGTCCAGCGCGGCGCGTTCCGCATCGAGGACGGTGTCTCCGCCGAAATCGTCGCCGGTCCCACGGCGCTGATCGGCGAGCTCGCGCTGGTCGTGGCGATGAAGCGGCCGTCGACGGCAATCGCGCTCGACAATTCCTCCGTGATCCGCATTCCGCGCAGCCTGTTCGCGCGCGTGCTGGAAAGCGATCCGGCCGCCGCGCGCCGCCTGCGCGACGAATTCGCCACCCGCACCAGCCAGATCGCCAGCGATATCCTGATGGCTGGCGGGAAGCTCAGTACTTGATCCTCACGGTGAGGGTGTGAGTCGCGGCGACGGAGCTAGACCTCTAGCACCGCCGTGACCGGCACGTGGTCCGACGGACGCGCCCAGCCGCGGGCGTCGCGCAGGATGCGGAAGTCGGCGACCTTGTCCTTCAGCGCGCGCGAGACCCAGATGTGGTCGAGCCGGCGGCCGCGGTCGCCGGCGGTCCAGTCGGCGGCGCGGTAGCTCCACCAGGTGTAGACCTTCTCCGACATCGGAAATCTTTCGCGCGCGACGTCGATCCATTCGCCATGGGTTTGGGCGGCGAGCAGCTTCTCGCATTCGATCGGCGTGTGCGAGACGACTTTCAACAGCTGCCGGTGCGACCAGACGTCGTTCTCGTGCGGCGCGACGTTGAGATCGCCGACCAGGATGTGGCGGTCGTCGCCGCGCGGATGCAGCGGCTCGCACGCCTTCATCTCGTCGAGAAACTTCAGCTTGTGATCGAATTTCGGGTTGAGCGCGGGATCGGGAATGTCGCCGCCGGCCGGTACGTAGAAATTATGCAGCACCAGCGGCTTTGCGAGCTGCGCCTTCTCGCCGAAGGAAACCGAGATATGGCGGGAATCCACCTTGTCGCAGAAGGTCCTGACATCGCTGCTGTCGAACGGCAGCTTCGAGACGATGGCGACGCCGTGATAGCCCTTCTGCCCGTTCAGCGCGACATGCTCATAGCCGAGCCGGCGAAATCGCTTCAGCGGGAATGCATCGTCGATGCATTTCGTCTCCTGCAGGCACAGCACGTCCGGCCGCACCGCCTTGAGGAATTTGGCGACGAGGTCGATGCGCAGCCGCACCGAATTGATGTTCCAGGTTGTCAGGGAGAAACGCATGGGGGAGTGCGTTCTAGCATGGATTGGAACCGCGCGAATCCTTGTCCACAGCGGAGGTGCGTAGGGTGGGTTAGCGCAGCGTAACCCACCGAATCCCAGGCAAGATGGTGGATTACGCCTTCGGCTAATCCACCCTACGAGGGTGCTTGGCGCTAGCCCGGCGGGGTCGAATAGTTGGTGAAGTCGATCTTGAACAGGCCGGGATCGACCTTCTTGTTCGCGTCCAGATTATAGACGGCGACCGTGGTGTCGTAGCCCTGCGGGTCGGTGACGGTCCATTGCTTGAGCTGGCCGTCCTTGGTGCCGACCATCAGCATGAGGCGGCTGGTGCCGATCAGCGCCTGCTTTTCCTCAATGGTGACGCTGATGAAGACGTCGTCGGCGGTGACGCTGACGACGTTGGTGTCCTTCAGGAGGTCGATGCGGTCGGAGAGCAGGAAGCGCAGGGGGGTCTGCGACAGCGGATAGATGTCCTGGGTCGCCAGCTTGCGGTCGCGCACCGCCAGCGAAGAGCCGTCGGCGATGATCGCGATCGGCGTCGGCGGATCGTATTCGAAGCGCACCTTGCCGGGCTTCATGATGTAGAAATCGCCCTTGGTCTTGCTGCCGTCGGGGCCGACCTGGACGAAGCTGCCGCTCAGCTGCTGCAGCGACGACAGATAGGTCGAGACCCTTGCGGCCTGCGCCTTCTGGTTGGCATCGAAGGTCGCAAAGATATTGGCGGGCACGTTGCGGCGCGGATCGGGAATGACGGGCGTCGGCGGCGCTTGCTGTGTCGTAGCGGTGGTCAACGGCGCCTTTTCGGCGGCGCTCATCTGGTTCTGCGCACTGTCACGGTCGCGGGCTTTCGGCGCGGGTTTCGGCACCGGAACGGTCTGCGCGGAAGATGCAGTGACGAAGACCGCGAGCGATGTCGCGATCAGGAGCGCCAGCGCGCGGATGGGGTACTGGTGTTTTGTCATGCGAACTTCAAGACTTCCGTTCAACGCATCATCCCGCTTTGTTGGCGGCCACTTTTAGCGCGATTTTGGCCTGCTGAGATATCGTTTTTCCGTGAGGTTTTGCCGCAAAAAGCGGCCCTTTTGTCAGTAACCGCCGCCTTCTTCCTCGCCCACGAGGATCTCGCGCTTGCCGGCGTGATTCGCCGGGCCAACGATGCCTTCCAGTTCCATGCGCTCCATCAGCGACGCGGCGCGGTTATAACCGATCTGCAGGCGGCGCTGGATGTAGGAGGTCGAGGCCTTCTGGTCGCGCTTGACGATCGCGACCGCCTGCTGGAACAGGTCGCCGCCCTCGCCGCCCATGCTGGTGCCGTCGAACACTGCGCCGCCGTCCTCGTCGGTCTCTTCTTCCGCGGTGACCGCTTCGAGATATTCGGGCTGGCCTTGCGTCTTGAGATGACGCACGACCTTTTCGACTTCCTCGTCGGAAGCGAACGGGCCGTGCACGCGGCTGATGCGGCCGCCGCCGGCCATGTAGAGCATGTCGCCCTGGCCGAGCAGCTGCTCGGCGCCCATCTCGCCGAGAATCGTGCGGCTGTCGATCTTCGAGGTGACCTGGAAGGCGATGCGGGTCGGGAAGTTCGCCTTGATGGTGCCGGTGATGACGTCGACCGAGGGACGCTGGGTGGCGAGGATGACGTGCAGGCCGGCAGCGCGCGCCATCTGCGCCAGGCGCTGCACCGCGCCCTCGATGTCCTTGCCTGCGACCATCATCAGGTCGGCCATTTCGTCGACGATGATGACGATGTAGGGCAGCGGGTCGAGCTCGAGCTTCTCCTCCTCGTAGATCGCCTTGCCGGTCTCCTTGTCGAAGCCGGTGTGCACGGTGCGCGTCAGCTCTTCGCCCCTGGCCTTGGCCTCGCCGAGGCGCGCATTGTAGCCGTCGATATTGCGGACGCCGAGCTTGGCCATGCGCTTGTAGCGCTCTTCCATCTCGCGCACGGCCCATTTCAGCGCGACCACCGCCTTCTTCGGGTCGGTCACGACGGGCGTGAGGAGATGCGGGATGCCGTCATAGACGGAAAGCTCGAGCATCTTCGGATCGACCATGATCAGCCGGCACTGGTCCGGACGCAGCCGGTACACGAGGCTCAGGATCATGGTGTTGATGGCGACCGATTTGCCGGAGCCGGTGGTGCCGGCGATCAGCATATGCGGCGTGCGCGCGAGGTCGATGATGACGGGATCGCCGCCGATGGTCTTGCCGAGGCAGAGCGGCAGCTTGGCGACGGAGTCGCCGCTCTCCTTGGCGGTCAGCAGTTCGCGCAGGTAAACCTTCTCGCGATGCGCGTTCGGCAATTCGATGCCGATGGCATTGCGACCGGGAACGACGGCGACGCGCGCCGACAGCGCGCTCATGGAGCGGGCGATGTCGTCGGCCAGGCCGATGACGCGCGAAGACTTGATGCCCGGCGCCGGCTCCAGTTCATACAGCGTGACGACCGGTCCGGGGTGGGCCTTCACGATTTCGCCGCGCACGCCGAAATCGCCGAGCACGCTTTCCAGCGAACGGGAATTGGCCTCCAGCTCGGCCTTGCTAAGCGGCTGGCGGTCGGACGCTTTGGGTGCCGTCAGCACGGATACCGACGGCAGCTCGAACTTGTCGGAAGATTTGCGCGAGGACTGACGCGGGGCCGGCTTCTTGCGCGGCGCGCGGGCGACGGGCTCTTCGTCCTCCTCTTCCTCGTCTTCGAACTCCTCTTCCTCATCGTGCCGCGGCGCCAGCGAGGGCACGCGGCGCCCGTCGAGATTGGGCTCCTGGCGGTCGAAGGAAAGCCGCGGTGCCGGGCTGGAGGAAACCAGCGAGCGGTAGGCGGTCGAGAAAAACCAGCCGATCCGCGCCTTAGCGCTCATGATGGCGTGGAACAGGAAACCCAGCGACACGGAGCTGCGGCTCTCCTTCTCCTCGACAAACGGCTCGTCGTCATCCTCTATCGGCGTCAGTTCCTCGTCCTCGCGCGGACGCGAACCCCAGCCGGAGGCGAACAGGAAGGCGGCGCTCATCGCGGCGAACAGGATGGTGCCGAGCACGAGGCGATAGACGAGCCCGGCCGGGCCGAACACGACCGCCGGTGCGCGCACCAGGGCATCGCCCACCACGCCGCCGAGTCCGGTCGGCAGCGGCCATGCGCCGCCATGCTGGAAACAGCTGGCGAAACCCGCCGCGAGTACGGTTGCCAGCAGCCAGCAGCCGAGCCGCAACGCCTCGCGGTCGAAGGTGCGGTGGGTCAGCATGCGCCAGCCCCACACGGCAATGGGCAGGATCAGCATGATGGCGCCGAGGCCGAGGATCTGCATCGACAGATCGGCGCCGATCGCGCCGGGATAGCCGAGCACATTGCGGATCGCACGCGAGGTGGCGTGGCTCAGGCTCGGATCCTGCACCGACCAGGTCATCAGCGCGGCGGCTGCGACACCGGACAGCACGATCAGGCCGAGGCCAACCAGTTCGCGAATGCGCCGCGCCAGCGCGTCGCGGATCGACGGCGGCAGATGGCTCACCAGTGGAATTATCCGTTCGATCGCTGCCATGCTCGTAGCGCGCCTTGCGATTAATCCAGAGTTTCGACCAGCCGATGCAACGCTTCGGCCGTAGATTGGGAGTCCGATACCAGCGCCAGCCGGATGTAGCCCGCGCCGGGATTGCTGCCGTCATCCTGCATTCGCGCCAGATAGCTGCCGGGGATCACGCGCACGCCGGCGTCGCGATAGAGCTTGACGCATGCCGCCTCGTCGCCGCCGCGGCCGGAGACGTCGAGCCAGACGCAGAAGCCGCCGGCCGGCCTGACGTAGCCGTAGCGACTGCCGAGGATCTGGTCGGCGAGATCGAACTTGATGCGGTAGAGCTTGCGGTTCTCCTCGACATGCGCCTCGTCGCTGTAGGCGGCGACCGCGACATGCTGCAGCGGCACCGGCACCTGCGGTGCGGCGACGTTGCGCAGCTCGAGGAAGGCAGCGAGGAATTTCTTGTCGCCGGCGGCGAAGCCGACCCGCATGCCCGGCAGGTTCGAGCGCTTCGACAGCGACTGGAACACGACGACGTTGGAAAAGTCGGGGCCCGCGCATTCCAGCGCGCTGCCCGGCGCTTCCCTGGTGTAGATTTCCGAATAGCACTCGTCGCTGAGGATGAAGAAGCCGAAGCGGTCGGCGAGCTGCTTCAGCCGCGTGAAATAATCGCGCGTGGCGACCGAGCCTTGCGGGTTGGCCGGCGAGGCGATGAACATCGCTACCGTGCGCGCCAGCAGCGCATCATTGAGCGAATCCAGGTCAGGCAGGAATCCGTTGGCGACGGTGGTCGGCAGGTACACCTGCTCGCAGCCGGCGGCGCGCGCACCGGCGCCATAGGCCGGGTAGAACGGATTCGGCATCAGGATGGCGGGGCGGCCCCTGCGATTGCCGACATGGCGCGAGGCAGTGATGGCGGCGAAGAACAGGCCTTCGCGGCTGCCGTTGAGCACCAGCACTTCGGTTTCGGGATCGACGGCGCGAGGCAGGCTGAATCGTGTCGACAGCCAGTTGGCGACCGCGTGGCGAAACGGCTCGATGCCCTTGGCCATGGGATAGCGGCCGAAATCGGCGATGTGCCTGGCCAGGACCGGGCCGACGAAGTCAGGCACCGGGTGCTGCGGCTCGCCCAATGACAATGTTATCAATGGCTTACCGGGTTGATAGGGTGCCAGCAGCTCGGTTGTCCGGACAAACGGGGAGCGCTCGGCCTGACCGGCAGCCGATACATTGCCGGCACCTTGTGCCAGGCCGGAAGAGGCGGTCATTGCCATGTCTGAAACGCCAGCACTTTCAATGCAGCCGGGCAGGGAAGTGCCGGCCGAAAGACCCGATCAAATCACCATAGATACGGCGAGGTTAAGACGCGATTAACCATCGGCCGTGCCGGCCGTCCAGACACCCAAAATCGAGCGCGGCAAATGCCGGATTGCCCCGACGCTGCCCGGCGGATGCAAGGCATTTTAGCAGACTGCGTGGGGTGCCCTTTACCGCGCTTGACGGATCACACTTTGGTTTAAGGAGTTCGTGTGCGCAGCGGTGTTAGGGATGGTCCGAACCGAGCGGACCATGAGCCTTCAGATTATCACCGACACCGATGTCGTGCGCCAGACCATCCGGCGCATGGCCTTTTCGACCGGCATCAGCGTCATGATGGCCGCGACGACGCTGGCGATGAGCCTGGGCAGCAATCCGGATGCGTTGATCCGTGTCGGCGACGTCATGCTCCTCAGCATGTGCGCGGCCACCATCATTCCCGCGGTGATCTCCGGCATCCTGAGCTACCGCTCGGCACGGCTGCTGCAGGAACTGACGTTGACGCGCAGCGAGTTGTCGCGCATTTCGCAGACCGACCAGCTCACGGGGTTGCTCAACCGCCGCGGCTTCGACGAAGCCGCAATGCTGGCGCTGCGCTCGGCGCAGCAGGCCGGCCTGCCGGCGGTCGTCTTCATGGCCGACATCGACCATTTCAAATCGATCAACGACCGTTTCGGCCACGAGTTCGGCGACAAGGCGCTGATCGAGATCGCCGCCGTGCTGCGCGAGTTCTCGCTGGCCCGCGGCGGACTGGTGGCGCGCCACGGCGGTGAAGAGTTCGCCGCGCTGATGATCGGCCTCTCGCGCGAGCAGGCTGAAATGTATGCCGAGGAGATTCGCCGCACCTGTGCGCTTCGCGAGATCCGGAGCGGCGACATCTGCGAGCGCATGACGATCAGCATCGGCTTTACCGTGACACGCGGCGAGATCGATCTCGCCAGGGTCATGCGCGTCGCCGACCAGGCGCTCTACATGGCCAAGCGCCAGGGCCGCGACCGCGTCGTGCGCGCCGACGAAATGGCGCTGGCGGCGGCGTAAGATCGAGTCCCACTGCTCTCGGGGTTTTCGTCATGCCCGGCCTTGTGCCGGGCATCCACGTCTTTGGCGCCATTTGAGAGAAAGACGTGGATGGCCGGGACGAACCCGGCCATGACGACCGATAGAGAAGATCGCTACTGCTGCGGCAGCCGCTCGAAGGCCGGCATGCCTTCCGGCACGTGGTGGAACGGCTGCTTGTCGATGGTGTAGATCGCGACCTGCGGCATGATCCGGCCGGGCTCATCCAGCGTGCCGACCTTGATGATGACGACCGGCCGCGGCGGGCGCGTCACGACATGGGTGCCGCATTCGGCGCAGAATTCGCGCGTCCTCGGATTCTCCAGATCCTTGCGAGCGAACTGCTTCGGTGCCCCCTTTGTGTATCTGAAGCTGTCCGGTGACATGGCCACGAACACGTTGGGCGAGCCGCCGGTGATGTACTGGCACTCGCGGCAATGGCACTGCGCCATCATCATCGGCTCGCCTTCGGCCTCATAGCGCACCGCGCCGCAATAGCATCCGCCTGTCAGTTTCATGGCTATTCCCTCCGCTAGTGCTTCGCCGCCTTGCGCGCTGCCTCGTTGTTGAGAACGATCAGCCCGTCAACGGCCACGCCGACCTTGCTGTTGATCAGGAACGGATTGACGTCGATCGAGGCGATACGGTTGCCGGCATCCGCGATCAGGTTGGAGAGACCGACCAGTGCCTTCACGGCGGAAGCCTCGTGCAGCGCGGGGCGGCCGCGATAGCCCTTCATCTTCACGCCGGCCTTGGTGCGGGCGATCAGCTGCTTCGCCTCGGCCGCATCGATCGGGGCGCCGGCGAGTGCGACGTCCTTCATCAATTCGATGTCCACGCCGCCGGTGCCGAACAGCACCACCGGACCCATCTCGGCGTCGAGGGAGGCGCCGACCACGAGCTCGAGATCGGCCTTGACCTGCTGCGCGATCAGGATGCCTTCGAGCCTGGGCTTGTTCTTCAGCTTCTTCACGCGCTTGACGATATCGTCGAAGGCCTTCTTCACTTCGGCGGCGCTGCCGAGATTGAGCACGACGCCGCCGACGTCCGACTTGTGCAGGATGTCGGGGCTGACGACCTTTGCCACGACCGGGAAGCCGATCTTCCTTGCGATCTTCACAGCCTCGGCCGAGGTCTGCGCAATTGCTTCTTGCGAAATCGGGATGCCGTAGGCCTTCAGCAGCTTCTTCGATTCCACCTCGTCGAGCGCGGCGGCGCCGCTGGTGTTCTTCAAGGCCCGCTCCAGCGCCGCGCGGGCGGACGCCTTCGAGCTCGAGACGATGTCGGGCACCTCCTTGCGCAGGCTCGCATACTCGATCAGCGATTTGATGGCGCCGACCGCGCGGTCGAGGCCCTGCAGCACCGCGACATTCGGAATCGATTTGCGCAACGACTTGGTGTGCTCGGTGAAGCCGATCGACATGGCGCTGATGTAGATCACGGGCTTGCCGGCCTTGCCCGCCATCTCGTTGACGATGCGCAGGTTGCGCTCGCGCAGTTCATGCGGCGCCTTCGGCAGCTCGGCGTCGATGATGACGATGTCGGTGTCGGGATCCTCGATCATGATCTCGATCGACTTCATGTAGACGGAGGGATCGACCACGGCGGCGAAGCCGGCGTCGAGGGGATTGCCGACGATGCTGCCGGGGCCGAGCATCTTTGCCAGCTGCTCCGATGCGTTGACCGAGAGCGGCGCGAAGTTCATGCCGGCGGCATAGAAGGTGTCGATCAGCAAGCCGCGCTTGCCGCCGGACAGCGACACCGCGGCAAGCCGGTTGCCCTTCGGCGTGTCGGCATGAACGAAGCATTCGGTGGTCTCTATCAGCTCGTCGAGGCCGCGGACGCGGATCACGCCCTCGCGGGTCGAGATCGCATCGAAGGTTTCGATCGAGCCGGCCAGCGCCCCGGTATGCGCCATGGCAGCCGCGCGTCCGCCTTCGGAAGCGCCGAGCTTCAGTGCAATGACCGGCTTGCCGGCGGCGCGCGCGGCCTTGCAGGCGTCGCGAAAGGCCTTCGTGTTCCGCACGCCCTCGAGATAGACCACGATGACGCGGATCGAGGGATCGGCGGCGAAATAGGCCATCAGGTCCGGCGTCTCGAGCCCGACCTCGTTGCCCGTCGTCACCATGTAGCCGACGCCGACGCCGCGATCCTCCAGCGCCTGGCGGATCGCCATCACGATGGCGCCGGACTGGCCGGCTATGCCGACCGCGCCCTGCTCCATGGTGACGATGCGGTCGTCGATATTGGTGAAGAGCTTCTCGCCGGCGCTGAGATTGCCGAGGCAGTTGGGGCCGGTCACCGCAAGCCCGGTTTCCTGCACCGCCCGCTTCAGCTCCTCGGCGAGGCGCTGGCTCTCCTCATCCTGCAACTCGGAGAAGCCCGAGGTGACGATGGTTGCCGAGCGCGCGCCGGTAGCCGCCGCATCGCGGATGACCTGCACCGCAAAGCGCGCGGGCACCAGCACCAGCACATGGTCGGGCTTTTCGGGAAGGCTCGCGAAATCCTTGTAGCAGCTGACGCCCCAGATAGTTTCGCGTTTGGCGTTGACCGGATAGAGGCCGCCCTCGTAGCCGTACTTGACCAGGTTGTTCCAGATGCGCTCGGCATAATTGCCGGGCTTGTCGGTGGCGCCGACCAGCACGATGTTGCGGGGGTGCAGCATCGCATGCACGCTTTTCACGATGGCGCTGGCGTTTTTCGGGGGCGACCATTTGCCGGCCGAGCCGGTAGCGGCGTGGGCATCCATAGGCGTTCTCTCACCCCGTATCTTGTTTTGCGAGACGGAATTTCCGCTCTCTTGATTGGGATGGAAGCAAACCGGTCATTTCGCCCGGCGTCAACACGCGCACGCCGCCTGTCGGGCTTCCGGATTCGCAGGAAGGAACAAAAAGAAAGGGGCTCCAACTTGCGCTGGAGCCCCTCAACGGTCAGGGCATTGCCGGGTATGTGCCCGAACCGGAGTTCTGGGCGCGGCGCCCGCAGGCGCCGTGCCCGTGGGAGAACTTACATGTTGTAAGCGCGCTCGGTGTGGTCGGTGAGGTCGAGACCCTCGCGCTCCACCTCGACGGTGGCGCGCAGGCCGACGATCACGTCGACGACCTTGTAGAGGATCGCCGAGCCGACGCCGGACCAGACCAGCGTGGTGCCGACGCCCCAGACCTGGGAAGTCATCTGCGCCACGAAGTCGTAGTCGCCGACCTTGCCGGTGACGTAGTCCATCACGCCGGTGCCGCCGAGGGCCGGGTTGACCAGGATGCCGGTGCCCAGCGCGCCGATGATGCCGCCGATGCAGTGCACGCCGAACACGTCGAGCGAGTCGTCATAGCCGAGCGAGTTCTTCACGATGGTGCAGAAGAACAGGCAGACCACGCCGACGACGAGGCCGAGCACGATCGCGCCCATCGGGCCGGCGTAACCGGCAGCAGGCGTGACCGCGACGAGGCCGGCCACGGCGCCGGAGATGACGCCGAGCATCGAGGGATGGCCGCGCACGATCCATTCCGCGAACATCCAGGCCAGCGCCGCCGCCGCCGTTGCGACGAAGGAGTTGGTCATGGCGAGCGCAGCGCCGCCGGAGGCTTCGAGGTTCGAACCTGCGTTGAAGCCGAACCAGCCGACCCAGAGCAGGGAAGCGCCGACCATCGACAGGGTCAGCGAGTGCGGGGCCATCAGTTCCTTGCCGTAGCCGGTGCGCTTGCCGATCAACAGCGCGCCGACGAGGCCGGCGATACCGGCGTTGATGTGCACCACGGTGCCGCCCGCGAAGTCGATCGCGCCCTTCTTGAAGATCCAGCCGGCGTCGGCCATGATTTCGTCGAGCTTGGCCTGCGCCGCCTTCTTGGCAGCCTCATCGCCGGCAGCAGCCAGCGCCTTGGCGGCGTCGGTGATCGCGTCCGGACCGGCCCAGTACCAGACCATGTGGGCGATCGGGAAGTAGATCAGGGTGACCCAGAGCGGAATGAACAGCGCCACCGCCGCGAACTTCATGCGCTCGGCAAAGGCGCCGACGATGAGGGCGGGCGTGATCGCCGCGAAGGTCATCTGGAAGCAGATGTAGATCAGCTCCGAGATGTTGGCGTCGACGCTGAATGTAGCGGCCTTGGATTCCAGCGTCACGCCCATCAGGAAGGCCTTGGAGAAGCCGCCGATGAAGTCGGAACCGCCGGTGAAGGCGAGGCTGTACCCGTAGAGCGCCCAAAGGATGGTGACGATACAGACGGTGTAGAATACCTGCATCAGCACCGAGAGCATGTTCTTGGCACGGACGAGACCGCCGTAGAACAGCGCCAGGCCCGGGATGGTCATCAACAGCACGAGAACCGTCGACGTCAGCATCCAGGCGTTGTCGCCCTTGTTGACGGTTGGCTCGGCATAGGCTGCGGTCGCAGCGAAAAGGCCGACTGCGAGGGCCGCCAATCCCGCGCTATAGGGACGTTTGAACGTCATTTTGTCTTACTCCTGAGTGGTAGGGTTGAGCGCGAAATCAGAGGGCTGCGGCATCGGCCTCGCCGGTGCGGATGCGAACCGCATGGTCGAGGTTGATGACGAAGATTTTGCCGTCGCCGATCTGGCCGGTCTTGGCAGCCGATGTGATCGCGTCGATGGTCTTGTCGACCTGATCCGAATTGACGGCGACTTCGATCTTGATCTTGGGCAGAAAGCTCACGGCGTATTCGGCGCCGCGATAGATTTCCGTGTGGCCCTTCTGCCGGCCATATCCCTTGACTTCGGTCACCGTCAAACCGTGAACGCCGATGGCGGTCAGGGCGTCACGGACTTCTTCGAGCTTGAATGGCTTGATGATCGCCATAACAATTTTCATTGGGTTCATCCCCGCTTGGGCCCGGCGCTCCGGGCGATCTGGACTGACGTCACCACGCGGAGAGATTTCACTACGCGGGCACAGCCTGGCCCCGTAGAATCAAATGCCGTGCCAGAACGGCGGCATTCCCTAACGGTTTATGAATCCGGACGTTTTCGGGGTTTCGTGGCACAGGCCGGGAGTGCGCCAAACCGTCGCGCCTAAAGTCTAGTCAGTACTGCCCAAAGCGTGGGCATGACGGTGTCTCGACACAATCATGCCCATCGTACGTGCAGGAAAGCGGTATTTGGATAGCGGGACTACTGCAGTGCCTCGCCATGTTGCGAAATATCGAGGCCCTCGAGCTCCTGCTGCATCGACACCCTGAGTGGTGCGAAGGCGCCGACCAGCTTGAGCAGGACGAAGGTGACGATCGCGGTCCAGGCCAGGGTGATGGCGACCCCATAGAACTGGGTCAGGAGCTGCTGCGGGTTGCCCTCGAGCAGGCCCGCCGTTTCGCCGATCGCCTTGGCCGCGAACACGCCGCACAGCAGCGTGCCAGTGATGCCGCCGACGCCATGGACGCCGAACACGTCGAGCGAATCGTCGTAGTTGAGGCGCTGCTTGAGCGAGGTGCAGGCCCAGAAGCAGATCAGGCCGGCGGCAATGCCGATGAGGATGCCCGCCCAGGGTGCGACAAAACCCGAGGCCGGCGTGATGGTGCCGAGCCCTGCGACCGCGCCGGAGATCATGCCGAGCACGGAAGGCTTGCGGCGCGTCGACCATTCCAGCGCGGCCCAGGTCAGCGCGCCGGCGCAGGCCGACAGATGCGTTGCGGTGATCGCCATCACCGCGCGCGGGCTTGCCGTTAACGCCGAGCCGCCGTTGAAGCCGAACCAGCCGACCCAAAGCATGCCGGTGCCGATGATCGCCAGCGACAGATCGTACGGCGCGAGGTTCTCGCTGCCATAGCCGTGGCGATTGCCGAGAACCTTTGCCGCAACGAGGCCGCCGATGCCGGCGGAAAGATGCACGACGAGGCCGCCCGCGAAGTCGAGCACGCCCATGGTTTGCAGGAAACCGCCGCCCCACACCCAGTGGGCCAGCGGCACATAGACGAAGGTGAACCAGCCCACCGCGAACCACAGCCAGGCCGAAAACCGCATGCGGTCGGCTACGGCGCCGGCGACCAGCGCCACGGTGATGACCGCAAAGGTCATCTGGTAGAGCATGAACAGGGCCTCGGGAATCGTCTTCGCCGCCGGATTGACCGACTCCATGGTCATGCCCGACAGGAACCAGCGGTCGAGCGTGCCGATCCAGCTGCCGTCGCCGACGAAGGCGAGCGAGTAGCCGTAGGCAACCCAGAGGATCGAGATCAGCGCCACCGCCGAAAGACTCTGCGCCATGGTGGCAAGCACGTTCTTCTTGCGCACCATGCCGGCATAGAACAGCGCCAGACCCGGGACGGTCATCATCAGCACCAGGGCGGTGGCTGTGATCATCCAGGCGGTGTCGGCGGCGTTGATGGTGGAAGTGTCGGCCAGCGCGGGCGTCGTGCTTGCGAAAGATCCGACAAACGTCAATCGCCTCACGGCGCGTGAGTAAGCCCCCATGATGTGCTCCCCGGCATTACCAACTTGCAATTCTTGTCCGCGCCTTCGGCCGTCGCGGCCGGGCGCGTTCTTGAAGGTGAATTCTCAGAGTGCGTCGCTGTCGGTCTCGCCGGTGCGGATGCGCACGGTGTGATCGATCGGCGTGACGAAGATCTTGCCGTCGCCGATCTGCCCGGTGCGCGCGCTTTGCGTGATGACGTTGACCACCTTGTCGGCGACGTCGGAATCGACGGCGACCTCGATGCGCAGCTTGGGCAGGAAGTTCACGACATATTCGGCGCCGCGGTAGATTTCAGTGTGGCCCTTCTGGCGGCCATAACCCTTGACCTCGGTCACGGTCATGCCGTGGACGCCGATGGCGGTGAGCGCCTGGCGGACCTCGTCCAGCTTGAACGGTTTTATGATCGCGACGACGAGCTTCATGGGCGGGGAGCCTTCATTCCATCATGTTTTGGGCAGTTTGGCTGTTCGGCGGCGTTTGCCAATCCATTTCTGGCATCTTTCTGTGCAAATGGCACAAAAAACTTGCAGGGGTAAGTGGAATCATTTGGGGCTGAACGTGCCCGTCTCTGTACAGGCGGCCGGGTCGTCCGTCAGAATGCATCCTTTCCCGGCCGGGACGTCTCGCCCGCCCATCTCCCGGCCCGCCGCCAGAAATTCCCGAGGAGACGCCAATGTCGAACCAATGGTTTTATGCCGCCAACGGCCAGCAGCAGGGACCCTATCCGGAAGCCCAGTTTCGCGATCTCATCGCCACCGGCTCGGTCAGGCCCGACACGCTGGTGTGGACCGAAGGCATGGCGGGCTGGCAGAAGGCCGCCCAAGTTCCCGGGCTGATGCCTGCCGGCGGTCCGCCGGTGCTCCCGATGGGAGGGCCGCCGCCGATGGCGGGTGCGGCTGGTTTGCCGGGCAATGCGCTTGCGGCCGACCTGCCGCTGTTTGGCCTGCTCGGCCGTTCGCTGGCCTACATCATCGGCATGCTGCTGGTGATTCCGGCGCCCTGGGTTGCAGTCTGGTTCTATCGCTGGTTCGTCTCACGCATCCAGGTGCCGGGACGGCCCAATTTCTCGTTCACCGGCCAGGTCGGCGATATCTGGTGGGCATTCATATTGTTGGCCCTGCTGGGCCTGGTCGGCGCCTACGATCCCACCTACCAGATCATCGCGGTCGTGCTGCAAGCCGTGGTGTCCTGGTTTGTCCTGCGATGGGCGGTCGGCAACCTCGCCTCGAACGGCCTGAAGATTCCCGCGGTCTTCAACGGCAGCATCTGGGGCTATATCGGCTGGCAGGTCCTGCTGATCGTCTCCTTTATCACCATCATCGGCTGGGCCTGGGTCATCACCGCCATGATGCGCTGGATCTGCCGCAACATCGGCGGCACGCGGCGCGAGATCGTCTTCAACGGGTCCGGCCTGCAGGTGCTGTGGCGCTCGATCGTGCTGGCGCTGCTCTGCTCGCTGATCATCCCGATCCCGTGGATGCTGCGCTGGTACATGAACTGGTACATTTCGCAGTTCGCGCTGGCACCGCGCGGGGCGGCCTTCGCATAAGCTAGAGCTTGCGCTGGCGCACCGAGCCTTCCTGCGCCACTGACGCCACCAGCGTGCCGTCGGGCTTGAAGATCAGGCCGCGGGTCAGCCCGCGGCCGTCCTGCGCGCTCGGCGAATCCTGGGCATAGAGCAGCCATTCGTCGGCGCGGAACGCGCGGTGAAACCACATCGCGTGATCGAGGCTCGCCGGCATCATGCGCCGGTCGAACAGCGTGCGGCCGTAGCGCGCCATCACGGCATCGAGCAGCGAGAAGTCCGAAGCATAGGCCAGTGCGCACATGTGCAGCGCCGGATCATCGGGGAGTTTTGCCGCGGTTCGGATCCAGACATGGATGCGGCCGTCGTCGATCTTCTGGCCGAAATAGCGGCCGAGTTCGACCGGGCGCAATTCTATCGGGCGATCGGATTCATAGTAGCGTCGGATGAACTCCGGCATTTCCTTGAACAAGGGCTGCTTGGAAATTTCCTCCGCGGTGAGTTTTTCCGGCGGCGGCACGTCCGGCATCTTTTCCTGATGATTGAAGACGCCTTCCTCCTCGGCATGGAAGGACACCATGATGGAGAAGATCGCGTTGCCGTGCTGGATCGCAGTGACCCGGCGGGTCGAATAGCTCTTGCCGTCGCGCAGCCGCTCGACCTGGTAGATGATGGGGATCTGCGGATCGCCCGGCAGGATGAAGTAGCAGTGGATCGAATGCGGCAGGCGGCCCTCCACGGTGCGGCATGCCGCCACCATCGCCTGCCCGATCACCTGTCCGCCGAACACGCGCTGCCAGCTCGTCTTCGGGCTGTTGCCGCGGAACAGGTTCACCTCGAGCTGTTCGAGGTCGAGGATGGAGATCAGGTCGATCAGGCCTTTGGACATAAGCTTCCCTTCGTCATTCCGTGCGAAGCATGAACCCGGAATCTGGAGCCGAACGTCGAGATTCCGGGTTCGATACTGACGTATCGTCCCGGAATGACGGCCCGGCCCTTGTTTGGTGAACCTGTTTCGCCCAGCTATAGTCCGGGGGCAAGAGTATGAGTACGCAGGATTCCATGACGGCACAGCGAAGTATTGTCATTTGTGGCGGGGCATTTGCCGGACTGGCGCTGGCGCTCGCGCTGCGCCAGGGGCTGGGGCCGGATATTCCCGTCATCGTGGCAGATCCGGCGCTCGGCATGCGGCCGAGCCGGGACCCGCGCGCCACCGCCATCGTTGCCGCCTGCCGGCGGCTGTTCGAGGCGCTCGGCGTCTGGGAGGAGGTGGCGCCGAACGCGCAGCCCATCCTCGACATGGTCGTCACCGACTCGCAGCTGGCCGACGCCACGCGTCCGGTGTTCCTGACATTTGCCGGCGAGGTCGAGCCCGGCGAGCCGTTCGCGCATATGGTGGAGAACCGCAACCTGATCGATGCGTTGGCGGCGCGGGCGGAGGCCGCCGGCGTCGATCTGCGTGCGACCGCGGTGAACAGTTACGCGGCGAGCGCCGACGGCATCGACGTCGCGCTGGCGGATGGCTCGACCGTCGCCGCGAGCTTGCTGGTTGCCGCCGACGGCGCACGCTCGAAATTGCGCGAGCGGGCGGGGATTGCGACCCATGGCTGGGAATACGATCAGTCCGGCATCGTCGTCACCGTCGGCCACGAGCGCGATCATCACGGCCGCGCCGAAGAGCACTTTCTCCCTGCCGGTCCCTTTGCGATCCTGCCGCTGACGGGAAAGCGCTCCTCGCTGGTGTGGACGGAGACGCGCGCCGAGGCTGCGCGGATCACCGCCCTGAGCGAAGAGGATTTCCATCCCGAGCTCGAGCAGCGCTTCGGTCTGCATCTCGGCGAGATCAAGGCGCTGGACAAGCCGCGCGCCTTCCCGCTCGGCTATTTCGTCGCGCGCTCCTTCATCGCCGAGCGCCTTGCGCTGGTCGGCGACGCCGCGCACGTGATCCATCCAATCGCCGGCCAGGGGCTCAATATGGGCCTGAAGGATGTCGCAGCGCTTGCCGAGGTCGTCGTCGACGCGGCCCGGCTCGGCATCGATATCGGCCAGGCCGACGTGCTCGAGCGCTACCAGCGCTGGCGGCGCTTCGACACCATGGCGATGGGGGTGGCCACCAATTCGCTGAACCTGCTGTTCTCCAACGAATCGAAATTGCTGCGCGCCGTGCGCGACATCGGGCTCGGTCTCGTCGACCGCGCCCCGCCGCTGAAGAACCTTTTCATCCGCCAGGCCGCCGGCCTCACCGGCGAAATACCGAAGCTGTTGAAGGGCGAGGCGCTGTAGGGCTGACCCTCGGGGAGCCCCGGCATCAGGCTAGATTAGAACGACGTCCCCGCCCGCTTCGGCCTCGGCTCCTGCGCGTCCGGCTCTCGCGGCACCGCCACGATGCGCAGCGCCGTGATGCGGTTGCGCTCTCTCCGCAGCACGCGGAAGCGGAAGCCGTGGAACGTGAAGCTCTGGCCGCGGTCGGGGATCGAGCGCGCCTCGTGGATGACGAGGCCCGCCACCGTCGTCGCCTCCTCATCCGGCAGATGCCAGTTCATGGCGCGATTGAGGTCGCGGATCGGGACCGAGCCGTCGACCACGACCGAGCCATCGGGCTGCGTCCGCACGCCGGCAACGACGATGTCATGCTCGTCGGAAATGTCGCCGACGATCTCCTCCAGAATGTCTTCCAGCGTCACCATGCCCTCCACCTCGCCATACTCGTCGACGACGAGGGCGAAGTGGGTCTTGCGGCGGCGGAACGCCTTGAGCTGGTCCGAGATCGGCCGCATCTCCGGCACGAACCATGGCGGCAGCGCGATGCTCTCGACGTCGAGCTGCGAAGCGTCGCCGTCGTTGGCGCGCAGCGCACGCAGCAGGTCCTTGGCGTGCAGCACGCCGACGATGTTCTCCGGCTTGTCGCGCCAGAGCGGAATGCGGGTGTATTCGGTGGCGAGCATCTCGCGCACCAGCTCGTCCGGCGGCATGTCGGCGTTGATCGTCACCATGGAGGTGCGATGAACCATGACGTCGGAAACGGCGAGGTCGCCGAAGCGGAAGACATTGTGGATGTACTCGGCCTCGCCGCTTTCGATGATGCCGTGCTCGGCGGATTCCTCCACCAGTCCTTCGATCTCGGAGTCGGTCAGGATCTCGTGCTGCGAGGATTCCTGCACGCCGAACAGGCGCAGGATACCCCGCGATGCGCTGTTGAGCAGCCAGTTGAGCGGGTAGAACACCAGATAGGACGCATACAGCGGATAGGCGATCCATTGCGAAACCGGCATCGGTTGCCGGATCGCAAGTGTCTTCGGCACCTGCTCGCCGATCACGATGTGCAGCGAGGAGAACACCAGGAACCCCGTCAGGAACGAGGTGAAGTGCAGGGCATTTTCCGACATTCCGAGCGGCGTGAGCAGCGGTCCGAGCAGCGCGGAGACCGTCGGCTCGCCGACCCAGCCGAGACCGAGCGAAGCCATGGTGATGCCGAGCTGGCAACAGGCCAGATAGGCCTCGATGTCGTCCATCATGCTTTGCAGGAGGCGGGCGCCAAAGCGGTTCTGCTCGACCATGGCCTTGACGCGGAAGCCGCGGCTCTTCACCAGCGCGAATTCGGCCGCCACGTAGAAGGCGTTGGCCGCAAGCAAGAGGATGGCCAGCGTCAGATTGATCGCGACCGAACTCATGGCTGCCTCGCGACTGATCCGGCTCCGCGCGGCGCTTCCGACACGATATGTCCTGCCGCTATCGCGCTCATCCCGCCAATTTCTGCTGCAGGAAATCGCGCACCGGCGCCGGCTCGACATCGGGCGCGATCACGGCGCGGCCGATCGCCTCGAGCAGGATGAAGGTCAGCTTGCCGCGCTTGACCTTCTTGTCCTGCGCCATCAGCGCCATCAGCGCGTCGGCGTCCGCAAGGCCTTCCTGCGCGAAGCCCGCGATATCCTGCAGGCGGGTGGGCAGGCCGACAGCGGCGAGATGATGCCTGATGCGCTGGGCGTCGCCTTGCGAAATCTTGCCGAGCTGCGCGGAAAATTCCGCGGCCAGCACCATGCCGACGGCCACGCCCTCGCCATGGAACAGGCGATCGGAGAATCCGGTTGCCGCTTCCAGCGCATGGCCGAAAGTGTGGCCGAGATTGAGCAGCGCACGCTCCCCGGTCTCGCGCTCGTCGCGCGCCACGATCGCGGCCTTGGCGCGGCACGAGGTGGCGATCGCATGTTCGCGCGCAGCGCCGCCGGCGAAGATATCGTTGTGGTTCTTCTCCAGCCAGGTGAAGAAGGCCTCGTCGCCGAGCAGGCCGTATTTGGCGACTTCGGCATAACCGGCGCGAAACTGGCGCGGCGACAGCGTATCGAGCACCGCGGTGTCGGCAATCACCAGGACCGGCTGGTGGAACGAGCCGATCAGGTTCTTGCCCTGCGGCGAGTTGATCCCGGTCTTGCCGCCGACGGAGGAATCGACCTGCGCCAGCAGCGACGTCGGCACCTGCACGAAATCGACGCCGCGGCGCAGGATCGCGGCTGCGAAGCCCGCGAGATCTCCGACCACGCCGCCGCCCAGCGCAACCACGAGATCGTTGCGCTCGATCTTCGCTGCAATCAGCGCCTCGCTGACCTTCTCGAGCCCGGCATAGCTCTTCGAGCCCTCGCCCTCCTCGACCACGATGGCCGAACTCGGGATGCCCGCCTGCGCCAGCGACGCCTCGGCCGGCGCCAGCCAGTGCCTTGCCACGGTGCGGTCGGTGATGATGGCGGTGCGCACGCCCGGGCGGATCGCGGCGATGCGCGGCCCCAGCGATTGCAGCACGTCGCGGCCGATCACGATGTCATAGGCGCGCTCGCCGAGCGCGACGTCGACAATGATGGGATCGGAGTGCTTGATGGGCGCGGTCATGGCGTGGCGTCTATCTTGTCCGGTGTGGCGGCGCAAAGCTTTGCGCGCAGCGCCGCGAGGCATTCATCGACGATCTTGTCGTGCGGAACGTCGCGCGACAGGATGGTCAGGTCGGCAGTTCCGTAGACCGGCTCACGCTCGCCGAGCAGCCGGCTGACGGTTCCTTCGGGATCGGCATTCTGCAGCAGCGGCCGGTCGGAGCGGCGGCGTACCCGCTTCATGATCACGTCGGCGTCCGCCTTGAGCCAGATCGACACCGCCTTGTCGCGGATGCGGCTGCGGGTCTCCTCGCGCATGAAGGCGCCGCCTCCGGTTGCGATCACCGCAGGGCCGCTATCGAGCAGGCGCGCGATCACCCGCGCCTCGCCGTCGCGGAAATGCGGTTCGCCATGGGTCTCGAAAATATCCGGGATGGACATGCCCGCCGCCGCCTCGATCTCGGTGTCGGCGTCGGTGAACGGCAGCCGCAGCCGGGCCGCGATGCGCCGGCCGATGGTCGACTTGCCGGCGCCCATCATGCCGATCAGCACAATGCAGCGCTTGCCCAGCGCCGCAGCGATCTCGGCGTCATGGGACAGGCTTGAGGCTGCCTGCGAGGCGGTTTCAGACATCAATCGGCTCGTATCGCGAAATTGCCGCGTTTGGCGCCACCTATACTACCCCCGCAGATGCCCATGCCAGAGACTCTTGCAAGGAAAGGGCGAAACATGCTGGTAAGGCCTGACCGGCCCGCCCGGCCTGACTTGATGGTTAATTCGTTGCCTGAGACGCTGAAATGCCCAGTCTGTTCCGTTTCCTGACGGTTGTCGGCATCATCGCCGGGATCGGCTATGGGGTGGTGTTTGTGCTGGCTAATCTCGTCAACCCCAAGCCGCGGGAAATGACGGTCACCATCCCGCCGGACAGGTTCCTCAAGAAATAGGGGTTAGGATCGGGGGATGCGGACCAAACCCTCAGATGCCAGGCTGATTACCCTGTTCCTCGACATGCTCGCGGCCGAACAGGGCGCCGGCGACAACACGCTGCAGGCCTACCGCCGCGACCTCACCGACTTCTCCGAATTCCTGGGCCATGCCGGCCAGACCTTCGTGGCCGCCGACACGCAAAGACTGCGCGATTATCTCGCCGACCTCGACACCCGCGGCTTCAAGTCTTCGAGCGTGGCGCGCCGGCTGTCGGCGATGCGCCATCTCTACCGCTTCCTGCTCAACGAACGGGTCCGCAGTGACGATCCCGCCGCCATCCTGTCCGGCCCCAAGCGCGGCCGCGGCCTGCCCAAGGTGCTGTCGATATCGGACGTCGACCGGATGCTGACCAGGGCGCGGGAGCTGGCCCAGGCCTCCGACCCTTCCAGCCTGCAGCGGCTGCGCGCGCTGCGGCTCTACTGCCTGCTCGAAGTACTGTACGCCACAGGCCTGCGCGTTTCCGAGCTGGTATCGTTGCCGCTGTCGGCCTCGCGGCGCGACGCGCGCATGATCGTGGTGCGCGGCAAGGGCGACAAGGAGCGGCTGGTGCCGCTCAACGACGCCTCGCGGCAGGCGATGGCGGACTATCTCGCCGCGATGCAGGCGCTGCCTGCTTCGAAGAAGAAGAGCGTCGCCGGCTCGAAATGGCTGTTTCCTTCCTTCGGCGAGAGCGGCCATCTGACGCGGCAGCATTTTGCCCGCGACCTGAAGGAACTGGCCGCCGCCGCAGGCCTCGCGCCGCGGCTGGTCTCGCCGCATGTGCTGCGCCATGCCTTCGCCAGCCATCTTCTGCACAACGGCGCCGACTTGCGCATCGTGCAGACGCTGCTCGGTCACACCGACATCTCGACCACGCAGATCTACACCCATGTGGTGGAAGAACGGCTGAAGAGCCTGGTGCGCGACCTGCACCCGCTGGCAGAGAAATAGTCTCCGCCTCAGAGATGCGCGAGATAATGCGCGAGTGCGACGATCTCTTCCTCGCTGAGGGGGTAGGCAACCTCGGCCATCGCCGCCTGTCCGCCGCCGGAGCGCACGCCTTTCTTGTAGTCGCGCAGCGCCTTCAGCAGATAGTCCTCGCGCTGGCCGGCGATGCGGGCCGCCGCCTTGGCGCCGGCATAGCTGTCG
The DNA here is from genome assembly GCF_016219575.1 of Bradyrhizobium sp. Classification (GTDB taxonomy): domain Bacteria; phylum Pseudomonadota; class Alphaproteobacteria; order Rhizobiales; family Xanthobacteraceae; genus Bradyrhizobium. The sequence continues at coordinate 65,366 of NZ_JACRMG010000032.1, read as the reverse complement.
GTGTGGCACGACGCACAGCGGCGGCCGGCGGCCGCCTGCGCCCCCTTCCTTGACAGGTCCGGGTCATCGTCCGGCTCCGGCTTCGGCGGCGGCAGCGAGGCGAAATAGGCGCCGAGATTGCGGATGTCCTCGTTGCTGAGCTGATCGACGATCGGCTGCATCGGCTCGTTCTTACGCGCGCCGGCGCGAAAATAGACCAGCTGCCACTGGATGACCTGGTCGAGCTGACCGGCCAGCGACGGAACGTTCTCCATCTGCGAGATGCCGTTCTCGCCATGGCATCCGACGCAGAGTTGCGCCTTTTCCTTGCCGGCCGCGATGTCGGCGGCGCGGGCGGGAGCAGCGCCGACGAAGGCTGCTGCCGCGACGGCGATTCCGAAAGGCAGACTGCGCATTTCAAACTCTCCTCGTCATGCCCGGGCATGGCCCGGGCATCCATCCTGCTTCGTCAGAATCTCGTGAAGTACGATGGATTGCCGGGTCAAGCCCGGCAATGACAGGCTAAAGCAAGAGGCCGCGGCTGCTCCTTCAAGCAACCGCAGCCTCCGATGGTTCCACGCCTACTTGCTGTAGCTGATGCGATAGATCGCACCGGCCCAGTCGTCGGCGACGAGGATCGCGCCGTCCTTGGCGAGCACGATATCGGCCGGACGGCCGAGATAGCCCGTATCGCCCTCGAGCCAGCCGGAGGCGAAGATTTCCGACTTCGGGTTCTTGCCGTCAGGGCCGACGATGACGCGCTTGATCCGCGCGCCCTGGTACTTCTTGCGGTTCCAGGAGCCATGCTCGGCGATCAGGATGTTGTTCTTGTAGTCGGCCGGGAACATGCTGCCGGTGTAGAACTTCATGCCGAGCGGCGCCACATGCGCGCCGAGATTGACGACCGGAGGCGTGAACTCCGAGCATTTGTGCCCCATGGCGAATTTCGGATCCGGCATGTTGCCCTGATGGCAATAGGGATAGCCAAAGTGTTCGCCGATCCGGTTGATCATGTTGAGCTTGTCGCTCGGCATGTCGTCGCTGATCCAGTCGCGGGCGTTCTCGGTGAACCAGTACTTGCCGCTGCGCGGATCGACGTCGCCGCCGACGCTGTTGCGCACGCCGAGCGCCCAGATTTCGGCGTTGCCGGTCCTGGGATCGACGCGGCGGATCTGCGACACGCTGGTCGGGGGGATGCCGATGTTGAAGGGCGGGCCGAACGGCAGATAGAACCAGCCATCCTTGTCGACCGCGATGTATTTCCAGCCATGCGCGACATAGGACGGCATGTCGTCATACACCACCTTGCCCTGGCCGAGGTTGTCGAGATTGGCCTCGGCGTTCTCGTATTTGATCAGCTTGTCGATATCGATGACGTAGAGCGCGCCATCCTGGAAGGCGAGCCCGGTCGGCATCTTCAGTCCCTTGAGGACCGTCTTGACCTCTTTCTTCCCGCCGCTGTCCTTGATTGCGTAGACATTGCCGAGACCGAAGGAGCCGACGAACAGCGTGCCCTTGTCGCCCCAGGCCATCTGCCGCGCGGCGAGCACGCCGGAGGCGTAGACCTCGATCTTGAAGCCGGCCGGCAGCTTGATCTTCTTGACGATATTGGCGAGCTCCGCGTCCGAGGCGCCGGTCGGCGGACCGGAGGGCGGCGCCTGTCCCCTCTGCGCCTCGTTCTCGTCGCCGAGGAACCAGTCGGGCGGCGGGTTGGCCCAGAATTCCTTGGTGCCGGATTCGTATTTCTTGAGCGCCTTTTGCTGGGCTGTGGCCTCACCGGCCATCACGACCGTGAAGGCCGCCGCAAGCGCAAGTACACATCCGTTGATAGCCGATTTCATCGCGTCACTCCCCTGTGCGGCCGGAAGGCCGGCGTTATTGTTTTGAAGTCGGGACGAAACGTCAGTGGGTCTGGCTGAGCGTCAGACCGCAAAAGCCTATCACATCCCTAGCGCGTGAGAAGCGCGAGGCTCGCCTATCGCTGCGCGGCGATGACCAGACTGAATTGAGTCTGGCGCGGCAGTTCGCTTTGAGACAATTTTGTGGTGCAAGCATTGCAGCGCAATAATGATGCCCGCACGAGTGGGCGTGCTGCCACAAGAGGAACGATCCCGTTTACGTCCTCGCCCTTGGTGGGACTTCGCGGGCCTTGCCTGACGCGCGGAAGGTTTTGCGACCGGGCGCGACTTTTACGGCCTGCTGATGCTGCGGCTCTCGATCGCGGCGGGGCTTTTCAGATTCGATCCACATCTGCGCCGCACCGGGATTTCCCGCTGTCGCAGACAAGGACGATTCGCATGGCCCTGACACCGAACGACCGGAAGATCATTGACGATTTCCGTGAGAAGCTGACCACTCGCCTGATCGCCGACCGCGATGGCAAAACGACGTTGCGGCATCGCGCCGATTCAGCGCTCGCGCTCGTCGGCGCAGGGGACGAATATCGCAAAGCGGTCTTGGCTGCCCATAGCGCGGCGTCCGATTAGTCCCGGATCCGCCTTGCGGTCGCGTCAGCGCGTCCGCCTACTAGGGCCCGGCGAAACAACCCCGCGCACGAAATGCGACAGCCGTTCTCCCCGCAGGGAGTGACCAAGTCATTGCGCTTGTTTGAAGAGATTGGAGCGGGCGAAGGGGCTCGAACCCTCGACCCCGACCTTGGCAAGGTCGTGCTCTACCACTGAGCTACACCCGCATCCGGATGGCGGCGACTGGTCGCCGGCAACGGCGAACCTATGCCAAATGCGCACTGTGAATGCAACAGTTCTGCGAACCGTTAAAATCCGCACCCCATGAGGCAATTTATCGCGAAATGGTCGCCAAATGCCCCGAAATCAACCCTCGGCCGGTTCCCGGCAATTGAAAAGACCAAAGGTCGGCTCCAATTAGGGCAAATCCACCCCACACTTAATCGGGCCCGGCCGTGCTAGAAGGGGCCCACTTCCGAAAGACCAAGGCGAGGACATCGTGACCATCATGGAGCAGGGCGGCGGCGCGCCGCAGGCGGCGCCCGATCTCATCAAGGAAACCACCACCCAGACCTTCGTGAGGGACGTCATCGAGGAGTCGAAGCGACAGCCCGTGCTGATCGACTTCTGGGCGGAGTGGTGCGGACCCTGCCGCCAGCTCACGCCGATCCTGGAAAAGGCGGTCCGTGCCGCCAAGGGCCGGGTCAAGCTGGTCAAGATGAACATCGACCAACACCCGGCGATCCCCGGCCAGATGGGCATCCAGTCGATTCCCGCCGTGATCGCGTTCGTCAACGGCCAGCCGGCCGATGGTTTCATGGGCGCGATCCCGGAAAGCCAGGTCAACGCCTTCATCGACAAGCTGACCAAGGGCGTGCCGGCGGCGGGCGAACCCAACATCGCGGAGATCCTGGGCGAAGCCGAAGCGGTGCTGGCCGATGGCGACGCGGCGGGTGCGGCGCAAATCTATGCCGAGGTGCTGGCGCTCGATTCGACCAACATCGCAGCCCTTGCGGGCCTCGCCAAATGCTACGTCACCACGGGTGCGATCGAGCAGGCCAAGCAGACGCTGGCCATGGTGCCGGAATCCAAGCGCAACGACGCCGGCGTCAAGGCCGTGCAGGCCGCCATCGAGCTTGCCGAACAGGCCCAATCGGTCGGCCCGGTCGCCGAGCTCGAACAGAAAGTCGCCGCAAACCCGCTCGATCATCAGGCGCGCTTCGATCTTGCCACCGCGCTGAACGCGGCAGGCAAGCGCAGCGAGGCGACCGCGCAGCTGCTCGAGATCGTCAAGCGCGACCGCAAGTGGAACGACGACGGCGCGCGCAGGCAGCTGGTGCAGTTCTTCGAGGCGTGGGGCGGCGCCGATGAGGCGACCGTCGAGGGACGAAAGCGACTGTCGACGATCCTGTTCTCCTGAGACTCAAGGGCAAAGCGCCGGGGACTGCTCGCTCATGCCGATCAATGCCGAATATCGCGGACCCGGCGAGCTGCCGGAAGTGATCCCGGTGTTTCCATTGCCCGGCGCGCTGCTGCTGCCGCGCGGCCAGATGCCGCTCAACATCTTCGAGCCGCGCTATCTCGCGATGGTCGACGATTGCTTCCGCGACGGCCACCGCCTGATCGGCATGATCCAGCCCGACGTCACGCATTCGCCGAGCGAGAAGACGCCGGCGCTGTTTCGCGTCGGCTGCGTCGGCCGCATCACCCAGCTCGCCGAGACCGGCGACGGCCGCTACATCCTCGAACTGACGGGCGTGTCGCGCTTCAGGGTGATCGAGGAACTGTCGGTGCTCACGCCCTACCGGCAATGCAAGGTCGACTTCTTCGCCTTTGCCGACGACTTCACGGCGCGCAAGGGCGAGGAGGCGGTCGACCGCCAGGCCCTGCTCGACGTGCTCACCGATTTCCTGAAGGCCAACAACCTCAAGGTCGATTGGGAGGGCATCGAGAGCGCGCCCAACGAAGCGCTGGTCAATGCGCTCGCGATGATGTCGCCCTACGGCCCCGCCGAAAAGCAGGCGATGCTGGAAGCCCCCGACCTCAAGACCCGCGCTGAGATCTTGATCGCGGTGACCGAGATGGATCTGGCGAAGAAGCGCACCAGCGGCGAGCCGGGGCTGCAGTGAGCTAGTAGCCCGCGACCGCCAGTGCCACCGCGGCGCTCATCCCGATCCAGCCGAGATGCACCGTCCGCGTCGCCAGGGCATTGGCGATCGCGGCAAAGCCGAACACCGCCGCCGATGTCGCGATGATCCAGTGCCGCGCGACGTCCGATCCCATCCAGGGAGCGGCGACCAGCAGCACGCCGCAGGCGATCCATGCCACGGTGCCGGCCTGCCAGACCAGCCGCAGCAGCGTGCGCAGCCGCGGCGGTTCGACGGTGCCGCGCGCGAACACTTTCGTCTCGCCGATCACGCCATGGGCGATGCTGACGAGGATTGCAATGACGCCGGCGCCCTGCAGCAAGAGATCGCGCATCGGAACCTCCATCGGTTACCATACAGTACTGTATGGTTGTAGGACGGTGCGCTGGCGCCTGTCAATACAGTTGTGTATGGTGGGGTGTCGCGAGGCGGGGAACCATGGCCGATCAGCTTTCGGCGCAGGATTGGGTCGATCTGGGGCTGAAGACGCTGGCCAGGAGCGGTTTCACGGCGCTGAAGGCCGAGCCTTTGGCCAAGGCGATGGGCGTGTCGCGCGGCAGCTTTTACTGGCACTTTGCCGACATCGGCGCCTTCCACGCGGCGATCCTCGAACGCTGGCGCGAGGTCGCCACCGAGCAGATCATCGCCGGCGTCGAGGCGGCCAAAGGCAGGAGCAAGGACGAGGACCCGCTCGCCGTGCTGCTCAAGCTGACCTTCGGCAGCAAGCTCGTGCTGGAGAAGGCGGTGCGTAGCTGGGCCGCGAACGACAGCCGCGCGCGCGCCGCCGTGGTGGCGGTCGACCGCCGCCGGCTCGACTATATCGAGGAACTGCTCAGGCACGCCGGCCTCGCCGAAGACGTCGCCCGCGCCCGGGCGCAAATCCTGTTCTGGGCGTTCTTCGGGTATGCCCTGGCAGACCAGCCGCTACCGCCAGACAGGCAGCAGGCCGTGCTCGACGAACTCTTGCGGATCGTCGCGCGCTAGCCCTGTTGCAACGGGATGTGCTAGAGCGTGGCCCGCGAACCGGAGAACCTGTCTCATGAACGCGCAGCCCGAGCGCTCCGAATCCAGCGTCGACCCCAAGCTGCTGGAAATCCTGGTCTGCCCCCTGACCAAGGGCCCGCTGGAATTCGACGCGGCGAAACAGGAGCTGATCTCGCGCTCGGCCAAGCTCGCCTATCCGATCCGCGACGGCATCCCGATCATGCTGCCGGAAGAGGCGCGCAAGATCGACTGAGCTTCGACATCCCGGACAGAATCCGGCCCCGCCCGCCCTACTTCCTCAGCGTGTTCGCGGCGCAGCTCTGCGAGAACTCGCCGGCCTTCTTCATGGTCTCCGGCGTCAGCGTGTCCTTGTTCTTGTCGAGGTCCTCGACCTGCATGAAGTCGGAGAAGGCGCGCGCGTAGCAGTCGCAATAGGTCTGCAACTGGCCGACCGTCATCGCCTTGTTGGTGGTGTCCTTGACCTGGTTCTCGAGGCAGGAATCGTTGGTGCCCTTCAGCAGCGCCGCCTTGTCGGCCGGCGACAGCGATGTCGCCTGGGCGGCAGCGCAGGAGGCGAGAACGAACAGGGCGATGAAGCGGTTACGCATGGGTCATTCCTCGGTCATTGATTGCAGGTCATTCGATATCGATGGTGACGGCGGACAGCTTCCACAGGCCGTCCGACGGGATGAAGCCGAGCTGGTATTTCACCTGCTTCGGGGTGGTTTCGAAACGGCCTTTCAGGCGCAGCACGCCGTTCTCGTCGATCTTCGCCTCGCCGTCGGGCACGATCGGCTTGGCCACGATGGCGTCGAACACCGCGCGCTTGTCGATCAAATCCTTGAACACGGCGCGCAGTTTCTCCGGCGGAAACTGCTCGCGAAAGGGCTTTGAGATCTTGGCGTGAAGGACGGTGAAATTGTCGTAGGCGACCGCATCCGACAGCGTCACCAGGATGCTCTTGACCAGCACCTCCTGCACGAAGGGGCTCGGCATGCCCTGCGCGGAAGCCGAAGACGGCGCACCGGCGAATCCGGCCACAAACAGAATGGCTGCGATCAGGCGAATTCGAAACAACGGCCCAACTTGCATCGGGAACGCCCCCATCAATCGGCGCCGATGTCAGGGCCAGCCCGGCCCTTGCCCGCCAGTAAATCCGGGAATTACGTCGGTCGCCTCGTTCCCTACATAAATGAAAACGGGCAAACCGTCTCTGCCGATCTTGGCCGGTTAACCCCGTTTTTCCCCGGGAGCCTGTGCATGAATGGCGAGCGCGTGCACCGAGCCGGCCAGTTCCGCCGCGAGCGCCGCATTAATCATGCGATGGCGCTCCACCCGGCTCTTCCCTTCGAAGGAGGGAGACACGATATAGACCCTGAAATGCGTCTCGCCGCCGGGCCTGTGGCCGGCATGACCCTCATGCAAATGTGATTCGTCGGCGACGTCGAGGCTTTCCGGCAAGAAAGCTTCACGCAACTTGTTTATGATAGCGTCCCTGGTGCTCATGGAGGCGGCATTACGTCCGTACCCGTGTTTCGTCAATGGCGGGATACGAAGGAATCGCAATGTCAAGTCTTGAAGCCTCTCGCATTGCGTAGTCATAGTCGGTCATGGCAATCGATTCATCGAAGTTCTTCGACTCCATTCGCATCAAGCCGAACAAGCTGAGCGCGAAGGCGCAGGCGCGTGCCCGCGAAGAATCGATGATGTGCGAATGGGCAGGCTGCCAGAACAAGGGCCCGCATCGCGCGCCGAAGGGCCGCGAGAACTCGCGCGAATATTGGCATTTCTGCCTCAACCATGTCCGCGAGTACAACCAGTCCTACAATTTCTTCCAGGGCATGAATCCTGAGGACGTCGCGCGCTACCAGAAGGATGCGCTGACCGGCCATCGCCCGACTTGGAAGATGGGCGCCAATTCAGGTGCGAAGGGGCAGGGCGAGGGCACCTTCGACGGCGCCGCCGATCCCTTCCAGATGTTCGCCGAGCTGAACGGCCGCGGCCGCTGGCGCCCGGGCGCGCAGCAGGCCAAGGCCGAGACGCGCAAGGTGATGAACGCCGAGCGCAAGGCGCTGCAGGTGATGGGGCTCACTGCGGGCGCAACGATCGTAGAGGTCAAGGCCAAGTACAAGGCGCTGGTGAAGCAGCATCACCCCGACGCCAATGGCGGCGACCGCTCGACCGAGGACCGCCTGATCGAGATTATCAAGGCGTATAATTATCTGAAGACGGTGGTGAAGGAGGCGTAAGCCCCTCACCGCGAATGTAATGTGTAGGATGGGTAGAGCGAAGCGAAACCCATCGCTCTTCGCCTCGAAATGATGGGTTTCGCTGCGCTCTACCCATCCTACGTTTCTTCCACTACGCCGCGGGCTTCGCTCCGACATACGACGAACTCGGCCGGATCAGCCGTCCCGTCCGCCGCTGCTCCAGCGCGTGGGCGGTCCAGCCGGCGGCGCGGGCGACCGCGAAGATCGGCGTGAAGGCCTGGCGCGGGATCTTCAGCGCATCGAGCAGGATCGCGGTGAAGAACTCGACATTGGTTTCCAGCGGCCGGTCCGGGTTCTTCCTGCGCAGCGCGGCGCGGATGTAGGATTCGACCTCGCCCGCAAAGGGAAGATCGGCGCCTTCGCCCGCCAGGCGCTCGATCGCGGCCTTCAGCACATCGGCGCGGGGATCGCGCACGCGATAGACGCGGTGGCCGAAACCCATCAGGCGTTCGCCGCGCGCCAGCGCATCGTCGACCCATGGCTTGATGCGCTCGCGCGTGCCGATGGCGTCCAGCATTTCAAGCACCGGTTCCGGCGCGCCGCCATGCAGCGGCCCCGTCAGCGCGCAATAGCCGGCGGTGATCGCCGCGAACAGGTCGGCCTGCGTCGAGGCCACCACGCGCGCAGTGAAGGTCGATGCGTTCATGCCGTGATCGCTGGCGGTGACGAGATAGGCGTCGAGGGCTGCGACCTCGCGCGGCTCGGGCCGCTTGTCGTGCAGCATCTTCAGTGTATCGGCGGCGTGACTTGTGTTCGGATCAGGCGGCACGGGATCGGCGCCTTTCGCTCGCTGCACCAGCGCGCCGGCGATGACAGGAAACGCGCCGACAATTGTCGCCTCGTGCTCGAGCCCGCTCTCGGCGCGCAGCCCCGCGATGGCGGCGCGAAAGCCGTCGACCACGGACATGCCGCGCGTGGCCGGCAACAGATCGGGCAGGCGGGCGAAGGCGCGCTCGCGTGCTGCGCCCAGGCTGGCGCGCACATGCGCCTCGTCGGTCACGCGGCCGGTGGCGCCGCTCCACAGCCGCGCCGTGACGCTCTCGAAACTCGACTTGCCGGCGAGGTGGCCGACGTAATCGCCCGCGATGATCAGCTCGCCGCGCTCGCCATCGACATGGCTCAGCACGGTTTCGGCGGCGGGCACGCCGTCCAGACCGATCTGGCTCTTGGTGAGGTGGATGTTCATGGCCGGATCTCCTTGTTCACGGAGATTAAGGTCGGACGACTCGACAGATTGATCAATCTTGATTATATCAATCAATATGAAAAAATCCGAGGCGCTCTACCTCTCCGCCCGCGAGGCCTCCGCCGAGCTGTCGATCTCGCCCGCCACGCTCTATGCCTATGTCAGCCGCGGTCTGATCCGCTCCGAACCGTCGCCGGATTCGCGCAGCCACCGCTACCGCGCCGAGGACGTCAGGGGCCTGAAGGAGCGCCGGGTGCCGGCGCCGGAGCCGCGCGGCCTGCGCAGCTTCGATGCCGATCTGCCCGTGCTGGATTCTGCGATCGGGACCATCACCGAGCAGGGCGCGATCTATCGCGGCGTCAATTGCGTCGACCTCGCCGAGAAGGACACGCTGGAGCACACCGCGACGCTGCTGTGGGACGTCACCAGCGTCGATCCCTTTGCGCCCGACAATTGCCCATCCGTGTCCGACGCCATGCGAACGATCGCGGAGGCCGCGCATCGCGCAGCACCGATCGATCGCGCCATCGCGGTACTGGCGCTCGCGGCCAGCGCCGATCCGCGCGCGTTCACCCGCGCGGCCGACGGCCGCGCCATGGTCGGCGGGCGCATCGTGCGGCTGCTGGTGGCGACCATGCTCAACCGCAGCACTTCGCCCGAGCCGCTGCATATGCAGATCGCGCAGGCCTGGGCGCCCGACAACAAGCACGCACCCGACCTGATCCGCCGCGCGCTGGTGCTGCTCGCCGACCATGAGCTGAACGCCTCGACCTTCACCGTGCGCTGCGCCGCCTCCACCGGCCTCAATCTCTATGACGCCGTGATCGCCGGTCTCGCCGCGCTCAAGGGCCCGAAGCATGGCGGCGCCGGCGTGCTGGCGTCGCGATTGGTGAAGACATTGGTGGACAATGACGTCGCGCCGGTCATCCGCGAGCGTGTTGCGCTGGGCGAGCGCTTTGCCGGCTTCGGCCATGGCGTCTACAAGCGCGGCGATCCCCGCGCCATGTCGCTGCTGGAAGCGCTGACGCGCGCCGGAGCGCCGCGGAAATTCACCAGGGAAATTCCGGAACGGATCGCGGAAGCGACCGGCGAATTCGTCAATATCGACTACGCGCTCGCGGTGCTGGTGCATGCGCTGCGGATGCCGGCAGGCAGCGAGCTGGCGCTGTTCGCCATGGCGCGCAGCGTCGGCTGGATCGCGCACGCCAGCGAACAATTGCAGCATGGCAAGCTGATCCGCCCGCGCGCCCGCTATGTCGGTCCGGCGCCGGGCCGCAGCACTTCGCCGAAGATCTTGTAGGACTATTTCGCCGGCTTCACCGCTCCGCCGCGGCGACGACGCATGGTCCTGATCGCCAGCGCCAGGATCGCCGCGCCGCCGACCACGGCGTACATCCACAGATGCTTGCCGACATGCTCATGGTGCGGCAGTCCGGCATATCGATGCATTGCCGATACCGCGAGCACGCCGGGTAGCGTGTGCGCTGACGCCCAGGCCAGAACGGCAATGAAATTGACGCCGTAGAACTTCCACGGCGCCATGCCGAGCGAGCCGGCGGTGATCGGCACGAAGGCGCGGACCGGCGGCACGAAGCGCGCGAACAGCACGGCGAGTGTCCCCCAGCGGCGGAAGAAGGTCTCGCTCTCCTCGATCAGGCGCGGGTAATTCGCGAGCGGCCAGGCGCCCAATATCGCACGCTGGCTGCGATGGCCGAGCCAGAAGGCGGTGGCGTCGCCCAGCAGCGCGCCGGCGGCTGCGGCGGCCATCACGCCTTCGAGCCGCAGCTCCCCGCCCGGCACCAGCGCGCTCAAGGCGAGGATCACGGTCGAGCCGGGGATTACCGCGCCGACCACCGGCACGGCTTCCAGCAGGGCGGCCAGAAACAGCGTCAAATAGCCGAGCCAGGGATGGGCCGAAACGAATGCAATGAGGGGATCGAGGAGTGAGGTCACGAAATTCCCGTTTCGGCAGCGCGGCAGGGCGTGAGAACCTTACAACCGATCGGATGCCCCAGGGCGGCGGCGTTCCGGCAAAAGTACGGCGTGATTCGCAGGGCAGCCTTCCAAAATCCGCGACCAGCACCTATCTTGATGAAAAGGCAGTGGAACTTTGATTGTTCGGCGGGCTTCTGCCGGCCCGTGCTCTCTGATAGGCTTCAAGAAAGCCCCCAATCCGCAGCCATTCATGCAATCTGGTTTCGGAACGCGTCCGAGGCCTCGGAGGATTTATGACGACCGCCGCCATGACCAAGAACGAAATAACGGGATTGCCCGACATGAAGGTGTCGGTCCGGCAGGTGTTCGGTATCGACAGCGATATGGAAGTCCCGGCCTATTCGGAAGTGGATCCGCACGTTCCGGAAGTCGATGCGGATTACCGCTTCGACCGCGCCACGACGCTCGCGATCCTCGCCGGCTTCGCCAAGAACCGCCGCGTCATGGTCACCGGCTATCACGGCACCGGCAAGTCGACCCATATCGAGCAGGTCGCGGCGCGGCTGAACTGGCCGTGCGTGCGCGTCAACCTCGACAGCCACATCAGCCGTATCGACCTCGTCGGCAAGGATGCCATCGTGGTCAAGGACGGCAAGCAGGTCACCGAATTCCGCGACGGCATCCTGCCCTGGGCGCTTCAGCATAACATCGCGCTGGTGTTCGACGAATACGACGCCGGCCGCCCCGACGTGATGTTCGTGATCCAGCGCGTGCTGGAAGTTTCCGGCCGGCTGACGCTGCTCGACCAGAACAAGGTGATCAAGCCGCACCCGGCGTTCCGCCTGTTCTCGACCGCCAACACGGTCGGCCTCGGCGACACCTCGGGCCTCTATCACGGCACGCAGCAGATCAACCAGGGCCAGATGGACCGCTGGTCGATCGTCACCACGCTCAACTATCTCGGCCATGACGAGGAAGTGGAGATCGTGCTCGCCAAGGCGAAGCACTATCGCACGACGGAAGGCCGCGACATCGTCAACAAGATGGTGCGGCTGGCGGATCTCACCCGCAACGCCTTCGCCAATGGCGACCTGTCGACGGTGATGAGCCCGCGCACGGTGATCACCTGGGCGGAGAATGCCGACATCTTCAGCGATATCGGCTTCGCCTTCCGCGTCACATTCCTCAACAAGTGCGACGAGCTGGAGCGGCCGCTGGTGGCCGAGTTCTATCAGCGCTGCTTCAATGCGGAGCTGACGGAATCCTCCGTCAACGTGGCGCTCAGCTAGCCCATGCCAAAGGTTTCCGTCGAGCGCACCATTGGCGAGGCCAAGAAGGCGGTGCTCGGCGGCCTCATCGGTTACAACACCGAGAAGATGGGGAAGCAGAAGTACAAGCGCTTTGCCATCACCTTACGCGAGCGCGGCAAGATCGTCGGTGGAATCGTCGGCGAGGTCTGGACCACGGTGCTGTTCATCCAGCTGTTCTGGATCGAGCAGAAATATCGCGGCAAGGATTTCGGCACGAAGCTGATCAAGGCGATCGAGGACGAAGCGAGGAAGTTCGGAGCGACGAGGTCTTATCTGGATACGATGAGTTTTCAGGCGCCGGGCTTCTACCGCAATTGCGGCTACGAGGAATTCGGCTCGATCGAAGGCTATCCTGAAGGCGTGACGCGCCACTGGTTCACGAAAGCGCTATGAGCATCTCCAACTCGAAATTCCGCAACAACCGGGAAGCGCCCACCGAGCCGTTCAAGCGGGCGGTGACCTCGTGCCTGAAGGCGATCGCCAAGGCACCCGAACTCGACGTCACCTTCGCCGCCGAGCGGCCGGGCCTCGCGCCCGGCAAGGCGCGCCTGCCGGAGCCGGCGCGCAAGATGTCCAAGCGCGACGCCGCCATCATCCGCGGCCATGCCGACTCGATCGCGCTCAAGCTCGCCTGTCACGATCCCAAGGTGCATCGCAAGCTGATGCCCGGCAATCCGCAGGCGCGCGGCGTGTTCGAGGCGGTGGAGCAGGCGCGGGTGGAGGCTATCGGCGCGCGACGGATGTCGGGTGTGGCGAAGAACCTCACCGCGATGCTCGACGACCATTTCCACCGCGGCAAGTTCGACGAGATCACCGACCGCGCCGATGCGCCGCTGTCGGATGCGCTGGCCATGCTGGTGCGCGAGCGCCTGACCGGGATGGCGCCGCCCACGGCGGCGAAGAAGATGGTCGACCTCTGGCGCCCGGTGCTGGAGGACAAGATCGGCACGCGGCTCGACCAGCTCGCCCGCTTCACCGAGGACCAGGCCCGCTTCGGCGACCTCGTGCACGACCTGCTGTCCGCGCTTGATCTCGGCGAAGACCGCAACATGGACTCCGACGACGAGGACCAGGACGAGAACCAGGACGGCGAGAACGACCAGTCCGGCGCGGAAGGCGCGCCCGACAGCGACGCCGCGCAGGAGATGAGCGCCGACCAGGCGCAGGCTTCCACCGACGAAATGTCGGAAAGCGCAATGGAGAGCGCGCAGGCCTCGACGTCCGATACTTTCGACGACGGCGAGCTCGGCGACGACGAGACGCCGGGCGAGGCGACACGGCCGAATAGCCACGGACGCAACGAGCCGCGCGGGCCGGAATATCACGCATTTGCGCCGAAATTCGACGAGGTGATCGCGGCAGAGGACCTCTGCGACCATGACGAGCTGGAGCGGCTGCGCTCTTACCTCGACAAGCAGCTCGCGCATCTGCAGGGCATCGTCGCGCGGCTCGCCAACCGGCTGCAGCGCCGCCTGATGGCGCAGCAGAACCGCGCCTGGGAGTTCGATCTCGAGGAAGGCATTCTGGATCCGGCGCGGCTGTCGCGCGTCGTCACCGATCCCTATCACCCGCTGTCCTTCATGCACGAGAAGGAAGCGACGTTCCGCGACACCGTGGTGACGCTGCTGCTCGACAATTCCGGCTCGATGCGCGGCCGTCCGATCACGGTGGCGGCGACCTGCGCCGATATTCTCGCGCGCACGCTGGAGCGTTGCGGCGTCAAGGTCGAAATCCTGGGCTTCACCACGCGGGCCTGGAAGGGCGGGCAGTCGCGCGAGGCGTGGCTTGCCGCCGGCAAGCCCGCAAATCCGGGCCGGCTCAACGATCTCCGCCACATCATCTACAAGTCGGCCGACGCGCCGTGGCGGCGCGCGCGCAAGAATCTCGGCCTGATGATGCGCGAGGGCCTGCTGAAGGAAAACATCGACGGCGAGGCGCTGGACTGGGCGCACAAGCGCCTGCTGGCGCGTCCCGAGCAGCGCCGGATCCTGATGATGATCTCGGACGGCGCGCCGGTCGACGATTCCACGTTGTCGGTCAACCCCGGCAATTATCTGGAGCGCCATCTGCGCCACATCATCGAGGAGATCGAGACCCGCTCTCCGGTCGAGCTGATCGCGATCGGCATCGGCCACGATGTCACGCGCTACTACCGCCGTGCGGTGACCATTGTCGATGCCGAGGAGCTCGGCGGCGCGATCACCGAAAAGCTCGCCGAACTCTTCAGCGAAACTCATGGCGCGCCCGCGTCCGGCGGCCGGCGACGGCTGCATTCCTGAGCCCATGATCCCCGGCTTGAGCCGCCGCCGTTTGTTGACCGCAGCGGCTGCGGGATTCTTCGGGCTGGCCTTTCCAAAGGAAGCGCTAACGCAAACGGCGGTGCAGGCGCCGCCGAAGCGGGCGAAGACGGATGAATTCTCCGTCACCGAGCCGGTCTCGGTCGAGGTGAATGCGCGGCCGCTCGCCGGCTTCGATACTCGCGACCGCTCCCGCACGCGCTTCGGTGCGCTGGAATTCCGCAGCGGACTGGTGCTGACCTCGCGATACCGCGGCTTTGGCGGGTTGTCCGGCCTGCGTCTCGATGCAAAGGGCGAGCGCTTCATCGCCATCTCCGACAAGGGCGGCTGGTTCACCGGCCGCATCGCCTATCGGGCCAAGGAAATGATCGGGCTCGAGGACGTCGAGGCCTCGCCGATGCTCGGGCCCGACGGCAAGCCGATCACCGCGCGCGGCTGGTTCGATACCGAATGCATCGCGCTCGACGGTTCGCTGGTCTATGTCGGGCTGGAGCGCGTCAACCGTATCCTGCGCTATGATTTTGCCCGGGGTTTCACCCGCGCGCATGGCGAAGAGGTGCCGCTCCCGCCGCCGGCGCGCAAGCTGCCCTTCAACAGGGGATTGGAAGCGCTGGTTAAGATACCGAAGGGCCAGCCGTTGGCGGGCACGCTGATTGCGATCTCCGAGCGCGCGCTGGATGCCCAGGGCAACATTCTCGGCTTCCTGATCGGCGGCAAGACTCCCGGACAGTTTTCGGTACAGCGATCCGAGGATTTCGACGTCAGCGACGCGGCACTGCTGCCGTCGGGCGACATACTGCTGCTGGAACGGAAATTCTCCTGGCTCGGCGGCGTCGGCATCCGCATCCGGCGCATCGCGCTGAAATCGTTCTCGCCGGGTGCCGTGGTCGACGGGCCGGCGATTTTCTCCGCCGATCTCGGCCACGAGATCGACAATATGGAGGGGATCGACGCGCACGTGACGCCTTCCGGCGACACCGTGATCACCATGGTCTCCGACGACAATTTCTCGATGATCCAGCGCAACCTGCTGCTGCAGTTCACGCTGGTGGAATAGGCGCGGTCAACTGAGCCGAAAGACGCCGCCTTCGTCCACCTGCACCCGTCCGTCAGCGAGCATCTCATCGAGATGACGGGAAATCAAGCGCGTCTCCGCATCGACCACCCACAAATCCTGATGGCCGGGCGGATACAGCAGTCGGCATTCGACCAGTTGTGCGAGCGTCTTCGGCGACCCCCGCAGCAGGTCCAGCAGGCGCTGGTCGCGTGCGTCGAGCGTGGCGGTGTAGGCGGCAAGATCGCGCAGGAAATGCGCGCGGTCGGTGTAGACGCCGCGGTGATGCGAGGTGACCCAGACCTTGGCCGGGATGTCAGCGACTGACTTCAGCGTCTGGCGGAAATCGCCGAGATTCGACGAGGCGTCGCCGTAGTAGGGGCCGAAGCTGGAGAGATCGATGTCGCCGATGAAGGCGACCCCCTCAGGTTCGACCAGCAGCACGCAATGCCCGGCGGTATGACCGGGCGCATGGAAGGCGCGAACGCGCGATCCGCCGAGCTCCCACACCGCGCCGTCCCTGTAGCCGATGGCATCGGGACGTGGCGTGTAGAAGAAGTCGCGCTTGAAACGCGCCAGCATCTCGGCCACGTAACTCTCGTCGCTGCCATAGGCGGCGCGCAAGCCTTCCCAGCTTTGCGCGGCCACGAGGTCGGCCTCGTGCACATGCACGGCAGCCTTCGGCAGGCGGTGCAGTCCGGCCATGTGATCTTCGTGCACATGGCCGAGGATCACGAGGTCGCTGCGGTCGAATTCCGGACCGATGTGATTGGCCACGATCGGCGTATCGAACGCGGCCTGCGTATCCGTGCCGTGGACGATCACCTGGTTGGCGTCGGGATACTTGCCGTTCTTCTCGCCGAAGAAGACGGTAACCCGGCCGAAATCGGCGCGCGGGATCGCGCGGCGGCTCAATTCTGTGGCAGTGACGTTCATGGAATTTCCGGCCCTAGCTTGCGCGCTGCTTCTCATAGGCCTTCAGATGTGTATAGGCCGTGCGCAGTCTTGGCACCGGAATTTTTGCCGCATCCGCCCGCGCCACGAGATCGCCGATCACGTGATCGGCCTCGACCGGCAGGCCGGCCTTGACGTCGCGGAACATCGAGGCCGTCATCGGAGAACCCTCCGTGGTCAGGATGCCGCGGGTGCGCTGGAAGAACGGTCCGGCCGGCGCAAAGCCTTCGGCGGTGGCGACCGCCGAACATTCGTCGAGCATGCCGAGCAGAAAATCCTTGCCGCCGGCAACCGCCATGATGTTGCCGACGGAGGTGCGCATCAGGCAGGTGGAGGCGGCCAGCGAGGCCAGGAACACCCACTTCTCCCACATGTCCTGCATGACATGCGGGCTCGGCGCCGCCCCGCAATTGCCTTTGGCGAAGACTTCCGCGATCGCCTTGACGCGATCGGACATCGTGCCGTCACGCTCGCCGAAACCGAGCGACTGCATCGGTGCAAGCTGCACCACCTCGCGCTTCTCGTTCAGCGTCACCGCGATCGCGCAGAGCCCGCCGAGCACGCGCTCGCGGCCGAATTTCCTGTCGAGCACGTCAAGATGCGACACGCCGTTGAGCAGCGGGATGAGGCAGGTGTTCGGGCCGACGGCGGGCGCGAACGACTTGATGGCATCCTCGAGGTCGAATGCCTTGCAGCTCAGCAGCACGACGTCGAAGGTTCCGGTGAGCTTGTCAGCCTGTACCGTCGGCGGATTCTTCAGCGTGACATCGCCGGCCGGACTCCTGATCACGAGGCCTGCGCTTGCGAGCTCCGCCGCGCGTTTGGGGCGTACCAGGAAGGTGACGTCCTGGCCGGCTTGCAGCAGCCTGCCGCCGAAGTAGCCGCCAATCGCGCCGGCGCCGACCACGAGAATGCGCATCTCTTGCCCTCCCACTGACCGTCATGCCCGGCCTTGTGCCGGGCATCCACGTTCTTTGTTCCGGGATACAAAGTAAGACGTGGATGGCCGGGTCAAGCCCGGCCATGACGCATGAATGATATGCGTCACCACTTCTCGCCAAACGGGCGGATTTCCAGCTCGAACGTCCAGGCGCTGCGCGGCTGCTGGTAGAGCTGCCAATAGGAGGCGGCTACCGAGGCGGGCGGCATCAGCAGATCGGGATTATCAAGCGCTTCCTTGCCCCAGATCTGCGCCCGGCGCTCGCGCACCCAGGCGGTATCGACGCCGGAATCGATGATGAGATGCGCGACATGGATGTTCTTCGGCCCGAGTTCGCGCGCCATCGACTGCGCCACGGCGCGCAGCCCGAACTTCGCGCTGGCAAACGCCGCATAGCCGCTGCCGCCGCGCAAGCTGGCGGTCGCGCCGGTGAAGAAGATGTTGCCTTGTCCGCGCGGGACCATCAGCCGGGCCGCCTCGCGCCCGGCGAGGAATCCTGCCCAGCACGCCATCTCCCAAACCTTCCGGAACACGCGGTCGGTGGTCTCGAGAATCGGGAAATTGACGTTGGCGCCGACGTTGAAGATGCAGACTTCCAGCGGCGCGTGCCTGTCGGCGTCGTTGAGGAAGGCGGCGATCTCGTCTTCCTTGCGCGCATCGAGCGAGCGGCCGACAATCGTGCCGCCGGCGGCCTCGACCTCCTTGATCAGCGGCTCGAGCTTTTCGCCGTTGCGCCGCCCGGCGAAGACGGTGAAGCCCTCGGCTGCGAACTTCTTCGCGATCTCGGCGCCGATAAAATCGCCGGCGCCGATCACGGCGCAGGTGGCGTTTCGCTTTTGCATGGTCTTGCACTCCTCCTCATCCTGAGGAGCGGCGTCTTCGCCGCGTCTCAAAGGATGAGCTTGCGGGGCCTCATGGTTCGAGACGCCGCGCGATGCGCGACTCCTCACCATGAGGGGTGACAGTGGCTATCTTCCCGAAACCATTTCCTCGACCTCGCGCAGCTGCTCCTTGCCGAAGAACATCTCCTTGCCGACAAAGAACGTCGGCGAGCCGAATGCGCCGCGCTCGACGGCGGACTGTGTATTCGCCATCAGCTTCGCCTTGACGTCGGCATCTTGCGCGCGGGCGAACAGCTTTGCCGCATCGAGGCCGGAAGACGCGAGCGCCTTGGCGGCGACTTCCGGATCATCCATCTTCTTCGGCTCGACCCACATGTGATGAAAGGCCGCCTCGACATATTTCTCGAACACGCCCTCTAACTGTGCCGCGACGGCCCCACGCATGATATTCAGCGTGTTGACCGGGAAGAACGGGTTCCAGGTGTAGGGCTTGACGCCAAAGCGCTTCAGGAAGCGCTCGGTTTCCAGCGCATGGAATTCGCGCTTGTTCTTCACGCCGGCCAGCGTTTCGGCAGGCGACTTGTTGTTGGTGGCCTTGAAGATGCCGCCGAGCAGCACCGGCACATATTCGAACTTCACGCCGGTGCGCTTCTCGATCGCCGGGATCGCCTTGTGGCTGAGGAAGGCGTTGGGACTGCCGAAGTCGAACAGGAATTGCGGACTTTGACTCACGGCGGCCTCCCTCGATTTTTCCACTCCGGCGGCATGGCCGCCGGAGCTATGATGACCGTCATATTGTAACGTGCCCTCGCCCGAGTCAAACGAGGCGTGCGGCCGTGCGCTTGCGCCAGACCAGCAGGTAATAGCTCATCTGCAGCAGGAACATGGTGCAGAAGGCGATAGGATAGGCCGCCCACACGCCCTCGATGCCGATATGCCGGCTGAGGAAGATGGCGGACGGAATTTCCACCGCAAGGATCGCAAACGACGAGATCGCAAGCGGCGCCCATACCGTGCCTCCCGAGCGCATCGCGCCGGAAAATACCGTCGCCATGCCGAACAGTACGGTGCTCCACAGCACGATGTGCAGCAGCCCCTGCGCCAGCTCGAGCACCGCGGGCTCGGTGATGAAGAGCGCCATCAGGCCCGGCGAAAAGAGATAACCGAGCACCGCCAGTCCGCCGGTCAGCCACAGGTTCATCTGCAGGCCCGTGCCGACGATGGCGCCGATCTGGCTCCCTTGTCCGCGGCCGATCGCCTGGGCGCCGAAGATCGAGACCGAGATCGCGATCGACAGCGCCGGAAACTGCACATAGCTCATGACTTGCCCGACTGCGCCATAGGCGGCGGTGGCGTCCGAGCCATAGCCGTTGACGAGGCCGAGCAGCACCAGCTCGGCGACCGACATCACCATCATGCTGAGCGAGGCGGGAATGCCGATGCGCAGCACCAGCCGGAGCAGCCGGCCATCCGGCCGCATCGCGCGGAGGAACTCCCTGTCGAAGGCCAGAGCGTGCGACCGCGCGCGCAGATGAAAATGCAGCCATAGTAGCGTGAGAATGCTCGAGGCCACCGACGCCCATGCCGCGCTGGCCACGCCAAGCCGCGGCAGGCCGAGCGGGCCCGCGATCATGACAGGCGTCACCACGAGCCCGATCAGCGTGTAGACCACCAGCGCCAGCAACGGCGTGATGGTGTCGCCGACGCCGCGCATCATCGCCGTCACCAGGATCACCGCGAAGGTGAGCGGCATGAAGATCATCGAGACCCGCGCGTAGGCGGTGGCCTCATCCAGGATGTTCGGCGGCGTGCCGAGCGCGACCACGAGATCGCCGGCGAACAGCGATCCGAACAGGGCGATGACGGCCGCGAACGACAGCGCGATGCCGAGCGTCGTGCCGGCGACCGCCTTGACCTTGACGTGGTCCCCGGCGCCGAATGCCTGTCCGATCAGGACGGAAGCGCCCGTGCTCAGGCCCATGACCAGCGCGATGAAGGCGAACATGACCGGGAAGAACACGGTCACCGCCGCGAGTGCGTCGACGCCGATCATCTGGCCGAGATAGACGTTGTTGATGGTGCCGAACAGCGATTGCAGGATGTTGCTTGCCATCATCGGCAGCAGGAAGACGAGGAAATTCTTCCAGAGCGGGGCGGGACTGGTCACGGGCATGGCCTTGCAATGGGCGCGGCAGGTCGTGCCGCGCGCAGATGGCGGTTTGGAAGGTTCGGGTTTTGGAGTGGGCGATCGCGCTAGTCGGCGCGATCGCTGTAGGCAAGCTTGACGATGTGGTCGCGGATGTCGGTCGGCCAATCCGCAATCAGGCCGGCGAAGCGCCGCCGGTTATCGGCAAACAAGGCGCGCGAGGCTTCCTCGAAATTGGCGAGGTCGCCGGCCATGGCCGACATGAAGTGATAGGCCGCATCGCGCGCGGCGCGCAGCCGGTCGCGATCGCCGGTGGCGCGGCGGGCCTCGTCGACCAGCTTGCGCAAGGCGACCGATGCGCCGCCGGGCTGGCCGTTCAGCCATTCCCAGTGCCGCGGCAATAGCGTCACCTCGCGTGCGACCACGCCGAGTTTCGGCCGGCCGCGGCCGCGCGGCTCGGGGGCCTGGGCTTCCGGGGCGGCAGCAGGCGCAGCCTTGGGGAGCCGCGCGACAATCTCGTCATCGCTGCCGCGCAGGTCGAGATCGAGCGAGCGCCCGGTGGCATCATTGAAGATGATGATTGGCCCCGCCGCCTGGCCCGCGCGCTTCACTTTGAGCGCGACCTCGGCAAGGGTGCCGGAGATCAGGCGCCGCTGGCCCTCGAAGGCCGTAAATATTTGACCCATCTTAAGTTTCCGGAATGGCCACATGTTGGCTTATTTATACCCGGATATATTTAAGCGTCAATATCACCCGGGTAATAATTTTTGCGGAGGCGACCCGGATCCTTCGCCGTTTTGGTCAGGGCGGACAGGTCGCTAATCGGCGCAAGGCCTGATACGGGAACACCCAGAAAATTCCTGCAGGGGGACGGCCAATGCTGACGGTGCATCATCTCAACAACTCGCGCTCGCAGCGGGTGCTGTGGCTGCTCGAGGAGCTGGGCGTGCCCTACGAGATCGTGCGCTATCAGCGGCAGCCCGACATGCGCGCGCCAAAGGAATTGCGCGCGATCCATCCGCTCGGCAAATCGCCCGTCATCACCGACAACGGCAACACCGTCGCCGAGTCCGGCGCGATCGCGGAATACATCATCGCCACCTACGGCAAGGGCCGCCTGATCCCGCCGGAGAATACGCCGGAGCGGCTGCGCTATACCTACTGGCTGCACTATGCCGAGGGCTCGGCAATGTCGCCGCTGCTCCTGAAACTGCTGTTCACGCTGATGCCGCGCCGGGCGCCGGCATTGCTGCGGCCCTTGGTGCGCAAGGTCTGCAACCAGGCGCTCACCACGTTGGTCAATCCGCAGCTCAAGCAGCACATGGACTACTGGGAGAGCGAGCTTGCAAAGAGCGAGTGGTTCGCCGGCAGCGAGTTCACCGCCGCCGACATCCAGATGAGCTTCCCGCTGGAAGCCGCTGCCGCGCGCGCCGGGCTGGAGCAGGGCCATCCCAAGGCGATGGCGTTCGTCGAGCGCATCCACGCGCGGCCGGCCTACAAGCGGGCGCTGGAAAAGGGCGGGCCGTACGAGATCGGGCGGTGATTTCCGTCGTCATTCCGGGGCATGCGAAGCATGAACCCGGAATCTCGAGGTTCCGGGTCTGGTCCTTCGGACCATCCCGGAACGACGGATTAAACCGTCGCCCTACGGCTGCGTGGCCGCGATCACTTCCTTCACCAGCCGCGCCACGCCCCTGATATCGCCGGTGGGATCGATGGAATCTCCCAGCCGCACCACGACCATGCGCTGCGACGGCATGATCACGATGCGCTGGCCCAGCAGGCCCGAGGCGAAGAAGGAATCGCGGGGAAAGCCGAGCTGCACGCGGCCTTTGGCGTCGGGATGGTCGCTGCGATTGGTGTAGAAGCCCGCGGCATAATCGCTGTCCAGCGTTGCGGCTGCGCAAAAATCCACCCAGTCCGGGTGCAGGACCTTCTTGCCGCCGACCACGCCGTCATTGAGATAGAGCAGGCCGAGCTTCGCCCAGTCGCGGGCGCTCGCCAGCATGTAATTGGCGCCCTGCAAGGTGCCGGCACCGTCGAACTCCAGCGTGACATGGCGCATGCCAAGCGGATTGAACAATTCGCGCCATGCAAAGGCGAGCGTCTGCTCCGGCCCGCCGGTCAGGTCGCGGATGATGCGCGCCAGGATCTGCGTCGTGGCACTCGAATAGTGAAAGCGGGTGCCGATCGGCGCGATCATCCCCGTGTTGACCGCAAAGGCAGCCATGTCGTCGTACAGATACATCCGGGTCGACGGATCGAAGCCGGAATTGGTCTCGTCGAGGTCGAGCCCCGATGTCATGCGCATGAGATGCTCGACCTCGATCTCGCGGCGGGGGTCGTCGATGCGGCGCCATTCCGGGATCGGCGCTGGCAAGGACGGCGAGGTCAGGCCTTGCTGGGTGAGCACGCCGATCAGCGCGTTGACCATCGACTTGGTCATGGAGAAGCCCGACAGCTGCGTGTCGACGCCGATGCCGGGGGCGTATCGCTCGGCGATCACCTTGCCGTCGCGCACCACGACGACCGCCCTGGTGCGCCGGAATGGCGGTGATGCAGGCTCCTCGAAGGCATGATCGAGCGCGGCCTTGAGCGCGGGATCGGCCGGCTCGACCACGGCGGGACCGGCAATGTCTGGCAATAGCGGCGGCGTCTTGGGCACCTTCAGCACCTCGACGTCGCTCTTCAGGAGATAGGGCTCTCCGGTGCCGTGCCGCTCGACGCAGCCGAACCCGTCATGGAAGACGGCGCGGCCTGTGAAAAATCCCAATGTCGAGGCATCGACCGTGCCGGCCTTGCGATCGATCCGGAAATCCATCACATGGCGCAGGCGACGGAAGCCGGGACGTTCAAGCGTCTCGGCGAAGACGATCTGCGGATCGAGCCCGGAAACGAAGGTCTTCGAGCAGATCAGGTGCGCAACGCCGCCGGTGGCGACGCGAATGGCGCGGTCCGGCCGGAAATGAAAGGTCAGCCCGGCGAGCGCCGCCAGCACCAAGGCGACGGCGGTAGCGAGGATCCATTTCCAGGATGTCACGCAGATCTCCGGCGCGGCGCGGCCGCACAATACGCCTAGCGCGAGGTCTGTGCAGCTCCGACCGAGGGCAACGGCTGCACCGTTACGCCCGGCGGCGGCACGTCGTCCTCGGGCACGAAGAAGTCCGACATCAGCGGCATCGAGCGGTCGACGCGGTAGGGCTCGAAATCTCGCACTCCGCTTGCGTACAGGATCTTGTCGTCGATACAGAAATTGCCGGTGAACTCGCGCGAAGGCCTGGAGAAGATGGCATGCGCCGCATCGCCCATGATCTCGGGCGTGCGGCTCATGCGGATCATGGCGTCGCCGCCGAGGAGATTGCCGACCGCGGCGGTGGCAATGGTGGTGCGCGGCCACAGCGCGTTGACGGCCACGCCCGCACCTTTCAGTTCGCCCGACAGGCCCAGCACGCACATGCTCATGCCGTATTTTGCGATGGTGTAGGCGGTGGAGTGCTCGAACCATTTCACCTTCATGTCGAGCGGCGGCGACAGCATCAGGATGTGCGGGTTCTCCGCCTTCTTCAGGTGCGGGATGCAGTATTTCGACACCATGAAGGTGCCGCGGGTGTTGATGCCCATCATCAGGTCGAACCGCTTCATGTCGGTGCCTTGCGAATTGGTGAGGCTGATGGCACTGGCGTTGTTGACGCAGATATCGATGCCGCCGAATTCGGCGACGGTCTTCTCGATCGCATCCATCACCTGCGCCTCCTCGCGGATGTCGCAGACGATCGGCAGCGCCTTGCCGCCCGCGGCACGCACCTCATCGGCGGCGGTAAAGATGGTGCCCTTCAGTCGCGGATGCGGCTCGGCGGTCTTGGCCGCGATTGCGACATTAGCCCCGTCCCGCGCCGCCCGCAGCGCGATTGCAAGGCCGATGCCGCGGCTCGCGCCGGAGATGAACAGCGTCTTGCCTTTGAGCGATGCCATGAGGAGGACTCCTGTGAGCGAGGTAATGCGAAGTCAGGGACGCAGGCTGGCCGGGCTCCCTCCCCCCTTGCGGGGGAGGGCTGGAGAGAGGGGTAAGCCCCGGGCGCTGATCGTAGACATAGCGCGATACTGGATCAACGAACCGGTAGGTTGGGACTGACTCGTTCTATCGGTCTGGCAGTCGAGCAAGCGGTACCCCTCTCCCTAACCCTCCCCCGCAAGGGGGAGGGAACCCATCCGACTGTGCGTCCCTCACTTTGCCGGAAGAATTCGGTGGATCGATCTACTGCCCCGCCGCCCACGCTCCTCGCGTCCGCGGGTCGGGTGCGCCGAGGGGGCCGTTGGGGCCGACGAAGATCGAATTCGCCGAGGTCTGGCCGAGCGTATCGACGACCTTGTGGCCCTTGTCCCGGAGTTCGGCGAGCACCTCGGCGGGGATGCCGCGCTCGGCGCGCACCTCGTCCGGCAGCCATTGATGATGAATGCGGGGAGCGGCGACCGCGGCGGCGACGTTCAGCCCATAGTCGATCGTATTCACGATGACCTGCGTCACCGCGGTGATGATGCGGCTGCCGCCGGGCGTTCCCGTGACCAGCACCGGCTTGCCGTCCTTCAGCACGATGGTCGGCGACATCGAGGAAAGCGGCCGTTTTCCCGGGCCGGGAAGATTGGCCTCGAACCCGACCAGGCCGAAGGCGTTGGCAGCGCCGGGCGCCGCGGTGAAATCGTCGAGCTCGTTGTTGAGCAGGATGCCGGTGCCTTCGGCCACGAGACCAACGCCATAGGGGAAGTTCAGCGTATAGGTGTTGCTGACGGCGTTGCCGCGCGAGTCCACCACGGAATAATGCGTGGTATTGCTGCCTTCGCGCTGCGGCTTCGCCGGCGCTGCCTCTGTCCACGGCGTTGCGCGCGCAAGGTCGATGCTGGCGCGCTGCCTGGCCGCATAATCCTTGGCAATCAGCATATTGGTCGGTGCATCGACGAAGGCGGGGTCGCCGAGATAGCGCGCGCGATCGGCATAGGCGCGCTTCATCGCCTCGATCATCAGATGCAGCGAGGTCGCCGAGCCCTGCTTCATGTCGCCGAGCGGAAAGCCCTCGAGGATGTTGAGGGTCTCCAGCAGCACCGTGCCGCCGGAGGAGGGTAGTGGCATCGACACGATGTCGTAGCCGCGATAGGTGCCGCGCACCGGCGCGCGGAGAACGGCTTGGTATGATTTCAGATCCTCCGTCGTCATGATGCCGCCGGCATCGCGGATGGCTTTCGCGAGCTTCTCGGCCACCGGCCCTTCGTAGAAGCCGCGCGGGCCCTGTTCGGCGATGGTGGAAAGGAACGAAGCAAGATCGCTCTGGACCAGCGTATCGCCCTCGCGCAGCGGGCTCCCGTCCGCCTTTGAAAAGCTCTTTGCCGAATTCGGCCAGCGCGACATGCGGCGATACATGTCCGGCAGCGTATCGGCGGTGTCATGGGTGACGACAAAGCCGTCGCGCGCGAGCGCAATGGCGGGCTTGAGGATATCGGCCAGCGTGAAATTGCCGGAGCCGAACTTTTCGAGCGCCAGCGCCAGTCCCGCAACCGTGCCGGGCACGCCGATGCCGAGCGCCGAGTCGCGCGACTTCGCCGGATCTGGCTTGCCGTCGGAGCCGAGGAAAACGTCGGGCGTGATCGCGGCCGGCGCGGTCTCGCGATAGTCGATGGCGATGTCCTGGCCGCGTTCGGCGGAGTGGATCACCATGAAACCGCCGCCGCCGATATTACCGGCGCGCGGATAGGTCACTGCCAGCGCAAAGCCGGTCGCCACCGCGGCATCGACGGCGTTGCCGCCCTGCCGCAGGATTTCGGCGCCGATCTCGGCCGCGAGCTTCTCCTGCGCCACCACCATGCCGTGTTCGGCAGCTACGGGCTGAACCGAATCAAGCGGCGGCGGCGTGTAGAGCCGGCGTTCCTGCGCGTCCGCCCGCCAGGCAAGCAATGCCAGCGCGGCTATCGCGAAACCCTTGCAGCAATTGGTCGTAGAGAAAATCATCGGAATCCGCGTATCCGGCCGGCAGACATGCGACAACATGCGAAGCCGCAACCGGCGCGCATGCTATATGGATTTCATGGCGGCAGGCAAAACGCCTGTTTGTGATCAAAAGGTGACCTTGCACATGGCGGTGACGGATCTTGCGGCTGGTCGCGCGGAGGGAATGCCGGTCTATCCGCGCCGCGCCGCCGTCATCAGCTGGATTTTCTTCGACTGGGCGGCCCAGCCCTATTTCACCCTGATCACCACCTTTGTGTTCGCGCCCTATTTTGCGAACTTCGTGGCGCCAAATCCTGCAACCGGTCAGGCGCTGTGGGGATTCGCGGCCGCATCCGCCGGCTTCACCATCGCGCTTCTCTCGCCGGTGCTCGGCGCCATTGCGGATGCGTCCGGCCGGCGCAAGCCGTGGATTGCCGGCTTTGGCGCCCTGCTCGTCATCGGCGCCTGCGCAATGTGGATCGGCAGGCCCGGCGATCCCTCGATCATTCCGGCGCTGCTGCTCGCCTACGCCATTGCCTCGGTCGGCGTCGAGTTCGCGACCGTCTTCAACAATGCGATGATGCCGACGCTGGTGCCGCCGGACCGGATCGGACGGCTGTCCGGCACCGGCTGGGCCACCGGCTATATCGGCGGCATCGTCAGCCTGATCATCGTGCTCGGCTTCCTTGCCGCCAATCCCGATTCCGGCCGAACGCTGTTCGGCCTCACGCCGCTGTTCGGGCTCGATCCCGTCACGCATCAGGGCGATCGCATCACCGGTCCGCTGACTGCGATCTGGTTCGTCATCTTCGTGACGCCGATGTTCTTGCTGACGCCGGATTATCCGGCAAGGCGACCCGTGCGCGAGGCGCTGCGCGCCGGGCTCAGCGAGCTGAAGGGGACGATCGCCGAATTGCCGAAGCAGCGATCGATGTTGCTCTTCCTGCTCGCCAACATGGTCTATACCGATGGGCTGGTGTCGCTGTTCGCCTTCGGCGGCATCTATGCGGCCGGCACCTTCGGCTGGCACACGCTGCAGATCGGCACGTTCGGCATCCTGCTTGCGATTGCAGGCACGCTCGGTGCCTGGCTCGGCGGCAAGCTCGACGACCAACTCGGCCCGAAGCGGGTGATAGCCGGCAGCATGATGGTGCTGCTGTTCGCGGTCATTGCCATCCTGCTGGTGGACAAGGACCACGTCTTCTTCGTCAAGGTCACCCCGCCGCAGCCCGGCGGCGCGCTGTTCGCCGGCGCGTCGGAAAAGGCCTATCTCGTGCTCGGCTGTCTGATCGGGGCGGCCGGCGGCCCGCTGCAGGCGGCAGCGCGCACGCTGCTCATCCGCCTCGCGCCAAAGGACCGCATCGCGCAGTATTTCGGGCTGTTCGCGTTGACCGGCAAGGTGACGTCCTTCCTCGGCCCGCTGCTGATCGGCGTCGTCACCGCGGTAACCGCGAGCCAGAAGGCCGGCATGGCCGTGCTCGTGATCTTCTTCACGGCGGGGATGGCGCTGCTGATGATGGTAAAGGAGCCGTCCCGTCGTCCCGGACAAGCGAGCGTAGCGAGCGCGATCCGGGACCCATAACCACGAATGTCAGTGCTGCGCTTCGCTATAGCCACAGCGAGTTCTAGCCCGCACACTCGTGGTTATGGGTCCCGGCTTTCGCCGGGACGACAGCAGTGGTCGTGGTGGCTAGTGCCTGAAATGCCTGACGCCGGTGAACACCATGGCAATGCCGTGCTCGTCGGCGGCCTTGATCACCTCGTCGTCGCGCATGGAGCCGCCGGGCTGGATCACCGCGGTGGCGCCGGCCTCGATACAGGCGAGCATGCCGTCGGCAAACGGGAAGAATGCGTCTGACGCGACCACCGAGCCCTTGGTCAGGGGCTCGGCAAGCCCAAGCTCCTTGGCAGCATCGAGCGCCTTGCGCGCGGCAATGCGCGCGGAATCGACCCGGCTCATCTGGCCCGCGCCGATGCCGACCGTCGCCAGATCCTTGGCGTAGATGATGGTGTTGGACTTGACGTGCTTGGCGACGCGAAACGCAAATTTCAGGTCGCGCAGCTCCGCCTCAGTCGGTGCACGCTTGGTCACGACCTTTAGGTTCATGTCATCGACCACCGCATTGTCGCGGCTCTGCACCAGCAAGCCACCGGCAACGGTCTTTGCGGTGAGGCCGATGCTGCGCGGGTCGGGCAGGCCGCCGGCGAGCAGCAGCCGCAGGTTCTTCTTTGCGGAGACGACGGCGATCGCTTCTTCGGTCGCATCGGGCGCGATGATCACCTCGGTGAAGATTTCGGTGATGGCGCGCGCGGCATCCGCATCCAGCACGCAGTTGACCGCGACGATGCCGCCGAAGGCCGACGTCGAATCGCAGGCCAGCGCCTTGCGATAGGCGGCGACGAGGTCGGGAGCTTCCGCCACGCCGCAGGGGTTGGCGTGCTTGACGATGACGCAGGCCGCGGTGCGCTTGGGGTCGAACTCGCCGATGCATTCATAGGCCGCATCGGTGTCGTTGATGTTGTTGTAGGAAAGCTCCTTGCCCTGCAACTGCCGCGCCGTGGAGACGCCCGGCCGTTTTTCCGGGGTGGCGTAGAACGCCGCGTTCTGATGCGGGTTCTCGCCGTAGCGCAGCGACTGGAGCAGCCGGCCGCCGAAGGCGCGGAAGTCGGGAGCGTCGGTGCGGTTCTGGGCAGCGAACCAGTTCGAGATGGCGGCGTCGTAGGCTGCGGTTCGCGCGTAGGCCTTGGCCGCGAGACGGCGGCGCAGCGAAAGCGTGGTGGCGCCGTTATTGGCGGCGAGCTCGTCGAGCACGGCCTGGTAATCCTGCGCCTCGACCACGACGGCGACGTCGTCATGGTTTTTCGCGGCTGCGCGGATCATGGCGGGGCCGCCGATGTCGATGTTCTCGATGCAGTCCTCGAAACCGGCGCCCTTCTCGACCGTCGCCTCGAACGGATAGAGGTTGACGACCAGAAGATCGATCGGCGCGATGCCGTGCGCCTGCATCGCACTCCTATGCTCCTTGTTGCCGCGGATCGCGAGCAGGCCGCCATGCACCTTCGGGTGCAGCGTCTTGACCCGGCCGTCCATCATCTCGGGGAAGCCGGTCAGTTCGGAGACGTCTTTCACCGCGAGTCCGGCGGCGGCAATCGCCTTCGCTGTGCCGCCGGTGGAGACCAGCTCGACGCCGCGCGCGGCCAGCGCCCTGGCGAATTCGATCAGACCGGTCTTGTCGGAAACGGAGAGCAGGGCACGGGAAACGCGGCGGGTGGTATCGGTCATGGGCAAGGTCCTTTGTCAGGAGATTCTTATGCCCAGGCGCGCGGCGATCAATCTCGCGCTTCCCGATGGTGCTCCATCCAAAGTCGCCAGTTGCGCGAGTGCGAGCTGGTTAGCAGCTTTTGGCGCAGTTCTCAATGGCCTCGCTACCGGTCATCGATCGCGTACGGTCGGTGCAGAGAGAAGCATCGTCAGTCGATAGTCGGGCCAGCCCGCGAGAGACAGCGAAACCTGCTGGTAGTGCAGCAGTCCCATGGTCGGATGATTGAACGCACGTTCGCCGCCTTCGCGTGCCAAAACCCCCTGTGTATGCCAGCAGCGCGCGAAGTCGGAACTTGCAATTCGCAGTTCATCGACAAGCCGGCGAATATCCGGATCGTCGGCGTAGCCTGTCGCCGCGGCGCGGAACTCTGCGACGACGCGCTGCGCACGGGACGTCCAGTCAAGGATTAGAGCTCGCGCCTCAGGCCTGAGGAAGATATAGCGCAGCAGGTTTTTTTCGCCGTCGGCATCGAGCCATCCTGCAAACAGTTTTGCCGCTTTCGCGTTCCAGCGACGCGCGCCCCATGTGCGATCGAGGATGTAGGCGGGACCATCGATCGCATCGACGCAGGACAGCACCGCCTCGGGAGGGTCATCCCTGTGGCCCGGCCGCTCGGGATCGCGCTTGCCCGCAACGTCGAACAGATAGAAGCGCTCGGCGCGTGACAGGCGCAATCCGCGGGCGAGGCGCGCAAGTGTCGAAGCAGAGACGGACACATCGCGCCCCTGCTCGATCCACGTGTACCAGGTGACGCTCAACCCGCAGAGCTGGGCGACCTCCTCGCGCCGGAGGCCGGGCGTGCGCCGTCGTGGTCCGGCGGCGAGACCGAATTCTGCCGGAGACTGGCGCTCCCGGAGCGCCCGCAAGAACGCGCTGAGCGAGAGAGCCGGAGCGATCGGGTCTTGTCCTTTCATGGTGGTCTTTATACCGGGATAATATGTATCCTTAAACTGGTACAAATGGGGTGATAGTTTCTTGTCTCGACTTCGTCGCTGCGCAAAGGACGGACGGGCATGGGCAAGCAATTCGCAAGGATCGAACCGGAGCACGCGGCTTTCATCGCGCGGCAGAAGATCTTCTTCGTCGCCAGCGCCCCGCCCAAGGGACGCGTCAACGTCTCGCCCAAGGGCCTGTCCTCATTCCGGGTGCTCGGAGATAACGACGTCGCCTATCTCGATTGCACCGGCAGCGGCAGCGAGACCCGCGCTCACCTGATCGCCTCGGATGACAAGCGGTTGACCATCATGTTTTGCGCCTTCGAGGGCGCTCCGGTGATCCTGCGGCTCTATGGCCAGGGTCGATCGTTGATGCGGGGCACGCCGGAGTACGCCGATCTCGTTTCGAAGTTCGAGGAAGTTGCAGGCGCCCGCCAGATCGTACGCCTCTCGGTTGATCTCGTGCAGACGTCGTGTGGCATGGGCGTGCCGCTGTTCGACTACAAGCAGGAGCGCGGCAGCCTGGTGCGCTACTGGGCGGAGCGGAGCATCGACAATCTGCGAAAATACTGGGGTCTGAAGAACATGAAGAGCATCGACGGCCTGCCGACCGGCTTTGCCCCTGACAGCATGGCTCCGCCGGGCTGACAGACCAGGATTGCGTTCCGCGTCGGCCTCTGGACAGAACAGGCCATCGGGCACTGTGTTGGCTGCTTTCGGCCTGCGTCTGATTTCGGAGGATGTGTCATGGCAGTACGCAAAGACCGCGGACCGATCAATCAAGCTGTCAAGACTGACTTGAAAAATTCGGTGCTTTGCTGGTTGGCGACCGTTGACCCGGCGGGCGTTCCGAACGTCACACCTAAGGAAATCTTTACGAGCCATGGCGATGACCGGATCGTGATCGCTGACATTGCATCGTCCAACAGCGTCAGGAACATCCGCTTACAGCCAAATGTCTGCGTGAGCTTCATCGACATATTCCGGCAAAGGGGCTTCAAGTTCGTCGGAACGGCCAAGATTATCCCACCAGAAGCTGAGGATTTCGCGACCTTAGGGGCGGAGCTGCTACGCATGGCCGGCGAGGACTTTCTGATCCGCAATGTCATTTCGGTCAGAATCGACCGCATTTCGAGGATATGGGCTCCAAGCTATACGCTGTTTCCGGATCGCGCGGACGAAGAGCGCATGCAGAGTGCTTATGCAGCCTATGGTGTGCGCTCCGGACACTGAGGGCGACTGGCGAACTCTGCTGTCGTGAAGATACTGTTGGATGCGTCGACGCTAATTGAGAAGGATCGATGCCATGGCGGTTGCGGATTGCGAGTTGTGCCGACCCGAATGCGTCTTGCTTGAGGGCTCCCTCGCGTATGTTCGTTACGATAACAACAGTCTGAGCCGTGGACATGTCCTGATAATACCACGCCGACACGTCGCGAGTTATTTTGACATGACCACCGAGGAGAAGACCGAAATACTATCGCTGCTTGATCGCGCGCAAAGCAAGATTGCGGTAGATCATTCGCCGGACGGTTACAACATCGGCGCCAACATTGGGCGAGCCGCCGGACAAAACCGAATGCACGTGCACCTGCATTTGATCCCACGTTATAGTGGTGATGTTGTTGATCCGAGCGGCGGAATACGATGCGTTCTCTCGAACAAATGAGCCAGAGCACCGTGGCAGCGCCGGGAGTTGTCACCCAAGTTGTCGCCTAAAGTTGCCCTGGACTGCGTCATCCACGCACGGAGTTGATCCAATGAATCTGGGCCTGGAAGGCAAGACTGCCCTGATAACGGCCGCAAGTGGCGGCATTGGCAGCGGGATCGCGGCGGCGCTTGCGGACGCTGGCGTGCATGTGGCGATCAGCGGGCGTAAGGCAGCGGCGCTGGAGCAAGTGGCCGGACGCCTTGCCTCTTGTTCCGGTGGTCGTCCGGCGATCGTTATCGGGGACGTTTGTGCGATAGACGGTCCCGCCCAGATCGTAGCCGAAGCCTTGGCGGCTCTTGGTGGGCGCGTCGATATCCTCGTCAACAATGTCGGTGGTGCGAGGCCCGTCACAGACAAAGCAGACGATGCGTTCTGGGACGAGGCACTTACACTCAATTTCCTCGCAGCACGGCGACTAACTGATCTCATCATTCCCGGAATGAAAGCTAAGAACTGGGGTCGGATCGTCAATATATCCGGCGCACTGGTTGCACCAAGGCTCAACGGCGCTGCGCCCGCCAAAGCAGCTCTCGTCAGCTGGTCCCGAACACTGTCCTCCGAACTTGGCGCGCACGGCATCACTGTGAACACGATCGCCCCCGGTCGCATCAATTCGGCTCAGATTCAAAAACTGCCTCCAACGGAGCAATCGAAGGCTGAGTTCATCAAGCAGAACATTCCCGCTGGATACTTTGGTGAACCTTGCGACATTGGGCACCTCGTGACTTTTCTCGCCTCGCCGCTCGCTCGCTATGTCAACGGTGCGGCGATCCCGGTCGATGGAGGGGCGGTGCGTCGAGTGTAGGGATTAGGCACTGGATCTCATTCGCTCTCAAGCTCAGTTCCGGACTTTCCCGTTTGAGCCGCACATGCAAGTGGCGATAGCCGAAGCGCCGCCGCTCATCATCAGAGGGCCCGGGGATCTGCCAGGATTGCGTGCCATGCTGATCCCATCGACATGCTGGCTACTTTGCATGGGGTTGTTTTCGAGATTTTGGTCGGCGCCGTGACCACCCGGGTCAGAGCGGCAGTTCCGGCTCGCGGCGCGCGTTGCGCCGGGCGTTGGTCTGCGACGCCGAGGTCGAGGAGCGCACAAAACTCCAGCGGATTGAGGAGGCGTGGCGGGAATCCTGCCGGATCACGATCTGGGCGGTGCGGCGGGGACCGTCATTGCCGGCCAGGAACACGCTGTCCTCGAGATCGACCTTGTCGTCCAGGGCCTCGAAGGTCCAGACGTCGCGGTTCGGCAGCACCAGCATCACCCCGCGCGCGTCCGACAGCCGGCTCGCCTTCACCGAGGGGTGGAGGTGAAAGCGCAGCGCGAAGTCGGCTTCGTTGCCCTTGATCTTGCCGCCCGGCGCCGGAGAAAGCGTGTCCTCGCCGTCGAGCCGCGAGCCGTCCTGCGCGGCCATCAGCACCCGGCGGTGGATCACGCCGAAGCGGGCGAGATAGCCGTCATGCGAGGTGGTCAGCAATTCGCCATGGGGCACCGCCTCGCGATAGCTCTCGACATTGGTCGGCCCGGAGACGACCGGCGCGCCCTGCAGCAGCTTCTTCATCGCCGAGAATTCGACGAACTGGCATGACGAGGTGTCGTGATAGGTCAGCGTCGAATGCGCAGCCGTGCCGCGCGCGAAGGAGCGCCAGTTGTCGCGGCCGGTCGTCGGCATGCCGCAATTGATCACGATGCGGCTCGGCCCGGAGGACAATTCGAAGGAAAGGCAACCGGCATGCGCGTCCTGGCTGACGCTCGGCGGCGGCGGCGCGCCGGTATCCATGATCAGCGTCAGCCCGCCGGCATCGATGCGCTGGTAGCCGGTATGCGGCATGTTCGCCATCGGCGCGCCATGGGTGTCATCATAGGCGAGCAGCGTCGCTACCAAGTCATTCGGTGCGCTGCTCATGCCGTTGAACAGCGCGAAACTGCCGTCGCCATGGCGGAAGAACCGCAGCATCGGCATCATGCGGTCGATGGCGTTGAGCAGCGCCGGGGGCGGGGCGATGTTCCTTGCCGCAAAGGTCTGGCGCAGCGGCAGGAGATCGCTGAGCAGTTCGACCAGCGCGCCGGGATTGCGCGAGATGTGCCCGCCATCGGGCAGGATCTGCCGCTGCAACTCGTCGGACAGCTTTCGCGAGGCGCTGCGGATGTGCTTGGCCTGGTTGGCGAGGCACAGCGAGGCGTAGCACAGCGCGATCAGCACCTGCAGCCGCGGCACGCCGTCGCCGATGTCGATCATGGCATAGCGGAGGTAACGGATCTCGCGGGTCAGCCCGCGCAGATAGCGCCGATAGAATTTTCCGTCGGTGTCGCCGAGCACCAACGGGGCCTGCGACAGCAGCGAGATCACGCGGCGCGCCAGCACGTCGGCGCGGCGCTCCAGCGGCCGCTTGCGCGTCTGGTTCGACATCCAGTCGTCGACCAGCGAACGGGCGTTGGCGCGGGTCAGCGCGGTGTCGGCGGCACGCAGATGGCGAAGCCAGCCGAAGCCGAGCAGCGCGACCTCCCAGTCTTCCGAGGGCGGCTCGAGATCGAAAATGGAGCGGCCGTGACAGGTGACGATCTTGCCGGCGAAGACGAAGCGCCCGGCATAGATTTCGGCGGCGCGGGTGGCGTCGGCGGTGCGCAGATCATGCGGGGCGATGGTCAGGCGGTCGGCGCGGCCGGGCCACAGCCGCGACAGCGCGACCGTGCCGCCGCTGGCGCGGGCCATCATGTTCCGCGCGAAGCGGCCCATGATCAGGGTCGAGATTCGTCTGCGTTGAGCGACCGACACGCCGTGCCTTGGGAGGGAGGGAATTCCTGCGATTCGTATTTAGCCGGAATCGTGGCTTCCGTGCCATCTTGAAAGCAGGCGAATCAGCCCCCTGCGGCGAAGAATCCGCTGCAGAATCAGGCCTTAACCAGCCTGGCGGCGTAAAAACCGTCCAGTCCCGCCAGGCGCGGGTCAGTGTGCGGCAAGTGGCAGGGTAGCGTCCGGAGATCGCCGTCGGGGGTGACGATTTCGGCAAGTCCGGCCACCTCGGCCGTCGCAACCGGCGCACGCCGCAGGCCGGTCCCGGCGGCAAGAAGCGCCGAAATGGCCGCCTCGCCTTCCTCCGGTTCCAGCGAACAGGTGCAATAGACCAGGGTTCCGCCGGGCCTCAGCAGCGCGACGGCCTTTTGCAGCAGGCGCTTCTGCAGCGCCGAGAGCGGCGCGATATCGGTCTCCTGTCGCAGCCACGCCACGTCCGGATGCCGGCGGATGGTGCCGGTCGAAGTGCAGGGCGCGTCGACCAGAATGCCATCGAAACTTTCCGCCGGAGCCTGCCATTCCACGGCATCGGCAACGACGGTCTCGGCCTCCAGCGAAAGCCGCGCAAGATTGTCGCGCAGCCGCGTCATCCGTGCCGGCGAACGATCGACCGCCGTCACGCGTGCGCCGGCATAGGCGAGCTGCGCGGTCTTGCCGCCGGGTGCAGCGCAGAGATCGGCAATCTTCTTGCCGCCGATGTCGCCGAACAATCGCGCGGGCAGCGCTGCGGCGGCGTCCTGCACCCACCATTGGCCTTCGGAGAAGCCGGGCAGCATGGTCACCGAACCGTGCAGCAGCGTGCGCACCGTTCCCGTCGGCAGCACTTCGCCGTGCAGGCGCGTGGCCCACTGCGAAGCGTCCGATTTCAGCGTGAGGTCGAGCGATGGTTCATGGCTGAGGGCGGCAGCCATCGCACGTGCGGTGGATTCGCCATAATGCGCGGTCCAGCGCGCGAACAGCCATGGCGGCAGATCCAGCGCTTGCGACTTGACGTCCTCGACGATCGCCGTGCCCTCGCGTGCGCAGCGGCGCAGCACGGCGTTGACGAGGCCGGCATAGCGTGCGGCGCGCCGGTCGGATTGCACCAGCCGCACCGAGAGATCGACGGCCGCATGATCGGGCACGTCCATCCAGAGGATTTGCGCGGCGCCGATCAGGAGCGCGCTTTGCGCGCGCGGCGCATCGGTAGGAACGCCGCGGTCGAGCAGCCGCGACAGCAGATGACCGAGCGTGCCGAGCCGGCGCAGGATGGTGGCGACCAGCCGCCGCATCAGCGCGCGGTCGCGGTCGGAGAGCGCTTTCAGTCCGGGATGGGCGCCGGCGCCTTCGAGCTGGTCGTCGAGGGTGCGGTGGCGGTGGAGCACGCCGTCCAGGATGTCGGCGGCGATCCGCCGTGCCGCCAGGCCAGGCACTTCGGAGGCGACTGCGAATCGTTGTGGAGGCATGGCGTGGAAATGTTCTTGGGTCTATGTGACGTGATGCTTCGGCTCATGCCATCGCAACGGGAGCAAGCTGTGGCATGCGAATATGCCAAATGTAAGAATCGCAAATCGGATTTCGCGATTGTGATGCGGCGGGCGGGCTTGACCGCATCGGCGGCCGGGAGGAAACAGTTGAAATGACCGACGGACCCGCAAAGCACGATGCCGCACGGAAGCCGCTGACGCCGGCGGCGCAGCGGGCGCTTGCCGAGGCCGAAGAGCGCCGCCGCCAGGCGGCCGCGAATGCCAGGCCCATGGATAAGGAATTCCAGGGCCCCAAGGGCCCGGAGCCGACGCGTTACGGCGATTGGGAAAACAAGGGCATCGCCTCGGATTTCTGAGGCAGGATGGACTCTTGCCGGCCTGGCCGACTCAGTCCAGCTTCCCCGCAATGCCTATTGAGAGAGCAAATTCCTGGCGGCCGACCGGGCGCGCCCGCCCGCCCCGGAGGCGGCTTTCCGCGGCCCTGCCTTGGCTCTTTGTGCTCGCGGTTGCGGCAGGCGCCATGCTGCCGATCCGGCAATGGCTGCATTTGCCGCGCTGGCATGACGGCGGGTCGCAGGAATTCGAGACGATCTGGCGGCCTGCCGGCAACCTCGACCGGCATCGATCGGCCGACGTCATTCGCACGATTGATGGCGACACGTTTGAGGCGCGGGTGCCTCTTGCGCCCGGCCAGGACGTGATGACGCGCGTTCGACTGCGCGGCATCGATGCGCCGGAACTCAAGGCGGATTGCGCTGAGGAATTGCGGCTGGCCGAAGCTGCGACCGAGGCGTTGCGCGACCTGCTCCGGCAGGGCGAGGTCGCGATCTACAACATCGGTCCGGACAAGTATCAGGGCCGCGTCCTGGCCGACGTTGCCACCAAACGCACCGGCAATGTCGCGGCAGCGCTGCTCGCAGCCGGTCATGTGCGCAGCTACAACGGCGGCCACCGCAACGGCTGGTGCGCGAACGTACCGCGGTGAAAAAGAAAGAGCCGCGCATTGGCGCGGCTCTTTGCGTTGAAAACGCCTAGAGCATGATCCGGAAAAGTGTGAAGCGGTTTTCCGAAAAGATCATGCTCAAACAACAACCTAAAGCGCGATGACGATTCAACCAAATCGCATCGCGCTTTAGACGTAGATCAGCGGGTCACGACAACCGTCGTGCCGACGGAAACGCGCTGGTAGAGATCGGTAATATCCCCGTTCAGCATGCGGATGCAGCCATAGGAGACGAAGCCGCCAACCGAGCCCGGCATGTTGGTGCCGTGGATGGCGTATTCGCCACCGGACAGCGTCATGGCCGCAACGCCCATCGGATTCCGCGGCGAGCCGCCGGGGATCACGTCGGGCATGTTGGGCTTGTCGCGCTTGACTTCCCGCGGCGGCGACCAGGCCGGATTCGTATATTTGCCATCGATGCGGGTGGTGCCGGCCCACTGCTTGCCATAGCGGCCGACGCCGACCGGGTAACGCATGGCCCGGCCGTTATCGAGGATGAGATAGAGGCGGCGCTCGCCGGTCTTCACGACGATGGTGCCCGGCGAATATTCGGCGCTGCGCATGCCGACCATTTCGGGGCGCGCCTGGGCGGGCGACGACATCATCATCCCTGCCCCGATGGTGACGGCCAGCGCCGCCGCAATCCTCAACGACATCGTTCTCTCCATTCCCCATTGTCCCCTGGAGGGACCAAATTCGTCGGCTGACCTTTGAAGGAGGCAATCCGCCGGTCTCAGGCACGCATTTCTCAGGCACGCATTCTTAACCGCGTCCCTTAACCGGACGGTTTCCACGCCGGCCGAAGCCGCGACTTCGATGGAGGGAACAAAGGAAATGTTCGAATTAAAGTAAATGACTTGAAAACAACACTTGTCCCGAAAAAGACACAGTGCGGACACGGCTGCGTGAGGCCTCTGGAATCGCGCAGGAAAAAGGGCTCCGGACGGTTCCGGAGCCCTGATTTCGGAGATCGACCGTGGCTTTTCTGCCCGACCTCTAGGCCGATGCGCCCTTCTTGTTCTGGCGGTTCTTGACGAGGTCGTCGACCACGGCGGGGTCGGCCAGGGTCGAGGTGTCGCCGAGGCTCGAGGGCTCGTCCTCGGCAATCTTGCGCAGGATGCGGCGCATGATCTTGCCGGAGCGGGTCTTGGGCAGGCCGGGCGCGAACTGGATCAGGTCGGGAGAGGCGATCGGGCCGATGTCCTTGCGCACCCAGGCCACCAGTTCCTTGCGCAGGGCCTCGCTCGGCTCCTTGCCGGTCATCAGCGTCACATAGGCATAGATGCCCTGGCCCTTGATGTCGTGGGGATAGCCGACCACGGCGGCTTCCGACACGGCTTCATGCGCCACCAGCGAGCTTTCGACTTCGGCAGTGCCCATGCGATGGCCGGACACGTTGATGACGTCGTCGACGCGGCCGGTGATCCAGTAATAGCCGTCGGCATCGCGCCGGCAGCCGTCGCCGGTGAAATACTTGCCCTTGTAGGTCGAGAAGTAGGTCTGCTCGAAGCGGGCATGATCGCCATAGACCGTGCGCATCTGGCCCGGCCATGATTTCGTGATGCAGAGATTGCCTGACGTCGCGCCGTCCAGCACCTTGCCTTCGGCGTCGACGATCTCCGGCACCACGCCGAAGAACGGCCGCGTCGCCGAGCCCGGCTTCAGCTTCGTCGCGCCCGGCAGCGGCGTGATCAGGATGCCGCCGGTCTCGGTCTGCCACCAGGTGTCGACGATCGGGCAACGCTCGTCGCCGACCACGCGGTGATACCATTCCCACGCTTCCGGATTGATCGGCTCGCCAACCGAGCCGAGCAGGCGCAACGAGGCACGCGAGGTCTTCTTCACCGGCTCGTCGCCGCCCTGCATCAGCGCGCGGATCGCGGTCGGCGCGGTGTAGA
Organism: Bradyrhizobium sp.; assembly: GCF_016219575.1. GTDB lineage: Bacteria > Pseudomonadota > Alphaproteobacteria > Rhizobiales > Xanthobacteraceae > Bradyrhizobium. Next base: position 25,752 of record NZ_JACRMG010000032.1, on the reverse strand, counting down.
AGATGTTGACCTTGTGCTTGTCGACGACGTTCCAGAACCGGGAATTGTCGGGATAGTTCGGCACGCCCTCGAACATCAGCGTGGTGGCGCCATTGGCGAGCGGTCCGTAGAGAATGTAGCTGTGGCCGGTGACCCAGCCGACGTCGGCGGTGCACCAGTAGATGTCGCCGTCGTGATAGTCGAAGACGTATTGATGCGTCATCGATGCGAACACCAGATAGCCGCCGGTGGTGTGCAGCACGCCCTTGGGCTGGCCGGTCGAGCCCGACGTGTAAAGGATGAACAGCGGATCTTCCGCATGCATCGGCTCGCACGGGCATTCCGTGGTCACCATCTTGGCCGCGTCATGATACCAGAGATCGCGCGACGGGTTCATGTTGACGTTGGCGCCGGTGCGCTTGACCACCACGACCCAGTCGACGCCGGGGGATTTCTCCAGTGCCGCGTCGAGATTGGCTTTCAGCGGCACCTTGCGGCCACCGCGCAGGCCTTCATCGGCGGTGATGACGATCCTGGACTCGCAGTCGTTGATGCGCTGGGCGAGGCTGTCGGGCGAGAAGCCGGCGAACACCACCGAATGGATGGCGCCGATGCGCGCGCAGGCGAGGATCGCGTAGGCGGCCTCGGGGATCATCGGCAGATAGATGGTGACGCGATCGCCCTTCTTGACGTTGCGCGTGCGCAGGATGTTGGCCATCCGGCACACTTCGTCATGCAATTCCTTGTAGGTGATGTGTTTGGATTGCGAGGGGTCGTCGCCCTCCCAGATGATCGCGGTCTGGTTGGCGCGCTTGGCGAGGTGGCGGTCGATGCAATTGTAGGCGGCGTTGAGCACGCCGTCCTCGAACCATTTGATCGAGATGTTGCCGGGCGCGAAGGAGACGTTCTCGATCTTGTGGGGCGTCTTGACCCAGTCGACCCGCTTGGCCTGTTCGGCCCAAAAGCCGTTGGGGTCCTTGACCGAGCGCTCATACATCTCGCGATACTTGGCGTCGTCGATCCAGGCGCGTTTCGACCACTCCGCGGGCACATCGTAAATCTTCTCGGACATATTCCCTCCACTCAACGTCACTGGCCGCTCGCGAACGAAATTGATCGCAAGCTGGCTACAATTATTGGCGCGATTATGCGTCGCCGGACGGCGTCGGGACAAGCGCAGCCGCCTCAAACCTTGGTTTGGCTTGCTCTTCCGCCGACAATGGTTCACCAGCCACGGCAGCGTGCCCGGCGTATTGAGACAGCGCAAAATCAACGTTATCGGGCGAATGGCTCCCATGAACGGTGTTTAGGCACCGCAGATGACTGATTCGGGACTCGCAATCCCGCGCCGCACCCCCTAAATGGCCACCCCGGGGCCGGACGGCCCTCCCGGAACGAAGCCCCAACAAGCGGCATTACCGGCGCAACAGGCGGAGCAAGGCGTTCACGACGATGATGGATCAGCAGAATTTCGAGGCTACAGGGCCCGCTTCCGCCGATCCCGCCGTTGCGCTGGCGGAAATGCTCGGCCAGTTGCCGAAGGTTCCGGCCGAACAGCCGAAGCCGAAGACCTCGGTGGCGGAACTGGCCGAACATCACGGCCTCAAGCTCGGCGACCAGAACGCACTCACCATCCGCCGCATCAAGCGCGGCAAGAGCTATTCATTCATTCGCGCCAACGGCACGAAGGTCCGGCACGAACCGACCATTCGCCGCCTGCATCGGATGGCGGTGCCGCCGGCCTATCGCGACGTGCGCTATTCGGCCGACCCCAGCTCGCATCTGCAGGCGGTCGGCATCGATGCGGCCGGCCGGCTGCAATACCGCTATCACGCCGACTGGGAGAAGGTGCGCGAGCAGCGCAAGGCCCATCGCCTGGCCAAGCTCGTGGGCGCGCTCCCGAAAATCCGCCGCAACGTCTCGGCGCATCTCGCCGGCGACGAGCCAACGAGGGAATTCGCGCTGTCGGCGGTCATCGAGCTGATCGCGCGCACCGCGATCCGCCCCGGCAACGAGTCCTACGCAAAACTCAACGGCACCCGCGGCGCCACCACGATGTTGAAGTCCAACGTCACGCTGGAAGAAGACAGCTTCGTGCTGACTTTCAAGGCGAAGGGCGGCAAGGCCGTGCGCAAGGAATGCGACGCGGCGAAGCTCGTGCGCGCCATCGGCATTTTGCGCACCGTGCCGGGCAAGCGCATGTTCCAGTATCGCGACGCCTCCGGCACGATCCGCGCCGTGTCGACGACGACGGTGAACGCCTTCCTGCGCGAGATCGCCGGCATCAAGATTTCGCTGAAGGATTTCCGCACGCTGATGGCCTCGGCCGTGGTGCTGGAATCGCTGTCGCGGATTTCGCCCGCGGCGAGCGCCCGCGGCCGCAAGAAGCAGGTGCTGGACGCCGTGCGGGCCGCAGCCGACGAGCTCTCCAACACGCCGGCGATCTGCCGCAAGAGCTACGTGCACGACACCATCGTCACCGCCTTCGAGGACGGCATCCTCGAGCGCTTTGCAGCGACCATGAAGGGCTACCGCACCCAGAAGAAGCGCGAGCAGCTGCTGGCGCAGGTGGTGCTGGCGGCTGCGGCGTAATTCCGTTCAGCCGGGTAAACGGTCCATCTCGGGCAGCAGCGCCGGCGCGCCGCGTCGGCTGTCAGCCCGTTCCGGAATCGCGTCGCCGGCAGCATGGGCGGTGGACATGAACGCGACGTTCCTGCCGCTGCGCTTGGCGTCGTAGAGCGAATCGTCCGCCCATTTCGCCACCGTTTCCGGCGCGGCACCTTCCCGCGCAAAGGCGACGCCCAGACTGATCGTCACCACGCCGGCAGAACCATCGGCGCGCCGGATTCCCGGATTGACGATGCCAAGCGCTTCCACCGCGTGGCGGATGCGTTCGGCGATCGCCCAGGCGAGGTCCGGAGTTGCATGGGCGAGGACGACCAGGAATTCCTCGCCGCCGTAACGGAAAACGGCGTCTTCGCCGATCCGCACCGAATGCTCGATCGCCCTCGCGACGCGTTTGAGGCATTCGTCGCCGGCGGCGTGGCCGGCGGTATCGTTCAATAACTTAAAGCGGTCGATATCGGCCATGATGAATGCGATATTGGCTTTCGGGATCGCCGGGTTGCGCCAGAGCCGGTCGATCAGGTCGGTCGACGAGCGTCGATTGCCGAGCCCGGTGAGGGGATCGTGTGTCGCCAGTATTTCCAGCTGATGATTGGCGCCTTTCAGCGCGTCGCTGTGATACTGGCTGTGCAGGGACAGCAGGAATGCCTTCTTTGCCAGGATCGACTGGGTCTTCCGCGCGATCGTCGCCGCATAGATTCCGATCGCATAGAAGATCGATGTTCCCACGGCTTCCTTCAGGCTGATCGCGGGATTGAAAATCTCGAAGCCGAAGAAGATTGCGGTCGAGCAGATCATCAGGGACAGCGACCAGAAATATTCGACGTTGAGCACCACGATCGCGATGGTGTTGGCGTACATGATGCAGGTGAGGAACCGCTCATAGCTGCTGCCGCCAGCGGCTGCAGCGAGGAAGCCGTAGACGATCATGACGCCGCTCATCAGCAACAGCAGCGACAGTCCCTCGACCGTGGCGCTGCGCGGCTTGCGCCAGACCAGCCAGGCACAGGCGTGCATCGCCGGCACCAGGACGCCGCTGATGAGGGTGGTAAGCCAGAGGAAATCCGGCGCGAGAAGGTAGCTGACCGGTACGAAGGTCATGCTGATCAGGGCAACCCAGACCATCCAGGCGCGTGCGATCTTGCTGCGCTGTGGCCAGTCCCTCTGGCGATAGGCGTGCATCAACGCGTCAGAGAAGCGGATGTCGCGCGCCCGTCCCGACAGCAGCCGCCTGGTCTCGGCCTCGAGAGCCGGCGTCATGGGCACTGCCGCCATGTCGTCGAGCGGTGCCGCGTTAACTGTGCTGGCGCCCGATCTCAAGGCTTGCCCTCTCCCGTTGTTCCGCTTTGCTGTTGGTAAGGGAGTAGAGCGCCTGAAATGCTAAATTTCCCCTGCGGTTAGGGTCCGGTACTCTACGGACAAACAGCGGTCGTTGTGGTTAAATGCCGCTTAAAGTCCGCCCATCTTGCAGACCAGCTTCCATTCGTCCGTCGTTACCGGCTGCACCGACAGCCGCGAATATTTCACCAGCGCCATGGCGGCGAGCTTCTTCTCCGCCTTGATCGCGGCCATCGTCACCGGCTTCGGCATGGGCTTGTCGGCCTTGATGTCGACGCAGACGAATTTGCCGGTCTTGTCGGAAGGATCCGGATAGGCCTCCTTGATCACCTCGGCGATTCCGACAATGTCCTTGCCCTCGTTGGAGTGATAGAAGAACGCCTTGTCGCCCTTCTTCATGTTCACGAGATTCTGCCGCGCGGTGAAATTGCGCACGCCGGTCCAGGCTTCGCCCTTCGCGCCCTTGGCCACCTGCTGGTCCCACGACCAGGTCGACGGTTCCGATTTCACCAGCCAATACGCCATTGTCATTCCTCCGCCTTGAACGGCCGCGTCAGCAGGCCTTCGATCGCGGCGTCGATCGAGATCTTGCCCGCAAGGATTGCGGCTACCGCTCTTGATACCGGCATATCGACACCCTGCGAAGCCGCGAACTCCACCAGCACCGGCGCGGTGAACTGTCCCTCGGCCAATTTGCCCGAAGGCGGCGGCTCGCCGCGGCCGAGCGCGATGCCGAGCGCGAAATTGCGGGATTGCAGGCTGGAGCAGCTCAGGATGAGGTCGCCGAGACCCGACAGGCCCACCAGTGTTTCGGCGCGCGCACCGCAGGCGCGGCCGAAGCGGGCGAGTTCGCTGAACCCGCGCGTTGTAAGCGCCGCTTGCGCGGACGCGCCGAGTTCGCGGCCGACCGCAATTCCCGCTGCGATCGCCAGCACATTCTTGGCCGCGCCGCCGATCTCGACGCCGCGAATATCGGTGGTGTGATAGGGCCGGAAGGTCGCGGAACCCAGCGCATGTACCAGCGCGGCGGCGATCGCTTCATCCCCGGCCGCCAGCGTGACGGCGGTCGGCAAGCCGCGCGCGACATCGTCGGCAAAGCTCGGGCCGGAGAGAATGGCGGGAATCGCATTTGCTGCAGCTTCCGCAATTACCTCGGTCATGAACTTGTGCGTGCCGCGCTCGATGCCCTTGGCCGTCGCGACGACAGGCGTCGATGATTTCAGGTGCGGGGCGAGGGCGTTCACGGCCTCGCGCAGATTCTGTGCCGGTGTCGCGATCAGGATGACGTCAGCGGATGCGGCAAGCGCGATCTCCCCGGTGATGTCGATGCCGGCTTCGAGCCGAATGCCGGGCAGGCGCAGATTCTCATGCGTCGCTTTCATGCGCGCTACGCTCGCGGCGCTGCGTGCATAGAGTGTCACGCCGCGCCCGGCACGCGCGGCGACCGCGGCAAGCGCCGTGCCCCATGCGCCTGCGCCGATCACCGCGACTGAATTGAAGGAGGCCATCTCAATAGCCCGCGCGACTGTTGGCATAGCCGGCCGGCGCCCTGGCATTGGCGTCGAGCAGCCAGCGTGCCCGCGGCGCGGCTTCCATCGTATCGGTCAACCCGATCGCCATGCGCTCGGCGCCGGCCCAGGCGATCATGGCGCCGTTATCGGTGCAGAGCGCGGGCGGCGGAATGATCAGCGTGGTCTGCGCCCTTGCCGCGACATCCTGCAAGGCGCCGCGGATCGCCTGGTTGGCGGCAACGCCGCCGGCCGCGACCAGCGCACGCGGCGGACCGAATTGCTCGCGGAACAGTTTCAGTCCCACCGCCAGCCGATCTGCGGTGGATTCCAGCACGGCCGCCTGGAAGCCCGCGCAGAGATCGGCGACGTCCTGCGGTTCCAGCGGCGTGATGCGGCTGGCCTCGTTGCGCACGGCGGTCTTCAGGCCCGAAAGCGAGAAGTTCGCGTCCGGCCGGCCGAGCATTGGCCGCGGAAATGAAAACCGTTTCGCATCGCCGCCGGCTGCCGCCAGTTCCACCTGCGGCCCGCCGGGATAGGGCAGCGACAGCATCTTCGCCACCTTGTCGAAGGCTTCGCCCATGGCGTCGTCGACCGTGGTGCCGAGCCGCACATAATTTCCGACGCCGATCACGGCGACGATCTGGGTATGGCCGCCGGAGGCGAGGAACAGGCAATAGGGAAAGGCGAGCGCGCAGGTCAGCCGCGGCGTCAACGCGTGCGCCTCGAGATGGTTGACCGCGATCAGCGGCGTATCGTGCACCATCGCGATCGCCTTTGCGGTGGTCAGCCCCACGATCACGCCGCCGATCAGGCCGGGGCCTGCGGCCGCTGCCACCGCCGAGAGCTGCACGTAGGAAACGCCGGCGTCCTTCATGGCGCGGTCGACGATGCCGTCGAGCAGATCGACATGGGCGCGCGCGGCGATCTCCGGCACCACGCCGCCGAAGCGGGCATGCTCCTCGGTCTGCGAGCGCACGACGTTGGACAGGATCCTGCCGCTGCCGTCGCCCCGGCGCTCGACCACGGCGGCGGCGGTTTCGTCGCAGGTGGTTTCGATGCCCAGGACCAGCATCGGTTTATCGTTCGTCAAGGTGAGGCCTTGCATGATCTGTTAAAGATGCGTCTTGCTGCTTCGGTACCATTGCGGGGTCGCCGCGTGCAATCGTCCGGCTGCGGCAAATATCCTCGCGGAGACCCCTGGAGCGGAGACTCTCGGAAATGGCCGTTCTCGTTACCCGCCCGCTGCCCGACGGCGAGACCACCGCCGCCGAGCTGCGCGCGCGGGGGTTCGAGGTCGTCGCTGCGCCGATGCTGCGATTCGAGCCGTTCGGTTTCAGTGAAGGGGACCAGGTTCCCTATGGCGGGATCATTGTCACCAGCGCCAACGCGGTGCGCGCCGTCGAACCGAGCCTTGCAAGAAGCCCGCTGCTGAAGCTGCCGCTGTTTTCGGTGGGCGAGCGCACGGCTGCGGCGGCACGTGCCGCCGGTTTCGCAAAGGTGCTTTCCGCCGACGGCGATGCGGCTGCCTTGCGCGATCTCGTCGTCGAGAGCGCCAAAGCGAAAAAGCTGAAGAAGAAATCGCCGCTGCTCTATCTCGCCGGTGAGGAGCTGGCGAGGGACCTCGCGGGCGACCTGCGCGAAATGGGTTTTGAGGTCATTACCCACATCGCCTACCGCATGGTGCCGGCCAAGAGCCTGCCGGACGAGGTGATCGACGGCTTTGCCGCCGGCCGGATCGAGGCGGTGCTGCACTATTCCCGGCGCAGCGCGCGGGCCTTCGTCGAGGCGGCGCGGACGGGCGGGGTGGAAATCTCGGCGCTGGCACTGCCGCAATGCTGCATATCGCCGGCGGTCGCCGAAATCGTTCGCGAGGCCGGCGCCACCCAGGTCACGGTCGCGGCCAGGCCGGACGAAAATGCCTTATTCGAGGCATTGAAGCGTGCTTTGCCGGCCCGACTGGCTTAAGAGAGCAGGCCTGATCTGCTAAGTTCGGTCGAAATCAGAGGTATTTGCGATGGTCGATGACAGGCCCGAAGAGGGGGCGCCAGCCGAGCCCAGCCGGCCCAAACGTGAGCCGCCCACCATCGACCTGAAGGCCACCGACGTCACCGAGACCCCCAAGGCGGAGGCCGGAACGACCGGGGAGAGCGGGCACACGGCGGCCGAGGCCGCACCGCAGCCTTCGCAGCCCGTCTCGCAGCCGATCTCTCCCTGGGCGATCGCGCCGGTCTCCGGAGCCGTCGCAGCCGCGCTGGTGATCGGCGTCGGCTGGGTGCTGGGCTGGCCGGCCGTGCAGGCGCCGGCACCCGCGCCTGCGCCGCAACTCAATGCCGCCGCCATTGACGATCTCACCGTGCGAATCGCCGGTCTCGAATCGAAGGCGGGCAAGCCGGCCGCGCCGGTTGCCGATCCCGCTGCCGCCGCGCGGATGGACGGCATCGAAAAATCCGTCGCCGCGCTGCGCAGCGAACTCGCGGCAACGCGGGCGCAGGCCGACAAGCTTGCTTCCGCCGTCAACGAGGTGAAAGCGCAGCCGCGTGCCGACGGCTCGGCGCCGGCGCCGGTGCCGGTCGATCTCTCTCCGGTCAACGATCGCATCGCACAGATCGAGCGGGCGGCGAAGGCGCAGGAGTCCGAGATCGCCGCGCTCAAGTCGGCTGAAACGAAGCCGGTCGACACGAAGCCCGCTGATGACGCCGCGCTGCGCCGCGTGGTCGCGGCCTCGCTGCTCGACGTCTCCGTGCGCCACGGCGACCCCTTTGCCGCCCAGCTCGCGACGGCGAAATCGCTCGCGGCAAGCGCCGACGCGCTGAAGCCGCTCGAGGCGTTCGCCGCGTCCGGCGTTCCCGGCGCGCCGGCCCTGTGCCGCGAGCTCGTGGCCATCGTGCCGAAGCTCGCGCCGCCGCCGCCGGAGGCCGAGACCACCGGCAGCGGCATCGTCGACCGGCTGCAGGCGGGCGCCACGAAACTCGTGCGCATCCAGCGCGCGGATGCGACCGGCACCGACCGCGCCAGCGTGGTGGCGCGCGTCACTGCGGCTGCGCTGCGCAACGATCTCAACGAAGCGCGCCGCGAGTTGAACACGCTGGCCCCCGCCGATCGCGCCGCCGCGCAAGCCTGGCTCGAGAAGGCCGATACCCGCGACGCGGCGCTCGCCGCCTCGCGCAAGTTCGCCTCCGACGCCATGGCTGCGCTCGCGACAGCCAAATAGGAACAAGCAGGAAATTCATGATCCGCATCATTCTTTTCCTGGCCCTGATCGCAGCGCTGGCCGCGGGCGCGGCATGGGTTGCCGACCAGCCCGGCGACGTCGTGCTGTCCTGGGGCGGCTGGCGCGCCGAGATGGCGCTGCCGGTGTTCGTGCTGGGGCTCGGCGTCGCCGTCGTGGCGGGCGTCATCCTGTGGTCGATCCTGCGCGGGCTGTGGCGCACGCCCGATCGCATGCGCCGCAGGCGGCACGAGCGCCGCCAGGCGCGCGGCCGTCATGCCATCACGCAAGGGTTGCTCGCGGTCGGCCATGGCGACGTGTCGCTGGCGCGCCGGCATGCGAGCGACGCGCAGCGTCACGCCGGGCACGATCCGCTGGCGCTGCTGCTGACGGCGCAATCGGCGCAGCTCGAAGGCGACCGCGAGAGCGCGCAGCGCGCCTTCCGCGCCATGGCGGAGCGCGACGACACGCGGCTCTTGGGCCTGCGCGGCCTGTTCATCGAGGCGCAGCGCGCCGACGATCCGGTTTCCGCGGTGATGATCGCGGACGAGGCGCTGAAGATTTCGCCGTCCTCGACCTGGGCCTCGCATGCGGTGCTCGGCTTCCGCTGCGCCAAGGGCGACTGGAACGGCGCGCTGTCGATCCTCGACAACAATCTCTCCTCCGGCCTGATCGACAAGGCGACCTACCGCCGCCAGCGCGGCGTGCTGCTCACCGCGCGCGCATTGGAGCTGGATAAGGTCGACCGCGACCTGTCGCGCGATAGCGCGATGGAGGCCGTCAAGCTCGCGCCGACGCTGGTGCCGGCCGCGGTGCTCGCCGCCAGGTTCGAGAGCGAGGCGCATCAGGTGCGCCGCGCGATGCGGATCGTCGAAGCGGCATGGCTTGCGCAGCCGCATCCCGATCTCGCCGAGGCCTACGCGCATGTGAAGCTCGGCGATTCCGCGCGGCAACGTCTCGTGCGCATGGAGACGCTGGCGGCAAAAATGCCCGGCCATATCGAGGGCGCGCTGGCGGTGGCGCGCGCGGCGATCGATGCTTCCGAATTTGCCCGCGCCCGCGAGGCGCTGGCGCCCTTCATCGACAAGCCGACGCAGCGCGTCGCGGTGCTGATGGCGGAGATCGAGCGCACCGAACATGGCGACAGCGGGCGGGCGCGCGCCTGGGCCATGCGCGCCGTGCGCGCGCTGCACGACCCGGCCTGGACCGCGGACGGCTATGTCAGCGAACGCTGGCGTCCGGTGTCGCCGGTGTCGGGCAAGCTCGATGCGTTCCAGTGGCAGACGCCGGTGGCGAGCCTGCCGTCGGACAAGGGCGCCGCGATCGAATCCTCGCCCTTCGAGGACGCGATGCTGGCGGCTCCCCCGCCGAAGCGGATCGAATCCGAGAGCAACGGACTTGCCGAGCCGCCGCGCGACGACGTCGTCGTGCCGCTGACGCCGGCCGCGCAGGACAATGCGCCGGTCGCATCGGCGCCGGAGGCTGCCGCGCCCGCCGAGCCGGCGCCGCCTGCCGCGGCCGCACCAGCTCCGGCCCCCGCGAAAGCCGAATCGACCCCCTCCCAGCCGGCGCCCCTGTTCCGCACCCGCCAGGACATCCCGAAAACCATTCCCCAGGTCATTCCCATCGTCCGCCCCCCCGACGACCCCGGGGTCGACGACGAGGTGCCAGGCGACGAATTTGCCGAGCAAATCGGCACGCCAAAGGCCCAAGCCGGCGGCTGGCGCGGTTTCCTGTCCCGCTGGGGCAGCTGAGACGGGCCTTTGATTTGACGCGTTTTCTTGACGCGGACCGGTGCCCGCTTCGCTTGAAAACGCTGCGGGAAAGGCTGCTTTTCCTTGCCAATCGGAGCCGTGCCCGATATCAGGTGCGCACGCGTTCCGGCCTTGTTCGGACGCCGCTTTCGATGGTCCGCCGCAATAGCTCAGTTGGTAGAGCACGTCATTCGTAATGACGGGGTCGGGGGTTCGAGTCCCTCTTGCGGCACCAGTTTTTATCCGTTGAACTCGGCGTCGCGTTGGTTCGACCAATATACTGTCCGTGATCTAACTCACATAACGATCTGCCCGCGCCGGTTACTTTGCCGCGTTGATTACAGGGGGAGATTTCCCATGCGCATATTCGCATTGATTGCCGCCTTCGCACTGGTTTCGATCGCGCCCGTGCAAGCCGGCGAAGGCCGCAGCCTGTCGCTGTCGGGCGTCGACCAGAAATTGCCGGGCGCGCTCGGCAAGGCGGCTGAAACGCCGAAAGTCGTGGAAGCCCCGAGGCCGCCGGATCCGCCCAGGCCGCCGGAGGCCCCGAAGGCTGTCGAGGCCGCGCCTGCTGCCGCTCCCGCTCAGGAAACGCCGACCTTCGTGCAGCGTCCGTCGGTAGCCGGCACCAAGCCGGCCGAGAACAGGGAAGGCCAGGTGACGTTCGACGAAAGCAAGCCTGCGCCCGCGGCTCCTGCGACGACGGCCACGCCCGAGAAACCCAAACAGGCGAAGAGCGAAAAGCCCAAGCGCCAGCGCCAGCATTGGGACGAGGCGCGCATCATGCGCGAGATCTATCGCTACGGCGGCTATGCCGGGATGCTCGGCGGCTGGTGAGGCCCAAACAAAACAAAACGCCCCGGATCGTCTCCGGGGCGTTTTCGTTTGCAGCGATGGATGGACCGATCAATCGTTGGTGACGGTCTGCACCACCTGGCTCACCGGGCGGCTCGAGACGGTCGGCAGTTTCGAGTCCTTCACCATCATCGCGTCATATTCCGGCAGCGTGTCGAACGGCGTCTTCGCCTTCATGTGCACGACCTTGTAGCCGCCGGCCTTCAGCCGTTGCAGCAGCGTGGGCAGCGCCTCGCCGGTCAGCTTCTGGAAGTCGTGCATCAGGATGATGCCCTTGCCGAGCTTGTCGACCTTGGTCATCACGGTGTTGATGATCTGATCGGCATTGCTCGAGCGGAAATCGAAGGAATCGAGATCGGTCGAGAACATCGCCACATTGCGCGTGCCGAGATAGGTCATCGCCGCCGGATTGTGCTGCAGCTGGGGAAACCGGAAGAACGGCGCCGGCGCCTGGCCGAGCGCGGATTTCACGGCGCTGAAACCTTTCTCCAGCTCGTCACGGACCTGCTGCTCCGTCATCTTCTTGTTGTTGAGGTTGACGTGCGACCAAGTGTGCGTGCCGACGGTGTGGCCGGCGGCAAGAACCTGCTTCAGGATCTCCGGGTGATAGGTCGCATGCTTGCCGACCGAGAAGAACAGGCCCTTGGTGCATTCTTCGGCAAGCGCCTTCAGCACGGCCGGCGTGTTGTTCGGCCACGGGCCGTCGTCGAAGGTCAGCACCACTTCCTTGTCGGCGAGGAAATCGAGTTGCTTGAAATGCTCGAACCCGAAGCCGGGGCCGCCCTTGGTGTCGATGACGACGGTGCGGGCGACGCCGAGCGCGTTGGGATTGGCGCAGGCCGGCTTCTGCTGCACGGGCGTGGCCGGTGCGGGCGAAGGCGCGGCCATCTGAACCGGCCTGGAGAGCGAGGCGGTAGCCTGGACATCGTCCTTTGCGGCGGGCTTCGCCGCGGCCGGCGGCAGCGGCTCGGCCCTCCTGGCGGCGATGGTTTGGGGAGCGGCCGCATCGGCGTGCGGCGAGGAAGTCCAGAACCAAACTCCGGCGATCACGACCGCCGCAACGACACTGGCCAGCATCAGGCCCAACGCATTACGCATCACTAAAATTCCCACTGAACGACGCGTTTCTTCGCGCGAACCGGTACCCACTTCGCTCGAAAACGCTCCAATCCCGTAACGGCGCATTAATGCGAATGAGGTCTTAACGCCCCACCAACGAATGGCCGGCCGGCCCAGGAAAATTTTGGCCGCCGCCGTACGAAACCGGCGCCGGAATCCGCCGTACTCCTGATACTGCAGTATTATCAATGGCTTGCTTGTGTGATCTGCTCTGTGATGGCTATCACGGTGCCGGGAACGCGGTCGGGGCATTGTGACACCAACAGTCAACGGCCCCATGGCGGGGCCAACAGGAGCCGACCATGACCGCCGCCCTCACCAAGACCCTTCGCAAGGCCATTCTGGCTTTGACCATTGCGACCACGCTTGGCGCGATGACCTCGACCCAGACCTTCGCCTACAGCGCCGAGGCCCAGCAGCAGTGCACGGGCGACGCGTTCCGCCTCTGCAGCAGCGAGATCCCGAACATCCCGAAAATCACCGCCTGCATGTTCAAGCACCGCGCCGAGCTTTCTCCGGGCTGCCGCTCCGTCATGGACAAGGACCTCGCGGCCCAGAAGACGCGCAAGATTTCCGCCGCGGACTGATCCTCCGAAGTTTGCGGTCACGCGATCCGGCGCGAGGCTTCCTCGCGCCGGATCGTCGTTTTCCGACATGCCCATTGCGATGCGGGCAAGCCGGCCTTAGAACGCCCTCATCGCTGGGTATTCAAGGTGACTGCGATGATCCGGTTTCTTCTCGTTGTATCCTTTGTCGCGATCGCGGCTGGCAGCGCTTCGGCGCAGGGCCAGGACGCCTGCGCGCGCGACGCCTCGCGCTTCTGCCGCGCCCATCTCAATGCCGGCGACATGGTCGTGCTCGCCTGCCTGCAGCAGAATCGCGCCCGCCTGAGCAAGGCTTGCCAGGCGACGCTGGCCTCGCACGGGCGATAAGACGAGCGCTACGTGCTGCTCCCCGCCGCCTGCGCGACCACGGGCAGCACTTCCTCGGCGGCGCGGTCGGGCGTCTCCTCCTTCCAGCGCACCGAGCCGAACGGCCGCTCCAGCATGCGGCGCACCCGCACCGGCTCGGGGCCGAGATGGAAGTCGATCGCCTGCTGATACAACACGCGCTCGGACTGCGTGGCGCGGTTGCGCTGGCGCAGATAATCGAGCCAGGTCGGGCAGTGATAGCGCTCGGTCCATAGCTCGGGATCGGCGATATCGCGCGCGATCGACCAGCCATAGGCGCCGTTGCGCTGGCGGCTGAGCTGCACCTCCTGCATCACGTTGTGAAACGCGCGCGCGTTGTCCGTCGCGACGCGGTACTCGATCTCCACCACCAGCGGACCGCTCCGTCCCGTGAGCGACAGCTTCACCTCGGGATCGGCGAGCAATTCGGCGGCTGGCTCGTTGCGCGCGCCGATCGGCGGCATGCGCAGCCACAGGCCAAGCAGCGGCGACAGCAGCATCAGTCCGGCGGAAGTCAGCAGCGCGATCTCGACGCCGGCATAGTCGGTGAGGTGGCCCCAGAACCAGCTGCCGACGCCGATGCCGCCCGCGATTCCCGCCTGGAACGCCGCGAGCGAGCGGCCGGCGACCCAGCGCGGCGCCGAAAGCTGCACGCCGATATTGAACAAGGCGACCGCGAGCATCCATGCCGCGCCCGTCACCACCAGTGCGGCTGCGGTGAGCGCCGGCTGCTTGCTCAGCGCCACCGCCGTGATCCCGCCCGCCATCGAGATCGTGCAGGCGCGGATCGCACTCTCGCCATTCAGCCGCTTGCGCACCTCGGTGATGTTGAGTGCACCGACCACCGCGCCCATGCCGAAGGCGCCCAGCATGATGCCGTACATCTGCGCGCCGCCATGCAGGAGATCGCGGACGATCAGCGGCATCAGCGCCAGCACCGAGCCGCCGATGATGCCGGTGACCAGCGTGCGCGTCAGCACGATCCTGATCGACGGCGAATTGGCGATGTAGCGCACGCCGGAGACCATGGCGCGGTTGAGCCGCTCGCGCGGCAGCCGCGACGGCTCGCTGACGCGATTCCACAGGAACAGCACGACCAGCAGCGGCAGGTACATCACGGCGTTGACGGCAAAGGCTGCCACCGCGCCCGATGTCGCCACGATGACGCCGCCGATGGCCGGGCCCACGCTGCGCGCGATGTTGAAGCTGATGCCGTTGAGCGCTACCGCCGCCGGCAAGGCTTCGGGCGGCACCTGCTCGCTCACCGATGACTGCCAGGCCGGGCCCATCAGCGCCATGCCGGTGCCGACGATGAAGCAGAAGGCGAGCAGGATGTTCGGCGTGATCAGGTTGAGCCAGGCGAGGACAGTCAGCGCGGTGGCGCCGACCAGCGAGATCGACAACGCGACCATGGTGACGACGCGCCGGTCGTGCATGTCGGCGATGGCGCCGGCCGGCATCGAGATCAGCATGATCGGCAGCATCAGCGCGGTCTGCACCAGCGCGACCTTGTCGGCTGACGATGCCATCTGCGTCATCGCCCAGGCGGCGCCGACACCCTGGATCAACAGGCCGAGATTGGAGAGCAGGCTGGCCAGCCAGATGCGGCGGAAGACCGAAAATTTCAGCGGTGCGGTGATGCTGTGATCGGCGGTCTTGCGCGGCGGCGATTCCGTCATATCCCGTCCCGTTTGGCTTGCTATGGCAGGCCGCGAGCAGCGGCCAGCCCAAGAGATGCCTGTGAATGCGCGCCCCTGTCCAGTGGATAAGCGTGCTTTCCGGACTCTTTCGGCTCCGCTAAATTGCTGAAAACACGAGGGAGATTACAGGATGGGCATATCGCGGCGAACGCTGCTGGGGGCTGCCGGAACCTTGCCCCTGTGGACCGGCAGCTTTGTGGCTCCGGCCATCGCCCAGACCGCGCCGGCCGGCACTGCCGCGGCCGACATTCCACCGATCCTGTTCGTGCACGGCAATGGCGATCATGCCGCGCTGTGGATCTCGACGCTGTGGCGGATGGAATCGAACGGCGTGCCGCGCGAGCGGATGGTTGCGATCAATTTCACCGATCCGCTCGCCCGCACCGATGATTCGGTGGCGCAGGAAGGCCGCTCCTCGACCGCCGACCAGCGGCGCGAACTCGCTGAGGCGATCAAGGATCTGAAACAACGCACGGGCGCCTCGCGCGTCGCGCTGGTCGGCAATTCGCGCGGCGGCTACGCGATCCGCAACGTCATCAGGAATGGCGGCGGCGGCGATGTCAGCCACGCCGTGCTGTGCGGCGTGCCCAATCACGGCGTGTTCGACTGGGAGGACAATCCCGGCAGCGAGTTCAACGGCCGCGGTCCATTCCTGCGCGAACTCAACGCAGGCGAGAGCGAGGTCACGCCGGGCACCGCATTCCTCACGCTGCGCAGCGACGGCATGGACAAATACGCGCAAGGAGACGGCCGCTTTGTCGGCAAGCCCGGCGTGCCGACCAATGTCACCAACGACGGTCCGGCGCTGAAGGGCGCGACCAATCTCATGCTGGGAACGATCGATCACCGCGAGGTCGCGTTCCATCCGCGCGCCTTCCGCGAGATCTACAGGTTCATCGCCGGCCGCGAGCCCTCGCGGATCGAGATCGTGCCGGAAGCGGAGGTGAGGTTGAGCGGCCTCGTCACGGCAACGCCCGGCGGCGTCCAGACCAACCGGCCGGTCGGCGGCGCCACCGTCGAGATTTATCATGTGTCGCCGGACAGCGGCGGGCGTCTCGGCGGTCCGATCCATTCCTCGCAGACCGGCGCGGACGGGCGCTGGGGTCCCGCGAAGGTCGATCCCGCCTGGCATCTCGAGATGGTGCTGACCTCGCCGGGCGCGCCGATCACGCATTTCTACCGTTCGCCGTTTCCGCGCTCTTCAGACGTCGTGCACCTGCGTGCGGCCAAGGCGCCGGGGCCTGCCGATGCAGGCGCGGGCAGCGTCGTCATCATGACGCGGCCGCGCGGCTATTTCGGGCTGCCGCGCGACGTGGTCCTGCTCGACGGCAAGGAGCCGGCCGACGTGAAGACCGGGGTTCCGACCGACTCCACGGCCACGTTGCGGCTCCCCACTGGCGAGACGGGGCGGCCGGTGGTTGCCATCTTCAATCATGAACGGATTGTGGCGCGGGCCTGGCCGGCGTCGGAAAACCGGATTGTGATGGCGGAGCTGACTTACTGAGCCTTTCCGGGCGAAAGGGCCTTTGCGGTGCCGCCCTGGCGCACATAGATTGGGTAGAGACCGAGCCCCCAGCGAGGCCCCATGAGCATTGCCGAAGTCATCGATCTGCCGCTCACCCGACAGCCCCTGGTGCCGCCGCGCCCGCCGCGCGCGCCCGACAACATGACGGCGTTCGGACGCATGCGGACCATGCGCGTCAACCCGATCCAGACCTGGGGCAACCGCGCCTACGAAGAAGATATCATCCAGGGCCGCTTCGTCGGGCGCAGCAGCTTCATCCTCAACACGCCGGACACGATCAAGCATGTGCTGGTCGACAATTACGAAAACTATACCCGCACGGCCGCCGGCATCCGCGTGCTGCGCCCCATTCTCGGCAACGGTGTCCTGATCGCGGAGGGCCGCGCCTGGAAACACCAGCGGCGCACGCTGGCGCCGGCCTTCACGCCGCGCGCCGTCAACATGCTGATCCCGCATATGACCGGTGCCATCGACGAGACGCTTGCTAAACTCAAGGCCGCGAGCAATGCGCCGGTCGATCTGCGCGAGGTGATGCAGCGCATGACGCTGGAGATCGCCGGCCGTACCATGTTCTCGTTCGGGATGGGGCAGCACGGCGCGACCTTGCGCGACTATGTCATGGAATATGGCGAGCGGCTGGCGCGGCCGCACTTGCTCGATCTGTTGTTGCCGCTGAACTGGCCGAGCCCGCAGGATTTCCAGCGCGCCCGCTTCCGCAAGCGCTGGACGAAGTTCGTCGGCCAGCTGATGGCCGAGCGCCGCGCCGCCGGCAAGAAGGACGGCGCGCCGCCGCGCGACCTGTTCGACCTGATGGGCGAGGCGCGCGATCCCGAGACCGGGCAGGCGTTCAATGAAGAGCAGCTCGGTGACGAAGTCGCCACCATGATCCTCGCCGGGCATGAGACGACCGCGACCGCCTTGTTCTGGTCGCTCTATCTGCTTGCGCTGGATCCCGCCGTGCAGGAACAGGTGGCGGTGGAAGCGCGCGAAGCCGTCGCCAAAGGCGGGCTTGATCTGGACCGGCTGAAATTCACCCGCGCGGTTCTCGACGAGACCATGCGGCTCTATCCGCCCGCCTTCCTGATCGCGCGCGCCGCCGCGGGGCCCGACGTCATCGCCGGCCGTCCCGTGCGCCAGAACGACGTGATCCTGATCTCGCCATGGCTGCTGCATCGCCACGAAAAGCTCTGGCAGGATCCCAACGCCTTCATCCCGTCGCGTTTCATGGCGCCGTCGCCGCCGCCCGACCGCTTTGCCTATCTGCCGTTCGGCGTCGGTCCGCGCATCTGCATCGGCGCGCATTTCGCGCTGGTCGAAGCCACGTTGGCTCTGGCGCAGATCATCGGCGCCTTCCGGGTCACGCTGCTCGACAAGGCACCGGTGATGCCGGTCGGTGTCGTCACCACGCAGCCCGACCGCTCGCCGATGTTCGCGATCTCGCCGCGTTGAAACCAAGGTCAGCACCATGAGCGAAACGCAGGCCTTGTTCTCGGTGCTGAAGCAGACCGCGGATCCGGCGGTGGTCGACGCAATCCAGGACGTGGTCGAGAAGGGCGAGGACCGCGAACTCAACCGCGTCAATCTGCTGGATTTCTCGCGCAAGACCGGTCTCGACGAGGAGAAGGTAATCTCCGGCTTTCTGCATGCCTCCCGGCTCGGCATATTCGATCTCGGCTGGAACGTGCTCTGCCCCGGCTGCAGCGGCGTGCTCGACGCCCACGCCACGCTGAAATCGCTTCGCCCGGACGACTACAATTGCGCGCTGTGCGCCGCGGGATACGAGGCGTCGGTCGACGATCTCGTCGAGGTCTCCTTCACCGTCAGCCCGCGCATCCGGCGCATCGGCGCCCACGACCCCGGCACGCTGCCGTTCTGGGAGTATTACCGGCAGATCTTCTGGAGTTCGGGCATCGATCTCAACGAAGAGACGATGCCGCAGCTGACCGAGGAGGTCACGCTGGAGTCGATGGAGCTGCCTCCCGGCGAGAGGGCCGTGCTGTCGCTGCAATTGCCGAAGCAGTTCATCATCATATTCGAGCCGGTGACGCATTCGGCACACTTCATCGACGTGCAGGGCGAGCCGACCAAAGAGCGCCAGCAGCTGTCGATCGTGTTCAACAAGGTGCATGCGCCAACCGGGACCACGGTGATGCGCCCGGGGCCGATTCGCCTCACCCTCGACAATCAGTCCGGTGACCGCGTGCTGCCGGGCGTCTGGATCGCCGGCGACGCGCTGCATGAATTGCTGGGCAAGCGCAAGCCGATCCTCACCGCCAAGCGGATTCTCTCCAACCAGACGTTCCGCGACCTCTACAAGGCGGACAATCTCAACATCGACCAGCGGCTCAAGATCACCTCGCTGACCTTTCTGTTCACCGATTTGAAAGGCTCGACCGCTCTCTATGAGCGCGTCGGCGATCTCGCTGCCTTCGACCTGGTGCGAGCGCACTTCCGCGCGCTGCTCGAAATCATCGCCTCGGAAAAGGGCGCGGTGGTGAAAACCATCGGCGATGCCGTGATGGCAACCTTCATCCGCCCCGAGCATGCGCTGCAGGCGGGTTTGCGCATGCGGTCGGCGATGAAGGAGCTCAACAAGACGCGCGGCACCGAAGACCTGATCGTCAAGATAGGCCTTCACGAAGGGCCGTGCCTCGCCGTGATGCTCAACGAACGGCAGGATTATTTCGGCCAGACCGTGAATGTGGCGGCGCGGGTGCAGAGCCTGTCTACCAATCAGGAAATCCACATCACCCAGCCGGTGATCGGCGCGCCTGAAGTTGCCGCCATCATAGAGCGCGAGGCGATCAAGCCGATCCGGAAAGAGGCCGCGCTGCGGGGCATCGCCGACAAGATGGTGGTGTACGAGATACCGTGAGGAATTGTTGACACCCGCATTTTCCACGCCGTCATGGCCGGGCTTGTCCCGGCCATCCACGTCATTGGACCAGCGGGAAAGGAAGACGTGGATGCCCGGGACGAGCCCGGGCATGACGAGGAGAGAGGTTTCCGAAACGTAATGCACTGCCGTCGCCTGTGCCGATTGCGCCCTTCACGGTCCGGCCCATATATTCAGCCGAGCAACCTCACCGTTTTCGACAGAGAGAATCGATGCTGGACGGACTTCGCCAATTCATCGCCGATATCGTTTCTCCCGACGCCATGCAGCGGGTCTTTGACGAGACCGATTATCGTCTTGCCGCAACCGCGCTCCTGATTCACATCGTCTCGCTCGACGGCGAGCCCACGGCGATGGAGAAGCGCAAACTGCACAGCCTGATCGAAACCAGCTTCAAGCTGGATCCCGGCACGGCCGACCGGTTGATTGCCTCCGCCACCCGGGCCGAGAGCGATGCGGTCGATCTCTACCGGTTCACCAGCGTGATCATGCGCGAGGTGGACGAGGCGGTCCGGCGTCGCATCGTCGAGATGATGTGGGAGATGGTGTTTGCCGATGGCAAGGTCACCGAATTCGAGGACAATGTGCTGTGGCGCGCCGCCGAACTCCTGGGCATTTCCGGGCGCGACCGGATCGATCTCAAGCATACCGTGCAGGAGCGCCAGGCGGCGCGTGCCCGGGGTGACAAGGACAGTGCCGGCGCGGCCATTTGAGGTGCCGGCCGGCCGCTTCCGGCCTGCCTATTCATACATGACCAAAATTTAACGTGGCCGCGCAGCCGGACTGTGTGGCAAATCACAGCGCTCCAATGTTTTCTGTAGTGCATTGCGCATGCTGGGATGCCCCGGGGTGGGTTGCTCACATCACAAGCCTATGGTCTTGTCGCGCCCGCGACGGGATGCCACAGGCATTTTATTTTAGAGTTTGGATCGTGACTGAGCGTGTGACGCTGATTACGGGGGCTTCGGCCGGCATAGGCATGGAGCTTGCGCGCATCTTTGCAGCGAAGGGCCATCGCGTTGCGCTGGCCGCGCGCCGTGCCGATCGCCTAGATCAGCTCGCCGGTGAAATCGTCGCCTCCGGCGGCGCACAGCCCATCGTCATTCCCTGCGATCTCGAACAGGCGGATGCCTGCGCCACGATCGAGAGCGCATTGGCTGCCGCCGGCGCCGAGCTCGAATATCTCGTCAACAATGCGGGCTTCGGCGTTTTCGGCCACGCGATCAGGCGCGACCGCAACGACCAGCTCGGCATGATCGCGGTCAACGTCGGCGCGCTGACGGATCTGACGCTGCGCTTTGCCGATCAGCTCGTTCGCAATCGCGGCGGCATCCTCAATATTGGTTCGATCGCGGGCTTCCTGCCGGGGCCGGGTATGGCGGTCTACTACGCCTCCAAGGCCTATGTGCTGTCCTTCTCCGAGGCGATGCGCCGCGAGCTCGCGCCGCACGGTGTGCGCGTCACGGTGGTCTGCCCCGGTCCCGTCCTGACCGAGTTTCAGGCCCGGGCGGGGTTCGCACCCGGCTTCGATTCGGCAGTTCTGAAAGTCTCGCCGGCCGAAGTGGCGCGGCAGGGCTATGAGGGGCTGATGGCCAACAAGCGGGCCGTGCTGCCCGGCCTTGGCATCAAGCTGGTGCCCTTCCTGCTGCGGTTCTTCCCCCGCTCGTTCATCCTGGCGGCGGTCGGCGGATTCCAGCTCCGGAATCGCTGAAATCCGGCCCCAAACTGCTCCTCCGTTATCACTGGCCCGTGATTTGCTTGGATTTTTCCGAGTGTGACCGAACTCACCGCAAATTAACGACCACTTAGGTACGATTTCACCCGAGCGTCGTCAGAAGCAAGGACCATGTCTTTTCGGCGGACCATGATGAGCGGAAGCGTGCTGCCCTTTCCGGGGCGAGGGGCGCGCGCCGTCGAGTCCGACGCCCTGCTTCCGGTCCTGATCGTCCTGCATCAGGAGACCTCCACGCCCGGCCGCGTCGGCAATGCGCTGCGCGCGCTCGGCCACACCCTCGACATCCGCCGTCCGCGTTTCGGCGACGCGCTGCCGGAGACGATGGATGCGCATGCTGGCGCCGTGTTCTTCGGCGGGCCGATGAGCGCCAACGATTCCGACGACTACATCCGCCGCGAGATCGACTGGATCGAGATTGCCCTGCGCGAGCAGCGGCCGTTCCTCGGCATCTGCCTCGGCGCGCAGATGCTCGCCATGCAGCTCGGCGCAAGAGTCGCGCCGCATCCGCAAGGCGTCACCCAGATCGGCTATTATCCGATCCGCCCGACTGCCGCCGGCAACGCCGTGTGCCCGGACTGGCCCGATCATGTCTATCACTGGCACCGCGAAGGCTTCGAGTTGCCTCATGGTGCCGAGCTGCTCGCGGAAGGCGACGACTTCCCGGTGCAGGCCTTCCAGAGCGGCCAAGCCTTCGGCTTCCAGTTTCATCCCGACGTGACCTGGGCGATGATGCATTGCTGGACCACGCGCGGTTACGACAACATGGATTCGCCGGGCGCGCGGGCGCGGCACCAGCATTTTGCCGATCGCGCCGTGTATGATTTCGCCGAGCGCGCCTGGCTCAGGCAATTCATCGACGGCTGGCTCGCGCGAAAGCCGCATCCGGTGCTGGCGCAGGCTGCGGAATAATCCGCGGCGCAAAATATCCGGTGCGCGCATGGCGGCTTGTCATTTCCGCAGGTGTGCTACTGTCGCTCCCAAACAAAGTTGGGAGGCGGCATGACGCGTGAGGAATTCGCAAGACTCCTGAGCGATTTCACGCATTCGGCAGAGAGCGGTGACGGCGCACGCTTCGCGCGGCATTTTTGCGAAGACGGCATCTACCACGATTACATCTACGGCCCGCACACAGGTCGCGCCGATATCGCGCACATGATGCAGGATCTATTCCACCGCGATGCCACCGACTATCGCTGGGAGATGTTCGATCCTGTCTTCGACGGCGCCATGGGCTATGCGTGGTCGCTGTCGAGCTTCACCTCCACCATCCCGCAGTTCAAGGGCAAGCGCGTGGTGATCGACGGCATGAGCCGCTTCATCGTGCGCGACGGGCTGATTGCGGAGTACCGCGAATCCGTCAATGGCGGCGTTGCGATGTCGCAGCTCGGCGTCGATCCGGAGCGGATGGCGAAAGTCTTCAGGCGCTGGACCGGCTGGCTGATCGAGCGGCCGGAGACGCAGGACTATCTGGCGCGGCCGACGGGCTCGCGGGCGAAATCATTCAACCAATGAAGAACGCGCCGCTGCCTGAGGCGGCGAGCAAGGGAGACGACATGAGCTATCAGCACATTCTTTATGAAGCGAAGGACAAGATCGCGACCATCACGCTGAACCGGCCCGACCGCATGAATGCGTGGACACCGATCATGGAGCGCGACGTGCGGCACGCGATGGAGACCGCGGCCGCCGACGACAATGTGCGGGTGATCGTGCTGACCGGCGCGGGCCGCGCCTTCTGCGCCGGCGCCGACATGGACGCGCTGAAGACCCTCGATCCCGACGATATCAGGCGGGCCGCGACCCTGCCGCCATTCGACATGAACCGCGGGCCGGACTGGCAGACGCGCTACGGCTATTATCCGTCGATCGGCAAGCCGGTGATCGGAATGCTCAACGGCGCGACCGCCGGCATCGGCCTCGTGCATGCGCTCTATTGCGACCTGCGCTTTGCCGCCGACAACACGGTGTTCACCACCGCCTTCTCCCGCCGCGGCCTGATCGCCGAGCACGGCATCAGCTGGATGCTGCCGCGCATCGTCGGCCATGCCAATGCGCTGGATCTCCTGATGTCCTCACGGCGCGTCTACAGCGACGAGGCGCTGCGCATTGGGCTGGTCAACCGGCTCTATCCGCCGGACCAGCTGGCCGAGCAGACCTATGCCTACGCGCGCGATCTCGCCGACTTCGTCTCGCCGAGTGCGATATCGGTGATCAAGCGCCAGCTCTATGACGTGCCGTTCCAGACGCTGGCGGAAGCCACGATCGATGCGAACCGCGAGATGGTGGTGGCGCTGAGGGGCAGCGACTTCCGGGAGGGCGTGGCGAGCTTCATGGAGAAGCGGCCGCCGAGGTTTACGGGGAAGTAGGAGGGGAGTTTGCTGATCTAGTCCGTCTTCGCCCTTCGGGCTACGCCGCGGCAGCCTTCGCTACGATAGGGCTTGCCGAGCCGAAGCAGCCGCAGCCTGCGAAGGCTGGTGGAGCCAGGCGGGATCGAACCGCCGACCTCGTCATTGCGAACGACGCGCTCTCCCAGCTGAGCTATGGCCCCGTCGCGGCCGCCCCGGAAGGCGACCGACAATCGGCGCCATTTACCTGCCGGGCACAGGCCAAGTCAAGAACGGTAACCATACGGTTTTCCGCATTATTTTGCCGGGAACTTCCCTTGTTTGCGGGGGGCTGAACCGATATCTAGGCGGCATCACACCTCGCGAGCCCTTCCCGCCATGCGCGCCGTCCTCGACATCGTCCTGATCGTGCTCGACCTCTATGTCTGGCTCCTGATCGCCTCGGCCATCCTGTCCTGGCTGATCGCCTTCAACGTCGTGAACACCCGCAACCAGTTCGTCGCGGCGGTGTCCGAGTTCCTGTACCGGATCACCGAGCCGGCGCTGCGGCCGATTCGTTCCTTCATCCCGTCCCTTGGCGGGCTCGATATCTCGCCGATCATCGTGATCCTGATCATCATGTTCATTCAGCGGGTGATCTCCTACTACATCTATCCCAACGTCGTTTGAGCGGGTCATTGGCTGATCGGTCCGCTGATCCCTGGCGCTACTCCAGCGACGGCATCAGCATCGCCTTGCGCGTCACTCCGCGCGGCGGCCGTGACGACATCGACGGGATCGAGACGCTGGCCGACGGCCGCTCCGTGGTGAAGGTGCGGGTCCGCGCCATTGCCGATGGCGGCGCGGCCAACAAGGCGGTGACGGAATTGCTGGCGAAAGCGCTGCGCGTGCCCAAGGCAAGCGTGAAAATCCTGTCGGGCGCGACCTCGCGGCTCAAGCAGGTCGCGGTCGACGGCGACCCCAAATCGCTCGGCGAGGCCTTGCGCGCACTGACCGCCAGGAGTTCTGAACAGAAGGATTGAGATGACGGCCCGCATCATCGATGGAAAAGTCATTGCCGCCGATCTTCGTGCCCGCGTCGCCGGGGAAGTAGCGCGGGTGAAGCGCGAGAACTCGCTCACGCCGGGGCTCGCGGTCGTGCTGGTCGGCAATGACCCGGCGAGCGAAGTCTATGTCCGCAGCAAGCATACCCAGACCCAGGCCGCCGGCATGGCTTCCTTCGAGCACAAGCTGTCGGCCGATGTCTCGCAGGCCGACCTGCTGGCGCTGATTGCAGGGCTCAACGGCGATCCCGCAGTGCATGGCATTCTGGTGCAATTGCCGCTGCCGAAGCACCTGCATACCGAAACAATCATCAACGCCATCGATCCCGCCAAGGACGTCGACGGCCTGCACCCGAACAATGCCGGGCGGCTCGCCGGCGGCTTTGCCGCGCTGTCGCCCTGCACGCCGCTCGGCTGCATCATCCTGACCAGGAGCGTGCATCCCTCGCTCGAGGGCATGAACGCCATCGTGATCGGCCGCTCCAATCTGGTCGGCCGCCCGCTGGTGCAATTGCTGCTCAACGAGAACGCCACGGTGACGATCGCGCATTCGCGCTCGCGCGATCTGCCGAAACTCTGCGCGCAGGCCGATCTGGTCTATGCCGCCGTCGGCAAGCCGGAGATGGTGCGCGGCAGCTGGCTGAAGCCGGGCGCCACCGTGATCGATGTCGGCATCAACCGCATCCCGACGGCGGAAGGCAAGACGAAGCTGATCGGCGACGTCGCTTTCCAGGAAGCGCTCGATGTCGCCGGCGCCATCACGCCGGTGCCCGGCGGCGTCGGCCAGATGACGGTGGCGTGCCTGCTGGTCAACACGCTGCGCGCGGCCTGCGCGATCCACAAGCTCCCCGCGCCGGGGGTTTGACGTTTCACCTCTTCCCGCGTGCGGGGAGAGGCATAGGCCGCCTTCGGCGGCCGTTCCTAAGAACGCCGAAGCGGAGCTTCGGCTATGTTGCGAAGCGATCCGGGTGAGGGGGACTCACCGCGTCACGTTCTCTATCGAGTTTGGAGAACCACCCCTCACCCCGACCCTCTCCCCGCAAGAGCGCAGGGCTGTCCGGGGAATGATTCACTATGTCGCGGTGCATGCCCGGCGCGACCGAGGCAAATCGGTCATTTCTGGTTGTCGAGACACAGAAGGCCGAGCATGCGATTTCGCGATAGCATTT
>NZ_JACRMG010000034.1 GCF_016219575.1 Bradyrhizobium sp. | reverse complement strand
CGCAGCCCGTCTCGGCGGCTGGAATTGCTACTACAAGCCACCCGGGCCAAAAACCATGCGCGACGGCTGGACCCGTCTCGCCGCAACTCTCGAGGGCTATGCACTTGCCGCTCAATGCTAAAATCCGGGAATCCCCTAGCTACAACGAAGAGGGCCAACGAAGATGTAAAACCCGGGCGAAAACGCGCCGCGGGAATGCGGACTCTTGTCATTCCGGGGCGCCGCGCAGCGGCGAGCTATGGGGCGCAATTGCGCCGCTGAAAATCCATAACCCCCATCGTGAGTATGGATTCAGGGCCCGCGCCAAGCGGCGCGTCCCGGAATGACGGTTAGGGCTATTTGAAAACCGAATCTGAAAATCGAAGGCGCGCATAAGTTGCGCCCCGCCTCACTCCACCGGCATCACGTCCACCTCGACCCGCAGCTTCTGCTTGCGCGAGCCGACGATGATGCCGTCGACCGGGGAGACGTCGGAAAAATCGCGCCCCGCCGCAATCACGATGTGATCGTTGGCGATCATGAGATCGTTGGTGGGATCGAAGCCGACCCAGCCGAGATCGCCGCCGCACCACACCGAGACCCAGGCATGCGTCGCGTCCGCGCCCTGCAGC
The DNA here is from genome assembly GCF_016219575.1 of Bradyrhizobium sp. Lineage (GTDB taxonomy): Bacteria > Pseudomonadota > Alphaproteobacteria > Rhizobiales > Xanthobacteraceae > Bradyrhizobium. The sequence goes on along the minus strand of NZ_JACRMG010000034.1, from coordinate 127,764 downwards.
CGCGGCTTTCCCGGCGGCGGGATGGTCCTGATATAGCCGGACACATAGGCCGCCGGCAGGCCGAGCCCGCGCAGGCCCGCGATCATCACATGGGCAAAATCCTGGCAGACCCCGTGGCGCTGCCGGAACACCTCCGCCAGCGGCGTCGAGATCACGGTGGCCTTGGGATCGTACCTGAACTCGCTGCGGATACGGCGCATCAGGTCGGCGGCGCCGGCAAGGATGCCGCCGCCTTGCGGGAAACTCGCCGTCGCATAGGCCGTGACCTGCGGCAACACCGGCACCAGCGTCGAGGCAAAGACATAGCCGACCGGCGAGGACGGGCCGAGGCTCGCGGCGGTGAACGCGAGCTCACGCACGTGCTCCCAGGGCGGGCTGTCGGCGGCGCGGTCATGGCTGCGGCGCTCCACCGACACGCGCGAGCGGGAGTCGATGCGCAAGTGCTTGTGCGCAGCCTCGATCAGCACGCTCTCCGTCGGCGTGCCATAGAAATCGCGCCGCACGGTGCGTTCGGCCGGCCGCGGACGAATGTCGACCGCGTGGGAGATCAGCACCTGCCCGTCGCCGTTCCTCGGCTCCAGCCGCAGCGAGCAGCGCGCAAAGCTCACCGCGCTCTCGTAGGAATAGCTGGTGACATGCCTGATATCGTAGATCACGCCAGCCCTGTCAGCTTTTCCGGCCGGCTCGCATTGGGCCCGTGCGGGAAATAATGCAGGCCGATGGCGTCGGCGAGTTGCAGCATCTCCTGCTCCAGCGAGAACATCGATTTCGCATCGAGCGAGGCGACCTCCGCCGTCGTCAGCGACGATTGCACGGCAACCGCCAGCCGCTGCGGCCGCTCGATCATGCCGTATTCCTTCAGGCTCGGAAGTGCGGCGATGTGATCGTTGAGGGACTGGATCTGGAACGCGGCCGATCGCGGATTGTAGGTATCGAGCACCACGAGGTCGCGGACGGGCGCGAGCAGCGGCGCCACCAGGTAGCGCGAGCGGTAGGTGATCTGGCAGTCGACCAGCGTCAGCAGGGTGTCGAGATCCTCGTCGCCGGCCTCGTCATAGGCGAATTGCCGGGCGAAGCGCATGGTGTTGATGGCGCGCTCGACGCGGCGGCCCATGTCGAGGAAGCGCCAGCCGGCGGCGCGGTTCATGTTCTCCTGGGCAAGGCCGGCGAAGCTTGCGAGATCGCGCAGGATCAGCTCGGCGGTGGAGACCACGCCGTCGTCGTCGTCGATCTCCCAGGCGAGCCGTTCGCTCATCTCGGTGATGACCTGCCAGGCATCCGGCGACAGCCGCTCGCGCAGGGAGGTCGCCGTGCGCAGCGCGGTGCGGATCAGCGCGAGCGCCGAGCCGAAACGTTCCTCGCTCTGCAGCGCTTCGGCGGCAACCTTCGCCGATTGCGCACGCGAAGTTTGCGTCGCCGCGCCCCAGGTCACCAGCAGGCGCTGGATGCGCTCGACCGAAGGCAGGCCGGACGATGCGCGATCGGTTTTCGCGGGATCGCGCATCGACGAGCCGAGCACGCGGATCAGTCGCAGCGTCGCCTCGGCGCGTTCGAGATAGCGGCCGAGCCAGAACAGGTTGTCGGCAGCACGGCTCGGCAGGACGCCGGCGATGCGACGGATGCGCACGGTATCGACCGCCGGCAGCAGCGTCGAGGCGCGCACCGCCTTGTCGGAGACCACCCAGACGTCGGCGGCACGCGCGCCGTCGCCCATCGACACCGCGCGGGCGTCGGCCTGATCGGCGATGCGGCAGAAGCCGCCCGGCAGGATGGTCCAGCCGTTCTTGGTGGCGGCGGCAAAGACGCGCAGCACGAACGGCTTTGGCGTGATCCGGCCGTTCTCCCACACCGGGGTGGTGGAGAGCCGCACCAGCTCCTGGCCGACGAAATCGATGCCGCGCTCGTCGATCGCGCGGGTCAGCCGCTCGCGCTCGGGGGCGGGAAGCTCGCTCGCCAGCACCGGGTCGTTGCCCGGAAAGCCCGGCACGCCGCGGCCATAGGCGCCCTCGATCGCAATGTCGTCGAGCCGCGACAGCACGGCCTCGCGCGCCGACTTCTGGCCGCACCACCAGGTCGCGATGTGCGGCATCAGCAGCTCCTCGCCGAGCAGCCGCCATGCCAGGCCCGGCAGGAAGCCGAGCAGCGCCCTCGCCTCCAGCACGCCGGAGCCCGGCATGTTGGCGACCGCGACGCCGCCCTTGCGCAGCACGTCGATCAGGCCGGGCACGCCGAGATGCGACGAGGCGTCGAGCTCGAGCGGGTCGAGCGAATTGGAATCGACGCGGCGCAGCAGCACGTCGATCCGCTTCAGGCCCGCGACGGTGCGGATGTGGATACGGTCGCCGCTGACGGCGAGGTCGTCGCCTTCGACCAGCATGAATCCGAGATAGCGTGCGAGCGTGGCGTGCTCGAAATAGGTCTCGCTGAAATTGCCGGGCGTGAGCAGGCCGATGCGCGGCTCGTCGCGGTCGGCGCTGTCGCGCAAGGAATCGCGGAAGGCCTCGAAGAACGGCGCGACGCGCTCGACATTCATCGACTTGTACAGCGTGGAGAACGCGCGCGACAGCACCAGCCGATTCTCCAGCGCGTAGCCGGCGCCGGACGGCGCCTGCGTGCGGTCGCTGAGCACCCACCAGCGGCCGTCGGGCCCGCGGCCGACATCGGCAGCATAGAGGTTGAGGTAGCGCCCGCCGGGCGGCTTCACGCCGCAGACCTCGCGCAGATATTCGCTGCTACCGGCGATCGCGGCGGCCGGAATCGCGCCCTGCGCGACCAGCCTGCCATCGCCATAGATGTCGCGCAGCACCATCTCCAAGAGCTGCGCGCGCTGGGCGATGCCGGCGGTGAGTTGCGCCCAGTCGGCCTCATCGATGATGAGCGGCAAATGGCTGAGCGGCCAGATCCGGTCGGCGGTATCGCCGGGGGCGCGGTAGGTGACGCCGGCCTCGCGCAAATGACGGTCGGCGGAGGCAAAGCGGCGCTCGATCTCGCCGGGCGACAGCGCCGCAAAGGCATCGAGGAACCGGCTCCAGGCCGGCCGCGGCGCGCCGTCCGGACCGATATATTCGTCGGGAATTCCCGGCAGGCGGGCGTAATCGCGGGTCCACAGCGCGATGCGGCGCTGGCCCGGCCGCGCCTTGCTCTCGCCCTGCTGACTACCCTGTCCCTGCCCGGCCGGTCCCACCATCCGACTCTCCAGAATCCGACACCCTCAATGCAGGAGCGGCGTCCGCAAGTCGAGGGTCAAGGGGAATTCCAGGGACCGTTCCTCCGGCGGCGGATCGACCCTGCCTGGGGTATGGCCGTGGTCCTGGAAGCGGGCCAGCCGGCGGGCCTCGGCCTCGTAGGAGTTGACCGGCTTGGTCTCGTAATTGCGGCCGCCGGGATGGGCGACGTGGTAGACGCAGCCGCCGAGCGAGCGGCCGTTCCAGGTGTCGATCAGGTCGAACGTCAGCGGCGCGTGCACGGGAATGGTCGGGTGCAGCCCGGAGGCCGGCTGCCAGGCCTTGAAGCGCACGGCGGCGACCGCCTCGCCCGAGCGGGAGGTCGCCGTCATCGGCATCCGGCGGCCGTTGCAGGTGACGACATGGCGCCCCTCGACGAAGCCGGTCGCCTTGACCTGCAGCCGTTCGACCGAGGAATCGACATACCGCACGGTGCCGCCGGCCGATCCCTCCTCGCCCAGCACATGCCAGGGCTCCAGCGCCTGCCGCAGCTCCAGCGCGACGCCGCCATGATGGACGCGGCCGAACACGGGGAAGCGGAATTCGAGCTGCGCCGTGTACCATTCGGAGGCGAACTCGTAACCGGACTGCCTGAGTTCCTCGAGCACGCCGATAAAATCCTCCCAGAGGAAGTGCGGCAGCATGAAGCGGTCGTGCAGCGTGGTGCCCCAGCGCACGAATTTTCCCTGCTGCGGCTCGCGCCAGAGCTTTGCAATCAGCGCGCGGACGAGCAGTTGCTGCGCCAGCGACATGCGGGGATCGGGCGGCATTTCGAGCGCGCGGAATTCGACGAGGCCGAGGCGGCCGGTCGATCCATCCGGCGAGAACAGCTTGTCGATGCATATTTCGGCGCGATGGGTATTGCCGGTGATGTCGACGAGGATGTGCCGGAACAGCCGGTCCACCAGCCAGAGCGGCGCCTCGACGTCAGGTGGCGGCACATGCGAGAGCGCGATCTCCAGCTCGTAGAGCCCGTCATGCCGCGCCTCGTCGATGCGTGGTGCCTGGCTGGTCGGGCCGATGAACATGCCGGAGAACAGGTAGGACAGCGAGGGATGGCGCTGCCAGTAGAGCACCAAGCTCTTCAGCAGGTCCGGCCGGCGCAGGAACGGCGAATCCTCCGGCTTGCTGCCGCCGACCACGACATGATTGCCGCCGCCGGTGCCGGTGTGGCGGCCGTCGATCAGGAAACGGTTGGCGCCGAGCCGCGTCTTCGCCGCGTCCTCGTAAAGACCCTGCGTAATGTCGACCGCCTCGCGCCAGTTCTGCGCCGGCTGCACGTTGATCTCGATCACGCCGGGATCGGGAGTCACCTTGATGACCTCGATGCGGGGATCGTAGGGCGGCGCGTAGCCCTCGACATGCACCTGCACCTGCATCTCCTCGGCGGTGGCTTCGACTGCCGCGATCAGTTCGAGATAGTCCTCGACGCGCTCGAGCGGCGGCATGAAGACGCACAGTGTGCCGTCGCGGAGCTCCACCGACATCGCGGTGCGGACCGGCGGCGGCTCGTCTTCATCCGGCTCCGGCGCGACTGCCTTGCCGGCGAACCCGCCGAGCCCGCCGCGCGGCGCCATGGGATCGCATTCGACGACAAAGGGGTAATCCTCGGGCGGCACATATTCGAGCGAGGCAATCGGCAACCGCAGCCCGAGCGGCGAATCGCCCGGGGTGAGAAACACATGGCTGCGCCGGAGCTTCCACCTCTCGCTGCGCCAGCGCGCAGGACTGCGGCCCTCGATCGCATTCCAGCGCTGGATCGGCAGCACATAGCCGCTGGGCGAGTTCAGCCCCTGATCGAACACCCGCGCCATCCGCGCGCGCTCCTCGGGATCGCTGAGCCTGGAATCGGCAGGACTGACATTGGCAGGCAGCGCCGCTTCGCGCTCGATCCAATGCGCGGGATCCTCGTAGGCCGGCATCACATATTTTGCGCCGAGGCCAAGGCGGCTGGCGGTGCCTTCGGCCAGCCCCCGGGCATCGGCAATCTGCGCCTTGCGCGGGCTGTCAATGCCGGCGATGAGGTCCGGATTCCTCCAGACCGGCACGCCGTCCTTGCGCCAGAACAGTCCGAACGCCCAGCGCGGCAGGCTCTCGCCGGGATACCACTTGCCCTGCCCGTAATGCAGCAGCCCGCCCGGTGCGAAACGCGCGCGCAGCTTGCGGATCAGTTCATCGGCCAGCGCGCGTTTGGTCGGCCCGACGGCGGCGATGTTCCATTCCGGCGACTCCATGTCGTCGACGGAAACGAAGGTCGGCTCGCCGCCCATGGTGAGCCGTACGTCGTGCGCCCTGAGATCGGCATCGACCTGCTCGCCGAGACGATCGAGCCTCGCCCAGGCTTCATCGGAAAACGGCTTGGTGATGCGTGGCGCCTCGCGGATGCGCTTCACGCTCATTTCAAAAGCGAACTCGACCTCGGCAAAGCCGGCGCTGCCGGAGATCGGCGCCGCCGAGCGGTAATGCGGCGTGGCGGCGACGGGGATATGCCCCTCGCCCGTCAGCATGCCCGAGGTCACGTCGAAACCGATCCAGCCTGCGCCCGGCAGATAGACTTCGGCCCAGGCGTGCAGGTCGGTGAAATCGCTCTCGACCTCGCGCGGTCCTTCGACCGGATCGATATCGGGGCGAAGCTGGATCAGATAGCCGGAGACGAAGCGCGCGGCCAATCCGAGATGGCGCAACAGCTGGATCAGGAGCCACGCGGAATCGCGGCACGATCCCGCCCCCCTTGCCAGCGTCTCCTCCGGCGTCTGCACGCCGGGTTCCATGCGAATGACGTAGCGCACCCGCCTTTGCAGGTTGGCATTGAGCTCGACCAGGAAATTGACGGTGCTGTCGGCTTCGGCCGGCAGGTCCTTCAGGCAGGCGTCGAACAGCGGCCCCTGCGCCGATGTCGCGAGATATGGCGCAAGCTCTGTCTTCAGGTCATTGGAGTACTGAAACGGATACGAAAAGGCGTAGGGCTCGACGAAAAAATCGAACGGATTGACCACGGTCATCTGCGCCGTGAAGTCGACCTCGATCTTCAGCTCGGTAGCCTTCTCCGGAAAGACGAAGCGCGCGAGCCAGTTGCCCTGCGGATCCTGCTGCCAGTTCACGAAGTGATTGGCAGGCGTGACCTTGAGCGAATAGCTCAGGATCGGCGTGCGCGTGTGCGGCGCCGGGCGCAGGCGGATGGTTTGAGGGCCGAGATCGATCGGTCGGTCGTACTTGTAGTGCGTGACGTGATGCAGTGCGACGAAGATCGACACGGGATGGGCAACTCCAGCAGCTTTTTTGAGCAGAACACTGCGGGGGGCCTCATTCAAGCCCTAACAACGGGCATGTAGTGCCTATGGGGCGGGCGAAAAGGGCGAATGGCGAATAGCGAGTGGCGAATGGATGGCACTATTCGCTACTCGCCACTCGCCATTCGCTCCTGTTCACATCGTCGCGCCGAGCACCCAGGGCGCGAACTCGGCGCCGCCGAAATCGAAGCTCTCGCTCTTGGTCGGCTGGCCGGAAGCCGTCTTCAGCATCAGCTCGAAGATGCGCTGGCCGCATTCCTGCACGCTCTCCTCACCGTCGAGGATGGTGCCGCAATTGACGTCCATGTCGTCTTCCATCCGCTTGTACATCGGCGTGTTGGTGGCGAGCTTGATCGACGGCGCCGGCTTGCAGCCAAACACACTGCCGCGACCCGTGGTGAAGCAGACGAGGTTGGCGCCGCCGGCGACCTGCCCTGTCGCTGCGACCGGGTCGTAGCCGGGCGTGTCCATGAACACAAAACCCTTCTTGGTGACGGGCTCGGCGTAGTGCAGCACATCGACCAGATTGGTGCTGCCGGCCTTCGCCATCGCGCCAAGCGATTTTTCCAGAATGGTGGTGAGACCGCCGGCCTTGTTGCCCGGGCTCGGATTGGCGTTCATCTCCGCGCCCTCGCGCTGGGTGTATTCCTCCCACCAGCGCATCAATCCAACCAGCTTCTCGCCGACCTCGCGACTGACCGCGCGGCGCGTCAAGAGATGTTCGGCGCCGTAGGTCTCCGGCGTCTCCGAGAGAATGACAGTGCCGCCATGGCGCACCAGGAGATCGCTTGCCGCACCCAGCGCGGGATTGGCCGACACGCCGGAATAACCGTCGGAGCCGCCGCATTGCAACGCCACCGTCAATTCGCTCGCGGCTACCTTCTCGCGCCTGACCCTGTTGGCGTCGGTCAGCGCCTCCCTCACAAAGGCAACACCGGCTTCCACCGTCTTGCGGGTGCCTCCGACCTCCTGGATGTCCATCGCGCGCAGCCGCCCGGCGAGCTTCTGCTCTTCCATCAGCCCGCCGATCTGATTCACCTCGCATCCCAGGCCAAGCACGATCACGGCGGAGAAATTGGCATGCCGCGCGTAACCGCCGAGCGTGCGGCGAAGCAGCGCCAGCGGCTCGTTCTGCGTCATGCCGCAGCCGGTCTTGTGGGTCAGCGCCACCACGCCGTCGACATTGGGAAACTCAGCCAGCGGATTGTCGCCGGTGAACGGATTCTTCTTGAAGACATCGGCGACGAGCCCGGCTACATGCGCGCTGCAATTCACCGAGGTCAGGATACCGATGTAATTGCGCGTCGCGACGCGGCCGTCGGGACGGCGAATGCCGTCGAAGGTCGCGGGCAGGTCGAAATTCGGCACCGGCTTGACGTCGACGCCATAGGCATAGTCCTTGGCAAAATCGCCCATGCCGCAGTTCTGGGTGTGCACGTGCTGGCCCGGCGCGATCGGCGCCGTGGCAAAGCCGATGATCTGCCCGTAACGACGCACCGGTTCGCCCACCGCGATCGGCCTGATCGCCACCTTGTGGCCGGCGGGAATCCGCTCGACGGTGGTGACGCCAACGGCGACCACAAGCCCCGGCGGCAGGCTCGATCGCGCGATCAACACGCCGTCGTCGGGGTGCAGTCGGATCACGGGTGCCGGGGCCATGGTGGAACTCCTTCGGAGATGCGAATAGCGAATAGCGAGTGGCGAATAGTAGACCCTATTGCGCCGCTCGCTATCTTCTATTCGCCATTCACTACTCGCTATTCGCGCCTATCAGGCCTTGCCGCCCGATTCCTTGCGGGTCTGGTTCACCTGCATCTTGGCATAGGTCATCATCAGGCCGCTCTCGTTCGAGAGCGTGACGAGCTTGAAGCCCATGTTGATGGCGCGCACTGCGCCGTCGGCGCCCGAGCAGTGAATGCCCGGATTGAGGCCGCGCTTGCCACATTCCTTGATGATCTTCTCGTAGATCTTGAGGATCTCCGGCTCGGTCCGATCGAGCTTCGGCTCGAGGCCATAGGAGAAGCCGAGATCGGAGGGGCCGATATAGACGCCGTCGATGCCCTCGACGTCGAGGATCGCTTCCATGTTCTCGACCGCGGTCCTGGTCTCCATCATCGGCAGCAGCACGATCTCGTCGTTGGCCGTCTTCTGATAGGTGCCGGCAGAACCGTACATGCCGGAGCGGATCGGGCCGTTGGAGCGCACGCCCTTCGGCGGATACTTGGCATAGGAGACGAGGTTCTTCGCTTCCTGCGGCGTGTTGACCATCGGGCAGATCACACCATAGGCGCCGCCGTCGAGCACCTTGCCGATGATGCCGGGCTCGTTCCAGGGCACGCGGACCATCGGCGTCACCGGGTGGCCGTTCATCGCCTGGAAACACTGCACCATGGAGAGATAGTCCTGCACGCCGTGCTGCATGTCGACGGTGACGCTGTCGAAGCCGCACTGCGCGATGACTTCGGCCGAGAATCCCGAAGGGATCGCCAGCCAGGCGTTCACCACGGCCTTGCCCGATGCCCATGCCTTCTTGACGTTGTTGTTAGCCATTGATCGCGTTTCCTTGTGATGCAACCGGTTGAGAATGCTTAGCTCGTGGCCCGCTGAATGCTGACTTCGCTGACGCCGACCTCGCGCGCGGTGTTGACGATCGCCGCCCAGGTGTCGTCGGGCAATGGCACGCCATTCGCGGTGCGCTCGGCGCGAGTCTTCCGCTCGGGGTCGCCGGGGATCAAGACGGTGTCGACACCGGCGACAGGTTTGGTGGCGCGGATGAAATCGACATAGCGGCTGATCTCGCCGTCGAAATAGTTGCTGGTGTCGACCACCTTGGGATCGATGTAGAAGGACAGCATGCCGTTGGCGAAGCGGCGGCCTCCCGAAGTCGCGCCGGTGCCGGTGAGCGCGCCGCCGAGCAGTTCGCAGATGAAGGCAAGGCCCGAGCCCTTGTGCTCGCCGAAAGCGCGGATGGCGCCGGTGCCCTTGGTGTGGTCGCGCGGTCCATCCGGTGTGTACGGGCCATAGAGCACGCTCGGCTCCTCGCTCAGCGTACCGTCGGCATCGATCAGCGCGCCCTTCGGCAGCTTCTTGCCGCCACGGCTCGCCACCAGCACCTTGCCCTCGGCAACGATCGAAGTCGCGAAATCAAGCACGATCGGATCATACCCTTCGCGCGGCACACCGACGCAATAGGGCGCGGTCGAGAGGCGCTTCTCCACCCCGCCGAACGGCGCGACCAGCAGCGAACCCGCGGCATTGACGAAATGCACGGACACCAGGCCTTCCGCTGCGGCCATCTCGGCCCAGTCACCGACACGGCCGATATGGCCCGAATTGCGCAGCGCCACGGCAGCGAGCCCCGCCTTCCTGCACTTCTCGATACCGGTCTTCACCGCGAATGGCGTGACGGTCTGTCCATAGCCGAACTTGCCATCGACCACGGCGAGCGACGGCGTATCGACGACGATCTCGGGGGTCTGGTTGGGAATGACGTTGCCCGTCTTCTTCCACCTGACATAGACGGGCACGCGGATCACGCCGTGGCTGTCATGGCCGGTGAGATTCGCCGTCGTGAGATAGGTCGCGATGCGCCGTGCCTCGTCGGCGGAAGATTCAGCGTGGGAAAAAACGTCCGCGACGAAATCGATGAGGTTGCTGACCTTGATAGTAACCATGTCCGGATTTTTCAGTCGTGTTCCCTGTCGCGTCCGGCCGCATCGCTGGTCGCGGCGAGCCGTACTCCCTGCGCCGGTTTTGCTGACCGGCTTGGCCGGCAGTTTGAGCGAAAAAAGACTGCGATGTCCACTGCCCAAGCCATCATTGCCGAATGGTTGCAATCATTTGCAGTCAGGCTATGCACCGCGCCGGTAGCTTCATGCAAAATTGCATTCACTCCTCGCCGTCGTCGCGGTCTGCACCTTCCATGTCAGCGAGGCCCTGTTCCAGCGCGGCCAGCATGTCCTGCAATTCGGAAAGCCGGCGCGCACCGAAGCGGCGGGTGATCTCGGCATAGATCGCCTCCGATGTCGGAGCCACCGCCTCGATCAGCTTCAGCCCCTTGGCCGAGATCGAGACGACGGCGCGGCGCTGGTCGGCTTCCGCGGTCTTGCGCTCGACCAGTTGCCGCGCCTCGAGGTCGCGCAGGATGCGCGACAGGCTCGGGCCGAGCAGGAAGGCGGTGCGGGCGAGTTCGGTAACCTCGATGGTCTCCACCGCCGTCAGCGCGCGCAGGATGCGCCATTGCTGTTCGGTGAGGCCGTGGTTCCGCAGCGAGGGGCGGAACTGGCGCATCACCGCCTCGCGAGCGCGCAGCAGCGACATCGGCAGCGAGCGGGAAAACTCGCGCATCGGCAGCCGGCGCGATGCCGGCGCTGCCGATGCACTGGAATCACTGGACGATTTTTTCCGCGCCATGCATCTCACGCGTGCGCTGCAGCAAGCAGCAATAGGGTTTGCACAAAAACACTTAACATGTTAATCATCTTCCCGCATCCCCTATTAGCGGTCCCCCATGGCCCTCTCGCAAGACGAAATCCGCAGCGCCGCCGAGCGGCTCGACCGCGCGGAGAAGACCCGCAAGCAGATCCGCCAGCTCTCGCTGGATCACCCGGGCATCACGATCGAGGATGCCTATGCGATTCAGAAGGCCTGGGTCGAGATGAAAGTGGCTGAGGGACGCGTGGTGAAGGGCCACAAGATCGGCCTCACCTCCAAGGCGATGCAGAGCGCGCTCAACATCGACGAACCTGATTCCGGCATCCTGCTCGACGACATGTTCTTCGCCGATGGCGGTCTGGTGCCGACCGACCGGTTCATCGCCACGCGCGTCGAGGCCGAGCTTGCCTTTGTGATGAAGCAGCGCCTGGCTGGGCCGAACTGCACCTTGTTCGACGTACTCAACGCGACGGATTTTGTGGTGCCCGCACTGGAAATCCTCGACACCCGCGTCGAACGGGTCGACCCGCAGACCAAGGCGACGCGCAAGATCTTCGATACCATCGCCGACAATGCAGCCAATGCCGGCATCGTGCTCGGCGGCCGGCCGATCCGCCCGCTCGATGCCGATCTGCGCTGGATCGGCGCGCTGTGCTATCGTAACGGGCAGCTGGAAGAGACGGGCCTTGCCGCCGGCGTGCTCAACCATCCCGCGACCGCGGTGGCCTGGCTCGCCAACAAGATCGCGCCGAACGGACTTTCGCTCGAAGCCGGCCAGGTGGTGCTGGCGGGGTCGTTCATTCGCCCGATCGAGACCCGCAAGGGCGATACGGTCCAGGCCGACTACGGTCCCTACGGCTCGGTGAGCTGCTACTTCGCCTGAGACGCAAAACAATCCGGAGCGAAACGCGATGCCACACTTCACCATCGAATATTCAGCCAATATCGACAAACGCGTCGATATGGGCGCCGTGGTCGAGCTGGTCCGCAAGGCGGCGGTAGAGACAGGCATCTTCCCGATCGGCGGCATCCGCGTCCGCGCCACCAAATGCGAGCATTATGCGATCGGCGACGGCGACCCGCAGCTCGGATTCCTGTCGATGCTGTTGAGGCTCGGTGAGGGCCGCGATCTCCCCACCCGCAAGAAGGCAGGCGAGCACATCTTCCAGGCGTTGTCCGCCTATCTCGATCCGGTGTTCGCCAACAGCAGGTTTGCGTTGTCGTTCGACATGCAGATCAACGACAAGGAAACCAGCTGGAAACGCAACAACATCCACGACGCTTTGAAAGTGGAGCCTGCCCATGGATAAAGTCACGCCCAAATCCGCCGACGTCTTCCAGGCCAATCGCGAGCGCGCCGCGCCGCTGTTGAAGAAGCTGCGCGCCGACGGCATCGGCCACATCATCGAGGGCAAGATCGTGCCGTCGATTTCCGGCGAGACCTTCGAGACGAAATCACCGATCGACGGCTCCGTGCTCGCCACTGTCGCCCGCGGCAATGCCGAGGATATCGACCGCGCTGCAACCGCCGCCTCGCTCGCTTTCAAGTCCTGGCGCGACATGGCGGCTCCCATGCGCCGAAAACTCCTGCATCGCGTCGCCGATGCAATCGAGGACAATGCCGACGACATCGCCGTGCTGGAGTGCATCGATACCGGCCAGGCTCATCGCTTCATGGCCAAGGCCGCGATCCGCGCGGCGGAAAACTTCCGCTTCTTCGCCGACAAATGCGCCGAGGCCCGCGACGGCCTCAACACGCCGAGCGAGGAGCACTGGAATATTTCCACGCGCTTGCCGATCGGCCCGGTCGGCGTAATCACGCCATGGAACACGCCGTTCATGCTCTCCACCTGGAAGATCGCGCCTGCGCTGGCCGCCGGCTGCACCGTCGTGCACAAGCCTGCGGAATGGTCGCCGGTGACGGCCGATCTGCTCGCCAAGCTGGCGAAGCAGGCCGGCCTGCCCGACGGCGTGCTCAACACCGTGCACGGTTTCGGCGAGGAAGCCGGCAAGGCGCTGACCGAACATCCCGCCATCAAGGCGATCGGCTTTGTCGGTGAGAGCGCGACGGGCTCGGCCATCATGGCGCAGGGCGCAAAGACGCTGAAGCGGGTGCATTTCGAGCTCGGCGGCAAGAATCCGGTGATCGTGTTCGACGACGCCGATCTCGATCGCGCGCTCGATGCGGTCGTGTTCATGATCTACTCACTCAATGGCGAGCGCTGCACTTCCTCCAGCCGGCTGCTGGTGCAGCAGGGCATCGCGGACAAGTTCATCGAAAAGCTCGCTGCCCGCGTGCAGAAGCTGAAGGTGGGCCATCCCCTCGATCCCGCCACCGAAATCGGGCCGCTGATCCATGAGCGGCACCTCGCCAAGGTCTGCTCGTACTTCGACGTTGCAAGGCAGGACGGCGCCACCATCGCCGTCGGCGGCAAGGCGCATGACGGCCCCGGCGGCGGGCATTATGTGCAGCCGACGCTCGTCACCAACGCCAGCGCGAAAATGCGCGTCGCGCAGGAAGAGGTATTCGGGCCGTTCCTGACCGTGATCCCCTTCCAGGACGAGGCAGATGCCGTCGAGATCGCCAACGGCGTGCAATACGGCCTCACCGGCTATGTCTGGACCGGCGACATGGGCCGCGCGTTGCGGGTGGCCGATGCGCTGGAAGCCGGCATGATCTGGCTGAATTCGGAAAACGTCCGCCACCTGCCGACGCCGTTCGGCGGCATGAAGGCCTCCGGCGTCGGCCGCGACGGCGGCGACTATTCGTTCGACTTCTACATGGAAACCAAGCACGTCTCGCTCGCGCGGGGCACGCACAAGATCCAGAAGCTGGGAATTTGAGATCGTCATTCCGGGGCTCGCGAAGCGAGAACCCGGAATCCATAACCACCATCGTGAGTATGGATTCCGGGCTTGCGCCTAGCGGCGCATCCCGGAATGACAAGAGGAAAGAGCCGAGGAAACCATGCCCGTTCCGAAACACGTCTTCGACCCGCCGTTCAACGTCATCCGCTCCAGCCACGCCGTGCTCGACGTCACCGACCTCGACACCAGCCGCGAGTTTTACGAGACCACCGTGGGCCTGCATGTCGAGGATCGCGACGACAAGGCGGTTTATCTGCGCGGCAGCGAGGAGCACCAGCATCATTCGCTCGTGCTGCGGAAGGCTGCGGCTCCTGCCTGCAACCGGCTCGGCTTCAAGGTTGGCGACGACGGCGATCTCGACAAGGCTGCCGCTTTCCTCTCCGGCAACGGGATTGCCCACACCTTTGTCGATCAGCCGTTCCAGAGCCGGACACTGCACTTCACCGATCCCTTCGGTTTCCAGATCGAGCTCTATGCGAAAATGGACAAGCGCCCTCACCTGTTGCGGCGCTACGACCTCTACAAGGGCTGTCACCCGCAACGGCTCGACCACTTCAACGTCTTCGCCGCAGAGGTCCAGGGCACCGTCGACTTCTACGCCCGGCTCGGCTTCCGGCTCAGCGAATATGCCGAGGAGGACGGACCGAACGGCCGCATCGCCGCCGCCTGGCTGCACCGCAAGGGCAATGTCCACGACTTCGCGATCACCAACGGCAAGGGCCCGCGCCTGCATCACTTCGCCTATTGGGTGCCGACCGCGATGAACATCCTGCATCTCTGCGACGTGATGGCCTCCAGCGGCTACCTGAAGAATATCGAGCGCGGGCCCGGCCGTCACGGCATCTCCAACGCGTTCTTCCTGTACGTGCGCGATCCCGACGGCCACCGCCTCGAGCTCTACACCAGCGACTATTTTACCGGGGATCACGACCACGAACCGCTGCGCTGGTCGCTGCGCGATCCGCGCAGGCAGACGCTATGGGGTGCACCCGCGCCCCGCTCCTGGTTCGAGCAGGGTTCGCCCTTCACCGGGCAGACCGTGCGCGAGCCGCAATTCGTGGCCGACGTGCTGGTAGCGGACTGAGCCATGACCCTCCCTCGCCTTGCCACCTATGCCGTCAGCGGGATCGCCAAATACGGCTTCGTGACCGATACCGGTATCGTCGATCTCTCTGCGCGCTTCGAGTATCCGACGCTGCGCGAGGCGATCGAGGTCGGCGCCCTGATGAGGCTTGCCGAGGAAGGCGCGAAACGCTCGCCCGATCACGGGCTCGCCGATATCCGTTGGCTGACGCCGATCCCTGCCCCGGAGAAGATCATCTGCATCGGCGTCAACTACCCGGACCGCAACGCCGAGTACAAGGACGGCCAGGACGCGCCGAAATTTCCCAGCATGTTCATGCGCACGCCGCGCTCCTTTGTCGGCCACAACACGCCGCTGGTGCGCCCGCGCGCTTCGCAGCAACTCGACTACGAAGGCGAACTCGTGATCGTCATCGGCAAGGCCGGCCGGCACATTGCGGAAGACAGGGCGCTCGACCACATCGCGGCAATCACGCTATGCAACGAAGGCACGCTGCGCGACTGGGTGCGGCACGCCAAGTTCAACGTGACGCAGGGCAAGAATTTCGATTCCTCCGGCAGCCTTGGTCCGTGGCTCGTGCCCTACACCGATCATGCCCAGATCGCCGACATCCGCCTGACCACCCGCGTCAACGGCGAGACGCGGCAGGACGACCGAACCGGACGGCTGATCTTCGGCTTCCGCTACCTCCTCAATTATATTTCCACCTTCACGACGCTGGTGCCCGGTGACATCATCGTCACGGGCACGCCGACCGGCGCGGGCGCGCGGTTCGATCCGCCGCGGTATCTCAAGCCCGGCGACATCATCGAGGTCGAGGCCGAAGGCGTCGGTATCCTGCGCAACGGCGTCGTCGACGAAACTCCCTGAGCGATTGGAAAGTGCAATGAGCGTAGCTTCCGGTGGAGAAGCCATCGTCAACGGCCTGGTGGCGCACGGCGTTGACACCGTGTTCGGCCTGCCCGGCGCGCAGATCTACGGCCTGTTCGACGCCTTCCACCAGGCGCAGCTCAAGGTAATCGGCGCGCGGCATGAACAGGCCTGTGGCTACATGGCGTTCGGCTATGCGCGCGCCAGCGGCAGGCCTGGCGTGTTCAGCGTGGTGCCGGGCCCCGGCGTACTCAATGCCGGCGCGGCGCTGCTCACCGCCTTCGGCTGCAACGAGCCGGTGTTGTGCCTGACCGGCCAGGTGCCGACGCAGTTTCTCGGCAAGGGTCGCGGCCATCTGCACGAGATGCCGGACCAGCTCGCGACGCTCCGCAGTTTCGTGAAATGGGCCGACCGCGCCGAATATCCCGATGTCGCGCCCGCGCTGGTCGGCCGCGCCTTCCAGGAAATGCTGTCGGGCCGCCGCGGGCCGGCTTCGCTGGAAATGCCATGGGACGTGTTCACCCAGCGTGCGGAGGTCGGCAGCGCGCAGGTCTACGATCCCATTCCGGCTCCCCTGCCCGATCCCGATCGCATCAGGGCCGCCGCGGCGCTGATCAAGGCTAGCAAGAACCCGATGATCTTCGTCGGCAGCGGCGCCATCCATGCGCGCGAGGAAATCCTCGAGCTCGCCGAGATGCTCAACGCCCCCGCTGTCGCCTTCCGTAGCGGCCGCGGCATCGTCTCCAACGCGCACGAACTCGGGTTGACCATGGCGGCTGCCTACCGGCTGTGGCCGACCACCGATCTGATGATCGGCATCGGCACCCGGCTGGAATTGCCGACCATGTCGCGCTGGCCCTATCAGCCGGCCGGCCTGAAATCGATCCGCATCGATATCGACCCGGTCGAGATGCGGCGTTATGTGCCGGATGTGTCCGTGGTCTCGGACTCGAAGGCCGGCACGCGCGAGCTCGTCGCCGCCGTAACGAAGGCCGGCTTCAGCAAGACTGCCGGCCGGCGCGCGGCCATCCGCGAGGCGACGTCAGCGGCGCAGCAGGATATCCAGCGCATCCAGCCGCAGATGGCGTACCTCAAGATCTTGCGCGAGGTGCTGCCGGCGAATGCCATCGTCACCGACGAGCTGTCACAGGTCGGCTTCGCCTCCTGGTACGGCTTTCCGATCTACGAGCCGCGTACCTTCATCACCTCGGGCTATCAGGGCACGCTCGGCTCGGGCTTTCCGACCGCGCTCGGCGCCAAGGTCGCCCATCCCGACCGGCCGGTAGTGGCGATCACCGGCGACGGCGGCTTCATGTTCGGCGTGCAGGAGCTGGCCACCGCCGTGCAGTTCCGCATCGGCGTGGTGACGCTGGTCTTCAACAACAACGCCTACGGCAATGTGCGGCGCGACCAGCGCGAGCGCTTCGACGGGCGCGTGGTGGCCTCCGACCTCGTCAATCCCGATTTCGTCAAGCTCGCGGAATCCTTCGGCGCAGGCGCGGCGCGTGTCACCTCGCCCGATCACTTCCGCCCGGCACTGGAGAAAGCGCTGGCCGATGGCGGGCCCTATGTGATTGCGGTGGAAGTGCCGACCGATTCGGAAGTCAGCCCGTGGGCGTTCATCCACCCGGCAAGACCCTCCTAAACGCGACGCGCCTGCAGCCGCGAGGCGGCGATCACCAGAAGCCCGGCGCCGGCAACCGCCCAGCAGGCAACCGGCGCCCATTGCAGCAACGGCGCATATTCCGGCAGCTTCTGCAGGCCGCCGGCGACGGCCGCCATCCGCGCAAAGGTCGCCAGCGCCAGCGCCGAGAACACGAGGCCGGTGACCTTGCCCTCGGCGCCGGTCTCGCCGATCGCGAGCGCCGCGGACACCGCCGCCATCAGCATGCAGCCCCACGCCGCGCCGGCAAAGAACTGCGCGACGATCATGACCTGGAGATTGCCGGCCAGTTCCGCGCCGATCACGGCCAGCGCACCTAACAGGCCGGCCGCGCCCATCACGACCAGCCCGCCGCGGTGCTTCACCACCACGCTCGCCGGAAACATCGCGATATTGAAGCCGATCCAGAACACCGGCATCAGCCATTGCAGATCGGCTGGCTGTGCGAAGCGCAGATAGAACGGGCCGCTGTTGATGGAAAAATGCAGCTGATAGCCGAGCGAGAGGATCACCATCGAGGAAATGAAGAAGATTGGCACGGTACTGAGCGGCTTGGCAGGTTCGGCGGGCTGTCTGGCGGAAGGTTCGTCCGCGATATCGCGCTCGACCTTTGCCAACGCGAGCGTCGTCACCAGCAGCACCACGCCGGATATCACGAAGGGCCACCGGGGATCGTGGTTCTTCAGCACCACGCCGAGATAGGGCGAGACCGCGCCGGCAAGCCCATAGCCGAGCATGGCGAGCGCCGAGAGGAAGGGGATCGCAGGCTGCGCGCGGTGCTTGCCGAGCAGGGTCAATGGCGGGGCGCGCAACGCCGAGGCGGTGATCACCCAGATCACGATCAGCGCGATGAACCAGGCTTGCGCGCCCGGCCCGGTGCCGGCGACGAAGGGCAGTGCGACGAAGGCCGCACAGGAGATCGCGGTGAGCACGCCGACGAACACGCTCAGCCGCCCGATCAGCTTTGACACCTTGTCGGCGGCAACGCCCATAGCGGTGTCGGAGATCGTGAAGATCGCCTGGTCCAGCATCAGGATCAGGATCACCGCCGATGGCGCGATGCCGACCTGGGCGGCGAGCTTCGGCAGATAGATGACGTAGGTGGTCCAGCCCAGCGTGAACACGAGCTGCAGCACGGCGAGATAGATGCCGGTGCGGTTGGCGGTTGCGGTGCCGGTGCCGGCCTTGAGTTCGGTCGTGGTCATGCGGTGAGTGTAGACTACCCTTCTCTCCCGGGGGAGAGGGTCAGCGTGCCTTCCGGAAGGTCAGGTTGATGCGCCGGCGTGCAAGCGCCGGGTGCTCGCCGTCCGCCAGCGGCGCCACGCCATGGAAGGACAGCCGCGAGGGCCCGCCCCAGACCACGACGTCGCCGTGCTCCAGCCGGTAGCGCTGCGGTCTGTCGGTTCGCTTCAGGCCGCCGAACAGGAAGATCGCGGGCAGCCCCAGCGACACCGAGACGATCGGCGCTGCAAAATCCTTTTCGTCCCGGTCCTGGTGCAGCGACATCCTGGCGCCGGGCTCATAGCGGTTGATCAGGCAGGCATCCGGCGCGAAGCCGGCAAAGCCAGCCTCACGCGCCGCGGCTTCCGCCAGATCGCGAAATGCTGCGGGCATCGCCGGCCAAGGGTTTCCGGACTCGGGATCGGCGCCGTCATAGCGATAACCGCTCGCGTCGGTGACCCAGCCGCAACAGCCGCAATTGGTCATCGCCACCGACATCTGGTGGCCGCCCGGCGTGAACATGCGGCGGAACGGCGCCTGCGCTTCGATCTGGCGCAGAGCCGCGAGCAGTCCGGCCTCGGCCGGCCTGGCAAAGCCGCGCAGCAATACGGCGCCTTCCGCCATCGCCTGGCGCGATGGCAGGACTTCGGCAACGCTTTCGAACAAGTCTGCGGTCACGCCGGTTTGCTACCTACTTTGCGTCGTGGAAGATGACGCCAACGGTGTGGCGGTGGCCGGAGCGCAGCCGGCTGACGCCATGGCGGAGATTAACGCGGTAGGTGCCGCGCGTCCCCTGCACGGGGCGGTGATGCACAGCAAATGCCACCGCATCGCCCTGCGCCAGCGGCACCACCTCGGCGCGCGACTGCATGCGCGGGCGCTGCTCGGTCAGCACGAATTCGCCGCCGGAAAAATCGCGCCCGGGCTGCGACAGCAGGATCGCGACCTGCAACGGGAATACGTGCTCGCCATATAGGTCCTGGTGCAGACAGTTGTAGTCGCCGGCCTCGTATTGCAGCAGCAGCGGCGTCGGCCGGGTCTGGCCGGCGTCGTGGCAGCGCTTCAGGAACGCGGCATGCGAGACGGGATAGCGGTTGTCGATTCCCATCGCCTCGTTCCAGCGGTTGGCGATGCCGACGAGCTGTCCATAGAGCGCCGCGCGCAGTTGCGCGATTGGATCGGGCAGCGGATAGCAGAAGTACTTGTATTCGCCGCGGCCGAAGCCGTGCCGGCCCATCACGACGCGGCTGCGGAAATGGCCGTCGTCCGGATACATCGCGGCGAGCGCGCCGCACTCATCCGGCGTCAGCAGCCCCTTCAGAACGGCGCAGCCCTGCGCGTCGAGATCGGCGGTCGCCTGCGCCCAGTCGATGGCATCGAGGCGGGCGGCGACGCCGGAAGCGGATTGAATTTTTCTGGCGGTTGCTTTCATAGCCGCGATTTTCGCAGGCGCTCCTCGTGCTCGCCACCCGATTTCCGCTAACCCCGCACAGGCAGCACGATCACGTCGTAGGCATGGGTCAGCTTGCGGTTCAGCACGGGGTCTTCCAGCTCGTACTCGAAGCGGACCGACGGGCGGATACCGCCCTTGGCCGCAAACGTGCCTCCGAACATGGCGCAGCCGTCAGGCAGGCCCGACTTGCCGAAGCCGCGTTCGATCAGTTCGCTCACCGGCAGCATCGCGTCGAGCGTACCCTCCTGGTAGAGCGTGCGTTGACCGTCGAACCAGGCCCAGGAGCGCAGGATCATCCGGTCCCAGTGACCGATGACGTCATCGAGCTTCCACAGCACCGGCGACATCGGCTTGTCGCACATCTGCTTCGACACCGTGACGCTGTAGCTCTCGACCTTGCGATCGGTGTGATCGGAGCCGAGCCCGACGAGGATGCGGCCCTGACAGCCGATCAACACGAACTCGACCTCTCCGCTCGAATCGCCGCCGCAGACCTCGATGACATCGTCTGTGGTCAGCCGGCGCGCCGAGCAGCGGTAGTAGATCGGCGTGGTCGCCGGCCGGGCGATACCGATCGCCTCCAGCTCGGCGATGTGCTTGTCGCGCGCCACGGGATCGCGCCCGGTCCAGCCGGCGATAACAGCCTGCTCGATCGATATGGTCTGCGGCGTTGCGGCGGCGTCGTCCATCACGGTGAAGGTCAGGTCATGCACGGATCGTGCCCTCCATCGCAGCGGCCAGTTCGAAGATGCGGCGATCGGAGCCGCCGGCGGCGGCCAGCATGAAGCCGACCGGCACCTCGCCCTCGCGATGCGCGGGCAGCGAGATGGCGCAGCCGTCGATCATGTTGATCAGGGTGCAGTTGCGCAACGAACGCAGGTTCGCGGTGGCAAAGGCCTTGTCGTCGGCGAGATCGGCGATGCGCGGCGGCGTGTTCGCCGTGGTCGGCATGACCAGCGCATCGTAGGGCGCGAGCCGCACGGCGATGCGGGCAATCAGCGAACGGCGGGCGTTGAGCATGTCTATGTAATCGGCCGCCGTGATGGCTTCGCCGCGCATGATACGGACATAGACGCGGGGATCGTAGACGTTGCCCTTGCTTGTGATCAGATAGCGATGCCAGGCAAAACTTTCGGCGGCGGCAAAGCCGCCCTTGGCGTTCATCATGCCGACATCGAGAAATTCCGGCACCTCGATGTGCTCGATCAGCGCGCCGGCCTTCGACAGCGTCTGCAGCGCGCGATCGAAGGCCTTCGCCACGGCATCGTCGAGTTCATCCAGCGCAATGGTCGTCGGCACCGCGAGCCGGAGACCCTTGATCGGGCGCGGCTGGATCGGCGTGACCGGCTCGGCCGCGAGAACCGCATCGAGCGCCGCGCAGCATGCGACCGAATTGGCGAGCGGCCCAAAACTGTCGAGCGCGGACGACAGCGGCACGCCGCCGTCGAGCGGCACGCGGCGTTGCGTCGGCTTGTAGCCGACGATGCCGTTATAGGCCGCCGGAATCCGGCAGGAGCCGCCGGTATCGGTGCCGAGCGCGCCATAGGCCATGCCGTCGGAGACCGAGACCGCCGCGCCTGATGACGAGCCGCCGGGCACGTGGCCGGTATTGCGCTGCCATGTGCCCTTCGGCGTGCCGTAATGCGGATTGATCCCGATGCCGGAATAGGCGAATTCGGTCATGTTGGTGCGGCCGATCACGACAAAACCCGCCGCGCGAAGCCGCGCCACGACGGGCGCATCCGCCTCCGCCGGAGGCGAATCTTCCAGCGCGCGCGAGCCGGCGCGCGTCACCTGCCCCCTGATGTCGAAGAGGTCCTTGATCGAGACGGGAATGCCGGCGAAGGGCGACGGCGCCGCGCGCGCTTTACGCAGGCGATCCATCGCCTCGGCGGCTTCCAGCGCCGCGTCCCTGTCGACGTGAATGAAGGCACGCTGCCCCTCGCCCGCGGGATCGGCGATCCGGGCAAGACATTCCTCGACCAGCTTTCGCGAATTCGTGCGTCCGTTCGCGAGATCGTCGGCCAGCGCGGCAAGCGTCTTGTTCGGCATTCTTCTCGTCCCCTCGCGCTCCGGCGATTTTTCGTGCAGCGAAATGGCGCGCACAGTAACGCGGCGGCGCACTGGCATACAAGCGCTTCGGCTGCCGGCATACGGCCATGCGCACGCGCCGGTGGACCGTTGACGCCGAATGGTCAATTGTCGCATCAAGACCGCAACAAACGGGCGTTTGCCCGACCCCAGGGAGGACTTGCCGAAATGGCCGAAGCTGCGCGCGCCAAACCGAAACCGACGCCGGAAACCCAGCATTTCTGGGACGGCACCAAGGCCGGCGAGTTGCGCCTGCAGCGTTGCGATGCCTGTTCCAACGTCTATTTCCCGCCGCGGCCGTTCTGCCCGTCCTGCGCCTCGCGCAAGGTCACCGCGTTCAAGGCGAGCGGCAAGGGCAAGCTCTACAGCTACGTCATCAATCATCGCCCCGCCGCGCCCGGCTTCACCCCGCCCTATGCGATCGCCGTCGTCGAGCTCGACGAGGGGCCGCGCATGATGAGCAACATCGTCGATTGCCCGCAGACGCCGGAGGCGCTGGTTCTCGACATGAAGCTCGAGGTCGCGTTCGAAAAGCTCGACGACAAGATCACCCTTCCCATGTTCCGTCCGGCGAAGGGGTAGAGAGCCATGCGCAGGAACTCTGTTGCCGTCGTCGGCGCGGCCGAGACCACCGAACTCGGCGTCATCCCCAACATGTCGCAGATCCAGCTGCATGCGGACGCGGCGCTCAACGCGATTGCGGACGCCGGGCTGAAGCTCTCCGACATCGACGGCTTTGCCACCGCGGTCGAAAGCCCGCAGCAGGTCTGCCACTATCTCGGCATCAAGCCGACTTGGGTGGACGGCACCTCGGTCGGCGGCTGCTCGTTCATGCTGCATGTCCGCCATGCCGCGGCCGCGATCGAGGCCGGTCTGTGCAAGACCGTGCTGATCACCCATGCCGAGAGCGGCAAGTCGATGATCGGCAAGCTGCCGCGCTCGATCCCCGCCGACAGCCTGCAAGGGCAGTTCGAGGCGCCGTTCGGCGTCTACGGACCGCCCAGCATGTTCCCGATCCCCGTGCTGCGCTTCATGAAGACCTGGGGCATCACCCATGAGCAGATCGCCATGGTCGCCGTGGTGCAGCGCGAATGGGCCGCGAAGAATCCGCGGGCGATGATGAAGGACCCGATCACGGTCGCGGATGTGCTGAACTCGCGGATGATCGCCTATCCCTTCCGCCTGCTGCAATGCTGCCTCGTCACCGACGGCGGCGGCGCGCTGATCCTCACCTCGACTGACCGGGCGAAGGACTTTCCGCGCAAGCCCGTCTACATCCTCGGCACCGGCGAGAGCGTGGAAACGCCGATGGTCAGCCAGATGGAGACCTTCAACTCCTCGCGCGCCTTCAAGGTCGCAGGCCCCCTCGCCTTCAAGGAGGCCGGCATCGCCCACAAGGACGTCGACCACCTCATGATCTACGACGCCTTTGCGCATCTGCCGCTCTACGGCCTCGGCGATCTCGGCTTCATGCCGTATGAAGAGACCGGCAAGTTCATCGCTGACGGCAACACGCGGCCGGGCGGCAAGCTGCCGCTCAACACCAATGGCGGCGGCCTTTCCTACATGCACTCCGGCATGTACGGCATGTACGCGCTGCAGGAGAGCGTGCGCCAGATGCGCGGCATCGCGCCGGCGCAGGTCAAGGATGCGAAAATCTCGGTCTGCCACGGCGTCGGCGGCATGTTCGCCGCGTCGGGCACGATCATCTTCACGAACGAGAAGTAAGGGAGCGGCCCGTCTCTCCTCTCCCCGTTCTTCACGGGGAGAGGGTCGGGGTGAGGGGCTGCTTCCACACATTCGGACTCGCGGAGAGTCCCCCTCACCCGGATTGCATCTTCGATGCAATCCGACCTCTCCCCGCAAGCGGGGCGAGGTAGGCAAGAGATCAATCAGGAGAACAACCAAATGGCAAAATCGCTGCAAGACAAGGTCATCATCGTCACCGGCGCAGGCCGCGGCATCGGACGCGAGATCGCGCTGCTCTGCGCCGCCGAAGGCGCCAAGGTCGTGGTCAACGATCCCGGCGGCGCCGCAGACGGCGCCGGCAACTCGGCCGCGCCGGCCGAGGAAGTGGTCCAGGAGATCAAGAAGCGCGGCGGCATCGCGGTGCCCAACTTCGAGTCGGTGGCCGAAGCGATCCCCGCCAGCAAGATCGTCAAGACCGCGACCGATCATTTCGGCCGGCTCGACGGGGTCGTCAACAATGCCGGCATCCTTCGCGACATGATCTTCCACAAGATGAGCGTGGAAGCCTTCGAGGCCGTCATCAAGGTGCACCTGATGGGCTCGTTCTACGTCAGCCACGCGGCGGCGCGGATCTTCCGCGAGCAGGAGAGCGGTTCCTTCGTGCACTTCACCTCGACCTCCGGCCTGATCGGCAATTTCGGACAAGCCAACTACGCCGCCGCCAAGCTCGGCATCGTCGGCCTGTCGAAGTCGATCGCGCTCGACATGGGCCGCTTCAACGTGCGCTCCAACTGCGTCTCGCCGTTCGCCTGGACCCGCATGATCGGCACCATCCCGACCGAGACGGAAGCCCAGAAGGCGCGGGTCGAGAAGATCAAGCAGATGGGCCCCGAAAAGATCGCGCCGGTCTGCGCCTATCTGATGTCCGACGCGGCCAAGGACGTCACCGGGCAGATCTTCGGCGTGCGTATGAACGAGATATTCCTGTTCAGCCAGAACCGCCCGTTGCGCTCGGTGCATCGCAGCGAAGGTTGGACGCCGCAGACCATCGCCGAACACGGCATGCCCGCGCTCAAGGACTCGTTCTACAAGCTCGACCGCTCGGCGGATATTTTCCCGTGGGATCCGGTCTAGCCACCTGAGTTTCTGTCATTCCGGGGCGCGCCTATTGGCGCGAGCCCGGAATGACGAAGGGTAAAATCACCCGCTGTTGCGCAGCCCCGCGGAAATGCCGTTGATGGTGATCTGGATGCCGCGCAGCACCTGTTCGTCGGGGTTTTGCGCGCGGTGTTCCTTCAAGAGCTCGACCTGCACGTGATTGAGCGGGTCGAGATAGGGGAAGCGGTTGCGGATCGAGCGTTCGAGCAGCGGGTTGCCCTGCAGCAGCCGGTCCTGCCCCATGATCTTCAGCAGCAGGTCGATGCAGTTGTGCCATTCGACCTTGATGCGGCTGAATATCTTCTCGCGCAGCTCAACGTCGGGCACCAGCTCGGCATAGCGCGAAGCGATCGCGATCGAGCTCTTGGCCAGCACCATGTCCATGTTCGACAAGAGCATGCGGAAGAACGGCCATTCGCGGTAGAGCTCCTGCAGGAAGGCCATGCCCTTGTCGGGATTTCTGGCGATCCAGGTCTCGACGGCACTGGCAAAGCCGTACCAGCCCGGCAGCATCAGCCGGCATTGCGCCCAGGAGAACACCCAGGGAATCGCGCGCAGATCCTCAATCTCGCGGGTCTTCTTGCGCGAGGCCGGGCGGCTGCCGATGTTGAGCGTCGCAATCTCGTTGATGACGGTGGACGACCAGAAATAATCAGCAAAGCCCTCGGTCTCGTAGACCAAGCCGCGATAGGCCTTGAAGGCCAGCGTGGATAGTTCATCCATTGCCTTGAGGTATTCGGTGCGCGGCGCGCTTTGCTTCGGCTGCAACAGGCTTGCTTCCAGCGTGGCCGCAGCCAGGATTTCCAGATTGCTGCGGCCAACCTCGGCATTGGAATATTTGCTCGAGATGATCTCGCCCTGCTCGGTGATCCTGATCTGGCCGTTCACCGCCCCGCCCGGCTGGGCGATGATGGCGTCATAGCTCGGACCGCCGCCGCGGCCGACCGAACCGCCGCGGCCGTGGAACAGGCGCAGGCGCACGTGGTGGCGCTCGAACACTTCGACCAGGCCGATCTCGGCCTTGTAGAGCTCCCAGCCCGAGGTGACGAAGCCGCCATCCTTGTTGCTGTCGGAATAGCCGAGCATGACCTCCTGCAACGCGCCGCGGCTGTCCACCAGCTTGCGGTAGTCGTGCAGCGACAGCATGCGGTCCATGATGCCGCTGGAGGCCTGCAGATCCTCGATGGTCTCGAACAGCGGCACGATGTTGACGGCGCTGCGGCCGGAAGGGTGAATAAGGCCCGCTTCCTTCAGCAGCAGCGCCACTTCGAGCATGTCGGACATGCCCTTGCACATCGAGATGATGCATTGCGGGATCGCGGCGGCGCCATACAGCGAATGGGCCTCGGCCGCGGCATGGAAGACCGCCAGTTCACCGGCGGTCTCCTCGCTGTATTTGACGAAGGCCGAGGTCAGCGGACGTGCATTGCTCAGTTCCTTTGACAGCAGCGCCACCCGCGCCTCCTCGCCAAGCGCGAGATAGGACATGCCCGGCATCGCCGCGTCGATCAGCTCGGCAACGGTGCGCTCATGCACGGCGGAGTTCTGGCGGATGTCGAGGCTTGCGAGGTGGAAGCCGAAGCAATCCACCGCCCGGCGCAACTGCCGCAGCCGGCCACGCGCAATCACGCCGGAATTGTTCGACACCAGCGAGCGGTAGAGGATGTCGAGATCGGCCTTGAATTCCGCGACATTGCCATAGGCCTCCGCTTCTCCGACCGCCGCGCGCGTCGTCTCGACACCCAGCCGCGCCGCGGTCGCGGTGAGCCGCGCGAAAATGCCGGAGACGGCCAGACGATACGGCTCGCCGCTGCGATGCGGCGAGCGGTCCGGCGAGCGCTCGGCAAGCAGGCGCAAATCCTTGGAGATGTCGGCCAGATGCGCCGCCAGCGACAGCTCCGAGCCGAGGACATGCAGCTCCTCCAGATAGTAGCGCAGTATCCGGCTTGACTGGAGTTTCAGCGTGCCGCGCATCACTTCAGCGGTCACGAACGGGTTGCCGTCGCGATCGCCGCCGATCCAGCTTCCCATCTTCAGGAACGAAGCCAGTTCGCCCCGCGCCGCGCCATCACCCTCGTTCAGCCGGTCTTCCAGCGCGCAGTGCAGCCGCGGCACCTCGCGCAAAAAAGTGTAGTCGTAGAACGACAGGCCGTTGCCGACCTCGTCCAGCACGGTCAGCTTGGTCCGGCGCAAGAGGTTGGTCTTCCACAACGTCAGCACTTCCCGCCGCAATTGCTCGTCGTCGGCCGCGGCCTCCTCAGGGGTGAGTTGCACCCGCTCACGCCGGTCCAGCAGCGCGGCGATCTCCATCTCGCGGTCCATGGTGCTCTTGCGGCGGACTTCGGTTGGATGCGCCGTCAGCACGGGACTGACCTCGGCGGTTGCGAAAAAGCGGCGCAGATCGGCCGCGCTGATGCCGGCGTCGCGGGCATGCGCCAGCGTCTGGGCCAGCATGCTCGTGCGCGGTGCGCCGCCCCGCCCTGTCCGCGCTCGCATCTGGCGGATGTTGTTCTGGTCCTCGGCAATGTTGGCCAGGTGCGAGAAGTAGCTGAAGGCGCGCACGATCCGCACGGTCTGGCTGATCGACATGCTGTCGAGGATCAGCTCCAGCTCGCGCCGGGCCGGCTTGTCGTCGTCGCGGTGGAAGCGGATCGAGGTCTGGCGGATGCGCTCGACGAGGTCGAAGACATCCGCCCCCTCCTGGTCGCGCACGGTATCGCCGAGGATGCGGCCCAAGAGCCGGATGTCGTCGCGCAGGCGGGCGTCTGCCTCTTGCGCAAATTTTTCAAGAATCTGCGCCTCTTCAGCCCGTTTGGCGCGGGCGTCGGTCTCGGACGGCTTGGTCTGGGGCGACATGGGGCTGGCTACTCCAGAGGCTGCCCGGCTGGTGTGGAGTGTGCAAGTTTTTTGCCGCAGTGCAAGATGAAGATGGGGTTTGTCGCCCCGGCGCAGGCCGGGGCCGATAACCACAAGTCCTCATTGTTAGGGAAAGCCAACCACCCATCGCGCTGAACAATTTCCGCTGCGGCGTATGGGCCCCGGCCTGCGCCGGGGCGACGATGGGGTGAGCGTCCGCATTCCCGCGGCGCGTTTTCGCCCGGGGTTTGCATCTTCGTTGGCCCTCCGTCTTCCAGAGGGCGCAGGGAAAGCCGGGCGCCGACTGCGCCCGCATCACCGTGTGCGATCTGTAGCAAAAGCAAATGCACACGGGTTTGACAGGTACAGCCAGGACATCCCGGCTTTCCCCGCGCAATGGCTTTACGGCTTATACGTAATCTCCCCGGGGAACGGCCTTTCTTGCCCCCGTTGCCAATGGGAAGATTCCCGTCGGCGTAGCGCCAGGGTCGCGGCGCCAGGACCACACGATTTCGCCGTACGCCGCGAACGTTTCGTCTGGCGAGACTGATCCCGCCTGACGCCGCAGCGTCCATCGCAACCCGCGCAAACGTTCGTGACGACCGCGAAGCGTCCCCTCATGGTGGCGCGGGATGGGGCAGATATAGTTCCGATTTACGGAATAGTCAAGGGACAATTCGGAAAAATCGTAGGGTGGGTTAGCCGGGCCACGCTATCCGGCAGCTCAACGAGCGCCGGCGGCAGGCGTAACCCACCGACTGGTGCGCGTGGGTGGTGGATTACGCCTCCGGCTAACCCACCCTACGATCCAGCTTTTCTCGTTGCGGTTAGATCCGCCGCCCTGCCCGCTCCCAATAGGGATCGCGCAGGCGGCGCTTGAAGATTTTTCCGGAATCCTCGCGCGGCAAATTGATCGCGATCTCGATGTGCTTGGGCACCTTGTAATCGGCGAGCGAGGTCTTCAGCCGGGCGCGGATGTCGGCGACATCGAGCGCCGCACCCGGCTGCGGCTCCACCACCGCCATCAGCGCTTCGCCGAACTCGGCGTCGGGGATGCCGAACACGGCGCAATCGTGCACGCCGGGCAAGGCATGCAGCACCGCCTCGATCTCGGCGGGATAGATGTTGACGCCGCCGGAGATCACCATGTCGCGCTTGCGGTCGCAGATGAAGACGTAGCCGTCTTCATCGATGTATCCGACGTCGCCCGAGGTAATGAAGCCGGCGCGGTCGATCTCGGTGCGCTTCTCCGGCTTGTTGTGATAGGTGAAATCCGGATTGCCCGATATGCGCGAATAGATTTCGCCGATCTGGCCGGGCGGCAATTCGCGCCCATCATCGCCGATGAAGCGCAGCTCCGCGCCGGGTGAAATTTTTCCGACCGTGCCCGGCTTCTTCAGCGCGTCTTCCGAGGTCGCAAAGGTCACCGCACCGGACTCGGTCGAACCGTAGAATTCGTAGATCACCGGGCCCCACCAGTCGATCATCGCGCGCTTGACGTCGGCGGGGCAAGGTGCAGCGGCATGGATGATGTGGCGCAGCGAGGACATGTCGTACTTCCGGCGTATCTCTTCCGGGAGCTTCATCAGGCGGATGAACATGGTCGGCACCATGAAGATGGTGTCGATCTTCTCGCTGTCGATCAGGTGCAGGAATTCCTCGGCGTCGAAGCGCGGCATCAACACCAGCACGCCACCGAGCCGGCCGGCGCGCAGGCCAAAGGAATTCGGCGCCGAGTGATAGAGCGGGCCCGGCAGGATAACGCGGGCATCGGGCTTGAGGCCGTAGATCAGCGCGCGCATGGCTTCCGCATTGGCCGTCTGCTCCGGCGTCGGCGCGTTGCGGCGCACGCCCTTGGGATGGCCCGTGGTGCCGGAGGTGTAGATCATGTTGGCGGGCTGCGGCACCGCCGGGCCGTCGTAGCGGGGAAAATCCTTCAGCCAGGATTCGAAGTCGATCGCGAAATCCGGCATCGCCAGATGGTCGGGGTCGATCTTGTAGTTTTGGAGAATTTCCGGCGGCGTCGGAACGGCCAGCACGGTGACGCCGGCTGGAATTGCGTCCCGCAACTGGTGCAGCATGTCGGCATGGGCGATCAGCACGCGCGTGCCGGAATCCATCAGCACGTAATTGATCTCTTCCGGCTTGAAGTGCCAGTTGATCGGCACGCCATAGGCACCCAGCCGCATCGCCGCATAGGCTGCCTCGATGAAGGCGACGTCGTTGCGCATCAGCATACAGACGCTGTCGCCCTGCTTCACGCCGAGCGATTGCAGTCCCGAGGCGATGCGCTCGGCGCGCTCGGCGACCTCGTCATGGCTGCGCCGGCGCTTTCCGCTGATGATGCCGTGGAAGAGAGAGGTCATTGTCGCATTCCGATTCTGTTGTCGGGTTTGGTGGAAGACCCTCATGGTGAGGAGCCTGCGGAGCAGGCGTCTCGAATCATGAGGCCACAGACGGGCCTTCATCCTTCGAGACGCGCTACGCGCTCCTCAGGATGAGGGTTACCCCGCCTCCGCAAACCTTGGCGCGCGTTTTTCCATGTTCGCACGCACGGCTTCGGTCTGGTTGGGGCTGCCGATCAGCTTCTGCTGCTCGACGGACTCCGCCAGCAGCGCAGGACCCGGATCGACCGAGAGATTGTTCATCATGCGCTTCGCGGCGCGGATGGCGTGCGGGTTCTTGCCGGCGATGTCGCGCGCCATCTCCAGCGCTGCCGCGCGCGGGTCGTCGCAGATGCGGGTGGCGAGGCCGTAGCTCAATGCCTCCTGCGCCGAGAAGATGCGGCCGGTGTAGGTCAGCTCGCGCAGGATGTCGTCGCGCACCAGGCTCGCCAGGATCGGCGTGCCCGCCATGTCGGGCACCAGGCCCCATTTGATCTCCATGATCGACATGCGCGCATCCGGCGCCATCAGGCGGATGTCGGCGCCGAGCGCGAGCTGGAAGCCGCCGCCGAAGGCGACGCCCTGGATCGCGGCGATGACGGGGACCGGAAGCTGGCGCCAGCCCCACACCGCCTGCTGCGGGAAATTGGCCTGGCCGTGGGTACGCCTGGAGAGATCGCGGCTTTCGCCGCCCGGCACTCCGTTACCGCCATTGTCCTTCATGGCGGCGAAGCGGCCCATGTCGAGACCGGCGCAGAAGGCGCGGCCCTCGCCGGACAATACTACCACCCGGACGGATTTTTCCTTTGAAAGACGCTCGGTTGCCGCCACCAGCGCCTCGAACATGGCCTGGTCCAGCGCATTCATCTTGTCCGCGCGCACCAGCCGGACGTCGGCGATACCGTCGGCGATCGATATCGAGACGCGATCTTCCATGAGCAAATCTCCTCACCTGTATTCTTTGTTTGCGGCTTTACACAAAGGCCGTCATTCGGGTTTAGTCAATCGACCAATTAACAACAATCCCCTTCAACAATTTCCTCGGGTGGAAACGATGTTCAACGATCAGCTTCTCGCCGGGCGGCGCATTCTCGTCACCGGCGGCGGAACCGGCCTCGGCAAGGGCATGGCCGCCAAATTCCTGCAACTCGGGGCCGAGGTGCACATCTGCGGCCGCCGCAAGATTGTATGCGACGAGACCGCAACCGAACTGATGGGCGAGTACGGCGGACGCGTGGTCAGCCACGGCGTCGACATCAGGAACGCCATGGCGGTCGACGAGATGATCGAACAGATCTGGACCGCCGGCCCCCTGACCGACCTCATCAACAACGCCGCCGGCAATTTCGTCTCGCGCACGCAGGACCTTTCGCCGCGCGGCTTCGATGCGGTGGCCAACATCGTGATGCACGGCACTTTCTACGTGACGCATGCGGTGGGCCGGCGCTGGATCGCGGGCAAGCACCCCGGCAACGTCGTCTCGATCACGGTGACCTGGGTACGCAACGGCAGCCCCTTCGTGGTGCCGTCGGCGATGAGCAAGTCGGCGATCCATGCCATGACGATGTCGCTGGCGGCCGAATGGGGACGCTATGGCATCCGCCTCAATACCATCGCCCCCGGCGAAATCCCCACCGAAGGCATGAGCAAGCGCCTCAACCCCAACGACCAGCCCGGCGCGCGCACCATCGCGCGCAATCCGATGGGACGCGTCGGCAAAATGGAGGAGTTGCAGAACCTCGCCGTGTTCCTGATCTCCGGCGGCTGCGACTGGATCAGCGGCGAGACCATCGCCATGGACGGCGCGCAGGCTCTCGCCACCGGCGGCAATTTCTACGAGATGCGCGAATGGTCCGATGCCGACTGGCAGCGCGCCCGCGACGCGATCTCCGCGCAGAACGAGAAGGACCGCGCGAAGAGGGCGTGACGTCCCTCCCCGTCATTGCGAGCGAAGCGAAGCAATCCAGCTTCCCTTCGCCGCGGCACGAAGGCTGGATTGCTTCGTCGCTTCGCTCCTCGCAATGACGGAAGTAACATCACGACAAGCAACAAAATCATCACGGGAAGAAGCATGTCCACGGCAGTTCCGGCAAACCTTGCCGACATGGTGCGCGCGCAGGCCAAGAACCGCGGCAATGCGATTGCCTACGAGTTCGAGGGACGGCAAACGACCTTCGCCGAGTTCGACGTCAAGACCAACCGCGTTGCGAACGCGCTGATTGCGCTCGGCCTGAAGAAGGGCGACCGCATCGCCTATCTCGGCAAGAACAGCGACCTCTATTTCGAGCTGCTGATGGGCGCCATGAAGGCGGGCGTGGTGATGGCGCCGGTGAACTGGCGCCTCGCCGGGCCGGAAGTCGCCTTCATCGTCGGGGATTGCAGGGCGCCGGCGCTGTTCGTGGGGCCGGAATTCATCGCGCAGGTTCGCAACATCAAGGCCGGACTGCCCGATGTGAAGCACGTCATCACCACCGAAGGCGGCGCGCCGGAATGGCAGGATTTTGCGGCCTGGCGCGATGCGCAGAGCGGCGACGATCCCAAGGTGGGGATCGAGCCGAAGGACGTCGCGATCCAGCTCTACACGTCGGGCACGACCGGCAAGCCCAAGGGCGCGATGCTCTCGCATGCCAATTTTCTCAACCTCGTGCAGACCGGCAGCGAGGCCGAGAAGCCCGAATGGAACAAATGGTCGACCGACGACGTGTCGCTGGTGGCGATGCCGATCTTCCATATCGGCGGCTCCGGCTGGGGCGTGATGGGGCTCTATCACGGCGCCAAGGGCGTCATCGCGCGCGAGTTCGATCCGACCAAGGTGCTGGACTTCTTCGAGCACTCCGGCATCACGAAGCTGTTCATGGTGCCGGCGGCGATGCAGTTCGTGGTGCGGCAGCCCCGCGCGCGCACGATGGATTTCTCGCGGCTGAAATACATGCTCTACGGCGCCTCGCCGATTCCGGCGGCGCTGCTGAAGGAATGCATCGAAGTCTTCAAATGCGGCTTCGTGCAGATGTACGGCATGACCGAGACCACAGGGACGATCGTCGCGCTGCCGCCGGAGGACCACATCGAGGGCCTCGACCGCATGCGCTCGGCCGGCAAGGCCCTACCCGGCATCGAGCTTGCGATCCTCGGTCCCGACGGCAAGCCGTTGCCGACGGGCGAAGTCGGCGAGATCGCCACCCGCTCCGGCTCCAACATGGTCGGCTACTGGAATTTGCCGGAGGCGACCGCGAAGACGCTTCAGTCCGACGGCTGGCTGCGCACGGGCGACGCCGGCTACATGGACAAGGATGGTTATCTCTACATCCATGACCGCATCAAGGACATGATCATCTCCGGCGGCGAGAATATCTATCCGGCCGAAGTGGAGAGCGCGCTGTGCGACCATCCCGACGTGGCGGAAGCCGCCGTGATCGGCATCCCCGACGACAAATGGGGCGAGGCGGTGAAGGCGATCGTGGTGATGAAGCCCGGGAAGCAGGCGACCGCCACCGACATCATCAATTTCGCCCGCACGCGGATCGCCGGCTACAAGACGCCGAAGTCGGTGGAATTCATCGAGGCACTGCCGAGGAATCCGTCGGGGAAGATCTTGCGGCGGAATCTGCGCGATCCCTATTGGGCGGGGAAGGACCGGCAGGTGAATTAGCTCGGCTGTCGTCCCGGCCAAGCGAAGCGCGAGCCGGGACCCATAACCACAGGGAGCAGTTGTCAAGCCCGCTGTGGCTCAGGCGTTCGCAAAACCACGCCCTGTGGTTATGGGTCCCCGCTTTCGCGGGGACGACATGCAGAGAGCATCAAGACCGCTTCGCCTCATCCAGAAACGCCTGCACGGCCTCGAACAGCTTTATCCGGTTCCGTTCCATGATGATGCTGTGGGTGCCTTCCGCTAGCGCGACGTAGCGCTTGCCCGGCGAGTTCACCAGCAGCGGGAACAGCGTCTGGGCCATGTAGGGCGGCGTGTCGTTGTCCCACTCGGCGTGGACCAGCAGCGTCGGCACCGTGATCCTGGAGGGGTCGTAGTAGGGCTTGCCGAAGTACTCCATGCCGTCCTGGAGCACGCCGTTGGGCGCGCGAACCACGGGCGGCGTCATCTGCGCACCGACGGGATCGGTTGCAAAGGTGGCGTCAGCCCAGGCATCGAACCAGCCGGCTGGAATAAGCGAAGCCTTCTTGTCCTCGGGCACGCCAGTGTACCAGCGCTCCCTGGCCTGGTCGCGGTTCACCATCCGGTAGGCGCCGAGCTTGCCGGGGCCGTCCTGCACCAGCGACGCCGTCTGCCTGATCCAGACCGGCGCATACAGCACCAGACGCTCCACCTTGTCGGCGTTCTGCGTTGTGTAGGTCGCCATCAGCGTGGTGCCCCACGACCAGCCCAGCAGATTGAGCCGCGGGATATTGCGCTTCTGCAGGATGAAGTCGACGGCAGTACCGATGTCCTTTACGGCGGTCACGCCCTGCACGATCGGCGCATTGTCCTCCGGTTTCGCGCCCATCTCCGGCGGGCGGGTCGACTTGCCGTAGCCGCGCAGGTCGAGCAGCCAGACGTCATAGCCGCGCGAGGCGATGTATTCCATCCAGGACAGGCCATCGAGCTTGAGGTCGAAGGCGGTTTCCGACGGATAGGTCGCACCGTGCACATAGAGCACGGTCTGGTCGGGCCGGAAGCTCGTCATGTTGGCCGGCCGCTTGTTGCGCACATAGATCTCGATGCCGGGATCGCCGGTCTTGACCATCATCTCCTCGGTCACGAGTTGCGGGGTTTGCGCCAACACCGGAGCTGCCTGCTGCGTCTGTTGTCCCATCACGGCTTCTTCATCTTTTCCCGCACCGCGCGGTGGCGCACCCTCGCTTCGTCCGACCAGACCTCACCGGGATTATCGTAGAATTCGGCGTAGGCCTTGGCGCCCGGCGGCAGCGTCACCCAGGGTAGCTTGGTGGACGTGAAGATGTGAACGTCCGGCGGGCACCTGCTCGGATCATCCATGGTACCGACGCGGACGAACCGCACTGCGGACCCGGAGCCCGGGTAGTTGCTCCAGACCGCGACCTTGCAGATAGGACAGCGCGCGATGCGCTGGCCCTTGCCGCTCGCCGACGGCGTGTCGACGATCTCTGGCTCGGCACCGAGATGCTCGACCCGGTCGAACTCGTACAGCGCGTTGAGTGCATGTACCGTGCCGGTCTCGCGCTGGCACCAGCTGCAGTGGCAGGCATGCACGATCATCGGCTTGCCTTGCAGGCGATAGCGGATGTGCCGGCACGTGCATCCACCCTCCATGGCTACGCTCCTAATACTTCCCCGCCCCCATATAGCCGAACAGGAAGCCTGCGACCTTGCGCTTCTGGATCTCCTCGCTGCCTTCGGTGATGCGGTAGCGGCGGTGGTGGCGGTAGATGTGCTCGAACGGTTTGTGGCGCGAATAGCCCATGCCACCGTGCACCTGCATGGCGCGGTCGGCCGCCTCGCAGCACAGCCGGTTTGCCCAAAAGTTGCACATCGACACGCGGTCGGACAGCGTGTGCTCGACCTGCGCCTGCGTCAGCTGGTCCATCTCCCACGCCGTCTTGCGGATCAACAGCCGCAGCATCTCGGCTTGCGTCGCCAGTTCCACCAGCGGCCACTGGATGGCCTGGTTCTCCGCCAGCGCCTTGCCGAACGGCTTGCGCTGCCGTGCGTATTTCACGCTCTCATTGATGCAGTAGACGGCAGCGCCCAGCGAGCTGGCGGCCTGGCGGATGCGGTTCTCGTGCACGAAGCATTGCGCCAGTGACAGGCCGCGGCCCACCTCGCCGAACTGCGCATCCTCGGGCACGAACACATCCGTGAAGCTGACGCGCGGGTGATCGGTCGGCATGTTGAAGGTCCACATGTATTCCTCGACCTTCACGCCGGGCGATTTCGCCGGCACCAGGAAGCAGCTGATGCCGCGCGCATCGCCGTCATTGCCTGACGTGCGCGCAAACAGCGCGCAATGGGTGGCGACATGCATGCCCGTCGTCCACATCTTCTCGCCGTTGATGATCCAGCCCTTGACGTTGTCGCGGGTGGCGGGCACCGCCTTCGTTTCCATGTGGGTGGCGTCGGAACCGTGGTCGGGTTCGGTCAGGCCGAAGGTGATGCGGTACTTCCCCGTGATGGAGCCGTCGATCATCGCCTTCTGGTCGTCGCGGCCGTAGCGGTCGAGCATGGTGACGATCGGCAGATTGCCGACGATGGAATGCTCGTTCTGCAGGTCGTTGTGCAGGCCGAGGCCCTTTGACGCAAAGTGCTCGCGGATCACGGCCATCCAGAGATTGGAACCGTCCTTGCCGCCATAGCGCTTCGGAATCGCGAAGCGCAGATGGCCGGCGGCGTCGGCGAGATTCTTCACCTTGCGCAGGAGCACTTCCCACTCATGCCGCGGCAGCCCGCCATTCTCGAAATCGGTGCGCGCCCATTCGCGGCGATGGTCGAAGAAGCGGATGTTGTCGTCGGCCTCCTCCAGCGGCTTGATCTCGCGCTCGATGAAGCGGTCGAGTTCGGCGAGGTAGGCCGTGAGGTCGGCAGGCAGGTTGAAATCCAAGGCAGTCTCTCCCGGAATTGTTGCTTGTCGGCGCTTGCGTCTAGACGCTACGCGGCGCGGCTGTTCGGGATCGATTTAGCGGAGAAGGCGCTTGCCAAGTCAAGCAAGGGAAACGCTTGGCACGCGCGGGGGCTTTGCGTAATTGGATGGGATCGCCCGGCGGGCCGGCGCTAGACTTGGCCAAGAATTCTTCGCCACAGAAAATGAACGAGGGAAAAGGAAATGGACCTGAAATTTTCCAAGGTGACGCGCAAGGGGCCGATCACGACAATCACGCTGTCGCGCCCGGAGGTCTACAACGCGCTGCATATCGACGCGCATTTCGAGCTCAACAAGGTGTTCGACGATTTCTCCGCCGATCCCGAGCAGTGGGTGGCGATCGTCACCGGCGCCGGCGACAAGGCGTTCTGCGCCGGCAATGACCTGAAATGGCAGGCGGCGGGGGGAAAGCGCGGCTGGGACAAGGGCGGCTTTGCGGGGCTGACCTCGCGCTTCGACTGCGACAAGCCGATCATCGCCGCCGTCAACGGCGTCGCCATGGGCGGCGGGTTCGAGATTGCGCTGGCCTGCGACCTCATCATCGCCGCGGAGAATGCGACCTTTGCGCTGCCGGAGCCGCGCGTCGGCCTTGCCGCGCTTGCCGGCGGCGTGCACCGCCTGCCGCGCCAGATCGGCCTGAAGCGCGCCATGGGCATGATCCTCACCGCGCGCCATGTCAGCGCCAAGGAAGGGTTCGAGCTCGGCTTCGTCAACGAGGTGGTGCCGGCGGGCCAAGCGCTGGCCGCCGCCGAGCGCTGGGCCGACACCATCGCCAAGAATTCGCCGATGTCGATCCGCGCCTCGAAGCAGGCGATCCAGCGCGGCCTCGAAGTATCGCTGGAGCAGGCGATCGCCGAGCAGCGCGAATATCCCGCGGTGAAGGCGATGGCGGCCTCACAAGACTATGTCGAGGGCCCGAAGGCGTTCGCCGAGAAGCGGCCGCCGAAATGGCTGGGGCGGTGACCGCGCTCTTCGCGGTCATTCCGGGGCGATGCGCAGCATCGAACCCGGAATCTCGAGGTTCCGGGTCTGGTCCTTCGGACCATCCCGGAACGACGCGAGAGATTTAGTTCCCCAATTCCCGCTTGTACGACGCGTAATTCGGCTGATCGACCGCGAGCTTGTCCATCGTGGTCTGCCAGAGGTGCTCCTTAAGCCCGGGCGTGTCGAGATCAACCTCGCCTCTGGCGATCTTCTCGGCCAGCGCGCGGTTCAGCTCCATCACCGAGCCATCGATGCCGAGCAGCGCCTTCAGCC
Organism: Bradyrhizobium sp.; assembly: GCF_016219575.1. Lineage (GTDB taxonomy): Bacteria > Pseudomonadota > Alphaproteobacteria > Rhizobiales > Xanthobacteraceae > Bradyrhizobium. Next base: position 89,617 of record NZ_JACRMG010000034.1, on the reverse strand, counting down.
GCGCGGCTTCCGCGGTATCGCCGGGGCCTTCCAGCGCAAGCTGACGCGTCACCAGATCGAGCGCGTTGATGCCGACGCGGAGCTTGAAGGCATTGTGGCCCTTGATGACGGGCGTGATCTCGGCGCGGAGGAAATCCGCAACCGCCTGGATCAGTTCGGTGGGTGTCGGTTCGTCCTGCATCTAATTCTCCCTCGGGGCCAGCAACCGAAGCAGATCGATCTCCGTCTCCGATGCGCGCCGGCCTATCATGGCCTGCTCCATCGGGTGATCGGGGGCGTTGCGGAACCGCTGCATCATGCGGCCGCACATGATGCCCCAGCGCAGCGTGCCCATCACCTCCCAGAACATCACGCGATCGGGATCGACCTTGCGGCCGGTCTCTTCGTAGCCGGCAAACATGTCCTCGCGCATGCCAAGACCGCCGACGGGCTTGTCGATCCCGCCGAACCGCCAGGAGTTGACGCAGATCCAGCCGAGATCCTCCATGGGATCGCCGAAGTGCGCGAGCTCCCAGTCCAGCACCGCGCGAACGCCGTCGGGACCGATGATGAAGTTGCCGTGGCGGAAGTCGCCGTGCACCAGCGTGATCTCGCGCGACGGGCCGGGATCGTGGTCGGCGAGCCAGCGCAGCGCCAGCTCGAACACCGGCCTCGGCCAGTTGGTGCTGCGGTATTCGCGCGCGAGATCGGCGATCTCGGTCGTCGAGGTCATGCTGCGCAGTTTCGGCAACTTCGCCCCGGGCAGCGCATGAATGCCGGCCGCGACCCTACCGAGCTGGCGCGCCAGGATCGGCCGCGCTTTGGCGAACTCGTCGTCGCGCAGGATCTTTCGCGCGATGGTCTCGCCCTCGACGCGGACCATGATGAAACCGCGGCCGAGCCCCTCCTCCGCCTTCAGCACATGCAGGACGCGCGGTGACGGCAGGCCGCTATCATGGGCGAGTTGCATCAGCACCGCTTCGGCATCGAGGCCGGCGGCGCGCGAGGGCGATGGCGAGGCGCCATAGCCCGGCGGCGCGCGGCGCAGGATCGCACCGACATTGCCCGCGGGGTGCACGATGTCGAACGTCCAGGTCTCCTGGCTGGCGCCGCCGGAAAGCCTGGCGACGCCGCTGACGCCCGTTGCCCCCGGACAAAAGGCCGCGACGCAGCGTCCGAGTTCAGTCTCGATCATTTGCCTTTGAATTTCGCCGGCCGCTTCTCGAGGAAGGCGGTGACGCCTTCCTTGAAGTCTTCGGCGCCGCCTGCGATACGCTGGGATTCAAATTCGAGGTTGAGCTGCTCCTCGAAGGAATTTTCCGGGCTGTCCCAGTACAGCTTGCGGATCAGCGACAGCGCAATGGTCGGGCCGTTGGCAAGCTCGTGCGCGAGCTTCATCGCCTCGTCCATCAGCGCGGCATCGTCGTAGACGCGGTTGACGAGACCCCACTCCAGCGCCTTTTCCGCCGGCAGCCGCTCGCCCATCAATGACAATTCGACCGAGCGGGCCTTGCCGATCATCCGCGGCAGCATCCAGGTCGAGCCGCAATCCGGCACCAGGCCGATGCGGCGGAAGGCCTGCAGGAAATAGGCGGAGCGCGCGCACAGGATCATGTCGCCGAGCAGCGCAAAGCTCATTCCTGCGCCGGCGGCAGGCCCGTTCACCGCGGTCACGAGCGGGCAATGCAGCCGGCGGATGCGGCGCAGGAACGGATGGAATCCGACCTCGAGCGCAGCGCCGGCATTGCTCTTGCCCGGCTTCTGCTGGTTGCGGCCCTGCAGATTGGCGCCGGTGCAGAACGCGCGTCCGGCGCCGGTCAGCACCACGCAGCGCACGTCCGCCTTCTTCTCCTCGATCGCATCGAGCGCGTCGGTCAATCCCTCCAGCATGTCCATGGAGACCGCGTTCATGACCTCCTGATGGTCCAGCCTGAGGACCGCAACCGGTCCGTCGAAATCGAGCGTGACGTGCTTGAACTGCATTGTTTCCTCTCGTGTTGATATCGACGCGCTTTCCGCGCGGCGGGTTTTCGCGCCCATATTTGATTTTTGAGGCGGGCTTGTCCATGGTTGGACCAGAACGTCACCCTGCGCCGGACGCACATCTAGACCCCGTCCGGCACATTGAAAACAACTTTGAGGAAACGCGCATGAGCATCTTCGACCTTTCCGGCCGCGTCGCCGTGATCACCGGCGGCAATGGCGGTATCGGGCTCGGCATGGCGCAGGCACTTGCGTCTAGTGGCTGCAACGTCTCGATCTGGGGCCGCAATGCCGAGAAGAACAAGGCGGCGGCGGCCACCATGAAAGCCGGCCCCGGCAAGGTTCACAGCCTTGTCTGCGACGTTACGGATTCCGCGTCGGTCAAGGAGGCGATGAAGGCCACGCTCGACACGTTCGGCCGGGTCGACGGCTGCTTCGCCAATGCCGGCATCGGCGGCGGCGGACGCCGCGCCTTCATCGACCGAACCGAGGAAGAGTGGCGGCGGATGTTCGCCACCAATCTCGACGGCGTGTTCCACGTCTTCCAGGCCGCCGCGCGCCACATGACCGAGCGTGCGGAGGCCGGCGACAAGTTCGGCCGGCTGGTGGCGACATCGAGCCTCGCCTCGCTGTTCGGCACCGCGCGGAACGAGCACTATGCCGGCACCAAGGCGGCGCTGAATGCGCTCTGCCGCGCGTTGGCGGTGGAACTCGCCCGCTACGGCGTCACTGCGAATGCCATCCTGCCCGGCTGGATCAAGAGCGACATGACGGCGGGCATCATGGGCAACGACAAGTTCGTCGCCAACGTGATGCCGCGCATTCCCGTGCGCCGCTTCGGCGAACCTAGCGATTTCGGCGGCATCGCCGTCTACATCATGAGCAAGGCATCGTCCTATCACACCGCGGACACCTTCGTGATCGACGGCGGCTATACGGCGTTCTGACCGATCGTCATGGCCGGGCCTGACAACAAACTCGCGCAGGAGACCAGCCGGATGCTTGCCTCGCAGCGCGCCCTGTTCGATATCCCCCGCCATGTCTGCTACCTCAATGCAGCCTCCTACAGCCCGCTGCCGCTGCGGACGCTGGAAGCCGGCCGGGCCGCAGTCGGGCGTAAAGGCAATCCCTGGACGCTCGCGGCCTCCTTCGCGGGCGAACAGCACGAACGCGCCCGCCTCGCCGCCGCCCGGCTGATCAATGCCGACGCCGCCGATATCGCGCTGATACCCTCGATCAGCTACGGCGTCGCCACGGCGGCGAAGCTTCTGACCATCGACCGCGGCACGCGCGTGATCGTGCTGGACAACGATCACTCCTCCCCGGTCCTCGAATGGCGCACGCGGGCGGAAGCCCAAGGCTTTTCCGTCGACACGGTCGCCAGCCCCGGCGACGGCAACTGGACATCGGCGGTTCTTGCCACCGTCGAACGACCGGGTGCCCCGCCGGTGAGCCTGGCCTCCATCTCCTCGGTGCACTGGTCGGACGGCGGCCTGATCGACGTGGAAAAAGTGGGTGCCGCGCTCCGGCGGCAGGGAGCCAAATTCCTGGTCGACGCGACACAAAGCGCCGGCGTGCTCGCAATGGACGTGCAACGTCTTGATCCGGATTTCGTGATTTTCCCGACCTACAAGTGGCTGCTCGGGCCATATGGCCGCGCCTTCCTCTACGTTGCCAAACGTCATCAAGATGGCATCCCGCTCGAGCAGACCGCGGCAGGCCGCCGCAACGTGCGCGCCGAGAATGCAGTCTACTTTGCCGACCTCGGTTACGTCGGCGATGCCCGGCGCTTCGACATGGGGGAGCGCGATCATTTCATTTCGCTGGAGATGGCCTCGATCGGCATGGAAATGATGGCCGATTGGGGCGCCGCCGCGGTCGCCCAGCGCCTGGGGATGCTGACGGAGCGGATCGCGGGAGGCCTGCGCGGCAATGGCATTGAAGTGCCGCAAACGGGCTTGCGCGCGCCGCACATCCTGAGCCTGGGTTTCGAAAACGGGATGCCGACGGGACTCGTTGAGGGTCTCGCAAGCGAGGGCGTCTACGTAGCGTCGCGTCTTGGCCGCATGCGTATCTCTCCCCACGTCTATAATGACGAGGAGGATGCCGACCGCATGGTTGCAGCCCTGGCGCAGCGCTTCCGGACCTGACATCGAAGCCTTCATTCGCGACAGGGGACCAAGAATGGAATACGCACCCGAAGACCTCAGCCAGCGAGAGCGCTACAAGGTGCTGACGTCCTTTGTCCTGCCGCGGCCGATTGCCTGGGTGACGACGGTGGGGCCGACGGGTGTGGTGAACGCCGCGCCGTTCAGCTTCTTCAACGCGTTCTGCGAAAGCCCGCCGCTTTGCATGTTCGCGGCCAACAACCGGCCGGACGGGCGGGCCAAGGACACGCTGGTCAACATCCGGCGGTCGGGCGAATTCGTGGTCAACATCGCCGACGAGCCGTTGGCGCGGGCGATGCACGAATCGTCAGGCGATTTCCCACCCGAAATCGGCGAGCCCTCTTATCTCGGGCTGAAGCTTGCGCCTTCCTCCAAGGTGTCGGTGCCGCGATTGGCCGACACGCCCTGGGCGATGGAGTGCAAGACGTGGAAGATCATCGACGTCAACGGCGACCGTATCCTCGTCATGGGCGAAGGCATCAACTTCTATATCCGCGACGAGCTGTGGGATCGCGAGGCCATGCGCGTGCACATGGACCGCTATCATCCGATCGGCCGCATGTTTGCAGACCGTTATTGCCGCACCGATGACCGGGTGGTGTTTCCGGCAGCGCAGGGGCCGAAATGAATCGTAGGGCGGATTAGCGAAGCGTAATCCGCCATTCTCCGACCGCTGAAGGCGCGGCGGATTACGCTTCGCTAATCCGCCCTACGCATTCGGCCGGTGCGCGCGCAGGAACGAGCGGATCTGGCGCACGGCGAGCGGGACGCGCTCCGGCGGCTCTTTCCACGGGAACATGCTCACCTCGGCATTCGGCGCCAGCATCGCGCTCTCCATCGCAACCGCATAGGGGTGCGCCGGAATGTCGTCGGGCAGGATCAGCACCGGTGTCTGGCAGCTCTTGACGAAATCGCGCGTCACCGTGAACACGAAATCCGGATTAGTGCGGTACATCCGGGTCAGGAATTTTTCCGCCTGCTCCATCGTGAGGTCGGGCCGGCCCTTCACCAGTTCGGGTGCCCAGCCCTTCATGTTGTTGTCGTAGAAGAGATCGCGCATCTCCGGCCGCGAGCCGCTGGGCATGGCCAGTACGGCGGCAACGACGCGATCTCCGGCGCGCTTGAGGAGATTCCAGATCAGGGGGCCGCCGATGCAGAAGCCGAGCACCATGAATTTCTTGCAGCCGAGATGGTCCATCAGCGCGAGCTGGTCGTCGGTGTGGGAATCCCAGGGGCGATCGATCTCCAGCGGGCCGGAGGATTGTCCGGGGGGAGCGTTACGCAGGTCGTAGGCGACGCAGCGGTACTCGCTGGAAAATTCCTTCATGGCGTTGAAGGGCGGATACGAACCGATGATGCCCTCGATGCAGGAATTCAATCCGCCTCCGGCGATCAGCAGCAGCGGGAAGCCGGAGCCGGATTCCAGATAGTGGATGCGAACGGCGCCCTTTTCGACAAAGCCCATGGTGTCCCCCTCTTCTCTTTTCGTTCTCCCCTTGTGGGAGAAGGTGGCGCGCTTTGGAGCGCACTTGCGCTCCTGAGCGCGACGGATGAGGGGTTTGTCTCCGCGGATAGAGACCCCTCATCCGCCTTCACTTCGCGAAGGCACCTTCTCCCACAAGGGGAGAAGGTAAGATGAAATCATTACGCCTTCGCAGGCTCGCCGATCTTGTCCTGCGTTTTGGTCTGGAAATCGCTGGCGTCGTGGCGCTCATGCAGCTGGTTTGCCGGATCGCCCCAGGTGCGGTTGACCATGCGGCCGCGCTGCACCGCCGGGCGCTTCGCAATGGTATCGGTCCAGCGCTGCACGTTCTTGTAGTCCTGCACGGAGAGAAATTCGCCCGCGCCGTAAAGCACGCCCTTCACCAGCGAGCCGTACCACGGCCACACGGCGATATCGGCGATGGAATAGTCGCCGCCGGAGAGGTATTCGACCTCGCCCAGCCTGCGGTCGAGCACATCGAGCTGGCGCTTCACTTCCATGGCAAAGCGGTCGATCGCGTATTCGATCTTGGTCGGCGCATAGGCATAGAAATGACCGAACCCGCCGCCGAGATAGGGCGCGCTGCCCATCTGCCAGAACAGCCAAGAAAAGCATTCGGCGCGCGTCTTGACGTCGGTCGGCAGCAAGGCGCCGAACTTCTCGGCGAGGTAGACTAGGATGGACGCGGACTCGAACACGCGGATTGGCTCCTTGCCGCTGCGGTCCATCAGCGCCGGAATCTTGGAGTTCGGATTGACGTCGACGAAGCCGCTGCCGAACTGGTTGCCGTCGATCCTGATCAGCCAGGCGTCATATTCGGCACCGTTGTGGCCGAGTTCGAGCAACTCCTCCAGCATGACGGTGGCTTTCACGCCGTTGGGCGTCGCCAGGGAATAGAGTTGCAGCGGATGGCGGCCGATCGGCAGTTCCTTCTCATGCGTGGGGCCGGCGATCGGGCGGTTGATGGCGGCGAAGCGGCCGCCGCTCTCCTTGTTCCAGGTCCAGACTTTCGGCGGCTCGTAGGTCGTTGCGGGGGCGTCGGTCACTCGGTTGCTCCAGAAGGATTTGTAGGGTGGGCAAAGGCGCCCTTCGCCGTGCCCACCTTCGAACGTCGTGCTCAATATGGTGGGCACGCTTCGCTTTGCCCACCCTACGGAAGCTAGGATGCCGCCGCCTGGCGCTGCTCCGCCGCCGTCATCGCAAATCCCTCATATCCCTTCGCTGCCACCTCGTCGCACTTCTGCCGATAGACGGGGACACCCCCGATATAGGGCATGAAGATGCGCGGCTTGCCCGGGATGTTGGCGCCCATGTACCAGGAATTCGCCTGCGGATAGAGCGTGGTGTGAGCGACCTCGTTGACGTGCTCGACCCATTTATCCTCGGCCGGCTTGGTCGCCTCCATGGCTGCGAGGCCTTTGCTGCGCATCCAGGCGAAGCAATCGGCGATCCAGTCGACATGCTGCTCGATGGAGACGATCATATTCGACAGCACCGAGGGGCTGCCGGGTCCGGTGATGATGAAGAGATTGGGAAAGCCCGCGCTCATCAGGCCGAGATAGGTGCGCGGCCCTTCCGCCCATTTCTGGTTCAGCGTCTGGCCGTAGCGGCCGACGATCTCGATCTTCGCCACCGAGCCGGTCATCGCATCGAAACCGGTCGCCAGCACCAGCGCGTCCGCCTCATAGTCCTTGCCGGCGACACGCACGGCATTCTCGGTGATCTCCTCGATCGGATCGGTCCTGACGTCGACAAGCTCGACGTTGGGACGGTTGAAGGTGGCGAAGTAGTCGGTGTCGACGCAGATGCGCTTGGAGCCGATCGGGTGGTTGTCCGGCTGCAGCAGCTTTGCCGTGACAGGATCCCTGACGATCTCGGCGATCTTGCCGCGGACGAAATCGGCGGCGGTATCGTTGGCGGCCTTGTCGAGCAGGACGTTGTTGTAGACGGACATGAAGACCGTGCCGCCGTGCTGCCAGCCGGCTTCGTATCTGGCGCGGCGCTCGTTGTCGCTGTCGTCGAGCGCGCCGCGGTCCGGCTGCTGGGTGTATATGCCGTTGCGAGCCACTTCACGCTCGAAGCGGCGGATCTCCGGATAATTCTTGCGGAACCATTCGCGCTGCTGGCTCGACAGCGGGCCGTTATGCGCCGGGATGGAAAAATTCGCCGTGCGCTGGAACACCGTCAGGTGCCTTGCCTGTTCGGCAATGACCGGCACGGCCTGGATGCTCGACGAGCCGGTGCCGATCACGGCGACGCGCTGGCCGGTGAAATCGACCGCCTCATGCGGCCAGTGGCCGGTGTGATAGACCTTGCCCTTGAAGCGATCGAGACCCCTGATGTCGGGCACGCGGGCATTCGACAGGCAGCCGGTCGCGAGCACGACGAATTTCGCGGTGACCGTCTTGCCATCCGATGTCGTCACGGACCAGATGTTGGCGCGCTCGTCGAACACGGCGCGCTCGACGCGCGTGTCGATCTGGATGTCAGGCCGCAGGTCGAAACGGTCGGCGACATGGTTGGCGTAGGCCAAAATCTCCGGCTGCGGCGCATAGCGCTCGCTCCAATCCCATTCCTGCTGCAACTCTTCCGAGAAGGAATAGGAGTACTGCATGCTCTCGACGTCGCAGCGCGCGCCAGGATAGCGATTCCAGTACCAGGTGCCGCCGACCCCGCTGCCCTGCTCGTATACCCGCGCCGTCATGCCGAGCCCGCGCAGCCGGTGCAGCATGTACATGCCGGCAAAGCCCGCGCCGACCACGACGACGTCGTAGGCCGCGGCTCTCGTGGCGGCGGACGGCTGGGCGGACATTGACGCATTCTCCCGAATTCTTCTCGATTTTGACCGACAGCATTCTTCGCGCAGCGTCAAAGCGCAAGACACAAATCCGGCCTTCCGGGCTACGGAATTGCCGTGGCAGGCCGCTCAGGACCTCTCCAGCCCGGTTGGCGTGCCGACACGGGATGGGCTAGCGTCCGGGCGGGTCAAGCGAAACTAACAACAAGGGACCTCCCGGGGAGCTCGAAGGCCATGAACACCCTGCCCAAATCCGTCATCATCACCGACGATACGATGCGCGAAGGCCTGCAGATCGAGAGTGCGGCCATTTCCGTCGAGGCAAAGCTTCGCCTGCTCGACGCGCTCGGCGAAACCGGCGCAAAGGTGATCTCGATCGGCTCGTTCGCCCATCCCAAGTGGACGCCGCAGATGGCCTGCATCGACGAGATCGCCGAGCGTTTCGTGCCGAAACCCGGCGTGATCTACACCGCCGCGGTCTTCAACAAGCACGGCTTCGACCGGGCCGATCGCTACTATCCGAAGATCGACGTGCGGCGAAACCGCGGCCGGCACTCCAGCCATGTCGAGCTTTGCGATACCTTTGCCCGCCGCAACTACAACCGCAGCCAGGCACAGCAGATCGCCGCGCTGGATGCGACCGTCGCCGCCGCTCGTGCGGCAGGCGCCGAGAAGGCATCGATATCGATCGGCAACCCGTTCGGCTCGAATTTCGAAGGTCCGTTTTCGCATGAGCAGCGCATGGCCCTGCTCGAGCTGATGATCGGCAAATGGGAGGCCGCCGGCATTCCCGTCACGCGCATCTCGCTGGTGGAGGCGATGGGCTGGAACCTGCCCCATCTGGTGCGGCAGACCCTCCTTGCCATCAGGGAGCGCTGGCCTGCGGTCACCGACCTCCATCTCCATCTGCACAACCAGCGCGGTGCGACGATTGCAAGCTACTATGAAGGGCTGATGCTCGGCGTCCGCGAGTTCGACACCAGCCTCGGCGGAATGGGCGGCTGCCCCTATTGCGGCAACGGCCGCGCGGCGGGTCATGTGCCGACGGAAGATCTTGTCGATCTCTGTCACGAGATGGGTATCGAGACCGGCTACGACCTCGGGAAGCTGATCGAAGCCGTGGCGACCGCCGAAGAAGTGGTCGGGCATCCGCTCTGGGGGCACGTCTCCAAGTCCGGGCCGCGCCCGCGCGGAAGCGAACTCTATCCACGGGACATGCCCTTCGTGGAGACGCTGGAGGAAGCGGCGCACTTCCGCAAAGGCCCTGGCGTCTATGCCGGCCAGATCGCGCCCTGGAAGAAGGACGACGCCCTGTTGCGGGCCTAGCACGGCTGTTCAGGCGGCAGCCCGGGGGAAATGATGGGAACTATCGAAACCAAACTCGACCGCAGGTCCGAAACGTTTTCGCGCAATCGCACCGACATGCTCGAATCGCTGCAGACGGTCGAGGACCTGCTTGCCGAGGCGGCGCGCGGCGGCGGCGAGCAGGAGATGGCGCGGCTGCGCGCCCGCGGAAAGATGCCGCTGCGGGAGCGCATCTCCATGGCGCTCGACCGGGATACGCCGTTCCTGGAAATCAGCCCGCTCGCGGCCTGGCGCTCCAACTTCAACGTCGGCTCCGGCTTCGTCGTCGGCATCGGCGTCATCTCCGGCGTCGAATGCGTCATTCTCGGCCACGATCCGTCGGTGCGCGCCGGTGCGTTCAACGCGTTCAACTCCAAGAAATTGATGCGCGGGCTCGAGATCGCCCGCACCAACCGGATGCCCTATGTCCAGTTCGTGGAATCGGCGGGTGCCGACCTGCGCGGCGAATCGGGCAAGGAAGACCCGGAGGCGACCATCCGGCGCGAGGTCGGACACTTCGCGGAATCCGGGCGGCTGTTCTACGAGATCACGGAGCTTTCGAAGCTGCGCATCCCGACCGTTTCGATCGTGTTCGGGGCTTCCACCGCCGGCGGCGCCTACCAGCCGGGCATGAGCGACTACAACATCTTCATCCGCGGCCAGTCCAAGGTGTTCCTGGGAGGGCCGCCGCTGGTGAAGATGGCGACCGGTGAGGATGCCAACGAGGAAAGCCTCGGCGGCGCCGAAATGCACACGACCGTCTCCGGCCTCGGCGACTACCTGGCCGAAGACGAGACCGACGGTATCCGCATCGCGCGCGAGGTGATCGCGCATCTGAACTGGCGCAAGCTCGGCCCGGGACCGACCTTGCCCGCCGACCCGCCCCTGTACGATTCCGACGATCTGCTCGGTATCGTCGGCCGGGATCTGCGCCAGCCATTCGACATCCGCGAGGTGATCGCCCGCATCGTCGACGGCTCGCGCTTCGAGGAGTTCAAGCCGCTCTACGGTCCGACGCTGGTCACGGGGTGGGCGTCGGTACACGGATTCCCGGTGGGAATCCTCGGCAACAACGGCGCGCTGCTGTCGGAATCGTCGGAGAAGGCCGCGCAGTTCATCCAGCTCTGCAACCAGATCGACATTCCCCTGCTGTTTCTTCACAACATCACCGGCTACATCGTCGGCACCGATTTCGAGCAACGCGGCATCACCAAGGACGGCTCCAAGATGATCAACGCGGTCGCCAATTCGACCGTGCCTCATCTGACCGTGATCGTCGGCGCATCCTACGGCGCCGGCAATTACGGGATGAGCGGCCGCGCCTACGGCACCCGCTTCACGTTCCTGTGGCCCACCGCCAAGATTGCCGTCATGGGGCCCAAGCAGATGGCCGGCGTGATGACCATCATCCAGCGCGCCGCCGCGCAACGGCGCGGCGAACAATTCGACGAGGAGGCCAACGCAAAGCGCGTCGCATCGGTCGAACATTGGGCGGAGGAACGCTCGAAGGGGCTGTTCGCGACCTCTCGCGTCTCCGACGACGGGATGATCGATCCGCGCGACACCCGCACCGTGCTCGGCATCGCATTGTCCGCCTGCCACAGCAACCGCGTCGCAGGGACCAAGGAATTCGGCACATGGCGAATGTAGTTCCCATCCGGCGCCTTCTGATCGCCAACCGCGGCGAGATCGCCCGGCGGATCATCCGCACCGCGCACGCCATGGGCATCGGCACGGTTGCGGTCTATTCCGACAACGACGCGACCGCGCCGTTCGTCGCGGAAGCCGATACGGCGATCTCGATTGGAGGCCAAACCGCCGCCGAGAGCTATCTCGACGTGGGCAAGTTGATCGAAGCGTGCAAGCGAAGCGGCGCCGACGCGGTCCATCCCGGCTACGGATTTCTCTCGGAGAGCGCGGCTTTCGCCGAGGCGGTGACCGCCGCCGGCCTGATCTGGGTGGGCCCCTCGCCCAAGGCCATCCGCGCCATCGGCGACAAGCTTGCCGCCAAACGCCTGCTGAAACCGCTCGGCGTACCCCTGCTCGAGGCGTTCGAGGTGCCGGAAAACGCAGATGCCCCGGCCCTGGCGGAAAAGATCGGCTACCCCGTCCTGATCAAGGCCGCCGCCGGCGGCGGCGGCCGCGGCATGCGCATCGTCGAGAAGCCGGCCGACCTGCCCCAGGCGATCGAAAGCGCAAGGCGCGAGGCGGCCGCCGCCTTCGGCGACGGGACGGTGTTTCTCGAGCGCTGGCTCAGCAGCGCCAGGCACGTCGAGATCCAGATTCTCGGCGACAAGCACGGCAATCTCGTCCACCTGTTCGAGCGCGAATGTTCGATCCAGCGCCGGCACCAGAAGATCGTCGAGGAGGCGCCCTCGCCTGCGGTCGATGCCGCGTTGCGCGAGCGGATGGGAAAGGCCGCCCTCGCCGCCGGCCGCGCCATCGGCTACGACTCCACCGGCACGGTGGAATTCCTGGTCAGCGGACGCGAGTTCTTTTTCCTGGAGGTCAACACCCGTCTGCAGGTCGAGCATCCCGTCACGGAGGCGGTGACCGGGCTCGACCTGGTGCGGGAGCAATTGCGCGTCGCCGAAGGCGAAGCTCTCGGATTCGCCCAGCAGGACCTGCGAATTAACGGCCATGCCATCGAGGTCCGGCTGTGCGCGGAGGACCCGGAGAAGAACTTCCTGCCGACGCCGGGCACCGTGCAGGTATGGGAGCCGCCGGCCGGCGACGGCATCCGCACCGATTCCGGAATCGAAAGCGGCAGCGAGATCGGTATCGCCTTCGATCCGATGATGGCCAAGATCATCGCCTGGGCGCCGACGCGACGCGAGGCTGCGACGAAGCTCGCGCGCGCGCTGGAGGCGACGCGCGTGCAGGGCATCGTTCACAATCGCGACTTTCTGGTCTCATGCCTGCGTAGCCCTGAGTTCCTGCGAGGCGAGACCGACACCGACTTCATTGCAAACGTGAAGCCCAACCCGACGCGCGCCATCGACGAAAGCGAACTACACGCGGCTGCGATCGCGGCCGCCCTGCACGACCGCGGCAGCCGCCTGCGTCAAATGCGGATCCTGAAGACGATACCGGGCGGCTTCCGCAATTCGGTGATGCCGCCGGAACAGGTGAGCTACGCATTCAGGGACGCAAGACTGAACCTCGCCTATCGTCCCGCGCGCGACGGCAGCATCGCGGTGACGGTCAACGAGCGTCCCTGCCGGGTCGTCGAATTCGCCATCGACGAGCGCGGCATCGATCTGGCGATCGACGGCCGCCGCTGCCGGCACAGCGTGCTGGCGGCTGCCGACAAGCGTTTCATCCACGGCGCCGCAGGGGATGTCGAGCTTGCCGAGTTGCCGCGGTTCCCGGCGCCCGAGAGGGCCGAGCAGCGCGGCGGACTCAAGGCGCCAATGCCCGGAAAGGTCATGTCGGTCATGGTCGCGGAAGGCGACCTGGTCGAGCGCGGGCAAGCGTTGCTGGTGCTGGAAGCGATGAAGATGGAACATCGCATCGACGCGCCCTGGGACGGCACCGTCAAGACACTCAACGTCACCGCCGGCGATCAGGTCGCCAACGGCGCCATCCTGGTGATCATGGAACAGGCGGAGTAGCTGGACATGCCGACGACCGAAGCGACACTTTATGACGTCGAGGGCGAGAGCGCGTGGATCACGCTCAACCGCCCGGAGAATCGCAACGCGCTGTCCCAGATTCTCGTGACGGAACTCCACGGTCACCTCGGCGCCGCCATCGCGGATCCGAATGTCCGCTGCATCGTCATCACCGGCAACGGCCCCGCCTTCTGTGCAGGCGCCGATCTGAAGAACAGGAACCCGGGCGAGAACTCCGGACCTACCTTTCCCGACGTGCTCAGGCTCATCGTCGAAAGCCCCAAACCGGTAATTGCCGCCATCAATGGCGCGGCATTTGCCGGCGGGCTGGGGATCGTCGGCGCCTGCGACATTGCTATTGCGGTCGCCGACGCCAAATTCAGCTTCTCGGAAGTGCGCATCGGCGTCATTCCGGCCATCATCGCCGTGGTCTGCGTGCCAAAGCTCGGAGCCCACAACGCGATGAAGCTGTTCGTCTCGGGCGAGCAGTTCACGGGCGCGCAGGCCGTCGGGCTTGGCCTCGTTCACCGCGCCGTTGCGAAGGAGCAACTGCGCGGCGCCGTCCAGGAAGAGATCGACATGATCCGCCTGGGCGCGCCAAAGGCGGTGGCCGAATGCAAGAAACTGGTGCGGCGCGCAGCCGAGCCAAGGCCGCTCGACGAGGCATTCCGGGAAATGGCGGAATGGAGCCGTCAGATGTTCGCGTCGGCCGACGGTCAGGAAGGCATGGCGGCCTTCCGGGAAAAGCGAAAGCCTCACTGGGTGAAGAATTGAACAACGACGGGGGAAACATGGGCGAGCTTGACGAGTTCCGCCGCGAGGTGGAAGCTTGGCTGAGGCAGAACCGTCCGCCGGAGCCGGACTTCCTGCTGCCGGAATCCTTTATGGAAGTCGGCTCGGATGAGCAGTTCGAATATCTGCGCAACTGGCAGCGCAAGGTCTACGAAGCCGGCTATCTCGGCATGGCCTGGCCCCGGGAATATGGCGGTGGCGGCAAGCCGCAGGTCTATCAGAACATCGTCAATGCGGAGATGGCGCGGCAGAAGGTGCCGTTCGTCCCGAACACCATCGGTCTCAACTGGGCGGGTCCGCTCATTCTCGCGGTCGGCAGCGAGGAAGCAAAGAAGCGCTACATCAAGGGAATTCTCAACGCCGACGACATCTGGTGCCAGGGATTTTCCGAGCCGGACCAGGGATCGGACCTCGCCAACTGCCAGTTGTCGGCGCGGCGCGACGGCAACGAGTATGTGCTGAACGGCTCGAAGATCTGGACCAGCCTCGGCAGCTACGCCAGCTACATGATCCTGCTGGCGCGAACCAACCCGCAAAAGCCGCGCTACGAAGGCCTTTCGTTCTTCCTGGTCCCGATGAAGACGCCGGGCATCGAGCCGCGGCCGATCAAGAAGCTGACCGGCGAGTATGGCTTCACCCAGACATTCTTCACGGATGCGCGCATCCCGGCGGAGTGCCTGATGGGGAAGGAAGGCGACGGCTGGAAAATGGCCATGCTGACGCTGACGTTCGAGCGTGGCGTGACCGGCGGGCAGGCCGGCGGCCTCAGCCGCGTCTCGCCGGGAGTCGACGACGTGATTGCGCTCGCGCGCCGGTCGCGTCGCGACGGCCGCCCTGCGCTGGACGACCCGCTGATACGCGACCAGCTCGTCCGCTTCATCATCGAGGACCAAGGCGACCGGCTTACCGCAAAGCGAGGTGAAATCGCCGCATTGTGCAACGAGCGGCCAAATGCGATCGGGCTGTCCGCAAAGCTGCGGGTCACCGAGCATCGCCGGCGGCTGATGCAATTCGCTATCTCATTGCAGGGCGCCAACGCCGTCCGCTTCGTCGGAGATGCCGACGCGGTCGAGGGCGGCAAGTGGCAGCGCGCCTATTTCAATTCATTCTCGTCCACGATCGGCGGCGGAACCAGCCAGATCCAGGCCAACATCGTCGGCGAGCGCGTGCTGGGATTGCCGAAGGACTGACGCCATGACCCCGTTGAGCAACAAGCTGACTTTCAGCGACGAGCAGGTATCGCTGCTCGACGTCGCCACGACCTTCTGCCGCGAGAAGATCTCAATCGCCACCGTCCGCCGGCAGATTGCTTCGGAATCCGGATTCGACCGCGAACTCTGGAACGAGATCGCCGGGCTTGGCTGGACCGGCGTCATGATACCGGAAGACTTTGGCGGCAGCGGCCTGTCGCTTGCCGAGGTCGTGGCCCTCGTCGAACCGATGGGCCGGCACCTCGCCGCCGTGCCGTTGGTATCGACCCAGCTGTTCGCCCGGGCCCTGCTGGCCGGCGGCAGCGAGCCGATCAAGCGCGCGTTCCTGCCGCAGCTTTGCAGCGGCTCGATCGGCACTGTCGCGCTGTTCGAAAGCGAGGGCGATTGGGACCTCGGTCATATCGAAGCCTCGGCCGTTCAGGAAGGTGACACGGTGCGGCTGAGCGGCAGGAAGACCCTGGTCTGCGATGCGGCAGTCGCCGATTTCGTCCTTGTCTCCGTCAATTTTTCCGGTGCACCCGCGCTTGCCGTCGTCAAGGCCGCCGACCTTCCGAAGGAACGGCGCGAGCGCGAGCTCGTGATCGACGAGACCCGCCGCTGCTTCAGCCTGCGGCTTGACGGAATCGGCGTTCCGCTGTCGTCGCTGATCACCGGAGAGCGCGCGCAGGCCGCGCTGAAGGCCGTGCGCGATGCAGCCCTCCTGCTTGCCGCCGCCGAGGCGGCCGGCGGAATCGCCGGTGTACTCGAGCTCACGGTCGAGTATCTCAACACCCGCGTGGCGTTCGGACGCAAGATCGGCAGCTACCAGTCGCTCAAGCACGGCTGCTCGGAGATCCTGATCGGGCTCGAGCGAGCCCGCTCGCACGTCTATCACGCAGCAACTCTGATCGCAGCCGGCGAGGATGCCGAGGTTGCGCTGCGGATGGCAAAGGTCGAGGCGGGAGACAGCATGGTGTTCGCCGGCGACAGAGCGGTCCAGTTTCACGGCGGCTTCGGCTTCACCTGGGATTGCGACGCCCAGCTTTACCTGCGCAGGGCGCTCTGGCTGCAAAACGCTTTCGGCGATGCGACGCACCACCGGCGCAGGCTGGCCGACCTGCTGTTGACCGCAGCATGAGAGCGCGAGCACCCCTTATCCCCACCAGGCGAGGCGATCGACTCAATGGCCACTAATGGCTCCGGAACCAGGGAAGACCGCATCCCCGTCATCGTCGGCGTGGGCGAAATCGTCGACCGGCCGAACGAGATTGCCGCTGGCCTGGAACCCCTCGCGCTCCTCGAAGAGGCGCTGCGGCGCGCGGAAGCCGACTCCGGCGCAAAACTGCTCGGCGACATCCAGTCGCTCGACGTGGTCAGTTTTGTCAGCTGGCGTTACCGCGATCCGGAGAAGCTGCTGGCGGCGCGGATCGGCGCCAAGCCCGCGCATTGCTATTACGGCCCGGTCGGCGGCGAGAGCCCGATCCGCTATCTGCACGAGGCGGCGCAGCGAATCGCGCGCGGCGAGTGCAGCGTGGCCGCGGTGTGCGGCGCCGAGGCGCAATCGACCGCAACGCGGGCTGAGCGCGCCGGCATCGCACTGCCCTGGACGCCGTTTGCCCATGACGTGGAAGCCCCGAAGCGAACTGCCTCGTTCCAGAGGGCGATGGCCGTGCAGCTCGGCGTGTTCCAGCCCATCACGGTCTATCCCCTCTATGAGAGCGCGACATCGGCGCATTGGGGCCAGACGCCGCGTGAGGCGCTCGCCGAATCCGGCCAACTCTGGTCGACCTTTGCCGGCGTCGCGGCGCAAAATCCCAATTCCTGGCTGAAGAAGAATTTCACGCCGGACCAGATCACAACGCCCTCGCCCGACAACCGGCTGATCGCCTGGCCCTACACCAAGCTGATGGTGGCCAATCCCAGCGTCAACATGGGCGGCGCGCTGATCCTGACCAGCCTTGCCAAGGCGCGCGCGGCCGGCGTGCCGGAGGACCGCATCGTCTATGCGCTCGGCGGCGCGTCGGCGGAGGAGCCGCGCGACTATCTGAACCGCGACCAGTTCTTCGAGAGCCATTCGCAGAACGCGGTGCTGAAGGCGGCCATGGATCTGGTAAAGGGCGACGGCAAGAAATTCGACGCCATCGAGCTATACAGCTGCTTCCCAGTGGTGCCCAAGATGGCGCGGCGGACGCTGGGGCTGGGGCCCGATGTGCAGCCGACGGTGACCGGCGGCCTCACCTTCTTCGGCGCCCCGCTCAACACCTACATGACGCACGCGGCCTGCGCGATGGTGCGCAAGCTGCGCAAGGACGACAAGCTCGGCCTGCTCTACGGCCAGGGCGGCTTTGTCACCAAGCACCACGCGCTGGTGCTGTCGCGCGAGGCGCCGAAGCAGGCGATGGCGCAGGACACCAGCGTCCAGGCCGAGGCTGACCGAAACCGCCGCAAGGTACCGGATTTCGTCACCGAAGCCGGCGGCAAGGGCAAGGTCGAGGCCTTTACCGTGATCTACCGCGGCAATGGCGAGATCGGGCATGGCGCCGCCATGCTGCGCACGGAGGACGACCGCCGCACGCTCGGCCGCATTCCTGCGACCGACCAGAAGACGCTGGCGCATCTGCTGAACATGGACCGCACGCCGGTCGGCTCGCTCGGCGACATCGTCACCGCCGAGGACGGCCTGCCGGAATGGCGGGTGGCCTAGCGACTCTCTGCTCCCTCGCCCCGCTCTTGCGGGGAGAGGGTTGGGGTGAGGGGCTGCATCCGCAATCAAGGTGAAGGATGGACTCACGGAGAGTCCCCCTCACCCGGATCGCATCTACGATGCGATCCGACCTCTCCCCGCAAGCGGGCGAGGTAAGAAAGACTGCCCTTCACATCCTGCTTCCCGGACCGACCTTACGCCGCCCGCACCGTATCGAGGAATTTGCCGACCTCGCTCTTGAGGCGGTTGCTGTCGCCGGACAGCGACTGCGCCGCAGCCAACAGCTGCGAGGAAGCAGAGCCGGTCTCGCTTGCGCCGCGCTGCACGTCGGTGATGTTGGACGAGACCTGGTGCGTGCCCTGGGCCGCCTGCTGCACGTTGCGGGAAATCTCCTGCGTCGCCGCGCCCTGCTCTTCCACGGCGGCGGCAATGGTAGAGGAAATCTCCGACAGCCGCTCGATGGTGGCACTGATCTCCTTGATGGCTTCGACCGACTCGCCGGTAGCGCCCTGGATGCCGGTGATCTGCTGGCCGATCTCGCCGGTGGCCTTGGAGGTCTGCTCAGCGAGCGCCTTCACCTCGGAAGCGACCACTGCAAAGCCGCGGCCGGCCTCGCCCGCGCGGGCCGCCTCGATGGTGGCGTTGAGGGCCAGCAGGTTGGTTTGCGCAGCAATGGTGTTGATCAGCTCGACCACGTCGCCGATGCGGGCGGCCGCCTTGGACAATGCGCTGACGCGGTCATTGGTCTTGCGCGCCTGATCGACCGCCTCATTGGCCATGCGCGCCGATTCCTGCACCTGCCGGCTGATCTCGTTGACCGACGACGACAGTTCCTCGGTCGCCGAGGCCACCGACTGCACGTTGGCGGAAGCTTCTTCCGAGGCCGCCGCCACCATGGTGGTGAGCTCCTGGGAGCGCTCGGCGGTCGCGGTCAGCGTCGTGGCGGAAGCCTCGAGCTCGGTCGAGGCCGAGGACACGGTCTCGACGATCTCGCCGACGGCGCTCTCGAACTGGTCGGCCAGCTTGACCATGTCCGCCTTGCGCTGCTGCGCGGCGATCTGGTCCTGCCTGGTCTTGGCCTCCGCTTCGTCCCGCGCCTTCTGCTCGGCGTTCTGCCGGATCACCGTCACGGTCTTGGCGAGGTCGCCGATCTCGTCGCCGCGGTCGGCGCCGGGGATTACGACATCGAGATTGCCGCCGGCCATTTCGCCGAGTGCGCCGTTCAGCCGCGTCATCGGACGGGAGATGCCGAAGAAGGAGAATATCACGGAAGCAATCAGCGAGATCACCACCACGACCGCCATGATCAGATTGATCCGGTTGGCCGAGGCGAGTTCGGCGGCGGCCTCCTCCCGCGAGGTCTTGGCGTTGCCCTGGGATATCCCGACTTGCGTCTGCAACAGCGAGCCTGCCTCCGCCACGGCTTTCACCGTGCGGTTGGCAATGATGTCGGTCCGCGCGGCCTCGGTCTTGACGGACTGGTCGGTGACGTCGAGGAACCGGGTGATGATGGCGCTCAGGCCATCGATCAGTTCATGCAGCTTCTTCTCCTCGCTCTTGTCGCGCGTCTGCTTGAGCAAGGATGCAAGCTGGGTCTTGGCGTGTCCGATGGTCTGGACCAGCTTGGCATCTCCCGTCAGGCCGAAGCGGAAGACGAGCGCCCGCAGCGCATTGACCTTGGCGTCGGCCTGATAAAACAGGCTTTCAACTTCGTCGCGGTTGTCGATGCGCGCGAATACCGACGAATTGAGCGCGGTCTGGAACGCCCTGTACCACTCGCCGGAAATCGAGTCGCGTCGCTCCGCCTGCGCCAGCGATTCCTTCTGTACCTTGCCGAGGTCTTCGACGCCGGCGGCAAATCCATCCAGCAGCGACTTAACCTTCGCGAGCCGCTCCCGGGTCTCCTGCAACTGCGCCGCAGCAAGCGCAGCGTCGACTTCCTTGGCCTGGGCTACCTTGAGCTGCTGCAGATCGGCAATCCCCTTGTCGACTTCCTCGGGCGTCTTGGAGAGCCGAACATCGCGCGCGGCAACCTGCATCTGCCGCAATTCGATCTGCGCCACGAAAACGGCATCGATCACCCGCTGGGACCGCGCGACGCGGCCGTTGGCAGCCTCGACGGCCGCCTCCGACATCATCTGGTTGGCCACCATGCCGCCGGCCAGCAAGACGCCGATGGCGCCGGCAAGGCCGAGCTTGTTGCCGATACGATTGAGTTTGATCATTTTCGCCACCCCGATGCCCAAAGCAAATCGGTGGCTCGGTGTTCTCTGCGCGACGCAACCCAAGGCTTTTTTTTGGGAAACTAGCCGACCGAGGCGTTACGTTTGGTTAACGTCAGATTCCGTGGAAATACGGAAGGCTGCGACAAGTCACCACGCCTCAATGCTGGCGCGCCCCGTCCAGTGTCTGCTGCGGGGTCTCGCCGAACAGGTCCCGGTAAAGCGTCCGGAACTCGCCCATGTGCCAGAAGCCGTTGGCCAGTGCGATCGCCTTCAGGCCCTCCGCCGCAGCGCCCTGCACCAGAAGCTGACGCACGTTCCATAGCCGCCGCAGCCGCATATAGCGGTGCATGCTCAGGCCCCGAATCGCGACCACCGCATTGTTCAGCGTGCGCACCGAGACGCCCAATTCCCTGGCGAGATCGGCGCTGTGAACCACCTGCGCGGCGTTGTGATGCAGGAATTCATCGAGCTTGCGCACAAGTCGGAGGTAGTTATCGAGATCCACGCGCCCGGCATCGCCCGGCTGCGAAGGCGTCTGCAAGACATGATCCGTCGCCTGCAGTAGCGATTCCTCGAGTTGACCGATCACCTGCGGCTGCGCCAGCAGGTCGGCCGAGTTCGATGCGAGCAGGAGAATATCGCGCGTCACCGACCGAAGCGCCGCCAGCGCGGCCGGTTGCGTTGCGATCAAGCGGGCCGCGCCGGCCTCGCCCGGCCAGCCGCGGTCCTCGATCGCGTCGAACTTGATGAATCCGTTCAGATTGGCCTGCGGCTCGACGATCTCGCAGGCAGCCTCGCCCTTGACCAGCAGCACCGACGGCGAGCGGATCTCCACCCCGTCGATGATGACTGACACGGCATCATCCATCGCGAATGCGACAATGGCGCCTGTGGAGCTGTATTGGGCCTGGAGAATGCGCGGGAAGCTGCGCTGCAGGTAGATCGAGCAGGACTTGAGTGTCACCGCCGCAAAGCAGGCGGCAAAGTTCCGCCAATGCAGAGGAATACTCCTGTGGTCACCCAGGCTTTCGATGCTCCGGAAATGATCGAAATCCGGAGAGCGATGGATGGTCAGGAGGCGTGAACTCAGCAGCTGGTCAAGCACTGGATTGCGCCATCTTGGGATCGTGCCGTGGCGGTCGAATCGGACCTTCGCTTGCACCGCGAGCGTATCGGTCGTGAACACCGGCAGCAACGCGACACCGTATCCTTGCGCAGCGATTGCGCCGCGAAAAGTCCGCCTCGCGGAATTAGCCCGGCCTTGCCGGCCAGGCTTCCGCCGTTGCACCGGGATCAGGCGGCCCTGACCGTGTCGAGGAATTTCGCCACCTCGGTCTTGAGGCGCGTGCTGTCGCCCGACAGCATCCTCGCCGCCGAAAGCACCTGCGAGGATGCGGAACCCGTCTCGCTCGCACCGCGCTGCACGTCGGTGATGTTGGACGACACCTGCATGGTGCCCTGCGCCGCCTGCTGCACGTTGCGGGAGATTTCCTGGGTCGCCGCGCCCTGTTCCTCCACGGCGGCGGCAATGGTCGACGAAATCTCCGACAGCCGCTCAATGGTGCCGCTGATTTCCTTGATCGCGTTGACCGACTCGTTGGTCGCCCCCTGGATGCCTGCGATCTGCTGGCTGATCTCGCCGGTGGCCTTGGCGGTCTGCTCGGCCAAAGCCTTCACTTCGGAGGCGACCACCGCGAAACCGCGGCCGGCCTCGCCTGCGCGCGCCGCCTCGATGGTGGCATTGAGCGCCAGCAAATTGGTCTGGCCGGCAATGGTGTTGATCAGTTCGACGACGTCGCCGATGCGGCTTGCCGCCTTCGACAATTCGCTGACGCGGTCGTTGGTGGTGCGGGCCTGGCCGACGGCTTCGGTAGCCATCCGCGCCGATTCCTGCACCTGACGGCTGATCTCGTTGACCGAGGACGACAGCTCTTCGGTGGCGGACGCGACCGACTGCACATTGGTGGAGGCTTCCTCCGACGCCGCCGCGACCACCGTCGTCAACTCCTGCGCCCGCTCGGCCGTGGCCGTCAGCGTAGAGGCCGAGGCCTCCAGTTCGGTGGACGCCGAGGATACGGTCTCGACGATCTCGCCGACCGCACCTTCGAACTGATCGGCCAGCTTGACCATCTCCGCCTTGCGCTGCTGCGCGGCGATCTCGTCCTGCCGGCGCTTGGCTTCGGCTTCGTCGCGCGCCTTCTGCTCGGAGACAACCTTGAACTTCTCGACCGCGCCGGCGACCTGACCGAGTTCGTCCTTGCGGCCGAGGCCGGGCAACACGACGGAGAAATTCCCGCCGGCCAGCTCTTCCATGGACACGCTCAGCGCGCGCATCGGCCGGCCGATCGTGAAGAAGGAGAACGCCCAGGTACCGACCAGAAGCAGCATGGTGCAGGCCGCAACGATCAGCGACATGCGCTCGGCAGACGCCATCTCGGTTGCGGCTTCGACATTGGTTTCATCAGCCCTGCGCCTGGCGAACTCGACGACCTGGTTGGCCAGCGCCTCGAGCTCGGCTGCAATCGGCAGCGTCACCTCGCGGGCGATGCGCACCGCCTCTTCGTTGAGCTTTGCGATCTTCGCCGCGGCATCCGGCCCCGCACCCGCCGCCGCGATCGCCTCGCCACGGACGGCCGCGATCTGCTGGGCGGCCTTTGCATACTCTGCTGCCTTCGCATTCATCTTCTCGATGCGCGCGCGATTTTCCGCAGAGCGCGACAATTTCAGCATCTCGCCGATGAACCGCTGCGCCGATTTCAGGCGTGCCGCCAGATAGTCATTCGCCCTCTGTATGTCAGCTGCCGTATTGGCCAGGCGGATGTCGCGAACACCCATTTGCATGCCGCGGATCGACGCCTTGGCATCGATGGCGTCTCGCGTGATCGTCTGTTGGTCGGCCTTCTGGGCGTCGAGGTTGCGGGCCGTCGCGTTTCCATGGAGCTGGCTCCATACCATGGCCGACACCAGTGCGACGGCAAGAGCCGAGGTGATGCCGAGCTTCACACCAATGGAAAGATTGAGCACAACAGCGAAAATGCGCGACATGGGCAAATGTCCTCGAAGCCGGTCTGAAAGAAAACGGGAGTCGCTACGATCTGAGCGTCCCCGTATTTCCACGGGGGTGGCGCTGCTGGTGTAGTGCCGGGCCAGAAATCTGGACGAACCGGTTCGCTGCGAACGAACGGCACCTGCGGCAGGGACCACAGAGCGGCGCTAACGATTCCCAGACTTCCATGCCAGAGTTAATTTGCACCTAACCGGTGAAATGCCCAATTGCGCGGTTTTTTCCCGCTGAAATTTTTGCGGCTGCCTTCGTCTACTTCAGATCACCATCGGCGGTTCATCGATGCCGGCCGCGCCCGGCCGCGAGCGTTTGCTGCGGCGTCTCGCCGAATGTGGTGCGATAGAGCGAGCTGAACTCGCCCATGTGCCAGAATCCGTTGGCGAGCGCGATGGCCCTGATCACCGCTGTCGACGATCCCTGCACGAGTTGCTGGCGCACGTTCCACAGGCGTCGCAGCCGCACGTAGCGATGCATGCTCATGCCGCGAATGGCCACCACCGCATTGTGCAGCGTACGCACGGAGACCCCGAGCTCTCTCGCGACGTCGGCGCTGTAGAGCGTCCGGCTCGCGTCGAGCGACAGAAATTCGTCGAGCCTGCGGACGAGCGCGAGGTACTGCGTCAGGCTGGAACGCGGGCGGTCGATCGCAGGGGCTGCACGCATGACGCGATCGACCGCCTGGAGCACGGATTCCTCCAGGTTCTCGATCATGTGCGGCAGGAGCAACGCTTGGGAATGCGATGCAAGCGCGAGGACGTCGCGCGTGACGGCGCGGAGCCCCTCGAACTCGGCGCACCCCGTCGGGACCAGCTGTGCGCTGTCGGCTTGACCGGGCCAGCCGCGGTCATGGATGGCGTCGAAATTGATGAAAGCGATTAGGTTGGCCCGCGGCTCGACGATCTCGCATGGCGCGCTTCCCCGCGCGAGCAGAATCGTCGGCGGGCTCGCCGCGATACCGTTGACGACCACGGAGACGGCGTCGTCCATTCCGAATCCGACCATGGCACCGTCGGTGCGATACGTCGCCTGCAGGATGCGCGGAAAGGTCAGCTGCAGATAGATCGTGCAGGACTTCAGCGCGACGGTCGCGAAGGACGCGACGAAGCCTTTCAGGCCGAGCGGGATGCTGCGGGCATCGGCCAAGCGTTCGATGCTGCGGAACTGATCGAAATCCGCAGACCGGTTGACCTTCAGCGTGGCCGAATCGGCCAATTGGTCGAGCAGCGACACCCCTTCCTCTTCTCGCTCAAGCGGCGGTGCGAAGAACGGGAGTTGTCGACAACGTTGTTTCGTTCATGAACCCACCCCGGACAAGAGGATCGTCCTGCGTCTTCAACGCAGCCAAGCCTGCGTTTGCCCCATTGGATCAACTAGTCCGCGAGAGCCGGCCTGCATTGATGTGCATCAAGAATCCGGACGAGAATGCCCGTTTGGGGAAAGTCCGATTGCCTGCGGCACGGCGAAGCTTTTCAATTCCGGCGGGGCAACATCGGTCGATGCATCTCAAGCACGAATCCGGATCTGCAAACGGCAAGGACTCAGCGCATCAGCGCGAGCGCATCGGAGAAAAACTCCGGCCCGCCGAAATTGCCGGATTTCAGGGCAAGCAGCATGTCACCGTTCCCGGCGCCGACGGCGCGCAAGACCGGCACTCCTGCAGCGATTTCCTCGCCAACGAGGAATCCGGGAATACGCACGCGATCGACCACGGCCCCTGACGTTTCACCACCGGCTACCACGAGGCGCCGCACGCCCGCGCCGACCAGGCTTTCCGCGATATCGGCCATCGCCTGCTCGATGGCATGCCCTGCGCGACCGCGGCCATGACGCGATTGCAGAGCTGCGACTTCCTCCGGCGTTGCGCTGGAGGCGATCAGCACCGGACCGGAGTGGACCCGCTCCATCGCCCAGGCCACCGCACGGCGGGCTTCCTCCGGACCGACGACGACGCGTTCGGGATCGAGATGCAGCACCGGCATGACCCGCTCGGCATTGGCGATCTGCTGCAGCGTCGCCTGCGAGCAACTGCCGGCCAGGCACGCCGCCGGCCCGCCGACCGCTGCACCTGCTGCGGCACCCGACGCCGCCTTGACCTTGCCGGACTTGACCAGCGCGCGCGCCAGCCCGAGCCCGATGCCGGAAGCACCGACCGAGAGCCGGTGACCGGCGGCGACCGCGCCGATGGTTTCGAGGTCACTGTCGAAAACGGCATCGACGATAACTGCGCCGACGCCCTGCCCGGCCAGTTCTGCCAGCCGCGCACGAACAGCATCCGCGCCGCGCGTCAACGTCGCGAGATTGACCAGTCCGACTTTTGTCTTGCACTGCCGCGCCAGCACCCGCACCAGATTTGAGTCATGCATCGGGTTGAGCGGATGATCCTTCAGCGGACTCTCGTTCAGCGGCACGAGGCCGACGAACAGATTGCCCTGGTAGACGGTGCGGCCCGTTTCCGGGAATGCCGGCGTCACCAGCACGATCCTCTCGCCGCAATCGGCGCGTAGCGCGTCCATCACCGGGCCGATATTGCCGGCATCGGTGGAGTCGAAGGTCGAGCAGATCTTGAACAGCACGTGGCCGGCGCCGCGGCCGCGCAGCCATTTCTCTGCGTCGCGCGAGCGCGCCACCGCCTCGCCCGCTTCGATGGAGCGGCTCTTCAGGGAGACGACGACGGCGTCGACCTCGGGCAGCTTGAGGTCATCGGGCGGCACGCCGATGGTCTGCACCGTGCGCAGGCCCTGGCGCGTCAGCGTGTTGGCGAGATCGGAGGCGCCGGTATAGTCGTCGGCGATGCAGCCAAGAGAAATATTCCTGGCCAGCGTCATTACCTTGCTCCCGCGTAAGCCTTGAACCAGCCGAGCCCGTCGACGGTCTTGCCGCGCGGATTGTATTCGCAGCCGACAAAGCCGCCATAACCGAGCCGGTCGAGCTCGGCGAACAGGAACGGATAGTTCAGCTCTTCGCCATCAGGCTCGTTGCGCGAGGGAATGCTGGCGATCTGGATATGGCCGATCATGGGCATCATCTGGCGCAGCCGCATGGTGACGTCGCCATGGATGATCTGGCAGTGATAGATGTCGAACTGCAGCTTCAGGTTGGCGATCTTCAGCTCATTGATGAGATCGTAGGCGAAGGTGAAGTCGTTGAGGAAGTAACCGGGCACGTTGCGCGCATTGATCGGCTCGATCACGACGTCGAGGCCGTGCGGCTCGAAGAATTCGGCGGCCGTGGCGACGGACTTGTAAAACGCCTCCACCGCCTTGCTGTCGGAGCGATTGGCAATGCCGGCCATCAGATGCACACGCTTGACGCCGGTGGCCTGCGCATAGGGCAGCGCGGTGTTCAGGCTCTTCTTGAGATCGTCGAAGCGTTCGGGTAGCGCCGCGAATCCCTTTTCGCCGGCGTCCCAATTGCCCGGCGGCAGGTTGAACAGCGCCTGTGTCAGGCCGTTGTTCTTCAGTCGCTTGCCGACTTCTTCCGCCGGGTGATCGTAGGGAAACAGGAATTCGACCGCGGTGAAGCCCGCCTTCGCCGCCGCCTCGAAACGATCGAGGAACGGCACATCGGTGAACATCATGGAGAGATTGGCGGCAAAGCGGGGCATCGGCTGACCTCTTGTTACTTGTCGCCCGGCAGCTTGGTGCCGGTGACTCTTGCATACATCCGCGCCACCGACGCATCATCGTCGCGACCCATGCCGGCGGCCGATGTCATCAAGAACATCTGCAGCGCGGCAGCGGAAACCGGCACGGGAAAGCGCGCATTGCGCGCCATGTCCTGGATGATGCCGAGATCCTTGACGAAGATCTCCACCGCGCTGCGCGGGGTGTAGTCGCCGTCGAGCACGTGCGGCATGCGGTTCTCGAACATCCAGGAATTGCCGGCAGAGGCCGTGATCACCTCGTAGACCTTGCGGATGTCGAGGCCCTGCTTCGCCGCAAACGCCATCGCTTCCGAAGCAGCGGCGATGTGAACGCCGGCGAGCAGCTGGTTGATCATCTTGAACGCCGCGCCTTGGCCCGCGGCATCGCCGAGTTCGTAGAGTTTCGCCGCCATCACGTCGAGCGCCGGCCGCGCCTTGGCAAACGCCGCTGGGCTGCCGGAGGCGAGGATGGTGAGTTCGCCCTGCGCGGCGCGCTGCGCACCGCCGGAGATCGGCGCATCCAGGTAATGTCGCCCGCTTGCTTCCAGCTGTTTCGCCAGCCGGCGCGCGACGTCCGGATCCATGGTGGCAGAAGAAATGAAGACCGCGCCCTTGGGCAGCGTCTCGGCAACTCCGTTTGAGCCGAACAGGATGGCTTCGGTCTGCGCCGCGTTGACGACGACGCTCACCACAATGTCGGCGTGCTTTGCGGCCTCGGCCGGCGACTTGGCCCCTTTTCCGCCGTCGGCGACAAAGCGGGCGACACTGTCGGCGGAGACGTCGCAGCCCGTCACCTCGAAACCCGCGCGGCGCAGCGAGGTCGCCATGCCAAACCCCATCGAGCCGAGCCCGATCACGGCCATGCGGGGTTTTGCGGATTCTGACATGCGGCGTTTCCTTCCCTGCCGCTTTCGCGTCGCGGCCCGGCCCTGCCTAACACGGCTTGGCCGCGCTGCCAAAGCATGAGAGAAGGCCCTGTTCAAGGAAACGCACGATGAGCGACGCAAAAATCCGCGAGGACATCTGCCGGTTCGGCCGCTCGTTGTTCGAGCGCGGGCTGACGCCGGGTTCTTCCGGCAATATCAGCGTGAAACTCGGCGATGGCGGCTGGCTCGTGACCCCGACCAACGCCTCGCTCGGCTTCCTCGATCCGGCGCGGATGTCGCGGCTCGGGCCGGACGGGCGGCTGCTCTCGGGCGATGCCCCGACCAAGGAAGTGCCGCTGCATACCGCGCTGTACCAGACGCGCGGGTCTGCGGGAGCGATTGTGCACCTGCACTCGACCCATTCGGTGGCGCTGTCGATGCTGCCCGAGATCGACCCTCGCGCCGCGCTGCCGCCGATGACACCTTATTATCTCATGAAATGCGGGCAGACTGCGCTCCTGCCCTATTACCGGCCGGGCGATCCCGCGGTCGCCGACGCCATCAAGGGGCTGGCCGGAAAATATTCGTCGGTGCTGCTCGCCAATCACGGCCCGGTGGTATCGGGCGACACGCTGGAGGCCGCGGTGTTCGCGATGGAGGAGCTGGAGGAGACGGCCAAGCTGTATTTGCTGCTGCGCGGGTTGAACCCGCGGTATTTGTCGCCGGAACAGGTGGCGGATTTAACCAAGGTGTTCGGGTTGACGCTGCCGGAGCACGAGCACTAACTCTCCGCGTCATGGCCGGGCTTGTCCGGGCCATCCGCGATCTTTGCATCAAAGAGGAAGTAAGACGTGGATGCCCGGGTCAAGCCCGGGCATGACGGAGAATTTGTTACACTCACAATCCCAAATACGCCTTGCGCACGTCCGGATTGCCGCTGATCTCCGCCGCCGGGCCCTGCATCAGCACACGGCCGGTCTGCAGGATGTAGGCGCGGTCGGCGATCTCCAGGCACTCGGCCATGCGTTGCTCGACGATCAGCACGGTGAGGCCGGTGTCGCGGATGCG
This sequence comes from Bradyrhizobium sp., assembly GCF_016219575.1. Classification (GTDB taxonomy): domain Bacteria; phylum Pseudomonadota; class Alphaproteobacteria; order Rhizobiales; family Xanthobacteraceae; genus Bradyrhizobium. The sequence continues at coordinate 60,697 of NZ_JACRMG010000034.1, read as the reverse complement.
CTTCACGGCCTGGAAGATCTCGTCGACCAGTTTCGGCATGATGCCCTGCGACGGCTCGTCCAGCATCAAAAGCCGCGGCCGCGTCATCAGCGCGCGTCCGATCGCCAGCATCTGCTGCTCGCCCCCTGAAAGCGTCTCGGCGCGCTGGTCGAGCCGCTCGGACAGCCGCGGAAACAAGTTGAAGACGAGATCGAGCGGCGCGTCGCGGTCGGACTTGCCGCGGAAGAGATAGCTGCCGAGGCGAAGGTTGTCGCGCACCGACAGGCGCGGAAACAGCCGGCGGTTTTCCGGCACATAGGCGATGCCGTGCGAGGTAATGATGTGCTGCGCCATGCCGTCGATGCGTGTGCCGTCGAAGCTGACGCTGCCGGAACGCGGCCGCTCGGCGCCGGCAATGGATTTCAGCAGCGTCGACTTGCCCGCGCCGTTGGCGCCGGCGACGCAGACGATCTCGCCGCTGGCGACCTCGATCGAGACCGCGGAGATCGCCACCAGCCCCTGATAGGCGGTCGTGACTTCATGCACCCTGAGCATGACGATCTCCAAGATAGGCCGTGATCACCTTCGGGTCGCGCACCACCTCGGTGGGCTTGCCCTCCACCAGCACCTTCCCGAGGTCGAGCACGATGGCGCGGTCGACCAGCGGCATCACGATCTCCATGACATGCTCGACCATCAGCACGGTAACGCCGGTCGCGCGCACCTTGCGCACCAGTTCGACGCCGGTCTGCGCCTCGATCGGCGTCAAGCCGGTGAGCACCTCGTCGAGCAGCAACAGCTTCGGTTCGGTCGCGAGCGCGCGCGCCACTTCCAGCCGGCGCTTTTCGGAGGGAATGAGGTCGCTGGCAAGCACGTTTGCTCGCGCGGAGAGGCCGCAGAACTCCAGCACCTCATGCGCCCTGCGGCGGGCGTCGCGCATGACGGTGCTGCGAACCAGCGCACCGACGATGACATTGTCGATCACGGTCATGGTCTCGAAACTCTTGACGACCTGGAAGGTGCGGCCGATGCCGCGCTGGCACCGCTCGGCCGCCGGCAGTTTCGTGACGTCTTCGCCGTCAAAGATGATCGAGCCCTGGGTCGCGGCATACACGCCGGCGATCAGATTGAATAGCGTCGACTTGCCGGCGCCGTTGGGACCGATCAGGCCGACGATTTCGCCGCGGCCGACCGAGATGGACACGTCGCTGTTGGCGACGAGGCCGCCGAAGCGCTGCCAGACGCCGCGGGTTTCCAGCAGAAGAGGAGCCGTCATTGGACGGCCTCCTTGCGCTCGAGCGCAGGCGATCGGACGGGGCGCTTGAACGCGAACAGGCCGATCAGCCCCTGTGGCCGCGCCAGCGAGATCGCGATGATCAGGCCGCCATAGACAATCAGGTCGACACCGCGGCCGGAGCCGCCGACGTAGGACCGCGTCAATTCGGTGAGCGGGATCAGGATCACCGCGCCGAGCAGAGGACCCCACAGCGTACCAATACCGCCGAGCACCGCGGGCAGCGCCATCAAGAGCGAGAACTGGAAGCCCATCACGCTTTCGGGATCGATATAGGACACGAACTGGGCGTAGAAGCTGCCGCCGACCGCGACCAGGAAGGCCGACACCGCCGCCGCACCCATCTTGGAATTGAACACGACGACACCAAGGCTTTCGGCGGCATCCGGATTGTCCTTTACCGCGCGCCACCAAAAGCCCCATTTGGAATTTTCCAGCCACCAGGTGACGAACCAGGCGACGCAGGCCAGCGCCAGCGCGAAGTAGAAATACGGCAGCTTGCTGCGCGGGAACTGGAACTTCAGCCAGCTGTCGCCGCGCACGGGAACCTCGATACCCATTGCCGCGCCGGCCCAATCCCAGTTGTGAAACAGAAGCAACCCGATCTCGGCGATGACGATGGTGGCGATGACGAAGTAATGTCCGCGCAGCCGGAAGCAGGGATAGCCCAGCGCCATCGCAATAGCTGCGGAGATCACGCCGCCACCGAGCATGCCAAACCACGGCAGGACGCCAAACTTGGTGAAGAGCAGCACGGTGGTGTAGGCGCCGATCCCGAAATAGAGCGCGTGGCCCAGGGAGATCTGCCCGCAATAGCCGGACAGGATATTCCAGCTCTGCGACAGCGCACCCCACATCAGCGTCAGCACCATGACGTTCTGGACGTAGACGTTCTTGACGAATAGCGGCACCACGGCCGCGATCGCGGCAAGTGCTATTGCCACGATGAGATCGCGCCGGCGGCGTTCTGTGAAAGCGCTATCCATCACATCGATCCAAAGAGGCCGCGCGGGCGGACAAAGACGACCAGAAGATAGACGGCGTAGATGCCGACCGATTTCAGCGAAGGCGGCAGCAGCATGGCGGTCGATGCCTCGACCAGGCCGACGATGATGCCGCCGGCAAAAGCGCCGAACACACTACCGAAGCCACCGAGCGCCACCGTCACATAAGCGATCAATGCGAAGGAAGCGCCGACATCGGGATAGGTGTAGAAGAAGATCGCCATGATCGCGCCGGCAAGACCAACCAGCGCCGCGCCGAGGCCCCAACCCAGCGCGAATACCTTGTTCTGGTCGATGCCGACCAGCGCCACCGCGCCTGCATCCTCCCGCGTCGCCTCCAGCGCCCGGCCGAAATCAGTGCGGTTGATGAACAGATAGAGCCCACCGAATGCCGCGATGGCCACCAACGCGCCGACGAGTTGCGGCACCGGCAGGAAGATGCCGGCCACCGAGACGGTCTTGCCGCCGAGCCAGGAGTTGGTGACGCTGCGATAGTCCGGCGTGAAGAAATACTGCGCCAGCCCGCGCATCACGATGGCAAGGCCGAAGGTGGAAAAAATCTGCACCATGCCGGCGTTAGCCTTGGCGCGCATCGCAAAGCGCACGATCAACAGATAAATGACTGCGCCGAACACGAACAGCGCAGCCGCGACCAGCGGCATTGACAGCAGGGGATCGATTGCGAAGAACGCAAACAGGAAGAATGTCGCGTACATCGCGATCATCAGGAATTCGCCGTGGGCGAAATTGACGACGTCCATCAGGCCGAAGATGAGCGCGAGCCCCACGGCGATCAGCCCGTAGAGCAGCCCCATCAGGAGGCCGCTCGCCAGGCTCTGGATAATGGCTTCCGCTGTCACAGCGCTGTCCCTCGCCCCTCGCCTGCCTGCTACATCATCGGCCAGACGGCATCGGCAACCGCCACCTCGGTCGGGAAGATCGTCACGAACTTTCCGCCGACATATTGCAGCAGCACTGGATCGGCGTCGTTGTTCTGGCCCATCTCGTCGAACTTCACCCGCTTCCAGGGCATGATGGTGATGTCGCCGGGGATATCGGTCGCCGCCAGCGCCTCGCGGATCTTTTCGCCGTCGGTCGACTTGGCGCGGTTGATGGCCTCGGCCAGCACGATCAGGCCCATGAACTGCCGCGACGTCAGGTCGTTGAAGTCCTTGCCGGAGCGTGCAAAGAACTGCTCGTTGATCAATCCGACCATCGGCCGCTTCTTGGCGAGGTCGAGCGAGAAGCTGCCGCGCGAGATCACGCCGGAGAGCTTGTCGCCGACGGCATCGTAGGTCGCCTTCTCCGAGAAACCGGCATTCTGCGCCACGATGTTTTTCGGCTTGTAGCCGAGTTCGGCCATGGTCTTCACCAGCAGGATGGCGTCGGTGGTGTAGCTCGAGGGCATCAGCACGTCGGCATTGGCCGCCTTGAGCTGCTGCACTTCGGCGGTGAGCGACGGCGAGTTAGCGCGATACTTGATGTCGGCGACCACCTTGTAGCCGCGGTCATTGGCGAGTTTGAGCTGGGTGTTGCCGGAGTCGGTGCCGAAGATCGTGTCCTCGTGGAACAGCGCCAGGCTCTCGATCTTCTGACCCCGTTTCTTCAATTCGTCGAAGAAATCGAACATCGCCTTGGAAAACATCTCATCATGCGGCGCCGGGCGGAAATAGAACTTCAGGCCGCGGCGATGCAGGCTGGGCGAGGAATTGTCGGCGGAAACGAAGGGAACGCCGTAGCGCTCGCAGATCTGGCTGACAGTGACGGCGACCGCGCTCTGATAGGTGCCAATGACGGCGCAGACCTTCTCCTGCGTGATCAGGCGCTCGGCTTCGGCGCGTCCCTTCTGCGGATCGGCCTGGTGATCGGCAAAGACGAGGCGGATTTTTGCGCCGCCGAGACCGGGAAGTCCCTCGCCCCTTGCGAGCGGCAATTTGTATTCGTGGTTCTTGTTGATGATATCGGCCGCGGTCTCGTAGGCCTTCTGCGCGTCGACACCCATCTGCGCGGCGGCACCGGAGAAGGGATAGATCACGCCGATCACGACTTCCGAGGTCTGCGCGCGGCTTGCTAGCGGCGCAAGCGCGGCGGTGGCGGCGGCACCAAGCAACACGTTACGGCGAGTCATCTTCATGGCAACTTCCCCTGTTGATCGAATGCTTCGATGAAGAGATTGAATGGTGCGGCAAGGCCTCAATGACCGGCACCAACTGTCGGTCAAATCACCGCGAACTGCCTGTTCCTGAGATCGGTGACCAGCATCAGTCCCGGTGAATGCGTGATTGCAAACGGCACCTTCGCGTTGGCGATGACCGCCTGCGGAGTGACGCCGCAGGCCCAGAACACCGGAAGCTCGTCGGCTTTGATCGGCACGGGATCGCCATAGTCGGGCTCGTTAATGTCCTTGATGCCGATCGAATACGGATGGCCGAGATGCACGGGCGCACCGTGCACGGCGGGATAGCGCGAGGTGATCTGCACGGCGCGGATCGCGTCGGCCGGCTTGAACGGCCGCATCGACACCACCAGCGGACCGACGAACGGTCCGGAGGGGCTGCATGCGATGTTGGTCCGGTACATCGGCACGCGCACCTTGTGCTCGATGTGACGCAGCGAGAGACCTTCGTCCATCAACGCTTCCTCGAACGAGAAGGAGCAGCCGATCACGAAAGCGACGAGGTCGTCGCGCCAGTGCGACATGACGTCGGTCGGCTCGTCGACGATCTTGCCGTCGTTCCAGACCCGGTAGCGCGGCAGGTCGGTGCGGATATCGAGGTCGAGCCCGAGCGCGGGAATGCGGGGGTCGCCGACATCGGACATGCCGATGATGGGGCACGGTTTCGGGTTGAGCTGGCAGAAGCGGTGGAAGGCGGCGGCGAGTTTCTCCGGCAGGATGACGAGATTGCCCTGAACGAAACCGTTGGCGATGTTGGAGGTGGGGACCGATTTTCCGGCCCGGAAATCACGTCGCGCCTGTTCGCTCGCAAGCATCGGCCTCTCCCGTCGGTTTGCTGCGCTGCCACAAAAACAGTCACGCGATCGACTTGCCTAAAGTTGCTCCGCTCCTGCTATAATGTCTAATCTTCATTTTTGATCGATATCGATAAATCTAGCTTATCGATAAGGAAGGGGCACCTCATGCTGGATTTCAAATCGATCGAGACGTTCCTCTGGGTGGTGAAGCTCGGCAGCTTCCGCAGCGCCGCGCAGCGCATGAACACCACGCAGCCTGCGATCTCGCAGCGCATCGCCCAGCTCGAGCGCGAGATGGGCGTGAAGCTCCTGAACCGCGACCACCGCGTGGCGTCGCCGACGCCAAGCGGACGGCAGATGCTCGTCTATGCCGAGAAGCTGATCGGGCTGCGCGCGGAGATGATGACGGAGATCTGCGACAGCTCCGCGGTGCGCGGCGTGTTGCGGCTCGGCGTCGCCGAGACCATCGTGCATACTTGGCTGCCGCAGCTGGTGAAGCGCGTGAACGAGGTCTATCCGAACCTGTCGCTGGAGATCGAGGTCGACATCACGTCTAACCTTGCCGCACGGCTGCTCGCACAGGAGATCGAACTCGGCTTCGTGGTCGGACCATTGTCTGCACCCGACGTGCAGAGCCGGGTGCTGTGCCATTACGACATCAACTTCCTGGCAAGTCCCGCGCTCGGCCTCGGCCAAGGAAAGGTGTCCCGGCGCGACCTCGCGCGCTTTCCGATCATCACCTTTCCGCGCAAGACCCGTCCCTACGAGGCGGTGCGCGGCGTGTTCGACCGGCCAGACCTGCCGCCGATCCGCCTGCACGCCAGCGCTTCGCTTGCAACCGTCATCCACATGGCGATCGAAGGGCTCGGCATCGCCGTCATTCCGGCTGCGATCGTCGAGCGCGAACTCGCCGACGGCCGGCTGCAATTGCTCGATACCGACGTCAAGGTGTCCCCCCTCACCTTTACCGCAAGCTGGCTCGGCTCACCCGATACGGTGGCGATCGAACGCGTTGCCGATCTCGCGCAACAGATTGCGCAGGCCAGCGGCGCGGTTGACGCGGCGGCAGCGGCGCGCCATTGAACAGGGATATCAAGAAGCCGGAACGCCCCGCATGAGCCGAGCCGCCTCCAACCTGCAGATCGATCCCGTCCGCCTCTGGGACACCATCCACGAGACCGCGAAGTTCGGAGCCACCCCGAAGGGCGGCGTGCGGCGGCTGACGTTGAGCCAGGAGGACAAGCAGGTGCGCGACTGGTTCCGCAGGGCTTGCGAGGAAGCAGGGCTGGAGGTGCATGTCGATACGCTCGGCTCGATGTTCGGCCTGCGCAGGGGCCGCGACATGTCGAAGGCGCCGATCGGGCTCGGTTCGCATCTCGATACGCAGCCGACCGGCGGCAAATACGACGGCGTGCTCGGCACGCTAGCGGCGCTGGAGGTGGTGCGCACGCTGAACGATGCCGGGATCGAGACGGAAACCCCGATCTGCATCTGCAACTGGACCAACGAGGAAGGCTCGCGTTTCGCGCCGGCGATGATGGCGTCTGCCGCCTATGTCGGCGATTTCACCACCGAGGACATTTTGTCGCGCAAGGATGCCGAGGGCGTCACCGTGGCACAGGCGCTAGACTCGATCGGCTATCGCGGCGCGACGCCGGTCGGCACGCAGAAATTCTCGGGCTTCGTCGAGCTGCATATTGAACAGGGCCCGATCCTGGAAGCCGAGAACAAGACCATCGGCGTCGTCGATTCCGGCCAGGGTGTGCTGTGGTACGATGGCAAGATTGTCGGCTTCGAGAGCCATGCCGGCTCGACGCCGATGCCGCTGCGCCGCGACGCGTTGGCCACCCTGTCGGAAATCGTGCTGGCGATGGAGAGCATCGCGAAGAAACACGGGTCGAAAGCCGTCGGCACCATCGGTGAAGCCGTGATCGCAAAGCCCTCACGCAACGTCATTCCCGGCGAGATCGCCTTTACCGTCGACTGCCGCAGCGCGGATGCGGCGATCATGGACGCACTGGACCGGGATTTGCGCGCGGCGGCGGCCGAGATCGCCGCGCGGCGCAAGGTCGACGTGCGGCTCGATCTGGTCTGGCGCAAGCCACCGACGCATTTCAATCCAAAATTCGTCGATGCGGTCGAGAACGCCGCAAGACAGCTCGGCTATTCGCACCGCCGCATCACCTCCGGCGCCGGCCACGACGCCTGCAATCTCAACACGGTGATGCCGGCGGCGATGGTGTTCGTGCCTTGCAAGGATGGCATCAGCCACAACGAGCTGGAGGATGCCACGCAAGCCGATTGCGCGGCGGGCGCCAACGTGCTGATGCATACGGTGCTGGCTCTCGCCGGCGTCGCATCCTGATCGCTGTATCAAGAAAAACCAGAGGGGGAATGCCGTGCGGGGTGTTTTTGTCGATGCCAATGAATCGCTGGCGGTGATCTTCGACCGGCTGCGCAAGTCCGATGATCCTGACGTGCGCGTGCACCGCGATCCCGACATCTCACCGGAGGATTATCCCGCCGTGCTCGACGGCGCCGAAATTGCGGTGGTCGACCACACGGCGCTGCCGACCGATATCGCCAAGCAATGCAGGGGACTGAAGGACGTCGTCTTCCTCGGCACGGGCGCACGCAGCTACATGAACCCGGAAGAGCTCGCCGAGCTCGGCATATCCGTGCATCTGATCAAGGGCTACGGCGATACGGCGGTCGCGGAATCCGCCATAGCGCTGATGTGGGCCTCGGCGCGGGTGATCGCGATGATGGACCGCGAGATGCGCGCCGGCAACTGGCTGCGCGAGGACGGCATGCAGCTGACGGGCAAGACGCTCGGCCTGATCGGCTTTGGCGGCATTGCTGCGGAGGTGGCGCGCATTGCGCTCGGCAGCGGCATGCGGGTGATCGCCTGGAACCGCTCGCCAAAGAAATATTCCGGCGTCGAATTCGTCGAGTTCGACGAACTGATCGACGAGAGCGACGTGGTTTCGATCCATCTGCTGCTGAACGACGAGACCCGCGGCATGATCTCGCGCGCCTGCATCGAAGGCATGAAGCCCGGCGTGATCCTGATCAACACTGCGCGCGCCGCCATCGTCGACGAGGAGGCGATGATCGACGCGCTGAAGTCCGGCCAGATCCGTCATGCCGGTCTCGACGTCTTCAACATCGAGCCGCTGCCCAAGGATCACCCACTGACGAAACTGCCTAACGTCACGCTGTCGGCGCACTCCGCCTTCCGCACGCCGGAAGCGAGCGAGAATTTGCTTCAGGCGGCGTGGGAGCATTGCCGCAGGATTGCGGGATCGTAGGGTGGGTTAGCCGAAGGCGTAACCCACCATGCTGCAGCGAAAAAGATGGTGGGTTACGCTGCGCTAACCCACCCTACGCATTTCCGCTAATCCACCATCTCCGCTACCGCCTTGCCGCAGGCCGTTGTGTCGGCATTGCCGCCGAGATCGCGCGTGCGCAGCGTGCGTTCGCCGAGCGTGCGCTCGATGGCGCCGACGATGGCGTCTGCCGCCTGCTTCTCGCCGAGATGCTCCAGCATCATCGCTCCCGACCAGATCATGCCGATCGGGTTGGCGATGCCCTGCCCTGCAATATCGGGCGCCGAGCCGTGCACGGGCTCGAACACGGACGGGAAATCGCCCTCCGGATTGATGTTGCCCGACGGCGCAATGCCGATGGTGCCGGTGCAGGCCGGGCCGAGATCGCTGAGGATGTCTCCGAACAGATTGGAGCCGACCACGACGTCGAACCAGTCCGGATGTAGCACGAAGTTCGCGGTGAGGATGTCGATGTGGTACTTGTCCCACTTCACCTTGGGATATTTCTTCGCCATCGCCTCCACGCGCTCGTCCCAATAAGGCATCGTGATCGAGATGCCGTTGGACTTGGTCGCCGAGGTCAGGTGCTTCTTCGGCCGCGACTGCGCCAGATCGAACGCGAACTTCAGGATGCGGTCCACGCCGACGCGGGTCATTACCGTCTGCTGCGTGACGAACTCGCGGTCGGTGTCCGGGAACATCCGCCCGCCGACGGAGGAGTATTCGCCTTCGGTGTTCTCGCGCACCACCCAGAAATCGATATCGCCGGGCTTGCGGCCCGCAAGCGGCGACGGCACGCCCGGCATCAGCCGCACCGGCCGCAGATTGACGTACTGATCGAACTCGCGGCGGAATTTGATCAGCGAACCCCACAGTGAGATGTGGTCCGGAATCTTCGCGGGCCAGCCAACGGCACCAAAATAGATCGCATCGTGCTCGCCGATCTTGTCCTTCCAGTCGGCCGGCATCATCTCCCCGTGCTTTTCGTAATAGTCATACGAAGCGAAGTCGAAATGATCGAACTTGACGGAGACGCCGTGCTTCTTCGCCGCCGCCTCGATGACCCGCAGGCCCTCCGGCATCACTTCCTTGCCGATGCCGTCGCCGGGAATGACTGCGATGCGATATTGCTTCTTGCTGCTCATCGAGAACGTCCTTGTGACTTGCCGGGCCGCACGCGCCGCCTATTCTGATGCCCCTGCAATGAACCAAACTTTGCCGCGGCGCAACGCTGCAGTGCAATGTTGACCGCCGCGCATTCCCGCTATCCATTTCCGCCATCCCTCCTCCGATACCCCGTTCAGCAAGAGAGAAAAATCCATGGATCTGCACCTGCGCGGCAAGCGCGTCCTGATCACCGGCGCCTCCAAGGGCATTGGCGCGGCCGCGGCCGAAGCCTTTGCCGAGGAAGGCTGCCATCTGCGGCTCGCCGCGCGCAGCGGCGATACATTGAAAGCGCTGGCCGACCGCCTGCGCTCGCAACACCAGATCGACGCCGCCACCCATGTGACCGACCTGCGCAAGCCGGAAGACATCGCGCGGCTGGTAAAGGACGCCTCCGACATCGACATCCTCGTCAACAATGCCGGCGACATTCCCGGCGGCTCGATCGACAAGATCGACGAGGCGACCTGGCGCCATGCCTGGGAGCTGAAGGTGTTCGGCTATGTCAACCTCACCCGCGCCATCTATGCGCAGATGAAGGCACGCGGCGGCGGCGTGATCGTCAACGACATCGGCGCTGCCGGCGAGAAATTCGACGCCAACTACATCTGCGGCAGCGCCGGCAATGCCGCGCTGATGGCCTTCACCCGCGCGCTCGGGGGAACGAGCATGGCCGACAACGTCCGCGTGGTCGGCATCAATCCGGGCCCTGTCGGCACGGACCGCCACGTCACGCTCTTGAAGACGCGGGCGAAGAACCAGCTCGGCGACGAGAACCGCTACAAGGAATTCCAGAAGGGCATGCCGCTCGGCCGCCCCGCACACGCGCGCGAGATCGGAGACCTCATGGCGTTTCTGGCGTCGGACCGTTCGGGCTATACGTCGGGAGTGATCTTCACCGTCGATGGCGGCTATACGTCGGGGTGGAGTTGACACACTGTCGTTCCGGGATGGTCCGAAGGACCAGACCCGGAACCTCGAGATTCCGGGTTCGATGCTGCGCATCGCCCCGGAATGACAGCGAGTTCAAGTCCGCTCGAACGCCTGGCGGATCAGCGCTGTGATCCGTCCGCCCGGCGCGATCATTTCGTTCATGATCGTGAAGTGATCGGCGCCGGGGATTTCCTCATAGGTCACCGGCAAGCCGTATCTCGCGCGGTGCCCGGCAAAATCCGCGGTCTGCTTGCGCAGCAGAGGAAGCTCGGCGCTGCCGGCCACCAGAGACAGCGGCTTTGCCGGTCCGCCCGCCTGTATCATCGGCGAGTTGCGGCGAGACATCGCCTCGTCCAGCCGCAGCTTTTCGTTGAGGTAGGAGTGTCGGATCGGCTCGAGATCGTAGATGCCGCTGATCGCCACGCCCGCCTGCACATGCTTGCTCGATAGCGCCATCGACGTCAGATGTCCGCCTGCCGACCAGCCGGAGACGACGATGCCGCCGGACGTCGCGCCGAGAGCCGGCAACTGCCCTGCGAGGAAATCGATCCCGGCATGGATTTCAGCGACGATCTCGTCCAGCGTCACATCGGGCGCCAGCGTGTAGCCGGTCAGTGCGACATTGATGCCGTGCGCCATCGGCCCTTCCGCAACCACCGTGAAGAGCTCTTTCGCGCGGTGCTGCCAGTAACCGCCGTGGATGAACAGCAGCGTCGGCGCCTTGTCGGCCGCCTTCAGAAAATCGATGCGGTTGCGCTCGCGCGGGCCGTAGCGGAGATCGAGATGCTGCGGATGACGCTGTCGCAACTCCCTGGAACGCTTCTCCCAGCCGGCGACGATGTCGGCGCTGGCAACAACCGCTGCGCCATTGTTAAGGCCGCGATCAAGCTCTTCGCGGCTCATCTTCCGCCAGTCCGGCGTCGCAAGATCCGTCGTCATGCAAATTCTCCGGTCCGCCCGGCAACTTCCGCGCGTTTCACTTTTCCGGGAAATGTTCTACAGGATGATCAATCCGCCTGCGATAGCGTGGAGAGAATTGGGAGAAAATGCCGGTGGCCGACCAAAGCCTGATCCGCGAAACCGCGTGCACCATCGTCGAAAAGCTGGGCAAGGGCGAGGTCACGCCGCTCGATCTGCTGGACGTGCTGGAGAAGCGCATCGCCGAGGTCGACAGCAAGGTCAACGCCCTGCCCACCCTTTGCTTCGATCGCGCCCGCAAGCACGCCACCGAGCTGATGAAGAAGCCGAAAGGAGAGCGGGGCCTGCTGGCGGGCATGCCGATCCCGATCAAGGATCTGACCAATGTCGCGGGTGTGCTGACCACGCAGGGCTCGCCGATCTACAGGGATACGGTGCCGGCCAAATCCGACATCCTGGTAGAGCATCTCGAAGCGGAAGGCGGTGTGATCTACGCCAAGTCGAACACGCCGGAATTCGGCGCCGGCGCCAACACTTTCAACGAGGTGTTCGGACCCACGCGCAATCCCTGGGACACGTCGCGCTCTGCTGCCGGCTCCTCGGGCGGCGCGGCCGTGGCCCTTGCAACCGGCACGGCCTGGCTCGCGCATGGCTCCGACATGGGCGGCTCGCTGCGCAACCCCGCAAGCTTCTGCGGCATTGTGGGCCTGCGGCCCAGCATCGGCCGCGTCGCGCACACGCCGGCAGCCGCGATCGACCGCAATCTCGGCGTCCAAGGTCCGATGGCGCGCAATGTCGAGGATCTCGCACTATTGCTCGACGCCATGAGCGGTGAGCATCCCGCCGATCCGCTGTCGCTGCCAAGACTGCCGTCCTCGTTCCTGTCGGCCGTGCGCGGCGGAAGCAAGCCGAAGCGCGTCGCCTGGTCGCGCGATCTCGGCATCACGCCGGTCGATCCGGAAGTCGCCGCCATCACAAAAAAGGCCGCGCAGCGCTTTGCGGATGCCGGCGTCATCGTCGAGGAGGCGCATCCGGATCTGCGCGAAGCCCATGAATGCTTCCATGTGCTGCGCGCCTTCGACTTTGCGCTCAGCAAGGCCGCATTGCTCCGCACCAAGCGCGACCAGCTCAAGCCCGAGGTGATCTGGAACATCGAGGAAGGCCTCAAGCTCACCGTCGAGAAGATCGAACGCGCCGAGGCACAGCGCGTGGCGATGACGGCGCGGACGCTGGAATTCTTCGAGAAGTACGACTTGCTGCTGGCGCCCGCGACCATCGTCGCGCCCTTCCCGGTCGAGAACCGCTATGTCGCCGAGTGCGACGGCAAGAAGTTCGACAATTATGTCGAATGGCTCGGCATCGTTTATGCCATCACGCTGGTGTGCTGTCCCGCGCTTTCGCTGCCCTGCGGGTTCACCGCGTCGGGCCTGCCCGTCGGCTTGCAGATGGTCGCAGCCCCGCGTGGCGAAGCGCAGTTGCTGGCCGGCGCAAGAGTGCTGGAGGATATCCTGGGCGTGCGCAGTTCCACGCCGATCGATCCGCGGCCGCCGAAATAGGATCAGCGCGTCTCGCGTTCGGCTGCCGCCTTCATCGCCACGGAAAGCGCGAGCTTCGCTTCCTGCACGATATCCTCGACCAGTTCCTCGCGGCTGGCGCCGGCGACCTGGCCGGTGAGCAGTCCCTGCTCCGCCAGCATCACCACGCCGTGCAGCGACGCCCATATCTTCAGGGCCTGCCGCTCGCGCAACAGGCCGACCGCGGGAGCTTCCAGCGACTCGATCAACAGCGCCAGCGTCTCCATCGCCGCATTGTGCAATTCGCTGCCCTTCGGCGCACAGGCCATGGTGCGCGAGGCGAACATCAGCCGGTAGATGCCGTTGCGCTGCAGGCCGAAGGCAAGCGTGGCCTGTGCAAAGCGCGACAGCTTCGATTGCTTCGACGGCTTGTCGACGAGATCCCTGAGGATGACGTTGAACTGGCGGAACGCCTCGGCCGTCACCGCTTGCAGCAGCGCCTCGCGGTCGGCAAAGTGCCGGTAAGGCGCGGGCTGGGAGACGCCGAGCTTCTTGGCAAGCGCGCTGATATTGATGGCTTCCGGCCCACCGCGCTCGGCTTCCTGGAACGCAGCCTGCACCAGGGCATCCCGGAGATCCCCGTGGTGGTAGGTATTGAGGGCTTTGCGGACCAATCGCGGCGGCATTGATGTTATTGTCTATGACTTTTCACTTGACAGCACAACTGCACTGCGAATGTAATATGCTATAATTTTTCCAAGAAGACAAAATGCGCAGGCCAAATCTGCGCCGTTCGAGGGGAAGCGCTTGCGATGTCAGGAAAGCTGAAAATCCACGTCGACCAGGACAAGTGCCAGGGACATGCGCGCTGCAAGTCGCTGGCGCCCGAACTTTTCAAACTCGACGAATTCGGCAATGCGCATGAGATCGGCGACGGCACCGTGCCGGCCGGCCTCGAGGACAAGGCGTACCTCGCCAGATCGAACTGTCCGGAAATCGCGATCGAAGTGACCGAGGAATAGGTTTCCTCCGTCGCAAGCTCATCCCTGTATTCACTGAAAAAGGTAGAGGGTTCGCCCGATGTCCGATTCTGCCAGCTTCCTGCCCGAACATCCGCCAGTCACCGACTGGGTCAATGATTTCGACCACACCGATCCGCGCTGGACGGAAAACCCGTACCCGATCTGGGACGAGATGCGCTCGGCCAGCCCGGTGGTGCACACCAACCGCTTCCTCGGGTGCTACATGCCTACCACCTACGAAGCGGTACGCGAGATCGCCCACGACACCGAGCACTTTTCCTCCCGCCGCGTCATCGTGCGCGACGTGCGGCCGGAGATCACGGCCAAGGCGCCGCCGATCACCTCCGACCCGCCGGAGCACAAGCCGGCCAAGCAATTGCTGCTGCCGCCCTTCACGCCGGACGCGATGAAGAAGCTGGAGCCGCGGGTTCGCGCCATCTGCAACGAGCTGATCGACGAATTCATCGCCGACGGCAAATGCGATGCGGCTGCGCGCTACACCAAGCACATCCCGGTCCGCGCCATCGCCCACATGCTCGGCATCCCCGAAAAGGACAGCGATCTCTTCATCAAGTGGATCCACGAAATCCTCGAGCTCGGCATCAAGGACGACGGCGCCCTGATGCGCGCAGTTCACGAGATGACCGCCTATTTCGCCGGCCACATCGAGGCGCGGAAGAATAACCCGACCGACGACCTGATCACGACGCTGATGAACGCCAGGGGTCCGGACGGAAAGCCGCTCGATGACGGCCATGTGCTGGGCTCGCTGCGCCTGCTCCTGATCGCCGGCATCGACACCACCTGGAGCGCGATCGGCGCCTCGCTCTGGCATCTTGCCAGGACGCCATCCGATCGCGAGCGCCTCATCAAGGAGCCGGAACTGATGCCGACGGCGATCGAGGAGTTCCTGCGCGCCTATTCGCCGGTGACGATGGCGCGCGAGGTGATGAAGGAAACCACGATCAGCGGGTGCCCGGTCAAACCCGGGAACATGGTGCTGCTGTCTTTCCCTGCCGCGAACCGCGATCCCGCCATGTTCCCCGACGCCGGCAAGGTGGTGATCGACCGCAAGGAAAACCGTCACTCCGCATTCGGCCTCGGTATCCATCGCTGCGTCGGCTCAAACCTCGCCCGCATGGAGATGACGGTGGCTATCGAGGAATGGCTGAAGCGCATTCCGGACTTCCGTCTCGACCCGGCCGGCACGGTGAGGTGGTCGGAAGGTACGGTGCGCGGCCCTCGCCAAATGCCGGTTCTCTTCGGCAAGGCGAACTGAGGCGGTTCGCCTCTCCCGCTTCTCCTGCTATGATGCGTGACGCCGGCGCTTGCCGGCGTCAGTGCATTTGGCATGGGCGATGACTGAAGAAAACGAAGCACCGCCGGACAGCAAGCTGACGCGAACGAAGCAGCGCTGGGCGCGCGAGGGCAAATTCCTCACCGGCAAGATCGTGCGGCCCTCCGAGCATCGGTTGCCGCCGGGCCAGCATCTGACCAGGGACTGGCCGGTGCTCGATCTCGGCCTGGCGCCGGAAATTTCGCGCGAGCGCTGGCGGCTCGACGTCTATGGCGCCGTCGACAATCCCGTGTTCTGGACCTTTGCGGAATTCACGGCGCAGCCGCAGTCGCACTTCGTCTCCGACATCCATTGCGTCACCACCTGGTCGCGTTACGACAATCAATGGGAAGGTCTTGCGACGCGCGAGCTCTTGACGGCCTGCCAGCCGAAGGAGGACGCCCGCTTCGTGGTGTTGCATTCCTACGACGGCTACACCACCAATCTGTCGCTCGAGGATTTTGCTGCAGAGGGCGCCCTGCTCGCGCACGGCTGGTCGGGCCAACCGCTCGATGTGGAGCATGGCGGCCCGGTACGGCTGGTCGTGCCGTACCTCTATTTCTGGAAGAGCGCAAAGTGGCTGCAGGCGATCGAGTTCCTGACCGAGGACAAACGCGGCTATTGGGAAGTCCGCGGCTATCACAACCGCGGCGATCCCTGGGCAGAGCAGCGTTATTCAGACGACTAGGACCTATCCCCTCATGGTGAGGAGCCTGCGGAGCAGGCGTCTCGAACCATGAGGCCCGGATGGTGGCCTGCATCCTTCGAGACGGCGCTGACGCGCCTCCTCAGGATGAGGGTCGTATAGCGCACCAATGTGGAGGACAACGATGCCGACCGAACGATTTCAGTTTGCGGGCAGCGGCGGACATCAGCTTGCCGCTGCGCTGGACCTGCCTGACGGCGCGATCACGGCCTATGCGCTGTTTGCGCATTGCTTCACCTGCAGCAAGGACGTGCTGGCTGCAAGGCGCATCGCGGCCGCCCTGGCCGCCCGGGGCATCGCGGTACTGCGGTTCGATTTCACCGGGCTCGGTTCCAGCGAGGGCGATTTCGCCAATTCGACCTTCTCGTCGAATGTGACTGATCTCGTTCTCGCCGCCGATCATCTGCGGCAAACGCGAAAGGCACCCGCGATCCTGATCGGCCATAGCCTCGGTGGCGCCGCGATCCTCGCGGCGGCCGGACAAATCCCCGAAGCAAAGGCTGTCGTCACCATTGCCGCTCCCTCCGATCCCTCGCATGTCACCGGCCTGTTCAAGGAACGGATCGAGGACATCCGCAAGCATGGCGAAGTCGAGGTGGCGCTCGCCGGCCGGCCGTTCCGCATCAAGCGCGAATTCCTCGACGACGTCGCCGGGCAAAGCCTCACGGCGCAGATCGCAAGGCTGCACAAGGCACTGCTGGTGATGCACTCGCCGACCGACGACACCGTCGGCATCGACAACGCGACGCATATTTTCGTGGCGGCAAAGCATCCCAAGAGCTTCGTGTCGTTGGCGGGCGCCGATCATCTGCTCAGCCAGCGCCGTGACTCCGTCTACGTCGCAGATGTCATCGCCGCCTGGGCCGAGCGCTATGTCGAACCGGCCGCCGTCGAGCCCACCGCCGATTCCGGCGAGACGCCGCGCCGCGTCGTCGTGCGGGAGACCCGCGCCGGCAAGTTCCAGCAGGGTGTCAGCGTCGGGCCGCACAGGATGCTCGCCGACGAGCCGGCTTCAGCCGGCGGACAGGACACCGGCCCCGGTCCCTACGATTTCCTGCTGGCGGGCCTCGGCGCCTGCACTTCCATGACCATGCGCATGTATGCCGACCGCAAGTCGCTGCCGCTCGACCGCGTCACGGTGACGCTGAAGCACGGCAAGATTCATGCGAAGGACTGCGAAGAGTGCGAGACGCGCGAGGGCATGCTCGACCAGATCGAACGGGAAATTTCGATCGAGGGCGCGCTCGACGCCGAGCAGCGCAAGAAGCTGATGGAGATCGCCGACAAATGCCCGGTGCACCGCACGCTGCATTCGGAGATACGGATCGTCACCCGCGCGGTGTGACCGGTCAGGCCGCGAGCGATGGAACCCGCAACGCGCCGCGCAAGCCGGCGGCGGATCCGATCAGGATTCCGGCGACGGCGATGAACGAGGCGAGCGACAGGGTCGACAGGCCGGTGAGCCCCTGCCCGACCGAGCAGCCATAGGCCATCGCCCCGCCCGCTCCCATCAAGGCCGCCCCGCCGATCGAACGCAGCATGTGCCGAGGTGACTTGTAGCCCTCGAACTCAAAACGGCCCGTCGCAAGCGCCGTCGCCAGGCTTCCCGCGAACACGCCGACCACCAGGATGATGCCGAAACTGGGCGAAAGGCCCGTCGAAAACATCACGTACTGGACCGTGTCCGCTACCGGTGCCACGAATGTCAGCGAGGTCACCGGCGCCGGGTTGAAGTCATCGGCACCGAAATAACCGGTGGCGGACCAACCGGCGACGACGAGCAGGCCGACTGCAAGGCCCGCGGCGATCTGCCCGGCAGACCGCCGAAACGGCGCGTGAGCAAAGGCGAAGACAAGCAGGGCAACGCTGACCGCGATGGCCGCGAGCGCACGCGCGAAGACCTCGCCAATGCCGGAGGCGGACAGCAGCGCCGGCAGCAGAGCCGCTGGCGGCGTTGTCTGGGTAGCTTGCGTCAGGGCAATTCGCGGCGGCGCGATCAGGCCCTTGAGCGTCATCTGTGCGACGATACCGAGCACGATGAGCACGACGAGAGAGCGTAGATTGCCGCGGCCGAGCAGCACCAAGGCGCGGGAGCCGCATCCGTTCGCAAGAACCATTCCGTAGCCGAACAGCGCTCCACCGAGAAAGATCATCGGCGCGGCGAACGAGGGCTGCAGATAGATCGTCTTGCCAAGGTCGACAACGCCGTGCGCAGCAAGCAGCTGCGTTCCGGCGACCGCCACGCCCAGCGCCAGCGCATAGGTCCGGATCAGGCGGCCGTCGCCGTCACCGCCCCAGCCGCGCAGACCGCTGAGGAGGCAAAAACCGCTGAGAAGGCCGACGGCGCCATAGACCAAACCGATCAGCAATCCGCCTGCGAGAACAATGTTGCCGCTTTCAAGCACGGGCTTTCCTCTTGATGTTCCGGATCGGCCGCCAAACCCTGGCCGGTAGAAGGAAATTCTCCTGTTGGTATAATGCCTTGAATCCGGGCCTGCCATCGCCTCGCAAAACAAAGAAGAAAGCTGTCGCGTGTCGACGATGCAGGAGAAGAAATGCTTCGTCTCCGATCGTCTGACGAGGAAAATCGCCTTGCGCGCCAAAGGCTGCAAAGGCGCTAAACGGATCGATTCAGGCTTAACGCGGCAGCAGGACCACGCGATCGCGCGAGGAACCTGCAACGGTAACGAAGGCGTCCTTGGCCTGTTCCAGCGGATACACGGCGTTTGCCTTGATCGGGAACGGCTTCAGGTGCCCGCCGGCAAAGCCGGGCGCGAGCTCGCGGAGCACCGCGCCAGTCGCGACCGACGACAGGCCGAGCGTGTCGATGCCGACATAGGTGTGCTGCCCGCGGTAGAATTCGAGAATGTTGAACTGCACGATGCGGTCGACCGCGGCGATCAGGATCTGCCGCCCGCGCAGCGCCAGCGACTTGTGCGCGGCCTGGAAATAGGGATCGCCGACGGTGTTGTAGACGATGTCCGCGCCCTTGCCGGATGTCAACTCGCGCACGCGTGCAACGACATCCGTGGCGGACGCGTCGATCACCTCGACCGGGGAATTGCTGTGCCCCTCATAGGCCTCGCTCCTGCGCACGACGCCGATTGCCCGCGCGCCGTGCCATGTCGCGATCTGTACCGCGGCCTGCCCGACCTTGCCATTGACGCCCATGACCAGCACGGTCTCGCCCGGCTTCGGCAATCCGGCGCGGCGCAGGCCTTCCATCGCGGTGACGAAGGGCACGCCGATGCCGGCAACCTCTTCCCAGGAGATCGAGCGCGGCTTGTCGACAACTGCCTCGGTCTCGACCACGAGGTGCGTCGCATGGGTGCCATCGCGGCGGATGCCGAGATCGCCGGAGGAACCGAACACCTCGCGGCCGATCCAGCCGGGGGGGCCGTCGATGACGATGCCGGCGTAGTCGCGGCCCGGCGTGCGCGGGAACACCGCATAGGGCATCAGCCCGGTCGCGGCCTTCACATCCGACGGGTTGACCGCCGCGGCCTTGACCTCGATCAGCAGTTCGGTGGGCGCCCGCGTCAGCGTGCGCAGTTCGACCACCGGCGCGATGCTGCCCACGTTCTCGGCCTTCGCCAGCAGGCGCACGCAACGCGCCTCGACCGGAACGGGCGGGCCATCGGGGATTTTGGGAGCGGGTTGCATGCAGTCTCCGGGAGCGTCCACCTGACGGCTTAGATCAAGACGTCCCTCCCCGACAAGCCCCCGCTCCTTCCCCTCATCCTGAGGAGCACGCATCGCGTGCGTCTCGAAGGATGAAGGCCCAGTCGGGCCTCATGGTTCGAGACGCCGCTGCGCGGCTCCTCACCATGAGGGTCACTTCGGCCGCTTGTCGTAAACACGCTTGGCCTTTCCGAGTGAGCGCTCCAGGGTTTCCGGCGCCACGATCCTGATATGCGTGCTGATGCCGATCGTGCTCTTGATGTGGTGGGCGAGCGCGCCGGCTTGCTCGACAAGCCCGCTGCCGTCCCAACGCTCGGGCCGGGCCTCGGCCAGCACAGTCATCTCGTCCATGCGGCCCTCGCGCGTCAGTTCGATGATGAAATGGCCGCCGCACCAGTCGGTCGCCAGCAAGGCCTCCTCGATCTGGGTCGGGAAGACATTGACGCCGCGCAGGATGATCATGTCGTCGGAGCGGCCGGTGACCTTCTCCATCCGCCGCATGCCGGGCCGCGCCGTGCCGGGCAACAGGCGCGTCAGGTCGCGCGTGCGATAGCGGATCACCGGAAAAGCTTCCTTGGTCAGCGAAGTGAAGACGAGCTCTCCTTTTTCGCCTTCCGGCAGCACCTTGCCGGTCTCGGGATCGATGATCTCGGGATAGAAATGATCCTCCCAGATGTGCAGGCCATCCTTGGTTTCGATGCATTCCTGCGCCACGCCCGGGCCCATCACCTCGGACAGCCCGTAGATGTCGGTCGCATCCATGTCGAACGCCTGCTCGATCTCGGCACGCATGGCATTGGTCCACGGCTCGGCGCCGAAGATCCCGACCTTGAGCGAGCATTTGCGGGGATCGAGTCCCTGCCGCTTGAACTCGTCGAGGATTGCCAGCATGTAGCTCGGCGTCACCGTGATGATATCGGGCCTGAAATCGTTGATGAGCTGCACTTGCCGCTCGGTCATGCCGCCGGAGATCGGCACGACGGTGCACCCGAGCTGCTCGGCGCCGTAGTGCACCCCGAGTCCGCCGGTGAACAGGCCGTAGCCATAGGCGTTGTGGATGATCATGCCGGTGCGCCCGCCCGCCGCGCGGAGCGAGCGCGCCATCACGCCGGACCACACGTCGATGTCGGCCTTGGTGTAGCCGACGACGATCGGCTTTCCCGTCGTACCCGAGGATGCGTGCACGCGAACCAGCTTTTCGCGGGGCACAGCGAACATGTTGAAGGGATAATTGTCGCGCAGGTCCGTCTTCACGGTGAACGGGAATTTCGAAAGGTCGGAAAGCTGCCGGAAGTCGGACGGATGCACGCCGGCCTTGTCGAAGGCGCGCTTGTAATGGCCGACATTGTCGTAAGCGTGCTTGAGCGCCCATGCGAGGCGCCGGGTTTGCAGCGCCATGATCTCGTCGCGCGAGGCGCGTTCGGCGTCGTCGAGTTCGGGGCGATAGAGGTCACCTTTCGATTTCAGGCTTGTCGAAGCCATGGCGCGTTTCCTCAAGACTGTTGTGTTACTTCTTGCCGCTATCGGTCGCCGGCAGCCACGTTCCTCCGATGGTGCGGGAGTGGCCGCGGAATTCCGCGATCACCGCATCATTGACAGTGACACGAACGTCGTAAATGCCGGAGCGCCCGCTGCGCGAGACCTCCCGCGCCGTCGCAACCAGCCTGTCGCCGAGATTGCCCGGCCGGATGAAGGTGATGTCGCCTTGCGCTGCGACCGTCCGAACATTGTGCGAATTGCAGGCATAGGCGAAGGCGGAGTCCGCGAGCGTGAAGATGAAGCCACCATGCGCGATGCGCTGGCCATTCACCATGTCCGGCCGCACGGTCAAAGCGAGCGTCGCGCGGCCGGGACCGATCTCGACGATCTCCATGCCGAGTCCCTTGGAGGCGTCGTCCTCTTTCCACATCGCGTCTGCGCAGGCGCGCGCGAGGTCGTCGGGCGAAAGCGTGGCCTTGACGTTCACCTGTCCACTCCCAGAGCTTTGTCGGGCCCGCTTTGGTGCGGGCCTCCTCGTTCAGTCAGTCTGGGCGCGAACCACGGGAAGTGTCAACGCACCCCAAAATCTCACTCAGACATGGTCGTAGTCCACCACAACCCTGTCGGAGCACGGCCGCGCCTGGCATGTCAGGATGAATCCGGCCTTCAGCTCCCACGGCTCCAGCGAATAATTCACTTCCATCTCCGCGTTGCCCTCGACGAGCTTGGCGCGGCAGGTCGAGCACATGCCGCCCTTGCAGGCGAATGGCAGGTCGACGCCGGCACGCAGCGCCGCATCGAGAATAGCCTCGCCCTCGGCGACGGGAACCTCGCGCCGCTTGCCGTCGATGATCAGCGAAGCCACCGCTTTCGGCGGCACGCCGGGGTCGACGGCCTTCTTCGGACGCGGCTTGCCGCCGAATTCGGAGACGAAGCGCTCGACATGAATTTTATCATCGGCGATACCGATGGCGCGGCAAGTCGTCTCGATGTCCTCACTCATTCCGGTCGGGCCGCAGATGAAGACATGGTCGACACTGGCCGCCGGTACCAGCGAGCGCAACAGCACCCTCACCTTGTCGCCGTCGAGCCGGCCGTGCAGGATCGGGATATCCTGCTCCTCACCCGAGATGACGTGGAACAGCGACAGCCGCTGCAGGAAGCGGTCCTTCAGCTCCTCCAGCTCCTCGCGGAACAGCATGCCCTCGGCGGTGCGGTTGCCATAGAACAGGAAGAAGCGGCTCTGCGGCTCGCGCGCCAGCACGCCCTTGACGATGGAGAGAATCGGCGTGATGCCGGAGCCGGCAGCGAAGCCGACACAGAGCCTGGCCTGTCCCGGCGCATGCGCGATCCCGAAGCGGCCGGTCGGCGTCATCACGTCGAGTTCGTCACCGCTTTTCAATTCGTCGGCGGCCCAGCTCGAGAATGCGCCGCCATCGACCTTCTTCACGGCGATGCGCAGCTCTCCGTCGTCGGGACCGGAACAGATCGAATAGGAACGGCGCACTTCCCCGCCGTCCATGGTCGTGCGCAGCGTCAGATACTGGCCCGGCAGGAAGCTGTAGTCGCTGGCGAGCTCGCTCGGGATGGCGAAGGTCATCGAGATCGCATCCGCCGTCTCGCGGCGTAGATCGTTGACGGCAAGGCGGTGAAAGCGCGGTGTGGTCATCTCGATCTCTCCCCGTCATTGCGAGCGAAGCGAAGCAATCCATGTCGCCGCGTGACAAAAGCTGGATTGCTTCGTCGCTTCGCTCCTCGCAATGACGGAATTCTGTTCATCATGATCAGTGACACTTGAAGTAATCGAAGGGTTCACGGCAACTCTTGCAGCGCCACAAGGCCTTGCAGGACGTAGAGCCGAATTCGGAGAGCAGTTCAGTGTCGACAGAGCCGCATTGCGGGCATTCTATCCTCTGCTCACCGAACAGCGCACGGCGGCCGGAACCAGCGACCGGCGGCGCAATGCCGTATTCTCTGAGCTTGCGCCGGCCATCGTCGCTCATCCAGTCCGTGGTCCAGGCCGGCGACAGCACAGTGCGCACGGTTGGCTTCGCGATACCCTCGCGTGCCAACGCCAGCTCGATCTCCAGCGCGATCATGTTCATCGCCGGACAGCCGGAATAAGTCGGCGTGATCGCGACTTCCACGCGGCCGTCGTTGACGGCAACGTCGCGCAGCACGCCGAGATCGGCGATGGTGAGCACCGGGATTTCGGGATCGACGACTTGCGCGGCCGCATCCCAGGCGCGCCGGCGCAGATCGGCATCGCTGATGGTGGCGGTCACCATGTCGCCCCCGGGAAACTGCGCTGCAGCGACTGCAACTCGCTGAGGAGATGACCGAGATGCTCGCTGTGGCGCCCGATGCGCCCGCCCTGCTGCATCCAGTCGTTGGACGGCAGCTCTAACGTCGCCTCTGCGATGACGCCGCCCACGATTTTCAGCCACTGCGCCTTCAGGCCGGCCGGATCGACGGCGATGCCGGCATCGATCAGCCCGCGCTCTGTGTCGTCGACTTCGAACATCTCGCCGGTATAGGCCCAGAGATGCTCGATCGCCTCCTGGGCGCGCCCATGACTTTCCTCGGTGCCGTCGCCGAGGCGGACGAGCCATTCGCAGGAATGGCGGAGGTGATAGGCGCTCTCCTTCTCGGATTTTGCGGCGATCGCCGCCAGCGTCGCGTCCTTCGACTTCATCATCGCTCGCCAATAGAGGTCCGCGAAAGCCGCATAAAAGAACTGCCGCACCATGGTGCGGGCGAAGTCGCCGTTCGGTTGCTCGACCAGCAGCAGATTGCGGTACTGCCTGACGTCGCGCAGGTAAGCGAGCTTGTCTTCGTCATTATCTCTGCCCTCGACCTTCGCGGCATGGCTGTACAGCTCGCGCGCCTGGCCGAGCAGATCGAGCGCCATGTTGGCGAGCGCCATGTCCTCTTCCAGCATCGGCGCATGACCGCACCATTCCGACAGCCGGTGGCCGAGGATCAGCGCGTCGTCGGCGCGGCGCAGCGTGTAGAGCACCAGCGGCGTTTCGGAGACTGTTATTGAGGGCGCAGCCATTTCTCATCCACTTGTTCAGTCCTCATCCTGAGGAGCGCGCATCGCGCGCGTCTCGAAGGATGGGCCGCGGGCCTCATGGTTCGAGACGCGCTGCGCGCTCCTCACCATGAGGGGTGAAAGTCACATATGCCCGACTTCTTCCGGCACGTCGTAGAACGTCGGGTGCCGATATATCTTCGACTCCGCCGGCTCGAACATCATGCCCTTTTCCGACGGGTCGGATGCCGTGATGGCGTTCGACGGAACCACCCAGATCGACAGGCCTTCGCCGCGCCGGGTGTAGATGTCGCGCGCGGCCTGCAACGCCATGGTGGCATCGGCCGCATGCAGCGAGCCGCAATGCCTGTGTGCGAGCCCGTTGCGGCTGCGAATGAAGACTTCCCAGAGCGTGGTGTTCGGCGTCGCCATCGCGGCCTCCTCTATTCTGCAGCCTGCGCGAGCTGTCGCGCCTTGCGCTTCCCGGCATAGGCGGCCGCCGCCTCGCGCACCCAGGCGCCCTCTTCGTGCGCCTTGCGCCGCGCCGCCATGCGGTCGCGGTTGCACGGCCCGTTGCCGGCCAGCACCTGCTTGAATTCGGTCCAGTCGATCTCGCTGTAGCGCCAATGCCCGTCGGCATCCTGCGTCATGCCGGGATCGGGAATCGTCAGCCCCAGGAATTGCGCCTGCGGCACGGTGGCATCGACGAATTTCTGACGCAGCTCGTCATTGGAGAAGCGCTTGATCTTCCATTTGGTCGAGGTGTCGCTGTGCTGGCTCGCCTGGTCGGGCGGTCCGAACATCATCAGCACCGGCCACCACCAGCGATCCAGCGACTCCTGCGCCATCGCCTTCTGTTCCGCGCTGCCGCGGCAGAGGGTCAGCATGATCTCGTAGCCCTGGCGCTGGTGGAAGGACTCCTCCTTGCAGACGCGGATCATCGCGCGCGCATAGGGACCGTAAGAGCAGCGGCACAGCGGAATCTGGTTCATGATCGCCGCACCATCGACCAGCCAGCCGATGGTGCCGATGTCGGCCCAGGTCAGCGTCGGATAGTTGAAGATCGAGGAGTACTTGGCCTTGCCCGCGAGCATCGCGTCGACGAGTTCTTCGCGCGAAGAGCCGAGCGTCTCGGCGGCGGCATAGAGATAGAGCCCGTGGCCGCACTCGTCCTGCACTTTTGCCAGCAGCGCCACCTTGCGGCGCAGCGTCGGCGCGCGCGTGATCCAGTTGCCCTCGGGCAGCATGCCGACGACTTCGGAATGGGCGTGCTGGGAAATCTGCCGCGTCAGCGTCTTGCGATAGGCCGCGGGCATCCAGTCGTTCGGCTCGATGCGCTCCTCGGCATCGATGCGCGCCTGGAAACGCGCCGCAAGTTCGGCGTCCTCGATATGACGGTCTTCGCCGTCCGAACTGTTGAGCGCCTGGGTGTACAAGGCCGCCCTCCCCTGAGCTGTGATTGGGAAGCAATATATTACAAAAATTACCAATCGCAATATATTTCTGTAACACATTAATCAATCGGCGAAACGACGGGAAAGCTCCTTTCCGGCGGCCGGGAGCGGTCCGCTCTCATTGCTGGCATGGCGGTCAAGCCATTGTTCCGACGCGGGAAGCAGGCCGCGATAGATTTCGCCGCAGAGTTCCCGTGCCGCCCCGCCCGGCCAGTCCCTCGGCAACAGCGCGGTCGGCAGCAGGGGATCGCGCAGCACGACACGGCGATACTGGTGAATCAGCAGTATGCGCGCGGTAAAGGCGTCGATGCCGGAGAGCTTGTCTCGCGCGACCCAGGTGCGCAACGGCTCAAAGCTCCTCATGAAGCGGCGATAGGCCTCCGCCGTGCGCTCCAGCGGCCAGCTCGCGCTGAGCAGCCGCCGGCCGCTGTCATCCTCGGCCGAGACTTCGAGACGGATCGCGCCCCTGGCTTCCTGCGGAATCGGCACGCCGGATGGCGCGACCCATACGCCCGGCAACGGCGTGCCGAAGCCGGCGTTCTTCAGCGCATCCCGTGCGGCATCGCGGTCTCCGCCGTCGGCGATCAGCAGGAGCTCGAACCGCCCAGTCCAGTCGGAGGCAGGCCGGCCGTAGATGTGTTTGGTTGCGATATCGAAGGTCGGGCGCTCGCGCTGCACCAGGCGATAAAAACTGTTGCGGCCTACCTTCTCGCGCTCGAACCAACCGTCCGCGGTGAGCCGCGACATCGCGGTGCGCACCACGGAACTGTCGACGTCGATGGCGGCAAAGAATTCCAGCAGCGTTGAGAGCGCGACCGAGCCGCCGCGCGGCACGATGGCGTCGCCGAACACGGTGATGATGATCGAGCCCGTGCGCGACGGTTCACGCTTCAGCTGTTCGACAATGCGTGCAAGCGGCTGCGGCATGCTTGAGGCATACCGCGTTTTGTCGATTCACGACAATGCAGGTTCGGGAAGCATCCGGGCTTCATCCTTCGAGACGCGGCCAAGAGGCCGCTCCTCAGGATGAGGTCTTAGACCCTCATGGTGAGGAGCGCGGCGAAGCCGCGCGTCTCGAACCATGTGGCCCGGAAATTACCGATGCGGATCAGGATAGACCAGGCTGCGCCAGCCGCTGCGATCGAAGGGAGCCCACTCGCCTTCCTTCTGAGCCAGGCGCTCGGCGACGGCGTAGACCGCGGCCGGGTGATGGCCCATGCCGCAATGGCTGCTCTCCACCTCGATGCTCTCGGCCATGTGGGACGACTGCTCGCGGCAGCCCTGCCAGGCGCAGACGCCGTCGGTGCGGCTGAAGATCGCCGTGGTGGGCACCGGCGGCGCACCCGACAGCGTACCACCGAAGCGCGTGTCTTCTTCATCCGCACGGCGGCCACTCGCCATCTCGTAGACGCGCCAGGCGTTGGTCGCCTTGGGGTTCGAAGCAAACGGGCTGCCAAGCGTGATCACCTGGCGCACGCGCTCCGGCATCATCTTGGCGAGCTGGCGCGCGTAGAGGCCCCCGAGGCTCCAGCCGACCAGCGAGATCTTGCGGCCATGGGTGTCGCTCAGTTCGTGGACGAGATCGACCATGGCATGCTGCACGCCCGGACGGAGGCCGAGGTTGCGACCCTGGCGCCAGCCGCTGACGGCGTAGCCGCGCGTCCTCAGGAAGGCGCGCAGCGGGCGCGTGGAAACATCCGACGCGACAAGCCCGGGCAGTACCAGTACCGGATGGCCATCGCCGTGCGGCGCAAGGCCGAGCAGCGGCAGCGCGCCGAGGAAGGCGCCGAGTTCAGGGAGGGCTCGCCCTTCCAGAAACATCAGGGTTCGGGACGGCGGGCGAAGCGGCTGTGCAGCAACGGACATCGTATCTCCTGTTCGGGGCTCGCCCCTGTACGTCTCGGCAGCGGGCCACTGGGCTCATGAATGACGCAAACGCAGCAGAATCGTTCCGCAACGCAACATTGTTGGTTAAAAAGCTATGGAACAGTTTTTGGCTATTCAAGCCGGCGTGGAACCGGGGGTGCGAGTTAAAGTGCTTGCCGTGATGAAATAGTCACACAAGCCGGAGCAGATATTCCAGCGTATAGAGCGCCAATCCAGCAAGCCCGCCGATCAGCGAGCCGTTGAAGCGGATGTATTGCAAATCCTTGCCGACGTTGATCTCGATGAGCGAGATCAGCTGCGCCATATCCCAGGACTTGACCTGATCGGCGATGAATGTGGAGACGCCGCTCTTCTGGTCGGCAATGAAGCTGCGCAGCACCGCCACGAGACCTTGGTTGATCTCGGCGCGCATCTCCGCATCGGCCGCCAGCGCCTCGCCGGCCTCGACGAACATTCTTGTCAAATGCTGCTGCAGCACCTGTGTCTCGCCGGAGGCGCTGCGCTCGATGAAGGAACGCGCGTTGGACCAGACATTGCGCGCGAGATCGCCGAGCTCCGGACGCGCCAGGAGATCGCGCTTCAGCCCGTCGATACGGCTGGCGAAGGCGGGATCGCTGCCGAGCTTGTCCACCAGCGCCAGCAGCATGCGGTTGAACTCGCCGCGGAAGGGATGATCGGGATCGTTGCGCACTTCGTCGAAGAAGGCGGTGGCTGAAGAGACGATACGGTTCACCAGGAAGCGGTCGGCGCGATAGAGCCGCAGCAGTGTCGGCAATTCCGCGCGTATCCGGTCGCGGATCATGGCCATGGTTTCCGCCGTCGTCAGCGTCTGGTGCACCGCGCGCAGGATATCGTCGAGCAGGACCCGATGCCGGCCCTCCTGCACGAAGGAGCGCAGCGTGCCGGCGGCGAGCGGCGCCAGATCGATCGCCATCAGTTGCGAGGTGACGCGGCGGGTGATGAAGGTCATCAGCCCCGAGCTTTCCGTGGCTGTCAGCGCTTCGGGCAGGAGCCGCAGCACGAAGCGCGCGAGATCATCGCTCTTCTTGCGGTCGCGAAGCCAGTCGGCGACGAAGGATGCAAAGTCGACCTGTCGCAGCTTGGCCTCGACCGGCGCCGCCTCGAGGAAATGCACCTCGATGAATTCGCCGAGCTTGTCGGCGATGCGGTGCTGGTTGCTCTGGATGATCGCGGTATGCGGGATCGGCAGGCCCAGCGGCCGCTTGAACAGCGCAACCACCGCATACCAGTCCGCTAGCCCGCCGATGGTAGCCGCCTCCGCAAAGGCCGCGACGAAACCGAAGGCGGGATGCACCGGCAACAACCACTTCGCGCCGATGAAGACGGCAAACGTCGCCACCAGCACCAGTGTCGCCAGCAGCTTCACGCGGCGCAGTTCCGCGGCGCGCGCGGCGTCACCGGCAGAATCGACCGCGAAGGAACTGGGGAGAGTCAAAGTCATAAGGGCCTGCACACCAACCGAGACCCTCATCCTGAGAAGCCGCGTGAGCGGCGTCTCGAAGGATGCAGGCCCGTCTGTGGCCTCATGGTTCGAGACGGCGCAGGGGCGCCTCCTCACCATGAGGGTTCAAGAGTTGATCTATGCCTAGGGAACCTAAAAAGAAGGCCCGCCGAAGCGGGCCTTCCATTGGATACTCACGCAACTAACGCGAAATCAGGCGGTCTTGCTGTAGACCTTGGCGAAGTTGTCCTGCGCGGTCTTCGCACCGTCCGTCACGAGCTTGCCGACATACTCGGCAGTGGCCTTGGCGCGGGAGACGAGGACTTCACCGCGGGCACGGGCGAGATCCGACTGGATCTGGTAGGCTTCGCTCAGCGACTTGGCCGAAGCGAGCTTGTCGATGCCGGCGAAAAACGCTTCCGCGTCCTGATACATCGCCTGCTGGATGTTGCGGCTGATCTTGGCGGCCTCGGTGACCGAACCGGCAACGGCGGTCTCGATCGCGTCGGTCACCTTCTCGGAGCCGGCATAGACGTCGGCGGCGCGCACCTTGGCAGCGTCGGCCTGCTTCTTCACGAACTCACGGGCGGCTTCCGGAACTTCCATGTTCTGGAGCTTGGTGAACGCCTCGGTGACGGGCGCGAAGGCTTCCTTGACGGTGTTCAGCACGGAATTGGTCTCGGTGGTCATTGGGTGTCTCTCCATCCTCAGGTTTGAGCAACGGGGCTCACCCCGTCCGGATTGGCCCGGGGCATGGGCTTTGTGACACAGTTAATGGTGCGACGCAACAATGATGTTGCACCGCGATATCACGAATTTGTGAACGGTGGGATTTTGGGCGAATTGCCTGCCCGGCCGGCGGTCCGGTTCCCTTGAGGGAACCCCGACCGGCTAGTGCTGAACCGCCCCCGGCAGGCCGTAGGCCTCCATCTGGGCCGCCACCTGCGCCACATTGTGCCCGAGCACGACGATGTCATGCTTCTTGCCGGCGACGTCCCGGACGTGGTCCCGCAGCAGGGCCTCCGCCTTGAAGCCGAGGCTCTCGAACAGGGCGATGGCGGCCTGCTGGTCCACGGTCATCTGCACGGAGAGCTTTTCCAGCCCGGCGCACAGCGCGAGCGCAAAGGTCTCCTGCGACAGGGCCTTGCCGACCCCCTGCCCGCGCACGTCCTGCGACACCACCATCCGGATCTCGCCGACATGGGTCGACCATGAATGCGGGTCGCGCACCAGGGTGCCGCAACCGACCACCTTGCCGTCCTTCACCGCGAGCAGGCTGACGATATCGCCGCGCTCGATCTCCTTGACCCAGGCCGACAGCACCTTGGGCTGGCTGATATTGCGCGGCAGGAACAGCAGGTCATGGGTTGGCAGCGCCTTGGCGAAGTCGAGCACCGCAGCCTCGTCGGCGCGCGACATCAGGCGGAATTCGAGATCGCCGGCATCGGTATTGATGTGGCGGGGGTAGGAACGTGTCTCGGTCATATCGATCTTCCACCTAGCCAGGAATCGAGTTTGGGCCACAGCCGCCGGATCGCATTGGGCCCGGCGACGAGGCTGACGTGACCGCCCTTGAGGATCACTTCTTCCTTGTCCGTCGAGCCGATCTTCTTGATCAGGTGTTTGGCCGCGTCATAAGGCACGATGTGGTCGTG
This sequence comes from Bradyrhizobium sp., assembly GCF_016219575.1. Taxonomy (GTDB): domain Bacteria; phylum Pseudomonadota; class Alphaproteobacteria; order Rhizobiales; family Xanthobacteraceae; genus Bradyrhizobium. Next base: position 29,873 of record NZ_JACRMG010000034.1, on the reverse strand, counting down.
TTCGGCAACTGCGTGCAGCATCGGCACCTTGATCTTGTCGAGCTGGGCCGGACGCCCGCCCACCGTCATGGTGTCGTTGAAGAGCTTGTTGTCCCACATCAGGTCCTTGGTGATGGTGCGGAAATATTCGCCCGCCAGCGGCAGCGTATCGGTCGCCCAGCGGTCGAACATCCGATACGACTTCACGAACTCGTCGTTCCAGATGTTTTCCCACAGCTGCACCTGGCTCGCCGCGCGCGAGGCCGGCCGCAGCATTTCGAAGGACTGCAGGATCAGTTCCGGCGGCACGTTGCCCACGCTGTCGACCAGGCGATCGACGTCGAAATAGCGGCGGTCGGAGAAATTGTTGAACAGCTTCATCTCGCGGAAATCGATCGGCGTGGTGAAGCAGATCAAATTCTTCATCGGTCCGTCGTGGTAGATCGACCCGTAGAGCAGCGACAGTACGCCGCCGAAGCAATAGCCGATCACCGTGACGTCCTCGACGCCGGAATCCTCCTGCACGCGGCGGATGGATTCCGGGATGAAGTTGAGGACGTAGTCCTCCATGCCCAGCGACTTCTCTTCCGGCTTGGGCGCGGTCCAGTCCAGCATGTAGACGTCGTAGCCGCGCCTGAGCAGGAATTCGATGAAGCTCTGGCCGGGCACCATGTCGAGGATGTAGCCGCGATTGGTGGTCGCCATCACGATCAGGATCGGCACACGGTAGATTTCGTCCGCCAGCGGCCGGTAGTGGTAGAGGTTCATGGTGCCGCGGCTGATCAGCACATCCTTCGGCGTCGAGCCGAGCGCGGGACCGGAGGTCGAGAGATATTCGACGCCCTTGATGCTGCGCTGGATTGCGCGCTGCACCTCGGACTGGACCCGGTCCGAGATCGAAGCGAGATCGAGACCCGCGGGCGCGTTCATTTCGGCTCTCCCTCGGCCGAGGGCGGACGTTTGGTGCGCGGCGGCATTTGCGAGGAGGCGCCGCCGACTGGTGTGCCGGCAGCCTTGCCCATCTGGGTGAGCATGGCCCTGATCTCGTTGAGCTGACCCTCGATCGACTGCAGGCGCTCGGCCATACCGACCATCTGCGCCCGGCTCGGCAGGTTCATGCTGACGAGATACTTCTCCATCATCTCGCCGAGCTGCTTCTGCGCGCCCGCGGTGACGCCGCCGACCTGGTTCATGACCTTGGAGAATTCGGGCGACGACATGGCCTGGTTGGCGAAGGAATTGAATCCCTTCTCCATCTCGCCGATCATGTTCTGCCACATGGCAACAGGATCGTTGCTCTTGTCGGCCATTTCCTCTCCCTTTCGAATTGGTCCGCGAGTTCCGGCTTGTGTCTTGCCCGCCTCGCTGTTCTTGTTTCTTGCCATACCACACCGTTGCGGCGTGCCGGTCAACAAGGCGATGGCTACTGCGGCATCGGAGAACCTTCTGCGCCGCCGCAAACCGTGGCATAGAGTTCCGCCATCAAGATACCACCTGAAGGGATCATCCGACGTGTCGTCAGCGAACCACCAGCCGCCACAGACCGCCCGCGTCAACGGCATCGACATTTGCTACGAAATCTTTGGCGAGGCCGGGGCGGAGCCGATGGTGCTGATCATGGGGCTCGGCGCCCAGATGATTCATTGGGACGACGATTTCTGCCGCCAGCTCGCCGCGCGCGGCCTCCGGGTGATCCGCTTCGACAACCGCGACATCGGCAAGTCCAGCAAGATGAGCGGCGGCAAGCGGCTGAGCGTGGTCGAACTGCTGAAGCTGCGCTTCCTGAAAATTCCGGTCGCTGCACCCTACAAGCTGCGCGACATGGCGGAAGACACGGTTGCGCTGATGGATCATCTGCGCATCCGCTCGGCCCACATCGTCGGCGCCTCCATGGGCGGCATGATCGCACAGGAGATCGCGATCACCTTCCCGGAGCGGGCGCGCTCGCTGACCTCGATCATGTCGACGACCGGAAATCCCAAAATCCCGCCGCCGACCCGCGAGGCAGCCGCCGTGCTGATGGCGCCGCCGCCGGCGAGCAAGGAGGAGTATTTCGCCCGCTTCGCCCAGACCTGGAAAATCCTGCGCGCCGGCTCGTTTCCCGAGGAAGAGGCGCTCGACCCCGCGCGCGCCGCCCGCACCTGGGAGCGCGGTCTCAATCCGCCCGGCGTCGGCCGGCAGTTGCGCGCCATCCTCGCCTCCGGCAGCCGCAAGGAGCGGCTGCGCGCGGTGAAAGCCCCGACCCTGGTCATTCACGGCACGGTCGATCCGCTGGTGCGCCCCGAAGGCGGCAGGGACACCGCGGCCTCGATCCCCGGCGCCAAACTCGTGATGATCGACGGCATGGGCCATGCGCTGCCGATGCGAATGTGGCCGCAGATCATCGGCGCGATCGACGAGCACGCCAAGGGCGCCGCGGCGAAGGCGGCATAAAGCAGCGCACATAGATGAAGTCCTTGCGAGACATCGAAACAGACGTTGCGGCGCTCGCACGTCGCATCGATGCCTCGGACCGGGACCTGCCGACCTATGGCACTTCGGAAGACTTCGCCCGACCGCATATCGAGGTCGCGCACGGATCCTATCACTACGTGATTGTAGAGCGTGGCATTGAGAGAGACCGCCGTTCCAGCGACAACTATCACGATTTGCTTTTCTGGATATTCAGGGACGTCACCCACGGGCTCGCGTTCGGTTACGAGCTGCAGAATCGTGTCGAAGACCAGGACTGCCGACGCATCGCCTTTCCAAAGCAGTTAGAGCTGATGCGAAAGATTGATCCTGCCTTGGGCGAGCGCCTCGAACGGGATATCGCCGAGATTTTGCGTCGCGCTCCCTACGATGACGAGCCGACCAAGGCCGTCAATCGCATGCGGGGAAAGAGCGGTTAGCCGAAAGCGCTGCCGGCGAATGCGGCTCGGTCCCGGTTTCCTGCGGGTAACTCTCTTCCGGCCGGCAGACGCCCTGACTATACAGGCTGCATGGCAACGCCATGAGAAGTTGCCGGTCACCGGGGAGCGCCAGCATGAACTTCATCACGCGAACGACGATCGCCGCCGCTGTGCTTCTGGCGCTGGCCCCGGGCATGGGCAGCGCTCTCGCTGCCGATGCGCAAGCAGAAGCCAACCGCAAGGTCGTGCTCGACTTCTACGAGAAGGGTCTCAATCAGAAGGACGCCGATGCCGCGATCGCCCTGATGGGCAACCGCTATGTCCAGCACAATCCGAACGCGGCGGACGGCCCTGAGGGCTTCCGCAAGTTCATCGGCTTCCTGAAGGAAAAATTCCCGAACTCGCGCAGCGAGATCAAGCGTTCATTCGTCGACGGCGATTATGTGATCCTGCACGTCCACGCGGTTCGCGAGCCGGGTACGCGGGGCAGCGCCATCATCGACGTCTTCAAGCTTGAGAACGGCAAGATCGTCGAGCACTGGGACGTGGTTCAGCCGATCCCGGAGAATCCGGCAAACAATAACGGGATGTTCTGAAGTTGCAGGCCAAGCGAGCGACAGCGAGCGCGAGCCGGGCCCATAACCACAGAAGCGGTTATGCGAAGCCGGGCGCCGGCACGTCGCATCGCGTAACCAACCACTTCGCCCAGAAATCTACGAAGGCTTTGTCGCGATCCAGATCACGTGGCGTGCACCGGCGCCCCGCGCGGTCGCGCGGACGTTGACCTCGTTGACATCAAAGCCGGCTTGTCGCAGGCGCTTTGCAAACGCCGCATTGGGCGCGGACGACCATACCGCGAGCACACCGCGCGGACGCAGAGCCGTGTACGCGGCTTGCAGTCCCGCTGCATCGTAAAGCGCGTCGTTGGCCTTACGGGTCAAGCCCTCCGGCCCGTTGTCCACGTCCAGCAAGATCGCATCGAACGTTCGTGGATGGGAGCGGATCACACCGAGCACATCGGCTTCAACTATGCTTGCGCGCGGATCATCCAGACTGCCACGGAAAATTTCCGCCATCGGGCCCCGTGCCCAAGCAACCACCGCCGGCACCAGTTCGGCCACCACAATCCGTGCGCCGGTACCCAATACGGTGAGCGCGGCACGGAGCGTAAAGCCCATGCCCAGTCCGCCGATCAGTACATGTGGCTTCTGGACCGCCTCGATCTTCTTCGCCGCGAGTGTCGCAAGCGCGGCCTCAGAGCCGCTGAGCCGGCTGTTCATGAGTTCGTTGGTTCCGAGCATGATTGAGAACTCGGAGCCACGCTGCATCAGCCGCAATTCACCCGTGCCGCCGGGCACGCGTGCCACATCGATCTTGACCCACGGAATCATGCGCGAGTTCTAGCACGACCAGGTTCGTAGGCGGTTAGGTGAGGCATAAGTCACCGTTCACCAGCATGATGATTTGCGCAGGGCTAACCGACCACGACCTACCCGCCCGCCCAGACGTCGAGCACGTAGCGGTTCCTGGTGCCCATCTCCTCGATCCATTTCGCGGCGGCGTCCGCGTTGCCGCCGGTCTTTTCCTGGTGGATCGACATCAGCGTCGCCTTGACGTCGGGCTCCATCCTGCTGCCGTCGCCGCAGACGAAGATGACGGCGCCCTTCTCGATCAGGCTCCAGACCTTGTCCTTCTGCTGGGCTAGCAGGTTCTGCACATAGGTCTTCGGCCCGTCGCCGCGCGAGAAGGCGGTGTGAAGCTCGCTGACGCCGTCAGCCGCAAAGCCCTTCAGCTCGTCGGCGTAGAGGAAGTCCTGATCGGGATGGCGGCAGCCAAACAACAGCATGGCAGGTCCGAGCGTCGCGCCCTTGGCCTTGCGAGCCGCACGCTCCTGCAGGAATCCGCGGAATGGCGCCAGGCCCGTGCCCGGACCGATCATGATGATCGGCACGGAGGCATCGTCCGGCAGGCGGAAGCCCGCCTTGGTCTCGCGTACGGTGGCTTGAATGGTGTCGCCAACGCGGCGGCCAGAGAGATAGTTCGAGCACACGCCCTTGTAGATGCCGCGGCCGGAGCTGGCGGGCGCCTGCACCACGCCGACGGTGACGCTGCAACGCTGCGGATCGCCCGAGGGCGAGGACGAGATCGAGTAATAGCGCGGCGCCAGCAGCGACAGCATTTCGAGATAAGCATGGAACGGCAGTTCGCAGGCCGGAAACTCCTCCAGCAAGTCGAACACCGATTTGCGTTTCGCCAGCACGTCGCTGCGATAGCGCTCGGCCGAAACATCGTCGTCGCCGGTATAGGCAAGCAGCTTGGGCTTGGTCACCGGACAGCGCGTGTGCTCCGACATGATCTGGATCTGCTTGCGGGTGGCGATCTGCTGCAGCTCGACGAATTCGGTGAGCAGCCGGCCGACCGAGACCACCTCGCCGACCGGCAATTGCGCGCGGCGGCCTTCCGGCGCCTGCAGCCGGATCTGGTCCGCCGGCAGGAAGCCGAAGCGGCGGGCCACGGAATCGACCAACGCCGGGTCGTTGCGCGGCACCACGCTGAGGTGGTCGCCGACGCGGTAGGTCAGGTTCGCCGGCAGCTGCACCTCGATATGCCGGGTCGAACGCTCCGAGGGATTGGCGCCGGACTTGTTCTGCAGCTCGTTGTTGGCCAGCACCTTCATCGGCGAGACGCCGCCGAGCGCGACGACGGCGTTGACCGCGGTCGGCGCCACCGGCTCGATGGAATAAAGCGGCTCGTCATCGGCGCTGCGCGTGAAGTTCGACTCGAGGCCGAACGCCTTGGTTGCGGCCGGCGCCAGTTTGGCGAACCATTTCTCGAACTGGCCGTCGAGATCGCTGCGCGCATCGCCCTCGCCGCGATCATAGACGCCGTGTGCGCCATGCGCCCTCAGCTGCTCGTCGATCAGGCGCGGCACCGATTGATAAGTCGCGGCCCAGTCGCTGTTGCCGCAGCCGAACACGGCGTAGCGGACCTTCGCGAACGCATCCTTGGCCAAATCGCTGCTGCCGAGCCATTTGACGAACTGCGTGGCGTTGTCGGGTGCCGCACCGTTGTAGGAGGCGCAGAAGATCAGCACGCCGCCTTCGCTCGGCAGCTTGCCGACATGATCGTCGAGGGCTCCGAGCTTCGTCGCAAAGCCGTTGACCTCGGCGAGGTCGGCGACGCGGGTGGCGAGTTCCTCCGCCGTGCCGAGGTTGGAGCCGTAGAGCACCAGCAGCGGCGTGTTGTGGCCGGGCCTGGTCCGCGCCCGCGGCGCAGCCGCGCCGGAGGATGCAGCAGCCGCCGGCTTCGCACCGGCAAAGGCGCCGCGATCCCTGTCGGTGCGCGGGCGCACCTTGATTCTGAAGCCGTCCGGCTTGATCGTCAGCGTTTCCTTCAGATGCATCTGGTAGCGATGGGCGTCGATCAGCTTGAAGCGCTGCAGGATCATGCCGATCGCGAGCGCAGCCTCGTGCATGGCGAAGCCGCGGCCAATGCAGGCGCGCTGGCCGTTGCCGAACGGCTTCCAGGCATTGACCGGGCGCTTCGCTTCGGCCTCGGGGGAAAAATTCTCGGGATCGAACACGTCGGGATTCGGACCCCAGACGCTGGGGTCGCGGTGCAGCGCCATCACCAGCACGGTGACGAAGGTGCCTTTCTTGAGCTTGTACTTGCCGCCGATAGTCTCGTCCTTCAGCGGCGCGATGCCGTAGGCCGGCGCCGGCGGCCACATCCGCAGCGCCTCCTTCAGGATCTGCGTGATGTAGGTGAGCTGCGTCACCTGCTGATAGGTGGGCCTGGCATTGATGTCGGGGCCGAGCACGCGGTCGACTTCCTCATAGGCCTTCTTCAGGATCTCGGGATGCTTCAAGAGCGCGTAGATCGTGCAGGACAGCAGGCCACTGGTGGTCTCGTGGCCCGCGATCAGGAACGTGTTGATCTGGTAGCGGATGTTGATGTCGTCGAGCTGGGTGCCGGTGGCGCGATCGACGCCGGTCATCATGGCGCCGAGCATGTCCTTCTTGGCTTCGGTGGCGTCGGTACTCTTGCGGCGCTCGGCGATGATCTCGTCGACCATCTTGTTCATGAAGGCGACGTCGGCGACGAGGTCGCGGCGCCGCTTCTGCATCCACAGATTCTCCAGCGGCAGGCCGCGGGTCATCATGATGGTTTCGAGCGAGCGCACCAGCGATTCCACGAAGGGGTGGTAATCCCTGCGGTAGAACGAATTGAAGCGGTAGTCGAAGCCGCACAGCCCGATGGTGTCGAGCGTCAGCGCGGTCATGTCGTGCACGACCTCGATCTCGTCGTCGGCGTTGAGCCGCTCCCACTTCTTCACCAGCTGCTCGGCGATGTCGACCATGCTCGGGTGATAGGACTGCATGGCGCGGTTGCCGAACGGCTGCAACAGGATGTTGTGAGCCTTGCTCCAGTTCGGCTCCGACGTGTCGGCCGTGAACAGGCCGTCGCCGCCGACCGCGCGCACCCGGCGCAGCGCGCCGCGCACCGCCTTGTCGAACCGCTTCTCGTCGGAGAGCTCGTCGATCAGGTCATGGCCGGAGACGATGACGAGCGGCGCGCCCATCATGTCGAGCCAGAAGATCGGGCCAAGCTCCTTCGTCAGCCGCACCAGATGCTGGACCGGCGCGCTGGAATCCAGCGACAGCATGTTGCCGACCACCGGCTTGGTCGGCGGACGCGGGATCGGGCTCAACTTGTTGGGGGACGCCATCGCGAAACTGTCTCCTGCCGTGTATGTCTCTCAGCCGTCATTGCGAGCGAAGCGAAGCAATCCAGCTCTTGTATTGCGGCTGTGGATTGCTTCGTCGCTCCTTGCAATGACGACGACCAATTATCCAAACCTTTTCCTACGCCACTCGATCAGCTTGGCGCTGACTTCTTCCGGCTTCTCCTGCTGTGTCCAATGGCCGCTGCCCCTGACGAGGTACTTCTCCAGATCGGGGACCAGCTTCTCCATCCCGTCGGCGGCGGACGGCGGCAGCACTGCATCGTTCTCCGCCATGATCATCAGCGCCGGCACCCGCACATTATGATCCAGTCCCTTGGAGCGCTGCCAGTTGCGGGAAAAATTGCGATACCAGTTGATGCCGCCCGTGAAACCGGTCTTCGTGAAGGTGTCGACGAACACTTTCTTCTCTTCCGGCGACAGGATCGGCGTGCGCGGGTCGAACTTTGCGTCATAGGCCGCGATCATCTGCGGAAACGCGAGGTTCGTCTTGGCGGAAGCGCCGACGCCGGCAATCGGCGGCTCCGCGGCCTTCTCCGGCGGACGCGGCAGCGGCTTGCGCATAAAGGCGTCAAAGGTCTGCTCGACCCGGCTGCCGAAGATTTTGTCCGGCTCGCGCGCCGGATCCTGGAACTGGACAATGTACATCTGGTCGCCGAAACGCTGGCGGAACAGCTGGATCGGGTCCATCGGCGCCCGGTCCCAGTGCGGCGTGTTAACCCCGACCACGCCGGCGACGCGGTCGGGATGGCGCAGCGGCATCTGCCAGACGACGAAGCCGCCCCAGTCGTGGCCGACGAAGATCGCCTTGTCGATCTTCAGATGATCGAGCAGGCCGACGAGATCGCCGGTCAAATGCTCCATGTCGTAATCCTCGACCGGCTCGGGCCGGTCGCTCGAACCATAGCCGCGCTGGTCCGGCGCGATCACGCGGATGCCGGCCTCGCTGAGCGCCTTGATCTGGTGACGCCAGGAGAAGGCGAGTTCCGGCCAGCCATGGCACAGCACCACAGGCGGCTTGTCGGTCTTGGGTCCGGCTTCGTAGAAACCCATGCGAATCCCGTTCACCTGGGCGAACTGAAGCGGCGGCATTTCAATCATCTGCAAACAATCCTACTCGGCGGCGCCCCTGATCGCGGAAGTCGGCGGCGCATATGCCGCCTCGAGCGCATTGAACTCTTCCGGCAGCATGTCGCAGAGCACCTGGACATGCGGAATGATGTTGGCACCGGCGATGAAGCCGAAGTCGAGCTGGTCGCGATAGCTCTGCACGGTGATGTTGAGCGCGAGGCCATGGGCCGATATCGACACCGGGAAGATGTGCAACAGCTCGGCACCGGCGGCGTAGAGCGTCTGTCGCGGCCCCGGCACGTTGGACACGGTAACGTTGGCCGCCGGCGGCAGCACGTCGGAGAGGTTGGAGCGGCTGTAGAGCAGCGACAGGATCTGCACCACGATCGGCGCGCCGAGCATCGACAGGTTGGATATCTGCGGCATCAGCGCCCGCAGAGGGTGCGACATTTCCTTGGACTTGCTGGACTGCGCGATGATCGCCTCCAGCCGCGCCTTCGGATCCTCGATATTGGTGGCGATCGAGCAGATCATGCCGAACACCTGGTTGTTGGCTTCGGCATTGCCCTCCTCGCGCAGCGAGATCGGCACCGCCGCGGTCAGCGACTTGTTCGGCAACGCGCCCTGGCTGAGCAGATAGCGGCGCAGGACGCCGGAGGCGAGCGCCAGCACGACGTCGTTGAGCTTGCCGCCGGAGGCCTTCGCCACCGCCTTCGCCCGCGACAGCGAGATCGAGGTGCCGGCAAAGCTGCGCTCGGACGAGATCGCCTTGTTGAGGATGGTCGGCGGCGACGTCATGCTGGCAAGACTGTCGCGCGACTTGGGATCGGAGATCTTGCCGACCACGTCGGACAGGCTCTTGAGCATGGTCGGCACGGAGCTTGCGAACTTCACCGCGGTCTCGATCTGGAACATCGCATTGTCGAACAGGACCGAGCCGAGGTCGCTCTTGCCGGTGCGCGGCAGTTCCAGGCTCTTCGGCGCGGTCGAGGCATCGAAGGGCTGGGTCCAGAGTTGCCGGTAGGAATCGATCAGGCTGGCGGCGATGTCGCGCGGCTCCTGCACCACCTTGCGCGCGGTCGGCGGCTCGACCTCGCGCGGCACCGGCGTGACGTCGTAGATCATGCTGGTGAGGGCTGCGCCCGCTCCGCCGTCAATGGCGGCATGGTGCATCTTGGAGTAAAGCCCGATCTCGTTGTCCTTCATGCCTTCGAAGACATAGAACTCCCAGAGCGGGCGGGCACGGTTGAGCAATTTTGCATGCATCCAGCCGACGATGCGCTCCAGCGTGGCGCGGTCGCGCGGTTCCGGCAGGCTGGCGCGGAAGATGTGACGGTCTATGTCGAACTGGTCGTCTTCGACCCAGGACGGATGATCGATGTCGAGCGGAGCCTTCTCCAGCCGCGCTTTGAGGATCGGCGCGATGTGCAGCCGCGAGGCGATCATCGCCTTGAACTCTTCGAAGAAGTCCCCCTTGTATCCGTCAGGCAGGCGGAAGATCGCCATGCTGCCGACATGCATCGGCATCTCCGGCGTCTCCAGATACAGAAACGACGCGTCCAGCGAAGACAGTTTCTTGGCGTCAGCCATGGGTTCCTCCCGAAGATAAAGACGCGGCGCCTTTGACGGCGCTTCTTGCGGTCAGACAGTCCCGGCGAGCCGGGTCAATTTGTCAAGATTGTGCATTTTCCGGGGGCGCATAGGCAATGGCAAAGGGCCCCGACCGGTCAAAATGGCGGAATTCCCCTTCGCCCTGGGCCAGCCGGTCCGCGACGGCCCAGAGGGCTGCAGGGTTAACGCCGATGCCGAGATGGCTCGCCAGATGCACCTCGATATTCTCGGCGGTAGCGGAGGGCCGCAGCAGGCTGGTACGCCAGTTAACGATGCCGTCGGTGCGCGAGTAGATCGAGGTGGCGGGCACCGGCAGGTCGCCGGCGATCGCCTCGCGAAGGCCGGGCACGTCGTCCACGCCCTCGCCCGAGACCAGTTCGTAGAGCCGCGTCGCGTTGGTGGCGCGGATGTCGTTGGCAAAGGGGCTGCCGAGCGTGATGACGGAACGAACCATGTCGGGCGCCTGCAGGGCGAGATCGCGGGCATAGACGCCGCCGAGACTCCAGCCGACGACGCTGACCTTGCGTCCGGCGGACTCGTAGATACTCGTGAGCAGTTCGCGCAACGCCCGCCGCTTGCTGTACACGCCGCCGAGATTGCGGCCCATGTTCCAGGCGTGAGCCTCGTAACCAAGCTCCTTCAGGTAACGCCGCATCGGCGCCATCGAGAGGTCGCTGGCCAGAAATCCCGGCAACGCCAGCACCGGATGGCCGTCGCCGCGCGGCGCCTGCATCAACAGCGGCGACAGCAACAGGCTCGAATTGAATTCGAACAACGCGCGCGGCTCGGCCAGCATCAAGAGCCAGCTCGGTGGTTGAAGCCTCTGCTCTTCTTCCGGCACGCGCGCCTCCACCACAGCCATTACTTCTTGTCCTTCTTCGGGGCGCCGAGACCGGCCATCGTCACGAATATGTCCTGAAAGCGCTCGACGAGTTTCGGATCGAAACTGAACCAGGTCTGGATCAGGGATTCCGGCGAGACCTTCTCGATGTTGGACATCAGCTGCTGCTGCATCTTGTCCATGACGGCCGTCTGCATCGGCACGACGTCGGGCAAGCCGAAGAACTGGCGCGCCTCGAGCGGCGTGCAATCGATCTCGATGTTAACCTTCATGTCCGCTCCTAGCCGAGTCTGCCTTGGCCCGCAGTATCGCCGCGATGGGCATTGCGACGCAAGCGGCCCCGGAACCGCAGGCAGCGGCCGTCGCCGGACATGGTCAACCGAACCGTTCCACGGCAAAGGGCGTCGGATCGGCGAAGGGCGTCTCCCCGGTCATCATTTCCGCCAGCACGCGCCCGGTTGCGGGTCCCAGCGTAAAACCATGGTGCTGGTGGCCGAAATTGAACCACAACCCGGGATGGCGGGGCGCCCGGCCGATCACGGGCAACATGTCCGGCAGGCATGGCCGCGCCCCTTTCCAGGGCCTGGCTTCGACCTGCTCGCCGAGCGGGAACAGCTTGTGGGCCTTGGGCAGCGCCCGCTCGACCTGACCGAAATTCGGCGGCGCATCGCGATTGGCGAACTCGACCGGAGTAGTGAGGCGGATGCCGCGATTCATCGGCGCCAGCACAAAGCCCTGGTCGGCATCCAGCACACAGCGATTGAGCACGGCATTGCCACGCGGCTTCAGATGCAGGTGATAGCCACGCTTGACGTTGAGCGGGATGGAATAGCCGAGCGGCTTGAATACCTGATCCGACCAAGGCCCCATCGCCACCACGACCTCGCGCGCCGTCACCGAGCCCTCTTGCGTCGACAGCTGCCAGCGCGCTCCCGATTGTTCGAGCGTGCGCGCATCGCCGACGACGAAGCGTCCGCCCTTGCGTCCGAACAACGCAGCATAGGCCTTGGCCAGTCCCCCGGGATCGGGGACGAAGCCCGGTGTCGGCAGAAAGACGGCGCCGGCAAAATCGCCGCTCAGATTGGGTTCGAGCGCGGCAATGCCCCTGGCGTCGAGGATATCGCCGGCGACGCCATATTGCCTGGCGCGCTCGAATTCGCGCGCGGCGTGGCCAAGCGAGGCCTCGGAGCGAAACAGCTTCAGCCAGCCGTTCCGCTTCAGGAGTTCCGGGACACCTGCCTCCGCAATCAACGCTTCGTGCTCGATCAGGCTGCGGCGGATCAGCGGCAGCTCGGCCATCGCGCTCTTCATCGCGCGCTCCGGCGAAGACGCAAGATAATAGCGCAGCAGCCACGGCAGGAACTCCGGCAGATCGACAAGCCGGTAGTGCACGTGCGGCGTCCGGTTCAGCGCATATTTCAGCAGCTGCCCGAAATCACGCGGGAACATATAGGGAAAGACGGAGGCGCACTCGATCAGCCCGGCATTGCCGTAGCTGGTCTCCTCGCCGGCGGCGCTGTGCCGGTCCACCAGCATGACGTCGCGCCCGCGTTGCTGCAGGTGCAGGGCGGCACCGACGCCGACCATCCCCGCCCCCAACACAACAACGTCGGCCTTCAGTTCCGGCATCCACCACTCCGAAAGTTCAATGTCACGCGCAGGCGTTTTCTGCCTGAAGTTAGACATTGCGGCAGTGCCGCGCAAACCAGGCTGCTTTCGCTCGCGAAACCGGCTTGCGCAGCGCCCAAACTCTGGCAACATGGATCGGTAACGGGTTGCCGATCCGACGCCAGATCGGCCGCAGTCCTCAGGGAGAGCAATAAAAAATGTCGGTACGTCATGCGCTGCGTGCAGCGGCCATCCTTTCCACCGTCGCCTTCGCGACCATGCCGGCGTCGGGCCAGACATTGCGCTACGCCAATCAGGGCGACCTCAAGTCGCTCGATCCCTATACGCTCAATGAATCCACCACGCATGCGCATCTCGGCCACGTCTATGAGGGCCTGATCGCGCGCGACAAGGATCTCAAGATCATTCCCGGACTTGCCGAACGTTGGGAAACGCCGGAACCAACCCGCTGGCGCTTTTATCTGCGCAAGGGCGTCAAATTCCACAACGGCAATCCCTTCACCGCCGACGACGTGGTGTTCTCCGCCGACCGCGTTCGCGCCACCGGCTCCAACCTGACGACCCGCATCGCCAAGGATGCCAAGGTCGTCAAGATCGACGACCACACCGTCGATTTCATCCTGACCTCGCCCAATCCCATTCTGAATTCGCAATGGGATACCTGGTACATCATGGACAAGGAGTGGGCCGAGGCAAACAACGCGGCGGCCCCGACGCCGCAGGCGGCGACCACGCCGAGCTTCGCTTCCCTCAACGCGAACGGCACTGGTCCCTTCACCATCGAGAGCCACCAGCCCGGCGTGAAGACCGTGTTCAAGGCGAACGCGAACTGGTGGCGCAAGCCCGAGCACAATCTGAAGGAAATCGTGTTCACGCCGATCAGTTCGGACGCCACGCGCGTGGCGGCCCTGCTGTCCGGTGAGGTCGACGTCATCGAGCCGGTCCCGCTGCAGGACATTGCGCGCGTCGATTCGAGCCCGAACGCCCAGGTGCTGAAAGGCCCGGAGATCCGCACCATCTTCCTGAGCATGGACCAGGTGCGCGACGAACTGCTCTATTCCAGCGTCAAGGGCAAGAATCCTTTCAAGGACGTCCGGGTCCGCGAGGCCTTCTTCAAGGCTGTCGACGTCGAGCTGATCAAGACCCGCGTGATGCGCGGCCTTTCGACGCCGTCGGCACTGATGATCGCCCCGCAGCTCTTCGCCCTCTCCAAGGATTTCGCGCGGCCGAAATTCGATCCCGACGGCGCCAAGAAACTGCTGACCGAGGCGGGTTATCCCGATGGCTTCGAAGTCACCATGGATTGCCCGAACGACCGCTACGTCAACGACGCCGCGATCTGCCAGGCCGTCGTCGGCATGCTCGCCCGCATCGGCATCAAGGCAAACCTGCTGGCGCAGCCGAAGCAGCAGTATTTCGCCAAGGTCCTGAAGGCCGGCGGCTACCAGACCTCGTTCTACCTGCTCGGCTGGACGCCGGGCACCTCGGACGCCCATAACGTGCTCTATGACATCATGGGCTGCCGCGACGATCCCAAGGTTGCGCGCGGCGAAGCCAATCTCGGCGGCTACTGCAACAAGAAGCTCGACGAGCTCACGGACAAGATCCTCGTTGAAGCCGATACCGCCAAGCGCGATCAGATGATCAAGCAGGCGTTCGAAATCCAGCAGAAGGATTACGGCTATATCCCGCTGCACCAGCAGGCGCTTGCGTGGGGCGTCTCGAAGAAAGTGAAACTGGTGCAGCGCGCCGACAACCAGGTCCTGCTCTACTGGGCAAGGATGGGGGAATAGGATAGCTCAACAGGGTCCCGGAGCCTCTCGCTTCCGGGACCCTTCGTTTTCCGGCCGACTGCGATGCCGACCGCACCAAGAAGGTGAAAGAATAACATGCTCGCTTTCACGCTTCGCCGCGCCCTGCAGGCCATCGGCGTCATGCTGGCTGTAGGGGTCATCGCGTTCTCGATGTTCCGCTTTGCGGGCGATCCGGTAAACCAGATGGTCTCGCTCGACACGCCGGCCGCCGAGCGCGAACAGGTTCGCAAGTCGCTCGGCCTCGACGACCCCGTGATGGTGCAGTTCGCCCGCTATTTCGCCAATGCGGCGCAGTTCAAGTTCGGCATCTCCTACCAGTTCCGCCAGCCGGTCTCGACCCTGCTGATGGAGCGCATGCCCGCGACACTGGAGCTCGCCACCTGCGCCACCATCTTCGCCATGGTGTTCGGCATCCTGATGGGCGTCTACACCGCGCTCAGGCGCGACACCTGGCTTGCGAAAGTCTTCCAGGCGGTGTCGCTGATCGGGATATCGCTGCCGACCTTCCTGATCGGCATCCTGCTGATCTACCTGTTTGCGGTGACGCTGGGATGGCTGCCCTCGTTCGGCCGCGGCGAGGTCGTGAAGTTCGGCTGGTGGAGCACGGGGCTCCTCACCGTCTCCGGGCTGAAAGCGATC
The DNA here is from genome assembly GCF_016219575.1 of Bradyrhizobium sp. Classification (GTDB taxonomy): domain Bacteria; phylum Pseudomonadota; class Alphaproteobacteria; order Rhizobiales; family Xanthobacteraceae; genus Bradyrhizobium. The sequence goes on along the minus strand of NZ_JACRMG010000034.1, from coordinate 14,654 downwards.
ATCATGCCGTCGATCACGCTCGGCCTGTTCCAGATGACGCTGATCATGCGGCTGGTGCGGGCGGAAATGCTGGAGGTGCTGCGCACCGACTACATCCGCTTCGCCCGCGCCCGCGGCTTGACCACGCGCGCCATCCATTTCGGCCACGCGCTGAAGAACACGCTGGTGCCCGTCATCACCGTTGTCGGCCTGCAGTTTGGCTCGGTTATTGCATTTGCGATCATCACCGAGACCGTGTTCCAGTGGCCCGGCATGGGGCTGATGTTCGTGCAGGCAGTGCAGAATGTGGATATCCCGATCATGGCAGCGTACCTGCTGATGGTGTCGCTGATCTTCGTCACCATCAACCTGGTAGTCGACATCCTCTACACCGTCGTCGATCCGCGCCTGCGCTCGACCGTCGGCCGTGCACACTGAGCGGGGCCGCTGCATGACCGACGCCGCCGTCCCCCGCCCAACTGAGGCCGCTGCGCCCCGCAAGGCCCAGGGCATCGGCTGGTTCCACCGTGCACTCGACAGCGACATCTTCTATTCCTTCCGCCGCTCGCGGATGACGATGGTCGCGGCCGTCATCACCCTCCTGTTCTTCCTGCTCGCGATCTTCGCTTCGGTGCTTGCGGTGCAGAATCCGTTCGATCCGGCGCAGCTGCAGCTGATGAATTCGCGCATCTCGCCGCTATGGACCGCCGACGGGCAGAGCCCGTTCCTGCTCGGCACCGACGAGCAGGGCCGCGACGTGCTTTCCGCCATCCTCTATGGCCTGCGCATTTCGCTCACGGTCGGCGTGCTCGGCATGCTGCTCGCGGCCACGCTCGGCATCACGCTCGGGCTGATCGCAGGTTATGTCGGCGGCGCCGTCGACAGCGTGATCATGCGGATCGCCGACGTGCAGCTCACCTTCCCGGCCATCCTGATCGCGCTCATGGTCAACGGCATCGCCAAGTCCATGTTCGGCAACAGGCTCGATGCCATGAGCATGCTTGCCGTGCTGGTGCTGGCGATCGGACTGAGTTTCTGGGTGCAATATGCCCGCACCGTACGCGGCTCGGTGATGGTCGAGAAGGGCAAGGACTATGTCGCCGCTGCGCAATTGATCGGATTGCCGGCGCCCGCGATCATGCTGCGCCATGTGCTGCCCAATGCGATGGGGCCGGTGCTCGTCATCGCGACCATCAATCTCGCGCTCGCCATCCTGACCGAGGCGACGCTGTCGTTCCTCGGCGCCGGCATGCCCGAGACCATGCCCTCGCTCGGCACGCTGATCCGCATCGGCAACAACTATCTGTTCGCCGGCGAGTGGTGGATCGTCGCCTTCCCCGGCATTGCGCTCGCCGGGCTCATTCTCTCCATCAACCTGCTCGGCGACTGGCTGCGCGACGCCCTCAATCCGAAACTGCGATGACCGTTCCCGTCCTTTCCGTGCGCAGCCTGCAGGTGGAGTTCGTCACCCGCCGCGGCGCGCTGCGCGCCATCGACGACGTCTCCTTCGACATCGCCAAGGGCGAGGTGCTGGGCGTGGTCGGCGAATCCGGCGCCGGCAAGTCCGTCACCGGTCTGGCCGCGATCGGGCTGATCGATCCGCCCGGCCGCATCGCGGGCGGCGAAATCCTGCTATCGGGCTCGCGGATCGACAATCTGCCGCCGGAAGAGATGCGCCGCATCCGCGGAAAGCGCATCGGCATGATCTTCCAGGATCCGCTGACCAGCCTCAATCCGCTGTACCGGGTCGGCGAGCAGATCATCGAGACCATCCGTACCCATCTGAACCTGTCGGAACAGGCCGCCCGCAAGCGCGCCATCGATCTGCTGGCCGAGGTCGGCATCCCCGCTCCCGAGAAGCGCATCGACGCCTATCCGCACGAATTTTCCGGCGGCATGCGCCAGCGCGTCGTCATTGCGCTGGCAATCTGCGCCGAGCCGGAGCTGATCATCGCCGACGAGCCGACCACCGCCCTCGACGTGTCGGTGCAGGCGCAGATCATCTCGCTGATCAAGCGGCTCGGCCGCGATCACGGCACGGCCGTGATGCTGGTGACCCACGACATGGGCGTAATCGCGGAGACCTCCGATCGCGTCGCGGTGATGTATTCCGGCCGCATCGCCGAGATCGGTCCGGTGCAGGACGTCGTGCGCAATCCCCTGCATCCCTACGCCAAGGGCCTGATGGGCGCGATCCCGACGCTTGCGGGCGAGGACAAGCGGCTGGTGCAGATCCCCGGCTCGATGCCGCGGCTGTCGGCAATTCCGCCCGGCTGCTCCTTCAACCCGCGCTGCGGCCTCGCCTTCGACCGCTGCCGCGTCGAACGGCCCGAACCGATCCGGCACGGCTCGCAATCGGTCGCCTGCCATCTCTTCGACGCCTCGACCAGGGACAGCGCTGCATGAGCTACGTCGATGTGACAAACCTGCGCCGCGTCTTCGACGTCTCCAAGCCGTGGCTCAACCGCGTGCTGGAAGGCGGCCATCTCGAATTCCTCAAGGCCGTCGATGGCGTCACTTTCGACATCAAGCGCGGCGAGACCTTCGCCCTGGTCGGCGAGTCCGGCTCGGGCAAGACCACGGTGGCCCGCATGGTCGTGGGCCTTCTGCCGCCGAGCTCTGGCCAAGTCATGATCGACGGCGTGTCGATGACCGATCCGAAGCAGACACAGGTGCGGCAGAAGCTGCGCCGCCGCATCCAGATGATCTTTCAGGATCCCTATGCGAGCCTCAATCCGCGCTTTCGGGTCGACGCCATCGTCTCCGAGCCGATCCGCGCCTTCGACCTGATCCAGGGCGAGCGTGACATCAGGGCGCGCGTCGGTGAGTTGCTCGGACTGGTTGGCCTGCACCCCGACGACGGCCTGAAATATCCGCACGAATTTTCCGGCGGCCAACGCCAACGCATCGCAATCGCGCGCGCGCTTGCCTCCAACGCCGAGTTCATCGTCTGCGACGAGCCGACCTCGGCGCTGGATGTGTCGGTGCAGGCGCAGATCCTCAATCTGATGCGCGACCTGCAGGACAAGTTCGGCCTCACCTATCTCTTCATCAGCCACAACCTCGCCGTGGTCCGCCACATGGCGACCCGGATCGGCGTGATGTATCTCGGCCGCATTGTCGAGATCGCCGAGGGGCGCCAACTGTTCGCGAACCCGTGCATGCCCTACACCAAGATGCTGCTCGGCGCGGTTCCGGACCTCGCCATGTCCGGCCGCCAGCGCATCCCGGTGAAGGGCGAGATTCCCAACCCGATCGATCCGCCGCCCGGCTGCGCCTTCAACCCGCGCTGTCCCATCGCCTTCGACCTCTGCCGGCGGGAGGCGCCCTTGTTGATCGATGGCGTGGCCTGCCACGCCGTCAACACCGCCCCCGCGCCGGCCTGATATCTGGAGTGGCCTGCCCGTTGGCAGCCCGCCCCGCCTGTGCTCAATTGCGCATCGCCTGCCGCGGCCAATAACAAGGGGTCCATTCCCATGGGCAATATCAATCCCGATCCGTTCACGACCCGGCCCGAGATCGAGGGCATGTTCGGTGTCGTCACCTCGACGCACTGGATCGCGACGGCGGTCGGGATGGCCGCCCTCGAGAAGGGCGGCAACGCCTTCGATGCCGGCGTAGCCACTGCCTTCACGCTTCAGGTGGTCGAGCCGCATCTCAACGGCCCCGGCGGCGACGTGCCGATCATAGTGCACGACGTGAAGCGCGGCAGGACCGAGGTGATCTGCGGCCAGGGCCCGGCGCCGGCCAGGGCGACGATTGCGCATTATCGCAGCGAGGGCCTCGACATGGTGCCCGGCACCGGGTTGCTGGCGGCATGCGTCCCCGGCACGTTCGAGTCCTGGATGTTGCTGCTGCGCGACTATGGCACGCTGAAGCTGCGCGACGTGCTGGAACCCGCGATCAGCTATGCCGCCAACGGCTATCCGCTGGTCGAGCGCGCGTCGGCGACGATCCAGACGGTCGAGCAGCTCTTCCGCAAGTATTGGCCGACATCCGCGGCCGTCTATTTGCCGAACGGTGAAGTGCCCCGCCCGGGCACCATCTTCACCAACAAGCGCCTTTCCGAGACTTACGCCCGCATCCTTCGCGAAGCCGAGAGCGCGGGGGGCGATCGCGTCGCCCAGATCGAGCGCGCGCGAAAAGCGTGGTCGCAGGGCTTTGTGGCCGAAGCGGTCGACAGATTCTGCCACACCCAGGACGTGATGGACGTCTCCGGCTCGCCGCATCGCGGCGTGCTCTCGGCCGACGACATGGCGCGGTGGGAGCCGACCGTCGAGGCGCCGCTGACCTACGACTACGACCGCTACACCGTGTGCAAGGCCGGCGTCTGGAGCCAGGGTCCGGTGATGCTGCAGCAGCTGGCGCTGCTCAAAGGCTTCGACCTCGACGGGCTCGATCCGACCGGTCCTGACTTCATCCACCTCCAGGTCGAATGCGCCAAGCTCGCTTACGCCGATCGCGAAAAATTCTACGGCGACCCCAAGTTCAACGACATCCCGATCGCGACGCTGCTGTCGGATGCCTACAACGACGAACGGCGCAAGCTGATCTCGAGGGACAAGGCTTCGCTCGATTTCGTCCCCGGCTCGGTCGAAGGCTTTGGTGCGGTCGTGAAACTGCGCCGTGCCGAGGGCCATCGCGAGGCGGTCGGCGCCATGGGCGCGGGCGAACCCACGGTCGGCCGATTCGGCGAGGTGCGCGGCGACACCGTGCATTTCGACATCATCGACCAGGCCGGCAACATGGTTTCGGCCACGCCCTCGGGCGGCTGGCTACAATCCTCGCCGGTCATTCCCGAAATCGGCTTCTGCCTCGGCAGCCGGGCGCAGATGTTCTGGCTGGAGGAAAATCATCCCGCCTCGCTCGCGCCGGGCAAGCGCCCGCGCACCACGCTTTCGCCGACCATGGCGCTGCGAGATGGCGAGCCATATCTGGCCTGGGGCTCGCCCGGCGGCGACCAGCAGGACCAGTGGATCACGCAGTTCTTCCTGCGCCACGTCCACGCCAAGCTGAATCTGCAGGAGGCGATCGATGCGCCGGCATGGCACTCCGAGCATTTCCCGATCTCGTTCTGGCCGCGTACAGCGCGGCCGGGCGTGCTGGTGGTCGAGAACCGCGTGCCCAGGGCAACCGTCGACGAGCTGACACGGCGCGGCCACATCGTCGAGACCGGCCCGGACTGGTCGGAAGGCCGCCTCACCGCCGCCTCCAGGGTCGGTCCCCGCCGCCGCGCCGCCGCCAATCCGCGGGGCATGCAGGGCTACGCCGCCGGACGCTAGTGAGATGACCTGGTCGATCATCGCCCGCGATCCCATGACCGGCCAGATCGGCATCGCGGTCGCGACCAGGTTCTTTGCCGTCGGCGCGCTGGTGCCGCATATCGCGCCCATGGTCGGTGGCATCGCCACGCAGGCACTGGTCAATCCCTATTACGGCATCGACGGCGTCAAGCTGCTGCGCGAGGGCAAGGCGCCGAGCGACGTCATCGCGACACTGGTTGCCGCGGACGACGGCCGCGAGAGCCGGCAACTGCACATCATGGATGCGACCGGCCGCATTGCCGCGCATACGGGACGCGAATGCGTCGACTGGTGCGGGCATCTCGCAGGCGCAGGCTTCTCCCTCGCCGGCAACATGCTGGCCGGCCCACGAGTGCTGGACGACACCGCGCAGGCCTATGTCGCGAATGACAAGCTGCCGTTCGCGCAACGGCTGATCGCGGCCATGAAGGCCGGCGAGGCCGCCGGCGGCGACAAGCGCGGCAGGCAGTCGGCGGCACTGTTGATCCATGGTGGGGAAGAATGGTCCAATCTCGATTTGCGCGTTGACGATCACATCGACCCGCTCGCCGAGCTCGAACGGCTGGAACAGGTCAGCCGCGAGCGTTGGGTGCACTTCCGCCAGTTCCTGCCGACGCGGACAAATCCGGCAGGAGTCACCGACCGCGCCACCATCGATGCTTCCGTTCAGGCGGCTATCGCTAGCCAGGCGTGACGATCGCGCGCCGATCGTGCGCGCAGTGCGACGATCGTCCCGATCAGATCACGATTTCCCGCGTCACCCGGCGGCAGTCCATCTCGTATTCGAGATCGACCACAGGCGGCCGGGCATAGTGCCAGGTCAGCCCCGAACGCGCGGCGCCGCGCTTCACCAGTTCGTCGGCGACGACGTGATGGTAGTCGCGGATCGTATAGACCTGCGCCGCCGTCGCATCCTTCCAGCCGAAGCCGAGGGCGCCCATGCGGCTCTCCATGGCGCCGACGACATGACGGACCTTGTCCCTGATGCCGTCGGGACTGAGGTCGCGATAGCGCACCGTGCGCTCCGAATAGGGCCCTGCCCCCTCCATCGCCTCGCCGCTACCGGCGATGACGAAGCTTGGCGTTGTAGTCGTGCTCGGCCTTACGAACGAGAATGCGTAAAATGACGGCTCGCCCGGCGGATCGATCTCGGGGCAGACGTTGCTGCGCGCCACCGGATTGGTCTTGCCGTCATAGATGCCCCATTCGGCGAGCGTCTTCACATAGTGCTGGTTGAACTCGAAAAATCCCTGATCGGTGAAGGCGGCAGGCGAGCGCAGCTCGCAAGCGCAAAACGAGGTCAACGGCCGGCCGGCGGCCTTGATGTATTCGGCGATCTTCGCAAAGCCGTCCGCCAGCTTCGGCATGCTGTCGAAGCGCACGCGCTCGATTTCGCCCCCCCCCCCCCCCCCCGGGCTTTTCTTGTTACGGCCGCATGCAGCGGCCGGTATGGCTCACGTCGCCTTCAGCGCCTTCTCGCCGCTGAGGTCGTAGTCGGCGATCTCGCGCATCCGCTCGGAGTCCGCCTTGGCGCGGTGATCGGTGGCGAGCACCACATAGACCGCCGGCAGCACGAACAGCGTGAACAGCGTGCCGATCGACATGCCCGCGACCACCACGAGGCCGATGGAGAAGCGGCTCGCCGCACCTGCCCCGGTCGCTGTCAACAGCGGGATCAGGCCGGTGACCATCGCCGCCGTTGTCATCAGGATCGGACGGAGCCGGATGCGCGCGGCCATCTCGATCGCGGAGCGGCGGTCGAGCCCCTCATTGACCTGCAGCTCGTTGGCGAACTCCACCATCAGGATGCCGTGCTTGGTGATCAGTCCGACCAGCGTGAGCAGACCCACCTGGGTGTAGATGTTCATGGTGGCGACGCCGAAGAACAGCGGAATCAGCGCGCCGACGATCGCCATCGGCACCGAGATCATGATCACCAGGGGATCGCGCAGGCTCTCGAACTGCGCCGCCAGCACCAGGAAGATGATGATCAGCGCAAAGGCGAAGGTGATCGCGAGCTGGTTGCCCTCCTGCACATACTGCCTGCTGTCGGCGAGATAGTCGTGGCTGAAGCCGGCCGGCATCTTCTTGGCCTCGCTCTCCAGGAAGTCCACCGCCTGCCCCACCGTCACGCCCGGCATGGGCACGGCCTGGAAGGTCGCCGAGTTGAGCTGGTTGTAATGGGTCAGCGCGTTCGGATCCGTACCGGTCTCGATCGACACCAGGGTGGAGAGCGGCACCTGCTGGCCGCTCGACGTCCCCACATAGTAGCCGCCGAGCGCCTCGGGTGACAGGCGCTGGCTGCGCGGCACCTGCGGGATCACCTGATAGGAGCGGCCTTCGAGGTTAAAGCGGTTGATGTAATTGCCGCCGAGCAGCGTCGCCAGCGTGCCGCCGAGCTGCTGCATGTTGACGCCGAGGTCGCTCGCCTTGGAGCGGTCGATCTTCACCCGCACGGTCGGCTGGTTGAAGTTGAGATCGCTGTCGGAGACGATGAACAGGCCGCTCTTGCGCGCGGCATCCTTCAGCTTCTCCATCTGCTCATAGACCGCGCGGAAGTCGGCGGTCGAGTTGATCACCATCTGCACCGGCAGGCCGCCCGGCCCGCCCGGCAGCGGCGGCAGGTTGAAGGCAAACGCGTTGACGCCCTCGATCTTGGAAAGCTCGGCCTGCACCAGCGGCTTCAGCTTGATCGAGGAGCGCTTGCGCTCGTCCCAGGCGTGCAGCAGCATGCCGGCGATGCCGTTCTGCGCGCCGTTGATGCCGTTGAGCACAAAGCGCAAATCGGTCTCGGGGAATTTCTGGAAGGCGTTGTCGAGCTTCTCGCCGTAGAAGTTGAGATAGTCGATGTTGGCGTATTTCGGCGCCTTGGTCACCGCGAAGACGATGCCCTGGTCTTCCTCGGGCGCGAGCTCCTTGGAAGTGTGCATGTAGAGGAAGCCGACGAGGAACAGGATCGTCGCCGCAAACAGCAGCGTGATCGGCTTGTAGTCGAGCGAGCGGTCGAGCTTGCGGCCATACCAGCGCGTCATCGCGCCGAACACGCGGTTGACGAGTTTTGCGAAACGCCCCTCGTCCGCGCTCTTGAGGAACACCGAGCACATCATCGGCGACAGCGTCAGCGCGATCACGCCGGACACGATCACGGAGCCCGCCAGCGTGAAAGCGAATTCGCGGAACAGCGAGCCGGTGAGGCCGCCGAGGAAGCCGATCGGCGCGTACACGGCGGCGAGCGTGATCGTCATCGAGATGACGGGACCGACGATCTCGCGCGCGCCCTGCAGCGAAGCCTGCACCGGCGACTTGCCTTCCTCGAGATGGCGATGGATGTTCTCCACCACCACGATGGCGTCGTCGACCACGAGGCCGATGGCGAGCACCATCGCCAGCAGCGTCAGCAGGTTGAAGCTGAAGCCGGCCATCAGCATCAGCGTGCAGACGCCTATCAACGACAGCGGAATCGTGACGACGGGAATGATGACCGAGCGGAACGAGGCCAGGAACAGGAAGATCACGGCCACGACGATCAGCACGGCCTCGATCAGCGTCGCCTTCACCTCGTCGATCGACGACTGAATGAACTTGGTGGAATCGTAGGCCACCTTCATCTTCAGAGAGGGCGGCAGGTTACGTTCCAGCTCCGGCATCAGCGCACGCACGCCCCTGACGATGGTCAGGGGATTGCCCTGCGGGGTCGCCTGCACGCCGATGAAGATCGCGTGTTCGCCGTTGAAGGCCACGCTTGCGTCGGTGCTCTGCGCGGCGAGCTCGACGGTCGCGATGTCCTCCATGCGCACGAAGCCGCCGTCCTTGGCCTTCACGATCATGCGCCTGAACTGCTCGACATTGCGCAGGTCGGTATTGGTCTGGACGTTGGAGACGATCAGATAGCCCTTCGACTGGCCGGCGGCGGCCTGGAAGTTGTTGGCCGCGATCGCGGCTGCGACTTCGTTCGACGTGATGTTGCGTCCGGCCATCTTCACCGGATCGAGCCAGATCCGCATCGCAAAGGTCTGGCCGCCGAGGATGTCGGCCGACGCCACGCCATCGACGGTCGACAGCACGGGCTGCACGACGCGCGTCAGATAGTCGGAGATCGCCGATCCCGTCAGCTCTTCGCTGGAGAAGCCGAGATACATCACGGCCGTCGTCTGGCCGGTGGTCTTGGTGACGATCGGGTCGTTGGATTCCTTCGGGATCAGGTACTTGACCGAATTGACCTTGGCGAGCACCTCGGTGAGCGCCTGGTTCGGGTCGAAATTCAGCTTGATGTAGACCTGGATCGTGCTGGTGCCCTGCACCGAGGTCGAGGTGATGTAGTCGACGCCCTCGGCGGATGCGACCGCCTGCTCGATCGGCGTGGTGATGAAGCCCGAGATCAGCGCCGCGGACGCGCCGGGATAGACGGTGGTGACATTCACCACCGTGTTCGAGAGCTTCGGATATTGCCGGATCGGCAGCGTCATCGCCGCGCGGAAGCCGATCAAGAGGATCAGCAGGCTGACGACGACCGACAGCACCGGCCGCTTGATGAAGATATCGGTAAGTACCATGGCGCGCGCCCGTCCTGATCAGTAACGCGGCGGCTGCGCCGGAATCGGCGGCGTCGGGTCGGTCGAGATCGTCACCGCGGAGCCCGATTGCAGCTTGAGCTGGCCGAGGGCGACCACGCGGTCGCCGGCCTTCAGACCCTTGAGGATCTCGGCGCGGCCATCGATGCGGTTGCCGGTCTGCACGAAGGTGCGCGTCGCAACCAGGCTCGTCTTGCCGTCCTCAGCCTTCTTCTCCCCGATCAGGAAAACGGAATCGCCATAGAGCGTGTAGTCCACCGCCGTCTCGGGAACGGTGATGACTGCCGGTTTTTCCGGCAGCACCACGGTGGTGCTCGCGAACATGCCGGGCTTGAGGATCTTGTCGGGGTTGGCGATCGTCGCCTGGACGCGGATGTTGCGCGTGTCGGTCGAAATCTGCGGCTCGATGGTGGTAATCTTGCCGTCAAAGGTCTTGCCGGGCCAGGCGTCGACCTTGATGCGAACGATCTGCCCGACCTGCAGCGCGCCGGAATCCTTTTCCGTCACCGTGAAGTTCAGGAACAGCATCGACAGATCGGTCAGCGACACGATCTGCGTGCCCGCGGTGAGATACTGGCCGACCTCGACCTTGCGCACGCCGAGTTCGCCGTCGAACGGCGCACGCACCAGCTTTTGCGAAATGATGGCTTCGGTCTTGGAAATGCCGGCATTGGCCTGGTCGAACGCCGACTGGGCCTGGTCCACCGTGACCTGTGCCCCGAACTGGCGCGCGGCAAGCTGCTTGGCGCGCTCCAGCGACAATTGCGCCATGGTCGCCTGCGCCTTGAAGCTGGCGAGATCGCCCTGCTCCGCCCCGTCGAACAGCTGCACCAGCGGCGTGCCGGCCTTCACGCTGGCGCCGGCGGTGAACAGGATCCCCGTGATGCGGCCGTTGACGTCGGAGGTGACGTTGACCTGATGCACGGCGGCGAGGTCGCCGACGGCGGTGAGCAGGTTCGGAATCACTTCGGACTTCGCCTCGGCAATGTTGACCGCCACCGGCGGCGGCTTGTTGCCGGCGAAGAAGCCCTTGATCATGTTCGCGCGGAATTTCTCGAAACCCACGAAGGCGCCGACGATCAGCACCAGTCCAAGGCCGACGATAATGGTCCAGCGCAGCATCTTGACCGGACGCTTCTTCGGCGGCTCGTTGATCGGCTTGCCCGAGAGATCGGCCGGCTTGCCGGAGATGTGGGCTTCGGTGGCAACATTCATGTTATGCACTTTCCCTGGCTACCGATTGTCCCGGTGTCGAAGACAAGGCACGGTCGAGATGGGAGGCAATGGCGGCTTCGTTCAGTCCGATGCCGCGAAGGATGAACTGGCAAAGCTGCCGTTCGAGAACGGTGGCATCGCCATACTCCAGACAAGGCGTACCCGGCAGCCGGGTCAGGGCGGCGGTCAGCACGGCGTGGTGGGCGAACCAGAACAGGTTGAGCGGCTCGCCAGGAATTTCGCTGGCATCGCCCGCCTCGACGGCGCGCTCCAGCGAGGTGACGAAGGTCGGCCCGATCAGGTCGGCGATCTTGCCGTAGAGCAGGCGGGCAAACTCGCCGTCCTCGAGATGGCTCGCCGCCATGAAGCGCAGGCGCTGCGCCTCTTCCTGGTCGGAGCCGTTCGAGATGTTGACGAAGTGCCCGACCATGCCGCGCACCAGCTCGACCAGCGTCGCCGTCGACGGCTCCTGCCCCAAGAGATGCGCGAGCTCTGGATCGGCCTCGCATTCCTCGGCGAGGATCTCGGCATAGAGCGCGGCCTTGGAGGGGAAATGCTTAAACAAGAGCCCTTCGGAAATGGCAGCGGCGGCCGCCACGCTCTTGGTCGTGGTGCCGGCAAAGCCGTTGCGGGCGAAGCAGCGCTTGGCGGCGCCCAGGATGAGCTGGCGCCGCAGGTCGGAGGTCATTCGGAGGTTGGACATGGGGCGTGTGAGTAATCACTCACCGTGGCAAAGTCAAGGCAATATATTGCGCTGCACCAAGGAGTTGAGGGCGACCGCGCCTCCCGGAATCGGCAGGCGCCCCAAGGGGATGGTTGGCTAGAGCGGTGGAAATCCCAGCGAGCCTCGGATCCGGTTGACGATGAAGGTACCGTCCCGCATCGGCAGAATCCGCTCCACATTGGCGCCGTCGATCTTCACGTTGGCGAATCTGGGACCGCTCTTGAGATCGTGCAGCTTCGGCACCAGCGCCTCGACCTCCGCCATGGTTGATATCGCCCGGCTGTCGGCGATGCCGCAGGCTCTTGCCACGCCGACGAGATCGGCAGCCACCGAGGTGTGGCTGGTCTGGCCGCCGGTCTCGCCATAGCGCTCATTGTCGAGCACGACGATGGAGAGATTGCCGGGCTTCTGCATGCCGACGGTGGCGAGCGAGCCAATGCCCATCAGCATCTCGCCATCGCCGGTGATGACGACCACGGGCACGTCCGGCTGCGCCAGCGCCAGGCCGAGGCCCATCATGACCGCGCCGCCCATGCCGCCCCAGAGATAAAAGTTGCGGTCGTGATCGCCGGCGGCCGCCATGTCGTTGGTGGAGGCGCCGAGACCGCCGACCGCGACCATGCCCTTGCGGTCTTTCAACAGGCTCGCGACGACGGCGCGACGATCGAGAAGATTGGTCTTGCTCATTTCACGAATACCTTTGCCCCGATCAGGCGCTGCGACAACAGCACGGCGGTCGGCGTGCAAGCGTTGTAGGCTTGCGCAGCACCAGCCTCGACGACTTCGCGGACCTCGGCAGCGTTATGGGCACGCATCACCCGGATGCCCGACAATTCGAACACGGCCTGCGTGGTCGATCCCATCGGCACCTGCCAGTGATTGAACTCGCCCCATTCGCCGCGCATGGTCACGATGGTGAAGAACGGCAGGCGGAACAGCGGTATCAGCGAGAACATGTTGATGCAGTTGCCGACGCCGCTCGACTGCATCAGGAGCGCACAGCGCTGCCCGCCGGCCCAGGCCCCCGCCACCAGCGCCACGCCCTCTTCTTCCGTCGTCAAGGGAATACCGCGCATGGTATCGGAAGCGAGCACGCGCTCGATCAGCTTCGAATGCCCGGCATCCGGCACATAGGGTACCTGCCGCACGTCGTAGCGCTGCAGCACAGCATAAATCTCGTCCGGCCAGGCGGCCGTTTGTTGTTCCGACGTGTCAGTGCGGGCGTGCATGGGCGTTTCCGTTATTGTTCTTGCCGGGACTGTAGTGGCAGCCGCGCGTTTCATCAAAGCGCAAAACCGCATGTGGCTCTGCGAATTCCTGCCACCGGCGCCCTCCCGGGGAATGCGCCGAATTGGGTTGCGCCATGCAGGCGCGGCGCCTAGGATAGTTGCAAATGAGACTAATGGGATCGGGGTGGAAGGGATGAATGCGCACGCGCGGGATCTGGCCGACGGGTTCGACCTCGAACATCTGACGCCGGAATTTTACGCCGACCCCTACCCGACCTATCGGGCGCTGCGCGAGACCGAGCCGGTCAAGCGCATGCGCAACGGCTCGTATTTCCTGACCCGCTATGACGACCTCGTCACCGCCTACAAGAACACGAAGGCGTACAGCTCGGACAAGAAGAAGGAGTTCTTCCCGAAATACGGCGACACGCCGCTCTACGAGCACCACACCACCAGCCTCGTCTTCAACGATCCTCCATCGCATACGCGGGTGCGGCGGCTGATCATGGGCGCGCTGTCGCCGCGGGCGATTGCGGAGATGGAGGGCGACCTGATCCGGCTGGTGGACACATTGCTCGATCGCATCGCGGCCAAGCAGGAATTCGAGCTGATCGAGGATTTTGCTTCCGCGATTCCGGTGGAGGTGATCGGCAATCTGCTCGACGTGCCCCATGAGGAGCGTGGGCCGCTGCGCGACTGGTCGCTGGCGATCCTCGGCGCGCTCGAGCCGGTGGTCAGCCCCGAGGCCGCCGCGCGCGGCAACAAGGCGGTGACGGATTTTCTGGTCTACCTCGACACGCTGGTGGCGCGGCGACGCGCCAAACCCGGCGATCCCGCCCGCGACGTGCTGACGCGACTGATCCAGGGCGAGGAAAATGGCGAGCGGCTGACCGAAAAGGAGCTGCTGCACAATTGCGTCTTCCTGCTCAACGCCGGACATGAGACCACCACCAATCTGATCGGCAATGGCCTGGTGGCGCTGCTGCATCATCCCGAGCAGAAGCAGCGGCTGATCGATCATCCCGACCTGATCAAGACCGCGGTGGAGGAAATGCTGCGCTATGAAAGCTCCAACCAGCTCGGCAACCGCATGATAACGGAGCCGGTCGAGCTCGGCGGCATCGCCATGCCGGCCGGCACGCCGGTGACGCTGTGCATCGGGGCTGCCAACCGCGATCCCGCGCAGTTTCCCGACCCCGAGACGTTCGACATCTCGCGCACGCCGAACCGGCACCTTGCGTTCGCCACCGGCGCGCATCAATGCGCCGGGATGGCGCTGGCGCGGCTGGAAGGCGCGATCGCGGTGTCCCGGTTCCTGGCGCGGTTTCCGCGATATGCGCTGGATAGCGAGCCCGTGCGCGGCGGACGGGTGAGGTTTCGCGGATTCCTGAGTGTGCCGTGCAGGGTTGGCTGAGCCTGTCGTCACCCGCGAAAGCGGGTGACCCAGTACGCCGCGGCCTTTCGATTCAATCACTGCCGTCTCTGGAATACTGGGCGGATTCAACCGGTCGTCGCAACACTTCAGGTATGGCTCACTCGGAGAAATTCGTCGAGAGTTTCCGCTGGTGTTTTCCAGCCGAGGGTTTTCCGGGGTCTGGTGTTGAGTGCCAGAGCCACGGCCTCAAGGTCATCG
>NZ_JACRMG010000018.1 GCF_016219575.1 Bradyrhizobium sp. | reverse complement strand
CGCAGCCCGTCTCGGCGGCTGGAATTGCTACTACAAGCCACCCGGGCCAAAAACCATGCGCGACGGCTGGACCCGTCTCGCCGCAACTCTCGAGGGCTATGCACTTGCCGCTCAATGCTAAAATCCGGGAATCCCCTAGCTGTCAGAGAGAGGGCCGACGAAGATGCAAGACCCGGGCGAAAACCAGTCGCGGGAATGAGAGCGCTTGTTCTTTCGTCGCCCCGGCGAAGGCCGGGGCCCATACGCCGCAGCGGAGATCGGTTTGCGCGATGGCGGTCGGCTTTCCCTCAACAACGCCGGCCGGTGGTTATGGGCCCCGGCCTGCGCCGGGGCGACGCCTTGGATGTCTCTACCCCCGGTTCCGCTGCACTGTAACCCGCTGCCTGCGGCCACATTTCCCGGCCGCAATTCCCCTTTGGTAACCTCGCGTTAACCCAGATTATCGTTTGGTTAGGGTGGCAAAGTCGCGTGGATCAGCCTTCGTTTTGACATGTTGGCAGGGGAATCCGGACCCGGCTTTGGACGGGCCCCCAAACGACACAATGAAGGCTCTCGCGCTGGTGCAAGTCGCCACGTCGACGCGTGGCTGTGGAGCCGGCAGCCATTTGCTTCCGGAAGAGACAGGGGTGGGGCGCGACGGCACTAGCAAACGTCGTCCCGTTCGGTTGAGAGGATACCGCTGATGGATACCGCCGCCTTGCCGATGCCGGCTGCCGACGTATCGCTGATCGCGCTGTTCCTTCAGGCCCACTGGGTCGTGAAGGCGGTCATGCTCGGGCTGCTCGCCTGCTCGGTCTGGGTCTGGGCGATCGCCATCGACAAGATCTTCCTCTATGCGCGCACCCGCCGTGCCATGGACCGTTTCGAGCAGGCCTTCTGGTCCGGCCAGTCGATCGAGGAGCTCTACCGGGCGCTGTCGGCCAAGCCGACGCAGTCGATGGCGGCCTGCTTCGTCGCCGCCATGCGCGAATGGAAACGCTCCTTCGAGAGCCAGTCGCGCTCCATTGCGGGCCTGCAGGCCCGGATCGAGAAGGTCATGAACGTCTCGATCGCCCGGGAAGTCGAGCGGCTGGAGCGGCGGCTGCTGGTGCTGGCGACCGTGGGGTCCGCCGGGCCCTTTGTCGGCCTGTTCGGCACGGTCTGGGGCATCATGTCGAGCTTCCAGTCCATCGCCGCCTCGAAAAACACCTCGCTGGCGGTGGTGGCGCCCGGCATCGCGGAGGCCCTGTTTGCCACGGCAATCGGCCTGATCGCCGCAATTCCGGCGACAATTTTCTATAATAAGTTCATCTCGGAGGTGAACCGCCAGGCCCAGCGGCTGGAGGGGTTTGCCGACGAATTTTCGGCCATTCTCTCGCGCCAGATCGACGAGCGCGGATGATGCCGCAGCGGTATTATATGGTGGTAACGGCGGTGAGCACCATATCATGGGCATGAGCGCAGGAGGCTCTTCGGGCGGCGGCCGCCGCGGAGGCCGCAAGTCCGTGATGGCCGAAATCAACGTCACGCCCATGGTGGACGTGATGCTGGTGCTGCTCATCATCTTCATGGTGGCCGCGCCCCTGATGACGAGCACGATCGACATCGACCTGCCGATCGCCCGGGGCGGCAACGCGGCAGCTTCCAACGCGCCGCCGCTGACGCTCTCGGTCAAGCGCACCGGCGGCAGCTGCAATTCCAACGTCGAGCTCTATCTCGGCGATACCCCGATCTCGAGCGCGGAGCTGCTGCCGAAGATCAAGGCCATCCGCGAGACACGCACGGAAGCGGACAATGTGGTCTTCCTGCGCGGCGACCGCGATGTCTGCTACACTGACATGATGAAATTGTTGGGGAACATCAAGGCCGCCGGGTTCAAGGCCAATATCGTCATCATTCCCGAGCAGGGATCCTGAGGTGAAGTTCAAGGTCGACAAGACGGTGCTGGCGTCGGTGGCCCTGCACGTGGTCGTGCTGGGGGCGGTGCTGCTGTCGTTCTCGACCAGGGCGCTGGAGGTGAGGCCGGAGGAATCCGTCGGCGTCGACATCTCGCTGGAGTCGCAGGTCGCGGCCGGCATGAAGACCGGCAAGAAGGAAGAGAAGAAGCCGCTGGTCGAGAAGGTCGCCGAGGCGAAACCCGTGGACGACGCCGTCGGCAAGATCAGCGAGAAGCAGCCGGTCGTCACCGATACGGCGCCGGCGCCGCAGCCGAAGGCCGAGGAGAAGGCGGTCGAAAAGAAGCCCGACCCGCCGAAGGTTGCCGAGAAGCCGAAGGAAGAGCCGAAGCCGGAGGAGAAAAAGCCGGAGCCGGCGGTCGATCCGATCGCGGAAGCGATCAAGAAGGAACAGAAGAAGCCGACGCCGCCGAAGCCGCCCGTGCAGGCCGCCAAGCCGCCGGAGCAGCAGAAGCCGAAGGAGCGCGTGTTCGACCAGTCGAAGATCGCAGCCCTGATCGACAAGCGCGATCCGGCCCGGCAGGCCGCAACCGGCGAGACGCTGAACTCCAATGCGTCGCTTGGCATGTCCAAGGGCAGGGCAGGCGACAATTCGGCGACCTGGGGCTCGATGTTCCGCCGCCAGGTGGAAAACTGCTGGAAGAAGCCCTATGGCGGCATCGAGCAGGAGCGGCCGGAAGTCGCCTTCAACATCCGCCTGAAGAAGGACGGCACGCTGGAGGCGATGCCCGCGCCCGACGGCACGCCGTCGACGCCCTATGGCCGCGCCTATTCGGAAAGCGCGTTGCGCGCGATCATCCAGTGCCAGCCGTATAATTTGCCCGCGCAGTTCTTCGACGAATGGAAGTCCTTTACGCCGGTCTTCCAGGAGCGACCGATCTGAACTCAGGCAGCGCCCATTAATTCCAAGTTGAAGTGACAGATGACCGACCAACACAGACTGCGCGACATGCTCCTGCTTCCCAACCGCCGCCAGATCATTTCCGCAATGGCGGCGCTCGGCGCCGCCGCTGCGATCTCCCCGCGTAGTGCGCTGGCGCAGAAGCGCATCACCATCACCGAAGGCGACTTCGCGCCGCTGCCGATCGCGATCCCGAATTTCGTGGCGGGCACGCCGGCCGACGGCGAGGTCGGCGTCGGCGTGACGCAGGTCATCGCCAACAATCTCAGGCGCAGCGGTCTGTTCGCGCCGATCGACCAGGCCGCCTATATCGAAAAGGCGATCAACGTCGACATCGCGCCGAACTTCCAGAACTGGAAGACCATCAATGCGCAGGCGCTGGTGACCGGCCGCATGACGCGCCAGGGCGACGGACGGCTGAAGGCGGAATTCCGCCTCTGGGACGTCAACACGGCGCAGCAGCTCGCCGGCCAGCAATATTTCACCTCGCCGGAATCCTGGCGCCGCATCGCCCACATCATCTCCGACCAGATCTATGAACGGCTGACCGGCGAGAAGGGCTATTTCGACAGCCGTGTCGTGTTCGTCGACGAGACCGGCCCGAAGGAGCGGCGCGTCAAGCGGCTCGCGCTGATGGACCAGGACGGCGCCAACGTGCGCTATCTGACGCGCGGCAGCGATCTCGTGCTGACGCCGCGCTTCTCGCCGTCGAGCCAGGAAATCACCTACATGGAGTTCGGCCAGGGCGATCCGCGCGTCTATCTCTTCAACATCGAGACCGGCCAGCGCGAGATCGTCGGCAATTTCCCGGGCATGTCGTTCGCGCCGCGGTTCTCGCCGGACGGCCAGCGCGTGATCATGAGCCTGCAGCAGGGCAGCAACTCCAACCTGTTCGTGATGGACCTGCGCTCCAAGACCACGACGCGCCTCACCGATACGCCGGCAATCGACACCTCGCCGTCCTACGCGCCCGACGGCTCGCGGCTGTGCTTCGAATCCGACCGCGGCGGCAAGCCGCAGATCTATGTGATGGCCGCAACCGGCGGCCCGGCGCAGCGAATCTCCTTCGGCGAGGGCTCCTACTCCACGCCGGTGTGGTCGCCGCGCGGCGATTACATTGCGTTTACCAAGCAGGGCGGCGGGCAATTCGCCATCGGCATCATGAAGACCGACGGTTCGGGCGAGCGCATCCTCACCGCGGGCTATCACAATGAGGGACCGACCTTTGCGCCGAACGGCCGCGTCGTGATGTTCTTCCGCGAGCCCGGCGGCAATTCGGGCCCGTCGCTGTTCACGGTCGACGTTTCCGGGCGCAACGAGCAGCGCGTGCCGACGCCGGGTTTTGCCTCCGATCCCGCCTGGTCGCCGCTGCTATCGTGATGCGAGCGTGAGCGGGCGCGCCCCGGCCCCAATCGTTAATCGGCAAACATTGCCTAGTGTGCTGATTTTCCGCGCAGATTTTCGTTTTGCGCGGGAAAAAACAATAACTCGCTAACCCTGTTCCCTCAGAAAGACTTCATCTGCGCTCGGTAGAACTACGTCCCAAACAGGACGCGTGCGCTGCCGATGCAGTTGGTCGACCCGAAGAAGCGAAGCAATCAGGAAGAGCTGGAGCCGGTTCTCTATGCCGCGCTGATCGATTCCATGTGCCAGAACTTCTGGCCCATGATGCTCGGCACGCTCTGCACCGCGATCGGCGCCGTGCTCACCGCGATGAAGACAGGCAACGAACTGCTGTGGCCCGTCGCCGCGACGATCGTCGGCATCGGCACGCTGCGTGCCCTGCAGATGCGCAAATTCGAGCGGCGCACCCAGGTGCTGTCGTACGAGCAGGCGAGGCACCTCGAGCCGCGATACGCCGTCGGCGCCATCGTCTATGCCGGCGTGCTCGGCGCCTGGTGCTTCCTGACCATCGTCGGCAACGACGATTCGATTGCGCATATGCTGTGCGTCGCGGTGACCGTCGCCTACACCGGCGGTGCCGCCGCGCGCAACTACGGCCGGCCGAAGCTGGTGCAGCTCCACGTCCTGTTCGCCTGCGGCCCGATGTCGGTGGCGCTCGCCATGCATGGCGGTTTCTACTACATCGGCCTTGCCGTTCTGCTGGTGCTGTTCTTCTTCGGCCTGAAAGGCATCAACCTCAGCCTGCACGCCATCTTCGTCAAGGCGCTGACATCGAGCTTCCGCGAGGCGGCGCTTGCCGGCCAGTTCGACACCGCGCTCAACAACATGCCGCACGGCCTGTGCATGTTCCGCTCCGACGGGCGGCTGGCGGTGATGAACCACCGCTTCAGCGAGATGATGAACCTGTCCGACGATCCCGTGCAGCGCGGCGCCAGCGCTTCCGACATCATCGATGCCTGCATTGTGGCCGGTTCGGTCTCGGCGTCGAGCGGCAAGATGATCCTGGCCGAAATCGAGAACACCCGCGCGCGCGACATGATCACCACGGATCCGGACCCGGTGCGCGGCCGCTCGATGTCGTGGACGTTCCAGCCGATGGCCGGCGGCGGCGCCGTCGTGCTGCTAGAGGACATCACCGAGCGCCGCAATGCGGAGGCCCGCATCAGCCATCTTGCACGGTATGACGAACTTACCGCGCTGCCCAACCGCGTCAATTTCCGCGACGAGATCGGCCGGCTGCTGGCTACCCAGCACGGCAGCGACCACATGTCGGCGCTGCTGTTCGTCGACCTCGACCAGTTCAAGCAGGTCAACGACACGCTCGGCCATCCCTGCGGCGACCAGCTGCTCTGCGCGGTGGCCGATCGCCTCCGCGAGATGCTGCGGCCGGAGGATTTCGTTGCCCGCTTCGGCGGCGACGAATTCGTCGTGTTCCAGCAGAACATCCATTCGGCGGAAGACGCCGCGGGCCTTGCCCGCCGCATCGTCGACCGCCTCAGCGAGCGCTACAAGATCGACAACCATCTGGTCGAAATCGGCGCCAGCGTCGGCATCGCCATGACCGCGCCCGGCGTTTCCGCCGACACGCTGCTCAAGAATGCCGACATGGCGCTGTACCGCTCCAAGGCCGACGGCCGCGGCACCTATTGCTTCTTCCGCGACGAGATGGCGCAAACCGTCGAGGCGCGCCGCATTCTCGAGCTCGACCTGCGCAAGGCGCTGGCGAACGAGGAGTTCGAGCTCTACTACCAGCCGCTGGTCAACCTGAAGTCCGGCAAGATCTCCACCTGCGAGGCGCTGCTGCGCTGGAACCACCCGGTGCGCGGCACGGTGTCACCGATCGACATCATTCCGATTGCGGAGGACATGGGCCTGATCGTCGATCTCGGCCGCTGGATCCTGCGCAAGGCCTGCATGGAATGCATGAAGTGGCCGGCCGGCGTTTCCGTCGCCGTCAACTTCTCGCCGCAGCAGTTCCACCAGCGCGACATCCTCAGCGAAGTCCGCTATGCGCTCGAGGTCTCCGGGCTGCCGGCCGAGCGGCTGGAGATCGAGATCACGGAATCCTCGCTGTTGCGCAACACCCAGCTCACCCACGACGTGCTGGCGCAGCTGCATGCGCTGGGCGTGCGCATCTCGCTGGACGATTTCGGCACCGGCTATTCCAGCCTGAGCTACCTGCACAATTTCCCGCTGCAGAAGGTCAAGATCGACCGCTCCTTCCTGGAGGGCATCGATTCCGACCGCCCGCTGACCCTGCTGCGCGGCGTGGCGCGGCTGTCGGCCGACCTCGGCATGGCCGTGGTGGTGGAGGGCATCGAGACCAACGAGCAGCTCGAGCGCATCTCGACCGACGGCACGGTGACCGAGGCCCAGGGTTACCTGTTCAGCCGGCCGGTGCCGGCCGTGCGCATCCGCCAGCTCCTCAACGCCTCCCACGGCCGCCGGCCGGAAGAGCCACCGCTGCACCTCGTCAGCTCCATCGCCTGAACCTTCGACGAAAGGATAGCGCGCCCGGGAGTTCTACGGGGCCCTAGTAGTTAACCCTAACATCGCTATAGCTTTGCAATTTCGTTAAGAAGCTGTTAAGGTTTTAACTCACTCGCGTTAGTTGAATGGGCGTCGCCTTGGAAGTCGTAAGGAGTAGAGGAATGCAGTCCCCGGCCGAAAGTCGCCCCACGGCCTTTGCAAGGGGGGCAGATCTTCTTGAACATATCGACTACCGACTGGCCCAGACCCGCGAGGAAAAGGAAGAAATCTACAATCTCCGCTACCGGGCCTATCTGCGCGAGGGTGCGGTCAAGGAATCGCCTGCGCAGCGCGTCACCGACCAGTATGACGACCTGCCCAATTCCTGGACGTTTGGCGTCTATCTGCATGGAGAGCTCTACAGTTCCGTCCGCATCAGCCTCCTGACCTCGGAATGGCGGCAGTCCTGCTCCGCGGAAGCTTTCGGCGAGATCCTTTTCCCCCTGCTCGACCAAGGCAAGGTCATCGTCGATCCCGCCCGTTTCGTTGCCGACCCGGACAAGGTCCGGCGGCTGCCGGAACTGCCCTATGTGACGCTGCGGCTCGCCTATATGGCCTGCGAATATTTCAACGCCGATCTCGGGCTCGCCATCGTGCGCGCCGAGCACCAGGCGTTCTACCGCCGGGTCTTCCTGCATGAGACAATTGCCGAGCCCCGCATGTTCCCCGGGCTGCTCAAGCCGGTCGGGCTGATGGCGGCGGATTTCCCCCGCCTGAAGGAAAAGGTGTTCGAGCGCTACCCGATGATGCGCTCAACCGCCTTCGAGCGGCGCATGCTGTTCGACCGCCCGGGCTATGCCCAGGTGCGGACCGAGGTGCCGGCGGGCTTCATGGTCGCCTCCAATGAAGTGACCTCGATCGTCCCCCAGACCTAGCGGCCAAACATTCATCTAGCTGAATGGCGGCGGCTCCCGGCTGCCCGAAAACGTTGCCGTCTTGCCGCGGTCCCGGAATTTCGACCGAAACGCCGCCGGAACTGGCAATTCCGGACCCCGCGACGGCTTGCCTCCACCGTCGCGCCATATTTACAAATGATTAACTATCGCGGTCGCTTTTCGCCGATTGCCGGCATTTGAACGGTGACGGCAAGACCCCATCAAGGTTGACGGAACGTTCGCTTAACCAACGCCCTGTAGACCGGATGACAGTACCGAGAACGTGAGCGTGGAGGCTCCGGAATGAGAAACCAGATGCGTATCCTCCAGGGTTTGAAGCTGGCCGCCGTGCTGGCCGTGGCGCTGACCATGGGCGCCTGCGCCAACAAGAACGTCGGTTCGGATGCGATGGCGAGCGCCGCCACTCCGGGCAGCCAGCAGGACTTCGTGGTCAATGTCGGCGACCGCGTCTTCTTCGAGAGCGACCAGACCGAATTGAGCCCGCAGGCGATCGCCACCCTGGAAAAGCAGGCGCAGTGGCTGCAGACCTATAACCGCTATGCCTTCACCGTCGAAGGCCATGCCGACGAGCGCGGCACCCGCGAATACAACATCGCGCTCGGCGCCCGCCGCGCCCAGTCGGTGCGTTCGTTCCTCGCCTCGCGCGGCATCGACCCGAGCCGCATGCGCACCATCTCCTACGGCAAGGAGCGCCCGGTCGCCGTCTGCAACGATATCTCCTGCTGGTCGCAGAACCGCCGCGCGGTCACTGTGCTGAACGCCAGCTCCTAAACTGTTCGAGCTTGCGGTGAGTTGGTGGCCGGCGTCCCTCGGGGCGCCGGTTTCGTTTTGTTGACCTGACCGGCGCCGAACCCCCTTGGTTTCAGTCACAATTCCGGCGTACTCCCTCCCTCATGTGATTCCCGCTTGTCGCGCCGATTTCGCCGCCAGGACACCATGTCACCCAGACTTCATCTGACTTTCCGCGCCGTGGCTGCCGCTGCGGTCATCGCCATTGCTCCGCAGGCCTTGCTTGCTCCGACCCTGGCCCAGGATGCCGACCTCGAACTGCGCATCCAGCGGCTGGAGAACCAGCTCCGTCAGGTCACCGGCCAGAACGAGGAGCTGCAGTACCGCAACCGGCAGCTCGAGGAGCGCCTGCGCCAGCTCGGTGCCGCTCCCCAGGGAGCGCCGGGCGCGCCGCCGCCGGCCGCCCAGCCCAGCGTCGCGGCCGCGCCGCCGGCCCAGGCCAACCCGGCCTACCGGCAGCCGGCCTATCCGCAGCAGGGTGGCTATCAGCAGCCGCAGCCGGGTTATCCGGCGGCCCAGCCGGGCTATCCGCAGCAGCAGGGCGCCCTTGAGCAGCCGCAGATCGCAGCCCCTGCGCCGATCGTGCAGGAGCCGGCGGTGCCCGCCGCCGGCAACCGCCGCCGCGGCGATGCCTTCGACCCCACGCAAAATCCCAACGCACCCGGCGTGCCGAAAGCGCTCGGCGGGGGCCAGATGCCGATCGGCAACGAGGCCGCAGTCGGCGCTCCCGGCGGACGCGGCCCCGGCGAACCGCTCGATCTCGGCAGCATCAGCCCGCGCCCGCCTGGCGGGGCTGCGCCGCCGGCGCAGGCGCCCACCGCTTCATTGACGACGCTGCCGCCGTCGGCCACGCCGCGCGACGAATTCGATCTCGGCATCGGCTACATGCAGCGCAAGGACTATGCGCTGGCCGAAGAGACCATGAAGAATTTCGCAGAGAAATATCCCAGGGATCCGCTGGTTGCGGATTCGAAATACTGGCTCGGCGAGAGCTATTTCCAGCGCCAGCAATATCGCGAGGCCGCGCAGGCCTTCCTCGGCGTGACCAGCGATCACGAGAAGTCGGCGAAGGCCCCCGACGCGATGCTGCGGCTCGGCCAGTCGCTGGCGGCGCTGAAGGAGAGGGAGGCGGCCTGCGCCGCCTTCGGCGCGGTCCTGCAGAAATATCCGCGCGCATCCGCCGGCGTGAAGGCGGCCATCGACCGTGAGCAGAAGCGGGTAAAGTGCTAAGCAATCGATGACGGAGCCCGGCGGGCTCCCACATCGACGGCGGCGCATGGGCGACGAAAACTCTCCGATCTCGGCAGCGCGGGCGCGAGCGATTTTCGCGCCTTGGAAGACCGTGCCGGCGGTCGTGCTGGCCGTCTCCGGCGGGCCGGATTCGGTCGCGCTGATGTGGCTGGCGGCGCGCTGGCGCAGCAAGCTCAAGCGCGGGCCGCGGCTGATTGCCGTCACGGTCGATCACGGCTTGCGCAAGGAGGCAGCGCGTGAGGCGCGCGACGTCAAGCATCTCGCGCGCACGCTCGGGATCGAGCACCGCACCCTGCGCTGGCAAGGGACAAAGCCGAAGACGGGCCTGCCGGCCGCGGCGCGCGAGGCGCGCTACCGCCTGCTCGCCAAGGCCGCGCGCTTGAGCGGCGCCAGCCACGTCGCTACCGCCCACACGCGCGACGACCAGGCCGAGACGTTGCTGATGCGGCTGTTGCGCGGCAGCGGTGTCGCCGGGCTGTCGGCCATGTCGGTCGAGACCGGGCGCGAGGGTGTATGGCTGACGCGGCCCCTGCTCGAAGTTTCGAAGGCGGAGCTGATCGCAACGCTAGAGGCGGCCGGCATCGTCTTTGCCGACGATCCCAGCAATCGCGATGTCGCCTTCACCCGAGCGCGGCTGCGCGCGCTGATGCCTGCTCTCGCGGAGGAGGGTGCCGATGCCAGGACGCTGGCGCGGCTGGCTTCGCGGCTCGCGCGCGCCAACGCCGCCGTGGAGGTGCTGGCCGATGGCGCCGAACGCTACCTCTCATTGACGGATCGCCGCGCTTCGCTCGGCGGCTACGATGCGCAAGCATTCGCAGCACTGCCCGAGGAGATCCGGCTGCGGCTGCTCAAGCGCGCGATCGATCGATACGGCCATGAGGGCCCTGCGGAACTCGGCAAGATCGAGGCCCTGCTGGCGGCGCTGGATCGTGCGATGGCAGGGCGGCAGGCCAGGCTGAAACAGACCCTTGCGGGCGCTGTAATCAGCCTTTCCAAGGGGCGAATCCTCGTCCAGCCGGCACCGCCGCGCCGGCGGCGAACGGCGTGAACTTCCGGGCATTGTTGCGATCCATCGCGCCGACGCTTAACCACCCCCCGAAAACAGCGGCCATATCGCCATTATTTCAGCGGGAATCGGGCTAGGATGCGCTAAATAGTCCTGTCCCGTTCCCTTGGCATCAAGGGATGCGGCACCTAGATTGTACCGCAGTCGAGCGGGGGAATCCCTCGTGGCTGCCGGGGTTTACTGCCAAGGATACTTTGCCAAGGATACAAGGCCGCGATCCGCGCGACCACGAAGGAAAGTCAATGAACGCCAATCTGCGCAACTTCGCCCTGTGGGTCATCATTGTCCTGCTGTTGCTGGCGTTGTTCACGCTCTTCCAGAACCCGGGTCAGCGCGCCTCCACGCAGGACATTCCGTTCTCGCAGCTCCTCAGCGAAGTCGACCAGAACCACGTCCGCGATGTCGTGATTCAGGGCCAGGAAATTCACGGCACGTTCACCAACGGCTCGAGCTTCCAGACCTATGCGCCGAACGATCCGACTCTGGTCAAGCGCCTCTATGACAGCAAGGTCTCGATCACCGCGAAGCCGCCGGGCGACAATGTGCCGTGGTTCGTGTCGTTGCTCGTTTCCTGGCTGCCCTTCATCGCGCTGATCGGCGTCTGGATTTTCCTGTCGCGGCAGATGCAGGGCGGCGCCGGCAAGGCGATGGGCTTCGGCAAGTCGCGTGCAAAAATGCTGACCGAAGCGCATGGCCGCGTCACCTTCGAGGACGTCGCCGGTGTCGACGAGGCCAAGCAGGATCTGCAGGAGATCGTTGAATTCCTGCGCGACCCCGGAAAATTCCAGCGGCTGGGCGGACGGATTCCGCGCGGCGTGCTGCTGGTCGGCCCGCCCGGCACCGGCAAGACGCTGATCGCACGCGCGGTCGCGGGCGAAGCCAACGTGCCGTTCTTCACCATTTCCGGTTCCGACTTCGTCGAGATGTTCGTCGGCGTCGGCGCCAGCCGCGTCCGCGACATGTTCGAGCAGGCCAAGAAGAACGCGCCCTGCATCATCTTCATCGACGAAATCGACGCGGTCGGCCGCCATCGCGGTGCCGGCCTCGGCGGCGGCAATGACGAACGCGAGCAGACGCTCAACCAGTTGCTGGTCGAGATGGACGGCTTCGAGGCCAATGAAGGCGTGATCCTGATCGCGGCCACCAACCGGCCCGACGTGCTCGATCCCGCGCTGCTGCGCCCCGGCCGTTTCGACCGCCAGGTGGTGGTGCCGAATCCGGACGTCGGCGGCCGCGAACAGATTTTGAAGGTGCACGTCCGCAAGGTGCCGCTGGCGCCCGACGTCAACCTGAAGATCATCGCCCGCGGCACGCCTGGGTTTTCGGGTGCCGACCTGATGAACCTCGTCAACGAGGCTGCGCTCACGGCTGCCCGGCGCAACAAGCGCATGGTGACCCAGGCCGAGTTCGAGGAGGCCAAGGACAAGGTCATGATGGGCGCCGAGCGCAAGTCGCTGGTGATGAGCGAGGAAGAGAAGATGCTGACCGCCTATCACGAGGCGGGCCATGCCATCGTCGGCCTCAACGTCGTGGCCGGCATCCCCGTGCACAAGGCCACCATCATTCCACGCGGCCGCGCCATGGGTATGGTGAAGTTCCTGCCCGAGGGCGACCGCTACTCGATGAAGTACAAGGAGTTCACCTCGCAGCTCGCGGTGGCCATGGGCGGTCGCGTTGCGGAGGAGATCACCTTCGGCAAGGACAACATCACCTCCGGCGCTTCCAGCGATATCCAGCAGGCGACCAAGATGGCGAAGGCCATGGTGACCCAGCTCGGCTATTCCGACGAACTCGGCACAGTGGCCTATGGCGACAACCAGGAAGAGGTCTTCCTCGGCATGTCGATGGGCCGCCAGCAGAACATCTCCGAAGCAACCGCGCAGAAGATCGATGCCGAAGTGCGGCGCCTGGTCGATGAAGGCTATGAGACCGCGCGCAAGATCCTGACCGAGAAGAAGAAGGACTTCGAGACCCTGGCGCAGGCGCTGCTCGAATACGAGACGCTGACCGGCGAGGAGATCACCGACGTCATCAACGGCAAGAAGCCGAACCGCGAGTCCGTGCTGGAGCCGACCGGCCCCCGTACCTCGGCGGTGCCGCCGGCCGGCAAGCCGCGCCCGCGTCCCGATCCGGACGCTGGTCTGGAGCCGCAGCCGCAGGCGTAACTGGCCGAAAATTCCGGCAGGACGCTGACGTAAAGCCCGGCATCATGCCGGGCTTTGCATTTTCGTGGACGGCGCGCCGGCTTCGAGCGCGGGACTGAAGCTCATGTGCTCCTGAACCGGCGAAAGGTGACGTCGCGGCCGTCAACCCTTAAGAAATCTTAAATGCAGTCCGGCCTATTTCTGAAGGAGCCACGGTGATCCGCGTGCGCCCAAGGGACTTCGCATGGCCTTTCCCGCTTCAGCCCTGATCACGCCGCCCGACCGCGCGATTCCGCCGGCGCTGTTCAATGCGTGCTTCGTGCTGTTCACCATCAACGTCGTCTATTTTCCGATCGCCTGGTTCTCGCATTGGTGGATCTACGATCCCGCAGGCCTCGGCATCCCCACCGACTTCGTCAACGTCTGGGCCGCCGGCAGGCTGGTGCTCGATGGCACGCCTGCGCTGGCCTATGACTGGGACATCCAGAAGAAGATCGAGGTTGCGCTGCTGGGGCAGGATTTCGTCGGCTATTTCGCCTGGCACTATCCGCCGCCGTTCCTGTTCGTGGCGTCGTTGCTTGCGCAGTTTCCCTATGCCGTGGCCTTCGCCGGCTGGATGGCGATCAGCTTGGTGCCGTATGTCGCCGTCGTCAGGGGCATCGTCGGGCGCCCGTTCGGGCTGATGCTCGCGGTCGCCTTCCCGATGGTGTTCAACAACACGCTGGTCGGGCAGAACGGATTTCTCACCGCGGCCCTGATCGGCGGCACACTTTATCTCTTGCCGGCGCGCCCGGTGCTCGCGGGCGTTTGCCTCGGGCTGCTCAGCTACAAACCGCAATACGGTCTGTTGTTTCCGCTCGTGCTGATCGCAGCCGGGCAATGGCGCGCGTTCATCTCGGCTGCGGTGACCGTGGTCGCGCTCGCCTTCATCTCATGGCTCGCCTTCGGCACCGAAGCGTGGAGGGCATTCTTCCACTGGATGCCGATGTTCTCGCAGGCCTTCCTCAGCGAGGGCAAGGCGACGTGGTGGAAACTGCAATCGCTCTATTCGCTCATCCGCTTTCTCGGCGGCGCCGAGACGTTTGCCTGGGCGGTGCATTGGGTGTTCACGGCAGCGGTTGCGACAACGCTGGCGCTGATGTGGCGCAGCCGCGTGCCCTATACGCTGAAGGCGGCGGCACTTGCGGCGGGCACGCTGCTGATCACGCCGTATCTCTTCATGTACGACATGATGGTGTTGGCGATCCCGGTCGCCTTCCTGATCCGCCTCGGGCTCAGCAGCGGCTTCCGGCCCTACGAGCTCCCCGCCCTCGCATTAGCCCTGGCGCTGATCGTCAGCTTCATCTTCACCGGCTTCCCGGTGGGGCTGGGCGCCACGCTGATCGTCTCCGGGCTGGTGCTGCGCCGGGTCGGGGCGTGGTGGCGGCGCGAGCCGTCGCGGGCGCTGGCCCCGGCTGGAGCTTGAGGCCTTGAGGTAGCCACCTGGCTGCCTGCCAAATGGTCGTTGCGGCTCCACAAAACCGTCTTGCCAGTCCCCCTGAATAGTTGTTCAGTTCTTGATGGCGATTGATAATCAATCGCTCAAGAATTGGCGCGCGGTCTTTCCCCCGGGGGAGCGGCGCGTCGCGGGACGGGAAGCGCGCCATGGTCTATCGGCGGACCCATCAGGTGGTGAAGCGGCTGGCCGCACGGCGCAGCGCTATCCTTGCGGCTGCGCGGGATGCGGCGGCCGAAGGCGGCATGGCGGCGGTGCAGATCGCGCCGGTCGCGGTCCGCGCCAATGTCGCCGCCGGCACCGTCTATCGCTACTTCCCCTCCAAGGCCGACCTGATCTCGGAACTGATCGCCGAAGTGTCGCGCGACGAGCTCGCCGCGATCCGCCGTGCCGCGGATGCGGCGCCGGGGCCGTCATCGGCGCTGGCGGCCGCCGTTACCACGGTCGCGGTGCATGTGCTGTCGCAGCGCAGGCTCGCCTGGGGCATCCTGGCCGAGCCGGTCGATGTCGACGTCACCGCTTCGCGCCTGGCCAGCCGCCGCGAGATCGCGGGCGAGATCGCAAGCCGCATCGATGCGGCCGTGCGCGCCGGCCATTTACCGGCGCAGGACACGGCGCTCGCCGCGACCGCGCTGCTCGGCGCGCTGCATGAGTCGCTGGTCGGTCCGCTCGCGCCCGACAATCTCGAGGATCCCGCACGACTGCGCGATGCCGTGCAGACTGTGACGCTGCTCGCCTTGCGCGCCGTCGGCGTGATGGATGCGCGTGCGCGCGGCCTCGTGGTGCAGGCCGTGCTGCCGGCGAAGACGTTGGTGGGGGCTTAGGACTTCGCAGGTCCCGCGACGGTAGCGATGCGCAACATGTTGGTGGTGCCGGGAATTCCAAGCGGCACGCCGGCGACGATGATGACGCGCTGGCCGGCATTGGCAAAGCCGTCGCGAAAGGCAATCGTGCCGGCGCGGTCGACCATGTCGTCCTGGTCGTGCGCATCTTCCGCCACGACGCAGTGCACGCCCCAGACCAGCGACAGCTTGCGTCCCGTCACCATCTTCGGCGTGATCGCCACCACAGGCGGCCTCGGCCGCTCGCGCGCCACGCGGATCGCGGTCGAGCCTGAATCCGTCCAGCAGATGATGGCCGAAAGCTCCAGCGTCTCGGCGATCTGGCGCGCGGCGTCCGCGATGGCATCGCCCACCGTCGGCTCCGGCTCCATGCGCTGGGCGGAGAGCACCGCGCGATAGGTCGGGTCGCGTTCCACTTCCTCGCCGATGCGGTTCATGGTGGAGACGGCTTCGACCGGGAATTTGCCGGCCGCCGATTCCGCCGACAGCATGATGGCGTCGGCGCCCTCATAGACGGCGGTGGCAACGTCGGACACTTCGGCGCGGGTCGGCACCGGGGACTGGATCATCGATTCCAGCATTTGGGTGGCGATCACCACCGGCTTTCCGGCGCGGCGCGCCATCCGCGTCATCTGTTTTTGCAGGCTCGGCACGCGCTCCAGCGGCAATTCCACGCCGAGATCGCCGCGCGCCACCATCAGCGCGTCGGACGCATCGAGGATGTCGGCGAGGCGGTCGATCGCCTGCGGCTTCTCGATCTTGGCCATCACGGAAGCACGGCCGCGGATCATCCGCTTGGCTTCCTTGACGTCCTCGGCGCGCTGCACGAAGGAGAGCGCGATCCAGTCGATGCCGGTGGTTACCGCGACCTCGAGGTCCTCGCGGTCCTTCTGCGTCATCGCCGAGACCGGTAGATCGGTGTCGGGCAGGCTGACGCCCTTGCGGTCGCTCATCTTGCCGCCGACCACCACGCGCGTCACCGCGCGATCGGGCGAGGTCTCCTCCGCAATCAGCCGCACCTTGCCGTCGTCGAGCAGCAGCGCTTGACCGGGACGAAGTGCTGCCAGAATTTCCGGATGCGGCAAGTGCACGCGGGTCTTGTCGCCGGGGGCCTTGTCCGAATCGAGCGTGAAGCTCTGGCCGTTGTTGAGCTGCACGGCGCCGTCGGTGAACGAGCCGAGCCGCAGCTTGGGGCCTTGCAGGTCGACCAGGATGCCGATCGGGCGGCCGTAGCTGGATTCGACGCTGCGGATGGTTTTCACCAGCTCCCGCATCTTGTCGTGCGGGGTGTGGCTCATGTTGATGCGGAACACATCGGCGCCCGCCTCGAACAGCTTGCGGATCATCGCGCTGTCGGAAGAGGCCGGGCCGAGAGTTGCGAGAATCTTGATCCGGCGCAGACGCCTCATCGTTTGCTTCCCGGCGATTGCGGCAGGCCCGGTGCGCCACCCGGCGGATTGGGCATTCCCGGCAGGCCGGGGCCGCCCGGTCCGACCGTTCCCGGGATGCCCGGCACGCGCTGCGATGGCTGCTCGTTGGCTTCCGTCAATTGCACCGTCCAGGAACGCTGCTCCCCGGTGTCGACCTCGAAGAAGCCGGTGCGGTCGAAGCCGCGCGTCAGGCAGTTCTCGGTACCCTTGATGGTGAATTCCTTGTCGCGCGAGCACATGAACGCCTGTCCCGACCATTCGCCGCCGCGATCGTAATCGAGCGCGTAGATGTAGTAGAATCGCGCGACCAGATTGCCGCGCAGCAGCGTCTCACAGCTGCGCGACGACACGTTCCACCAGCCTTCGGTGGTCCAGCCGTCGGCATCCTTGTAGCCGAGCGCGATACCGACACGACTGGAGGTGTTGTTGCAGAGACGAAAATCCGCGGCCGCCGGATTGTTCCCCAGGCACACGATCCCGAGCGCCAGCGACAGGCCAAGGGCGAGTCGGGTCGGCGGGCGGATGGAGGGGGGAGAAGCGCGGGAAATCATGTCGCGAAGCTATATCAATTCATTGACGATTTCGCGTGCGGGGCTGGAACTGTCAACGCCGGGACCCCCATTTGGCGGGAATTTCGTCCCTTCAGGTGCTGTTTTGCGCTGCGATGTGGCAAAATATGTGACAATTGCTATTTCGAATGAAGCTTTCGAATGCGAGGGAAACCGCCATGGCGATCGACGACAAGACCCGCACTGAACTGGAAGCCGCGGTGTTCCGCCGCCTGGTCGAGCATCTGCGCGGCCGCACCGACGTCCAGAATATCGAGCTGATGAATCTGGCTGGCTTCTGCCGCAACTGCCTGTCGAACTGGATGAAGGACGCCGCCGACGCCAAGGGCGTGGGCCTGTCGAAGGACGAGAGCCGCGAGGCCGTCTATGGCATGCCCTACGAGGAATGGAAGGCCAAGTACCAGGGTGCCGCCACGCCCGAGCAACTCGAGGCGATGAAGAAGGTCCATCCGCACAGTCACTAGGGCTTTCCGAACGCATGGCGCTTTTCCACGGCTCTTTTTGCCGGTGTGCCTTACCTGTGGGTGCACCTGTGGATGACGCGATGCTTCCTTGACGGGAGGGCCTGAAAAAATCGAGGGTCGTTCGGAAAGCGGCGTGCTCCCCGCACGTGCGCCTGAACTTCAACCGTCAGTTCCTTCAGGAGTACACGATGGCCACCTCTGCCGCCGTCCAGGAAGCGCCCGCGACACGATTCGCCAAAGACCAGCTCAAGGCCATCATCGAGCGCATCGAGCGGCTGGAAGAAGAGAAGAAGACGATTTCGGACGACATCCGCGACGTCTACGCCGAAGGCAAGGGTAACGGCTTCGACGTCAAGGCGCTGCGCCAGATCGTCCGCCTGCGCAAGCAGGATCCCAATGAGCGGGCCGAAGCCGAGACGATCCTCGAAACCTACATGCAGGCGCTGGGGATGATTTGAGGCGGTAGCCTCGCAGCGCGCGTCATACTCACTGTGGTCCCGATGAAGGCCGGGACCAATCACCACACAATGCTTGCGATGAAAGCGCGCTGGAGTTCCAGCCTGCTCGATTGCGCACACCTGTGAGGAGGGATTTGAGCTTTACCGCAACGCGGCGGTGCGCAGCACGAACGACATCGTCTCGAGGCGCGCGGTCGACGAGCCGGTGAAGCGCTCGGTGACGAGGCCGAGCGTCGGATCGTCCGAGAAGGTCATGGCGACGATCGCCTGCGGCTTGACGAAATGCTGCCGCATCGAGGTGAGGTCGGCATCACCGAACACGGTCACCGACATCGACGTGCTCGCGCTCGGCGCCAGCATCATCACACGCAGCCAGAGCTCGTTGTTGCCTTTCGAGGCGGCGAGGCGGGCCGAGGTGGCGACCACGCCGCCAATTCCTCCGCCTTGACCGCTCTTGGCGACCACGGTGGTGACGTCGTTGAGGGCCATCGAATTGCGTGAAGGTGCCGCCGGGCGGGCGTTGCGCGGGATCGGCGCGCTGGCGGCGACGATGTTGGAACGGTCGACCGGCGAGGCGGCGGCCGGCGCATAGGCCATGGCCTTGTTGAAGGTGTCGGAGACGCTGGCAGTCGGCTGCGGGTCGGCCGAGGTGACGGCCTTGCGGGCGCTGAGGGCGGCGACCTGCGCCGGCGTGGCTTGCTGCGGGGCGGGTACGTTATCCCAGAAGCCGCGGGCATTGATGATGTCGGCGGGCGTCTGCGGTTTCGGCTCGGCCTTTTCCGCCACCGGCGCCGGCTTCGGCGCGGCGACGATCTTGGCGTCGGCGGAAGCGAGCTGCAGGGTCGAGGCGGCGGGCTTTGCGGGTTTCTCGGCGGATTTCTCTGCCGGCTTGGCCGCGGCGACGACCGTGGTCTTGACCGGCTTCTCGATCTTGGCGGGGGCGGGGGCTGCGGCCTCGTCATCCTCGTCGGTTCCTGCCGACTTGCCCTTGAACAAGGCGGCCAGGAAATTCGAGGACTTGCCGGCGACCTGCGTCTCTTCGCCATTGCCGCGGCGCTCGATGTCGGCCCGGGCGAGCTCATAGCCCTTCATTGGACCGCTGGTGGATTGGTGCACGGTGCGGCCGTCCGGAAACACCTTGGACAGCTGGGCATAGGTCATGCGCGGCCAGTGCCGCACGCTGCCGGTGTCCAGATGAATGAAGGGCGAGCCGGAGGTCGGATAGAAGCCGACGCCGCCGCGCTGCTGGCGCAGGCCTGCATGGCGAATCTGCTCAAGTGCGATGCCCGGGATGTAGAAGTCGATCGCATGTCCCAGCATGTGCTGGCTGTGACGGGCCACGCCGGAGGACCGGCGGCGGAGCATGGCGTTGGTGGCAGGGGAGCGGTAGGAGGAGATGATGTTGATCGGCTGCTTGCCGTCGACGTCGCGGTAGACTTCCCAGAGGATGTCGAACAGCCGACGATCCATCTCGGTCTTTTCCTGGCTGCGCCAGTCGCGGAGGAAGTGGTTGAGCTGTTTCAGCGCCTCTTCGTCATAGCGCCCGTTGCGCTTGAAGGTGACGGTGAGGTCTTCGTCGGAATGGGTGTGGTGGAAGGAGAGCGTGCGGGTCTCGTTCAGCGCGGTGGCGTCGCGGACGGCTCCGGCCCCGGCGAGGAGCAGCACGGCCGCAAGTCCGGCGCGGTAGCCGGCGTTTTGCGAACGGAGCGGTTTGAATTGGCGCGCGAAGACAGCCAGCACTAGAAGCCCACCCAAGAGACGACCGGTCGAAAAACCCTTTCGCAACCCCGCGAAGCGAAAGAGCGTGAACGTAGTCTTAATGCGGGAGGGTTAACCAAGCGTTTACCATCCCGCCCCCAAGTCGGCTTTAACCTAACCCGCCAAGTGTGGCGAAAAAGTGCCTTCGGCCTACCGGACGGTGGAGAATGGTTAACGTAAACGGCCCCGCTCGGGGAGCGAGGCCGTTGATCTGTCTCAGCTTTTTGTCCAGCCCGGCGCGGGCTGTGATTAACGGGTAATCACCCGGCGCTGTTGCTGCTGTTGCTGGCGCCCGACCGGGGCTGGCGGGGTCGGCGGCCCGAACAGGCGCTCGAAAAAGGATGGTCCGGAGTAGCCGTCATTGAACGCGACGTTGGACGGCAGCGAGGAGCCGTTCGGCCGCCCATAGCTCGGCGACGCGCGGGCAACGACGTTCTCCAGATCCTTGCCGCGGCTGCCCTTCAGCAAAGCGAGCATGCCGGCGTCGCGGCCGTAGATGTCCTTGCGGATCTGCAGCTTGCCGGCGTCATCCACGAATGCGGTCTGGTAGGTGATGTTGACCGGGATCGGGGTCGGGAATTTCAGGTCGATCTCGGAATGGCCGTACATGCTGCGGATCTTTTCCGGCGTGTAGCTGGCATTCGGCATGGTGATGTTGAGCAGGGTCGCGGCGTATTGATCCGGGTTCTGCACGCGCATGCAGCCATGGCTGAAGGCGCGCTCTTCCTTGGCGAACAGGTGCTTGTCCGGCGTGTCGTGCTGATAGACCAGGAACTTGTTCGGGAAGTTGAAGCGGATACGGCCGAGCGCATTGGCCTCGCCCGGGGGCTGCGAGATGTGGATGGTTCCGTCGCGGTTACGTTCCAGCCGCAGGCCCATGCGCTGCAGCACCGTGGGGTCCTGCTGCAGGGCCGGCAAATATTCGTTGTAGATGATCGACGGCGGCACGTTCCAGGTCGGGTTGACCGTGATGAACTTCATCGTCTCGGTCAGCATCGGCGTGGCATGGTTGCCCGGCTTGCCGGTCACCACGCGGGTGGTCCAGACCTGCGAACCGCCCTGCATCACCTTCAGCGTGAAATCGGGGACGTTGAGGATCACATAGGCGTCCTTGAGCGAGGACGCACCGAGCTGCCGCGGCAGCCAGCGCCAGCGCTCCATGTTGACCAGCACGGTATCGATCAGCTTGTCGCGCTTCGGGCTGTTGATCGCCTTGACCGTCTTGTCGTCGAGCACGCCGGTCGGCTTGAGGTCGGCGCTTTCCTGGAACTTGCGCACCGCGGCGGCGACCTTGTCGTCGTATCTGGTGTCGTCGGGATTCTCGGCAATTCCGAGCTTGGCGCGCAGCTGCGGCACGCGCGGATCTTCCGGTGCCACGGCCGGCTGCTTCTTGGCGGCCGGCTTGTAGGCCAGCGCCGGGCCTTCCGCGATGGTGACGACGGGGCCGTCGCCCTGGCCGCGCAGCTCGGCAAGCTTCGCCTTCAGCTCCTTGTAGAGCTTGTGCGGCGGGTTGTAGCTCTCCAGCGCCGCGGAGGCGTCCTTGGCACCGGTCACATTCGCCAGCACTTCGGCCGGATCGGTCGGATGCTCGGGATAGAGGATGTCGTAGGAAACCTGCGAATAGTGCATGCGGCCGCTCTGCGCCTGGCGCGCATAGTCCAGCATGCTGGACGTGAGCTTGAGCTCGGCATCGGCCAGCGCCTCCGGCGAGGTCGCCGCAGTGAAATCCGGCACCGGATAGTCGGAAGCGTTGAGGCCTTCGGATGAAGCGTCCTTCAGCCGGGCGATCACACCCTTGGCGGTCGCGGTCAGGCCGCCGGCCGAGGTCCACACCGGCGCATAGTCGCGCGCGGAGTAGAACTTCTCGACCGCCAGGCGCTCGCCCTTGCGGTCGAAATAGCGCAGGTTTTTCGCCGCCAGCTGTTCGCGCAGCTTGTCAGCAACCGGCTGGTCTGCGGGCGGAACGGTGCTCACCTTGACGGGCTCAACAGCGGGCGCCGTTGCGGTTGCGGGCGCAGCGGGCGTCGGGGTGGCGGTATCGGTCTTCGGTGCCACAGCCGGAGCAGCAGGCGCGGTGGCCGTGGTCTGCGCGGGTGCTGCTTCCACGGGTTTGGGATCGGTGTTCGCGTTGACCCGCGGCAGCTCGATCTGCTTCGGCGCCACCGATGCGGTCGAATCGATCTTGAAGTCGTCGGCGGTCGGCGGCGGCACGTTGGCCGGCTGCGG
The DNA here is from genome assembly GCF_016219575.1 of Bradyrhizobium sp. Taxonomy (GTDB): domain Bacteria; phylum Pseudomonadota; class Alphaproteobacteria; order Rhizobiales; family Xanthobacteraceae; genus Bradyrhizobium. The sequence continues at coordinate 105,974 of NZ_JACRMG010000018.1, read as the reverse complement.
GACGGGGATCGCTGCTTCGATCGCGAGTTCGGCGGCGGTCCGCGGCGTAGCGGACTGGGCCAGCGCCGATGTCGCCGACACCGTGAGGAAAGTCGCCGCGACGGCCATCAATGCGCGGTCAAACCCACCACGGCCCTTCGAACTATCACGCATCGTCACACCCCCTTGGGCGAAACTGTCCCGGCAGCGAGACAGATCGACTATCGTTTGCCTCTCTGGCCAGCGCGAAAGCGCGAGCCTCGATCCTTGCAGAAGTCGCCACGCCTGCACGCAACGAGTCAACGCAGACGATACATGCGCCGTTCTCAAGCATCTACCAGAGCCCGGAGCAACTCACGACAAACTGACCTCAAACGACCCCTTTTTGTTCAGGATTGCGCGCTTTTGCCACGCTATCAGCCGTTTGTCTGTCACCTGCAAGCCACGGTTCGAAGGTTCCGGGCGCCGGTGGCGGCCCGAAAAGTGCCGCCGCCGCAGCCCCATAATTCCGGATTGTCTCAGCTCGCCTCATCCGCATTGCCGGGCTCCTTCTCCGCGGCTTCGTCGAGCTTGCGATAGAGCGTGGAGCGGCCGATCTTCAGCCGCCGCGCCACTTCCGACATCTGTCCGCGATAATGCGAGATCGCAAAGCGGATGATCTCGTTCTCGAGCTCCTCGAGCGGCCGGACCTCGCCGGCGCTGGTCAATATGGCCAGCGTGCCTGCGGTCGGCAGCGGCGTCATCGGTATTTCATTACCTGAAATCATCGCGGGCGCGGTCGAGGGCGCAACCACCAGCGGCTCGGCATGCTGGCCCGGGACCGGCGTATGCGGGCCTTGCGGGAAATCGGTGAGACCCAGCTGGTCGCCCTCGCTCATGACGACGGCGCGGTACACAGCGTTCTCGAGCTGGCGGATATTGCCGGGCCAGTCGAGCTGCGAGAGATGGGCCATCGCCTCGCCGGTGATGGCGGATATCGGCCGGTTCTCCTCGGCGCAGAAGCGGGCGAGGAAATGCCGGAGCAGATGCGGAATGTCCTCGCGGCGCTGGCGCAGCGGCGGGATCGTCAGCGGCAGCACGTGCAGGCGATAGAACAGGTCTTCGCGGAATTGCCCTGACTTGACGAGGTCGAGCAGTTTCCGGTTGGTCGCCGAGATGATGCGCACGTCGACCTTCACGGGCTTGCGCCCGCCGACGGCTTCCACCGTGCCCTCCTGCAGCGCGCGCAACAGCTTGACTTGCGCAGCCAGCGGCAACTCGCCGACCTCGTCGAGGAACAGCGTGCCGCCATGCGCCTCGACAAACTTGCCCATGTGGCGCTCGGTGGCGCCGGTGAAGGCGCCCTTCTCATGACCGAACAGGATCGATTCCACGAGGTTGTCGGGGATCGCGCCGCAATTGACCGCGACGAACGGCTTTGCCTTGCGCTCGCCGCTGCCGTGAATGGCGCGGGCGAACAGCTCCTTGCCGACGCCGGATTCGCCCTCGATCAGCACGGGAATGGTGGAAGTCGCCGCCTTCTGCGCGGTGCGCAGCACGCCCGCCATCGCCTCGGAGCGGGTGACGATGTCGGAGAAGGTCAGCCGCCCCTCGCGGCTGTGGCGGATGCGCTGCAATTCGCCCTTCAGCGCCGAAGCGTTGAGCGCGTTGCGCAGCGACACCTGCAGCCGCTCGATGCCGACCGGCTTGACCACGAAATCCTGCGCGCCGGCGCGCATGGCAGAGACGACATTGTCGATGCCGCCATGGGCGGTCTGCACGATGACCGGCAGGTTCAACCCCGCATCGCGGATTTTCGCCAGCACGCCCATACCGTCGAGGCCGGGCATCACGAGGTCGAGCACCAGGCAGTCGATGCCCTGGCCGTCGGGACCGGTCAAAAATTCGACCGCGGCGTCGCCGGAGTCGACCACCGCGGCTTCATAGCCGCACTTCTGCACCATGTTTTCAACCAGGCGACGCTGTACGGCGTCATCGTCGGCAATCAAAATGGTGACAGCCATGGCACTCCCCGCACGTTACAACTATCTGTCCCGAATCGGGGCACTGTCGCCGATGCCGATTAATGCACTCTTAAGCCTTGCCATCCCGCCGCTTTCCAAGCCCGCGATTTCCGAACACAGGTTTCCCGCAAGATGACCTCGCGCTCTTCCGCCCTTCGCAAGTCCAGCGCCCGACGCAAATCGGCGCCGGCGAAATCGAAAGCCGCAACCAAGGCCGGCAAGCTCCCGGAATGGAATCTCGCCGACCTCTATTCCGGCATCGACGCGCCCGAAGTGACGCGGGACCTTGCGAAAATGGATGCCGATTGCGTCGCGTTTGAGACGGACTACAAGGGCAAGCTGGCAGAATTTACCGCAAGGGATGACGGCGGAAGCTGGCTGGCCGGGGCGGTCAAGCGCTATGAAGCCATTGACGATTTGGCCGGCCGGCTCGGTTCCTATGCAGGCCTCGTGCACGCCGGCGACAGCGTCGATCCCGCCATCTCGAAATTCTATGGCGACGTGTCCGAACGCCTGACCGCGGCTTCGACGCATCTGCTTTTCTTCGGGCTCGAGCTCAACCGCGTTGACGATGATGTGATCGAGCGGGCGATGCAGACCCCGGAGCTCGGGCACTACCGGCCGTGGATCGAGGATCTGCGCAAGGACAAGCCTTATCAGCTGGAGGATCGCGTCGAGCAGCTGTTCCACGAAAAGGCCCAGAGCGGCTATGCCGCCTGGAACCGGCTGTTCGACCAGACCATCTCGGCGCTGCGCTTCAAGGTCGGCGGCAAGGAGCTGGCGATCGAGCCGACGCTGAATTTCATGCAGGACCGCGCCGGCGAGAAGCGCAAGGCGGCGGCGAATGCGCTGGCAAAAACCTTCAAGGAGAACGAGCGCACCTTTGCGCTGATCACCAACACGCTCGCCAAGGACAAGGAAATCTCCGACCGCTGGCGCGGCTTCAAGGATGTCGCCGATTCCCGCCACCTGAACAATCGCGTCGAGCGCGAGGTGGTGGATGCGCTGGTCGCTTCCGTGCGCGCGGCCTATCCAAAGCTGTCGCACCGCTATTACAGGCTGAAGGCCGGCTGGTTCAAAAGGAAGAAGCTGCCTCATTGGGACCGCAACGCGCCGCTGCCGTTTGCCGCGACCGGCACCATCGACTGGCCGGAAGCGCAGAAGATGGTGCTGACGGCCTATCGCGGCTTCTCGCCCAGGATGGCCGACATCGCCGAGCGTTTCTTCACCGATCGCTGGATCGATGCGCCGGTACGGCCGGGCAAGGCGCCGGGCGCCTTCTCGCATCCCACCACGCCGTCGGCGCACCCCTACGTGCTGATGAACTACCAGGGCAAGCCGCGCGACGTGATGACGCTGGCGCATGAGCTCGGCCATGGCGTGCATCAGGTGCTGGCAGCAAGGAACGGCGCGCTGATGGCGCCGACGCCGCTGACGCTGGCGGAAACCGCAAGCGTGTTCGGGGAGATGCTGACCTTCAAGAAGCTGTTGTCGCAGACCAAGAGCCCGAAGCAGCGCCAGGCCCTGCTCGCCGGCAAGGTCGAGGACATGATCAACACCGTGGTGCGGCAGATCGCGTTCTACACCTTCGAGCGCGCGGTCCACACCGAGCGCAAGAACGGCGAGCTGACCGCGCAGCGCCTCGGCGAGATCTGGCTCAGCGTGCAGGGCGAGAGCCTTGGACCGGCGATCGAGATCAAGGCGGGCTACGAGAATTTCTGGATGTACATCCCGCACTTCATCCATTCGCCGTTCTACGTCTACGCCTATGCGTTCGGCGACTGCCTGGTGAACTCGCTCTATGCGGTCTACGAGCATGCGTCGGAAGGCTTTGCCGAGCGCTATCTCGATATGCTCGCCGCCGGCGGCACCAAGCACTATTCCGAGCTGCTGCGGCCGTTCGGGCTTGACGCAAAAGATCCCAGGTTCTGGGACGGCGGGCTTTCGGTGATTGCCGGAATGATCGACGAACTGGAAACCATGGGCTGACCGGGCACGTACCGGGTAAGCGGGGCGGGGGCGTCAAGCGTGGAGGAGTCCTCATGTCCGACTCGCCGACACGACGCATCGTACTTGGAGCTGGAGCGTTTGCGGCCGGCTCGCTGCTCGGAATTGCCAGCGCCGTCGCTCAGAAGCCGCTGGCGCCGACGCCCGCATGCCACGACGGCGACGAGCCGACGCCGGCGCAGACCGAGGGACCGTTCTTCAAGCCGTCCTCGCCCGAGCGGATCGAGCTTATTGAAGCCGGCATGGCCGGGCAGCCGATCGAACTGGTCGGCTTCGTGCTCTCCCGCAACTGCCAGCCGATCGCGGGTGCGCTGCTGGATTTCTGGCAGGCCGACGCGAAGGGCGACTATGACAATTCCGGCTTCCGCCTGCGCGGCCACCAGTTCACCGACGCTGAAGGGCGCTTCCGTTTGCGAACCGTCGTGCCCGGCGCCTATGTCGGCCGGACGCGGCACATCCATGTAAAGGTGCAGCCGCGCGGCGGCCGCGTGTTGACCACCCAGCTCTATTTTCCGGGCGAGGCAAAAAACCGTTCCGACGGCCTGTTCCGCAAGGAGCTCCTGGTGCGTACCGCCAAGAACGAGGGCTGGCTCGCCGGCCGTTTCGATTTCGTGGTCGCCTGACCCCTCAGCCGGAGCGGCTGGTGTTCCGCCCGAGCGTGCCGGGCCCGGCCACCGGCTCGTTGACATCGACAAAGCCGAGCATCGCGCCCAGCCGGCCGCTCGCCGGCTGGTCGAAGCCGACATCGCCGGCAAAGCCTTTCGGGTTGCGGAAGGTGCCGAACAGCATGTCCCAGACCGGCAGGTCGCCGTAATTGAAGGCGTGCACGTCGCGCTGGTGATGGATGCAATGCGCTTCCGGGCGCTGGATCAGATAGCCGAGCCACTCAGGCGTGCGCACGTTCATGTGCTGGAAGTAGCCGTAGAAGGCCGCGATATAGCCGGTCAGTGCGGCCGCCACCGGATCGAGGCCGAGGATCAACGTCGTCGTGATGGTCGCAAGCCCGAAGAACATGATGGTCTCGAGCGGGTGGAACAGTGCCGCGCCCGACATGTCGACGCGCTGCGGGCTGTGATGGATCTGGTGGAATAGCCGCCACATCAGCGGAAAGGTGTGGGCGCTGCGATGCCAGGCGTAATTCACCAGCGAGAGAACGCCCCAGCCAAGCGCGGCGCCGCCGATCACGCCGAGGCCATCCAGGTCGATCAGGCGATGCGCATGCAGCCAGGGTTCCGGGATCAGGAGCGGCGTCAGCGTCGCGAGCAGCCCCTGCACGGTGAGGAAAAGGAAGCCTTTCAGCCGCCACCAGGGAATCGGCGGAAATTGCCGCGCCGGAAACAGCGCTTCGACGGCGAGCATCACGATGTAAGTCACCGGCACCAACAGGCCGAACAGGTCGACGGCGGTCATGCGAATCCCCTAACCTTACGGTGTAAGTTAAGCTATCAAATACAGCCTTTCGGTGTAAGGTTGCAAGCGAATCGTGAGGTCCGATGATCACAAGGACGAAATCGAGGCGGGCTGCCGGGCGGAAGGTGGCCGGAGGGCGCGCCCGAAGCCGGGCAGGGCGGCCGCTGCCGCTGTCACGGGAGCGGATCGCCGCTGCCGCAATGGCGCTGGTCGATCGCGAGGGGTTGGAGGCGCTCTCCACCCGCCGGCTCGGCGAGGAGCTCGGCTGCGAGGCGATGAGCATCTACCATCACTTCCCGAACAAGGCGCATCTGATGGACGCACTGGTCGATCTCATGCTGGCGGACGCTCGAGTCGAACTGTCGCCGGAATGGGACTGGCTGGAACGGCTGCGCCGCTGCGCCCATGGCTTCCGCGCCATGGCGCTGAAGCACCCGAAATTCTTTCCGTACTTCGCCGTGCACCGGCTCAATACGCCCTCGGGCGTCGCCTTCATCGACGGCATCATCGGCATTCTGCGCGAGGCCGGATTCTCCGACCGCGACGCCGCGACCTATTTTCGCGAGATCGGCTACTACCTTACCGGCGCCGCGCTGGACGAGTCCGCCGGTTACGCCCAGGGGCCATCTGCCGCCGAGCCGGTGTCCAACGAAACCATCGTGGCCAGCTTCAAAAACCTCGCCGCGGCGGCCCCCTTCTTCCAGCCCGAACATTTCCAGGCGACGTTCGAGACCGGCCTCGAAATGCTGCTGGCGGGGATCCAGCGGGCGCATCGGGGGAGAGGGGTGGTTGCAGGTAAAACAACTGTTGAACGATAGTTGGGCGCCATGTTATACGTCCGTATAACGCAGCTGCCTTGATGGGATTCGGCCATGAAGATCGAGATCAAGAAAATCGGTAATTCGGACGGCCTACTGCTGCCTCGCGAGTTGATGCAGCGGCTCGACCTCAAGCGCGGTCAGCAACTGCATATCACTGAACTTCCCGGCGGCGGGTTTCAGGCGCTTCCCTACGATCCCGACTTCGAGCGGACGATGGAGATCGCCGACGAACTCATGGACAAATACCGCGACACGCTCGCGGCGCTCGCCAAATGACGGTTCGTTAGATGAGCGAGGCCGACGAGCCGCTTTGGATCACCTACGAGCAAGCCATCGCAATCCACAGCCGCCAGCTTCGCCGCTTCGGTGGGGCACCAGGCCTGCGCGATGAGGGTATGTTGCGCTCGGCGCTGGAGCGCCCGATCAACAAGTGGCAATACGAGCAAGCGTCGTTGCCGGAACTGGCTGCGGCCTATGCGTTCGGGCTGGCGAAAAACCATGCTTTCGTTGACGGAAACAAGCGCATTGCCTTCATGGCGATGATGACGTTTCTGCACAAGAACGGCGTGGCTTTCGGCCCGGACCCGGCGCATGCGACCCAGATAATTCTGTCGCTCGCCGCCGGTGAAGTCAGCGAAGAAAGCCTCACCCGCTGGATCAGGGACAATTGGCCGTCCCAATGAGCCGATAAGCCCCCGGCATATTGGCTGCGTGCCGTTGCCCTGCTGGCGGGTTTGCGGTAATGGCTCGCGAGATAAGACTTTTGACTGACTGGGGACCGAGATGGCAGACCATAGCGAAGTGGCCTACACCACCGCCGACGGCAACGACTACGAAGCGCATGAGCAGACCTACGAGGGTTTCATCATGCTGGTGAAGTACGGCACGGCCTCCGTCATCGCGATCGTCGCGCTGATGGCGATCTTCCTGACCTGATCCGTCAGCTCTGCGCCGCCTCCCTCGCGGCGCGGTAATTTTGCCCGCGTGCCGGCCACGAAACCGGTATCCATCCCACTGGAAATAGCGCTAGCCTGCGCGTTCGCGCCAGCGGAGGCCTCATGAAGATTGCCGTTGCCAGGGAAATCGATCCGTCGGAGCCGCGGGTTGCGGCATCCCCCGACACCGTCAAGAAGTTCAAGGCGCTCGGCGCGGAAGTCGCGGTCGAGCCCGGCGCAGGCGTCAAGTCGGGCCTGCCGGATTCCGAATTCACCGCGGTTGGCGCCACCGTCAGTGCAGACGCACTGAAGGATGCCGACATCATCATCAAGGTGAAGCGGCCGGAGGCTTCCGAACTGTCGCAGTACAAGCGCGGCGCGCTCGTCGTCGCCATCATGGATCCCTACGGCAACGACGCCGCGCTGAAGGCGATGGCGGATGCCGGTGTCGCAGCCTTTGCGATGGAATTGATGCCGCGCATCACCCGCGCGCAGGTGATGGACGTCTTGTCTTCGCAGGCCAACCTCGCCGGCTATCGCGCCGTCATCGAGGGCGCCGAAGCCTTTGGCCGCGCCTTCCCGATGATGATGACGGCGGCGGGCACCGTTCCCGCCGCCAAGGTGTTCGTGATGGGCGTCGGCGTCGCGGGGCTGCAGGCGATTGCGACCGCACGCCGTCTCGGCGCCATCGTCACCGCGACCGACGTGCGGCCCGCCACGAAAGAGCAGGTGGAATCGCTCGGCGCAAAATTCCTCGCCGTCGAGGACGAGGAGTTCAAGAACGCGCAGACCGCCGGCGGCTACGCCAAGGAGATGTCCAAGGAATATCAGGCCAAGCAGGCCGCGCTCACCGCCGAGCACATCAAGAAGCAGGACATCGTCATCACCACCGCGCTGATCCCGGGCCGGCCCGCCCCAAAGCTCGTTTCTGCCGACATGGTGAAGTCGATGAAGCCGGGCTCCGTGCTGGTCGATCTCGCGGTCGAGCGCGGGGGCAATGTCGAGGGCGCCAGGCCCGGCGAGGTCGTCGACATCGATGGCATCAAGATCGTCGGCTACACCAATGTCGCCGGTCGCGTCGCGGCCTCTGCCTCGGGCCTCTATGCCCGCAACCTGTTCTCGTTCATCGAGACCATGATCGACAAGGCCAACAAGGCGCTTGCCGTGAACTGGGATGATGAACTGGTGAAGGCGACCGCGCTGACCAAGGACGGCGCCGTCATCCACCCGAACTTCCAGCCGAAATAAGGAGAGCGCCATGGATCATATCGCGCAGGCCGTCGATCCCTTCGTGTTCCGGCTGTCGATTTTCGTGCTTGCCGTGTTCGTCGGCTATTTCGTGGTGTGGTCGGTGACCCCCGCGCTGCATACGCCGCTGATGAGCGTGACCAACGCGATCTCCTCGGTGATCGTGGTCGGCGCGCTGCTGGCGGTCGGTGTTCCCATGATCTCGAGCGGCAGCGGCTGGGCACGCGGTTTCGGCTTCGTCGCGCTGATCTTCGCCTGCATCAATATCTTCGGCGGCTTCCTTGTCACCCAGCGCATGCTGGCGATGTACAAGAAGAAAGTGAAGTGAGCGGCGTGCACCTCGGGGTGACGGAGACAAGGGGGGACCGGAGATGAACGCCAATCTGGCAGCAGTTCTGTATCTCGTGGCGGGTGTGCTGTTCATCCTGTCGTTGCGCGGGCTGTCGAGTCCCGCATCGTCGCGCCAGGGCAATCTGTTCGGCATGATCGGCATGGCGATCGCGGTCGCCACGACGCTGGCGAGCCACCCGCCGGCAGACTCCCTCGCCTGGATCCTGGTGGTGCTCGGCATCGCCATCGGCGCTGCGATCGGCGCGGTCATCGCGCGCCGCGTTCCGATGACCTCGATGCCGGAACTGGTCGCGGCCTTTCACTCCCTCGTCGGTATGGCCGCTGTGCTTGTCGCCGCCGGCGCGTTCTATGCGCCGGAGGCGTTTGATATCGGCAAGCCTGGCGCCATCCACGCCTCGAGCCTGATCGAGATGTCGCTTGGCGTCGCCATCGGCGCGCTGACCTTCACGGGTTCGGTGATTGCGTTCCTGAAGCTTTCGGCCCGCATGAGCGGCGCGCCGATCATCCTGCCGGGCCGCCACATCATCAACATCGCGCTGGCGCTGGCGCTGGTATTCTTCATTTTCGGTCTGGTCCGCTCCGGCAGCGCGCTCGACTTCTGGCTGATCACCATCATCGCTCTGGTGCTCGGCGTGCTCATGATCATCCCGATCGGCGGCGCCGACATGCCGGTCGTGATCTCGATGCTGAACTCCTATTCCGGCTGGGCGGCGGCCGGTATCGGCTTCACGCTGGGCAACTCGGCGCTGATCATCACCGGCGCGCTGGTCGGCTCCTCCGGCGCGATCCTGTCCTACATCATGTGCCACGCGATGAACCGTTCGTTCATCTCGGTCATCCTCGGCGGCTTTGGCGGCGAGACCGCGGCCGCAGCCGGCCCCGGCGGCGAGCAGAAGCCGGCAAAACTCGGTTCGGCCGACGACGCGGCCTTCATCATGAAGAATGCCTCCAAGGTCATCATCGTGCCCGGCTACGGCATGGCGGTGGCGCAGGCCCAGCACGCGCTGCGTGAAATGGCCGACATGCTGAAGAAGGAAGGCGTCGAGGTGAAGTACGCCATTCACCCGGTCGCCGGCCGCATGCCCGGCCACATGAACGTGCTGCTGGCGGAAGCCAACGTGCCCTATGACGAGGTGTTCGAGCTTGAGGACATCAACTCCGAATTCGCACAGGCCGACATCGCCTTCGTGATCGGCGCCAACGACGTCACCAACCCAGCGGCCGAAGAGGACAAGACCTCGCCGATCTACGGCATGCCGGTGCTGCAGGTCTGGAAGGCGGGCACGGTCATGTTCATCAAGCGCTCGCTGGCGTCGGGCTATGCCGGCATCGACAATCCGCTGTTCTACCGCGACAACACCATGATGCTGCTCGGCGACGCCAAGAAGGTCACCGAGAACGTGGTCAAGGCGATGTAGGGTGTGAGGCGACCGTGGCCCTGAACAAGGAGTGGCACCGGTCCCATCGCATGCCGCCGAAGGCGACACGGGAGCAACGCGTCAGGTGGCACGCTGCGCATGCCGCCGCGTGCGGTTGCCGTGCCATCCCTGAAAGCATCCGGGCGGACGTCGCGAGGCTCGTCAAACGCCCGAGCAAGCTCTAGCAGCGCCGCCATGACCCTCCTGAAATGGCTGCTGATCGTCGCCGCCCTCGGTTACGCCGGCGGCCTTGCCGCCATGTTCTTTCTGCAGCGCGCGATCCTGTTTCCTGTTCCCTCCACGGAGCGTATCGCGCCGGCCGCGGCAGGTTTCCCGCAGGTCGAGGAACATGTCCTGGCGACCGCTGACGGTGAAAAGATCATCGTCTGGCACATGCCGGCAAGACCCGGCCGTCCCGTCATCCTCTACTTCCATGGCAATGGCGATTATCTCGCCGGCTTCTTCGCCCGGTTCCGCGATTTCATCGCCGACGGCACCGGTATCGTTGCGCCGGCCTATCGCGGCTATTCGGGTTCGACCGGCAGGCCGAGCGAGGAGGGGCTGCTAGGGGATGCCGAGGCCGCCTACGCCTTTGCGGCCGCGCGGTATGCGGCGGACCGCATCGTGGTCTGGGGCTTTTCGCTCGGCAGCGGCCCTGCAGTGGCGCTGGCGGCAGGGCATCCGGTCGGCAGATTGATCCTGGAAGCCTCGTACAGCTCGATTACGGATGTCGCGGCCTCGGCCTTTCCGATCTTCCCGGTGCGCTGGCTGATGAAAGATCCGTTCCGCTCCGACCTGCGGATTGCGCGGATCAAGGTGCCGCTGCTGGCCATGCATGGCGCACGCGATGCCACCATTCCGATCGTGTTCGGCGAGCGGCTGTTCGCGCTAGCCAACGAGCCGAAGCAATTCGTCCGCTTTCCCGACGGCGACCACAACGATCTCGACTATTTTGGCGCATCCGCCGTGGCGCGACGATTCATCGAGGCCTCCGGTGGCTAGGCAATGCTAGACTCGCCTGGCAGGATGAAACAGGCAGGATTGTCTTGATGAGCGTACATGGGCCGATGCCGCCATCGGCATGGATTTTCCCGGCATTGGGCATGGCGCTGTTCGGCGCCGTAACGGCTAGCGGCTATGAATTTGGGCCTTCGGCCGGCGGCTGGCTGTTTGCCGCCCTGCTGCTCGTGGTGCTGTTCGGCACGGTGTTCGCAGCGGTCCATCACGCCGAAATGATCGCCGAGCGAATCGGTGAGCCGTTCGGTACGCTGCTGCTCACGCTCGCCGTGACGATCATCGAGGTCGCGCTGATCGCTACCATCATGCTCGGCGACAAGCCGGCGCCTGCGCTGGCGCGCGACACGGTCTTTGCCGTCGTCATGATCGTCTGCAACGGTCTCGTCGGGCTCTGCATCTTCATCGGCGGCGTGCGCTACCGCGAGCAGGACTTTCAGGTCTCCGGCTCCAACCTTTACCTCAGCGTGCTATTCGTGCTGGCGACGATCACGCTGATCATGCCGAACTACACGCTGACTGCGCCGGGACCGGTCTATTCCGCAGCGCAGCTCATCGTCGTCAGCATTTTCACCGTGCTGCTCTATGCGGTGTTCCTCTATACCCAGACCATTCGCCACCGCGACTACTTCGTCGGGAGAGCCGACGAGGCCGCCACGCATGGCGATGCCTTGTCGGACCGCATGCTGGCGATCAGCATCGCGCTCCTGCTGCTCGCGTTGATCGCGGTGGTGCTGCTGGCGAAGAAATTCTCCGTCGTCGTCGACGTCGTCACGGCGAAGATCGGCGCGCCGCCGGCCTTTGCGGGCGTGCTGGTCGCAGTGCTGATCCTGCTGCCGGAGAGCGTTGCGGCGGTGTCGGCGGCACGGCGCAACGACTTGCAGAAGAGCATCAATCTGGCACTCGGCTCCTCCATCGCCACCATCGGATTGACGGTTCCTGCGGTTGCGGTTGCCGCCTACGCGCTCGACAAGCAGCTCGTGCTGGGTCTTGGCAACCAGGAGATGGTGATCCTGCTGCTGACATTCATGCTGAGCATGCTCACCTTCGGCACCGGCCGTACCAACATCCTGTTCGGCATGGTCCATATGGTGGTGTTTGCCGTGTTCGTGTTCATGGTATTCGTGCCCTGAGGCAGCGCCGGAAAAAAGAGGTAGCCAAATGCTCAGCGCCAAATCGGACGTCCAGGTCGACACCGCCGAGGTGCGCGTCACCGAATGGCGGCTGGCGCCGGGCAGCGCCACCGGCCATCACATCCACGCGATGGACTATGTGATCGTGCCGGTCACCGCGGGCGAGATGACGATCGTGGCGCCCAATGGCGAGCGCTCCAAGGCGCAGCTTTCGGCCGGGAAATCCTACTTCCGCAAGGCCGGCGTCGAGCATGACGTGCTCAACGAGACGGCTTCCGAGATCGTTTTCCTGGAGGTGGAGCTGAAGCCCTGAGGCGGAACTGAGGGCAATTGCCACCGATCCGTCGCAGTTGATCCCTCAATGTGCCTCAAAGTTCCCGCAAATTGACCCGCGTCGGGAGTTGGCCGGGTCATGTTGAATTATCTGAAGAAATTTGCCGTGGAGATCGTGCCCTCGGTGGCTGCGACGGTCATCGGGGCCTACATCGTCAATCACTACATCAACGCCAAGCCCGCCTCCGAGCCACCCAAGGCGGCCGTCATGTCCACCGCCCAGCCCAAAGCCGATGCCGGCAAGCCTGACGCCGGCAAGGCCGAGGCCAAGGCCAATCCGGCGGCCGAGACCGCCGGCATTCCCGCATCCGGCGTCAAGGCCAAGGGCATCTCCGAGAAGGCGCTGCTGGAAAAGAACGCCGCCGCCGAAAAGGCCGTCGTGGTCGAAAAGCCTCAAGAAAAGTCTCCAGAGAAATCTCAGGAGAGGGCCGCCGACAAGCCGGTCGAAACCACGGCCAGCCTCCCCACCGAATCCAGGCGCCCGGCCTCGCCGCGTGTGGCCAAGTCGGCGCCGCCGGTGCCCTCCGTCATCGCCGCCGCGCCGGCCGACGCTGCTTCTGCCGTCGAGGATCGTCGCGATGCCAATGATCTTGCCCGCGCCGCGATCGAACGGCTGCGCAGCGACGGCGAGGCGCCGCAGCGTGCGCAACCGGCGCTGCGCGCGCCCGAAGTGGCTCACGTTCCCGAGGAGCCGCGTGTGATTATGGCGGCGCCGCCGTCAACGATGCGTCCGTTGCCGCCGCCGATCGTGGTCGCCACGCCTTCCGAGGCAGCCGATCCGGCTGCGCTCCGGGCCGACCCGTCCCGCCCGACCCCTCCGGCCGAAATTCCGCTGTCGCGGCCGCCGCTCGACCTGCGCGCCGAGGCAGTGGCCGACCAGCCGAAGCAGAAGACCAACGTCGCCGAAGACGTGCTGTCGGCGGCGAAGTCGATGTTCCACGCCGTCCTGCCGAAATGACGTAGCGTTTTCGGGTGAAAGCTCGCCCCGGACTTGATCCGGGGTGGGTACCGGTTCGCGTAAGCAAAACGCGTCAAGAACAAACAAGCTCTTAGCCGCCGACCCGCGCCAGCCCGCTGCGCGCCGCGTCGTCGCGCGGCCGGATTGCGAGCGCGCGACTATAGGATGCGGCCGCCTTGCTCTTGTCGCCGAGCCGTTCATAGGCGAGCCCCCGCATCGACCATGCATTTCCGTTGTTCGGCTCGGACTGTACGGCCTCGTCGAGATCGCTAGCCGCCTCCTTGACCTTGTCGAGCGCAAGGTAGCTGGTCGCCCGCGCCACCAGCGGATCGGCGCGCTGCGGGACCAGGCCGTGGACCGCGGCGAAATCCTCGATCGCTTCCGCATGCCGCTTCTCGCCCTGGTGGATCAGGCCGCGCCCGCTGAGTGCCTGCACGTTGTAGGGATCGAGCACGAGCGCCTTTTCGAACTGGGCCAGGGCTTCGTCGGTCTTGCCGGATCGGGCCAGCACCTGGCCCTGCGCGGCGTAGCCCTGTGCATCCCTGACGTTTTCCGCGCTGATTTCGGCGGTCGGCGTGGCCGGCGCCTTCGGCGTCGCTTCCTTGTCCGGGCCGAGCGAGAACGAGCCGAGGTCGAACGAACAGCCGCCGAGCGTGAGGCCCAGGAGAACAACGGCCACACGCGAGACGTTCAGGCAGACATCAGAACTCGAAATGGCCATTACGGCAGATTGCTCCCGCGTCCTGTGCCGCAAGGGTAACCTGCTGCGCCGTAAAGTACATCGGTCAAAAGGAAACGCGGGCCGCAAGGCCCGCGTTCTCGGAACTCAGATTGTTCAGAACGGATCAGCGCGGACCGCGCGGACCACCTGCGCCGCCACGGCCACCGCCGCCCGGACCGCGATCGCCGCCGGGACCGGCGCCGAAAGCCGGCTTCGGCTTCATCGGCAGCAGGCCTTCGCGCTGCAGCTTCTTGCGCGCCAGCTTGCGGGCGCGGCGCACGGCTTCCGCCTTTTCGCGGGCCTTCTTCTCGGAGGGCTTCTCGTAATGACCGCGGAGCTTCATCTCGCGGAAAATCCCCTCGCGCTGCATCTTCTTCTTGAGCGCCTTGAGGGCTTGATCGACGTTGTTATCGCGGACGAGAACCTGCACGCGGCATCCTCTTTTCGGTGTGAGCGGTCTGGAATTCTGGGAAGCGAAAGGCCGGCGAAAACGCGGACCTTCAGCCTGAGCGCGCGCATGTATCAGACAAATCCTGAATTGTCCACCTGTGCAGCCCCTTCCGGTGCAGCAAAATCGATCAATTCGGTCTGAAATCAGCCGTTTTTGGGCCGCTCCGGCATCACCTGCGTCACATGACCCATCTTGCGGCCGGGCCGGGGCGCTCCCTTGCCGTAGAGGTGCACGGTAGCGCCCGGGACCGTCAGCCAGCGCTCATAGTCATGGATGTCGTCGCCGATCAGGTTGGTCATGGTGACCGGGCCATGGCGGACCGGCTTGCCCAGCGGCCAGCCCGCAATCGCCCTTATGTGCTGCTCGAATTGCGAGATCGAGGCGCCATCCAGCGTCCAGTGGCCGGAATTATGCACCCGCGGCGCGATCTCGTTGACCAGCACCTGCGGTCCCTTTCCGTTGGCCACCACGAACATCTCGACGGCGAGCACGCCGACATAGTCGAGCGCGATGGCGATCTTTTCGGCAATGGCGCACGCCTGGCCTGCCAGCGCTTCCGGGATATCGGCCGGCGCGCGCGAGATCTTGAGAATGTGGTCGCGATGCTCGTTTTCGGTGACGTCGTAGCATTCGACGTTGCCGTCGGCGGAACGCGCCGCCACCACCGATATCTCGCGCTCGAACGGGATGAAGGCTTCCAGGATCGCGGACTTGGTGCCGAGTTCATGCCAGATGCGGTCGATGTCGTCGCCTTCGCGGATGATCGCCTGGCCCTTGCCGTCATAGCCAAAGCGGCGGGTCTTGATCACTGCGGGCAGGCCGATGCGCTCGATTGCGGAGCGCAGCGTTTCCGGCGAGGACACATCGGCATAATCGGCGGTGCCGATGCCGAGCCTGGCCACGAAGTCCTTCTCGATCAGGCGGTCTTGCGTGGTCTCGAGGATCTTGTAGGCGGGCAATACCGGCTTGTGCGCGGCAAGCACCATGGCGGTCGCGGCCGGCACGTTCTCGAACTCGTAGGTCACGACGTCTACGTCGGCGGCGAACATCTCCAGCCGCTCGACGTCGGCATATTCGGCGCACACGGCGTTGAGCACGACGTCGAAGGCGGGCGAATCCGGCTCCGGCGAGAACACCTGGCATTTCAGCCCGAGTCTGGCCGCCGCCATCGCCAGCATCCGGCCCAACTGGCCGCCGCCGAGAATTCCGATGGTATCGCCCGGCTTCAGCTTCGTCAGATTCGAAGCCGTCACGCCGATCCCTCCGGGCGTTCGGCGACGGAGTCCGTCTGCTGCTTGCGCCAGGCGGCAAGCCGGGCGGCGAGCGGAGGATCGTTCAGCGCCAGCACGCTGGCGGCAAGCAGGGCGGCGTTAATTGCGCCGGCCTTGCCGATGGCCAGCGTGCCTACGGGAATTCCGGCAGGCATCTGGACGATGGAGTAAAGCGAATCCTGACCCGACAGCGCCTTGGACTCCACGGGGACGCCGAACACCGGCAGTTCCGTCAGCGAGGCCGCCATGCCCGGCAAATGCGCTGCGCCGCCGGCGCCGGCGATGATGACCTTGAAGCCGGCGGCCTTGGCGCCCTTGGCGAAGGCGAACAGCCGTTCCGGGGTACGGTGGGCCGAGACGATGCGCTTGTCGGAGGGAACCCCGAGCGCGGCAAGCGTCTCGGCGGCATGGCGCATAGTCTCCCAGTCCGACTGGCTGCCCATGATGATGGCGACGGGGACGGTCATTGAGCCAATTCTTTTCAGGAATCCAAAAGCATAGGCCGATTATAGGGTCGGCCCGGGGTTGATCCAAGGCGGTGGCAAGAGGTTGGGAATGGACTATCCTGTCTTGGTGAATCCGAGCAAGCCTTCTTGAGAAGTTGCCCATGAAGAAGAAAGCCGGGGGCCGGGCCTCGAAGGCTGTAAAAGGCCGGAAATCCGGCGCGCCCGGGCGGAAGGCGGCCCTGTTGCGGGCCCGGGCCGCCCCCCGGCGGTCGGCAGCGCCCAGGGCGAGCGGGCTTGCGGATGCGAAATCGGCGGTACGGCGGCTGCGCCAGGAACTGGCGAAAGCGCGCGCCGAAATCGAACAGTTGAAGGCCACCGCCGAGACCGACTTCCTGCTCGACATCCTCAACCGGCGCGGTTTCGAACGCGAGCTTTCGCGCTCGATCGCCTTCATCAAGCGCTACTCCGCGAGCGGCGCGCTGCTCGTGCTCGACGTCGATCGGCTCAAGCCGATCAACGACGCGTTCGGCCATGCCGCGGGCGACCATGTGCTGAAGGCGATCGCGCAGACGCTGGCAAGCCAGGTGCGCGCCTCCGACGTCATCGGCCGGCTCGGCGGCGACGAGTTCGCCGTGCTGCTGTGGAATCTCAGCGAGACCGATGCGCGGGCAAAGGCGGCTCAACTGGAGCAGGCGATCGACGGCCTGCGTTTTTCATTCGGCGGCAGAAAGGTGCACGCCGGCGCATCGGCCGGTGTTGCAATTCTCGACACCCATTCGGAAATGCGCACCGCGCTCGAGCAGGCCGACAGCGCCATGTATGTACGCAAGGCGCAGCGGCGCCACGAGGCCGGCTGAGACTGCGCTACAGCCCGCCGAGGTCGTCCGGCACATTGCCGAACTTGCGCAGCAGATGCGCATCGCCGAATTCACCGATCATGGGATCGCCGGTGCGGCTGAAGGCGATCGCGCCGATGCTGCCGGGAATCCGCGACATCGTCTCGGCGCGGCGCAGCGCCGTCGTGGCGCTCTGGCATTCCTCGGCATTGCCCGCGATCATTTCGCCGCTCTCGTCGCGCATGAACGGCAATGCGACGTAGTAGGTGACACTGGCCATCGCTTCGCTCCTGGTTACCAATCAGGCGGCGCTGCTCCTCGCATGCGAGGAAAGGGTGGGGACGCATCCGGCAGCGACCGCCGCCTGCAGTTCGGCAAGTTCGCCTTCGAGATATTCGTTCGCCATGATCAGCGCCTTGATGGTCGAACGCAGGTTGCCGTCGCACATGGCAATGGCCTGGTCACAGGCCTGTTCGTAGCGGCGGTTCTCTGACAACGCGGTGGCGGACATGGCGGAACTCCGGGCTGGGGGTTGTTCCGAATGTTCTCTTTTTGTTCTATCGGAGTCAAGATCGAATTTTCGGGAACGATCCGACCGCGGCGGCGTTAGGTTGGTGCTTGTACAGACTTCCACCAACCCCCTTGGGCCCCGGTCCGCTCGCCAAGCTCGCCGGGGCCATTTGTTGGGCCGGCGCAGCTTCCCTGTGGAGAACGGGGACAAGCCGTCGCGCTACTGCGAAGCAGTCCCGGCTTCGGGCGTTGCCGGATACCGCGCTCAGGCGATGATGTCGGGGGTAATCTGGTCTTCGATGAAGGCGATGCGGTCGCGCAACAGCAGCTTGCGCTTCTTCAGCCGCTGCAGCCGCAACAGGTCGGGTGCAGGCGACTGATGCAGCGCATCGATCGCCGCGTCGAGGTCGCGGTGCTCCTGCTGCAGCCGGGCAAGTTCGGCCTGGAGTTCGCGCTCATCTTCGTCGGTCATGGTGTGTGTTAACTAGTGGGCACGATGAGGTTGTGAACGGTCCCGCGGCAGGCTTTGGCAAATATCGTCCTTGCCGCCGTGCGGCGCAAGCTGACGCAGTTCCATAGTCACGATTGGTTACAGATAATCCCGAAAATATGACGACCGCGCATTCCCGATTCCCATCGACAGATTCGCAGTCTGGTGTACACTTCTGTGTCCGGATCGAATCTGAGGTTTCCACCGAGGAGGAATGCGAATGGCAATACAGGCCCATCTCGTTGAACTGGAACGCAAACACAAGATTCTCGAAAGTGAACTGCACGAAGCGTTGCTCCATCTCTCCACAGATGACCTGGAAATCGTCGAGTTGAAGCGTCGAAAGTTGATGGTGAAGGACCAGATCGAGCGGTTGAGGCATACCGCGGAAGAGACAGTCCACTAACCGACGTCCTCGCGAATATTTCGGAAGACAAGCCCTCGCCTTCGGATGAGCTTCAGCTCATCCGCGCGGGGGTTTTTCATGCCGCTAGCTCTGCACGCCTGCCATTTCCGCCACATGGTCGGCGATGGCCAGCGATGACGTCAGGCCCGGCGATTCGATTCCGAACAGGTTGACCAGCCCGGCGACGCCATGCTCGGCCGGGCCCTGCATCAGAAAATCCTGCCGCGCCACGGCGGGCGGCACGATCTTCGGCCGGATCCCGGAATAGCTCGGCATCAGCGCGCCATCGGGCAGCGCAGGCCAGTATTTGCGGATCGCCGGATAGAAGCGCGCTGCACGCGCCGGGTCCACGGCGTAGTCGATGGTCTCGATCCATTCGACGTCGGGGCCGAACCGGGCCTGGCCGGCCATGTCGAGCGTGAGGTGCACGCCGAGGCCGCCCGGCTCCGGCACCGGATAGATCAGCCGCGAGAACGGCGCCCGCGCGTTGCAGCTGAAATAATTGCCCTTGGCGAGATAGGAGGAAGGGATCATTTCGATGGGCATGCCCGCGATGGCGCGCGCCACCGCCGGTGCGTTGAGCCCGGCGGCGTTGATCAGGAGATCGCAGGCAAGCGTCATCGGCGAGGCGCCGCCGGCTTCGAGTTCGATCCGTCCCGCGCTCGCCTTCGCGCGAAGCACCGGGGTGTGGAAGGCGAACGCTGCGCCGGCGTCCTCCGCCTCGCCGCGCAGCGAGAGCATGTAGGCGTGGCTGTCGATGATCCCCGTGGAAGGCGAGAGCAGGGCGGCCTCGCATTGCAACGCCGGCTCGAGCGCGCAAGCGGCTTCGCCGGCAAGCGTCTGCATGTCGGCGACGCCATTGGCGGCGGCGTGGTCGCGGATCGCCGCCAGCCTTGCCGTCTCTTCCGGCGTGGTCGCGACGATCAGCTTGCCGCAATTCTTGTAGGGGATGCCGTGCTCGTCGCAATAGCGGTAGAGCGCGTGCTTGCCGGCGACGCACATGCGCGCCATCCAGCTGCCGGCCGGATAGTAGATCCCGGCATGGATGACCTCGCTGTTGCGTGAGGAGGTCACCGTGCCGATGCCCTCGGCCTCTTCCAGCACCACCACTTCGCGGCCGGCCTTGGCCAGCCGCCTTGCCACCGCAAGGCCGATCACCCCGGCCCCGACAATGACGCACTCGACCCTGTCCATGTGAAGTTGAAATCCGGGAGAAATTGCCGTGTCGTTGGGCACTATCAGCAGCAGGTTTTTGTCGCTTTGTTAAGCATCTGTTGCCGCCAAGCCCTTGGTTTGTCTCGCAGCCGCACTGCGGGCGCTCCGGCATTAGTGGCGCATTAATCATGTCAGGGCAATTGCCGTAATTTGAGTCACATTTTGGAGTTGCAAGGGTACGCGTTTACCCGATCCAAACCCGCAAACACAGACACTCCGGCGCTGAAATGCGCGGGTGACTGATGGCTGGCAAGAATTGGCAGGCAGGCAGCAAGAACTCTCTTGCCACGGCCCTGGTGTGCCTTGCCGCCAGCGCCTGGCCGTGCGCGCACGCGCTGGCCGCGTCCGGCGGATTCCAGCCTTCGAGCTATGTCGGCTCGCTCGATCCCAACGTGATCTGGGAAGTCCTGATCGGCGGCATCGTGATCGCCTCCTTCGTCGGTGCGGTGGCGATCTGGGTGGTGTCGGCGCTGCGCCGCGTCCAGCGCTCGCAGCTACGGCGCAACTTCTTCATCAGTTCCGCGCTGAACCATCTCAACCAGGGCGTGGTGATGATCGACCCGCGCGGCCGGGTGATCTTCTGCAACGACCAGTACCTGAACCTGTACGGCCTGACCCGCGCCGACGTGCCGCGCGACATGACCGGTGCGCAACTCCTGGAGATGCGGCGTAGTCGCGGCGTGCTGCACAACTCCGATGAGGAATTCTACGGCCGTGCGGCCACGCCGGAAGGATTGATCACCGAGCTGCCCGACGGCCGCTCTGTGCTGGTGAAATACTTCACGCTGCCGAACGGCGGTTCGGTCGCGACCCATCTGGACTGCACCGAGCAGCGCAAGCTGTCGCGAAAGCTGTCCTCCACCACCCAGTTCCTGGAATCGGTGCTGGACAACGTGCCGGTCTGCGTCGCCGCCAAGAACATCGAAGACGGCCGCTACATCTTCGCCAACCGCGCCTTCGAGCGCTTCTCGCGCTTCTCGCGCGATCACATCGTCGGCAAGCGCGCCGAGGAGATTTTCAGCCCGGCCACTGCTGCGGCCATCGTCAAGGCCGACACGGCGGCGATTTCGGCGCCGGAGGGCTATCACCGCAACGAATTCCAGGTCGAGCGCGGCGCTCAGCGGCGCATTCTCGCTTCCAACCGCGTGATCGCGCGCAACGAAAAAGGCCAGCCGGAATTCCTGATCGCGCTGTTCGACGACGTCACCGACCGCCGTTCGCTGTCGCGCGAACTGGAGAACGCCAAGAAGTTCCTCGAGCTCGTGGTCGACAACATTCCGGTCGCGCTGATCGTCGAGCGCGTCAAGGACGGCAAATATCTGCTCGCCAACCGCAGCGCCGAGACCATTCTCAACCGCAGTCGCGAGGAGGCCACCGGCCTGACGGCCGCCGACATCTTCAATCCACGCGAGGCAAAGCTGATCGTCGCGCGCGACGAGGCGGCGATCAGGAAGCGCGGCCTGCTCGCCGAGGAGCACCCGATCTCGACCAAGGACGGCCTGCGGCTGTTCCTGACCCGGCGCATGACCGTGCTCGACGATGCCGGCGAGCCGCAATACCTGATCAAGACCCACGAGGACGTCACCGACCGCCGCCAGACCGAATCGCGGATGGCCCATATGGCCTATCACGACGGCCTCACCGACCTGCCGAACCGCGCCGCCTTCCTGCAGGCGCTGGCTCAGATGATCGAGGCCTGCGCCGGCACCGACGAGGAGTTCGCCGTGCTTTGCGTTGACCTCGACGGCCTGAAGGAAGTCAACGACGTGTTCGGCCATGCGACGGGCGACAAGGTCCTGATCGAGGTGGCGCGCCGTCTGCAGGAAACCGCGCGCGGCGGCGTGGTAGCGCGGCTCTCGGGCGACGAGTTCGGCCTGATCATCGACGGCAAGCAGCCGGAGGCGGGCCAGGCGCTGGCCGCCCGGCTCGGCGAAGCGCTGGCAAACGAATTCCAGATCGACGGCAAGGCTGTTCGCACCGGCGTCACCACCGGCATCTCGGTGTTCCCGCACAACGGTCCGGACGCCGCCGCGCTGCTCGCCAATGCAGGCGCTGCGCTGTTCCGCGCCAAGCAGAAGTCGCGCGGCACCGTGAACCTGTTCGAGCCCGAGATGGACCAGCAGATCCGCGACCGCCGCGTGCTGCACCAGGATCTCTCGGTCGCCATCAAGAACGGCGAATTATCGCTCCACTACCAGCCGCAGGCCGCGTCCGGCGACACGGTCGCCACCAGCAGGATCATCGGCTTCGAGGCGCTGGCGCGCTGGATGCATCCGCTGCGCGGCTTCGTCTCGCCCGCCGACTTCATCCCGATCGCGGAAGAGAGCGGCCTGATCGTCGAGATGGGCGAGTGGATCCTGCGCGAGGCCTGCCGGGAGGCTGCGTCCTGGCCGGTGCCGCTGCAGGTCGCCGTTAACCTGTCGCCGGCGCAGTTCATGCACGGCGATGTCGTCAATCTCGTGCATTCGATCCTGCTCGAAACCGGGCTGTCGCCGGGACGGCTGGAACTGGAAATCACCGAAGGCGTGCTGATCGAGGATTTCGACCGGGGCCTGGCGCTGCTGCGGCGTCTGAAGGCGCTGGGCGTGCGCATCTCCATGGACGATTTCGGCAGCGGATACTCGTCGCTGAGCTATCTGCAGGCTTTCCCGTTCGACAAGATCAAGATCGACCGCGCCTTCGTCATCAATCTCGGCAAGACCCCGCAATCGGCGAACATCGTGCGGGCGGTCATCGACCTCGGCCACGGCCTGGAGATGTCCATCGTCGCCGAGGGCGTGGAGACCGCCGAACAGCTCTCCTTCCTGGCCAAGGAGGGCTGCGACGCGGTCCAGGGCTATCTGCTGGGCAAGCCTGCGCCGATCGCCCAATACGCACCCCTCGTCGGCCGCGACAACACCATGGAGCCTGCGCGCAAGACCGGCTAGAGAAGAGGGACGGGCGTTCCATTTCTCAGCGTTGCGTATGGCGGACTTCGATCTTGCAATCCTCGGCGGCGGCCTCAACGGCGTCAGCGTGGCGCGCGACGCCGCCGGGCGGGGCCTTCGCGTACTCCTGCTGGAGCAGGGCGATCTCGGCGGCGGCGCATCCTCGGCCTCGCCGCGGCTGATCCATGGCGATCTTTCGGTGCTGGAACGGCGGGATTTCCGCCGGGTGCGCGCGGCGCTGGCCGAGCGCGACGTCTGGCTGCGCATCGCGCCGCATCTGGTGCGCCCGATGCGCTTTGCCATTCCCGCGCATGCCGACGAGCGGCCGCCCTGGGTGCTGCGGGCCTGGCTCTGGCTCTACGACCGGCTGGGGGCGCGGCGGCCGCTGCCGCCCTCGGAAACCATCGACGTCACCCATCACCCCGTCGGCGATGCCCTGAAGCGGCCGTTCGGCACCGCCTTTGAATATTCCGACTGCATCGTCGACGATTCCCGCCTCGTGGTGCTCTCGGCGGTCGATGCCGCCGAGCACGGCGCCGAGATCTGCACCGGCGCGCGCTGCGTCCGCGCCGACCGCACCGATGTCTGGCGGCTGGCGATCATCGACCGCGGTCACCGTCGTATCGCCACGGCAAGGGCGCTGGTCAACGCCACCGGCGCCTGGACCGCCTCGGTCGCCGACACCGTGCTGCGCGTGCCGGCCCCTCCGCTCGGCACCACCCAGATCAGCCAGATCGTGGTGAAGCGGCTGTTCGACAGCGAGAACGTCTATGTGTTCCAGAACCACGACCGCCGGCTGATCTTTGCCAGCCCCTATGAGCGCGACTTCACGCTGATCGGCACGGTCGGCCACGCCTTCAAGGGCGATCCGGCCGTGGTCTCGATGGCAGCCAGCGACGTCGCCTATCTCTGCGACGCCGCCAACCGCTATTTCCGGGAGCGGGTCGAGGCGGCCGACGTGGTGCGCACGGTCGCCGGCGCCAATTCCGTGATTGGACGCGGCGGGAGCGGCCTGCGCCGCGACGGCGTGCTGAATGTCGATGCGCGGCGCGGCAAGGCGCCGCTGGTGACGATTTTCGGCGGCGATATCACCACGGCGCGATTGCGTGCCGAACGCGCGGTGTCGCAGCTGTCGAGATTCTATCCGATGTCGCCGCGCTGGACCGCGACGACGCCGCTGCCGGGCGGCGATTTCGGCTGGGCGAAGTTCGAGGACGAGGTCGAGTCCGCGCGCGAGCAATGGCGCTTTCTCGGGGAGGTCGAGGCGCGCCGCCTGGTCTCGGCCTATGGCTCACGGCTGGTCACGATTTTGGGCGATGCCAAATCGAAAGAGGATCTCGGCCCCGCCTTCGGTCCGGACCTGACCGGCGCCGAAGTGCGCTACCTCATGACAAAGGAATGGGCGCGCTTCCCCGACGATGTGTTGTGGCGGCGCACGAAACTCGGCCTCACCATGCCGGCCGCTGACCGCGAGCGGCTCGCCGCGTTCATGGCTGGGACGGCGTAGCGGCCGCTTCGTCCCCGGCGTGCCCCCTTACATCCGTCGGCGTGGCGCCGAAATGGCGGCGGAAGGCGCGGTTGAAATAGGAAATGTCGTTGAAGCCGCAGGCATGCGCGAGCTGCGCAATGGTCAGATGCGCGTAGCGGGAATCGCGCAGCATGCGGCGCACCCGCGTCAGCCGCTCGCCGAGCACGAAGGATGTGAACGAGATTCCTTCCTGCTCGAACAGCTTCCGCACATAGCGCGACGAGATGCCGTGGCGGCCGGCGATCAGTTCCGAGGACAGTTCGCCGTTGCCGAGCATCGACATCACGTCGGATTTGAGCGCCTTCAGCCGCGCCGCCTTGGCGCCGCCGAGCGCGGCTTCGGCCCGCTCGCCGCGCGCGCCCAGCGCCAGCGCCACAAGGTCGAGAATATGGGCGGAGACGGAGCGGGCGACTTCCGGATGGTCCAGTTCGTCGGCGGCCAGTACGGCGTCGAGATACTTGATGAGCAGGCGCAGCGCCGGATCGTCGGCGGGGATCGGCCGGCCGAAGGCGGCTTCGAAATCCGGGGCCAGTTCCGCGATGGCGGGGCGCGACAGCGCCAGCGTGATGAAGCTGCCGTCGGTGGTCAGCGTGCTGACGGAGGGATCGGCCCCCGACAGCACGCTGGCGCTGCCGACGCCGCCGATCAACTCCTGGCCGAATTGCGTGGCCGAAGCCTCGCCCGATCGCAATATGCTGACTGCGATGATGTCGCTGTTGTCCTTGAGCAGTTCGCGCGTCACGCGGTAATGCGCGGGCGAGCGTGCGCCGGATGCGATGGCGACATTGGGCAGCAGATTGAAGGTAACATCGGCGTGAAACGGCGCATCCCCAAGCTGCTCGATGTCGACGTGCGCGATGCCGCGCCCATACACCTCGCGCCACATGGCAAGGCGCTTCTGGTCCGGAAACATGTCCGTCGAGATATTCACACGTCGCGGCGCTTCATCCTGCATCGGTCCCCCCGATCGGCCATCAACTCCAGCCGATAGTCGCGCCCAGTCCGGAACGCGTTCACATCGCGGACACGAATTTTTTGGGGATTTGGGCCGGCTGAACCGGCCTGCGGCGCCCGGCAGCGGTTTCGGGCCTGTTGAGCCGCCGTCGATCCGTCGCTAGCTTGCAGCCACGACGGGGCCGGCGGGGAACATGGCTGAGGAACGACCTGACAATGAGGCGGCGGCAGGGCCTGCCAAACCGGAATCGCCGGTGATCGAGGCTGAAAAGCCGGAGGCATTGCCTGCAGAGCCGTCGCAACCGGAGCCGGCGGCCGCGCCCGCGAGGCCAGAGCCCGCTGCGGCCGTGCCGGCGCGGATCGAGCCGCAGCCCGAGCCCGAGATGCCGCTCCTGCGCATCGAAGGGGTGACCAGGAAATTCGGCAATTTCCGTGCGGTCGATCGCGTCACGCTCGATATCCGCGCCGGCGAGTTCTTTGCGCTGCTCGGTCCCTCCGGCTGCGGCAAGACGACGCTTCTGCGCATGCTTGCCGGCTTCGAGACGCCGGACGAGGGCCGCATCCTGCTCGATGGAAGGGACATCGCTCCGGTGCTGCCGCATGAGCGGCCCGTCAACATGATGTTCCAGAACTATGCGCTGTTTCCGCATCTGTCGGTCAAGGACAACATCGCCTTCGGGCTGAAGCGCGCCGGCATGGCGAAGGCCGACATCAGGACCCGCGTCGCCGAGATGGTGGCGCTGGTCAAGCTCGAGGGGCTCGAGAAGCGCAAGCCGGACCAGCTTTCCGGCGGGCAGCGGCAGCGCGTGGCGCTGGCGCGCTCGCTGGCGCGGCGGCCGCAGGTGCTGCTGCTCGACGAGCCGCTGGCGGCGCTCGACAAGAAGCTGCGCGAGAGCACGCAGCAAGAATTGATGGAGCTGCAGCGCCGGCTCGGCATGACCTTCATCGTCGTCACCCACGACCAGGAAGAGGCGATGACCATGGCGAGCCGCATCGGCGTGATGGACGCCGGCCGGCTCGACCAGGTGGCGACCCCGCGCGATCTCTACGAGACGCCGGCCTCGCGCTGGATCGCCGAGTTCGTCGGCGACATCAACCTGTTCGAGGGGCAGGTCGGCGCCGCCGAGGCCGGCCGCCTTGCCATCGCGACGCGCGATGCCGGCACGCTCTACGTGGCGGAGCCGCGCTCGCCGCTTGCGAAGTCCGTGGTCAGCGTCGCGATCCGGCCCGAAAAGGTCAAGCTGTCGCGCCGCGCGCCCGCGGCGGAGGGCACCAGCGCGCATGCCTTCAACCGGCTGGAGGGCGTCATCACCGACGTCAGCTACCTCGGCGGCCACACCACCTACAGGGTGAAGCTCGACTCCGGCGCCATCGTGCGCTCGTCGATGGCCAACACCACGCGGATCGTCGATGCCTATGCGGCAAGCCAGCGCGTGGTGGCGTGGTTCATGCCCGACGACTGCCTGGTGCTGGAACAATGAGCGCGCGCCGGATATTTGCGCGTCCCGCGAGCTTTGCGGCGATCGCGCCCTATTTGTGGATGGTGCTGTTCTTCCTCGTGCCGTTCGGCTTCGTGCTGAAGATCGCGCTGTCGCAGACCGCGATCGCGCAGCCGCCCTATGTGCCGCTGTTCGACCTGTGGGGCGGCCGCGAAGCGACCGTGGCGGCGTTCGATCAGCTCTCGATCGAGAACTTCAAACTGCTGATCTCGGACAATCTCTACATCCTGTCCTATCTGCGCAGCCTGACGGTCGCGCTGGTTTCGACCGCCATCCTGCTCCTGATCGGGTATCCCGTCGCCTATGGCATGGCGCGGCTGCCGCAGCGCTGGCAGGCGATCGCGATGATGCTGGTGATCGTGCCGTTCTGGACCTCGTTCCTGATCCGCATCTATGCCTGGATCAACATCCTGCAGCATGACGGGTTGCTCAACACCGTGCTGCTCAAGCTGCACCTGATCTCGGCGCCGCTGGTGTGGCTCTCCACCGACACCGCGATGTATATCGGCATCGTCTATTCCTATCTGCCGTTCATGATCCTGCCGCTGTTTGCGACGCTGGCGAAGCAGGATCCGGCGCTGCTGGAAGCCGCCGCCGATCTCGGCGCCTCGCCGTGGCAGGCGTTCTGGCAGGTCACGTTCCCGCTGTCGCTGCCCGGTGTGGGTGCAGGCGCGCTGCTGTGCTTCATCCCTGTTGTCGGCGAGTTCGTCATCCCCGATCTGCTCGCAGGCTCCAATGCCCTGATGATCGGCCAGACGCTGTGGCTGGAGTTCTTCACCAACAAGGACTGGCCCGTCGCCTCGGCTGTCGCGGTGGTGCTGCTGGTGCTGCTGGTCGCCCCGCTGCTGCTGTATGAGCGGTTGCAGCACCGCCAGCTGGAGGCGCGCTGATGGCCTCCCGCAGGATCAACCGCCTCACGCCGTTCAACGTCACCGCGCTCGCGCTGGGACTGGCGTTCCTCTACCTGCCGATCGTGATCCTCGTGATCTATTCCTTCAATGCCTCGCGGCTCGTCACCGTGTGGGGCGGCTGGTCGCTGCGATGGTACTACGAGTTCTTCAACGACCGCGCGATGATGGATGCGGCGTGGATGAGCCTGCGGGTGGCCGCGGTATCGGCAACGATTGCAACCATCCTCGGCACGCTCGCCGCCGTGGCGCTGACCCGCGGCGAACGCTTCAAGGGGCGCATGCTGTTCTCCGGCATGCTCTATGCGCCGCTGGTGATGCCGGAAGTGATCTCCGGCCTGTCGCTGCTGCTGCTGTTCGTCGCGCTGGATGCCGGTCGCGGCTTCTGGACCGTGACCATCGCCCACACCACGCTCACCATGTGCTTCGTCACCGTGGTGGTGCAGTCGAGATTGGGGGCGATCGACCGCAGCCTGGAGGAGGCGGCGATGGATCTCGGCTGCGATCCCGTGCGCGCCTTCCTGTCCGTCACCCTGCCGCTGATCATCCCCTCGATCGCCGCGGGCTGGATGCTCGCCTTCACACTTTCGCTCGACGACGTCGTGATCGCGAGCTTCACCACCGGTCCCGGCTCGGCGACGCTGCCGATCCGCATCTATTCCGAGGTGCGGCTCGGCGTGAAGCCGGAGATCAACGCCATCTGTACCATGGTGATCGCGCTGATCGCCGTCGTCATCACGGTGGCGTCGTTTGCCTCGAAACTGTCGCGCGCGCAGGGCGAAAACGCCGTGCCGCTGTGAGCGGAGCCGGCTAGTTCGGCTTGGTTGCCTCGGCTGCGGCCGGGGCGGGCGCGGCATCCGGCGCGGGGCGGCGCAGGCCGCCGCCGGTGAAGCGCTCGATCACCGACTTGACGGCGTCGCGCGTCTTCTTGTCCTTGACCGCGTCGAGCAGCGGCTCGGTCGCGGGCGAGCGGCGGATCAGGCTTTCCGGATCGGGGAAGATCAGGGGATCGTCCCACGGCCCCTGCACGACGAAGGGCAGCTCGAAGCCGGGGCTGCCGCTGGTCGAGGAGATCAGGCTGGCGACGCCCTTGAGATCGTATTCGCGCGCCGGCACCGACGCCGTTCCCGTCAGGGTCAGGCGCGAGGTCGGGCTCTCGACGCGGACGTCCTCGGCGGTCGCGATGCCGTCGGCGAATTTCACCGAGACGTTGATGTTGTCGTAGGGCGTCGAGCCCTGCCGGAAATTGCCGGCGCCGGACAGCGGCCGGCGCTCCAGCCGCTTCAGGAGCTGCTCGACATTGAAGCCCGAGATCGCGCCGTCATGGCCGGTGAGCGTCGCCGTGCCGTCGAGCGAGGAGGCGAGCCCGAACGGGCTCGAGCCGGAGGCGACCAGCGAGACGTTGAGGTTGCCGCGGCCGGAGAGCTTGTTGACGCCGAACAGTTCGGCGGCGGCGGCCTGCAGGTCGACATCGGTGAGCTGGAATTGGGCGCGAACGTCGGCGACCGTGTCGGAACGCGCGATGCCCAGCGAGCCCCTGGCGACGCCGCCATACATCTGCGCCTCGCCGACGCTGAGCGCCAGCGCGCCATTGCGCAAATTCGCGCCGAACGCCGTGCGGCCGAGCTTGGTCGGGCCTACCGTCACCCTGGCGGCCGACAGGCGCATATCGAGATCGGTCGCCGACAGCGCGTTGAGGTCGAACAATTGCCGGTTCCAGTCGCGCGCGCCGGAAGCGAGCAGGCGGACGGTGGAGATGTAGGGCGTGAAGTCGAGGTTGCCCGCGGCAAGCGTCGCCTGGATGGTCTGGCGGCCGTTAATGGCGAAGGTCATGACGCCCTCGGCGACATTGCCGTCGAGTTCGACATTGACATTGGTGAGCGCCACCGAACCGCCAACGACATTGGCGCGCGCCTTCAGCGCGAAGCGGCCGAAGCCGCCGCCGGCCGGCGGCTGCTGCCCGGTCCAGCGCAGCGCGTTGCGCAGCGACAGCGAGTCGACCGTCATCGTGCCTTCCATCATCAGGCTGGTGCGGTTGGCGACCGTGCCGTCGAAGGCGAGCTTCAGCGGCGCCGAGGCGAGGCGCGCCTTCAGCCCCGATCGCTCGCCCGACAGCAGGGCGACGAAATCGCTGGCGCTGACCGAGCCGTCGATGCGTTCGCCGCGCCAGTCGAACTGCCCGGTCGCGGCAAAGGAGCGCGAGATCGATGGCCAGGCCAGCGAGAGATCGATGTCGGCGAGCTTTTCGGCGACGTGGTTGGTCGCGTCCTCGTAGTTCAGCACGCCGTCCTGGATGCGGATCTCCGAGAAGGAGACCTGGTTCTCCGCGCCCGGTTTCATCGTCGTGACGATCCGGTCGACGAACGGCGTCCAGTTGCTCTCGCCATTGCCGTCGCGCACCACGCGGATGACGGGGCGCAGCAACATCAGGTCGGCGATTTCGAACCGCCGCAGCAACAGCGGCAGCAGCTGCAGATTGGCGGTCAGCACGTCGACATTCAGCGCGGGGTCGGCGGTCCGCCCGCCCTTCAGGCCGACGTCATGGAAGGACACGTAGCTTGCGGGAAACACCGAAATGTCGATCGTTCCCTTGACGACGAGATCGAGCCCCGTGACGGCGCGGATTTGCGCCTCGACCGCCTGCCGCAGCGCGTCGCGGTTGAGGAACCACGACATCGCCATCAGGCACAGCACGGCCACGCCGAAGAATGCCGCAACCGGCATCCCCAGGCGCTTCATTCCTTGGGCCATCGTCAATGCCATGATCCAGCTAGGTGTCTTGATGGTGTTTGAGGAAACAGGAGGCGGCATGCCACATGGAGCCGGGCCTCCCCGCCCGAGCCAACCCCCGCAACTTGATGGGTTTTCTTGTCTCTTTCAAGGCCGTACTGACGCGGAAACGGGCATATGCCCGTCATTGACGCGCTGCGAAGAATTCGCCTAATAAAAGCCCGAACAAGCAGGCCGAGCGCATGATCTGCAAAAGGGGCCCCGGTTTTCCCGGGTGATCATGCGCCACCTAGAAGACTCTGCGCCTCCCTCCATCAGGTAATTCGCATGAACAAGGTCTATCCCGACGCCAAATCGGCTCTCGACGGCATTCTCAAGGACGGCATGATGATCATGTCCGGCGGTTTCGGCCTGTGCGGCATCCCCGAAACCCTGTCGGACGCGATCCGCGATTCCGGGGTCAAGGGCCTCACCTTCATCTCGAACAATGCCGGCGTTGACGGTATCGGGTTGAGCCGGCTGCTCGAGACGCGTCAGATCAGGAAGATGATTTCGTCCTATGTCGGCGAGAACAAGCTGTTCGCGCAGCAATACCTCGCCGGCGAACTCGAGCTCGAATTCAATCCGCAGGGAACCCTGGCCGAGCGCATTCGCGCCGGCGGCGCCGGCATCCCGGCCTTCTACACCAAGACCGGCGTCGGCACGCTGATCGCCGAAGGCAAGGAAGTGAAGGAATTCGACGGTGAGAAATACGTGATGGAGCGCGGCCTGTTTGCCGACCTTGCCATCGTGCATGCCTGGAAGGGCGACACCGCCGGGAACCTGATCTACCGCAAGACTGCTCGCAACTTCAATCCGATGATGGCGACGGCCGCGAAGATCACCGTGGCCGAAGTCGAGCATCTCGTGCCGGCCGGCGAGCTCAACCCGGACCACATCCATACCCCCGGCATCTTCGTCAAACGCATCGTCGAAGTCGGCACCGCGAAGAAGCACATCGAATTCCGCAACACCCGTCCGCGCCCCGCCGCGTAATCAGGAGAACTGCAAATGGCCTGGACCCGTGAACAGATGGCTGCGCGCGCCGCAAAGGAATTGCGCGACGGCTATTACGTCAACCTCGGCATCGGCATTCCGACGCTGGTCTCGAACTACATCCCCAACGGCATCGACGTGAACCTGCAGAGCGAGAACGGCATGCTTGGCATGGGCCCGTTCCCCTATGAGGACGAGGTCGACGCCGATCTCATCAACGCCGGCAAGCAGACGGTGAGCGAGCTGCCTTCCACCAGCTATTTCTCCTCGGCGGATTCTTTTGCCATGGTGCGCGGCGGCCATATCGACCTGTCGATCCTTGGCGCGATGCAGGTGGCGCAGAACGGCGACCTCGCCAACTGGATGATCCCCGGCAAGATGGTCAAGGGCATGGGCGGCGCCATGGACCTCGTCGCCGGCGTCAAGCGCGTCGTCGTCGTGATGGAGCACTCCGCCAAGGACGGCCCGAAACTCCTGAAGAAATGCAATTTGCCGCTCACCGGCGAGCGGGTGGTTGACATGGTCGTCACCGATCTCGCGGTGTTCACCATCGACAAGCACGGCAAGGACGGCATGGCGCTGATCGAGCTTGCCGACGGCGTCACCCTCGACGAGGTCAAGGCCAACACCGAGGCCGAATTCCGCGTCGCGTTGAAGAACGCGTAAGGTTCGCGATGGGGCGGTCGTTGCCGACGATCCGCCCCGCGCTGCCCGGCGACGCCGCTTTCATCGCCCGCAACATCCTGTCCTCGCAGCGCGGCCCGCTGCCGCGCGGCTGGTTCGACATCGCGCTCGGCTGGGACGAGCCGCGATGCCTGGCCTTCGTCGAACGGATCGCCACCGCGCAAACGCAGTCGTGGTGGCACGTCTCTCGGTTCATCATTGCCGAAGTCGAAGGCGAGGCGGCTGCCTCGTTGTGCGCCTTGCCGGCAGCTGGGACGGGACCTGGCGCGCGGGCGGCGATCGAGGAGATTGCCGGCGTAGCGGAGGCGCCCGCCATCTTCCGCCGCGGCGCCTACACGCGAAACTGCTGGGTACAGGGCGGCGAGGGCGAGTGGCTGATCGAGCATGTCGCCACGCTGCCGCAATATCGCGGGCGCGGGCTGGTGCAGGCATTGATCGCTCACGCACTGGCGGCCGGCAAGGCCGCCGAAATCCGGCAGGCCTCGATTTCGTTCTTGATCGGCAATGAGGCAGCCGAACGATCTTACGCCAGGGCCGGCTTTGCCTTCGCCGAAGAGAAGTGCGATCCGGCCTTCGAGGCCATCGCGGGCGCGCCGGGCTTCCGCCGCTTCACGCGCGCGATCTAGCCGCCGATCTCACGCCGGCCCGCTCGGCATGTCCGAGAAACGCGTCAGCCACGCCACCGGGCCGATGCTGGCGGCGACGATCAGAAGGGCGGCGAGTGCGCCATCCTCGAAACTGCCGCGGCTGGCGTACTGGTAGATCGAGGTGGCCAGCGTTTCCACGTTCAGCGGCCGCAGCAGCAGCGTCGCCGGCAATTCCTTCAGGCAATCCACGAACACCACGATGACGGCGCCGAGCATCGCGGGGCGCAGCAGCGGCAGATGGATCAGCCGCATCGTGGTGCCCTGGCTGGCGCCGGCAGCGCGCGCGCTGTCGTCATAGTCGCGCGGAATCCGCTCGAACCCCGCCTTGAGGAAGCCGGTCGGCACCGCGAGGAAGCGGATCACATAGGCGATGACCACGGCGGCACCCGAGCCGATGATGATCAGTCCCGGCAGCGAACGTCCGAACCATCCGGCGAGCGTATTCAGCGCGTTGTCGATGGTGAGCAGCGGCGCGAGCAGGCCGAGCGCCAGCACCAGCCCCGGCAGGGTGTAGCCGGTTTGCGCGATGTTCATCGCCGCAAAGCGCAGGGCGGTCGGCCGCCAGCGCCAGGCGAGAATGGTCGCAAAGCCGAGCAGCAGCGCGGCCAGCGTGGCAAGCGATGCGAACGCGACCGAGTTGAAGGCATCGCGCCACAAGGCCGTGTCGAAATTGGCGAGCAGCCCGCGCTTGAAGCTCTGATGCGCGAGATAGGACAGCGGCACGAGAAATCCGAGGACGACGGGCAGCAGGCATGCCGCCAGCGCGCAGATACCCTCGAACCCCGCGAGTTGGGTCCGCGGCGTCAGCCGCGGGCTCTCGGCGGAAAACTCCGTCGTCACGTTGCGCCGTCCGTAGCGCTCGATCGCGATGAGTCCGGCCACGATCGCCAGCATCAGGCACGAGATCTGGGCGGCGCCGGCGAGGCTCCCGCGGTTCAGCCAGGTGGTGAACACCGACACTGTGAGCGTGCGGATGCCGAGATACTCGCTGGCGCCGATGTCGTTGAGGGTCTCCAGCGACACCAGCGCGACGCCCACCGCCAGCGCCGGCCGCGCCATCGGCATCGAGACGCGCCAGAAAATGGTCCAGCGGCCGGCGCCGAGCGTCCTGGCGGCCTCGGCAAACTCCGCGCTCTGGAGCTGGAACATCGGGCGCGCCGAAAGGTAGACATAGGGGTAGAGCACCAGCGCGATCACGATGATTGCGCCGGGTAGCGAGCGCAGGTTCGGAAGCAGGCGCACCGTCTCCGCCAGCGGCAGCCAGGCCCCGAGCGCGTGGTGGACGAGGCCC
Source organism: Bradyrhizobium sp. (assembly GCF_016219575.1). GTDB lineage: Bacteria > Pseudomonadota > Alphaproteobacteria > Rhizobiales > Xanthobacteraceae > Bradyrhizobium. The sequence continues at coordinate 71,815 of NZ_JACRMG010000018.1, read as the reverse complement.
AGCGGCTCGAACAAATCGACATAGACGTAAGCTGCGAGATAGGTGGGGATCGCGAGCGGCAGCGGCACCAGCCAGAGCAGCACCGCCCGGCCGCGGAAGTCATACAGCGAAACCAGCCATGCCGTCCCGGTGCCGATCGCGAGCGACAGCCCGGCGACGCCGCCGAGCAGCAGCCCGGTGTCGAGCAGGCTCCTCGGCAGCACGTATTCGATCAGCGGCTGCCAGACGTCGGGCGCGGGCTGCATCGCCAGCGCGATGATCGAGATCACGGGAGCCGCCACCAGCATGGCGGTCCCGACCGCGATGGCCGCCGCCAGCCGCCCGGTCTGCGCGGTTCGGATCACGCCGGCGCGCATCGGCAGTTCACCGAAAACCCATGCAGCATTATGCCCTCTCCCGGGGAGGAGAGGGCATAGTGGCCGGATTGCTCTTGCGACGCGTTGCGATCGATCAATTATCGAACCCGACCTTGTCCACCAGCGTGGCGGCCGCCTTGCGGCTCGCAACGATCTTTGCGACCGGCGTCGGATCGGCGACGAGCCTGCCATAGCCCGCAATCGTCGGATTGACGGGGACGCCGGCGCGGATCGGATATTCGTAGTTGGAATCGGCGTAGATCTGCTGCGCCCTTTCGCCGACCAGCCACTCGATCAGCTTCATGGCGTTGGCCTTGTTCGGCGCATGCCTGGCCAGCAGCACGCCGGAGAGATTGACGTGGGTGCCGCCGCCCTCGAAGGTCGGCAGGATCACGCGGGTCGCTTCCGCCCACGGCTTCTTCTCCGGGTCGTTGTTCATCATCAGCGCCCAGTAATAGGTATTGCCGATGCCGATGTCGCACTTGCCGGCCGCGACGTCGCGCGCCGCCTCGCGGTCGCCGCCGGAGGGCTTTTGCGCCAGATTGGCTTTCAGGCCCTTCAACCATTCCTCGGCCTTGGCCTCGCCGTACCTTGCCACATAGGCCGCAAACAGCCCGTTATTGTAGATGTGCTGGCCGGAGCGGATGCAGATCTTGCCCTTCCACTTGGGGTCGGCGAGTTCCTCGTAGGTGATCCTGTCCTGCTTGACGCGCTCCTTCGAGGCATAGACCACGCGTGCGCGCATGGAGATGCCGGCCCACTGGCCGTCCGGATCGCGGAACTGCGGCGGCACGATCTCGTCGATCGCCACTGACTTGATCGGTTGGGTGACGCCGGCCTGCACGGCGTCGTCGAGGCGGCCGAGATCGACGGTGAGCAGCACGTCGGCCGGGCTGTTGGCGCCTTCAGCCTTGATGCGCTGCTCGAGCCCGGAGCTCGCCGAGACGATGTTGACCTTGATGCCGGTATCCCTGCTGAAGGCATCGAACAGCGGCTGGATCAGCTTGGTTTCGCGATAGGTGTAGACGTTGACTTCGCCGCTCTGGGCGCTGGCAGTCGTCGCCGCCGCGGATACGGCCAGGCAAAGCGCGGCCGCGGTGGCGGAGAGGGCGCGAAATGTCGTCATGAACGGGCTCCGGCAGGAGATGATTTTGATGTCGCTGAGTACCGCGTCGAGCGCGTTGTCGTCAGCGACGCGATGTCGCGAAATCACTGATTTAGAGAGATTCAAAGCGATGAGTTTAGAGCGATTCCAGAACATGCGAGCGCACAGGCCGCACCACGGATGGCGCTTCGCGGTCGCCGTTCGGAAAACGGGGCAGGCTGGTCGATGCCGGTTATTTCAGCAGACCGGCCACAATATGCGTTCGACCGGTGCTATCCTCCCGCCTAGTCTGGTGCAGGGTGGTGAGGCATGCGCGATATCCTGGAATACTGCATAGGCGGGGCGAAGCGGAGCGTGGCCGTCGGCACCGAGGTTCTCCATGAGGGTGGCCGCACCGGTCATCTCTACGTCCTGATCGAGGGGCGGCTCGAGGTGATCAAGGGCGAGGCGGTGGTGGCTGTCATCATCGAGCCCGGCGCGGTGCTCGGCGAAATGAGCGTCCTGCTCGACACGCCGCACACCGCGACCGTGCGCGCGGCGCAGGATTCGACGATCTACGAGATCGACGATGCGGCGGCGTTCCTGCGCAAGCAGCCGGCGGCGGCCATCCTGATCGCGCGTATGCTGGCGCAGCGGCTCAACGTCGCCAACACCTATCTCGCCGACCTGAAGCGGCAATATGCCGGCCATGGCACGCACCTCGCCATGGTGGGCGACTTGCTGCAAAGCATGATCAACCTGCCGCCGTCGGAGGTTTCGCCAGGATCGGATCGGCAATCTGATCCAAGGATATGAGCCAGGGCGGCGGCTGCACGATCGGCAGCGCGGGACGCTTTAGCGGCGCCGTGAGGTCAATGTATCGCGCATCGCCCGCGGGCAGCCAGAACGCCTTGGCCTCGTCGATGTCGAGCACGATATAGACCGGCGGCCGGCCGGGCTGCAGGCCGCTATTGAACACCCAGGTATCGCCAAGCCTGTCGTACCACGAGCCGTCGGTGATGAAGGGCGATTGATGCACGTGGCCGGAGATCACCATTTCGGGCTGGTAGTGCGTGATCCATTGCACGAGGTCGACGTCGCCGAAGAAGCGTTTGCCGCCCCAACTGGTCGGCGAATTCGCAGGCGGCGCATGATGCACCCAGATCCAGCGCTGGCCGCGCCTCGCCGAGTCCGCCCGCAATTGCTCCTCCAGCCCCTGCTTGACCGAGGGCCCGTCCCACCACGGGCATACCGTGAAGAGCGTATCGCCGATTTCGATTCTGTCGCCGTCGCAGGCGATTCCGAGTTCTCGCACGTCGCCGATCCAGCGCGCGATCTTCTCGCCTTCCGCGCTGCGCTCGTCGAGATCGTGATTGCCGGAGCAGAGGATCACCTTGGTGATCCCTGACAGCAGCGAAAGATACTTCTTCACCACCACGATCTGGGCGCGGAAATCCACGAACGAGCCGACGTCGAGCGCGTCGCCGGCAAAGATCACGAGATCGAACTGAGGCGCAGCCGCAAGCAGCCAGTCAAACTGCGGCAGGGAATAGTGCAGGTCGGCAACAACCAGACAGCGCATCGAATGCTCAAAAAATAGCCGCGCAGGGGCGCATACACGCCACATGCATACAAGAAACGTACCGGAAATGGGGATTTCAGCGCGGCCTATTTTCGCAGGCCGCGTGGCAGGGGCACGGAAGTGGCTAGCCGCGGGCGATATGCAGCGCCTTGGCGACGGCCGAGACCCAGGACTGCGGCTCCCGCACCAGGCGGAAGCCGAGATTGTCCGGCGGCACGCCGGCCGCGCAGCCGCCGGCGCGGGCGTCGCGAATGAAATCGGTCACATAGGAGCGGTGCTGGCCCTGGACGACGCGGACGCCGCAATTCGACCTCGCCGATACCGTCTCCCCGGCATCGTCGAGCCGGTGACGGGTGAAGCAGGTCGAGGTCCATTCCCAGACATTGCCGGCGAGGTCGGCGAGCCCGTTCTCGTTGATGCCGAAGCTGCCGAAGGCGCGTACGTCGCCGCCGCCGGGCTTGCGCTCGGACTCGCGCTCGTAGCGCGCAATCCAGCGCTTTGACGGATCGTCATTGTCGACCGGCAGGCCGTCATCGCTGAACCTGCTGCCCGCCGCGAATGCCCACTCCTCGTCGGTCGGCAGGCGGTAATGCTCGCCGGTCTTGCGCGAGAGCCAGCCGGCATAGGCGTTGGCATCGTGCCAGCTCACCTGCACCGCGGGGCGATCGGGGGCGATGACGACGCCGCGATCGAGCGAGCGGCAGGCACCGGCATCGACGCAGGCCTGATAGTCGGCCGAGCTGACCTGATGTTTCATGATGGCAAGCGGCTCTTGGAACGTGATGTGCCGCAATGGCGCCGCCGCCTGCCTGCCATTGCGCGTGAAGTCGCCGGCAACGCGGTAGGACACGTTGCCGGCGCGCACCTCCACGATCGCCTGTCCGGTGCCGTCAGCGCCGCCGCGAATTCCGGCATCGGACAGGAGGGGTGCAACCGCAAGCGGGCCGGCAAGTCCGGCGACGCAGGCGAGAGCAAGCTTGAGTTTGAACGCGATCAGCATGGCGGTGCATTCGAGGATTGCGAGAGGGCGCCGGCGCGCGGCGCCCTCGTCAGGAGGTCTTCAGTTCGTCTCTAGTTGGTCTTGGCCGGCGGAATTTCCGACGGCGCCTTCACCTGGGTCATCAGATCGTCGTTCCACTTGCCTTCCACCTTGAAGTGGGCGGTGGCGCCGAGCTCGACGGCCTCGATCAGATTGTGCGTCACATAGGCGTAGATGCCGGGCTGCAGGAACTTGTAGGTTGCAGCACCCGCCGAGCCGCCTCGGATGAACCAGGTTTCCAGCCCCGTTTCCGGCGCATTGGAGAATTTTCCGGTCTCCCAGACATGGTCGCCATGGCCGCCGATCAGGTGCGGACGGCTGTCGCGGTTGGCCTGCGAGTGCACGATCAGCACGGTCTCGCCGACCTTGGAGGTCAACGCGCTCTTGCCGGTCAGCGCGCCCGCCTTGCCGTTGAACACGACGTGGGTCGGCGTCAGCTTCTTCATCACCTCGACGGTGTCGTTGTAGGATTCGCCGGGCGAGTCGTAGGCCTTGAAGTTGCCCTTCTCGTCGCGCGGCACATACAGGTCGAACTCGCCGATGTAATAAGCGCGGTCATACTTGACCGGCTTGCCCTTGCCGTCGGTCAGCCCTTCGCGCGGCAGCACCATCACGGCGCCGGCCATGCCGGACACCACGTGCCAGGGGATCATCGGGCCGCCCGGGGCGCAGTGATAGACGAAGGTGCCGGTGCGCGTCGCCTTCCAGCGCAGCGTCACCTGTTCGCCGGGATTGACCAGAGTGAGCTCGGCGCCGCCGAGCGCGCCGGTCGCGGAGTGGAAATCGACGTTGTGCGGCATCGAGTTGGAGGCCGGGTTGACCAGCGTCACTTCGACGTAGTCGCCCTCGTGCACGACCATCAGCGGACCCGGCATCGAGCCATTGAAAGTCATGGCCTGGAAGGTGGTGCCTTTCTCGTCGATGACGACCTTCTTCTCCTCGACCGTGAGCGTGAACTCGATGATCTTCGGACCTTGCTTCGTCGCCTGCTCGTGCGCGTGCACGAAGGGCGGCGCGACCAGTTCGACTTTCTGGCGCGGCAGCTTGAGGTCGTCGGCGGCTTTGGCGGGTGCGGACACAGCCAGCATCAGGGCTGCAGCGGCTGCGCTCAATAATGCGGCTCTGCGGGTCAACATTGCAATTGCTCCTTGCGTTCGATTGCAGGAGCACTTTGCTGATTTCGTCGTCGAATTATTTGCGCTGAAACAACTTGCGAGTGATCTGCAACTACTTAGGGAATCCTACTTAGGTCAGCGCAGTAGAATCGGTGACTCGATGTTAACCGTGTCGGTCGCCGAGATGGTGATGCCGAGCGCGAGTGACCAGCGTCCCGCCTTCGGCGCCGACATCCGCACCATCCAGCGGTCGTCGCCGATTCGCGTCGCGCTGACGGTGACGGGCGCGACGCCGTTCTCGGAGTTGCCCAGCGTGACCGAGACGGCATCGGCCGCGAGCGGCGCTTCGTTAGCATCCTCGAGCTGGATTTCGATTTCGACGGGACCGGCGCGGCCGGGCGACACCGTCACATTGGCCATCGCCTTCTCGGTATGAAGATGGGTGAAGAAGCTGTCGTCTTCCGAACGCGCAGGCAGCGTCGACAGCGCGAGCGCGAGGGCAGCCGCGGTCAATCCGCGCATCATGAGGTTCATGGCCGGTTGTTCCCAGTGTTCGGGGTTTTCGCGGCGGCGTTGCCGCGGGTCGGGTCTCAAGCGAGCCGGGCGGCAAGCCAGATCGCGCTTGCCAGCGACAGTGACAGCAGCACGACGCCGGCGGCGAAGCTCGCCCAGGCCCGGGTCGTGGGCCCGCTGCCGTCGACCGGTTTGGTCCGGATCGGATGAAAGTCGTGGCAGGGCGGAATTTGGCAGCACATTGCCGATTCTGACGGGTTATCGGGTGGCTCCTTATCGCCCGGAGCCCGTCCGGCCGCCTTGCGCTCGCGCAAGATTTTGCGGCCGGCCCCCGGGTTCCCGTGGCCGAGTTTGAGCGAGCGCAAGTCGGCCCTGCCGGTCCCTTGTATGAAATGGGGTCATCCGGGCGCCGGTCAGGTTCCCGTTTCAATCCAGCCGGGAATTCCGAGGCGATGAGGCCAGATCTTGCGGTTTGCTACGGGCAGGAGCGCCTGCCGCGCTACACCAGCTATCCCACAGCACCCCATTTCTCCCCGGCGATCGGGCCCGGCACCTATGCCGAATGGCTGAAGGCGATCCCGCGCCAGGCCAGCGCCTCGCTCTATCTCCATGTGCCGTTCTGCCGGTCGATGTGCTGGTATTGCGGTTGCCACACCACGGTGGCGCGGCGCGACCAGCCGATCGCGGTCTATGAAAGCGCACTGCGCTGCGAGATCGACCAGGTGGTTCGCCACATCGACCGCCGCATCAGGGTCGAGCACATCCATTTCGGCGGCGGCACGCCTACCATCATGGCGCCGGAATCCTTCACCGACCTGATGGGATTGATCCGGCATTGCTTCTTCGTGGCGCCTTCCGCCGAGGTCGCCATCGAGATCGACCCGCGCACGCTGACGGCGCCGATGATCGAGGCGCTGGCGCTCGGCGGCGTCAACCGCGCCAGCCTCGGCGTGCAGAGTTTCGACCCGAAAGTGCAGCGCGCCATCAATCGCATGCAGAGCTTCGAGCAAACGGAAGCCGCAACCACCGGCCTGCGCCGCGCCGGCATCGCCGGCATCAATTTCGACCTGATCTACGGCCTGCCGCACCAGACGGTGGCCTCGTGTCTGGACACCGTCGCGCGCTCCATCGAGCTGCGCCCGGACCGCTTCTCGGTGTTCGGCTACGCGCACGTGCCGTCCTTCAAGAAGCACCAGCAGAAGATCAGGGAAGAATGGCTGCCGGACAGCCTCGTACGGCATGAGCAGTCCAGCGCGATCGCGCAGGCCCTGCGCGACGCCGGCTATGTGCAGATCGGGCTCGATCATTTCGCGCTGCCTGAGGATTCGATGGCGCGCGCGCTCAAGGCCGGCACGTTGCGGCGGAATTTCCAGGGCTACACCACCGACCAGAGCGGCATCCTGCTCGGATTCGGCGCCAGCGCAATCGGCCGCCTGCCGCAGGGGTTTGTGCAGAACGAGGTCGCCATCCCTGCCTATGCGCAGGCCGTGGCGCAGGGCCGGCTTGCCACCGCGCGCGGCTATGCGCTGACCGACGACGACCGCCTGCGCGCCGAGATCATCGAACGCATCATGTGCGACTTTGCCGTCGACCTCGATCCGATCTGTGCGCGGCACGGTTCTGCGGCGGACGCCGTGCTGCAATCCGCGCCGCGGCTGCGCGATCTCGTCTCCGACGGCATTGTCGAGCTCGAAGGCTCGTCGCTGGCGGTGCCCGCCGATTCGCGCTTCCTGGTGCGCAGCGTGGCTGCCGCCTTCGACGCCCATCTCGACCAGTCGCAGCGGCTGCACAGCCGCGCCGTGTGAAACTCACGCCTCGTCGGGTTTCTGCTCGGCGAGCGCGTAGATTTTCTGGGGCTCGCACAGCACGATGCGCTGCCGACCGCTTTCGATCAGGCCGGCCTGTTCCCAGCCCGAGAGAATGCGGCTGACGGTGTGCAGCGTGGTTCCCGTCATCTGTGCGATGTCCTGGCGGCTGATCGGAAAGTCGATCTCGACGCCGCGCTCGACCTGGCGGCCGCTTTGCCTGGCCAGCCGCACCAGCGTGTGCGCGACGCGCTGCTCGACCTGCTCGGTCGACATCTCCACCACGCGGGTGAACGATTCCTGGAGTCGGCTGCCGACCGCCTGCAGCGTGTTGGTGGCCAGCGCCGGAAATTTCGCCACCAGCCGCGGCCACGCCGCCGACGGCCAGGCAAGCACCACGCTGTCGTCGGCTGCAGTTGCCGTGGCCGGGTATTGCCGCAGTCCCATGGCGGGGGCGACGCCGAAAACCTCGCCGGGCGAGACGTAGCGCATCACGACCTGCTCGCCGGTCGGCGTGGTCTTGCTGGCGCGCACATGGCCGTTCAGCAGCAGGAAGAAGGAATGCGCATCCTCGCCTTGCGAGAAGACCTCGCTGTTCCTTGTGAACCGCGCCGAGCGGGCTTCGCGCAGGATTTCGCCGAGTTCCTCGCTGGACAAGCCCGCAAACATGGGCAGATCGGCCACCAGCGAAGGGTCGACCGTGGCCATATATCCTCCTGCCAGAGCGCAAGTTTTTACGGAGTCTAGAGTGCGATGCCGCTCGATCAAGCGGAAGTTTGCGCTGGCTCAACCCATGGCACGTCGGCCGCGCCTAGACAATTGCCGAGAATGCCTCGCAGAGGCAGGAATCGCCGGAGATCGAACATGCGCAAGGAGATGTCGCTGGCCGCATTCGCGCTGCACAGGCTTTCGCAACAGGCTGCGTCCAGATGAGCGCGGCGACGGCAGCGGATCCGCATGCGCCTGGCGGCATGTCCCGCTCGCGCGCCTATCAGGGCCTGCCGCTGTTCGCCAACGGTTTCCGGGCGTTCTTCCTGCTGGGGTCGATCCAGGCGGGGCTTTCGATCCTTGTCTGGCTTCCTCTGTTCTACGGCGAGCTCACGCTTTCTTCCGCATTCGCGCCGCGCGACTGGCACGTGCACGAGATGCTCTACGGCTACCTGCCGGCCGTCATCACCGGTTTCCTGTTCACGGCTATCCCGAACTGGACCGGGCGGCTTCCGATACGCGGTGCGCCGCTGGCGGCACTCGTCGTGTTGTGGATCGCAGGACGCCTCGCGGTGACCTTCTCTGCCGCGACCGGCTGGTGGGTCGCGATGCTCATCGATGCGGGTTTCCTGCTGCTGATCGCCGCTGCGGCCGGGCGCGAAATCGCGGCCGGGCGCAACTGGCGCAACCTCAAGGTCGTGGCCCTGGTTGCGCTGCTGTTTGCGGGCAACGTCGCCTTTCACCTCGAGGCGCATTTTCACGGGGCCTCCCTCTACGGCATCCGCATCGGCATTGCCGTCGTCGTGATGCTGCTCTCCCTGATCGGCGGCCGCATCATTCCAAGCTTCACCCACAACTGGATGGTGCGGGAAAATCCCGGCCGGCTGCCGGTGTCGTTCAACCGCTTCGACATGATCGTGGTCGCCATCGGCGCACTGGCGCTGGCGATCTGGATCGCTTCGCCGGATGGTCGCATCGCGGGTACCGTGCTCGGCATTGCCGGGCTGATGCATCTGGTCCGGCTGTCGCGCTGGGCCGGCGATCGCACGCTGCGGGAGCGGCTCCTGACCATCCTGCATGTCGGCTATTTCTTCATCCCGCTCGGCTTCCTGCTCAATGCGGCAAGCGCCTTCGGCCTCATCGAGGACAGCGCGGGCATCCACGCCTGGATGGCGGGCGCCGCCGGTATCATGACGCTCGCGGTGATGACCCGCGCCACGCTCGGCCATACCGGCAATGCGCTGACGGCTACGGTGGCGACACAGGCAATCTATGCGGCCATCATCGTTGCGGCAGTGGCGCGGACTTGTGCCGTGATCCACTCCGCGCAAAGCGGCGTGCTGTTGCACGTTGCGGCAACGGCCTGGGTGATCGCATTCTTGGGCTTCGCGCTGGCCTATGGGCCGCTATTGCTCGGCCTCCGCGATCCGCTGCGGCGCGCCGGATAGCTGCTCAGGCGTTCGCCTGTTCTTCCCTGGCGGAAGCTTCATCGCTCACGAGCTCGTCGAGCAGACCCAGCGCCGCGTCACGCGCACGGCGGCAGCACCCGAGTGCCTGCGCAAAGGCGTCGTGCTCGAGTGGCGCAGCTTCCAGGGCGCGGCAGGCATCGGCAAGTTCGAGGAAGCCGAGCAGCCCGGCAGATCCTCCAAGCGTGTGGGCCTCGCGGCGGATGGCATCGCGCGCCGTCGGCGTATCGGGCGGGGCGTCGAAACGCTCACGCGCATCGGCCGCGAACAATCGCAGCAGCCTGGAGGCGTTTTCGTTGCCGATCGCCGTTCGCAGATGTGTCAGAACGGCTTCATCGAGAATCGCCGCTTCGGTACCAGCCTTTGGTTCGGCACCGGCTTCAACCGTTGTCTGCGGCGCGATCGCCTCGCCGCGCCTCTCCTCGAGGACAAGGCGTTCGATGGCCGCAAGAAGCGCGGGCCAGTCCACCGGCTTCGGCACATGGACATTCATCCCCGCCTCCCGGCATCGCCCGGCTTCGCCCGCTAGCGCGTTTGCCGTCAGGCCGATGATGGGCAATCGCGGCCGGTTCGCCGTCGCCGCGCGGATCGTCCGCGCCGCGGTGTAGCCGTCCATGTCGGGCATCTGCACGTCCATGAGGACGGCATCGAATTGGTTGCGGATCGCAACCCGCACAGCTTCGGCGCCGTCGTTGACGGTCACCACTTGATGCCCGGCCTGTTCGAGCATGGCCTTGATCAGCTCGCGGTTGAGCGGATTGTCCTCGGCGAGAAGCAACCGGCACGGAGTCCCGTAGCTGGAAACCGGCGCGGCGCCATCCCGGCGCGCCTCGCTCGCAGCCGGAAGCTCGATTGTGAACGAAAAGGCCGACCCGCGTCCCGGCGCGCTCTGCACCTCGATCGTGCCGCCCATCAGCGTGACCAGCTCCTTGGAGATGGCAAGGCCGAGGCCGCTGCCGCCAAAGCGCCGCGTCGTCGACCGGTCCGCCTGCACGAAGCGCTGGAAAAGGTTTGGCAAGTCGCGCGGACTTATCCCGATGCCGGTGTCGGTGACGGTGAAACGGACGGCGTCCGGCTTGTCGCCGCACTCCACGGTAAGCCGCACGGTGCCGGACGGCGTGAATTTCACCGCATTGCCGACCAGGTTCAGCAACACCTGTCTCAGGCGCACGGCATCGCCCAGCACGCTGTCGCGCACATCAGGCGCGATGCTCGCACCGAATTCGATTCCCTTACGCCGGGCCTGATCGCGAACCAGTTCGATGCAGCCGTCGGTCAGCTCCTTCAGCGACAGCGCGGCCTTCTCGATCCTGAGCTGCCCGGCCTCGATCTTGGAGAAGTCGAGGATGTCGCTGATGACGCCGAGCAATCCCTTGCCGGCGGTGCGCTGCATTTCCATGAACTGGCGCTGCCGCTCGGGCGACACCGGGCCCTTCAGCAGCATGTCGGACACGCCGATGATGGCCGTGAGCGGCGTCCTCAGTTCATGGCTCATATTGGCGAGAAACTCGGCCGTCGCGCGTGCCGCGGCCTCGGCGCGGTCCTTCTCCCGGCGCAATGCCACTTCAGCCGCCCGGCGAGCCGTCACGTCGCTATAAGTCCGGACAAATCCACCGTCCTCCGTCGGAACGGTGCGGATCTCGAGAACGGTGCCGTTGGGCCGCTCCCGCTCGTAGATGTCGTGCCGGCGCTCGTCGATGTCCTTGACGACCTGCGCATACATCTCGTCGGAGGCGAACTCGCCCATGCTGCGTTGATACTCCAGTATCACGCGCTTGTGCGGCCGGGTTTCGGCAAATTCCCTGGGCAGGCCGAGCAGGGCGGTCGCGCGCGCATTCATCAGCACCGTTCCGCCGTCGCGGTCGACGGCAATGAGGCCCTGGTCCATGGAGTCCAGCGTCGTGCGCAGCAGGGCTTCGGCACGCTTGTGCTCGGTGATGTCCTGATGGGTCGCGATCCATCCGCCGTCCGGCATCCGGTGCCTGCGCATGGAAATCGTCCGGCCGTCCGGCAGCAAGTGAGTTTGCTCCCCTTGCGTAACGACAATCCTGGCAAGCTGGTCGACGCCAAGTTCTCCGCCCACCCCGTTCGCAACCTGCGTTTCGAGAAGTTGCCGCAACGTAACTCCCGGGGCGGCTTGCTCGGGCGTCAGTCCGTATATCTCCCGGAAACGGCCGTTGACGATCACGATCCGCTGCTCGGCATCCCACATCACGAGGCCATTGGGCATCTCGCTGAGCGCCAGGTTGAACCGCGCATTGATCTGTTCGAGTTCGTGGGACTTGATTTCCAGGGCGCTGGATTGTCCGGCAAGGACTCCGGTCTGACTTACGAGCAGCCACGTGCCGAACAATATCGCCGCGACCGTGAACGCGACCAGCGGTCCGAATAACAGGAGGTGACGATACCAGGCTTGCAGAACGACGCTGCGCCCGTAGCTCACGAGCACTACCAGCGGCAGCCCCTGTACTGTCTTGTAGCCGGCGACGCGAGGAATCGCATCGACCGCGCTCAAGGATTCGTAGGAGCCCGATTCCGATCTCGGCAGATGCTGCGCCAGAAGAGGCGCCGAGGCAAAAGACCTGCCCATCGCGCTTTCGAGCATGGGCTCCCGCGCGAGCAGCAGGCCGTCCCGGTGAATCAACAGGATTGACCCCTCGTTGCCGAGATCGATGCTGCGGTAGATCTTGATGAAGTATGATGGATCGATCGGCGCCGTAAGGATGCCGGCAAATGTGCCGTCTGCGTTGTCAAGCCGCAATGAAACGGCAGTGAGCCACTTTTCCGATGCCGCTGAACGGAAGGGAGGCGCGAGATAAAGACGACGCTCGGCACTGTCGCGATGGAAGTCGAAGTGCGGCATGCCTGAAACATTGCTGCGGGGCGGCTGGCTGCCGTAGGAGTGAGCCACCACTTCACCGGAAGCGTCTGTCCACCCGGCTGCAACGACCACGGGCGACGTTTTCACCAGCAGCTGAAGCGCTGCGTTCCTGTCCTCGGATTTGGGATACCTTCCCTCGAGGCTCTCCTTCCGGATCTTCTCGGCTTCACGCAGGGTTCGCTCGACGCCTTCAAACGTAAGCGCCGTGTGCTCGGACAGAATCTCGGCGAAGTTCCGCGCGGTTTTCATTCCCTGTGCGATTGCGGCCTGATAGCGGAACCGCAAATCGATCGAGAACAGCAGCAGAATTGATGCAGCGAAGACTATTCCGGTTGCGGCTTGCAGGCGCGCGGTCCGTTTCAGCTTTTCTCGAACTTCGTGCATGGGACCGCCGGGTAAACGATGTTCAGATCAAGCCGACCGGCAGAGGTTCAATCTCTGCATGCGCCGTGTGGCCAAGTTCAGCAGGAGGTGAATTTTGGCTTGCCTTGAGGGAATCAAGACTTGGGTGATACTAACAGAGCAGGGCTGGCGGCTGAATCCGGCGTTCAACGGGGCCCGCATCGGTATGGTCCTCGGGAGCCGGAAAAAGGCACGCGGTCGCATGCAGGAAAGCGGGTCGCGGATTATCTGACCCATCAACAGCTAGGTCGAGTAACGTGGCTGTCAAAAGAGCGAGCATCGTCCTCGCCGACGATCATCCGTTCATTCTGCTCGCGCTCAAGCAATTGATCGCAGCGGAGGCGGATCTTGAGCTGGTTGGAGAGGCCGTCACCGGCATCGACGCGCTCAGCCTTGTCAGGTCGATCACGCCTGACATCGCGGTGATCGACGTCGCCATGCCGGGCATGAGCGGTATCCTGCTGACACGAAAGATCCGCGAGGAACGGCCGACGGTGAAGGTCCTGATCCTCACCGCTCATGAGGACGAGGGGCATGTGAAGCAGGCGCTTTCTGCGGGGGCTTGCGGCTTCCTCCTCAAGCGCTCGGCCACGACGACGCTGATACCGGCGGTCCGTGCGGCGCTCGCCGGCGGCACCTTCATCGACCCGCTGCTCGCTGGCCGCAGCGCACAGGGCGCGGCCGGAGCGGTCGAACTCAGCCCGCGCGAGCGCGAGGCGCTCAGACTGACGGCGCTGGGCTATGCCACCAAGGAGATCGCCAAGTCGATGGGAATCGGCGGCAAGTCGGTCGAGACTTACCGCGGCCGGGCGCTGGAAAAGCTCGGCCTGAAATCACGGGCCGAGATCGTGAAGTTTGCCGTCTCCGAGGGATGGCTGACCTGATCGTCCGGGTCCCGTAAAATTACGGGCATCATTCCTAAACAACCGGTTATCGCGTCAGGAACTTCCGGACAACGGGAGCGGCGCGCAGTGCTGTATTCTGGGCCAAGCCTGATCGGATGCACCGGCCTTGGGCGTCAGGCGAGAGTCGCGCGATGGGATCTATCGACAGCAATGTGCCCGGGTCGGATGAATGCGAGCGTTCGCTGGCGCTGGCAGAGACGGCGCGATCGCGTCTGCGCGCGAGCGGTCTGCCGCCGACGCCGCGCAACTACGAACTCTGGTACACCTACGCCCAGCAGAGCAACCGCGCCCTCAACCGGGATATCGACGCGCTTGTTGCGGCTGGCAGCGCCCTTGCCGAGTCCGATCTGGAAACCCTCTACGAGACGCATTTCGGCGCAGGCCGCATGCTCGGAAGAATGCAGGCCATCGGCTCCGGTCTGAACGGCAGGCTCGGAGACGTGGTCGGTATCATTTCAGCGGCGCTGGGATCCACATCGGCCTATGGCGACAGCCTGGACATCGCTGCGCGGAAGCTGGCGGCGTCCGACGACCGGGCGGCGGTGTTGGCCGCCGTGAAAGCCCTTGCTGCGGCCACGCTCGAGATGCGCGAGCAAGGTCTCGGCCTGAAGGCCCGCCTCGAAGGTGCGACCCGCGAGATCGCCGAGCTCCAGCAGGGCTTGCAGGCGATCCGGATCGAGAGCCGGCGGGATTCCCTGACGGAATTGGGCAATCGCAAGCACTTTGACGAGACGTTGATCGAAGCAGTGCAGGCGGCCAGGGATCTGGGCGAACCGCTCTCGCTGCTGATGATCGACATCGACCATTTCAAATCCTTCAACGACACCTACGGACACGCGACGGGAGACCAGGTGTTGCGGCTGGTCGCCATGTCGCTCAGGCAGAACCTGAAAGGGCAGGACGTGGCGGCCCGCTTTGGCGGCGAGGAATTCGCAATCCTCCTTCCGAACACCGCGCTCGATGCGGCCCTCACCGTCGCCGATCAGCTTCGCCGTACCGTCATGGCGCGGGAACTGAAGAAGAAGTCCACCGGCGAAATGATCGGCAGGATCACGATCTCGGTCGGCGTTGCCTCGCTGCTCGCCTACGACACCCGGGAAACTCTCCTCGAACGCGCCGACACCTATCTCTATGCGGCCAAGCGCAGCGGCCGCAACCGCGTGGTGGGCGCCGAACAATTTCGCGATTATGCCGCGAAAGTGGCTTGAAAACGCAATCTGGCAAGTAAAGGAAAATCAGGATGTCGCTCTACTTCTTCCGGGTCAGCCACGACAGGTTTTCCGGTGTCGCGGAATGTCCGTTCGATGCGCTCGATCGCGACGCGGCCTGGGACGAGATGGCGAAGGCCTCCAGCAATCTGGTCGCCGGTATTTGCCGCAAGCTGAAGCCGCAATCCGATTGGCGGATGGAACTGCTCGACGAGTCCGGCAAGCCCAGGTTCCGGATCAGCCTCGTCGCCGAGGCACTGGATCATTGAGGTCGAGCACGCCCGAAGCGTCCGCTGATTGAAATGAGCGGCGCATGGATACGACTGTAAATCGCCGCAAGATTCATCGGGTGGTCTTTTCGCACGGCATCGACGTCCAGATATTTTCCATCGACGGGACATGGCGCCGCCCCTGCGCGATGCTGGACGTCTCGGAATCCGGCGTCAGGCTCGCGTTCAAATCCTCGCTGGCCGGGCTGAACATCAAGGAATTCTTCCTGGTGTTGTCGTCCACGGGCGTGGCGTTCCGGCGCTGCGAGCTGTCGTGGATCAACGGCGAGCAGATCGGCGCCAGCTTCCTGAGGGGCGGGAGAACGGCGAGGCAAAGGCGGCCGGCAGGAGCAGCGGGGCTGGAACTGGGCGCTGAAGCCGCCGAAGCGTGATTGCGCAGGATCAAACCGGGAGCGGTATCCGGGATTAGGATACCGATGCCATGAACGAGGAAAAGCGCACCACACCCCGGCAGCGAGTCCTGAAGGCCGCGACGATCGAATTTGGCGGCGGCGCGATCGACTGCGCCATCCGGAACTGGTCGGCGACCGGCGCCGCGCTTGACGTCACCAGCCCGGTCGGCATCCCCGCACATTTCACGCTGTTCGTGCCGGCAGACGGGCGGCACTGGCCGTGCCGGGTGGTGTGGCGCAAGGAGAAGCGGATCGGCGTCGTCTTCGAATAGCGGTGTTACGGCAACTTCCCGCCGCCGGAATGAGAGCTCCGTCTCTACGATGTCATTCCGGGGCGCGCGAAGCGCGAACCCGGAATCTCGGGGTTCGGGGTTCGGCTCTGCGAGCCGCCCCGGAACGACGACGCCACTTCCTACACCCGCGCCACCGTGCGGGAAAACACCACCTCGACCAGCGTGCCGGTATGCGGGCCGGGCCTGATGTGGAATTGCGCGCGGTTGGCTTCCACCAGCGCTTTCGTCAGCGACAGGCTGACGGCCGAGGCATCGGCGGCCTGGTCCGACGGTCCGCGCGCGCGGAACGGCTCCAGCGCTGCTGCAACCTCGTTGTCGTTCATCGCCTGGCCGGTATCGCGCACCCGTAGCACCACGTCGCCGAAATCAGACAGCGCGGTCGAAACGATGACCTGGCCGCCGGCCTTGGCCAGATGAATCGACGTGCCGATCAGGTTCATCGCGATCTGGCGCAGTGCGCGCGCGTCGGCCACGACCGGCGGCAGCGTATGCGCCAGCGAGGTGCGGATGATGATGCGCTCGCGGTTGGCCTGCGGCTGCATCACGGCGACGCAGTTCTCCACCAGCTCGTTGAGGTTCTGGCTGGCGAAGGAGAGGTCGATCTTGCCGGTCTCGATCCGCGTCAGGTCGAGCAGATCGTCGATCACGGAGATCACCCGCTGGCCGGAGGCGCGGATGTCCTTCATGTATTCGAGGTAGCGCTCGTTGCCGAGCGAGCCGAAGCGCTCGCCGATCATCACCTCGGCAAAGCCGATGATGGCGTTGAGCGGCGCGCGCAGCTCGTGGCTGATCCGCGCCAGCATGTCGGACTTGGCGTTGGCGGCGCGTTCGCTGAGCCGTTGCGCCTGCTGCAGCTGGCTCTCGCTCTTGCGGCTCTGCGAGAGGTCGCGGAACACGGCGAAGAAATTCGGCCCGTCGGCGCGGGTGCGGCCGATGGTGATCGACAGCGGGATAAAGCCGCCCTGGCGCACGCGCCCGAGCGTCTCGCGGCCGTGGTCGAGCAGGCTGGCGCTGCCGGCGGACTTCACGCCGGCAAAATACTCGAACACGCCGTGCTGGCTTTCCGGGGCAAAGAGATCGGCGAGATTGCGCTGGACGAATTCTTCGCCGTCATAGCCGAACAGCGCCTCCGCGCTGCGGTTGCAGGCGGTAACGTTGCCCTCTTCGTCGAACATCACGATGCCCTCGGCCGTGGTGTCGAGAATGGCGCCGAGCTCTTCGGCATCGGCTTCGCCGGCCGCGGTCGGCAGCGCCTGCTGAACGGGCTCCGGCGCGATGGCGGGCGCAGGTACGGGGGCGGCATCGACCGGCCCTTCCGAGCAGATCAACGCCAGTGCGGCTTCATCGTCCCACGAAATCGTGTGCAGCCGCGCCGCGGTCGTGGCCGGCTCGCTCTCTTCTCCGCCGGCATGACTTGCCGAAATCGTCACGGGCGTGCCGGCTTCCGACGTACTGCTCGAGACCGAGACGCCGGGTTCGACATAGAGCGCGTCGAGACCTCCGGCATCTTCCAGCGCGTGCAGGCTGGAATAGCCGATGCGCCTGAGGAATGCAGGGTTGGCATAGAGCAGGCGGTCGAGCCGGTAGATCAGTACGCCTGCGGGGAGCAGATCGAGCAGCGCCTTGTCGCGCCTGGCCAGCCCGCGGGCCGGCGGCTCCGGCGGCGCCAGCCAATCGGGGCGGTCGCTTGCAGCAGGCGGGGCAATGGCGGCTTCCGGCTCGACGACGATTTCGGCTGCTTCGGCTTCCGCCGGTGCGCCCGCTTCGCCGGCCTCGCCATTGTCTAGACGCGCCGACAACTGGCGGGCGAGCTCGTCGAAGGCGCTGTTCTCCACCGGCGTCAGTATGGGCGGCTTGGCGTCGCCGACCGGGCGGAAGGGCAGCACGTTGGCCGACACCTCCGTCAGCGCCTCCCTCGGCAGCTCTGTCGACATCAGGGGTTCTTGCGTGTCCACGGGATGATCCAGGTCGGTTGAAGGCAAATTCTCCAAGACAACGGCTTCGGCAATTTCCTCCGCTGGCGCCGAATCGGCGACCGCCTCGGGTTCTACATTACCGGAGGAAGGAGGCTGCGGGTTGGACGGGGAAACGGAGATTCCGTGTCGCCGCAGCAATTCCAGCCGCAACAGGCCGGCAAGGTCGCGGCAGATGCCAAAGCCCCGGTAACCGTCGAAGCGCTGCTCGCTGTCGAGCGCCGGCGCGCCGGAGAGTTCGACGGGGAGGTAGCCGCCATCGACGGGCCAGTGCAAGCTGATGCCGCTGAATGCCTCATGCGAGCCCAGTGCCTTCCGCATCCGGGCGTCGCCATCGAGGCCGAGCGCGGCCGCGATCTCGCGCCACGGCCGGCCGACGAGGCTTTCCGTGAGCGGGCCGATCAGTTTCAGGAATTCATCGGTGCCGATATTGAAGCGGCCGTCGCGATCGGTCCGCCACTTGAAGCGTAGCGGATAGCGGCGATCGCCGATGGGCAGATCTTCATCGGCATCGTCGTCCGCCGGCGATGGCTCGCTCGCGGTGGCGGGCTGCAGGTCTTCCGCCGCGGCCGGCGGCTGTTCGGCCGGCGGTGGTTCGCGCCCCTCGGCGAATTCGTCGAACAGCGCGAACTCGGCAGGCGCTTCATTCGACTGCGCCGGAGTCTCATAGTCGGCCATGCGCGCCGGTGTGGGGGGCCGGCCGGCCGGTTCGCTCGTGATCTCGGGCGCCGCCGCGGCGATCGTCTCATGCGGCCGCTTCCTTCGCGCCACCCTCACTGCCGAAACGACCAGCACGCCATGGCGGCCGTCGGGAAAATCGATCCGCGAGCAGCTGCAGGTCGCAAGGCCGCCAGGCGCGGCGCCGAAGCCGCGCAGCCGCTCCATGCGCACCGTGCCGTCCGGATTGAGGTGTCGTGCGAGCTGCGCGATCTGGCGGCGGTGCGGATCGGCGGGACCGAAGATCGTTTCGGTCAGCTGCGCATCGCCGCGCGCGCCGAACGCGTCGACGCCGGCAGGATTGGCCCACAGGATTCGTGTGCCGTCGGCAGACCACAGCCAGGCGGGCAGGACGCCGTCTGCATGCGCCGCGAGTCGCGGATCGCTCGCGCCCAACGCCCTGAAATCGGCATCCTTCATTGTCCTGGCTTGACCGCGCTCGTGTGTCCTGTCGCCGCCGCGACGGTGGAAACTAACGTGGCGTTAGTATCGCCCGCGCGCAGGGGCAAGGTCCACGCTCGCCCGCCGATAACCTTAACCCCTGCCGGAGCTTTCCGGCGCCGTCGGCGTTAGGCATTGCAAACGGCAGCGGGAAGTCCACGATGCCGGCAGGCCGCCGCGGGTTGGCGGCCTGGGACGGACGGGTCAAACGGTGAAAACAGGAGTGCCGCATGAGTGACGATGGACGTGATCCCTTCGCGATTCCGAAGGATATGCGTGCGATGGCGGAGGCGAGCTTCGAGCAGGCCCGCAAGGCCTTTGACAAGTTCATGGAGAGTGCGCGGACGACCGCGGGCAATATCGAGGAGCGGCGCGAATCCGTGCGCTCCGGCGCCAGGGAGATCGGCGGCAAGGCCGTCACCTATGCCGAGAAGAACGTTCAGGCTTCCCTCGACTACGCGCAGTCGCTGCTCAAGGCCAAGGATCTGCCCGAGGTGATGAAACTGCACAGCGAATATGTGCAGTCCCAGATGCGTGCGCTGTCCGAGCAGGCGAGCGAAATGGGCCAGATCGTCAGCCGCGCGGCCATGGATGCCGCCAAGCCGAAAAGCTGAATTTGTTCAATGGTTGGCGGAACTCTCGGGCCGGAACCGGAATCCGGCTCGGTCTTATTATATCGCATCACAATTATACTTGTGCGGCATCGCAACAAATTTCATTGCATTGCACAAAATTGACATGATAAGGGTGTCTTATGTGCTCGCCCGATGAGGGCACCCCCAGACTTCCGAAGAGTACAGCGTGATCCAGTCCGTCGCGCCCGGCCCATCATTCCGGGACGCACGCATGGGGTCACACAGGTTTCACCTCACGACCCAAGGATGCACCCTCCATGTCGACCGATCCGTTCTCCGCCTCCATCATCCCGTTTGAAGTTCCCGAGCAGGTCCGCGCCTTCGCCGAGAAGGGCGTTTCGCAGGCCCGTGAAGGCTACGCCAAGTTCAAGGACGCCGCCGAGGCCCATAACGGCACCATCGAGGCCGTGTTCACCAGCGTGAACAAGGGCGCCAGCGCCTACTCCGCCAAGGTGATGGAGTTCATCAAGGCCAACTCCACCGCCTCGCTCGACTTCGCCCAGGAGCTGTTCGGCGTTAAGTCGCCGGCCGAAGCGCTGGAGCTGTGGAGCTCGCACACCAAGAAGCAGCTCGAGGCCTACACGGCGCAGGCCAAGGAGCTCGCCGAGCTCGGCCAGAAGATTGCGACCGAGACCGCCGAGCCGATCAAGGCCACCGCCGCCAAGTACTACAAGCCGGCCGCCTGATATTCGATCTGACTTGAGAACAAAGGCCCGGACCCGTCAGGTCCGGGCCTTTTTGCGCCGGAATCGTCGTCCGTGAACGCAACGTTCCGGCCTTGCCAAAGCCGGTCGTTGCACCTAGTTTCCGGCCAAATCGAGCCCCCTTTTTGCAGGGCGCGATCGGGATGCAGTTGTAGCTCAGTTGGTTAGAGCGCCTGTCTGTGGAACAGGAGGTCGGTGGTTCGAGCCCACCCAACTGTACCAACTAGATCAACCGGTTAGCAGTGCCCTGTTTGTTCGATACCTGTTTGGGTACCGAATTTAGGTATCGAACGTCAGAAACCTTCAAAGCGGAATTTGCTGCCGACCAAATATTCTTCCACGTCGTCGAAAGCGAGCCATCGTCGACTGAGAGTCTCGGCAACCGACCCTGTCGTGTTCGATCCTGCGAACGGATCGAGCACCACGTCGCCTTCCTCTGTCAGCATCTTGATAAAGAACTCGGGGAGGGCACGCGGATATCGCGCGGGGTGGACCTTGAGCCCTGCTTCCTTGCAACGCAGCGTGTACACGTCATTGGCTGCGTTGTTCCCCATGATCAGGGTGTTTGACGGAGGATCGCGCTCCTCCTCAAACATTTCTTGCTGAATGAAATTGGAGGGGATGGCTCCTTTTCCTTTGATCTCCGACCAGCTCGCATTGATCTTGTAGCCCCCGGGTCGCGTCGTCTCTCTGAGGCCCCGCTTGTTCAACCTGATCATGTCGGCGCTGAGACCTTGCGTGAGCACGCGTTGATTGGACGCCTTGGGCCACGGAGTCTTGGAGAGCCACCACACGTATTCAACGCTCTCCTTGATCCTGATCTTGCGGACTGTGACCCATTCTGCGGGCATCGGCATCTTGGCAGGGTTGTACCAGAAGCATTCCTGGGCAAGGTGAAATCCGATCTCGTCAACGAGCCGGATCAGGAGTCGATAGTGATAGAGGGATTTGGTCGGGACGCCCTTATTGTAGCTGCCTCCGATATTGAGAACCAAGCTCCCGTCATCGGCCAGCGTGCGATACATCTCGCGCGCAAATTCTAGAAACCAATCTACGTACTCGTTCTTATCGACGTTCCCGTATGCCTTCTTGAAGTGCAGGGCGTAGGGAGGGGATGTCACGATCAGATTGACTGATCCCTCCGGGATGTCGCGGAGCCCGACAAGGCTATCGGTCAGATAGGCTCTGCCGAACGCTGTTTTGTAGTACGGGGTGAGCGTATTGAGGGGCTCGCCTTCTTCGTGTTTCGATTTGCGAGGCTTGGCCGCAGACTTGGTCATCGTTCATCCGAGATCATTTGCTGTGCGGATTGTAGCGCACGGCGTGCCCGTCGTTTGACTTTGTCCGCACGAATTGGTGTAAGCGCCAATCTACCCACAGATGAAATAGTAATAGGTTGCATGTGTCAACCG
Organism: Bradyrhizobium sp.; assembly: GCF_016219575.1. Lineage (GTDB taxonomy): Bacteria > Pseudomonadota > Alphaproteobacteria > Rhizobiales > Xanthobacteraceae > Bradyrhizobium. Next base: position 49,894 of record NZ_JACRMG010000018.1, on the reverse strand, counting down.
ATTTCCGGGCAGAAGATTGGATTTCGCAAGCTGAGGCTGCACGGCTTCGGCAAGTGTCGCGTCAGGCGATTTCCAAGCTTGTGCGCGGGAACCGCATTCGCACTATCGAGATCGGCGGCCACGTCCTGATCCGCCGCGAAGACATCAAGAATTTTGAGCCGAAGAAGGCGGGTCGTCCGAAGCGTCATGGATGACTTTGAGAAATTGCGCGCAGCTGCTCGTGCTCTGACGCCTGATCAGAAGCAGCAAATTTTCGCGGATATCCGGGACGGCGTTCTAATCCATCCGCTTGAACGTCAATTCCACGTCAACGCAGAAATCATCCTTGAGGCGATCCATCGTGCGCCCGACATCACGCAACGCGGCGTGCGAGGATTGATCGCGGAGTTGACGTTCGTCATCGACATCATGCCCAAGATGGAAGCCGAAGGTTGGAAAAACGATCCGCCTATCGGCGAACAGGCATACGATGCTCGCCTCAAGAAGGGTAATCAGAGCATCCGCATCCAGGTCAAGACGCAACGGAGAGCCAAGGGCGTCGCCATGCAACGTCGCAATGGCTTTCACGTGGTCGAGGTGCAACGGACGCGGACAGGAACTGACGGGGAGGGGCAAGCAACGCGGCCCTATCGGTTTGACGAGTTCGATCTGCTCGCGGTTTGTATGCAGGCGTCGACGGGATCATGGCATTCGTTCATGTACATCCCGTCTAAATCGCTCAAGCCAAAGCGAAAGGCTCCGGAGCAGATCAACACTATGCAGGCCATTCCCGCGTTCGGTGATGACGGGGTGTGGAGCAATGATCTCGCCACCGCGCTGGGTCGAGTAAACGACGCTGTTGAAGCAGCGGCAGGTGACGCTCCGATGCTGAGTTTCGAATAAGCTCATCGCCGCCTAGGACGATAATCATGTGAACGGATGAACAATTGAAAGTAGCTGCCCCATGCCGTTCAAACTGTGGTTGGATTGACACCGGTTTTGCCGTCTGGGAGACTTCAGTCGGCCCCGTTGCCGAGCTAGCCGGCAGCCTAACTCCTCGCCCTGCGAGGGTGGATCCGTAATTCTCGTATCCACCGGGGTCTCTGCGCGAAGGCGCAGGCTAGAAGCCCCTAACCCTGAGGGCTTCTATGAAGATCAAATTCAACAGAGACGATGTGTTCGTTGCGGAACTGCAAGTGAAGCGGCTGGCCAGAAAGCTGGCTAACGCAAGGCAGCTCTATCGCGAGATCAACGGAAATCGAAATGTGGAGCTGGTATGGGAACACATACCTCAGCGGCTTCAGAAGCTGTTCACTGCCCATTTTGACAGGGTCGCAGCGATGAGTGAGTCGGGTGAGCTAGACGAAGCCAAAGCGAAGCGTGATGCCGTCCTTGCGGAGAAAGATCGTCACAGTTTGCTAGGCCCGCTTTAGCAGAGTTGCCCCGCCGCCGCCCAGGAAAGGAAAACGGCGACGGGGCCGTTCTCGATCACGTTCGCCGCGTGATCGAATTGCCCGCCGCGTCGGGCAAAGGTTTTGGAGAACCTGACCGCGGGCTGTCGGGGTTGTTTCTATGAAGCGGACACTCGCCGACTTGTCCGCCCCGGGCGTGAAGACCGTCAAGAAACCGCCCGGGCCAAGCCCTCCGCTGTGATGCGCTCGAAGCGGAGGGGAACCGATCACGCCGCTTTCGCCTGTGATTTCGACACGACGATGCCTACCAAGGCCTCAACACCGACGTTCGGCCGATGCCCAATGATCGTGCCCTCTTCCTCAGCCGCATCGATATGCCCGCATTCCGCGCGTTCGCAATCCGCAAGCTCGGCTGCGATTGCGGCGAGGCGTTCGGCTTTTTCCTTGACCGTCAGCGCGAGTTTCGGCTTGGGCATCGCATCGACCATTTCGTTGATTTTGGCCTCAAGCTGTTCGGGCGCGATCCACGCTAAGAGTGCAAGCGTGTCGAGCACAGGTGCATAAGCCTGCGGGTCCATGTACGTGGCTTTCAGGTCGAATTTGTCATGCGTCGCAATCAGCGCAGGCTTTGCCTTCAACGCGCGATCAATGATCCATCGCTTTGCCGCGGCCTTGATCTCGACCGCAGGTAACGCAGCGAGTTCGGTTTCAGCGCGTTGCATGTGCAGGTTGACGATCTTTTCGCGCAGCGCCGTGACGGCCTGTTGCCGGGTCTGCCCGTTCAGCTTGACTTTGACTTTCTTCGCCTCCTCGACTTCCGCATCGGGCGGCAAGGTCGCGAGATAATGTTCGATCCTCGCGTTGAGGTCCGCGAGTGTTCTATGACGTGCTTGATGAGGCACCTGCACGTCCTGCAGTCGTGCAATTTCATCCTGCCACGCTGCGGCCTTTGGGCCGTGTGGATTGATGTCTACTGCGCGCTGCAACTCGGAGATCGTGCGCTGGTTCGACCGCATGAGGGTCAACGCCTGCTGCTCCTGATCTTTGAGTGCGAAGATTTTCGCGAGAGCGCGGGCGGGGAGTTCATCGTTTGTCATTGTTCACCTTCCTGTTTGGGTTTTCCCCCTGTGAGGGTTCACAGGGGGGGTCGCTTTTGATCAGGGCTTCCATGCGGCCTGTACGCGGCGATCACGGTCCGCAATTGCCTGATCGCGCGCCGCGAACAGCTGGGCGTTCGGCGCAGTCACCGGAACGAGAGCCGCGGGCTCGCTCGGCTTCGCCGTGTCGATCACGGGAGGCGGGTTGCGCCAGGCATCGCGAATGCTCGCGTCCCTCGCCTCTCGTGCTGCGTCGCCAGCCGCGTAAACGTCCTGCGTTGTGCCCGCGAAGCCGGGTCGGTGCTGACGTCCATCGAACTGCTCGTTGCGCTTGACGGCATCGGCGAGTGCAGCTGCAGCCGCAAGGCCAGGATTTGCCACATCCATCATCCGCATCGGGACGGTCATTCGGTCACCGTCCTGAAGAACGCCGTCGCGGCGAACACGCTTGCCGTATTTATCGATTACTTCCATTGGTCTGTTCCTTTTCGAGGGTTGGTTTACTCAGTCACACGTTGCGAACTTTCTTCATCGCTCAGCCCGTGATCGTGGTGCCGAGCATGACAATCTTCTCTGCGTCATAGTCGGACGCTTGAAACCACTTGCTGTAGATCTGACGTCCCCTGTGCGTGATCTCCCGCGTGATCACGTCGTCGCGCATCTCTTCCTCTGATCTCCCTGCCAGAGAGAACGTGTGGACTGCACCTTCGGCGTCTGTGATCGTGAAATGGGGCCGGTCACCATCGAGGTGGAGGGTGACGTTCTGTGCCAACTTGCCTAACCTCGTCCTCTGCACGTACTCCGCATGAAAAATGTAGAGCGCTTGATCGTGGTGGGCCGCATCGCACATGGTGGAATAAAGGTTCGTTACCGTCTTGTAGATTTGGCCGTGATCGTTCACGTAGGTGTCGGTGAACGTGTGCGAGAACATGTCCGCATCTCCACCGCGGGGTAGCTGGCGCTTTTTGAGGTAAGCCTGCCCGTCATAGATCGAGAAGAACGGGTAGATGTTGTCACTGTGCTTAGTCATCGGATTAATCCTCTTGCGGTCTGCATCTGAACGAGTGACGCCAATCGCTGGGCAGCGGGGCTCTGCTCTCGCGACGAGGACGGATCGATTGAGCCGACCCATGCCATCGAGGCGTCGTACTTGTATTTGCGGACACCCATGCTGGTGAGGACGCCGGCGACTGCGTTCGCAACGTCGTCATGTCCGCCGGGGCCGTGGTCAATCGAGTCCTTCCCCGCCCGACTTACTTTTCGTTCAAGGCCGAGCAACTGCGTTCGCAATCGTGCATGGTCGAGGAGATCGCACGTCTTGGAGTTCAGGAGCGGGAGAAACTCCGAATAAATCTGGCTCTTGGGCTTGAGCGAATGTTCGAGCGTGATTTGATGCTCGCGGAACGCCTCGACCGCGAACTCTGCGGCGAAGCGATCAGCCGTCACCTTGCGGATGCCGTACTGCTTGAGGGTCTCGCAAAGGTCAGAGATGACGGCTTTCGGCGAGAACGGCGGTTTCTTCTCCCTGATCACGTCGAGCACGGGCACTCTGTCTTCGACGTGCCCGATTGCGAGCGTGAAGCTGTCCTTGCCGGAGCCGCCCGCAGGGTCTGCAAAGGCGTAGTAGCGCCTGCCTGCAATGTACGGGCGCTCGCGTTCCTCTGCCGTGACTGCGTCAACCGCTTCGGCTGAAATGAAGGCTTCAACGTCTGTGCGGAACTGTGCGCCATATTCGGCTGACGCCGACACGGGGTCGCGCTCGTATTGTTCCTTGAGATAGTCAGGATCAATCGAGGGGTTCATGGTCTCGGTCGAGGCCTGCCACGACAAGACCCGAGGATCATCCTTGCCGTGATGCTGACGATGCATGTCCCACAACACGCCCTTGCGGGCATACGGCGAGGACGCAAGTAGGAGCATGGCGTTGGGGATCGTCGCCATCGACGGGCGAATTGCCTTGATGACTTCGGCATCGGGGTTTGCGCCTTCATCAGCCCAAAAAGCGATCTCGTCCGCCAAGGCGGCCACGCAGGTGGCCCCGCGAACCGAACGAAACGACGCGGTGGTCACTTCGATTGCGACGCTGTTGCTTAACTCCAAGCCGAACTGCGTCTCGCGTTCGATCAGTCGCGAGAGCATGGGCAGTTTGAAGAAGGCCTTGACGTAGCGGAGGATGATTTTCGCCTGATCGCGGTCTGCGGCGAGAACCTGAACGACGCCACGCTCACCGGGGTCTAGATAGGGCTTGTAATCGACGAAAGCCGCGAGCCAGGTCGCAATCAAGGCGAGGACGCGTGACTTGCCTCCGCGTCGGCCGACGACGAGGACAAGTTCGCGCATCTGTTCGGTCGGAGGGTCTGTGCGGCCTGTACACTTGCGATAGATCGCGAGATGGTCGCCCGTCATGGGCAGACCGAATGCGGCGCCGATCAGGGCTTGCCATGCGATCCAGCTATCAGGGTCTTTGAAGAACGGAGCGAACAGTCGGGGATCGGAGAACGCTTCAAGCAGTGTGAGGTGGTTTGATTTGCGAGGGCGGCGAGGTGGATGGGGGGCTTCGTCGTCAGGGTCTTCGAGGCGAAGCCGCTTGATCATGCCCTAGTCACTCCTCCTCGTCCTCGTCGAGGCGTGCCCTGCGGCGTGAGCCACCACCGCGCGCATACTCCAACGGGTCTGGAATGTCGTCGTCATCGCCATCGGCCTTGGCGTCAAACAAGCCGATCTTCTTCATCAGACGCGACTGCGTGTTTGACAGGCGCTGATATTCCAGTCGCTCGTCGAGGGTCGTCACGCCCGTCTTGACGTACTCGGCCTCGGAGTCTTCGAGCACGCATTGCAGGAAGGCGATGCGGCGAATGTGATTGCGGGTGGTCTCGCTAACGCGACTGTCGCCGCCACAGTCATGGGTGTATCGGAGCACCAAATCGGAGAAGCGACGGCCCCGCGGAGAATCCGTTGTCGATATGCGTTCGGCGAACAATCTGCGCCCTGACGTGACGGCAGACAGGTTGCGTTTGCGTTTCGGCTTGGCGTTTTGTTTCAAAGTGCCATGCATGTTGTTGCGTCGCGCTTGACGAATACTTGCCTCTATTTCTTGTATCGATGATACCCAACGGGCTACCCATGTCTATCCTGAGGTAGAAAATGGCGTTTTTTCCGGTGATTTCCTCGGCGATTACGAGTGTTGACCACCTGTTCGATAATCAGGCGGTCACAAATCAGCGTCGTTCGATGCGACGAAGAACTAAATAGAACAGTGGGTGAATGCGCGTGTTGCACCAAAAATTAGGTGTCTTCGCGGGCCTCGTTCTATCGATTTGAGACTAGGCGAACTATTCGTCGCGTGCTCTTGCCTGCTTCTTCATGAACTGCCGTCGATAGCGTGCGAGGTCATCACGGTCGATCAGGCCGACCTCCAGTAGCAACTGCAGTATCTCTTTCATTTCAGTGCGAATGTTGGAGATCGTCAGACCCGTGATGGAGTACCCCTGCTGTTTCATCGTTTCACATGCATCGAGGTAGCTCATGTCATGATCGAGCACTAAGTGCCGAATGCGTTTCTTGACGCCTCGTGCGTTTTGATACGCCTCCGACATTTCGACTTGTCTTGCTTTGCGGTTTTCCGCTTCAGGCTTTCCAATATAGCGGTTGGGTTTGACGCTGCGCGCGAGCTTCTCTCCCTTGACCCTACGTTTGAAGCCGGGGCCGGCGTGGGAGTAATCGTTATTCATGTCCATTGGGGTGGTCCCTCGTTCTGATTGTCGAGGGCAGGGGACGTTAATCGCCTTTTGCCGCGGTGACTAGGCGACGTGGCTCTCGATGTTGGGCGCTGGGGTATCGATTGCCGCCGCTAGGAGCGCAGATGAGTGGGGGTACGTCGTTTGACAGTCCGTCACCCCGTTTTGCGCAAAACCGCTTGTGCCGCCTCTGCCGCTTAGAGGAAAATCCGGCCAGCCACGGCCGTTAGGACGTCCGTGATCGGTTTTCCAAGAGGGCCGACACGATGGCATGTCCGCCGCACGCCCCGATCTGGCCGCACCAGGTCGGGGTATTTTTTTAATTTTTTTCGACGCACCCGGAACACATTTTCGATTTCATGTTTTTCCCAACGAGTGAGAAAGCGGGTGTTCAAGTGTTGAGTCGGAACTATTTCATTCAGCAAGCAACCACGTTGCTGAAGTTCGCGAAGGAGATCCGGGACCCGACCCTTGCGGTTCGCGCCCTCGATAAGGCCGCGGAACTCAGCGAGCATGCAGAGGAAGCGCCGGAGGCAATGGACGTAATGCCTCTCGCGCCCGAGGCCCATCCCCACTAGCGCAGTCTAGGAGTCGCGGTTCTTCCCTGCAAAGCTCGCCATCGTGTGCCATTCAATCGCAAGTTCCGACCATTGCTTTCTGGTCTCGGAGTCAGTCGCCTCCCGCGAGCGCTGTTCGGCTTCCAAGGCTTTCAAACGATACAGTTCCGATTTGCTTTTCAATCGCATGATTTCTTGCCCCAGCGGAGTACCCCAAACCGGGAATTCGGCCTTTGGTTCCAGTTGTGTTCACTTTGGTACTGTTATGCGGAACGAACGCCCTTGAAGCGCGTTCAGATCATGGAACTTTTGGCAGGACGGGAAAAAGTGGCAGAGTTACCGATTGTGCTTGTGGTCGAGGACGACCCTGAAATTCAAGCGATTGTCGAGGACGCGTTGGAAGAGGGCGGCTATGAAACGGCTATCGCGGCGTCCGCCGAAGAAGCTGTAACCCTGCTCAAGGGCAATGTGAGTAAGTACAGGGCGCTCGTCACGGACATCAATCTCAAGGGAACCATGGACGGCTGGCAAGTCGCGAAACAAGCCCGCTTGATCGATCCAGCATTTCCAGTCGTCTACACGACGGGTGCCGCCGCGGATTTATGGCCCTCGCACGGTGTCCCTAACAGCATTCTGCTGGAGAAGCCGTTCGCCCCCGCCCAACTCGTGACTGCCGTCTCCCAGCTTCTGAACGCGGGCACTGCGTCGCCATCGATTTCTCCATGACGCTGTGATGCATTTTTAATAAGTGTGCCTTCTAATCCGGCCACCATGCCGGTTTCTACAAACCCTTTGAAGCGCGACTTCTACGTCTACACGTTCAGTGTGGCTGGGTATCCGTTTTACGTTGGCATCGGGCGTTCGCTGCGCGGTCCAGATCGGCTTCGGTACGTGCGATCCCTGACAGCATCGAAACTAGCGACCAAGAGTTTGAGCGTGCGGGTAATGGCCGTCCTCGATAAGACGGTCTCGATCAAATATTCGTTCACGCGAAAGCCATTAAACAGGGCTCAGGCGCTTGCCTTAGAGAAGGAGACTATCCGTCGCTTGGTGCGCAACGGGTTCTTGCTGACGAATTGGCAGCACAACCCATATCGTCACACCGATACGAATAAGGCCGTAAACGCGGTATTGCGCAAGCGGTTAAGGCGTCCTTCTTATTAGCCAAACATATTGCATTTGCAGCGCCCATCCCGTTGCATTCATTCGCAATTAGCCATTTTCCCTTTAGGAAGCCACGAGTCATTGCTGATATCGGCCAGACATCGCACAACGGAGATGTTCCGCTTCTTTGCAAAATCAATCACGCCCTGCACGGTCTCGTTGATCCTGAGCAGATGCTGTCCCAATCTTCTATCAGTGTGATATTCGAAGCCACGCCTTGTGACGTACACACGCGGCTTTCGCGCTGTCAGCGTGCGTTTCTTCTGCCCGCGCTTTTTCGTCAGGCCGTTGCTGTATACGCGTCCCAGTCGTGCGAAATCGAATGTGCACAGTCTGAGCCTGCGTTGCCACAGCGCTCTGTGATCGAAGTCGATGAGGTCTTTTATGCCGTCTATATTCATGCGGCGGAGAGCGGCTACGCCGCACACTCGCCATTCAACGTGGAGGCAATAGAGTTCTCCCGTCAATTTTGCGAATTCGGGTCTATAGGCCACTAAATTCGTCGGTGCCCATCGTCGATCTGTGTATCGGGTCTTTTTGTAATATCGAACTTCGCCGCGATGCCCACGCTTCACCGAATGCCGATTGAAAAATTCAAAGGCTTGGTCGCGAGCTTCCTCAGTGTCAAATATCAGGTCCAGCGTGAATTCCGCTTGATTGAGAAAAGTGCCGTCGACCGAAGCCAAGAATGGAAGTAATTCTGCGCTGGGCTGTCTCGCTTCTACGCGGCGAATTAATCGCTGATCGAAGCGTGATTTATGCGCAGGCCTGTCGAGATCAGTGCCGCCGGAGCCGCATTGGCTTTTGATGTACGCCGTTTCATCATCGTCAAATTCACGCTCGATCCAAAACGCGATCTTGTCATTGTACGCGTATATGGCAATCGGCAAGCAGGGCTTGTCCGTTGGAGCGAGGTCACCTATCGTTGTGTGCATGGGCCGTCGCCTTTGTGGGTGATTGGTTCTGTCATGAGCTTTGACTTTCGCGGGTCGTTGTTCGTGATGTTGAGCGCACAACCATGACCCCACACTGTCCAGCAACGGTGTGGGGTCTTTGCGTTTTTATGGCGCGCTGCGCTTTGCGTATTTTTCGACGAGAGCTTCGAGATCGCTTAAGCGGAAAAAGCGTTTGCCGCTTCGTTGCGGCTTTGCACTCGTGTTCAAGAACACCGGTTTGAGCTCGCCAGCTTCAATCAGCCGGCGAAGATGCGAGACGGAGATGCCGCCCAGCATCGTGCGTGCTTGATCACGCGACACGAGAAGCGGTGTCGGCTGGGAGACGGGTTTCGATTTTGATTTTGAGTCGAACGGAATGACCTCTGACATGACGCGCCCATATCGTTGCGCGCAGCATCGTGCCTGTATAGGCAACGCTACCGCACTGAACGATGAAAGGAGCCTCGTCGGTATGTGCGAGGTCAGGCCGGAGCTGCGCGCTTATCATGCTCGCTGACGTGCCGGGCTTACACCGGCGACGTGGGCAGCTCTCTGATCCCCGTCGGGTTTCATCTGCCCGACGATGCCGCATAATCGCAAATCAATGGAAATGCTGTCAATCCCAATGACACCCATTGAACGCCCCGCTAGGAGCGGGATGGAGCGCGGTGCCCTGAGGCCCCGTACATCGCCCTCAACGACGCCCAAAAACGCATGGAGCGCGCTCCGCCCGCGTTTTCAGGCGCGTCGGGCGTGATCGAGGGCGACGACATTTGACGCCCCTTTGGGCGACGTGCCCCGATCAGGGGGCAGTCCGACGACGTTTGCGATGTGTTGCGCGAGGCGGAGCAGGGCGTCAGCGCGCTTCTCCTTGAACTGGGACCTAATGTACGTGCGTTTCACACCGGGGAGCGCGTGCCCCAGGACGACTTCGCCCGTTTGCATGTCGACGCCGATGTCCTCAAGCCGAGTGCGAGCCGTGCGCCGCAGATCGTGCAGGGTCCACCTTGGGATCGGATGCGGGAAGAGCTCCTGCAACTCGACCTTGCGTTGGCTGAACGAATTGAACGGCTTGTGCTCCCCTTTGTGCTCGACACCGAACACGTAGGGGTTCCCCTTGATGCGAGGCAGGGTCTTGAGGATTTGCAAGGCAAGGGGCGGGAGTTGCAGGACTTGGCCCGTGCCCTTGGCGTCGCCCGGCTCCTCGCGGATGTACCAAGTGTCCCCGACGACCTCCGACCATTTGGCCGTCGTCAGGCATTGACGGCGTTGGGCCGTCAGGAGAAGCAGTCGGACGAGACCACCGTATTGCCCGCCCAGCTTGGTCGCGGCGCGCCACACGAGCCGGAGTTCCTCGTCGTCGAGAACGCGCTCCCGGCCGCCGCCTCGCCGCTTGTTCTTACCTCGGCGCTTTGGCCGATAGCGGAGCGGGCTTTCGTAGTTGTCGAGGATCTCCTCGTCCTCGACCCACATCATGACGGAGCGGATCAGGGCGAAAACGATATCGGCTTGCCGCACGCCATTCGCCCTGCGCATGCTGCGCCGCAACTGGCCCGCATCGCTCTTCTTGAGGTCAATGAATACCTTCTTGCCCAGCGCCGGAACGACGTATCGGTTGAGACAGCGTTCGGTCTCCTTCTTGGTCCTGAAGTTGGCGACGACCTCGGCGATGTACTTTTTGATCACATCCTCAAATGTCGCATTGTACCACCACGCCTGATCCTCAGTTGCTCCTGCTCCAGGCTTCGGCCTGACATGCTGATCGGGGTCGAACTTTTGAGCGGCCTTGCGAGCGGCCTCCACGTTGAACTTATCGGGGTCCCATCGGCCGAGCTTATGCGTTCGCGTTTTGCCGTCCGTCTTGTATCGAACACGGAACGTCTTTGCGCCGCCGTATGACATGCGAAGAATGAGTTCAGTGCGAACAGTGTCGAACCAATCCTCTTGTGGCAGCGTGAGCTTGTGACGCGCGATCCACGTGTCGCTCAATCGCTGCTTCCTGTTCTCCTTCGGCCTTCTGCTCTCACTCATGACGCGCCCCGATTGTCGATTTAGGTGCCGTTTGGGTGACGATCATGCATTGATGATCGCAACTCCCGATGCACCCCGATGATATCGGATGAACGTCGAAAAATCGACTTAAGTTATTGAGTTTACGTGATTATTTGGCGTTGACAGCCTCGATGGTTGTTATTGAACGCCAATGACGCGATCAGGGGCATGACTGTGGAACAGGAGGTCGGTGGTTCGAGCCCACCCAACTGTACCAGCTTCGCCTGCCTGCACTTCGATCTCTGACAGCGTGGCGGCGCCCGGACTTCCGTCGCCTCGGCTTGCCAATCTCACCGCCTTCACCCACTATCCCCTCGGGGCTTTTCTCTGCTGGGGGATTCATGAGCGCCATTTTGAGGTGGGGATTTCATTTCGGCCTGGTGCTCGCGCCAGTGCTTCTGGCATCCGCAAGTCCCGCTTTCGCCTATACCCCGGAACAGCAGCAAGCCTGCACCCCGGACGCCATGCGGCTGTGCGGCAGCTACATTCCCGATGTCGACCGCATCACCGCCTGCATGATCCAGCGGAAGTCGCAGCTCTCGCCGGAATGCCGCCGTTTCTTCCGGCCCGGTCCGGAGCCGCGCCAGCAGGCGGCCGGGCCGCCGACCGACATCAGGCCGGTGGCCCGGAAGCCGGCGACCGCCGCCAAGACGAAGAAGCTGGCCGGCAGCGACCCGACCCGCCGTCAGGCCAAGGGAACTCCCGCCACCAGTTCCAAGCCGGTTTCCGCGACAGACTGACGCCTTGTCGCGGGCGATGCGATCGCCATCTCTCCGGCAGGGCGCGGAGAGACTTTCTTGAGCGTGAACTATCAAAACGAGCTCGACCGGCACTTTGCCTGGTTCGAGGCGAAGCTGCCGGCCGGTCCGGCGCGCTTCGTCAGCTGGCTGCGCCGCCCTTCGTCTCGGTTGGTGCGGATTCCGCTTGCCGCGCTCCTGGTGGTCGGCGGCTTCCTCTCGTTCCTGCCGGTGCTCGGGTTCTGGATGCTGCCGCTCGGACTCCTTTTGTTCGCGCAGGACGTGCCGGCGCTGCAGCCGCCGCTGGTTCGCATGCTCGCCTGGGTTGAACGCAGATGGAACGGGCGGCAGCGCGCGCGGAACGCGCCGTAGGCCAAAGGACTCGCCCGGTTGCGTTTTTCGGGCCGCCAGGGCCGAACGGTGTGACTCAAAAGCCAACTGTGCAGGCGATTCAGGAGCTTCGCCTGCAATTGCCCGCAAATTCTCCTTTCACGAATCACTTCGCTGATTCATTTTTGGCTTCTGGGGTCAATCTGGAGGCCAAGGGAATGAACGTCATTGTTTTTGCATCGCGTAAGGGGGGCTCGGGCAAAAGCACCCTGGCTGCTCACCTTGCCGCGCATGTCCACAAGTCAACGAGACCGTGCCTGCTGGTCGATGGAGATCCGCAGGGGTCCCTGACGCTCTGGCACAAGCTGCGCGGCACCAACGAACCGCCGATCCGCACCGCCGTCCGCTCGGTCGGCGAGATCATCGCCGCCGCCAAGCGCGACGGCATGGAATGGGTTTTCATCGACACGCCGCCGAATCTCTCGGCGGTCGTCGACGACGCGATCAAGAATGCGACGATGGTGATCATTCCGGCGCGGCCCGGCGTGTTCGACGTCAACGCCGTGCAGGAGACCATCCAGATCTGCCGTTCGGCCCGCAAGCCCTACGCGGTCGTGCTCAACGGTGCGCCGGCGCAGCGCGACGGGCTGGAGAGCCCGATCGTCACCATCGCGCGTGAGTCCCTCACAAAATTCCGTGCACCGGTGTGGGGCGGCCAGATCACCAACCGCGCCGACCTCTTGATGGCGCTCAGCCATGGCGAAGGCGCCCGCGAATATTATGCGGAAGGCCGCGCGGCGGCCGAGATTGCGCGCCTGTGGGCCGCGATCGAACGTTCGGTGAAGGCGATCCGCGGTGCGGCGCCGTCGACCGGCGCGATGCACAAGCAGGCGGCGTAACTTTCGCGTCAGCCCCGGAGTGTTGCAAAACGCGCGGCCTCCCGCGCGTTTTGCTTTTTGCCGGATGGCAGTTCCCGCGATGACTTACGCGACCATCAGCATGTAGAAGAAGATCACCGGCGACATGGTGAGCAGGACCGACCAGATGCCGATGGCCCACAGGATGTCCTCTATGGTGAAGCCTCTCTGCCTCACGATCGGCAAGACCGGCATGACCGGCGGTTCGATGACGGCAAGATTGTCTTGATTGTCCACGACGCGCCCCCGCGCTTTTTGTTCTCGTTGTCGTCAGACGATACGCGGCGGACTTTAAAATCCCGGCCGCGACTTCGCTCGCATTTGAACACAGGTGCTACCGCGGATTAACCACGGCAGCATCGGCCTCAGGCGCCGAGCAGGCGCAAGGCCGCGACCGGCACGAAGCCGATCAGCATCGCCCACAGCGCGAATGACGACACGATCATGACGTCGGTGGTACGTTGCGCGCGCTCGTAGGTCGCAAAGTTCGGATTGGTCGGCATGGTCTCCCCCCGTTTTTGTCGTTATGGGGACATTCATACGCCGAAGGTTTTAAGGTTGCGGTCGCGGCGTGGCGCGGAGTCGATCGAATGCTTTCACCGCTGCTTAACCACGCCGCTACCCCTGGATCAGGCCCTCCGCAGCAGCGGCGGTGCGCGGCGCGCGATCTCGCGATCGAGCGTGGCGGCAAGCTCAGTGCTCACCTCCACCATCGGCAGCCGCACCTCGGGGCTGTCGATCAGGCCGCTGCTCCACAGCCAGTGCTTGGCCGGCGAGGGGCTCGGCTCCGTGAACAGCAGCCGTGTCAGCTCCGCGACTTCGCGCCATTGCGCCTGCGCGCCCTCCTGGTTGCCTTCCCACAACATCGTCCGCACCGCGGCGAAGGCCTCGGTCTCGACATGAGCGGAGAGCAGGATCGCGCCGTCGGCGCCGTCGACCAGCGCATTGTGGTATTCCGCATCCTCGCCGGTCAGCACGCGGAAGCCGGCCGGGCGCCGACGCAACAGCTCGATCGATTGCTCGCGGTTGGCGCCGCAATCCTTCATGCCGGCGATGTTCGGATGCTCCGCCAGCTTCAGCAGCGTGTCGTTGTCGATGCCGACAGCCGTGCGATACGGAATGTTGTAGAGCACGAGCGGCCAGGAGGCGTGGTCGGCAAGCGCCGTGAAATGCCGCAGCAATCCGCGCTGCGACGGCCGGATGTAATAAGGGCTTGCGATCAGATAGCCGTCGATCGGCCAGGCCGCCGTCTCGTCCAGCGCATCGAACATCTTGTGCGTGCTCGCGCCCGACAGCCCCAGGCAGATCGGGATATAGCGGCCGCTTGCGGATATCTCGGCCCGCGTGATCGCGACCAGACGCTCCAGCTCGTTCATGCCGAGCGACATGCCCTCGCCCGATGTCGCCGCGAGGATCAGCCCGTCCACCGGGAGGGCCGCATAATGTCGCACCAGCCGCCGCAGCGAGGTCTCGTCCAGCTCGTTGTTGCGGAACGGCGTCACCAGCGGCAGCCACAGGCCGCGCAATTGTTCGCGTAAGTCAGTCATGGTCCTTCTCCTTGCAGTGTTGCGCCGGAGACGGGACCAACAAAAAACCCCGTCCGAACGGCGGGGTTTGGGATCGGTCGGGCTTTCAGAAATTTCAGCGCGCGCGATCGCAAGTCCCCGGGAGGGGACCTTTTTTCACCTGCGCTGCGACACACGGGAACGTGATCATGATTCGATCATGCGGGCCGGCGCGCCGCATGTCAACGGCATGACATTGCACCCGGTGCATTCGCTCAATCCAGAAAAAAAGCCGGGCCCATGAGAGCCCGGCTTAGGTATTGGCCACGTGAGGCCGACACAATCACCTTCCAAGAGGGATTACTGAACGTCCGCGCCACTGGAGGAGGGGGACAAATGCGTAACGCGAAAGCTCAGCGTACGTTCATTATGGGGTGCGTCATCGCCCTGCAGCAAGCACCCGAGCCGCATGTCAGACATGCGGACTCCGGGGGCTCGCGCGGAACGCGAGCCTGCCATGCGAGCCTATGAGGGCCAGCGCTGCGCCTTGCTGACCACGAAGTCGCGGAATACCTGCACCCGCGCCACCGTCTTCAGCTCTTCCGGATAGACGAAGTAGGTGTCGATCTGCATCGAGTCCGATTCGCCGAACAGCTGCACCAGGCGGTTGTTGTCCTCGACGAGGTAGTCCGGCAGCGCGGCGATGCCGAGGCCCTGCTGGCAGGCGCGGACGAGACCGAGGATGTTGTTGACCTTGAAATAGGCCTCGCGCGGGCCGGAGCCGTTGCGGCCGGCCTCGATCAGCCAGCTGCGGTTCTGCAGGTGGGTCGGCACCTGGGCGTCGCTCAGCATGATGATGCGGTGCTGGTCGAGATCGTCGAGCGTGCGCGGCGTGCCGAAGCGCTTGATGTATTCCGGCGAGCAATAGGCGTGGAAGCCGATCGAGAACAGCTTGCGTTGGATCAGGTCCGGCTGCGTGGGCTTGCGGGTGCGGATGGCCACGTCGGCCTCGCGCATCGACAGGTCGAGTTCCTCGTCGGTGACGATCAGCGAGATGCGGATGTCGGGATAGAGCGCGGTGAACTCGTCGAGCCGCGGCACCAGCCAGTTGATGCCGAGCGCGGGCGGCGTGGTGATCTTGAGATCGCCGCTCGGCCGCTCGCGGCTGTCGGTGAGCTTGGCGCGCGCCGCCTGCAGCTGCATGAACACGTCATGCGCGGTGCGGAACAGCAGGTCGCCCTGCTCGGTGAGAATGAGCCCGCGGGCGTGGCGGTGGAACAGCGAGACCGAAAGCTCCTGCTCCAGCGCGCTGACCTGGCGCGAGACCGCCGATTGCGACAGGCCGAGCTGCTCGCCCGCATGCGTGAAGCTGCCAGCCTCCGCCGCGGCGTGAAACACCTTCAGCTTGTCCCAGTCCATATCCGTGAATCCGTCCCTGGATCGTGCCATCGCTTTTCCGCCGCTGTCGCTATTCTGCCGCCGCGCGATCGCCGGCGCGCAGTGCAAGGAACCGTTCGGCCTCGAGCGCTGCCATGCAGCCGAGACCAGCGGCCGTGACCGCCTGCCGGTACGTCTCGTCAGCGACGTCGCCAGCGGCAAACAGTCCCGGTACCGAGGTGGCGGTCGAGTTCGGGGCCACCTCCACATAGCCGGAGGGTTTCAGCTTGATCTGGTCTTTCACCAGTTCGGTCGCCGGCGCGTGTCCGATGGCGATGAAGACGCCGTCCGCAGGCAGCTCTGACAGCGCGCCGGTCTTGACGTTCTTCAGCCGCACAGAGGTGACCTTGCTCGGATTCTCATCGCCCTTGATCTCGTCGATGGCGCTGTCCCAGATCACGCTGATTTTCGGGTTCTTGAACAGCCGGTCCTGCAGGATGCGCTCGGCGCGGAAATGGTCGCGCCGGTGCACCACGGTGACCTTCGATGCGAAGTTGGTGAGGAACAAGGCTTCCTCGACCGCGGTGTTGCCGCCGCCGACCACGATCACTTCCTTGCCGCGGTAGAAGAAGCCGTCGCAGGTGGCGCAGGCGGAAACGCCAAAGCCCTTGAACTTCTCTTCAGACGGCATGCCAAGCCAGCGTGCCTGCGCGCCGGTGGCGAGGATCACCGTCTCGGCCAGATAGACCTCGCCGCTGTCGCAGGTCAGGCGAAACGGCCGCTGCGCCAGATCCAGCCTGGTCACGAGGTCGGTGACGATCTTCGTTCCGACATGGGTGGCCTGCTTTTCCATCTGCTCCATCAGCCACGGGCCCTGGATGACGTCGGCGAAGCCGGGATAGTTTTCCACGTCGGTGGTGATGGTGAGCTGCCCGCCGGGCTGGATGCCCTGGATCAGGATCGGCTCGAGCATCGCGCGCGCGGCGTAAATCGCCGCCGTATACCCTGCCGGACCGGAGCCGATGATGACGACCTTGGCGTGGATGGGGGCGGGCATGGTGAGTTGCGCTCTCGAAGGGGGATGATCGGCACGGAAGCTGAAACTGCCCCGAAAAGGCAGCGCGGCGACGCCGAAATTGTCATTTCCAAGTCTATGATATGTGGCCAGCCATGCAAGTTTTGCAGTCCATCTCGGCGAATTTTCCCGCTTTTGTGAAAATTGTGGCAGTGCACGCGAAATAAAATTGCGCTGTCCGCACCGCCTACGCTAAGAGAGTTGCAAGGGGAAAATCCCCGCATGCAGTTTTAGGGACCTGGGCGCGCGTGTCGAAGCATCTGGACGAAATCGACCTCAAGATCCTCAGCGAGATCCAGGCCGACGGCCGAATCACCAATGTGGAACTGGCCAAACGGGTCGGTATCTCGCCGCCGCCCTGTCTGCGCCGGGTCCGCACCCTCGAGGAGGAAGGCTACATCCAGGGGTATCGGGGTCTGCTCGACCCGCGCCGGCTCGGATTCGATGTCACCGTGTTTGCTTCCGTCCACCTCTCCAGCCAGGCGGATGCGGACTTGCGCGCGTTCGAGGAATTCGTGCGCGCCGAACCATTGGTGCGGGAATGCTGGATGCTGTCGGGCGAGGTCGACTTCATCCTGAAATGCGTCGCGCCCGACATGGCGACGTTCCAGGAGTTCGTCACGCATCTCACCGCGGCGCCGCACGTGCGCAACGTCAGAACGTCGCTGGTGCTGCACAATTCGAAATACGAGGCGGCGGTGCCGCTGGAATTGAAGCGGAATTGACGCCTCAGAGTCATTCCGGGGCGATGCGTAGCATCGAACCCGGAATCTCGAGATTCCGGGTCTGGTGCTTGCGCACCATCCCGGAATGACTGCGTCACTTCTTCCGCATCGCGTCGACGCTGTAGGGCCCGCCGCCTGCGGTCGCGAGATAGAGGCAGGCGAAGCAGAACATGATCGCCAGCGTGCCGCCGTTGAGCAGCGGGAAGAACACCGGCTTGGCGGCATCCTTGAACATGTGGCCGAGGAAGTAGGCGACCGCCATCTGACCCGACAGGATGAACGCGCTGAGGCGTGTGAACAGGCCGATCATCAGGAGCGCGCCCAATACCAGCTCGATCGTACCCGCCGTGACGATCAGCGGCGGTATCTTGGCGAACATCGGCACCGCCGGAAATCCGAGGATTTTGGCGACGCCGTACTGAAACAACAGCAATCCCGTGATGAAGCGAAACAGGCTGAGCGCAACCGGCTGCCACTTCTCGAGCATCTTTTCGAATTGACCCATTGATTTTCCCCCCTTGTTTGGCGATTGACCCCAGACCTCAAGCAATACCGCACTATCCGGCCTTCGTCACCGGCATGTGAAATCAACACCCGCCGTGTTGAATCATTCCCACGGCCGCGCCTGTGCGCAACCCCCGATTTGCAATGCAACAAAAAAGCCGCGCATGGCGCGGCTCTTTCGCAACGGTAACTCGGGGGTGACTACCGCCACTCCACCTTGGTGATTTCATAGGCCTTGGCGCCGCCCGGCGCCATTACTTCCACGGTCGTGCCCTTCTTCTTGCCGATCAGCGCGCGCGCCAAAGGCGAAGTGATGGAGATGCGGCCCTTCTTGGCGTCGGCCTCGACCTCGCCGACGATCTGCCACACCGCCTTCTTGTCGGTATCCTCGTCGATCAGCGTGACGGTGGCGCCGAACTTGATGGTGTCGCCGGACAGTTTTGTGATGTCGATGATGTCGGCGCGCGCGAGTTTGTCCTCGATTTCCGCGATGCGGCCCTCGTTATGTGACTGCTCTTCCTTCGCAGCGTGATATTCGGCGTTCTCCGAAAGGTCGCCATGCGAACGCGCTTCCGCGATATGTTCGATGATGCGCGGACGATCCACCGTTTGGCGTTTCTTCAATTCCTCCTCGAGCGCGGCGTAGCCCGGCGCTGTCATCGGAACCTTTTCCACCATCTTTCCTGTCCTTCAACCGTGCGGTCCATTGAAGGCCCGCACGCAACGATTGTCGATTCGGCTTTTGGCGCCCCGGTCCGCGGGTCCCTCAAGCCTTACTGATTTCGGCCCCTTTCGGGGCCGACACAACGTCCACAACGAGCGGAGAGTTCCAGCCTAACGGCTTGTTTTCCAATCGCTTAGCGGGCGCTCCGGCCCGGGATGCGATCAACTCTCGGAAAAATAGCTCTGCAGGGTGCGGACCTCAAGGTCCCCGTCCCGGTAGGCGCGGATGCCCTGGGCCGCAGCCTTTGCACCGGAAAGAGTGGTGTAATAGGGCACTTTATGCAAGAGGGCAGCGCGCCGCAGCGAGCGGCTGTCGGCCAGCGCCTGCGGCCCCTCGGTGGTGTTGAAGACGAGCTGCACCTCGCCATTGGTGATGGCGTCGACGATATGCGGCCGGCCCTCCAGCACCTTGTTGACCTTCTCGGTCGGCACGCCGTTGTCGGAGAGATAACGCTGGGTGCCCGAGGTCGCCATCACCTTGAAGCCGAGCGAGTGCAGCAGCCGCACGGCGTCCGCAATGCGCATCTTGTCGTCGCCGCGCACCGAGACGAACACGGTGCCCTGGCGCGGCACGCGCGTGCCGCCGCCGAGCTGGCTCTTGGCGAACGCCACCTCGAAGGAACGGTCGATGCCCATCACCTCGCCGGTCGAGCGCATCTCGGGTCCGAGCACGGTGTCGACGCCGGGGAAGCGCGCGAAGGGGAATACCGATTCCTTCACGCCGACATGGCCGAGCTTCTTTTTCTTCAGCTTGAAGTCCGCGAGCTTTTCGCCGGCCATGATGCGCGCGGCGATCTTGGCGACCGGCGTGCCGACTACTTTCGCCACGAACGGCACCGTGCGCGAGGCGCGCGGGTTGACTTCCAGCACGTAGATGTCGCCGTCCTTGATGGCGTATTGCACGTTCATCAGGCCGACCACGTCGAGGCCGAGCGCGAGTTCGCGGGTCTGCCGCTCCAGTTCCTCGATGGTTTTCGCATCGAGCGAATGCGGCGGCAGCGAGCAGGCGGAGTCGCCGGAATGGATGCCGGCTTCCTCGATGTGCTCCATGATGCCGACGATGAAGGTGTCCTTGCCGTCGCAGAGGCAATCGACGTCGACTTCGGTCGCGTCCGACAGATAGCGGTCGAACAGCAGCGGGTTCTTGCCGAGCACGGTGTTGATCTGCCCGGTCTTGTCGTTGGGGTAACGCGCCTTGACGTCCGCCGGCACGAGTTCAGGCAACGTGCCGAGCAGGTAATTGTCGAGCTGCTCCTGCTCGCGGATGATCTGCATGGCGCGGCCGCCGAGCACATAGGACGGGCGAACCACCAGCGGCAGGCCCAGATCGGCCGCCACCAGGCGGGACTGCTCGACCGAATAGGCGATGCCGTTCTTCGGCTGCTTCAGGCGGAGCTTGTCGAGGATGCGCTTGAAGCGGTCGCGGTCCTCGGCGAGGTCGATCGCTTCCGGCGAGGTGCCGAGGATCGGCACGTCGGCCGCTTCCAGCGCGCGCGCCAGCTTCAGCGGCGTCTGGCCGCCGAACTGCACGATCACGCCGTGCAGCGTGCCGTTCTTGCGCTCGGTCGCGATGATCTCCAGCACGTCTTCGGCCGTGAGCGGCTCGAAGTAGAGGCGATCGGCGGTGTCGTAGTCGGTCGACACCGTTTCCGGATTGCAGTTGACCATGATGGTCTCGTAGCCGGCCTCGTCCAGCGCGAAGCAGGCGTGGCAGCAGCAATAGTCGAATTCGATGCCCTGGCCGATGCGGTTCGGCCCGCCGCCGAGGATGATGACCTTCTTCTTGTCCGACGGCGCGCTCTCGTCCGCGACGGCGCCCGCGAACGGCGCCTCATAGGTCGAATACATGTAGGCGGTGGGAGAAGCGAACTCGGCCGCGCAGGTGTCGATGCGCTTGAACACAGGCCGCACATCGAGCCCGTGGCGTTTGGCGGTGACTTCGGCTTCGGTGAGGCCGGCGAGCACGGCAAGCCGCGCGTCGGAAAAGCCCATGCCTTTCAGCGTGCGCATGCCGAAGCTGTTCGGCGGCAGGCCGTTGGCGCGGATCCTGGCCTCCATGTCGATGATGCCGCGCATCTCCGCCAGGAACCAGGGATCGATCTTGCAGGAGTTGAAGATGTCCTCGTTGGACCAGCCGAGCCGCATCGCCTGCGCCACCTGCAAGATGCGGTTCGGCGTCGGCGTGCCCAGTGCGGCGCGGATGGCGTTCTTGTCGTCATCGCGTCCAAGGCCTTCGATCTCGATCTCGTCGAGGCCGGTCAGGCCGGTCTCCAGGCCGCGCAGCGCCTTCTGCAGGCTCTCCTGGAAGGTGCGGCCGATCGCCATGACTTCGCCGACCGACTTCATCGAAGTGGTCAGGGTCGGCGAAGCGCCCGGAAACTTCTCGAACGCAAAGCGCGGGATTTTCGTGACGACGTAATCGATGGTCGGCTCGAACGAAGCCGGCGTCGCGCCGCCGGTGATGTCGTTGGCGATCTCGTCCAGCGTGTAGCCGACCGCGAGCTTGGCCGCGACCTTGGCGATCGGAAAGCCGGTGGCCTTCGAGGCCAGCGCGGAGGAACGCGACACGCGCGGGTTCATCTCGATGATGACCATGCGGCCGTCGGCCGGGTTGATGCCGAACTGCACGTTCGACCCGCCGGTCTCCACCCCGATCTCGCGCAGCACCGCGATCGAGGCGTCGCGCATGATCTGGTATTCCTTGTCGGTAAGCGTCAGCGCCGGCGCGATGGTGATGGAATCGCCGGTGTGCACGCCCATCGGATCGAGGTTCTCGATCGAGCAGATGATGATGCAATTGTCCTTCTTGTCGCGCACCACCTCCATCTCGAATTCCTTCCAGCCGAGGACGCTTTCCTCGATCAGGACTTCGTTGGTGGGGGAGGCGTCGATGCCGCGCTCGACGATCTCGATGAACTCGGCCTTGGTGTAGGCGATGCCGCCGCCGGTGCCGCCCATGGTGAAGGACGGACGGATAATGGCGGGCAGGCCGATATGGTCGAGCGCGCGCAGCGCATCGGGCAGGTTCTTGGTCTGGGTCGAGCGCGGGGTCTCCAGCCCGATCTTGGTCATGGCCTCGCGGAAGCGGCCGCGGTCCTCGGCCTTGTCGATGGCATCGGCGGTGGCGCCGATCATCTCGATATTGAATTTGGCGAGCGTGCCCTGCTTGCGCAGCGACAGCGCGCAGTTCAGCGCGGTCTGGCCGCCCATGGTCGGCAGCAGCGCAAAGCCGCCGGGAATGACGTTGCGCTCCTTCTCGATGATCTTCGCCACGATCTCCGGCGTGATCGGCTCGATATAGGTCGCATCCGCCAGCTCCGGATCGGTCATGATCGTCGCCGGGTTGGAATTGACGAGGACGACGCGGTAGCCCTCTTCCTTGAGCGCCTTGACCGCCTGGGTCCCGGAATAGTCGAATTCGCAAGCCTGGCCGATCACGATGGGACCGGCGCCGATTATCAGGATGGTGGAGATGTCGGTTCTTTTGGGCATCAAGTCTCACGGGATGGGCGGAACTGGGCACAAAAAAAGGGCGCGCTGGCCGCGCGTCCCCTTATGCCGACAGCGTGAGGGAACCCCTCGCGCGCGGGTGGTCTTTAGACCAGTTTCCGCACCCGCGAAACCCCCAAAAACGGGCCATCAACGGGGAATTCAGGGGGAAATTTGGGAATGCCGGGCCTGGCGCTTCGGGGCTTCGGTTACCAGTCCGTCTTCGCTCTCATTCCATTCGAGCTTCGCCGGACACGCTTGCCCCGCCGGTCCGCGTGGCTGCGCCACGCGTAGCCCGTCAGGGCGAAGCGTGGAGGCCCGGCCTGGATTTGAACCAGGATAAAGAGCAATGCACTGCTCCCGCGTCGACGCTTCCGCCACCGGGCCGGTTCCATCATGACCCAGGATGTTACGCCCGGGCCACCTTTACCGGCTGTTAACCCTAACCGGCCGGCTCATGTGCCGGTGAAGGCGTGTCGCGCCTCGAAGGTCATGCGCCAGGGGTTGTGGCCGATATTGTGGAGCGCGCGCGAGCCTGAGAAGCCGAATTTGGCGAACTTCGCCTTGATCTCGTCCTCGCTGTAGCGCTGCAGGCCGACCCGGGTGCGCAACTCGCGATAGTCCGACAATGCGGTCGAGATCAGCCCGACCAGCGCGTCTTTCAGGAATCCGTTCTTCATGGCGAACTGCAGCAGCGCCAGCACGTCCCGGAACATGCCGACCTCGGGCCGCAGGATATCGCCGAGCACGAAGCGGCCGGAGGGCTTCAGGATCCGCTTGACGGTGGCAAAGGCGGCGTCGAGCTCGTCCGGCGTCATATATTGCGCCACCGAATTCATCACGACGAGATCGACCGAGTTCTCGGCCATCTTCCTGACGTCCTCGAGCGAACGCACGCGGATTTTGGTATTGGGCGCAAAGCGCGCGATCAGCCGGCCGCGCACGCCGGGCGCGGGCTCGGCGAGGTAGAGCAGGCCGCAGGCATCCGCCACGCGTCCGGCCGACAGCGCCTCGCCGCAGGCATAGTCCAGCACGACCGCATCGGGGGAGGAAACATAGCCGGCGATATCCCGCGCAATGAGGGCAAAATGCCGGTCGCGATGCAGCTTGCTCACATAGATCGTGTGCGTGGAATCGTAATAGTCGATCCATTCATCCATGGATGGGGCCCGGAAAAGGAGGTTCCGGCCTTCGGAACCGTCGCTTGCGTGATGCGTTAGAGGGTTCAGCGGCGAATGTCCAACGCCCGGTCCTCAGAAAAAAGGTGCATCGTGAGCAAAGCCAGCAACAAATCCGAAAAAGTGTCAGGCCGAACGCCAAACTCTCCCTTCCTCCCTCTCATTGGCCGTTTGGGCGCGAGCGCGCATGTGATTTCCAAGGCACGCGCGGGATCACGGTCATGACGAGTCCCGCGCGGCCTCTTTGGCGCGAACGCTACTGCGCCGCTACGATCGCCGGCGGCCGCCAAGAGCCTTCACCTGGCGGCAGGACCGACGGTGCTTCCGTCTTCGGCCAGTACAGCCGCATCACCAGATAGATCGGGCCGTTTGGCGCCGGCAACCAGTTGGATTCCTTGTCCGCGCCGGGGGAGTCCTTTTGCACATACAGCGTGAGAGAGCCGTCGGCATTCTTCTTCATGCCTGGCAGCATCGGCGAATTAATCAGGTACCGGTTGATCGGGTTTTCGATCAGCAACTGGCTCTTGCCGTCATACATCGTCACCGACCAGAAGGCATTGACAGGCGGTTGCTGTCCGGCGGGGAAGGTGAGTGTGTATCTGTGCCTGGAGCCGTCGAGAATCTGGCCATCGGCAAGCGTCTTCGCCATTGGATAGACCGCTTCGACCGCGTCGTTGCCGTAGATGCCGCCCTTGGCGGCGGCAGCGCGCTTCAGCCAGTCACCGCTGTAGAATTGCCGGTCTCCGAACAGCGATCCGATTTTCCATCCATTTACGTCCTTCTGACCACTGGCGAGATACTTTTCGACCTTCTCTTCGCCGTCCTTCATTCCCAGTCCGATTTCGATCTTGTGCGTCAGCGGAAGATCCTTGAAGTCGAAGGTCTTTCCGGCGCCGACGCCGATGCGCGCTAGCTTGGCGCGGATTTCCTTTTCTTCCGGCCCGGCCGGTGCGAACTGGAGAGCGAAGTCGAGGTATTCGAAGAAGTTTTTCTTCACCAGCTCTGCATTGGCTTTGGGAAAGTCGATGGCAACCGTGGCGACCGTGGTCGATTGCTTCAAATAGGTCGACAGCGGTTGCACCTTGTAGCCGGCCTGGACTTTCTCGACATTCGGCATGTCTGCAGCATCGAAAAGTTGCGTGCGGTAGGCAACGGCAGAAAACTGCGTCGTGGACTGAAAAACCTTCTTGATGCCGGGCGGGGTCGTTCCCTGCCAATTGGGGCCGACGACCATATAGTCCCCAGCCTCGCTGCCGGTCGCGCGGCTACCGATATAGCCGTAGTTGAACGTGTTGCCATCGCAAAGCATCACCGAATAGTAGCGACTCTTCTCGACAGCCGGCACGGAAAGAACGATCGGCTCGGCGCGCAGATCGAGCCATAACAGGGAATACGGCGTATCGCTGTTGGGAGTTATGATGGCCGTGTCCTTGTAGGTGTAGACACGCGCCTCGTTCTTGATCTGGTTGAACGGCGCCTTGAATTGCCCGGAGCTTCTGTCGACGGCATACTCGTACATGACCGCATAGTTCATCACGATCGGAAGTCCGTAGATGAAGGCTTCCTCGGCGATGGCCTTGGCCTCGCGGATGTCGGGCCATTCGGCCTTGGTTTGCGCGCTCGCCGGGACAGGCGTCGTTGTCGTGACAATGAGTGCAGCTAGAGCTGCGGAACGGAGAAGGTCGCGTTTCGTCAACATGGTGCTGTCCTCCCACTCGTGGTTTCTTGTTTGCGCTGCTCCGTCAGCTGACCTTCTTCACCGGCGGAATCTTCCACGATCCATTGATGATGGAGGGGTTCTTTTCGCTCGGCCAGTACAGCCGCATCATCAGGACAAAATCGCCGGATGGGGCCGGCAGCCAGTTCGATTCCTTGTCCTTGCCTGGCGAATCCTTCTGGATGTAGAGGTCGGTCGAGCCATCCGGATTGGATTTCAGATTCTGCCGCGCGCTGATCGAATAGCGATTGAGCGGATTGTTCACGAAGAAATACTCGGCGTTGTACATGGTCACGGACCAGAAACCGAGCGCCGGCGGCAACTGCCCCTTGGGGAAGCGCATGACGTATTTGTTGGCGCCGTTGTATTTGCGCCCCTCGGCATCCTTCTCCGAGGTCGGATAGACGGCATCCTGCGGCCGGTTGGCGCCGAGCCCGATGGCGGTGACAAGCGCCCGCATCAGATAGTCGGTGCCGTAGATGCCGGTCTTGGTGGTGAAGCCCCAGCCGTTCTCGTCCTTCACCTCCTTGTTGACCTTGAACTGGAGCATGATGCGGTCGAAGCCGATTCCGGGAACGCGCTTGACGAAATCCGCCTTGAGCTTGCTCGCATCGAAATCCTGCCCCGGCACGATTCCGATTCTGGCGAACCTGGCGAGCTGCGGCGCATCCGCGGCCGCCGGCGGATTGTCCTTCATGAGCTTGCAGAGCAGCGTGAAATAGGCCGCCGCATCCATGCGGTTGACCTGCTCGCGCACTGCCGTCTTCATGTCGAGGGACGGATCGATCGTTCCCGCGGGCGGCGTGTAGGCCTTGCCGTAGGAGCTCAACGGCACCAGCTTGAATTCGTCCTGCAGCTTGTGCACCTCGGCGTAGTCTTCAGGCGTGCCGGTGCAATAGATGCGGCCGAGCAGCCAAACGATGCTGGTGGGCGATTTGAGTTCCTTGACGCCGGCCGGCAGCGTGCCCTTCCATCCGGGGCCGGTGATCGCATAGGTCTGCGCGCCGGTGCTGGTAGTCCGCTTGCCGGGCACCTGGAACACGGTGGTCCAGCCGTCCAGCATCGGAAACAGCGCGTAACGGCCCTTCATGTCGGGAATGCTGAGCACCCACGGCTCCTTGCCGACGTCGAGAAACGCGGTGGTGTAAAGCGTGTCCGCGTTCGGCGCGGTCACGTCGCGGAACGAGGCGTCGGGATATTTGCGCAGCTTGATGATCTGGCCCATCGGCGCGCGTGTTCCTGCCGGCGCCGCGACGTTGGTGATGACCCTGCGCGTCATCTCCATCGTCACCAGCGGATAGCCGAAGATGTAGGCGTCGGTGGCGAGCGCGAAGTCCTCGAGTCCTTCGCCGATGCCGAGGAGTTCGCCGAGCTCCGCACGGCTCATTGTGTTCATGGAGGCGCTCGCGAGCAGGCTCATGCCGCCAATCGTTACGTTGCGACGCGTGACATTCATGGAAAGAACTCCGTTGGGTGGACCCTGAAATACTGTCGATCTTGCCGTGTCGGTTCAATTCGCCTTGATCTGGGTCGGCCGTGCGCAGGTCGCCGTGGTCGTGCGAAAGAACGTGCAGCATGGCTGCACGAACGCGTAGGAGCGTCAGCAGAAATCAAGGCCGGTGCGCTGGAATTGGTCGCCAATATGCGTGTCGTAGAAGGGCTTCTTCGAAGAAAAGCTTCGGCTACCTCCACCGGCAGCACGCTAACACAAAGTGCGTGCACCAACCATCGCTTTGTTCCATTGCGTCCCGCGTTGCGGAAAATGCGCCGAATTCCAACGCGTGTGGTTAGCCGATCGTCTGCACGATCGCCCTGATTTTCAGGGAGTTTCCTTTGAGCTGTGGCTGGCGATGTTCGATGGCGCTATCCGCATTTCGACGACCGCCGCGCCGTTTGGCCGCACGAACTTAGGTCAGCGCTTCCACAACCTCACCAGCGGCCCATTCACTCCCAGCACCGGATCGGTCTTCGGCACCTTCACTTGCGGGATCGTCTTCAGCGCCTTCGCATGTGCTTCCTTGCTCGGCCGTACCAGATCCATTGGCGGCCCCGGCGGGTAGGCGCCGACCACGGAGAAGTCGCGGCTCGACGAGATGCATTGATGCCCGGTGCCTGCGGGGAGGATCGCCACATCGCCTGCGGCAATCTCCAGCACCTCGCCGCGCTCGCCGCCGAACCGCACTTTGGCGTGCCCGCGCGCGATGCCGAGCACTTCATGTACGGTGGCGTGATAGTGTGGGAAATCGTAGACACCGTTACGCCACATCGCGCCCCAGCCATTGCCGCCGAACAGTTTTTCGATCGTCGCTTCGGGGTGGCCATTCGCCACGTCCACCGCGCCCTTGTAGACGAGAAACGGCATCGGGTTGTTGGGGATGAGCCCATCGTCTTCGAAGACGAAGGTGAGGGGGCTTGCATCGGCTGCTACGACGGACATGGCCCGCTCCGTAATCGTAGGGTCGGCAAAGGCGCGAAGCGCTGTGCCCACCTTCATTTGCACTATGCAAGACAGGTAGGCACGCTTCGCTTTGCCCACCCTACGATTGAGTCAACTCGCTGTCAGCCGCCAGTTGCTTACGCGCTCTTCTTCGCCCGCATCAAATCGGCGAAACGCTGGAACAGATAGTGCGAGTCGCGCGGGCCGGGCGAGGCTTCGGGGTGGTACTGCACGGAAAACACCGGCTTGCCGTCCAGCGCAATACCGCAATTGGAGCCGTCGAACAGCGAGATATGCGTCTGCGTGGCGCCCTTCGGCAGCGTCGCCTGGTCCACGGCAAAGCCGTGGTTCATCGAGGTGATCTCGACCTTGCCGGTGGTCTCGTCCTTGACGGGATGATTGGCGCCATGATGGCCCTGATGCATCTTTTTCGTCTTGGCGCCGACGGCAAGCCCGAGCATCTGGTGGCCAAGACAAATTCCAAACGTCGGCGTGCCCGACTCGATGACCTTCTGAATCACCGGCACCGCGTATTTGCCGGTCGCCGCGGGATCGCCGGGGCCGTTCGACAGGAACACGCCGTCGGGCTTCATGCCCAGAATGTCCTCGGCCGAGGTCGTCGCCGGCACCACCGTCACCTTGCAGCCGACGCCGGCGAGGAGACGCAGGATGTTGCGCTTGATGCCGTAATCGATCGCCACCACGTTGAACTGCGGATCGCTCTGCTTGCCGAATCCCTTGTCCCAGGACCAGGGCGTCTCGTCCCAGGTGAAGCGCTGGCCGGAGGTCACCATCGGTACGAGGTCCATGCCCTCGAGGCCCGGCCATTCGCGCGCCTCTTCCTTCAGGCCATGCAGGTCGAACCTGCCTTCCCTGGAATGCGCGATCACGGCATTGGGCATGCCCTTGTTGCGGATCAGCGCGGTCAGCGCGCGGGTGTCGATGCCGGAGAGGCCTATGATGCCGCGCGCCTTCAGCCACTGGTCGAGATGGCGGGTGGCGCGGTAGTTCGAGGGGTTGGTGATGGCAGAGCGCAGGATCACGCCGCGCGCGCCGGGCGTTGCCGCCATGTTCACCGTCTCGATGTCTTCCTCGTTGGTGCCGACATTGCCGATATGGGGGAAGGTGAAGGTGATGATCTGTCCGGCATAGGAGGGATCGGTGAGGATCTCCTCATAGCCGGTCATGGCGGTGTTGAAGCAGACTTCCCCGACGGCCTGTCCTTCCGCGCCGAGGCCAAAACCTTCAAGCACGGTGCCATCGGCGAGCACGAGGAGCGCGGTCGGTTTGAGGTCCGGCCAGGCGGGAGCATTTTCAGATGTGGTCATGAGCGCTCTACATAGTGGGAGCGGTCGCGCCCGTCAAAGCTTGAGGCGCCGGATTCACACGCGTTTTCCGCATATTTGACAGGCAAATCGGCGGTCTTAAGCTGAGGTTCCCCGTCCGGCCCGATTTACCGGCGAATCCGCCCGATCCAGGAGCCGTACATGGACGACACGATGCCTATCCTGCTCGTCCCCGGCCTCGTCTCCTCGCCCCGGATTTTCGCGCCGGTGATGCCGGCGCTGTGGCGGCTCGGCCCGGTGACGGTGGCCAACCACATCCGCGACGACAATATGGGCGCCATCGCCCGCCGCATCCTGGCCGAGGCGCCGCCGCGCTTTGCGCTGGCCGGCCATTCCATGGGCGGCTACATCGCCTTCGAGATCATGCGCCAGGCGCCGGACCGGGTCGCCAAACTCGCATTGATCAACACCCAGGCGCGGGCGGATACGCCGGAGGCGACCGAGCGCCGCCGCGGCCTGATGCAGCGTGCGTGGAGCGGGCAGTACCACGCCGTGCTCGACGAGCTGTTTCCGGGTCTCGTGCATCCCTCGCGCCGCGGCGATGCGGGCTTGCGCCGGCTCGTCCACGACATGGGCGACGATGTCGGGGAAGGCGGCTTTGTCCGCCAGCAGGCCGCCATCATCAGCCGGATGGACTCCCGGCCGGCGCTCGCCTGGATCAGGTGCCCGACCCTGGTGCTGACGGGGGACGAGGACAACACCATTCCCAATGCGCTGTCGAAGGAGATGGCCGACGGCATCCACGGCGCGAAACTGGTGATCCTGCCCAATTGCGGTCACCTGCCGCAGCCGGAACAGCCGGAGGCGACGGCAGCCGCGCTGGTTGAATGGCTGAAGAGCCCGGCATAGCGTTTCCGAGCGAAGCGGGCACCGGTTCGCGTGAAGGAAACGCGTCAAAGAATGATTGTTTCGATTGCACGGACGGCCTAGATCAGGGCCAACAAACGCAAGAGGACTCAAGATGCTGCGCGACGACATCAACAATGCGGTCAAGGACGCGATGAAGGCGAAGGAGGAGCGCAAGCTCTCCACGCTGCGCATGGTCAACTCGACCATCAAGAACGCCGACATCGACGCGCGCGGGCAAGGCAAGCCGCCGCTGTCCGACGCCGACCTGCTCGGCCTGTTCCAGAAGATGATCAAGCAGCGCCAGGAATCCGTCGAGCTCTACGACAAGGGCGGCCGCGCCGAGCTCGCCGCCCAGGAGCGCGAGGAGATCGCGATCATCTCGGCGTATTTGCCGAAGCAGATGTCGGACGACGACGTCAAGGCCGCGATTGCAGCCGCGATCGCCGAGACCGGTGCTGCCGGCATGAAGGACATGGGCAAGGTGATCGGCGTGCTGCGCGCGAAGTTCGCTGGCCAGATGGACTTCGGCAAGGCCAGCGGCATGGTGAAGGCGGCGCTGACGTCCTGAACCTTCTCCCCCGCATCCGCCGAAGCCTGGTGCGAAGGCGGATGTGAAGGTGGCTCGCATCGACAGATGCGAGCCGGACGAGGGGTCTCTATCCGCTTGCGCTGCGTCAACGCCTCCGCCCCGTCGTTTGCCTATTCTTTTTTCTCAGGAGCCATGAACATGAATGACTACAGTATTCTTTCGCTGCCGGAACTTAATGACCGTATCGCCATCCTGCGCGACAATATCAGGCAGTTGACCGAACAGGCGACCGGCTCATCCGGAGCGGCAAGCGAGGAGCGGACGGCGGAACGCATCGCCCAGCAGCAGGACGAGCTCGACGCGCTGATCAAGGAGCGGGATTCCAGGGCGAGGAAGTAGGACAGGGCGCAAGCGGCAACAACCGCCGCAGATTTGACCAGGATCAATATCTTCTTCCGGCTGTCCGGCACCAATATTCAAAATGACAGGGGAGGAGGATCCGATGTCGATTTCCGGCAAGACCGATCCGGTGGTGCGGCCGATCGCGACGGCGGACATTGCCGAAGCCTTGGGGCAGGGCCTGCGCGATTTCCAGGCCATGCCGCTCTACGGGCTCATGTTCGGCGCGCTCTATGCCGCAGGCGGCATCCTGATCGTGCTCAGCCTGACCCATTTCGGCATGGTCTATCTCGCCTATCCGATCGCCGCCGGCTTTGCGCTGATCGGTCCGTTCGTCGCCATCGGCCTTTACGAGATGAGCCGGCGCCGCGAGGCCGGCCAGCCGGTTACGCTCCCCGCCATCTGGGCTACCGTGCGCTCGCGCCACGAACTCGGCTGGATGGCCTTCGTCACGCTCTTCATCTTCGTGATCTGGATGTA
Source organism: Bradyrhizobium sp. (assembly GCF_016219575.1). Classification (GTDB taxonomy): domain Bacteria; phylum Pseudomonadota; class Alphaproteobacteria; order Rhizobiales; family Xanthobacteraceae; genus Bradyrhizobium. Next base: position 18,644 of record NZ_JACRMG010000018.1, on the reverse strand, counting down.
CCAGGTACGGCTGCTGATCGCCCTCATCCTCGGCATCAACGCCTCGTTCTCCAGCCTGCAGCAGTTCATCACGGTGGTGCTTACCACCAACGAGGGTCTGCTGTTCCTTGCCATCGGCAATGCTATCGGCGCCGCATTGTCGCTGATCATGTTCTCGCTGACGGTGGTGTCGTTTCCGCTGCTGCTCGACCGCGAGGTCGATTTCGTCACCGCCATGGTGACAAGCGTGCGCGCCGTGGTGACGAGCCCGGTGCCGATGATCGGCTGGGCCGCCGTCATCGTGGTGCTGCTGATCGTCTCGGCGATCCCGTACTTCCTTGGCCTGGTGGTAACGTTGCCGGTGCTCGGCCACGCCACCTGGCACCTCTACCGCCGCATCGTCGCGCCGCTGCCGGGCTAGCCGCCAAACACGTTGCCCTGGCGGATGCTGCAGGACACGCCGCTGACGCTGAGGGAATGAATCTCGATGGTAAATCCGCCCACGTTGCGGAACGACTTCGGCGCGGAACCCGGTTCCTTGCCGACCGACATCTGTGCCGAGCAGCCGCTTCCGCCGGGTGCGACGTCGATGCGCAGGTTTCGCGCGTAGTTTGCCCAGTTGGCTTGTACGGCAATGGAGTTGCCGTTGACCGTGACCGTGCGCGCACCGCCGCGGAGGGATTCGCCTCCGCCGCCAACCTGATCGGTCCCATGTGTTCCGCCGCGGCCGCTGGAGGTCACCCGCGTGAAGGGTCTTCCCGCTCCGCTGACATACATCTGGAGCCGGAAGTTTCGTGTGACCGCGCGGACTTCCGAACCGTTGGTGCGCTGCTGCCGATTTTCTGTCCAGCTCACCAGCACCGATTTCCCGATCAAATCGCTGCCGGGCGCTGCACGCGCCTGCCACGAGCCCAACAAGAAAATCGCGATCAGCAAGCGCAATATCATTGTGCTCTCACGCCGTCGGTCTAGTTGGCGACGAGATTTCCATCCCGGATCGCGCAGCTGGCGCTGCTCACGGAGATGGACTGCACCTCCATGGTCTGCTTGCCGTCGAGGCTCTTCCACTTCTGCGGTCCGCCGGCCCTTCCGTAGACGACGCTGGCGCTGCAGCTGGAAAAGCCGGCGTCGAAATTGACCGTGATGCGTCGGGCAAATCCGGCGAAGACGGCTGTGCCCACCAGGCTGTTGCCCTGGAAAGCGAGCGTGCCGCCGCCGGCGCCCGGCGCCAGCTCGTTTTTCTTCTCCGCGCTGCGCGTGCTTTGCGTGCTGCGAACGAAAATCCGGCCCGCCGAGCTGACATAGGCGATCCGCTGCCGGCTGAGGGACGTGTTGAGCAACTGGCCGGCTTCGTTCTTTTCCTGAATGCTTTCGGACCAGTTGATGACGACCGACTTGTTGTAGAGCTGGGCGGGTGCTCCCGCCGCCGCCGCCGCGACAAGCGGGGTCAAGAGAACTGCCAGGAGAACTGCCGGGACAATCGCTTTCATCTCGATATCTTTCGTCGCGGAAATAGCGAAAGGCTACACCAGCCGTTCCAGCCGATCCAAGAGCATTGTGGCTCCGCTCAGGGCGTCTTGATCCCCATGGCCTTCAGCGCGTCCAGCATGCGTTGCGGCGGCGCCATCTGCACCACCAGAGGTCTGCCGGTTTCCAGCACGCTCTTCAGGCCGGACAGGATCGCCGGCCATCCGCTGCGTCCGCCGGAGAGGATGTCGTCGCCGAGCTCGCGGTCCTGCGATTGCAAGAGAGTCAGCCGCACGGCCTCGCCTGCCTGCTCGATCTCCCAGGTCACTAGCGTCGGGCCCAGCTTGTCGACCAGTTCCGGCCAGTTGACGTTGAAGGTGACGGTCAGCCTTCGCGGCGGATCGCATTCGATCACCTCGCCGGAAATATGCAATGCGCCGTCGGGCGTGCGCACGATGAAGGCGCCACCGATTTTGAGATCGACGTCCACCGAATGGCCGAAGAAATACTGCCGGCTAAACTCCGCACTCGTCAGTGCCTGCCACACCTTCTCCGGCGTGGAAGCGATGTAGATGGTGTAGACGATCGCCGGCTTGAACTTTGCGATATCCATCAGCTGAACTCCAACTTACTCATCACTCTGCTCCAGTCTTCTCTTCAACTCGCCGAGCGCGACGAGTTTTGCGCGCTCGAATTTCCTGATCCAGCGCTCGCCGATCTGATGGATCGGAACCGGATTGAGGTAGTGCAGCTTCTCGCGGCCGTGCCTGATGGTGCTGACGAGGTTTGCATCCTCCAGGATCGCAAGATGCTTCGTCACCGCCTGCCGCGTCATGGCCAGGCCTTCGCACAGTTCGTTCAGGGTCTGGCCGTTCTTGGCGTGGAGCCGGTCCAGCAGCGACCGCCGGGACGGATCCGCCAGCGCCTTGAAGACCTCATCCATGCGCAGAAAATTGGCAACCAAATGGTTGCATGTCAAGTGGCGTTTTCGAACGCACCGTGCATAATGCTCCGGTCATCCCTCCGCAGGTTTCCCCCGTCATGATGTCGCTGCAAGCCTATCTCGCCTTCTTCGTTGCCTGCATTGCGCTGGCGCTGTTGCCGGGGCCGATCGTCAGCCTTCTGATCGCCAACGGCCTGCGCTATGGCACCCGCGCCGCGCTGATCAATGTCGCCGGCGCGCAGGCGGGGCTTGCCATCGTGATCGGCATCGTCGCGATCGGCCTGACCTCGCTGATGGCGACCATGGGCTACTGGTTCGACTGGGTGCGCTTTGCGGGCGCCGCCTATCTGGTCTGGCTCGGCATCAAGCTGATCCGTTCGCCCGTCGAAGGCCTCAGGGTGGATGAGAAGCCTGCGCCGCCGCGCGGCGGCTTCTTCCTGCAGGGCTTTCTGGTGCTGCTGTCCAATCCGAAGGTGCTGGTGTTCTTCGGCGCCTTCATCCCGCAATTCATGGACATGAGCCAGCCGCACTTCCCGCAAGTTGCGCTGCTCGGCATCACCTTCATGGTCACTGCCGTGATGACGGATGCGGTCTACGCGGTGCTGGCCGGGCGTGCACGGCTGTTCTTCTCCGCGCGCCGCACGCGTCTTGTTTCGCGCATCTCCGGCGGCTTCATGATCGGCGGTGGCATCTGGCTGGCGCTGACGCGGGCGAGGTGAGGGCGGGAGGCGTATTTGCATCGCCGGTCTGCCGCGGCGCACTTGCGGGCGTTCATCGGGGAATCTAGGCTGGCCGGCAAGCAAGAGCACGGAGAGAAACATGGCCGTTCCGCCCGACGAGGAATTCGGCTTCGCCCCCGACCATGACTGTCCGGTTCCCTATATGCAGCGGACGCGGGATTATTACACCGCGATCGGCTACACCACGCCGTACCGCTGGGCGCACTACACGGACGCGCCGTTCCAGCCGCTGAAGAAGCCGCTGTCGCACTCGCGCGTGACCATCATCACCACGGCCGCGCAATACGACCCGGCGAAGGGCGATCAGGGTCCCGGCGCCGCCTACAATGGCAGCGCCAAGTTCTACACGGTCTATGACGGCGACACCTCCGCCGAGCACGATCTGCGCATCTCCCACATCGGCTACGACCGCAAGCACACCACCGCCACCGACAGCGGCACCTGGTTTCCGCTGCCGCAACTCATCAAGGCGCAGGCGCGGGGCCGGATCGGCGAGGTGGCGCCGCGCTTCTTCGGCGCCCCCACCAACCGCAGTCATCGCGTGACCATCGACGTCGATGCGCCCGAGATTCTCGCGCGCTGCCGGGCCGACAAGGTCGACGTCGCCGTGCTGGTGCCGAACTGCCCGGTCTGTCACCAGACCACCGCGCTGGTCGCGCGCCATCTCGAAGCCAACGGCGTTCCGACCGTGGTGATGGGCTGCGCCAAGGACATCGTCGAGCATGCCGCCGTGCCGCGCTTCCTGTTCTCCGACTTCCCGCTCGGCAATTCCGCCGGCAAGCCGCACGATGCGGCGTCGCAGGAACTGACGCTCGAACTGGCGCTGCGTCTTCTCGAGAGCGCGACCGGCGCGCGCACCACCATGCAGTCGCCGCTGCGCTGGAGCGAAGACGCCTCCTGGAAGCTCGACTATAACAATGTTGCGCAGATGAGCCCGGAGGAGCTGGCGCGCCGCCGCGCCGAATTCGACCGGCAGAAGGAAATCGCGCGGGGCAATCGCGCCGCCTGAGCTGCCGCCGGAGAAGCGTCTTGTGACCCGACCGTTCGAAGGCGTGAAGATCCTCGATTTCACGCAGGTGCTTGCCGGCCCCTATGCCAGCTATCAGCTGGCGCTGCTCGGTGCCGATGTCATCAAGGTGGAGCGGCGCGAGGGCGAGGACATGCGCCGCACGCCGCTCTCCCGCGAATGGGCCGAGCGCGGGCTCGCGCCGGGCTGGCAGGCCATCAACGGCAACAAGCGCAGCCTGACGCTCGATCTGTCCAAGCCGGAGGCGATCGCGATCGTCAGGCAACTCGCCGCGCAGGCCGACGTCGTGATGGAAAACTTCCGCCCCGGCGTGATGGACAAGCTCGGCATCGGCTACGCTGCGCTGTCCGAGATCAATCCGCGGCTGATCTATTGCGCGATCTCCGGCTTCGGCCAGACCGGCCCGCAGCGGCTGGGCGCCGGCTATGACGGCAAGATCCAGGCGATGTCCGGCATCATGGCGATCACCGGCCACGCCGAGACCGGACCGACGCGCGCGGGGTTTGCCGTGTGCGACGTGCTGTCGGGCGCCACCGCCGCCTTCGGCGTGTCCAGCGCGCTGTTCCAGCGCAACGCGACCGGCAAGGGGCAACTGGTCGACGTCTCCATGCTGGAGGCGACGCTGGCGTTTCTCTCCGGGCAGATTGCGGACTATTCCGTCGCCGGCCACAAGCAGCAACTGTCCGGCAACCAGGCCGTCAGCCGCAGGCCCACCGCCAATCTGTTCAGGGCGGGCGACGGCTACATCCTGCTCGCCGTCAACACCGAGAAGCAGTACCGCGCGCTGATGACCGCGCTCGGCTGCGAGGACACCTTCGAGGACCCGCGTTTTGCCGACTGGTTTGAACGGCAGAACAACGAGCCCGCGCTGCGCGCGCTCATCGAGGAAAAACTGGCGACGAAGAGTCCGCGCGAGTGGGAGAATATCCTCGAGGCTGCGGGCGCGCCCTGCGCCAGCATCTGGAAGGTCGAGGAAACGATCGACCATCCGCAGATCGCCGCGCGCGGCGCCATCCAGGAGCTTGATACGCCCTACGGCCGCCTGCGCTTCGCCGGCAGCGGTTTTCGCCTCGAACACGGCGGCGGCCGCCTCGACCATATGGCGCCGGCGCTCGGCGCCCACACCGACGAGGTGCTGCGTTCGCTCGGCTATGATGCGGACGCGATCGCGCAGCTGCATGCGCGGGAAGTGGTTTGAACCCCTTTCCGCTGGTGCGAGCGCGGAAATTGACCTCCATCAACACTGCTTCACCCCATTCGAGCTAAAATACTCAAGTTCGAAAGTCAGCGGAGGCGACCATGCACAGCGCGGTGCAGGCCATCCCACAGCGGATGCAGGTTCTGGTTGGTTCATCCACGTCCCGTTGGAGCGAAGGATGCTGGGCCATGGGCTGGCAGCCCATCGATACCGCGCCTTACGGCCGCGAACTCCACCTCAGCGTCATCGAGCACGGCGAGGTCCACGCTCTCGCTTTTCCCTGCTGGCGGCTGGACAATGGCTGGCTGAATTGCCTGACCAACAAGCGGGTCTCCGTCGATCCGACGCATTGGCGCAATTGGGAAGGATAGACGCGGTTCAATCGCTGTGTGCGTAAGCGTCGACGCTCGCTGCACTTGGTCGAACACCAGGAGCCATCAAGCATGCGGTCGCAATCCGCAGGCTTGTTCGCGAGCGGAAGCAAGAAGAACCCGTCGCCGAAGGAATTGAGACGAAGGCTCAACTGGAGAAGCTTTGTTCGCTCGGGATCGATTTTGGCCAAGGCTATCTGCTTGGCGGTCCGAAGCCGGCAGCGGCTTTGACCTTCTCGAGATATCAGCTGAACGACGAGATTGAAGCTGCGTGACCCAGCGACCATAGCGGCTCGTTCAGCGCATGGCTGGCCATCCTCATGTTTCATCCCAACTTGTCTATCGGAAATTGGCAAAGGAGCCGTGGCTTCATTGGCGCGCTCGGTTCGAATGGCTAAGGTCGGTGGGCCGGGAAGCGATGGGAGCCGCAATAATCATCGCTTTGACGGTAACGGCCCGGTGCGCTCTCTACCCCTGTGCACCGGGTCGTTAGCCGCCGCGCGCCGACTGCTCTCAACTTTGAGGACGATCAACGTGGCGATCTCTGAAGTCGCTACAAATAATGCGTAGCCGAGCGGCTGCCAGAACCGTCGTTGAGGTTATATAGGCTCGGACTCCTAGGCACTTCGAGCCCATTCTGTTCAGAGCATGCGTTGCAAGTCGGCGGTCACGCGATTCCGTATCCTGCAAAGGTAGCTCGATGGCTGATAGCAAACCCATTCCCGTGAGGCCCGTCGTCGTTTCCATACGAGGGGTCAAGTATCGCGGCACGTATTTTGTTGATGGATCGGTGGTGTATGTTCGGTCTCGGCTGGGAATAAAGGCGACCCAACTCGGGGGATCGTCGCCCGGCACGGTAGCCAAGTCACTTCTTTCGGAACTGGCCACCACGCGACGCCGGACCAGGGATAAATGATCCGTGGTCGAAATTGCTGCCACCGTCGAATTCCAGCCGTAAGACTCGCGTCCGCAAAGCCGCAACGGCGCGCGGTCTTCCCCGTTAGGCAGAGCCCGCACATGGAATGGGCCACTCGCACTTTTCGAAAATGCGGACATGACGGACGAGGACGCTGATCGTTCGCGAATATCGCCGATCTCGCCCTCCTGCCATCGACATCAGATCACCATCTCCTTCCGTATCATCTCCTCAATCTCCCGCAGGATCCGCGCGAGCCGGTCCGCCCATTGCCTCTGCCCGGACTCGTCGCCGATCAGGTCCTGGCGGATTTCGATGCCGCTGTTGATCAGTCCGCGCCGCTCGCCATGCACGGGGATGGTGTAGTCGGTCGTATCGCTCACCGCATAGGGCTCGTTGTCGCCGACCACGAGATCGCCCTCGGCGCGCAGGTGTCTTAGCAACAGCGGCGGCAGCGTGCGGTCGCGGTGATAGAGCGTGCCGATATGCCAGGGCCGCGCGATGCCGGCATAGACCGGCGTGAAGCTGTGCAGCGCCACCAGCACGGTCGGCTGCTTCCGTTGCAGGCGCGCCTCGATGATCTCGCCGATGCGGCGGTGATAGGGATCGAAGACCTCGCGGCGGCGGATTTGCCTCAACGCCGGCGTGAGCCCCTCATTGCCGGGAATGGTGGTGGCTTCGCTGATCAGCGGGATTGAACTCGCGACATCGGGCGGACGGTTGCAGTCGATCACCAGCCGCGAATAGCGCTGCGCGACCAGATGCGCGCCCAGGTGACTGGCGAGCCGCTCGGCGACGCCGGCGATGCCGACGTCCCAGGCGATGTGGCGGGTCAGCTCGCTCTCGGGCAGGCCGAGATCGCCGAGGGCGGGCGGGATGATCCGGCCGTAGTGATCGCAGGTGAAGAGATAGGGCGAATCACCGGCCTCGTTGAATTCGATCACCGGCGGAACATCGGCCTGCGTCAGGAGGTGTGCTGTGTCGCCAGCGTCACTCAAGGCGGATTTTCCTCAATTGTTGCCCATCGAATCGGCAAACCGGTCTGGAAATGAGCAGGCTTCTCTATAGATTACCCGGCCCGAAATCACGATGATTGCTCGACGATGCCGATCCTGACCATCAACCACAAGACTGAATATCGCTACGCCCATCCGGTGGCGTTCGGCGAGCACCGGGTCATGCTGCGGCCGCTGCCGGGGCACGATCTGCGCATCCTCGCGCATCGGCTTGCGATCGAGCCCGAGCCGATGTCGTTGCGGTGGATCCACGACGTATTCGGCAACTCCGTCGCGATCGCGACCTTTGACGAGCGCGCGGAAACGCTCACCTTCACCTCCACCGCCACCGTCGAGCACAATCCGGCGGAGGATTTCGCGCTGACGCCCGACGATCCCGCGTTCTTCTATCCCTTTCTCTACGACGACGAGGAATATCCCGACCTCACCCAATTCGTCACGCCGCAATATGGCGATCCCCATGGCGAGCTCTCGGCATGGGCGCGGCAATTCCTCGATGCCGATGCGCCGACGCCGACCCTCAACATCCTCAGCGGCATGACGCACGGCATCCGCAAGGCGTTCTTCTATCGCACGCGCCACGAGCAGGGCACGCAGCATCCGCTCGACACCCTGCAGCTCAGCTCCGGCACCTGCCGCGACTTCGCGCTCCTAATGATCGAGGCGCTGCGCCGGCTCGGCATCGCCGCACGCTTCGTATCCGGCTACATCTTCGTGCCCGGCGACAGCGCGCACGGCTATGTCGGCGGCGGCTCGACGCACGCCTGGGTGCAGGTGTATCTGCCGCGTGCGGGCTGGATCGAATTCGATCCGACCAACGGCATCGTCGGCAACCGCGATCTCGTGCGCGTCGCGGTGGCGCGCGATCCGCGCCAGGCGATTCCGCTGCACGGCGTCTACCTCGGCTCCGCCGACGCGTTTCTCGAGATGGACGTCGATATCAACGTGGTTTCGGTGGGCGATGAGGCGGATTCGGCCGCTTCCGGGACGCGGGAACTGCTGAACCAGGGTGCGCGTTGAGGAGACTCATACTGACGTGTCTCCCGTGAGGCGCGCCTTTGGTCGTGGCAATTGCGGAATTTTTGGGCATGGAGATCAGGGTCGGCTTCGAGATTTCCCACGCGGCGGTGCAGCCGACGCCGATGGTGATCATGCTCTCGATCCATCCATCGCGTTTTTCCGACATTGTCGGCACCGAGCGCATCGTCGCCGAGCCCGACGTGCCGATCGGCTTCTATCGCGACTCCTTCGGCAATGTCTGCGGCCGCCTCGTCGCGCCCGCCGGCGGCGTGACGCTGCGCGGCGCCGCGCTGGTGCGCGATACCGGGCTGCCCGACATAGTCGTGCCGACCGCGCAGCAGCTGCCGATCGAGCAATTGCCCGACGACGTCCTGCTCTATCTGATGCCGAGCCGCTATTGCGAGACCGACAAGCTCACCGACATCGCCTGGTCGCTGTTCTCCGGCACGCCGCAGGGCTGGCCGCGCGTGCAGGCGATCGTCGAATTCGTGCACCGTCACGTCACCTTCGGTTATCAGCACGCCCATCACATGAAGTCGGCGCACGACGTCTACGAGCAGCGCACCGGCGTCTGCCGCGATTTCGCGCATCTGGCGCTGACGCTGTGCCGCTGCATGGGAATCCCCGCGCGCTACTGCACCGGCTATCTCGGCGACATCGGCGTGCCGCCGGACCCCGAGCCGATGGATTTCTCCGGCTGGTTCGAGGTCTACCTGTCCGGCCAGTGGTACACCTTCGACGCCCGCCACAACACGCCGCGCATCGGCCGCATCCTGATGGGCACCGGCCGCGACGCCGCCGACGTCGCGCTCACCACCAGTTTCGGCCGCATGACGCTGACGAAGTTCGTGGTCGTCACCGAGGAAGTAGTGATGGCGAAAGATATGGTATAGGCCCCCGTCATTCCGGGATGGTGCGCCAGCACCAGACCCGGAATCTCGAGATTCTCAGGGGCGCAAGGGCGCCCCTTAGTTCGATGCTGACGCATCGCCCCGGAATGACTGGGTGGAAAATGATCTCCGACCGTCTCTTCGTCTACGGCACCTTGATGCGCGGCTTCGACCATCCGATGGCGCGGCTGCTGTCCGCCAATGCCGACCTCATCGGCGAGGCGCGCTGCCGCGGCCGGCTTTATCTGGTGAAGCACTATCCCGGCCTCGTGCTGTCGGACGATCCTGCCGACATCGTCCACGGCGAGCTCTACCGCTTGCGCGCCCGCGACGAGATGCTGCACGAATTCGACATGTACGAAGCCTACGGCGAGGCCTTTCCGCAGCCGACCGAATATCTGCGGCAGATGCTCGGCGTCACGCTCGAAGGCGGTGGCAACAGCGAGGCCTGGACCTATGTCTACAACTGGCCGGTCGCCGGGTTGCCGCGGATCGAGTCGGGGAAATTCCTGGCGCAGTGACCAGTGACTTCGTCATGCCCGGGCTTGTCCCGGGCATCCACGACTTCCTTGCAAGTCCTGCTTAAGGCGTGGATGGCCGGGACACGCCCGGCCATGACGGGGAGGGAGACGAGGAGGGATCATTCCACCAGCCGCAGCCGCAGGTCGATCTCGCGCTCGACGAACGTCCATTCCTCCGTCGCGCGCAGCATGGCGACCAGCTCCTCGAACATCGTGGCGTGCTCGGGCGCGTATTCGAACCAGGTGAGAAAATCGAAGGGCTCGCCCAGGTCGCGGCAGTGATAGAGCTGGCGGGCGATCTGCGGCAGATATTTCAGGCTGGCCGAGATGTGATGCGACTTTGCCTCCAGGATCTCGCGCCGCTCGTCCTGGTTCAGCGCCCACCACGCCGCCGACTTCCGGATCGGGATCAGCGCTGCAAAGGTTGCCTGCTTGCGCCCGAGCGGGGCCTGCTTTTCGGCAAGCAGCGCCTTCTCGGCCTTCTCGACATAGCGCAGATGTCCCGCGACGCCCGCGACCCGCCAGGCGGTCGCCGACGCCAGCAGCGGCAGCGCAATCGAGCTGCTCTCCGTGATCGCCAGCGCCGGCACGGCCGGAAGCCCTTCGCCCCGCACGGCCGAATTCAGCGTGATCCGCCACGCCCCGCTCTGTCCGCCCCTGAACGTCGTGAACATGGGGCTATCCAAGCTTGGAACCCGTAGTGCTTCAATGACAAAACGGCCTGTGAATTGCTCGGATAAGGCCTCATGGTATGAAGTTTTGCTCACACCTTGAGTGGTCCTGCCCGGGCCCTACCTATAAGGCTAGTCGACTGCCCTCGGCTTAGGCACTACCGCCACCCATGCGCTTCACGCCCCAGTTCCTCGAGGAGATCAGAGCCCGGCTTCCGGTTTCGGAAGTCGTGGGCAAGCGCGTGCGGCTGAAGAAGGCGGGCAAGGAGTACAAGGGGCTGTCGCCGTTCCAGCAGGAGAAGACGCCGTCCTTCACCGTCAACGACCAGAAGGGATTTTATCACGACTTCTCCTCCGGCAAGCACGGCAACATCTTTGACTTCGTGATGGAGACCGAGGGCGTCTCGTTCCCCGAAGCGGTCGAGCGTCTCGCCTCGATGGCGGGCATGGCGCTGCCGGCCGTGAGCCCGGATGCGGCGCGGCACGAGCAGCGGCGCAAGACGCTGCATGACGTCATGGAGTGTGCTGCAAAATTCTTCCAGGACACGCTGGCCTCGCGGGGCGGCGCCAGGGCGCGCGGCTATCTCGCCGACCGCTCCCTTTCGCCCGCCACGCAGCTGCAGTTTCGTCTGGGCTATGCACCCGGCGAGCGCTTTGCGCTGAAGGAGTTCTTGGGCAGCCAGGGCATCCCCGTCGCCGACATGGTGGAGGCGGGGCTCCTGATCGCGGGCGACGACATTCCCGTGCCCTACGATCGCTTCCGCGACCGCGTCGTCTTTCCCATCACCGATTTGCGCGGCCGCGTCATCGCCTTTGGCGGGCGCGCGCTGGAAAAGGACGCGCAGCCGAAATACCTCAACTCGCCGGAGACGCCGCTCTTCCACAAGGGCGACAATCTCTACAACCACGCACCCGCGCGGCAGGCCGCGCATGATGGCGCGCAGCTCATCGTGGTCGAGGGCTATGTCGACGTCATCGCGCTCGTTGCCGCCGGCTTTCCCGCGGCCGTCGCCCCGCTCGGCACCGCGCTGACGGAAAACCAGCTCGCGCTGCTCTGGCGCATCGCCGACGAGCCGATCCTCTGCTTCGACGGCGACCGCGCCGGACAGAAGGCGGCCTGGCGCGCCGCTGACCTCGCGCTGCCGCATCTGAAGCCGGGAAAAAGTCTTCGCTTTGCGCTCCTGCCGGAAGGGCAGGACCCCGACGATCTCGCCCGCTCCGGCGGCCGCGCCGCGATCGAGGACGTGCTGTCGGCGGCGCGCGGGCTCGCCGACATGATCTGGTCGCGCGAGATCGAGGGCGGCAGCTTTGCCACGCCCGAGCGCCGCGCGGCGCTGGAAGCGCGTATCGGCGAGCTCACCAATGCGATCCGCGACGAGGTCGTGCGCCGCTACTATCGCCAGGATCTCGCCGAACGCCTGCAGCGCGCCTTTGCGCCGGAGGCGGGTCGCGGAGGTTACGCCCGCGGCAATTTCGGTGGCCGCGGCGGCACCGAATCAGCCCGCCGTTTCGCCCCCCGCGCACCTGTCGTGCGGGGCCGGTTTCCGCCCCGGGGCGGGCAGGGAGGCGGCACCCCGGCGCTGGCGCCCGGCCCCTACCAGGCCGCGAGCGGGCAATTGGCCAACAGCCCGATCATGCGCGGCCAGCGCTCGGCATTCTCCCGCCGCGAGGCCCTGATCCTGCTGACCCTCGTCAATCACCCCTGGCTGCTGCACGACCATCTGGAGGAGGTCGCCGCCCTCGAACTGGCCCATCCCGAGGCCATCAAGCTCCGCGCCGGCATCATGGCGGCATTCGCGCAGGACCATCACCATTCCCCGGAGCCCGCCGAACAGGCCGAGAAGATGCGCGCCGATCTCGAATCGCGCGGATTAACCCCGATTTTTCAAAGGGTTGAGCGGGCGATCACCACCGGCGCCGTGTTCGGCGCTGCCACCGGCGCCGCCCGCGAGGACGTGCTCGCCACCTGGCGGCAACTTATTGCCTTGCATCAGAAAACCCACGCCCTACTTAGGGAGATGAAGGACGCCGAGCAGGCCTTGGCCGAGGACGGGAGCGAAGCCCATCTGGCTTGGCTGAAGGATATCCAGGCCCGGATGGCGGAAGCCGAAGGCACCGAGGCCCTGATCGAGGGTTTTGGCGAGCTTTCCGGCCGGTTCCAGCGTTCAGTGTGATCAAAAAATAATGCGGACGGCTCTTGCCGGACCCATTAAAAGACTCGCCAAACCCATGGTTTGCCTGCAAAAACAGGGTTAAGCGAAACTTAACAGCCGCACCTTACTAGGTGCTTCGAGACAGCTGACGTGGATCCGGGGTGGCGACACGAGCGCCGCCCTTTTGCGCGTCAGGGCATGAAACGGGAAAAGCGGGGTTCCTCCTTTTCACGTGACTCATGCACATAGGTTAGAGGGGACAAAAAGTCCGCCTCTGGAGTTGGTTCGGTGCGCTCGGCATTTCCAGCGCAGAGCGCGTTTCGGGAGCAATGAATGGCCACGAAGGCAAAGACGCTGCAGGTTAAGGACAAGGAAAAAGACGACAAGGCAGCCGACGCTCCCGAGAAGGAAGCCGCCGACGCCCCGTCGCCCTTGCTCGACCTGTCGGATGCTGCCGTCAAGAAGATGATCAAGCAGGCCAAGAAGCGCGGCTTCGTGACCTTCGATCAGCTCAACGCCGTGCTGCCTTCGGACTCCACCTCGCCGGAGCAGATCGAGGACATCATGTCCATGCTCTCCGACATGGGCATCAACGTCACCGAGGCCGACGACGAGGGCGAGGAAGAGGACAAGGATTCGGCCGACGACGATACCGACAACGAGCTCGTCGAGGTCACGCAGAAGGCCGTCACCGAGGTCAAGAAGTCGGAGCCCGGCGAGCGTACCGACGATCCCGTGCGCATGTATCTGCGCGAGATGGGTACGGTCGAGCTGCTCTCCCGCGAGGGCGAAATCGCGATCGCCAAGCGCATCGAGGCCGGCCGTGAGGCGATGATCGCAGGCCTCTGCGAAAGCCCGCTCACCTTCCAGGCCATCATCATCTGGCGCGACGAGCTCAACGAAGGCAAGATCTTCCTCCGCGACATCATCGATCTCGAAGCCACCTACGCCGGCCCCGATGCCAAGGGCGGCCTCAATCCGACGGTGATCGGTCCCGACGGCCAGCCGATCGCGGCTGCCCCCGCCAATGGCGATGCCGCCGCCGCGCCCGCCCATGTCGCCCCGCCCGCAGCACCCCCGACGGCGACGCCGTTCCGCGCCGCCCCGGGTGCCGTTCCCGGCGCCGATCCTGACGCCGAGGAAAAGGATCCGGCGGAGGCCGCGGCCGAAGCCGACATGGACGACGACGAGTTCGAGAACCAGATGTCGCTTGCCGCCATCGAGGCCGAGCTCAAGCCGAAGGTGGTCGAGACCTTCGACAAGATCGCCTCCGAGTACAAGAAGCTGCGCCGGCTGCAGGAGCACGACATCGCCAGCCAGCTGCAGAACGACTCGCTCTCCCCGCACCAGGAGCGCAAGTACAAGAAGCTGAAGGACGAGATCATCGTCGAGGTGAAGTCGCTGCGCCTCAACCAGGCCCGCATCGACTCGCTCGTCGAGCAGCTCTACGACATCAACAAGCGGCTCGTCTCGTTCGAGGGCCGCCTGCTGCGCCTCGGCGACAGCCACGGCGTCGCGCGCGACGACTTCCTGAAGAACTACCAGGGCTCGGAGCTCGATCCGCGCTGGCTCAACCGCGTCTCGAAACTGTCCGCCAAGGGCTGGAAGAACTTCGTCCACCACGAGAAGGACCGCATCAAGGAGCTGCGCGGCGAGATCCAGCATCTCGCGGCGCTCACTGGCCTGGAGATCGGCGAATTCCGCAAGATCGTGCACGGCGTGCAGAAGGGCGAGCGCGAGGCGCGCCAGGCCAAGAAGGAAATGGTCGAGGCCAATCTCCGCCTCGTCATCTCCATCGCCAAGAAATACACCAACCGCGGCCTGCAGTTCCTCGACCTGATCCAGGAAGGCAACATCGGCCTGATGAAGGCGGTCGACAAGTTCGAGTACCGCCGCGGCTACAAGTTCTCGACCTACGCCACTTGGTGGATCCGGCAGGCGATCACCCGCTCGATCGCCGACCAGGCCCGCACCATCCGCATCCCCGTGCACATGATCGAGACGATCAACAAGATCGTGCGCACGAGCCGCCAGATGCTCAACGAGATCGGCCGCGAGCCGACCCCGGAAGAGCTCGCCGAGAAGCTCGGCATGCCTCTGGAAAAAGTGCGCAAGGTCCTCAAGATCGCCAAGGAGCCGCTGTCGCTGGAGACCCCGGTCGGCGACGAAGAGGACTCACACCTCGGCGATTTCATCGAGGACAAGAACGCGATCCTGCCCATTGATGCAGCGATCCAGTCCAACCTGCGCGAGACCACCACGCGCGTGCTGGCGAGCCTGACCCCGCGCGAGGAACGCGTGCTCCGCATGCGCTTCGGCATCGGCATGAACACCGACCACACGCTGGAAGAAGTCGGCCAGCAGTTCAGCGTGACGAGAGAGCGCATCCGCCAGATCGAAGCCAAGGCGCTGCGCAAGCTGAAGCATCCGAGCCGAAGCAGGAAGCTGCGGAGCTTTTTGGATAATTGATCACGCGTCTTCGCCGGACTCGACCCCGGCAATCCATCGAGACAAAACGGCGGGCGAAAGCCCGCCGTTTTGTTGTTCCCGCCGCCAGCGATGGTGCAGCCCTTCGATGCAACTCGGACTCAATGCAGCCCCCGGATCAGCCTGATCAGCATCGCCGCGAGCTCCTTCTGCTCGCTGCGTGACAATCCGCCGAACCACTGGCCGATCGCGGCGAAATCGTTGGCGTTGCGGCGGTGCCAGCCGCGCTGTCCCGCCTTGGTCGCGATCAGCCGTTTGGCGCGCCGGTCGTCCTCGTCGTCGACGATCCGGATCAGGCCCTTGCGCGCGACGGCGAGCGCGATCTGCTTGGCGTTCTGGTGCGAGGTCGCCAGCGATTTCGCGGCTTCGCCGAGCGTCGGATTGCCATGCGCGCGCACGAAGCTGAGCAGGATGCCCTGCTGCATCGTCAATCCCTCGTCGCGCAGGCGCTGGTCGTAGAGGTATCGCAGGCGCTGGCTGGCGAGCGACATCAGGCGGAAGCAGCGGACGGCGTCGGCCGCATCGCCGGCCGCCTCCAGCTCGTCGGCCTCAAGTTTCGAGGACAGCTTGATTCGAGGGTCCATTTATGTAATATATTACATAATATCGGCCGATCAAGGAGGCGAGCATGATTTGTCTGATGCCGATGTGCGCCTATCTCTCCGAGACGTCGCGGATGATCCAGATCTACAAGGCCCTGAAGCGGCAGGGGGCCGAGGTAGTGATGGCCACCCATGGCGGCGTGCACGAGGCCCTGATCCAGGCCGAGGGCATCGCCTACGACATCGTCGGGCCCCGCATGGACGAGGCGCGCGGTCGCAAGTTCATCCGCGACAATGTCGGCATCGGCGACCCCAAACAGAGCATGTACAGCGCAGACGAGATGCGGACCTATGTCGCCGCCGAGGTCGATTACTTCCGCAGGAATCGCGTGGACGCGGTCGTCATCGGCTTCACGCTGACGACGCTGATCTCGACGCGGGTGGCGGGAATTCCGCTGGTGACCCAGCATGCGGGCGCCTTCCTGCCGCCGCTGTTCGAGCGCGGCATGCTGCCGGCGCCCTCGCGGCCGACCCAGGCGATCTTCAAGATCGTGCCGGACAGGATCGGCCGCTTCCTGATGAACAAGGGCGCGCCGCGGCTGCGGCTCTATCTCGAGGGCTACAATGCGCTGGCGCGCGAACTCGGCGTAGAGGGCGTGCCGAGTTTTCCCGCGCTGCTGCTGGGTGACCTGTCGCTGGTCACCGAAGCGCCGGAGGTCTACGGCATTAGCGAGAGCGAGATGCGCGCTTGGCGGCCGTCCGGCGGCAACTACTGGCCGACGACACGCTTCGAATATACCGGGCCGATTTTTGCCGAGATCGACAGCCCGATCCCCGCCAATGTCGAGCGGCTGCTGGCGTCCGACGGCGCCAAGATCTATGTCGCCATCACGTCCGCGCCCGAAGACATCGTGAGGCGCGCAGTGCGGGATGCGGCGAGCACGGGCGCCAAGGTGATCGTTGCCGGCACGGTGCACGATCTCGGCGACATGGAAGCGCCGGATGTGGCGGTCGGCGGCGTGCTGCCGAGCCACAAGATCATGCCGCGGGTCGATCTCGCCGTGACCGCCGGCGGCCAGGGCAGCGTGCAATGCGCGATGGCGGCGGGCACGCCGCTGATCGGCATTCCCTTGCAGCCGGAGCAGGACACCAACGTGCATCTGCTGCAGGAAAAGGGAGCGGCGCGCCTGCTGTCGATCGGCGATCTCGAACGCGGCAAATTGCCGGCGATGATCGCGGATGTGCAGGCCAGGCCGGGCTATCGCGCCGCCGCGCAAGCCATCAAGGCCGCTTACGCCGGGCGAAATGGACCGGCGCGCTCCGCGGAGGCGATCCTGCGATATCTGGAGAATCGCAAGCGCCAAGCCGCATGAGCGGGCGCCTGCGCCAAAATCCTATTTCTTCTTCGCGCCGACCCGGCTGATCTCCTTGATCGCCAGCGGCGGGCGGCCGGCTTTTTCGGCGATTTCGCGGTCCTGCTCGATGATGTAGCCGCGCGCGGGATCGTCGCCGTCGAGCCCGCCGAGCAGTTCGGTGGGCACGCGCCGGTTGGAGCGCTGGGAGCCGTCTTCATAAACGACGTTGAAAAAGGCGAACTCGCCTTTGGGATTGGTCCCGGGTTTTTTGGCCATGCGCGGGCTTGTCTCCGATAACGGCGCGGCTGTCAATTCGCGGGTATCCTGATGGCCTAGACCTCAGCCGGTGTTCCGCTAATCTGTCGGGGCTCGGGGCCATATCGCAAGGAAGTTTCGGCAATGATCGGACGCAGGAAATTATTGACGGCTGCCTTCGCTGCCCTGGCCATGTCGGCATTGAGTCCGCCGACTCACGCCGCCACTTGCGGCAACTCCGCCGCCGGCTATGAAGGCTGGAAGCAGCAATTCGCCGGCGAGGCGCGGGCAAAGGGCATCGGCGCCAACACGATCTCCGCCCTGATGGCGACGAACTATGCGCAGGCGACCATCAATGCCGACCGCGGCCAGCGCAGCTTTCAGCTCACGCTCGACCAGTTCCTCGCCAAGCGCGGCGCCACCACCATCGTCGCCAAGGGGCGGCAGTTGAAGGCCTCGCAAGGCGCGCTGTTTGCCTCGATCCAGCAGCGCTACGGCGTGCCGCCGGGGCCGCTGCTGGCGATCTGGGGCATGGAGACCGGCTTCGGCACCCAGCGCGGCAACCAGAACATGCTCGCCTCCATCGCCACGCTCGCCTATGACTGCCGGCGCTCGGCCTATTTCACCGAGCATCTCTACGCGGCGCTGCAACTGATCGACCGCGGCGCGCTCTCGCCGTCCCAGCGCGGCTCCATGCATGGCGAGGTCGGCCAGACCCAGTTCATGCCCAAGGCGATTCTGGCCTACGGCACCGGCAATCTCGAGAACTCGGCGAATGCGCTGAATTCGACCGCCAACTTCCTGCGCGCCCATGGCTGGCGCGCCGGCGCCGGCTATCAGCCGGGCGAGCCGAATTTCGCGGCCATCCAGGCCTGGAACGCCGCGGGCGTCTACCAGAAGGCGATTGCGCTGATGGGCCGCCAGATCGACGGCGGGGAGTAGACTGCATCCACCCTCTCCCCTTGTGGGCCTGTTGCGTAATTGGACTTATTGGCCGTGAGAGGGAAGAGGGACGTCTTTCGGATTGGGGCTGAAGGCTAGGTGGCTGTGTTCGGGGTGAAGCTTATGCTGCGATTGTCGCCCATCGGCGCAT
>NZ_JACRMG010000027.1 GCF_016219575.1 Bradyrhizobium sp. | reverse complement strand
CTGCGCCTCGCCGACGCCGGCCGCGAGGAAAACCCCGTCAACCTCGATCCCCGCATGGCCAAGCTCGCCGGCGGCGTCCACAGGCTCGACGGCCAGCTCATGGTCGTCCTCGACGTCGATAGAGTCCTCGAACTCGCGCCGGAAATGAAGGCGGCATAAGCCGAACGGCACGCCGCAGACTTAGAGTGGATTGGAAAACGTCCCGTCAGGGAACTGGAAGAGCCAAGGGGCCGAAGATGAGAACATGCCTGGTCGTTGATGATTCAAGCGTCATCCGCAAGGTCGCGCGCCGGATTCTGGAAGGTCTCGATTTCCAGATCATCGAAGCCGAGGATGGCGAGAAGGCGCTCGAAGCCTGCAAGCGCGAGCTGCCGGACGCGGTGCTGCTCGACTGGAACATGCCGGTCATGGACGGCTACGAGTTCCTCGGCAATCTGCGCCGCATGCCCGGCGGCGATGTGCCGAAAGTGGTGTTCTGCACCACCGAGAACGACGTCGCCCATATTGCGCGGGCGCTGCATGCCGGCGCCAACGAGTACATCATGAAGCCGTTCGACAAGGAAATCGTGACCGCCAAGTTTCAGGAAGTCGGACTGATTTGAACTGCGTTCGATCCCGGCGGTCTCGCGGCCTTCGGCATCTTCGTTTTCCAGTGTGCCGTTAGTGCCGTAGTCGGTGGAGTAAATGAGTACTGCGTTGATGAGTTCCACGACCCATGGTGCGAACCGGCTCGAGCCGATCCGCGTCATGGTGGTCGACGATTCCGTCGTGATCCGCGGCATGATTTCGCGCTGGATCGATGCCGAGCCCGACATGAAGGTGGCGGCATCGCTGCGTACCGGCCTCGATGCAGTCAACCAGATCGAGCGGATCAATCCCGACGTTGCGGTGCTCGACATCGAAATGCCCGAGCTCGACGGCATCTCCGCGCTGCCGCAGCTGCTCGCCAAGAAGCGCGATCTCATCATCATCATGGCCTCGACGCTGACCCGCCGCAACGCGGAGATCAGCTTCAAGGCACTGTCGCTCGGCGCCTCCGACTACATCCCGAAGCCCGAGAGCACGCGCGAGGCGACCGCCGCCGACATCTTCCACCATGACCTGATCCAGAAGATCCGCCACCTCGGGGCCAAGGTCCGCCGCACGGCGGCAGCGAGCCCGCCGCTGGCGCCGGCGCAGGAGCGGCCGCAACCGGTTGCGAAGGCCGCACCCGTCGCCGCGCCATTGGTGAAACGACAATTCGGCCTGACGGCGCCGCGCGCGCTGGTGATCGGCTCCTCGACCGGCGGTCCGCAGGCGCTGATGTCGCTGGTGACCGAGATCGGCCCGGTGATCGACCGCTTCCCGGTGCTCATCACCCAGCACATGCCGCCGACCTTCACCACCATTCTCGCCGAGCACCTGGCGCGTTCGAGCCGCAGGCCCGCGGCAGAGGCGGTCGATGGCGAAGTCGTCAAGCCGGGCCGCATCTACCTTGCGCCGGGCGGCCGCCACATGAAGGTGGTGCGCCACGGCACCGATACGGTGATCGCGCTCGACGACGGACCGCCCGTGAACTTCTGCAAGCCGGCGGTCGATCCGCTGTTCACATCCGCCATCGATGTCTGGCAGGGCGGCACGCTGGCGGTGATCCTCACCGGCATGGGTTCCGACGGCATGCGCGGCGGCAAGGACATCGTCGCAGCCGGCGGCAGCGTGATCGCGCAGGACGAAGCCACTTCCGTGGTGTGGGGCATGCCGGGCGCGGCGGCCAACGCCGGCATCTGCGCGGCAATCCTGCCGCTCAACCAGATCGCGCCGAAGCTCGTTCAGTTGTTTTCCGGAGTTCGCTCGTGACGCCCTCAGACTATGAGTATCTGCGTAAGCTTCTGAAAGAGCGCTCCGGCCTCGATCTCTCTGCCGACAAGCAGTATCTGGTCGAAAGCCGCCTCGTGCCGCTGGCGCGCAAGGCGGGCCTGCCCGGAATCCCCGAGCTGGTGCAGAAGATGAAGGCAAGCGCGGAAGCGCTGACTGCGGAGGTGGTGGAAGCGATGACCACCAACGAGACCTTCTTCTTCCGCGACAAGATACCGTTCGACCACCTGAAGGATGCGGTGCTGCCGGCGCTGATCCAGGCGCGCGCGGCGCGTCGCTCCATCCGCATCTGGTGCGCGGCGTGCTCCACCGGCCAGGAGCCCTATTCGATCGCCATGATTCTCAAGGACATGCCGGCGCTCTCGGGCTGGCGCACGGAGATCGTCGCCACCGACCTCGCGCAGGCCGTGCTGGAGAAGTCGAAGGCGGGCGTGTTCAGCCAGTTCGAGGTACAGCGCGGGCTGCCGATCCAGATGCTGGTGAAGCATTTCAAGCAGAACGGCGACCTCTGGCAGCTCAACCCCGACATTCGCGCCATGGTGCAGCACCGGCAGCTCAATCTGCTGCAGGACTTCTCGCACCTCGGCACCTTCGACGTGATCTTCTGCCGCAACGTGCTGATCTATTTCGACCAGGACACCAAGGCCATGATCTTCGAACGGATGTCGCGGATGATCGAGCCGGATGGCGTGCTGGTGCTGGGTGCGGCCGAATCCGTCGTGGGCATCACCGATGCCTTCAAGCCCTATCCGGACCGCCGCGGCATGTATTGTCCGAACACGACGCGCGCCGCGCCCCGCATTGCGGCAGGTTCACCTGCGATGCCGCTGAAACTGGTGGCGGCTGCGCGCTAGCCCTTGTTGAGCATGATCTGTTCGGAAAACCGCTTCACACTTTTCCGGATCGTGCTTTAGAGGATCGCGTGCGGCAGGAAGCGCGACGTGTTGCCGGTGATCGGGTTCTCGTCTTCGCGCACCGACAGGCCGCACGGCGTGTGATCGACCAGCCAGCTGCCGATGACGGCGTACTGCCCGGAAAAGTTCGGCAGCGCCGCCAGGGCCTGCCGGATGAATCCTTCCGCGCCGTAGGGGCCTTGCTGCTCGACCAGCGTCGAGCCGCCGGCCACGAGGGTGACATTGGCGCCCTCGCGCGAGAACAACGGCTTTCGCACGAACGAGGTGCCGAGCTTCGAGGCTTCCGGATCGTTGTCGAACCAGGCCGGCAGCAGGTTCGGATGTCCCGGAAACATCTCCCATAGCAGCGGCAGCAGGCCCTTGTTGGAAAGGATCGCCTTCCATGGCGGCTCGATCCAGCGCGTCGGCGCTTTCGCGATCTCGGCGCCGAATTCGTCGTGGAACATCCATTCCCAGGGATAGAGCTTGAAGGCGAGCTCGATCGGGCGGTTGTCGAGATCGACAAAGCGATGGTCCCCGGCAATCCCGATATCCTCGATATCGAGCAGTGTGGTCGAGAGTCCGGCCTGTCGTGCGGTATCTTCGAGATAGGCCAGCGTGCCGGAATCTTCCGTGCTCTCCATCATGCCGGCGAGGTGCAAATGATTGACGCCAAACTTTTTCCAGGCCTCGATCAATCGCTCATGGATCGAGTTGTACTGGTCGGCGCGTCTGGGAATGATGCTGCGCTCGATCGCCTGCTCGAGCCAGGTCCACTGGAACACGGCCGACTCGAAGATCGAGGTCGGAGTATCGGCGTTGTATTCGAGCAGCTTCGCCGGATTCCTGCCGTCGTAGCAGAGATCGAGCCGGCCGTAGAGGCTGGGCTGGTCGCCATGCCAGCTGTCCGCGATCAGCGGCCAGTGGGCTTGCGGGATCTTGAGGCGCCGCAGATATTCCTCGTCCTCGACGGCCTTGCTCACCAGTTCGAGGCACATCGCGTCGATCTCGCCGGTCGGCGTCTCGATCTGGCGCTCGATCTCGTCGAGCGTGAACGCGTAATAGGCGCGCTCGTCCCAGTAACGCTCGCCGTCAATGGTGTGGAAATCGAAGCCTGCGCTCTCGGCGGTCGCGTGCCAGTCGTCGCGCTCGGGGCAATTGATGCGTCGCATTGCGATTGCTAGCCGCCGCCATGGTGGCCATGGCCGTGATGATGTCCGTGCCCGTGGATGCGATGCGAGGTGATGCCGAACCCGCTTCTGGCGCGGCAATAGGGCCGCCCGTCCGGTCCCGGCACCGCTTCCATGCCCGGGCCACAATCGCGGCGCGGGGTGAAGCCCATGGAGACGGCGCCGACCGCGGCGCTTCCCATCAGTGTCAGCACGACGCGACGCGAGCGTTTCATGGGGCGATCCTGCCTGCGATGAATGAAGGTCGGCAGTCTTGGTCAAGCCCAGGCGCATGGCAAGTGAAAGCAGCTCGCCTCACGGCATCGTGCGCCTCAGCCGCCGAACGAGAAGTGTGACGAGAAACTGTGAGCGAAACTGCCGAAGCCGCCGCGCTTGACGGTGCTGGAGCTGGCGTCGGTGGTGGCCGCTTGCGTCGAGCCGGACGAGCCGCCGGAAGAGTAGCTGTAGCGCGATCCGCCCGAGCTGCCATGGCTGCTCGACGATGAGCCGCGCGGCGGACACTCCGACGGCGAGGACACGCTGGGCATGGTGCCGGGCTGCGCCGGCGTGCATTCCCGCGGCATCAGCGCGTAGGCTGTGCTGCCGACGGCGATCGTGCCCATCACCAGCAGCACCACTTCGCGTGAGCGTTTGGCGGGCGGGGCCGGCGTCGGGCTCGACGGTACCGAGGGTGTGCGTTTCCCGAACTGGGAGGGCGGTTTGTCGGCCATGGTCAGTAGATCATGCAGGCGGCGTTGATCGCGCCGAAGGCGAGCGAGGCGAGCCCAAGCCAGATCGCGGGCGCAAGCTCGCCGTCGGCGATCCGCTGCGGCAGGTTCGGCACGGGAATGCGGACGATGAAGAAGACGATGATCTGCACGATCAGCGCGATCAGGCTCCAGATCATGCAGTCCCAGACATTGGCGGAATGGGCGATCGCGCTGATCAGCGGCAGCGAGAAGCCGAGCAGGGACAGGCCGAGCGCAATGGCGGCCGCCGGATTGTTGTTGCGGATCAGCTCGAATTCGTTGTGCGGCGTGATGCGGGTATAGACGAAGAGATAGGCGAGCACCGCGATGATCGCGGTGCAGAAGTAGACCAGGAACGCCGGCAGCCCGGCGAGGGATTGCAGCACCATCACGTCACCCCGAATCTGCAGGTAAGCGGCAGATTTGCACGGCCCGTTGGTCGGGGCGAGGCGAGGGCGGGTTCAATCCAAAGCAAAAACCACCGCCGCTGGCCGGTGAAGGTCAGCGTGGAGCCTTCTCTTCCCTCGGTGTTCTCCGCGAAAGGCTTCGAATCAGGCGGAACGCCAGCCAGAAGAACAGGATCACCAGCGCCAAGGCGGCAACCGGCGCCGCCAGCGCCAGAATGGAGATCAGCGCCGCACCGCCGAGCTCGGCGGTGGCTACCGCGGAATTGCCGATGCCGCCGGTGAAGACGGTCGATTTCGCCCGCAGCATCGCGGTCAGGCCTTGGGTGATGCCGGCCGCGCCGCCGCCGGCGATGATGGCAGCGGTCCACTTCACCATCGGCGGCACGTCGGTCATGACGGCTGCGGACGCGATCGTTCCGGCAACGACGGAGCCGGGCGTCGCCAGCGTGTCGAGCAGGTTGTCGACGCCGGGAATGTAGAACGCCGCGACCTCCACGACGGCCGCCGTGCCGAGCATGATCACCGCGGCCGGCGTGCCGAGCCAGGCGAAGCTCTCATTCAGGTTCACATGCCCGGTCCAGGCGGCGACGCTGAGAACCAGGAGCGGCAGGAACAACCGGAAGCCGGTGGCCGCTGCCAGAGCGATGCCCAGCGCAATCGAAAGTCCGAGATCGACGTTGGACATGCGCCGCTCCATCAGCGAATTGCCTGCGCTGGTCCCAGATTAGCACCGTTTGCAGCTTCCCAAACAGCAACCCCGCCGTTAGGCGGGGTTGCAAGCGTTCCGTTATGGCCGTGACAGAGGCGGCTATTCCTTGACCTCGATCTTGCCCTTCATCGCTGGGTGCAGGCCGCAGATGTAGTCGTAGATCCCGGCATCGGCCAGCGTCAGCTGGGTGGTCTGTCCCTTCAGCGCGATCGACGAGCGCTGCGACTTGGGGCCGGTGATCGTCACCTGGTGCGGCGAGGAATCGGTGTTGGTCCAGGTGATGGTCTGGCCCTTGCTGACCACGACGGTCTCGGGGCCGAACTTGAAGTCGGAGATCGAGACCACGCCGGGGCCGGGCGCGGGCTTGGCCACGGCGCCTTCGGGCGTGCCCTTCAGCCCCGCCAGCGAGATCACGAAATCCTGTCCGGCATGCGGCTTGTGGCAGGTGAAGCAGGCCGCGAGGTTGGCCTTGTCGTTGACCTTCTTGTCCGGGCCGAACGCCTGATATTCCCATTCGCCGTTGCGGATGTCGTCCTTGTACTCGCTGCCCCAGCCGTCGCGCTTCTCCATCACGGTGTAGGCGACGAGGTCGCCCTTCTTGAAGCGCCCGTTGGCATCCTTGACCGGCTCGCCGGCGGCATCGAGCTGCGCCTTGTACTGCACCAGCGTCAGCACCGTGCCGCTCGGGATCGGCTGCCCCTTGCGCGCGGCATCGACCGCGGCCGGCGTCGCATAGAGCTCGCGATACTGCTTGTTGTCGTAGCGATCGACGACGGCATAGAGCGTGCCCTTTTCGAAGCCCTCCGGGAAGGCGACCTTGTCGCCGCCGGCCAATGCCGAATAGCCGATGAGCGCCCCCGAAATCGATCCGAGCGCAACTGCGCCAGTCAGGCTGACGTTTTTCATGACTTCCCCCGTTTGCGGACAATCCCGTCAGGTACGAGACCCCGCCGCGCGGGTTTCAATCCGGGGGAAAGCGAATTTGTCGCGGTGGGCGGTGCCCCAAAAACAAAAACCCCGCCATTTGCGGCGGGGTCCAGTCTGGGAGGAGTGGGCTATACAAGCCCGCCGTACAACCCTGGTCAGGCCGGAATGCGCTCGTCGGCCTCGTGCGGCTCGCGCAGCACATAGCCGCGGCCCCACACCGTTTCGATGAAGTTGCGGCCTTCGGAGGCGTTCGCCAGCTTCTTGCGCAGCTTGCAGATGAAGACGTCGATGATCTTCAGCTCCGGCTCGTCCATGCCGCCATAGAGGTGGTTGAGGAACATTTCCTTGGTGAGGGTGGTGCCCTTGCGGAGCGAGAGCAGCTCCAGCATCTGGTATTCCTTGCCCGTCAGGTGCACGCGCTGGCCGCCGACCTCGACCGTCTTGGTGTCGAGATTGACCACGAGATCGCCGGTCTGGATGACCGACTGGGCGTGACCCTTGGAACGGCGGACGATCGCGTGGATGCGGGCGACCAGTTCGTCCTTGTGGAAGGGCTTGGTCATGTAGTCGTCGGCGCCGACGCCGAGACCCTTGACCTTGTCCTCGATGCCGGCGAGGCCGGAGAGGATCAGAATGGGGGTCTTGATCTTGGAGACCCGCAGCTGCTTGAGCACGTCATAGCCGGACATGTCGGGCAGGTTCAGGTCGAGAAGGATAATGTCGTAGTCGTAGAGCTTTCCGAGGTCGACGCCCTCTTCGCCGAGGTCCGTCGTATAGACGTTAAAGCTCTCTGATTTGAGCATCAGCTCGATTGACTGCGCGACGGCGCTGTCATCTTCAATCAGCAAAACGCGCATGCCAGTCCCCTTTAGTCGCCGCTCCGGGCGTCAGGTCGGCCGCACACTGCGGCACACAAACGCCTTTGAACAACTGATTCGGATCCTGACAGTCATATGGTTAACAAAATCTGATTCTGTTTCGCAAGCTCTAACCGTGCAATTTTTGTCGAATCGCCCTAAGATATTGCGTCAGACCAGCTTTTCGTCACCCACCGCGTTCAAGTTCCACATTAAGAGTCCGCGCTAACGGACTCTTGCGACTCGCCCTTCCTTCTGGGTGGGCGAGCGCTCTCAGTCACCAAAGACAGTGACGTAATGATTAACGATGCGGGTAAACACGAAGTTAAGCGATCGAGGCAAAGACGCGGAAACTTAAGGGTTTCGCAATGAAGGTCTCAGCATGAGGGCCAAATCTTGAAGGCCAAGTCTTGAAAGCCAGGTCTTGAAAGCCAAATCGTGAAAGCACTGGCCGAGCAGATCAGCGACCTCGACGCCGTCAACATCTATGGCCGCGTCGTGGGCGTGCGCGGGCTGATGGTGGAGATCGCAGGTCCCATCCACGCCATGTCGGTGGGGGCGCGCATCGTGATCGAGACCGGCGGGAACCGGTTCATCCCGGCCGAGGTGATCGGCTTCTCCGGCGACAATGCGGTGGTGATGCCATTCGCAGGGTTGGAGGGCGTGCGGCGCGGCTGCCGCGCCGTGATTGCCAACGCGGCTGGACAGGTGCGGCCGTCGGCGGCCTGGCTCGGCCGCGTGGTCAACGCAATGGGCGAGCCGATCGACGGCAAGGGGCCGATGGTACAGGGCGCTTCGCCCATGCCATACCGGAATTTGCCGCCGCCGGCGCATTCCCGCCAGCGCGTCGGTCCGCCGCTCGATCTCGGCGTGCGCGGGCTCAATACCTTCCTCACCTGCTGCCGAGGCCAGCGCATGGGCATTTTTGCCGGCTCCGGCGTCGGCAAATCCGTGCTGCTGTCGATGCTGGCGCGCAATGTCGACGCGGACGTCTCCGTGATCGGCCTGATCGGCGAACGCGGCCGCGAGGTGCAGGAATTCCTGCAGGACGACCTCGGCGAGGAAGGCCTCGCGCGCTCCGTCGTGGTGGTCGCGACTTCGGATGAGCCGGCGCTGATGCGCCGCCAGGCCGCGTATCTGACGCTCGCCATCGCCGAATATTTCCGCGACGAAGACCGCGACGTGCTGTGCCTGATGGACTCGGTAACGCGCTTTGCCATGGCACAGCGCGAGATCGGCCTCTCCGCCGGCGAGCCGCCCACCGCCAAGGGCTATACGCCGACCGTGTTCACGGAATTGCCGAAGCTCCTGGAGCGAGCCGGTCCCGGCATGGGACAGGGCACCATCACCGGCATCTTCACGGTGCTGGTCGACGGCGACGACCATAACGAACCCATTGCCGATGCCGTACGCGGTATCCTGGACGGCCATATCGTGATGCAGCGCTCGATCGCCGAGCGCGGGCGCTATCCGGCGATCAATATCCTCAAGTCGGTGTCCCGCACCATGCCGAAATCGGCCGATCCGGCCTTCCTGCCCATCATCACCCGGGCCCGTCAGGTCATGGCGACCTATGCGGACATGGAAGAGCTGATCCGGCTCGGTGCCTACCGGGCCGGTTCCAGTGCCGAGGTGGACGAGGCTATCCGCCTGCACGAGCCGCTGGAGGCCTTCCTGCGCCAGGCCAAGGACGAAAAATCCTCGCTGGCGGAGGGTTACGCCGGGCTGGAGCAAATCCTCGGGCGGTTGGAAACGGAACGCTAACTTTGTCAGGCCATCATCCCCAGCACTGTTTAGCTGAAGCCGGCGGGGCCCCGAGGGGGAGCCGGCCTTGTCCCGTGTGCAGATGGGGACTTCTGGGGAGTATGAGTCGATGAAGTCACGAGAAACGCTGATCCGCCTGAAGAAATTTCAGGTCGATGAAAAGCGCCGCAGGGTCGCCCAGATCGAGGGAATGATCGCCGAATTCCAGCGGATGTCGGTCGAGCTGGAGCGCGAAATCCAGACGGAGCAGGACCGTGCCGGGATCAACGATCCCTCGCACTTCGCCTACCCGACCTATGCCAAGGCGGCGATCCAGCGCCGGGAGAACCTGGCCCGCTCCGCCGACGAACTGCGTGTCCAGCTCGAAGACGCCAAGGCCCTGCTGGGCGAAGCTTTCGAAGAACTGAAGAAGGTCGAACTGCTCGACGAGCGCGACCAGGCCCGCGAGCGCGCCGAAGAGAGCGCCCGCGAACAGGCCGACATGGACTCGATCGGCCTGATGCGCGCCCGTCTCGGCGCCATTGCCTGACGCGCCAGACATCAATAGGACAGAAGTCGAAAAACCCGGGCCTTAAGGCCCGGGTTTTTCATTGATAAGCTCCATGAACCAGCGGCTTGGTGGCTCGTATAGGGCAGGGTATGCTACCGGGCAGCGGCGCTCCCGGTCCGACGGCGAGGGGGATCGCGATTGGGGGAGTGTGAATGCTGACGCCGGCAGAGCTGGTCTGGCTGATTGCCGCGGTTGCGAAGGGGGATGAGGCCGCTTTCGAGCGCCTTTACGCCGCCACGCGCGCGAAACTCTTCGGCGTCGTGCTCCGTATCTTGCGCCGACAGGATCTCGCCGAGGAGGTCATCCAGGAAGCCTACATCAAGATCTGGCACAGCGCCGGCCAGTTCAATCCCGCGCTGTCGTCGCCGATCACCTGGATGGCTTCGATCGCCCGCAACCGCGCCATTGACGTCGTGCGCAAGCGGAGCGAGTCCTCCATCGAGGAGGAGCCCTCGGCCATGGAAGTGGCGGCCGACTCTCCCGATCCGCTGGCGCGGCGGGAGATGACGGAAGAATTGAAGCGGCTCTTGGAATGCGTCGGCCGTCTCGAACCCGATCGCCAGAAACTCGTGCTGCTGGCCTACTACAACGGCTGGAGCCGCGAGCAGCTGGCTGCGAAATTCGAGACGCCGGTGAATACGGTGAAGACGTGGCTTCGCCGCAGCATGATGGATATCCGGGAGTGTCTCGGACTTTAGGATTGGATCTTTGGGGCTTGGACGTTGGACTGTGATTGATGGCCTATAGCGAAGACCATATCGCGCTCGCCGCGGAATATGCGCTCGGTACTCTCGATGCCGACGAGCGCACGCAGGTCGAGACCATGATGGCGGTCGACAAGGAATTCGCCGCCATCGTGCAGGCATGGGAATTTCGCCTCGGCGTGCTGAACCAGATGGTCGGCTCGGTCGAGCCTCGGCCCTTGGTCTGGGACAACATCCGCCGCGCCATCGGTCATGGCGGCGAGCAGGCACCGCTGGTGCTGCCCGAAGCGCCGCCGCTTCCGCCCGAAGCACCCTTTGTGCCCGAGGCCAACGACAATGCGGCCGCAACACCCTTGCCGCCCGCGCCCGAGAGCTCGAACGTCGTTCAGCTCAACAGCCGGATCCGCCGCTGGCGCAGCGTCGCGAGCGTCGCTTCCGCGATCGCTGCGGCGCTGTTGGTGATGGTGGGCTTGCAGGTCTATCAGCCGGACGCCTTGCCGGACAGCATTCGTCCGAAGCCGCGCACGCAGGTGGTGGAGGTGAAGACGCCGCCGCCGCCGGCCGCCGCGCAATATGTCGCGCTGCTGCAGAGCGGTGCGGGCGCGCCGGCCTTCATCCTCACGGTCGATGCCACGACCAGGAATTTCACGGTGCGCAAGGTCGGCGCCCAGCCGGAAGCGGGCAAGAGCTACGAGCTCTGGATCGTGTCCGACAAGCTGCAGCGGCCGCGCTCGCTCGGCGTCATCGGCAACAACGACTTCACCGCGCGTCCGGTGCTGTCGGGCTATGACTCGGAGATCGTCAACCAGGCCACCTACGCGGTGAGCGTCGAGCCGCAGGGCGGATCGCCCAGCGGCGCGCCGACGGGACCGGTGGTGTTCTCGGGCAAGCTGATCGAGACGGTGCCGCCCGCCGCGCCTGCGCGCTAGGGCCGCAACTTTCCCATCCCCAAAAATGGAAAACGCCCGTGGGGAGCGGGCGTTTTCCGGTCGTCAACTTGGGGGTAGTTGGGGTCTTCTAACATCCACGCAGCGACTTTGGGGGGCTGGTAAAGAGCTACGTGAATTCCGTGAATTCCTTTGCTAGCGGACGACTGATGCTCCCGAGCTGGTGATGGCGACCGGCTTGCCGGCCTTCATGACGCGCGCGGTCTGCACATTGTCGTCCGACGTGGTGACTCGTGTGGAGATGCCGAAGCCGGCAACCAGGATACCCGCCACAAGGGCCACGACCACGATCTTGAGGTGGGTCGTGCGATCTGCGCTGTAGATCGAGTGGTTCATGGAAGTCTCCTGCCGCCTTCCCTTCTCTGTCTGGATTGGTGTGCTCCGTTCAGAGATCGGTTCAACGTCTCGCCTCCCGGAAACGTAGGAAACCCGCCTCCCGTTCCACAGGGGCGATCACAAGGCAGTGATAAGACTTGAAAATTCGCGACTGGAACTGCCTGCCTGGTATGCCGATGTCGGAAATTCCATAGCCAGCGCATTGACTTAAGCAAACGTCGACGCTCATCCGGCAATCAGCGGGGCAGATCCTGCATTACCCGGAAACCAGTTGCATGTGGCGAAATGGCCGCGCCGCCCTTGCCGGTGATTTGCTCCCGGCCAAGACCGGCGGCGGCCAGTTCAGATCAGACTTTCGGCCGACGTCCAGCGATGGCCGGGCTGGCCATGGAGAAAGCCGTTCGCGAACGGTGCCCCGAGTTGCAGCGCCTCGAGCCGGGCGAGCGCTTCGGGAGGCGCGATCTCCTCGTCGAGGAGGTCGCGGAAGGCCGATGCGACCTGCACCATGTCGCAGCTGTGCGGCGAGAGGCGGTAGCGCGCGACGCCGGCCGCCTTCAGCGCCGGGACTTCCTGGACCAGGTTCGCATATTCATAGCTCAGGGTCTGGATGCCGTTGACGACCAGGAACGGCTTGCCGTCCAGCGTGGTCAGCGTCAGCCCGTCCGCGTCCCTGTCGCAGATGAAGCGGCAGGTGTCCTTGGTCCGGCCATGCGCGCGGGCGTGATAGCAACGGGCCGAGAGCGCCAGCGATTGCCGGCCGAACACCTGCAGCTCGATCGTCACGCCCTCGGCGGCAGCCGCGGCGCACAGCACGCCGACGGAGGCAAACGGCAGCTCGGCCGGCAGGCAGATGTTGCGCGCCCCCTTGGCGGCGAGGAAGCGCAGGGTTTCCTCGTTGTAGACGTTCATCAGCGGACCGATGTGATGCTGCCGCCCGCGCAAGTGATAAGCCGCCGAGCTGTCGTTGGCCTCCACCAGCTCGCTGACGCGCTGACAGACCTCACCGACCAGGCGACGGTCGATCTGCGACGCCGTCTCGCCGAGCGTCGAATGCACGACCGTCTTGCCTGCGCTGCGCAGCCGCTCGGCCACCGCCTCATAGTGCTCGTCGAACAGCGGTGCGCGCTTGGAGCAGATGGTCTCGCCGAGATACACCGCGGCCACCGGCGCCTCGTCGGCGATCCGGAAATAGAAATCGCGCCATCGATCCGGCGCCCAGTTGAACAGATTGGGGCCGAGCGTCAGCTCGGTGCGCGCATCGTTCATGGCCGTGCTATCTCCAGCTCTTGCTGCGGAACGCGCCCTGCGTCTCCTTGTGGCCTTCGGTCAGCGCGATCAAATTGGCGAGCGAGGCCTGCTTGCCGGCCATGATCTCGTCGACGGCGCGGCGGAACGCACCGACCACTTGCTTGACGTAGGCGCGGCTGCGCTGGCGGCCTTCGATCTTCAGCGCGGTGACGCCGGCGCGCATCAGCTCCGGCAGCAGCGCCGAGAGATTGAGCGAGCGCGGCTCCTCGAAGGCGTAATACGGCTCCGCCTGCGCGGCGCAGGAATAGCGGCCCTTGCAGATGGTCGGATAGCCGCCGCTCTGGCCGCAGGCGTAGCGGTCGATCACGAACGGGCCGAGCCGGCTGGTCAGCGCGCCGTCGGCTTCTTCCTCGAAGCGGACGTCGGCGGCCGGCGAGCAGACGCCGTCCATGTTGGTCGAGATACCCGTCACGTAATTGGTGAGGCTGCAGCGGCCCTCGGCCATCATGCCGATGTTGCCGAACACGAAGGCTTCGATCTCGCACGGAATCTGACGGTGGATGGCGGCAATCTCGGCGACGGTGAGGATGCGCGGCAGCACCACGCGCTTGATGCCGAACTCCTCGCAGTGGAAGCGTATCGCTTCCGGCGAGGAGGCGCCGGCCTGCACCGACAGATGCAGGCGCAGTTCCGGGAAATTTCGCGACGCCCAGGCCGCAACGCCCATGTCGGCGACGATGATGGCGTCCACCGCGGACGCGGCGGCAACCTCGATCGCATCCTGCCAGAGCCGGAACCGGCCGGCCGGCGGAAAGGTGTTGACGGCGAGCAGGACCTTGGCGCCGCGCGCGTGCGCATACGCCACCGACTTCTGCAATTCGTCCGGCGAAAAATTCAGCCCGGGAAAGTTGCGTGCGTTGGTTGCGTTCTGCAGGCCGCAATAGACGGCGTCGGCGCCGGCATCGACCGCGGTGCGCAGGCTCGCCGGCGTGCCGGCCGGGCAAACCAGTTCGGGACGCCGGAATGCGAGATCATCGTTCATGGCTACTCCTTCCGCCGAGGGACCGGAAATGCGAAACCGTCATCGCAGCGATCGGGGAAAGCGGGCCGAAGGAGCCGGTGACGGCTTGCACCAGCCCTCCGTCGATGTCGTCGAGCGCGTTGCGCAGCGCGACCACGGCTTCGGTGTCTCCGGTGACGCGCAGGTCGCGCGAAAAGAACAACGCGTCGCCATCGAGCGAGCCGTCGATCAGGCGGAACAGGTTGAGGAACGTGCCGGCGATGCGGGCGTGCGATGGCGGCGCCTCGGCGCGGCGGCAGGCGCTCAGTGCCGGCGCATCCGGCCGCGGTTTCAGGAGCAGCACGAACGGAAGATCGGTCGGATCGATGATGAAGGTTTTCTGCGCGTGGGGTCCGAGTCGAAGAAAGATTTCGGGCTGGCTGCGGGCGACCTGCGTGCCGATAAGACTGAGAATAGGTTGCAGGAGCGGAAGGGGAAAGTAGCGCAGGAGCGAGACGAGAGAGAGGCGATCGGCAGGCAAAGCGAGCATGCCGTTTCACTACAGACGCATTGCTTCGGCGGCAATGGCATCGCGCGTTGCGTTGAACGATTCTAGCCTGTCGCTGCGTGTGACATGCAACAGCAGTCAACAGGAGTCATTTGCGAATGCTTCCTAGACGCTTCCGACGGTCTTCAGCCGCGCCCGCGGATGGATTTCGGCTTGCGACAACACCGTCGTCTGCGAGCGGAAGCGCTCCACCAGCGAGCGGACGAAGGGGCGGATCGCGGCCGATGTCACCAGCACCGGCGCCTCGCCCTCGCGCGCGGCGTTCTCGAAGGCGATGCGCACCGCGGTCATGAACTCGGAGAGCTTCGAGGGCTGCATGGCGAGGCTGCGCTCTTCGCCCTGGCCGACGATGGATTCGGCAAACGCCTGCTCCCAGCGCGCCGACAGCGCGATCAGCGGCAAATAGCCGTTGTACGAGGTGTTCTGTGCGCAGATCTGCCGCGCCAGCCGCGCGCGGACATGCTCGACCATGGTAGCGGGATTGCGCGAGAAGGCGAGCGCGTCCGCAATGCCTTCGAGGATGGTGGAGAGATCGCGGATCGAGATGCGCTCGGCGAGCAACAATTGGAGGACGCGCTGGATGCCGGAGACCGTGACCTGGCTCGGCACGATGTCCTTGACCAGCTCGCCCTGCTCCTTGGGCAGGTCCTTCAGCAGCTTCTGCACCTCGCCATAGGAGAGCAGGTCGCTCATGTTGCTCTTGAGCAGTTCGGTGAGATGGGTGGAGAGCACCGTGGCGGCATCGACCACGGTGTAGCCCTTCAGCGACGCCTCTTCCTTCAGCGCGGCGTCGACCCAGGTCGCCGGCAATCCGAAAGTCGGCTCGGTGGTGTGGATACCCGGCACCTGGACCTGGTTGCCGGCGGGGTCCATCACCATGAACTGGTTCGGCCAGATCTTTCCGGTGCCGGCGTCCACTTCCTTGATCTTGATGATGTAGGTGTTGGCCTCGAGCTGGACGTTGTCGAGGATGCGCACCGCCGGCATGACGAAACCCATTTCGATGGCGAGCGAACGGCGCAGCGCCTTGATCTGCTCGGTCAGGCGGTCGGTGCCGTCGGGGCCGTTGACCAGCGGCAGCAGGGCGTAGCCGAGCTCGATCTTGAGATCGTCGATCTTCAACGCGGTGGAGATCGGCTCCTCGGCGGCCGCGGCTCCGGCCGCAGCGGCCAGCGCCGGTGCGGCAGCCTCGGCAGCTTCGGCGGCCCTCGCCGCGCGCTGGTTCTTGCGCGCCGTGAGCGCAAGTGCCGCGGCGCCGCCGCCGAGCGCCAGGAACGGGATCATCGGAATTCCCGGCAGCAGCGACAGCACGATCATGACGCCCGCGGACATGCCGAGCGCCTGCGGATAGCCGGAGAGCTGCTTCATCAGCGCCTTGTCGGCGGCACCGGTGACGCCGGCCTTGGAGACGAGGAGGCCCGCCGCGGTGGAGACGATCAGTGCCGGCACCTGCGTGACGAGACCGTCGCCGACGGTCAGGATCGTGTAGGTGCGGGCGGCGTCGGCAAAACCCATGCCCTGCTGCGCCACGCCGATGATGATGCCGCCGACGATGTTGATGAAGACGACGAGCAGGCCGGCCACCGCGTCGCCGCGCACGAATTTCGAGGCGCCGTCCATGGCGCCGAAGAAGCCGCTTTCGTCCTCCAGCGCCTTGCGGCGCTCCTTCGCCGTCTTCTCGTCGATCAGGCCGGCGCCGAGGTCGGCGTCGATCGCCATCTGCTTGCCGGGCATCGCGTCCAGGTGGAAGCGCGCGGCGACTTCGGCGATGCGGCCCGAGCCCTTGGTGATGACGACGAAGTTCACGATCACCAGGATCGCAAAGACGATGATGCCGATGACGAAATTGCCGCCCATCACGAAGTTGCCGAAGGCTTCGATGACGTGGCCGGCCGCTGCAGTGCCCTCGTGCCCATGCGACAGGATCAGCCGGGTCGAGGCCAGGTTGAGCGACAGCCGCAGCATGGTCGAGATCAAGAGGATGGTCGGGAAGGCGGAGAATTCCAGCGGCGTCTGGATGAAGAGCGAGGTCATCAGGATCAGGATCGACAGCGTGATCGAGATCGCCAGGAACAGGTCGAGCACGATCGAGGGCAGCGGCAGGATCAGCACCACCAGGATGGTGAGGATGCCCAGCGCCAGCGCGATGTCGCCGCGCCGCAGGATTGCGCCGATTTCGGTGAAGCTCGGGAAGTTGCCGCCCGCCGCCGTGCCCTGACCTGCCGTCACATCGACCATGGTTGCCGCGTCCCCCCGGGTATGCCGCTCACGGGCGCCAAACGTCTGCGCGGCGGCCGAAGGGCCGCCGTTTCGAAAGTGAGGCACCGCTGCTGCGTCCACGGGGGTTCCCTCCCGCAATCAACGCGTCCGACGACACTCGACTTCACCCGGCAATTTTTGCCCGGTGTATGGTTAGCAAAGGGTTAACGGGGCGCGATTTGGGGAGGGTATTGCCAGCGATCCGGCGGGGTGACGTGCCTGGGCCCCTACTTGATCGACCGGTCCTGATTGTTAGCCGGTTCCGCCCGACGCGAAGCGGAGAATATCTCCCAGCTCGCCATGAACATTGCCGCAAACAGCGGGCCTATGACGAAGCCGTTGAGGCCGAAGACCTTGATGCCGCCGAGCGTGGAAATCAGCACCACGTAATCCGGCAGCCTGGACTCCTTGCCGACCAGGAACGGGCGGAGCACGTTGTCCACCAGTCCGATGACGAGCACGCCGTACAGGATCAGTCCGATCCCCTGCCATATGGCGCCGGTAGCCAGAAAGTAGATCGCCGCCGGCACCCATACGAGGCCAGCGCCGATGGCCGGCAGCAGCGACAGGAACGCCATCAGCGCGGCCCACAGCAATGGCGCATGAATGCCGAGGAACCAGAATCCGATGCCTCCGAGCGCACCCTGCGCGATGGCGACCAGGATGCCGCCCTTGACGGTGGCGCGGACGACGTCGGCGAACCTCGCGAAGAGCGCGGCTTTCTGAACGCCGTCCAGCGGAATCGCCTCCCTGATCCGTTCGGCCAGCACGTCGCCATCACGCAACAGGAAGAACAGCAGGTAGAGCATGATGCCGAGGTTGATCATGAAGTCGAACGTATTCATGCCGAGGCTGAGCGCCTGCGGGGCGAGAAGCTGCCCGCCCTTCATCAGGCTCGAAGCGAGACTGTCGCGAAGGGCGGAAAAGCTGGTCAGGTTGAGCCGCTCGATCAGTCCCGTCGCCCACGCTGGCAGGGCGTCGGAGATCCGCTGCAGGTAGCTGCCGAAATCGTACTCGCCGGACTGGATCCTCAAGACCAGACCGGAGGCTTCCCGGACCAGCGAGGTCGCGATCACCGCCAGCGGCAGTAGTACCATCGCGATGATGATCAGCACGGTGACGGCGGCGGCAAGTCCTCGCCGGCCGCGCATCGGTATCAGCAGCCTCCGGTGAACCGGCGCAAAGATCAGCGCCACGACGGTCGCCCAGAGAACCGCGCCGTAGAACGGCTGCAGCACCCAGGCGAAGGCCAGGGTGACGGCCAGAAGCAGCAACAGGAGACCTTGACGTTCGATCCTTTGCACGGCCGCCTCGCTTTCTCGTCGATCATTCGGGGGCGTGGGTAGCACAGCTCGCGCCGCGCCGGTGGATGCGGACTGCCGAGGCCCGCTGCAACTGCATGCCCAATATCGCGGCATTGTGGCTTGACGTCAGGGCACTGTCCCCCGCAAGTTGCCCGCGCCGTGGCAATTTCTTCTCACTTCTCCCCAACCGCCGACCGGTTTGTTCCCGACTCGCGTCAGGCGTGGCTTCGGCTTGTCGTGGCCGTGCTGATCGCCGCCGTCGGTGCGGTCGGCATGTGGTCGGTCGTAGTGGTCATGCCGGTGGTGCAGGCCGAATTCGCGGCCACCCGCGGCGCGGTTTCGCTTGCCGCCACCGCGATCTTCTTCGGCTTTGGCCTCGGCGGCGTGATCATGGGCAAGATCACCGACCGCGTCGGCATCATCCCGGCAATGGCGATCAGCATTGCCCTCCTGTCGGCTTCCTATGTGCTGGCAGGCTTGTCGACGGCGCTGTGGCAATTCATCGCCATCTCCTTCCTGATGGGACTGGGTGCGTCGGCGACATTCGCGCCGCTGATGGCGGAAGCCTCGCACTGGTTCGAGCGCTATCGCGGCCTCGCCGTGACCATCGTCGCCTCGGGCAATTACATCGCGGGCACATTCTGGCCGCCGCTGGTCAACTGGGGCACGCAAGCGCACGGCTGGCGCGCCACCCATTTCGCCATCGCTGTTGTCTGCGGTGTCCTGATGACGATACTGCTCCTGGTGCTGCGCCAGATCATGGGCGGGGCCGCGGCGCACGATCATTCCAACGCGCCGGCACCGCGGGTCGACCTCAATCTCTCCACCAACACGCTGACGGTGCTGCTCTGCATCGCCAGCATCGCCTGCTGCGTGGCGATGTCGATGCCGCAGGTTCACATCGTCTCCTATTGCGGCGATCTCGGCTATGGCCCCGCGCGCGGCGCGGAAATGCTGTCGCTGATGATGGCGTTCGGCATCGTCAGCCGCATCGGCTCCGGATTCATCGCCGACAGGTTCGGCGGCATGGTCACGCTGATGATCGGATCGGTGGCGCAGGCGGTCGCGCTGTTCTTCTACCTGTTCTTCACCAGCCTGCCGTCGCTCTATCTGATCTCGGCGATGTTCGGCCTGTTCCAGGGCGGCATCGTGCCGAGCTATGCCATCATCGTGCGCGAGACGATGCCGGCCAACGAGGCCGCCACCCGCGTCGGCATCGTGATCTTTGCATCGGTGATCGGGATGTCCTTTGGCGGCTGGGTATCCGGCGTCATCTTCGATCTCACGGGTTCCTATGCGGCGGCCTTCGCCAACGGCTTCGCCTGGAACCTGCTCAACATCGTGATCGTGCTGATGCTGCTGATGCGGAAGCGGCAGCAACTCGTGCCAGCGTAGCCTAGGCTGCCTGACCCGCCTTCAATAACGAACACCCCGTGATCTTCAGGCTGCCGTCCGGCTGTTGCTCCAGCGTGTAGAGCGCTTCCCACGCCTCGCCCTTCTCGTCGACGATATGGACGCGCTGGGCGACATGGCCGTCGGATACCCTGGCCTCGCCGAACTCGAAACTCTGGTGGCGGTAGACCGGGGTATAGCCCTGCTGCACCATCTGCATGAAGATCTCGGCATGCGGGAAGACCTCGCGGATCGCCGGCGCGGCGTGGGAATAGGCAGCGGCCGCGTCGCCGCGGGCAAAGGCCTGCTCCTGCGCGCGGATCACGTTTTGCGCAGCGGTGGCGTCGGCGGCGCGGGCGGGCAGGGCGAGGGAAAGCAGAACGGCGGCAAGCAGGACGGCGGCGCGCATGAAAAATGCTCCCGATGTGTTTGCCCCGGCATATTGCCCTGCAAACTACATCGCCGCCGTCGCGCTGGCAAATTCCGTCTGATCTGCTGGCCGCACACGGCTAATGCATCAGGTCGAGGAACGGCGTGTCGTTGGCGCTGACATAGAAGATAACGACCTTGGTCAACTCGGTCGCGCTGCGGTTATGGCCGGTCATCGCCACCTTGGGCGGTTCGACCAGGGCCTCACCGGCCTTCACAACGATCGGCGCGCGGCCATCGAGCTCGAGCGTGAAGGCGCCTTCAAGGACATAGACGGTCACCGGAAAGCGATGGGTGTGATAGACGGTTTTGTCGCCCGGCTTGAAGGTCGCGGTCATCACCCGCACGGTCTGCTTTTCATCGCGCGGCAGTCCCTCGACGACCTGCTGCAGCACCAGATGGGGCTTTGCGATGTTCGGCGCGGCGGCATCGTGCGATTGCGCCATTGCGGGGAGTGCGGCAACGCAGGCGAAGAGTGCGGCGCCGCAGGCGAGATTGTTACGCATTGTTGTTCTCCGTCTTCTCGGTCACCGCGCTGGATTCGGCGCGAAAAAGCCTAAGTGCTCCGGCGATGTTGCGGGAGCCGCAGGATTGCCGCTCCCGGCCGCAGAAGTGCATAATGGCTCCATGTTCGACTGGAACGATTTGAAATACTTTCTCGCAGTCGCGCGGCATGGCAGCACCATTGCCGCGGGCAAGGCGCTCGGCACCAGCCAATCGACCGTGCACCGCCGCCTCGATGAACTCGAGCGCAAGATCGGCCAGGCGCTGGTGACGCGCCAGGCGAGCGGCTATCGCCTCACCGAATTCGGCACGACGCTGCTGCCCTTTGCCGAGCGCATCGAGTCGGCGATTGCGGATTTTTCGCGGCGCGCCACCGATGTCGAGCAGGACATGAAGGGTGTGATCCGCGTCACCTGTCCGGAGCCAATCATCGCACGCATGACGCAGGCGGGCTTGATCGACCGCTTCCATGAACGCCACCCGCATTTGCGCGTCGAGTTCATCACCAGCGACCGCTATCTCGACCTGTCGAACGGCGAGGTGGACATTGCCTTCCGCTCGGGCGATACCGACGACGAGCTGATCGGCCGCAAGATCGCCGACTCGGTCTGGGCGGTCTATGCAAGCAAGGCCTATGTCGAACGCCATGGCAGGCCGGAGCGCATCGAGGATCTGTCGCTCCATCTCCTCGTCGGTTTCGACGAGTCGCTCGCCAACCACCGCGCGGCAAAATGGTTGAAGGAGGTTGCGCCCGAGGCGAAGATGCCGGTGCGCAGCAACAGCGTGCTTG
Source organism: Bradyrhizobium sp. (assembly GCF_016219575.1). Taxonomy (GTDB): domain Bacteria; phylum Pseudomonadota; class Alphaproteobacteria; order Rhizobiales; family Xanthobacteraceae; genus Bradyrhizobium. The sequence goes on along the minus strand of NZ_JACRMG010000027.1, from coordinate 201,730 downwards.
GACTGGTTGCCGCGGTGAAGTCCGGTAGCGGCCTCGGCCCGCTACCGACGGCGCTCGGCGATGCCGAGCCTGAGTTGATCCGCGTGATCGGCCCGATCCCGCAACTGGCGCGAAGCTGGCGGCTGCTGACGCATCCCGACATCCGCCGCGTGCCGCGCATCGCAGCGTTCTTCGACTACATCGTCGAGCAGCGCGAGGCGATGAAATCGATCCTGACAGGATAGCTGGCTACCGGATCGATCCGCCGAGATTGTCGATGTCGGGCGATGGGCGTGCCGGGAAGAGCCGCGCCGCGCGTCGTGTCCGATACGCCTGCGGTGTCATTGCGGTCGACGTCCGGAAAGCCCTGCGAAAGCTGCTGTCGTCTTCATAGCCGACCGCGCGTGCGACCGCCTTGATAGATTGCGTTGTCGTCTCAAGCAACAGCCGGGAGCGCTCTATCCGCCGGCGCAGGATGAACGCCTGCGGCGATGCGCCGGTCAGCTCCATGAACCGGCGGTGAAGCGTTCGCTCGCTGAGGCCCAGCTCCAGCGCCAGGCGTCGCACCGTCATCGGCCGCTTGCGAGCGCGGCGAACCAGCACATCCGCCCTGATCAACAGCGGATCGCGCCGCTGCAGATATCCGAGCGGCATGTATACGGCTTGCGTCCTCTCCGCCGTATCGACGACGGCATAGTCCGCACAGGTGCGCGCCGCATCCGGCCCGTCCACCATCTCGATCAACCGGAGCAGCAGATCGACCCACGACATCGGTCCGGCCGCACAGACGATCCGATCGTCACTGGTGACAACAGCGTCACCGGCGAGATCGACCGTCGGAAAGCTGTCCTTGAGATCCTCCTGCAGCCACCAGGTCGTCGTTGCCCGGCGGTTTTCGAGCAGGCCCGATTCGGCCAGCAGGAAGACACCGCTGCAGAATGCGCCGATCAGGCAACCGCGCGCGTGCTGACGCCGCAGCCAGGCCGCGGCAGGCGCGAACTGCCTTGCGGGCGATCTGGCGGGCTCGGCCCCCGAGAGGCGGCCGGGAACAATAATGGCGTCGTACGGTGAGGAGTTGCTCAAGCCTGCATCGACCGGGAAGCGGAGGCCCCTGCTGGTTCGCACCGGCTTTCCATCGAGCGACAGGGTATGAAGCTGGAATCTCGTCTCCTTGCCGAGACGTCGCATGACGAAATTGGCGAGCCCGAGCAGATCGGCCATGCCGATCACGGCTGATTCCATGCTCCCTTCCAACAATAGAACCGCGAGCTTCATCGGCGACCTCGTCGTTTGCGTTGGCGGATATTGCCTGTTCTTTGGCTTATCCGCCACTCGGAATCCAGACCTCGCTGCGCGATGTTCGATGGCGACACGGTGCGAGCGCATCGGTCAACCGCATTCCATGGAGAGGACCATGCCTTACGTATCGATTTCGACCGCCAGGGGAATTCTGGACGTCGAGCAGAAACAGCAACTGCTGCAACGGATCACCGACCTGATGGTCGAGATCGAGGGGCAGGGCAATCCGGAGTTTCGCAAGCTGGTCTGGGTCAAGATCGAGGAGGAGGATCCCAGCCACTGGTCGCTGGGCGGACTGACGGCGTCGCCCGAGCGTATCGCCCAGGTCTATGGAACGATCGGCGCCGACGGGCGGCGCGTGTCCCGGGTCAAGGCCTGATGCCTTCGGCGATCGATCATTGACGGAGGAGCAAATGGGCGGCGCGATCAGGGCCTTTGTCATCGACAGGGTCGACGGCAGGACCAGTAGCGGAATGAGGGAATTGTCGCAGGCCGAGTTGCCTGACGAACCGGTGCTCGTGCAAGTCGCCTACTCCACGCTGAACTTCAAGGACGGACTAGCGTTGACCGGCGCCGCGCCGATTGCGCTGAGGATGCCGATGGTCGGTGGCATCGATCTCGCGGGCACCGTCATCGAATCCCGCGCGCCGGAATGGCGGCCGGGCGACAAGGTCATCGTCAATGGCTGGGGGCTGTCACAGCAGCATTGGGGCGGTTACGCACAGCAGCAGCGTGTCCGCCCGGAATGGCTGGTACGCTTGCCCGGCGCGTTCTCGCTCAAGCAGGCGATGGCGATCGGCACAGCCGGCTACACCGCAATGCTGTGCGTGCTTGCGCTGGAGGGGATGGGCGTGAGGCCGGGCGGCGAGGAGGTGCTGGTGACGGGAGCGGCCGGCGGCGTGGGGTCGGTTGCGGTCGCCATCCTCGCCAGGCTCGGGCACACGGTGGTCGCCGCCACCGGCCGGCCGGATACAAGCGACTATCTTCGCGGGCTCGGTGCATCCGAGGTTATCGAGCGGTCGGCACTTGCCGCCCATGGACCGCCGGTTCAGGAAGAGCGCTGGGCCGGTGTCGTCGATGCCGTCGGCGGACACATCCTGGCCAATGCGCTGGCGCAAACCGTCTATGGCGGAGCGGTCGCCGCCTGCGGTCTGGCGGGGAGCCGGGATTTGCCCGGTTCGGTGCTGCCATTCGTGTTGCGCGGCGTATCGCTGCTCGGGATCGACTCGGTGATGGCGCCGCGCGCGGCGAGGGAGGAGGCTTGGCGACGGCTGTCCGTCGATCTCGACCCGGCGAGGCTCGACGAGATGACGGTCGTTGAACCGATGTCGAAACTGCCAGAGCTCGCACAAAAGATTCTTGCCGGCGAAATTCGCGGCCGCACGGTCATCGATGTCAATGAATAGGAAAGCCGACCGCGATGACGGTCGTCGCATGAGCGGGGATCTTTGCATGATCGTCGGCGCCGGGGAGGGGCTCGGCCGCTCGCTCGCCGCGACGTTCGCCCGCAACGGCTGCGACCTTGCGCTGATTTCGCGATCCGAAGCCGGTATGGACGCGACCCGCCGGGCCGTGCGCGCGGTGGCGCCCGGTGCCTGTGTCATTGCGGCCGTCGCCGATGCCGAAAGGCCGGATGAACTGGAGGCCGCCATTGCCCGCATCGAGGCCATGCGCGGCTCGATCGACATTCTGATCTACAACGTTCGCGCCATGACCCCGCTCTGCGCGCCGCTCGAAATGTCGTACAAACAGCTCGAGCGAAGTCTCAGACTGGAGGCCGTCGGGGCACTCGCGGCGGCCAAGGCGGTGTTGCCGGGCATGATCGTCCGCGGTCGCGGCACCCTGATATTTTCAAGTGCCACCGCCGCGTTTCGCGGTTCGGCGACGCATCCTCTTTACAGCATCGGCAAGTTCGCGTTGCGCGGCCTGGCCCAGAGCCTTGCGAGGGCCTATGCGTCCAGGGGAGTTCACGTTGCGCATGTTCGTATCGACTGCGCGCTCGACGTGCCAATGATGCGCGCGCTTGCGCTCGGGGATGCCAAATCCGGGCGCCTGGCAAGTCCGGACTCGATCGCCGAAGCCTATTGGTCCATCCATTGCCAGCCGGCCGCAGCGTGGAGCAACGAGGTGGAGCTGAGGCCCAGCGCCGAACCCTGGACGTTCTGAAGAAGGATGGACGCTGCGATCAGGCGCGCTCAATAGCGTGTTGACGCAAGATCGCCGGGGCGCCCCGCGGTCAGCGCGTGCCGGTCATTCGGTCGCGGCCGGTTGATCGCATCTGCAAAAGGGACTGTAATCGATCTGATCCAGGTCGAAGCCGCGGCCATAGAAATTCCGGAGCAGGGAATGACCAAGGAAGCCAAGACCCATTACGAGGTGATCGTCGTCGGCGCCGGTGTGGCGGGCATCTACCAGATCAAGCGTCTGGTCGATCTCGGCATCGACGCGACGGTGCTGGAATCCGCGCCTGATCTCGGCGGGACCTGGTACTGGAACCGCTATCCCGGCTGCCGTTTCGATTCCGAGAGCTACACCTACGGCTTTTCATTCTCGCGCGAGCTGCTCGATGAATGGCACTGGAAGGAGCGCTTCTCCAGCCAGCCGGAGAACCTGCGTTATCTCAATTTCGTCGCCGACAAGTTCGACTTGCGCAAGCACATGCAATTCAATTGCAAAGTGGAGGCGATGCAGTTCGACGAGACGCGCGATCTCTGGCGCGTGAAGACCGGCGACGGCCGCGAACTGACTGCGCGCTTCGTGGTGCTCGGCATCGGCCTGCTATCGGCGCCGACCATGCCGCGCATCGAGGGCGTGGACACCTTCAAGGGCCGCTCCTTCCACACCTTCTATTGGCCGCACGAGCCGGTGGACCTCGTGGGCAAGAAGGTCGCCATCATCGGCACCGGCGCCACCGCCATCCAGATCATCCCGGAGATTGCCGGCAAGGTCGCCGATCTCACGATCTTCCAGCGCCGGCCGAACTGGAGCGCGCCGCTCAACAACAGCCTGATCTCGAAGGAGGAGATGGCCGACATCCGCTCGCGCTATGACGAGATCTTCGCCGCCTGCCTGCTGACGCCGGGCGCATTCGTGCACGGGCCCGACAAGCGCGGCTTCTACGAGGTCTCGCGCGAAGAGCGGGTGAAGTTCTGGGACAAGCTCTACGACGAACCCGGCTTCGGCATCTGGCTCGCCAATTTCCGCGAAATCTTCACCGATGAGGTGGCCAATGCCGAATTCTCCGAATACATCGCGGATCGCATCCGCCGCCGGGTCAAGGACCCCAGAGTCGCCGAGAAGCTGATCCCGAAGGACCACGGGTTCGGCGTGCAGCGCGTGCCACTGGAGACGCATTACTTTGAGGCCTACAACCGCGACAACGTGCACCTCGTCGATCTCAAGGAGACGCCTATCGAGCGCATCACCGAGAAGGGACTACGCACCACCGGGCGCGACTACGAGTTCGACGTCATCATCTATGCAACGGGATTTGACGCCATTACCGGCGCGTATGACCGGATCGATATCAAGGGCATCGGCGGCGAGACGCTGTATCGGAAGTGGAAGGATGCCCCGCAGACCTTCCTCGGCATGCTCGTCCACGGCTTCCCGAATCTCCTGATGCCGACCGGGCCGCAGAGCGCGTCTGCCTCGACCAATTTCCCGCGCGGCATCGAGAACGGCGTGAACTGGTGCACGGACCTGATGCGATACGCGTGGGACCGCGGCTACACCCGCGCCGATGCGACGCGCGAAGCCGAGGAGCGCTGGACCGCGCATGTCGTCAAGATGTACGAGATGATGCTGATGCGAAAAGCCAAGTCGTGGTTTACCGGCTACAACTCCAACGTTGCCGGCCACGAGGAGGGCACCATCCGCTACTTCGTCTACAATGGCGGCACGCCGAAGTTCGTCGGCATCGTCAACGAGGTCGCGGCCAAGGGCTATCAGGAGATAGCGTTCTCCTCCGGCGCGCGAGCCGGGCAGGACGCGACGCGGTCGCGGGTAACGGCATAAGCCGTCACCGCCTGCAGTTCGGCGTGTCGGGCAGGCCTGCGAAGCGGTCGCGGCTCCACGCGACGAGATCGGTATCGAGCGCCGCGTGGCCGGCGACCAACGAAACATGGTCGCGGCCGGGATAGATGCGATAGTCGATCGGCTGTCCCGCCGCGCAACGCGCGGCGACGTAGCGAAATTGCAGGCGAGGCAACACGAGATCGTCGTCGGAGCCTTGTGCGATGAGCACGGGTGCTGGGATTGCCGTGGCCGGCGTGTTCTGCCGCAGCCGTTCGCCGAGCGGCCCCGAAGCGGGATCGCGCGCAAAGATGCCGGCGGAGGGAAGCAGTTTCGACTCGGCAACGGAAAACAGCGTGGACCGGCCGCCGACGCAACGCGAGGCAATATCGCCGACAAACGGCCGCGTCCTCGCCTGCACATAGGCGGAAATGCTGACATCCGGATAGGCGGCGGCGTAGGCCTCAATGAGATAGGACGACACGATCTTGCCGAACATCGTGCCCTGGCCCGACTTGAACAGCGCCGGCAGATCGCTCGCCGGGGCGAGCGCCGCAATGCCCACTATGTTCACATCCGGCGCATAATCGTCGGCGCGGACACCGGTCCACAGCGCGGAGTTGCCGCCCTGCGAATGGCCCCACACCACGGCGCGATTGTCGAGTGAAAGTCCCTCCAGCTTTCGGGCCGCGCGGATCGCGTCGAGCACCGCGCGGGCTGCATCTTCGCCGACGAGGTAGGCATGTCCGTCCGGCGTGCCGAGGCCGACATAGTCGGTCGCGACATAGATCCAGTTCTCGCCGATGAGGCGGTCGATTGCGGGAACATTGGCGAAGGGCGCCATCACCGACGGCGCACAACCCGGCGCGATGCCGGTGGTGCCATGCGCCCAGGCGATCACAGGGCGCGGCGCGGTGGAGGCCTGCGTGGATGCGACGACGACGGCGCTGGCGACGGCCGGTGAATTATTTGCGCGTGTCGTGGTATAGAGAATGCGCCAGCCCCGCGCGGCCGCCGGCAGATCTTTCGTGAAGCTCTCGCTGCGCAGCAGCGCGCCCGGTTCGCCCGGCCGTTGCGGAGATGCCTGGTAGAACGGGCCGGGATCGGCGGGGCGGGAAATCGCCCACGCGACGGCGATCAGCGCCATGCCGATGACCGCAACGATCGCCGACCACTGTGCGACGAAGCGTATGATCGCCATGCCTCGTTCCCCTGTTGGTGCGCAGACGCGCCACCCCTTGCAGGGAGCATGACGCACGGCCGCATCCTAGCCAATCCGGCGCTGCCGTGTCCCATCCGATCCGGAACGCTTGTCCTGTTCACTTCTTGCGAGGTCGTCGTCTTGCCGGCGCAGGTTCTTCCGGAAACCGGCCGCTATCCCGCCAATAGGAGTAGAATCCCTGCCAGAGCGCCCGCCAGGCGTGGTCGGCATCGAGACCGGGCCATCGTTCGGACAGGATCCGCAGAGCCTGATCGCCCGTCATGTCGCGGTCGCCGATTTCATCGGCGAGGCGCACGCCGCACGAGCCGATCGCATCGCAGATGGTCTCGACCTCGAGGAGTTCGCGGTCGGAGCAACCGGGGAAGCGCTCCTTCAGGCGCACAAGCACCGGCCTGTTTCGTTCCGGTCCCCAGGCCAGCACCACATCGAGGGCTCCGTTGAGATCGATGTCAGAAGGCATGATCGTATTCTCAACGTTCGAAATATCTCACCCGCGCGTCGTCCTCCGGGCGCGCCGGACGTACTTCGGCTGCATGCGGCTCCTTGATCCGGTCGATGCTGCGCCACGGACCGAATGCGTCGCTTCGTGGCTCCCGATCCTTCTCGAGGAGGTTCCACGGCCAGGGTGTCGGCGGCGTCACGGTCACATCGAACATGCGGACGGGCCCGCTCGGGATAGCGACCTCGATTGTCGAACCGGCGGGACCGGCCGTCTGCGCGATGCCGTGCAGGACGACTCGATCCCCCTCGATGCGCCGCCAGCTCTCCTTGCGCAGGCTGCCGCGATCGGCATTGTCGGCGAACCGCGCCGTCACGGCGACGGCTTCGTGATCTTCCGGCAGCGACGCGGTGGCAGGCAGCTCCAGCTCGAATTCGACGATGGCCCTGGCGAACTCGACCTGCGGGTCGCGCACCCGATAACGGATCTCGAACGGGTCGTTCGCGGGGACGGGTTGCGAGCGCTCTGCTCCTTCAGGGAAGATGAAATCGGCCTTTTGCCACGGACCCAGCGCATCGCTGTGCTCAGGCGTCGGCTTGGTCGCGAGCCGGAAGATTCGATCGGGTTCGCCTGAAATGCGAAGGACAAGCAGCCGGCTGGAAGCACGGCGTGGGATCTCCACGCCGCCGCGGCGCGCCAGCCGGCCGTCGGCAACCGGGGTGAGGTCGTCGAACCATGTGGCTGCAGTCGAACCTCCGGAATGCAGTTCGACGCTGGCCGCAGCGATCCGGTTCGGCGGGATGCCGGATGCAAATCGCATCTCGAAGAGGAGCTGCGGCTTTGCCCGGTTGGCGTGGGGATCGAGGGTGGCAAGCCGGATGAAAACGCCGCCGGCAGCAAGCGCGCCAATGGCGAAGACGATCAGGATCATCCGTCCCGCCATGGCGGAAAAGCCGCTGAACCCGCCATGAAACCGCAGTACCAGATACATGCCCAGCACGAGGCCGCAGATCGCCCCGATGGGGCCGGTCACGAACGCAACGAAGTAACCGGATGCGCCCTCGAAGCTCGACATCCGAAAGACCGTCGCCAGCAGCGAACCGACGGCAGCCCCGCCAAGATAGCCCAGCACCGCGCCGGCAACTCCAGCCAGCAATGCAAGCAGATAGGTCATGGATCGGCAGGCCCCCGGTTGCCGCTCATGCGAGAAACGTCGTATTGCGGCTGCACCGTTGGTCGCGTGCGCGCGGCTGGCGGTTCGAACCTTCGGTTCGCCATCGGTGCCACGATTTCGTCCGGCCTATGCCTCCGCGACCGCGTCGCCCCAGGGCTGCGCGGTTTCCGACGCGCCGGAATTCGTGGCGCCCTGCCGCATCACCACGCTCGGGCAGGCGAACTTCATCGGAAACGTCTGGATGCGCGCTTGCTCGTAGTCGAAGCGTGCGCGCAACGCCTCGTGCACCGGTGCGGGCAGGCGCACGTCGCCGATCACGATGGCGCCTTCGCTGGCGTCGATGCGCGGCTGGTGGATCGCGGCGTCGAGGTCCATGCCGAAGTCCATGGCGAAGGAGAGAAGCTGCGTCACCGCCGGCAGGATTCGGCGGCCGCCGGAGGCGCCGACCGCGAGGCGCCTTCCGTCGGATGTTTCCGCCACCACCGGCGTGTAGTTGGTCAGGCAGCGTTTGCCCGGCGCCAGCGAATTCGGCACGCCCGGCGTCGGGTCGAACCACATGATGCCGTTGTTCATGGTGATGCCGGTTGCGGGCGCCACGAATTTCGAGCCGAAGGTCGAGAGCAAGGTCTGCGTTACCGCGGCCATGTTGCCGTCCTTGTCGACGACGGAGAAATGCGTGGTGCAGGCCGGCGCCAGATGCTCGGCCCCAAGGGTGCGGCGGCCATCGGCATCGCCCATGTCCGAGAGCCGCTCGCGATAGGCCGCCTGCAGCGCCAGCGCATACTCGCTGTAGGCCGCGGCATCCGGCGCGCGGCCGGGCGACCATTTTTCCAGGCGGCGCAGCGTCGATGCCAATGTCGGACCGGCGGTCAGCTCCGGCGTCGCAAACACCTTGCCGCCGCGATAGGGGATTTGCAGCGCCTCGCGATGATGGGCGCGGAACGCGGCGAGATCCTCCACCGACAGCGCACCGCCTGCGGCCTTGATATCTGAAGCCATGCTGTGCGCGATGTCGCCTTCATAGAAATCTCGCGGGCCCCGCGCGGCGAGCTGCTCCAGCGTCGCCTGCAACCTGTCCTGCGGCAGCCGCACGACACTCTTGATGCCCCATTGCGCGTTCGGCGGCAGGCCGTCCTGCAAATAGGCGGCGGCGCTGGCCGGGTAACGGCGCAAATCCATTGCGGAGCTTGCGATCATCAGCGTGGTCCACCAGTCGACCAGCAGGCCTTCACCAGCGAGTCTTGCGCCGGGCCCGAGCAATTCCTTCCACGGCATCCTGGCGTGACGGCGATGCGCTTCCTCCATGCCCGCCACCACGCCGGGCACCGCGATCGAGCCGGGCCCATGCAGGTTGCGGTCGTCCTTCACCCGCGGCCAGGGGAAGATGTCGGAGGCGGCGCCCCCGGTGAGCGGATAGTCCTCGACGCGCAGGCTGTTCGGCGAGCGCATGCCGTAGTCGATCACCTCGTAACGGTTTTCCCGGGCCCGATAGAGCACCATCGCGCCGCCGCCGCCCATGCCGCTCATCCAGGGCTCGAGCGTGCCGAGTGCAAAGGTGGTCGCGATCACAGCGTCGACGCAGTCGCCGCCTTCAGCCAGTACCGCGGCGCCGACTTCGGCCGCACGCCGCGACTGCGACGCGACGATGCCGCCCTTCGAGCTGACGGCGGGCTTGCGGAGCTGTTGCGAGTTGGAGAATTGGTCGTGCATGACGTTTCCTGTTGTTGCTTATTGCTTCTGCGCGCCGCGCCACCATGGATACTGGCTCGGCATGTCCTGCGACACCTTGCCGGGAAAGGCCGGCGCACGCTTCTCGATGAAGGCCTGCACGCCTTCGCGGACGTCGGCATGGCCGCCGCGCTCGATCGACATCGGCTTGTCGATGTCGAGGAGTTCGAACGGATCGGGGGCGCCGGCAAAGCGCCACAGCATCTGGCGGGTCAGCGCAATGGAAACGGCCGAGGTTTCAGCCGTCATCTCGTGCGCGATCTCCTTGGCGCGATTCAGCAACTCGTTGGGCTCGACGACTTCGCTGACCAGGCCACCCTTGTGCGCCTCGTCGGCTTCAAAGACGCGTCCCGAAAGGCACCAGCGCAGCGCCTGCGGCAGGCCGACGAGCTTTGGCAGGAACCAGGCGCTGCCGGCTTCCGGCACCAGCCCGCGGCGGGCGAAGATGAAGCCGATCTTTGCGCCCCTGGCCGCGATCCGCACATCCATCGGCAGCGCCATGGTGATGCCGACCCCGACCGCGGGGCCGTTGATCGCCGCGATCGACGGCTTTCGGCAATTGAAGATGGCTTCGACAAAGCGGCCGCTGCGCGTGCCGGCGCTGGAGAAAACACCGGCGCCATGGCTGCCGGAGGTATCGAAGCTCTTGGCGCCGCCCGAAACATCCGCGCCGGCGCAGAAGGCGCGGCCTGCGCCGGTGACGATGATCGCGCGCACCTCGTCGTCGCGGTCGGCGCGCTCGAAGGCGTCGGTGATCTCCGCCCCCATCTGGCCGGTATAGGCGTTGAGCTTGTCCGGCCGGTTCAGCGTGACGATCATGAAAGGGCCGTCGCGCTCGCAGCGGATTTGTTCGTATTCCATGGGTGTCCCTTCAGCCCGCCCGCCGTTCCGGCGTAAAGCGCACCGGCAGCTTGCGGATGGCATGCACGAAATTGTTCGGGGCGACGTCGATGCCCCCGGCATATTCGATGTCCGGCAGCCGTGTCAGCAACTGACGGTAGACTTCCTCGAGCTGCAGCTGCGCCACGCGCTTGCCGATGCAGACATGCGGGCCGAAGCCGAAGGCGATGTTCTTCGACGCGTTGGCGCGGCGGATGTCGAGCTTGTCGGGATCGGGGAACACGGACGGATCGCGGTTGGCCGCGGAAAAATACATGATCACCTTTTCGCCTTCGGCAATCTTCTGCCCGCCGATTTCGGTGTCGCAAGTCGCCGTGCGGCGCATGTAGATGACGGGGCTGACCATGCGGATCAACTCGTCCACGGCGTTGGGCAGCAGCGACATATCCGCCATCAGCGCCTTCTTCTGGTCGGGAAATTCGGTCAGGAGCTTCATCGATCCGGAAATCGTGTTGCGCGTGGTGTCGTTGCCGGCAAACACGATCAGCAGCCACGAGCCGTCGAGATATTCGTTGCGCAGCAGTTCGCCGTCGACCGTGGCGCGCGCGATTGCGCTCATCAGGTCCGGCTTCGGGTCGGCGCGGCGTTTCTGCAGCATGTGCTGGCCGTATTCGAACATCTCGGCGACGTTCTCGTTGAACGCCTTGACGAACTTCAAGAGCTCCGGCGTCAGCTGCGGCTCCTTGCGCTGCTTTGCCGTGATGTAGCCTGCGACTTCCAGATAATGCATCCAGGTGATGAATTTCGGCCGGTCGGATTGCGGTACGCCGAGGATTTCGCACAGCGTGAACAGCGGCAGCTGCGCTGAGAGCTTTTCGACGAGATCGCATTCGCCTGAGTGCGCCATGGCGTCGATCAGCCGCGTGGTCTCCGCGGCGACCTTCTCCTTCAGCCCTGCGAGGTAAGCCGGGGTGAAATACGGCATGTGCTCCTTGCGCAGCTGCAAGTGCCAGGGCGCATCCATGTTGATCATGGCGTCGACGGAAGCGCGGAACAGCAGCGGATGCCGGCTCTCCTTCGGGCCGTACGTCATCAGGATGCCGCCCTTCTGCGACGAGAAGGTCTTCGGGTCGCCGTCGACGCGCATCACATCCTCATAGCGCGTCAGCGCCCAGAAGCCGGGGCCGTTGCTGCCCTCGCGCTGCCACGACACCGGGGCCTGCGCGCGCAGCCGCGCAAACAGCCCGTAGGGCTGGCCGTCCGTGAATTTCTCGGATTCGGTGAGGATGTCCTGGTCGAGCTCGGGGTAGGCTTTCGGGAAAACGGGGCCGGGCGGCAGCGAGTCTGGCAGGGTTTCGCTCAAAAGCAGCATCGACGTCCTTCCTCCGACCGGCTCCTCCCATCGGAGCTTGACGCAAGTCTTGTGTTTGGCCGAACACTAGTATGCCCGCGAGTGAAGTCAAAGCCTGCGCGAATGCGCGCATTGGCGTTTGCACGCAGGGAATGGCACAGTGCAGAAAACGCGGCTGCAAGGGAGAAGAAAATGGCCGGAGTGAAACAGGGCAGGGACGGCGCGGTCGGAATCCTCACGCTGAACGAGCCGGAGAGCCTGAACGCGATGACGCCCGATCTCCTGGGCGCGCTCGCCAGGGCCATTGCGGAAATGACGGCCGATCCTTCCATCCGCGCGCTGGTGCTGACCGGCGCGGGGCGCGGCTTTTGCTCCGGCCAGAACCTGAAAGCCTCGGAAGCGCTCGGCCAGGACATCGTTGCCGGGGTGATGAATTTCTACTGGCCCACCTTCAAGGCACTGCGCGAATGCCGCGTGCCGATCGTGGTGGCCGTCAACGGCGTTGCGGCCGGCGGCGGCTTCAGCCTCGCGATGGCCGGCGACATGATCGTCGCCGCACGTTCGGCGAACTTTATCCAGGTGTTCAGCCGGATCGGCCTCGTGCCCGATCTCGGCTCGACCTGGCTGCTGCCGCGCCTGATCGGCCGCCAGCGCGCGCTTGAGCTGATGCTGTTCAACGAGCCGCTGTCGGCCGAGCGCGCGAAGGAGTGGGGCCTGGTGCGCGAAGTCGTCGACGACGCTCAACTGATGGCGGAAGCACTCAAGCTGGCCCAGCGCCTCGCGCAAGGCCCGACCCGCGCCCTGGTCGCCACCCGCATGCTCCTCGAAGAGAGCGAGCACGCCAGCTACGCCACGCAATTCCGCAGGGAGATCGAGGTGCAGTCCGAGGTGCGCCGGAGCGCCGATGCGCTGGAGGGACGGGCGGCGTTCGTGGAGAAGAGGAAGGCGAGTTTCAGCGGGAGGTAGCCGTTCTACTTCAACCCACGCACCGTCATCACCACCGCATCGGCGCCCGCCTTGCGATCCACTGCGATCTCCTGGTACTCGGGGGACTCCTGGAACTCCCGCGCCGCTTCGGCGTCCGGGAATTCCATGATCACGACCTTGTCGCGCGGCCAGTCGCCTTCCAGCACGACCGGGTGCTCGTCGGCGACGAGCAGCTTGCCCTTGAAATTCCTGAACACGCCGAAGAAGCGCTGCTGGTAACGGTCGTAGCGCTCGCGCGCGGTGAATTTAAGCTGGGCGATGATGTAGACGCTCATGCGGTGCTCCCGGTGACGGGAGCATTTCGACCGGACGAAAGCGCCTCGTCAAGCCGCCCGGCTGGCGCGGCTCTGCGCTTCCTCTTGCTGCATCGATTGCCGAAGCTCGATCAGTGAGCGGCGCAGATTGGTCTTGATGGTGCCGGTCGGCACGCCGTAGGCCTTTGCCAGGCTGTCGCGGCTTTGCTCGCGGACATAGGCGAGCAGAATCAGCTTGCGTTTGGCCGGGTCCATCCTGCGGATGGCGGCAAAGGCGATGGCGCGGCGCTGGGCGATGTCGATCTCTTCCGCCGGGTCGGGCTCGCAGGCATCGACGCGTGCGCTCTCGTCGCCGAATTCCAGCGTCTCGAGCTTCTGCTTGCGCAGCGTGTCGATGGCGCAATGCCGCACGATGCTGGCCATCCAGGCGATCGGCGAGGCGAGATTGACGTCGAAAGAGGCGGCGTTGCGCCAGATCCGCAAATAGACTTCCTGCACGATGTCTTCGGCGGCCGATCGGTCGCGCAGGATGCGCAGCGCGACGCCGAACAGCTTGCGGCTGGTGAGGCCGTAGAGCTTTGCGAAGGCTGACTTGTCGCCGGATGCAACCTCGGCAAGCAATGTGGCAAGGCCGTCCTTGTCACGGTTTGCGTGGATCGCTGGTTGCATGATTTTTCCCCCTGCTTCACGCCTGCTCCCCGTCGCCGGGCAGCGAGCTATGCCGGCAAATACAGGGTTCGGAGCCGAATTGTTTCAGGGGCCGGCATATTATTTTCGTGATGCAAAACCTGGCGTTGCGCTGAAACTTTTCCAGATTGATCCGTACCTCCGAGGCCCTTATACCCGGGGCGGTCAATTTCCTCCCGGGGCTGGGGCTGCAGGTGTCGAACGGCGAACTCGCAACCACACTCGAACGGGTCGCGGAGGGAGACCGGGTCGCGTTTCGAAACCTGTACCAGGCCGTCGGGCCGAAATTATTCAGCCTCTGCAAGCGGTTGTTGAGGGACCACGACGCCGCCCAGGATGCTCTGCAGGATGTGATGTTGCGGATCTGGGAGAAATCTCCCCTGTTCGACCGGACCAGGGGTGACGCCATGGGCTGGATGCTCGCACTGGCGCGCAACGTGGTTTTCAACCGCCTCTCGCAAAGGCCGGCCGCGGCGCTGTCGTTGAGCGATGACGAGGTCGCCTCCGTGGTCGAACGCCTTTCGGTGGGCAGCGACCCATCGCTGGGCCAGGATTTGCGGCGCTGTCTTGGAGGCTTGAAGGAAGAGCATCGCCGCTGTGTCGTCATGGCATATCATTATGGACTAAGTTACGAGGAACTTTCGGCGCTTGCTGCCGTACCTCTGGGTACAGTGAAGAGCTGGATTCATCGTGCGATCGGGCAGTTGCAGACATGTCTGAACCAGTAAAGCCCGAGGACTTTGTTGCGGTCGAATACGCGCTGGGCCTGCTGCGTGGCGAGGCGCGCGCCCGTGTCCGCGAACAGCTCGAATCCGATGACCGCCTGCGCGCGGCGGCCGATCATTGGCAGCAGACCTTTGCCGAACTGGACATGGCGGAGCCGGACAGCGATGAAGCGCTGCCGGCGGGAATGTTCGACAGCATCCTTGCGCGCATTGACGCCGAAGGCATGCAGCTGCCGGGCACGCGCACGCGGCGTGCCGGAAGCGCGAACTGGCGGGAGATCTCGCCTGGCGTGATGTCGCGCGTGCTGCACATCGACCGCGCCAAGAACCGCCAGTCGCTGCTGATCCGCATGGCGCCCGGCGCCGTGTATCATTCGCATGCCCATGACGCGGATGAGGAGGCCTTCATCGTCGAGGGCGATCTTTCCTTCGGCGATCTCAAGCTCGGGGCCGGCGACTATCACATTGCCGGAGCGTCGACCCGCCACCCGCCGGGACGCACCATTGGCGGCTGCCTCGTTCACGTCGTGACCAGCCTTTCGCACTGATTTTCGCTTTCGCTGAAAGCGAAAACCCCGTGCCAATACGGGCCGGCGCGATCAATCTTTAGCCATGCCGGCGGAAACGCCGGTTTATGCGCTGTTTTTCTCCGCCGTCATTCGCTACATTGAGCGCATGTCGAAGGACCAGCGGCCGGATTCTTCATTGTCTGCGGAATACGCCCTCGGATTGCTCCGTGGCGGCGAACGTTCCGCCGTGGAAGCAGATGCCGGATTGCGTCACGACGCAGAAGGCTGGCAGGCGAAACTCGCGCCGCTCGACGGCGCGGAAAGCGAGCCGGTTCCGCCGGGATCGTTCGAAAGGATTCTCGCGCGCATCGACGAACAAGGCATGTTGCTGCCGGGCACGGCCACCAAACGCGCGGCAGATGCCGAATGGCGCCAACATTCCGACGGCATCACCTACCGCGTGCTCAAGGTGGATGAGCGGTTGAAGCGGCGGACGCTGCTGGTGAAGATGCAGCCGGGCGCGATCCTGAAATCGCATTCCCACAGGTTCGAGGAAGAGTGCCTGGTGATCGAGGGCGACCTGCGATATGGCGACCTCGTGCTGCGTGCCGGCGACTATCACCACGCTTGGGCCGGCGCGCACCATGCCGATGGCATTACGGCGGCTGGCTGCCTGCTGCATGTGGTGATCGCCATCTAGATCCGGTCGCGCGCCGGTTGGACCCGCCGGGATTGCGATCAGGATGCGCCGAGCGAACGCGCGATGATGTTGCGCTGAATCTCCGAAGTACCTTCGCCGATGATGTAGACCAGCGCGTCGCGATGGAAACGACCGGCCGGATATTCCCGCATGATGCCGGCGCCGCCGAGGATGCGGATCGCCTGTTCGGTGACACGAACCGCCATTTCGCTGGCGACGAGCTTCACCCTGGAGGCGGTCGGGGCATCGATCGTTCCCTGGTCGACGCGCCAGGCGCCGTAATAGACGAACCACTTCGCCGCCTCGATTTCGGCGGCCATGTCGGCGAGCTTGTGGGCGATCGCCTGGTATTCGATGATCGGCTTGCCCCGCACGATCCGCGTCTTGGCAAATGACAGCGCCGCATCGAAGGCGCCGCGCGCCATGCCGATGCAGTTGGCGGAAACGCCGATCCGGTTTTCCGACAGCGAGTCCCGGACGATGCCGTAGGTGCCGGTCTCGCCGCCAAGCAGGCAGTCGTCGGGCACGAACGCGTCCTCGATGTAGATCAGGCCGGTCTCGGACGAACGGATGCCTTCCTTGTCGAGCTTGCTGATCCGGAAACCCGGATTGGGCAGTTCGACGATGAACAGGCTGATCGCGTCGGTCGAAAGATCCGGCTTGGTGCGCGCGGCCAGCATCAGGAAATCGGCCATCGGTGCGTTGGTGATGTAGAGTTTTGAGCCGTTGAGGCGCCAGCCGCCGCTCACCTTCTCCGCCTTGGTCCGCATGGCGCGGATGTCGGAGCCGCCGTCGGGCTCGGAGAGACCGAAGCCGCCGATCTTCTCGCCGGCGAGCCCTGGCACGAAGAAGCGCGCCTTCTGCTGCGGTGTGCCGGCGCGCCAGATCGGCCACAGCGCCAGATGAGTGTGCGCCGACCATGAGGCGGAGAAGGACTGGCAGACCCGGCTCATCTCCTCGCGCACGATGCAGTCGCTGATCTTGTCGAAGCCGGAGCCGCCGTCGGCTTCGGGATAGCGCACGCCGAGCAGGCCGAGTTCGGCCCATCTGCGGAACAGCTGTCTCGGAAATACCTCGTTCTCCTCGGCTTCCGCGACCAGCGGCGCCATCTCCTCGGCGGCGAAGCGGGCGATGGTCTCGCGCACCTGCTCCTGTTGCGGCGTGAACTCGAAATTCATGGGCATTTCCTTGTTGATGTTCTTTTGCGACGCGGCAGCCTATCCGATGGCTGCCGGCCGATAGCTGCGCCAGATCAAATCAGAACGTCGGCGGCGTGCAGGCGCTGATCACCTCGCACGGCCTGTTGCCGATGCAGCGGAAGCGATGCGGGCGCCGGCTCTCGAAATAATAGGCATCGCCGGGTCCGAGGATGCGCCGTTCGCCATCCACGGTCACTTCCAGCCGGCCCGAGATCACGATGCCGCCTTCCTCGCCGTCATGCACCAGCGGCACGCGGCCGGTGTCGCCGCCGGGGCCGTAATGCTCGCGCAGGATCTGCAGCGCGCGGCCGAACATGGTGTCGCCGACCTGCAAGTACGAGATCGGCTTCTTGCCGATCTCGGTCAGTTCGTCGGCGCGGTAGAACGCCTTGCGCGGCCGCTCCGGCTCGATGGCGAAGAATTCCGCCAGCCCCATCGGGATGCCGTCGAGGATGCGCTTGAGCGCGCCGACCGACGGATTCATCTGGTTCGACTCGATCAGCGAAATCGTCGAATTGGTGACGCCGGAGCGCTTGGCGAGCTCCCGCTGGGAGAGCTTGTGGCGGTTGCGGACGAAGCGGAGTCGCCCGCCGATATCGACGCTCATCGGATTCCCGTGTTGCAGGTGTTGCGGATCGGATAAATATGCCTTGGCTGATCCAGTAAAATCAATGGCTTGACCGGAACCAGAAAAGGACTTGTTGAACGATTCCCGCCATGAGACGGCTAGCCTCTCCCCCTGCAGAAGGAGTCGTGCCGTGACGGTTCACCAGATTCCCAACACCCTCGACCTCGAAGCCTTCTGGATGCCGTTCACGGCAAACCGGCAGTTCAAGGAGACGCCGCGGCTCATCGCTTCCGCCGAGGGCATGTATTACACCAGCATCGACGGCCGCAAGGTGATCGACGGCTCCGCCGGGCTCTGGTGCGTCAATGCCGGCCATGGCCGCAAGCAGATCGCGGCTGCCGTCGAGCGCCAGCTGATGACCCTCGATTTCGCGCCGTCGTTCCAGATGGGCCATCCCATCGCCTTTGATTTCGCCAAGCGTCTTGCCGAAATCGCGCCCAAGGGGCTCGATCGCGTCTTTTTCACCAATTCGGGTTCGGAGTCGGTCGACACCGCCTTGAAGATCGCGCTGGCCTATCATCGCGCGACGGGGCAGGCGGCCCGTACGCGCCTGATCGGCCGCGAGCGCGGCTATCACGGCGTCGGTTTCGGCGGCATGTCGGTTGGTGGCATGGTCAACAACCGCCGCGCCTTTGCCACCCATCTGCCCGGCGTCGATCACATCCGCCACACCTACGATCTCCAGCGCAATGCGTTCTCGAAGGGGATGCCGGCGCATGGCGCCGAACTCGCCGATGATGTCGAGCGCATGGTGGCGCTGCATGGCGCCGACACCATCGCGGCCGTGATCGTCGAGCCGGTGCCGGGATCGACCGCCGTGCTGCCGCCACCGCAGGGCTACCTGCAGCGGCTGCGCGAGCTCTGCGACAAGCACGGCATCCTGCTGATCTTCGACGAGGTCATCACCGGCTTTGGCCGGCTTGGTACACCATTCGCCGCGAATTTCTTCGGCGTCACGCCGGACCTGATGACGACCGCCAAGGGCATCACCAACGGCACTGTTCCCTGCGGCGCGGTCTTCGCCAGCCGCAAGGTGCACGACGGCCTGATGACCGGCCCGGAAAGCCAGATCGAGCTGTTCCACGGCTACACCTATTCGGCGCATCCGACGGCGTGCGCGGCGGGTCTTGCCACGCTCGACATCTACAAGGACGAGGGGCTGCTGACACGCGGAGCGCAGCTCACCGACCACTGGCAGAATGCGCTGCATGCGCTGAAGGGCCTGCCCAATGTGATCGACATCCGCAATGTCGGCCTGATGGGCGCGGTCGAGCTTGCGCCCCGCAAGGACGCGGTCGGCGCGCGCGGCTACGAGGTCATGGTCGAATGCTGGAACAAGGGCCTGTACCTGCGCAACAGCGGCGACTCGCTCGCGATGTCGCCGCCCCTGATCGTCGAGCGCAGCCATATCGACGACATGATGTCGATCCTGTCGGACGTCATCAAACGCATCGCGTGACGCGGCGCAGGGCCGCGGGAGCGCCGCTGTGAAAGTCCTGATCCTCGGCAGCGGCGTCATCGGCGTCACCTCCGCCTGGTACCTCGCGCGTGCCGGACATGAAGTTACGGTGGTCGACCGCCAGGCCGCCCCGGCGCTGGAGACGAGCTTTGCCAATGCCGGCGAGGTCTCGCCCGGCTATGCCTCGCCCTGGGCCGGACCCGGCGTGCCGGTGAAGGCGATCAAGTGGCTTCTGATGAAGCACGGCCCGCTGGTGATCCGCCCCAATCCGGATCCCGCGATGTGGTGGTGGCTGCTCAAGATGCTGCGCAACTGCACGGCGGCGCGCTATGCCGTCAACAAGAGCCGGATGATCCCGCTCGCCGAATACAGCCGCGATTGCCTGAGGTCGCTGCGCGCCGAAATCGGCATCCATTACGACGAGCGCAGCCAGGGCACGCTGCAGCTGTTCCGCAAGCAGGCGCAGCTCGATCACACCGCCGACGACATCGCCGTGCTCGAGCAATACGGCGTGCCGTATGAACTGCTGGATCGCGAAGGCTGCATCGGCGCCGAGCCGGCGCTGGCGCTGGTGAAGGACAAGATCGCAGGCGGACTCCGCCTGCCGCAGGACGAGACCGGCGATTGCCAGATGTTCACGGCAGCACTTGCCGAACACGCGGCAAGGCTCGGCGTGCAGTTCAAGTTCAACGTCGGCATCGATCGCGTCATCGCCGAGGGCGGACGCATCACCGGCGTCGCCACCAGCGAGGGCATCCTGCAGGCGGATGCTTACGTGGCTGCGCTGGGCAGCTGGTCGTCACGGCTGCTGCGCCGCGTCGGCGTCGCGATTCCCGTCTATGCGGTGAAGGGCTATTCGATCACCGTCAACGTAGCCGACGAAGCCGGCGCGCCGGTTTCGACCGTGATGGACGAAAGCTACAAGGTCGCGATCACGCGGCTGGGCAACCGCATCCGCGTCGGCGGCACGGCGGAAGTGTCGGGCTATTCCAACGCGCTGCACCCCGCGCGTCGCGCCACGCTCGATCATTCGCTGACCGACCTGTTTCCGCGGGGCGGCGACCTGGCTGACGTCAAGTTCTGGTGCGGCCTGCGTCCGATGACGCCGGACGGACCGCCGATCATCGGCGCCACCCGCTATCCGAACCTGCACCTCAATACCGGCCACGGCACCCTAGGCTGGACCATGGCTTGCGGCTCCGGCCGCGTGCTCGCAGACATGCTGTCCGGCCGCAAGCCCGACATCGACACGAGCGAACTGGCGATGAGCCGCTACGAGCACCGCTTCGGCTAGCGCGATGCGTCGTCGTCGCTGCCGGGTGGCGTCGGGGTTGCCTTGGCGGCCTCGCCAGGCGCCGCAGCGGGATGCTCGTCTTCTCCGCAGAGCTCGGCTTTTCCCTCGGCGATGACGTCCGCGACCTCGTGCGCGATCGACTTCACTTCCGCGACGACGGCCTTGGCCGCATCGGCGACCTCTTCCTTGATTGTCTCGATAATGTTGTCGTCGTCATCATCACCCATATGAACATCCTAGCGGCTGGGGATATCGTCCATTTGATATTCATCAAACAGTGTCGGTCCGCGGCACGATAGGTTTAATAGAAGTCAACAGGATACAACGCGCCATGACATATCGACACAGCGGAACACGCACTTTCATCAAGTTCATCGTGGCCTGCGGGGCAGTGTTGTTCGCCGCCAGCGGGGCCGCCATCGGCGCCGAGCCGGTCAGCGAGAGCAAGATTCTGCGGGCATTGACCCCGAAAAATCTCACGCGGAACCTCAGCGGCACCCGGACCCCGGAGGAGATCAAGCGTCAGAGCTTCATCAACAATCTGCGGAGCAAGTCGCGGTCGCTGTCGGTCGACGAGCGGACCGAGGTGGCGACCATCGCCAAGGAAAGGCCGAGTATCGATCTAGAGATCTACTTCGACTACAACTCCGCGGAGATCGCCAAGAAGGCGATGCCCGATCTGATGAATCTCGGCCGTGCGCTGACCAATCCCGCGCTTCAGGGCGGTGTTTTCCTGCTCAGCGGGCACACCGACGCCAAGGGTGGACCGGAATACAACCAGGGCCTGTCGGAGCGGCGGGCGCAGTCGGTGAAGAACTTCCTGATGGAGAATTTCCGGATAGCCGGCGAAAATCTCGTGTCTGCCGGCTACGGCAAGGAGCAGTTGAAGAATCAGGCCAATCCTTTCGCGGCCGAGAACCGGCGAGTGCAGGTGACGAATCTGCAGACCAAACAGGAAGCGGGCAACTGAGCTTGCCCGCAAGCTCGCGGTAAAGGAGACGGCATGAAGGCGCGCGACATCATGAACAGGAAGGTGGTGTCGACGCCGCCGGAGGCATCGAGGCGCGCGGTCGCCGAACTCCTGGTCAGGAACGGCATCAGCGCCATGCCGGTCGTGGACGCCAATGGCGTGCCGATCGGCATGGTCAGCGAAGGCGATTTGATGCCGCGCGACGAATCCGAACGCGAAGCCCGCCGCGACTGGTGGCTGAAGGCGCTGTCCGAAGGCGAGGATCTCAATCCGGAATTCGTGAAATACCTGGAATCCCAGGACCGTTCTGCGCGCGACATGATGGTGTCGCCGGTCATTACGATCGGCGAGGATGCCGACGTGGTCGAAATTGCGGAACTGCTGTCGGCGAAAAAGATCAAGCGTGTACCGGTCATGAGCGACGGCCGGATGGTCGGAATCGTCAGCCGCGCCGATCTGGTGCGCGCTTTCGCCAGTGGCGGGCAGGTGCCGCAGCCCGAACCCGTGCTGGAGCATGGCGCGGGAGATGTGGCTCCAGTCGAGAAAGCCGGCGCTTCGAGGCCGCTGCGCAAGGCGCCGGCGGCTTCCCCGTCTGCGGCGGCCGGGTCCGACCAACTGTCAGCTGGGACCTTTCGCGACCTTGCACTTCAGTTCAAGCTGCACGAGGTGTCGCATCGCGAGGAAATGAAGAACCAGGTTGCGGAGACCCATCACAAGCAGGCGAACGAAATGCTGCGGACGCGTCTCGCAGAGTCTTCATGGCAGCATATGTTGCGCAACGCCCGCGCCGCTGCCCAGAAGGGCGAGGAGGAGCAGCTCCTGCTGCGCTTTCCCTGCGAACTCTGTACCGACCACGGCCGCGCGATCAATGCGCCGGATCCGACATGGCCGGCGACGCTTCGGGGACTGGCCGCCGAAATCTACCTGCGCTGGAAGAAGGAATTGCAGCCGCAGGGGTTTGGCCTAGCGGCGCGGGTGGTCGACTTCCCGGATGGCGTGCCCGGCGATATCGGCCTGTATCTCGAATGGGGACGGAGGGAAGTATCCTGACCGGCAATGCCGGCCGGGCCGCTGCTGTACCGTCGATCCAGCCTTTACTTTCGTTTCTTTGAAACCTGCTCCAGGCGCTCCTCCAGCGCCGAGCAGAGGGTCTGCAGCACCTTGATGCGGGCATGGAGTTTGTTGTTGGCCTCGACCAGGGTCCAGGGCGCCTTCGCCGTGGACGTCCGGTCGACCATGTCGCAGACGGCCGTCTCATAGTCGTGCCAGCGCTTGCGATTGCGCCAGTCTTCCTTGGTGATCTTGAAGCGCTTGAACGCCACCTTTTCGCGCTCCTTGAAGCGCCGGTACTGCTCATCCTTGCTGATCGCGAGCCAGAACTTCACCACCACCGTGCCGTGGCGGGTCATGGCGTCCTCGAAATCGTTGATTTCGCCATAAGCGCGCATCCAGTCGGCTTCCGAACAGAAGCCCTCGATCCGCTCGACGAGCACGCGGCCGTACCAGGAGCGGTCGAAGATCGTCAGGTTGCCATGTCGCGGCAGGTTGCGCCAGAAGCGCCACAGGTAGGGCTGTGCGCGCTCCTCCTCGGTCGGCGCAGCGACCGAAACGGTATCGTAGAAGCGGGCGTCCAGCGCCTGGGTCAGGCGCCGGATGGCGCCGCCCTTGCCGGCACTGTCATTGCCCTCGAATACGGCGACGACGGAAAGCTGCTTCATGCGCGGATCGCGCGCCAGGAAGTTGAGCTTTCCCTGCCACTTCTCCAGCTCCTTCTTGTATTCCGCCCGCGTCATCTTCTGATCGAGCTCGAGCTTGCTCAGCACGTTCACGTCGTCGCGGGGAGCGGGCAGGGGAAGAGTCTTCTTCTTCGCCGGCCTTGCGGAATCGCTGGTGTCGTCCAGCCGCCGACGCAGCGTCGCCAGCAGGTGCCGGCCGACGGTGAGCGCCCGATAGCGCGGATCGGCGCCGGGCACCACGATCCACGGCGCCTCTCCGGTCGAGGTTTCGCGCAGGAAGGGATCGCAAACCTTGATGAAACGATCGTACAGCTTGAAATAGTCCCACTCGACGTCGGTGACGCGCCATCGCGTCCGCGGGTCCTTTTCCAGCGCGTGCAGCCGCTTCTTTTGCTGGCCCTTGGAAAGGTGAAACCAGTATTTGATCAGCAGGACGCCCTCGTCGTAGAGCATCTTCTCCAGCCGCCTGATATCCGCAACGGCGCTCGAGAACTCGCCTTCGTCGAGCTTTCCCATTACCCGCTGCACGATCGGCATCGTGTGCCAGGCGCCGAAGAAGACGCCGATCTGCCCTTTCGGCGGCAAGGCTCGCCAGAACCGCCAGTTCGGCGGGCGTTCGCTCTCCTCATCCGACGGCTGCCAGAAGGCATGGGTGTGGATATGACGCGGGTCCATCCACTCGTTGAGCAGGTTGACGGTCTCGCCCTTGCCGGCGCCTTCCACGCCGGCGATCAGGATCAGCACGGGAAAGCGGCGCTGCTCGAGCAGATCGATCTGCGCGTCGAGCAGGGCTTCGCGCAGCTTCTTCTCTTCGCGTTTGAAGGTGACCGGGCTGACGTGGTGCTTGAGTTTGGCGGATTCGAACATGGATGAAGCATGTAGCATGCTTCCGGGTCGGATCATGATTCAGATCAATTTCCCCATGGCGGCAAGTTCTATTGATGGCTCAGTACATGAGGACAATGAGAAAGGCAGCGCGATGAGAACGCTAATCGGTGCCGCCATCGGCCTGTTCGGTCTGGCCGCGTCGGCCGCCGCCCAGACGCCGGTGGCGATCGTCGAGGACGTGCAGGGCAAGGTCGAAGGCGTCGAATTCATGGACTATGTCGCGCCCGGCAAGGTCATCAAGCTCGGGCCGAAGGCAACCGTCGTGCTCGGCTACATGAAGTCGTGCTGGCGTGAAACCATCACCGGCGGGGTCGTGGTCGTCGGTCCCGAGCAGAGCTCGGTGCAGGCCGGCGAGGTCCAGCGTATCAAGGTGCCCTGCGATGCGGGCGCCGTGCAGCTCTCCGACCGCGAGGCAAAGCAGAGCGCGGCAACGGCGTTTCGTGCTCTCAACGTCGGCCCTGGTGCGCCGCCGCGAAGCCTTCCGACGCTGTTTGGCGCCTCGCCCCTCGTCGAGGCGAAGGGAGGCGACATGCTGGTGATCGAGCGGATCGATGCCGCAGGCGAGCGCTACGTCGTACCTCTGAAGGGCGCATTGGCGCGCGGCAAGTTTTACGACTTTGCCAAGACCGGCCAGTCGCTCACCCCCGGCGGCACTTATCTGGCGACGCTGGGACCGAAGCGGTTCACCTTCACGGTCGATGCGCGGGCCATCACAGGACCCACGCCGATCGTCGGCCGTCTGCTCAGGCTGCAATAGCGGGGCCGATTGCAGGCGATCATGCGGCTGCGCATCACCAGAAGGAACGTCGTCGCGGCTCTGCTCATTTCCCTTGTTGCCGGCATCCTGTTCACCTCTCCGCCGCTCGCCAGGCTGCAAGGGCTTTCGCTCGATACCTTGACGGCCTTGCGCTGGGAGGTGTTCGGCGACCGCGGATACCCTGCGTCTTCCCCGGTCGTCGTGGTCGCGATCGACGAGGAGACCTACCGGACGCCGCCGCTGAAGGGATCGCCGACCCTCACCTGGACGCGCGAGATCGGCGGCGTGCTCTCGGCCATCGTCGGCGCCGGCGCACGCGTGGTCGGCTTTGACGTCGTCTTCCCGACATCGATCGAGCAATCCGAGGTTCTGTTCGGCGAGGAGCCGATCGGCGCGCGCATGCGCGGCTTCGACCGCGACTTCCTTCGCGCTCTTGCCTCGGCCGCTGGCGCCGGCAAGCTCGTGCTAGGTGAAATCCAGAGCACGGACGATCCCGTCCGTCCCGCGCCGGGGCAAAGGGTCGCGGTGCGGCAGCAGAACAATATCCGGGCGCTCAATGTCCATACCGATATCGACGACGTCATTCGTCGATTGCCCCTGACGTTCCTGATCGACGGCAAGCCCGTGCCCTCGATGGCGGTGGAACTGGCATCCCGGGCGCTCGAGACCAAACCCGAATTCGATCCGGCCGGGCGGATGACGCTTGCGGGTTACCGCATTCCGGCCGCCGTGCCGAATACACTGACGCTCAACTTCCGCAGCGGCGGGCGGGATTTTCCCACCTATTCCTTTGCCGATCTGCGCGCCTGCGTCGAGAAGGGCGATCGCGAATACTTCCGGCGCGAATTCGAGGGCAAGGCCGTGATCTTCGGAACCTCTCTCGATTTCGAGGACAGGAAGCTCACCTCGATGCGCCTATCGAGCGGCCTCGAAGGCGCCGCGGCGCCGCGTTGCGCGCTGCCGGGCGCCGTCCGCGCCGGTCACCTCGCGCGAAACACCATGGCCGGGGTGTTCGTGCACGCCACCGCGGTCAGGAACCTGATGGAGCGGGATGCCGCGGTCGAGCCGGGCTTCCCGCTGCGAGCGACGATCACCGCGGCGCTGGCCTTCGTCGCCGCAATGTCGGCATGCGCATTTGCACCCCTTGTTGCATTGCTGGTCTTCCTGTCGGTCATCCTGGTCCATACGGGCGTCGCGACCGGCCTGTTCGTGCATTCGCTGGCGATCCCGGTGATCGAGCCCGCGGCTGCCGGCATTTCCGCGCTCGCCATGACCGTGGGATATCGTTTCGTGGTCGCCGACCGCGAGGAGCGCTTCCTGCGCAAGAGCTTTGCACTCTATCTCGCGCCACAGGTCATCGACACCATGCTGGCATCGGAAAAGATGCCGGCGCTCGGCGGCGAGATGCGCAATCTCACCGTTTTCTTCTCCGATATCGCCGGCTTCTCGTCGTTCTCCGAGCGGATGTCGCCGGGCGCGCTGGTGGCGCTGATGAACGAGTATCTGTCGGCCATGACCGACATCATCGAGCGTCATGGCGGGTACGTCGACAAATATATCGGCGATTCCATCGTTGCCGTGTTCGGCGCGCCGGCCGATGACCCCGATCACGCGCGAAGCGCAGTGCACGCAGCGCTGGAATGCCGCGACCGGCTGGAGCAGCTCAATCGCGACAACAGCTGCTTCCAGGGCGAGCGGCTGGCGCACCGGATCGGGCTCAATTCCGGCGAAGCGCTGGTCGGCAACATCGGATCGCACCGGCGCTTCAACTACACCGTGATGAGCGATGCGGTGAACGTCGCCTCGCGGCTGGAGGGCGCCAACAAGTATTTCAGCACGTCGATCATGGCCTCCGAGATGACCGTGGCGCTGACGGGAACGACCTTCTCCTGGCGCGAACTGGATGCCATCAGGGTCAAGGGCCGTGCCGATCCGGTGAAGATCTACGAGCCTTTGGCCGAGGCCGGGCACGAGACCCCCGAGCAGTCGAGGGTGGCGGCAGCCTATGCCGAAGGGCTGGCCTGCTGGCGCAGGCGCGAATTCGACCGGGCCAGGCAGTGCTTTGACCGTGTGGCCGATGTGGACCCGCCATCTGCCTCGTTCAGCAAGCGCGCCAGCGAATATACCGACAACCCTCCGCCGCACGACTGGGTGCCGGTCAATATCCTCGAGGGAAAGTAGCAAGCCCGGCTGCTGCGAACGGCTTGCACCGGCCGAATTCGCATCGGGAAAATTGAGACAGGTCAATCTGCGTGGAACCGCGCATGGTAACCGGAACATCAATCAAACCCTCAGGGCGGGTGATGCCATGTATTCGATCTCAAACTTGCGCAAGTCATCGTTGATCGCCACGAGCTTGCTGCTGGCAGCCGTTTCGGCAGCACATGCGGAAAAGCGCCTCGCGCTGGTGGTCGGACAATCGGCCTATCGTTCGGTGGTGGCGCTTCCGAACCCCAGCAACGACGCGAAGAAGATGACGGAGATGCTCGGCAATGCCGGCTTCGAAGTGACATCGACGGCCGACCTGACGCAGAATCAGTTGCGCGAGGCCGTCGGCGATTTCGCGGCGAAGATTGCGGCAAACGGACCCGATACGGTAGCGCTGATGTTCTATGCCGGCCACGGCCTGCAAGTAGACGGCGAGAACTATCTGGTCCCGGTCGACGTCGATCCCAAGCGCGAGACCGACATTCCCTTGCAGGCAGTGCGGCTCAACGACGTCATGAATACGCTGGGCGCGTTGCCGACGCGCATGCGCATCATCATGCTCGATGCCTGCCGCAACAATCCCTTCCCCGGGATAGGCTCTTCCACGGGCCACGGGCTTGCGATCGTCGACACCAAGGCGGGTGCCGCCGGTTCGTTCATCTCCTATTCGACCTCGCCGGGCGCGGTGGCCGAGGACGGCTCGGGCGAGAACAGCCCCTACACCACGGCGCTGCTCTCGGTCGCCAAGGAGCCGAACCTTCCGATCGAGGAAGCCTTCAAGCGCGTACGTGTCGCAGTCAACGACGCCACCGAGGGCCGCCAGATTCCCTGGGAAAGCTCGTCTTTGACGACGGATTTCAGGTTCTTCGGCGATCAGGCCGGCAAGCCCGGAACGGATCAGGCCAAGGCTGGCGGGCCGAAGCAGCCGTCGGTCAAGCGCAGCGTCGAGGACTGGCGCAAGGACCTGAAGGGCAAGGATCCGAAAATTGCCTATCAGCTCGTCGTCGCCGAGGACACCGTGCCGGCCTATGAGGCGTTCGTCGCCCTGTTCGCGCAACCGCCCTATAACGTGCGGGCGCGTTCGCTGCTGGAGCGCCGCTACATCATGCAGGCGTGGGCAACCGCGGTTGCGGTCAACACGGCGGCTTCTTATCAAACCTTCCTGACGACCTATCCGACCAGCGACCTGGCGGTGACGGCGCGCAAGCTGCAGGTGCGCGTTACCAACCGCGAGTTCGGTGCGCCGGCGGCCACGCTTGCGTCACTTGGCCCGATGTGCCCGTGCCCCGAGCCGCAACAGCTCAGGAAGCGGACCGAGGAGCCGACCAAGAAGCGGGCCGTCGAAGCTCCGCCCAAGCAACGTAAGACCGCCACGCCGGCTGCGCAGAAAGAGCAGGGAATTCCTCCGGAAGCCATCGGCGCCGCGATCGGCATCGGCATCGGCATTGCCGGCGGTCTGTCCGGCGGCGGTGGCGGTGGCGGCGGCGGTGGTGGCAAACCGCCTCCTTCCGGGCATCATCATCCGGAGGGGGGGAGATGGTGACTCGTAGGAAAGCCATCTCGCGCTAGGGTCACGCCTTCTCAACGGTTTCCGCGCGGCAGCACCGATCCAGTGCTGTCGCGCGATGGCTTTTCCGGCCGCCGCCGTCGGTTCGCGGTGGGTGCTAGAGCGTTTTCAAGCGAAGTGGATTACCGGTTCGCGTGAAGAAAACGCGTCAAATCAAGAATCTAGAGCTTCGGTTCTGATTCAATCAGAACCGACTCTAGAAGGCCGTGGCTGCGGCCAGGCTGGCCTGGATCGATTTGTAGTGATCGAGCCTGGCGACGGCGCGATCGAGTTCGTCGCTGACCGGCATCCCGGCGAGGCCCTCTTCCATCTCGGCGATCCGGGCCTCCAGTTCGGCGACGTCGAGCTCGGCAATGTGCGCGGCGAATTCGGCGAGAATGGTCAGCCTTTCGTTGGAGAATTCCGCGATGCCGCCGAGCACCACGAATGTCTCGCGCTCGGCGCCCGCGCTCGCGGTGATGAGCCCCGGGCGCAGCAGCGCCACGATCGGCGCATGGCCTGCGAGCACGCCCAGGTCGCCTTCGGCCCCGGGCAGGTCGACCTGATCGACCTGCTCCTCGAACAGCAGCTTTTCGGGAGAGGTCAGGCTCAGCTGGAACGTGGCCATTGAGGATTTTCCGATCGTTGCGATACAGCTAGTAGGTTGGCTGTATCGGGGACTCATTGATGCGGGTCAAGGCCCGGATCGCCGCACTGCGCAATCGTGCAGCGCACGACACGTCAACGCCTGCGTGATTCAAGCGGATTCGAATGATTAACGGTCTCTGGTCGATGGTCGCGCCGGCGCTGTCCAATGGTCTCACGACCATCGGCCTGCTTGCGATGATCGTGGACACGTCGCCTGCCATCGGCGATCAGGCGCACCGGTTGCTCGGCGGGATCGTGATCGCGGTCTGGGCGGCGATCACCCTCAGAGTCGTCCTGAATCTCTGGCGCCTGCACGGGCTGGAATTGCGTTTGGCCAATCTCGCTTCCGCCGAGGGACTGATCGATCTCGCCTCGGTGCTTTCCCTGCCGTTCGGATGGCTCGTCACCTCGCATCCGGAAGATGCCCTGCTGTTCGCGCTGGTCTGGTCGCTGCGCTACATCCGCCACACCGCCGGGCTCGCGCTGTTCTGGCGCGTGATGCAGCGCAGCCGAACGGCGCTGCTCAGCATGGTCAGCCTGTTCATCGCGATATTCTTCGCGGCGTCGACGCTGGCCTTCGTATTCGAACGGCAAAGCCAGCCGGAAGCCTTTGGCAGCATACCGCGCGCGATGTGGTGGGCGATCGTGACCATCACCACCACCGGCTATGGCGACGTTGTGCCGGTCTCCCTGTGGGGCCGGCTGCTCGGCGGCTGGGTCATGGTCGGCGGCGTCGTCATGTTCGCGCTGTGGGCCGGCATCGTCGCAACCGCCTTTGCCGAAGAACTGCATCGCCGGCATTTTCTCCACACCTGGGATCTGGTTGCGAACGTCCCGTTCTTCCAGAAGCTCGGCGCGGCGACCGTTGCCGATATCGTGAGGTTGCTGGAATCGCGCGACGTCGGTCAGGGCACCGTCATCATCCGCAAGGGCGATCCCGGCGACACCATGTACTTCCTCGTTTCGGGCGAAGCGACCGTGCAGCTGGCCGAGCCGGTCGTGCTGCGGCCCGGCAGTTTCTTCGGCGAGATGGCGCTCTTGTTCGACGCGCCGCGCTCGGCCACGGTCGTTGCCACCGAGCCGAGCGTCCTGCTCGTTCTCGACGTCGCCGATCTTCGCGAACTGGCCGGCCGGCGGCCGGAACTCGTCGACCTGATCGAGGCGGAGGCGCGGCGGCGCAGCGAGGCGAACGCGCGAGCGGCCGAACCCTCGGCGGCCCTTCCGGATGCCGCGCACGCCGCGGCTCCACCGTCGAAAACCGCCAGCCTCTCTTGAGCCCTGGATTCCCGCAGGGAGCCATGCCGTACAGGCCTCTTTCGCATATATGCGAATTCGTGTATATATTTGCGGCGACGCAATCCTGTCGGCGCGGAGCCGGCGAAGGGACCTTATGACCTCCATTCTTTCATCTGACATCGAGACCGAGCTTCGGGAAGGCGCCGAATATTCGCCCGAACTCGACCTCTTGATGCGAAAAGCGCGGAAGGCGAGCAATTTCCTCAAGGCGCTGTCGCACGAAAGCCGG
Organism: Bradyrhizobium sp.; assembly: GCF_016219575.1. Classification (GTDB taxonomy): domain Bacteria; phylum Pseudomonadota; class Alphaproteobacteria; order Rhizobiales; family Xanthobacteraceae; genus Bradyrhizobium. The sequence goes on along the minus strand of NZ_JACRMG010000027.1, from coordinate 170,964 downwards.
CTGCTGCTGCTTTGCCTGCTCGCCGAGCGCGAGCGGTCCGTCACGGAGCTCGAGAACATCCTGTCGCTTCGGCAATCGGCGGTGTCGCAGCAGCTCGCGAGGCTTCGCTATGACGGCATGGTCGATACAAGACGCGACGGCAAGACGATCTATTACAGCCTCGCCAACGACGATGTTCGCCGGCTCATCGCCGTGATCTACGATATCTTCTGCGCGATCGATCCCGATCCGCAGAAGAAGTAGCGCGGCCACCGTGCGGCGCGCCGCTGCCTCTGCGCCGCGATGGAGGGATCCGTGCAGCTGACGTCGGCCTGGGTGCAGGCATTGAGCGGACTTGCGGTGGGCACGGTGCTCGGCTTCGCCATTCAGCGGTCGAGACTGTGCAGCTTCGGTGCGATCGAGGATTTTCTCATGGGCGGCGATAGCCGCCGCCTGCGCGTGTTCGCGCTGGCGCTCGGCATTGCGCTCCTGGGCACGCAGGCCCTCGTGCTCGCCGGAATGGTCAGCCCGGCCGAGACGACCTACGCACCCGCCGCGCTGCCGCTGCTCTCGATCGTGATCGGCAGCGTCGCGTTCGGTGTCGGCATGGCGCTGGTCGGCACCTGCGGCATGGGCTCGCTGGTGCGGCTTGGAACGGGCGACCTGCGCGGTCTGGTCGTGATCGTCATCCTGGGTGCGGCGGCCTACGCCATGCTGCGCGGGATCTTCGCCGATTTTCGCATCATTTTTCTCGAGCGGGTTTCGGTGAGCCTTCCCGAAGCCGGCACCGACATCGCCGCGCTGGTTTCGCGCGCGGCAGGCATCGAGCTGAGACCATTGATCGCCGCGGTATTCGGCATCGCGCTGTGTCTGCTTGCGGTGCGCGATGCGAGGCTGCGGCGGACGCCGCGGCTTCTCGCGGCTGGCGTGGTGCTCGGGCTGCTGGTGACGGCCGGGTGGTTTCTCACCTCGTTCCTGCATGACGAGTTCTCGGGCCCAGCCCGTCCGCAAAGCCTCACCTTCGTATCGACGGTCGGCAAGGCGGTGTTCGCCGGGTTGCTGAACGCGCAGGCCTTCGCCGATTTCGGCGTCGGCAGCGTGATCGGGACCGTGCTTGGTGCATACCTCGCGGCGCTCTTCGCCCGTGAGTTCCGCTGGGAGGCGTTCGACGACGACCGCGAAATGCGGCGTCATCTGGTTGGTGCCGGGTTGATGGGCGTGGGCGGTATCCTCGCCGGCGGTTGCACGATCGGGCAGGGCATCACCGCGGGGTCGATGCTCGCCCTGTCATGGCCGCTTTCCGTCATCGGCATCATCGCGGGCGCGCGGCTCGGCATCGCGTTCCTGATGGACGAAACGCCGGGCACGCTGATCTCGCGCAATGTCAGCCGGCTGTTCAGCCGCGAGTCGTGATCGCAGGCAGGGGGATCGCGCTCCCCTGCCTTATTTGTTGATGGACGATTCCGGATCGAACAGGAAAGCGATGATGTCCCTGATCTGCGCTTCCGTGAGCACCTTGTTGGCCCCGAACCGCGGCATGTTCGAGCAGGCCACCTGCGACTGCGAGTCGTAGACCCTGGCCCAGGTGCGCTTGATCTCCTCGGGATCAAACTTCCTGTCCTTGCCATAGTTCGTCAGGCTGGGCCCCAGCGTCCCGTAGCTCAGCTCGCTCGCCTCCATCTGGTGACAGGCATAGCAGTTGCCGCCACTGGCTATTGTCGGCGGATCGGAGAACTGGTTGCCGCGCCCGTCATTGGCGATCTTCCTGCCTTGCTTCCAGTCGCCGAGCAGCTTGCCGTCCGCCGGATACACCACGCGCGCCATTTCCCGTGCCGTGATCTTTTCGGCTTCGGCCGAGGGGACGTCGTTGCGGAACTTGTTGCAGGCCTGCAGCGTCTCGTCGGGCTGGATACGGGCCTGCCATTCGGCCGGCGCCTTGCCGAAGGTGGAGGCGAGAAATTTGTCGACAAGGGCGGGATCGACCGGCTTTGCCGCGGTCTGCGCGGCGGCGCCGGCAACGGCCGGGACGGAGAGGGCAATACCGAGGAGTGCGGGAGCAATGATGCGCTTCATCGTCATGTCCTCATCGCTTGATCGAGGGAACGTTGATTTCGCCGCCCGCGGCCTGCTTCTGCAGGAACACCGTCAGCGCGGTGATGCCGTCGGAGCCGTATTCCGGGATCGGCCATCGTTGTTGCCGGTAACAATCCCACAGGCGATGCTGCATCGTGCGCAGCGCGCCCTGCGACACGCGATAGGTCGGCCAGCTTGCCATGGTCTCGCGCGGAGCCTGTCCGGGCTTGGCGAAGTTCGGCAGCCCCTGCAGGCGGATGCGCTTGCCGTCTTCGGCATGGCAGGTCGCACAGGAAAAATCGTTCACCCCGCCGCGGCGGTAGAACATTTCCTCGCCGACGGCCGCGGCTTCCTGCTCTTTCGGATGGCTCAGCGGAATGTCGATCTTCATGCCGTTGGATTTGTTGGCGATGAAAGCGACCAGGTCCTCCATGTCGGATTGTCTTCCCGGTCCGGAGAAGCGGCGGGCGACGACGTCCTTGGTGTCGAGTTCCTGCAGGTTCTGCATGCACCACAACAGCCGCTGCTCGAGATCCATTACGCGGTCGGCATCCTTGAAGTAACGCGGTAATTTCGCAAACGCGCCGTCGAGCTTGCCCGCACCGAGGCCGAGATCGCAGCCTTCGAGCGAGACGCCCTTGGCTCCGCGCTTCTCCCGCCACAGCGCCTCGCCGCGATCGACGGCGAGATAGCCGGGATTCGACATCGGGTCGGAGATCATTGCCCGGTATTTCTCGATCTCCTTCTCCGCCGCATCCTGGGCTCGGCCGGCTGTTGTCCACAGGGCGGCAAGCACTGTCATGCAGGCCGCAAGCCCGATTCCGGGGCGATTCATCGCTTTCCTCCACCTTTCGGGTCGTCTTGCGCGACCTTATTTCGATAGCTGTTCGACTTAAGCAGGCTTTACATTCATAAAAAAGAATATAATGATATGTTGGAATAATGAGCAGTCGCGGCCGTGGCCGTCAAGATAAATGATTCCGGCGGGACAAGCCGCAGGCTTCAGGAAACCTAAGGAGATGGCGATGCACGTCGTGTCATCGGAATATTCGCGGCGCGATGCGCTGAGGCTTGCGGGATTCGCAAGTCTCGCTGTGATCGTGGCGGCCGGCCGTGCGGATGCAACGCCGGACGAGGTGGCTTCCGCCATCGCCAAGCTGTACGGCGAGAAGAAGTTCGGCAGCGGCAAGATCAAGCTCGACGTTCCCGAAATCGCCGAGAACGGGCTCGTCGTTCCCATCAATGTCGAGGTCGAGAGCCCGATGACGGACGCCGACTACGTCAAGGCCGTCCACGTCTTTGCCGAAGGCAATCCGCTTCCCAACGTCGTCAGCTACAAGTTCACGCCCGCTTGCGGCAAGGCGTTCGCCGCCACGCGAATGCGGCTCGCGCAGACCCAGGACATCATCTGCATCGCGGAGATGTCCAATGGCTCCCTCTACATGACGAAGTCCCAGGTCAAGGTGACGATCGGCGGCTGCGGCGGCTGACGGAATCCACATCAACCTGAACCAGGCAAGGAAACGAGATGGCAAGTCAACCGCGTGTTCGCATCCCGGCTCAGGCGAAGCCCGGGGAAATCATCGAAATCAAGACGCTCATTTCCCACGACATGGAGTCGGGGCAGCGCAAGGATGCCTCGGGGAAAACGATTCCGCGAAAGATCATCAACACCTTCACCGCGAAGTTCAACGACAAGGTGATCTTCGAGGCGACCTGGCATCCCGCCATCTCCGCCAATCCCTATCAGTCGTTCTTCTACAAGGCGACCGAGTCCGGCGAGTTCACGCTCGTCTGGAAAGACGACGACGGTTCGGAATACGTCGCGAAAAACAAGATGACGGTCGGCTAGTCTTTCGACCGTAGCCAAGGCCGGACAACCGGCAGTTTTGACAGACAAGCGCGCTCCCCGGAGCGCATCGGGATGGAAAGCATGATCTCCAGAAGGGATTTCCTGCAAGCGACGGCGGCTGCCTCCGCGATCGTTGCGGCTTCGGGGCTCGGGCCGCTGGGGCGGGTCGCTGCGCAGCAGAAGCTGACCCAGGCCGATATCCTCAAATTCGATCCGCTCGGGACCGTCACGCTTCTGCACGTGACGGATATTCACGCCCAGCTCGTTCCGCTCTATTTCCGCGAACCCTCGATCAATCTCGGGGTCGGCGATGTCAAGGCGCAGCCGCCGCATCTGACGGATCAGGCGTTCCGGAGCTATTACAGGATTGCGAATGGTTCGGCAGACGCTCACGCGCTGACGGCCGACGACTTCACGTCGCTGGCCAGGACCTATGGCCGCATGGGCGGGCTTGACCGCGTCGCGACGCTGGTTGCGGCAGTCCGCGCGGAGCGCGGCGCCGACAAGGTGCTGCTGCTCGACGGTGGCGACACCTGGCAGGGCTCATGGAGCGCGTTGCAGACCAAGGGCCAGGACATGGTCGACGTCATGTCCGCGCTCAAGACCGACGCGATGACGGCGCATTGGGAATTCACCCTTGGCGCGGAACGGGTCAAGGAAATCGCCGACAAGGCGCCGTTCGCATTTCTGGCCCAGAACGTTCGTGACAGCGAGTGGCAGGAACCCGTTTTCGAGGCACGCAAGATGTTCGAGCGTGGCGGTGCGAAGATCGCCGTGATCGGTCAGGCGCTGCCGCGAACCGCCGTCGCCAATCCGCGATGGATGTTCCCGAAATGGGAGTTCGGCATCCGTGAAGACGAAATGCAGAAGCAGGTCGATCAATCCCGTGCGGAAGGGGCGGATGTGGTCGTGCTGCTGTCGCACAATGGATTCGATGTCGACCGCAAGCTTGCGACCCGAGTGAAGGGCATCGACGTCATCCTGACGTCTCACACCCACGATGCGCTGCCCGAGCTCGTGAAGGTCGGCAATACCGTTCTCGCGGCTTCCGGATCGCACGGCAAGTTCGTTTCCCGGCTCGATCTCGCCGTGAAGGACAAGCGCGTGACGGATATCCGCTTCAAGCTGATGCCGGTGTTTTCGGACGCCATCGCGCCCGATCCCGCCATGAAGGCGCTGGTGGAGAAGATCCGGGCGCCCTACGCCGCCGAACTCGCCACCGTGATCGGGCGAACCGATTCTCTGCTGTTCCGGCGCGGCAATTTCAACGGAACGTTCGACGACCTGATTTGCGACGCCATGCTGACGCAGCGCGATGCCGAGATTTCGCTGTCTCCGGGATTCCGCTGGGGCGGCACGCTGCTGCCCGGCGATGCCATCACCTGGGAGGCCATCACCAATGCGACGGCGATGACCTATCCCGCGTGCTATCGCCAGCAAATGACCGGCGAGCAGCTCAAGCTCATCCTTGAAGACGTCGCCGACAACATCTTCCATCCCGATCCCTATTTCCAGGGCGGCGGCGACATGGTCCGCGTCGGCGGCATGGGCTACGCCATCGACGTTTCAAAGCCCGCCGGCGATCGAATCTCCAATCTCACCCACCTGAAGACGGGCCAGCCGATCGACGCGAAGAAATCGTACGTCGTCGCCGGCTGGGCCAGCATCAACGAAGGCACGCAGGGGCCGCCGATCTGGGATGTCTTGCGCAGCCATGTCAGCGCGCAAAAGACGATCCAGCTCAAGGAGAATGCGGCCGTGCGGGTATCGGGAACGTGACGATCGAGCGACCAGAGAAAGAAGAAGCACATGGGCGATGAAGGAAACCTTCGTTCGGTGAACCGGCGTCAACTGATCAGGTCTGCGGGGCTTGCGGCCGGCGGCCTGGCGCTCGGCGCATCTGCCGTTCGCGCGGCGCCGCCGCAGAAGCCCGATCCGCTGATCACCGAGATCCAGGATGCCGCGCGTTATCTGGGCGACGGTGTGGTCGCCAAGCCCTACGGCCAGCCGTCAAAATTCGAGAAGCACGTGATCCGGCGCGATGTGGAGTGGCTGACGGCCTCCAGGGAGTCGTCGGTCAGTTTCACGCCGCTGCACGAGCTCGATGGAACGATCACCCCGAGCGGGTTGTGCTTCGAGCGCCACCATTCCGGCGTCGCCGAGATCGATCCCGGCAAGCACCGTCTCATGATCAACGGGCTCGTCGACAAGCCGATGGTCTTCACGCTCGCGGATCTCAAGCGCTTTCCGGGCCGGGTCAGTCGCACCTATTTCCTCGAATGTGCGGCGAATTCCGGGATGGAATGGCGCGGCGCGCAGTTGAACGGCGCCCAGTTCACCCACGGCATGGTCCACAATGTCGTCTATACCGGCATCCCGCTGAAGGCGGTCCTCGAGGAAGCCGGCCTGAAGAACAACGGCAAGTGGCTGCTCGTCGAGGGCGCGGACGCCGCCGCAATGACACGGTCGATTCCGATCGAAAAGGCGCTCAACGACTGCCTGCTCGTCTGGGCAATGAACGGCGAGGCCTTGCGGCCGGAACAGGGCTATCCGCTGCGCATCGTCGTTCCCGGCTGGGAAGGCAACATGTGGGTGAAGTGGCTGCGCCGCATCGAGGTCGGCGATCAGCCCTGGCACCACCGTGAGGAAACTTCCAAGTACACGGACCTGCTGGCGGACGGGCGGTCGCGCCGCTTCACCTTCATCATGGACGCCAAGTCCGTGGTCACCAATCCCAGTCCGCAGGCGCCGCTGCGGTTCAAGGGGCCGAACACCCTTTCCGGACTGGCGTGGAGCGGACGAGGCACGATCAGGCGCGTCGATGTGTCGCTGGACGGCGGTCGCAATTGGCGATCTGCGCGGATCGACGGCACGCCGACGCCGCTGTCGTTGACGCGCTTCTATGTGGATTTCGACTGGGGCGGCCAGGAGCTTCTCGTGCAGTCGCGCGCAGTCGACGACACCGGCTACGTGCAGCCGACGAAATCCGAGCTGAGACAAGTTCGCGGAACCAACTCGATCTATCACAACAACGGCATCCAGACCTGGCTGGTCAAGGCAAATGGCGAAACCGAGAATGTCGAAGTATCCTAGGATTGCTGCGGCGCTTGCCGGATTGTGCCTCGTCATAGCTCCGGCGATGGCGGGAAAGCTCAATCTCGGCCGTGAAGCGCATCCCGACGAAGTCGCGGCCTGGGACCGGGATGTCCGTCCCGACGGCCAGGGGCTTCCTGCCGGCAAGGGTAGCGCCAAGGAGGGCGAGAAGCTCTATCTCGAACGCTGCGCGTCCTGTCACGGAGAATTCGGCGAGGGTGCCGGCCGCTGGCCGGTTCTGGCAGGCGGCGCCGGAACCCTCAAGAAGGAGAGTCCGGAGAAGACCGTCGGCTCGTTCTGGCCCTATGCATCGACGGCGTTCGACTACATCCAGCGCGCGATGCCGTATGGCAACGCCCGCTCGCTCGAACCGAACGAGGTATATGCTATCGTCGCCTACCTGATGTTCATGAACGACGTCGTCAAGGAGGATTTTACGCTGTCGAAGGAGAACTTTGCCGGTGTAAAGTTGCCGAACGCAGGCGGGTTCTATGACGATGACCGCGAGAAGGTCGAAAAGCAGTTCTGGAATCCGAAGCCCTGCATGACGAACTGCAAGGCGGAGGCGAAGATCACGGGGCGCGCATCGGTTCTCGATGTCACGCCGGAGGACGGGAAGAAGGGCCCGAAGGTCGACTGATGCTTGCTGACGGATATCGAAGGCTTGCCAGGGCCGGGTCGTTGGCGGCGACGCTCCTGACGGCGCCCGGATTCGCGCAAGCCGCAGTATCCGCCGAGGTGAAGGGCGACAGGGAGCTTGGCGAATATCTTTCGGCCCAGTGTACGACCTGTCATCAGATTTCCGGCCGCAGTATCGGCGGCGTGCCCTCCATCGTAGCCTGGCCCGAGGACCAGTTCATTGCCGTGATCACCTCCTACAAGGAAGGGCAACGCGACAACGAGACGATGCGAACGATCTCGCACAGCCTTTCGCTGGAAGAGATCGCTGCGCTTGCCGCCTATTTCGGCAGTCTGAAACTCACCGGACAGGCGCAGAAATGACCGCCGGAACCGCGCCGCCGAGCCACGAATACGGTGCCTGCGGGCGCCGGGCCCGGTGCCACGATCGCGAACTGCAACAATATCGAACTTAGCGGGGAGAGAACCATGTCTGGAATGACTCGAAGGAGCTTGCTCGGTGCCGGTGCAGCCGTCGTCGCATCCGCCGTGACGGCGCCGGCCGTCATCGGCCAGGCGCGGCCGCGGGTGGTCGTCGTCGGAGGCGGGCCGGGCGGCGCGACAGTTGCCAAATATGTCGCCCGCGACAGCGCCGGTGCCATCAACGTCTCGCTGGTCGAGCCTTCTGCCAAATTCGTGACCTGTTTCCACTCGAACCTCTATCTCGGCGGATACAAGACATTCGAGCAGATTACCCATAGCTACGAAGCCCTGACCAAGAACTACGGCGTCAACCACGTCCGGCAGACGGCTGCCTTCATCGACCGCGACGAAAAGCGCGTCCGGACCACCGACAACACCATCCTGTCCTACGACAAGCTCGTGGTCGCTCCGGGCATCGACCTGAAATACGATTCCGTCCCCGGCTGGGGCCAGGAGCATGAGCAGGTGATGCCGCATGCGTGGAAGGCCGGTCCGCAGACGCAGCTGCTGAAGAAGCGCCTCGACGAGGTCAAGAATGGTGGCGTCATCGTCATGATCGCGCCGCCCAATCCCTATCGCTGCCCGCCGGGACCCTACGAGCGCGTATCGATGATGGCGCATGTGCTCAAGGCCAGCGGACGCACGAATTGCAGGATCGTCATTATCGATCCCAAGGAAACCTACTCCAAGCAAGGCCTCTTCCAGGACGGCTGGGAGACCTTCTACAAGGGCATGGTCGAGTGGCTGGGCCCCAAGGTCCACGACGGATTGAAGTCCGTCGATCCGAAGACCGGCACCGTGGTGACTGGCTTCGAGACCTACAAGGACTGCGCGCTGGTCAACGTCATCCCCGCGCAGATGGCCGGCAAGATCGCGCGTGATGCCGGTTTGGCCGATGCTTCGGGATTCTGCCCGATCGATCCGGCCACGATGAAATCCGCCAAGGACCCGAACCTCTTCATCGTCGGCGATGCCTGTATCCCGGGCGACATGCCGAAGTCGGCATTCTCCGCCAACAGCCAGGCCAAGGTTGCCGCGATGATCATCCGCAACGAGCTGACGGGAAGTCGTACGTTCCCGCCGCGCTACAACAACACCTGCTGGAGCCTGATCGAGACGGATAACGCGGTGAAGGTCGGCGGCCGCTACGAGCCGAAGGACGGCAAGATCAGTGCGGCGGAAACCTTCGTCTCGAAGACCGGCGAGACGGCGGAACTGCGCAAGCAGACCCAGGAAGAGAACATCGGCTGGTATTCGGGAATCACGACTGACATTTTCGGATAGCCGGTTCGCGGCGAAGAAAGGCTTCGTCCTTGATCTGGCTCATCTGGTGAGGCCGCCGGACCGGTAGACTGGCGGGTGGTCTCAGGGAGCCGGTGGCCGTGCTGACGTCTGTTGTCGACCTCGTGGGTGAAGACCTGCTGTCGTGGCTGGGCGGGCTCGCGGTCGGCGGCCTGTTCGGGTTCTTCGCGCAGCGCAGCCGCTTCTGCCTGCGGGCTGCCGCGATCGAATTTTCCCGGGGCGAATCCGGACAGCGCCTGGCGGTGTGGCTGTTGACCTTTGCCGCCGCCCTGATGGGAACCCAGCTGTTCGTCGCCCTCGGCTGGCTTGATGTTTCCAATGCACGTCAGCTCGCACAGCAGGGCAGCATTTCCGGCGCCCTGATCGGCGGCGTGATGTTCGGTTGCGGCATGGTGCTGGCGCGCGGCTGCGCCAGCCGGCTGCTGGTGCTTTCGGCCAACGGCAATCTGAGGGCCCTGTTGTCGGGACTCGTATTCGCTGTCACCGCCCAGGCCGCCTGGCGCGGCCTGCTGTCGCCCGCGCGGGATTGGCTGACCAGGCTGTGGCTGGTCGATGGCGGGCCCTCGCGCGACATCATGAGCCTCTTTGGCGGCGCGACGCCGGAGAAGCTCGCCTTCAGCGCGATCTGGCTGCTGGCCGGGTTTGCCTTTGCCTTTCACAGCCGCCTCCCGCCGCGGCTGTTGTGGTCTGCGCTTTTCACCGGCGTGGCTGTCGTCGCCGGATGGGTCTTCACCTATCAACTCGCCGAGGCATCGTTTTCGCCGGTCGCGCTCAAGAGCCTCACCTTCAGCGGCCCCTCCGCCGACGTGCTGATGCTGGTGTTGAACAGCCCTTATGTCCGGCTCGACTTCGACCTGGGGGTTGTGCCCGGCGTATTCCTCGGCTCCCTCGTCGCCGCAGCCTGGGCGCGCGAGCTGCGCCTGGAGGGATTTTCCGATGGGCTCGGCATGCGCCGTTATCTCATCGGCGCCGTGCTGATGGGGTTCGGCGCCATGCTGGCGGGCGGATGCGCCGTCGGCGCAGGTATCACGGGCGCCTCGGTGTTTGCGCTCACGGCCTGGATTGTGCTGATCGGCATGTGGCTCGGGGCCGGCCTGACGGATCTGATCGTCGATCGCGGCTTTCCGCAGAAGGCAGGGCTGACCGCCGGCCATCGCGGCCAGACCTGATCGCCGGCAATTCCATTTCGATCTGGTGCTGCAGGCGACCGGGCAATTCGACACGGCGCTGATGGCGCGCGACCTTTCGAAAGCGCAGGACGTGATCGAATTCCGTCTCGCGCCGTCGCGGGCGTGAGGTTCGACCTGTCGTCCTACTCCTCTCAGGCGGTCGCGCGTTCAGCGCGCTGCGAGCCCAGGAGCTTACGGATATCCGCGGCCGGCCTTGCCGGGCTGAATAGATAGCCCTGCATTTCGACGCAGCCGAGCTTGCGCAACTGGTCGCGCTGCTCCTCTGTTTCGACCCCCTCCACCGTCGTCGTGATGCCGCGGACGCCGGCGATACTGACCACGGCTTGCACAATGGAAGCCGAGTTCTTCGAATTGGCGATGTCCTTGACGAAGGATCGGTCGATCTTGATCTTGTCGAAGGGAAAACGCTGCAGGTAGCTCAGCGAGGAATAGCCCGTCCCGAAATCGTCCAGCGCGATGCGCACCCCGAGAGATCGCAGCTGCTCCAGGATGGCAAGCGCAGCCTCGTCATCGCGAATGAGAACCGCTTCGGTAATTTCCAGCTCGAGCCTGGTCGCTGCGAAGCTCGAATTGGCGAGTGCGGCGGCGACCTTGAGCGGCAGCGTCTGCTTCCTGAACTGGACGGGCGACACGTTGACGGCGACCTTGATGCCGTCGGGCCAGGAAGCGGCTTCGTTGCAGGCGGTGGCAAGCACCCATTCGCCGAGTTGATCGATCAGCCCGGTGTCCTCCGCAACCGGAATGAAGTCGACCGGCGATATCATGCCGCGCTCTGGATGCCGCCAGCGCAGCAGCGCCTCGCAGCCGGTTACGTCTCCGCTCTGCAAGCTGACCAGGGGCTGGTAATGAACCTCAAAGCCCCCTTCCGTGAAGGCGCCTTCCGCAACGATCTGGCGCAGTTCCTCTTCCATGACGCGACGTGATTTTGCCCGCTTGTCCATCTCGGGTGCAAAGAAGCGCCAGGTGTGCCGTCCCGCGCTCTTGGCGTCGTACATGGCGAGGTCCGCATTCTTCAGCAACTCGTCGAGGTGGCAACCATCCTTCGGGGCCATGGCGATGCCGATGCTGGCATCGATCGAAATCTGGTGCCCCAGACACGCGTGGGGCTCGCGTATGGCGGCATGGATTTCGGTTACGAGTTCGGTCGCCTCGCCAGTGTCGAGAACGAGGGGCTGGAGAACGGCGAATTCATCGCCGCCCAGCCGGGCCACGAAACTGTCGCTACCCACGCATTCGCGCAGCCGCGTCGCAACGGATTTCAGCAGTTCGTCACCGATGGCATGCCCAAGCGAGTCGTTGATACCCTTGAACTCATCGATGTCGATGAGCAGCACGGCGAAGCGGTTGCCGTGCTCGATCGCGCGCAGCTCCTGTTCGAGGCGTTCGCGGAACAGGACGCGGTTCGGCAGGTCGGTGAGCGAGTCGTAGTGCGCAAGATGCGCAATGCGATCCTCCGCGCGCTGCCGCTCCGTGATGTCCTCGAGCGTGGTGACCCAACCGCCGCCCGCGACCGAACGGTAGGCGGTCTGGATCAGGCGTCCATCCGTCGTTTCGGTCACGATTACGTTGTTCAGCGCTGCGTTGCGCTGCACGAGCGCGCAATGCTCGTCGACGTCCTCCTTGAGGGAGCCGGTTTCCTTTCGATGGGAAATCAGATCGCGAAGGCTGCAGCCCGGCTTCACCACGTCGGGGGAAAGTCCGAACATTTCGATGTAACGCTCGTTGCAGACCACGAGCCGCTGGGACGAATCGAACAGCAGCAGGCCCTGCCGCATGTTGTCAACGGCGGTGTTGAGGCGATGCTTCTCCAGTCGGTGCTGCCGCGACAACTGCCGCACGATCAGGAACAGGGTCGTCGCGATCACCAGCGTCGCCAGGACGGCAGCGCCCACGAGGAGGCGCGTCTGCTGACGCCAATCCGCCAGCGCAGCAGCGACTGTCGTCGTTGCCATCACGAAAATCGGGAAGTTCTGCAGCGCGCGCGCCGATCCGATCCGGTCTTCTCCGTTGATGGGACTCTGAAACAGGCCGGTTGCGTTGCCGTTCTGCGACAGAACGTACTTGAACATTGCGCCGTGTCTGAAGTTGTGGCCGACCATCGAATCAAGGCGCGGATAACGGGCCAGCAGCGTCCCGTCCCGCTGAAACATCGTGATCGCCGTTTCCTTGCCAAGCGCCACCGAGGCGAAAAACTTCTCGTAGTGGGCAGCTTCGACGCCCCTGCCGATAACCCCCATGAACTCGCCATTCCGGTCGGTGAGCTTGCGGGCGATGACGGTCGTCCGGACGCCGCTGATCCGGCTTTGCACCAGTTCGACGACGGCAGACGGGGATTGCGAGCCCGACTTGAACGTCTTGAAAAACTTGCGATCGCCGGCGTTGAGGTCGGGAATTGGCCAGGCGGTTGACGAGTTGATCAGCTTACCATCGGAATCGAACAGGTTGACGCTGCCGACATAGGATAGCGCCCCGATCCGGGTCTTGAGCATGAGGTGGATGTCCGGGCTCGACATTCGGCGAACATAGTGCTCTGCAGAATCAATCCCGGTTGCTTCCATATAGGTGACGACGTCGTCCTGGATGGCTGTCAAATCCCTGAGCTGTTGATCGAAATGCTCGGCCAGCAGCAGCACCGTGCTCTCCAGCTGGCGCCTGCTGCTGTCCAGCGCGCGCTCGCGGAAGTGGCTAACCATTATCGCCGTCGCACCCACTATGGCCAGGATCAACAAAGTCCCGCAGACGGCGAGCCAGCGGATCGGATCTCGCCGCATGCGGAACTGGCTCCGAATGAAGTCCGTCATCGCGCGAACGCGATCAAATCCGATTTCCGGCTGTACAGTTGGCGCGAGCATGTCCCGATTTCCTTTGCGGGAACAGGCATATGACAGAAGAATGGAACCGCCGTTAGAAAGAATGGTTGCTCAGATGTTTAGATCGCAGGAAATTACGTACGGATGTGTCGTGCATCGTACGAGCATTGCGTTTTCACGGTCCGTCGGCGTCTGCACATAGCCCGCGGATTTAGTAACTGCCGATCTGGAAATATGTGCGGGTTTCGGCCCGGAATATCCCTGGCCCTTTCGGTAAACTGCTTCCTTGTCAGCGAAAACGCGCCGGGAATTCCCGAGATTAGTCAGCACCGAAAGGACAACTTAAGGGTCGCGTGGTCCAATATGCTCCGGGACTTGCCGACTTCCGATAGATCATGCCGATGCGCAAATGCGCGGCAACGAGCAAATTCGCAGAATGACCGCCGCCGGCAACAGTGAACACCTCGCAGAGTTTTTGCAGCAGCTGACGCCGCATGTGCGTGCCCGGCTCCTCGCAGAGCTGGAACGGCTGCATCTTCTCGGCGAGGACATTCCGCATTCGGAGTCGCTGATTGCCGCCCTGCGGGCCGAGTTCCGCAATACCGGTCCGAACCACTACCGCGCCGGAAATCCGTCGCGCTTCTTTTTCGAGCCGCTCGAACCGGTGCTGGTGAACGGCGCGCCCGAGCGGACCAACAGCGGACAGATCGCGCGCGGGTCGCTGGGACCGATCTGGAGCCTCATTACCGAGAAGCTGTTGCCGAGCATGGCCGACGGCTATGTCGAAAGCGCCAGGAAGGTGATCGCCGTCAACAATCAGGCCGAAGCGCGGCGGCTGGCTGAAGCATTCCAGAACAAGGTTGTGACCTATCTGGACGGGGTGCTGACGACGGACGAAGGCCGCGCCACCGTGCGTGGCGGGATCGAATTCTATACCAGTTCGCATGCCACGTTCGACGACCTGCAGAAAATGCTGCGCGTCATGCACGGCCGCCATGAGCTCGCCGAGTTCGCCCGCGCGCTGCCCACGAAGATCACCGGGCTGGAAGGCGATCACCTCGCCAGGATGCTCGATCTGCTGAACGCGCTTCGGGCCAGGCGCGCCGAGATGATCCCGTTCGCGCTGGTCGTGATCGGCAGCCGTCTGGACAGGCCGTGGCAGCTGATGCACCTCGCAACCAGGCCCGCCGCGAGCAGGGCGGCAGACAGGATCGCAGCCATGCCGTACAGCGCCGCCGTTTCCATGGTGCTGGATCAGATCGATGACCGGCGATTGATGCTGGTCGATGCACTCAAGCACAATCGCATTCCGCACGCGAAGGAGATTCTCGCGGAGATCCACGAGATCGACGCGGCAATGAGAAAGAGCATCGCGCTGGACGGCACCGATTGGGGCAAACGGCTGCAGGAATTGATGGCGGCGGTCGATGCTTCGCTTGATGCCGAGATCGACAGCATTCCGAGTGACCACCAGCATCTTGTGCACGTCCTGGAGACGTTCAGGCTTCACAAGTCCTCGCACGGTCGTCTCGGGCAGCTCGTCGGGAAGGGCCGCGATGTGTTGACGGGCTGGTGGCACGCGGCGTCCGTCTAGATGAAGTCCATTTCAGCGCGGACATCAGCCCGCTCCTTGATCACGCGCGACGGCCGAAGCACAGGATCGCGCCAATCGGGAGGATGAAGCCGAGCACGGCCGCCGTGATCAGCAGCGGTCCGAGCTCGGAATAGTCGCCGCGCTGAACGACGAAAATCTGGTTGAGATACTTGGTCTGCAACTGGCCTGCGACGAGCGCCAGATTCATCAGGGACGCCATCAGGGCGAACCATGTCGCGCGGTGGCCTTCCGGCGCATAATACGCGATCAGCGTCAGCAGGGGGATCATGCTGAGCTGCGCGAAGGGAGAGGCGGCCGCCGCGTCGATCACGGCAATCGCGCGCGCGCCGAACCCGAACGTCGCCTCCGTCCAGTGGTGGAGCCCGAAGAACAGGCCGATATTGGGCAGCGACAGGATCGCGCCGGCGACAGCGAGCCAGAACAGCACCTTGGTCACGGAGTATTCCGTCAATTGCTTGCTGAAGGTCCACATCGCGACGATGGCGATGACGGCGGCGGTCTGGCGCAGGCTGCCATAGAATGCCTCGTCGAACTTGAGCACGTCGAGCGTCCACCAGAAATAGCCGTCTCCGACCGATGGCGTGGCGCGAAATGCGAAGATGATGATGCTGGCGAACAGGATGGCGCGCCGGGTCTCCCTGTCGAGCTCGCGCGTCACGAAGAACAGCATCGGGCAAATCACCAGCATCGAAAGGACGAACACCAGCTCCTGTGCGAATGGCACGCTGCCGAGCGCAACGGCGAGGACGATCAGGCCAAAGCCGATGCCGCCGCCGAGGATGCGCCAGTCGATCGGCCGCTGCTCGCTGCTTTCGGCATCGATCAGCAGCACGCCGAGGGCCGAGAGGGCCGGAATGACAAGTCCGAAAAGGAAAACCGTTTCACGGGCGAAGAAGCGGGCGAGCCATCCGGACAGTCCCGCCACCGCAAGGATCCCGATGCCGAGCGCAAGCCGGCCAAGGACCTGGACCATGCCCAGTTCGGCGCGGATATCGTCCTCGGCCCGCGCATTCCCGTTCGAGTCCACGCGGGATACGACCTCGGTCGACATCGCATCCGCGACGACGTCCTGGATGACGGTCCCGACCACGATCAACATGGCGCCGAGAATGTAGAGGTGATCGGTCCGGCCGGACGCAATCCATCCGCCGGCCGCGCCGGCCAGCGTCAGCATGCCGCACGCGGTGAAGACGGCCCCGATCAGGATGTAGGACCGCCGCTGCGAGCCGAAGACCGGAACGCTGTCGACGAGCTGACCGAACACCATCTTCACGGTCCAGGGCAGGCTGAGCCAAACGCCTATTCCGGCCAGCTCCGCCGGGGTGAGCGTCAGGCTCTCCTTGATCCACATGTCGCGGCTGACGTCGATGATGCCGAGGGCGCCGTAGGCGAAATAGACCATCAGCAGCGGCAGGTAGGTTCGTCGGAAGCCAAGGATGGGCCGCATCAGGCTGGGGAACCATGCCGTGGCGGCCTCGATGACCGTTCCCCGCAGCTTCCCGGGCGCCTGTGGTTCGTTCTCGAGTTGGTTCATGAAGATAAGACCCGTAACGCGAATCAACTGCGCGCGCGAATGAGAATGTCGTGGAATAACCCGCCTCGCTACCTGCGGTCGGGCGGCCCGCGCCGCGAGCGGATGCTTGCGCCGCCATTTGACGTTCAGTCCCCGAACCATGCCATACTTTGCCGGAAATCTTCCGAGCGGCGGCCCGGCCGGAGCGGACGAGGGAGTATTGAATGTCTGTCCGGTCTGCGGCAACGCAGGAGGCGCCGCAGCGCCTGGTTCGCTCGCTCACGCTGACGCATGCGGTGCTCTACGGCCTCGGTGTAACCATCGGCGCCGGCATCTACGTTCTCGTCGGTCTCGCCGCCGGGCGCAGCGGCATGCACGCGCCGCTTGCCTTCATCGCAGCCGCATTCGTGATGGGCCTCAGTGCGGCTTCGTTTGCCGAATTGGGAACCCGCATGCCGGTCAGCGCCAGCGAGGCGGCCTATGTGCATGCGGCGTTCCGGCGCGATTGGCTCAGTCTCGGCATCGGGCTTCTCGTGGTCGCAACCGCGATGGTTTCGGCCGCGACGATCAGCGTCGGCAGCGCCGGTTATGTAGCGGTGTTCCTTCCCATCCCCGCGCCGTGGATCATTTCCGGAGTGGTCCTTGCGATGGGCGCCGTGGCATGCCTCGCCACGGTTCAGTCGGTCACCTTCGCCGGAATCATGACCCTCGTTGAAGTGGGCGGCCTCGTCTTGATCATTGTCGCCGGCTTCAGTCACGGCACCGGCGTCGTCACCCGCCTTCCGGAGATCTGGCCTGCTGCCGGCGATACGACGGCCTGGATCGGAATAGGGGGAACGGCGCTTACCGCCGTCTTCGCCTTCATAGGCTTCGAGCATCTCGTCAACGTCGCGGAGGAGATGAAGGAGCCGAACCATACGCTGCCGCGCGCATTGTTCCTGACGCTGGGCCTGACCGCGCTTCTTTACGGACTGGTTGTCTGGATCGCGGTTACCGCGGTACCGCCGCAGGAACTCGCCCGCTCGGCGGCGCCGCTGGCGCTCGTCTTCGAACGGCTCACGGGCCTGCCGCTGATTACCATGAGCGCGATCGCCGTCGTCGCGACGCTCAACGGCGTCATCGTGCACATGATCATGATCGCCCGGGTGATCTATGGCCTGGCCGATAGGGGAAGCCTGCCGAAGGTCCTCACACGGCTCAACCCGGTGACGCACACGCCGCTGCTGGCCACTGCGATCGCGGTTGGTGCTATTCTCGTGCTTGCGCTGGCCGTCCCGCTCGCGGGCCTCGCCGATCTCACGGCGGGCCTCACGCTGGCGATCTTCGCGATCGTGAATCTCGCACTGATCCGGATCAAGAGCAGGAACGAAGCCCCGGCGCCGGGAACGTTCGTTTGTCCGCGGTGGGTGCCGTTTGCAGCCCTTGCTTCCTGCATCCTGCTTCTGCTGGTCGACCTGCTCGCCTGATCAGCCGCGAATGGCCGGGGCCGTCGCTTCCTTCGGACTTTTCTCCAGCATCATCCGCATCGCATCCGTCCAGGCGGAGAGGAGCTGCTCGCGGCGCGCCGCCGAGCCCCGCAGATTTTCCGAGATCGCCAGCCCGCGAAGGAAATTCTGCGTGAGCGCGGCCGCGACGGGATAGGCCTCGGCGTCGCTCCATTTGCCGAACAACTCCGCATAGACCCGGTCGATCTCGCGGCGCGCCGCGCGTTCGGCCGCAATCAGCGCCTGCTTCAGCGGCCGGTCGGTCCGTGCGACCGCCCAGAGCTCCAGCTCTGCGAGATAGGCGGGCTGCCGGCCCGCATAGGCGAGCGCGTTCACCGCCGCCCGCAGGGGATCGCCCGGTTCTGAACTGCCGGCGCGCGATGCTGCGACCGCCTGCTCGTTCCGCTTGACGAGTTCGGCGACGCTGGCGGCGAGCAGGTCGGCATGCGTCGGAAAGTGATGCAGCAAGGCGCCCCGGCTGGTGCCGGCCCGGCGCTGTACCGCGAGCGTGGTGGTGCCGGCGACGCCCAGCTCGACCAGGCAATCGACCGCCGCATCCAGCAGTTTTTGACGCGTCGCGGCTGCGTCCCGGTCGGCCCTGGCTCTGCGCTTCGATGCCATCTCGTCTCCAACAGTCAGGATTGACTGTATCAGGGGAAGCGCTACAGTCAATGCTGACTGTAGCGTACACGGACGGGAGAACCAGCCATGCCGGACTTTTCGACCCTCAAGATCGCCGCCGACCCGGCATCGCCGCGCGTGGCGCGGCTGCTGCTGAACCGGCCGGAGCGCCTCAATGCGATCAACGACGAGACGCCGCGTGAAATCCGCGCCGCGGTGGAATGGGCCGAGCGCAACGACGATATCCACGTCATCCTCGTCGAGGGCGCGGGCAAGGGATTTTGCGGCGGCTACGATCTCGTCCGCTACGCCGAAGGCGCCTCGACCAACAAATGGACCCAGGAAGGGCATCCCTGGGATCCCATGGTCGATTATGCCGGCATGAAGCGGAACACCGAGGACTTCATGAGCCTGTGGCGCTGCTCGAAGCCGACGATTGCGAAAATTCACGGTGCCGCGGTAGCAGGCGGCAGCGACATCGCACTATGCTGCGATCTCATCGTCATGGCCGATGATGCGCGCATCGGCTACATGCCGACGCGGGTATGGGGATGTCCGACGCCTGCGATGTGGACGTTCAAGCTGGGTCCGGTGCGCGCCAAGCAGCTGATGTTCACCGGCGACATGATCGACGGCCGCACCGCGGTGGAATGGGGCCTCGCCAACCAGTCGGTGCCGGTTGCGGAGCTGGAAGCCGCCGCCATGAAGCTCGCCAATCGCATTGCCGGCGTGCCGAAGAGCCATCTCGCCATGCACAAGATGGTGGTCAACCAGGTGATGCTGAACATGGGACTGGAGCAGACCCAGATGCTTGCCACCATCTTCGACGGAATCACCCGTCACAATCCCGAAGGACTCTGGTTCCGCCGCTACGCCCAGAAGCACGGCTTCAAGGCGGCGATCGAATGGCGCGATTCGGGGCGGCCGATTCCGGAAGGCGACGATGCGCGCGCGGAAATTCAACGGCTCGGCGAGGGCGGCTAGCGCGCCGCGCAGCGCGGCCGGAGTGTGAACCGATGACTGCAACGCTGGTGGTGGACAGAACCGGACGGATCTGTGGCTGGAGCCGCGCCGCCGAAGCCTTGCTCGGCTATGCGGAGTCGGAGGCGATGGGCCGCTCCATCGAACTGATCATTCCGCCGCACCTGCGCGGTCGGCACAATGCGGGCTTCGGCCGCTACGTGCAGACCGGCGTCAGCAATTTGCCGGAAGTGACCATTTCGCCGGCGGTGCACAAGACAGGGTCGATCGTGAAGGTGAGGGTCTCGGTCCGTCCCGTCTACGACGAGAGCCGGAAGATCGTGGCCGTGGAGGCCATGATGAGTCCGCTCGCCGGCGCGGAATGATCGCGCGGCAAGCGGCATTCCGCCGCAGGGCGATGGACTAGCTGCTCTTTTCTGCTCGCTTGCCGGCGTCCTTCTTCTTCGCGGGCTTGGCCGCGGCCTTCGCCGCTTCATCGGCGGCCTGCCGGATTGCCCGGGCGTAGGCGTCCGCGGCGATTTCCGCCGAATTCTGCAGCCGCCTGGCCGCGACGGCACCTAGCTCCATCGTGCTCCTGGCCATCTGCCGCAGCCGATCCCGCGATTCCCTGTCCTTGGCCTTGGCCGCGCGGGCCATGATCTGGTCGCGCCGCTTGCGGATGGCGGCCATCAGGCTCTTGTTCTGCACTTTTGCGGATTGCCGGATGGCGGTGTCGAGATCGGCTTCAGCCATGGTTGACCACTCACTACGGCGTTCGCCGTGGATGCATCGGAGGGCTCACTTAGCCGATCGGCCGGATGCCGGCAACGACCGGCCGGTACTGGCCTGCCGGAGCGCGGAAAATTCCACGCTCTGAAATCGGGCAATATTTGACCTTTCGCAAAGTCCCGGTCGGCGGATGGGTGCTTAATTCCTGCGCACGAGGCCGCCAATGAAGCCGGCAACCGTCAGCGCAAGCGCATTTCCGGGAAGCGCGGCTGAGGACTTATACGTGTCGAGAATTTCGCCGATTGGGAAGCAGGGCACCGCTGTGGAACAGCGGAGCCTTGGCGCGTTGAGAAAGCAGACCCGGAGGAAACCTGCAAGGAACAGGAACATGACAGCGCCCACACCTGCTGATCTGGCTATCGCCGCGCAAGTCCCGGTCTTCTCCGGGTTGAAGCCGCAGGCGCTCGATGTCCTGCTGGCGCAGGCCAGGGTCGTCAATCTTCGCCCCAACAGCATGTTGTTCCGGCAGGGCGAGCCTGCGAGTTCGTTCTTCGTCATCCTCGAGGGCTGGATCAAGCTCTACCGGATCACGCCGGCCGGCGATGAGGCTGTGCTCAATGTCTTTGCCAAGGGCCAGAGTTTTGCGGAGGCGGTGACTTTCACCGCCGGTCGCTATCCGGCCATGGCGAGCGCGGTGACGCGCACCCGTGTGATGCTGATTCCCGCCGACCACATCGTCGATTGCGTCCGCAAGATGCCCGAGGTCGCACTGGCCATGATCGCCTCGACGTCGCAGCACCTGCATCTGATGATAAGCCGGGTCGAGCAGCTCACGGCGCAGAGCGGCATGCAGAGGGTTGCCGATTTCCTCATTCAGCTGACACCCTGCGTCAAGGGCCCCTGCACGATTGCCCTGCCGTACGACAAGTCGCTGATTGCCGGCCGGCTCGGACTGAAGCCGGAATCGCTTTCGCGGGTGTTCGCCAAGCTGAGGACGATGGGCGTCGATGTCCGCGCTTCCGACGTCGTCGTCGAAGATGCAGCGACGCTGCAGGATCTCGTCGCCAGCGATCGCATCAAGGCCCGCGGCAGTTTCGGCTTCAACGGCTGCAACGGCAAGACCGCGCCGAAGCAGGCGGCTACGCTGGATTTGCCCGCCTGAAGCGCGAATCGCGCGTCAGGTTGTCTCTTGGGCATGATCCGCTTCGGAAAGCCGCTTCACGCTTTTCCGGATCATGCTCTATCGCAGATGCGATCGCAGTGCCGGCAGCACGCCGGTTTGCCAGGCGGCCGCGCCGAAGCGCTGCGCCACGACATCGTTGCCGGAAACGATCAGCCATAACGGAACGCCATCGCTCCGCTTCAGGCCGCCGCGATAGGCGCGGATATCCTCCGGCCAGTGTTCGTCGCTGAGCACGTCGCGCAGGCGCGGCGATTTCACCTCGCGATAGCTGATGCGGGAAAATTCGGCGGACTTGCGGAAATCGGCGCCGTCGCCGCTCTGCCAGGCGCGGCACGGCGCGCAATCCTCCGCCCCCACGTAAATCAGCAGCAGGTT
This sequence comes from Bradyrhizobium sp., assembly GCF_016219575.1. Classification (GTDB taxonomy): domain Bacteria; phylum Pseudomonadota; class Alphaproteobacteria; order Rhizobiales; family Xanthobacteraceae; genus Bradyrhizobium. The sequence continues at coordinate 149,084 of NZ_JACRMG010000027.1, read as the reverse complement.
GGAGGCCCGCACCGGCGCCTTCGCGACGAGCAACGCCGCCACGATGGCTGCAACGGCGGCCAACATGCCGAGGCCAAGCCATGCCCATTGCGCGCGGCGCCGGGCGCTGTCGAACGGGATCGCATGTTCCATCGCAGAACTATTTCTGTTGCGGGCCGCCGCTTCCTTAACCGCGGTCAAGGATGCCGATTGGGCGCCGGATAGATTTGCGAGAGGTTTTCAAAGCCGGGAGATCGCCGATGTCGTCCACCGAACAGAAAGCGCCGCTGGAGCGCGTGCCCGTAATGCAGCAGATTCTCGATAGCCCGTTCCTGCTGCTGTTCCTCGGCGTGACCTTGCCCACCGTCCTCTATCTGATCTGGGGCGTGATGGAAGTCGCCTCGGTCCCGCTGGCGAAATGAGAATCGCCTCACGCAATCCATAACGCAATTCTTTAGAAGGGGAATCGAAATGGCTGTCACACCGCCCGAAAGACGCATCTGGTGGAACGAGCCTATCGAACGGGTCGAGCTGGTCTGGATCGTGATCGCCTTCCTGTGGGGGCTGTTCATGTTCGTGTTCATGATCGCCTGGCATTTCATCGGACAGCAGAACCTCAGCAAGGAAGCCTACCGCATCGCGCCTTCCGCCTACGAGGCCAAGGTCGACGACTTCGCCAAGAAGAACAAGGTGCGCGAGGAGGCGGGCATTCCCGTCGCCAAGCCGAAGCCGGGCAGCGACGTCTACATTCTCGGCCGTCTCTGGCAGTGGTGGCCGATCCTCGAGCTGGAGAAGGGGCAGAGCTATCGCATCCATCTGTCCTCGATCGACTGGCAGCACGGCTTCTCGCTGCAGCCCACCAACATCAATATCCAGGTTCACCCGGGATACGAGCACGTGATCTCGCTGACCCCGACGCAGAGCGGTGAGTTCGGCATCGTCTGCAACGAGTTCTGCGGCATCGGCCACCACACCATGACCGGCAAGATCTACGTGACCGAACCCAAGAAGGCAGAGGCGGAACAACGCCTGGCGGATGGGAGATAAGCATGACCGCAGAAACCGTAATCGGCGCCGTTCCCGCCAAGGCCGAATTCCGCACCTGCCAGTACACCGGGCTCAAGGTCGACGTGGCCGCCCAGAGGCTGATCATCGCGAATGCGGTGGCGGCCGTGGTGTTTCTGGCGATCGGCGGCCTGATGGGCCTGCTGGTGGCGCTCACGAGGTGGCCGGCAGTGCATCTGCTTCCGGCCGACTGGTTCTACCTGATCCTGACCGGACACGGCGCCAACGTGCTCTTGTTCTGGATCATCTTCTTCGAGATGGCCATTCTCTATTTCGCCTCCGCCGTCCTGCTCAATTCGCGGCTGGCGGCGCCGAAACTCGGCTGGCTCGGCTTCATATTGATGATCGTCGGCGCGCTCGCCACCAACGTGGCGGTGCTGCAGGGCGATTCGAGCGTGATGTTCACCTCCTATCCGCCGATGATGGCCAAGCCGCATTTCTATCTCGGCATCATCCTGTTCGCGGTCGGCGCATTGATCGGCTGCGGGCTGTTCTTCGCGACACTGGTGATCGCCAAGGAAGAGGGCACCTATGAAGGCTCGATTCCGCTGGTGACCTTCGGCGCGCTCACCGCCGCCATCATCGCCGTCTTCACCATCGCCTCCGGCGCGATCATCCTGATCCCGACCTGGCTGTGGTCGCTCGGCCTGATCTCCGACATCGATCCCCTGATGTACAAGGTGGTCTGGTGGGCGATGGGGCATTCCTCGCAGCAGATCAACGTCTCGGCGCACGTCTCGCTCTGGTACCTGACTGCAGCGCTTCTCGTCGGCGCCAAGCCGCTGAGCGAGAAGGTCAGTCGCACCGCCTTCTTCATGTACATCCTGTTCCTGCAGCTGGCGTCCGCACACCATCTGCTCGCCGAACCCGGCATGGATGCGAGCTGGAAGATCGTCAATACCAGCTACATGATGTACCTGGCGGTGATGGGCTCGATGGTGCACGGCCTCACCGTGCCCGGCGCGATCGAGGCGGCGCAGCGGCGCAACGGCTTCGACCGCGGCATGTTCGAGTGGCTGCGCAAGGCGCCGTGGGGAAATCCGGCCTTTTCCGGCATGTTCCTGTCGCTCGTCTTCTTCGGCTTCATCGGCGGCATTTCCGGCGTGGTGCTCGGCACCGAGCAGCTCAACGTGCTCATGCACAACACCATCTACGTCCCCGGTCACTTCCACGGCACCGTGGTCGCCGGAACGACGCTGGCCTTCATGGGCGCGACCTATATCGTGCTGCCCCTGATCTTCCAGCGCGAGATCGTCTGGCCGAAGCTTGCCAAGATCCAGCCCTACCTGTTCGGGATCGGGGCGGCCGGCATCTCGCTGTTCATGATGGGTGCGGGCACGCTCGGCGTGGCGCGGCGGCACTGGGACATGACCTTCAGTGACGCCAGCATCGGCTTTGCCCACTCGGCCGGCGCGTTCCTGATGATGGGGCTGAACGGCATCTTCGCCATCATCGCGGCCATCGGCGGCATCATCTTCGTGCTGGTCGTCGTTGCCACCGCGTTCTTCGGCAAGAAGATCACGAGCGGCCACAAGCTGACCTTCCCGCTGTTCTCGGGCGGCGGCGCCGTCGCCTCGCACTACGGAAGCGAGAAGGCGCCGAAGCTGCCTGGCACGATCATCCTCGTGACCATCTTCTTCGTCTGCTTCGTCCTCTACTACTTCATCAACTGGAAATATCTGTCGGAACTCTGGCTGTTCCGTTGATCGACCGTAGTTCCAGAAGAAGAAGAAGGAGAGAACCATGCGCGCTGTAGCCTCGATGACGATATCGCTCCTGAAGCTCAGGATCGGCGTCGCGATTGCGGCCAGCGCGCTGGCCGGTGTGGCGGCGACAAGCGGCCCGCATCTGGCATGGTGGCAGATCGCCGGCCTGACGCTGGCCGTGCTCGGTGCTTCGGGCGCGGCCGGTGCCTTCAATCACTACTACGAACGCGACCTCGACAAGCTGATGCGGCGGACCTGCACCCGCCCGTTTGCGAGCGGGGCGCTCAAGGCGAGCCCGTGGTGGCTCGCCGCCTTTCTGGCGCTGCTGGTGGCCTCGCTGGCGCTGGCGGTACTGACGGCAGGCCATGCCGCAGCGGGCTATGTGTTTCTCGGCGCCTTCACCTACGGCATCGTCTACACCGTCTGGCTGAAGCGCCGCAGCACATGGAATATCGTGGTCGGCGGGCTCGCCGGCAGTTTTGCCGTCATGGCGGGCGCCGCCGCGGTCGATCCCTCGCCGCAAGTCATTCCGACGGTGCTGGCGGTCGTGCTGTTCCTGTGGACCCCGCCGCATTTCTGGAGCCTCGCCGCCGCCAAGGGCGACGACTATGCGCGGGCGAACATCCCCATGCTGCCGGTGGTGGTGCCGGCCTACGCCTGGACTCTGGCCGTGCTCTTCCATGCGGTGGCGCTGGCCGCAATCTCGCTTGTCCCGGTCTGGTTCGGGGCAGGGATGCTCTACGGAATCTGCGCGGCGATCGGCGGCGGATGGTTCGTCTGGAAGAGCATCGTGCTCCATCGCGATCCCTCGAAAAAGAATGCGATGGGGAATTTCTTCGCCTCGCTGCTGCAGCTTGCCTTGCTGGTCGCGGGTGCGCTGCTCTCGAGCGCCGCCGGACTTCTGTCATGAAATGCCTTCGCGCGGCATGTGCGGCATCCGCGCTGGCCGGCCTTCTCGCCATGCCCGCGGCGGCTGCGCCGGCGCTCGATCCGGCCGCTGCGATCGCAAAATCGACGCAGGCGCTGGGCCGCACGGTCGGCAGCCACGCGCTGACCGACAGCCACGGCACGCCGTTCCGGCTGACGGACTACCGCGGCAAGCCGCTGGTCATCAGCCTCGTCTATTCATCCTGTAGCTCGGTCTGTCCGCCGACCACCCAGCGCACCATCGATGCGGTGACGGAGGCCGGCCGGATGTTCGGGCTCGATCGCTTTGCCGTGCTCACGGTCGGCTTCGATGCCCGCAACGACACCGTGCCGCGGATGGCGCAATTCGCATCGCAGCAGGGCATCACGCTGCCGAACTGGCGGGTCGCCAGCGGCGACGCCGCCACCATCGCCGCGCTGCTGGACGATCTCGGCTTCAGCTATCGCGCGGTCGGCGGCGGATTCGATCATCCCACCCAGACCACGATCCTCGACCGCGACGGCAAGGTCTATCGTCACGTCTATGGCGAGGCGTTTCCGCTGCGCATGTTCATGGAGCCGATGAAGGACGTGGTCTACGGCACCAGCACGTCCTTCACGTTCACGGGCATCGTCAACCGCATCAAGTTCATCTGCACGGCCTACGATCCGGGCGCAGGGCGCTACCGCATCGATTACGGGCTGGTGTTCGGCAGCGTGCTGGCGGCGATCTCGCTGCTGGTGATGGGCGGGCTGCTGCTGCGGGAATGGCTGCGAGCAGGGCACGCGCCAACGGGCAAGGCGTGAGCAGGATCCGGAAAAGTGGAAGCCGGTTTTCGGACAAGATTCTGCTCCAACAAAAAAGATAGAGCGTGATGACCATTCAAGGAAGCGTCATCGCGCTTCGACAGGAAGCAACGTGAACGTCATCCGTAAAGTGCTCAGAGCTGGGTTTGAGCTGATCGAGCGGCCGTTCGACCGCCTGTTCAGCCCGTCGCTCAATCCGCTGGCGCAACTCGGCGCGCTCGGATTCTTCTTCTTCTGGATCGTCGCCGTCAGCGGCATCTACCTCTTCATCTTCTTCGATACCGGTATCGACCGCGCCTACCAGTCGGTCGAGTACATCTCGCGCGACCAATGGTTCCATGCCGGCGTCATGCGCAGTTTCCACCGCTACGCCTCCGACCTGATGGTGGTGATGGTGGCGGTGCATCTGCTGCGCGAGTTCTCCCTCGATCATTATCGCGGGGTGCGCTGGTTCTCCTGGTTCACGGGCCTGCCGATCATCTGGCTGCTCTACGTCTCCGGTATCACCGGCTACTGGCTGGTGTGGGACAAGCTCGCCCAGTTTGTGGCGCTGGTTTCTTCCGAACTGCTGGACTGGCTGCCGATCTTCGGCGAACCGATCGCCCGCAACTTCATCGCCACCGGCACGCTGACCAGCCGCTTCTTCTCGCTGATGGTGTTCATGCACGTCGCGGTGCCGTTGTTCCTGCTGTTCATCATGTGGGTGCATATCCTGCGCATCTCGCGGCCCAAGGTGAACCCGCCGCGTACGCTTGCGCTGATGTCGCTGGCTGCGCTGCTGGCGGTGTCGATCTGGAGGCCGGCGCTGTCGCAAGGCCCGGCCGATCTTGCCAAGGTGCCGAACAACGTCGGGCTCGACTGGTTCTATCTGCCGCTCTATCCGCTGACCGAATTGTGGGGCAACGGCGCGGTGTGGGCCTTCCTCGGCGCCTTCTCGCTGATGATCGCGCTGATGCCGTGGTTGCCGCCGCTCCGCAGGGCCAGGGCGGCGGTGATCGATCTCGACCACTGCAACGGCTGCGCCCGCTGCGCGGAAGATTGCCCGTACGAGGCCATCAGGTTGGTTCCCCGCACCGACAAGCTGCCGTTCCCGACGCAGGCCGAGGTCAATCCCACGCTCTGCGTGTCCTGCGGCATCTGTGTCGGCTCCTGCCCCTCGTCGACGCCGTTCCGCCGTACCGACGAATTGAAGACCGGCATCGACCTGCCGGAATACTCGCTGCGGGAGCTGCGCGAGCGCGTGATGGATACGGCCGCCGGGCTGAGCGGGCCCGGCCGCGTGCTGGTGCTGGCCTGCGAGCATGGCGCGGCCGCCGGCCGGCTCGGCGACACCGTGGTGATGCCTTGCGTCGCGATGGCGCCGCCGTCGCTGATCGATTTCATCCTGAGCCGCGATCTTGCCGACGGCGTCGTCGTCGCCGGCTGCGCCGAAAGCGCCTGCTACAACCGGCTCGGCGTGCAATGGACCGAGCAGCGCTTCGCCGCCGAGCGCGATCCCTATTTGCGGGCGCGCGTTCCCCGCGAGCGCATTGCGATGGTGTGGGCATCTGCGCTCGCCGCCAGCAGGGCCGAGACGGAGATCGCCGAATTCGCCGAGCGCGTGGCTGCGATGCCGCCAAAGCGGCTGCGGTCGCCGTTGCCGGTGTCTTCGCCGACGCGTCAGCCGAAAGCCCTCGAGACGGAGAGGGGCGCGACATGAAGGCCGTGCGGCTGACAGGACAATTCATTGTCATCGTGGCGCTGTTTGCCGGCGTCGCCGCCCTGTCGGATTGGCCTACCTGGGGCCAGATTCCGAAGGGCACGGGCGTGGTGATGCTCACCTTCGTGCACGGCGCCGACCGCAAGGGCGAGTGCCGCCGCCTGACGCCGGAGGAGATCGCAAAGCTGCCGCCCAACATGCGGCGGGTGAAGGACTGTCCGCGCGGGCGGCGCGCGATCTATGTCGAGCTCGATGTCGACGGCCGCGGCGTCTACCAGGCGAGCCTGCAACCGACGGGCATCGCGGGCGATGGACCGTCGCGGGTCTATCAGCGCTTCGTCCTGCCGGCCGGCAAGCATGACCTCGCCGTTCGCTTGCGTGACACCGCGCGCGCCGACGGTTTCGATCACCAGCGCCGCGACAGCGTCGAGCTCGCGCCGGACCAGATGCTGGTGATCGACTACCGGCCGGAAAGCGGCAGCTTCGTCTTTCGCTGAGGAGGATACAATGGGCCTGCTGCAATGGGAGAAGCGCTATAGCGTTGGCATCGAAGCGGTGGATCACGAACATCGCGAACTCGTCGATCTGATCAACCGTTTGCACGAGAAGGCCACGACCCAGGGCTCCAAGGTTTCTGTTCTCGGCTTCTTCGGCGATCTCTACAAGGCGATCTCCGCGCATTTTGCGCTGGAGGAGCGCTTCATGCGCGAGAAGGGCTATGATCAGCTCAGCCAGCACAAGAACGATCACGAGCGCCTGCTCGACGAGGTCAGGGACATCATGGAGGATTATGAGGTAAACGACCTCTTTGACGAGAAGCTGCTGGCGCAGCGGCTCGACGCCTGGTTCTCGCGCCATTTCGAAAGCCACGATGCCCGACTGCATCGGGCGCTGGGCGACCACTGAGCGGCTGTTTGGAATCTTTGAAAAGGGAGAAGAAGATGAGGAAGTTACTGGTTGCGGCGGCGGTTTCGATCGCCTGGGTCGGTACGGCTGCCGCGCAAGACCTGGCCGCGGGCGCCACTTCGTACAAGAAATGCGTGGCATGTCACGATGTCGGTCCAACCGCGAAGAACAAGGTCGGGCCGGTGCTCAACGGGCTGGATGGCCGCAAGTCCGGAACCGTCGCCGGTTACAACTATTCCGACGCCAACAAGGGCTCAGGCATCACCTGGAACGAGGAGAGCTTCCTCGACTACATCAAGGATCCCAAGGCGAAGATTCCCGGCACCAAGATGGTGTTCGCCGGCATCAAGAACGAGACCGAGGCGAAGGCGCTCTGGGCCCATCTCAAGCAGTACGACGCCGAGGGCAAGACCAAGTAGTCCGGCTTCCGTCAGACTTCCAGCGACACGACATCGTCAACCGGGGCTGCGATCCAGCGCCGGCCGGCATTGGCGTGATCGCGCGCCCACACCACGGTGCCGGGGAACTGCGGCAGCAGGGCCGCGATTTCGTTGGCGGAAGCAATGTAGAAAGCGGTCGACAGTGCATCGGCGACGGCGGCGGAGCGGTGATGGACGGTCACTGTCTTCCAGCCGCCGGCGCTGCGGCCGCTGCGCGGGTCGAACAAGTGATGCGCGGCGCCGCCGGCGCCGAGCACGCAGCCTGAGCCTTCGGAGGTAGCGAGCGCGCCGCGCCGTAGCCGGATCGGTGCGCCGCCGGCACGCGCGATCTGCCAGGGAGCGCCGTCCAGCCTTGCGTCGATGGCGCGCTGTTCGCCGAGGTCGACGAGGACGTGCCTGAGGCCGCGGCCCGCGAGCAGCTCGGCGATGCGATCGGTGACATAGCCCTGGCCGAGCCCGTTGAGCGTAACGCGCTGGCCGTGGCCGAGATGGATCGACGACGGCTCGATCGTCACCTTGCGCCAGTCGACGGCCAGCCGCGCCCGCGCGATCAAATCATCCGGCGGCGTTGCGGCGCCGGGTGCTGCCGCGAACCAGTCGACATGGGCCTCCCACAGGGCCTGCACGGTCGGGTCGAACAGCCCGCCGCTCGCCGACGCCGTATCGAGCGCGAGCGTCAAGGCGCGCCGCAGGTCGGCGCCCGGGGATTGCAGCCGGCCATCGCGGTTGAGTCGGCACAGTTCGGAAGCTTGCCGGAACAGGCTCAGTTCATCTTCCAGCCGGTCGATCTCGGCTTCCACTAGCGCGACGGCGGCGCTTGCCGCGTCACGGTCGATGCCGTTGAACAGGATCGTTGCGTCCGCGCCCATCGCCACTCCGCGCCATACGTATTCGGCGGAAGAGCGGGCAGGGCCCCCGGCCATGGCGCCGGCCGCGGCTGCGGCGAAGATGGCGATCGCGCGCCGCCGTGTCGGCCTTTCAGGCAAGCTTGTCATGGCCGTTCTCCCGTCTCGCCGGCCGGCTTTCCCGGCGTCAACGTCAACGGCTGTCGCCGCTGCGCGCGCTTCTTGAGGTGAAGGCAGATGTCGTGATCGAAATAATTCGCCTGGCACTTCAGGCAGTAGATGCATTCGTTGGGGTTGATCTGGCCGAGCGGATGGATGGCCTGCACCGTGCAGCGCCGCGCGCAGACATGGCATTCCGATCCGCATTCGCGGTAGCGCTTCAGCCACTCGAACATGCGCATGCGCGCCGGGATCGCCAGCGCCGCGCCGAGCGGGCAGAGATAGCGGCAATAGAAGCGTTCGACGAAGACGCCGGCGAACAGCAGCACCCCGGCATAGATCACGAACGGCCACTCCCGCAGGAACTTCATGGTGATCGCCGTCTTGAACGGCTCGATCTCGGCGAGCTGGAACGCACCCAGGATCGAGCGGAACGACACGGCGAGAATGCCGACGAACGCGACGTATTTGATCATCCAGAGCCGCTCGTGCAGCCCGAAGGGAATCTCGATCTGCTTGATGCCGAGCCGCTGCGCCAGCTCGTTGGTCAGCTCCTGCAAGGTACCGAACGGGCAGAGCCAGCCGCAGAACACACCGCGCCCCCAGAACAGCATGCTCACCGCAACGAAGCTCCAGAGCAGAAATACCAGGGGATCGAGCAGAAACAGTTCCCAGCGGAATCCCGACAGCAGCGCGTGGATGAAGGTCAGCACGTTGACCACGGACAATTGCGCGTTGGCAATGAAGCCGAGGAAGATCAGGGTAAGCAGCAGATAACCCGTGCGCAGGCGATAGTAGAACTTGCCGTGTGCGGTGACCGAATCCTGGAACACGAGGATGCCGGCGAGAACCGCGAGCATGATCCCGAGCACGCCGATCTCGAAGCGCCGTGCCCACCAGATATCCTGCCACAGTGTCCCGTTCGACTCCGGCACGGCCTGCGCCTTGCCGGGCGGCGCCGCGGCGGGCGGTGCAGGCGGGGCGATCAGATAGCGCTCGGGAATCCGGTACTCCAGCGTGACGACGGCGGGGCCGCTGCCGGGGGACGGCGTGCCGAGATCGAGATCGAGCCGGAACGGCTTGGTGGAATCGAACCCGCTCGTCTTCGCGACACGAAACACCGCGATCTCGCGCAGCTCCGGCGCGCCCGCCGCGCGCAGCGCTTCGATCTGCGTATGATCGGCGGCCTTCAGGCGAAACGTCTTGCCGCCCTGGATGAACTCGATGCGGTTGAACGCGCCGGATTGCCGCCAATCCGTGCCCTTGAAGGAATACAGGCCGGAGGCGCCGATCAGGATCAGATCGTCATCGGGGCCGATCCTGGCCAGCTCGCTTTCGTAGGCACGCTGTCCGAGCAGGCTCTCGCCGATCGGCGGTGGGATCGCCAGCGCCAGCCACAGTTCGATGAAGGGCTTGTCGGGCTCGGGATCCTGCGTGCCCAGCATTCTTGCCGCTTCGCCGCGCGTCACCAGCTTTCGTTGCACGGCGCCTTCCGCAACGAGCGCGTGCCAGGACGATCGCCGCAGGGTTTCGCGATCGAGCCGGGCGGCGCTGTCCGTGGCAGGGCCGCGGCTGCGCAACACGGCCCGCGCAGAGCGCAGGATGGCATCGCGGATCACGGTCGAGGTGATGGTCGCGCCGGCCACGGCATGCGGCCCGCGCGCCATTCCGTCCGCCGGCTTCAGCGCCGCGCCGGCCCGCGTATCGAAGCCCGCAAAGTTCCTGACATAGGCGGCGAGCGCATCCCTGGGGATGCCGATCACGAGGATCGGCTCCTCATGTGCCACGATCTGTGCGCCCGCGACGATGCCTTCCGGCGTGATGGCAGCGACGATGTCGAGGGGCCGCCCGGCATAGCCGACCGATCCGGATACCTCATAGGTCGAAAAGGCGTAGCCGAGCAGCTTGCCGTCCGGCCCGCGAATGACTGCGGCGGGCGGACTGCCCTGCGGCTGCTCGACCGTCGCCGCCCCGGCGGACTGGAAGAAACCGGCGGCCGCCGACAGGTCGGCGCTATCGGCCGGATTTGCCGAAATGATGAGGGTTGCGAGCGCGCAGAGCAGGCCGCGCAGCGCCAACGACACGGCAGCAATTCGCATGAATGCGATCAGGCAGATTTTTGGCAAGCGCGCGTTGCGCCAGATCAAACTGCCGCTTAACCGCAGTCAAGGCGGCAGACCACGCATAAGGCATCATGCCACCATCGGATTCTGCTGCTGGAGCGACGTGATGGGACATCGTGCTTTTGGGCTTTGGGCGCTGGGTGGGATCGCCGCAGCGGGTATTCTCTGCTTCGGCTCGACGGCCGGACAGGCACAACAGCAGCCCGCGACGCCGAAACCTGCCGACGTGCAGCAGCACAAGACCACGCCGGGCGGCCAGTACCAGCCGAGCCTCGACGTGCTCGGCGAGAAGCCGACGGAGCAGCCGGGCACCAAGCCGGGCGATCCCCAACTCACCAAGGCCGAATTCGACAAGGCCAACCGCATCTATTTCGAGCGCTGTGCCGGCTGCCACGGCGTGCTGCGCAAGGGCGCAACCGGCAAGGCGCTGACGCCCGACCTCACCAAGAAGCTCGGCTTCGAATATCTGCGCGACTTCATCACCTATGGTTCGCCGGGCGGCATGCCGAACTGGGGCACCTCGGGTGAGTTCCAGCAGGCCGACATCGAACTGATGGCGCGCTATCTGCTGAATGAGCCGGCGCAGCCGCCGGAGTTCGGCATGAAGGAGATGAAGGAGAGCTGGAAGGTCACCGTCCCGGTCGCGCAGCGGCCGACGAAGAAGATGAACAAGCTCGACATCGACAACCTGTTCGCGGTGACGCTGCGCGATGCCGGCGAGGTCGCGCTGATCGACGGCACCACCAAGAAGATCGAGCACGTTCTCAAGACCGGCTACGCCGTGCATATCTCCCGCCCGTCGGCGTCGGGACGTTACCTCTACACGATCGGCCGCGACTCCAAGCTCAACCTGATCGACCTCTGGATGGACCCGCCGCAGACCGTCGCCGAGCTGAAGGTCGGCACCGAAGGGCGGTCGGTCGAAACCTCCAAGTTCAAGGGCTTCGAGGACAAGTATGCCATCGCCGGCTCCTACTGGCCGCCGCAATACGTGTTGATGGACGGCGCGACGCTGGAGCCATTCAAGGTGGTGTCGACCCGCGGCATGACCTCCGACACGCAGGAATATCACCCCGAACCGCGCGTCGCCTCGATCGTCGCCTCGCACCACAACCCCGAATTCGTCGTCAACGTCAAGGAGACGGGGCAGATCTTGCTGGTCAACTATCGCGACCTCAACAATCTGAAGGTGACGACGATCGCGGCCGAACGATTCCTGCACGATGGCGGCTTCGACAAGACCGGGCGCTACTTCTTCGTTGCGGCGAATGCGCGTCACAAGATCGCGATCGTCGACACCAAGGAGGACAAGCTCGTCGCCGTGGTCGAATCCGGCGGCCAGACTCCGCACCCCGGACGCGGCGCCAACTTCACGCATCCGAAATTCGGTCCGGTCTGGGCGACCAGCCATCTCGGAGACGAGACCGTCTCCTTCATCGGCAGCGATCCGGAGAAGAACAAGCAGCATGCCTGGAAGGTCGTGCAGAAGATCAACGGCCAGGGCGGCGGCTCGCTCTTCATCAAGACCCATCCGAAGTCGGAGAATCTCTACGTCGACACGACCCTGAACACCGACGCCGAAATCTCCTCCTCGGTCGCCGTGTTCAAGATCAAGGATCTCGCCAAGGAGAAGCCCGAATACAAGGTGCTGCCGATCGGCCAGTGGTCGGGCATCTCGGAAGGCGCGCGACGCGTGGTGCAGGGCGAGTACAACAAGGATGGCAACGAGATCTGGTTCTCGGTCTGGAACAACAAGGCCCAGGACTCGGCGATCGTGGTGGTCGACGACAAGACCTTGCAGCTGAAGACGGTGATCAAGGACCGGCGTCTGGTGACGCCGACCGGCAAGTTCAACGTCTTCAACACCCGTAACGACGTCTACTGATCCCGACATCGGGGCGGCGCCACCGCGCCGCCCCGTGTGCGGGAAATGAGCCAGCCGGAGCGCGCGCATGAGCATGGGTAAGGTCTATCTGGTCGGGGCGGGTCCGGGCGATCCCGAGCTTCTCACCCTGAAGGCGATACGCGCGATCGAGGAGGCCGATGTCGTCGTCTATGACCGGCTGGTGTCCGACCGCATCATGGAGACGATCGGCGACGGCGTCGCGCAGATTAATGTGGGCAAGCAGGCGGATTTTCATCCCGTTCCGCAGTCCGAAATCAACGAAATCCTGATCCGCCTCGGCCGCGCCGGCCGCACCGTGGTGCGGCTCAAGGGCGGCGATCCCTTCATCTTCGGGCGCGGCTGCGAGGAGGCGGCCGAGCTCGAGGCGGCGGGAATTCCATATGAAGTGATCCCCGGCATCACGGCGGCGCAGGGTTGCGCGGCCGCTGCGCGCATCCCGCTGACGCATCGCGGGCTCGCCAGCGGCGTGCGCTACGTCACCGGCCATCGCAAGGCCAACGAGCCGCTTGAACTCGACTGGGCGAGCCTGGCCGACCCCGATACCACTCTCGTCGTTTACATGGGTCTCTCCAATATCGAGGAGATCACGGGGGAACTCGTCGCCCACGGGCTTCCGATGAGCACGCCGGTTCTTGCGGTGTGTCAAGGCACGACCGACCGGGAGCGGCGAATATGCACACGCCTCGCATCTCTGCCCATGGCGGCGCGCGAGGCGGCGTTCTCCGGCCCCGTCCTGTTCATCATTGGCCGGGTCGCCGGGCTTGCCTTGGAGCGCACCTTGGAGCGGAACGAGCATGACGATGCGGAGGCCGATACGGTTTCAGTTGTTGCCTGACCTGGCGCTTGCGCTGGTGGCAGCAGCCGCGCCCGTCTCTGCCGCCGAGATTGCCCCCAACGCCGGCAAGCTCGCCAATCTCGTGCGCCAGGACTGCGGTTCCTGCCACGGCCTCACCTTGCGCGGCGGCCTCGGCAAGCCGCTGACGTCAGAGAACCTGAAAATCTGGAATCGCGAGCAGCTGGTCGGCATCATCCTGGACGGTGTTCCCGGCACGCCGATGCCGCCTTGGCGCGCGCTGCTCAGTGAAGGCGATGCGCAATGGATCGCGGACCGTTTGCAGCAGGGGAACTTGCCATGAAAGCGTTTGCACGCATTCTGCTCCTGTTCTGGCTCATGGTGCCGGCATTGGCCGGCGCCGGCGAATTGCGCGGCACCGGCAGCCTCGGCCTCGTAATCGAGCGCGCCGCCGGTTCGGTGCTGGTCGTGGACACAATGGCCCGGCGCACGATCGGCCGTGTCGAGGGGCTCGGCGATCTCTCGCACGCCTCCGCCGTGTTCTCGCCGGATCAGCGCTATGCCTATGTGTTCGGCCGCGACGGCGGGCTGACCAAGGTCGATCTGCTCACCTCGTCGATCGCCAAACGCGTCATGCAGGCCGGCAATTCCATCGGCGGCGCGATCTCGGATGACGGCGCGCTGATCGCGGTCTCGAATTACGAGCCCGGCGGCGTGCGGATCTTCGCCGCCGACACGCTCGAGCCGGTTGCCACCATTGCAGCCAAGGGCGCCGACGGAAAATCCTCCAAGACGGTCGGCCTCGTCGACCTTCCGGGCCGGCGCTTCGCCTTTGCGCTCTACGACGCCGGCGAGATCTGGGTAGCCGATCTTTCCACCCCGGAAGCGCCCGCCGTCGTAAAGCTCACCGGCGTCGGCAAGCTGCCCTATGACGGCAACGTCACGCCGGATGGCCGGCACTATCTCGCCGGCCTGTTCGGCGAGGACGGCGTCGTGCATGTCGATACCTGGCAGGCGCCCCTGAAGGCCGAGCGCATTCTCGATCGCTACGGCCGCGGCGAGGAAGGCCTGCCGGTCTACAAGATGCCGCATCTGGAGGGCTGGGCCGCGGTCGGCGGCAAGCTGCTGTTGCCCGCGGTCGGCCGCCACGAACTGATCGCGGTCGATACCCGCAATTTCGCCGAGGCCGGCCGCGTGGCCACCCATGGCCAGCCGGTGTTCGCGGTGGCGCGGCCGGACGGGCGCCAGGTCTGGGTCAATTTCGCCCATCCGAAGAACGACACCATCGACGTCGTCGACGTGCAGACGCTCAAGGTCGTGCACCGCTTCGCGCCGGGCCCGGCGGTGCTGCATCTGGAATTCACCCCGCGCGGCAACGAGGTATGGGTCTCGGTGCGCGATGCCGACCGCATCGACGTCTACGACACCGCGACGTTCAGGAAGAAGGCGGAAATACCGGCGCAAAAGCCTTCGGGAATCTTCTTTACCGCACGCGCAACGAGGATCGGACAATGACACCGAACCAGACCGAGCTCGCGCTCATCGATCGCTGGCAGCACGGCTTTCCGCTGGTCGAAAAGCCTTTCGCGGTGGTCGGCCGCTTCGCCGCGCTCGACCAGGACGAGACGATCGGCATCTTCCGCAAGATGCGGGACAACGACGTGATCTCCCGGGTCGGCGCCGTGGTGAGGCCGAATACCGTCGGCGCCAGCACGCTGGCGGCGATGCAGGTGCCGCCGGAGCAACTGGAACAGGTGGCCGGCATCGTCAGCCGCGAGCCGCTGGTCACCCACAATTACGAGCGCGAGCATGCGCTCAATCTCTGGTTCGTGATTACCGGCGCCGGGCCGGAGGCGGTCGCGGCCACGATCCGCCGCATCCATGACAAGACCAGGCTCGAAGTCGTCGACCTGCCGATGCTGGAAGCCTATCACCTCGGCCTCGGCTTTTCGCTCGGCGCCGCGCCGCCGCCGCGCCGCGAGGTCGGAAACCCCGCCGACTACCGTCCCGATCCGCGCGACAGGACCATCCTCGCCGCGATCGAGGACGGCCTGCCGCTGATCGAGCGTCCCTACCGCGCGGTCGCCGACAAGCTCGACCTCAAACAGTCCGAAGTCATCGACCGCCTCGAGCACATGAAGGCGTCCGGCATTGTCACGCGGTTCGGCTGCGTGGTGAGGCACGAGAAGCTCGGCTACAGGTCGAACGCCATGGCGGTGTGGGACGTGCCCGACGATCGCCTCGACGACGTCGTGGAAAGCTTTGCGCGCCATCCCAAGGTCACGCTGTGCTACCGGCGGCCGCGGCATCTGCCGGCCTGGCCCTACAACATCTTCTGCATGGTCCATGCGCGCTCGCGCTGGGACGCCTATTCCGTGATCGACGAGATCAACCTGGAGTCCGACAGTGGTCTGCTGCGGCAGGCGGTGCTGTTCTCCAGGCGCTGCTTCAAGCAGCGCGGCGCGGTGTTCTCCGCAACGGCGGGATTGAACTGATGGCCTGGCTCGATCCGACGGCGCGCGCCATCGTCAACGGCCTGCAGGGCGAGTTTCCCCTGACATCCCGGCCGTTCCGCGATGCTGGCCGCGAACTCGGACTGACCGAGGACGAACTGATCGAGGGCGTTCGCGATCTCACCGGCTCGGGCGCGTTGAGCCGGTTCGGGCCGCTGTGGAATGCCGAACAGATCGGCGGCGGCGTATGCCTCGCCGCGATGGCGGTCCCCGAGGTGCGCTTCGAGGAGGTCGCGGCGAAGGTCAACGCGCACCCGGAAATTGCCCATAATTACGAGCGGACGCACATGCTCAACATGTGGTTCGTGATTTCGGCCGACGATCCGCGCAGGATTCAGCAGGTGATCGCTGAGATCGAGCACGAGACCGGCATTGCGGTGCACGCCATGCCGAAAACGCGCGAATTCTTCGTCGGCTTCCGGGTCGAGGTCTGAAACATGCTGGATGCAACCGATCGCCGGCTTATCGCTGCGACACAAGGCGGGCTTCCGCTGGTGCCTAAGCCCTATCGCGCGGTCGCCGCGCAGCTCGGGCTCGACGAGGCGGACGTGCTCGCACGCCTGCAAAGCCTGCTCGAGCGCGGGGCGATCCGCCGCATCGGGGCGATTCCCAATCATTACGCGCTCGGCTTCACGGCGAACGGCATGTCGGTGTGGGACATCGCCGACGATGCCGTGGCCGATGTCGGCGCAAAGGTCGGCGCGCTCGACTTCGTCACCCATTGCTACGAGCGGCCGCGGCATTTGCCGCTCTGGCCCTACAATCTGTTTGCGATGGTGCACGGGCGAACCCGCGACGAGGTCAGGACCAAGGTCGCCGAGATTGCAGACCTGATCGGCCCTGCCGAGCGCGGCCACGACGTGCTGTTCTCCACCCGCATCCTGAAGAAGACCGGCCTGCGTATTGCGGCCTGAGCGGAGAGGTCCCGGATGTTTCGCCTCAGTCACTATCTTCGCGACATCGGCGAGCCGGCGCCAACCGGCCCCGTGCGCCAGCCGCCCGGCCCGGTGGTGATCTGGAACCTGATCCGCCGCTGCAACCTGACCTGCAAGCACTGCTACTCGATTTCCGGCGACGTCGACTTTCCCAACGAGCTTTCGACCGAGGAAGTCTTTCATGTCATGAACGACCTGAAGATGTTCCGCGTGCCGGTGTTGATCCTGTCCGGCGGCGAGCCGCTGATGCGGCGCGACATCTTCGAGATCTCCGAGCGCGCCAAGACCATGCGCTTCTATGTCGGGCTTTCCAGCAACGGCACCCTGATCGACGCCGGCCTTGCCGACCGCATCCGCGACATCGGCTACGATTATGTCGGCATTTCCCTGGACGGCATCGGCGCCACGCATGACCGTTTCCGCGGTCGTGCCGGCGCCTTTGAGGAGGCGCTCGCGGGATTGAGGCTGCTGCGCGACCGCGGAATCAAGGTCGGCGTACGCTTCACCATGACCGAGGACAATGCAGCCGAGCTGCCGCGCCTGCTCGATCTGGTCGAGAGCGAAGGCTTTCCGAAATTCTATCTGTCGCATCTGGTCTATGCCGGCCGCGGCAACAAGAATCGCGGCACCGATGCGGCCTGGCAGACCACCCGCGAAGCCATGGACATGGTGATCGAGCGCGCCTGGCGCTGGGCACAGGCCGGCAGCGACATGGAGATCGTGACTGGCAACAACGATGCGGATGCGATCTATCTGCTGCAATGGGCTGAACGCACGGTGCCGCATGCGGTGGCGAGCCTGCGCGAAAAGCTCCTGCGTTGGGGCGGCAATTCCTCCGGCGTCAACGTCGCCAACATCGACAATCTCGGCAACGTGCATCCCGACACGATGTGGTGGCACTACAATCTGGGCAATGTGAAGCAGCGGCCGTTCTCGGCGATCTGGTCGGATCTCTCCGATCCCGTCATGGCCGGGTTGAAGCAGCACCCGCGGCAGGTCGGCGGCCGTTGCGGCGCCTGCGCGCACTTCTCCATCTGCAACGGCAACACGCGCGTGCGCGCGCTGCGGATGACCGGCAATCCCTGGGCGGAAGACCCCGGCTGTTACCTCACGGATGCGGAAATCGGCCTCGCCCAGCCGGCCGAACGCGTCCGCACCAGCGCCTTTCGCGGAGCCCGCCATGAAGCGCCGATGTCTTACTAGCGCGCTCGGCGCCGTAGCGGCGCTCGCGCTTGGCATGGCGTCCGCGGCAGCTCAGCCCGACACGGCGAAGCTGTATGCCGATCACTGCGCGCAGTGTCACGGCGGCGATCGTCTCGGCGGATTGGGACCCGCGCTGCTGCCGGAAAATCTCGGCCGCCTGACCGGCGCGCGCGCCATTTCGGTGATCGTGGGCGGCCGTGCCGCCACGCAGATGCCGGGCTTTGCCGGGACGCTCAACAACGAGGAAATCACCGCGCTTGCCGCCTTTATTGCGACGCCGCTCGCCAACGTGCCGGCCTGGGGCGCGGTCGAAATTGCCGCCAGCCGCGTCATCCACGCATCCGCGCCGGCGCTCGATCGGCCCCGCTTCGAGGCCGATCCGAAGAACCTGTTCGTCGTGGTCGAGGCGGGCGATCACCACGCCACCATCCTCGACGGCGACCGCTTCGAACCGCTGACGCGGTTTGCGACACGCTTTGCCCTGCATGGCGGCCCGAAATTCTCGCCCGACGGACGCTACGTCTTCTTCATGTCGCGCGACGGCTGGGTCAGCAAATACGACCTGTGGACGCTGACCATGCTCGCCGAGGTGCGGGCCGGCATCAACGCGCGCAACATCGCCATCTCCCGTGACGGCAAGCACATTGCGGTGGCCAATTATCTGCCGCGCACGCTGGTGATGCTGTCGGCCGAAGATCTCTCGGTCGAGAAGATCTTCGACGTCAAGGACAAGAAGGGCAATCCGTCGCGGGTGTCGGCGGTGTACCAGGCCCGTCCCCGCGACAGCTTCATCGCCGCGCTGAAGGACGTGCCGGAGATTTGGGAAATCGCCACCGATCCGAACGCCCCGCCGGTCTATTCCGGCTTCGTGCATTCGCACGAGAAGGGCATGGTCGAGGCGCTGCCGTCGTCGCAGGGCCTGTTCGCGCTGCGCCGGATCGAGACGCCCGAGCCGCTCGACGATTTCTTCTTCGATCCACCCTACCGCAACCTGATCGGCTCGGCGCGCGAGGGCAGGGCGGTGGTGGTCAATCTCGTGGTCGGGCGCGACATCAAGCAGCTCGACATGCCCGGCCTGCCGCATCTCGGCTCCGGCATCTCCTGGACCTGGAACGGCCGGCCCGTGATGGCGACACCGCTGTTGAAGGCCGGCAAGGTCAACGTGCTCGACATGCAGGACTGGTCGCTGCTCAAGTCGATCGACACGCCCGGGCCCGGCTTCTTCATGCGCAGCCATGAGAACTCGCCCTACGCCTGGACCGACAGCATGATGGGCGGCAACAAGGACACGATGTCGATCATCGACAAGCGCACGCTCGAAATCGTGCGCAGCGTCACGCCCGAACCCGGCAAGACGGCCGCCCATGTCGAGTTCGACAAGGACGGTCGCCACGTTCTGGTGTCGGTCTGGGAAGACAAGGGTGCGCTGGTGGTCTATGACGCCGCAACCTTTGCCGAGGTGAAGCGGTTGCCGATGTCGAAGCCGTCGGGCAAGTACAACGTATGGAACAAGATCACCTTCTCGGACGGGACCAGCCATTGAGCCGCAGCGCGGGCGACACTGCGCTGCTGATCGCGGCGCATGGCGAGCGGCAGCCGGGCGCCTCCAACGAGAGCACGCTGCAGATCGCGCGCGCGGTGGCGGCCCGCGGAATCGTGGCGGAAGTCGCGGCTGGCTTCATCAACGGCACGCCGGCGATCGGTGAGGCGCTGGACCGCCTCAAAGCCCGCAGGGTCATCGTCTATCCGCTGTTTGCCGCCAATGGCTATTTCACGCGGGACCGCCTGGTGGGCCTCCTGGACGAGGCGAACGAGCGGGGCCGCGTCATCGAGCTGTTGCCGCCGCTCGGCCTCGACCGCGGTCTGCCGAGGCTGATTGCCGCTCGCGCCGGGCTTCTCGCTGCGGCAAACGGCTTTGCACCGGCGGCGTTCGATATCGTCCTTCTTGCCCACGGCTCGCGCCGCAACCCGGCCTCCCGGGAGGCTACGGAATGGGTGGCCGGCGAGGTCGCAGGGCTCGGCGCATGCCGCCAGGTCAAGGTGGCCTTCCTGGAGGAGGCTCCCTCGCTGGAGGAGGCCGCGCGCGCCTGCCCGGGGCCGACGGTCGTGGTCGGGATGTTCTCGGGCGAAGGCCTGCACGGCGCGCGCGATGCGCCGCGCCTGGTCGCCGGGCTCGGCCGGACGGATGTCGCCTATGCCGGCGTGATCGGCAATGCGCCGGGGATCGAGGATCTGGTCATCCGCGCGGTCGAGCAAGCGCTGGACGCAATCGGAGCGACGGTCATTCAGTAGGGTGGGCAAAGCCAACGGGTCGCGAATGCGCGCCCGATGACAGGCTCCGCGTGCCCACCTTCAAGAGCACCTTGGCGAAGGTGGGCACGGCGCGTACGCGCCTTTGCCCACCCTACGGCGTCCTACTTCTTGTATGCCGCGATCACGGCGTCGCCGTCGGCGCCGGCCTTCTTCGACCAGTCGGCCGTCAACTGCTCGCCGATCTTCTCGAGGCCGGACTTCAGGGCCGCAGGCGGCGGCATCACCTTCATCTTGTTGGCGGCAAGCTGCTCGACATACCACTTGGCCTTTTCTTCCGCGAGCTTCCAGCCGCGCTCCTCGGCGACAGCGGCCGCCTTGACGATCGCGTCCTGGGTCGGCTTGTCGAGTGCGTCGAATGCGGCCTTGTTCACGAAGGTGACGTTCTTCGGAATCCAGGCCTGCGTATCGTAGAAGTGCGTCATGGTCTCCCAGGCCTTGCTGTCGTAGCCGGTCGAGCCGGAGGTGATGAACGAGTTGACCACGCCGGTCGCCAGCGCCTGCGGCAGTTCCGCCGCCTGGATGGTGACGGGCTGTGCGCCGACCAGCTCGGCGATGCGCGAGGTGCCGACGTTGTAGGCGCGGAACTTCAGGCCCTTCATGTCATCGAGGCTGTTGAGATCCTTCTTGGCGTAGATGCCCTGCGGACCCCAAGGCACCGCGAACAGCAGCATCAGCCCCTGGGAAGCGAGCTTCTTTTCGATGACCGGTTTCGACGCGAGCCACAGCTTCTTGGCCGCCGGATAGCTCGTCGCCAGGAACGGGATGACATCGATGCCGAACATCGGGTCCTCGTTCTCATGCAGCGAGATCAGCACCTCGCCCGCCTGCGCCTGTCCGGTTGCGACCGCGCGCTTGATTTCCGGCGCCTTGAACAGGGAGGCGGCGGGATGCACCGTGATCTGCAGCTTGTCGCCCGTGGCCGTGGCGACGTCCTTGGCGAACGCGACCAGGTTCACCGAGTGCGGATTGTCGGCCGGATAGGCCGCCGGAAGATTCCATTTCGTCTGCGCCATCGCAGGAGCGGCCAGCGCCGCGATGCCGGCGGCGAGAACGCACGTCTTGATCAGCCTGAACATGAAAAACACCTCTCTCTAGCCTGGGAACGCCATCTGCGGCAGCACCATCACGATAGCAGGAAACACCGTGATGATGGCAACCGCCAGAACGAGCAAGAAGAAGAACGGCAGGGACGCTTTGGCGACCGTATTGGAATCCTTGCCGCTCATGGTCTGCAGCACGAAAAGATTGAAGCCGACGGGCGGCGAGACCTCCGCCATTTCCACCACCAGCACCAGGAAGATGCCGAACCAGACCAGGTCGAAGCCGGCCTGCTTCACCATCGGTATGACGATGGCGGTGGTCAGCACGATCATGGAGATGCCGTCGAGCGCCGTGCCGAGCACGATGTACATGACGGTCAGGGCCGCGATCAGCGCATAGGGGCTGAGATGCAGGCCGTTGACCCAGTTGGCGAGCGCCAGCGGGATGCCGGTATAGGCCATCGACGTGCCCATGTAGGAGGCGCCGGCCAGGATCAGCAGGATCATGCAGTTGACGCGCGTCGCGCCCATCACGCTGGCCCAGAAGGACTGCCAGCTCAGCGCACCCTGCCACCATGCGATCGCGAGCGATCCCAGCACGCCCCAGGCCGCGCATTCCGTCGCCGTCGCCCAGCCCATCAGCAGCGACAGGAACACGAAGATGATCAGCAGCAGGCAGGGAATGAGGTTGAGCGATTCGGAAATGCGCTTGCGCAGGCTCATCGGCGGCTCGGCCGGCGGCGTGCGCGCAGGGTTGGCGAGCGACCAGATCGCGATGTAGCCGGAATAGAGCGCCATCACCAGGAAGCCCGGCAGGAATCCGGCGAGGAAAACCTGGATGATGGAGACGTTGGCCTGCACGGCGTAGACCACCATGGTGATCGACGGCGGAATGAGAATGCCGAGCGTGCCGGCGCCGGCCAGCGAGCCGAGGCTCATGTTCTCGTCATAGCCGCGCTTCTTCAGTTCCGGCAGCGCGATCTTGGCCACCGTGGCGCAGGTCGCCGCCGACGATCCCGAGACCGAGCCGAACACGCCGCAGGCGAGCACATTGACGTGCATCAGCCGGCCCGGCAGCCAGTTCAGCCAGGGCGCAAATCCGCGGAACATCTCCTCCGACAGCCGTGTGCGGAACAGGATTTCGCCCATCCAGATGAACAGCGGCAGAGCCGCCAGCGACCACGACGCGCTGTTGCCCCACACCGTCGTCGCCAGCACGCTGCCGGCCGGAATGTTGCCGCCGGCAAACTGCATGCCGGCCCATCCGGTTGCCATCAGGGCAACGGCGATCCAGACGCCGGCGCCCAGCAGCAGCGCGAGAAATCCGAGCAGGATCGCGGCGATCGCGAGCAGGTCCATGTCAGACCCCGCTCTGCACGGCGCGTTCGACGACTTCTTCGGCGCTGGTCGGCGGTGGCAATTCGTAGCGCGGCGGGAAGCCGCGCAGCACATGGATCAGCTCATCGACGAAGGCGATGAACAGAATCGCGAGCCCGCCGCTGTAGCCGAGCTGCGGAATCCACAGCGGCACGGCAATGACGCCCTGCGAGATGTCGGAGAATTTGAACGATTGCCAGGTCATGATCACGGCATGCCAGGCGAAGAAGCCGATGAAGCCGACGCCGACCAGCAGCGCGGCGATCTCGACATAGTGGCGGGCCTTCTCGCCGAGACGATCGATCAGGAGGCCGACGCGGATCATCTCGCCGTGCCGGAAGGTGTGCGCTAGCCCGAGAAAGGCCGTTGCTGCCATACACCATGAGATGAAGTCGTCGCCCGCGGGAATGTTGATGCCGAGCGGCCGGCCGGCCGACAGCACCATCATCAGCACGAAGATCGCAATGAGGAAAAGCCCGGCCAGATAGCCGGATAGCAGGTAAAGCCGGTCGAGAAACACGCGGATCATGAGTTCTTCCCCTCGCACGCATATTGCCCGGAAGCAATAGACGTGCCGCTTCCGGGAGCGATCGACTTTCGGGTAATTTGATCGATTGCGTCCTGCCGGAGGAGGCTGGATGAAACCGGCCCCGGAAAAGGGAGAGGTTTTCGGAATTGCTCCGGACCGTCAAGGTGGCGGGCTCCTCCCGCGGTCCCGGGAATGGCTGCCAATTTGATATTCCGCAAGGTCCGGGATCGCCGATCGTGATGGCATCGGCCGCCGAATAATGCCCCGCCGTTTCGCGCGGGCAGAGGCCGATCCTGGCGTCATCATCGACCGGGACGAACGTGGCTTGCAGCCGGAGGAAATTCCATGATCGTCGAACGATTCCATCACGTCGCTTATCGCTGCAAGGATGCCAGGGCGACCGTGGCGTTCTATCGGGACATGCTGGGAATGAAGTTGCTCGGCGCCATTGCCGAGGATCGCGTTCCCTCGACGAAAGAACCGGA
The DNA here is from genome assembly GCF_016219575.1 of Bradyrhizobium sp. GTDB lineage: Bacteria > Pseudomonadota > Alphaproteobacteria > Rhizobiales > Xanthobacteraceae > Bradyrhizobium. Next base: position 125,355 of record NZ_JACRMG010000027.1, on the reverse strand, counting down.
TCCCTACATGCACATCTTTCTCGACGCGGGCGGCGGCAGCATTCTCGCGTTCTTTGAGCTGCCGAATTCGCCGCCGATGGGACGCGACCCCAACACCCCGGAATGGACCCAGCACATCGCCTTCAAGGTAAAGGACATGGCCACGCTGGAAGCTGCGCGCGACAAGGTACTGGCGGCAGGCCTCGATGTCGTCGGCCCCACTGATCACACGATCTTCAAGTCGATCTACTTTTTCGATCCGTCGGGCCATCGCCTCGAACTGGCCTGCGATACCGCCTCGGCCGAGCAGTGGGAGCGGATGCAAGGCGTGGCGGGAGCGATGGTCGATGAGTGGGCCGAGACGAAAAAGCCGCCGCGCCACACCGCCTGGCTGCACGCCGACGAATTCGCGGCGACCTGACAAGCGCATCGTCCGGGCGTCGCAACGGGGGCAAGTGCCGGGCGTCGATTGGTCGCTCGCCGGCGGGGCAGGAAACATCGCGCGCCCCGCGATAGCCGCCCATATCGTGCGCCGCGCTGCATGAACCCCTGCCGGGGACATTGTCACGGCCAGGGGTGGTGACCTCCATGGGCGGGGGTCCGATCCCGGCAAGTCGTGCGTAGCAGGCGCGGAATCTGCCGCCGGCTGCGCGGTGCCTGCTCATTTCCCGAGCATGGGTTCGACCAGGCAAGTAAGCCTTTGGGTCAAAACTTGCACTGGATCGCGATCGCTAAAGAGAGCAGATTACTCGCCAAGAGCCCGCCAAGGGCCGAGAGGGAGGATCGTCGATGCTGGCTCTCATGTCCCCTGCGTGCATGGAGTTTCAGGGTCCGTAGTTGTGCATTGCACCACCGGGCACTTGTGGCCGACGAGATCGACCCGACCGACTGCGTCTGATCGGAACGCTTGGGAGGAGCGAATCATGGCTGAGAAGTGGAAAGACGAGGAGTGGGCTAAAGACTTCTGGTACAGCGGCAAAGTAACGCGCCGCCGTCTGGTGGGTTGGGGTGCCGGCGCTATCGGCGCTGCGATGCTGGTGCCGGCGCCGTGGCGGGCGGCTTTCGGCGCTGCCAAGGCCTTCAAGATCGGCTCTGAACAGCCGCTGTCCGGCGCGGCAGCGCTTGGCGGCAAGACCGCGATTGTCGGCCTGCAAATGGCGGTCGATCGCATCAACAAGAACGGTGGCATCAATGGCCGTCCGGTCGAGCTGGTGATCTCGGACGACGAGTCCAAACCCGACGTCGCGCGCCGCAAGACGCTGAAGATGGTCGAAGAGGACCAGATCGACGTTCACGTCGGCGGTTTTCTGTCCAACATCTGTCTTGCCTGCATGCCGGTCTGGGAAGAGGCCAAGATCGTCAACATGATCAGCGTGTGCCTCGACACCACGCTCACCACCACCAAGTGCAATCGCTATAGCTTCCGCGTTCACGACTACGCGCCGGCGCAAGCGGTCGCCTTCGGCCCCGTCCTGAACAAGATGGGCAAGAAGTGGCACATCGCCTTTGCCGATTATTCCTGGGGCCAGTCCACGCGCGACGCCTATGCCGACGAAATCAGGAAGGGCGGCGGCGAAGTGGTCGGCACCACCGGCATTCCTCTCGGCACCGCCGACATGACGCCGTTCCTGTCCAAGATCCAGGGCGACTTCGACGGCCTGTTCGGCATTTTCTTCGGCAAGGACGGGATCACCATCGGCAACCAGGCGTTCGATCTCGGCCTGACCAAGAAGTACAAGTGGGCCGGCGACGGCGCGATTGCCGAACCGATCAATCTGCCGGCGCTCGGCAACAAGATCGAGGGCTTCGTCGGCATCAACCGCTACATCCCGGTGTTCGAGGGGCCGTTCGATACGACCCATCACCGCAAGTTCTTCGACGATGCCAAGGCGCGGTTGGCCAAGATCGATCCGACCGGGCCGCTGCCCGACCGCTATGTGCAGTCGAATTTCGAGGCCATGAACGCCCTGAAAGTCGGCATGGAGAAGTCCAAGTTCGAAGGCCGCAAGGACACGATGAAGCTGATCGAGTCGCTTGAAGGGCTGGAAATGAAGCTGAGCGACGACTTCTTCACCGGCGACAAGGTGCTGCGCAAGGAAGATCACCAGGCGTTCCCGCTGGAGGTCATCTTCGAGATCAAGGGCGGCAAGCATCGCATCACCGAGACGATTCCCGGTGCCAAGACGATCTTCCCTCCAGCCTGCAAGTTCTCCGCGGCGTGAACGGGCAAGCGGTGACCGAAAAGCGCTCCCCGGATAGCAGCCGGGGAGGGGGCGGGGGTTCTGTGCTGACAACTGAACTGCTGACCGTCCGATTCGGCGGGCTGGCGGCGCTTTCCCAGGTGAATTTCTCGGTTCAGCGTGACCAGATTCACGCCATCATCGGGCCGAACGGCGCGGGCAAGAGCACCTTCTTCAATTGCCTGACCGGCGTATTGCGGCCGACCTCCGGCAGGATTGTCTTCAACGGCGACGAGATCACCGGCCTGCCCGCCAACGTCATTTCGCAGAAGGGCATCGCGCGCTCCTACCAGATCACGAGCATCATGCCGAACGCCACGGTGCGCGAGAACGTGCGCATCGCCGCGCAATCGCGCCGGCACGCCTGGAACATGATCTCGCACCACAGCAACTTCGCCGACATCAACGAGAAGGCGGTGACGGCGCTCGAGTCGGTCGGCCTGCTCGGCAAGGCCGATGAATTTGCTGCCAACCTGTCGCACGGCGAGCAGCGCAATCTCGAAATCGGTATAGCGCTTGCGACCGAGCCGAAACTGCTTTGCCTGGACGAGCCGACCGCCGGCATGAGCGCGGCCGAGACCCACGACACCATGCAACTGGTGCGCAAGATCAGGAAAGATCTGACGATCCTCATCGTCGAGCACGACATGCAGGTGGTGATGGAGCTCGCCGACCGCATCACGGTGCTGGACTACGGAGAAATCCTCGCCGAAGGTACGCCCCAGGAAATCCAGAAGAACCCGAAAGTACTGGAGGTCTACCTCAAGACATGAGCGACGCGCCCCCCAGTACGCAGCCGCTCGTCCTGATCGAGGACGTGCATACCTACTACGGCAAGAGTCACATCCTGCACGGCGTTTCCCTGCAGATCGGCGCCGGCGAGGTGGTCGGCCTGCTCGGCCGCAACGGGGTCGGCAAGAGCACGACCCTGAAAACCATCATGGGGCTGGTGCAGCCGAGCCAGGGCAGGGTGCTGCTCAATGGCGACCCCATCACCGGCATTCCGGCGCACAAGCTCGCACTGCGCGGCATCGGCTACGTGCCGGAAGACCGGCGCATCTTTCGCCTGCTCACCGTCATGGAAAACCTGCGCACCGGGCTCGACCGCAGGGGTGTGACCGAGGGCACCAAGCGCGCACTGCTGGACAAGGTGTTCAAGTATTTTCCGGTGCTGGCGGAGCGGCGCAACCAGGCCGGCGGAACCCTGTCGGGCGGCGAGCAGCAGATGCTGGCGATCGCGCGTTGCATGATGCTGGAGCCCAAGATCATCCTGCTCGACGAGCCGACGGAAGGCCTGATGCCGCGCATGGTGTCGCAGATCGGGGCCATCATCGACGCGCTGCACCAAGAAAACGTCGCCATCCTGCTGGTGGAGCAGAACGTTCCGCTCACACTTTCCGCGAGCCAGCGCGTCTACATCATGGAGAAGGGCGCAGTGCGCCATCAGTGCGCGGCGTCCGCTATCGATGTGAACGATCCCGTCATCAAGCAGTATCTCGGAGTCTAAGCGATGGACGCCGTCGCCCAATTTTTCCAGACCTTTCCCTACGATCAGCTGCTGATCCAGACGGTCAACGGCATCGTCACCGGCATGATCCTGGCGCTGGTCGCTTCCGGGCTGACCCTGATCTTCGGCATCATGGACGTGGTGAACTTCGCCCATGGCGAATTGTTCATGCTCGGCGCCTATGTCGGCGTCATTGTCATGGTGGGGACCGGTAGTTTCTGGCTGGCGCTCTTCATCGCTACGCTGACGGTGGCGCTGATCGGGGCGGCCTTGCAAGTCGTGACGTTACGGCCGCTGATCGGACGCGATCCGCTCAACACCATCCTGGTCACCTTCGGCATTTCGCTGATCCTGCAGAACTACGCGCTCTGGCAGTTCGGACCGACGTCACGCAAGATCAACGAGCCGATTACCAGCCATTTCATCCTGTTCTACCTCGAGTATCCCTGGTACCGCATTCTGATCGCCGCGCTGTCGGCCGTCATCATCGGCGGCTTCTGGCTCTTCCTGAAATACAGCAAGTTCGGCGTCTGGATCCGCGCCACGACCCAGGATCGCGTCATGGCGCAGGCGATGGGCATCCCGGTGCCGCTGGTCTACACCGGCGTGTTCGCGATCGGCGCCGGCATGGCCGCGGCGAGCGGCGTGCTGTTTGCGCCGCTGGTCGGCGTCAATCACACCATGGGGCTCGACTGGGTGCTCAAGGCGTTCATCGTCGTCGTGGTCGGCGGCATGGGGAATCTGGGCGGTTCGATCGCGGCTGCGATCTTCGTCAGTCTCCTGGAATCCTACGCCTCGATCTGGGTCAACCCGTCGCAGGCGGTGATCGTCTCCTTTGTCGTGTTGATCCTCACCCTCCTGTTCAGGCCCACTGGCCTGTTTGTGCCGACACCGAAATGACACGTCACCAGAAAATATACTGGGCAGGCTTCTGCGTCGTCATGGCGCTGCTGATCATTGCACCGCTGGTGCTGCCGGAGTTCTGGCGCCGGTTCCTGACCGAAATCCTGATCTGGGGCCTGCTGGCAATGTCGTCCGATATCCTGATCGGCTACACCGGCATGGTCTCATTCGGTCACTCGGCGTTCTTCGGGCTCGGCATGTACGGCGCGGCGGCGGCGCTGCTCATCGTCAGCCCGCCCAATCTGTGGCTCGCCATCATCTTCGGACTGGCCGGCGCCGGCACCGTGGCGTTGTTCGTCGCCTATTTCTCGACCCGGCTGCGCGACATCTATTTCGCCATCACGACTTTGATCTTCAGCCAGATATTCTACGTCATCATCTTTACCTGGACCGCTATGACCGGGGGCGAGAATGGACTCACGTTCCGTCGTCCGGCGCTGTCGTTCTTCGGTCTGTTTTCCACGCCCTTCGATACCGCAACGCTGCACTGGTTCGTATTGGCGGTAGTGGCGGCGTCCTACCTCATTCTGCGGCGGATCATGCAATCGCCATTCGGCATGGTGTTGCAGTCAATACGCGAGAACGAGCCGCGCACGCGCGCCATCGGCTATCCGGTCGAGCGCTACAAGATCGTGGCGGTGATGCTGTCCGGCCTGTTCGCGGGTCTCGCCGGCGTGCTCTATGCGATTCAAAATCGTTTCGCGGCGCCTGATTTCGTCTACTTCCTGGTGTCGGGCGAGACCGTGATATTCAACGTCATGGGCGGCATCGGGACGCTGCTCGGCCCGATCGTTGGCGCCGGGTTCTTTCTCCTGCTGCGCGAACTGCTTGGCCGCCTGTTCGGCGAGCAGTTTCCCTATTTGATCCCGCTCGGGTTCATCTTCATCGCCATGATCATCTTCCTGCCGCAGGGGCTGCTTGGCTTTGCGCGGCGTTGGCTGAACCGCTAGCGTCGGGACATTGGGCGCAAGGGCCTGGTGCCTAACCGAGCGTACCGTGAGACGCGCGCTGGAGCAGCCAAGTGCCGATGGCCCGGAATCGCCGGTCGGCAGCGTCCTGTCGAAACAGCGCAATCCGGTCGATCGACAACTCATTCACGCCAACGTCGCGAAAACGGTGCTGCAGCGTCGCCAGAACGGAGGTCTGGGATTTGCCCTCCAGCCGGCCGGTCAGCGTCATGTGAAAGCGAAACTCCTCGAAGACGTACGGATATCCCCAGCGATTGAGATAGTCGCGCTGCCGCGGCGTGAGCTTCGACGGATTGCGCCGGGCGCGATCGTCTGCCGTCAGCGGCGCCCGGAGCGGATCGAATTCGCGCACGCAGTCGGCGGCAAGGCGTTCGAGATCGGCGGAAGCCGAGGCTGGCACGATCGCAACAAATCCGCTGATGACGTCGACGACGGGCCTGATAATTGGAATGGCGCGCGGCGTGCCGGCGAAGGCCGCGCAGGCGGCGATCAGATCGACTTCGCTCATGCCCGGCGCGAGCGCCATCGGCGGCTTCAGGGTGGCATGGAAGCCGTATTTGCGCGGATCCTGGGTCATCTCGCGCCAGCCCGCGGGAAGTCCGGCGGGAAAGGGCACGTCGATGCCTTGGCAGGCGTCGTAGCCGAGCAGCTCGACGCCGAAGCGATCGAGAACGCTGCCGGGCTCGGCCGCAAAGTAGATTGCATAACGCGGGAAGTTCGCCATCGGCTGGACTGTAGCGACGCCTCAGGCCGCCGCAACCGCCCGGCGCGATGTCGGCGCAGTCTGCATGAGGCGGCCTGCCTCGGTCAGATGCACCAGCCTGCCGGCGGCGATGACGGCAACGATGCGCGGGCGCAGCGGCACTTTGTCGTCCACGAGGATGATGTCGGCGCGGTGCCCCGCGGCCAGCTTGCCGCGGTCGGCTAGGCCCGCCGCCTGCGCGGGCGCAGCGGATATCAGCTGCCAGGCCTGTGCGAGCGGCAGGATGCCGTCGACGGCAAGCCGGAATGCGGCGAGCAGTTGCGCCGGATAGTAGTAGTCGGAAGCCAGTATCGAGCAAAGGCCCTTGGCGATCATGTCGGATGCCCTGGTCCAGCCGGTGTGGCTGCCGCCGCGCACCACGTTGGGCGCGCCGAACACGATGAAGTCGCCGCCATCTGCGGCCTCGCGGGCGGTTGCCTCGTTGACCGGGAATTCGGCGATCGCTACGCCCTGGACGCGAAAGGCCTTGCGCATCTGCGGACTGTCGTCGTCATGGGAAAGCATTTTCACGCCGGCAGCGCGGGCGGCCGTCGCCAGCCGTTCGATCGACGCCGGCACGTCGTGGGCGCGCGCGACGATGCGCTGCACCAGATCGTCGAACGCAGCGCCGGACAATCCGGTGCGCTCGACCATGCGGTTGCGCTTCTGCGGCTTGGCGAGGTCGCCAACCGTTGCGTCCATGTGATCGTTGAAGGCAAAAAGGTCGATCCGGCCTTCCGACAGCCATTCCCCGATCTCGGCCTCGGCGTCCAGATTGTAGGTTTCGTGGCGAAGATGGAAGCGGGTATCCGCCGCAAGCTGCGGCCGCAGGCCTTCGATCGCCTCCAGCAGGCGCCGCGCATTGTCGCCGCTGCGCAGGCCCGGTTCCCACGACCAGGTGGCGGCATGAAACACCGTGGTGATGCCGTTGGCGATCGCCTGCCGGTCGCTGTCGACGAGCGCGACGTCGATAGGGAAGTCCACGCCGGGGCGGGGCATCATCTGCCGTTCGAAGGCATCGCCATGCAGATCGACGATGCCGGGCAGCACCAGGAGTCCACGGGCATCGATCGTAACCGCGCTATGCCCATGATCGGCTCCGACCGCATGAATGTCGCGACCTGCAATCCGCAGCGCGGCATCCGCGAATTCGTCGCCAAGCAGAATCCGGCCGCCTTCAACAAGAATGTCGGTCACGATGTCGCACTTCGTCGTTTGCTGTGAACATGTCCGGCGGAGGCCGCCTCGTATTTGTCGAGGAAGTCCTCGAGGGCGAGTTTTCTGAAATCGGGCAGCGCCCGGCGCAGCATCTCGTGGTCCCAGTCCCACCAGGCGAGGTCGGCGAGACGGCCGGCGACGGCTTCCGGGAATCGCCGCTTGATCGGCCGCGCCGGATTGCCGCCGACGACGGTGTAGGCCGGGACGTCCTTGGTGACGATCGCGCCGGCGGCGATCACCGCGCCGGTGCCGACGTTCTTGCCCGGCAGCACGACCGCGCCATGGCCGATCCATACGTCATGGCCGATATGAACGTGATGCTGGCGCCGCCAGGCGAAGAACTCGGCGTCATCACCTTCGCCCGCAAAATACGCGCTGGCGCGATAGGTGAAGTGCGCCTGGGTAGCGCGGTGCATCGGGTGATTGCCGGGATTGATCCGCGTCATTGCGGCGATGGAGCAGAACTTGCCGATCGTCGTGTAGGTGATCTGGGAGTCGTTGACGACATAGGAATAATCGTCCATCGCCACTTCGAGCAGGATGGTGCGGGCGCCGACCTCGGTAAAGGTGCCGAGCTTGCAGTCGCGAACGGAAGCGGTGGGGTCGACGGTCGGTTGGACCGAAAGCTGCTTGCCGGCCATCTGGATTTCCCTGCGGGCGAAATGAGCAGGCCACGTCTTCTGTGTGCTCGATGACAGTGTCATGACATCTCGATGACAGAAGATCATGGTGTGGACGGCTGCCGCAGCGCAGCGCGACTGTCACACAACTGTAAGATCCCTCCTTTAGCGATCGGGTAAGGACGACGCGGTGGAGCATTGCATGCTGGTGGTGGAAGGTTTGACGTGCCGGTTCGGCACAAAAGCCGCGGTCGACAACGCATCCTTCTCGATTGAGCCGGGCAGCTTCGTCGGCGTGATCGGCCGCTCGGGCGCCGGCAAGTCAACGCTTCTGCGCATGATCAATCGGCTTGCCGACCCCTCCGAAGGCCGCATCCTGTTCGAGGGTGTCGACGTCACCGCGCTGCGCGGCCGCGACCTGCGGCAGTGGCGTGCGCGTTCGGCGATGATTTTCCAGCAATTCAATCTGGTCGGCCGGCTCGATGTGCTGACCAACGTTCTGATGGGGCGGCTCGCCGCGGTGCCGACATGGCGTGCGCTGGCCCAGCTGTGGCCCGATCAGGACAAGGCCATTGCGATGTCGGCGCTCGAGCAGTTCGACATGGCTTCGATTGCGGCGCAGCGCGCCGATCAGCTCTCGGGCGGACAGCAGCAGCGCGTCGCCATCGCACGCGCGCTGGTGCAGCAGCCGGACATCATCCTGGCCGATGAGCCGATCGCCTCGCTTGATCCGCGCAACACCCGGATCGTGATGGACGCGCTGCTGCGCATCAACAAGCACTTCGGCATCACCGTGGTCTGCAATCTGCATTCGCTCGATCTGGCGCGAAGCTATTGCGGCCGGTTGATCGGCATGTCTTCCGGGCGAATCGTATTCGATGGCGCACCCGCGACCCTGACCGATCGTATCGCGCGGGAGCTGTACGACCTCGAGGCGGACGAGGTGATGGGCGCGGCCCCCGAGCGCGCGCCCGCCCATCCGGAGCTTCCCGCTCTCGGCACGGTTGTCGCGGCCTGACGGCCGTATCCGCGAATCCGGCAGTCGAGCGGAGGAAATCCGCCGGCTTCGTCACTGCAAAGAAAAGGAGTCGTCATGATCAACCGTCGTATGATGCTCGCCCTGGCGGCGGGACTGGCTTTTTCGGCATCCGCCGCGTCGGCACAGGACTGGAAGGCAAAGTACCCTGAACTCGTTTTCGCCAAGGTTCCGGACGAGAACGCTTCGGGCACCAGCGACCGTTGGACACCGCTGACCGAGTATCTTTCCCGCGAGCTCGGCACCAAGGTGACGCTGCGGATCGCCAACGATTACGCCGCCGTCATCGAAGGCCAGCGAGCCGGCAATATCCACATCGCGATGTATGGTCCGGCGTCCTACGCCCGCGCCTATATCGTCGGCGCCAAGGTCGAGCCGTTCGCGATCGAGGTGAGCGGCGACGGCACCAAGGGCTATTACTCGGTTCTCTACGTCAAGAGCGACTCGGGCTACAAGGACATCAAGGAACTGAAGGGCAAGAATCTCTGCCTCGTCGACCCCAATTCGACGTCGGGAAACAATGTGCCCCGCTTCGCCATGGACAAGATGGGCATCGACCCCGAGAAGTTCTTCTCCAAGGTGGTCTATTCGGGCAGCCACGAGAACGCGGTGATCGGCCTTGCCCAGGGCACCTGCGATGCTGCGTTCAACTGGTGGAACGATGAAAAGGAATCGAACCTGCTGCGAATGGAACGCAAGGGAATGGCGAAGGCGGCCGATTTCCGCGTCATTTTCAAGTCGGAGCAGATCGTGAATTCGCCCATGGCGTATCTCGGCTCGCTGCCCGCGGACCTCAAGGCGGCGATCAAGAAGGCGGTGCTTGAAGTCGCGACAAAGGACAAGGCCGCGTTCGACAAGATCTACGAAGGAAAGCAGCAGCCTTTCGTCGAGGTCGACCATAAGGCCTACGAGCCCGTCGTCGATCTGATCAAGTTTGTCGACAGCATCCGCAAGCAGAAATCCTGAGCGCCCGAAGGTGACGGTTGATAGGGGCAGATCGCAAGGTCTGCCCGCTATCTCGTCAGGAAATCAGATGCGAGCAGCCGTCCCCGAGTTCCCACAAGCCAGGCTGCAGGAGCTCGCCGATCATTATGCCGGTGCCGTTGCCGCCAAGCGGCGGCGCATGTGGGTGGGGTCGGCGCTCCTGGTCATAGCCACGCTTGCCGCCGGTTGGATGGGCAACGTCGACCTCTGGAAACTGTCGGAAAATTTCTGGCGCTTCCCGGCCTATTTTGTCAGCATTGCCCCGAGCCTGTCCTTCTCTTCCGCGTGGGCGGATCTCGCGGAGTGGTTCTGGGGATTGCAACGCTGGCTGCGGCTTCTGGGCGATACGTTGCTGATCGCCTATGTGGGAACCCTTGCCGGCGCGATATCGGGATTCGTGTTGTGCTTCCTGGCATCGGCAAATCTCGTCAGGTCGCGCACGATCGTCTTTGTGACGCGCCGCCTCCTCGAGTTTTGCCGGACCGTGCCCGAGATTGTCTTTGCCCTGGTTTTTGTGCTGGCGTTTGGCCTGGGGTCGCTGCCGGGCGTCCTCGCCATTGCGATCCATACCACGGGGGCCCTTGGCAAGCAGTTCGCCGAAGTCGTCGAGAATATCGACAGCAAGCCTATCGAGGGGGTGGCGGCGAGCGGAGGGAGCTGGGTTCAGATCGTGCGGTTTGGCGCCGTGCCCCAGGTGCTTTCGAACTTCGCCAGCTATGCGTTGTTGCGGTTCGAGATCAATGTGCGCGGTGCGGCGGTGATGGGATTCGTCGGAGCCGGGGGTATTGGACAGGATTTGATCGAGGCCGTCCGCAAGTTCTATTACACGGACGTCTCCGCCATCCTCTTGCTGATCATCGTCACCGTCATGATGATCGATTTCGTCACCGAGCGCGTGCGCCACCATATTCTCGGGCTCGAGGGAGCGCGCGCATGAGCCCGCTCAGATTCGCAAATCCGGCGACCATTGCGGAACGCTACCCGGAGCTCTTCCAGCCGGACTGGTGGCGCAGGTCGAAAATCATGGCGGGCCTCGGCGCAGCGCTTGGACTTCTTGTGTTCGGCATAATCCAGCTCGAAATTCCACTGCACCGGCTCTCCGACGGAATGCTCAGGCTGGGCGGGTTTCTCCGGCTCATGGTGCCGCCGGATGCCGGTTCGTGGGCCCAGGCGGTAATCTATTTGCACGCGCTGGGCGAGACGTTGTCGATCGCGTTTCTCGGAACGCTCGGCGGTGCCGTATTGGCATTGCCGGTTTCGCTGCTGGCGGCGCGCAACGTGGTCGCAAACCGCATCGTCCATTTCCTGGCGCGCCGCAGCCTCGACACCATCCGCGGTGTCGATACCCTGATCTGGGCACTCATCTGGGTCGGCGTCGTGGGATTGGGTCCGTTCGCGGGTATCCTCGCCGTCATCTGCAGCGATTTTGGCAGCTTCGGAAAGCTCTTCTCGGAGGCCATCGAAGCCGCCGACAAGAAGCCCGTCGAGGGGATTCAGTCGGCGGGCGGCAATCACTTCCATGGCGTCCGGTTCGGCCTGCTGCCGCAGGTTATTCCAATCCTGCTCAGTCAGGTTCTCTACTATTTCGAATCCAATACGCGGTCGGCGACGATTATCGGGATCGTCGGCGCCGGCGGAATCGGTCTGCAGCTTGCGGAACAAATCCGGGTGCTGGAATGGCAGAGGGTGTCGTTTCTGATCCTGCTCATCCTCATCACGGTGTCGGCGATCGACTGGATATCGAGCAAGCTCCGCTTCGCCATCATCGGCCGTCGCGCGGTCGCCTGATCCTCAGTTTTCGACGAGGAATTGCACCCGCTCTGCCGCAAAGCGCACGCGCTTGGTCATCAGGGGCCGGCCATCCGCATCGATATCGGTCGAGTCCACCACAAGAACCGGCCGTCCAAGCGCGACGTCGAGCCGCGCGGCGTCGGTTGCATCGACGATGCCCGCCGTGATCCGGGTCGAGGCACGGCGGTAGTCACGGACGCCATAATGCGCCAGCAGCTTTGTCATCGAGCGCGCGCCGGCATAGACCCGTCCCGCATCCGAAAATCGCTCTGCCGACAGCCAATGCGTGCCGATGCAGATCGGCGTGCGGTCGGCCAGGCGCAGCGCTTCGATCCGGACCAGGGGGGCGCCGGTTCTCAATCCCAGCTCGCGCGCCAGCTCGCGGCTGGCGATCTCCTCCGATGCCTCGATCAATTGCCCGCGCGGTTCGCGGCCGCCCGCTCCGACGATCTCGGAGAACCGCGTGCGCGAACGCAGGGGATAGGCGAGGCGCGGCGCTTCGACATAGGTGCCGCTGCCGCGCTCTGCCCGCACCAGCCCGCGTTCGGCCAGCGCTGCGAGCGCCCGCCGCACCGTGTGTCGATTGACGCGATAGGTCTCGGCGATCTCCACCTCGCCCGGCAGCTTCTCGCCGGCAACGAAGCGGCCATCGGCGATGCCGCGCTCGATGCCGTCGGCCACCTGGCGCCACAGCGCCACGCCGGAGGCGATATCGGTTATCGACATGGCACGCGGCCTTCGAAGCGCATTGTGAAAATCATCGGCCTGTCACGAAACCTTCATGCAGCGTCGGTATCTGAGTTGTCTAGTAGCATAGACAACTTGGAACCGGCAAGGCCGCGATGGGTGCAACCGCTGAAGATGCCATCGACGCACGGCGCAAGGCCGCGATGACGGTGCTTGCGAGCGTCGCCGGCGCCGAGATCGCGCGCTGCCTGAATGCGATCGACCTGCCGGCGCATGCCGAGCTTCGCGAGCCCGAGAACGGCTTGGTGATGGTGCGCGGCCGAATCGGCGGCGACGGCGCGCCTTTCAATCTGGGCGAAGCTACGGTCTCGCGTGCCGCGGTTCGGCTGGCCACCGGCGAGGTTGGCTTCGGCTATACGCTTGGCCGCGATCTCGCCAAGGCGCGGATGATCGCGCTGTGCGACGCCATGGTGCAATCGCGCGGATACGCCGATGCAGTGGAGGCCAATGTGCTGGCGCCGTTGCGGGCAGAGATGCTCGCAAGGCGCAGCCGCAAGTCCGCCGAGGCCGCGGCGACGCGGGTTGATTTCTACACGATGGTGCGCGGTGAGGGGTGAGCGATGGTGACGGTCGCCGAAATGCCGGCTGGCTTTGCGGACAAGGTCTTGTCGGCGCAATCGACGTTCCGCTCCGTGATGGACGCGATGGCGCGCCCCGGCAGCGTGCAACGGATTCATGCGGTCCCGGGAACGCCGGCACCGATGATGCGCGGCACGGCCGCGATTGCGCTCACACTGTTCGATCACGATACGCCGGTCTGGCTCGACAAGGCGATGTCGGCGACGGCGGATGTCGGCAAATGGCTGAAGTTCCACACCAGCGCGCCCGTCATCGCGGACTCCGCCGCGAGCGCCTTTGCCCTGGTCGGCAATCCGCACGACATTCCGCCGCTAGATCGCCTGGCGCTCGGCAGCAACGAATATCCCGATCGTTCCACCACGCTGATCATGCAGGTCGACAGCCTCCACGCGGGGCCCGCCTGGGAACTGATCGGTCCCGGCATCGACGGCGCGGCGGTGCTGCAAGCGACGGTCCCGGCGAACTTGTTCGATCGGCTTGCGATCAATGCGGTGCTGTTCCCGCGCGGCATCGACGTCGTGCTGGTGCATGACGATGCCGTTGTCGCCATCCCCCGAACCACGCGGCTCGCCGCGCACGGAGCCTGAGCCATGTACGTTGCCGTCAAGGGCGGGGAACGCGCCATCGAGAACGCCCATCGCCTGCTGGCGCATGAGCGCCGCGGCGACCGCGACGTGCCGGAGATATCGCTCTCCCAGATTTCGGAACAGCTCAGCCTCGGCGTCGACCGCGTGATGACCGAGGGCTCGCTCTACGACCGCGAGCTGGCGGCGCTCGCCATCAAGCAGGCGCGCGGCGACCTGATCGAGGCGATCTTCCTGGTGCGCGCCTTCCGCGCCACCCTGCCGCGCTTCGGCGCAACCGAGCCGGTCGACACCGGCGCCATGCAGGTGCGCCGGCGCATTTCCTCGACCTTCAAGGACATTCCGGGCGGTCAGGTGCTCGGGCCGACCTTCGACTACACCCACCGACTGCTCGATCCGCAACTGGCGGGGGCCGGCTCGCCGGAAGCGCCCGCTACCGCCGAACCGCTGGCTTCGATGCCGCGCGTGACCGACATTCTCGGCCGCGACGGGCTGATCGAGCCGTCGCCGGAAACGGACGCCGATGCTCCGGTCGGCGATCTCACCCGCGAGCCGCTGAGCTTCCCGGCCGACCGCGACCTGCGCCTGCAGAACCTGGCGCGCGCCGACGAAGGCTTTCTGCTTGCGCTCGGCTACTCCACCCAGCGCGGCTATGGCCGCAGCCATCCCTTCGCCGGCGAAATCCGCTTCGGCGATGTGGAGGTCGAGTTCTATGCCGAGGATGCGGGCTTTGCCGTGCCGCTTGGCGCAATGGCGATGAGCGAATGCCAGATGGTCAACCAGTTCAAGGGCTCGGCCACCGAGGCGCCGTGCTTCACCCGCGGCTATGGCCTCGCCTTCGGCCAGAGCGAGCGCAAGACCATGTCGATGGCGCTGGTCGATCGTTCCTTGCGTGCGCGCGAGCTTGAAGAGGAAATCAAGGCGCCGGCGCAGGACGAGGAATTCGTCATGTCGCATTCCGACAATGTGCAGGCGACCGGCTTTGTCGAGCACCTCAAACTGCCGCATTACGTCGACTTCCAGTCCGAGCTCGGCCTGTTGCGCAAGCTGCGCGCGGAATTCTTCGAAGCCGCCTCCGAGCCGCTCAAGGAGGCCGCGGAATGAACGCGACGGCCTACAACTTCGCCTATCTCGACGAACAGACCAAACGGATGATCCGCCGCGCCATCCTGAAGGCGATCGCGATTCCCGGCTATCAGGTGCCGTTCGCCAGCCGCGAGATGCCCATGCCTTATGGCTGGGGCACCGGCGGCGTGCAGGTGACCGCGGCGATCCTCGGCCCCGGCGATGTGCTCAAGGTGATCGACCAGGGCTCGGACGACACCACCAACGCGATATCGATCCGCAAGTTCTTCGCCAGGACTGCGGGCGTGGCGACGACGACCTCGACCGGAGAGGCGACCGTGATCCAGACCCGGCACCGCATTCCCGAGGCGCCGCTGCATTCGGGCCAGGTGCTGGTCTATCAGGTGCCGATTCCCGAGCCGCTGCGCTTCCTCGAACCGCGTGAAACCGAAACGCGGCGCATGCATGCGTTGGGCGAGTACGGGCTGATGCATGTGAAGCTGTACGAGGACATCGCGCGCTTCGGCCATATCGCCACCTCCTACGCTTATCCGGTGAAGGTGAACGCACGTTACGTGATGGATCCCTCGCCGACGCCGAAATTCGACAACCCCAAGATGGACGACTGCCCGGCGCTGCAGCTGTTCGGCGCCGGCCGCGAGAAGCGCATCTACGCCATCCCGCCGCACACCAGGGTGGTGTCGCTCGATTTCGAGGACCATCCGTTCACGCGCTACCGCTTTGACGCGCCCTGCGCGCTCTGCGGGGCGGATGATTCCTATCTCGACGAGATCGTCACCGACGACCGGGGCAGCCGGATGTTCGTCTGCTCCGACACTGACTACTGCGAAGGCCGGCAGGCGGCCGGCCACCGCGGCACGGAAAGCGCAGCGCCGCACAAGGAGAGCGCGCATGGCTGATCGTCT
Source organism: Bradyrhizobium sp. (assembly GCF_016219575.1). GTDB lineage: Bacteria > Pseudomonadota > Alphaproteobacteria > Rhizobiales > Xanthobacteraceae > Bradyrhizobium. The sequence goes on along the minus strand of NZ_JACRMG010000027.1, from coordinate 109,466 downwards.
GACGGAAAATGATCAGCCGTTGCTGCTGGCCGAAGGTCTCGGCAAGAATTATGGGCGGCTGACAGCCTGCCGCGACGTCTCTTTCGCGCTCTATCCCGGCGAGGTGTTGGCCGTCGTCGGCGAGTCCGGTTCGGGCAAGTCGACGCTCCTGCAATTGCTGTCGGCGCAGCTGGCGCCGAGCGCGGGCCGCGTGTCCTACCGCATGCGCGACGGCGTGCTGCGCGATCTGGCTTCGCTGGGCGAGGCCGAGCGGCGCTTCCTGTTCCGTACCGATTGGGGCTTCGTGCACCAGGACCCGGCGCAGGGGCTGCGCATGGCAGTCTCGGCCGGCGCCAATGTCGGCGAGCGGCTGATGGCGGTTGGCTGGAACCATTATGGCCGCATCCGCGAGGCGGCGTCGAACTGGCTCGATCGGGTCGAGATCGAGACCTCCCGCATCGACGACGCGCCGCGTACCTATTCCGGCGGCATGCGCCAGCGCCTGCAGATTGCGCGCAACCTCGTCACCGAGCCGCGCCTCGTCTTCATGGACGAGCCGACCGGCGGGCTGGACGTCTCCGTGCAGGCGCGGCTGCTGGACCTGATGCGCAATCTCGTCAGCGAGCTTGGGCTGGCCGCCATCATCGTCACCCATGATCTCGCGGTCGCGCGACTGTTGTCGCACCGCGTGATGGTGATGAAGGGCGGGCAGGTGATCGAGACCGGACTGACCGACCAGGTGCTCGACGATCCCCGCGAGCCCTATACGCAACTTCTCGTTTCCTCGATCCTGCCGCCATGAGCTCGCTGATGACCGCGATGATCGAACTCAGCAATGCCGAAAAGACCTTCACGATGCACCTGCAGGGCGGCGTCGAGCTGCCGGTGGTACGCGGCGTGTCCTTTCATGTCGACGCCGGCGAATGCGTCGTGCTGTCCGGTCCGTCCGGGGCGGGCAAGTCGTCGATCCTGAAGATGATCTACGGCAACTACCGTTGCGACGGCGGACGGATCGGCATCCGCCATCGGGGTGCGGTGGTCGATCTGGCAGGAGCCGAGCCGCGCCAGGTGCTTGGCATCCGCCGTTCCACCATCGGCTATGTCAGCCAGTTCCTGCGCGCCGTCCCGCGCGTGCCGACCATCGACGTTGTCGCCGAGCCCCTGATTGCAAACGGTGTGAGCCGGGAGGACGCGCGTGAGCGTGCAGGCGCTCTCCTGCGCCGCCTCAACATTCCCGAGCGTCTGTGGCGGCTGCCGCCCTCGACCTTCTCCGGTGGCGAACAGCAGCGCGTCAATATCGCGCACGGCTTCATCTCCAACTATCCGATCCTGCTGCTCGACGAGCCGACTGCCTCGCTCGACGCCGCCAACCGTGCCGTCGTGGTCGAGCTGATCGAGGAAAAGAAACGCAAGGGCGTCGCCACGGTCGCGATCGTCCATGATGATGAAATCCGCAAGGAGATCGCCGATCGCATCGTCGATGTGACGGCCTTCGCCGCGGCGGCATGAGGGAAGACTGAAATGACGTCGAGGTCTGAAATCATCCTTGGCAATGCCCGCCTGGTTCTCGCCGATCGCGTGATCGAGCAGGGATGGGTCGTGATGGCCGACGGCCGTATCGCCGAATTCGGCGAGGGCAGGGCGCCGGCCGGCAGCGAGGACGCCGGCGGCGATCTCGTGATGCCCGGCCTGATCGAGCTGCACACCGATCATCTCGAGGCGCACTACGTGCCCCGCCCAAAGGTGTTTTGGGACGCGACGGCCGCCGTCGTTTCCTATGACGCCCAGCTTGCAACCTGCGGCATCACCACGGTGCTGGATTCCCTGCGCGTCTGGCGCGAGGACGGCGCGGAGGACGTCGACGGCCGTGCCGGCGTGCTCGCCGCCGCCATCACATCGGCCCGCGAGGCCGATCTGTTGCGTGCCGATCATTTCCTGCATCTGCGCTGCGAAATCCCGATGCCGGACGTGGTCGAGGAGGCGAAGGAACTGATCGATCGGCCCGATGTGCGGTTGATGTCGCTGATGGACCACACGCCGGGCCAGCGCCAGTTCCGCGACGAGGGCAAGCTGCGCGACTATTATCGCGGCAAGAACGGCGGCATGACCGATGCCCAGCTCGACGTGCTGTTCGAGCGGCGCTTCGCCTACCAGAAGGCCCATGCCGCGACCAACATGCGCGCCATCGTCGCGCTGGCGCACGAGTACAGGATCCCGCTCGCCAGCCACGATGACACCACGCAGGAGAACGTGGCCGATGCGATCAGCGACCGCGTGGCGGTGGCCGAGTTTCCGACCACCATGGAGGCCGCGCGCGGCCTGCACCAGGCCGGCATCGACATCCTGATGGGCGCCCCCAATGTGGTGCGCGGCGGCTCGCATTCCGGCAACATCGCCGCGGTCGATCTCGCCCGCGAGGGCCTGCTGGACATCCTCTCCTCGGATTACATCCCCTCGAGCCTGCTGATGGCCGCGCTGCAATTGCCGCGCGATGTGCCTGCGATTGATCTCGCTTCCGCCGTGCGCACCGTGACCAAGACGCCGGCCGAGGCCGTGGGGCTGGCCGACCGCGGCGAAATCGCGGTGGGCAGGCGTGCGGATATCATCCGCGTCCACGTTGCGCGCGGCATCCCGGTCGTGCGAAGTGTGTGGCGGGAAGGGCGGCGCGTGGCATGAGCGAGGCACTGACGATGCCGGAAGCGAACACGGCTGCGATCGGGCCAGGAAAGCTGGTGTTGGTGGTGGGACCGAGCGGCGCCGGCAAGGATACGCTGTTGGGCCTTGCGCGAGCGGCTTGCGCCGACGACCCGCAGATCGTGTTCACGCGGCGCGTGGTGACGCGTGAGGCCTCCAGCGCGGAGGACAACGAGCAGATGAGCCTTGAGGCCTTTCGGGACGCCCGGGCGCGGGGTGCCTTCGCAGTCGAATGGGAAGCGCACGGCCACGCCTACGGCCTTCCGCGCGGCATCGAGGAAGACATCCGGGCTGGCCGCACCGTTGTCGCCAACGTCTCGCGTACCGTGATATCGGCGCTGCGCCATGCCTACGCCAACGTCGTGGTAGTACAGATCACGGCGCCCGCCGACGTACTCGCCGAGCGGCTTGCCGCACGCAAGCGCGGCAGCGACGGCAACATCGCCGAACGGCTTGGCCGCAGCGTCGAAGACGCCGAGCCCGACGCCACCATCGTCAATGTGTCCAGCGCGGAGTATCACGCACGGCAGCTAGTTCGCATCATTGGCAACGGCGGGTGGGATGGATCGAGCCGCGATGTCGGAAGCGCGAAGCGCCGGTGAGCCGGTTTGTGCGATAATGCCGCCGAATCTGCGATTGAGGCATTTCTGGTGCAGTGGCCCACACCCGGTCCTGGTGCGATCACGAGGTTGTGCTGCTGATTTGCCCGACGTGTCAAGTATCGCCGCAGCTCAAGGCGGCATTGCCGGTGACCGCCCCGCTACTTTGCATGGGGTTGTTTTCGATATTTTGGTTTGGGGGGAGCGGGCGTCGACCTTGCTCCCCGGAAGCGAGGCTTGCCGAGCCGGAGCTCGCGGCCGCGCCCGCCTTCGCCCAGGTGGGCTTCGGCGCGGCAGCCTTCACTCGCTTCGCCAGGTGTCCGCGGCAGGACTCGAACCTGCAACCAGACCGTTATGAGCGGGAGGATATCGATCGGGTTCGTTGATTTTGCTCTGCTTTCGCTTGTTTTCGGTCGCATTCGCTGCGTTTCACCGAAGTCGTTTCTGGTGCGAAACTGGTGCGGTGTCCGCACCGCCGGACCGAAGCAAATTGACCCGAGCAGCGCGGGCCAACTAGTCTGCTCGCGAAAGCGAAAGGGACGCGCGATGGAACGCATCACGGCGACGCTCGATGAAGATCTGGTCGAAGAGCTCGATCGCTTTCAGAAGGAGCGCGGTTATCAGAACCGGTCGGAAGCCCTGCGCGACCTCGTGCGGACAGGCTTGCGCGAGACGATCCATGAGAACGAGGCTGGCGCTTGTGTGGCCGCGTTGGTCTATGTCTACGACCACGAGGTTCGGGAACTCGCCAAGCGGCTGACAACTGCGCAACACGACCATCATGACATCTCGGTTGCAACTGTGCACGTTCATCTCGACCACCAGTCCTGCCTTGAGGTCGCCGTGCTTCGCGGTTCATCGGCCGAGGTGCGGCATTTCTCGGAGCACATCATCGCCGAGCGTGGCGTGCGTCACGGGCGGCTCGTGGTCGTTCCGGTGGCGCTCGAGGCGGAGGCGCACGCCCATGGCGGCAAGACCCACACGCATGCCCATGCCCGGGTTCGTCACGCCGGAGGCCCTGCGAAGTCGGGCCGCTGAGTTGCCACTGCCTGGACAATTGGTTTCCACTTGTCCCTGCACAGGCCGCATTGGACTTCGGTCATGCAGCCCTATCCCTCTCCGACATAACTGAATTCATTTGCCTTTTCGTCAATGCCCGCTGGCCCGGCCGCGGCTGGCGCGGCTCTTGCTCTGAGTATGATGATTGTTTCAAATGATCTTACCTTCAGCGGTGCGGGCGTTCCGCGCTGTTTCAACGCGATTGGAGCGCTGGGATGAACGTTGGTTTAGCACTCGCTGTAGCAAGGCCTGGCCCAGTTCGCGTCGGCACGATCTCATTGTTCACGGGACTGATCCTCGCCAACGTCGCCGCTTGGGCCTGGGCTTTCGCGGCATTTTCCGACCGCCCCGCGGCCATCGGCACGGCCTTGCTCGCCTGGGTTCTTGGGCTGCGGCACGCGGTCGATGCCGATCACATTGCGGCCATCGACAACGTCGTGCGCAAGCTGATGCATGCCGGCGATAGTCCGCGCAACGCCGGTCTCTATTTCTCTCTCGGTCATTCCACCGTCGTGGTGGCCGGCACGATCCTGCTGGCCGCGGCGGCTCTTCAACTGGGTGACGGCGATGGGATGATCCGGACCGTCGGAAGCCTGATCGGCACGTCGGTCTCCGCGCTGTTCCTGCTGCTGATCGCTGTCGTCAACCTGGTCATTCTCGCCGGTCTCTGGCGGACCTTTCGCGCGGTCCGCGCGCGCGGCGTCGGTGAGTTGGAAAGCATCGACGCCATCGCCGCAGCCCATGGTCTGCTGGGGCGGCTGTTGGGCCCGATGTTCCGCATGGTGACTCGGAGCTGGCATATGTATCCGCTCGGGCTGCTGTTCGGGCTCGGCTTCGACACGGCGACGGAAATCGGATTGCTCAGCCTGTCGGCGGCGGAGAGCGCGCGGGGCCTATCGGTGTGGAACGTGCTGGTATTCCCTGCGCTGTTCACCGCCGCCATGGCGCTGGTCGATACCGCCGACAGCGCAATGATGGTTAGTGCCTATCGTTGGGCCTTCGTCGATCCGTTGCGCAAACTCTGGTACAATCTCACGATCACCGCAGCTTCGGTGGTCGTTGCGGTCTTCATCGGCGGCGTCGAAGCGTTTGCCTTGCTCGGCAAGCGGTTCGGACTCGATGGCGGGCTATGGGAAGCCGTCGCGGGCCTCAACGACAGTCTCGCCAATTTTGGCTTTGCCGTGATCGGGCTGTTCGCGCTGGTCTGGGTCGCTTCGATCGCACTGTACCGTCTGTCGTTTGCTGATCGGCGTACACCCGTCCGCGTCGAGGCACGGGATCGCGGCGACGGGTGCACCAATGCGGTCGAAGCGTTCTAGGTCGGCCGAGATTGCTTGCCGGTGCGCCATCACCGCTGCGTTCGGCGCGTGCAGCAATACCGCCACCGCTCACGACACGAAAGAGGCCACGCCGCTGCCGCCGATTGAGGTGATTGCCGATCCGAAGCCCCACAAGCAGCGCGCAGCCCGAAGCCGCGCAAAGCCTGTCACATCCGCCGGCCGCCCCATTGTCTATATTGCGACGCCCTCATCTGATTCCTCGGGCGGCGCGCCGGGTGTCGCATCGGGACCAAGCGCGCAGCAACGCATGGCGAGCGAGATCAACGTGTCCGGCGATGAAATGCGCGCGCGTCCGGTCACGCGTCCGGCCGAATTGCTCGAAGCCGCGCCGGGATTGATCGTCACCCAGCACTCAGGGGAAGGCAAGGCCAACCAGTACTTCCTGCGCGGCTACAATCTCGACCATGGCACCGATCTCGCAATCACCGTCGACGGCGTGCCGGTCAACATGCGAACCCACGCGCACGGCCAGGGCTATGCCGATCTCAACTGGCTGATCCCGGAAACCATCAGCGCGATGGAGGTACGCAAGGGCCCATATTTCGCCGACGAAGGCGATTTCAGTTCGGTCGGCAGCCTGCATATCGGCCTGATTGACCGCCTTGCAAAGGGGATCGCGCAGGTGACGGCGGGCAGCTTTGGTTATCGCCGACTTCTTGGCATGGATTCGGCAAAGGTCGGTGACGGCACGCTGCTCGTTGCGGGGGAAGTCGGAACCTATAACGGCCCCTGGGACAACCCGGACAATGTGCGCAAGCTGAACGGGCTCGTGCGCTACAGCCAGGGCACGGCGACCGACGGCCTGACGGCGGCTGCCATGGCCTATTCCAACAAATGGAATTCGACCGATCAGGTGCCGCAGCGCGCGATCATCTCGGGCCTGATCGGCCGGTTCGGCGCTGAGGATCCGAGCGACGGCGGCAATGCCAGTCGCTTCGCGCTCTCGGCGCGCTTTGCACAAAGCGACAATGCCGGTTCATTGAAGGCAAATGCCTATGTAGTCAGGAGCCAGTTCGACCTGTTCAGCAACTTCACCTATTTCCTGAACAATCCCGTGCTCGGCGATCAATTCCATCAGCACGACGACCGGCTGATGGTCGGCGCCAATATTTCCCGCACGCTGAGCGGATCGTTCGTTGGCCTGCCGGCGCAGACGACCTTCGGCCTGCAATCGCGCTATGATGCGATCGATCTTGCGCTGATCAATACGTTCCAGCGCGGCTTCCTTTCCAACATCCGCAGCGACAAGGTGGGCGAGGGCAGTGTCGGCATCTATGGGCAGACCACCGTGGGCTGGACCGACTGGTTGAGGACGACGGCGGGCCTTCGCGCAGATATTTACGACGCGCGCGTCAATTCCGCGTTCAATGCCAACAACTCCGGCCATGCCAGCGCTGCGCTCGCCAGCCCCAAATTCACAATGACGATAGGACCGTTCAACAAGACCGAATTCTTCATCGGCGCCGGCTACGGCGTGCACAGCAATGACGCGCGCGGCGCGACGACGACGGAGGATCCGGCCGATCCTACCACGAAACTCACGCCCTCCCCGCTCCTGGTGCGCGGCAAGGGTGCCGAGGTTGGCTTTCGCAGCAAGTTCATCCCGGACCTCGACACGTCACTAAGCGTCTTCATTCTCAATCAGGACTCCGAGATCGTATTCAACGGCGACAGTGGCGATACCTCCGCCAGCCGTCCGAGCCGGCGCTACGGTTTCGAATGGACCAACCACTACCGGCCGAGATCCTGGATCGACATCGAAGCCAACCTCGCCATGACGCATGCGCGCTTTCTCGGCAACAACAGCGACCAGGCTGCGGTTTACGCTTCGCTTGCCGGTTATCCCGACGCGCAGATCGGCAATGCGCCTGGCAACTACATTCCGAATGCCCCGGCGATGGTGGCATCTGCCGGCGTCACGCTGGGCGAGAAGACCGGCTGGTTTGGCGCGTTGCGCTGGCGCTACCTCGGTTCCACTCCGCTGACGGAGGACAATGCGTTCCGTTCCTCGCCGGTTAGCACTGTGAACGGGCGGATCGGTTACCGCACCGACAACGGCTGGCGTATCCAACTCGACGCACTGAACTTGTTCAATGCCAGGGCCAACCAGATCACCTACGCCTACGGTTCGCTCCTCAGGACCGATCCGCTCTACGGCCTCTGCTATCCCGTGCAGACGGCGCCTGCGGCCGTGTGCCGCAACGGCGTGATGGACTACGTCCTGCACCCGGTCGAGCCGCTCGCGCTGCGTCTGACGCTGGCGGGGACGTTTTGACGAACTCAGTCCGGCCGGGAATCGCGAAACGTACGCTCGCCGGTGATGATGGCCGACAGCATGCTCTGCCGCGACATGATGTCTTCGCGCAATGCGGCATAGACGTGCATGATGACGAAGATCACGATGAACCACATGCCGAGATGATGGATGGTGTGCACGTCCTGGCTGTTGGGAAAGATCCGGAATACCCAGCCGAACGACCTGTACCACAGGCTGTCGACGCCCTCGCCTTCGCCATACAGGGCAAAGCCCGTCAGCATCATCATCACCATCGCCACGACGAAAAGGAACATGGCGGCATTGGCGAGCGGATTGTGGCCGATATATTTCTTCGGGTAGCGCACCAGGAACAGATACCAGCGCAGCTCGTACAAGAGGCCCCAGCGCCAGATCCTGTTGTGCAAGGGCAGGGCAAAGAGTTGGCGCGAATACTGATTGCCGACGAAGGCCCAATAAACCCGGTAGAGAAAGCCCGCCGCGAGTACCTGCCCTGAGGCGAAGTGAACGAAGCGGATGTAGCCCATCGTGTACCAGTTGCTGGCTTCGCCCGGCATCGACGGCAGCGGCGAGGCGATCAGATAGCCGGTAACGGCCAGAAGGCAGATCGCGGCCGCATTCAGCCAGTGCCAGATCCGCACCGGCGCCTCGTAGACGTAGATCGATTGACGGCTCCTGCCGGCGGCGTCGACCGCATCGAGCGTTCCCGGTATCCCGGAGATCTCGGTCATCGTTTGCTCCTGCTCTCGAGCGATTCGACGCAACGAACAAGCGAATCAGCCGTTGCTTAAGACAATATCGCGATGGCTCGCCGGCAGAATCACGGTGGCGAAAAATTTTTCGTGACGCCCGAATGCGCCGAAGAATTGCGGAAATGGAAACAAGCTCTTTCTATGCGTGGAAATTTTCCTTTCATGCCTCGCTTGAAACTCCATCATCTTTTTCATCGCCTGTGCGATGTGGTCGAGCAAATGGGCACCATGTACGACGGGGCGTTGCATCGTGACGGCGCCATTCGCCGCACCGCGGCAATTCACGGTTTACCGATGTTTAGGGGAGTAGCCGTCATCGTCGGTTCATTTCGAGCTTCCAGCCAACGGATATTGCGAAATGAGTCAGACCTACATCGCCCGTGCTTTCGTCTCGCAACGGCAGGGGATTGCCGACCTCTTCCGCGGGCAGGGAAAGATGAACGCCGCCGCCATGAGCCTTCCAAAGAGCGAGCCGGTCTTCGCCAACTTCTCCATCAAGGTGAAGATCATGATGGGATTTGCGGTAGTCCTGTTGTTGTCCGCCGTCACCATGGGCGGCGCCTGGCTCGGTTACGAAAAGATTCTCGACGGTTTCAGCGTCTACCGGATCAGCATGTCCGAATCCGACTATGCGCGCGAGATCGACAGTTCATTGGCTACTTATCAGAACAATGCCCGCCATTTCGCGCTGACCGGGACCAAAGAGGCGGAAGCTGCTGCCGAAGAGGCGAGGCGTGGGCTCGAGCGCACCATTACCGCCGCCAAGACCGAGACTTCGACCTTGAACTGGCAGCAATCGATCAAGGATCTGTTCGAGGCCTATCGCGCCTATACGGATTCCTTCAACAAGGTGCTGGCGCTGCGATCGGAGATCGATCGCCTTCGCGTGGCGCTGGCCGAAGGAGCGGTCGCAATAGGATCCGGTCTCTCAGCAGCGAAGTCGACTGAGGTCCGGCGCGACAACGACGGTACGGCAACCGCAGCCGACCTCATCGAGCGCTTCGAGGCGGTGAGCCTCATGGCGGCAACGGAACTGAAAAGGCACGACAGTGAACTTGCCGAAGGCGCGGTGCGGCGGCTGGAGGCGATCGCCGGTATGATCGATCAGGGCGCGCTGCGCGGGATGGACGCGGCCGGAGAAAAGTCCCTTGCCGATCGCATCATCGCCTATCGCGACGGATTTGCCCGGGCCGTTGCATCGGGTCGGGAGATAGAACGCCTGACGGAAGCCATGCGGCAGCTGCGCCACAGCCTTTCAGGGGCGGCGGCCTCGATCAAACGCGTTGCGATCGCCGGGCAGGTTGACGCAGAAAAGAAAACGTCGGAGCAGATCGCAAGCGGCCAATCGATCGTGGTGGCACTTGCACTCGCTTCGATCGCGATCGGACTCGTGCTCTCCTTTGCGATCGGGCACGGCATCGCGCGGCCGGTGATTTCGATGTGCAGCGCCATGATCGAACTCTCCAGGGGAAAGTACGAGATCGTGCTGCCGGGTCTCGGCCGGCGCGACGAGGTCGGCAGGATGGCCGGTGCGGTGGAGATGTTCAAGCGCCAGGCAATTGAGCGCGCCGAGCGGGAAGCCGCCGAGATCGAGGAGCGCAGCAAGTCCGCAGCCGAACTGCGCCGCGCCGAACTGGCCAGATTTGCCGGTGGCTTCGAAGCTGCCGTCGGCGACGTCGTCAACGACATATCGAACTCGGCCCGGCACCTGGAAGCAGCCGCCTCCACGCTTTCCCGCAACGCCGAAGCGGCGGGACAACTCACCACTGCGGTGGTAGGCGCGTCCCGGGAATCGGCCGGTAGCATCCGCTCGGTTGCGGCAGCCGCCGAAGAGTTGTCGCTCTCGATCAACGAGATCCGTACCCAGGTGAGAAATTCGAACGACATCTCGGAAAACGCGGTGCAGCAGGCCAAGGAAACCGACCTGCGGATCGCGACGCTGGCCGAGGCCTCGCATCAGATCGGGAATGTCGTGAAGCTGATCACGGCGGTCGCGGAGCAAACCAATCTGCTGGCGCTCAATGCCACGATCGAAGCGGCACGCGCCGGCGAGGCCGGGCGCGGCTTTGCCGTGGTCGCGTCCGAGGTGAAGTCGCTTGCGAGCCAGACCGCGCGGGCGACTGAGGAGATCGGCTCCCATGTCCAGGGCATGCAGCAGGCGACAGGTGAATCGATCGTGTCGATCAAGAAAATTGCCGGCACGATCGGCGAGATCTCCTCCATCTCGAGTTCCATCGCATCCGCGGTCGACCAGCAGACCGCCACCACGCTGGAGATTGCGCGAAGTGCGCAGCAGGCTGCGTCAGGCACGGGTCAGATGTCGGCCAATCTCGAGCAGGTCAATCGCGAGGCGACCGAGACAGGTTCGGCCGCGTCAGCGGTGCTGCAGTCTGCGCGGGGACTTGCCGAAGCAAGCCACCGCCTTCGTGCCGAGCTCGACCGGTTCATGGCCAACGTGGCGGCGGCGTGAACTCTCCGGATCGGTCAGAATCGAGCCGGCTGCGGTTGCGCGGGGAGGGGGGGCCTGTGGTAGTGAACGGTCGGCTCGCACGGTGCGGCCGGAGCGCCATCGAGGGCATTGAATGGATCGAGACACCGGTCTTGCTGGCTTCGAGCTTCATCCGCAACGCGAGGCGATACTCGGCGAGGTGCATGCCCGCCCGTTCACGCGGCTGACGGCGCCGCTCGGCGTGCTCCGCCTGGCGTTCCTCAACCATGGCGAGGCGGCAGCCAACGACCGGAAAAGCCTTGTTGCTTTTTGCGAGGCGCATAGACTTGACGCGCCGGAGCCGACCGCCAAACACCATCAGGCGAATATCGGATCGATCCTGTTGCGTTGGGAACAGCATTCGGAGTTCACGACGTTCACCTGGATCTGGAGCAAGACGGAATCGACGTCGCGCGTGTTCGGCGAGGTGAGCGAGGAGCTTTCGTCGTTGATCCACTCGCTCCCGCTGACCGGCCGGCTGCTGGTGGCGGTCAAGCTCGAGGTCGAGCAGACACCCGCCGCGGTCGAACGCGCCGAGCAGTTGTTGGAAAGGAACAGTCTTGCAATGGTCGCCGTGCGAAGCGGTGCTGCCGTCGTTGCCTCGGATTTTCGCGCGGATGAGCAGGGTTTCGTTCGCGTTCTCGTCTGCAACGAGGGACTGTCGCCCGGTCGTCTCGGCGCCTTGGTGCAGCGGGTATTGGAGATCGAAACCTATCGGACGCTGGCGCTGCTCGGCCTTCCCGCGGCGCTCGAGCTTGCGCCTTCGGTCGACCATATCGGGCGACGTCTGGTCGATGTGCTCGAGGAAATGCAGGGCGCCGAGGACCTGAAGCTCAACAATCACCTTCTGGGCGAACTGACTGCGCTTGCCGCCTCGCTCGAGCGTGGGGCGGCGGCCAGCCTGTTCCGCTTCGGTGCGAGTCGGGCTTACTACGACATCGTACAGGCGCGCTTGTCCGTCATAGAAGGCGGCGAGATTTCTGGCTATCCCACCTGGTCGTCTTTTCTTGCCCGCCGGATGGCGCCGGCAATGCGGACCTGCGCCACCATGGAGGAGCGCCAGGCCAATCTGTCGATCAAGCTCGCGCGCGCAGCCGATCTCCTGCGTACCCGCGTCGATGTCGAGCTCGAGGAGCAGAACCGCGATCTGCTGCGTTCCATGAATGAGCGGACCCGGCTGCAGTTGCGGATGCAAAGCACGGTCGAGGGGTTGTCGGTGGCGGCGATCGGATATTACGTCGTCAGCCTGTTCGGCTATCTCGCCAAGGGAGCGCATGATAGCGGCCTGCATGTCGAGCCGTCGTTGGCCACGGCTGCCTTCGTTCCGATTGCGGTAGGGGTGATATGGATCGTCATTCACAACATCCGCACGCGGCATCTGAAGCACGACAACGCTTCCCCGGCGCAAGATTGAGCTTTCTCAAGTCAGTTCCTTGCGCTTATGGTAGTCGACGAGGCTGGGCCGGAGAGGCCCGCAACAACTGAGAGGGGGACATGACCCGATCCGACGGGATGACCAACGTCCTCTGGCTGCAGGGTGCGAGCTGCGGCGGCTGCACCATGTCCATTCTCGAAAGCGGGGCCTCCGGCTGGTTCGACGAACTCCGGCAGTTCGGCATCAACCTGCTTTGGCATCCTTCGGTCAGCGAGCAGACCGGTGAAGAGGTTGTCGAGGTGCTGGAGGCGGTCCTTGATGGCGAGGTTCCGCTCGATCTGCTGCTGCTCGAAGGTTCGATCGCGCGAGGTCCGAATCACACAGGGCGCTTCAACATGCTCGCGGGCACCGATCGCTCGGTCTATCGCTGGATGGTGGATCTCGCGCCGCGCGCCGACTACGTGGTCGCGGTCGGAAGCTGCGCGGCCTATGGCGGCGTGCCGGCGGCCGGCTCCAACCCGACCGACGCGGTTGGCCTGCAGTTCGAGGGCTCCGATGCCGGCGGTGCCTTGGGGGCGGGCTTCCGGTCGCGCCTTGGTTTGCCGGTGATCAATGTTGCCGGCTGCGCGCCGCATCCGGGCTGGATGATGGAAACCCTGTTGGCGCTGATGTCAAAGGATCTTTCCGCCACCGAGCTCGACGCTTACGGGCGCCCGAAATTCATCGCCAACCATCTTGCGCATCACGGCTGCTCCCGCAACGAGTTCTATGAGTTCAAGGCCAGCGCCGAGAGCATGTCGGAGCGAGGCTGCCTGATGGAGCACCTCGGCTGCAAGGCGACGCAGGCGGTCGGCGACTGCAACCAGCGTTCCTGGAACGGCGGCGGCTCCTGCACCAAGGGCGGCTATGCCTGCATCGCCTGCACGTCGCCGGGCTTTGAAGGTGCGCAGAACTTCCTCGAAACGGCGAAGCTTGCCGGTATTCCCGTCGGACTTCCGACAGATATGCCAAAAGCCTGGTTCGTTGCGCTTGCGGCGCTGTCGAAATCGGCGACGCCACGACGCGTCCGTCTCAACGCGACGTCCGATCACGTGGTCGTGCCGCCGGGCCGGTCAGGCGGCAAGCGTTCGCCATGACGCGGATCACGATTGGCCCGTTCAACCGCGTCGAAGGCGATCTCGAGGTGCGCCTCGATGTGGAGGAGGGGCACGTCGTGCGCGCCGAGGTGACGGCGCCGCTCTATCGCGGCTTCGAGCAGATCCTCGCCGGCCGGCCGCCGCTCGATGCGCTGGTGCTGGCGCCGCGGATCTGTGGCATCTGCTCGGTCTCGCAATCGGTGGCGGCAGCCGCCGCACTGCGCGACGCCATGGGATGCGAGGCCGCTCCGAACGGGCTGCTTGCCACCAACATTGCGCATGCCGCGGAAAATGCCGCCGATCATCTTACGCACTTCTACCTCTTCTTCATGCCCGACTTCGCCCGCGAGACCTATTCTGCCCATGATTGGTACGGGGCAACCAGCGAGCGCTTTGCGGCGGTGCGTGGCAATGCGGCGCGCGAGGCGTTGCCCGCGAGGACGCGGCTGCTCGAGACCATGGGCATCATCGCCGGCAAGTGGCCGCATAGTCTCGCCTTCCAGCCCGGCGGCACCACGCGGGCAATTGACCTCGGCGAGCGCGTCCGGCTGCTGTCGATCGCGACTGCGTTTCGCTCCTTCCTGGAGCGCGTCGTCTTTGCGGATTCGCTGGAAAACGTGTTGGCGATCGCGACCGCCGAGGAATTGGACCGCTGGCGCGACGGCCGCAGCGGTGATTTCTCCTGGTTCCTTCGACTCGCCGACAGCCTGCGGCTGGCCGACCTCGGCCGAGGGCCGGGATTGTTGATGAGCTACGGCGCCTATCATGGCATGAACGGCGAACTCTTTCCGCGCGGCATCTTCGCGCCCCGGGCAACGGTCGAGCCGCTGCCGCTCGCGCAAATCACCGAGGACGTTTCGCATGCGTGGATGCGCGAATCCTCCGCCGATCCCGCCTACAGCACCACGGTTCCGGATCCCGACAAGGCCCAGGCCTATAGCTGGTGCAAGGCGCCGCGATTGTCCGGGCAGCCGATCGAAGTGGGGGCGATTGCGCGCCAGACGATCGCGGGACAAGCGCTGGTGGCCGATCTCGTGTCGGCCAGCGGCAGCAATGTCCGCAATCGGGTGATCGCGCGCCTGATCGAGACTGCATGTATTGCCCTTGCGATGGAACAGTGGATCAAGGCGCTGCGCCTGTCGGAGCCGTTCTGCGTGAATTCGCGCGACATCGCTGACGGCGCCCATGTCGGGCTGGTTGAAGCCGCGCGCGGCAGCCTCGGGCACTGGGTGGCGGTACGCGGCGGAAAGATTGAACGCTACCAGATCATCGCACCGACCACCTGGAATTTCTCGCCGCGCGACTCCCTTGATGTCGGTGGTCCGCTCGAACAGGCTCTGGTCGGGACCGATGTCGGAGAGGCGGGGCCACGTGCTGTCGCCATCCAGCACATCGTCCGCTCGTTCGATCCCTGCATGGTGTGCACGGCGCACTGAACTCCCGAGCCAGCGGATATCAAGGGGCGGAAACTTCGTTGCCGCCTGAAAGTCGAATTGTTTCCGCTTCCGCCGATTACGGCGATCCTGTGCCTTGCAGATTGCGCGGTCCGATTCTGCAACAGTCTGGAATATCTCCATTTTCATCGCTCCCCCCGCGGTTGGCCTGCTTCTTGCTGTCCTGCGTGATGAGAAGTCGTTCGCGACAAAGATCAGATGGGAGGGGGCTTATGGGTGCGGCAACAGAGACTTTTTACAGCGTGATCAGGCGTCAGGGCATCACGCGTCGGAGCTTTCACAAGTTCTGCAGCCTGACGGCCACCAGCCTCGGGCTCGGTCCGCTCGCGGCGAGCCGCATTGCCAATGCGCTCGAGACCAAGCCGCGCGTACCCGTCATCTGGATGCACGGGCTGGAATGCACCTGCTGCTCGGAGAGCTTCATTCGCTCGGCCCATCCCCTGGTGAAGGACGCCGTCCTGTCGATGATCTCGCTCGATTACGACGACACCATCATGGCGGCGGCAGGACATCAGGCGGAGGCGATTCTCGAAGAGACCCGCATCAAGCACAAGGGGCAGTACATCCTCGCGGTCGAAGGCAACCCGCCGCTCAACGAGGGCGGCATGTTCTGTATCGACGGCGGCAAGCCGTTCGTCGAGAAGCTGAAGATGATGGCCGAAGACGCAATGGCGATCATCGCTTGGGGCGCATGCGCCTCGTGGGGCTGCGTGCAGGCCGCCAAGCCCAATCCGACCCAGGCTACGCCGATCGACAAGGTCATCACCAACAAGCCGATCATCAAGGTGCCGGGATGCCCCCCGATCGCCGAAGTCATGACCGGTGTGGTCACCTTCATCACCACCTTCGGCAAGTTGCCCGAGCTCGACCGCCAGGGCCGGCCGAAAATGTTCTATTCGCAGCGCATCCACGACAAATGCTACCGGCGACCGCATTTCGACGCCGGCCAGTTCGTGGAGGAATGGGACGACGAGGCCGCGCGCAAGGGCTATTGCCTCTACAAGATGGGCTGCAAGGGACCGACCACCTACAACGCCTGCTCGACCGTGCGCTGGAACGGCGGCGTGTCTTTCCCGATCCAGTCCGGCCATGGCTGCATCGGCTGCTCGGAGGACGGCTTCTGGGACAAGGGCTCGTTCTACGACCGCCTCACCAACATCAAGCAGTTCGGGATCGAGAAGAACGCCGATCAGGTCGGCATGGTAGCGGCCGGCGCCGTCGGCGCGGCGGTAGCCGCGCACGCGGCGGTGACCGCCGTCAAACGTCTCGCCGGCAAGCGCGAAGACGCCGCCCAAGATCAGTAACGGGATTCAAGGAAACGCTACGATGAGCATTCAGACACCCAATGGGTTCAAGCTCGACAATTCCGGCAAACGCGTTGTCGTCGATCCGCTGACGCGGATCGAGGGACACATGCGCGTCGAGGTCAACGTCGATTCGAACAACGTGATCCGCAATGCGGTTTCGACCGGCACGATGTGGCGCGGCATCGAGACCATTCTCAGGGGACGCGATCCGCGCGACGCCTGGGCCTTCACGGAACGGATATGCGGCGTCTGCACCGGCACGCACGCGCTCACCTCGGTGCGCGCGGTCGAGAACGCGCTCGGAATTGCCATTCCCGACAACGCCAACTCGATCCGCAACATCATGCAGCTCTGCCTGCAGGTGCATGACCATCTCGTGCACTTCTATCACCTGCATGCGCTCGACTGGGTCGACATCGTCTCGGCGCTGAAGGCCGACCCCAAGGCGACATCGGCGCTCGCGCAATCGGTCTCGTCGTGGCCGCTGTCGTCACCCGGCTATTTCAAGGACCTGCAGATCCGCCTGACCAAGTTCGTCGAGTCCGGCCAGCTCGGTCCGTTCAAGAACGGCTATTGGGGCCATGCGGCCTACAAGCTGCCGCCGGAAGCGAACCTGATGGCGGTGGCGCACTATCTCGAGGCGCTCGATTTCCAGAAGGAAATCGTCAAGGTCCACACCATTTATGGCGGCAAGAATCCGCATCCGAACTGGCTGGTCGGCGGCGTGCCCTGCGCCATCAATGTCGACGGTACCGGCGCGGTCGGCGCGATCAACATGGAGCGGCTCAACCTCGTCTCCTCCATCATCGACCGCTGCATCGAGTTCACCGAGAAGGTCTATCTGCCCGACGTCGTCGCGATCGGCTCGTTCTACAAGGACTGGCTCCACGGCGGCGGCCTCTCCGGCAAGAGCGTGATGTCCTATGGCGACATCCCGGAGAATGCCAACGACTATTCGGCAAAGAGCCTGAAGCTGCCGCGCGGCGTGATCATCAACGGCAATCTCAACGAGGTGTTGCCGATCGACCATGCCGATCCCGAGCAGATCCAGGAGTTCGTCACCCATTCCTGGTACAAATATCCCGACGAATCCAAGGGACTGCATCCCTGGGACGGCGTCACCGAGCCGAACTACCAGCTCGGACCCAAGACCAAGGGCACCAAGACCGACATCAAGGAGCTCGACGAGGGCGGCAAGTATTCCTGGATCAAGGCGCCGCGCTGGCGCGGTCACGCGGTCGAGGTCGGACCGCTCGCCCGCTACATCGTCGGCTACGCCCAGAACAAGCCGGAATTCAAGGAGCCGACCGAGAAGTTGCTCAAGACGCTGGGTCTGCCCGTCTCTGCGCTGTTCTCGACGCTCGGCCGCACCGCGGCGCGCGCGCTCGAATGCGAGTGGGCCGGGCGCGAGATGCGCTATTTCCAGGACAAGCTGGTCGCGCGCATCAAGGCTGGCGACAGTTCAACCGCCAATGTCGAGAAGTGGAAGCCGGAGAGCTGGCCCAAGGAAGCCAAGGGCTACGGCTTCACCGAGGCGCCGCGCGGTGCGCTAGCGCACTGGATCAAGATCAAGGAGACCAAGATCGACAACTACCAGTGCGTCGTGCCGACCACCTGGAACGGCTCGCCGCGCGATCCCAAGGGCAACATCGGCGCCTTTGAAGCGTCGCTGATGGATACGCCGATGGCGAATCCGGAGCAGCCGCTGGAGATTCTGCGCACCATCCACTCGTTCGATCCATGCCTGGCCTGCTCGACCCATGTCATGAGTCCGGACGGCCAGGAAATGGCGACGGTCAAGGTCAGATAGGAGACGGCCATGCTGGACAAAACGCCTCACGCCGTCAGCACGGCCGTCGCGGCCGACGCGGTCGGCAGCGATCGCAGCGTCGAGCGCGACGTCGTCTATGTCTACGAAGCGCCGGTACGGCTGTGGCACTGGATCAATGCCACGGCAATCCTCGTGCTCGGGGTGACCGGCTACTTCATCGGCAGCGCGACGCCGACCATGCCAGGCGAGGCCAGCGACAGCTTCCTGTTCGGCTATATCCGGTTTGCGCATTTCGCGGCCGGCTATGTGTTGACCGTCGGCTTCCTGTTGCGCATCTACTGGGCCTTCGTCGGCAATCCGCATGCCAAGCAGATCTTCATCGTGCCGGTCTGGCGCAAGAACTGGTGGCAGGAGGTGTTGCACGAGATCCGCTGGTACGCCTTCCTGACGGACAAGCCGAAGAAGTACGTGGGGCACAATCCGCTTGCGCAGCTCACGATGTTCTTCATGTACACCCTGACGATCGCCTTCATGATCGTCACCGGCTTTGCGCTCTACTCGGAGGGCACGGGCAAGGACAGCTGGCAGTACAAGCTGTTCGGCTGGGTGTTCTCGATCTGGCCGAACAGCCAGGACGTCCACACCTGGCATCACCTCGGGCTGTGGGTCATCGTGACCTTCACGATCGTCCACATCTACGCGGCGATCCGCGAAGACATCATGTCGCGCCAGAGCATCGTCTCCTCGATGATCTCCGGCGAGCGGCAATTCCGGGACTGAGAGGCGGCCGATGCCGGCATCTTCGAAGAATCGCATCCTGGTGCTCGGCATCGGCAACATCCTGTGGGCGGACGAGGGATTTGGCGTGCGCGCGGTGGAGGAATTCCACCGCCGCTATGCCGTTCCCGACAATGTCACCATTCTCGACGGCGGCACGCAGGGGCTTTACCTCGTCAACTTTCTGGAGGAGGCGGACTGCCTGATCGTGTTCGATGCCATCGACTACGGGCTCACGCCCGGACAGTTGAAGGTCGTGCGCGATGAGGAGGTACCGCGCTTCACCGGCGCGAAGAAGATGAGCCTGCACCAGACCGGATTCCAGGAGGTCATCAGCGCGGCCGATCTGCTAGGGCGCTGCCCGAAGCATCTCGTCCTGATCGGTTGCCAGCCGCTCGATCTCGAGGACTGGGGCGGGCCATTGACGCCGCCGGTACGCGACCAGATCGCGCCGGCAATCGAGTTCGCCTGCGAGATCCTGCGGCAGTGGGACTCCCCGGCGACACCACGCACCGCTCCGCTCCCGGAATCGGAGCGGCTGCTCGCAAACGATATCGACTATCTGCGTTACGAGATGCGGACGCGGCCGGAGTAACCGGGCCGCGCTCACGTGGAGAAAGCGGGATGTGCCTTGGCTTGCCGATGACGATTGTCGAGACCGACGACATGTCGGCGCTCTGCGAATTTCGCGGCGAGCAGCGGCGCGTCTCGGTGCTGCTGCTGTCCAGCCCGCCCGTCGGCGCCAGGGTATTGGTCTTTATCGACACGGCGGTCCGGTTGCTCGATGACGAAGAGGCCGATCGGATCGCCGAGGCGATCGAGGGCCTGGGCGCAGCGCTCAATGGCGAAGATTGCGACCGCTTCTTTGCCGATCTGATCGACCGGGAACCACAGCTCCCCGAGCACTTGCGGCTCGACTAGAGCGGGATGACCATTTCCTCGAACGGTCATCCCGCTCCCTTATCTCAGCCATTGTTGTGATCTCTCGCCCGGGCGAGCCGACCCTTGCCGTTACCGGCTTGCGCTGGAAGGCAGATTTTCTGTCTGCAAGTCAACTTTCCATCTTGCCTGACAAGTAAATATCCATGGATACTTCGAGTGATCGAGGGGCCAAAAAATCTATGATCTGGATCAATAGGATAGGGCAGGCGCGGCTGTAACCTATCTTGGCATATGCCTTGCTAACCAACTTCTCCAGCAGAACCAAAGACTTTTCAGGGAGGGGCTGAATGGAATTCCAGCAAGGAAGACATGACCTCGTGCGCGGCGGCCTGCCCGAGGTCGACGCCGCGACCGTCGACCACTTCCTCGCCGCTGCGGACGAGGCGGGCACCGTCGCTGTGCTGCTGTCGGCGGGCAATCCCGCCCGATTTCCGGAGGCGATCGATGTTGCGGTGGTGCTGCCGGAACTGATCGAGGCGTTCCAGGGACGCCTGCACGGCGCGGTCATTACGCGCGAGGCGGAGAGCGAACTCGGCCAGCGCTTCGGCGTGCGGGTGCAGCCGACGCTGATCTTCGTGCGCGGCGGCGAAACGCTCGGGTTGATCGCCAAGATCCAGGACTGGTCGATCTACATCGACCGCATATCCAAGCTGATCGACCGCCCGCGCGTGAGCGCCGCCGCGGTCGTCAAGACCATCATTCCCCCGCACCGCGCACAGGGCATCGAACCATGAAGGCAGGATTCTGGACTGCGCCTGAGGGCGCCGAGCAGCCGATCAACGTTTTTCCGATCGGCGAGGAGAGTCTCAACGCGACGAATAGCGGCCTGACGGCGGCAGGTGCGCTGGCCAAGCTCGCCACGCTCGACAGCGCCGAGCTGGCCCGCAATTGTCCGAATGCCGTCGAGCTGTTGTCGAACCTCGCAGCCGCCATCGCGAGCCAGAAGGGCGATGCGCCCTCGCAGCTCTTCCGGCTCGGCAACCTCAACGATCTCGAGCGCAGGCTGGTCGCCGACGTGCTTGGAGAAGGCGAGGTCGCAGGCGTCGTCGCGCTTCCGAACGGATCGCTGGCGCAAATCCAGGAGTCGGTGCTTGCCGGAATCTGGCGCGTGCGGCTCGAGACCGACACCAGCGACGAATATATCGAGGTCGGCGCCATTCCGGAGATCGTGAAACGGGCCGCCGCCGATCTGACGGCGGAGGATATCGAGATCGGGACGCCGCCCGAGGGCGCGATGAACGTCCTGCCGGTGCTTGCGGAAGTCCGCGAGCGGGCGCTGGCCTGGCGGGCGGGTACGCGTTCGCAGATCATCAACTTCACGCTGCTGCCGATGAGCCCGGTCGACATGAGCTTTCTGCAGGAGACGATCCGAAACGGACCGATCCAGCTGGTCTCCCGCGGGTACGGCACCTGCCGGGTGCTGGCGACCGGCATCCGCAACGTCTGGTCCGTGCAGTTCTTCAACGCCATGGACACCATCATTCTCGATACGCTGGAAGTCGGCGGCGTGCCGACGGTTGCCGTCGCGGCAGACGAGGACTTCGAGGATTCGGCCGAGCGGTTGCGGGAAATCATCGAGGCCTATTTCAAATGAGCGGGTTCGAGAATTTCGGTGTGCGTCAGGATGTGGCCGATGTCACCCGGCTGGAGTGCGGCATCTGCTGGACCGTCTACGATCCCACCGACGGCGACGACGTCGCGCAGATCGCGCCCGGCACGCCGTTCGCGGCGCTGCCGGAAGAGTGGCGCTGCCCGAACTGCGATGCCCCGAAATCGAAATTTATGGCGATCGAGACATGATGGCACAGGCCGCCCGATGCAACGACGCCGATGCGTTCGCCTGGGGCGAG
This sequence comes from Bradyrhizobium sp., assembly GCF_016219575.1. Classification (GTDB taxonomy): domain Bacteria; phylum Pseudomonadota; class Alphaproteobacteria; order Rhizobiales; family Xanthobacteraceae; genus Bradyrhizobium. Next base: position 87,668 of record NZ_JACRMG010000027.1, on the reverse strand, counting down.
AGGCTGGCTTCGGCCTATCGGGAGATCGGCGATCGGGCCATGCGCGACCTGCCGATCTACAACGACGCGCTCGGCGTCGAGGCGGTCGGCTTCCGTCCGTACAACGGCACCATTGTCGGAATCGTGGTCACGCCCTGGTTCATGAACGTGGTGATACAAGCAGGCGCGATCGCGCAGGAAGCGTCGGTGCCGGGCCTGCGCGTGCGTTTCCCGGCCGGCGATATCGACTTTGCCGTCAGCGAGGTGATTCCCGTGGGCCGGATCGCGAGCTGCTCGCTGTTCTCGCCGATGTTTGGGTTCGCCGACATGGCCTCCGCGCGCGCAACCGCCGAGGCCGCGCTCACCGAACTCATGCTGCCTGCCGACAGCGAAGAGGCGGTCCGGCGCCGCTCGCCCGCGACAAGCACGATCGATCGGCGCAACTTCCTGCGTGGCGTACTCACGGAGCGGAGCGGATGAGCCTAGCCTTCCGCAACGAAATTGACGTGACCGTGCTGCTCGCCGGCGGCACGATCGCGGACGTTGCGATCCTGCCGCGGAGCCGGCCGCCATTGACGCGGCTGTTTGCCGGAAAGCCCGTGGCGTCCCTGCTTTCGGTGTTGCCGCGCCTGTTCTCGCTGTGCTCGGTGGCGCATCAGGTGGCGTTTCTGTCGGCGGTCGAAGCCGCGCGCGGCGAGGACACCGGTCGCGAAACCGTCCAGCGTCGCGTTGCCGGCGTTGTCGCCGAGCGCTTGACCGAACTGTTGCGCGGCCTGTTCGTCGGGCGGCTCACGCTGGATGGTGCGGGCGCTGCTGCCGTCCGCAGCATGATGCAGGCGAGCGCCGTCCTTGGCGGCGGTATCGCCGAGTCCGGGCGATCCCGTCTCGATGCGGTATCTCAAATCAAGGCTGCGCTGATGACGCTGGGGATCGCCACCGACGGAGAGGCACCGGCGCCCGGCAGTGCATTGGCGACACATCTCGCCACTTTCGTCGACGATGCGTTGCTGCCACCGGCCGCCGACCAATCGTTCCTTTCCGCGGCGGATGATCTTGACGTCGTTACGCGGCTGCTTGCCGATGGCGCGGCGTTTGCCGATGCGCCTGATCTCCGCGGCCGCATTCCGGAGACCGGCGTCTGGGCCCGTCGCGTCAGGCGTGAGCCTGCGGTGTCGCCAGGCGCGGGTCCGGCCGAGCGCTTCAAGGCACGGATCGCGGAAGTGGCGCGGCTCTGCGCCTGGCTTGAAGCCGGCGATGGAGCCGCGGAGGACAGTGTCGTCGAGCGCTATCGGCTGGGTGACGGCAAAGGTGCCGCTGCGGTCGAATGCGCGCGAGGCCGGCTCTATCACGCCGTCGAGATCGATGACGACGACCGGATCGTGCGCTTCGAATTTCTGGCGCCGACAGAATGGAATTTCCACGCGCGCGGGCCGCTTGTCCGCAGCCTGCAGGGATCGGTGCTGGCGGCGGGCCGGCAGGGTCATGACGCTGTCAGGACCCTGGTCAGCTCGTTCGACCCCTGCGTCGCATTCAGCCTCAGCTTCCGCGAGGCCGGCCATGCATGAGATGGCACTGTGCGAAGGCATCATCCAGATCGTCGAGGACGAGGCGCGACGGCGCGCGTTCTCCAAAGTGAAGGTGGTTTGCCTGGAGATCGGTGCGTTGAGCCATGTCGCGCCGGAGGCGATCAGATTCTGTTTCGAGGCGGTCGCCGCGCGAACTATCGCGCAAGGTGCGGCCCTGGAGATCATCGAGACGCCTGGAGCAGCCTGGTGCATGGCTTGCTCGAAGAGCGTTGAGATCAGGCAACGTCATGACGCCTGTCCGGGTTGCGGCAGCTATCAGCTGCAGGTCACCGGCGGCGAAGAGTTGCGGGTCAGGGAATTGGAGGTCGACTGATGTGTACGGTATGCGGCTGCAGCGACGGAAAACCTTCGATCGAGCGCACCGGAGATCATGCCCGTCATGATCACGCGCATGACCATGATCATCACCACCACGACCACGACCACGACCACGATCATGCCAGTCACGGCGCGCATCATCACCACCATCATCATCACGGCCACAGCCACAGCCATGCGCATGACCATGGCCACGCGGTCGGTGACGCAGGCCTGCTCGATTGTGGCGCCAACGCGGCCGGGCAGAAGATCGCCGGGATGAGTGCTGACCGCATCATCCAGGTCGAGCGCGACATTCTCGGCAAGAACAACAAGCTCGCCGACAACAACCGCAAGCGCTTCCGTGCCGACGATGTGCTTGCCTTCAACCTGGTCTCGAGTCCCGGCGCCGGCAAGACCTCGCTACTGGTGCGCGCCGTCTCTGATCTGAAGGACAGCTTCCCTATCGGGGTGATCGAGGGCGACCAGCAGACGTCCAACGACGCCGAGCGGATTCGCGCCACCGGCGCGCCGGCGATCCAGGTCAACACCGGCAAAGGCTGCCACCTCGACGCGGCGATGGTGGGCGAAGCCTATGAGCGGCTGCCCTGGTTGAACGGGGGCGTCCTCTTCATCGAGAATGTCGGCAACCTGGTGTGTCCGGCTGCCTTCGATCTCGGCGAGGCCTGCAAGATCGTGGTGTTTTCCACCACCGAGGGCGAGGACAAGCCGCTGAAATATCCGGACATGTTCGCAGTCTCCGCCTTGATGCTGATCAACAAGATCGACCTCGCCCCGGTGCTCGATTTCGATCTTGCGCGGACGATCGAATATGCGCGGCGGGTGAACCCGAAGATCGAGGTGCTGACCGTCTCGGCCCGCACCGGCGAGGGCCTTGCCGCATTCTATTCCTGGATCAGGAAGCAGGCGGCCAAGATGAGGACGGCGTCGGCGGACGCCGTGCCGGGATGACGATGAGCGGCGAGGCGATGGCACGAGAGAAGACCCGGTTGCGCCTGCATGTCAGCGGCGCCGTGCAGGGCGTCGGCTTTCGTCCCTATGTCTATGGTCTCGCTACCCGCTATCGCCTCGGCGGTTTCGTCGCCAACGATCCGCAAGGCGTGGTGATCGAGATCGAGGGTGACCGCACTTCCGACTTCGTCAGGGCGCTGCCGCTGGAAAGGCCGCCGCTGGCGCGGATCGACCGGATCTCCGTGCAGCAGGTAGGTTCAGTGGCCGGTGACGGCTTCTGCATCCGCGCCAGCGAGCAGGGGAGGGTTTCGACGCGGATCGTCGCGGACGCCGCGACCTGTCCGCAGTGTCTGAGCGAGCTGTTCGATCCGAGCAGCCGCTTCCATCTTTATCCCTTCGTCAACTGCACCCATTGCGGTCCGCGCTACACCATTGCCGAGCGCCTGCCCTACGACCGGCCGGCTACCGCCATGAAACACTTTGCGATGTGCAGCGCGTGCGCGGCCGAGTACGCCAATCCCGCAAGCCGGCGCTTTCATGCCGAGGCGATTGCGTGCCCGCAATGCGGGCCGCATCTCAGCCATGACATCGAGGCGATCGCCGCCGCCGTGGCGGACAGCCGGATCGTTGCGATCAAGGGACTCGGCGGATATCAACTCCTTTGCGACGCGCGCGACCGCGAGGCGGTGCAGCGTCTGCGGGAGCGGAAACAGCGGGACCAGAAGCCCTTTGCCGTGATGGCGGCATCGGCGGACGCAGCGGCGGAGTTCGCCGAGTTTGACGCCGCCGAGCGAGCCTTGCTGGAATCTCCGGCGCGTCCAATCGTGTTGCTGAAATCGCGCCAAAGGCTTGCGGCCGCCATTGCGCCCGGGTTGTGCCGGATCGGCGCCATGCTGCCGGTCGCGCCGCTGCATCATCTTGTGCTTCATGCGTTGCATGCGGCGCACCCGCCGGCGGATGGGGGAAGCTGGGCCATTGTCGCGACCAGCGCCAATCCAGGCGGTGAACCTCTCCTGATCGACAACGACGAAGCCGGGCAGCGGCTGGCCGGCATCGCCGACCTGATCGTCACCCATGACCGCGATATCGTCACCCGCGCCGACGATTCGGTGGTGTCGGTCGTGGCGGGACGGCCGCGATTCATCCGCCGTGCCCGCGGCTATATTCCGGAGCCGATCCGGCTTGCCAGAGCCGTGCCTTCGGTGCTTGCGGTCGGCGGCGCGCTGAAGTCGACCGCCACCGTCACGCGTGGCGATGAGGCCTTTGTCTCCCAGCACATCGGCGACCTCGACAACGCGGAAGCCGTCCGCTTCTTCGAGGAGACCGTACGGCATCTGACGTCCACGCTCGACGTCGAGCCGGTTGCAGTCGTCCATGACCTGCATCCCGACATGGCTTCCACCCGCTTTGCAGAGGCAACAGGATGCCGGCTCATCGCGGTTCAGCATCATCATGCACATGCAGCCTCGGTGATGGCCGAGCACGGGCTCGAAGGCCCTGCGCTGGCCCTTGTCCTCGACGGCTTCGGCCTCGGCGCCGACGGCGGCAATTGGGGCGGTGAGCTGCTCCGGTGCGAGGGAATACGTTTTCGTCGCATTGGGCATCTTGCGCCGCTGAAGCTGCCGGGCGGCGACCGCGCCGCCCGCGAACCGTGGCGCATGGCAGCTGCCATGCTGCACTCGCTGGGGCGAGGTTCGCAGATCGCGCGGCGTTTTGCGGCGCAGCCATCGGCTGCGCGCTTGTCGGCGTTGCTTGACGAGCCGGACGTGCCCGTAACGACCAGTGCCGGCCGATTGTTCGACGCGGCGGCCGGGTTGCTGGGTGTTGCCGCGATACAAAGCTATGAGGGTGAGGCGGCGATGAAGCTGGAAGCGCGCGTTCGCCGGCCCTGGATCGCGGAGGGTGGCTGGATAATCGAGGACGGCGTGCTGTCGCTGCGGCCGCTGTTCGAACGTCTCGCGAGCCAAGCAATCGACGTATCGGAAGGCGCCGAATTGTTTCACGGAACCTTTGCCGCCGCCTGTGTCGACTGGGCCGTCCGCGCGGCGTCCGCAGCCGGCGTCAACGACATCGTGCTCGGTGGCGGCTGCTTCCTGAACGCGGTCCTTGCGGAAGAAGTGCGGCGGGGCTGCCTCGCGGCGGGTCTCAATCCGCTGCTGCCGCGCCAACTGCCGCCCAATGACGGAGGCTTGAGTTTCGGACAAGCCTGGATTGGCGCTTTGCAGATCGCCGAACAACACGACCTGGAAGGAACCGCCTGATGTGTCTTGCCATACCCGCCCGGGTGACAAGGATTCTGCCCGACGACATGGCCGTCGTCTCGATCGACGGCGTCAGCAAGGAGATCTCGGCCGCGTTGATCGAGAACCTCGCCGTCGGCGACTACGTGATCATTCACGTCGGTTATGCCCTGACCAGGATTGATCCGGATGAAGCTGAGCGAACGCTGGAAATGATGCGCGAATTCCGCGAGGGGCAGGAGGCAGCGCAATGAAATACGCGGACGAATTTCGCGACAAGGAGATCGCACTCGGACTTGCCAGGGCGATCCAGGCCGAAGCCAATCCAAAGAGACCATATCGCTTCATGGAATTCTGCGGCGGGCATACGCATGCGATTTCCCGCTATGGCCTGGAAGACATGCTGCCGCAAAACGTGCGGATGATCCACGGACCCGGCTGTCCGGTCTGCGTGCTGCCGGCTGGACGCATTGACATGGCAATCAGGCTCGCCGAGCGGCCGGAGGTCATCCTTTGCGTCTACGGCGATCTGATGCGCGTTCCCGGTTCGCAAGGAGGCTCGCTGCTGCGAGCGAAGGCGCGCGGTGCCGACATCCGCATGGTCTATTCCACGATCGACGCGATCCGGATCGCCGAAGAGAATCCCGGACGGGAGGTTGTATTCTTCGCCATCGGATTCGAGACCACGACGCCGCCGACCGCAGTCATGATCCGGATTGCCGAGCGGAAACAGCTCGAAAATTTCAGCGTGTTCTGCAACCACGTGCTGACGCCGCCGGCGATGCTCAACATCCTGGAGAGCCCCGATATCCGCAATATCGGCCGTGTCGAGATCGACGGCTTTGTCGGGCCGGCCCATGTCAGCATCATTATCGGCACCGCGCCCTACGAGTTCTTTTCCGAGGAGTTCGGGAAACCGGTGGTGATCGCGGGCTTCGAGCCGCTCGACATGATGCAGGCGATCCTGATGCTGGTCCGGCAGGTGAACGAGCACCGTCATGAAGTCGAGAATCAGTATCGCCGCGCGGTTTCCCGCGACGGCAATTTGCGCGCCAAGGAAGAGGTCTCCGACATTTTCGAGCTTCGCGACCGGTTCGAATGGCGCGGCTTGGGGCTGGTGCCCTACAGCGGGCTGAAGCTGAAGCGGACCTACGCTAAATACGACGCAGAAGTTCGCTTCGAAATGAATGAGCTCAAGATCGCCGACAATCCGGCGTGCGAATGCGGAGCGATCCTGCGCGGCGTGAAGAAGCCGGTCGATTGCAAACTGTTCGGCACGGTCTGCACGCCGGAGACCCCGATGGGATCCTGCATGGTTTCCTCCGAAGGCGCCTGCGCGGCGCATTGGACTTACGGCCGCTTCCGCGACCACCAGCAGAGGCGGGCGTCATGAAGGCCCATCAGCGCAAGCTCGATATCAAGAACGGCTGCGTCGACCTGTCCCACGGCTCCGGCGGCCGCGCGATGTCGCAGCTCGTCTCGGGGCTGTTCCACGAGGCCTTCGGCAACGAATGGCTCGCGCGCGGCAACGATCAATCGGCGTTCGACGTCGGCGCCGGTCGCATGGTGATGACCACCGACGGCTATGTGGTTTCACCGCTGTTCTTTCCCGGCGGCAATATCGGCTCGCTCGCCGTGCACGGCACGGTCAACGACATCGCCATGGCCGGCGCACGGCCGCTGTATTTGTCGGCGAGCTTCATCATCGAGGAGGGTTTTCGCTTTTCCGACCTGAAACTGATCGCGGAATCGATGGGCGAGGCTGCGCGCGATGCCGGCGTCCACATCATCACCGGCGACACCAAGGTGGTCGAGCGCGGTAAGGCCGACGGCCTGTTCATCTCGACGGCCGGGGTCGGCGTCGTGCCGGAGGGCCTCGATCTCTCGTCGGAAAAAGCGCGCGTCGGCGACCGCGTGCTGGTCTCCGGCACCCTCGGCGACCATGGTGTCGCCATCATGTCGAAGCGGCAGAACCTGGCGTTTGAAACCGAGATCGTTTCGGACTCGGCCGCGCTGCATGATCTTGTCGCCAGGATGGTAGCCGCCGCCGGCAGCGGCATCCGCCTGATGCGCGATCCGACCCGCGGCGGGCTTGCCGCCACGATGAACGAGATCGCCCAGCAATCCGATCTCGGCTTCCGCCTGCAGGAAGAGGCAATCCCGGTGAAGCCGGGTGTCGCCGCAGCCTGCGAGTTGCTTGGCCTCGATCCGCTCTATGTCGCCAACGAAGGCAAGCTTGTCGCGGTGGTCGCCCCCGAGATTGCCCAGTCTGTGCTGCTCGCGATGAGGGCGCATCCGCTGGGCCGCGACGCCGCCGACATCGGCGAGGCCGTGGCCGACGATCATCATTTCGTGCAGATGGCGACGAGCTTTGGCGGCGGAAGGATCGTCGACTGGCTGTCGGGCGAGCAATTGCCACGGATTTGTTGAGGCAACCGATGCGCATCCTGCTTCTGTCGCATTCGTTCAACAGCCTGACGCAGAGGCTGCATATCGAACTGCGCGAGCACGGGCACGAGGTGTCGGTCGAGCTCGATATCCATCCCGACGTCACCCGGGAGAGCGTGACGCTCTACCGGCCCGATCTGGTGGTGGCCCCGTTTCTGAAGCGGGCGATCCCGGAGGACGTCTGGCACGCCGTACGCTGCCTGGTCGTTCATCCCGGTCCGCCCGGCGACCGCGGGCCGGCCGCGCTGGACTGGGCAATCCTTGAAGGCGTCGGCGAGTGGGGCGTTACGGTGCTGCAGGCGGATGGCGAGTTCGACGCGGGACCGGTCTGGGCCTCTCGAACCTTTCCGATGCGCCGGGCTGCCAAGTCCAGCATCTATCGCAACGAGCTCACGAGCCGTGCGGTGGAAGCGGTGTTGGAAGCGGTGGCGGCGATCGAGACCGGACGGGCGCCGCCGGCGCCAATGCGCGACGACGATCCCCGGATTAGCGTACGCGGCGTGTGCCGGCAGGCGGACAGGTCGATCGACTGGCAGCGGGATTCGACGGACGTTGTCTTGCGCAAGATATGGAGCGCTGACGGGATGCCGGGACTGATTGACAACCTGTTTCAGCAGGATGTCCGGCTGTTCGATGCCTGCGCGGCGCACGGCATCTCCGGTGGTGCCGGCGAGGTCGTGGCGCGATGCGACGGTGCCCTTGCCCGCGCGACCGTTGATGGCGCGGTCTGGATCGGCCATGTCCGTCAACTGGTGCCGACCAGCCTGAAACTGCCGGCGGCCAAGGTCTTTGCTGCAGAGGCGGCCGACCTGCCGAAGATGTCGGGATGCGGTTATGGCCCCATTCAGTACTTCGAATTTGGCGACGTGGGCGAATTGCAGTTCTCCTTCTACAACGGCGCCACGGGCACGGCGGACTGCGAGGCGCTGCTGACCGCCTATCGCGAGGCGCTTGCGCGGCCGACCAAGGTGCTGCTGCTGACCGGCGGCCGCGATTACTGGTGCAACGGAATTCACCTCGCGGAAATCGAGGCCGCGGAAAGCGCGGCGGATGAATCCTGGCGTAACATCAATGCGATCGATGATCTCGCGCGCGCGATCATCGAGACCACCGATCGGCTGGTGATTTCCGTCCTCCACGGCAATGCCGGCGCGGGCGGCGTGTTCCTCAGTCTTGCCGCCGATGAGGTCTGGGCGAGCGACCAGATCGTCCTCAATCCGCACTACAAGGACATGGGCAATCTCTATGGCTCGGAATACTGGACCTATCTGTTGCCGCGGCGGGCGGGAGCCGCGAACGCGGCGAGGATTACGCAATGCCGCCTCCCGATGGGGGTGGCGGAAGCAAGCCGGCTTGGCATCGTCGACCGCGTACTCACCTCCGCGGAGCTGACCAGGGAAAATCTGGCAGGGCTCAGCGCAACACTGGCCTCGGATGACGGCTACGCCTCGCGCCTCGCCGAAAAGCAGAGGCGTCGCGCTGCCGACGAGGCCGAAAAGCCGCTCGATGCCTATCGCAGCGAGGAGCTGCGGCGAATGCGACTCAATTTTTACGGCTTCGATCCGAGCTACCATGTGGCGCGCTACAACTTCATTCACAAGGTGCCGAAATCGCGCACGCCGCTGACCATCGCGAATCATCGTTCGCGGCGCGCTTCCGAGAGGCCCACCCGCATGGCGGTGCGATCATGAGCGAAGGAACAATTCTCGTCGTTGACGATGAGGTGCGGTCGCAGGAGGCGCTGCGTCGCGTGCTCAATCAGGATTTCGAGGTACTTTGCGCCGGCAGCGCGGCCGACGCCGAAAAGCTTCTGGAGGGGGAGATCGTTCACGCCATCCTGTGCGATCAGCGGATGCCGCACGAATCCGGCGTGAGCTTCCTGAGGCGGGTCCGCGAACACTGGCCGGATCCGGTGCGGATGATCATCTCCGGCTATTCGGATTCCGAGGACATCATCGCCGGCCTCAACGAGGCGGGAATCTACCAGTACATTACAAAGCCGTGGCAACCGGACCGGCTGGTCGAAATCGTCAAGGAAGCGATCCAGCTGTATCGCCTGCAAAAGGAAACGGAGACGGCCGGGGTCGACGTCAAGGCGACGGCCGGGCACATCAAGAAGGTCGTCTCGGTCAAGCGCGGCGTGGCCAAGCAGCTCTACGACTTCAACCGCATCCTGCATGCGCCCGACAGCCCGTTGCACGACGTGATCGAGCTCGGCAGGCGCGCGGCTGACTACGATATCTCCGTCCTGATCACGGGGGAATCCGGAACCGGCAAGGAACTGCTGGCCCGCGCCATCCACTACGGATCGGCGCGCGCCAGCAAGGCCTTCGTCGTCGAGAACTGCGGCGCTCTCCCTGACGAGCTGCTCGAAAGCGAATTGTTCGGCTGCAAGAAGGGCGCCTTCACCGGCGCCTATCAGGATCGTATCGGGCTGTTCGAGGTCGCCAATGGCGGCACCATCTTCCTCGATGAGATCGGGGAGACCTCGCCGGCTTTTCAGGTGAAGCTCTTGCGCGTCCTGCAGGAGAGCGAAATCCGTCCGCTCGGCGCGCAACGGGTACACAAGGTCGACGTGCGGGTCGTGGCAGCGACCAACCGGGATCTTGAGGCGGAGGTCGAAGCGGGACGGTTCCGACGCGACCTCTACTATCGCCTGGCGGCATTCCCGGTCCATATGCCGGCCTTGCGCGATCGTCCGATGGACATTCCCTTGATTGCCGAGGGTGTGCTGTCGGCCGTCAAGACCTCGTTCAATCGGCCGAACCTGCGCTTTGCGGCGTCCGCCCTGGAGGAATTCTGCAGATACCAGTGGCCGGGCAATGTGCGCGAACTGCAAAACGAGATCCAGCGGATGGCAGTGCTTGCCGACCATGACGAATTGCGATCTCCGCCGCTGCTCGGGCGCCGCAACGGACGGCGTCCGGCGGCGCCGGTGAACGGCAAGCTCAACGGCTCCGCCTCGTTGAAGGACAAGGTGGAAGATCTCGAGAAGTCTGTTATCGTCAGCTACCTTGAGAAATACGAGGGCAATATCAGCCGGGTCGCCAGCGAGCTCGGGCTGTCGCGCGTCGGCCTTCGAAACAAATTGTCCAGATATGATTTGAGGAAAAATGCCAAAGGCGAGGCATTCTCCTGAGATGAACGAAACCGAATCGCTGCTCAAGCTCATCGCCAGTCGCGGCTCGATCGAGTTCGATCACGAGCGCGAGGGCGCCTGGATCGAAGTCATCCGCAAGATGGATGAAGTCTATTCGGATCTGTTGCGCTATGAGGTCGATCTCGAGCACAAGAACGCGGAACTCGAGGAGGCGCAAGCCTTCGTCACCAACGTCATCGAGTCGGTCTCGGACATCCTGGTCGTCTGCGACGCCATCGGTTTGGTGCAGCAGGTCAACTCGGCGTTCCAGAACACGCTCAGCCGCAGCATCGAGGATATTGTCGGACGGAATATCGCCGACATCATCGATGCCGCCAATGGTGCCAAGCTGGTGCAGCTGCTCAAGCCGCGCGGCGCATCGGATGTCGTGGACGGCGAACTGCGGTTTGCGACCGACGGCGGGAGTTCCGATCTCTTTGCCATCAACAGCTCGCCGAGGCACGACCATCGCGGCCGATTCATCGGCGTCGTGCTGACCGGCAGGCCGATCGGCGAGCTCAGGCGTGCCTATGAGGCGTTGCACAAGGCCCACCACGAATTGCAGCGCGTGCAGCGGCAACTGGTTGAACAGGAGAAGATGGCGAGCCTCGGCCGGCTGGTTGCCGGCGTCGCGCACGAGCTCAACAATCCGATCAGCTTCGTCTATGGCAACATCCATACGCTGATGCGCTACCGCACGGCGCTGGCCGCCTATTTCGATGCGATCCACGGCAAGGGCAAGGCTGGAGATCTCGCCGCGCTCAAGAAGAGCCTGCGCATCGACGAGATTCTGGAGGATTTCGGCCCGCTGATCGAAGGTACGATGGAAGGGGCGGTGCGCATCAGCGAGATCGTGAAGAATCTGCGCAGGCTCTCCTTCAGCAGGATCGGCGAGGTCGAGCGCGTCAATATCGAACGCCTGATCAACACGGCGGTGCTCTGGGCCGTCCGCACCAAGCAAGTGCGAGTCGATGTCCGGATGGAGATCGAGCCGGAACTGTGGGTCAGCGGCAATGAAGGGCAGTTGCACCAGGTGATCGTCAACCTGGTGGAAAATGCGATCGACGCGATGCGGGCGACCGAATTGCCGCGGCTTGTTGTATCGGCGGCGCGCAAGGGCAATGAAATTCTGTTCCGGATTTCCGACAATGGGCCCGGAATCGACATGGACAACATCGGCCGCATCTTCGAGCCCTTCTTCACGACCAAGCGGGTGGGCGAAGGGACTGGGCTTGGGCTGTGGATCAGCTACGGCATCGTCCGCGAACATGGCGGCGAACTCTCCGCAGCCAACGATCCGCAAGGCGGCGCCACGTTCTCGTTCGCACTGCCGGCTGCCTGATCAGGACGCACCGCAGCCGAGCCCGGGCACGTCTGGCAGGTAGTCAGCGCCTTCCGTTCCCAGGAAGTCGAACATTGCCTGCGCCGGAGGCAGCAGCAGCTTGTCGCTGCGGCGGATCGCATACCACTGGCGGACGATCGGAAGACCGCCGACATCGAGGATGACGAGGCGGCCATCGGCAACTTCGCTCGCAACCGTGTGGGCGGAGATGAAGGCGACTCCAAGGCCGGCGATGACCGCCTGCTTGATCGTCTCGTTGCTGCTCATCTCCATGCCGATCACGGGCTCCAGCTCGGAATTCTGGAACAACCCCTCCATCAAAGTGCGCGTGCCCGAGCCGGGCTCGCGGGTGATAAACGTCTCGTGCACGAGATCGGTAAGGCTGAGGCCGGCGTCCCGTTCCAGCCAATGGCCCTTGCTCGCGATAATGATGTGCGGGTTTGGGCCGAGCAGGCGAACATCGACGCTGACGTCCTCGGGCGGCCGCCCCATCACGGCGAAATCGAGGTCGTAGGAGTGCATCGCGGCGCGGATTTCCTCGCGGTTGCCGATCGTCAGCTTGATCTCGATCTTCGGAAACCGTTTGGAGAATGCGGCGATCGCGTGCGGCACGAAATATTTCGCGGTCGAGACGGCGCCGAGATGGACCATGCCGCCGGTGCGTCCGGCAAGCAGGTCGAGCGAGCCCTGGCAATCCGTAATGGCAGCTTCGATCCGGCTGGCGAGCGTCAGCACTTCGCGGCCGGCTGCCGTCAACAGCATGCCGTCGCCGGTCCGCTGCACCAATGGCAGGCCCGCCAGTTCCTGAAGCTGGCGCAACTGCTGGGTCACCGCGGGTTGGGTCAATCCGAGATGGGTGGATGCCGCCGTCACGCTGCCTCTGTTGGCCAGGGCCGCAAGCGCGCGCAGCTGCCGGATCGTCAGATGCCGCAGCTGGGAGGCCGGATGATTATAAGAGAAATCTTTGACTCTCATTATAATTAGAAATTTTCCTTATTAAGTTCGGTCTGTCAACTTTCTCCACGCGGCCGCCGGGAGCCAGAGACGCGGCGGCAGCGAGGGGATGACGCACATGATCAGGCAACTCACGCTGGAAAAGCACCTTCAGAGGTATTCGGAAACCGTTACGCAAGGACTGGCGGTCGCCGCAGCGGTCGATGCGATCGCGGTCGCGGCGGTCGAGATCGCCGAGCTCACCGGCAGGGGCGCGCTATCGGAGACGTCAGGCCTTGCAACCGGCCGCAACAGCGACGGCGATCTGCAGCGCGATCTCGACGTTCAGGCGGACGCCATTCTTCGCCGTTGCCTCGGCAAGCTGCCCATTGCGGCGTTTGCCTCGGAGGAAATGCGGGAGGTCGAGATCGGCGCCCGAGAGGCGCGGATCTGCGTCGCGATCGATCCGCTCGACGGCTCCTCCAACATCGACATCAACATGACGGTGGGTACGATCTTCTCGATCCTGCCGGCTCCCGACGATCTGGACCTGGCATTCGCCCAGCGCGGCACTGCACAGCTGGCGGCCGGCTTCGTGACCTATGGTCCACAGACGTCGCTGGTCCTCACTCTCGGCGACGGCGTCGATATCTTCACGTTCGATCGCGCAGCCGGCTGCTTCCGTCTCGCGCGGCGCGGCGTGCGAATTCCCGACACCGCAGACGAGTTCGCCATCAATGCTTCCAACCGGCGGCATTGGGATCCGCCGGTTCGCGCCTTCATCGACGAATGTCTTGCCGGCGCCGACGGTCCCGCCAGTCGCGATTTCAACATGCGCTGGATCGGCTCGCTGGTTGCGGAAGCCTATCGTATCCTGACCCGCGGCGGGGTGTTCCTCTATCCGTCGGACGCGCGGCCGGGCTATGGCGACGGCCGCCTGCGCCTGGTTTACGAAGCCCACCCGATCGCCTTCATCGTCGAGCAGGCCGGCGGCGTCGCCTCGACCGGGCGCGAGCGCATCCTCGACCTCGCAGCTCACAGCCTGCACCAGCGCGTGCCGCTGATCATGGGATCGAGCGGTGAAGTGCGGCGCGTCGAGCAGCTGCATTGCGACCCGCTGCCGGCTGTCTCCGCTCCCCTGTTCGCGCAACGCGGCTTCTTCCGCCTGTAAGGAGCCGCGCATGTCCAGAAAGTATCCGATCATCTCCATCACCGGCTCTTCAGGCGCAGGCACGACCTCCGTCAAGCGAACCTTCGAGCAGATATTCCATCGCGAAGGCGTCAAGGCCGTCTACATCGAGGGCGATGCGTTTCACCGCTATGACCGCGCCGAGATGCGCGTGCAGATGGCGAAGGAGGCCGAGCGCGGCAACAAGCACTTCAGCCATTTCAGCCCGCAAACCAACCTGTTCGAGGAGCTGGAGCAGGCATTTCGCGACTATGGCGAGACCGGCACTGCGGTGACGCGGCACTACGTCCATGACGAAGAGGAGGCCGCCCGCCACGGTAGCCCGGCCGGCACGTTCACCGACTGGAAGCGGCTGCCGGAAAACTCGGACCTCCTGTTCTACGAGGGGCTGCACGGCGCCGTCGTCACCGACAAGGTCAATGTCGCGCGCCATGCCGACTTGAAGATCGGCGTCGTGCCCGTGATCAATCTCGAATGGATCCAGAAGCTGCATCGCGACCGCAGCGCGCGCGGCTATTCCACGGAAGCGGTGACGGACACTATCCTGCGCCGGATGCCCGATTACATCAACTACATCTGTCCGCAGTTCGCCGAGACCGACATCAATTTCCAGCGCGTGCCGACGGTCGACACGTCCAATCCGTTCATCGCACGCTGGATCCCGACGCCGGATGAATCGATGGTCGTGATCCGCTTCAAGAGCCCGCGCGGCATCGACTTTCCCTATCTGCTGTCGATGTTGCCGAACAGCTTCATGTCGCGCGCGAACTCGATCGTCTGCCACGGCTCCAAGCTCGATCTGGCCATGCAGCTGATCCTGACGCCGCTGATCATGCAGCTGATCGAGCGCAAGCGCAGCCAAAAAGCAATGCCGCGGATGTACGAAAACCAGGGGAGCATCTGATGAATATTTCGGTCCATGCCGAAGCCGACCTCAACACGGTCACTGATCGCGACCTCGCCAACGCGATCCGCTTTCTTGCGGTCGACGCCATCGAGAAGTCGCAGTCCGGTCATCCCGGCCTGCCGATGGGCATGGCCGACGTCGCAACGGTGCTGTTCTCGCGCTTCCTCAAGTTCGATGTCGCGCATCCGGACTGGCCCGATCGCGACCGCTTCGTGCTGTCGGCCGGCCACGGCTCGATGCTGCTCTACGCGCTGCTGCATCTGACCGGCGGCGACGTCAGCCTCGACGATATCAAGTCGTTCCGGCAGTGGGGGTCGAAGACGCCTGGCCATCCTGAATACGGGCACACGCCCGGCGTGGAGATGACGACGGGCCCGCTGGGGCAGGGGATTGCGACTGCCGTCGGCATGGCGCTGGCCGAGCGCTTGGCCAATGCGCGGCATGGCGACGAGCTGGTCGATCACTTCACCTACGTGATCGCCGGCGACGGCTGCCTGATGGAAGGCATCAGCCAGGAGGCAATTTCATTCGCCGGTCACCTGCAACTTTCTCGATTGATCGTGCTGTTCGATGACAACGGCATTTCGATCGATGGGCCGACATCGCTTGCGACTTCCGACGATCAGCTGAAACGCTTCGCTGCTTCCGGCTGGTCGGTGCGGCGGGTCGACGGGCACGATCCGGAAGCGATCGCGCAGGCGATTGCCGAAGAGCGTGCAACGCCGCACCCGTCGTTGATCGCCTGCCGTACCATCATCGGCTATGGCGCACCGGACCGCCAGGGCACCGAGAAGGCGCATGGCGCGCCGCTCGGCGCCGAGCAGGCTGCGGCTGCGCGCCGCAATCTCGGCTGGGACTACCAGCCCTTCGTCGTGCCGACCCCGGTGCTGAAGGCATGGCGGATGATCGGACAGCGCGGTCAGGTCGCGCGCCTGGCCTGGCTCGATCGCCGCGAACGCGCCGCGACTGCAGCGGACGCCGTCGCTTCGCCCGGCGCCTATGAGCGGGCGGCGGCAAAATTGCGCGAACGCCTTGCCGCCGAGCGTCCGAAGCTCGCCACACGCCAGGCCTCGCAGCTGGTGCTCGACAGCATCGCCTCCACCATTCCGGGACTGGTCGGCGGCTCGGCGGACCTCACCCATTCGAACCTGACCCAGAGCAAGACCCAGCATCCGGTTAAGCGGGGACAGTTCGCGGGCGACTACGTCCACTATGGCATTCGCGAGCACGGCATGGCGGCTGCGATGAACGGCATCGCGCTGCATGGCGACTTCATCCCTTATGGCGGCACGTTCCTGGCTTTCTCCGATTACAGCCGCCCGGCGATTCGCCTGGCCGCCCTCATGCGTCTTCGCGTTATCCATGTGATGACCCATGACTCCATCGGGCTTGGCGAGGACGGGCCGACGCACCAGCCGGTAGAGCACCTGGCCGCGCTACGCGTCATTCCGAACCTGCTGGTGTTCCGGCCGGCGGATGCGGTGGAAACGCTGGAAGCCTGGGATTGCGCCCTGCAGGCCGCCGATCGCCCCTCGGTGCTGTGCCTGTCGCGACAGGCGTTGCCGACCTTCCGCAGCGACGGGCGCGGCAAGAATCGCGTGGCGCGCGGTGCCTACCTCGTCGTCGCGCCGGATGGCGGCCGCGATGTGACGCTGATCGCGACCGGTTCGGAAGTGCCGATTGCGATGGAGGCCGCCCGCCTGCTCGCGACCGAACATATCCGCGCTGCGGTGGTTTCTGCGCCCTGCTTTGCCTTGTTCGAGGAGCAGTCGGAGGAATACCGCGCGTATGTGCTGGGAGCGGCACCGCGCGTCGGTGTCGAAGCCGCGGTACTCGGCGACTGGCCGCGCTGGATCGGTGCGGACGGCGAATTCGTCGGCATGCGCGGTTTCGGCGCCTCGGCGCCGGCGTCGGTGCTCTACCGCGAGTTCGACATCACCTCGCAGAGCGTCGCGGCGGCGGCAAGGCGCGCCATCGCGCGTGTCGCGAAGGAAAGAGCGGCATGAGTCCGCAGAACTGACACGACAAAGAAAACGGAGAAATCCCTTGGCGCGCATTACCCTTCGGCAATTACTCGATCACGCGGCGGACCACGGCTACGCCGTACCGGCGTTCAATATCAACAATATGGAGCAGGGGATTGCGATCATGCAGGCGGCTGCCGCCGTCGATGCCCCGGTCATCATCCAGGCCTCGCGCGGCGCGCGCAGCTATGCCGGCGACATCATGCTCTCGCACATGATCGAAGCGCTGGAGCGGACCTATCCCGACATCCCGCTCTGCATGCATCAGGACCACGGCAATGACGAGGCGACCTGCGCCAGCGCCATCGCCAACGGCTTCACCTCTGTCATGATGGACGGCTCGCTGAAGGCCGACGCCAGGACGGCTGCCGACTACGATTACAACGTCGCCATCACCCGCCGCGTCGTCGATCTCGCCCATTGGGTCGGCGCGTCAGTGGAGGGCGAGCTCGGCGTGCTCGGCTCGCTGGAGCATGGCGGCGGCGAGCAGGAAGATGGTCACGGCGTCGAGGGCAAGGTGAGCCACGACCAGTTGCTCACCGATCCCGGCCAGGCGGTCGATTTCGTGCGCTCCACCAATGTCGACGCGCTGGCGATCGCGATGGGCACCTCGCATGGCGCCTACAAGTTCAGTCGCAAACCGGACGGCGACATCCTGGCGATGCGGGTGGTCGAGGAGATCCACCGCCGGCTGCCGAACACGCACCTCGTCATGCACGGCTCTTCGTCCGTGCCGCAGCCGCTGCAGGATATGTTCAATGAATTCGGCGGCGCGATGCCGCAGACCTGGGGCGTGCCGGTCGAGGAGATTGTCCGCGGCATCAAGAGCGGCGTACGCAAGGTCAATATTGATACCGACTGCCGGCTGGCGATGACCGCGGTGTTCCGCAAGGTGGCCGCGCAAAGCCGCAGCGAATTTGATCCGCGGAAATTCCTCAAGCCTGCGATGGACGCGATGCGTGATCTGTGCCGCGAACGCTTCGAGCAGTTCGGCACGGCGGGGCAGGCGAACAGGATCAGGGTCATCCCCTTGAACGAGATGGCGCGGCGCTACCGCACCGGCGAACTCGACCCGCGCATCGATGCGCGCGAGCCGGTCGCGGCATGATCATTCAGCGAAGGCAGCAAAGAGACGATTTGAGGAGGCTCACATGAATGCACATACCGGCACCGTCAGCGGCAAGGAGCGCTATCGATCGGGCGTGATGGAATACAAGCGCATGGGCTATTGGGAGCCGGACTATGTGCCAAAGGACACCGATGTCATCGCCTTGTTCCGGGTGACGCCGCAGGACGGTGTCGATCCGATCGAAGCCTCCGCCGCAGTCGCGGGCGAATCCTCGACGGCAACCTGGACCGTGGTGTGGACCGACCGGCTGACCGCGGCGGAGAAATACCGGGCCAAGTGCTACCGCGTCGACGAGGTGCCGGGGGCGCCGGGCCAGTATTTTGCCTATATCGCCTACGACCTCGACCTGTTCGAGTCCGGCTCGATCGCGAACCTTTCGGCCTCGATCATCGGCAATGTGTTCGGCTTCAAGCCGTTGAAGGCGCTCCGGCTGGAAGACATGCGCCTGCCGGTCGCCTATGTGAAGACGTTCCAGGGGCCCGCCACCGGGATCGTGGTCGAGCGCGAGCGGCTCGACAAGTTCGGCCGGCCGCTGCTTGGCGCGACCGTCAAGCCGAAGCTCGGGCTGTCCGGGCGCAACTACGGCCGTGTGGTCTATGAGGCGCTGAAGGGCGGGCTCGATTTCACCAAGGACGACGAGAATATCAACTCGCAGCCCTTCATGCATTGGCGCGAGCGCTTCCTCTATTGCATGGAAGCCGTCAATCGCGCGCAGGCCGCTTCCGGCGAGATGAAGGGCACGTATCTCAATGTCACCGCCGCGACCATGGAGGATATGTACGAGCGCGCCGAATTCGCCAAGGAGCTCGGCTCTGTCGTGGTCATGATCGACTTGGTAATCGGCTACACGGCGATCCAGTCGATGGCGAAGTGGGCGCGTCGCAACGATGTGATCCTGCATCTGCATCGCGCCGGCCACTCGACCTATACGCGGCAGAAGTCACACGGCGTATCGTTCCGCGTCATCGCCAAATGGATGCGGCTGGCGGGCGTCGACCACATTCATGCCGGCACGGTGGTCGGCAAGCTCGAGGGCGACCCCAACACCACGCGCGGCTACTACGACATCTGCCGCGACGACTTCAATCCGATGAAGCTTGAGCACGGCGTGTTCTTCGACCAGTCGTGGGCGAGCCTCAACAAGCTTATGCCGGTGGCCTCGGGTGGCATTCATGCCGGCCAGATGCATCAGCTGCTCGATCTCCTCGGCGAAGACGTCGTGCTGCAGTTCGGCGGCGGCACCATCGGTCACCCCATGGGCATCCAGGCCGGCGCCATCGCCAACCGCGTGGCGCTGGAAGCGATGATCCTCGCCCGCAACGAGGGCCGCGACTACGTGCATGAAGGGCCGGAAATCCTGGCAAAGGCCGCCGAAAGCTGCACGCCGCTGAAGGCCGCGCTGGAAACCTGGAAGGACGTCACCTTCAACTATCAATCCACCGACACGCCGGACTTCGTGCCGACGGCGCTCGCCGCCGTCTGAGGAGACATGACATGAGACTGACCCAAGGCTGCTTCTCGTTCCTGCCCGATCTCACCGACGATCAGATCTACAAGCAGGTGCAGTATTGCCTCGCGAATGGCTGGGCGGTGAACATCGAGTTCACCGACGATCCGCATCCCCGCAGTACCTATTGGGAGATGTGGGGGTTGCCGATGTTCGATCTCGCGGACGCCGCCGGTGTGATGATGGAGCTTGCCGAATGCCGCAGGGTGTATGGCGACCGCTACATCCGTCTCAGCGGCTTCGACGCCAGTCACGGCTGGGAGTCGGTGCGGATTTCCTTCATCGTCAACCGGCCGCCGCAGGAAGTCGAATTCGAGCTCTTGCGGCAGGAGGTTGCAGGACGGTCGGTGCGCTACACCACTGTGCGCCGTCCGCCGCAGCACGTTTCGCCGTAAGGCGCACGAGAATCCGCTCGGAGTGTGTATCTCCCCACTCCGCTCCCTTGGCGGACAACTGCTTCGCCGGCCAGCCGGCGAAGCCCTTTCTTTGTGAGAAGCAAGATGCTTGACCTGCCGCACGCCAGGAGCGCCGACGCCAGCGGAAATGAAGCGCCGCTGCCGGCCAGCTTCGACCTGCGCAACGAGGCCGAGGCGGCGGGGATCACCGCGACGCTGCAACAGCTAGATCAGGAATTGATCGGGCTGAAGCCGGTCAAGGATCGCGTGCGGCAGATTGCATCGCTGCTCCTCATCGAGCGCATCCGGCAACGGGCGGGGCTGGTCTCATCGCCGCCGACCCTGCACATGTCGTTCACGGGCAATCCCGGCACCGGCAAGACCACGGTCGCGCTACGCATGGCGAAGATCCTGCACGGTCTCGGCTTCGTGCGCCGCGGGCAGGTGATCTCGGTGACGCGTGACGATCTCGTCGGGCAGTATATCGGCCACACCGCGCCGAAGACCAAGGAGATCCTGAAGAAGGCGATGGGCGGGGTGCTGTTCATCGACGAGGCCTATTATCTGCACCGGCCCGACAATGAGCGCGACTACGGACAGGAGGCGATCGAGATCCTGTTGCAGGTGATGGAAAACCAGCGCGAGGACCTGGTCGTCATCCTGGCCGGCTACGGCGAGCGGATGACGAATTTCTTCGCCAGCAATCCCGGCTTTCGTTCGCGCATCGCGCACCACATCGAATTTCCCGATTATTCGGAAGCGGAGCTGCTCTTCATTGGCGAGCTCATGCTCAGGGAGCGCGGCTATCGCCTCTCGGCTGCGGCGCGCAAAGCCTTCGTCGACTATATCGCGCTGCGCCGGACCCAGCCGCTGTTCTCCAATGCGCGCTCGATCCGCAACGCGATCGACCGCATGCGGCTTCGTCAGGCCGACCGCCTGGTGTCCGACCTCGACCGCATGCTTGAGCTCTCCGATCTCGAAACCATCGACTCCGCCGACGTGCTGGCGAGCCGGGTCTTCGGCGGCGGCCCCGTGGTCGACGGACAGGCGGCAGGGAGCGCGAAGTAATGCCCGACAACATCATCATAGCTCCATCGATCCTGGCGGCGAATTTCGCAAGATTGGGAGAGGAGATCGCGGCAATCGACGCAGCCGGCGCCGATTGGATCCATTGCGATGTGATGGATGGGCATTTCGTGCCAAACATCAGCTTTGGCGCCGATGTGATCAGGGCGACCCGGCCGCTGACAACGAAAACCTTCGACGTTCATCTGATGATCGCGCCGGTCGATTCCTATCTGGAGACATTCGCCAAAGCCGGCGCCGATCTCATCACGGTGCATGCGGAGGCTGGCCCTCATCTCCATCGTTCGCTGCAGGCGATCAGGGCGCTGGGCAGAAAGGCCGGCGTCAGCCTGTGTCCGGCGACTCCGGAAAGTGCGATCCAGCATGTGCTCGATGGCGTCGACCTTGTCCTGGTCATGACCGTCAATCCGGGCTTTGGCGGGCAATCCTTCATCGCTTCGCAGATCGAGAAGATTGCCCGGATCCGAAACATGATCGGCGACCGGCCGATCCGCTTGCAGGTCGATGGCGGCATTACTAGCGATACCGCAGCTGCGGCGGTCGAAGCCGGCGCCGACGTTCTTGTCGCAGGATCCGCCGTCTTTCGTGGGCAAGGCCGGGCGGACTACGCCGGCAATATCGCTGCAATTCGGGCTGCTGCGATGGCGGATCGAGCGACCAACGCCCAGCTCGCCAGAGCCATCGGCCGAATGATCGCGGCTGATGGCGATGGGAAAGAGCTGGCCTCGGGCTGACTTGTCGCAACACCCCGGGTGCAATCCGAATCCGCGAAGCGCTGTTTGGCCGATTCGCAGTAGCGTCGCCGAATCTACGATCAGAAGGAGGAGACCATGGTCAGATCGAATACGGAGCCGTGGTTTGACAACCTTTGAAGTCGAGCAATGAGCGGCAACACGTTTCTGGTGTGGTACCCAACGAAGGGTGAAAAGGAAGCTTTGCTAAGCCATTGATTTGCTGGTGGGCCCGGCAGGACTCGAACCTGCAACCAGACCGTTATGAGCGGCAGACTATCGATCAGCTTCGTTGATTTTAATGCGGTTTCGTCAACGTTCGATCGCGTTTGTTGCGTTTCGGTGAGGTCGTTTCTGGTGCGAAACTGGTGCGGTGCTTGCGCTGCGGTTGCGCTTACACGAAACAAGACCGCCCCTCATGCCTATTGATCGGAAACGTGCTTCCCGACCAATTTCGCGAGTTGGACGAGTTTTTGGCTCCCGAGAATGCGGACGAAGTCCGATGCTGAGACGCGGGTCTTACTCAGATTCCGGCGGGCATTTGCGAGGGAGCTGATGACCAAGTCCGGGACCTTGTCGAGGATGCCGCAGAGAAATGCGTCCGGCGTCATCTTTCGAAGACCGAATTTCTTCAGTTCGTTTTCTGGAAAGTGCCGAAAATTCCAGGTGAGAATGAGGGATGCTTTGGTGGTGATGGCCGCCGCAACGACATGACGGTCATTGGGATCAGGGAGGGTTACCTCCGGAATGTGCTCCTCGTACCCGTTGACCATCGCCATCGGGAGCGCATCGTTCATCAATCGCCGGGTGATCTGCAAACGCTCTATCGGAATGGCTGGCGCATTGGCCGTCAAGTTTCGGATCCATTCGTCGTGGATCGCGTCTGTCCAGCGCGCGTCAACAAGGCGATCTACGGCGGCCTGGACAACGATATTTCTGAGATGAAAGGGATACAGAATGCAGGCGTCGAAGACGGCGACTGAAGGCTCAAACGCCATGGCGCCGCCTGAGGTCCTCAGCATCTTCGGCCAGCGCCTCCATCGCGGCCTGCTGGGCGTCGATCCGTGTTTTCAGGGCCAAGACGTCCTTCAGCTTCGCGCGGCGGTGCTTGCCTACATATCGGAATGGCAGATCGCCAACGTCCATCCGATGCACGACGAGAGGCCGGGAGATTCCCAGGACATCTGCAGCGTCGTTCGGACTGAGTTCCTGGTCCTCGGCGAGGACCGCGACACGTTCTCCCTGGAGGAGGTGGCCGAGCGCAGTCTCAAGCAGCGCCGCGGCCTTCGGCGGCAGCCTGACGATCTGATCCTCGCCCGACTTGCGGCGGACCCGGACCTCGACCCGATCGCCCTTGCCGAGCTTGTCGAGAGGCTGGGCAGACTTGCGTTCCTGGTCCGATAGCTCGGTGAATTGCAGGACATGGGTGGTCATGGACGGGTCCTTTCCACGCCAGTATAGGCACCACGGCTCTTAACTGCAATATCTGAAATAAATCTGCAAATGTTTCATATCGCCGCTGCTCGCGTGAATTTCGGCCCAGCAGTCACTTGCTTTCCGGGGCCATCACCTCGCTGGCCTGCCTAGTTTTCCCTCGACGAAGCGAAACGATTGAAGGGGGCAAATAGCCTTTTGGATAGATCTCGATGCGCGGTGCTCGCCGGCGCCGACGCTTCCCCGCCGCGAAGGCGTTCATATCGGGTTCCTGCGACAAGAGGAATTTCAGAAAGCTTATGTCTCTAACGCGACAGGTTTGAAAAAGGCTCAGCAACACCAAATACTCGGCAAGACCGGCTTCTTTAACGCTTCGTCGGACATTCTCCCTATAGTCGCTGACGCGCTTGATGGCATTTTCAGCCAAGTTGTTGTTCCACGACACGCCATCATGCTCCAGGAACGTGAAGAGGCGCTGGCGATTTCGCAGCAGTCGTTCTTGTAAGCCTCTGGAGGCCTCGGATTCGTAGAAGCGCTCGGCAAGTAGATCAAAAAATGCCTCTACTGCCTTAGCATGCGTCTGCAGATAGCGCCTCTTGAGACCGTGCTGATCAATGGTCATGACGATTGACCGCAAGAGGACGCCGAACGGCGCCGTTATGGACTGAACCTCTTGGTCGAATGGATTGTCGAGAATCGCCCTGTTCAAGTCGCGCATCAGGTGGATAAGGCAACGCTGCTGCAAACAGGGGAGTCCGTCGTACGCGGAATAGAAGTCCGAGACCAGCACGCCTTTGAAGTTTTTGAGCATTTGCCGTAGAAAACCTCCCTCGCGTGAGCGTCGGAAGATGTAAACTGTGGCTGAGGTGTTTGCGAACACCCAGACATACCCCGCGCTGTCCTTCAACTTGATCTCGGTTTCGTCGACGTACAGCACCGGCCCGCCGATGAGTTGCTTGAGAAGCATGTTGTAGGTCTTGCGGTACTTGTGGACGAGTAGATGCCGGAAATCGGTGAATTCCCAGAAGTTCACACGGACGCCGAATATCTCATAGAATAGCGCGGCCAGCGACTTGATTCCGAGCCCATGAGTAATGTGCTGGTAAGCAAACCAACTCATTAGGCCATGAAAGTACCGCGTTAGGCGATCGTAGCGCTCTGGTGTGAAACACTTTTCGCAACACTCGCAACGATACGCCACGGTTCTGAACTCTATCACCTTCCGGCGAATCGCCCCCGGCGTGATGACGAGATCGATTGCGCGCTTGCGCCTCCTTTGTAGGCCCTTCGGCCGCTGCCCCGGGTCGAGTGGCACGATACGTTTGCTGCTGCAGTCCGGGCAGCGGGTCGCTGTGATTTCCATCCGGTGCGTAACCCGCAAATCCCGATTTTGCCACCGCCGTCGCTTATCGTCGGAGCCCCGCTTCCGCGGGGCGCGTTGTTTCATTCGCACGAATACGTGACGTTGCTGGTAGTCAAAGTAAGCTCGCTTGTTCACAAACTCGAAATCGGCATGTACGAATTTCGACCAATTGACGGTACGCGCGAGCCTGTCCAGTTGTGCAACGGACGCCACGCGTGGCGCTGCGTCGGTCTTGCTACCGGCCTCGAAGTTCGGCGTTTCATTCAGGAACACGCAAACTCGACGCAGCGCTTCGCAGTCTTCGAGATTGTATTGGATCAGCCTCGCCTTCCATGATGCGTCGCCTGTCTTTTCCCAGTTCTTGCGCCAGACAACGCTGGCGATACCCGACGCGTCGGGCTCGGTCCAGCGGCAGCCGAGGTAGCCTCCCACCTCCTTGAGGCCGTTCGAGTAAGTGGGAAAATAGAAATGCGGGTAGATGATCGTGAGAACGTTGATGAGTGCGGACAAAATTGCATCAATGCGTTTCTTGCGCCGGGCTCGGCGTCGCATGCGCGCGATGAAGGTTCGTTCGTAATTGCCGTAGCAGTAAAGGCGCGGTGCGTCATATCGCGAAACAGCCTCGAGGAACCGCGCAAAAATGTCGTCTTCCCCTTGCTCATCATCGGCCCAGAATGAGTAGCGCTCGACGCGTTCACCTTCGCAAACAACAAGTCCGATCAGATAGATGAATCCATCTTCGGCATCACCCTCCATATCAATATAGATACGTACCTTCGCCGTTGGAATTGTAGGTGCGCCGAGCACATAGATTGTCTGGTCTCGAATGGCGAGTGCATGTAATGCGTGATCTCGTCCGGTGAGCGGGATATCGGCGCGTTTACCGCGCCGCCGGGGACGAAAGGTATGCGCGAGTTGGGTTAATGTGAGGATGCCCCTGCGGGCGTATCGTTTGATCGCTTTGTCGCCGATACCACGCAGAAGGCTCAGGTTGTCTTCCCGCACAGCCTGATCGCGGCAACGATCGCGGAACGCGCAAATGCGGCAATGGTCATTCAACACTAGCTTCGGTGGGGCTTCGGCACGCAGCAAGCGTTCGGCATCTCGGAGGAGACTTTCTGCCTTGGTCAGGGTCGATCCGAACCGAATACTCGTCCTCACGCTGGCGCACCCGAGATAAACGGTTCCGCCGCTGGGAGGCGCCCCCTGAATTCTCGCTAGAAGAATCGCGCGTGCGGCGAGTTGCCGGCGGTCGAGCGCGCGAACCCGGGGTGCCCCGCAAAACAGCACCGGCTCATACCGATATCCCCCGAGCGCCGAAGGACCGTCGATCTTGCGAAGGGCATCGAAGTGGACAGAATAGCGTACGTCTTCCAGACGAGCGCCAAGGACAAATGCGGCTCCTTCGCTGAGATTGACTGCCGACAGGTTAAGATCAGTCGTGATCTCTTTTCCGCTGTAGTCGCGCCGAATTTTCTCGATTGCCTTAGGCTGCGCATTGGCCCGCTGCTCGACCAGCAGTTTCTCGTAGCCACATTGGCTTCCTTGTTCACCACGCAGATGAAAATAGGCCTTTAACCGGCAGTGCTGCAGCGCGTCGATAACATCGTCAGTGATCATGGAGGACATCGCGTCCGCCCTTTGTCACCAGAGGCGATATGCCAATTGCAGATGACTGTCGCAAAATTCGGGCAATTGAGCCGCGAGGGCTGTCGACAAACCAAGCACAAGGCGCAGTTCGACCATTTCACGCGACAAATCCGCCGATTCTACGATTGACCGGGAGAGACATGGTCAGATCGAACGAGGAGCGCTAGTTTGCGCTCGTGGTGATAAGCGAGTGAAGCGAGGCGTTTCTGGTGCGGTGGTGAATAGAGCGACGAAATAAGGCGTTACAAGCTATTGATTTCACTGGTGGGCCCGGCAGGACTCGAACCTGCAACCAGACCGTTATGAGCGGCGGAATATCGATCAGGTTCGTTGATTTTGCTGCGGTTTCGTTTGATTTCGATCGTGTTTGTTCTGGTTTGTTCAGGTAGTTTCTGGTGCGAAACTGGTGCGGTGATAAAACGTTTAGGGGATTTGGGATCGCGCACCAGATTATCGCCCTTAGACCCTGGGTCCCAGGTTCGAGCTCTGATGCGCCAACCAATCCTTCAATAAAGTCAATGGATTGCTTGGCCCTTGCGGAGGTCCTCTCGCTCGCGTAGGGCTTGGTCACATCTGGGTCATAGCCCGCACCGCGCTCCGCGAATGAACGCGCGAAAAAGATCGTCGATGCGAAGCTGCAGTCGAGCGCAAGCCGGCGCCAAGTCTGGCCGCGATCGTTCAGCACCGTCGAGCCCGCCTTGGTCGCAATGTCGAAGACCCGGGGATGGCCCTTGTTGAGAACGGGAAAGGACAGCCACCAACAGTTGCTAGGCGGCCCTTCACCAGTATAACGGGCTACGGGGCGTAGGCGGCCGAGCCAACAATTCTCCCCTCCCAATTCGGATGTCCCCACTGGAGAGGCGCAGTTGAACGACAGGATGGCCTTAAGTCTTCTGGCCGAAGTGATGGGCTGGCCGGAGGACGATCAAAGGATCGCCACTGACGAATATGCCTGGCTGCGCATGATGTCCGCGGTCAAGTACGATGGCTACTCGTATTTCCGCGCTGCCGTTCGCTTCCTCGAGACACTGGCGACCTGGCTCAAGCAATTCGACGCGGCCGACCGACAGGCGGCATACGATTTCATCAAGCGGCGGCTGGTCTACATATCTCTCACCGAGATGCAGTGTCTGGTCGAAACGTTCGTACCGGAGGTTGTGACGCCGCACTTGCGCCGGATGGTCGCGTCGCGGCTCGGTATCAAGGCCTATGAGGTTTGGGCAGACAAAAAGGGAGCGGATGAATTCAAGCGGAGCTTGCGAAAGACCCTTTTTGTCGGAATGAGCGACGGCAGCCGGATCGATATGCTCCGGCGCGCGAACGCAGGTCGGATCTCGACCGAGCAGGTCATCCCTATGATGAACGTGGACCGGGAGAAGTGGCTCGACCTCAGCAAAAACCTCAGGAAGGCGCCAGGCATGTCACCTTCCGAGAAGTTTGATTGCGTTTATCTCATCGACGACTTCACAGCGTCAGGTACCACGTTCATCCGTCGAAACGAGAAAGGCGAATGGAAGGGCAAGCTGAAGAAATTCAACGACCTTATCCGGTCCGCACGCGTCGACCTGAATGAACACTTCCCCATCTCAGCGGACTACGAGCTGCGTATACACCACTACATATCGAGTGCTCAGGCGCGACTGGCTCTGGTCGAACGCTTGGAACTCGCAAAGGCGGAATGGAGCGAATGGACGTGCTCGGCGTACACGGCCACGGAGAGCCTTCTGCTGCCGGACTCTCTGCCTTTGACGCGCCCCCTCGATGCTCCGATGTTGGACTTGGGTGACAAGTACTACGACCACGAGATCTTCAAACGCGCCGAGAGGCATTGCCGCGAGGCCGGCCAGACCGATATGAAGCTCGGATACGCGAATTGCGCCCTGCCTGTCGTCCTCGAGCACAACACGCCGAACAACAGCATTCCGTTGTTGTGGGCAGAAACGGCGGGGAAGGGCGGTGCACACAAGATGCGCCCGTTGTTCCAGCGGCGTGACCGGCACGGATCCCTGCAATGACCAATCCCTTCCTCAGGCGGGCGACGGAATACATCCGGGACGATTCCGCCTTTCTAGCGATCGTCAGCCCGGAGCCGCTGACCACGTTCGTCGCCAAACACAAGAAGCGCGAGCTTCTCTTCGACTATCCGGTCCGGGTCATCGGGACCCCGGGAAGCGGCAAGACCATGATGGCCAGCTTGGTCGAGTTTCGGCTCATCGAGTCGATCCTCCGCGACCAGAGTAGCGAGAACAACCGCTCGCTTGCCTCAGTCCTTGCACGCTGTGGCTTCACGCACGACGAGCGGCCCCGTGTCGCGGGCGTCAGGATCCCGATGGAATCGGAATATCGCGATTTTTGGGAGCTTCCTTACGAGCCGGCGGTGAAGACCAAGCTAGTCTTGGCCCTCATTCAGGCTCGCACGATCCTAGAACTCGTGCGAAATCTCACTTTCAATCGGCGGCGCGCGATCAATGAGATAAGGTTCATTCCGCGCGACGGCGCGGGGGCGCAACTCGAGCAGATCGGCGGCGCTGACGCCGAGAGCATCGTCGCACGCGCCCGCAGCGTCGAACGCGCGGTCTATTCCATCGGAGCAAGTCTTCTCCCTCCATCGCTCGATAACATCCCGGAGGAGGCGCGCGAGCCGTATCAGCCGTTCGAGGCCATTCAGGAAATCGAGATCGAATGGAGCGGTACGCCGTGCCGCCTTCGCCCCATGGCCATCCTGGATGACGTGCACACGCTGCATCCAGATCAGTTCGAGGCGCTCTTCAGAGCTCTCGCGCGACGCGAGATTCGATTCGCGCGTTGGTTGATGATGAGGATGGATGCCCTCTCGCCCAGCGCAGTCTTCCGATCGGCGGGCGCGAATGCCCTGCCCGGGCTGAAGGTCGAACGCGATTATCTCGATATCTTCATGCAGACCGACAGCGCCCGCTCCGACGAGCGCCGTCAGTTCCGCAAGATGGCGACTGACATGGCGGATCGCTACCTCCGTCTCGTGCAACCGCTCCGCGATCGAAACTACACCCGCTTCAAAGATCTCCTCGGCGAAGAGCCGCCGAGCCTCTCGGCCGGTCAGATGAACGAGTTGCGGGCGCTGATCGATCGCGAGCAGAAGAGCCTCAGGATCTCGCAGGACCGGCAGCGCAAGATCCGGCAGATCGTCGACCGTTACGTAAAAGGAGCGAAATCGCTCGACCTCGGCGAAGACGTCCGCTTGATGATGTTTCGCGTACTACTGCACCGCTACGTGGTCCGCACCACGGGCCAGACCAGCGATCTCTTCGCCGACGACCCCGAACCCCGGCAGCCGCTCAGGGTCAAAAGCACGATTGCCGATGCGGCTCGCCTGATCCTGAATCACAAGTTCAATCGGGCGTTCCACTTCGGACTAGACGTTCTTTGCGATGCAAGCAACGAAAACGCGGAGGTTTTTCTGCAGCTCGCAGGCGCGCTCGTGGAGCGAATGGAAACGAAGGCGATCAGGAATCAGGATCCGGCATTGACACCCGCGCAGCAGCAGAGCGCGCTCCGCGAAAAATCCAAGGAAATGTTGAAGGAGTGGCGATTTCCCTTCGCAAGAAAGGTGCGCGCCTTGATCGATCGGTTCGCGCAGGACTGTCTGGAAGTCTCTGCCGAGCCCAACGCGTCTCTCGGAGCCGGAGCAAATGCCGTGGGCATTCCGGAGACAGAGATGCAGGATCTGCTCGCTGGCGACAGCGAAATTGCTCTCGTGCTCAAGTATGCGATCGCGTACCAGGCCATCGTCGCCATCCGTGACTACGGTCAGGGAGGAAAGAATTGGTGCCTTCTCGAGCTGTCTGGTCCGGTATGTCTCGCATACGGCTTGACCTTGAATCGCGGCGGGTTCCTCGAGCGTCGCGTTCCAGACCTCGTCTTGGCCGAAGAGAAGGTCTGACGATCATGCGCCGCCACTGGGAGAACTGCATCACTCACTTCGACAAGGACGTCTCCGGCTTCATCGACGACTACTTTTCTCAGACGTCCCGTCGCTGCGTTCTCGTGGCGGGAGCGGGCTTCGACCCACGAGCCAAAAGCATCGCCCACCGGCTTGCCGCCACCATGGGAGACCGCGTACACGGTCTCTTCATTCGAGAGGATCGCGGCGACCCGGCGGTCAACCTCCAGCAGCTCGCCGACGAGAACGAAGCGAGCCTCAAGTGCATCATTGCCGACTGCAAGGTTTCCCTCGTGCAGATCTTCTCGGCGGATGACGGAGCACCCATCGGAGGCCATGGCGCGCGCTCCGTTCTCGAGAAATACGATTGGCCCGCCGAGGTAACCGATATCGTCCTCGACATGAGCGCGCTGTCCACGGGCGTCGGCTTTCCTCTGGCAAGGATGCTGCTCGAATACGCCGAAGCAAAGGCAGGTCTGAGCCTGCACGTGATGGTCGTATCGAATCCCGAGCTTGACGATCGGATCGTCGGAGAACCTTCGATGCAGGTCCAAGCGGTTCGTGGATACTCGGGCCCCTCCGGAGGTTACGAATCGCTTCCGGTGGCTAGAATCTGGCTGCCTCAGCTCGGACGCGGCCGTGTCGAGACATTGCGAAGAATCCGGACGACGCTGGACGACGTGTACAAGGTATGCCCCGTCGTCCCCTTCCCGGCGCGCAACCCACGACGCGCCGACGAGCTCCTGGCCGAGTATCAGGCGCCGTTGCTGAACGAATGGCAGGTCGATGCGCGCGATCTCATCTACGTGTCGGAACGCAACCCGCTCGACTGCTACCGCACGATCTCGATCCTGAAATCGCGATATGACGAGACGGTGAAGGACGTATTCTTTCCGCAAATCATCCTGTCACCGTTCGGCAGTAAAGTGATCGCCGTCGGTGCGATGATGGCTGCGATCGAACACAATCTTTCGGTACAATACGTCGAGACACTGCGGTACGAATTCGAGCCCGTAGCGCTGAATGAATCCGAGGCGCCTCCGGACATGGCGGTTCACGTTTGGCTCCACGGTCCCATCTACGGCAGCTACGATCTGGAATCGGAGGCAGTGGCCGGGTAGCTCGGAAAGCAGCCAACGGTCCCGCGCCGGACCGAGGTCTCCAGAATGACGTTGCGGATATGGAGAGGTTCGGCATCTCGTACCGGATCATCTCACGGCTGAAGGACGCGATAGACCAATGACCACTGTCTTCTCCGTCAAGGTGAACGGACTTCTGAATACCGTCTCTGAGGCATGCGGAGGCGAACTTGGCCTCCTTGTCGAGGCGCTCGAACGCGCTGCCGACTACCCCGTCGCGGCGGTCGGAAGCGGAGGCTCCGCCGTTTCCGCCGAGTTCTTGTCGTCCTGCAGGACGTGGCTGCAGCACTCCGCCACGGCGGTGACAACGCCGATGGCGTTCGCCCTCGACCCGGTGTTGCCGAAATGGGGCGTATGGCTTTTCACCGCGGGGGGCGAGAACGCGGACATCCGCGCGGCGTTTCAGACCGCCGTCAACGAGCATGCCCGCCGCATCGACGTGGTGACCGCACGCGGGAAAAACTTGTTCGCCGGCGTGGGTGCCGAAATTGCCAGACTACACATGGTGCCGGTAGCCGATGAGAAGGATGGGTTTCTGGCGACGCACTCGCTCACTTCGACGTTAACGTCGCTGCTGCTAGCGAGCGATCAGGTCGCGGGACATCGCGGGACGGAGAGATGCGATAAGGTTCGGGCGAGGTCTGAGAACATCCTGTCCGCGGCGAATCGAACTCGTGATATCGAGGCGATTGCAGGCGCTTGGAACGTCGAGCGCGACACGCTGATCATCCTGCACGATCCCGCGCTGACCGCTGCGGCCGTCATGATCGAGACCAGCTGCTGGGAGGCGGGTCTTTGCAAGCTGCAGCGCACCGATTTCCGCAACTTCGCCCATGGTCGGCACGTCTGGCTCGACCGATATGCCGACAGGACCGTTTTGCTGGCACTCACCTGCGATCGCAGTCTTCCGTTCTGGGAGACCATCCGATCATGCATTCCGTCGATGATCCGCAGCGTGCATTTCGCCTTCGGCGCACCCGGGCGACACACCCTTTTCGACGCCGTTCTGAAATCGTTCGGCATCGTCGAAGGCATCGGCGCGGTGACAGGCATCGATCCGGGCAAACCCGGAGTCGCAGACTTCGGTCGTTTGATTTACGACAGCCGGGATCTCCTCGTCGCCGTCGAATCCGAAGATGCAGCCACGCGCCGTAAACGGAGATCTGAGCAGAGAGCCGATGAACCGGACAGAGCGGGGCGGGCTTGGAGCTCCCGGCGCGACGAGTTCATCGAGCGCCTCGAAGCCGCCCAGTTCGGCGCGCTTATCCTGGACTACGACGGGACGATGGTCGCTACGAACAGGCGAGGCAAGCCGCCCACCGAGCCAATCATGGAGGGCTTGCGAAGACTTCTGGAGGGCGGCGTCGCGATCGCGCTTGCGACAGGCAGAGGTGGATCGGTCGGTGAGGAATTGCGGAGCTGCCTTTCGCCGGAGCACTGCGAACGGGTGCTGGTCGGCTACTACAACGGTGCGCACATCGTCCCGCTGTCCGTCGATATCCGAACTACACCCCTGGAGCCGGACCCCGCTATCCTGGATGCCTTCGGTCGCATTCAAGCCGAAGCCACGATGTTCCGGAACGGCTGGCTCCCGAAGGTAAGCCCATTTCAGATCACGATTAGCCTCGACGAGCTCGTGTTGGCGGCGGACGGTGTTGGGAAACTCCGAGAGATCGTCGATGCCTGTTCGGGGCTGAGGATGGTCCGGTCCGGGCACTCGATCGACATCTGTCCGGAATGGGCCGCTAAGCCGCGTGTCTTCGAGGCGGTTCGAGGCAAGATGGTCGACGACAAGCTTCAAATGCTGGCCGTCGGCGACAGCGGTGATAGGCACGGCAACGACTACGAGCTGCTCGGAGGCGAATTCGGGCTCAGCGTCGATCAGGTCTGCGAGCGCGAGATTTCCTGTTGGAATCTGCTGCCCAGTCACGTTTCCGGGCCTGAAGGCCTGTTAAGGATACTTGGCGGCATGCGCCTAGCGGGTGCTGGACGAGCGCAATTGGACGTTTCCATGTTGCGGCGCCCTTGATAGAATGTTCACGGTATGGTCCAATCAGATTCCAGACATGCGAGGCTCCCCGCGGTACGACCCGCGGTCGCGGGCACTGGTCTGACTGCCGTCGACAGGATCTACGCCGACGCCCATACAAGTCCGAAGGAGGCTCTCGGCGGCTCTTGCGGCAACGTTCTGCTGTCGCTTGCCATGCTCGGTCACCCGGTCTTTCCCGTCGTCAATCTCGGTGACGACGACCACGGTCGTTTCCTGTTCGGCGAGTTCGAGAGGGCAGGGTGCGAGACCCGATACGTCTCGATCGCGGATACCGGAAGCTCTCCTGTCATCGTGCAGATCCTCGATACGGCGAGTGCAACCCACCGATTCACTTCGACGTGTCCTCAGACGTTCGTCCGCTTTCCCAAGTGGCGCTCGATCGATCACGAACACGTCTACAAGGCTGCCGAAACATTGAAGTCGGTTTCTGTTTTCTACGCCGATCGGGTGTCGGAATCGATCATCCTGGCGATGGAGGAGGCAAAGCGAGCCGGGGCTCTCGTCTTCTTCGAGCCCGCCAGCGCCGACGATCCATTATTCGCGCGGGCCATGCGCTGCGCTACCGTGGTCAAGCTGTCCGACGAAACTGCGGGGAAACATATCGCCGACGACGGCCTCGACCCCGAAACGATCGTGATCCGAACGCACGGTGGCTGCGGACTGACGGTATCGAACGGCAAAGGCCGACGGCATTTCCCGGCTAGCCTCGCTCCGCAAGTGGTGGACACATGCGGTTCGGGCGACATGGTGACGACAGGGTTGCTCGACCTTGTCTTGAAGCGTTGGCGTTGCGAGGGATACTGGAAATTCGAGGATATATTCGACGGAGTCGCCGTCGGTCAGCGCCTGGCAGCGCTGAATTGCGCGTTTACCGGTGCTCGAGGGCTCTTCCAAGCGGCCGGTGCTGGTCACGTCCGCGAGATGCTCGATAGGGGCGTCGACGAAGTGTGCAGCGCGTTCGTCACGTCGCTCGAAAGCCGAAGTCGCTGAAATTTTATTCGGCAGCCTGCATCGCGACCTTACGCCGTCGCTTGGTGCCGCTCCTCTGGACCAGATGCTGACGGACCTCCATCAGCATGATTCCCAGCATGTTCTTGCCGCCTTTGCCGGGCACCTCTCCCCACAGCCTATTCACTGCGCTGTCCACGGTCGCAGTCTCGATCAGCACGGCATCCTTGGTCTCGAGGAGAATGGCCGCTAGGTCAGCGTGCTGAGTGAACTTCGCCATGAGCACGCCCCTCATGCGGTCGAACTTCACCTTCGACCAGTCGGGAACGATGTCCCACTGGTAGAGACCGTGCGCCGCCATCGCGAGTAACGCCGGCGAAGGTGCTGCCATGAGCCACTCCCGCACTTCTTCCTTGCGGGCTTTCCCGGCCTGGTAGGCATGTTCGGACGTTGGAAAGATGCGTCCCTCGAACGTGATCGCACGCCTGTAAAGGTTGCTGAACACACCATACGGCTTTTCGCTCGCACGATAGAACCGGATTTCCTTCATGGCCGACCTCTTGTGTGAACATCGAATTTCTGCATTATTGCATAATTATGGCGCGCAGAAAAGGCAAAAATCGAGGGTCTGCAGGACGGCCGGTTAGCCCCGAGGAGGGGGCCTTGGAGGCGGTCGCACTCGTGCAAAGCTTCAAAAGATCGAGAAAACTAAGCGATACAGCATTAGGAGATCTGGTGGACGTGAATCAATCGAGCGTCCACCGCGCGCTGAGCCGTAAACCGCCCCGACTCACACCAACACTGCAAAAATTATGCGGTTATGCAAAAAAGGTAACGCGGATCGATGCCGGGCGCCAGGCCGAAAGTGCCAAGCAGCAGCTCGCTACTGCGGTCGAAGGTGTCTGGGACGGTTCCCCTGAAGGGCTGAACAAGCTTCTGGTGCTGCTTAGGGACCTGCGGACGCTAGTTTCGCGAAGCTGAGCAGCAGGCGAGGAGCTCAGCCGAAGGAAGCTGCCGGACCTCGCTGGACTTTTTTGAGTGAGAGCTCGTTTCTTCGGGCCGCCCAATATTTGATTAGGGCCTTCATGACGCGGCTCGTTCCGCTGACCCTGAGTCCACCGGAGATCACATCTGCGCGACGGTTGCATCCTCGGGAATTGACGTGCGCAGCCGCGGCGATTGAAGAGGGCCACCTTTGCCTAGCTACGAGGAGGCTTATGCCGGATCCGCCCATCGCCGATCTGCACGTTCCGCTCGCAGGTCCTCAACCGTCGAGAAACTGTTCCGACCACAGAAGTGCAAGCCGCTGCTCAATTTCCAATTGCGAAAATGCCGCCGAATCTACGATCGCGTGGAGAGGTCGTAGTCAGATCGAAGCCAGAGAAGTAGGTTGAGGACTGCGGAAACATCAGCGGGCGCAACGATGCAGGGGCATTTCTGGTGCGGTGACCAACCGGTCGTGAAATGAAAACTGGCCGATCGATTATCCTTGAGCGTCAGCCGGGTGTCGACACCGCCGGCTATGCAGGTCTCGAGGATGGGGTCGACAATCACTGGGCTGCCCTGTTCAAGGCAGCGCTTCTGTCAACGGCAGCGAACTGGGGGCCGGCCCGGCAACAATAGTGACATCATCCGGGGCTTCGCCCGGGGAGCAAGCGACAGCCTGAACCAGACTGGCCAGAAAGTCGTTCAACGCAATCTCAACATTCAGCCAACGTTGACAATCCAGCCGGGTTTTCCGGTGCGGGTCATCGTCAAACCGTGACCTGGCGTTGGAGCCTTACAAGGGATAGGGAGATCGCAAAAGAGCGGCCGCAAGGAGCAGGGAGGGGTTGGACCCGCGCGCTAGGCCAGCGTTCCGAGGATCGACTCGGAGGTCTCGCGGACGTGCCGCTCCAGCAGGGCGGTGGCCTTTTGCACGTCGCGCCCCACCGTCGCCTCCATGATCGCGCGATGTTCGGTGCCCTTCCGGGTCGGGCTCTTCTCCCGGTTCATCTTGGACAGAAACCGGTAGCGCTCGAGCTGATAGAACATCAGCGAGCGCAGCCGCAGCAACCAGCGATCGGCGCAGGCCGCAACCAGCGCCTCATGGAACCGGCGATGACGGTCGACCCAATCTCCGTGGCGCCGCATCCGCTCGGCCCAGGACAGGTCCTCGATAATGCTGAGGCTATGGAAGGACGCGACGATCCGCGTTTCCCATTCGTCGTCGCCCGCGGCGATCGACTGCGCCAGCGCGCGCTTCTCGAAGGCGATGTAATGTTCGGTGACCTCGGCAAGGTCGCGCCGCGACACCGGCGCCACGCGAAATCCCTTGCCGGCCTCCAGCGTCACGAAGCCTTCTGACACCAGCTGCGAGAGCGCCTCGCGCAGGGTGCCGATGCCGAGACCGTAGCGCTCCGTCAGGTCTGAAAACTTGAGCTTAGTCTCAGGCGCAAAGGTGTGCTTGACGATGTCGGCGCGCAGCCGCGCCAGCAGATCCTGTCCGCTCGACAGCCACGCATCCTCGTCGCGCGGCTCGGCATTTCTCGGCGTTTTCTTCAACTGGAAATTCAGGGATCCGCTCCCACGGTCGGGAATGCGCTCGCGCGTATGCAGAGTTTCCGATTCGCGCATTCAATTGAACCGGAATTCCCACAAAGTCCAGACGGATCGTCTGGCCTGGTCATTATCGAATATTCTAAAAGTTTCGAAAGATATTGCAACCGTTGAAAATTGATGGTAGCACCTTGCCCAACAAGCAAGAGAACGCTGGGAGGGCCACTTGACCTATCTCGTGAATTCGCTCGGGCATGTTCAGGTCGATGTCACCGACGCGGATGCCGTGACGCGCGAGGCGACCGGCATCCTCGGC
Source organism: Bradyrhizobium sp. (assembly GCF_016219575.1). Classification (GTDB taxonomy): domain Bacteria; phylum Pseudomonadota; class Alphaproteobacteria; order Rhizobiales; family Xanthobacteraceae; genus Bradyrhizobium. The sequence continues at coordinate 50,407 of NZ_JACRMG010000027.1, read as the reverse complement.
CTGCACGTGACGCGCAACGACGCGCGCCAAACCTGGCTCGCCTCCAACGGGCGCAGCGCGGAACTCGTGCTGCATCGCGCCGCGGCCAATGCCGTGCGCTCCGTCGGCTTCGAGGCGCTGTCGGCCAGGGCGGTGGAGGAGGCGGTCGGCCGCGTGGCGCAGGCCGGATGCAAGGTGCTGTCGGAGAAGCCTTCGCTCGATTGCTGCGCGGCCGGCGTGGTGTTCGCGACGCCGCAGGGCCACACCTTCGAGGTGCACACGCCGATCCCGGACCGCATCTACGACCGCCGCCATTTCGGCGCCGGCATCAATCCGCTACGGATGGACCACGTCAACATCACCTCGCCGGAACCGGCCGAAACGCAGCGCCATGTCGAGCAGATCATGGGGTTGCGGTTGTCGGAGAAGCTGGTGGATGACGGCCTGATCTGGATGCGCGGCGCCAACCGGCAGCATCACATCATGGGCATCGTGCGCGGTGCCACGGGCCTTCACCACTATTCCTTCGAGCTGGAGAATTTCGGCGAATATTGCCGGCTCGGCGATCTGCTCGACCAGTACGACAAGCAGCTGGCCTGGGGCCCCGGGCGGCACCGGCCCGGCGACAATGTCTATGCCTATTATGTCGATGCCGCCGGCGTCATGGTCGAGTGCTCGAGCGGCATGGCGCTGATCGCCGACGACGACAATTACCAGCCCAACATCATCACCCAGCTGAAGCGGCCGGAGAACGTGCGCGCCCTCAACGTCTGGGGCACGCCGGCGCCGCCGCCCTGGCTGGCGCATCACTTTCCCTACGCGCCGGTCAAGGGCTGACCGCGCCGGGAAGCGCGGAACCCGGGACCATGGCGTGCATGGCGCCGGTGCCGGGCCGATGAGGCCGGCGCATCGACATCAACGGAGCTGATATGCAGGAAAAACTGTCGTTCACCTCGGACGGATTGAAGTTGTCCGGCGTGCTGCACGTGCCCGAGGGACGGCGTCCCGGCGAGCGGCTGCCGTGCTTCATCGTGCTGCACGGTTTCGTCGGCACCAAGGATGAGTCGCATGCCGAGCTGCAGGCGCGCATGCTCGAGGAATTCGGCTACTGCGCCTTCCGCATCGATTTCCGCGGCTGCGGCGAGAGCGAGGGCGCGCGCGGCCAGGTGCGCTGCTTCGACCAGGTCGCCGACACCAAGAACGCGCTGAGCTTCATCGCCGGGCGCGAGGAGATCGATCCCGCGCGGATCGGCGTGATCGGCCACAGCTTTGGCGCGGCGGTTGCGGTCTACACCGCTGGGCTCGACGAACGCCTCGCCTGCGTGATCTCGTCCTGCGGCTGGGGCGACGGCGAGCGCAAATTCCGCGGCCAGCATCCGACGCCGGAAGCGTGGGCCAAATTCACCGGCATCCTAGAGCAAGGACGCAGGCACAAGGCGGCGACCGGCGAAAGCATGTGGGTGTCGCGCTTCGACGTCGTTCCGATTCCGGAAAGCTTGCGGAAAAACTTGTCGCCGAAGGCGCTGATGGAAGTGCCGGTCGAGACCGCCATCAGCATGTACAATTTCCGCGCCGAGGACGTGGTCGCCAACATCGCCCCGCGCCCGCTGCTCTTGTTCCACACCGCCAATGACGTCATCACGCCGACCGAGCAATCGATCCGGCTCTACGAAAAGGCTGGCCAGCCGGCGGAACTGATGATCGTCAACGGCACCTCGCATTTCCCGCTGTCGGAGAAGGACGCGCCGCGCACCCGCGTGCTGATCCGCTCCTGGCTCGACCGGTTCTTCCCGACTCCCCTGAGGGGACGCGGATGACGAGCCCGCCGGCCGATATCCTGTTCCGCCCGGATGACCTGCAGCGCTATGCCGCGGCGTTGCTCGTGGGCGGCGGGTTCGGCCGCAAGCAGGCGGAGCAGACTGCCGAGGTTCTGGTCTGGGCCAACGCGCGCGGCGTGGATTCGCACGGCGTGCTGCGCATTCCCCGCTATGTCGAGATGGTGGAAGCCGGGACGATCAAGCCGGACGCTGAACCAGCCGTGGTGGAGCGCAAGGGCGCGATCTCCGTGCTGGAAGCCGCGCGCGCACCGGGCGCTACCGCGATGGTCGCCGCGATGCAGGAAGCCGTCGAGCAGGCGGGGAAGTTCGGCGTCGGCTGGTGCTCCGCGCGCAACATCACCCATGCCGGCTCAATCGGCTATTACGCGCTGCTGGCCGCTGCAAAAGGTTTCGTCGGCATCGTGATGACCGCCTCCGGCCCGTTGATGGCCTATCAGGGGTCGCGCGGCTCGGCGGTCTCCACCAATCCGCTGGCGATTGCCGTGCCGTCGGCTGGCCAGCCGATCGTGCTCGACATGTCCACCGCCAATGTGGCGCTCGGCAAGGTGATGGCGGCAAAGGACGCGGGAAAATCCATTCCGCCGGATTGGGCCGTCGACGAAGCGGGACAGCCGACCACCGATCCGAGGCAAGTCGCGACGCTGACGCCGCTCGGCGGTCCCAAAGGCTCGGGTCTATCGCTGATGATCGAGATTTTGGCGAGCGTCCTCGTCAACAACCCGGTGATCGCGCCCGCGCTTTCCGGCAAGGGTACCGGCCGGATGAACGGCCTTGCGATCGCCGTGCAGATCGATGCGTTCGGTTCATCCAATCGCTTCGCGCAGGACGTCGCGCATCTCGCGCAAACGCTGAAGGCCGTACCGCTGGCGGCAGGGACGTCATCGATCCTGATGCCGGGCGAGCGCGGCTTTGCCGAGGCGGCCTCGCGCCGCGCCGCCGGCATTCCGCTGCCGTCCAGCACAGTCGCGCGGCTGGCGAAATTGGCCGACAGGTTCGGCGTCGGCCCGCCGTCACCTGTGAAATAAAGGTCGAAACGACCGCAGAAAAGAAGTGCCAAGGGAGGAATGTCGATGAGGTTTGCCGCAGGCCTGCTGTTTGTTTCCGCGCTGACGCTGGTCCCGGGCATCGCTGCCGCCCAGGACACCTATCCCTCGCGGCCGGTCTCGCTGGTGCACGGATTTGCCGCGGGCGGCAACGCCGACGTGATCTCGCGGATCATGGCCGACCAGTTGTCGAAGGATCTCGGCCAGCCCGTCGTCGTCGAAGCCAAACCCGGCGCCGGCGGCAACATTGCGTCCGCCTTCGTCGCCAAGGCGCCGGCCGACGGCTACACCATGCAGCTACTGGTCGGCGGGCACACCGTCTCCGCCGCGCTCTACAAGAAGCTGCAGTTCGACCCCGTGAAGGACTACACCTTTATTTCGACGGTCGCAAAATTTCCGTTCTTCATCGCGGTGAAGGCCGGCGCCTACCCGTCGCTGCAGGCCCTGATCGCCAAGGCGAAGGAGAAGCCGGGCGGCCTCAACTTCGGCAGCGCCGGCGTCGGCACCACCCAGCATCTGACGGGCGAATTGCTGGCGCAGCGCACCGGCACCCGCTTCACCCACATTCCCTACCAGGGCGGCCCCGCGACCGTCACTGCGGTGCTTCGCGGCGACGTCGACTTCATCATCGACACCGGCACCGTCATCAAGAGCCAGGCGGCTGCCGGCGTGCTCGATATTCTCGCCGTGTCCTCGAAAGAGCGCTGGGTTCTGACGCCGAACGTTCCGACGGTCGCCGAGACCGTCGCGCCCGGCTTCGACATCATCTCCTGGACCGGTATCGCCGTCCCGGCAGGCACGCCTGCGCCCGTCGTCGACAAGCTCGGCACCGAAGTCAGGCGTGCGCTTACCGTTACCCAGGTTCAGGAACGGCTGCGCACGCTCGATTCCGAATCCGCACCGTCCAGCAGTGCCGAGCTGGGCGAATTGATCACGCGGCAGATCGACACCTGGACGCGCGTGGTAGAGCAGGCTGGGCTGGAGAAGCGGTAAAGCAGTAACTTGCCAGCGGCGGCGAGGTGCGCGGTAGTTCGCCGGAGGGGATGAAGAAGCTGATCGAAATGGAGATCGTTAAGTGGACGGAGTGGTCGAGCGAGCAAAGTTGCCGCGGAACTAAGCGCCAGAACCCAATCTCGTAGATTAAAAAGTGTCAGGGAGAATGTCATGAACCGCCGTTCGTTTATCAAGGCTCTTCTCGCGTCCTCTACCGCCTCAAGCTTCGCTGGAGTCCGTCGAAGCTCCGGTGCTGAATTCATTCTCGATCCCCGCAATGCTCCGAAAAGTGGCAGGGTGCTCATCAAGGGCGGCTCTATCGTTACGATGAATTCATCGTTACCCGACTTTGCGGGCGACCTATTGATCGAGGATGGAAAGATCGCGGCCATCGATCGCCAGATCGATTCCGGAAATGCGCAAATCATCGATGCGAGCCGTCTGATTGTTGTGCCCGGTTTTACTGAAACCCATCGTCACACTTGGCAGTCCTGCCTGAGGCACCTCGGCGCGAACTGGAGCGCAGCACAGTACTTCGCGAACAACTTTTTCAAGTTCGGCGTGGTTATGCGTCCGGAAGATGTCTATGCCGCCAATCTGATCGGCCGACTGGCTGCTCTGGACGACGGCATCACCACCCTGGTCGACTGGTCGCACATCATGAACACCCCTGCTCATGCCGACGCAGCGGTCCAGGGCCTGCGTGACGTTCCGGCGCGATCGGTGTTCGCGATGGGATGGCCGCAGGCGCCAGATCCCTCAAAGTGGATTGTCAAGAGCACTCAGGACATTTCGGACGATATCAGGCGAGTGCGCAAGCAGCATTTCAGCGCAGACGGTGGCCTTGTCACGATGGCAATGGCGGGCAGGGGGCCTGATTTCGCTGTCATCCCTCAAGTCGCGCGCGATCTGTCGATCGCGCGTGAGCTCGGCATACCCACGACTATACACGTAGGTTTCGCGAGTCCCGGTGGTATCAAGGCCATGAAGGAGGCGGGACTCCTTGGTCCCGACATCACTCACGTCCACGTCAAGGACAGTACGGATGAGGAATTGCAGTTCATCCGCGACTCCGGCGGTACCGTCTCAATTTCGCCGCTCGACGAGATGCTGCGGGTGCGCTGGCGCCGAGGATTGCCGCCAGTCGTGCGAACTCTGGAGCGTGGGCTCGTCACCAGCCTCAGTTGCGATAGTGAATCGACGTCTTCTGGCGACATGTTCTCGATCATGAAGAACACGCTTGCGGTTGGGCGTTTCCAGGCGAGCAATCCGGGAGACGATCGGTCCGAGCCGGCGAATTGGAACGCGGCAAGCGTCATATCTACGCGGCAGATCTTCGAGATGGCCACGATCCAGGGCGCGAAAACGGCAGGCATCGAGAAGGTGACCGGATCCTTCGCCGTCGGAAAGAGCGCCGACCTCCTACTTCTCCAATCCGACAACCTTGCCTACCATCCGCTGCAGAATCCAGTGGATGCGATCGTTGGCGCGGCTGACGCGGGTTGCATCGAGGCGATCTTTGTCGCCGGCAAGCCCGTTAAGTTTGGCGGGAAGTTGATCGACGATGCTCTCGTCGCGAAGGCCCGCCGTCTCGCTACGGAGTCGCGGGACTATTTGTTTCAGAAGGTTGGATTCGTGCGCGGCTAGTGAGCTCACAACCCAACATGCACAATCAACTGGCACTTGCCCCGACGACCACAACGTCATCTTCTCCGGCTCGCGGCCAAGGAAAGGTTCATTCTGGAAATGTGCTCGCCAGCATCTTTCCTTTCTGCACCAGCAGTGCAACGAAGGCCGTGACCTTTGGTGGACGGAAACGGGCGGCGGGATAGACAGCGTGAATGCCCCCTGATGGCAAAGCCCAAAGCGGCAAGAGATGGACGAGCCGGCCGGCCTTCAAATGCGCGGCTACCAAGAAATCGGGCAGCACTGACAGGCCTCCGCCAGCGAGCGTCGCCGCGAGCACCGCAGGCGTCGTGTCGATGGCGATGGTTTGCCGCAGTTGGACCGTGCGGTTTTTCGAACCGTTTCGGGTGAAGCGTCAGACCAGCGGGTCGCTGAGTGCCGTGTTGGCGATGAACGGCGAGGCCGCAAGCTCCGCGGGTTCGTCCACACTCATCGCCGAGGCAAGGTCCGGCGAGGCCACCAATAGCTGTCGGAACGAGCCGATGCGCCTCGCCTGCTGGCTTGAATCGTTCAGCCAGCCGACGCGGAGCGACAGGTCGATCTGGTTGGCGACGAGATCGATCCGCGCATCCGACAAGATCAGATCGATGCTGCAGGCCGGGTATTTTCGCACAAATGCCGCCGCTGTCGGCGCAATTGCAGAGGCGCCATAGTCGTTCGGAGCTGCGATCCTCAGCACGCCCATCGGCTCGGCGTTGGTTTGGGCAAGTTCGCCGACGGCATTCTCTGCCTCGCGGAGAATCATCACGCAAGGGGCGTGCAGCAGCCGGCCGGCTTCGGTCGGCTCCACTCGCCTGGTCGTCCGCAACAGCAGCAAAGCTGTTCGCAGTTCCGCTTCCAGCCGTGCGACCTGCTGGCTGACGACGGTCTTCGTGATCCCCAGCCTTTCGGCAGCGCGCGTGAATGAACCGGTGTCCACCACGGCCGCGAAATAAGCTAGGCGATTGAGGTTGATCGTTTCCATTCCGCCCATACTGCAAGTCAATAACAGACAATCTGTACTTTTATAGGCGATTTATTGCCGCCGGCGCCGCTGCCGCCTTTGCGCCGGCCGATGTCGGGCACGCCGCCGAGGCCAAGCTTGCTTGGCAGCATTTCCCCGCCGGCCCCAAAGGATTTTTCCGTGCTCCCGTGCCGCTCACGGGCAGCAACGAGGCCATCCTGATCGACGGAGGCTTTTCCTATCCTGATGGCCGCACGCTGGCGGAAGCGATCAAGGCGACGGGAAAGAAGCTGACGACGATCTATGTCAGCCAGTCCGATCCCGATTATTATTTCAGCCTCAAGCCGGTGCGCGAAGCTTTCCCGACCGCCAATGTGCTGGCGGCTTCCGCGACGCTTGCGGCCATCAAGGGCAATGTCGAGAAGAAGCTCGCGGTCTAGGGCCCGCAACTGAAGGAGAACGGCCCGCAGACTCTGGCCGATATCGTGCTGCCGGAAGTGTTCGACGGCGCCTCCCTCACGGTCGATGGCGAGACGGTTGAAATCGTCGCCGCCGAGGGCCTCGCCAACCGCCGCTATCTCTTCATTCCCTCGCTCAATGCGGTGGCCGGCGGCGTGATGATCTTTTCCGGCGTTCATGTCTGGACCGCCGACACGCCGACCAGGGAGCAGCGCGCGGCATGGGTTGCCAATCTCGACAAATCGCCGCCCGCAAGCCGGCGGTCGTCGTGCCCGGCCATATGGCGCCCGGTGTTGCCGCCGATCTCACTGCTGTCGAGCATACCAAGAAGTATCTGCTCGCCTTCGAAGAAGAGCTTGCCAAGGCGGCCGACGCCGCGGCGTTGAAGGCCGCCATGGAAGCCCGCTTCCCGAACCTCGGCATGGGCGTCGCGCTCGATATCGGCTCGAAGGTTGCCAAGGGAGAAATGAAGTGGGGTTGAGGGAGCGCAAACCCGCAACCGGCCGGCATCAAATGAGTTCGATGTCGGCCGGATAACCCGCTTCGTTGAGCTTCTCGAAAAAGGCTCCGGTCAGGATGTGCCGGGGCTCCGGAAGTCCGCCCGGCGTTCCCCAGGCGCAGCCGGTGCTCCGGCAGGCTTTCATGTCGTAGACGAACACCGCGGCGAGATCGATCAGGATCTCCCGCCAGGTGACGACATAGACGTCGTCGCGAATTTTCCAATAGCTGGCCTCGTCCGTCCCGCAGTCGCCTTTGCGCACGCCCTTCAAGCACTGATACGAGTACCAGTGCGTATTCAGGTAGATGTGCTCATAGACCGTGTCCGTGCTGTACCGATAGATCGCCCGCGTGCCGATGAGGTCGCGCGTCGGCGCAGGGGCCGCGGATTGCGGCGGCGTCCGCGAACTGCGAAGCCGGCCCCGCGTGAAGCGCTGGGCCACGCGGGTTTTTCTTTCGAACGGCCGTTGGTCCTCGGCGAGGTGCGAGGCGATGAACAGCGCATGATCCGAGCTTTGGTCGAGCACGACGGCCATCGTCTCGCGGCCCTGCGCCGGAAGCATCGCGACGATGAGAAGCACGTCGGGCGCGGCCTCGACCACATCCACCGGACATGTGCCGCTTTTGTCCAGCGCAAGGCCAGGCAGACCACCCCAGTGCAGTGCGCCGTTTGACGCGAACGCGAGCGTAGCCTCCTCATTGGTCTCTAGCGCCACTTGCAATGTCCGTCCCTGCAGCCGGTCCGTGCTGGCCTGCCGGTTCGCTGACAGGCCGCTGGCGACCGCGGATGAGGAGGGTGGATTCGCAGAGGAAGGGCTCACCTTTGCCTCTCTTGCAAAACTCTCTCCGACTAACCGCTCCGATAACGCCCAGACCGCCTCGGCATGCGCTGCATCGAGGGCCCATGGCATCACCCCGTTCGGCAGGCGGGGATCCGGGTTCACCTCGGAGAAGCCGCAGTCTTCGAGAAAACGGCCGCCCTGGCCGTCGAGCTCGGGATGAACGAGCGCCCACACGATAGTCGCGACGCCCGCGGCCAGGCTCTTGCGCGGCAGGTTGGCAACCTCCGGCTGGCGGATGCGCAGCGGCGCGAAATCCTCCTGGGTGAGGTGATGGTGCAAATTGGTGTCGGTGATGATTCCGGGCGCCACCGTGAATGCCCGTACGCCTTGATCGCGATGGCGGCCGTCGAAGGCCAGCGCGAACAGCGCATTGGCCGATTTCGACTGGCCATAGGCGTCCCAGCGATCGTAAGGCTTGTGACGGAAGTTCGGATCGTTGAGATCAACGTCATGTAGCCGGTGCGCGCCGGAGGTCATCACCACCAGCCGCGACGGCGCACGCGCTTTGAGCAGCGGCGCCAGCCGGTTGACCAGCAGGAAATGCCCGAGGTGGTTGGCGCCGAACTGCATCTCAAAACCGTCGGCGGTGAGGGCGTGCTCGATCGCCATCACGCCGGCATTGGCGAGGATTCCGTCCAGTCCGCTGCAGGACGCTGCAACGCCGTCCGCAAAGGCGCGGACGCTGGCGAGCGAAGCGAGATCGACCAGGCGGACGTCGAGCTCGGCGGCCGCAACGGACTGCTTGATCGCGGCCGCGGCCGCCTCACCGTTCTCGCGGGAGCGCACGGCCATGATGATCCGCGCGCCGCGGGAGGCGAGCATTCGCGCGGTCTCCTGTCCGAGCCCGGATGATGCGCCGGTCACGAGATAGGTCTTGCCGGAAAGATCGATGCCGGCGAGCACTTCATCCGCAGTCGTCTGACGATCAAAGCCGGTGATGCGATTCATCGAAGCGATTCCTTTGCGTGTGTTCAAACTCAGGCATGAGCCGTGCGCCACGGCGTCAGCGCGCGCTCGATGATCCCGAGCAGCGCGTTGTTGATAGCGCCGACGACGCCGAGCAGGATGATACCGGCATAGAGATCGGTGCTGCGGAAGGAGCGTGCCGCCATCATGATGGTGGCGCCAAGACCCTGCTGCGCCGTGATCATCTCGCCGACCACGGTGATGATCAGGCAGGCGGTGAGCGACAGCCGCATCCCCGCGATCACATCGGGCAGCGCGTTGGGCAGCCCGAATTTGATTGCAAACGAAAATGGTCCAATCCCGAGATTCCTGGCCACCTCGCGCAGGCGTGGATCGATGGCGCTGAAGCCGTGGATCGTCGGCAGCAGAACCGGCCAGACCGCGCCGAAGGCGATGATGCCGAGCAGCATGCTCGGATGCAGCCCGAACAGTGCGATGCCGACCGGCAGCAGCGTCGACGCCGGCAGCGGGCGAAGCAGTTCGAGCGTCGGAGTCAGCCAGTAGCGCGCCCGCGGCGACAGCCCGATCAGCGCGCCGAGCAGGATGCCGCCGAGCGAAGCCAGCATCCAGCCGTAGATCATCCGCTCCATGGTCGACAACGTGAGGCCGAGCAGGTCGCCCCGGATCAGGCCGCGCCAGAGATTGGCGAAGGTCGACGACGGCGATGGCAGGAAGACCGGCGCGACGAGCCCGCTCGCCGTCACCGCCTGCCATAGCAGCAAGATCGACAGCGTGACGAGGACCGAGCCTGCGCGCAGCGGCCAGTTGCTCATGCTGCGACCTCGCCATGGGCCGCGCCGAACAGGCGGCGATGCAGCGCGATCAGTCCGGCATTGAGCAGCCAGCCTAGGACGGCGAGCCAGACCAGGAATGCGTACATCGCCTCGGGGCGCAGGCTGAGCCCGGCCGAGATGATCGCGTAGCCGAGGCCGATCGGGTTCGCGGTGATTTCCGTCGTCACCGCAACGATGAGGGCGATGCCGAGCGTCAGCCGCAGCGCAGTGAAGATTCGCGGCAGCGCCGCCGGAATGGCGATCGTGGCGATTTGCCTGGCCCGCGACAGCCCGAGCATCCGGGCCACTTCAATCAGCCGCGGTTCGACGCTGCGGACGGCATCGCGCGTCAACAGCAGCATCGGCCAGAAACACGCGAAGGCGACGATGGCCGCTTCCATCCGGATGCCGAGGCCGTAGATCAGCAGCGTCAGCGGGATGATGGCAACCGGCGGGATAGGACGAAACAGCTCGATCGAAAGCGAAGCGAGCTGCGCCGCCTTCGGCGAGAGGCCGAGCCATACGCCGAGCAGGAGACCGACGGTGCCGCCGACGGGGACGCCGACGGCGATGGCGCCGATCGTCTCGGCGGTGCGAAGGAATATCTCGCCGTCGGCGATCAATCCCGCGAGGGCGATCGCGACCTGGCTGGGCAGCGCAAGGCCGTCGCTCTCGATGCCGCTGCCGCGCATGGCGATCTCGACCGCGACGAGCAGCGACAGCGGCACCAGCCAGGCCGGCAAGGTGTTCAGCAGGTCAATGAGTCTTCTGGACATGATCGAACAGAACATGGCGAAGCCGGAGGAATTCCGGATGCTCGCGCGTTCGCAATTGATCGCGCGGGCGTTGCAAGTCGACGTCGATCACCTCTGCGAGGCGCCCCGGGTTGCCCTGAAGCGCAAACACGCGATCGCCCAGGTAAATGGCTTCATCGAGATCGTGGGTAACGAAGAGGGCGGTCGCCCCGCTCTCGCTGATGAGCTTCGCGATCTCGTCCTGCAGGGCTTGCCGGGTGAGGGCATCGAGCGCGCCGAACGGCTCGTCCATCAGCAGGACGCGCGGTCCCTGTGCCAGGCACCGCGCGATCTGCACGCGCTGCTGCATGCCGCCGGACAGTTGCGCGGGATATTTGTCGCCGTGACCGGTGAGGCCGACCTTGTCGAGCAAGCCGGCCACGCGCTCGACCCGTTCGCCACGCGGCGTATTCATCGCCTCCAGCGCAAGAGCGACGTTGCCGGACGCGGTGCGCCAGGGCAGCAGCGCGCGCCCATAGTCCTGAAACACGATGGCCACGTCGCGCGACGGACCGTCGACCGGCGCGCCGAAGCGACGAACCTGCCCCAGCGTCGGCGACAGCAGACCGGTCACCAGCCGCAGCAAGGTGGTCTTGCCGCAGCCGGACGGGCCGACTACGCAGGCGAACTCGCCGGGTGCGATGGTGAGTGAAAGGCCATCGATGATGCATTTTCCGCCGAGATCGAGCCGGACGCCGTCGAACGCGATGGCGGGGCCGGCGCACGCCGCGACGGCGGGCGCAAGTGGGGCGTTCATTTCAGGAACAGCACGTCCGTCGGCTTGGAGTTTCGCAGCATGTCCTGCTTTTCCATCATGTCGACCCAGAGCTGGACCTGCTGAGGAGTCACCTTGGTATCCAGCTTGTTGATGGTCAGTGTCTTCAAGACGTCCGGAGGCATCTTCACGTATTTGCCGAAGATCTCGAGTGTTGCCGGCAGGTCGCCTTCCTGAAAGGCAGTCGCCTTGTCGAGCGCGAGCCTGAAGCTCTTTGCGGCCTCGCGATTGGCCTCGGCCCACGCCTTACTGCTGGCATAGACGAAGGGTGGCAGCCGGTCCGGCAGGTCGGCGGCGATGTAGAAGACCTTTCCGCCGATCCCGGGCGCGGCGGCGCGCTGCAAGAACGGATTGGTCGAAAGCACGGCGTCTACCGTGCGTGCCTTCAGGAGATCGGCGAGTTGCGGAAAGGTGCTTTCGACGAAGGTGATTTTCTGCCAGTCGACGCCTTTCCGGCGAAACCACTCGCGCGCCATGATGTGGAAGAAGCCTCCCAGACCGGGCGTGCCGATCTTCTTGCCGATGAAATCCTCGGGCTTTTCGATGCCGGAACCGGCGCCGGCGACGACGCCGTAATTGGTGTCGCCGGCCGAGGCGATCGCGCCTCCCGAGACGATCGTGAGATTGAGGCCACTGTCGGTGACCTGGATCAGCGACGTCGTGCTCAGCGCCGCGATCTGCAGCGAGTCGGATTGCAGGGCTGCCGGCATCGATTGTCCGCCCGGGATGATCTTGATGGTGGCGTCGATGCCGTGATCCCTGAAATAGCCCTTCTCCACCGCGATCATCGGCAGCACGAATTCGGGCACCGGCGGCACGCCGATGGTGACCTTGGTTTGCGCGGCGGCAATTCCGTTCAGCAGGAGCAGAAGGGCAAGGCCTGTCACCGCGGTCCTGGCAATATTCGTCGTAGCGTTTCGCATTCCCTGCATCCGCTTGTTCGGCTTGTGGCGGGCAGGATAACAGCGCGCGCGGAACGGCCTACCTCCCCAAGATTGGGGAGGGGCGGCGGCTGTGCGAGGCTCGCGAGCAGGAGTGGGTGCGACGTCCAGAGGGTCTTCCGGCGAAGTGGGTGCCGGTTCGCGTGAAGAAAATGCGTCAGAACAAGAATCTAGACCTCCGTTCCGGTTCAATCGGAACGGAAACGACCCTAGTGCGTGATGCCACGGGTGGCGGGAAGCGACGCATGAAGCAGGGAGGCAAGCTGCGTGCGGTTGCGAACCCCGAGCTTGGCAAAGGCGTTATCCAGATGCGCTCGCACTGTCGCGAACGTCACGTTGAGGCATCGCGCGATTTCCTTGTCGGCGAGACCCTTGGCGGCAAGCTCCGCGACGCTAGCCTCGCGCGGCGACAACCTGGTGAGCGCTTCCGCCGGCGGCGCGCCGCGGTTCGCGAGCGCGGTCCGCTTCATGGCCTGGGTGAATCCCGGCTCGATCAGACTGAGAAGTTCGACTTCATGGCGGTCGAAATCCGACCGACCGTTCCTTCGCCAGATTCTGACGTCTCCAATGCTGTCACGTCCGTCGAAGGCAAAGAGATTGATTCCGTAATAGTGTCCGTAGGGACGCAGGAAGTCGTTGTATATTTCCGAACGCATCAGGTCACGGTGTGAGATCGTCGCGCTGACGGGATGGACGCCCTGGCGAACCCAGCGGCGCAATCCCTGCCGGTGGCGGTGCTGGAAATGGCGCTCGTAGCTCTGGACGCAGGCCAGGTCCAGATTGACGGCGACCCCGAACTCGAAAGCTTGCTTCTGCGGGTTCCACTCGAAAGATGCATAGAAATCGGCATCGAGCAGTTCGAGGATCGATGCTCCAATGGCGGTCCTCAGTTCCTGGCTGCTCGCATGCTCCGAGGAAAGAAGACCGATAATGCGGGACAAAATGCGCCGCTTCCCTGTGCTGATCTGCATCCGTTATCCTCCCTTGTCCAGAATGGGTTATCCAGCACTGGCCACATCGGTCGTCTAGCTGGCTTTTCGCGTTGGAAGTCTATGAGATCTGCGTTCTCGGGCTGGAAGCGCACCGCCGAGCCAGGATACTTGGGCTTTTGAATTCCATTTTCGGATCCAATGTACCAGAAACTCGCCAAAAGCCTCGGCAGCAGGGGGAATCGAACGCCGCGCCGGTCGATAAAGACATACCTCGCGAACGGCCTCTGGCCGTTTGATTCGGCGCATGATGAGCCCGAGTGGTCGCGCAATGACGCCAACGTAGGCCGGTGCCGGAGTTGCTGCGAGCCCCTGCGCGGCTAGACCGAGAGCCGTTGTGATGTTGTCGACGATTTGAACCGGAGCAATTGGCAATGCTTCCGGAGCGGCGTTTCGCATCTGCGCGACGCTGATCTCGTGATCGCGGCTCGCGGCCACGAGCGCCACATTGCGGAGGTCTTCCCAGCGCAGCACCTTTCTTGCCGCCAAGGAGTGGTTCGCCGCACACCACAGCACCCACGGACTTTGAAAAATCGTCTCGCGGAGCACTGCGGGATCGGAAGGGCGGTCGGGACCGATAGCGAGATCAATATCGCCTGCGGCGACGCGATCAACAGTCATTTCTACCGGTACATCGCGAATGTGGATGGCGACGTTCGGCCGTTGCCGCTTGAAGTCGCGGATGGCGGCGGGCAGCACCGCGCTCGCAAGAATCAGTGGCGCGCCTATCCGCACAACACCGGCCGCGCGATTGCGCACGTCGGCGGCAGCCGTCTCGGCGAGTTGTACATGCCGCAGTACAGTCTGGGCGATGCCGAGGAACTCACGCCCGGCGCTCGATAGGGCCACTCGTCGTGTGCTGCGGTCAAATACTCGGAAGCCGAGCGTGCCCTCCAATTCCCCCACCAACTGACTGACGGCCGAAGAGGTCAGCCCAAGCCGCTCGGCCGCTGCAGCAAAGCTCAGCGCGTCCGCCACGGTGACAAAGGCCTCAAACTGGCGAAGTGTGATGCGTGAAAGGGCCATGGCTCATTATAAAGTAGACCTTATCAATTGAAAAGAAACAATCGGTTGTGATCGGCGGCGGCCCGGCGCAAGGGTTTGCGGCGTCAACGGCCGGCACCTGATCGTGCCCGGACTTCTGCCGAGAATGCAGCGTTGGTAGGAGCGGCTCGCGGCGACGTGAGCGCCGCCACATCCGGAGGAAACGATGATCGATGCCCGCACCGCGCCCTTTGCCGCGCTTGTTCTTCGGCTGACCCTTGGCGCGATGTTTCTTGCCCACGCCGGCTTGAAGATTTTCGTGTTCACGCCCGCCGGATTCGTGAAGAATTTCGGCGGGCTCGGGCTTCCGGCCTGGCTGGCCTATTTCATCATAGCGATCGAGATCGTCGGGGGGCTGGCGCTAATACTGGGTGTGCTGGCTCGCTGGGCAGCGTTGATCCTGAGCGCGGAACTCGTCGTCACCATCGTCATGGTGCATGGCGCTCGGGGATTCCTCTTCACCAATCCGGGCGGCGGTTGGGAATTTCCGGCCCTTTGGGCGGCTTCCGCCCTTGCACTCGCGCTGCTTGGCGATGGTGCGTATGCGCTGATCCGCTCCTGGCCGGATCGTGCGAATCCGGCTCTCCGATCGTAATCGATCGACAAGGACAATGTGTCGTTGGAAGCCACGCTGTAGCGGCGACGGCGGTCAGATTGCCGGTAGCGCATCGGGCGTTCCAGAGTTCTGGTCATGATTGAGCAAGAAACCACTGGCGAGAAGCTTGCGCGCTCCCTGATCGGGCATGGGGTCGATACCGTGTTCGGTATCCCCGGCGCACACATGTACGATTTCAACGATGCGCTTTACGGCCGCCGCGACGCTCTGCGGTTCATTCATACGCGACATGAGCAGGGCGCGGGCTACATGGCGTACGGCTACGCCAAGTCCACGGGCCGGCCCGGCGTCTACACGGTCGTGCCCGGTCCCGGGGTCTTGAACTCGGGCGCTGCGCTCTGCACGGCGTACGGCGCGAATGCGCCGGTCCTGTGCGTCACCGGCAACATCATGTCGCACCTGATCGGTCAGGGACGAGGACAGCTTCATGAACTTCCCGACCAGCTCGGCATGCTGCGGAGTTTCATCAAGGGCGCCCAGCGCATCAATCATCCGAGCGACGTTTCCCCGGTTATGGCCGGCCTGTTTACCCAGATGTTGTCGGGCCGCCGCGGACCGGTCGCGGTGGAGGCGCCGTGGGACGTGTTCGGAAAGAAAGGACCTGCTGAAGAGCCAGCTATCGGGGGCGCCAATGTGTCGCCGGCAATCGATTCCGACGCCATTGCGGCCGCGGCCGCGCTGATCGCCAAGGCCCGGAACCCGCTCATCATGGTGGGTGGCGGAGCGATCGACGCCGCCGCGGAAATTGCAGAGCTTGCGGAGCGCCTGCAGGCGCCGGTCACGGCGCACAGGTCCGGTAAGGGCATCCTGCCGGACGACCATCCCCTTTCGCTCGATTTTGTGGCGGCCTTCCAGCATTGGAAGCGCGCAGACCTATTGATTGGAATCGGAAGCCGCCTCGAGTTGCAGTACATGCGATGGCGGTGGGCGCCTGATGGCGTCAAAGTCATCCGCATCGACATCGATCCAACCGAGATGGTGCGGCTCAAACCCGACGTCGGCGTCGTCGCCGATGCCGCCACCGGGACGCATGCGCTACTTGCCGCGCTTTCCGCCGCCAGGCCGGCGGCGCGACAGGACGAATTTCGGGATCTGAAGGCCAAGGCGCGCGCTGAATATTCCGTCGTTCAGCCCCAGCTCGCCTATCTCGACGCCATCCGCGCCTCTCTGCCGCGCGACGGATTCTTCGTCGAGGAAGTGAGCCAGATGGGCTTCGCTGCCCGCTTTGGTTTTCCCGTTTACAGACCCCGCCAATATGTGACCTGTGGCTACCAGGACAATCTGGGCTTCGGCTACGACACCGCTCTCGGCGTCAAGGTCGCGCATCCCGATAAGGCCGTGGTTTCGGTCTCCGGCGACGGCGGCTTCTTGTTCGGCCTCCAGGAGATGGCCACCGCCGTGCACCACCGCATCAATGTGGTGGCTATCGTCTTCAACAATTCCGCCTATGGCAATGTTCTGCGCGACCAGCTGCAGGCCTATCAGGGACGGTTCATCGGTTCGGATCTGACCAACCCGGACTTCGTCAAACTCGCCGAATCCTTCGGGCTGCGCGGCTACCGCGCGACTTCTCCCGAAGCCTTGAAGCGAACGTTGGCTCAGGCGCTGGATCTCGACGCTCCCGCCTTGATCGAGGTGCCGGTCGAGAAGGGTTCGGAAGCGAGCCCGTGGCCGTTCATTCATCCGGCGCCACCGGCCGGACCGTAAAATTCATCGATATCCACGCAAACGATCGTTGAGGAGCGAGCATGACCATTCAGACAAGGATTTCGTCGGGACTGCCTGTAAGTGAGCGCACCAAGGCCTTCCTGGCCGGCGACCACAAGCTGATCGTCGGGGCTGGCAACCTGTCGGCGCAGGGCGACGCCAAGATCGAGGTGTACGATCCGGCATCGGGCGGCGTGATTGCTTCCGTTCCGGCCGGCGGCAAGGCCGAGGTCGATACCGCCGTCGCGGCTGCCCGGGCCGCGCTGGAGGGACCGTGGTCGAAGCTTCGCCCATCCGAACGCGAAAGGCTTCTCCTGAAACTCGCGGACGCAGTGGAGGCGGACGGGCCCTTGCTTGCCGAGGTAGAAACGGCGAACAACGGTCAATCGATCGGCATCGCGCACGCGCTGGAGGTCGGCGCCTCGGCGGAGCATCTGCGCTACATGGCGGGATGGGCGACCAAGTGCTACGGCCAGACGCTCGACGTGTCGATCCCGATTCCGCCCGGTACGCGCTACCGCGCAATGACCCGCAAGGAGCCAGTCGGTGTGGTCGGCGCGATCGTGCCGTGGAATTTTCCATTGCTGATGGCGGTATGGAAGATCGCGCCCGCTCTCGCAGCAGGCTGCACGGTCGTGCTCAAGCCCGCGGAGGAAACGCCGTTGACGGCGCTGCGCCTCGGCCAGCTTATCCGCGACACCGGGTTCCCCGAAGGCGTTGTCAACGTGGTGACCGGCTACGGTCATGAGGCCGGCGCTGCGCTGGCGTCTCATCCCGGCATCGACAAGCTTGCATTTACCGGGTCGACCGAGGTCGGCAAGCTGATTGGCCGCGCTGCGATCGATAACATGACTCGCTTCTCGCTGGAGCTTGGTGGCAAGTCGCCAATGGTAATGTTCGACGACATGAATCCAGACCTGATTGGTCTGGCCGCCAATCTCGGCGTCTATTTCAATCAGGGCCAGGTCTGTACCTGCGGATCACGTGTCCTTGTCCAGAAAGGCATCTTCGACAAGGTTGCGCAAACCTTCGTCGCGGTCGCCAACGGCTTGAAGATCGGTTCAGGGTTTGATCCGGCCAACCAGATCAATCCGTTGGTCTCGGCAAAGCAGCAGTCGCGTGTCCTTTCGATGGTCGAAAGGGGCGCCGCCGACGGCGCCATGATCGTGGCCGGCGGTGCGGCGCCGGACGGTCCCGGATTCTTCGTCAAGCCGACCGTCATCATCGGTGCCAAGCCGAGCAACGTGCTCGTGCGCGAGGAGATATTCGGGCCCGTGGTGACGCTGTTGCCCTTCACTGACATGGCCGACGCCATCGCGCAGGCCAATGACAGCGTGTACGGCCTGTCCGCCTCCGTCTGGTCGCGGGACATCGAGCGCTGCTTCATTTTCGCCGACGCGGTGAAGGCCGGCACTGTCTGGATCAACACGCATAACGTAGTCGACCCCAACATGCCCTTCGGCGGCTACAAGCAGTCGGGCATCGGGCGCGAGCACGGCGCCGTGGCGATCGAAAACTACCTCGAGACCAAGGCGATCTGCCTGGCTCTGTAGCCGAGCCTCGATAGAGCAGCCATCGATAGCAAGCGAAAGATCGCGGGTCAGAGCCGCAGGGGAGGACAGGATGAAAGACAGCAGCAAGCTCACCGCGAATCGGGCACGGGCAGAGAAATATCTGGAGAGGTTCGTTCGCTCGCCGGTACCCCATTTCATCAGGGGCGAGCGTGTGCCGTCGCAGGCGGGAGGCACGTTCGAGACGCTGGATCCGGCCACCAACGCCAAACAATGCGTTGTCGCGTCGGGTCAGGCCGGCGACGTCGATCGCGCGGCGTCGGCTGCTGCACAGGCATTCAAGCTATGGCGCGACGTGCCGGGCCAGAAGCGGCGTGCCATCCTGCACGCCATCGCCGACGCGATCGAGGCGCGCGCAGACGAGATCGCCCTCATCGAATCCTCGGATACGGGCCAGCCGATGCGCTACATGGCGAAGGCCGCACTTCGCGGCGCCGAGAATTTCAGGTTTTATGCCGATCGCGCGCCGGGCGCGGCGGACGGCCTGTCGCTGCCAGATGAAAACCACATCAACTACACGATGCGCCAGCCGATCGGGCCGGTGGGTGTGATCACGCCCTGGAACACGCCGTTCATGCTGTCGACCTGGAAGATCGCGCCGGCGCTCGCAGCAGGCTGCACGATCGTACATAAGCCCGCCGAGTGGAGCCCGCTCTCGGCCGTCGTCCTCACCGAAATCATGGACGAAGTGATCCGCGCCCACGGAGGCCCGGCCGGCGTGGTGAACCTGGTGCATGGACTCGGCGAAGGCGCGGGCAAGGCGCTGACCGAGCATCCCGCCATCAAGGCGGTCGCTTTCGTCGGTGAGACGACCACGGGTTCGCACATCATGCGACAGGGTGCGGCAACACTGAAGCGCGTTCATTTCGAGCTCGGCGGAAAAAATCCGGTCATCGTCTTCGACGACGCAGATCTGGAGCGGGCGCTGGATGCGGTTCTGTTCATGATCTACTCTCTCAACGGAGAGCGGTGCACCTCGTCGTCGCGAGCGCTCGTGCAGAAGTCCATTCACGAAAAGTTCGCAAAGCGGGTCGCCCAGCGCGTGGCCGCCATCAGGGTGGGAGATCCGCTGGACCCTGCAACGGAGATCGGGCCGCTGATTCACCCGCGCCACGCGGAGAAGGTGCTAAGCTTTCCGGCCCTGGCTCGCGACGCCGGAGCGACCGTCGCCGTCGGCGGCAACCGAGCCTGCGGTGGCGCTGGAAACTATGTCGAGCCCACGCTCTTCACCAATGCGCGCACTGACATGCGCATCGCGCAGGAAGAGATCTTCGGTCCGGTTCTAACGATGATTCCCTTCGAAGACGAAGCAGAGGCGGTGAAGATCGCCAACGACGTTCGCTACGGCCTGACCGGCTACATCTGGACGCGCGACGTGGGCCGCGCGCACCGCGTCGCACGCGACCTCGAAGCCGGGATGATCTGGGTGAATTCCGAGAACGTGCGCCACCTGCCGACGCCGTTCGGCGGCGTCAAGCAATCCGGCATCGGCCGCGATGGCGGCGACTTCTCATTCGATTTCTACATGGAAACGAAGAACATCGCCGTTGCCTATGACAACCATAGCATTCCGCGCGTCGGGATCTGAGATCGGAGGGGAAGAATCATGTCTATTCCCGCGAGCGTACTCTATCCGCCGTTCAACATCGTCCGACTCAGTCATCTCGCCCTGACCGTGACCAACCTTCCGGCGGCGCGTGCCTTCTATGCGGACACGCTGGGCCTTCAGGTAACCGCCGAGGACAAGAACCGGATTTATCTGCGCGCCATGGAAGAGCGTGGACATCATTGCATCGTCCTCGAGAGGGGCGAGAGCGGCATTGCCAATGAACTCGGGTTCAAGGTGTTCGATGAGGATCACCTCGACCGTGCCAAGCATCATTTCGACAAGCTCGGTCTGCCGACGCAATGGGTCGAGGTGCCGTATCAGGGGCGAACCTTCCGTACGAGGGATCCGCTCGGCATCCCACTCGAGTTCTACGCGCGGATGGACCGCCTGCCGCCAATTCATCAAAAATATGCCCTGTACAAAGGCGTGAAGCCTCTGCGGATCGACCACTTCAACTGCTTCTCTCCGGACGTGCGGGCTTCCGTCGAGTTCTACAATTCGATCGGCTTCCGGCTCACCGAGTACACAGATACGGAAGACGGTTCGGAGTTGTGGGCGGCCTGGATGCACCGCAAGGGTGGCGTCCATGACATCGCCTTCACCAATGGTCTCGGGCCTCGCCTCCACCATGTCGCATTCTGGGTGCCGACCCCTCTCAACATCATCGACTTGCTCGATGTCATGTCGACCACCGGTTACGTCGACCATATCGAACGGGGGCCCGGACGACACGGCATTTCGAACGCGTTCTTCCTCTACATCCGCGATCGCGATGGTCATCGGACCGAGATCTACTGTTCTGACTATCAAACGGTCGATCCGGACCTCGAGCCGATCCGCTGGGACCTCAAGGATCCGCAGCGGCAGACGTTGTGGGGCGCGCCCGCTCCACGCTCGTGGTTCGAGGAAGGCAGCGTCTTTCGCGGGGTCGTTCCGGTGCCGTCGAAGCTCAAATCGACCCCGATTGTCGCACCGTGACAACTGGCAGGAAGCAACGGAACATGATGCTCAAGGACAACGGCTTGATGCGAGAGGCTGCGCTGGTTGCGGGACGCTGGATTCAGGCGGCCCCGGCGGCCTCCAATGAGATCGTCGATCCCGCGACCGGTGCCATAGTTGGAAGGGTGCCCGAGCTCGGACGTGCCGAGACCGCCGAGGCGGTGGAGGCGGCCCGCAGGGCCCAGGTCGGTTGGGCCGCGCGAACCGCCAAGGAGCGTTCCGCGGTTCTGCGACGCTGGTTCGACCTGGTCATGGCCAGTCAGGACGATCTCGGTCGTATCCTGACCCGGGAGCAGGGCAAGCCTTTGGCGGAAGCGAAAGCGGAGATTGCCTATGGCGCGAGCTTCATCGAATGGTTCGCCGAAGAGGCGCGGCGAGTTTATGGCGACATCGTTCCTGGCCACGCTCCCGACAAGCGGATCTTCGTGCTGAAGCAGCCGATCGGCGTCGTGGGTGCCATTACCCCGTGGAATTTCCCGAACGCGATGGTCACGCGCAAGGTTGCCCCCGCGCTCGCGGCAGGTTGTGCGATCGTGCTCAAGCCGGCCTCACAGACGCCGTTCTCGGCGATAGCGCTCGCTGTGCTCGCTGAACGGGCCGGCCTTCCGCCGGGACTGTTCAGCGTGATCACCGGATCGGCCGCGCCGATCGGCGCCGAACTGACGTCGAATCCGGCGGTGCGAAAGATCACATTCACGGGCTCCACGGAGATCGGTGCCGCGCTGATGCGCCAGAGCGCCGGCACCATCAAGAAAATGGGTCTCGAACTGGGAGGGAACGCCCCCTTTATCGTGTTCGACGACGCGGATCTCGACGCGGCGGTCGAGGGGGCAGTGATCGCCAAATTCCGCAACAATGGTCAGACCTGCGTCTGCGCGAACCGCTTCTATGTTCAGGAAGGCGTATACGACGCCTTCGCCGACAAGCTCGCAACCGCGGCGGCGCGATTAAAGATCGGCGGCGGCCTCGAAGAAGGGGTGGTCCTGGGACCGTTGATCGACGACAAGGCCGTGGAGAAGGTCGAATCGCACGTCGCCGATGCGGTTTCGAAGGGCGGGCGAGTCATCCTCGGCGGCAAACGGCATCGGCTCGGCGGTCGTTTCTTCGAGACAACCGTGATCGCCGACGCGCATCGCGGAATGGCGTTGGCGAGAGAAGAAACGTTTGGGCCCGTTGCGCCGCTGTTCCGCTTTCGCGACGAAGCCGATGTGATTGAGCAGGCCAACGACACCGAATTCGGTCTCGCTTCGTACTTCTATGCGCGGGATTTGCGCCGCGTATGGCGCGTCGCCGAAGCGCTCGAGTACGGCATGGTCGGCGTCAACACGGGCCTGATCTCAACGGCGGAGGCGCCGTTCGGAGGAATCAAGCAGTCCGGCGTCGGACGCGAGGGGTCGCGCTACGGCATCGAGGATTTCACCGAGCTCAAATACGTCTGTCTGGGGGGCATTTGAATGCCTCGTTTAACTTCGGGAGCAAAACGAAAATGAAACGATTTGCATCGGCCGCGCTGGCGGGATTCGCGGCTCTGGCGAGCTGCGGCGCTCATGCTCAGGAGAACAAGGAGGTCGTTATTGGCGTGACGATCTCGACGACGGGTCCGGCGGCAGCGCTCGGAATCCCCGAGCGTAACGCGCTCGATTTCGTTCCCAAGGAGATCGCAGGGGTCAAGCTGCGCGTCATTGCGCTCGATGACGGCGGCGATCCCACCAATGCGACCAACAATGCCCGGCGCTTCGTTACGGAATCGAAGGCCGACTTCATCATGGGCTCGTCGGTGACGCCGCCGACGGTCGCAGTTTCGACCGTGGCCAACGAAGCCGGGATTCCCCATTTCGGGTTGGCGCCAATGCCGTTCACGCCGGCGCGTGAAAAATGGTCCGTCGACCTGCCGCAGCCGATCCCGGTCGTCGGCAAGGTACTGTATGAGCACATGAAGAAGAGTAACGTCAAAACGGTCGGCTTCATCGGGTATTCCGACTCCTATGGCGATCTCTGGATGGGCGACCTCAAGGCCCAAGCCGCGAACATGGGGTTGCAGATCGTGGCCGACGAACGTTTTGCCCGCCCGGACACTTCCGTTACCGGTCAGGTGCTGAAGCTCGTCGCCGTCAATCCCGACGCCGTCCTGGTGGGTGCATCCGGTACCGCGGCAGCGCTGCCGCAGATCGAACTGCGAGAGCGTGGCTATAAGGGGCCGATCTATCAGACCCACGGCGCCGCCAGCATGGACTTCATCCGCATTGCCGGAAAGGCGGCTGAGGGAGTCTTCATGGCCGCCGGCCCGGTGATGGCGCCCGAAGGGCAATCCGACGACGCGCTGACAAAGAAACCCGGTCTCGCTCTCAACTCGGCGTATGAGGCCAAGTACGGTCCCAACAGCCGCAGCCAGTTTGCAGCCCACACGTATGACGCCTTCGAGGTGCTCAAGCGGATCATTCCGGTCGCGGTGAAGCAGGCCACGCCGGGAACGCCGGAATTCCGGGAGGCCGTTCGCAAAGCGCTGGTCTCCGAGCGCGAAATAGTCGCCAGCCAAGGCGTTTACAATTTCACTGAGCGCGACCGCTACGGCGTCGACGAACGTTCGCGCATTCTGCTCACGGTGAAGGACGGCAAATACGCGGTCGTCAAATGATGACAGACGAGGGCGATAACGCGGCGCAGTTTTCAACACTCGGACAACCTGGGGGAAGATCGTGAACTCCACCATCATGCTGTTCCTTGCGCAAGACGGCATCACCAATGGCGCCATCTACGCCTTGCTGGGCTTCGGGCTTGTGCTGGTATTCGCGGTGACGCGGGTCATTTTGATCCCCCAGGGTGAGTTCATTACGTTCGGGGCCTTCACCTATGCGGCCCTGTCCTCCGGCACTTTGCCAAGAACGGCGCAGCTTGCCTGCGCGCTCGGCGTCATCGCTTTTTGCGTCGAACTGGTCAGCATACGCCATCAGCTGTCGATTCGGCGGCTGGTGCGTGCTGCATTGCTTTTCGTGATAATGCCGGCGGTCATCTGGCTCGTGGCGATGATCGCCGCGAAATACTCTAGGAGCGTGCCGGCCAACCTGGCCGTATCGCTCCTGATCGTTGCCCCGATAGGCCTGTACATCTATCGTATAGTCTATCAGCCGATGGCTCATGCGTCGGTGCTGGTGCTGCTAATCGCATCGGTGGGCGTTCACCTGGCGTTACAGGGAATGGGTCTCGTCTTCTTTGGGGCGGAGGGCATGCGGGCGCCGCCGATCACCGAGGTCGCTTTCTCGATCGGACCATTGCGCGTCACCGGCCAGGCTCTCGCTGTCTACGTCATTGCTGCCTTGCTGATCGTCGGGCTGTGGCTGTTCTTCGGCTACACGCTGTACGGCAAGGCTCTGCGCGCAACCGCCGTGAATCGCGTTGGTGCCAGACTAGTCGGCGTCCGTACTGTTTTGTCCGGCCAGATGGCATTCGTGCTTGCGGCCGCAATCGGCGCAATCTCCGGCATCCTGATCGTGCCGATGACTACCATTTACTATGACAGCGGATTCCTGGTCGGGTTGAAGGGGTTCATCGCTGCAATCGTCGGCGGGCTCGGAAGCTATCCGTTGACGGCGATGGCCGCTGTGGCGGTCGGCCTCGTTGAGGCGTTCTCCTCTTTCTATGCCAGCAACTTCAAGGAGGTCATCGTATTCACGCTGATCGTGCCGGTCTTGCTGTTGCGCTCGCTTGCCGTGCCCGAAGTTGAAGAAGAGAAGGACTGATCGCGATGACCCAGCATTGGCCGATTGCCTTGTTCGCGGCGGTGGTGGCGGTAATCCCTTTCGTGCCGGAAATTCCTCCCTTCTGGCTCGTTCTGCTCGATAACATCGGTTTGGCGGCCCTCGTCTCGATGGGGTTGGTCTTGTTAACGGGTGTCGGCGGTCTCACATCGTTCGGTCAGGCGGCGTTCTGCGGCTTCGGTGCCTACACGACCGCGGTGCTGACGACCCATTTCGGTCTCTCGCCCTGGCTCACGCTGCCTGCTTCGCTGCTGGTGAGCGGGCTGTTGGCGGTGATACTGGGCCTGGTTACGGTCCGCCTGTCCGGCCATTATTTGCCGCTCGGCACCATCGCCTGGGGACTGAGCCTGTACTACCTGTTCAGTAAGCTTGAGTTCCTCGGACGCAATGACGGCATTACCGGCATCCCTCCTCTGTCGGTCGGCTCCTGGAGCATGATTGGAGCCGGATCGATCTATTATGTGATCTGGGGCGGCGTGCTGATTAGCGCGATTCTCACTCTCAACCTTCTGGACTCGCGGACGGGCAGGGCGATCCGCGCGCTGCGGCGCGGCCATCTGGCGGCGGAATCCTTCGGCGTGCAGACCGCGCGGGCCAAGCTTCTGGTCTTCATCCATGCTGCGGTTCTCGCCGGCTTTTCCGGATGGCTCTATGCCCATTTTATTCGTGCGGTGAATCCAACGCCGTTCGGGGCCCAGGCCGGTATCGAATATCTCTTCATTGCCGTGGTCGGTGGGGCCGGACATGTGTGGGGTGCAGTGCTTGGCTCCGGCATCGTCGTCGTATTCAAGGAGGTGCTGAAGAGCGCACCCTACGGCGAGGGCCAGCTGGAGGTCATCGTGTTCGGCGTTCTGCTGGTGCTGCTCCTGCAAATCGCGCCGGAAGGTATGTGGCCGCGGCTTTCGGCATTCTGGCCTTTTGCACGGCCGCAGGCGAAGCCCCGCAAGGCCTCAGCATTGCCCGCTCGCGCCAAGGCCGATTCAGGCGAGGGCAAACTGCTCGAAGTAGAAGGCGCGCAGAAGCGATTTGGAGGTGTCATTGCTGTCAACGACGTCAGTTTCGCCGTGGCGTCGCGCGAGATCGTGGCGCTGATCGGTCCGAATGGTGCGGGCAAGAGCACCACCTTCAATCTAATAACCGGAGTGCTGGAGGCCACCGCCGGCAGGATATCGCTGTTCGGTAATCCGATCGCCGGTCTTTCGCCACAGGAGATCGTCCGGCGAGGCGTGGCCCGCACGTTCCAGCACGTCAAACTGGTGCCCGATATGACGGTACTGGAGAATGTGGCGATCGGTGCCCACCTACGCGGTCGCTCCGGTGCCGTCTCCAGCATGCTGCGCCTTGATCGGGAAGACGAGGCAAGGCTGCTTGCTGAAGCGGCGCGGCAAATTGAGCGGGTAGGGCTCGGCGCCCAGATGCACCAGCTTGCCGGAAGCCTGGCGCTCGGACAGCAGCGCATTGTCGAGATTGCTCGGGCGCTCTGTGCCGATCCGGTGCTGCTCCTGCTCGATGAACCGGCAGCCGGCCTTCGACACAATGAGAAGCAAGCGCTGGCCACGCTGATCCGCCAGCTTCGCGACGAAGGAATGTCGATCCTCCTAGTCGAGCACGACATGGGATTCGTGATGAACCTTGCCGAGCGGATCGTTGTGCTCGATTTCGGCACGAAGATCGCCGAAGGGGTACCGTCCGAAATCAAGACGAACGCCGACGTGATCGAGGCCTATCTGGGAGTTGCGGCATGACGGAGAAACTGCTTTCGCTCGACGAAGTTTCGGTGTCCTACGGCAAGGTCGAAGCGGTCCGCACTGTTTCTCTCGATGTGGCCGCTGGGGAGATTGTGACCATCGTCGGTGCCAACGGTGCGGGCAAGACGACGCTCCTCAGCGCGACGATGGGCATCCTGCCGTTCCGTGGCCGGATACGGTTTGATGGCCGTGATCTCGGCCGTCTCGACATCGAGGATCGCGTCGGCTGTGGGCTGTCATTGGTTCCCGAGCACCGCGAACTGTTCGCCAGCATGACGGTGGAAGACAACCTGCTGCTCGGTGCGTTCCGTTCCAGCAAAGCCTCGACTGCCGTCGCGTTCGAGCGGGTCTACGCTCTATTTCCTCGCCTGAAGGAGCGCAGGCTTCAATTGGCCGGCACGCTGTCCGGTGGCGAGCAGCAAATGCTTGCCATGGGGCGTGCCCTGATGGGACGGCCGAGGCTGCTGATGCTGGACGAGCCCAGCCTCGGACTGGCACCCCGCATCGTGGCAGACATCTTCAAGATCATCGGCGATCTGCGGCAAGCCGGGATTGCGGTCCTTCTAGTCGAGCAGAATGCGCAGGCGGCGCTGCGCATCGCCAACCGGGCCTACGTGATGGAGCTTGGCGAGATCGTGATGAAGGGCCCGGCCGAAACGGTCTCCAAGGATCCTCGCGTGGTCGCAAGCTACCTTGGTTTCGAGCCAGAGGTCGCGGCATGACTTCGGCGGCCGCAGACGGACTTGCTGCAATCCGGCTTTTGGCCGTTTCCCACGAAGGCCGCATTTGCCTTGAGGAGAAGGGATTGGGTAGGACCGGAGCGATTGCTTCGATGTCGAGGAAGCAGGAGGGTTGACGCGGTGTCGGATAAGAAAAGTTTCAACGAACACGGGCCCCTGAAAGATGCGATTTGGCGCCAGCCACACGAGCGCGCGTCTCCTGAGCGCATCGCGGCCGTCATCGGGACGGCGCGCCAGGTTCTCGGCGATCGGCTGTCGACGAATGTAACCCTGTGTCAACAGCACGCCCAGGGAGAGGGACCCGTCGCGCCATCGATGCCCGACGCCGTCGCCTTCGTTGAAACGGTGGATGAGATCCGGCGCTTGCTGGAGCAGTGCCATCGCGAACGGGTTCCGGTCGTGCCCTTCGGGGCCGGCTCAAGCCTGGAAGGACAGGTCAACGCGGTCTGCGGTGGAATAAGCCTCGATCTTTCCCGGATGAACTCCATTATCGAAGTCAATGAGGAGGACATGGATTGCCTCATCGAGCCCGGTGTGACCAGGGAGCAGCTCAATTCGTACATTCGGGACCGAGGTCTCTTCTTTCCGGTGGATCCCGGCGCGGAATGCACGATCGGCGGCATGTGCGCGACGCGCGCAAGCGGTACCAATGCGGTGCGCTACGGCACGATCCGTGAAAATGTGCTTGGTCTGGAGGTCGTCCTGGCGGATGGCCGTGTCATTTCCACCGGCGGACGCGTTCGCAAGGCAGCGAACGGATACGATCTGACGCACCTCTTCATCGGCTCTGAAGGCACGCTGGGCGTCATCACCAAGATTCGATTGCGCCTGCATGGCGTCCCGGAGGCGACCAGCGCGGCCATCAGCCAGTTCCCGAACCTGGCCGCGGCCGTCGATACGGTTTTTGCGACCATGCAACTCGGCATTCCCATCGCACGCGTCGAACTGCTCGACGATGTGCAGATGGGAGCCAGCATTGCCTATTCCAAGCTCGACGATTTGGAGCCGCTGCCGACCTTGTTCTTCGAGTTCAACGGCAGCACCTCCAGTGTCAAGGAGCAGGCAGAGCTCGTTGAGGCGGTGGCGAGCGAGGCCGGAAGCCTGCGGTTCTCCTGGGCCACTGGCACGGAGGCGCGCAATCGCCTTTGGACCGCGCGACATCGGGCCTACCCTGCAGCAGTCGCCTTGCGTCCAGGCGCGAAGGGAATCGCGACGGACGTGTGCGTGCCGATTTCCCGTCTTGCGGATGCGGTACTTGGAGCCAAGGAAGACATCGCCGCATCTGGCTTGATCGCGCCTATTGCCGGCCACGTAGGTGACGGCAACTTCCACTGTTGCATTCTGGTTGATCCGGACGATCCTTCCGAACTCGAGCGGGCGCTCGCCCTCGATCACAAGATCGTGGAGCGAGGACTCGCGCTTGGAGGGACGTGCTCGGGCGAGCACGGGATTGGCCTGGGCAAGCGTGCTTTTCTGCAACGTGAACATGGAGTGGACGCGCTCGACGTAATGCAATCGCTCAAAGCCGCGCTTGATCCGCGCGGCATTCTCAATCCGGGCAAGCTGTTCCTCGATCCGGCGTTGCCCACATGAACGTCGACGAGAGCCGTTTTCCTCAAGCCGAAAATTGAAAGGAGTTCGTCATGCTGGAACTTAATGGAGTAAACCTCGCTTCGCGGCCGCCGCGTCCTGCGCGGACGGCTGCGGCTAGGACGAAGGCGCTTCGCTCGCTCGTTCTGGCCGGCGCGGGCCTGTTCGCCGCAGCGCTATCCATGGCGGCCCCGGCCGTCGCGCAGCCCTTCGAAGGATGCCCGTCAAAGGAGATACTGGCCCGGTTCGAGGAGTTCGGCCGAACGGGCAAGATGCCGCCCGATCTCGGAGCCTGGCTGGGCAATCCCAAGGCCCAGTACATCGAGCCGTGGAAGGTCTTCGACAATGTGCATTACGTCGGCGTCTGCTGGGTTTCCTCCTGGGTGATCCGCACAAGCGATGGCATCGTGCTGATCGATACGCTGCACGAGCCCCACGTGGATCAGTTGATCGCTAACCTCCGCAAGGTCGGCGTCGATTTTGCCGATATCAAATACGTCCTGATGACTCATGGCCATTTCGATCATGTCGGCGGTGCCGTCAAGCTGAAGCCACTTCTGCCGAACGCCAAGTTCGTGATGACGCAGACCGGATGGGACGAAGCCGCTCAATCGGCCAAGCAATCGGAAGCGACCCCGCGCCGGTGGTCGATGATTGAGCAGGGTGTCGTGGTGAAGGACGGCGACACGATCAAGCTCGGGGATAATACGTTCGGCGTGCTCGAAACGCCTGGACACACCCACGGCACTGCTTCCTACATCTACGACGTCAAGGACGGCGCCAAGACATATCGCGCGATCACCGTCGGCGGACTTGGGCTCAATGCGATCGAAAATTCGAAGCAGGTCGAGGGATTCATCGCTAGCCTCGACAAGATCGAGCGGTTGGTCAAACAGCCGAATAACCCCGTCACGGTCCATCTCACGACACACCCGTTCTCGAATGGCTTGACGGAAATCCGCGAGAAGGTGATCACGCGCAATTCAAGCGAGCCAAATCCGCTGGTCGATCCGCAGGGATTGCTGGCGCAGCTTGCGTCGCTGCGGCGCGGCGCTGAAGAGCGGCTGGAGATCGAACGCAAGGCAGGACGCTAACGGGCGCGGTCTGGCGTGGCTCTACCGTCATGTGTGCTTCTGGAGGTAATGATCATGCGACTGTTGAGCTATCAATTGAATGGCGAGCAGCGCTACGGCGCTGCCGCGAACCATGGGATCGTCGATCTCACCGGTCGAATCGGCTCGGACTTTCCCGACCTGAAGGCGTTGATCGCGGCCGACGGACTTTCGGTCGCAAAGCGGGCAGTGGCTGGCCAAGCTCCGGATCATTCGCTTGAGGCTGTGACGCTGCTCCCGCCCGTCCTTACTCCGGAAAAACTATGGTGCATCGGCGTTAACTACGGCGACCGGAACGCCGAATACAAGGACAATTCAGACGTACCCAAATATCCGAGCCTGTTTGTGAGAAGCCCTTCCTCCGTAGTGGGCTCCGGGCAACCGATCGAGAAGCCGAGGGTGTCGCAAGAACTCGACTATGAAGGAGAGCTCGTGATCGTCGTCGGCAAGGGTGGGCGCCATATTCCGCGCAACGAAGCATGGTCGCACATCTTCGGAATGACGCTCTGCAACGAGGGGACCATCCGGGATTGGCTTCGGCATGGCAAGTTCAACGTCACACAGGGCAAGAATTTTGACCGCTCCGGGAGTATTGGACCGTGGATCGTCACTGCCGACGAGTGCGATCCCCGCGGGCCCCACGACATCATTACCCGCGTAAATGGAGAGGTCAGGCAACAGGACAGTACCGAGCGCCTGATGTTCCCGTTCGACTTTCTGATCGCGTATCTGTCGACATTTGCGACGCTCAAGCCCGGCGATATGATCGCAACGGGTACGCCGACCGGCGCGGGCGCACGGTTCGATCCGCCGCGCTGGCTCAAGCCCGGCGACCTCATCGAGGTAGAGTCGTCCGGGATCGGCGTTCTTCGCAATACTGTGGTAGCGGAATGACGCGCGGCACTGCGCGCGCCAGACGTGCTTTGCGAGGCGGATCGGCCTGACTATTCGATCAAAGGTGATGCTCGGCGATTATCTGGCCGCTGCCCGATGAAGGGAAGTAGGGGCAGAGTACCTCAGTCTCGCCTTTGTACGCATCCCAGCCGAGCAGACCGAACATCATGTGCGTATCTGCCATCAGGGCCTCGCCATTGCACTTGGTCGAGTACTCTGGAAGCAGGCGCACGAATTCCGGGTAGCGACGCTCCTTCCAGAGGTCAAGAATTCGAAGGTCCATCTGCCGGTTGAATTCGCTGCCGACCTGTTCCCATTGGCCATCCCCGACCTTGTCGTTAGAGACGAGCTTGTGGGACATCGATCCGGAGGCGAGCACGGCTACCTTGCGGTTCGACGCCGCGATGGCGCGCGCACAGGCCGCCCCGAAGGCACGGTTCTCCTCGACGCTGGCGAAGATCGGCGCCGCGACCGACAGCACGCGTGCCCAGCCTTCCTCGTTCATGTAGTGCATGGGCACGATCGTCCCGTATTCGAGCGGCAGGGTCTCGACCTTGTGCGCCAGCACCTCCAGCCTGTCTTTGCGCGCTTCCGCTGCAATGGCTTCGCCGAGTTCGGGATCGCCCGGATAGTCGTAGTGCATGTTCTGGATCATGTGGGGCGCCTCGTGACTGGTATAGACGCCGCGATGGCGCGCATTGGCATTCATGTGACAGCCGAAATTCGAGATCCAGTGCGTGTCGAACACCAGAAACGTGTCGGCTCCGCGTTCGCGGGCACGCCGGCCGATCTCACGCAGAGCCTCGATGGCGGCGGCTCGTTTTCCCTTCAGCGGACCGTCCTGCTCCGAGATCAGGATCGAGGGAACGTGTGCAACCTTTGCGGCAAGTACGATTTCACCCATGGGCTTCTCTCCCGATAAATGTTACTATATTAATCATTAATATGATAATGAATAACATGTTAACTAGTCAAGGGGCCAGGAGAATTCCCGTGAAGAAATCCACGAAGGCGCCCGGAGGCGTGCCGCGGAGGCGGAATCTTCCGCTGATGTTGCTGCAGGCCCGCGAGGTTCTACTTCAGCATTTTCGTCCGATTTTTCAGGACTTTGGCCTGACCGAGCAGCAATGGCGGATATTGCGCGTGCTTAATGATCACGAGCGGCTGGAGCAGCACGAGATTACTTCGCTTTGTCAGATTTCCGGGCCAAGCCTGTCAAACATCCTCTCTCGGCTTGAGGCAACCGGATATGTGACGCGGGAGCGGGGCAGGGAGGATCATAGGAAGGTGTTCGTGACCCTCGCCAAGAGCGGGCTGACCCTCGTCGGCGAGGTGGCCAACCACGTCGACGCCCGCTATCGAGAAATTGAGAAGGCGCTCGGCGCGGACCTGATGTCTGCGCTGTTTGTCGTGCTCGACCGCCTCCTTGCGCAGGGACGGGATGCGATTGACGAAAGGACGAAAGGCTCAAAGGGCGAGAATGTTCCGACTGGGCGGAATAGCGACCTATTGAGTTAGGCTGCTCTCAGAACACAGAGCCTCCGAATTGGTGGGTATCGCGATGTAGCGGACCCCCGCTGCCACGCTCCGTCGTTCCGTTAGGCATCCAGAG
This sequence comes from Bradyrhizobium sp., assembly GCF_016219575.1. Lineage (GTDB taxonomy): Bacteria > Pseudomonadota > Alphaproteobacteria > Rhizobiales > Xanthobacteraceae > Bradyrhizobium. The sequence continues at coordinate 17,891 of NZ_JACRMG010000027.1, read as the reverse complement.
CGTAGCCTGCCAGGCCAGCCTTCAACATTTCCAGCATCGCGTCTCTCGTGGCGTCACGTGATCCGCGAGGCCAGGCCGCCGGGAGCGGCAACCGATATTCACCGATTGGCCTAAGAGGAACGTAACGAACGCCACGCGACGAAAGGCGAGATGTCCAGCGCGGAACGATTGCAACGCCAATATCTGCTGCTACGAAATTGATAATAGTTTGCTTCTCCTCGGCATACTGCACGATGCGCGGCTTCAGCCTCGCCTCGGCAAACAACTTGGTGGTGAGATCGTGACTATGCGGACGCGAGCGGCGTTCGGCGACAATTAACGGCTGGTTTGCAAGATCTGCGATTGTCACCTGAGACCTCCGCGCGAAGGCGTGATGTTCCGGAAAGGCGACGACGGGCGTTTCATTGAACAAGAACAGAAACTCAAGCCGCTTGTCTGGAGTTTCGGGCGGTCGAACGAACGCAAGATCGATGCGGCCGGAAATAAGTTGTGGCAGAAGCCGGATGGTCTTGTCTTCAAACAATCGAACTTCTGCCTGCGGACGTCGTCTGCGAAAATCTTGAAGTAGACGGGGCACCAAACCAACCGCAGCGCCGTCAATAGCACCAAGCCGAAGAGGTGCGGATCGCTTGCGGCTGCTGCCGCGAAATCTAGCCTCAATGCCAGCTACGTCAGAAAGCAGTGCGCGGGCGAGTTCCAGAAGCAATACGCCATCGCCAGTCAGTGCCACGCTGCGTGTAGTGCGATCAATCAGTCTTGTGGACAGATGTTCTTCCAGAAGCTTGATATGCCGCCCAAGCGCGGAAGGCATATTCCCATTTTTTGGGCAGCGCGTCCGAAGTGCAGTTCCTCCGCAGCTACTACAATGCACAAAGGGAACGAGATGGTTGCTGCTGCCCGTGATTTGCCGGCTTCAGGCTATGCGCTGGAAGTCGATGGTCGACTCAAGGCCGAATTTGCGACCAGGGACGGAGCCAAGGCGGGCGGGGAAGAACTGAAGAAGCGTTTTCCCATGCTTCAGATCAGGATCTATGACGCGCAGACCAATGCGCGCGAGGAAATTAGTCTAAGCGGATCCTGCTTGTGCGCATCCGCTAGCCGCGGACCGGGCTTATATGAACGGAGCCTTGTCAAGCCACCAATGGCTGGCCAAAACCATCGCGGTGTCCGCTACTGGCAAATGCGGACATTCCACCGGGGTCACCTCGGTCGCGAATGACCCGGAACGGACTTGCAGTCGAAAGCCGTGACCACTTGCCGTGCCTATGTAATCTTGCCGTGGACTTAAACGGGGGGGGCATGTGGGGACGGAGGTTCATTGGTGGTGTGGTCGGTGCGTTAGCATGCTCGCTTGCTGCTGGAGCGCAGACACCAGATCGCGTTTACCGCCTGGGACATCTCGCGAACTCGATGGATTCCGAAGCCTTTACCAAGCAGATCACCCTACCAGAACTAGCTGGGCTTCGTTGAAGGGCGAAATCTTATCTTCGACGGGCGTGTCGGAGAACTCGATGCCTTGCCCGGTTTGATGCAGGAGCTTATCAGCGCTCGGCCGGACGCGGTCGTGGCCGTTGGCCCCGCAATAGGGCCAGCTGGCGCTTCTTCCCGCACCGTGCCGGTCATCACTTTCGGATTCGACCCAATTGAGCTTGGGTTCGCGGCAAGTTACGCGCGGCCAGGAGGCAATGTTACGGGCGTCGTAATCCTATTTGGTGAGCTCGAAGCCAAGAGGTTTTCCCTTCTGATGGAGGCAGCTCCCGACCGCCGACGCATCGCCGCGTTAGTCCCAACCCGGAATGGAGCGAATGAGGCCACGTTGCGGAAAGCTGCGGAAGGGCTTGGCGTCGAATTGCTGGTATTTTTAGCGGCTTCACCGAGCGACTACCCGGCGGCTTTTGCTGCCATGCGGGCCCAAGGTTCAGAGGCGTTGGTTATTGGCGCGACCCCGCAGTTTCAACGGGATGGTAAGCAGCTGGCGGCTCTTGCACTCGAAGCGAAGCTGCCAACAGTATGCGAATGGGCAGAAATGGCGCACGCGGGGTGTCTGATTGGCTATGGCCCCAGCCGCACTGCGCTACGCAAGCGCATGGCCGACCAGATCGCTAAGATATTTCGCGGTACCGCACCCGGTGATATTCCGATCGAGCGGCCGACTGTCTTTGAATTTGCCTTAAATCTAAAAATTGCAAAATCTCTCGATCTGATCGTGCCTCCAGCGTTGCTGACCCGTGCCGACGAAGTGATCGAATAAGTGCGCCAGCCGCAAGCTGGTGCGATCCAGCCGGTGAAAGTCCGGCCCAAGTAAGGCGTAGCGTCCGCTTGGTAGCGAGTGTTGCGTGATTACTGGCGACAGTGGTTGCGAAGCGTACACAGCGATTGCATGGGGTGTGGGATTGAGCCACGAAAGATCAGACATTGCAGGGGCCGAGGGTTTTTATTCGCTCGAAGGCAACATGTGCGGCACCGTTACGCGAGGTGCCGACGCCCTGCCGGGGTCGAAGGCCACATCACGTGCAACACGATCGCATCGGAAGCTGGGAGACCGTTGCCGGCCCGCATCGGGAAGGCGAGGAGCCGTAGCCGATGATGCACGGACCCGAGAAGTCGGACCCCGGCATAGTAGCGATGAAGCCGGCGAACAAAGCGGAACAGCCCGCAGCGGACGCAACCGCTGGGGAGCTATACGCAGCGGAGCCGGTGGAGCAAAGGGCGGGGACCAAGGGGAATGTGGGCCAGCAAAGCACGAACCGGACGCAGAGCCGGACGAGCGTGTCACAGGCGCTGGAACGCATACGAAAGTCGCAAACGATAGGAAGAAGGAGAGGTTCACCGCGCTCTTCCACCACATCAGCACCGAACTTCTGGAGGAAGCGTTCTACGAGCTTGCGCAGAACGCAGCCCCCGGCGTGGATCGGTTGACGTGGAAGGACTACGAGGCAGATCTCGAACGTAATATCGAGGACTTGCATGATCGGGTCCAACGGGGAGCGTACCGGGCACTGCCGTCACGGCGCGTCTATATTCCCAAGCCGGACGGCCGGCAGCGCCCGCTCGCGGTCGCGGCTTTGGAGGACAAGATTGTCCAACGGGCAGTGGTCGCGCTGCTGAACGCGCGATATACGAGGAGGACTTCCTCGGGTTCTCGTATGGATCCCGCCCAGGGCGCGGTGCGCACGATGCGCTCGATGCGCTCTGTGTCGGCATCCACAGCAAGAAAGTGAGCTTCATCCTGGACGCCGATATCCGATCGTTCTTTGATGAGATCAGCCAGCAATGGATGATCCGCTTCCTGGAACACCGGATCGGCGACCGGCGCATCATCCGCCTGATCCAGAAATGGCTGAAGGCGGGCATCCTGGAAGACGGAGTCGTCGCGGTCAGCGACAGGGGGACGGGGCAGGGGTCGGTAATCTCACCGCTGCTTGCCAACATCTACCTGCACTACGCGCTCGATCTCTGGGCCGCACGCTGGCGACGGCGCGTGGCTACGGGCGACGTCATCATCGTGCGCTACGCCGACGACTTCATCGTCGGATTCCGGCACGAGGGCGATGCCCAGCGCTTCCTGAATGAGATGCGTGAACGGCTACGGGAGTTTGCGTTGTCACTGCATCCTGAGAAGACCCGGCTGATCGAGTTCGGACGTTTTGCGGTGGAGCGCCGCAAGCGACGCGGGCTCGGCAAGCCGGATACCTTCAATTTCCTGGGCTTCACTTTCATCTGCGGCAAGACCCGAGCGGGCAAATTCCAGATCAGACGGAAGACCCGAGCGGACCGCATGCGGGCGAAGCTAAAGGAGATCAAGCAGGAGATGCGACGGCGCATGCACCAGCCGATCCCCGATCAGGGGAAGTGGCTGGCGCGGGTTGTCTGCGGCTACTTCAGTTATCACGCAGTGCCAACCAACGGTCAGGCACTGAATGTGTTCCGGCATCATGTGACCGACCTCTGGCGACGCACGCTGCGGCGTCGCAGCCAGAAGGATCGGATGACGTGGGAACGGATGACGCAGCTGGTGGATGCCTGGCTTCCAAAACCGACCATCCTCCATCCTTGGCCGAGCGATCGCTTTGCCGTCACCCACCCGAGGTGGGAGCCGTATGCGGGAAAGCCGCCCGTACGATTCTGTGCGGGGGGGGCGCGATGAAACGCGCGTCCCTACCGCTACCGATACCGTTTGTTGGCACTACACGAGTCCGTTTGTGGCCCATAGCGACGCTTTTGCCACACAGTTCGCTTCCGCTTCCGATCAAAGCGGACATACTTCTCGTCGCCGTTCAGCTGCGGTCGAATGTCAGGATCTATGACGTGCCGACGAGTGTGCGCGAGGAAATCTAGTCCAAGCGGATTCTGCTTGTGCGCATCCGCTAGTCACGGACCGGGCTCTCGTGTTGGGGTGGACGGCCCCCTTCCGCCGGTCTGCGTGGCAAGATGGGGTCGTCGATGACCTTAAACGAAGGAGCCGCCCGTGGAAACGATTGTTCGCATCGGTTTGGACACGTCAAAGAGCGTATTTCAGTTGCACGGCGTTGACGAGACCGAGCAGCCGATTTTGCGGCGCAAGTTGAGGCGAGGCCAGGTTCTGGCGTTCTTTAGTCGTTTGCCGCCTGCGCTCGTCGCGCTGGAAGCTTGCGGAGCGTCGCATTATTGGGCGCGCGAACTACGGTCGCTCGGGCATGAGGTAGCGATGATCCCGCCCCAATATGTCAAGCCGTATGTGCAGCGCGGGAAGTCTGACGCTGCCGACGCCGAGGCAATTTGCGAGGCGGCCAGTCGACCGAAACTCCGCAAGAACTTTGTGCCGATCAAAAGTACCGAACAGCAGGGCGCACAGATGCTGACGCGCGTTCGCACTCAGTTCATAGCCAGGCGAACCCAGCTCGCCAATTCGATCCGCGGCTATGCCGCAGAGTTCGGCTTCACCGCGCCCAGGGGGCTTTCGCGGCTTCAGCAATTGCTGATCGATATTCGGACTGACGCGACAGTCCCCGACTTGGCGATGGAGTTGGTGGAGGCGTTGGCGACAGAACTGGCGCGCGTCGATGATCAGATCGCCAAGCTCGACAAGAAGCTCATGGAGCTCCACCGAAGTAACGAGATGAGCCGACGACTGGCGACTATTCCGGGGGTGGGTCCGATCGGCGCGACGCTGCTGTCAATCAAGGTCGTGGATGCACGGGGGTTCAAGTCGGCAAGAAACTTTGCCGCCTGGCTTGGCCTGACGCCAAAGAATCACTCGACGGCCGGAAAGAATCGGCTCGGCGTGATCACGCGCGCCGGCGACGGCATGTTACGAGCCGTTTTGGTGGCTGGCGCGACGGCTGTGATCGCGGATATGCGACGACGCGGCAGTCGTTCTTGGCCCTGGCTGAAAGACATGATCGCGCGCAAGCCGCCGAAGCTGGTGGCCATAGCGCTGGCAAACAAGCTGGCGCGGATCGCCTGGAAACTGATGGTCAGCGGCGGGCGGTACCGGCCTGTTAGCGTCATCCCGATGCCGACGCCGGGATAGTCGAACGAAATGCAGAGCTTGGTGCCAGACCGGCAGGTTTGACGCTGAGGCCGGAACTTGCAGGATAGGAAGAGGTGGTACGTTCGGCGCGAGCCGGTCATGTGAGATGCTCCGCTCGGTTTACCGGCAGAAAATGCCGCTCTCGTGTTTGGATCTCACTGTCCGCGAAGCCCATCTTGGCCAGTGGTCGCAAGACCCGAAAACAGGCCGGACATATGAGCGCAAGCGATCCGAGCATGCTGCCCCAGCTGATCTTGCAAGTCGGGGGCCGTCCACATATGAACCGAGCCGCTGACGCGTCTCGGCCGCCGGCTTCGATCCCTTGCGCGATACGGTGTCGCTCGCCGGAGGCTCTCGCGTTAGGGGCCGCCGGCATTGCATGCCGGCGCCGCTATCACTGCCCCGAACGCGGGTGCCTTTTTAACCGGTCTCGCGACTGGAGTCGCCTCGGTGCCCGCGGGCATTTCATGCCCGCGTCGCTATCACTGCCCCTTCGTCGGCTGCCTTCTCTTATGCCTCCGCTGCGCTTCGGCGTCGAAGGGACGGCGCTGACCAGACGTACTCCGCGCGTGCTAACGGTGTGCTCCGTCGGTTCGAGGGTGGCGTGGCTGCCAAGCCAATTGTATTGGGGTCGTCGCGGGACGCCGGCCCACCTTGGCGCACTTGCGGCAGCGCAGCCGGCTGGCGAGATCGTGCACGAAGGTGGTCGGCGGATGCTTCATCGCCGCGAGGTTGACATCGCTCGGCGTCTTGCAGCGCGCGCACCTGATCTCAAGCCACGGGTGGCCTCCATTTACGGAGAATGCGCAGTCCGTTTCCACGTTACCGCCATGGAGAGTGAGAGTGCGGGCCGGGGCCGACGCGATGGGTTGAAGATCGGGGGAAAGGCCTCCGGCGCCCGTCGCGGAGAACCGCGATGTCTGGACATACCGCCCGAGTTCGTGCCGGCGACGACCGAACGAGCCTTTACACCGAAATCACTGACAAGATCATAGCCGAGCTGGAGGCCGGCCGTTTTCCGTGGGTTCAGCCCTGGGGGACGGCGGCGATCAAGGCGCCGCTCGCGATGCCGCGCAACGCGTCGACGCAGCGCGGATATTCCGGGATTAACGTGCTGATCCTATGGGGTGCCGTTATCGAGCACGGCTTTTCCGGACAGAGCTGGCTTACCTTCCGCCAGGCACTCGCGCTCGGCGGCAATGTCAGAAAGGGCGAGCGGGGAACGACCGTCGTCTATGCCGATCGCTTCACCCCAGACGACGAACGCCGGCGCGCCGCGGAGGCCGGCGAGGAGCCGGGTGCCATCCCGTTTCTCAAGCGCTTTACCGTCTTTAATACGGATCAATGCGATGGCTTGCCCGAGGATGTCGCTGCTTTGGTGGTCCCGCCGCCACCAGGCCAGATTGAGCCGCGAGCCGAGGCGTTGATCGCGGCGACCGGCGCGGATTTCCGCATCGGCGGTGCGCGCGCCTACTACAACCCGACGGGCGATTTCGTGCAGGTGCCGCCGCCGGCTGCCTATTTCGAGCCGATCAATTGGCACCGGACCGCTTTTCATGAACTCGGTCATTGGACCGGCCAGGCGTCCCGCCTCAACCGCGACCACTCGGGTTCATTCGGCTCAAAATCGTACGCGCGCGAAGAGCTGGTCGCCGAAATGGCGGGTGCCTTCGTTTGTGCCTCGCTCGGCATCGTGCCGACCGTACGCCACGCCGACTACATCGGTTCCTGGCTGGAGGTGCTGCGCGAGGATAATCGCGCCGTCGTGCGCGCCGCGAGCGCGGCATCGAAGGCCGCCGATTTCCTGCTCGGCTTTCTGCCGCCCGCGATCGAATCCGTCGTTGAGGGCAACGAGGAAGCTGCATGACGGATCCGCCCGCTGTGCCCGTACCAATCCTCAGTTGGTGCTGCGCGTCGGAGAGTGAGAGGCGCGCCGGCTTGTCTGTGACGGGTAGGAGGTCGGGAGAGAGTCTTTCGGCCGCCCGTCGTGGAGAATCCGACATGGCAAGCGTTCAGAAAATCAAACTCAGTCCCTCTCGCGACATTCCCTTCAACAAGTTGGTCTTGAGCCAGTCCAACGTCCGCCGCGTGAAAGCCGGCGTCTCGATCGAGCAACTCGCCGAGAGCATCGTGCAGCGTACCCTATTGCAGAGCCTGAATGTCCGGGCCGTCGTCGATGCAGAAGGCAACGAAACCGGCATGTTCGAGGTTCCGGCCGGCGGCAGGCGCTATCGCGCGCTGGAACTTCTCGTGAAGCAAAAACGCATGTCCAAGACGCAGCCCGTTCCCTGCGTCGTGCGCGAGGGCGGTATCGCCGAAGACGATTCGCTTGCCGAGAATGACGAGAGGGTCGGGCTCCATCCGCTCGATCAGTTCCGAGCCTTTCAAACCTTGCTCGGCTCCGGCTTGACCGAGGAGGAGATCGCGGCCCGGCACTTCGTAACGCCCGCCGTCGTGAAGCAACGACTGCGGCTGGCGTCCGTGTCGCCGAAGCTGCACGAGGTCTATGCCGAAGACGGCATGAACCTTGAGCAGCTCATGGCCTTCTCTGTTACGGCCGACCAAGCCAGGCAGGAGCAGGTCTGGGAGACCGTCAGCCGGTCTGGATACGATGAACCTTATCAAATCCGCCGCATGCTGACTGAAAATACCGTCCGCGCGTCCGATCGCCGTGCTCAATTTGTTGGACTTAATGCCTACGAGCAGGCCGGCGGCTGCGTTTTGCGAGATCTATTCGAACACGACGACGGCGGCTGGCTTCAGGACGTCGTGTTGCTCGACCGCCTCGTTACGGAAAAGCTCAAAGTCGAGGCTGAGACGATTGCCAAGGAGGGCTGGAAATGGATTTCGGTCGCCGTGGATTTTCCCTACGGTCACGCGACCGGCTTGCGTGAACTGGACGGCAAGCCTGCCGACCTCACTACCGAAGAGCAAGCCACCATCGATGCCCTCAACGCCGAGCAGGCCAAGCTTGAATCCGATTACCAGGATGCCGACGAATTGCCCGACGAGGTCGACCAGCGTCTGGGCGAAATCGAGTCGGCACTGATGGCCTTCGAAGACCGGCCGGTGCTTTACGATCCGGCCGAGATTGCCCGAGCTGGCGCCTTCATCTGCATCGATTCCGAGGGACGCCTTTCCGTGGACCGGGGTTACGTCCGGGCAGAGGACGACGTGCCGGCAATTGTTCCAGATGTGGAGCAAGGCGCCGATCCGTCGTCGATCGAAGGGCAGGAGGCTGGTGCTAGCGTCCAGCGCACGGTAATCGCGGTTGCAAGTGGCGCTGCTGATACCGAAGAAGATAATGAGGATGCGGCCAAGCCTCTGCCGGATCGTCTCATCACCGAGTTGACGGCGCATCGTACGCTGGCATTGCGGGATGCGTTGGCAGAAAATCCTGCGATCGCGTTCCAGGCGGTGTTGCACAACTTCGCGCTGACGGCCTTTTACCGGTTCGCGTCGTCCGGAAGCTGTCTTGAGATCGGACTTCACACGCCGACCTTTCCCGCTCAAGCCCCTGGGCTGAGGGAAAGCGCGTCCGCGAAAGCCGTCGAGGCGCGGCATGAATCCTGGAAGGCACGGCTGCCGAAGAGCGAGGAAGATTTGTGGGGTGTGCTCACAGCCCTCGATGGCGGTGCGCAGGCGTCCCTGTTCGCTCACTGTGCGTCATTTGCGGTCAACGCCCTCTTTGAGCCGGCGAATCGCTACAATCAGGGCCGCGTCTCCGCTCATGGCGTCCGCACGCGACTCGACCAGGCCGACGTGCTGGCCCGCGCGGTGGGCCTCGACATGGTCCAGGCAGGCTGGAGACCGACCGTCGACAACTATCTCGGCCGGGTCACCAAGCCCCGCATCCTGGAGGCGGTTCGGGAAGCCAAGGGCGAGTCTTCCGCGCAACTGATCGACCACCTGAAAAAGGCCGACATGGCCAAGGAGGCCGCGCGCCTTCTCGATGGTTCGGGCTGGTTGCCGGAGCCGCTACGTCTCGTCAACCCCGCCGCGTCGCCAGCGGAAGTGGAGGGTGAAGCGGGCCCATTGCCCGATTTCCTCGCCGACGACGAGGACCGGGAGAATGCCAGCGACGATGATCCGCAACAGCTCGACGCGGCTGAGTGACGTCACAGAACGGGATGGCCTCGGCTGTCCCGCGGTTTTGGGGACCGGTGCAGAGCGCCGGTCCCCTTTTTATTGGCGAAGGGCTTGAGAGGTAGAGGCGGGCCGCGAAGGGTTTGAATCGCCGCGGTCTTAAAGGAGAGCGCCGCGGCAGTTCAGCCCATTCCCGCTCTCCCGAGAAATCCTGCCATGACCGAATCTCTCGCCGGCGGCGCTGCCGCCGCACCGCTTTCGATGCGTGCCACCGCTGTTGTCGCCTCGAGTGTCGTTAGGGCTGCGCGACGACTTTTGACCGATCTCGAGCGCAGCCGCCGGATCGATGCTGATGTCCTGCGCGGCGCCATGGAGGCTGCCTTCGGCGCCTCCGATGCGACCGGCGCCTGGAACTGGAAGACGGCCTACGACGCCTGCGAGGCGGCGACCGTCCTGTTCATAAGGCGATATGGCGCCGCCATGCGCGCCAAGGCGACGTCGCCAGCCGCCATGTTGCCGATGTTGATGAGGATCGCCAGTCTCCTTCCGACCCAGACGCGCCGATCCCTGGAAAGTGAATCCCTCCAGCAATTCTCCACTCCAATCGGGCTGGCATTTGTTGCAAGCCGCGCGGCTGCGCTCACGCCTACTGACGTAGTGCTCGAACCTTCGGCTGGCACTGGCCTTCTCGCTATCCTGGCCGAGCTTGACGGTGCCTCCCTTGTCCTCAATGAGTTCGCCGAGAGCCGCGCCCGCATTCTTGCGCAGCTCTTTCCCGCCGTCTCCACGACGCAGTTTGACGCCGCTCACATCAACGACCACCTCGATGCCGGCATCGTGCCTGATGTCGTGCTGATGAACCCGCCATTCTCGGCCGCGGTCCATGTCGATCGTCACATGGCGGACGCGGCGCTACGGCATATCGGATCCGCCCTGGCACGTCTTCCCGAAGGCGGACGGCTGGTCACCATCACGGGGGCAAACGTCGCGCCTGAAAATCCTGCGTGGACCTGTTCCTTCAAGCGGCTGCAAGAACAGGGCCGTGTCGTATTCTCGGCGACAATTGACGGCGCTGTCTATGCCAAGCACGGCACCGCCGTCGACACCCGCCTGACGGTTATCGATCGAGTCCCGGCTGACGAGATCGTGTCATTCCCGGCATCCCCGGGCATTGCGCCCGATCTGCCGACTTTGCTCGGTTGGGTCACACAGTACGTGCCGCCACGTCGGCCAATTGCCGGCACCGCGGCTGGGGTAGTGCCGGCAAATGCCAGTCCTCCAACGCCTCGATCGGTCCGCGCCTACGTCGTCCACCGCCAGTCGGTTGCGGAGGTGCCGACAATTGATCCCGTGGCGACCGAAGTCGCCTACGAGTTGGTGGATTGGACGCCCACGGATGGCAGCAACATCACCGATGCCCTCTATGAAGCTTACACACTGCAGTCGATCCGCATTCCCGGCGCGCAACCGCATCCTACAAAACTCGTGCAGTCCGCTGCGATGGCTTCCGTCGCACCGCCCAGGCCGTCCTATCGGCCGCATTTGCCGGCCAAGGTCGTATCGGATGGCATTCTGTCGGACGCCCAACTCGAGAGCATCATCTATGCCGGCGAGGCGCATTCCGCGCTTCTTGCGGGCACCTGGACGGTCGATGCGACTTTTGACGTCTTGGCGGCCGCGCGCGACGACGCGGAAAATGCCGTTCGCTTTCGCCGGGGCTGGTTTTTGGGCGATGGCACTGGCGCGGGCAAGGGCCGCCAGGTCGCCGGCATCCTGCTCGACAACTGGCTGAAAGGTCGCCGCCGCGCGGTCTGGATCAGCAAGTCCGACAAGCTCATTGAGGATGCGCGGCGCGATTGGTCCGCGCTCGGCATGGAGCGGCTTCTCGTCACGCCGCTTTCGCGTTTCCGGCAGGGCATGCCGATCCGGCTCGCGGAAGGCGTCCTATTTGCCACCTACGCCACGCTGCGGATCGACGAGCGCGGCGAGAAGCTTTCCCGCGTGAGGCAGATCGTCGAATGGTTGGGCTCCGATTTCGACGGAGTGATCGTCTTCGACGAGAGCCACGCCATGCAGAATGCGGTTGGTGGCAAGGGCGAACGCGGCGACCAGGTGGCCTCTCAGCAGGGACGCGCAGGCCTGAGGCTTCAGCACGCCTTGCCGAACGCGCGCGTGGTCTATGTCTCCGCGACCGGCGCCACGACGGTGCACAATCTCGCCTATGCGCAAAGGTTGGGATTATGGGGTGGAGAGGATTTTCCATTCGCGACCCGGGCCGAGTTCGTCGAGGCGATCGAGGAGGGCGGGGTTGCAGCGATGGAAGTGCTGGCGCGCGACCTTAAGGCGCTCGGCCTCTATGCCGCTCGCTCACTGTCCTACGAGGGCGTCGAGTATGAGCTGGTCGAGCACCAGCTCACGCCCGAGCAGGTTCGCATCTATGATGCCTATGCCGGCGCGTTCAGCATCATCCACAATAACCTCGAGGCGGCGATGCGGGCCGCCAACATCACGGGCGAGACCGGTACGCTGAATGGACAGGCAAAGTCCGCGGCCCGATCTGCCTTCGAAAGCGCCAAACAGCGTTTCTTCGGCCATCTCCTGACCTCGATGAAGACGCCGTCGCTGATCCGCGCGATCGAGCGCGATCTTGACGCTGGCCATGCCGCCGTCATCCAGATCGTCTCGACGGGCGAGGCCCTCATGGAGCGCCGGCTTGCCGAGATCCCGACCGAGGAGTGGGGGGACGTCCAGGTCGACATCACCCCTCGCGAATATGTCCTCGATTACCTCGCCCATTCCTTCCCGGTTCAGCTCTACGAGCCCTTCACGGACTCCGAGGGCAATCTTTGCTCCCGCCCGGTCTATCGGGACGGCCAACCGGTCGAAAGCCGGGAGGCCGTCGAACGCCGCGACAGTCTCATCGAGCAGCTTGCGTCATTGTCGCCGGTGCCCGGCGCGCTCGACCAGATCGTTCAGCGATTTGGCACTGACATGGTTGCCGAGATCACGGGCCGCTCGCGCCGCGTGATCCGCAAGGGCCAGCGCCTCATCGTTGAGAACCGTGCTGCATCGGCGAATCTCGCCGAGACCGCGGCGTTCATGGATGATGCCAAGCGCATCCTCGTGTTCTCCGATGCCGGCGGCACGGGCAGGAGCTACCATGCCGAGTTGTCGGCGCGGAATCGCCGCTTGCGGGTCCATTATCTGCTCGAACCCGGCTGGAAGGCCGACGCCGCGATTCAGGGGCTTGGCCGCACGAACCGGACCAACCAGGCGCAGCCCCCACTGTTTCGGCCGATCGCGACGGACGTGAAGGCAGAGAAACGTTTCCTCTCCACGATCGCGCGCCGGCTCGACACGTTGGGCGCCATCACGCGAGGTCAGCGCCAGACCGGAGGGCAGGGCCTGTTCCGGCCCGAGGACAACCTCGAAAGCCAGTATGGCCGCGATGCGTTGCGCCAGCTCTACATGCTGCTGGCGCGCGGCAAGGTTGAGGGATGCTCGCTCGAGAGGTTCGAAGACGCCACCGGGCTGAAGCTAGTGGATGCCAATGGGCTGAAGGACGAGCTTCCGCTGATCACGACCTTCCTGAACAGGTTGCTCGCCCTCACCATCGAACTGCAGAATATCCTGTTCACCGTCTTCGAACGGCTATTGTCCGCTCGCATCGAGGGCGCCGTCGCGTCAGGCACCTATGACGTCGGATTGGAAACCCTCCGTGCCGAGAGTTTTGTCGTCACGGACCGGCGGACAATCCATGTTCACCCGGCAACCGGGGCCGAGACCCAACTCCTCACGATTACTCAGCGCCAGCGCAATCATCCTGTGAGCCTGGATGATGCTCTTGGTCGTCTTTCCGATCGTCGTGCTGTCCTGTTGATCAATGAGCGCTCCGGTCGTGGGGCCGTGCAGATCCCGGCCCCGAGCTTCATGCTCGACGACGGCGAAATCGAGCGGCGCGTGCGCCTGATCCGACCGATGGAGCAGCACAGCGTCTCCTTGAACATGATGGCGGAAAGCCATTGGGTTGAAGCCGACCGTCATCGTTTCACCGCGGCTTGGCTGACCGAGCTTGCCGAGGTCCCCGAGTTCACCGAAAGCACGATCCACATCGTGGCCGGCTTGTTGCTGCCGATCTGGAAGCGGCTGCCGAACGAGTCCACACGGGTTTACCGGCTGCAGACAGATGCCGGCGAACGCATCATCGGCCGCAAGGTCTCGGCCGCCTGGGTCGCGAATGTCCTTGCGGCCGACGCGCCCAGGCTCGCGACCGGTACCGCCTTTGCTGCGCTGATGGAGGGCCGAACCGTCCTCGACCTCGCCGAAGGCCTCCAGCTCCGCCGCGTCCGGATCATGGGTACATACCGCATCGAACTTTCCGGATTCAACGACGCTATGCGTGACCGGCTGCGCGCTTACGGCCTGTTCGGGGAAATCATCTCCTGGAAGCTGCGCATGTTCGTGCCAACTGGCGCTGATGGCATCGAAATCCTGGCGAAGGTGCTCGAACACTATCCAATCGAGCGCATCGTCGAACGGGAGGCTGCGTGATGGCCCGCGACGCCTCCGAACTGGCGCACCGCCTCGCGCTTGAGGCCGAGGCGGTATGCCGCCACTATCTCTCGAATGGCAAGCGCCAGGGGCGGTACTGGCTGGTTGGCGATGTCCACAATACGCCGGGCCGTTCGATGTTCGTGCGGCTCCAGGACTCGCTGAAGGGACCCGCGGGCAAGTGGACCGATGCCGCGACCGGCGAGCATGGCGATCTCCTCGACATCGTCAGGGAAAGCCTTGGTCTTCCTGACTTCCGCGCCGTCGCCGAGGAGGCAAGACGCTTTCTCAAGCTGCCCCGAGTTGAACCGGAACGCGTCTCAAAAACGGCTCGCCGCGCAGTAGCGGCCGGCTCGCAACAGGCGGCAAGACGGCTGTTTGCGATCTCAGGTCCGATTGAGGGTACCGTCGTTGAGAGCTATTTGCAGCGTCGCGGAATAGCCCATGTGTACCATGGTGGCAGCTTGCGCTTCCATCCGCGCTGCTACTACCGACCTGACGAGCACTTGCCGACCGAGACCTGGCCGGCAATGATCGCTGCCGTCACCGGCCTTGATGGCGGGATCACCGGCGTGCACCGCACCTGGCTCGATCCGGACGGCTTCGATCGCGTTCGGCTTGGCAAGGCTCCGATCGACACGCCACGACGAGCCATGGGCGACCTGCTCGGCAACGCGGTTCGTTTCGGCGTGGCTGACGACGACGTGCTTGTCGCCGGCGAGGGCATCGAGACCATGCTATCGCTGCGCTGTGTGCTTCCGACCTTGCCGATGGCATCAGCGCTTTCGGCCAATCACCTCTCGGCCATGCTGCTGTCGTCGAGTTTGCGCCGGCTCTATATCGCCCGCGATGCTGATGCGGCGGGAGACGCGGTCCGGGCCATCCTGACGCAGCGCGCAAAAGCCGCCGGCGTCGAAGCCATCACGTTGTCACCCCGCCTTGGTGACTTTAACGAAGATCTGCACGTCTTCGGCCTCGATGCCCTCCGCGCGGCGCTGCGGATGCAGCTCGTACCCGAGGATGTCTCCCGCTTCTTGCTCTTGCGGGCCGCTGTTGCATAGGCGCGTTTGGCTTCTCTCGACGCCGACAGCTCGGTCGTGGCGGTCTAATGCCGGAGAGGCGCGCGACCTCGGCCTTCTAGAGGGCGATCGGACGGCAAGCGGCCCGGGCCGTCAATGGCTGCGTCCGGCTATTTTCCGCCGGCCCTTCGGGCCTTTGCATCGCGAAGCAAAATAGCCGGCCTTCGCCATCCTCCGCTGACGCTTCGGCCCTTCGGGTTCTGGCCCGTTCCGCTCGCCGTCTGAGTGATCGCCACGAAGGCCGCGATGGGCGCGGCCGATCCGGCAAAGGACCTCTTCCATGACCGACCATGACGACATCGAACCGCCGCACGCCGTCACTCCGACCGACCACGTCCTCAGCGAACTTCAACTCTTCGGCTACCGTCCATTCGACGACGAGCCCGACCCGAGACCGCTTCCCGAGGGCAAGATGATCGCCGGCGCTGTCGCCGATATCTTCGACGCCCTGGTCGCCACCCTGAGCGACACGCGGCTCGAGCCGGACCTCGAGGATCTGCTCTGGTCAACCGTCAACCTCTTTCACCGTGCGGCCGACAGAATCAATCGCCAGCTTGACGACAATGAGCAGGCCCAGCGCAAAAGCCAGCGCGAGCAGAATGGCTCGGAGGTACGATCGGTCGAACTCGAGCGGCTGACGGCCGAAGGCATCACCCTGATCGAGCGCCGCAATAGCCTCGAACTCTTTCGCGATCAGGCTATCGAGCGTTTTGAGGTCCACACCGGTTCGTCCTGGCGCCCCCGATCGGGATCGCTTGTAAATCACCGCACGCTCACAGCGGCAATGATCGACTCACGAGATTTCATCACAGCCAAGCGCCGCGCAGAGACCGAAGTCATGTTGCCGCCGGGGCCGAAGATCGCACTCACGGGCGGCCTCGACTTCAACGACCACCATCTGATCTGGGACCGTCTCGACAAGGTTCACGCCAAGCACCCCGACATGGTCTTGATCCATGGCGGCTCGCCAAAGGGCGCCGAGTTGATCGCCTCCAAATGGGCGACCACCCGCAAGGTCCCACAGATCGCGTTCAAGCCGGACTGGACCAAGCACGCCAAGGCGGCGCCGTTCAAGCGCAACGACGCCATGCTCGAACTCTTACCGATCGGCGTCATGCATTTCCCGGGCACGGGAATCCAGGACAACCTTGCCGACAAGGCGAAACGCCTCGGCATTCCCGTTTGGAAATTCGGCGGCGCGTGAGCGCCGCCTTGCCACCTTCCGAACCACCAAGGTGGAGTTGCAACGCCGCAACTCCGCCTCGTTTCGACAATATGTCCAAAGATGCGCCGCGGTGGTGGTGGAAGGCGCGACCGTCACATCTATGCACGGAGCCACCACCATGCTCGCCCTTGGGCTTGTTCTCAATACCGTTGGCATCGGCTTGTTTTGCTGGCTGATCTTCACGCTGGCAGTATACGCACTGCCAGCTTTTGTCGCCGTAAGCGCAGGTATGATGGCGTACCAGAGTGGCGCCGGCATCCTCGGTGCGCCGCTTGCCGGCATTGCCGCCGGCGGCGTGACGCTCGCGATTGGTCAGACCGCTTTCGCGATCGCCCGGTTTCCGATCTTGCGTGCAGCCATAGCGGCCGCCTTCGCCGTCCCAGCTGCGATTGCTGGCTATCATGTGGTCTTCGCGACGTCACAACTCGGGATGCCTTCGCTGGCCTGGCGTGAGGTCTTCGCTTGCCTCGGCGCGGTTTTTATCGGCGGTACGGCGTGCACACGGTTGGCTGTCTTCGCTGAACCCCGCCCATTGGACTCAGGCGGGGTCGTGCGAGGTGCACCTCCTCAGGCGGCTCTTTCGGCCGCTACGCGCGACGGATCGTCCTCGCCACCTGCTCCTCGAGTAGGTTGGCGCAAATCGGCGCGTTGAAGGAAAGCTCGTCGAGCTCGAGCGAAAAATAGTCGTGGCGTCCCTCCGTACGGGGCTTACAGCAGGCTGCGCCACCTCTTACCGGCCCACATAGATGCAATGGTGATGTGCCTTCGGTAGTCGCGGCTGTTCGTCGGCTGACTGCCCCGCCGTTTCCTGCACGACGCTTCTTTCTCTACGCCGAAACATTCTGACTTCTTGCGCATTCAAACCGAGATTAGCCAAATCCTCTCCCGAGATTGCGCTTCAGCACGCGGACGCACTTGGCCTCTTTGATGGCTTGATCTGGCCGAAGACCGGCTGCGCCTCGATCGTCTGAGCCGCAACGCCGTCGCTTAAGACTTTCTTCCCCTGGGCTAAAGCCCATTCCTCGCGAGGCAAGAAAATCTTCACGACAGCGTCCTCCGCTTCGCTCCGGCCCGCAAGCGGGTGCGTCGCCGATCGTCCTCGGCCTGTCCATCGCCATCGAGGCCGCGGTGGTCGCGGGCTCGAAACACAAACAGGAGAAGTGACATGGCTAACATCGGTTCTTTCAAGAAGGTCGGCAACGATTTCCAGGGCGAGATCATCACCCTCAGTCTGCAGGCCAAGGGCGTCCGCATCGTCGCCGGGCAGAACCGCTCCTCCAACGAGAATGCCCCCAGCCACCGCGTCTTTGTGGGCCGGGCCGATTATGCGAAGCGTGGCGTTATGCGGAGTGGTGGCGTCTGAGTGCAGGTTTTCCGCGGGTTTCGGGCTCGCCGCGCTCCACATAATCCCGAGGGAAGAGCCGCGACGGCTCGGCGG
>NZ_JACRMG010000026.1 GCF_016219575.1 Bradyrhizobium sp. | reverse complement strand
CGCAGCCCGTCTCGGCGGCTGGAATTGCTACTACAAGCCACCCGGGCCAAAAACCATGCGCGACGGCTGGACCCGTCTCGCCGCAACTCTCGAGGGCTATGCACTTGCCGCTCAATGCTAAAATCCGGGAATCCCCTAGCTCTCCCGAGAGAGGGACAAGGAGATCGCAAGACCCGGGCAGATCGTGCCGCGGGAACGGGAAGGTTTGCCCGGATGTGCCCTGTCCCGTGTCAAGACGTCGCAGAGCGATGAACCGGCCGCTATCGCGCCTGGCAAAACCCGCCCGATCGGGCCGGTTGCAAACGTCGAAGCCGGAACCGCTGGCTGCAGTTAACCCCTTGATGTCGATCGGTAACGCGGCAATCACGCTGGGATCACGATACCCCCACCACACTCCCCAAAACGAAGGGTGGCGCAGGACCATTTTCTTCATCTGGGGAACCCATGAGTGCCGAGTCGGTCATTTACTATCTGAAACGTCCGCCCGCGAACGATCCGGTCGACGAGGCGGAATGGCTTTTTTCCGCGCTAGGCCAGTTCACCGGCTCCGAATTGCGCGAGCTGCTCTATATCGCGCAGGAGCCCGAATTCTTCGAGACCATGCGGGCGGTGTTTGCGCTTCCGGAGCACAGCCGGTCGGTGTTGCAGGATTTTCTTGCGGATGCCGATCCGCGGCCGGTCAACGCGGTCATCGAGGCGGATGGAAGTTGCGTCCTCCGCCGCGGAGCGCCGAAGCTGCCGGAAAAGCCGCGGCTGAAGATCGTCGAATAGGGTTGTTTCGCTCTGGCGGCACAGGCCAATCACGGTCGCCCCTCCCGGGCGACCGCTGTCGTTTGAGCGCCTCAGGCGCTGACGCTCCAGATCTACGCGCTAACGCGGAGCGGCTCCCGCCGCTTCGATTCGCTGGCGGGAAAGAATTCGCCGATCCAGTTGTGCCTGATCGCTTCGATGTGCCAGGCCATCGCTTCGGCCGAGCCGGGCGCGGGATCCGGAATATCCTTGCGGATTTCCCTGCCATCCAGCCACCCGCAGCTGTGCGAATAGCGCGTCTCGCAGATCAGCCGGATGTCGTCGTGCTGCTGCAGCAACACATAGCCGTCGGCCGGAAAGAAGGTGCCGGCAAGCTCCATCTGCCGCGGCAATTGCCGCATCAGGAGGAATGTGGAGGTGTGCTGCCGTTCGGATTCCGACACCAGCACCGCGACCATGCTGTGAACGGGGCTGATCGCTTCCGGCGCAAACAGCCCGGGCGGCCCCAGCATCGGTCCGGCGGTCGCAATCGAGAGATATTCGCCCTCCGGGCCCCAGCGGCAGGCGATCAGCCATTCGTGGTCGCGGCTGCGCACCAGGGTTGGCTTGGCATAGTCCGACCGGGCAATATCGGCAACCATGGCTATGACAAAGGCTTTGGCGGGCATTGATTCCTCCGGCACGAGCGAGAACTACCCCGTGCCCGAGAATCCACTGTCCGACGTGAGAACACCGTGAACGGAGGCGATGAAAAACCTGTTTTCCAGTGCCGCTTCGTTACTGCTCGGTGAAGCGCCCGGGCCGAGCGTGATTCACGATGTTCATCGTCTGCTCGGGGAACTCGGCTATATCGGGCCGGTCGGCGCGGAAGTTGCTCACGCGGAACTTGCTCATGAGACGCAACATCGCGCGCGCCTGCTCCAGGCCGCGTCGCAATTTATTCGAATTTTCGAATTGTCTGCACCCGAGGCGCCGGCCCTGGTCGCATTCGGCGCCGAGGTCGATCCCGCGATCGCCGGCGAGCTGCATCGGGGCAGTCCCCCGGTCGGGGTCTCCGGCATCGGCGTGACGGTGCAGGAGGCGTTCCAGGGATGCGTCGGCGAAGGCATCGAATATCTCTCCCAGCTGCAGCGCGACGGCGACGTGCTGATCGCGGCCGACGGCATCCAACCGCTCGAGGCGCTCGACCGGCCCGCGCGCGAACTGGTGACGGCGTTGTTCCCGTCGCGCAACGGCGCCGGCCATTCATGGCATCGCGCCGTCCGTCTCTCCGATCGCCGCGAAATCCTGCTGCCCGCCGACCTCTGTTTGCGCCGGCCGCAGGCCGCCCGGGAATTCGCGCCGCCCTTTCCATTGAGCATCGGATCCGCCGCCGGCACGTCCTGGGAAGGCGCCGCTCTGCATGGCCTGCTCGAGTTGATCGAGCGCGATGCGGCGAGCCTGTGGTGGCGCGGCGGCAGGCGGGGCAGGGCGGTGCCATCGGATGTCGAGGCCGTCGCGCAAACCATGCTGCGCGAGCATCGCTCCGGCGCCGCGTCGGAGCGGCGCAGCTGGCTGCTCGACATCACGACCGACACCGGCATCCCCGCGGTGGCGGCGCTGTCCTGCCGGCCCGACGGGTTCGGCCTTGCCTTTGGGCTCGCCGCGCGGCGGACGTTGCAGTCAGCCGCGCGCTCGGCCGTGCTGGAAATGTGCCAGATCGAGCTCGCGCACGCGGTGGTCGAGGCCAAGCGCCGCGAGCGTGGCGAGGCCGCACTCAATGCGAAGGACTTGAGCCATCTGCAGCGCGCCACGTCCATCGATGCGTTCAGCTGCGCATTGCTGCATCCGGTCCGCGGAAGCGCGGAGCACGTCGCGCTTGATGCTGCGGCGGAAGCGCAAGCCGTGTTGCATCTGGTCGTGCGCCGGCTGGGAGAACTCGGGATCGAGACCTACGGCCTCGATTTGACACGGGCGCAGTTCGCCGTTCCCGTGGCGCGGATCATTGCGCCCGGCTTGCAGGCCGAGCCGTCTGATATCGTCACGTCACGGCTTTCCGCCATGATCGCGCAAACCGGCGGCGGGGAAACCCTGACCGGCGGCATCCCTTTGATCTAGTTGACTTTCATATGGCTTGACGCGGTTACGGCCCACGGCGACACTTTTCTCATGCGAGGCATTGCAACTGTCCAGACGGCGAGAGAGCCGGTCGCTGCGCCGCAAGGCGCGCGGCGGCTTTCGATATCGCTGGTCGGGCGCCTTGCGTTGCGCTTTGACGGCCGCCCGGTCGAACTGCGCACCCGCAAGGCAGCCGCGGTGCTCGGCTATCTCGCGCTCTCCGAGACCAAGGGCGAAAGCCGCGAGCGGCTGGTCGGACTGCTGTGGAGCCGGTCGGACGAGGAAAAGGCGCGCGCCTCGCTGCGCCAGGTGGTGCGCGAGCTGCGCCAGGTGCTCGAGGATGCCGGGTTTGGCGGCTTCAGTGCCGGGCGCCTCGCCATCGGCTTCGATCACGCGCAGGTCGAGGTCGACGTCGAGAGCATCCTGCAGCAGGCGGAAATCGCCCGGGTCCATCCGCTGCTGCTCGATATCCCGCGCCTCGATGAGCACTTGCTGGAGGGCATCGACGATCTCGATCCCTCGTTCCGTGTCTGGGTCCTTGCCAAGCGCCAGACCATCCATGAAAGGCTGATGCGGATCCTCGAAGCCGGGCTGGCGGCCGATGTCCCGGGCGAGCAGGCCAAGAAGATCGCAGCCGCCATCGTCAATCTCGATCCCACCCATGAGCAGGCCTGCTGCTGCCTGATGCGGGTGCATGCCGAAGAAGGAGACACGGCGGGCGCGCTTCGCATTTACAAGGCGCTGTGGGACCTCCTCGATCGGGACTACGGCATGGAGCCGTCGAAGGCGACGCAGGATCTGGTTGCGCAGATCAAGCTCGGCGACTTCGAGCCGACGGCCGACCGGCGCGCCCGCAACGCAAGGTCTGAGCCCGCCGCCGTCGTCCAGATCAACGATCCCGGCCACGATCGTCCGGGCCGCGCCTTGTCGTCGATGCCGGCGGCAAAACCCCGGCTCCTGCTCAGCCCGTTCGCGATGCATGGCGTCGACAGCAGCCGCGCCCACCTCGTGCAGGGATTCGGCCTGCACCTTGCGGCATCGCTGGTGCGTTTCCGCGAATGGAGCGTCATCGATCGCCCGGCCGTCGCCGTTGCGTTCCCGTTGCCGGATGCAGTGCCGCAATACTGCCTCGAGACGACCGCCTACCAGGCGGGCGCCGAGATCAACATGGTGATGGTGCTGCGGGACGAGACGACGGGCATCTTCGTCTGGAGCGAAAGCCTGCGGCTCGGCCTCGACAACTGGTTCGAGACCCAGCAGCGCATTATCCGCAGGATTGCGACGTCGCTGAACGTGCAGCTGTCGGCCGAACGGCTGCGGCGGCTGGCGGGCGAGCCCGACGTGTCGCTCGACGTCTACGACCGCTGGCTTCGCGGCCAGAGCCTGATGGCAAAGTTCGACCCGGAAAGCTGGCGCCGGGCGGTTGCCATCTTCCAGGATGCGATTCGCGACAATCCCACATTCTCGCCCTGCTACAGCAGCCTCGTGCAGATGAACAACATCGAGCACTTCGTGCATCCGGGCCTGTTTCTCGATTCCGGCAAGGCGAGGGAAACCCTCGAGCTCGCCAAGACCGCCGTCCAGCTCGACCCGGTCGATTCCAGGGCGCATCTGTGCTGCGGCTGGTCGCATGTTCTGGTGCAGCGGGAGGCCGACGCCGCGCCGCATATGGAGCTCGCCTGCGAGCTCAACGACAACGATCCCTGGACCTTGCTGTCGAGTGCCGCCTACTACGCCTTCTGCGGCTCAGTCGAGCGCGCGCGCCTGCGGGCCGATCAGGCGGCCGCGCTTTCGCCGGTGCCCTCCTATCTCGAATGGGGCTACCACAGCATCATCAGGTTTCTGTGCGGGGACTATACCGGCGCGATCGAGACCGGCGATCGGGCGCAGGGAGTCATCAAGACCCTGAGCGGATGGCGCGCCGCTGCGCTTTACCATCTCGGCTACGGGGAGTTGGCGCGGCAGGAGGCGCAACGTTTCCTGAACGGGACCCGTTCGTTCTGGGTCGGCGCCAGCGCGCCCACCGACGAGGAAATAGCGCGCTGGCTGCTGCAGGCGCATCCGATCGGCGTGACCGATCGATGGGAAGCCCTGCGCGACGGCTTGCGTGGCGCCGGGCTCCCCGTCGATGGCATCGTGCGGCCGTCCCGCTAGAGCTTTTTCAAGCGAACTGCAGGAGAGGCTCGTGTCAGGCGCAAATGCTGATCGTGTAGTCGCCGATGCGCTCGGCATGCACCCGGAGCCGCTCCTCTTCCGGAATCACCGGATCGAGGCCGTTGAACAGGCGCTTGTAGAACGGCGGAAGCGGATAGGTGGAGCCCGGCTTGTTGAGCAGCGATTCGGAGTCCTCGATCATCACCTTCGGCGGCAGGCGGACCAGGATGGTGTCCTGCTCGGAGGAAACGAATTCGATCTTGGTGAAGCGCTCCGGCACGGTGGCGAACACCTGCGCCCTGGCGAGTTGCTCCTTGAACTCTTCCATGGTCTGCGGCAGCGGATAGCTGTTCTCGTCGTCCATGTAGTTGACGCCGGTGGCCCAGGTCTTGACCAGCTTGCCCCAGCGCTCGTGGTTGGTGACTTGTAGCCTCTCGATCTGCATGACTGACACTCCTCCAGGTTGCGTGAAGCGGAACAATTTCCGTTCACAGAAAGGCAGGCACCGCCTGCCGCAGGCCGGCAATCTCGGCGGTGAATTCCGCCAGCCGGGCCATGCATTCGATGTCGGGCACTCCCTCGAAAACGTTGGCCGGGTAGTGCCTTGCGGAGAGCTCGGCCAGCGAACCGAATTCCTCTCCGGACCGGGCAGCCGCCAGCGCGCCAAAAATGACCTCGGCCACGACGATCGAGCCGAGCGGGCCGAGGTGAAAGCCTCTAGCCTCCGGCTGCTGCATGGCCTCGAACAGGACGAAGAACGGCAAGGGCGGATCGTTCGAAAGTGCTTCGATGTCCTCGGCCGTGAGGCCGCCATAGGCGGCGGAGGCCGACGACAGCCATTCGCGAAGCTGCCCGACGCGCCAGGCGCGGTCGCCAAGCAGGCGCGACAGCGCGATGAAGTCCGGCCGGCGCGCGGCAATCTCGGCAATCAGGGCATCCACCGACCACATCCCGGCAAGGGATGCGCCCAGCAGATCGCGATAGAGCAGGCCGACCCGCTCGGTGGCGTCGAAAGAGGGGAAGATGTGGTCGTTGCCGAGACCGTCGCTGAGATAGGGGCCGATGCGGCGGCTGAGGTTCGGCCGCGATCCGTCGATCTCGAAGAAGCGGGACCACTGCACCATCCACGTTTCGTCCAGCGGCATGTTGACCGGCTCGTTGATCGAGTTCTTCTCCAGCGTGTTGTTGAGGTCGTGCTCGGACAGATCGTTGATGCGATATTCCGGGCGCACCATGGCGTGCCCGAAGCGGAATGCGCCGTGCGAGAATTCGAAGGGAATCCGCCACTCGCCCGCAGCAGGCTGGTCCATGAAGCGCGGGTCCGATCCGGAATAGGCTGCATGGATCGCTGGATGCAGCACGCGCCGCATCGCGTCCTTGCGGATGACGTTGTGGTAGATCGACGTCAGCGCATCGCGTGCGCAGAGAAAGCGCCGGTAGGCGGCGCCGAAGCGCGCGCTGGCGTGGCTGACGGGCTCGCCACGGCGGACCAGGTCGACGAGGCCGTTATGCAGCAGCGCGAACATCGCGGTGAGCTGCGAGATGATGGCGTGGTCGTCGTTGCGGGCGTCGGCGACGAGCGCTTCCGTCAGCGCCGGACGCTGTCCCGCGATGCCGCGGTCAATCCCGGTGACGTTCTCGGCCTGGGCTCGCGCGATGTCGCGGAACGGGCAGCCGGCGGTGCGTGGCGTCTCCTTCCAGCGCATCCGCCCCAGCCGGAGCTTGGTGCGGCGATCGTCGCCCGGCGCATCCAGCGCATAGAGATGGGGAGAACTGACCGGGCCGCTGCCGTAGAGGCCCTCCAGCACGAGCGGCGCGCGGCGTGCGTTGCTCGTGCCCGCTCCCAGTCTGCCGGCGACCGAAAGCGGAATGGCGGAGCTCACCAGGTCGTGGGCGATGAATTGCAGCAGATAGGTGTAGCCCGACGGTATCGCCGGATTTTCCCAGCGATGCAGCGACGCGTCGCCATGCGCGGGCCAGGCAATCTCCGCGTCCATTCGCCGCGACAGGCGGTGCATCAGTCCGCGGATATTCGTCACATGCGCGGGGGATTCCAGCGGGTCGACGCCGTACGCGCGATAGCGCTGCGAAGCGCGCGGCGTGCCGAGGAAGTGACGAAAACCGGTCGCCTTATCGCCCTGCGCGGGGCATCGGGCTGGCTCGATCTCGTCAGCCCGCAGGGAGGTTGCATCGGCACCGCGTGTCGCCATCACAGTCTTCTCGCCCCTGATTGGAAAACGAGCCTGCTTGGCCTGCCGTGAAATTATCGTGATTTATTAGGGAGATTTTTACGTATTTTTGCTCGACGCAACCGTCGGATGCCTGCCGCTGCCGCACCTGCATTGTCGCTCTTTAATTGCAAACAGGGCGCGACGTCGATGTTTGATTGAGGAATCGTACCTCACGCAATCGTGCGTGACAAGTGCCGCCGATCGGTGTAAATACTTCGCATGCGAACTAAATGGAGGCGATGCTGAATTGGACCGCCGGCTGATCTTCCTGCTCACCGTGGCGCAGCGCCGCGTGCAACGCCTTGTCGCGACCCAGTCGCCAAAGGGTGTCACCGCGACGCAGGCCGGGCTGTTGTTCGTGCTGGGTCGGCGCGACGGCGTGCTGCTGGGCGAGGCGGGTGCTGCGCTCGATCTCGGCATGCCCGGCATCAGCGGCCTGGTGGAGCGGACAGTCGAGGCCGGCCTGATCGAGAAGCGCGCCGATCCCGACGACGGCCGCGCCTGGCGGCTCTGGCTGACGCCGCCGGGCCGGCGGGCGCTGGCGCGCGCGAAAGCCGGCGCCGCCGAGCTCAACGCGCGGCTGATGGAAGGCTTCACCGACGTCGAGATCGACATCGTCGCGCGCTGGCTCGCCAGCGTGCAGAAGAAATTTCCCAAAGGAGAGAACGAATGACCGAGCACATCAAGATCGAACGCAATGACGGCATCCTGACGCTCACCTTCGCGCGGCCGGACAAGAAGAACGCGCTGACCAACGCCATGTACGGCGTGCTCGCCGACTCGCTGGTTGCGGCGGAAACCGACCCGGCTGCGCGGGTGATCGTGATGCGTGGCGAGGGCGACATGTTCACGTCGGGCAACGACGTCGGTGAATTCGCGGCGATTGCCGCCGGCGCCCTCCAGGGAGAACGGCATGTCGCGCGCTTCGTGCGGGCGCTGGCGCAATCCACCCGGCCGCTGATTGCCGCCGTGCAGGGGCGCGCCGTCGGCATCGGCACCACCATGCTGCTGCATTGCGACCTGGTGGTGCTCGCGGATAATGCGCAGCTTTCGACACCGTTCGTCAACCTTGCGCTGGTGCCGGAAGCAGGCTCGACGCTGTTGATGCCGATGCGCATCGGCCATGCCCGCGCCTTCGAGATGTTCGCGCTCGGCGACACCATGGATGCGCAGGCGGCGCTCAATCTCGGCATTGCCAACCGCGTGGTGCCGCTTGACAGGCTGCATGCCGAAGCAGCCCAGATCGCCGCGCGGCTCGCCAAATTGCCGGCCGGCTCGCTCGCCGCCACCAAGCAACTGATGCGCAACCCGGCCGCACTCACGGCTCAGATCGATGCCGAGAGCGAGCGCTTTGCCGCCCGGCTGAATACCGCCGAGGCGCGCGAAGCCTTCATGGCCTTCGCCGAACGCCGTCAACCTGACTTCATGAAGGTCGCCTGAGTTCCCGATGCTCGCTGTTCGTTGCTCCGTGACGTGCTAGAAGTGGCTCGCTTGACGGGAGCCTCTCCGTGTCACCCTGGACCTGCGAACAATGCGGCGCGCAATTTCCGGACAGCGCTGCACCGCCGGCGGCCTGCCGGATCTGCGAAGACGACCGGCAATTCGTCAACTGGAACGGCCAGACCTGGTTGTCGCGCGAACAGCTGGGCGCAAGCCACAGGCTCATCCGGCGGGATGACCTCGGTCTGACCGGCTTCGCCGTCGAGCCGGGCTTTGCAATCGGCCAGCGCGCGCTGCTGATCCCTGAACCGGATGGCTGCGTGCTCTGGGATTGCGTGCCGCTGGTCACGCCGGAGGCTGTCGAGCACATCCGGTCGCTCGGCGGGCTGAAGGCGATCGCGGTGTCGCATCCGCATTTCTATGGCGCGGTCGCGGACTGGAGCGCGGCCTTCGGCGGCGTGCCCGTCTATCTGCACGGCGATGACCGGGAGTGGATCACGCGGCCTCATCGCTCGATCGTGGCATGGCCGGGGGAGAGCCGGCGCATCTCCGACGATATCCTACTTGTCCGCGCCGGCGGGCATTTTCCCGGCGGCACCGTCATGCACTGGCGGGCAGGGGCCGAAGGCCGCGGGGCGCTGCTGACCGGCGATATCGCCATGGCGACGATGGACCGTCGCTGGGTGAGCTTCATGTACAGCTTTCCGAATTACATCCCGCTCAACGCCGCCGCCGTCGCCGCGATCTGGCGGGCGGTCGAGCCGCTGGCTTTCGATCGCCTCTATGGCGCCTGGTGGGGCCGCAACATCGAGACCGGCGCCAGGGCGGCGTTCGAGGCGTCCGTCCGCCGCTATCTGGCCGCGATCGCGGGGTGACAAGGCGGCCTTGCCACTGCAGATAGCGGGGCTATATCAGGGCTTTCCCGACACCTTCATTTCGACCGAGCCCGCATGACCACCACCACTGCCGCCCCCGAATCCCAGCCGTTCCAGGCCGAAGTCGCAGAGCTCCTGCACCTGATGGTGCATTCGGTCTATTCGGAGACCGACATTTTCCTGCGCGAGCTGATCTCCAATGCGTCCGATGCCTGCGACAAGCTGCGCTACGAGGCGATCGCCACGCCCGGGCTGATCGCCGACGGTGCGCCGCCGGAAATCAGGATCGTTCCCGACAAGAAGGCGAACACGCTTGCCGTGGTCGACGGCGGGATCGGCATGGACCGCCAGGAACTGATCGACAATCTCGGCACCATTGCGCGCTCCGGCACCAAATCCTTTGTCGCCCGCCTGACCGAGGCCAAGGACGGCGCCAATCTGATCGGCCAGTTCGGCGTCGGTTTCTATGCCGCCTTCATGGTGGCGGAGCGCATCGTCGTCACCAGCCGCCGCGCGGGATCGGACCAGGTCTGGGTCTGGTCCTCCTCCGGCGGCAGCGGGTTCGAGATCGCGCCCGCGGATGACGAAGCCGAAAGGCGCATTGTCCGCGGCACCGAGATCGTGTTGCACCTGAAGAAGGATGCGGAAAAATATCTCGAAGCATACGAGATCGAGCGCATCGTCCGCGCCTGGTCCGACAACATCCAGTTCCCGATCTTCCTGGTGGGCGAGGAGGGCGAGCCGCGCCAGATCAATTCGGCAAGCGCGCTGTGGCAGCGGCCGAAATCGGAATTGTCGGCGGAGGACTACAAGCAGGCCTATCAATCGATCGCCGGCGCCTTCGACGAGCCGGCCATGACGCTGC
This sequence comes from Bradyrhizobium sp., assembly GCF_016219575.1. GTDB lineage: Bacteria > Pseudomonadota > Alphaproteobacteria > Rhizobiales > Xanthobacteraceae > Bradyrhizobium. The sequence continues at coordinate 30,806 of NZ_JACRMG010000026.1, read as the reverse complement.
ACTACCGCGCCGAGGGCCGGCAATCCTACGCCGTGCTGCTGTTTGCGCCATCGACCAAGCCGTTCGACCTGTTCGACCAGGCGCGCAAGGGCAAGGTGAAACTCTATGTCCGCCGCGTCTTCATCGCCGACGATGCGGACCTGCTGCCGGCCTACCTGCGCTTCATCCGCGGCGTGATCGACAGCGAGGATCTGCCGCTGAACATCTCGCGGGAGATGCTGCAGAACAACCCGCAGCTCGCGCAAATTCGTAAAGCAGTGACCGGCCGCGTGATAGGCGAACTGGAAAGCCTCGGCGAAAAGGAGCCGGAGGGTTTCGCGAAGATCTGGGATGCGTTCGGCGCCGTCATCAAGGAAGGCATCTGGGAAGATTTCGAGCGGCGTGAAAAACTGCTGGCGCTGTCGCGCTTCACCACCACCTCCGGCGACAAGCGCTCGCTCAAGCAGTATGTCGAGGACATCAAGCCGAACCAGACCGACATCTATTATCTCGTCGGCGACAGCATCGAACGGCTGAAGTCCAACCCCAAGCTGGAGTCCGCGAAGGCCCGCGGCATCGAGGTGCTGCTGCTGACCGATCCCGTCGATGCGTTCTGGACCGCCGCGCCACTCGATTTCGGCGGCAAGCCGCTGAAGTCGCTGAGCCAGGGTGACGTCGATTTCGGCTTGGTCCCGTTCATGGAAGAAAAGGCGGAAGACAAGGGTGATGTGTCAGCGGCGGACGAAGCCATGACGATCGCCATCGTCAAGGAGGCGCTTGGCGAACGCGTCGCCGACGTCCGCGCCTCGCAGCGGCTGACCTCGAGCGCGTCGTGCCTCGTCGCCTCGGGCGAGGCGCGCGACCGCGCGCTGGAGCGGTTGCTCGCCCAGCACGACAAGGGCGTGGCGCACAAGCCCATCCTCGAGATCAACCTGAAGCACCCGCTGGTCGCGGCGATCGCGGCTGCAAAGGATGCAGCGAGGGATATTTCCTTCCTGTTGCTGGAGCAGGCCCAGATACTCGACGGCGAATTGCCGGAAGACCCGGCGGCGTTTGCGGCCCGGCTCAACCGGCTCGTGCTGGGCGGGTTGAAGGTCTAGCCGGCGCGAACCCGGATACAGCAGGGCCCGTATCTGCTACATCCAGCGGGCACGGGGCAATTCGGACGACGATGAACACCGCCGGCGGAACCGATCTCTTCTACGGCCGCATTCCGGTCTTTCGGGGCTTTTCCAGCCTCATGGACCCGAAGCTCTATTCGCCATTGCCCGATGACTGGACCATCGGCGTCGCCGACATCGTCGAATCGACTAGGGCGATCGCCGCCCAGCGCTACAAGGCGGTCAACATGGCCGGTGCTTCCGTGATCGCGGCCGTCACCAATGCGCTGGAGGGGCGCGAATTCCCCTTCGTGTTCGGCGGGGACGGCGCGAGCTTTGCGGTGGCGCCCGCCGATCTCGATCTCGCGCGCGAGGCGCTGGCGGCAACCGCCACCTGGGTGAAGGAAGACCTCGAACTTTCGATGCGGGTCGCGCTGGTGCCGGTTTCGGCCGTGCGCGCGCAGGGACTCGACGTCCGCGTCGCGCGCTTCGGCCCGTCGGCCAATCTGTCCTATGCGATGTTTTCCGGCGGCGGGCTCGGCTGGGCCGACGCCGCGATGAAGCGCGGCGAGTTCGCGGTCGAAGCCGCACCGCCAGGCACCCAGCCCGATCTTTCCGGCCTTTCCTGCCGTTTCGAGGAAATCCCCTCGGCGCGCGGCGTCATCCTGTCGGTGCTGGTGCTCCCGGCGAGGGGCGCCGACGCAGGCGCGTTCCGAAAGTCGATCGAGGACATCATTGCGCTCGTCGAGCGCAGCCCCGATGCAGGCCGCCCGGTCCCGGCGGGCGGTCCGCCGCTGCGCTGGCCGCCGCAGGGCGTGGAGTACGAAGCCCGCGCCGCGCGCGGCGGCTCGCTGGCCAAACGCCGCGCCGTCGTGCTCGCGGTCACCCTGTGGGCCTATGTCGTGATGCGCTTCGGCATCAAGGTCGGCAACTTCGTGCCGAGGAACTACGTGCAGCAGGTGGTGGAGAATTCCGACTTCCGGAAATATGACGACGGATTGAAGATGATCCTCGACTGCACGGAGGGGCTGGAGAACGAGCTGACGCAGCGCCTGGAGGCCGCCGCTTCGGCCGGCATCCTGCGCTACGGGCTGCACCGCCAGGACGCCGCCATGATGACCTGCTTCGTGCCTTCGGTGATGCGCAGCGACCATGTGCACTTCATCGACGGCGCCCGCGGCGGCTACGCTACCGCCGCGACCGCGCTGAAGGCGATGATGGCATAGCAGATCGTGGGCGGCGCTCTCATTTCCGGAACAGCGGCTTCGCATCGTCGGGAACGATAACCTGCAACGTCTGAAACACCACCGCGCCGGCTACCGACCCCACGATCGAAACAAACTTCAGCCGGGTCAGTATGGATGCGATTTGAGCCTCGCCATCGGAAATGGCGGCCGGCGTTCTGAAGGCATGTACCAGCGCAAGATCCTCCGCCGTGTCGAATATGGCATACAGCAGCGAGCTTATCGTCATCACGACGAGCAGATATCGCAAGGCGCCGGATGGTCCGAACTGCATCAGAACCCACATCCACAGGCTTGTCGAAAAAATCCCGAGCGAGATGGCAAAAGTGACATCATTCCAGAGCAGGCCGGGTCGGCTGTAACGGTCAAGCAACGTCCCATCTAGCCCCGCTGGCTTAGTGTGAAGGAGCCTGTCGGCGATAAGCTGGAGATATGGTCGGTCGTAACCCCGAATGATCCGCTCTTCCGGGGTGTTGAACTCGGGCCCGAGTGCCGCGCGGATTTCGTTGCGAAGCGACCGATTGTTGATGAAGGCAATGGTCGCAACGGCAAGGCTGATGAAACCGATCGCAAGCAGCAAATGGCGCATGGCTGTCCCACCCCGGCAAACAGCCTGAGATTGTGATGGGACAACGCCGGCAGGTCAACCGGTTAACGCCCGACGCGGGTCCAGGTCTCGCCGCCGCAGATGATGCCCACGCAGCCCTCGACGCGCAGCGCGTCGCCGCCTGCGAAGGTGACGTGGCTGACATAGGTGCCGCCGTCGTCGGCGTTGTAGATCTGCCCCGACCATTTGCCCGGCGCCGACGCGCGCATGCCGATGAACAGCGAAATCCCGATCACCGGCCGCTTCCGCAGCGCCGGATTGGGATTCTTGTCGTCGACCTGCGGATGGCCGGTGGCGCGATCGATCGGCTCCTTGAGCCAAACGATCACGCCGCAAATGCCGTTGCCGCACTTGGTGACCTTGATCCGGGCGTCGCGCTTCTCCGTCAGCCAGACGCCGAGAGGTTCGTCACGATGCGCCGCCGCGGGAGCCACGCCGAGCACGGTGGCAACGATCAAGAAAATGAAGCTGAATCTGGCCATGCAACTCTCGCCTGAAAACGGGGCCTCAATAGCAATAAATCCGGATTCTGCAATGCCGGAAGCGGTCACGCTTTCGCGCGTATTATTTGCTCCAGCGCGTCAGGCGGATGGCCAGCGCGGTGGAGAGACCGAACACGACCATCGCGGTGCCGACCAGGGCAAACAGCGTCCATGCCGGCGCGCCCGATGTGGCGAGCCACCAGCCGCCGACGGCGACGAGGACGAGGCGGATGGTCCCGGCCAGCACGGGGCCGCCGACCCTTGCAGCGCCTTGCGAGGAGAAATAGAGGCAGACGCCGGCGCCGAAGAAGCCGAAGCCGGGGCCGGCCCAGCGGAAATAGGAATAGGCGGCTTCCGCGACGCCGGGATCGTCGGTGAACAGCGAAACCCACAGGACGGGATTGATCGCGACGATCAGGCCGATCAGCCCGACCACGACGCCTGCCACAGTCGCGGCAGTCCACGCCACGCGGCGCGCGCGCGCAACGAGGCCTGCGCCCATCGCCATGCCGACCATCGGGATCGAGGCGGTGCCGAAGGCGAATGCGATCGGAACCAGCAGGAATTCAAGCCGCGAGCCCATGCCATAGCCGGCCAGCACCACGGTGCCGAAACCAGCGAGGATCTTGGTGAAGATCACAATGCTCAGCACGGTCTGCAGCGGCGACAGACACGACATGGCGCCGACCTTCAGGATGTCGAGGAACATGTCGCGCTGGAACGCGAAGCTCCTGAAATTGAGCTTCAGGCGGCTGCGGCCGCTGACGAGATACCAGGCGAGGAACAATGCGCCGAGCGTGAAAGCTGCGAGCTGCCCGGCGGCGACGCCGCGCATGCCGAATTTCGGCAGGCCGAACAGGCCGAGCCCGAGCCCGCCGCCCACCGCGACCTGGACGATCGCAACCCCGATCAGGACCAGCGACGGCACGCGCATGTCGCCGGTGCCGCGCACGACAGAGGCGAGCGTGTTGACCAGCCAGATCGACACCGCGCCCGAGAACAGCACCTGCGAATACTGCATCGCCTGTTCGAGCACCTCGCCGCTGCCGCCGAGCAGCGAATAGAAAGACCTTCCAAGCACGAGCATCGTCGCGGTGAAGAACAACCCGCCGCCGGTGCCGATGATCGCGGCATGCAGCGCCAGATTGGCGGCGCGCTCGCGGTTGCCGCTGCCGAGCGCGCGGCTCACCGCAGACGAGACGCCGCCGCCCATCGCGCCCGCCGACATCATCTGCGTCAGCATCACGAACGGAAACACCAACGCGATGCCGGCAAGCGGCTCGACCCCGAGCCGCCCGATATAGGAGGTCTCGGCCACCGCAACCAGCGCGGTGCCGAACATGGCGATCGCATTGGGCAATGCGAGCTTCAGCAAAGTCGGCAGGATGGGAGAAGTCAGCAGGCCGGAGACCGGGGTCGCCGGCGGGCGCGCGTCAGCGGAAGCTTCCATGGTCATGCGTCACCGCGCCCCTTGAGTGACAGGGACCGGACACAAAATCGCGAAATCAACCCCATGCAAAGTAGGATGGTACCCTCCCGGCCCGCGACGTTCGCCAATAGATTATGAGCGACATATTAAGGACCGAAGCCGGCTTCAAGCCACCCCCTGCCACGCAGGGGTCACCACGGCAGGCCGCATAGGTCGATGGTGCCCTGGCGCGGGGCACGGACGATGTCGAACACGAAGGGCGTCATTGCCTCGAAGCGGATTCGCCCCTCCGGCTGCTCGCACCAGACCTCGCCGGCAAAGCGCTGCCAGCCGCGCGCCTCATAGAAGGCATGATTGTGCGGCTCGCAGAACAGGATTGCGAACTTCACGGCTTCGTTGGCGCGCATGGTCTGCACCGCGGCGTCGAGCGCAATGCTGGCATAGCCGCGGCCGCGGCAGTCTGTGCGGGTCGATACGCCGCCGATGCCGCCGGCATGCACCCTGTGGCCGTTCCAGATCACGGTGCGGAAATAGATGCCGACATGGCAGGCAAGCCCGCCACCGGGCGCGTCGATCAGCACGCGCAGATCGGCATGCGCCCATTTGACATGACCCCACGACAGCTTCTCGACCACATGGGATGGCCAGACCGCTTCCAGCAGCGGCTCGGCCTGCGGCCAGGAGGCATTCCCGTTCAGGATGTCGACTTCAATGCTCATTCGATTGCCATACCGTCAAAATTGGGTGTGTTGAAGCGCGCCGGAACATTCTATAAGGGGTGCCCGTTACCCGAAGTACCCCACCATTTTGCGGACATCACCCCATGACCTTCACGCTGCCCAACCTGCCTTACGCCCATGACGCCCTTGGACCCTACATGTCCAAGGAGACGCTGGAATATCACCACGACAAGCATCATCAGGCCTATGTCACCAATGGCAACAACGCGATCAAGGGGACCGAATTCGAAGGCAAGTCCCTCGAGGAGATCGTGAAGGGATCGTTCGGCAAGAACCCGGCCGTGTTCAACAACGCCGGCCAGCACTACAACCACCTGCACTTCTGGAACTGGATGAAGCCCAATGGCGGCGGCACCAAGTTGCCCGGCCGGCTGGAAAAGAAGATCAACGAGGATCTCGGCGGCTTCGAGAAATTCAAGACCGACTTCATCGCCGCCGGCGTGGGCCAGTTCGGCTCGGGCTGGTGCTGGCTGTCGGTCAAGGGCGGCAAGCTGGAAATCTCCAAGACGGCGAATGGCGAGAGCCCGCTGGTGCATGGCGGCGCGACGCCGATCCTCGGCTGCGACGTCTGGGAGCACTCCTACTACATCGACTATCGCAACCGCCGCCCGGATTACCTGAAGGCGTTCGTCGAGAACCTCGTGAACTGGGATTATGTCGATCAGCTGTTCTCGAAGGCTTGATCTCGACTGAGCGCCGTCATTGCGAGCAAAGCGAAGCAATCCACCTCACCGCATCGGGGCAAATGGATTGCTTCGTCGCTGTCGCTCCTCGCAATGACGCGCTTGCATCGCTCCGTGGGGCCTAGGGCAGGTGAGCTACATCCTCGTATTCGTCGGCGGCGGACTGGGCGCGACGCTGCGCCATCTCGTCAACGTCTTCTGCGCGCGCTGCATGGGCACCGGCTTTCCCTGGGGCACCTTCATCATCAACATCACGGGCTCGACCGTGATGGGCCTGATCGCCGGCTACCTCGCCTTCAAGGGCGAGGCTTCGCAGGCCTGGCGGCTGTTCCTGATGACGGGGATACTCGGCGGCTACACCACCTTCTCGGCCTATTCGCTGGATGCGGCGCTGCTCTATGAGCGCGGCGAACTCTGGCTTGCCGCACTCTACGTGGCCGGCTCGGTGGTGCTGTCGATCGCCGGGCTGTTCGCCGGGCTGGCGCTGATCCGGCATCTGACCTGACCCGCTGCCGCATGGGCATCCCGGCGATGCGCATGGGTCGCGCCCTCGTTCCGTTTGCCTCACCGCGCCGCCGGGACTAAGCAGGACGGGACATTTTCACCTCCCGATCCGATTCACTTGGCAGACGCCCCCAAAGACCCGGCCGACGACTCAGCCGAGACCGAAGCGCCGCGCAAGAAGCGCAAGCCGATCGGCTGGTCGATGATCTTCATTGCCGTGCTGGTGGCGATCAGCGTCGTGCTGGTCTGGCGGCGCGACGGCGTGCACGGCGTGACGGAGATTCTCTACGGCGATCTGGCGCTGTTCGGCGAGATCCTGCCGCGCGTGCTCGCAGGCTGTCTGCTCGGCGCTTTCGTCGCGGAAATCCTGCCGCATGAAAAAGTCTCGCGCGCGCTCGGGCCGGAGTCCGGACTGAAGGGCCTTTTGATCGGCACGGCGTTCGGTGCGATCCTGCCCGGCGGCCCGTTCACCGCTTATCCGGTGGCGGCGGCCTTGCTGACGGTGGGTGCGGATTTCGGCGCGACGATCGCAATGGTGGTGAGCTGGACCCTGATCGGCTACGGCCGCGCGATTGCCTGGGAGTTGCCGATCCTCGGTACCGATTTCACCATCTGGCGCATTTTGCTCTCGGTGCCGATTCCGATTTTGGCCGGTGCGCTCGGCCGCATCGTCTATGACCGCCTCTATCCGAAGAAGGGCGAGGCGGAATGAGCGCGACGCTCTTCATCGACATCACGCTGTGGGGCTCGGTCGCCGTACTCGGCTTCATGGTCTGGCGGCGCGGTCGCGCGGTGGCGCTTTCTTCCGCGCGCGAGGGCGCGATGGACTTCATCAACATCGTGCCGCGGATTGCGCTCGGCGTGATCGGCTCGGGCTATATCGCCGCAGTGATCCCGCCGGAAGTCATCACGGGCTGGCTCGGGCCGGATAGTGGCTGGATGGGCGTGCTGGCGGCCACCATCGCCGGTGCAGTGACGCCAGGGGGACCGGTGGTCGGCTTCTCGATCGCCGCGGTGGCGCTGAAGGTCGGCGGCGGGACGCCGCAGGTGATCGCCTATGTGATCTCCTGGGCGCTGTTCGCCTTCCAGCGCCTCATCCTGTGGGAAATCCCGTTCATGCCGGCCAAGTTCGTCTGGTTCCGGGCGGCGGTGTCGCTGCCGTTCCCCTTCCTGGCGGCGGCGCTGTCAATGGCCATCGGCAAGCCCTGAGGTTCTGCTCGTAGGACATTAAGTCACTGAAAATACGGAAACTTTATTCCGGTTGGCACGGAGCAAAAGGGCGCGGTGTTTGGACTGCCGGGAAGTAACGGGTTCTGGTAGAATGCAGATCATGGAAAAGCAGGACATCCTTGCGAGGTTGCGCGAGCACGAAGCCGCCCTGAAGGCCCAGGGCGTGAGCCATGCCGCCCTGTTCGGCTCGCGCGCTCGCGGCGACGCTCGCCACGACAGCGACATAGATATCCTGGTCGAAATCGCGCCGGACGTTCGGATGGACGTTTTCAGATATGTCGGAATCGTTCACTGCATCGAAGATCTGTTTCCGCTGCGTGTGGATGTTTCAAACCGGATTGCGCTCAAACCCCATGTGAAGCCGATCGCCGAGCGCGAAGCCATTTATGCATTCTGAGTCCGTCAAGCTGGCCTTGTACGACATTCGCGAAAACGTGCTGCTTGCCAGAGAGTTTGTCGAAGGTCTTTCCTGCGAAGGGTTCAGCGAGTCGCGTTTGCATGTTTATGCCGTGACGCGCGCGCTGGAAATCATCTCGGAAGCGAGCCGCCGGTTGCCCGATGACCTGCGCGATAGACATCCTGAATTGCCTTGGCGTTCCATCCGGGATGTTGGAAACTTCTACCGGCATCAATACGACAACGTCGCCGCATCCTATGTCTGGGAAACCGTGACGGTGCATCTTCCGCCCCTGCTTGCGGCCGTTGTCGCAGAGATCGAGGGGTTGGAAGGCGACGCCTGATCCCGGGAAATCCCGTTCATGCCGGCCAAATTCGTCTGGTTCCGGGCGGCCTTGTCGCTGCCGTTCCGTTCCCCTTCCTGGCGGCGGCGTTGTCCATGGCCATCCCCTGAGGCCCGCCGTTAGGTGGACTTAAGTAATGTTATAATATAACATTTTCTGATGGCACACTCCCACGGCCACGACCACCACCATGGTCACGCCCATCAGCACAGCCACGATCCGGCGACGCCGCATCCGGCGCAGGCCGCGCCGTGGTCGATCCTGCGCATGACGGTGGCCGCGCGCCTTGCCGCCGCGGTTGCGGTCAGCGCCGGGCTGTGGGGCATCGTCTGGCTGGCGATGAGGTGAGGATGACAGCCCGGATCACCCTTCGCGACGTCACGCTCGGCTATGACCGGCATCCTGCCGTGCACCATCTCTCGGGCGAAGTCGCCTCCGGCGCGCTGCTGGCCGTGGTCGGCCCCAACGGCGCCGGCAAGTCGACGCTGTTTCGCGGGCTCGCCGGCATTCTGAAGCCGCTGTCGGGCACGATCGATCTCGGCGGGCTCGATATCAGGGACATCGCCTATCTGCCGCAGAGCGTCGACATCGACCGCAGCTTTCCGATCTCGGTGTTCGATTTCGTCGGCACCGGGCTGTGGCGGGCGACCGGCTTCTTCGGCGGCATGGGCAGCCGCGAGCGCGAGCGGATCGCGCAGGCGCTCGCGGCCGTCGGCCTCAACGGCTTCGAGAACCGCAACATCGGCACGCTTTCCGGCGGGCAGATGCAGCGCATGCTTTTCGCGCGCGTGCTGCTGCAGGATGCGCGGCTGATCGTGCTCGACGAGGCCTTCAACGCGATCGATGCCAAGACCTCGGCCGACCTGCTGGTGCTGGTGAAGCGCTGGCACGAGGAGGGCCGCACGGTGCTGGCGGCGCTGCACGACATGGACCTCGTGCACCGGAATTTTCCGGAAACGCTGCTGCTGGCGCGCGGGCTTGTTGCCTGGGGGCCGACCGCGCAGGTGCTGACATCCGACAATCTCGCCGAGGCCCGCCGCATGTGCGAGGCCTTCGACGACGGCGCTGCGGCCTGCGCCGTGGACGCAAGGCCCTCGCAAGCTGCCTGACATGACCGACGCGCTGATCACGCCCTTCATCGAATTCGAGTTCATGCGCCGCGCGCTCGCTGCCGTGATCGCGCTGTCGCTCGGCGCGGCGCCGATCGGCGTGTTCCTGATGCTGCGGCGGATGAGCCTCGTCGGCGACGCCATGGCGCACGCCATCCTGCCCGGCGCTGCCGTCGGCTTTCTCGTTTCGGGCCTCAGTCTGTTCGCGATGACGGCCGGCGGCCTGATCGCGGGCTTTGCGATCGCCATCCTTGCCGGCCTCGTCGCGCGCAACACGGAGCTGAAGGAGGACGCATCGCTGGCGACCTTCTACCTCGTGTCGCTGGCGCTCGGCGTCACCATCGTCTCGGTCAAGGGCACCAATATCGATCTGCTGCACGTGCTGTTCGGCAATATTCTGGCGATGGACAACCAGACCCTGTTCGTCATTGCCTTCAACGCCACCATCACGCTCCTGGTGCTCGCGGTGATCTACCGGCCGCTGGTGATCGAATGCGTCGATCCCGTTTTCCTGCGCACCGTCAGCCGCGCCGGTGCGCCTGCGCATCTCGCTTTCCTCGCGCTCGTCGTGGTCAACCTCGTCAACGGCTTTCATGCACTCGGTACGCTGCTCGGCGTCGGCTTGATGATCCTGCCCGCCGGCATCGCCCGCTTCTGGTCGCGCGATATCACAGGCATGATCTGCATTGCGGTGGCGAGCGCGATCGTGTCGGGCTATGCGGGACTGGTGCTGTCGTTCCAGATCGGGATTCCCTCGGGTCCGGCGATCATCCTGGTCGCCGCGGTGTTCTATATCGTCTCGCTCCTGTTCGGCAGTTGCGGCGGCCTGGTGCGGCAGGCCTTCCCCGGCCGCCATCTCGAAGCCTGACCATGCGCCGTTTTGCCCGGTTCCTGATTTGCATCGCGCTGCTCGCAGGCGCGCTACCCGCCCGAGCCGAGCCGCTCAAGGTCGTCGCGACCTTCTCGATCCTCGGCGATCTCGTACGCAATGTCGGCGGCGACAATGTCGATGTCACCACCCTTGTCGGCCCCGACAGCGACGCGCATGTCTATTCGCCGACGCCGGCGGACGCCAGGAAGATCGCCGATGCCAAATTGATCGTCGTCAACGGTCTCGGTTTCGAGGGCTGGCTGCCGCGGCTGGTGCAATCCTCCGGCAGCAAGGCGAAGATCGTCACTGCGAGCGGCGGCATCTCGCCGCTGCGGCTGGGTTCGGCTGCCGATCCGCATGCCTGGCAATCGGTCACCAATGCGAAGATCTACGTCGCCAATATCAGCGCCGCGCTCGCGGCTGCCGATCCTGCTGCCGCCGGTCAAATCGTGAAGAATACGCAGGCCTATCTTGCCAGGCTCGATGCGCTCGACCGCGAGGTCCGCGAGGCGGTCGAAAAGCTCCCGCCGGCGGGGCGCAAGGTGATCTCGACCCACAATGCCTTCGGCTATTTCGCATCCGCCTACGGCATCGAATTCGTCGCCCCGCTCGGGGTTTCCACGGAATCCGAGCCCAGCGCGCGGGACATCGCGAAAATCATCACCCAGGTCAAACAGGCGAAAATTCCGGCGGTATTTCTGGAAAATGTCACCGATCCCCGCCTGATGCAGCGGATCGCCGCCGAGACCGGGGCCAGGGTCGGCGGAACGCTCTATTCCGACGGTTTGACGGGCGAAAAGGGCGATGCCCCCACTTACATTGACATGGTCAGGCACAATATAAAGGTCCTGACGCGCGCGCTCGGCAACTAGTGCGGGGGCCACCCCGCAAGGCCTGAGCGCCCCAAATCCCGCTTTCCGGAGCTGTTATGGCAGAGGCTGCACCTTCCCCCAAAATTCCCGTGACCGTGCTGACGGGCTATCTCGGCGCCGGCAAGACCACGCTGCTGAACCGCATCCTGTCGGAGAATCACGGCAAGAAATACGCCGTCATCGTCAACGAATTCGGCGAGATCGGCATCGACAACGACCTCATCATCGGCGCCGACGAGGAAGTGTTCGAGATGAACAACGGCTGCGTCTGCTGCACCGTGCGCGGCGACCTCGTCCGCATCATGGAAGGCCTGATGAAGCGCAAGGGCAAGTTCGACGCCATCATCGTCGAGACCACGGGCCTTGCCGATCCCGCCCCGGTGGCGCAGACCTTCTTCGTCGACGAGGACGTGCAGAGGAATGCGCGGCTCGACGCCGTCGTCACCGTGGCGGACGCCAAATGGCTGAGCGACCGCCTGAAGGACGCGCCGGAAGCCAAGAACCAGATCGCCTTCGCCGACGTCATCGTGCTCAACAAGACCGATCTCGTTTCCCGGCCCGAGCTCGCCGAAGTCGAGGCCCGCATCCGCGGCATCAACCCCTATGCCAAGCTGCACCGCACCGAGCGCTGCCAGGTGGCGCTGGCGGACGTGCTGGAGCGCGGCGCGTTCGACCTGGACCGCATTCTCGAAATCGAGCCGGCGTTCCTCGAGGCCGACGATCATGACCATGACCACGATCACCACCATCACGGCCATGACCATCACCACCACGATCACGGCCACAGCCATGGCGGGTTGAAGCATTATCACGACGAGGAAATGCAATCGCTGTCGCTGCGCACGGACAAGCCGCTCGACCCGACGAAGTTCATGCCGTGGCTGCAGCAGCTCGTCGCCAGCGAGGGCCAGAAGATCCTGCGATCGAAGGGCATCCTGGCCTTCAGCGACGATGACGACCGCTATGTCTTCCAGGGCGTCCACATGATGCTGGAAGGCGATCACCAGCGGAAATGGAAGGACGGCGAGCGGCGCGAGAGCCGGGTCGTCTTCATCGGCCGCGAATTGCCGGAGCAGATGATCCGCGACGGCTTTGAGAGCTGCATCGTCACGTGATGAAAGAGTTCGACGCAGGCGAATCCGCCTCCATCGTTTCGGTGACCGACAAGGTGCGGCCGCTGCCGCTCGGCATGGCCGTGTCGTCGGTGCATTTTCTAGGCGACAGCGCCTGCTTCGTCGGTACCGAGGAGAAGATCGCGGTCGCAAACGCCGCAGGCGAAATCTCGCCCGTCGAGGTTCATTTCGGCGCCATCCTCTGCGCGGCATCGGATGGCGCGCGCATGGTCACCGGCGGCGACGACGGCAAGGTCGTTGCGTTGAATGCCAAGGGCGAGACCTCGGTACTGGCCACCGATGCCAAGCGGCGCTGGATCGACTGCGTCGCGCTGCATCCGGATGGCGCCTTTGCCTGGTCGGCCGGCAAGACGGCGTATGTGCGCAGCGGCAAGGCGGAGGAAAAATCCTTCGACGCACCTTCGACCGTCGGCGGGCTCGCCTTTGCACCGAAGGGCCTGCGGGTCGCGATCGCGCACTACAACGGCGTGACGCTGTGGTTTCCCAATATGGCGGCCAAGCCCGAATTCCTGGAATGGGCCGGCTCGCATCTCGGCGTCGTCTTCAGCCCCGACAACAAGTTTTTGGTCACCGCGATGCACGAGCCGGCGCTGCATGGCTGGCGGCTCGCCGACAACAGGCACATGCGCATGAGCGGCTATCCCGGTCGCGTCCGCTCGATGTCGTGGAGCGCGGGCGGCAAGGGGCTCGCGACCTCGGGCGCCGACACCGTCATCATCTGGCCCTTCACCAGCAAGGACGGCCCGATGGGCAAGGAGCCGGCGATGCTGGCGCCTTTGCAGGCGCGCGTCACCGCGGTCGCCTGCCATCCGAAGCAGGACATCATGGCCGCCGGCTACAGCGACGGCACCGTGCTGATGATCCGCCTCGATGACGGCGCGGAAATCCTCGTGCGTCGCAACAAGGGCGCTGCCGTCGCCGCCTTGGCCTGGAACGCCAGGGGAACGCTGCTTGCCTTCGCCGACGAAGAGGGTGACGGCGGGCTTCTCGAACTATAATAGGTCGCGTCGCGTATCCCGGGGGTGAGGCGATGAAGTTTCTCACGACCTTCCAGACCGCCGATTTCCTCGACACGCTGGTCAGCCTGGCCGTGGCCTTCGTGCTGGGCACGCTGATCGGCGCCGAGCGGCAATACCGCCAGCGCACCGCGGGCCTGCGCACCAACGTGCTGGTCGCGGTCGGTGCGGCGGCCTTCGTCGATCTCGCCATGCATCTTGCCGGCGCCGACGGCGGCGTGCGGGTGATCGCCTATGTCGTGTCCGGCATCGGCTTTCTCGGCGCCGGCGTCATCATGAAGCAGGGCATGGACGTGCGCGGGCTCAACACCGCGGCGACGCTGTGGGCTTCCGCCGCGGTCGGCTCCTGCGCCGGCGCCGACATGATCGCGCAGGCGGTGGCGCTGACGATCTTCGTGCTTGCCGGCAACACGCTGCTGCGGCCGCTGGTCAATGCCATCAACCGCATCCCGCTGGACGAGAAGACGTCCGAGGCCACCTACTATTTCAAGCTGGCGGTGACGCCGCATGCACTCCCCACGATGCGCGACCGCCTGGTCGAGCAGCTCGAGGCGGCTCACTATCCGGTCGGCGACGTCGAAGTGGTCGAGATCGGCGACGGCCAGCTCGAGATCGTCGCCACCTTGGTTCCCACTGCCGTCGATCCCAACGAGCTCAACGCCGTCGCGCTCGACCTGCAGAAGCAGAGCGGAGTGCGTCACGCGACGTGGGAGGTCAGCACCACCGACTAGCGGATATCGACCGCAACAGCCGCTGTTCGGGGGCCTGAATTGCGCCCCCGATTCTGAAATTTCTGAAATTTGCTTCAGATTGCCGGGAATCTGCGCACTGTTGCTTCCCCGTAATAGGCATCATTTCCGTGCCTTGCCTAGGATCGGCCACAACCAAAAAACTGGGGTCAGGCAATGAGAATAACCATCGCTGCCGCCGGCTGTGTCCGGTGGCCTTCTCCTCCATAGACACATCCGCCAATTCACTCCGGTTCCCCCGAACCGGTCATCCATTCGCTCGGATTCGCGAAGGGCGCAGTTGCGCGCGCTTCCGGCGACCGATTTCGCACGACTTCTCCCGGCTTCAAGCAAAGGAATGGGCCTTGCCATGAATGTATCCACCAGAACATCCGGACTTGGTTGTCTTGCGTTCGCCGCCGCAATTGCGGCGGCGAGCACGGCACTTTCGCCGCCGGCTCTTGCCGGCGAACCGCCGCTTCCAGCCCGCTCCTGGACCGGCTTCTATGTCGGCGTTCACGGCGGCTGGGGGTGGGGCACGACGGAGATCCAGGATCCCATCTTCCAACCGGTCTTCAACCCGACCGTCGTGAAATATGACGGGCCGCTTGCAGGCGGCCAGGCCGGCTTCAACTGGCAGCAGGGCAACTTCGTGCTGGGTGCCGAAGTCGACGGCTCCTGGGCCTTCGTGCGCGGCAATAGCAGCACCAACGGGGTCATCACCCCCAGCACCAACAATGGCTTCGGCTACAAGTCGCTGGCGACCGGAGCGGGAAGGGTCGGCTACACGATGGGTCAATGGCTCGCCTACGCAAAGGGCGGCGCAGCCTGGGCCGACGTGGAAGTCACAACCCGGATCGCTCCGCTTCCCGTCACCTATCAGAGCAGCCTGACCGGCGCCGTCGGCGGAGCCGGCTTCGAAGTGGCCTTCCTGCGCAACGTCTCCGCCAAGGCCGAATACAACTACATCTGGCTCCCGGTCGATCATCTCCGCTACGCGAGCCCGAACACGATCTCCAGCCTCGAGCACCGCATCCACGTGGTGAAGTTCGGCGTCAACGTGCGGCTGGGCCCGGACAGCTTCCGCTGATTTCCCGGCACAACAAGCCATCCTCAAACAACATGATCGAGAGAACCAACATGTCGATTTCCATCAAGCGCCACATCTCACCCCGCCGCGTTTCGATCCTTGCCGCAGCTGTTGCGGGCCTTGCCGCGATGTCCGCAACGCCAGGCAACGCCGCACCGGTCGAATACGTCAAGATCTGCTCGCTGTACGGCGCCGGCTTCTTCTACATCCCCGGCACCGACACGTGCGTCAACGCGAACCAGATCCTGCAGAACGAGTACGACATTGCGCGGGCGCGCACCCGTAGCGCCACCGGGACGGCGATGTCGGCCTCTCTGGTTGCGCCGTGGCTGCCGACCGGCACGAACTACGCCATCTCGAACCACTGGGCCGGCTTCGACGGCCGGCACGCGTTCGGCTCGTCGGGTCTCGTCCGCATCTCCGGCAATCTGGTTTTCTCGGCGGGATTTGCCGTGGGCCTCGACCAGGGGCGCCTGAGCACCCTGACCAACCGGACGGCAACGGAATTCGGCGTGGCGGTGCCGGCGCAATCCTGGAGCGACGTACGCAGCCTCGGCCGCGCGGGCTTCATGTACGCGTGGTGATGCAGCAGGCGCTCAGTCAACCATTCCCTCATTTTCGAAAGATCGTTCCATGACACTCTCAGTTTCACACATGATGCGCCAGTTGGTTCGCGCCGCCGCCGCCATCGCACTTCTCACCACGACCTCGGCGAGGTCAGCCGATCTGCCGGTCAAGGCAGCCCCGCTGCCGGTTGCGGCGCCGCTCTGGACCGCCTTCTACATCGGCGCCCACGGCGGCTGGGGGCAGGGACGCAGCCGTCTCGAAGATCCGGGCCTGGTCGCATTCGGACCGAATCCGGTCTTCGTCGAATCCCGCGGCTCGCTCGCAGGCGTTCAGGTCGGCGCCGACTGGCAGTTCGGCAATCTGGTGGTCGGCGGCGAGATCGACGCCTCCTGGTCATCGATCAAGGGCAGCCTGACCGATCCGGCGGCGTTCGTGGCCTTCTTCTCGTCTGGCCTCTCGGCGGAGTACAAGGCGCTCGCAACAGCCACCGGCCGCGTCGGTTATGCCTACGGCAATCTGCTGGGTTACGCCAAGAGCGGCGTTGCCTGGGCCAACATCGACTACAGGAGCGGGATCAACACGCCGTTCCCGACGATCGTCGACCACCAGCGGACCGGATTGACCGCCGGGGCCGGTCTGGAATTCCTGGTGATGAGCAATCTTTCGGTTCGGGCCGAATACGACTTCATGTATTTCGGCGCCACCGCGACGTCGGCCGGATGCTTCCGCATGCCCTGCAATATCGATCATGAACTGCATCTCGTGAAGCTCGGCCTCAACTGGCGCTTCACGGGCGATTACCTGACCGCGCGCTACTGAGCGCTGCGTCCGGGAGATCACACATGAGGAAATTCATGACATCAGGACCGCAAGTCCTGCGGCGCAGATTGCGGGCAGTGCTCGCAGCCGCTGCGCTCACACTCCTGACCTCGGCGCCCGGGCACGCCGCGGTGGAATACGTCAAGGTCTGTTCGTTGTACGGAGCCGGCTTCTTCTACATTCCCGGCACCGACACCTGCATGAACGCGAACCAGATCGTGGCGGACCAGTTCGCCCTCGCACGCGAACTGACCCGCGCCGCCACCGGCGCGGCCATGGCGACGGCGCTGGTCAATCCATGGCTGCCCAACGGCACCAACTACGCGATCTCGACCCACTGGGCCGTCTTTGACGGGCAGCATGCGGTGGGGGTCGCGGGATTGGTGCGGCTGCAGGGCAATCTGGCGCTGTCGGCGGGCGTGGCCGTCGGCCTCGACCAGGGACGGCTGCTTTCCCTGTCCAATCGAACGCAGACCGAATTCGGCACCTCGGTGCCGGCGCAGTCCTGGAGCGAGATACGCGTGCTCGGCCGGGTCGGCCTGCAATATTCGTGGTGAGAGCGGATTACGGTACGACGCGAGCCAACAAGGCGTTATCCGGGTGGAGCGAAGCAAATCCGGGTAACGTCGCCTCCAGCTCGGGCGCATCGGGCTGTCTGGTTCCCCGGAACCATGTTCCCGGCCGACCGTTGATCTCTGCGAACGATGTGCGGTGATCGACATGCCTGCCGATGACGAGTGGAAACGCGCCACCAAGGGCGAATGGCTGGTTGCCGTCGCGTTGATCGCGGCGGGAATGACGATCTCGGCCCTCGCCATTGGCGAGATTAGGGTGAGCCAGCATCAGCAGCTGGCGCAGGCAACGCAATCACCGCCATCTTCGCCGCCCGAGGTTGAGAAAAAGGACGAGCCAACCGAGTCAAAGTCCGGCGGCACGCGCCCAACCACCCCGGCGCCCGAACCCGCACGACCCGATCCCGACGCACAGAAGGCCGGCGCGCAGCCCGCGCTGCCACCGGCGCCGGCCGAGAAGATCGCGCCGCCGATCAGGGAAAGATAGGCCGCGCTCTGGGCGGGCTCAGTTCAGCGAATGGCGTTGGCTTCACCGCACCAGGATATTGCGGAACTGCCAGGGATCCGACGTGTCGATGTCTTCCGGGAACAGCCCGGGCCGATCGTTGAGCGGCGTCCAGTCGGTGTAGAATCCCTTCACCGGGCCGAGATAGGGCATCTGGATCTCCAGGCAGCGGCGGAAATCCATCTCGTCGGCTTCGACGATGCCGGCCTGCGGATTTTCCAGCGCCCACACCATGCCGGCGAGCACGGCGGAGGACACCTGCATGCCGGTGGCGTTCTGGTAGGGGCAGACCATGCGCGTTTCCTCGATCGAGAGCTGCGAGCCGTACCAGTAGGCGTTCTTGCCGTGGCCATAGAGGAGGACGCCGAGCTCGTCGATGCCGTCGACGATCTCGTGCTCGTCGAGAATGTGCCAGCTCGGCTGCATCTTGCCGGTGGCGCCGAAAATCTCGTGCAGCGACAACACCGCGTCGTTGGCGGGGTGATAGGCATAGTGGCAGGTCGGGCGATAGATCACCTTGTCGCCGTCGCGCACCGTGAAATAGTCCGCAATCGAGATCGACTCGTTGTGGGTGACGAGGAAGCCGTATTGCGGCCCCGGCGTCGGGCACCAGGAGCGCACACGGGTGTTGGCGCCGGGCTGCATAAGATAGATCGCGGCCCCGCAGCCTTCGGTGTGCCGGCGGCCATTGTCGGGCATCCATTTCTCATGCGTGCCCCAGCCGAGCTCGGCCGGCTGCATGCCCTCGGACACGAAGCCTTCCACCGACCAGGTGTTGACGAACACGTTCATCGGCTTCGGATTCCTCGCGCGCTGGGTGTCGCGCTCGGCAATATGGATGCCCTTGACGCCGAGCTTATGCGCGAGCTGGCCCCAGCCTTCGCGGCTCTTCGGCTCGTTGAACGGCGTGTTGGTGTCGCGGGCGATGTCGAGCATCGCCCGCTTGACGAACCAGGACACCATGCCGGGATTGGCGCCGCAGGTGGAGACTGCCGTGGTGCCGCCGGGGCTCCTGTGCTTGGCGGCGAGCAGGGTCTCGCGCAGCGCGTAGTTGGAGCGCTTTTCGGGGCCGATATTCTTGTCGAAATAGAAGCCCGCCCAAGGCTCGACGACGGTGTCGATATAGAGCGCGCCGATCTCCCGGCACATGGTCATGATGTCGACCGAGGAGGTGTCGACCGAGAGGTTGACGCAGAAGCCCTGGCCGCCGCCCTCGGTGAGCAGCGGAATCAGCAATTCGCGATAATTGTCCCTGGTCACGCCCTGCTTGATGAAGCGCACGCCGTGCTTCCTGGCGAGTTCGCCGTTCTCATGCGGGTCGAGGATGACGAAGCGCTTCTCGTCATAGTCGAAATGGCGTTCGATCAGAGGCAGCGTGCCCTTGCCGATCGAGCCGAAGCCGATCATGACAATGGGGCCGGAGATCTTCGCATGGATCTGCGAGGCGGGGCTCATCAATGTTCTCCCGTGGATTGGGTGGGCGCAGCAGAAGGGGTCAGCTGCGCCGTTTTGCGGTGACTTCGATCTCGATCTTCATTTCGGGCTTGTAGAGGCCCGCGACCACCAGCAGCGTGGCGGCCGGGCGGATCTCGCCCAGGACTTCGCCGCAGACTTCGAACAGGGCCTCCGCATCCCTGGCGTCGGTGATGTAGTAGGTCGCGCGGACGATGTCGGCCATCGCGAAGCCGGCCTCCTTCAGCGCGGCCTCGATGGTCCTGAAGCAGTTGCGTGACTGGCTCGTGACATCGGCCGGCATGGTCATGGTGGCGTAGTCGTAGCCGGTGGTGCCCGCGACAAAGGCAAAGTCGCCGTCGATGACGGCGCGGCTGTAGCCGGCGGCCTTCTCGAAAGGGGAGCCGGTGGAAATCAGGCGGCGTGGCATCTGGACCTCTGTTTTCAGCGCATGATCCGGAAGGGGGCTTCGGCGCGGGGTTTAAGGGGTTTTCGGCGGCTGACGCAACCCCTGCCAGTCAGGGGAGGCGGCGCGTCACGTCGGAGGACGGCAGCGGCGCGGAGCTCCACCGGCGCACCAGGACATCCCGCACGATCATGGCCGCGAGCAGGATCATCAGCGCGGTGGTGATGGCACCGCGAAGGCGCGGTCGCGCAGGATTGCGCCGGACGGGGAGGCTCCGCGACATGATGCTGCCTCAGGCCGCCAGCACGGCGTGCTGCGCCTTCCCGGCGCGCGAGCCTTTCGCCTTTGGTGCAGGCGCTCCCGTGGCCGCAATCATGCCCCAGGCGCCGTCGAGCGCGCCCTCGGCCAATTCGAGCGACAGCAACCGCTCGCGCTCGAACGGACCGGGCAGCGACAGCTCGCCGGTTTTTTGGGCAGAGAAGCCGAAGCGGGCGTAGTAGGGCGCATCGCCCAGCAGGATCACCGCGCGATGGCCACGCGCCTTCGCCGCCGCGAGCGCGTGGTCCATCAGCGCGGTCCCGACCCCGAGCTTGCGGGAGGAAACCTCAACCGCGAGCGGGCCGAGCATGAGCGCCGGGCAACCCCCGGCGCTGACGTGCCACAACCGCAGCGTCCCGACCAGGCGGCCCTCGGCGATCGCCGAGAAGGCAAGGCCTTCGGCGGGCGCACGTCCGTCGCGCAGGCGCTGGCAGGTGCGCAGATGGCGGTTCTCGCCAAAGCAGGCATCGAGCAGCGCTTCACGGGCGACGACGTCCGAGGCTCGCTCCGCGCGGATCGCGAACGGAGCGGCTTTCGGGGCGGGGGCGAGTTTGGTCTTGCGCAAGGCAGTCATGGCACGTCAGTCCCAGCGGCCAACGGCGCAGGCGCGCCGAGGGCAGCGTTGTCAAATCAGGCAATGTCAGGGGGAGGGAGCCGGCGGACCGGCTCCCGACTAGTCGGGCCTCAGAGCGAGGCTGATCAGATGTGGTAAGTCTTCAGCGGCGGGATGCCGTTGAACGCCACCGACGAGTAGGTGGACGTATAGGCCCCGGTGCCTTCGATCAGCAGCTTGTCGCCGATCTCGAGCGTCACCGGAAGCGGATACGGCATCTTCTCGTACAGCACGTCGGCCGAGTCGCAGGTGGGCCCCGCGAGCACGCACGGCGTCATCTCCGCCCCGTCATGCGGGGTGCGGATCGCGTAGCGGATCGACTCGTCCATCGTCTCGGCGAGGCCGCCGAACTTGCCGATGTCGAGGTAAACCCAGCGCACCTCGTCCTCGTCGCTCTTCCTGGAGATCAGGACGACTTCGGTCTCGATGACGCCAGCATTGCCGACCATGCCGCGTCCCGGCTCGATGATGGTCTCCGGGATCTGGTTGCCGAAATGCTTGCGCAGCGCACGGAAGATCGACCGGCCGTACTGCACGACCGGAGGAACGTCCTTGAGGTACCTGGTCGGGAAGCCGCCGCCCATGTTGACCATGGTCAGGTTGATCCCGCGCTCGGCGCAGTCACGGAACACGGTCGACGCCATGGCGAGCGCCCGGTCCCACGCCTTCACCTTGCGCTGCTGCGAGCCGACATGGAAGGAGATGCCGCAGGGCTCCAGCCCCAGCCGCTTGGCGAGGTCGAGCACCTCGACCGCCATCTCCGGGTCGCAGCCGAACTTACGCGACAGCGGCCATTCGGCGCCGGCGCAGTCATAGAGGATGCGGCAGAACACGCGTGCGCCGGGGGCGGCACGTGCGATCTTCTCGACCTCTGCGGAGCAGTCCACGGCGAACAGGCGGATGCCGAGCGCGTAGGCGCGCGCGACGTCGCGCTCCTTCTTGATCGTGTTGCCATAGGAGATGCGGTCCGGCGTCGCGCCTGCGGCCAGCGCCATTTCGATCTCCGCGACGGTCGCGGTATCGAAGCAGGAGCCGAGCGAGGCGAGCAGCGACAGCACTTCGGGCGCCGGGTTGGCCTTCACCGCGTAGAACACGCGGCTGTCCGGCAACGCCTTCGCGAAGGTCTGGTAGTTGTCGCGCACAACCTCGAGGTCGACGACGAGGCACGGCTCGGTGTCGAGGCCATCCTTGCGGCGGTTGCGCAGGAATTCCTGGATGCGTTCAGTCATTGCACTCTCCCAAACGGCCCTAGCGACAGGGCCGGTAGCAAGGGTTCTCGGTCGTGAGTGCTGTGGCGTGGTCGCACGATGGAGACGCGACTATGCCTCGAACTCGAAACCGACTTTTGCTGCCGTGGATTGGTTGGGAGAGTTTCCCGCCCGCTCACCTGGCAATGAAGGACAAGCCTTTTCAGTAGCCCGGGCCGGCGTTGGACTGCCGGTAGAGACCAAAAAAGCCCGATCCGTCGTTGCTTTAAGTCGCGTCCCCCGTTGAGAGCGGGGTGCGCCGGTTCGCCTCCGGCTGCCAGTCACGGTTGCAAGGGGTGGAGAGACCTTCAACGGCATCACTTGAGAGAGATGCTGGCCGCTCGAACGGGAGACGACCCTCGGTTCTTCATCCCTTGGCGGCTGTCCGGCCTCTTGTCCGGATACCTACCGACTGACACACGACCACAGGCACGTGCGAAATTGGGCAAGCGTGGAAATAAGACTTTTGAGTCTGCTTCGCAACAATTTTTTTAGGCTGTGCGGAAATTTCCCTAACACAAGCTTTCGATGTCGCGCACGGCGCGCGCACCGCGCGCCGAAGATGAACAGCCGTTAAGAATTTGGCGACGGAGCGGAAGCGAAGTTGTGCCTGCGGCACAGTGCTTTCTCGGAAAGCGTTCCTCAGCCGCGCCGCGTGAACGGCTCGACGCGCTGGGCTCCGCGGATGAACGCCACCATGATGACGACGCCGATGCCGAACAGCACCGCCTGGACGATGTGGGCCCACGTCTCCTGGGTGAAGGGCAGGAAGAGCGCCTCCGGCGGCACGAGAATCGCCAGCGCCCAGCCGCCGGCAAACGCCGCGCCGAACACCTCGGCGCCGATCAGGATCGCGGCGCTGATGACCGTGATGACGCTCTGCCAGGCGATCTGGCGGGAGGCGGTCGAGGGGGCTTGCGTGCTCATCGTTTGTTCCTCTGTGCGGGCCGCAATCTCTCCGAAAAGGCCCCTTCTTACAAGCGCAAAAGGCGCAAAAATGCCGCATCGCGTGCTATAGATTCCCCCGTAAATTTGCGGCGAAAAACGGGATTCTGTGATGTCGGAGACCAACGTGAAAACGGCGCGCTCGAATGCGCAGGACAACCCACTGCTGCGGCCCTGGCAGACGCCGTTCGAGACGCCGCCCTTCGACGAGATCAGGCCCGAGCACTTCCTGCCGGCCTTCGAGCAGGCTTTCGCCGACCACTCCGCCGAGGTCGCCGCCATCACCCACGATCCCGCGGTGCCCGACTTCGCCAACACCGTCACGGCGCTGGAGCGCTCGGGCAGGCTGCTCTCCAAGGTCTCGGCCGTTTTCTACGACCTGGTCTCGGCCCACTCCAATCCGGCGATCCTGGAGATCGACAAGGAGGTCTCGCCCCGGATGGCGCGGCACTGGAATCCGATCATGATGAACGCGGTGCTGTTCGGCCGCATCGCCCAGCTGCACGAGAACCGCAAGCAGCTCGCCCTGACCGGCGAGCAGATGCGGCTCCTGGAGCGGACCTATACCCGCTTCCACCGCGCCGGCGCCGGCCTCGACGAGGCCGCCAAGGCACGGATGGCCGAGATCAACGAGAGGCTCGCCCAGCTCGGCACGGGCTTCAGCCACCATCTGCTCGCCGACGAGCAGGAGTGGTTCATGGAGCTCGGCGAGGGCGATCTGGCGGGCCTGCCGGACAGCTTCGTCGCCTCGGCACGGGCCGCCGCGGAGGAGCGCGGCATGGCCGGCAAGGCGATCGTGACACTGGCGCGCTCGGCGGTCGAGACGTTCCTGAAGACCTCCGCCCGCCGCGACCTGCGCGAAAAGGTCTTCAGGGCCTTCGCGGCCCGCGGCGACAATGGCAACGCCAACGACAACAATGCGACCATCGTCGAAATCCTGGCGCTGCGCGAGGAGACTGCCCGCCTCCTCGGCTTCCCGACCTACGCCGCCTACCGGCTCGAGGATTCCATGGCCAAGACGCCGGATGCGGTGCGCAGCCTGCTGGAGCGGGTGTGGAAGCCGGCCCGGGCGCGGGCACTGGCCGACCGCGACGCGCTGCAGGCGCTGGTCGCGGAGGAGGGCGGCAATTTTGCCCTCGCCCCCTGGGACTGGCGCTACTACGCCGAGAAGCTGCGGCAGGCCAGGGCCAATTTCGACGACGCCGCGATCAAGCCCTATCTCGTGCTCGACCACATGATCGAGGCCGCCTTCGATTGCGCCAGGCGCCTGTTCGGCATCACCTTCACCGAGCGCAAGGACATCCCGGTCTGGCATCCCGATGTCCGGGTCTGGGAGGTGAAGGACCGCGACGGAAACCACAAGGCGCTGTTCTATGGCGACTACTTCGCGCGTCCCTCGAAACGCTCCGGCGCGTGGATGACCTCGCTGCGCGACCAGCAGAAGCTCGACGGCGCCATCGCGCCGCTCATCATCAATGTCTGCAATTTCGCCAAGGGCGCCGACGGCGCGCCCTCGCTGCTTTCGCCGGACGACGCCCGCACCCTGTTCCACGAGCTCGGCCACGGCCTGCACGGCATGCTGTCGAACGTCACCTATCCGTCGCTGTCGGGCACCTCGGTGTTCACCGATTTCGTCGAGCTGCCCTCGCAGCTCTACGAGCACTGGCAGGAGCGGCCCGAGGTGCTGCAGCGTTTCGCGAAGCACTACCAGACCGGCGAGCCGCTGCCGGAGGATCTGTTGAAGCGCTTCCTCGCCGCGCGAAAATTCAACCAGGGTTTTGCCACCGTGGAGTTCGTCTCCTCGGCGCTGATCGACCTCGAGTTCCACACCCAGCCGGCATCAGCCAGCCGCGACGTGCGCGGCTTCGAGCAGGCGGAACTGGAAAAGATCGGCATGCCTGCCGAGATCGTGCTGCGGCACCGGCCGACCCAGTTCGGCCATATCTTCTCCGGCGACCACTATGCGTCGGGCTATTACAGCTACATGTGGTCGGAAGTGATGGATGCGGACGCTTTCGGCGCCTTCGAGGAGGCCGGCGACATCTTCGACCCTGCCACTGCGAAGCGGTTGCATGACGATATTTATTCCTCCGGCGGCTCGCGCGACCCGGAGGAAGCATATATTGCCTTCCGTGGCCGCGAGCCGGAGCCCGACGCGTTGTTGCGCCGGCGCGGTCTTCTGGAAACATCCGAGGCAGCTTGACTTGAAAACGATGATCTATCGATTGTTGGCGCTGTTCGCTCTCGCGGGCGGCACAGGGTTTGGCACGACGGCGGCGCAGGCGCATCCGCATGTCTGGATCACGGCCGCGAGCGAGCTGCTCTATGCCGCCGACGGCACGATTACCGGGGTGCGCCACGCCTGGACCTTCGACGACATGTTCTCGACCTATGCGCTGCAGGGCCTCGAGACCAAGACCAAGGGCGTCTACAGCCGCGAGCAGCTCGCGCCGCTCGCCAAGGACAATGTCGAGAACCTCAGGGAATTCGGCTTCTTCACCTTCGCCAAGGCGGACGGCAAGAAGCAGAAATTCGAGGAGCCCGTCGACTATTTCCTCGAATACAAGGACTCCGCGCTGACGCTGCACTTCACGCTTCCGCTGAAGGCGCCGGTGAAGCCGAAGCAGCTCGCGCTCGACGTGTTCGATCCCGCCTTCTTCATCGATTTCAAGTTCGAGGAGAAGGACCCGATCAAGCTGGTCGGCGCGCCCGCGGCCTGCCAGCTGAAGGTGCAGCGTCCCGGCGAGGCTGATGTGAAGAAGCTCACCGAGGAGATGGTGGCGAGCGGCGACAACGCCAATTACGGCGCGATATACGCCAACAAGATCCTAGTGAATTGCCCGTGAACGCGCGGTCCAGCCTCGCGCGCCATCTCGCGATCTTTGCCGCTGCGCTCGCCGCCCTGGTGACGCTCGACGGCCTCGTCCATGCGGTGATGGCGCAGAATCCGTTCGGCGGCCCGCGGCCGCCGGCCCAGCCGCAGGTCGGCGGCATCGTCGGCTGGATTCTGGCCAAGCAGTCCGAGTTCTACCGCGACATGTCCGCCACCATCCGCGCCGCAAAGTCCGACGGCTCGGCGGTGTGGACGCTGCTTGCGATTTCCTTTGCCTACGGGATTTTCCACGCCGCCGGCCCCGGCCACGGCAAGGCGGTGATCTCGTCCTATCTGGTCGCCAACCAGGAAACCGCCCGGCGCGGCATTGCGCTGTCGTTCGTCTCTGCGCTGCTGCAGGCGCTCGTCGCCGTCGTGCTGGTCGGTATCTGCGCCTGGCTGCTCAACGCCACTGCGCAGACCATGTGCGGCGCGGAGAAGGCGATCGAGATCGCGAGCTACGGCCTGATCGCCGCCTTCGGCGCCCGCCTGGTGTGGACCAAGGGCGGCGCCTTCATAGGTGCGCTGCAGGCCCCGCGCGCCGAACCGGCGCCGGCGGCCGCGCATCACCACCATGACCACGATCATGGCCATCACCATGGCCACGACCACCATCATCACGACCATGACCCCGACCACGTCCATGACGAGCATTGCGGCCATTCCCACGGGCCGACACCGGACCAACTCGCCGGTCCCGGCGGCTGGCGGCGCGGGCTGGGCGCCATCGTCGCGGTGGGCTTGCGGCCCTGCTCGGGCGCGATCCTGGTGCTGGTGTTCTCGCTGGCGCAGGGCCTGTTCTGGGCCGGCATCGTCGCCACCTTCGTCATGGGGCTCGGCACCGCCATCACGGTTGCGACCATCGCGGTCGTCGCCGTCTCCGCCAAGGATATCGCGCGTCGCCTGTCCGCCGGGCGCGAAGGCGGCGGCGCGCTGATCATGCGCGGCATCGAGTTCGGCGCCGCCGGGCTGGTGCTGCTGTTCGGGCTGGGCCTGCTGCTCGGCTATCTCGCCGCCGAGCGGGTGACGTGCCTGTGACCCTCTTCACCTCGCCCCGCTTGCGGGGAGAGGTCGGATCGCATCGTGAGATGCGATCCGGGTGAGGGGATACAGGTCTATCGATAGATAGTGCTCGCGGAGAGAAGCCCCTCACCCCAACCCTCTCCCCGTAAGAACGGGGAGAGGGAGTCTATCACGCTGGCAGCCAATGCCGGATCGCAGGCATGAAGAAGATGGCGATGTTGATGGCAAAGCCGAGGCTCCAGAGGATCGAGCGCAGCGTCGGGCGGTTGCCGAGATAGGTGAAGACGTAGGCGATCCGCACGATCAGGAACAGCACGGCGAGCTCGTCGATCAGCCGCTGCGGCCCGAGGCGGAATTCGGCGAGCAGCACGGCCACGGCAAAGAACGGAAACGCCTCGATGCCGTTCTGGTGTGCACCGAGCGCGCGGGCCCGGATCGGGTCGTGATAGAAATCGGGATCGCGCGGCTTCGCATTGTCGAACATGCGGCCCCCGGCCCATTTGGTGCCGGCGATCGTCACCAAGTACAGCAATAACGTTGCGAAAACGCACCATTCGGCGATCGTCATGGTTCCCCCGGACGCGCGGCAATGCTGCGACAGTAGCGAAGGCCTGCTTGCCTTGACAAGGTTGGCGCAACGCGCGAATCCCTGAGCCATGAGCGTGGTCGTACCCCTCGGAAATGCCAACGCGGCGCCGGCCATCAAGCCGGAGCGCGTCGGCGTGCTGCTGGTCAATCTCGGCACGCCCGATGCCTGCGACGCCAAGAGCGTGCGCGTCTATCTGAAGGAATTCCTGTCCGATGCCCGCGTGATCGAGGACCAGGGGCTGGTCTGGAAGGCGATCCTCAACGGCATCATCCTGCGCGTCCGCCCGGCGCGGAAGGCGCTCGACTACCGGAAGATCTGGAATTTCGAGAAGAATGAATCGCCGCTGAAGACCATCACGCGCTCGCAGGCGGAAAAGCTTGCGGCCGACATCGCCGACCACGCCCATGTCACGGTCGACTGGGCGATGCGCTACGGCAACCCGTCGATCCGCGCGCGCATCGACGCGCTGGCGGCGCAAGGCTGCAGCCGGCTTCTCGTGGTGCCGCTCTATCCGCAATATTCCGCGGCGACCTCGGCGACCGTTTGCGACGAGGTGTTTCGCGTGCTGTCGGACATGCGGGCGCAGCCGATCCTGCGCGTTTCTCCGCCCTATTACGACGACCCTGATTATATCGAGGCGCTCGCGGTCTCGATCAACGCGCATCTTGCGACGCTGGATTTCCAGCCGGAGCTGATCCTCGCCTCCTTCCACGGCATGCCGCAGAAATACGTCGATGCCGGCGATCCCTATCGCGAGCAGTGCGTCGCGACCACGGAGGCGCTGCGCAGGCGCCTCGGGCTCGACGCGTCAAAGCTGCTGCTCACCTTCCAGTCGCGGTTCGGCAATGACGAGTGGCTGCAGCCCTACACCGACAAGACCATCGAGGAGCTGGCGAAGAAGGGCGTGAAACGGCTCGCCGTGGTCACGCCCGGTTTTGCCGCCGATTGCCTGGAGACGCTGGAGGAGATCGCGCAGGAGAATGCCGAGATCTTCCGCCACAATGGCGGCAAGCAATTTTCCGCCATCCCCTGCCTGAACGACAGCGACGCCGGCATGGACGTCATCCGCCAGCTCGTGCTGCGCGAACTGCAGGGCTGGATCTGAGCGGCTGGATCTGAGCGGCTGGATTTGATGCAGCTGCATCAAGCGGCGCTTGCGCCGGCGGCCAGGCTGCGATTAACGATTTACACGGCGAGTTGAGGCAGCCATTTTCCTCAGGCGGATTGCCTACTTGGCCGGTTCACGATCGGTGCCATCTGGCGAGATCGAAAACCTTCCATACCTATGGAAGCAACAAGGGCCGGCTGAACCGGCGCGGCTGTCCGGCAGACAAAAAGCAACGGCTTTCGTTGCACAGCGATTGACGGGGAAATGGTGCGGGCCAGGGCTTCCCGCGTTGGAGGACTTATGAGCGGTTTCGAAATTTTCGCTATTGCACTCGCGCTTCTCGTCATCGTCACCCTTTTCGCCGGCGTGAAGACCGTGCCGCAGGGCTATGACTGGACCATCGAGCGCTTCGGCAAGTACACCCGCACGCTCTCGCCGGGCCTCAACCTGATCACGCCCTATTTCGACCGCGTCGGGCGCAAGATGAACATGATGGAGCAGGTGATCTCGATCCCCGAGCAGGAAGTGATCACCAAGGACAACGCCACCGTGACGGTGGACGGCGTCGCCTTCTTCCAGGTGTTCGACGCCGCCAAAGCAAGCTACGAGGTCGCCAACCTCGAACAGGCGATCATCGTGCTTACCATGACCAACATCCGTTCGGTGATGGGCGCGATGGATCTCGACCAGGTGCTGTCGCACCGCGACGAGATCAACGAGCGCCTGTTGCGCGTGGTCGATGCCGCGGTCTCGCCTTGGGGCCTGAAGGTCAACCGCATCGAGATCAAGGACATCGTGCCGCCGGCCGATCTCGTCGAGGCGATGGGCCGGCAGATGAAGGCCGAACGCGTCAAGCGCGCCGACATCCTGCAGGCGGAAGGAGCGCGGCAGTCGGAAATCCTTCGTGCGGAAGGCGCCAAGCAGGGCCAGATATTGCAGGCAGAAGGCCGGCGCGAAGCTGCCTTCCGTGACGCCGAGGCGCGCGAGCGTCTTGCCGAAGCCGAAGCCAGGGCAACGCAGATGGTCAGCGAGGCCATTGCCAAGGGCGACGTCGCCGCGCTGAACTATTTCATCGCCGACAAGTACATCAAGGCGTTCGGCCAGCTCGCGGAGTCGCCGAACCAGAAGGTCATCATGCTGCCGGTCGAGGCGATGAGCATGCTCGGTTCGCTCGCGGGCATCGGCGAGATCGCGCGGGCCACCTTCGGCGAGAGCGCGGCATCGGCAACCGCGGCTGCGCGCCGCGGCGGCTCGGTGCCGAGCACCGGGGCGACCCCGCCGCCTCCGCCGCAACGCTGAGCGCTGCGATGACAAAGGTGAGAGCGCATGTGCTGCACCTCTCCCCGTCGGGGAGAGGTCGGATTGCATCGTCAGATGCAATCCGGGTGAGGGGTGTCGCTTCGCGCCGATCTCTCCCAAAGGGAGAGGTGAATCGCGCGAGCGGTGATACCGAAAGTATTCGATAGAGGCATATCATGGCCCAGATGTTCACCACCCTCGGCAACTGGAACTGGCTGATCTTCGGCTTCATCCTGATGGCGCTGGAGTTGCTTGCGCCGGGCGTGTTCATGTTCTGGCTCGGCCTTGCGGCGCTGCTGGTCGGATTGCTGTCGTTCGTGGTCAATCCGTCCTGGCAGGCGCAGCTCATCATGTTCTCGGTGTTCGCGGTCGCCGCGGTGCCGCTGTGGCGGCGCTTCGCGCTGAAGTCGGGCGCGGCGAGCGAGAGCAACCCGTTCCTCAACCGCCGCACCGACGCGCTGGTGGGCCGCGAATTCACGCTGGAAAAGCCGATCGTCGACGGGTCCGGCACGGTGCGCATCGACGACACCATCTGGCGCGTCGCCGGCCCCGACGCGCCGGCCGGCAGCCGCGTCCGCGTCGTCCGCGCCGATGGCGCCAGCCTGACGGTGGCGATGGCCTGAGAGGTACCCTCTCCCCTTGTACAAGGGGAGAGGGTGGCGCGCGGAGCGCGCCGGGTGAGGGGTCTGTCTCCGCAGATTGATTTCCTCGTTGGGCGCCTGTGCTCGAGGAGGCAGACCCCTCATCCGTCGCGGACTTCGTCCGCGCCACCTTCTCCCACAAGGGGCCTGTTGCGTAATTGGACTTATTGGCCGTGAGAGGGAAGAGGGACGTCTTTCGGATTGGGGCTGAAGGCTAGGTGGCTGTGTTCGGGGTGAAGCTTATGCTGCGATTGTGGCCCATCGGCGCATGTT
>NZ_JACRMG010000025.1 GCF_016219575.1 Bradyrhizobium sp. | reverse complement strand
CGCGTTCAACATGCGCCGATGGGCGACAATCGCAGCATAAGCTTCACCCCGAACACAGCCACCTAGCCTTCAGCCCCAATCCGAAAGACGTCCCTCTTCCCTCTCACGGCCAATAAGTCCAATTACGCAACAGGCCCACAGGGGGAGAGGGTGTAACTGAGCATCCTCAAATCACCCCAGCAAGAACCCGCCATCCACCGTCACGACGCTGCCGGTCATGTAGCGTGACGCGCTGGAGGCCAGCAGCAGAATTGCGCCGTCGAGATCGGATTCGGCGCCGACGCGGCGTTGCGGAATGCGCCTGGTCAGCTTCTCGCCGGCGGGCGTCGCCCAGAAATCGTGGTTCATCTCGGTGTCGATATAGCCGGGCGCCAGCGCGTTGACGCGGATGCCGTTGCCGGCGAGCTCCAGCGCCATCGCCCTGGTGCCCTGGATCATGCCGGCCTTGGAAATCGCGTAGGGCGAGACCGCCTTCAAGACTCCGGTGCCGAGCACGGAGGCGATGTTGACGATGTTGCCGCCCTGCTTGCGTGCGATCATGCGCCGCGCCAGCTCGGTTGCAAGGAAATAGGCGCCCTTGAGGTTGGCGCCGATCACGGCGTCCCAGTCTGCCTCGGTCTGCTCGGTCGCGAGCTTTTCGATGGCGATGCCGGCATTGTTGATCAGCACCGTCACCGGGCCGAATGCGGCCTCGGCAGCATCCAGCGCCTTGGCAAGCGAGCCCGTGTCGGCGACGTCCATCTGCACGGCAGCGGCGCGGCCGCCCTTGGCCGTGATCTCGTCCGCCAGGCTCTTCAGCTTGCCGGTCTGCCGCGCCGCCAGCAGCACGGCTGCGCCATGCGCCGAAAGCACGCGGGCGAACTGCCGCCCCAGCCCCTGGCTGGCGCCGGTGATGAGGATGACTTCCTTGCTGACGTCGAACGGATCGGACATGCACAAATTCCCGAAAGGCGATATGCGCTCCTTGATACCTACGAATTCGGCCGGCGCAAAGCCGGAGGCCTTATCAGGACGTTCAGGACTGGCTAAGGTGCTTCACATCATACCTCTCAATAATCATCCGACATAACAGGGAGCGAAACAGTGGATCTTGGGATCAAAGGCCGCCGCGCCATCATTTGCGCCTCCAGCAAGGGTCTCGGCCGCGCCTGCGCGATGGCGCTCGCCAATGAAGGCGTGCATGTCACGCTGACGGCGCGCGGCGCGGAGGCGCTGAAGGCAACCGCCGACGAAATCCGCAAGAAGAACCCCGGCATCACCGTCACCGAGATCGTCGGCGACATCACAACGCCTGCCGGCCGCGAGGCCGTGCTGAAGGCCTGCCCGGAGCCGGACATTCTCATCAACAATGCCGGCGGCCCGCCGCCCGGCGATTTCCGCAACTGGACCCGCGACGACTGGATCAAGGCGATCGACGCCAACATGCTGACCCCGATCGAGCTGATCAAGGCGACGGTGGACGGCATGATGGCGCGCAAGTTCGGCCGCATCGTCAACATCACGTCCGCCGCCGTGAAGTCGCCGATCGACATTCTCGGCCTTTCCAACGGCGCGCGCGCCGGCCTCACCGGCTTCATCGCGGGACTTTCGCGCAAGACCGTCATCAACAACGTCACCATCAACGCCCTGTTGCCCGGTCCGTTCGTTACCGACCGCCTGCGCGGCACCGCAAAGGTCGAAGCCGAGAAGCGCGGCATTACGCCCGACCAGTTGCTGGCCGAGCGGGCCAAGGCAAATCCCGCCGGCCGTTTCGGCGACCCCGAGGAATTTGGCCTGGCCTGCGCGTTCCTCTGCGCCGACAAGGCCGGCTTCATCACCGGGCAAAACATCCTGCTCGACGGCGGCGCCTTCCCGGGAACGCTTTAGTGCGCACCAGATGAGAGCTGTCTGGTACGAACGAACAGGCCCGGCGGCGGAAGTTCTCACCTATGGTGAGATGCCGACGCCGGTCGCGGGTCCCGGCGAGGTGCGGATCAGGCTGGAAGCCTCCGGCGTCAATCCCGCCGATGTCGGCCGCCGCGGTGGCGGCTATCGCGCGATGGAATATCCGCGCGTGATCCCCAACAGCGACGGCGCGGGGATCATCGACCAGGTCGGTGCGGGCGTGACACGGCTGAAGGTTGGCCAGCGCGTCTGGCTGTTCAACGGCCAGCGCAACGGCCGCGCCTTCGGTACGGCGTGCGAATACATCGCACTGGCCGAGCACCTGGTGACGCCGCTGCCGGACAATCTCAGCTTCGCGCAAGGCGCCACCCTCGGCATCCCCTGCATGACCGCATGGACCTGCCTGTTCTGCGACGGGCCGATTGCGGGCAAGACGGTGCTGGTGACCGGCGGCGCCGGCGCGGTCGGCCACTATGCCGTGCAGCTCGCCAAATGGGGCGGCGCCCAGGCTATCGCGACGGTGAGCTCGGCGGCCAAGGCCGAGCAGGCGCGGCTTGCCGGCGCCGATCTCGTCGTCAACTACCGGACCGAAGACGTGGTGGCGAAGGCGATGGCTTTCACCGGCGGACGCGGCGTCGACCGCGTCGTCGACGTCGATTTCGGCGGCAATATCGACACCACGCTGAAGCTGATGGGCATGAACTCCACCATCGCGGTCTACGCCACCAACGGCAACCGCACGCCGGTGGTGCCGATGCGCGAATTGATGGAAAAGTGCATTGCGCTGCGTGCACTGGTGCTGTTCGCGCTGCCGCCGCCGCTGCTGGCGGCCGCACAGGCCGACATCACCAGGTGGCTCAGCGCGGGCACGCGCATCCACAATGTCGCCGGGCAATACGCGCTGTCGGATACCGCGCAGGCGCATCTGGCGGTCGAGAAGGGCGACAAGCTCGGCACCGTCATCGTCGATTGCGCGCGGTAGTATTTCTGCTCCCTCTCCCCGTTCTTACGGGGAGAGGGTTGGGGTGAGGGGCTCTATCCGCGAAGGTGGTGAGAAGCCAGTTCGCGGAAGCTCCCCCTCACCCGGAATTCAAGTTGCGCTTGAATTCCGACCTCTCCCCGCACGCGGGGCGAAGTAGACAACAACAAGAAGAGAGGAAACGCGGGATGCAGTGGAAGATCGGCAAGGTCAAGATCACGAAGGTCGTCGAGCTCGAGACCGTCGGCAGCACGCGCTTCATCCTGCCGCTGGCGACCAACGAGGAAATCCAGAAGCTGCCTTGGCTGATCCCGCATTACGCCAACGAGGAGGGCCGGCTGAAAATGTCGATCCACTCGCTGCTGGTGGAAACGCCGAACCGCCGCATCATCGTCGACACCGGGCTCGGCAACGACAAGCAGGGCCGCAACGTGCCGACCTGGAACAACCGCAAGGATCCCTTCCTGGAGAAACTGACCGCGGCGGGCTTTCCGCCCGACAGCATCGACACCGTGCTGTGCACGCATCTGCATGTCGACCATGTCGGCTGGAACACCAGCCTCGTCGGCGGAGAGTGGGTGCCTACCTTTGCGAAAGCGCGCTACGTGTTCGGCAAGACCGAGTTCGAGCACTGGCGCGACCACAGCGAGGAGCCCGCCCATGTCGCCGTGTTCGCCGATTCCGTGAAGCCGATCGCGGATGCCGGCAAGGCCGACCTCGTCGCCAGCGATGCCAAGCTGACGGACGAGATCACGCTGATCCCGACGCCCGGCCACAGCCCCGGCCATATGAGCATCCACATCGCCTCCGACGGCGAGGAAGGCCTGCTGACGGGGGACGTCGCCCACCATCCCTGCCAGATGACGCATCTCGGCTGGTCGTCGACCGCCGACAGCGATCCCAGGCAGTCGGCGGTCACCCGGCACGAGCTGTTTTCGCGCTTCGCCGACAGACCGGTGCTGGTGATCGGCGGTCATTTCAACGCCGGCCACATCAAGCGCGAGGGCGACGCCTTCAAGTTCATCGCGCTGTAGTCCGCAACGACGAACCTCTCCTTCGTCATGCCCGGCCTTGTGCCGGGCATCCACGTCTTGCGACGCCGCGGTCACAGACGTGGATGGCCGGGACAAGCCCGGCCATGACGGAAGTGTTCTGATCTACGGGCTGTTGCATTGCGGCACTGCTGGCGGATGGGTTGCAATCCCGCCCGTGCTGTTCCAATAAGCCTGCAAGTAAAGAAAACCCACAAGGGAGTGCTGAAAAATGAAGCTCGTTCGTTACGGGGCCAAGGGTGCGGAAAAGCCCGGCCTGATCGACAAGTCCGGCCAGCTCCGCGACCTCTCGGCTCATGTGAAGGACCTGGACGGCGCGGCCTATTCCCCGGAGTCGCTGAAGAAGCTGGCGGCGATCGACCCGGCTTCGCTGCCGGCGGTATCCGGCAATCCCCGTTTCGGCGCTCCCGTGACCGGCATCTCCAAATTCGTCGCCATCGGCCTGAACTACAGCGACCACGCCAAGGAGACCAACAACCCGATCCCGTCGGAGCCGATCTTCTTCATCAAGGCCAACACCGCGCTCTCGGGTCCGAACGACCCCGTCGAGAAGCCGCGCGGTTCCACCAAGCTCGACTGGGAGGTCGAGATCGCCGCCATCATCGGCACCCGCGCCAAATACGTCTCGGAAGCCGATGCACTGAATCACATCGCCGGCTACTGCATCTGCAACGACGTCTCCGAGCGCAATTTCCAGATCGAGCGGCTCGGCCAGTGGACCAAGGGCAAGTCGCACGACACGTTCGGCCCGCTCGGCCCGTGGGTCGCGACCAAGGACGAGATCGCCGACGTGCAGAAGCTGTCGATGTCGCTCGACGTCAACGGCCAGCGCCGCCAGACCGGCAACACCTCGACCATGATCTTCTCGATGGCGAAGTGCATTTCCTACGTCTCGCAGTTCCTCACCCTGCTGCCCGGCGACATCGTCACCACGGGCACTCCACCCGGCGTCGGCAGCGGCATGAAGCCGCCGCAGTTCCTCAATGTCGGCGACGTCGTGACGCTCCGCATCGAGGGCCTCGGCGAGCAGCGGCAGGAGATCGTTGCGGCGTAGGCGCGCTGCTGGCCAAAATGACGTCGTCATGCCCGGGCTTGTCCCGGGCATCCACGTCTTGATGGCTCCGCGGCAGGAAAGTCGTGGATGGCCGGGTCAAGCCCGGCCATGACGAAAGAAAAACAAATCGTCGCAGGGAAACATCTATGAAACTCTCCTTCTCCCCCGCTTCGCCGT
The DNA here is from genome assembly GCF_016219575.1 of Bradyrhizobium sp. GTDB lineage: Bacteria > Pseudomonadota > Alphaproteobacteria > Rhizobiales > Xanthobacteraceae > Bradyrhizobium. The sequence continues at coordinate 14,498 of NZ_JACRMG010000025.1, read as the reverse complement.
TTGCCCGCAAGGTGCGCATCGCCGCGATCGAGCTTGGGCTGATCGACAAGATCGAGTTCATCCCCGCCACCGTTGCACCGGGGCAGGCCAACGAGGAATACTCGAAGATCACGCCGTTGAAGAAGCTGCCGGTGCTGATCACCAATGACGGCGACGTGATCCTCGATTCCTACGTCATCGTCGAATATCTCGACGAGATCGGCGGCGGCGCGCTGATCCCAGGTTACGGCCGCAAGCGCTGGCAGGCGAAGACGGATCACTCGCTGCTCGACGGCATGCTCGATTCCATGCTGCTGTGCCGCTACGAGGGATTGACGCGTCCGGAGCCGATGCGCTGGCAGGCATGGAGCGACGATCACTGGAACCGGGCCTGGCTGGGCATGGCGCGGTTCGAGAACCGCGACGACGTGCTGAACGGCCCGTTCGACATCGCGCAGATCGGGCTGGCCTGCGTGCTCGGCTATGCCGATTTCCGCTTCGCCAATTGCGGCTGGCGCAAGGCCTATCCGAAACTCGACAAGTTCAACCAGAAAATGCTGGAGCGGCCGTCGGTGAAGATCTCGGTGCCGCCACCGGCCTAAGGGAATTTCGCATGAGCCTCACCTTCAAAGCCGGCGACCTCACCATCCACCGCATCATCGAACAGGAAACGAGCTTCCTGCCCGCGCAGGAAATGCTGCCGACGCTGACGCCGGAGCTACTGGCCGAGAATCGCGCCTGGATGCAGGCCGCCAGGGCGCTCGATGCCAATGATGTGCTGCAGCTTTGCTTCCAGTCCTATGTGGTGAAGACGCCGCACCACACCATTCTGCTCGACAGCTGCATCGGCAATGACAAGCCGCGGCCGCAGCGGCCGAAATGGAACATGAAGACCGACGACACCTATATGCGCTCGCTCGCCGCCGCCGGTCTTTCCGTCGGCGACATCGACTACGTGATGTGCACGCATCTGCATGTCGATCATGTCGGCTGGAACACGCGGCTGGAGAACGGCCGCTGGGTACCGACCTTTCCCAACGCGCGCTACGTGTTCGGCAAGACCGAGTTCGATTACTGGATGGACGTGCACGCCAAGACGCCGGTGCCGCCAATCGCCGACAGCGTGCTGCCGATCGTCGAGGCAAAGCGTTTCGAGACCGTCGGCGATGATCACGCGATCGGCGATCATGTCCGCATCCTGCCGACCCCCGGCCACACGCCCGGCCACGTCGCCTTCCGGCTGGGCCGGGCCAGGGACGAGGCGGTGTTCTCCGGCGACCTCATGCATTCGCCGATCCAGGCACGCTATCCGGAAATGTCGGTGAAGTTCGACGTCGATCAGGTGCAGGCCGGAAAGACGCGCCGCGCTTTCCTGGAGCGCTATTGCGACACCGACACGCTGTGCTGCACGGCGCATTTCCCCTCGCCGTCAGTCGGAAAGATCCGGCGCAAGGGCAGCGGATTTTCCTGCGAGGCGGTGTAGCTGTGGGCACGCCTTCCCTTCTCCCCTTGCGGGAGAAGGTGGCGCGCATCGATAGATGCGCGACGGATGAGGGGTCTGTATCCGTGAAGAAAGACCCCTCACCCCGCTTCGCGTTCCGCGAAGCGACCCTCTCCCACAAGGGGAGAGGGTGCACCGAGTCTAATCAAACAGACTCGGCGTGTGGTTCACGACGGCGCCCTCGATCGCCAGTATCTTCAGCTTGGTCACCACGCCGCCATTGGCCGAAAAGCCACCGGGCTTGTTGCCGGCTGCGAGCACGCGATGGCAGGGCACCACGATGGGGCAAGGGTTGCGGCCGAGCGCCTGGCCGACATCGCGCGACAGCTCCACGCCGCCGAGTTTCTTGGCGATGTCGCCATAGGTCAGGGTCTGCCCCGGCGGAATCTTGCGGGCGATGTCGTAGACGCCGCGGTTGAAATCCGCAACGCCGTCGAGATCGAGCACGATCTCGGCGAGGTCGTTCGGCTTGCCCGCGAGCAGCTCCGTCATCGCGCCGATCGCGCGCTGCACCTCGGCCGGCGGCTCGGCTTCCGGGATATCGCCGTTGCGTTGATGGATGCGGCTGCGGGTCTTGTCCTCGTTGCCCATCGGCAGCTGCACGCCCGATATGCCGCGCGCGCCCCAGATCACACCGCAGGCGCCGATCGGGGTGTCGAAAATGGCGAATTGCTGGCCGGTCATGGCTGGCTCCTTCCAAGCTTCTCAGCCCAGGCTAATCGTTGGTCCAAATCTAGGCTTGGAGATTGTTGCTATCCACCCGGATTCCGGGAATCTTGCACAGCCTGTTGCTTCCGCCGTTCAGTTCCCCCGAGCCCGAAATTCAAACCCTGCGCGTCACGGATACGACATGGCCTACATCGACGTGGGCCGGGCTCGCCCCGCGATCCGGATGCGCCATCTTCTTGCGAAGCCCTTGTTTCTCGGAAATAATTTGACAAATCAGTAGCTTCGTCCTGCCGCACTGGTATCAAGCGGTAGGATCAATGGTACGCGTTGGGACGGTCTGATCAAGAACGAGCACGGCGCATAGTGTGTACGCCACAAGGTGCCTAAGCTTCGCGAAGAAGGCGGTTGCGACGGTTCTAGGAGCCTCCAAGTCGCGACAGCCATGGCTCAAGCATTCACTCCGCACCAAAGACGAGAAACGCGCGAAGCTCCTCTCCAAACCCGTGATGATGGAGTTCGACCGCGTCATTGCTGGTGCCGAGGCTCCGCTCGTCCAGTATCCTCTTCGCACTTCATTGACGGACACTGAAATCGAACAAGCCAGTGACTACTTCTATGCGCCCCAGCTTCAGGCGGATTGAGAAGAGCCGTCGGCAGGGACCTCCGTGGCACCATAGAAGCGCTTATGGGCTTTTTGGGCGGCGGAGGTGTGTGTGTGTGCGGGCCCCAACGCCCGGTGCTAGGTAAGACTTTGACCTTCAATAGCCAATTTCCTATCATTGATGAGCTGACCCCGCTTGACTGAGCGAGAGGTAGCAAGGCTAGTCGATAGGGATATTGCCATGCCCGAAACGCGCTACGCGACGAGCGGAGAGATTAGCATCGCCTATCAAGTCGTCGGCAGCGGACCGTTAGATCTCATCATGATTGGCGGGTCGGTTTCTCACGTTGAGTTTCTCCATGAAATAAAGGGCTATACGGACTTCCTTCGGAAGCTCTCGACATTTTCACGCGTTATCACTTTCGACAAACGCGGCCAAGGTCTATCCGACCGAGTGCACGGGGCGCCTTCATTGGAAGACCGCATGGATGATATTCGCGCTGTGATGGACGCGGTGGGCTCAAAGCGCGCTGCTCTCATGAGCTTCTCTGAAGGTGGCGCCCTGAGCGTCATCTTTGCTGCATCGTATCCTGAACGCGTGTCTCATTTGATCATGTTTGGATGCTGCGCTAGCTTCGCTGAAGTGTTTCCTAATCCAGAAGAGCGAATTGATCAACGCATAAAGCATTGGGGAACGGGTGCGCTGCTTAGTAGAGCTTTCCCAAGTCTGGCAGGTGACCCCGAAATGTTGGAGCGACTTGCTAAGTTAGAGAGATTGTCTGCCACGCCTAGCGCACATAAGACGATGATGAGCTTAAATCTGGCTATCGACGTCAAAGCCATACTGCCGAGTGTACGGGTTCCAACTTTAGTGCTGCATCGACGAACCGACTTATTGGTTCCTGTCGATGCCGGGCGGGAGCTAGCGGACCTGATACCTAATTCGAAATATATTGAGTATCCGGACGGAGATCACGGTTTCTTCACGGGCAATGTGACCCGCACGGTCGGCGACATAGCAGAATTTGTCACAGGCCACCGAGAAGAAGCACTGGACGAATCTGATCGCGTACTTGCAACAGTGTTGTTCACCGATATTGTTGGTTCAACCGAAAGTGCCGCCGAACTTGGCGACAAAACATGGAAAGGTTTATTGGACTCTCACGACCACATCGCGAGGCAAACGATCGAAAGCCACAGGGGAAAGCTTGTTAAGTCAACTGGCGATGGGATCTTGGCTACGTTTGATGGGCCTGGTCGCGCGGTTCGTTGCGCACTAGCATTTGAAGCTGCTGCCAATAAACTCGGTTTACCCTTGCGGGCGGGATTGCATACAGGAGAAATCGAGTTGAGAGATCGCGACATCGGGGGCATTGCCGTACATGCAGCGGCTCGGGTCATGAGCGTCTGCCAACCTAATGAAGTTCTCGTCTCAAGAGTAGTGACCGATCTTGTCGCAGGAGCGGGGTTGAAATTTTCTGATCGTGGTTCGCATGTTCTAAAGGGACTACCTGGCCGATGGGACCTGTTCGCCGCGAGCGTCTAAAGAGAGCGCAATAGGCCAGGGTCTGTCTTTCCCGAGCATTGGGACGGCGCCGGCGACACCTACTCGATCGCGCAGCATGTCGAGGACATGATCGCCTTCATCGCGCAGATCGATCCGCGCCCCGTCGACCTGATGGGGCATTCGCGCGGCGGGCATATCTGCTTCCGCGTCGCGCAGCGACGGCCGGACCTGCTGCGCAAGCTGATCCTGGCCGAACCCGGCGGCGAACTCGACGGCACACTGGACCCGAATTTCAAGCCCGGCCCCTCGCCGCTCGCGGCGCGGATCGCGGCCTCCGCCGAGGTCATCGCCCGAGGCGACATCGACGGCGGCCTGCAGATCTTCATGGACGCGCTGGAAGGCCCCGGCGCCTGGAAGCGCCTGCCGGCTGCACCCAAGCAGCTGCTGCGCGACAACGCGACGACGCTGATCGGCCAGACCCGCGACCAGCGTCCGCCTTTCTCCAGGGCCGATGCCGAGGCGATCAGGACGCCGACACTGTTCATCGGCGGCGCCAAGACCAAAGGCGGGCTGCCGCTGGTGCTGCATGCGCTGGCCGCCCATGTGAAGGGCTCGCGCACCGAAATGATCGAGGGCGCGACGCATCCGATGTTCGAGCAGCAGCCGCAGAAATATTGCGAGATCGTGCTGGATTTTCTGGCGGGCTGACGGCTTCACGCTCCGCCCCGATGTACTCAGTGACGCTGCGCAATCTGAAGCAGGTTGCCGCAGGTGTCCTCGAACACCGCTGTCGTCACAGGGCCCATGTTGACCGGCGGCTGGGTAAATCGAACACCCAGCTTCGTCAGCCGGTCGTGCTCCTTTCGGACATCCTCAACCCCAAAGGACGTGCAGGGAATTCCATCCGCAACGAGCGCCGACTTGAACGGCTTTGCTGCCGGATGTTCATCGGGCTCCAGAACCAGCTCCACGCCATCGGGCTGATCGGGCGAGACCACGGTCAGCCAGCGATGTGCGCCCAGCGGAATGTCGTGTTTCAGCTGAAAGCCGAGGACGTCGCGATAGAAGCGCAACGCCTTTTCCTGGTCATCGACCAGAACACTCGTCAGCACGATCTTCATGAGCCTTGTCTCCCGTTGGTTTTTCTTCGTTCGCGATCGGTCCGAGCCATACTTTCCACGCGTTGCGCAGGGGCGCGCGAACAAGAAAGTGGTGCTTGCTGCGCCAGCGCCATTCGGTGCGCAGCAGGCCCGCCTCCTCGAGCACCGACAGATGCCGCGCAAGTCCCTGCCGGGTGATGCTCGACTGCTGCCAGGTGAGAAGCCGAACGTGGAGTTCGAACAGCGTCTGTCCGTCGCGCTCGGCAAGTTCATCGAGCAGGCGGCGCCTGGTAGTGTCCGACAGCGCGTGGAAGAGCAGGTCGAGGTCCATGTGCTCTGCTTAGGTCGCAGCGCATCATCATGCAACAATCTTGTTGCATGATCTTCAGCCTTGACCACGACCGCCGGCAGCGATAGTTTTCGAACACGGAATTCCGTATTCCAAATGAAGCTCGGTCATGATCCCACTCCAGCCCCTCCCCAACCTGATCGACCAGGTCTATGCTCGGATTCTCGAGGCGATCATCGACCGCTCGCTGCCGCCGGGGCAGCGCATCCGCCAGAACGAGCTGGCCGACCGGCTCGGCGTCTCGCGCCAGCCGGTGTCGCATGCGCTGCATCTGCTGCATCGGCAGGGCCTCGTCGCCGAGAGCGGCCGGCGCGGCTTCGAGGTGATCCGGCTCGATCCCGAACGCATCCGCCAGCTCTATGAGGTGCGCGGCGCCATCGACGCGCTGGCCGCGCGCCTTGCCGCTTCGCGCGCCAGGACCGATGCAAGCGGCCGCGCGCGGCTGGAAGCGGCGCTCGAGGCCGGCCGCTCCATTTCAGCCAGGACACCGCTCACCGAGCTGATCGCCCGCGACGTCGACTTCCATCGCGCGATCTATGCGCTGTCGGGCAATCCCGCGATCGAGGAGATGATCGCGCCGCACTGGCCGCACATGCGCCGTTCGATGGCGACGGTGCTCGCCGAGTTCGACTATCGCGAAAACGCCTGGAGCGAGCACGAGGCCATTGCCGGACATGTGCTGTCGGGCAACGCGCCCGCTGCCGAAGCCGCCGCACTGGCGCATGCGCTCGGCGCGGGACGGATGACGGAGGAAAGATTGAGGGGAGCCGAACAAGCTGCCTGAGGGGCGTCATGCCCGGGCTTGTCCCGGCCATGACGAAGCAAAAAACACAAGGGAGAGGAAAACATGAAACTGACGCCGCAGCAGATCGAATTCTTTCACCGCGAGGGCTGGCTGTTCCTGCCGGAGCTGTTTTCGCAGGAGGAGGTCGACTTCCTCGCCCGCGAGGCCGTCAGCATCTATGACGCCAACAGGCCCGAGGTGTGGCGCGAGAAGAGCGGCGCGCCGCGCACCGCCTTTGCCGCGCATCTCTACAACGAGGCCTTCGGTATCCTCGGCAAGCACCCGCGCATGATCGAGCCGATCGAGCAGCTGTTCGGCGAGAAGGTGTACATGCACCAGTTCAAGATCAATGCGAAGGCGGCCTTCACCGGCGATGTCTGGCAGTGGCACCAGGATTACGGCACCTGGAAGCGCGACGACGGCATGCCGCAGCCGCGCGCCATGAACATTGCGATCTTCCTCGACGAGGTGATGCCGATCAACGGGCCCCTGATGCTGGTGCCGAAGAGCCAGCACGCCGGCGATCTCAAGGCCTCACACGATCTTGCGACCACCTCCTATCCGCTGTGGACGCTGGACGAGGAGACGGTGACGCGGCTGGTCAAGGAAGGCGGCATCGTAGCTCCGACCGGCAAGGCCGGCGGCATGCTGATGTTCCACGGCAACCTGGTGCACGGCTCGAGCGGCAACATCACGCCCTACCCGCGCAAGATCGTGTACCTCACCCTGAACGCGGTCTCGAACTATATCCGTAACCCCACCCGGCCGGACTACATCGCCCACCGCGATTTCACGCCGATCGAGACGGTCGACGACGATGCCCTGGTACGGCTGGCGCGGGCGCCAAGGCAGGCGGCGGAGTAGCCGGCACACACCAATGTCGTCATGCCCGGGCTCGACCCGGGCATCCACGTCTTTCTTTGCTCAACCAAGAACGTGGATGGCCGGGACCCGGCTACGCCAAGGCTTCGCCGGGCTGGCAAGACTCGCCCGCCGAAGCTTCAGCGAAGGCGGGACAAGCCCGGCCATGACGGATAGAACATACGTCTGCTTCCACGCCGGATATCCTTTCAAATGAATCTCTCCCGCCTTCTCTCCGCCCGCCTCGCCGCGGGCAACCCGGTTCGTGTCGCGCTGATCGGCGCCGGAAAATTCGGCTCGATGTTCCTGTCGCAGGTGCCGCACACGCCGGGCCTCGAAGTGCCCGTGATCGTCGACCTCGACCCGCAGCGGGCAAAGGATGCCTGCCGTACCGTCGGCTGGGATGAATCGCGGATTGCCGCGACGAATTTCGTCACCGATGGCGCCAGGGCGATGTCGGGCGATATCGAGGTGGCGGTGGAGGCGACCGGCAATCCCGCGGTCGGCATCCGGCATGCGCGCGCGGCGATTGCCGCGGGCAAGCACATCGTCATGGTCAATGTCGAGGCCGACGTGCTGGCGGGGCCGCTGCTCGCCGAAGAGGCACGCAAGGCGGGCGTGGTCTATTCGCTCGCCTATGGCGACCAGCCGGCGCTGACCGCCGAAATGGTGGACTGGGCGCGCGCCACCGGCTTCCGCGTCGTTGCCGCCGGCAAGGGCACGAAATACCTGCCGGCCTATCACGACGTGACGCCCGACGGCGTCTGGCAGCATTACGGGCTCACCGCGGGCGAGGCGCAATCGGCCGGCATGAATCCGCAGATGTTCAACTCCTTCCTCGACGGCACCAAGTCGGCGATCGAGATGGCGGCAATCGCCAATGCCTGCGGCCTCGACGTGCCCACGGACGGCCTCGAGTTCCCGCCCTGCGGCGTCGACGATCTGCCGCACATCATGCGGCCGCGCGACAAGGGCGGCGTGCTGGAAAAATCCAGCGTGGTGGAAGTGGTGTCGTCGCTGGAGCGCGACGGGCGGCCGGTGTTCCGCGACCTGCGCTGGGGCGTCTATGTCGTGCTGGAGGCGCCGAACGACTATGCCGCCGATTGCTTCCGGCAATACGGCCTGAAGACCGACGCCAGCGGCCGCTATGCGGCGATGTACAAGCCCTACCACCTGATCGGGCTCGAGCTGAACATCTCCATCCTGTCGGCGGCACTGCGCAAGGAGCCGACCGGCCAGCCGCACGGCTTTCGCGGCGATGTCGCTGCCGTCGCCAAGAAGAACTTACGCGCCGGCGAGATGCTCGACGGCGAAGGCGGCTATACCGTGTGGGGCAAACTGATGCCGGCGCAGGCCAGCCTGAAAGCAGGCGCGCTGCCGATTGGGCTGGCCCATCGCGTCAAGCTGAAGAACGACGTCGCCCATGGCGCTGTCGTGCGCTGGAGCGATGTCGAGTTCGATGCCGGCAACGACACGGTGAAGACGCGCAAGGCGATGGAGGCGGCGTACGCGAGCTAGTTTGCTTCCTTCACCTCTCCCCGCAAGCGGGGAGAGGTCGGATTGCATCGAAGATGCAATCCGGGTGAGGGGGACTCTCACGAATCCCGATGCCGCGCCACCCCTCACCCCAACCCTCTCCCCGCGATCCGCCTTCGCCAAGGCTTCGGCGGACAAGAGAGCGGGGCGAGGGAGCGCACTGACGTCGCAGCGACAACTACGGCAGCAACTTGCTCGCTCGCGCCTCGGCGAACCATTTCCGGAACATCACTTCCGTATCCATCATTTCCGTGAAGCCGGCCTGGTTGATCTTGACCGTGGAGACGATCGACGGCGGGCCTGGCTCGGTCTGGCCGTAGCGCATCTGATAATCGGCGTACTGGAGGGACAAGCCGACGAACTCGTGCAAGCCGGGCGAGACCAGGCCATGCTTGCGCCGCAGCTCATCCCACGGGGCAATCCACTTTTTCGATTCCTGCACCAGCGACTGCGGCACGGCCTTGCCGGGCTTCATATGTAGCGCGTCCGCCACCGCCGGCCAGATGTTCTCCCAGGTGAAGACGTCGCCATTGGTGACGTTGAAGGCTTCGTTGCGCGCGGCTGCCGATTCGCCGGCCCAGGCGATGGCGCGTGCCAGGAGATCGACGTCGACCGCCTGCCCGACGCGCGGCGCGCCGCCGGGATAATCGAGCTCGCGTCCCTCTTCGCGCAGCATGGCGGCATAGACGCCGAGCGGCGGAATCAGGTCCATCGCCCCGCCCATGGCAAGTCCGACGATCAGCACCGGACGCAAAATGCTGAAGTGCCACGACTTGCCCTTCTGCAACGCGCGCAGGAAGTTCTCCTGCGCCCAGTAGAAGTTCGGCTGCTCGTACATTTCCGAACGGCCCTCGCGCGCCGGCACATTGAGCGGGCGGACATGGGAGCCATAGGCCTTGGTGCCCTGCAGCAGCGTGACGTGCTTCAGTGCGGGTGCGGCCGGCTCGAGCGCCGCCATCAGGTTACGCAGCATGCGGTCGTTGGTGTCGATCTGCGCCTGATCGCGCCAGCCATCGATCAGATTCGGCGCCTCGTAGAGCGCGGCATAGACAAGATGGGTTGCACCGATCAATTCCCGCGCGGCCTGCGCGTATTGCGCGGCATCCATGAGGTCGATGGGCACGTGGCGGGCGCCATGGAGTTGGCGCGGCTTGCGGCGGGACAGGGCAACGACCTCGACGCCGCCGACGAGCTCGAAATGCCGCAGCGCCGCGTTGCCCACCAGTCCCGTCGCGCCCGCGACCACGACCTTCTTGCCAGCCATCTTCCCTCCCGGCACATCTGCCGGACTTCCCTAGCAGATGATGTCTGGCGCGTCAGTCTGTCCCGCCGCAGGGCTGGCCCACGGAATGATCGGCAACCACTTGCGACTTTCGTGCAAGAAACTTGCCGTGATGCGCCCCTTCGCACCTGCGTTGTCCCAGCTTGTCCCAGGCTTGTTCCAGCCTTGTCCCAGCCTTGGGCACGCTGCCCTTCCTATGCTCTTGATTCCCGTGAAGTGTTTGGCCATCCTGCGCGCAGTCTGGAATTTCATCACGTTCGGTTTTTCGAAAAGCCTCAACATAGGGGTTCGGGAAGCCAGGTTTCAGATGCAAGCAAAAACGCCAGACCATCGGCGAAGCGAAACGGTGGCATCAAGATCGCCGCCTTGTCGAGGTTATCGGCAAATAACGGAGAGGGAAGCGCATGAAACGTCGTGATTTCTTGAAAGTAACCGGCGCCGGTGTCGCCGCGAGCGCCGTGGCGGCACCCGCGATCGCACAGACGAACCCGGAGATCAAATGGCGGTACGCCGCGAGCTGGCCGAAGGCGCTCGATACGCTGTACGGCGGCTGCGAATATTTCTGCAAGCGTGTCGCCGACATCACCGACAACAAGTTCCAGATCCAGCCGTTCGCCGCCGGCGAAATCGTCCCCGGCCTGCAGGTGCTCGACGCCGTATCCAACGGAACCGTCGAGGCCGGCAATACGGCGCTGTATTACTACTGGGGCAAGAACCCCGCCTTCACCTTCGGCACCTCGCTGCCGTTCGGCCTCAACACCCGCCAGCACATTTCCTGGCTGCGGTTCGGCGGCGGCATGGACATGCTCAACGATCTCCTGAAGGAGCACAACGCCTATGGCCTGCCGACTGGCTCGACTGGTGCGCAGATGGGCGGCTGGTTCCGCAAGGAGATGAAGAATATCGACGACTTCAAGGGCCTGAAATTCCGCGTCGGCGGCTTTGCCGGCACCATCATCGCCAAGGTCGGCGGTGTGCCGCAGCAGATCGCCGGCGGCGACATCTATCCGGCGCTGGAAAAAGGCACCATCGACGCCGCCGAGTGGGTCGGCCCCTATGACGACGAGAAGCTCGGCTTCGTGAAGGTCGCCAAGTACTACTACTATCCGGGCTGGTGGGAAGGCACCGGCCAGGGCCACAACGTGTTCAATCTCGACAAGTGGAACGCGCTGCCGAAGCACTACCAGGCGGCGATCGAGGCGGCGTCGTACGACACCTTCACCTGGGTCACCGGCAAGTACGATTATGTCAATCCGGCCGCGCTGAAGCGCCTGCTGGTGGCCGGCGCGATCCTGCGTCCGTTCCCGCAGGACGTGCTGGAGGCCTGCTACAAGGCGGCCAACGAGATCTATGCCGATCTCTCCAAGACCAACCCGCATTTCAAGAAGATGTACGAGAGCCTGACCGCCTTCCGCGCCGAATCGCTGGCCTGGATGCAGGTCGCCGAACTCGGCTACGACAGCTTCATGATGCGCATGCGGACCAAGACCTGACGCCGCAGGCAGCTCGCAAACACGAAGAAGCCCCGGAGGGATTCTCCGGGGCTTCTCTTTGGATCCGCCGATCGATTGCCGTAGCCGAATATTACTGCTCGTCGCCGAGCGCGTCGTTGAGCTTGTCGTAATATTTCAGGACGAGGTCGATATTGCCCTTGTTCTCGACCGCCGGCTGCTTCTGCTTCAGCGCCTCGTTGAGGTCGGCGAGCGCTTCCTTCTTGTCCTTGGCCGCCATCTTCTTGTCGGCCGTCACCTGGGCGATCTGCGCCTTGATCACGGCCTCCGCCCCGACATATTTCCTGGATGCGGGATCGATGCCGCCGAGCACGAGGCTGATGTTGTCGACCACGCCCGAGTAGTCGGGATAGTCGGCAAAGCCGTACTTCTTGGCGACGTCGTCGAGCTTGGCATCGATCTTGGGATCTGGCGGCGCATTTTCCGGGATCTTGTCGGTGATCGCGTCCATGTCCTTCTGCGCGGCAAGCACGTTCTCGATCTGCTTGTCGGTCAGCGCGATCTGCTTCAGCGGCGCCTCCGCAGCCGGCTGCGGTGCGGCCTGGGCGGGAGCCTGCTTCTGCGGCGGCGCCATCTGCTGCTGCTTGGCTTGCGCGAAGACCGCGCCGCTCGAGCCGACGGCGATCGCAGCAGCCAGGCCGAGTGCAGCAGCGACGGGACGAACTAAGTCACGCATGAAGGTCTCCTCGGAAATGGGATGCAGCTTTCGTTCGTGATGCAAGAGGTACGGAATTCGAAATGAACGGGCAATGAACCCGCTCGGCGGACAGGGCCGCCGGATGATTGCTGCAGCATCACAATGCGGTCACCACGAAGCGATCACCGCAAAAACAAAAACGCCGCCTCCCGGGGGGAGGCGGCGTTTTCGTATTCGTGACACGTAAAGAGGAATTTCCTTGTACTTGGCAGGCCTGGCAGCGACCTACTCTCCCAGGGCTTGAGCCATAGTACCATTGGCGCTGAAGAGTTTAACGGCCGAGTTCGGGATGGGATCGGGTTGAGGCTCTTCGCTAGAACCACCAGGCCGGCGAAGGACAAGGAAACGAAGCAAGCAGAACGCATCGAAGCGTTCGAGGTCTTCGCGCATGAAGCGCTATGGACACTGAAAATGAGAGCAATCAAGCCAATCGAACGATTAGTACCGGTAAGCTACATGCGTTGCCGCACTTACACACCCGGCCTATCAACGTGGTCGTCTTCCACGGTTCTCAAGGGAATGCTCGTTTTGAGGTGGGTTTCCCGCTTAGATGCTTTCAGCGGTTATCCCGTCCGTACATAGCTATGCAGCACTGCCGCTGGCGCGACAACTGCTCCTCCAGCCCCAGGATGTGATGAGCCGACATCGAGGTGCCAAACGACGCCGTCGATATGGACTCTTGGGCGTCATCAGCCTGTTATCCCCGGCGTACCTTTTATCCGTTGAGCGATGGCCCATCCACGCGGGACCACCGGATCACTATGACCGACTTTCGTCTCTGCTCGACTTGTTAGTCTCGCAGTCAGGCAGGCTTATGCCATTATACTCGACGAACGATTTCCGACCGTTCTGAGCCTACCTTCGCACGCCTCCGTTACTCTTTGGGAGGCGACCGCCCCAGTCAAACTGCCCACCATGCGCTGTCCCGATCCCCGATAAGGGGACGCGGTTAGATATCCATAACCATTAGGGTGGTATTTCACATTGCGACTCCACCTCGGCTGGCGCCGAAGCTTCAAAGTCTACCACCTATTCTACACAAACAGTCACGAATACCAGCGCAAAGCTACAGTAAAGGTGCACGGGGTCTTTCCGTCTGACCGCAGGAACCCCGCATCTTCACGGGGAATTCAATTAACCTTCCGGCACCGGGCAGGCGTCAGACCCTATACGTCATCTTGCGATTTCGCAGAGCCCTGTGTTTTTGTTAAACAGTTGCCACCCCCTGGTCTGTGCCCCCACGGCATGCTTGCGCATGCAATGGGCCTCCTTATCCCGAAGTTACGGAGGTAAATTGCCGAGTTCCTTCAACATCATTCTCTCAAGCGCCTTGGTATACTCTACCAGTCCACCTGTGTCGGTTTCGGGTACGGTCTAATGTGGAGGCTATTTCCTGGAACCTCTTCGAGGCCCGATCAATCCATTAAGATCGGACAACATACGAGATTCGTCACCATCCACTGGCTGCAGAATATTCACTGCATTCCCATCGACTACGCCTTTCGGCCTCGCCTTAGGGACCGGCTAACCCTGCGAAGATTAACTTTACGCAGGAACCCTTGGACTTTCGGCGACACTGTCTTTCACAGTGTTTGTCGTTACTCATGCCAGCATTCGCACTTCTGATACCTCCAGGCGCTCTCACGAGTCGCCCTTCGCAGGCTTACAGAACGCTCCGCTACCGCGTACGCTTGCGCGCACACCCTAAGCTTCGGCTCGTGGCTTGAGCCCCGTTACATCTTCGGCGCAGAAACCCTTATTTAGACCAGTGAGCTGTTACGCTTTCTTTAAAGGATGGCTGCTTCTAAGCCAACCTCCTGGTTGTTTTGGGATTTCCACATCCTTTCCCACTTAGCCACGAATTAGGGGCCTTAGCTGTAGGTCCGGGTTGTTTCCCTCTCCACGACGGACGTTAGCACCCGCCGTGTGACTCCCGCATATTGCTTTCGGGTATTCGGAGTTTGGTTGGGTTTGGTAAGACGGTAAGTCCCCCTAGCCCATCCAGTGCTCTACCCCCCGAAGCATTCATGCGAGGCGATACCTAAATATCTTTCGCGGAGAACCAGCTATTTCCCAGTTTGATTGGCCTATCACCCCTAACCACAAGTCATCGGAGCCTTT
>NZ_JACRMG010000030.1 GCF_016219575.1 Bradyrhizobium sp. | reverse complement strand
TGGCCCCCGCCCCCTTCGGCAATAGCACTTCCATAAAGCTCGGTTGTCCGGTCTGCTTCACTGCCATCGCGATCTCCCAAGGCCACGTCTCAGAGAATCACAATCGCCGAATTACGCAACAGGCCCACAAGGGGAGAGGGTAAGAACTCAGCGCAACGTGATATCGAGCCAGCCGAGCGCGTTGACGCTGACACGGTCGCCGGTGTCGACCAGCACGGTGGTCGTCTCAGCCTCGATGATCGCGGGGCCTTCGAGGGAATGGCCGGGCTGCAGTTTGTCGAAGGCATAGACCGGGATATCGCGCCAACCGCCAAAATACGCCTCGCGCGTGCCCTGCGGCTTGCAGGCCGACGCCTGCGCCTCGGTCCTTGCGCCCTCACCGCGCTGCGCGACTTCGCCGACGGCGGCGACGCGGGCGTTGACGAACACGACCTCCTGACCGGGCGACGAATAGGTGTAGAGCTCTTCGTGGCGACGGTGGAAGCGATCCTCGATCGCATCGACCAGCGACGGCGATTTCCAGTCGAGCCCGTCGAGCGAGACGTCGATCTCAAAAATCTGCTCGCCGTAGCGCATTTCCGCCGAGCGCTCGATGCGGATCGGTCCGTTGAACCAGCTCTTCAGCCGGCTCTCGGCCTGCTTCTCCAGCTCGGCGAACAGCGCGCGCACCTCATCCGCCGCGATGCGTCCGCCGGCGCCATAATGGGTGCGGCTGACTTCATAGCGGAGATCAGAGGTCAGCATGCCCCAGGCCGACAGCACGGAAGCCACCGTCGGCACAATGATGCGCTTGATCTCGAGCTCGCGCGCGACTTCCGCCGCGTGCAGCCCCGCCGCGCCGCCGAAGCTCAGCAACGCAAATTTGCGCGGATCGACGCCGCGGCGCAGCGTCATCAGGCGGATGCCGTCGGCCATCTTCAGGTTGATCATGCGGTAGATGCCGGCGGCGGCTTCCACCCGCGACAGCCCGAGCGCCGCCGCGATGCGATCGACAGCGGCCTCCGCCGCCGCACGATCGAGCGGGCGCGCTCCGCCCATGAAGGCGGAGGCGTCGAGATAGCCGAGCACGACATTGGCATCGGTGACGGTTGCCGCCGTGCCACCATTGCCGTAGCAGGCCGGGCCCGGCACCGAGCCCGCACTTTCCGGGCCGACGCGCAGCGTGCCGCTGCCGTCGACGCTGGCGATCGATCCACCGCCGGCCGCGATGCTGGCGATATCGAGGCTGCGCAGCGCGATGCGCTGTCCCGCCAGCATGCCATCGGCCGAGAGCGATGCATGTCCTTCCGCGATCAGCGAGATATCCGTCGAGGTGCCGCCCATGTCGAACGGCACGAGGTCGCCGACGCCGACGAGATCGGCGCAGCGCCGGCCGCCGGATACGCCGCCGGCCGGGCCCGACAGCACCGTGCCAGCGGCAAGGCGCGCTGCCTCTTCCACCGGCGCCATGCCGCCATGCGACAGCACGATGAAGAGGCTACCCTTGAAGCCGGCTTCGGCCAGCCGTTTCTCCAGATTGGTCAGATAGCGGCGCACCACCGGCTCGACATAGGCATTCACCACCGTGGTGGAGACACGCTCATATTCCTTGATCTGCGGCAGCACGTCGCTGGAGCGCGACACCGTGATATCGGGCATCGCCGCGCGCAGGTGCTCGACGGCGGCGAGTTCATGCGCGGGGTTGAGGTAGGCGTGCAAAAAGCACACCGCGATCGAATTGGCGCCGGATTTCCTCGCCGCGTCGATCGCCGCATCCAGCGAGCGCGCGTCGAGCGCGATCGCGGCGCTGCCGTCGGCCTTCAGCCGCTCGCGCACGCCGAGCCGCCGCTCGCGCGGCACCAGCGGTTCCGGCGGCGGCGAGCGCAGGTCGTAGCGGTCGGGCTTCAGCCCCTCGCGCATCTCCAGCACGTCGCGGTGGCCCTCGGTGGTGAGCAGCGCGACCTTGGCGCCCTTGCGCTCCAAGAGTGCATTGGTCGCGACCGTCGTGCCATGCACGAAGCGGCCTGTCGTGGCCAGCATCACCGCGCGCGACACGCCGAGCCGCTTCGCCAGCTCTTCCAGCCCCGCCATCACGCCGAGCGACTGGTCCGCCGGGGTCGACGGCGACTTCGCAAACACCGTAAGTCCGCCCTCATCCGTGGCGACAAGGTCCGTATAGGTGCCGCCGACATCCACGCCGATCGTGTACATGTCAGGACCGCTCCGCCGAAAGATCTGCCGTCAGGCCCTGCTCTGCATCGTGCCGGCGCGCTTCTGCCGTGCGTTTTTCCGGCGGTCCCCAGCCGCCGCCGCCGGAGGAGCGTATCTCCAGGCAATCGCCGGGACGAAGCTCGATACCGACTTCCTTGGTGCGCAGTTCGCGCGGCGGGCGGCCTTCCGAGAGCAGGCGGTAGCGATGCGGCGCGCCATCCTTGCCACCGAGCATGCCGCAAGGCCCGTGGCGCGTGCCCTCGCCCGCGGTGTTGCCGAGCGCGGGCCTTGCCGTCTCCAGCACCATGTCGAGGGAGACGCCGAGCCCGCCGCGGAATTGGCCGTCGCCGCCGGAGCCGGCGCGGAATTCGTGATGGCGGAAGTACAGCGGAAAGCGCACTTCGGCGACCTCGATGCTGCCGAATTTGAGACCCCCCACGGTGTGCCATTCGCCGATCGACGAATAGCCGTCGCCGCCCGAGGAAGCGCCGCCGCCGGGCCGCGCCTGGAACATGTGCCAGATGAAATTGCGTCCGTTTCGCGGGTTCTCGCCCTGGATCGCGATGCGGAAGCGGCGGCTCCAGCCGCCCATCGCGCGCTCCGGACAGGACGCCGACAGCGCCTTCACGATTGCTTCGACGATCTCATTGGACGGATGGCTGGTGCACAGCGTCACCGGCCGGCCGGGATCCGCCCACACGATGGTGCCCTGCTTTGCGATCACCTTCAGCGGCCGCAGCGCGCCGTCGTTCTTGGGAATGTCGGGGTCGATCAGATAGGCAAAGGCCATCGCGACCGCGGCCTGCATGTTGGCGTGCGAGGAGTTCACGAAGCTCGTCGATTGCGGATCGGAGGCGGAGAGGTCGACTTCGACGTCGCTGCCCTTCTTCGTCACCTTCGCCGCAATGCGGATGTCGCTGCGGCCATGGCCGTCATCGTCGAGAAAGGCCTCGCCATGGAACACGCCGTCCTTCCAGGTCGAGACCACGGCGCGGGCCTGCTGCTCGGCGGCATCCAGAATAGCCTCGATCGCGGCCTCCACCACGGGCGCTCCGAACTCCGCAAACAGCCGCGACAGCCGCCGCTCGCCGAGATGCGCCGCCCCCAGCATCGCCGCAAGATCGCCGCGGAATTCGCGGGGATTGCGGATGTTGAGCGCGAGCAGGTCGAGCAGATCCTCGCGCGGCTTGCCCGCCTCATAAAGCTTGATCGGGGGAACGCGAATGCCTTCCTGGTAGATTTCCGTGGCCGCCGGATTGTAGGCGCCATGGGTGGCGCCGCCGATGTCGCTCTGGTGAGCGCGCACGACGGTCCAGAGCAGCCGCTTGCCGCCGTCGAAGATCGGCACGAACGCGGTCAGATCAGGCAGATGGCTGCCGCCATGATAGGGATCGTTGAGCAGGATGACGTCGCCCGGCGCGATGTCCTTGAACCGCTCTTCGACCGCGCGGGTCGCCCAGGGCAGTGCGCCGACGTGGACCGGGATGTGCTCGGCCTGCGCGATCAGCCGGCCGTGCGTGTCGGTGATCGCGAGGGAAAAATCCCGGCTGGAATTGAGGATTTGCGAATAGGAGGTGCGAAGCATCGCCTCGCCCATTTCCGTCACGATCGAGCCCAGCCGGTGCTGGACCACGGATCGCGTAATGGGATCGATTCCGGGAGACATCTTGGTCGTGTTCTGACTCTTGATCTTGGGGGCCGTCGCAGCACGGCCCCCTGTTCTGCCAGTATCCGCCGCCTTGCGCAAATCGCCCAATAACGCCAGCCCTTTACCACCGGACTTTCACGGGATTTCCGCATGGCACGTTACCGTCCGATGTGGCAAAACCCGCGGCACCCTTCCCGCGCCCCGACTTTGCGAGATCGACATGCCAGCACCCAAGCCGCCCGCCTTCGAAACCCTGAGCCTGCATGCGGGCCAGCATCCGGATCCCGTGACCGGCTCTCGCGCGGTGCCGATCTACCAGACCACCTCATACGTCTTCCAGGATTCCGACCACGCCGCGGCGCTGTTCAACCTCGAGCGCGCCGGCCACATCTATACCCGCATCTCCAACCCCACCACGGCGGTGCTCGAGGAGCGGCTGTCGGCGCTGGAGAACGGCGTCGGCGCGGTCTGCACCGCGAGCGGCATGGCGGCGCTGCATCTCGGCATCGCGACGCTGTTGAACGCCGGCGACCACATTGTGGCGTCGGCTTCGCTCTATGGCGGCACCATCAATCTGCTAGCGCATACGCTGCCCCGCTTCGGCATCACCACCACGTTCGTGAAGCCGCGGGCGCTCGACGAGTTCCGCGCCGCGATCCGGCCGAACACCCGGCTGGTTATCGCCGAGACCATCGGCAATCCCGGCCTGGAGGTGCTCGACATCCCGGCGGTCGCGCAGATCGCCCATGACGCCAGGATCCCGCTCTTGATCGACAACACCTTTGCGACGCCCTATCTCAGCAAGCCGATCGAGCTCGGCGCCGACCTCGTGATGCACTCCGCGACCAAATGGATCGGCGGGCACGGCATCGCCATCGGCGGCGTCCTGATCGACGGCGGCCGCTTCGACTGGCATGCCTCGGGGAAATTCCCGCAGCTGACCGAACCCTATGCCGGCTATCACGGCATCGTCTTCGACGAGCAGTTCGGGCAAGCCGCCTTCATCATGCGCGCCCGCACCGAGGGCCTGCGCGATTTCGGCGCCTGCCTGTCGCCGACCAATGCCTTCCACCTGCTGCAGGGCGTGGAGACGCTCGGCGTGCGCATGGACCGCCACATGGCCAACACGCTGGCCATCCTCGAATTCCTGAGGACCAACAAGGGCGTCGCGTGGGTGCTGCACCCTGCGCTGGAAGATCATCCTGATCATGAACTTGCAAAGAAGCTGCTGCCGCGCGGCGCGGGCTCCATCGTCAGCTTCGGCATCAAGGGCGGCCGGCCCGCCGGCAAGAAGTTCATCGAGTCGCTCCGCATGATCAGCCATCTCGCCAATGTCGGCGACGCCAAGACGCTGGTGATCCACCCGGCCAGCACCACCCATCAGCAGATGGACGCCGCACAACTGAAGGCCGCCGGGATCGGCGAGGAACTGGTGCGGCTCTCGGTCGGCATCGAAAATGCCCAGGACATCATCGACGATCTCGGACAGGCGCTGCGCGCCTCGCAAAGGACCTGACGCCATGCAGCTTTCCGTCAAGGGGACCGACATTTTCGCGGCGACCGGCGGCAAGCCGTTCGATCCGTCACTACCGGCCGTCGTGATGATCCACGGCGCCGGCTTCGACCATTCGACCTGGGCGCTGCACAGCCGCTGGTTCGCCCATCACGGCTATTCCGTGCTTGCACCCGACCTGCCCGGCCATGGCCGTTCCGGCGGCAAGCCGCTGCCGACCATATCGGACATGGCGGACTGGATCGCCGCGCTGCTCGATGCGGCCAAGGCTCCAAAGGCCAAGCTGGTCGGCCATTCCATGGGCTCGCTGATTGCGCTGGAGACCGCGGCCCGGCACCCGGCCAAGGTGTCCGGGCTGAGCCTGATCGGCACCGCCGCGACCATGACCGTCGGTCCGGACTTGCTGAAGGCCGCCGAGGCCAACGACCCCTCCGCCATCGACATGGTCTCGATCTGGGGCCTCGGCTTCAGCGCCGAACTCGGCGGCAGCCTGGCGCCGGGACTCTGGATGCACAGCGGGGCGCAGCGCGTGCTGCAGCAATGCCGCCCCGGCGTGCTGTTCAACGACCTTGCTGCCTGCAATTCCTATCAGAACGCGCTGACGGCTGCGGCCGGCGTCACGGTGCCGACCACTGTCATCGTCGGCGAGCGCGACATGATGACCCCCGCCAAGGCCGGCAAGGCGCTGGCATCAGCCGTGCCGAATGCGCGAACCGTGGTCCTGCCCGGGGCCGGGCACATGATGATGGCGGAGCGGCCGGACGAATTGCTGGAAGCGCTGAAGAACTGATTTCTGGTTCCACTGTCATTGCGAGGAGCGTTAGCGACGAAGCAATCCACCTCCCTCCCTGCAGCAACGTGGATTGCTTCGCTCCGCCTGCAATGACGCCCGGTCTCAACAAAGGAAAACAACATGCAGATCACGATGAAGGATCGCGTCGCCGTCGTCACCGGCGGCAGCAAAGGCATCGGCATTGCGGTCGCCCGCCGCTTCGCCGAGTCCGGCGCCAGGGTCGCGATCCTCGCGCGTGGCGCAGCCGACCTCAAGGCAGCGCGCGAAGCGCTCGCCAAGGACGGCCTTCAGGTTCACGATTACGTTTGCGACGTGTCGAAAGCCTCAGACATTTCCGCGACCTACGACAGGATCGTGAAGGATCTCGGCAGGGTCGACATCCTCGTCAACAATGCCGGCACCTCACGCGCGATGCCGTTCGAGACCGTCACAGACGCGATCTGGCAGGAAGATATCGATCTGAAATTGTTCGCAGCGATCCGCCTGTCGCGGCTGGTCTGGCCCGGCATGAAGGAGCGGAAATGGGGGCGCATCATCAATGTGCTCAACATCGGCGCCAAGGCGCCGGCAGCCGCTTCCACCCCTACCTCGGTCTCGCGCGCGGCCGGCATGGCGCTGACCAAGGCCATGGCCAACGAGGGCGCCGCGCACAACATCCTGGTCAATGCAATGCTGGTCGGCCTGATCGTCAGCGATCAATGGGTGAAGCGGCACACCAAGACGGCACCGGAGACGGATTTCGACGCCTTCACGCGCGACCTCGCCAAGGCCGTCCCGATGGGACGCATGGGCACGGCGGAGGAATTCGCCAACCTCGCCTGCTTCCTAGCCTCGGATCAAGGATCCTACATCACCGGCACCGCCATCAATGTCGATGGCGGCCGTTCCCCGGTGGTCTGAGCCCCGCGCTTCGCGGCGGGCTCTGAAGCAAAAAGGCCTCCGTCACCGGAGGCCTTTTCGTTTCGTCAGGCGACTGCGTCCTTGGCAGCCTTGACGGGCCGGGCCCTGACGATCTTCCGGGCCGGCTTGGCCTTGAACATCATCTCTTCGCCCGTGAAGGGGTTGGTGCCCTTGCGCGCCTTGGTCGCCGGCTTCTTGATCACGACGAACTTGGCAAAGCCCGGCACCAGAAAGAGGCCGCTCTTCTTGAGTTCCTTGTGACCGACGTCCACGAGCGTGTCCATCACGTTCTTGACGTCACGCTTGGACAGTTCGGTGGAGGTCGCGATCTTTTCGATCAGCTGCGACTTAGACAGTTGGGTGGCCATGATTGCTCCATTGATTCTGGAAGCCGCACGATATGGCTGAAAACGCCTTGAAAAACAGGCTTTTTCGACATTCTGCACAGCAATCTTCGTAAAAAACCGCCATCGCAGTGCGAGAAATGCCTTATTTTGCCGCGGATTCTCGCGCAGCCGCTGTTCCGCAGCCGGATTTTCACTATCACGCGGCAAAGTGATTCGCTGAAAAAACCCTAGAAAAAAGCCGCGCCCGGCGATTTGCGGCGCGGCCCTCAAGTCGATTCTTCGCAAAGCAGGAAGACGCTCAGACTCCCGTCTGAGTGATGAACTTGGTGTTGAAGTAGCCTTCCATCGCCTCGGTGCCGCCTTCCGAGCCGTAGCCGGAATCCTTGATGCCGCCGAACGGTACTTCGGGCAGCGCCAGCCCAAAACTGTTGATTGACATCATGCCGGCCTCGACCTGCGAGCCGATCGCAGTCGCGGTCTTGGTCGAGCTGGTGAAGGCATAGGAGGCAAGGCCAAAGGGCAGCCGGTTCGCCTCCTCCACCACCTCATCGAGGCTCGAGAAGCGCGAGATCAGCGCGAGCGGACCGAATGGCTCCTCGTTCATGGCCCGCGCCGTCTTCGGCACGTCAGAGACCACCGTCGGCTCGAAGAAATAGCCCTTGTTGCCGACGCGGTGGCCGCCGGTCTCGAGCCTGGCGCCCTTGCTCACGGCATCCTGCACCATGCCCTCGATGGCGATGACCCGGCGCGGATTGGCCAGCGAGCCCATCGTCGAGCTGGCATCCATGCCATTGCCGACCTTGACCGCCTTGGCGCCCTCGACGAACTTGTCGACGAATTCCTTGAACACGTCGTCCTGCACCAGCATGCGGGTCGGCGAGATGCAGACCTGGCCGGCATTGCGATATTTTGCGGCAACCAGGATCTTCGCCGCGGTGGTCACGTCGGCGTCCTTGAACACCATCGCCGGCGCGTGACCGCCGAGTTCCATGGTGGCGCGCTTCATGTGCAGGCCCGCCAGCGCGTTGAGCTGCTTGCCGACCGAGGTCGAGCCGGTGAAGGAGATCTTGCGGATCACCGGATGCGGGATCAGGTACTCCGAAATCTCCGCCGGCACGCCGTAAACCAGGTTGATCACGCCGTCGGGCACGCCCGCGTCGGCAAAGGCGCGGATCAGCTGCGCGGGCGAAGCCGGCGTCTCCTCCGGCGCCTTGACGATGATCGAGCAGCCGGCGGCAAGCGCCGCGGAGAGCTTGCGCACCACCTGGTTGATCGGGAAATTCCAGGGCGTAAAGGCCGCGACCGGGCCGACCGGCTCCTTGATCGCGAGCTGGTAGATTCCCGGTCCGCGCGCCGGGATGATGCGGCCATAGGAGCGCTTGGCCTCCTCGGCAAACCACTCGATCACGTCGGCGGCGGCCATTGCCTCCATCTTCGCTTCGGCCAGCGTCTTGCCCTGCTCCGCCGTGAGCAGCGGCGCGATCTCGTCATTGCGCTCGCGCATGATGGCGGCGGCCTTGCGCATGATCCGGCAGCGCTCGAACGGGGCGACCGCGCGCCACACCTTGAAGCCGGCAGCAGCCGCGGCCAGCGCCTCGTCGAGGTCAGCCTGGCTCGCATGGGCCACGGTGCCGATCACCTCTTCGGTCGCGGGGTTGACCACCTCGATCACCCTGCCCGACTGGGCCGGCCGCCACTTGCCGCCGATGAACAATTGCGTGCTGGAATAGGCCAACGGACTCTCCCTGTGTTGTTGATCTTGTGCTGAATGGGTGGTGGGACGGGCGTCTTTCTAGACTGATGATCGCATGGAGGGCTAGCCGTGAGGTGACCGATTTATCCCCTCAAGCGTCAAATTTTCCAGCACTTCCCCTGCGGCAAATACCTTCAGCCGCCCTTGTCATTTCCGGTCCGAGATAGCTGCGGAAGCGCGGTTCGGCGACGAGGCTGCCGAAATCAGGCTTTCGCGCCACGCCGCCATCGGCCACGAACAGGAACTGCCCGGCGATCTCGGCGAGGATATCCAGATGCCAGGCCGCCGTCGGGTGCATGCACAGGACCACCAGCCGGCCCTCCTGACGCAGCTTGCGGAAGAAATCCAGCATGAAGCCGATATAGCCGTCCTGCAGGTTGAACTGCGGCTCGTCGAATAGGTGTACCATCGGCGCGAGGGTCGGCGACGGCGCGAGGAAGATCGACGGCACGCGCTTGTGGAAGCGCCGCACCTGGTAGGATTGGTGGTAGTGGATCGCGAGGCGATCGCGCTCGCGATATTTGACCCGGTGGATGTCGGTACCCGCCACCAGCACCCGGCCGGAAGTGGGCGCATTGGAGCCGGTCATCATTTCGAACAGCGTGGTCTTGCCTGCGCCGTTCGGCCCGACGACGCCGACGATCCCGGGCTCTTCCAGCGCAAGATCGGCTTCGAGCGTGAATGTCGGGCGCCGCATCACGCGGCCGCGCGCATAGACCTTGCGAACCCTCTCCAAGACAAGTATTGGCGCCGCCACTATTGAACTCCAAGCAGGCGCTGACGCAGCGCGCGGTCATCGCGAAGGGCAGTCGCCGCACCGGCCCAGACGATCCGGCCACGGTCGATCACAGCGGCCTGGTCGGCGACCGACAAGGCAATCTCGGCATTCTGCTCGACGACCAGCGAGGCGATTCCCTCTTCCTTCATCCGCACGATGGTAGCGAGCACGTCGCCGACGATCTTTGGCGCCAGCCCTTGGCTCGGCTCGTCGAACAGCACCAGCCCGGGCGAGCCGACCAGCGCGCGCGCAATCGCCACCATCTGCATCTCGCCGCCGGAGAGATTTTCGCATTCGCGCTCCATCAGATATTCCAGCGGCGAGAAGATCGCGCAGGCCTCCTTGACGCTCCAGTAGCGAAAGCGCGTGCGCTTCTGGGCGATGCCGAGGTTGCGCGCCACCGTCAGGGTCGGGCACAGCCGCCGGTCGTCGGGCACCCAGCCGATGCCGTCACGCGCGATTTCATGGGTGGCGCTTCGCGTCACGTCGCGGCCATCGAACTTGACCGTTCCGCGGCGCGGGCGCGTCAGCCCAAGGATCGAGCGAAGCATGGTGGTCTTGCCGGCACCGTTGGGACCGAGCAGCGCGAAAACCCTGGCGGGCTCGATCGCAAGCGAAGCGCCGAACAGCGCCTGGGTCTCGCCGTAAAAGGTATCGATGCCGTCGACTTCGAGGATCAAGCGAACCTCCCGAGGTTGGATCGCCGGACCCATTCATTCTGCTGCAGTTCGTGCGGCGTGCCGCGGGCCACCACCTGCCCCCAATGAATCACCGATATGCGGTCTGCCAGCGAGAACAGAAACTCCATGTCGTGCTCGATTGCGACAATGGTCAGCTTGCCCTTGAGCCGTGCGACCAGTGCCGTCAGCCGCTGCACGCCGTCGGAGCCGAGGCCGGAGGTCGGCTCGTCCAGGCAAAGCACGCGCGGCTCCTGCGCCAGCGCGACCGCGATCTCCAGCGCACGGCGATCGCCATAGGACAGATCCTTGGCCCGAACATCCGCCTTCTCCGCCAGCCCGACCGCGGCCAGCCCTTCCGACGCTTTGGCTGCGAATTGCCGGTTGCCGGCCGCGGCATGCGCCAAATCGAGCCCGCGTGCACGGAACTCCGGGAGCCCCATCATCACATTGTCGCTGGCCGAGAACTCGTCGAACAGCGTCATGATCTGGAACGAGCGGGCGACGCCCTTGGCGGCGATGCGATGCACACTGAGGCCGGTGACGTCCTCGCCGCCGAGCCGGATTGCACCGCGGCTCGGCTTGACGCGGCCGGTGAGCACGTTGAAGAACGTAGTCTTGCCGGCGCCGTTCGGCCCCATCACGCCGTGAAATTCTCCCTCGGCCACCGCGAGGTCGACGCTCTCCAGCACGACACGGTCACCGAAACGGACATGTACGCCCGTGGCCTCGATCATGCTCATCGACCGCCTCCGAACAGGAGCCGCATCGCGGAGTTGCCGCGCTCGCGCAGCGCGCCGAGCGAATGCTGATGCAGCGCCGCGGAGACCGCGCCGGCAATCCCTTCGGGACGGAACAGGACGATCGCCATGAACAGCAGGCCGAAATAAAGCATCCAGGCGTTGGTCAGCGCCCCGATCACGTCCCGGGCGGTCAGGAACAGGAAAACGCCGACGACGGGTCCCCAGAAGCTGACGAGGCCGCCGCCGACCAGCGTCATCATCACGACGTAGCCGGATTGATGCAGGCTCATCACATCGGGGAAAGCGGCGAGCTGCGCCATCGCGAACAAACCGCCGGCGAAGCCCGATACCGCTGCAGACAGGGCGAAGATCGACGCCTTGTGGAGCCATACATTGTAGCCGAGATGCGCGGCGCGGATTTCGCTCTGGCGGATCGCCGCGATGACGCGGCCATAGGGCGAATGCACCAGCCGCCACAGACCCGCGATGCCGATCGCGAATACGATGAGCACAAAGTAGTAGAAGGCGACGTTGTCGTTGAGATCGAACGAGACGAAGCCAAAATCCGCCGGCAGGCGCCTGATCTTGAGAAGGCCGTCCTCGCCGCCCGTGAGGCGATGGGACTTGATGGCCAGCGTCCAGAAAATCTGGCCGAAGGCGATGGTCATGAACGCATAGTAGATGCCGCGGCGGTGCGAGATGAACAGCGCGACCAGCGCGCCGGCAAGCCCCGCGGCCACTGCCGCAGCGGCGAGGCAAATCCAGAGATTGGCGACGACGTCGAACTGGCAAAGTCCGAACGCGTAGGCGCCGATACCGAAATAGGCGCCATGCCCGAACGATGGCAGTCCGGCAGTGCCGAGCACCAGATTGAAGGCGAGCGCGTAAAGCGACCAGATCAGGATCTCGATGCCGAGATAGGGATAAAGCCCGACCCGGGCGATCCACAACGGCACTGTCGCGAGCACGAGCCAGAGCACAAGCATCGCGGGCGTGACGAGGCGCGCGGCGTCGGGCGAATTGGTAGGGGCGGCAATCATCGTCAGGCCTCGAGCACGCTCTTCTTGCCCCAGAGGCCGCGGGCGCGAAACGTCACCACGACAACGAGGAGGATATACATCGACAGCAACGACCATTCGGACGCGTAGGCGCCGGACAGACCGACGCACAGGCCGACTAGAAGTCCGGCGACGACCGCGCCCCAGAAGCTGCCGACGCCGCCGAGAACGATCACGAGAAAGGCTGGAATGACGGCATCGACGCCCATATGCGGCCGGATACCCCAGATCGGTGCAACGATGATGCCGGCAACCGCCGCCAGTATGGTGCCGAATACGAACACCAGGAGCCGCAGCCGCGACAGATTGATACCGAGCGCGCGCACGATCTCGCTGTCATGCGCGCCCGCCTTCACCGTGGCGCCGAACGAGGTCTTCTCGATCAGCAGCCAGACCAGCCCGATGATTCCGGCCGCGATGCCGGCCGCATAGAAGCGATAGGTGGACCAGATCAGATCGCCGAACAGGAAACCTCCGCTGACGGCCTGCGGCACTTGCAGCACGTAGTCGCGCGTGCCCCACACCAGGCGGATCAATTCCTCGATCACCATCGCTGCGCCAAAGGTCAGAAGGAGTCCGTAGAGCGGATCCTTGCCATAGGTCCGCCGCATGCAGAGCTCGATCACGATACCGACGAGGCTGACGAGGACCGGCGCGATGATCAGCGTCGCCGCATATCGCCATCCCAGCGGCAGCGCGAGCCACGCCCTGGCCAGTTCTGCCGGCAGCGGCGGACGCGTTCCCGTCAATTGCATCGCGATATAGGCGCCGAGCGCGAACAGCGAGCCATGCGCCAGGTTGATCTGCTCCATCAAACCGACGATCAGCATGAAGCCCAGCGCAATGAGTGCGAACAGCAGGCCCAGCGTCAGGCCATTGAGGATGTGCGGAAGGAGATCGAACAAGCGTTTGGGCCTTGCAGGGATTGGCGCCTTCATGGGACGGCGCTGCGGTGCACCGGACGCGCGCCGCAGGATGTCGACGATGCCGGGCAGTCTCAGGAATCGACGGTCGGCACCTGATCGTAGGGGACGAGCTTGCACTTGGCCGCGGCCGCTTCGTCTGTCGCAGCCTTCGGCCCGGTCCAGCTGATGATCTCGTAGAGGTCGGTGTTGTCGGCCGGCTTGGCGTTACGCCGGGCCAGATAGATCGTCTGCTGCATCTGATGCGTCGCAGGGTCCATGTAAGCGTCGAAATGCTGCATGCGGTCGGTCGCACTGATCTTCAGGTTCTCGAGTTCCTTGATGATCCTGACATTGTTGGTCGAACCGGCCCGCTCGATTGCGCGCAACAGCTCGCGCGTCGCCATGTAACCGTTGTACGAGACGTTGCCGGGCACCGGGATCGGCCCGTCCTTGTTGGCGGCCTGCCACTTCTTCACGAAATTGGCGACGCCGGGTAGAGGCAGCTTATGATACCAAGTGGTGCCGAACACGCCGAACAGGCTGTCGGGCGCACCCCATACGTCGGGCCAGTCCTGCTGGTTGTTGATCCACGCCGGTTTGCCGTCGAGCTTGAGCTGGGCGACCTGCTCGCGCAACGCCTTGATGTCGTCGCCGCCGATCGCGGTCGCCACCACATCCGGCTTGGCTTGCTGGATTTTGAGAAGATAGGCGGTGAAGTCGCGGGTATTTTGCGGCACCAGCAGGTTGTCCATGATCTTGCCGCCGGCGCCCTCGACCTGCGCCTTGGTCGCAGCCGCGGTCGTGTGGCCCCAGACATAGTCGTTGGTGAGCAGCATCCAGTTCTTACCGACGGAATCGACGGCATTCTTCACCGATGCCTTCGAGAAATTGGTGCCGTTGCCGTCCCACACGAACTTGATGCGCGAGCAATTTTCGCCCGCCTCGCTCGGCGCCGAGGAATTGGTGTTGAGATAGATCACACCATACTTGGCCGCGACCTGGGTGATCGCGTTGGCGACGCCGGAATGGATCGCACCGATCAGGATGGTGCAGTCCTCGCGGGTGATGAAGCGTTCGGCGATGCGGCTGCCGGTGGCGGGCGTCGTCTCGGTGTCCGCGGTGGTCCACACGATCTTCCGCCCGAGAAGGCCGCCTTCCGCGTTGGACTCGTCGATTGCCATCTTGATGCCGCGGAGGTCGTCCTGGCCACTGTTGCCGTACTGGCCACTGGCGTCGCAGGTCAGCCCGAGCTTGATCGGCTTGGGCCCTTGCGCGAAGGCGCGATTTTCCTGCCAGGGGCCGAAGAAGCTGCCGGTGCCGCCGATCACGCTCGCCATCAGGCTGCCCTTCAGCACGCCACGCCGCGAAACCAGGTGCCTTTTCATCGCTTCCTCCCGTCCCAGGTTTTTCCGGTTGGATGTTAGAATATATATTCCATTTATTATGTAAAGTAGAATATTTGATCCAACCGGCGGAATACCGCTAAAAGGGGGTGACCGATCTGGAGAGACCTCCCCGATGAACAAGCCATCCGGCGCCATGAGCTATGACGAGTTGCGCGGCGCGATCGCGCAGAAGCACCGCGCGCTGTCCGGCCGCCTGCAGCAGATCGCGGAATTCGTGCTCGACCATCCGACCGATGTGGCACTCGGCACCGTCGCCGAAGTGGCGGAACGTTCCGGGGTGCCTCCCTCGGCC
Source organism: Bradyrhizobium sp. (assembly GCF_016219575.1). Lineage (GTDB taxonomy): Bacteria > Pseudomonadota > Alphaproteobacteria > Rhizobiales > Xanthobacteraceae > Bradyrhizobium. The sequence goes on along the minus strand of NZ_JACRMG010000030.1, from coordinate 133,126 downwards.
ATCGTCCGCTTCGCACACGCGCTCGGCTTCGGCGGCTTCACCGAGATGCAGCAGGTCTTCCGTACGCGCCTCGTTGCCGGTGTGGCCCCGAGCTACAAGGCGCGCCTCGCCCGAATGAAGAGCGAAGAGAAATCGGTGCTCGGCCGCAAGCCGGCGGCGGTGCTCTCGCGGTTCGTGTCGGAAGCGCAGTCGGCGCTGGTGACGTTGAGCCAGTCGGTCCACGCGCGTGAACTTGACGCTGCGACCGCCATCCTGGCGAAGGCGCGCGACATCTACCTGCTCGGACTCGGCGGCTCGTTTCCCGTCGCCACCCATCTTGCCTATGTGCTGCGCAAGCTCGGCCGGCGCGTCGTGCTGCTGGACGGCATCGGCGGCAGCATTCATGAGCAGTCGCACGCCGCGACGCCGGAAGACGCCCTGGTCGCGATCAGCTTTCGCAACTACTACCCGGACACGGCGCGGCTGTTTCCCGAACTCGTCGCCAAGCGCGTGCCCGCTATCTCCATTACCGACAGCCTGCTGAGCCCGATCGTCCAGGGCGCGAGCGTGGTATTCGAGATTCAGGACATGCCGGAGCCGGCTCTGCGCACGCTGGTGGCGCCGATGTGCCTGGTGCAGGCGCTCGCCATCGGCATGGATCTCGCCGCCGACTGAAATTCAACAAGGAGAACAAGAATCATGGCATCGCATGACGAAAAAACGCTTGGCGGCAAGGTCGCGCTGGTCACCGGCGCGGGCCGCGGGCTTGGTCGCGCCTTCGCCGAAAAACTGGCTTCGCTCGGCGCCGATGTCGCCATCCACGGCATGCGCGAGAACGGCCCGGCAGAATATGGCGAGGGCACGACGCTCACGGCGGTGGCGCAGGAGGTCGGCGAGCAGTACGGCGTCCGTACGCAGCGCGTGCTTGGCGATCTCACCAAGGCTGCTGACATCGCCAGAGTGGTAGCCGAGACCGAAAAAGCGCTCGGGCCGATCGACATCCTCGTCCACAATGCCGGCGGCGACATCGCGGCCGCCGGCGGCAAGCCCAACCCGAACGACGCCGTCACCATCAAGGAGGAAGACGTGCGCGCGGTGCTCGACCGCAATTTACTCGCCACCATCCTGACCTGCCAGGCGGTGGCCCGCGGCATGATGGAGCGCCGGGGTGGCCGCATCGTGACCATCGGCTCGGTCGCCGCCTTCAAGGGCCGTACCAATTCCTCGATCTATGCGGTGGCGAAAGCCGGCATGACCCACTACACCCGCTGCCTGGCCGACCAGCTCCGTCCCTACGACATCGCGGTCAACTGCGTCGCGCCGGGCGACACCCGCACCGGCCGCTTCCTCGGCACGCGCGCAGTCGACGAGAAACGCATGGTCGAGACCGGCACGCTCGACCGCATCGCCACCGTCGATGAGGTCGCGCGCGTGGTCGAGTTCTTCGCCGGTCCCATGGCCGCCTTCGTCTCCGGGCAGGTGCTGCGGGTCGACGGCGGCGGGCAATGCTGGCCGGGCTAGCGATGACTGGAAAGATCGACCAGCCACGTGTCGATTTTGCCGGCGGCGCCGTCGGCTACCGATTCCGGCGAGGCGGCGAGCGCGGCCATCCCCTCGTCCGCGCGGCCGGGATCAAGCGCGACCGCATTCCCTCGATCGTCGATGCAACGGCCGGCCTTGGCCGCGATGCTTTTTTGCTGGCGTCGGCCGGAGCAACCCTCACGCTGCTGGAGCGCTCCGCCGAGGTGCATGCGTTGCTGAAGGACGCGCTTGCCCGCGCCGCCGCCGAATCTCCGGAGCTGGCCGAAGTCGTCGGACGCATGACCCTGATCCACGGCGATGCCAGGGACCGCCTGCCGGAACTGAAGCCCGATGTCGTCATTGTCGACCCCATGCATCCGCCGCGCCGCAATACGGCGCTGGTGAAGCAGGAGATGCGGCAGCTTTCCGCCATCGTCGGTGCCGATGAAGACGCGGATGAGCTGATGCGGATTGCACTGGCCTCGGCGCGCGAGCGCGTCGTGCTGAAATGGCCGCTCCGCGCAGCGCCCCTGCTCGACACCCCGAAGCCATCGCATCAGTTCGCCGGCAAGACCGTGCGCTACGAGGTGTTCGCGACTTCGCTGAAAGCTCAGGTGAAGTGACAGGCCTAGCTGCATAGGCCCGTGATATCAGGCAATTGCGGGTTGACCATGCCACCGCTTCGGAGGATATTTTTCCTCGATCGACCGAGTGGCAACTAGGGTTCCGGACGGCCTTCGCCGTTGCTGGTCCGAGCGTTGCGGAGACCGCGGCCTCAAAGAACCCGCGGCTGCACCCGAGGGGCAAAAGCCCAGAGGAGGAGACGTCGAGATCAATCTCGCGGGCAGCACGCCCCGGAGGTCTCATGTCGCTTGTTCCCCTCGTCCTCGTCGTTCTTGCCGCGCTGATCCATGCGACCTGGAACCTGCTCGCGAAACGCGCGGCCTCCGGCGGCCCCGCGTTCGTCTTCGCCTACAATGTGGTGGCATGCGTCGCCTATCTGCCCTGGGTGATCTGGCTGCTGGCGACCCGCGAGCAGGTCTGGAACTGGCCGATCGTATTCTGCCTTCTGGTCAGCGCGGTCATCCATCTCGGCTATACCCTCTGCCTGCAGCGCGGCTACCAGGTCGCCGACCTCAGTGTGGTCTATCCGATTGCGCGCGGCACCGGTCCGCTGTTCTCCTCGGTCGGCGCCTTCCTCCTGCTGCAGGAGCCGCCGACCTGGCTCGGCGTGCTCGGCCTCGTCGCGGTCGTCGCCGGGATCGGCTGCATCTCGACCCAGGGCAATCTTGCCGCTTTCCACCAGCCCAAGGGCCAGGAAGGCGTGCGCTGGGGACTTGGAACGGGCTCCCTGATCGCCGCCTATACGGTGGTGGACGGCTACGGCGTCAAGGTGCTCGGCATCCACCCGGTGCTGCTCGACTGGTCCTCCAACTTCCTGCGCTTCTTCATGATGGCGCCGCTGGTGCTGAAGAACGTCGCCTATGCCAGGGAAAGGATGAAGGGTCACTGGTGGCTCGCGGTCGGCGTCGGCCTGTTCTCGCCGCTGTCCTATATCCTCGTGTTGACCGCCGTTGACATGGGCGCCCCGCTCAGCCTGGTGGCGCCGGCGCGCGAAATGTCGATGATGATCGGCGCCATCTTTGGCATGCTGATCCTGCGCGAACCCGTCAATGCCTGGCGGGTGGCGGGGTGCGCGACCATCATTGCGGGCGTTGTGCTGCTCGGCTCAGCCTGAAGGAGAATCCGATGAGGACGTTCAGTTTGCGCGGCCATGTCGCGCTGGTGACCGGTGGCTCGCGCGGCATTGGCGCAGCAATCGTCAAGGCGCTGGGCGAGGCCGGCTGCTCCGTTGCCGTCAACTATCGCGAGCGGGCAGCGGAAGCCGACGCCCTTGCGAAGGAAATCGTCAAGGCCGGAGGCCGCGCGATTGCCGTTGGTGCCGACGTCTCCAAGCCCGACGCCGTCACGGCCATGGTTCAGCGCGCCAGCAGCGAGCTCGGCCCGATCGACATCCTCGTCAACAATGCCGGCATCGCCATCGTCCGCGGCGTCGAGGACCTGACCGAAGCCGATTTCGACCAGACCATGCTGGTGAACCTGAAATCGGCCTTCCTCTGCACCCAGGCCGTGCTGCCAGGCATGCGCGCAAAGCAATGGGGCCGCATCGTCAACATTTCCTCGGGCGCTGCCCGCGGCGCCGGCGCGATCGGCCCGCACTACAATGCCTCGAAGGCCGGCATAGAGGGCCTGACCCGGGGTTATGCCGCCCGCCTCGTCAAGGAAGGCATCACCGTCAACGCGGTGGCGCCCTCGCTGATCGAGACCGACATGATGAAGGGCGAGCCGCAGCTCGTCAGCCGCATCCCGCTCGGCCGCTTCGGCCAGCCGGAGGAAGTGGCCAAGGCGGTGATGATGCTGATCGACAACCCCTACATGACCGGGCAGACCATCGCGATGAGCGGCGGCATGGCGTTCAACTAGCCTGGCTCGACCGCGAGATAGCCGCTGGCCAGCAAATGCTCGCGCATCATCTGCCGGGCGCGGTGCAGCCGGCTCTTCACGGCATCGATGGAGATTTTCAGGTGATCGGCCGCCTCCGGCGCGGTCAGTTCGTCGATGTCGCGCAGGATCAGCACCTCGCGATAGATCGCCGGCAGCGACGCGATTGCGGCGGTCAAGTCCCGGCGCAGTTCGACCGGCAGCGGCTCCTGCTGCAGCATCCTGTCCAACGAGTCGTCCAGCGCCTGCAGCCGGCTGCGGACCCGGAACAGGCGGTAGCATTCGCGCTCGATGATGCGGAACATCCAGGTGGCGAAGGTCGCCGCCGCCCGCAGCGCGCCGATCTTGCGATAGAGCTGCCACAGCGCGATCTGCACCGCGTCCTCGGCATCCTCACCGCTGGAGCAGGCGCGCCGCGCAAAACGCCGCAAATCGGGCTGGCAGACGACCAGCAGGCGCTCGACGGCGGCGGCATCGCCGCTGCGCGCCGCCTCCACCAGTTGCGGCTCGGCTCCGATCATGGCTGTTCCCTCCGGCAAATGGGGTCCAAATCCCCTAGAGGGCGGCCGAATCGAAAAGGGTTCGGCGGAATGCAATAAATTACAGCGACCGCGAAATCAGGAGCTTCATGATCTCGTTGGTGCCGCCGTAGATTTTCTGGATGCGGGAATCGATGAACATCCGCGAGATCGGGTATTCCTGCATGTAGCCGTAGCCGCCGTGCAGCTGCAGGCATTCGTCCGCGGTTTCGACCTGCTTCTGCGAGCACCACCATTTCGCCATCGAGGCGGTGACGGTATCGAGATCGCCGGCCACCAGCCGCTCGACGCACCAGTCGACGAAGACGCGGGCGATCATGGCTTCCGTCTTGCGCTCGGCAAGCTTGAAGGCGGTGTTCTGGAATTCGATCAGCGGCTTGCCGAACGCGGTGCGCTGCTTGGTGTAGTCGGCGGTGATCCTGACCGCGCGCTCCATCGAGGCGACCGCGCCGATGGCGAGCGACAGCCGCTCCTGCGGCAACTGCTGCATCAGCTGCACGAAGCCCCGGCCCTCTTCGTTACCGAGCAGGTTCTCCGGCGGCACCGTGACATTGTCGAAGAACAGCTCCGACGTGTCGGAAGCATGCAGGCCGATCTTGTCGAGGTTGCGCCCGCGGCGATAGCCTTCGGCGCCCGCGGTCTCCACCACGATCAGCGACAGGCCCTTGCCGCCCGGCCCGCCGGTGCGCGCCACCACGATCACGAGATCGGCGGCCTGGCCGTTGGTAATGAAAGTCTTCTGGCCGTTGATGACGTAGGAATTGCCCTGCTTCTTCGCCGTGGTCTTGACGCTCTGCAGATCCGAGCCGGTGCCGGGCTCGGTCATGGCGATGGCGGCGACCATCTCGCCGGTCGCCATCTTCGGCAGCCAGCGCTTCTTCTGCTCTTCCGAGCCATAGTTGAGAATGTAGTGAGCGACGATGGGGCTATGCACGGAGACGCCGGTGGTGACTTCCGGCACCACGCTTTCGACGTCCTCCAGCACCGCCGCCTCATAGGCGAAGGTGGCGCCCAGCCCGCCATATTCCTCCGGCACGCTCGGCAAGAGCGCGCCCATCTCGCCCAGTCCCCGCCAGGCCGAGCGGTCGACCATCTTCTGGCTGCGCCATTTCTCGGCATGCGGCAGAAGATCCTTGGCGAGGAATTTGCGGAACTGGTCGCGGAACGTGTCCAGCTCCTCGGTCATCCAGGAAGAACGATATTGCATAACAGACCCCGATTCAGATGATGAGACCGCCGCCGGCGACGATCACCTGACCACTGATGTAGTTCGATTCCGGGCTGCAGAACAGATAAACCGCATCCGCCGCCTCTTCCGGGGTGCCGCCGCGGCCGAGCGGTATCATCCGCCCCATCGCTTCCAGCATCTGCGGCTGGACGCCGACCTTGATGTCGCGGCCGGCGACATCGATGGTTTTCTGCTGCGCCTCGATCGCCTGGGTCAGGCGGGTATTGATCAGGCCGAAGGCGACGCAATTGACATTGACCTTGTAGCGCCCCCACTCCTTGCAAAGCGTTCGCGTCAGGCCCACCAGCGATGCCTTGGCGGAGGAATAGCTCGCCTGCCCGGCATTGCCGTAAAGCCCGGCGATCGAGGAGATGTTGACGACCTTGCGGAACACCTCGCGCCCGGCTTCCGCTTCCTTCTTCGCCATCACCCGGATCGGCTCGGCCGCCGCGCGCAGGATGCGAAAAGGTGCGACGAGATGCACGTCCAGCATCGCCTGGAACTGCTCGTCGGTCATCTTCTGGATGGTGGCGTCCCAGGTGTAGCCGGCATTGTTGATGATGATATCGAGGCCCTCGAAGTTCGACAGGGCCGCGCCAACGAAGCGATCGGCAAAGCCCGCTTCCGACACGCTGCCATTTACCGCGACGGCCTCGCCGCCCGCGGCCTCGATTTCGGCTGCGACCGCATCGCCCGGCGCGGCGTCGAGGTCGTTGACCACGAGCCTTGCACCCTCGCTCGCCAGCTTCAGCGCAATGGCGCGGCCGATGCCGCGGCCCGAACCGGTGACGAGCGCGACTTTTCCCTTCAGTTTCGACATGGGATCCCTTCTCTCACAACGCGATAACAGCTTCGCCGGCGAGCTTGATCTCGCCGGTCTCGTCTTTCGTGGTCAGCGCTATCCGCGCCTGCTTCTCGCCGTTGTGCTCCATGAGCTCGGCGACCGTACCCTCGCAGGTCAGCTTCGCGCCAAGCTGCGTAATCGCGGCAAAGCGCGTCGAGAAGGAACGGATGCGCGAGGCCGGCACCGCGTCGGTGAGCGCCTGGCCGAGATAGGCCATGACCAGCATCCCATGCGAAAACACGTCGGGGAAACCGGCCTTCTTGGCGAAATCCAGATCGACGTGGATCGGATTGTGATCGCCAGACGCCCCGCAATAGAGCGCAAGACGATGCCGCGTGATCGGCGGGAATTCCTTGTGGACGATGCGTTCGCCCAGCTTTGGCTGTGTCGCACTCATGACGGCCTCGGATTGCGCACGACGACGGTGCGGGAAGTATCCGCAACATGCACGCCGTCCTGGTTGGTGACCTTGGTTTCGACGACGATCAATGTCATCGCCCCGCCCTTCTTGTCGGTCACGCTGGTGACGCGCGGCCGGAACGTCAGCACGTCGCCGACGACGACAGGCGCGAAATAGTCGAAGCGCTGCTCGCCATGCAGCACGCGGGCGAGGTCGATGTCGAGCGCGGTCAGGAACTCGAACGGCTCGGTCGCATCCATCATCTCGAGGCAAAAGAGATAGGTCGGCGGCACCGGCGGCGCGCTGAAACCGGCCGCCCGCGCCGCCTTCTCGTCGCGATAGAGCGGATTGCCCTCCCCGAGCGTATTCAGGAAGAAGCGCAGGCGTCCCGGCTCGACGCGCGCGGTGACCGGCGTGAACTCACGCCCGACGGCGGATTGATCGACCATGTTCAGACGCGCTCGTAGAGCGTCACGACACAAGCGCCGCCGAGCCCGAGATTGTGCTGCAAACCGATCTGCGCGCCCTCGACCTGCGTCGCCTGCGCGGTGCCGCGCAATTGCCGCGTCAGCTCGTAGCATTGCGCAAGGCCCGTGGCGCCGAGCGGGTGCCCCTTCGACAGCAGGCCGCCGGAGGGATTGGTCACGATACGGCCGCCATAGGTATTGTCGCCATCGTCAATGAAGCGCGCCGCCTCGCCTTCCCCGCACAGTCCAAGCCCCTCATAGGTGATCAGCTCGTTGTGGGCAAAGCAGTCGTGCAGCTCGACCACGTCGAGATCCTCCGGCCCGATGCCGGCCGCCTCATAGACCTTGTTGGCGGCATCGCGCGCCATGTCGAAGCCGACGACCTGCATCATGTCGCCGGCGCCGAAGGTGGACGCCGTATCCGTCGTCATCGCCTGCGCGCGGATACGCACGTCGCTACGCAATCCATGGGCCTTCGCGAACTTCTCCGAAACCAGGATCGCCGCCGCCGCGCCGCAGGTCGGCGGGCAGGCCATCAGGCGGGTCATCACGCCGGGCCAGATCACCTGGTCGTTCATCACGTCATCGGCGGTTACTTCCTTCCGGAACAGCGCCAGCGGATTGTTCTTGGCATGCCGGCTCGCTTTCGCCCGCACCTTTGCAAACGCCGAGAGCGGCGTGCCGTATTTCTTCATGTGGCTGAGCCCCGCGCCGCCGAAATAGCGCAGCGCCAGCGGCACGCCGGGCGCATCGACCAACTTGTCCGCTGCCGCGTCGAACTCGTCGAAGGCACTGGGACGATCCGTGAAGACGGCGCCGAGTGCGCCGGGCTTCATCTGCTCGAAGCCGAGCGCCATCACGCAGTCGGCCGCACCGGACTCAATGGCCTGCCGCGCCAGGAACAGCGCGGTCGAACCGGTCGAGCAGTTGTTGTTGACGTTGACGATCGGAATGCCGGTCATGCCCACCGGATACAGCGCACGCTGCCCGCAGGTGGAGTCGCCGTAGACATAGCCGACATAGGCCTGCTGCACCTTGCCGTAATCGATGCCGGCGTCGGCCAGCGCCAGCTTGGCCGCCTCCGCGCCCATCACGTGATACGGCGCGTTGGCGCCGGGCTTGACGAAGGGGATCATGCCGACACCGGCGACCGCAGTGCGAGACGTCATTGATTGTCCTCCCGAAAATTACCCGCTGGACTATTTCTTACCCATGGGTAATATACGAGACGAGCGCCCCGAGTCAACGCCGCAACAGAACTTCGCAACATGGACGGATCGCCCGCCTCCGCAGCCCACCAATCGCCCTGGATGCCGTTCGAGAGCCGCCGCCGCGCCCGCGACGCGAAGCGCGAGGCCGTGCTGCGCACGGCGGTGCAGCTTTTTCTCGAGCAGGGCTATCACGGCACCACGCTCAACGACGTCGCCGAGCGGCTCAACATCACCAAGCCCGCGCTCTACAATTATTTCCGCGGCAAGGACGAGATCCTCTACGAGTGCTGGGCGATCGGCCAGGAACGCGTCGACGACTGCATCGCCGAGATCGACTCGGGCGGCGGCACGGGCCTCACCAAGCTGCGCAAGCTGATCGTGCGCTATGCCGAGGTGATGACGACGGATTACGGCAAGAGCCTGGTGCGCTTCGACGTCCGTGACCTCACCGAGCACAACCGCAAGATCGTGCGCACGGCGAAGAAGAAGATCGACCGCGCCTTCCGCGCCTACATCACGGACGGCATTGCCGACGGCTCGATCAGGCCTTGCGACATCAAGCTGTCGGCCTTCGCCATCGCGGGCTCGCTGAACTGGATCGGTCATTGGTACCAGCCGCGCGGCGCCTTGCCCGCGGAGGAGATCGCAAAGGAATTTGCCATTCGCCTCACCGAGGGGCTGGCCGCGAAACAGTTGAGGAAGAAGGCGGGAAAACCGCCGGCAAGCGTGAAACGAGTGCGTGGAGGAACGCGATGAACATCACCCATGGCCTGCGGCGCGCGCTGCAGATCAATCCGAACGGCCTCGCCATCGTCTATGGCGACCGGCGCAGAAACTGGCGCGAGGTCGGCGACCGCGTGGCGCGGCTGGCGGCCGGCATCCGTGCGATGGGCGCGCAGGCCGGCGACCGAGTCGCCATCCTGTCGCTCAACTCCGACCGCTATCTCGAGCTCTATCTTGCGGCCGGCTGGTCCGGCACCGTGATCGTGCCGCTCAACATCCGCTGGAGCCCGCTCGAGAACGAGGACGCCATGCGCGATTGCCGCGCCGGTATCCTTTTCGTCGACAAGGCCTTTGCCCCGGTCGGCAGCGCGCTTGCGAAAGCGATCCCGGGCCTGAAGCTCGTCTATGCCGATGACGGCGAGACGCCCGCGGGCATGGACAATTACGAAAAGCTGATCGAGCGCAGCGCGCCGATGCCGGACGCGATGCGAGAGAGCGCCGATCTCTGCGGCATCTTCTATACCGGCGGCACCACCGGCCGTTCCAAGGGCGTCATGCTCAGCCATGGCAATCTGATGGTGAACGCGCTGAACGCGCTCGGCGAAGGGCTGTGGCCGAGCACCGCCACCTATCTGCATGCCGCGCCGATGTTCCACCTCGCCAATGGCGCGGCGATGTATTCGATCCTGCTCAGCGGCGGCTCCAACGTGGTCATCCAGGGCTTTACGCCCGACGGCGTCGCCGCCGCGATCCAGCGCAATCGCGTCACCGACACGCTGCTGGTGCCGACCATGATCCAGATGTTCGTCGATCATCCGAAGCTCGGCGACTATGACCTGTCTTCGCTCAGGGGCATCGCCTATGGCGCCTCGCCGATCAGCGAGGCCGTGCTGGGCCGCGCCATGAAGGCGCTGCCCAACGTCCAGTTCACCCAGGCCTACGGCATGACGGAGTTGTCGCCGATCGCCACGCTGCTGCACTGGAGGGAGCACATCGGCGAAGGCCGCGCCAAGGGCCGGCATCGCGCCGCCGGCCGCGTCACGCTCGGCTGCGAGATCAAGATTGTCGACAGCGACGACAAGACGCTTCCCACCGGCACCGTCGGTGAGATCGCCGTGCGCGGCGACAATGTGATGATGGGCTATTGGGAACGGCCGGAGGAAACCGCCAAAGCCGTCATCGACGGCTGGATGCATACCGGCGACGGCGGCTACATGGACGAGGACGGATTCGTCTACGTTGTCGACCGCGTCAAGGACATGATCATCTCCGGCGGCGAGAACATTTATTCCGCCGAGGTCGAGAACGCGCTGGCGCAGCATCCGGCCGTGGCGCAATGCGCCGTGATCGGCATCCCCAACGAGCGCTGGGGCGAGCAGGTCCATGCCGTCGTGGTTGCCAGGCCCGGCGCGAGCGCGACGCCGGACGAGCTGATGGAGTTCTGCAAGACGCTGATCGCAGGCTACAAATGTCCGCGCAGCGTCGAGATCACCGACAAGCCGCTGCCGCTCTCGGGCGCCGGCAAGATCCTCAAGCGCGAGCTGCGCAAGCCGTTCTGGGAGAACCGCGAGCGCCGCGTCAGCTGACGAAACCCGCGTCGGCAGAAAAAGTCGTAGGGTGGGCAAAGGCGTCTCGCGCCGTGCCCACCCTCAGCACTCCGCTCGTGAAGGCGGGCACGCTTTCGCTTTGCCGACCCTACAATTGCGGGCGAATTCGCGATAGACCGCCTGCAGGGGAAGCGACCAGGGATCAGCATGAAAGCCGTCGTCGTCGAGCAGTATGATTCCATCGACAACATTCCGCTGAGGGACGTTCCGCTGCCCGACGTCGGCGCCGGGCAGGTGCGCGTCAAGGTGCAGGCCGCCAGCATCGGCTTCGTCGACGGGCTGAAGGTGCAGGGCCTCTACCAGACGAAGGACGCCCTGCCCTTCACGCCGGGAACGGAATTTGCCGGGCTCGTCGATGCCGCCGGTGCCGGCGTTACCGGCCTTGCGCCGGGACAGGGCGTGATGGGAATGGCGCGCTCGGGCGCGCTCGCCGAATATATCGTGGTGCCGTCCGCGACGCTGACCGCAATTCCCGGCGGCATTGCGCCGGAAGTCGCCGCCGCCTTCCGCGCCAACTATCTCACCGCGCTCTATGCGCTGGCCGAGCGCGGCTCGCTCAAGTCGGGCGAAATCCTGCTGGTGCTGGGTGCCGCCGGCGGCGTCGGCATTGCCGCGGTGCAGGTCGGCAAGCTCCTGGGCGCCCGCGTGATCGCTGCGGCCTCAAGCGAAGAAAAGCGGAAGTTCGCCGAAAGCCACGGCGCCGATGCGACGATCGACTACACGCAAGCCAACTGGCGCGATGTGCTGAAGGAACTGACCGGCAACCATGGCGCGGACGTGATCTACGATCCCGTCGGCGGCGACGTGTCGGTGCAGGCGTTCCGCTCCATCGCCTGGAACGGACGCCATCTCGTGGTCGGCTTTGCCGCGGGAAAGATCCCGGCCCTGCCCTTCAACCTGCCGCTGCTCAAGGGCGGTGTGCTCACTGGCGTCGATATCGCGCAGATCGCCCGCAGGGAGCCCGAAGCGGAGCGGCGCGTCACCGCGCAGCTCCTCACCTGGCTGCGCGAAGGCAGGCTCGTGCCCGTGGTGGGTCAGGTCTTCGCCTTCGAGAATTTTCGCGACGCCTTCAAGGCCATGCAGACCCGCGCCGCGCTCGGCAAGATGGTGGTTCGGATCGGTTGAACCTCGAGGCGCGCGACCGGATAACGCGCCTCGAAAGACCGTACCCGCAATCAACGGCGGCGGCGAACGGGCGGCGGCGGGGGCGGCGGAGGAATGTCACGACGCCAGACCGTGCCGCTGTCGAACTGGATCACCAGGCCATCGGGCGTATACACCGCGCTCTGATTCAAGACATCGACCCAGATCCGCGTCGTCGGAAAGTACCAGTCCGGCCAGGCCCGCGAGGGAACGCCGGCCTCGGTGACCACGTTCAGCTCGGGTCCGTTCTGGGTGACATAGGGCTGGTACTCGCCCCGGCACATGGCAATGCAATTATACCGGCCGGAGAGGTCGACCGATTGCGCGGCAGCACCGGTGGCAAAGAGCGCGGCCACGAGGCCGACAGTCAGGGACAGCATCCTCATGAAAATCACTCCACTATGACAGGACCAACGCTATGCATGATATCATGCATGGCATTGATCTCCATCAAGGGCGCGTGATTGGCCCGCCCCGCGAGACGAGCGCACTTCCGCAACGGTGGCCGGCCTCAAGCCGGTTCGAGCACCATCAGGCCCGACGCCGTGTTCGAGATCGGAATGTGATAGTTGGCCTGCCGCTTGCTGACCTTTTCCGGCAGCGTGCCGCGCGCGACCACCCAGTTGAGCAGCTCAACGCCCTGCGTGCCCGACAGTTCGACGAGTTCGACGGTGGAGTATTTCGTCGCCCAGGCGGGATCGTTAACCATGCTGTCCATGAACTTCAGATCGAAATCCTTGTTGATGAAGCCGGCGCGTTCGCCATCGAGCTGATGCGAAAGTCCGCCCGTTCCCATGACGACGACCCGCTCGTCCTTTGGCCATGACGCGATCGCGCGCCCGAGGGCCTGGCCGAGCTTGTAACAGCGCTTCGCGGAGGGAAGCGGCGCCTGGACCGTATTCACTACCACCGGAACGGTGCGCACCGGCCATTTCTGGTCGGGCCAGCACAGCGCCATCGGCAAGGTGAAGGCATGATCCACCACCATCTCCTGACAGGTCACGAGGTCGAAATCCTCGGCCACCAGGGATTCGATGATGTGCCACGACAATTCCGGATCGCCGCGGAAGGGCGCCACCGTCGGAATGCCCCAGCCCTCGTCGGCGTTGCGGTACTCGGCAGCCGCGCCGATCGCGAATGTCGGCATCTTGTCGAGGAAGAAGTTGAGCCCGTGATCGTTGTAGACGAGCACGACGACATCGGGCTTCACCTTCGCAAGCCAGTCGCGCACGGGCGGGAAGCCGTCGAAGAAGGGCTTCCAGTAGGGATCGCTCTGCAGCCCCTTGGCGATGGCGCCGCCGATGGCGGGAACGTGGGAGGTGGTGATGGTGCCGACGATCTTTGCCATGATTATCCCCGTGCCGCGAGAAGCTTGGCCTTGAACTGATCCTTGCTCAGGCCGGTTTGCTGGGCGCCGATGTCCTGCATGTCGAGGCCGAAAATGCCGGCAAACTTGGCGAGGTAGTAGGCGTTGCCGCCGGCTTCGAGCAGCTGCAGCACATTGCGGTTGCGGATCGCCTCGCGCTGCTGCGGATTGAGGCCGTACCTCGCACAGTAGGCGTCCTCGTCGGCGACGAAGGACTTGCGGTTGGCGGCGTCGTTGAACGAGTAGCACATCTTGTTGAGCGCATAGCCCTTACGGGCCTGCTCGCCGTCGAAGATGGTGGTGCCCGGCACCGGTTGCCGTGATTTTTGGCTCGGCATGGTCTTCTGCTCCCTGGTTTCCCCTCTTCTTTTCTTGGGGTCGGGAAGCAGCTTGCGCTTTGCGCCAGATCAAATTTGGCGCGAAGGGATTGGGCAGTATTCCTGGTCAGCTTCAGAAAGAAGGGATCGTCATGGCCGGGCTTGTCCCGGCCATCCACGTCTTTCCTTCGGATGGCTGCCAAGAACGTGGATGCCCGGGACAAGCCCGGGCATGACGTCGGCGGCTATCCGGCTGCGAGCTGCCGGTCGAGATCGTGCAGCACCTGATAGCAAGGCAGCACCTGGGCGACGCTCGAATTCGGCTCACGGCCTTCGCGGATCGCGGCAAAGAACTCGCGGTCCTGCAGCTCGATGCCGTTCATCGATACGTCGACCTTGGAGACGTCGATCTTCTCTTCCTTGCCGTTCACGAGATCGTCGTAGCGGGCGATATAGGTGCCGGTGTCGCCGATGTAGCGGAAGAAGGTGCCGAGCGGTCCGTCATTGTTGAAGGACAGGCTGAGCGTGCAGATGGCACCATTCGCAGCCTTGAGCTGGATCGACATGTCCATGGCGATGCCCAACGCCGGGTGGATCGGCCCCTGCACCGCATTGGCCTTCACGATCGGCGAGCGCGCCTGATAGGCAAAGAGGTCGACGGTGTGCGCGGCATGGTGCCAGAGCAGATGGTCGGTCCAGCTGCGCGGCTGGCCCAGCGCGTTCATGTTGGTGCGGCGGAAGAAGAAGGTCTGCACGTCCATCTGCTGGATGTTGAATTCACCGGCGACGATCTTCCTGCGCACCCATTGGTGGCTCGGATTGAAGCGGCGGGTGTGGCCGCACATCGCCACAAGTCCCGACTTCTTCTGCAGATCGACCACCGCCTGCGCGTCGGCCAGCGAATCCGCCAGCGGAATCTCGACCTGCACATGCTTGCCGGCCTTCATGCAGTCGATCGCCTGGCTCGCATGCATCTGCGTCGGCGTGCAAAGGATGACGGCGTCGACTTCCCTCAGCGCGAGGCTGTCGGTAAGTTCCGTCGAGACATGCTTGATGCCGTACTTGTCGGCAATCTCCTTGGTGGGTTCGAGCCGGCGGCCGACCAGCGACACCACCTCGACGCCGTCGATGTTCTTGATGCCGTCGAGATGCTTGATGCCGAACGCGCCCGCTCCTGCGAGCGCGACCTTGATAGCCTTGGCCATATCAGTTGTTCTCCAGGATCAGATGGCCGACCGCGGTGTTGCTCGCGGGCACGTGGTAGAAGCGGTGCCGCACCGTCGGCTTCTTGCCGCCCCTGAGGTCGCTCATCGCGCCGCGCGCGATCAGCCACATCACGAGCTCGATGCCTTCGCTGCCGGCTTCGCGCACATATTCGAGATGCGGCATCTTCGAGAGCCCTTCGGGATCATCGATCAGCCGGTCGAGGAACGCGGTGTCCCACTCCTTGTTGATCAGGCCGGCGCGCGGGCCCTGCAGCTGGTGGCTCATGCCGCCGGTACCCCAGATCTGCACGTTGAGCGGCTCGTCATAGGACTCGATCGCCTTGCGGACCGCCTGCCCCAGCATGAAACAGCGCCGGCCCGAGGGCGGCGGATACTGCACGACGTTGACCGCAAACGGGATCACCGGGCACGGCCAGGCCTGCGGCTGTCCGAACATCAGGCTCAACGGAACGGTGAGACCGTGGTCGACATCCATCTTGTTGACGATGGTGAGATCGAAATCGTCCTGGATCACCGACTGCGCGATGTGAGCGGCAAGCTTCGGATGCCCGATCACCTTCGGCACCGGGCGCGGCCCCCAGCCCTCGTCGGCCGGCTGGAATTCCGCCGCCGTGCCGATCGCGAAGGTCGGGATCAGGTCGAGGCTGAAGGCTGTGGCGTGATCGTTGAACACCAGGAAAATCACGTCGGGCTTCTGTTCCTTCTCCCATTGCTTGGAGAAGTCGTAGCCCTTGAACACCGGCTGCCAGTAGGCCTCGGCGGTCTTGCCGAGGTCGAGCGCGGCACCGACCGCCGGCACGTGCGAGGTGTAGACGCTGGAGCTGATACGGGCCATCACTTCTTCTCCCCGGTCTTGCGGTTGCCCTCGATGGAGCGGCCGCCCTTGACCATCATGTCGCGATACTGATCTTCGGTCATGCCGGTCATGCTGCCGGCCATCTGCTGAAAGCTCTTGCCGTCGGTGGCGCCGATCTTGGCAAGGAAGTAGATGTTGCCGCCGAGCGCGATGCAGCGGTTGAGGTCGCGGGCCATCACCGCCTGCTTCTGCTCCTCGCTCATCGGCCACTCGTCGAGATAAGCGCGCTCGTTCGCCTTGAAGCGCGCGCGGTTCTCCGCCTTCATCAGCGACATGCAGAACTGGTTCAGATGATAGCCTTCCCGCGACTTGTCGGCGTCAAAGATCGTCGTGCCGGGAATATCGGTGTAGGGCTTGTCGAGTGACATGGCTTTGCCTCCTCAGGATTGCTCGGGCCAGTATAGCCGCATCGGATTGTCCACCAGCAGCTTGCGCTGCAGCTCTTGCGTCACCGCGATGTGCGGAATGAAGTCGACCAGCAGGCCGTCATCGGGCATGTGCCCCTTCAGGTTCGGATGCGGCCAGTCGGTACCCCAGAGCACGCGGTCCGGGAAGGTTTCGACGATGCGCCGGGCGAACGGGATCACGTCGCGGTAGGCATTCTGCTCGCCATTCAGCGCCGGGGGACCCGCCACCGACAGCCGCTCCGGGCAGCTCACCTTGGACCAGACATTTGTGTGCTCGCGCATGAATTTCACGAACAGCTCGAACTCAGGACCGTCGACCGGCTTGGTAACGTCAGGCCGGCCCATATGATCCACCACGACCGTGGTCGGCAGCGTGGTGAAGAAATCCCAGAGTTCGGGCAAATCGACCGCCTCGAAATAGATCACGACGTGCCAGCCGAGCCTTGCGATGCGGCCGGCGATCTCGATCAATTCGTCGCGCGGCGTGAAGTCGACCAGCCGCTTGACGAAATTGAAGCGCACGCCGCGCACGCCCGCTTCATGCATTGCCTTCAGCTCGGCATCGCCGACGCTGCGCCTGACGGTTGCCACGCCGCGCGCCTTGCCGCCGGAATGGATCAGCGCGTCGACCATGGCGCGGTTGTCGGCGCCATGGCAGGTCGCCTGCACCACCACGTTGCGCGAAAAGCCGAGATGATCGCGCAGCGCATAGAGCTGCGCCCGCGAGGCGTCGCAGGGCGTATATTTGCGCTCCGGCGCGTACGGATATTCCCCACCCGGACCGAACACGTGGCAATGCGCATCGACCGCGCCCGCCGGGACCTTGAAGCGCGGCTTCGACGGACCTTCGTACCAGTCCAGCCAACCCGGGGTCTTCTCGAACGGCCCGGTCACAGGTTTAGACATCAACTTCCACCCTTCACTCATCTCTTCAGCCGGCGCGCCGCGGCGGCTCCATGCCGTGCTTCCATTTGGTCGCATTGGTATCCGGCGAGGTCAGATATCCGATGAGATCGCGCGCCCCCGCCTCATTGGTCGCTTGCGCGCCTACCCCGCAGGCAAACAGCGTCACCGATTGGATTTCCGGCGGCAGCAGCCCCGCGACCTCGATGCCCTGCACTTCCAGAAACTCGCTCATCTGCTGAAAGCCGAGCTCGATCTCGCCGCGCGCCAGCAGCGTGCCGACGGGAACGCCGGGCGGCGCCTGCACCACCTTTTTCGTATCCTTCGGGTCGATGCCCCATTTTTCCAGAAGCTTCAGCACATGCGTGCCGCTCGGCCCAGTGGAATAGCCGACCGATTGCGCGGCCAGCACCTCCGCCTTCGTCGAAACTTCGCTCGCGAGATCGGGACGCTTCGTTCCCGCCCGCACCGCAACCGCAATCGACGACTCCGCAAACCCCGCCCGGCTGCCGGACTTGAGGAAGCCATCCGCCTCCAGCTTCTTCATGGCATCGTCCGCCAGCACGACGATGTCGAACTTCTCGCCGGCGCGGATACGCCTGGCGGCATCGACCCCGCCGACGGACTCGATCGCAACCGATTTGCCCGTCTTCTGCCGGTACGCGCCGGAAAGCTCCGCCAGGATCTGGCGGGTCGCCATCGACGATATGCCCATGATGTCAGCGGCCATGATCCACTCAGTCGATATATTTCAACCCGGCCTTCGCCAGCGGCTCACGCATCTTGTACATGTCGAGCCCGAGCACGCCGTTCGCCAGCTTCTCGCGCTTGTCCGCTTCGTTGGCCTCGCGCGCTTCCGCCGCATCCGCCGCCTGCTGCGCGACGCGCGCCGGCACGACCACGACGCCGTCCATGTCGGCCACGATGACGTCGCCGGGATTGACCGTCGCACCGGCACAGACCACCGGAATGTTCACCGAGCCCAGCGTCGCCTTCACGGTGCCGCGCGCGCTGATGGCGCGGGAGAAAACCGGGAATTTCATTTCGGTCAGGTCCATCACGTCGCGCACGCCGCCGTCGATGATCAGGCCTCCGGCGCCGCGGGCACGGTAGCTGGTGGCCAAGAGGTCGCCGAAAAACCCGTCAGTGTTCTCCACCGTGCAGGCCGCGACTACCACGTCGCCCGGCTGGATCATTTCCGCCGCCACATGCATCATCCAGTTGTCGCCGGGCTGCAGCAGCACGGTGACTGCCGTGCCGCAAAGCTGCGCGCCCGCATAGATCGGGCGCATGTAGGGTTGCATCAGGCCGACGCGGCCCATCGCCTCGTGGATAGTGGCAACGCCGTAGCGCGACAGCTTCGCGACGGCCGCCTTGTCGGCGCGCACGATGTTGCGCCTGACGACGCCTAGATCGTTCATCGCAGCGCTCATCTCACTTTCCCCTTGCCTTCAGGGCCGCATCGAGCCGCGGGAACACGCGCCGCGCATTGCCTTCGAAGATCTTCTTGCGATCCGCTGCGCTCAGCGATGGCGCCGCTTCGATGTAGCGCTTGGTATCGTCGTAGTGGAAGCCGGTCTCGGGATCGATGCCGCGCACCGCGCCGATCATTTCGCTGGCGAACAGCACGTTGTCGACCGGGATCACCTTGGTCAGGAGGTCAATGCCGGGCTGGTGATAGACGCAGGTGTCGAAATAGATGTTGTTGAGGAGATGATCCTTCAGCAGCGGCTTCTTCATCTCCTGCGCCAGGCCACGGAAGCGGCCCCAGTGATAGGGCGCAGCCCCGCCGCCATGCGGAATCAGGAAGCGCAGTTTTGGCAAGTCCTTGAACAGGTCCGAGGTCAGGCACTGCATGAAGGCCGTGGTGTCGGCGTTGAGATAATGCGCGCCGGTGGTGTGGAAGGCCGGATTGCAGCTGGTCGAGACGTGGATCATCGCGGGGATGTCGAGCTCGACCATCTTCTCGTAGATCGGATACCAGTGCCGGTCCGACAATGGCGGCGAGGTCCAGTGTCCGCCGGAGGGATCGGGGTTGAGGTTGATGCCGACGAAGCCGTACTCGTTGATGCACTTCTCGATCGCGGGAATGCAGGTCTTGGGATCGACGCCCGGCGATTGCGGCAGCATGGCAACGCCGATGAAATTGTCGGGGAACAGCTTGCTCACCCGCCAGCACAGCTCGTTGCAGATCGCAGCCCAGGTCGAGGACACCTCGAAATCGCCGATGTGATGCGCCATGAAGCTGGCTCGCGGGCTGAACAGCGTGAGGTCGCTGCCGCGCTCTTTCATTTGCCTGAGCTGGTTGTTGGCGATGGAATCGCGCAGCTCATCGTCGCTGATCTTCAGGTCGCTCGCCTTCGGCTTCGCCGCGGGATCCTTGATCCCGGCGATCTGCTTGTTGCGCCAATCCTCCAGCGCCTTCGGCGCGGTGGTGTAGTGGCCGTGGACGTCGATGATCACTTTGTCTCTCCCTTATTGGCGGCGGGTTCGCATTCCCGCCTGCTCGGTTGACTTGTCTCGTTTGAGCATGATCGTTTCCGAAAACCGGTTCCCACTTTTCGCTAACGCGGCCCTTCGGGTCGGGATCATGCTCCGGCGCTAGGCCGGCCCTGCATTGGCAGGCGCACCCGCCGCCGACCGCCTGCGCGCCGGTGCGGGCCGCTCGAGCGGCGGCGCCTGCAGCGAAGCAACAGTCGACTGCACCAATTGCTCGATCGCCTCGCCCGCGTCGGCGCCGTCGGCCTCGCCGCGCGACAGCCGCGACACGCGCTCCGGCGTGACCAGCGTGTAGTAGAGCGCACCGAGCAGGAAATGGCTGCGCCAGACGATCTCGGTGCGCGGCACGTGCGGCAGGCTCTCGTGGATCGCGTCGATGAAGGCGTGGCTGGTGTCGTCGAAGGTCTGCGCGATGATACGCCGCGTCACGTCATTTCCCTCGGCCGACATGATCGCGCGCAGCCGCGTGAAGCGCGCGCCGCCGCCGGCAAGGTCGCTGCCGGATGAGAATGCCGGCAGCACATAGGCCCGCACGATCGCTTCCAGCCGGTCCTTCAGGTCGCGCACGCGCTTGGCCGCCTCCAGCAGTTCGGAACGGCGAAGGTTCATCGGCACGCAGTGGCGCTGGTAGATCTCCAGCAGCAGGCCGTCCTTGGTCTTGAAGTGATAGGTCACGCTGCCGGGATTGGCGCCCGCCGCCTGCGCAATGTCTCGCACCGACACCGCGTTGAAGCCGTTGGTCGAGAACAGCTCCTCGGCGGCTGCCAGGATTGCTTCGCGCATGTTGGGTTTGCGCATCTTTTTCCCGTCCAGCTTGATCATTATATTTGTACATATGTACAAATCAAACGCTCCAGTCAACAAGAAGATGATGTTCTCGTACTAGAGGCGATCGAAGAAAAATTACGTAATGACAATGCTTTAGGCGAAATGCACGCTTTACGCGGATTTTCGCTCCACTCCGGCGGCCACCTACGTGAACCTCCTTAAGGCAACACACGAAATTTCAATGGGCGGTTGTCGCGCCTAAGGGAAAGCTGACTGCTGGATGTTCGGAGGCGGCGATGAACCACTCGATCCGTAGTGCAGACCGGAGCACCCATCTCAAGATCGTGGTGATGGCATTGATCACCGCGATAGCCATGACTGCCCTCGCCATCGGCTCGCGCGTCGAGGCTCCGGCGGCAACAGCCGGCGTCATCAAGGCGGGCCAGCCGGTGACCATGACTGGCCTGACGGTGGTCGTGACCCGTTGATTGCGAGCGCCGGCGAGACTGCGCCGGGAGTGTTGCGTCGATGCAAAGGTCTCTAGACCAGGAGACTCTCGAATATCGCTGGATGACGGCCGCGCTCGCCTGCTGCGCGGTCGGCTTGGTAACCGCGACGATCATGCTGACCACCGGCAATCGATTCGAATTCCGGCCGGCGCCGCCGGAAATCTCGCGCCTCGACGATGAACTGGTTAGCTCCTTCAATGCGCTGGGATCGATGACGGCCAAGCGTGCCGCCAACCCGCCGCAGGCGAGGCGATCCGGCACCGCAGGCGCCAGGAATTCAGTTGCGACAGGCGCGGAATCACCCGGCACACCGCGCAAGCGGCGGATCGTGGTCCGCCTGAAGAGCCCCTGGTGCACGGGGGTTCTTCGCAACCAGGCCTTCTATCGCTGCCGCACGCAGTCCTGGTAACGGCTCCTCACTCCGCCGGGGCCGCCACCGCGTTCGACACCGGCGCCGTCTCGGACTTCGCCAACCCGTAGAGGATCGCGGCGACAACCACATAGGCCAGCGCCACCGGCGGCGTGACGCCAAGGCCGCCGCCGATGCCAACGGCTTCGCCGTGCATGAAGCCGAAATAGGTCAGCACCGCGCCGGCCAGCGAAAAGGCCGCCGCCTTCACGAAGTCGCGCTCGATCACGAACACGCCGATGGCGCCCAGCACCAGACCGGTGAGGATCGAGCCGCCGCCCATCACTTCCAGGCCATGATAGATCACGCCCTGCTGCGGCAGCGAGGCGATCGCGGCCGCCTTCACCGCAGCCGCCTTGTCGGCGGCCATGGCGCCGACGCCTTGCGCCGCGGTCAGCGTCGCGCCGAGCATGGTGTCGATCTGCAGCTTGGCCCACGCGGCCAGGTGCGGCGTCAGCGCCAGCACGACCGCGGGCGCATGTTTCACCGGCGTGGTCTGGAACGCCTGCGCGCCGATCAGCATGCCGATATAGAGCAGGATCGGCGAGATCGCGACGACCGGCACGAGCGCGAGCAGCACCGAGATGATGCCGAACCAGGACAGCAGCACCACCATGATGCCGGTCGCCGCGGAATAGCCGATGCGACCGCCCATCGCCTTCCAGCCGGGATGGCCGATATAGACGGCGTTGATGAAGGGGTTTCCCATCAGGCAGCCGATCAGGCTGACGGCGCCGTCGGCGGTCAGCACCCGCGTAGTCGGATATTCGTCGCCGGCCGCTTCCGCGCTTTCGACATTGTCCATGGCCTCGACGAGGTCATAGATGCCGAACGGAATCGCCGTCACCAGAATAATGCCGAGGAACTCGAAGCCCGAAAACACCTGGCCGATGGCCGGAATCGGCACCGAGAAGCCGAAATTGGCAAAGGCATCGCCAACGCCCTTCAGGCTCAGGCCGCCGAGTCCGAGGCCGAACAGATTGGAGCCCCAGGCGATCAACATGCCGGCTGCGATGGCCACGAGTCCTGCCGGAATTCCCTTCGGATATTTCACCCCGCCGAACCAGCTCGCGATGATGATGGCGAAGCAGACGAGCCCGATCTGCGGCGTCATGTACATTTCCAACGCCGGCCGCATCGAGATGAAGGTAACGGAAACGCCGGCCAGCGTACCGAGCAGCGCCGCGCGCGGCGTGATCCTCCTGATATAAGGCGCGATGAAACCGCCGATCATCAGGATGAAGCTCTGGAAGAACACCCAGACCAGCCCCGCCGACCAGCCCTTGACGGGATCGCCGGTCTTCAAGGTGATCGGCAGCATGATCACGAAGGTGACGATGAACATGTGCGGCACGCTGACGCCCGAGGGCAGCGCGCAGACGTCATTGCGGCCGGTCTTCTGCGCGAGGCGATAGGCGAGCCAGGCGTAATACATCGTCGAGAGGCACATCATCAGGCCGAGCGCCGGCAGGATGCGGCCGAACACCAGCGAATCCGGCATCTTCAGCACGAAGCGCAACAGACCGGTGAGCACCAGCATGTTGACAAGGATGTTGGTGCCGAAACCGAAGAACGCGTTCCAGTCACCCGGCGTCCACAGCGCCGGCTTGAAGTCGGGCTTGATCGCAGTCGTGCTCGTGCTCATCGTGATGCCCCCGCAGCAAGAGTTTTTTGGGTTGTCGGATAGATCGCCTGCAGCACCGCGGCCGAGTCCGCGACCCAGCCGAAGATGCCGCCCTGTGCCTTGATCATCTTCAGGCCCATCTCGTGAAATTCCGGAAAGTAGGACGCGCAGCCGTCGGAAATGACGACGCAGCGATAGCCGCGGTCATTGGCCTCGCGCACCGTGGTGTTGACGCAGACTTCGGTGGTGACGCCGCACACCAGCAGGTTTTCGATCCCGTGCTTCTGCAAGGTTTGATCGAGCGCGGTGGCGTAGAAGGCGCCCTTGCCGGGCTTGTCGATCACGATCTCGCCCGCAAGCGGATAGAGCTCGGGAATGATGTCGTGGCCGGCCTCGCCGCGGATCAGGATGCGGCCCATCGGGCCGGGATCGCCGATGCGCAGGGATGGCGCGCCGCGCTCGATCTTCGCAGGCGGCGCATCCGACAAATCGGGCAGATGTCCCTCGCGGGTATGGATCACCGCAATGCCGTTGTCGCGGGCGGCGGCCAGCACGGCCGAGATCGGCTTCACCGCTCGCGCAAGCTGCGACACGTCGTTGCCGAGCGTCTCGCCGAAGCCGCCCGGCTCCATGAAGTCGCGCTGCATGTCGATGATGACGAGGGCGGTCTTCGACCAGTCGAGTTCGACCGGCTCAGGCTCCGCGACGATGATGCCGCGCGAAAAACCCCTTGCGTTCGCCATGACCTGCGCCCCGAACGAGAGAACTCTCTGCCCGGGCGAAGCAAGGCCTATGCCATTGTGTACAATCGAGAGGTGGCGGCGTCCCGGAACGAATCTCCTGCAAATTCAGCCCGTTGGACTTTCCGGAGCCGATGGCGCGAATCCGACGCATAGCCGCCGCGACGCGCAACTGCCTATTCCCTGGGCGCGCGTTGACATCGGCGCACGCCGCCGCTTGTGTTTCCGCAACAGATCAGCCGACCGGAATCATGGCCATGCCGACGCCCGACAACAACAACACGCAACAAGGCAAGCGCCGACTCATGCACCGCCGCGCCATCGACTGCGACGGCTATCTGCGCGAGGACGGGCTGTGGGAGGTCGAGGCGCGGCTGGTGGACACGAAGCCCTTCCTACAGCGCGACCAATTCCGCGGCGACGTTCCGGCCGGCACGCCCGTGCATGACATCCGCCTGCGCCTTGCCGTCGACGACGGCCTGGTTGTCCGCGAGGCCGAGACCAACATGGCGGCAACACCCTTCCCGACCTGCGTCGAGGTCGAGGGCATCCTGCAACGGCTGGTCGGCGAGCAGATCGGCCGCGGCTGGCGAGAGACGGTCCGCCGCAAGATCGGCAAGCTCGAGACCTGCACGCATCTCTCCGAGCTGCTCGGCCCGGCGGTGACCACGCTGTTCCAGACCATGTCCTACGGCAAGCGGCCCGACGGCGGCGATTCCATGGACAGCCACCGCGACACCACGGAGCCGCCGTTCTTCATCAACGGCTGCCATTCCTGGCGCACCGACGGCCCGATCGTCGCGAAGATCTTCCCGCAGTTCGCGACCAAGCCGCGCGAAGCGGAGTGAGAGGTAAGCTGCAATTGGCGTTTCTCTACACTTCACTGGCAGCGGAGCAAGCGGCACCCCTCTCCCTAACTCTCTCCCGCAAGCAAGGGGAGAGGGAACCCTGCCGCCGCTGCGTTCCTGACAAGAACAATCAAATCGGGAAATAGCCGTGACGTAATGTCACGCAAGCACATTGGTCAGGCTCCCTCCCCCCTTGCGGGGGAGGGTTGGGGAGAGGGGTAAGCCCCGCACTCCGACGCAAGAGATAGTGCGCGATAGTTACGCCGCGCGCAGGCCGGCGATGAATTCCGACACCTCGCGCTGCAGGACCTGCAGCTTGCCGGCAAGCTTGTCGCTCGACTGCAGCACCACATGCGCCACCTCGCCGGTTTGCGTCGTGGCCGACGTCACGCTGGTGATGTTCTGCGACACCGCGTTGGTGCCCGAGGCCGCGCGCTGCACGCTGGCGGCGATCTCCTGGGTCGCGGCGCCCTGCTCGGCGACGGCGGCGGCGATCGACGACGAGATCTCGTTGACCTGCAGGATGGTGGCGCAGATGCCCTGGATGTTCTCGACCACCTGCTTGGTCTCGGTCTGGATCGCCGTGATCTGGGCGCTGATCTCCTCCGTCGCCTTCGCCGTCTGGCTCGCCAGCGACTTCACCTCGCTTGCCACCACCGCAAAGCCCTTGCCGGCCTCGCCTGCGCGCGCCGCCTCGATGGTCGCGTTCAGCGCCAGCAGGTTGGTCTGCGAGGCGATGTTGTTGATGAGATTGATGACCTCGCCGATCTTGTCGGCGGCGGCGGCCAGGCCTTCGACCGCCTGGTTGGTGCGCTGGCCGTCGCCTGCGGCCTTGTCGGCGACCTGCGCCGCCTGCGTCACGCGCTGGCCGATCTCGGCGATCGAGGCCGACAGCTCTTCGGCGGCAGAGGCCACTGTCTGCACGTTCTCCGACGCCTCCTGGCAGGCATCTGCCACCACCTTCGAGCGCTCGGAGGCCGCGCCTGCGTTCTGCGACATGCTCTGGGCCGCCTCGCGCATGTCGCCGGAATCGGCGATGACTTCGCCGACCACGGCCTGCACGCTCGCCTCGAACTTGCCGGCGAATTCCATCATGGTGCGGCGCTTCTCGGCGTCGGCCTTCTGCTTCATCTCCGCCTGCTCGGCATGCATCTTCGCCATTGCGCCGGCGTTGTCCTTGAACACGCCGAGCGCCTTGGCAAGCCCGCCGATCTCATCCTTGCGCGCCGTGTAGGGCACCTCGAACGCCTGGTCGCCGGCGGCGAGCCGTCCGGTGAGGTCGGTAATCACGTTGAGCGGCTTTGTGACGCTGCGGCTGATGATGACCGAGGCAACCAGCACGACCGCGAGAAGGATCAGCGCAATGATCCCGAACGTGATGGCGGTTTGGCGGAACACGGCATCGACGTCGTCGAGATAGATGCCGGTGCCGATGATCCAGCCCCACGGCGCGAAGCCCTTCACATAGGAAATCTTCGACACCGGCTTGTCGAAGCCGGGCTTGGGCCACAGATAGGCGTAGAAGCCGGCGCCCTGCTTCTTCACGACGTCCACGAAGCCGATGAAAAGGCGGTTGCCGGAAGGATCCTTGTTCTCGCTGAGGTCCTTGCCGTCGAGTTCCGGCCGAATCGGATGCATCACCATCTTCGGCGACATGTCGTTGATCCAGAAATACTCGACCTTGTCGTAGCGCAGCCCCTTGATCTCGGCGATCGCCGCGGCCTGGGCATCGGCTTTCGACATCTTCCCGTCGGTTTCCAGCTTCTGGTAATGGGCGAGGATGCCGTAGCCGATATCGACCATCTGCTGGGTCTTGGCCTGGCGGTCCGTCATCATCTGGGAGCGCATTTCGTAGAGCGCGATCGGGCCCATCGCGAGCATGCCGACGAGGCTGATGCCGATGATCAGGGCGAGCTTGAAGCTGATGCGGGAGAACATCTGACGTGGTCCTGAAATGAGAGCCGAACATCGTTCGACGCATGCCGGCCTCATCGCCGGATGCATGGGCATGTGCAGAATTTAGCAGGGTCGCGTTAGCGTTTAATTAAGCCTGCCGTGGAACGCGAACTCGCGCGAAATCCCGTCGTTTGCAACCGCGCCTCCCGGCCGCAGATGTTCTTTGCTATCAGCAGCTTAGTCGGACATGCGCGAGGTCCGGCAAGCCGCATCGAATTTCCTGCCAATGCCGCGGGCGCCGGCGACCTGGAATCGCGCAGGATCGAGCGAGCTACTTGCGGCTGTGGCGGCGACGACGCGCGCTCGTTTGCACCGGGACGTGCGCCGCCGCGATGGCCGGCACCGGCCGCGCGATGGATTTGACGGGACGCAACATCTCTTCCGCGCCAAGGCGATAAGAGAACAGCGGAGCCCCCTCCCCTGACACCGTCGGGCGCGCCGCTTTCCGCTTCTCGTTTGCAGGGGAAATGTTAGGATCGACACCGGCGTGGGAGGCGTTGCGTGAAAACCATCACCGCATCGGCAGCCAAGAAGCTTGGTGGTTTCCTCACCAAGGACTTCCGAAGTATTTTCGGTACCACCCATGATGATCTCGCCGAGCGGCTCGGCACGCTGGCGCGCTCCACCATCGAATGCCTTGCCCGCAGTGACGCCCTCTATCACAACTACGAGCATACTTTTCAGGTCACCCTGGTCGGCCGCGACATATTGCAGGGCATGGCGCTGGCGCACCGCATCGAGCCGGAGGACTATGCGCATCTGACCGTGGCCTGCCTGCTGCACGACATCGGCTACATGCGGGGCGTGCTGAGCGGCGACACCGCCGACGAGTTCATCATCGACGACGCCGGCACGACCATCGAGCTGCCGCGCGGCGCCTCGGACGCGGCGCTGGCGCCCTACCATGTCGAGCGTTCGAAGATCTTTGCCCGCGAGCGGCTGGAAAAATCCCCGCGCATCGACGTCCAGCGCATCACCGACGCGATCGAATGCACGCGCTTTCCGCCGCCGCCCATGAGGGACGCCGCCGAGCTTTCGCAGGAGCCGCGGCTGGTGCAGGCTGCCGATCTCATCGGCCAGCTCGGCGATCCCCTCTATTCCCGCAAGGCCAATGCGCTATTCTGGGAGTTCGAGGAGGTCGGCATGAACCGCCAGCTCGGCTATTCCTCGCCCGCCGATCTGATCGACCGTTATCCGAGCTTCTACTGGAACACGGTGTCTGAGCATCTCGGCGGTGCGATCAAATATCTCGCCATGACCGTGTCCGGCCGGCAGTGGATCGCCAATTTGCATCACCACGTGCTCTGCGCCGAGAACGACGACCGGCTGATGGGCCCGCAGCGGTAGCTGGGATCAATTGATTGAATCGATAGCGCCAGGTCTTTCACCTCTCCCGGAGGGAGAGGTCGGCGCGTAGCGCCGGGTGAGGGCTTCAGGTCCCACGAGAGAGCACAACCCCTCACCCGGAACGCATCTTGCGATGCGTTCCGACCTCTCCCTTTGGGAGAGGTCAAACGAGGAGATGCGGCTGCAGCCCGCACAAAAGAAAAAGGGCGTGACGGCATTGCCGTCACGCCCAGTGATTGCCCTGCGCTCGGGAGGTAGTCAGCGCTCGGCAAAAGCCTTTTCGACCACGAACTGCGCGGGCTCGCCGTGATTGCCCTCGACGAAGCCGCGATCGCCGAGAAGCACGCGGGTGTCGGCAACCAGTGCCGGGCTGCCGCAGATCATGATGCGGTCATGCGCGGGATCGAGCTGCGGCAGGCCGATGTCCTCGAACAGCTTTCCCGACGTGATGAGGTCGGTGATGCGGCCGCGGTTGCGGAAGGGATCGCGCGTCACGGTCGGGTAATAGATCAGCTGGTTGCGGATGTAGTCGCCGATCAGTTCGTCCTTCGGCAGCTTCTCGGTGATCATCTCGCCATAGGCAAGCTCCTTGACGCGGCGGCAGCCGTGCAGAAGCACGACCTTCTCGAAGCGCTCATAGGTCTCGGGATCCTTGACCACGGAGAGGAACGGCGCCAGCCCCGTGCCGGTGCCGACCAGGTACAGGTTGCGGCCACTCTCGATGTTGTCGATGACCAGTGTGCCGGTCGCCTTGCGGCTGACGATGATGGGATCGCCGACTTGCAGGTGTTGCAGGCGCGAGGTCAGCGGGCCGTCCTGCACCTTGATCGAGAAGAACTCGAGCTGGTCTTCGTAGTTCGCGCTGGCGACGCTGTAGGCGCGCAGCAGCGGCTTCTCGCCGACCTTCAGCCCGATCATGGTAAACTCGCCGTTGCGGAAGCGGAACGAGGGATCGCGCGTGGTGGTGAAGGAGAACAAATTGTCGGTCCAGTGGTGGACGCTGGTGACGCTCTCCTGGTTGAAATTGCTCATGACGCTTTTCCTGAACCCGCTCCGGCTCGCTTGCCGGGCCGTTGACCGGCCAATTCATTCGTATACGATCATTCGTATACAAACAAATAATCCGGCTTGATCCGAAGGTCAAGCCGGGCTCAAATTCGCCAGTAATTTCAACAAGGGAACCGCCCCATGGCCCACGACGCACCCCAGGCGACCGGCCCCAGCAAGCTGGTCATCCGCAACATCGGGCTATTGCTGTCGGGGGCGCTGGAGAAACCGATCCTCGACGCCGACACCATCGTCGCCGAGAACGGGAAAATCACCGCCATCGGACGGCTGAAGGACGTCAACACCGAGGGCGCCACCACCATCGTCGACGCCAACGGCACCACGGTGGCGCCCGGCCTGATCGACAGCCACGTCCATCCCGTCGCCGGCGACTGGACGCCGCGGCAGAACCAGATCAACTGGATCGACAGCTATCTGCACGGCGGCGTCACCACCATGATCTCGGCCGGCGAAGTGCACATGCCCGGCCGTCCGCGCGACGTCGTCGGGCTGAAGGCCATGGCGATCTTTGCGCAACGCGCGTTCTGGACGCTGCGTCCGGGCGGCGTGAAGGTGCATGCCGGTGCGCCCGTGATCGAATGCGAGATGGTCGAGGAGGATTTCAAGGAGATGGCCGCAGCCGGCGTCAAGCTGCTCGGCGAAGTCGGCCTCGGCGGGGTGAAGGACGGACCGACCGCACGCAAGATGGTCGGCTGGGCGCGCAAATACGGCATCCAGAGCACCATCCACACCGGCGGTCCCTCGATCCCCGGCTCCGGCCTGATCGACAAGGACGTCGTGCTGGAGGCGGACACCGACGTGATCGGTCACATCAATGGCGGCCACACCGCGCTGCCCGACGACCAGATCCGTTGCATCTGCGAGGGCTGCAAGCGCGGGCTCGAGCTCGTGCACAACGGCAATGAGCGCTCGGCGCTGTTCACGCTGCGCACCGCGCGCGAGATGGGCGATCTTCACCGCGTCATCCTCGGCACCGATGCGCCGGCCGGCTCCGGCGTGCAGCCGCTCGGCATTCTGCGCATGGTCTCGATGCTGTCCTCGCTGGGCGAATTGCCGGCCGAGATCGCCTTCTGCCTTGCCACCGGCAATACCGCGCGGATGCGCGAGCTCGACTGCGGCCTGATCGAAATCGGCCGCGCCGCGGACTTCGTCCTCATGGACAAGGCGCAGCATTCGCCGGGCAGGAACATTCTGGAGAGCGTGCAGCTCGGCGACCTCCCGGGCATCGGCATGACCGTCATCGACGGCATCGTCTGCACCCAGCGCAGCCGTAACACGCCGCCTGCGGGCAAGGTGCCGGAGATCGTGCCGCGCTGACGCAACCCCGTGCGGCACGGCGCGAGGGCGCATCGCGTCACACACGGGCAGAGGATCACGGCTATTGATCCCTTTGCCTTGGCGGTGGCGGGATGCAGCTGCCGAAGCGCGGGTCCAGCGGGTCGAAGCGCGAGTTCTTTCTTACGTGGATGTAGAGCCCGGCCAGCACCATCGATCCGACCAGCAATACGATCCACGCGGGTGGCTGGATTGTGATCAAGGTGATCACAACAGCCACGCCGGCAGCCACGCCCAAAGCGACCCGCACGATCAGCCTCGAGATCATCGATCCGCCTCCGGTTGAGCTGGCATTCAACGCACGCAACTGGTTCGCGCCAACATCGGCCGCCATCGCGGCTCTCGTGCGTTACTTGCCGAGCAGCATGCGCGGCAGCCAGAGCGTTAGCTCGGGAATATAGGTGACCAGCGCCAGCACGATCAGCATGGGGATATAGAACACCAGGATGCTGCGCGATACGGCTTCCATGCTCACCTTGCCGATGGCGCAGCCGACGACCATTGTCGGGCCGACCGGCGGAGTAAGCAGGCCGATGCCGAGATTGAGGATCATGACGATGCCGAAATGCACCGGATCGATGCCG
Source organism: Bradyrhizobium sp. (assembly GCF_016219575.1). Lineage (GTDB taxonomy): Bacteria > Pseudomonadota > Alphaproteobacteria > Rhizobiales > Xanthobacteraceae > Bradyrhizobium. The sequence goes on along the minus strand of NZ_JACRMG010000030.1, from coordinate 102,200 downwards.
AACGCCTTGATCACCGGCAGGAAGATCGGCGTACAGATCAACAACATCGGCGCGAGGTCCATGAAGGTCCCGAGCAGCAGCAACAGAATATTGATCCAGAGCAGGAACATGTATTTGTCGCTGGAGATGTCGATGAAGAACTGCGTGGCGATCGCCGGAATGCGCATGATCGCCATCATGTAGCCGAAGGCGATCGAGAATCCGATCATGATCATGACCATGCCGACGGTGCGCACCACGCGACCGATCAGCTTGGGCAGTTCGCTCCATTTCACGTCGCGGTAGACGAACATGGTGACCAGGAACGCGTAGACACAGGCGACCGCGCCGGCTTCGGTCGGCGTGAACACGCCCGAAAGAATGCCGCCAAGGATGATGAACACCGTGACCATGCCCCAGACGGCATCGAGCGCGATCTTCAGGGCCTGCCGGAGCGGCACCACCTCGCCCTTCGGAAAGTTCTCGCGATGCGCGATGATCAGCACCAGGATGATGAGAGACAGCCCAAGCAACAGGGCCGGGATGATGCCGCCCATGAACAGATGCGCCACCGAGATCGTGCCGCCGGCCGCAATCGAGTAAATGATCATGTTGTGCGACGGCGGCACCAGCAGCGGCTGCAGCGAGCCGGAGATCGTGACGTTGACGGCGAACAGCCGCGGATAGCCGTTCTTGATCATCTGCGGGATCATCACCGAGCCGACCGCGGCGGTGTCGGCGACCGACGAGCCGGAGATGCAGCCGAACATCGTCGAGGCAAGGATGTTCACCAGTGCCATGCCGCCACGGATGAAGCCGACGAACACCTTGGCGAGGTTGACCAGGCGTTCGGCCATGCCGCCGACCGCCATGATGGAGCCGGCCAGGATGAAGAACGGGATCGCCAGCAGCGAGAAGCCGCTCATGCCGCCCGAGACCTTGAGCATCACCGCTTCGAGCGGGATGTCGATCCACAGGGCCGCTGCGATGGCTGCGATGCCGAGCGCATAGGCGACCGGCATGCCGAGCAGGCAGACGACGGCAAAGGTTCCGATCAGAACGAAAACGTCCATTTCGCGGGATCCCTGCCTACTCGGTCGCGAACTGGCTGACGGTCTCCGGCTCGGGCTCGGAGAAGAATTTCTGCGTCATGAACCGCTCGATCACGAACAGCGCGGTGAGCCCGCCGCCGATCGGGATTGGCAGGTATGACATGCCGACCGAGATGAGCGGGAATTCGGGAATGCCCTGGAACCAGGTGGTGTGCACCAGCTTGATGCCCCACCACAGCATGAACAGGTTGGTGATGAGCATGCACATTTCGAGGAACCAGCCGAGATAGCTCTTCGCCGGCTCCTTCAGGAACATCGGCAGCACGCCGACGCCGATATGCAGGTATTCGCGATAGCACACGACCGCGGACAGGAAGGACAGGATGATCATCAGCAGGATGGCGACCGGCTCGGGCCAGGACGCGGCGCTGTTGAGCACGTAGCGGCAGAAAACGCCATACGGGATGATCAACACGATGACGACAAGGCAGCAGCCTGCGACGAACAGGCAGGCCTGATGGATCGCATCCATCGCGCGAAAATACTGCGCTTTCATTCCAATTCCCCCTTCGCGCCGATCTAGGGCCGGCAATCGCGCAAGACCGGGCAGGCGCCGCTGCCCGCCTGGCGGAAGCCGAGCCGGCGATCTCGCCGGCTCCGGCGTTTCACGTCCGCGTCACTTGGCGTCCTGGATGCGCTGGATCAACGCCTTGTGCTGGGCGCCGTATTTGTCCCATACCGGCTTGACGGCCTCCTGGAACGGCTTGCGGTCGGCGACTTCGGTCACGACCGCTCCGGCTTCCTTCATCTTCTTCAGCGACTCCGCCTCGCGTGCGTGCCAGAGCTGGCGCTGCTCCTGCTGGGCTTCCCTGGCGAATTTCGCGATCATTGCCTGGTCATCCTTCGAAAGCTTCTCCCAGGTCACCTTGGAGAACACCAGAAGCTCGGGGATCATCAGGTGCCCGGTCTTCGAGTAATATTTGGCGTAGCGATAGTGCTGGCCGCTCTCGTAGCTGGGCTCGTTGTTCTCGGCGCCGTCGACGACGCCGGTCTGCATGGCGTTGGTGAGCTGGTCGAAGCCCATCGCGACGCCGTTGCCGCCGAGCGAGTTCATGGTGTCGACGAACAGCGGATTGCCCATCATGCGGATCTTGAGACCCTTGAGATCCTCTATTTTCTCGATCGGCTTCTTCGAGTTGTAGACGTTGCGAACGCCCGCATTCATGTAGCAGAGGCCGATCAGGCCGGCGGTGGGGTGATCGGAGAGCTTCTTCAGCAGTTCGTCGCCGATCGGCCCGTCGATCACCTTCTCCATGTGCGCTTCGTCGCGGAAGATGAACGGCAGATTAAAGACGTTGAGTTCCGGCACCAGCGGCCCCATCGGGCCGACAGAGATGCGGGCGATCTGCAAGGCGCCGACCTGCGCCTGTTCGATCATCTCCTTTTCGCCGCCGAGCTGCATCGACGGGAACATCTGGATCGACAGACGTCCGCCGCTGGCGGCTTCGAGTTTCTTGCCCATGCGTTCGACCGCCTCGACGGTCGGATAGCCGAGCGGATGTACGTCCGTCGCCTTGAGCACGATCTTCGCCTGCGCGAAGGCGGATGTCGTGCCAAGCGCTCCGGCGGCTGTCGCAGCCGCCCCGAGCTTGAGAAAATCGCGTCGCTTCATGGTGGCGCACTCCCTTGTTCGCGTTCCGGCCCCGGATCGGTTCGCGGCTCGGCGGCAAGGCGCCGCCAGACCCGCTTGTCTCGTTGCGCCCCCGCGTTCCGTCCATTCCCTTGCCGGGAATCTTGTACGGCCTCCGGGGCGATGCTAGACTTGTACGATGACCGTACAACACGAATGGATAGCAGCGCCCGACAGCGCTGACAAGCATGCGCTGCTCGCTCCGCTTCGTCCGGTTCGCAACCGCACATCGGAGGTAATCGATCGCATCTCCGGCGAGATCGCCAGCGGCCGGCTGGCGCCGGGCGCGCGGCTGCCGACGGAAGCGGAGATGATGAGCGCAATGCGCGTCAGCCGCACCGTCGTGCGCGAGGCCGTGGCGGCGCTGAAGGCCAATGGATTGGTCATCACCCGCCAGGGTGCGGGCGCCTTCGTCGCTCCGGATCAAGCGCGGATTTCTTTCAGAATCGACCCCGACGGCCTGGCGTCCATCGCCGACGTCATCGGCGTGATGGAGCTTCGGCTTGCCGTGGAGGTCGAGGCCGCGGCGCTTGCGGCTGAACGCGCAACGAACCCGGCGATTGAGGCGATTGAAGAGGCGCTCGCCGACGTCGATCGCGCCATCCGGCGCGGCGACACGGCGATATCGGAGGATTTCGCCTTTCACATGGCGATCGCCGAAGCCACCGCCAACCTGCACTACGCTGAATTCCTGCGCTTCATCGGCCGGCATGTCATCCCCCGGCAGAGCGTGCGTGCCACGGTAACCTCCGGCAACCGGCAGACCACCTATTTGAAGAAGATCCAGAACGAACATCGCCAGATCGCTGCCGCGATACGCGCGCGCGATGTCGCGGCGGCGCGGCGCGCCATGCGCACCCATCTCGGCAACAGCCTGACGCGCTATCGCCATCTGGCCGAGCAAGCCGCACCACAGCCCTGATCCCGACAGACCCTCCGCCCGATCCGGACCGGCCCCTGCTCTGCAGATGGCGGCGCGTTCCAGAACTTGAGCAAGATCAACAGCAACTCGGCGTTTGCTTGCCAACAATCCTGGGGGAATTCGATAGAAGTCACGGAGGTACGGTAGATGGCGAAACCGGAAGATCAGATCACGACGAACTTCTTTGGCATCAACCCCAAGACCTACGAGGTCGAGAGCATCTCGCTCACGCGAGGAGGCGCGTTGTCCCGGGTGGGAGACGGCAGCAAATATTGGAACGCCAAAGTTCCCGATGCAGCAGCCGCAAAGCAGGAAATCGCCCACCGACTGGGCCTGGTGGAAATCGTGGAAGCGAGTGTTCAAAGCACCGGAGAGCAACAACTCAGGAAAATCATGGAAGATCTGGAGACCAAAGCTGAGATAATGAAGCAGGAGAATAGCGAATAAGCGCTTTTCCTCTCCGCAGTCGAACCGCTGTGCGTTGTTGCCGGAGGTTTCCGCGGGCGGCAGCGGCCGCATGCCGGCAATCGCCAGGCACGTGCCTCCAACGGCTCTCACACTTCAGGCGCGAATTTTTCGCACGGCGTCCGGATCAGTGAAGGCCCGGCACCGCCCACCGGGGATTCCAGCCCCGCTCGAAGTCCGCGTAACCTTTTGCGCCAAATCAACGTTTCCGGCCTGCGGCAGCGCTAACTGGGATTCAGCCATGATGCGGCGCCCGGCGGCACCGCAAAACATGAGAAATCTTGGGATCGGCAGACCATGCGCTTCCTGATCATTGCATTGACGGTTCTGGGAATGCTTGCCGGCGCGGATACCGCAACGGCCGGCAAACGCGTCGCCTTCGTCGTCGGCAACGGCGCCTACAAGAACGTGACGCCGCTTCCCAACCCGCCGATCGATGCGAGGTCGATGGCGTCGTTGCTCCGCAACGTCGGCTTCGAGGTGGTCGAAGGTATCAATCTCGGCCGCGACAAGATGACCGAGCGGCTGATCGAATTTGGCAAGCGGGCGCAGGGCGCCGACGTTGCGATGTTCTTTTACGCGGGCCATGGCATCGCGGTGGACGGCACCAATTACCTGTTGCCGGTCGACGTCGACATCAGGTCCGAAATGGACGTCAAGCTCGGTAACGCGATCAACATCGATGTTACGCTGGACCAGACCATGGGAGACGCCAAGGTCAAGCTCGTTTTCCTCGATGCCTGCCGCGACAACCCGTTCGCGTCGAAAATCAGGTCCGCTGCACGCTCGCGCAGCGTTACAGTGCACACTGGCCTGGCCGAAATGAAATCCGGCGAAGGTACACTGATCGCGTTCGCCACTGGTCCCGGGCAAACTGCATCGGACGGCCAGCAAGGATCCAATAGTCCATTTACCCGGGCGCTGCTGGCAAACATCGCGCAGCCCGGAATCGAGATTCAGCAGGCGATGACGCAGGTCCGCGCGCAGGTCAACGAAGAGACCAGCAAGGGCCAATTGCCTTGGGGCCACACCAATCTCATAGGCTCTGTCTATCTCAATCCGGTCGCCGTCCCGGCCGGATCGCCCGCCGCTGCCGCCGATACGCCAGCCTCCATGGTCAAGGCTGCATCGGAAACCGAGCTCGAATTCTGGCGTTCGATCAGGGACTCGAACAAGCCAGAGGAACTGCATGCCTACCTGGCAAACTACCCCAATGGGCAATTCAGGGCGCTGGCGCTGGCGCGCCTCGCCAATCTGGAGAAGGGCGAGGGCATGACTCGCAATCCGAGCGTGGCCATCGATCCGGCCACCTTTGCCGAGGAATCCAGCCAGATCACGGAGGACCAGATCGGCCTCAACAGGACCCAACGCCGCGAAGTGCAGCGGCGGCTAAACGCGCTGGGTTTCGATACCGACGTAACCGGCAAGTTCGACGATCCCACGCGGAGCGTGATCATGCGCTGGCAGGCTGCGCGCGGCTATCCCATGAGCGGCTTCCTCAACAAGCTGCAGCACAAGGCGCTGCTGGCCGAAATCGTCGCGCCCGCGGAGACGAGTTCGGGCGAGGAAAAGCCGGCGGCTCGCCCGAGGCAAGGTAGCGCGGGAAGTCCCAGGAAACCCGGCGGCGTGCTCGAGGGTCCGGGCAACCTGCTCGGCGGCATGGTCGGCGGCATTCTCGGACGCAGGTAGCCCTGCGGGGCCCGAAATCAACGCAGCTTGTTCAGCAGGCTCATCAGCGTCTCGCGCTCCTTCGCGTCGAGCGGCGCCAGCGTTTCCCTGGAGATCGCGAGCGCATTGGGCGCGGCTTTTTCGACCAATTGCACTCCCGCACGGGTGAGGCTGACGAGCAGGCGGCGGCCGTCTTCAGGATCTGGACTAGTCTCGGTCAGGCCGCGCGCGGTGAGCCGGTCGATTACGCCCTTGATGGTCGCGACATCCATCGCCGTCAGCCGCCCGAGCTGGTTCTGCGAGCACGGCCCGGTCTCGGTCAATTTGGCAAGCGCCGCCCACTGCGCCGACGTCAGGTTGATGCCGATGTCGCGGGCGAAGATCACGGCATGGCGTTGCCAGACCTGGCGCAGAATAAAACCGATCTGCTCGTCGAGCAGGTAAGCGGGTCTTGGTTGCTTGACGCTTCGCCTGGTTGCAACGGCCCTTCCCATGCCCAGTCTCCCGTCACAGCGACAGATGCGCGTCGCGGATGTCCGGCCGCGCGTCGAGCTCGGCCATCGTGCCGCCAAAACAGATGCGGCCGCGCTCGATGATGTAGGAGCGATCGGAAATCAGCCGCGCAAAATGCAGATTCTGCTCGGACACGACGATGCTGACGCCTTCCTTCTTCATCGCAAGGATCGCATCGACCATCTGCTCGACGATCTTCGGCGACAGGCCTTCGGACGGCTCGTCCAGCAGCACCAGCGACGGGTTGCCCATCAGCGTGCGCGCGATCGTCAGCATCTGCTGCTCGCCGCCGCTCATGCGCCCTCCCGGCCGGTTGCGCATCTCGCCGAGATTAGGAAACAGCGTGAACAGCTTTTCCCGCGTCCAGTGCGGCGCATTGGCGCGCTTCGGCTGCCTGCCCACTTCGAGATTCTCGTCGACCGTGAGGTCGGTGAAGATGCGCCGCTCCTCCGGCACGTAACCTAACCCGCCGCGCACGATCGCATGCGTCGGCTGGGCCGAGACGTCCCTGCCCTCGAACAGGATCTGCCCGGAGCGCTGCGCGACGAGGCCGACGATGGAGCGGAAGGTGGTCGACTTGCCGGCGCCGTTGCGCCCGAGCAGCGCCACCACTTCGCCCTCGCCGACCTCGAGCGCGATATCGAACAGGATATGCGCAGGGCCGTAAAAGCTGTTGAGATCGGCTACCTGGAGCTTCATCAATGCGCCCCCTCGCGATGCCGCGCGTCGTAGACCAGGCCCTCGCCGAGATAGACGGCGCGGACCTCTCGGTTGGCGCGAACCTGCTCGGGCGTGCCTTCGGCGATCAGGCTGCCGCGGTTGAGCACCAGGATGCGGTCGGCATGCTCGAACACGACGTCCATATCGTGCTCGGTGAAGAGCACGCCGATCGCCTGCTCCCGCGCGATCTTCGCCGTGAGGCGCATCAGTTCGACCCGCTCGCGCGGCGCCATGCCGGCGGTCGGCTCGTCCATCAGCAGCAGTTTTGGCCGGTTGGCCAGCGCCACCGCCAGTTCCAGCCGCTTGAGGTCGCCATAAGCGAGCTCGCCGCAGGGTCGCTCGGCATAGCCGTCCATGCCGACGAGATCGAGCAGCCGCCCGGCCTCCTCGCGCGCGAACTGCGGCGCCGAGGACCAGAAATTGAACAGCGCCTGACCGTACGACACCAGCGCCACCTGGACGTTCTCCCGCACGGTCATGGTCGGAAAGGTCGCGGTGATCTGGAAGGTGCGCCCGACGCCGAGCCGCCAGATCTCGCGCGGCTTGCGGCCGATCGTGTCCTGCCCGAGCAGCGTGACGCGGCCGGAGTCCGGAATGTTCTGGCCATTGAGCATGTCGAAGCAGGTGCTCTTGCCCGCCCCGTTCGGCCCGATCAACGCGAGTATTTCACCGGCTCTCAGTTCGAACGACACGCCGCGCACGGCGTGCACGCCGCCGTAGGATTTCGTCAGTCCCTCGACCGACAGCAATGTGCGCGGCCCGCTCATTCGGCCACCTCGACGCGGCTGGTAGCCAATGGAGGCTTCGGCGAATTTGGACGCCAGCGCGCGATCAGCACTTCCAGCGTGCCGACAATGCCCTTGGGGAATGCAATGACGATCAGCACGACGAAGCCGCCAAGCACGAGCTTCGACCAGTCGGTCTGGCTGACCAGCCAGACGTTCAGCGTCTTGAATACGATGGCCCCGATCACCGCCCCCGACACCGTCTCGACGCCGCCGAGCAGCACCATGACGAGCGCATCGACCGAAAGCGAGATGCCGAGGCTGTCCGGAAAAACGCTGCCCTTGAGATACGCAAACAGCGCGCCGCCGATACCGGCCACCGTGCCGGCGATCACGAAGGCTGTCCATTGCATGCGCTTGGCATTGATGCCGATGGCTTCGCTGCGTAGCGGCGAGTCCCGCGTCGCCCGCAGTGCATAGCCGAAGGGAGAAAACACGATGAGACGGAGAATGACGACGCAAAGCGCCGATATCGCCAGCGACAGCCAGTAGAAGCTCGCCGGCCCCGCCGCCCATTTCTCCGGCCAGACACCGAGGATGCCGTTGTCGCCGCCGGTCACCGCTACCCACTGGAACGCGATCGACCAGACGATCTGCGCAAAGGCGAGCGTCAGCATGGCGAAATAGACACCGGAGAGCTGGACGCAGAAGAAGCCGAACACCGCCGCACCGAGACAGCCGAGCAAGGGACCGAGCAACAGCGACACGATCATCGGCAGCCCCGCCATCTTGGCGAGGAAGGCGATGCCGTAGGCGCCGAGACCGAAATACGCCGCATGACCGAACGACGCGAGCCCGCCGACCGACATCAGGAAGTGCAGGCTGGCGGCAAAGATCACGTAGATCGCGATCTCGGAACCGACCGTCAGTGCGTAGTTGCCGCCGACCAGGGGCAGCGCCGCAGCAAGCGCAAGCGCCGCCAGCGCTGCGATACGCTCGTTGGCGGTGAGCGGCCGCCAGGGATTGACGGTGAGGCCCGGCGTGCGCCGCGCCGGCGCCTCCGGCTTGCCGAACAGGCCCCATGGACGAACGATCAGGACCGCGGCCATGACGAGGAACACGAGAATGATGGAGATCTTCGGAAAGATCAGGATGCCGAAGGCATTGAGCTCCGACACCAGTACCGCGGCAACGAAGGCGCCGATGATGCTGCCGAGGCCGCCGATCACGACCACGACGAAGACTTCGACGATGATCCTGAGGTCCATCGCATGATGCACGGCATCGCGCGGAATCTGCAGCGCGCCGCCGAGCGCGGCGAGAAAGACCCCGACGGCGAAGACCGAGGTGAACAGCCACTTCTGGTTCACGCCGAGCGCCGCCACCATGTCGCGGTCCTGCGTCGCCGCACGCACCAGAATGCCCCAGCGCGTGCGCTGGAACAGCAGCCAGAGAACCCCGAGCACGACAGGACCCATCACGATGAGGAACAGGTCATAGCTCGGGATGTTCTGGCCGAAGAAATCGACCGCCCCCTTGAAGCCCGGCGCGCGGCGGCCGAGCAGGTCGTCCGGGCCCCATATCAACACCACGAGGTCCTCGACCATCAACGTCAGGCCGAAGGTCGCGAGCAACTGGAAAAGCTCCGGCGAATGATAGATCCGCCGCAGCAGCACCATTTCGACGATCACGCCGACCACGGCCACTACCAGGGCGGCTACGACGATGCCGCCCCAGAATCCGAGCGCGCCCGAAAAGCGCTCGGTCAGCGTGAACGCCACATAGGCGCCGAGCATGTAGAACGCGCCGTGCGCGAAGTTCACGATCCGCGTCACGCCAAAGATGATCGAAAGACCCGACGCGACCAGGAACAGCGACGCCGCGCTGGCAAGACCGGTCAGGAACTGGACGACGTAAAAAGCCATTGGCGGTCCGCTTTGGCGTGGTCATGCGCGCGTGGCTCATCCTTCGAGACGGCGCTACCGCGCCTCCTCAGGATGAGGTCGGGGGACCCTCATGGTGAGGAGCGCGGCAACGTCGCGCGTCTCGAACCATGAGGCCTCATCTCTCCCCGCGAAGAGCGGGGAGAGGGAGATGCAGTGTCAGTTCTTCGGACGCAGCTTCTCCACTTCGGCGTCGCTCGGCAGGAAGTCCGCGCCTTTCTTGTAGGCAGTATCCACCATGATGCCCTTGCCGTCCTTAAGCGCGGTCTTGCCGACGAAGGCGCCGAGCGTCGACTGGTGGTCGATCTTGCGGAAGGTGATTTCGCCGAACGGCGAGCCCATCGACAGGCCCTCGGTCGCCGCGATCAGCTTCTCCGGATCGGTCGAGTTCGCCTTGATGAGGATCGCCGCCGCCGCCTTGATGGTCTGGTAGCCGACGATCGAGCCGAGCCGCGGATAATCGTTGTACTTGGCCTGATACGCCTTGAGGAACTTGTCGTGCTCCGGCGTCTTGATATCGTACCAGGGATAGCCGGTGACGATCCAGCCCTCCGGCGTCTCCTCCTTCAGCGGATCGAGATATTCGGGCTCGCCGGTCAGGAAGCTCACCACCGAGCGGCCCTTGAACAGGCCGCGGGTATTGCCTTCGCGCACCAGCTTCACCAGGTCCGCGCCGAAGGTGACGTTGAGGATCGCTTCGGGATTGGCGGCGGCAACCGCCTGCACCACCGGACCGGCGTCGATCTTGCCCTGCGGCGGCCACTGCTCGTCGACCCACTGGATGTCCGGACGCTTCTCCGACATCAGCTTCTTGAACACCGCAACCGCCGACTGGCCGTACTCATAGTTCGGCGCGATGGTCGCCCACTTCTTGGCCGGCAGCTTCGCCGCCTGCTCCACCAGCATCGCCGCCTGCATGTAGTTGGAAGGACGCAGGCGGAAGGTGTAGCGGTTGCCCTTCGACCAGGTGATGGCGTCCGTCAACGGCTCGGCCGCGAGGAAGAATACCTTCTTCTGGTTGGCGAAGTCGCTGACCGCCAGACCGATGTTGGACAGGAACGTGCCGCAGAGCATCGCGACATTCTCGCTCGATACCAGCTCGTTGGCGGCGGTCTGCGCGTCGGCCGGCTTGCCGCCGTCGTCCTTGGAGATCACCACCAGCTTCTTGCCGTTGATGCCGCCCGCGGCATTGACCTCCTCCAGCGCGAGCTGCCAGCCCTTGCGGTACGGCTCGGTAAAGGCCGGCAACAGCGAATAGCTGTTGATCTCGCCGATCTTGATTTCGCTCTGTGCCATGGCGTTGCCGGACAAGCCTGCAACCACGGCCGCAAGTCCAGCGCCCAACAAATGTCTACGTCGCATCCCTTCACCTCCGCTGTTTTGAATAAAGCCTATCGTAATCCGTCCTCGCCCTTGATCTCGGCGACCGTCAGCCCTCCGACGCGCGGCAGCGGCCTGCCTGAGTCGGTCACGGCGACCGCGACCATGATCTCGTTGGCGCGCGGCGCGTCGTTGATCTGCACTTCCATGCCGTCGAAATGGCTGCGCACGAACGCCGCATCCTTGTGGCCGAGCGGAATGTCGAGCGTCGTGCCGGGGCCGCTGCGCTTCTTCGATGAGGGAATCAGCGCCGCGCCCTTCGACAGCACCTTGCGCACCGGCGCCCCCATCTTGGGATGAAGGATTGCGGCGGCATGTTCCAGCTCGCCGTTCTCGCCGACCGCCGCCGCCTTGCCGTAGGAATGCGCCTTGGCGCCGTCGATGCCGAGTGCGGCCACCGCCCGCTTCGACAAGAGATCGCCGAGCTCCTCGCCGATCGCGATCAGCGGCGACAGGTCTTCGACATAGCGGCCGGCAAAGGGATTTTCGATCACCGCGATCGCCGCCGCCCGTCGCGTCGGCGGGGCGATCGTCCTGCCCATCTCGATATGGGTTTCCTCGACCACGGTGACGATCTTTCTGATTACCGCGCTCATCTCGAACTTTCCCGGTCAGGCATGGATCGCATGTTGTATCGGAGCTTTGTGAAGCGGATGCGGCGCCACGATCTCTCTTGCGCCGATGACGACGGTTTCGCCAAGAAGGCGCAATGCCGCGCCTTCGATCAGGCCGGCGGCCAGCAGCTGCCGCGCGCAGAGCGCACCTGCCGCCAGCGCCACTTCTGTCTCCTGTTCCGTCAATGCGCCGACATCACGGGTGACAAGCCGATCGCCGAGATCGCTGTCGGGCTGCAATGCATTCGCCGGCACGCGAAGGATGGCGGGATGACCGGGCAGATCGACCGCGTTGGCGATGACGGTAGCGGCGGCGTCGGCCTGCGAAGCAGTACCGGCCAGCACGGTGACGGCGTCGGCAATGCCGAGCGAAAAGCTGCGGCCATGGCGCCCGCTGGTCGCGATGCCGCGGACGGGGTCGTCGGCATCGACCGTCATGGTGCGCATCACGCCATGGGCATCCGGACGATCCATCAGGCCCACGGTGAATTGCTCACGGCCGGCAAGATGCAGCGCGACGTCGCCGCCATTGTTGACATAAGCGCGATCGAGCGGCGCCGCAGCCAGCATCGCGCCCAGGATTTCCTCGGCCACGCTCCCCGCGACCGCCGCCATCGGCGTGATGAAGCAATCCGGAGCAAAGGGCGCGACGGCCGTGTACATTCGGCGAGCGATGACGCCCTTCAGCTCGGTTCGCGCGGGATCGGCAGCCTTACGCAATTGCACGAGCTCCGCGCAGAGCTCGTCGAGCAGACCGGTGAAGCGTCGCGCCGCAGCCTCGTAGGAAGCCCGCACATCCGCCTCGCGTCCGCCCGCCTCCACGATCAGATCGATCGGGCCGTCCTGCAAATGCAGCCGCTTGCCGTCGGCGAGAAGCGCGATTTGCGGCGGCCTCCTCATGCGCGTCGCCCCGGCATGTACGGCATCGGCCGGAGTTCGGCGCTATCCCTGAGCGACGACAGCGGACGGACATAATCCATATGACCGCCCAGCGCCGCGTAGTCGGCAAGTTTCAGAGTGAACTCGATGGGCGCGACCAGCGCCGGTGTCGGCACATAGCCGAAGGCGCCGGCCGGCATCAGCGTGACGTCGACCATGTAGGTGATGCCGCCGCCCGGCCAGACATAGACCGGGGCGCCGCCGCTGGTGACGCGCGTCAATGCGTCCTTCACCGAGCGCGTCAGCCTAACCGGATTGTCGGTCACGCCGGCGCGCAGGGAGCCGCCGGCGCCCGCCATGAACAGCACCGTGCACAGCGCCGGCTCGCAATTCTCCTGGATGCGCTCGACCGAAAGCCGCAGGTCCCGCGGCATCTCCGCCTCCACCGGCCGCAGCGCCTCGTCGAGCACGTAGTAGCCCGAATGCTCGCCGGTGGTCGACACCATCAGCATGGTCAGGCCCGGCCGCGCTTCCTTCGCGTTGAACGGGCCGAGAACCGAGAGCGGATCGGAAATGTTGGTGCCGCCCCAGCCGGTGCCGGGTTCGGCGACCTGGAAGTAACGCCCCGGCGTCGAGCGCCGGCCTTTCATCTTGATCCCGGTATCGGCAATATCGAGCAGCTTGCCCGCCTGATGTTCCGACAGCACGCCGGTGATGTGGTCGTCGACAACAACCACTTCATCGACCTTGCCGTGCCACTGCTTGGCGAACATGCCGATGGTCGCCGATCCGCAGCCGACCCGCATGCGTTCTTCAGCCACGCCGTTCACGACCGGCGGATGGCCAGCCTGAACGATCACGGTCGCGCCGCCGTCGATGGTCAGCTCCACCGGCTTGCAATTGCTGAGGTCCATCAGCGTGTCGCAGGTGACGCGGCCCTCCTTCTTGGAGCCGCCGGTGAGATGGTGCACGCCGCCGAGCGACAGCATCTGCGAGCCGTATTCGCCGGTCGTGACGTGGCCGACCGCCTCGCCCTGCGCGCGGACGGTGGCGGTCTCAGGGCCAAGATGGCGATCGGTGTCGATCTTCACCTTGACGCCGCAATAGCTGAAAATGCCCTCAGTCACCACGGTGACCATGTCGACGCCGTCAACTTCGGACGAGACGATGAACGGCGCGGGCTTGTAGTCGGGATAGGTGGTGCCGGCGCCGATCGCGGTGACGAATACGTCAGGCTGGTTGACGATCTTGCCGTCCCAGTCGCCACTGGCCTGGAACGGCACCACGCGCCCGCCATGCTCGACCGTGCGCTCCAGCAGGATGTGCGGGTCGACGCGCACGAGCTGGCCGTCCTGATTGGCGTAGCGGTCGCAGGCGCCCGCCGCACCCGGCTTGATGTAGCACATCACCGGGCACGCATCGCAGCGGATCTTGTCGCCAGACGTGGCGGTCACTTCCATCGCCATCAGCACGCCTGCCCATTAGAGCTTTCGCGACGGCATTGCCGCCGCATTCGTTCGTATACGAATGATCCTGCGCGCGAGGCCGAAACCTGTCAAGCGGCAAGCGGCGCGAAAAAGCCCTGCTGCCGCATAATAACTCAGTCTGCTCGCCGCCTTGTCCACAAACCGGGCACAGCGCTGCGGCGCGGCATCAGCGGCTTGCACGTTTGTGTACAAACGGTAGTCTCCACGCATAGTTTCGCAAGCGCCAACGGGAGCACCTGCACGATGCGCCTGACCGTGAATGGCAGGGATCACGACGTCGACGCCGCGCCGGACACCGCCCTGCTCTACGTGCTGCGCAACGATCTCGCGCTCAACGGACCGAAATATGGCTGCGGGCTCGGCGAGTGCGGCGCCTGCACCGTGCTGATCGACGGCGTCGCCGCGCGCTCCTGCGTCATCCCGATCGAAGGCTGCGCCGGCCGCGACATCGTGACGCTGGAAGGACTTGGCTCACGCGAGCGTCCTGATCCCGTGCAGCAGGCCTTCATCGAAGAGCAGGCCGCGCAATGCGGTTACTGTCTCAACGGCATGATCATGAGCACCAAGGCGCTGCTCGCGGCCAATCCGCATCCGACGGAGACGGAGATATTGCAGGCGCTGCGCTACAATCTCTGCCGCTGCGGCGCACATATCGAGATCGTCCGCGCTGCGATGCGCGCGGCGGGACATGTCCTGGAGGCGCGCGACTGATGGCCGCGCCATCTTCCGGCAATCAGGGATCGTTGTCGGTCGCTCGCCCCGCGGGCAACGGCGGCAACGGCACCTTCGAGACCTTCATCCGTATCACCGCCGACGGATCGGTCAGCGCCTTCAACGGCCATGTCGATCTCGGCACCGGCATCCGCACCGCGCTCGGACAGATCGTCGCCGAAGAACTCGACGTCTCCTTTGCACGCGTTGTCATCGTGCTCGGCGATACCACGCATACGCCGAACCAGGGCGCGACCATCGCAAGCGAGACCATCCAGATCACCGCCGTCCCCTTGCGCAAGGCGGCAGCACAGGCGCGGCATTTCCTGGCCGCACGCGCGGCGGAGCGGCTCGAACTGCCCGTGGCAGAGCTGACGATCGAGGACGGTCTCGTTCGCGGCAAGGACAATCGCAGCGTCAGCTATGGCGAGCTGATCGCCGGCGAAACCATTCGCCTCGAGCTTGCCGACGATGTTGCCGTGAAGGCGGTCGATGCCTACAGCATCGTCGGACAATCGGTGCCGCGTATCGACCTGCCGGCGAAGGCAACCGGCGAGCTCGTCTATGTCCACGACGTGCGCGTGCCCGGCATGCTGCACGGCCGCGTCGTTCGGCCGCCCTATGCCGGCGTCGATGCCGGGCCCTTTGTCGGCACCAGCCTGATTTCCGTCGACGAATCCTCGGTGCGCGATATCCCCGGCCTGGTGAAGGTCGTGCAGATCGGAGATTTCGTCGGCGTGGTCGCCGAGCGCGAGGAGAATGCGATCAAGGCAGCGACACAGTTGAGGGTGACCTGGAAGCAGGTCCCCGTCCTGCCCGACCTCGAACAACTCGAGAAGGCGCTGCGCGCCAATCCGGCCCAGCCGCGCGTCCTGATCGACAAGGGCGATGTCGATACCGCGATTGCCGAGGCCGCGAAACCGATGCAGCGGATATATTCGTGGCCCTACCAGATGCACGGCTCGATCGGCCCCTCCTGCGCCGTCGCCGATTATCAGGATGGCGCCACCCGCGTCTGGTCCGGCTCGCAGAACCCGCACATCCTGCGCGGCGATCTCGCCCTGCTGGTCGAGCGGCCCGACAGCGAGATCGAGGTGATCCGGCTCGAGGCCGCCGGCTGCTATGGCCGCAACTGCGCCGACGACGTCACGGCGGATGCGCTTCTGCTGTCGCGCGCCGTCGGCCGCCCCGTGCGCGTGCAGCTCACCCGAGAACAGGAGCATGTGTGGGAGCCCAAGGGCACCGCACAGCTGATGGACGTCAATGGCGGGCTCACCGCCGACGGCGGCCCCGCGGCCTATGATTTCGCGACCCGCTATCCCTCCAACGGCGCGCCGACGCTGGCGCTGCTGCTCACCGGCAAGGTCGAGCCCAAGCCGGCCGTGTTCGAGATGGGCGACCGCACCGCGATCCCGCCCTACGATTACGAGCACATGCGCGTGGTCGCCAACGACATGCCGCCGATCGTGCGCGCGTCCTGGTTCCGCGGCGTCTCCGCGCTGCCCAATACATTCGCGCATGAAAGCTATATCGACGAGCTCGCCGCCGAAGCCGGTGTCGATCCCATCGAATACCGGCTGCGCTATCTGAAGGACCAGCGCGCCATCGATCTCGTCAATGCGGTTGCCGAGCGCGCCGGCTGGAAACCGCGGCCGGTACGGCAGGACAAGGACGGCGACGTCTTGCACGGGCGCGGCTTCGCCTATGCGCTGTATGTGCACAGCAAGTTCCCCGGCTATGGTGCGGCGTGGTCGGCCTGGATTGCGGACGTCGCCGTCAACAAGGCAACTGGCGACGTCAGCGTGACGCGCGTGGTCGCAGGCCAGGATTCCGGGCTGATGATCAACCCGGAAGGCGTGCGGCACCAGATCGAAGGCAATGTCATCCAGTCCACGAGTCGCGCGCTGATGGAAGAGATTCCGTTCGAGCGCACCACGGTGGCGGCGCGGGAATGGGGCGCCTACCCCATCATCAAATTCCCCGACGTACCCAAAATCGACGTGCTGATGCTGCCGCGCCAGGACCAGGCGCCGCTCGGCGTCGGCGAGTCCGCATCGGTGCCGAGCGCGGCCGCGATCGCGAACGCAATCTTCGACGCGACCGGCGTTCGCTTTCGCGATCCGCCGTTCACGCCCGAGCGCATCCTGCGGGGATTGCGCGGCGAGGTGCCGATTGCTCCCGAGGCTTTGCCAGCAGCGGCGCCTGCGGTACCCGCAAACAAATGGAAGAATCCCTTCGCGGTGCGGCCCGGCGTCTTCGCCGGCCTCGCCGCGGTCTGCGCGACCGCGATCGCCGTCGGCACCGCAGCGCTGCCGTGGCGCGCAATCGCACCCATCACGCGGCCGGATCCATCGGTGTTTTCCGCCGCGACCATCGCCCGCGGCCAGCAACTCGCAGCCCTCGGCGATTGCATGGTCTGCCACACCACTCCAGGCGGCACGGTCAATGCCGGCGGACGCGCGCTGGAGACGCCGTTCGGCATCATTTACAGCACCAACATCACACCCGATGAGAAGACCGGCATCGGCAACTGGTCGTACCCCGCGTTCGAGCGCGCGATGCGCGAGGGCATCCATCGCGACGGCAAGCATCTCTATCCCGCCTTCCCCTACACGCATTACGCCAAGGCAACGGATGCCGACCTGCAGGCGCTCTATGCCTACCTGATGGCGCAGACGCCGGTGCGTGCCGAGACGCCCGACAACAAGCTCGCCTTCCCGTTCAACCAACGGCTGCTGCTGGCCGGCTGGAATGCGCTGTTCCATTCGTCGCAAACATTCCGGGCGGACCCGTCGAAATCGGAAGTATGGAATCGCGGCGCCTATCTGGTCGAGGGCCTCGGTCATTGCGGCGCCTGTCACTCGCCGCGCAACGAACTCGGCGCGGAGATCGCGAGCCGCTATCTCGCCGGCGGATTTGCCGAGGGCTGGGAAGCCCCTGCCCTGACCTCGCTGTCGCGCGCGCCGATCCCGTGGAGCGAGGACGAACTGTATGCGTATCTGCGCACCGGCGAGTCCCGCTTCCATGGCGTCGCCGCGGGGCCGATGGCGCCGGTCGTGAAGGAGTTGAAGGCGCTGCCCGACCAGGACCTCCGCGCCATGGCGGTCTATCTCGCCTCGTTCAACGAGGGCGCACCGGACAAGCAGGCCGCAGACGCGCTTGCCGCGAGGCTGGAAGGCGCGACGCTCTCCGTTACCGCCGCCTCGCCCGGCGCGCGCCTCTATCAGGGCGCCTGCGCCGTCTGCCACGAAGTCGGCGGCCCCGCGCTGTTCGGCAGCCGGCCATCGCTGTCGCTGAACAGCAACGTCCACAGCGACGTGCCCGACAATCTGATCCAGGTGATCCTGCACGGCATCGCCGCGCCGGTATCGCCCGACCTCGGCTATATGCCGGCCTTCAAGGACAGCCTGTCGGACCGTCAACTGGCCGAGCTGGTCGGCTACATCAGGCGGCAATTCGCACCCGGCAAACCGGCCTGGACGGGCATCGATGTCGCAATTTCGAGGCTAAAATCCGCCTCGGTTCACTAAAAAGCAGCCCAGTTCTGCTCGTTCCGGCACTGGCTGCCCTCCGCCCGGCACGGTAAGGTTCCTGCCATGACCGCAGTAACAGACATCGCAACGCGTACCTACAACCATGGCTGGCGCCTCGACCCG
Source organism: Bradyrhizobium sp. (assembly GCF_016219575.1). Taxonomy (GTDB): domain Bacteria; phylum Pseudomonadota; class Alphaproteobacteria; order Rhizobiales; family Xanthobacteraceae; genus Bradyrhizobium. The sequence continues at coordinate 83,796 of NZ_JACRMG010000030.1, read as the reverse complement.
ATCGTGCGCAGCCTGCTGGATACCGATTTCTACAAACTGCTGATGCTGCAGATGATCCGGGAATTCTATCCGGACACGCGCACCACCTTCTCGGTCATCAATCGCTCGAAGCACGTGCGGCTTGCCGAGATCATCGACGAGGGCGAGTTACGCGCCCAGCTCGACCACGCCCGCTCCATCCGCTTCGCCAAGAAGGAACTGATCTGGCTCGCCGGTAACACCTTCTACGGCAAGACCCAGATGTTCTCGCCCGACTTCATCAACTGGCTCGCCAATTTCCGCCTGCCCGAATACGAGCTCAACAAGGTGGACGGGCAGTATGAACTGCATTTCCACGGCCACTGGACCCACACCACGATGTGGGAGATTCCGGCGCTCGCGATTCTGAACGAGCTGCGCTCGCGCCAGGTCATGAAGGGCATGGGCCGCTTCGAGCTCGACGTGCTCTATGCCCGCGCCAAGGCGAAGTTGTGGACCAAGGTCGAGCGGCTGCGCAAGCTCGACGGCTTGCGGCTGTCGGACTTCGGCACGCGGCGCCGCCATGGATTCCTCTGGCAGCGCTGGTGCGTCGAGGCGGTCAAGGAAGGCCTCGGGCCTTCGTTCACCGGCACCTCGAACGTGCTGCTCGCGATGGACAACGATCTGGAAGCGATCGGCACCAACGCGCATGAGCTGCCGATGGTGGCCGCGGCCCTTGCCAACGACGACACCGAGCTGCGCTGGGCGCCCTACCGCGTCCTCGACCAGTGGCGGCACACCTATGGCGGCAATCTCCTGATCGCGCTGCCGGACGCCTTCGGCACCAAGCCGTTCCTGCGCGACGCGCCGGAATGGGTCGCCGACTGGACCGGCTTTCGCCCGGACTCGGCGCCGCCGATCTCGGCCGGCGAGGAGATCATCAAATGGTGGAAGCAGAAAGGCCGCGAGCCCAGGGAGAAGCTGCTGGTCTTCTCCGATGCCATGGACGTCGATTCCATCGAAGAGACCTTCCATCACTTCAAGGGGCGCGTCCGCGTCAGCTTCGGCTGGGGCACCAACCTCACCAATGATTTCGTCGGCTGCTCGCCCGACGGCTCGATCGATCTCGACCCGATCTCGATCGTCTGCAAGGTGACATCGGCGGACGGACGGCCCGCGGTGAAACTGTCGGACAATCCGGAGAAGGCAACCGGTATCGCCTCCGAGGTCGATCGGTACCTGCGCGTATTCGGCGATGTCGGCCGCGTCCGCACGGCGGTGCACGTGTAACAGACGCCGAACACGGCGCGGAGGAGGAATTCGTGTCGTCGTCCAGCGACATCATCCTGCATCATTTCGATCCTTCGCCGTTCTCCGAAAAAATCCGCGTCGTCTTCGGCTTCAAGAAGATTGCATGGAAGTCCTGCCTGATCTCGCGGATCATGCCGCGGCCGGACCTGATGCCGCTCACCGGCGGCTATCGCCGCACCCCCGTGATGCAGATCGGCGCCGACATCTTTTGCGATACCCAGATCATCATCCGCGAACTCGAGACGCGGTTTCCGGATCCGACGCTGTTCCCGGGCGGCAATGCCGGCATGCCATGGGCGCTCGGCATGTGGACGGACCGTCCGTTCTTCCAGAGCACCGTCAATCTCGTGTTCGGATCGCTCGGCGACAAGGTTCCGCAGGACTTCATCGAGGACCGCTCAAAGCTGCGCGGCGCAAAGTTCGACGTTGCCGCGATGACGGCGGCGATCCCGCAGATGCGCGACCAGTTCCGTGCCAATGTCGACTGGATCGAGGCGCAGCTGGCCGGCGGCAGACCGTTTCTGCTGGGTGAGTTCAGCCTTGCCGACGTCAACGCCTACATGAACGTCTGGTACACGCGGCAGAACCTGCCCGAGATCGAGGACATCCTGCAGCATTTGCCGCGGACGTCGGCATGGGAAAAACGGATTCAGGCGTTCGGCCACGGCACACGTAGCGAGATTTCGACGGCCGAGGCGCTGCAGATCGGCACCAGGGCGACCCCGCAGGCAAAGTTATCGGCCGATCCGAACGACCCCAACGGCCGCAAGCCCGGCGATGTCGTCTCGGTCCACTCCGATGACGCCTGGCAGACCGATATCCGCGGCGAGATCGTCTCGCTGTCGGCGCAGCACATCGCGATCAGGCGCCGGGACGACCGCGCGGGAGAAATGGTGATCCACTTCCCCCGCGTGGGCTTCACGGTCACCTAGCGCGTTGGCCAGACCCGGCGCGCGCCTCGCGCGGGGCTTTCCCCTGCGCAGTTCGGCTGTTAGTCTGCCGGTCGAGAGCCTGAATGGCCCACCCAGACGACAGGGAGGATACGAATGGCGAGGACGTTCGTGACGACGGCCGGCGTTGCCGCGCTGACCGGTGTGTTGGCTGCCTTATCGGCGCCCGCAATGGCGCAGTATCCCGACCGCCCGATCAAGATGATCGTGCCATGGGCCGCAGGCGGCGATACCGACAACATCTTCCGGCCCTTCGCCGTCGAATTCCAGAAACATCTCGGCCAGCCCGTGGTGGTAGCCAATGTCGGCGGCGCATCCGGCACCGTCGGCGCGCGGGAAGCGCAGAAGTCGGCACCCGACGGCTACACGGTCTACGCCGTGCACGACTATATCCACCTGACGTTCTACGCCGGCATCAGCGACGTCAAATACAGCGACTTCGAACCGATCTGCCTGGTCGCGGCGACGCCATCGGTGCTGACCGCCAGCGCCAAGACGCCCTGGAAGAACTGGCAGGAGCTCGCCGACGATGCCAGGAAGCGGCCGGGCGAGATCACGGTCGGCGCCACGCTCGGTTCGACCAGCCACATCTTCCCGGCCATGATCGAGAAGGCCTCCGGCGTCAAATTCAAATTCGTGTCGTACGAAGGCCTGGCCCCGCGGATGAACGCGCTGCTCGGCGGCCATATCAATCTCACCGACTCCAACCTGACGCAGAAGGGCAAGGTCGAAGCCGGCCTGCTGCGCTTCATCGCGATCGCCAGCGAGAAGCGCGACCCGGAGGCGCCGGATGTGCCGACGCTCAAGGAGCTCGGCATGAACATCGTATACGAGGTGGTGCGCGGCGTGCTGGTCCCGAAAGGGACGCCCGCGCCGGTGCGCGCCAAGCTCGAGGAGGCCTGCACCAAGGCGACCAAGGAGCCGGCGTTCGCCCAGTCGATGAAGGCCCAGGGAACCCGCGTGGCGTACCTCAACGCCAGTGACTATGGCAAATTCCTCGACAAGATCGACAGTGAGAGCAAGGTCATCATGACCGACCTCGGCCTGATCAAGAAATGAGTATCGGCCGCGACGGAATTGCCGGGCTGGTTCTGCTCGCAATCAGCCTGGTCCTGCTGGTCAAGTCGTTCCAGCTTCCCTCCCTTCCCATCGTTCCGGTCGGGCCGGGCTTTTACCCGGCCATCGTGCTGTCCTTCATGGCGGCCGCAAGCGCGCTGCTGGTCCTGCAGGACCTCATGAAGGGCCGCCCGGCGGCCGCCGCTGCCGCAACGGTTACGCCGTCGCGAAACTATCGCCTGGTGGCGATCGCGTTCGCGATCGTCGGCGCCTACGTAGTGCTGCTGCCGCTGCTGGGATTTCGTCTCGCCACAGTCCTGTTCGTCGGCGCACTGCAGGCCGCGCTGGGCCGGCCGCAAACGGCGCGACAGTGGACGGTACTCGCCGCGATCGCGATCGGCACGGCCATGGTGAGCTATTTCATCTTCGAGCGGTACCTGCTGGTTCTGCTGCCGCGCGGCGCATGGACGGGCTTCTAGATGCTCGATTTGCTCTGGCACGGCCTCGTCAACGTCGCCCAGTGGAAATACCTGTTCCCGCTGTTTGCCGGCACCTTCATCGGCGTGATCGGCGGCTCGCTGCCGGGCGTCACCATCACCATGACGGTCATCGTGGTGTTGCCGTTCACCTACGGGCTCGATCCGCTGGCGGGGCTTGCGGCAATGACCGGCGTCTATGTCGGCGGATCGACCGGCGGCCTGATCGCCTGCTGCCTGCTCGGCATACCCGGCTCGCCCGCTTCGATCGCCACCACCTTCGACGGCTTCCCGATGGCCCGCAACGGCGAGCCGGGCCGCGCCATCTGGCTCGGCGTGTGGGCTTCGGTCTGGGGCGGCCTGCTCGGCGCCCTGTTCCTGGTGTTCCTCACCGGGCCGCTGGCGGCGATCGCGCTGGAATTCGGACCGTGGGAATATTTCTCGCTGTTCGTGCTTGCCATGGCGATGGTGGCGGGGCTCACCGAATCCTCGCTGCTCAAGGGGCTGATCTCGACCGCCATCGGGCTGTTGATCACGGTGGTCGGCCACGATCCGATCGGCAGCGTGCCGCGTTTCACTTTCGGCTCCGAGTTCATCGGCGGCGGCTTTCCGTTCCTCCCGGTGCTGATCGGCATCTTCGCCTTTGCGCAGATCATGACCGACCTGGAGAAGCTCGATGGCTCGCGCGGCCAGCCGGCGCAATCGCTGGCCGGGGTCAGGCTGGAGCGCTTCTCGCACCTCAAGGTGAACATTGAAATCTTCAGGCAGCCTTTCCTGCTGGCGTGGGCAACGATCGTCGGGCTGATCATCGGAATCCTGCCGGCGATCGGCGGCAGCGCATCTAGCGTCATGGCCTATGACCAGGCCAAGAAATTCTCGAAGACGCCGCAGCTGTTCGGCAAGGGCCACCCCGAAGGCATCATCGCATCGGAAGCCTCCAACAACGCCAATGTCAGCGGCTCGCTGATGACCATCATGGCCTTCGGCATTCCCGGCGACGCCGTCACCGCCGTGATGCTCGGCGCGATGACGATCCACGGCATACAGTCGGGACCGCTGTTCATCTCGCAGAATCCAGACCTGGCCTATGGCATCTATGCGGCCTATATCCTGGCGCATCCCTGCATGCTGCTGATCTGCGTCGCGCTGATGCCGCTGATGCTGCGCGTGACCTCGGTGCGGATGGCGGTTCTGGCGCCGGTGGTGCTGGTGCTCTGCGTGGTCGGCGCCTACGCCCTCAACAACACCATGCAGAGCGTCTACGTGCTGCTGCTGTTCGGAGTCGTCGGCTACGTTCTGGTCAAGCTCGGCTTTCCCCTCGCGCCCCTGATCCTCGGCCTCATTCTCGGCGACCAGATCGAGATCAACCTCGTGCGCGCGATCATGACCGACCCGAATCCGCTGCTGTTCCTGACCCGGCCGATTTCGGGCGTGCTGCTGCTGGCGGCGGTGGCCTCTGTGGTGCTGGCGATATGGCAGCACCTGCGCCACCAGAACCGCGTGGTCGAGGAAGAGCCGGATTTCTAACGCGCGATCGGCTCCCGCGAGGGAGCCGATTTCCGTTTGCGGCTGCCGCCGGATCCTACGGCATGCTCAATTCGTGCCGGCCGACCACCATCCAGTGCACCTCGTCCGGACCGTCGGCGAAGCGCAAATGGCGCACGTCCTGGTACATTTCGCCGAGCGGGCTCCACTGCGAAATGCCGGTGGCTCCGTGCATCTGGATCGCCTGGTCGATGATCTTGCAGGCGCGCTCCGGCACCATGGCCTTCACCATGCTGACCCAGATCCTGGCTTCCTTGTTGCCGAGCACGTCCATCGCCTTCGCCGCTTTCAGCACCATCAACCGCATCGCCTCGATCTCGCAGCGCGCCTGCGCGATGATCTGGAGGTTGCCGCCGAGATGAGCGATCTTCTTGCCGAACGCCTCGCGGGTCAGGCCGCGCGACACCATCAGGTCGAGCGCCTTTTCCGCCTTGCCGATGGTGCGCATGCAGTGGTGGATACGGCCCGGTCCGAGGCGGACCTGCGAGATCTCGAAGCCGCGGCCCTCGCCGAGCAGCATGTTCTCCTTCGGCACCCGGCAATTGTTGAAGCGCAGGTGCATATGGCCGCGTGGCGCGTGGTCGTGGCCGAACACGTGCATCGGGCCCAGGATCTCGACGCCGGGCGTGTCGATTGGCACCAGGATCTGCGACTGCTGCTTGCTCGGCGGCGCGTCGGGATTGGTCTTGACCATCACGATCATGATCTTGCAGCGCGGATCGCCGGCGCCCGAGATGTAATACTTCTCGCCGTTGATCACCCATTCATCGCCGACGAGCTTTGCGGTGGTCGAGATGTTTTTGGCGTCCGACGAGGCGACGTTCGGCTCGGTCATGGCGTAAGCCGAGCGGATTTCGCCGGCGAGCAGCGGCTTCAGCCACTTCTCCTTCTGCGCCTTGGTGCCGACGCGCTCCAGCACTTCCATGTTGCCGGTGTCGGGCGCCGAGCAGTTCATGGTCTCCGAGGCCAGCGGATTTTTCGCGAGCTCGACCGCGATATAGGCATAGTCGAGGTTCTTCAGGCCCTGGCCGGTCTCGTCGTCGGGCAGGAAGAAGTTCCAGAGGCCTTCCTCCTTGGCCTTGTCCTTGGCCTTCTGCAGAACCGCGAGTTGCTCGGGCGTGAAGCTCCAGCGGTCCTTCTTGCCTTCGCCGAGGCGCATGAACTCGACCGACATCGGGTCGACGGTTTCGCGGATGAACTTCTTGACGTGCTCGTACAGCGGACGGACTTCATCCGACATGCGCAGATCGTTCAGTTCCTCGCCCGGATTGAGGTTGTAAGTCGTCGTCCGCGGGATATAGGCGTGTTTCATTTGTTCCTCCCATCGCGCGAGGCCGCTTTCGGCCTTTCCACTACGCGGTTGACGGGCAATCTAGACCCCTGCCCGGCTCCCGCCAAGCAAGGTGAGCCGGGATTTTTGCATGCGCTTATTCCGCTGGACGGACGATCGGCTCAGCGCCGCCTGAGCGCATCGAGCAGCGAGCGGAAGGCGCGCGCGTAGTCGGCGCCCACCGCCTCGATATCGCTGCGGCCGGAACAGGCGGCAGCCGCTTCGCTGATCGCGCCGAGCAACAGCCGCGCCAGCGGCTCGACCGGCTGGCGCGCAATGACACCGGCGTCCATCGCAATGTTGAGCGCGCGCGGAATCTTGCCGCCAAAATGCTTCTCGTCGATCTCGCGCCAGCGCTGCCAGCCGAGCACCGCGGGCCCGTCGCGCAGGATGATCCGGCCCGTCGGTCCTTTCGCGCATTTGGAGAAATAGAGCTGCGTGCCGGAGGCGAGTGCTGCGAGCGTATCCTTTTCGCTGCGCACCGCGCCGTCGATCTCCCTGACGAGATCGGCCGAGGCCTCCTCGAACACGGCTTCGAACAGATCGTTCTTGGTCTTGAAGTAATGGTAGATCGCGCCCTTGGCGACGCGCGAGGCGGCGGCGATGTCGTCGACCGATGTCGCGGCGAATCCGCGCTCGCCGAACAGTTTTCGCGCCGCCTTCATCACCGAGCCTTGCGTCCCGGCGCGTCGTTCCGCATGCGTTGCCATGCCTGTTGCTTAGCGGATTCGTGAAGCCCGCGCCATTGACTTCCGACCGCCGGTCGACAAATATCGACCAACAGTCGAAATATGGAGCTGCCCGATGCCGGACCGTCATGTCGTCGAAGCCTTCGCCGCCACCGTCGAATCCAGCGACCATGTCGGCGCCATCGAGCGCTTTTATGCGGCTGATGCCTCGACCCGCGAGAACCAGAACGAGCCACGCAGAGGCCGCGAGGCGCTCGCCGCCCGCGAGGCCGCGGTGCTCGCTTCGGTCGCCAAGGTCGAGACCAGGCGGCTCAGCCCGATCTTCATCGACGGCGATCACTCCGCGATCCACTGGCGTTTCGAATTTACTCCCAAGGACAATGGCCCTGCCAGGGTGATGGAGGAGATCGCCGTGCAGACATGGCGCGGCAATGAGCTGGTCGCGGAACAATTCTTCTATGATCCGGCTCAGATGAAGGGGTGATGAGAAACCATCACGCGCCCGGCACGTCGGCGTTCGGGAAGAACAGCTGCTGGCCGTTGATCTTGTAGTCGGCAATCGCCTTCTGGCCTTCCGAGGAAATCAGCCAGTCGACAAAGGCCTGTGCCGCATCCTTCTTGACGTGGGCATGCTTGCCCGGATTGACCAGCATGACGCCATACTGGTTGAACAGGCGCTTGTCGCCCTGCACGACGATGTCGAGCTCGCCGCGGTTCTTGAACGAGAGCCAGGTGCCGCGGTCGGCGAGCACATAGCCGTTCATGGCGGACGCCGTGTTGAGCGCCGCGCCCATGCCCTGCCCGATCTCGCGATACCACGGCCCCTTGTCTGCGCCGGCGATATCGATGGCGGCGGCCTTCCAGAGCGCAAGCTCGGCGGCATGGGTGCCGGATTTGTCGCCGCGCGAGACAAACGGCGCGGCCTTGTTCCTGATCGCGGTCAGCGCGGCGACGATGTCCTTGCTGCCCTTCACCCCTGCCGGGTCGCTGTTCGGGCCGACCAGAATGAAGTCGTTGTACATCACCGCAAAACGCTTCACGCCGAACCCGTCGGCGACGAATTTCTCCTCCTGCGGCCGCGCATGCACGAACACCACGTCGGCATCGCCGCGGCGGCCGGTGTCGAGCGCCTGCCCCGTGCCTTGCGAGATCACCTTCACGTCGATGCCGGTCCTGGACTTGAACAGCGGCAGCAGGTGATCGAACAGGCCGGAGTCCTGGGTGGAGGTGGTCGACGCCACGATGATCGATTTTTCCTGGGCGAGTGCGGGCGAAGCAACGGCCAGCAGGGTCGCAAGGCAAACGAAAAGGCGTCGGTTCATATGAGACTATTCCCGTTGCAAGCGATGCGGCTACTGGGCGCCGCAAGCGAATTCGTTGGTCGTGGAAATCTTTGTCAGAAACAATGCGTTCGCAAGATGCCGGAGGGGTGGACAGTGAAATATAGGCTTAGGCTATGGGAAGATCCCGGCCGCCCGATGCGTGGCGCCTATCGGCTCATAGGAGACTCAAATGACCATTTCGACCTGTGGCAAATGCGGCGGACACAGTTTTGAGCTGGCGCTGTTCACGCCGATCGGCGACAGCCGCAAGCTGACGCTGGTGCAATGTTCCGCCTGCGGCGTGGCGGTGGGCGCGCTCGATCCGTCCACGGGATCGCAGATCGAGGTGCTGAGAAGCGAGGTAGCGGCCATCGACCAGAAGCTGGCCCGGATTGCCCAGGCGCTGCAGGAATGGAGGTGACGGCCATGTTTTCAGCTGTAGGGTGGGCAAAGGCGCGAAGCGCTGTGCCCACCCTCGCTTGCGTGCATTTGACGGTGGGCACGCTGCGCTTTGCCCACCCTACCGCATCTCTGCATGTCGCGGACATATTCTCTCGTTCTCGCGGCGTGATTCACCCGAGGTTTGCCATTCGTTGCTCCCTCCTCGATCAGAGGGCGCAGGGAAAGCCGGGCGCCGACTGCGCCCGCATCGCCGTGTGCGATCTGTAGCGAAAAAAAATGCACACGGGTTTGACAGGTACAGCCGAGACATCCCGGCTTTCCCCGCGCAATGGCTTTACGGCTTATGTCGCGCTCTCCCCGGGGAACGGCCTGTCTTGCCCCCGTTGCCCTGCCAGCACAGGCCGGCGGGGATAGACGCCAGGGTCGCGGCGCCAGGACCACACGATTTCGCCGTACGCTGCCAACGTTTCGTCTGGCGAGATGAACCCGCCTGACGCCGCAGCGTCCATCGCAACCCGCGCCAACGTTCGTGACGACCGCGAAGCGTCCCCTCATGGTGGCGCGGGCTGTGGTCGGATATAATTCTGATTTGCGGAACTGTCAAGCGTTACAATAATGATTTTGCGAATTTTCTTCGCTGTCGAATTACCGAAGCAGCGGTCAGGGGTTGCAGGATGGGTTGAGCGAAAGCGAAACCCATCGAACCCTGTTGCGGCAAAGATGATGGGTTTCGCTGCGCTCTACCCATCCTACGCGCTCCGCTTTTCCGAAGCGGCCACAGCAGCTTAGGCGGCACCCGCCTTCGGACGCCGCAGCCGCCCGACCACGCCGGTCGGGAAGAAGTAGACGCTGGCGATGAACAACAGGCCGAGCCAGAGCAGCCAGCGGTCCGGATGCAGCAGCCCCGGCAGCAACGGGAGCCCGGCATCCGCAGCGGCGCTGGAGGCGGCGCCCATCAGCGTCTGCAGATAGTTCTGCGCGATGATGAAGATGCCCGCCCCGATGATCGCGCCGTAGATGGTGCCCATGCCGCCGATCACCACCATCAGCAGGATGTCCAGCATGATGGAGAAGGCCAGCGACGTATCGGGCCCGACATAGCGCAGCCACAGCGCATTCAGCACGCCTGCGCAGGCCGCGACCGTGGCCGCGATGCAATTGGCGTAGGTGAGATGGAACACGGTACGATAGCCGAGCGCCTCGGCGCGGAAAGGGTTCTCGCGGATCGCCTGCAACACGCGGCCGAACGGCGAATTGACCACACGCAGCAGCGCGAGGATCAATAGCGCCGACACCACAAAGACCAGGTAATAGGTCAGCGTTCGCCCGTTGATCTCGAAGCCGAACGCGCTCTTGTCGATCAGCACCGTGCCGGGCCGCAGCAGCTCCGGCAGGCGGAAGGTGCGGCCGTCCTCGCCGCCGGTGAGCCAGGACATTTGCGAGGCCAGCACCTGGAAGGCGGAAGCGACCGCGAGCGTAATCATCGCAAAGAAGATCGCCGCGACGCGCAGCGAGAACAGGCCGATGGCGAGCGCCAGCAGCATCGCCATCGGCAGGCCGACGACGATGCCGGTCCCGATCGCCGCCCAGCTCGGCCCCATCGCGTAGAGCGCGATCGCCACCGCATAGCTGCCGATGCCATAGAACATGGTGTGGGCGAACGACACCGTGCCGGTGTAGCCGAGCAGGAGATCGTAGGACGCCACCAGCACGGCAAAGATGCAGATCTTGACCGCGACATTCATCGCCTTGGCGCCGGGGAACAGCCACGGCGTCAGCACCAGCATGGCGACGATGACGATGAGCAGGACGGCGAGCAGCCGGCTGCGCGGGGGATCGCCGGAAAGGATCATCATCGGCTAGTCACCGCATAAAGTCCGCGCGGCCGCCACATCAGGATCGCGACCATCAGCAGGATGTTGGAAACGAGCGCCAGCTTCGGCACCAGGAAGCCGCCGAAATTGGCGACCATGGCGACCAGCAGTGCACCGATGAAGCAGCCGCCGACCGAGCCGAGGCCGCCGATGATGACGACAATGAAGACCAGCACGGTGAGCTCGTCGCCGATCGAGGCATGCACCTGCTCGCGGTACAGTCCCCACATCACGCCGCCGAGACCGGCGAGCGCCGCGCCGACCATGAACACGCCCAGGAACAGGCGGCGGATGCGGTAGCCCAGCGCCTCCACCATCTCGCGGTTCTCGACGCCGGCGCGGATCAAGAGCCCGATCTTGGTGCGGTTGAGCACGAGCTGGATGGCGATGAAGACGGCGAGCCCGACCAGCATCGCCAGCAGGCGATATTTTGCGACCGCAACCTCGCCGAAGATGAAGGAGCCGCGCAGCGAAGCCGGCAGCGGCATCGGGATGATCTGCGGCCCCCACAGCGCATAGAGCGTCTGTTCGGCGACGATCAGCCCGCCGGTGGTCATCAGGATCTGCTTGAGGTGCTGGCCGTAGACGGGAAGGATCAACACGCGCTCGACGAACAGGCCGAGCAAGGCGGTGACGCCCATGGCGAGCACGGCGGCCGGCACCAGCACCGCGAGATTGGTGAGGAGCGAGTCGGCCTGCGACCAGCCGGCGAGCGGCAGGAACACCAGCGTTGCGATGTAGGCGCCGACCGCGATGAAGGCGCCATGGCCGAAATTGAGCACGTCCATCAGGCCGAACACCAGGGTCAGGCCGGAAGCCATGATGAAGATCATCATGCCCATGGCGAGGCTTGCCGCCAGCAGCGTCGCCCAGGAGCTGGCCGAGCCGACCAGCGGCAGCATCAACAGCGCAAAGGCGGCCGGCAGCAGCACCGGCAGCAGGTCGCGCTTCGGCTTCGGCAGGGCGTCCGATGTTGCGGTGTCGCTCACTGGTGCGTCTCCAGGCTGAGGCCGAGCAGGCGTTCCTGCAGCGCCACGTCGGCGGCGAGATCGGCCATGGCGCCGCGATGGACGATGGCGCCGTTGTCCATCACCAGCACGGTGTCGCCGAGCTCGCGCGCGGCGTGGAAATTCTGCTCCACCATGAGGATGGTGGCGCCGCGACGCTTGATTTCCTTGAGGCACTCGATCAGCGCCATGACGATGGCGGGCGCAAGCCCCTTGGTCGGCTCGTCGATGAGCAGCAGCTTGCGCGGCTCGACGATGGCGCGCGCAATCGACAGCATCTGCTTCTGGCCGCCGGAGAGAGAGCCGGCGCGCGAGAGCCAGAAGCGTTTCAGCGCCGGGAAGAAGCCGAAGATCCAGTCCAGCCTGGCATCGTCGAGATCGCGGTCCCGCGCGCCGAGCACGAGGTTTTCCCTGACGGTGAGGTCGGAGAACACCGCCATGCTCTCGGGCACGTAGCCGACGCCGCGCCGCGCGATGTCGGGCGTGGTGCCCGCTTCGATGCGCTCGCCGGCGAGCACGATCTCGCCGCGCGAGGCCGGCCACAGGCCCATGACGGTGCGCAGCGTCGTGGTCTTGCCGGCGCCGTTGCGGCCGAGCAGCATCGTGACCTGGCCTTCCGGCACCGCGAAGTCGACGCCCTGCAGGATGTGATAGCGCCCGATATGGGTGTGGACGCCCGTCAGTGTCAGGAGATCGCTCATGCCGCGGTCTTTCCGGCGGGGACGCCGAGATAGGCTTCCTGCACGATCGGCGACGCAATCACCTCGGCCGGCTTGCCGTCGGCGACGAGCTTGCCGTTATGCAGCACGATGATGCGGTCGGCGAGCGAGCGCACCACGTCCATCTTGTGCTCGACCAGCAGGATGATCTTGCTCGTATCCTGCTTCAGCTGCGCAATGAGATTGAGCACGACCGGAACCTCGTCGATGCTCATGCCCGCGGTGGGCTCGTCGAACATGAAGACTTTCGGCTGCAGCGCCATCATCAGCGCCACCTCGAGCTTGCGCTGGTCGCCATGCGACAGCGCGGTCGCCGCGACGCCGCGGCGGCTGCCGAGCGCGACCTGGTCGAGGATGGCATCGGCGCGTTCGATCAGGTCGCGCCGCGTCATCCACGGCCGCAGCATGTCGTAATGCACGCGGCTTTCGGCCTGCACCGCGAGGCGGACGTTCTCCTCGACGCTCAGGTTCGGAAACAGGTTGGTGAGCTGGAAGGCACGGCCGAGGCCGGCACGGGTGCGCAGGGGCGCGCTCAGTCCCGTGATGTCGGCGCCGTCGAGCAGGATGGAACCTTCGCTCGGACGCAGCTGCCCGGAGATCAGGTTGAAATAGGTGGTCTTGCCCGCCCCGTTGGGGCCGACGATTGCCGTGAGCTCGCCGGGCCGGAAAGCGCAGCTGACATGGTCGACTGCGACATGGCCGCCGAAGCGGATGGTGAGGTCACGGGTTTCGAGCGAGAGGGGCATGGGGCCTTCGTGTGCCTGCGTAGCGAACTCTCTTTCTTCGCCTCTCCCCGCCTGCGGGGAGAGGCCGGATCGCATCGCAGATGCGATCCGGGTGAGGGGCTCTCTCCACGAGTCGAGTGCATGGAGAGAGCCCCTCACCCATAGCCGATGCTTCGCATCGGCGTCATTCTCAAGGACGGCGGCAGAAGGCCGCCTATGCCTCTCCCCGCGAACAGCGGGGAGAGGGTGAGGAGAGATTACCGCTTGTTGCGGATCGGGACGTTCATTTCCTCGATCTTCAGCTCGCGGACCGGCTCGAGCACAGCCCAGGCCACGTTCGGATCGACCTTGACCTTGAAGTGATACATGCTCTGCAGCGCCTGATGGTCTTCCTTGCGGAAGATCATCTTGCCCTTGGGCGTGTCGAACTCCATGCCCTCCATCGCCGCGATCAGCTTCTCGGTGTCGGTGGACTTCGCCTTGGTCACGGCGGTGACGACGGACATGGCAGCGGCAAAGCCGCCTGCAGTGAAGAAGTCCGGCGGCGCGTTGAAGCGCTTCTGGTGCTCGGCAACCAGCCAGTCGTTCACCGGATTCTTCGGTATCTCATAGTAGTAGTAGGTCGCGCCTTCCATGCCGGGCATGATCTTGTAGCCTGCGAGCGCAGGCAGGATGTTGCCGCCGGTCGAGAGCTCGATGCCGTAGCGCTTTGGATCCATGTCCTGGAGCTTCGCCGGCGGATTGCCGGCGCCGGCCCAGATAATCCAGATGATCTTGCGGCCCGGCTTGTCCTTCAGCGCGTCGAACAGGCGCTGGCCCACCGCGGTGAAATCGGTCGTGGTAGTCGGTGCATATTCCTCGGCGACGAGCGTGGCACCGGTCTTGGCCAGCGCCTCCTTGAAGGCGGCCACACCGTCGCGGCCGAAGGCATAGTCCTGCGCCAGCGTGGCGATGCTGACGCCGGGCTTGCCGATGGCGACCGCATTGGAGATCGCATCCTGCGACGAGTTGCGGCCGGTGCGGAAGATGTAGCGGTTCCACTTGTCGCCGGTGATCTGGTCGGCGACCGCGGGCTCGACGATCAGAATCTTCTTGTTCTCCTCGGCAACGGGAAGGATCGCAAGCGCTGCAGCCGACGAGGTCGTGCCGATGGCAATGTCCGCCTTGTCGTCCTGATAGGCTTCCGCCAGCGCCGCCTTGGAAAGGTCCGGCTTGCTCTGGTCGTCCTTGGTGATGATGACGATCTTGCGACCGTCCACCGTCATCGTGCCCTTGGTGGCGTATTCAAAACCCAGGCGCAGGCCGGTTTCTGTCTGCTTGGCGTAGGCTTCGAGCGGGCCGGTCTTGCCGTGGATCAGGGCCACCTTGAGATCGTCGGCGCCGACGGCGACGCCTCCGGTGACGGCGAGCACGGCGGTTGCGAGAACGAATGATAGACGCACGGTGTTTCCTCCTGAAGTCGGTCTCGATTGATCAAGCGATTCGCACAGCCCGCCGAACTTTGCAATTGGCGGCGCCGTTGAAAATGAGTTGCACTGTCATGCTGCCCCTTTTTGCGGCGCAGGCTGGGTTTCGGCGGTATGCGCGTGCTCCTCGTCGTGCCAGTCCGAGCGCGCTTCCTCGGCGCTCTCGAAGATGTGGGGCGCGACGCCGCGCCGTTGCAGCGCTTCGCCGAGCTTGATGCGCAGGAACCCCGACGTCGTGTAGCGCGACACGCCGGAATAGAAGCGGTCAGTCAGCCGGCGCACCATGGCAGAATAGTCGTCGAGCAACTCGGGCAGGATCGTGAAGTGATCGTAATTGACGATGGCGTAGACGCGCCTGCCCAATCCGCCGAGCCTGGCCTCGACGGTGCCGGCGATCTCCTCGATATCGGCGCGGCTGCGCAGCGCGAAATGCTCCAGGTTGACGAAGAACAGGTTCTGCTGCGGGTCGTAGATGAAGCGCTGGTCGAGCGGGATCGAGAGCAGGTCCTCGCGCAGTTCCATCGGGCCTTCGCGGAAGATGCGCTCGTCCATCGGCAGCGGGTCGCGGCGGACAATCGGCCTGAAGTCCATCAGCGCCAGAATATCCCGCTCGATGTCGATGCCGGGCGCGACCTCGATCAGCTCGAGGCCGTCCGGCCGCAGCGCAAAGACGCAGCGTTCGGTGACGTAGAGCACGCCCTGCCCGCGCGCGGCGGCGAATTTTCCGCTGAAGGTCACGTGCTCGACGGCTTCGACGAATTTGCGCGCCCTGGCCTCTTCGAGAACCACCAGCTTGCCGTCGGCCGCGTGGACGCGCAGCCGGCCGGCGCCGAACGTGCCGACGAAGACGACCTTCTTGGCGTTCTGGCTGATGTTGATGAAGCCGCCGGCGCCCGCGAGTTTCGGACCGAACTTGCTGACATTGAGGTTGCCGGCGCGGTCGACCTGCGCAAGGCCGAGAAAGGCGACGTCGAGGCCGCCGCCGTCGTAGAAGTCGAACTGGTAGGGCTGGTCGATCACGGCCTGCGTGTTGATCGCCGCGCCGAAGTCGATGCCGCTCGCCGGGATGCCGCCGATGATGCCGGGCTCGGCGGTGAGCGTAATCAGGTCGATGATGCGCTCCTCGTTGGCCACCGCCCCAATGCCCTCGGGCATGCCGATGCCGAGATTGACGACGCTGTTGGCCTTGAGCTCGAAGGCGGCGCGGCGCGCGATGATCTTGCGCTCGCTCATCGGCATCGGCGGCAGCGAGCCCGAGCGCACACGAATTTCGCCGGAGAACGCGGCGTTGTATTGCGTGCCGAAGGTCTGCCAGTGATGCTCGGGCTTGGCGACCACGACGCAGTCGACGAGGATGCCGGGAATCTTGACCTGCCGCGGGTTGAGGCTGCCGCTTTCGGCGACCCGCTCCACCTGCGCGATGACGATGCCGCCGGAATTGTGCGCCGCCATGGCGATCGCCAGTGCCTCCAGCGTCAACGCTTCCCGCTCCATGGTGAGATTGCCGTCGGGATCGCCGGTGGTGGCGCGGATGATTCCGACATTGATCGGGAACGTCTTGTAGTGCAGGCATTCCTGTCCGCCGAGCGTGATCAGCTCGACCATGTCCTCGGTGGTGCGGGCGTTGAGCTTGCCGCCGCCCTGCCGCGGGTCGACGAAGGTGCCGAGCCCAACGCGGGAGACGTGGCCGGGACGCCTGGCGGCGATGTCGCGGAACAGATGCGTGATCACGCCCTGCGGCAGGTTGTAGGCCTCGATCTGATTGCCGATCGCAAGCTGCTGCAGCTTGGGCACCAGGCCCCAATGCCCGCCGATCACGCGCCGGACCAGCCCGTCATGGGCAAAGTGGTTGAGGCCGCGGTCCTTGCCGTCCCCCTGCCCGGCCGCATAAACCAGCGTCAGGTTGCGCGGCTTGCCCTGCCCGTGGGGCGCATCGCCCTCGTTGGCGAGATAGAGCTCCTCCAGCGCCACCGCGATTTCCTCCGCAAATCCGATGCCGACAAAGCCGCCGGTGGCGACCGTGTCGCCGTCGCGGATAAGAAGGACGGCCTCGGCGGCCGTCACAATCTTTCCCTTCTCGGAATTGCGCAGGTATGGCAGCGCAGGATGCTGAGTCACGATGGTCCTCCCGTCAGGCCCCGGCCCTCCCCCTTGTTTCGGTGGCGAAGTAAACCGAGACGATGGTGATCAGCGCCAGCACGATCATGTAGACGGAGACCGGCCAGGTCGCAGGCGCATACGCCGTCATCAGGCCCGTCGCGATCAGCGGAGACAAGGCGCCGGCGAAAATCGAGGCGAGATTGTAGCCGAGCGAGACGCCGCTGTAACGCACCTTGGTGCCGAACAATTCCGACAGGAAGCTGGCCTGCGGGCCGTACATCGCCGCGTGCCCGACGGCCAGCCCGAGAATGATGGCGATCCAGGCCATTTGCGGGTTCCTGGTCGCCAGCAGCATGAACAGCGGGAACGACATCAGCGCCGAGAACACGGCGCCGAAGATATAGACCGGCCGCCGACCCACATAGTCGGAGAGCAGACCGAAGGCGGGAATGGTGAAAACCTCGATCGCAGCCGCAATCAGCACGCCGTTCAGCATGTCCTGCCTGACGATGCCGAGC
Organism: Bradyrhizobium sp.; assembly: GCF_016219575.1. Taxonomy (GTDB): domain Bacteria; phylum Pseudomonadota; class Alphaproteobacteria; order Rhizobiales; family Xanthobacteraceae; genus Bradyrhizobium. Next base: position 66,348 of record NZ_JACRMG010000030.1, on the reverse strand, counting down.
GACTGGGTCGCATAGGCGAGCACGAAGGTGGCGTAGATGTAGAAGAAGCCGTTCTCGGCAAAACGCGCGCCCATCGCCAGCAGGATGTTCTTGGGATACATGCGGATCGCGTCGACGATCGGCATCCTCACTTCCTGCTTCTCGTCCTTGACCTTCTGGAATTCGGGCGACTCCGCGATGGTGAAGCGGATCCAGAGGCCGACCACGACGAGTGCGATGCTGAACAGGAACGGAATCCGCCAGCCCCAGGCAAGGAGCTGCGCGTCGGTCAGGAACGCGGAAACCACGGAGAACACCAGCGTGCCGAGCACGAGGCCCAGCGGCGCGCCGAGCTGCGGCCAGCTGCCGTAAAAGCCTTTCCGGTCATCGGGCGCATGTTCGACCGCCATCAGCACGGCCCCGCCCCATTCGCCGCCGAGGCCAAAGCCCTGCACCAGCCGGCAAGTCACGAGGAGGACGGCGGCCCAGATGCCGGCGGTCTCATAGGTCGGCAGAATCCCGATGATGGCCGTCGCAACGCCCATGATCAGCAGCGTGAGGTAAAGCATGGTCTTGCGACCGAGCTTGTCGCCGTAGTGACCGAAGACGAGGCCGCCGAGCGGTCGCGCGATAAAGCCGAGCGCGTAGGTGGCGAACGCCAGCAGCGTTCCCATCATCGGGTCGAAGGTGGGAAAGAACAGCTTGTTGAAGATCAGCGCGGCCGCCGTGCCGTAGAGGAAGAAGTCGTACCATTCGATGGCGGTGCCGATCAGGCTGGCCGTTGCGACGGTGACGTGTGAAGGCTGCTTGCTTTCCAGCATGCCTGCAGTAGTAGCCGCTCCGCTCATCTGTCCCTCCCTTGACGATTGCGCATTGCACGCGCGTTGTGTCGCAGTGCAGTGCAAGCGCTGCGCCAACTGCACCGGGAGAAGTCAAATTGTCGGAAAAGCAGGCATTTCCTTCGCGGCGCCACCGTGCGCTGGTTGGCGGAAGCGTCGCGAGTCTGAGATTCGAGACAGTTGCTGTCGCCAAATCCGGACGCCGGTCAGCCTTGCTGCGTCACAAGCTCCTCATGGTGAGGAGCTAGAGCGCTTGTGACGCAACAGGATCAGCCCGACGGCGCCAGCCCGTATTTGCCGAGCTTCTTGTAGAACGTCGCGCGCGAGATGCGCAGGCGCCGCGCCGCCTCCGCGATCTGCCCGTTGCTGGCGATGAGGGCATGCTCCAGCGTCTGCTTCTCGAAGGCGGCCTCGGCCTGCGCCAGCGGCACCACGGGACCGGCCGGCCTTGCCGGCGCCGCAACCTTCGCGCTGCCAACGGGGAGGATGCGTTCAAAATCCTCGCCGGTGAGACGGCCGGAATCGCTCAGGATCAGCGCGCGCTCCAGGATGTTGCGCAGCTCGCGCACATTGCCCGGCCAGTCGTAGCGCGCCAGCACCGCCAGCGCCGACGGCGTGATGCGCGGGTTGAAATAGTCGCCGGACGTCCGGATGTCGTCGAGCAGGCGCGCGCAGATCGCCGGCAGGTCGCCGGGGCAATCGCGCAACGGCGGCAGCGTGATGGCGAGCACGTTGAGCCGGTAATAGAGATCGGAGCGGAAGGCGCCTTCGGTCACCTTCTTCTGCAGGTCGAGATTGGTGGCGGCGATGACGCGGACGTCGACCTTGATTACCCTGTCAGAGCCGAGCGGCTCGATCTCGCGCTCCTGCAACGCGCGCAAGAGCTTGGCCTGCAGCTGCAGCGGCATCTCGCCGATCTCGTCGAGAAACAGCGTGCCGCCATCGGCAATGCGGAACTTGCCGTCGCGGCCCTTGCGGTCGGCGCCGGTATAGGCGCCCGCCACCGCGCCGAAGAATTCGGACTCGATCAGCGTGTCGGGGACCGCCGCCAGGTTGACGCTGACGAACGGCTTGTCCGCACGCGCCGAGGCATTGTGGATCGCCTGCGCCAGCATTTCCTTGCCGGTGCCGGTCTCTCCCGTCAGCAGCACCGTCACGCTTTGCCGGGCGGCGCGGCGGGCCAGTTCCTTGGCCTGCGCGATGCCCGGGGTTTCGCCGACGAAATCCTCGAAGGTGAAGCGCGCGCTGCGCGGCTGCGACAATTGCCGCTTCGCGTGGCGCAGCTCGCTTTCGAGCTGGTTCACCCGCGCGATCAGCGGCTTCAGGCTGTCGAGATGGTCGAACAGCACGAAGCCGATCGCGCCGATGATGCGCTTGTTCTCGTCCTCGATCGGCATGCGCGTCACCACGAGCTGCTCGCGGCCGAGCTCCATGATGTCGAGCAGGATCGGCTTGCCGGTCTCCACCACGCGCCGCATCAGGCTGTTGGGGATGATCTCCTCGATCGGCCGGCCGATCGCCTCCGAGATATGCGCCAGCCCCAGCGCGGGCAGGTATTTCTCGTTGACGTAGACCACATGGCCCGCGGTATCGATGGCGATGGCGCCCTCGCACAGGGATTCGAGCCGCTCAAAGAGGCTCTCCATGGCGCGGGCACGGATGACCTCGGGGTCTGCAACGACGGACCGGCTATCAGTCATGCGGCAACCATCGCCTCACAGGAATCAAAGCAAGCAACACCACGATGGCAGCATCGTAGCCGGTATTCGCTACGGGGTGTAGGAGCTTTATGCTGGCAAGAGCGAACTCAGCGCGGCACCACGGCGGTGGCCTCGATCTCGACCCGCGCGGCCTTCTCGACCAGGCGCACCACCTGCACCAGCGCCATGGCGGGATAATGCGTGCCGAAGGTCTCGCGATAGGCCTGGCCCAGCGGCTTCAGGTTGGCGAGATATTCCTCGATGTCGACGACGTACCAGGTCAGGCGCACCAGATGTTCGGGCCGCGCGCCGCCGGCTTCGAGGATGGCCTTGATGTTGGCGAGCGTCTGGCGCACCTGCGCGACGAAGCCGGAGGCGAGGCGCTCCTTCTCGTCCCAGCCGATCACGCCGCCGGTCACCACGATGCGGCCGTCGGCGGCCATGCCGTTGGCATAGCCCTTCGGCGCCGGCCAGCCGCCCGGTTGCAGCACCTGCACGCCCTCGCCCCCGGCGGCCGGCGCCATTGCAAGGGTCGGTCCCTTCACGGTCGTCACGAACAATTCTCCATTCGATTATTCGGCGGCCATGCCCGATGTCGCGGCCGCCTGCGCCATCTGCCGAAGCTCGACGCGGCGCAACTTGCCGGTCTCCGTCTTCGGCAGCTTCTCGATGAATTCGACTGCGCGCGGATACTTGTAGGGCGCGATCGCGTGCTTGACGTGATCCTGCAGCGCCGTCACCAGCGCGGCATCCGTGGTCACGCCCGGCGCGGCCACGACATAGGCCTTCACGATCATGCCGCGCGCCTCATCGGGCGCGCCGACCACGCCGCATTCGGCTACGGCCGGATGCGACAGCAAGGCCGCCTCCACCTCGGGACCTGCGATGTTGTAGCCGGAGGAGACGATCATGTCGTCCGCGCGCGCCACGAACGAAAAATGGCCGTTGCTGCGGACGAAGGCGTCGCCGGTGAGATTCCAGCCGTCGCGCACATAGTTGGCCTGCCTGGGGTCGGCGAGATAGCGGCAGCCGGTCGGGCCGCGCACGGCGAGCTTGCCGACCGTGCCGTCGGGCAATTCGTTCATGTCGTCGTCGACGATCCTGGCTTCATATCCCGTCACGGGATAACCGGTCGAGCCCGCCACGGCATCGTCGAGGCGGTTGCTGATGAAGATGTGCAGGAGTTCCGTGGCGCCGATGCCGTCGAGGATCGGCTTGCCGGTCTTCCTGGTCCACTTCTCGAACACCGGCGCCGGCAGGGTTTCGCCGGCGGAAACCACGAGCCGCAGCGACGACAGGTCGGCGCCGTTGTCCATCGCCACCATCATGGCGCGGTAGGCGGTCGGCGAGGTGATGCAGATCGTGGCCTTGTAGGTCTCGATGATCTTGACCAGCTCGGGCGGCGAGGCGTTCTCCAGCAGTGTCGCGGTGGCGCCGAAGCGCAGCGGAAAGATCGCCAGTCCGCCGAGGCCGAAGGTGAAGGCGAGCGGCGGAGCGCCGACGAAGACATCGTCCGGCGTGACCTTGAGCACTTCCTTCGCATAGCCGTCCGCGACGATCAGGAGATCGCGGTGGAAATGCATGGTCGCCTTCGGCTGGCCGGTCGTCCCCGAGGTGAAGCCAAGCAGCGCGACGTCGTCGCGACCAGTCTTCACCGCGTCGAACCGCACCGGCTTGTTCAGCGCGACACGGTCGAGCTCGGCATCGTGATTGGAAGTGCCGTCGAAATTGACGACCTGCTTGAGGAAGCGGCTGGTCTTGGCGCACGCCACGATTTCATCCGCAATGCGGCTGTCGGTCAGCGCCAGCGCGATCTCGGCCTTGTCGACGATCTTGGTCAGCTCGCCCGCGCGCAGCATCGGCATGGTGTTGACGACGACGGCCCCCGCCTTGGTGGCCGCGAGCCACGCCGCCACCAGCGCCGGATTGTTGCCGGAGCGGATCAGCACACGGTTGCCCGGCTTGACCCCGTAGTTTTCCACCAGCGCATGCGCGAGCCGGTTCGACCAGTCGGCGAGCTCCTTGTAGGTGCGCTGGCGGCCGTTGCCGATCAGCGCGGTGTGATCGCCGAACCCCTTCTCCACCATGCGGTCGGTGAGTTCGACGCCAACATTGAGGTAATCAGGGTACTGGAATTCCGGCCGCTCCAGCCGCAATTCCGGCCATTGTTCAGACGGCGGCAGGTTGCGCCGCGCGAAATCATCGACATGGCCGGAGGGGCCGAGGCTCGCAATTCCACCTGACATATCGCCCTCGCTAGGAGACCAAGAGGATGCCCGGCAACGCTATCCGGAAATCATTTTATACTTAAAGTAATTCGGCGCAAGGGCGGAATTGGCCGGCTCCCGCGATTTTCAACCGCGGGCCAGTTCCTTCAGGCGGAGCACCATGGGTGAACCGGGATCCGCCAGCGGGGCGATGGCCGTGAAATGATTGGCGCCGGCCACCGTGCCGAAGCGCGCCGCAATGCCCCTGCCCCAGACCTCGACGATGGTCTTGCTCTGCCGGAAATATTCGGCGCTCTCGTTGCCGCCGACGACGGCGTCGAGACTGCCATGCGCGGGGGGCGTCCAGAACAGCGGGCTCGCTGCGCGGGCCGAGACTGCGTCAAGTCCAACCGCCTTGTTGATGGAAGTGCCCAGCAGCGGCGGCAGGTCGAACAGGCCCGAGATTGCGTAAGCGGCACTGACCGTGTGCTTCGGCAGCGCGGCGTCGAACGCTGTCCAGTCGGTGGCGAGCATGCAGGCGGCGAGATGACCGCCCGCGGAATGGCCGCTCACGACCAGGGGATGGCCGAGCCTGGCCAGTTCGCGCGAGGCCATCCGCATCTGCGTGATGATGTCAGCCACGGTGACGGCCGGACAGAGATCGTAGGTCGGCACCGCCACGGAAATGCCGTGCGCATTCAGTCCACGCGCGCAATGGCTGAAGGAGGAAGCGTCGAGCGCCTGCCAGTAGCCGCCGTGAATGAAGACAACGATCGGGCCGTCGCTGTTGCCGGCAAAGAGATCGATCCGGTGACGCTCGCCGGAGCCATAGCGCAGCACGCGCGGCGGATGCTTTTCGCGCCAGGCTGCAGCGTCCTTCACCCAGCCCGCCATCACGGCCGGATGCTCCGGCACACGGGCCCGGTTGTTGTATTCGGCCTCGTAGTCGATATCGCTCACCGCGCCTCGCCTGCGCGCCGGCGCGCGGATTTCTGCACCGAGCCCTTGGTCTTACCGAGCAGGCGCATCAGCTCCTTGACGTCCTTGGGCGAGAGATCGCCGAACATGTCGGAGATCCAGGTCTGGTGCTCGGCCGCCATCTTGCGGAACTCGGCGCGTCCGCTCCTGGTCAGGCGGATGACCTGCACGCGGCGGTCGGTCTCGGAGGTGCGGCGGTCGAGATGACCTGATACCACCAGGCGTTCGACCAGCCCCGTCACATTGCCGTTGGAAACCATCATCCGCTTCGAGACGTCGGACAGCGTCATGCCGTCGGGCGCCTTGTCGAGCTGGGCCATCAGGTCGAAGCGCGGCAGCGTGACGTCGAAGCGCTCGCGCAGGCGGCCGCGCACCTCGCCCTCGATCAGGTTGGTGCAGGTCAAGAGGCGCAGCCAGAGCCGCAGCTCATCGGCGTGATCGTCAGGCTGCTCGACGGCCTTGGTCTCGGAATCGAGGATCATGTTGCATCACACCCGAAAGCTGTCGCGGTCCAGGTTCTTGAACAGTTCACTGGATCCGGCAACCATATCCCCTCGTACAACCAATTTCTTTAGGCTTCAAGCAATTGGCGCGCCGCTTGCATTGTGCGCTGCCTGCATGTTGTGCTGCCGGCGTGACCGTTGCTTGCGGTGCCGGCCGTCATCGGAATAAGCTTGCCTTCGGAACGAGCCGACGCGGACCAAACCGCCAATTGTGGAGTGTAGGGGTATGAAGCAGCAGCTGACCTTGGCCGCGACGGCGGTTCTTTTGGCGCTGACCGCAGGCGCGGCGACGGCACAGGAAAAGCTCAAGATCGGCGTGATCGTGACCCTGTCGGGCCCCCCGGCGGCGCTGGGCGCCCAGGTGCGGGACGGCTTTGCGCTGGCGGTGAAGGACCTCGGCGGCAAGATCGGCGGCCGCGAGGTGGAGATCGTCAATGTCGACGACGAGCTCAAGCCAGACGGCGCGGTCATCAAGGTCAGGGGACTTCTGGAGCGCGAGAAAGTCGATTTCGTGGTCGGCCCCATCTTCTCCAACATCCTGCAGGCGATCCACAAGCCGGTCACCGAGAACAAGACGTTCCTGATCAGCCCGAACGCCGGCCCCTCCAGCTATGCCGGCAAGGATTGCAGCCCGTTCTTCTATGTGACGTCCTACCAGAACGACCAGAATTTTCGGGTCCTCGGCAAGGTCGCACAGGACCGCGGCTACAAGCGCATGTTCCTGATGGTGCCGAACTATCAGGCCGGACGCGATTCCGTCGCCGGCTTCAAGCTCGATTTCAAGGGTGAGATCGTCGAGGAGAGCTACCTGCCGCTAAACACGATCGACTTCCAGCCGGAGCTGACCAAGATCAACTCGCAGAAGCCGGATGCGGTGTTCACCTTCATGCCCGGCGGCCTCGGGGTGAACCTCGTCAAGCAATACCGCCAGGCCGGCCTTGCCGATCGCATTCCCGTGCTCTCCGCCTTCACGGTCGACGAATCCACGCTGCCGGCGCAGCAGGATGCCGCGGTCGGCATGTTCGGCGGCGCCAACTGGGCGCCCAATCTCGACAACCCGCAGAGCAAGAAATTCGTGGCGGCGTACGAAGCTGCCTACAACATGGTGCCCGGCACCTATGCCATGCAGGCCTATGACGCCGCGATGCTGATCGACAGCGCCGTGAAGGCCGTGAAGGGCGACCTCTCCAACAAGGAGGCGGTGTCGGCCGCGTTGGGGAAGGCCGACTTCACCTCGTTGCGCGGCAGCTTCAAGTTCAACACCAACGGTTATCCGATCCAGAATTTCTACCTGACCAAGGTCGCCAAGCGGCCGGACGGCAAATTCCAGACCGAGATCGTCGAGAAGGTGTTTTCGGAAACTGGCGACAGCTACGCCAAGGATTGCAAGCCCGCCAAGTAAAGTAGAGTCGAGTAGAGTTGAGGGAAGGAATACGCCGATGTTGAACGAGATCGCGGGCATCACCCGCGCCAATGAAGGCATTCAGGGCATCACCTGGAATATCCTCGGCCAGGTCTATGTGCCGAAGAACCGCACCGAGCACTCCTTCTCCTGGCACGCCACCTTCCCGGTCGGCACCTTCGTGCCGCCGCACATCCATCCCGACCAGGACGAATATCTCTACATCCTCGAGGGACGGCTCGACTTCTTTCTCGACGGCGCCGACGAGTACGCCACCGCCGGCGACACGGTGCGGCTGCCGATGGGCAAGCCGCACGGCATCTTCAACAAGTCGCAGCAGACGGCCAAGACGCTGTTCTGGGTGACGCCGACGCGCAGGCTGTATGACCTGTTCTGGGCCATCCACAACATGAAGCAGCAGAACCCCGACGACGTGGTCCGGCTGGCCGCCGAGCACAACATCCACTTCCTGCCGCCGCCTCCGGGCTGAGGCGTGTACGAACAAGCCGGTTCTTGTCCGCGCGCGGTGCAAGCTCATCGCCGGAGAGATTGGTGCGGCGTCCGACCGCGGCGACCGGACCGACGTGGGCGCAGGCTCGGCATAAAAGGGGGGCGAACACGATGAAGTTACTCTATTTCGATGATTTCAAGCTCGGCGTGCTGAAGGGCGACGCCGTGGTCGATGTCAGTGCCGAGGTGAAGGACATCCCGCATACCGGCCCCGGCGATTTGATGAACGGGCTGATCGAACATTGGAGCAGCTACAAGCCGCGGCTCGAGGCGGCGGTCGCGCGAGGCGCAGGGGTGCCGGTGGCGAGCGTCCGCATCCGTCCGCCGGTGCCGGGCCCGCGCACCATCGACTGCATGGCGGTCAACTACATGGAAGATGGCACGCGCAGCGCACCGGCGCCGATCAACGCCTTCCATAAATCGCCGGGCGCGATCATCGGACACGGCGACACGATGGTGCTGCCCGACGTACCGGCCACGATCTTCGAGGGCGAAGCCGAGATGGCGGTCGTCATCGGCAGGAAGTGCAGCCATGTCAGCGAAGCCGAGGCGCTGAGCTACGTCTTCGGCTACATGAACTTCATCGACGGTTCGGCGCGCGGCTTGCCGCCGCCCGGCAACGTATTCTTCCAGATGAAGAGCCGCGACACGTTTGCGCCGATCGGCCCCTATCTCGTCACCGCCGATGAGATCCCGGACCCGCAGAAACTGCAAATCAGGCTGTGGAACAACGGCGAGCTGATGCAGAACTTCAATACCGACGATATGGGTCACAACATCGCCAAGTGCATCGCCTGGCTGTCCAGCATCCACACGCTGCTGCCCGGCGACATCGTCGCCACCGGCACCAATCACCGGGGCCTCAACCCGTTCATGGACGGCGACACGATCGAGCTCGAAACCGAAGGGCTCGGCCGGTTGAGGTTCGGCATCAAGGACGATCTGAAGCGCAACTGGGCGCGCAAGACCCGCCTCCAGGTACACGAAGAAGCCAGGGAGAAGACCCCCGGCCTCTACCCGGACATGACCCCGCAGCTTACGGGAAAATATGCGAAGCAGCTTTAGGGCTGGATCCGCGATTACTCCGATGGCTTGACGCCGAGATCGCGCAGGATGCGGAGCATCACGTCGCTGTCGCGCTTGAAGATGCGGGCCGTCGTTTCAAAGTCGGCCGGGGAAGACAGCAGAAAGTTGTTCAGCATCTGCTGGACCCTGGAGTCGGTTCCCGCCTGTATCAATAACGACGAGAGCCGCTCCACGATCTCCCTTGGCGTGCCGGTCGGTACCGCGAAGGTGGTGAATGCGCGCAGGTCGTAGAAGTCGCCGACGGCGCCCTGCTCGGTCATTGTCAGCGTGTCCGGATACGGCGGCAGACGGCTGCCGACCACGCCGATCAGGTTTCCGGTTCCCGCCTGGATGACGGGTGCCGCCGCGGCATAGCTTCCCGAGGCGCCATCCAGTGTCTGTCCAGCGATGTCATTCCACATCGGCGCCTCGCCGCGGTACTGGATGACCTGAAACTTGATGCCGTACTGCTTCGCGATCGTCTCGATGAGGACATGCGGCGTCGAGCCCACGCCGTACGATCCCCAGTTCAGGCTGCCGACTTTCTTTCCATATTCAACGAACTCCCGAAGATTCGTCGCGCCCGTCTTCTTCGCCGCTACCACCGGGCCTCCGGCGCCGCTGACCATGGTCAGATAGACGAAATCCTTTTCGGGATCGTATGGAAGGTCTTTCACCGTGATACGGTTCTGGATGAGTGACGAAGAAATCGTGCACAGGATGGTGGTGCCATCCGCTTCTGCGCGTTTCGCTTCCGTCACGCCGATGACGCCACCTGCGCCAGCCTTGTTCTCGACGATGACCGTCTTTCCCACCTGCCGCGCCAGATAGTCACCGAAAGCCCGCGCAATGCCGTCGGTCTGGCCGCCCGCCGGATACGGCACGATGATGCGAATCTGGCGCGTCGGCCACGAGGACTGCGCCCTGGTCTTCCCGGGCAGGGCGTACAACACCGCCGCCGAGCCAGTCACGAACGTTCGCCGTGTCAGCCTTTTCATTTTCCTGCCCGTCGATTTTTTTCATTTCGGCCGGCCGCGATGACCCGTCCGAGGCCGTCCGTCGTCTTAGTGGAAGATGCGTCCGGAGTCGATGACGACGGTCTGGCCGGTCATGGTCTCGGTGCGGCACATGGCGACCACCATGTCTGCGCAGTCGTCCTTGTCGGCCGGCCTCTTCAGGAGCGAGCCCAATGCGGAGCGCTCGACCTGCTCGGGCCGGAGATTGGCTGTCGCACGCGTACCCTCCAGCAGACCCGGCGCCACGCAGTTGACGATCGTCTCGGGCGCCAGCGCCACCGCCATGCAACGCGTCAGATGAATGAGCCCCGCTTTCGACACGGCATAGGCGATGGAAGAGCCGGTCGGGCTCAGCCCCGCCACCGAAGCGATGTTGACGATGCGGCCTTGCCCCTGGGCCTTCATGATGGGGGCTACCGCCTTGGTCAGGCGCATCGGCCCTGTCAGGTTGATGGCCATGATCTTGTCCCATACCTCCTGCGTCAGGTTGTCGAGATCGCCGAAGGGGATCGATACATTGTAAGCGGCGTCATTGATCAGAACATCGAGGCGGCCGAAGGCCCGGGTAACCTCGCCAACCAGCCGATCCACGGCCGCACCGTCGGTGATGTCACAGGCGAAAGCTCGGGCGTTGACTTGATGACGCGACGTCAGTTCAATGGCGACGCCTTCCGCCTGGTCGCGGCTGCGCGCGTACATGACGGCCACATGTGCGCCCTCCTGCGCGAGCGCGTGGCAAATGCGCTGCCCCAGTCCGCCATTGCCGCCCGTCACCAGTGCAACCTTGCCCTTCAGGTCCATCGTTTCTCTCCCCAATGCGGATGCGTCGTCGCACCGCTCACCAATCTCGCGCCTGCGACCCACCCGTTCACAACTCTGTTATGGCAACCTATCGCTTCCTCAACTGGGCGTCTCGCGCCTGTTGTTGTACCCTCGGTCAAGCAACGGCACGGCCGCCAGAAGGAATTGACATGACCAGCGTCCTGCTCAACCGCCGCCGCCTCCTCGCCGCCGGCGGCTCCGTCCTGGCAACGGGGCTTTCCGGGCTCCTGTTGCCCGCGCGCGCGCAAGGCCTCGCACCGACCGATTCGATGCCGGGCGGGACCAACAACTACCGCAAGGGTGCGGCGATCGTGGATCGGATCGGCAAGGGTGGCTTCTGGATGAGCGGCACCGTACGCCGCGCAGGCGACGGGGCTCCGCTTGCCGGGCAGCGCATCCAGATCTGGGCGCACACGACCGAAGGTCGGGAGCACGAGCCGCAGAGCCATGGAGCCACGCTCACCGACAAGAACGGCGCGTTCCGTCTCGAGATGCCGCAGATCATTCCCATCTTTGGCCAGCCGCATGGTCATCTCGCCTATGACAGCGGTGAATTCAAAGCCGTCTTTCTGCGTCCGGTGATGCGCAGCGTAAAGGATACCAGCCTGGAGGCGCACTTCGTCCTTCAGCCGGCCTGAACGAGTTGGGATCAAGGGGATGAGATTGGCCAGGGTGACCCTGATCTGGGCCGCCCTTGCAGCGGCTGTTGGCGTGCCGCTCGCGCTTGCCGCGGCGAGCCCGCTGCTCGCATGGCGCGATCCGGTCTACATACTGGCCTGTTTCGCAGGGATCATCGCACTGGGTCTCGTGCTCGTTCAGCCCTTGCTGATTGGCGGGTACTTGCCGGGACTGCCGGCTTATCGTGGACGGCGTGTGCATCAGTGGATCGGCGGCGCGCTGGTCGTGACGTTGGTTGTCCACGTCGCCGGTCTCTGGATCACCAGTCCGCCGGACATGATTGACGCCCTCCTCTTCTCATCGCCGACGCCATTCTCTCCCTTTGGTGTGACCGCCATGTGGGCCATCTTCGCCGTCGCGCTTCTGGCTGCGCTGCGCCGGCGATGGGGACTGCGACCGCGAACGTGGCGCATCGCTCACATGTCCCTCGCGGTGGTCATCGTCGGAGGGAGCGTGATTCATAGCATGCTGGTCGAGGGGACGATGGAGACGGTCTCGAAAGCAACGCTTTGCACACTCGTCCTTGGCGCGGCGATAGTAGTCATGGCTGACTTGCTGACGTGGCGAAAGCGAGCGACGCCGCGAAGAGAGAGCACTGCGCGACGGTAGACCAGGCATCGGATGCAGGGTGAGCAAAGGCGCACTCGCGCCGTGCCCACCTTCACAGGCACCGCGCACGAAAGGCAGGCACGCTTCGCTTTGCCCACCCTGCGGCGATGCTACGACCGCGCCACCACCCGCGCCGCAAAGCCGGCCTTGGCCGCATAGCCGCGCACGATCGCCTCGCGCTGTTCGTAGGGCAGTACGCCGTCGACGTCGCCGCTAAACCCCTGCGGCGCGAGTTGCTCCACCGCATCGATCACGCCTTCCGGGCCGCCGCGGCGATTGGAGGCGACGATGTCTGATGTCATCGGCAGGCGCTGCTTCTCATAGGCCGCCAGCGCCTGGCGCGGGTGCTCGGCTCGCGCCAGCAGGTCGGCAAGGCAACGGGCGTCGAGGATAGCCTGCGAGGCGCCGTTGGAGCCGACCGGATACATCGGATGCGCGGCATCGCCCAGCAACGTGACGCGGCCGCTGGTCCAGTACGGCAGCGGGTCGCGGTCGCAGCAGGGATATTCCCAGAATTCCGGCGTGGCGCGGATGAGTCCGGCAAAGTCCACCTGCGGGATCGAGAAGCCCGCGACATGCGGCATCAGTTCGTCGCGGTTGCCGAGACGGGACCAGTCCTCGCGGCGCGGCGGCGGCGCCGAGCCGTCGCCGATCTTCACCAGCACCGCCCAGTTGGTGAGGCGCGTCGCCGGGCTCGTGCCTTCCGCGATCGGATAGACCACGGCCTTGGCATTCAAGCCGCCCGCGATGATCATGGATTTTCCGGAGAGGAACACCGGCCAGTCGCGCGCCCCGCGCCACAGCATCAGGCCGTTCCAGAGCGGCGGCCCCTCCTCCGGAAACAGGGTGTCGCGTACCCTGGAATGGATGCCGTCGGCGCCGATCAGGATGTCGCCGCGCGCGGTATGCACATGCGCGCCGTTGCGGTCGAAGAAGAACGCGCTGACGCCACCCTCGTCCTGCGTGAAGGAACCGAGCCGGCAGCTGGTGCGGATCGACTCCGGTCCGAGCCGCTCCACGACCGCCTGATGGATCACACCCTGCAGTCGGCCGCGATGGACGGAGAATTGCGGCACTTCATGGCCGGCATCCAGCCCGCGCTTCTCATGCCAGACCTGCTGGCCGTGGCGGGTCAGATAAAACAGCTCGAAGGTGCGGATCGCAGCGGCATCGAGCTTGTCCAGCAAACCAAGGCCTGCGAGCTCGCGGATGGCATGCGGCAAGGTGTTGATGCCGACGCCGAGCTCCTTGATGGTGTCGGCCTGCTCATACAGCTCGCAATCGATGCCGCGTGCCCGCAGCATCAAGGCCGTGGTGAGGCCGCCAATTCCACCGCCAACGATAATCGCCTTCATTGCCCGTTACTCCACACAAGACCAGGCATTCTCAATACCGGGTCAGGGTGCCACGGTCCGTTACTCCGCCGCAAGCGGCTTTGCCCCCTCCGCCTTCAGCTCGCCCCGGGTCCTGGGCCTGGCCTTGATCTTCAGCTCCTCGAAATCCTGCCGGTCGCGCACGCTGTTGCGGAAAATCTGCTCCTTGCCGGGCAGATATTGCGGCGGGCAGGCCACGTCCGCCCCGTACCAGGCGGCCGCCCTGGTGGTGAAGGAGGGATCGACCAGATGCGGCCGGCCGAGCGCGACGAGGTCGGCACGCCCTGCGGCCAGGATGGTGTTGACCTGGTCAGCGGTCGTGATGTTGCCGACGCACATGGTGGCGACCCGCGCTTCGTTGCGAACCTGGTCGGAGAACGGGGTCTGGAACATGCGGCCATAGACCGGCTGCGCATCGCGCACGGTTTGCCCGGTCGAGACGTCCACGAGATCGACGCCGGCCTCCGCAAAGGCGCGCGCGATCAGGACCGCATCGTCGCCCGAGATGCCGCCCTCGGCCCAGTCGGTGGCGGAAATGCGCACCGACATCGGCTTGTGCGACGGCCATGCCGCGCGCATCGCCTCAAAAACTTCCAGCGGGAAACGCAGGCGGTCTTGCAGCGAGCCGCCATATTCATCCGTGCGCCGGTTGGTGAGCGGCGAGATGAAGCTCGCGAGCAGATAGCCGTGCGCACAGTGCAGCTCCAGCATGTCGAAGCCGCAGCGCTCGCCGCGCTGGGCGGCTGCGACGAACTCGCCCCTGATCCGGTCCATCGCCGCGCGATCGAGCTCGCGCGGCACCTGGCTGTCGGGAAAGTAGGGAATGGGAGACGCCGACACCACGTCCCAGCCGCCCTCTTCCAGCGGTCGGTCCATGCCGTCCCACATCAGCTTGGTCGCACCCTTGCGGCCGGCGTGTCCCAATTGCAGGCAGATTTTCGCGGCCGAACTGGCGTGGACGAAATCGACGATGCGGCGCCAGGCTGCTTCCTGCTCGTCAGTCCACAGCCCGGCGCAACCCGGCGTGATGCGCGCGTCGCGCCCGACGCAGGTCATTTCGGTGAAGATCAGCCCGGCGCCGCCAACAGCGCGCGCGCCGTAATGCACGAGATGGAAGTCGCCGGGCACGCCTTCCTTCGCGGAATACATGCACATGGGCGATACAACGGCGCGGTTGGCCAGCCGCATCTCGCGCAGCCGCAGCGGCTGGAACATCGGCACGACGGGCTGCTCGACATCGACATCGAAGCCGCGCGCGCGCACCTGGCGAGCAAAGGCCTTGTCGACCTCGGCAACGAAGTCCGGCGCGCGCAGGTTCAGATTGTCGTAGGTGATCGCCTTGGAGCGCGTCATCACGCCGAAAGCGAACTGCACGGGATCGAATTCCCAGAAGCGGTCGACATGCTCGAACCAGACCAGCGAGACGTCGGCGGCGTGCTGGATCTTCTCCACCTCCTCGCGCCGGCCCTGCTCGTAGCGATCGAGCGCGACAGCGATCGAAGCCGCGCCCTTCATCGCTTCGGCGAGCGCAATCGCGTCTTCCATTGCGAGCTTGGTGCCGGAGCCGATCGAGAAATGCGCGGTCGCCTTGGCATCGCCCAGGAGCACCATGTTGCCCCTGACCCAGCGCTTGCTGCGGATCATCGGGAAATTGCGCCACATCGAGCGGTTGATCAGCAGCGGATGGCCGTCGAGGAACCAGCCGAAGATTTTCGCCATGCGATCGGCGGATTGCCGCTCGTCGAGGCCCTTCAATCCGGCGCGCGCAAACGTCTCCGGATCGGTCTCGAAGATCCAGGTCGAGTGCCCCGGCTCATATTGATAGGCGTGCGCGATAAACGGGCCCCACTCGGTCTCCTGGAAGATGAAGGTGAAGGCGTCGAGCGGCTTGGTCGAGCCCATCCAGGCGAAATGATTCGAGCGGAGGTCGACCTCGGGCTCGAAATGCGCGGTGTATTTCTCGCGGAAGCGGCTGTTGATGCCGTCGGACAGAATCACGAGATCGGCGTCGGCGATGCGCGGATCGTCGTCGTCCATGATCTCGGTCTCGAAATGCAGGACCACGCCGAGCTCGCGCGCCCGTTCCTGCAGCAGCATCAACAGCGTGCGCCGCGAGCAGCCGCAAAAGCCGTTGCCGCCGACGCGATGGACCGTGCCGCGGAAATGCACGGCGATGTCGTCCCAATAGGCGAATTCCTGGGTGATGCGACGATAGCTCGGCGGATCCCAGGCTTCGAAATTATCGAGAGTGGCATCGGAGAACACCACGCCGAAGCCGAAGGTGTCGTCGGCACGGTTGCGCTCGTAAACCGCAATTTCGGCGTCGGGCCGCTGCTTCCTGAGCAGTATCGCGGCGTAAAGACCGGCCGGGCCGCCACCGATGATCGCGATCTTCATGAAGGCCTCCGCATGTCGAGCCGCCGGACCAATGGAGATATTTTAAGCCTAAAGTAATTTCCCGGCAAGGCCCCTTCGAGACCGTCCCGGTTCCCTCGTCAGTTGCCCTGGAACACCGGCTTGACCTTGTTGGCAAAGGCCTCGAAGGCGCGGCCGAAATCGGCCGTGGTCATGCACAGCGCCTGCGCCACCGCCTCGGCCTCGATCGCCTCCTCGACCGACATCGCCCATTCCATGGCCAGCATCCGCTTGGTCATGGTGTTGGCGAAGGCCGGCCCCTCCGCGATCTGGCGCGCCAGATTCTGCGCCTGCGGCAGCACATGTTCCGGCGTGACGATGCGGCTGAAGAAGCCCCAGCGCTCGCCCTCCTCCGCGGTCATGAAGCGGCCGGTGTAGAGCAGCTCGGAGGCGCGCGATTGTCCGATGATGCGCGGCAGGATCGCGCACGCCCCCATGTCGCAGCCGGCCAGCCCTACCTTGTTGAAGAGGAAGGCGACTTTGGCGCCCGCAGCGGCAAACCTGATGTCGCAGGCCATGGCAACGATCGCGCCGGCGCCGGCGCAGATGCCCTCGACCGCGGCCACGATCGGCTGCGGGCAGGCGCGCATCGCCTTGACGAGATCGCCCGTCATCCGAGTGAAGGCGGTGAGGCCTTTGGTATCCATCTTGACGAGCGGGCCGATGATCTCGAACACGTCGCCGCCGGAAGAGAAATTGCCGCCGGCGCCGGTCACGATCACCACCTTGACCTCGTCGTCGAAGGCGCAGGCGCGGAAGAAGTCGGTCAGCTCGCGATAGCTCTCGAATGTCAACGGATTCTTCCGCTCCGGCCGGTTCAGCGTCACCGTTGCGATCCCGTCCACCACGGCGAGCAGGAAATGCTTCGGCGTGTAATCGGCGAGCGGCAGCGTCACGGGGTTGGCTGGTCGGCTCATGGGAACTCCCTGCTTTCTACGGCGGTCAGTCGCCGCCTTAAGCTCTCTTGTTTGCGCATGATCTTTTCGCAAAACCGCTTCACACTTTTCCGGATCATGCGCTAGATCTCGCCGCCGGCCACCGCGATGGCCTGGCCGGTGATGGCGCCGGCACCCTTGCCGCACAGCCAGAGCACGGTGTCGGCAACTTCCTGCGGCGTCACCAGGCGCCCTTGCGGATTATGCCTGGCAAGTTCGGCCGCTGCCTGCTCGCGGCTGCGGCCGGTCTTCTGCATGATGTTGTCGATGCTGCCGGCAACGAGATCGGTGTCGGTGAAGCCGGGGCACACGGCGTTGATGGTGATCGGCGTGTTGGCAAGCTCGAGCGCCAGCGATCGCACGAGACCGACTACGGCATGCTTTGCGGCAGTGTAGGCGCTGACGTAGGGGTAGCCCTTGAGGCCCGCGGTCGAGGCGACCGCGACAATGCGGCCATAGGGGCGCGTCCGCATCGACGGCAGCGCGGCATGGATCGAATGCACCACGCCCATGAAATTGACGTCCATCATGCGGGCGAACAGCGCCGCATCGGATTTCGCAAACGGCGCGGATTCCGCAGCCCCCGCATTGGCGACGAGAACGTCGATCGGCTGCCGCTCCGCGGCGCGCGCAATCGCAGCCTTGATTGCCGCCTCGTCCGCCACATCGGCGACATCGGCAAAATGCGCATCGCCTGCGGCAACCGCTTCCTCCAGCACCGCACGCCGGCGGCCGAGCACCGTGACGGTCATTCCCTGCCCGGCGAGCGCCGCTGCAATGGCGCGGCCAATGCCACGGCCGCCACCGGTCACCAGCGCATGCGAGGCGTGCGGCGTTGCGGGCATATGTGGCTCTCCCTGGAAAATTCGTCGGCGGCGGGCAATATATTTTATACTTAAAGCTTTTGCAAATGCACCCAATGCCGAAGGGAGGGCGCGGCTCAGCTGTCGCCGTCGCCGGGCAGTATCGCCCGCAACTGGAACGCCGATGTCAGCGGATCGAACCGCGTTTCGCAAGGGTCGTCGACGGCGACTCCCCAAACCTTGATTGGTAGACGCTCGAAAAACGCCCCAGATGCCAGAACCCGTGATCCAGCGCGATCGACTTGACGAGATCGCCGACGCTTGCCCGCAACAGCGCTTCACGCACAGACCACAATCGATGGAGCAAGAGATATTTCTGGGGACTCATGCCAAGCACCGACACAAAAGCATTGTGCAGCGTTCTCACGGGCACGTCGCAGGCGGCCGCCACCTCGATATTGGATTGGACGGAGAACCGGGATTCCCGCAAATACTCCCTGGCGCGCCTGCAAGTCGCGAGATGGCGGCCGGTAGCAAGCCTGCCGGGGGACAACATTACGTTCGAAAACGTCTCATCCAGGCTGCCAAAGATGCTCTGCTCCATTCCCTTCAGCACATTCGGATTTATCGTGCGGACCGGATCCCGCCGGATCACCCTCACGATGTCGCCCACGCAAGTCCGCAAGTTTGAGCTGTTGTCCTTCCCAATCGCCAGCATGCGCCCGCCGGGCGTCGGCTCCAGCCAACCGCGTGTGGAGAAGGCGTCGGTCACAAACAGCGAGCAATGCGTGAGCCGAGACTGCTGGTATCCGCGATAATCGGTGGCTCTCTTCCAAAGTGCGATGGTGTCGGCATTCGCGGAACCGCCGTTCACTCGGGCTTCGAGACCGGCCTCGAGCTGAAACGTCACGACGCCATGGTCGGCGGCGACAGCCCCTTCGAACAGCATCGGTGGCCGCGTCACGACGACCATTCGGCCGCCCTCAAGCGGCAACTCCAATTTGGAAAACCAGTGGTCCTTCGTGGTTGGCAGGTATCGCGCATCAAACCCGGTCATCGAGCGGGCGAACTCGCCGGGCTCCTCAAATCTGATTGTACGGGCGTTGAAAGCGGCGAGTTCGCCAGCACGAGCGAATGGTGGTGCCACGGGTACAATCGGTGAAATGAACTGATGACTTCGAAATACTATCGATTCCGGCAATGAATACAACCAAGGCGAAACGATCCGGCGCCGATGCGGGCAAAGCGTCGCAAGCGTCGCTTTTCATCCCATTTTCAGAAACCGGATAGTGTCAGTTGGGATGTGCACAGGACAACGACGGGCCGCAATTGCAATTGCGAGTAAACTGCATGTTCAGCATCGCCGGATGCATCCCAGCGCGGCAGCTTGCCGAAGCTGGACATCGAAATAACCGCCTCGAACCCGTTGGGTCGCTGGAACTTCGACGTGCAACTCAGCTAACCTCGATCGAGGGGGCATGCGCCGAAGTTTTTCTGGGCAGAAACCGCGACACAACCAAGTTTCACCAGCATGGACGCGTCCTCGCTTGATCTCTGGGGGAGAAGCTTGCGAGCCAACAAACTGGGACTGTTCATAGACGGCATCAATCTCCACGCCACGGCCAGGTCGCTAGGCTTCGACATTGATTTCAAGCGCCTGCTCGCGGAATTCTGCGGTCGCGGAACGCTGTTACGCGCTTTCTACTATACGACGATCCTTGAAGATCAGGAGTATTCCTCGGTCCGTCCCTTGATCGACTGGCTGGGCTACAACGGCTACACCGTCGTCACCAAGACGATGAGGGAATTCATCGACACGGACGGCCGCCGCAAGGTGAAGGGCAATCTGGATATTGAGCTAACCGTTCATGCCATGGAGTTCGCCAGGCACATTGACCAGATGGTGCTGTTTTCCGGCGATCGGGATTTTCGTTCTCTGGTGCAGGCGGTCCAACGCCGCGGGGTGCGCGTCACTGTGATTTCGACAATCGCCAGCCAGCCGCAGATGATCGCCGACGAACTGCGTCGTCAGGCCGACGACTTCATCGATCTGACGGAAATGAGATCGCGAATCGCGCGCGATTCACATGAACGGCATTCACGGGCCGAGTCACGCGATCGCCCGCAATTTTCCGCCCGTGCAGCCGGAAGCGCCGCGGGCGAACAGCAATTCGGCTCCCAGCGACACTTCTACTCCGCGCGCCACTCGGACACCCAGGACACCCCCGTCGGAGACGCTGATTGAGGGATGAGCGAGCATCGGGCCGCATCGAGGCGACGCGTATTGAAGACCGGGACCATCGAATTCGGGGGCAGCATTCTTCCGTGCGTGGTGCGAAATCTGTCCAGTTCGGGGGCGGCGCTGGAAATTAACAGTCCGCTATGGTTTCCCGACCGCTTCACGCTGGTGATTGCCAGCGAGCAGTTGCGCAAGGCTTGCCACCTCGTCTGGCGCAGCGAGCGCCGTGTCGGCGTACACTTCCTGGACAACTAGGACTTTCCGGAAACGGCTCATGCGAAGAAACCACCGCGGCGGTATACTTCCGCAAATAAAGGCTGGCCACGGTTAGCCGCGTGACGAAAAATTCACAAGCGGAGCAACGCCGCAGTGTCGCTCAGCTCTCCGCCGCCTCCCGCTCCATGTCGCGGCCGGAAAGCTCCTCGCCCTGCATGTTGGCGTAGTCGCGCGCCATTTCGCGCATCAGGAATTTTGCGGGCACGTCGTGGTAGGTGCCGCGGTCGTTGACATATTGCATGTAGGCCCGCCCCGCTCCGTCGAAGGGATGCAGCAGCGCGTCGCTGTGGCCGTCGAAATCGAGCGGCTTGACGCCGACCTTTTCGCACAGGGTGGCGTTGAAAGTGGGCGTCGCCTTGCGCCATGCGCCGTCGACGAACACCTCCGTGAAGCCGTGCCAGGTGAAGATATCCGTGCCCATGCTGGCGCGGAGCTTTTCCGTGGTGAGATGGTTCTTCACGTCGGCAAAACCGACACGGGCCGGGATGCCGTGGACGCGGCAGGCCGCCGCATAGAGCGAGGCCTTGCCGACACAATAGCCGGTGCCGGCCGCAAGCACGCTGGAGGCACGGAAGGTCTCGGGCGTGCGCATGTCCACATAAGGGTTGTAGCGGATGCCGTCGCGCACCGCGGTGTAGAGCAGGCTCGCCTTTTCGCAGTCGCTGGCGTTCGCCGGCACCGCGGCCCGGGCGAATTGCTGGACGGAGGGATGATCGCTGTCGATATACTCGCCGGGATCGGAATAGAGGCGGCGGATGGTGTCGGGAAGGATTTCGGTCATGCCCCAGCATAGCAAGCGGCGCCTGCGCAGTTCAATTCAGTAATATATTCCAGCGTCGGCGGGTTTCCGGCCACGGCTGCCCAACCCCGCCGGCGGCCGGCATGCAGGCGCCGGCCGCCGGTCAGAGGGAAGAAGGCTCGACGAAAAAACATCGTCCATGCGTCACGACCGTGCCGCAAGCAGGCGCTGCGACCGCGTGCGGTCCTTTGCGGCCTCGGCAAGGCCGGCACCGATGTCGCTGCGCGAAAGCCCGATGTCCCGCAGTTCGCGGTCGGACAGCCGGCGCAGAATCGTCAGCTGCGCCTGACGCTCGCGCTGCGCGATGATGGCAGCGATCGCGTTGTTGACGGCGCGGAAGATGCCGCGGCCCAGAACCCCGAGCGACCGTCGAATCGCGATGGGTGAAGCGGAAGAGTCGGAAATGTGGTTCAGCATGCTCATGGTGGTTTCATCCTGTTGAAGAGGGTCAAGCTCCCCTTCCCCGCCTGCACCATGCATGCAGACGGCCTCCAGGACTTTCAGATAGGCAGGATTTTTCCTCCAGATAAGCTTGAGATGCGCGTGAGAATGCGAGGCATGCGCGAGCGCATGCCTTTGCTCTATTGCACCGAGCGGTTCACATCATGCACACGTGCGCGTGAATGCCGCGTGAAGTTTGCGCGGCCTCGGGTCCCACGGCCGCATTACTGTTGCGCGGCGATGATCTGTGCGGCGCCGCCGATGCCCTGTCGAAAGGCTTCGTCAAATGTGACCGCGGAAAGCCGCCATCGTTGCGGCTTGCCGTGCCAGTCAAGTTGCCAGTCCGCGGTCCACCGCAGGTCCTGGTCGTCCCAGGCCAGGCGGGCGGTCAACAAGACCTCTCCGCCTCGCCTGGCCGCGGCCTGCGCCAGCTTCCCGGGCGCGATGGCGGCAAGCACCATGTCATTGGCGCCGACCTCGTCCAGCGTTGCGACATCGGGCAACATGATGGGCATGCCGCGCTTGGCCGCGGCCGACAGAAGCGCGGCGCCTTGCAGATCGGTCTGCCGCGAGTCGGCTGCGACCACGTATCTTCTCGGGCCCTGCTGCATCTCCACGAAGACGCCGAGCACCGGGCGGCGGGAAAGCCAGGGTGTAACGCCCATTGCGGCGAGGATTTCGTTGATGGCCGCCTCGTCGAAATCAACGGCCAGAAAGAAGGACCGGTCCCGCGTGCCCTGTTCGTCGTTCTTCGGCTTGCCGCCCTTTTCGTCGCGATAGGAAAAGCCGCGAACCAGCTTCGCGGCCTCGGACTTGTAGGGGGCGAGCCGGGGGTCGCCGGCGAGCCGCAACGCGCCGGATACCTTGACGAGGACATCTTCCAGGCATGAGGCGAAGCCGATGATGCGGTTGGCTTCGCCCTGCCCCGTCACGATTGTCTGCGCGCGATAGAGATCGGCCGCCGCGATAAGGCTTGCCCGTTTGCCATCAGCCGACTCCTGTGACACAGGTTGAGCCGCGGTCGGCTGGATCGCGAGCAGCATTGCGACTGCCAGCGCCGGCAGGATGCGGGAAATCGAGCGAGCCGGCATTGGATGCGTCCTCAAGGCGAAAGCCCTCGATTACCATGGGTTGCGCGACCGGCCGGCCGCGGGACGAATTGACGCGAATGCGCACGCCAAGAGATACTGAGAGCCAGATTGCTGCCAAATCACGTTGCCATGAGCCGAATGGATATTGCCGCCTCCCCTCCGCCCGGCACGCCGCCCGCAACGCTGTTGGCATTCTACCGGTACTTCCTTGCGGAACATAAGCGCATCCTCGGATGGCTGTTCCTCTGCGGCTTCGGCGTGGCCTGCGCCGACGCACTCGTTTCCGTCTTCGTCGGCAAGGTGGTTGCATTCGTCGGTCAGACCGATCGCTGGAAAGCGTGGCACGAGTACTGGCCGACGCTGCTCGCATTTCTCATTGCCATCGGGATCGCGCGCCCCCTCCTGATCTATTTCGACCTGCGCTTGCGCAACGCCTATCTCGCTCCCGGCGTGACGTCGCGCATCCGCTGGGTCAGCCACTGGCATGTCGTGCGCCAGAGCTGGCAATTCTTCCAGGGCGATTTTCCCGGCCGGCTGGCGCATCGGGTGATGCACACTGCCGGATCGCTGCGCGAAACGGCGGAAGCCGCGATTCGCGCGGTCTGGTATCTGGCGATGTATGGCGGGGCCTGCATCTTCCTGCTGGGCGAGGCCGATTGGCGGCTGACGCTGCCGCTGCTTTGCTGGTTTGCCGGATATATCGCGCTGCTCGGCTGGTTCGTGCCGCGCCTCAAGACGAGGGCCGAAGGCAGCTCGCAGGCCTATTCCGATCTGATGGCCGCCATCGTCGACTGCTACAGCAATATCCTGACGGTGAAGCTGTTCTCCTATGAGGCGACCGACAAGGATCACGTTCGCAACGCGCTGCTGTCGCACGATGACGCGCAGCTGCGTCACGCACAGATGATCACCCGCTTCATGACGGCGCTCACACTCCTCAACACGGTGCTGCTGACGGGAACGGGCGCCATCGCCGTCGCGCTGTGGGTGAACGCAGCAATCGAGGCGGAAGCGGTGGCGATGGCGCTGCCGCTGGTGTGGCAGGCGGCGAGCACCGGCGGCTGGGTAGCGTGGGAAGTGTCCGGCATTTTTCAGAATCTCGCCGACGTCAAGCAGGGCATGGCATCGATCGCCGCGCCCAATACGATGGTCGATGCGCCGGATGCACGGCCGCTGGACATCAAGGCCGGCGCGATCGAGTTCGACGGTATCGATTTCGGCTATTCCGGCGAAAGGCCGCTGTTTGCCGGCTTTTCGCTGGCGATCGCGCCGGGCGAGCGCGTCGGCCTCGTCGGGCGCTCCGGCGCCGGCAAGTCGACGCTGGTCAGCCTGCTGCTCAGGCTCTACGACATCAAGGGCGGCGCGATCCGCGTCGACGGGCAGGACATTCGCGCGGCGTCGATGGACAGCCTGCGCTCCCGCATCGGCGTCGTTACCCAGGACACGGCACTGCTGCACCGCTCCATCGGCGACAACATCCTGTGCGGTAAGCCCGACGCCTCGCGAGACGAGCTCGTGCGCGCGCTCGGCCAGTCCCGCGTCTCGGAGTTCATCGACGGCTTGCTCGATGAAGAGGGGCGCGCCGGACTCGAGGCCAGCGCCGGCGAACGCGGTGCGAAGCTTTCGGGCGGCCAGCGCCAGCGCATCGTGCTGGCGCGCGTACTCCTGAAGAATGCGCCCATCCTCGTGCTCGACGAAGCCACCGCCGCACTCGACTCCGAGGCGGAGCACGCGATCCAGGAGCAGCTCGATACGCTGATGACCGGAAAGACCGTCATCACGATCGCGCATCGGCTTTCGACGCTGGCCCGGATGGACCGGATCGTCGTGCTCGACGGCGGCCGCATCGTCGAGCAAGGATCGCACGACCGGCTCATCGCGCTCGGCGGGCTTTATGCCTCCCTCTGGCGGCACCAGACCGGCGGGCGGTTGCCCGGCGGCGAGCACTCATCCTTCGTTCGTCCTCCCGAAGACCCCTCGCATTGAAACGGATCAACATGCGCATTCGACTGGCTCCCGGCACGACCCTCACCAATGTGGACGGCAAGGACGTGCTGTTCTCGGTTCGCTCCGGCGATTCCTACGGCCTCAACGAAACGGCTGCGCGGATGGTGCGGCTGGCGCTCGAGATGGGTCTCGACGATGCGTCGGCAAGGCTCGCGGACGAATATGGCGCCACGCGCGCGGAACTGCGGGGCGATCTCGACGTGCTGATCGGCGAGCTGGTTCAGCTCAAGCTGGCGGAGGCGTGTTCCGACCAGGGCGGATAGGACGCCACGATTGTGAAATCCTCCATGCCGGGCGTTTTGACGAACGTTTGCTCCTTGCAGGTCACCCAGGCATGCCCCGACAGCGGAGCCAGCCGCATTCCGATCCGCAAGGAGGCCGGATGACCATGGCGGTTGAGCGCGTACCAGGTGACGATCGCCTGGTCGAGACATTCGACGCGAAGCGGCAGCAGCTGCATGCCGCGAATCGCGCGTTCGGCGAGCTCTTCCGCGCTCAGTCCCGAGCGGCCGAGCCCCGCCACGCGCCCCAGCCATCGGAAAAACGCAACGGTGCGGTCGATGCCGAACAGCTTCGTGGAAAAGTGCGAGAGGAATAAAACGAGCGTGCTCATGGGCAAAAGGTTCTGTAAGGCTCTTCGTTGCGAAACATAGCAAACAAGGCCCGAAAGCTGCAATGAGCCCTGCGCTGGAGCAAGCAAACGTCGATGCGCGGCCCGCGCCGATCCGGTGGAGTGCGGATCGCGGCTGCCGCACCATCGATTGCACCCTGGGAAAGATCCTGATCGAGGGCGCCGTCTTCCGCCTCGACGGTCGGACCGGCCCGGAGGCGCTTCGGCACCTCGCCGAGATGATCGGCCGCGAGGGGCCTCAGGCGATCGCCAGGGCGGAAGGCGACTTTGTCGCGCTGATCGCGGCCGATGACGCGGTCTACGGATTCAAAAGCTTCACCTCGCAGTACCAGCTCTACTACCGCGAAGCGGACGGCGCGGTTGCCAATCGCCTTGGATTTTTCTTCGACGCCGCCGCGACGCGCTGGAACGAGGATTATCTCGCCCGGCACGTGCTCATCGTACCCGGCTATCAGTTCCTGTCCAGGGAGACGCCGCTGCGCGACGTCAGCCGCGTGCTGCCGGGAGAATTGATCCGCCTCGGGGGCGCCATCACGCGAGAACAGCTGGTGCGGAGAAGCTACGGCTATCTTCTCGATGCCGGGCAGCGCCGCGAGGACGTGGCGCCGCAGATCCTCGCGATCCTGCGCGACTCGATCAAGGGCCGCCTTGCCGCTGCAGCGGATGCCAGGATCTGCGTCGAGATCTCCGGCGGGCTCGACTCGTCGTTCATCGCCTGCCTCCTGGGAGAGCAGGCCTCCGGTATTCGCGGCGTGATGTTTTCGCAGCCGCATCTGCCCTCGCACGCGATCAGCGAAGGTTACGCGCGAGAGGTCGCCGATCGCTACGGCATCGATCTCGTCATCATGCCGCCGGAAGCGTTGCCCGATGCCGTCGACACCGATCCCGGTTACTCTGACGAGCCCAGCGATTTCTTCTGGTTCGGCGACTGGTTTTCGCGATCGGTCGCCGGGGTTGCCGAGCCCGGCTCGCTGGTGTTCACCGGTTTCGGCGCGGACCAGCTGTTCCTGCGCTCGCCGTCGTTCCTGCCCTGGCTGCTGCGGCATCGCCAATACGCGCTGTTTGCCGGAGCGCTGCCGCCGGCGAGCCGCCTGCTGTCGCGCGGCCGGGCCAATCTCGGCTGGCAAAGTGTGCTGTCGCAATTGCCCGAAGCCCTGCACCAGCGGCTCAACGGCGCCTTTGCCGGTGGGCGCTGGAATCCGTTCGACGTCGGCGACGTCAACATGCAGCGCATGCTGACCGACAGGGTGCCGTGGCTGCGCTGCGGAGAGGGCCTTCGCGCCTATACCGAGGAGAGATACGCCCGCGAGCGCGAGCTGGTCGGCGACGGCATCATCTGCGACGACTGGGGTTATCCCGCCGCACCGCGGACGGTGACGCAAAGCCATTTTGCCGCGAAGGGCCTCACCGACGCCTCGCCCTTTTGCGACCTGCCCCTGCTCGACTTCGTCTATGGCGAGGTGAGCGCGCTGCTGGTGCATGATTTCGACGGCCGTTACAAGGAGCTGCTCAGGGAAAGCCAGAAGGGCATCGTGCCGGATTCGCTGCGTGCACGCCAAAACGATACGTTCACCTTCGATTCGTTCCTGCTGAAATATGCCAACAAGGGCCGGCCGTATTTCGATGCGCTGCTGCACACCGTGCCCGAGGGCTGGATCGACCGCCGCGCGGCGGCCTACGCGCTGGAGCAGCTCTCGTTCGGGATGACCACCAGCTCCACGCGTTCCGTGATGGCGCTGATGGGTTATCTGGGATGGCGCGAAGCCTTCATCCGGCATGCGTCGGCGAAGAATGTTGCCGGGCTGATGGTCGCGCGATTTGCGGATCATTGAAGCGGGACAAAGAAAAAGCGGCGCGCTTTCGACAAGCCCGCCGCCGAGATTTTCGTTCGATCCAGAATATTACTTGAAGAAGCCGGAATACTTCTTGCCGTCGGTGCTCGGACCGGTGGCGTTGGACTTGATCAGCGAAAGCGTACCCAGTTTGACGAGCGTCGGTTTGGTGTAGGACTTCACGAAGTATCTCCATCAATTCAAACGGGCGCAAATCACGCCCGGGATTTTCTAGCAGCCGCCGTTCTGTGCTGGCAAGCTTGCCTGCTGCGAACGAAACTCATCCGCGGCAGGCATCGATGAAAACTACTTGCCTTCGATCGCCGGCGCATCCTCCGAATTGAGGATGCGCTCTGAATCAAATCGTGACATGCCGCCGACCCGGCGGCGCGCAATATATTACAGATCGAGCACCACCGCGCCGGAGACGGCATCGGTGACGCCGCGGCCCTCGCCCTGGTCGTCGAGGGTGGCGCGGAAACTGTCGAGCGTCTTGATCATCGCGGGCCGCGCGGCGACCATGGCCTCCTGGCTCGGCCACGTGCCGATCAGGCAGAACGTCTGATCGCCGGTCTTGATGATGACGCCGCGCTCCAGGCCCGGCCACTTCGCCTTGCCGGCGCGGTGGGCGTCGAGGAAGGCGTTTTCCTGACCGGGCTTGACCTTGAATTTCACGACGTTGCAGACCTGCATCCTGCGTCTCCTGAAATGGGTGGTGAGCAATCCGAGGAGGATAGCGGGTTTATGCGCGGACGCCATGGCTTGCGGCTTGCGCCATTTTGTCGTCCCTCTCTCGGAGCCGTAGGATGGGTAGAGCGCCAGCGAAACCCATCACTCCGTCGTGGAGCCATGATGGGTTTCGCTTCGCTCTACCCATCCTACCCTCTGTCGCTCGCTTCGCGTGCCCCGGAATGACGGATCAATCACGCCGCGCCCGACCCTCCCCCGACGATCTTCTCGTTCAGCTTCTGGTCGACGATCTCGACGGTGCGGTCGATCTCGGGATTGGGCTGACCGAGCTGATGCGAGATCAGCTTCACCAGGAGGTCGACGCGCTCGATGAAGGGGGCGCCGGCGGCAACCGCACGCGCGGCCGATGACGGCTTCAGCAGGCTTTCCGCCGCCTTGGCGTATTTGCCGAACGGAACCTGGTCGGCGGCATCGGCGCCGAGCTTGCGGGCGATGGCGTCGACATGGTCGTAGATGGCCTGCGACTGCTTGATGTCGCCGTGCACGGCGTCGCGGATCGACTGCGGATCGCTGGGCGTGATGCAGCGGTAGTTGCCGGTCAAGAGCATCGACCATTTGGCGAGCGGCACGAACAGCGAGTCGAACACCTTCAGCTTCACCGGCACGTCCTTGCCGTCGAGCGTGACCGCGTCGATATCGGCTTCGAGCTCGCGCAAGAGCTTGTTGTGCTTCTCGTCCTCGAAGATCGCGGCCTTGAAATTGGTGGGCAGCCCCACATGCAGCACGTTCGCCGCCTCTTCCGGCGGACGGAAGGCCTGCGGATCGGGCGAGCACAGCGTCACCAGCCCCGGCTTGAAGCGCTCCCACACCGCGGCATTGGTGTAGGCCTCCTCGAGATCCATGCCTGAGAGCGCCGGGATGCGCTTGAGATACGGCAGCGGCGGCATGTTCATGATCGAGAGGCACGGTAGCCCAGCGGCCGCGATCTTCACCATCAGCATGCGCACGGTGTGGTTGGTGTATTGCGGCTCCTGCATGGCGAGCGCGACGAGGTCGTAGCGGGAGATGTCGACCGCCTGCGGCGTGGTGGCATCGAGCTTGCCGGGCAGGTCGCGCGAGAAGATCGCGCGGTGCTCCGCCTCGTCGCGCAGCTTGATGCGCACCTGCGTGCCGTCGCGATTGATGAGGTCGGCCGTCTTCTGCCGGCACACCAGGGTCACGTTGTGACCGGCCATCAGGAGCTTGGTCCCCAAGAGGGAGCCATAGGAGGCCCCCAGGATCAGAATATTGCGCGCCATGTTCTCAATCTCTCAAACGAAGCCCCAAATTTTTCCGGCGCGCGAGCCGAGCAGACGAGGCCATGCATGGCGCGGGGAAAGCCCCTTTTTCGTGGGGGCGGGCGTGTCTATCGCATGTCGGGGGACCTGACAATTGCTGGTATACCACGGGGCCCGAGAATGTGACGTTTCTGACCCAAGCATCTGATAAATCGATGGTATTATAATCTATCCGCTTCCCGCGCTTGGCGGTTCCCAAGGGAAAATCAGGAATATCCCAAGGACAAGTCACGCCCGGCTGAAAGTCTTTGCCGCCGCGCCGCTTCATCCTGCCTGCAACAGCCGCCGCATGCCGCGGCCGCGCCAGAGACGGGAAAGCAGCACCATGGCGACCTCCGCCTTCACCCAACAGGACAACAAGCCCAGCGTCATCGCCCTGCACTGCTCGCTCGGTTCGGGGCGGCAATGGACGCGGCTTGGCGAAGCGCTCGGCGACGGCTTCGAAATGATCGCGCCCGATCTTGCCGGATACGGCAAGCATGTCGGGCGGCCGATCCTGCCGACGACGCTGGCCGACGAGGTCGCAGCGCTCGGCGAAGAGATCGATCGCGCGGAAGGGCCGATTCACCTGGTCGGCCATTCCTATGGCGGCGCGGTCGCCTTCAAGATGGCGACCAGCGAGCGCTGGGCGGGCCGCATCCGCAGCCTGACGCTGATCGAGCCGGTGTTGCCGACGCTGCTGCGCGACAACGCGGCGGACCGGCGGCTGCACGACGTGTTCGCCGACATGGGCACGCGCGTCCATGTCGATCTCTGGAACGGCATGTACATGGAGGCGCTCGACCGGTTCCTGGAATTCTGGCGCGGCTCGGGGCCGCAGGAGACGCTGCCCGGCGAAGCGCGGCTGCGCATGATCGAGGTGATCGAGAAGGTGGCGTTCGATTTCACCGCCATTCTCGGCGAGGTCAACATCGCTTCTGCCGCAGCAGGCCTGCGCGTGCCGACGCTGCTGGTTTCCGGCGGGCTGTCGCCCTACATGACCCAGCGCATCGTGGCAAAGCTCGCTGCGCTGATTCCGGGCGCGGAGACGAAACATCTGCCGGGCGCCGGCCACATGCTGCCGCTGACGCACGCCAAGGCGATCAATCCGGACATCGTGCGGCATATCGAGCTGACCGAGGATCTTGCGAAGGTGCTGATGGCGTCTCCGCCGGGAGCGGCCCGCGCCAGCGGTGCCAGCGAAGCGCAGTTGCGGCTGATGCCGGGATAGTCGCGCGGCTCTCGCGGCGGCGGTCGATTGCGGCCTGGATATTCGGAAGACACACGCTCTCGTTCCCGCGGCACGGTTTGCCCGAGGTTTTGCCATTCCTTCCTCCCTCCCATTGAAGAGAGGGCGCAGGGAAAGCCGGGCGCCGGCGGCACCCGCATAACCGTGTGCGATCTGTAGCAAAAAAATGCACACGGGTTTGACAGGTACAGCCGAGACGACCCGGCTTTCCCCGCGCAATGGGTTTACGGCTTATACGTGATCTCCCCGGGGAACGGCCTGTCTTGCCCCCGTTGCCCCGCCAGCACAGGCCGGCGGGGATGGACGCCAGGGTCGCGGCGCCAGGACCACACGATTTCGCCGTCCGCAGCAAGCTTTCGTCGGGTGGATTAACCACCTGCACCCACTGCGGCCACCGCATCCCGCGCCCAACGTTCCGTGACGACCGCGAAGCGCCCCTCTGAGGGGCACGGGACGGGGTAACACATAACGGAAATCGGAATTCTGGTAAAGAGAAATATTTTTGATTTTGGGGCTTGACAAGCATGTTCTACAAAACGGAATCTGAAACGCAAGGAAGCGCTTGGCTAACCTCTTGCAAGACCGAAGAGGCCTTGCTCAACCCGCTCTTGCCTGGCGATGGGAAAGGGATTTCAGGTGGCCGAGATTGTCTATGTCTTGATCAACGAAGCGATGCCGGGCCTTGTCAAGATTGGGCGAACGACCGGCGATCTTGCGATTAGAATCCGCGGCCTCTATTCGACGGGCGTCCCGCTGCCGTTTGAGCTGTTTTACGCTTGTGAGGTTGCAAACTCCAAGTTTGTGGAAGACAGCTTGCACGAGGCCTTTGGAGATCATCGGCTCAGCAAGAACCGCGAGTTTTTTCGACTCGCACCTGAGAGAGCCCGCGCTGCTTTGGGTCTTGCGGCTGTGAAGGAAGTAAAACTCGGAGACGAAATATTCGAGAGCAGTGAGGTCAAGGCAGAGGTTGAAGCCGCAAAACGTCGATCACGTTTCCGTCTCTCAATGGTCGGCATAATGCCGGGAACGGAGCTTCAACTCTTCGTCGACCCCACGATTATATGCACGACCGTCGATGACACGAACAAGGTCAACTTCAAGGGAGACGTCACTTCCCTTTCTGATGCTGCGCTTCAAGCTTTGAACGGTAAGGGCTATGAGTGGCCCAGCGCCTCAGGTCCATGGGAATGGAGTTACCAGGGTAAGCGCCTGGACGAACTCAGACGAGAGATTGAGGAAAAGGCTGACTAGTCCACTATGCCCATGCCTGAGCAACTGCATGAACCTCAAATCCCTGCCCCTCACGCTCTCCCTGGCCCTTGCCGCCCTCGGCCCGATCCACGGCGCACACGCCCAGCCCTCCCAGGCCGAGAGCCCGGCCTTTCAGGGCCACGCCGCCGAAACGCAACAGCGAAGCGAGGAGGAAGAGCGCCGGAGACGCGCGCTGTTCTTCGATGCCGTGGCAGTCGAAATCGGCGAGCCGGGGCTGCCCTGCGATCACCTGGCACGGTCGAAGCCGCAAACCGTCGCCGGGCCGGCCTTCGTGGTGATCCTGGGTCGGCCCGGCAAGGACGAGGACCGCCTTCGCGTGTGGATCGCGCCGGGCGCGGCCGGGTCGGACGACGAAGCGCTGCGGCAGGCGCACGATCTCGCCGGCCGGCGCCGCGCAGGGGTCGTCCACGACCTGATCGACATGCGGCGGTATCTCGCCTGCCGCTGACCGGTTGCTTCCGGAAGTGGCGCGTGAGAGCCATATAGCGGGCAAGCCCTGCCCGAATTCGTTCCGTCGAGATCGACCGCGCCCATGAAGAAAATCGGCTTCCTCTCCTTCGGTCACTGGACCGCCTCCCCGCAATCGCAGACGCGCTCGGCTGCCGATACCCTGCTGCAGTCGATCGATCTCGCGGTGGCCGCCGAGCAATTGGGCGCGGACGGGGCGTATTTCCGGGTGCACCACTTCGCCCGCCAGCTTGCCTCGCCCTTTCCGCTGCTGGCGGCGGTGGGAGCGAAAACCAGCCGCATCGAGATCGGCACGGCCGTCATCGACATGCGCTACGAGAACCCGCTCTACATGGTCGAGGACGCGGGCGCCGCCGACCTGATTGCCGGCGGACGGCTTCAGCTCGGCATCAGCAGGGGATCGCCGGAACAGGTGATCGACGGCTGGCGCCATTTCGGCTACCGGCCGGCCGAAGGCGAGAGCGATGCCGACATGGGGCGGCGTCACGCGGCGGTCTTCCTCGACCTGTTGCGCGGCCAGGGCTTCGCGCCGCCAAATCCGCGGCCGATGTTTCAAAACCCGCCCGGCCTGCTCCGTCTCGAGCCCCACTCGGAGGGCCTGCGGGAACGCATCTGGTGGGGCGCCGGCTCGAACGCCACGGCGGTCTGGGCAGCACGGCTCGGCATGAACCTGCAGAGTTCAACCCTCAAGACCGACGAGACCGGAGAGGCTTTCCACCTGCAGCAGGCCGCCCAGATCCGCGCCTATCGCGCGGCCTGGAAGGAGGCCGGCCATGCGCGCGAGCCCCGCGTCTCGGTCAGCCGCAGCATCATCGCACTGATGGACGACCGCGACCGCGCCTATTTCGGCCATGAAGGCGAAGGCGAGGACCAGATCGGATTCATCGACGAGCGGACGCGGTCGATTTTCGGGCGTACCTATGCGGCCGAGCCGGATGCACTGGTCGAACAGCTCAGGGCGGACGAGGCGATCGCCGAAGCCGACACGCTGCTGCTCACCGTTCCCAATCAACTCGGCGTCGCGTACAACGCGCATGTGATCGAAGCGATTCTTACCCACGTCGCCCCCGCGCTCGGGTGGCGCTGAATTTCAGGGAATATCCGGGCGAGATGGGAACGGCAGGGTCATTGCAGCGCAGGGGTGACCGGTCCCGCGATGGATCGGCCAAGCCCCGACTCAAGCCCAAGTCCGGGTTCAAGTCCAAGCTCAAGTCCGGGCTCAAGTCCAAGCCCAGGCCGGCCCGCGTGCCGGCCGCGCGCGCGAAGAGCGCGCCCGCCAGCGGGGCCGCCGCCAAGCCGAAGTCCGAACGGTCGCGCGACCTCATCCTGCGCTCGGCGGCACAATTGTTTCGTCACCAGGGATTTTCCGCCACGACACTGCGCCAGATCGCGGCGCGGGCGAAGATCAAGGCCGGCAGCATCTATTACCACTTCCATTCCAAGGAGGAGATCCTCGACGAGGTGCTGGACCGTGGCCTGCGTCACGTCTTCGAGACCGTGAAGCACGCGGTCGAGCGCGCCGGCAAGGCATCGCACCGGCACCGAATCGGCCTCGCCATCGAGGCCCACCTCGTCGCGCTGCTCGAGACCAGCGATTTCACCTCGGCCAACATCCGCATCTACGGCCAATTGCCGGAACATCTCAAGAAACCGCACCGGCCGCTGCGGCGGGCCTACGCTGCGTACTGGGACAGGCTGTTCCGCAATGCCCGGCGCGCCGGCGAAATTCGCGCCGACATGGAGATCGTGCCGTTGCGCATGTTCGTCATTGGATCGCTGAACTGGACGATCGAGTGGTTCCGGCTCGACAACAGGCAAGCCGTGCTCGAACTGGCGCGCCGCACCGAGATGCTGATCTTCGAAGGCGTCCGCAAGCCCTGAGCGCTCCCGCCCGCCAAGGAGCTTTCGCTTGTCGCCGATGGCATTTCCTCAAATTCTAACATCTGTTAGAATACAGCCCATGCCGCCGACACGGGAATCCGGGCGCGGGCGAGGAGGAACATCATGTCGTATCTCTGGACCCCGCCGGCAGAACTCGTCGACAACAGCAACCTGACCGCATTTCTCCGCGCCACCGGACAGGCGGACTATGATGCCCTGGCCGCCAGGGCCGATGCCGATCCGGCTTGGCTCATGGAAGAAGTATTCCGCTTCTGCGGCGTCCGCTTCTATCGCCCCTACGAGAAGATGCTGGATCTTTCGCGGGGGCAGCCCTGGGCCCGCTGGTGCGTCGGCGGCACCACGAACATCGTGCTCAACTGCCTCGACAAGCACCGCGGTACTGCGATTTGGGATCGTCCCTTCCTAGTCTGGGAGGGAGAGGACAAGCGCGAGCGGCGGCAATTGACCTATGGCGAATTCGCTGCGGGCGTCGGCGCGCTGGCCAGTGGCTTGCGCCGTCTCGGCATCGGCAAGGGCGACGTCGTCGCGATCTACATGCCGAACCTGCCGGAAACCTTCATGGCGTTCTTTGCCATCCTGAAAATCGGCGCCATCGCCATGCCGTTGTTCTCCGGCTTCGGTCCGAGCCCGATCCTAGCGCGGCTCAATCACGGAGAAGCCAAGGCGGTGATCACCGCAAACGGCACGTGGCGCCGCGGCATTGCGGCGCCACTGAAGCCGGTTCTCGACGAGGCGCTCGAAAGCGCGCCCGGCGTCCGGCACGTTGTCGTCGTCGACCGGGGCGGCCTGGACATCGAGACGCCGATGCGACCAGGCCGGGATCACTGGTGGCACGACATCGCGCAGGACGGCGCGGATGTTCCGACCGAAGAAATGGCGGCCGAGGATCCGGCCATCCTCCTCTATACGTCCGGGACGACGGGAGAGCCCAAGGGCTGCGTGTGGACGCATGTCAGTTTCATCGGCTCGATGGTCACGCGCGACGTGATCATCTGCGGCGACTTCAAGCCGTCGGACCTGTTCTTCTTCTTCAGCGACATGGGATGGATGGTCGGCGCGATGTGCGCCTGCATCCCGAGCTTCGCCGGCGGAAGGCTGCTGGTCGCGGAAGGCACCCCGGACTATCCCGACACCGGCCGCTTCTGGCGGCTGATCGCCGAGCACCGGGTGACTTACCTCGGCGTATCGCCGACCATCGTGCGCGGCATGATGCGCTATGGCGCGGAGGTCGAGAACTACGACCTTTCGAGCCTGCGGATAACGACGTCCGGCGGCGAAGCCTGGACCGAGACGCCATGGCGATGGTTCTTCGAGCACGTCTGCAAGTCGAAGATCCCCATCATCAACATTTCCGGCGGCACCGAAGTCGGCGGCTGCATTTTCACCGGCACCGCGAACCACCCGATGAACCCGTGCGCGTTTTCCCGGCCGGCGCTCGGCGTTGGAGCCGCCATCGTGGACCTCGCGGGAAACCGCGTCGGCGACGGGGAGGTCGGCGAGCTCGTCCTGCGTCACGCATCCATCGGCATGACCAAGAGCCTCTGGAAGGCCGATCAGCGCTATCTGGAGAGTTACTGGAACACGATTCCCGGCATCTGGGTGCACGGGGATTTCGCCATGCGCGGGCGCGACGGCCTCTACTACATTCTTGGCCGCTCCGACGACACCATCAAGATATCGGGCAAACGCGTCGGTCCGGCGGAACTGGAAGGCGTGCTGACGGCCACCGGCAAGGTCGCCGAAGCCGCGGTCTTCAGCATCCCTCACCCCGTGAAAGGCTCGGCGATCGTGTGCGCCTGCGTGCCGATGGCCGGGACGCAGGATCCCGCTGCGCTTTCGGAAGAGCTGTCCCGGGCGCTGGTGCACGGAATGGGCGCGTCCTATCGCCCCGACAAGGTCCTGCTGGTCGATGACCTGCCGAGGACGCGCAACATGAAGATCATGAGGCGCGTGCTCCGCGCCGTCTACGAGAACCGCGATCCAGGCGACCTGTCGGCGCTCGCCAACCCCGAAGCGATCGATCAGTTCCGGAAACGACTCGGCACTTCCAAATCAGCCTAGATCGGACAATCGCGGGGGAACGACGGCTTGCGCTTCTCCAGGTGAGATGCGAGTCCTTCGCGCGCCTCATTGCCGGCGAAGCCCAGGATTTCCAGGGCCGTCGACGTATCGAACAACGGCCCATTGACGCGAAGCCAGTTGTTCAACGCGTACTTGGTCCACCGGATCGCGCTCTGGGCGCCGGTGGCCAGATCCTGAGCGGTTTCGAGCGCAATCTTCTGCAGCTCGGCGTCCTCCACGCAAAGCGAGACCAGTCCGATGCGCTCGGCCTCCTCGCCCGACAGCGGCTTGCAGGTCAACAGGTAGTACTTGGCTTTGGCCAGGCCGCACAGCAGAGGCCAGATGATGCAGGCGACATCGCCTGCCGCGACGCCGAGGCGCGTATGACCGTCGACGATTCGCGCCGACTTCCCGCATATCGACACGTCGGCGAGGATGCCGACGACGAGGCCGGCGCCGACCGCAACGCCGTTGATCGCGGAGATGATCGGCTTGTTGCAGTTGATGACGTTGTAGACGAGGTCCTTGGCCTCCTTCCATGTCGCCATGCGGGCGGCCGGATTGTCGAGCAGGCCCTTGATCAGCTCGAAATCTCCGCCGGCCGAGAACGCCTTTCCTGCTCCCGTCACGATCACGGCGTTGATGTCCGGGTCGTTGTCGATGTCGCGCCAGATGTGGGTGAGCTGGGTATGGGTTTGGGCGTCCACGGAGTTGTAGGTCTCGGGACGATCGAAGGTGATCCGCAATATCCGTTCGGAAGGGTAGTCGAGCTTCAGTCGCGTGTAGGCGGCGTATCGATCGGACATGCGCATGCTCCTGTTGCCAGCGCTATCAATTCTTTCTAACAGATGTTAGATTTCGCGGGCCGCCGGCGCAAGCGCCGCGTTGGAACGAGATTGTCCCAAGACAACGTTCGAGGAAACGTCGATGTCATCCGGGTTCGACGCACAAATCGGCGCTGCGTGCGGAATCGGCACGGTGGGCGCCCTGTTCAGCGCCTGCGCCGAACTTCACGCCCGCCGCGTCGCAGTCGAATACCGCGGCAGCTCGATAACCTATGGCGAACTGCTCGACCGCGTGAAGCGGCTGACCGCCGTGCTCGCCGCCCGGGGACTGAAACGGGGCGATCGCGTCGGGATTCTGTCGCGGAATCGTCCCGAATATCTCGAGGTGGAGCTCGCGGCGGCCAATCTGGGCGTCATCACGGCGTGCCTGAACTGGCGACTGTCCGAACGAGAACTCGCCTATTGCATCGAACTGGTTTCGCCCACGCTGCTGATCGTCGAGGCCGACCTGACGTCCGGCGTTCCGGCGGAGAGCAGGACATGTCCGGTTCTGGAGATCGGACCGCACTACGAGGCAGAGCTCGCGCGGCAGCCTGCGCGTGCGCCGTCGCCCACGGCGGAGCCGGAAGACGGGCTTGTCATCCTCTACACCAGCGGGACGACCGGCCTGCCGAAAGGCGCCGTCATCTCCCACCGCGCCATGGTAATGCGGGCGCTGGTCTTTACGTCCGAGCTTGGAATTACTCCGCACGAGAGCTTCGTCGCGTGGGCGCCGCTCTTCCACATGGCTTCGACCGACCACGCGCTCGCCACCCTGTTGCGCGGCGGCACGGTCGTCGTGGTGGACGGTTTTCAGGTTGAACCATTGCTGAAGGCAGTGTCGGAGCATGAGATCGGCTGGCTTGTCCTGATACCGGGCATGGTCGAGGCTTTCACCGAGGGGCTGAAGGCGCAGCGCGTCAAGGCCAGGGGAGTACGGGTTTGCGGCGCCATGGCGGACCTCGTGCCACCGCATTCCATCGCCGCGGTCACCGAACTCCTGCAGGCGCCCTATCTCAACAGCTTCGGCTCGACCGAGACGGGCCTGCCTCCTGCGACGAGGGCCCTGATCGCACCCGGCGAACTCCCGAACCGCCTGTCCAAGCGACAAAATGCGTTTTGCGAGATCAAGCTGGTCGATTCCTCCGACAACGAGGTCGCACCCGGCGGGCCCGGAGAATTGGCGATCCGCGGGCCGACCCTCTTCTCCGGCTACTGGAAGGCCCGGGAAACCAACGCGTACGACTTCCGGGGCGGCTGGTTTCACATGGGCGACGTCTTCCGGCGCAATGAGGACGGCTCGCTCGATTTCGTCGATCGGGCCAAGTACATGATCAAGTCGGGCGGCGAGAACATCTATCCCGCCGAAATCGAGCGTGTCCTGCTGAGCGACAAGCGGGTCACGGAAGTCGCGGTGGTCCGTGCCGCCGATTCCAGATGGGGCGAGGCGCCGGTCGCCTTCGTCGCGTGCCGCGATGGCACACCGGCGACGGAGGTCGAACTCGCCGACCTCTGCCGCCGCGAGCTTGCCGGCTACAAGCGGCCGCGGGAATTCCGCTTCATCGAATTTGCGGAGTTCCCGCGCTCCACCAGCGGCAAGGTTCAGCGCCACGAGCTGGAACGCCGGCTGAAGACTTCTGCATAAGCGACCCCTGCCGTCACCTTGCAAAAGCGTGTGGCGGATTCTAACATTTGTTAGAATTTCACAGACGGGTCTGCCGTACAGCCCTGTCAGGACCGGTAAAATGGCAGTGATGAATTCGGAAGCCCTCACCTCGGGCACGGAATACGAGGTCAACCGCGGAGCCTATGCCGAGCGGGTGGCCGATCTCAGACGGCGCCGGACCGAGGCTGCCCTGGGCGGGCCCGAACGAGCGCGAACACTCCACAAGGAGCGCGGTCAATTGCTGCCGCGGGAGCGGATCACCGCCCTGATCGATCCCGGATCGCCCTTCCTCGAATTCTGCCCGCTTGCAGGCGAAGGCCTGTACGAGGGCGTGCCGCCCGGCGGCAGTATCATTACCGGCGTCGGCATGATCTCCGGCCGGCCCTGCATGATCATCGCGAACGAGCCGACGGTGAAGGGCGGAACCTATTACGGCATCACCTGCAAGAAGCACGTGCGCGCCCAGCGCTTTGCCTGGCAGCATCGCCTGCCCTGCATCACCATGGTCCAGTCGGGAGGCGCCAATCTGCCCGATCAACCCAACATCTTTCCGGACGAGGGCCAGTTCGGTTCGATCTTCTACAATCAGGTCAGGATGTCGGGCGAAGGCATCCCGCAGATCGCGATCGTCCACGGCCCCTCCACCGCCGGCGGCGCCTACATGCCGGCGCTTTGCGACGAGACCGTCATCATCCGAAACCAGGGCGCGATGTTCCTCGGCGGCCCCCAACTGGTCTATGCGGCGACGCGGGAAAAGGTCGGCGTCGAGGCGCTCGGCGGCGGCGAAATGCACAGCCGCATCAGTGGAGTGACCGACCATCTTGCCGAGAACGACGCCCACGCCATCGCCATTACGCGCGAGATCGTCGCCAATCTCGGCGAGATCCCTCCGCAACGGTGGACGGTTGCGCCGCTCCGCGAACCGCTGTTCGACCAAAGCGAGATTTACGGTCTCGTCAGCGCGGATCCCCGTGTTCCCACCAACAATCGCGAAATCCTGGCGCGGCTGGTCGACGGCAGCGAATTCCACGAGTTCAAGCCGCTCTATGGCGATACGCTGGTGACGGGATTTGCCAGGATCATGGGCTTCGAGATCGGCATTCTCTGCAACAACGGCGTGCTGTTTTCCGAGTGTGCGCTGAAGGCCACGCACTTCATCGATCTCTGTTGCAAGCGCAACATCCCGCTCCTGTTCATGGCCGACGTCACCGGCTTCATGGTCGGCCGCGAGGCCGAAGAAGGCGGCATCACCAAGGACGGGGCGAAGATGATCACGGCAATGGCGAGCGCCAATGTGCCGAAATACACGTTGATCATCGGCAACGCCTACGGTGCGGGATATCTGGCGATGTGCGGGCGCGCATTCCGCCCAAATGCCATGATGATGTGGCCGAACGCCCGCTCGGCGATCATGGGCCCCGATCAGGCCGCAACCACGCTCGCCATGGTCCGGGATGACGTGCACCGGCGCGAAGGCACGAGCTGGACCGACGTCGAGCGCGAGGCCTACATGGCGCCGACCCGGCAGACGTTCGAGCAGTTCGCCAATGCCTACAACTTCGCCCGCAACACATGGTGCGACATGGTGATCGACCCGCTCGAAACCCGCAGCGTGATGGCGCTGCTGCTCGACCTCGCCGGCAGGCTGCCGCAGCAGCATACCGACTTCGGCGTGTTGCGAATGTAGGCGCGGGGTCGAACCATGTTCAGGAAAATACTGATCGCCAACCGCGGCGAGATCGCATGCAGGATCGCCCGCACCTGCCGCCGCCTCGGCATCGCGGTGGCGGGCGTTCATTCCACGGCGGATGCGGACGCGCTGCACGTCAAGACGATCGGCGAGTCCATCGAGATCGGCGGCGCGGCGGCTTCCGAGAGCTATCTGCGGATTGACGCCATCATTGCCGCCGCGAGAGCAGTCGGCGCCGAAGCCATTCATCCGGGTTTCGGCTTCCTGGCCGAGAATGCCGCCTTCGCGCGCGCGGTCGAGGCCGCGGGCCTTGCCTTCATCGGACCCACGGCGGAGACGATCGAGCGCCTCGGCGACAAGGCGTCCGCCAAGCGCGAAGCCGTTGCGACCGGCATTCCCACCATACCCGGCAGCGACACGCCGAGCGAAGACCCCAGGGAGATCGAACGGACGGTCCGCCAGCTCGGACTGCCCGCGATGCTGAAGGCCGCCGCCGGCGGCGGCGGCAAAGGCATGCGGTCCATTACGTCGCTCGAGAGGTTGCAGGAGGGAATCGAATCTGCGATGCGCGAGGCGAAGAACGCCTTCGGAGATGCAGGCCTGATCGTCGAAAAACTGGTGCAGCAGGGCCGGCACATCGAGGTGCAGATCGCCGGCGACGGCAACGGCAACGTCATTCACCTGTTCGAGCGGGAATGTTCGCTGCAGCGCCGTCACCAGAAGCTGATCGAGGAAGCCCCCGCGGCCAACCTTTCTTCGGAACTGCGCGAACGGATGCTGCAAGACGCCGTCCGGCTCGGGCATCGCCTCAATTACCGCGGGGTCGGCACTGTCGAATTCATCGTCAGCGGCGGCGACTACTATTTCCTCGAGGTGAACCCCCGGCTCCAGGTCGAGCATCCCGTGACCGAAATGGTGACCGGCATCGACATCGTGGAAATCATGCTGCGCATCGCCGCGGGCCAGGGCTTTCCGTTTGCGCAAGATGACGTCGTCTGCGCCGGACATGCGGTCGAAGCCCGCATCTGCGCCGAGGATCCGGACCAGGCTTTCATGCCGTGCACCGGCGAGATCGCGTATGCGGGCTTTCCGCCTGACGGCGTCCGTGTCGAAACCGGCATCGAAAGCGGTTCGACCGTCACGCCCTATTACGACCCGATGCTTGCCAAGCTGATCGCCCACGCGGAAACCCGCGATCAGGCGCTCGACCTGCTCGGCCGCGCGCTCAACGAAACGTCGATCCTCGGCGTCACGACCAACCGCGAATTCCTCGTACGCCTGCTCGGCCTGCCCGCAACGCGGGCGGCGACATTTCATACGCGCCTGATCGACGAACAGCTCGACACTCTCCTGCAACGCGCCGATGCAGCGGATCCCGAAGCGCTGGCCCTGGGAGCGTACTTCTGGATGATGCGCCAGCGGCAGCCTTCACCGGACAACCCGTGGCAATCGGTCGGGATGACCGGCTGGCAAATGGGCACTGACGATGAAGGAATGTCGCCGATTCCGGTCTTGCACCTCGAAAGCGCAGGGAACAGCGCCGAGATCCGGTTCGCTCCCTTGAAACCTGACGGCTCAATGCTGGTCGGCGTAAACGACGTCAAAATCCCCGTCCGGCTTGCAGCGCTTCCGGACGACAAGTTCATCGCCAGCATGGGCACGCGCCGCGAAATCGTGCGCATTTGGCGGAAAGACAATGTCATCTTCGTGCGGAACCCGCGCGGTGTCCACACGATGACGGCAATCACCTATTTGAAACATATCAGCGCGGCACCCGAAGCGAGCGGGGAGCTGCGAGCCCCGCTGACGGGCGTCGTGTTGAAGGTTAATGTTGCCCGCGGCGATCGTATCAAGGCGGGCGATGCCGCCATCGTCATGGAGTCGATGAAGATGGAGTTGCGGATTACCAGCAAGGTCGACGGCATCGTCACGGCGGTGCACTTCGACGCCGGCGATACCGTCGATCGCAATGCCGTGGTTGCGGTCATCGAACCCGAATTGACTCGGAAACAGCCGGAACGGGCGACAGGAGCGAGCTGACGCAGGTTCGCCGTTTCAGGCGTGCTGCCTGCGGGACACCGTTCCCTTTGCAGCAGGCGCTGCGAAGCCGTACAGGAACAGGTCGACCACCATGTCGGCAAACTCCTTCGGCTCGATATCGCCCTTGGGGTCGTACCAGGTGTGGCTGAAGTTGAGCATGCCGAACAGCATCATGGTGTAGACCTTCTTCGAGCGCTTGACGATCTTGCCCTCGGTGTCGAGCCGGATCAGCAGGTCCGAGATGGTGTCAACAAGCTGACGCTGCAGGGCCTTCAAGGCCTTCTGCTCGGCTTCGGCGAGGAAGGAAAGATCGTTCAGGATCAGGCGCTGCTCGTTCGAGGAACGCGCGTTCAGCTCGACGATGGCGCGGATCGCGGCGCGGAAGCGATCGAGGCTGGTCGACTGGCGCGCCATCGTGGCTTCGACGTCGGCGATCATCTGGCGGACATGCGCATCGAGGATCGCAAACAGGATCGCTTCCTTGGAATCGAAATAGTGGTAGAGCGCCCCGCGCGAGATCTGGCAGGCCTCCGCCAGGTCCGCGATCGAGGCGCGCATATAGCCCAGCTGCGCAAACAGCGCACAGGCCGCGTTCAGGATGCCGCGCTGGATGTCGTCGTAATGTTCAGAGCGCGTTCGCGCCATGCGAGCCTCTCCTGATCGGTTGCCGCCGCGGCACCCGAATCCCCTGCTGCACCTTCATTATCATACCGCCCCAATCCCGGCCCCGGTTGACCTCCCCGCAACGGGATCGACCCGACCGGCATCGACCTCGAAAAAATTATTTGAACGGCCGGTCGGATTATAATATGATCCCTCTCCGTCAGACAAGCCGGACACGCCGGGACAAACCGGCGGCCGCGCTCTCGGGGAGGAAAACGCTGTGAGCCAGCCACGGGTGGATGCTGTCGTAATCGGTGCCGGCGCCGGCGGGCTTTGTGCCGCGGCGCGGCTGGCCCATGCCGGACTTCATACGCTCGTCGTCGACGACAAGAACCGCATCGGCGGCCGCGCCTCCACCGAGGAAATCGACGGCTTCAAGGTCAATATCGGCGCGATCGCGATCGAATACGGCGGTGTGTTCGAGGAAACCTTTCATACCGTCGGCGCGCCGCTCAATATCCGGGCGCCGGAGCCGGCGAGCTCATTCTTCATCGACGGCAAGCTGGTGGATGTCGGCCGCGGCGGCTGGTCGCTGCTGCTCGGCCAACTGACCAAACAGGCCGCCCGCATCCTGGAAAAATTCGCCGACGCCCGTTCCGGGAACCTGCCGGACGGCCGGCAATCGACCGAGGACTGGCTCAAGGCCTATACCAGCAACGCCACGGTCCATGCGCTGTTCCGCAATCTCTGCGCAGCGATCTTTGCCTGCAATGCCAACGAGCTGCCGGCCCGCGCATTCCTGACCTAT
The DNA here is from genome assembly GCF_016219575.1 of Bradyrhizobium sp. Taxonomy (GTDB): domain Bacteria; phylum Pseudomonadota; class Alphaproteobacteria; order Rhizobiales; family Xanthobacteraceae; genus Bradyrhizobium. The sequence continues at coordinate 22,609 of NZ_JACRMG010000030.1, read as the reverse complement.
TTCACCGGCAAGGGCGCGTTCAAGCGCTTCGGCTTCTGCCCCGAGGGCACGATCGGAGTCTGGAATTCGCTGGCTTCGGTCGTCAGGCGCAATGGCGACATCTGGCTCGCGACGCCTGCGGTGAAGATCCACAGCGCCGGCGGCCGCGTTGAAGGCGTCACCGTGTTGCGCGACGGGCAGGAGTTCAGGATCGATACCGATCTCGTCATCAGCAATGCCGGCCCCAAAGCCACGGTCGCGCTCGGCGGCGAGGCCGCCTTCCCGCCCGCCTATGTCGAACAGGTGCGGCGCGACCTGCGCCCGGCCGCCAACATCGTCATCAACATCGCAACTCGCGAGCCGCTGATCTCCCATCCCGGGATCGTCACCTTCGGCAAGACGCGGCGGCTTTGCAACATGGCCAACCTCTCGGCGAGTTGCCCGGAGCTGGCGCCCCCGGGCTGGAATCTCTACGTCGCCTACGCCGTTCCGGTGCCCGCGCTCGGCGACTTCGATTCCGACGCCGAAGTGGCGCTCGCGCTGGAGGACTTGCGCGAGCAGTTCCCCAATTTCGGCCAGGCGAAAATTCTCTCCATCCGCGTGATGCGCGACGACTGGCCGGCGCAACGAAGCTGCGCCGGTTACGACCTGCCGCGCGAGACCGGCATCGAGGGGCTGTGGTGCGTCGGCGATGCCGTCAAGCAATACGGGAACGGCGGCACGCAGGCCTGCGCCGAGACGGCCAAGCTCGTCACCGACGCGATCCTCAGCCAGCGGCGCGTGCCGCTGGCCGGCTGAGAGTCTTGCCGATGGCGATGACGACGCAAGCGGAGACGGTGGGCAGCCATACCAGGGCGGAGGACGCCCGCCTGCTCGAGTTCCGCAACATCCGCATCGTCTATGACAATGCGATCGAGGCGATTCGCGACGTCAGCATCGCGGTCCCGGAGGGCAGCATCGTCGCGCTGCTCGGCTCCAATGGCGCCGGCAAATCGACGCTGCTCAAGGCGATGTCCGGCATCCTCCATACCGAAGAGGGCGAGGTCGAGAACGGCTCGATCCGCTTCCGCGACCAGGAAGTGCATCGCCTTGCTCCGGACGAACTCGTCCGCCGCGGCATCGTGCAGGTGCCCGAGGGCCGGCGTGTCTTTCCCGCGCTCACCATCGATGAAAACCTGCAGATGGGCGGCTACACGAGGACCAAGGCCGAGGCGCGCGAGCGCCGCGACAAGGTGTTTGCGCTGTTCCCCCGCCTGTTCGAGCGGCGCGACCAGATCGCGGGCTACATGTCCGGAGGCGAACAACAGATGCTCGCCATCGGCCGCGCGCTGATGACCGATCCGGTGCTCCTCGCGCTCGACGAGCCGTCGCTCGGCCTCGCGCCCCTCATCATCGACCGCATCTATGAAGTGATCGTCAGGCTGCGCGACGAAATGAAAATGACGGTGCTGCTGGTGGAGCAGAACGCGCAGCGCGCCCTCGATATCGCCGACTACGGCTATATCCTGGAGACCGGCCGCGTCGTGCTCGACGGCACGGCCAGGAAGCTCGCCGCCAACGAGGACGTGCGGGAGTTCTACCTCGGCGTCTCCTCTTCCGGCCGCAAGAGCCTGCGCGACGTCAAGCATTACAAGCGGCGCAAGAGGTGGCTGTCGTGACCTCCCTCCTCACAGCCGAAAACCTCAGCAAGCGCTTCGGCGGCCTGCAGGCCGTTGCCGACGTCAGCCTGACCGTGACGCCTGGCGAGATCTGCAGCGTGATCGGCCCCAACGGCGCCGGCAAGACTACCCTGTTCAACATGATCTCCGGCGTGCTGCGGCCGAGCGGCGGGCGGATCGTCTTCGACGGCATCGATCTTGCGACCGTGTCGCCCTGGCGCTTTGCCGCGCTCGGGATCGGCCGCACCTTCCAGAACCTTGCGCTGTTCAAGCACGGCACCGTGGTCGAGAACATCCTGACCGGCCGCCACACCCATCTGCGCTCGGGCGTGCTGGACGCCGTGCTGTTCCTCGGCCGCACCAGACGCGAGGAGATCGAGGCGAGGCAGCGGGTCGAGCACATCATCGAGTTTCTCGAGATCGAGCATGTCCGCGACGCCATCGTCGGCACCCTTTCCTATGGCCAGCAAAAGCGCGTGGAGCTCGCGCGCGCACTCGCCTGCGAGCCGAAACTGCTGCTGCTCGACGAGATGGTTTCGGGCATGAACCAGGAGGAAACCGAGGACATCGCCCGCTTCGTGCTGGATATCCGCGACGAGCTCGGCATCACCGTGCTGATGATCGAGCACGAGATGCGGATCGTCATGGATATTTCCGACCGCGTGCACGTGCTGAATTTTGGCCGCAAGATCGCCGAAGGCACGCCCGCCGAAGTGCGGCGCGACCCGGCGGTGACGGAAGCCTATCTCGGCAGCCAGCGCGCCCATCCAGCCAAGGCGAGCGCGTGATGTCCGCCATCGATACCATGCGCACAGCGCAGCCAACGGTCGCGAACCCGGCGAAGGCCGCCCCGGATAGCGGCGCCGCCGCCTTGCGCACGGCCCTGCACAACGCAGCCATCACCATTCCGCAACTGCTGCGCCAGCGCGCGGACATGCATGGCGACGGGCTGGCGCTGCGCGAAAAGGAATTCGGCATCTGGAATCCCTATTCCTGGCGCCACTATTTCGAGACCGCACGGGCCGTTGCGCTGGGGCTGATGTCGCTCGGCATCAAGCCCGGCGACCGCGTCGCTATCGCGGGCGAGAACACGCCGGAATGGTTCTACGCCGATCTCGGCACGCAGATGATCGGCGCCGTCGCGGTCGGGATCTATCCGACCAATCCATGGGTCGAGTTGCAATACATCGTGCGGCACTCCGGCTCGCGCGTCGTCATCACCGGCGATCAGGAGCAGACCGACAAGGTGCTCGATGCTATCAGCCACAATGGCGGCCTGCCGGCGCTGGAAGCCATCGTCTGCATCGACATGAAGGGCCTGCGCCATTATCGCCAGTCGGAGCTGATGTCGTTCGAAAAGCTCTGCGAGCGCGGCCGCGCCTTTGCGCGCGAGAACCCAGATGCTGAGGCGACGCTCGACCGGCTGATTTCGCAAGGCGCTCCCGACGACGTCTGCATCCTCGTCTATACCTCGGGCACCACCGGGCCGCCCAAGGGCGCGATGCTCACCCATCGCAACCTGATCTACGCGGCATGGACCTATGCCGAGACCGTCGGGATATCGGACAAGCCGTTCGAGGCCGTGAGCTATTTGCCGCTTTGCCACGTTGCCGAGCGCTGCTACGGCGCGGTGACGCAGCTCGTGCTCGGCGGCACCGTCAGCTTCGCGGAGTCGATCGACACGGTCGCGCTCAACATCCGCGAGATCGCGCCGACCTTCTTCGTCGGCGTCCCCCGCATCTACGAGAAGCTGCAGCAGGGATTCCTGTTCCGGCTCGGCGAAAGCGGCAGGCTGCGCCAGTGGTTCACCAAGGCTTGCCTCTCCTGGGGCCGGACCCTGTCGGACCGCCGGCAGGACGGCAGCGCCGGGTGGCTCGATTCCCTTGCCTATGCCCTGCTCTACGTCCTGATGTTCCGCAACTTGCAGCGGCATCTCGGCCTTGCCCGCAGCCGGCACCGGCTCTGCGCGGGCGCGTCGATATCCCCGGAGACGCTGCGCTTCTTCGACATCATCGGCCGGCCGGTATCGCAGGGCTATGGACTCACCGAGAGTGGCGGCGTCGCCTTCATCCAGACCGAAAGCCATCACCGCCTCGGCGGCTGCGGCCTGCCGATGCCGCAAACCGAGTGGAAGCAGGACACGGACGGCGAGATCCTGCTGAAGAATCCGGGTGTGTTCAAAGGCTATTTCCTCGACGAGAAGGCCTCCACCGCCTCGCTCGAGCCGGGTGGATGGCTCCGCACCGGCGACATCGTCGAAGTGCTCGACAATGGCGAGATCGCGGTGATCGACCGCAAGAAGGCGATCATCATCACCGCCGGCGGCAAGAACATCGCGCCCTCAGAGATCGAGAACGCGCTGAAGGATAGCGAGTTCATCAAGGAAGCCATCGTGGTCGGCGAGGCCAGGAAGTATCTCGGCGCCATCGTCCAGGTCGATTACGACAATGTCGGCCGCTGGGCCCGCGACAAGGCACTCGCCTACACCAACTACAAGTCCCTGTCGCAACTCCCCGAGGTGCACGAGCTGGTCGAGCGCATCGTGGGCGAGACCAACAAGCGCTTTGCGCGGGTCGAGAACATACGCCGCTTCGCCATCCTCGAGAAGGAACTCGATCACGACGACGGCGAGCTGACGGCTACCCAGAAGGTCCGGCGCGCCATGATCGAGAAGAAGTTCGCGCGGGAGCTATCGATCATCTATCCGGCGGAGGCCTGATGCAGTACCTCACCCAGCTTCTGATCTCCGGCCTCGCCATCGGCGCCATCTACGGCCTGATCGCGATGGGTTTTGCCGTGATCTACAAGTCGACGGGCCTGGTCAATTTCGCCCAGGGCGAGATGACCATGATCGTGGCCTATATCGCCTGGACCATTTCGACGACGATCAGCGGCAACCTGTTCATCGTGGCTGCCGGCGCCATCATCTCCGCGATCGTGCTCGGCCTCGTCATCGAGCGGGTGGTGATGCGGCCGATGCTGGGCGAACCGGTATTCGCCACGGTGATGGTGACCATCGGATTGGCAGTCATCCTGCGTTCTTCCATCAACTTCATCTGGGACGCCTATCCGCACGGGCTCGACGTCGGCTTCGGGCGCGATATCGTCCGCGTCGGCAACATCGGCGTCCGCACCGGGCAGATTGCCGTCATCGCCACCCTGCTGGTGCTGCTGGCCGCCATCTGGGCGTTCTTCCGTTACAGCAAGTTCGGCGTCGCCATGCGCGCGGTCGCAGCCGACGACCGCACCGCGCTGTTGATGGGGATCAGTGCGCCGCGCGTTCACGCCGCGGCCTGGGCGGCTTCTTCCGTCATTGCCGGTATCGCCGGCGTTTTCTTCGCCATCACCTACGACCTGTCGCCGGCGATGTTCCAGCTTGGCCTGAAGGCGTTTCCGGCCACGATTCTCGGCGGGCTCGACGCCGTGCTCGGGTCGGGCATCGGCGGATTGCTGATCGGCATCACGGAAAATCTCGCCGGCGGCTATTTCGGCTCCGGAATGAAGGAAGTGGCGGGCTTCCTGATGATCATCGTCGTGCTGATGGTCCGTCCGTTCGGCCTTTTCGGCGAACGCGACATCGAAAGGGTCTAGGCGATGCGCACCGGCGACTACAAGCAAACCTATGGCGAACTCACGGCTCTCGTCGATTCACCGCCGGTCTGGCTGTGGTCGGTCGTACTGGTCGCCGCCCTGATCGCCGCGCCCTATGCGATGAACGCCTATGCGCTCTCCTTCGTGACGATCATCCTGATCACGGTGGTCGGCACGCTCGGCCTCAACATCCTGACCGGCTATACCGGGTTGATCTCGCTCGGCCATGTCGGCTTCCTCGTCACCGGCGCCTATGCCTATGCCGTGCTGGTGTCCAAATATCAGATGCACCCGCTCGTCGGCTTCCTCGGCGCCGGTCTGGTGCCGGCCGCTGCAAGTCTGATCGTCGGCGCGCCGTCGCTGCGGCTGAAGGGTCTGTATCTTGCCATCACCACGCTGGCGTTCTCCTTCATCATCAATACGGTGATCCTGGAAGCCCGCACGCTCACCAACGGCGCCCGCGGCATCGCCGTGCAGCGCCCGGAGATTTTCGGCATCAGCTTCGACAGCGACGCGGCCTTCACCTGGCTCTGCCTCGGCTTTGCCATCGCCACGCTGTTCGCCACCCTCAACATCCGCCGCAGCCGGGTCGGCCGCGCCTTTGTCGCAATCCGCGACAACGACACCGCCGCGCGCGTCATGGGTATCAATCTGCACGCCTACAAGCTGCTCGCCTTCGTTACCTCCGCCTTCATCACCGGCATCTCGGGCGCGCTCTACGGCATCTATTTGTCGTTCGTCAGCGTCGAAGGCTTTCCCTTCCTGCTCTCGATCGAGGCGCTGGCGATCCTGATCGTCGGCGGGCTCGGTTCGGCGCTCGGCGCCGTGCTCGGCACCGTCTTCATCGTGCTGCTGCCGGAAGTCGCGCGCCTCGTCTTCAGCCTGTTCAGCGCCCAGATGGACGCGCTGTTCTCCACCGGCGCGCAGGAGCTGAAGAGCATGCTCTACGGCCTCGTCATCATCCTGTTCCTGCGCTTCCAGCCGCGCGGGCTGGTCGGCGTCTGGCACGATTTGAGGCGGACATGGGTGCACTGGCCGCTGCGTTACTGACCAAGGCAACAACACAAAGGGAGGTAGGAATGAGGAAGTATCTGGCGACCGCATCGCTGCTCGCAACCGTTCTGTTCGCCGGCGGGCCTGCTCTCGCCCAGCAAGGCATCACCGACACCGAAATCGTGATCGGCGACGTCGAGCCGCTCACCGGCCCCCCGGCGCTGCTCGGCGTCGCCGCCTCGATCGGCCACAAGATCGCGATTGCGGAGGCCAACAACGCCGGCGGCATCAACGGCCGCAAGATCAAGTATGTGCTGGAAGACGACGGCTACGTCACCGCGCGCACAATCCAGGGCGTCAAGAAGGTCATCGAGGTCGACAAGGCCTTTGCCATGCTCGGCATTTCCGGCTCCGGCCAGTCCATTGCGGTCATGCCGGTGCTGGAGAAGGCCGGCATCCCCACGGTGATCGACGTGGCGCCGGTGAAATTCCTCTGGGAGCCGCCGCGCAAGAACGTGTTCGTGGTCGGCCAGTCCTATGAGGAAGGCATCATCCACCTCGTCAAATACCTCGCCGACAAGAACCCCGGAAAGAAATGGGGCCTGATCACGCAGGACGACGATTACGGCATCACCGTGCGCGATGGCTTCGACAGCGTCGTCAAGGCGAAGAAATTGAACGTCGTCTACAGCGGCAACTACAAGAAGGGCCAGCAGGACTTCTCGTCCGACATGCTGCAGCTGAAGGATTCCGGCGCGGAAGTCTTCCTGGCCGGCGGCATCATCTCGGAGAACATCGCGATGATGAAGGAGTTGGAGAAGCTCAACGTCAAGCCGGTGACCGGCATCTTCTGGCCCGGCCGCGTCGAGCCGGTGCTGAAGCTGATGGGCCCGGCCGGCAACGGCATCTATGCCGTCGACTACGTCGAGCCGTTCGCAGGCGAAGCCGGCAAGGCATTCCTGGAAAAGGCGAAGCCGCTGGTGTCGGAAGCCGAGTTCAAGGGCATCAACCGCTACACCATGACCGGCTATGCCGCCGCCAAGGTGCTGATCTCGGCGATCGAGCGTTGCGGCAAGCAGCCGACCTGGGCCTGCACCATCGCGGAACTGGAGAAGACCAAGAACGTCGCAACCGGCGTGATGGCGCCGATCAGCTTCGGTCCGGGCGTGCGCTTCTCGAACCAGAAGCTGCAGATCATGCAGGCCGATACAGCGACGATCAGCTTCAAGCCGGTGAACTGAGGCAATCGTGAAGATCCTGATCGTCTACGCCCATCAGGAAGCGCAGTCCTTCAACGCTGCGCTTCTCACGCGGTCGGTCGAGGTGCTGACCGCGTGCGGGCATGAGATCAGGGTTTCCGATCTCTATGCCATGCGCTTCAACCCGGTGGCGACCGCCGAGGATTTTCGCGAGCGGCGGTTTCCCGCCGTTTTGCAATACGACAGGGAGCAGAAGTACAATTACGAGAAGAGCAGCCTGAGCGACGACATATCGGGCGAGATCGAGAAGCTGCTGTGGTGCGACATGCTGATCCTGCAGTTTCCGCTGTGGTGGTTCTCCGTACCCGCCATCATGAAGGGCTGGATCGATCGCGTCTTCGTCAACGGCGCGGTCTACGGCAGCGGCCGCCGCTACGATACCGGCGGGCTCAAAGGACGGCGCGCGATGGTCGTGACCAGTACCGCAGCCTATCCCGACATGTGCGCTGCCGATGGCCTGGTCGGCGCGCTCGACGTCATCCTCTGGCCAATCCAGAACGGCGCCCTGGCCTATGCCGGCTGCAAGGTGCTGCCACCCTTCGTGTCCTGGTCGGTCAATTTCGTCGACGAGGCGACGCGGCGGCGCTATCTCGACGACTATGCCGCAAGGCTGACGCAGATCGAGACGACCGAGCCGCTGTTCTTTCATTCATTGCAGGATTTCGGCCCGGACTGGCGGCTCAAGCCCGACGTCGTCGCGCGTGCCGTCGGTCAGGGAAAACCAACGACGGCATAGTGCGCTTGCGGCCGCCTACATCCGCTTAGCCACTTCCTCGAGCATCACTTCGGTGGCGCCGCCGCCAATGGTGAGCACCCGCGCATCGCGGACCATGCGCTCGATCGGCGTTCCCCGCATGAAGCCGGTGCCGCCATGCAACTGCAGGCAGCCGTGCACAACATCGTGCAGCACTTCCGGCGACAGCGCCTTTACCATCGAGACCTCGCGTTCGCAGGGCTTGCCGGCTTCGGCGAGCTCGGCGGCGTGATAGGACAACGCCCGCGCCGCGGCGGCCTTGGCGGCCAGCGACGCCAGCTTCAGGCGGACCCCCTGCTGGTTCCACAGCGGGCCGCCAAAGGCCTGCCGGCTCTTCACGTAGTTCGTCGTCAGTTCGATTGCCTTGGCGGATTCGCCGGCGCAGATGCCGCCGATGCAGATCCGCTCGTTCTGGAACGTCTCCATGATGCCGTAGAAGCCGCGGTTCTCTTCGCCGAGCAGGTTTTCGGCGGGAATGCGCACATCCTGGAAGGCAATCTCGGCGGTGTCGGAGCACAGCCAGCCATGCTTGTCGAGCTTGGTCGCGGAAATGCCGGGCGTGTTGCGCTCGACGATGAACAGCGAAATGCCGCGGCTGCCCTTTGCCGCCGGGTCGGTGCGCGCGGCCACGATCAGGATGTCGCCATAGACCGCGTTGGTGATGAACATCTTCGAGCCGTTGATCACCCAGGAGTCGCCGTCGCGGCGCGCGCGCGTCTTCAGGCCGGCCACGTCGGAGCCGGCGTCGGGCTCGGTCACCGCGATGGAGCAAACCGTCTCGCCGCGGATGATCGCCGGCAAATATTTCCGCTTCTGTTCAGGCGTGCCGCGCAGGGTGATGTGCACCGCTGACATGTCGGAATGCACCAGGGTCGATGATGTGAATCCACCGAAGCTGGAGCGCCCGAGCTCCTCCGCGAACACCATCGAGGCGAGCGGCCCCATGTCGGTTCCGCCATATTCGCTCTCGTGGCGCATGCCGAGGAAGCCGAGCGCGCCCATGCGCCGGAATATCTCGCGCGGGATCTTGCCGTCGCGCTCCCACGCCTCGCCATGCGGCAGAACTTCTTTCTCGACGAAGCGGCGGACCTGCTCGCGCAGCATCCTGAGCTCCTCGGAGAGGTTCGGGGGATCGGCGAAGTGAAACTCCGCTTCGTGCGATGCGCGGGGATCGGCGCTCATGACATTCATTTTGCCCTCTCGGCGCTGACGTGAAGGTGCCGGCGCAGGAAGGCCGCGATGACAGCAACGGCCTCCCTCGCCTGCGGGATTTCGGGGAACATCTGGAACACGTGGATCATGCCTTCCCACACCTGCAATTCGGTTTCGACCCCGGCGGCGCTTGCCTTTTCCGCCAGCATCGTGGCGTCGTCACGCACCGTCTCGCGATCTCCGGCATGAATCAAGAGCGGCGGCAGGCCGGAGAGATCGGCGTAGAGCGGCGAAGCCAGCGGATTCTTGGGATCGCCGTCCTCGCCCAGATATCCCTTCGCCAGCGCCAGGATCATCGAGCGCTGGTGGGTCGGATCGGCGGCAGCGCGGCTTTCATAACTCCCGCCGGTGGCGGCGAGGTCGGTCCATGGCGACATCAGCACGCCGGCCGCCGGCAGAGGCTCGCCGCGGTCGCGCAGGCTGAGCATCGCGGTGAGGACGAGATTGCCGCCGGCGGAGTCGCCGGCAAGCGCGATGTTCCCCGATTTGAGGCCCTGCTCGCGGAGCCACGCATAGGCCGCGACTGCGTCTTCCAGCGCCGCCGGAAAGCGATGCTCCGGCGCGAGGCGATAGTTGACGGCGAGCACGCGGCAGCCGCTTGCTGCCGCGATCCGCGCAATCAGATCGCGGTGCGAGGCGACCGAACCGAGACGAAACCCGCCGCCGTGGAAATACAGTATTGCCCTGCCGGGCGCCGCATCGGCGGGGACGATCCATTCGCCATCGACGCCACCGGCGGCAACCGGCCGGCATGACACCGGCACCGTGCAGCCGGCGAAGGCCGTATCCCAATCGCTGCGCATCTGCGCCACGGAGGTGTTGCGGCTCCAGCTTCCGTACACGGACTGGATGCGCCCGATGGCGCGCTCGACGGGATCGATCGCCATGTCGTCAGCGGCTAGCGTCATCCGCCGAGCCCCATGCCGCCGGAGACGCCGAGAGTCTCGCCGGTGATGTAGGCTGCCTGGTCGGATGCAAGGAACAGCGCCGCCGCCGCAACCTCCTCGGGTTCGCCGAGCCGGCGCAGCAGCGTCGTATCCGTCATGGCGCGAAGCAGCTTGTCGCCGCCTTCGGCTACCGCCTGTTCCAGCATCGGCGTGCGGATCGGTCCCGGCGTAATCGCATTCGCCGTGATGCCGTAGCGCGCATTCTCGCGCGCGATGCTCTTGGTGAAGGAGATCACCCCGCCCTTGGCGGCGGCATAGACGGCGCCGCCCTTCGAGCCCAGCCGCGCGGCCTCCGAGGCGATGTTGATGATGCGTCCGAAACCGGCCGCCTGCATCGCGGGCAGCACGGCGTGGGTGCAGGCCAGCACGGAGACGAGATTGACGGCGATCAGCTTCGCCCAGTCCTGCTCCGTGGTATCGGAGAAGAAGGCATGCTGGTCGATACCGGCGTTGTTGACGAGGATATCGAACGGACCATGCGTCGCCACGGCCTCGTGCACCTGGCCGGTGTCGCTGACATCGAGCCGCACTGCACTGGCACCCGCTTCCCTGGCGAGCGCAGCGGCGCCCATCGCATCGAGATCGGCGATCACGACCGTTGCGCCCGCCGCAGCAAAGCCGCGCACGATCGCAGCGCCAATCCCGTTCGCGCCGCCGGTGACAAGGGCGCGGCGGCCGTCCAGCCGTCCAAAGGGCAGCGGGCTCGCGGCCGGCACGCGTCAGCGTCCCGTGAATCTTGGCTTGCGCCGCTCAATCACGGCAGCGAGGCCTTCGCGCGCATCCGCCATGCCGGAGAGCTCCGACACCGTGCGCGCCTCTTCCGACAGGCACTGCTCGATGCTGGTGCCGGTGCCGGCCCATACAAGCCGCTTGGTCGCGGCAAGCGCTTTCGGCGCCCCGGCCGCCAGCTCCTGCGCCAGCGCCAGCGAGGCGCTCGCCAATTCCGCATCCGGCACGACCCTGGTGACGATGCCCATCGCGAGCGCTTCGGCCGCAGAAATCACGGGATTGGTCAGCAGGATCGACATGGCCTTGCGCAACCCGACCAGCCGCGACAGCGTGACGGAAACCCCGGCGTCCGGCGCCATGGCAACACGGGTCGCACCGGCGAGGAACTTGGCGGACTCGGCTGCGATCACGATGTCGGACGCGCAGACCAGTCCGAAGCCGCCGCCGCCCGCGGCAAAGCCCTGCACCGAGGCGATCACGGGCGCTTCCAGCCGCAGCAGTCCGGTGACTGCATTCTGCAAATAAGCGGTTGCCTGACGGATATAGTCCGGCAGCTTCTCACCCTTGGAGGCAAAGGCGCGGACGTCGCCGCCGGCGCAAAAGTTCGCGCCTTCGCCGGTCAGCAGCACGACGCGCAGATCGGGATGGCCGTGGCAGGCCATGATAGCGTCGCACAGCGCGCTCAGCAATTCCGCACTCATGCCGTTCGCGGCATCGGGCCGGTTGAGGCGCAGGCGCGCGATGCCGTCGGCCACGTCGAGGAGAACCGGCCCCTTGTCGATCATCGCGTTCACACCAGGAAGGAAAGCGTGTAAATGGCCTTCTCGTTGTTGACGAGTGTGACCTTCTTGTAGGCCATCCGCAGCTCGCCATCGACATGACGCAGCCGATACTCGTTGCGGGCCGCCCAGATCGTGTCGTCGCGCAGGCTCGACTCGTAGATCATGCTGTTGCTGCCGACGGCGATGTCGCCGCCCGGCTGCTGGTCCAGCAGCTCAATGTTGGACACCAGCCGCCGCAGCCGCGACTGCGGCGATTGGGTGAAATGTTTGCCGGTCAGGTACTGCCGGACACGAAGCGCGATGCGCGAGCGGTTGTCGTAGATGATCGACATCTCCTTTTCGGGGTCGATATCGGCGCCATTGGCCGGCACCCAGTAGATGGCGTCATCGGTCCACAGCGCTTCCCACGCCTCATATTGATGCTCATCCTGGAGACGCGCTTCCTTGTAGATGAACTCCGTGACGGCGCCCAGCAACGTGGCGCTGCTCTCACGCGACAGCATCAGCGCGCCTCCATCAGTTTGCGGTAATGGCTCCAGATTCCGCGCGAGGGCACCTCGTCTGTGACGTGGCCTACCTTGAAGCCGAGCTCGTCGATGCGCTCGCGCTTCTCGCCTCTTCCCAGGAACACCCATTCCGGATTGCGCGCCATCACGCCGCGATGGCTGCGCTCGTACATCTCGGAATCGTCGGCCAGCAGAAAGCCGGCCGGTCCTACCGATCCCATGGTCTGCTGTCGCAGCCGGCGATTGAGGTCCGGCGCGCCCTTGAACTGCAGCGCAGTGACGTGCTGCACGCTATCGTCGACCGCGAGCGGCTGGATCACGAACATCTGGATTTCGGCGATAAACAGGTTCGGGAAGATCATGACATGCGGCGTGCCGTCGATCATGATCTCGCGCGCGTTCCTCTCGCCGTAAGAAGCATTCATTCGCGCCGTGTAGTCCGGCAAACGATCTGCGGTCGTTCCGAACCAGCTCATCGGCACGTCGCGCTTCCGAAACTCCGGGCGCAAGTCGACTTCGGTATGGCCGTTGCCGAAGTCGCGCGTCAGCGCAGTGGACGAGCCGCCGTAGAGTTTCCCGATCGAGCTTTCGGCAACGTTGAAGATCGAAGAATGCACGAAGGCCGGGTGGTAGCCGTCGCATTCATTCTCAAGGATGAACTTCCAGTTCGCCTTTACCCGATGCTTGAGAAAACCTGCAGTGATCTCGACCTCACCCTCCGGCGAGGTGCGGACAAGACGATCAATGGTCTCTGCAGCGCCGCCGAGATGCTCCTGCAGTGTCGGCCCTTCCGCTGCGAAGGAGCCGAAGACAAACCCGCGATAGGATTCGACGCGCGTGACGCGGCCGAGCGCGAGTTGGGACTTGTCCTGCCCTTCATAGCCGTCGGGGAAGGCGTAACCCACCAGCCGGCCGTCATTGGCGAACGTCCAGGAGTGGAACGGACAGGTGAAGGAACGCGCATTGCCCTTGTCGTAGGAGCAAACTTGATTCCCGCGGTGCGAGCAGCGGTTGAGCAGAAGATTGATCTTGCCCTTCTCGTCGCGGGTCATGATCACGGATTGCGGGCCAATCGACTTGACGACGTAGTCGTTTGCCTCCGGAACCTCGCTCTCGTGGCCGACATAGACCCAGGTGCGGTACCAGATGTTCTGCAGCTCGGCCTCGAAGATCGCCGGATCGCTGTAAAGCGAGCCATGCACCCGGTCCGGGCGGATCAGTTCCTCCCATTGCGACGCGCGCGGCATCACGTTCATCGCCGTTCCTCCCCTTGCATCCGGAATCCGCCCGTTTCTGGCTGGGCCTAATAATAATCCGACTGGTCGTTTAAATTATAGCAGCGTCGTTTCTCCGCTTCAAGTCCCAATTTAAACCGCGCGGTTCGCAATCTTGCCGGACAGCGCAAATTTCTGCCCGCTTTTCGAACGCAGATTGCTGACCGGGTAGTACCTGTCACGAAGCAACTTGGTCGCGAACGGATCGAGCCGGGATTTCCGGCCCATTCTCGCGTCCCGCTAGGAGCCTGGCCGAAACCCACGAATAAGTGGCTGCCGTCCAGAGGATCGAACTCGCACCTTCCCGGTTGAAAGAAGGCCTTTGAAATACCGGGGAAATTTCAGCACATTTGCCCGGATTCTGGCGCCGGAGACTTTTCGGCCTTACAAGCCACCAACCGGAAGGCTCGAAGACTCGGGCGGGTGTCGGGGGAATGAGGCATGACGGCACCGGCGGTCAGGCGGGCAGACTTTCTCATGGCGCTGGCCTACGCCACGGACTTGGCTACGGGCCATTCCCGAGATTTCGCGCTTCGATCCTGTGTGCTGGCGATGCGCTTCGCCGAGGTTGCTGGCCTCGACGAAAGCATGCGGCGCAAGGTCTATCATCAGGCACTGCTGATGAGCTGTAGCAGCTCCTCTGATGCCTGGCAGGGGTTGATATCAATCGGCTCCTCTAGCTTATCTCTAAGAACCAAGGGCGGCGATGACTACCTTCGACCCCTGTACGCCGCACGCCGGTGGCTGAAATTCAGCGCGCGCGCGCCGCCGAGTTCTTCGCCCCCGCCGGCACGGCCAGGACCACCATGCAGCGATTGCGGCATTACGTTGCCGTGGCCAGTTTGAACGTCCGCTACCTCGGGGCTCACAACGTGAACACGACCGTGACTGTCCGCCAATTCAAGCGCCACACGCGATAACGCCGCGGCCCCCGATCCGTAAACGGAGGCGACCAGCGATCCCTGCCCCCGGCGCGCCAGTGCCAACGCGTGGGCCTCATCTCGGTAAGGCATCAAGGTTGCAACCGGTCCAAATATCTCGATGTCGTGCACGATCTCGGAGCGATCGGGATCGGGCGCCCCCAGCAATGTCGGACCGAGACAGCATGCGACCGCAGGGTCTGCATCAATGAGGTCATGGCTCGCGCCATCGTGCAATATCTTCGTCTCCTTGCGTAGTTGGGCAAGCCCCTCCTGCACGGCGACGTACTGAGCACGATTGACGAGGGCACCCATGCGTACCCTATTGTTTCGGGGATCGCCGACAGTGACTTTGCTCAAGCGCGAGGATATGGCATCCGCAACAGCGTCATATTGACTGGCAGGAACAAGAATACGACGGATGGCCGTGCATTTCTGTCCAGACTTCACCGTCATTTCGCGAACGACCTCCCGCACCAGAAGGTCGAATGCTGGCCCGCCGCCAGCTTCGCCATCGACAAGGATCGCTGAATTGACGCTATCCGCCTCGATGTTGGCACGAACCGAGCGCCTTGCAATGGCAGGATGCGAACGGACCGTGCTCGCAGTTTCCGCTGAGCCCGTGAAGGAGACCAGGTCGAACGGTTCTAGAGCGTCCAACAATCCCGCTGAACTTCCGCAGATTACGGAAAGCGCACCTACCGGCAGAATTCCGGCTGCAACTACGTCCCTCACCATGGCTTGCGCGAGCCAAGCCGTGGCTGTCGCTGGCTTCACAACAACAGGTACTCCAGAGAGCAAGGCAGGGGCCGCCTTCTCCCACAGACCCCAAGCGGGAAAGTTGAAGGCGTTGATTAGCAGGGCAAGCCCGCGTGTCGGAACAAGGACGTGACGGCCCTGGAAAGCGGCTTCCTTAGCAAGCGGCGTCGCTTCGCCGTCGAACAGGAATTGCCGGTCACCCAGGGTTTCCGCCAGCTTCGCGTAGGTTGAGATCGTGTAGATGGCGCCATCAATGTCCACGGCCGAGTCATTGCTTACGGTCCCGCTGTTGGCCTGCGCAATTTCGAAATAGATCTCGCGGCGCCCCTGAAGCATCCTGGCGATGGCGCTCAACATCTCTCCGCGTTGCCGATAGGTGAGGCTTCTGAGTTCTGCCCCTTCCTTCCGCGCAAAGTTGAACCCTGCGGCTATGTCTAGCCCACTAGAGTCAACCCGAACCAACTCCGTGCCGCGAACCGGATCGTACAATGCCGCACCGCTGCCCGCACCCGCGATCCAGCGGCCGCCAAGATAATTCTGCAGAACTTCCGTCACCATCGCCCCCAGGCAAACGCTAGCTAGAAAATCCGGCGCCATGCATCGCCTGGCTGAAGGTGGGACATTGAAAGCCAGGAATGTGGTTTCGGCAGATTTCTGCACCAAACGTAAACGCGGTCACCATCGGCGGCTTTGAGCTCCAACTCCGGGTGAGCAACTCCAGAAAGCCGTTCTTGAAGTCGAGCCGAGGGAATTGCTCGAGAACCGCCTTCAGACCGGACTCGCTAATCGACTCCAGTCCTCGACCGAAGACGTCGACCGAGGCACCAATTTGCGTCAGCGCGATCTCCATGCGCTTCTCGATTGAAATCCCGGATGCGGTATGAAGCGCAATGGCATCCCAGACGATCTCCGCCTTCTCTTCCGACATTTCATGCTTGAGAGCAAAGCGCTTCGCCGCGTCGGCACCCTCAACCTCGAATCTACGCGGACCATGCGCATGGTCGGTCAGACCCAAATCGTGCAGGACGGCTGCAACGCAAGCAACTTCTGCATCGTATTTTACGCTGTGCTTTTCCGCAATCAGCGAGCCAAAGACAAATGTTCGAATGCAGTGATTGAAGAGCAAGGGCGAAGATACCTCTCTTGCCAATCGTATCGCGCCGAGAACGAGAGAGGTGTCAGGGACACGAACACCTGCGATTTCCTTCGGGAATGAAGTTTCCCAATTCATGCTATATTCTCCACAATTCTTGCCGCGCGCGATCAGGCATCGCTCTTGATGTGGTGCTCAATAATGGTCGACGGCGGAACGAGTTCACCAACGACGTTTACTTGTTCGAAGTACTCGTACCAGCCCCCCCATGATGGCGGTTTGGAGAGAGGCGAACGCCTCCAGGCGCTCGAACCGGTACAAGGCAAAGAAGCCGTATGGCGCCCGATGATCCACCGCTGGAGCGCAGAAGCCCCAACCGGCGATCTCAATTCCTTCGCGCTGAAATACCAGCTTGGTCGCACTGCCCATCGCTTCCATGAACTTCTCTCGTTCCGGAAGCGCAAGGGATATCCAGGAAGGCTTCGCCTTCCAGAGTTCGATAAAGACGTGCATGGCTTCGTCCCACATTGAAGTGTCTTGTCGAGGCTACTTCTCTCCCACTCGCTCTCGATCGAGCATAGGCCAAACATCCCACTCCTTGGGCCAAAATCGCGAAACTTCCCGTGGCACTCTGGCGTGACGCAGCCGACTAGAAGGCGCGGGCAATGCAATCCCGCTCCTCCCTTTCAAGCAGTCGATACAATTCAATTGGCAGAGTGGAAGCGATCTCGATACGCTTTGGGGGAGACGCCGAGCCTGCGTTGAAATACTCTTCGCATCGTCTCTGGGGTGTGAAAGCCCGATCGCATAGCGATCACTTCGATTCGATCCTGACTGTCCTCAAGCTGCCTACGCGCAGATTCCAGCCTCGCGGCATCAACAAACGAAGCAGGCGACTGGCCTGTCCGTTTTGTGAATACACGGACAAAATTCCGCCGGCTCATTCCAGCGCGGTCTGCGAGACAGCCAACTCCCAGATCCCGGTCAAGATTGTCCAGTATCCAGTTCTGCACTTCCTCGATTTTCTCTGTACCTGCGGCTTGCGCGTTCAGGCTTGCGCTAAATTGCGCTTGCCCACCAGGTCGCTTCAGAAACAATACAAGTCGTTGCGCAACAGCGAGGGCCGCTTTTCGTCCAAGATCATCTTGGACCATAGCTAGCGCGAGGTCCATGCCGGCCGTGACACCGGCTGATGTATAGAAGCGCCCATCGCGTATGAAGATGGGGTCTGGATCGACCTCCACGGCTGGATATTGCCGGGCGAGTTCCTTGCAGAACGCCCAGTGAGTCGTCGCCCTTCGGCCGCCAAGAAATCCGGCTTCCGCCAAAAGAAAGGCACCGGTGCAAATGCCGCCGACGCGACGCGCGTGTGGAGCGACCTTTCTGATCCAATCGACACACCGTTTCTCGCCTCCCGTCTTAGGTGAAGGGCATCCGGGTACCAAGAGCGTGTCAATAGCTTGGGAGTTGGGCTCATCCCCAAAGGAATGACTTGCCATAAGCCCGACGTTTGAGTGGCTAAGAACGACGCCCGATTCCGCGGCCCACATCTCGATCGAATAGGTGCGCCGGCTGTCGCAGTCACGATTGACGACTCTGTTGGCGAATTCGAAGACCTCCAACGGCCCCACTACATCAAGCAGCTCGATTCCAGGGTACAGCAGCAGCACGATGCGACGAGACAAGCATGGGAGCCGAGTGAGCGTCATTGCAACAAATCAACTCTTTCAAAGAAGTACGGGGCGAACGGACGGCGTTTGACCGCAACGCAGCAATCGAGATCGAGGCGAGTACGCAGGCACCCCTACTTCTGACTACGTTGGCAGGGGCGGGAGGGATCGAACCTCCGAATGGTGGAGTCAAAATCCGCTTAGAGCAACCTTCTAGCAATTTCAATTGCTTGACACTCATTCCAAGCGAGAAAAGTCCCCACAGGAGGATTGGCTGGGGCTCTGCGGTCATCTTGACCATACATCCGAAGCAACGCACGAGGCCCGTTGAGGATGATCCAAGCCGGGCTGGGCCTGCCCAGCCTCGCCCCAAATCTGTTCGTCGGGCGCACCAAGCAGGCCGCCGACCAAATTCTCCGGCCTGTATGGCCTGCCATCAAAAATGTGCGCTGTAGCCGCCGTAGCGTAACGCTCGACATCACCTGCCTTTGCCACCAGCATTGGCTGATGTTCGGGACCGGACGGGTCAAATTTCAATTAGACTGGGCGCGTTGAATTCGCTTCATCGACAAGATTACCATCTTGCCGACAGATGAGTGGATCTGTTGCACTCGCAACGGCCTCGAAGTTTCTGAACACCTGCTGCGACGCATCAACGACCTCACCCGAGATATGTTCGGTAGATTCCGCACGAGCAGTTAGGACGTGAGTTGGGCGTTACGCGATGCCGCACAAAGTGCAGCGGCAAGTCATAGCCTCACCGTCCCATCCCCAAGCCGCTGGAGAACGCCTCGAGCAGCATGCGGCCCTGCGGCCAATCGCCAAGGCCACTTGCTCCGTTGATGTGCCCGAGGGGTCCCACTTCCACAATGCCGGCCTTCCATTGGCCAGCTCGCTGACGTGCGTAGTCAAGGGTCCCATAGGGGTCGTCAGTGCTCGCAACGATGAGAGCCGGAAACACCAAGGCAGTCGCAGGCACGGCAGCGAACGACGCGGCCGCCGCCGGAAACTTCGTAGCCGCCGGATCCGGCACTGACACGAGAAAGGCACCAGCAACGCGCGCCAGAGTCTTTTGCGCCCAATGCGCAACGAGCAAGCACGCAAGACTGTGTGCAACTAGTACGACCGATTGCGGCGCGAGTCCAAGCTCGCGATCGACGGCAGCAGTCCAGTCACTCACGTCCGGCGCATCCCAACTCGTAGGCTTGAAGCGCTTGAAGCGAGTGTCCGCACGCTCCCAATGCGTCTGCCAATGCTGCTCGCCTGAGCCGCCGATGCCAGGCAACGTAACAAACGCAATATCCATTGTACCCCCTTGAGCTGATCGCCGATGGGTGCATTGTAGCCCGCAGCAATCCGAACCTGCATAGAGGGTCATCGGCCGCAGAGGCCGTTGACCGATGATTTCAAAGTGCGACAGGAGTTTCGACTTGGATCGCTTCGGCAGCATCGACGACAAGGATCTCCAGATCATCGAGGCGTTGCAGGCCAATGCGCGCGCGCCACTTTCGGAACTTGGGCGACGGATCGGCCTATCACAACCGGCGATCTCCGAGCGTGTGAAACGCCTGGAAGAAACCGGCATCATCGAAGGTTATGGGGCCCGCATCAATGCTCGTGCCCTCGGCCTGGGCATGATGGCGATCGTCCGCCTGCGGACGAGCCATGAGCATATCAAGTCCTGCCTGAAGCGTTTCTCGGATGTTCCGAACATTATTGAGGTGCACCGCGTCACCGGAGAGGATTGCTTCATCCTGAAGGTCATCGTTCCCGCGCCCGAGGAACTCGAAACGATCGTGGATCGTATTGCCGGCTACGGTGCCGTCACGACCAGCGTTGTGCTGCGCAGCGAGCAGCCTCGGCACATTGGCGCTCGCTTGATCAAGAAGAAGGTGAGTTGACGCCGGAAGATCTTTGGGCGCGGCGTCCGCCGTGGGATCGGCGGCGGCGGGAAGGGCGAGCAGCAGCATTGCGGCGGCGATGGCCGCAAGAAAACTGCCGATGGCGCGCGCCGTCGCTGGAACCATCCGCCGGATGCTCTCGCTCGATGCTGGCTGGGGCGGGAGGGATCGAACCTCCGAATGGCGGAATCAAAATCCGCTGCCTTACCGCTTGGCTACGCCCCAACGGGCCGTTCGGGAACGGCGCGGCAATGGCCGCGTCGCGAGCGCCCTTCGGCCACGCCGGTCTATAGGGCCGGTGGACCGAGTTCAACAGGCGGGAGAAAGGATTTGCACCGCTCCGGCCCGGCTTTCGGACCCCTAATATGGAAGTCAGGGGCCGGAGCCGGGCCGCATGGTCGACACGGCGATTCGCGCCTCCTCACCATGAGGGTCGACCGGCGCAGCGCGGCACGACCCTTGCCTGCCCCATCGCCCGGAAACCGGCGGTATCCGGGGCCGTAGTCTTCCATGCCGCCCCCATCCGCCCATTGAGAGCCCGGCGGGTTCGTGATACGGCAGCGTATCGTCTATCGTCCCCTATCCAGTCACCAGCCCGGGCACCACCATGACCTACACCGCGCCGATCTCCGACATCCTGCTTTCGCTCAACCATGGCGCGGGGCTGAAGGCCGCCGTCGAGGCCGGGCATTACGGCGATTTCGACGGCGACATCACGGCCGCCGTGCTGGAAGAAGCCGGCAAGTTCGCCGCCGACGTGCTGGCGCCGCTCAATCGTGTCGGCGACGAGCACGGTATCAAGCTCGACAACGGCGTGGTGACGACCGCGCCGGGCTGGCCGGATGCCTACAAGCGCTGGGCGGATGCGGGGTGGAACGCGGTGTCGGGGCCGGAAGAATTCGGCGGTCAGGGCCTGCCGCTCGCGATCAACGCGGCATGCACGGAAATCTGGAGCGCGTCGAACATCGCCTTCGGGCTCTGCCCGCTGCTGACGCTCGGGGCCATCGAGGCGCTCGATGCGCACGGCTCGGACGAGCTGAAGCAGATCTATCTCGCCAAGCTGGTGTCCGGCCAATGGACCGGCACCATGCAGCTCACCGAGCCCGGCGCAGGCAGCGACGTCGGCGCGCTGCGCACCCGCGCCGAGCGGGCGGGCGACGGCAGCTATCGCCTCAAGGGCACCAAGATCTTCATCACCTATGGCGAGCACGACATGACCGACAACATCGTGCATTTCGTGCTCGCGCGATTGCCCGATGCGCCCGCGGGCACGCGGGGAATCTCGCTGTTCCTGGTGCCAAAGTTCCTCGTGAATAAGGACGGCTCGCTCGGCGCGCGCAACGACATCCATGCCTCCGGCGTCGAGCACAAGCTCGGCATCCACGCCTCCCCGACCTGCACCATGACCATGGGCGATAAGGGCGGCGCGGTCGGCTACCTCATCGGCGAGGAAAACAAGGGCATGGCCTGCATGTTCACCATGATGAACCAGGCGCGGCTCGGCGTCGGGCTCGAGGGCGTAGGGATCGCCGACCGCGCGTTCCAGCAGGCGCTGGCCTTTGCGCAGGAGCGCAAGCAGGGCCGCGCGACGGGCAGGAAGGGCGACGGACTCGATCCCATCATCGTGCACCCCGACGTCAAGCGCATGCTGATGCAGATGAAGAGCATGACGGCTGCGGCGCGCTCGATCTGCTACGCCACGGCGGTGGCGCTCGACGTCGCCGTGCGGGCAAAGGACGCCGGGGTACGCGACGATGCGGCGGCGCGCGGCGCGCTGCTGACGCCGATCGCGAAGGCGTTCTCCACCGACATCGGCAACGAGGTCGCCTATCTCGGCGTGCAGGTCCATGGCGGCATGGGCTTCATCGAGGAGACCGGCGCGGCGCAGCACTATCGCGACGCCCGCATCACCACGATCTACGAGGGCACCAATGGCATCCAGTCGATCGACCTGGTGACGCGCAAGCTCGGCGCCAATGGCGGCGAGTCGGTGTGGAAGCTGCTCGACGAGCTCAGCGGGATCGTCAGCCGCGTAGAGACCTCGAACGATCCGGCCTTCGGCACCACGGGCGCAAAGCTGCGCGAGGCGCTGGCGGCCACCGAGCGCACCAGCAAGTGGCTGTTGGAGAAGCTGGCTGCTGCGCCAAACGATGCGCTCGCCGGCGCCACGCCTTATCTGCGCCTGTTCGGCGCCACCCTCGGCGGCTGCATGCTGGCCGGAGAAGCGCTCGCCGCCAAGGGCCTTGGCGAGGGCGATCCGCAACGCCACGTGGCGCTGGCACGGTTCTTTGCCGAGAATATCGCGGTCGCGGCGCCTTCGCTGGAGAAGACGGTGACGGACTCGGCCGACGCCGTGAACGGCGCGGATGCGGTGCTGCTGGGGTAGCAGCGCGACGAGTAAGGCACGCACCGGTGGACGGGTTCCCTCCCCCCTTGCGGGGGCTACGGGATCCCCAAAAGTGATTCCCCGGATTTTGCAAATATGATTCAAGGGCTTTCGACCTATTTGGCGGAGGCACAAGATGTCTTTCGGCGACATTCGGGTTGCGGAACGAGCTGATTGGCTGATCGAGCGGGTAGCA
>NZ_JACRMG010000024.1 GCF_016219575.1 Bradyrhizobium sp. | reverse complement strand
TACCAAATAGCACGTGACTTCAAATTTGAGGGTCCAGATCGAGGCGTTCATGGTGAAAGGATGGGGGTTCTCGCCGAAGACGCCGGGCAAGCCCGCGGAGGCCGAACCGAGCAGCAGCGTTTTCAGGCCGTATCGCCAGACGCGGGTGTCGGAGAGGAACTGAGCCGGGGTGCAAATAGTAACGATTGCGCCCACTAAAATTAACAGAAGCGCGCAAACGGCGAGAGCCGGGAAGATCCGAAGGCCCCGCGCGACAATGAATTGCGTGGTCGATGCTGATCGCGCCAGGCTGGCGGCCACGGTAAGGCCGGACAGAACGAAAAACACGTTCACCGCATGGTCGCCCAGATTGTAGAAGGTGACGCCGGACAGGATTTCGTCGGCCTTAAGACCGGAGTGCAGAAACAACGCATGAGAGACTACCACGGCCGACGCAGCCAAGAGGCGCATCAGATTAAAATTGTTCCGGTCGGGCTCGAGAATGTGCCCGACGCGCCTCAACGACATCTTGCTATCTCCCTAGTTTTTCAGGGGCAGGTCTGTGCCGCATTGAAACATCAAAAACATCAAGTCCACTCTCAGCAAAAATCATGCCGGACACCTGTTAACCATGGGCGCCCATGTGATCCCGAGCGTTGAAACAGTTCAAACACGGGCATCTTTTACTCAATGGAATTTTGAAAAGATTGACCGAAAGCGGTCTCTTGGAAGTAATGAATTGCGATCGAGTGTGACTGTATGCGGCTGCCATCTCGCATCTTTGATCTCGCAGCAGGTTCAAGAGCAGAACCAGTCCAATCACAAGAGGGTGATTTTTTCAAAATGATGTCGTTGCACCCGAAGTCGTGGCGTCTCTACGCCATTCACGACGAGATTTTAAGTGAATGAAAACAACCCATTTCGGAGTCTGGCGCGGCAGAGACCAACTTCGCGCCGAAAGGGCACAGTCGCCATCCCGTATTGGATCGCGGCCGTCGTCAGCAAAAACGCGTGTGATGCCCATCACAGCGGCGAATGGGGGCCTGCGCTAAGTTGAAGCCGTCATCGTGCCAAAGCAAGGAGAACGGTGCACAAGAAACACCCTCCTCCCCGTCACGACGTCGATCATAAAATCGAAACTCAGGAGATATCTCATGTTACGCAAGACCATCATCGCTCTCGCGGCTCTAGGTTTGATTGGGGCCACTGCGCTTGCCCCGACCACTGCCTCCGCAGACAACGAGCACGACCAATTCTTCAGCCTTCTACACGGACACGGACACGGACACGGACACGGACATGGACATGGACATGGAGGTGACCATGGGCATGGGCATGGGCATGGACATGGTGGGGGGCATGGGCACTGACGCCAGTACCCTGATGTCTACAACGACGTCTTGACTTGGCTGCCGGCTTGGGGATCGCGACAGGGGCGCTCAGTAATGGGCGCCCCTGGGTGGAGGCCGGCCTCAGTGAGTTTTCTGTCATTGCGGGGGCAGATTTGAGCTTGCGACCTCAAGGCTATGAGCCTGATGAGTTGGTGATCGCTGGTACCTTTGCTGGTATTGTCAGAAAGGCACCACCGACGAAGTCTTAAAAATCAATAGCTTGATGTGGAAAATAGCGCGCTACGATCGACGAAGATAGGCACTACTCTTTCGCCGTCGCGCTATGACGGACTATCCGGATCGGCTCAAAGCCATCCAAGCCTGATCGCCGCTTCTTTGGAACACTACGCCAACTCCGCGGTCAGGTGCCGCTCGTCGTTCGCGGGACCGAGCTCTCTTGGTCGACGGCAGCACCGATCGGGCCGACATTCGGGTCGTGTAGCTCTGATCTCCTTATGGCCGGCGTACAGGCGCTCCAGAGAACATTCAACCGGGCCACATACCCAAGGGTGGGGCGCCCGCACGGGAATGATTTGCCGCTTGCGCCAAGTCGGGTGGAAGCCGTTCTATTATATCCAAGACGACATCCACCGAGCGCTTGAAAGTGCGGCAATGTACCGTTTCAGTTGTTGCCGCGGAGCCATTCTCAAAAATCTTGTTTGATGGCGCACCTCCGCCACAAAGACCATAGTAGGCGCACGTGTCTGCACATTGACGCACACCCGCCCTGATGTCGGCATAAAGGCGGCTTTCGTGCACCCGGGCGGCAATTTCCTCGAAACTGTCACGGGCCAGGTTGCCAAAGCAGAACGATCCATATGCTTCGTGCTCAATGCCCAAAAGTTCCGGCGAGAAGGTGGAGAGATTGCCGTCGCAATCTAACGAGATGATGCGGAATGGCTCGTTCTGCTCGTTGCGGACTGGGGTGCCGTGCGCTTCGATCATCCCCATGCATTGCTCGACCTCTCGAACGAGAACGGGCCGTTGCCGTTGAACGGCGAGATCGAGGAAGCGCTGCAAGAACGAGCGGTACATCGCGTCCGCAGTCTCGCAGCTCACGAGTTTCGACTTGGCGTTTGCTCCTTCCTGCTCTTCAACATTGAAACAGATGTACCTGATCTGGTTCTCGACATAGAAATCGAGCATCTTCTCCGGCTGCGCCATGCTTTCGACCGTCAGCACGCTGATGACATGAAAGGAGATGCCCGCGCGCTGCAACATCCGCAAACCTTCGTACGCACGATCGAACGACCCAGTACCGTTCCTTTGTTTTCGGTAAAGGTCGTGCAGTTCGCGCGGCCCGTCGATGCTAACGCCGATGTTGACGTTCCACTTCTTAATGAGATCGCACCAGGCTTCTGAAATCAGCGTCCCGTTGGTCTGAATTGAATGTCGGATATTCAAATGAGGTGGGGCGATAGCCCGGATCAGCTCAAACATCCGTTCGTAGTAACTAACCGACAGAACCATCGGTTCGCCAGCATGCCATACGATTGTTACGGACTCCCCGATCGTAGGGAACGCAATGAGTTTCTTGAAGATGATTTCGGCTAACTCAAACGTCAGCCGCTTTTTCGAGGATCGATGGGGCAGATAGCAATAAGTACAATCGATGTTGCAAAAGGGCGTTGGCTGAAGAACCAAAAGGCTGGTTTGGCAATACTCCATTTACCGGAACCTCGCGGGGCGCGACCCGTTCCTTGGCTTGCCGCTCAGATGGCAAAGCCGGATGCGTCAGTGGTGATGATTGCCCCAATGATGGTTGTGCCAATTATTCCAATGGTCGTGCCAATTGTTCCAATTTGGCCAATTGTGCCAGTGCTGCGCGAGCTTTTCGCCCTTCGATTCGGTACCGGCCTTCGCTTCGCCTGTCACCGCAAGCTTGCTCAATTCCGCGATCTTAGCCTGCGCATTGGCGATCCGCTGGTCGAGAGGAACATCAGCCGGGTTAGACGCGGCGGGAGCCGCACCGGTCGTTAGAATTAGGGCAAGAACACCGAAAATTCCACGGAACATGGGAAACCCCTCCAGCTAACCACGCTATTATGTCAGAGCAGTTTACTTTCCTCAAGCCGTATTTGGCCGACGTGTCCTTGATGGCTTCGCGGAAATTGATCCGTGGGAATGGTGCCGATAGAGCGCGAATCGTTCGCTGGCGACGCAGGCGGGCCGCCGACCTCTGCATCTTCTCGGACGATTATATTGTTCGTGTTCGACGCCGCAGCAAGAACGCCGCCTCGTCTCGCATCCTTCCACAACACGATGTGGTAACATCCGCAGACTGCGACGAGCATCAATTACCTTGCAGGCCTGCTGCAGGCGCAGGGTGATCTTACTGGCACGCGGCTGCTCTACGAGCGCGCGTTGGCCATCAACGCGAAATTGCTGGGTCCGGCGCATCCGGACACGAATCGGACTCGATCTAGTCTTGCGAGACTATTGCTAGCCACCGGTCCCGCTGAGGCACATGCACTCGCCGAGGCGGCGCTCGCCGCCCACGACAGGGCGCTTGGAGCGAGCCACCCCTCGCGCAAGGAGTCCGCTCGCGTCGGTGCTGAAGGACTTGCCGCCGATCTGGTGAGGATTGATGCCCAGGGGAGCGAAGCGCCCGGTGGGGCGCGCGCAAACCGCACATCTGCCAAACAAGCCCTTCGCGATCGACGATCCGAAGGGTTTCAATGGGCCGGTGAGCGTTGTCACCAACGATCCGGGCCACGGATTCTACCAGAATCAAATGCAGATCAACGGCGGCAAGAAATCGACCGGTTCGCTGCATATTTGGATGTGGGCGCCTTGGTCATGGGGCATTATGACGGATCGAAACTCTCGGCGTGGAATATCGCAAGGCGATACACGCTGGCCGACAATTTCTTCATGGGTGCCTTCGGCGGCTCGTTCGCGCGGAAAACGTCGTTGACGTGGCTGAGCGAGACAAGCTGCTGACCAGCATTGCCGAAATGGACTCCATGATCGTCGCCGCAACACTGCAATTCGCCCGTGACGAAGCAATGGCTGAGCCGCGCCGCCGAACCGATCTCACCGCACTTCTTTCCAGCGTGGTTGACGACATAGCCGATACCGGACTTCCTGTTGCCGATGGAATCGGCGCAGCCCATCGTCTGCGAATGCCAGCCGGCTGCCTTGAAGCGCGCGCCCACCAATCTGATCGACAACGCCGTCAAGTACGGCAAGCGGGCGCGCGCAGCGATCCGTTCGACGCCGCAAGCGATCGAGATAACGATCGACGACGAAGGGCCTAGAATCCCCAAAGACGAGCTCACGCGCGTGTTTCAGCCCTTCTACCGCGTGGAAGGCTCCAGAAGCCGCGAGACCGGCGGGATTGGTCTCGGGCTGGCGATTGCGCTGTCGGTGGTCCAGGCGCACGGCGGCCGGCTTACGCCTTCCAGCCGGCCGGAAGGTGGTCTTCGGGCCTCTATCACTCTGCCTCTCTAGACAACGTGAGAGTGCATTCGCGGCCCTTAACGTCTTGACGCGTGTGTGGACCTACCTCTTCGAAGGCGAATAAGTCTTCGGTTGTTTTGGCGGTACATCGCCTTGAATGCGATGAGAATAGGAGGCAACTTGAAAAGAAGCTGGCGGAGCAACTCCAAGGGCTCGGCGGCAATAGCCCACGAGGGGGCCGATGCTGACACTGCTATTCGGTGCCGTATCCCTGCTCTATGCGACGGTAGGTCAAGCTGGAGGAACAGCTTTCCTCGCACTGATGGCTTTTGCCTCTTTCCCCTCGAACGAGATGCGGCCCACGGCGCTATTGCTCAATATCGCCGCCGCAACCTATTCGACATGGCTGTTCAATCGCGGCAGTTTTGTCGATTGGGCGAAGCTCAAACCGCTCCTGATTGCATCGCTGCCGACCGCCCTCGTTGGAGGGTTCATCGTACTTGATGAGAATGTTTATAACGCGATGACCGGCATTGTGCTCCTGGCCGCCGCAGCCATTCTCGCCTTCCGGCGAAGGAAGGATGGGGAGCCGGACCATTCCACTCCTTTGTGGGGTGCCATAGCCATAGGCGCGGGTGTGGGCTTCGTATCGGGTCTCACAGGCGTCGGCGGTGGGGTTTTTCTGGCGCCTATCCTGATCGCGCTGCATTGGGCATCGCCCAAACAGACCGCGGCCCTTTCAGCACCCTTTATCCTGGCCAATTCCGCAGTCGGTTTGGTTGGCGCGTTGTATGCCGGCCAAGTGCCGTCCGGTCACGCTTGGCTCTATGCCGTAGGAGCGTTGGCTGGAGCGATGGTTGGCACAACGGTAGGCTTGCGGTGGCTATCGCAAGCCGCAACTCGCTACGTTCTGGCAGCCGTCCTGGGCAGCGCGGGGGTTCAACTGCTATTCTTCGCCGGTCACTACGGCTAGTAGCCGTTTGCCGAGGGCAACATCGCCTCAAGGTGGACTAGCTAGAATATGGTGCGTCGCCCGGGGATATCATACTCGCGATCATCCAAGTGCGATGAAGTGATGAAGTCGACGAACGGTGAACCACTGTGTCCAACCGTTTTTCTGTTGCATCAACCGATAAACAAGACGCCCAGTTGCTGGGAACGCTGGCGCAAGTCGCGGCCATTTGGATCGTTTCAGATGCCGGATACTATTTTCTGCTGCCGCTATTCGGCGTGCAAGCAAACTACAATGCTGGCTCTCTTGCGGTCACGCTGTACTACGGGTTCTGGGTCGGAATAACAGTCATCATCTTCTGGCCTGCTTTTTGCCAGTTGGCACCGATGCGCCCGCTGGGCCACATTCGAGAATCGCCTGACGAGCCTTGTCGTTTGGTCGCTTGCCTTCGTTGGCTGCATTTTATTCGCAGCGTACGCGCTTCCTCGCCGCCCTTTATCCGAGCTGGATGCGCAAAGAGCTTTCGCCTTGCTGCTCATAGATAGATAAGGTCGGCCGTAAGAAAAAAGCCCCGCCGCGAGGGCAGGGCCGGCTTCTTAGCATCTATGACGAAAGGTCCAGTCAGGTGCCGTAGATCTTCGTCAGGTAGTCTTTGATCGCCTTGGCGTCGGCCTCGTCGATCGGCGCTTTGAACGCGTTGATCATCTTGTTGACGGTGGCGTCCCATCCCGCCGCGTTGAGGAATGGCGAGTTCATCTGGATGTAGTCGAGGCTGTGGCAGGCTTGGCAATTGGCTTCCACCTTATCAAGGCCCGGCCCCGGCTTCAATTTTATCGGTTTCTCTTGCGCGGCCGCCGGGACAGCGATCAGCGCGGCGACAACAGCGATAGCGAATGTCCGCATGGATAACCTCCCTTAAGCGACCAGCGTGATGTTCTGCATCACGTTGTTGTGGTAGCCGGCCGGATTGAAGATCAGTTCTGAGGTTTGCGCCTGGCCGATCCTGTTGGTTGCATTGACCATCACGCTGTTCTTGCCGGCCTTGGCTGACAGGTTGAAGCTCCATGGCCGGAACGCAAAGCGGCCGAGATCCTCGCCCAACGTCGCGGCGGCCCAAGTCTTGCCGCCGTCGGTGGAGACTTCCACCGCGCGGATGCCGTAGCCGCCGTCCCAAGCCATGCCGCTGACCGTGACTTTGCCGGTTTTCACTTTGGCGCCGTCGCGATGGCTGGTGATCAGTGAATTCACCACCATCTCGGTGATCGGGGTGGTGGTAGCATTTTCCTGCGTGATGAAGCGGTCCCTGAGCGGGAACTTGCCGACCGGAATGCGATAGGCCGGGTTCATCCAAAAGTTCGTTTCGGGCTTGGTCAGGGCGTTGATCGCGATGACGTGCTTTATCCAGTACGTGCCGGTCCAGCCGGGTACGATGATGCGGGCCGGGAAGCCGTTGAAATGCGGCAGCGGCTGGCCGTTCATCTCGTAGGCGACGATTGTCGACTCGTCGACGGCCTTCCACACTGGAATGCTCTTGATGAAGTCCGGCGTCTTGTCGACCGCCGGACCGTCGGCGCCGTTGAAGCCGATCTCGATCGTTTCCTTCTTCAGGCCGACCTTGTCGAGCACGTCCTTGAGCCGTGCGCCCTTCCAGCGGGCGCAACCCATAGCGCCGTAGCCCCATTCCACGCCCTGCACATGCGGCTTCGACAGGCCGCGGCGGTTGCCGGAGCATTGATTGACCGCGACCACCTCGACAGCCGGCATTTTCTTCAGCTCGTCGAGCGTGATCTCGGCCTGGCCGTTGGCGCCGTCGCCGCCGACCGCGATCTTGTAGGTCTTGACGTCGACGTTCGGGATATCAGAGAGGTGATAGCGGACATAGAATTCGTCATTCGGCGTGATCGGCGTGCGCAGATATTCGAGTGGCGCTTCGTAGTTCGGTGGCCGGTAGGAGAGCTTGATTAGCGGCTTCTTGCCCGGCAGCGCTTCCATGATGGCGGAGCTATTGACGCCCGTCGGTACGCCGGGCGTCAGATCGACGCCGGCGGCTTCGGCTTCCGTCGGCTGGCGTAGTCCCCCGATCAGTGCCGCGCTCGCGGCGGCCGATGTGCTGAGGAAGTGCCGGCGATTCATTTTTTGCATTCGTTCCCTCCTTCTCTTGCCGCTTGCGGCGGATTATCGATTTGCGTGACCCCCGTCACGAAATCGCAATGTAGAAGAAACGAAGGAGGGGCTCGATTTATTCCAACCTCTGCCGGCTCGACAGACTACCCGACGCAGGGGGGCGCTCCAATATTGGCTTCGCGCAGGCGCCGCTCGACCCGCTCGGGGTCGGAGCCGAGCCGGGTCTGCTGCTCGGCGGCCCCCGCGATGATGGCGAAACGCCATTGCGGCATGCCATGCGCCACCAGCTCGTAGACGAGGTCGCCGACCGCCCAATTGCGTCGGCTGGTTCCGGTGACCGCGGGCGCCTCGGCCCCCGCCGGCCAGGCCCGCAGGTCGAGACGGCATCCGTGCGGGCCGCGATAGCTCGCCGTGATCACCGGGACCTTGCCGGGGTCGATCGCCAGGCCGATGAGCTTCAACCCTGCCGTATCGAGCCTCGGGATGTTCGTTCCGGCCGGCAGCGACGCCAGCGTGATGGCCATCGGCCCCTCGGCGGTCACGGCGTCCGGGCTGGCGCTGGACAGCAGGCCGTGCACGGCCACAAGCCCGCCGATGACAGCGGCGACGCAGGCTGCGGCGGCAGTTAGCCGCCAAGCCACCGGCCGCCGGGTCTTGGGAAGCCGCAGTGTCGGCACGTCGTCGGCTGTGTTTGCGACAGTCGCCTTGAGCCGTGCCAGCGCCGCATAGGCGCGCGCCAGATCGCGATCGACCGCCAGACGTGAGGCGATCTCGGCGCGCTCGGCCGGCGCCAGCTCGCCATCGACGAGGGCATTGAGCGTCAAGAGGTCGTCTGGGTTCGGACTGTTATCCATGGTGCGACTTCAGTGGCTGGACGCGGCTCGCCTCGATCGCCGCAAGGAGCGCGCCACGCGCCCGGGCGATACGGCTCATGACCGTGCCGACGGGAACCTGTAGCAGGTCGGCGGCCTCGCCGTAGCTGAAACCGGCCATATCGATCAAGGCGATTATTTCCCGATGCGTCGGCGCAAGGACGGCGAGACCTTGCTCGACGGTGATCTTGGCAATGCGCATATCGTCGTAGCGCCAGAGATCGATCTGGGCATGGTCCTCGATGGGCGGCTGCCGCAGGCGGCGCAATTCGTCGAGGGCGGCGTTGCGGACGATGCGGAACATCCAGGCGTGATAGGCGGGCTCATCGTCCGGCACGCGCCTGGCGGCCAGCGCCCGGGCCGCGGCCTCCTGCACCAGATCGCGGGCGGTGTCGGCATCGCCGAGCATCGTCCGCGCAAATGCAAAAAGTCGCGGCAGCAACGCCGGCAGGCCGGCATGAGGATCGCGGACCACGTCGCTTCGTCGCCTCGGTTGGATCAGCACCGACTATCGGACCGCCAGCGCAATTATGCAACGGGCTGGGACGCGACTGCGCGATGGCCGGCTTGAGACCGAGGCTCCTGTTGACCCCCATCTTGAAACGGCAACCGCCCGATTGCGCTGCCCCTTTCGCCGATCGGACGACCGGGCGAGACACGAAAGGGGCTTAAGCGACTATGCGGGCACTGCGGCAGCCCCATGCTAAGATTCGACCGGCCTAGCGGATCAGAAAGCGTGGATCGTCGCGGCCAATGCTTGATGGCTACGTTTGGCTATCGGGATCCAACGTTTACGCTTGGAGTCTATGCAGCAATCGACATGGTATCGGGTTCAAGCCCCGGTTCAGCCTGATCGACAGTCTCCTCGACCTTCGTGCTTTTGAGCCACCGGACTAAAGAAGGATATCGCGTTGCTTCGAGGCTTTGAACGACCAGTTCTGATATTCGCTGCTGCTGTTGGCGCAGGTGGTCTCGTAGTAAACGGTCGCGCGTGATGTACCCCGCATTCACGCCGGGCAGCGAATGGTTCATCAGCAGATGAATGTCAAGCTCCGAAATACCCGCGGCTTGCGCGAGCGTGCGATAACTCTGCCGCAGTTCGTTACCCCACTTGGAAAGGACGTCACGCACTTCCTTGTGCTCCACGAGATGTCCGATTTCGCTGTCGGCTGGAAACAGCCACGATTTTGCCTGCTCGGAATACATGATCTGCCCCCACCTGATTGCGCGGACGACGCACCGGATCATCGGCCGCGATAGCGGGATGTCGAATGCCTTGTCCTCTCCACCTTTGGGCTGCGGGATGTGGATCAGCCTCGCACGTAGATCGATGTGCTCAATGCGAACCTTCTTAAGCGCAGTTGGTCGTGACCCACTGAAGAGTATCAAAAGGTGAAATTCCCGCCTTAGCGGGTTCTCCATTGCGTAAAGCTCCTTCAGCCAGCCACCGATGTCGTTCGGCCCCATCCCACTGTTGCGTCGATGCTCCTTATTCCAGTCAATGGCGGAAACCGGGTTCGTGGCAGGCAGATCCGTATTGCTTTTCCTGGCGTGGTTGTAGACGGCCCGCAGACTGCGCATGGCGCCATTGGCAATGTAGGGGCCGTTTTCTTTTGTTATCTTGTCGTGGTGTTCAACGACAAGGTTCGGCTGTCGGCCAAGCCGGGCCAGCGGATCGTCGAGCCAATCCTTGAACAGCCGCTCCATGTGATCTCGATAGTTTTCAATCGTGCCAGAGCTTCGACCCTTACGTTTCATGTGTGCATCCCGGTAGCGCTCCCAAGCCTGGCGAAGCGTGATTGACCCTGGCTTGATTTTGGGAGTTTCACCTGGACGTTGTCCTTTGGCTATCGCTCCAAGCGCTTCCTTAGCTTTGCCTCTGGCTTGGCGCGTGGTCATTTCGCCGAAGTCGCCGAGCTTTACTTGGGCTGTGAATTCACGAACACCGTCACGCCAGAACTCACCTTGAGCCATGAAGGTCTTGCGGCGCTTGCCGACGAGAACGAAGAATCCCAGCAATTCGCCATCGCGCACCTTGTACTGTTTTTTCCCCGCAGACAGACGCGCAATGCTTTTGTCGGTGAGAATCTCGCGTTGATCAGCCATGACCGTCCACCATTTTAGTCTGGGTTTAGTCTGGGGAAGTCCACGACAGGAGTTATCGTGGTGGCTCTACGCTAGCGCACGCCATGGCGCGAAATCTTATGATCAATCAGTAGCTTGTCGAAGGGGCGGGAGTATGGCAACGTGTCCCGACGCGCCGCAGAAAAGCTTCGAATTCAGACTACGAATCTGAGGGTCGGACGTTCGAATCGTTCCGGGCGCGCCATTTTACGACGCCGGTCAGAACAGCATTGCATCTGGTCGCTCGCGCATGATCCCGAAGGGTGGAAACCGGTTTTCGGAAAGGATCATGCGCAAAACGAAAGACATCTCAGGGACCAGATGAAGATATCGCAGGCGTTCAAGTTCGAGGCGGCACACTTTCTTCCGGGCGTGCCGGCAACGCACCGCTGCAGCCGGCTGCACGGTCATTCCTACCGCGTCGAGGTTCAGCTGGAAGGTCCCGTCGACGCCCATACTGGATTCGTCGTCGACTTCTTCGATCTCGAAGAGTCCTTTGCCGGCATCATGGATGCGCTGGATCACCGCTGTCTCAACGAGGTCGAGGGACTGGGCAATCCGACCGCGGAAAACATCGCGGTCTGGATTTGGGAACGCCTGAAGCCGGGCCTGCGGCAAATCTCCGCCGTGCGGGTCTACGAGACCGCGGACTGCTGGGCCGAATTCGACGGGCGGTGAAGCGCGTGCGTGGCGCACACCGCAGTACTACTACGCCGCCGACCTTCTTCCGCGCGACCGCGGCGGTGCGATCAATGCTTCCGCCGGTATTTCCCACTCGCGGTGCAGCCGCCAGGCCATCCTCATGGTGAGGGGACGCTTCCTCGTCAGGATGTCGGAGGCGCGCTGGCGCGAACCAAGCAGTCGGCCGAGATCGGCCTGCGAAAATCCGCCCGTCTCCATCCGGTAACGGATGGCATCGATCGTATCGGGCGGTTCGATCGGCCAGCGCTTGCGCTCGTAGTCCTC
The DNA here is from genome assembly GCF_016219575.1 of Bradyrhizobium sp. GTDB lineage: Bacteria > Pseudomonadota > Alphaproteobacteria > Rhizobiales > Xanthobacteraceae > Bradyrhizobium. The sequence goes on along the minus strand of NZ_JACRMG010000024.1, from coordinate 41,046 downwards.
GATGATCAATGCGAGAAGATCGAAGCGGTCGGCCTCCGGTGTGTCGGGTTTCGGTTCGTTCTCGAAGTACCGCTCGATCTCGTTCAGCGCTGCATCGTAGTCCGCCTCCGAGCGAAGCGGGCGGATCATTTTTTTCGCCATGACACGGTCTCCGGGTCGATACGATCATACTCAGCGTGAGTTCCGATGAACTTAACGAGCAGGCGGCCGAAGGAAAACGACACATGGACGACCAGCCGGTATTTGTTGCCGCCGAGATCGAAGATGATCCGATTGTCGCCTACAAAGTCGACCGTGCTTCCAAACTGCCGCTTTATTTCGGCCGGACTTGTCCAGCGCGCTTTTGATGCAACCGTCACCCATGCGCGGATTGGGCCCTCAGCATGTGGGTAACGCGCCCAAAATTCCTTCAGCGTCCGGCGGGCGATCACCTGCATGCTGAAATTATATCATGTCACCATTTCGGTGACAACGCGTTCTGGTTGCCAAATGTCCAGGCCGGAGTCATGGGTTTTCAGGGATCGATCGTTCTACCCTGCCCCCTACAATTTGCGTTTCCGCAAAGTGCCGCCTCGCTACCTGCTTCAAGCTAAGCTATTTCGCAATTGAGGTGCCGCCGATGTCCGTCACGCAACTTGTCCCGAACGACGAGCGACCGTCGCCACAGGTGTGGCGGGTCGCGGCGATCGTCTATCCGGACAATGCCTATCCCGGCCCCGCCTTCGACGCACTCGTGCGGCTTTGTCGGGATCGCGGCATGGCGCTCGCCGGCGTGCTGCAGCATCAGGTCTGCACCGCGCCGGACCGGCGCTGCGACGTCGTGCTGGAAGACCTGACGACGGGCTACCGCACCTCGATCTTCGAGGACCGCGGGCCGGGCGCGGGCGGCTGCCGCCTCGATGAAGGGGCGCTTGCGGAAGCCACCGCCCGGATCGAAGGCAATCTGGAGGGCGGGGCGGACCTGCTGGTGCTCAACAAGTTCGGCAAGGCAGAATGCAGCGGCGGCGGACTGGTCGACCTGATGGCGAACGCGGTGGACCGCGGCATTCCGTCGGTGATCGGCGTGCCGAAAAGCAACCTCGAGGCCTGGCGCAAGTTTGCCGGCGACTTCGCCGTCGAGTTGTCCGACGACGTCAACGGGGTCGGACAGTGGCTCGCCAGCCTGCGCGAGCCGCCTGCCGTCGGCGACTAACCGGTTGCGCGGTGCCGGCGCCGCCTCAGTGATGCGCCGAGACGCTCTTGACGTACTGGGCTGCGAGTTCGGCGGTGGCGAACCGGCCGACATCGCCAAGGCTGATCATGCCGACCATCCGCTTGCTCTTGTTGATCACGGGCAGCCTGCGGATCTTCAGCGTCTCCATGTGGTGTATCGCTTTCGCCAGATCGTCGTCTTCCCGGCAGCAGTGGATGCCTTCGGTCATCACATCCCGCGCCGTCGTCCGCGCGGCGTTGAAATCCTTGCGCGCGAGGCCTTTGCAGACGATGTCGCGGTCAGTCACCATGCCGATCAGGTGATCGTCCTCGCCGATCGGAATGCAGCCGATGTCATGCGCCTGCATCAGTCTTGCGATCTCGGTGATCGGAGTCTCGGGGCTGACCCAATCGACTCCCTTGTGCATCACGTCCCTGACTTTCATGGAGGAACCTCCGTTGCAGCTCAGCCCCCGCTGGCTGCACTATACCGTGGACCGGAGGTGGCTGCACGCGACTCTAGCGGCAGCCTCTACTCGATGACGATCTCGCCGGTCATGCCGTGATCGGCATGGCTCTTGCCGTCCGAGCCCGTGATGCCGCAGCGCAGGTCGGTGACGCGGCCGGCGGCCACCGGCACGAACCACCATTCGGCGCTGTGCCCGGGATACACCTCGATCTCGCGGATCGCGCCCTTGAATTCGGCGAGCGTCACTGGCTTGCCGTCGCGCGTCTGCGTCACCTGCACCTTGCGCGTATAGATCATCTGGCTGAAGCCGTGCGAGGTGAAATAATGCGGCGCCTGGCTCTGGTTGCTGAGCACGAGCTTGTAGAGCTTGCCGGTCTCGAAGCGCAGCTTGTTGGGCACGAAGGCGTGCTCGCTGCCCTTGCCGAGTTCGACCGTCACGACGATCGGCTCCTGGCCGGCGAGGTTGCCGGCCGCGCGCGTCTCGACGGCGGGCGCCATCGCCAGCATCGCCACGAGCGCGAGGGTATTGGCGAAAGAAAATCTCATGTTGGTCATCCTCTTGGTCACCTGCTGCCGGCGTGCGGGGGGAGCTCCGCTCCTTGATTTGATGCAAATGCAAATGAGTTGCAATATCAGAAATCGTTGTCCCATGGCAATGGGAGCCGTCTTGGAGGACGATTCGCCGCAGAAGGGCGGGTTCGGACAACGCATGCGGCAATGCTCGGTTCGTCCGGACAGCCTTTGTTGCCTGCGGCAATCCTTGATCTGCACCAAACCCGGAATGCGCGGACCGTGGTAACGGGCCCGGAGTTTGGGGAAGGGGCCGATGCAGCAAGACCGCAGCGACGTACTGATCATCGGCGGGGGAATCGCCGGCATTGCCACCGCGCTCGATCTGCTCGACGGCCATAAGTCGGTGCTGCTGCTTGATCGCGACCGCGAAGAATCGTTCGGCGGCCTTGCCCGCGAGAGCTTTGGCGGAATGTTTTTCGTCGACTCGCCGGAACAGCGCCGGCAAGGCATCCGCGATTCCGCCTCGCTTGCGCTGCGCGACTGGACGAGCTTCGCAGAATTCGGCGCGGACGATCGCTGGCCGAAGGCCTGGGCCGAGGCCTATGTGCAGCGCTGCACCGACGAGGTCTATCGCTGGGTGCGCGGCTTCGGCGTCAGCTTCCTACCCGTGGTCAACTGGGTCGAGCGCGGCGAATTCACGCCGGGCAATTCGGTGCCGCGCTTTCACGTGGCCTGGGGAACCGGCAAGGGGCTGGCCGACGCCCTGATCGCGGCGCTGCGCGGACACCGCAATGCCGGCCGGCTCACCATCCGCTTCAATCGCCGCGTCGAGCGACTGTTGACGCAAGGCGGCCGCATCGAGGGTGCGGCGGGTGTCGACGAGGAGAGCGGGACGCCGTTCGAGGCCCGCGCCGAACAGGTCGTGGTGGCGGCCGGCGGCATCAACGGCGATCTCGGCCGCGTGCGGCGGAACTGGCATCGCGACTGGGGCCATCCTCCCGCCGAGCTTCTCAACGGCTCACACCGCTTCGCCGACGGACGCCTTCACGATGCCGTCACGGCTGCCGGCGGCGTTACTACGCACCTGGACAAGATGTGGAATTATGCGGCCGGCGTGCATCATCCGCGTCCGCGCAAGCCGAACCACGGCCTGTCGCTGGTGCCGCCGCGCTCGGCGCTGTGGCTGAACTGGCGCGGCGAGCGCATCGGGCCGCAGCCGCTGGTCTCCGGCTTCGACACGCGGCGGCTGGTCACCGATATTTGCGGCCAGCAGCGGCAATATTCCTGGCAGCTGATGAACATGAAGATCGCGCTGAAGGAGCTCGCGGTCTCCGGCGCCGAGCACAACCCGTCGATCCGCGAGAAGAACCGGCTGGGGTTTTTGCGCGACATCCTGTTCGGCAACCGCTGGCTGGTGAACGAGATGCTCACCCATTGCCGGGATTTCGTCACGGCGCCGACGCTGCCCGAACTGGTCGAGAAGATGAATGCGCTGCAGGGCGACCAGGCGGTGCAGCTCGATCGGGTCGCGGACGCCGTGGCGCAATATGATGCCACCATCGCGCGCGGGCCGAGCCTGAGGAACGACGAGCAGCTGCGCCGCATCGCCGCGCTGCGCGCCTATCGCGGCGACCGCATCCGGCTGTGCAAGTTCCAGCCGATCGACGACGCCAGGGCGCTGCCGCTGATCGCGGTCCGCGAATTCATCATTAGCCGCAAGAGCCTCGGCGGTATAATGACTGACTTGCAGAGCAGGGTTCTCGACGCGGCCGGCCGGCCGATCGAGGGGCTGTATGCGGTGGGCGAGGCGGCCGGCTTCGGTGGCGGCGGCGTTCACGGGCTGCGCGCCCTGGAAGGGACCTTCCTCGGCGGCTGCATTCTCTCGGGCCGCATCGCCGCGGCATCCATCGACGGCAGAACTCTGGGCGGGTGAGGATACACATGAAGAGAACCGGAGCCTGGCTGACGGTCTACGCGCTGGAGCAGATCGGCGCGCGTTTCACCTTCGGCATTCCCGGCGTGCACACGACCGAGCTGTACGATGCCCTGAATAATTCCAACCGCATCAGCCAGGTGCTGGTCACCCATGAGGGCGGCGCTTCGTTCATGGCCGACGCCATCGGCCGGCTGTCGGATTCGATCGGCGTGCTGACCGTGGTGCCGGCCGCGGGCCTGACCCATGCCGCAAGCGGAATCGGCGAAGCCTTTCTCGACGGCGTGCCGATGCTGGTGCTGTCGGGCGGCCCGCGCACCGATACGCCGCATCGCTACCAGCTGCACCAGATGGACACCCATCGCTTCATGGGCGGCCTGACCAAGGCGACGTTTCGCGTCGAGCGGCACGAGGACGTCGTGCCGACGCTGTTCAAGGCCTATGAGATCGCGGTCTCCGGCGAGCCCGGCCCGGTGTACGTCGAGCTGCCGGTCAATATCCTCTTGCTGACCGACGAGATCGGCGAACTGCCGGCATTCCAGCCGCCGGCGGCGCCGCGCGTCGAGGCGGCAACCGAGATCGCCCGCGCCGCCGAATTGCTGGCGGCGGCCGAACGTCCCTGCATCTTCACCGGCTGGGGCGCGCGGGATGCGACAGCCGAGCTGGTGCGTATCGCGGAATGGCTGGAGGCGCCGGTCGCCACCACCTTGCAGGGCCTGTCGGTATTTCCCGGCAACCATCCGCTGCATGCAGGCTTCGGCTTCGGCGCGTCGGCAGTACCGGCCGCGCAGAACGCGTTCAGGGATTGCGATTGCATCCTGGCGATCGGGACGCGGTTTGCCGAGATCGCCACCGGCAGTTACGGCGCCGCTGTGCCGGAGAATTTGATCCATATCGACATCAATCCGAACGCCATCGGCGCCAACTATCCGGCCAGGGTCGGCATCGCGGGCGATGCGGGAGCGGCGCTGAAGCAGCTGTCGGCCGCGCTGGAGGCTCGTGGGCCGCGGCGGCCGGCATCGTCTGCCCTGCGCGAGCAGATCGCGCGCGACAAGGCCGCCTATCGCGAGAGCTGGTACCGCCACGATGCCGCCGGCATCGTCAATCCTGCGCGCTTCTTCGACGAACTGCGCCGCGCGACGCCGGACGACGGCATCCTCGCCGTCGACGACGGCAACCACACCTTCCTCACCGCGGAGCTGATGCCGATCCACGCGCCGAAAAGCGTGATCCTGCCGACCGATTTCAACTGCATGGGCTATGCGGTGCCCGCGGCAATCGGCGCCAAGCTCGCCTTTCCGGACCGCAGCGTGCAGGCGATCGTCGGCGACGGCGCCTTCATGATGACCTGCATGGAGATCCTCACCGCCGCCAGCAACGGTCTCGGCGTGATCTATTACGTGTTCAATGACGGCGAACTCGCCCAGATTGCCCAGGCGCAGTCCATTCCCTACGGACGCAAGCCGTGCACGCAGCTTGGAAAACTCAACATCGAGGGCGTGGCGCTGGCGACCGGCGCGGCCTTCCTGCCGATGAACGACAACGCCGCGATATCGGGCGTCATCGCGCAAGCCCGCGCGATTGCGGGCCGCGGCCAGCCCGTCATCGTCGCCGTGCGCATCGACTACTCAAAGCGCACGGCCTTTACGCTGGGAACGGTGAAGACCAATTTCGGCCGCTTCCCGCTCAACGAGAAGCTCCGCTTCCTGACCCGTGCGGCGGTCCGCCACGTTGTCGGCTGAACGCGATCGGGTGCCGTTCATCCGATCGCGATTGCCACCTTGCCGAAATGCGCGCCGCTCGCCATGTGGGCGAAGGCCGCCTTGGCATCGGTGAATGCAAACACCTTGTCCACCACCGGCTTCATGCGGTTGACGGCAATCGCGTCCGCCATGGCCTGCAGGTCTTCCACCGAACCGACCGTCACGCCCTGCAGCCGCTGCTGCTGCATCACCATCAGCGGCAGGCGCGACTCCTGGTCGGGCCGACCGGCGAGCACGCCGATGAAGGCGATGCTGCCGCCGATCTTCGTCGCGCGGATCGACTCGTTGAGCGTGCCGACGCCGCCGACTTCCACGACGAGGTCGACGCCGTGGCCGGTCTCCTGCCGCACCAGCTTGCCCCATTCCGGCGCGGTCTTGTAGTTGATGGTGACGTCGGCCCCGAGTTGCCTGAGCTTTTCGATCTTGGCCTCGCTCGATGACGTCGCGATCACCCGCGCGCCGCTCATCTTCGCAAACTGCAGCGCAAAGATCGAAACTCCGCCGGTGCCCTGGGTCAGCACGGTCTGCCCCGGCCGGATGTTGCCTAGCTTCACCACCGCGCTCCATGCCGTGAGGCCAGCGCAGGGCAGCGATGCCGCCTCGACGTCGCTGAGATGATCCGGCGTGCGCACCAGCGCCGCCGCGGGCCAGACGCGATATTCGCACAGCACGCCGTCGAGCGCGCCGCCGAGATTGGAGCGCATCTTCGCCTCGCTCGGCTCGCCGCCGAGCCAGCCCTCGAAGAAGCTGCCGGTCACGCGGTCGCCCGGCTTGAACCCTGCGACACCGGCGCCTGCGCTTGCCACCGTGCCCGCGCCGTCGGACAAAGGTACCAGCGGAAATTTCTGCCGCGAACCGTAGCCGCCCTTCACGGTCAAGAGGTCGCGATAATTGATCGTCGCAGCCTTCAGCTTCACCAGCACCTGGCCGGGGCCGGGCACCGGGACCGGCTTCTCGACCAGGTTCATCGCATCGATTCCACCGGGTCCCTGCAACTCAAAGGCTTTCAATTCTGTCTCCTCCTTCTCGTGCGAATTGGCGTCACGCTACTTGCTTGCATGCGGGACGGAAAGACGGTTCTGATGGTGGGTACCATGCGGTGAAGGCCGTTCCGGCCCGCGTCCACCTAGAATCGCACGCATGCGGGGCCGATGATCAGCCCCACCGATTGCTGCTCGAATCTTCGCTTGTAGGCCTCGGCGATGGCATCGATCTTTACTCTGTCGTCGCCGCCGCCGGGCAGCACGATCTCGATCAGCTTGCTCGCCTCGTGCAGAATGCTGCCGCGCCGCGCATCGCGCCATTGTCCGGTCGAATCGATGACGGTGAAGCCGTCGGGAAACCGCGGCGAAACCTCGCGCGCGACGAAATCGCTCCAGTCGGCCTCGCTGACCCGGATCCGGTCCTCGACATTGCGGCCGAACAGCAACTGCGCCACTTGCCTGGCCTGCAGCGACGCGTCGCATGGAATGGAATCGGTGGTGGCGCCCGCCGGCGCCGCGGCGAGCACCAGGCCGGCGACGGCAGCGCGAAGCGGACGAAACGATCTGGCCATCCCTGCCATCATCGAACCGGTTCCTCCCTCGAGGTCATCCCGTCGTCTCGCCGGCATTCTGCAGCCATTGAATCCGGTTTCGCAGATCAATTGGAAGTCGCGATTTCGTTATGTTGCGAGATTGCCACGTCTCGCGTTCCGGCCCTGTGGCCTTGCAACGGCCGGGACGAATGCTACATCTGCGCACCCGCGTCCGTCCATTGCCGCATGATGATCCTTCCTTCCGCAACGCCAAGTGAAATCACGCCAGCTGGAGTCAGGACAGCCCTGCTGCTGCGCGAGGAGATCGCGCTGCTCGATCTCCGACATGAGGCGGAGTTCGCCACCGGCCATCCGCTGTTCGCCGCCAACATGACAGCCGGCCGCATCGCGCTGGAGGCGGAAGCGCGCCTGCCGCGCAAGGATGTCCCGATCGTCGTGTACGACAATGGCGAGGGCCTTGTCAGCGCGGCGCGCGAAAGCCTGGCAAGGCTCGGCTACGTCAACGTCCGCGAGCTCGCGGGCGGGCTGAAAGCCTGGGCGGCTTCCGGCTACGAGCTGTTCCAGGACGTCAATTCCTACGCCAAGGCCTTTGGCGAGCTGGTGGAGTCCCGCCGTCACACACCTTCGCTGCCCGCGGAAGATGTCGCCGCGCTGATCTCTTCCGGCGCCGACATCGCGATCCTCGACGTCCGCCGCTTCGACGAATACGCCACCATGAACATCCCGGGCTCGGTCAGCGTGCCCGGCGCCGAGCTCGTGCTGCGCGCCGCGAAGGCCGCGCCAGATCCCGCCACCACGATCGTGGTGAACTGCGCCGGCCGGACCCGCTCGATCATCGGCACGCAGTCGCTGATCAATGCCGGCGTGCCCAACAAGGTGGTGGCGCTGCGCAACGGCACCATCGGCTGGACGCTGGCCAGGCACACGCTCGAGCACGGCGCCAACCGTCGCGGCGCGATCGGCACCTTCGACGGCGCAGCGAACAACGCCCGCGACGTCGCCTATCGTGCCGGTGTCCGCCGCCTCGGCGCGCCGGATTTCGCCGCGCTCGAGGCGCAAGCCGGCCGCACGCTGTATCGCTTCGACGTCCGCGACGCCGAGGAATATGCCGCCGGCCACCTCAAGGGTTTTCGCCACTATGCCGGCGGGCAATTGGTGCAGGAGATCGACATGGCCGCACCCGTGCGCGGCGCGCGCATCGTGCTGACCGACGACAAGGGCATCCGCGCCGACATGACCGCATCCTGGCTCGCGCAGATGAGTTGGGAGGTCTACGTCCTCGACGGCGGCTATGACGGCTCGCTGGAGACGGGCGCGCCCGCAATGGTTCCGAAGCCCGATCCGGCGCAGCGCTATCGCAGGCCTTACGAGGGCACGGACGTCTCGGCAGAGAAGATGCAGGCCTATCTCGATTGGGAATTCGGCCTCGTCGAGCAATTGCGCCGCGACGGCACGCATGGCTTCTTCGTGATTTGACCTACTTCCCCGACCCGCTCTTGCCCGCGACGAACACGTCGCGGTGCGGAAACTTCTGCACCAGCTCCGCGGTCTGGCCAAAGTTGGTGGCGAGCACGTCGGCGGGATTTCCCGCGATCCATTGCGTGAGGTCGATGCTTTCGTAGATCCCGCTGTTGAAGCCGATCAGGATCCGCGCGCGCGTGTTGCCGGTGTTCTCGATCGAGTGTCCGTAGCCCTGCGGGATATAGCCGACGTCGCCCTTGTCCAGTTGCTCGGTGCGGAAGCGGCCGTGCGAGCCGAACAGCGTCACGCTCACCTGGCCGTCGATGACGTATTGCCATTCGTCCGCATTCGGATGCCAGTGCAGCGTGCGAAGCGCGCCGGGATCGAGGTCGAGCACCACGCCGGTCACGGTCCTGGAGATCGGGAAGCGGCTGGAGTCGACGCGCCATTCGCGGCCGCCGTCGAAGGTAGCGGTCGGCTGCTGCGACAGCAGGCGATATTTGTGCGTCTCGGGCGGCAGCTTCCAGCCCTGCAGGGGCGTCGATGGTTCAGCGGGAGGAATTTTGCCGCGGGCAAAATACACCTCCTCCTTCGGAAAGGAGTCGAATACGGATTCCGGCAGGCCGAAGTTCTTGGCCAGCAGCGGCTTTGGCGTGTGCCCGATCCAGTCGGTGATCGAGAAGGTGCCGAACTCGGAGAAATAGCGGTTGTCGAAGATCAGGATGAAGTGGCAGGGCCGCTCGCCCAGGCATTGCAGCATGTGGCCGTGGCCGCGCGGAAAATACCAGACGTTGCCGGGGTCGAAATCATTGGTCTCCGAGGCTCCTTGCGGGTCGATCACCGTGGTGCGCACGCGCCCCTCCAGCACGAACGCCCATTCCGCGGCGGTGGCGTGCCAGTGCAGCTCGCGCATCGCGCCGGGCTCGAGCTTCATGGAGACGCCGGCAATGCCCTTGGAGATCGGCAGCTGGGTGACGGTCGCTTCCTTGCCGAAGCTGTTGCCGATCACCTTGCCTTGCGATTTCTCCAGCGCGAACTTGAAAGTCGGCAGTTCCTTCTCTGCCAGCGCGGGATCTGGGACGTTGTTCATGAAGGAAGGATCGCCCGCCACCGCCTGCTGCGATCCGCTCAGCGTCGCCAGCGTGGCGATGCCGGCGGCGGCGGTGAGGAACTCGCGGCGGTGCGGATCGGACATGGGCGTCTCCTGATGCATCGGCGAACGGCGGGGCTGGCCAAGTGTAGCAGCGACCCGTCGCGGCCCGAAGACCGGAGACCTTTCATTTTCGAAAGACGCGATCAGCCCTTGGTCACCAGCACCGGTTTTGCTACCGGAAACTGGTAGCGCAGGCCGGCATTGAGTCCCCAAGCCTCGATATTGTCGCCCTTCCTGTAGTCGGCGCGAGCGTAGCCGACCCATTGCGAATCCAGCGTGCTGCCGGAAATGCCCACGCCGTATTGGCCGTAGGTTCCGACGCGATCGGCGCTGAGGTTGAAGATCGTCGGGCCCGCCAGCGTGACCGCCCGAAGCTGCGAATTGTCGGCGAATTCGTGCCACACGCTCAGCGCTATGAAGGGTTGGTAGTTCATGTTCGCGAATTGCTGGTTGAACCCGACGCGGACGCCAGCCCGCCCGAGCAGCGTGTCGATGTCGTTCACGAACAGGTTGCCGGCAGGCACGTTGAAGATCGCATTGCCGGCGAACGGGATCGGATCGATGCTGAAGCGGGACCAGATGACGGCGGCCGACGGCTCAATGAACCATCCGCCCAGGGAATAGTGATAGCCGGCCGACCCGCTCACCGAGTAGGCGTGTCCGTCGACCTTGCTGAAGAGGCCGACCTGATTCTGCGTGCCGGTGAAGCGATACTGATCGTAGCGGACCATTACATCGGCAAAAAAGCCGCCGCGGATGACAGCTGCGTAGCCGCCGACGAAGGGAACGTCGAATCCACCGGTGGCGAAGCCGTTGATCTCGCGGCCGGTCGCGTTGATATAGCCGCCGGTCACTCCGAAGTGGAAATCGGTGCCGTCCACGTTCAACCTGGCAATGTCGCCGCCGATTTGAAAGCCGACATACCGCTCGGCGAACCGGCTGGTGCAGGGCGTGGGCGCCGAAGGCGGAGTCACGAAGGTGACCGTGGCTGAGCCGTTCAGGGTGACCTCTCCGGTGATGGCGCGGCCCCAGACTCCGCCGCCGGGCTGGTCCGGTGCGCTCGGCTGGCCGGCGACAAAAGCATTGGTCTGGGTCAGAAAGGCCGTGTTGACCGTATTGAGCGTCGCCAGTAGGCCCGTCGCCGAGGAGAGACCGACCGAGCCGGCCGGCCCGCACGGCGCGACCGCCGGCGCCTGTGCGAACGCCGCAGATGCTGCGAGAATGACGACCAAGGCGGCTGCTCCGCCGCGAAGAATGCTTTGCACGATACCCATTGGATTGCCCCCGTCTGGTTCGCATGGCCTGTTGCGGGTCGTCATTCTTCCGTGACGACTGATTGCAGGTCGATTCACTGCCCCCGTGAGTTGCAAATCAAGGAAGTAAGGGGAGGCGGGGACGGAGGAGAGTGGTATTTCGGTGTGTGTGTTGCCCGTTCGCAACGTTCCGTTGCAGTGCACGCCATTCACGGATTGCGGCCCCTGAAATCATGCACGCCCGGGATGCGCGGCTTGACCGGACGAAATCAGGAGCGCCGGGCGCGAGTCCCGGGTGTTGCAAATCCGGAACGACGGGCAAATCACCGGTTCCGTTTTACGGAATCGATGTCAAGCCCTCGAATGAAAAATATTCTCCTTTTCAGAATACCCAAATCAGGTCCATAACCTCTCCCAGCCCGCGCCACCATGAGGGGACGCTTCGCGGTCGTCACGAACGTTGGCGCGGGTTGCGATGGACGCTGCGGCGTCAGGCGGGATCATTCCTGCCAGACGAAACGCGGCAGCGTACGGTGAAATCGTGTGGTCCTGGCGCCGCGACCCTGGCGCTACGCTGGCGGGGAGTCTTTCCGCCTGCAACGGGGGCAAGAAAGGCCGTTCCCCGGGGAGAGCGCGACATAAGCCGTAGAGCCATTGCGCGGGGAAAGCCGGGATGTCTCGGCTGTACCTGTCAAACCCGTGTGCATTTTCTTTCGCTACAGATCGCACACGGCGATGCGGGTGCCGCCGGCACCCGGCTTTCCCTGCGCCCTCAGTCGGAGAGAGGGCCAACGAGATGGCACAACCCGGGCGAAAACGCGCCGCGGCAATGCATATTCGCGCGCCGTATCAGGCGGGTCCCGGCTGGCGTCGAAATCGTGCGCCGGTGCATCATGCAGGCAGTCATGACACCTCCCGGGGAAATCCCATGCCCGCTTATCCGGCTTCGACCACCGTCCTCGATTCCATCCTGTTCCGCGACGCCTTCGGCACGCCGGCGATGCGTGAGGTGTTTTCCGATCTCGCGCTCGTCTCCCGATATGCCGAGGTCGAGATCGCGCTCGCGAAGGCCGAGGCGCGCTGCGGCGTGATTCCGGCAGAGGCCGCCGAAGAGATTGCGCGGCGCACCGATGTTTCCGCGTTCGATTTCGACCTGCTGCGCCGGGAGACCGACGTGGTCGGCTACCCCATCCTGCCGCTGGTGCACCAGATGGTGAAGCAATGCGGCGAGGCCGGGCGCTACGTGCATTGGGGCGCCACCACGCAGGACATCATGGACACCGCCGTGGTGCTGCAGATCCGCGCCGCGCTGCAGCTGATCGAAGCCGACATCGCGGTGCTGCGCGACATCCTCGTCGGGCTCTCGAAGCGTTACCGCGACACGCCGATGGCCGGGCGCACTCATCTGCAGCAGGCACTGCCCGTCACCTTCGGCTACAAGACCGCGATCTGGCTCGCGATGTTCGACCGCCATGCCGGGCGCCTCCAACAATTGAAGCCGCGCGTGCTGGTCGGCCAGTTCGCGGGCGCGGCCGGCACGCTCGCTTCGCTCGGCGACAAGGGGTTCGAGGTGCAACGCGCGCTGTGCGAGGAGCTTGGCCTCGGCGTGCCCGCCGCCACCTGGCATGTCGCGCGCGACGGCCTTGCGGAAGCCGTCAATTTCCTTGCGCTTGTCACCGGTTCGCTCGGCAAGATCGCGCTCGACATCATGCTGATGGCCTCGACCGAATTCGCCGAGGTCTACGAGCCGTTCGTGAAAGGACGCGGCGCGTCCTCCACCATGCCGCAGAAGCGCAACCCGATTTCCTCCGAGCTGATGCTGGCCGCCGCCAAGGGCGTGCGCCAGCATGCCGGGCTGATGCTCGATGCGATGGTGCAGGATTTCGAGCGCGCCACCGGCCCCTGGCATGCCGAATGGATGGCGATCCCGGAGAGCTTCGTGCTCACGGCGGGCGCGCTGCATCAGGCGAAGTTCGCCCTCGGCGGCCTGGTCGTGGACACCGACAGGATGGCCGCCAATCTCGGCATCAGCCGCGGCCTCATCGTGGCGGAAGCGGTGATGATGGGGCTTGCGCCCGCGATCGGCCGGCAGGAGGCGCATGACGTCGTCTACGACGCCTGCCGCCTCGCCAATGACAGGGGCATGACCTTGGCCGATGCGCTCTCCGCCGATCTGCGCGTTGCCGCGCGGATCGACCGCGCGACCATCGATCGCCTCACGTCGCCGGAAAACTATCTCGGGCTCGCGCCCGAAATGGTCGATCGCGTGCTTGCGAGCGCGAAGCGGTGAAGGCGGCTTTTCCGCTCACCCATCCTGCGCCGGGGCGCCGCGCCGGGAGGATCACCGCACTTGCGATCACGCCTTGAATGCCAGTCGCAGCCCGCCCCAATGCTTTCCCTTGATGTGGATGGGGACATCGATTTCCTTGAGCGTCACCACGTTGCCGCCCCCCATGTCCCGGTCATAGGTCTGCAGCGCGAATTCGCGGCTGGTGCGGGCGGCGCGCAAGCCGGCGCTGTCCTTGAAGAAGCGGCGATTGCGACAGTTCGCGGCATTCCAGACCGGATCGTCCCTGCGCGGGGTTTGCGAGAATTGCCGGTTATGCGTCGGCAGATAGGCATTCCGGTCGACGGCTGCGCAGAACACCACCCGCGGATCGAGGGCAAGCGCGGGCTCCTGGATCGCCGGCAGCAGCCGGTCGCACAATTCGGTGAACGGCGCGTCGAACTGCTGCGGGTTGGAGCCGGCGATTGGCCGGTAGTCGAAGTCGAACAACCGCGCTTCCGGGATCGTGCCCCTGGCAATCTCGGCCTCGAAGGCGGCGCCGATCTTCTGGGCGGCCTCGCGAGCCGCGGCCACGAAACTGCGGTCGGCCTCGTCCACCGATCGCAGGAAGCGCGCGATCGCCGCGTTGCGGTCCTCGGACAGCTCGTCGAACTGGACATGGATGCTCGACTGCCCGATCGAGATGATGGTTCCGGCGACCTCGCCGAATTGTTCGGTCTCGAAAACGACCGGCTGCCCTTCGCATGCTGCCGCCGCGGAACCAGTCGACCGGAAGCGCAGGCCTCCTTCCGAAAGGTCGAGTATCGTGCCTTCGATCCGGCTCGCACCGCAGCGCATCCGCGCCGGGACCGACACGGGGCGGCGGTTCTCCTGCGACCTTCGGTCGCCCGCGTCGGACGAGCGCAGCGACACCACCATGTTGGCCCGCAACTCGGCGACCCGGCCATTGGTGCCGGTGACGAGTTGCGACACCAGCCGGGACTGGGTCTCGATCTCGGCAGAACGGCCGGAGATCCGCGTCACGTTTTCCGAGACCAGGGCCACTCCCTGAGAAGCCTCGGTCAGGCTGCGCGCCACGTCGAGCAAGGTCGCTTCCTGTTGTTCCGCAGCGGCGGCGACCGCTCCGGTCACCTCCTTGATGCCGGACACGGCCACGCCGACCTTGCCGATCACGTCGATGCTCTCGCGCGAAACCCGGCAGATGTCCTGGATCCGGTGCGCGATGTCCTCGGCGGCCTCGCTTGTCTTTTTCGACAACGCCTTCACTTCGTGGGCGACGACGGCAAAGCCCCGGCCGGCCTCGCCCGCGCGGGCCGCCTCGATCGTGGCATTGAGCGCAAGCAGATTGGTCTGTGCGGCAACCTCGGAGATCAGATGGGTCACGGTTTCGATCCGCGTGGCCGCTTCGTTCAGCGCCGCAACCGTTGTACTGGCCTGCTCGACTTCCTCCGCTGCGCGGTTGGCGAATTGTGCGGTTTCCACCGCCCGCTGCGCGATCTCGCGGCCCGCGGCGGAAAGCTGCTCGGTCGCGGCCGATACCGAGGTGACGTTGCTGGTGGCCTGCTCCGAGGAGGCCGCCACGGCGCAAGCTTCCGAAGCGATGGTCTGAGCGTCCCTGGCGGCTGCTTCGCCGCGTTGCGAAGCATCGTTGCTGATCGCCAGCACTTCGGCTACCGCGCTGTCGAGATCGGCCTCGAGAATCCTGCACATGTCGATCAGCACCTGACGTTGTTCCTGTTCGGCGCCGGCGCGAAGCTCCTCCATGCGTCGGTCGCTTTCCGCTGCGCGCACGCTGTTGTCCCGGAATACCTCGACGGCGGCAGCCATCGAGCCGATCTCGTCTCGGCGGTTCAGGGAAGGAATACCGGTGGTCAGATCGCCGTCGGCGAGATTGCGCATCGCGCCGGTCATGGCGCTGAGCGGCCGAATGATCCCGAAAATGATCCCGAGAAGGCCAAGCACCACGGTGGCGCATACCAGGCCGGAAATGCTCCACAGCAGCGTGTTGAACCAGTCGACGCGGCTCGACGCATCGCTTTCCAGCGCGGTATTGGCGTCGTTGGCCTGCTTGACGATCTCGTCAATGATGGCGCGGTGCGCGGCATAGGCGGTGCTCAGCTCGGCGTAGGCCTTCTCGGCTTCCTTCCTATCGCCCCTGGCAAGCGCGTCGATCATATCGCGCTCCGAGGCCTTCCAGAAGCGCTGAACCTCGGCGTCGGAACGTTCGATGAGTTTCTGCTTCAGCCCCGCGTCCAGCTCCGACTTGCGCCAATAATCGCGCCGATCCTCATAGTCCTTGTGCAGTTCCGCGAGCCGTGCGCGGCGTCCGGCATGGGACGACGGATCGCGCATCGCGAGCGTCGATTCCAGATAGGCCTCGATGACGTATTCCGGCGGCGGCAGGATGTCGGCAATGAGATCGTTGCCGAGCTTGATCTTGGTATAGAGCGGCCCGCCAACCCGCAGCTGCTCCAGCGCCCACCGCCCGGTGCCGACGACGGCGACAAAGCCGAAGATGGTGATGACGGCAAACAACAGAATCCATTTGACGATCGAAATGCGCACGATGATTGCCCCCGGCTTGTCCTTCATCAGGTATCCCTTGGACAGGCATAAGGCGCGGCTAAAGCGGCTAACGGAATTCTGCAGCCCGCCGGCCGTTCTGTCAGGAATTTCCGGACAAGCGGATTCAGGACTCGTTAACCACGGTTTCGGCAGTCTGACGGCGATAAGTTCCGCGCGAAAGCGCTCATTTTTTCAAGTCCACGACGATGCTGTTCGAGAATTTGCCTGCGTCCACTGCATTGAAGCTCGACCGGTTCGAGGACGTCGACCATTTCCACGAGAGCGAGCGGTATGCGAATGCGGAGAGCATTCCGCTGCGAGCCGGTGATTTCTGCGTGATGCGGGCAAGCCTTGCCCTGCCGTCATGCACCTTGTCGCTGGTCCGGACCTTTCCGCGACTCATCAACGGCTTCGACTCCTCGGGGCGGCTGCTGATCGTCGTTCCCATGAACGACATCTCCTCGACGCGTCTGAACGGCAAGGCCGTCGGGCAATCGCTGATCCTGATCAAGGGGAAGGCGAACTGCACCGTTGTGGAGCCCGAAGGGCGGCTCGTTGCGATTCTTTCGATCCGCCCGGAAACGCTGGATCGCAGTTGGTCCGCCTTCAACGGTCACTTGCTGATGCATTTGCCGACGGCGGAGCTGGCTCGCCTGCAAATGCTGATCCGCAGTGCGCTGCAACTCGCCGCAACGGAGCCGGAAAGCCTTGCGGTTGTGGACGTGTCAAGCGCCCTGGAGGATTCGCTGTCCCTGGGCTTCGACGAGGCCATGTGTGCCGGCATGTTCCACGATTGCGACAATCCGGCGTCGCTGGCGCGCTACAAGGGCATCGTCGATCATGTCGATCGCTTGCTGAGTCACAATCCGATCGACGCGGCGAACGAAAAGCTGGCCGACGAGATCGGCATTTCCGTCCGCACGCTGCAGACCGCCAGCCAGTCCGTCTGCGGCATGGCCGTCCATCGCTATACCAGGCTGAGGCGCCTGTGGTCGGTGCGCCGGCAGCTTCGTACCGGCGCTACCGGCCTGACGGTGAAGGCAAGCGCGCTCGCCCACGGATTCTGGCATCTCAGCCAGTTTACCAACGCCTACCGCGCAAACT
Source organism: Bradyrhizobium sp. (assembly GCF_016219575.1). Classification (GTDB taxonomy): domain Bacteria; phylum Pseudomonadota; class Alphaproteobacteria; order Rhizobiales; family Xanthobacteraceae; genus Bradyrhizobium. Next base: position 23,817 of record NZ_JACRMG010000024.1, on the reverse strand, counting down.
TCGGCGAACTTCCCTCGGTTACGCTCGAGCAGGCGCGGTTCGGAACCGGCGTGGCGCGATTGGCCTTGAACTCCCGCTAAAGTTACTGGCATCCTCGCCTGCGCAGGTGAATCGTCGGCGGCCACGGTTCCGCGAGCCCGGTGCGCTCGCCAGCCGCTTCCCGCGCACTCGATTCCAACAACAGAACATGGACGTCAGATGAATCAGCCCCAGCGCAACCTCGTTGCCGCCATCGATCCGGTCAAGCTCGACCGGCTCGCCGAAGTCGCGATCAAGGTGGGGCTGCGGCTGCGCGAGGGACAGGATCTGCTGCTCACCGCGCCGGTGGCGTCGCTGCCGCTGGTGAGGCGGATTGCCGAACATGCCTACAAGGCGGGCGCGGGCCTGGTGACGACGCTCTTCTCCGACGAGGAGCTCACGCTGGCGCGCTATCGCTTCGGCCACGACCAGAGCTTCGATCGCGCTGCCGGCTGGCTCTACGAGGGGATGGCGAAGGCGTTCTCCGGCAATACCGCCCGGCTGGCGGTGGTCGGCGACAATCCGATGCTGCTGTCCGGCGAAGACCCGGCCAAGGTCGCGCGCGCCAGCAAGGCCAATTCGATGGCCTATCAGCCGGCGCTTGAGAAGATCGTCAATTTCGACACCAACTGGAACATCATCGCCTATCCCAGCACCTCCTGGGCGAAGCAGGTATTCCCCGACGATCCCGAGGACGTCGCGATCGCGAAGCTTGCGGATGCGATCTTCTCGGCTTCGCGCGTCGACAAGGACGGCGCGGTGGCGAACTGGGAAGCGCATAATGCGCGGCTGCGCGAGCGTACCGAATGGCTGAACGGCCAGCGCTTTCACGCGCTGAAATATTCCGGGCCCGGCATGGACCTCACCATCGGTCTCGCCGACGGCCATGAATGGGAAGGCGGCGCCTCGACCGCGAAGAACGGCATCACCTGCAACGCCAACATCCCGACCGAGGAAGTCTTCACCACGCCGCACTGCCGGCGCGTCAGCGGGCATGTGGTGAGCTCGAAGCCCTTGTCCTACCAGGGCACGCTGATCGACAACATCCAGGTCAAGTTCGAGGAAGGCCGCATCGTCGAGGCGAGGGCCTCGCGCGGCGAGGAAGTGCTGAAGAAGGTGCTCGACACCGACGAGGGTGCGCGCCGGCTCGGCGAGGTGGCGCTGGTACCGCATTCCTCGCCGATTTCGAAGAGCGGGCTGCTGTTCTTCAACACGCTGTTCGACGAGAACGCCGCCTCGCACCTCGCGCTCGGCCAGTGCTATTCGAAATGCTTCGTCGACGGCGGCAAGCTGACGCCGCAGCAGATATCAGCGCAGGGCGGCAACCAGAGCCTGATCCATATCGACTGGATGATCGGCAATGGGCAGACCGACATCGACGGCATCCACGCCGATGGCCGCACGGTGCCGGTGTTCCGCAGGGGTGAGTGGGCGTAACGTGTTGGCCAAATCAATCTCGGAACTGGAGGCTTGTCATGTCCGCCGGAGAGGAGCCGCTTGAACCCTGTTGCAAGGACATGGCGGCTGCCTTGTCCTTCGAAACCGGACGCCATTTCTTCGTCGAGGACGGTGAACTGAGGCTGCTCGTCGCGCATACGCCGTTGCTTGACGGCGGCGAGGCCGAACTGGAGAATATCGTCCGCTTCTGCCCGTTCTGCGGCAAGCCGGCCAAGACGTTGTTCGAGCACTAGCAAATTTGAGCACCAGTAAGGGAGACGCCCATGCGCGTACTCGTGGCGGGCGGCGGCATCGGCGGACTGACCACTGCGATAGCGCTGCGCCATCAGGGTATCGACGCGCTGGTGCTCGAACAGGCGCAGACCCTGAACGAAATCGGCGCCGGCATCCAGATCGCCGCCAACGCCGCGATCGTGCTGCGCGAACTCGGGCTGGAGTCGGCGATGCGCGCCGTCGGCGTCAAGCCGCAGTCCTACGACTATCGCGACCTGCGCACCGGCCGCATGCTCTACCAGGCGCCGCTCGGCGATGAGGCGGCAGGCCGCTACGGCGCGCCGATGTACAACATCCACCGCGCCGATCTGGTCCAGCTGCTGTTCGATGCGGTGCCGCCCGAAGCAAAGAAGCTGGGCGCGCGCTGCGTCGACGTTGCGCAGGACGAGGGCGGCGTCGAGGTGACGCTGCAGACCGGCGAGAAGGTTCGCGGCGACGCCCTGGTCGGCTGCGACGGCATCCATTCGGCGGTGCGCAGGCATCTGCGCGGCGAGGAAGAGAAGCACTTCGCCAACATCCTGATGTGGCGTTCGCTGATCCCGGCGGAGCGGCTCGAAGGCCTCAATCTGGAAGAGCGCGGCAATTACTGGTTCGGCCCGGGCCGCACGCTGATCACCTATTGGGTGCGGCCCAAGAAGCTCTACAGCATCCTCGCCTCCGTGCCGGCGCACGAGGTGCAGCGCGAGTCCTGGGACGACAGCGGCGACATTTCCGAGATGCTGCGCTCGTTCGACGACGCCGAGCCGCGCGCCCGCAGGATGCTGGAGCAATGCAGGAGCGTCTTCATCACCGGCATGTACTATCGCGACCCGATCGACAGCTGGACGAAGGGCCGCGTCACGCTGCTCGGCGATGCCGCGCATCCGATGGTGCCGTTCCTTGCCGCCGGCGCCGGACAAAGCATCGAGGACGCCTGGACCTTTGCGCGCGTGCTGGCGCGGCGGCAGGACGATGTTCCCGGCGCGCTGCTCGAATATGAACGGCGGCGCCTGCCGCGCACCACGCGCATCCAGGCCGGCGCGCGCGCCGCGGTCAAGCTGATGCACGAGTCCGATGCGCAGCGCGTGCGCGACCGCAACGGCCGCTGGAAGGGCATGGCGCGGATCGATCCGCTGGCGGAGACCAGCTGGGGCCTTGCCTGGGCCTATGACGTCGTCAAGGCGGTCGAGGGACCGCCGGGCGAAGTGCTCAACGTCACGGGCCTGCGCGAAGGCAAACGCCTGCAGCGCGAGGTGAGCCAGCGCGCTTTCGATCTCTGGAAATATGCGTTCCGGCCCGAAGACGTTTCGCGCGGGCACGACGGTCTGCGCGAGGCCTATGACCGCTTCCTCACCACGAACTTTCCGTTGCCCGATGGCGTCTCCGCCGTGGAGGAAGAACTCGGCGACGTCAGGGCGTGGCGCGTGGCGGCGCCGGATGCGCCGCGCGGCAATGTCGTGCTGCATTTCCATGGCGGCGGCTACCTGATCGGTTCGGCCAAAGGCTCGCTGGAATATGCCAGCCGGCTTGCCACGGCGGTCGACGGCGCCTGCTACACTGTCGATTATCGCCTCGCGCCGGAGCATCCCTATCCCGCCGCGATCGACGATGCCGTGATGGCCTACCGCGCGCTGCTGGCGCGCGGCATCCCCGCGAGTTCGATCCTGGTGTCCGGCGAATCGGCCGGCGGCGGCCTTGCCGTTGCGCTGGTGCTGGCGCTGCGCAATGCCGGCGATCCATTGCCGGCGGCGATCCTCGCGGTAGCGCCGTTTGCGGACCTCACGCTGTCGGGACCGAGCATCAAGGCTTTCAACGGCAGCGATCCCGCGGCCAACCGCGATCTCCTCACCTTCATGGGCGCGTCCTACTTCCAGGGACACGAGCCGACCGACCCGCTGGTCTCGCCGCTGTTTGGCGATCTCGCTGGCCTGCCGCCGCTGTTCGTCACGGCAACGGAAGGGGAGGTGCTGCTCAGCGACGCCACGCGGCTTGCCGAACGGGCGGAGAAGGCCGGCGTCGACGTCACGCTGCGCCTGGTCGAGGACTCCGTGCACGTCTACACGATCTTCCCGTTCCTGCCGGAAACCAAGAGCACCATGGAGGAAGTCGCCGCGTGGTCGCGGCGGCATTTGCGCCGCAACGACGCCAAGACGCAGGCGGCCGAATAGTCACGGCGTCATGCAAGCTGCAGCCGGTAGAAATCCGCTGCGGTCCTGGAGAACAGCGCGGTCTTCTCGGCCTCGCTGTATTGCGCCGAAATCCGCTTGAAGGCGTTGAAGATCACTTGATAGCTGCACTGGCCCTTGTCGGGCGGAAAATTGCTCTCGAACATCGCGCGCTGCGGCCCGAATGCCTCGATACAGGTCTCGATGTAGGGCCGCCACGCCTGGGCCGCTTCCTCGGAAGTGGGCGGCCTTGGGCGCAGATGGAAATCATAGCCGAGCAGGCACATCGCGAGCCCGCCGAGCTTGACCACGACATTCGGACATTTCGCGATGTCCTGGATCGCGGCCTTCCACACCGCAAACGTCTCCTCGCGCTTGCCCGCGAAGCGCCCGAGCCCGACCGGCCCGCCGCAATGGTCGAGCACGATCTTGGTATCGGGAAAGGCGCGGGCGAGATCGGCAAGCTCGCCGATCTGCGGATGGAACAGCCAGGCGTCGAAGGAGAGATCGAGCGGCGCGAGGCATGCAAATCCCTTGCGGAAGGTCGGATCGAGCAGCAGCCCCTTCGGCCGCGTCGCATACATGCCGGCGACGTCGGGCTCGGGATCCCAGGCGGAGGAGTGCCGGATGCCGCGGAAGCGGCCGTTGCCGGCGGCGATCTCGGCCTCCAGCACGCCCCTGGCGGCGTCGCCGAGCAGCAGATTGGCATGGCTGACGATGCCGGCATTGATCTGCGCCTTGCCGTAGCCGCCGCTCGCGCTCATGGCCGCCACGCCGTTGGCGAATTCGACCTCACCGACGGGACGGAACGCCTCCGGCCCGCCGGCGCGGTACATCGAGCGGCAATCGACATAGACGGTGGCGACGATGTTGTGGCCGGTGGCGATGTCGGCGGCCATCTCCTCGATCATGTAGCGCAGGCCGCCGCGGTCCCAGAGATGGTGATGCGGATCGACGATCGGGCGGGCGGGATCGATGACTGCTTCGGCGTGCTGGGCAAGCCAGTCCTCGCGCGGATTGGCGTAGAGCCCGCTACTGGAAGCGGGCGCGGTGCTGGCGGACATTCTCACTCCCCGACGTTGTCATTATTGCCTGGACGGCGCGTCTCACACCCCGTCGAGAATGATCACCGTAGGCATCGTTGGCAAGCTGTCGCGAGAAATCTTCAAGGAGCGTTCGCTGCGCCGGTCGATCTCGAATTGCTGGCCGATCTTCTGCATGAACTCGTCGAGCGGGGTGGCGAAGCGGTGCATCGGCAGCACCACGGAAGAGCGCAGGCGTTTTGTGATCTCGGAGACGCCGTCGAGCGACATGGTGTAGGTGCCGTCGATCGGCACCATCAGGATGTCGATGCGGCCGATCTGGGCAAAGTGACTTTCGTCGAGCTTGTGGTGGAGGTGGCCGAGATGGCCGATGCACAGCCCGGCGGCCTCGAAGATGAAGATCGAATTGCCGTCCCGGATCATGTCGCCGCCGGCGAAGTCGCCATAGTAGCGGCGGATGTCGGTGGTGACGTTGCGGATATAGGCGTCGCCGAGACGCAGATCGACATGCGCCGCCTTGCCGCCGTCGCTCCAGCCGTGCAGGACGTGGGGGATCTTCGGATCGGGATACAGCGTGAAATGCGTGCTGTGCGCCCGGTTCATGGTGACGACGTCGGGCAGCCGGCCGGGCGCATGATAGGCGCCGCTGAAATCGGTCGCAATCCGCACGCCGCGCGGCGTGTCGATGTAGTAGGTGGAATGGCCGGCATAGGTGATGACAACATCCTCGGCCTTGGCGGCGAGGCGATAGCTCACCGGCACCGCGCGCGGCGCGCTTGCCATCGCCAGGCACTCGCTGCGCTGCGGGGTCTGCGCCAAGGCCGACGTGACGAATGGACAAAGCAGGGCAAGCGCGGCGATCAATCTCGACATGATTGGCCCATTCCCGAAGGGATGTCTTCGGCCACTCTATCGCCGAATCCGGTGGCCGTCATGACGGCAGTTCGTCGCGTGATCGAATTGCAATCCTATCGCGCGCCGGCCCATCCTCGAGTTGAGACTTGGCCTATTCGTCGAATCGATAATGACCGGCGACTGTGGCCCTTCAGTGCGCCGAAGATGTCTGTGATTTTGCCTGTCTGGCATTCAGCTTTGAATTCGATCCGCCCATTGGGCAGTTTGCTTGCGACAACTCTTCCACCCGCAACGAGGCCCAAATGTTCGAGCATGTCGTCGCTCAGCAAGATTTGGCCCTTTGCGCTGATAGTGATTTTCGTCATGCAAAGCCTCGCAACGCTGAGCCGGAAAGATAGAGCAAGAATGCCGGAAGCGCGAGGGCGAAACCGACGTGCATCACTCCCGCCGCGGGCTGATCTTCCAGGTGACGGCCATGATGGCCGCGGTCAGGACGCCGCTGATGCCTGCGGCGAACGGCGCGGCCAGCGCCAGTGCTGATGTGGCGGCCCAGCCGATCGAGGAAAACGCCTCCGCGAAGGTCGCGATGCGCGAGGAGGTCTGGCGGCGGCGGAACTGGCTGCGCCGGGCCTGCACGCGGAACCAGAGCTGGATCGCAGTGGCCGATACCGTTGCCACGATCACGCCGAGCGCGGTGATCGCCGCCTGAATGGGGGACGCAAGGGCAAGCGCAGCAACCAGCGGCGCGAAGATCGCGGCGATCGCGATCAGCACCACTTCGATCTTGGCTCTGACGACGCTGACGGGCGGCAACGGCGCAGTCGCAACCAGATCGGCCGCATCCTCGCCGGAGATGGTGAGCCAGGCGAGGCCGCCCGCGAGCTGGCCGGCCGCCATCACCATCACCGGCGTCACCAGCATGATCGCGGCGGAGCTGTCGGAGAAGCCGCGCCACAGCAGAAGCGCCGGCGGCACCAGATAGAGCAGTTGCATCAGGCTCTGCGACATCAGCCAGGGATCGCGCTTGAGCAGCACGAACTCCTTGCGCCGCAGCGCCTGCTGGCGCGAGCCGTTGCGGAAGGGATTGGCGTGCTGGCTTGCGCGGGCCGAGGCGTGGCTTCCGGAAACGCCGATGGCGGTATCGGCAAAGCGCGGCGAGAAGATCGCCATCACCGCGCCGAGCATGACGAGGCTGCCCGCGAGCAGGAGCAACAGCGCCTCGGGATCGCCGAGCGCGGCGCGGGCCGGCCACCACAGCAGGCTGTCGGGGCCGGGCGCGAAGCCGGCGGCGGCATCGGAAGTCAGCACCGCGAATCGGGACAGCGTGCCGTAGGAGAGAATGGCGGCGACCTGAAGCGCGATGACGAAGCCGGCGCCGACGACGGCGGCAAGGATCTGCGCGACCAGCCGCGTGCGGCCCGGGCCGATCAGGCGGAACAGGATCAGCGTCACGGCAATGGCGACGGCGACTGCGGAAAGTCCGATCGCGATGACGACGGCAAAGGCGGCGAGCCACCGTGCACCGCCGCTGATGACGAGCACGTCGACGAAGGGCGCCGCGAACAGCAGCGCCATCGAGGTGACGGAGAGCGCGATGGCGGCGATGCGGACGGAGAAGATATTGGTCAGCCGCACCGGCGAGGACATGATCAGATCGAGATCGGCGCGGGCGTAGAACACCCGCGTCACCGATTCGATGGCCTGCGACAGCATCAAGGCCCAGGCGAGTGCGATGGTGGCGGTCATCACGATCAGCGAGGTCTTGTCGAGCGGCATCTCGAGGCCGGCGAAGCGGCCGATCACGGCGTAGGCCGGCAGATGCATGATGGCGGCAAATACAACGAGGCCGATCATCGCGGCGCGCTTGCGGCCGCGGCGGCCGCCGGTGAGCATGGCGATCCATTCGCGCCAGGCCAGCCGCACCTCGTGCCGGACGAACCAGGACAGGCTGCTTGCGGAGCTCATGCCGCGGCAGCCTCGTCGACCAGCGCAATGAACATGTCTTCCAGGGTGTCGTCGCGGCCGTTGCGCTGGCGCAACTCGTCGAGCGTTCCCTCCGCGACCAGGCGGCCGGCGGCGATGACGCCGATGCGATCGGCCATGCGTTCGGCGACCTCGAGAATGTGCGTGGTCATGATGACCGTGCAGCCGGCGCGTACGCGCGCCTGCAGCAGGCCCTTGACGTGGCGCGCCGACAACGCGTCGAGGCCGGTGAGCGGCTCGTCGAGAATGATGAGCCGGGGGTCGTGCACCAGCGCGCCCGCCAGCGCCACCTTCTGGCGCATGCCCTTGGAAAACCCTTCGCAGCGTTCGTGCAGATGCGGGCCGAGGCCGAGCGAGGCGAGCAGTTCGTGTGCGGAAGCCTCGGCCGATGCTGCGTCGATGCCCCAGAGGCCGGCGACGAATTCGAGATATTCCAGTGGCGTCAGCTTGTCGTAGATCATCGGCTCGTCGGAGACCCACGCCATCGTCTGCTTGGCGGCGACGGGATCGGCGAGCGCATCGATGCCGAGGATCGACACCGAGCCGGCATCGGGCCGCAGCAGGCCGGCCACCATGCGCAGCGTGGTGGTCTTGCCCGCGCCGTTGGGGCCGAGCAGCGCGTAAAATTCGCCCCTGCGGACGGCGAGATCGAGCGCATCGACCGCCGGGCGGTCAAAACGCTTGGTTAACCCTCGCACTTCCAGAGCGGCTTCGGCGATCGTCATCGGAAAATCCATGTCCGCTTCGTTACAGACCATGGACAGAAAGATATTTCGGCGCGGTGAATCGCCTTGCCGCAATGATTAACAATTCGGCGGGCTGCGGCATTTCTCCGCAAGAAGCAAGTGCCGGGGGCAACCAAGGTTTGTTGACAGGGATCAGGGCTTTAGGGCTGTATAGCCGCGGCCCGCCGGAGGGCAAATCGGCGTGCCAAGACGCCGTAGCGTGTGGACACAAGATACGAAAAAGGCGGTCTTCCAAGAATCGCCGTCGTATCGGGGGAGGGATTTAATGCTGGACTTCGTTCAGCAGCTGGTGAGTGGCATTGCGCTCGGCTGCGTTTACGGCCTGATCGCGCTCGGTTTCGTCCTTATCTACAAGGCGACCGAGGTCGTTAACTTTGCCCAGGGCGACCTGATGATGCTGGGCGGGTTCTTCGGCTTCACCTTCATCAGCATGCTCGGCTTCAATTACTGGTTCGGCTTTGCCTGCGCGGTTGCCGCGATGGCGGTGTTCGGCATGGTGGCCGAGCGCGTGGTGGTGCGTCCGATCCTCGGCTACCCACAATTCTCCATCATCATGGTGACGATCGGGCTTGGCTTCTTCCTGCGCTCGATGGCCGGCATCATCTGGGGCACCGACGACCTCAAGATCGATACCCCGTTCAGCCAGGGCGTGCTGAAAATCGGCTCGCTGGTGCTGGCGCATGACAAACTCTCGGTCATCGCAGCTACGGTGATCCTCTGCACACTTCTATATCTCTTCTTCAATCGCACGACGCTCGGCACCGCGATGCGGGCGAGTTCGGAAAACATGCTCGCCGCCTATTACATGGGCATCCCGGTCAAGCGCGTGGTGTCCATCGTGTGGGCGATCAGCGCCGCGGTTGCCGGCACGGCCGGCGTGTTGCTGGCGCCGATCACCTTCGTCCATTCCAATGTCGGCCTCGTGCTGGGGCTGAAGGCGTTTCCGGCGGCCGTGCTCGGCGGGTTCGGGTCGATTCCCGGCGCCCTGGTCGGCGGTGTGCTGATCGGCGTGATCGAAAGCATGGCCGGCTTCTACCTGCCCCAGGGGTGGAAGGACGTCGCGCCCTATATCGTTCTGCTGGCGGTGCTGCTGCTCAAGCCCGAAGGCCTGTTCGGCCATCACGTGCGCAAGAAGGTTTGAGGAACCGCCATGCGTTTCATCTTCAAGACCGACTACGAAGACGACATCCGGCTGTTCCCGCATTCCGGCTATGTCTGGACCTACGGCACGCTGCTGGTGCTGCTCGCGATCGCGCCCTTCGTGCTCTCCAGCTACATCATGAGCCAGCTGGTGTTCGTCTGCATCTACGCCACCGTCGGCGTGGGGCTGATGATCCTCTCCGGCTTCACCGGTCAGGCCTCCCTCGGCCACGCCGCGTTCCTGGCGATCGGCGCCTACACGGCCGCCTATCTGCAGCAGTATAATGTGCCGTTCCCGGTGTATTTCCTCGCCGCCGGCCTGCTGACCGGCGTAATCGGCGCGCTGGTCGGTTTTCCGGCGCTGCGGCTGCAGGGCATCTATCTCGTCATTGCGACCATCTCCTTCGCCTTCATCGTCGAGGAAATCCTGGCGCGCTGGGAAAGCGTGACCCATGGTAACGAGGGCATGCGGGTGAAGACGCTGTCGTTGTTCGGCCTGATGATTCCGCGCGATAGTCCTTCCTTCTATTTCCTCTGCCTGGGCTTCCTGATCCTGACCATCATCGGCACGCTCAATTTGCTGCGTTCGCCGACCGGCCGCGCCTTCATCGCGATCCGCGACAGCGAGACCGCGGCGCGCAGCATGGGCGTCAATGTCGCGCTCTACAAGGTGAAGTCGTTCGCGATCTCGGCGGCGATCACCGGCTTTGCCGGTGCCCTGTTCGCGCACAAGCTCACCTTCATCTCGCCGGAAATGTTCACGCTGCTGCTCTCGATCGAGTTCATCATCGTGATCCTGATCGGCGGCACGTTCAGCCTGCACGGCGCGGTGCTGGGCGCGATCTTCCTCGTCATGATCGACCCGTTCCTGACCTATCTCAAGGACGATATGCCCGGCATCATCTCCGGCAGCGCGTCGGCGTTGGGCGCCAGCAAGGCTACCGCATCGAATATCCAGAGCAGCGTCGCAGCCTTTGCTTCGGCCAACGGCCTTAAGGGCGCGATCTACGGCTTCATCATCGTGGTGTTCGTGCTGTTCGAGCCGCTCGGGCTCTACGGCCGCTGGCTGAAGATCAAGCTCTTCTTCCAGCTGTTCCCGCTCTACAAGCGCGCCACCTTCAAGCGGCAGAAGATCTACGTGAAATCGGAGCGGAACCGATGAGCTATTTTCGGGCCGAAAACCTCTCGCTGCATTTCGGCGGCCTGAAGGCGGTCGATTCCGTCAGCTTCGCCGTCGAGAAGGGCGAGATCCTCTCCATCATCGGCCCCAACGGGGCCGGCAAGAGCTCGATCTTCAACCTGATCTCGCGCATCTATCCGCCGACCCACGGCAAGATCTTCTTCGAGGATCAGGACATCACCCACCAGCCGGCCTACGACATAGCCGGACTCGGGATTGCCCGCACCTTCCAGAACATCGAGCTGTTCGAGAATGCGACCGTGCTGTCCAACCTCCTGGTCGGCCGTCACCGTCACTCCACCACCAGCCTGTGGCAGGAGCTCTTGTTCATGCCCAGCGTGCGGGCGAGCGAGAAGTTGCATCGTCGCCGCGTCGAGCAGGTGATCGAGTTCCTCGATCTCGAGCCCTATCGGGACAAGCTGATCTCGGGCCTGCCTTACGGCGTGCGCAAGGTGATCGAGCTGGCGCGTGCGCTGTGCTCCGAGCCGAAGCTGATCCTGCTCGACGAACCGTCGTCGGGACTGAACGTGGAAGAGACCGACGACATGTCGTTCTGGATACGCGACATGAAGAGCGAGCTCGGCATCACCGTGCTGATGGTCGAGCACGACATGAGTCTGGTGAACCGCGTCTCCGACCGCGTGATCGCGCTGAACTACGGCAAGGTGCTGGCGATGGGCTCGCCTTCCGAGGTGCAGAGCCATCCCGACGTCGTTGCGGCGTATCTGGGCGCTTGATGAGGACGATGCCATGAGCGCTACCGACGTCATCCTCAAGATCAGCAACATCGAGAGCTATTACGGGCCGATCATGGCGATCCGGGGCATCAGCCTCGAAGTGCCGCGCGGCCGGATCGTCACGCTGTTGGGAGCCAACGGCGCCGGCAAGACCACGGTGCTGAAGACCATCTCCGGCATCCTCGATCCCCTGAAGGGTTCCATCGAGTTCATGGGCAAGCCGATCCAGCGCATGGAGGCCGACAAGATCGTGCGCATGGGGCTGTCGCACGTGCCGGAGGGACGCGAGGTGTTCCCGTTCCTGACGGTGCGCGAGAATCTGATGATGGGGGCCTATCCGCGCAAGGACCGCGACGGCGTCGCCCAAGACCTCAACATGGTCTACGGCTACTTCCCGCGGCTGAAGGAGCGCATCAATCAGCCGGCGGGACAGCTCTCCGGCGGCGAGCAACAGATGCTGGCGATCGGTCGCGCCCTGATGAACCGGCCGACCATGCTCCTCCTGGACGAGCCGTCGCTCGGCCTGTCGCCGATCCTGGTGAAGGAGATCTTCACCATCATCAAGCGCGTCAACGAGGAGCAGGGTACCTCCATCCTGCTGGTCGAGCAGAACGCCAAGGTGGCGCTGGAAACGGCGCATTACGGCTATGTATTGGAGATCGGCCGCGTCGTCATGAACGACACCTGCGAGCGGCTGATGAATTCGCAGGATATCCAGGAATTCTACCTTGGCGCCAAGGAAGCCGGCGCCCGGGGTGAGCGGCGCTGGAAGAAGAAGAAAACGTGGCGTTAAGAAGGACTTGGCGCTAGATTCAGCCCCGGCCCCCGCGGACAAGACCGGCTTCAGCCGGCGGACGGGGAGAGGGTTTACGAGAGGGAGGAAGCAAGCATGGCCGGAGCGGCAGTGCTGACGGTGGCCGACACGATCGCAAGGAGCTTTGTGCTTGCCGTGGAAAAGCGCGGCGACAAGCCCGCGGTCCGCGAGAAGAAGTTCGGCATCTGGCAGCCGACCAGTTGGCGGCAATGGCTGCAGATATCGAAGGACATCGCCTACGCGCTGCACGCAATCGGCTTTCGGCCGGGCGACGTGGCTTCGATTCTGGCGAACGCCGTGCCCGAATGGGTCTATGCCGACATGGGCATCCTGTGTGCCGGCGGCGTTTCTTCCGGCATCTATCCGACCGACTCCACCGCGCAGGTCGAATATCTCATCAATGACTCCCGCACCCGCGTCGTGTTCGTCGAGGACGAGGAGCAGCTCGACAAGGTCCTGACCTGCCGCTCGCGTTGTCCGACGCTGGAAAAGATCGTGATCTTCGACATGGAGGGGCTGTCCGGCTTCACCGATCCGATGGTGCTGTCGCTCGCCGAATTCATGGCGCTCGGACAGAACCACGAGCAGGGTCGTGCGGAACTGTGGGACGAGATGATCGGCAGCCGCCGCTCCGACGATCTCGCCATCCTGGTCTACACCTCGGGAACGACCGGTCCGCCCAAGGGCGCGATGCATTCCAACCGCAGCGTCACCCACCAGATGCGTCACGCCAACGACCTGTTCCCGTCGACCGACGCGGAGGAGCGGCTGGTTTTCCTGCCGCTGTGCCACGTCGCCGAGCGGGTCGGCGGCTATTACATCTCGATGGCGCTGGGCTCGGTGATGAACTTCGCCGAGAGCCCGGAAACCGTGCCGGACAACCTGCGCGAGGTGCAGCCGACCGCCTTCCTCGCGGTGCCGCGGGTGTGGGAAAAATTCTATTCCGGCATCACCATCGCGCTGAAGGACGCGACCAACTTCCAGAAGTGGATGTATTCGAAGGCGCTCGCGATCGGCAACCGCATGACCGATTGCCGGCTCGAGGGCGAGACGCCGTCGCTGGGCCTGCGCATCGCCAACCAGTTCGCCTACTGGCTGGTGTTCCGCAACATGCGCCGGATGCTCGGGCTCGATCGCTGCCGCATCGCCTTCACCGGCGCCGCGCCGATCTCGCCGGACCTGATCCGCTGGTACCTCGCGCTCGGCATCGACATGCGCGAGGTCTACGGCCAGACCGAGAACTGCGGCGTCGCCACGCTGATGCCGACCGAGCGCATCAAGCTCGGATCGGTCGGTACGTCGGTGCCATGGGGCGAGGTCAAGATCTCGCCGGAAGGCGAAATCCTGATCAAGGGCGACTTCCTGTTCATGGGCTATTTGAACCAGCCGGAGAAGACGGCCGAGACGATCGACGCCAATGGCTGGCTGCACACCGGCGACGTCGGTGCGATAGACAACGAAGGCTTCGTCAAGATCACCGACCGGATGAAGGACATCATCATCACCTCCGGCGGCAAGAACATCACGCCGTCGGAGATCGAGAACCAGCTGAAGTTCTCGCCCTACGTCTCGGACGCGGTCGTGATCGGCGACAAGCGGCCGTTTCTGACCTGCCTCGTCATGATCGACCAGGAGAACGTCGAGAAGTTCGCGCAGGACCACAATATCCCCTTCACCAACTACGCGAGTCTGTGCCGCGCCACCGAGATCCAGGATTTGATCCAGCGCGAGATCGAGGCGGTCAACGCCAACTTTGCCCGCGTCGAGACCATCAAGAAATTCTACCTGATCGAGCGCCAGCTGACGCCCGAGGACGAGGAACTGACGCCGACCATGAAGCTGAAGCGCAGCTTCGTGAACAAGCGTTACGCCGCCGAAATCGATGCCATGTATCGCGATCGGGCGGTGGCATAGGGCTTCACGCCCGAAGCAAAGAGAGGGCATGATCCCGGGAAGTGGAGACCGGTTCCCGGAACGAGATCATGCCCCACCAGGAAGTGCGGGAGCGACGAAAACGGCGGAGGATTGAAGGCCCCCATCCTTCGCTCAACACGGGCCAACAAAGAGGAGACTGCGAATGTCGAAGTCGTTCAAGGCGCTGGGCCTTGCGGTGGGTGCGCTTGCGCTGACCCAACTGCCGGCTGCAGCCCAGACCAAGATCACCAATCAAGGCATCTCGGCCGACGAGATCGTGATCGGGACGCATCAGGACCTGTCCGGTCCGATCAAGGTCTGGGGCGTGCCGGTATCCAACGGCATGAAGATGGCGGTGGAGGAGATCAACGCCAAGGGCGGCATCCATGGCCGCAAGATCAAGCTGGTGCTGGAAGACAGCGGCTACGATCCGAAGCGCGCGGTGCTCGCCTCGCAGAAGATGGTCGAGCGCGACAAGGTGTTCGCGATGGTCGGGCCGATGGGCTCGCCGACGGTGCTCGCCTCCCAGGACGTGCTGTTCGACGCCGGCGTGATGCAGCTGTTCCCGCTGACCGCGGCCGAATTCACCTTCAAGTTCGATCCCGCCAAGCCGCAGGAGCGGCTGAAGTTCAACAACCTGCTGCCCTACGTCGAGAGCACCCGCGCTGCGGTCAAATACATGGTGGAGCTGAAGGGCTTCAAGAAGCCCTGCATCATGTACCAGGACGACGAGTACGGCAAGAACGTGCTCGACGGCTTCAACCAGCAGCTTGAGGTGATGAAGATACAGCCCGCCTCGGTCACGAGCTACAAGCGTGGCGTTGCGGATTTCAGCGCGCAGATCGCCAAGATGAAGGCCGACGGCTGCGACATGGTGTTGCTCGGCACCGTGATCCGCGAGACCATCGGCGCGATGACCGAAGCCAAGAAGCTCGGCTGGGACGTCACCTTCCTCGGTGCCACCCCCACCAACGTGCTTGAAGTGCCCGCGCTCGGCAAGGAAGCGGTCGAAGGCCTTTATGCTGCCTCCGGCTTCGAAATCCCGTACCCCGACACTGCCAAGGGCAAGGTCAAGGACTGGCTCGAAAACTACAAGAAGATGTTCGGCACCGACGCCAACACCCAGGCGATCATCGGCTACAATACGGTCCAGACCTTTGCCTTCTATGTCGAAAAGGCAGGCAAGGACCTGACCGGCCAGAAGCTGATGGACTCCCTGGAGTCCGGCGCCGAGTTCCGCGACATCTTCAACTCGCCGCCGAGCAAGTTCTCCAAGACCAACCACCTCGCCAACACCATCACCCAGGTGCAGCAGATCAAGAACGGCCGCTGGGTCCTGGTGAAGGACGGCCTGATGTTCTGAGGCCGACCTCAGGTCCAACGAAAAGAGGGCTGCGCGAGACGATCGCGCAGCCCTTTTGTTTTGGTGCTGTCTCCATCTTCGTCATGCCCGGGCTTGTCCCGGGCATCCACGTCTTTCTTCGTAGGGCCTCACGTGGATGGCCGGGACGAGAGCCCGGCCATGACGACGGCTGGCGCCGTCGTCACTTCGGCCGGATCGCGTCGGCGGTGCCCTGGATGAAGGCCTGCAGCTTCGGGATGTCCTCTTCCTTCAGCTTGCCCGTGAAGTCCGGCATGCCCTGGTCGCGCATCGGTCCCTTGAACACGAAGTCCTTCAGGTTGGTGATGACGTCCTTGGAGACGTAGCCGAGGTTCCTCACGTTGCCGCCCTTGTCGACTCCAGGCACGCCGTGGCAGAGCACGCAGTTGCTGAGATAGAGCACCGTGCCTTCGCCGACATGCTTCGGGTCATAGGGCACGCCGGCCAGCAGGCCCTCGGTCTGGTATTTCACGAATGCCGGCGGCGCGGCGTTGCCGTCGATCGCGAAGGTGTAGACCGTGCCCGGGCTCTGCGTTTCGGTGGCGCGTTGCATGATGCCGTACACGCCGCCCCAGCCGACTGCGATCGAGACATATTGCTTGCCGTCGATCATGAAGGTGGAAGCCGCCGCGACGACGCCGCTGCCGACCGGCTTTTCCCAAAGCTTCTCGCCCGTCGTTGCATTATAGGCGATGAAGCGTCCGTCGGCCGAGCCCTGGAACACCAGATTGCCCGCGGTGGTGAGTGTGCCGCCGTTCCACGGCGCCACGTATTCGACGCGCCATGCTTCCTTCTGCTTGACCGGATCCCAGGCGAGCAGGCGGCCGAAAGGCTTGTTCTGCGGCGGATCCGCATCGAAATTGTAGCCGATATTCCAGCCGAGGCCGCCATGAGGCTTTCCGGGAGCGTTTTCGTTGTGCGCCCATTTCTTGTCCTCGACCACCCGCACGGGAACGTTCTGCGCCGGCAGGTAGACCAGGCCGGTCTGCGGGTTGAATGACATCGGATGCCAGTTGTGGGCGCCGTACGGCCCGGGAATCATGTCGTACGGCTTGTCGGTACGCGCATCGGCCGTCTCCATCGGCCGGCCGTTCTCGTCATAGCCGGTCGCCCAGTTCACATCGACGAAGTTTTTGGCCGAGATGAACTTGCCGTTGGTGCGGTCGATGACGAAGAAGAAGCCGTTCTTCGGCGCGTGCAGGATCACCTTGCGCGGCGCGCCGTTGATATTGATGTCGGCAAGGATCATCGGCTGGGTGGATGTGTAGTCCCAGTTGTCACCGGGGGTTTCCTGGTAATGCCAGATGTACTTGCCGGTGTCGGCGTTGAGCGCCACCAGCGAGGCCAGATAGAGATTGTCGCCGCCGGCAGGGCTGCGCGCGTTGCGGGCCCAGGGCGAGCCGTTGCCGGTGCCGACATAGACCATGTTGAGGTCGGGGTCGAAGGTGATGGTGTCCCACACCGTGCCGCCGCCGCCGTTGACCCAGTACTTGCCGGAGGGATCCCAGGTCTTGGCCGCCGCCGCCATCGAGTCATCCTCGAACGGTTTCGACGGATCGCCCGGCACGGTGAACCAGCGCCAGGCCTGGTTGCCGGTCTCGGCGTCGTAGGCGGTGATGTAGCCGCGTGCGCCATATTCGGCGCCGCCATTGCCGATGATCACCTTGCCGTTGAACACGCGCGGCGCACCGGTGATGGTGTAGGAATGCACCTGGTCGATCAGCGTGTCCTTTTCCCAGGCGACCTTGCCGGTCACCGCGTCGAGCGCGACCAGCCGGCCGTCATAGACGCCGACGAACACCTTGCCCTTCCAGAGCGCGACGCCGCGATTGACCACGTCGCAGCAGCCCTTGTAGCCCTTCTCCTTGTCGACCTTCGGATCGTAGCTCCACAGCCGTTTGCCCGAGCGCGCGTCGATGGCATGCACGACGCTCCAGGATGCCGTGACATACATGATGCCGTCGACCACCACCGGCGTCGCCTCGACGCCGCGCGAGGATTCCAGCGGATAACTCCATACCAGGCCGAGCTTGCCGACGTTGTCTGCGGTGATCTGGCTGAGCTTGGAGAAACGCGTTTCCGCATAATCGAGGCCGATTGTCGGCCAGTCGTTCGACATCGCCGTGTTGGCGCGGATCATGGCGCCATCGACGGCCGAGGTCACCGCCTTGACGTGGTCGGGCGATCCCTTGGCCGGCGTCTGCGCCGACGCCACGCCAAGCGACAACGCCATGCCCAGACCAAGGGCCAGCGCAGCGCCCGCAAGGCGCCCTGGTCGACCGGATTGTAAGGGGGTGTCGGGGATAAACAGGCAAGCGGAAGCAACACGCGGCGAACGCATCATTTCATTTCCCTCCCAGTGATCTCTAGCGGATCTGTCGAGATCGTATGCCGCGGGAAAGGACGGCGTCAATGAAACGCGCGATGCGAAACGCAAAAGAGAAAAATCGTCTCGTCATCATTTTGCAAAAACGACTGATGCGGTGGTATCCCAGACGCACTGCAACATCGGCGCGAAAGCCGATTCCGGTGGGCCCGCGCGCTACGGCCCGCGCTGCACCGTGCCGTATTCCACCGGCCGCAAGGCCTCGGTGCTGCAGCGCCAGCTGCCGTCCTTTGTTTTCTGGAACGCGAAGGACTTCTCGACGGTGACGCGGTAGCCGACCGAGATGCTTTCCCGGCCGTTGGTCGCTGCCTTCGGCTGATGCGTCTGCAAGTCCCAGCAGGTGCCGGTGCAACCGGATGCGATCGGGCTGCATACCGCAAACGGCGTCAGCACCTTCATCTCGACTGCCGCCGTCACGATCGCCTCCCGCTCGGAGGCCTCGACGTCGAGCTGGATGACGCGGCTGATGCGCAGGAAATTCTCGCAGCTGTTGGCCGAATGGACGCGGCCCACGCAGAGATCGACGGCATCCGCATCGGGCGCAGGCGAAAGCATGTCCTTGCCGAAGAACTTTCTGGGATCGCCCCTGGCGGCGGCGACCTCGGCCAGTTTCTGCTTGATGAGGTCGTTCAGGCAGGGCTCGGCGGACTCCAGCTCGTTCAGCGGCACGTTGTCCTTGTCGTCGAGTTCGCAGATGCGGTCGCGGGTGCGGGTCCATCTGGCGAATTCCGCAAGCGCGCCCTTGGCTTGATCTTCCTTCAGCTTCGCGATCAGGGCGACGACCCGGGTGGTGAGATCCTT
The DNA here is from genome assembly GCF_016219575.1 of Bradyrhizobium sp. Classification (GTDB taxonomy): domain Bacteria; phylum Pseudomonadota; class Alphaproteobacteria; order Rhizobiales; family Xanthobacteraceae; genus Bradyrhizobium. Next base: position 4,944 of record NZ_JACRMG010000024.1, on the reverse strand, counting down.
GTCGGCGATCGCGAGCTCTGGATCGGCGCAGATCACGAGACTCGCGGTGGTGTTGGCCGCCAGGCAGTCGAAATTCTCGTCGGCCAGGATCGCGATCCGCTCCTGCGTTGCCTTGGTCAGGCAGGCCTTGATGGAGGCAAAGCTCCCAGGCTGTACCGGCTGGAGGCCGAAAAGGCCGCAGCTTGAATCGCGCGCTCTGATCCACTCCACGTTCTCGGCAACCGCTGCGCGGCGATCCAGAATGCGGCTCAGCCGGGCCTCCACCGCGCTGCTGAGCTTCGGCGCCAGCGCGTTGAGATCGGGATCGCCGCAGAACAACTGCTCCGCCGTCTCCCTCAACTCGGCACATTTGTTCTTGCCGAACAGCGGCAGCATCTCGGCCATCGGCCGCTTTGCATCGGGCGGCGCGCCTTGCGCAAGGGCCGGCATGGTCCAGCCGAACTGGAGCGCGAGGATAGCTGCCGCAATCCGCATTTCAATTCCTGCCCGGGCGAGCCAACGCAAATTTCCGCCCGCACCCGATGTACGGCCGGCGGCAGAATGGAATCGGATAGGGAAACTTTGTCAATCCATCGCCGCTGCGGCAATTTTGGCCGCAGCGGGAGCGGGCAGGGTAGCAGGCTCAGCAACCGGCGCTGCGATGCCGGACAGCAGCGGGGCCGGCACGTATCGCCGGATGCCGTCGCGATCCATCACGAAAGCCGGCCGGTAATTCCTGAGGTCGGCGTCCTCGATCATCGCCATGCGGCGGTTGTCGAGCGTCAGCCAGCGGCCGTCCAGCCGCGCGGCGGCCACGGCATGATCCTCGCCGCGGAGGGCGTCGCGCACGATCAGGATGCGCAGATCGTCGGCCGCGACGCCGGCAAGGCGAAGGGCGGCGAATTTTGCGATCGCATAGTCCTCGCAATCGCCCGCGCCGCGAATGAAGCTGGCAAGGGGAGAGGCCCACACGTCGGCCTCGCCATACTGCGCCTCGTCGCTCACGGCGCGGATGGCAAGGTTGATGGCGCGATTGATCTCGCCGAGTTTCGCGCGACCCTCGCGCTGCCGCGCGGCGTCGACGATGGCGAGCAGCCGCAGCGCGGCCGGCGAGATGCAGCCATCGCGGTCGCCGTCGCACAGCGCAAGCTGCACCATGTCGTCGTCGAGGCGGCGCTGCAGGCCAAGCCATTTGTCGTGCAGGTTGCCCGCGGCAAGCACGGTGGCGGAGAGGCCGAACGGCTCAGCCGGTTTCGCGGGCAGGTCGGGCGTGGCGGCAGCCGGCGTCTCGGCCCGCAGGCCCGACACCGATCCGAACCAGGCCAGGCCGCATGCAAGCACGATCGCGCGCCATGCGCGCGATTGACCGAAAAACCCCATCTGACGCCCCATGTCCGGGCATCGGCGGGCTGCTTAGCCTTCGCGCGTGACCGGATCGTTTGACGGGACGAGGATCGGGGAGGGAGCTTTGGATTGGCTTAAGGGGGGCGAATTGGCGCCGGAAACCGCAAAACAGGCTGAAACGAGCCTCAGCGAATTGCCGAAGATTTTATCGATCCGGACGCCCGCCCTTGGGCCCCTAGGGGCCGGCTATCGTTGATTCGGGGTTAACAGGCCTGGTTCACTGACGGATGCGTGATTTGTTAGCTAAATCACAGTTCTAGCCTCGCGGTCCGTGCAATATCGGGGCGTAGAAATACGGGACGGGTCGATCAAAGTAAAAATTCAACGCGATATACTTTGAATACGTTCGATCCGTTCAGATTCGGTTCAGCTGGACGGGGATAAGCTTATGATTTGGGATCTCATTACTGCAAGTTTCGCAAAATCCTCAAGTAGAATGGGTTCGTCTTCCGCTTTGCCTAATCGAACAGCACAAGCAATGGATGGTTTCGCCTAGCACCTGCCAATGATATGCAAGACTATGTTGCTGAATAATTTCTGAATATTAACCCTTTTCCGGTGGCCGCTTGAATTTCGTTTCAAAATTCGATGGCAGCCTGCCTTTCACGGGAACTCACCCGAAGGCGCAGACGCATGTCGAGACGGTGCAGACCAAGGCGCCGTCGGATGCGATCGTCGTCAAGGACGCCAATCTCCTCTTCAACGGCGACTTCAGGCGGGCCGGCACCGACCTCGTCATCTCCAAGGATGATCACGAGTTGGTGTTGTCGGACTATTTCAAGGGCGACAAGCGCGCGCCGATTGCCTCGCCCGACGGCGCCTGGCTCAGCGGCAAGATCGTCGACGCGCTGACCGGCCATGTCCAGGTGGCGCAGGCCGACGGCAGCGCCAGCGCCGCCAAGATCATCGGCCATGTCACCAAGCTGAGCGGCAACGCGACCGTGGTCCGCAACGGCGTGTCGATCATCCTGAACAACGGCGACAACGTCTATCAGGGCGACGTGGTTCAATCCGGATCCAACTCGACCGTAGGCATCACCTTCATCGACGGCTCGGTGTTCGGTCTCGCATCCAATGCGAAGATGGTGCTGAACGAGATGGTCTACGACCCCAACGGGTCGAGCAATTCCTCGTTGCTCAGCCTCGTGCAGGGCACCATTTCCTTCGTTGCCGGCGCGACCGCCAAGCACGGCGACATGAAGGTCGACACCCCCGTCGCCACCATGGGCATCCGTGGCACCGCCGTGCTGGTGGAAATCGATTTCGTGGTGACTGTGCCGGGCAGCGCTCCGCCCGCGCGCTTCCAGGTGCTGGTCGAGCCGGACGGCACCAGCGGCTCCATTTTGCTGCTCGACCGGGTGACGCTGGCGCCGCTGGCGACCGTCAACCAGCCCGGCACGGTGACGACCGTCAGCGGCCAGGGCACGGTTTCTTTCCTCGCCTCCGCGCAATTGTCGCCGGAATTGATGAAGCTGATCTCGGAGGTCTTCTCCCTGAGATTCACCGACTCCAGTCCGAAGTCGAATACGCATTTCACGGACTCGGTGGTTCCGGAAATCACGTTCCCGGTGAAGTTCGCCGGGGGCGAGACCGGCACGGCCACGCTTCGCATTGTCACGGTCCAGGAAGGATCGACCGGACCGAGCGGCACTCCGCCGGCCACCAAGGACCACATTCCCGGTTCGCCCGGCATCGTGACCTTCAACAAGGAACTCGCCGAACGCACGGCTCTCACCGGCAGTTCGCTCGTCGATACCACGTCGGGCGGGGTCAGCTATTCCGATCCAAACCTCGGCGACGTGCCCACCGTCAGCACCACGTTCCTGGGCTTCGGCTACAAGAACGCCACGGGCCAGGATGTCAAAGACACGCTGACGGCGACGCAGCTCAGCGCGATTGCTGCGGTCTCGGTGCCGCTGGTCGTGGTGCAGGACGCCAACGGCAAGAACAACGGTACTGCGACCTGGACCTACAACGTCGAGGACCACTCACTCGATTTCCTGGCCGCAGGCGAGATGCTGACGCTGACCTACGTGGCGCGCGTCGACAATAATTTCGCGCAGAACAACGAAATCAGCTTTGCGTCGTTCACGATCACGATCACCGGCACCAACGACGTGCCGACGATCGTCGTGAACCTGACGACGGCGTCGGACGGAGTGGTCGAGGACGCCGCCTTGAAAACCTTCCCGGATTTGCGGAAGGCGCCGGCGCGGGCGTCGCCAACATCGGAACGTTTGCGCTCAATGCGGTCGGCGAAGTTCCGGCGGATGCCGACACCAAGGGCTCGGTGGGCTGGACCTTCACGCTCAACAACAACAGCACCGTCCTGCAGTCGCTGGCGGTAGGCCAGACCATCACGCAGGTCTACACGGTCACGATTATCGACAACAACGGCGCGGCGGTCACCCAGGACGTGACGGTCACGATTGCCGGCACCAACGACGATCCGGTGATCATCAGCAGTGCTGGGGATGCTTCAGGCGCGGTGACGGAGGATACGAACCCCACCACGTTGACCACGGGCGGCACGCTTTCGATCCGCGATCTCGACCTGATCGACACCCATGGGGCGACGGCCGTCTTCCTGACCTCGTCCTCGAACGCGCATCTGCCGGGCTTCAGCGAAGGCACTACCAATATCGGCAGCTTCGCGATCGACCCGTCGGTGACGGAGAGCAACGGCGATACCGACAATACGGCGACGCTGGGCTGGACCTTCACGTTGGCTGATGACGACCCGATGCTGCAATCGCTCGCGGCGGGGCAGATCATCACCCAGGTCTATCGGGTCACGTTCACCGACAACAACGGGGCGACGGTCACCCAGGACGTGACCGTCACGATCACCGGCTCCAACGATTCGCCAAACCATGCGCCGACGATCATCGGGGAATTGACGACGGCTACCGGCGCGGTGACCGAGGACGCGGCGACGCCGACCTTGTCGACGGGCGGTATAATCACGTTCAGGGATGTCGACCTGATCGACACCCACACCGCGGGCTTCGTGCTGAAGTCGACCGATGCCACCGCCGACCTGCCGGGCTTTGCCGAGGACAATTCGGCGCTTGCGGACAATATCGGCACGTTTGCGCTGACACCGGCGACGGTGGTCGGCGGGACCGTGGTGGAGTTCGCCGACACCAATAACACCGCGACCGTGGGCTGGACCTTCACGCTCAACAACAACAGTTCCGTGCTGCAGTCGCTGGCCGCGGGGCAGACCATCACGCAGGTCTACACGGTCACGATCACCGACAATAACCTCCTGCCGGTCACCCAGGACGTGACGGTGACGATCACCGGCACCAACGATGCGCCGGAGATCGTCGGGGCGTTGACGACGGACAGCGGCGAGGTGACCGAGGATGCGGCGACGCCGACCCTGACGACCGGCGGCACGATCACCTTCCAGGACGTCGACCTGATCGACACCCATACCGCGGGCTTCGTGCTGAAGTCGACCGATGCCAGCGCCGACCTGCCGGGCTTTGCCGAGGGCATTTCGGCGCTTGCGGACAATATCGGCACGTTTGCGATCGACCTGTCGGTAACCGA
>NZ_JACRMG010000023.1 GCF_016219575.1 Bradyrhizobium sp. | reverse complement strand
CCGGCTAACCCTGCGCAGATTAGCTTTACGCAGGAACCCTTGGACTTTCGGCGACAGTGTCTTTCACACTGTTTGTCGTTACTCGTGCCAGCATTCGCACTTCCAATACCTCCAGGAGCCCTCACGGGTCTCCCTTCGCAGGTCTATGGAACGCTCCGCTACCGCGTACACTTGCGTGTACACCCTAAGCTTCGGCTCGTGGCTTGAGCCCCGTTACATTTTCGGCGCAGGAACCCTTATTTAGACCAGTGAGCTGTTACGCTTTCTTTAAAGGATGGCTGCTTCTAAGCCAACCTCCTGGTTGTTTTGGGATTCCCACATCCTTTCCCACTTAGCCACGAATTAGGGGCCTTAGCTGTAGGTCAGGGTTTTTTCCCTCTCCACGACGGACGTTAGCACCCGCCGTGTGTCTCCCGGATAGTACTCTCAGGTATTCGGAGTTTGGTTAGGTTTGGTAAGACGGTAAGTCCCCCTAGCCCATCCAGTGCTCTACCCCCTGAGGTATTCGTCCGAGGCGCTACCTAAATAGCTTTCGCGGAGAACCAGCTATTTCCCAGTTTGATTGGCCTTTCACCCCTAACCACAAGTCATCGGAGCCTTTTTCAACAGGCACCCGTTCGGTCCTCCAGTGAGTGTTACCTCACCTTCAACCTGCTCATGGCTAGATCACTAGGTTTCGGGTCTAATACAACGAACTTGACGCCCTATTCAGACTCGCTTTCGCTACGCCTTCGCCTATCGGCTTAAGCTTGCTCGTTAAATTAAGTCGCTGGCCCATAATACAAAAGGTACGACGTCACCCAGAACGTATCTTGGGCTCCGTCTGTTTGTAGGTGTCCGGTTTCAGGTCTATTTCACTCCCCTCGTCGGGGTGCTTTTCACCTTTCCCTCACGGTACTGGTTCACTATCGGTCGCTGAGGAGTACTTAGGCTTGGAGGGTGGTCCCCCCGCGTTCAGACAGGATTGCACGTGTCCCGCCTTACTCGAGCATCAATGTTTGCATTACTTGTACGGGGCTATCACCCTCTGAGGCTCTGCTTTCCTGACAGATTCCAATTGTCGCACATTGATGACTGGCCTGGTCCGCGTTCGCTCGCCACTACTAACGGAGTCTCTGTTGATGTCCTTTCCTCCAGGTACTTAGATGTTTCAGTTCCCTGGGTTTGCTTGAAACCTCCTATTTTATTCGGAAGTCTCATACCTTCACTTGATAACCAGAAATCCAAAACCTCGCAGGTTTCCCCGCACGATCTGGCTTCTCGCATTTCTGGTCGAACACCAAGACACAAGGTCTTGGAGTTCTGGCTATCGAAGGTGGGTTTCCCCATTCGGAAATCCGCGGATCAAAGCTTCTTCGCAGCTCCCCACGGCTTATCGCAGCGTAGCACGTCCTTCGTCGCCTCTCAGCGCCAAGGCATCCACCGAACACCCTTAAGGCACTTGATTGCTCTCATTATCAATGTCCACACACTCGGCAGAATGTATGCCGCACATCTGTTTGGGACCGAGATCCCGAACGCGCACCCTCGATGAATGCTCTGTCGCGGCCGGACATTGACTAGAAAGACCAGCTTGCTTCGTAAGATCGTTCCGATAGCCAGGCGGTCAAGCTTGGCTAAAAGGATCATTTACAACTCGTCATCTGCCTCACGGCTGATAGCGAGCGCCGAAATGATCCGGAGATAATGAAGTACCGCGCGATTGCTCGCACGATCCAACTCGGATCGATCTCCTCTTTACGATGTCAGAAATCACGCAATCACAGTCTTTGGTGAAGACTTGCGAAATGCGAAGTGATGTTTCGCGGACGACGGTCGAGATGTCGGTGATCAAACCATCTGGTGGAGCCAGACGGGATCGAACCGACGACCTCATGCTTGCAAAGCACGCGCTCTCCCAGCTGAGCTATGGCCCCGTAACCAGAAGACGAATGCTCACTCGATGAAAGTGGTGGGCCTGGGAAGACTTGAACTTCCGACCTCACGCTTATCAAGCGCGCGCTCTAACCAACTGAGCTACAAGCCCCTAACGCATATCCTTTGAAGGATTAGGGATCTTGCTCGCGTGCGGCCGGCGCAAAGCGCCAACGTGATCGCACAGCGCAGCCCCCTGGCGCGTGTTCGTCCGCGAAGAAAGAGAAACGAAGACGGCGAAATCCCGCCAATGGAGCTCAACAATCCTGAAACTGTTGGCCCCTGAATGTTTCTAAAACGGTCCGATAGCGAGCGTGAGCTCTCTGAAGGACCATCCTTAGAAAGGAGGTGATCCAGCCGCAGGTTCCCCTACGGCTACCTTGTTACGACTTCACCCCAGTCGCTGACCCTACCGTGGCCGGCTGCCCCCTTTCGGTTAGCGCACCGTCTTCAGGTAAAACCAACTCCCATGGTGTGACGGGCGGTGTGTACAAGGCCCGGGAACGTATTCACCGTGGCATGCTGATCCACGATTACTAGCGATTCCAACTTCATGGGCTCGAGTTGCAGAGCCCAATCCGAACTGAGACGGCTTTTTGAGATTTGCTAAGGGTTGCCCCTTCGCTTCCCATTGTCACCGCCATTGTAGCACGTGTGTAGCCCAGCCCGTAAGGGCCATGAGGACTTGACGTCATGGGTTGCGCTCGTTGCGGGACTTAACCCAACATCTCACGACACGAGCTGACGACAGCCATGCAGCACCTGTCTCCGGTCCAGCCGAACTGAAGAACTCCGTCTCTGGAGTCCGCGACCGGGATGTCAAGGGCTGGTAAGGTTCTGCGCGTTGCGTCGAATTAAACCACATGCTCCACCGCTTGTGCGGGCCCCCGTCAATTCCTTTGAGTTTTAATCTTGCGACCGTACTCCCCAGGCGGAATGCTTAAAGCGTTAGCTGCGCCACTAGTGAGTAAACCCACTAACGGCTGGCATTCATCGTTTACGGCGTGGACTACCAGGGTATCTAATCCTGTTTGCTCCCCACGCTTTCGTGCCTCAGCGTCAGTACCGGGCCAGTGAGCCGCCTTCGCCACTGGTGTTCTTGCGAATATCTACGAATTTCACCTCTACACTCGCAGTTCCACTCACCTCTCCCGGACTCAAGATCCTCAGTATCAAAGGCAGTTCTGGAGTTGAGCTCCAGGATTTCACCCCTGACTTAAAGACCCGCCTACGCACCCTTTACGCCCAGTGATTCCGAGCAACGCTAGCCCCCTTCGTATTACCGCGGCTGCTGGCACGAAGTTAGCCGGGGCTTATTCTTGCGGTACCGTCATTATCTTCCCGCACAAAAGAGCTTTACAACCCTAGGGCCTTCATCACTCACGCGGCATGGCTGGATCAGGGTTGCCCCCATTGTCCAATATTCCCCACTGCTGCCTCCCGTAGGAGTTTGGGCCGTGTCTCAGTCCCAATGTGGCTGATCATCCTCTCAGACCAGCTACTGATCGTCGCCTTGGTGAGCCATTACCTCACCAACTAGCTAATCAGACGCGGGCCGATCTTTCGGCGATAAATCTTTCCCCGTAAGGGCTTATTCGGTATTAGCACAAGTTTCCCTGTGTTGTTCCGAACCAAAAGGTACGTTCCCACGCGTTACTCACCCGTCTGCCGCTGACGTATTGCTACGCCCGCTCGACTTGCATGTGTTAAGCCTGCCGCCAGCGTTCGCTCTGAGCCAGGATCAAACTCTCAAGTTGGACTTGAACTTTGAACCGGCTGATCACAACGTTTGACGAGGTCCACACCAAAATCGCCCGCGATTCACATCGCTGACGACCCGATCTCAATGAAGAGATCATGGTGTAACCTTTTAAAACGTGTACCGCCGAAGTCTTTCGTCCGGCCCCGAACGTTGAAAACCGAAGTTTCCAAGTATTCGAGACCCGCAAGGACTCCGCCGTCCACGTTTCTCTTTCTTCATCTTCACTTGTCAAACAGCCCGGGGTCCGAGAACCCCAACTCCCCTTGGCGGGGAGGTCCGCAAAACTCTCATTCGACGGCAAATGACAACCGATGGGTATCGGCTGTTGATTCACTCATCATCATGAGGAGCTTGACGGGCACGACAAACTGCCTTGGCCAAGGGGCCAATGCAGCGCCGCGCTCAGTGGTCGGGTTATAGGCCCGCCCAATCGGCGTTGTCAACGCCTATCGTCAACAAAACTTCACATCGAAAGCGGGAATCTTTGGCAGCGAGGAAACCCCTTTATTTCGGGGCTTTGCGCCGTACTTGAGCCACAATCCTGCGACGTTCTGAGACTAGTTAAGTATTGAATCGCCGGGACGCCAGAGGGGGCTGCCGGCGGTTTGACTGGGGGAATGGCGGCCAGTATTCGCTGCTCCCCATACGGCCGAGAAACATCGAGAGCTCTGCGCACCATTGACCTTCGAGATTCCGGCCGCTCTTCAAGGGCCCCTGATTCCCGAATTCCATCCGTGCGACGCGCCATGCTCCGGAGGTACCCCTTTGATCGGGGGTGCGTGCGGGACCGGGGTTTGAGCGACGAGGTAATCGAATGTTAACGGAACTTGGGGGGACGGCGGCTTGAGCCAACGGACGTCACGTGGGGGCGGATACGGGCGCGAGGCAGGGATCATCGATCTCGGCCACGAGCCGCCGCTTTCCGTCGACGGTACCGAGGCCGCGGTGATCGATCGCCGCCGCGTCTCCGTACAGTGGTTCAGCGGCACCATCCTGACGGGCCTGTGCGGCGCAGCTCTGATCGGCGGCGCCGTTTTCGCGTCGCTCGACGGCGAGATGACCTTCGCCAAAATCCCCGAACGCGTCGAGGGGGCGTTGCGCGGGGGATTCGGCGCCAACGACAAGACCGCAAGCCTGCACAAGAGCGACCGGCTGCCGCCGCCCAGCGAATCCTCCGCCGCGCGCAACGTCATCCGCGTCTCGACCGCCACCCGCGTCGGCAACCGCGACGTCATGCGGGTGCGGCCTTTCATCCGCATCTCCGGCAATCTGTCGATGGCCACCAGCGACCTGTCGGCCAAGATCCCGCCGTTCAACGCCCAGCGCATGCTGACCGATGTCGGCTCCCCCACCCAGACCGCCGCCGACGATCCCAACAATCCCGATGCCGTCGAGCCCGACGCCGAAGTCTCCTTCGTGATGAAGGATCTCGGCACGATCCTGCCGAAGGCCAAGATCGCCGCCAACGTGCCGCTGGACGAGATCATCCTGCGCGTGCGCGACGCCTCGAACTGGCGCGGCAATTCCGGCGGCGTCCGCTACGCCACGCTCGCCAACGCCACGGCCGACGCCAGCGGCGTGAAATCGGACATCAAGCTGGCCTATGCAACCGAGGGCGTCTCCTCCGACCCCTATGCCGGCTTCGAGACGCGCGTGGTGCCGGAAAACGTCACGCTGCTGCCGAAGACCAAGGACCAGGTCACCGGCGGCAATCCCACCGGCGAACGCGTCCATACGGTCAAGAAGGGCGATACCGTCACCTCGATCCTGCGCGACCAGGGCGCAACGCCCGAGGAAGCCAAGGCGATCGCCTACACGCTCGGCGCAAAGGGCCGCGACGGCGGCCTGAAGGAAGGCCAGAAGGTTCGCATCCTGATGGTGCCGGCCTCGCAGACGCCCGGCGCCAGGCTGCAGCCCTATCGCGTGATGGTCGCCAACGACGCCGCCATCGAAGCGGTGGCCGCGCTGTCGGATCTCGGCAAATACGTCGCCGTCGACGTGCAGAGCATGAACACCGTCACTGAAACCGCGGCCGCCGATGACGATGACGACGACGACGGCAGCGGCGTGAGGCTCTACCAGAGCATCTACGAAACCGCGCTGCGCAACAAGGTTCCGGCCAACGTCATCGAGGACATGATCCGGATCTACTCCTACGACGTCGACTTCCAGCGCAAGGTGCAGCCCGGCGATTCCTTCGACGTGTTCTACGCCGGCGAAGACGAAGGCGCGACGATCACGGAAAGGAACGAGGTGCTGTACGCCTCGCTCACGGTCGGCGGCGAAACCAAGAAATACTACCGGTTCCAGACCCCCGACGATTCCGTCGTCGACTTCTATGACGACACCGGCAAGAGCGCGAAGAAATTCCTGGTCCGCAAGCCCGTCAACAACGCCATCATGCGCTCCGGTTTCGGCGGCCGCCGCCATCCGATCCTCGGCTATGTGAAGATGCACACCGGCGTCGACTGGGCCACGCCCTACGGTACGCCGATCTTCGCCTCCGGCAACGGCGTGGTCGAGAAGGTCGGCTGGGAAGGCGGCTACGGAAAGTATGTCCGCATCAAGCACAACAACGGATACGAGACCGCCTACGGCCACATGTCCGCCTATGCCAAGGGCATGGAGCCCGGCAAACGCGTTCGCCAGGGCCAGGTCATCGGTTTCGTCGGTTCGACCGGCATGTCGACCGGCGCCCACGTCCACTATGAAATCCTGGTCAACGGCCGCTTCGTCGATCCCATGCGCATCAAGCTGCCGCGCGGCCGTTCGCTGGAGGGCGGAGTCCTTGCCGGCTTCGAGAAGGAACGCGATCGCCTCGACGGCATGATGCACAACCGCGGCGGCGCCGGCGCGCGCGTCTCGGATGCGACGGGCACCACCAGCGTCCGTCAGGTCAGCAACCGCTGACGAAGTGAACTCCCCGCCCCCCCGATTCAAGGCTGCCCAACTGGCGGCCTTTCATTTTGTGGCACTGGCTTGTGGCACTGGCTTGTGGCAGTGGCGCGCCGTCTATCCCGTGATCGGCGCCGCCAGCGCCTCGTCCACGCCGGCACGAGCAAAATCGGCGAAGTAGCGCTTGATGCGATCGGTATCGGTGTGGATCGAGAACCGGCGCACGCTTCCCCAGCTTATGTCGATCACGAAGACACCGAAATTTCCTCCCGCCGATCCGTCGGGCAGACCGAAGAAGTCGCGCCACTCGACCACGGCGGTCGTGTTCCAAGGCCATCCGGAGACGTGAATATCGTCGACCTCGAAGCGCAGGTCCGGGAACAGCCGATGCAGCCGTGCATACCACTCGTCGACCTTCGCCTTGCTCTCGCGGCGACCGCCGAGCGCATGGTCGCCGGCAAATTCGTGCCGGAGCGGTTCGGCGAACTGGGCGGTGACGTAGGCGATATCGCCCCTCGAAAGCCTGGCGAGCGTGTTGCGCAGCCGCCGCTCGACAATCGCATGATACATCGTGGCACCTCGACGCTTTGCTACCGCAGCGAATGCTATCTCTAAAAGTTGCATTATGCAACTTACTATGATAGCCGGACGAAATGAGAAGAACGCCCTTCGACACCATGAACTGCTCGCTTGCGAACGCGCTCGACCAGATCGGCGACTGGTGGACCCTGCTGATCCTGCGCGAGGTCATCATCGGCTGCGACCGCTTCGACGGAATCCAGGCGGCACTGGGCATCGCCAGAAACATTCTCACCGTTCGCCTCACGAAACTGGTCGAACACGGCATTCTCGAGCGGCAGAGCATTTCACCCGGCGGCAAGCGCACCGCCTATCGGCTGACCGAAAAAGGCGGGGAGTTGTTGCCGGCCCTGCTGGCCCTGATGCAATGGGGCGACCGCTGGATCAGCGGCAAGGGCAGAGAGCCGATGATCGCGACGGAAGCCGCGACTCCCCGGCGCCTGCCACGCCTGATCCTGCGCGATGCCAAGGGCAAACCACTCGGCGCTGCGGATATCAGGTTCCGGCCGGGTCCCGGAGCGAGGCCAGCGACGAAGTCGCATCTCGATCGGCTGCAGCGGTCGCGCAAGGGCTAACGCAGCGATTGTTTCCACGCGGCGGAATGTCGGGAGGCCGCGAGTGTCTTTGAGGCCAGTCGCCGTCGCGAAAAGTCGCAGCGATACTGCGCGATAGTCCTTGCAGCTCTACGGACAGCGGTTCACTCTCGCAATCAACAAGAGACGAGGGCGGAACGCGGGCATGCAGGCATATATCGCGCGGCGGCTATTGGCGCTGGTGCCGGCGCTGTTCTTCGCCAGCCTGATCGTGTTCGTCATCGTTCGTCTCGTACCGGGCAGCATCATTGACATGATGCTGGCGCAGAACGACGTCGGCGCCGACAAGCTCAGCCGCGATCAGCTCATCGCCACGCTCGGCCTCGACCGGCCGATGTGGCAGCAATATTTTTCCTGGATCGGCGGCATCCTGCTGCAGGGCGATTTCGGCAAGTCGCTGTGGCAGAACACGCCGGTGCGGGAACTGCTCGCCCAGCGACTGCCCGTTACCTTTCAGCTCGGCCTGATGGCGCTGATCGTGGCGCTGCTCGTCGCGATCCCGATCGGCATTTACTCGGCGATCCGGCAGGACACCGCGGGCGACTATCTCACCCGCTCCTTCTCCATCCTGATGCTGGCGGTGCCGAGCTTCTGGATGGGTACCATGGTGATGGTGTTCCCCTCGATCTGGTGGGGCTGGTCGCCGCAGGTGAAATTCGTGCCGTTCACCGAGCATCCCATCGAGAATGTCAAGCAGATGATCCTGCCGGCGCTCATCCTCGGCATGGCGCTGTCGGCGATCACCATGCGCCTGACCCGCACCATGATGCTGGAGGTGCTGCGGCAGGACTATATCCGCACCGCCTGGGCCAAGGGATTGTCCGAACGGCTGGTCGTGATCCGCCACGCGCTGCGCAACGCGCTGATCCCCGTCGTGACCCTGGTCGGCCTGCAGGCGCCGATCCTGATCGGCGGCGCCGTGATCGTGGAGCAGATCTTCGTCATTCCCGGCATGGGACTTCTGCTGCTCGACGCCATCAGCCAGCGCGACTATCCGATCATCACCGGCGTGAGTCTCGTGATCGGCTTCTGCGTGATGCTGATCAATCTCGTGGTCGACCTTTCCTACGGCCTGCTCGATCCCAAGGTGAGATACCGCTGATGACGCTGGCGATCGACATCCCCGCTGCCGGCGCACGCAAGGAACGCAACGGCGTCATCCGCTTTATCGTCCGCCTGTTCCGCGAGAAGCCGCTGGGCGCGGCCGGCGGCGTCATCTTCGTACTGTTCCTGTTCTGCGGCATCTTCGCCGACGTGCTGGCGCCCTACGGCATGAACCAGATATCGCCGCGCACGCGGCTGATGGCGCCGTCCTGGGCGCACTGGTTCGGCACCGACAATCTCGGCCGCGACATGCTCTCGCGCTGCCTCTACGGCGCGCAGATCTCCGTCATCATCGCCTTCACCACCGCAACGCTCGCGACCGTCATCTCGATCGTGGTCGGCATCGTCACCGGCTATCTCGGCGGCAAGATCGACCTGGTCGTGCAGCGCTTCGTCGACGCCTGGATGAGCTTTCCCGATCTCATCATCCTCCTGGTCGTCGTCTCCGTGCTCGGCCCCGGCGTGCCGCAGATCATCTTCACCCTCGGCTGCCTGCTCGGCATCGCCGGCTCGCGCATCATCCGCTCCGCGGTCGTCTCGGTGCGCGAGAACATGTATGTGCATGCCGCGCAATCGATCGGCGCCTCCACCGGCCGCATCCTGCTGCGCCATATTCTCCCGAATATCATGCCGCCGATCATCGTGCTGTTCACGACCCGCGTCGGCACCGTGATCCTGGCGGAGTCCAGCCTGTCTTTCCTCGGCCTCGGCGTGCCGCCGCCGACCCCGACCTGGGGCGGCATGCTGTCGGGCTCGGGCCGCACCTTCATGTTCCAGGGACCCTGGCTGGCGCTGGCGCCCGGCCTGTGCCTGACCGTCGTCGTCTACGCCACCAACGTGTTTGGAGACGCGCTGCGCGATCTCCTCGATCCGCGCATGCGCGGCTCGCGATAGTTCAACCGATCAAAACGGGAGGGAAGCCATGAAAAAGTTCAGGACAGCGCTGCTCGCGGCAGCGTCGATCGCGGCGACGCTCGCCTTCACCAGCCCCGTCTCGGCGCAGTCGGAGCAGCCGCCGAAGCCCGGCGGGACGCTCGAAATCGGCACAGTCTATGTGACGCTGTCGGCGCTGTCCTGGGACAATGCCGACTGGAACTGGAAGCACAATCACGACACCGGCCAGGTCTATGAGCAGCTGTTTGCCGCCGACCTCTCCAAGTCGAAGCGGCTCGGCGGCAAGCATCCCTTCTATGCCGATGCGTGGCTGCCGACCGACGCGATCCGCGGCGAGCTCGCCGAGAGCTGGGAGTGGAAGAAGGACCCGCTGCGCATGGAGGTGAAGCTGCGCAAGGGCGTCATGTTCCCCGAAAAGCCCGGCGTGATGGCGGCGCGTGAATTCGTCGCCGACGACGTCGTCACCACCTTCAACCGCCTCGACAAGAGCCCGAAGAAGATTTCCACCTATTTCGACCACGTCGAGAAGGTGGAGGCCGCCGACAAGCACACCGTGGTGTTCACCTTCAAGAACTACAACGCCGAATGGGACTACCGCTTCGGCTGGGGCTACTATTCCGGCATCATCCCGAAGGAAGTCGCCGACGCCGGCGCCGGCAACTGGAAGAACGTCAACGGCACCGGGCCGTTCATGCTCGCCGACTTCGTCCAGGGCAACTCCAACACTTACGTGAAAAACCCGAACTACTGGGACAAGGAAAAGATCAACGGCATCGAGGTGAAGCTGCCGCTGGTCGACAAGCTCGTGTTCCGCACCATCAAGGACGAGGCGACCTACCTCACGGCGCTACGCACCGGCAAGCTCGACATCCTCGAAAGCATCCGCTGGTCGGCGGTGGACGAACTGAAGAAGAGCGCGCCGCAATTGCAGTGGTCGAAATGGCTGTCGATGAGCGGCACGTTCCTCGCCATGCGGGTCGACACCAAGCCGTTCGACGACGTCCGCGTCCGCCGCGCGCTCAACATGGCCATCAACAAGCAGGAGATCGTCAAGGATTATTACGGCGGCAACGCCGAGCTGTTCGCCTACCCGCAGCACCCCGATTATCTCGGCTATTTCGAGCCGCTGGAGGCGATGCCGGATTCGATCAAGGAGCTCTACACCTACAATCCGGCAAAGGCGAAGAAGCTGCTGGCGGAAGCCGGCGTGCCCAACGGCTTCACCTTCAAGGTCCAGGTCTGCTCCTGCTCGCCCGACCACATGGACCTGCTGCCGCTGGTCGCGGCCTATCTGGAACAGGTCGGCGTCAAGGTCGAGATCCAGCCGATGGAATATGGCGCGTTCCTCTCCGCCATGACCACCAAGACCAACACGCCCGGCTATTTCATGAACAACGGCCACACCAACCCCACCACGAGCATCCGCAAGAGCTTCGTGAAGGGCCAGGTGTGGAATCCCTCGCAGTGGAACGACCCCGAATACGACAAGAAGATGGAAGCGGTCTATCAGGAGCAGGATGAAGGCAAGCGCCAGGTCATGCTGAAGGAGATGACCCGCGAGATCCTCGACAAGGCGCCCTATGTCTGGCTGCCGACGCCCTACATCTTCACGGCATGGTGGCCGTGGGTGAAGAACTATGGCGGCGAGCTGCGCGCCGGCGCGGTACGTCCGGGTCCGATCTATGCGCGGATGTGGATCGACCAGGAGATGAAGAAGAAGATGGGCCACTGAACGGCAGCGAGAGAAGCGATGACGTCCCCGCTGCTCGAGGTCAAAGGCCTGACGACACGGTTCCGCACCGAGCGCGGAACCGTGACGGCGGTCGATGACGTCTCCTTCCATGTCGATCCCGGCGAGACGCTCGCCATCGTCGGCGAGTCCGGTTCGGGCAAGAGCGTCACCGCGCTCTCGGTCCTGCGCCTGATCCCGAACCCGCCGGGACAGATCGAGCGCGGCGAGATCTTGTTCGACGGCGAAGACCTCCTCAAGCTCGACGATCCCGGCATCCGCGAGGTGCGCGGCAACAAGATCGCCATGATCTTCCAGGAGCCGATGTCCTCGCTCAATCCGGCGCTCACCGTCGGGCTGCAGGTGGCCGAGCCGATCAACGTCCACCGCGGCACGGCATGGACGAAAGCCTACGAGGCCGCGACCGAGCTGATCGGCCGCGTGCGCATCGCGGATGCCGCAAGCCGGCTCAATTCCTATCCGCATCAATATTCCGGCGGTATGCGCCAGCGCGTGATGATCGCGATGGCGCTGGCCTGCGCGCCGCGGCTGATCATCGCGGACGAACCGACCACCGCGCTCGACGTCACCGTGCAGGCGCAGATCCTCGATCTCTTGAAGGAACTGACGCGCGAGACCGGCTCGTCGCTGATCCTGATCACCCACGACCTCGGCGTCGTCGCCCGCTATGCCGACCGCGTCGCCGTCATGTATGGCGGCCGCATCGTCGAGGTCGCCCCGGCACGTGAGCTCTATGCGCGGCCGAAACACCCCTACACCTCCGGCCTGATGGCTTCCGTGCCGCGGCTCGACGGCGGCGGCCGCAGACGGCTGATGCCGATCGAAGGCCAGCCGCCCGATCTCGCCAGCCTGCCCGCCGGCTGCTCCTTTGGTCCGCGCTGCCGCGCCATCCTCGACCAGTGCCGCGCCGCGCGCCCCGAGCTGGTACAGGTCGGCGACCGACACTCCAAGGCCTGCTTTGCCGATGTCTGACGCGCTGCCGCAAGTCCCCGCCAACGAGCCGATCCTCCGCGTCGAGGATCTCAAGGTGCATTTCCCCGTCACCAAGGGGATCATCATCCAGCGCCAAGTGGCGACGGTGAAGGCCGTAGACGGCGTCTCCTTCACCATCCGCCGCGGCGAGACGCTTGGCCTCGTCGGCGAGAGCGGCTCGGGCAAATCCACCACGGGGCTCGCGGTGCTGCGCATGCTGACGCCGACCGCCGGCCGCATCGTGTTCGAGGGGCAGGACATCGCCCATCATGACGGCGCGGAACTGCTGGAAGTCCGCCGCCGCATGCAGATGGTCTATCAGGACCCCTACGGCTCGCTGAATCCGCGCATGACGATCCGCACCATCGTCGGCGAACCGCTGGCCGTGCACGGGCTCGACGCCGACAGGAAGGCAACGCGCGACAAGATCGCCGAGCTGATCGCCTCCGTCGGCCTGTTGCCCGACATGGCCGATCGCTATCCGCACGAATTCTCGGGCGGCCAGCGCCAGCGCATCGGCATTGCGCGCGCGCTTGCGCTGGAGCCGAGCCTCCTGATCGCAGACGAGCCGGTCTCCGCGCTGGACGTCTCGATCCAGGCCCAGGTGATCAATTTGTTCATGGACCTGCAGGAGCGACTAGGGCTGACCTATCTCTTCATCGCCCACGATCTCGCGGTTGTCCGCCACATCTCGACCCGCATCGCCGTGATGTATCTCGGCCGCCTGGTCGAGATCGCCGACCGCGACGAGCTCTACCAGAATCCCCTGCACCCCTACACCGAAGCGCTGATGGCGGCGGTTCCCGTTGCCGACCCCGAGGTCGAGGCCAAGCGTCCGCGTACCGTGATCTCCGGCGAGGTGCCGAGCGCGCTGCGCCCGCCGCCGGGCTGCGCCTTCCACACCCGCTGCCCACGGGTGATGGCGCGGTGCAAGACCGAGCAGCCGCAATTGCGCGAGGTTGCGCCGGGACGCGCAGTGTCGTGTCATTTGCACAGCAATTGAAATGAAGAAGCCTCCCCTCGCGTGAGGGGAGGCTTGGATAGTGAACCTTCTATCGGCAGGCGTCAGTTCAGCTTGCGCTTCGGAACCGGAGCCTCGAACTGCGCGATCTCGGCGGTCTGCGCCGGCTTGCCGTTGAAGGTCAGCACATTGCCCTTGGTCGCGATTTTGACCTTGTCGCCGTCGGAAACCTCGCCGGCCAGGATCATCTCGGCGAGAGGGTCCTGCACGCTGCGCTGGATCACCCGCTTCAGCGGACGGGCGCCGTAGGCCGGGTCCCAGCCCTTGTCGGCGAGCCAGTCGCGCGCCGCCGTATCGAGCGTCAGCTCGATCTTGCGGTCTTCCAGCAACTTCTGCAGCCGGGTGAACTGGATCTCGACGATCCGCCCCATCTCGCTCTTCTGCAGGCGATGGAACAGGATGATCTCGTCGACGCGGTTGAGGAATTCGGGACGGAAATGCGCCCGTACCATCCCCATCACCTGATCGCGCACGGCCGAGGTGTCTTCGCCTTCCGGCTGGTTCACCAGGAACTCCGAACCGAGGTTCGAGGTCATGATGATCAGCGTGTTGCGGAAATCCACCGTGCGGCCCTGGCCGTCGGTCAGCCGGCCGTCGTCGAGCACCTGCAACAGCACGTTGAAGACGTCGGGATGCGCCTTCTCGATCTCGTCGAACAGCACCACCTGGTACGGACGCCGCCGCACCGCCTCGGTGAGCGCGCCGCCCTCGTCATAGCCGACATAGCCCGGAGGCGCGCCGATCAGACGGGAGACCGAGTGCTTCTCCATGTATTCGGACATGTCGAGGCGGACCATCGCGGTCTCGTCGTTGAACAGATATTCCGCCAGCGCCTTGGTCAACTCGGTCTTGCCGACGCCGGTGGGGCCCAGGAACATGAACGATCCGGTCGGCCGGTGCGGGTCCTGCAAGCCGGCGCGCGAACGCCGCACGGCGGTCGCGACCGCACGCACCGCCTCGGCCTGGCCGACGACGCGTTTGCCGAGCGCCTCCTCCATCTTGAGGAGCTTGTCCTTTTCGCCTTCCAGCATCTTGTCGACGGGCACGCCGGTCCAGCGCGACACCACCTGCGCGATGTGGTTGGCGGTGACCGCCTCCTCCATCATCTCGCCGGGGGCCTCGTTCTCCTCGATCTCGGCCAGCTTCTTCTCCAGCTCGGGGATCCTGCCATAGGCCAGCTCGCCCGCACGCTGGAATTCGCCGCGGCGCTGCGCGTTGGCGAGTTCGATGCGCAAGCCGTCGAGCTCGCTCTTCAGCTTGGCCGCGTCCGAAAGCTTGTTCTTCTCCTTGCTCCAGCGCGCCGTCAGCGCCGCCGACTTCTCCTCGAGGTCGGCTAGCTCCTTTTCCAGCGTCTGCAGCCGGCTCTTGGAGCCCGGATCGCTTTCCTTCTTCAGCGCCTCCTGCTCGATCTTGAGGCGGATGATGTCGCGGTCGAGCAGATCGAGCTCTTCCGGCTTGGAATCGACCTGCATCTTCAACCGCGCCGCCGCCTCGTCCATCAGGTCGATGGCCTTGTCGGGCAGGAAGCGGTCGGTGATGTAGCGGTTCGACAGCATGGTGGCCGCTACCAGCGCGGAATCGGTGATGCGCACGCCGTGATGCTGCTCGTACTTGTCCTTCAGGCCGCGCAGGATCGAGATAGTGTCCTCGACCGTGGGCTCGCTGACATAGATCGGCTGGAATCTGCGGGCGAGCGCCGCGTCCTTTTCGACATGCTTCTGGTACTCATCGAGCGTGGTGGCACCGATGCAGTGCAGCTCGCCGCGCGCCAGCGCGGGCTTCAGCAGGTTGGACGCATCCATCGCGCCGTCGGCCTTGCCGGCGCCGATCAGCGTGTGCATCTCGTCGATGAACAGGATGATGCCGCCCTCCGCGGAAGTGACCTCCTGCAGCACGGCCTTCAGCCGCTCCTCGAACTCGCCGCGATACTTTGCACCGGCAATCAGCGCGCCCATGTCGAGCGAAAGAAGCTTCTTGTCCTTCAGGCTCTCCGGCACGTCGCCGTTGACGATGCGCAGCGCCAGACCCTCGACGATGGCGGTCTTGCCGACGCCGGGCTCGCCGATCAGCACCGGATTGTTCTTGGTGCGGCGGGAGAGCACCTGGATGGTGCGGCGGATTTCCTCGTCGCGGCCGATCACCGGGTCGAGCTTGCCGTCGCGTGCGGCCTGGGTGAGGTCGCGGGCATATTTCTTCAGCGCGTCATAGGCGTTCTCGGCGGTCGCGGAATCCGCGGTGCGGCCCTTTCGCAGGGCCTCGATCGCCGCATTGAGGTTTTGCGCGCTGACGCCGCCCTTGCTCAAAATGCCGCCGGCTTCGCTGTTCTTGTCCAGTGCAAGACCGAGCAGCAGCCGCTCGACGGTGACAAAGCTGTCGCCGGCCTTTTCGGCCGCCTTCTCGGAGGCATCGAAGGCGCGCGCCAGTTCGGGCGCGAGATAGACCTGTCCGGCGCCGCTGCCGGAAACCTTCGGCAGCTTGTTCAGCGCCTCCTCGGTCGCCTTCAGGATGGCTCGGGAATTGCCGCCGGCGCGGTCGATCAAGCCGCTCGCCAGCCCCTCATTGTCGTCCAGGAGCACTTTCAGCACATGCAGCGTGGAGAACTGCTGGTGGCCGTCGCGCACGGCAAGCGACTGCGCCGACTGGATGAAGCCGCGCGCACGTTCGGTGTATTTTTCAATATTCATTGTTTGCATTCCCTCGGCATGCCTCAACCGCCCCTAAGGCACGATTGCGGCATCTTCATTGGGTATCCGCGGTCCGCGTTGACATTTCTCAACCGGCCGCGGTCGTCGCCCTCGGTAGGCTTGAAGCAGATATGGGCATGGGGTTCCCCGGGCGGAAGGGAGGCGCTCACAAAATCGCGAGCGGTGGCGCGGGGCCGGGGAATCCCCTAATAAACCGCATGCCCGAGCCCATCCCCGCCCCCGCTGAGATCACTGGCCTTTACCGCTACCCCGTTAAGGGCCTGACCCCGGAGCCCCTCACCAGCACGGTGCTCAAACCCGGCCAGACGCTGCTGGCGGACCGCCGCTACGCCATCGAGAACGGCCCCTCCGGCTTCGACCCGGCCGCGCCGGCCTGGCTGGCAAAGCCGCATTTCCTGATGCTGATGCGGGACGAATGGCTGGCAGGTCTACGCACGCATTTCGACGATGCCACCAATGTCCTAACCATCCGCCAAAACGGCAAGGTAGCTGCCCAAGGCGATCTGGAGACCGCGCAAGGCCGAGCCGCGATCGAGACCTTTTTCGCGACCGCCTATGCCGGCGAGATCAAAGGCCCGCCCAAGGTGCTGACCAGCCCCGGCCACAGCTTTTCCGACGTCGCCCGCAAGGTCGTCTCCATCATCAATCTGGCCAGCGTCCGCGCCATCGAGAACATGGTGGGCGGGCCGGTGCATCCGCTGCGCTTCCGCGCCAACCTCTATGTCGAGGGGTGGCCGGCCTGGTCCGAATTTGATCTCGTCGACCGCACGCTTGCGATCGGCGATGTCAGGCTGAAGGTGGTCAAGCGCATCGTCCGTTGCGCCGCCGTCAATGTCGATCCCGATACCGCCGAGCGGGACCTCGCGATCCCGCAGGCGCTGCAACGGCGGCTCGGCCATGGCGATTGCGGCATCTATGCCGAGGTGATCGCCGGGGGCACCATCGCCGTCGGCGACACGATTGCGGCAGAGCAGGTCGAGCTACTCTAGCGTGGCGATGTCCGTGGGCGCCGGAGCGGGCAGAATGAAACTGGCGTTCCTCACCCTCCTGATGATCGCGCTGCCCGAAACGGCAGCGCTGGCCGACCCGAAGCTCGACGCGCTGCTGGCCGCCTATCCCGATCGGCTTGCCTCCTATACCGACGACGAACTGGTCTGGAAGGACGGCACGCGGATGCCGCTCGGCAGCGCCGGCGCGCGGCACCCCTTCGCGGAAATGCTGGAGCGCGGCAGCATTCGCGAGCAGTTT
Organism: Bradyrhizobium sp.; assembly: GCF_016219575.1. GTDB lineage: Bacteria > Pseudomonadota > Alphaproteobacteria > Rhizobiales > Xanthobacteraceae > Bradyrhizobium. Next base: position 312,922 of record NZ_JACRMG010000023.1, on the reverse strand, counting down.
GCCATTCCCTACCCGCTCGCGACGGCGCCGTTCCGGCCGCCGGCGACGGACGAAGATCCCGGGCGCATCCGCAACGAGGCGTTCTTCCTCAAGATGTACGGCGATTGCCGCCGCGGCGAGGTGACGGCGAAGCTGCGGTCCGTTGCATGGCTTCCCCGCCATGGCGGGGGCACAGTCCGCGCCACCACGGTCAATGGCGTTGCCGATCAGCTCGAGAAGGTGTCCCGCGAGCTGGATGCATTGCCGCAGGACATGATCCGCTATCTCATCCCGACGTCCGGCATCTACAACTGCCGGCCGATTGCCGGCACCAACCGCCTTTCCGTCCACGCCTTTGGCGCTGCGATCGACATCAATGCGGGCTTCGGCGACTACTGGCAGTGGACGAAGCGGCCCGAAGGGGCGCTGGTGTGGCGCAACAGGATCCCGCGCGAAATCGTCGAGATATTCGAGCGCCACGGCTTCATCTGGGGCGGTCGCTGGTACCATTTCGACAGCCTGCATTTCGAGTACCGCCCCGAACTGATTGCGCTTGCCAAGCGGGGATGGCCGCGCGAATAGTTTTGCATTGCCTGCCGGGTATGAAGGAAAGATCGATGAGGGCCTTCTGGGCGATCGGCGCCGCCATGCTGGGGATGCTGGCCACTGCGCCCGCGGCCGCCGAAAGCCGGCTGGCCTTCGTGGTCGGCAACGACGCCTATCGCAACGTCAATCCGTTGCAGAAGGCCGTCAACGACGCCCGCGCCGTCAGCCGCAGCTTGCAGGAACTCGGCTTCCGCGTCACGCTCGGGGAAAACCTGGCCTGGCGCGACTATGTGGAGAAGTTCAGCCTGTTCGAGAATTCGATCCGGCCGGGCGACGTCGCCTTCCTGTTCTATTCCGGCCACGGCGTCGAAATTGACGGCGCGAATTACCTGATACCGGTCGATGCGCCAAAAGTTTCTCCCGAGCAGCAGAGCCTGCTCAAGGATGTCTCGATCTCCACGGACAATCTGATCCAGCGGCTGAAGGCGCGCGGCACCCGCACGCAGATCATCGTGCTGGATGCCTGCCGCGAGAATCCGTTCCGGCTGGCCAGCGGCCGGTCGGTCGGCGGCGCGCGCGGTCTTGCCGATGCGCGCGTGCCGGGCGGCGTCTTCATGATCTATTCCGCTGGCGTCGGCGAAGTCGCGCTCGACCGCCTGTCGGACAGTGACGCCGATCCCAATTCGGTCTTCACGCGAAGCTTCCTGCCGCTCTTGGGCAATCCGGACAATTCGCTGGTCGCGGTCGCCAAGCAGACCCGCTCGAAGGTCAAGTCGCTGGCATCCACGATCGGCCAGACCCAGTCGCCCGCCTATTATGACGAGATCGACGGTGACATTTTCCTGGCCAAGGACTCGCCACTGACGCCGCCGCCCGCGGTACAGCCCCCGCCGCCGCAGGTGGCGATCCTGCCGCCGGTCCCGCCGCAAAGCCCGCCGCCCACGAGACCTGTCGAGCCAGCGCCGGTTGCCGTGCCGTCGCAGGACTTCGTCTTCCCGGACTCCGACCGGGTCCGGCTGACACGCGACATGGTGGCAAGGCTCTCGCCCGCCCAACTCCGGATCGCCCGCAACGAAATCTATGCGCGGCGCGGCCGCTACTTCCGCGACCCCGCGCTCGCCGCCTATTTCGGGCGCTTCGGCTGGTATCGCCCCTATACCTGGGACGTGCCGCTCAACGCCACCGAGCAGGCCAATGTCAGCCTGATCGCCTCGTTCGAACGCTGACCGAGCCAACAAACAACAACGGGGAGAAGCCGGGATGCCCTATGCCGTCGCCAAGGATAATGTCCGCCTTTATTTCGAAGAGGCGGGAAGCGGAACGCCGGTCATCTTCCTGCACGAATTCGCGGCCGACCACACCAATTGGGAGCCGCAGATGCGCTACTTCTCGCGCGGCCACCGCTGCATCGCCTATTCCGCACGCGGCTATACGCCCTCCGACGTTCCACCGACGGCCGACGTCTACACCTACAAGCACTTCTACACCGACGCGCTCGCCGTGCTCGATCATCTGAGCATCGATAAAGCGCATTTCGTCGGCCTCTCCATGGGCTCCTACTCATCGCTGCAGATCGGCCTCAACGCGCCCGGGCGTGCGCTGTCGATGACGCTCGCCGCCGTCGGCGCCGGCTCGCCCATCGAGAACCTCGAGGCCTTTCGCGCGCAGTGCCGCGCCAATGCCGAACAGTATGAAACGATCGGTTCGATCGAGGTCGCCAAGGTGACGCGCGAGGCGCCGAGCCGCATTCCATTCCTGCTGAAGGATCCGCGCGGCCACGCCGACTTCTACGCCGCGCTGGCGCGGCACAGTGCGAAGGGTTCGGCCAACACGATGCGCAGCTTCCAGGGCGGCAGGCCCTCGATCTACACCATGGTCGACGCGATCCGGAAAGTGCCGACACCGGCGCTGATCCTGTGCGGCGACGAGGACGACAATTGCATTGAGCCCAGCCTGTTCCTGAAGCAGCACCTGCCGGCGGCAGGTCTCGCCTTCTTTCCCAAATCGGGTCACGTGCTCAATCTGGAGGAGCCGGCGCTGTTCAACGAGATGGTCGAACGCTTCATTGCGCTGGTGGAAGCCGGCCGCTGGCCCGTGCGCGATCCGCGCTCACTAGTGCACGCGCCGGTCTAGCTGTCATTTCCCCCGGCTCAGCAAAAACACGCCCTGCTCGCCGAACATGTTCCAGACCCACCAGGGCAGGTTCAGCGGCACCGGGCGGCCGTAGAGATCGAGCGCCACCGAGCGCTCCATCTTGACGTTGATCGCGTCGCACAGCTCGACGAAATCCTTGATGGTGCAGAAATGGATATTGGCGGTGTCGTACCATGTCGCCGGCAGATTCTCCGTGCGCGGCATGTGCCCGCCGACCAAGAGCTGCAGCCGCATCTTCCAGAAGCCGAAATTGGGAAACGAGACGATGGCGCGGCGGCCGATGCGCAAGAGATTCTCCAGCACCACCCTCGGCTGCCGAGTGGCCTGCAGCGTCTGCGACAGGATCACGTAGTCGAAGGCATCGTCGGGATAGTTGACGAGGTCGGTGTCGGCGTCGCCCTGCACCACGGCAAGACCCTTGGCGACGCAGCGGTTGACGCCCTCGCGCGACAGTTCGATGCCTCGGCCGTCGATGCCGCGGCTCTCCAGGAGCTGCAGCAACTCGCCGTCGCCACAGCCGACATCGAGCACGCGCGAGCCGGGCTCGATCATCCCCGCGACCAGCAGATGATCGGTGCGATACTTGCCGGTGCGATCCGGCGCAATGCCCGGCAGCGGCAGCGTCTGTTCCTGGAGCGCCATATCAGCCACCCGCCTTCAGCCCGTGTGCCTTGCCTGCCGATTGCAGGAAGGCGCGGACTATGTCGAAGAATTCGGGCACGTCGAGCAGGAAGGCGTCGTGACCGCGATCGGTCTCGATCTCCGCGAACGACACCCGCGCGCTGGATGCGTTCAGCGCATGCACCAGCGCCCGCGATTCCGAGGTCGGGAACAGCCAGTCGGAGGTGAAGGACACCACGCAGAACCGCGTCTTGATGCCTCTGAACGCCTTTGCCAGCACGCCGCCGTGGTCGGCGGCGATGTCGAAATAGTCCATGGCGCGCGTCAAATAGAGATAGCTGTTGGCATCGAAGCGCTCGACAAAAGACGAGCCCTGGTAGCGCAGATAGCTCTCGACCTGGAAATCCGCGTCGAACGAGAACGTCGGCAGGTCGCGATCCTGCATCCGCCGGCCGAACTTGCGATGCAGCGCGGCATCCGAGAGATAGGTGATATGGCCCGCCATGCGCGCCACCGCGAGCCCGCGATGCGGGTGCGAGCCGTGGTCGACATAGCGGCCGCCGCGCCAGTCCGGATCGGCCATGATGGCCTGCCGCCCGAGCTCGTGGAACGCGATGTTCTGCGCCGAATGGCGCGTCGCACATGCGATCGGCAGCGCCGAGAACACGCGGTCCGGATAGGCCGCCGTCCATTGCAGCACCTGCATGCCGCCCATCGAGCCGCCGACCACGGAGAACAGCGTGTCGATGCCGAGACGATCGATCAGCATGGTCTGCGCGCGCACCATGTCGGGGATGGTGATGATCGGAAAATCCAGCCCCCAGGGCTTGCCGGTCGCGGGGTTGGTCGAGGCAGGCCCGGTCGAGCCCATGCAGCCGCCGATCACGTTGGCGCAGATGATGAAGTACTGGCTGGTGTCGAGCGGCAGGCCCGGTCCGACCATGGTGTCCCACCAGCCCGGCTTGCCCGTGATGGGATGCGTATTGAAGACATGCTGATCGCCGGTCAGCGCATGGCAGATCAGGATCGCGTTGGAGCGGTCGGCGTTGAGTTCGCCATAGGTCTGGTAGGCGATCTGGAACGGCGCGAGATCGACGCCGCAATCGAGCTTGAGCGGCTGGTCCATGCCGAACTTCGCGACCGCTGAGGAGGGATGATCGGCCTCGTGCAAACGATCGTCGATCTGGATCGCCGGACTTACAATCGACTTCAACTCTGTCATTTCAGCACCGGCCTCCGCGCAGGGAGGTCCTACAGACATCAGGCCAATAAAAAACCCGGCCTGAACGAGGTTCGGCCGGGATGTCTGTCCCCGGCCTGTTTAGCGATTTATTTAACGTGGCTGCAAGCCGGCCGGCTCAAATGACCACGGAACAAGGTTAAGGCTAGCGGCAGGACGGCGTTTCGTCAAGGCGAGGCGATGGTTAACCGGCGGCGCGTGCGCGTTGGGAGCGTGCCCAAATTCCGTCATTTCCTTTGCTTTCAGCGCCGGTCTTACCTAATCAATGCCCTTGTTCGCCGGTCTCTTTCCGGCATCTCGTTGGGTTCGTTCATGTCAAAGCCGCCCCCCGCTCCGCCCTCGCTGGCCGAGCTGCGCAAGGAGATCGATGCCATCGACGAGCAGGTGCATCGCCTGCTGATGGCGCGCGGCGACATCATCGACCGCCTGATCCAGGTGAAGCAGACCCAGGAAGTGGGTTCGGCATTCCGCCCCGCGCGCGAAGCCAGCATGATGCGGCAGCTGGTGGAGCGCCATCGCGGCATCCTGCCGCTCGACACCATCGAGAGCATCTGGCGCGTCATCATCTCGACCTTCACCTATGTCCAGGCGCCATTCTCGGTGCACGCCGACGTATCCGTCGGCGAATCCGCGATGCGGGATTCGGCGCGGTTTCACTTCGGCTTTGTCGTGCCCTATGTCGCGCATTTCAGCGGCACCGCGGCGGTCGAGGCAGTGGCGAAATCCAAGGGCGATTTGGCGCTGGTCTCGGCGGTGTCGAGCCGCACGCCGTGGTGGAACGAGCTCGAAGCCGATGGCGCGCCGAAGATCATCGCGCGGCTGCCCTTCCTCGAGCGCGCCGACCACCCGGCGGCGCTGCCGGTGTTCGTGATCTCGCGCGTCGCTGACGATGCGATGGTAACGGAAGTGCAGATGTGGAGCGTCCGCGTCTCCGGCTGGAATGCCGATATCGCGCGCGCACTGGCGCCGCTCGCCGAAATCGTCGCCGTGCCCGACACGGCCTTCGACGGCGCGGCGCTCCTGGTGTCGGTGGCCGGCGGCGGGTTCGAGAAGATCAAGCTGGCCCTGCTGAAAGCAGGCGCCTCGGTGCGCTCTTCGGCTCTCGTCGGCAGCCACGCAACGCGCTATACGGTGCCCCCGAGCGGGGCGGCGAGGTCCTAGGGCCGCCCTGACCATCCGGAGATGAAGATGTCCCGCCCTGTGCCGAATCCCGGCATTCTCGATATTGCGCCCTACACGCCGGGTAAGACCCCGGTGCCCGAGCCGGGCCGCAAGGTGTTCAAGCTGTCGGCGAACGAGACCCCGTTCGGGCCCTCGCCGAAGGCGATCGAAGCCTACAAGGCGGTGGCTGATCATCTAGAGGACTATCCGGAAGGCACCTCGCGGGTGCTGCGCGAGGCGATCGGCCGCGCCTTCGGACTCGATCCGGACCGCATCATCTGCGGCGCCGGCTCGGACGAAATCCTCAATTTGCTCGCCCACACCTATCTCAGCCAGGGCGACGAGGCGATCTCCACGGCGCACGGCTTTCTGGTCTATCCGATCGCGACCATGGCGAACGGCGCCAAAAATGTCGTCGCGCCGGAGACCGAGTACACCGCCGATGTCGATGCGATCCTCGCGCGCGTGACGCCGCGCACCAAGCTGGTGTGGCTCGCCAACCCGAACAATCCGACCGGCACCTATCTGCCGTTCGACCAGGTCAAGCGCCTGCGCGCCGGCCTGCCCGGCCATGTGCTGCTGGTGCTGGATGCCGCCTATTCCGATTATGTCTCGCGCAACGACTACGAGCTCGGCATCGAGCTGGTGGCGACCACCGAGAACACGGTGATGACGCACACCTTCTCCAAGATCCACGGGCTTGCTGCCTTGCGGATCGGCTGGATGTTCGGGCCTGCGCACATCGTCGACGCCGTCAACCGCATCCGCGGCCCCTTCAACGTCTCCACCTCGGCGATGAAGGCGGCGGTGGCGGCGATCGAAGACACCGCGCATGTCCAGATGTCGAAGGCGCACACCGAGAAGTGGCGCAACTGGCTCACCGAGGAGATCGGCAAGCTCGGTCTCAAGGTGACGCCGAGCGTCGCCAATTTCGTGCTGATCCATTTCCCGACGACCAAGGGCAAGACCGCGGCGGAGGCGGATGTGTTCCTCACGAAGCGCGGCCTCGTGCTGCGCGGACTCAACAATTACGGCCTGCCGCATGCGCTGCGCATGACCATCGGCACCGAGGAGGCCAACCGCCTCGTCGTGGAAGGCCTGCGCGACTTCATGGCGGGCAAGTGAGCGCACCGGGTTCATTCAAGCGTGTCGCGCTGATCGGCTTCGGACTGATCGGCGGCTCGATCGCGCGCGCCGCCCGCCTGCAGGGGCTGGCGGACGAGATCGTCACCACCGCGCGCTCGGAGAAGACACGCGCGCGCGTCAGGGAGCTCGGCGTCGTCGACCGCGTGGTCGAGAGCAATGTCGAGGCCGTCAGGGATGCCGACCTCGTCATCCTCTGCATCCCCGTCGGCGCCTGCGGCGCGGTCGCGGCCGAGATCGGACCGCATCTCAAGCCAGGGGCCATCGTCTCCGACGTCGGTTCCGTGAAGGGCGCCGTGGTGCGCGAGATGGCGCCGCATATTCCCGCCGGGGTCCACTTCGTGCCCGCACATCCCGTGGCCGGTACCGAACATTCGGGTCCGGATTCCGGTTTCGCCGAGCTCTTCATCAACCGCTGGTGCATCCTCACCCCGCCCGAGGGCGTGGCAGCCGAGGCAACCGAGAAGCTGCGCGCATTCTGGGCCGGGCTCGGCGCCAAGGTCGAGATCATGACGCCGGACCATCATGATCTCGTGCTCGCCATCACCAGCCATCTGCCGCATCTGATCGCCTACACCATCGTCGGCACTGCCGACGAGCTGGCGCAGGTGACGGAGTCCGAGGTCATCAAGTTCTCCGCCGGAGGCTTTCGCGATTTCACCCGCATCGCAGCCTCCGATCCCACGATGTGGCGCGACGTGTTCCTCACCAACAAGGAAGCCGTGCTGGAAATGCTCGGCACCTTCACCGAGGATCTCTCCAAGCTTACCCGCGCGATCCGTCGCGGCGACGGCGAGGCGCTGTTCGACCACTTCACCCGCACCCGCGCCATCCGCCGCGGCATCGTCGAGATCGGCCAGGATTCGGCGGCGCCCGATTTCGGCCGGCCGCATGAGGCCCTGAAAAAGTCCTAGAACAGCGGCGGCACCTGCCCGACCTTGACGGGCCCGAACAGCACCGCGCCGTTGGCGAAGCGCAGCGGGAAGGCGCGCGCCTTCTTGCCTTCCAGCACGGCCTCGCTGCCGATCGAGTTCAGCGTGGCGGCGACGCCGACATTGGCGTTCTTCTTGACCATCTTGCCCAGCCCCGGAATGGCCTTGTCGAGCGCGCCGAACAGGTTGTTGAGGTCCTGCGTCTTCACGCCCGGCGCAACGCGGTCGAGCGTGGCCTGCGGCACGCCCTCCTCCAGCAGCTTTTCGATGCCGAGCGCCGGCACGATGCGCTCGAGCCCCGTGACCGTCATCTGCAATTCGCCGTCGAGGTTGCCGTTGGCGTTGAGCGCCAGCGTACCGGCGGCGACCGCGATCATGTCGCCCTGCTGGATGCGCGACTGCACGATCTCGACCTTGCCGCCGGCTGCCGCAATCTCGCGAAAGCGTTCCGGCCAGGGTTTTGGCGCAAAATCCTTCAGGCCCGTGAACCTTGCGCGAACGTCGGCGTTGAAGGGCTCGGCCAGCACGGGATGCACGCCCTGCACGCTGCCGTCATTCAACTGCAGCACCGTCTCGATCACGGGATGATCGGCCGGCGAACCGTCGGCGAGGCGGCCGTGCAGCTCGAGATGCTTCGCCCGCGCGACCGGCACCTGGATCGAATTGGCGTTGACGCGGTCGATCGCGGCATCGTCGAATACGATCGATCCGCGCTGCGGCACGGCGGGCAATCCCACCACGCTGGCGCGGCCCTTGCTCCAGTCGACCCGCAGCGGCGCCTGTTCGGGGATCGCAACGCTTGCGGGCGATTTGAATTCCGCGATCACCCGCTTCGGATCGTAGATCTGCGCGACCACGAGGATCTCGCCGAGCTTCGCGGTGAACGGGACGTTCGACGCCGTCTGCGAGACCAGCGCGACGCTGGCGCCCTCGCAAGCGATTTCGAGGCGGAACGGAAAGCCCGCCACGCTGCGCTTCGAGCAGTCATAGTTGCGGCCGGATTTCGCTTCCTGCGCGCGCCAGGCGTCGGCACGCACGCCGACCTGGGAGGCGGCATAGAACCAGAAACCGCTCCATGCCGCGGCGGCGATCAGGAGCAATACGGGAGCGATGAACAGCCGCCAGAGCGGGCGCCGTCGCGGCGCGGAGATATCGACTTGCATGGGCGGGCCTTTGGCGGACGATTTTGTCAAATGTAAGCGGGCTTTCTCGCGCTTAAAGGCGTGGAATTCGCCTTTCAGTTCTGCTAGCCGTGCCCGCGATGGCGGCAATCAACGTTTCAGATCACGAATTCGGCAACGGCGACCTCTGGGTGTTCGGCTATGGCTCGCTGATGTGGCGGCCGGGCTTCGACTATATCGAAAAGGTTCCGGCCCGTCTGATCGGCGAGCACCGCGCGCTCTGCGTCTATTCCTTCGATCATCGCGGCACCCCGGAAAAGCCCGGCCTGGTGCTCGGGCTCGACCGCGGCGGCGCCTGCCGTGGCATCGCTTTCCGCGTCGCGCCGGAGCTGCGCCACACCACCATCGAATATCTGCGTGCCCGCGAGCAGACCACCCACGTCTATCGCGAGGTGATGCGCTCGGTCTGGCTCGGCAATGAGGCGCGCCAGCGCGTCAGCGCGCTGACCTATGTGGCCGACCGCGGCCATGTGCAATATGCCGGCCGGCTGCCTCTCAACGAGCAGCTTCGCATCGTCCGCCAGGGCCACGGCCGCTCCGGCAACAACCGCGACTACGTGCTCGCCACCGTCAAGGCGATCGAGGCCGAAGGATTCCGCGACGAGCAACTGCACAGGCTTGCGGCGATGTTGCACGATCCCCTGCACGTTCCCGCACCCTCCGCAGCCGGCTGAGCCGTCAGCCGTTCGGCCCCACATAGCTCGGCGCAGCGCCGATCATCTGCTCCTGCTCCCTGCGGCCGGCTTCGACGAGGCGGCCGGTCGCCTCCTCGATCGCGGCGCGGACGCGGACGATGAATTCATCCTTCGGCAGGCCGGGCGGCAGCGGGTCGAGGAACTCCACCACCAGCGTGCCGGGATAGCGCATGAAGGTGCGCCGCGGCCAGAACAGTCCGGAATTGAGCGCGACCGGCAGGCACTGCACGCCGCAGGCGGAATAGATCTGGGCAAAACCGGTCTTGTAATCCGCCGGCGCTCCCGGTGCGCGGCGCGTACCTTCCGGGTAGATCACGAGCTGGCAGCCGCTGCGCACCGCGTTGCGCGCCCGCCGCGTCATGTCGAGCAGCGCCTTGACGCCGGCCGAGCGATCGATCGCGATCATGCCGATCTTGGTCAGGAACTGGCCGAAGACGGGAATCAGCATCAGCTGACGCTTGAGGATGAAGATCGGGTGATGGAAGCAATGCAGCATCCCGAACGTCTCCCAGAACGACTGGTGTTTCGAGACGATCACGAGCGGCCCCTTCGGTATCTTCTCGGCGCCGCGGAATTCCACCTTGATGTTGCAGACCACGCGCATCAGGAACAGGCTGGCACTCGCCCACCAGCCGCCCACGGCCAGCATCGCACGGAACGGCATCAGGAAGGTCGGCAGCGCCACGATCGCCAGGATGACGAACACGGCATAGAACAGCACGTTGAAGACGAGCGAGCGCAGGAAGATCGAGGCCATCTTGTATCCGGAATTCAGTTGGCTTGCGCCGTCGAGGGCCGGTGCGGCGAGCCGGCCGGCTGGTCGGTAAATTCGGGCGCGAGGCCGGCCGTGGCCAGCCGCACCCGCACTTCCGCGGCAACGTATTTGGCGTATTCCGTTAGCAGGAGCCGCAGCGTTGCGCCACTCGTCCACCACGGCTCGTCGCGCCATTTCTCGCCGACCACGGCAAAGGGAATCAGCGTCACATCGGGCATGGCGTGGGACAATTCCACGATCGCCCGCGGCATGTGATAGTTCGATGTCACCACGATCAGCGACCTGAAGCCGCGCTCGTGCGCCCAGCGCCTCGTCTCGGCGGCATTGCTGCGGGTGTTGATCGCCGAGCGGTCGAGATCGACGCAGCAATTGAGCAGCTTGTGGTTGTCGGGCAGCGTGCGGGAAATGTCCTGAACGTGGTTGGTCGGGTGGACGCCGGAAATCAGCAGCCGCTTGCCGTAGCCGGCTGCGAGCAGCTCCATGGCATCCGACACCCGCGACGAGCCGCCGGTCAGCACCACGATGCCGTCGGCATTACGGACGGGCCGCTCCTCGCTGCCGCGCAGCTGCGACAGGAAGGCGATGAAGCCGAAACCCGCGCCGACGAAAGCAAGCGCCAGCGCGCCGACGATGGTCGCGCGCAGCCATCCGCGCGGCCGCCGGGCCGCAGCATTCCGCTCTTGCTCGTCAATCTGGCTCATACGAAGCTGAACATCCCTCCCAGCGCAATTTTAGAGCCTTTTGGGGCGAAGTGGAGTCCGCATCTGGCCATCAATCGATGTCGTCGAGCGTGGCCAGAAGCGTGCGCCGTGAGGCCCAGGCGGTGATCGCGGCGATGGCGACGGCCTGCAGCGCCAGCACCAGATAGCCGGACGGCCGCAGCGAGAAGGTGCCGAGCAGCGCGGCGAACTGGTCGCCGACCGGCGTGCCGGAAAACCAGCTTGCGATCGATTCCGAGAAGCCAAAGGCGAGCATGGCGGCACCCCCGCCGAGCACGCCGCCCTCCAGTCCCAGCCGCAGGAAATGGCGGAGGAAGCGGTTGGCGATGAAGGCATCGCCGGCGCCGACGAAGTGCAGCACCTCGACGATCGGCCGGTTCGCCGCCATGGCGCCGCGGGTGGCAAACGACACCGAGATGATGGTCGCGATGATGACGAGCACGAGGATGCCGATGCCGGCGAAGACGGTGGCGCCGGTCATCGAGCGCATGCGCTCGATCCAGGCGCGGTGATCGTCGACGCTCGCAGAAGGCGCAACCTTCATCACGCGGGCGCGCAGGCCGACCAGATCGAGCGAGGTGCCCGGCTGCACTCGCGCGATGATGACGCGCGGCACCGGCAACTGGTCCAGCGACAGGCCGGTGCCGAGCCATGGCTCGAGCAGTTTGGCCGACTCGTCCTTGCTGAACGGCCGCACCTCGACGATCCCGGGCTCGGCGCGCATCGCTTCCACCACGGCCGCGGTGTCGCGCTCGACGTCGCGGCCCGCGAGCGGACGAACCTGGATGGTGATTTCGCTGGCGACGTCGGACTGCCATTCGGCCGCGGAGGCACTGATCAGGAGCACCGCGCCCGTCGTGATGGAGGCGAGGAAGGTCATGATGGCGACGACCGCGACCAGCGCGCGGCCGGAGATCGAGGCGCGCGGCACGATCGGCGACATGATGCGCGCCTTCGCCGGCAGAAGGGGCCGCTCGTTACCGAGGTCGACCAGCGGCCGCTGTTCGTCGATCCTACTCATAGATGTGCAGCCTTCCCTGATGCAGCACCAGACGCCGAGCGTCGTACTGCTCCATCAGGGTGATATCGTGGGTGGCGATGATGACGGCGGTGCCGGACTTGTTCAGCTCGATGAAGAGCCGCAGCAGGCGCCGCCCGAGCGTCGGATCGACGCTGCCGGTCGGCTCGTCGGCCAAGAGCAATTGCGGCCGCGAGATCACCGCGCGCGCGATCGCGGCGCGCTGCTTCTCGCCGCCGGAAAGGATCGGCGGCAAGGCGTCCATGCGTTCGCCGAGCCCGACCCATTTCAGGAGATCGATCACCTCGCGGCGATAGCTCGATTCCTCGCGGCCCATGACGCGGAACGGCAGCGCCACGTTTTCGTAGGTCGTCATGTGGTCGAGCAGGCGGAAGTCCTGCAGCACGATGCCGATGCGCTTGCGCAAGTCGGCGATCTCTTCCTTGCCGAGCAGCGAGATGTCCTGGCCGAACAGGTTGACCAGCCCCCGGGTCGGCCGCAGCGACAGGAACAACAGGCGCAGCAGCGACGTCTTGCCGGCGCCGGAAGGGCCGGTCAGGAACTGGAAGGAATGCGCCGGGATCAGGAACGACAGGTCGCGCAGAATCTCCGGCCCGAGTCCGTAGCGCAATCCGACATTTTCGAACCGGACCAACCTCAGCTCCGTTCGATGGGCACCAAGCCCAGGGTTTTGCCCCCGCCCCGGCCACGAACCGCCCAAAAGGGTTGTGCGGCGTTTATGGTTTCCGATTCGTTAACGGTCGGCTTGTAGCATCCCGCCGCTACCATTGGAGATGGGCTCCATGCATATCGTTTGCCCCAATTGTACAACGTCTTTTTCCGTCAATCCCGCGGCCCTTGGCCCTGCGGGGCGCACCGTGCGTTGTTCCCGCTGCAAGTTGACGTGGCTGGCGCGGGCCGAGGATGCCCTGGAGACCGTGGCCCCGGCCATGGCTGCCGCCCCCGCAGCCGCCCAGCGCGACGTGGCGGCCGAATGGGAGGCCATGGCGCAGGAGGACGGCCCGCCCCCGGTGGTCGACAGCCCCTCCGTTGCCCCCGACTGGCCTTCGCAGGCCGCCCAGCACGAGGCTGAGGCCGACTGGACCACCGCCGCCCGTCACGATCTCCATGACGACGAGGAAGACCAGCCGAAGCGGTCGCGCCTGCGCCAGCTGTTCGCCCTGCCGCCCTTCCCGCCGATCCCGATGCTGCGCGGCGCGGGCCTCATTGCCACTTGCGGTGCCATGGCCGCGCTGGTCGTGGCCATGATCGTCTGGCGCAGCGACGTGGTGCGGCTGCTGCCGCAGACGGCCGCCTTCTACCGGCTGGTCGGGCTGGAGGTAAACCTGCGGGGGCTGGCGTTCAAGGACATCAAGATCACTTACGAGACGGTCGACGCCAAGCCCGTGCTCGTGATCGAGGGCATGATTGTCGGCGAGACCAAAAAGCCGGTCGAACTGCCGCGGCTGCGCTTCTCGGTTCGCGACGCCCAAGGCGCGGAAATCTACGCCTGGAACGCGGTGCTGGAGCAGACCGTGCTCAAGCCGGGCGACCGCGCCTGGTTCAAGTCCCGCCTTGCCTCGCCGCCGCCGGAAGGGCGTAATATCGACATCCGCTTCTTCAACAAGCGCGATCTCGCCGCCGGCCGCGCCTGAGCCCGTCGGCACGCGCGAGGGGGTTCTGAGCCGATGCCGCGCGTGCTGATCGCCGACGACGAGGATTCCATGCGCCGGCTGGTGTCGCGCGCCATCGCGATGGACGGCCATGACACCGTCACCGCCGAGGACGGCGCCGAGGCGCTGGAGATCCTGACGCGCGAGCGCGGCGCGTTCGATCTGCTGCTCACCGACATCCAGATGCCCGTGATGGACGGCATTGCGCTGGCACTTGCGGCGGCGCGCGACTTTCCGGAACTGAAGATCCTGCTGATGACCGGCTTTGCCGACCAGCGCGAGCGCGCCTCGGGACTGAATGCGATCGTGCATGACGTGATCACCAAGCCCTTCTCGGTGGCGGATATCCGCACGGCGGTGGCGGACGCGCTGGCGGCGAGGAAGGCTTAGGCCAACTCTCTCAACGTCATTGCGAGCGAAGCAATCCATAGAGGCGCAAGGACAAGCTGGGTTGCTTCCGCCTTCGCTCTCCGAGCTTCGGCGGACTCCCAGCCCGGCGTAGCTTGCGCAGCAAGCGTAGACGGGTCGTCGCTTCGCTCCTCGCAATGACGGGGAAACATGTCCCTGCGCTCGCAAAGCAGGGACGATAACTGCCTCACTAATCCTTCAGCAGCCGCTCGATGTAGTCGAGCTCGATCTGCGGGCGGTTGGGATCGGCGAGGCGGCGGCGGAGTTCCTCGAGGATGCGGCGGACGCGCTCGACGTCGATCTCGCCGGGAATCTTGACCGTGTAGTCGTCGCCGAATTCGCGGCCGTGCAGGGGACGGCCGAGCGGGTCGGTCTGGTTGCCGCCGCTCTGCTGGCGGCCTGCGCGGCTGCCGGGGCCGTCCGACTGGCCGTCGCCGTCGCCCGGCTGCATGGACTCGGCCAGGCTCTGCGCGCCCTTGCGCAAGGCGTCCAGTGCGCGACCTTGCGAGTCTACCGCGCCTTCGGCATTGCCGTCGCCGAGCCGGCCGGTGGCGTCGCCCATCGCGGAATCGGCCTGATCGAGACCGTCGTCGCCGTCGCCCTGGTCGCCCGGCTGACCCTGCTGGCCGGGATCGCCGCGCTGTCCCTTGTCGCCGCGCTGGTTGGGGCTCATGCCGCGCTTGGCCAGCTCATCCTGCAGCTTCTTGAGGCGGTCGCGCAGCGCCTGCTGGTCCTGCTGCAGGTCGCCCATGTTCTGGTCGCCCTGCTTGCCGCGCATGCGGTCGCGCCGCGAGTCCTGGCCCTGCTTGAAGGTCTTGTCGCGCAATTGCTGCTGCTTGCGAATCATGTCGCCGAGCTCGTTGAGCGCCTGCTGCATGTCGTCGTCGCCCTGGCCGGGCCGCGCCATCTGCAGCTCGCGCATGAGATCGCCGAGACGCTTGAGCGCCTCCATCGCCGCCTCGCGGTTGCCGCGGCGCGCCTCGCGCTCGATCTGCTGCAACAGGCTGTCGAGATCGCGCTGGGTCAGCATCTTGGTGTTGGGGTCGAGCGGGCGCGACAGCTGCTGCGGGTTGTTCTTGAGCTGCTCGGCGAGCTGGCGCAGGTACTTGTCGAGCGCCGCGCGCAGATTCTCGGTGAGCTTCTTGATCTCCTCGTCGCTGGCGCCGCGCTCCAGCGCCTGCCTGAGCGCTTCCTCGGCCGCGCGCAGCGCCTTCTCGACGTCGGAAATGTCGCCGTCCTCGATGGTGACGGCGAGCGCCCACAGGCTCGCCACGACGGCGCGCATGGCATCGTCGGTGCGGGCGGCCTCCAGCTCCCGCGCCACGCTGTAGAGGCCGAGATAATGGCCGGCCTGCGGCGTGAACAATTCCGGCGCGATCATCAGCGCGTCGAGCGCGGCATAGACCTTGTCATTCTGGTTGGCGTCGAGCGCGAGGATGCGGCGTTGCTCGATCAGCGCGCGCGCCAGCGGCTTGGAGAACAGCCGCTCCGGCAGGCGCATGTTGAAGGGCTCGCTCTTGCCGGCATTGCCGGCCTCGTCCTTTGCGGTCAGCGTCAGCGTGACGTCGGCGCCGGCGTAGGGGTCTTCGCTCAGATCCTTCAGGGTCTGGCCGACGCCGTTGCGGGTGCGCGCATTGGGCAGCACCAGTCCGAACTGCGGCGGCTCGAACAGCGGGCGCGGGGCCGCCGCTACCTTGCCGGCCTCGGTGTTGCGCGCGACAAACTGCGCGCGGGCTTCTGTGACGCCGTAGTCGTCCTCGATCTTGTAGGACATCTGCAGCGAGCCGCGCGGCTGCCGCTCGGGGTCCTTGGCGAGCGCAATGGTCGGCGGGCGATCGGGCGTCGCGGTGAATTTCCATTGCGGTTGCCCGGACGGCGCACGGACGTGAACCGTGCCGTCGCCCGTCACGGTGAAGTGCCGCTCATTGGTGCCCTTGGGCGCCTGCTCGGTTGCCGCCGCCTCGGTCACGCCGCCGCCAGCGACGACGTCGAGCGTGCCGCCGCTGGAGCGCACGATCACCGTGCTGCCCGCGGGCACCGGCAACGGGCCGCTGGTCAGCGCCGCGCTCTCCTTGTTGGCGGAAGACAGGATGATCGGCGGCCTGCCGGTATAGACCGGCGGCGTCACCCAGGCATCGACCCGTATGCTGGCCGGCGCCAGCACGCCGTTCCAGTCGAAGGCCGAAGCCACGCGCAGATTGCGTTCGTCGCCGGCGGCGATGAAGGCCGCGACCATCATGACGACGACGAGGCCGCGCACGGCCCAGGGATCGTGGATCGCAAGGCGCGGCGACGGCAGGCCGGCGCGGATTCGCGTCAGCGAGGCCAGCGTGCGGGCGCGGCTCTCCTGCCACAGCGCCAGCGCGACCGGGTCCGTGGTGGCGACGGTGTCGCTCAGCGCGGTGGCCGGCCGATGACGGATGCCGGTGCTGCGGTCGAGCCGGCCGAGTGCCTCGGTGCGGGTGGGCCAGCGGAAGCGAATCAGCGGCCACAGCACGAAAACCGCCGCCGCGGCAAACAGCGCGAGCCCGGCGGCGCGCGCGGGGAAGGGCAGCGCCAGCCAGAGGCCGGCCCAGGAAACGGTGAGGAAAAGTCCGGCAAGCGTCAAAAGCCGCGCCAGATGCGGCCAGGCGCGCTCCCACGCGATCGCCCAAGTGGCCCGTTCGAGGGCCTGCGTCAATTTCAGCCGCGCCACATCGTCCGGCTCGCGCGCGGGCTTTGAGGGATCGGGGTTGGCGCCGTTCAACAACATCTCCGGAGTTGACCGAAGCACACACTAACATAACGGCGGCCCTGAGGCACGCGTTCCCCGCCCTATCCCACCCCTAATCGCGCATAACACGAAGGCGTGACTGGCGCGGACAGACCCCGTAATTTCCCGGCCGAAGCAACGCCAAAATGGCCAAACAGAGGAAACGTCATGGATCAGAAGATGTGGGACAAGGGACTGGGCATCCGCAAGGCCGTGCTGGGCGAAGCCTATGTCGCCAATGCGATGAAGAACGTCGACAGTTTCAACGCGCCGTTCCAGGACCTGCTCAACGAATATTGCTGGGGCTCGGTGTGGGGCCGCGAGGAACTGCCGCGCAAGACCCGCAGCATGCTCAACATCGCCATGATCTCGATCCTCAACCGCCCGCACGAGCTGCGCGTGCATCTGAAGGGCGCGCTGACCAACGGCGTGTCGCGCGAGGAGATCCGCGAGATCCTGATGCAGGTCGCGATCTATGCCGGCATGCCGGCGGCCGTCGACAGCTTCCGCATCGCGCGCGAGGTGTTCGCGGAGATCGACAAGGGGTAGGCGTTCCGCTTTCGCCACACCGTCATTGCGAGCGAAGCGAAGCAATCCAGCTTCCTTCGCCACAACAAGAGACTGGATTGCTTCGTCGCTTGCGCTCCTCGCAATGACGAACGGGAGGAACTTCCAAATGGATATCGGATTCATCGGCCTCGGAAAGATGGGCTTCCCGATGGCGCGGCGGCTGATCGAGGCCGGCCACAGGCTCACCGTGTTCGACACGCAGAAGGCGGCGGTGGACAGGCTCACAGCTCTCGGTGCCAAGGCGGGCGCTTCGCCAAAGGACATTGCCGACGAGGTCGAGACCGTGATGGCGAGCCTGCCGTCGCTGCAGGCTTCGCTGGAGGTTGCCACCGGCCAGGGCGGCGTGATCGAGGGCAGGAAGGTGAAACGCTTCGTCGATCTCTCCACCGTCGGCTCGCAGATGGCGATGAAAATCCACGGCCTGCTGGCCGCCAGGAACATCGCGCAGATCGACAGCCCCGTGAGCGGCGGCGTCGGCGGCGCCGAGAAGGGCACGCTGGCGGTGATGGTGTCGGGCCCGCGCGCCGATTTCGAGGCGGTGAAGGCCGCCCTCGGCGTGATCGGCAAGGTGTTCTACATCGGCGAGAAGCCCGGCTCCGGACAAACCATGAAGCTCGCCAACAATTTCCTGTCGGCGACCGCGATGGTGGCTACATCAGAGGCGGTGGTAATGGGCGTGAAGTCCGGCCTCGATCCGGCCGTGATGATCGACGTCATCAATGCCGGCTCCGGCATGAACACCGCGAGCCGCGACAAGTTTCCGCGCTCCGTGTTGCCGCGCAGTTTCGATTTCGGCTTCGCCACGGGACTGATGGTGAAGGACGTGCGGCTGGCGGTCGAGGAGATGCGCTCGCTCGGGCTGTCGATGGAGGTCGCCGAGGCAGTCGGGCGTCTCTGGGAAACCATCATCCGCGAAGAGGGCGCGGAGTCGGATTTCACGGCCGCGATCAAGCCGATCGAGAAGGCCGCGGGCGTGATCGTCGGCGGCAAGGAAAGCCACGCGGCGAAGTAGCTCCCGTCGTCCCGGGCAAGCGAAGCGCGACCCGGGACCCATAACCACAGGAAGCGCTTTTGCGAAGGCTGGGGCTCCAGCGCACAAACTTCGGAGCCCTGGGGTTATGGGTTCCGGCCTGCGCCGGAACGACAGTTGTTGTGTGGCGGCAGCTCCGCCTTCACAACCACGGCGCCGTTCGATCCATCGCGATCAGCGCGTCGACGTCGATGCGGGGGCGGACCACGGCGTACTGGTCATCCTTGACCAGCACTTCCGGCACCAGGGGCCGCGTGTTGTAGGTGCCGGACTGCACGGCGCCATAGGCGCCCGAGCTCATGATGGCGATGAGGTCGCCGGCCGCAAGCTCCGGCAGCTTGCGATCGAGGGCGAGATAGTCGCCGGTTTCGCAGACCGGGCCGACCACGTCGGCGGTGATGACAGAAGCACCGGCGGCCGGCTGGCGCACCGGCAGAATGTCGTGGTGTGCTTCATAAAGCGTCGGGCGAATCAAATCGTTCATCGCGGCATCGATGATGACGAAATTCTTGCCGTCGCCGCGCTTCATGAAGATCACGCGCGCCACCAGGATGCCGGCATTGCCGACGATCAGCCGGCCCGGTTCGAACATCAGCGTGCAGCCGAGATTGTGGGTGACGCGCTTGACCATGGCGCCATAGAGGTCCGGTGTCGGCGGGGCCTCGCGATCCATGTGGTACGGGATGCCCAGCCCGCCGCCGAAATCGATATGCGAGATGGTGTGGCCGTCGGCGCGCAGCACGTGCACGAAGTCCGACAGGATGCGGTAGGCGGTCTCCAGCCGGCTCAGATCGGTGATCTGGCTGCCGATATGCATGTCGATGCCGGTGACCACAAGGCCCGGCAGCTTTGCCGCGCGCGCGTAAACCTCGCGGGCGTGCGCGATGGGAATGCCGAACTTGTTCTCGGACTTGCCGGTGGAGATCTTGGCGTGCGTGCCGGCGTCGACGTCGGGATTGACGCGCACGGAGATGCGCGCGGTCTTGCCGGTCTCGACCGCAAGGCGCGAGAGCAGTTCGAGCTCGGGCTCGGATTCGACGTTGATGCAGAGGATGTCGGCGGCGAGCGCCGCGCGCAGTTCGGCCTCCGTCTTGCCGACGCCGGAAAACAATATCTTGCTGGCGGGAATGCCGGCGGCCAGCGCGCGCTTCAATTCGCCGCCGGAGACGACGTCGGCGCCGGCGCCGAGTTTTGCCAGCGTGCGCAGCACCGACTGGTTGGAGTTCGCCTTCATGGCGTAGCACACCAAAACCTTCTCGCTCGCAAAGGCTTCGGTGAACACGCGATAGTGCCGCTCCAGCGTCGCGCTGGAGTAGCAATAGAACGGCGTGCCGACGGCATCGGCGATATCGGAAAGGCTGACCGCCTCGGCGTGCAGCACGCCGTTGCGATAATCGAAATGATTCATGGAACTGGCTTAATTGGAACGAGCTTAATTGCCGAGAAGCGGGTCGAGAACGAACGGACGTTTGCGGCCTTTCGGCGCGACCGGTCCGGACTCGGTACTGGCGACGCCGGGAGGAGCAACACGGTCGGCATCGTCAGGCTCGGCCGTGGACGCGGCATTCATGGCGTTCGGCGGCAGGTCGAGGCCGCCCTTGCGGCCGCAGCCGCCGAGCGCGAGCGCAGTGGCGCTCAGGACAATGATGGCCCACCCCGACGGGGTCAGGCGCCGCTTGCTCTTCACTTCGAAATCCCCAATGCGGGCCGCACCATACAAAGATTGCCTCGTTCTGGCGAGACCCGGATAATCATGAAATCCCAGCGAAATTTGGGACGCAGGCCCTACTTTCGCTGTTTTTCCAACCGCTTCGCCCAGGCCTTGGCCTGGGCTGCCACGTTCTTCGGCGCGGTGCCGCCGAACGAGGTGCGGCTCTTCACCGAGGAATCCACCGACAGCACCTTCAGCGCCTCGGCCGTGATCCTCGGCTCGACCTCCTGCATCGCCTTCAGCGGCAGCTCGTGCAGCGCCACGCCCTGTTTGGAGGCAAGGCCGACGATGCGGCCGGTGACGTGGTGGGCCTCGCGAAACGGCATTTTCAGGGTGCGCACCAGCCAGTCGGCAAGATCGGTGGCGGTGGCGTAGCCGTCGCCGGCCGCCAGCCGCATCTTCGCTTCGTCCGGCACGAGGTCGAGCACCATGCCGGTCATTGCGCGGATCGCGAGCGACAGCGCGGCAAAGGCTTCCATCGCGCCCTGCTTGTCCTCCTGCATGTCCTTTTGATAGGCGAGCGGCAGGCCCTTCATCACGATGAAGAGCGCGTTGAGCGCGCCGATCACCCGGCCGGTCTTTGCGCGCACCAGTTCCGCCGCATCCGGATTGCGCTTCTGCGGCATGATGGAGGAGCCGGTGGTGAACTTGTCGCTCAAGCGCACCAGGCCGACCAGCGGCGAGGTCCACACCACGATCTCCTCGGCAAAGCGCGACAGGTGAATCGCCGTGATCGACGCCGCCGACAGCGTCTCCAGCACGAAATCGCGGTCGGAGACCGCATCGAGCGAATTGGCCATCGGCCGGTCGAAGCCGAGCGCCTTGGCGGTGGCGGCGCGATCGATCGGGAACGAGGTGCCGGCAAGCGCCGCAGCGCCCAGCGGGGATTCGTTGAGCCGCTTGCGCGCATCGGCAAAGCGGCCGCGGTCGCGCGCCGCCATCTCGACATAGGCGAGCAGATGATGGCCGAAGGTCACGGGCTGCGCGGTCTGCAGATGGGTGAAGCCGGGCATCACGGTTGCGGCATGCTCCAGCGCCCGCATCACCAGCGCATGCTGGAAGGCGGCGAGCGCCTCGTCCGTTTCGTCGATGACGTCGCGGACATAGAGACGGAAGTCGGTCGCGACCTGGTCGTTGCGGGAGCGCGCGGTGTGCAGCCTCCCCGCAGCGGGGCCGATCAGCTCCGACAGCCGGCTCTCGACATTCATGTGGATGTCTTCCAGAGCGCGCTTGAAGTCGAAATCGCCCTTGCCGATCTCGGCCAGGATCGCGTCGAGGCCCTTGGCGATGTTCTTCGCATCGGAAGCGGTGATGATGCCCTGCGCGGCCAGCATCGCGGCATGCGCCTTGGAGGCGGCGATGTCCTGGGCATACATGTGGCGATCGACGTCGATGGAGACGTTGATTTCCTCCATGATCGCGTCGGGGCGCTCGGAGAATCGCCCGCCCCACATCTTGTTGCTCATGACCTCACTCGTCGCTTGATCGTGACTTCGATAGTTCTTGCCAAAATCGGCCGGGCGCGCGAAACGCCCTGCGGCCGCGGCGCGTAATAGCTCTGCATAGCCATATCTGACCCAGGAAGACAAACGATATGCCGGAAAACCCCTCGCCCCTCCCCGCCTCCAGCCGTCGGCTGCCGGTCGCGATCGGCGCGGTCGTGGCCGGCGCCCTGATCGGGTTGGCGGGGTATTACGGCCTCTCCTCGCTGAAGCGCGGTTCGGGCGGCGATGCCGCCTGCGCCGCAGCAGTCGATCTGGCGAAGAAGATCGCCCCGCTGGCCCATGGCGAGGTGGCGGCGGTGACCATGGCCTCCTCGGCCCTGCGGCTGCCCGACCTCGCCTTCGAGGACGCCGCCGGCAAGCCGAGGAAGCTGTCGGACTGGCGCGGCAAGACCATCCTGTTGAACCTGTGGGCCACCTGGTGCGTGCCGTGCCGGAAGGAGATGCCCGCGCTGGACGAGCTGCAGGGGAAGCTCGGCGGCAAGGACTTCGAGGTGGTGGCGATCAATATCGACACCCGCGATCCCGACAAGCCGAAGAATTTCCTGAAAGAGGCCAACCTGACCAAATTGGCCTATTTCACCGACCAGAAAGCCAAAGTTTTTCAGGATCTTAAGGCGGTGGGTCGGGCATTGGGCATGCCGACCTCGGTGCTGGTGGATGCGCAGGGCTGCGAAATCGGCACCATCGCCGGCCCCGCCGAATGGGCGAGCGAGGACGCGGTCAAACTGATCAAGGCGGCGGTGAAGCCGGCGGCCGCGGGTTCTTAAGCCAGCTTGTCGAGGGAGCCGCCGACACCGGGCCCGAGATTGGCTTGGGAGGGCTGGCCGAGCAGGGTCGCAACCGCGAATTTCTCCGCGTCGGCATTGTTCTTGATGATGGTCGCCGCGATCTGCCCCTGGGTGTTGCCGGCCTGCATGGCAAGCAGGCTCGAAACCATAGCCATCATTTCCATACGCGGTACCCCTTCCTTGCGGGGCACCCTAGCCGTGGAGGGTTAACGAGACTTCACCGCGGCGGCGCGTATTAGTCCGGGGATTTGTCGGGTGGACAAAGGCGCCCTTGCGCCGTGCCCCCTTCAAGAGCACGGCCGAAAAAGAGCACGCTTTCGCTTTGCCCACCCTACAAATTCCTTGGAAGCGGATGGATTGCCGGGTCGAGCCCGGCAATGACAGTCCCTAGCGCGTCGGGACCGGCTTGTCGCCGCGGTAGTCGTAAAAACCGCGCTGCGTCTTGCGGCCGAGCCAGCCGGCCTCGACATATTTCACCAGCAGCGGGCACGGGCGGTACTTGGAGTCGGCCAGGCCCTCATGCAGCACCTGCATGATGGACAGGCAGGTATCGAGGCCGATGAAATCGGCAAGCTCCAGCGGGCCCATCGGGTGGTGGGCGCCGAGCTTCATCGCCGCGTCGATCGCCTCGACATTGCCGACGCCTTCATAGAGCGTGTAGATCGCCTCGTTGATCATCGGCAGCAGGATGCGGTTGACGATGAAGGCCGGGAAATCCTCGGAGACCGCGACCTGCTTGCCGAGCTTGCCGACGAAGGCCTTGGCGGCGTCGAACGTCTCGTCGTTGGTGGCGATGCCGCGGATCAGCTCGACCAGTTCCATCAGGGGCACCGGATTCATGAAGTGAATGCCGATGAAGCGCTCGGGGCGGTCGGTGGCGGCGGCGAGCCGCGTGATCGAGATCGAGGAGGTGTTGGAGGCGATGATCGCCTCCGGCTTCAGCACGGCGCAGAGATCGTGGAAGATCTTGCGCTTGACCTCTTCCTTCTCCACCGCGGTCTCGATCACGAGATCGCAGGCGGCGAGGCCGTCGAAGGACTCGGTGGAGGCGATGCGGCCGAGCGCCGCCTTGCGGGCGTCTTCGGTGATGTGCTGCTTGGCGACCTGGCGCGACAGATTGCCGTTGATGGTCGCCATGGCGGATTTCAGCCGGTCGGCGGAGATGTCGCTGAGCACCACATCGAGGCCGGCGAGCGCCGCGACATGGGCAATGCCGTTGCCCATCTGGCCCGAGCCGATCACGCCGACTTTCCTGACTGTAACCGTCATCTCACCCACCGGATCTTTTTGCCGGAACGGCGCGCAGTTCGCGCGCAGCCGGTCCATCCCCCTAAATAGACACCGGCCGGATGTTCGTCATCCGGCCGGTGCAATCATCGTTACTTTCCGAGCTTGGCGAGCTCGCCGGTGAGTTCCGGAACCGCCTGGTAGAGGTCGGCGACCAGGCCGTAATCGGCGACCTGGAAGATCGGCGCGTCCTCGTCCTTGTTGATCGCGACGATCACCTTGGAGTCCTTCATGCCGGCCAGATGCTGGATCGCGCCCGAAATGCCGATGGCAATATAGAGTTCCGGCGCCACCACCTTGCCGGTCTGGCCGACCTGCCAGTCGTTGGGCGCATAGCCGGCGTCCACCGCAGCGCGCGAGGCGCCGACGCCGGCGCCCAGCTTGTCGGCGAGCGGCTCGATATATTTGGCGAAGTTCTCGCGGCTCTGCATGGCGCGGCCGCCGGAGACGATGATCTTGGCCGAGGTCAGCTCGGGGCGATCGCTCTTGGCGACTTCCTCGCCGACGAAGGTCGACAGACCCGGATCGGCCGCTGCCGCGGCGTTCTCCACCGGCGCGCTGCCGCCCTCGCCGGCCGCGGCGAAGGTCGAGGTACGCACCGTGATCACCTTCTTGGCGTCCTTCGACTTCACGGTCTGGATGGCGTTGCCGGCATAGATCGGCCGCTCGTAGGTGTCGGGCGCGACCACCTTGATGATCTCGGAGACCTGCATGACGTCTAGCAGGGCCGCGACGCGCGGCATCACGTTCTTGAAACGCGAGGTCGCCGGCGCAACGAAGGCGTCATAGCCTCCGGCGAGCGAGACGATCAGCGCGGCCAGCGGCTCGGCGAGGTCGTGCGCATAGGCCTCGCCCTCGGCGAGCAGCACCTTCTTGACGCCGGCGAGCTTGGCGGCGGTATCGGCGGCAGCCTTGGCGCTGCTTCCGCCCGCGACCAGCACATGCACGTCGCCGCCAAGCTGGCTGGCGGCGGTCAGCGCCTTGTTGGTGGCATCCTTCAGGACGCCTGCTTCGTGTTCTGCAATCAGCAACGTAGTCATCAGAGAACCCCGGCTTCGGTCTTCAGCTTGGAGACGAGTTCGGCGACGTCCTTTACCTTGACGCCTGCCTTGCGGCCCGCCGGTTCGGTAGTCTTGAGAACTTCGAGATGCGGCGTGAGATCGACGCCGTAATCGGCGGCGGCCTTGTCGTCGATCGGCTTCTTCTTCGCCTTCATGATGTTGGGCAGCGACGCATAACGCGGCTCGTTGAGGCGCAGGTCCGTGGTGACGATCGCCGGGCCCTTGAGCTTGATGGTCTGCAGGCCGCCGTCGACTTCGCGGGTCACCTTGAAATCGCTTCCTTCGACCTCGAGCTTGGAGGCGAAAGTCGCCTGCGACCAGCCGAGCAGCGCGGCCAGCATCTGGCCGGTCTGGTTGGAATCGTCGTCGATCGCCTGCTTGCCGAGAATGACGAGGCCGGGCTTCTCCGCATCGACCACCGCCTTGAGGATCTTGGCGACCGCCAGGGGCTCAACATTGCCGTCGGCCTTCACCAGGATGCCGCGGTCGGCGCCCATGGCCAGACCCGTGCGGATGGTTTCCGACGCCTGCGCCGGTCCGATCGAGACCACCACCACTTCGGTGGCCTTGCCGGCCTCTTTCAGGCGCAGCGCCTCCTCGACGGCGATCTCGTCGAACGGATTCATCGACATCTTGACGTTGGCGAGCTCGACGCCCGATCCGTCACCCTTGACGCGGACCTTGACGTTGTAGTCGACGACCCGCTTTACCGGCACAAGAACCTTCATCGATCCTTCTTTCGCTCAAATCTAAAGGGAAATTGATTGCTCGGGCGCGGAACCTAGAGCGCCGGTCCCCCCCGGTCAACGCGTGAAAGCGCAAAAATTGGCCCGGAAAGCAAGCCCGAAGGGCCACTCCTCTAGCGGTTCTGGCCGGGCACCCAGAGCACGTCGCCCGCCCCATTATGGTTGGCCGCGCGGGCGGCCACAAACAGGAAGTCGGACAGGCGGTTCATATAATGTATGGCAGCCTCGCTGACGGGCTCCTCAGGCTTGGCGGCGAGTTCCACGATCACCCGTTCCGCCCTGCGGCAAATGGTGCGGGCGACATGCAGGTATGCGGCTCCCGGCGTACCGCCGGGCAGGATGAACGAGGTCAACGGCGCAAGCTTTTCGTTCAGCGCATCGATATCGCGCTCGAGCCGCTCGACCTGGCTCGACAACACCCGCAGCCGCTCGGCCTTGCCCTCGCGCTGGGGCACGGCGAGATCGGCGCCGAGGTCGAACAAGTCGTTCTGGATCAGGCCGAGCATGCGGTCGAGCGCCGGCTGCTCCGCCAGATGCAGCCGCACCACGCCGATCGCGGCATTGGTCTCGTCCACGGTGCCATAGGCTTCCACCCGGAGATCGTATTTCGGCCGCCGCTCGCCGCTGCCGAGCGCGGTAGTGCCGTCATCGCCGGTGCGGGTGTAGATGCGGTTGAGCACGACCATGATTAGCTCCGGTGTCTGTTACCACCTCTCCCGCAAGGAGAGGTCGCGAGCATCTTGCGAGCGGGTGAGGGGTTACGGTCCATCGATAGAGTGTAACCCCTCACCCGGATCGCTGCGCGATCCGACCTCTCCCCATGGGAGAGGTGAAGACCGCTGTACCTAACGCCCCATCGCCCAGACGGCGATCATAGTGATGACGATGGCGACGAATTGCAGCAGCACGCGCAGCCGCATCAGGCTTTGCGATCGATTGGGTGAGCCGCCCCTCACCATATTTATAAGACCGAGCAGCAGGACCAACGCGACGGCGCCGACCGCAATGGGAAGCAGAATCGTACTGAGAAAGGAGGCCATCGGCGCTACATAACACCGCACCGGCCGGTCCGCCACACGTGGAGGAACTTGGCAACGATCTGGCTTTTAGTTCAATAATATCAGATGGTAGCGGGACTAGAGCATTTTCGGTTCTGATTGAATCAGAACCGAAGCTCTAGATTCTTGATTTGACGCGTTTTCTTCAGGCGAACCGGTATCCACTTCGCTTGAAAACGCTCCAGGGGTCGAACTCAGGCAGGGGTGGCAGTGAAGGCTGTTCGCTACGTCTACCACGTCGTGGAGGATGCGTTTTACACGTTCCTTGCCGATGACGGCTGGGCCATCGCCAGCCATATCGCGCTGTCGACGCTGATGGCGCTGTTCCCGTTCCTGATCGTGCTGACGGCGCTGGCCGGCTTCTTCGGCTCCAAGGAGCTGGCCGACCAAGCCGCCGACCTGTTGCTGCAGGTCTGGCCCAAGCGGGTGGCGGACGCGATCTCGGGCGAGATCCACGACGTATTGACCACCACCCGCACCGACATCCTCACCATCGGCGCGGCACTTGCGATCTACTTCGCCTCCAACGGCGTGGAGGCGCTGCGAACCGCACTCAACCGCGCCTATGCGGTGGTCGAGCCGCGGCGCTGGTACTGGCTGCGGCTGGAATCGATCGGCTATACGCTGGTCGCCGCGTTCGCCTCGCTGGCGATGGCGTTCCTGATCGTGCTCGGTCCGCTGATCCTCGAAACCGCGCGGCTCTACATCCCGTTCTTCGTCGAGAGCAACGAGCGGCTGCTGTTCTACGCCCGCTACGGCGTCGCCATCGGGGCGCTGGTCGTTGCGCTGTTCTTCCTGCACGCCTGGCTGCCGGCGGGACGCCGCGGCTTCCTGCAGATCCTGCCCGGCATCGTCTTCACCATGGTGGCATCGCTGATCTCCGGCATCGTGTTCGGCCAGTATCTGACGCGCTTCGCCGGCAACTACGTCACGATGTATGCGGGGCTGGCGTCGGTGATCATCGCGCTGGTGTTCCTGTATTTCATCGCCGCGATCTTCGTCTATGGCGGCGAGCTCAATGCCGCGATCATCAAGTCGCGGCTGCCGCATGGCGTGTCGCTTCAAGCAGCGCAGTCGCTAAAGCCCGCGGAGACACAGGCTTGACCAGGAAGGCGTCGGCGCCGGCCGCGCGCGCCGCCGCCTCGTCCTCGGCACGCCCGGATATGCCGATGACGGCGATGTGCCGAAGCGGCGCGTCCAGCGCGCGGATGCGCCGGATCGCCTCGACGCCGTTGATGCCGGGCAGCACCATGTCCATCAGCACCGCGTCGAACGCGGCACCTTGCGCGAGGCGCTCGGCCACCGCCTCGCCGCGGCCGACGAATTCGGCATGATGACCGAGCTCGGTCAGGATCGCATTCAGCACCACCCGGCCGAATGGATTGTCCTCGACGCTGAGCAGCCGCAGCGGCCTCGCCGCGCCCTGCGCCGCTTCGGCGCTGGCGCCGGACGCGGGCTCAGCCTTGGCCAGCGGCAGCGTCACCATCAGCGTGAAGGTGGTGCCGCCGCCCTTGCGCGGCGCGACCACGATGTCGCCGCCCATGGCGCGCGCGAGCTGCTTGACCGAGGACAGCCCCAAGCCCGCGCCGCCGAAGCGCGAGGCGATCGAGACATTGGCCTGCGAGAACGGACGGAACAGCCGCTCGATCTCCTTTAGCGAAAGACCGATCCCGCTGTCGGAGACCGCGAAGGCAATGCCGGCCTTGCCGTTGACGTCGCGCACCGGCGCCGCCGACAGCCCAACCGCACCCGCTTCGGTGAACTTGACGGCGTTGTCGATCAGGTTTTCCAGCGCCGCGCGCAGGCGGACGGCATCGCCGACCACCAGCGCCGGAAGCTCGTCGGAAATCTCGATCGAAGCCTGCAGGCCCCTGGCTGCCGCCCGCCCGGCCAGCGAATCGCCGACGCTGCGGGCGAGCGCGCGCAGGTCGAACAGGTCCTGCCGGCCGGCCTGCGCCCCCCGTGCCGCATCGACGAAAAGAGTGGCGAGGCTCGCCAGATGCTCGGCCCCGGCTTTGATGGTGTCCACCCAGCGCCGTTCGCGCTCGCCGAGGTCGGAGGTCGCCAGCAGGTTGCTGATCGCAAGGATGCCGGTGAGCGGCGTGCGAACCTCATGCGCAAAGGCGGCAAGCGCGGCTTCCACCACGCCGGTCGCGGCCCTCGACGCCTTCGCCTTTGTCTTGTCCCGCTTGCGCGGCTTTGACTTGGCCGCAGGCCGCGTGGCGCGCTTCCTCGTCGGCCGCTTTTTCGGCGGCCGGGCCTTGCGCGTTGGCCGCGATCTTGCCGCCATGATTCTGCGTCCCCGGATAGAACCAGCATGGCAGGCCAGGCCGACGGAGTCACGGCAGGGTAATAGCGTTTGTCCCCGAAAAACTACGGCAGCCCCACAAGCTGTCGGATTTTCGCCGGCGTGGCGCCGCCCGCGCGCAACTCGCGCAAGCCGGTGGCCAGCGTCGACTTGGAGAGCTTCCGGCCTGCATCGTCCCGGATCAGACGGTGATGCCGGTAGGCTGGTTGCGGAATGCCGAGCAGTTGCTGCAGCAGCCGATGCACGCTGGTTGACCAGAACAGGTCTTCGCCGCGCACGACATGCGTGATGCCCTGCAGCGCGTCGTCGATCACGACCGACAGATGATAGCTGGTCGGCGTCTCCTTGCGCGCAAGGATCACATCGCCCCAGGCTTCCGGGCGGGCAGCGACCGCTCCGGTCTCGCCGTTCGGGCCTGCGCCCTGCTCCGTCCAGCCGACCGAACCCACGCGCGCCATCGCCGCTTCCATGTCGAGCCTGAGCGCAAAGGGCGCACCGGAGGCGATCAGCCTTCCCCGCTCGGCCGGCGTCAGCGATTTCGCCGTGCCGGGATAGAGCGGCGCGCCATCGGGGTCGCGCGGCCAGGGCGCATCTTTCTCGCGAGCTTCCACCAGCCGCGCGATTTCGGCGCGGCTCTCGAAGCCCGGATAGATCAGGCCCAGCGCCGACAATCTCTCGATGGCTTCGCGATAGGCGGGAAAATGTTCGGACTGCCGCCGCACCGGCGTTTCCCAGCAAAGGCCGAGCCAGGCGAGGTCTTCGTGGATCGCCGCCTCATATTCCGGCCGGCAGCGCGTGGCGTCGATATCCTCGATGCGCAGCAAGAACCTGCCGCCGCTCTGCCGCGCCAGGTCGAAATTGAGCAGCGCCGAAAAGGCATGGCCAAGGTGGAGATAGCCGTTCGGGCTTGGCGCAAATCGGAAAACGGGTGGCGGCATGTGTCAGTAATACCCGTCATGGCCTGGGCGGGCGAGTCTTGCCAGCCAGCCATGACGACGAGCAAAAAAATCCGTAAACTCGCTCCGCCATGCTCGTCCGCTTCGAAACCCAGTCCGACCTCGAAGACGCCATGCAGACGCTGGTGAAGCAGGACCCGCGGCTGAAGCCGATCCTTGGGCAGACCGGCATGCCGGCGCTGCGCCAGCGCGAGCCGGGCTTTGCGGGGCTGGCCCATATCGTCTGCGGCCAGCAGCTTTCTACCGCCAGCGCGGGAGCGATCTGGGCCCGCCTCTCGGCCGCCTTCGATCCGTTCGACCATCACGCGATCCGAAAAGCGCGCGCCGACCGGCTCGGGCGGCTCGGCCTTTCGGCAGCCAAGATCAAGACGCTCAAATTCATCGCGAGGGAACTCGCGGCCGAGCGGCTCAACCTCGATGTCATCGCCAACGAGGACGTCGACGCCGCGCACCACGCGCTGACTGCGCTACACGGCATCGGGCCATGGACCGCCGACATTTATCTACTTTTCTGTCTTGGCCACGGCGATGCCTGGCCGGCCGGCGATCTCGCCGTGCAGGAAGCGGTGAAGATCGGCCTTGGCCTCAAGGAACGGCCGACGTCAAAGCAGATGGCGCCGCTGGCCGAACCCTGGCGGCCCTATCGGGGCGCGGCGGCGCATCTGTGGTGGGCGTACTACCGCGTTCTGAAGAAGCGCGAGGGTGTGGCCTCGAACTAAAATCGCGAAAACAACCCCATGCAAAGTAGCAGGGACTCCGCTCGCAGCACTCACCCCCGCAGCAGCGCGCGGTCCTCCCGCGCACAATCCGCGACAAAGCCGATCACCGCGCGCACGGCGGGCAGATCGACCAGATCGGGATGCGCCAGCAGCCAGAGATCGGCGACGCTGATCAGCTTTTGCGGCGCGACGCGGACCAGATCGGGATGCGCCGCTGCGACGAAGCAGGACAGCGCGGAGATGCCGAGCCCGGCGCGCACCGCGGCGAGCATGTCGCCCTGCGACGAACAGCGCATCACCACCGTGCCGTGGCGGGTGATGTTGTCGCTCCAGCGCGCCAGGTCGGCGTTGGAAGCGCGGTCGGCGAAGCCGATGATGCTGTGGTCCTTCCACTCGTCGCGCCGTTCGGGGAGTTTCCGGCGCGCCGCATAGTCGCGCGAGGCATAGAAGCCGGTGCCGAGCCGGCCGATGCGGCGGCCGACGAGGTTTTCCTCGCCGGCATCGACGGGGCGCAGCACCACGTCGGCCTCGCGGCGGCGCACGCTCGCCGGAAACGGATGGGTGATGATCTCGATCTGCAGGTGATCGTGCTCGCGCAGGAACCTGCCCATGCGCGGCATCAGCCAGTGCGCGGCGAGCGTCGCGCCGATCGATATCTTGACCACGCCGCGGGCCTGGCGCCCGGTCGCGGAGACCGCGGATTCGGCGCGCAATGCGGCCGCGGCCATCGCATCGACATGTTCGCGGAACTTGCGGCCCTGCGCGGTCAGCGACAGCCCCTGGTCGGAGCGCACGAACAGGCGGGTGCCGAGCTGCCGCTCCAGGCTAGCGACCTTGCGGCCGACGGTCGGATGGCTCGAGCGCAACTGGCGCGCCGCCGCGGCCAGGCTGCCCTTCTCGGCCACCGCGACGAAGGTCTTGCAGAGGTCCCAGTCCATCGCGCTGCCCATGTTCATTCGTGAATGATGGTCTGTCCAATATTGAACAGCGCCGCCCGCGCGTCCAGCCCTATAATCGCAGACGTCAGTGGGCCCTTCCGGGTGGGCCGCTCGCCGGAAGGCGCAGCGAATTCCCGGCGCATCAGGAAATACAGCCGGCCTCAAGGCCCATTTGTCGAGGGAACATTCGCATGCCGCTACCCGCTTCGCTCAAGGACACGCTCGAACTGCCCGTGCTCGGCTCGCCGCTG
This sequence comes from Bradyrhizobium sp., assembly GCF_016219575.1. Taxonomy (GTDB): domain Bacteria; phylum Pseudomonadota; class Alphaproteobacteria; order Rhizobiales; family Xanthobacteraceae; genus Bradyrhizobium. The sequence continues at coordinate 280,997 of NZ_JACRMG010000023.1, read as the reverse complement.
TTCATCGTCTCAGGCCCCGAGCTCGTGATCGCCCAGTGCAAGGCCGGCATCATCGGCTCGTTCCCGGCGCTGAATGCGCGGCCGGTCGAGAAGCTCGACGAGTGGCTCTCCCGGATCGAGAACGAGCTCGGCGAATACAAGGCGCAGAACCCCCGCAAGAAGGTCGCGCCCTACGCGGTCAACCAGATCTGCCATGCCTCCAACGACCGGCTGATGAAGGACATGGAGACCTGCGTGAAGCACAAGGTGCCGATCATCATCACCTCGCTGCGTCCGCCGCTGGAGATCGTCGAGGCCGCGCATTCCTATGGCGGCGTGGTGTTCCACGACGTCATCAACGTCAAGCATGCGCGGAAAGCCGCCGAACAGGGCGTCGACGGCCTGATCCTGGTTTGTGCCGGCGCCGGCGGGCATGCCGGCACGCTGTCGCCGTTCGCGCTGGTGCGCGAGGTCAAGCAGTGGTTCAAGGGCACCATCCTGCTCTCGGGCGCGATCTCAGACGGATGGAGCATTGCGTCCGCACTCGCGCTGGGCGCCGACCTCGCCTACATGGGCACGCGCTTCATCGCGACCGAGGAGGCCAATGCCGATCCCGCCTACAAGGCCGCGCTGATCGAGCATGCCGCGCACGACATCGTCTATTCCAACCTGTTCACCGGCGTGCACGGCAACTATCTCGGCTCGTCGATCGCGGCCGCGGGGCTCGATCCGGCGAACCTGCCGGTCGCCGACAAGTCGAAGATGAATTTCGGCTCCGGCGGCAACATGAAATCCAAGGCGTGGCGCGACATCTGGGGAAGCGGCCAGGGCATCGGCCAGATCAGCGATGCGCCGCCGGTGGCCGAACTGGTGGCGCGGCTGAAGGCCGAGTTTTCGGAGGCCACCACCGACTTCCAGCGCCGGGCGATCGCCTGAACGAGACAATCATAACGACAGATGGGAGGAACCGATGAAGCGGCTACAGCATGCACTGACGATCGCGTTCACGCTCGGCGGCACGGCGGCGGCCGTGGCGGCGGAAGACATCCGCATTGGGCAGACCCTGCCCTATAGCGGCCCGGCGTCGGGCTTCGGCCTGATCGGCAAGACGCAGGAGGTCTATTTCGAGAAGGTCAATGCCGAAGGCGGCATCAACGGGCGCAAGGTGAAGTTCATCACGCTGGACGACGCCTATTCGCCGCCGAAGACGGTGGAGCAGACCCGCAAGCTGGTCGAGCAGGAAGAGGTGCTGTTCCTGTTCGGCTCCCTCGGGACCGCCACCAACAACGCGGTCCATCGCTATCTCAACAGCAAGAAGGTGCCGCAACTGTTCGTGTTGAGCGGCGCCACCAAATGGGCGGACCCGAAGAATTTTCCGTGGACCATGCCGGGCATGGCGACATACGAATCCGAAGGCGTGATCTACGCCAAATATGTGCTGCAGGCGAAGCCCGACGCGAAAATCGCGATCCTGTCGCAGAACGACGATTTCGGCCGCGACTATGTCACGGGCTTCAAGCGCGCGCTTGGACCCAAGGCCGCTTCCATGATCGTGGCGGAGGCGAGCTACGAGACCAGCGCGCCGACCATCGCCTCGCAGCTCGCGACGCTGAAGGCTTCCGGCGCCAACGTGATGTTCGGCGTCGTGCTCGGCAAGTTCACGTCCCAGATGATCAAGGGCGTCGCGGAGCTGAACTGGAAGCCCGACCTGTTCCTGGTTCCGACCTCGGCGTCGTCGATCTCGTTCCTGGAACCTGCCGGGCTGGAGAACGCGATCGGCCTAGTCTCCTCGAGCGCCCAGAAAGACACCATCGATCCGCAATGGGCCGACGATGCCGGCGTCAAGGAGTTCTTCGCCTTCATGAAGGAACGCATGCCCGACGCTGACCTGAAGAATTCCAACTATGCGGCCGGCTACCACTATGCGACGCTGCTGATGAAGGTGCTGAAGGCGTGCAAGGACGATTTCAGCCGCGAGAATATCCTGAAACAGGCGACCTCGCTGCGCGACGTCGAGCTGCCGCTGCTTCTGCCCGGCATCAAGGTCTCGACGGGGCCCGACGACTATCTGCCGTTCCAGCAGTTGCGGCTGCGCCGATTCAACGGCAAGAACTGGGTCGGCTTCGGCGATCTCATTGACGACCGCCAGGACTGACCCGGCTTACGGAGAGCGGATATGATCATCAGCGGCGACCGCCGGATCAGCTATCCGGAGATCTTTGCACGCGCCGCCCGGGCGGCGACCGGGCTGAAAGAGCTTGGCGTGGCCGGCGGCACGCCTGTCGCCATGATGCTGCGCAACGATCTTGCGTTCTTCGAATGCTCCAGTGCCGCTGCCACAATCGGCTCGCCGGTGGTGCCGATCAACTGGCACCTCAAGGCCGACGAGGTGAATTACATCATCGGCGACTGCGGCGCCGGGGTTCTGGTCTGCCATGCCGATCTCTGGCCGCAGATCCGCGAGGGCGTTCCCGATCACATCAAGGTGCTGATCGTGCCGACGCCGCCGGAGATCGCGGCCGCCTTCAACGTGCCGGCGGAACTGACGCGTGTAGCGGCCGGCATGACCGATTGGGATCGATGGCGCGACGCGCAGGCGCCGTGGTCCGGCCCGATCGGGCGGATGTCGCCGATGTTCTATACGTCGGGCACCACCGGGCGCCCCAAGGGCGTGCGGCGCGGCCAGATGCGCCCCGAGCAGCTCGCCGCCGCCGAGCGCGTCTCGACGCTGGCCTATGGCATCGCGCCCAACGACAACCAGGTCGTGCTGATGAACGGCCCGATGTATCACTCGGCGCCGAACTCCTACGGCATGCTGGCGTTCCGTCATGGCGCCACCATCGTGCTGGAACCGCGCTTCGATCCCGAGGACCTGCTGCGGCTGGTGCAGGATTATCGCATCACGCACATGCATGCGGTGCCGACCATGTTTGTCCGCCTGCTGCGGCTCCCGGAAGACGTGCGCAAGCGCTACGACATCTCCTCGCTGCGCTTCGTCATCCATGGCGCGGCGCCCTGCCCGGTCGAGGTCAAGCGCGCGATGATCGAGTGGTGGGGGCCGGTCATCAACGAATATCTGGGCTCGACCGAGACCGGCATTCCGGTGTGGCACTCCTCCGCGGAGGCGCTGGCGAAGCCCGGCACGGTCGGCCGCGCCATTGAGGGCGGCATCGTGAAGATCTTCCGGCCCGACGGTACGCTGTGCGACACGGGCGAGCCCGGCGAGATCTTCATGCGTCAGACCGCAATTGCCGATTTCGACTATCACGGCAATGCCGCCGCGCGCGCCGAGGCCGGCCGCGACGACCTCGTCAGCGTCGGCGACGTCGGCTATCTCGATGCCGACGGCTACCTGTTCCTGTGCGACCGCAAGCGCGACATGGTGATCTCGGGCGGCGTCAACATCTATCCGGCCGAGATCGAGAATGCGCTGATCGGCATGGAGGGCGTGCGCGACTGCGCCGTGTTCGGCGTGCCCGACGACGAATATGGCGAGCGGCTGTTCGCCTGCATCGAGCCGGAAGCCGGCGCCTCGCTTTCGGTCCCGGCGGTGCAAGGCTTCCTGCGCGCGCGGCTGGCCAATTTCAAGGTGCCGAAGGACATCCAGTTCCTCGACGCGCTGCCGCGCGAGGCGAGCGGCAAGATATTCAAGCGCAAGCTGCGCGATCTCCATGCCGAAGGTCAGTTGCGCCCGGCGGCGTGAACGCCCTAAGCCTTACTTGAAGCGACTAGTCTCGGACAACAGTCAGGGACGCACCAATGGAGGGGTTCCCTCCCCCCTTGCGGGGGAGGGTTAGGGAGAGGGGTGTGCCGCTTGTTCCGCTGCTTCCGCGATGCTCAGAACGACTCCTTCGAGATTCTTGAGCACGTCTTCGTTGGTGAAACGCAGCACGCGGTAACCGCGGGACACGAACCAACGATCGCGCCGCTCGTCGTGACGAATGCGCTCCTCGAAGTCGTGACTCTCGCCGTCGAGCTCGACGATGAGCTTGCAGGAATGCGCGACGAAATCTGCAATGTAATTGCCGATTGGAGTCTGCCGGCGGAAATTGAGACCGGCGAGGCGATCCGCTTTCAGGTGTCGCCATAGGCGAGTCTCCGCGCGCGTCATGGTGCGGCGGAGTCGTTTGGCGCGGGTGCGCTGAATCTCCGAGACCACGTCGTGTGGCATACCCCTCTCCCCAACCCTCCCCCGCAAGGGGGGAGGGAGCCTGACCAATGTGCTGGCCTCACGTCACATCATGTCATACCGGGCACCTCGTCATTGCATTGGGACGGGCCAGCGAAAGCCAACAACATTTCAAACATTGTTGCTATTGCCAATCGACCGCCGGCCGGGGCAAAGATCGCCTTCAAACCCGGGAGACGCGCATATGAAGTCCGCCGACTTCGTCGTGGCACGCAACGACCTGCAGCGATGCAAGATGATCGAGACGCAATTGCCCGACGCAGCCACGCTGCCGGACGATGCGCTGCTGGTGAAGGTGACCCGCTTCGCCCTCACCGCCAACAACATCACCTATGCCGTGATGGGCGACACGCTGAAATACTGGACGCTGTTTCCCGCCCCCGACGGTTTCGGCAACATTCCGGTGTGGGGATTTGGCGAGGTGATCGCCTCGAAGCATCCTGCCATTGCGGTCGGCGAATCCCTGTTCGGCTATTTCCCGATGGCGACGCATCTGGTGATCGAGGCCGCCGATGTCAGCAAGCGCGGCTTGCGCGACGGCGCCGCACACCGGCAGGGCGTCTCGCCCGTCTATAATTCCTACGCTCGCGTGACCGGCAATCCGGATTTCGAGGGACGCGCCGGCGACTATCGCGCCTTGCTGCAGCCGCTGTTCATGCTGTCGTTCCTGGTCGACGATTATCTCGGCGAGAATGCGATGTTCGGCGCAAGGAGCGTGTTACTGTCCTCGGCCTCGAGCAAGACCGCGTTCGGGCTCGCGCATCTGCTGCACCGGCGCAAGGACATCAAGGTGATCGGGCTGACCTCGGCCTCGAATGTCGACTTCGTCAAATCGCTCGGCTGCTATGACGAGGTCGTGACCTACGACAAGGTCACGTCACTGCCGGCCAATGCGCCGGTCGCTTATGTCGACATGGCCGGCAACAGCGCGCTGCGCGAGACGCTGCACCGGCATTTCGTCGGGCAGATGAAGTATTCCGGCCGCGTCGGCCTGACCCACCGCAGCACAATGGAGGAGCCGGAACTGCCCGGCGCCAGGCCGAGCTGGTTCTTCGCGCCGGACCAGATCCGCAAGCGGGCCAAGGCATGGGGCCCGGGCGGGGTCGAGCAGCGCTTTGGCGCGGCCTGGTCAGGCTTTGCGCCGAACCTCGGCAAGTGGCTGAAGGTGACGGAAAGCCGCGGGCCGGATGCCGTGAAACAGGTCTATCTGAATACGCTCAACGGCCATGTTTCGCCCGACGAGGGGCACATCCTTTCGCTTGGGACATAGCGGCACGCGCTCCACGCATCTTTCTGTGCCAACCCGAATGGGTATAGGCTCCCTGCACAGGCCGCGCGAGACGGCCGCCGGAGAGAAGCGCGCATGCTGGACAAGACGTCGGACATTGCCATTGCCGCCGAAAGCTGGCTGGCGGAATTCGAGGCGGCGCTCGGCCATGACGGCGCGCTCGAGAAATTGTTCCACCCGGACAGCTATTGGCGCGACGCGCTGGCGCTGTCCTGGACGCTGCAGACCGTCAACGGCCGCGATGACATCCTGAAGACGCTGAAGGCGCAGGCGGCGGACGCCGCACCGTCGGGCTTTGCCATCGATCCCGATCGCGCCGCCCCGCGCAAGGTGATGCGCGCAGGCACCGACTGCATCGAGGCCATTTTCAAATTCGAAACCAGGCTCGGCCGCGGCGACGGAATCATCCGCCTGATCCCGGATGCCGCCGACGGCAACCGGCTCAAGGCCTGGACGCTGCTGACCGCGCTGGAGGAGCTGAAAGGCTTCGAGGAACAGCTCGGCGTCAACCGCCCGCGCGGCAATGCCTATTCGCGCGATTTCCGCGGGCCGAACTGGCTCGACCTGCGCAAGGCGTCGAACGACTATGCCGACCGCGATCCGACCGTGCTGGTGATCGGCGGCGGGCAATCGGGCCTCTGTATCGCCGCGCGGCTGAAGCAGCTCAACGTCGATACGCTGATCGTCGACCGCATGCAGCGCATCGGCGACAACTGGCGCAAGCGCTATCACGCGCTCACCCTGCACAACCAGGTGCAGGTCAATCATTTGCCCTACATGCTGTTTCCGCCGAACTGGCCGACCTACATCCCCAAGGACAAGCTCGCCAACTGGCTCGAATCCTATGTCGACGGCATGGAGCTGAATTTCTGGACCGAGACCGAATTCGAGGGCGGCAGCTACGACGAGAAGGAAGGCCGCTGGACCGTGACCGTGCGCCGCAAGGGCGAGACGCGCGTCATGCACCCGCGCCATGTCGTGCTGGCCACCGGCGTCAGCGGCATCCCCAACATCCCGGATATTCCGGGGCTGAAGAATTTCGCCGGCAAGGTCGTGCATTCGAGCGGTTACGATGACGGCGAGAGCTGGAAGGGCAGGCGCGCACTCGTGATCGGCTCCGGCAATTCCGGCCACGACATCGCGCAGGATCTTTATTCCAGCGGCGCCGGGGTGACGCTGGTGCAGCGCTCGTCCACGCTGGTGGTCAGCATCGAGCCGTCGGCGCAACTGGTCTATTCGCCCTACAATGAAGGCACGCTGGACGATAACGACCTGATCGCGGTGTCGATACCGCTGAAGCTCGCGCGCAAGAGCCATGCGCTGACCTGCGACAAGTCGAAGGCGCTCGACACCGAACTGCTCGACGGCCTGCGCAAGGTCGGCTTCAAGCTCGATTTCGGCGAGGACAATACCGGCTGGCAGTTCAAATACCTCACCCGCGGCGGCGGCTATTATTTCAACGTCGGCTGCTCCGAACTCCTGATCAGGCGCGAGATCGCGCTGAAGCAGTTTGCCGATATCGAGACTTTTGTTGCCGAAGGCGCGCGGATGAAGAGCGGCGAGACCATCCCGGCCGACCTGATCGTGCTCGCCACCGGCTACCGCCCGCAGGAAGAGCTGGTGCAGAAGCTGTTCGGCGCCGACGTGACGAAGCGCGTCGGCCCGATCTGGGGCTTTGGCGACACAGAGGAGCTGCGCGCCATGTATGTGCGCACCGGACAACCCGGCCTCTGGTTCATCGCCGGCGGGCTCGCGCAATGCCGGATCGGCTCGAAGCAGCTCGCCCTGCAGATCAAGGCGATCGAGGAAGGACTTTTGCCGCGGCTTCATGCGCCGAGTTTCGAGGCGGCGGTCGCGTGAATTTCTATCCATCGTCATTCCGGGATGCGCCCAACGGGTCGCGCGAACGCGCGCCCGATGACAGGCTCCGGCGCAGGCCCGGAATCCATAACCACCATCGTGAGTATGGATTCCGGGCTCGCGCTGCGCGCGCCCCGGAATGACAGACAAAAGGGGACACACATGCCGGCCATTCTGGGCACGGGCGAGCATCGCTACCGCGTGGTGGAAAACTGGGGCAAGCTGCCGGACGGCTGGCAGCTCACCGACGTCGCCTCCGTCGCGGTCGACAGCAAGGACCGCATCTATGTCTTCAACCGCGGCGAACATCCGATGGTGGTGTTCGACCGCGAGGGCAATTTCATCACAAGCTGGGGCGAAGGGCTATTCAGCCGCGCCCACGGGCTGCACATCGACGCCGATGACAATCTCTACTGCACCGACGACGGCGACCACACCGTGCGCAAGTGCTCGGCATCGGGCAAGGTACTGCTGACGATCGGCATCCCCAACAAACCCGCCCCCTTCATGAGCGGGGAGCCGTTCCATCGCTGCACCCATACCGCGCTGTCGCCGAGGGGCGAGATCTACGTCTCCGACGGCTACGGCAATGCCTGCGTCCACAAATTCTCGCCGGACGGCAAGCTCCTGAAGACCTGGGGCGAGCCCGGCACCGATCCCGGCCAGTTCAACATCGTGCACAACATCGTCACCGATGCCGACGGTTTCGTCTATGTCGCCGACCGCGAGAACCACCGCGTGCAGGTGTTCGACGGCAACGGCAGATACGAGACGCAATGGAACAACCTGCATCGCCCCTGCGCGCTGTGCTGCTGCGGCGGCAGGCAGCCGAACTTTGTCATCGGCGAGCTCGGCCCCGGCATGGCGGTCAACCGCAAGGTGCCCAATCTCGGCCCGCGGCTGTCCATTGTGGACGCCAGGGGCAAGCGCATCGCAAGGCTCGGCGGCGAGAACGGCCCGGGGCTGGAGGCCGGCAAGTTCCTCGCGCCGCACGGCATCGCCATGGATTCGACGGGCGCGATCTATGTCGGCGAGGTCGGCGTCACCGACTGGAAGACCAGCTTCCCGGACGCCGACATGCCCGCGCAGGTGCGGGTCAAGCGGTGTTTGCAGAAGCTGGAGAAGGTGTAGCAACGGCTGCGAGCGCTGCCGTAGGGTGGGCAAAGCGTTGCGTGCCCACCTGTATTGCACCGGTGCAAGTGAAGGTGGGCACGGCGCAGATGCGCCTTTGCCCACCCTACGAATTTCCTCGTCACTCCACCTTGACGTTCGACGCCTTGATGATCGGCCACCAGCGATCGGCTTCGGCCTTCTGGAACGCGCGCAGCGCTTCCGGGGATTGCCGGGCGAGCGGGGTGATCTCGATGCCGAGTTCCTCAAACCGCTGCTTCACCGGCGCCGAGGCCAGCACCTGCATCATGGTGGCATTCAGCCTGGCGATGATCTCCTTCGGCGTGTCCCTGGGCACCCACAGCCCGTACCACAGCGAGGCGGAGAAGCCGGGCACGCCGGCTTCGTCCGCGGTCGGAATGTCCGGCGAGGATTTCAGCCGCGCCTTGCCGGTGATCGCAAACGGCTTGACGCTGGTTGCCGCCAGCAGCGAGCGGAAATTCGAGGCCGGCTCGATCATGAAGTCGATCTGCCCGGAGAGCAGGTCCTGCATCGCCGGCCCGTTGCCGCGATAGGGCACGAACTGAAATATCGTGCCGGTCTCCTTCTGGAAGGAAATGCCGGTGAGATGACCGGTGGCGCCGACGCCGGCGATGCCGACGGAAGCCTTGTCGGGATTGGCCTTGAGATAGGCGATCAGCCCCTTGAGATCGTCCGCCGGCAGGCTCTTCTTGCCGACGATCAGCAGCGGCTCGCTGCCGATCAGGATCACCGGCTCGAGATCCCCAAACAGGTCGAACTGCAGATTGTAGAGGCCGCCGGTCAACATGTGGGTGGTCGAGGTGCCGATGGAGAGCGCGTAGCCGTCGGCCACCGAGCGCACCGCGCGGCCTACGCCAATCGAGCCGGCCGCACCCGCAACATTCTCGATCACGATGGGCTGGCCGAGAATCGGCCTCATATGCTCTCCGAGGAAGCGGGCCAGCGTGTCGGTGGCCCCGCCTGCCGGGAACGGCACGATCATGTTGATCGGGCGCGAGGGATAGCCCTGCGCCATGGCCGGGCCGCCCGATGCAACAGCCGCGGGAAGGCTCACGAGGATCGCCGCGACGGCCGACAGCCACCTGCCCATGTTCCCTCCCCATCATTTTTTCGCCGCAAAGGGGCCTCGGCGGCATGCCGGCCTGCTGGATAAGCCCCTCAACGCTCTTCACAATCCCGTCACGCTGCATGTAGTATGTCAACACATGCTGCTTCGCAGCGTATATGGAGGCCAGGAGCGTTACTTGAACGCACATGTCTCGCAAGGCGGTTGGCCGGTGCTGGTGCTGAATGCGGACTTCCGGCCGCTGAGTTATTACCCGCTGTCGCTCTGGTCCTGGCAGGACGCGATCAAGGCGGTGTTTCTCGACCGCGTCAACATCGTCGAGCACTACGACCGGGCGGTGAGAAGTCCGAGTTTCGAGATCCAGCTCCCGAGCGTCGTTTCGCTAAAGTCCTTCGTCAAACCGACCACCCACCCCGCCTTCACCCGGTTCAACGTCTTCCTCCGCGACCGTTTCTCCTGCCAGTACTGCTCGTCGCCGGAAGACCTGACCTTCGATCACATCCTCCCCAGGAGCAAAGGCGGCCAGACCACCTGGGAAAACGTCGTCGCCGCCTGCTCGCCCTGCAACCTGCGCAAGGGCAACCTGACGCCGCAGCAGGCGCGGATGTTCCCCAGACAATCGCCCTATGCGCCCACCGTGCACCAGCTGCACCGCAATGGCCGGCTGTTTCCGCCGAACTATCTGCACGACAGCTGGCTCGACTATCTGTACTGGGATACGGAGCTCGATCCGTAAGGATCGCAAAGCTCGCCGCTTGACTCCCAACATCTCCGGTTGGTGAAATACTGCCGCGACCACGCGCCGCGACGTCAACAAGCGCGTCATCAAGACGCCACCCCGGAAACGCCCCATGCTCATTCCCCTCGCCGACATTCCGCGCTGGTATGCCGAGCGCAAACCCAGGGACACAATTGCAGTCAGCCATGGCGACGACGCCATCACCTGGGATCAGCTGGAGCGCAATGCCAACCGCCGCGCGCGGGCGTTTGCGGAACGAGGCGTCAAGCCCGGCGATTTCGTCGCGATCGGGCTGCCGAACAGCAATGCGTTCTACGAGACGACGTTCGCGGTGTGGAAGTGCGGCGCAACGCCGACCTCGCTGTCGTGGCGCTTGCCGCGCGGCGAGGCCGCCGCGGTGCTGGAGATTTTGAGACCTGCACTGGTGGTCGGCGGCGAAGCCGACTGGAATGCGCCGAACCGCCTGCCGCCGGATTTCTCACCGCAGGGATTTTCCGATGCGCCGCTGGCCAACCCGGTGGCACGATACTGGAAGGCGATGACCAGCGGCGGCTCGACCGGGCGGCCGAAGGTGATTCTCGACCACGGTCCCGCCGTGATCGAGACCACTGCATCGCCGGGGCTTGAAATCCAGACCGGCACCTCGCTGCTCAATCCCGGGCCGCTCTATCACAATGCGCCGTTCATCCTGTCGCATTTCGCGCTGTTCACGGGCGGCCGTGTCACCGGCATGGTGAAGTTCGACGCCGAGGAGACGCTGCGACTTATCGAGAAGAACGGCGTGCAGTGGGTGAATTTCGTGCCTACCATGATGCATCGCATCTGGGCCCTGCCGGAGCAGGTGCGGAGCGCCTACGATCTCTCCAGCCTGAAGACCGTCTTCCACATGGCGGCGCCGATGCCGCCCTGGCTGAAGGAGAAATGGATCGAGTGGCTGGGGCCCGAGCGGATCTGGGAACTCTATGGCGGCACCGAGCGGCAGGGCGCGTGCATCATCAACGGCGTCGAATGGATGGCGCACAAGGGCTCGGTCGGCAAGATCGGCGAGACCGCGAGGCTGCGCATCATCGGCGAGGACGGCAACGACGTCGCGCCAGGGGAGACCGGCGAGATCTATTTCCTCCCCAATGAGGGAGCCGGCAGCACCTATCACTATCTCGGCGCCGAGCCGAAGCGGCGGCCCGACGGCTGGGAATCGCTCGGCGACATCGGCCGGCTCGATGCGGAGGGCTATCTCTATCTCGGCGACCGCCTGGCCGACATGGTGCTGCGCGGCGGCGCCAACATCTATCCGGCCGAGATCGAGGCCGCCGTGACCGAGCATCCCGACGTGCGCTCCTGTGTCGTGGTCGGCCTGCCCGATCCCGAATTCGGCCAGCGCGTGCATGCCATCCTGGAGCTCAACGCCGGCGCGCAACCGCAAGCCGTCGCCGACGGCATGGCCGCATTCCTCGCCGATCGTCTCAGCCGCTACAAGCACCCGGAGAGCTTTGAAGTGGTTGCCGCCAGCCCGCGCGACGATTCCGGAAAAGTCCGCCGCACCTTGCTGCGCGACGAACGCGCGAGCTGGCTGAAGGAGGGCCGCGCCTTCCGCATCGTGCCGTCGCGCCCGCAGGCCAAGGCGGGTTGAGATTTCTTCCGCCCACATCCTGAAGTAGGATGCTCCCGCCGGTAACTTTCCGCGCGGGGGATGCTGATGTCGTTTCTCAGGGACAATCGAGCCTTCGAAGCCTGGCTGGCCAGACAATGCGACGTGGTGCGCAAGGACATCAAGTACAAGCACCACCGGATGGAGAAGAATGCGTTCGTCTTCCTCCGCGCGACCTATTTCCGCTGGGCGCGGAAGATCGGCGACTGGTGTCCGGAGCTGATGGATGCGCCGAAGGTGCGCGCGGTCGGCGACCTGCATCTGGAGAACTTCGGCACCTGGCGGGATCGCGACGGCCGCCTGGTCTGGGGCGTCAATGACTTCGATGAAGCGGCCGACATGCCCTATGTGCTCGACCTCGTCCGTCTCGTCACCAGCATCCAGCTCGCGCCGGATCGCCCGCGTGCCGTCGGCGACAAGGCGGCGGCCAATGCCGTCCTGCGCGGCTATCGCGCCGGGCTGAAGAAGCCGCAGCCCGCCTTGCTGTTCGAAGGCGAAACCTGGCTCCGGCCCTATGCCGAGCCCGGCAAGGGCAAGCCGGAAAAATTCTGGAAGGAAGTGAAGAAATACAAGAACGCCACGCCACCGCCCGACATCGCCAGGGCGCTGATCCGGAGCCTGCCCAAGGACGTCGGCAAGAACGCCATCCGGCTGTGCAAGCGCCGCAAGGGCGGCGGCAGCCTCGGGCGACCGCGCTTCATGGCGGTTGCCTATTGGCGCGGCGGCCAGATCCTGCGCGAAGCCAAGGCGCTGGTGCCGTCGGCCTGGGTCTGGGCTCACGACGGCGGATCGGAGAAGCCGGCTTTCCTCAGGCTGGCCAACGGGCAATACCGGGCACCCGATCCCTTCCTCAAGGTCCGCAACAGGTTCATCCTCCGGCGCATCGCAGCCGATTCCGAAAAGATCGACCTCGGCGCCGATGCCGGCGCCGGGTTGCAGCTCAGGTTCCTGCAAGCGATGGGATTCGATCTCGCGTCAATTCATCTCGACACGCCGGGCAGTCTGGACATGATCAAGTCCGATCTCGCCAAGCGGCCGCGGGGCTGGCTGAACTCCGCCGCGCGCACCGCAGCGTCCGAGGTCCGGCGCGATTTCAGGGAATGGAAACGCCATCGGAAGAAGCGCCGCTGAACGCACATGCTCTCGATCAGGAAGGGTTTCGTTGATATATTGTCGGCGAAGCCGCCTGCGACATCCTGGTCGTTCCAGCAGCGCTGGCAAGGCGTGCAAGAAAATGGAGTGACAGGATGCCGTCATTGACCGAGTGGAAGGTACCGTCGGCGTTCCAGCCTCACGCCGGGGATTACGCTTTCGACCTCGACCGGGCCTTGTCGTCGGTGGTCGGGCTGCATTCGATCATTCCGCCCGATGCTTTCAGCGCGGAGACGCTCGGCACCGAGCGCGCCGGCAACGGCGTCTTGATCGACGACGGGCTGGTGCTGACCATCGGCTATCTGATCACGGAGGCGGAAGCGGTCTGGCTGCATCTCGGCGACGGCCGCGTGGTGGAAGGCCATGCACTCGGCTTCGATTCGGAGACCGGTTTTGGCCTGGTGCAGGCGCTCGGCCGGCCCGGCATCGCGCCGCTGCCGCTCGGCTCTTCGGCGGCGACAAAAGTCGGCGACCGCGTGGTGGTCGGCGGCGCCGGCGGGCGGACCCGTTCGGTCGCGAGCCATATCGTCGCCAAGCAGGAATTTGCCGGCTACTGGGAATATCTGCTGGACGAGGCGTTCTTCACCTATCCCGCACATCCGAACTGGGGCGGCACCGCCATGATCTCCACCAGGGGCGAACTGATCGGCATCGGTTCGCTGCAGCTCGAGCGCGTGCGCGAGGGCAAGGCCGAGCATGTCAACATGATCGTGCCGATCGACCTGCTCAAGCCGATCCTGGACGATCTCCGCAAGTTCGGCCGCGTCAACAAGCCGGCGCGGCCGTGGCTCGGCATGTACACCACCGAGATCGACAACCGCGTCGTGGTGGTCGGCGTGGCGGCCCGCGGACCGGCAGCACGCGGCGAGCTGAAGGCCGGCGACGTCATCCTCGGCGTCGGCGGCGACAAGATCACCAGCCAGGTCCAGTTCTATCGCAAACTCTGGTCGCTGGGGCCGGCCGGCGTCGACGTACCACTCACCGTGCATCATGAGGGCGTCACCTTCGACGTGACCCTGAGCTCGACCGACCGCGCCAAATTGCTGAAAGCGCCGCAGCTGCACTAGCGGAAGTTACGAGATTGGGGCAGGCGATGAGCGAGTCCGTGGTGGACGACATCGTGGCCGTGCTGCCGCCGCTGTTGCAGTCGCTGGAAGCGCTCGGCTTCGTCGCACGCCACCTTCACCCTCCGGACTTCGACCGCGTGATGCAGGCCGCAGGCGAGCCGGACCGGGCGTTGCTGGAAGTCCGCGGGCAGATGACGGAATGGCCCGAGGAATTTTCCGGCATCAGGACGCCGCTCGAAGCCGCCAGCGACGCGGCGCTTGCCGCCTTCGACGGCCTGCGCGCGGTGCAGAACGGCCATGGCGATCTGGTCTCGGTGTTCCGCGCACTGCGCTATTCGCCGCGCGCGCAGGAAGCGCTCTATCCGCTGAGCGAAAAACTGCCGCCGGTCAGCCAGTTCTTCACCGAGCCGTCCCTGCGCGAGGATGCCGCGCTTGCCGAGAAGCTGGCAGGGCCGGCCAGTGCCGGCACCGGGATCATCCACGTCAACAATGAGCCGGGCAGCCGCGGCGGCTACTCGATGTACGTGCCGGAATATTACACGCCCGATCTCCGCTGGCCTCTGGTGATGGCGCTGCACGGCGGCAGCGGCAACGGCCGCGGCTTCCTGTGGAGCTGGCTGCGCGAAGCGCGCAGCCTCGGCGCCATCCTGATCGCGCCGACCGCGATCGGCTCAACCTGGGCGCTGATGGGCGACGACACCGACTCGCCGAATCTCTGGCGCATCCTCGAGGAGGTACGAACGCGCTGGAATGTCGACCCGGCGCGCATGCTGATGACCGGCATGAGCGACGGCGGTACCTTCTGTTACGTTAGCGGCCTCGACGCCGCCTCGCCTTTCACGCATCTCGCGCCGGTCTCCGCTACATTTCATCCGCTGATGGCGGAGATGGCCGATGCGCAGCGCCTGCAGGGCCTGCCGATCCACATCGTGCACGGCAAGCTCGACTGGATGTTCCCGGTGCAGGTCGCCCACCAGACGCAGCAAGCGCTCTCGGCCGCCCGCGCCGAGGTCATTTATCGCGAGCTCGACGACCTCAGCCACACCTATCCGCGCGAGATGAATGTGGCGATGCTGCACTGGATGAACGGCACGTCGTAGACTTCACTCTTCCGCCGGTGAAAGTCCCGGCCGCAAGCGCACGGTCGGCAATACACCGACTTGATCTCGCGCATCGCAGAGGATTTTGCGCTCCCTAGCGCTGAGGTTCCTCAAATCACCGTCGCCAAAGAAGCCTATTGCCCGCAGGACTTCGGCAGGCTCTCGCTGAAACATCTGCTTGAAGGCTGACAGGCCGATCGGAAGCGACGCACCTGCGGAAATCATCGCGGCAATATCCTGGTAGTCCTTGGCTTCGGCTCGATCCAGCGTGGTCTTCAGCTTGGTCGCCATGAGATCATCGAGCGAAGCAACAAGTAACATGGAGTCAGTCGTTCGGACAGGATCGTTTACCCGCCCGATACGGAGACCACCGAAGAAGGAGACCTTCACCCGGCCGGATGGCATTGCAGCCGATACCACAAGCGTGTTGGGTCTATCCTGCAAGATTGCCGCTCCCGCAGCAAACGGGAAACTGGATCTTATCTCCTCCTTGTCGAGTGGCTCGGTTCGAAAGAAATCGAAATCCACAGACGTGCGATGTCCGAGATGAAGCGCGACGGCGGTCCCGCCATAAAGAATCAAATCGAGTTGAGGTGCCGCGGCGAGGCTTGCCCAGATTTGCTTTTGCGCTTCCGGCAAAATGCCGAACTTGGGCTCAATACGTTGCAGCATGAAACTCTCTTCGCGGAGGCTCGTGCGGGATCTCCGCTCCCGTCGCGAAGGACAGGCGCCCGCGCCAAAACTCCCACGAACGATCGCTCAACCATCCCGGTTCGGCACGCTGCATAATCTCGACCAGACGTGGCCTGCCGACCGTCTGCTCGAGCAGAAGGATGTCGTCATACGTTCCGAGGTTCATCGTCTGCGCAATGACGCGCTCTTCGGCGAAGCTCTCCTCGGCAACTGGCTCCCACCACAGATATTTGCGGCAGAAATGCCCAAGGATCGCCGCGGAAACGTCGTTGCTTGCCATGTTTTGATTATAGCTGGTTTGACGAGCAGCTTCCACCGGAATGGGAACTCTCTGGGGAAGTCAGCGTTAACGAAGACGACAGGAGGAGAGTCATGCGGACCTTTTTCGGAATGATCCTGGGCGCGCTGCTGCTGGTGGGCGGCGTCTATGTCTACGATTCGGCGCAGACGTCGAGCGTCGCCAGCGGCCAGGTCGCGCAGTCGAACCGCACCATCGTCAACTGGGACGTGGCGGCCGAGAACTGGAAGGTATTGAAGACGCGTGCCCATGAGGAATGGGTCAGGATCGCGTCGAAGTAATCGCGAATGCGGGCAAGAAGAGGCGCTCCGCCCGCCGCGGGGCGCCTTTGTCGTCTGTATCCTAACGGCTCATCTTCGCCTTGCGCGCGTCGGCGATGACCCGCTCGAACTCCGCCATGGTCAACACGCCAGGCACCCGGAACTTGCCGACGATGAACGACGGCGTGCCGCGGAATTCGAAGGCGCGCGCCTGATCGTTGTTGCGTGCGAGCACCGCGTCGATCGTCCCGGCGTTGGCAGCAAGATCCTTGTTGAGGCGCTCCATGTCGACGCCGGCACCGGCCAGCAACTCGCGCACGCGCGGTTCGGTCAGCCGCGAGGCGACGCCGATCAGCGCCTCATGCGCCGCGAGATACTTGTCCTGATACTTCGCGGCGAGCGTCAGCCGCGCCGCAAGTTTCGAGACCTCGCCGAGGATCGGCCAGTCCTTCAGGACGAGACGGACCTTGCCGTCGTCTTCCACCACCTGGCGCAGTTCGGGCGCGACCTTGCGGCAGTACGGGCAATTATAGTCGTACCACTCGACAATTGTGATATCGCCATCGGGATTGCCGATCACAGGCACATCGGGATCGCGCAGCACCAGCGCTTCGGTCAGCACCTTGTCGTCGTCTTCGTGCGCGAGTGCCGGTCGCGTCGCAAAGCCGAGCGCCGCCGCGCCTGCGCCGAGCAGGCCGAGCGCCCGGCGGCGGGTTGGTGCCGGGTTGGTCCCGGCCTTGTGGTTCATTTCGTTCATATCCGTTCTCGCGGTCAGGCCTTCCTGACCTGTTCTACGCCCAGGACAGGGACAAGTTACGCACCAGCATATAGATCGCCACTGCAATGATGACGATAGCGAACACGATGTTGAGCGCGCCGCGCTGCTCCGACAGCGATCTGGCCGAGCGCGTGCCGATCAGCCCGCCGGCGATACCGCCCGCCACGAACAGCGAGGCCAGCCCCCAGGACACCAGCCCCGACCAGGCATAGCTAGCCGCCGTGGTCAGCCCGAAGGCGGTAACGGCGACCAGCGAGGAACTCACGGCGTTGAGGATCGGCATGCCCGTCGCCAGCATCAGGGCCGGCACGATCAGAAAGCCGCCGCCGATGCCGAAGAAGCCGGACACCGTTCCGGTCAGGAGTCCAAGCCCGACAATGGCCGGCATGTTCGACCAGTCCATCTTCGCATCGGGCACGCCGACGCGCGCGCGGTTCTTCAGCATCAGCGCGGCGATCACCAGCATGACCAGCGCAAACAGCGCGAGCAGCTTGTGGCCGTCGATCATCTTGCCGAGCAGCGAACCGAAAAAGGCGCCGCCGATTCCGGCCGCGGCAAACGGCAGCGCGCAGGACCAGATCACCGTGCCGCCGCGAGCATGGTTGGACAGGTTGATCGCCGCGTTGGCCGCCACCGCAATCGCGCTGGTGCCGATCGCGACATGCGGCTCGGATACGCCGACCACGTAGACCATCAGCGGGACCGCCAGGATCGAACCGCCGCCGCCGATCAGGCCCAGCGAGAAGCCGACCAGCGCGCCCGAGGCGAGGCCGAGCGCGCCCTGCGTGACGGAGAGGATCAAGATGGGAGACTCGCTTGCACGAACCGACCCTAGAAGAATTTTCCGGAAGCCGCCATGGCCGCAGAACAAAGCTGCACTGCAACAGGCATCGGCAGGCGGTTCATCCCACGGGCGCCACGGCTGGCCGTCAGGCGGGCGACAACACCCGCCCGGAGGCGCTCGCGCCTTCGCGCTGGAGCATCGCCATCAGCGTGCCGGTCATGGTCGCGATCAGATGCTCGCTGCCGTCACGCAGCGCATAGGCCCGCGCCTCTGCGATGGTCAGCGTGCGGCCTGGCTTGATGACCTCGGCACGGAACACGAAGCGCGTTCCGCTCGCCGGCGCCAGCAGATTGGTCTTGAACTCGACGGTCAGAATGTCCGAGCCCGCCGGCATCAGCGTGAAGGCCGCGATGCCGCAGGCGGTATCGAGGCCGGCGGTGATGATGCCGGCATGCACGAAGCCGTTTTGCTGGGTCAGTGCCGGTGAATAATCCATCGCGAGATCGACCTCACCCGGCTCCATCCGGGCAATGGAGAAGCCGAGCGTGCGCATGGCTTGCTGGCGGCCGAAAGTATCGGTCGCGATGCGGCGGAAATCCGGATTTTTGGGCTCGAAGCGCGGCATGATCGTCTCACGCCAACGCAGGTTCGGGCGCCAGATGGCGCGCCGCCACCGCGCGTATCGCGTCCTCGAACGGCATGGACTTGTGCGCCTGCCGGTCGAGATACACGGCCGTGATCTCGCAGGTCGCGGCGATCTCGCCGGTCTCGGCATTGCGCATTTCGTGCAGGAAACGGATGGATTTTTCGCGCAGCTCGAGCAGCCTGCTCGTGATCTCGACGATGTCGCCGGCAAACAGCTCGCGCCTGTAGCTGATATTCTGCTGCACGCCGGCCATGCCGCGGCCGGATTGGCGCAGGTAACTCGGCGTCAGCCCGAGGCGGGCGAACAGGTTCCAGTTGGCCTCGTCGAACTTGCCGACGTACCACATGATGTTCATGTGGCCGACATGGTCGCACTGCCACGGATAGACCGTGCCGCGATAGGTGGCTTCCTCCATCGAAATTATCCCGGTTTCGACCGTTTCGATCATTGATACGGTAGCGTATCAGGGACGCGCCGGGTTAGCAATACGGTACCGTATCACAATCGGGAGAGCGTCCGCTTGACCATCGCCACCGCAAACGACGCCCGCGCCGAGGTCTGGATCGAGGCGGGATTTGCCGAGCTGGCGCGTTCCGGCGCGGAGGGCGTGCGGGTCGAGGTGCTGGCCAAGAATCTCGGCGTCACCAAGGGCGGCTTCTACCGCCGCTTTCGCGACCGGGCGGCGCTGCTGGAAGCGATGCTCGCGAACTGGAGCATGGGGCGCATCGCCGCGATCGAGGCGCAGACCAGTCTCGACGGCGTCACCGCACGGGAACGGCTGCGCGCGCTGATCAGGCTCTACTCCGAGCGGATGAATACGGATGCGATGGCGATCGAGCTCGCGATCCGGCAATGGGCGCGCACCGACGAGAAGGCGGCAGCCGCGGTCGCCAGCGTCGATGCCGCGCGGCTGAAGAATGTCGGCCAGCTCTATCGCGCCACCGGGCTTGCCGGAGAGGAGGCGGACGCGCAGGCCTTCCTGTTCTACAGCTTCATCTTCGGCCAGAGCCTGCTGTTCCTCGAGCGCGGCCCGCGCCGGCGCGCGCAGCTGGTGGCGAAGTCGGCGGGCAAGCTGGTGGAAGACGAAAAATGAAACGCGGCCGGCTCGTTTGCCGGCCGCGTGGTCGTCTGAGGACGGCTTACGCCGCGCCCTTCAGCTTCTTGGTGCATTCGCTGTAATAGCCGCCGCCCTTCTGGATCCACTTCATGCCGCCATTGGCATTGGTGGCCTTGTTGGCGTTGTACTGGTCGACGCAGGTGTGCATGCGCGCCTTGCCTTCGGTCTCCTTGGAATATTTCGGATTGACCGCGGTCGGGAACACCGCGGGACCGGCCGGCGCGGCGGGTGCAGCTTCCTTCTTCTTGGCCTCCTTGGTCGCCTCCTTGCTCCCCTCCTTGGACGCCGCCGTAGTGGCCGCGGCGGCAGGCGCAGGCGTAGCATCGGGACCGCACTGGGCCTTGCGGAAGTCGTTCCACTTCTGGCCGCCCAGCGTGCCGGCGGCCTTGGCGGCCTGGTACTTGGCGCTGCATTCCTGCGAGGTCAGCGCCTGCGCCGGCGAAGCGGCGGCAAGGGCGAAACCGGCAAGCGCAGCGGCGCAGAACAGTTTGGCGTGGGTGTTCATTCCTGGTCTCCCTGGGGAATTGGCTTGAGGGCCGCATCGTAGCGCAACCGAAAGGTGCGACAACGCACCACCTATCTCCGGGCCAAAAATATAATTTCCGGGCGAGGCGGCGCCGTTCATCCGGCGTTCATATTTCCGGTGAAATGAGGAAAAATACCGGAACGATAGATGAACACTGCAGTATATATTCGATTATTTGCTTCCGTTACCGTATCAAATACGTAGTTTACCGTATGTATACCGGACGTCGATTTTCCAAACAATACGCGGGATCGACAACGGACGAATATCCATCGCCGCGCCAACTCCCGCTCATGGCACCCGGCGGCGAACCCGGTCAGATTGGCGACGACTGCCGACCAAGGTTCATTTTTGCTGCAACGTGCTCCAATTGCAGACTGGGTCGTGCGCATTGCTGCACCGCATTGACGCATTTGTCGCTGGGAAGCGGATTTGCCATAAGGCGGCGTGTCCCTGATCCCTGCATCGAAGATTCCTGCCCTGCCCGGCCGCGCCGAGACCTTGCGCGTGCTGGAGACGCTGGCGATCGGCACGGCGGGCGGCCTGCTGTTCACCTGGGCGCAATTGCCGGGCGGGCTGATCTCCGGCGCGATGATCGCGGTCGGCGCTGCTTCGCTTGCCGGCCGGCAGCTGGCGCTGCCGCCGGTGATGACCCAGACGGTGCTGGTGCTGCTCGGAATCTCGCTCGGCTCGCTGGTGTCGCGCCAGCTGATCCAGCACATGAGCGCCTATCCGCTCACCATCGGATTGCTGGCGCTGGCAACGTTTCTTTCGACCTTCGGCTCGAGCTTCTATCTGCAGCGCATGCACGGTTGGGACCCGACCTCGGCGCTG
The DNA here is from genome assembly GCF_016219575.1 of Bradyrhizobium sp. Classification (GTDB taxonomy): domain Bacteria; phylum Pseudomonadota; class Alphaproteobacteria; order Rhizobiales; family Xanthobacteraceae; genus Bradyrhizobium. The sequence goes on along the minus strand of NZ_JACRMG010000023.1, from coordinate 259,821 downwards.
CTGGCCGGCAGCCCCGGCGCGCTGTCGCAGATCACCATGCTGGCGGTGGAAAAAGGCGCCGACGTCGCCGGCATTGCCGTGGTGCAGACCATCCGCGTGATCATCCTCACCGCGGCGCTGCCGCTGCTGCTGGCGGTGACCGGGATCGCGGCTTCCTCGCCGCCGGCGCTGACCGGCGAGATCGCCTCGCCCGCTGGACTGGCGGCGCTGATTGCGGCTTCCCTGGCCGTGGCGCTGCTGCTGCGACTGGCCAGATTTCCGGCGAGCTGGATGTTCGGCGCGATGCTCGCTTCCTCCGTGCTGCACGGCACGGGCCTGGTCGAAGGCGGCCTGCCGGACTGGCTGCGCAACATCGCGCTGGCCGGCATCGGCGCGCTGATCGGCAGCCGCTTTGCGCGGATCCGGTTGTCGACCCTGCGCAGTCACATCGCCGCCGGCCTCGGCTCGTTCACGATCGCGATTCTGATTTCGTCGATCTTCGTCGCCGTGCTCGTCATGACAACCAATGTGCGGCTTTCCGACATCATGGTCGCCTTCGCGCCGGGCGCGATGGACGCGATGCTGGCGCTGGCGCTGACGCTGCACATCGACCCGATCTTCGTCGGCGCGCATCACCTGTCGCGCTTCGTCTTCGTCAGCATCACGACGCCGGGCATCATCCACCTGTTCGGACGGCCGCAGGACGACGTGGACGATTAGATTCCTGCGTAGGGCGGGCAAAGGCGCTCTTGCGCCGTGCCCACCATCGCGGTCCGAGCTCTTGAAGGTGGGCACGCTGCGCTTTGCCCACCCTACGAATCCCGCACTCTCTGGAGTCAAACCCGCTTCGCCGAGGCGACAAAGCCCCACAGTGCGATGGCGGCCATCGCGAGCGAGATCAGCACGTTGTAGCCGGCCAGCGACAGGCCGAGGAAACGCCACTGCACCTCGTCGCAGCGGACCACCTTCACCTTGTCGAGCTGCTCCAGCAGATTGCCGGCCTTGCCGAAATCCACCAGCGGCCCGCTGCAATCGGTGGGGCCCGGCCAGAACTGCCATTCGACGCCGGCGTGATAGCCGCCGAGCCAGGCATTGGCGAGCGTTGCGAGCAGCAGGATGACGAAGCCCGCCATCAGCACCTGCCGCGGCGCGCCGCGCGAGGCGAAATACGCGAGGAAAGCCGAAAGCGGCAGCGCGAGATAATAGGCGTAGCGCTGCTCGAGGCAGAGCGGACAGGGGCGGATGTCGAGCACGAGCTGGAAAAACCAGGCGCCGGCCAACGTCGCCGCCGCGATCACGGCAATCGCCGATGCCGCGAGCAGCGCGGGATTGGCGGCAATGCCCTGTCGTGACGGAGTGGCGGTGGCAAGTGTCACATTGGTTTCCTTCGTGCTGGACGCCATAGCGGTATCGCGCGCCGCTTTTCCTGTCGAGGCGAGCCATTATCACATCCGCGCGGGTTGACCGGAATGGGCCTGCCGCTATATTCCGCCGGCTTCGCGCCACCGGCCCTCTGGGCCCGTGTCCGGAGGCCCCTGTGGCGGAACTGGTAGACGCGCTCGACTCAAAATCGAGTTCCGCAAGGAGTGCTGGTTCGATTCCGGCCAGGGGCACCAGCCTTCGCTGCTTCGCAGCTACGGCTCGGCGAGCCAGGCTCCACCGCATCGTAGCGAAGCAATGAAGGCTGCCGCGGCGTAGCCCGAAGGGCGAAGCCGGGCGACGTCAGCTCACGCCGCCTTGTTCTTCTTCCCGGCTTTCGCGCCAGCCTCCGCCTGCTTCGCCCTCTCCAGCACCTCGCGGAGTGCGGCTGTGGCTTTGTCGGCGGCGTGGTCGCAATGGGCGTGGGCGTCGCAGGCCGCGTGGCCGGAGACTTCCACCTTGTTGCGGCCACCATCCTTGGCGCGGTAGAGGGCGTCGTCGGCGACGCGGAGCACGTCCATCAGCGTGGCGCCGGCTTCGGGGAAGACAGCGACGCCGGCAGAGATAGTGACGCGCGGCAAATGGCCCTCGGCGTAGCGGATGTTCAGCGCCTCCACCTTGGCGCGCAGTTCCTCGGCACGCGCGGCGGCGTCCTGCAGGTTGACGTTCGGAAGCATGACGACGAATTCCTCGCCGCCGAAGCGGCAGGGCACGGCGTCCTCGGCGAACTGCGTGGCCAGGATCTCGCCGACATGGCGCAGCACGGTGTCGCCGGCGTCATGGCCGTGATTGTCGTTGAACTTCTTGAAGTGATCGACATCGAGCGTAATGACGCTGACGGGATGCTTGTGCCGCGTCGCGCGCAACAATTCGCGCCGCGCGGTCTCCAGCAGATAGCGGCGGTTGTTGAGCCCGGTCAGCACGTCGCGCACCGACTGGTCGCGCAGGCCTTCCCTCAGTTTCATGTTGGCGATCGCAATCGCCAGATGCTCAGCGCAGGCAGATCCCAGCCGCGCGCGGTCGGCGAAGCGCGCCTTGGCTTCTTCCGCGGTCTCCGATGCGTCGGCGGTGTATTCGAGATGCAAGAGGCCCACCGTCTCGCCATGGGCGAGAATCGGGATGCAGCAGTAATTCTCGTTGACGGTCGAATGCACGTGGTCGCAGTGGAATTCGACTTCGCTGGTGCCATGCACATAGGAGTGGCCGCGGCGCAGGCTCCAGCAATCCTCGGGATGGATGCTGGCGGTGTGCGAGCGGCCGTTCCACTCGGCCGCCACCTCCAGCACGTCGCGTGAATTGGCGTAGATGAAGAGCGAGCCCTTGCATTCCGGCATCAGCCGGCCGAGCACCGACGAGATCATGCCGTAGAGCTCGCCTTCGGACTTGGCCGACTGCAGCCATTCGGACAATTCCGACAGCGTGCGCGTCGCCGCGTTGAGCCGCTCGTTCTCGACCAGGCTCTTCTTGAACACGGTGAGCGCCCGGGCCATCAGGCCGAGCTCGTTGCCGCGATCGGCATAGGGAATCTCGGTCTCGAGATTGCCCCTGGCGATCTGCTCCATGCTGGAGGTGATGCGGTGAATCGGCGTGGAGACGTCGCGCACCACGAAGATCAGCGTTGCGAGCCCGATCAGGATGCTGACGGCGTTCACGATCCACAGGATCGCGGAATAATAGTGGCTCTCGGCGATCGCCTCGTCGATCGCGGCGTCCGCCTCCTGGTTGGCGAGCTTGATGCCATCATTGATGAGGTCGACCACGGCCTGGAAATGCGCCTCGGTCTCGACGTTCACCAGATTGGAAAATTTCACCTGGTCCTTCGGCGCCTCGGGATCGACCAGGAGCTCCTGATATTTTCCGTATTGCGTCCACTTGTGGGCGAACTGGTCGAAGATCAGCTTCAGCGGCGACGCCGGATTGAGGCTCGCCCTGGTGTCCTCGATCTTCTTGTCGAGTGCGGCGACGCGGCGGCGGAACGATTGCTCGACTTCGGCGCGCTGCTCCGGCGTCGCGGTGAGCGCGATGCGGTAGGAGGCGGAGCGGACGCGGGCGATGCCGAGATTGATCTCGCCGAGCGCACGCAGCTTCGGCAGGCGGTCGCGGCCGACGGTCTCGATGGTGTCCTGCAATGCGGAGAGCCGCATCTTGGTCGCGATCGACAAGCCGCCGAGAATGACGAGCAGCAGGAAGATCGAGGTGAGGAGCGATTTCTTGATCGAAACGCTCAGCGACTTGTTGCCCAGTTTCAACGCCATGTTTGCAACGCCTTCAATAAAACCCGTTTTCCCGGGCAAGGCGCGCCACCGCGCTGACAAAATAATCCCCTGCCCCAATTTCCCCAGCCTGACTAAAGTTCCCGGCGCTTGCGAATTGGTTAAGTGAGGAGGCGGCGCGGCGGCAGGCGGAGCCGATGACAAGGGATGGTGCCGGGCAAGACAGAGATTTTGGCGAATGGAATCAAAGTGAAATCGCTGGCTTGCGCGATCCGTCCCGATGGCTTGCGCCAAGCTCCCTAACGCGTGCAAAGGTTAATGAGGGCATGGCGGGGCTGGTTAATGGCGGATGATGACCCTCTCTCCTTGCAAGGGAGAGAAGGGGAAGCGTCAGTGTGGAAACACACCTCCTCGTTCCCGCGGCAGGTTTTCGCCCGGGTTTTGCATCTTCGTCGGCCCTCTCTCTGACTGAGGGCGCAGGGAAAGCCGGGCGCCGACTGCGCCCGCATCACCGTGTGCGAAGTGTAGCGAAAGGAATGCACACGCTGAACACCAGCAGCGCGTCGCGCGCCGAGCCCATCGCGCTCAACAGCAGCAGCAAGATCATGACGAAGCACGCCGGCAACACGATGGCGAGGCGCTGGCGTGCGGCGGCGAGATTCTCCGACTCACCGCCCCAGGCGATCCAGATCGGGCCGATCCGGGGCTTGCCAGCGAACATTGTAACGTCAACGCGCGCCGCGAACGCCGGCCATTCTCATGGCATCACGTCGGAACCGCGTCCTCCGGGCAGTTGATCAGCCGCGCCGGCACGCCGACTGCAGTGCAGCCGGCCGGCACGTCGCGCGTGACCACGGCGCCCGCGCCGATCCTGGCGAAATCGCCGATGACGATGTCACCGATCACGCTCGAGCCGGAAGAGAGCAGCACGAAGCGGCCGATGCGCGGGGCGCGTGCGGGATTTTCCGGCTTCCGGCCGATGGTGACGTTCTGCAGGATCGTCACGCCGTCGCCGATGCAGGACAGCGCGCCGATGATGATGCCGGTGGCATGATCGAGGAACACCGAGCTGCCGATCGACGCCGAGGGATGGATGCTGACCTGCAGCCGTTCGGACGACGCGCTCTGCATCAGGAGCGCGAAGTCGCGGCGGCCGCTCTGCCAGAGCCAGTTCGAGACGCGCCAGGCCTCGAGCGCAACATAGCCCTTGAAATTGAGCAGCGGCGGCAGCAGCGCCGTGGTCGCGGGATCGTGATGGACGATGCCCTGCAGATCGAGGTTTGCGGCCTCGACGAGTTCCGGCGCGGCGGCAAAGGCCTCGTGGGCGACGCGCGTAAACCGGGCGCGGTCGTCGTCCCCGCTGCCGAGCCGCTGGCCGATCTGGAACGCGAGCGCGCTGCCGAAATCGGGATGATCGAGGATGGATTGGGCGAGCGAACTGGCGAGCACGGGATCGCTGCCCGCGATCGCCTCCGCCTCGCCGCGGACGGATTGCCAGAGTTGTTCGGCTGAAGCCATGTTGCTCTCCCCGATGACACCGGGAATGTAGGGTGGATCAAGCGAAAGCGGAACCCTCGCCGGCTGTCATTCCGGGGCGCCGCGCAGCGGCGAGCCCGGAATCCATACGCCGAGGCGGCCATAATCTTGAGAGTCAGTCGACGGCTTTCTTTGAAACAACATCGGCCTGTAGTTATGGATTCCGGGCTCGTGCCAAGCGGCGCGCCCCGGAATGACGAAACAGAGATGTCGGCGCCCTTGACGAGAATCAGAAATCGACCCATATTGCCCGGGCGTGACGATCGCACCTGCCCTGCAAAGGGCAGCTTAAGACCGCCCAGGGCTCAACCCGGCGGTCTTTTGCGTTTTGGGGCATTTTTGCTCCGTCATTCCGCCAGACCTCAGATGCGCAATCGCGCATCGGGGAATCCCCGGATTCCGGGTTCACGCTTCGCGTGCCTCGGAATGACTCCCATAGCAAACCGCCCGTCTGCTTTAGCAAACGGGCGGCTCGTTGCCGTTCAGGACTTTGGGGGCTTGCGCCTGAAGGCTTAGCTCTGCGGCGGCTGGTCGTTCGGCGGCGTCGGGCGGTTCTTGTGCTGCGCCATGAAGGCGTCGAACTCTTCCTTGTCCTTGGCGTGGCGCAGGCGGACCAGGAAATCCTTGAACTCCTGCTGCTCCTCCTCGAGACGGCGCAGAGTTTCAGAGCGGTACTCGTCGAAGGCGCGGTTGCCCGAGGTCGGCGGGCCGAATCCCCAGCCGCCGCGCTCCATGCGGCCGCGCATGCGGTCCATCTTGTACTGCATCCGCTCCATCTTGTTGGCCCAGCGATCGCTATCGTGACGGCTCCAGCAACCCATTTTTCTGCTCCCGAGTGTGAAAAAGAGAAGGGCAAGTCCGATCGGCCACCAGATGATGAAGCCGAGGATCGTCACGGCGATCCAGCCCGGATGCCACGGCGATTCGAGCATGCGCGGGCGGTCGTAGCGTTCTTCCCCCTCGGGGGCCGGGCCGCGCCAGCGATTGACATCTGCGGTGTAGGCCATTTCCCTTCTCCATCCCGGCATCACGCCGTTGTGAATGTAAATAACATTTACATAGATAGCCCAACCGCCGGGATTGTCAAGCGGGAGCTCGAAGGCGTCCGCCAAGATTTTCTTGGAACCTTATTTCGGGCGGCCCCAAGGTCCGGATGGAGGTACCGGCGGCGGCTCGGCGGGCTTGGTGCCGCCCTGCGTGCCGGGCCTGCGATCGATCGGGAAGCCGAGGCCGCGCAGATAGATCAGCACTTCCGCTTCCAGCAGGTCTTCCGGCGACATCGGCAGCTTGCGCCGCGCCGCGTCGCCGCGCCCGAACAGCGAGGCGACGCCGTGCGACATCGACCAGATGTGCAGCGCCATCATCATCGCCGGCGGCCGCGGCACGCCGGGCGGCGCCAGCGCCGCCAAACGCTCGGCCGCGGCGCGGATGATGCCGAAAGCGCGCTCGGATGCAGCCAGAAGCGTTGGATTGGCGTCGACGGGCAGGCCCGATTCGAACATCGCCGAATAGAACGACGGCTCCTCGCGGGCGAAGCGCAGATAGGCCTTGCCCACCCGCTCGAAGGCGGTGACGGTGTCGGGACGGCCGTCGTCCCAGGCTTGCGTCAGCAACGCCTCGAACTGCTCGAAGCCGCGTTGCGCGATGCTCGACAACAACTCGTCGCGGTCGCGAAAATGCCGGTAGGGCGCCGCCGGGCTGACGCCGGCCATGCGTGCGGCGTCGGCAAAAGTGAACCCGGCCGCGCCCTTCTGCGCGATCAGGTCGAGGGCCGCCTGCAACAGCGCCTCCTTCAGATTGCCGTGGTGATAGCCGCGCTCGGCGCGCCGCTGATCCTTGTCCTTGCGCCAGCTCATGTGAAAGACTTTTACATGAGCCGGGCGCAAAGGTCACTAGCGGCGAATACGACGACCGCCTCGTTAACGAACGTTAACCGGCCGGAATCGGCAGCACCGGCATCACCTCCACGGCTTCCCCGGGGAAGATCGCAAAATGCGGATGGTTCTCGAACAGTCTTGCCGCCGCCTCGTGGGAATCGGCGCGCAACACCGTGAAACCGCTCAGGAGGTTGCTGATGTCGCGCACGCCGCCCGCGTCGATCTGCTTGGTCTTGCCGAGCGGCCCGCCCATGTCGAGGATCGCGGCCTGATGCTTCTCGGCCCACGCCTTCCAGGCCGCTATTCCCTTCTGTGCCCTCGCCTGCCGCTCGGTCTCGGGAAGCGCGTTCCAGGCCGCCATTCGCGGCGAGGCACCGTTGCCGGTGAAGACCGCGAGATAGATGTTGGTGCTCATGACCTGTCTCCTTGCTTTGGCTGTGTTCAGCGCGAGCTGCAGTTTTGCAGCTCGGCAAAGCCGGCGGCGGCCTGCTGCACGTCGGGCGGAAAATCGGACATCTCCTGCACCTGGCGGATTTCGATGATCTCGTTGTCCGACGCCGGGCATTGCTTTGCCCAGTCGATGGCCTCCTGACGGGAGTTCACCTCGATCATCCAGTAGCCGCCGAGCACCTCCTTGGATTCTGCGAAGGGACCGTCGGTGACGATCGCCTTGCCGCCGGCAAAGGAGACGCGCGCGCCCGTCGACGGCGGATGCAGGCCGTCGAGCGTGATCAGGACGCCGGCGTCCCTCAGCGCCTCGTTGTAGCGCATCATCGCAGCGACGCGCTCGGGATCGAGCTGGACATCGGGCGGTGCGGTCTCGTAGCCGAGCGGGATCATCAACATCATGAATCGCATGGTCTGCTCCATCTGAATTTTGCAGGCCGGCCGGTTCCAGCGGCCCCATCAACAAGACGAAGCAGGCGCTGCGGCGCCGACATGTCCTGTGAAATTTTTTCGAAGGCCGTGCGCGATCCACACCCTGCGGTGGCAAGGACTGCGACGGTGGACGCGAGGCTCGACGATGTTCACGGACCGGCTTTCCGGCCGAACCAACCTGCCTTAAGAGAGAGACGCGGCGCATTTGCGCCGGCACTGCCAACGCCACATCCGGGAATCCCCAATGACCGCCTCCACGTCCAAAGTCGCCCTCGTCACGGGAGCCGCGCGCGGCATCGGGCTGGCGACCGCCAAGCGCTTCTTCGCCGAGGGCTGGCGCGTGGCGCTGCTGGATATCGAGGGCGAATTGTTGCAAGGCGCGGTCGCGGCGGTTGCCAATCCGGACAACACGCTGGCGCTGCATTGCGACGTCTCCGATGCCAGGGGCGTGGCGGCGGCCATGGAGACCGTGAGCAGACGGTTCGGCCGGCTTGACGCGCTGATCAATAACGCCGGCATTGCCGTGTTCGCGCCGATCATGGAGACGCCGGACGCCGACTGGAGCCGGATCCTGGAGGTTAACCTCACGGGACCGTTCCTGTGCACCAGGGCGGCCGTGCCCTTGATGCGCGAGCAGGGCGGCGGCGCGATCGTCAACATCACCTCGATCTCGGCGGTGCGTGCCTCGACGCTGCGCTCGGCCTATGGGACCAGCAAGGCGGGGCTGGCGCACCTGACCAAGCAGCTTGCGGTCGAACTGGCCGCGCTCGGCATCCGCGTCAACGCGGTGGCACCCGGCCCGGTCGAGACCGCGATGGCCAAGGCCGTGCACACGCCGGAAATCCGCGCCGATTATCACGACGCGATCCCGCTCAACCGCTATGGGCTGGAGGAAGAGCTGGCGGAAGCCATCTTCTTCTTGTGCAGCGATCGCTCGAGCTACATCACCGGACAAATCCTCGCGGTCGACGGCGGCTTCGATGCCGCCGGCATCGGCCTGCCGACGCTGCGCGGGCAGAGACGCAATGGGTGACGGCATCGCGCTCCTGCGCGCGGCGCCGCGATGCCCAATTTTCATCGCATCGGCCGTGCAGGTTGCGACCATGAGAATCCTGCTGATTGCAGCACTGGCGCTGTTTGCGGGCGTCGCTTCGGCGCACGCGGATGTGCGCATCCTCTCCAGCCCCGGAGGCCAGGTCGGCCCGTTCCTCGAGCTGTTCGACAAGGTGCGCCAGTCCGGCGAGCGCGTGGTGATCGACGGGCCGTGCCTGTCGGCCTGCACGCTGGTGCTGATGACGGTGCCGGCCGATCGCATCTGCGTGACGCGGCGCGCCGTGCTCGGCTTCCACGCCGCGCGCTCGATGGACCGGCGCGGACGGATGTATGCCGAACCGGAAGCATCGAAAGCAGTGCTCGAGGCCTATCCGGAGCCGATCCGCAACTGGATCGGTCGCCGCGGCGGGCTCGGCTCGCGGATGCTGCTGCTGCGCGGCCGCGAGCTGACGGCGATCTATCCGAGATGCAGGTAGATTCTCTCGCTTCCCTCTCCCCTTGTGGGAGAAGGAAGAGCACAGTCCTCACATCTCCGCCGGGCAGTTCACCATCCAGGGGATGCCGAACTGGTCGACGCACATGCCAAAGCCCCTGGAGAAGAAGGTCTTGGCGAACGGCATGGTGACGGTGCCGCCTTCGGCAAGCGCCTTGAACTTGCGTTCGGCGTCGGCGGGATCCTCGACCTGCAGCGAGACCGAAAAACCCTGCGGCGCCCTGAACTGGCCGGGCGGCGCATCGGAGGCCATCAGCACTTCGCCGTCGATCGTGACCTTGGCGTGCATGATCTTGTTCCGGTAGTCCGGCGGAATCTGCATTTCCGGCGGCCCCTCTCCAAACGGAAACATCGCCTCGATCCTCGCGCCCAGCACCTTCTGGTAATATTTCAGCGCCGCTTCGCAATTGCCATTGTAGGTGACGTAAGGATTGAGCTGCATCGATGACTCCTGGCTGCCTTCTTGGCCCGGCTCTGCGGTGCGTCCCTGACGAAGCGCCGCACCGCGGACCGGGCACGAGAAGCTCACTTCTCGGTGAGCTGCTTCAGGTTGGCAAGGCCCTGCTCGAAATCCTTGCCGACCATCTTGTCCATGTTGATGAAGACATGCATCACCTTGGCCATCAAGGGCGAGGGCCCATGCATCACCCAGTGCACGTTGGTGGCATTGCCCTGCGGCAGCATTGTGAATTCGGCGGTGTTGTGCGCCTCGAAGGGTTTCAGGAAGTCGAGCTTGATGACGAGCTTCGACGGCGTGCTGGCCTCCAGGATTTCCATCCGGCCGGTGCCGACGTTCTTGTCGCCCTCCCAGCCATAGACCGCACCCTTGCCGCGATCGGCGCCGGTAAAGCTGCGCTTCATGTCGGGATCCTTTTTCTCCCAGGGCGACCAGCCGCCCCACTGATGGAAGTCGCTGAGCACGGCAAAGATCTTCTCCGCCGGCGCGTTGATGGTGGCATTGCGCTCGATGCGGAAGGTGTCGGGCTTGGTGGCGGCGAGAACGAGGACGACGGCAATCGCGACGACAAGCACGATGGCGATGCCGGCAATGATTTTCAACATGGTAGGCTCCATTGATAGCTCCTCACTCCCCTACGACGAACGACGTGGCGCCGATTCGACACGCGTTGGAATTTTATCTGCGTCATGGCCGGGCTTGTCCCGGCCATCCACGTCCCCCTCTCCCAAAGACGTGGATGCCCGGGTCAAGCCCGGGCATGACGAGGGCTTACTGGGTTGCCTTTGCAGCCTTGACCGGCACCTGGCTGTCGCGCATCAGGCGGTCGAGATGCATGCGGATGTGGGCGGCCTCCGCGGACGTGTTGGCCAGCGCAATGGCGCGGTCGAAGGCGGTGTGGGCCTCTTCGTTGCGGCCGAGTTGCATCAGGAAGGCGCCGCGCACGCCGAAATAGTGAAAATAGTTCGACAGCCGCGACGCCAGGGGCTCGATCATGTCGAGCGCCGCCTGGGCGCCGCGCACCTTCGAGACCGCGACCGAACGGTTGAGGGTCACGACCGGCGACGGCTGCATCACCTCGAGCGCGCCATAGAGCAGCTCGATCTGGGTCCAGTCGGTCTCCCCGGGCTTTCCGGCGCGCGCATGCAGCGCCGAGATCGCCGCCTGCACCTGATAGGGACCGCTGCGGCGATGGCGCATCGCCTTGTCGATCAGCGCGAGGCCCTCGGCGATCAGCGCCTTGTTCCACAGCGAGCGGTCCTGGTCCTCGAGCAGGATCACGGCGCCGTCCGAATCGAAGCGCGAGGCTGCGCGGGCGTGCTGCAGCAGGAGCAGCGCGGCGAGGCCCATGATCTCCGGCTCGCTCTGGAACAGCCGCAGCAACAACCGCGACAGGCGGATCGCCTCCTCGCAAAGCGGCGAACGAATTTCGGCGGTATCGCCGCTCGCCGAATAGCCCTCGTTGAAGATCAGGTAGATCATGGCGGCGACGGAGGCGAGGCGTTCGCTGCGCTCCGCCGCGCCCGGCGTCTCGAACGGCACTTTTGCTTCGGCGACGCGGGCCTTCGCGCGCGTGATGCGCTGCTCCATCGCGGCTTCGCTGACCAGGAAGGCACGCGCGATCTGCTTCACCGAAAGGCCGGAGACGATGCGCAGCGCCAGCGCGATCTGCTGGGTTGCCGGCAAATCGGGATGACAGCAGATGAAGAGCAGCCGCAAAATGTCGTCGCGGTAGTGCGAGCCGTCGAGCCGTTCGGCGATTTTCTCCTCGGCATCGTCGAGATCGGAGATCGCCTCGTCCTCCGGCAGCGCCTCCTGCTTGCGGTGGCGCCTGACCTCGTCGATGCCCGCATTGCGGCCGACCATGATCAGCCAGCTTGCGGCATCGCGCGGCGGGCCGTTCTGCGGCCAGGTCTTCAGCGCGCGCAGGCAGGCGTTTTGATAGGCCTCCTCCGCCGCGTCGAGGTTGCGGAAATAGCGCAGCAGCGCGCCGACCGCCTGGGGGCGCGCCGAGGCGAGCGCGGCGTCGATCCAAGCGGTGTCGGTCACGTCTCGATGCTCCCGGGATTGAGCACGCCGACCGGGCGGATCTCGTAGGCGCCACCGGGATTGGCCGCGCCGAGATCCTTCGCGACGTCGAGGGCTTCATCGAGGTTCTTGCAGTCGACGATGTAGAACCCGAGCAGCTGTTCCTTGGTCTCGGCAAAGGGCCCGTCCAGCACCAGCGGCGGATCGTCCTTGCGCAGCGTCGTCGCGGCGGTGGTCGGCAAGAGACGCGCGACCGGGCCAAGCCGTCCCTGCTTCGCGAGATTCTCCTGCACGACGGCGAGCTTCGTCATGACCTCGGCGTCGTGCTCCTTGCTCCAGGAACCGACCAAATCTTCGTCATGATAGCAGAGGATGGCGTACAGCATTCGGCAGGCAACTCCCGTTCATCTAAAGGACGACGGAATATGCCTGCAGCCGACAACGAAGCGGAAGAAATTTTTCAATTTCTTCCGCTTCGTGAAGAGGAACTTCGCCGGGAGTTGCGTTTGGCTTACCAGTACACGCCATACCGGGCGGCGATGCGGCGGGCCTTGGCTTCATCGGATTCGCGACGGGCCTTCTTCACGGTCTTCTTGCTCTCGGTCGTGGCCGTGGTCGCGGGCTTGGTCTCGGTCGTCGTCGCAGTCGTCGTGGTCGTGGCGGCCGCCGGAGCCGTGGTCGTCGGCGTGGCAGCGGGCGCCTGGGCCTGAACCGGGGCCGGAGCCGCGGCAGGAGCCTGGATCTGGATCGGGGCGGCGTCGTTGGCGGACGTGGCCGCCTGGGCGAGTTGGGCGGAAACCTGCGCGATCGGCTTCGGCGCCTCAACGGCGGTGCTGCCATTGGCAGCGGCGGTGGTGGTAGCCGTGGGAATGCCGGCCAGGCTCAGGCTGCGGGTTTCGCCGGCTTGGGCGGAAACGGAGGCCAGCAGCAGAGCGGAAATCAGGATCAGTTTGCGCATGGGAAGTCTCCCTTGTTTGATGGGAGCAGACTAGGGCAGCCGCCCGATCCGTTATGTGACTAGCCTCACACAATTCCGGGGAACCCAAATATGACCAAAGGCGCCCTCGCCATCCTCGTCCATGGCGGGACGGAAAACTGGTCGCCGGCGCGCTGGAAGGCCCGGTTCGACGAGGTTTGCGGCGACCGCCGCGTGCTGCTGCTTCCTGCGTCCGGCTTCGATCCGGCCGAGGTGCACTATGCCGCGGTCTGGAAACCGAAGCCCGGGGAGCTCGCCGGCTTTCCCAACCTGCGCGTGATCTTCAATCTGGGGGCCGGCGTCGATGCGCTGATGGCGGACAGGTCGCTGCCCGACGTGCCGCTGGTGCGCGTGGCGGTTGCCGATCTCACCGACCGCATGGCCGAATATGTCGTGCTGCATGTGCTGATGCATCACCGGCAGGAGCCCTACTTGCGGGAGTCGCAGCGGGTGAAGCGGTGGGCGCCGAAATTCCAGCATGCCGCTAGCGCGATGTCGGTCGGCATCATGGGGCTCGGTACGCTCGGCACCAATGCCGCCGACATTTTGCGGCGGCTCGGTTTTCGCGTCTCCGGCTGGAGCAGGTCGCCGAAGCGGGTCGAAGGCATGGCGTGCTTTCATGGCGCCGACGGATTTGATGCGTTCCTCCACCAGACCGACATCCTGGTCTGCCTGCTGCCGCTCACCGCGGACACGCGGCACATCCTCAATCGCGATGTGTTCGCGCGGCTCAGCCGCAGCGGCCCACTCGGCGCGCCCGTGCTGATCAATGCCGGCCGCGGCGGCTTGCAGAACGAAGCGGACGTCCTGGCGTGCCTCGACGACGGCACGCTGGGCGGCGCCTCGCTCGACGTGTTCGAGACCGAGCCGCTGCCGGCGGACAGTCCGTTCTGGACTCACCCGAACGTCGTGCTCACGCCGCACAATGCGGCCGACACCGACCCCGACGAGATTTCGAAATACGTCGCGCGGCAGATCGCGCGATTCGAGGCTGATGGCACGCTGGAGAACGTGGTCGATCGCAGCCGGGGGTATTGAATCGCAGAATCGTGGCGTCTGCGTGCCGATCGCTGCGGGGCTGCAGGCAGCGTCCGGCCGCCTTAAGCCGCGCTGACTTCCTTCATGAATTCGTCGATGCGGCTCCTGAGCGTCTCGCCGTTGCGGCCGAGTTCCCTGGCCACACGCAGCACCTGGCTCGCGGCTTCGCCCGTTCTTTCGGAAGCTTCCCGCACGCCCTGGATGTTCGACAGCACCTCGGCAGTGCCCCTGGCCGCATGGCTGGACGAATCGGCGATCTCGCGCGTTGCCGCGCCCTGCTGTTCGACGGCGGAGGCAATGGTGGAGACGATCTCGCTGACGCGGACGATCGTTTCGGTAACCGTCCCGATCGATCCGACCGACTGATCCGTCCGTTCGTGGATGGCACGGATCTGCGCGCCGATCTCGTCGGTCGCCTTCGTCGTCTGCATGGCGAGGGCCTTGACCTCCGACGCAACCACCGCAAATCCCCTGCCCGCTTCGCCGGCGCGCGCGGCCTCGATCGTCGCGTTGAGGGCGAGCAGATTGGTCTGGCTTGCAATCTCGTTGATCAGGTGCGCGACGCTGTCGATCTTCTGCACCGATTCCTTGAGCTGGATAATCTGCGCGTTGGTATCGTTGGCCTGCGCCGCACCCTCGCTTGCAGCGGTTGCCGACCTGCCGACCTGGCTGTTGATTTCCGCGATCGAGGAAGACAGCTCCTCGGCGGCCGACGAGACGGTCTGGACGTTCCGGGTCGCCTGCTCGGTCGCGGTCGCAACGGCGCCGGACCGTTCGCTGGCCTCCTTCGCCGTGTCCGCCATCGACGTCGAGGTCGATTCCAGCTCGGCGGTGTAGGAGGCGACGTCGCCAAGCGCCTCGGCCACCACCTTCTCGAAATTGCGTACGCTTGCCTGGATCCTGCCGGCGCGGGCAAGCTGGCCTTCCTGCTCGGCCTGCTGGCGCGCGCGCATCTGATCGGCCTCGATCAGGCTTGTCCTGAAAACCTCCACGGCTTCCGCCATCTTGCCAATCTCGTCCTTGCGCGTCCCGAAGGGAACGGAGGATTGAAGATCTCCCCCGGCAAGCTCGACCATGCGGTCGCGCAGCGCCCCGAGCGGCTTCGCAATGGCCGAACGCAACAGCCAGATCGACATAAAGCCCAGCACCACAATGAGCAGGCCGGACGCCAGCACGACGATTTCAATGATCCTGGCGCGCTTCTGGGCTTCCTCGCGTACCGCCAGGATGCGCTTGCCGACCTCGTCCAGCAGCAGGTTCAGTTCTTTCTCGGTTTCCGTGGCAACCTTCCGCATCGGGATGGTGGCGACCATGCGCGCCTGTCCGGCAGCGCTTGCTGCGGCGACCTTGAAGAGCCGCTGATATTCCTCTCCGCCCTTGACCAGGGCCGCTGATTTCCTGGTCAGCTCCGGATCGCCCAGGCGCGTCGCGACGGCATCGGCTGCCTTTGCCTCAACGATCATCTTGCTCGAATGATCGACTATCTTCTTCACCAGCGATTCGTCGTCGTTGTAGAGAACGTCCTTCTCGTTTCGACGCGCCTCGAGAAAGGCGATCTTGGCGGAGTTGCCGTGCCCGATGACGGCAAACTCGTCGTCGATCATCGCCGAGAACCCGGCGGTCGTGGACGAGAGGGCATACTGGGCAACGGCACAAAAGCCGACAACGAAAAAAATGGCTGTGCCCATGCACAGCCACAATTTTTGCCCGACGGAAAGGTTGGCCAATCGCATCGACATCAACCCCTATCTGCTGGTTTGATCGCTATCGCATCATTCCATCGGGTAGCCGACATAGTAGACGCCGATGATGGCGCCACTCTCCGACTTGATCGGCTCGTAGCCGGTGTCATAGATCTTGCCGAGGATGTCGACCATTCCGTAGAAGGTGTTGCCCTGGCTGATCGCTGCATAGGCAGGACCGGAGGGATCGAGAATGGTGCCGACTGCC
The DNA here is from genome assembly GCF_016219575.1 of Bradyrhizobium sp. Lineage (GTDB taxonomy): Bacteria > Pseudomonadota > Alphaproteobacteria > Rhizobiales > Xanthobacteraceae > Bradyrhizobium. The sequence goes on along the minus strand of NZ_JACRMG010000023.1, from coordinate 243,923 downwards.
CGCGCACCCTCCTTCATGACGTTGGTGCTGACCCGCATGTAGTTGTTGCCCTTCTTGACGAAGAGGGTGGCGGTGCCGCCATGCTTGGCCTTGACCCCGTCGACAACGCTGTAGTCCTCGTTGACTTTCGAGCCGCCGAAATAGAGGGCTTCGCCATCGAGCTTCGCCAAACCGAGCTTGGCGGTGTCGTCCTTCAGCGATTGCATCGCGACCTTCACCTTGGCGCCGTCCGACGCCAACACCGGCGTTCCAAGCGCAACTGCAATGACCGTCGACAGGATGGCATCGCGACGAGTGATCCGGAGCCCCGACATCGGAATCTGCCTTTCTAAATCTGGGTTGATTGCAGCCTGCCCATCCCCACAATCGCCCGGTAACCCGGAAGATCGTCCGTCCATTCGGAAAGGCGGCCAATTACAGGCAGGAGTGTGGCAGCTTGTCGTAAACCAATCGCTAATGGCGGAACTGGCGTGCCGTCGCGCATCCCGCGACAAACTGTTGTCGAAGTCCTAACGACGCCGACCCGGCGGTCCTGCTCCCGCGAGGCGGCGCGTCAGCGGCGGACGCCGCCGATAGCGAGCGGCGTCTGGCCGGGCAGCAACGGTGAATTGATGTCGCTGTCGACGAGCCCTTGGGATTGCTGGCTGAAGCTGGCGCCGAGCGAGAGGCTCAGGTTCGAGGTCGGCCGGAATTCGATGCCGGCATTGGCGCTGAAGGCGCCGGGAGCCGTAGCGGACCGGTCGAAAGCCGCAAACGCACCACTGGCGCTGCTGCCGGGGCCGCTGTTGAACTTCATCGTATCGAAGCCGGTGTAGATCGAGACCGGCGCATTCTTGAAATTATAGCCGAACTGCACGCCCTCGGTGGACAGCGAGCCGAGATTGCCGAAGGCGCCGAGCCGATTGAAGCCGCTCATGGCGAAGCTGCTTTGTGTATTGGCGATAAACCAGCCGTTCGGAAAGTTGGTGCGCGAGACGCCTTGCGTGTCGCCGCCGGAACCTTCGAGGCTGCCGCCGAAACCGAAGGACGAACTCGGCAGCCAATACTGTACGGGCGCGGCCTGGGCGTGGGCCGTGCGCCCGCCCATACAGAGCGCCAACAAGGCCACCGCGACGGCTGAACTGCGTGCGAACATGAACATGATGAAAATATACGCTGCCGTCATCGGGAACGCCAGCGCGGCGCTATCGCGCGTTGGCGCACATCACGTCGAGCGCGCCCTTGACGATGGCATCGAGTTCCACCCGCGGCACCCGGGCGCGGGCGCGCACGGCGATGGTGTGCAGCGTGGCGGAGGCGAGTTGTGCCAGCACCACCGGGTCGCTCGAGGCCGGCAGTTCGCCGCGCTCCTGCGCGCGCTTGAAGATGCGGGCGAAGAAGCGGTCGGTTTCGACGAGACCCGTGATCACCAATTCGCGAATGGCGGGATCGAACACAGCTTCCGAGGTCGCCGTCATCACCGTGAAGCAGCCGCGCGGGCCGTCCTTGCCCGACAGGTACATGTCGAGCGCGATCGAATAGATCTTCTCCAGCATGTCCCGCAGCGGCAGTTCCGCCGCGAACGCTTCGCCCATGCGCTCGCGGGCGCGGGCGCGGTAACTCTCATAGCTCTTGATATAGAGCTCGCGCTTGTCGCCGAACGCGCCATAGAGGCTCGGCCGGTTCATGCCGGTTGCCGCCGACAGATCGTCGAGCGAGGCGCCGGCAAATCCCTCCTTCCAGAACACGTCGAGCGCGCGCGCCAGCGCAATCTCGGGCCGGTAGGTGCGCGGGCGGCCGCGCCGCTTCGGCTCGGATGAAGTCGCAAGCGGTTGCGCCGGCTTGGCTTTCCCAGGCTTCGGCCGGGCATGCGGCGCAGGCTCTCTTCTTTTTTGTACCATCTCGCAAAATAATCCTTGACGTCCGCATAATTATGCGGAACGGTACATAAATCAAGCTTGATCCCCGCAACCCGTCCGAAACCGTCCAAGCCAGAGGGAGTTAACCCATGGACCTGTATTTCTCGCCGCTAGCCTGCTCGATGGCAACAAGGATCGCGCTGTATGAGGCCGGCCAAACGGCCAACTTCATCGAGGTCGATCCCAGGACCAAGAAAGTCCTGAAGGACAATTCCGACTTCTACGCCATCAATGCGCTCGGCCTCGTGCCTGTCGTGCGCACCGAAGACGGCGTGATCCTGACAGAAAACGCCGCGATCCTGCAGCATGTCGCCGAACAGCTGGCCGATTCCGGCATCGGCGCCAAAGAGGGCATGGAGCGCAGCAGGCTGCAGCAATGGCTGTGCTTCATCGGCACCGAGCTGCACAAGGGCCTGTTCACGCCGCTCCTGGGCAAGAACGTGCCGGCCGAGGTGAAGGCGTACACGCTGGAGAAATATCTCTCGCGGCTCGACTATCTCGACAAATATCTGAAGGGCCGCGCGTTCCTGCTCGACCATTTCAGCGTGGCGGACGCCTATCTCACCACCATCCTGAACTGGAGCATCGCGACCCCGATGATCGACTTCGGCAAATATCCGGCCGTGAAGGATTATCTGGAGCGGATGAAGAAGCGCCCGGCGGTGGCCAAGGCGCTGGCCGAGGAGTTCGAGCTCTACAAGGCCGAGATGGCGCGCCACAAGGCGGCGGCGTAGGCAAGCTGCCGTACCGGACAAGCGAAGCGCGATCCGGGACCCAAACGCCGCGGCCGTCGGAAAAAGCACAGGCGGAGACGGCTTCTCTGTCCAACTGGCTGCGGTGGTTATGGGTCCCGGCGTTCGCCGGGACGACACCGGACAAATGAAGGCGACGTTGCCTCCGGCTACTTCCGGTTCTCCTCGCAGAATTTCAGCGCTGCCAGCATCTCGCCGGCGCGGGGGGTCTCGAGCTCGATGCTGTTGTCGTCGTCATCTTCCTCGAAATCGACATGCAGCCGCTTTGCCTTGGACAGCCGGTCGATGATCCGCTGATCGAACTCGAAGACGCCGCGCAGCGAGATCTTGTCCATCACCTCCCACTTGGACTTCTTCATGATGTCGTCCTTGTCGGTGGCGAAATCGGCCTTGAGAACCTCGCCGGTCTTCTCCCACTCCCATCCGTCGTAGATCAACACGATGACGATCTTGTCCGTGGAGTAGGTGAGCACGATGCCGTAGTCGCGGTTATCGTCCTCCTTGTCCTTGTAGCCGCGGCTCGCGTTGCAATGGGTGTCCTTGGCGCGCTTCTCGACCGTCCAGTCTCCGACCTTGGTCTGCGCACCGGCGGGGGTTGCAGGAAATCCGGCGAGAAATCCGGCAAGCAAAGCGGCCATCAAAAACATCTTTTTCATATCGGTCAGCCTCCATTATCGAACCATGGTACCGTTCCCGGCGAGCAGATTGAAGATGCGTTCGCTGACGAAGGCATGACCTTCCGGCGTCCAGTGACCGCCGATGCCGTCGCCGGGATAGGCGGCCGCGCCGTCGAGCGATACGAAGGCAATTCCGTTCTGCTGCAAAAAGCGGCCGAGAGCGTCGTCCTTGTGCTGGATCGCGACGAGGAACTTGGCGCCATTGCCTTCCACGAAGGCCCGCAGCAAGCCCACCAGTTGCTCGGTCGGATCAGGCACGAACTGCACCGGATGCACGACCTTCAGATAGACCGACGCCACGATCCGCGCGAGCCAAAGATTGCGCACCAGCCAAACGTCCTTAAAGTATTGCTGGCGGGAGAGCGGCACCGGCTGCCCCCTCACCTGCGGCCGGCCGTCGGCGCCGATGACGAAATACGGCTTCTGATAGCCTTCGTAGCGAATGTTGCTGCCGTTATCGAGCCGGTCGTTGGCGGAGCAGAAGACCAGCACGACGATCGCGGGCTTCACCAGCGGCCACAGGCGGCGAAGCAGCAGATATTCCTGGTCGGTGCCGTAGCCGGAAACGCCGGCGGCCAGAATCCGGTAGTCTGGGAGTTTCGGCTTGAGCAGTTCCGTGAAGCGCTCGCCGGCTTCCGCATCCAGCCCCCAGACGAAGGAATCGCCGAGGAACATGATGACCGGCTTGCCGCCGGGGGAAAGCTCCTCATCGCGCAGGCCGAGACTGTTGTGCCGGACGCCGACGGTGCGGGCATTGGTGACGCGCGAGGTGGAATTCGGCTCCGGCACCCAGCCGAGCTCGGCATCGTAGCGATAGCCGAGCGAGCGTTCGCTCACGCCCTCGCGCAGTTCCCGGAAATCACAGACGCGCAGAAACACTTCGAGCGCAAGCAGCGTCGCGCAGGCGATGCCGAGCGTTACGCCGGCTGACCCGAGAAACCCGCGCAGCCCTGCCCTGGCGCCTGCCTGCATCTGAACCAATGAAACAACGCTGAAATATCTGCGCGCGATCAAACCATGCGGGCCTTCCGCATTCAAGCGCCCGCCTGGCGGACGTCAGCCTGCCTTCGCCAGCAGCCGCGGCGGCAAATCCGCAAGCGCGCGCCTGAAAATTGCGGGATCGTCCAGCGCACGCGCCAGCACCAGCGCCCCCTGGATGGTGAGCAGCGCATCGGCCGAGCGCTGCCGCGCCGTGCGCGCATTGACGCCGGAGCGTGCGAGCAGGCGCGACAATGCGTCGTCCCACCGCTTGAAATAGCCATGCACCTGGACCGCGAACATGTCGCGCGAGGCCCCGAGCGCGATGACGCCGACCAGGCAGACGCGATGGCCGGAACGGAAATAGCCGTCGACCGCCGCGATCATCGCCGCGACGGCGGGCGCAGGATCGTCCGACGACCGCAACGGCGCGAAGATGTTGACCTCGAACCAGTTGTCGATCTCGCCGAGCACCTCAGCCGCCATCTGCTGCTTGCCGCCCGGAAAGAAGTGATAGAGGCTTCCCTTGCCGAGCCCGGTGGCCTCGCCGATCAGGGACAGCGTCGCGCCTTCATAGCCGTGCGCGCGAAACACCTCCGCCAGCAGCGGCAGAAGCTCGGTGCGGTCGGCGACCTCTCTTGCCATTGCAGCGTCAGGCCGGGCTCTCGCCCAGGCCGGCAACGTCAGCCGGGCGCGGTCCCGGTGCGGTCCAGCGGAAACGTCGGTCGCTTTCGGCAATCTCGACGTCGTTGATGCTGGCCTCGCGCCGGCGCATCAGGCCGTGCTCGTCGAACTCCCACTGCTCGTTGCCGTAGGAACGGTGCCACCGGCCACCGGCGTCGTGCCACTCGTACTGGAAGCGCACGGCGATGCGGTTGTTGTCGAAGGCCCAGAGATCCTTGATCAGCCGATAGTCGAGCTCCTTCGCCCATTTGCGGGTGAGGAAGGCCCTGATCGCCTCGCGTCCCCGGAAGAATTCCGCGCGATTGCGCCACACGCTGTCCTCCGTATAGGCCAGCGCCACCCGTTCGGGGTCGCGCGAATTCCAGGCGTCTTCCGCCATGCGCGCCTTCTGCGCGGCGGTCTCGCGGGTAAAGGGCGGCAGCGGCGGGCGCGACATCGAACGATCTCCAGGCGACGGATGCCGCGGAGATTGTACCGATCGGTACAGACTGTCAAGCGCGCTATTCCAGGTCGGCCTTCATCAGCACCCGCAGGGCCTTCGGGATCGGCTGCGCCTTGCCGTCGCAGATGAAGGCGACGCGCACCTCGGCCTTCACCAGCAGCTCAGTGCCGCGGCGCACCTCCTGCGCCAGCGTGATGGAAGCGCCCTTGACCGCGACGGGCCAGGTGACGATGTCGAGCACGTCGTCCATCCGCGCCGGCCGCAGGAAGTCGAGCACCATCGAGCGCACCACGAAGGCGAAGCCGGGCGTCTCCGCCTGCGCCTGTTCGAACAGGGCATGCTGCTCGGCGCCCATCAGCCGCAGATGGTTGGTGCGCCCTCGCTCCATGAAGCGGAGATAATTGGCGTGATAGACGATGCCGGAAAAATCGGTGTCCTCGTAGTAGACGCGGACCTGCATATGGTGGCGGCCGTCGTGGATCACGCCGTCGAGGGGAAGCATACGCCTACTCCGGAAATCTGGCGTCAAGCGCGAGCGATTGCGCAACAGCCAGCAGGCGCTTGTCTCGCGTCCAGACACCGGCTTCCGGCGTCAACGCCGCGGCGGCAAGCAAATGTGCATCGACATACCCGATTCCCTTCCCCGGCAGTTTCTGGCGCGCGATGAATTCTAGGACCTCATCCGTACCGGCAACAATCGCCTTCGGGAGACGCCCCAGATCATCGATCATCTCTGCGATCCTGGGCACATGACCAAGCAGAAGCTCGCCGATGACGAACGGGTGCATGACTACATCGCCCCGCTCGAGAAACTCTCCCAACCTGGCATCGCTCCGGCGAAAATGATCGATCCAGATGGAAGTATCAGCCAGCACTTTCATTTAAGACGGCGACGCGGTGGCGCCTTGGCGTCGGGCTGGGTTCCGCCCATGCGCGCAAGTCGACGGGCGGCTTCGCGTTCCACAAATGCCTTCAACGCCTCCCTGACGACGGCCGACTTCTCGGTGAGGCCGGAGAATTCCTGCGCCTTCGCGAATAACTCGTCATCGATCGCAATAGTCGTTCTCATGTGTCTGGCTCCGCATCAAATATAGCATCATATGATGCAAAAATCCATGCATAATCGAGCACCCCGGACGACCTGCGCCCCTGCCCCGCCCGGCGTTGCCGGCACGATTTCCTCGGAATTGCCGACGTAGAGGGGCATGAGGCTGCGCCGCACAGTCACCAGCGATTGTCGCCGATCAGCGCATCCAGCCGCGCCTTCAATTCGTCGGGCGCGCGAAAGTACCAGACACCGCCGAGCAGATCGCGAAAGCGCCTGTTCGCTTTGGCCTCGCGCTCGATGCGGTCGATCGTCTTCATGCTGATGACGTCCTCGAGCGGGCCTGCGGCCAGCATCGACAGTAGCACGGGATTGGTTTCAATCTTCAGGATTTCCACGATCAGGTCGATGGCGCGATCCGGGTCTTCCTCGCGCAGGTCGCGCTCGAAATCCATCAGCGCGAAGAAATTGTCGTCGCGGTCGCGGTCCGATTTGGAATATTGCTCGACCCAGGCGCGCGCCAGCGCCGGCACCGGCATGGTCTCGCAATCGAGCGGATGCTGCGGCCGGTGCCGCGCGGCGTCGTCGAGCTCCCATGCGGCGCGATCGGCAATCGCCTCGACGCGGCGCTCGAAGGGCTTGCCGGTGCCGAACTGGATGCCGCCGAGCAGCCAGCGCAGCTTCGCATTGTCGCGCGCCGCCATCTCGATACGGTCGATTACTTCAGTGCCGTGGACAAACATCAGGGACAGCATCAGCTTGTCGTTGAGCTGCATGACGGTCGGCTTGTCGCGCTCGGTCGCAAGCACTTCGAGCACGAGGTCGAGCGCGCGATCGGGCTGGTCGTGCGGCAGATGATCGAAATAGACCTTTGCCGCCCAGACGCTGCCGGTCTGGTCGCGCCGGCTGATGCGCTGCAGCGCGCACCACATCGATGCCAGTTGCGCGACCGGAAGCGCGTCGAACAGCGCATTGGCCTCTTCGTCGCCGGCAAGTTCCGGCAAGGAGGTGACGGCGGCAAGGACATTGGCGTCTTCGGTAGTCGCCATGAAACGGCTTCCCGTGAGATGTCGGCCGGCCGAAATGCGGCCGGGGCGTCAACTTAGTGCGGGAAGGCAGGGGTCAGGTTCGACGCTAATCGTCGCTGTCGCCGCCGAACAGTCCAAATTGCGCCGGATCTCGCGCCGGCTCGGCCAGGCCCAGGTGGCGGAAGGCATGCGAGGTCAGCAGCCGCCCGCGCGGGGTGCGCTGCAGATAGCCGCACTGGATCAGGTAGGGCTCGATGATGTCCTCGATGGCATCGCGCGGCTCCGACAGCGCGGCCGCCATGGTCTCGACGCCGACCGGACCGCCGCCATAGTTCAGCGCAATGGTGGTGAGGTAGCGGCGATCCATGGCATCGAGGCCGGCGGCATCGACCTCGAGCGCGCTCAGCGCATGATCGGCGATGGCGCGGTCGATCGAGGTCGCGTTCGCAGCCGAAGCAAAATCGCGCACCCGGCGCAGCAGGCGGCCGGCGATGCGCGGCGTGCCGCGGGCGCGGCGGGCGATCTCGTTGGCGCCGTCGGGGGACATGCCGATGTTGAGCACGCGGGCGCCGCGGGTGACGATCTTCTCGAGCTCCTCCTCGGTATAGAAATTGAGACGCACCGGAATGCCGAAGCGGTCGCGCAAGGGATTGGTGAGCAGACCGGCACGCGTGGTGGCGCCGACCAGGGTGAATTTCGCCAGCTCGATCTTCACCGAGCGCGCCGCCGGCCCCTCGCCGATGATGAGGTCGAGCTGGAAATCCTCCATCGCGGGATAGAGCACTTCCTCGACCGCCGGGCTGAGGCGATGGATCTCGTCGATGAAGAGCACGTCACGCTCTTCGAGATTGGTGAGGAGAGCGGCGAGATCGCCAGCCTTGGCAATGACAGGACCTGACGTGGCGCGGAAGCCGACGCCGAGCTCGCGCGCCACGATCTGCGCCAGCGTGGTCTTGCCCAGCCCCGGTGGGCCGACGAACAGCACATGATCCAGCGCCTCGCCGCGCTTGCGCGCCGCTTCGATGAAGATCGAGAGATTCTTCCGCGCCTGCGCTTGTCCAACGAATTCGGACAGCAATTGCGGGCGCAGCGCAGTGTCGCCGACATCGTCGCTGCGGCGCTCGGGCGTGACGATGCGGGAGGGCGTGGTCACTTCGCCGATTCCTCCGGTGCCGCAGGGTGGGCAAAGGCGCCCTTGGCGCCGTGCCCACCATCACGTCGGTCGGCGCACTTGGAGGTGGGCACGCTTCGCTTTGCCCACCCTACGAACTCCTGCCCAACGATGCGAGAAAATCCACTCACTTCGCCAGTTCCTTCAAGCCCAGCCGGATCAGCTGCGCGGTCTCGGCCTTCTCACCGGCGCTGCGCGCCGCGGCGGCGATTGCCGCTGCCGCCTGCGGCTGGCCGTAGCCGAGATTGACCAGCGCGGAGATCGCGTCAGCCACGGGCCGCGGCGCACGGTGATCGTCGATGGCGCCGGCGAGATGAACGACCGCCGGATCGACATTGGCAAAGGCCGGCGCCTTGTCCTTGAGCTCCGTGACGATGCGCTCGGCGACCTTCGGGCCGACGCCCGGCGTGCGCGCCACCGACGCCTTGTCGCGCAGTGCGATGGCATTCGCCAGCTCCGACGGCGGCAGCGTGCCGAGCACGGACAGCGCGACCTTGGCGCCGACGCCCTGCACGGTCTGCAGCAGGCGGAACCATTCGCGCTCGTGATCGGTGCGGAAGCCGAACAGTTTTATCTGGTCCTCGCGCACGTAAGTCTCGATCGACAGTACGGCGGCCTCGCCCGGCGCCGGCAGCGCCTGCAGCGTGCGCGCGGAGCAATGCACCTGGTAGCCGACGCCGCCGACGTCGAGGATGACATAATCCTCGCCGTAGGAATCGATCAGACCCTTGAGCTTACCGATCATCTTGAAACCCTGGACTCGACGCGCACACCCATTTCGTCATGGCCGGGCAGGTTTTGACCGAGACCGACACTTGTTGGCCGTGGAGATTTAAAGCCGCCCCTGCAACCACTTTTGTTACAACTCAACCGCCATCCCGGTCTAACCGCCGGGATGGATATAACGTTTACTGGGAAACTCAAGTTCGGCTAGGTGCGGTGTTATCAGATCGCCCTTCGAATGTCGGGAGGACGTCTGTCGGGAGTTCGAATCTTCTTGGGAGCGCCATTCAGAATAAAACTACCTCATTTATATATCATTGAAACACCTATATAATTTATTAGAGCGCTACAACATCGAGCTTGCGTCCGAGCACAATCATGCGCGAGAGGTGAATAAGCTTGGTTTCGCCATGCCTACCCCAGCGATTCGAATCGGATTGCTACAAGATGTCGAGCTGGTCTGGATACAGCAACAGAACGATCAAGCGGCACGGCTGCGTCCGAAAGTCGCTGATCGCCGCGAGCTGTGCAAAAGAGCACAGACGGACGCCGGCCCGGTTCCGCAGGCCCAGCCGGAACCCGATTTGCGGCCCAAATACTGAGTGCTAAACGTGGAATATGACCTCCTCCGCCCTTAGGGCATCATCCTCGATCTGGATCGTAACGTGGTCTATCGCGAAGTCGTCCTTCATCAAGCGGCGGGCTTCCCGCAGCGCCTCGCGCCCCCTCGACATGTCGGCGACGACCAGATGGCAGCTCATGGCGTCGAAGCCGGACGTCACTGTCCAAACGTGGAGATCATGGACGGCGATTACGCCCGCGATCGCCGCGAGTTTCCGCTCGAGCGCGCTCACGTCGACGTTGGGGGGCGTGCCCTCCATCAGGATGTGCATAACCTGCTTCAGTAGCCCCCAGGTCCGCGGCACGATGAACAGGCCGATGCCGGCACCTATGATCGGATCGGCGAGCCGCCAGCCTTTCCACATCATGAGAAGGGCGGCGACGATCACTCCGATCGAGCCGAGCATGTCGCTCAGCACCTCGAAATAGGCGCCCTTCACGTTGAGGCTTTCCGATGACCCGCCCGCCAAGAGGCGCATGCTGATGAGATTGACTACCAGTCCGATCGCCGCAACGATCAGCATCGGTCCGCTCAGGACTTCCGGCGGAGATACGAAGCGCTGATAGGCTTCATATAATATGTAGACCGTGAGCAGCAGCAACACGACCGCGTTGGTCAGCGCGGACAGAACCTCCATCCGAAGGTATCCGTAGGTCCGCTGCGGCGTCGCCTCGCGCGCCGCAAAGCGGATCGCGAGCAGCGCGAGCGCCAGGCCGCCGACATCGGTGAGCATGTGGGCGGCGTCGGCCAGCAGCGCCAGGCTGCCCGTGATCAGACCGCCGATGACCTCCGCCACCATGTACGTCGCCGTCAGGCCGAGCGCCCACGCCAGCTTTCCCGCGTGTTGCGCGGCCGCGGTTCCTGCGGCATCCCCACCGTGCATGACTTCAACTCCCGGGGTTTGAGACTGGATGCAAAGAGACGTGCTCGTTCAGCGATCTGCGCAAGCCCGCCTCGAGCTCGTCCAGCAGGAAGAAACTGACATCGTCCACGGAGCCGTGTCCCTTGGCGAAGGGCTGTTCGAGAAGCCGCACCAAATACAGGGCGTAGACAAACATATACGAAATGAATCCGAACATGATGGCCGATGCCGGATCACCTTCGGTCTTCAGGAACAGCATCATGGCGACGATCGAGAACACCAGCGTCTGGACCAGCACGTGGACCGACGGAACGAACTCGACCCGCTGGATCTGGTAGATGCGCAGCATCGACCTGCGCAGCACGTCCTGCGTGGTGCGCAGCCGGACTACGAAATTGGCCGTCATCCCCATCGATTCGAGCCGACCGAAGATCGGAGTAAGCTTATCGATCTCGGCGAGGACGGGAGGGATATCCTTGTGGTCTCGCGCATGACCCAGTCCGGATCGCAGCTTGTCGATCGTCGCCAGTAGAATCCGCCGGCATCCGGCCAGATCGAACTCGGCGTTGATCGACGCGAAGGACTCCAGGTCGCCGTCGATAGCCTCGATCGAGGTGCGGATGTCCGCCGGAATGCGCTCGGCCTCCTTGTAGTCGGCGAGCACGCTCGAGAGCAGGAATCCGATGATGAAGATGGCGCCGCCAATGCCGCTGGTCAGCAGGCTGTTGAGCTCCAGGATTTCGAGGCTGTAGTAGTGCACGGCTACCTTGACGCAGCCGAGCGCCAGCACGACCACGGCCACCGTGAAGAACAACCGAAATTTCTTACGAAAACTGAGGTCCGCGCCCCCGAAGTGCAAGTGCGCGAGTATCGATGACGTCATTGCTCTACGATCCACTCTTCCATGGATTCAACGAAACCGGCTCCCGTTCCAGATCAACCGCCTGTAGCAACTATGGTCGTATCCGCCGCAGTGCACTTCGATGGATGGGACGCCGGATACGATCGACATGTCAATTTCGAAAACGTTTCCCCGCCAGACCTCCCGCTGCAAACCAGCCCGGTAGACAAAAACGCGGTGGAGACATCCGCTGGACGTACAGACTTCCGCTCTGTTCCCGCAGCCGATCTGGTCGAAGTGCACCGCTGTGAATTCTTCTCCCACCGGCCCCTGCAGATACCGCAGAAACCCGTTGCGCACGGTGATGTATTCATCCCCGCATGCGCGCTTCGCCAACTCCAGTGCGGAGCGGATGGCCGGCGACAGCCGGCTGTACTGGCCGGAAGACAAGGGGACGAGTCGCCCTTGGGCCTGGCCTGAAGCACGCGCCATCGCGCCAGAGGTCGTAAGGCAAATCAGCAACGCTATGACAAAACGCGACATGAGATCCTTTCTGCAACAGGCGTCGACCGCACCTTCAAGATTCTCCACTCGGTTTGAAAGAGACGCCGATACGCCTTTCCTTGATCCAAACGATCCGACATTCGTGGCGAACCCCCTCGGACGAGATCACCAACGTGAATTCCCTCGGGACGCCGAGCGGGCTGGCGACGTCCAGCATGGCGCCCGACTTCGTCAGGTTGCGCACCGTGCAAGATATCGCCGCCCCACCGAACGAGATCGCTCCGGCTTTCAAGACGCGTGTCCGCCGCAGTCTGCGCTTGTCTTCCATGAGGGCTTCCCACCGCGACATGCCTAGTCGACTTTCTTTTCGGCCGCCTCGCCCTGCTTGACGATATCACCCTTCGTGAACAGGATGCCCTGGAGCTCGGTCCGCCAATCCGCCTTCTTGCGCAGCAAAAACTCGAGGTTCATGCCGAAGTGCTTGAACTCCTCCTTCTGCGCGTTCGCCATGATCGCCTTGGCGTCCTTATCCTTCTCCACCGACATGCGCTGTTCGTACCAACTGATCGCCTCCGCCTCCTCGATCAGCGACGTGATCATGCGGGCGAAGGTGCGGATTTCCTGGGAGAGTTCCTCCGGCGGTTCGTGGTATTGGTCGAAGGCCATCTTGTTGTCCTTCTGTTGAAGCGAACGTCGCGTTGCGAACGGATGTAGCCTCAGGTCGCGGGTGGCTTGAGCAGGCGCAATGCATTCAGCGTCACAAGCACAGTCGCACCAGTGTCGGCGAGAATGGCCGGCCACAACCCCGTCAGTCCGACGATGGTGGTGACGAGGAACGCCGCCTTCAGCCCGAGTGCGACGGCGATGTTCTGGCGGATGTTGATCATCGTCCGCTTCGACAGATCGACCATCGCGGCCACGTCGGATACGCGCCCGTGCAGCACGGCGGCGTCGGCCGTCTCCAGCGCGACGTCGGTACCGCCGCCCATGGCGATGCCGACGTCTGCCGCAGCGAGCGCCGGCGCATCGTTGATGCCGTCGCCGACCTTGGCGACCACTAGACCTTCCTTCTGGAATTGGCCGACGATCCGCTGCTTGTCCTGCGGCAACAGTTCCGCCTCGACGTCGATGCCGACTTGTTTGCCTATCGCGCTGGCGGTGCGCCGGTTGTCGCCGGTGAGCATCACCGCCCGGATCCCTGCGTCCGACAACAGCTTCAGCCCCTTCTTGGCATCCGGACGGGGCTCGTCCCGCATGGCGATGGCTCCGGCAACCCTGCCGTCCATGACGAGCAGGGAAACCGTCTTGCCCTCGTCGTTGAGGGCCGAAATCCGGGCATTCTGGTCGGCAGTGACGGGAGCGAGTTCGGAGACCGCATGGGGCGAGCCGAGGAATATCTTTATGCCCTCCACCGTCGCCTGGACGCCCTTGCCGCCGATTGCCGTGGCGTTAGACATGGGCGGCACCGAGATCTGTTGCCCCGCCGCCCTGGCCAGGATCGCGGTAGCAAGCGGGTGACTCGATCCGGACTCGAGCGCAGCAGCGAAACGCAGGACGTCTCCCTCGCTCCGCTCGAAGCCGATGACATCCGTCACCTGGGGCTTGCCGGCGGTGAGCGTGCCCGTCTTGTCGAAACAGGCGATGGTGATCTTGCCGATCTGTTCGAGAACGGCGCCCCCCTTCAGCAACAGTCCGCGACGCGCGCCGGCAGACAAGCTGGCAGCGATCGCGGCGGGCACCGAGATAACCAGGGCGCAAGGACACCCGATCAGAAGAATGGCCAGAGCCTTGTAGATCCAGCCGCTCCACGCGCCGCCGAACAGCAGCGGCGGGACGATGGCTACCAGAACCGCTACCGCCACCACGCCGGGCGTGTAGTATCGGGAGAAGCGGTCGATGAAACGCTCGGTCGGCGCCTTCGACTCCTGCGCCTCTTCGACAAGCTTCACCACGCGGGCGATCGTGTTGTCTGCCGCAGCAGCCGTCACGCGCACCCTGAGCAGTCCGTCTCCGTTGACGGTGCCAGCGAACAGGTTCTCGTCGGGGCCCTTCCGGATGGGCGTGCTTTCGCCGGTGACCGGTGCTTCGTCGATCGAACTCTCTCCGGACACGATGACGCCATCCGCGGGAACGCGATCACCCGGCCTGACCTGGATCGTCTGCCCGACTTCAAGACGGTCGGCCTGTATCTCGCGGATTTGACCGTCTTCTTCGAGACGGGCGGTCTTCGGAACAAGCTTGGTGAGATCCTGGATGCTGGCGCGGGCGCGGCTGGCGGCGACACCCTCCAAGAGCTCACCGATCAGAAAAAGGAAAACGACCGTTGCCGCCTCCTCGGTCGCGCCGATGACGACCGCACCGACTGCGGCGATGGACATCAGCATCTCGATCGAGAACGGCGTGCCTGCCATCGCCGCGAAAAGTGCCCGCCTAGCGATCGGGATCAGGCCGACCATCATCGCCAGTAAAAATGCCCATTGCTCGATGCTAGGTATGGCTTTTCCCATCGCGAATGCGACCGCGAGAGCGGTTCCAGACGCGATGACCAAATTCCCCTTTCCAGTCTGCCACCAAGACCGGCCGGGAGTGTCTTCTAGATGCGAATGGACATCGTGCTGGGCCGGAGACCCTTTCTGGCCATTGCTCTGGACGTCGTTCCGATCGGGCTCCGAGCGAGCCACCCGGTAGCCCAGATTTGAAATCTGGTCGCGGATGGTGTCATCTTCCACATCGCTGGGATCGCGTCCGATCGTCACCGTTCCGCCGGTTACGGAGACGGTCACCTCGCTGATGCCGCGCATGCGCTGCAGGGCGTTTTGGATTTTCGTTGCGCAGGCGGCGCAGTCCATTCCATCCACCCGTAAGCGTAATTTCGCCGTCCGTGCGGTGTCATTCATGACCGGCTCCAGAAACGCAGCCGTCGATGTTCGGAGCGCTTTTTTAGATTCACGTCTTGCCCTCCTCGCGCAATCGCTTGTAGAGCGCCGCCACCGCGTCGGAGAAATCCAATGACGAGTTCTTGGCGCACAGATCTTCCAGGAAGCGAAGTTGATTGAGAAGGCCGAAGGTCGCCGGATTGAGATCGAGCCCCTCGTCGACGCCGGGCGGCCTGCGCGAAAGGATTCCGCTCATGAATCCCTGGGTCCACGCCAGATAGGCCGTTCGAATCGAGGGTTCGGATTTGACATCCTCCTTGAACCGTCGGCATGTCGTTGCGCCCAAGCCGACGATGTTGGCCTTCGGCGCCTCCGCCCGGAGTTCGTACCCGGCGTCGATTATCAAAGCGGCGATCAAAACTCCCGCCATCGCCCCCGTTCTTACGGTGTTCCACGACAGCACGTTGTTGGGGACGTGATCCGGGAAGATCGCCCAGTTGGCGAGCCCTCTGAAGAGGTCGAGGCGCAGATTGCGCCGTTCCAGAAGATTGTCGTTTTGAACGTTCATCGACTACACCGTGGAAAGACGTTCCTTGAAGCGTGCACGGTCGTCGCCCGCCGCGCCCTTGCCGCGCGGCGGGGCAGTTGGCCCTACTTTCCGAACTTCGCCTGGCCGGATTTCCCCTCGGCCGTCTTGATCGTCAGCGTGATCGCTGTGCCGGCACCGACCGTGTTTTTCGAAGTGCCTTTCAACGCGTTCTCGCCCGACGGCTCGAGTGTGACTGTCTCGCGAGCACCGCCACCTGCCACCAGGACGGCACCGCTAAATCCTTTCGTCGAAACCGGCTTGCCGTTCGCGGGATCGAACACGTTGATCGTGATGGTGTTGCCGGAGATCAGAAGCTCGGCGTCGATGCCGGCGGCGTCCTCCATCTGACCACCGTTCGGCCCTTTCTCGCTGCCATGGGAGTGCTGCGCGAAGGAGGGCGCCGACCAGATGAGGGAAAGAACGAGGATCGCGATGTACTTCATGTCGTTGCTCCAGTGGGTGCGGGTTGAGGGCGTTTGTCTCGCTCCCCGTTCTCGCGCCGGAACAGCACGTAAAGTGCCGGCAGAACGAGCAGCGTCAGAAGCGTCGAAGAAATGATTCCCCCGATCACGACGGTAGCAAGGGGTCGTTGAACTTCTGCACCTGCACCGGTGGCAATGGCCATTGGGACAAATCCCAATGACGCAACGAGGGCCGTCATCAAGACGGGGCGAAGTCTTGTCAGCGCTCCCTCGCGAACGGCATCGACGAGTGGGCGGCCCTCCCTGCGCAGCTTTTCGATAAACGTGATGATCACGAGGCCATTGAGCACCGCCACACCTGAAAGGGCTATGAAGCCAATGCCGGCGCTGATCGATAGTGGAATGTCGCGCAACAAAAGCGCCACAATTCCTCCCGTTAGCGCGAGCGGGACACCGCTGAAAACGAGCAATGCATCCGCCGCTGACCCCATGCTGATGAACAGCAACAGGAAGATCAGCAGCAGTGCGATGGGAACGACGATGGTCAACCGCTGTGTGGCCGAGACCAGCTGCTCGAATTGCCCGCCCCACCCGATCCAGTAGCCCGCAGGGAGTTTTATCTTCTCCCCGATCTGCCGCTGCGCGTCCCCGACGAAGGAACCCAGGTCGCGTCCACGCACGTTGGCCGACACCACGATCCGCCGCTTACCATCTTCACGACTGATCTGGTTCGGACCCGGTGCGATGTCGATCTGGGCAAGTTCGGATAGGGGAGCATAACGGATCTGGGCCAGCGGCGAGTTCGTCCAGGTCGCGCGGACGGTCTTTGCCTGGTTCTCCAGCGGCGGCAGGGGGATTGGCAACGACCTGATGGCCTCGACATCCAACCGAAGGTGTTCGGGCAGCCGGACGACGAGGTCGAAGCGGCGGTCGCCTTCAAATACCAACCCAGCGGTTTTGCCGCCGACCGCGATTTCAACGAGGTTCTGGACGTCGCCGACACTAATTCCATAGCGCGAGAGCGCCTGCCGGTTGAGCTTGACTGTCAGCACCGGCAAACCGGATACTTGCTCGGTCTTTACATCCGCGGCGCCCTCGATCGTCTGTAGGACGGCTTGCACCTGCCCCGCGACTTGCGCCAGAACGCCGAGATCGTCGCCGAAGATCTTCACACCGACATCGCTGCGCACACCCGATATCAGTTCGTTGAAGCGCAATTGAATTGGCTGAGACAGTTCATAGGCGCTGCCTGGGATTTGTTCCGCGGCTTCCTCGATCTCCTTCACGAGAGCCGACTTGGGCTTTTTAGGGTCCGGCCATTCCTCGCGCGGCTTTAGCATGACGTAGCCGTCTGAAATCGACGGCGGCATCGGATCGGTCGCGACCTCCGCCGTGCCGGTGCGCGCGAACGCTTCCTTCACCTCTGGTAGCTGCAGCAGACGCTTCTCAAGCATCTGTTGCATCTCCAGCGATTGCGTCAGGCTGGTTCCTGGGATGCGCAGCGCCTGCAGCGCGACGTCGCCCTCGTCGAGACTTGGAATGAACTCGCCGCCCATCCGCGACGCGGCGAATCCGCTAATCACTATTAGCGCTGCCGCCACGACAGCGACAAAAGCGCGATTTTGAATCGACAGCGAGAGAAGCGGGACGTAGATGCGCCGAGCACCACGCATGAACCAGTTTTCATGTTCTGAGACACGGCCCGTCACCAGCATCGCCACTGCGGCCGGCACGAACGTCATTGAAAGGATGCTGGCGCCTAGAAGCGCCATCAGCACGGTCAACGCCATCGGCGTGAACATCTTGCCCTCGACCCCTGTGAGCGTGAGGATCGGCAAGTAGACGACGGCGATGATCAAGGTACCGAACAGGCTCGGGCGGATGACCTCCCGAGATCCGGCCAGTATCGTCTCGAAGCGTTCCTCGCGGTTTAGAACCCGTCCCAAACGTTGCTGCTCATGCGCAAGCAGCCGCAGACAATTCTCAACGATGATGACCGCGCCATCGATGATGATCCCAAAGTCGATCGCGCCGAGACTCATCAAATTGGCGCTGACCTTGTTTTCGAACATTCCAGTGATGGTGAAGAGCATCGAAAGCGGGATGACGAAGGCCGTTGCGATAGCGGCTTTGAAATTTCCGAGGATCAGGAATAGAATGACGATGACGAGCAGCGCGCCCTCGACCAGATTTTTTTCGACGGTCTTGATCGTCGCTTCGACCAGGTGGGTTCGGTCGTAGATCGCCCGTGCGATCACGCCCTCGGGCAATGAGCGGCCGATTTCCTTGAGCTTTGCCGCAACACGTTGCGCAACCGCGCGGCTGTTCTCTCCGATCAGCAGCATGGCGGTGCCGAGCACGATCTCTTTTCCGTCGAGAGTCGCGGCGCCGGTCCGTAAGTCTTGCCCTTCCCGGACGTCGGCCACGTCGGCGATGCGGACCGGAACGCCGTTGCGCGATCCGATGACGACCTCCTTAATCTCATCGATATTCGCGACCTGGCCGGGCGTCCTGACGAGATACTGCTCGCCGTTGCGTTCGATGTAGCCCGCACCGACGTTGGCGTTGTTCGCCGCGAGCGCCGTCATCACGTCGCGGAAACTCAGCTTGTAAGCCATCAACTGGGTCGGATCCGGGAGTACATGAAACTGCTTCTCGAAGCCGCCGATGGCGTTGACCTCGATGACGCCGGGCACGTTCCTCAACTGAGGTTTGATGATCCAATCCTGAATCGTGCGCAGGTCACTCGGTGTGTAAGTCTCGCCGCCGGCCTTGCGGGCTTCGGGCTTGGTTTCCACCGTGAACATGTAGATCTCGCCGAGCCCCGTTGATATCGGGCCCATGGCGGTTTCGATCCCGGCCGGCAACTGATCCTTGACCTGCTGGATGCGCTCGTTGACGAGCTGCCGGGCAAAATAGATGTCGGTGCCGTCCTTGAAGACCACGGTCACCTGGCTCAGCCCATAGCGCGACAGCGACCTGGTGTTCTGACGGTTTGGCAAGCCGCCCATGCCGGTCTCGATCGGGAAGGTTATCCGCTGCTCGACCTCGAGCGGTGAGTAGCCAGGCGCGCGGGTGTTGATCTGGACCTGGACGTTGGTGATGTCGGGCACGGCATCGATCGGCAGGCGCGTGAAATTCCACGCGCCGAACGCGGCCATGAGCAGGACGCCGATCATCACCAGCCAGCGCTGGCGGATCGAGAACGAAAGGATGCCGTCAATCATCGCGTTTCTCCGGATGCCGGCCGATCTCCCTGATGCGGGCGAACGTGTGGACCGGCGTCGTGAACACGACACCGTCGCCCTTCCTGCCGGTCCAGGCGGCCGACGCGATGCGATCACAAATCTCGCCGACGAGCTCGCTTCGGCAGACCAGCCGCAGTTCGAGGAATTGGTGGTAGGTCAGATCGGTGTCGCTCGAAACGTAGGAGCCGCCCTGTCCCCGGCCGCTTCCCTGTCCCCGGACCGCGGTGAACGTGAAGCCGGGAAACTCGGGAAGCTCATGAAGGCTTCGCACGACATGTTCTTCCATGTATGGCCTGATGAGAGCGGTCACCAGGATCATTTCACCATCAATGCTCATGTTCGGCCGAGCCTTTCGCCATCTCTGCTTTGACTATGAAACTGTTGCGCGCGGCGTACGTCTCGCCATCGATGACGCCAAAGGTGATTTCGACGAGCTCCTTGTCACGATCACCGATCTCGACATCGCGCGCCTCGAACTTCTCGCCGTTGCGAACGAAAACGACGGTGCGGTTTTCCACCGTCTGCAATGCCGACGATTTCACCGCAACATTGACCTTCTTTGCAGATAGCGTCAGCCGACCGGTGATGAAGAGACCGGGACGTAGACGCTGGTCCCGGTTCGATACGATCGCCCTCGCCAGCGCACTTTGGGTATCACTGCTGCCGACCGGTGACAGATAGGAAATTTTTGCTTCGATTGGCTGCCCGCCATCAGCGGGATCAAGGAGCACCTCGTCACCGATACTGACCCGCTTCAGGTCGCGTCGGTATACCGAAAAATCAACCCAAACAGTCGACAGGTCGGCGATAACGAACGCTGGCTTCTGCTCGGAGACGTATTCTCCCAAAGTGGTCTGACGATCGATCACTGTGCCGGCCAGCGCGGCCTTCAGTTCGTATGGTGTCAAGCTCTGATTGCTTTCGACGATCGCCAGGATATCGCCCCGCTGGACGATATCACCGATGCGCTTGCGCACATCCCTAACAATGCCGGGAAAGCGCGGGGTAACCTGGACCAGCGCCTCTTGGTTCGGCTGAACGATGCCGTTCAGCAACAGGCTGTCTCGCAGCACGCCGGGCGAGGCCTTCGCCAGCTCGATTCCGGCGGCTTCGACCTTGGCGTCGCTTAACGCAATGCCCTCTGATTCCTTATGTTCTTCTTTCCCCGCCTTTTCCGCCGGCGTCGTCTTTGACGTTGCCGGAAACATACGGTAGCCGCCATAGGCGACACCGGCTGCAATTAAGATAAAGGCCAGATACCGAATGAGCCGACTCATCATCTTGAGGTCTCGCGAGTGAGCGTAAACGGGTTACCGACAAGGCCTTCGATCGTGGCAATTGCGATGTGGAAGTTCTGCAGAGCTTCCTGTTCACGGAGCAGTGCCTGCAGGAACGTTCCCTTGGCGTCGAGCAACTCAAGCAGCGTAAACCGACCTTGAAGATAGCCATCCTGAATCGTCTCGGAAGCACTGCGCGCGTTCGGGATGATCGATGACCGCAGCAGCTTGATTTCGGCCAGGGCGCCGGTGAGCGTGTCGTAAGCCCGGCCCACGATGCTGGTCAGGGCGAGTTTGTTAGTTGCGCGTTCTGCATCGGTTTTGGCGAGCGTCTCCTGGGCGGCGATAATGTTGCCCGTATTCCGATCGAACACCGGCAGTGGGACCGATACGCTCAGGCGCACGGCATTGTCATTGGTATCCTGGAAGTTCCGCCAGCCTACTGAAATGCGCGGGTCCTGAATTACCTTCAGGCGCGCGATCAGAAGCTCGGCGTTGCGTTGCGCGGCGACCGCCGTCCAACGCATCAACTGCGGATTGGCTTCGATCGCCTGAAGTATCGACCGGAACGGCGGTGGGTCGCCGATATTGGTCAATCTCCCTACTGCTTTCCCAAAACGAGGGCTGCTGTCGCCCATCAGGATCGCGAGATCGCGGCGCGCCAGGGCCAACTGCGTTTTCGTACGCTGCCGCTCGACGCCAAACAGGTCAGCCGCAACCTGGGCCCGCAACGTCTCTGCTGGAGACGACGCGCCCTCCTGGACGCGCCTTTGAAGCAGCGGTATCAGGGTATCGAAGCTTGCGATCTGCTCGTCGAAGATCTCGATGCGCCGCTGCGCGCTGATGATGGTGATGAACGCAATCGCCGCTTCCGAAAGCACCTGCAAGCGGGTGGCGCGCCGCTGCCAGACGGCCGCGCCGATGCCGGCCTCGCGCGCCGCGATCCGCGCCTCCCGTTTGCCACCCAGTTCAACAAGCTGGCTGAGCTGTAGATTGGTCTCGGCTGAGCGGAGGCCCTTGTAGGGTCCTGAGCCCAGTGCATTGTCGAGCTCGAACTGAACATCCGGATTTGGCAGAACCCCGGCCTGGATCCGGAGTCCACCGGCAATGCCGATGTCCCGTTCGGCAGCCGTCAACCGCGGATTCGCCGCGAGCGCCCGCTGCAGCGCCTGCGGCAGCGTGAGCGCTCGCGCACGCTCCGCCGCCCGGGCGGGAATGGTAACTACAAGCAGCGCGCAAGCGACTCGCAGCGCGAACCCGAATGAATGCATGGCTTAGACCTGAAACGCGAATAGACGACGCGCGGCAGAACCGCACGCAGTGACTGTGTTCAGGTCAGGTGCTTGGGGGGCGGCGTATCAAGCCGCGGATGGTCTTCGACCAGGAAGTTCGGCTCGGCGGAGGCCGTCTTCAGCACGTGGGCCGACGGAGCGGCGACGCGCGCAAACGGGGGCATGAGCATCGGCGCGCAAATGTGACAGTGCTCGGCCACCACCGGAGACTTTTTGGAACCGCCGTCGTCGGATCCTACATTGGAGAGCGATTCGACATTTGCCGCGATCGCGGCGACCGCCTCGTTCGCGTGGGAGACGGTATGGACCAGGCCGACGAAAAGATACGCAAAGGCAAGAAACACCAAGAGCGCCCGACGGGCACGCGAGGTCTTCCGAGAGCTGTATCCAGCGCGGGGTTCCATTTCCCACGGTTAGCAAATCCAATATATGAATACTATCACAATGTTCGCTACGCCTGTGGGGAATCTTTTGGAGGCGCGCCCGAACACCTTCTCGCGCAGCAGTCCTTCGGCTCCGCGCGAGGCCGCTGCCGCCTTGCTCGCGAAGCGAATCTAACGGCCAGTCGAGCTTCTTGAACTCCCCCTGGACTGTCGCCGAGGTAGCGCCGATGGCTCCTGTTGCAGGATTTCCCGCCCCTTCAAGCGCGGCGTCGGGCGATAGCCGACGCGCAAATTTCCAAGGAAACGCCCGGGGGCTGGAGACTTCCTCCATGCCGCCAGCGTGACGCGGCGCAACAACTTTCTGTTGCCAATCTGCTGGTACCGTGTCGAGTTCGAGAACTGGTGGGCGGTCGGCGCAATGAAGAGGATGGTTCTAGGCATATTTCTTGCGGCCGGCGGCGCCGCCGAAGGTCTATCGGCAGACGTAGGCAAGGCGCGCAATCCACAGGCCGTCGATTGGACCGGGCCCTTTGTCGGCAGCCACTTCGCCTATGGCGTCGGAAGCTCGCGATATTCATTGGCCGGACCGGGAACGCCCCAGTCTTTCGGATCCTTGGACCTGACGAACCCGTTCAGCGCGTTCAAGGGAACCGGCTCCTATGCGATCGGACTCAGCGCCGGTTACGACTACATGCTGCCATCGCGTGTGGTTTTCGGTGTCGAAGCCGATGTAACCTTTCCGAATACGATCTCGGGCAGTGCCACCCTCGTCGGCAAGCAGGGCTCGGCAATGTTCAACGAGACCGTTCTGACCTCCGGGACGCTGCGGGCGCGCATCGGCTACGCGCCCGGTTCTTGGCTATTCTACGCGACCGGCGGCTTCGCCTGGAGTTACAACCAATTGAGGCTCGGGCCACCCGACGGAGCCGACGGCGACAAAATCGGTTTCACGCGACTTGGCAGGGCTTTGGGCGCGGGCGCGGAAGTTGCGTTGTCGAGCGATTGGTCGGCTCGTTTTGAATACCTCTACACAGGTTACGGCTCGAAGGACAAAGCGATAGCCGGCGGTGCGCAACTGGCTTCCTCCGATCTCGCCGTCCACGCCGCTCGCTTGGGATTCAACTACCGCTTCGGGAACAATGGGCGGCAAGCCCTGCAGGACGGCTTGAAACCGTTCGAGACCGATTGGTTCAGTCTGCATGGTCAGACCACCTATCTGCAGCAGTACGCGGCGCCGTTCCGCTCGCCTTATCGCGGGCAGAACAGCCTTGCGCCGAACCAGACCCGCCAGACCTGGGACGTGACGCTCTATGCCGGTATCAGACCGTGGGAAGGCGGAGAATTCTGGATAAATCCGGAGATCGATCAGGGCTTCGGTTTGAGTTCGACCGTAGGCGTTGCAGGCTTCACGAGCGGCGAGGCCTACAAGGTCGGCGCCGCTGCGCCATACGCTCGGATTCCGCGCGCCTTTTTCCGTCAGACCTTCTATCTCGGAGGGGAAACGAACAAGGTCGATGGCGACATCAATCAGTTCGCCGGGACGCAGACCAACGATCGCGTCGTCCTGACGGTCGGAAAGTTTGCGGTCACCGACGTTTTCGACACGAACAAGTACGCACATGATCCCCGCAAGGACTTTATGAACTGGTCGGTCGTGGATACCGGCACCTTCGATTACGCCGCCGACTCTTGGGGCTTCACCTATGGCGCCGCGGCCGAGTGGTACAAGGGCGATTGGACCTTCCGCGGCGGCGTGTTCGATCTTTCCAAAGTGCCCAACAGCACCGAGCTGGATCCCGGGTTCGCGCAATTCCAGTGGATCGGAGAAATCGAGCATCGGCACGCAATCTGGGGCAAGCCCGGCAAAGTCGCCGTCACGGGTTTTCTATCGCGCGGCTGCATGGGACGCTTCGACGACGCCGTCGCGCTCGCGCAGGCGACGAACGCGTCGGCCGACATCGCTCTGGTCCGGCGCTATCAAAGCCGGGCCGGCATCAGCGTGAATTTGGAGCAGGAAATCACGTCCGATCTGGGCGTATTCGCTCGCGCCGGCATCGCCGACGGCTCCAAGGAATCGTTCGAATTTACGGACATAGACTCTACCGTGGCAGCCGGTCTGTCGCTGTCCGGATCGCGCTGGAACCGGCCGAACGATACGTTCGGCCTCGCCGGCGTCGTCAACGGAATCTCGCAAGCGCGCCGGACCTACCTCGATGCAGGAGGTCTCGGTATCCTCGTCGGCGACGATCGCCTCCCTAACCCAGGTCCGGAGAAGATCATCGAAAGCTACTACAGCTTCCCGGTCTGGTCGTGGCGCGCGACCTTGAACTATCAACTCGTCGTGAATCCGGCGTACAATCGCGACCGCGGTCCGGCTTCGATCGTCGGCGTCCGGATGCGCGCGCAATTCTGAGGGCGAACGCCTACTTCGGGTCCGACTTTCCACTCCGCCTTTGCTGCGGAGAAGATGACACGACGGGGGCGGGCACCGATCCCCGACCGTCTGAAGAATTCGGTGATCGTCCGCATCTTTCCGTGATGTTGCTCAGGAACTCTCCAGCGGCAAGGAACGTCGGCCGTCTCACGACCACCAGGCGAAACGGGCGCTCCCCAGCGGCAGATCGGTGAGATGTCGCTGATATCGGCTAGGGATCCGCTCAGAACTGGCTCGGAATCCAGGACAGAGACACGTTTCGCTCGTGGGACGGACGCGAGCCGGCGCTTGAACTTCATCAAAAGTGCCGCAACCAGATGCTTCCACCAATTCGACGGCGCCGGGCAACTGACCGGGGCGGCTTCGCGGGTAAACGGTGCCGTCAAGCCAGCCTTAATGGCGGTTGAGGCGTTCGGCTATCCGACGCAGCGGGTCCGCCATCTTGCACATATCGCACCGGTGAAGGCCGCCTTGTCGGGCCTGCAACTCTAATGGAATGAGCCTACTTCCGGGAGGCGCACGCCTCTAACCTGAGGGCGGAGTCGCAAGAAGTAATCGGAGCACGCACTCTGTTCGCTCTAGCAGTCTGCTGAAAAACCTTGAAATGCAGAGTTTTTTTATTCTCACCGGTCGTTGCTGGGGCGGCGCAGTGGAGTTGGATGTCATTTTCAGCCTAGTGTTGGGTGTACCCAACGCGGGGTGGCTAAGCGGCAAGCAGTTTGGGAATGCGGATCAGGTTATAGGCGATCAGATTGAGCAGGAAGTCGGCGGCGACGCGAGCGATGCCACGATGTTTGGTCTTGCGCATGGTGCCATGCTGCTTGCCCCATCCGAAAATGCACTCGACCATCGCCCGTCGCGATTGCGACATGCCATAGCCTTGATGCCGGGTAGTTCGTTCATCGATGGCACTGGTGCGGGTCTTGCCGGTTTTGGTGACGGCTTGGTTCTGTGTCACATGCGGCGTCACGCCGATGGCGCGAAGATTGGCGACATGATCGGCCGTATCGTACGCCTTGTCCTCACCGGCCGTGATGCGGCGGCCTGCGGCTTTGCGTCTCGCCTTCAGCATGGTCTCCGAAGCCCGGCGTTCGGCGGTGCCATTGGCATGCGTGACCCTACCGGCCACCGCCAGCCCATGCCGGTTCTCCATGGTGGCGTGGCCCATATAGCAAAGCTTGGCCTCCCGTCCGGCCGCCTTGCGATAAAGCCTGCTGTCCGGGTCGCTGGTACTCGCATGGGTGTCGTTCTTGCGCTTCTGGCCGTGGAAGTTGGCGCCATCATCATCGTCGCCGCTGCCGTCCTTGGGACGAAAGCTCTTCTGCGAAGCCCAGGCTTCGATCAGCGTTCCGTCCACCGAAAAATGCTCATCCGACAATAGCGGCTTGACCTGCGGATGGTTCAGAAGCCTGGTCATGAACTTCGTGAACACATCGCCGTTCTGCAGCCGTTCCCGGTTCTTGGTGAAGGTGGTCGGGTCCCAGACCGGATAATCCGGCGAAAGCCCCACGAACCAGCGGTACAAAAGATTGTAGTCCAGTTGCTCCATCAACTGGCGTTCCGAGCGATGCCGTAGAACACCTGCAGCAGCAAGGCGCTCAGCAATTGCTCCGGGGGGATCGAAGGGCGTCCTTCGCTGGCGTAGAGCCTCCCAAGGCTGCGGTTCAAATCACTCAAAACATCCCGGACAAGTTCCCGGACCTTCCGCAGCGGATGGTTCGCTGGCACACGCTTATCCGGAGCGATGTACGAAAACAGGCCGCCCTGATCCGTAAACCTCCCGCGCATGATCGTCTCCGCCGATTCGAGATGATAAAGTGAATCATCAAGCCCCCTCCGTGGCGAGGGGGTTCTTCAGCAGACTGCTAGATGCTTGCGGGCCTCTCTCCGCGGCGCAAAAGCCGGCAGCGCGCTCCCGTAGCAACAATCGTGTTTTGCGATTGGTGTTTGCCCTCCTCAGCTTGACCGCCAAGGAACTATTGCGCCAACGTCTGAGACAGTTCACTTCCATCTCGGTCTGGACCATTTTGCCGAAACCGCGCTTGTAACCTTGGTATTGCCGCACTGCTGTCCTCACGAGATTCCATAGACACAGGACCGCGTCAGAGGGAATTCTTGCCTCCGCTTTCAGCTTCGAGAACGTGCTCATGCGATAGGCATTGGAACTGAAGGCATGCGCCGCAATCATCCAGATGCAAAGCGAAATGCGAACCGCTCCAAGACGCCAGAGGCGTTCGTCCGGCCATTCGAACAGCGTCCACGTCAATCCCCTTACACAGGTGTGAAGAGATCATTTTGAAGCAATTTGACGCGCTTCTTATAGGATGGTTTTTATTCGTCTTGGTTCAGTTTGCGTCGGAGAACCTGCGAACTCGAACCTGCTGCGACGTTTGCATGATCGAAGATCACTCCGGCACGCAGTCGCTCGGCTGACATCCCATCGTCATGCATCAACGACGAGCTGCTGGAACAGTTCGATCTGTCCCCTTGTGTGTTGCCGGGTCCGCTTCGAATGCTTGCTTCCCCTTTGCGGCCCATAGCTCGCGCGCCCGTTCGCCCTGATCGCTTTGGAGCTTGTCGGCCATCCAGAGCAGCGCGCCGAGGATGGTGGCGCGATCATCGCCGGTCAGGTCCACGATCCCGGCCTTGACGACAAGGCCGCCCAGTTCGATCAGGTGTCGCGTGCGCTTGCGGCGCTCGACCTGCCAGGCGCGCATATCATGCCGCGCCCTTGCTGCCTGTTGACGGTTGTGCGCCGCCCGGTTGCGCCCGAGCGCCGCCCGTGTGGCGCTCAGCTGCCGGTGCAGTTCGCCGCGCCCGGCTCTGAAAGAACGCGGCCCCACGTTTTGCCCATGCCTCCTTCCTTGCAGTGTCCTTCGTTTCGGCCAGCATGATCAGCGCGCCTGCCAGTTCGTCGGCGCTGAGGCTATCTGCCCCGGTGGCGATGACCAGTTCGCCGAGCTGCTGCACCTTGCGGCTCTTGAGGTCGCGCGCCTTGTCCTGAAGCGCTTTCAGTTCCCCGTCGAAGTCCCGCGGCTTGCGCATCCACGTCCTCCAGCAATGTTGATGGAGCGATGATAGTCGAGCCCTAGGCATAATGCTGTAAGGTTGCCAGGACGGTTTGAGACGGCGTAATCCCGCCCGAGAATTTTTCGAGGGAGGGCGCGCTTATACGTCGTTCCGACGTGCGCTTCGCTGTGCCACTGATCTGATCGCGATGGCGATCTATCATCTTCACGTCAAGGTCATTGGCCGCAAGTCTGGCTCCAGCGCGGTGGCGTCAGCTGCCTACCGCTCGGGCTCGCGGCTGCGCGACGAGCGGCTTGATCGCAGCCACGATTTTTCCGCCAAGCGCGGCGTCGTCCATTCCGAGGTGGTGCTTCCTGAAAATGCGCCGGAGGCATGGAGCGACCGTGAACGGCTCTGGAATGATGTCGAGGCGTTCGAGGTCAGAAAGGACGCCCAACTGGCCCGCGAGGTCGAGTTCGCCCTTCCGCGCGAGATGACGCAAGCACAGGGCATTGAACTCGCCCGCGACTTCGCGCAATCGGAGTTCGTGGACCGGGGTATGATCGCCGATCTCAATGTGCATTGGGATCTGGGCACGGACGGCATGCCCAAACCCCACGCCCACGTCATGCTGACGATGCGGTCAGTGGACGAGAATGGCTTCGGCCCGAAAGTGCGGGACTGGAACCGCACCGAAATGGTCGAGCGTTGGCGGGAACGCTGGGCCGAGCTTGCCAACGAACGGCTAGCCGAACTCGACATCGACGCGCGCATCGACCATCGCAGCTTCGAGGCGCAGGGCATCGCGCTGGAGCCGCAAAGCCAGATCGGCGCACCCGCACAACGGATCGAGGCTCGGGGCATCGAGGACGAAGGGATCGAAGCCGCCGACCGCGCGGAGATGCACCGCGAGATCGCGCGCAACAACGGCGCACGGATCATCGCCGATCCTTCCAGCGCACTGGACGCCATCACGCATCAGCAATCGACCTTCACGCGCCGCGACATGGCGAAGTTCGCGCACCGGCACAGCGACGGGATCGACCAGTTCAACGAAGTGATGGGCGCGATGCGCAGCGCGCCCGATCTGGTCGAGCTCGGCGAGAACGGACGGGGCGAAGACCGCTTCACCACCCGCGACATGATCGAGACCGAACGGCGCCTGCACCATGCCGCTAAACTCATGGCGGAACGGGAACGCCATGAGGTGAACGACGCCGACAGACAGGCGGCCCTGGCGCGTGCCGAACAGCGCGGCCTTGTCCTTTCCGGCGAGCAGTCCGATGCGCTGGTGCATATCACAGACGGCCGCGATCTTGGTGTCGTGGTTGGCTACGCCGGGACGGGAAAGAGCGCGATGCTGGGCGTGGCGCGGGAGGCCTGGGAAGCGGCGGGCTACGAGGTCCGGGGCGTGGCGCTGTCCGGCATCGCCGCGGAAAACCTCCAAAGCGGATCGGGTATATCTTCCCGCACCGTCGCCCGCATGGAGCATGGCTGGGGCCAGGGCCGTGACATGCTCAGCGCGCGCGATGTTCTGGTGATCGACGAGGCCGGCATGGTCGGTACGCGCCAGTTGGAGCGCGTGCTGTCCCATGCGGCTCAGGCCAGTGCCAAGGTCGTGCTGGTCGGCGATCCGCAGCAGTTGCAAGCAATAGAAGCGGGCGCGGCGTTCCGCTCGATCCATGAGCGTCACGGCGGGGCAGAAATCGGCGGGGTGCGTCGCCAGCGGGAAGACTGGCAGCGCGATGCCACGCGCGATCTGGCGACCGGCAGGACCGGCGCTGCGATCCACGCTTATGACAGCCACGGCATGGTGCATGCGGCGGCGACACGCGAACAGGCGCGCGACGATTTGATCGACCGCTGGGACCGCGACCGGCAGGCGTCGCCCGACCGCAGCCGGATCATTCTCACCCACACCAGCGACGAGGTGCGCGCGCTCAACGAAGGCGCGCGCGAGCGGATGCGGACCGCAGGCGATCTCGGCGAGGACGTGCGCGTCACGGTCGAGCGGGGCGAACGCAGCTTCGCCGCGCGTGATCGCGTCATGTTCCTGCAAAGCGAACGCGGGCTTGGCGTCAAGAACGGCACGCTCGGCACCATCGAACAGGTCAGCGAAAAATCGATGTCGGTGCGCACCGACGATGGGCGCAATGTCTCGTTCGACCTGAAGGACTATAATCGCATCGACCACGGCTATGCTGCGACCATCCACAAGGCGCAGGGCATGACGGTGGACCGGACCCATGTGCTGGCGACACCGGGCATGGACGCCCACGGCAGCTATGTCTCGCTGTCGCGGCACCGCGACGGCATGGATCTGCATTATGGCCGCGACGACTTCGCCGGTCAGAACCGACTGGTTCGCACCCTGTCGCGGGACCGGTCCAAGGACATGGCGTCGGATTACGAGCGCGCCGATCCAGCGCAGAGCTATGCCGAGCGGCGCGGTATCACCTTTCGCGAGCGTGTTGCCGAAATTGTCAGGAAGATCGTGCCGGAGAAGGTGCGCGGCATGTTCGACGGCCTGCATCCGCGCGTAGATGGTGCGCCTGGTCCAGACGCGGTGCAGCAGCCGGAAAGAGGAAGCGCGGGTGTGGAGGCGCGGCGCGAACCCGCAGGGCCCGCGAGGGAGACGACCGAGGATCGGGAGGCCGTGCTACGTCGAGCCCGAACCGATGCGCTGAAACGTCATGCCCGCGCTGTGGACGCGATCTTCCAGATGCAGCAGCAGGGTGGCAAGGCCAGCCCGGAGCAGGTGAAGGAATTGCAGGGGGCCCGCAAGGTCTTCGAAGAGGTGCGGCCCTATGGCTCGCACGATGCCGAAGCCGCCTACAAGAAGAACCCGGAACTCGCCCTGGAAGCCGCTTCGGGCAACCCCGCCCGCGCCATCCGCGCACTCCTGTTCGAAACCGAAATCCGTACCGATCCAAACCGGCGCGCCGACCGCTTCGTGGAGCGCTGGCAGAAGCTCGACCAGACCAGCCAGCGCCAGTATCAGGCGGGCGACAAGGCCGGCTACAAGGCCATGCGGTCGGCCATGGGCGACATGGCCAAGAGCCTCGAACGCGATCCGCAACTGGAATCCATCCTCGCCAACCGCAAGATCGAACTCGGAATCCAGTTCGAATCAGGCCGCCGGCTCGGTCTCGAACTCGCTTTTAATCACGGCATCGACCTCGGCAGAGGTCGGGGCCTCGGACTTTAACTCCGCCTATTTTCCGCCGCCTGTACCCCACGGTACGACGACGCGAAAAACGCGCTTGCGCAACCGTCGCTCCTTGTTCTGTCTGGATCAGCAGCAGTCAGAAACAGCCAGCAGGACCCAGCGCAACCATGCGTGAGCCAGACCGTATCATCCGCCTCAAAACCGTCCTTGCCCGCACCGGCCTGTCCCGGTCCACCATCTACCGCAAGATCAGCGAAGGGACATTCCCACCCCAGATCAGGATCAGCATCCATGGCGCTGGCTGGCGCGAATCCGACATCAACCGCTGGGTCGCCGATCCGGTATCCTGGCGTCCGAAAAGCGAGGTCGATGAGTTCTGTTGAGGCCGATACGTACTTCCTGGAAGGGCCGGCACTCATGCCGATGACGACGAGGATGGCAATGTGTCCCATCTCCCGCGCGTTCGGTCCCTTACAGCATCGGAGCCGCTTGAAGCGCTATTGCTATCCTCCTTCCATGCCTATCCGGTTTACACCCAAACGGAGACTGACACGATGGACCAGCAGCTCGTAGCGCGCATCAAGCGACGTAGCAAATACTGGGGCCAGACCGCACCCAATCAATGGTTCGACGTATGTGTCGTAGAGGACACAAGCTACCGCCTCAGAGGCAACAACAATAACTACCGATTGGACGACGTGATTATCGGCGTGCGTCTCGCCAATGGCTTCATCGTCGATCTCGTCAACGGCAAGGTTAGCCGTGGGTGAAAACCAGATAGGCACACTTCCTTCTTGCCGGCGGCAGCGGCGGCACGGCCTCGTCTGCTTGCGGATATGGAACCGGAGCGCCGCCATCCGGTCAATGCCGAGCCGCTTCGCGGTGGCGCTCCGCGCCAGCATTGACCGGATGCCGCCGCCCCGGTGATGGCTTGTCAAGCAGACCAGGGTGGATTGTGAGCGCGGTCGCGCTCCCATCCCGGAACGAAGAAGTAGCGGCGGGGTGGAAATCATCCTTGAAAAATGAGTTATAGGGTGGTACAAAGACTCTGAGTTGGAGTGACGGAATGATCGTTGGCTTTCGGGATGGCTGGTTGCGGGCTTTCTTCGTGGACGATGCCCATTCCCGTAACATCCCGCCCGATCTTGAAGCCCGGTTGTTCAGAAAACTCCAGATGATTGACGACGCCGTGACCGATCAGGACTTGCGCATGCCGCCAAGCAATCACTTCGAGAAGCTGCGCGGCAATCTGGCGGGGTTTCATTCGATCCGTGTCAATCAGCAATGGCGGCTGATTTTCCGCTGGGATGGTGAGCGCGGCGAGGCGGACGGGATTTATCTGGACGATCACAGCTACCGATGAGAGCGAGGCAACCATGCTGACCACCAAACGCAAGCCGGCGACGGTCGGAGAGATTTTGACTGAAGAGTTCATGGAGCCGATGGGCCTGACGCAGGGCGCGCTCGCCGAGGCGATGGGCGTTCAGCGCAAGCACGTCAACGAGTTGTGCGGCGACCGCAGGAACGTTACCGCCGCGACGGCCTTGATTCTGGCCCGCGTCTTCGGCAACAGCCCCGACTTCTGGCTCAACGTGCAGCGGCGCAGTGATCTTTGGGAGGTGATGAACACTCCGAAGGAACGCAAGCGCGTGGAGCGCGCACGTCCGTTGAAGCGCGCGGCATGAGTGACGTGATGCGTATGGAGCGACCTACGCAAATGCCGCCGTTCGCAAGTATTTGCCGGCTCCTGTACGACGAAGGGAAATCAGGTCTTTTCATTCCGGCTTCGCCGCCGCTTCATGCCTGTTTGTCTCGAAAAACAGTGCGGGAAACGGCATGGAAGACGACACCGAGCCGGAACGGTTCAAGCCGGCGAATGACAATATCGGCGAGCCGGACGCCGAGAAGCCGAGCGCGGAGACCTGGCGCAAGATCGACCGGGTAGCGCAGACGCTGGCCCGCATCATTGGCCGCCGCATGGCGCGTGAGGATTACGCGGCGCTCACCGCCGCAAACGACAACCGGTCTGTTGCTTCCGAAGGATCGGAGGGCGAGGCCGACAAGGAGTGAAAGGATCGCCCCGATGACTACCCGTCCAACGCCCCGCGTTGCACTCTATGCCCGCTACTCCTCCGACAACCAGCGCGATGCTTCCATCGAGGATCAGTTGCGCCAGTGCCGCGAGCGCGCCGTCCGCGAGGGCTGGACTATTGTGGATTCCTATTCCGATCGCGCCATATCCGGCGCTTCCCTCATCCGTTTGGGCATCCAGTCGCTGCTTGCCGACGCGCAGGCCGATCGCTTCGACATGGTGCTGTCCGAGGCGCTAGACCGCATCAGCCGCGATCAGGAGGACGTGGCGGGCGTCTTCAAGCGCCTGCGCTTTGCGGGGGTGACGATCTTCACCCTGTCGGAAGGCGAGATCAACGAGCTTCATGTCGGCCTCAAGGGCACCATGAATGCCCTGTTTCTCAAAGACCTCGCCATCAAGACCCATCGCGGCATCAGGGGGCGCATCGAGGCGGGCAAGATTGGCGGCGGCAATGCCTATGGCTACCGCGTCGTCCACCAGCTCGACGCGCGCGGCGAGCCGATCCGGGGCGAACGCGAGATCATCGAGGAACAGGCCGAGATCGTGCGGCGCATCTTCCGCGAATATGTCGCCGGCAAGGGACCGCAACGCATCGCCGCAGACTTGAACCGCGACGGCATCCCGAGTCCGACCGGCAAGCGCTGGAACGACACCACGATCAGGGGCAACCGGATCATCAGTTCCGGCATCCTGAATTGCGAACTCTATGTCGGCGTGATCCGCTGGAACCGGCAGAAGAAGCTCAAGAACCCCGACACCGGCCACTTTGCGTATCGGCTCAATCCTGAAAGCGAATGGATACGCTCCGAGGCTCCCGAGCTTCGCATCGTGCCGCAGGACCTATGGGACGCCGCCAAGGCGCGGCAGGACGAATTGACGGCGCTCTACAAGAACCAGATCGAGGCGTCGCGCGAAGGCACGAAGCGCAGCCTCGCCAGGAATGGCGCACTGAACGCCACCCATCGCCCACGCACCCTGCTTTCCGGCCTGTTGTTCTGTGGCTGCTGCGGAGGCTCCTATGCCCGGCGCGGGCAGGACCGCTACGCCTGCACCAACCACGTATTGGGCAGCGGCTGCGACAATGCCCGAACCATCGCCCGAGAGGCGCTGGAAGCCCGCGTGCTGACCGGCCTGCGCGGGCGCATGATGATGCCGGAAATGGCGGCGGAAGCCATGCGCGCCTATACGCAAGAAACCAATCGGCTCAACCGTGAGCGCCGCAATACAGCCGACGCCACGCGCCGCGAGCTTGCCGAAACCGGAAAAGCCATTGCCGAGATCGTGCGCGTCATCGAGCAAGGCGGCTGGCACCGCGCCCTGTCCGAGCGGCTCACCGAGCTTGAGGCCAGACAGGACAGCCTTACCGCCCGCACGTCGGACGCCCCGCAGGACGCTCCTGACATGCACCCCGGCATTGCCGAGACCTACCGCCGCAGGATCGAGCGCCTGACCGCCGCGTTCGACCACCCCGACGACGCGGCGGAGGCGGCCGAGGCCATCCGCGAGATCATCGACCGGATTGTCATCACGCCCGGCCCGACACGCCGCGACCTCTCCGTCACCCTGCAAGGCGAACTTGGCGCCATTCTCGACTGGATCGACCGCACCGGAAAACCCGGCTACAAACCCGCGCCTGACACCGCCTCATCCCGATTGTCAGTTTCGGTCAAAGCCCGGGCTTGTCCCGGCCATCCACGTCTTTGTGGCAGGCAAAGAAAGGCGTGGATGCCCGGGACAAGCCCGGGCATGACGCTGAGTGTGGGGCACGCCCATCATGCACCGGCCACCTTCAGCCGCAGTTCGACGCTGGCGCGGTGGTGCGCGTGGGTGATGGCAATCGCGAGCGCGTCCGCCGCGTCGGGGGATTTCGGATCAGCCTTGGGCAGAAGAATCTTCAGCATGACGGCGATCTGGTTCTTGTCGGCATGGCCTGCACCGACCACCGTCTTCTTGACCTGGTTCGGGGCGTATTCGGCAACCGATATGCCGAACATCGCGGGCGCCAGCATGGCGACACCGCGCGCCTGCCCGAGTTTCAAGGTGGCGACGCCGTCCTTGTTGACAAAGGTCTGCTCGACCGCGGCCTCAGCCGGCTGGTAGCTGCCGAGCACGGCGGCGAGCCCCTCATGGATGGCGAGCAGGCGGCTTGCCAGCGGCAAATCGTCCGGCGGTTCCACCGACCCGCAGCCGACGAAAGTCAGCCGGTTGCCCTCGGTCTCGATGATGCCCCAGCCGGTGCGGCGCAGGCCCGGGTCGATGCCGAGGATACGGACGGGTTGGCGAATCGGAGGCGGTGCCATGGCGTAGTGATAGCGCCACAGTGACGTGAACGAAACATAAAGAGAACGCCGTCCCCTGCCCCCGGTCGTCATACCCCGCGAAAGCGGGGTATCCACTACGCCGCAGCTTCAGTGGCAATCTCGATGTCCCGGCGTGCTGGGTCGCCCGGTCAAGCCGGGCGACGACAGGCCTACCCGCCCATCTTGGCCATCAGCGCGTCGGACACCTCGAAATTGGCGAAGACGTTCTGCACGTCGTCGTGCTCGTTGAGCAGGTCCATCAGCTTCAACAACTTTTCACCGGTCTCGTCGTCGACCGCGATGGTGTTCTGCGGCTTCCAGGTCATCGCCGCCTTGCGCGGCTCGCCGAATTTGGCTTCCAGCGCCTTCGCCACCTCGCGGAACGTGCCCTGCGAGGCGTAGATTTCGTGGCCGCCCTCGCCGGAAACAACGTCATCGGCGCCGGCTTCGATGGCGGCATCAAGCATGGCGTCGTCGGACGCGACGCCACGGTCAAATTCGATGATGCCGGTGTGGTCGAACATGAAGGACACCGAGCCGGTTTCGCCGAGATTGCCGCCGGATTTGGTGAAGAAGGAGCGGATGTCGGAGGCCGCCCGGTTGCGGTTGTCGGTCAAGGCCTCGACGATCACGGCGACACCGCCGGGGCCATAGCCCTCGTAGCGGATCTCGTCATAGTTCTCGCTCTCCGAGCCCAACGCCTTCTTGACGGCGCGCTCGATATTGTCCTTGGGCATGTTCTCCTGCCGCGCCGCCAGCATGGCCGCGCGCAGCCGGGGGTTCATCGCGGGGTCCGGGGTCCCGAGCTTGGCCGCGACCGTAATTTCCCGCGCCAGCTTGCCGAACAGCTTCGACTTCTGGGCATCCTGCCGCCCCTTGCGGTGCATGATGTTCTTGAATTGGGAATGGCCGGCCATTGCTGGGTCTCGAGATTCGACGGGGAATGTTGGGTGGAAAGCGCGGCCTTATAGGCCGCAGATTGGGCAAAATCAAAGATTGCTGCGGCTTTTTGGCGCCTTAGCCAAAGGTATGCCCAGTAATGGGGCACCGTTAACCATGACTTCATGCACGGATGAGAGGATGCGGCGCGAATTTCAATCACCAAGAGCACCCCATGGCGTTTGGCCTGTTTCGAAAGCGTCCGCTGGAATCTGCTGTGCTTGCCCCGGAATCGAAGAGCGAGCCAAAGTCTGCGACTACCACCATACCGGCGAATGAGCCGGGGGCCGGGGCCGAAGGCGATGCGGCGCGAGCCGTCCTCGAGCTCTTGGAGCTCGAACTCGGCGCCATGATCGGCCAGCTCGAGCGGGCGGCGAGCGCGGTTGCCGGCGGCGCGGAGGCTACGGCCGCCACGCTGACCACCATCCGCCAGCGCACCGATGCGCTGACCGACCGCACCAGCGCCGCGCAATCCACCGCCACTACCTTCTCGCACGCCGCCGACAAGTTCACCCATTCCGCCCAGGGCATCGGCGCGCAGGTGCGCGACGCCGGCAAGCTCGCCGACCAAGCCAGCGCTGCCGCGAGCGAAGCCCGCGCCAATGTCGACCGCCTGCGGGAATCGTCCGCGGCGATCGGCAATGTCGTCAATTTGATCGCGCAGATCGCGCGCCAGACCACGCTGCTGGCGCTCAATTCCACCATCGAGGCGGCGCGCGCCGGCGCCGCCGGCAAGGGCTTTGCGGTGGTCGCCGTCGAGGTCAAGGCGCTGGCGGTGCAGACCCAGAACGCCACCGAAGAGATCACCAAGAAGATCGAGGCGCTGCAGCGCGACGCCGCCGGCTCCGCCGATGCCGTGCACCGCATCTCGCAGGCGATCGAGGC
This sequence comes from Bradyrhizobium sp., assembly GCF_016219575.1. GTDB lineage: Bacteria > Pseudomonadota > Alphaproteobacteria > Rhizobiales > Xanthobacteraceae > Bradyrhizobium. The sequence continues at coordinate 206,781 of NZ_JACRMG010000023.1, read as the reverse complement.
GATCCGTCCCGTGTTCGAGAACGTCAATGGCGCGGTGGCCGAGCAGAGCGAAACCACCGGCGAGATGAGCGGCAACGCCGCGTCGGCGTCCAGCTTCATCGCCTCGGTCGGCGAGAGCGCCGCCGAAATCGACAGCGCGACCAAGGAGGCCGAGGCGCATGGCATGAGCGTCGCCAAGGCCGGCCAGGCCGTTACCACGTTCGCCAAGAAGCTGAAATCGCGTTGCGCCGTGTTGCTGCGGCAGAACGAGCGCGGGGCGCAGAAGCGCGAGCGGATGCCCTGCAGCCTCAAGATCGAGTTGAAGACGCAGCGCGGCACCGTGACGGCGTCGGTCTACGAGATTTCGCTCGACGGCATCCTGATCTGCGGACCGGAGGCGGAGAAGCTGGTCCACGGCCAGAGCTGTGAGGCCACGCTGGCCGAGATCGGCGACTGCCGCATCCGGATCGGCGACAAGACGAAGGGCGGCACGCAGGCGCAGTTCGAGCGGCCCGCGCCCAAGACCATCGAGAACATCGAAGACAAGCTGTGGGCGCTGCAGGACGCCAACACCGAAGCAGTGACGCGGGCGATGGAAGCCGGCCGCGAGCTGACGAAGATTTTCGAGGACGGCGTTGCCAGCGGCGCGGTCTCTCTGGAGGACCTGTTCGACACCAACTATGTCGAAATCGCCGGCTCAAATCCGGTGCAGCACCGCACCAAATTCCTCGAGTGGGCCGATCGCGCGCTGCCGCCGCTGCAGGAAGCGTTCCTCGCCAAGGACAAGACCATGGCGTTTGCCGCCATGATCGACCGCAACGGCTACCTGCCCGTCCACAACAAGATCTACTCGCACCCGCAGAAGCCGGGCGACGTCGCCTTCAACACCGCCAACAGCCGCAACCGCCGCATCTTCAACGATGTCGCGGGGCTCGCCGCCGGCCAGAACACCCGCGCCTATCTGATCCAGACCTATGCCCGCGACATGGGCAACGGCAACACCGTGATGATGCGCGAGATCGACGTGCCCGTGCGCGTGCGCGGCAGGCACTGGGGCGGCTTCCGCACGGCCTACCGGCTGTAGGGTGCAGCGACGATCAGTCGAGCCGTGACGCGAGACACGCAGGGCATCGGATGCCTCGGCGCGTCACTGCAGGCCGTATTCCGTCGCAACCATCTTCGCGACTCCGGGCCAGATCGCCCTTGCCGCGTCGAAATCCTTGCCCGCAGCCAAACTGTCGCCCGCCCTCCGTCTGGCAAGGCCGCGTCCATAAAGCGACACCGCCACCTTCGAATCGATCGTCAACGCGGCGTCGAAGTCCGCGATCGAGCGATCGAGTTCGCCCAGCCTGAGATACGTGTATCCCCGCGAACTCAGAATCCAGTTGTCATTCGGCAGAAGGTTCAGCGCGTTCGTGCAATCGGCGAGCGTGCTTTGCAAGTCGCGGCCAACCACCGAGCGCGTCTGGCAGCGTTTACTCAATGCGGAGGCAGTCAACTGCCCCTGCGGCTGCATTGAAAGTACCAGAGTGAAGTCGGCAATCGCGCGGTCGTATTGCCGTGTCCGATGATAGGCGGTGCCTCGATTGAGGAAAGCGAGCGGCCCAATGGGATCGAGGCGGATCGCTTCGTTGTAGTCGGCAATCGCGCGATCGTACTGTTTCTGATCGGCATACGTCTGGCCGCGGCCAACGAACGCGTTTGCATTCCCCGGCTCCAATCGGATCGCTTCGGTGAAATCGGCAATGGCCTGATTGGTGTCGCCTCTCGCGCGATGCGCCGATCCCCGACTATAAAAGGCCGGGGCCAAGGCAGGATCCAGCCTTATGGCTTCCGAGCAGTCGGCGACGGCGCGGTCGTACTCCTTCTTCAGATAATAGAGGCTGGCTCGGTTGAGGACAGCGCGCGCATCGTTGGGATCGAGGTGGATCGCTTCGGTGCAGTCGACCAGTGCGGATTGCAAGTCGCCGCCAACGAGGGAGCGCGCCTGGCAGCGATTACTCAATGCGGAGGCAGTCCATTGCCCCTGCGGCTGCATTGAAAGTACCAAACTGTAGTCGGCAATCGCGCGGTCGTATTGCTTTTTCTGATGATGGGCGGCACCTCGATAGTAGACAGCGAGCGGCTTATTGGGATCGAGGCGGATCGCTTCATTGAAGTCGGCAATCGCGCTATCGTACTGCTTCTGATCGACATACGTCTGGCCGCGGCCAACGAACGCGTTTGCGTCCCCCGGCTCCAAACGGATCGCTTCGGAGAAATCGGAAAGGGCCTGACTCGTGTCGCCCCTCGCGCGATACGCCGATCCCCGACCATGAAAGGCCGGGGCCAAGGCAGGATCCAGCCTTATCGCTTCCGAACAGTCGGCGACGGCGCGGTCGTACTCCTTCTTCTGAATATAGACGCCGCCTCGATTGAGGACAGCGCGCGCGTCGTGGGGATCGAGGCGGATCGCTTCATTGTATTCGGCAATCGCGCGATCAAAGTCTCCATTGAGCTTGTACACGTTGCCGCGAACGCGGTGACCGGAGGCGCTGTCCGGATCGAGAGCGACCGATTCCTCAAAGTCGCGTATCGCACGATCGCGCTCGCCCTTGTTTTGGTAGGCCACGCCGCGGCCGTCATAGGCGCGTGCGAGGTTCTCGCGTGTTTCGTTACCCGATTCGATGATGCTGGTGCACGCGCTCAGCCGTTGATCCAGGGTCGGGTGACCGCGACCGGAACACCATTCCCAATTCTGTGATTGCCGAGCGGCTGCCGGCGAGCTCAGCAACGACCCGACGCCGAGCAACGCCGCGACAGGAACGCCGAGCAAAGACCGATGCGCGCGGGCAACCATGCTTTCCCCCCAGTCGAAGTGCACCATTCTTGCAGAACTGCCTTGACATGCAAGGCGCGAAGGCGACGGACCAGCCGACGAGGCCATCTTATCGTGTCCTTACGAGCCGCCTCGCAACGCTGGCCGCAGCGTCGATGTAGTTTCGCCCGCCATGTATCAGTGTGAGTGCCATCGCACCTTCCGTCAGCAGCATGATCTCGCGGGAGCGTTCGCGCGCGTTCTTCACGCTCGCTTTTGCCAGCCGTTCAGCCAACCATAATTCGGTCTTCGCCTTGGCGCGGCGGGCGATGGCGCGGGCGGGATGACCGGGCAGATCGGCGAGTTCGACGACGAGCCTGGTGAATCCAGAGCCCGACCAGCGCGGCGTGGCGCTCGCCCATCCGCCCAACTGACCGAAAAAGGAATCGATCAGCCCGATGCGGTCGGCAGGCAGGCGGTCACCAATATGCCCGAGCCGCAGTTCGGCCAGTTCCTCGTATCGCTGCAGCACGGCGGCGAGCAGATCGTCCTTGCTGCGGAAGTAGGCGTAGACGGTGCGCTTGGTCAGTCCGGCACGCGCTGCGATGGAATCAACGCTGGCTCTCCTGAAACCCAGCCGCCAGAACGACTCGTAGGCTGCGTCCACGATCCTCATGCGGACTTCCGCCGTCTGCCTTCGCATCCCGGCCTCCGATCTATAAGTATACCGGTGAGTACATTTACAGTTTATCGGCCGCTTGCAAGACTGAACGCGATATTGCGCCCGGCAATTTTTCCGTCCAGCAGGAGGTGCCTCGTCATGCGACCGGCCTCGCTCACCTTCAGGTCAATCAAGGCCCGGCCCATCGTGCTCAAGCTGAAGCGGCCGGTCGTGGCAAGGATCGCCACCATCACGGACTGGCCACTGATCCTGATCGACCTCGTCACCGAGGAAGGCATCGTCGGGCGCAGCTATCTCGAGCCCTACACCGTCAAGACGATGCGCTACCTGGTACCCGCCTTGCACGATTTCGGCGAGATGCTCCGGGGCCGCCGGGTCGCACCGGCCGAATTGTACGAGCTGGCGCGCAAGTCGCTGCATTTCGTAGGCTACGAAGGCCAATCCATGATTGCCGTTTCCGGACTGGACATGGCGGCGTGGGATGCGCTCGCGAAAGCCGCCGGGATGCCGTTGTGCGTCCTGCTCGGCAGCACCGTCGGACCGGTAAAGGCCTACAACAGCAACGGCCTGTGGCTGCAGCCGCCGGAGCAGCTTGCCTCCGACGCCATCGCGCTTCGCGACGAAGGCGGCTTTGCCGCGTTGAAGATCAGGCTCGGTCGCGACCGGCCGCGCGACGACATCGCCGCCATCGAGGCCGTCCGCTCGACCGTCGGCGATGGCGTCGAACTGATGGCCGACTTCAACCAGGGCTTGAATCTGAGTGAAGCGCTGCAGCGCTGTCACATGCTGGACGATCAGGGACTCGCCTGGATCGAGGAGCCGATCGTCTACGACAATCTGGACGGCTACGCGCAGCTCACCGCCGAGATCGATACGGCGATTCAGATCGGCGAGAACTTTTATGGCCCGCGCGCCCTGCACGCGGCGCTGCAGGCAAAGGCTTGTAACCTCGTCATGCCGGACTTCATGCGCATCGGCGGCGTGACCGGCTGGCTGCGCGCCGCCGCGATTGCCGGTGCGTGGGGGACGCCGATGTCGACGCATCTTTATCCCGAAGTCGCAGCCCATGTGATGCGCGTGACCGAAACCGCGCACTGGCTGGAATGGCAGGATTGGGCCGATCCGATATTGCAGAAGCCGTACGAAATTCGCGACGGGCTATTCCATATTCCCGACGCACCCGGCATCGGGCTGGAGTGGAACGAGGACGCGGTCAGCCGATATCTGGCGGACGCCTGAGTGCTGTCGCGAGGGACGCGTCAGGTCCCGCGCGCGGCCGGCTTTGTGGCCGCAAGTACAATCAGCGCAATCACCGTGAAGGCGGCCCCTGCGAGAAAGGTGCCCTGCGATCCGATGCGATCCCACAACTCACCCGCAAGCACGCTTGCCGCCAGCAGCGCGAGCCCGGTCAGCAGGTTGAACATGCCGTAGGCGGTGCCGCGCAGTTCGGCCGGAGCGGTATCGGCGACCAGGGCCGCCAGAAGGCCTTGCGTGAGGCCCATGTGCAATCCCCACAACGCCACGCCGGCGACGATGCCTTCGAGGCCCGCCGTGAACGCAAGCACGAGATCCGCCGCGACCAGCAATGCAAAGCCGGCCTTGAGCACGGAGACTCGGCTGGTGCGGTCCGAGAGCGCGCCGGCGGGATAGGCCGACAGCGCATAGGCCACGTTCATCAGGACCAGCACCAGCGGCACCAGCATGGTGGCGAGACCAACCGCCTGCGCCCGCAGGATCAGGAAAGCTTCGCTGAAGCGCGCCAGCGAGAACACAACGCCGATGGCAACAATCTGCCAGTAAGCCGGACCCAGCCGCTTCAGCTCCGCAAGGCTGAGCGGCCATCTCGAATCACCCGGCGCGGTGCGCGCGGGTTCGGCCACGGCGAAAACCAGCAGCGCCACGGACAGAAACGCCGGGACCGCCGCCACCCAGAACACGGCGCGAAAATTGTCCACCGTGAGCCACATCAGGGCCATGGCAAGCGCCGGCCCGACGAAGGCACCCACGGTATCGAGCGACTGACGCAGCCCGAAACTCGCGCCGCGCAAATGCGGCGGCGCGATATCCGCGATCAGCGCATCACGGGGCGCGCCGCGAATGCCCTTGCCGACACGGTCGACAAAGCGCGCGGCCACCAGCCATCCGACCGAGGAAGCAAGCGGAAACACCGGCTTGGTGCAGGCCGCCAGGCCATAGCCAATGACGGCCAGCCATTTGCGCTTGCCCATCCAGTCGGACAACGCGCCTGAAAACACCTTGGTGATCGAGGCGGTCGCCTCGGCGATCCCCTCGATCAGTCCGACCGTCGCCATGGAGGCGCCCATCGCGGTAACGAGATAGACCGGCAGCAGGGCGTGAATGATCTCCGAAGAGACGTCCATCAGCAGCGAGACCAAGCCCAGCGCCCAGACGGCCGGGGGCACCTCGCGCAATCCACCAGGCCGGGGGCTTTCAGCATTCGCAGCCATGAGACATCCGCGCGGCCATGCAGTCCGCTAACCGTTCCAGAACTCCGGCATCGCTGGCGCCAGCCGCCCGCCCTTGCGCACCGGCGCGATCTTCGTCGCAAGGCCGGTCGCATCGTCCGTCTCCACCGCCACGGCCGACAGCGTCGCTTCGCCCGCGGCCGGTTCGAATCGCGCCGAAGGGATGCCGGTGGTGAAGCGGCGCAGCGGTTCTTCCTTCTGCATGCCGATGACCGAATCGTAGTCGCCGGTCATGCCGGCATCGCTCATATAGCCGGTGCCGCCGGGCAGGATCTGGTGGTCGGCGGTCGGCACATGGGTGTGGGTGCCGACGACGAGGCTGGCTCGGCCGTCGCAAAAAAAGCCGATGCCCTGCTTCTCGGATGTCGCCTCGCCGTGGAAATCGACCACGATGGCATCGGCCGCCTCGCGCAGCGGACAGGCGGCGAGCTCGCGCGACAGTGCGGCGAAGGGATCGTCGAACGGCGTCATGAAGACGCGCCCGATGGCGTTGACGACGAGCGCGCGCTTGCCGCGCCTCGTGTCAATCAGGGCGGCGCCCCGGCCGGGCGTGCCGGGCGGCATGTTGACCGGGCGGATCAGCCGCGGCGCGCGCTCGATGAAGACCAGCGCCTCGCGCTGGTCCCAGGCGTGATTGCCGAGCGTGACGGCATCGGCGCCGGCATCGAGCAATTCCTGATAGATGGCTTCGGTGATGCCAAAGCCGCCCGCCGAATTCTCGCCGTTGACGATGACAAGATCGAGCGACCAGTCCCTGATCATGCCGGGGAGATAGTCGATGACGGCGGTGCGGCCGGTGCGGCCGACGACATCGCCGATGAAGAGGATACGCAAACCTATTTGCTCCGGAAATCGAACACGTCTTTTTCCGTTAGCACAAAATCCAGCGCCACGTCGTGCGACAGGGCGGGGATGGAGGGGATTTCCTGCACCGAAAAGGCGAGCCCGACGCTGGTCACGTGATGCGATTTGCGCAAATGCGCGAAGGTGTGGTCGTAATGGCCCGCGCCATAGCCGATGCGGTGGCCGGCGCGGTCGAAAGCCGCCAGCGGCACCAGCATGATGTCGGGGATCAGCTCGGCGGCGGCCGGCGACGGCTCGGGAATGCCGAGCGATCCCAGCACCAGGCGATCGCTGGGCGACCAGGCGCGGAACGTCAGCGACTTGCCGCGTGCATTCACCACCGGCAGCGCCAGCCGGGCGCCGGCCAGAGCGAGTTTCAGCATCAGTGGCGCCGGATCGAGCTCGTTGCGGATCGGCGAATAGCCGGACACCACGGCACCCGGGGCGATCTCAAAGGGCAGGCCACGTTTGGCGATCTTGTTCGCCGCCGCCTCGCGCTTCTTGTCCCCCAACGCATCGCGGGCCGCCAGCGCAGCGGCACGCAGGTCGGCCTTGGAAGGTTCAGCCTTGGAAGGTGCTGCGTCCATGGTGCAAACGGCCAATTTGCAAACGGCCAAAGTAAAAGTGCGAAGCCGCAGATGCCGTTGAAGCGCTCGATCCCGGAGTTCCCTACGAAAGTAGGTGGGCACCATATGTCCGAGCCCACGGGCCCGGCCAGGGACAGTTCCCTAAAGGATCGATAAGGCCCCGGGGATATATGGCTCCTGACGCGCAACGCAGCTTCGCGGGGGTAATGTAGCTATGAAGCGGGGGAATCGCCAGCGGTAAGGGGTCGCGGCTGTGTAGCAAGCGGCGGCAAGCCGGTTTTACGCCGGAGCAAGCGCCAGAGCGCCGGAAGCGACGAAGCCCTCTGGGGCTACCGGCTGCTCAGACAGTGTTTCACGAAGCCAAATGGTCAGCAGGTCTATCAGCGCCGCACTTCCGACCAGGGTTATCTGCTCGCCGTTTACTCGGAACGACGAGAAGCTGGAGGCGGCGGCTTAGACGACCTTGAGACCAAGATGCTCTTCCATAGGTGCAAAATCACGATCGTCGTGCAGCAACGCGTGGCGATGTTCGATGCAAAAGGTGCCGATGATGATGTCGGCTGTTTTCCGGATCGTGATGCCCAGCTCTCTCAGCTTGCGGTAATTTCTGGCGGCACGGGGGGCTAGATGGGCATCCAGCAGGGGCACGATCGCGTACTGGCGCAACGCGCGTTCGATGCGCGTGGCATGGGCGTCGTCCCGAGCGCCCTGAAGGATTTCGAGCAGCATCAGATCGCCAACCAGAAGCGGTTCCCGTGCAACGGCTTCTTCCAGTTTGCGGGTCGCCAAAGTGCGCTGCCCGCGCAAATGCGCGATCCAGACGGAGCTATCGACGAGAATCACGGCCGGCGTTGCGGGCGGCCCTGACGCATCGCCCCGAGATCGCCCTCCCAACCCAATCCCTCGAGTTCCGCCAGCGCCTTTGTCTGCTTGCGCAGCCGGACGAGCAGCCGCAAACCCTCTTCAACCGTGGCGCGCTTGGTCGCCAAACCGGTCGCCGTCATCGCCTGGGACAACAACTCATCATCGATTTCGATGTTGGTTCGCATGCGGCTGGCTCGTTCGAGCAGTGTGTATGGATTAACCATTTTATACACACTCAAAGTGCCAATGCAACATCAATTCAGGGATCGTCCGCAGCAGATCGCCCTTCGCCCAAGCAAGGTGCTTGGTCCCGCCTGGTAGACTTGGTCAGACAGTGCCATGTGACGTTTCGGTCTGGAGATTATGAGCGCGATCCGATCGGCTTTCGCGAACGGTCCCAGCGAATGATGTTGGCTAGCGGTTGAGATAAAGCCTCACCCGATCGCGATCCCGCCGCCGATGGTGCGGTTGAGCACCTGCGTGGTCTTCTCGATGCGGTCGGCTGCGGCATTGAGCGCATTGGCCACCGCCGTCTGCGTCGTCCGCGCGCGGTCGACGGCGGCGGCGCGCAGGCTGCGGGCGCTTTCGAGCTCCTGCTCCATCGCGTGCAGGCGCGCGGTGACGTCGAGCAGCTCGTCGCAGACGGTGAGCGCGGCCATCACGGTGAGGCGCGCATCGCCGATCTCGCCGAATTTGCCGCGCAGCTCGGTGACCCGCGTTTCCAGGCTCTCGGCGAGCTTGAGCAGGCGCACCTCCTGCCCCTCCTCGCAGGCCATGCGGTATTGCCGGCCATTGATGGTGACGTTGATGTGGCTCATGCCTCGTCTCCGCCTTCGAGCACGGTGCGGATGGTACCGATCGCCGCGTCCAGCCGTTCGGCGATTTCACGGTTGGTGCGCTCGAGCTTGCGCGTTTTCACCAGCGAATTGTCGAGCTCCTGCGCCAGCCGCGAGCGGTCGACGCCGAGCGCCTGGATGCGGCTGGCCAGCTCGTTCTCGTCGCGGTCGGAATCGCGGCGACGCTCGACTGCGCTCTCCAGCGCTTCGAGCGCCGCCATCAGCCGCCGTGTGGCGGCCTCCAGATCGAAGGCAGAGGTGTCGGCCATGCCGGAACCGTTGGCGGGGCGCTCGTTCATCCCAAGACTACACGCACATTTTGATCGGCCCGCCACTCCGGTAAAACTACGGTTGGGCAAGCGCTTAGACGAAGAACTTTACGTGGCCGAATCGGCCCGCGCAACGAGACTTCCAAGCTATGCACCGATTGATCTGGGGCATGATCTGGTCGGAAAACCGGTCCCCACTTTTTCCGGATCATGCCGTAAGCAACTTTTCCGGCGAATAGCGCGTTTCCTCGCCTTGGACTCGGGGAACCGAGGTGCTATCCAGCGGCCGATCTCCCCGGCCTTCCGGCCCCCAACCAGCGCGTTCGCGAGCGTTGCGTATCACCCACAAGCATCTCATTTCAGGCGGATTTTCATCATGACGCAGGTCGACCACACCCGTATGGCCAATGCGATCCGCGGGCTCGCAATGGACGCCGTGGAGAAGGCGAAATCGGGACATCCCGGCCTGCCGATGGGCGCCGCCGATATCGCCACCGTGCTGTTCACGCAGTTCCTGAAATACGACGCGGCCGATCCGAAATGGCCGGACCGCGACCGCTTCGTGCTGTCTGCCGGCCACGGCTCGATGCTGATCTACGCGCTGCTGTATCTGACCGGCAATGCGGAGATGACGCTCGACCAGATCAGGAATTTCCGCCAGCTCGATTCGAAGACGCCGGGGCACCCGGAGAACTTCCACACCCCGGGCGTGGAAACCACCACCGGCCCGCTCGGCCAGGGCATCGCGACCGCGGTCGGCATGGCGCTGGCGGAGAAGATGCTGGCGGCGGAGTTTTCCAAGAAGGTGGTGAGCCACTACACCTATGTGCTGGCCTCCGACGGCGACCTGATGGAGGGCGTCTCGCAGGAAGCGATCGCGATGGCCGGGCACTGGCGGCTCAACCGGCTGATCGTGCTGTTCGACGACAACGGCATTTCCATCGACGGACCGCTCTCGATCGCCGACTCCGTCGACCAGGTGAAGCGCTTCAAGTCGGCCGGCTGGGCCGCCGAGCGCATCGACGGCCATGATCCCAAGGCCATCGCTGCCGCCATCGCGCGCGCGCAAAGATCCGGCAAGCCGTCGCTGATCGCCTGCAAGACCACCATCGGCTATGGCGCGCCGAACAAGGCGGGCACCGCCAAGGTGCACGGCGAGGCGCTCGGCGCCGACGAGCTGAAGGGCGCCAAGGACAAGCTCGGCATTTCGCAGGACGCCTTCTCGGTACCGGCCGACGTGCTGAAGGCCTGGCGGGCGGCGGGTGCCCGCGGCGCGGCGGCGCGCAAGGAATGGCAGGAAGCGTTCGCCACGCTGTCGAACCGCAAGCAGAACGAATTCCAGCGCCGCATGCGCCACGAGCGGCCGGTGGCGCTCGCCAGGGCGATGCGCGCGCACAAGAAGGCGCTGCTGGAAAAGCCGCTGGTCGCGGCCACCCGCAAATCCTCGGAAGCCGCCATCGAGGCGATCGTGCAGGCCATGCCGGAATTCGTCGCCGGCTCCGCCGACCTCACCGGCTCCAACAACAACAAGGCCAAGTCGGCGGTCGCCTTCTCGCACAAGACGCCGAAGGGCCGCTTCATCCATTACGGCATCCGCGAGCACGGCATGGCGGCGGCCATGAACGGCATCCATCTGCACGGCGGCTTCGCGCCGAACGGCGCGACCTTCCTGGTGTTCACCGACTATGCCCGCGGCGCCATGCGGCTTTCGGCGCTGATGGGCGCCGGCGTGGTCTATGTGATGACCCACGATTCCATTGGCCTGGGCGAGGACGGCCCGACCCACCAGCCGGTCGAGCATCTCGCCGCGCTGCGCGCCATGCCGAACATGCGGGTGTTGCGGCCCTGCGACGCCATCGAGGTGGCGGAGTGCTGGGAGCTGGCGCTGAACCGCACCGATGGCCCGACCGTGCTGGCGCTGACCCGCCAGAACTTGCCGCAGCTGCGGACCACGGCGCCGAACGACAACCCCTGCGCCCACGGCGCCTACGAATTGGTCGCTGCCCAGGGTGACGCCAAGGTGTCGCTGTTCGCCTCCGGCTCCGAGGTGGAAATTGCAGTTGCGGCTCAGAAGCAACTTGCCGAGCGTGGCATCCCAGCGCGGGTGGTCTCGGTGCCCTCGCTGGAATTGCTGCTGGCGCAGCCAGCCGAGCGGAAAAAGGCCATCATCGGCAACGCCCCGGTCAAGATCGCCATCGAAGCCGCCGTGCGCTGGGGCTGGGATGCCGTGATCGGCCCGGATGGTGAGTTTGTTGGCATGACCGGCTTCGGCGCCAGCGCCCCTGCAAAGGACCTTTTCAGGCACTTTGGCATTACCGCCGAGGCTGCGGTTAACGCTGCCCTGAAACGCTTGGGGTGAAGGGCTGATTCGGTTGAGATCGGCGGGAAAAAGGAATAGGAACTCCCCCATCTTGACCGTTCCCGCCCGGCCGAACCGGGCGTTCCGCCGCAACAACTCCGCGAGGGTATCCCTGCGGAGCGGCATCAGCTTTTAGAAGGAGAAACGAGCATGGCACTCCGGGTCGCGATCAACGGATTTGGCCGCATCGGCCGCAACGTATTGCGCGCCATCGCCGAGTCCGGCCGCAAGGACATCGAAGTCGTCGGGATCAACGATCTCGGCCCGGTCGAGACCAACGCGCACCTGCTCCGCTTCGACTCCGTGCATGGCCGCTTCCCCGGCACCGTCACCGTCGATGGCGACTCCATCAGCCTCGGCAATGGCAAGATCAAGGTGTGCGCCGAGCGCGACCCGTCGAAGCTGCCGTGGAAGGACCTCGGCGTCGACATCGCGCTGGAATGCACCGGCATCTTCACCGCCAAGGACAAGGCTTCCGCGCACCTGACCGCCGGCGCCAAGCGCGTGCTGGTCTCCGCGCCCGCCGACAACGCGGACGCCACCATCGTCTACGGCGTCAACCACGACACGCTGACGAAAGCGCATCTCGTCGTCTCCAACGGTTCCTGCACCACCAACTGCCTCGCGCCGGTGGCGAAGGTCTTGAACGACACCGTCGGCATCGAGACCGGCTTCATGACCACCATCCACGCCTATACCGGCGACCAGCCGACGCTCGACACCATGCACAAGGATCTCTATCGCGGCCGCGCGGCGGCGATGTCGATGATCCCGACCTCGACCGGCGCCGCCAAGGCGATCGGCCTCGTGCTGCCGGAGTTGAAAGGCAAGCTCGACGGCGTCGCGATCCGCGTGCCGACGCCGAACGTCTCGGTCGTCGACCTGAAGATCGTCGCCAAGCGCGCCACCGACGTCAAGGAAATCAACGCGGCGATGAAGCGCGCCAGCGAGCAGCAGCTCAAGGGCATCCTGGGCTACACGTCGGCGCCGAACGTCTCGATCGACTTCAACCACGATCCGCACTCCTCGACCTTCCACGAGGACCAGACCAAGGTCATGAACGGCAACCTCGTGCGCGTGATGTCCTGGTACGACAACGAGTGGGGCTTCTCCAACCGCATGGCCGACACGGCTGTCGCGATGGGCAAGCTGCTGTAACTGATTTCGTCGCGGGCATCCTCATTCCGGGATGGTCCGAAGGACCAGACCCGGAATCACGAGATTCCGGGTTCGATGCTTCGCATCGCCCCGGAATGACACCGTCAAAACGCCCAGGGCAAGCGAGCGCCAATGACAAAATCCTTCCGCACCCTCGATGACGTCGATGTAAAGGGCAAGCGCGTGCTGCTGCGCGTGGACCTCAACGTGCCCATGGAGAACGGCCGCGTCACCGATGCCACCCGGCTCGAGCGCGTTGCGCCGACGATCACGGAGATCGCGACCAAGGGCGGCAAGGTCATCCTGCTCGCGCATTTCGGCCGGCCCAAGGGCCGCGACGCCAAGGACTCGCTGAAACCGGTGGCGGAAGCGCTCTCCAAGGTCGTCAAGAAGCCGGTCGCGTTCGCCGAGGATTGCGTCGGCGAGCCGGCCGCGAAGGCCATCGCCGCGATGAAGGATGGCGACATCCTTTGTCTGGAAAACACCCGTTTCCACAAGGAAGAAGAGAAGAACGATCCCGCCTTCGTCGCCGAGTTGGCAAAGCTCGGCGACATCTGGGTCAACGACGCCTTTTCCGCCGCGCACCGCGCGCATGCCTCGACCGAAGGCCTCGGCCACAAGTTGCCGGCCTATGCCGGGCGTACCATGCAGGCCGAACTCGACGCGCTCGGCAAGGCGCTGGAAGCGCCGACCAAGCCCGTCATCGCCATCATCGGCGGCGCCAAGGTGTCGACCAAGATCGATCTGCTGGAAAACCTCGTCACCAAGGTCGACGCGCTCGTGATCGGCGGCGGCATGGCCAACACTTTCCTGCACGCGCAGGGCGTCGCCGTCGGCAAGTCGCTGTGCGAGAAGGACCTTGCGCCGACTGCGCTGCGCATTATCGAGAAGGCGAAGGCCGCCAACTGCGCCATCATCCTGCCGGTCGACGCCGTGGTCGCCTATCATTTTGCCGCCAATGCGCCCTCGCATGCCTACGGGCTGGATGCGATACCCGCCGACGGCATGATCCTCGACGTCGGCCCGCAATCGATCTCGCGGATTCATTCGGCGATCGACGATGCCGCAACGCTGGTCTGGAACGGTCCGCTCGGCGCCTTCGAGATGACGCCGTTCGACCGCGGCACGGTGGTCGCGGCCAAGCACGCCGCGGAACGCACCAGGGCGAAGAAACTGATCTCGGTCGCCGGCGGCGGCGACACCGTCGCGGCCCTCAACCAGGCCGGGGTCGGCGGTGATTTTTCCTATGTCTCGACGGCAGGTGGCGCGTTTCTTGAATGGATGGAAGGGAAACCATTGCCCGGCGTCGAGGTTCTAAGAGCAAGATAGTCCAAGCAAATCAGCGCTGCACACCGCGCGCGACAACCCGGAGAACAGGACACATGGCCCGTATCACGTTGCGTCAATTGCTCGATCACGCGGCGGAACACGATTACGGCGTGCCCGCGTTCAACATCAACAACATGGAGCAGGCGCTGGCGATCATGGAGGCCACGTCCTCGCTCGATGCTCCCGTCATCATCCAGGCATCGCGCGGCGCGCGCTCCTACGCCAACGACGTGATGCTCCGCCACATGATGGACGCCGTCACCGAAATCTACCCGCAGATTCCGGTCTGCGTGCATCTCGACCACGGCAACGAACCCGCCACCTGCATGACGGCGATCCAGGCCGGCTTCACCTCAGTCATGATGGACGGTTCGCTGAAGGCCGACGGCAAGACCCCCGGCGACTGGGACTACAATGTCGGCGTCACCAAGACCGTGACCGACATGGCCCATCTCGGCGGCATCTCCGTGGAAGGCGAACTCGGCGTGCTCGGTTCGCTCGAGACCGGCATGGGAGACAAGGAGGACGGCCACGGCGCCGAAGGCAAGCTGTCGCACGACCAGCTGCTGACCAATCCCGACGAAGCCGTGAAGTTCGTCAGGGAGACCAGGGTCGACGCGCTGGCGATCGCGATGGGCACCTCGCACGGCGCCTACAAGTTCACCCGCAAGCCGGACGGCGACATCCTCGCCATGAACGTGATCGAGGAAATCCACCGCAAGCTGCCGAACACGCATCTGGTCATGCACGGCTCCTCGTCGGTGCCGCAGGATCTGCAGGACATCATCAATGCCAACGGCGGCAAGATGAAGCCGACCTGGGGCGTGCCGGTGTCGGAAATCCAGCGCGGCATCAAGAACGGTGTGCGCAAGATCAACATCGACACCGACAACCGCATGGCGATGACCGGCCAGATCCGCAAGGTGCTCAAGGACCATCCGGAAGAGTTCGATCCGCGCAAGTACCTGAAGCCCGCGATGGAGGCGATGACGAAACTGTGCAAGCAGCGCCTGCAGGAGTTCAATACCGCAGGCCAGGCCAGCAAGATCAAGAAGGTGCTGACCCCTGCGGAAATGGCCAAGCGCTACGCCAAGGGCGAACTCGACCCGCGGGTGGCCTAGTGCCTCCCCCTCGCCCCGCTCTTCGCGGGGAGAGGGTTGGGGTGAGGGGCTGCATCCACGACAACGGAAACAATCGGAATCGCGGAGAGTCCCCCTCACCCGCGCCTCCGGCGCGACCTCTCCCCGCAGGCGGGGCGAGGTGGACCGAGCCAAGCTCACCCCATTGTGTTCCCCACAGTTCTCTCCCCTCCTGCGACGAACGTAAATCTCCTCATTTGCCCGAGAACCGTCTATTTTCAGCGGTCAAAGCACCTTACGCCGGGAGAACGATCCGATGAATCTTGCCGAACTCAACAAAATCGCCGTTGCCATGGTCACGCCGGGCAAGGGCATTCTGGCTGCCGACGAATCGTCGGGCACCATCAAGAAGCGATTTGACGCCATCAAGGTCGAATCGACCGAGGACAACCGGCGCGACTACCGCGAGATGCTGTTCCGCTCGACGGAAGCGATGAGCAAATATATCTCCGGCGTCATCCTCTACGACGAAACCATCTGGCAGAACGCCAAGGACGGCACGCCGCTGGTCAAGCTGATCGAGCAGGCGGGCTCCATCCCCGGCATCAAGGTCGACGAGGGCACGCAGGCCCTGCCGCAATGTCCGGGCGAACTCGTCACCGTCGGGCTCGACAAGCTCGCAGAACGCCTGAAGAAGTATTACGAGCGCGGCGCGCGCTTTGCGAAATGGCGCGCGGTGATCGATATCGGCAGCGGTATCCCCACCATGACCGCGATCAGTGTCAACGCGCATGCGCTGGCCCGCTACGCCGCGCTGTGCCAGGCGGCGCAGATCGTGCCGATCGTCGAGCCGGAAGTGCTGATGGACGGCGACCACGTCATCGACCGCTGCTACGAGGTGACGCAGCGCGTGCTCAACAAGACCTTCCAGGAACTGCGCGTGCAGCGCGTCGAGCTGGAAGGCATGGTGCTGAAGCCGAACATGGCGATCTCGGGCAAGAAGTGCCCGAAGCAGGCTTCCGTCGCCGAGGTCGCGGAGAAGACCGTGCGGATGCTGAAGGCATGCGTGCCGGCAGCCGTGCCCGGCATCGCCTTCCTCTCCGGCGGCCAGAGCGACGAGGAGGCTACCGCCCATCTCGATGCCATGAACAAAATCGGCAATCTGCCGTGGAAGCTGACCTTCTCCTACGGCCGCGCGCTGCAGGCCGCGCCGCAGAAGGCATGGTCGGGCAAATCGGAGAATGTCGCCGCCGGCCAGCGCGCCTTTGCGCACCGCGCGCACATGAACGGGCTCGCCAGCAGGGGCAACTGGGAATCCGGCCTGGAAAAGAAGGTGGCTTGAGCTTGGCCGCCAAACCCCCTCCGCCGCGTCCGACGCCGCGCCTTTATCTGGCGACGCCGGAGGTGGACGATCCGTCGCATCTCGTCAGCGTCCTGCCGGACTTGCTCGCGGCCGCCGATGTCGCGGCCGTGCTGGTGCGGCTGAAAGAGGCCGACCAGCGCAGCATGATCTCGCGCATCAAGGCGCTGGCGCCCGCGATCCAGAACGCCGGCGCGGCGCTCCTGGTGGACGGTCATTTCGAGCTGGTCGCGCGCGGCGGCGCCGATGGCGCGCATCTGACCGGCATCGCGGCGCTGGAAGAAGCGCTTCCGTCGCTGAAGCCGGACCGCATTGCGGGCGTCGGCGGACTGGCGACGCGCCATGATTCCATGGCCGCGGGCGAGCTGGGTGCGGACTACGTGCTGTTCGGCGAGCCCGATGCGAAAGGCGAGCGGCCCTCGGCGGAGGCGATCGCCGAGCGCCTGCAATGGTGGGACGAGCTGTTCGAGCCTCCCAGCGTCGGCTTTGCCGCTTCGCTCGAAGAGGTTTCGGAGTTCGCCGCCGCCGGCGCCGATTTCGTGCTGGTCGGCGATTTCATCTGGGCCGATCCGCGCGGTGCCAAAGCGGCGCTGGTCGAGGCCGCCCAGGCGATACGGCAGGCGCATCGCTCCGCTCACGGACGAGTCCAGGCCGGATGAGAATCTTGCGGCCAATAATGCTTGTTGCAGCGAGCCTAATGCTCACGCCGGGCGCATTCGCGCAGGTGCAGCTCACGCCGCCTGCCGCCGACAGCAAGGGTGCCCCGAAGAAGGAGGGGCCGAAGGAGAAGAAGGCGCCGGCGGCGGCCAAGAAGCCGGCTCCCGCCGCAACACCCAAGGCTGCGCCTGCGGCAACGCCAACTCCGGCGCCGACCGCCACGCAGGCCGCGCCTTCCGTCTTCGATGATCCCAATGTCGATCTCGTCTACGGCGCCTATCAGCGCGGCATGTACAAGACCGCGTTCGACCTCGCGATGACCCGTGCGCAGTACAACGGCGATCCCAAGGCGATGACCATGCTGGGCGAACTCTACGCCAACGCGATGGGCGTCAAGCGCGACTATGCAAGGGCGGCCGAATGGTACAAGCGCGCCGCCGATGCCGGCGACCGCGAGGCGATGTTTGCGCTCGCCATGATGCGGCTTTCGGGCCGCGGCGGCAGCACCAACCGCGAGGAGGCCGTGAAGCTGCTCGCTTCCTCCGCAAAACTCGGCAATCCCAAGGCGGCCTACAATCTCGCCCTGCTCTATCTCGACGGCCAGACGCTGCCGCAGGACGTGCGGCGCGCCGCCGAGCTGTTGCGCGTCGCGGCCGACGCCGGCAATCCCGAGGCGCAATACGCGCTGGCGACCTTCTACAAGGAAGGCACCGGCGTCGAGAAGGACGCGGAGAAGGCGGTGCGCCTGCTGCAGGCGGCCTCGCTCGCCGGCAATGTCGATGCCGAAGTCGAATATGCCATCGCGATGTTCAACGGGTCGGGCACGCCGAAGAACCAGCCCGCCGCCGTGGCGCTGCTGCGCAAGGCCGCCAGGCAGAACAGTCCGATTGCGCAGAACCGACTGGCGCGCGTGCTCGCGTTCGGAACCGGCGTGCAGCAGGACAAGGTCGAGGCACTGAAATGGCACTGGATTGCCAAGAGCGCCGGCAAGGGCGACCCCGAGCTCGACGAGATCCTGGCCAGCGTCCCTGCCGCCGACCGCGCCAAGGCCGAGGAAGCCGGGCGCAAATGGCTCGGCAACAAATGATCCGCCTTGACGGCGCTGGCCCGGCAGGGCACCCAAGGCCGCACGGATCGCCCTTTCCCCTCATTCCTGCCGCGTGATTGCATGCTCTATTCCGCCCTCATCAACGTCATGGTCAAGGCTGCGCGCCGCGCCGGCCGCAGCCTGAAGCGCGACCTCGGCGAGATCGAGCATCTGCAGGTGTCGCTGAAGGGGCCGGCCAATTTCGTCTCACTCGCCGACAAGCGCGCGGAGGAGATGCTCTATACGGATCTGGCAAAGGCGCGGCCCGGCTACGGCTTCCTCGGCGAGGAAGGCGGCACGCGCGAGGGCAACGACAAGAGCCACACCTGGATCGTCGATCCCCTCGACGGCACCACCAACTTCCTGCACGGCATTCCGCAGTTCGCGATCTCGATTGGCCTCGCGCGCGAGGGCACGATCATCGCCGGCGTGATCTACAATCCCGCCAATGAGGAACTCTATATCGCCGAGCGCGGCAAGGGCGCGTTCCTCAACGACCAGCGGCTGCGCGTCGCCGGCCGGCGCAAGCTCAACGAATGCGTGATCGCCTGCGGCCTGCCGCATATCGGCCGCGGCGACCATGAGCTGTCGCGCCGCGAACTGGCAGCGCTGCAGGACGAGGTCGCAGGGCTGCGCCGTTTCGGCGCCGCCTCGCTCGATCTGGCCTTCGTCGCCGCCGGCCGCCTCGACGGCTACTGGGAGCGTAATTTGAGCCCCTGGGACATCGCGGCCGGACAGATCATGGTGCGCGAAGCCGGCGGCATCGTCTCCGGCATCGAAGGCCACGACAACGCGCTCACCACCGGCCACGTCGTCTGCGGCAACGAGTTCGTGCACGCCGAGCTGGTGAAGATATTGAAGCCGTTGTAGCGGATCGCGATGCGCAAGCTCGCCATATCGGCCGCGGCGGTCCTCTCCGCTCTGGCGCTGGCGATCATGCTCTGGCGCATCGAACCGCTGCTGCCCGAACGCGGCGGCACGACCTGCTTTGCCGCCGAGTACAGCCCTCCCCGCCCGATCGACCTGTCCTCGCCGAGGCGCGACCAGAAGAGCGTCGGAGATGTGAAATCGATGCGGGTGGAGATCTGGCTATCGCCGGATGAACGCCCCTTCCGCGGCGAGCGCGCCGGCCGCAGCTACGACTGGCGCTACAGCTTGCGGCTTCAGGCCCGTTTGACCGACGCGAGCCTGCTTTCGACCGGCGCCATCTGCGAATGGAGCGACACCTTCGTGGACCGCCTGATGCCGGTCCTGTCCTGCTACATCGACTGCGACGGCGGCAGCGTCTCCGTGTTCCGCAACATCGGTCAGAACGCGCTCTCGGTGCGGTTCGAGGCCGGCGAACGGCTGCGAACCGGCCAAAGCTGCGACGGCGGCGGCTCGGTGTTCATCGGGGCGGAGCGGGAGGCGCGGAGCTTGCCGGTGGAGCAACTGTCTCGGCAGAAATGCACGGAGTGATTGCTATTCCGCCGGTGCGTGTGCGCGGCTCTCAGCCTCGGCTTTCTTCTCCGCCTTCTCCCGATCCCCCGCCAGCACGCGCTG
The DNA here is from genome assembly GCF_016219575.1 of Bradyrhizobium sp. GTDB lineage: Bacteria > Pseudomonadota > Alphaproteobacteria > Rhizobiales > Xanthobacteraceae > Bradyrhizobium. The sequence continues at coordinate 186,867 of NZ_JACRMG010000023.1, read as the reverse complement.
CACGGACACGAAGAACACGGGCACCATCAGCAGCGCGAGGATGACGACCGCGATCATGCCGCCCATCACGCTGGTGCCGAGCGCCTGCTGGCTGGCGCCGCCGGCGCCGTGGGCGACCACCATCGGCAACACGCCGCAGACGAAGGCAAGGCCGGTCATCAGGATCGGGCGGAAACGCAGCGTGCAGGCCTCGATCGTCGCCTCGACCAGCGGCTTGCCCTCGGCACGCAGGTCTTTCGCGAATTCGATGATGAGGATGGCGTCCTTGGCGGCAAGGCCGATGATGGTGATGAGGCCGACGGTGAAATAGACGTCGTTGGGGAGCCCCCGCATCGTCGCCGCCACCACGGCGCCGGCCACGCCGAGCGGCACGGTGAGCAGCACCGCGAGCGGAATGGTCCAGCTTTCGTAGAGCGCGGCAAGCAGGAGGAACACGACGAATACGGACAGTCCCAGCAGCAGCGGCGCCTGCGAGCCGGAGAGCTTTTCCTGCAGCGATTGCCCGGTCCAGTCATAGCCGAAGCCGCGCGGCAGGCGACCCGCCAGCCGCTCCATCTCCTTGATGGCGTCGCCGGACGTGTAGCCGGGCTTCGCCTCGCCGGTGATGCGCACGGCGGGATAGTAGTTGAAGCCGGTGATCTGCGACGGGCCCTTCGACCAGTCGATCGACGCGAAGGCCGAGAACGGCACGAGCTGGCCGCGGCTGTTCTTGACGTTGTAGTTCAGGAGATCCTCGGCCTTCATGCGGCTACCGGCATCTGCCTGCACGATCACCCGCTGCATCCGGCCGCGGTTCGGGAAGTCGTTGATGTAGTTCGAGCCGAGATTGGTCGAAATCGTGTTGTTGATGTCCTCGAAGGTGATGCCGAAGGCGCCGGCCTTCTCGCGGTCGATCATCAAATTGACCTGCGGCGCCGGCGGCAGGCCCTCGATGAAGACCTTCTGCAGGATCGGGCTCGCATTCGCCTCCGACACAAGCCGGTCGGCCGCGGCCGTCAGCGCGGCAAATCCCTTCTGGCCGCGGTCCTGCAGGCGGAACGAGAAGCCGGAGGAATTGCCGAGATTGTCGATCGGCGGCGGCTGCAGCGCGGTGATCCTGGCGTCGCGGATCGAGGCAAGGTGCTTGTTGATGTCGGCGACGATGTTGGCCGCGGAATCCTTCGGAGGACGTTCCGACCAGTCTTTCAGCGAGATGAACGCCTGCGCAGTGTTCATGCCCTGGCCGAGGAAGCTGAAGCCGGTGAGAAAGGTGACGTCGTCGATGCCGGAACGCTCCAGCAGGTATTTCTCCACCTTCTCGATCGCCTCCTCGGTGCGGGCGTAGGAGGACTCCGGCGGGGTCTGCACGTCGGTGGTGATGAAGCCCTGGTCGTCGACCGGCAGGAAGCCGCCGGGCAGGCGCACGAAGGCCCAGGACAGGCCGACCAGCAGCGCGGCATAGATCAGCATCAGGCGGCCGGTGCGCTTCAGCGAGCCCTGCACGGTGCGTGAATAGTGATGCCGGCTGGAATCGAGCATCCGGTTGAACCAGCCGAACACGCCCTTCTCCGCGTGCGCATGGCCGGCTTGGACGGGCTTCAGCAGGGTTGCGCACAGCGCAGGGGTCAGCGACAGCGCCATCAACGCCGAGAACGAGATCGCGGCCACCATGGTGACCGAGAACTGGCGGTAGATGATGCCGACCGATCCCGGAAAGAACGCCATTGGCAGGAACACCGCAACCAGCACCAGCGTGATGCCGACGATGGCGCTCGTGATCTGCGACATCGCCTTGCGCGTCGCCTCCTTCGGCGGCAGGCCTTCCTCCGCCATGATGCGCTCGACGTTCTCCACCACGACGATGGCGTCGTCGACGAGAATGCCGACCGCCAGCACCATGCCGAACATGGTGAGCATGTTGATGGAATAGCCCATCAGCATCAGCGTGGCGCAGGCGCCCAGCAGGGCCACCGGCACCACGATGGTCGGGATCATGGTGTAGCGGATATTCTGCAGGAACAGGAACATCACGATGAACACCAGCGCCACCGCTTCGACCAGCGTCATCAGTACCTTGTTGATCGAGGCCTTCACCACGGGTGTGATGTTGTAGGGAATGTCGTAGGCGATGTTGGCGGGGAAGAACTTCGACAGCTCCTTCATCTTCTTCTCGACCGCGCTGGCCGTCGCAAGCGCGTTGCCGGTCGGCGCCAGAAGCACGGAGAGGCCCGCGGTCGGCTTGCCGTTGAGGCGGGTCTGGAACTGGTAACTGAGGCCGCCGATCTCGATGCGCGCGACGTCGCGCAGCCGCACCGTCGAGCCGTCGGCGCTGGCGCGCAGGATGATGGCGCCGAATTCATCCGGCGAGGAGAGCTGGCCCTTGACCAGCACCTGGGCGGCAATCTTGGTGCCGGGCGTGCTCGGCTCGGCGCCGACGCTGCCGGAGGCCACTTGCGCGTTCTGGGCCGCAATGGCCTTGTTGACGTCGTCGGAGGTGAGCCCGTAGCCGACCAGCTTTCCCGGGTCGATCCAGATGCGAAGCGAACGTTCGGTGGAATAGAGCGTGGCGCGGCCGACGCCGGGAATGCGCCGCACTTCGCCGAGGATGTTGCGGATCATGAAGTCGCCGAGGCCGACCTCGTCGAGGCTGTCGTCGGTCGAGCGCAACGTGATGATCTGCAGCACGGCGCTGGAAGCTTCCTCGACCAGGATGCCCTGCTGGATCACCGCCCGCGGCAGGCGCGCCTCGACGCGCTTCAGGCGGTTCTGCACCTCGACCGAGGCCGCGCTGGTCTCCGTGCCCGGCACGAAGTTGGCGATGATCTCGACCTGGCCCAGCGAGTCGCTGGTGGATTCGAAATTGAGAATGCCGCTGGCGCCGTTGAGTTCCTCCTCGATCAGCCTCGTCACGCTGTTGTAGAGGTTTTCCGGCGAGGCGCCGGGATAGCTCGTGCTGATCGAGATCGACGGCGGCGCGATGATCGGATATTGCGCGACCGCCAGCAGCGGAATCGAGATCGCGCCGATCAGGCAGATGAAAAGCGCGACGACCCAGGCGAAGATCGGCCTGTCGATGAAGAAGCTCGGCATCGTCTTATCGCCGGAGCGGTTGCTGAATCAGGTCCGCAGATGCGTCCGCCTCGGTCCAGGACTGCGTCCTGACCCTGTCGCCGGGCGTGAATTTCTGGAAGCCTTCGACCACGACCTTGTCGCCGGACTTCAGGCCGTCGGTGACGAACCACATGCCGTCCTGCAGCGACCCGGTCTTCACCGGCTGGACGGTGACCTTGCCGTCGTCCCTGACCACGAAGACTTCGCTACCGCCGCCGCTGTTGCGCTGAATGGCCTGCTCCGGAACCGCAATCGCGTCGCTGTCGATGCCCTGCTCGATCTGGACGCGCACATACATGCCCGGAAGCAGTTCGCGCTTCGGATTGGGGAACTCGGCGCGCATCGTCACCTTTCCGGTATGCGCGTCGACCTTGGCCTCGGAGAACAGCAGCTTGCCCGGCATGGGATAGGGCTCGCCCGCGCCAAGCTCGAGTCGCACCTTCACTGCATCGGGTGCGACAAGCTCACCGGTGTCGAAGGCGCGGCGCAGCTGTTGCATCTCGGTGATCGATTGGGTGAAGTCGGCGTAGATCGGATCGAGTTGCTGGATCGTTGCAAGACTTGTCGATTCGTTCTGCACCACCAGCGCGCCTTCGCTGACATGAGCCGCGCCGACGATGCCGTCGATCGGCGCGCGGATCGTGGCGTAATCGAGATTGAGCTTCGCGCGCGCCACGTCGGCCTTGCGGGCGGCGACATCGGCTTCCGCCTGGCGCAGGGTGGCGATTGCCTCTTCGTTCTTCGCTTCCGGCGCCGCCTTCTCCTTGTACAGCGTGCCGATGCGGTTGGCATGCGACGTCGCTTGATCGAACACCGCCCTGGCACGCGACAGCGCGGCTTCGGTCGATTGCACCTCGACCTCGAACGGACGCGGATCGATGCGATAGAGGGGGTCGCCAGCCTTGACCTCGCTGCCCTGATGGAACAGCCGCTCGACAATGATCCCGGAAACGCGCGGGCGAACTTCTGCGACACGCGTCGGTGCTATCCGGCCCGGCAATTCGCGCACCACGGCGCGCGCGCGCGGCTGCACGACGACGATGCTGACATCTACTTCGGGGATTGCGGGAGCGGCGGTCGCCGTCGGTTCCTTGCATCCGGCAAGCATCGGCGCCAGCACAGCGAGCATCAATGCAATGCAGGCCGATTGCGCACGTAAGCCGGACATCGAAACAGTCGCCCCTAGTTGAACTTCAAAAGCGCGAATGGTGAGCCGCGCCACGCGATGTTTCCGCGTGTTTATGCAGGAAACATACGGCGTACCTACCGCGATGCAACATCTTTCGCGGCGGCTCAATGTCACACAACGCTAGGGGACTGAAACCGCAGACCTTTTTCGGATTCACCGGATTGTGACTCCGCGCGATTCCGGTTCCATTCAGATCAAATGATTAATGCGCCGTCATTTGATTGCTCAGCGAGGCAGCAAGCGGGAAGAATGTTAGGCGCAGTTTGAACGAAACGAATCTATGCAGCCTTCATGCGGTAGTGGCTGACGCCCCATTCGCTGCCGTCGGCGTAGCCGAACAAGCCGGCCGTGGCGAGGAAGAACCAGCGCCAGCGCCGCATCCACAAGGCCGTGTCCTCACCATAGACGCCGTGCAGCACCCGTTCGATCTCATCGCGATGCGCATCGAAATTCTGCAGCCAGTCGAGCGCAGTGCGCCGGTAATGCGTACCGCTCCAGCGCCATTCCTTCTCTACCTCGAGGATGTCGGCATATTGCCGGACCAGGTGATGGCTCGGCATCACGCCGCCGGTAAAGAAGTGCTGCGCGATCCAGTCCTCGCGGACGGTACGATCGAACAGATAGGAGCCCGATCGGTGCGTGAAGATGTGCATGAAGAAGCGCCCGCCTGCGGGCTTCAGCCATGACCGCACGCGGATCATCAGCTCGCGCCAGTTCATCATGTGCTCGAACATCTCGACCGAGACGATGCGGTCGAAGCGTTCATCGAGATCGAGCCGGTTCATGTCGCAGGTGATCACGCGCAGATTGTTGAGGCCGCGCCTCGCCGCCTCGGCCTCGATATGGTCGCGCTGCGAAATCGAGTTCGACACCGCCGTGATCTGCGCGTTGGGAAACTGCCGCGCCATCCACAGCGACAGCGAGCCCCAGCCGCAGCCGAGTTCCAGGATCGACTGGCCGTCGGCAAGCTCCGCATGCTCCGCGGTCTGGCGCAGCGCCTCCTCTTCCGCCTCCTGCAGCGTGGAGGCAGGCTCCCTGTAGAAGCAGGAGGAATATTTGCGGTTCGGACCCAGCACCTTGACGAAGAAAGCCGCCGGTACCTCGTAATGCTGCGCGTTTGCTTCATCGGTGTATTCGGCGATCGCACGCGCGGCCATTCCGTCGGCGAAAGCGGCGTCGGTCCTTGCATCGCATTCGGAGAGCCGCGTTGCCGTGCGTGAGCACAATCGATGGATCGCGGCGCGGATGATCGCGTCGGGCAGCGGCACGCGCTCGGCGGTACCGATGATGGTCGAGATGAAGCTCATGTCGCGGCTCCCCTTGATGGCCATGGAAAGAACCGACTCGTCCGCAGCTGATAGTCGCGATAGCGCTCGCCGCGGGAGCGCAGCATCTGTTCTTCCAGCGGCGGGATGCCGGTCACATGAACCAGGATCCAGTACATGAAGACCGGTGCGAGCAGGGTCGCCCAACCCCAGGGGTAATCGATCGAGAGACCGATCACGGGATAGGCGAGCCAGCCGAACCATTCGAAGAAGTAATTGGGATGGCGCGACCAGCGCCACAGGCCGACGTCGCGGACCCGGCCGGCGTTGGCGGGATTTTCCCGGAAACGTTTCAATTGCGCATCGGCCAGCGCCTCACCGGCAATGCCGACGAAAAGGATCAGCGCCCCGGCATAGTCCTGCCAGCGCAACGCCCCGGAGGGAAAGCGGGCCGCCACGAAAATCGCGAACACCAGCGGGATGGTGCCGAGCGCCTGGTTCTGCAGGAAGATGAACATCCGCCGCGGCGCGTTGGGGCCCCATTCCTTCGCAAACGCCGCATAGCGCGGATCGTCCGATATCCCGGCGGTGCGGACGGCGATGTGGATGCCGAGCCGCAGCGACCAGATCGCGACCAGGCCCGCGACCAGCCATTGCCGGGCGTTCGGTTCAGCGCCCGCGATCGGCCACAACGCGCTGCTGGCGCCGACGAGGCCGAGCGAGAAGGTCCAGATGGTATCGACCCAGCCGGAATTGCCGCTGCGCTGCTGCACCAGGAAGGCGCCAGCCATCAGGATCGAAAGGGAGGCGGCAATCAGAACGAGGGCCGCAAGGTAGGTCAGCGCCATGCAAAATCCCGATATGGCTCAGCCAGGCATCGAACATTGCAAAAATACGCGGGGAGATAATGCCCGGTTTCAATTTCCGGTTCCCCTTTTGGTCTGATCGAAAACCGGGCATTCCGGCCTTTTCTCCCTCCGTTCCTGTGCCATATTGGCGGTCCGACCGCGCTTTTTCGCCATGGATGACGAAGGCCTATGCCCCAAAATCCCTCCCCCCGCGCCGCAATGGAAATCGAGCTGACCAAGCTGTCGTCGCCCCGGATTTTCCTGGTGCGGATGCTGGTATTCCTGGTGCTCTGCGCGCTCGTGATGGTCGTGCTCTACAAGCAGATCATGGTCGCCTTCTTCGCCAATCCCGGGCTCAACGCCCTGATCGGCGCGGTGCTCCTGATCGGCATCATCCTGTCGTTCCGGCAGGTGATCCGGCTCTATCCGGAGGTCGCCTGGGTCAACAATTTCCGCATCGCCGATCCCGGCCTTGCGGTGGAGCGGCACCCGACCCTGCTGGCACCGATGGCCGCGATCCTGGGCGGCGAGCGCACCGGGCGGATGACCATCACGCAGCAGACCATGCGGCACCTGCTCGACTCCATCGCCACCCGCCTCGATGAAGCCCGCGACATCTCGCGCTACATGACGGGCCTGCTGGTGTTCCTCGGCCTGCTCGGCACCTTCTGGGGCCTGATCGAGACCGTCGGCTCCGTCGGCAAGGTGATCGAGGGGCTGAAGGTCGGCGGCGATGCCGGCTCGCTGTTCGATGCGCTGAAGGAAGGTCTTGCCGCCCCGCTCGGCGGTATGGGCATCTCCTTCTCGTCCTCGCTGTTCGGCCTCGCAGGCTCGCTGATCCTCGGCTTCCTCGACCTGCAATCGAGCCAGGCGCAGAACCGCTTCTACACCGACCTCGAAGACTGGCTCGCCACCACCGTGCGCGAATATGCCCGCGACGATGCGACCGGTGCCGGGCCCGGCCTGCAGCAGGCGCTCGACCGGTTGCGGCATGCGGTGGAGGAAGGCGGCAGCAATCGCAACGCCACCGCGGCGATGGCCAATCTGGCGGAGGCGATCCAGGGGCTGGTGGCGCATATGCGCACCGAGCAGCAGATGATCCGCGAATGGGCCGACGGCCAGGGCGAGCAGAACAAGGAGATCAAGCGCCTGCTGGAGCGCATCGCCCGCCAGCCTGAGAAAAGCTGATCCCTGAGGAGAGACACCGATGGCCCTCGCCCGTGCCCGCCGCAGTGAATCCGGTCTCAATTACTGGCCGGGATTCGTCGATGCGCTGTCGACACTGGTGCTGTCGATCGTGTTCCTGCTCACGGTGTTCCTGGTGGTGCAGTTCTTCCTGTCGCAGGAGGTCACCGGCAAGGACAAGGCGCTGGAGCAGCTCTCAGCCAAGATCGCGCAGCTCAACGACCTCTTGTCGCTGGAGAAGCTCGCCAAGCTCAATCTCGACGACCAGCTGACGCAGCTGCGCGCCGGCCTCGCCTCGGCCGAAGGCGAGCGCGACCGCATCAAGGGCCTCTACGACGGCCTCGCCGGCGCCGGCGGCGATGCGCAGGGCCGCGCGAATGAGCTGAACAAGGCGCTGGATTCGGAGAAGCAGGTCACCGCGCGGGCGCTGGCGCAGATCGAGGTGCTGAACCAGCAGATCAGCGCGCTGCGCCGCCAGCTCGCGGCGCTGGAGGAAGCGCTGGAGGCTTCCGAGAAACGCGACAAGGAATCGCAGGGCCGCATCGCCGATCTCGGCCAGCGGCTCAACGTGGCGCTGGCCCAGCGCGTGCAGGAATTGTCGCGCTACCGCTCGGAATTCTTCGGCCGCCTGCGCGCCATCCTCGGCAACCGCCCGGACATCCGCATCGTCGGCGACCGCTTCGTATTCCAGTCCGAAGTGTTCTTCGACACCGGACAGGCGGCGCTGCTGCCGGAGGGCCGCGCCGAGCTCGACAAGCTTGCCGCCGCGCTGGTCGAGCTCGACAAGCAAATCCCCTCCGAGATCGCCTGGGTGCTGCGGGTGGACGGCCACACCGACGTGCGGCCGATCAACAGCCCGCTGTTCAAGTCGAACTGGGAACTGTCCGCCGCCCGCGCGATATCGGTGGTGCAGTATCTGGTTTCGCTCGGCGTGCCCGCGCAGCGGCTGGTCGCCGCGGGCTTTGCCGAGTTCCAGCCGCTCGACACCGCAGCCACGGAAGACGCCTACAGGCGCAACCGCCGCATCGAGCTCAAGCTGACGGAACGCTGAGCTAGCTAACCGCCATCGAACTGCAGCCGCGCCAGCCTTGCGTAAAGTCCGTTGTCGGCGACCAGGGAAGCGTGGGTGCCCTCCTCGACGATGCGGCCGTGCTCCATCACCAGGATGCGGTCGCAGGACAGCACGGTGGCGAGACGATGGGCGATCACCAGCGTGGTGCGGTGACGCATCAGCTCTTCCAGCGCGGTCTGCACCAGGGTCTCGCTTTCGGCATCGAGCGCGGACGTCGCCTCGTCAAGCAACAACAGCGGCGCATCGCGCAGGATCGCGCGCGCGATCGCGATGCGCTGGCGCTGGCCACCCGACAATTTGACGCCGCGCTCCCCGAGTTGCGACTCGAAGCCGCCGGGCAGGCGGCGGATGAATTCGGTGGCATGGGCCAGATCGGCCGCGCGCTCGACCTCGGCGTCGCTGGCATCCGGCCGGCCGAAGCGGATGTTTTCCCGCGCGCTGGTTGCGAACACCACCGAGTCCTGCGGCACCAGCGCGATGCGCGCGCGCAACTCGCGCGGATCGACGGTTTCGATCGCCGTGCCGTCGAAGGAGATAGTGCCGCTCTTCGGATCGTAGAAGCGCAGGAGAAGATGAAACAGCGTGCTCTTGCCGGCACCGGAAGGGCCGACGATCGCGACCCTCTCGCCGGCCTTCACCGACAATGACACCCCGTCGATCACCATCGCATCCGGCCGGGTCGGATAGGCGAAGCTGACGCGCGCGAAGGATACGTCGCCGCGCGGCGGCGACGGCAGCGGGCGCGGCGAAGCGGGTGCAGCTATTTCAGGCCGCACCTGCAGGATCTCGAACAGCCGCTCGGCGGCACCGGAGGCTGCGGACAATTCGCCCCAGACCTCGCTGAGCTGGCCGAGGCCGGCGGCGGCGAACACCGCATAGAGCACGAACTGGCCGAGCCGGCCCGGCGTCATGTCGCCGACCAGCACGTCATGCGAGCCGACCCAAAGGATGATCACCACGCTGGTGAAGATGATGAAGATGATGACCGCGGTCAGGATCGCGCGGGCCTGATGCGAGCGGAGCGCCGCCTCATAGGCCTCCTCGACCTCGCCGCCATAGCGCGCATTGGCCAGCCCCTCGCCGGTGAAGGCCTGCACGGTGCGGCTGGCGCCAACGAGCTCGCCGACATAGGCCGCCGCCGAACCGAGCCGGTCCTGCGCGCGGCGCGTCAGCCGCCGCACCCAGCGCCCGAACGCCACCAGCGGCAGCACGATGGCCGGGATCGCCAGCAGCACGAAGCCGGAAAGCCTCGGGCTGGTGATCACCATCATGGTGACGGCGCCCGCAAACAGCATGATGTTGCGCAGCGCCACCGACGCCGAAGCGCCGACGGCGGACTTGATCTGTCCGGTATCGGCGGTCAGGCGCGATACCAGTTCGCCGCTGCGCGAGGAATCGAAGAAGGCCGACGACAGCGACATCAGATGCGCGAGCACGTCGCGCCTGAGATCGGCGACGATGCGCTCGCCGATGGTCATCACGAGGTAGTAGCGAGCCGCACTGGCTGCCGCGAGCACCGCGACCATCGCCACCATCACGCTGAAGTAGCTGTTGATCAAAGCGATGCCTTCGGGGCTGAAGCCGAAGTCGACCATGCGGCGCACCGCGATCGGCACCAGCAGCGTGGTCGCCGCCGCGACCGTCAGCGCGATGAAGGCAAGGAAGGCCCGCACGCGATAGCGCGCCATATAGGGCGCAAGCGCCAGCAAGGGGCGCAGCTTGGCGCGGCGTGCCGGCGCCTCCGCGAGCGGCGCCTCGATGACGGCTTCCGCCTCCATCAGCGCGTCGCGCGGCGCTGCCGCCTTGCCGCGTCCGTCTTCAAGCTGTTCCGCTACGCTCATCCGGTCCCGACCGTTTTGGGGGCCTCCAGATAGGCCCTCCGCGGGGGCGCTGGCAAATCCGGGACAGCCCTCATCCGGGCCCGCCCGGAGCCGTTCCGCGGCTTGTTTTGGGGTGAGGCATGCGTTATAGAGCCGGCCAAATCCGCATCCCCTTCAGATTTGAGACGGGCGCCGGCGCGCCAGAGGAAAAGCCATGAAAGCCGAAATTCATCCGGATTATCATATGATTACGGTCGTCATGACCGACGGAACCGAGTACCAGACCCGTTCCACCTGGGGCAAGGCCGGCGACAAGCTGAACCTCGACATCGACCCCAAATCGCACCCGGCCTGGACCGGCGGGACCCAGCAGCTGATGGATCGCGGCGGCCGCGTCTCGCGCTTCCAGAAGAAGTTCGAGGGTTTCCTCAAGAAGTAACTCCGCCGCCACGCGGTTGGAAACGCAAAACGCCCCTGCCGAGCAGGGGCGTTTTTGTTTGGCGCTCAATCCATCCGTCATTGCGACGGCGGAGAGAATTATTGCTCGAACGCGGCCTTGAGCCGGTTGAGCTGCGGCACGAGGGGATTGCCGATCGAGGGGTGCTCGGGCGGCGGTGCATGAATGGTGGTGTCGAGGCGACGTACCCGCGATTGCAGGCTCATCGAGCGGGCGATCAGATCCTGCAGCTGCTGCGGCAGCTTTGCGATCATGTCCTCGGGGCCGGGATCGGCGGCGGACAGTTTCACCTTGGTCTTTTCGCGGTTGGCCTGGGTCAGCGTCATCTCGCCTTCCTTGACCGCGCGGTGCAGCAACAGCCAGGAGGCAAGCTGCATCAGCCGGGTCGTGAGGCGCATGCTCTCGGTAGCATAGGTCAGGCTGACGGAACGCTCCAGCGCCTTGGCCTCGGTGCGGCCGTCGCCGTCGAGATAGGCGGCGGTCTCCTCGACCAGATCCATGCCCTCCCGGAACAGATTGCCGAACGCCGCCGAGTTGGTCAGCCGTTCGCTCAATTGAACCAATGCGCCGTCGCCCTGCGGACCCGCCATGGTTAACGCCCTCACACCACCGATTTACGCGAAATGCCGGCTTCTTGAGGCGCCGGCTTATGATGAACAAATCATTGCGCGTCCGGGGGGCCGGAGTCCAGCTGCAACGCGATTTATGGTTTCCGCGCCGGTGAGGAAGACGGCCAAAAAAAGAGCCGCCGAAGGAATCGGCGGCTTTTGAAGTTGATAACAGGGAGGCGTCAAACAGAGTGGACAGGAGCCACTCGGTGTCCAAACGAGGACGATCCCAGTCATATCTGGGAAAGCTTAATTGATCGTAAACGAAGGGATTTGTTGAGGCTTCGTTTGCCATGTCGGCCATTGGCCGAGTTCTCTACGGTCGCCCCGGCGCAGGCCGGGGCCCATAACCACCGCTGGCAGTTGGCGAAACGAAGCCGTCTCCCCGCGTGCCCTTTGCGAGGGCCGCGGCGTATGGGCCCCGGCCTGCGCCGGGGCGACAACTCAGGACTTGAAGAAGCTGTTGGCAGCATCCTTTGAAGCGCGCTTCTTCGTGGCCGCCTGTTGCAGCCGCCCGATCTCGGCCGTGAGCAGCGCGATGCGTTCGGTCAGTTCTTCGAGGGACAAGAGCGACAGATCCTGGCCGATCTCGTGGCTGATCTTCTTGCGCGGGCGGTCGTCGTCTTCGGCTGGCATTGCGCTCCTCCGTGCTATGCGCCCCCCGGGCGGTTGCCAGCCGCCATGCGGCTGGCTAAGCAATCGTCCGGATTTCCCGTATTTCCCAAGGACAAATCATGGAAAAGCTGCCTGCGCAAATGACCGTTGTCGCCATCAGCAAGCCCGGCGGTCCGGAGGTGCTGGTGCCCGAAAAGCGTAACCTCCCCGTGCCCGGCCCCGGCGAGCTGCTGGTCAAGGTAATGGCCGCCGGCGTCAACCGGCCCGACGTCGCGCAGCGCTCCGGCGCCTATCCGCCGCCGCCCGGCGCCAGCGACCTGCCGGGCCTCGAGATTGCGGGCGAAGTGGTGGCCGTGGGCAGCGGCGCTGTCAGGCACAAGATCGGCGACAAGGTGATGTCGCTGGTGGCCGGCGGCGGCTACGCCCAGTATTGCATTGCGCAAGACGGCCAGGCGATCACCGTGCCGCCTTCGCTCACAATGGCCGAGGCCGGCGCCATTCCGGAAACGCTGATGACGGTGTGGCACAACGTGTTCGAGCGCGGCGCGCTGAAGCCCGGCGAGACGCTGCTGATCCACGGCGGCTCCTCCGGCATCGGCACCATGGCGATCCAGCTGGCGAAGGCATTGGGTTCCAGGGTGATCGTCACCGTCGGCGGCGAGGACAAGGCGAATGCCTGTCTCAAGCTCGGCGCCGACGTCGCGATCAACTACAAGACCCAGGATTTCGTCGCCGAGACCAGGAAGGCGACCGACAATGCCGGCGCCAATGTCATCCTCGACATGGTCGGCGGCGACTACATCGATCGCAACTATGACGCCGCCGCCGTCGACGGCCGCATCGTCCAGATCGCCTTCCTGTCCAACGCGCCGAAGGCGACCGCCAACTTCTCCAAGCTGATGGTGAAGCGCCTCACCCACACCGGTTCCACGCTGCGCCCCCGTACGAATGCGGACAAGGCGGCGATGGTGGCGGCCATCGAGGCCAGGGTGATGCCGTTGCTGCGCGAGGGACGGGTCAAACCCGTGATGGACAGCACTTTCCCGCTGGAAAAGGCAGCGGACGCGCACAGGCGCATGGAGACCAGCCAACATATTGGCAAAATTGTGTTGGCCGTTTAACTCTCCCAAACGATGGGCGGGCGGAAACCCTTTGATTTCCCTCGCTTTCATGGCATCTATCGCGAGACGCCGGGCCGGTCGCTTGGCCGGGACGAACGTTTTCGCGGAGTACTGACATTGCGTCTGATCAGGTGCCTTGCGCTGGTTGCGCTGGGCCTCATGATTGTTGCCGCCGCGGCGCCCGCGCGGGCGATCGACGCCGTCAGCGTCCGCAGTGACGCGCCCGCGATCGACCTCACCGCCGTCCTCGACCATCAGCGCAGCGACACCGACCGCATCCAGGTCTCCACCGCACCGGGAACCGACGGCATCGTCCGCCGCATCGAGGTCCGCGCCCGCGAAGGCGGCCAGAACTGGGTGGTGTTCGCGCTCGCCAACAACACCGACGACCAGCTCGACCGCCTGATCGTGGCGCCGCATTACCGCATCGTCTCGTCCGGCCTGCTGTGGCCCGACCTCGGGCTGTCGCGCGTCGCCACCATCACGCCGTCGGTCGGCGACCGCCCCGAGCGGCAGGAGAGCGCCACCGCCGACATCTTCCGCATCACGCTCGATCCCGGCGCCGTCGTCACCTTCGTCGCGGAGCTGCGCACCGACCGGCTGCCGCAGCTCTATCTGTGGGAGCCCGACGCCTACAAGGACAAGGTCAATTCCTTCACGCTCTACCATGGCATCGTGATCGGCATTTCCGGCCTGCTGGCGCTCGTGCTCACCATCCTGTTCGTGGTCAAGGGCTCGATCATGTTTCCCGCCGCCGCGGCGCTGGCCTGGGCGGTGCTCGTCTACATCGGCGTCGACTTCGGCTTCTGGGCCAAGGTGCTCGACGTGTCGAACAATGCCGAGCGCGTCTGGCGCGCAGCGGGCGAGGCGATCCTGGCGGCGACGCTGCTGGTGTTCCTGTTCGCCTATCTCAACCTGTCGCGCTGGCATGTGCGCTATTCGCACATCACCATCGGCTGGCTGACCTTCCTCGGCTCGCTGGTTGCGCTGGCGCTGTTCGATCCCGCGGTGGCCTCCGGCATCGCGCGCATGTCGCTGGTGCTGATCGCCTTCGCCGGCTTTGCGCTGATCGTCTATCTCTCGACCCACGGCTTCGACCGCGCCGTGCTCTTGATCCCGACCTGGTTCCTGCTGGTGGTCTGGGTGATCGCGGCCGGCATGACGGTGGCTGGTTCCGTCACCAACGACATCGTCGGCCCGGCCCTGCTCGGCGGCCTCGTGCTGATCGTGATGCTGATCGGCTTCACGGTCATGCAGCACGCCTTTGCGGGCGGCGGCGCCACCACCGGCGTGGTCTCCGATGTCGAGCGACGCGCGCTGGCGCTGGCCGGCTCCGGCGACCTGATCTGGGACTGGGACGTCTCCGCCGACAAGGTCTTCACCAGCCCCGAGACCGAGGCGCTGCTCGGGCTGAAGCGCGGCACGCTGGAAGGGCCCGCCGCGAAGTGGCTCGAGGTGTTGCATCCGCTCGACCAGGACCGCTTCCGTGCCGCGCTCGACAGCGTGCTCGACCAGCGCCGCGGCCGGCTGGTACAGGATTTCCGCCTGCGTACGCCCGACGGCCATTTCATGTGGTTCGCGCTGAAGGCGCGTCCGGTGGTCGGCTCCGACGGCGAAGTGTCGCGCGTGGTCGGCACGCTCACCGATGTCACCGACAGCAAGAACGCCGAAGAGCGCATGCTGCATGACAGCGTGCATGACAACCTCACCGGCCTGCCGAACCGAAAGCTGTTCCTCGATCGCCTCAACGCGGTGGCGAACTTCGCCAAGACCGTGCCGAGTCTGCGGCCGACGCTGATGGTGATCGATCTCGATCGCTTCAAGCAGGTCAACGATTCCGTCGGCATTGCCGTGGGCGATTCCATCCTGCTGACGCTGGCGCGGCGACTGACGCGCATCCTCAAGCCGCAGGACACGCTGGCGCGGCTTGCCGGCGACCAGTTCGGGCTGATCCTGCTGTCCGAGCAGGATTCCGCGCGCATCACCGCCTTTGCCGAAACCATCCGCAAGACCATCCGCGCGCCGATCGCCTTCAACGACCGCGAGATCTTCCTCACCGCTTCCATCGGCCTTGCGCTGTCCGATCCGCAGACGCAGCTCTCGGAGGAGATCATCAAGGATGCGGAACTGGCGATGTATCACTCCAAGCGCATCGGCGGCGACCGCATCGACGTCTACAAGCCGGCGATGCGCGCGCGCAAGACCGACCGCCTGACGCTGGAATCGGAATTGCGCCGCGCCATCGAGCGCCAGGAGATCTCGATCCTCTACCAGCCGATCGTACGGCTGGAGGATCGTTCCGTCGCCGGTTTCGAAGCGCTGGCGCGCTGGGACCATCCGAAACTCGGCCGCATGTCGCCGTCGGAATTCATCAACATCGCGGAAGAAATCGGCCTGATCGTCGACCTCGGCATGTTCGTGATGGACCAGACCGCGCGGCAGCTCGCGGTGTGGCAGCGCGCGATGCGTGCGCGCGAGCCGATCTTCGCCAGCGTCAACGTCTCCTCGCGGCAATTGCTGCGCCACGACCTGATCCACGACATCCGCACCGTGCTGTCGCGCTCTTCCGTGGCGCGCGGCACGCTCAAGCTGGAATTGACGGAATCGCTTGTCATGGAGAACCCGGAGCACGCGGCGCAGATGCTCACCCGCATCCGCGAGCTCGGCACCGGGCTATCGCTCGACGATTTCGGCACCGGTCATTCCTCGCTGGCCTATCTGCAGCGCTTCCCGTTCGACACCATCAAGATCGACCAGTCCTTCGTGCGCACCACCAGCCGCGGCACCCGCCCGGTGATCCTGAAATCGATCATTGCGCTGGCCCACGATCTCGGCATGGACGTGGTGGCCGAAGGTGCCGAGACCGATTCCGACGCGGTCGAGCTCTACCAATTGGGCTGCGAATACGCGCAAGGCTTTGCCTTCGGCGAGCCGATGGACGCCGATGCCGCGATGCGGCTGTTGACGGAAGAACGGCTGGAAGCGGCGAGCTGAGGGCCGGCGTAAGGTTGCCAAGCCGCGCGGCGCAACATAGCCGGAGTCGCCCCGGCGAACGCCGGGGCCCATAACCACCGGCTCAAGTTGTCAGGACCCGCTGTGGCCCAGCCTTCGCAAGGCCAAAGGCGAGATCGTCGCCGGCGTTCCGCTGCAGCGCGCGGGAAAGCCGTCCGACATCGCAGGCGCCTGCCTGTTTCTGGCATCCGATCTTTCGGCCTACATCACGGGCGCGACGATCGACGTGAACGGCGGCAGCCACATCCATTAGACTTGTTACTCGATGACTTCATCCGCTTGGGCGAGCATCGCCGGCGACACATTAAGGCCGAGCGCCCTGGCGGCCTTCAGGTTGATGACGAGCTCAAACTTGGTCGGCGCCTGCACGGGCAGATCACCCGGTTTTTCTCCCCTGAGAATACGGTCGACGTACCCCGAAGCTCGCTTGAAGATGTCCACCGTGTCAAAGCCATAGGACATCAGGCCGCCGGCAGTCACAAAGTAGCGAAACGGATACACCGCCGGCAGCCTGTGCGACGCCGCCAGACGAGCGAGCAACTCGCGATTGGAAGAGAACATCGGGGCGGGCAACACGATGAGCGCTCCGCCTGGGCGAGCAGCGGCCGTTGCGATGACCTGCTCGATCTCGGTGGCATTATATGCCGGCATCATCGTCGCCGCGACCGACATGGCAGCAGCGGCGGCTTCGGCCTTTTCCCAGAGGAATTCGTATCCCGGGTAGGACAACACGCTGACATGCCTCGTGTCGGGGGCAATCTCCTTGAGAACCTGTATCCACCTTCCGACGATCTCGGGCTCGAACGCGCTGAACCCCGTGACGTTGCCGCCCGGCCGGGACATGCTAGGCACAAAGCCGCTGCCGACCGGATTGCCGACAATCAGAAACAGCGTCGGCACACTGCGCGTTGTCTTGAGGACAGCCTCGATTCCCACCGTCGCATTCGCGACGATGACATCGGGGCCGAGAGCCGCGATTTCTCTCGCATGAGCCTCCGCCCGCTCCGAGCTGCCGCCGAACCATCGGACGTCCATCTGGACATTGCCGCCAATCGTCCAGCCGAGCGTCCGCATCGCTTCCTGAAACGCCGTGAGGCGGGCTCGCATTTCCGAATCGCGCTCCTCTGATGCCAGGAGGAGACCAATGCGGCGAACCGTCTGCGACCGTGCAGCTACCGGCCACGCTGCCGCGCCGCATAGCAGTGCGATGAAGCTGCGTCGCTGCATGTGTCCCCCGGCACGAAGATGCTCATCCTACCGAAACCTTCGCACGCGGACGAGTCGATCAACCCCGGCGATCAGAATCGATCACGTTCGCTCGCACGGCGAGAATCGCGCGCAATTTTCCTGAACTTCACGCTGCTGCCGTCCGCCTGCCGTGTCGCGACATAGCCGCCTTCGAGACAGGCCTCGCGCTGCGGCATCTTCTCCTGCGGGCTGCGCAAGGAGTCCCACCAGGAGGCGCGGTGCGCCGCCCGCGGCAGCGCCGCGTCGATGATTTCCTCGATCTGCTCGAAGGTCAGCACGAACTCGGGAAGCGTTTGTTTCTTCAGGTAATCCCGCAGCGCGTCGTAGTCGTTCACTTCGATCCCCGTTTACCAGGCTTCCCGAAACCGTCCGTGCAGTAAACCAACCGTTAACCCATCGCCGAAGCGTTGTCGCGATTTAAGGCCGCCGCAACGATTCCGGGCGCATTCCGATACTCCCGGGAGCGAGGAATGCCATTCCAGCGGCGGAAATATACGGCGAGGCGGCACTGGCGATTGTCGGTCAAGCTGCTGATCGCCTCGTCGTTCGCCACCGTGATCGGCTTTTCCGCCATTTGCGCCTCCGTCATGCTGGACATGCGCCGCGGCGAGGAACAGCTGGCGCGGCAGATGCTGGAAAATCTCGCCGCCGGCATCGACGCCGACATCGGCCGCAACATCGAGCTGTATGACCTGTCGCTGCGCGCGGTCGCCAACAACATGCTGATGCCCGAGCTCAGGACCGTCAGCAAGCCGCTGCTGCACCTGATCCTGTTCGATCACGCCGCCACGGCCAAGCATTTCGGCGCGATCCAGGTATTCAACCCCAAGGGACAATTGACGATCGACGCGTCCTCGCTCGATCCGAGGCCGGAGAACCGCGCCGACGAAGACTACTTCGCGGTCCACCGCGACAATCCCGGCGCCGGTCTCTTCATCAGCAAGCCGATGCTGCATCGCGGCGCCTATTCGATCGTGCTGAGCCGCCGCATCTCCGGCCCGGACAACGCCTTCCTCGGTGTCGTCGCGGGCGCGATCCGCTTCTCCTATTTCCACGAACTGTTCGAGCGGCTCAATCTCGAGCAGGACGACGTCATCACGGTGCTGCGCCGCGACCGCACCATTATCATGCGAAAGCCGTTCGACCTCGACGTCATCGGCAAGAACCTCGCCGACATAGCGCGCTGGAACGCGAACAACCTCAAGCCCGGCACATCCTTTTCCGGACAAGGCCCGGTGGATTCGACTCCCCGGCTCTATGTCCGGCGCGATACATCGGGCCCGCTGTTCGTCGTGGTCGGCAAGCCGCTCGATGCGGTGTTCCGGCTCTGGCACAAGGAGGTGATGCGGATCGGCGCGATCATGGGCGTGCTGATCCTGTTCGTCTTCGGCACCACGCTTCTCCTGGCGCGCGAGATCGGCCGCCGCGCGCGCGCCGAAGCCAAGCTGGAAGAGCTGGCGATCACCGACGCGCTCACCGGCCTGCGCAACCGGCGCAAGTTCGACGCCGAGATCGACAATGAATGGCGCCGCGCCGCGCGGCAAAAGACGCCGGTGGCGCTCTTGATGATCGATGCCGATCATTTCAAGGCCTTCAACGACTCGAACGGCCACCAGGCCGGCGACCAGGTGCTGGTCGGGATCGCGATCTGCATTTCCGACTCGGTGCGCCGCGCCGGCGATTGCGCCGCGCGCTATGGCGGCGAGGAATTCGCGGTGCTGCTGCCGGGATGCGGGCCGACCGACGCGTTCCAGATGGCGGAGACGATCCGGCAGAAGGTCATGCACTGGTCCGACGGCTCCGATGCGATGACCGTCAGCATCGGCGTCGCCAGCCTGATCCCCGGCCCGTCGATGCCGTGGTCCCTGCTGGTCGAAGCCGCCGACAAGGCGCTCTACGCGGCCAAGGCCAACGGCCGCAACCAGTCGGTGCTCGCCAGCATGCCGAAACTGTCGCTGGTGGCGTGAGCCGTCACTCAAACGTCATTGCGAGGAGCCAACGGGTCGCAATGACGGTATGGGCACCGTCATTTTTCGAGGTATCGCTTCATCTCCGCGCGCAGGCCGTCGCGCAGATCGGTGCGGGCCATGCCATAGGCGATGTTGGCGCGCAGGAAGCCGGACTTCGAGCCGCAATCGTGGCGCTCGCCCTCGAACTCGACGCCGTAGAATTTTTGCGTCTTCGAAAGGCCGATCATGGCATCGGTGAGCTGGATCTCGCCGCCGGCGCCGCGCTCCTGCGTCTCCAGTATCTTGAAGATCTCCGGCTGCAGGATGTAGCGGCCGGTGATGGAGAGATTGGAGGGCGCGGTGCCCTTCGGCGGCTTCTCCACCATGCCGTCGACCTCGAAGATATTGCCGTTGCGCTTGCCGACGCCGCAGATGCCGTATTGATGGGTGAGATGCTCGGGTACCGCCTCCACCGCGATCAGGTTCGACTTGGCGTCGAGCTTGCCCGCATGCGCGATCATCTGTGCAAGACAGCCCGGCGTGTTGAGCACCAGCTCGTCCGGCAGCACCACGGCAAAGGGCTCGTCGCCGACGATGTCGCGCGCGCACCACACCGCATGGCCAAGCCCGAGCGGCGCCTGCTGGCGGGTGAAGCTCATGGCGCCGGCTTCGGGCTGGTTCGCGGCGAGAATTTCCTGCTCGGCCTTCTTGCCGCGCGCGGCCAGCGTGGTGTCGAGCTCGAACATGCGGTCGAAATGATCCTCGATCACGCCCTTGTTGCGGCCGGTGACGAACACGAAATGCTCGATGCCCGCCTCCCTGGCCTCGTCGACCACGTATTGAATGAGCGGCTTGTCGACGATGGTCAGCATTTCCTTCGGCATCGCCTTGGTGGCGGGCAGGACGCGGGTGCCGAGGCCGGCGACCGGGAAGACGGCTTTGCGGATTTTCATGGGAATTTTGAGAGGCCTTGAGAGAGCGGGATTTCGGTTTAATTGCACTGTCGTAGCCGGTTTGCAGCCGGGAACAAAGGCGGATGTGTGGTGCGACGAAAAGACGGCAGGCGGGTCCGGCCTTTGTTAAACTATTGGAAACCGGGGTAGGTCCTGTTGCGGGCGGGGCATTCGAGCGGACGGGTCAGGGAATGAAGCGGCACATAGCATTGACGATCGGCCGGGCGGGCGCCTGGCTGCTCGCCGCCACCCTGCTGGCGCAGGGTCCGGCGATTGCCCAATCTTCCGGCGACGGCGTCTCCAATTTCCTCAACAACATCTTTGCCCCGAAGCCCGGCAACAGCGCGCAGCAGCCGCAGGCGGCGACCGGTACGACGGGTCCGCTCCCCTGGACCGGCGAGGACGGCGCCTCCGGCCATCCCTTGATGACCGCGAGCGCGATTCGCGAGGCGGCTGCGAATTTCGACAATTGCGTCGCCGGCATGTGGCCCGACGCGGCGCGCCGCGGCGTCTCGCAGCAGAGCTTCCGGCGCTATACCGCGGGCCTGCAGCCCGACCTGCGCATCATGGATCTGATGGATTCGCAGCCCGAATTCACCAAGGCGATCTGGGAATATCTCGACATCCTCGTCAACGACAACCGGATGGCCAAGGGCCGCGAGATCCTCGCCAAGTACAAGGCGGAATTTGATGCGGTGGAAAAAGCCTATGGCGTCGATCGCTACATCGTCGCTTCGATATGGGGCATCGAATCGAACTACTCGACGCAGATGGGCGACCGCAGCGTGCTGAACTCGACCGCGACATTGGCCTGCGTCGGGCGCCGGCAAAAATACTTCAAGGACGAGTTCCTGGTCGCGCTGGAAATCCTGCATCGCGGCGATCTCAGGCCCGAGCAGTTGCGCGGCTCCTGGGCCGGCGCGTTCGGGCCG
Organism: Bradyrhizobium sp.; assembly: GCF_016219575.1. Lineage (GTDB taxonomy): Bacteria > Pseudomonadota > Alphaproteobacteria > Rhizobiales > Xanthobacteraceae > Bradyrhizobium. The sequence goes on along the minus strand of NZ_JACRMG010000023.1, from coordinate 165,503 downwards.
ACGCAATTCATGCCGACAGCGTTCAAGCGCTATGCGGTGGACGCCGACGGCGACGGCCGCCGCGACGTCGTCGACAACCCCTATGACCTGATCGCCTCGACCGCGAACAACCTGAAGAAGGACGGCTGGCAGAGCGGGGCGACCTGGGGCTACGAGATCGTCATTCCCCGCGGATTCAATTTCATGCTGGCGGACCGCTCGAAGGCGATGACGCTGGCGCAATGGGACGCGCAGGGGGTGAAGCGCGCCAACGGCAAACCGTTCCCGAACGGCGCCGACAAGGCCTATCTGCTGGCGCCAGCCGGCAGCGAGGGGCCGGGCTTCCTGATGCTGCAGAATTTCCGCGTCATCATGAAATACAACCCGGCGGAGGCCTATGCGCTGGCGATCGGCCATTTCGCCGACCGGCTGCGCGGCGGCCCGCCCTTCGTGCAGCCCTGGCCGCGCCAGGAACGGGTGCTGTCGCGCACCGAACGGCTGGAACTGCAGCAGCTTCTGGCCCAGCGCGGCTTCTACAGAGGCACCCCGGACGGCCAGTTCGGCGGCCAGACCAGGGAGGCGCTGCGCGCATTCCAGGTCTCGGCGGGGCTACCCGCGGACGGATTCGCCACGGCGGCGGTTCTGGATCGCCTCCGCGGGCGCTGAGTCGGCCGGAAAGAAGCCAAAGTAACCTTCAAAAACAATGATTTGGCCCTGCCCTTGACGGGTGGGCCGGCTGCCCCGTTTATGGGGGAAAATCCGCCCGCTTGCGGCCTCTTTCCGCTATTATAGTTGTTGCCTGAGAATCCAGAATTTCCATTGCGACCGAGCCGGATGCGAAAGCCAAAGCCATTCTACAAGGTGTTCACCGAGAGCGGCCCGCTGGTTGCGCTCACGGTCGCCATTGCGATCCTGGTCGGCATCGCGGGACCCGCCTCGGCGCAGTTCTTCAATTTCGGCGGCTGGTCGCGCCCGGCGCCGCCGCGACCCAGCCCCGGCGGCGGTGGCGGCGGATGGTTCGGCGGCGATTTCTTCGCACCGTTCCAGCAGCAGCAGCCCAAGCGGGTGCAGGATTTCTCCAAGGCGCCGCCGCCCGACAAGCGCGATCCCGCCTTCGTGCCGGAGCGCCACGTGCTGGTGCTCGGCGACGGCATGGCCGACTGGCTCGCCTACGGCCTGGAGGATGCCTACAACGAGCGCCCCGACATGGGCGTGATCCGCAAGAACCGCACGACAAGCGGCCTGATCAGGTATCAACCCAAGGGCGAGCCTTCCGACTGGACTGCGGCCGCCAAGCAGATTCTCGCGACCGAAAAGCCCGACGCCATCGTCGTGATGCTCGGCCTCAACGACCGCGCCGCGATGCGCGAGCCGGTAGCGGAGAAATCCGACAAGCCCGCCGAGAAGAAGAAAGACCCGCGCGCCAAGGACGCGAAGCAGGCCGCCAAACCCGATGCCGCAAAGCCGGATGCCGCAAAGCCCGATGCGGCCAAGCCGGACGCGGCCGCAAAGCCCGAAGACAAGCCGGCGGACGACGAGGCTGACAACGCCGACAATGCCGACACGCCTTCGATCGTCGCGCCGGAAAGAACCGCGCGCTCGGCCAGCGGCCTCTACGAATTCCGCGACGAGCGCTGGGTCGAGCTCTATGCCAAGAAGATCGAGGAGCTGATCGCGGTCCTGAAGTCCAAGGGCGTGCCCGTGCTGTGGGTCGGCCTGCCCGCCATCCGCGGCCCCAAGGGCATCTCCGACATGCTGTTCCTGGATGCGCTGTATCGCGACGGCGCCGGCAAGGCCGGCGTCACCTATGTCGACGTCTGGGACGGCTTCGTCGACGAAGCCGGCCGCCTGCTGCAGAAGGGCCCGGACTTCGAAGGCCAGATCCGCCAGCTGCGCTCCTATGACGGCGTATACTTCACCAAGCCTGGCGCGCGAAAACTCGCCCACTATGTCGACCGCGAGATCAGCCGCCTGCTCGCCAGCCGCTCCGGACCGATCGCGCTGCCGAGCGAACCGGCGACGCCCGACCTCAACGCCGTGCCCGGCCAGCCCGCGCCGCGCCCGATGGCGGGACCGATCGTTCCGCTGGTCGCGGCCTCGATCAACAACGATCAGCTGCTCGGCGGTCCAGGCTCGCGACCCGCGTCGGTCGATGGGCTCGCTGCACGCACGCTGGTGAAGGGCGAGGCGCTGGCGCCGCCCGCCGGCCGCGCCGACGATTTCGCCTGGCCTCGCCGCGAGGTCGGCCGCGAACAGGCCAAGGGCGATTCGCCGGTGGCGAGCGTCGCGCCCGACGGCACGGTGGTGCCGCCCGGACAGCGGCAGCAACCCCTGCAGCAACGTCCGCTGCAGCCCGGTCAACCGGGACAACCGGGGTTGGTGCAGCCAGGGCAACCTCCACAACCCGGGCAGCTGCAACAGCAGCAGAGGCGGCCGGCGCAAAACCCGACGCCGTCGCTGCGCGACCTGTTCGGCGGCTTCGGCAACAGCGCGCCCGCGCCGCGTCAGGTCGCCCCGCCGCCTGGCGCTCCGCGTCCGCCGGCCACCAACAACGGCGCACCGCGCCCGCCGGCCAATGTCGGCCGCTCAGCCGCGGTGCCCGCAGCCAATCCGACGCGTTGATTCCTCGACTCGCGCTAACCGTAATACCGCCAGCGTGGCGGCGGACGACGTGCGGAACGCGTCATCATCAGCGCCAGCGCAAAGCCGATGCCGCCGGCGATCAGGAGCGAGCCGAGCGGATTGTCGCGCACGGTCTTGGCGACCGCCTTCGTACCGCTCTCAAGGGTATCGCCGCTGTTCTCGTAGGCATCCCTGGCCATGCTTGCTGCGGCCTCGCCCGCCTCGCGCGCGGCATCCTTAGCCTGGCCGTACAGATTCTGCACCGTGCCCGCCGCTTCGCGTGCGCGGCCGGCGGCCTGCGTCTTCGCGTCGCCCGCCAGCTCGCCCGCCGCGCCTTCAACCTTGCCGGCAAATTCCTTGGCCGCCCCGGCGATCCGATCCTTATCCATCGTGTTACTCCCTGAGTTTTTCAGGGGATGTAACCGGCGAGACCGGTCAGGGTTCCTTCCTACAAAATCAGGCCGCCGTCGACGATGATAGTCTGGCCGACGACGTAGGACGACAACGGCGAGGCCAGGAACAGCGCGACGCCGGCCATGTCCTGCGGCGTGCCGAGCCGCTTCAGCGGAATCCGCTCCAGCGCGCCTTCCAGCCGTTTCGGGTTCGCCGTCGTCACCTTGGTCATCTTGGTGTCGACCAGTCCCGGCGCGATGCCGTTGACGCGGATGCCGTCCTCCGCCCAGGCCTCGCCCAGCGTGCGCGTCAGGCCCATCGCGCCGGTCTTCGACGCGTTGTAGGACGGATTGCCCATGGTGGAGTGATAGGCGGCGGTGGAGCTGACAATGATCAGCGAACCCCCGGCCCTTGCGAGCATGTCGTGAAACTTGGTCGCGCACGCCATCAGGCTCATCAGATTGACTTCCATCACCTTGCGAAAGCCGTCCATCTGGAATTCGCCGCGGCGGTAGATCACCGCACCCTGCGCCAGCACGAGGATGTCGAGCCTGTCGAACGACGGCTTGAACTTCTCTACCGCATGGGGATCGCTGACATCGAGCTGCTGATATTGCAGGCCTTCGAGATGCGAGCCGTCGTCGGGCGAATAATCCGAGGCATTTGCGCGGGTGCCGCAGACATGAACGCGCGCGCCCCTGGCGCGGAAGGCCTGCGCGATGCCGTTGCCGATGCCGCTGGAGCCGCCGACCACCAGCACCTGCTTGCCGCTGAAATCGAGCTCGTTCATCGCGCACCTCCCTTTGTTATTTTGCGCATGATCTTGATCGGAAAACCGGTACCCACTTTTCCGGATCATGCGCCTTGTTTGTTTGACCTGTCTGCGGATTGGTGCCAGCCTTGTCAACCTGCACCCGCCACGAATTTTCCGTCTCGCGAGCATTCCATGACCGCAGTGAAAAAACTCTCCCGCTCGGTGAAAGGCCTCACCGTTCTCGTCACCGGCGCTGCCAGCGGCATGGGCCGCGCCACCGCGCATGCCTTTGCCGATGAAGGCGCCAATGTCGCCGTCACCGACCTTACTGCCGAGGGCACGCGCGCCGTCGCCGACGCCATCACCGCATCGGGCGGCAAGGCAAGAGCCTGGACCCTCGACGTCGCCGACCCGAAGGCGATCGTCTCCGTCGTCGACGATGTCGCCAGACATTTCGGTTCGCTCGATATCGTCATCAACAATGCCGGCCTGTCATTGCGCGCCGCGATCGACGCGGACAATTACGAAGAGGCCTGGGCCAAGGCGCTGGCGGTGATGTTGACGGCGCATCCGCGCATCATCCGCGCGGCGCTGCCCTACTTGCGCAAGTCGAAATGCCCGCGGATCGTCAACATCGCCTCCACCGAGGCGCTCGGCGCAACCGCCACCAACAGCCCCTATTCCGCGGCCAAGGGCGGCGTCACCAGCCTGACTCGCTCGCTGGCGGTGGAGCTCGGCCGCGAGGGCATCACCGTGAACTGCATCTGCCCGGGCCCGATCCGCTCGGCGATCACGGAACGGATTCCGGAGGAGCACAAGACCATCTACGCCAAGCGCCGTACCGCGCTCGGCCGCTACGGCGATCCGGAAGAAGTCGCCCATATGACGCTGAGCCTGTGCCTGCCCGCGGCGTCCTTCCTGACCGGCGCCGTCATTCCCGTGGACGGAGGGCTCATGGCGCGGAACGCATGACTGGCGGCGCGCCTCCTCGTTGACATCGCGCCCTTCGGGAGTAGCCTTTCCGAAAAAGCAACGCAGCAAGGAGAGACGCCATGGCCCTGGCCATCCGTCAGTTGCAGAAGCACTTTGTCGGCGAGGTTTCCGGCCTCGACCTGCGCGTGCCGCTCACCAGGGAGCAGGCGGCCGAGGTCGAAGCGGCGATGGACAAATATGCCGTGCTGGTGTTCCACGACCAGGATATTACCGACGAGCAGCAGCTCGCCTTTGCGCTGAATTTCGGCGAGCGGGAAAAGGCGCGCGGCGGCACCGTGGTGAAGAAGGAAGATTACCGCCTCACCTCCGGTCTCAACGACGTCTCCAATCTCGGCAAGGACGGCAAGCCGTTGCCGCGCGACAGCCGCGCCAACCTGTTCAACCTCGGCAATTGCCTGTGGCATTCCGACAGCTCGTTCCGGCCGATCCCGGCCAAGTTCTCGCTGCTGTCGGCGCGGGTGGTGAACCCGAAGGGCGGCAACACCGAATTCGCCGACATGCGCGCGGCCTATGACGCGCTCGACGACGAGACCAAGGCCGAGATCGAGGACATGATCTGCGAGCACTCGCTGATGTATTCGCGCGGCTCGCTCGGCTTCCTCGATTACAGCGACGAGGAAAAAGAGATGTTCAAGCCGGTGCTGCAGCGGCTGGTGCGCACCCATCCCGTGCACGGCCGCAAGTCGCTGTACCTCTCCTCGCATGCCGGCGCCATCAAGGGCATGAGCGTGCCGGAGGGAAGGCTCTTGCTGCGCGACCTCACCGAGCATGCCACGCAGCTGGAGTTCGTCTACGTCCACAAATGGAAGCTGCACGACCTCGTGATGTGGGACAACCGCCAGACCGTCCACCGCGTGCGCCGCTACGACCAGTCGCAGCCCCGCGACATGCGCCGCGCCACGGTGGCAGGAACAGAGCCGACGGTGGCGCAGCAGGCGGCGGAGTGAGGTTGTCGCCCCGGCGAAGCTGTAGGATGGGTTGAGCCCTTGCGAAACCCATCATGGCTCCGCAGCAATGAAGGTGATGGGTTTCGCTTCGCTCTACCCATCCTATGACAGCCAAGTCTGCCGCGCCGTCAGCGCATCACGCATGCCCGGCTTCGTTCGACAGCATGCCGGGATCGATGCCGATCTTGCGCAGCGCGCGCGGGTATTTTTCCTCAACCGCGGCTCCGAACACCAAATCGGGATCGGCGGGACAATGCAGCCAGCCATTGTGCTGGATCTCGTTCTCCAGCTGCCCCGGCGCCCAGCCGGCATAGCCCAGCGCCAGGATGGCGTGCCTGGGACCCGAGCCCTTGGCGATCGCCTTCAATATGTCGACGGTCGCAGTGAGGCAGATGTCGTCGTCGATGCGCAGCGTCGCGTCCTGGATGAAGAAGTCGCTGGAATGCAGCACGAAGCCGCGGCCGGTATCGACCGGGCCGCCCTTCAGCACCTGCATCGGCTCGCCATGGTCGGGCAGCTTGATCTGGTCAGCGCTCTTGATGATGTCGAGCTGCATCAGCAGCTGCGGGAAGTCGATGCTGCCGGCCGGATGGTTGACGATGATGCCCATGGCACCTTCCGAAGAATGCGCGCACAGGTAGATCACCGAGCGCTCGAAGCGGGGATCGCCCATCACGGGCATCGCAATCAGCATCTGGCCGTCGAGATAGCCCTCGTCCGGCGCATTGTGCCCCATGCCGGCCTTGCGGCCCTGGCGCTTCGGTGCTTTGCCTTCAGGACTCATCCGCAAAGGCCTCTCATCAATCACTTCCATCCTGATATTGGGCGGCGCATCTGTCAATCAAGCTTGAAGTCGTACATCACAAGCAATTCAATGGTTTGCGCCAGTCCCAACCGGTAAAGACGTGCCATGAACGCCATTGTTCCCTGCCGCGCCGCATTCGGCCTCGCCGCCACCTTGTTTGCTGCTTCGCTGGCGGCCGTGGCCAAGGCGGAGGACGCTTCGCCCTGGCAACGCGACGCGCATTCGGCGGTGCGGCTGCTGGCGGGCTCGCGCAGCGGCAACGTGCTGCTCGGCGGTATCGCCATCCAGCTGCAGAACGGATGGAAGACCTATTGGCGCATGCCCGGCGATTCCGGCGTGCCGCCGCGCTTCGATTTCTCCAAGTCGGACAATGTCGAAGCGGTGACCGTTTTGTGGCCGGCACCGATCAAGTTCGGCGACGGCGCCGGCGGCTTCTCGCTCGGCTACAAGAAACAGGTTGTGCTGCCGCTGCGCATCATCGCGAAGAACAACGACAAGCCGGTGACGCTGCGCCTCCACCTCAGCTACGCCGTCTGCGACAAGCTCTGCATCCCCGTCGAGGCCTCGAGCGAGCTAACCTTCGCGAGCGTCGCCAGCACCGAAGACGGCAATCTTGCCGCCGCGCTCGATGCCGTGCCAAAGCCCGCCAATGTAGGCGACCCCCTTCCGGTGACCATCCGCGATGTCAGGCGCGACGGCGACAAGAATGTGCTGGTCGACGTCAGCGCGCCGGAAAACAAGGACGTCAGCCTGTTCGTCGAGGGCCCGACGCCGGATTGGGCGCTGCCCATCCCGAAACTGCTGGAGAACAGTCCGCCCGGGGTGAAGCGCTTCGCCTTCGAGCTCGACGGCCTGCCGCCGGGCGCCAAGCCGGATGGCGCTGCGCTGAAGCTGACGCTGACCGGCGGCGATCGGGCGTATGAGTTCAATGTGAATCTGAATTGACGTCGTTCCGGGCAAACCGGAACGACGTCATTCCGGAATGGTGCGAAGCACCAGACCTCAGATGCGCAATTGCACCGGGGAATCTCGAGGTTCCGGGTTCGGCTCTACGAGCCGCCCCGGAACGACAGGCCACTGAATCTTAACGATTCGTTGATAGATCGGACAATGGCCGCACCCTCGCGGCATTTCCGAGGACGATTTCAGCTGTGGCCATGATGGACAGCCAATCCACAACCGCTTCGCCTGCCGGCATCCTGGCGCGCGTGAAGGAGCTGCTCGGCGGCTCCAGCGAAGCCTCGGTCACCAAGCGCCTTGCCGCCACCATCTTCCTCATCCGTGTGGTCAGCGCCGTCATGGCCTATGGCGCGCAGATCCTGCTGGCGCGCTGGATGGGTACCTCGGATTACGGCGTCTACGTCTATGTCTGGACCTGGGTGCTGCTGCTCGGCAGCATGATGGATTTCGGCATCTCGGCCTCCGCACAAAAGCTCATTCCGGAATACCGCACGCGCGGCGAGTACGCGCTGCTGCGCGGCTTCCTGTCCGGCAGCCGCTGGCTGACCTTCGCGGTGTCGTCCATCGTCGCGCTCGCGCTCGCGGGCCTCGTGAAAACGCTCACACCCTGGATCGACGCGGCCGCCATCGTGCCGCTCTATATCGGTTGCGCCACGCTGCCGGCCTTCGTGGTCGCCAACACCCAGGACGGCATTGCGCGCTCGCATGACTGGATGCGGCTCGGCCTGATGCCGCAATTCATCGTGCGGCAGACGCTGATCATCGGCTTCACCGCCGGCGCCTTCGTGCTCGGCTTCAACCTCGGTGCCACCGCGGCGATGCTCGCGAGCTTTGCCGCGGTGTGGCTCGCCATGCTCGGGCAGATGGTCGTGCTCAACCGCAGGCTCTCCGGCCATGTCGAGGCAGGCAGCAAGTCCTACGACGTGCGCGGCTGGCTGGCGGTGTCGCTGCCGATCCTGCTGGTCGAGAGCTTCTATCTGCTGCTCTCCTACACCGACGTGCTGGTGCTGCAGCAATTCCGCTCCTCCGAGGAGGTCGGCATCTATTTCGCGGTGGTGAAGACGCTGGCGCTGGTTTCCTTCATTCACTACGCGATGTCGGCGACCACGGCGCACCGTTTCGCCGAATACAATGCGCAAGGCGACAAGGACCGGCTCTCGGCCTATGTCGCCCACGCGATCCAGTGGACGTTCTGGCCGTCGCTTGCGGCCACGCTGGTGCTGCTTGCCTTCGGCAAGCCGCTGCTCTGGCTGTTCGGGCCGCAATTCGTGGTCGGCTATGACATCATGTTCATTGCAGCGATCGGCCTCGTCGTGCGCGCGGCGATCGGCCCGGTCGAGCGGCTCCTCAACATGCTCGGCCACCAGCACATCTGCGCACTGGCCTATGCGCTGGCCTTCGTCATGAACGTGGTGCTGTGCGTCGCATTGGTGCCGCGCTGGGGCGGCCATGGTGCTGCGGCGGCCACCTCGATCTCGCTCGCCTTCGAGACCGTGCTGCTGTTCGCCATCGTCCGCCGCCGCCTCGGCCTGCACGTGCTGGCGTTCGGGAAGCGCGCTGCCTAACCGTATCCGTTCCAACCTGCGATTCAGTCGCATCGAGCGGCTGGCATACGGTGCAGCAACTCGCTCAACCGCATCATTTTCTGACATTTTTACCTTTCCGGCGGCGCAGAAGCGGATTCCTCTCCGCGCCGCCGGATTGGGGAAAAACACCATCCGGTTCCATTGCGCGCATGAAATATTCTTATTTTCCCGGCTCCGTTGCGGTCGGGGCTCCTGCGTCGTTACATGTCTGAAACTAAATCAACACCCGCGTGGAAATGATCGATCCGCTTTTCGTCGCCTCCGGCTTCGCCGTCGGCCTGCTCGTGGGAATGACCGGTGTCGGCGGCGGCTCGCTGATGACGCCGCTGCTCATCCTGCTGTTCGGCGTTCACCCGACCACCGCGGTCGGCACCGACCTGCTTTATGCCGCAGCCACCAAGACCGGCGGCAGCCTGGTGCACGGCCTCGGCCGCAGCATCCACTGGCCGGCGGTGATCCGGCTGGCCTGCGGCAGCCTGCCCGCGAGCGTCGTGACGCTGCTGGTGATGTGGCAGCTCAACCTCGACGCCTCGGCGCAACGGACAGTGGTCAACATCGTGCTGTGTTTTGCGCTGCTGCTCACCGCCACCTCGCTGATCTTCCGCAAGGCGATCATGGAGCGCTATCGCAGGCGGCTGGAGCGCATGGATGAAAGGACGAGCGCGATTGCGACCGTCGTGACGGGTGTCGCGCTCGGCATCCTGGTTTCGATTTCCTCGGTCGGCGCCGGCGCCGTCGGCGTCACCGCGCTGCTGCTGCTCTACCCGCGCCTGCCGATGGCGACCATCGTCGGTTCCGACATCGCGCATGCAGTGCCGCTGACCCTGGTGGCGGGCGTCGGCCACTGGGCACTCGGCGCCGTCGACTGGTCGCTGATGGGCGTGCTGCTGCTGGGCTCGCTGCCCGGCATCGTCATCGGCAGCTACAGCGCGCTACGCGTGCCGGAGACCGTGCTGCGCGTCACGCTCGCCGCGGTGCTGCTCCTGGTCGCCGGCAAGATCGGCGCGCAGGAATTGCAGTTGTCGGCATCGACGATCACGGCGTTGTCGAGCGCCGGCAACTAGCCAGCTGTCATCGTCCGCGAAAGCGGGCGATCCAGTATTCCAGAGACGCCGGCCTGGAATCGAGAAGCCGCGGCGTACTGGATGCCCCGCATGCGCGGGGCATGACAACCTCTGAGTTGAGAGAGCATACCCCCCCGCTACGCCGCGGTCCAGCCGCCGTCGATCGAGAGGTTGGCGCCGGTGATCTGGGCGGCGTCGTTGCCGCACAGGAACAACGCCAGCGCTGCGACCTGCTCGACGGTGACGAACTCCTTGGTCGGCTGCGCAGTCAGCAGCACGTCGTTGATGACCTGCTCCTTGGTCATATTGCGCGCCTTCATGGTGTCGGGGATCTGCTTCTCGACCAGCGGCGTCCAGACATAGCCGGGGCTGATGCAGTTGCAGGTGATCTTGAAGGTCGCAAGCTCCAGCGCCACCGTCTTGGTGAGGCCGTCGATGCCGTGCTTGGCCGAGACATAGGCCGACTTGAAGGGTGAAGCGACCTTCGAGTGCGCGGACGCCGTGTTGATGATGCGGCCCCAGCCGCGCTTCTTCATCAGCGGCACCGCGGCGCGGATGGCATGGAACGCGGACGACAGGTTGATGGCGATGATGGCGTCCCATTTCTCGATCGGAAAATCCTCGATCGGCGAGACGAACTGGATGCCGGCGTTGTTGACGAGGATGTCGACACCGCCGAAGGTCTTGTCGCCGAGCGCGATCATCTCGGCGATCTCGGCCGGCTTCGACATGTCGGCCGGCGAATACACAGCACGCACCTTGAAATCGGTTTCGATGCCGGAGCGCTCGTGCTCGATGTCGGCCGGCACGCCGAAGCCGTTGATCACGACGTTGGCACCGGCGCCGGCGAAAGCCCGCGCAATCGCTAGCCCAATGCCGCTGGTCGAGCCGGTCACTACCGCCGTCTTGCCTGTCAACGAACCCATTTCATTCACTCCTTCTTGCCTGCGGCGGCGCCGTCGCCATCCCGCGTGAGATCGTACGTCACCATGGTCTCGCCGGACTGCGGCCGCTCGAGCCAGTGTTTCTGTTTCATCGACTGATGCACGTCGCGCACGCCCGCGTTCCAGTGCTCGACCACGCCGATATGGGAAAAGTCGTAATCCTTCGAGTTGGATTCGTGGTTCTTGCTGCGATAGATCAGGTGCACCACGGTCACCGTGTTCTCCTTCGCGGCCTCGCGCAGATACTCGACCGACGGATCGTTCTTCAGATGGTCCGGCAGCTTGCCGATCAGGTCGCGCAGCGCCATGCGCGCGTTGTGGATCAGCCTGTTCTTGTCGGTGTTCATCCGGGTGCGGCTGGAAAAACGGATGTCCTTTTCGCGCTCGGCGGCTTCCAGCAGCGTCTGCGGCAAATCTCCCCGCGCGGAAAACAGGTCGACCTGGAAGATCAGGAGATCGCGGCTCCTCTCCTCCTCCAGCACGTAGTCGAGCGGTGTGTTGGAGGCGATGCCGCCGTCCCAGTAATGCTCGCCGTCGATCGGCACCGAAGGAAAGCCCGGCGGCAGCGCACCGGAGGCCATGATGTGCTCGGGGCCGATCTTCTTGCCGATCTTTTTGAACTCGTAATTGTCGAAATACTTGAAATTGCCCGAGGTGACGCCGACGGCGCCAACGGACAGCCGGGTCTTGAGGTCGTTGATGCGGTCGAAATCGACCAGACGCTCCAGCGTCGCCTTCAGCGGCGCGGTGTCGTAGTAGCTCAGCGCCGAGGCCGTGCCGGACGGCCACAGCGGCGCCGGCGGAAAACGCGGGCTGAAGAAGCCGGGCACGCCGAAGGTGGCGATGATCGCCGCAGAAGTCTCGTTGAACAGCGAGCGCGCGCGGTCGCCGGGAACGACGGGATTCCAAGAGACGGGCTGGGACACCATGTCCCAGAATTCCTTCAGCCGCTCGACGCGCTTGTCGCGCTCGTTGCCGGCGATGATCGCCGCGTTGATGGCGCCGATCGAGATGCCGGCGATCCATTCCGGCTCGAAATCATGATGGCACAGCGCCTGATAGGCCCCCGCCTGGTAGGAGCCGAGCGCGCCGCCGCCCTGCAGGACCAGCACGCGCTGCGCCTTGGCGGGCGTCGTCGCCGGCGCGGAATGGGAACTGTCCATGTGATCCGTCGATCAGAAGGTCATGCCGGCCGCACGGTGGCGGCTGTTCGCAGTTGCGTCAATCGACGAGAGCGGAACCGAAATCAAGACTGATTTATCTGGCATCCGTTGATGCAAGAATGAGCGTCCAGAACACCTTGTACTTGGTGTTCGGCGCATAACTCGCGGCGATGCCCAATTTTGTGACATCGCGGCTCAGCATATTGGCCCGGTGCGGCGGGGAATCGCGCCAGCCGGAAAAGGCCTCGGCCAGCGTGTGGTATCCGGCGGAGACGTTCTCGACCGCCGATTTGGCCGGGTAGCCGGAGGCGCCGAGCCGCCTGGCCAGCGGCCCCTTGACGTCGTGGTCGAGCTTGTTGCGGCTCGCCATGGCCATGGACTGGGCTTCCGCAAGCTTCACCAGTTCGGGGTCGACCACGACTTTGCCGAGGCCGTTGTTCTGGCGGTATTGCGAGATCATGGAGGCTGCGGCCTGCGGATCCAGCGTGGCGCCGCCATTGGCCATGCTCAGATACATGGCCGGCTGCTCCGGCTGGCTGTCGGACACGCAGCCGGCAAGCGCCAGAAGCGCTGTAATGGCGAGAATCGCCCGCATGGTCGGAAACTACCCCGTGGTCAGGCCGCCGTTGTTGCATATCAACAATGGCTGAATAGTGAACGGCGGGGCCGATTCGGGGCCGTTTCGGCTCAATCCTGCGCGGCGAAAAGCCGGTAGCGGCGGGGTTGCAGGCTGACGGTGTCGCCGGGCTGCAATTCGCGGTCGCGCGGGGCGTCGATCTCGATCACGGTCTTGCCCTCGCCGCGCAGGGCGATTTCGGCGCGCTGGATCGGCCCGAAGCTGCGCACATGCTTGACCGAGCCTTCCAGCGAGCCGCTGCCCGCCGGGCCGATCTGCATGTCGTGGCGGCGGATGAACAGCTTTGCCGCGCCCGGCGCATAGCCATTGGCGGCGATGTTGAGCGCCTTGCCGTCGAGCCGCACCGCGCCGTCGCGCACTTCCACGGGCAGCACGATGGATTCGCCGATGAAGCCGTGCACGAAGGCGGTGGCCGGATTGTCGTAGACGTCGCCGGGCGTGCCGACCTGCTCGATGCGGCCCTTGTCCATCACCACGACGCGGTTGGCGACTTCCAGCGCCTCTTCCTGATCATGGGTGACGAAGATCGAGGTGACGTGGATTTCCGAATGCAGCGTGCGCAGCCATTGCCGCAGCTCTTTCCGTACCTTGGCGTCGAGCGCGCCGAACGGCTCGTCGAGCAGCAGGATGCGCGGCTCGATGGCAAGCGCACGCGCGAGCGCGATGCGCTGGCGCTGGCCGCCGGAGAGCTGGCTCGGATAGCGGTCGGACAGCCAGTCGAGCTGGACGAGATCGAGCAGTTCTTTCACGCGCGCGCGGATCGCCGCCTCGTCCTTGCGGACGGCGCGCGGCTGCACGCGCAGGCCGAAGGCGACGTTCTCGAACACCGTCATGTGGCGGAACAGCGCGTAGTGCTGGAACACGAAGCCGACGTGGCGCTCGCCGGCACCGCGCGAAAGCGCGTTCTCGCCGTCGAAGGAGACCTCACCGGAGTCCGGCCAGTCGAGGCCGGCGATGATGCGCAGCAACGTGGTCTTGCCGGAGCCGGAGGGCCCAAGCAGCGCCAGCAATTCGCCGTCGGCTACCCTGAGATCGACATTGTCGAGCGCGGCGAAATCGCCGAACTTCTTGGTGAGATTCCTGACTTCAATGGTCACTCGGCACCTGTCTTTCGTCCAGCCGCCGTTCGAGGATCGTCTTGGCCAGCAGCGTGATCAACGCCAGCATGGCAAGCAACGACGCGATCGCGAACGAGGCCACGAATTGATACTCATTGTAGAGGATTTCGACCAGCAGCGGCATGGTGTTGGTTTCACCGCGAATATGGCCGGAAACGACGGATACCGCACCGAATTCGCCCATCGCGCGCGCGTTGCATAACAGCACGCCATAGAGCAGGCCCCATTTGATATTAGGCAAAGTGACGCGGAAAAAGGTCTGCAGCCCTGACGCGCCGAGCGAGATGGCGGCTTCCTCCTCCTGCGTGCCCTGCTCCTGCATCAGCGGGATCAGCGCGCGCGCCACGAACGGGAAGGTCACGAAGATGGTGGCGAGCGCAATGCCCGGAACCGCAAACAGGATGCGGACGTCATGCGCCTGCAACCAGGGTCCGAAAAATCCCTGCGCGCCGAACAGCAGCACGAAGACGAGGCCGGAGATGACGGGGCTGACCGAGAACGGCAGGTCGATCAGCGAAATCAGGAACGTCTTGCCGGCGAAATCGAATTTGGCGATTGCCCAGGCCGCAATGACGCCGAAGACCAGGTTGAGGCTGACCGAGATCGCCGCGATCAGGAGCGTCAGCTTGATCGCCGCCAGGGCTTCGGGCTGTCCGAGCGCCGTGAAATATGCCGATATCCCGCGCGAAAAGGCGGAGGCAAACACCACGACCAGCGGCAGCACGACGAAGACGAGCAGGAACAGCACCGCGAGCGCCACGATCACGAAGCGGATCGCGCCGGGCTCGGTATGCACGTCGTCGCGCGGTTGATGGGAAAGCGCTTGCTCGCTCATCGTTTCCTCACTGCGCGGGCATTCGGGTCTGCGCCCAACGTTGCAGGCGGTTGACGGCGAAGATGATGAGGAACGAGGCCATCAGCATGACGACCGCGATCGCGGTGGCATCGGCGTAGCGGAATTCGGACAGCCGGATCACGATCAACAGCGGCGCGATCTCCGAGACGTTGGGCAAATTGCCGGCGATGAAGATCACCGAGCCGTATTCGCCGACCGCCCGCGCGAACGCCAGCGCAAAGCCGGTGAGCAGCGCCGGCACCAGGCTCGGCAGGATTACGCGAAACACCGTGTGCCAGCGGCCGGCGCCCAATGAGGCCGCCGCCTCCTCGATCTCGACGTCGAGGTCCTGCAGCACCGGCTGCACCGTGCGCACCACGAAGGGAATACCGATGAAGACCATGGCGATGAAGATGCCGATCGGCGTGAACGCCACCTTGATGCCGAGCTCGGCGAGCGGCGCGCCCAGCCAGCCCTTTTGCGCAAACAGCTGCGTCAGCGCGACGCCGGCCACCGCCGTCGGCAGCGCAAAGGGAATGTCGACGATCGCGTCGAACAGCCGCCGCCCGGGAAACTTGTAGCGCACCAGCGCCCACACCACGATCATTCCCATCACGAGGTTGACGCAGGCCGCGGCAAACGACAGGCCGAAGGAAATCTTCAGCGCATTCAGCGTGCGGCGGCTGGTAACGATGCCCCAGAACTGCTCGAGGGAAAGATCGAACGTCTTGAGGAAGAGACCCGCGAGCGGGATCAGGATGATGACGGAGAGCCATGTCAGGGTCAGTCCCATGGTGAGACCGAACCCTGGCAACGTGCTGCGCCGTTGCGGCACTCCGTTCACGACATCCCCCGCTTCGTTGCGGCCCGTCTGTTGCGCTTCGTCAGTTCTTGTAGATCTGGTCGAAAATGCCGCCCTCGGCGAAGTGTTCCTTCTGCGCCCTGGTCCAGCCGCCGAACGCCTCGTCGATGGTGAAAAGTTCCACCTTCGCGAAGGACTTCTCGTATTCCTTCGCGATCTCGCTATCGCGCGGACGGTAGGAGTTGCGTGCGGCAATTTCCTGACCTTCCCTGCTGTACCAGTATTTCAGATAGGCCTCGGCAACGGCGCGGGTGCCCTTCTTGTCGGCGACCTTGTCGACGATGGTGACCGGCGGCTCGGCGAGGATCGACAGCGGCGGCGCCACGATTTCGAACTTGTCCTTGCCGAATTCGCGTTGCGCCAGGAACGCCTCGTTCTCCCAGGCGAGCAGGACGTCGCCGACGCCGCGCTCGACGAAGGTCACGGTGGAACCGCGCGCACCGGTATCCAGCACCGGCACATGCTTGAACAGCTCTGCGACGAATTGCCTGGCCTTGTCGGCGGAGCCGAGCTTCTTCTCGGCATAGCCCCAGGCGGCAAGATAGTTCCAGCGTGCGCCGCCCGAGGTCTTCGGGTTCGGCGTGATCACCTCGACGCCCTTCTTGACCAGGTCGTCCCAGTCCCTGATGCCCTTGGGATTGCCCTTGCGCACCAGGAACACGATGGTCGAGGTGTAAGGCGAGGCATTGAGCGGCAGGCGCTTCTGCCAGTCAGGAGCGATGAGTCCCTTGGCGGCGACGGCGTCGATGTCATAGGCCAGCGCCAGCGTGACGATGTCGGCCTGCAGCCCGTCGATCACCGCGCGGGCCTGCGAGCCGGAACCGCCGTGCGACTGCTTGACCTCGACGCTCTTGCCGGTCTCTTTCTGCCAGGCGGCAGCGAAGGCCTTGTTGAATTCCGCGTAGAGCTCGCGCGTCGGATCGTAGGATACGTTGAGCAGCGAGAAGTCGGCGGCGTAAGCGGAGCCCGCAAGCAGCAAGCCTGCGGCGGCGGCGAGAACAGGGCGGATCATCTCAGTCTCCATTCGGCGCGCCGATGGATATCGTCGCACGCTGTCGGAAATAACTCGTGAGAAACCGGCCTCAAGTCAACGGAACCACTTTTCGTAGTTCACGGCGTTGCAGCTTCACTGTGCTACGAAGTCGGCGTGGTGTGAATGCCGCATTCTGTCTTGCCTTTGCCGCGCCAGCGGCCGGCGCGCGAATCCTCGCCCGCCTCACTGCGGCTGGTGCAGGGCATGCAGCCGACCGAGAGGAACCCTTTTGCCACGAGCGGATGCGGCGGCAGATTGCCGAGCCTGTAGATCGCCTCGATCTCCTCGGGCGAGACATTGGCGAAGGGATTGAACTTCAGCCGCGCACCGTCCTGTTCGACCACGGGAATATCGGAGCGGGCGCCGCCCTGAAAGCGCTTGCGCCCATTGATCCAGGCCGCAAACGGCTTCAGCGCGCGCGCCAGCGGTTCCACCTTGCGGATACGGCAGCAGGCATCGGGATCGCTGAACCACAATTCCTTGTCGGGGTCCTCACGTGACAGCGTCTCCTCGAGCGGCTTGATCGAACGCACGTCGGTCAGGCCGAGCTGCCGCGTCAACGTGTCGCGATAGTCCAGCGTTTCCTGGAACAGCCAGCCGGCATCGAGGAAAACCACGGGAATGGCGGGATCGACATCCGCCATCACCTTGAGCAGCGCAGCCGATTCCGTGCCGAACGACGACACCAGCGCGAGATGCGCGCGACCGACGATCTTCAGCGCCGCCGCGATCACCTCGGCGGGCGAGGCGTGCCGGAGCACCTCGTCGAGCGCCGCTGCCGGCGGCAAGGCCGGGGCTGCGGAGATTTCCTGCTGCACGATCGCACTCACGGCTTGGCACTTTCCGAATGGCGCAGCTGGTTGCGCCGGTGCAGCGCCGAGAGATGCCCGTCGCCGGTCGGCTGATAGAATACGGTGTAGCGCCGCGCCGCCTCGCCGAACGCGTCCGCGTCGGCCTGCTTCCTGACATCGAAAGCGTCGAAGCCGGCGCGCAGCATGAACACGAACTGGTCGCGCAGCACCTGGCCGGTGGCGCGCAATTCGCCTTCAAAGCCATGGCGTTCGCGCAAGAGGCGCGCCTGGGTATAGGCGCGGCCGTCGCGGAACGAGGGGAATACCAGCGCGACCAGCGCGAGACGCTCGAGATAAGGCACGAGATCGTCGAGATCGCGGTTGTTCGGCCAGATCACGCCGACCTTGCCGCGCTTCAGCAGCGCCTCGGGATCTTCGAGGAAGCGCGCGGCCGAGACCAGCACCGCGCCGTCGCCCGGCAGTTCGGTGCCGTCGGCGGCGTGGAAGAACACGTCGGTTGCGATGTGGCCGTTCTTAACGAGTGGCATAGACCCGCTCCTTGAAAGGTTCGACGCCGAGGCGCTTCACCGTGTCGACGAAAAGCTCTTCCTGCGAATCGCGCAGCGCCAGATAGGCTTCGACGATGTCCTCGACCACGTCGGCGACTTCGCCATAGGGCACCGCGGGGCCGATCAGCGTGCCCATCTGGGCCTGCTCGTCGGCGCGGCCGCCGATGGTGATCTGGTAGAATTCCTCGCCGTTCTTCTCGACGCCGAGAATGCCGATATGGCCGACATGGTGATGGCCGCAGGCATTGATGCAGCCGGAGATGTTGATGTGCAGCCGGCCGATCAGATTGGCGGTATCGTGGTTGGCGAAGCGCCGGGTCAGCTCCTGCGCGATCGGGATCGAGCGCGCGTTCGCCAGCGAGCAGTAATCCAGCCCCGGGCAGGCGATGATGTCGGAGACGAGGTTCACGTTCGGCGTGGCGAGGCCGATCCGGTCCAGCGCCTTCCACAGCGCCGGCAGATCGCGCTTGGCGACATGCGGCAGCGCCAGGTTCTGCTCGTGGCCGACGCGGATCTCGCCGAAGGAATAGCGGTCCGCGATATCGGCGAGCGCATCCATCTGCTCGGCGGTGGCATCTCCCGGAGGAGCGCCGATCGGCTTCAGCGAGATGGTGACGATGGAATAGCCCTGCGCCTTGTGCGTGAATACCGAGTTGCGCCGCCAGCGCTCGAACAGCGGATCGTGCGCCGCCTGCTTCAGCTCGTCAGGCATATGCGGCAGCTTCTCGTATTTCGGATAGGTGAAGCGCGAGCGGATCTCCTCGATGGCGGCGTCCTCGACGGCGAGCGCGCTGTCGCGGATGTGCTGCCACTCCTCGTCGACTTCCCTGGCGAACTTGTCGATACCGAGCTCGTGCACCAGGATCTTGATGCGCGCCTTGTAGATGTTGTCGCGGCGGCCGTACTGGTTGTAGACGCGCATGATCGCCTCGACATAGCTCAGGATGTCGCGGCGGTGCACGAACTGCTTGATGGTCTTGGCGATGAACGGCGTGCGGCCGAGCCCGCCGCCGACCAGCACCTCGAAACCGAGCTCGCCCTCGTCGTTCTTGTAGAGACGAAGGCCGATGTCGTGGATCTTGATCGCGGCGCGGTCGTGGGCGGATGCGGTGATCGCGATCTTGAACTTGCGCGGCAGGAACGAGAATTCCGGATGCAGCGTGGTGTACTGGCGCAGCAGCTCCGACCAGATGCGGGGATCGTCGACCTCGCCCGGTGCGACGCCGGCCCACTGGTCGGAGGTAACGTTACGGGTGTTGTTGCCCGAGGTCTGCATGGCGTGGATGCCGACCTCGGCGAGATCGGCGAGCGCATCCGGCAACTCGGAGAGCTTGATCCAGTTGTACTGGATGTTCTGGCGCGTGGTGAAATGGCCGTAGCCGCGGTCGTAGCGGCGCGCGACATGCGCGAGCTGCCGCAGCTGCTTCGACGACAGCGTGCCATAGGGAATGGCGACGCGGAACATGTAGGCGTGCAGCTGCAGGTACACGCCGTTCTGCAGGCGCAGGATCTTGAATTCGTCCTCGGTGAGCTCGCCGGAGAGGCGGCGCTTCACCTGATCGCGGAATTCCGAGACGCGCTCGTTGAGCAGCGTGCGGTCGAGTTCGTCATATGCGTACATGGATCAAACCTTTACGCCGGAACCGGCATCTCGATGGTGAGGCCCTTCACGCGGATGCGTTCGCGCAGGTTACCGGGCAGGACCTTGCCGCCGTCCCTGACTTCAACCGGGGCAATATAGGCGCCGATCGCGCCGAGATCGTCCTCGATGGCCTCGGCGAGCAGCGCACGCGCGTCGTCCGCAGTTCGGACGATGGCGGCGTCGGCAAGATCGAGGGACCAGCCTTTTGAGCCGGTGCGCCAGATCACCACGCCGTCGGCGGTGCGGTTCGCGGTCACCACCGACGGACCCGTGATCTTGATTTTTTGTTGTAGCGGAGAGGTCATTCGGCAGCTTCCAGCAGGTTGGAGATCACTTCATTGAGCTCGAAATTGCGCCATGGCGCGGAATGCGCGACCACGTCGCCGATGATGAGGATGGCGGGACCGCCATCGATTTGGGCCACCAGTTCGGGCAGCTGATCGAGCGTGCCGACCGCGGCCTTGGCGTCCGGCCGCGTCACCCGCGCGAATACGCCGACCGGCGTGCGCGGTGAACGGCCGGCGGCCAGCATGCCGTCGCGGATCGTCGGCGCCGCAGTCATGCCCATATAGACCACGACCGTCATCTTCCTGTCGGTCAGCACGGACCAGTCGACATGCTCGGCATCTTCCGCCCTGTGCGCGGTGAGGAAGGTGATGCGCAGCGCTTCCTGGCGATAGGTGAGCGGCGTCTCGAATTGTGCGGCGGCACCGAGGCCCGCCGTGATGCCGGGGATGATGGAATAGCTCACGCCTGCGTTGCGCAGCACGTCCACTTCCTCGCCGCCGCGGCCGAAGATGAAGGAATCGCCGCCCTTCAGCCGCACCGCGCGCTGGCCGGAGCGAGCCGCCTCGACGAGGAGCTTGTTGATCGCATCCTGCCCGATGCCGGGCTTGCCGACGCGGCGGCCGACCGGCACGCGTGCCGCATCGCGGCGGGCGCGGTCGAGCACTTCGGCCGAAACCAGCTCGTCATAGAACACGATATCGGCATCCTGCAGCGCGCGCAGCGCCTTCACCGTCAGCAGATCGGGATCGCCGGGGCCGGCGCCGACCAGCGTGACATGGCCTCTTGCATTGCCCTCTTCGCCACCGGCGAAAACGGACGGATCGGAGATTTCGTCGAGCGCCTTCGCGGCCTCGTCCTTTCGCCCCGCCAGCACCAGCGCGCCGATCGGGCCGTCGATAATGCGCTCCCAGAAGCGGCGGCGCAGCGCGAATTCAGGAATGCGCGCATTGATGGACTTGCGGAAAGCGCCGATGAAACCGGCGAGATCGCCGATGCGCGCCGGCAGCACGGTTTCGATCCGCTCGCGCACGCGGCGCGCCACCACGGGCGAAGCACCGCCGGTGCCGACGGCCACGACGACGTCGCCGCGATCGACGATGGCGGGAAAGATGAATGTGGAATGCGCGAGGTCGTCCATCACATTGACGGGCAGCCCGGCCGCCTTCGCGCGCGCCGACATGGCGACACCGATGTCGCCCGCACCGGCGCAGAGAATTGCGATCACACCCGCGAGGTCGGCGGCGAGCGGATCGCCCTGGGCGATCTCGATGCGCGCGGCATCAATGCCGCCGAGATCATGATTGCCGTCGGTCGCATACCAGCGCACCCGCGCGCCGGCCGACGTCAGCAGGCTCAGTTTCGCACGCGCAAGATCCCCTGCGCCGACCAGCAGGACCGGTCCGCTTTGCAGATCGAGGAAGACAGGCAGGTAGCGCATGCAGTTTTCCCATTCCGGGGTTGACTGAAATTATTTTCTCTCTAAGTGTGTCGCAAGTCCGAAATAGAGAAAATTATTTCTTCTATATTGCGGCTTGCAGATGGAATTTTCGCCTACTCAGGCTGAGGTCGAAGAGATGGATGTTCTCACCACTGAATCCGCGAGAGCGCGGCTACGTCAGGCACCGCTGATTCAAGCATCTTCCTTGCCGGAAATTGCCCCGCCTTCCATGGATCACCTCGACCAGCTCGAGGCCCAGAGCATCTACATCCTGCGCGAGGCCTTTGCACGCCTGAAGAAGCTCGCGCTGCTGTGGTCGCTGGGCAAGGACTCCAACGTCATGATCTGGCTGGCGCGCAAGGCCTTCTTCGGCCGCGTGCCCTTCCCGGCCATGCATGTCGACACCGGCAAGAAGTTCGCCGAGATGTACGCCTTCCGCGACCGCTACGCGAAGGAATGGGATCTCGATATGCGCATCGAGCCCTGCCCGCCGATCGACGCGGTCGATCCGACCCTGCCGCCCGCCGCGCGCTCTGCCGCGCGCAAGACCGAAGGGTTGAAGCTCGCGCTCGCCAAGCACGGCTTCGACGGCCTGATCGCCGGCATCCGCCGCGACGAGGAAGCAACCCGTGCCAAGGAGCGCGTGTTCTCGCCGCGCGGCCTCGAAGGCGAATGGGACGTGCGCGACCAGCCGCCGGAGTTCTGGGATCAGTTCAACGCCTCGCCGCCGCAAGGCGCTCATCTGCGCATCCATCCGATCCTGCATTGGACCGAGGCCGACATCTGGGCCTACACCAAGCGCGAGAACATCCCGATCATTCCGCTCTACATCGCCAAGGACGGCAAGCGCTATCGCTCGCTCGGCGATCAGGACATCACCAATCCCGTCGCCTCGACCGCATCCAACATCGACGAGATCCTCGCCGAGCTCGATGCCACCAAGGTGCCGGAGCGTGCTGGCCGGGCGCTGGACCATGAGACCGAAGACGCCTTCGAGCGCCTGCGCGTCGCCGGCTATCTCTGACGAACCCTTCCCGTGAGCGCCGCCATGAACATGATCGTCTCCCCCGCCCGGTCGGCAACGCCCAACGGCACGACGCGCCCTCAGGTCCGCATCGTCATCGTCGGCCATGTCGACCACGGCAAGTCCACCCTGGTCGGCCGCCTGCTGCACGAGACCGGCAGCCTGCCCGAGGGCAAGCTGGAAATGCTGAAGGCCGTCAGCGCGCGGCGCGGCATGCCGTTCGAATGGTCGTTCCTGCTCGACGCGCTGCAGACCGAGCGCGACCAGGGCATCACCATCGACACCACGCAGATCCGTTTTCGCACCCGCTCGCGCGACGTCGTGCTGATCGACGCGCCCGGCCACGCCGAATTCCTGCGCAACATGATCACCGGCGCCTCGCAGGCCGACGGCGCGGTGCTGATCATCGACGCCCTGGAAGGCGTGCGCGACCAGACAAGGCGGCACGGCTATCTGCTGCACCTGCTCGGCATCAGGCAGGTGGCGGTTGTCGTCAACAAGATGGACCGCGTCGATTTCGGCGCAGCGCGTTTCGAAGAAATTTCCGCGGAAATCACCGCGCATCTCACCGGCCTCGGCGTCACGCCGTCGGCGGTGATCCCGATCTCGGCGCGGGACGGCGACGGGGTCGCCGCGCACACGCCAAATATCGCCTGGTACAAGGGGCCGACCGTGGTCGAGGCGCTGGATGCGCTGGAGCCGGCCCGTGCGCTTGAAGCGCTGCCGCTGCGCCTGCCGGTGCAGGCGATCTACAAGTTCGACGATCGCCGTATCGTTGCCGGCCGCATCGAGTCCGGCAGCCTGATCGCGGGCGACGAAATTGTCATCATGCCCGCGGGCAAGATCGCGAAAATCCGCTCGGTCGAGAGCTGGCCGTTCACGCCGGTCGAGGGCCGCCAGGGCGCGGGCCGTTCCGTCGGCATCACGCTGGACCGCGAGCTCTTTGTCGAGCGCGGCGACATCATCGCGCATGCGGGCGCGAGCCCGCGCGACACCCGCCGCATCCGTGCGCGTATCTTCTGGCTGCACGACAAGCCGCTGGCCAAGGGCGATTCCATCCTGGTCCGCCTCGGCACCCGCGAGGCCCGCGCCAACGTGGTCGCGATCGAAAAGGCGATCGATCCCGGCGCGCTCTCGAACGAGGAAGGCAAGTCGATCGCACGCAACCATGTCGGCGAGATCGACATCTCGCTGGCGCAGCCGATCGCGGCCGATCCGCACGGCGACAACCCGCGCACCGGCCGCCTCGTGATCGAGGTCAACGGCCGCATTGCCGGCGGCGGTCTCGTGCTGTCGGTCGATGCCGGACAGCGCGCCGCCCCGATCGACATCGTGCCGGTGGAATCGGCGCTGCGCCCCGACGAGCGCTCGGCGCGTTATCATCACAACGGCGCGGTGGTGTGGCTGACCGGCCTGCCTGGCGCCGGCAAGTCGACGCTTGCCCGCGCGCTGGAGCGTCGCCTGTTCAACAATGGCGGCTCGCCCATCCTGCTCGACGGCGACACGCTGCGTGCCGGCCTCAACGGCGATCTCGGCTTTTCGCCGCAGGACCGCAGCGAAAACATCCGCCGCCTCGCCGAAGTCGCGACGCATCTTGCGCGCAACGGCCATATCGCCATCGTCGCCGCGGTCTCGCCCGCCAGGGACGATCGCGACGCCGCCCGCCGCATTGCCGACAGCGCGTTCCGCGAGGTTTATGTCTCGACGCCGGCCGAAATCTGCGAGAGCCGCGATCCCAAGGGGCACTACGCCAAGGCGCGCGCCGGCAGCCTGAAGTCCTTCACCGGCATCGGCAACGACTATCAGCCGCCGACCGGGGCCGACCTCGTGCTCGACACCTCGGCGCGCTCGGTGGTGGAGGCGACCGAGGAGATCGAGCGGATGCTGGCCAGGACCGGCATCCTGTTCGACGAACTGACCGACCTCGCTGCCAATATCTGAGGTATCCCCAAAGGTCTTGAGAGGGGTCATTTTACGGCTTTTGGGGGCCTTCTCATCCTCCCGGCTTGTGGCTAAAAGGGCGCCTTGAACGCCGCCCTTTGGCGCGCTTTTTGCTGTTTTCTCCCCGAAAACAGCCACAAAACGCCATTTCTGCCGAGAAAGCCCATCATGAAACGTGTCGATGCCCACGGATTGAAGATCGCCCCTGTCCTGTTCGATTTCATCGCTGCGGAGGCGGCCCCCAAAACCGAGATTTCGCCCGACGCGTTCTGGGCGGGGCTTGCCGCCATCATCAGGAAGCTGGCGCCGAAGAACGCCGAGCTCCTGAAGTTCCGCGACACGCTGCAGGACAAGATCGACGCCTGGCACCGCGCCAACAAGGGCAAGCCGGTCGACATCAATGCCTATACCGCATTCCTGAAGGAGATCGGCTATCTCCTGCCCGAGCCCGCGACGAAAAAAGTCGAGACCGCCGATGTCGACGACGAGATCGGCAAGATCTGCGGCCCGCAGCTGGTCGTGCCCCTCACCAATGCGCGCTATGCGCTGAACGCGGCGAACGCGCGCTGGGGCTCGCTCTACGACGCCTTCTACGGCACCGACGCGATCCCGCATGACCCGAGCGAGTCCGGCAAGGGTTACAACAAGGCGCGCGGCGACAAGGTGATCGCCAAGGCCAAGTCGTTCCTCGATGCCGCCGCGCCGCTCGCCACCGGCAGCCACAGCGACGTCACCGCCTACAGCGTCATCGCGGGCCAGCTCTCGGCCAAGCTCAAGAGCGGCAACGCCACCGCGCTGAAGGCGCCGGCGCAGTTCGCGGGCTATCAGGGCAATCCCGAAGCTCCCTCGGTCGTGCTGCTCGTCAACAACGGCATGCATGTCGAGATCAGGATCGACCGCAACCATCCGATCGGCAAGGACGATCCGGCCGGCGTCGCCGACATGATCATGGAATCGGCGGTCTCGACCATCCTCGACATGGAAGACAGCGTCGCGGCCGTCGACGCCGAGGACAAGGTGCTGGTCTATCGCAACACGCTCGGCCTGATGAACGGCACGCTCGCCGCCGACTTCGAGAAGGGCGGCAAGACCATGACGCGCTCGCTCAATGCCGACCGCGTCTACAAGGCGCCCGACGGCGGCGAGCTGAAGCTGCACGGCCGCAGCCTGCTGCTGATGCGCAATGTCGGCCATCACATGTACACCGACGCCGTGCTCAACGAGAAAGGAGAGGAGATTCCGGAAGGCATTCTCGACGCCGCCGTCGCCGGCCTGCTCGCCATCCATGACCTCAAGGGCAACTCCAGGGTCAGGAACAGCCGCAAGGGCTCGGTCTATATCGTCAAGCCGAAGATGCACGGCCCGGATGAAGTGGCGCTCACCTGCGAGCTGTTCGGCGAAGTCGAGAAGATGCTGTCGCTGCCGGCGGACACCATGAAGGTCGGCATCATGGACGAGGAGCGCCGCACCACGGTCAACCTCAAGGCCTGCATCCAGAATGCGTCCAGGCGCATCTGCTTCATCAACACCGGCTTCCTCGACCGCACCGGCGACGAGATCCACACCTCCATGGAAGCGGGTCCGATGATCCGCAAGAACGACATGAAGGCGCAGCCCTGGATCAAGTCCTATGAGGACTGGAACGTCGACAACGGACTTATCGACGGCCTGCCCGGCCACGCCCAGATCGGCAAGGGCATGTGGGCGGCGCCCGACAAGATGGCGGACATGCTCGCTCAAAAGATCGGCCATCCGCAGGCCGGCGCCACCACGGCGTGGGTGCCCTCGCCGACCGCCGCCACGCTGCATGCGCTGCATTATCACCAGGTCAATGTCGCGGCGCGCCAGCAGGAGCTTGCCAAGGGCGGACCGCGCGCAAAACTCTCCGACATCCTCACCATTCCGGTGTCGCAGTCGAACTGGGCGCCCGATGACGTCAAGCAGGAGATCGACAACAACTGCCAAGGTATTCTGGGCTATGTCGTGCGCTGGATCGATCAGGGCGTCGGCTGCTCCAAGGTGCCCGACATCCATGACGTCGGACTGATGGAAGACCGCGCTACCCTGCGCATCTCCAGCCAGCATCTGGCGAACTGGCTGCACCAGGGTGTCATCACCAAAGACCAGGTCATGGAATCGCTGAAGCGCATGGCCGCCGTGGTCGACAAGCAGAATGCCGGCGATCCCCTCTACAAGCCGATGGCGCCAACCTTCGACGGCGTCGCCTTCAAGGCCGCCTGCGATCTCGTCTTCAAGGGCCGCGAGCAGCCGAACGGCTACACCGAGTTCATCCTGCATGCCCGCCGCAAGGAGGCGAAGGCGGCGGGTTGATCGGTCCGCAATTGTCCAAGATGAAAGCCCCGGCCAGCGCCGGGGCTTTTGTCATGACCGTGCCGGTCAAAACACCGCGAGGTATTTCAGCAGCGAGATCACGCCGAGCACGATCACGATGACCCGGCAGATCTGCTTGGCGCGGCCGTCGAGCGGCAGCAGGTTGATGAGATAGAGAATGAGGATGACGACGAGGAATGTGACAAGCGCACCGACGAGCATCGCAAGATTCCTTCTGAAATGACCGCGCTGTTAACCCATGATTAACTCGGAAGGCGCGCGCCAGTTCCGCAACCGGAACTTTTCGCAAGGTGAAAAATTCCAGCGTTTTCAATGCGCCCCGTAGTTGTACGGCAGTGATGCTGTCTAAGTATTTACCGTTTTCCGTCCAGATGCGTGGAACTCGCCCTGGGGGAATTCCATGCTCAATCGCCTGACCGTTTCCGCGCTGCTGAAGACCGTCATCCTGGCCACCGCCCTTTGCGTCGTGGCCGGCTTCTCGCTCAACGCCTGGGATTCCTGGAATCGCCTGCAGGTGGCCAGCCGCATCTTGCTGGTGGCGGATGCGTCGGGAAGCCTGTTCAAGGCGATGCACAACCTTCGCACCGACCGCTCCACCAGCAACCGGCTGCTCAACGCCGATGCGCCGATGGACCCGGAAATCGAGAAGTACCTCCGCAACATCCGCGACACCGAGATGCCGGCAATGGCCAATGCGCTGGCGCTGCTGCCCTCGCTGGAATTCGCGCAGAAGGCCACGCTGGTGCCCGAGCTCGATCGCCTGTTCAAGCAGATCGGCACCATGCAGAAGGAATTCTGGGAAATGATGGCCAAGCCGAAGGCGCAGCGTCGTCCGGCTCTGCCCAAGGAGTACATGGATACGGTAACCGCCACGCTCGACGTGCTCGAGAAGCTGTCCACGACGCTTGGCGCCGCCGTCAACCACCAGGATGCCACCATCGACCAGCTGCTCGCGATCAAGCAGATGGCCTGGCTGCTGCGCAACACGGCCGGCGAAGCTTCGCTGGCGGTTTCGGTGGGGCTGTCCACCGGCAAGGTGTCGCCGGAGAGCAAGCTTGGCTACACCAAGTATGTCGGCGGCACCGAGGCCGCCTGGAGCGCACTCGAGCTGGTCGCTGCGGGCATGCAGCTGCCGCCCGCGCTGGCAAGCGCCATCGCCGCCACCAAGACCGCCTATTTCGAGCCGCAATATCTGCAGCTGCGCGACCGCCTGCTCAACCAGGTGGCGGCGGGCGAGAAGACCGAGATCACGACGAACCAGTGGACCCCGCTGACGGTCGGCCGCCTCGGCGCCGCGGTCAGCGTTGCCGAGGGCGCGCTGGACGCCGCCAAGGAGCACTCGCTCGCGCAATATGCCTCCGCGCGCAACTCGCTCGTCCTGCAGCTCGCGATGCTGCTCGGCGCGATCGCCTTGACGGCCGGCGCGATGATGCTGGTCACCCGGCGCGTCATCAGGCCGCTGCACAACATGCGCGACGCCATGCTCAAGGTCGCCGCCGGCGACCTCGCGGTCGACACCGGCCAGACCGGCCGCAGCGACGAAATCGGCGCGCTGGCCGGCGCGCTCGACACCTTCAAGCAGCAGGCGATGGACAAGGCCCGCATCGAGGCGCAGGAGCGCGAACGCAACGCCGGCGCCGCCGCGCGCCAGCAGGCGATCGAGAACTATGTCGGCGAGTTCGAGACCATGGTGCGGCAGACGCTGGATCAACTGGGCGACGCCTCGGGCCAGATGCGCTCGACCTCGGACAGCCTCTCGACCGTGTCGCGCCAGACCAACGAGCGCGTCCAGGTCGCCGAAAAGGCCTCCAGCGACGCCTCGATGAGCGTCGACAGCGTCGCGGCAGCCTCCGAGGAACTGTCGGCCTCGATCAACGACATCAGCCAGCAGGTCACGCATGCCGCCGGTATCGCCAGCCGCGCCGTCAAGCAGGCCGCCGACACCGACGGCACCGTGCAGGGGCTCGCCAAGTCCGCAGGACGCATCGGCGAGGTGGTCGGCCTGATCAACACCATCGCCGCCCAGACCAACCTGCTCGCGCTCAACGCCACCATCGAGGCGGCGCGCGCCGGCGAGGCCGGCCGCGGTTTTGCCGTGGTCGCCTCCGAAGTGAAATCGCTGGCGAGCCAGACTGCGAAGGCGACGGAGGAAATCTCCGAGCAGATCGCCGACATCCAGAAGGTCGCCGGCGAAGCCATCGACGCCATCAAGACCATCGGCGGCATCATCGGCGAGGTCAACGAGGTTGCGACCGCCATTGCGGCTGCGGTGCAGGAACAGGGCGCCGCGACCCAGGAGATCACCCGCAGCACGCAATACGCGGCGCAGGGCACGCGCAACGTCTCGGAAAACATCACGGGCGTGAAGGCCGATGCGGATGCGGCGGCTGCCGCTGCCGACGACGTCAAGCAGGCCTCCGATACGCTGGAGCAGCAGAGCCAGGCGCTCGGCGGCCAGGTGACGCAGTTCCTCACGAAGATCCGCGCGGCGTAATCGTTTCTCCTCGTCTCTCACCACGTCATGCCCGGCCTCGTGCCGGGCATTTTCGTTTTGTCAGTCCCTGCCTTTCGCCACCACCGGCGGAGGCCGGTAGCGCGCCTTGATGCGCTCGGAGGCCGGCGAGAATTCGATCGGCGCACCACGCCCGTCGGCACTCTTGTTGGCGACCACGAGGTCGTTCTCGCCCGCGACGATGTCGCCCTTGCGCAGCGTCGGGTCGCGTTCGACGTCGATGCTGGCGAGGCCGGCGGGGTCCTTGCCGTTGCAGCTGCAGCCAGCCACGAGTTCGTTGCGATAGCGGAAGGCGTTGGGCAGTTTGGAGTATGGCTTGCCCTTTTCCGTCGCCGCGTTGTCGATCGTGTTGCCATAAACGATTTCAGTGTCTGCCGTCGGGCAGAGATTCTCGCACGAGTTCGCCCGGGCCTCGCCGCCATTGCCAGTGATCGGGAAATAGCGGCCATCGCAGATACGAACGCACCAGGCCTGTCCGCCGCCAAAGCGCTGCCGCGGCTGGGCCCGCTGGAATTCCTCGCCGGACGGCATCTGGATCGCGGGCGCGTGGGGGCGACCGAAGCCGCCAAAAAAGCCGGAGAAAAAATCCTGCGCCTGCGCGGCAGGAGGGAGCGCGGCCACGGCAAGCACCGCCGCCGCACCCAATTTCCAACACTTGATCTTGGGTACTTTCATCACTTTCACCTCAATTCATGCCCGTCGTCAGGACCATGGCTTGGCGGCCCGAAGGCAGCGCGGTCACGGCCGGACGCGACGGATGGCGCGCTTCCAGTGGCGCGCTCTTCGGCAGCACCACGACCCTGGTGCCGATATCGACGCGGCTGAACAGATCGATCACGTCCTCATTGGTCATGCGGATGCAGCCGGAAGAGACGAACTTGCCGATGGTCGATGGATCGTTGGTGCCGTGGATGCGGTACTGGCTGGAGCCGAGATACATGGCCCGCGCCCCCAGCGGATTGCCCGGACCGCCGGCCATGAAGCGCGGCAGATAGGGCTGGCGCGCGATCATCTCCGCCGGCGGA
The DNA here is from genome assembly GCF_016219575.1 of Bradyrhizobium sp. Classification (GTDB taxonomy): domain Bacteria; phylum Pseudomonadota; class Alphaproteobacteria; order Rhizobiales; family Xanthobacteraceae; genus Bradyrhizobium. Next base: position 135,226 of record NZ_JACRMG010000023.1, on the reverse strand, counting down.
TGCCAATCCGGCCATTCGGACTTGCGGCTGACGGTCTGCACGCCGGACCAGGTAAATCCCTCGCGGCCGACGCCGACCCCGTAGCGGATCGCGCGGCCTCCACCCAGCACGTAATAGAGCGCGGTGCCGCCGGTATCGATGACGATGGTGCCGGGCGCCTCTCTCGTGTCGAAGGCGACGGTAGCGCGGCGCAGCCGCTGAGGCAGCGGCGCTTCCGTGCCCTCATCCGACGTTACGTAGTCCGACGGAAAGTTCTGCTGCCTCGGTGCGTAGCCCAGCGTCTGCGCGCCGGCAGACGTCGCGAAGACGGTCGGCGCGAACAATATCGCCGCAACAAGGAGGTTCGCTCGGCCGGACGGCCGGCGGAGGAAAGTGGCTGACTGTGTCATGTGCTGCCCCATCGGGATGCGCATCGCGCTGATGCTCTTCTTTACAAACGCTGCGCCATTCATTTGCGTTCCGCTGCGGGCGAGCGCGAAGGCGCGACTGTCAAGCGCACCGGAGCCACGATCCCCTGATGGAACCCGTCGCCCTCTCGCGCGTTGAGGCAGTGCAATTTCTGATGGCAGGGCGCGGCAGCGCGACGGAAAACCGCGCGCTTGCGCAGGAGAATGTCTGTGCGGGCCCTTCCCGGTGATCGTCTGCTTCCCAAGGAGAAAGACCGGGAGTCGCGCCGCGACGCCAAAGGCTTGCAGCGCGAGGACAGGCAGGAGGCACAGCGCGAGGCGAGGCAGGAAGCCAGGCAGGAGCAGCGCCGCGACAGCGGCTCGCCGATGCCGGACTCGGCGGCCGAACTGCCGCCGCTGATCCGCCGCCAGGAAGTGGTGGCGATCGCACTGGCCGGGCTGCTTCTCATCGCCGTCACCGCGGTGCTCTATTTCGCCAAGGCCTTCTTCCTGCCGGTCGTGATGGCTTTCGTGGTCGGCACCATGCTGTCGCCGGCCGCGGGCTTTCTGGAGCGCTATCGCGTTCCCCGCGGCGTCGGAGCCGTGCTGATCGTGACCGCCGTCACGGCGCTCGGCATGTTCATCGTTGGCCTGATCGCGTCGCCCGCCCTCGAGTGGAGTTCGCGTCTGCCGGAATTCGCGGCGCAGCTGAAGGAGAAGCTGCACATTTTCGACCGGCCGCTGGCGCTGTGGCACGAGCTGCAGACCATGCTCGGCGGCTCCGACCCGCTCACCAGCCTGAAGATGCCAAAGTTCGATTGGGTGCAGCCGACGCTGGAATTCCTGTCGCCGACCTTCACCGAGTTCCTGTTGTTCGTCGTCACATTGATACTGTTCATCGCGAGCTGGAAGGATCTGCGGCGCGCGATGATCATGAATTTCGGCGACCGCACCTCCCGGCTGCGCACCTTGCGTATCCTCAACGAGATCGAGGAGCATCTCGGCGGCTATCTGCTCACGGTGACCATGATCAACATCGGGTTCGGCATCGCGACCGGCATCATCTGCCTCATCGCGGGAGTTCCGAACCCGGCGGGTCTCGGCGCACTGGCGGCGACACTGAACTACATCCCGATCATCGGTCCCGTCGCGATGTTCGCGGTGCTGGTCGTCGTCGGCATCGTCGCCCTTCCGACACTGAGCGGCGCGCTGGTGGCGCCGATGCTGTTCGTCGCACTGACCTTCTTCGAAGGCCATTTCATCACGCCGACCATCATCGGGCGCCGGCTGGCGCTGAATGCGCTCGCCGTGCTGCTGGCGCTGGCATTCTGGACCTGGCTGTGGGGACCGATGGGCGGATTCCTGTCCTCGCCGCTGCTGATCGTCGCACTGATTCTGAAGGAGCATTTGATGCCGGTCGAAACGCCGCAGCTTCCGGAGGATTGATCGGGTTTCCCGCGAGGAACTTACGCGGCCCGCAAGCGTTCTCCCTGCAACGAATCCTTTCGCAGAAACCAGGATGACCACATGACCGACACCGCGAACATCGACCGACTGGAAAAGGACGTCAGCGCCGTCAAGGGCGACATCTCCGCGCTCGCCCGCCAGATCACCGAAATGATGAACTCGCTGGCCGGCACCGCGCGGAAGGAAGCGCGCCGCGGCTACAAGCAGGCGCGCGCCACCGCGGAAGGCGCCATCGGCGATCTCTCCGAGCGCGGCGGCGCCATGATGGACGCGGCGCAGGAAGCGGCGGCCGGCATCGAGGAGACGGTGGAAGATGCCATCGTCCAGCGCCCGATCGCGGCCATGGGCCTTGCCATTGGCCTCGGCTTCCTGATCGGCGTCACCTGGCGGCGTTGAGTCGCATGGCGACGGCCCGCGGCGAAAAAACACTGTGGCGCGAATGGCGGCGCTGGTGGACGACCATGCACTTCGTTGACGTGCTCTACAGAGCGAGGCGTGCCGATGTTTCAGCGCATGATCGATGACTTCAAGGAATCGACCGGCATTACGCTGCGGCTGACGTCGCTGGCGATCGCCGCCGCCTTTGCGCTGTTGGTCACCACCTGCTTCCTGTGCGCGGCCGCGTTCATCTTCGTGCTCGATCGTCATGGCCCGGTTTATGCCTGCCTCACGGGCGCGGCGGTCTTCCTCGCGGTGACGCTGATCGCGGCTGGCAGCTACATGGTTCGCAAGCATCAGGTTGAGGTCCGCGCCGAGAAGGCCGCGAAGGCGGCGGCGAATTCCATGCTGCTCGATCCGGCGATGGTGGCCGTCGGCATCCAGCTCGCCCGCGCCATCGGCTTCAGGCGGCTGGTGCCGATCCTCGCTATCGGCGGCGTCGCGCTGGGATTTCTGGCGTCCCGCGGCCACACGCAGGCCGAGGAGCCGGCGGAGTAAGCCCCCCGCGGTCGAGATAACTTCCGCTGTCGTCCCGGCGAACGCCGGTACGACCAAGGGGATTGACGCGCTGCCGGTGCGACATCGAAGCCTGCGGTTTCAGCGCCGGGGAAGAGAATTTTCGCATAAAAACACTGGACATCGCCCCTGCAAAAACGCGGAAATGAGCCGGCCCGTGCGGGCAGCCGCCGTGCCGGGCGGTATCGTTGGCGTTTGTCGGGGACGTGTCGTGGGTGGCGGGCCGGTGAAGAAGGTGAGCTTTGCGTTGCAGGGCGGTGGCGCCCATGGCGCATTCGTCTGGGGCGTGCTCGACCGGGTGCTGGAGGACGGCAGGCTCGGCATCGAGGCAATCAGCGCGACCAGCGCCGGCGCAATGAACGCCGTGGCGTTCGCCTCCGGCATTGTGTCAGGCGGACCGGAAGCGGCGCGCGCCGCGCTGTACGATTTCTGGCACCAGGTCTCGCAGATGGACGTGTTGTTCGATTTCTTCTCGCCCTGGAATCAGTGGATCCAGGCGATGAAGCTGCCGCCGGAGTGGCATCCCGTGCATGCCGCGATCCACACGCTGACCCACACGCTGCCGCCGAACCTGCTCAATCCCTTCCATTTCAACCCGGTGCGCGAGCTGCTTGCGCGCGTGGTGGATTTCGAGCGGATCAATCACGACGAGAATGCGCCGCATCTGTTCCTCAACGCCACCAATGTGCGCACCGGCAAGCTGAAGGTGTTCGAAAGGCCGAAGCTGACGGCCGATGCGGTGCTGGCGTCGGCCTGCCTGCCGCCCTATTCCCAGGCGGTCGAGATCGACGGCGAGCATTACTGGGACGGCGGCTATCTCGGTAATCCCGCGATCTATCCGCTGATCTATCGCGCGGGCACCCGCGACGTCATCATCGCGCAGGTCACCGCCCTCAGGCGCGACGAATTGCCAGCCAGCGCGGCCGACGTGCTGCACCGGATCACCGAGATCAGCTTCAACTCCTCGCTGATGCGCGAAATGCGCGCGGTGGCCTTTGCGACCAGGCTGATCGATGCCGGCGAGCTCGACAGCGAAAAACACCGGCGCATGTTCATGCACTGGATCGGCAACGATCCGCTGATGTCCCAGCTCGGCGCCGCCACGCAGTTTCACCCCGAGTGGAGCCTGTTGTGCCGCCTGCGCGACGCCGGCCGCGACACGGCGAAGACGTGGCTCGATGCGAATTTCGAGCACATCGGCACGCGCTCGACCGTCGATTTCGCGGAGATGTTCTTGTGAGAAAAGGGGGCGACGCTGGATGCTTGCGCCCGACGTCATTGCGAGAACGTAGGATGGGTTGAGCGCTTCGCGAAACCCATCGCCTTGCTGAAAGCATGATGGGTTTCGCTTCGCTCTACCCATCCTACTGACCACATCTACCCCGTCACGTCACGCACCTGCCGGGCTGCAGCAGTTTAGCGACTTCGGTCAGCACGCTGACCGGCGGCTCGCACGCCACCGCCATCTTCGCCTTGCCGGGCTTTGCGGCCGGCGGGTCCAGCGGAAGGTTGCGGGCATCCTTCTGCACGGGGATGCGCACCAGCACCGAGGTGTCGGTGAGGCTGTCGATCCTGAGCTGGATGGTGCGGGCAGCGCTTGCTGCCTGCGGCGCGGCCTCGCGGTCGGCCTTGGCGGCGCGGTTGACGCCGGCGGCGACGGCGGGTTCCGTCACAGCCTCGAACCGGTCGGCAAGATCGTTGCCGGAGGCGAGTGTCACCGCGCAGAGCGTCGCGGCGGCGGCCAACGCGCCGAAGATGAGCCTGAACGTGCTCCGGGATTTTTGTGGCATGGGTTTTCGTCCCTCGCCCCGAGGCAATCCCATTGGCGATCCCACAAGCAACGCGCCGGGAACCGCCGGGGTTCTGGCGCGGCCGATCACATAACCGTGTGCGAAAAAATCTTCGGCCAGGCCGGAACGAGTCTGGCGGCCGGGAGTCATCCCGGCAGCCGGTTATCCCCCCTGCCCCATTGACCGGCTACAGAGGGCGCGACCGTGGTGATGCCGGTCGCGCCCTTCTTTTTTGCGCTCACACCCGCTGCAGCGCCAGCGTCACGCCGCCGAGGGTCAACACCATCGCCGCGAGTTCGCGCGAGCCCAGCGGCTCGCCGAGGATGAAGGCGGCGGAGACGACGCCGATCACGGGGACCAGCAGCATGCCGGTCGAGGCCGAGGTGGCCGGCAGGCGGCGCAGCGTCTCGAACCAGGTGAGATAGCACAGGCCCATCGGCACCAGCGTCATGTAGACGAAGCAAGCGATGCCGGCAGGCGTGATGGCGGCGTAGTCCGGATGCTCGAAGGCGATGCCGAGCACCAGCATCACGAGGCAACCGAGGCCAACCTGCCAAGCCACCACCACCAGCGGCGGCATCGGCAAGGCTTCGCGGTTGAGCACGTTGCCGAGCGCGAACAGCACGGCGCAGGACAGCGCCAGCGCGATGCCGGTGAGCTTTGCGGCGGTAAGCGCGAAGCCGTCGGCGCCAAGCAAGAGCGCGACGCCGGCGATACCAAGCACGAGGGCTGCGATATCGCGCAAGCTCGGGCGCACATGCAGGAACGGCCAGGCGAACAGCATGGCCCAGATCGGCATCGTGTAGGCGATCAGCGCGCCTTCGCCGACGGTGACGTATTTCATCGCCATGGTGCCAAAGCCCATCCAGGCGAAGACGTTGGTGAAGGACGCGAAGACCAGCCGCGGGACCGCTTCGCGCGGGACGGCGAGCCGCTCACGGCGGGCGAGCGCGAGCGCGGCGAGGATCGCGGCCGCCAGCACGCCGGCAAGGCCGCGCGCGAACAGCGGCGGCCATTGCTGAAGCAACAGCTTCATCAGGGGCCAGTTCAGCGCCCAGCCGGCGGCGGTCACCACCAGGCAGAGGAAGCCGATCGAGCGGTCGCCGCGGGATGGATCCATGGGGGGAAGCGAATAGCAGCCGGGAGGCGCGGGCTCTACTCCCCTTAGAGTCCGGCTCAAGAAGTGCCGGTAGAATCTTGGCCGTGTGCACCCAACTTTTCGTCATGCCCGGGCTTGGCCCGGGCATCCACGACTTTGTCGCGACAAGCAAGGAAGACGTGGATGGCCGGGCCAAGCCCGGCCATGACGAAAGGTCGTGTCAAGACGACGCCGTCCCTCAGGCCGAGGCCGCCTTCGGCGCGCGGTTGCGCGAGTTGCGCTGGAAGAACAGCGCCTGGCTCGCCACCGCCGACACCATCGCGGGCTGGAACGGTTTCGAGATCAGGAACGCCGGCTCCGGCCGCTCGCCGGTGAGGAAGCGCTCGGGATAGGCGGTGATGAACACCACCGGCACCTCGAAGGCGCGCAAGAGCTCGTTGACCGCGTCGAGGCCCGAGGAGCCGTCGGCGAGCTGGATGTCGGCGAGGATCAGGCCGGGCTTGCGGTTCTTGGCGAGCGCCACCGCATCATTATGCGTGCGCGCGACGCCGATGACGTTGTGGCCGAGATTCTTCACCAAGGCTTCGAGGTCCATCGCGATGAAGGTCTCGTCCTCGATGATGAGAACGTCGGTGGCGATCTCGGCGGCCATCTCGCGGCCGGCGGCATCCGCCAGACGGCGCGTCTCAGCAATTTCGCTGCCGAGGATGAAGGCGACTTCCTCCTCCGAAAAACCTTCCAGCGACAGCAGCAGGAAGGCCTGGCGCGGCAACGGCGTGATGTTGGACAGCCGCCGCTCCGACGGCAGCGGCAGCGGCGTCACGTCTGTCTTGTCGTTGATCGAGACCGAATTCCAGATTCTTGTGAACAGCCGGAACAGCCCGGCGCGCGGACCGTGGCGCTCGTCGAGCAGCGACGCATCCTGGAGCAGCGCCTCCAGCATGGCGGCGACATAGGCATCGCCCGAGGACTGGTTTCCGGTCAGCGCACGGGCATAGCGCCGCAGCAGCGGCAGGTGTTCGGCAACGACCTGTGAACGGGACATCCCCACTCCATTTCTTCTTTGGGTCAGCCCCCCTGACGGGGCGGCCCGGTTCCCTGATGCGGCCACAACGTCCGGTTATGGAAAAAGTTCCCGATAAAAGTTCCGGAAGTGCGGAACCTTTGACCGAACTTTGCATTACCCCTCCTCAATGCGGCCGGAACCCGGAGTTCCCGATGAAAGATAATTTCGAGAATTCAGAGACTTAACTCCAGGGGGAGCGTGGATCGGATCATGAAGGAAGTAAAACCACAAGCAAGCCAACCGGGCGCCCCCCGCAAGCAGGGCGGCCTCAACGCGGAAATCCAGGCCAGGATCGGCCATCAGCTCCGCGCCATGTACGACGACGTGGTGCGGCAAGGCGTGCCGGACCGCTTTGCGGACCTGATCCGCAAGCTGGACGAACCCGGGGGTCAGGGCGGGGGCGATACCGAAAAAAACAGCGGGAGGGACTGATGCCTCTCACCAACCAGCTCCGCGACGACATGCTGGCGTCCGTCCCCAGCCTGCGCGCGTTCGCGATCTCGCTTTCAGGCAATGGCGACCGCGCCGACGATCTGGTGCAGGAGACGCTGCTGCGCGCGATCGCCAACATCGACTCGTTCCAGCCCGGCTCCAACTTGCCGGCCTGGCTGTTCACCATCCTGCGCAACCTGTTCCGCTCCGACTATCGCAAGCGGCGGCGCGAGGTGGAGGACTCGGAGGGCAACTATGCCAAGACGCTGAAGACGCAGCCGTCGCAAAGCGCGCATCTGGAATTCGAGGAATTCCGCGCCGCGCTCGACAAGCTGCCGCAGGACCAGCGCGAGGCGCTGATCCTGGTCGGCGCCTCCGGCTTCTCCTACGAAGACGCGGCGGCGATCTGCGGCTGCGCGGTCGGCACCATCAAGAGCCGCGTCAACCGCGCGCGCTCGAAGCTCTCCGCGCTGCTCTATGTCGACGGCGCGGAGGATTTCGGACCCGACAACACCGTGCGCGCGGTGATCGGCGGGAATGGGTAGAACCGAGGGAAGACGACGGAAAAAGGCGGCCGCGATGGCCGCCTTTTTTTGTTTGTAGTGTTGATCCGTAGGATGGGTAGAGCGAAGCGAAACCCATCGATCATAACGCTTGCCGCAGTCATGATGGGTTTCGCTTCGCTCTACCCATCCTACGAGACTGCGATTCCATGCACTCAGCTCAATCCGCCGAAGGCCCAGATCAGAACCAGGATCGGAATCGGCACGCCAAGCAGCCACAACAACATGTATCGTCCCATCAGCCATCTCCTCAGTGGTGTGATGGGGATTCAATGCGCTCAAGGTGGCGTTGGTTCCGCTATGACAGCGCACCGTGTTACGAACGAACCGGCCTGACCGGCGCGGAAATCTGCTCGGTACGGTCGCGCTCGTTCATGTCGACCACGGTCTGCATCGGCGCGGTGAGTTCGTAGACGTAGCTGACATCGGTGAAGTAGCGCTTCGCGGTGCCGCCGAGCGCTTCCGGCGCGACACGGTCGAGCAGGATCAGGCCGAAATCGCTGTCGGGCCGCCGCGTTGCCTGCGAGGTATTGAACTCCTCCCAGCGGAAATGGAACGTGCTGTCGGGCTCCTCGCCCGCGATCTCCCAATGCGCGACGATGTGCGGGTGCTTGCCGACCAGCGACAGGCCCTCATCGGAATGCGAAGCCAGCTCGAAGAACAGCAGCGACAGGCTCTGCGCGGCGCGCGCGCTGACGGTGATGTCCGGGCCGTTGACGGCGATACGGTCGGCATGCGGGATCGAGCGCGATTCGAACAGGCCCCTCAGCTTGACGCCCTGCCACTGGCTTTCGCTCAGCAGCGTGACGACGTTGGACATGGCGTGGATGCGGCCGATCAGCAGATCGCGTGCGACGTCGATGTCGGCACCATGCCGCAGCGTGCGGGTGACGATCGACTGGATCACCGCCAGGATGTTCTTGACGCGATGATTGAGCTCGTCGATCACGGCGGTGAGCCGACGCTCGAAGCCGATGCGCACCTCGATCTCGCGGCTGAGCCGCAGATTGTTGTAGACGACATAGCCGAACAGGCCGCAGATGATGCCGGTGATGGCAAGCCCGATCGCCGCCACGATGGCGGCGGTCTGCTGCGCGCGCTGCACGGCGTTGTTCCTGGCATAGTAGCCGAGCGACCAGTCGCGGCCGCCGAAGGTGACCGTGCGCACGATCGACGGCACGGGATGCTCCTCGGGAATCGCGCGCGCGGTGACCGCGCCCTGCTCGCTGGCGACCAGTTCGCTGTTGGGTTCCTGCGGATTGCGCAGCACCACCGAGAAAAGCGAGCGGTCGTTGTTGGCCAGCATCAGCGGCCCAAGCTCGTAGGAGAAGCTGACGAAGCCGGCGGGTTGCGACGCGCCTTCCTGCAGCACCGGCGCGGCGAGCACGATGCCGACCGGGCCGTCCCTGCGCAGCAGCGGAATAGGATCGGAAGCCACCGGTTTGCCTTCGGCCATCGCTCGCGCGAGCGTGGGACCGACGATCGAGTGGCCGTCGAGCGCGCGGCCGGGAATCGTGATGGTGTCGGGACTGCGCGGCTCGAGATCCATGACCACGTTGACCGGCTTGTCGATCGCCTTGAGGTCGAGCGGCTGGTCGTCGAAATCGCGGATGATCGGATTGGCAAAGCTTTCGTTGGCGAGCTCGCGCTGGGCTGCGGCGAGTTCGGACGGCTTCAGCCGCGCGATCCAGGCGGCAACGACGAAATCGGTCTTGAAGGCGTAGATCGCCGAGCGCAGCGGCTGCAGCATGTTGGCCTTCACCGCGTCGGGCGCGCGGAATAGCCCGGAAGCGACGCGGGCGAGCAGCTCGCGCTCGGTGAGGCGGTCCTGCACCAGACTCGCATGGACGTCGACGGTGCGCGCAAACGCAATGCCGTCGATCGCGAGCTCCTGCTGATACACGCGCCAGGCCGCGCCGCCGGAGAGCAGAACCCCGATCAACCCGATCAGACCGACGATGAAGCCCAGCCGAACCACACGCCTACTCGGAAATGAGAGAGTGATGACAAATCAAGCGACGCATCCGCATCATGCCGGGACGGCAGCGACGACAGCGAAGAACCGGGCGACAGATTGCGCGGGATATTGGCGGAGCGGTCATCGGGACGCAACTGAACTTCGCCAACGCGGACAGTCACACCGGGTACGACACCTTGGTCACCGCGAGGCCAGAGGTTTCTAACCGCGGCGGCGGGATTTGGTTCCAGCGCCAGTCAAATATTCCCGGCCGGCAGGCGCGGCCGTTCATAATCGTTAACGCGTGCGGTGCGGAGCCGGTCCGCCTTCAGCCCGCCCTGGCTTTCGCAGCCGGCCGCAAGCCGCCCTTGGCCTCGATGAAGGCGACGATGCGCTCGAGGCCCTCGCCCTTCTTCAGATTGGTCATGACGAAGGGTCGCTCGCCGCGCATTCGCCTGGCGTCGGTGTCCATTTTCTCCAGCGACGCCCCGACATGCGGTGCGAGGTCGATCTTGTTGATGACCAGAAGGTCCGACCTGACGATGCCGGGACCGCCCTTGGAGGGGATCTTGTCGCCGGCGGCGACGTCGATGACGTAGATGGTGAGGTCGGCCAGTTCGGGCGAAAAAGTCGCCGCCAGGTTGTCGCCGCCGGATTCGATCAACACCAGGTCGAGTCCGGGAAATTTTGCGCGCATGTCGGCGACCGCGGCAAGATTCATCGAGGCATCCTCGCGGATCGCGGTGTGCGGACAGCCGCCGGTCTCGACGCCCGCGATGCGATCCGGCGTCAGCGAGCCCGAGCGCACCAGGAACTCGGCGTCCCATTTGGTGTAGATGTCGTTGGTGATCGCTGCGATGTCGTAGCGCTCGCGCATGTTCTTGCAGAGCAGGTCCATCAGCGCGGTCTTGCCCGATCCGACCGGACCGCCGACGCCGACCCTCAGGGGACCGTGGGATTTAGGCATCGTCACTCTCCATTGTCGTCCCGGACAAGCGAGCGTCAGCGAGCGCGATCCGGGCCCCATAACCACCAAGAGAAATTGTCGCGCCGCGCTGGGGCACCAGCTTCACAACACCACTCAGACTTGTGGTTATGGGTCCCGGCGTTCGCCGGGACGACGGCGCGGACAAATTCACGACCTGAACAACCTCGTGTATTGCGTCTCGTGGCGCAGCGATGCCAGATCGGCGCGGAAGGTGGCGCTGCCGAGATCGTCGAGCGAGGCGGCAACGGCGCGCTTCGCGGTCGCCGCGACCTCGGCCTCGAGCTGCGCCAGCACGCGCTGGCTGTCGGTCTGGCCGAGCGGGACCAGGCGGGCGCCCGCCGAAATCCAGTTGGAAACGACCGCATGGAGAAAGGCGTGCAGCGCGGGCTCGAGTGGAATGCCGTGGGCCGCACTGACCAGGCCGACGGCAACGGGATAGACGATGGGTCCGCCGCAGGCGGCGATGACCTCATCGAGCCCCTCGCACGACCAGGCCGCGCGCGACGTTTCGATGAAGGCGCGGCCCTGCGTCGTCGTTTCGAGCTGCCGCTCGCGCGAGGGCACGAAGGCGGCGGCGAGCTCGGCGATGTCGCGCAAGGCGGCATCGTCATGAGAAGCGACGGCACGGTGGGTCTGCACCACGAACACGGCGTCGCAAAAACCGGCGCCGTCGGTGAGCATCGCGGCGAGCCAGTCGCGCAGGGTGGCGGCGTCGGCGATGTCGCCGGCTTCCACCGCCCACTCGATGCCGCTGGAATAGGCGAAGGCGCCGACCGGGAAGGCCGGCGACAGCCAGGTCATCAGCCGGTAGAGCGCGGCCGCCTCGGCCTCGCTCATCGCGCGCGGCCCGGCCGGCTCCACGCTATTTGTGGTCATGAGCATGGCTGTCGCCGTGGTGATGCTCGTGGTCGCAATGCTCGTCGTGGTGATGGTCGTGCGGGTGGTCGCCTTGATGATCCGCATGATCGTGGTGATGGTCGTGCGTGGGGTGATGGCCGGTGTGGCCGTGGCCATGATCGTGCGCGCCATGCGCCGCCGCATAGGCGCCGCCTTCGGGATCGAACGGCGCCTCGATCTCGATGACGCGCGCGCCCAATCCCTTCACCATCTCCTCGATGACGTGGTCGCGGCGGATGCGCAAGCCCTTGCCCGTGATCTGCGTCGGCAGATGACGGTTGCCGAGATGCCAGGCGATCCGCACCAGATGCACGGGATCGGCGCCCCTGATCTCGAGCAGCGGCTCGGGCGCCGCCACCACCTCGACCAGCCTCCCGTCTTCCAGCATCAGCGCGTCGCCGCCGCGCAGCGCCACGGCGTTCTCCAGATCGAGCAGGAATTCGAGGCCGCGGGTGCCCGTCATCGCCATGCGCCGCCGGTGGCGGTCGTCGAAGTCGAGCACGACGGTATCCGCCGGCGCTTCCGTCCAGCGATATTGCCCTCGAACCTGCGTCGCCCGGATCATGCCTGGTTACCTGAATGACGGCACGGGCCGGTGGCTTCATCCTTCGAGACGCGGCCGAGAGGCCGCTCCTCGGGATGAGGTCTTGGACCCTCATGGTGAGGAGCGCGGCAAAGCCGCGCGTCTCGAACCACGAGGCCGTTAGGGGCAATACGCATCTTGATCATGCCTTGATGGTATCCACCTTGTCGGCGCTGATGATCTCGATCACCGTCGGAGCGGCCTTCAGCGGCGAGGAATATTCGCGCCATACCTTCATGTGCGGCGCGCGGCCGTGCGCGTTGAGATCGTCGCGGGTTTCCCAGCGCTCCACCACGACATAGGTGTTGGGATCGTGGATGCTGGTATGGCCTTCATAGGCGACGCAGCCCTTCTCCTTAAGCGTCTCGGCGATGCATTTCTTGTGGCCGGCGATGAAGGCGTCGCGGCTATCCGGCTTCACCTGCGTGGTGGCGACGACGTAGATCATGCTTCTCTCCCTTGTTTTTCTTGATTACCGGGTTTCGACCTTTTCCGGGGTGATGTATTCGATCTTCGGCGGCGCCGTCATGCACTTCACGGCGACGCGACCGAACGTCTTCATGTGCTCTGCCGTTCGATGCGGCCCGAGCGCTTCCATGTTCTCCCACTGCTCGACGAACACCATCTTCGCGGGATCGGTGACGCTCTCGTGCAAGTCGTAGGCGATATTGCCCTTCTCCTTGCGCGTCTCCACGATGCAGGCGGTGGCGGCGGCGATGAATTCGGCGCGTGTCTCGGGCTTCACGGTCAGCGTGGCTACGACGTAAATCACGGAAAGTCCTCCCGGCTTTTGTTTTGGGCTATGGCCGGGACGGGTTTTAGAACATGAAGTAGCGCTGCGCCATAGGCAGGACCTCTGCGGGTTCGCAGGTCAGAAGCTCGCCGTCTGCGCGCACCTCATAGGTCTCCGGATCGACCTCGATTTTCGGGGTGGCATCGTTGTGAATCATGCTCTTCTTGGAGATGCCGCCGCGGGTGTTCTTCACGGGATACAGCGTCTTGCCGATGCCGAGCTTCTTCGCCAGCCCGCCGGTGACGGCCGCCTTGGACGCGAACACTACGGACGAAGCGGTGAGCGACTTGCCGAACGCCGCGAACATCGGCTGGTAGTGGACGGGTTGCGGCGTCGGGATCGAGGCGTTGGGATCGCCCATGGGCGCCGCCACGATCGAGCCGCCCTTGATGATGCAATCCGGCTTGACGCCGAAGAAGGCCGGCGACCACAGCACGAGGTCGGCGAGCTTGCCCTTCTCCACCGAGCCGATCAGCTTCGAGACGCCGTGCGCGATCGCGGGGTTGATGGTGTACTTGGCGATGTAGCGCTTGACGCGGAAATTGTCGTTGTCCTTGCCCTTGTCCTGCGGCAACGACCCGCGCTGCTTCTTCATCTTGTCGGCGGTCTGCCAGGTGCGGATGATGACTTCGCCGAGCCGGCCCATGGCCTGGGAGTCCGAGGACATCATCGAGAGCGCACCGAGGTCGTGCAAAATGTCTTCAGCCGCGATGGTCTCCTTGCGGATGCGGCTCTCGGCAAAAGCGAGGTCTTCCGCGATGGAGGGATCGAGGTGGTGGCACACCATCAGCATGTCCAGATGCTCATCGATGGTGTTGCGGGTGAAGGGCCGCGTCGGGTTGGTGGAAGACGGCAGCACGTTCTTCAGGCCGGCAATCTTGATGATATCAGGCGCATGGCCGCCGCCAGCGCCTTCGGTGTGGAAGGCATGGATGGTGCGGCCCTTGAAGGCCTTCACAGTGTCCTCAACGAAACCGGATTCGTTCAGCGTGTCCGAATGCAGCATCACCTGGACGTCGTAATCGTCGGCGACCGCGAGACAATTGTCGATCGCGGCGGGCGTAGTGCCCCAGTCCTCATGCAGCTTCAGCGCACAGGCGCCGGCCTTGACCATCTCGACCAGCGCGGCCGGCCGCGCCGCATTGCCCTTGCCGGAAATGCCGAGATTGACCGGGAAGGCGTCGAACGACTGGATCATCCGCGCGATGTGCCAGGGGCCGGGCGTACAGGTGGTCGCGAACGTGCCGTGCGAGGGGCCGGTGCCGCCGCCCAGCATCGAGGTGACACCGCTCATCAGCGCGTGCTCGATCTGCTGCGGGCAGATGAAATGGATATGGCTGTCGAAACCGCCGGCGGTTAGGATCTTGCCCTCGCCCGCGATCACGTCGGTGCCGGGACCGATCACGATGGTCACATTCGGCTGGATGTCGGGATTGCCGGCCTTGCCGATCGCGGCGATCATGCCTTCCTTGATGGCGACGTCGGCCTTGACGATGCCCCAGTGATCGACGATCAGCGCGTTGGTGATGACGGTGTCCGCCGCGCCCTGCCTGTTGGTCACCTGCGACTGGCCCATGCCGTCGCGGATCACCTTGCCGCCGCCGAACTTCACCTCCTCGCCGTAGGTGGTGAAGTCCTTCTCCACCTCGATGATGAGATCGGTGTCGGCCAGCCGCACCCTGTCGCCGGTGGTCGGGCCGAACATGTCGGCATAAACGGAACGCTTTATCTTCGTGCTCACGGAGAACTCCTTGCAAGCTTGACGGTGTCGTCGAACATCTGGTCGAGCGCAGCATTGCCGCCGCGGCAGCCCGCGACGACCTGCTCGGCCCAGTCGGCGTAATCGGTGAGGTCCGCGCGCTCTTCCGCAGTCGGATCGGAACGGATGCGCGCGCGGATATTGCTGATCTTGTCGGCAATCTTGATGAGTTTGGCGCCCGGCGATTTGTGCGGGGCGCTCTCGATCTGCCTTTGCCGGCGTTGCGCCTTGGGGAGCGACATGTCGTCAGTTACCTCGTCCACGAGCGCGGCGACGTGATCGCCGAATTGTTGTGCGAGTTCGTCGCGCGTCGTACCGGTGTCCTCGATGGTGTCGTGCAGCCAGCCGGCCGCCACCAGTTCGGCATCAGCGCCCTCGGTAACTTCGGCGAGGATGCCCGCGACCTCCGCGAGATGATTGATGTACGGCTCGTTGCCCCGCCCCTTCCGCGCCATGCCCTTGTGCCGGCGCGCCGCGAGATCGGCGGCTTCTGACACCAGTCGGAGGCCGGAGAGCATTGCGTCACAGCTTCCCCATCACGTCGCCGCGGAAGCCGTAGATGGTGCGCTTGCCGGCGAGGGCTACGAGTTGCACGTCGCGGGTCTGGCCGGGCTCGAAGCGGACGGCGGTGCCGGCGGCGATGTCGAGGCGCATGCCGCGAGCCTTTTTGCGATCGAATTTCAGCGCCGGATTGGTCTCGAAGAAATGGTAGTGCGAGCCGACCTGGATGGGACGATCGCCGGTGTTGGCGACCGATAGCGTCACGGTCTTGCGGCCGGCATTGAGCTCGATCTCGCCGTCCTTGATGAAGCGTTCGCCGGGGATCATGCCAAAACTCCTATCGTATCGGCTCGTGCACGGTGACGAGCTTTGTCCCGTCTGGAAACGTCGCCTCGACCTGGATGTCGTGAATCATTTCGGGGATGCCGGGCATCACCTGAGCACGGGTCAGGACCTGCGCGCCGGCCTGCATCAGATCGGCCACGGTGCGGCCGTCGCGGGCGCCCTCGACGATGAAATCGGAAATGATCGCAACCGCCTCCGGGTGGTTGAGCTTGACGCCGCGCTCGAGCCGGCGGCGCGCCACCATCGCAGCCATCGAGATCAGAAGCTTGTCCTTTTCGCGGGGGGAAAGATTCATGTGGCACTCGTCGGTTGGGAACTAGTTCAGCCACAGGCGGGGCAGCGGCGATGGCGACGCGCGGCCGAGCACTGTCATCATGTCGGCGCGCAACGCGGCCGCATCTTGGGCACAGAAACGCGCCATTGCAAAGCCATTCCAGGCGGAGACGCCGACTTCCCCGCCGAACGATTCAGCGGCCTCGCGGATGCGCTCCACGACGGCTTCTGCCCCGGGCACGATCAGCGCGGTGCCGATGGCAACGCCGCCCTTGGCCACCGCCGGCCGCGCCAGCCTGGCGCCGATGTCGCCATCGAGGCGGACGGTCTCGGCAAACACGAGCTTGCCGCCGCGGCGCAGGCGCCAGCGGTCGACGAACTCGCCCCGCTCCATGCGCTCGCCCATGGCGGCGCGGCCGAACACGACGATTTCGCAAAGCAGAAGCGAAGCGGATTCCGCGAGCTCGATATCGATCCGCCGGTAGATTTTGGCGCGGTCGAACAAAATGGTTTCCTGCGGCAGCCAAGCGAGATAGGCGCCGCTCTCGGCCTTCAGGGAAATATCGAGCTGCGCGGGAGCATCCTGGGCGCGGTAGACCTTTTCCGCCGCGGCCGTCGTCAGGGTCAGGCGCGCGCCCTCACCTGCCGAAATTGCGATGCCGAAGCGATCGCCGCCGGCGACGCCGCCTGCCGTGTTGACGAACACGGCCGACAGTCCCTCGTTCTCGGGAGAGGGAAAGCGGACGCGCAGCGAGCCGGATTCATGGAGACGTCCACGCCTTGTGACGCCTTCCTCGCAGCGCACATCGAAGTGCACGGCGCCCCGCGCGCGGTTGGCCGCGAAGATCGCAGAAGCAGCGCGCGTCTCGGTCCGCATCCTTCCCCCAGGGAGCGGCCATGAGCGACCGCGTCAGAATACTTTTGTATTGAGCATGATCTTGTCGGAAAATCGATACCCACTTTTCCGGATCATGCTCTGTCACAGGGCCATCTGGCGGCTGATCTCGGCAGAATCGAGATTCTGGCGATCACAGGCATACTTCACCGCGCCACGGTCCATGACGGCGAAATTGTCGCCGAGCTCGCAGGCAAAGTCGAGATATTGTTCGACCAGCACGATGGCGATGTTGCCGAGATTGCGCAAATAGGAAATCGCGCGGCCGATATCCTTGATGATCGAGGGCTGGATACCCTCGGTCGGCTCGTCGAGCAGCAGCAGCTTCGGCCGCATCACCAGCGCGCGCCCGATGGCGAGCTGCTGCTGCTGGCCGCCGGAGAGGTCGCCGCCGCGGCGGCCGAGCATGTTTTCCAGCACCGGAAACAGCGAGAACACGTCGTCGGGGATGCTGCGCTGGTCGCGCCGCAGCGGCCCGAAGCCGGTCTTGAGATTCTCCTCCACCGTGAGCAGCGGAAAGATCTCGCGGCCCTGGGGCACGAAGCCGATGCCGCGCCGCGCGCGCTCGTAGGATTTCAGCGGGTTGAGGTCCTCGCCGTCGAAGGTGATGCTGCCCGACGAAATCGGGTATTGCCCGACCAGGGCGCGCAACAGCGAGGTCTTGCCGACGCCGTTGCGCCCGAGCACGCAGGTCACCTTGCCGGGCTCGGCCGCCAGCGACACGCCGCGCAGCGCCTGCGCTGCGCCGTAATACAGGTTGATGTTGTCGACCTTCAGCATGTGCGACCTCCGGTCGCGATGACGCGAATGGCGAATTGCGAATGGCGAATAGCACCCGCAGCCGCACTCGTGATCTCGCCCTCTTCCCTACTCGCCATTCGCCACTCGCCTATCTACCGAGATAAACCTCGATCACCCGCTCATTCGCCGAGACGTCGTCGATGGTGCCTTCCGCCAGCACCGAGCCTTCGTGCAGGCATGTCACCTTGACGCCGAGCTCGCGCACGAAAGTCATGTCGTGCTCGACCACCATGATGGTGTGATTGCGGTTGATCTCCTTGAGGAGCTCCGCGGTCAGATGCGTCTCGACGTCGGTCATCCCTGCGACGGGCTCGTCGACCAGCAGCACCTTCGGATCCTGTGCCAGCAGCATGCCGATCTCCAGCCACTGCTTCTGGCCGTGCGACAGGCTGCCGGCCAGGCGGTCGCGCGCGTCGGTGAGGCGGATGGTTTCCAGCACCTTGTCGATCCGTTCGGATTCTTCCGCGTTGCTGCGCCAGAACAGCGTTCCCTTCACGCTGTGATCGACGTTGAGCGCCAGCAGCAGATTGTCCTGCACGGTCTGGCTCTCGAACACCGTCGGCTTCTGGAATTTGCGGCCGATGCCGAGCTCGGCGATGCGGGTCTCGTCCAGCCGGGTCAGGTCGACGGTGCCGTCGAACAGCACCACGCCCTCGTCCGGCCTGGTCTTGCCGGTGATGATGTCCATCATCGTGGTCTTGCCGGCGCCGTTCGGGCCGATAATCGCGCGCATCTCGCCGGGCTCGAGCGCCAGCGACAGATTGTTGATGGCATGGAAGCCGTCGAAGGAGACGTGCACGCCATCGAGATAAAGCATGGCGGAGGTCTTGCGGGTGTCCATGACGTTCATGCGATCACTCCGCCGGATTGGGTTTCGGTTCGGCGCCGTCTTCGCGCGCGGCACTGGCGGCGTCGGCGTCGCGGCCGGCCTTCCACGGCTCCCACCATGCATTGAAGGTGCCGACGATGCCCTTGGGCAGGAGCAGCGTCACCAGGATGAACAGCGCGCCCAGCATGAACAGCCAGTACGGCGCCAGCGCACCCGAGGTGAAGAAGGTCTTGGCGTAGTTGACGACGACGGCGCCGAGTGCAGCGCCCGTCAGCGTGCCGCGGCCGCCGACCGCGACCCATATCACCGCCTCGATCGAGTTGCCCGGGGCAAATTCGCTGGGGTTGATGATGCCGACCTGCGGCACATAGAGCGCGCCGGCCACGCCGGCCATGCAGGCCGACAGCGTGAACACGAACAGCTTGTAGGATTCGACGCGGTAACCGAGGAACCGGGTGCGGGATTCGGCGTCGCGGATCGCGACCAGCACCTTGCCGAGCTTCGAGGTGACCACCGCGCGGCAGATCAGGAAGGCGGCGATCAGCGCGGCGCAGCTCAGGAAGAACAGCGCGCAGCGGGTGCCCTCGGCCTGCACGTTGAAGCCGAGGATATCCTTGAAGTCGGTCAGGCCGTTGTTGCCGCCGAAGCCGAAATCGTTGCGGAAGAAGCCGAGCAGCAGCGCATAGGTCATCGCCTGCGTGATGATCGACAGATACACGCCGGTGACGCGCGAGCGGAAGGCGAACCAGCCGAAGGCAAACGCCAGCAGCCCCGGCACCAGCACCACCATCAGCGCCGCGAACCAGAACATGTCGAAGCCATGCCAGTACCAGGGCAGACTCGGATAATTCAGGAACACCATGAAGTCCGGCAGGATCGGGTTGCCATAGACGCCGCGGCTGCCGATCTGCCGCATCAGATACATGCCCATGGCGTAGCCGCCGAGCGCGAAGAATGCGCCGTGGCCGAGCGAGAGGATGCCGCAATAACCCCAGATCAGATCGATCGAGAGCGCGAGGATGGCGTAACAGGCATATTTGCCCCACAGCGCCACCAGATAGGTCGGCACCTGGAAGAAGGAGCCTTCCGGCAGCAGCAGGTTCGACAGCGGGATCAGGATGCCGAGGCCGGCGACGATCAGGATGAACAGCGTCGAGGCGCGGTCGAGCGAACGGGTGAGGACGTGGGGCATCATGCTTCCACCGCCCGTCCCTTGAGTGCGAACAGGCCGCGCGGCCGCTTCTGGATGAACAGGATGATCAGCACCAGGATCGCAATCTTGCCGAGCACGGCGCCCGCCACCGGCTCGAGGAACTTGTTGGCGATGCCGAGCGTGAAGGCGCCGACCAGCGTGCCCCAGAGATTGCCGACGCCGCCGAACACCACGACCATGAAGCTGTCGATGATGTAGCTCTGGCCGAGATTGGGGCTGACGTTGTCGATCTGCGACAGCGCCACGCCGGCAATCCCGGCGATGCCCGAGCCGAGGCCGAAGGTCAGCGCGTCGACGCGCGAGGTGGCAATGCCCATGGAGGCCGCCATGCGGCGGTTCTGGGTGACTGCGCGCATCTCCAGCCCCAGCGCGGTGTAGCGCAGCATGGCGAGCAGGATCGCAAACACCGCGAGCGTGAAGACGAGAATCCAGAGCCGGTTATAGGTGATGGTGATCTGCCCGAGTTCGAAGGCGCCGCTCATCCAGGAGGGATTGCCGACCTCGCGATTGGTCGGGCCGAAGGCGGTGCGCACCGCCTGCTGGATCACCAGCGAGAGGCCCCAGGTGGCGAGCAGGGTTTCCAGCGGCCGGCCATAGAGGAAGCGGATGATGCCGCGCTCGATGGCGACGCCGATGGCGCCGGCAACGATGAAGGCGAGCGGCACGGCGACGAACAGCGAATAGTCGAACAGGCCGGGGTAGCGGGTGCGGATCACCTCCTGCACGACGAAGGTGGTGTAGGCGCCGATCATCACCATCTCGCCATGGGCCATGTTGATGACGCCCATGACGCCGAAGGTGATGGCAAGCCCGATTGCCGCGAGCAGCAGCACCGAGCCGAGCGAGAGGCCGTACCAGGCGTTCTGCACCATCGACCACAGTGCCAGATTGCCCTGGATCGAGGAGATCGCGCCGGCAATCGCCTTCGCAATCAGCGGCGGCTGGTCGGAACCGAGGCTGGTGAGCAGCGCCAGCGCTTCCTGATCGCCCTTCGACTTCACGACCGCGATGGCGTCGAGCTTGTCGGCTTCGGAAGCGTCCGGCTTGAACAGCAGGATCGCCGCGCGCGCCTCGGTGAAGGCGGCTTTCGCGGTCTTGTCGGTTTCCTTCGCCAGCGCCTCGTCGACGGCTTGCAACGCCGCCTCGTCATGCGATTTGAACACGGACTGCGCAGCGGAGATGCGCTTGGCGGGATCGGGCGACATCAGCGTCAGGCTGCCGAGCGCGGTATCCACGGCGCGGCGCAGGCGATTGTTGAGCCGCACCTCGGCGGCGCCATCGGGCAGCTTGTCGACGGCGGCGCCGGTCGCCGCGTCGATGATCTTGTCGTCGGCCTGCTTGATGAAGACCTTCTTGCTCTCGGGATCGGCGAACAGCCGCTCGTCGTTCAGCGCGCTGATGATCGGGAAGGCGAGCGGGTTGCCGGACGCCGCGACCGCGTCGATCGCTTCGGCAGTATCGGAGAAATCGTCATTGGCGAATTTGGTGACCGCGTCCTCGAACGCGCCTGCAAAGGCCGGCGCCGCGAAGGCCATCAGCAGCAGCAATGAAAAGGCAGCCGCGCGAAGGCGGTCAAAGGCGGTGGCGGACACTGGACTTCCCCGGCAGGAGAGTTGGAGAAGGCGGCGGCATCGCCGCCTCCTCCGTTGTCGTCGGTATTTTGCGGGTGCGTTTCAGATCAGGAGCCCTGACCGCCGCATTTGTTGGTCTTGGTGTTGTAGTTGCCGCACTTCTTGCCGACCCAATCGCCGATCAGATCCTTGGAGCCGTCGAGCTCCTTCGACCATGCATCGCCGGGGACGAGGCCCGGGGTCTTCCAGACCACGTCGAACTGGCCGTTGGCCTTGATCTCGCCGATGAACACCGGCTTGGTGATGTGGTGGTTCGGCAGCATCTTCGAGGTACCGCCGGTCAGGTTCTTGGCTTCGATGCCCGGGAGAGCGTCGATCACCTTGTCGGCGTCGGTGGACTTCACCTTCTCGACCGCCTTGACCCACATGTCGAAGCCGATGACGTGAGCTTCCATCGGATCGTTGGTCACGCGCTTCGGATTCTTGGTGTAGGTCTGCCACGCCTTGATGAACTTCTCGTTCTCGGGCGACTTGATCGACTGGAAGTAGTTCCAGGCGGCGAGATGGCCGAGCAGCGGCTTGGTGTCGATGCCGGCGAGCTCTTCTTCACCCACCGAGAACGCCACGACCGGGATGTCCTTGGCCTTGATGCCCTGGTTGCCGAGCTCCTTGTAGAAGGGAACGTTGGCGTCGCCGTTGATGGTGGAGACCACTGCCGTCTTCTTGCCGGCCGAGCCGAACTTCTTGATGTCGGCCACGATGGTCTGCCAGTCGGAGTGACCGAACGGCGTGTAGTTGATCATGATGTCTTCCTGCTTGACGCCCTTCGACTTCAAGTAGGCTTCCAGGATCTTGTTGGTGGTGCGGGGATAGACGTAGTCGGTGCCCGCCAGCACCCAGCGCTTCACCTTCTCGTCCTTCATCAGGTAGTCGACCGCGGGGATCGCCTGCTGGTTCGGGGCGGCGCCGGTGTAGAACACGTTGCGCTCGCTCTCCTCGCCCTCGTACTGCACGGGGTAGAACAGGATCGAATTCAGCTCCTTGAAGACCGGCAGCACGGACTTGCGCGACACCGAGGTCCAGCAGCCGAACACGACCGAGACCTTGTTCTTGGTGATGAGTTCGCGCGCCTTTTCGGCGAACAGCGGCCAGTTCGAGGCGGGATCGACCACGACGGCCTCGAGCTTCTTGCCGAGCACGCCGCCCTTCTTGTTCTGTTCGTCGATCAGGAAGAGAATCGTATCCTTCAGCGTGGTTTCGCTGATGGCCATGGTGCCGGAAAGCGAGTGAAGGACGCCGACCTTGATGGTCTCCTGGGCCTTCGCCTGGGTAAACGCGGCGAGGCCGAGGACCAGACCGGCGGTGGCCGCCAGCCAGCGGCGCCGGCTCATCTTCGCTATATCGTGAGTCAATTGAGTAAGCATGAGGTGTCATCTCCCTGACGCAGACGCGTTAAACGCTGCGAGAACGGCCCCACGGCCGCCTGCGTTAAGGGAATCGCAAGACTCGTGCCACCGGCGTCACCTCGGCTAACCCTTTGACAGAATGACGCAATACCCCCCATTGCGGGCAAAACCGGAAAGCATCCGCCTAAAGAGTGGGCATTAAAAATGTATGCTTTAGCGGCAATCAGCCCAAATAGTGTGCAAAATTGACCTTTTGGCTAAATTTCCGGCAGGGGTTTGCCGGTGCCCAAGCACCGAATCCGGCCGCCATTTGCCGTCCAAGTCGTTCATTCCACGCGGAATTTTTCCGTCGCCGAAACCACGTTGACGCAATTCACCTTGAAAGCGCCGCCTTGATGGGCCATATGCACAGCGACCCAAGGAATCATCAGTGATGACCGGGTCACTGCAAGCCGCGTGTTCTGAGCCCGTCTAATTCATCCGACCGACGGCGTTCTGGCTTGCCCCTTCAGCCACCAACAACTCGATACCCAAAACACGCGGGTGTCTCCGATGACCTCGCGCGCTCCTGGCATGACGCCGGGCGCCTGCTGTTTTGACAGAAAGAAACCTTTGACCTCATTTCAGGATTTCGGCCTCGCCGATCCCATCTCGCGTGCCCTTCTCGAAGAGAATTACCACACGCCCACCCCCATCCAGGCCCAAACCATCCCGCTGGCGCTGTCCGGCCGTGACGTGGTCGGCATCGCCCAGACCGGCACCGGCAAGACGGCCGCCTTTGCGCTGCCGATCCTCAACCGCCTGCTGGCCAACCGCATCAAGCCGCAGCCGAAGACCTGCCGCGTGCTGGTGCTCTCGCCCACCCGCGAGCTCTCCGGCCAGATCCTCGACAGCTTCAACGCCTATGGCCGCCACATCCGCCTGAGCTCGACGCTGGCGATCGGCGGCGTGCCGATGGGCCGCCAGGTCCGCGCGCTCATGGGCGGCGTCGACGTGCTGGTTGCCACTCCCGGCCGCCTGCTCGACCTCGTGCAGGGCAATGCGCTCAAGCTCGCCCAGGTCGAATTCCTGGTGCTCGATGAAGCCGACCGCATGCTCGACATGGGCTTCATCAACGACATCCGGAAGATCGTCGCCAAGCTGCCGATCCGGCGGCAGACGCTGTTCTTCTCGGCCACCATGCCCAAGGACATCGCCGACCTCGCGGAAGCCATGCTGCGCGATCCGGCCCGGGTCGCGGTGACGCCGGTCGCCTCCACCGTGGAGCGCATCACCCAGCGCATCATCCAGGTCGATTTCGCGGCCAAGCACGCCTTCCTCGCCGAGTTGCTCAAGCAGGAGCCGGTGGACCGAACCCTGGTCTTCACCCGCACCAAGCACGGCGCCGACAAGGTGGTGAAGGCCCTTGCCAAGTCCGGCATCGCCGCGGACGCCATCCACGGCAACAAGTCGCAAAACCACCGGGAGCGGGTGCTGGGCGCGTTCCGCTCCGGCCAGATCCGCACGCTGGTGGCCACCGACATCGCCGCCCGCGGCATCGACGTCGACGGCATCAGCCATGTTGTCAATTTCGACCTGCCCAACGTGCCGGAAACCTATGTCCACCGCATCGGCCGCACGGCGCGCGCCGGCGCCGAGGGCATCGCGATCTCGCTGGTCGCCGGCGCCGAGGAGATGGGCTATCTGCGCGACATCGAGCGGCTGATCCGCGTCACCCTGCCCCGCGAGGACCGCCGCACCCAGGGCGGCCGCGAGGCACCTGCTGCAGCCCCGCAGCACCGCCCCGGCCGGCCCGCGCCGCGCGTGCATGCGCATCGCAACAATGACGGTGCGCAGCCTTCGAAAGGCCCTCGCCGACGGCGTCGCGGTGGTGGTAATCATGGCGCCGCTCCGCAGGGCGGCCGGCATGAGTCGGCCCGCCCGCAGGGCGGTCCGGCGGAGGGGATGCAGGGGGTTGCCTTTTTGCATCGCGAAAGCCGGCCGAAGTTCAAGCCCAACCGCAACCGACGTCCGCAGCACTAGCCGTCCACGACCTGGAGAGAACCATGGCTAAAGAGGAGCTGATCCAGTTCGAGGGACTGGTCACCGAAATCCTTCCCGACGCGCGCTACCGCGTGCAGCTCGACGCGGGCCACGAGATCGTCGCCTACACCGCCGGCAAGATGAAGAAGAACCGCATCAAGACGCTGGCTGGCGATCGGGTCACCGTCGAGATGTCGCCCTATGACCTCGAGAAGGGCCGCCTGATCTTCCGCCACAAGGACGAGCGGCCGGCCTCGGCAGGCCCGGGACCCCAGCGCGGCCCGCAGCGCGGCGGCCAGTTCAGAGGACGCAGGTAACGAACAGAACCGGGGATCGCGCATGGCATTTTCGTGGCATGCGCGACCCGCTCGCACCAAGACCAGCAGCAAAAATTCGCGCAGCTCAGGATTGTTTTGAGGCCTGTGTTCGAATATTATTGACCTATCGAGTTTCGGCCGGACGACATTAGCTATCCACCGGTGCAGCCGGTTCAGACGCTGACGACCCTTCCAAAAATTCGATCTCACCCAGCCTATCGAAAGTGGGCTTCGACTTTTTTTACTAGAGGACTATCCCCGTGAGCATGGGAACTGTGAAGTGGTTCAACGCGACCAAGGGCTTCGGCTTCATCCAGCCGGATGACGGCGGCAACGACGTGTTCGTGCACATCAGCGCCGTGGAACGCGCCGGTCTTGGCACGCTGCGCGAAGGCCAGAAGGTTTCGTACGAGATCGTGGCGGACCGCCGGTCCGGCAAGTCTGCGGCCGACAACCTGCGCGTCGCCTGACGCGTTTCTCCGGGGTACGCCGGGAATTCAATCGTGATGCGAAAAGGCCGCAGCCTTCGGGGCTGCGGCCTTTTCGTTTGATCGTGCCGTTGGCGGCTCTCGCGATCAGGTCGGGCAGACCGTCTGGCTGTAGAGCACGCAGGTCGACTGGCGCGGACGCGTGAAGGTGAAATCGGAAAGCGTGATGCCGGCCTTCGCCATCACATAGCCGACCGCCGGCACGTATTTGTAGTTGACCTCGCTGTAGATCAGATAGGTGCCGCCGATCTTGAGCGCGGTCGGGATGCTCACCGTCGTGTCGGTGCCGCGCGGCGCCGCCCCCTTGCTCCACTTCACTTTCGCGGTGAGCGTGGCGGGATCGACATAGAGCTCGCTCACCGTGGTGTTGAGCGGCGTCGTTTCGTAAGGCGTCATGATCGCCCTGCCGGTGGTGGTGAAATTGGTGAGGTCGGTGTCGGTGACGGTCGAGGACTGCGACACGAGGTCAGACATCGTGCGCGCCACCAGCGTTACCTTGCGGTTGACCGCGACGCCGGAAGAGAACTCCACCGTTCCGAAGAACAGGGTCAGCATCAACGGCACGATGAAGGCGAATTCGACGGCGGCATTGCCGCGGCGGTCGCGCGCGAACCGGCCGGCCAGCCGGCATACTTTGTCCGAGAGCTTGCTCATGGCTGCGATTCCCGCTGCATCAGGGTTCGACATGGAAGGCGGAAGTGGCTGCGAGCAGCCGCTTGCTGTTCGAGGTGTTGCGGCCGATATTGGCGATGTTGTAGCCGAGACCGGTGACGTAGAGCGGCCACTGGTAGAATGCGCGCGCCACGATGGTGCCGGTGGAGCCCGCGGGCGCCGTGACGTAGCCAAGGCCGCTGGCAGTGTAGTTGCCGCTGGAATCGATCGGGTCGACGATCGTGATGGTGGTGCCGGCCGCGTAATATTTGACATCGATATCGATGCCGTCGCAGCTCATCAGCACCGAGACGCGGTTGCACAGGTCGGTCTTGAACTGGGTGGCCGTCATGCCGGAATCCTGCGCCTGGTGGGTGTAGAGCAGACGGCCCGAATCCTGGATGCCGGTCTCCAGCACCTGGCTGGCGAAGAACACGATGCCGGTCTCGATGATGGCGAACAGCAGCGCGAAGAACGGCACGGCGACGAGCGAGAATTCGACCGCGGCCGAACCGCTCCTGTCGCGGCGGAACCTTCGCAAGAATCGCTTCGGCGGGGCTGAGACGGCTGACGCGGGCATCCCTGAAATCCCTTGGGTGGCAGTCACCTGAATTCAGAATTAGCTGAAACAGATTGTTGAAATGTTTCGGCCGTTTCGACCAATCCGGCCCGGGCCGTTAAGGAAGCCTTAACCAATCCCGTCAAACGAAAGCCGCGCGGTGCGATTCGCACGCCGCGCGGCTTTGCCGGATTTCCCGGGATCAGTTCTGCGCCTTGCCGGCGGCAGCCGCCTGGCCGGTGGCCGAGCTGTTGAGCGAGCCGGCCTGGTCCATCGCCGCCTTGAAGTAATCGCCGCCGTCGCCGAGCGTGATGCGGCGCTGGCAGATCGGCATGCAGCTGTAGGATTCCCGCTCCACGCCGCGATAGACGGTGACGAGCTGGTCGGTCGGGCCTTCGACCTGGATGACGCGGTCCACCAGCACCTCGCCGGCGCGGTCGAGCGCGATGAAATTGGTGGCGCCATAGCCCTTGCCGGTGACGACGATGATGCCGCCGGGCTGCAGGGTGACGTCGGCGATCAGCGGGTTGCCGACCACGATGGTGGCCACCTTGCCGGGCAGCTTCACCAGCTTGGCCTGGTCGACATTGACCGCGATGGAGTCGGCCACCGGCGGCACCGGGGCGGCGAGCGCCAGCGCCGGCCACAACAGCAGTCCCAATGCGAGGGAACGGAATCCGAAACGCGCAAGAGCGCGGTTACGCAAGGTGTACGCCATACTCTACTCCGGGGCGTTGACTAGCCGGCATAAGCGATACGCAGCGGAACCGGCGCCCGACCGGGTTAACCTGCCTGCAATGTGTGAAATAATCGCAAAGAGTGCAGGGAAAATGCTCGGTATTTCCCTGCAATTTCAAGCGGGAGGCGCGGAAGCCTGTCGGCGGAAGGGATAGGCCATC
This sequence comes from Bradyrhizobium sp., assembly GCF_016219575.1. Lineage (GTDB taxonomy): Bacteria > Pseudomonadota > Alphaproteobacteria > Rhizobiales > Xanthobacteraceae > Bradyrhizobium. The sequence goes on along the minus strand of NZ_JACRMG010000023.1, from coordinate 107,722 downwards.
TGGCCCGCGATTTCGTTCGGGAAGACTGCCTGGTCGTCGACGCCGTAATTGTCCGGAAGCCGGCCTTCCGGCATCCGCCAAGTGCCGAACAGCAGATCCCAGAGCGGGAAGGTGCCGGCGAAATTGGTGTTGCCGCCCTCTTGCTGGGAGGTGTGGTGCCAGCGGTGAAAGACCGGGGTGGCCAGCACATAACGGAACGGACCTAGGGTCCAGTTCAGGTTGGCGTGCACGAAGGCCGAATGGAAGATGTTGAAGGGCCCGACCCAGATCATCACGTTCGGCGAAATGCCGGCCATCAGCAGCACGACGTCGACGCCGATGGTGCCGAGCACGAGGTTGACGGGGTGGAAGCGCGCCGCCGAAATCCAGTCGAGATCCTCGGAGGAGTGATGGATGGCGTGATATTTCCAGAAGCCGCCGCCATGGAACATGCGGTGCAGCCAGTACAGCATGAAATCGGCCAGCACCAGGAACAGGATCGCCTGCACCCATAGCGGCAGCGCCGACAGCGGGCCGTGACCGTTGTCGTAGAAGGCGATCAATTCGTCGGCGTCATGGATGTTGAAGAAGAAGCCGGCGCCCAGGACCAGCAGCCCGATGCGGAACACGCGCGCGAACAGCGGCACGAAGAACCAGTAGCAGATGTCGGTGACCAGCTCGCGCTTGCGCCACCAGGGCTTGCCGGGATTGCAGGCCCAGAAATGCGCCAGCACCGTAAAGACGAGGGCCAGCGCGATCGTCACCGGCACCACCTTGGCGATCGTCTGGCCGAGCATCTCGACCACTTCCATGGGCAGGTTCGACATAGGGGCCTCGTCCGGCAGCTGCAGGCATCGAGAGCGTTACGCCGCCGCACTTAAGGAGCCATGAACGCCGGCGCGCATCGCGGCCAACCATAAAGGCGCATGCAGGAAATTTCGCTTTTTATCAATGTCCTTAATGGCACATTTACTCTGCTCAAGAACAGCCCGTTCCACCCGGTTTTGCGCGATCAAATTAACTGCGCCGCAATTGTCGCACCCTAGGGTGACGCCATGGTCACGGTGCTGAGAACGCCGGCTCGACCAAACTCAAGTTCGACAGCCACTGTGTACATGGAGTTGTGTAATGAAGAACCTGTTCACCCGTTTCGTGAAGGATGAGTCCGGCGCCACCGCGATCGAATACGGCCTGATTGCCGCCGGCATTTCGCTGGCGATCATCGCGGTCGTCAACGGCCTCGGCACCAACCTGAACAACAAGTTCACCTCGATCAACACCTCGCTCAAGTAAGCGAGTGTTGCGAGCGTAGCTTGCAAGGGCCCTGGGCGTTCCCCGGGGCCTTTTTCTTGAGCCGTCGGCAGCGTGAGTGTTGCGTATGCGTGAACCATCCCCCGCCCCCGTTCCGCGCGGCCGGATCGAACACCCCGCCGTGCTGGTCAGCCTTTCGCTGCTGCTGGCGCTGGCCGCGCTGGTGGCGCGCATCGCAAGCATCTGGTGAGACGATCCTCCATTTCCCGATCGTTCACCATTGACGGCTAGACTCGGGGCGCGCGCTCCGTCCCCTCGCCTCGTCAATACCGGGCACAAGACCGATGATCCTCGATATCGCACGCCTCCTGTTGTTCCCGGCGCTGATGGCGTTCGCCGCGGCAACCGACCTCTTCACGATGACGATCTCCAACCGGGTGTCGCTGGCGCTGGCCGCGGGCTTCCTGGTGCTGGCCGTCGCTTCGGGCATGGGGGCCTACGACATCATGATGCATGTCGGCGCCGGCGCCGCGGTGCTGGTGATCGCGTTCGGCTGCTTTGCCATGGGCTGGGTCGGAGGCGGCGACGCCAAGGTGGCGGCGGCCGCGGCCCTCTGGTTCGGCTTTGCGCATCTGATGAACTACCTGCTCTACGCTTCGCTGTTCGGCGGGGCGCTGACCCTGCTGCTGCTGCAGTTCCGGCAATGGCCGCTGCCGGTGGCGTTCGCGGGCCAGCCCTGGCTCGCCCGCCTGCACGCCAAGGAGACCGGGATTCCCTACGGCATTGCGCTCGCGATCGGCGCGCTCATGATCTATCCCGAAACGGAATGGATGAAGGCCGTCGATATCGCCCGCTTCGTCGTGCGGTGATTTCGGCAACAGCCGCCGGGTAACTCTCCGTTAAGGCAATTTACTCACGCTCCATTAACCATGCTTTGACGAATAGCTGGTCAACTCCCGTTACAGCGGCGGAAGCGTCGCGGAGTAATGTGGAAAGTGAAGCGTATGACTCCCGCACGGATCGCAGTCCTTGGCATTGCCGTCGTCGCCGGCGGCATCGCCGCATATCTGGCGAGCGGATCAGACGACAAGCCCGCTCCCCAACAGGTCGTCTCACAGCTGCAGACGGTCGACGTGCTCGTCGCCAAGAACGAGATCGGTCTCGGCCAGTCGGTGAAGCCGGACGATCTGCAATGGCAGACCTGGCCGGCGGCGACCGCGAGCGGCACCTTCATCAAGCGCACCGAACGCCCTGAGGCCACCAGGGAGATCACGGGCTCGATCGCGCGCTCCCCCTTCATCGCGGGCGAGCCGATCCGCGAACCCAAGCTGGTGAAGGCCGACGGCTCCGGCTTCATGGCCGCGATCCTGCCCACCGGCATGCGCGCCATCTCCACTGAAATCTCGCCGGAAACCGGCGCCGGCGGCTTCATCCTGCCCAACGACCGCGTCGACGTGATTCTGACCAAGCGCGAGAAGAATCCGGACAAGACCGGGCCGGACATCGCCAATTCCGAGATCATTCTGTCCAACGTGCGCGTGCTGGCGATCGACCAGGCGCCGAAGGAGAAGGAAGGCCAGAACGCCGTGGTCGGCAAGACCGTGACGCTGGAGCTGAAGCCCGAACAGGCCGAAACGCTCGCGCGCTCGCGCCAGACCGGCACGCTGTCGCTGGCGCTGCGCTCCATCGCCGACGTCAACATGGTCGACAACCGCGACGAGGACGGCCAGCAGCGGTCGCGGCGCGGCGAAAGCGTCAACGTGGTTCGTTATGGGGTCGTCAGCCCGACGACGATGCAGAAGTGACGATGGGAACAGCTGAAATGAAGTGCGGGCGAGCCAGACTGACGCTGCGGAGCCTGATGGCCCGTACCCTGTCGCTTTCGGCGGTCGCGGCGCTGATGCTCAATCAGACCATGATCGCCCCGGCGCTCGCCGGCGACTACCGGATCGGGGCTGCGCCTTCCTCCGCCGACGGGCAGAGCAACGCGCGCTTCCTGTCGCTCGGCGTCGGCAAGTCCGTCGTCATCGACCTGCCGCGCGACGTCAAGGACGTGCTGGTCGCCGATCCCAAGATCGCCAACGCCGTGGTCCGCTCGGCACAGCGCGCCTACATCATCGGCGCCGCGGTCGGCCAGACCAACATCGTGTTCTTCGATTCCGCGGGCCAGCAGATCGCCGCCTATGACATCGCGGTGAAGCGCGACCTCAACGGCGTGCGCGCCGCGTTGAAGCAGATCATGCCGAACTCCGAGATCCAGATCGACGGGCTCGGCGAGGGCGTCGTGCTGAGCGGCACCGCCGCAAACCCGGTCGAGGCGCAACAGGCCCAGGACCTCGCCGCCAAGCTCGCCGGCGGCCAGGACAAGGTCGTGAACTCCATCGTGGTGCGCGGCCGCGACCAGGTGATGCTGAAGGTCACCGTCGCCGAGGTCGCGCGCAGCATCATCAAGCAGCTCGGCATCGACCTCTCGGGCAGCTTCAACTACGGCACCTCGGTCGTGAACTTCAACAACGTCAACCCGTTCACGGCCTATGGCCGCGCACTGGTTGCCAACAACACCATCCAGGGCGCGTTCGGCAACGGCCCCAACGTGCAGGCCACGATTCGCGCCATGGAAAGCGCAGGCGTCGTGCGTACGCTGGCCGAGCCGAATCTCACCGCGATCTCGGGTGAGTCCGCAACCTTCATCGCGGGCGGCGAATTCCCGATACCCGCCGGCTATTCGTGCGACCCCACGACCCGTGTCTGTACCACGCAAATCAGCTTCAAGAAGTTCGGCATCTCTCTGAATTTCACGCCGGTCGTGCTCTCCGAGGGCCGCATCAGCCTGCGCGTGATGACGGAAGTTTCCGAACTGTCCAACGAAAACGCCCTGACGGTGTCGCAGGCGTCGAGCTTGACGACCACCAATTCCGTGACCATTCCCTCAATCCGCACCCGTCGCGCCGAGACCACGCTGGAAATTCCCTCCGGCGGCTCGATGGCGATGGCCGGCCTGATCGCGGAGCAGACCAAGCAGGCGGTCAACGGCCTGCCCGGCCTGACGCAACTGCCGATCCTCGGTGCGCTGTTCCGCAGCCGCGACTTCGTCAGCAATCAGACCGAAATGATGGTGCTGGTGACGCCCTATGTCGTGCGCGCGGTGGCGCAGAAGGACCTGTCGCGGCCGGATGACGGCTTCGCCAACGCGACCGATCCGCAAGCCGACCTGCTCGGCAGCATCAACCGCATCTACGGCATTCCCGGCCGCGTCGAGCCGGCGCGGAGCTACCGCGGCACCTATGGCTTCATCACGGACTGAGGCGGGCAACAACGATGACAATCAAAGCCAAATCACCCGCCGACCGCAGCCGGGCCGTGCGTCTGGCGGTGACCCTGATCGGCCTTGCCGTCAGCCTCGGCGCCTGCAAGACCTTCGACGCCCCGATCGTGGCCGCGGAGCCCTATCCGGACGATTATCGCCTGCGTCATCCGATCGCGGTGACGGAAGCCGATCGCTCCATCGTCGTGTTCGTCGGCACCGGCCGCGGCGGCATGACCGCGGCGCAGCGCGCCGACGTCATGGGCATGGCGCAGACCTGGCTGCGCGAAGGCACTGGCGGTATCACCATCGACATGCCGGTCGGCACGCCGAATGCGCGCGCCGCCCATGAAACGCTGCGCGAGATCCGGGCGATCGTCGCGGCCGCCGGCGTGCCGCCGCGCGGGGTCAGCGTTCGCCAGTATCAGCCGAAGGATTCGCGGCACATGGCGGCGATCCGGCTCAACTATCCCAGGATCTCGGCGACGGCGGGCCCCTGCGGCCTGTGGCCGGACGACCTCGGCCCCTCCTACAAGAACACGAGCTGGTTCGACAACAAGTCCTACTACAATTTCGGCTGCGCCCATCAGCGCAACCTCGCGGCGATGGTCGACGAGCCATCCGACCTGGTGCAGCCGCGCGCCGAATCGCCGGCCTACACCATGCGGCGCAACACGGCTTTCGAGAAATATCGCAAGGGTGTGTCAACCACGACCATCTATCCAGAGGGCGACAAGGCCAAACTCAGCGACACAGGCAAATGATCAGCTACGCGCGCCAGAACCAGGAAGAACAGCCTGAGGCCACCACGCCGCCGGTCGACGATCACATCGCGCCGGCGCCGCGGGTGTCGGTGCAGGCCTTCTGCGAGACGGTCGAGACCGCGGCTGCCGTGCAGTCGGCGGGCGAGGACCGGCGCCTCGGCAAGGCGCATCTGAAGATCCAGATGGGCGGCATGGCTGCCGCCATCGAGGCCTATCGCTCGGCCCCGACGCCGAACGTCATCATCCTGGAGACCGAGGGCCGCAACAACGTGCTCGCCGGGCTCGACCAGCTGGCATCGGTCTGCGACGCCGGCACGCGCGTCGTCGTGATCGGTCGGGTCAACGACGTCGCACTGTACCGCGAACTGGTGCGCCGCGGCGTCAGCGACTATCTGATCGGTCCGGTCAACGCGCTCGACGTGGTGCGCTCGATCTGCAACCTGTTCTCCGCGCCGGAAGCCAAGGCCGTCGGCCGCATCATCGCGATCGTCGGCGCCAAGGGCGGCGTCGGCGCCTCCACCATCGCCCACAACGTCGCCTGGGCGATCGCCCGCGACCTCGCGCTCGATTCCGTGGTTGCCGACCTCGACCTCGCCTTCGGTACTGCCGGCCTCGACTACAACCAGGATCCGGCGCAGGGCATCGCGGATGCGGTGTTCTCGCCCGACCGCGTCGATACCGCCTTCATCGATCGCCTGCTGTCGAAGTGCACCGACCATCTGAGCCTGCTCGCGGCACCCGCGACGCTCGACCGCGTCTACGACTTCGGCGACGACGCGTTCGACGCGATCTTCGACACGCTGCGCGCCTCGATGCCCTGCATCGTGCTCGACGTGCCGCATCAGTGGTCGGGTTGGACCAAGCGCGCACTGATCGGCGCCGACGACATCCTGATCGTCGCATCGCCGGATCTGGCGAGCCTGCGCAACACCAAGAACATCTTCGACCTGCTGAAGGCGGCCCGGCCGAACGACCGCGCGCCGCTCTACTGCCTCAACCAGGTCGGCGTCCCCAAACGTCCCGAGATCGCCGCCGCGGAGTTTGCCAAGGCGATCGAAAGCCAGCCGATCGCCTCGATTCCGTTCGAGCCGCAGCTGTTCGGCGCCGCCGCCAATAACGGGCAGATGATCGCGGAAATCTCCGCCGGTCACCGCACCACCGAGATATTCCTGCAGGTCGCGCAGCGCCTGACCGGCCGCGGCGAGACCAAGAAGCCCAAGAGTTCGTTCCTATCACCCCTGATCGGGAAACTACGCGGCAAGTAAGCCCGCCCGGAGTGCCCAGTGTTCGGTAAGCGTACAGACAGCGACCAGCGCGTCGTAAAACCCTCGGCTCCGGTGCCGGCGCCCATGGCTGCGCCGGCCGCGCCGGCGGCCGCGCCCGTGGTTTCCTCCCCGCCGCTCTCCCCGGCCAAGCCGCCGCCCCCGCCGGTCGCGGAAGCGCGCCGGTCGGACAACTACTACCAGGTCAAGGCGACGATCTTCGGCGCGCTGATCGAGGCGATCGATCTCGCCCAGCTGGCGAAACTCGACAGCGAGTCGGCACGCGAGGAAATCCGCGACATCGTCAACGAGATCATCGCGATCAAGAACATCGTGATGTCGATCGCCGAGCAGGAAGAACTGCTCGACGACATCTGCAACGACGTGCTCGGCTACGGTCCGCTCGAGCCGCTGCTGTCGCGCGACGACATCGCCGACATCATGGTCAATGGCGCCGGCACCGTCTACATCGAGGTCGCCGGCAAGATCCAGCGCACCGGCATCCGCTTCCGCGACAACCAGCAGCTGCTCAACATCTGCCAGCGCATCGTCAGCCAGGTCGGCCGCCGCGTCGACGAATCCTCGCCGATCTGCGACGCCCGCCTCGCCGATGGTTCTCGTGTGAACGCGATTGTGCCGCCGCTGGCGATCGACGGACCCGCGCTCACCATTCGCAAGTTCAAGAAGGACAAGCTGACGCTCGACCAGCTGGTCAAGTTCGGCGCGATCACGCCGGAAGGTGCGGAAATCCTCCAGATCATCGGCCGCTGCCGCTGCAACGTGCTGATCTCCGGCGGCACTGGCTCCGGCAAGACCACGCTGCTCAACTGCCTGACCAACTATATCGAGCATGACGAGCGCGTCATCACCTGCGAAGACGCCGCCGAACTTCAGTTGCAGCAGCCGCATGTGGTGCGGCTGGAAACCCGCCCGCCCAACATCGAAGGCGAAGGCCAGGTCACCATGCGCGAGCTGGTGCGCAACTGCCTGCGTATGCGCCCCGAACGCATCATCGTCGGCGAAGTCCGCGGACCCGAGGCGTTCGACCTGCTGCAGGCCATGAACACCGGCCACGACGGCTCGATGGGCACGCTGCACGCCAACAACCCGCGCGAGGCGCTGTCGCGCTGCGAATCCATGATCACCATGGGCGGCTTCTCGCTTCCCTCGCGAACGATCCGCGAGATGATCTGCGCCTCGATCGACGTCATCGTCCAGGCCGCCCGCCTGCGCGACGGTTCGCGCCGCATCACCCACATCACCGAGGTGATGGGCATGGAAGGCGACACCATCATCACCCAGGACATCTTCCTCTACGACATGGTCGGCGAGGACGTGAACGGCAAGATCATCGGCAAGCACCGCTCGACCGGCATCGGCCGGCCGAAATTCTGGGAGCGCGCGCGCTATTACGGCGAGGAGAAACGGCTCGCCGCCGCGCTCGATGCCGCCGAAACCAAGCCGACGACATGAGGGGCGCGCCATGAACATGCAAAACCTCGCATTCGGCTTCCTCGCCGCCACCGCAGTGGGCGGGCTCGCCTGGGTATTCATCTATCCGATGCTTTCCGGCGAGCGGCAGGCCGCTGCCCGCCGCGAGCTGGTTGCGAAGCCCGAGCCGGCGGCACGCCGCGCCGACAACAAGACGCAGAAGTCGCGCCGCGAGCAGGTCGAAGGCTCGCTGAAGGAACTCGAGGCCCGCGCCAAGGAAAACAACAAGGTAACGCTGAGCACGCGGCTGACCCAGGCGGGGCTCGGGTGGTCCACCCAGCAATTCTGGATCATCTCCGGAGTACTTGGCGCGGTCGCCTTTGTTGCCGCATTCCTGGGCTCGGGCAGCCTGCCAGGCGCGATTGGCCTCGGTTTTGCCGCCGGCTTCGGCCTGCCGCGCTGGCTGCTGGCTTTCCTGAAGAAACGCCGCGAGAAGGCGTTCCTTGCGGCGCTGCCGGATGCGGTCGACGTCATCGTTCGCGGCATCAAGGCGGGCCTTCCGCTGTTCGAATCGATCAAGGTGGTCGCCGCCGACGCGCCGGAGCCGCTGCGCAGCGAGTTCAACGCCATCATCGAAACCCAGACGATCGGCATGCCGCTGGGCGAGGCCTGTACGCGGCTCTACGAGCGCATGCCGCTGCCGGAAGCCAACTTCTTCGGCATCGTGATCGCGATCCAGCAGAAGTCGGGCGGCAACCTCTCCGAAGCGCTCGGCAACCTCTCCAAGGTGCTGCGCGACCGCAAGAAGATGGCCGAGAAGATCCAGGCGATGTCGATGGAGGCGAAAGCCTCCGCGGGCATCATCGGCGCGCTGCCGCCGATCGTGATGATCCTCGTCTACCTGACCACGCCGGACTACATCTCCCTGCTGTGGACCCATCCGACCGGCCAGCTGATGCTGGTCGGCTGTGTCATCTGGATGTCGATCGGCATCATGGTGATGAAGAAAATGATCAATTTCGACTTCTGACGGTGCTGGTATGGTCGATTTCCTGGTTGCCAAGCTTCACGACGTCCGGTTCATGACCATGCTGCTCGCGGCGATCGCCGCGAGCCTGACCGTCTACACCCTGGTGATGCCGCTGCTCGCCGGCGAGAACATGTCCAAGCGCATGAAGGCGGTGGCGAGCGAGCGCGAACGCATGCGCCAGCGCGAGCGCGAGCGTCTCAACAAGTCGGAGAAGGTCTCGCTGCGGCAGACGCCGAAGCAGCTCGTTTCCCGGGTCGTGGAAGACTTCAACCTGACCAAATATCTCGCCCAGGAAGCGGCGCGCGAGAAGCTGGTGATGGCCGGCTTCCGCGGCCCGGCGCACTACGTGACCTTCCTGTTCGCCCGCCTGGTGACGCCGATCGTGCTGTTCATCGGCGCCGTGCTCTACGTGTTCGTGATCTCGAACATGGAGAAGTCGCTGCCGATCAAGATCGGCATCTGTGTCGGCATCGCCTATCTCGGCCTGCAGGCGCCGATGCTGTTCCTGAAGAACGCCATCAGCAAGCGCCAGCTGCAGATCAAGCGGGCGTTCCCCGATGCGCTCGACCTGCTGCTGATCTGCATCGAGGCCGGCATGTCGGTCGAGGTCGCCTTCCGCAAGGTGGCCGGCGAAATCGTGCAGCAGTCGGTGGCGCTGTCGGAGGAGTTCACACTGACCACGGCCGAGCTCTCCTATCTGCAGGACCGCAAGGTTGCCTATGAGAACCTGGCGCGGCGCACGGGTCTCGAGGGCGTCAAGTCGGTCTGCCTGGCGTTGCAGCAGTCGGAACGCTACGGCACGCCGCTCGGCCACTCCTTGCGGGTCATGGCGCAGGAAAACCGCGACATGCGCATGAACGAGGCGGAGAAGAAGGCCGCGGCGCTGCCGCCCAAGCTGACCGTGCCGATGATCCTGTTCTTCCTGCCGGTGCTGTTCGTCGTCATTCTCGGACCGACCGGCATCAAGGTCGCAGCGATGCAGTGATCCGCCTTCGCCAAGGCTTCGGCGGGAGGGGTGCGCTCCACTCAATCGTGAAGACTGTCATCGCCCGGCTTGACCGGGCGATCCAGTATTCGCTGGCAGCGATGTTCTCCTGAGAGGCCACGGCGTACTGGATCACCCGCTTTCGCGGGTGATGACGGTCACCGTGAAACGAGTCAGAGAATTGGTCCGGCTAATCCTGCGCCACGACCGGCGGCTTGCCGCGGGCGGCCGTGCGCGGAGCGTCCTTGCGGGACAGCATCTGCTTCAGATAGGCGACGTTGGCGGCGGCTTCATCCGGCGGCAGGTCGGCGCGCGCGATGGTTTCGGCCTCGGCGAAACGGCCCTGCAGGCCGACCGCCAGCGCCAGGTTCTGCCGTACCCGCGCGTCGGCCCGGCCGGTGGCCTGGGCCTTGCGCAGCGTCTCCTCCGCCTTGGGCAGCTCGCGGGAGAGCACATAGGACAGCCCGAGATTGGACAGCACCGAAGGCTCGTCCGGCGCAATGCGCAGCGCGCTCGCATAATAGCCGCGGGCTTCCTGATGCTTGCCCATCTGGTCGAGCGCTGCGCCCTGCACCGAGAGGATGCGCCAGTCGGGATTGTCGGGCGAATGCGCGCGGCTCAGCACGTCGAAGGCCTGCCGGAAATTGCCGTTGTCGGCGAGCGCGCGGCCGTAAGCCGCCAGCAATTGCTTGTTGCCGGGATGGGCGAGCGAGGCCTGCTCCAGCACGGCCGTGGCCTGGGCGCGCTGGCCGGTGGCGCGCAACGCCGTGCCGTAGCGCAGCCCGGCTTCGGCGTCCTTGGGATTGGCGCGGTAGCGCTCGCCATAGACCTCGGCGGCGCGGCGCGGATCGGTTTCGGTGACGGCAGCGGTATCGGATCGGGAGGTCAGCGAGCCCGTGATGTCGCCCATGGTCTTGCAGCCGCCGAGCCCGGTGGCCAGCAGGGCCGTGACGGCAGCGGAACCCAGCAACCGGGCGATGGAAGGACGACGCATGGCACATTCTCGGATTGGAACCGAACGCGCCAGCAATAGACTGTTAACCCTAACGTCCGGTTAATCGGCGCCCTCCCCTCTCAGGGCTCGCACTGCTGGAAGATGCCGCGGATCGGGGCTTGCGAACACATGATGCCGCCCCACTGATATCCGGTCGTGCCGCGATAGCTGACCTTGAACCAGTCATAGCCGTCCATGGCGCCGGCGCGCTCGACCAGCGTGATGGCGGCGCCCGCGGACAGGCTCATCACCCTGGCCGACGACATCGACGGCGCGCTGCGCATGATGCCGCCGAGCGATTGTCCCGCCATCGGGAATTTTCCTTCCGCCGTGCCGGTGCGGCGCGGCTGCGCGGTCGGCGGCGTGCCGCGATCGGGATCGCAGCGGTCGGTCTCGGGCACCGGATGGAAACCGGGTCCGCAGGATGTGGCGGCGGCGGTACTGCCGGGAATGAACGGCTTCACGTTCTGCGTGCCGTAAAGGCACTTTGCTGAACCCCAATCGGGAATTTCCAGCCTCAGCGCGCCCTGGTCCGGCGTCAATATCACCGCGTAATCGCCGTTGAAGAAGCGCAAGGGATTGCCGGGATCGCGCTTCATCGTCATCGGCTTGCCGTCGATCGGATTGGCGGAAACCGTGTTGGGTCCGGTGACGGTGAGCTCGACAACGCGGGCGTGCGGGCAGGAGAACAGCCTGCTCTGCGCCCCAGCGGGATCGCCCGAGGCGATCCATGCAATGCCGATGAGCGCCGTCAGCGGGAGAGAACGCGCGATCAATGCCATTTTGTTCATGCCTAGCTCTGCCCCGAAATGAAAACCGGAGCGGCGAGCGCCGCTCCGGTTGCTGTTCACGTCAGCTCAGACGCACTGGCCGGTCGCATTGAGCTTCTTCGGCGGCGCACAGGCCGGCGGAGTCGGCGGCGTGGGCGGCTTCGGCGGCGGCCTCAAGCAGTTCGGCGGCGTGCCGGTCGTGCCCGGCGGACACGTCGCCGGTGGCGCCGGGCGGCAATTCGGCGGCGTGCCGATCTGGCCCGAGGGACACGCCGCAGGCGGCGCCGGGCGACAATTCGGCGGCGTGCCGATCTGGCCCGAGGGACACGTCGCAGACGGCGCCGGACGGCAGTTCGGCGGCGTGCCCACCTGGCCCGACGGCGGCGTGCCCACCTGGCCCGACGGACACGTCGCAGGCGGCGCCGGACGGCAGTTCGGCGGCGTGCCCACCTGGCCCGACGGACACGTCGCAGGCGGCGCCGGACGGCAGTTCGGCGGCGTGCCGACCTGACCGGCAGGGCAAGCAATTGGTGCCGCAGACTTACAGTTTGGTGGCGTGCCGGTTTGTCCTGCCGGACATGTCTGTACCGGCGCAACCGCTCCTCCCGTAGGCCCCGGTGCCAGCCTTTCTCCTCCACGCGGTGGCGTGGCATTGCCTCCCTTGTTGAGCGGCTTGGTCTCGTTGAGCAGCAGCCGTCCGCAGAAGCCGTTCTCGATCTGCTTCAACGGCGGGCCGCAGACGCAACCGGTGGCGGCGATGTTCTGTCCTTCCAGACATGGCGCTCCGCCCTTGGTCGGCTGACCGCACTTGCCGCCCGGCAGCACCGTCAGCGGAGCGGCACAGCGGCAGCCCGATGCAGTGTTCTGCCCGTCAGTGCAGAGCGGCGGCCCCCCGGCCGGAGTCGTGGTCGTTCCACCACCAGCCGGTCTGTTGGCACTGCAGATGAACTTGCCGCCGCCGGCATCGACCGTGTTCATGTTGCACTGGCAACCGGTCGCCTTGATGTCGGCACCTTCAGCGCAGGTGCCGCCCTTCGCCAGCGGCTTGGTCTCGTTGAGCAGCAGCCGTCCGCAGAAGCCGTTCTCGATCTGCTTCAACGGCGGGCCGCAGACGCAACCGGTGGCGGCGATGTTCTGTCCTTCCAGACATGCCGCTCCCGGCTTGGTCGGCTGAGCGCACTTGCCGCCCGGCAGCACCGTCAGCGGAGCGGCACAGCGGCAGCCCGATGCAGTATTCTGCCCGTCAGTACAGAGCGGCGGTCCTCCAACCGGCTGCGCAGTCGTCGTCGATGCCTGACACTTGCCGTCGGAAACCTGCAACGGACTCCTGCACTGGCAGTTCGCGCTTTGCGGAATTTCGCCGGCGTTGCAGGCGCGCTGGCCACCCGCAGGGGTCGTCGGCGCGATCGTCGTGAACTGCTGACATTTGTTGTCGAAGACCTGCAATGGACTCCTGCACTGGCAGTTCGCGCTTTGCGGATTCTCGCCCGCAGTGCAGGCGCGCTGGCCACCCGGAGGAGTCGTCGGCGCAATCGTTGTGAATCGCTGACACTTGTTGTCGAAGACTTGCAATGGCGCATTGCACTGGCAGTTGGCGGTTTGCGGATTTTCACCGGCGTTGCAGGCTCGCTGACCAACCGGCGGGGTCGTCGGCTTGCTTCCGTCGATGGTGACATTGGTCGGTGCATTCGGCACGTTGGCGGTAACGCACTGGAAATTGTTGCCGCTCCCAGTCAGCCTTGTGCCTTGCGGGCATCCGCAAACACCTTGCTCAACCTTGCCGCCGGTGCAGGTGATCGCCGCGTTGAGGTCGACGCACCTGCCGTCGACAACTCTCTGGCCGACGCTGCAAACCGGCGTCGCTGGTGTACCTCCGGGCGTCACCGTGACATTAGTCGGTGGATTCGGCACGTTGGCCGCAACACACTGAAAACTGTTGCCGCCTCCGGTCAGCCGCGTGCCGGCGGGGCATCCGCAGACACCCTGCGCGATGGTGCCGCCCGTACAGGTGACGGCGGCGGTCACGCAGTTCGGCGGCGTACCGGTCTGGCCGGCCGGGCATGTGCCGGTACCACCGCCGCCAACAACCGGCGGCGGAAGGGTCGGCGGGGGCGGCGTCGTCGGCTGCGTCGGGGTCAGCACGACCGGAACCGTCGGCTTTTGCACGAGGCGCAGGCAATTCGGCGGCTTGCCGACCAGAGGCGGCGGGCAGGTTTGCGCAACGACGCAGTTCGGCGGCGTGCCGGTCTGGCCCGGCGGGCAGAACTGCTTGTTGCCGTAGACCTGTCCGATGGTCGGGCGGCCCTGGTTGGCGCCGAGAACGGCAATCGCCGCGCCACCGATCAAGAGCGGCGCGATCCGCGCCACCGAGGGCACGCAGGATAGGCGCGGATAATCGCCCCAGACGACGTAACCGATCGGGCAGTAGCAGGCGGGATAGCCGCGTCGCGAGATCCGCACCACGCCACCCTGGCAGACCAGGTCGGTGAGGCAGGCGCCGCCGGGACCCACTTGCCAGGGCGGGCAACTGCCGCCGTCCCACTGGCACTCGCCAACGTCTTCCGACCAGGCATAGCCACGCGGACACACCAAGGGCTGCGTGATGTAGACCGGGCGCCGGCACGATGAGCCGGTCCAGTAGCCGCCGATCTGTCGGCAGTTCGACACCGCGGAATCATAGAGAGGACGCTGAGGCAGCGGCGGGGGCGCCGCAACAGCGCTCGCGGCCGGCAGGGTACGCCAAAGGCTGTTGTTCTCCATCTCCTGGCGGAAATCGTCGACCAGCGCCGCGGCGCCGTTGATCGCCAGCAGGAAGCGGTCGCTCTCCCGGTTGCGGAACTGGACATAGGGCGTGCCGTCGACCGGCTCGAAGGTCCATTGGGCCTCGGTTGCGTTGGGCGCCGCCGGCATCGCCCGCGGCTTGCCGTTGAAGTCGGCGAGATAGGTGCCTTTCCATTTGTTCCTGATCCGCACGAAGGGCGTGCCGCTGACCGGCTCGAATATCCATTGCCCGCTGTCCCATTCGGGCTTTCCTGCAACGACCTCGATGGTGCCGCCGGCCTGGCTGTTGAGCATCTTGCCGTCGAGTTGCGTCGTCAGCCGGTAGGCGCCGCTGAGCCGGAATTGCTCGACCGGAGAAACCTGCGGCAGCGGCTCGGCAGCCGTGGAGGCAATGACGGTCGTGGGATCCTGTGACGCGGGCGGCGGCGCGGCCTGAGCGGCGGGCGGTGCTGCTTGCGCCGCGGGAGGCGGCGGAGCCACGGCGGGAGGCGGCGGCGCGGGCGGAGGCGGAGCGGCCTGCGCAATCGGCTGCTGGGCACCGGCCGGGGGCGCGGCGATTGCGGCAGACGCTTCGCCGACGTCCACAGCGCGCGGCTCGGCCGTGGCGACGAAGGTATAGAGACATTTCTCGGCGTCGTCGGTGACGACCCAGGCATGGTTGGCAAACGTCGGCTGCTTGAACACGTTACCGGGCTCGACGATGCCGTAGAACTTGCGGTCGCCGTCGTCGTCGATCCAGTAGATGCGTCGCTTCTCGGCCGATCTGTTCTGGAAAGAAAGCTCCGTCACTGCAGTCGACGGCACCGATTTCAGCGACTTTTCGTTGCTGCAATCGTCGGCCCTGGCGGAAATCGTGGCCGTTACGGCGAGCAAGGTCGTTGAAAGGACTAGGGAAAAAAGGCGGGAGGACAAGGATCGTCGCATTATATTGCACCCCTCAAAAAGACACGCCGCAACGGGCCGCCGGATTTGACAGCCTGCGTCTCGCCCCGCAAAATTCCGCATGCAAGGCTCTCAAGTACGCATCATCGGAGCAATGCCGACATCCCGGTTTGGCGCGGCCGGAGCGTTTTTTGGCAGATTATGCGCGCCACCCTTTGCGAGTGTGACGTGAATTCGGGGCGCAATCGATTTGATGAACGAGTGTAACGAGCCGGCGCCTCAGCGATCAGCCGGCATTCGAGCGCCGCGACGCATCGCCATGCTGATCTACCAGGGCGTGGCGCCGCTCGATGTTGCCGGGCCGCTCCAGGTATTCGGCGTCTCGAACTTCCTCGCCGGACAGAAGCTGTACGACGTCATAACCGTCGCGCCCACGCCGGGCCCGGTGCCGACGCCGCTTGGATTTTCGTTCATGCCGGCATGCGCGATGTCGGAGCTGCCGCTCCCGGTGGACACGCTGCTGGTCTCGGGCGGCGGCGGGCCGGATTCGGGAACGTCGCCGGAAATTCTGGACTGGTTGCGCCACGCATCGGCGCAGGCACGCCGCTTCGGCTCGGTCTGCACCGGCGCGTTCGCGCTTGGCGCAGCGGGCCTGCTCGACGGCAAGCGGGTAGCGACGCACTGGGCGTTCGGCGCGGAGCTCGCCCGGCGCAACCCGACGGCGCGGGTGGAGATCGACCCGGTCTTCGTGCGCGACGGCAATACCTACAGCTCGGGCGGCATCTCCGCCGGCATCGACCTCGCCTTGTCGCTGCTGGAGGAAGACCACGGCCGCGACTTCGCGCTCAGGGTTGCGCGCTATCTCGTGCTGTTCCTGAAACGCTCGGGCGGCCAGGCGCAATTCTCGACGCAGCTGATGGCCCAATTCTCCACGGTGCCGGCGATCCAGAAAGTCCAGCAATGGTGCAATGAAAACCTCGACGCGGATCTTCGTGTCGCAACGCTGGCGCGGCACGCTGCGATGAGCGAACGCAGTTTCATCCGCACGTTTCGCGAAGACACCGGCACGACGCCGGCCGAATTCGTGCAACAGGCGCGGCTGCAGGCGGCGCGCCAGCTGCTCGAGGAGACGGAGCTGCCGCCGAAGACCATCGCCCAGCGCTGCGGCTTCGGGTCCCCGGGGGTGATGCGGCGCGTGTTCTCACGGGAGCTCGGCGTATCGCCGGCAGAATACCGGGCCAGGTTCTGCGTGCAGCCCCCGGCGCAGGAAGGCGCGCAAGCCGGCCTTTGACGCCGGGCGATCGGAGAGGCGTTTTTCACGAACATTTTGCCGCTTCGCCATTGAAGTCGCCCGAATATCCTGCAACGTCGCGAGCATCGCCCGCGCCCCGCTCCACCTGCCGAGACAAGCATGCCTTCCGTGTTCGAGACCGCTCCCGCTGCTGCCGCCATTCCCATTACCTTCGCCAGCAAGGCGAATTGGGAGTCGATCAGGGGCGCGTTGCCGGCCGAAGCAAGGCAATTCGCCGAGGCGAACGGCTTTGCGGCCAAGCCCGGCAAATGCCTGATCCTGCCGGCGGCAAATGGTGCGATCGCGCAGGTGATTTTCGGGATCGAAGAGGAGAGCGCGAAATCGCGCGACCCGTTCCGTGCCGGTGCGCTGCCGGGGCTGCTGCCGGCCGGCACCTACCGCTTCGACAATGCGCCGCATGACGCGAGACTAGCTGCGCTTGCCTTCGCGCTCGGCAGCTACCGCTTTGCCCGCTACCGCAAGGTGGACGGCCCCGAGGTCCGGCTGGTGCCGCCCGACGGGGTGGACGCCGCAGAACTGGCGCGAATGGCCGACGCTGCGTTCCTTGCCCGCGATCTCATCAATACGCCGTCGAACGACATGGGACCGATGGAACTGGAGACCGCGGCGCGCGACGTGGCAAAACGCTTCGGCGCGAAATTCGGCTGCATCGAGGGCCACGAACTGAAGCAGAATTTTCCGCTCATCCACGCCGTCGGCATGGCCTCGACGCGCTCGCCGCGGCTGATCGATTTCACCTGGGGCGATGCCGCGCATCCCAAGGTGACGCTGGTCGGCAAGGGCGTCTGCTTCGATACCGGCGGACTGGACCTGAAACCGTCGAGCGGCATGCTGCTCATGAAGAAGGACATGGGCGGGGCCGCCAACGTGCTGGCGCTGGCGCAGATGGTGATGGACGCAAAACTGAAGGTGCGTTTGCGCGTGCTGATCCCGGCGGTGGAGAACGCGGTCGCCGGCAACGCCTTCCGTCCGCTTGACGTCTTCAAGTCGCGCAAGGGTCTTACGGTCGAGATCGGCAACACCGATGCGGAGGGCCGGCTGGTCCTCGCCGATGCGCTGGCGCTGGCGGACGAGGAGAAGCCGGAACTGCTGGTCGATCTCGGCACGCTCACCGGCGCGGCGCGGGTTGCGCTGGGGCCGGATCTGCCGCCCTTCTACACCGGCGACGAGACGCTCGCCGCCGACGTCGCACGACTGGCGCGGCAGGAGAACGATCCCCTGTGGCGCATGCCGCTGTGGCCAGCCTACGATTCATGGCTGGACTCCAAAGTCGCTGACATTACCAACGCGCCGTCGGGCACCTTTGCCGGCTCGATCACCTGCGCGCTGTTCCTGCAGCGCTTCGTCGAAACGGCGAAGAGCTGGCTGCATGTCGATATCTACGGCTGGACGCCGTCGGCAAAGCCCGGCCGCCCCGAGGGCGGCGAGTGCCAGGCCGCGCGCGCGATCTACAAGCTGTTGAGCGAACGCTATGGATGACCCGCGCCTGACGCCGGCGCGGCCGGAAGTCGCCGCGAAGTATCTCGAAGGCAAGGTCAGGGCTGCGCGCTTTGTCGAGGGCGAGGTGTTCGAGGTCATCGAAGCCATCGCACCCGTGCGCCGCGCGCCTGCCGCCGATGCCGAGCAGATGACGCAGGCGCTGAAGGGCGAGCGTGTCACCATCTATGACCGCAACGGCGAAGGCTGGGCGTGGGGCCAGCTTGGCAGCGACGGCTATGTCGGCTGGCTGCCGGACATCGCACTGGCAAAGCCCGGCGCGCCGCCGACGCACAAGGTCACCGCGCTGACGACTCTGGTCTTCCCCGGCCCCTCGATCAAGCTGCCGCCGCTCGGGTCGCTGCCGATGGGCGCCCGCGTCAGCATCGCGCGCGAGGACGCAACCTTCGCGGTGACGCCCGAGGGCCATCATCTGCCGCGGCAGCATCTTGGCTTGCTCGATGCGCGGGCACCGGATTTCGTTGCTGTCGCCGAGCGCTTCGTCGGCGCGCCCTATCTCTGGGGCGGCAAGAGCGCGTTCGGCATCGACTGCTCGGGCCTGGTGCAGATGTCGCTGGCGTCGGCCGGCACCGGCTGTCCGCGCGACAGCGACATGCAGTGCAGCGGGCTCGGTCGCGAACTGAGTGCCGCAGAGTCGAAGCATCTGCAGCGCGGCGACCTGATCTTCTGGAAGGGCCATGTCGCCATCGTGCGCGACGCCGAGACCATCGTGCACGCCAATGCGCATCACATGGCCACCGTGATCGAGAACACGAAGGACGCCATCGTGCGGATCAAGACGGCGGGCAGCGAGATTGTGGCAATCAAGCGGCTGTAAGCAAAAAGTGCGAAAACAACCCCATGCAAAGTAGGATCGCGGTAGAATCGTAGGATGGGTAGAGCGCAGCGAAACCCATCAACTTCGTCTCCGCGGGGTGAGCATGATGGGTTTCGCTGCGCTCTACCCATCCTACAAACTACGTCGCCACCGTGCCTGCGGGCGCGGCCTCGATGCGGAAGGCGGCCGCGAACAGGGCGCGGGTGTAGTCACTCCTAGGGTTCTTGAACAACTCCGCCGCGGGGCCCTCCTCCACCACCTTGCCGTGGCGCATCACGATCAAATGGCTCGCCAGCGAGGCAACCACGCGCAGATCGTGCGAAATGAACATGTAGGTGAGGTCGCGCTTGCGCTGCAACTCGCGCAGGAGATCGACCATCTGGGCCTGGAACAGCATGTCGAGCGCGCTGGTCGGCTCGTCCAGCACGACGAAATTCGGCTCCAGCACCGCCGCGCGCGCGATCGAGATGCGCTGGCGCTGGCCGCCGGAGAATTCGTGGGGATAGCGGATGCGCAATTGCGGATCGAGGCCGACATCCTGCATCGCCTTGACGACGCGGGCGTCGCGCTCTTCCTCCGAGAGCGCGCGTTGGTGCACGGTCAGCCCCTCGGCGATGATGTCGCCGACCGACATGCGCGGGCTGAGCGAGCCGAACGGGTCCTGGAATACGATCTGCATTTCCCGGCGCAGCGGCAGCATCTCCTTGAAGCGTAGGCCCTGGATGTCCTTTCCGAGAAAGACAATGGGCCCGTTGGAGGAGATCAGGCGCAACAGCGCCAGCCCCAGCGTGGTCTTGCCCGAGCCGGACTCACCGACCACGCCGAGCGTCTCGCCCTTGCGCACCGCGAGGCTGACGCCGTCGACGGCCTTGATGTGGCCGACGGTGGAGCGCAGGAAGCCGCGCTTGATCGGGAACCAGACCTTCAGATCCTCGGCCTTCATCACGACCGGCGCAGTCGGACGCGGCGGTGCCGGATCGGGTTTCGGTTCGGCCGCCAGCAGGTCGCGCGTGTAGGGATGCTTCGGCGCGGTGAAGACCTGCTCGACCGGACCCTGCTCGACGATCTTGCCGCCGTTCATGACGCAAACGGTGTCGGCGATGCGGCGGACGATGCCGAGATCGTGGGTGATGAACAACAGGCTCATGCCGAGCCGCCGCCGGATATCGGCGAGCAGCGCCAGGATTTGCGCCTGCACGGTGACGTCGAGCGCGGTGGTCGGCTCGTCGGCGATCAGGAGATCGGGCTCGTTGGCCAGCGCCATCGCGATCATCACGCGCTGGCGCTGCCCGCCGGAGAGCTGATGCGGATAGCTGCCCAGCCGCGTCTCCGGATCGGGTATGCCGACCTGCGTCAGCAGCTCCAGCGTGCGGGCGCGCGCCATCGAGCCGCCGATGCCCTGATGCAGCGACAGGATCTCGCCGATCTGCGCCTCGATGGTGTGGAGCGGATTGAGCGAGGTCATCGGCTCCTGGAAAATAATCGAGATGTCGTTGCCGCGGATCTCGCGCATCTCGCGATCGCCGGCGCCCAGGAGTTCGCGGCCATTGAAATGGATGGTGCCGGAGGGATGCGAGGCCGAGGGATAGGGCAGCAGCTTCAGGATCGACAACGCGCTCACCGACTTGCCGGAGCCGGATTCGCCGACCAGGGCGACGCACTGCCCGCGCTTTATCGAGAACGACACATGATCGACGGCGAGCGTCTTGCCGAACGCCACCGAGAGGTCGCGGACATCGAGCAGGGGCTGGTTGATGGCGTCCATCAGGATAGGTCCTGCACGATACGAAAAACACTGGCGGGGTCCGGCAGGAGCGAGCGAAACCCTTCAGGGAGCTTGAGCCGGGAGTCAGCAGAAATGACGGTACGGCAACCCGTCCGAATGGCAGTCACGACGTGAATGGCATCCGGAAGCTTGGGCATCTGCGCATTTCTTCGATAATCGGCGGTCTCGACGAGCACTTCGCGGCTGATTGGCTGCAGATCGAAAGTGCGGCTCCAAATGAGCAAGTCGAGATACAGCCGTCGCTGCACTGTGGTCGCCCTGGGCAAGACCTCCGCAAGCGTCAGTTCGCTCGTCACGCCGACACCGCGCTTTGTGCGGAACAATTCAAAGAGACGCTGAAGCGGTCCTGCGACTTCCGGGCTCCCTTCAATTGCATAGATGAATACATTTGCATCGAGATAAACGCGAGAATCAGTCATCCCACGCGTCTCGCTGACGGCGCAACTCCGCATCGATCTCTTCAGCCGAACGGAACGGCGGCCTGCGGGCCGCGAATATCTCTTCGAGGGTCATGGCTTTTTCAGGTCGCGCGTCCTCTTGCACGATCGTTACCGTGACCGTGGAAGATGGATCGACCCCTGCCCGCAGATCCTCGGGAAGCTTCGACGCCGGATAGTGTTCCTTGACAATCTTGTTCATCGTTCGCCTCTGGCGGCCAACATTAGCACGAATTCACCGGAACGTCTTGCGCGGATCGAAGGCGTCGCGCACGGCTTCGCCGATGAAGATCAGGAGCGACAGCATGATCGCCACCGCAAAGAAGCCGGTGAAGCCGAGCCACGGCGCCTGCACGTTGGCCTTACCCTGCGACAGCAGCTCGCCGAGCGAGGGCGAGCCGGGCGGCAGGCCGAAACCGAGGAAGTCGAGCGCGGTGAGCGTCATCACCGAGGAAGATACGATGAAAGGCAGGAACGTCATGGTCGCCACCATCGCATTCGGCAGCAGGTGGCGGAACATGATCACGGGATTGGAGACACCGAGCGCGCGCGCGGCCTGGATGTATTCGAAATTGCGCCCGCGCAGGAATTCCGCACGCACGAGGCCGACCAGCGAAACCCAGGAGAACAGCAGCAGGATGCCCAGCAGCACGAAGAAGCCGGGCACCAGCACTGAAGAGAGAATCAGGAGCAGATAGAGATAGGGGATCGAGCTCCAGATCTCGATGAAGCGCTGGAACAAGAGATCGATCCAGCCGCCGAAATAGCCCTGCACGCCTCCTGCGATGATACCGATGATGGAGGAGAAGATCGTGAGCGTGAGACCGAACAGCACCGAGATGCGGAAGCCGTAGATCAGGCGCGCCACCACGTCGCGGCCCTGGTCGTCGGTGCCGAGCCAGTTGTATTCGAGGTCGCGGCAGCTCTTCAGCCCCTTCTTCTCCACCACCTCCTTGCACTGCGCTTCGGTCAGCATCCAGGTCGGCGGCGACGGAGCCGGCGTCGGCAGATCGAGATTGTGGGTGGCGTAGGAGTAGCGGACCAACGGCCAGACGACCCAGCCGCGCTTTTCCGCGATCAGCTTCTGCAGATAGGGATCGCGGTAGTCGGCCGCGGTCTCGAAATCGCCGCCGAAGGTGGTTTCGGAATAGCTGACGAAGGCCGGCCAGTAGAGATGCCCGTCATACTTGATCAGGAAGGGACGGTCGTTGGCGATCAGCTCGGCAAACAGCGAGGTCAGGAACAGCGCCAGGAACACCCACAGCGACCAGTATCCCCTGCGGTTGGCCTTGAAATTATGCCAGCGGCGGCGGTTGAGCGGCGACAGCGCAAGACGATGCCGCGTCACGGGTGCGACAGCGCCGGGCGGCGACTGCGTCGAGGTTTCCACCGGCTGCGGCGCTAGCATCGTCATCAGACCTCCCGCGCCTCGAAATCGATCCGTGGATCGATCCACATGTAGGTGAGGTCGGAAATCAGGCCCACCACGAGGCCGACGAGGGAGAAGATGAAGAGATTGCCGAACACGACCGGATAGTCGCGATTGAGCACGCTTTCGAAGCTGAGCAGGCCGAGCCCGTCGAGCGAGAAGATGGTTTCGATCAGGAGCGAGCCGGAGAAGAAGGCGTGGATGAAGGCGCCGGGAAAGCCCGCGATCACGATCAGCATGGCGTTACGGAAGACGTGGCCATAGAGCACCTGGCGCTCGGTGCAGCCCTTGGCGCGCGCCGTCATCACATACTGCTTCCTGATCTCGTCGAGGAACGAGTTCTTGGTCAGCAGCGTCATGGTGGCGAAGGCGCCCAGCCCCATCGCGATCAACGGCAGCGTGATGTGCCAGAAATAATCGATGATCTTCCAGTACCAGGGGAAGTTCGACCAGCCGTCGGAAGTGAGCCCCCGCAGCGGGAACCAGTTGAAGAACGAGCCGCCGGCAAACAGGATGATGAGCAGGATCGCGAACAGGAAGCCCGGGATCGCAAAGCCGACGATGATCACCGCCGAGGTCCAGGTGTCGAAGCGCGATCCGTCGGCGACTGCCTTGCGCACGCCGAGCGGGATCGAGATCAGATAGGTCAGCACCGTCAGCCAGAGCCCGAGCGAGATCGAGACCGGCAGCTTCTCCTTGATGAGCTGGATCACGCTGACGTCCCGGAAATAGCTCTTGCCGAAATCGAAGCGGGCGTAGTTCCACACCATCAACGCAAACCGCTCGGGCGCGGGCTTGTCGAAGCCGAACTGCTTTTCCAGGTTCTTGACGAAATCAGGATCGAGGCCCTGCGCACCGCGATATTTCGAGTTGACCGCATCGGCCGAAGCGCCCGCCTGCGGCGTGCGGCCGGCAAAGTCGCCGCTGGAAGAGCCCGAGATGCGCGATGAGCCGCCGGTGTCGGCGCCGGAGAGCTGCGCGAGCACGCGCTCGACCGGCCTGCCCGGCGCGAACTGCACCACGACGAAGGCGACGAACAGAATTCCGAGCAGGGTCGGAAACATCAGGAGGACGCGGCGGGCGATATAGGCTGCCATGGACTATTTCGCCTGCTCGAGTTTGGCGGCCTTGGTGGCGTCATGCCACCACAGGATCCGCTCGCCGACGCCGGTGTAGCGCGGAAGTCTTGGCGGGTGACTGAAGATATCCCAATAGGCCAGCCGGTGGCTGGTGTTGTACCACTGCGGCACCCAGTAGCGGCCGGCACGGAACACGCGGTCGAGCGCACGGCAGGCGTAGGTGAGGTCACTGCGCGATTCCGCAGCCATGGCCTTCTCCACCAACGCGTCGATCGCCGGATTGGCGACGCCGGCGAGATTGTAGGAACCCTTGGTCGCGGCCGACTGCGACGTGAAATAGGCGCGCAGGCCGTCCCCCGGCGTCGGCGACATCGTCAGCCGCTGCACGGTGATGTCGAAATCGAATGACTCGACCCGCGCCCTGAATTGCACGGCATCGACGACACGCAGGCTCGCCTCGATTCCGAGCGTTCCGAGATTCTTGATGAACGAACCGTGATGCGGCTGAAACGACGGTTCGTCGATGATGAACTCGATCGCGAAGACCTCGCCGTTGGGAAGAACGCGCTTGTTGTCCTTGATGGTCAGACCCGCTGCCGTCAGCAGTTGCTGCGACTTGCGCAGAAGGGTGCGGTCCTGGCCCGAACCGTCGGAAGCCGGCGGTACGTAAGGCTCGCCGAACACCTCGTCCGGCACCTGACCGCGGAACGGCTCCAGCAGCTTCAGCTCCTCCGGCGAAGGCTTGCCTTCCGCCACCAGGTCCGAGTTCTGGAATGGCGAGCGGGTGCGCGCATAGGCGCCGTACATGATGGTCTTGTTGGTCCACTCGAAATCGAACGCGTTGATCAGCGCCTCGCGCACCCGCGGATCCCTGAACTTCTCGCGGCGGGTATTGATGAACCAGCCCTGACCGCCGGACGGCGTCTCGTCAGGCACCAGCTCCTGCTTGACCCGGCCTTCCTTCAGCGCCGGGAAGTCGTAACGCGTGGCCCAGATACGGGCGGTGAACTCCTCCCGGTACAAATAGGTCCGGGCGGCGAACCCTTCGAAGGCAACGTCGCGGTCGCGATAGAATTCGTAGCGGATGGTATCGTAGTTGTAGTGGCCGCGACAGACCGGGAGGTCGGCGCCCCACCAGTCCTTGACCCGCTCGAACTCGATGTAGCGGTTGACCTCGAACCTGCCCACCTTGTAGGGGCCGGAGCCCAGCGGCGTGTCGAGCGTGGATTCATCGAACGCACGGGCCTCGTAATATTTCTTCGAGAAGATCGGCAGTCCGGCGACATACAGCGGCACGTCGCGCGCGCGCTTCTCGGCGAAGGTAACTGCGACGGTCGCATCATCCAGCGCCTCGGCGCCCTTGACGTCGCGCATCTGCACCTGGATCAGCGGATGGCCCTTCGCCTTGAGCGTGTTGATGGACCAGGCGACGTCATGCGCCGTGATCTTCGAACCGTCGTGGAACTTCGCCTCCGGGCGCAGCGTGAAGCGGTAGGTCAGCTTGTCCGGCGAAATCCGCACCGACTTCGCTGCAAGGCCGTACATCGCATCCGGCTCGTCGCCGGCCCGCGCCATCAACACTGTAAAGGTGAGGTCCATGCCCTGGGCGCCCTCGCCCTTCAGGATGAACGAATTGAGCGAGTTGAAGGTCTGGAAGGATTGGTTATAGGCCCGCGACGAGGCAATGCTGGAGAACATCCCGCCCTTGGGCGCAGCGATATTGACGTAGTCGAAATTCCTGAAGTCGGCGGGATATTTGAGATCGCCGAACGCCGAGATGCCGTGCACCTCGGTGCCCGCGGCCTCATCCGCGGCAGCGGCCGGCGGCAGCCGCAGCGCGGCGAGCGCGCCGGCACTGGCCCCGAGGAAGTGCCGGCGAGAGAAGGCCGCCATGCGCAAGAAATCCTTCACGAGCGCTTGCCGATCCGGGAAGCCTTCTCGGCGTCGTACCACCACAGCGACGGCAGGCCCGAGCGCGCGTATTTCGGCAGGCCCGCGTTGGAGAAGCGGTCCCAGCGCGCATAGCGCGCAAATCCATAAGTGAATTGCGGCACCAGGTAATGGTTCCAGAGCAGCACGCGATCGAGCGCCCGCGTCGTCGCCACCAGGGTCTCGCGATCCCTGGCGAAGATCACCTTCTCGATCAGCGCGTCGATCGCCGGATTCTTGATGCCGATCAGGTTGCGCGAGCCGGGCGCGTCGGCCGCCTGCGACCCCCAGAACTCGCGCTGCTCGTTGCCGGGCGACAGCGACTCGCCCCAGCTGCCGATGGTGACGTCGTAGTCGAAGCTGCGCATGCGGTTCTCGTATTGTGCATCGTCGACGATACGAATCGAGGCGGTGACGCCGATGCGCTCCAGCGAGGGCTTGTAGAACAGCGCGATGCGCTCGGAGGAAGGGCTTTCGACGAGAATCTCGACCGTCACCGGCCGGCCGGCCCCATCCACGAGCTTGCGGTCCTTGACCTCGAAGCCGGCTTCCTTCAGCAGCTTCGTCGCCTCGCGCAGATTGCTGCGGACATTCTCGGGGTTGCCGCCGACCGGATTGGCAAAGGGCGTGGTGAAGACTTCCGGCGGCACCTTATCCTTCACCGTTTCGAGGATCTGCAGTTCCAGCCCCTGCGGCACGCCGGAACAGGCGAGCTCGGTGCCCTCGAAGTAGCTGTTGATGCGCTTGTACTGTCCGTAGAACAGCTGCTTGTTCATCTCCTCGAAATCGTAGGCATAGTTGAAAGCCCGGCGCAGCCGCGCGTCCCTGAACTGCTCGCGCCGCAGGTTGAACACGAAGCCCTGCATGCGGCCGGAATCGTTGATCGGAAACTCTTCCCTCACCACGCGCTTGTCGACGACCGCAGGAAATTCGTAGGCCGTGGCCCATTGCTTGGCGGAATTTTCCGCGATCCAGTCGGCCTGGTCGGCCTTGAAGGCCTCCAGCGCCACGAGGTTGTCGCGGAAGAACTCGAAGCGCATCTCGTCGAAATTGTTCTGCCCGACGCGCACGGGCAGGCTGGCGCCCCAATAATCCTTGACGCGCTCCAGAACGATCGTGCGGGCGGCAACGAACTCCTTGATGCGGTAGGGACCGGAGCCGAGCGGCTTCTCCAGCGTGGTCGTGGAGATGTCGCGCTTGCGGCCCTGCTCGTCGGTGCCTTCCCACCAGTGTTTCGGCAGTACCGGAATTTCGCCGACGATGGTGGGCAATTCGCGGTTGCCGGGCCCGTCAAAGGTGAACTTGATGTCGCGGTCGCCGGTTTTCTCGGATTTGACGACGTGGCGATAATAGGCGCCGTAGAACGGGCTCAGCTTCTTCAACGTTTCAAGCGAGAAGATCACGTCCTCGGGCGTGACGGGCTTGCCGTCATGCCAGCGCGCTTCCTTGCGCAGCCGGTAGATCACCCAGGAGAAATCGTCGGGGTGCGCTGCTGCTTCCGCCAGCAGGCCGTATTCGCTGACGACCTCGTCCTGCGACTTCGCCATCAATGTTTCGTATATCTGCGTCGCCGCCGGCGCGAGCGAACCCTTGATGCCGGCGACCGCGATGTTGAAATTGTCGAACGTGCCGATCGAGATCAGCCGCACCGTGCCGCCCTTCGGCGCGTCGGGATTGACGTAATCGAAACGCTTGAAGTCGGCGGGATACTTGACGTCGCCGAACAGCGACAGCGCGTGACGCCAGGCCGGCTCGGCGGCGCCTTGCGCATTGGCGGTGTCGATGAAGGGAAGGCGCGAGAGCGCCGGGGCCATGGCGGCGACGGCGGCGCTGGTCAGAAGGTGTCGTCGGGAAATTGCCAAAACGAGAATTCCTGTTGTGAGCGATGGACGAGCAGTTTCGACGTCCCCCAAGGTCCTCAGGCCCCGATCATTGAGAACCCATTATACGGCAAGGATTCGGCCGATTATGTTGCTTTTTCCTCATCTTGCCAGCCTGCTCTCGAGGCGGCTGCGGCGAAACGCCCCGATAACAAGCACGCGATCCCCTGAAACCAAAACGGCCAGGCATTGCCTGGCCGTTCGAAACTCATGTCTGACGCCGGCAAACCTACTTCGAGGCGGTCGGCAGCGGCACCGGCTTGTCAGACAGCGTGCGCAGGTAGGCGATCACGTCGGCGCGCTCGCTGTCCTTCTGGATGCCGGCAAAGCCCATCGCGGTGCCCGGGACGAAGCCCTTCGGGTTGGCGAGGAACTTGTTGAGATCGTCATAGGTCCACTCGCCGCCCTTGGCCTTCAGCGCCGCGGAGAAGTTGAAGCCACCCTTGCCCTCACCCTTCTTCTCGCCGAGCACGTTGTAGAGGTTCGGACCGACGCGGTTCGGACCGCCCTTCTCGAAGGTGTGGCAGGCGGCGCACTTCTTGGCGGCGGCGGTGCCCTTCTCGACGGAGGCGGTCTGCAACAGCTTCTCGATCGGCTCGGACGGCGCGGCGGCAGCGGCTGCGCCACCCTTGGATTCTTCCTTGACGGCGATCTCGAAGCCCGGCTTCTCCAGCGGCTTCGGCGTGAACACCGCTTGGGCGGCAAAGCTCGTCACCAGCACCAGGATGCAGGTCGCCAGGATGGCGCCGAGGATTTTATTGAGTTCGAAGGAGTCCATAGTGGATCAGGCTCCAGGCCGGAAGGTCACGTAAGGCCGGAACGGCCCGCGGGAAGGAAATAGCCTCAGGAATCAGGCTTTCGCGCCGCACCCTCAGCAGGGTTTCAGATATCGGTTTGCCCCGCCTATGGCAACCCGGTAAAACGCGCCAGCTTTCACCCGATCCCCCACTATTTCCGGCCGGTTTTTCCGCTGCCCGGGAGCCCCTTATTCAATGCCCGAAAACCGCGTTTTGGTGCTGATTCCGGCCCGCATGGCGGCCACCCGCCTGCCCGGCAAGCCGCTGCTCGACATCGGCGGCTTGCCGATGATCGTCCATGTGCTGCGCCGGGCGGAGGCCGCCAAAATCGGCCGGGTGGCGGTGGCGACCGACACGCCCGAAATAGCTGAAGTCGTGCGGGCCGCCGGCGGCGAAGCGGTCATGACCCGCGCCGACCACCCTTCCGGCTCCGACCGCATCTTCGAGGCTGCGACCATCCTCGATCCCCGCGGCAAGGCCGAGATTGTGGTCAATCTGCAGGGCGACTTTCCGACCATCACGCCGGAGACGATCCGCGCCGCGCTGCCCCCGCTCGACGATGCGGCGGTCGATATCTCGACACTGGCCGCGCAGATCCACACCGCGGAAGAGGACCAGGCTCCGAGCGTGGTGAAGGCGGTCGGCTCGTCGATCTCGCCGCGGCGGCTGCGTGCGCTGTATTTCACCCGCGCCACGGCGCCTTACGGCGACGGGCCGCGCTATCACCATATCGGGCTCTACGCCTATCGGCGGGCCGCGCTGAAACGGTTCGTCTCCCTGCCGCCCTCGCCGCTGGAGATGCAGGAGAAGCTGGAGCAGCTCCGGGCGCTGGAGGCGGGCATGCGGATCGACATCACCATCGTGGACACGGTTCCTCGCGGGGTGGATACGCCCGCCGACCTCGAAACTGCCCGCCAGATCCTTTCAAAAGCCTAGACGGCTGTTACAAGGCACCATGACCAAAAAGCTGAAAATCGCATTCCAGGGCGAGCCGGGGGCCAATTCCCATATCGCCATCGTCGAGGCCTATCCGGGCGCCGAGCCCCTGCCCTGCGCCACCTTCGAGGACGCGCTGGGCGCGATCTCCGGCGGCGAGGCCGACCTCGGCATGATCCCGATCGAGAACTCGGTCGCCGGCCGGGTTGCCGACATCCATCATCTGCTGCCGGCCTCGGGCCTCTACATCGTCGGCGAGTTCTTCCTGCCGATCCGCCATCAATTGATGGCGCTGAAGGGTGTGAAGCTGTCCGACATCAAGACGGTGGAAAGCCACGTCCACGCGCTCGGCCAGTGCCGGCGCATCATCCGCAAGCTTGGCATCAGGCCGATCGTCGCCGCCGACACTGCCGGCAGCGCCCGCGACGTATCCGAGCGCAAGGACAGAAGCGTCGCCGCGATTGCCTCGCGCCTGGCGGCTGAGATCTACGGCCTCGAAATTCTGGCCGAAGACGTCGAGGACGAGGCGCACAACACCACGCGCTTCGTGATGCTGGCGCGCGAGCCGAACTGGGCCAGGCAGGGTTCCGGCCCGCTGGTCACCAGTTTCGTCTTCCGCGTGCGCAATTTGCCGGCCGCGCTCTACAAGGCGCTGGGCGGCTTTGCCACCAACGGCGTCAACATGACCAAGCTGGAAAGCTACATGGTCGACGGCAATTTCTTCGCCACGCAGTTCTACGCCGACGTCGACGGCCATCCCGACGACCGCGGGCTGGCCTTTGCGCTGGAGGAGCTGAAATTCTTCTCCCGCGAACTGCGCATCGTTGGCGTCTATCCCGCCCACCC
This sequence comes from Bradyrhizobium sp., assembly GCF_016219575.1. Lineage (GTDB taxonomy): Bacteria > Pseudomonadota > Alphaproteobacteria > Rhizobiales > Xanthobacteraceae > Bradyrhizobium. The sequence goes on along the minus strand of NZ_JACRMG010000023.1, from coordinate 77,544 downwards.
CTTCCGCGCGACGTTCAGCGAGAAGGCGGAGTGAGCTGCTTCTTACCCTCGCCCCTTGTGGGAGAGGGTCGCTTCGCGGAACGCGAAGCGGGGTGAGGGGTCTGTGTCCACAGAGTGACCTCTCACCGAAGCGCTGCATTCGCGGATAGAGACCCCTCATCCGTCGCGCATCTGTCGATGCGCGCCACCTTCTCCCACAAGGGAAATGTTCTACGCCGCCGCCTTCTTCGCCCGCCTAAATGCATCGGCCAGCAGGCTGTACGACTTCTTCCGCGCTTCGTGGTCGTACACCGCGGTGATCACCATCAGCTCGTCCGCCTCGCTCGCCGTGATCATCGGCTGCAGCTTCGCCAGCACCGTGGCGGGACTGCCGACGAACAGGCGCGAGCGGTTGCGGGCGATCGAGGCGCGCTCGGCGTCGCTGTAGGGATAGGCGAGCGCCTCCTCGACGCTCGGCAGCGGCAGATACTGGCCGCGGTCGCGGCGCAGGCGGTTGAGGTCCATCGAGGTCGCGAGTTGTTCGGCTTCCGCATCGGTTTCGGCGCAAACCGCGGCGACGGCGAGAATGGCGTGCGGCGTTTGCCGCCAGCCCGACGGCTTGAAGCGCCGGCGGTAGTGGGTCAGCGCCTCGATCGCGTCATAGGTCGCAAAATGATGCGCGAACGCGAAGCCCATGCCGACCTGGGCGGCGAGCTCGGAACTGTAGTCGGAGGAGCCGAGCAGCCAGATCGGCGGCAGCGGCGTGTCGTCGGGCATCGCCACCACGTTGTTGTAGGGGTGGCCGGGCGGAAAATCGCGCGTCTCCCACAGCGTCAATTCGTGCAGGCGCTCGAGGAAATCGTCGCCCTCGCGGCGGTCGAGCCGGCTGCGCAGCGCGTGGGCGGTGGCGCCGTCGGTGCCCGGCGCGCGGCCGAGGCCGAGATCGATGCGGCCGGGGAACAGCGCCTCCAGCATCTTGAAACGCTCGGCCACCACCAGCGGCGCGTGGTTGGGCAGCATGACGCCGCCGGAACCGACGCGGATGTCTTGCGTCACCGCCGCGATCTGCCCGATCATCAGGTCCGGCGCGGGGCTGGCAACGGAAGCCAGGTTGTGGTGCTCGGCGAGCCAGTAGCGGACATAGCCGAGCCCATCGACATGGCGTGCCAGGTCGATGCTGTTGCGCAGCGCCCTCGCGGGCTTTGTGCCTGTGGTGACGACGGAAAGGTCGAGGACGGAAAGCGGAATCATGGGCGTAAACTAGTGTGCGGGGCGGAGGCGACAAAGGCCCCGATGGCGCAGATCAGGGCCGCGCCCCGAGGCGCTGAGGGTAGACGATCCCCTTGCCAGATGTTGGGACGAAATATGACAAATTTTCTATTTTCACGCATGGCCCAACTCACTTCCCGAATCGACATGACGATAATATATTGGAATTACTATATATTTTATGCTGGTATCGTGTTAAGCAATTCCCAACGTCTGAGATATTGAACCAATATCGTCAAAGTTTTTCGCTGTATTGGGCAACTTCCCAATCCTGATGGGCTGTCTGACCGACCACGTTTGGCTTATTTTAGCGTCCACGCGATAGGCCTGTTGTCCGCATTTTCCGTGAGGTTTTTTGAGCGTCATGTCCGAGTTTGCCATTCCCGCGCCCGATGGGCAGCGCGTTCTGAAATCTCCCAACATCTCCTTCGAGTTCTTTCCGCCCAAGACGGAGGAGATGGAGCGCAGTCTCTGGGACACGATCAACCGGCTGGCGCCGCTTGCCCCCAATTTCGTGTCGGTGACCTATGGCGCCGGGGGATCGACCCGCGAGCGCACCCATTCGACCATCGCCCGCATCCTTGCCGAGACGCGGCTTACGCCCGCCGCGCACCTGACCTGCGTCGGCGCGTCGCGCGGCGAGATCGACGAGATCGTCGACCGCTATCATGACATCGGCGTCCGCCACATCGTGGCGCTGCGGGGCGACCCCGCGACCGGCATCGGCACCGCCTATGTCGGCCATCCCGACGGCTACAAGACCTCGGCCGATCTGGTCGCCGGCATCAAGAAGCGCCATCCCGACATCGAGGTCTCGGTCTCGGCCTATCCGGAGAAGCATCCGGAGGCGCTCGACTTCGACGCCGATATCGACCGGCTGAAGGCCAAGGTGGATGCCGGCGCGGCGCGCGCCATCACCCAGGTGTTCTTCGACAACGATCTCTACTTCCGCTACCTCGACCGCGTTCGCGCCCGGGGCATCGAGATCCCGATCGTGCCCGGCATCATGCCGATGCACAATTTCAAGCAGGCGCGCAATTTCGTCACCCGCGCCGGCACCACCGTGCCGGACTGGCTGGCGGAAAAATTCGAAGGGCTCGACGACGATGCCGAGACGCGGAAGCTGGTGGCTGCCACCGTTGCCGCGGGCCAGGTGCAGAAGCTGGCGAAGCACGGCGTCGACACCTTCCACTTCTACACCATGAACCGCGCCGACCTCGTGCTTGCGATTTGCCATCTGCTCGGCATCCGCCCGAAGAGCGCGGCGAAGGCGGCCTGATCCATGAAAGTACCGGTTTCACCGAAGCGCACCGCCCTGATCGCCGCTGCAAGCGAGCGCATCCTCGTGCTCGACGGCGCCATGGGCACCATGATCCAGGGCCTGCAGTTCGACGAGGCCGCGTTCCGCGGCGCGCGCTTTGCGGATTTTCACCGCGACGTCCGCGGCAACAACGACCTGCTGATCCTCACCCAGCCGAAGGCCATCGAGGATATCCACGCGGAATATCTGCGTGCAGGCGCCGACATCGTCGCCACCAACACTTTCTCCTCGACCTCGATCGCGCAGGCCGATTACGACATGTCGGAGCTGGCCTACGAGCTCAACCGCGACGGCGCGAAGCTCGCCCGTGCCGCGGCGGAGCGCGTGTCCGCCGAGGACGGCAAGCCGCGCTTCGTCGCCGGCGCCATCGGGCCGACCAACCGCACTGCCTCGATCTCGCCCGATGTCGCCAACCCCGGCTATCGCGCGGTCACCTTCGACGATCTGCGCCAGTCCTATGGCGAGCAGATCAAGGGCTTGCTCGACGGCGGCGTCGACCTGCTGCTGGTCGAAACCATCTTCGACACGCTCAACGCCAAGGCGGCGCTTTATGCGATCGCCGAGATCACCGAGGAGCGCGGCATCGACGTGCCGGTGATGGTGTCCGGCACCATCACCGACAAGTCCGGCCGCCTGCTCTCCGGGCAACTGCCCGAGGCGTTCTGGAACTCGGTGCGGCATGCCCGGCCCATCACCATCGGTTTCAACTGCGCGCTCGGCGCCGAAGATTTGCGCGCGCACATCGCCGATATCGGCCGCGTCGCCGACGCCCTCGTTTGTGCCTATCCCAATGCCGGCCTGCCCAACGAGTTCGGCCAGTACGACGAGAGCCCGGACTACATGGCGCGCCTGATCGGCGAGTTCGCTCGTGACGGCCTCGTCAACATCGTCGGCGGCTGCTGCGGCACCACGCCGGACCACATCGCGGCGATTGCCGCCGCCGTCGCCCCGCACAGGCCGCGCACGGTGCCCGCGATCGAGCCGCGGTTGCGGCTCTCGGGCCTCGAGCCCTTCGCGCTGACGCCGGCCATTCCCTTCGTCAATGTCGGCGAGCGCACCAACGTCACGGGCTCGGCGCGATTCCGCAAGCTGATCACCGCCGGCGACTACACCGCCGCCCTCCAGGTCGCGCGCGACCAGGTCGAGAACGGCGCGCAGATCATCGACGTCAACATGGACGAGGGCCTGCTCGATTCGGAAGCGGCGATGGTGACCTTCCTCAACCTCGTCGCCGCCGAGCCCGACATCGCCCGCGTGCCCGTGATGGTCGACTCCTCGAAATTCGCGGTGATCGAGGCCGGACTGAAGTGCCTGCAGGGCAAGCCGGTGGTGAACTCGATCTCGATGAAGGAAGGCGAGAAGAAATTCATCCACGAGGCGAAGATCGCGCGCCGCCACGGCGCGGCTGTCGTGGTGATGGCGTTCGACGAGAAGGGCCAGGCCGACACGTTCGCGCGCAAGACAGAGATCTGCAAGCGCGCCTATGACATCCTGGTCGAGCAGGTCGGCTTCCCGCCGGAAGACATTATCTTCGATCCGAACATCTTCGCCATCGCCACCGGTCTCGAAGAGCACAACAATTACGGCGTCGACTTCATCGAGGCGACGCGCTGGATCCGGCAGAACTTGCCGGGCGCCCATATTTCCGGCGGCGTGTCGAACCTGTCGTTCTCGTTCCGCGGCAACGAGCCGGTGCGCGAGGCCATGCACTCGGTGTTCCTGTATCACGCCATCAAGGCCGGCATGGACATGGGCATCGTCAATGCAGGTCAGATGATCGTCTATGACGACATCGATCCCGAATTGCGCCAGGTGTGCGAGGACGTCATCCTCAACCGCGATGCGGGCGCATCCGAACGGCTGCTGGCGCTGGCGGAGAAATTCCGCGGCAAGCAGACACAGACCAGGGAGGCCGATCTCGCCTGGCGCGAATGGCCGGTCGAGAAGCGGCTCAGCCACGCGCTGGTGCACGGCATCACCGAGTTCATCGAGGAAGACACCGAAGCCGCGCGGCAGACCGCCGACCGGCCGCTCAGCGTGATCGAAGGCCCGCTGATGGCCGGCATGAACATCGTCGGCGACCTCTTCGGCGACGGCAAGATGTTCCTGCCGCAGGTGGTGAAATCGGCGCGGGTGATGAAGCAGGCCGTCGCCTACCTCATGCCGTTCATGGAAGAGGAGAAGGCGCGCAATCTCGCCAATGGCATCACCGGCGGCAGCAACAGCGGCGCCGGCAAGATCGTGCTCGCCACCGTCAAGGGCGACGTCCACGACATCGGCAAGAACATCGTCGGCATCGTGCTCCAGTGCAACAACTTCGAGGTGATCGACCTCGGCGTGATGGTGCCTGCTGCCAAGATCATCGAGACGGCAAAGGCCGAGAAGGCGGATATCATCGGCCTCTCCGGCCTGATCACGCCTTCGCTCGATGAAATGAGCTTCCTCGCCGGCGAGATGGAACGGCAGGGCATGAAGGTGCCGCTGCTGATCGGCGGCGCCACCACCAGCCGCGTGCACACCGCCGTCAAGATCGACCCGAACTACAGGGGCGGGCCGGTGGTGCATGTCAATGATGCCAGCCGCGCGGTCGGCGTTGCCTCCTCGCTGCTGTCGCCCGACAAGCGCGACGCCTTTGCTGCCGACATCCGCACCGAATACGCCAGGATTTCGGCGGCGCATTTCCGGGCACAGGCCGACAAGAAGCGGTTGCGGCTTTCGGCCGCGCGCGCCAATGCCGTGCCGGTCGACTTTGCCAAGGCGCCGCCGAAAAAGCCGACGTTCCTCGGCATCCGCAGCTTTGACGATTATGACCTGGCGGAATTGGCCGAGTACATCGACTGGACGCCATTCTTCCAGACCTGGGAGCTGACCGGCCGCTTCCCGGCGATCCTCAGCGATCCCAAGATCGGCGAAGTCGCGCGCTCGCTCTATGACGATGCGCGCAGGATGCTCGACCTGATCGTCAGGGAGAAATGGTTCAAGGCCCGCGCCACCATCGGCTTCTGGCCTGCGAATGCCGTAGGCGACGACATCGCGCTGTATTCCGATGAGACGCGCAAGGACAAGATTGCGACATTGCACACGCTGCGCCAGCAGCTCGAGAAGCGCGAGGGCCGCTTCAACGCCGCGCTGTCGGACTTCATCGCGCCTGCCGCGAGCGGCGTGCCCGATTACGTCGGCGGCTTCGTGGTCACGGCGGGGATCGGCGAGGATGCGGTGGCCGACCGTTTCAAGAACGCCAATGACGACTACTCCTCGATCCTGTGCAAGGCGCTGGCCGATCGGCTGGCCGAAGCCTTTGCCGAGCGCATGCACCAGCGCGTGCGCAGGGAATTCTGGGGCTATGCTCCCGGCGAGACGCTGGCGCCGGAGGAACTGATCCTGGAGAAATACCAGGGCATCCGCCCCGCGCCCGGCTATCCCGCGCAACCCGACCACACCGAGAAGAAGACGCTGTTCGAGCTGCTCGATGCGGAAAACACCGCCGGCGTGAACCTCACCGAGAGTTTTGCGATGTGGCCGGGCTCGTCGGTGTCGGGGCTCTACTTCAGCAATCCCGAGAGCTTCTATTTCGGCGTCGGCAAGATCGAGCGCGACCAGGTCGAGGACTATGCCGCGCGCAAGGGCATGACGGTAGCCGAGGCCGAACGCTGGCTGGCGCCGGTCCTCAACTACATCCCGGCGCAGGACCAGTCCGCCCCCGGCCGCGCCGTGAAGGAAGCGATGCCGACGCAGGCCCCGGCCGCGGTGCCTGCCAACGATGTCGCTTCCCACCCGCCCGGCTGTACCTGCGCCGTGCATCTGGCCTGGCGCAAGAAGGCCGTCGGAGCGGGGTAGCGCCATCTTCCTTCCCTTCTCCCCTTGTGGGAGAAGGTGGCTCGCATCGCCAGATGCGAGCCGGATGAGGGGTCTGCATCCGCGGAGAGAACCCCTCACCCGGCACGAATTCGCTATGCTCATTCGTGCCGCCCTCTCCCACACAAGGGGAGAGGGCGAAAGAGGAAGCCCCCCATGAAATTCTTTTCCTTCTGGCGATCGCTGGCGAGCTTCCGGGTGCGCATCGCGCTCAATCTGAAGAACGTGCCGGCCGAGGTCACCTTCGTCGATCTCGACGCGGACGCCCATCGCAGCGACGAGTATCGCCGCCTCAATCCGCAGATGGCGCTGCCGGCGCTGGTGGAGGACGACGGCACCGTGCTGTTCCAGTCGCTGGCGATCCTCGAATATCTCGAGGAGAAATATCCCGCCCCGCCGATCCTTCCCTCCGACGCCAAGGGCCGCGCGCGGGTACGCGCGCTGGCGCTGATGGTGGCCTGCGAGGGCCATCCGCTGCTGGTGCCGCGGGTGCGGCGCTATCTCGACCGCGAGCTCAACCTGCGCGACGAGCAGCAGACCGCCTGGCGGCGGCACTGGACCATCGAGACGCTCACCGCACTGGAAGGTCATCTCGCCGGCAGCACGGCGACCTCCAAATTCTGCCATGGCGATACGCCGACCATGGCCGACATCTGCATGGTCGGCCATTGCACGGTGGCTATCACGCAGCATATCAGCCTCGACCGCTGGCCGACGGTGAAGCGCGTCTTCGAGACCGCGATGGCGCTGCCGGAATTTGCCAAAGCGCATCCGGTGGCCCAGCCGGATACGCCGGAAGCCATGCGGCCGAAGAAGGGATAATCTCCCGCGTCCATGACGCGGGACGGTGCGGAGCCATCACGTCTTGCAGTCGGGCTCCCTGGTCGTGCAGACGTATTTCTTGGTCGCGCATTCGGACCAGCAATAGGTCTTTCCACCGTCGGTGGCATTGGCGCCGATGTCCCTGCCCGTGGCCGCAGCCTCCAGCGCTTCGTCGGAAACTTCGCAGGCCAGCACATCCTCGTCGGCCCGGTCGAGATCGGCGGATTGCTCGTCGTTCATGGCATTCCCCCCGTTTTCCTGGCTGAAGCCTATAACAACCCGAGCGGGAATTCAAAGGATCGCGGGATGGCGGGCCATATGCAGTCCGCTATTCCCAGATCAGGATGTTCGGCAGCGAGCCGTCGACCCGCCGCAGGCAGGTATAGCCGACGCCCGCCAGACCGCGGAACAGCCCGAGATTGAACCGTCTTGCGCCGAAACTCCATCGGTAGTCACCGCTCGACGACGCCGTCTGCAATACCGTCATCAATTGCCGCGATGCACGTTCACGGAGTTCGCCGCGCTCCAGTGCGGCGCCGGCCTCGCAGAGGAACTCGATGCTGCCGAGCGTGCCGCAGCAGAGCGTGTCGATCGCGCCGGGCCAGCCTCGCTCCGTTCCGGCGAGCGCATGGACAATGTCCGTCGTCATCCGGCTGGAGGCCGGCCCGAACGCGGAGGCCGCTCCCGCTTTCCTGGTCATGGCGATGCGGGCAAGCCCGATGCCGGGAGCTCCGTGGCACCACTGGCACGACCATGCAGGCGGACCGCCACCGCGAAAATCCGGCCAGTTCGCGCGTTCGCCGTCATAGGTGGAATCCTCGAGCGCCATGCATTCGGACGCGGCCTGCGCGAACTCCTCCCGTCCGGTCACTGCGGCCAGCGACGCCAGCGCATAGGCAAAGCCGGCCGCGCCATGCGACATGCCGTTGAGGGGACGCGTGTCGGCACCGTGTCCGATCCAGCTGCGGCGGCCCTCGGCGCCGTGACGCGGCTGCGCGAGCAGATGCCGGCCGCATTGCAGCGCGCGATCGAGTGCGAAGCGCGATCCGCTGTCGCGATGGAGCCGCAGCAAAGCGAGGATTGCGCCGGCGCACCCGCCGATGACGTCCAGCGACCTGTCGGCCGCAATCAGTTCGTCCGTAAACAGACGCGCAGCCACATCGGCATCCGCAAGGATATCGTCGTCACCGAGGAATTCTGCCAGCAATGCGAGCGCATGGACGACAGATCCAAGTCCAGTGCCGCCGCCCACGCCGAGCGATCGCGCCATGCGTGCGCTGCTTCTACTCCTGAGGCCCTTGCGCAGATGCGCAACTGCCATCAACGCCAGCTGTCGCGAGGACTCGCGTCCGGTCAGGGCCGCGTGCGCGGCGAGAAAGACTGCAATCCCCGAAGCACCGTTATAGAGATCTGGACCGAGGGGGACGAGCTGGGCAACCTCGGAATCCCCCAGCCAGTCGAGGCCGATCCATGCGGCTCCCGGGCCGCGGCGCAGGGCGCGATCGCCGATCTCTTCGGCGATGCGATCCGCCTCCGCGAGAAATGCCTCGCGCGCCGGTGCGGCCGAGGCAGCCGCCAGCGGCCGCTTCGGCTCATTTGCCGCGGCCGGTCCTGCAGGCTGCGAAGCGCCCGCGGCATGGCGGATGACCTCGACCTGCCAGGCGATTTCCCGTTCGTCGAAGCCGCGCAAGCGGTCCCGGGCACGATCCAGTCCCGGCATGGATGCAGTCGGGATCGAGATGCCAGCCGCATCGCGGATTTCCTGCCCGTCGCTGCGCGCGACGAAATGCGGCACGTTGAGCTGAACGGCCGCGTTGCGCTCGGCCGCATGCAGCGGCCACAGAAAATCCTCCTCGTCGTCCCAATCCGACAGTCTGGCCATGAAATCCGCCTGGGCCGACCAGATGACGCCATCGTCCATGCTGCGCTGATCGCGCAGCCGTTGCAGCAGCAGGTGATAGAAGCGGGTCGGACGAATGACCCTGCGCACCGGCAATCCGGCAAAGCCTGCGGACAGCTCGCCGGCGTCGCCGCGCCGGCGCGACAGGAAGGCGGCATATCGCTCGAAGCCGCGCACGAAGTCGTCGACGTGGCGGTCGAACCTCGCATAGCGGCCTTCGATGTGGGGCAGGTTGGGAAGCTGTTGGCGCATTTGCCTCGTTCGCGCCGGCCGCATGGCGTCGGAATTGACGTCGGTCCAGATGAGCCCGGCTGCGGAGCTTTCGTCAGCCCCCATGCCGCCCATCGCAAACAGCTCGTTGTCGGGCGTCCTTCCATGGGTCGGCAGCAGGCCGACCGACATCACCGAATTGGCAACCGCCTCGATGGCCGCCTCGGCGGCCTCGCTTGCCGGCTCACGGGATCGATATTCCTCGAAGACGCCCTGCAGGGTCATTTCGAGATCGACCGGCACCGGATGCTCGCCGGCGGCGATCAGGTTTTCCTGATGCATGTCGGTGGTGCAGAAGCAGTGGAACAGGGCAAGCCAGGCGCCGGCGCGCTCGAAAAACCGCACAAAGCCCGGTTCGTCCCTGCATCCGGCGTGATCGACGAACTCCGCCCAGCCGTAGCCGTCGCGCACAACGGCGCGCGCCGTCTTCAGCGCGACGGGGGCGCCGGCCTGATTCAGCCGCGCGACCAGCGCGTGCCAGGCAGCATCGAGACGCAGATCCTTCGGCTTGTAGACGACCCGGGAGCCGTCCGCGAAGGTCAGGACGTGCACGGAACGTCCACCATTGTGCGGATCGGACAGCTCGCCCTCGATCGCGACGACCCGGCTGTCAGCCTGCGCAACGCGAAGCTCGGTCCGGATCGCCTGGAGATCGACGCCCAGGCGCAGCACGAGTTCGCGACAGCTGTCGATCCATTGCCGCACGATCGTTGCGACCAGGCGCAACGGGACCGGCTTGTCCTCGAACAGCCGGCGCAGGCCTCCCGCTTTCATTTCGGCGACGAATTGATCGTAGAGCGACGCCGAATCGTCGCGGGCCGCACTGCGTGTCCCGCGGCTCCTTCGCATCCCGGCGAAGCGATGATAGAGCGCCGGGGCGCAAAGTTCCGACAGCGCCCTGAGGATGGCGCGGCGCAAATCGGCGCGCGCTGTCTCCAGCAGGTTGCCGGCCTGTCCCGCGTCGATGCCCGACCACAATCGCGCGGCGGCCTCCTCGACCAGCGGCGAGAACAGGGCCTCGAACGTATACGCCTCCGACTGACCGGACCTGCTGCCGCAAGGAGCGTGTTGGGCCGGGCTGTGCAGCGCCTTCATGATCCAGGCTGCGTCGTCGATATAGGGCGGCGGCGAAGCGGCGACATGGCGGGCGAATGCGAATCTTGCCAGCACATCGGCAAACCGCAGGCGATCGCGCGCAAGACGCCTGGCGAACAGCGGCAAGTCTCCGCCGGCGCTCGACCGGCACCACGCGGCGAGCCGGCGCGCCGCCTGGTCGGAATCAGCGTTCTGGCCGGCGAGCGTATCGAAATCGCCGGACAGCAATTCGTCCACTGTCGCAGCACGGACAATCAGGCGGGCAAGGAATTCATCCATTGTCTTCCAGACTTCCACCGGGGACAGCGGTTGCGCTGCGATCGAACGACCTGCCGCGACGAGGATAAATCAGCTCGACGAAACTGTCCCCTCTGTCGCGCGACGCTTGCGCCTTGACTGTTCGGCGGAAAGCCCGCCGAATGGGCAAAAAGGGAGAATGCCCATGGACGATATCGCCGCCCGGCGCGCGGCCGAGGCGCTGCTCGCCGAACACCGGGCCAATGTGCGGTTCACGACGCTCGGTCCGCCGGACGGACCCGCCACGATATCGGACGCCTACGATATCCAGCAGCGATATGTCGCGCTGTTGCGGGGTGGGCACGGCGAGGCCGTGGGCTACAAGGTCGGGCTGACGTCGGCCACGATGCAGGCATTTTGCGGAATCGACCATCCCATTGCAGGTGTCGTGCTCGCCGGCCGCGTGCATCGATCCGGTGCGAGCGTCCGTCGCGCGGATTTCGGCCGGCTCGGCCTCGAATTCGAAATCGCCGTCCGCATCGGGTCGGACGTTCCGGTCACCGGCCGGCCCTGCACGGCCGAGACGATCGCGCCCCACATCGACGGCGTTTGTGCGGCGGTCGAGCTCGTCGACGACCGAAACGCCGATTACAGCAAGCTCGACGTTCGCTCGCTCGTCGCCGACAATTCCTGGAACGCCGGCATCGTGCTGTCGGAATTTGCGACCAAGTGGCCCGACCTCCAGGCCGTACTTGGGCGTGCCGCCGGGGACGGCGCCGCGATCGGCGAAGGACACGGCCGCGACATCCTCGGCCATCCCTTCAGTTCCGCCGCATGGCTGGCGACGCAGCTTGCTTCGCGCGGCGAAGGCCTGAAGAAGGGCGAGATTGTGATGACCGGCAGCGTGATGAAGACCGTGTTTCCGGAAGGCGCGGCCGGCTATCGCTTCGAGCTTGAGGGAATCGGATCTGTCGAGGTACAGGTGCGCTAGGGCGCGACAGCTTCGGTATCGCAAGCCGCGCCCGCATTTGGGGGACGGATGGGTTTTTCGAAAGCACATTTCATCGGCATCGCGGGCAAGGGCATGAGCGCGACGGCGCTGCTGCTCCGGCAAATGGGCGCGCGGATCACAGGGTCCGATGAAGGTTTCTATCCGCCGGTCAGCGACTATCTCAGGAACGAGAAAATTGCCTTCGCCGAAGGATACCGGAAGGAAAATATCCCCGACGATGCCGACGTCATCGTGATCGGCAAGAACGCAAAGCTCCAGCCCGAAAGCAACGAGGAAGTCCGCGCCGCGATGGCCAGCGGAAAACCGGTTCGCTCGTTTGCGGACCTGCTGCACGACTTGACCGCCGGTTCCGAGACCATCGTGGTGGCCGGAAGCTACGGAAAATCGACCTGCACCGCCTTGCTGGCCTGGTGCCTGCGGAGCGCCGGCAAGGACCCGAGCTATTTCATCGGAGAGATCACCAACGGGCTCGATCGACACGCGCATCGCGGCAAGGGCCCGACCTTCGTTCTCGAAGGCGACGAATATCCGGCTTCGAACTGGGACAACCGGTCGAAGTTCCTGCTCTACAACGCCAGGAATGTCCTGCTCACCTCGGCGACCCACGACCACATCAACGTGTTTCCCACGCATGCGGAGTACCTCGCGCCGTTTCGCGCGCTGCTCGGCGCGCTGCCGGCCGACGGGCTGCTGGTCGTCAACAGCACCGAGCCGCACGCACGGGCGCTGGCCGCAAATCTCTCCTGCACCATCGTGTTCTACGGACTGGACGACCGGGCGCACTGGCATGCCGCCAACATCGAACGCGGCGCGGAGACCGGTTTCGACCTGATGCGGGGCGGCGAGAAGATCATTCGCCTGTCGACGCGGATGCTCGGCGACCACAACATCGAGAACATCGTCGGCGCCGGCGCGATGCTGCTGGAGAAGAAATTGCTGACGCCGGAGGAACTGCGCACCGGCATGCAGAGCTTCCAGGGCGTGAAGCGCCGGATGGAGCTGCTGTCTCCTGCGTCGAAGGTGCCCGTCTACGAAGGATTCGGCTCGTCCTACGAAAAGGCGAGGAGCGCGATCGCTGCGACGAAGCTCCACTTTCCCGACCGGCGGCTGATCATCGTGTTCGAGCCGCATACATTCACCTGGCGCAACCGCGCGGCGATCGCCGCCTATGACGACGTCTTTGCGGGGGCTTCGAAAATATTCATCTTCGAGCCGGCGTCCCAGGGCGCCGCCAGCCATGCCCAGCTGACCCAGAGCGAAATCGTCGCCCGCACCCGGGCGGCGAACTTCGATGCCGAGGCGATTACCGGTCCGGAGGAGGGCTTGCAGCGATTGAGCGGCATGCTGGGTGCGGACGATGTCGTCCTGTTGCTCACCTCAGGCGATCTCGGCGGACTGATCCGGGAAATTCCGCAGCTGGTGGAAGCGAAGTTCCCCGCGGCCCATCCTTCGAGACGCCCGCCTTCGGCGGGCTCCTCAGGATGAGGTCTTGTTTCGCGGCAAAATCCTGGACCCTCATGGTGAGGAGCGCCGCTTGCGGCGCGTCTCCGGACGATGCTGCGCATCGCCAGGCGAACCATGAGGCCGAGCACATTCGCAGGGACGACAGCTAAGCAAGGTTGAGCCGCCTAGTTCTGCGTGCGCTTCTTGCTGCGCTTGCCCTTCGGTCCTGCGTAATACGGATTGACCACGCAGGAGGCGGAACGGCCGGAGGCCGACATCTGGCATTGCGCCATCGACGTGTAGCCGCACTCGAAATAGTAATCGACAAAACCTTGATAGACCTGGAGGCAGACGGGATATCTGGGATCGTAGGTCTGGGCCCGGGCAGGCGCGGCCGGGAAGGCCAGCGTGCCGAGAATCGCCGAAACCATCGCTCCGGCAAGGATGTGGGTCAGCTTCATGGCCATGTCCCCGAAAAATGCGCTTCGACTGTAGCGGCGGACGCACCGCCGGCAACTCAATCCGGCGTGACCTTGCGACGCGGCGGCCTTCCTGGCCCGCGCGGTTATGCCGGCACGGCCCTGTCGCCCTCTTCCAGCGGGGGCCATGGCTTTTCCTGCGGGAACTGCGGCGTCACGTCGATCGCGCGATTGAGGATGAAGGCGAGCTCGCCCTTTTCGTTCAGCACCGGGCTGTTCACCGGCTGCCAGTATCGCACCACGAACTTGCCGTCGGGATCCCGCACGTCGTAGCGCTGCACCGCCATGGCATGCGTCCGGCCGGTCTCGGCAACGATGCGCAGGGATTCGAACACGTTGGCGGCGCCGTCGGCGAAGGGATCGCCGGGATTGTCGGGAAAGACGCTGAACAGCTTTTCGCCGGCCACCTTGCCGGGATCGACCATGGTGGCCGCCGCATAGACCCGGTTGGCGTCGACGATGCGCAGCCCCGGCCCGGGATCGAGCAGCAGCAGCGGCATGTCCGCCGCCTCGAATTGCCGGTGGAACAGGCTGGTGATTTTCGGCGAGGAAGCGGACAGCGCCCGCTCGATCTGGGGCCTCGACTTGAGCCCTGCCTTGACGGCGGTGAGCGTCGCGAGCCGGCGCTGCGCGGCATTCAACTGCTCCTCGACGAGACGGCGCGACTTCTCGGACATCGTCTCGCTGGCGAGAAGACGCTCAAGATAGGCAATGTTCTGTCGTTCGATGAAGCGAAGCATTCCAGGTCGCAGCGAGCGGGGGAGTGCCGATCCAGTTGCGCGGATTGCAAACTGGCCCGTCTGCCGGGCGGCGGCGCTGCATAGCACCGATCTCCGCGCTCCACTACCTACCTCCGCGAGGGGAGGAAGCAAGGTTCAATCTCCGCTCGGCGGTGCGAGCGGCTGCACGACTTCAGACGATGGCGGTGCCTGCGCGCATGGAGGCCGTTGCGGCTCCTCATGCGCCGTTCAGAAAAGGCTGGCTGCAGCATCGTTTTGGTTGTATTATTCCTTGCTACGACCTTATAGCGAATTCATTTTGCGCAAGACCATTGCAACGGAGGACTCGATGAGGACTCGACATTTCATTTTCGTCGCCTGCCTTCTCCTCGGACTGAGCGGCACAACGGCCGGCAACGCGGCCAAGGTGGGCGAATCCTGCGGCGGCTTTGTCGGAGCTGTCTGCGACAGGGGTCTGTGGTGCGATCCATTCCCGGGCCAGTGCGGCTGGGGCGGCGCCGCCGGCGTCTGCGTCAGGGTCGGGCAGATCTGCACGGCGGACTACCGTCCCGTCTGCGGCTGCGACGGCAGGACCTACAGCAACGATTGCAAGCGGCAGCAGCGGCGGACCGGCAAGCGCAGCGACGGCAAGTGTTGAGCTGACGAACCGGACGCTCCGTTCGAGGTTGCTCGATCGCCCCGGCTCAGCCGCTCGGCGGAACGAGCGGCTGCACGATTTCCTGGAATGGCGGCAGCGCCTCGCATCGCGCGGCGTGCGCCGCCAGCGCTGGATAGCGCGAGGCATCGAACAGCGCCGCGTGCGCCTCGCCGGTGAAGCGCAGCACGCAGGCGACCGCGACGTCGGCGTGGCCGATGCGCTCGCCGAACAGCCAGGGCGTCTTCACCGCGGCGCGCTCCTGCTCCAGCACGCCAAGCACGCCGCCGATCTGCGCTTCGCAGCGCTCGACCCACAGCTTCAGCTGCTCCTTGCGCAGCACGCGCTCATAGACAAGGCTGACCGCCTTGTCGCCCAAGCCCGTTGCGAGCGCACAGAGCCGCAATTGCCGCCGCCGCGCTTCCCCGCGCGGGGGCAGCATCGCCTGGTCCGGCCCGACGGTTTCGTCGAGATAATCCAGGATGGCCGTGCTCTCAATCAGCGCCTCGCCGGAATCCAGCACCAGCGTCGGCACCCGGCGCAGCGGATTGTACGGCGCGATCTTGTCGGCATCGCCGAAGGTCGACCACGGCCGGTGCTCGAAGCCGATGCCATAGAGCCGCATCGCAATCGCAACGCGGCGGACGAAGGGGGAGTCGTACTGGCCGATGAGGAACATGGTGCTCGCTGCCTAATCTTTATTCATCCGTCATGGCCGGGCTTGTCCCGGCCATCCACGTCTTTGTTTCCGAGCGGACAGATTAAAGACGTGGATCACCGGGACAAGCCCGGTGATGACGTCTCATTTGCGGCGACAGACCTACTCAATCACCGGCACATGCCTCGCCACATCGCGCGGCGCGGTGCCGTCGAGGCGCGGGTCGGCGGCGACCTCGACCTGCCTGCGAAATGGGCGAAAGCCGGCGCGCCGGTAGAACGGCAGCGCGGCGGGGGAATCGAAGGTGCAGGTGTGCAGCCAGAGGCGTTCGATCGGCCGCGACCATGCAAGCTCCAGCGCGCGGTGCATCAGCCAATGGCCGGCGCCGCTGCCGATGAGTTTTGCGGTGACGCCGAACATGCCGATCTCGCAGGTCGCGGGCTCGCGGAAATCGAGTTCGAGCAGGCCTTCGTCGCGGCCATCGGCGACCAGCGCATGGGTCGCGACCAGCGAATGATGCAGCCGCGCCGCCAGCTTGTCGTCGGTTGCGCGGATGCGCGAGAACCACAGCCACTCCTCGCCGACGCGGCGATAGAGATCGCGATACCAGGCGAGATCAGGCCGCTCGACGTGGCGCAAGGTCCACGGACCTGAGGGCGCGGATGACAGCGTGGGACGCGCCGTCATTTCAAGATGCGTGACGATGGCGGCAATCTTGCCGGCGGGGACGTCGGAATAGCCGTCGGGGAGGATCATGGCGCACACTCTCTCCAGTCGTCATGGCCGGGCTTGTCCCGGCCATCCACGCGCATCAGGCGACGAAAGTAAGACGTGGATCGCCGGGTCAAGCCCGGCGATGACGATTAGGCGTTACCCCTCCCCCTCATCGCTCGCCAGCACGCCCTTCACCGCGCGCGCCCAGCCCTTCAGCT
Organism: Bradyrhizobium sp.; assembly: GCF_016219575.1. Classification (GTDB taxonomy): domain Bacteria; phylum Pseudomonadota; class Alphaproteobacteria; order Rhizobiales; family Xanthobacteraceae; genus Bradyrhizobium. The sequence goes on along the minus strand of NZ_JACRMG010000023.1, from coordinate 60,898 downwards.
TGCGCTCGCGCGTGGCGGCGCTCATGGCGGGCTTGAAGCGGTGTTCGAGGCGCCAGTTGTCGGCGAATTTCGAGGGCTCGGGATAGACGCCCGCCTGCAGGCCGGCGAGATAGGCGGCTCCTAACGCGGTGGTTTCCTGGATCATGGGGCGGTCGACGGGGGCGTCGAGCAAATCCGCAAGGCGCTGCATGGTCCAGTCGGACGCCGTCATGCCGCCGTCGACGCGCAGCACGTTGGCGGCCTTCTCGCCAGGCCAGTCGGCGCGCATCGCCTCGCGCAGATCGTAGGTCTGGTAGCAGACGCTTTCGAGCGCGGCGTGCGCGAGCTCGGCGGGGCCGGTGTTGCGCGTCAAGCCGAACAGCGCCCCGCGCACATTCGGTCTCCAGTAGGGTGCGCCGAGGCCGACGAAGGCCGGCACGAGATAGACGCTCTGCATGGAGTCCGACTTGTCGGCCAGCGGGCCGGTCTCGGCGGCCTGCCTGATGATGCCGAGGCCGTCGCGCAGCCATTGCACGGCGCTTCCGGCGACGAAGATCGAGCCTTCCAGCGCGTAGGTGCGTTTTCCGCCGAGCTGGTAGGCGATGGTGGTGAGCAGCTTGTTCTTCGAAGCGACCGGCGTGGTGCCGGTGTTGAGCAACGCAAAGCAGCCGGTGCCGTAGGTCGACTTGATCATGCCGGGCTCGAAGCAGGCTTGTCCGATGGTGGCGGCCTGCTGGTCGCCGGCGATGCCTGATATCGCGATGGGGCCGCCGAACAGGTCGGGCACGGTGTCGCCGAATTTGGCGGAAGAATCCTTCACCTCCGGCAGCATCGAGCGCGGCACGCGGATGATCTTCAGCAGCTCGTCGTCCCACGCCCCGGTGTGGATGTTGAACAGCAGGGTGCGCGAGGCGTTGGTGGCGTCGGTGGCGTGCGACTTTCCGCCGGTCAGGCGCCACAGCAGGTAGCAGTCGATGGTGCCGAACAAGAGCTCGCCGCGCTCGGCGCGTTCGCGCGCGCCGGGGACGTGGTCGAGGATCCAGGCGACTTTCGTTCCGGAGAAATAGGGGTCGAGGAGCAGGCCGGTCTTCTGGGAGATCGCGGGCTCGTGGCCTTCGCCCTTCAGCTTCGCGCAAACGTCCGATGTGCGGCGGTCCTGCCAGACGATGGCGCGGTGGATCGCTTGTCCCGTGGCGCGATCCCACACCACCGTGGTCTCGCGCTGGTTGGTGATGCCGATCGCGGCGATGTCCTTTGCCTTCAGGCCCGCTTTCTCCAGCGCGTCGCGGCAGGTGATGACGGTAGAGGTCCAGATGTCCTCCGGCTCATGCTCGACCCAGCCGGAAGCCGGAAAATGCTGCGGGAACTCCTGCTGCGCGGTCGCCGCAATGGAGATGTCGCCGCGGAACACGATGGCGCGCGAGGACGTGGTGCCCTGATCGATGGCGAGGACGAAGGACATGGATGCTTCTTCCCGGGAGGTTTTTGTGTCGGGGGGAGGACAGCGGATTGGAGGGCGGAGGTCAAGGTTGCGGGCGGCGGCGCCACAAATTCAGGTGTCGTCTCGGCGCAGGCCAGGACCCATAGCCACAACCGGTCGCTGCCGCGCTCGCTGTGGCGACAGCCTTCGTAACAACTCGATCCTGTGGTTATGGGCCCCGGCTTTCGCCGGGGCGACAACTCAAACCGACGCCGTGGTGACGCCGCCGTCGACGACGATGGTCTGGCCGGTCATGAAGGTGGAAGCATCCGACGCCAGATACGCCACCGCACCTGCGATCTCGTCCGGCTCGCCGATACGGCGGAGCGGCGTGCCGGCGGTGCGGCGCTTCAGCCGCTCCTCGTCCTCCCACAACGCGCGGGCGAAATCGGTCTTCACCAGGCCCGGCGCCACGCAATTGACGCGCACGCCTTTGGGGCCCCATTCGCCGGCGAGGCTGCGGCACAGCGCGAAATCGGCGGCTTTCGAAATGCCGTAGGCGCCGATCACGGTAGAGCCGCGCAATCCGCCGATGGAGGAGACGATGACGACGGAGCCCTTGCCGCGCGCCGCCATCTGCGGCACGGCCTCTGCGCAGAGCCAGATGTTGCTCTTGACGTTGCTGCCCATGATCTTGTCGAAAGCTTCGTCTGATATGTCGAGCAGCGGGCCGTAATACGGATTGACCGCGGCGTTACAGACGAGGATGTCGACCTTGCCGTAATGCTTGGTGGCGCCCGCGATCAGCGCCTTCACCTCGTCATGGCGCGAGATGTTGCAGGGAATGACGTGGGCGTCGCCGCCGGACTTGTTGATGCCCTCGGCCACGGCGTGGCAGGCGTCCGCCTTGCGGCTGGAGATCACGACTTTTGCGCCGAGCTTGGCCAGCAGTTCGGCCGAGGAACGGCCGATGCCGCGGCTGGAGCCGGTGATGACGGCGACTGTGCCTGAGAGATCGAACGGGGTGGATTTCACGGCATCTGCTCCCTTTGTTTCTTCGTTCGTTATTCTTCGTCATGCCCGGGCTTGACCCGGGCATCCACGTCTTTCGTTGCTGCGGCCAAGACGTGGATGGCCGGGACGAAGCCCGGCCATGACGCGGATGAAGTGAGGCCGAGGCGCGCGCACGCGCGCCCCGGAATGACGGAGGGAGAGACCTACATCAGTCCGCCTGCGTCGGTGACGCGGCGGAGGTGATAGTCGGTGTCGCCGAAAGTGTTCTCGATCATGGTCAGCCGCTTGAAATAGTGGCCGATCTTGGCCTCCATCGTCATGCCGATGCCGCCATGGAGCTGGATCGACTGCTGGCCGACGAACTTCAGCGACTTGCCGACCTGCACCTTGGCGGCCGCAATCGCCTTCGCCCGCTCCTTGGCATCGTCGAAATCGGACGCCATGGTCGCGAACATCGACATGCTGCGGGCCTGCTCGACCGCGACGAACATGTCCGACGCCCGGTGCTGCAGGCTCTGGAACGTGCCGATCGGCACGCCGAACTGCTTTCGCGTCTTGATGTATTCGACGGTGGTCTTCAGCGACTCGTCCATCAGTCCGACCGCCTCCGCACAGAGCGCCATGCGGGCGTCGTCGACCACGCGCTCGATCAGCGCAAGGCCATCCTCGGGATTGCCGATCGCGGCGTCCGCGCCAACTTCCACGCCGGTGAAGCTGATGTCGGCGGCGTGCAAGCCGTCCTGGGTCGGGTACGACTTCTTGGTGATGCCCTTCGAACTGGCCGGCACCAGGAAGACGCCGACGCCGGTCTTGTCGCGGCGGTCGCCCCTGGTGCGCGCGGTGACGATCAGCGTGTCGGCGTTCTCGCCGTTGACGACGACGAATTTCTCGCCGTCGATGACCCAGCCATTGCCCTTCTTCTTCGCGGTGGTGACGACGTCATGCAAATCGTAGCGCGAGTTCTTCTCGAGCTGCGCAAACGCAAACGTCTTGCTGCCGTCGATGATGCCGGGAATGTGCGCGGCCTTCTGCGCATCCGAGCCGCCATGGCGCAGGAAGCCGCCGCCGATCACCACCGTCGCCAGATAGGGCTCCAGCACCAGCGCCTTGCCGAGCGCCTCCATCACGATCGTGGTCTCGACGCCACCGGCGCCGAAGCCGCCATCGGCCTCCGCAAAGGGAAGACCGAGCAGGCCCTGCTCGGCGAGCTTGCCCCACACGGCCTTGCTCCAGCCGCCCTTCTCCTTCATGTATTTCTTGCGGGCATCGAAGTCGTAGGAGTCCGTCAGGAGTCCGTCGACGCTTTCCTTGAGAAGCCGCTGCTCCTCGGACAAATCAAAATCCATCTTCTCTTCCTTAAGAACTAACAGTCGTTACTCGGTTCAGCGGTGTCGCGGGGCTTCCTCTTCACCTCTCCCCGCCTGCGGGGAGAGGTCGGATCGCATCGCAGATGCGATCCGGGTGAGGGGGTACAGGTCCATCCGCGTTCAGCGCTCGTGGAGAGATGCCCCTCACCCCTGCCCTCTCCCCGCGAAGAGCGGGGAGAGGGAGAGGAGAGGCATCACAGCCCCAGCACCGCCTTGGCGATGATGTTGCGCTGGATCTCGTTGGAGCCGCCGTAGATCGAGACCTTGCGGTAGTTGAAGTAGGTCGGCGCGATCTGCGCGGTCCACTCCATCGCCTCGTTGGAGCCGTCGTCGCCATGGACGTCGTAGGGCGCGGCGAGCGGCCCGATCACTTCCATCAGGAGCTCCGTGGTGGTCTGCTGGATCTCCGAGCCCTTGATCTTGAGCACCGAGGATGCCGGGTTCGGCTTGCCCTTGCCGTGCTTGCTCTCGTCGGCGACGACGCGCAGCTGCGTCAGCTCGAGCGCCTTGAGCTCGATCTCGCAGGCCGCGAGCTTCTCCCGGAAGCCGGGGTCGAGCAGGATCGGCTTGCCGTTGGATTCGACCTTGGCGGCGAGTTCCTTGATGCGGCGGATGCGCTCCTTGGACATGCCGACGCGGGCGATGCCCGTGCGCTCGTTGCCGAGCAGGAACTTTGCGTAGTCCCAGCCCTTGTTCTCCTCGCCGATGATATTCTCGTAGGGCACCTCGACGTCGTCGAAGAACACTTCGTTGACCTCATGGCCGCCGTCGATGGTCTGGATCGGGCGCACGGTGACGCCCTTGCTCTTCATGCTGAACACGATGAAGGAGATGCCGGTCTGCTTCTTCGCCGAGGGATCAGTGCGGCAGAGGCAGAAGATCATGTCGGCGTGCTGGGCGAGCGTCGTCCAGGTCTTCTGGCCGTTGATGATCCACTTGTCGCCCTTGCGCTCGGCCTTGGTCTTGAGCGAGGCGAGGTCGGAGCCGGAGCCGGGCTCCGAGAAGCCCTGGCACCACCAGTCGTCGACATTGGCGATGCGCGGCAGATATTCCTTCTTCTGCTTCTCGTTGCCGAAGGTGTAGATCACCGGGCCGACCATGCTGACGCCGAAGGCGAGCGGCGCCGGCGCCGGATAGGACTGCAGCTCCTCGTTGAAGATGTAGTGCTGCACCGAGGTCCAGCCCGTGCCGCCATATTCCTTCGGCCAGTGCGAGACGCCCCAACCCTTCTTGTTGAGGATGCGCCACCAGGTGACCATCTCGTCCTTGGACAGATGACGGCCCTCGACCAGCTTGCGCCGCGTCTCCGGCGGCACGTTGTCCTTGAAGAACTGCCGCACTTCCTCGCGAAACGCGATTTCTTCCTTGGTAAAAGCGAGATCCATCGGATCCTCCTTCTCTGAATTGTCGTCCCGGCGAAAGCGGGGACCCATAACCACCGAACTCAGTTATTGCGAAAACCGTCTCCCCGAGTGCCCCAAGCGTGGCCGCGGCGTATGGGTCCCGGCTTTCGCCGGGACGACGCGGAGTTTGCGGAGCGACTGCATCAACGTCCTCCTGATACGACTTGTTGCTGCTTCACAGTCGCCGGCTGGGCCTTGCGCAACTCGTGCCGCGACAGCTTGCCGACCGGCGTGCGCGGCAATTCCCTGACGAACTCGACGGCTGCCGGCAGTTCATGCTTGCCGAGCTTGCCGGTGAGAAAGGCGCGCAGCTCCTCGACGCTGAACGGCGTCGCATTCGCGCGCAGCGTGATGAAGGCCTTCGCCGCCTCGCCGCGATAGTCGTCGGGAATGCCGATCACGATCACTTCCTGCACGGACGGGTGCGTGTAGATCGCCTGCTCGATCATCTGCGGATAGACGTTGAAGCCGCCGGAGATGATCATGTCCTTCTTGCGGTCGACCAGGTAGAAGTAGCCGTCGGCATCCATGTAGCCGATGTCGCCGGTGAGGAAGCGGTCGCCGACGAAGGATTCCGCGCTCTCCTTCGGCTTGTTCCAGTAGCCCCTGGTGACGTTCGGCCCCCTGATGCGGATCTCGCCGACCTCACCTGTCGGCAGCACCTTCTTCGGATCGTCGAGCGAGACCACGTCGAGCTCGATGCCGGGCAGCATCAGCCCGATCGAGCCGGGCTTTTCCGGGCCTTCCTTGGGATGGCCGGTGCCGGGCGAGCAGGTTTCGGTCATGCCCCAGCCGCTCTTCAGCTTCATGCCGACCTTGCGCTCGAAAATGCCGGCGACTTCCACCGGCAGCGGCGCGCCGCCGGAGCCGGCGACGACCAGCGAGGAGAAATCGCGCTTGTCGAGATCGGGAAGTGCTGCGATGGCGATCCACATCGTCGGCACGCCCGGAAAGATGGTAGCGCGCTTGACCTCGATGTCGCGCATCACGGCTTCGACGTCGAAGCGCTGGTGCAGCGAGATCAGATTGCCGCGGCGGAGCGAGGACAGGAGCACCACGGTGAGCGCGAAGATATGGAATAGCGGCAGCACGCAGATCACGCGCTCGACGGCGTTGCGCTTGAGCCGCTCCGGCCTGCCCCAGACATCGTAGATCGATACCGCCGCGGTGAGATTGCCATGGCTGAGCATGGCGCCCTTCGGCAAGCCCGTGGTGCCGCCGGTATATTGCAGCAGCGCGACGTCATCGACGCCGATCTGCGGCCAGGCGGAAGGTTTCGTCACGCCGTCGACGAACTGCTTGTAGGTGACGATCGCGGGATTTTGCGGCAGCGCCGTCTGCGGCGTGCCGACCTTGCCCCAATCGTCGTCCTCGCAAACAATCAATTTGTCGAGCAGGCCCTTGTCGAGAAATTTCAGCGCCGTCGGCAGCAGCGCCGAGAGATTGATGGTGATCAGAACGCGCGCGCCGGAGTCGGAGAGCTTGTGCGACAGCGCGATCTCGCCGTCGAGCGGCGACAAATGCACGATGCGTGCTCCCGCCTTCAGCGCGCCGAAGAAATTGACGGGATGATCCGGCGTGTTGCCGAGAAAGAGGGCAACGGACTTGTCGCGGCCATAGCCGGCGCGCAAGAAGGCGCTGGCAGCGATCTCCACCTTGTCTTCCAGTTCGGCATAGCTGATCGGCCGGTCGCGGAATTCGATCGCCGGGCGCGCGCCGTATTCAGCGGCGGCTTTCGACAGCAGGTCGGGCACCGTGAAGCGCTCGATCGTGTCGTCCCAGCGGACGCCTTGCGGATAAAATTGTTCGCCGGGATGGGGCATCGGTTTCAGCGCACCAAATTGAATTCGTCATTCCGGGGCGAGCGAAGCGAGAGCCCGGAATCCATAACCACCATCGGGAGTATGGATTCCGGGCCTGCGCCTTTCGGCGCATCCCGGAATGACACTTGATAACCCATCAAGCCGCCTTCGAGGGTGCGGCGAGCGAGGCGAAGGTCCCGCCCGAGGCGGCGAGGCGCTTGAGCAGCGGCGCGGGCTCGAGGCTCGGATCGTTGGTCTCCCTGGCGTAATAGGAGAGACGATCGGCGATGTGCTTGAGGCCCACCGTGTCGGCCCAGAACATCGGGCCACCGCGGTAGATCGGCCAGCCATAGCCGTAGAGCCAGATCACGTCGATGTCGCTCGGACGTGCCGCGATGCCCTCCTCGAGGATCTTCGCGCCCTCGTTGATCATCGGGTACATCATGCGCTCGAGGATCTCGTCGTCGCTGACGGCGCGACGCTTCTTGCCGAGCTTCTGCAGGGTCTCCTCGATCAGCTTCTCGACATCGGGGTCGGGCAGCGGCGAGCGCGAGCCGCCTTCATACTTGTAGTAGCCCTTGCCGGTCTTCTGGCCGAAGCGGCCGGCTTCGCAGAGCGCATCCGCGATCTCCGACTTGATGCCGCGGTCCTTGCGCGAGCGCCAGCCGATGTCGAGGCCGGCGAGATCGCTCATCGCGAACGGTCCCATCGGCATGCCAAACTTGGTGACGACGGCGTCGACCTGCTGCGGCAGCGCGCCTTCGAACAGCAGCTTCTCCGACTGCTTGCCGCGCTGGGCCAGCATGCGGTTGCCGACAAAGCCGTCGCAGACGCCGACCACGGCCGGCACCTTTGCAATCTTGCGCGCGATCGAAACCGCCGTGGTCAGCGCATCCGGCGCGGTCTTGTCGGTGCGGACGATCTCGCACAGCTTCATGACGTTGGCGGGCGAGAAGAAGTGCATGCCCAGCACATCCTGCGGCCGCTTCGTCACCTTCGCGATCTCGTCGATGTTGAGATACGAGGTGTTGGAAGCGAGCACGGCGCCCGGCTTGGCATGCTGGTCGAGCGCACCAAACACTTCCTTCTTCACCGCCATGGTCTCGAACACGGCTTCGATCACCAGGTCAGCGTCCTTGACGTTTTCGAGGCCGACCTTGCCGTCGATCAGCGCCATGCGCTTGGCCGGCGCATCGGCCGGGATGCCGCCGCGGGCGGCAGTCGCTTCCCAGTTCTTCTGCATCACGCCCATGCCGCGCTTGAGCGCTTCCTCGCCGGTCTCGATCAGGGTGACCGGGATACCGGCATTGGCAAAGGACATCGCGATGCCGCCGCCCATGGTGCCGGCGCCGATGATGGCGACGCGATCGACCTTGCGCGGCTTGGTTCCATCAGGGACGCCGGCGATCTTCGAGGCCTCGCGCTCGGCGAAGAAGGCGTAACGCTGCGCCTTGGACTGATCGCTGGTGAGGAGCTTCAGGAAACCTTCGCGCTCCTTCTTGAGACCTTCGTCGAACGGCAGCTCGATGGCCGCGCGCACGGCGTCGGCCGCGGCGAACGGCGCTTCCAGGCCCCTCGCCTTCTTGGTCAGGGCTGCGACCGCGTTGGTGAAGATCGAAATGTCGGCCTTGGCCGCGGCAAGCTTGCTGTCGTCATCGCGCAGCTTGCGCAGCGGGCGCTTCTCGGCGATCAGCTTGCGGGCAAAGGCTTCTCCGCCCGAGGCCGGGCCTTCCACGATCTCCTCGATCAGGCCGCTCTTGAGCGCTTCGGCCGCCCCGACCGGATCGCCGCTGACGATCATCTTCACGGCGAGTTCCGGGCCCACGGCGCGCGGCAGGCGCTGCGTGCCGCCGGCGCCGGGCAGAAGGCCGAGCTTCACTTCGGGCAGGCCGAGCTTGGCTTCCTTGACCGCCACGCGATAGTGGCATGCCAGCGCGACCTCGAGGCCGCCGCCGAGCGCGGTGCCGTGAATGGCGGCCACGATCGGCTTCGGCGAATTCTCCATCGCCACCAGCACCTCGTGCAGGCCGGGCGGCTTCGGCGGCTTACCGAACTCGGTGATGTCGGCGCCGGCAATGAAGGTGCGGCCGCCGCAGGTCAGCACGATGGCCTTGATCGAGGGATCGGCGATCGCCTCTTTCATGCAATCGAAAATACCGCCGCGCACGGCTGCGCTCAACGCATTCACGGGAGGGCTGTCCACCGTGACGATGCCGATGGCGTCATGACGTTCGAGCTTGACCACTGCGTTCACGAGACTCTCCCTGAATCTTGTTCTTGGTTGCTTCACTTGCGTCGAGTAGCTGCACGAATTTGCGTTCAGCAGCTACGCCGGAAGTTAGTTTCGCACTGCGAAATTAAATTCCACATCTTGACACGGAGGGTTATTTTGAAGCACGTCCGTTGTCAACGAGACAGAAAACCAAGCAGGGAATGAAACGTCCAGCCAAGAAGGTGGCGACTGATCGCAGCTTCGTCGTCGCGCTTTCCCGCGGCCTCGATGTGTTGCGCGCATTTCATCCCAATGACGGGCTTCTGGGCAATCAAGAGCTTGCCGCCCGTACCAAATTGCCAAAGCCGACCGTTTCACGGCTTACCTACACTCTGACAAAGCTCGGTTATCTTACACCCGTCCCCCGCTTCGAAAAGTATCAGCTCGCGCCCTCAGCCATGGCGCTCGGGTATGCCGCCCTGGCGAATTTGGGGGTCCGGCATCTGTCCGAAGCCTTCCGCGAGGAAGTCATGCGCGAGACCGGTGGCGCGGTTGCCGTCGGCGCCCGCGACCGCCTCAGCATGATCTATTTCGGGCAGAGCCGTAACGGCCTGACGCTCGGCGTCCAGCTCGACGTCGGTTCGCGGATACCGATTGCAACCACGGCCATGGGTCGTGCGTATATATGGGCGCTGCCGCCGGACGACCGCGCCGCCCTGTTGCGCGAGCTGCGCGAGCACTACGGCAGCCGCTGGCCGAAAATACGCGACGGCATCGAGCGATCGGGCGAGATGGTGGCGCGCCATGGCTTCGCTATTTCTGCAGGCGAATGGCAGGACGATGTGCACGCAGTCGGTGTCGCCTTGAAGCTGAACGATGGAACCGGACCCTATGCCTTCAATTGCGGCGCGCCGGCATTCCGTTTCGCGGAAGATCGCCTGATCAACGACATTGGACCTCGTATGGTCGCGATGGTAAGGAACATCGAAACGGCGCTGGGCGGCATCGTTGCGCCTGCAAAAAAAGAAGAAAGCAAGAGAGGACGAGGAGGGAGAACGCGTGTTGTCGAGGGGATCAGATAGCCGTCGCGCGAGCGAACGGCGGATGAATTCGCGAGGTCGCGTCAGCCCGACGATGACGGGCGCAACGATATGACGCAGACACAGCTCGCGCAGGGCAATGCTCCCCTGCTTGCGGTTCGCGACGTCAGCGTCGTGTTCGGCGGCATCATCGCCTTGAATGGCGTCACCTTCGACATGCACAAGGGCCAGATCCTCGGATTGATCGGGCCGAACGGCGCCGGCAAGACGACGCTGTTCAACTGCCTCAGCCGCCTCTATCAGCCGTCCTCCGGCGACATCCTGATGGAAGGCGCCAGCATCCTGACGCGGCCGGCGCACAAGATCGCCGAGATCGGCATCGGCCGCACGTTCCAGAACGTGGCGCTGTTTCCCAATCTCTCGGTGATGGACAATGTCCGCATCGGCTGCCACGCGCGCACCTCCAGCGACATCATCAGCGACTCCATCAAGCTCGCCTGGGTCCGGCGCGGCGAAGCCGAGATCAACAGGAAGGTCGAGGAGATCCTCGCCTATCTCGAACTCGGGAACGTCGCCCATACGGTGGTCTCGGGCCTGCCCTTCGGCACCCAGAAGCGCGTCGAGCTGGCGCGCGCGCTGGCGGCCGATCCGAAGATCCTGCTGCTCGACGAGCCCGCCGGCGGCCTCAACCACGAGGAAGTCCACGTGCTCGGCGATCTGATCCGCCGTATCCGCGACGAGCGCCACATGACCGTGCTGCTCGTCGAACACCACATGGGCCTCGTGATGTCGATCGCCGACCATGTCGTGGCGCTGAACTTCGGCCGCAAGCTGGCCGAGGGAACACCGGCCCAGGTCCAGGCCAACCCGGACGTCATCAAGGCCTATCTCGGGAGCAAGGACCAATGACCGCGATGCTCAACGTCAAGGATCTGCGCGCCTATTACGGCCAGGTCCAGGCCCTGCACGGGCTGTCCTTCTCGCTCAACGAGGGTTCGCTGACTACGCTGCTCGGTGCCAACGGCGCCGGCAAGACCACCACGCTGCGGGCAATCTGCAACATGGTGCGATCGACCGGCGCGATCGAGTTCGAGGGCGCGCCGCTGTCCAGCAAGTCCACCGAGAACATCGTGCGGCTCGGCATCGCGCACGTGCCGCAAGGCCGCGGCACCTTTACCACCATGACGGTGGAGGAGAACTTGCAGCTGGGCGCGATCTCGCGCACGGACAAGGCCGGCATCGTTTCCGACATCGAGCGCATGTACGAGCACTTCCCGGTGCTGAAGGAACGCTACACCCAGCAGGCCGGCACGCTGTCGGGCGGCGAGCAGCAGATGCTCGCGGTCGCGCGCGCCCTGATGCTGCGTCCGCGCCTGATGCTGCTGGACGAGCCGTCGTTCGGACTTGCTCCGCTGGTGGTGCGCGACCTCTTCAAGATCCTCGGCAAGATCAACCGCGAGGAAAAGGTCACCATCCTGGTGGTGGAGCAGAACGCCCAGCTCGCGCTCGAGCTTGCCGACCAGGCCTATGTCATCGAAACCGGACGCATCGTGATGTCGGGTAACGCCAAGGACATCGCCAACAACGAAGACGTCCGCAAATCCTATCTGGGCTACTGAGGAGCCGGGGCAAATGGAACTCTTTGTCAACCAGATCCTGGCCGGCATCTCGACCGGTGCGATCTATGCCTGCATGGCGCTCGCGGTGGTCATGATCTACCAGGCGATCGACCATCTGAACTTCGCCCAGGGCGAGATGGCGATGTTCTCGACCTTCATCTCCTGGCAATTGATGCAGTGGGGCGTGCCCTACTGGTGGGCGTTCCTGCTCACGATTGCGATCTCGTTCGCCGGCGGCATCCTGATCGAGCGGCTGCTGTTCAAGCCGCTGGCGAAAGCGCCGGTGCTGACCAACGTCGCCGGCTTCATCGCGCTGTTTGCCATCGTCAACTCGGTCGCCGGCCTGATCTGGGACTTCACCATCAAGCAATATCCGACGCCGTTCGGCTCCTCGCCGTTCCTCGGCAGCCAGCTGATCTCGACCCATCAGGCCGGCATGATCGGCGTCACCCTGCTGATGCTGGTCGGGCTTTACCTGTTCTTCCAGTTCACCCGGATCGGCCTTGCGATGCGCGCCGCCGCCGCGCTGCCGGAATCGGCACGGCTCGTCGGCATCAACACCAGCTGGATGATCGCGCTCGGCTGGGGCATGGCGTCCGCGATCGGCGCGGTCGCCGGCATCCTGATCGCACCGGTCGTGTTCCTCGAACCGAACATGATGGGCGGCGTGCTGGTCTACGGCTTCGCTGCCGCCGTGCTCGGCGGCCTCACCTCGCCGCTTGGCGCCGTCGTCGGCGGCTTCCTGATGGGCGTCTTCGAGAATCTCGCCGGCACCTACATCCCCGCCGTCGGCAATGAACTGAAACTGCCGATCGCGCTTGCGCTGATCATTATCGTCCTGGTCTTCAAACCTGCCGGTCTGTTCGGCCGAGCCATCGTCAAGCGAGTCTGATCATGAGCGCAGCTGCAGAAGACGCCGTCACAGAAGCCCCGGCCGTCGAGGCCGTTCCGAAGCGCGCCATGACGCTGGGCACCGGCACCTCGCTGGCGATCCTGGCAGCGCTGCTCATCGCCCCGCTTTTCGTGAAGAACTTCATCGCCTTCCAGATGACGATGGTGATGATCTACGGGATCGCGGTGCTGGCGCTCAACATCCTGACCGGTGGGTCGGGCCAGTTCTCGCTCGGCCAGAGCGCGTTCTACGCGCTCGGCGCCTACACGTCGGCGGTCCTGATGGAAAACGCCAATGTGAACTACGCGCTGACGCTGCCGATCGCGGGGCTGGTCTCGTTCGGTGCCGGCTACCTGTTCGGCAAGCCGGCGCTGCGGCTTTCCGGCATCTACCTGGCGCTGGCCACTTTCGCGCTGGCGGTCGCCATGCCGCAGTTCCTGAAGCTGCATTTCTTCGAGTCATGGACCGGCGGTGTGCAGGGCCTCGTCGTCATGAAGCCCGATGCGCCGTTCGGCCTGCCGCTCAGCCAGGACAAATGGCTGTATTACTTCACGCTGGCGATCACGGTGGCGATCTATATCGGCTCGATCAACCTGCTGCGCTCGCGCTCGGGCCGCGCCTTCATGTCGATCCGCGACAACGAGATCGCGGCCTCGGCCATGGGTGTCGACGTCGCGAAATACAAGACGCTGGCGTTCGGCGTGTCCGCCGGCATTACCGGCATCGCCGGCGGTCTCAGTGCCATCGTCGTGGCGTTCGTGGCGCCCGACAGCTACACGATCAACCTCGCCATCTCGCTGTTCCTCGGCATGGTGGTCGGCGGTGTCGGCTGGCTGCCGGGATCGTTCGTCGGTGCCGCCTTCATCATCTTCGTGCCCAATATCGCCGAGAGCATCTCCAAGGGCCTTTCCGGCGCCGTGTTCGGCGTCCTGCTGTTCATCGTGATCTTCCTGGTGCCGCATGGCGCGAGGCAGGTGGCGATCGCTGCCCAACTGCTGATGGGCAAACTCAGGAAGTGACACCGGCAAGCCCGTCGGTCGCGGGCTCGATCGTTAATATTCCGCCGCACGGTCAACCGCGGGGCGGTTTGACCAAAGAACAGGCCCCCTGCGACCCCGTCGCCGGGGGCTTTTTGTTGCTGGCGGACGGCAGAAGGTATTGAATGAAGGCCAAGGGCCGCGAAGCGCCCGTCACCAACAACAAGACACAACAAACCGGATCCAGGGAGACCAGAATGCCCATCAATCAATTGCGACTGGGAGCCGTTGCGGCTGCCCTCGCATTGCTTGCCGCCACGAGCAGCCCCTCTTTCGCACAGAAGAAATACGACACCGGCGCCTCCGACACCGAAATCAAGATCGGCAACATCATGCCGTATTCGGGCCCGGCATCCGCCTATGGCGTGATCGGCAAGACCGAGGAAGCCTACTTCAAGAAGATCAACGCCGAGGGCGGCATCAACGGCCGCAAGATCAACTTCATCAGCTATGACGACGGCTACTCGCCGCCGAAGACGGTCGAGCAGGCGCGCAAGCTGGTCGAGAGCGACGAGGTTCTTTTGATCTTCAACCCGCTCGGCACGCCGCCGAACACGGCGATCCAGAAATATATGAACCAGAAGAAGGTGCCGCAGCTGCTCGTCGCCACCGGCGCCACCAAGTGGAACGACCCGAAGAACTTCCCGTGGACCATGGGCTGGCAGCCCAACTACCAGAGCGAATCGCAGATCTACGCCAAGTACATCATGAAGGAGAAGCCGAACGCCAAGATCGCGATCCTTTACCAGAACGACGATTACGGCAAGGACTACGTCAAGGGCCTGAAGGACGGCCTCGGCGCCAAGGCCGCCTCGATGATCGTGATGGAGGAAAGCTACGAGGTGTCGCAGCCCACCATCGATTCCAGCATCGTCAAGATGAAGGCGACCGATGCCGACGTGTTCTTCAACGTCACCACGCCGAAGTTCGCGGCGCAGGCGATCAAGAAGATGGCCGAGGTCGGCTGGAAGCCGCTGCACATCCTCAACAACGTGTCGGCCTCGGTCGGCACCGTGATGAAGCCCGCCGGGTTGGAGAATTCGCAAGGCATCATCTCCTCGCAATACATGAAGGATCCGACCGACACGCAATGGAAGGACGATCCGGGCATGAAGGCCTGGAACGAGTTCCTGGACAAGTACTATCCGGAAGCCAACCGTGCCGACGGCGCGGTAGTCTACGGCTACAACGTGGCCCAGGCACTCGTGCAGATCCTCAAGCAATGCGGCGACGACCTGACCCGCGAGAACGTGATGAAGCAGGCGGCGAACCTCAAGGACTTCGTACCCGGCGGCGTCCTGCCGGGCGTCAAGGCCAACACCTCGCCGACCGACTTCGCCCCGATCTCCCAGCTGCAACTCCAGCGCTTCAAGGGCGAGACCTGGGAACTGTTTGGTGAGATCCTGAGCGGCGACGTCGGCGGTTAACAACCGGCCCTGCTGCCCAAGGACGCAGCCCCTCGCGCCAAGGCGCGGGGGGCTTTTTGTTGTGATTGGACGGCTGAAATGCTACCTACGGCGCGCCAAAAACAGGTCCAACGGGCCGGGCAACTCGCAACTGGAACTCAACGGGAGAGAGACGTTAATGTCCGCCACTACCAAACTCGCGGTGCTTTCGACCGCACTCGCCGTGATCGCCGCTTCCTCGAGCGGCGCACTGGCGCAAAAGAAATACGATACCGGTGCAACCGATACCGAGATCAAGATCGGCAACATCATGCCCTATTCCGGTCCGGCGTCCGCCTATGGCGTGATCGGCAAGACCGAAGAGGCCTACTTCAAGAAGATTAACGCCGAGGGCGGCATCAACGGCCGCAAGATCAACTTCGTCTCCTACGACGACGGCTATTCGCCGCCCAAGACGGTTGAGCAGGCGCGCAAGCTGGTCGAGAGCGACGAAGTGCTGGTGGTTTTCAACCCGCTCGGCACGCCGCCGAACACGGCGATCCAGAAGTACCTGAACTCCAAGAAGGTGCCGCAGCTGTTCGTCGCCACCGGCGCCACCAAGTGGAACGATCCGAAGAACTTCCCCTGGACCATGGGCTGGCAGCCCAACTACCAGAGCGAGACCCAGATCTACGCCAAGTACATCCTGAAGAACTTCCCGAACGCCAAGATCGGCGTGCTCTACCAGAACGACGACTACGGCAAGGACTATCTGAAGGGCCTCAAGGACGGGCTGGGCGCCAAGACCTCGATGATCGTGCTCGAGGAGAGCTATGAAGTTTCAGCGCCGACCATCGACAGCCACATCGTCAAGCTGAAGGCCTCCGGCGCCGACGTGTTCGTCAACATCACCACGCCGAAATTCGCGGCGCAGGCGATCAAGAAGAACGCCGAGATCGGCTGGAAGCCGGTGCATTTCCTCAACAACGTGTCGGCCTCGGTCGGCAGCGTGATGAAGCCCGCCGGCTTCGAGAACGGCCAGGACATCATCTCCTCGAATTATCTGAAGGATCCGACCGACGCGCAGTGGAAGAGCGACGCCGGCATGAAGGCCTGGAACGAGTTCCTCGACAAGTACTATCCTGAAGCCAACCGCGCCGACGCCTCGGTCATGTACGGTTACACCGTGGCTCAGGGTCTCGTGCAGGTGCTCAAGCAGTGCGGCGACAACCTCACCCGCGAGAATGTGATGAAGCAGGCGGCGAGCATCAAGGATCTCGAGCTCGGTGGTCTGCTGCCGGGCGTCAAGGTCAACACCTCGGCGACCGACTTCGCCCCGATCTCGCAGCTGCAGCTGATGAAGTTCAAGGGCGAGACCTGGGAGCGCTTTGGTGAAGTCCTGAGCGGCGACGTCGGCGGTTAGGCTCTTCTCTTCGCTCGAAAACGCTCTCTGATCGCCGATTCCTATCGGCCGATAAGCAACGCACAAGACCCCCGCGAGCCGCGCTCGCGGGGGTTTTCTTTTGCGCGGAGAAATCGCATAACGGCCTCTGCTCACATCCTGGACCGTGAATGCGATGACCGACCGACGCCCTCTCCTGCGCGCGATTTTCGATGCGGCGGTTGCTGCGGCGCATCCCGCAACGGTGCTCGGCCGGCATCTGCCGCCTCCGCCGAAAGGCCGCGTGATCTGCCTTGCCGCCGGCAAGGGCGCCGCCGCGATGGCCGCGAGCGCCGAGCGGTACTACCTCGACACGTTGAAGCTCGAGCCGCAGCGATTGACCGGACTTGCCACCACCCGCCACGGCCACGGCGTGCCGACGCGGCGGATCAAGGTGATCGAGGCCGGCCATCCCGTCCCCGACGAGGCCGGGCTGAAGGCGGCCGACGACACGCTGCGGCTGGCGGCGGAAGCCACCGCCGACGATCTGCTGCTGGTGCTGCTCACCGGCGGCGGCTCCGCCAACTGGATCGCGCCGGTCGAGGGCGTGTCGTTCGCGCAGAAGCAGCAGGTCAACCGCGCGCTGCTGCGCTCCGGCGCGCCGATCGGCGAGATGAACGTGGTGCGCAAACATCTCTCGCGCATCAAGGGCGGCCGGCTGGCGCGCGCCGGCCAGCGTGCCGCCGGGATCGTGACGCTCGCGGTCTCGGACGTGCCGCATGACGACCCCTCCGCGATCGCCTCCGGCCCCACCGTGCCCGACCCGTCCACGCTGGCCGACGCACGCGCCATTGTCGCGAAATACAATCTCGCCATCGACGAGGCGGTGCGCCGCGCGCTCGACGATCCCAGCAACGAAAGCTGCAAGCCCGGCGATGCCGCCTTTGCCCGCGCAAGGTTCGAGCTGATCGCGAAGCCGAAGGCTTCGCACGAGGCCGCGGTCCGGGTTGCAAGGGATGCCGGGTACGAGACCATCGCACTCGGCGCCGACCTCGAAGGCGAGGCCCGCGAGGTCGCCGCCGAGCATGCGCGGATGGCGCTGAAGGCACGCGCCGAAGGCAGGCGCATCGCCATCCTGTCCGGCGGAGAACTGACTGTCACCGTGCGCGGCAACGGCCGCGGCGGCCCCAACCAGGAATACGCGCTGGCGCTGGCGGGGCTGTTGAAGGACACGCCCGATATCGCCGCGCTCGCGGCCGACACCGACGGCGCCGATGGCGGCGCCGGCAGCGCCACCGATCCGGCCGGCGCCGTCATCGATGCCGCGACTTTCTCGAAAATGAAATCGCTCGGCCTCGACGCCCAGGCCTATCTCGCCAACAACGATGCGACCGGATTCTTCGTGCAGACCGGCGATCTGCTGCTCACCGGACCGACGCTGACCAATGTCAACGACGTCCGGGTGATCCTGGTGGATTAGCAAACCCTCATGGTGAGGAGCGCGTCTTCGCGCGTCTCGAACCATGAGGCCACAGTCGGGCCTTCACCCTTCGAGACGCGCGCGTTGCGCGCTCCTCAGGATGAGGACTTCAATCACGCCCGGCTTCGTCAGGAATTCATTCCATGCCACGTCCCGGCTATCACCCAACCGCCGCATTAACGCTTCGTTCACCCCGTTCGCAGGATTTTGCCCGGATTTGACGCGGTACAAGGATGCAGTTCACCCGCTTCGGTCTGTAATGGCGGCCTCCTGAAAGCAGGAACGCCGCGAATGGCGACGGGGAAACGCCATATGACCGATCGTGACCAGCCCGCCATGGTCCCGGAGCCCGGGAATCTGCAGATGCGGCTCGAAGAAGCGCTGCACAATCTGTCGCTCGGCATTGTCATCTTCGACCGGGACCGCAGGGTCATTTTCTGCAACCGCCGCTATGTCGAGATGTACGGGCTGACGCCCGAGCAGGTGAAGCCGGGCACGCCGACCAGCGCGCTGATCCAGCACCGCTTGAATCTCGGCCTCAAGGTGCGGATGGCGCCCGAGCAATACATCCGCGAGCGCGTCGGCCGCGACATCGCGCTCGACACCACGGTCCAGGAATTCACCGACGGAAGGATCATCGCCTACGCGGTCCGCCCACTGCCCGACGGCGGCGGCATCGCCACCCATGAAGACATCACCGAGCGCGAGGAGCTCCACGCACGCCTGAAGCGGCAGTACGAGCTGGGCAGGGAGCAGGAAGAGGCGTTACGGATACGCAATGTCCAGTTCGACACCGCGATCAACAACATGTCGCAGGGCCTGTGCTTCTTCGACTCCGACCACAGGCTGATCGTGTGCAACGACCGTTTCACCGAAATGTACGACATTCCGCCCGACAAGGTCGGTCCCGGCACGCCGCTGACCGACATCGTCGACCTGCGCTATGAAGCCGGCAGCTTTCCCGCCATGTCGCGGGACGAATACCTGCTCTGGCGCACCAACGTTGCGGTATCCAACGAAGCCAAGGACAGCATCGTCGATCTGAAGAACGGCAAGACCTTCAAGATCCGGCACCGCCCGATGCCCGATCTCGGCTGGGTTGCGACTCACGAAGACATCACCGAGCAGCGCCAGGCCGAGGTCAAGATCGAGCACATGGCCCACCATGATGCGCTGACCGATCTCGCCAACCGGGCGTTGCTGAACGAGCGGCTCGAACAGGCTCTCGCCCGCTTCCACGGCGGGCAGATGGTGGCGGTGCATCACCTCGACCTCGATCAGTTCAAGGCGGTCAACGACACGTTTGGACATCCGGCTGGCGACAAGCTGCTCAGGATCGTCGCCGACCGCCTGCGCGCCCTGGCGCGCGAAACTGATACGATCGCGCGGATGGGCGGCGACGAATTCGTCATCGTGCAGGCGCCGGTCTCCGATCCCGCAGAAGCGACCATGCTGGCGCAGCAGATCATCGCCTGGATCAGCGAGCCCTACGAGATCGACGGCCAGCAGGCGAGCGTCGGCACCAGCATCGGCATCGCGGTCAGCCCCGGCGATGGCGATGCACCCGACAAGCTGCTGCGTAATGCCGATCTTGCGCTCTATCGCGCCAAGGGCGACGGCCGCGGCACGTTCCGCTTCTTCGAGCCCGCGATGGACGAGCAGATGCAGGCCCGCCGCATCATGGAGCAGGATCTGCGCAAGGCGCTGCCGGCCGGCGAGTTCGAGCTCTACTACCAGCCGGTGGTGAACCTGGAGAGCAACGAGATAAGCGGCTTCGAGGCCCTGATCCGCTGGAACCATCCGGAAGCCGGGCAGATTCCGCCGTCGACCTTCATTCCGCTGGCGGAAGAGATCGGCTTCATCGTGCCGCTCGGGGAATGGGTGATCCGCGAGGCCTGCTTCGCCGCGTCGCGATGGCCGGAGCATCTCAATGTGGCGGTCAATATCTCGGCCGCCCAGTTCCGCGGCTCGAGCCTGCTGCCGGTCATCGTGAATGCGCTGGCGGCTTGCGGCCTGCACCCGACGCGGCTGGAGATCGAGATCACCGAAACCGTGCTGCTGCAGGACCGCGAAGCGACGCTTGCGGTGCTACATCAACTGCGCGCACTCGGCATCCGCATCGCCATGGACGATTTCGGCACCGGCTATTCCTCGCTGACCTATCTGCAGTCGTTCCCGTTCGACAAGATCAAGATCGACCGCTCCTTCGTCAAGGACATCACGGAGAATGCCGGCTCGCTCTATATCGTGCGCGCGGTTGCGGCATTGGCGAACGGCATGGGCATGGCGGCGACCGCCGAGGGCGTCGAGACCGCCGAGCAGCTCGACAAGATCGCCGCCGTCGGCTGCACCGAGATGCAGGGATTTCTGTTCAGCAAGCCGCTACCCGTCGCCGAGATCGAACGGCTGTTCCTGTCACGGTTTCCGAAGCCGGTTGCTGCGAAGAATTCCGCCGTTGCGTAGGCGAGAAATTGCAGGGTAGGCAAAGCCAACGGGTCGCGCGAATGCGCGCCCGATGACAGGCTCCGCGTGCCCACCATCCCGAGCAGGCTTGACAAAGGTGGGCACGGCGCGTGCGCGCCTTTGCCCACCCTACGGGATGAGGTGCTATCTCAAAACTCGCGCGCGATCTTCGCGAGCATGTCCAGCAACGCGGCACGGTTGGCGGGGCCGAGCACCTCGTTGAGCCGTGCCTCGTGCTTGGTGGCGACCAGCTTCTTGGCACGGGCGAGCACCGCGCGGCCCTTGTCGGTCAGGGTCAGGATGTGCGAGCGGCGGTCGTTGGTCGAGCGCATCCGCGCGCAAAGGTCGCGGCTTTCCAGCCCGTCCAGCATGGCCACGAAATTCGGCCGGAGGATGCCGAGCGTGTTGGCGATCTCGGTCTGGTTGCGGCCGGGGTTGCGGTCGAGCAGCAGGAGCACGGAAAACTGCGCCGGCGTCAGCTGCAACGGGGCAACGCAATTGAGGAAGTCCTCGAAGACCCTGAGTTGCGCCCGCTTCAGCGAATAGCCCAGCAATTCAGAGAGTTCCCCGAGCTGCAGCGAGGCGGCCTCGTCAGCCCCCTCGCCATTCGCCTTGCGGGACGGACGGGGCGGCTTGGCGGCATCGACATCGGCAGTCTTGGAAACAGTCATCGCTCGAAGCTCGCAATCCCGCTAAAAAGGGCGCTCAGGGGACCCTCGGGCCGGTTAGGGCCTTGAGGTTATATTCGATAATTGTTATCCAATATATCAAATACCGGTAACTTTCAACCGGCGAAATGGGATGGCCGGGGCGCGCAAGCCGCGCCCCGCCGGAGGCGTGAGGGGGAGCGTCCGGTTTGAATACGACGATCATGCTGTTCCTGATCCAGGACGGCATCACAAATGGCGCGATCTACGCGCTGCTCGGGCTGGCACTGGTGCTGGTGTTCGCGGTCACCCGCGTCATCCTGATTCCGCAGGGCGAATTCGTCACCTACGGCGCGCTGAGCTATGCGATGCTGTGCGCCGGCCACGTGCCGGGCACGGTGTGGCTTGCCGCCGCCATGGGCGTCGTCGCCTTCGTCCTTGATCTGTTCGCTTCCCGCCGCGCGCTGCATCTGAAGAAGATCGGCCGCAGCCTCGCGCTCAACATCGCCTTTCCGGCCGTCATCCTCGCGGCTACCTGGCTGCTCGCCGGCCCCACGACGCCGATCGCGGTCAACATCGTGCTGGCGCTGCTGATCGTGGCGGCGATCGGCCTTTTCCTCTACCGCCTCGCGTTCCAGCCGCTGGCACATACGTCCGTGCTGGTGCTCTTGATCGCGTCCGTCGGCTGCCATCTGGCGCTGCAGGGCCTCGGCCTCGTCTTCTTCGGCGCGGAGGGCTTGCGCGGGCCCCCGCTTTCCACCGCCGCCTTCACCATCGGCGACCTGCGCTTCACCGGCCAGAGCATCGCCGTCTATGGCGTCACCATCGCTTTCATTGTCGCGCTGTGGCTGTTCTTCGGCGTCACGCTGATGGGCAAGGCGCTGCGCGCCACCGCGGTCAATCGGCTCGGCGCGCGCCTCGTCGGCATCCGCACCACGCTGTCGGGCCAGATCGCCTTCCTGCTGGCGTCCGTGATCGGCGCCATCTCCGGCATCCTGATCGTGCCGATCACCACGCTCTATTACGACACCGGATTCCTGATCGGCCTCAAGGGCTTCATCGCCGCGATCATCGGCGGCCTGGTCAGCTACCCCCTGACCGCCGTCGCCGCGCTGATCGTCGGGACGATCGAGGCCTTCTCTTCATTCTATGCCTCCAACTTCAAGGAAGTCATCGTGTTCACCCTGATCATCCCCGTGCTGGTGCTGCGCTCGCTCGCCGCACCCGCAGTCGAGGAAGAGAAGGACTGACGCCATGATCAACCGCTGGCCCCTCCTCGTCTTTGCCGCCGCGATGGCGGCGATCCCGCTGATCCCTGGCGTGCCGCCGTTCTGGATCGTGCTTCTGGACAATATCGGCCTCGCCGCACTGGTCGCGATGGGCCTGGTGCTGCTCACCGGCCTCGGCGGCCTCACCTCGTTCGGCCAGGCCGCGTTCTGCGGCTTCGGCGCCTACACCACCGCCGTGCTGACCACCGCCTACGGCGTCTCGCCCTGGCTGACGCTGCCGGCCTCGCTTGTCGTCAGCGGCATCGCCGCCGTGATCCTCGGCATCATCACGGTCCGCCTGTCCGGGCACTATTTGCCGCTCGGCACCATCGCCTGGGGAATCGGCCTCTATTATCTCTTCAGCAAGCTCGAATTCATCGGCCGCAACGACGGCATCTCCAACATTCCACCGCTGTCGATCGGCGCGACCAGGATGCTAAGCCCCGACACGATCTATTTCGTGATCTGGGCCGCGGTGCTGATCTCGGCGGTGCTGTCGATGAACCTGCTGGATTCCCGCACCGGCCGCGCTATCCGCGCGCTGCGCCGTGGGCACATCGCGGCGGAAGCCTTCGGCGTGCAGACCCCGCGCGCAAAACTGCTGGTGTTCATCTATGCCGCCGTGCTGGCCGGACTGTCCGGCTGGCTCTACGCGCATTTCCAGCGCGCCGTCACGCCGACGCCGTTCGGCGCGCATGCCGGCATCGAATATCTCTTCATAGCCGTGGTCGGCGGCGCCGGCTATGTCTGGGGCGCCGTGCTGGGCGCCGGCATCGTCGTGATCCTGAAGGAAGTGCTGCAGAGCTATCTACCCTATATTTTCGGCGGCAAGTCGCAGCTCGAGACCATCGTGTTCGGCATCCTGCTGGTGCTGCTGCTGCAGCTGGCGCCGACCGGCGTGTGGCCCTGGCTGATGTCGTGGCTGCCGTTCAAGTTCGGCCGCAAGCATCCCGACACGGCGCTGACCCTGCCGGCGCGCGTGCGCTCGCCGACCGAACCTTCGGTGCTGCTGCAGATCGAGCAGGCGCGAAAGGTGTTCGGCGGCGTGATCGCGGTCAACGACGTCTCTTTCGACGTGCAGGCGCGCGAGATCGTGGCGCTGATCGGTCCCAACGGGGCCGGCAAGAGCACGACCTTCAACCTGATCACGGGCGTGTTGACCTCGACCGGCGGCACCATCTCCTTCCTCGGCAAGCATGTCGACAACGCGCCGCCGCAGGAGATCGTCAAGCTCGGCATCGCCCGCACCTTCCAGCACGTCAAGCTGGTGCCCGACATGACCGTGCTGGAGAACGTCGCGATCGGCGCGCATCTGCGCGGGCAATCCGGCGCGATCTCCAGCATGCTGCGGCTCGACCGCGCCGACGAGGCGCGGCTGCTGGCGGAAGCAACCCGGCAGATCGAGCGCGTCGGGCTCGGCGACCAGATCAACCAGCTCGCAGGCTCGCTCTCGCTCGGCCAGCAGCGCATCGTCGAGATTGCGCGTGCGCTGTGCGTCGATCCCGTGCTGCTGCTGCTCGACGAGCCGGCCGCTGGCCTGCGCCACATGGAAAAGCAGCGGCTCGCCGCGCTGTTGCGTCAGCTCCGCGACGGCGGCATGTCGGTGCTGCTGGTCGAGCACGACATGGGATTCGTGATGGATCTCGCCGACCGCGTCGTGGTGCTCGACTTCGGCACCAAGATCGCCGAAGGCACGCCCGAGGCGATCAAGAGCAACCCCGAAGTGATCAAGGCCTATCTCGGAGCGGTGGCATGAGCGCGCTGTTGGGTGTCAGCGATGTTCACATCGCCTATGGCAAGGTCGAGGCCGTGCGCGGGGTTTCGCTCGAGGTCGCCGACAACGAGATCGTCACCATCATCGGCGCCAACGGCGCCGGCAAGAGCACGCTGCTCAACGCCGTCATGGGCGTGCTGCCGCTGAAGGGCCGCGTCGGCTTTGCCGGCGAGGACATGGCGCGGCTCGAGATCGAGGACCGCGTCGCGCTGGGCCTTAGTCTGGTTCCGGAGCATCGCGAGCTGTTCGCGACCATGAACGTCGAGGACAATCTGCAGCTCGGCGCGTTCCGCATTGCCAAGGCGACCGCCGCGCAGTCGTTCGAGCGCGTCTACACGCTGTTCCCGCGGCTGAAGGAGCGGCGCAAGCAGCTCGCCGGCACGCTGTCCGGCGGCGAGCAGCAGATGCTGGCCATGGGTCGCGCGCTGATGGGCGCGCCGCGGCTGCTGATGCTGGACGAGCCGAGTCTCGGGCTGGCGCCGATCATCGTCGCCGACATCTTCCGCACCATCGGCGAGCTGCGCGCCGCCGGTGTCTCGGTGCTGCTGGTCGAGCAGAACGCGCAGGCTGCGCTGAAGATCGCCGACCGCGCCTACGTGATGGAGCTCGGCGAGTTCGTGCTGAACGGCTCCGCGCAGGACATCGCTAGCAACCAGCGCGTCGCCGCCAGCTATCTCGGCTTCCAGCACGAAGGCGACAGCGCGGTTTAGAGGTGAAAAGGAAAAGCCGGTCCCTTTGCAGGGACCGGCTTGATCTTCGACTCAACTCTGAAGAGCCTCACTTCACCATCTGGTACTTGCCGCCCTTCACCGTCAGCAGGATGCGGGCGCGGTCGTCGACGCCGTAGCGGTCCTTTTCGGTGAAGTTGTAGACGCCCTGGCTGGCGGCGATTTCGCGTTCGGTCAGCAGCGCCTGGCGGATGGCTTCGCGGAATTCCGGCGTACCGGGCTTGGCCTTCTTCAGCGCCACCGGCACCACGCGCTCCAGCACCAGGAAAGCGTCGTAGGAATGGCCGGCGAACTGGCTGCGGCTGTTGGGGCCGTACTTGGCTTCATAGGCCTTGTTGAGCGCAAGACCCGGCTTCTTGGTCAGCGCGCTGTCGGGCTGGTCTTCGGGATCCATCACCGGGCCCGAGGCCATCAGCACGCCCTCGGCGGCAGCCCCCGCGATGCGGATGAAGTCCATGCTGGCGGCGCCGTGGGTCTGGTAGATCAGGCCCTTGTAGCCGCGCTCGCGCAGCGTGGTCTGCGGCAGCGCGGCGGCAGTGCCGGAGGCACCGATGAGGATCGCGTCGGGGTTGGCGGCGACGAGCTTCAGCGCCTGGCCCGCGACGGAGGTGTCCGGACGCGCAAAGCGCTCTTCGGCGACGAGGTTGATTCCCATCGGCACGGCCTGGTTCTTGAGATCGTTGAACCAGAGATCGCCGTAGGAATCGGAGTAGCCGATGTAGCCGATGGTCTTGACGTTGTTCTTCTTCATGTGGTCGTACATGACCTTGCCGACGATCGGAATCGGCTGCGGCATCGCCACCGACCACTTGGCGCGCTCCGGCGTAATCGGGAACGGCGCCAGCCCGAGATGCGGGATGCCCGCCTCGTTGGCGACGTTGGCGACCGCGATGCTCGACGGCGTCGTCGAGGAACCCATGATGATGTCGGCCTTCGACTCCGTCACGAAGCGGCGGGTGTTGGTGGTCGCGGTCGTGGGATCGCCGGCGTCATCGAGCGTGATGACCTTCAGCGGCACGCCGCCGATTTCCTTGGCGACGAATTCCAGCGAGTTGCGCTCGGGGATACCGAGCGCCGCGGCCGGACCGGTGGTCGAGATCGAGATGCCGATCACGATCTCGTTGCTCTGCGCAAGCGCCGCATTCGGCAGCACCAGCACCGCAGCAACCGCGGCGGACAGCAAGAACTTCTTCATTAACTCCTCCCTTGGACGTTATGTTTGTTAGATCAAAGAATAGTAGAGGGTTCAGCCCCTTCTTTAGGTGGTGTGGCGGGGCAAGTCAGCCCTGCATGAACTTGTCGATGATCTCCTGCGGCACGGGGGCGGATTTCAGCTTGTCGGGATCGTCGGGATGCTTGCCGACCAGCACGCGGGTCTCCCACGCCTCGATCGCCAGCGCATCTGCCTTGTACACCTTGTGCGTCACCTCGAAGCTCGAACGCTTGAAGTTCTCGATGCGGCTCTCGATGGCGATCCAGTCGCCATGGGTGGAGGGGATGTAGAATTTCGCCCGCGTGTCCACCATGGGGATGCCCACCAGGCCGTATTTGTGGATCAGGTCCTGCTTGGAATAGCCGGCTGCCTCGAACAGGATCGAAGTGGAGTCGTCGAACATCGCGAAGTAGCGCGGATAGTAGACGATGTTCGCGGGATCGCAATCACCCCACTGGATCTGCACGTCGCGCCGGTTGACGAACATGCGTTTACCTCAGCGCGGCGCCATGCGGAGTGCGCCATCAAGCCGCACCACCTCGCCGTTCAGATAGGGATTGTCGATCATGTGCGCGGCAAGCGAGGCGAACTCTTCCGCGTGGCCGAGCCGGCGCGGGAACGGGATCGCGGCAGCGAGCGAGTCCTGCGCTTCCTGCGGCAGGTTGGCGAGCAGCGGCGTGAGGAACAGGCCGGGCGCGATGGTGAGCACGCGGATGCCGAACTGCGCGAGTTCGCGCGCGATCGGCAGCGTCATGCCGACGATGCCGCCCTTGGAGGCCGAATAGGCCGCCTGCCCGATCTGGCCGTCATAGGCGGCAACGGAAGCGGTGTTGATCACCACGCCGCGCTCGCCGGTCGCAAGCGGCTCGAGCTTCGACATTGCCGTCGTGGCGAGCCGGATCATGTTGAAGGTGCCGTTGAGGTTGACCTGGATCACCCTGTCGAAATCGGCAAACGGCATCGGTCCTTCCTTGCCGATCACACGCTTGGCGACGCCGATGCCGGCGCAGTTCACCAGCACGCGCGCAGGCCCATGCGCCTTCTCGGCGGCGGCAACCGCGGCCTCTGCCGAAGCGGCATCGGCAACGTTGCAGGTGACGGCAACGCCCTTGATTTCGGCGGCGACGCTTTCGGCCAGCTTCGTGTTGAGATCGCACACTGCGACCTTCGCGCCGAGCGAGGCCAGCCGCCGCGCCGTGGCGGCTCCCAGTCCCGATGCACCGCCGGTGACGATGGCTGCCTGATCCTTCAACTGCATGACGTTCTCCTTTGGAAACCCGTTGGTTCAGCCGAGCGCAATGATTTGCGCCGGCGGTTGTTCTGCGTAAAGCGTCTCGATCAGGCCGCTGCGATGCTCCAGCACCGCGCGCTGGTTGATCGAGCCCTTGTCGGTGACCTCGCCGCGGTCGATCGACAGCGGCGCATCGAGCAGCACCGCGCGCGTGATGCGGGTCGACGAGCCGGTGGCGGTCGCAAGAAACTTTGCAAAGCGCTCGCGGAAGGCGGCGCGAACCAGCGGGTCGGCGGCGACGACTGCGAGGTCGTCATGCGGCAGCGTCGGATTGATCAGCCGGCAGCCGTCGAGGTCGAGCACCACCAGCGCCGAGATCTCGTCGCGGTTGATGCCGGCAATGACGACGTCGCGCACCAGCGGCGCGCAGGCCGCCACGAAGCGCGCCCTCAAGGGGCCGACGGAAACCCAGGTGCCGCTGGCGAGCTTAAAGTCCTCGCCGATACGGCCGTCGAAATCGAAGCCGGCATTGAAGTCGTCGGGATCGGCGGGCTTCAGCGCGTCGCCGAGTTTGTAAAAGCCTTCCTCGTCGAACGCGGCCGCAGTGAGATCGGGCTTGCGCCAGTAGCCGGGCATCACGTTCGGCCCCTTGGCGCGGACTTCGAGCTTGCCGTTGTTCGGCAGCAGCTTTGCGTCATTGCCCGACACCGGCAGGCCGACATGGCCGGAGCGGCTGGTGAGGGGATTGACCGACATGAAGAACGGCGCGGTTTCGGTGGAGCCCAAGCCTGTCAGCATCGGTACGCGATAACCCTTGGCCTGCACCGCGAGCTCGTCGAGGCTGTTCCAGACGAAGGGCGACAGCGCCGCGCCCGAGAAGAACATCGCATGCAGCCGGGCGAAGAATTTCTCCCGCAACGCCCGATCGTCGCGCAGATAGGGCAGCAGCGATTCGTAGCCTTTCGGTACGTTGAAATAGACCGTCGGCGAAATCTCCCTGAGATTGCGCACGGTCTCCTCGATGCCGCCGGGCATTGGCTTGCCCTCGTCGAGATACATCGAGCCGCCATTGTACAGCGTCAGCCCGATGTTGTGATTGCCGCCGAAGGTGTGGTTCCACGGCAGCCAGTCGACGATGACGGGCGGCTCGTCCTTCAGGAAAGCCAGCGTCTCGCGCAGCATCACCTGGTTGGCGCAGATCATGCGCTGGGTGTTGATGACGGCCTTGGGATTGCCGGTCGAGCCGGAGGTGAGCAGGAATTTGGCGATCGTGTCCGGCCCGATCGCGGCATGGATGGCGTCGAGATCGGGATGGAGCGGCGCGGCCATGAGATCGGCGAGCGTCGTCACCGTGCGGCCGGGCACATTGCCGAAGGAAGCGGCGATCTCCACGCCCTCGGGCACATTCGCCGACAAGGCGTCGGCAAACTTGTCGGCGTCGTCGGCGAACACGAGACCGGGAGTGAGCAAGCCCATGACATAGCCGAGCTTGCCGTAATCCCTTGAGATCAGCGAATAGGCCGGCGACACCGGGCAGAAGGGAATGCCTGCGTAAAGCGCACCGAACGCCAGCAGCGCGTGATCGATCGAATTGCCGGAGAGGATCGCGACCGGCCGTTCCGCCGAGAGCCCGCGCGCCAGCAGGGCGGAGGCGATGTGGCGGCTGGAGACCAGGAGCTCCGCATAGGTGATCTCGCGCCAGCCGCCGCTCTTGTTGCGCTCGGCCATGAACACGCGATCGGGCTGGGCAGCGGCCCAATGATGCAGGCGGTCGGTGATGCGCACGGGATAATCGCCGAGCGGCGTCTTCGGACGCAGATAGATGGTGCCGTCGGCGCGGCGCTCGACATTGACGGCGGGCGTGCCGAACGAGATCGCGCGCAACGGATGGCTCGAGGCGCCGCGCGCGCCGCCGTCGACGGCAGATTTGCTGGGCTTCGCGCTCATTTGTTCGGCTTCACCTTGGCCGTCTTGTGATCGAGAAAGGCGCGGATGCGGCGCTTGGCCTCCTTGTCGCTCTGCGCCACCGTCGCCATCAGCGATTCCATCAGAAGGCCGGTCTGCGGATTGGCTTCCGCGATCATCGGCAGCGCCTGCAGCACGGCGAAATTCGTCAGCGGCGCATTGGCAGCGACGCGCTCGGCGATCTCCAGCGCCTTGGCCAGCGACCCGCCGGCCTCGGTCAGATATTGCGAGAAGCCGTAGGAAGCGCCCTCGGTCGCGGAATAGACGCGGCCCGTCAGCATCATGTCCACCATGCGCGGCACGCCGATCAGCCGCGGCAGCCGCACCGATCCGCCGCCGCCGACGAAGATGCCGCGCTGGCCCTCGGGCAGTGCGAAATAGGCCGACGGCTCGGCGACGCGGATATGCGCGGCGCAGGCAAGCTCCAGCCCGCCGCCGATGACAGCGCCCTGCAGCGCCGCGATCACGGGCACGCGGCTGTACTGGATGCGGTCGAACACGCGGTGCCACATCTGGGAATGCAGCAGCCCTCCGGTGGCATCGTGGTCGGTCAGTTCGGAGAGGTCGAGGCCGGAGGAGAAATGGTCGCCGACGC
Source organism: Bradyrhizobium sp. (assembly GCF_016219575.1). Classification (GTDB taxonomy): domain Bacteria; phylum Pseudomonadota; class Alphaproteobacteria; order Rhizobiales; family Xanthobacteraceae; genus Bradyrhizobium. Next base: position 30,983 of record NZ_JACRMG010000023.1, on the reverse strand, counting down.
CATGGACCACGACGGCGCCGACGCCGTCGGGGAGATTGGCGAAGCAGTCGCCGATGGCGAGGATGATGCCGTCATTGAGCGCGTTGCGCTTGGCGGGGCGGTTGAGGCCCACGGTCAGCACCGCGCCTTTCTGCCCGATCTGCAGCAGTTCTCCTTGGCCCGCAGCTTGCGCGGGGACGGCGTTTCCCATGGGTTTATTGCTTCCGTTTCAGAATAGTTATATTTTATAACGAATAGGGCAGGAGTCAACAAGGCGCGCCGGGCGCAACCCTCCCCTGCAAGGTGGGTAAAATGGCCTCACAACACCTTGTGGACGTCGATAACGACCCGGTCGGCGTGGCGGGCGGCGGAGGCTACGAAAATGTGCTCCATCAGCCAGCGGTATTTTGCGGCGCCGGTCTCGAATTTCGGCACAGTGCGGAAATAGATCAATTTGGGGTCGACCGGCTCGCCGCGCTTCAGCTTCTGCAGGAGCTCGACCGGCCCGAAGCGGATGCCCTTGTTCTCGACATAGACCACGGCGCCGTCGTCGGTCTCGAAGGCATATTTGGCTTCGAGGTCGATCAGCTCGTTGGGACGGATGATCTGGAAATCGGCGCCGAACGGCAGCACCTTGCCGTTGATCTCACCGCTCACCTCGCCGCCGACGATCGGAATGATGCGGCGGACGCCGTGGCCGATGTCGCCGGCAGTCGTCACTTCCGCAATGCGCGCGGTGATGGTGAAGACGTATTTCGTTTCGATCGACTGGACCATGGCGTGGAGTCCTAAAGCGCGGGCATGACCTTGCCCGAAAACCGGTGCCCACACTTCGGGGGCATGCTCAATGTGCCATCATGCGGGCCGGCAGCCACAGCGCCAGCATCGGAAATGCGATCAGGATCACCAGCCGGATCAGGTCGGTCACCACGAACGGGATGACGCCGCGGAAGATCGTCGAGAACGTCACGTCCTTCACCACGCTCTTGATCACGAACACGTTCATGCCGACCGGCGGATGGATCAGGCCGAGCTCGACCGTCATGACGATGATGACGCCGAACCAGATCGGGTCGAAACCGAGATGGATGATGACCGGGAAGATGATCGGCACCGTGAGGATGATCATCGCCATCGCATCCATCAGGCAGCCGAGCACCAGGTACATCACCATGATGAGGGCGAGAATGCCGTAGGGACCGAGCCCGAGGCCGGTGAGAAGTTCCGTGACCTTCTGCGGGGTCTGCGTCACCGTCAGGAAATAACCGAAGATCAGCGCGCCGATCAGCACGGTGAAGACGGCAGCTGCCGTACGCGTCGCCTGCAACAGCGAGGCGAGGATCTTCTCCCTGTCGAGCCGGCCGGTGAGGACGCCGATCAGGAATGCGCCGGTGGCGCCGACACCGCCGGCTTCCGTAGGCGTGAAGCGCGGCAGGAACGGCAGGCCGTAAAGCCCGCCGATCACGAAGATGAACAGCAGCACCGGCGCCCAGATGCTCTTCAGACCGGCGAAGCGCTCGCGCCAGGGGATCGGCGTGCCCCTCGGCAGGAAATCCGGCCTGACATAGCCGATCAGCGCGATGGTCAGCATGTACATGGTCATCGCGAGCAGGCCCGGAATGATGCCGGCGATGAACAGCTTTCCGATGTCCTGCTCGGTGATGATGCCGTAGACCGCAAGCACGGTGGACGGCGGCAGCATGGCCCCCAGCGTGCCGCCGGCCGCGATCACGCCGGTGGCAAAGGACTGCGGATAGCCGAAACGGCGCATTTCCGGATAGGCCACGGCGGAGAAGGTCGCGGCGGTCGCCACCGACGAGCCGCAGATCGCGGCAAAGCCGCCACAGGCGCCGACGGTGGCGATGCCGAGCCCGCCGCGCAGATGGCCGACGAAGCCGTTGGCGGCGCGGAACAGCTCGCGGCTCATGCCGGAATTGGACACGAAGGTGCCCATCAGCAGGAACATCGGAATCACGCCAAAGGTGTAGTCGGTGACCGTGCGCATCGAGGTCTGGCCGACCAGCTTCAGCGCCGGCGTGAAGCCGACGAGATAGCCGAAGCCGCAGACACCGACGAGGCCCATCGCCATGCCGACGGGCACGCGCAGCAGCATCAAGGCAAACAGCGCAACAAATCCCAGGACTGCGACCGCGTCGGTGCTCATCCCCTACTCCACGGTCTTGATCTTGGTTTCCTGCATCTCCTCGGGATGGAAGATCAGGCGATACGTGCGGATCGCGATCAGCAGCACGGCGGCGAAATCGCCTGCCCAGGCCAGCGCGAAGAACGGCCAGGTCGGCATGTGCATGTCGAAGGTCAGCACATTGTCGTTGTAGGTGCCGCGTACCTTGTCGAACAGGGTCCAGGTCTGTACCGCCACCACGAACAGCAGCACCAGCGTGGCGAACACGTCGATCACGCGCTGGTATTTCGGGCCGACATTGGCCCAGACCAGGTCCACCGTGATGTGGCCGCCGCGATAGCTGGTGGCCGCGATGCCCCAGAAAATCAGGATGCCGAGCATCATGCGCCCGATATCGAAGGAATCCGGGATGGTGTAGCTGAGCGTGTTGCGCAGGATCACGGCAAGGAAGATGTTAAGCGCAACGATGCCGACAAAGGCGGCCGCGATCCATTCGATCGTGTCGATGAACCGGTCCATCCACGCGCGATTCATGTCCGCTTCCGAAGGGCTGACCAGGATAAGGAAAAGACGCGGCGGACGATCCGCCGCGCCGGGCTACGGGTTCGGGCGCTAATCTGCCAGCGCCTTGTACTTCTTCAGCGTGGCGCGCAGGTCGGCCATCGCCGGGTCCGGCTCGACGCCGCTCTTCTTGACGCCCTCGGCCCAAGTCTTGGCCAGCGGCTCGGACGCCTTCTTCCACAGCGCGATCTGCTCGGGCGTGAGCTTGTAGACCTCGTGGCTCGGTTCCGCCTTGATCTTGGCGATGCCGGCGTCCTCCATCTTGCCCCAGTGTTCCCCGACCTTGCCGGCGGTCTCGGTGTTGCAATTGTTGTCGATCGCCTTCTTCTGCTTGTCGGACATCTGGTTGTACTTGTCCTTGTTCATCACGAAGGCGAAGGTCGTGACATAGAGCGGCGCGTCCATGTCGTACTTGGTCACCTTGTCGATGCCGAACAGCAGCAGCGAGCCCCACGGGAAGGTGACGGCGTCGGCGACGCCGCGCTCGATGATGTCGCGCACTTCCGGCGCCGAGGACTGCACGTTGGTGCCGCCGAGCGACGTGACGAAGTTCGCCATGGTGGCGTGCGCCGGGCGGATCTTCATGCCCTTGACGTCGTCGGGCACGACGATCTTCTTGCTGCGGGAATGGAACGACGACGGCGAATGGATGAAGCCGAGGCAGAACTTGACGTCCTTCATCTCCTTGTCGGCATATTTGCGATACCATTCGTCCAGCGCCATCGAGCCGCCCTTGGCGTCCGACATCAGGAACGGCAGCTCGCCCGCGCCGATGACCGGGAAGCGGCCGGGCTGGTAGCCGGGATTGACATAGGTGACATCGGCGATGCCGTCGCGCGCCATGTCGTAGTGGTCGAAGGCCTTGCCGAGCTGCTGCGCCGGAAACACCTTCGATTTGATGGTGCCGCCGGAGTCCTTTTCGACTGCGGCAGCCCAGTCTTCCAGCGACTTCTGCAGCGGGTGCGAGGCCGGCACCCAGTGCGAAATCTTCAGCTCGAAGGTTTTTTCCTGCGCCAAAGCGGGCGTCACGCCGGCGGCAAACAGCAGCGCCAGACAGGTCATCCTCATCTTCATCGACGTCCTCTCCCATTTGAAGGCCGGCTTGGCTCCGGCTCATTAATTAACATGTTATCTAGTTTGCGCTGCCTTGCAAGACGGAACAGACCGGCTTCGACCTTAGGCCTATGGCCGCACCGCTTCTTGCCCTGCAGCGAAGTCGCTTTCGCAAACGTCCTTGCCACGACTGTTATATACTATAATCATCAATGCAAGCAGGCGGACGCGTCACAGGGCCGACCGCGTTCGTCCCGGGGGAAGGAAAATTGCGCACCAAAGTGGCCATCATCGGCGCCGGTCCGGCGGGACTGCTGCTCGGGCAACTCCTGCACGGCTACGGCATCGACAATGTGATCCTCGAGCGGCAGACGGGCGACTATGTGCTCAGCCGCATCCGGGCGGGCCTGCTCGAGGAAGGCACGGTGGCGCTGCTCGACAAGGTCGGCGCCGGCGCGCGCGCCCATCGCGAGGGGCTGGTGCATCACGGCCTGGAACTCGCGTTCGGCGGATCGCGTCACCGCATCGACCTCCACGGCCCGACCGGGAAGTCCGTCATGATTTACGGCCAGACCGAGGTGACACTCGACCTGATGAACGCCCGCAAGGCGGCCGGGCTCCACTCGATCTACCGGGCCGGCGACGTCACGCCGCATGATTTCGACACCGACCACCCACGCGTCACCTATGTCAAGGACGGCGTTACCCACGAGATCGCCTGCGATTTCATCGCCGGCTGCGACGGCTTTCACGGCGTCAGCCGCGCCAGTATCAAACCAGAAGCGATCAAGACCTATGAGCGGGTCTATCCGTTCGGCTGGCTGGGCATCCTGTCCGAAACACCGCCGGTCTCGCCGGAGCTGATCTATGTCAACCACGAGCGCGGCTTTGCGCTCTGCACCATGCGCTCGATGCGGCGCAGCCGCTACTACGTGCAATGCCCGCTCGACGACGATATCGAGCAATGGCCGGACAAGCGTTTCTGGGACGAACTGAAATCGCGGCTGGACGAGCGTGCCCGCGACAGCCTCGTCACCGGTCCCTCGATCGAGAAGAGCATCGCGCCCTTGCGCAGCTTTGTCGCCGAGCCGATGCGGTTCGGCCGCATGTTCCTGGCAGGCGATGCCTCGCATATCGTACCGCCGACCGGCGCCAAGGGCCTCAATCTCGCGGCCAGCGACGTGCATTATCTCTCGAGCGGCTTGCGCGAGTATTACGACGAGAAATCCTCCGCCGGAATCGACGCCTATTCCGCAAAGGCGCTGGCGCGGGTCTGGAAGGCGGTGCGCTTCTCCTGGTGGATGACCTCGATGCTGCACAAATTCCCCGACCAGGGCGAATTCGGCCAGCGGATCCAGGAGGCGGAGCTCGACTATCTCGTCTCTTCGAAGGCGGCCTCCACCTCGCTCGTGGAGAACTACGTCGGGCTGCCGTTCTAGACGCGGCTGCACCGCACGCGAAGCGACAGTCGGCCGATGCTACGCCGCCGATTTCTCCGGCTTGATCTGGAAATTGCGCGTGGTGGCGAGCACCGTTCCGCACAGGGTTTCGCTATCGCCGGAGACGACAAAAATGTCGGCCGCGCCGACCGAATTGGTACGGCCGGCCTGCAGCACGCGGCCCCTGGCCCTGAGCATCTCGCCCTTCGCCGCGCCGGTCATCTTCACCGTGAAGTCCAGCGTCGCCAGCGCCCAGCCGCGCGGCAGCAGCGACAGGCAGGACGTGACGGCGGCGACGTCGCCGGCGGTTCCGACGATGGAAGCCGGAAACTGCCCGGGCGGGCCGGAGAAGCGCGCGACGAACGGCAGTTCGATCGTGACCTCGCCGGGCGAGACCGCGACGATGCGAATGCCATAGGCCCGCACGAAGTCCATCGAGGTGGCAAAGGCTTCGATTTCGGCCCGGCCAAGCCGGTCTTGCAGGTCAATCATGAACTCGTCTCCTTGCCTCAACTCGCCGCCCGCTTGCGGGCGGGCACATCGCTTCGCAGGACGACCGCGAGCGACTTCGCGACATCCTCGATCGGCGCGCCGCTGCGCTCGACACGGGCAAGAATCAGCGAGCCCTCCAGCGAAGAGACTGCCAACGTCGACAGCCGCCGCGCTTCGGCTCGCGAAAATCCGTCGCGAACCAGCGCCCGTGCGATCACCGCGCGCCAGGCGGCGAAGGCTTCGCGCCCGGCCAGCGCGATGCCGGCCGATTGCGGCGCGGATTCCAGCAGCGTCGTCGCGATCGGACAGCCGTCGCGGAAGCCGGATTTTGCCATCCAGCCGGTCACCAGCCGGCAATAGGCCTGCATCATGGCCGCCGCCGTCTTGTGCTCCTGTTCCAGCTTCTCGAGCGTGGCGACCACCCCCTTGCCGGCGAAGCGCACGGCGGCTTCGGCGATCTGGTCCTTGCCGTCGGGAAAATAGTGATAGAGCGAGCCCTTCGGCGCGCCCGCTACTTCCGCGATCTCGTTGATCCCGGTCGCGGCATAGCCGTTGCGGCGGAACAGCGTCGCCGCCGCCCGCACGATCGCGCCCCGGTGTTTTGGCGGTGCCGCCATCAAGCTGGTTCCCTGCGGTCCGTCTTCTTCATGGCGGACCGCAGGAATTCTATATAGACTGGTCTAGATAGGCAATGGCGAACGTTTCAAACAAGCGCTGCAAGGCCGTTTAAAACTTTGTAGGCGGTGCGTTTGCCGCCGACATCGCCTTCAATGCGGGAAGCAACGCAGCACCAGGGGTCCGCATGACAATGACAGACGTTCAGCCAGATTCGATTCCCGCCGGCTTCGAGCCGCATTTCCGCAAGAGCCCGCTCACCGATCCCTGGGAGCCGCTTTATTCCAGACGCACCGACAAGTCCGTGCACATGGGATTGCGGCTGGCCAGGGCGCACACCAATTCGCGCGGGCTGATTCACGGTGGCCTGATTGCCGCCCTCTCCGACAACGCGATGGGCTACGCCTGCGCGCAGGCGATGGGCTGGGACACAAGCAAGTCGCTGGTGACCATCGGCCTAGCGGTGGATTTCATCGGCACCGCGGAGGTCGGCCAATGGCTCGCAATCGAGCCGGAAGTGATCAGGACCGGCAGCACCATCTGCTTCGCGCAGAGCCTGATCAGGGCCGACGACGTCGTGATCGCCCGCGCCAACGGCACCTTCCGCGTGGTGCCGAGGAAGCCGGCCGCCTAGCCGAAATGCCAGTCGGCGGTCTCGGTGACGAGGTCGATGAACGCGCGCACCTTGGCCGAAAGCAGCCGCGACGTCGGGTAGACGATGTGGATCGGCAGCGGTGGCTGCTCGAACTGCTGCAGTACCACCTTGAGCGCACCGCGCCGGATGCCATCGGCCGCCTGATAGGCGAGCACCCGCGTCAGCCCGCCGCCCTGCTCGGCATACTGGATGGCGGCGTCGGCGCCATTGGAAGAGAAGCGCGGCGCGATGTTGAGGCGGAATTCGCGGTCTCCCTCGGCGAAGCGCCATTCACCGCTCACGCTGCTCGCGCCGAACTGGATGGTCTGGTGGCCGGCGATTCCGGCTGGCGTCTTCGGCTCGCCATGACGTTTGAGATAATCGGGCGAAGCCACGACGATACGCCGCATCTCGCCGACATGGCGCGCCACCAGCGAGGAGTCGGCGAGGAAGCCGATGCGAACCGCCAGATCGATGCCGTCTTCCACGAGGTTGACGACGCGATCCTCCAGCCGAAGCTCGGCGGAGACATCGCCATGGCGCTGCAAATAGGCCGCCATCACCGGGCTGACATGCAGCCGGCCAAAGCCGACCGGCGCCGACACCACGAGCCGCCCGCTCGGCCGCGTGCGCTCGCCTTCGGCCGCAAGTTCCGCCTCCTCGACATCGGCGAGGATCCGCCGCGCCCGTTCGAGAAAGCGCGTGCCGGCATCGGTGAGCGTCACCGAGCGCGTGGTCCGCTGCAACAGCCGAGCGCCGAGGCGCTCCTCCAAGGCTGCGATCAGCCGCGTCACCGCCGAGGGCGACAGCCGCAGCTTGCGCGCAGCCGGGGCAAAGCCCCGGAAATCGGCCACCGCGACAAAGGCCTGCATGGCGTCGATACGGTCCATGCCATTATTTCAATATCTGCAACAGTAAACTGTCAATCTCGGTGATTGTTTAAATCATGGAAATATCCACCTTAAAGCCAGACAATGAGGCCATGAGATTACCCCGATGTCGGACGTTCACCCCTATTCCAGCGACGTTGCCTTCACGCCGGCCGTCAAGGCCATCCAGACCCGCAAGGGATCGCGCGAGACCTATGCCAGGCAGGAGGAGCGCGGCGGCTGGCGCACCGAGATCGACGACAATCTCGCGGCTTTCCTCGCCGAGACCAGCAGCTTCTATCTCGCAACGGCGACCGCCGACGGCCAGCCCTACATCCAGCACCGCGGCGGCCCGAGGGGATTTGTGAAGATCCTCGACAAGAACACGATCGCGTTCGCCGACTATGCCGGCAACCGGCAATACATCACGCAGGGAAATCTCTCGGAGAATCCGAGGGCCTACATTTTCGTGATGGATTACGCGCATCGGCGCCGGGTGAAGATCTGGGGCGAGGCGCGCATGATCGACGACGATCCGGCGCTGATCGACGCGCTGATGCCGAAAGGCTATCGCGCGCGGCCCGAGCAGGTGCTGGTGTTCAAGATCGCAGCCTGGGACACCAATTGCCCGCAGCACATTCCGCAGAAGTTCGACGCGGCTGATGTTGCGGCGGCGCTCGCCGCGCGCGACGCGCGGATCGCCGAACTGGAGGCGGAGCTGGCGGCCCTGAAGGGACGGCCGGTTCCCGCCGGGTGAGAGATCACGCGGCGACGGCCTGCTGCAGCGGCTTCCAGGCGAATTCCGGATAGTACTGCGCCATCATGCGGTCGACATAGGCGGTGAGGTTGTCGAACTTCTCCGCGCGCTCACGCAGGGTCGAATCGAAGAACGGTGTCAGGATTCCCGCCAGCGCGCCGAAAGCGGTGGCATCGGTGCCGCAGGGCTCCTCGCCCATCAGATAGGTCTTGTCGCCGAGCTGCACCGACAATGCGAACAGCGAGCGCACCGCAAGATCGACATCCTCGTCCGGGGCGTGGCGGCCGAGGCCGCTCAACAGATAGTTCTCGGCGACGCGGAATTGCGCGTCCTCGCGGACTTTCTCACGCTGGTGCTCGGGCACGCGGTCGAAGAAATGCGCCGGCCCCTTGGCAAAATTCTCCGGATCGACCCAGCGCGCGCCGACCAGCGCCCAGTAGACATGGTGCTCGATCATGCGCTCGAACGCCCAGGCCTGCGCGCGCTGCTGCAGGCTGAGAGGCGCGTCGAAATCGAAGCCGTACTTGCCCTCGATATGGGCGCGGATGAAGGTGGTATCGGCGATGCGCTCTGCCTCGTCCTCGATATAGGGCAATTGCCCCTTCGGCGAGGCGGGAGGCATGGCCTTCTCCTTGGCGTAGGTGAGGCCAGCCATGCGCAGCTGCACCTCGGCCTTGGTGACGAACGGGCTGATTTCCGGCAGGCCAAATCCGGCGCCAAAGCCAAATAGCGTAATCATTTCGGGCTCCTTCGATCTCTGACGCAAACGCTAGCGGAGGCCTGCTGCCACCATGGTGTCAGCAGGGTTTTGCCGGCCGCTTGTTCCCTCCCGCCTGGCCGATACAAGTTTCCGGCACCCGAAGGCCCAGGCGGCGGCCACCAGGTTCAGCGCCAGCGCGAGCAGGCCCCAGCGCAGGTCGGAACCGAGCTGGACTGCGATCAGGCGCACCAGCAACCAGGTTTGAAGCCGCCCAAGCGGCTGGTAATTTCCGTGTTCGGATAGAATCATCATGGACAAATCCCTTCTCGTTTGTTGTCCCTGATGTAGCCGCCCCCTGCTGACAACATCCTGTCAGCATCGGCGCGATGCCTTGAGAAAAGAGAACGACCCATGAGACGCGCCGACCGGCTGTTCCAGATCATCCAGGTGCTTCGGCGCACGCGCAAACCGCTGACGGCGGATGCGATCGCGGCTGAACTGGAGACCTCGAAGCGCACCATCTATCGCGATATCGCAACCCTGATCGGCCAGCGCGTGCCGATCCGCGGCGAAGCCGGCATGGGTTATATCCTCGAAAAGGGATTCGACCTGCCGCCCCTGATGCTGACGCCCGACGAGATCGAGGCGGCCGTGCTCGGCGCGCAATGGGTGGCGAGCCATGCCGATCCCGTGCTGGCGCGGGCGGCCGAGGATCTGAAGGCGAAGATCGCCGATACCGTGCCGGAGCGGCTGCGGCCTTTCGTGCTGGAGCCGGCGAGCGGCGCACGCCCGAGCTGGCGGCGCGAGCCAGACCGCATCGACATGGTGCGCACCCGCTCGCAGATCCACGAGGGCAAGAAGATCGCGCTGCGCTACCGCGATGAGCACGGCCGCGACAGCGAGCGCACGATATGGCCGATCGCGATCGGCTATCACGAAGCGGTGCGGCTGCTGGCCGCCTGGTGCGAGCTGCGCAAGGATTTCAGGAGCTTCCGCACCGACCGCGTGGTTGGCGCCGATTATCTCGACGAGAAGTACCCTGAGAGACGCGATGTGCTGCGGGCGAAGTGGCGGCAGAGCATGGTATGGGAGCAACCGAAAGAACCATGATGCCGGACGCCGCCCAGAACCCCTGCCAGAGTTGCGGCGCCTGCTGCTTCTATTCGGCGAACTGGCCGCGCTTCACCGTCGAGGACGACAGCGCGCTCGATCTCATTCCCGTCAGGTATGTCAACGACAGGCAATCCGGCATGCGCTGCGACGGCGACCGCTGCTCGGCCCTGACGGGCGATGTCGGGATAGCAACCTCATGCGCGATCTACGCCGTGCGGCCGGAAGTCTGCCGCACGTGCCTGCCCGGCGATGTCGAATGCAACATGGCGCGCCGGCGGCATGGGTTGCCGGCGATCTAGGTCAGGCCGTGATGGCTGCCGCGACGTCCTCGTCGACTTCGTCGTCGAGCGGCTTGAAGGTGGAGAGCGGCTTGGTCGAGAGCGTGATCGGCTTGCGGCCGCCGCTGGCGGTGGATGTCGTTGCGCGCGCCGCCGGCTCGCGCGACAGCGCATGAAGGGTCGAGCCGACGCGGCCGCCGATCTCGATCAACTCGCGCTCGGTGCAGCTTGCGGCAATGGCCAGAGCCAGCTGATGCAGGTGGCTGCGGCGGTAGCAGAACAGCGCCAGCATGGCACGGACCTCGGGCGAAACGCTCTCGACGAGCTTTGGCAATCCATGCTCGCTGGCGCGATACATCTCGCCGAGCAATTCGTCGCGGACCGGGCAGAAATCGTTCTCAAAGGCGTCGCGGCTTGAAAACATTGCAGTTCTCCCTGTTTGGGAAGATGCGCCGCAATTCTCTAACGAAGGGTTAACCCTCCCGTCCGGTGGTCCTCCGGGGGTGTTGCAAGGGGTTCGCGAATCGGAACGGCGCCTCTCTCACCCTCCCATGAAGAGGAATCGTGCAGTAAAAACGCATCCGGTTCACCGTGGAATGCCTATGCCCTTCACCATCTCCGATCTCCGCCGGCAGCCGCAATCGGGCCGCACGAACTGGATGTGTACGTTCGAGAGAAGCCGCTCAGTTCGACGCCATGAAGATCGACAGGCCAAACCCGGTGAGGTGATGCAGCGCCTGGTCGACGCCGATCAGCGACCAGAACCAGGGATGCTCCTGGTTGACGCCGAAGTGCGAGGTCACAAAACCCTTGGCGCGGTCAATGGTGATGTGGATGGCGAAGTCGATGAAGGCGACGAACCAGAATTTCGGCGCGACGATGAGGATCAGCAGCAACGCAACCCCAAGATGCACGAGGCAGTGTGCCAGCAGCGGCAGCGCCCAGCCGTGCCGCTGGTCCTTGCCGATCGCCATCCATGAATTCTGCAGGAAAAAATCCGCCACGATGTGCTTGGCGGTCAGCAGCAACATCCATCCGACCAGCGCGCCAACCGGAACCGAGGAAGACATCGTAGGGAGCAACAAAGCTGACGCCTCTATTGACTGGACTTGGGAGAGCGGGATCGGGAGTTCAGGCGGTCAGCTCGATTTTCTTCTCGAACCGGGACATTTGCCCGGTATTGGCGCATTTATGACAAATCCCGGCAGGGATTGCACCTGTAACCGCGCCGAAAATCCGCCAGTGTGACCTTCCGGCGATACGCCGCCGGGCAATGACGGTAAGGTTACCGGCGGGCCGGATTTGCAAACCGGGCCGCCAAGGGTATCATCCCGAGGCTGGAAATTATCGTTCTTTTTTAGACAGTTAGGTTTTCCCGGGCGCCCCACAACCTTTGGCGGTGGGAGCAGCGCCCCCGGCCCAGGTTCAAACCAGGTCTCCAACCATGAGCGTCGAAGCTCCGATCCCGCCAGCTGGAAAGCAGCGCAAGCGCATCAGGATCATCAAGAGCAATCGCGTCCAGATCTTCCTGTTCGTCCTGCTGACGCTGGTGCTGACCGTCACCACCGTCTGGGGCGCGCGGATCTGGCTGAAGAATTCCGAGACGCTGGTGTTTGCCGTGGGCGACCCGAACGGTCCCGAGGCGCGCTTTGCCAACAAGCTCGCCACGATGCTGAAGAACAATCTGTCGCGCCTCAGGGTGAAGATCGTCACCAACGCCGACAACGCCAAGGCGCTGGCGCAGTTCGATCGCCGCGAAGCCAATCTGGCCGTGCTGCGCACCGACGCCAAGGTGCCGGCGCGCGCCCGCGCCGTCGCCATTCTCGACCACGACCTGGTGCTGGTGCTGAGCCCGGGCGGCAAGAAGATCAAGTCGCTCGCCGAGCTGAAGAAAAAGAAAGTGGCCGTCATCTCCGACAACGAGAGCGGCTCCAGTTTCATTCGCAGCGTCCTCGAATTGGCCGACAGCCCCGCCACGGCGCCGCTGATGCAGGTCGTCCCGCCCGGCTCGCCCGTCGACAAGTTGTTTGCGTCCGGCTTCGCCGCGGTCATCGCGATTGCTCCGGCATCGAAGCTGATCAAGGACAAGAGCTACGAGCAATATGCCCGGCGCGGCGGCCTCACCGTGAACGCGATCGAGGCGGCAAAGCTGCTGACCCGCAAATATCCGGCGCTGTCGGATGAGACCATCGCAGCCGGCACGCTGTCCTCCTCGCCGGCGATACCGGAGGACGACGTCGAAACGGTCGGGCTGCAATGGCTGCTGGTCACACATTCGAGGATGCCGAACACGACCATCGGCGAGCTCGCCCGCCTGATCTACGAGAACAAGGCGGATCTGGCGGTGGAGAACGGATTCGCCTCGCGGATCGAGCCGGCCGCCACCGACAAGGAGGCCTTCATCATCGCCCATCCCGGCGCTGCCGAATACATCAACGACGACATCAAGTCGTTCGTCGAGCGCTACAGCGATCTGATGTACTTCGCCGCCGCCGCACTCGGCATCATCGGCTCGATCTGTGCCACGCTCTATACCAAGGTGACGCGCGTCGCGCCGGAGAAGGCGAGCGAGCTGGCGACGCAGCTGCTCGACATCGGCGAGGACTGCCAGGACGCGACCTGCGCCGACGATCTCGATCGCATGCAGGACGAGCTGGAAAGGATATTGCGCGGGGTGGTGATAGGGCTGCGCGACGGCACGATCAGTAGCGACGGGCTGGAAACCTTCAAGCTCGGCTACCAGTTCGTGCGCGACGAGATCGCCATGCGCCGCGAGGCGCTGTTGCGCCATGCCCATGATGCGGCCCCTGCCCCCGCCCCCGCCCATGAGGACAACGTCGTGGTGGTGAAGACGGCGCAAAGCGCCTGAGACGGAGCTGCGTGGGCACCCACGTGTGGAAGCGGCAACCAATGCCGCGGTTCCAAATGAAAAGCCCCGGACGACGCCGGGGCTTTTGAGTTTGTCGGAGAGAAGAACGGATCAGTACTTCGCGACGACCGCCGCCGGGCCGCCGAACTTGTAGTCGAGGCGAATTCGACCAACAACTGCGCTGTTGGTGATGTTCCAGTTGCGGTCGGCCGGGAAGAGGTTCGGAAGCAACTGACCGATGGGGAGGTTCTGCTTGAATTCGTAGTACAAGCCTTCGCCGCCGAGGATCCAGTTGTCGGTCAATGCGTACTGAACGCCGCCGCCGGCAACCCAGCCGATGTTGGACGACGTCACCGACGCGATATCGGTGAGGACGGCCAGGTTGGCAGCGGTATAGTTCTCATAGCTGTTGGTGATCCGGGCAAAGGCCGCGCCGCCCGTGACGTAGAGCAGCAAGCGATCCGTCGCCGCGAAGCCCAGGCGAACCCGCGCCGAGCCGAGCGCATCGTACCTCGTACGCAGGATCTCATCGCGGTTAATGCTGTCCATGATGCCGTAGTGGTTCACGTCGATCCAGGTTCCGTCGACCTCACCGCCGACCACGAACCGATTGACCTGGTAGTTACAGCCGACCTGACCACCCACAACCCCGCGATCAGCGCTCGGTTCCTGGTTGAAAATCTGGGTCGTGTTGGGGACAGTATAGGCCCAATCAGACCTCACACCGGCCCAGCCCGCATGGCCGCCGATGTAACAGCCGGTCCAGCTGAACACCGGAACGGGCGCTACCATCGGCCGTGCCTTGACCGCCATATCGGCCGCAGAAGCGGCGCCTGCTGCGCCGAGGGTGATAACTCCAGCGAGGATTGCTGCCAGCTTCGTTTTCATTGCACGCCCTCCAAATAATTCAAATTTGTCGAGGCCGATTCCAATGAAATTCGCCTGCACACACAAGCATAACCATGCAAATCCACGGTTGAAGTCGGCCGATTTGCCAGCGACTGTGGCAATTCAGCCATAGATGGGCCTTTCAGCGGGTGGTTTATGGGTCATGTCGACTGGCTTCCCCGGCATATGGGGAAAACGGCCCACTTTGCGGGCAGCCCAACGGGGAAGCGGAACTGCCCTATTCCGCGGCCGTGTCCGTCTCAGCCGCGGTCCCCCGTGCCCGGATTTCCGCGATCTTGCGCTTGAGCGCGACCTGGCGGGGGTCGGGCATCGCGGCCGCCCGCGCCTCGGCGATGGCGCCGGCAAGATCGGCCAGCCTCAGCACGCCGTCGAAGGTCGGCTTGGCAAGGCCGTCGATGATGGCGTGCCAGTCGGCCAGACCGTAGCGGTACGCGTCGCCATAGCCCTGGACCATGGTGGCGGTATCGACGATGGCGCGGGCCGCCGCCGGCTGCTTGGTGAGCGCGCGGTCGACCATGTGCAGCCAGCGTTCGACCCAGTCGCGCTCCTTCGAATAGCGGATCGAGTAGCGGCGCCAGCGCTTCAGCGAAGCCTCGATCTTCAGGCGGCGAATGCTGAAGCGGCTCGCGGTGCTGAAGTGGATCGAGACGCGCTTGTGCACCCAGCCGAGCCAGTTGAGCACGTCGAGCAGCGGCTCGGCGACCACCGTGGGCAGCGCCTCCACCATCTCGTCGAGCCGCAATTTCCTGACGTCGTCGGCGCGCGGCGTATCCGGATAGGCCTCCAGCTCCAGCAGTTTCAGCTGCGCGATCCGGATCGCGTCCTCGTAGCTCATGCGCATCGCCATCAGGCGAGCGATATCGAGCAGCATCGCATCGTCGACGCCCCGCTTGCCCACGAAACGCTTGAGCCGGTCGACATAGAGCTTGGCATATCGCGTACCCTGATACTCGATCAGGAGGTGGATGGCGTCGCTGGCGACCGGCACCGCCGCCTCCGGCAGTCCCGCGGGCAAATGGGGCATCGAGCCGTCCTGCTCGCCGATGATGTCGGCGAACAGATAGCGAAGGGACTCGCGGACGTCGGAAAATGCACCCATGCTGCCTGCGCTCAAGCGGTCTTGGCCGCAGCCTGTTGCGCCAGCCGCTGCTCAAGCTTTTCGATATTCTCGAACAGCCGCGCGCTGGAAAGACGGAGGAAGTAGAAGCCGAACGCCGGGTTCTGCACGTAGAGCTCCTCGACCTTGCTGTAGCTGACGGAAAGGATCAGGCCGTCGGCGATGCATTCCAGGGTCTGCGTGCGCATGTTCGACGGCGACAGCATGCCAAGTTCGCCGACGATGGCGCCGACCGGCAGCTCGATGCCGGACTCCACCAGGCGGAAGCGGCCGCTGACGATGTAGAGCATGTTCTCGGCCTTCTCGTCCTTGTAGAAGATGATCTCGCCGGCCTTGTAGGTGCGCTCGGTCATGAACGGCTTCAGCCAGTCCATCGAGAGGTCGCTGTTGACTGATCTCCTGACGTCGCGGATGAGCTGCAGCATCTGGTGCAGGCGATAGGAGTTGAGCACCAGCACCACCGTCTGCACCAGGATCACCAGGTAATTGTGGCTCGGGATCGCAGTCCCGATCAGCACGAGATTGGTCAGGATACCGACCACCCGGAGCGGGATCATGGTCTTCATCGTGGTGGTTGCGACCACGAAGATCGACGCGAACACCGCGCCGGCGGTTCCTGCGTGTTGTGCCAGATTTGACGGATCCATGGGAGCCAACCAGTTGTTTCGAAATGAACGGTTTTCGCGATCTTAGCGTGGCCGCGGCCGCCATCATAAGGCGCGCCGGACTCCTTCGATATACGGAGAAAAAGCGAGGTTTGGTCGGGAATTTCACAGGTCTGGATCAAATTTGGCCGGCTCCCCGGGGGGTGCGGCCGGTCCGGTCGAGCCGGCCTGCGCCGCCAATCGCCGCATTGCCCCTAAACCCTTAAGCGCGCGGGACAAAGCGACCCGGCCGTCGTTGACGGCACCCGTCGAGGCGGGCACCTTGCGACTTTCGGGTTCCTCCAGGGAGAGGCATTGCCTCCCGATGTCAAAGCCGCGCTTTCCAGCCCTGTCCCTGTTCGTCGCGGCGACCGCCGGCCGCAACATGACGAGGCCGGCCTATGTCGCGGTGGCGGTCGGCGTCGGGACGATGGTGCTGCTCACACTGGACCCTGCCTATGAGGCGGCGCATCGCTGGGTCGATGCGGTGATGTTCGCCTGCCTGGCTTTTTTCGTGTTCGAATGGGTGGTACGGCTGCGCCACGCCATCCACTCCCAGCGCGGGCTTGCCTACAGCTTCACCTTCCGCGGACTGGTCGACCTGGCCGGCGCCGCGACCGTTCCGGTGGCCTTCGCCGCAGGCGCCGGCCCCCAATCGGCCTGGCTGTTCGGCGTCCTCTGGTTGCTGAAACTCGTGCCGGGCATTCCCGGCCTGCGCCAGCTGCGGCGGGTGGTGGTGCTGGAATCAGGCCCCCTGTTTTCCGTGCTGGTGATCTTCCTGATGGTGGTGTTCCTCGCCTCGGTGGCCGAGCATTTCCTCGAGCGCGATATCCAGCCGCAGACTTTCGGCAGCGTGCCGGCGGCCCTGTGGTGGGCGGTGGTGACGCTCACCACCACGGGTTATGGCGACGTGGTGCCGGTGACGCCGCTCGGGCGCATGGTGGCCGCGCTGGTGATGATCTCCGGCCTCGGCGTATTCGGCCTGTGGACCGGCATCATGGCAACCGGCTTTGCCGCCGAGACCCGCCGCGACAATTTCCTGAAGACCTGGGAATCCGTCAGCAAGGTGCCGTTCTTCGCCGCCCTTGGACCTGCCGCGATCGCCGACGTCACCAACATGCTGCGCACCATGGACCTGCCGCCGCGCACCATGATCATCCGCAAGGGCCAGCAGGGTGACTGCATGTATTTCATCGCCGCCGGCGAGGTGGAGGTCGACCTTCCCGGCGGCAAGAAGGTGGCGCTCGGCGAAGGCGCCTTCTTCGGCGAGATGGCGCTACTCGGCAATGCCACGCGCAACGCCGACATCACGACAACGGGCGTGACGCGGCTGCTCGTGCTCGACCTCGTCGACTTCCGCCTGCTGATGGCGCGCCATCCCGAGCTCGGCCAGACCATCGACGCCGAGGCCAAGCGCCGCGCGCTGGAAAACAAATAAGGAGAATCCCGATGCAGGACAACGAGGGCGCCAGCGCGCCGCTGCTCGACATTGCCGGCGCCCGCGCCACCATCCGCCTCAACCGGCCACGGCATCACAACCGGCTCGAGGCCGACGACCTCGGCGTGCTGTTGAAACTGTTCGATCAGGTCGAGGCCGATCCGGCGCTGCGCGTGCTGGTGCTGACCGGCACCGGCCGCACCTTCTCCTCCGGCTACGATCTCGGCTCGGTCGCCGAGCGCGCGGTCAGCGCCAACGAGCAGCAGAGCGCGGGCTCCGCCTTCGAGGTCGTGGCCAACCGGCTGGAAGATCTTGCCGTGCCGACGATCTGCCGGCTCAATGGCGGCGTCTATGGCGGCTCGACCGACCTGGCGCTGGCCTGCGATTTCCGCATCGGCGTCGACACCGCCGAAATGTTCATGCCGGCGGCGCGGCTTGGCCTGCATTATTACCGGAGCGGCCTCCAGCGCTACGTATCGCGGCTCGGCGTCGACAACGCGAAGATGTTGTTCCTGACGGCGCAGAAGATCGGCGCGGCCGAGATGCTGCGGATCGGTTACCTCACCACGATGGTGCCGGCCGAAACTCTGGACGCGGAAGTCGACCGCCTCGCCAACCTCCTCGCCGCCAATGCGCCGATGGCGATGGCCGGCATGAAGCGCGCCATCAACGAATTCGCCCGGGGCAAGCTCGACGAAGCGGCCTGCGACCGGCGCCACCGCGAAAGCATGCGCGGCGCCGAGATCAGGGAAGGCATCAAGGCCAGAGCCGAGAAGCGGCCGCCGAGGTTTTGAACTGCATCCCGGGGTCGGGACACAAATCGCGAAAACAACCCCATGCAAAGTAGAAAGGGTCTTGGCGACTGGTATCGGGCTACTCCTCCACGAACGTCACGGTGTCCGCCACCGTCGCCCGCGAGGTGCGGTAGCTGTTCACCAGATGCGCGTGATCGGCGAAGCCGAAGGAGATGCCGCAGACGACGCGGCGGTCGTCGGGCAGGTTGAAATGGCGGCGGATCAGCTTTGAGTGCCGGGCCAGCGCGGCCTGAGGGATGGTACCGAGGCCCAGCGCCTGCGCCGCTAGCATGAAGTTGCCGACATAGGCGCCGCAGTCGATGGCGCCGTAGACGCCGAGCGGCTCGTCGGTGTGGATGATCGCGACATGCGGGGCGCCGAAGAAATTGTAGTTCTCCAGCGCCTGCTTCGCATAGGCCATCTTGTCGCCGCGCGCGATGCCGAGCGTGTTGTAGAGCTGGAAGCCGCTTTCGCGGCGGCGCTCCAGATAGACGCCGAGATATTCGCGCGGCGGCGGGAAGTCGTGGCCTTCCTCGGCGCCGGAGATCGCCGCCGCATAGATCGCCTTGCGAAAACGCTCCTTGGCCTCGCCGCTGGCGATGATCACCTGCCAGGGCTGGCTGTTGCACCAGGACGCCGTGCGCTGCGCCGCGCTGAGCAGCCGCACGATGGTCTCGCGCGGCACCGGCCGCGGGAGGAAGGCGCGCACCGAATAGCGCTCGCCCAGGAGCTCTTCGAGCACGCCGATGCGATCGTCGGTAGAGTGATGGGCCTTTGGTGACTTCGCATCCATAACGCGTCCTCGTCCTTCGTAGGGTGGGTTAGCCGAAGGCGTAACCCACCGCTCTTGTCGTACGTGGTTGCATTGGTGGGTTACGCTTCGCTAACCCACCCTACGGCAATCTTTATCGTCCCTTGGTCGGGATCTTGTTGAACGGCACGTCCTTGTCGACGCGGATGTCGCCGGGCAGACCGAGCACGCGCTCGGCGATGATGTTGCGCAACACTTCATCGGTGCCGCCGGCGATGCGCATCGAGGGCGACGACAGCAGCATCTGCTGGAACTGGCCGCGCGCCTCTTCCTCGGCGTCGCCGGTGAGGCCGCCTGCGCCGCCCTGCAAGTCCATGGCAAACGCCGCGATGTCCTGCAGCATCATGCCGGAGACCAGCTTGCCGATGGAGTTTTCCGGCCCCGGACGCTCGCCCTTGGACAGTGCCGAGATGGCGCGGTAGCTGGTGTATTTCAGCCCGTTCGATTTCACCGCCCAGGTCGCTAGCTTCGAGCGCACCGCGCGATCGTCGATCGCAAGACCGTCTTCCAGCATCAGGTTGGAGCAGAATTCGAACATCTCGGGCACGCCGGTGGCAAGCCGCGAGCCGATCGACATGCGTTCGTTCATCAGCGTGGTCAGCGACACGTTCCAGCCGTCGCCGACATTGCCGAGCCGCTGGCTGTCCGGGATGACGACGTCGGTGAAATAGACCTCGTTGAACTCCTGCATGCCGTTGGCCTGCTTGATCGGCCGCACCTCCACGCCCGGGCTCTTCATGTCAAGGAAGAACATGGTGAGGCCCTTGTGCTTGGGCACATTCGGATCGGTGCGTGCGATCAGCAGGCCATAATCGGAATAGTGCGCGCCCGAGGTCCAGATCTTCTGGCCGTTGACGACCCAGTTGTCGCCCTTCTTCTCGGCGCGGGTACGCAAGCCCGCGACGTCGGAGCCGGCAGCGGGTTCGGAGAACAGCTGGCACCAGATCTCCTCGCCGGAGGCGAGCTTGGGCAGATAGCGGCGCTTCGACTCCTCGCTGCCCCAGGCCATCACGGTCGGGCCGCACATGCCCTCGCCGATCTGGAACGGCTGCGTCAGCTTGCCGTAGACGCCTTCTTCCTGCTGCCAGATCACGCGCTCGATCGGGGTGGCGCCGCGGCCGCCATATTCCTTCGGCCAGTGCAGGCAGGCCCAGCCGCCGTCGGCCTTCTTCTTCTGCCAGGCCTTGCCGACCTCGACCATGTCGTGTTTCGCCAGGCGAATGCGCCCGAGCGAGGATTTCGAGAGTTCTTCCTCGAACTCCTTCGGCGCGTTGGCGCCGATCCATTTGCGGGCGGTAGCGCGGAATTCGGCTTCCTGCGGCGTGTCGTCGAAATTCATGGCGAACCCCTTTTCTGCGTAGGGTGGGTTAGCCGAAGGCGTAACCCACCGTGTCTATCGAGCGTCATTGCTGGGAATGGTGGGTTACGCTGCGCTAACCCACCCTACGATTCCTCATGCCCTTCCCTTGGTCGGGATCTGGTTGAACGGCACGTCCTTGTCGACCCGGATGTCTCCGGGTAGCCCAAGCACGCGCTCGGCGATGATGTTGCGCATGATCTCGTCGGTGCCGCCTTCGACGCGGGTGCCGGGCGCACGCAGCAGCATTGCCTGAAATTTTCCGGCGACTTCGGCGTCTTCCTGGCTGCTGACCACGCCCGCCGCGCCCTGCAAATCCAGCGCGTACATCGCGACGTCCTGGATCATCGAGGCCGCGACCAGCTTGCCGATGGAATTTTCCGGGCCCGGACGTTCTCCCTTGGACAACGCCGAGATGGTCCGCATGCTGGTGTAGCGCAGCCCGCTTGCCTTCACCGCCCAGCTCGCCAGCTTCGAGCGCACATTGCGGTTCTCGATGGCGGGGCCGTCTTCCAGCATCAGGCCGTTGCAGAACTCGAACAGCTCCGGGAAGCCGGTGGCGACACCTGCGCCGATCGACATGCGCTCGTTCATCAGCGTGGTCAGCGACACGTTCCAGCCGTCGCCGACCGCGCCGAGCCGCTGCGAATCGGGAATGTGGACGTCGGTGAAATAGACCTCGTTGAAATCCGACTGCCCGCTCGCCTGCTTGATCGGCCTGACCTCGACGCCGGGGCTCTTCATGTCCAGGAAGAACATGGTCAGCCCCTTGTGCTTGGGCACCGTCGGATCGGTGCGGGTCAGGAGGATGCCGTAGTCCGAGTAATGCGCGCCCGAGGTCCAGATCTTCTGGCCGTTGACGATCCACTCGTCGCCCTTCTTCTCCGCGCGCGTGCGCAGGCCGGCGACGTCGGAGCCGCCGGCGGGCTCGGAGAACAGCTGGCACCAGATCTTTTCGCCGGCAGCGAGCGGCGGCAGATATTTGCGCTTCTGCTCCTCGCCCGCGAATGCCATCACGGTCGGGCCGCACATGCCGTGGCCGATGATGAAGACCGAAGAGAGCTTGCCGAACGGCCCCTCTTCCTGCTGCCAGATCACGCGCTCGATCGGGGACGCGCCGCGGCCGCCATATTCTTTCGGCCAGTGCAGGCAGGCCCAGCCGGCGGCGGCCTTCTTCTTCTGCCAGGCTTTTGCGACATCGAGCAGGTTGGCGCCCTTGATCTGGGTGCGGCCGAGCGCGGACTTGCGCAGGTCTTCTTCATACTGCTTGGGCGCATTGGCCGCGATCCAGGCTTTCGCCTCGGCGCGGAACGCGGCTTCCTGCGGGGTGTCGTCGAAGTTCATGGCGCTTCTCTTGTTTGCGTAGGGTGGGTTAGCCGAAGGCGTAACCCACCATTTTCATCGAGCGTCCTTGCTGGCGATGGTGGGTTACGCTTCGCTAACCCACCCTACGATTCTCGTCGTCACGCCGCGTTCTTCTTGCGCATGCGGTCGATCAGCGCGTCTTCCCAGTAGGAGAGCGAGCCGAGCGTCACAGCGGTGGCGTTGGCGCGGCGGTAGTACATGTGGCAGTCGAACTCCCAGGTGAAGCCCATGCCGCCGTGAACCTGGATGTTGTTCTTGGAGCAATGCTGGAACGCCTGTGTCGCGCTGATCCGCGCGGCAGCGGCCGCTTCCGGCAACTCGCCGGCATTGGTCGAGAGCGCCCAGGCGCCGTAGTAGCAATTGGAGCGCGCCAGCGTCGCCGAGACATACATGTCGGCGAGCATGTGCTTGATCGCCTGGAACGAACCGATCGGGCGGCCGAACGCGATACGGTCGAGCGCATAGTCGCGGCCCATTTCCAGCGCGCGATCGGAACCGCCGACCTGCTCGAAGGCGAGCAGCACCGCGGCACGATCGAGCACCTGCGTGATCACGCCCCAGCCTTCGCCGGCCGCACCCAGGGGCTCGGCCTTGCAGTTCTTGAAGGTGAGCTCGGCCTGGCCGCGGGTCGGATCGACATTGGTCAGTTCCTTCACCTCGACGCCGCCGGCCTTGAGGTCGACGAGGAACAGCGAAATGTCGGAGTCGCGGCCGGTCGAGCCCGTGCGCGCAGCAACCACTGCGAAATCGGCAATCGCGCCGTCCGGCACCGGCTTCTTCACACCATTGAGCGTGCCACCCGCCGCCGTCAACTTGATCGCCTTGGGCGACGGATTGCCCGCACCCTCGAACAGCGCCAACGTGCCGATCGCTTCACCGGCGGCGATCTTCGGCAGCCATTTCTGCTTCTGCGCGTCGGAGCCGGCGATCAGCAGCGCTTCGGCGGCAAGATAGACCGTCGAGGAAAACGGCACCGGCGCGATCGCGCGGCCCATCTCTTCGGCGATCACGCACAGCTCGAGATGGCCCGCGCCCGCACCGCCGAATGCTTCCGGGATCGCGACGCCGAGAAAGCCCATCTCGGCGAGGCCCTTCCACAATTCCTTGTCGTAGGCCGCCTTGCCGTCGAGCACGGCGCGCACCGCTTTCGGCGGGCACTTTTCGGACAGGAACTTGCGCGCGGCATCGCGCATCTGCTTCTGGTCGTCGGAGAAATCGAAGTTCATGGCGTTTCACTCGGTTGGTGCTGGCGTTGTATTTGTAGGATGGGTGGAGCGAAGCGATACCCATCGGTTGCTTGGTGGTGCGTGATGGGTTTCGCTGCGCTCTACCCATCCTACGATCAGTTCAGAACGATCACGTCCTCTCCGGGCTTTGCGGCATAGAGCCGCTCGACCAGGACGGCGCGGCGCTCGAGGCCCGCACGCTGGTTGATGTAGCCCTTGTCGGTGAGTTCGTTGCCGTCGATGGAGGGCGGCTCGGCCATCAGCATGGCGCGCGCGATGCGCATGCTGCTGCCGGTGGCGGACGCATTGTGCGCCTCCAGCCCGCGCTTCAGGCAGCCGATGACTTCGGGATGCCTGACGACGTCCTCGAAAGTCGCATCGGGATTGCCGACGATCTGGCGGCAGGCATGCAGGTTGGGCCAGGCGAGCAGCCCGATGAATTCCCGGTCCTGCCCCGCCACCAGCGCGTCATGAACCACGGGCGTGGCGGCGGCGATCGCATCGGTGCGCAGCGAGCCGACATGCACGAAGGTGCCGGTCGTCAGCTTGAAGTCCTCCACCACGCGGCCGGCGAAGATGATGCCCTGCAGCGGGTCCTTGTCGTCGACGAAGATGCCGGCATCGCCGATGCAGTAATAGCCTTCCTCGTCGAACATCTTTTTCGTCAGGTCCGGCTGGCCGAAATAGCCAGGCGTGACGTTGATGCCGCGCAGCCGCAGCTCGTATTTCGAGCCGCACGGCACCAGCTTCAGCTCGACGCCGGGGAACGGCAGACCGATCAGGCCGACGCGCTCGGTGTCCCAATAGGTGCCGGTCGAGGTCGGCGCGGTCTCGGTCGAGCCCCAGCCGGTGTAGAACACGATGCGCTCGCCGGTGGTCTTGACCGCCAGCGCCTGCATGCGGTCGTAGAGATCGTCGGGCAGCCGCGCGCCGCCATAGGCCATGATGGAGAGATTCTTGAAGAAGCTGCGGCAGAGCGCGTCGTCCTTCTCCATCGCCGCGGCGAGCGCGGCGTAGCCGGCGGGCACGTTGGCGTAATAGGTCGGCGACACCTCGCGCAGATTCCTGATCGTCTCCTCGAACTGGCCCGGCATCGGCCGGCCGTCGTCGATGTAAAGCGTGCCGCCGTCGACCAGGATCGGATGGAACGCGGCGTTGCCGCCCATGGTGTGATTCCACGGCATCCAGTCCAGCATGGTCGCGATCGGTCCGTCCGGGTCGCGCGGCCGCACCTGCATCATCATCGCCGCATTGGCGCACATCATCTCCTGGGTGTTGATGACGGCCTTGGGCATGCCGGTCGAGCCGGATGTGAACAAGAGCTTGCCGACGGTGTCCGGCGTGATCTTCGCGATCGACTCCTCGACAGCCTTCGTGACCGGCGTCGCCGCGAGATCGGCAAAGGACACGCTCTTGATGCCCTCGCAGGGACGCAGCACATGCACGACGGTGACGCCGGTGAGATCGAGCGCCTTGAGCGCCTTCTCGAAGGTCGGACCGTCCTGCACCATCACCACCGCAGGCTTGATCAGGTCAAAGAGATATTTGAGCTTGAGGTGATCCTGGCTCATCAGTGAATAGGCCGGCGATACCGGCGCTGCCGGAAGGCGCGCCTGCATCGCGGCCTGCGTCATCAGCGCGTGCTCGATGGAATTGCCCGAGAGGATCGCGACGGGGCGGCTGTCTTCGACGCCGAGATCGAGCAGTCCCTGGGTCAGCCCGTCGACGATGCGCTTGGCCTCGCCATAGGAAACCTTGCGCCATTGCCGGTCCGGACCGCCGCGCTGCGCGAGCCAGATGCGCTCGGGCGCTTCCCTGGCCCATTTCGCCAGCGACGCCGGTATATGCTTTTCGTAAGCCTGCAGCGGAATGCGCGATTTCAGGACGATGACGCCATCCGGGCGGCGCTCGACCGCGATGTCGCGCGGCAGCCATTCGATCTTGCGAAAGGCCGGCCTGGTCAGCACCGCCGCTGCACTGCCACTCATTATTGCGTCTCCCGGAATTCTTTTCTTGTCGGTTCTCGTTGTCAGCGCCTGATATAGACAGGCTTTCGCTTTTCGAGGAAGGCCCTGATGCCTTCGCCAAAATCTTCGGACCGGCTGCACAGTACCTGGTTGCGGTCTTCCATCGCGATGACCGCCTCGATCGAGCCGGCATCCACCGCCATGTTGAGGCATTCCTTCGACAGCCTGAGGCCCACGGGCGAGGCCGTCAGCATGGCATCGACATAGGGTTCCGCCGCCGCATCGAGCGCGGCGGCATCCTCGACCAGTTCGGAAACGAGCCCGACCGCCAGCGCGCGCTCGGCACCGATGAAGCGGCCGGTGAGGATCAGTTCGGAGGCGACGGAGACGCCGACGAGGCGCGGCAGGAAATAGCTGGTGCCGATATCGCAGCCGCCCAGCCCCAGCTTGATGAAGGCGCAGTTCATCCGCGCGTTCTTCGCGGCAATGCGGATGTCGGCCGCGAGCGCCAGCGCAAAGCCGCCGCCGGCCGCCGCGCCCTGAATGAGTGCGATGATCGGCTGCGGGCAGCGCCGCATCAGCATGACGATGTCGGCGATGCGCCGCTGCGAGTCGAGGCTCTCGGTCACGCCCGGCGGCTCCTGCTGCCCGGCGCGGCGCTTCATCGCCTGTTTCAGATCGAGCCCGGCGCAGAACGAGGCGCCGGCGCCCTTCAGCACCACGACGCGGGTCTCGCGGTTGCGCTGCAGGCCCTGGAAATAGGCGTTGAGCGCATCGATCAATGCCGGATCGAGCGCGTTGAGGCTGTCCGGGCGATTAAGCGTCACCCGGTCGACGCCGTCATGGTGTTCGATCAGCAGCGGTTGAGTCACTGACTACTCCCTGCATTCCTGCGGCGCCAGTTGCTGCGCCCTCTCCCCTTGTGCGAGAGGGCATAGCCAGCATCAGCCATGCATTCGATCGGGTGAGGGGTCTGTTTCCGCGGAGAGAACCCCTCATCCGTCGCGCATCTATCGATGCGCGCCACCTTCTCCCACAAGGGGAGAAGGGAAGAAGCGCAACGCGTTACCGCGGCGCCATGCGGATTGCGCCGTCGAGGCGGATGGTTTCGCCGTTCAGCATCGGGTTCTCGACGATGTGCACCGCGAGATTGCCGTATTCGCTGGCATCGCCGAGGCGCGCCGGATGCGGCACCTGGGCGCCGAGGCTCTTGCGGGCTTCCTCGTTGAGACCCATCAGCAGCGGCGTCAGGAACAGGCCCGGCGCGATAGTGTTGACGCGGATCTTCAGGGAAGCGAGATCGCGCGCAGCCGGCAACGTCAGGCCGACCACGCCGCCCTTCGATGCCGAATAGGCGATCTGGCCGATCTGGCCTTCATAGGCCGCGACCGAGGCGGTGTTGATGGCGACGCCGCGCTCTTCGCCGATCGGCGGCGCGGTGGCGAGACGCTCGGCGAACAGACGCAGCACGTTGAAGGTGCCGATCAGGTTGACGTTGATGATGCGGACGAACTTGGCCAGCGGATAGACGCCGTCCTTGCCGACCACGCGCTGCGAGCCGCCGATGCCGGCGCAGTTCATCAGCACGCGCGCGACGCCGTGGGCTGCTTCCGCCTTGGCAATCGCCGCCTTGATCGCCTCTTCGTCGGTGACGTCGGCGTGGAGGGCGATGCCCTTCACTTCGGCCGCGACCTTCTCGGCGTTTTCCTTGTTCTGGTCGATCACGCCGACCTTGGCGCCCTTGGCCGCCATGGCGCGGGCGGTCGCGGCACCGAGACCGGAGCCACCGCCGGTGATGAGAACGGCAACGTCTTTCAACTGCATCGTAACAAACCTTTCCTTGGGCGTTTCTTCTCTGGACTTGACTTGCAAACTTCCTAGGCGGGCGCGTTCTCCTTGCTCGGCGCGAGCATGCCGCCGAAGATCAGCGCTTCCATATGCTTGATGTATTCGCGGCAGACGTCCTCGGTGACCGGGCCGACGCCGACCGCGCGCGACATCGCGTGACGGCCGAAGAACAGGTGATCGCAGGCGCCGATCAGGCTGGTGTAGAACAGCACCGGATCGATCTTGCGGAACTCGCCGGCCTTGATGCCTTCGGCGAGCAGCCGACGATGGAAATCCAGCAAGGGTGCCACGAAGAATTTCGACACTTCGTCGGCTGCCTCCGCCGTGCTCTCGTGCAGCAGATAGTGGATCAGCCGGTTCATGTAGGGGAACTGGTGATAGGCGCGGATGATGCCGCCGATATGCAGCCGCAGCTTTGCGGTCGGCGTGATCTTCTGCGCCAGGAGATATTCGAGCTGCGACATTTCGGTGGCGGCGTCGCGCGCCAGCAGCGCCAGCAACAGCCCGTCCTTGTTGCCGAAATGGTATTTCACCAGCGCGGCGTTGACGCCGGATTTTTGCGCGATGTCGGACAAGGACACGTCGATCGAGGCGCGCTCGATCATCAGTTCGCTCGCGGCGACCAGCAGTTTTTCCGCGGTGGGATTTTTGGCGGTCAGAGCCTTCGTCGGTACGCTGGTATTCAACTGCGGTCCTTGCCTGTTCCGCGGAAAATCGCGGCCGCACATAAGCGCATGAGGGGGTCGCACTCAAGAGTTAATTGATCGATTGACTAAGACCGGTCCGGTCCCTTAAATCCGGCCCATCTTTGCAAATACCCAATCCAGAACAATCAGGGAGAGCAGTCATGGCCGAGGCCTTTATCGTCGCCACCGCCCGCACCGCGGGTGGCCGCAAGGGAGGCCGCCTCGCCGGCTGGCATCCGGCGGACCTCGCCGCCACCGTGCTGGATTCTCTCGTCGAGCGCACCGGCGCCGACCCCGCGCTGGTCGAAGACGTCATCATGGGTTGCGTGATGCAGGCTGGCGAGCAGTCCAACAACATCGCGCGCAACGCCATCATGGCCTCGAAGCTGCCGGAAAGCGTGCCGGGCACCTCGATCGACCGCCAGTGCGGCTCCTCGCAGCAGGCGCTGCATTTCGCGGCGCAGGCCGTGATGAGCGGCAGCATGGACATCGTGATCGCCGCCGGCGTGGAATCGATGACCCGCGTACCGATGGGCCTCGCCTCCTCGCTGCCCGCCAAGAACGGCTTCGGCCACTACAAGAGCCCGGGCATCGAGAAGCGCTATCCGAACATCGTGTTCAGCCAGTTCACCGGCGCGGAAATGATGGCGGAGAAATACGGGCTCTCCAAGGATCAGCTCGACGAATATTCCTATCAGAGCCACCAGCGCGCGATTGCGGCCACGCAAGCCGGCGCCTTCAAGAACGAGATCGTGCCGGTCAAGATCACCCGCGCGGACGGTTCGACCGACACCCACCACATCGACGAAGGCATCCGCTTCGACGCCACCATCGAGGGCATCAAGGGCGTCAAGCTGATCGCGGAAGGCGGCAAGCTGAGCGCGGCAAGCGCCAGCCAGATCTGCGACGGCGCCTCCGGCGTGATGGTCGTCAACGAGAAGGGCCTGAAGCAGCTCGGCGTGAAGCCGATGGCGCGCATCCACCACATGACCATGATGGGCGGCGACCCCGTCATCATGCTGGAAGCCCCGCTGCCCGCCACCAAGCGCGCGCTGGAGAAGGCCGGCATGAAGATCGGCGACATCGACCTGTTCGAGGTCAACGAGGCCTTCGCCTCGGTGCCGACCGCCTGGCTGAAGGCCACCGGCGCCGATCCGGCCCGCCTCAACGTCAATGGCGGCGCGATCGCGCTCGGCCATCCCCTCGGCGGCTCCGGCACCAAGCTGATGACCACGCTGGTCAACGCCCTGCAACAGCGCGGCAAGCGCTACGGGCTGCAGACCATGTGCGAAGGCGGCGGCATGGCCAACGTCACGATCGTCGAGCGGCTGTAAACGAAGTAGGTGTGAGAGGCAGAGCGCCTCCACACTAACGGTGTCGTCCCGGCGAAAGCCGGGACCCATAACCCCAAATGCGTGCGGTTATGGCGAGCTGGCGCTCCAGCTCATTTCAACAATGTAGATCGGTGGTTATGGGTCCCGGCGTTCGCCGGGACGACCACCTTGTTCTTGGCGAGCATCATGACCCACCCGACCGTCCACGCCCGCACCCATCCGAACAAGATCGCCTACCAGATGGCGGGCACGGGCAAGGCCATCACCTATCGCGAGCTCGACGAGCTTTCCAACCAGGGCGCGCACCTGTTCCGTTCGCTCGGCCTGAAGGCCGGCGACCATATCGCGCTGCTGATGGAGAACCGCCTCGCCTTCATGGAAATCTGCTGG
Source organism: Bradyrhizobium sp. (assembly GCF_016219575.1). Lineage (GTDB taxonomy): Bacteria > Pseudomonadota > Alphaproteobacteria > Rhizobiales > Xanthobacteraceae > Bradyrhizobium. The sequence goes on along the minus strand of NZ_JACRMG010000023.1, from coordinate 1,595 downwards.
GCCGCGCAGCGCTCGGGTCTCTACTACACCGCGATCAGCCGCTACCTGACGCAGGACGAGATCGACTACATCGTGAAAGACTGCGGCGCCAAGGTCTTCATCACCACGCCGAAATGCCATGAGCAGGTGAAGGCGCTGGTCGACCAGAAGGGCGGCCCGCTGCTCTACATGATGGACGAGCCCGAACCCGGCTTCCGCTCCTGGGACAAGGAAGCCGCCGCGCAGCCGACCACGCCGATCGCGGACGAAGTCGCCGGCTACGACATGCTCTATTCCTCCGGCACCACCGGCCGGCCCAAGGGCATCAAGAAAGACTTCGAGGGCAGGCCGATCGACGAGCCCAACGCATTCCTGAAAGTCCTCTGCGCCGACATGTGCGGCATGAGCGCGGACAGCATCTACCTGTCGCCGGCGCCGCTCTATCACGCGGCTCCGCTGCGCTTCAACATGATGGCGACCATCCTCGGCGGCACCTCGGTCATCATGGAGCATTTCGATGCCGAGGAATTTTTGAAGCTGGTCGAAAAGTACAAGGTGACGCAGTCGCAGCTGGTGCCGACCATGCTCGTGCGCATGCTGAAGCTGCCGGAGGACGTCCGCAAGCGCTACGACGTTTCGACGCTGAAAGGCGCCATCCACGCCGCCGCGCCCTGCCCGGTCGACGTCAAGGCGAAGATGATCGAATGGTGGGGACCGATCCTGATCGAGTATTACGCCGGCTCCGAGGGTAACGGCGTCACCGTCTCGACCTCGCAGCAATGGCTGAGCCACCGGGGCACCGTCGGCCGCGCCGTGGTCGGCAAGGTGAAGATTCTCGACGAGAACGACGAGGAGCGACCGGTCGGCGAGATCGGCACCGTCTATTTCGCCGACGCGCCGGTGTTCAGCTATCACAACGATCCCGACAAGACCAAGCGCGCCTACAACGCCAAGGGCTGGTCGACGCTCGGCGACGTCGGCTATCTCGATGCGGAAGGCTTCCTCTATCTCACCGACCGCAAGAGCTACATGATCATCTCCGGCGGCGTGAACATCTACCCGCAGGAGACCGAGGACGTGCTGATCACGCATCCCGCGGTTTCCGACGTCGCGGTGTTCGGCGTGCCGAACGAGGAGATGGGCGAGGAGGTCAAGGCCGTGGTGCAGCCGCACGACATGGCGAAGGCGGGCAAGGAGCTCGAGAACGAGCTGCTCCTGTTCTGCCGCAAGCATCTGTCGCCGATCAAATGCCCGAAGAGCATCGACTTCGAGGCCGAACTGCCGCGCACGCCCACCGGCAAGCTGGTGAAGCGCCATCTGCGCGACCGGTACTGGCCGCAGAAGGCAAAGGCGTAGGCTTCCTTCCCTTCTCCCCTTGTGGGAGAAGGTGGCGCGCGAAGCGCGACGGATGAGGGGTCTCTATCCGCGGAGACAGACCCCTCACCCGCGCTCGCTTCGCGATCGCACCCTCTCCCGCAAGGGGCCTGTTGCGTAATTCGGCGATTGTGATTCTCTGAGACGTGGCCTTGGGAGATCGCGATGGCAGTGAAGCAGACCGGACAACCGAGCTTTATGGAAGTGCTATTGCCGAAGGGGGCGGGGGCCAATGCTGCACT
>NZ_JACRMG010000029.1 GCF_016219575.1 Bradyrhizobium sp. | reverse complement strand
GCTGGAATTGCTACTACAAGCCACCCGGGCCAAAAACCATGCGCGACGGCTGGACCCGTCTCGCCGCAACTCTCGAGGGCTATGCACTTGCCGCTCAATGCTAAAATCCGGGAATCCCCTAGCTCCTGTGAAGAGGGCGCAGGGAAGGCCGGGCGCCGGCGGCACCCGCATTACCGTGTGCGAAGTGTAGCGAAGGAATGCACACGGGTTTGACAGGTACAGCCGAGACATCCCGGCCTTCCCCGCGCAATGGCTTTACGGCTTATACGTACTCTCCCCGGGGAACGGCCTGTTTTGCCCCCGTTGCCGGCGGAGAAATCCCCACCGGCGTAGCGCCAGGGTCGCGGCGCCAGGACCACACGATTTCGCCGTACGCTGCTGGCGTTTCGTCTGGCGGGAATGAACCCGCCTGACGCCGCAGCGTCCATCGCAACCCGCGCCAACGTTCCGTGACGACCGCGAAGCGTCCCCTCATGGTGGCGCGGGCTGGGGCGGGTTATGCCGCAAATCAGAATTCCGGTAAAGCGAAATATTTTTCGTCTCCGATCTGGACAACCCAAATCAGCCTGAAATTGCTCAGGAAATTAGATTTCCCGCGCGCCCCTCACCGCTTCTCGAGCCCGGCCTGCTCGACCACGCGTGTCCAGGTTTCGATCTGCCGGGTGATCAATTCGCCCATCTCGGCGCCGCTTGACGGCGCGGGCTCGCTGTCGAGCGTGCGCAGCCGTTCTTGGACCGTTGCATTGGCGAGCGCGCGCTTCACTTCCGTGGCGAGCTTGTCGACGACGGCCGCCGGGGTGCCTGATGGCACGCCGATGCCGGTCCAGGAGATGATGTCGAAATCCCTGGCGACCGTCTCGGCAACCGTCGGGACATCAGGTGTGAGACTCCAGCGTTCTTTCGAGGACACCGCGAGGATATCGATCACGCCCGCGGCCGCCTGGCTCTTGATCACCGTACCGGTGTCAACGATGAAGTCGACGTCGCCGCGGAGCAATGCGGTGACAGTCGCGCTGCCGCCCTGATAGGGAATGTGGGTAAAGCGCGTGCCGGTACGCTGCGCCAGCAATTCGCCCGTCAGATGCTGCGTGGTGCCGACGCCGGCGCTGCCGAAGTTGAGGCCACCTGGCTTCTCCTTCGCTTTCGCGATCAGCGCCTGCAGCGACGGGTAGGCGCCGGCCTTCACCGCGATGAAGAACGGAAATCTGGCGACCGTCGAAATGAAAGTGTAGTCCTTGACGGGGTCGAACTGCAGCTTCTTGTACAGCGCGGCGGAGACCGTATGTCCGCCGACCAATAGCTGAATCGTGTAGCCATCGGCCGGCGCCTTTGCGACGAAGGCGGATGCAATATTGCCGCCGGCGCCGGGTCTTGCGTCGACCACGACGGGCTGGCCGATATCCTTCGAAAGCTGGTCGGCCATGATCCGGGAGATCACGTCGGCATTGCCGCCGGCGGCAAAGCCGTGCACCAGCGAGACCGGCCGCGAGGGATAGGCGTCCTGGGCGGCGGCCGTGCTTGGGGCTAGCGTCAGCACGGAAAGAAACAGCAGACCTGCGGCTAATCTCATCGTCATTTCTCCCTAGGCATTGCTTTTTTCTGAGTGGTCGTTTCGACCTCTATTTTGCTGGTGACGGCGGGCCTACGCCGAACCTGTCGGCCAATTTCGCCAGCCGCGTGACTGTGCCGGATGCAAGCAGGATGCCGCTCACCCGGCGCGAAGCCGCCTCGGCAAAGCCGCGCTCGCCCGGCATCAGGATCGATGACGTGCCTGCCGCGAGCGGTACGGCCTTCAACGCTTGCGCGAGATGCGCGACGTCCTGCGCGAAGCGATTGGATGAACCGAACGCCTCGACCTGCACGGCGATCGCAAGACCATTCATCCGGCCGGCGCTCTTGCCGGAAAGCGCGGGCGCAATCACGGGGTTGCCAGCAAGGACGCTGACGAGAATCTCGATCATCAATGACAGGCCGGATCCTTTGGGACCACCGAGCGGCGTCAGCGTCGCGACCTTCTTCGGGTCGGTCGTGGGCTGCCCCTGCTCGTCGACGCCCCAATCGGGTGGAATGGATTTTCCGGCATCCTTGGCCGCCATGACCTTGCCGAGCGCCACATTGGAGGTAGACATGTCGAGCACGATAGGCTCGCGGCCCGACGATGGCACCGCAATGGCAAGCGGATTGGTCGAAACGGCGGAGCCGCGCGAGCCCTGATAGGCCATCAGCGGACCGGAGGCCGTCATGACAATGCCGACGAAACCTTTCGCCGCGGCCTGCAGCGCATAATAGCCGATGGCGCCGGCATGGGTGATGTTGCGCGCGGAGCACCAGCCCACGCCGAACTTCGCCGCCTGCTCGACGGCTTCCTGCATCGCGGCGACCATGGCGGTGGCACCCGGTGCGCGCGCGGCTTCCAGCACCGAGATCGCACCGCTGCGCGCCACGATGGTTGGGTCGGCGCGCGGGTCGATTGCTCCGGCCTCCACCATCTCGACATAGCGGGGAATGCGCAGCACGCCGTGCGAATCCACCCCGCGCGCATTGGCCCAGACCAGAATCTCTGCCGTCTGCTCCGCCTGCTTGCGGCCAAAGCCGCCGCCTGCCAGCAGCGCCGCGGCATAGCGCTGCAGCTCTTCGCAACCGAACAGGACGCTATCGGCCGCCTCGCCCGTCATCCACGCCCCCGAAGCGGCGTCGGAAAGAACCGGTCGAGCCAGGAGCGGATCAGCACGCGCGTGCGCGGCGCATCCTTTTCCGACAGCGGGAAATGCGAGGTGCCGTTGACGAGCATCAGTTCCGCCGGCTGGCTGGCCTTCTCATAGAGCCGGATCGATTGCTCGGTCGGCGTGACGACGTCGTTGGCGGTGTGGAACAGCAGCAGCGGGCGCGGCGCGATATTGGCAACGACGTCCTCGGCGCGGAAATTGTACATGCTGATCGCGGTCTCGACCGGCACTTCCATCAGCGCTTTCGGCGACAGGTTCTTGCGCAAACTTTCCGGAATCGGAACGACGTCGAAGCGCGACACCCACATGCTCTCGCCGGTCTCCGCCTTGTGCTTGCGGCCCTGCTCCAGGATGCCGGTGAATTTCACCCAGGCTTCCGGCGTCGGGTGCTGGCCGCGGAATTTGCGCTCGCCGTCACCCCAGCCGCAGGACGAGATCACGCAGGCGACGCGCTCGTCGATCCCGGCCGTGTAGACCGCAACCGCCGCGCCAAAGCTGTGGCCGATCACGCCGATCCGCGCCGGATCGACCTCCTCGCGCGCGGCGATGAAGCTAAGCGCATTCTTGGTGTCGGCGACCTGGTCGAAGCAGCGCACCTGCCCGCGCGCGCCCTCGCTCTCGCCGCAGCCGCGAAAATCGATGCGGAACGCGCAGTAGCCGAATTCCTCAAGCATGCGCGCCTGCAGTTCGGCATGCGATTCGTCCTTGGTGCCGACAAAGCCGTGCAGCACGATGAAGCATGGCAGCCGCTCGCCGGGCCGCCGCCCCTCGGGCACATGCAACACACCGGACAGTTTCAGCCCGTCCGAGGTGAACGACAGTTTTTCCTGCATCGTCAAGCTCCGTCGATTTCGCTGCCCCGGACGCATCGGTCCGGCACCTGCGCCACGCGCACCGTGGTTCCGGGCCCCGCGTTTCCCTGCGCGGTCAACCCTTGACCGGCGCGTAAGGGAAATGATGCGCCAGCCATGGCGGCGGCGCCGGCGTGCCCCAGACGTTCATGACGCGCACGTTCTCCGGCCGCTTGATCTTGGTGATGATGTTCGGCTGGTAATTGTCATCATCGGCGATCAGCGCCATGCCGCTCGAGCACTCGACCATGACGCCGGCTGCATCGACGTAATAGGCGTAGAGATTGTCACCCGGCCGGTGCCGCCCCGGCCCCCAGGCCAGCTGCTTATCGTACTGGTCGAGCAGATCGCCGAGCCGACGATAATCGCCGAAGTCCTCGAGCTCGAAGGAGTAATGATGCAGGCCTGCGGCGCCGCGGACGATGCCCATGATGTGATGCTGCCGGTTGGCGCCGCGCATCCAGATCAGGCCGTCGTCGACCAGTTTCTCCGACAACCTCAACCCCATGATCTGCTCGACCTGGGCTTGCGTCTGCGCGGGTTCGGGCGAGGTGATGTTGACGTGGTCCATGCGGAGCGGATTGATCCCGGCACCGAAATGGCGGCGGTCATCGATGCGGTCCGGGATCGGGCTATGCACCTCGAAAGTGTGGCCTTGCGGTGTTGCAAACACCACGCCCGCGGCGCAGCAATCGAGCGACGGCTTCTCCGACAGCACCCGGCATCCGGCCTGCGCCACCCGGCCGGCCGCTTCCTCCACCGCCCTGACCGAGACCGCCTCGAAGCCGACGGAGCGCACGGCATTGGTCGCTGCACGATGCAGCACCAGCTCTGCGCTGCGCCCGTTGGAGGCGAGCCAGGTCTGGCGCGCATCGCTGCGCGTTACATGCAGGCCGAGGATGCCGGTCGCCTCGCGCGTCACCGCGTCAACATCGGTGACGTCGACCTGAACATGCCCGAGCGAATTCACGAGATAGGTCAAGTAGCCCTCCCAGCGTTCTCTTGCTTGTTGGGCAGGCTGATATCACCAATTTTCAATAGTTGCAATAAGTTTCGAAACTTCTATAATATTCGAATTGACGGCATTGATCCGTGACAGGAGCATCCTCGAAAATTTCCGGTTCAATTGAATGCAAGAATCGGAAACGCTACATACGCGCCAGGCGCATTCCGACATCCGTGGGAGCGGATCCCTGAACATTCATCTGAAGAAATCGCCCAGGAATGCGGAGTCCCGCGACGACGATGCGTCGTTGTCGAGCGGACAGGATCTGCTGGCGCGGCTGCGGGCCGATATCGTCAAGCATACCTTTGCTCCGGAAACCAAGCTCAAATTCTCCGACCTGACCGAACGGTACGGCTTGGGTATCGGCACACTGCGCGAGGCGCTTTCGCAGCTGGTGTCGGAAGGATTCGTGACGCTGGAATCAGGCAAGGGATTTCGCGTAGCGCCGGTGTCGCGGCGCGACCTTGCCGAGGTCACCGAGCATTACATCGCCTTCGAGAAGCGCGCGCTGGCGCAATCCATCGCTGCAGGCGACGACGAATGGGAAACGCGGATCGTCGCGTCCTTCCATAGCCTGGGCATCATCGAGGACCTTTCCTGGGCCGAGCGCATGCGGCGCCACGGCGACTGGGTCGACCGTCACCGCCAGTTCCATGAAGCGCTGGTTGCCGCCTGCGCCGATCGCTGGTTGCTGCGGCTGCGCTCGCTGATGTTCTATCAACTGGAGCGCTACCGCTTCCTGTCAAAGATGAACCGGGAGAAGAGCCCCACACGCAAGGGCACCGAGCACCGCGCGATCATGGAGGCGACGGTGGCGCGCGACGCCACCAAGGCCGTGGCGTTGCTGGAGCGTCATATCCGAGAGACTTCCGAGTCTATTTCGGGAACGCTCGACTAGACTCCGGGGCGAACGGCTGCACTCGTACGAGGTCACCACAGCGTCTGGCGCGCCCGCTCGGGCCATTCCTTGTCGTACTTTTCGCCGCCTACCCTGTCGTCGCTCATGCCGGCGAGGATCTCGCCGGGCGTCGGCAGCGTTCCGGGAGCGACACGCCGGTCGGGATTCCAGAGATCGGAGCGCACGATGGCGCGGGCGCACTGGAAATACAGTTCCTCGATCGTCATCACGATCACGGTGCGCGGCGCCTTGCCTTCCATCGCGAAGGAGGCCAGCAGGTCAGGATCGACAGAGAGATGCGCGCGCCCGTTCACGCGCAGCGTGGTGCCGGAACCCGGGATGAGAAACAGCAGCGCCACGCGCGGGTCGCGCACGATGTTGCGCAGGGAATCGACCCGGTTGTTGCCGCGGCGGTCCGGCATCATCAGCGTCCTGTCGTCGTGGATGCGGACGAAGCCGGCGAGGTCGCCGCGCGGCGAGCAATCGAGCCCCTCCGGCCCGCTGGTGGCGAGCGCTGCGAACGGCGATTTCTCGATCAGCACGCGGTAAGGCGGCGTGACGCGGTCGGCGACCTTCACCGTGGATGCCTCGTTCGGGAAGCCGTAGATCGCCTCCAGCTGTTCGATGGTCGAGATCACCGTCATCGCCTTCTCCGGTCGGGACGCCCTGCCCATCATCTCGCAAGCGCGAAGCCGGGCAACTGGCGGCGTGATACAAGGCGGCCGGCGCACTGGCAATGACGGCGCCGGAGTTCGACGCGCGACGCCGGGCGATCGTGTCGGGGACATCGGCGACGGCCGTCCCTCGCCGCACGCCGCCTGTCTGCCGCTCTCTCGGGCACATTATGATTGCAATCAAATCGTTCCTGGGGCAGCGGCGCGATTGATTCGACCTCGCTTCTCACCTACCATGCCCGGCACAAAAAACTGCGCCGACAGAAAAACCAATGGCGCCTAAGGGAGGAGATTAGGAAATGCGCAAGCGCATGTCGATCCTGCTCGCCTTGGCGATTGCAGGTATTTTCTTGGCCTCGCCGGCCCCCGTGTTTTCCCAGGCCGCGCCGACGCCGTTGCTTCTCAAGGGACAGTCCTCGCATCCGGCTTCCGCCAACTTCCACCAGATCTTCAAGCTCTGGGCGGAGACGGTCGAGAAGATGTCGGCCGGCAGGCTCAAGGTAGAGACCTTGCCGGGTGGCGCGATCGTGCCGCCGTTCGAAGTGTTCGATGCGACGTCCAAGGGCGTGCTCGACGTCGGCATGGCGCCGTTCGGATACATCCAGGGCCGCAACACGGCGACCATTCCGATGTCGCACGGGCCGCTGTACGGGATGGACGGAAACGACTATTTCGCCTGGTACTATGACGGCGGCGGCATGAAGCTGCTCGACGAATTCTACAAGGACGTTCTGAAGGCCAACATCGTCGGGTTCCCGATCCCGACCGACTACCCGCAAGGGCTCGGCTGGTTCAAGAAGCCGATCAACAGTCTCGCCGACCTCAAGGGGTTGAAGTACCGTATCTACGGCATCGGTGCCGAAACCTATGGCAGGCTCGGCGTCGCGGTCGTGACCATCCCGGGACAGGAAATCGTGCCGGCGATGGAGCGCGGCGTGATCGAGGGCGCCGAATGGATCAACTGCCTCGAGGACAAGAAACTCGGCCTGCACAAGGTCGCCAAGCACTACTACACGCCGGGCATGCACGAACCGGTCACCGGCGGGCAGCTGATGTTCAATGCGGACGTCTGGAAGAAGCTGACGCCGGACCTGCAGGAGATCGTCAAGGTCGCATCGGTCTACGCGACGAACATGCGCAACTTCGCATTCAACCGCGAGACCGCCGACGCCTGCCAGGAACTCCTGAAGGAAGGCGTTCAGATCCATCGCACGCCGGATGAGATCCTGAAGAACTTCCTCGACGAGTGGGAGAAGATCTCGGCCGAGTATGCCCAGAAGAACCCCTTCTATCAGAAGGTGGTCGACAGCCAGAAGAAGTACGCCGAGACCGTGGTGCCCTTCCGCCTGTCGTGGTTCCCGCCGTACGAATTCGCCGGCAACTACTACTGGAAGGACAAGACCTACCGCACGACCGGGGCCGCCAAGTAGCGGGCCGGCGCGGCCGAGGCGCAATGCCGCGGCGGGCCGCCGGATGTTCCGGCGCCCGCCGCGCACATCGACTACCTGCCGGGGTGCAGGGACGCAGCACCCCAGTTCTTATTCGGGCACGATCTCTCCGGAAAACCGCGACAGGCTTTTCCGGATCGTGCCTCGGTGGCAATGCGGAAGGGGGGCATCGATGCCGGCAGACACCGCAAACGCGGGCGCCGACGGTGCAAGGGGCGATTTTCCTGGCGCGTTCTACGCCGTCATTCGCTGGATCGACCAGTTTTCGGACATCACCGGAAAGCTGATCTCCCTGACAATGCTGTTCCTCGTTGTGTCGATCACCTACGAGGTGGTCGCGCGCTACTTCTTCCATTCGCCCACGATATGGGTCTACGAAGCCAGCTACATGGTGAACGGCGCGGCGTTCATGCTCGGCTGCGGCTACGCGCTGTTCAAGGGCGCGCATGTGCGGACCGACATCTTCTGGGACAATTACAGCGAGCGCACCAAGGGCATCATCGATCTCGTCTCCTATCTGGTCCTGTTCTTCCCGACCATGATGACCATGATGTTCATCAGCGTCGACGACGCCTGGAGTTCCTTCACGCTCGGCGAGCGCTCGCAGGAAAGCATCTGGCGCGCGATCATGTGGCCGTTCCGCGCCTCGATCCCGCTGTCGGCGCTTCTGTTCATGATCCAGGGCGTCTCCGAAGCGCTGAAGTGCTGGTACCAGATCCGCTTCGGACGCGAATTCCAGCATCGGGAGAAACTCGAGGTATGACCGGTCTCGAACTCCTCGGCGCGATCATGCTGCTGGTGATGCTGCTGGCGATCTTCATCGGCCTGCCGATCAGCTTCACCCTGCTCTTCCTTGCGCTGATCTTCGGCTATTTCGGCCTCGGCGTGCGCGTCTTCAACCTCGCCTATCTGCAAACCATCGGCCTGATGAAGCAGGACGAGTTCGTCGCCGTGCCGATGTTCATCCTGATGGGATACATATGCGACCAGGCAGGCCTGATGGAACGATTGTTCAAGGCGTTCCGCGACCTGTTCGCGCCGGTCAACGGCGCGCTCTATGTGGTGGTCATCGTGACCGCGACCCTGTTCGGCATCGCCGCCGGCACGGTCGGCGCCACCGTCGCGCTGCTCGGCATCATGGCCGGGCCGATCATGATCAAGGCCGGCTACGACGTGCGCATGTCGGCAGGCTCGATTGCGGCCGGCGGCACGCTCGGCATCCTGATCCCGCCCTCGGTGATGCTGGTGGTGATGGCGCCGGTGCTCGACATCGGCATCATCGACCTCTACGCCGCCGCGTTCGGCCCCGGCTTCCTGCTGTCGGGCATGTACATCCTCTACACGCTGGTGCGCTGCTACTGGAATCCGAAGCTCGGCCCGCCCGTGCCGAAGGAGGACCGGCCGGAATCGATGAAGGTCGTGCTGTGGGAGTGCCTGGTCGGCCTGGTCCCGGTCACTGTTCTCACCATCATGACGCTGGGGGTGATCCTGGTCGGCCTGACCACCGCCGCCGAAGCCGCCGCTCTCGGCGCGCTCGGCGCCATCCTGCTCGTGATCGCCTATGGCAGGTTCACGTGGAAAGGCCTGCTCGACGCCTGCTACAGCACGCTCGCGACCACCAGCATGGTGTTGTTCCTGGCGGTTGCCTCCAACGTGTTCGGCGCGGTATTCGCCTGGCTCGGCACCGCCAACTGGATCACCAACATGCTGCTGGCGGCGCCGTTGCCCGCGTGGGGAACGATGTCACTGCTCCTGACCGTCATCTTCCTCCTGGGCTGGCCGTTCGAATGGCCGGCGATCGTGCTGATCTTCCTGCCGATGCTGGCGCCCGTCGCCAAGGGGCTCGGCTACGACATGGTGTGGTTCGGCTGCATCGTGGCCGTGGTGCTGCAGACCGCATTCCTGTCGCCGCCGGTGGCGATGTCGGCCTACTACCTCAAGCAGGTGGTGCGCGAGTGGAATCTGCGAACGATCTACCGCGGCATGGCTGATTTCATGGTGCTGCAGTGTGTCTGCGTCGTGCTGGTGCTGGCGTTTCCCTCCATCGCCATGTGGTTCCCGAACTGGCTCGATGAACGCCGCAAGGCGGCGCGGCAATCCCACCAGATCGAACGGCCCTTGCCGGCAAACGCCCTCGTGCAGGACGGCGGCGTCAAGATCGTGGTGCGCTGACGTCCGCGCGGCCCGCCGCTGCACGGCCCCGCACCGTTGCCGGCGGCGGTGCTGCAATTCCGAAGATTGCGACGGGCGCGCGCCAGGGCCCGGGACGGGTTTACCGCCCGGGAATCATGCTAAGGTTTTCCACGATGCGCCCGCAGCCCGCAAAAGTCTGCGGCATGTTTTCCCCTCCTCCAACCCGATCACACCCGTCTTGACCGAAGCAACTGCTGTCACCGGAACCGCCGCATGAGCGGCAACACGACAAAGATCGTCTTCCTGGGCGCCGGCAGCATCTCGTTCGGCATGAGCATGCTGCGCGACCTCGTAACCACGCCCGAGCTGCGCGGCAGCACCCTCACCCTCGTAACGCAGCATGCCGACACTGCCACGAGGGCCGCCGCGCTGGCGCGCTATCTCAGCGACAAGGTGGGGGCCCGGCTGAATGTCGAGGCAACGACCGACCGGCGCGCGGCGTTCGATGGCGCGTCCTTCGTCGTCAACGCAACTGCCGTCGAGCGAAACCGCTTGTGGAAGCTCGATTTCGAGATACCGAAGAAGCACGGCATCCGGCATACGCTCGGCGAAAACGGCGGGCCCGGCGGGCTCTTCTTCACCCTGCGGACGTTGCCGATGATCTTCGATTTCGTCCGTGACATGGAGGAAATCTGCCCGGAGGCGTTGTTCATCAATTTCTCGAATCCTGAAAGCCGGATCGTCATGGCGCTTGGCCGTTACAGCAGGATTCGCTGTCTCGGGCAGTGCCACGGCATCAACGGGAGCCGATGGCAGGTGGCCCAGATCCTGGGGCTGCCCACCGACGACGTCGATGTCTGGGGCGCCGGGCTCAACCACTTTCAGTGCCTGATGCAGATCCGTCATCGCAAGACAGGCGAAGATCTCTATCCCCGACTGAAGGCTGCGGAGGCATCGTTCGCTTCGCCGACCTCGCCGCTGACCCGCCGCCTGTTTCGCGCCTTCGGCTACTGGCTGACTTGCGGAGACGAGCATCTCGGCGAATATTTCGCATATGGCTGGGAAGCCGGCGAGAAGGGGTACGACTTCGCAGCCGACGAGCGATGGCGCGCCGAATTCGCAGACAGCGTCAGCAAGGTCCTTGCGGGATCCGCCGACATGCCGCCGTGGTGGATCGAGCCGTCTGGAGAACGCGGCGGCGCCGTGATGGCCGCGATGCTGTCGAACCAGCGACGCATGCTGGACTCCGGCATCGTCTACAACCGGGGAGCAATACCCAACCTGCCGGAAAACCTCGCGGTCGAAGTACCGGTCATGGTGGATGCCGCGGGCGTGCATCCGGTTTCAATGGGTCCACTGCCGGACCCGATCGCCAAGCTGATGTCGATGCAGGCAAATGTTCAGCAGCTTGCGGTCGATGCTGCGGTGCACGCCTCGAAGGAGACCGCGTTGCAGGCGCTCTTGATCGACCCCGTCGTCAATTCGGCGGCAGCTGCGGAAAAGCTGCTCGACGAGCTGTGGGAAATCAACCGGCCTTACATCCGCAAGTGCATATGACAGATCCCGGCTCGATTCTGCTCGGCGATATCGGGGGGACCAACGCGCGGTTCGCGGTCCTGAACCGCGGCACGATCGGGCCCGTCGAGCAGATCAGGGTGGCCGGATGTTCCGGCGCAACCGAGGCAATCAGGAGATTTCTCGGCGCGCGCGCCGAAAGCAAACCCGTCAAACAGGCGGTTCTCGCACTGGCGGGGACGGTTGAGAACAATCGCTGCGAGATGACCAATAGCGGCTGGATCGTCGATGTCCCGATGCTGCAGGGCGCGTTTGATTTCGGGGAAGTCCGGCTGTTCAACGACTTCGAGGCGCTCGCCTGGTCACTGCCTCGTCTTGAGGCCGCCGACCTATTCCCGCTCGGCGGAGGCTCGCCCCTTTCCGGCGCACCGATGCTGCTGATAGGTCCGGGCACCGGCTTTGGCACATCGTGCCTCTTGACGCGCAATGGCCGGCCTGTGGTCGTCGCCTCCGAAGCCGGCCATTCGACGCTACCGGTCACCTCCAGGCGCGAGGACGAGATCATCGAAATGCTGCGCGGACGATACGGCCATGTATCGATCGAACGCGCGGTGTCCGGGCCAGGACTGGTGAACCTCTATGAGGCGCTCGCGGCGATCGACGGCGCAGCCGTTCCGAAGCGCGACGGCGCGTCGATCACCCAGGCCGCGCTGGATGACAGCTGCAACTTCAGCCGGTCGGCGCTCGACATGTTCTGCGCCATGCTCGGCACCGTCGCCGGAAACCTGGCGCTGACGTTCTGCGCCCGCGGCGGCGTCTATATCGCCGGCGGCATCGTCCCCCGCTTTCCCGAATATGTCGCGCGATCCGGATTTCGCGCATGCTTTGACGCCGGCGGCCGGTATCACGACTACCTGCGCGACATTCCCGTCAAGATCATCCGCCGGCCCGATGCCACATTCCTTGGACTCAAGGCCTTGATCGCCGACGGCTCCACGCCATCGCCGCTCCCGAAGAATAGCCGATGACCCACATCAAGGTCCTCACCTTGAATATCTGGGACGTCGGCGAGTCCCTCGATCGTCGCAACGCGCTCCTGGCCTCCGGCCTGAAGCGCCTGCAGCCGGATATCGTTTGCCTGCAGGAAGTTTCCCGGCTCCCGCCAACTCAACCGGTCCGTTCGGAGCTCTTTGCCGCGCCTTGCGGCCTCAACCACCATGTCTTCTCCGGTCTCGGCGAGAGCGAGGTGGGCGAGGCCAACTTGCCGAGAAACATGGAGGGGCTTTCGATCCTGAGCCGCTTTCCCGCCCTGCGACAGGCAAGCGTCGCATTGCCTTACTTCGCCGGCGACGTCCCCCGTCAGATTCTTCTCGCCGAGTTCGCAATCGGGCAGAGCAGGATCGCGGTCGCGACGACTCACCTCGCCTTCCCTCCGGGCTTTTCGAGCCAACGCGAGGTGCAAATGCGAAAGGCTCTCGACGCCGTCGATCAGTTCGCGGCGCAAGCAGATATCGATGCGATCATACTCACGGGAGACCTCAACGACGAACCGGGCTCACCCGCGGTGCAGGCCATCCTCGGCAGCAGGCAAGGATTCCGCGACGCCTATTCCGCCTGTCATCCGAACGATCCGGGCGCCACTTTCGCCTCGACAAATCCCTATGTCGGCCCGGGTTATGCGCCGGGACTGAGGATAGACTTCATCTTCGCTACTCCCAAACTCGAGCCCGTGGAGTGCACGCTCGTCTTCGATGGCACCGGCGGCTTCGATTTCGTCTCGGACCATCTTGGCGTGTTGTGCGTCTTTCAGGATGGTCATCCCTCGACATTGACCTCCGTCAATACCGGGCGAACTCCCGGCTGATCTATTGCTTACATGGGATACATCAGGTCTTTCCTCGAAATCGGATTGAACGACGTCGGGCTTGTCGGCGGCAAGACCGCCTCGCTGGGCGAGTTGTACTCCGTGCTGTCCGCCCAGGGGATTGCCGTTCCCAACGGGTTTGCGATCACGGCAGACGCCTACCGCGATGCGCTGCAGCAGCCCGGGGTCGCCGATGAACTGCATCGACTCCTCGACGGTCTTGACAAGAACAGGATCAGGCTTCTTGCCGCCGCAGCCGCCAAGGCTCGCGACGTCATCTACGAGGCGATGGATACGCAGCCGCTGCGCGCACAGATCGTGGAAGCGTACCGGCAGTTCGAGCAGGAGTCGGGGGCCCGCGTCGCGGTCGCCGTGCGGAGTTCCGCAACGGCGGAGGATCTGCCGACTGCAAGCTTTGCGGGCCAGCACGAAAGCTTTCTCAATGTGCGCGGCGCAAGGGATCTGTTCGAGGCATGCCGACGCTGCTTTGCCTCCATCTTCACCGACCGCGCGATTTCCTACCGCATCGACAACGGCTTCGATCACTTCAAGGTCGCGCTCTCCGTTGCCGTGATGAAAATGGTCCGCGCGGACCTCGCGGCGAGCGGCGTCGTCTTCACGCTCGATACGGAATCCGGCTTTCGCGACGTGGTCTTCATCACGGGTTGCTACGGGCTCGGCGAAACCATCGTTCAGGGCAAGGTCGATCCCGACGAATTGTACGTCCACAAGCCGACGCTGAAGCAGGGGTTTCGCCAGGTCCTCCGACGCCGTCTCGGCGGCAAGCAGATACGCATGATCTACGGCAAGCGCGGCGGCAGCCATGCGACAGCGACCCGGGCCGTGCCGGATGCCGAGCGACGGCGCTTCTGCATTTCCGACGCCGAGGTACTGAGCCTCGCCGATATCGCCGTGCGGATCGAGGAGCACTATTCGAGGCATGCCGGCACCGCCATGCCGATGGATATCGAATGGGCAAAGGACGGCTCGGACGGCAAACTCTACATTATTCAGGCGCGGCCCGAGACGGTCGCCTCGCAGCGCTCGCCGGACGTCTATGAAACCTACAATCTCAAGGGCCACGGCCCGGTGATCGTCACCGGTCGCGCGGTCGGAGAGAAAATCGCCTCGGGGCGCACCCGCCGCATTGCGACCACGCGCGACCTTGCCGCGTTCAAGCCAGGCGAGATCCTGGTGGCGCCGGCCACCAGTCCGGACTGGGAGCCGGTCATGAAGAAAGCTGCCGGTGTCATCACCGACAAGGGCGGCCGGACGTGCCACGCCGCCATCGTGGCGCGCGAACTGGGCATCCCCGCCGTGGTCGGCGCGACACATGCGACCGAGAAGCTCAAGACAGGGACCGCCGTCACGATCTCCTGCGCTGAAGGCGACACCGGGAGCGTCTATCAGGGAACGATCGCTTTCGACGTCACGCGCACGCCGGTCAG
Organism: Bradyrhizobium sp.; assembly: GCF_016219575.1. Lineage (GTDB taxonomy): Bacteria > Pseudomonadota > Alphaproteobacteria > Rhizobiales > Xanthobacteraceae > Bradyrhizobium. The sequence goes on along the minus strand of NZ_JACRMG010000029.1, from coordinate 234,653 downwards.
TAAACTCAAGCAGCCGCGCACGGCCATCATGGTCAATGTCGGCACTCCCGAAATGGCATTCCGGACTGCCATGCAACCGCAGGCGGGCGTCGGACTGGCGCGCATGGAGTTCATCATTAGCGAGCATATCGGCGTGCATCCGATGGCCCTTCTCAAGCCGGAAAAGGTCACGTCAGCCAAGGCCAGAAACGTCATCGCGCGTCTGGTGCAAGGCTACAGCCGCCCCTCCGACTTCTTCATCCAGAGGCTGGCCGAGGGGATCGGCACGATTGCCGCGGCGTTCTATCCGAAGCCGGTGATCGTCCGGCTGTCCGACTTCAAGACCAATGAGTATGCCAGCCTGCTCGGCGGCGAAGCGTTCGAGCCCAAGGAAGAGAACCCGATGCTTGGGTTCCGCGGCGCAGCCCGTTACAGCCATCCCGCCTACGCCGAGGGGTTTGCGCTGGAATGCGCCGCGCTCCGCCGGGTACGCGAGGACATGGGTCTTTCCAATCTGCGCATCATGGTGCCGTTCTGCCGAACCGTCGAGGAAGGCCGCCGTGTGATTGCGACCATGGCGGAGCATGGCCTGAAGCGCGGCGAAAACGGGCTCGAGATCTTTGTGATGTGCGAGATCCCGAACAATGTCATTCAGATCGATGCGTTCTCCGAATTGTTCGATGGCTTCTCCATCGGTTCGAACGATCTGACCCAGCTTACGCTGGGAGTGGACCGGGATTCGGATATCGTTGCTTTCGATTTCGACGAGCGCGACCCCGGGATGCTCGAGATGTTCAGGCAGGCGGTGACGGGCGCCAAGCGAAACGGGCGCCATGTCGGCATCTGCGGCGAAGCCCCGGCGAACTATCCGGAGATTGCGCGCTACTTGACGCGCCTTGGGATCGATTCGATCAGCGTCAATCCGGCGAGCGTATTCCGCACCATGGCTGCGGTTCTCGAAGCGGAGTCCAGCGCGGACGAAGCCAAGACCTGAAAGGTCAAGCAATGCCGCCTTTTGTCGTTGTCGACAAATGAGCGTGCCGTTCGTCCGAACGACAATGCTCCGCAATGACGGGACCGGAAGTCAATCACGCGGCTCTCGCGCCTCTGCATGAATCCGTTCAGCCTCCGTGTTGATCCTCGTCATCGCCTCCGTCAGTTCTTGATAGGCTTCGTCCTTGATCGACACCGTGCCGAAGTTCGAATTTTCGCCATCAAACCTGCCTTCGGCGGGCTGATCTGCGAATTCGAACCAATGATAACCGACGACAGTCGGCTTGCGCAGGGCCGCAGAGACGTAATGTTCGAAGCACCGGGCGCGCTCGGTCTGGGTCGCCACCCGCGGCCCGGCGCCGTGGGTATTGGGCAGCCCCGAATCGTCGCCGCGGAAGGAAAATTCGGAGATGAGGCAAGGTTTGCCCGTTGACGTGTATGCGTCGATCACCGGACTGGCGTCGAAGCCATAGCAATTGAACGAGATCACATCGAGGTGCCGGCCAGCCGCGGCGATCACCGACAAATACGGCTGGTAGCCGAACCGGGAGCCGATCACGAGATGATTGGGGTCGACGGCCTTGATGGCGGAGACGCACAGTTCGAAGTATTTTTCAGCCGCCACTGCGACAAAGACGTCGCAATCGGCGGAAAACGCCGCGCGCTGCGGATTCGCCAGATTGGCCTTGGCCTCGAGCGCGTCGTTCGCACCGCCGGGCGGCATCCTGAAGAACGGCGCCTCGATACGTCCGATCCTGCCGAGTTCCTCCCATGAGCGTGCCGACGTGCGCCAGACCGCGTTGAACTGGGAAAACTCCCGATAGTGCTCCTGCAACCGCGAGATGGCCGCGATGCGGCCGGGACGAAATGCAGGCAGGTTCAGAAACAGCGTCAGGAGTTCGTCGGCCCCGCGCCAGTCCGGCGACCAATAGAGTTCGTTGTCAATGAATGTACCGAGGAGATTTTTCTGATTGCGTCTTGCCGTACACTTGTCGATCGCACTTTCACGGATGTGGCGCGCAAATTCGGGATCGAAGACGTCGGGAAATATCTCGTCGCGCCGGTGAAACTTGAAGGTCTGCCCCAGCTCGATCGTGGGGGCGACCGCAAGCGGCGAAGACCCGGCGATGCCGACCAGCTCGTCGGACCAGCAGCCGAGTGTATTGAATTTCCAGCCCGCCAACCGGTCGGCGGTCGCGGCGCGCCAGATATCCAGCCGGCCATACTTTTCCCGGCAGGCGTCGGCATATGGCGCGCGACGCGTATTTCGGATGTGGTCATGTTCGAAGCAGACCGTGTTGACGCCCTTCGACAGAAACCGCCCGCCGTCGGGATCGACGAACCAGAATACGCCGTCGTCCTCGGCAACACGAAAGAAGCCGCTGCCGCGAAAACGGCTATCGGCGATTCCTCCCCACCTTGTTCTCTGCAAGCGACACCTCAACGGCCAAGGAAGTTGCCATGTTTGCAGCGGGCCTTTCGAAAGCCCTTGATGCGCCTCAACATCGTCTCACGCCGGGCTGGATTAATCGCTGCGGCACGGCAAATGAACTCCAGAACGGTTTGCGTTCCGTGGGGCCGCTCCACAATGTGTCTGAAAAGCTTGGTGGGCGCACCAGGGCTCGAACCTGGGACCCGCTGATTAAGAGTCAGCTGCTCTACCAACTGAGCTATGCGCCCGGAACCGGTCCGGAAAAGCCTTCGCGAGACGGCGTCGTTTAGCAAAGCGACCCCCCATTGTCCAGCAATGGGTGGCGAGTTTTCCCGGCCTTTAGGGGGCATCAGGAACGGCGAAAAGCCGCCGGATTCCAGCGGCTTCGCGCAGTCTCCGGAAATCCGGACCGCGGGCGGTCAGAGCCGCTCGCCGCCCCTGCCCGGCCCGCCCTCATGGTCGAACCGGTCGCGGTGAAAATAGCGGTGGCCGGGGCCGTCGTCGCGGTCAGAACCGCGGTCCATCATGCGGTGCCGCCAGCCGCCGAAATGGCCATCCATCCGGGTGAGTGCGGCAAGGCGGCGCTTCTGGCCCTCATCGAGGGTCTTGTAGAGCGGATCGGCGGCATCGGCGATCTTCTTCATCGCGGCAGCCGAGGCCGCCATGTTGTCGGCGCGCTCGCGCAGCCGGGTCACCGGATCCGGCTTCGGAGCATCCGCCGGCGCATTCATCCGCGCATTGGCACGGTCGATGCGCAGCTTGGCGAATTCACGCACCGCGGTCTCCACCGGCGGCCACAGCTTCTCCTGGTCGGCAGTGAGCTTCAGCCCGGCGCGTACCGCCGCGATCCGCGCATCGACGAAGGCGGCGCGGTCTTCCGGCGCCATGCGCGTATGGCCCCAGTGCCGGTGATGCTGGGCATAAACCGCCGTCGAAGCGGCGATGGCGAGCGCGGCGACGCCGGCGATCCAGAACTTCCTCATGCAAACCTCCATCCAAAAGGTTTTCCGAGGATGGGCACGCGACCGGCCGGATTCAACTTAACGATTGGACAGAACGGCCTCTCTTACCAAGATGTAATGTCCGATTGCGACTCGCTCGCAACCGCTCCTCGTATCGCATGCGGGCTTGGCTACAACATGCCGAGCGCGCGCGGCAGCCACAGCGAAAGCTCCGGCACATAGGTGACGATGCCGAGGAAGATCAGCATGGTCAAAAGCCACGGCCACACCGCGATGGTGAGCTCTGTGATGCCCATCTTGGCGATGCCGGAGGCGACATAGAGATTGAGGCCGACCGGGGGATGGCACATGCCGACTTCCATGTTGACCACCATCAGGATGCCGAGGTGCACCGGATGGATGCCGAGCTTCACCGCCACGGGAAACAGGATCGGCGCCATGATCAGCACGATCGAGGACGGCTCCATCACGTTGCCGGCGATCAGCAGCAGCACGTTGACGACGAGCAGGAAGATGATCCAGTCGACGCCGATCGAGGAAATCCAGGTCGCGATCTGCTGCGGAATATTCTCGTTCGCCATCAGGAAAGAGAACAGCACCGCATTGGTGATGATGTAGAGGATCATCGCGCTCATGTTGGCGGAGCCGAGCAGCACCCTCGGCACGTCCTTCAGCGACATGTCGCGATAGACGAACACGGCGATCACGAAGGCGTAGACGGCGCTGATCGCTGCGGCCTCCGTCGGCGTGAAGATGCCGGCATAGATGCCGCCGAGCACGATCAGGATCAGCAACAGGCCCCATACGCATTTGCGGAACGCGGCGATCCGCTCGCCCCAGCTGGCGCGCGGCAACCGCGGATAGTCGTTGCGCCAGGCGCGGTAGAAGGTCGTCACGCCGAGCAGCGTCGCTAGCATGAGGCCGGGAATCACGCCGGCGATGAACATCTGGCCGACGGAGGCCGACGACACGCGATGTCCGGCCGGATCGAGCGCGATGCTGCCGCCGGTCGCCACGCAATAGATCACCATGACGATCGAGGGCGGGATCAGGATGCCGAGCGCGCCCGACGTGGTGATGACGCCGGCGCCGAAGCGCTTGGGATATCCCTGCTTCACCATCGCCGGCAGCATGATCGCGCCGATCGCGATCACGGTCGCGGGCGAGGAACCGGAGACGGCGGCAAACAGCGCGCACGCCATCACGCCGGCCAGACCCAGACCGCCATACCAGTGCCCGACCATCGACCTCGCAAAATCGATCATGCGTCTGGCGACGCCGCCATGGGTCAGGAAGTTACCGGCCAGGATGAAGAACGGGATCGCCATGATCTCGAAATTGTCGATGCCAGTGAACAGCTTCAGCGCCACCGACTCGGTCGGCACGTTGGTCATCGTGTAGATGAACGTCAGCACGGTAAGGCCGAGCGCGATCGAGATCGGCATGCCCGTGAGCATCAGCGCGATAAGCAGCCCGAAGATGATGAAGGAGGTCATCGCGTCACCTCCGCTGCACCAATCCCGGGCTCGGTGACGTCGACGCCCTCGACCTGGGCGTGATCGTGATGCGGCAGCTCGCCGGTGAAGAAGTAGTTCCAGGCGACCTGCAGGAAGCGGAAGCACATCAGATAGGAGCCGAGCGGAATGCAGAGATAGACGAACCAGCTCGGAATCTCGAGATCGGGCGACACCTGGTCGGTATGGTAGAGCCCGTACACGAATTTGGCTCCCATGGTGCCGATCACGGCGGTGAAGAAGGCGCCGCACAACAGCCCGAACAACACGATGGCGTTCTTCCAGGGCGGCTTGACCTGATTGACCACGACGTCGACGCCGACATGGATGCCGGTCCGCACGCCATAGGCGGCGCCGAACTTGGCGACCCAGACGAACATGTAGATGCAGAGCTCCTGCGCCCAGGACAGGTTGATCGGGAATAGGATCGGAAACAGGAAGGGCACACCCAGCAGGTAGCGGTGGACCACGGCGATGAAGATGATGGTGGTCGCGAGCGCCATCAGCGTCGCGATCAATATCTCCTCAAGCCTGTCGAGGATGCGAAGAAGTATCAATGTGCCCCCCACTCCCGGTTATTTCGTCGTGGCCGGGCTCGTCCCGGCCATCCACGCCCTGCTTGCCGCCCCCCGGCCAAGACGTGGATGCCCGGCACCGGGCCGGGCATCACGAGAAATGCGTACTGCCGGCCGGCTCGATCATGTCAGCCGGCAGTCCCCTTCTCAATTGGTCGCGCCCCCGCTCACCTTCAGGAACTCGTCGATCAGCGGCTGGCCGACGCGGCCGGCAACATCCTTGTAGACCGGCTCCATCGCCTTGCGCATGGCGGCGTCCTGCTCCGGCGTCAGCTTGATGATCTCGCTCTTGCCGCTCTTCTTGATCTCGGCGAGCGCGTCGTCGTTTTCCTTCTGCGACTGGCCGTTGCCGTAGGCGGTAGCTTCCTTCATCGCCTTCTCGCACTGCTCGCGGACGTCCGCCGGCAAGCCATCCCAGAACTTCTTGTTCACGACCACGATGTAACCGATGTAGCCGTGGTTGGTCTCGGTGATGTACTTCTGCACCTCGTGCATCTTCTGGGTATAGATGTTTGACCAGGTGTTCTCCTGTCCGTCGACGACGCCGGTTTGCAGCGCCTGATAGACTTCCGAGAACGCCATCACCTGCGGCACCACGCCGAGCGCGCGGAACTGGGCTTCCAGCACCTTCGAGGACTGGATGCGGAATTTCAGGCCGCGATAGTCGGCGGGCGTGACGAGCCTCTTGTTGGCGCTCATCATCTTGAAGCCGTTGTCCCAATAGGCGAGGCCGGTCATGCCCTTGGCATCGAGCAGCTTCAGGAGCTTGGCGCCGAGCGGCCCGTCGGTGACCTTGCGCAGCGCCTTGGTGTCCGGAAGGACATAGGGAAGGTCGAACACCTCGAACTCCTTGACGCCGATCGGGCCGAACTTCGCGTTCGACGGCGCCAGCATCTGCACCGCGCCGAGTTGCAGCGCCTCCAGCTCTTCCTTGTCCTTGTAGAGCTGCGAGTTCGGGTAGACCTCGACCTTCACCTTGCCGGCGGTGTACTTCTCGGCGAGCTCCTTGAACTTTTCGGCAGCCAGCCCCTTCGGCGTGTTGGTCGCCACCACATGGCTGAACTTGATGACGATCGGCGTCTGCGCCGTCGCCGGTCCGACCAAGGCAAGCGCTGCGATCGAGGCCGCCGCCAACAGGATTTTCCGCATTCAGTCCCTCCCGGTTTTATTGCCGGGGCGCTTGACGCACCCCGCGATCATCCCGGCACACCAATACAGGCGTTCCGCCCGCAAGGCTATTGCCTCTTAGCAGGGCCTCGTTCACGGACGATGCTGCGATGCAATATGCGGGGTCATGTCCGTAAAGAAGCCTGCCCACATAAGCAAAACGCGGCGCCGAAGCGCCGCGTGAATCTTTCGATCGTCATTCCGGGATGGTGCGCAAGCACCAGACCCGGAATCTCGAGATTTCGGGTTCGCGCTAATGCGCGCCCCGGAATGACGCGCTTTCGCGCGTCAGCTGGCTGCCGCCGTGGAGGATGGCATGTCGCGCTGGCGCTTCATGACGATCTTGTTCAGCGCTCCCAGATAGGCCTTGGCGGACGCCACCAGCGTGTCCGGATCCGCCGCGCGCGCGGTCATCGAGCGGCCCTCATGGGCGAGGCGGACCGAAACTTCCGCCTGTGCGTCGGTGCCTTCGGTCACCGCGTGCACCTGGTAGAGCTCGAGCTTGGCCTCATGCGGCACCAAGCGCTTGATGCAGTTGAACACCGCATCGACCGGGCCGTTGCCCTCGGCTTCCTCGATCCTGATCTGGCCGTCGACGTCGAGCTTCATGGTGGCGCGCTGCGGGCCATGGGTGCCCGCGATCACCGTCAGCGAGGTCAGCTTGATGCGGTCGTGCGACGCCGCCATCTCCTCGTCGACCAGCGCCTCGATGTCCTCGTCGTAGATGTCCTTCTTGCGGTCGGCCAGCGCCTTCATGCGGTTGAAGGCGTCTTCCAGCTGGTTGGCGCCGAGCTTGTAGCCCATCTCCTCCAGCTTGTGCACGAAGGCGTGGCGGCCGGAATGCTTGCCCAGCACCAGCGAGGACTGCTTCAGGCCGACCATCTCGGGCCGCATGATCTCGTAGGTCGAGGCATCCTTCAGCACGCCGTCCTGGTGGATGCCGCTCTCATGCGCGAACGCGTTACGGCCGACGATCGCCTTGTTGTACTGCACCGGGAACGAGGTCGCCGCCGACACCAGTTTCGAGGCGCGGGTGAGCTGGGTGGTGTCGATGTTGTTCCAGTACGGGAACTTGTCGTTGCGCACGTTGATCGCCATCACGATCTCTTCCAGCGCGGCGTTGCCGGCGCGCTCGCCGATGCCGTTGACGGTGCACTCGACCTGCCGCGCGCCGCCGACGATGCCGGCCAGCGAGTTGGCGACGGCCATGCCGAGGTCGTTATGGCAGTGCACGGAGAAGATCGCCTTGTCGGAGTTCGGCACGCGCTCGATCAGCGTCTTCATGAAGTGGGTATATTCCTCCGGCACCGTGTAGCCGACGGTGTCGGGGATGTTCACCGTGGTGGCGCCGGCCTTGATGACGGCCTCCACGATGCGGCAGAGGAAATCCATCTCGCTGCGGGTGCCGTCTTCGGCCGACCATTCGACGTCGTCGATCTGGTTGCGGGCGCGGCTGACGTTGGCGATCGAGAGTTCGACCACCTGTTCCGGCGTCATGTTCAGCTTGACGCGCATGTGCAAGGGCGAGGTCGCGATCACGGTGTGGACACGGCCGCGCTTGGCGAATTTCACGGCTTCCGCGCAACGGTCGATGTCCTTGGGATGCGCCCGCGACAGGCCGGCGATGACCGCGTTCTTGGAGCGGCGGGCGATCTCGCTGACCGCCTGGAAATCGCCTTCGGAGGTGATGGGGAAGCCGGCCTCGATGACGTCGACGCCCATGTCGTCGAGCAGCTCGGCGACCTCGAGCTTCTCCTCGAAGGTCATGGTCGCGCCGGGGCACTGCTCGCCATCGCGCAGCGTGGTGTCGAAAATGATGACGCGGTCCTTGTCGGACTTGTTGGCGGGTTTCATGTCTGCAAATTCCTTTTGGGTAGTGCGCCGGTCAGTGGGCGCTGAAGGGTTTTCTCGATCTCACGCGAACCCCTGAGTGCCCAGGCGCAAACCGCCCAGACGGCCCTCAGGGGCCGATAAGAAGCAGAAGCCCGCCAATAAGGAGGGTGGGCAGGGACGCAGCCGGAATCGCAGGCGCGCGGCCGGCCGAAGCCAGTCCACCCGAAATCCCGCAATTTTCGCCGCGAATCAGCATTGCCAAACCCTACAGGCAGGGAATCCTCGGTCAAAACCGTTGACGGTTCGTTGCCGCAGTACCCCGTGCCGGGCCGTTCTAGACGAGAAAGCCCAATGGCCGCAATGCCAAAGAATGGTCAGAAGGGGTGACGTTTTTGGTCCGCGTCCCTCCCCGCATGTCGCCCCGGCACAGGCCGGGGCCCATAATCACAGGTCGATATTGTTGAGGGAAAGCCGACCGCCATTGCGCCAAGACAAATTCCGCCGCGGCGTATGGGTCCCGGCCTGCGCCGGGACGACAGTCGAGTTGCGGCATGTGTTCTCGTTCTCGCGGCATGGTTTGCCCGAGTCCTGCAATCTCGTCGGCCCTCTCTTCTGAAGAGGGCGCAGGGAAGGCCGGGCGCCGACTGCGCCCGCAGTCCCGTGTGCGAAGAGTGCTACAGAAAATGCACACGGGTTGAACCACAGGTACAGCCGGGATAGCCCGGCCTTCCCCGCGCAATGGCTTTACGGCTTACTTCGAGCTCTCCCCGGTGAGCGGCCTTTATTGTCACCGTTGCCGTCCCCGCACAGGCGGGGCGGATAGACGCCAGGGTCGCGGCGCCAGGACCACACGACTTCGCCGTACGCGGAGCTCCTTCGTCCGGCGGCGGACCCCGCCCCCTTTCGGAACCGGGCCGTTACGCCTGGGATCGCCGCGTCCATCGCATCCCCAGCCCAACGTGTCGTGACGATCGCGAAACGCCCCTCAGCGGGCCGGGACAGGCGAACATTTACCGTAAATCAGAATTCCCGTAAAGCGAAATATTTTCGATTTTGGGGCTTGACATGATTCCGGTAAACCGAAGCGGCTTGCCCGTCGCGCTGAATTTGCAACAGTTAATTCCATTCGGCGGGACGACCTGCGGCACCGCCATCCGGGTTCCATCGCGGCGACCCCTCGCCGCATGCGGACTTTCCAGACACCTGCGGTGTTCCTCGTTTTGGCGGATTTCCGCCTTTGAAACGACCGAGCGGGCGGAGATACAGGCCTCATCCGATCTTCAGAAAGGCGTGACCTGGTTCACGGCGATGAACCTCCAACCGCGCCATTCGACATACAAGTCATTGAAACAAGAAGAACAGCATTTCAGGCAACGACAATGTCCTCCGAAGAGGAATGCCTCCGGATTGGAGACCGGGTTCGATTGAGCGAACTCGGCAAGCAGCGGATGACCCGCAACAAGGCAACGACCGCGAAGGTCGTGGGCTTCGGCCGCACCGACTCCAGGGTGCGCATCATCTTCGACGGATCGAGCTATCCCGTCAGCATTCACATCAGCTATCTGGAGAGGGACAAGTAGCAACCCTGCCGGCACGGGAATCGCAGCCCCGTCCCGCTTGATCCAACTCAATGCATGCGTCGGCAGGATGGGCTTGGCTTGGTAAAAATCCCGGAGGAAGCCATCAGCGAACTCACCCATTTCATCGCCATGCCCTTTGACTTCGCGGGCGGCGATCTCGTCTCCGGCGAGCAGGCCAAATGCGCCGATCCGGCCGCCGCGATCGAGCGCGCCCGGGGGATGTGGAAGGTATTCGGCCATGCCGGTGCCGCGGCCTTCGTCCGTACCGGGTATCCTGAGAGCCAGGTTACCGTGCTGCGGACGTTCGGCGCCGTGCCCGAGGATTTCGAGATCTGACAGGAGTGGTGCGGCCGAACCGGCACGGTGCGGATGATGACGCCGTCCGTCACGCCAGCCTCACTTCGCCTTCCCTGCCCCGGTCTTCACCGCGGCCTTCTTTCCCTCGTCGAGCAGCGCCTGGCGCACCTGCTTGAACTCGCTGCGGTCGGCCTTGTCGACCTTGGGGAAATGCAGGTCGAGCCCGTCGAGCGCGGCGACGATGGTGGAGCCGATCACGACGCGGGCGAACCATTTGTGGTCGGCGGGCACCACGTGCCATGGCGCGTGCCGCGTCGAGGTATGGCGAATCATGTCCTGATAGGCCGCCTGGTATTTCGCCCACAGGGCGCGCTCGGCGATGTCGCCCATGTTGAACTTCCAGTTCTTGGACGGCTGCTCCAGCCGCTCGAGGAAGCGCTCGCGCTGCTTCTGCCTGGAGACGTTGAGGAAGAATTTCAGGATCACGGTGCCGTTGCGGGCAAGATGGCGCTCGAAGGCCGAGATGTCCTCGAAACGATCGCGCCAGATGTCCCTGGTCACCAGCCGCGGCGGCAGCTTCTGCTTGCCGAGGATTTCCGGATGCACGCGCACGACGAGGCATTCCTCGTAATGCGAGCGATTGAAGATGCCGATGCGGCCGCGCTCGGGCAGCGCCACCGCCGCGCGCCAGAGGTAATCATGGTCGAGCTCCGTCGAGGTCGGCTGCTTGAACACGGTGACTTCGCAACCCTGCGGGTTGACGCCCTCGAACACGCTCTCGATCGCGCTGTCCTTGCCGGCGGCGTCCATGCCCTGGAAGACCAGCAGCAGCGACCAGCGGTCCTGGGCGTAGAGCTTCTCCTGGAAATCGGACAGAAGCTGACGGTTGGCCGCGATGATCTTTTCGCCCTTCTCCTTGTCGATGCCGGCCTTCTCGGCGGTCTTGTGCGACTTGAGGTGAAACTCGCCGTCGCCGTCATAGCGGAACGGCGCGATGAAGGGCTTCAGCCGGTCGGCCAGCGATTTCGAATTTTTTCCCATGAGGTCGGTGCTCCAGATCATTTTCCGGCAAAGTCGTAGCTTCGTAGGATCGGTAGAGCGCAGCGAAACCCATCAACTCCGTCAACGAGAAACATGATGGGTTTCGCTGCGCTCAACCCATCCTACAAAAGACGGGTCAGGCGATTTCGAAGATTGCTTGCCCATGCCACAAAATGCTCCGGTTGCGACGGCCGAGGGGTCTCGGGGAGTTCCGCCGCGTCGCGGCGACGATAGACCATCAGCATCAGCGGTGCGAGACGGCGCAGCAGGCCGTGCGCGACCCAGGGCGCGGGTTCGGTGAACGGCAAGGCGAGATCCTGCTCGGCTGTGCCCTGCGCCGCCTTCGCAAGCTCCTGCCCGATGGAGATCGACAGCGCCACCGCGCGGCCGTTGCAGCCGGCCCAGGCCCAGGCATCGGGGCCGAGACGGTGAATGCGCGGCAGGAAGTCGGAGGTCATGCCGACATAGCCGTTCCAGACATAATCGAATTTGACGTCGCCGATCTGCGGCCACAGGTGCCTGAGGCGGGCGCCGACGGCGGCTTTCAGCTTTTCGGTGTCGGTACCCATCAGCGCGCCGCCGGTGACAAGACGGTTACGCGCGTCGTAGCGGGCGAAATAGAGCTCGCCATGGGTGTCCGACATGGCCTGCCGGCCGGGGATGATTGTCCTGCGCGCCGCATCGGAGAGAGGCTCGGTGGCCATCTGCCAGGAGCGCACCGGCATCACTTCGCGCGCGATGTCGGGCGCCAGCGATCTTTCGAGTTCGCCGGTATAGGCATTGGTGGCGAGGATCAAGGCGCGCCCGCCGATCTCGCCTTGCGGCGTGGTGACGATCCAGCGGTTGTTGCTGCGCTCGAAGCGCGAGACGGGAGAGCGCGCGAAGATGCGCCCGCCGCGGTCGAGCACGGCGCGCGCCATCCCCCGCGACAGCGCCAGCGGATTGATGTGGCCGCCGGTCCGGTTCCAGAAGCCGCCGTACCAGGCATCCGAGCCGAGCATGTCGCGCACCTGCTCGCGCGACAGGAATTCGACCGGCGCCCCCGCCTTCGACCATTGCCGCACGCGGCGCTCGGCGATCCTGATGCGGCCGGGCGAATGCACCGGCTGCACCCAGCCGGCCTGCTCCTGCTCGGCCTGGATCTGGTAGCGGCGCGCGACGTCAAACAGCGTGGAGGCGCAGTCGCGCAGCAGCGCGACGAAGCGCTCGCCGCTCGCGCCGTGTCTGGCAACGATGTCTTCCGGATCGGGCCGCGTCAGGGTCGGGATCACCTGGCCGTTGTTGCGGCCCGAGCCGCCAAAACCGGGCTCGGCGCCTTCCACGACCGCGACGTCGACGCCGGCCTCGCGCAGATGCAGCGCGGTGGACAGCCCGGTGAAGCCGGCGCCGATGACGACGACATCGGCCTGCACGGTGCCCTCGAGCCGCGGCAGTTCGGGCCCCGGCGGCGTCACCGCGGCCCACAGCGAGTCCGGCATGCGGATGGTTTCTGGCGTCATTAGACTTCCTCAGGGGAGGATCGTAGGATGGGTAGAGCGAAAGCGAAACCCATCATTACCTCGGGAAACGCGATGGGTTTCGCTTTCGCTCAACCCATCCTACGACAACAGGGACAAGCGTGACCATCAGAAGCATCGCCGGAATCGATCATGCCGTCGTCGCCGTGAAAGACCTCGATGCGGCGGCTGCCAACTGGAAACAGCTCGGCTTCACCATCTCGCCGCGCGGCACCCACAGCGCCCATATGGGCACCGGCAACTACACCATCATGCTGGGCGAGGACTACATGGAGCTGCTCGGCGTGCTCGTCGCCACCGAGCACAATGCGCCGACGCGGACCTATCTGGAAGCGACCGGCGGCGGCATCGTGCGCGTCGCGTTCACGACGCCGAGCGCGGCCGCGGGCGCCGCCGAGTTGCGCACCCTGGGCTATGCCGCGATCGGCCCGACTGATTTCGAGCGGCCGGTGACGATGCCGGACGGGTCAAGGAGCGCGGCGAAATTCGCCACCTTCCAGTGGCCCGTGGCGGAAGCGCCCGGCGGGGTGCGGCTGTTCGCCTGCCAGCACAAGACGCGGGAGACGGTGTGGATCCCGCAGTTGCAGCAGCACGCCAATACGGCCAGGCGCATCGCGCGGGTGTTCGTGGTGACGCCGCAGCCGCAGGAGGACGCAGCGCATCTGGCCAAGATGATCGCGGGCGAGGTGCGCGCCGGCACCGACGGAACGGCGGTGGTGCCGACCGGATTTGGCCGCGCCGATTTCGTCTTCCTCAGCCGCGAGGCGCTGGGCAGGCGATATCCCGGCGTGGACGTCAGCTCGCTGCCCGCGCGCGCGGGCGCAGGGCTCGAGCTCGTGGTGAACGATCTTTCCGCCGCACAGCGCGCGATCGGCGCACGGGCGGTGGCGAGCAGCGGCGCCGTCGTGGTGCCGCCGGCCGCGGCCAACGGCGTGCTGCTGGCGTTTGTCGCGGGCTGATGCGTCCCAACACGACTCCGTCATGCCCGGGCTTGTCCCGGGCATCCACGTTCTTAGTCGCCGCGAGAAAGAAAGTCGTGGATGGCCGGGTCAAGCCCGGCCATGACGACAGTTGTGATAGCTACGCCTTCTTCCACTTCAGCCGCTCGAGGATGCTGCCGAGAATGCCCTTGGGCAAAAAGATGATGAACAGCACCAGCAGCACGCCGTAGACGAGGTTGTCCCAGCCGACCGCCTTGGTGCCGAAGCCGATGCGCAAGGATTCCGCCAGCAGGATGGTGATGATGGCACCGATGGTCGGGCCGAGCGAGACATAGAGGCCGCCGACGATGACGGCGAACACCATCTGCAGCGACACCGCGATGCCGCTGACGGTGTCGGGCGAGATGAACATCTGGTACTGGCAGTAGAGCGCGCCGGCGAGCGCGGTCATCAATGCCGAGATCAGCGTGATCTTCAGCTTCTCGGCGGTGACGTTGACGCCGGCGGCGGCGGCGGCGTCCTCGTCCTCCGAGATCGCCTCCATCGCATAACGGCTCATGCTGCGGTCGATCGCGCGCCAGATCACGAGGCCGGCGACCCAGACGCCGAGCGCGATCAGGTACCAGGTGGTCTTGTCGTCGAACTGCAGCGCCCAGAGCTTGTTGCCGGTGGAGCGGTTCGGCGTGTAGCCGAGCGAGCCGCCGGTATAGTCGCGCGTCGCCGTGATGACCTGCAACACGATGCCGGACAGCGCGAGCGTCACCAGCACGAAATAGTGCCCGGTGATGCGGAAGCGGAAACAGGGATAGGCGACGACCAGCGCCAGCACCCCGGCCGCGACCATGCTGACGGGAATGCCGATCCAGGGCGAGACGCCGAGGTGATTCCACAGCAGCGCCGTGACATAGGCGCCGACGCCCATGAAACCGCCATGGCCGAGCGAGACCAGGCCGAAGCGGCCCATGATCGACCACGAGGTGTAGGCGAACGACCAGATCAGGATCAGCACAAGCAGGTGCAGATGATAGGGCTCGCGATAGACGAAGGGCAGCGCGATCAGCGCGGCGAGACCGATGGCCCAGGCGGCATAACGGGAATTCACGAGCGCCTCGCCATTAGGCCGGCAGGCCGGATGAACATCATGACGATGAAGAAGGCGAAAGCCAGCACGTAGCCCCATTCGAGGTCGGAGAACAGGCCGCCGAGCGAGATGATCTCGGCAAAGACGAAGGCGGCGATGAAGCCGCCGATGAAATTGCCGAGCCCCCCGAGCACGCAGATCAGGAAGGTGATCGGCCCGAAGGAGAGGCCGACAAAGGGATGCACGTCATATTGCAGCACCAGGAGGCATGCGGCGAGGCCGGCCAGCGCGCCGCCGAGCGCCGAGGTGACGAGATAGATGCGCTTGGTGTCGACGCCCATCAGCGACATGATCTGGCGGTCCTGCGCGATGGCGCGAATGGCGGTGCCGGTGAAGGTGCGCGTCATGAAGAGATAGACGACGATCATGCCGGCCAGCGCAGCGATAAAGGACAGAAGTCGCGAATAGCTGAAATGCATCTCGCCGAGCGTCAGCACCGGAAGCCTGATGCCGAGGTTGCGGAAGTCGATGCCGAAGGCGACGGTGGCAAAGCTCTGCAGGATGAACAGCACGCCGCCGGTGGCCAGCAGCTGGTTGATCGGCGCCGCCGTCAACAGCGGCGCGATGACGAAGTAATGCAGCGCCGCGCCGAGCGCGGCCACCAGCATGATGGCAAAGGGCGCGGCGGCCCAGTACGGCAGGCCGAACACCTGCACCATGTAGTACATGCCGTACATGCCGATCATGACGAGCTCGGCGTAGCAGATCCAGGTGACGTCGATGACGCCGAAGATCAGATTGAGCCCGAGCGCCAGCAGCGCCAGCACGCCGCCGAGCAGGATGCCGTTGATCACGGCCTCCAGCAGGTAGATGTCGAAGATGTCGAGAAAGCCCTGCATCTTTTTCTTTTCCTAAACGCCCAGATAGGCCTGCTTGATGGTGTCGGTCTTCAGCATCTCTTCCGAGGTGCCGGAGGCGCGGATGGTGCCGGCTTCCAGGAGATAGGCACGGTCCACCACCTTCAGCACCTGCTGCACGTTCTGCTCGACGATCAGCACGGTGAGGCCGGAAGCGCGGATGCGCCTGACCAGGTCGAACACCTGCTGCACCACGACCGGCGCGAGACCCGCCGACGGCTCGTCGAGCAGCAGGAGCTTCGGGTCGCTCATCAGCGCGCGGCCGATGGCGCACATCTGCTGCTCGCCGCCGGACATGGTGCCGGCCATCTGGTGGCGGCGCTCCTTCATGCGCGGGAACAGATCGAACACGAATTCCAGCCGCTCGGCATATCTGGCGCGCGCGCCCGGCATGTAGGCGCCCATCTTGAGATTGTCGTCGACGGTGAGACGCGGAAACAGCCGGCGGTTCTCCGGCACATGCGCCATGCCGAGGCTGACGATGCGGTGCGCCGGCGTCGCCACCACGTCGGTGCCCTGCATCGTGATCGCGCCCCTGGTGGGGCGGATCAGGCCGGAGATCACCCGCATCAGCGTGGTCTTGCCGGCGCCGTTGGGGCCGATCACGCCGACGGCTTCGCCGGCATTGACCTCGAGGTTGACGCCGAACAGCGCCTGAAACGTGCCGTAACCCGCATCGACCGATCTGAGCTGGAGCATCGGTCAGTTCCCCGCCCGGCGGCGTGCTTCGCCGGCCGCCGCCTGCGTCGCATCGGCGTCGGTGCCCAGATAAACCTCGATCACGCGCGGATCGGCGGCTACCGCTGCCGGCAATCCTTCGGAGATCTTCTCGCCATGGTCGAGCACCATGACGCGGTCGACGACGCGCATCAGCACCCCCATGATGTGCTCGACCCAGATGATGGTGATGCCGAGTTCGTCGCGGATGTTGCGCAGCATGTCGGCGGCCTGGTCCATCTCTTGCTCGTCGAGGCCGCCGAGGCTTTCGTCGGCGAGCAGGAGCTTCGGTCCGGTGGCGAGCGCCTTGGCAAGCTCGAGCTTCTTCAGGCCGGCGGCGCCGAGCCCGTCGACGCCGGCGTGGCGATCGGTCGGAAGGCCGACCATGGCCAGCGCCTTTTCCGCCGCCTCGTCCGCCTTCTTGCGGCTGTGCCGGCCCTGGCCGTAGAAGCCGGCGAGCGCGACGTTCTCGAACATGGTGAGGCGATGGAACGGCCGCGGGATCTGGAAGGTGCGGCCGATCCCGCCGTTGATGATCCGGTGCGGCGCGTGGCCGGCGATCTCGTGCCCGTCGAAACTGATCGAGCCTGCCGTGGGCACCAGCGTGCCCGACAGCATGTTGAAGATCGTGCTCTTGCCGGAGCCGTTCGGGCCGATTAGGCCGAGAATTTCACCCTTCTCGACCTTGAACGACACATTGCTGACCGCGGTGAAGCCGCCGAAGCGCTTCACCAGACCGTTCACCGCCAGCACCGCAGTCCCTCCGTTTTGTTGTTATTCTTGTGTCGGGACTACTGGTTGCTGAACGTCGTTCCCTTCGGCAGCGGCAGCACGGCTTCGCGCACCGCCTGGCTCTTCGGCCACACCACATAGGACTTGTCGTCGACGTACTGGATGACGACGGGGAAGGAGCGCTCGTTCTGGCCGGCCATCTGCGCGCCCTCGGCGGGGAACTTGACGCCGAAGCCGAGCATGGTGCCGCCCTCGGGAACGTCGACATCGAGCGCGGCCTTGCGCAGCGCCTCGGGATCGACGCCGCCATATTTCTTGATGGCGCGCGGCAGCACGTCGGTGAGGAACAGGTAGGTGTTCGACGCGGCCATGCCGACATGGGCGGAGCGGATGGCGACGCCCGGCTTCACCTTGTCGAACTCCTCGCCGACCATCTTGATGACCGGCGGCAGCTTCGGATCCATGGTCTTCTGGTTGGCGGCCCAGATCGAGATCGGGTCGGTGTTGAAGACATAGTTGGCGTCGACGCCGAGCCCCTCCTTCAGCTTCTCGTAGACGCCGTAGCCGGCGCCATGGCCGATCAGGGCCGCGACCTTCAGCCCCTGCTCGCGCGCCTGGCGGCCGAACAGCGTGATGTCAGGATTGTAGCCGGTGTGAAAGAGTACGTCGGGGCGCGCGCGCTTCAGCTTGGTGACGAGTGCCGAGAGATCGGGTGCTGTCGCCGAATAGCCTTCCTTGAGCACGATCTGGAAGCCGGCCTTCTTGGCGCCGGCCTCGTTGCCCTTGGCCACGTCGACGCCATAGGCACCGTCCTCGTGGATGATGGCGACGCGCAGGTCCTTCGGCTCCTTGCCGAGCTTGGCCTTGGAGTTCTGCGCGATGAAGTCCATCGTCATCATGCCGAACTGGTCGCCGCTTGCCTGCGGACGGAACACGTATTTGTAGTTCTTGCCGTCCAGCACGGCCGAGGAAATGCAAGTGGTGATCCACATGAACTTCTTGAGCTGCTCGACGCGGCCGGCCACCGGCACGCATTGCGCTGAGGAGTAGAAGCCGAGCAGCATGTCGACCTTTTCCTGCTCGATCAGGCGCACCGCCTCGTTGATGGCGACGTCCGGCTTGCTCTGCGCGTCGGCATAGACGGCCTCGACCTTGTAGCCCTCGACGCCGGACTTCACGTACTGGTCGAGCACGATCTTGGCGCCGATATATTGCAGCTCCGAGCCGCCGCCGGCCAGCGGGCCGGTGAGGTCGTAGATCACGCCGATCTTGATCTTCTTCTCCTGGGCTTCGGCGTCAGCCGCCATCCCCAGCACCGCCATTGCGGCGAACAGCCCGACAAACAGGCGTGCAGCTTTGCGCACCGGCATCAAACCCTCCCTGGAAATTGTGCATTGCGTTCTTGGTTGTTACTTGGAGCCTATCACACGGGCAGCGCCGTCCGATGTCAAGGCGCATTGCAAGGCCGCGGGCGGGCGCGCCCCTCATTCCTTCGCCGCAAGCGGCAAAATGCAATTGGCGCTTGCAGAATGCCGTCAGGCAGACAACTGCGCTTCCAGCCAGGCCGTGACAAAACGCGGCATGGCGCCGGTCAAATCGCCGCGCTTGCGCACCAGATGGACGGCGGAAAGCTCGGGCGCGGACTGCCGCGCGAGATTGGCCTCGATCCTGGCGCGCAGCGCCTCCCCGCGCATATCGACGTCGAGTGTACGGATCATCGCAATGGCAACCCCGGTGGAGATGCAGTCCCAGTGGGCGGCCGCGCGATACTCATGCGGGGCGAGCCCGGTCTCCTCCTCGACCTCGCGCGCCACGCTTGCGGGAATATCGAGCCGGCCGTCCCTGACGTCGTCGAGATCGGGCGTGCCCGATGGAAAGTAGACACGCCCTGCATTCGCCGTCTGCCCGCCCATCTCGCCGAGCACGAAGGCGCCGTCGGAGGCGCGCAAGGCGCCCATGCCAAAGCCGTTGAAGACGTCCTTGTCCGGAAAGCCCCAGTCGCGCCAGGCAAGGAAGCTCGCGAAATCGACTTCGAAATAGCTGGCGCTGAGCCGCTCGCCGGCGAACACCGGTGCGGTGCCGATCAGCACCCGGCCGTTCCACAGATGCGACCGCGCGCGCTGTTGAGCGGCGAAATGCGCCGCGATCTCGGCGCGCCGCGCTTCGGCGAACGGCCAGCTCCGCGGCGCCACCTGCAGGTCGAGCTCGGTGACGCGATGGATGGGCAGCGGCGGCACGAGGAAGGCGCTACTTCGCGCCCGAACCCGTGGTCTTCTTCGCCTTCTCCACGAAGGCGTTGGTGTAGGTCTTGCTGACGTCGATGCCGGCCTTGGCGACCTCGGGCGAGCCCTCGCTGAACACCGCGAGCACGGCGGCGGCGCCCTTGGGATCCATCAGGCCGGTCTGCGAGTACATCGGAAGCGTGTTTTTCAGCGCGGCGAGATAGAGCTCCTTGTTCTTGCCGACGAGCCCGTCGGGCATCTTCGCCATGATCTCTTCCGGCGTGTGGGAATGAATCCAGGCCAGCGTGTTGAGGATCGCAGTGGTCAGCGCCTGCGCCTCCTTCTCGTGGGACTTGATCCAGGCGACCGTCGTGTAGAGGGCGCCGCCCGGATACTCGCCGCCGAACACGTCGAGCGTGTCCTTCTGGGTGCGGGTGTCAGCGAGGATCTTGAGATCCTTGTATTCGCCCTGCAGCACGGTGACGGAAGGATCGAGCATCACGGCGGCCTCGATCTGCCCCTGCTGCATGGCCGCGACTGCGGTGGCCCCCAGGCCGACGCCGATCACCGCGGCGCTGGTGGGATCGAGGCCGTTCTTCTTCAGAAGGTACTTCAGGAAGAAGTCGGTCGAGGAGCCCGGCGCGCTGACGCCGACCTTCCTGCCGGCGAGATCCTTGATCGACTTGATCTCACTGGTGTGCTTCGGCGAGACCACCAGCACGAGGCCGGGATAGCGGTCGTAGATGACGAAGGATTGCAGCTCCTGCTTCTTGGCGGCGAGATTGACGCAATGGTCGAAATAGCCGGAGACCACGTCGGCGCTGCCGCCGAGCACGGCCTTCAGGGCGTCCGAGCCGCCCTTGAGATCGACCAGTTCGACGGCGAGGCCCGCCTTCTCGTACTCGCCGAGCTGCTGCGCCAGCACGGTCGGCAGATAGCAAAGACAGGCGCTGCCGCCGACGGCGATGGTGACCTTGCTCTGCGCGGCGGCGAGCGTGGTGCCCAGCGCCAGTGCCAATACCGCTCCGGCCAGCCGGCCAATGATGTTCCGCATGGGTCCCTCCGAAAATTTGGCCGGACGATAGTGCAGCGCGAGGTGGTTGAGAAGGCGACTTTGGTGCCAGACGCCGGCAATGGTGCCGTTCCGGCTTTGCAGACCGCGCTTCATTGCGACGCGCTGGAGAGAAGGAGAGAGTAGCGCCGCCGCCGCAATCCAAACCGCCGCTTCCATTGCAGCAAGCAGTCCTCCGCACGGCTGACGGCAAGCCGCCGCACGAAGGCCGTTCTGGCGTCATCTGCAACCGGTTGCTGTGCCGAGACTCAGGCAGCCGTTCTATTCTTGATGGCTCCAATGATCGCGGTGAGTATGGCACCGCCGGCACCGCCAGCGACCGCATGCGAAACAACACCGCTCATACTCATATTTCCGGATTGTGCCGCCGCCAAGACAGAGGGCAGCAACAAGGTGGCGATCTGCCCAAGCAGCCCGCCTCCCACCAGGCCAGAAACGATATTTCCAGCCGTACCAAGATCAAATGTGGAAGATGACTTGCCTGCTCCAAGGCCGCCAAGGGCTCCTGCAGCGAGATTGATCAGAATCTGCTCCATATTGATCTCCCGGTAATATGCTCGGTTGTGCTGACAAGCTTTTGCGGCAATTCCGGTTCCGTTCTCGATGATCGCCTATCGAGTGACGCGCCCCTGACTCGGCACCGAGCTGATACTCTGCGACAGGTCTTGCTGGAGCTGGTTTGATACAGATCAAGGGTCCAACCGGCAGCATAAGCTGCACCTTGACCCGGAGACGACGTCGAAATCACCCGTCGAAGATGGTACGGCTTCCTTGATCTCTGGAGGGGCTGGGGCCCGTGGCAAGAAGCAGCAGGTCGAACAAGAACCGACTTAAGGTGCGCCGCGTGGTCGATGTACCACTTCGCGAGGTTTCAGGCATTTCCCTGCGTCGCGACCGCAACGGTCGGAAATTCCTGATCGCGGTTGGCGACAGAGTGGCGAAGGTCGCATGGTTCGCGCTGTCGAAGGACGACAAGGGCCCAATTGAATGGCGCAAGAAGAGCATTGCGAAGCTTTCGGGTTCGATGCTTCCCAAGCATGATCCCCAGATCGAGGCTATCTGCGCCGACGGCCTCGGGCGCGTTCTGTTGCTACAGGAAACGCCTCCGCGTGCCGAGTTCATCGATCCCAACGCGCTGAAGGTCGTCGCATCGATCGATCTCGTGGTGGAAGGGCGGGGAAGGATTGCGCGCGCGTGGTCCGACCCGAAGGGATCGCGCGGTGAAGGCGCAGTGCTGTTGCCCGGGGGCAATTTGCTCGTCGCCAAGGAAAAGAAGCCGGCGGCGTTCATCGAGTTCGGCCCGCCGCATTCGCCGTCGAGGGGCCTGGTTCGCGGCGCCCTGGCGGAAGGCCGGGCGTGGCCGATCAAAAAAGGGCATCACCGGTTCGTAGCTCTCGCAATGTGGCTTCCCGACAAGACGCTGGCAAAAACCTGCGCCGACTTCAGCGACCTCGAAATAGGTCCGGATGGATGCGTTTATCTGCTCAGCGACAAATCCTCCACAATTGCTCGGCTCGATGGTCTTCCGGCAGGTGGCGGCACTGCTGCATTGCTTGATTCCTGGCAGCTAGGCGATCTGGAAGGAAAGCCGGAAGGTCTGGCATTCTCCGCTCAAGGTCATGCCATCGTCGCGCTCGACACGCGAAAGGCACGCCGAAATCTCGTTCTTCTGGAGCCGGCAATCGCGCATCGGAGGCGGCCGTCAATTCCATGATTGCGGCGCTCGCGTCCTGCCAACAGGCAACATTCCTCCAGGTGCTGCCGGGTCAGGTTTTGGCCCAAGGCCGATTACCCCCTGCCCTCGGTCGACACCGGCCGCCACACCAGGAGCCGCCGTTCCACCAGCGTCACGCCATAGTCGATCAGGAGCACGAAGGCCGACAGCACGAACATGCCGGCGAACACGCCGGCGACGTCGAAGATGCCTTCGGCCTGCTGGATCAGGTAGCCGAGGCCGGCGGCCGAGCCGAGATATTCGCCGACGACGGCGCCGACCACGGCAAAGCCGACCGAGGTGTGCAGCGAGGAGAACATCCACGACAGCGCCGACGGCCAGTAGACATGGCGCATCAACTGCCGGTCGTTCATGCCGAGCATGCGGCCGTTGTCGAGCACGGTGGGCGAGACTTCCTTGACGCCCTGGTAGACGTTGAAGAACACGATGAAAAAGACCAGCGTCACGCCGAGCGCGACCTTGGACCAGATGCCGAGCCCCAGCCACAGCGTGAAGATCGGGGCCAGCACCACGCGGGGCAGCGCGTTCACCATCTTCACATAGGGATCGAAGATCGCGGCAATCCGCGGCTGGCGCGCGAACCAGAACCCGACGAGCACGCCGAGCGCCGAACCGATCGTGAAGGCGAGGATCGATTCCCAGAGCGTGATGACGAGATGCTTCCAGATCGTGCCGGTGGAGAACCACTTGACGATCTGCTCGGCGACATCGATCGGCGTGGAGAAGAAGAACGGCGGCAACAGGACTTTTCCGAACACCGGCACAGTGGCGAAGAATTGCCACAGCGCCAGCGCGACGACGGCGACGGCGAACTGGCACAGCAGGAGCACGGGGCGCGACATCAGACCGCCTCCGCGACTTCCGAGGATTGCGCGTAGCCCTTCATCACCTCGTCCTTCAGCACGCTCCAGATCTCACGGTGCAGCTCGTGAAACTCCTTTTCCATGCGCACCTCTGAAATATCGCGCGGGCGGGCCAGCGGCACCCGCCAGTCGCCGATGATGCGCGCGGAGGGGCCGGCCGACATGATGACGACGCGGTCGGCCAGCGCGATCGCTTCCTCGAGGTCGTGGGTGACGAACAGCACCGCCTTGCGGTCGGCGTTCCACAATTCCAGCAGCAGATTGCCCATGATCTGCCGGGTCTGGGCGTCGAGCGGACCGAACGGCTCGTCCATCAGCAGAATCCTGGGATCGCGGATCAGTACCTGCGCCAGGCCGACGCGCTTGCGCTGCCCGCCGGAAAGCATGTGCGGATAGCGGTTGCCGAAGCCGCCGAGGCCGACGGAGGTGAGGAAGGCCTGCGCGCGTTGCCGCGCATGCTGCTGCGGCGCGCCGGTGATCTCGAGCCCGATGGCGACATTGTCGATCGCGGTCTTCCAGGGAAACAGCGCATCGGCCTGGAAGAGATAGCCGGCGTCGCGGTTCAGCCCGGTCAGCGGCTGGCCGAAGATGGCCACCTGCCCGGACGCAGGCTTCAGCAACCCCGCCGCGACATTGAGCAGCGTCGATTTTCCACAGCCGGTCGGGCCGACGATGGCGACGAACTCGCCGTTCGCCACCGTGAGCCGCGCCTTCTCGACCGCGGTATAGAGGCGGGAATCGGCGAGACGAAACGCCACCGTCGCGTCATCGAGCGCAATCGCCGCCGGCTCTGCCGCTGCCACCTGATCCTCCCATTGCCCGGGAGGATGCCTTAGCGGTTACCGGCGGCAAGTTCAACGCGGCGCTGCAACGCGTCGCCGGCGCCGGCATTCGTTGCGCCGCGCCGCCACACGAGCCAGCACGTCATGTGCACATGAGGATTGCGCACCCGTAGAAGATTCAAGCCAATCCACACGACGCCTCCCAGCAACAGGGAGCGCAGCGCCGACTCCGCAAGAATCGCCAGAATCATTTTCTCCTCCCCTTCGCCTTGGCCCGCGCGACCTGGTCGGCGAGCGCCCGCAGCTGCTTCTGGTCGAGCATGGCGCGGTCCACCATGCCGACCAGGACCTCCTCGACCGAACCGTTGCAGAACCAGTCGACGATGCGCTGCACGGCCTTTGCAGCAACCCGTCCGCGCTCCTCGGCCGCGAGATAGACATAGGTGCGGCCTTCGACGGTATGCGTCGTGTAGCCCTTCTCCTCGAGCCGGCGCAGCACGGTGCGCACCGTCGATTCCTTGAGCGGACGCGACAGCCGCTCACGCACCGCCTCGGCCGTGACCGGACCGTGGGCCCAAACCAGTTGCATCACCTCGCGCTCGAGGTCTCCGAGTTCGGGCAGGCTGTCGTCCATGGTGCTACCTTGCGATGTGCGGCTTTCCGTAGTGTTACAGAGCGTCGCATACGGAGCCCCGTCCCGCAATGACAATTCTGCCGGGAACGGCCACTATGCCCGTGGATCGAGCCCGGTTGAGGCCAATGGAATGTCCGCCACGTCCCTGATTGCCTATGCGAAGGTGGCAAAGCGCTTCGACGGCGGGCGCGTGGTGGCGGTGGACGACGTGTCGCTGGAGGTCGCCGGGGGCGAATTCGTCGCCATCGTCGGCGGCTCGGGCTCGGGCAAGACCACGCTGCTGCGGCTGGCCAACCGGCTAATCGAGGCCGACGGCGGCACGATCACCGTCGAGGGCGAGGACGTGCGCGCGGCCGATCCGATTTCGCTGCGGCGACGCATCGGCTATGTCTTCCAGAGCGGCGCGCTGTTTCCGCATATGAGCGTGGCCGGCAATATCGGCATCACGCCGCAGCTGCTGGGCTGGGCCGCACGGGACATTTCCGCGCGAACCGACGAACTGCTCGATCTGGTGCGGCTGGAGCGCGCGCCCTATCGCGACCGGATGCCGCACGAGCTCTCCGGCGGCCAGCGCCAGCGCGTCGGCGTGGCGCGGGCGCTGGCAGCGCGACCGCGCATCGTGCTGATGGACGAGCCGTTCGGCGCGCTCGACCCGCTCACCCGCGATGCGCTGGGCGAGGATTATCGCGAGCTGCACGGCAAGCTCGGCCTCACCACGGTCATGATCACCCATGACATGACGGAAGCGATCCTGCTCGCCGACCGCATCGCGGTGATGCGCGCGGGCAAGCTTCTGGCGCAGGGCACGCCGGCGGAGCTGGCCGCGAGCCGCGATCCTTACGTCGGCGAGCTCCTGCGCACGCCGCGGCGGCAGGCGGAACGGCTCAACGAGCGGCTGCCGCGGGGCGGCGCATGAGCCTGCTTTCCGATCCGCGCTGGGGCGAGGCGCTGGCGCATCTGCCGGATTATCTCGGCAATCATGTGCGCGTCAGCATCACCGCGCTGGCATTAGGCCTTGCGGTCAGCCTGCCGCTGGCGATTCTTTCACGTCACCGACCCATCCTGCGCGGCGCGCTGCTGGGACTGGCGAGCATCGTGCAGACCGTGCCGGGACTGGCGCTGCTCGCGCTGTTCTATCCGCTGCTGCTGGCGCTGGCCGCGATCACGCTGTCCTGGTTCGGCTTTGCCTTCTCCGCTTTCGGCTTCCTGCCGGCCGTGCTGGCGCTGGCGCTCTATTCCATGCTGCCGGTGCTGCGCAACACGATTACGGGTTTGCAGGGCGTCGATGCCGCCATTCTCGAGGCCGCGCAAGGCGTCGGCATGACGCCGCGGCAATCGCTCGCGATGGTGGAGCTGCCGCTGGCGCTGCCGGTGATGATGGCGGGAATCCGCACCGCGGCGGTGTGGGTGATCGGCACCGCGACGCTGTCGACGCCGATCGGCCAGACCAGCCTCGGCAACTACATCTTTGCGGGGTTGCAGACCCAGAACTGGGTGTTCGTGCTGTTCGGCTGCATCGCCGCCGCCGCGCTGGCGCTCATGGTCGACCAGTTGCTGGCGCTGATCGAGAGCGGATTGCGCAACCGCAGCCGCCTGCGCGCGGCGCTCGGCAGCGCCGGCATTGCCGCGCTGGTTGCGGCGACGCTGGTGCCGGCGATGGCACGATCCTCGTCGAGCTATGTCGTCGGCGCAAAGACCTTTGCCGAGCAATACGTGCTGTCGGCGCTGGTGGCGCAGCGGCTGCGCGCGGCGGGGCTGTCCGCGACCTCGCGCGAAGGGCTCGGCTCGAACGTGATCTTCGACGCGCTGGCATCCGGCGATATCGACGTCTATGTCGACTATTCCGGCACGCTGTGGGCCAATCAGTTTCACCGCACGGATATCAAGCCGCGCAACGAGCTGCTTGCCGAGTTGAAGGCCATACTGGCGAAGCGGGACATAACCCTGCTTGGCGAGCTCGGTTTCGAGAACGCCTATGCGTTGGTGATGCCGCGCAAGCGCGCGGCCGGGCTCGGCATCAAGGGCATCGCCGACCTCGCCTCGCGCGCACCGGCGCTGTCGATTGCCGCCGATTACGAATTCTTCTCGCGGCCGGAATGGGCGGCGCTGCAAAAGGCCTATGGGCTTTCATTCCGCAGCCAGCGGACCATGCAGCCGGACTTCATGTATGCGGCGGTTGCCTCGGGCGAGGTCGACGTGATCGCGGGCTACACCAGCGACGGGCTGATTGCGAAATACGATCTCGTCGCGCTGGACGATCCCAGGCGCGCGATCCCGCCCTACGACGCCATGGTGCTGCTGGCGCCGAAGCGCGCGGGCGACGAGAAACTGAAGGCCGCGCTGCAGCCCCTGCTCGGCAGAATCGATATCGCCACCATGCGCGAGGCCAATCTGCGCGCGGCAGGCAACGACGCGTCATCATCGCCGGATGCGGTGGCGCGATGGCTGTGGGAGAAGGTGGGGAAGCACTGACCTATCCGCGTCATGCCCGGGCTTGTCCCGGGCATCCACGTCTTTCTTTCCGCAGTGACGAAGTCGTGGATGGCCGGGTCAAGCCCGGCCATGACGAAGGAGAGATTCCCTACAGCCGCTTGATCAATCCCGCGTCGATCAGCATGCGGTTGAAGCGGCGCGCCTCGGCGCCCTTGTTGCAGGTGTAGAAGACGCCCTTGCAGCGAAGCATGATGTTCTTCTGCTCGGCAAAGGACGGGTCGAGCGGCACGCCGGCGGCATCCTGGATCACGATCGGCAGATAGGCAGCGTCCAGTTTCTCGAGCGCCGTTGACAGGTCCCTGGGCTGGAAGTTCACCGCGTCGATCGCATAATAGGTCGAGAAATAGCGGCGGTCGAAGGCCATCACCTGCCTGGCCAGATGGGCACGGTCGACACCGGGCTCGAGCATCTTTTGCGAGATGTTCGGCTGATGATCGCCGAAGCGGACGATCAGGAACGACTCGTCCGGATAATCCCGCTTCAGCTTCGCGACGAATTCGCCGTAGTCGCGCGCGGTGACGGTCTGCCGGCGGATATACTCGTCGATCTCTTCCGTGTTGCCCGGCGGCTTCCAGTCGGGCGTCAGCTCCGGCTTGTAGACGTCGGTCCAGGGGAAGTGATTGGCGGTGAGATACAGGAACATGAACACCGGCGCGCGCGACGGCACTTCGCGCGCGAAGACTTTCAGCGCCTGATCGAAGTAGAAGCTGTCGGGCTGCATGTCCTCGTTGACGCCCATCTCGGCCATGTCGATGAACTGCTCGACGCCGAGCGCCTTCTGGAAGGCGCGGGCGCTGAGGAAATCGCCATAGGTCGGATAGAGCGAGACCGTCTTGTAGCCGCAGCGCTGCAGCGCGCCGGGCAGGCCGCGGGTCACCCGGCCGGCGGCGATGCGCGTGACGTAGAACTTGAGATCGCCGAAGGAGCGCGCCGACAGCCCGGTCGCCACGTTGAACTCGGTGTACCAGGTCGGTCCGCCGGTCGCCTCCGCCACGAAGGTGCGCTGCTTGCCGTCGACGGATTTGAAATAGTCGGTGTAGCCGGTGGGGACCTTGATGCCGGGCGCGGCCGTGACGTCGAAGCTCGACTCGTCCAGCATCATGATGATGTGCGGCCGTTTCGCCGACGCGTCGCAAGCCGCCGGCAGCGGAAGCGCGGTCGGCGTGGAGGCATGTGCGCCGCGCGCCAGCGGCAGCCGCGGCTGCGAGGGTGGATCGGCCTCGATCCATCCGGTCGAGGTCAGCCGCGACGCGGCGACCACGCCGGAGCGCGCGAGATTGGAAATGTGGTTGATGCCCTGGAAGGGCTCCCAGGGCTGCTCGGGCACGGCGATCGCCATTCCCGAGATCGCCACGGTGGCGAAGGCGAGCAGCGCCAGCGATACCTTGCGGCTGACGCGGAACGGATCGGTGCGCCAGATCAGCCACAGCACCGGGACGGCGATGATGGCCGCACACAGCAGCGGCAGCTTCAGCCGCGGGAAGACCGAGAGCAGGAAGGAAAAGGTGTCGCGGTCGATGATGAGGAAATCGAGGAAGGTGATCGAGAGCTGCAGGATGTCGTACTTGAAGCGCGACAACGCGATCAGCACGACGATTGCCAGCAGCGACAGCGCCGCCGCGATGCCCGGCCGCGGCAGGAACACCAGCAGCAGGCAATTGGCGAACAGCCAGGCGAGGACCGCCAGCGTGATCGCGAACGGCCCGAATTCGGTGGTGAGGAGCGCATAGAGCGCAGCCAGGTGCAGCGCCGCGATGCAGGCAATGCCGATCCGGTTCCGCCAGCCCCGGGTGCGGCCGGCTCCCCTTCCCGCCTCGGCTTTGGCGGTTTCCGACAATAGCTCACCTCTGGTCATTTGTTTGAGCATGACCTTGTCCGAAAACCGGTTCCCACTTTTCGGGATCATGCTCTAGAGGTTCTTCACAAAACCCGCCTGGATCAACAGGCGGTTGAAGCGTCGCGCCTCCACGCCGTCCTTGCAAGTGTAGAACTGGCCCTTGCAGCGCAGCATGATGTTCTTCTGTTCCTCGAAGGAGGGATCGAGCGGAATGCCGGCGGCTTCCTGCACCACCAGCGGCAGATAGGGCGCCTCGATCGCGTCCATCACCACCGGGCTCTTCACCGGCTGGAAATTCACGGCGTCGATGGCGTAGTAGGTCGTGAAGTATCTGGGGTCGTAACCGTCGAACTTGCGGGCGACGCTGGCCTGATCGAGACCGGGGTCGAGCAGGTTCGACGAGAATTCCGGCTGGTGATCGCCATAGCGCACGATCAGGAACGGCTGGTCGGGAAACTTCTTCTTCAGCTCGGCGAGGAAGTTCCTGTATTGCTCGGCGCTCAGCGCCTGCCGACGCAGATATTCGTCGACCGGGGGCGTGTTGCCGGGCGCGCGCCACGACGGCAGCAGGTCCGGGCGAAATTTCGTACCCCACGGAAAATGATTGGCGGCGAGATAGACGTAAGTGAACAGCGGCGTCTTGGCCGGCTGCCCGGCGATCAGCCTGACCGCCTTGTCGTAGAAGAAACTGTCGGGCTCGATGCCCTTGGCGCCGAGATCCCGGGCGTCGAGGAAGTGCTGGATGCCGGTCGTGGTGTGGAAGCCGCGCGCGCTCATGAAGGCGCCATAGGCGGGATAGAGCGACACGGTGTTGTAGCCGCAACGGCGCAGCGCCATCGGCAGGCCGCGCTCGACGCGGCCGGAGGCGATGCGGGTGACGAAATAGGAGAAGCGGCCGAACGAGCGCGAGGACAGCCCGGCCAGCACGTTGTATTCCGCAAGCCAGCTGGCGCCGCCGCTGCTCTCGGTCAGGAATTTGCGTTCCTTGCCGTCGAAGGACTTGAAGTGGCTGCCGTAGCCGGCGGGCACCTTGACGCCCTGGGCCTGACGGATGTCCCAGCTGGACTCGTCATGGATCATGATGATGTGGGGGCGGCGGCCGGCGACCTGGCAGGAATCCTCCAGCGGCATCTTCAGCCGTTCCGCCAGCGCAGCATCGGATTGCATGAAGCCGTGGCTGGAGAAGTCGGCAACGGCCGACACGCCGGACAGTGCGAATTTCGAGAGATAGCCCTCGTTGTAATAGCCGTGCCAGGCTTCGTCCGGCCAGATCACGGCGTAGCCCGTCAGCGCGGAAAGACAGGCCAGCAGCCCGGCCGCGGCCGGCAGGCGGCGGATGCGGAACGGATCCAGCCACCACAGCGCATACATCAGCGGCAGGATGACGACGGCCGCCAGTACCACGCTCCAGCGCAGGTTCGGGAAGATCGTGAACAGGAACGCCGCGGTGTCGCGGTCGATCAGGATCAGGTCGAGGAAATTCGCCGTCATCTGCACGATGTCGTGCTTCAGCCGCGACAGCAGCACCAGCACCACGACCAGCGTCAGCGACAGGGCGCCCGACAAAGCGGGTCGGCGCAGCCAGGCGATGAAGAAGAAATTGAGGATGCCCCAGGCGAGCAGGAAGGCGGTGCGCGAGCCGAAATCGGTTTCGGTCCGCAGCATGATGCCGAGTGCCGCCAGATGCGGCATGGCGACCGCCAACAGCCGCCAGAAACCAATGGCGGCGATCCCGCGCGTAACGACGGTGGTAGCGGAAGGACCGGAATCCGGCGCGGGCGCCATGGGATGGGGACGCAATACGATCCGGTGCAATGCCAAGGCCTTGGCTGGCGGAGGCCAGGAGGCAACACCTGCGGCCGGTCTTCACAGCGTGTCACAAAATCGTAGTTGAAACGTCATGAACAGGCAATGAATTGCCTCGTCAGACCTTCGGCGCGGCAGGTTTCCGCGCTCAACTGTGGCCGGAACGCCGCGCGATGCCGGACATGAAGAGGTCGAGGATCGCCTCCGCCGTAGCCTCCCCGTCGGCCACGCCCCAGCGCGGAAAGTGGCCGTCGATCGCCATCCGGGCATAGCCATAGACCAGCGCACGGCCAGCGATCAGCACCTGCTTCAGGTCGGAGGTCCCGATCTGCCCCCCGGCGTGGGCCTCCTGGAGGATCCGCTCGGTCAGGCCGATCACCCCGGCATTGTCTGACGACACCGCGGCCGATCCGTCGTGGTCGAACAAACGGCGGCTGGAAATCACCTCGAAATGGGTCGGGTTGCGCATGGCCCAGCGCAGATAGGCGAGCCCAACGCATCGGAACTGCTGCAGCGGATCCCCGGCGGGGGCCTGTTCAAGCGCCCTGTCGATCTCGGCCCGGAATCGCCGCTGCGCCTCCTCGGCCACCGCCGCCAGCAGGGCATCGCGGCTCGCGAAATGGCGGAACGGCGCCGCCGGCGAGACCCCCGCGCGCCGGGCCGCCTCGCGCACGCTGACGGCCTCGGCCCCGCCCTCGCCGACCAGTTCGAACGCCGCCTCCACCAGCACCCGGCGCAGGTCGCCATGGTGGTAGGGCCGCCCGGCAGGCGCGCGGCGGGCGCCGGGTGCCCGCGGCTTGGCCTGCCCGCGCTTGGACCCGGAGGGTCTGGGGACTCGTCGCATGGCGTTTCCTAGCATCACCGGCTCGTGAATGTAAGCATCGATTACAATGCTTGACCGTTCCGCCCTACCCCGATGTAACTACCGATTACATTCAGGGAGGGTGGATCATGACGGCATATCGGCAGGACTGGTTCGAAGGCTGGCGGCTGTTTGCCGTGCTCGCACTGACGCTGACGGCGCTGTGTATCTGGATTGCCGGCATGCGCGGCTTCGAGGTCGAGGGCGTGCGCATGGTGATCCGCTTCACGGCGCGGACCTCGCTGCTGCTGTTCTGCCTCGCCTTCTCCGCCGCCGCGCTGGCAAGGCTGTGGCCGAATGCATGGACGCGCTGGCAGCGCCGCAACCGCCGCTATCTCGGCGTCAGCTTCGCCGCCTCGCACGGCCTGCACGCGCTGGCCATCGCGAGCTTCGCCATCATGGACCCCGCGGGCTATGCGGCGGCAACCTCGGCTGCGTCCTACATCTTCGGCGGCATCGGCTATGCCTTCATCATCGCGATGACGGCGACCTCGTTCGACCGCACCGCGCAGGCGCTGGGTGCGCGCCTGGCGCGTGCTGCACCTCACCGGCGGCTATTACCTGCTGTTCCAGTTCATGGTGAGCTTCGGCAAGCGCATCCCCGACATGCCGCTCTATGCGCTGTTCCTGATTCCGCTGGTCGCCGTGTTCGTGCTGCGCATGGTCAGCATGGCGGCGAAGGCCTCGCCGCGGCCGGCACGGGCGGGATAGCGGGGTATCACCGGTCCAGGAGAAGGTGAAACCTGCGCCCGAGTTGATGGTGCACGGTGATCACCGCACGGTCGACATCGCTGATGAGGCTTTCACCGAGGACGACGTTGGGAATTTCCCAGTTGCGTCCGCTGCGGGCATTCGCCAGCAATTGAAGGTCGGGGACGAGCGCCGTCCCACACCCCGGCTGGCTGCGCAACGCCTCGTTGGCGAGCCGCGTCAGTTCCGTCTTGTTCGTTCCAATCGTCATCGTCGCTCCAGTCGAGCATTGTTGCACAGCGCCTCGCGCTGGATTTTTCAGCAGGAATCCGGCTCTTGCCGATGCTGGGATTTGCGCGCTCACGTCTCCGGCGGCAGCAGGCCGATACGCTTCGCGATGATCCTGTCCATGGCGCGCTTGGGCAGCACGGCCGCCAGCAAGTAACGCATCGTGTCGGGCGCGATGTGATAGCGCACCTTCGGCTTCGGCAAGGTCAGCGCATCCAGGACAAGTTGCGCAATCTTCTCCGGCGGCAAGGCGATCGCGTCGAGATGCTGCATGAAGGCGCTGACCTTCTGCAGGGCTGGCAAATAGGGCGAGTTCTGGTAGCGGGAAATGTCAAAGGCCTCCTGCCCCTTGCTCCAGATCGGAGTCTTGACCGGTCCGGGCGCGATGATGACGACATCGATGCCGAACAGCATCATCTCGCGGCGCAGGCTCTCCGAAAACCCCTCGATGGCGTGCTTGGACGCCACATAGGCCGAGGTCAGGGGATTGCCGTTCTTGCCGGCGACCGAAGAGATCATCACGATCCGCCCCGGCGGGCCCTTCAGCGATGCGTCGGCGCCTAGCAGCGGGGCGAAGGCTTGCGTCGCGATGATCGGGCCGATCACGTTGACGTCCATCTGGCGGCGGAAATCGTCCACGGAAAGCCCGAGCACGGGGCCCGTCACCGCAATGCCGGCATTGTTGACGAGGCCGGCGAGCTTCTCGCCGTGCAGCGCCTCGCGTACCTGGCGCGCCGCCGCCAGCACGGCCGGCTCGTCGGTGACGTCGAAAATCAGCGGCGTGAAATTGGCCCCGAACTCGCTCTTGAGCCGTTCCGCGTCGGCCTGCTTGCGGACGCTGCCGAACACGTGAAAGCCCCTGTCCAGCAGCAGTTTTGCGCTGGCCCAGCCGATGCCGGTGGACGCACCGGTGACGACGACCGATTTCATGCTTTGTTCCCCTCTGTCCGGATAGCATATTTGCCTCGTCACGGATTTCCGCAAGTGACACCCGGTTGAAAGGCGACGCGCGGGGCGCAGCCCTCGTCAGGCGCTACCGGAACGCCCGCGCGCTGCACAGGATCGCAGGCCTGCTTCCCGAGCGGGCGCCCAGGCCGTTCGGTTAACGCTTCGTTCCTTTGATTAAAGAATCGCGCAGTGGCGCAATCGCACGTTAAGCGTGCGTTTCTTTATGTAATTCCACGGGGTTCCGGTCTTAACGCACGCGTAAGACTGGCGCTGCGATGGTCCGGGCAAAGAGGCCAAGATCAACAAAGGCTGCCAGGTGCAACAGCCCGCTCATTCCATCATTTCCGAGCTCGAGGACGCCGTCTCCGGCGGTTCCTCGGCCAAACGTATCTCCACGCTCCGGCGGGTGACCGATCTGTTCTTGCATGACGGCGAACGGCTCAACGACGAACAGGTCAGGGTGTTCGACGACGTGCTCTGCTTCCTGATCGCGCGGGTCGAGACCCGGGCGCGGGCCGAGCTCGCCAGGCGCCTTGCGCCAGTGGACTACGCCCCCTTCGAGGTGATCCAGCATCTCGCCTTCGACGACGAGATCGAGGTCGCCGGCGACGTGCTGACCAATTCCAGCCGGCTCGGCACCGAGGCGCTGGTCAGGATCGCCAGCACCAAGGGCCAGGATCATCTGTTGGCAATCTCGGCGCGCGCCAACCTGCCGGAGGCCGTGACCGACGTGATCGTCGACCGCGGCGAGGACAAGGTGATCCGGCGGCTGGCCAACAATGCCAGCGCCCGCTTCTCGGAAACCGGCTATTCCGGCATGGTCGCACATGCCGAGGGCGACGACGAGCTGATCCAGGTGCTCGGCCTTCGCGTCGACCTGCCCGTCAAATTCCTGCGCGACCTGCTGCGCCGCGCCAAGGATGCCGTGCGCGACCGGCTGATGGCGATTGCGCCTGCGTCGGTGGCCGAGGAAATCCGCCGGGTGCTCGACACCATCGCCAAGGAGGAGCCCGAGCCTGCCCGCGACTTCTCGGTCGCCGAACAGCTGGTCAAGCTGATGAAGGAGCTGGGCGAGCTCGACGAGGCCGCGATCGTCAAGTTCGTCGGGAGCGGCAAGTTCGACGAGGTCGCCGCTGCACTTGCCGCACTCAACGATGTCCCCACCGCGCTGATGGCGCGGGTCATGGAAGGCACGAGGGCCGACCTGCTGCTGATCCCCTGCAAGTCCGCCGGCCTCGACTGGATGGTGGTCGAGAGCATCCTGCGCCACCGGCCGGCGGTGACGAAGATCGACGACCGGACGATCTGGCAGGCCCACCGCGACTATGGACGGCTGTCGGCGGAGACGGCCCAGCGCACCGTGCGCTTCTGGCAGCTGCATAACCGGATCGAGAAGCCCGGCACGACGGCCGCGTGAGGCGGCACGCAAGAATTTGGTTTAGCTCTCAACGCTTGGGAAGGGTCACGCGCCGGATGAAGATTCGGCGCTGCGCCGGCGCACGAGAATACAGTTGAAGGGATCGGGCTTCGACTCGGAAAGCGCTCAGCTATTTGGATTCGAGAAATCACGCGAACAGCTTCACAGCAAGAATGTGCATGAAGTCTCAGTTCTTTGTTCCGGCTGATGCGCGACGCCCTGAACGGCGTGGCGGAGAAATCACTTCAAGAAACAAACGGGCGAGATCGCTTGCACGATCCCGCCCCAATATGCCGTCTAACGTTTAAGACTTCGTGTCGGCCTTAGTTCTTGCTCTTGTCGACCAGCGCGCCCTTCTTGATCCACGGCATCATGTCGCGGAGTTTGGCGCCGACCTCCTCGATCGGATGCTGGGCGAGCTTGGCGCGGGTGGCCTTGAACGAGGTCTGGTTGACCTTGTTCTCCAGCATCCAGTCGCGGGCGAACTTGCCGCCCTGGATGTCGGCCAGCACCTTGCGCATCTCCTTCTTGGTCTCGTCGGTAATGATGCGCGGGCCGGTGACGTACTCGCCGTATTCGGCGGTGTTGGAGATCGAGTAGTTCATGTTGGCGATGCCGCCTTCATAGATCAGGTCGACGATCAGCTTCACCTCGTGCAGGCACTCGAAATAGGCCATCTCGGGGGCGTAGCCCGCCTCGACCAGGGTCTCGTAGCCGCCCTTGATCAGTTCGACCAGGCCGCCGCAGAGCACCACCTGCTCGCCGAACAGGTCGGTCTCGCATTCCTCCTTGAACGTGGTCTCGATGATGCCGGCGCGGCCGCCGCCGATGGCGGAAGCGTAGGACAGGCCGAGATCATGGGCGTTGCCGGAGACGTCCTTGGCGATCGCGATCAGGCAGGGCACGCCGCCGCCGCGCTGATATTCCGAGCGCACGGTGTGGCCCGGGCCCTTCGGGGCGATCATCAGCACGTCGAGGTCGGCGCGGGGGTCGAGCAGGTTGAAGTGGACGTTGAGGCCGTGGGCGAACACCAGGGCCGCACCCTTCTTCATGTTGTCGTGCAGGTGCTCGCGGTAGATGTCGCCCTGCAATTCGTCCGGGGTGAGCATCATGACGAGATCGGCCCATTTGGCGGCTTCGGCGACTTCCAGCACCTTGAAGCCGGCGTTTTCCGCCTTCTTGGCCGAGGCCGAACCCTTGCGCAGCGCAATGGCGACTTCCTTGACGCCGGAATCCTTGAGGTTCAGCGCATGGGCGTGGCCCTGGCTGCCATAGCCGACGATGGCGACCTTCTTGCCCTTGATCAGGTTCAGGTCGGCGTCGCGATCGTAGTAAACACGCATAGTCGTTTCCTCTTGGGTGGGCCGGAAATCGGCCGATGAATCAGGCTTTTGGGAGGGTCAAAACCGCCGGGTCGCCCGCGAAATTCCGGCCGTTGTCTAGAGCATTTTGGAAGCTATGGGAAACCCGTTTATGCATGGCGCGGTGCGGCATCATGCGTCCATGAAGACCGGGTAGAGCGAGGCCAGAAGCAGCAGGGCCATCACGATGTTGAAGGCCCGCACCGCCGTCCGGGAGGTCAGCACCGGCCGCAGCGCCGTGCCGAACAGGGCCCAGACCACGGTGGAGACGGCTCCCATGGCGAGGCTGATCACGGTCTGGATCAGGATGTTCCAGGGGAAACTGGCAATGGCCGCATAGGCGGTGATGGTGCCGATCACCATCACCCAGCCCTTGGCGTTGACCCACTGGAACATGGCTGCGCCCCAGAAGGTCATGGGGCCGCTTCTGTTGTCCTGCTCGGGTGCCTCCGGCTCGGCCATGCCGATGTGCCAGGCGAGATAGACCAGGTAGGCGGCGCCGGCATATTTCAGCATGGTTTGCAGCACGGGATAGGCGATGAAGATGGTACCGAGCCCGAGGCCGACAGCGGCGACCATGAAGGCGAAGCCGACGGTGATGCCCGCGATGTGCGGAAGGGTGCGGCGGAAGCCGTAGGTGAGGCCCGACGACAGCAGCATGATGTTGTTCGGCCCCGGGGTGAAGAACATCACCAGCGCAAACATCAGGAAGGCGACAAAGAGCGAGTTCGACATCGGCGCCTCACGCGAGCTTTGGCAGGTCTTGCTTTGGCAGGTCTTGCTTTGGCAGCGCCTGCGGGCGCCTGGCCAGCAGCATGACGGCGATGCCGCCGACCACAGTGACCATGCCGGCAAGCCGCAGCGGGCCGAAGGTCTCGCCGAACACGATGCTGGAAGCCGCCGAACCGACGAACGGAACCAGCAGCGCAAACGGCACGACCGTGGCTGCCGGATAGTCGCGCAACAGGCGGCCCCACAGCCAATAGGCGATGCTGGTCGACACGGCGCCGAGGAAGATCAAGCAGGCAAGGCCTGTCGGCGACATGTGACCGAGCGCATGCCAGGTCGGCTGCGGTCCGTTGGTTACCAGCGCCAGCGCGAACAGGGGCACGGCGGCGGCAAGGCACAGCCAGGCGAAGAGATCGAACATCCGCACATGCTGGGCGCGACGCAGCAACAGGTTGCCGACCGCAAAGCTGACCGGCGAGATCATCAGCACGGCAGAGGCGGCGACACTGAAGTCGTAGCCGACCGTGCCGCAGATCATCAAGAGGCCGATCGTGGCGATGGCGATGCCGGCGGTCTGCATCCGCGTCGGCATTTCGCGGAAGAGAGCAGCGGCAAAGGCGATGGTGAACAGCGCCTGGCTCTGCACGATCACGCTGGACAGCCCGACCGGCACGCCGTGGGCGATGCCATAGGCCTGAGTCAGGAACTGGCCGAGGAACAGCGACAGGCTGATCGCGATCAGCAGCGGCCAGGATATTTCGGGCCTGCGCACGAACAGGCAGGGAATGGCGGCGACGGCAAAGCGCAGCGCCGTCATCAGCTCCGGCGAAAACTCGTCGAGCGCGATCCGGCTCGCGACGAACGCAAGCCCCCAGATCACCGCCACCAGGACAGCGATTAAGATATCGGCCGGCTTCATTTGTTGGTTCTGTTATCCGGGGCTGCGTTGGTCTTGTTCAGCTCTGTTCGCCGGCTTTCGGTTTTCGCAGGAGGTAGGTGCCGTGAAGGGGCGCGTGATAGTCGACCGATACGGTCTGGAAACCGGCATCGGCGAGCATCTTCTCGATCACCCAGGCGAAAGTCGAATATTCGTCGCGCATGTGGGTGATGACGCTTTCGCGATCGAATTCGTGGTTCTTGATGGAGAAATCCGCCCAGCCCTCGACGTCGCGCTCGACGCCGTCGGGCATGCCGACGAAGACGATGTCGCGCAGATAGAAATTCGCACCGGGCTTCAGCGCATTGAAGATGCGCGACAACGCCACCGCCTTCCAGAAATCCGGCAGATGATGCAGCGCGAATTCGCTGACGATCAGGTCGTATGAATTCGGCTGGTAGGCGAAGCTGAGCAGCCCCGCAAACTGCGTGCGGATCTTGACCTTTCGGTCGCGCGCCAGGATATCGGCGAGCGCGAGCATGGCGGGTGAAATGTCGATGGCGTCGACCTCGGCACCCATGGACGCCGCCTCGCAGGCCAGTACGCCGTTGCCGCAGCCGATGTCGGCGACGCGCCAACCCTTCCTGACGCCGAGCATGGTCAGCGCGGCGTTGGCGCGGCTGTCGCTGTTGTCGTGACGGTCATAGAGCGAGGCGACCGCGGAATCGATGCCGCGACGCCGCCGCTCGGTATAGTACCAGTCGCGCGCCAGCATGCGTTACATCCCTTCCGGCCCGCGCCCGATTGCGGCGACGCCGGTGCGCGACACTTCGACAAGGCCGAGCGGACGCATCAGGTCGATGAACTGGTTGATCTTCGAGGACGCGCCGGTGATCTCGAACACGAAACTTTCGGTGGTGGCGTCGATCACGCGGGCGCGGAACGCATCCGCCAGCCGCAGCGCCTCGACGCGATGGTCGCCGCCGCCGCGCACCTTCACCATCGCAAGCTCGCGCTCGATCGAGCGGCCGGTCAGCGTCATGTCGACGACGCGAAACACCGGGATCATGCGGTCGAGCTGGTGCTTGATCTGCTCGATCACCATCGGCGTGCCCGTGGTGACGATGGTGATGCGCGAGACATGTTTCTGGCTCTCGGTTTCCGAGACCGTGAGACTGTCGATGTTGTAGCCGCGCCCCGAGAACAGGCCGATCACGCGCGCAAGCACGCCGGGCTCGTTCTGCACCAGGATCGAGAGCGTGTGCGTCTCGTTCGGATCGTGGCGATCCTCGAGGAAATAGGCGGATGCCGGCTGGTTGGCGGGCTGGTTCATTGTCGTCCCTTGTCTCTCTTCGTCATGCCCGGGCTTGTCCCGGGCATCCACGTCCTTCGTTCTCGGCGGCAGGAAAGACGTGGATGGCCGGGTCAAGCCCGGCCATGACGCCTCCTACCGGTATCTAGGCCACCGCCCGTTGACCGGGCGTGACATCCGTTCCGACCCATCGCTGGAACAGATCAAAATCGATGTTGCCGCCGCTCAGGATCAGGCCGACGCGCTTGCCTGCGAGCTTGTTCTTTTCCGACAGCGCGGCCGCGAGCGCCGCCGCACCGGCGCCTTCGGCGAGATTATGCGTATCGGTCCAGTAGGCGCGGATCGCGGTGCCGATCTCGTCGTCGGTAACCTGCACGATGCGGGAGGCGCCCTTCAGGATGATGGCAAGTGCGTCAGCGTCGGGATTGCGGGTTGCCATGCCGTCGGCCAGCGTGTTGCTGCTGTTGGTGTTCACCACCTTGCCGGCCGCGAACGACAGCGCATAGGACGGCGCCTCCGTGGACTGCACGCCGACGATCTCGGTCTTGCGGCCGAGCAGGTCGCGGGCGAGGATGCAGCCGCAGATGCCGGAGCCCTGCCCGATCGGCACGTAGATGACATCGAGGTCGGGCGCGGCGCGCAACAGCTCCAGCGCATAGGTCGAAACGCCCAGCACGAGGTCGCGGTGGAAGGACGGCACCATGTGCAGCCCTGCCCGCTCGGCGTGACGCATCGATTCCTCGCGCGCCGCCTGGAAGTCCTCGCCATGCTCGACCAGCTTTGCGCCGAAGGCCTGCATGGCGCGGTTCTTCTCGACCGAGTTGCCATGCGGTACGTAGATGGTCGCGGCAATACCGGCGCGGCTCGCCGCGAACGCCAGGCTCTGGCCGTGATTGCCGCGGGTGGCCGAGATGATGCCGGGCACGCCGGGCTGCTCGCGCTTCAGCCGGTCGAGATAGGTGAGCCCGCCGCGCACCTTGAAGGCGCCGATCGGCGTGTGGTTCTCGTGCTTGACCACGACCGAGGTGCCGAGCCGCTGTGCCAGCAGCGGCCAGCCATGCGCCGGCGTCGGCGGCATTGCCGCCCCGACGATTTTTTGCGCGTGCTCCAGTTCGGCAAGATCAAACATGAGACTGCCTCGGCAACGGCGGTGAGCTCCCTCGCCCCGCTCTTCGCGGGGAGAGGGTTGGGGTGAGGGGCTGTCTCGCCGAATTCGGCAGGAGTCGGATTCGCGGATAGTCCCCCTCACCCGGATTGCATCTGCGATGCAATCCGACCTCTCCCCGCAAGCGGGGCGAGGCGAAGAAGAGCGCTGGTCGCGGCTGGTCCATCATCATCACACCAGCGCCTTGCCGCCGGCGAAGGCCCTGGCGGTGGCTTCGTCGGTGGCTTCCTCCGGCAGCAGCATTTCGTTGTGCGCCTTGCCGGACGGAATCATCGGGAAGCAGTTCTCCAGCGCCGCGACGCGGCAGTCGAACAGCACCGGCCGCTTGACCTTGATCATCTCGCGGATCGCGCCGTCGAGATCGCCGGGCTTGATCGCCTGCAGGCCGACGCAGCCATAGGCGTCCGCCAGCTTGACGAAGTCCGGCAGCGCCTCGCTGTAGGAATGCGACAGGCGGTTGCCGTGCAGCAGCTGCTGCCATTGCCGCACCATGCCCATGTACTGGTTGTTCAGGATGAAGATCTTGATCGGCAGCTCGTACTGCACGGCCGTCGACATTTCCTGCATCGTCATCTGTACCGAGGCGTCGCCCGCGATGTCGATGACGAGGCTGTCGGGATGGGCGACCTGCACGCCGAGTGCCGCCGGCAAGCCATAGCCCATGGTGCCAAGCCCGCCCGAGGTCATCCAGCGGTGCGGCTCCTCG
Organism: Bradyrhizobium sp.; assembly: GCF_016219575.1. Lineage (GTDB taxonomy): Bacteria > Pseudomonadota > Alphaproteobacteria > Rhizobiales > Xanthobacteraceae > Bradyrhizobium. The sequence goes on along the minus strand of NZ_JACRMG010000029.1, from coordinate 193,576 downwards.
AAGCCGAAGAACTGCGCGGCCCACATCTGGTGCTGGCCGACTTCGGTGGTGATGTAGGTGTCCTTGCCGCGCGTCAACTCGAACAGGCTCTGGATCGCCTGCTGCGGCAGGATGACATCGCTGCTCTTGCGGTAGGACAGCGAGTTGCGCGCGCGCCATTGCGCGATCTGTTGCCACCACGCCTTGATATCGGGCTTCTTCGCCTCGGCCCGGAACACCTGCAAGAGGTCACCGAGCACGTTGGCGCAATCGCCGATGATCGGCACGTCGACGCGAATGTTCTTGTTGATCGAGGACGGGTCGATGTCGATGTGGATTTTCTTCGAGCCCGGCGAAAAGGCGTCGATGCGGCCGGTGATGCGGTCGTCGAAGCGTGCGCCGACGCACAGCATGACGTCGCAATCATGCATGGTCATGTTGGCTTCGTAGGTGCCGTGCATGCCGAGCATGCCGAGCCAGTTCTTGCCCGAGGCCGGATAGGCGCCGAGCCCCATCAGGGTCGAGGTGATGGGAAAGCCGGTGACGTTGACCAGCTCGCGCAGCAGCTTCGATGCTTCCGGACCGGAGTTGATGACGCCGCCGCCGGAATAGATCACCGGGCGTTTGGCGGCAGCGAGCAGCGCCACGGCCTTGCGGATCTGCGTCGCATCGCCCTTGATCCGCGGCGTGTAGGACACGTGCACGTCGTCCTTGCGCGGCGGGTGATAGGTGCCGGTGGCGAACTGCACGTCCTTGGGCACGTCGACGACGACAGGCCCGGGACGGCCTGATGTCGCGACGTAGAACGCCTCGTGCAGCACTTTGGCCAGATCGTTGACGTCGCGGACCAGCCAGTTGTGCTTGGTGCAGGGACGGGTGATGCCGACGGTGTCGCATTCCTGGAACGCGTCGTTGCCGATCAGGTGCGTGGGAACCTGTCCGGTGATGCAGACCAGCGGAATGGAATCCATCAGCGCGTCGGTCAGCGGCGTCACCATGTTGGTGGCGCCGGGGCCCGAGGTCACCAGCACCACGCCGGGCTTGCCGGTGGAGCGCGCATAGCCTTCCGCCGCGTGGCCCGCGCCCTGCTCGTGGCGGACCAGGATGTGCTCGACCTCGCTCTGCTGGAAGATCTCGTCATAGATCGGAAGCACCGCGCCACCGGGATAGCCGAAGAGATGCTGCACGCCGTGATCGATCAGCGCGCGGACGATCATCGCGGCTCCCGTCATCTGGTTCGGATCGTGGCTTTCCTTGCTCATGGCTTGCTCCGGATGCGCACTTCGCGGCGCGGTCTTCGTTGGTTGGTCTGGGAAATAAAAAAGGGCCCGAAGAGGCCCCATGTGCACCGCCTGAATTCGAATGGCCTCAGCCACCCGGGGCGATGCACCTGGGTACGACGACGATAAGGAGTTTGGCAATAATATTGCGCATTTGCCCGCTCAGGCTTCCCAAAGGTTGCGCGAACATAGCCACCCTGCCCCGAATGTCAAGGCAATGGCGCCCTTCCGCGCGATTTCCGGCAGGTTAGCGGGCTTTTCGGCGTTCGGCGAGCGCGAAATTGCTGCAACGGCACAGATCAGGCGTCATGGCTGGCCTGCGCGAGTCTCCAGCCAGCCCCGCGCCGCTTCAGGGGCCACCCATTCGAACTCCGGCAGCTGGTGCCGGAACCAGGTGAACTGCCGCTTGGCGTATTGCCGGGTCTCGGTGCGGCCGAACTCGGCGGCCTCGGCGCGCGTGACCTCGCCCCTTATGTGCCGGATCAGCACCGGCACGCCGTGGGCCTTCATGGCCGGCAGCAGCGGATCGAGTTGGCGCGCCGCCAGCGCTGCAACCTCCTCGATCGCGCCGGACGCCAGCATCGCGTCGAAGCGCGCATCGATCCGCGCATAGAGCGCGTCACGCTCGGGCGCGAGGAACAGCGCGGAAAATTCTCCTGGCGGCAGCAGCGGCGGCAGGCCCTCGCGGTGCCAGTCCGGCAGCGCGCGGCCCGTGGCCTCGATCACTTCGAGCGCCCGCGCAATCCGGGTGCGGTCGCGCGGCTTCAGCCGTTCGGCGGAGACGGGGTCGCGGCGCGCGAGTTCCGCATGCAGCGCCTCGACGCCATCGCGTTCCAGCCGCGCACGCACGTTCTCGCGCACCTCCGGCGGAATGGGCGGCACCGCCGACAAGCCCCGCGTCAGCGCCTTGAAATAGAGACCGGAGCCGCCGACGAAGATCGGCAGCTTGTCCTGCGCACGCGCTTCTTCCAGCGCCTTTGCCGCGTCGGCGATCCAGGCGCCGGCTGAGAAATTGACGGCGGCATCGACATGGCCGTAGAGCCGGTGCGGCACCCGCGCCTCTTCCTCCACCGTCGGCCGCGCGGTGATGATGCGCAGATCGCGATAGACCTGCATGGAATCGGCGTTGATGACGACACCGCCGGTTTTTTGCGCAAGATCGAGCGCCAGCGCCGACTTGCCGCTGGCGGTCGGCCCTGCGATAAGCACGGCCTTGCTCAACCCGTGAAAACCCGCCTGCATGTCCCTCGTCGCCACCCTCATCTGCAATCCCGCCAATCCCGCGCTCGACAGCACCGTCGTCGACGGCGCGCTCGCCGTGCTGCCCTCGCCCGGCGAGGCCGAGTGGCTGTTCAACGAGGTCGCGGTCGATATCCCCTTTTCCGGCAGCGAGGACATCAAGGCGATGGAAGCCCGCCTGCGCCAGGCGCGCGGCGACCTGCCGATCGACATTGTCGTGCAGCCGATAGCGACGCGGCGCAAGAAGCTTTTTCTGGCCGACATGGATTCCACCATGATCGGCCAGGAGTGCATCGACGAGCTGGCCGACTTTGCAGGACTCAAGGCCCATGTCGCCGGGATCACCGAACGCGCCATGCGCGGCGAGATCGAGTTCGAGCCGGCGCTGCGCGAGCGCGTGGCGCTGCTCAAGGGCATGCCGGTTACGGTCGTGGATGAAGTCCTGAAGAAGCGCATCACGCCGACGCCCGGCGGCCGTGCGCTGGTCATGACCATGCGCGCCCATGGCGCCTATACCTGCCTGATCTCCGGCGGCTTCACGCTGTTCACCAACGCGGTGGCGGCGCAGATCGGCTTCCAGGAGAACCGCGCCAACGAGCTGATCGTCAGCGACGGCAAGTTTTCCGGCGAGGTGAAGGAGCCAATCCTCGGCCGCGCAGCGAAACTGCAGACGTTGATTGATCTGACGGAATCCTTCGATCTCGACGATATCGACACGCTCGTCACCGGCGACGGCGCCAACGATCTCGGCATGATACAGAACGCGGGACTGGGCGTGGCCTATCACGCCAAGCCGGCGGTCGCCGCCGCCGCCGCCGCGCGGATCGACTTCGGTGATCTAACGGCGCTGCTCTACGCGCAGGGCTATCGGCGGGACGAGTTCGTGGAAGAGTGACTTTTCGTCGTCCCGGCGTAGGCCGGGACCCATAACCACCAACATCAGTTGCCTAGAAAAGCCGTCGACCACCGCCTGTAATCAGCACGGCCGCGGCGTATGGGTCCCGGCCTGCGCCGGGACGACAAACTGCTACTGCACGCTCAGCGCCACGAAGCGCAGGTCGCCGTCGCCGTTGGCGACCAGGAGCAGCACGCTCTTCTTGCCGTCCTTCTTGACCTGGTCGACGCGCTTCTTGACGTCGGCGGCGTTGGCGACGGCTTCCTGCGCCACCTCGACGATGACGTCGCCGGCGGAGAGCCGCTTCTCGGCGGCATCGGAGGCGTTGTCGACGCCGGTGATGATGACGCCCTTGACGCTGTCCTTGACCTTGTACTTCGTGCGCAGATCCTTGCTCAGCGTCGCGAGATCGAGGCCGAGCGCCTTTTGCGTCACCGGCTTCTCGGCCGGCTCTTCCTTGGTCTTGGCGGCGGCTTCCTTGGCCTTGTCGGTGTCCTCGAGGCGGCCGAGCGTCACCTTGCGGGTCTCTTCCTTGCCCTTGCGGATGATGACGACGTCGACATCCTTGCCGACCGCGGTGTCGGCGACCACGCGCGAGAGATCCTTGGGATCCTTGATGTCCTTGCCGTCGAAGCGGATCACGACGTCGCCGGGCTCGATGCCGGCGGGTTTTGCCGGGCCCTTGTCGTCGATGCCGGCCACCAGCGCGCCTCGCGGCGGCTTGATGTTGAGGCTCTCGGCAATCTCGTCGGTGACCTGCTGGATGCGCACGCCGAGCCAGCCACGGCGCAGCTCGCCGAATTTCTGCAACTGGTCGACCACGACGGCGACCGTCTTCGACGGCACGGCAAAGCCGAGACCGATCGAGCCGCCGGTCGGCGAGATGATCAGCGTGTTGACGCCGACGACCTCGCCTTCAAGGTTGAACAGCGGACCGCCGGAATTGCCGCGGTTGATGGAGGCGTCGGTCTGGATGTAGTTGTCATACGGCCCCTGGCTGATGTCGCGGTTGCGCGCCGAGACGATGCCAGCCGTCACCGAGCCGCCGAGGCTGAAGGGGTTGCCGATCGCAATCACCCATTCGCCCAGCCGCAGCTTGTCGGAGTCGCCGAACTTCACCGCGACCAGCGGCTTGGTCGGCTTGAACTTCAGCACCGCCAGGTCGGTCTTCTTGTCGACGCCGACCAGCTCGGCCTTGATCTTGCTGCCGTCGTTGAGGATGACGTTGATCTCGTCGGCATCCGCAATGACGTGGTTGTTGGTGACGACGACGCCTGCGGTGTCGATGATGAAGCCGGAGCCGAGCGAATTGGTCTTGCGCGGCTGGAACTCGCGGTTGCCCTCGCCGCCCTTGCTGCCCGGGCCGCGGCGGTTCTTGAAGAAGTCGTCGAAGAATTCCTCGAAGGGCGAGCCCGGCGGCACTTGCGGCATGGCGCCGCCGCCACCGCCTCCGCCACCACCCTTGACCTCGACGGTCTGCGAGGTCGAGATGTTGACGACGGCGTCGATCACCTTCTCGGCGATATCGGCGATCCCGTCGGGGCCGCGCGCGAGAGCGGGCACTGAGGCCACGACACTTGCGGCGCCAATCGTCATCGCGGCCGCAAGACGGCGCAGGCGACGGCTGAGGGCGGGTCGGGCACCGGTCATGTCGGTTTCTCTCCAGGCAAGTCGGGAACGAATATCTGATAACACTGCGCCCGAACCGGGCCGCGGTGCAAGCATTTGAGGCAGGCAATCCGGCGAAAACCCGGCCTGTTTCGCCTCACGTTTGCGTTGGCTCTTACCGCCGCACCAGCCAGATCAGGACCAGGCCGGCGACCGCCGACGCGATACCCACGATGCGCAAGATGTTGTCGGGCGTCTCCAGCGCGCTCTTCATCGCTCTGCGCATGAAGGCGGGGCCTGCGGCGAACAGGATGCCTTCCAGCACGAGCAGGATTCCGACGCCGATGAGGAAGTCGACGAACGCAAGGGACCTCATCGGACCTCAGCCTCCCGAAACGGTTTTGTTGTTATGTGGCCGAGGGGCGAAGCGGAACCGCTCGCCCCTCGTCTGCAATCCTACTGCTTCGGCGCCGCCGCGCCGTCGATCTTGCCCGAAGCGCTGCCGAAGAAGCGGAAGAAATCCGAATCCGGCCGCAGCAGGAAGCGGGTATCGTTGGAGCGCAGCCCCTTCTCATAGGCTGACATCGAGCGGTAGAAGGCGAAGAAGTCCGGATCCCTGCCATAGGCTTCGGCAAACAGGCGGTTGCGTTCGGCATCGCCGGTGCCGCGGACCTGCTCGGAGATCGAGTTGGCGTCCGCGATGATGACGGTTGCCTCACGATCCGCCTTCGACCTGATCTCCTGTGCCTTCTGGCCGCCCTGGGCGCGGAACTCGGCGGCCTCGCGCTGACGCTCGGTCTGCATGCGCTGATACACCGCCTGGCTGTTGGCATCGGGCAAATCGGCCCGGCGGATACGGACGTCGACCACCTCGATGCCATAACCTTCGGCCTCGCGGTCGAGCTGGTTGCGGATCTTGGCCATCAACCCTTCGCGTTCGTCGCGCACCACCGCAATGAAGGTGACTTCGCCGAGCACGCGGCGCAGTGCCGCATTGAGCAGCGTCGTCAGCTGCAGATTGGCTGCCGGGATCGAGCCGACGCTCTGATAGAAGCGCAGGGCATCCTTGATCCGGTAGCGGGCGAAAGCGTCGACCACCAGCCGCTTCTGGTCGGAAGCGATCACCTCCTGCGACGGATTTTCCAGGTCGAGGATGCGCTTGTCGATGCTGATGACGGTGTCGATGAACGGCGCCTTGAAGTTCAGGCCCGGCTGCGACACCACGTCGACGGGCCGGCCGAGCCGGACCACCAGCGCCTGTTCGGTCTGCTGCACTGTGAAGAGCGAGCTGTAGCCGACGATCACGAGCAGGAACAGCAGGATCAGCGTGACGATACCTGTAACCGGGGATCTCATCGCGCACCTCCTCCCTGCTGCTGGCCCGTCGCCGCCGGTTGCGCCGGTTGCGCCGGACGAGGCGGGCTCAACTCGCTGAGGGGCAGATAGGGCACGATGCTCGATCCGGACGGTCCGCCGTCATAGACGAGCTTCTGCGCGGGGCCGAGGACGCGCTCCATGGTCTCCAGATAGATGCGTTGCCGCGTCACGTCCTTGGCCTTGGCGTATTCGTCATACACCTTGTTGAAGCGCGCGCTCTGGCCCTTGGCTTCCGCGATCGCCTGCTCCTTGTAGCCTTCGGCCACCTGCAGGATCTGCGCGGCGCGGCCGCGGGCGTCGGGCACCACGCGGTTGGCATAGGTCTGCGCCTCGTTCTGCAGACGCTCGAGGTCGGCACGCGCCGCCTGCACGTCGCGGAACGCTTCGATCACCTGCGCCGGCGGGTCGACCTTCTGCATCTGCACCTGCGTGATCTGGACACCTGAGCCGTAGGAATCGAGCACCTTCTGCATCAATTCCTGCACGCTCTGCTCGATGGTGTTGCGCGCGCCGGTGAGGATCGGCTGAATCGGGGAACGGCCGATCACCTCGCGCATAGCGCTCTCGGCCACCGCCTTCACGGTGCCTTCCGGGTTCTGGATGTTGAAAAGGAAATTGCCGACGCCGTCCGGCTTGATGCGCCACAGCACGGTGAAGTCGACGTCGACGATGTTCTCGTCGCCGGTGAGCATCAGGCTCTCCTCCGGCACGTCGCGCATGGTGCGGCCGCGGCGCGCCGCGTCCTCGATGAGGGTCATGCCGATGGAGATGGTGGAGACGCGCAACGCCTTCGGCAGCTGCACGGTCTCGATCGGATAGGGCAGATGATAATTGAGGCCCGGCTGCACGGTGCGCACATGCTTGCCGAAGCGCAAGACCACGCCGAGCTCTTCGGACTGCACGCGGAAGAACCCGGAAAGGCCCCAGATCGCCAGTGCACCGACCAGGATCAGCGCGATGCCCATGCCGCTGAGATGGCCGCCGGGCAGCAGCTGCTGCATCTTGTCCTGGCCACGGCGCAGCAGGTCTTCAAGGTCCGGCGGCCGCGGCCCGACCGACTGCGGACCCTGACCCCATGGTCCTTTCGGACCCGAGCCCCAGGGGCCCCCGCCTTGATTTTTCCACGGCATTCGAACCTCTCCTCCGCGGGGCCAGCCCGGCACTGGGCCGCCCGCCTCGCAAACTCAGCCCGGCTTTATAGGGGACCGCCAAGACCCTTACAACGCGCCGCCTGCCCTTCAAGCAGCTAGGCTTGGGGTGGGAAAAGTCAATGTAAACATTGGCTAGCGCAGTTAACGTGATCCGCGCCGACGATATGTCACATAGGAAAAGTCGACGCTGTCGTCCGGACCGGCCGGATTGCGGAGCCGCGAGACTTCCTCCCATGCGAGGGGATCGATGGCGGCAAGGCGCGTATCGCCCTCAGGGCGGGCGTGCACCTCGGTGACGTCGAGCCGGTCGGCCGCCGCCATCCATTGCGCGTAGATTTCCGCGCCGCCGATCACGGCAATTTCGCCGGTGGAACGCCGCAGCGCATCGCCCAGCGCGACCGCCCGGGCGTTCTCGAACGAATTGGTGACGACGGCCCCTGCCGCCCGATAATCCCGGTCGCGCGTGACGACGATGTTGGTGCGCCCCGGCAGCGGCCGGCGCAACGACTCGAAGGTCTTGCGCCCCATCACCACCGGCTTGTTCAGCGTGATCGCCTTCAAGCGCTGCTGGTCGGTTTTCAGCCGCCAGGGAATGGCGCCGCCGGCGCCGATCACGCCGTTCTCGGCGACCGCGACGATGAGGACGATCTGCGGGCGCACAACGGCCGTCACGGTCACACCGCGACCTCGGCCTTGATGTGCGGATGCGGGTCGTAGTTCTCGAGCGCGAAATCCTCGTAGCGGAAGGAGAAGATGTCCTTCACGCCGGGATTGATCTTCATGGCCGGCAGCGTCCTGGTCGGGCGCGTCAGTTGCAGCCGCGCCTGCTCTAGATGGTTGGAATAGAGATGAGCATCGCCCAGCGAATGCACGAAGTCGCCCGCCTTCAATCCCGTGACCTGCGCCACCATCATGGTGAGCAGCGCATAGGAAGCGATGTTGAAGGGAACGCCGAGGAAGACGTCGGCCGAGCGCTGATAGAGCTGGCAGGACAGCTTGCCGTTGGCGACGTAGAACTGGAACAGGCAATGACAGGGCGGCAGCGCCATCCTGTCGACTTCGGCGGGATTCCACGCACTGACGATCAGCCGGCGCGAATCCGGATTGCGCCTGATCATGTCGACGACATTGGAAATCTGGTCGATGTGACGGCCGTCGGGCGCCGGCCACGAACGCCATTGCGAGCCGTAGACCGGGCCGAGATCGCCATTGGCGTCGGCCCACTCGTCCCAGATGGTGACGCCGTTGTCCTTCAGATACTTGATGTTGGTGTCGCCCTTGAGGAACCACAACAGCTCATGCACGATCGCCTTCAGCGGCAACCGCTTGGTGGTCAGCATCGGAAAACCCGACTGCAGGTTGAAGCGCATCTGGTGGCCGAAGATCGACAGCGTGCCGGTGCCGGTGCGATCGTGCTTCTCCACGCCGTCGGCGAGGATGCGTTCGAGCAGGTCGTGATACTGGTTCATGGCGTCGGATCGGGTCTTTGCGGGGACGGCGAAATGTAGCGGCCGGGCCGGCGCCTCGACAGGCCGACTCGGCTCCACTCACCCATTATACAGGGAAATGTTGCTCCACCGCTGCAACGGCAAGGGGGCGGAACCTGCGTTCCGCCCCCTTCGCTCGTCAGCCTAAACCGCTCAATTCGTTGCGGGTTTGAGCACCGATGACCACTTGGCGACCTCGTTCTTCACCAGCGTCCCCAGCGCCTGCGGGGTGCGGTCGGCGGGCGCCGGAATGACGCTGCCGAGGTCGAGCAGGCGCTTCTTGACGTTCTCGTCGTCCAGCGCCTTGGCGGCCGTGGCGTTGAGCTTGGCAATGATTTCCGGCGAGGTGCCCTTGGGGGCGAAGATCGCGTTCCAGGCCTGCGCCTGGAAGGCCGGCAGGCCCGCTTCCGTCGTGGTCGGCACGTTCGGCAGCGACGGATTGCGCTCCGGCGTCGCGATCGCATAGGCCTTGATGGTGCCGCCGTTGATCTGCGGCACCGCGTTGACGATCTGGTCGCACATGTAGTCGACCTGACCCGCGACCAGCGCGTTCATCGCAGGCCCCGTGCCGTTGAAGGGCACGCCGACCGGCTTGATCCCAAGCACCGAGTTGAGCAGCTCGCACGAGACATGCGACACCGAGCCGATGCCGGCATGGGCAGCGTTGACCTTGTCCGCATTGGCTTTCACGTAAGCCACGAATTCCTTCAGATCCTTCGGCGGAAAATCCTTGCGCGCCAGAATCAGGATCGGCGTACCCGCAAGCAGCGCAACGGGCTCAAAATCCTTCTCCGGGTGGTAGGCCAGCTTGGGATAGAGCGGCACCGACGCGGCGTGGGTGCCCATATGCCCGGTGATCAGCGTATAGCCGTCATTGGTGGCGCGCGCCGCGCGCGTCGTTGCGGTCGTGCCGCCGGCGCCGACCACGTTTTCGATGATGATGCTCTGCCCGAGGGCCGGCGCCATCTGGCCGGTGACGATGCGCGCGATCACGTCGGTCGGGCCGCCCGCCGCGAACGGCACGATCATGGTGATGTTGCGGGTCGGGTAGGTTTGCGCCTGCGCGGTCGATGCGCCGAGCGAGATGGCAGCAGCCAGACTTGCGTGCGCGAGTGCGCGACCATACCAGTTCATTCGATCTCTCCGAAAAAGCCCGTTCACAAAGGAAATGCCGGCCCCTACGGGCCGGCATCGTCATTTCACCAAATCGACGCAGAAGTCGATTGGAACGCCCTGCGGCGCCACGCCGCAGGTCAGTTCTCCGACTCCACGAACACCTCGTCGCGCTTCTTGCGAAGCGATGGCAATACCGCCAGCACCAGCAGAGTGGCGGCGATCAGCATCAGGACGGCCGACAGCGGGCGGGTGATGAACACCGACCAGTCGCCGCGCGAGATCAGGAGCGCGCGCCGCAGGTTTTCTTCCATCAGCGGCCCCAGCACCATGCCGAGCAGCAGCGGCGCCGGCTCGAAATCGTGCTTGATCAGCCAATAGCCGACGATCCCAAAGGCGCCGGCGAGCATGACGTCGACCGGTGCGTTGTTCACCGAGTAGATGCCGATCGAACAGAAGATCACGATGGACGGGAACATCAGGCGATACGGGACGCGCAGCAGGCGCACCCAGATGCCCACCAGCGGCAGGTTGATGACCAGCAGCATGAGGTTGCCGACCCACATCGAGGCGATCATGCCCCACACCAGCTCCGGCTGCTTCTGCATCACCTGCGGACCCGGCACGATGCCGTGAATGGTCATGGCGCCGACCATCAGCGCCATCACCGCATTCGGCGGAATGCCGAGCGTCAGCAGCGGAATGAACGAGGTCTGCGCCGCTGCGTTGTTGGCACTTTCGGGCGCCGCAACGCCCTCGATCGCGCCGCGGCCGAACCGCGACGGAGTCCTCGAGATCTTTTTCTCCAGCGTGTAGGCCGCGAAGGACGCGATCACGGCGCCGCCGCCCGGCAGAATACCGAGGATCGATCCGAGCACGGTGCCGCGCAGGACCGCCGGCGTGGAGTCCTTCAGGTCCTTTGCCGTCGGCATCAGGCCGGAGACCTTTTGCTGAACCAGCTCGCGATCGCTTTCGCCGCCGGTATCGAGATTGCGGATGATCTCCGCAAAGCCGAACAGGCCCATCGCCACGGTGGCGAAGCCGAGACCGTCGGCCAGTTCGGGAATGTTGAAGGCCATGCGCGATGCGCCGGTTTCGATGTCGGATCCCACCATCGACAGCAGCAGACCCAGCACGATCATCGCGATCGCCTTCAGCACCGAGCCCTTGGCCAGCACGACCGCAAAGATCAGGCCGAGCACCATCAGCGAGAAATACTCGGCAGGTCCGAACGCCAGCGCGACCCTGGTGAGCGGGGCGCCCAGCACGGCGATCAGCACGGTCGCCACGCAGCCGGCGAAGAACGATCCAATCGCCGCGATCGCCAGCGCCGGGCCGGCGCGGCCCTGCTTGGCCATCTGGAAACCGTCCAGCGCGGTGACCACCGAGCCAGCCTCACCGGGAATGTTGACCAGGATCGACGTGGTCGAGCCGCCATACTGCGCGCCGTAATAGATGCCGGCCAGCATGATCAGCGCGCCCACCGGCGGCAGGCCGAAGGTGATCGGAAGCAGCATGGCCACGGTGGCGATGGTGCCGATGCCCGGCAGCACGCCCACCAGCGTGCCGACCAGCGCGCCGATCAGACAGAGCAGAATGTTGACGGGAATCGGGATCGACATCCCGCCAAGAAAGGCAGGCGACCACTGTACGAGATTGAAAACGACACCGAAGCCGAGCCCGAGATTTGAAAACAGATCGCCCATGGTGCCCTCAACGGATCAGGAAAGTCGGCAGCAACTGCAAAGGCAGGCCGAGCGCGTAAGGGAACAGGAGACTGCAGAACGCTGTCAGGCAGGCACCGACGATGACCGTTTCTGTCCACCGCGTCTCCGCGGATCCGCAGGCCGCGATCAGAAAGCTCGTCATGGCGGCGAATATCATTCCCATCGGACGGATCGTGAGGGCGAACGACAGGATCGCGAGCGTTACGAACAGGGGACCGCGCCAGTGATATTTCGCAAGGTGGGCGCCCTCGCTCAAAACGCCGACGGCGGCGATGGCGGCGCCCAGCCCCAGCAGCAGTACGGAAAACATCCGCGGCGCCGTCCCGGCCCCGAACGAGAAGCCGTGCATGCCCTGCAGGTCGCGCGATGCCCATAGCGCAAACAGCGCAAGCGCCACCAGCGCGAGACCGCCGATGAAGTCCTGAGGCCCCTTGATCCATGTCGGCAAAATGGACTTGCCTTCCTCCTGGACCGGCTTGTTACTCATTACACTCCCTCCCCCGAGAAGGCTTACCGCCCATTCTGCTTGGTCTCTTGGTGTTGTCCCAAGAGCCTTGCTAGCGATTTTCATCAGACAACGCCAGCGAAACCAAAAAACCCCCGGCCGCCAATATCCAGAACGGACCACCAGCGTTGCTGCGCCAATTCGAGGCAGAGCCGCCCTCCGGCTCCGGTCGGCGGTTTGCGGCGCAGCGCCCGGACCGGGACGCCGCCGAAGCCGGCAAGCGACATCCTGGCGAAGGCAAACGACAACTCGGCCGGGCCGGGCGGATTGGGCGCGGGCAGCTCCGGTTCGGGATCGGCGGCCGGCGCGGAATCGGGCGGCATGGCCAAGAATCCAGAACGGCCGTTCCAGGGCGGCCAAGCCCTGCCCCGGGAGCTCATGACCCGAAAGCGTGGTTTTCCGGCACTGTTTTTCTCAACCTTTGGCCCCTATATTGAGGGTGCCGGCTTGCCGGCTATGGAAATAAATGGCCGTCGCAATAAACCATTCGGACCCGGGGGCAGTACCCGGCGCCTCCACCCAAGCCCGTCTCGAGAGGCGGGTTTCGGCGGGGGCGAAACAGGATCGACGAGGGCGTAAAGGGCGTGTTTTTTCCCGGTATTGTTCCGCCGTTATCGGGCTACTGCTATAGTTGCCAACGACAACTATGCTCCGGTTGCTCAGGCTGCGTAACGCAGTTTGAAAGACCACTCTAAAGTCCTGACGGGTTAAGCTCCGTCAGGCGGGGTTCGGAGGCACCTGGCAACAGAAGCCTCCACTTTCATTTACTCCATTGCCTCACCGAGAAGCGCGCAACTGCCCCAAATTCCGCCCTCCTCGCCTGCTGACCTCCGCGTGCGGCCGGGGTACCATAATGGCCCAAGGGCGAGTCGGGAGACCGGCGAGCCCGATTGTTTGATGAGCTGCAAGGACTGCCATGGCGACCGATCACATCCGATATGACGTGCTGGCGCGGGACGCGCTGCGCGGGGTGCTCCGTCGCGTGCTGAGCGATGCCGCCGAGCACGGATTGCCGGGCGAGCATCACTTCTTCATCACCTTCCTGTCGAAGGCCGACGGCGTGAAGCTGTCGCCGCGGCTGCTCGCGCAATATCCGGAGGAGATGACGATCATCCTGCAGCATCAGTTCTGGGACCTGGTGGTGACGGAAGATCGTTTCGAGGTCGGATTGTCGTTCGGCGGCATCCCCGAGCGGCTGGTGGTTCCCTTTGCCGCCATCAAGAGCTTCTTCGATCCCTCAGTGCAGTTCGGCCTGCAGTTCGAGCCGCAGGAGGCCCTTGAGGCGCCGGCGGCAAAACTGCCGGCCGTACCTCCCGCACCTGCCCTTCCCGCGACGACCGCCGAGCCTGCGGCCGCGGAAGAGCCGCAGGCCGGCAACGAAGGCGCGACCGTGGTGCGCTTCGACCGCTTCCGCAAGAAATAGTCGGCGCGCCTTCTGCGGGTTAAACTGAACGTCCTGCCCTCTCGCGCATCGGACGTTCCTCATGGCCCGCTCTTCCAGATCGACATCCACCCGCACCGAGACCGACAGCTTCGGGCCGATCGAGGTTCCCTCCGATCGCTATTGGGGCGCGCAGACGCAACGCTCGCGGCAGAACTTTCGCATCGGCACCGACCGCATGCCGATCGCGATCGTGCATGCGCTCGGCATCGTCAAGCTCGCTTCCGCCGAGACCAACCGCGAGCTCGGCCTGCTCGATGCGCGGCGCTCCGGCGCAATCGTCCGCGCCGCACGTGAGGTGATCGAGGGCAAGCTCGACGATCATTTTCCGCTGGTGGTCTGGCAGACCGGTTCCGGCACCCAGACCAACATGAATCTCAACGAGGTGATCGCCAACCGCGCCAACGTACTGCTCGGCGGCAAGCTCGGCGCCAAGGAGCCGGTGCATCCCAACGATCACGTCAACATGAGCCAGTCGTCGAACGATTCGTTCCCGACCGCGATGCATATCGCCGCCGCCCGCAACATCCTCGCCGATCTCATTCCCGCGCTGGATGAATTGCGCCGCGAGCTGCGGCGGAAAGAGAAGGCATTTTCCAGGATCGTGAAGATCGGCCGTACCCATACCCAGGATGCGACGCCGCTGACGCTGGGCCAGGAATTTTCCGGCTATGCCGCGCAGGTCGAGAGCGGGCTGGCGCGGCTGCGTGTCGCAGTGAAGGAATTATTTCCGCTGGCGCAGGGCGGCACGGCGGTCGGCACCGGCCTCAACTCGAAACCGAAATTCGCGAAGTCCTTTGCGCGGCATGTCGCTGCAATCACCAGGCTGCCGTTCACCAGCGCACCGAACAAGTTCGAGGCGCTGGCCTCCAACGACGCCTATGTCTCCGTGCATGGCACGATCAACGCGGTCGCAACCGGCCTGTTCAAGATTGCCAACGACATCCGCCTGCTCGGCTCCGGCCCGCGCTCCGGCCTCGGCGAACTGATATTGCCGGAAAACGAGCCCGGCTCGTCGATCATGCCCGGCAAGGTCAACCCGACGCAGTGCGAGGCGATGACCATGGTCTGCTGCCAGGTGTTCGGCAATCACACCGCCATCACGGTGGGCGGCAGCCAGGGCCATTTCGAGCTCAACGTGTACAAACCGCTTTTGGCATATTGTATGATACATTCCATTCAATTGCTGGCCGACGCGGCACGCTCATTCACCGAGAACTGCGTGAAGGGAATACGCGCCGACGAAAAACGCATCCGCGACTTAATGCAGCGGTCTCTGATGCTGGTGACGGCGCTTGCGCCGAAGATCGGCTACGACAATGCCGCGAAGGTCGCCAAGGAAGCGCATGCGCGCGGCACCACGCTGAAGGAAGAAGCCTTGCGGCTTGGCCTTGTAACGGCAAAGGAATTTGACCGTCTTGTACAGCCGAACAAAATGATTCATCCGGGCTGATGCCCCCACTGCCGTGCACGTCTGCGTATGGCGAAGGCTTGTTATTATTATGATTCATAACATCTCACTCATGCGTGCTTGAGCACAAAAAATTTCGTTTTCGCAGAGCGAAATTCAGTTATTGGTGCTATCAGGTATCGGTATACGGGGATTCTTGGATGGCTATTGAGCATTTTATTGCGCGACGCTGTCGCTCTTTTCCTGCGGTCTTCTAGATGATGGAGACGAGCATGGGTGATATCGTCAATTTGAATCGAGCGAGAAAGCGCGTCGCAAGGCAAACGGCTGCGAAGGAAGCCGACGCGAACCGTGCGCGGTTTGGTCGCAGCAAGTCGGAGCGCGCGCAGGAGCAACAGGTGAGCGAACGCGCGAAGGCGTTGCTCGACCAGCATCGGCTCGGCGATGGAGAGGCGTCATGAAGTCGCCCGTCGTCAAACGCTCGATCGTCGTCGCCGGCCACAAGACCAGCGTCAGCCTCGAAGAGGCCTTCTGGAACGGCATGAAGGAAATCTCCGGCACGCGCGACATGACCCTGTCGGAACTGGTCGGCGAGATCGACGGCAATCGCCAGCAGGGCAATTTGTCGTCGGCGATCCGGCTGTTCGTGCTCGACTACTTCCGCACGCGCGCCAATGGCGGCGGCGGAATCGAGTCGCGGCCGATGGCTTGATCCACCTCGATGCGAAGAGCGCCCCGGGCTGTCGGTCCGGGGTCGCTTGGCCTGACCAATTTATAATCACTCTAAGCTTGCGCGCGATCGCAAGGCATTTGCTTGACCTGCCGCCCCGCGGTTGAAATGACAGGTCATGACCGATGCAATCGAGGCAGCCACGCAATTTCCGCTCGGAATGGCCAAACGCGGCTATTCCGGGGTGATTCGCCGCATCGCCGCCGATGACACCGGCTCGGCGCTGTCGGCGGCCGAGCTGGAGAGCCGGCTGATCGAGCTCGGTTTCGTCGAGGGCGCGCGCGTCGAGGTGCTGCACGAGGGCGCCGTCGGACGTGACCCGATTGCAGTACGCGTCGAAAATATCACCATCGCCGTCCGCCGCCGCGAGGCCATGGCCGTCATCGTCGGCTAGTTCGGATCGCGATCATGGAAGCCCCCCTGCTGCATCTCGCCCTGGTCGGCACGCCGAACAGCGGCAAGACCTCGCTGTTCAACGCGCTGACCGGCAGCCGGCAGAAGGTGGCGAACTATCCCGGCGTGACCGTCGAGCGCAAGGAAGGCTCCTTCGTCACGCCGCAGGGCCGCCAGGTCTCGCTGGTCGACCTCCCCGGCACCTATTCGCTGCGCGGCCGCAGCCCCGACGAGGAGATCACCCGCGACATGGTGCTCGGCCGCACCCCCGGCGAAGCGCTGCCGGATCTCGTGCTGTGCGTGGCCGACGCCACCAATTTGCGGCTCACCGTTCGCCTCGTGCTGGAGCTGAAAGCCACCGGCCGGCCGCTGGTGCTGGTGCTCAACATGTTCGACATCGCCACCCGCCGCGGCGTGGCCGTCGATGTGCCAGGACTTTCCGCGTCACTCGGCATTCCCGTGGTGACCTCGATTGCCGTGCGCAAGGGCGGCACCGACAAGCTGCTGCGCCTCACCGACGAGATCGTTGCCGGCGGCAAGGCGCCGGCGGGGGAAAACCGCTGGCAGCCGCTCACCGCGGCGCAGCTGCGCGCCAACCAGCGCGAGGCCGACCGCATCATCGCCGAGCACGTCAGCCTGCCGACGCGGCCGGATACCTGGACGGCCCGGATCGATGCGGTCGTGCTGCACCCGGCGGCGGGGCTGCTGATCCTCGCGCTGATCCTGTTCGTGATGTTCCAGGCGGTGTTCGCTTGGGCGCAGCCGCTGATGGAGCTGTTGTCGTCGGGCTTCGGCGCGCTCGGACAGCTCGTGCACGACAGGCTGCCCGCAGGCCTGCTGCAGAGCTTCCTGCAGAACGGCGTGATCTCGGGCGTCGGCAGCGTCGTGGTGTTCCTGCCGCAGATCGTCATCATCTTCCTGTTCATCCTGCTCCTGGAAGATTTCGGCTACATGGCGCGCGCGGCGTTCCTGATGGACCGCATCATGGGCGGCGCCGGGCTGCACGGCCGCGCCTTCATTCCGCTGCTGTCGAGCTTCGCCTGCGCCATCCCCGGCATCATGGCGACGCGCGTGATCGACAACCGGCGCGACCGCCTCACCACCATCCTGATCGCGCCGCTGATGACCTGCTCGGCGCGCATCCCCGTCTACACCCTGATCATCTCTGCCTTCATTCCGGACCGGCAGATCTGGGGCTGGTTCAACGTGCGCGGTCTCGTGATGTTCGGCCTCTATGCCGCCGGCATCGGCAGCGCGCTCCTGATGTCGTTCCTGATCAAGTTCTTCATGCTGCGCGACTACCAGCCCGCGCCCTTCATGCTGGAACTGCCCGACTACAAGCTGCCGCGGCTCAAGAGCATCCTGATCGGAACCTACACGCGCGCAAAAATGTTCCTGCAGCGCGCCGGCACCACGATCTTCTCCATGATGGTGCTGATCTGGTTCCTCGCCTCGTTCCCGCAAGCCCCCGCCGGCGCCGCCGGACCCGCGATCGACTACAGCATCGCCGCCTGGATCGGCAAGGCGCTGGAGCCGCTGCTGGCGCCGCTCGGCTTCAACTGGCAGATCGCGGTCGCGCTGATCCCCGGCATGGCGGCGCGCGAGGTCGCGGTCGCAGCGCTCGGCACCGTCTATGCCATCGAGGGCGGCAAGGAGGCCGCCGAGCAGATCGGCCAGATGCTCGCGACCAAATGGAGCCTCGCCACCGCGCTCTCCTTCCTGGTCTGGTACATCTTCGCCCCGCAATGCGCGTCCACGCTGGCGGTGATCCGCCGCGAGACCGGCAGCTGGAAGTGGATGGCGGTGACCTTCTTCTACATGCTGACGCTGGCCTATCTCGCGAGTCTTACGACCTATCAGATCGCGATCGCGCTCGGCGCGGGCTAGAGCGTTTCGGCCCGCCGCGGGGCCTGGACACAAAATCGCGAAAACAACCCCATGCAAAGTAAGATCGGCGCGCTCTCAGGCGCGGCGCATTCTCAATCCGCGCACATCTGTGGCCAAAATAACGCACGCGGGAATAATGGGTTGACTCCGGTTCCCGCAACGATTGTGGCCAAAGTGGCGCCGGGCTAGCCTCTGGCTTTGGAAGTGTCGCGCCACATTGGCCTGACAGTCGGCAAGACGTCAGGCAGTACCAATGTTGGGTTTTGCGCGCATTTTGGCCAGACGGGCCACGTGGCAGGCCTCAACGGCCCTGGTCTCGACAGCACTCGCAGCGCTTTCGATCCCGCAGCCGGCTCTGGCGGCGTGCGACGTCACCGTCAATCCGAACACGATTACCTGCGCCGCCAACACCACGACGACGCCTGCATTAAACCTCAACGCGGCCCATCCCAGTTCGAGCGATTCCGTCCAACAATTCACCACACCCGGCCCGCTCACCTTGACGTTCAATCCAGGCGTCACCGTCGATGGCCAGGGATTCCAGATAGTTTCCAATACCGGGGCAGCAATCAACGTCAGCAACGCCGGCGTGATCAACGGAGGAGCCTTTGGCCTCCTTTTCGACAGCCCCGCCAGCGGCAGCGTCACCTATACGGGCAATGGAAATATCAGCGGCGGCAATGGCCTGTATGTAAATACGCCGCGCTCCATCGACATCAATACAGGTACCGGCTCGATAACGGGCACGGCTCCCGGCTCCAGCGCCATCTTTGCCTTCGACAACTTTTCAGGCGCCGGCAATTTCAAGGTAACAACCAGTGGCGCCATCAGCGGGGGCGATTACGGGATATTCGCGCTAGCCAATACCGGCACCGTGACCGTGAACGTGAACGGGGGGACGGTCAGCGGGGGACGAAGCGGTATTTCCGCAGGTTCGGCTTCGGCCAGCGACGTGGTGGTCAACGCGAACGCCGGCACGATATCCAGCGGCAACACTGCCATCTCGATGAGTGGCGGCGGCAACGTCACCTTCAACGGCAATGGCAGCGTGATCACCGGCGGCAACGCTCTCTCTGTGGGCGGGCAGTTCGTCTCCGTCAATCTCACGGCCGGCAGCGTCGCCGCCACCAGTAGGGGCGTCCGGGTCTTCAGCACCGGTTCGACCTCCGTCTTCTCGGCGCCGGGGTATCCGTCACCGGCAACGCGCGTGGACTGGAGATGACGGGCACCGACAGCGCCACGGCGACGGTGCTCGGCACCCTCGGCTCCGCAGAATTCGCCGCCTCTTACCGGGGCACACTCAACATCGGCAATGGCGGCGCCGCGGGCACGGTGAACGGCAATGTGCGGATGCTGGACAGCAACGCCGTGCTGAACTTCAACCACTCGAACACCGGCACGCTGGCGGGCGACATCTCAGGCGCCGGCACGGTCAGACAAATCGGCTCGGGCACCGCGATCCTGACCGCGGTCAATACCTACACCGGCGCCACCGCCGTCAATGCCGGCACGCTGCAGGTGGATGGCTCGATCGCCTCCTCCAGCCTGACCAGCGTCAACAATGGCGGCACGCTGTCGGGCAACGGCTTCGTCGGCAATACCGCGATCAACAACGGCGGCACGCTGGCGCCGGGCAATTCCACCGCCGTCCTGACCGTGCAGGGCAGCCTCACCTTCTCTACCGCCGCGGCCTACCTGGTGCAGACGTCGGGCGCCAGCAGCAGCAGCCGGACCGTGGTGACCGGCGTCGCCAATCTCGCGGGCCAGGTCGTCGTCGATGCGCCGACCCGGCTCCTGCAGTCGCGCACCTACAAGATCATGACCACGGGATCCCAAACCGGCGCATTCGCCGGCGCCAGCATGCGGGCCGGCAATACCTTCGCGAGCAATCCGGTATTGAGCTATGTCGGCCACGACGTGTTCGTGACACTCGGCCCGGGCCTGCTGTCGCCGATCCTGCCGGCCAATGCCGGCACCAACCAGAGGAATGTCGCCGGCGCCGTCGACAACGCGCTGCTCGCCGGCGTGTCGCCGTCGACCGCGTTTGGCGCGATCTTCGGTCTCACCGGCAACAACCTGCTCAATGGGCTGACGCAGATGTCCGGCGAGACCGCAACGGGATCACAGCAGACCACCTTCAATGCCATGACGCAGTTCATGGGCCTGATGACCGATCCGTTCATCGACGGCCGTGGCGCACCTGCCGCGCCGCCGTCTGGTGCTGCCCGCTATGCCGAGGAAGAACCGCTCGCCTACGCATCCCGCAAGTCGCGCTCGAAGAACGAGCGCGATGCCTATGCTGCTGTTTACAGCAAGGCGCCGCTGGCAAGGAACTACGATCCGCGCTGGAGCGTGTGGGCGGCCGGCCTCGGCGGATCGCAAACCACCGACGGCAATGCCGCGCTCGGATCGAACACCAGCACCAGCCGCATCTTCGGCGTGGCGGCGGGCGCGGATTACATCTTCTCGCCGCGCACCATCGCGGGCTTTGCGCTGGCCGGCGGCGGCACCAGTTTCAGCGTCGCCAATGGCGGCAGCGGCCGCTCCGACCTGTTCCAGGCCGGCGCCTTCGTGCGTCACACTGTTGGCCAGGCCTACGTCACCGGGGCGCTCGCCTATGGATGGCAGGACGTGACCACCGACCGCACCGTCACCATCGCCGGCGTCGACCGCCTGCGCGCGCAGTTCAACGCCAATGCATGGTCGGGCCGCGTCGAGGGCGGCTACCGCTTCGTCATGCCATGGATGGGCATGACGCCCTATGCCGCTGCGCAGTTCACCACCTTCGAACTGCCGGCCTATGCCGAGAACGTGGTGTCCGGCGCCAACACCTTTGCGCTCCGCTATGGCGCCAGGAGCGTGACGGCCGGCCGCAGCGAGATCGGCCTGCGCGCCGACAAGTCCTGGGCGATGCGGGATTCGATCTTCACCCTGCGCGGCCGCTTTGCCTGGGCGCACGACTACAACCCCGATCGCTCGATCGGCGCCACTTTCCAGACGCTGCCGGGCGCGTCGTTCGTCGTCAACGGCGCGGCGCAGTCGCCCGACAAGGCGCTGACCACGGCATCGGCCGAAGTGATGTGGCGCAGCGGCGTTTCGCTCGCCGCCACCTTCGAGGGTGAATCCTCCGGCAATTCGACGAGCTACGCCGGCAAGAGTGTCGCGCGCTATCAGTGGTGACCTGACTTCCGCTTATGACCCGTTTGAGACGTTGCGGCGGTCCCTCGCGATGTCCGGTTTGAGGGTAGAACCGGAAGTGGTCGGCAGACGGCCTGACCTCCGAGCCTATCTCACGGGAAATATCGCCGAGTAAACTTTCGGAAGTTTTCCAACAGGAACCGATTTGCTCGCTTGCTGATTGGAGCGTTCGGTACCATCATGTCGAACCCGTGAAACGCGCCGTCGAATATCTCGAATTCGACTGGAACATTTGCTCGACGAAGGTTCTCAACGTAGGCTTTCGTTTCATCCCGAAACGGCTCGATACTGCCGACGTAAGTGATCGTCGGCGGCAATCTCGTATAGTCGGTACAGCGTGCCGGAGCTGCGTAAGGCGTCACGTTCCTCACGCCATCGAGATAACGCGACCATGCCAGCCTGTTGGCCTTTGCATCCCATACAGGTGCGTTGTTTCCGGCGGCGGAGGCGCTGTTCTGCCGGTCATCGATCATTGGATAGATCGGCATTTGAAATGCCAATTTTGCATCGCCGGTATCGGTCGCCTTGAGCGAGACCGCCGCCGCAAGCCCTCCGCCCGCGCTATGGCCCGACACGATGAACCTGTCGCCTCTTCCGCCGATGGAGACCGCATTATCCCTCATCCATAGCAGGGTGTCGTAACAGTCGTTGAATGCGGCCGGGTACGGCGCTCGATCGGCCTTTCTGTAGTCCGGCGCGAGAATGATGCATGGTACTGTTTTGATGAAGTCCCTGATGATTGAGCCGAAGTGCTCGGGCACCCCGTGAAAGTAACCGCCGCCGTGCAAATACAGCATGACCGGCAATGGTCCAACCGCCGCGGTCGGCCGATAGAGCCTCACGCGAATGGGCGCCCCGCCGTTTCTGCTCGGGACATATAGCTGCTGGCAGACAAGTCCTTTGGTGTTTATTCCGAGGGAGGCCCTGCCGATGAAGCGGAGCACGAGCGGCGAGAGCCGTCTCGTATGGAAAAAGGCAGCGAGCATACGCCCGGCGGCATATATGCCGCGCAGGTCTTTATCCACCATGTCTCTGGTGACTTTCACCGGATACTTCGTGCCTCAAGTCGCCGAGATCGTTCCATTTGATGGATCTGCAGGAAGCTGGTCCGGCAAGGCGCCGGCGATCACCACGTGGTCATCCTTACCGGCACGGGTGGGAGGCCCAGCCCCCGGGCAAACAGCGTGCGCCTCGATGCCGGCATTCTGTCCGGAGACAGTCCATAATATGAAATGGTTTTCGTGATCGCGTCCCTGATGGCCGGCTCGACCTTCGCACAAATGAACCAGCAGATCAGGACGAGCATGGCCAGCGCGACCCATACGGCTACGGCGGGACCGAGACCGGCATTGATCAGGGCATGAATCATCCCAGTGCCAATGACGTTATGGGTGAGATAGAGCGGAAAGGTGATCAGCCCAAGCGTCCTCAAATAGCTCGGCGCTTCACGCGCAGCGGCGGCTGCAGGACGCCTGTTCCTGTTCGCATCGTAGGCAATGACGCCCACCGCCGCCGCCCAGACCACGATCGGCACAAGGGCCGACTGACCCGAGATGGCAGGGATGGTTGTCAAAAAGAAAGAGGCAAAAAAGTAGATTTCTGCAGCGCCCGAAACACAGGTGACGGCGACGGCGACCCGTTCAAGCGCCGTCAGCTTTCTGTTTGCGGAAATGAAGAGCCAGATGCCCAGCGCAAAGAAGCAGCCGTGGTTCAACAGAAATGCCGCGCACGGCACCCGAAACATCAGGATAGCGAGATAGGGCAAGTTGTCCGGCGACACAGTGGGCAAGTTGGATGGCGTCGTGAATAACAGAATGAGCAACGCAACAGCGTTGAACACCGCGCTCCAGACGGTGAGGCCGAAGGCGAAGTGCCGTAGCGTGATTCGCTTCGTCAGCATCGCGAAAAAGACGAACAGATAAAACGCCATCTCGGCCGCAAGCGTCCAATAAACGACGTCGAGCGATTGTTTCGTAACTCCCTCGGGAACGAGGGTCATGGCGTGGATGTAGGGCGCGATGAATTCGGATGCCGATCCGGTGCCGAAGATAAGGAGAACGAGGAGGGTTGCGGTGGCGCAAACCCAGACCGCCGGATATAGCCTGAGAGCGCGGCCAAGAAGAAACTGTGTCGGCGAAGACCTGCTCGCCGAATTCGCTATGACGAAACCGGAAATAACGAAGAATATCTCGACTCCTACCCAACCAAACCATGTAAAGGTCGCGGCGTTCGGATAATGAACATCGGCGGCGACGAAGCGCTCGAATCCTGGGTGGCCAATCGAAACCCAGGCCCACGACCAGAACATCTGGTGAAAAATTGCGACGCCGAAGGCGGCCCCGAAGCGCAGCGGATCCAGCAGGGGAAAATGGTACTTCATGGGAGTGCCCCAAACGCGTGAAACGATCCGTAGCGAATATTGGATATCTTAACCGAGCCCCGTGAGGCATGTCACGCTTTCCCGGGCGAGCTTCCTGAAACTGTTTGCTCCGCAATTTGGGACCTGCCGCTCGCTTGATGTCGCTTATCGGCCCGATGCGGGCATTCCGGTCCACCCGCTTGATGTCTGCTCTTGAAGGCGGACCAGACATGGCAAAGGGAAATCGCCACTTCCGCCTATGACCCAACTCGGACATTGCGGCCTATCCCAATCACAACCAACGTGCTTTGATGACCATACAGCGGCGCCGCTCCGCGAAGCGTGTCCGGCAGCTTTGAAGGGGAGCGAGGTTGACGCAGATCGGTCTTTTCGAAATGCGTCGATTGGAGGCCTTGAGCAACACCATCTTCGGTGTTGCGATGACGCTGCTCGCCTACGATCTGCCGAAGGCCAGCAGGTTCGCGAGGGCGCCGGCCTGGATAGACCTTGTCGACGCCTACGCACAACCTGGCATCGCGCTGATGATCAGTTTTATCGTGGCCGGCGTGCTTTGGCTCAGCCATCATCGGCGACTCACCTTCGCGCCGGAAGGCAGCCGCGGCGAAGTCTTCCTCAATCTGATCTTCCTGTTATCGATCGTCATGCTTCCGGTGACGAATGGACTTTACGGCGTGTATCGGCTCGATAGTGTCGTAGCAGTAAGCTACGGCTTCCATCTGACTGTCATTGCCGGCTTGAATGCGCTGCTATGGGTTCTGGCGCTGCGAGGTCGCCGCAATCCCGAGTTGCTGGTAACCGCGATCTTTCCGGTCTTCGCACTCGTGTTCGGAACGGTGATGGCCGCCGTCGCGCCGTTCGTTGCGCAGTTCACATGGTGCCTGGCATTTGGCGCGCCTCTGGCGGGCTGGTTGGCGGCCCGGCGTTGGCCGACGAGAACGGCTTAGCGAGCTCGCTTCCCACCGCAGCCGCGAAATCGATCAACCTGGCTCGAGGTGGTGCTTCGTGATGATCGTCATGGCGGCCGGCGACGTGAGAAACCTGACCAGCGTCGTCGCTGCGTCCGGCTCCTTTGTCCCGCTATGAACGCCGCCCGAAAACACGGTGACGTTCTGGATCTCGGGCGGCAACGGTCCGAGATACTGGATGCCTTTCACCGGCATGAGCTCACTTATCTGATGGAATCCGATCTCGGCCTCGCCGCGCGCAACCACCGCGCCAACGGGTTCGCCGGGCTTCACCGTGGCGGTCTTTGCCTTGACCTCGTCTGCGATGCCCATCTTCTGGAACATGCTGACGATGTAGGCGCCGCTCGCCCCCGCGGAATACGCAACGGATTTCGCGGCGAGTACCGCCTTTTTCACTGCATCGGCGGAGCTTATGTCGGGCTTTGGCGCACCCTCGCGTACTGCAATCCCGGCGCCCGATTTCGCGAAATTGGCTCGACTTCCGGGCATGAGTTTTCCTTGCCGGATCAGTTCCTCAGTCCCGCTGTTACCCAGAATGACGACGTCGGCGGCTTCGCCCGCCGCAATGCGCTTCTGGATGTCTGGGCTGCCGGACCATTCTGCCGTGACCTTGTTGCCAGTCGCCTTCTCGAACTGGGGGAGCAATTCGAGATACGCATCCCTGATGGCAGCGGAAGCCAGGACCTTGATCTCGGCCGCATCAGCCACCGATGACAGCAGCAGGCTTGTTGCCACTGCGATAATCACTCGTGCCTTCATGATTGTCCCCCCCATGAGATTGCTTTCCTGGCTTAGGATTGATTGTACACCATCTTGGATCGTTCTCGAGCCCGCTCCTTTAGCAGAGTCGACCGGCGGAAATTGATGATCGCGCCAAGCAACGTCACCGCATGGGTCGGCTTGTCCGTTGTTGGCCGCGCAAGCTCGATCCGGTATGCCGCGGAAGGGAGCATATTTTGACCTGCCGCAAGGTGTGCAGCCGGTCAGCCCTCCAATATCTGGCCATAGGAGAAATTCATGGGCCGCATTGCAGGCGTGGCGACGCTGTTTCTGGTGCTCGTTCTCGGTGCGTGCTCACCGCCGGCCGAGCTGGCGCGGCCCGTCACACCGCCCGATGTTGCCGCGCGGACGCTGCTGCCGCCGGGCCGGATCGAGGCGATCAAGTCGCCACCCGCGACCGACGGTGCGCAGGTGACCGCCGATGGCGGAGGCCGCATGACCGCGCTTCGGTTCGCAAGCACAGGGGATGCCGTGCTCGCTCTCGATGCGCTGGCAAAGCGCGTCGAGACACGAGCCGGCATTTCCTCCCGCAGCCGCGTCGCGATCGGATCGTTGCAGTATTTGCGCTATTCCGGAGGCTCGACATTCGGTCTCGCCTGGGTGAGCGGGCCATGGGTGTTCTCTGCCGAGGCCGCGAGCGCCGATCGGCTTGTTGACCTGATCGCGGCTTCGCGTGTCGGCGGCGTCGAGGACAAGGGGCAGCTCAAATGGTTCCCCTGGGTGATAGCCGGCATCGTCCTGCTGTCGCTCGCTGTCGGCGCGCTGCTGTTGCGCCGGCTGCTGCGCAGTCAGGTGGTCGCACCTGCAACCGGTGCGACCGCGGTATCGCGCGAGAAACTGATCGCCCGGCTGATGGCGCTGAACGATCCGTCGCGGCCCTGGCTGGTGCGGACGGGGCCCGAAGCGGACCTTGTCGTGGAATGGAAATACGCCGACGCCACGTGGTGGGGCATCATGGCGAAACAAGGCGTGCGCGAGACATACCGGCTGAGACTCTATCTCAACGAGGCGACGCACCGTGTCGGCGCGCTCGACGAGACCTCGGAGATCGAATGGTCCGGCGGGCTGATGGGCACGCCCTCGTTTCGCTACAGCAAGTCGGGCTTTCGCGGTGTCCAGCTGTTCAAGCGCAAGCGCGAAGTCGCCTATGGCTTTGACACCCCCGCCGGAGGCGGTTTCGGCAAGCAACTCGACGTCAACTTCGATCTCGACTCATTGAAGCAACCGGTCATCGCCGCCGTCACCGCAGCCGGCTGGAGCTATTCGCCTGTGATGCGTCCACAGTAGGAACCATCGTCCGCAGCGTGCCACGGCCTTGAGCCGGGGGTCGCCCATCGGGGGCAAGGCTGACCTGTTCCGGTCACCGGCCAACTCTGCCTGATGACCCAAGGCGGACATTTCACCAACTGCCAATCGTGCTACAAAGTTGGCCTTTGACGACAACCGATCCAACGGGACGATGCGGCAGCAACTTCGCCCTCCTCAGAGGATTCGAACCCATGACACAACCGGAACCGGTCATTTCTGCCTCTGAGGGAATACGGTTTCCGAGGCTCTATGCCGCAATCAAATGGATAATAATAGCGTCACTGACTTTCCTGGCGCTCCTGGCCGCAGCATTCTGGACATTGGTCCTGGGTGAATTCTCTGCGTCCGGATTCCGCGCATCAAACCCGGTTTCCGGAACGGGCGAGAACCTGGCTATCACGCCGGAATGTGCATGGCCCTTGGGCGTGAACGACCACGACGCCAAGACCGTATGCCGGATGTTCTATAACCTGACTCCCGAGCAGCGAGCGCGGGTACTGGCGAGACGCAAGTAAACACGCACGCCCAAATTATTCGCAGCTCTTCGGAGTCGCAGCTAGGGCGTCGAGGCTCCAAATGATCCCTTAACGGGCGTCACGCTCGGTCCCGGGGATGTACGCTGTCGGGGGTGAAGCGGACGTCACAACTGCCCCTTCCTAGGATCGCTTCTGACCCAAAGCAGACATTGCGAGCGCTCTTGGACCCGCACTGAAACCTGCTTACCATCAGCCCCGGTATCGAGTTGGAGCTGGCCATGAAGCGACGCGAGTTCATCGGACTGATCGGCGGAGCGGCAGCGTGGCCGCTGGCGGCGGGCGCGCAGCAGCCTGCGAACCTGCCGCTTGTCGCGGTCATAGTCGCGTTTACTGAGCAACTTGCAAACGCAAGGGCTGCCTCAATTCGCGAGGGTCTCAAGCAAGCCGGCCTCATCGAAGGCAAGGATTATGTCCTGACGCTGCGCTTCCTCGACGGTGACTACGCGCGACTGCCGGAAATCGTCAAGGAACTGGATGCCTTAAAGCCCCGCGTCTATGTCACCGTCGCCGGTGGCCCCAAGCCAATCCACAGGCTGGTACCGAACGCGCCAGTGGTCTTCACGGCCATTGCAATCGATCCCGTCGCGTACGGTTGGGTAGAGAGCTATGCAAGACCGGGCGGCATGACAACTGGCAACGTCCAGAACGCCATCGGTGGGCTAGAGAGCCTGATGAGCAAGCAATTTCAATTTTTCAAGGAGTTGGTGCCAAACCTGACGCGGGTCGGCTTTATTGGTCTTGCGGACACGGCGGTTCAATTCCCCGTTGAGCGGGCTGCGGTGCAAAAGACAGCCCAGCAATTGGGCTTTGCGGTTTCCATGTATGAGGTGCCGACGCTCGCTGACGTCGAGAGCGCCATCGCGTCAGGGCAACGCGACGACGTCAGCGCGTTCTTCCTATCCGTTGAACCAAGATTCGTGGCCCGCGTTCCCCAGATTGTGGCCTCTCTCGCAAAGACCGGTAAACCGGCTTTCGGCCCCACCCCCGTCTGGACGCGGGGCGGGCTGTTGATGTCATACTATACCGATATCGATGAGCAGACTCGCCGTGCCGGCGGCCTGGCCGCTAAAATCCTGCGGGGCGCGAAGCCCGGCGATCTGCCCATCGAGCAGGCCGACAAGTTCACCCTTATCATAAATCTGAAAACGGCGAAGCAGCTTGGCATCACGGTGCCGCCAGCGCTGCTGGCGCAGGCCGACGAGGTGATCGAGTAGCGGTCGCTATGTCGTCTAATACCCCGTAGCAGACGTGCTGGTCCCGGGCTCTGCTGTCCGCTTTCAGGGGTGAAGCGGACATGCCGTGCTGGGCTCGGTATGTCTGCAAATGACCCAAAACGGACATCAAGCCGGAGAGCAAGATTCTGGCTCGTTCGCCCCCTTCCAGAACGGGTTCCGCCCGATAAGATGGCCTTTCAAACCCTCCGGGGGCGGATATGACGCGGTCAGCAAAAGCGGGCGGCAAGAGGAGCGCGGCGAGGGCGCGCAAGGCGCGCTCAGCGCAGGGCCGCAGCCGCGCCAAGACCAAACAGCCCGTTCGGCGCGCCACCCGAATGAAGCCTTCAAGAGCCTTCGAAATGGAGGCTAAGGAAGCTCGCGAGCAACAGGCGGCGACGGCCGAGATATTGAAGGTTATCGCCAGTTCGCCGTCCGACGTTCAGCCGGTGTTTGAGGCCATCGCGTCAAGCGCAAAACGCCTGCTGGGTGGATATACGGCCGCGGTCTACCGCCTCGTCGATGATGCCATTCATCTCGTTGCGCTGACGCCCACCAGCCCGGAGGCCGATGCAGCTATCAGGGCTGAATTTCCGGTGAAACTGAACCGAGCTGCCCCTCCCGTAGCCTTGGCCGCGAACGGCGAGTTTGTGCAGATTGCGGATAGCGAAACGGCTGATCTGCAAACTCGAGGACTCGGACGGACACGAGGCTGGCGCAGCGCGATGTTCACGCCTTTATTGAACAAGGGGGCGGCCATTGGCTTCATAGCGGTCACCCGGCGGGACCCGGGAGCATTCGCCGATCATCACGTCCAGCTGCTGCAGACCTTCGCCAACCAAGCCGTGATCGCGATCGAGAACGCGCGCCTGTTCAACGAGAAGAGGGAGGCGCTGGAGCGGCAGACCGCAACCGGCGACGTGCTCAAGATCATAAGCCGCTCATCCGTCGACCTGGGGACGGTACTCGAAACTCTGGTTGAGACGGTGGCGCGCCTCTGCCGGGCCGACCAGGTGTACATGTTCCATCTTCGGCATGACCTCTGGCACTTGATCGCCGATTACGGGCTATCGATCGAGGCGAGAGAATTCTTCAAGACGAACCCGTTCACGCCCGGCCGGGGCTCGACGTCCGGCCGGGCAGCGATGGAGCTTCGCGCCGATTCCATCGCTGACGTCTTGCAGGATCCGGAATACACTCTCAGCGAAGGGCAGGCGATCGCCGGCTATCGGTCGACGCTCGGCGTTCCCTTGCTTCGCGAGAATACGCTGATAGGCGTTTTCAGCATTGCGCGTACGCGCGTTGACCCCTTCGCGAGCAAGGAAATCGAACTCGCCACCAGCTTCGCCGACCAGGCGGTGATCGCGATCGAGAACGCGCGGCTATTCAACGAAACACGGGAAGCGCTGGAACGGCAGACGGCCACTGCCGATATCCTCAGGGCGATTGCGAGCTCGCCTTCCGACGTCCAGCCCGTGTTCCAGGCCATTGCCGATCGCTCGAAGCAGCTGGTCAACGGGCTTACGACGGCGGTCGATAGCATCGTCGATGATGTCGTTCACTTGGCGGCATTCACTCCGACCACACCCGAGGCGGACGCGGGGCTAAAGGGATTCTATCCACGACCGCTCTCGACATACGCCTTCGCCGACGCTATCCGCCGTGGCGAGGTATATCGAATCGTCGATACTGAAACCGAATTTGCGGCGCAGCCCGACGTTCTGAAGCTGACCCGCCAGCGAGGATGGCGTAGCGCCCTTTGGGTTCCGTTGATGCGCGAGGGTATGGCGATCGGCATGATCAGGGTCACCCGGCGCGAACCAGGTACCTTCAGCGATCATCACGTTCTCATGCTGCAGACCTTCGCCGACCAGGCGGTAATCGCGATTTCCAACGTCAATCTTTTCAAGCAGGTGCAGCAACGCACTCGGGAACTGTCGCAGTCGCTCGACGATCTCCGCTCCGCCCAGGACCGTCTGGTGCAAACTGAAAAACTTGCCTCGCTCGGCCAGCTCACCGCCGGTATCGCCCACGAGATCAAGAACCCGCTCAACTTCGTCAACAATTTCTCCGCGCTCTCGGTTGAGCTTACCGATGAGCTTGACGACGCTTTGAAGCAGACGGAAATGGCCGAGAAGCTCCGGCAGGAGGTCGACGAGCTGACGCAGCTCCTGAAGTCCAATCTCGAAAAGATCGTGCAGCACGGCAAGCGCGCCGACTCCATCGTCAAGAACATGCTGATGCATTCGCGTGAAGGATCGGGTGAGCTGCGAGCCGCAGACATCAACGGACTGGTGGAAGAAAGCCTCAACCTTGCCTATCACGGCGCGCGTGCCGAGAAGTCCGGCTTCAACATCACCCTTCAACGTCAATTTGACGCTACGGCTGGCGAAGCCGAGCTATTCCCGCAGGAGATCACTCGGGCATTGTTGAACCTGATCTCAAACGGCTTCTATGCCGCGACCAAACGCAAGTCCGAGAACGGCGAGGAGGGATTTGAGCCGACTCTGTCGGCTGCGACGAGGAATCTCGGCGCTTCAGTCGAGATACGCATCCGTGACAATGGCACGGGCATACCGGACGATGTGAAAGAGAAGATATTCAATCCCTTCTTCACCACCAAACCGGCGGGCGAAGGAACGGGGCTCGGCTTGTCAATGACCCATGACATCATCGTCAAGCAACATGGTGGCACCATTACCGTGGACACGAAGCTCGGTGCCTTCACAGAGTTTGTCATTACTCTGCCGCGAGCAACGGGCGCGCAAACTCAGCGGAGCGAAAATTGAGCACCTGCATTGTGGTCGTGGATGACGAACCCGACGTCGCGGAAATGTTCAGACAGCAATTCCGTCGGGATTTGCGGTCCTGTCAGATATCAACATGCCCGGAATGACCGGTCTTGAGATGCTTCCCAAAGTGAAGGCGGAGCGTCCCAACGTTCCCGTCATCATGATCACGGCCTTGGAGCAGGCGGCCCAGGTCCGCTTATGGCCTTAGCGGACGGGCTGGCCGCAGGCTGTAGTGTCTGCTTTCAGGGGTGAAGCGGACATGCCGTGCCGGGCTGGGCATGTCTGCAAATGACCCAAAGCGGACGTCCCGCCCAGACCGATGTATAGTATGCTTCATGTTTCGTCTCTGCTCCTGATCCGGCCAACTGGAGGGTCAAATGAAGCGACGCGAGTTCATTATTTTTTTCAGTGGTGCGGCAGCGTGGCCTTCTCTGGCGCTAGCACAATCCAAGGGAAAATGGCGGCTTGGTGCACTTCTCTATAGTGATCCTCAAAGCGATCCGCAGATGGCGGCAATCCGTCGCCGCCTGAGCGAGTTGGGTTACGTTGAAGGAAGAAACATCTCTATCGAATACCGTTACGCGGAGGGCCGACTGGATCGGCTTCCAGCCTTGGCTGCCGAACTCGTAGCACTTCAACCGGACGTGATCTTAGCCGTCGGAGGAGACGTCGCTCCAATCGCAAAGAAGTCCGACCAGAAAACCCCGCTTGTATTTGTGAGTAGCGCTGACCCGGAGCAGCTGGGTCTTGTTGCCAGCCTTCGCCAACCGGGGGGAAACGCCACGGGTGTGTCGCTGCTTCAAGACGAACTTGCCTCGAAACGGCTCGAACTGCTCAAGGAGGCAGTGCCAAATGTCTCCCGGGTAGCCTTCATTTGGTATCCCGACCACTTGGACAATGAGCACCGGGAGGCTCAGAGAGCTGCACAAGCACTCTCTCTGCAACTCCATTCAGCGGAGGTACGAAATTCCGATGAAGTCGAACGGGTCTTAAACGATGCAATGGCTGCGCGAATAGAAGCCATATACGTCGTTTCGTCGCGGCTAACCGTGTTTAATCTAAAAAAGCTGGTCTTGTTTGCAGGACAAAATCGCATTCCGCTGGTGGGCGGTTGGGGAGCTTGGGCGAAAGACGGTGGTTTGTTTTCGTATGGACCCGATGCCGTCGCCATGGCTGGTCGCGCCGCCGACCACATCGACAAGATCTTCAAAGGCGCAAAACCGAGCAATCTTCCTGTTGAGCAGCCTGCTAAATTTGAATTGATCATCAACCTCAAAACAGCTGCTCAGTTAGGTCTCAACCTCCCACATTCGCTCCTCTCGCGCGCTGACGAATTGGTCGATTAGCAGCCGATCTGCCGGTTGCTGGCTCCAATGTCCGCTTTCAGAGTTGAGGCGGGCATGTCCTCTTGGGCTGGGCATGTCTGCAAATGACCCGAAGCGGACAATTTGCCTCTAGTCTGGTGGCCAAATGTGATCATATGGTCGTTGAAGGGGTTACCGTTAGAGGATCAGATGAATCGGCGCGAGTTCATAGCGCTGTCTGCCGCGGCGACCGTGGCGACGGTTTCGAGCACAAGTGCTATCGCTCAAAGATCAGAACCGACGCGACGGATCGGCGCGCTGTTCTCCGGCGGATTTGGGCAATCCGGCGCTCCAGTATTTCGTGAACTAGAGAGACTGGGCTGGGTCAAAGATCGTAATATTCACATCGAAGAGCGTCTTTACGGGAACGAGACGGCTCGCATGCGCTCATTTGCGGCAGAGTTGGCGAAGCTCTCACTGGACGCCATCCTCGCAAGTAGCCCAATCGAAGCGAAGGCGCTTCAACTTGAAACTAGCACTGTGCCGATTGTATTTGTTATTGGTGTTGATCCCGTTAGCCAGGGGGTTGTCGATAGCTTAGCGCGCCCTGGCCACAATATTACTGGATGTTCCAGCTTCGACTTTTCCATGGGCGGCAAGTGGGCACAGAGCCTCAAGGAGATAGCGCCAAACACCAAGCGGATGGGTATCATTTTCAATCCGCAGGCGGCACCTTACATGCAATCGATTGTGCGCTCCGTAGAGGCAGGTGCACGTTCCCTTCAAGTGGAAGTCGCAGCAATTCCTGTGCTCGATGATGCCGCGCTAGGTCAGGCCATAACATCGTTAGCGCAGCAGCCCGACAGCGCATTGGTCGTTCCTCCTGACATTTTCCTGAGCGCAAGGATGCCAGCGATTGTCGCATTGACCGCTCAAGTTCGCCTGCCTGCGATTTACCCTGGTACTGCAATCGTGAGAGTGGGTGGACTACTGTCTTATGGTCCCGACTTCTCGGACAATTACCGCCGCACTGCGAAGCTAGTTGATCGAATTTTGAATGGTGCCAAGCCGGCTGACTTGCCCGTAGAGCAACCCAGCAAGTTTCAAATGGCCATCAACCTCAAGACCGCCAGTTTGCTCGGTCTCGCCGTACCACCTGCGTTACTTGCCCAAGCGGACGAGGTGATCGATTAGAGGCAGCGACTTCCGCTCGTGGCCCTTCCCGGACCTCGTGCAATGTCCGCATCTGCGCCGCTGTTGGGGACAAGCGGACATCGCGAACATATGAGTGCAAGCTCTAGTTCGGCGCCGCCGGGCGTGGCGGCGGCGGGTTGGCGACCTGCGGCGTCAATGCCAGCGGCGGTCTTGGTTTCGGCTTTGCCACTGCACCCGGTGCGGGCCTCACCGCGGCGGGCCGCGGTCTACGTTGACAAAATCCTCAACGGGGCCTTACCCGCCGATCTGCCGGTCGAACAGCCGACCAAATTTCGAACTTGTGATCAACCAGAAAACAGCCAAATCACTCGGCGTCAGCATTCCTGCCACGTTACTTGTCACTGAGAGTGACGTGCTTGAATGATTCGGTCACATCGAGTTTGGGCGGTTAAGCTGCCGCCCTCAATTCCTTGGGAGTGGGCACGAGGAGACGCGACTTCATCGGGCTGTTGGGTGGCACGGCCGAGGTCGCCTTTGGACCCAAATTGATCCAGTCAGACTTGCTTGCCCCACTGGGCTGAAGCACTACTATACAGCATGGGAGCGCAAATGAGGCGTCGGGATTTCATCGCTGGAGCTGTCTTGGCCGTCGGGGCGCCCAACATGGTTCGGGCCCAGTCGGCCGCCCCACCTAGACGGCTTGCAATGGTTCATGCGAGCGAGCAACCCTCCCGTATGACCGTGAATGGTCGACCTTCGTTCAAGGCCTTCTTCGAGGAGCTTGATCGACTGGGCTATGTTGAAGGCCGAAATCTGGAAGTCCTGCGGTTGAGCGGGCAAGGGCGCCAAGACGAGTATCAGATTGTCACTCGCAGGGCCGTTGACGCCGCGCCCGATGTCATTGTTTCCATGCACGCCCGGCTCGCGATGTATCTTAAGTCTCAGACATCCTCGATTCCGATCGTGGCAATCAATAGCGATCCGGTTGCATTGGGTCTGGTCTCAAATCTTGCCCGACCTGGCGGGAACATCACGGGCGTTAGCGTCGACGGGGGGCTCGAAATATGGGGCAAGCGGATCGACATCCTCTCCGAAGCCGTCGGCCGGCCTTCCCAAATGCACTTCCTGACGACTTCGCAGCAATGGGGTGCGCGGACCGGTGATGCAATTCGGGACGCAGCCAAACGTGCAGCTATTCCGCTTGCAGTTGTGCAACTGGATGGAGATGTCGATCGATCGAACTATGTTCGAGCCTTTGACAGGCTCACCGAAGATCGCGCAGTGGCGCTACTGGTCTCCGAGGTTGCGGAGAACATTTCAAATCGAAATCTGATCGTCGAGCTTGCGGCGCAACATGCTTTGCCAGCCATCTACCCA
This sequence comes from Bradyrhizobium sp., assembly GCF_016219575.1. Lineage (GTDB taxonomy): Bacteria > Pseudomonadota > Alphaproteobacteria > Rhizobiales > Xanthobacteraceae > Bradyrhizobium. Next base: position 158,347 of record NZ_JACRMG010000029.1, on the reverse strand, counting down.
TACCGCGAATTTGTCGATGTTGGGGGGCTTCTTGCCTATTCGGTCGACCTCCCGGATGCATTGCGTCAGATAGCCCGCCAAATCGTGAGCATCTTCAACGGCACAAAGCCCGGCGATATCCCCTTCTTCCAGCCGACCAAGTTCCAGCTTATCGCGAACGTCAAGGCCGCGCAGTCCATTCGACGGGCATTGCCAGCCACTCTGTTGTCCCGTGCGGACGAGGTGATTGAGTAAGGCATGGATGTCGCCTATTGGCCCTTAGCGGACGGGCTGGCCGCAGGCTCTAGTGTCTGCCTTCAGGGGTGAAGCGGACATGCCGGGCTGGGCATGTCTGCAAATGACCCTTAGCGGACATGGGCCTTGCCGCCGAGCGACCCGCACACTGCGCATATTCCGAGGAGCCAATCCGGGCGAAATACCGTACTTTCAAGCGATGCGGTTTGAACTTGTTGTCAACCTCAAGACTGCAAAGGCGCTCGGCCTTACCATGCCGCCGACGTTGCTCGCCCACGCCGACAAGGTGATCGAATAGGGATTACCATGTCTGCTTCTGGCCCTTCCCGGACCTCGTGCAATGTCCGCATCTGCGCCGCTGTTGGGGACCAGCGGACATCGCGAACATATGAGTACAAGCTCTAGTTCGGCGCCGGCGGGCGCGGCGGCGGGTTGGCGACCTGCGGCGTCAACGCCAGCGGCGGTCTTGGTTTCGGCTTTGCCGCTGCACCCGGTGCGGGCCTCACCTCGACCGGCGGCGGCAGCGGCGCGGCCTGCTGCTGCGTCACCGGCGGCGGAGATGCGGCTGCATTCGGCGGCGCTGCCGGCGCGGTCGGCCGCGGTGATGCGGGCGCAGTCGCGATCGGCGGCGGTGCGGGCGGACGCGGCGGCGCAGCCGCCTTCGGCTGTTTGGCGCGGCGCGGATCGCGGCCGGGCAACGGCACATTCTTGAGCGGTTCGACCGGCGGGCCGAGATCCTCGGCGGCGTCCGGGGCTTGCGGGATCGAGACCGGCATCGGCGGCGGAGGCGGCGGTTCGCCGCGCTCGATGGCATCGAGCCGCCTCGTTTCATGGTCGATGGCGCGCACCGCCAGCCACGACGACAGCGCAGCCACGTCGACCGTGCGCGTCATCGCATCGGGCGTACCCGCCGCAAACAGCTGGATCTCCGGACGGCCGCTGGCCGTCGTGGCCAATGTCAGCGCCAGCGCCGCGCGGATGTCGGCCTGGTCGGCGGGAATGTCGTAGCCGCCGGAGATCACCGCGCGCACGCCCTGCGCATCGATGGCGGTGGCGGCAACCCGCATGCGGCCGTCGCGGATGGTGAAAGGCACCTGCGCCGAGGCAACCGCCAGGCTGCCAGCCGCCAGTGCCGGCTCCACGATCTGCTTGAGCCGCGCGTCGTCCCGCACCTGCCCGTTGTCGCTGGCGCGCACCGCGATCTCGAAGGCGCGCGGATCGAGCCCGGCAAACCTGGCCTGCTCCAGCGTGACGGTGCCGCTGCCGGACAGCGCGCCGATCAGCGCCGCGGCGCTGCGGCCCTGGCTCGCCAGCGTCATCTGCAGCGAGGTGCGGCCCGCGGGCATGGCGAGCGCACGGTAGTGCAAGGCCCCGCCGTCGACATTGTTCAGCGCAACGCGCGCATTCAGCGAGATGCCGTTGGCGCCGGGCTTCACATCGACCGTCGCGACGACTTCGCCGCCGCCGACCTTGCCCTTGATGTCCTCGAACAGCAGCGACTGGCCGTCGGCCTTCACCGTGCCGCTCACCGGCTGCAGTTCGACTCCGCCGGGCAGCGCGCCGCGCAGCGCCTGGAAGGCGATGCGGCCGCGCCAGCCCTTCACCAGCCCCGCGCCGAGCGGCTCGGCGCTGTCGTGGCCCGCCGCGCCGATCGCAAGCCCGAAGGCCGGCGCCAGCGCCAGCGCATCGAGTCCGATCTCGCCCTCGATCGACTTCTCCTCCGCCAGCGTCAGCGCCACGCGCCCGCGCAGCCGCGAGCCGGCGATGGTGCTGTCGAGATCGTCAAAGGTCCATTTGTTGCCGGCAACGATCAGTCGCGACGCAAGCGCGATGTTCTGCGCCAGCGCATCGGCCGGCTTGAGATCGAGCAGCGGCGCGAGATTGGCGCCGGCGATCCGCAGATTGACGTTCGCCCTCGCCTCCGGCGCGAACGGCTCGGCCGAGCCCTGCACTTCGGCATCGAGCCCCGCGCCGGAAAGTCTTGCCTTCACCTGCAGCGGCGCACCCCAGGCACCGCTCGCACTACCCTCGAGACGCGCGAGCCCTGCGCCGGCGATAATCGCGCGCTCGAGGCCGAGCAATTTCAGCAATGCGTTGCCCTGCTCGGCCGACAATTTCGTTTCGACTGATAGCTCGGAGCGGCGCAGCGCTTCAAGATCGAAGCCGTTGACGGCGGCAATCGGCGGCCTAGCCGCGATCGACGTCATCCCCTTCAGCTGCGGCGCGTCGAGATCGAGGACGATGCGCGCGCTGGCGCGGTCGGCGCTCCCCTTCTCCAGCTCCAGCGCCAGTTTCGCGCGCGCGGGGCCCGGGCTTGCGCCCATCGCATTCAGCCGCGCGGCGAGCGACGGCGCAAACGGGTTGATCAGCGCGGTCAGTTGGCCGAACGAGGCCGCGCTGGAATCCAGCGCCAGTCTTCCGGTGACGCCGGCGCGATCGAAATTGCCGGAGCCTTCAAGCATGACGCTGTCGGGCTGCCCGATCTTCAGCTGCTCCAGCGTGAATGATTTTGGTCCATAGCCGAGCTTCGCAAGGAGCGGACGCAGCTCCTGGCCCATGGAGATGGCGCGGCCGATGTCGAGCGACAGCCGCATCTCTTCCGGCCATTCGCCCTGCGGCCCGCCCAGCGAGCGCAGCAGCGCGGTTGCGGCATCGAGATCGAGGCGGTCGGATTTCAAATCCGCTTCCACCCGCATGCCGCTGTCGGGCCGCTTGTGCGAGATCGCGACCCGGCCCTCGACCGCGCCGCCGTCGAACTCGGCCTTCATCGCGTCGATCGCCACGCTGTGCGGCGCGGCGTTGACCTCGCCGCGCAGCCGCAGCGGCTTCTGGCTGCGCAAGGCGAGATCGCTGCGGCCCTGCAACCAGGTCACCAGCGCATCGGGATCGGCGGACTCGACATTGAGCGCCGCCTTGAACGTGTCGGTGCTTTGCGCGCTGGCGCCGCTCAGCGAGACCCGCGTCGAGCCCGGCGCGCGGAATTCCAGCTTGCGCACGCTCCAGGCCGCTTCATCGGCCCGCAGCTCGGTGACGACGTCCTGCACCGGACGCCCGCCGAGCATGATCTGGTCGGAGGAGAATTCCAGTTGTACGGGCCACGGCGCCGATGGAATGCCCGCCAGCAGCGCACGCACGGCCGGCATGACCCGAACCGGCTCGGCGGCATTGTCCTTCGCATTGTCTCTGGCGACGAAGCGGTCGACGTCGAGCTGCCGAGCCACGAGCTGCGCACGCAGCAAGGGCGAGGCACCGAAGCTCGCATCGCCCGTTCCGGCAAGGCGCAGCGCGCGCTCCTCCGGCCCGTAGCTCACATCGAGCTGGTCGAGCCGGGCCGCCCTGTGGTCGGCCTTGACCTTGGCGGCGATCTTCCAGGGCAAGGCGGAAGGATCGGCCTTCACCGCCGGCCGCGCCACGGTCACCGAACCGTCAAAGCGCGGCGCACGCTGCTCGAACACGAGCACCCCGTCGAGATCGATCGCCAACGCGCGCTGGCCGGGATCGATGTTAAGATGCACGCGCGTGCCGTTGCCGTCCTGGGTCTGCCCCGACGAGACCCGGAACGGATAGCGGGTGCCGGCAAGCAGGAAATTGCCGTCGCCGCGGATCGAGCCGGCGAGCGAGCGGACGTCGCCGGAAAACGCTATGTCGTTCAGTTCCAGCGTGCCGCGGCTCGATGCGTCATGCAGCGCGGCCCGGCCGGTGAGGTTGAGCCGGTCGATCGCGAGCTGACCGAAATTGAAGCTGCCGGTCAAAGACGGCCAGTCGATCCGGCCGCGCGCATCGAGGCCGAGGTCCAGCGCCATGCCGTTGATGGTGAGCTCGGTGGCGCGCCACTCGCCGCGCATCAGCGAGCCCAGGCTGAACTCGACGTCGAGCTTGTCCGCGCGCACCTTGCCGAGGTCGTTGGCGCCGCCGACCGTCACCGAGCGCAATTGCAGCGAGGGCGCCGGCAACAGCCGCGCATCCAGCTTGCCCGCCACCCGCACCGGCGCGCCGACGATCCGGCTCGCCTCGGCCTCGAATTGCGGGCGAAACTGGTTCCAGTCGATGAAATACGGCCCGACGAGCGCCGCTGCCAGAGCAATGATGAAGGCAATCGCCAGTCCGAGCAGCGTCGTCTGCACGGTGTCTCCAGATTCTCAATCCAACGCGTTTTCTTCACGCGAACCGGCATCCACTTCGCTTGAAAACGCTCTCCTGTGCCGCCGGACGCGGCCGCACCCAAGGGAGCCGGCGCCGGGACACCGGGGAATATAGAGACAGTTAAGGCGAAGTCACAGCGGCATCGCAGGCGGGGCGATCGCCTTGTTTTCGTCGCCACGGCGAAAGCCGGGGCCCATAACCACGAGTGGTCATTGTTGAGGGAAAGCCGTCGAACAGCGTCTTTCGACAACACGGGCCACGGCGTATGGGTCCCGGCCTGCGCCGGGACGACAGAATATCCGGCAGTCCTACCAGCTCGCCGGCAGCCGCTGGAGGCCGCGCAGCACGAAGGTCGGGCGCCACTGCGGGTTTTCCGCGTCATCCAGCCGCAGGTTGGGAATCCGGCGCAGCAGCGTCGAGATCGCAATCTCCGCCTCGATCCGCGCCAGCTGGGCGCCGAGGCAGTGATGGATGCCGCCGCCAAAGGAGAGCGGCCGCACGTTCGGCCTCGTGATATCGAGCCGCTCCGGATGATCCGGATAGACGGCGGGATCGTGGTTGGCCGAGCCGAGCAGGCACAGCACGGTATCGCCCTTGGGAATGCGCTTGCCCCCGAGGTCCTCGATGTCCTCCAGCGCGACGCGTCCGGTGAGCTGCACCGAAGAATCGTAGCGCAGGAATTCCTCGATCGCGTTGCCGATCAGCTCCGGCTTCGCTTTGAGCAGTGCAAGCTGATCGGGGTTGCGGAACAGCGCCAGCAAGCCGTTGCCAATCAGATTGACGGTGGTCTCGTGGCCGGCACCGAACAGCAGGATGATGTTGGCGATCAGCTCTTCGGTTGAGAGCTTGTTGCCGTCTTCCTCGGCCTGCACCAGCTGGGTGGTCAGGTCGTCGCCGGGATTCTTGCGCCGCAGCTCGATCAACTGCTGGAAGTACATCGCCGACAGGGCGTAGCCCTCGTTGCCCTTCTTGATCTCCTCCGGCGACAGCGGCACCGGATCGAGCAGGCGGCCGCCCTCGCGCGAGGAGGCATAGAACGCCTCGCGATGCTCCTGGGGTATGCCGAGCATGTCGCAGATGATCGTGACCGGCAGGCGGAACGCGAAATCCTCGATCAAGTCCATCTTCCCTTGCGGGAGGATGCGGTCGATGTTCTCGTCGACGATTGCCTGGATGCGCGGGCGCATGTCCTCGACGCGGCGGGCGGTGAAGGCTTTCACCACGAGGCCGCGCAGGCGGGTGTGGTCCGGCGGGTCGGCCTGCAGCATCCAGTGGCTCATGCTGCGGAACACCGGCTCGTCCATGATTTTGGGACCGTAGCGGCGGACGGTGCGCTCGACATAGTCCTTGCCGAAACGCTTGTCGCGCAGCACGAGGCTCGCCTCGGCGTGCCGGCTCGCCACATACATGCCGAACGGCGAAAGGTGCATCGGATCTGTCGTGCGCAGCCGCTCGTAATAGGGATAGGGGTTGTTGATGAACTCCGGCGCCAGCGGATTGAAAAGCGGCGCACTGGTCGCGGGCTGAACGTGCTCGTTCATGAGACCTCCCCTCAAGCTGTCGCGCCGGATTTGTTTCTGTGTCGCGCAACTCGATACATTGTTGTATCGAGTTGCATTGTGCCCTAAAATGCGCCGATGTCAAGGTTGCGCACCAGACCGACCCGGGACGATACCCGCGACAAACTGTTCGAGGCCGCCGCGCGGGTGTTCGAGGAACAGGGCATCAATGCCGCCAGCATCGAAACGATCGCGGCGGCCGCCGGTTTCACCCGCGGGGCGTTTTATTCGAATTTCGCCAGCAAGGACGAGCTGATCGTCGCCATGCTGGAAGATCACGTCGAGCAGACGATCCGGCGCAACCTCGACCTCCTGGCCAAGCATCAGGATTTGCAGGATTTCATCGACGCGTTCCGCAACATGGAGCGCGCGCGGCAGGATCCGCTCGGCCGCTCGCCCCTGCTTCACATGGAAATGATCCTGTTCGTGGCGCGCGCCGAGAAGCGGCGGCCGGAACTGGCCAAGCGCCTGCGTGCGCGCCGGCAGATGCTGACGGAGATCGTCGCCATCATCTCGAAGCACGAGGGCAAGAATTTCGAGAAGCCGGAATGGGTGGCCGCCATCCTGCTCGCGCTGGAAGACGGCTTCCGCCTGCATCGCCTGATCGACCCAGAGACCACGCCGCCCGACAGTTTTCTGCGCGCCCTCAACGATCTGCAGCACGCGATCGGCGAAACGTTCGATGTGAAGTGAGACGTGTCCTCATCCCTGGCAGGTTCATGCAGGCGCAGCCGCGTCCCTCTTGGGATCGGACAGTCCGGGGTATGACCGGAATGTCTGCCAGGGGCCCCTAAGCCGACACTCCGGTCGACTAGCTTCGATGTCCGCTTCTCGGGTTAGGACGGAAGTATGGGTCGAGTTTGTTGGGGCCCTCTTCTGCCATTTCGCAGCGATCTGATAGAAAGTAGCAAGAAACGGTTGCGGCTACCTGGCTTATCGAAGGTCTCGTATCCGAGCTTCACAATGCTGGGACGAGCTTGAGTGGTCCTGATTTTGAGATTTTGAAGAGGCGATGGGAATCTACTCCCTCGATTCCCTCAAAGAGCGATCCAAAGTTGGACCAAAAATTCTGGTCTGCCCGGATCAGCAACAAGTAGTCCACGTCAGAAAGCTCTCTCGCGAACTGCTCTGCCGTTATATTCTTGGTGTAATAGTCGTTCTCCCGATATGGTTTGCCGATCGACCATGCACCCGTGTAGCGGCGTGGAATGAGTGCGTAACGAGTGCGTACAACTTCTGCCCCGTTACTATTTTGAACAATTATTCTGACCCGCGCGTTTGACGGAATAATGCTTGCGACGCGGTTAAGCAGCTCTCGGTGTTCGGACAAAAATGGATCTTGCCGCTTAGCGCCAATAATTCTCACCTCCGGAAATTCGAATACGAAAAGGAAAGAGACCATGATGGCGCTGAGTGCCCACCCATCGCGTAGGCTGTTGTCGCTGCTGCTAATCTGGCGGACACAAAACAGAACAACCAGCAATAGGCCGGCAATATAAGTCGAAACGTATCGGCCGAACGACGCAAGACGCAAATCTTCGTCCCCAAACTTGAAGGAGGCGACGTACATTGTCAGCAGTCCGGTTAGATAGACCCCTAACCCCACCCACAGAACCGTGAGGAAAATCAAGGCCTGTCGGCGATTTTCGCTACCGCAAAAAACTAAAATGACAGCGGTGAAGCTCGCGAAGACGACGCACCATAATGCGGTGCTCCATCCCGGAGATATTCCCACCGATAATCCAGTCAGTGCGTCGATGAAGTTGTAAGCGATAGCTTGCGACCGATCTCTGGAGGTGCCTGAAAAAGCGGCCCAAATGGAAGTCGTCTGTGTCGGGAAAGTAGGCGGGATAGCATGAGACGACACGTATCCTTGCCATGACGATCGAGCAAACACGGGAGCGGCAATCAATGCACAAATGATCGCTGCGGAACGCAGATTTCGCTGTCGCGAGGCGATATCGATACTTATTGCGATGGCGGCGATAAAGGCGAACAGCGCGCCAGAAGCCTTGATCAATGGTAGGGCGGCGAGTGGTAATGCCACGATAGCGACTGAGCCTGGTCGCGCTCTGTATATTATCCAGTACGCTACGATAGCTCCGGCAAAGAATATGCTGAGACTTTGATCGCTCATGACTGTGTAGAGGCCGGTCCCTAGCGCGTAAGGCGCCAAGAAAAGCGCCCCTATGGCGCCGCAAATTGCAAAAATGCTCCAAGGCGTCGCGCGATATAGGAAACAAGGCAAGATCGCGAACAGTACCCACGAATTTGCAGTTAGTATTTCTCCCTCCGTTCCTGCCGACGGGAAGACCACAAAGAAGTGGAACAGGTTCAGGCCGGGTGGGTAATCCTTAATCTGTTGGACGTTGTTTAGGTCAGCAAGGTGGTGTCGTACGAGCAATTCCTTTGTCGCGAATCCCCAGTGCGAGAAGTCGTCCCATTGCGTGAACTCAGAATTGTCTAGCCCCCAGTAGAGGACAACGCCGGTTACTGCATAGACCAAGACCCCCAAGTTTAGGACAGGTACGGACCTCCCGACGCATGCGACTTGTCCTGCCTCATATAGGAACCAAACAACACCGAGGCCGGTCAGAACATATGTGCCAACTATTAGCACGTTCCCTAGGGCGAAGGCGTATAGCACCACCATAATCAAGGATATCGCAAGCAGGGGTCCAGTTTCGACTGGGACCCTTAGAGCCCGGCAAATAGCAAGTGATAGCCCGAGGATTGCGGTGAGCGAGACAAGAAGCATCGGCGTCATCTATTGCGCGGCTTTGCCGCGCCGTGCGGCGATTGCGAAATAGCATCCCATGTCGTGGCCGATCTCGAGGACGTGCTTACTCTTCCTTGACAGGAAGTCAATGACACCGGGATCCCACGGATCATCCTCAGTGTATCGACGCCGTGCCATCTCAGCGTAATCGGGCGCCAGACCTTCACCCGCGCGTTCCGCAAGCCTGATTGCTCAAGGTCGCCTGCGCCTGTCGGTTGGCTTCGGTCACTGGCACAGTTCGGCTCCCTGCGTTTGAAGAGATCGCAGGATACCTTATCACTACAACCCCACAGCGAACAAGAGTCCACACCATGACCATGGCATCCCTTGTCGCGGCAAAGCCCTTGCGCGCCCCGACAATACTTCTCGAAGGGAGCCGACTTATCGGCGCACTCGCAAACCCATCTGACAGAGTGGCTCGGCAGCTCAACGAACGGCCGCGGGAGGCCCTGCAATTTGAGACCCCGGCCCTGAGGTTCTCCAACAGTTGCTGTCTTGCAACAGTTTCCTTGCCCGCGGTTGACTCAGCGAAGGTCGAAACTGCTTCTAACCTCACTGTGCGGATCAATCGCAATGCACACCCGTACATGTATGCGGCACGCATTCCCGTCGTCGCGCAAGATATCAGTGCCCGGATCGGTGCTGCCAGCGAATTGTGGCTTCGGGCACAAATCAAGGTCACTGGACGCGGCGCAGGAATTGGCGTGCTGTCTTCCGACGAGCAGAGTTTCCTGGCTTATCAAGCTGTCGAGGCGACCGAGGGATTCGTCAACCTTGGCATTCCAATCTCGGGCACGCTGCTGGGACCAGTCATCATTACCAATGGGCCAGTCGGCGCGAGTGAAACCGTGGTCGAATTGCGCGACGCGCGGATCGTCAGCGCGCCAAACAAAATACGCGGCATCATGCAAGGGTTGGTAGAACCGCCACAACCATAACGCACGCTTGCATCGAAAATTGCCGGCAGATGCTCACGGAGATCGTCGCGATCATCTCGAAGCACAGCGGCAAGAACTTCGAGAACCCCGGATGGGTCGCCGCCATCCTGCTTGCGCTCGAGGACGGCTTCCGCCTGCACCGCCTGATCGATCCCGAGACCACGCCGGCCGACAGCTTCCTGCGCGCCTTCAACGACCTGCAGCAGGCGATCGGCGATACGTTCGACGTGAAGTAAGAAGCGGTCGTTACGGTTATCCCGCTTTGAGCGGCGTACCCGGCGCTCGCATTCCAATCCTGAATGTCTTGAGGGAATCCCTTGTCACCCTGCAGGCAAACCAGCTTGCTCAAACGCTGCAGCTATTACCCTGCTGTATTCCTTCGACCGAGTCGGAAACGCTTGCATGGCGCGGGCAATGGAAAATTGACTGCTAAGCTTTAGAATCTGCTGAACGATATCTCTCGCCTCGTCAAGTTGCCCCAATCCAACGCAGTTGAGAGCGATCGGTGATAGTGTATGGATATCAGTGTAAAACTGCTTCGTTCGCTCGGCAGATGCACGTCCCTCACCGTAGCGTCCAAGCAGGAAAAGAGCGAAGGCTCTTCCGTTCCAAACGCTCCCACGCAGGGGATCAAGCGGACTAAGCCTGAGCATGGTATCAAAACTTTCGACAGCCTTTGCTGCATCGCCGCACATCATCGTCACCCAACCCTGCGAATACCATGCCGCAGCCAGGTTCGGATTGCGGATCAAGGCCTCCTCGATCATTGAGGCTCCAAGATCAAACTCGTGTCCAAGGTAGGTCAGCACATGACCTGAGCGTGCTAGTGAAAAGGCGTCTTCCGGTGCCAGTTGCGCCGCGATGCGAGCAAACTGGAGTGATTGGGCAAGCTTTTCCGGCCTCAAGGGCCTCCCGGTGGTCGATTGTTCCATCAAGATGCCCCAGGCAATCATCGCATAAGCGGGACCGAAGTTCCTGTCCTTTTCGATTGCCTTCTCGAAAAGCTCGCGAGCTTCGCGCCCCGACTGGAGTGAACGGTGCTTGGAGAGGCCCCGCAGATAAAAATCGTAACACTCCAATTTTTCGGTCGGCTTCTGATTTGCCCTTTCAATTTCGGCGAGTTCAAGCATGGGGGCGATGGAGCTGACGACGTTTCCTACTACCTTGTCCTGAAGCTCGAATATGTCTTCAACCTTACCGTCGAATTTCTCTGCCCAGAGATGATTGTTGGTGGCCGCTTCAATCAGCTGTCCGGTAATTCGCAGCTTTCCGGCCGCTTTCCTTACGCTTCCCTCGAGCACATATCGAACGCCGAGATCGCGACCTATCTGATTGATGTTTACGGATTTGCCCTTGTAGATGAAGCTCGTGTTGCGAGCGATCACGAACAGTGATTTAAACCTCGACAGTGCAGTGATGATGTCTTCCACCATGCCATCGGCAAAGTATTCTTGCTCCGGATCGCCACTCATGTTCTGGAACGGCAGCACGGCGATCGAAGGCTTGTCGGGTAGCGGAAGTGGCTTGGCGAGTTCGACCCGCTCTCGGTCTGGATGCGGCGTTGCCAAGGCCGGACGCGCCGCATAGAGCCGAACCGGCCGGTCGATGTTCTTCAGCGAGCGCTCGCCCAAGTCTTCGAAAGCGAAGCTGGTCTTGCTCCGAACCTGCTCGAAGGCGCTGCTCGACAGGCATACCTCGCCTGGCTTGCACTCGCTCTCGACGCGGGCCGCAATATTCACACCATCCCCGAAAATGTCGTCGCCATCAATGATGATATCACCGATGTTGATGCCGATGCGAAACGTGATTTTGGACCCGTCCTTGGCCCGCTCCGCCATCAGTCCCTGCACAGTCATGGCGCAGTTCACGGCATCTACCGCGCTGGCAAATTCGACCAGCAGGCCGTCGCCCGTCGTCTTCACGATGCGCCCTTTATGGTCGCCGATGGCCGGATCGACGACGTCGCGGCGAATCGCCTTTAGCGCCGCCAGGGTACCGACTTCATCGGCTCCCATCAGCCGGCTGTAGCCCACCACATCAGCAGCCAAGATGGCCGCTAACCGCCGCTCTGTCCGCTCTCCAGCCACCGAGCCCCGCCTGCCTACCGTTCCGGCTATCAAATCACAGGGGCGTGGAGCCTGCCAGCCTCTACCTATGGGGTAAATGGACAGGATGCCGGCTCTGGGTCAAAAAGCGAACGCACCGTCCCCGGCTCCCATGCTCGACGCTGCGCGCAAATGCATACTCAGATCAAGCGCCCTACACCTGCGCTATCTTCCCCGCAACGGCGCGGACCTTGCCGGGCGAAGCCTGCCAGATCGCGATGGCCGACAGCAGGCTCACGACAATCCCGGCCGCGAAGGCAACGGTATAGCTGCCGGTGAAATCATGCAGCACGCCGGTGGCCCACGGTCCCGCGGCGCCGCCCGCGAGCGCGGCGAGCATGATGGTGCCGAAGATGCTGCCGTATTGCCTGCCCTGGAAAATCTCCAGCACGATCGGTCCCATCACCGAAGTAAGGCCGTAGCCGAGCACGCCTTGCGTGAGCACCATCAGATAGACCAGCCAGAGGCTCGGCACATATTTCAGCGCGACCAGCGCGGCAAAGCAGATCGCGAAGCCGAAGCAGGCGATCGCCCACACCCATTCGCGGCCGACGCGATCGGAGACATGGCCGAGCCAGATCTGGCCGGGAATGCCGAGCAGGCTGACCACGCCGAGCGCCCAGACGCCGACGGTCGGACTGAAGCCGATGTCGAGCAGGAACTTGGTCTGGTGCACCTGCACCGCGTACCAGATGTACAGCCCGCAGAAATAGCCGATCGCGATCCACCAGAAACGCGCCGTGCGCATCGCGAGGCGCAGCGTCCAGTCGGTGCCGGCCCACACGGGATCGACGACGTTCGAGACCGGCTTTGCGGAGGTCGCCGTCGGCGCGGGATCGCCGTCGGGCAACAGGCCGATGTCCTCCGGCCGCTTGTGCAGCAAGAGGTTGATCGGCGCCAGCACGACGATGATCAGGATGCCCATCGCCGTGCAGGACGTCTTCCAGCCCGCCTGCTCGATCATGTGCTGCACCCACGGCAGCAGCGTCACCGAGCCGACGCCGACACCGGCAAACGCAATGCCGATCGCCAGCCCGCGGCGGCGGACGAACCAGTTGGGCACGAACAGCGATTGCCCGGAATAACCGAGGCAGACGCTGCCGGCGCCGACCAGCACGCCGATGGTGAGATAGAGATGCCAGGGCTGCGTGGTCAGCGGCGCCAGCAGCATGCCGCCGCCCATCAGCACGACGCCAAGCTCCATCACCGCGCGCGGACCGAAGCGGTCCATCAGCCGCCCGATCAGCGGGCTCATGATCCCCGACACCACGAAGCCGAAGGAGAAGGCGCCCGCGGTGACGCCGCGATCCCAGCCGAACTCGGAGATGATGGGCGGAAACAGCAGCGAGAATGCGGTGCGCGCGTTGACGCCGATCGCCATGGTGACGAACACCACGGCGACGATCATCCAGCCGTAGTAGAAGGGCAGCCGGCTTTTCATGGTTTCTTCTCCGGCCGGCGCGTCCAGCTCGCTTCATTGACGGCGCCGACCGGCGCGTTGCCTCTGATGATTTCCGCCACCTGGCGCACGGTCTCCGCCGATTGATGCTCGATGGCCTGCGGCGTCAGCCCGCCGACATGCGGGGTCGCGATCACGTTCGGCAACTTGGCCAGTTCCGGCGACGGCATCTGGTCGGGCGCACGACCGACGTCCAGCGCAGCGCCCGCGATGCGATGATCGCGCAGGGCCGCGGCGAGCGCGGCTTCATCGACAAGGTTGCCGCGCGACAGGTTGATGAAGCAGGCGTGTTTCTGCATCCGCGCCAGCGCCGCCTGCCCGATCAGGTTCTCGGTCGCCTCATTGGCGATGGCAAGGCAGACGACATAGTCGGAGCGGGCGAGAAGATCGTCGAGCGTGACATGCCGGATCGCCGCGTCGTCGATGGTGACGAAGGGATCGGCCACCAGCACTTCCATGCCCAGCACTTTCGCCAGGCCTGCGAGATAGCGCCCGATGCTGCCGAAGCCGATGATGCCGATGCGGCTGCCGAAGAGCTGCCGCCCCATCACCACCTCCGGCGCCCTGCCCGCGTGATAATCGGCAGTCGCACGCGAAACGCCGCGCGAGAGATCGACCATGTAGCCGAGCGCAAGCTCGGCGACCGACTGCACGAAGCCGGGGCTCGCGCGCGTCACCAGCACGCCGGCCGCGGAAGCCGCGGCCACATCGATGTTGCGGATATCGACCGCGCAACGCACGAAGGCGCGCAGCTTCGGCAGTCTTGGAAAGATCTCGCCGGCCCCCGGCGTCATGCGGTCGGCGACGACGATATCCGCGTCGCCTGCCGCGTCGATCAGCGCGGCGGCATCGAGGGCGTCGGCACCTTCATGCAGCCTCACATCGGCCACCGCGCGCAGGCCGCTCAGGCTGCGCTCGCCGTAATAGTCGCGCCGCATCTGCGGGGTATGGGCCAGCAATACTTTCAAGGGGACAATTCTATCGGTGATCCTTCGGACCATCTGCGGACAAAGAGGTCAAGAGCCATCGCCGCAACCCTTGCCCGCGCGGACGCCCTGCGTCATCTTGCGCTGCGGCAGACGTAAGCGCGGGGATTACATGGCCCACTACAAGCTCTATTGCATCGGTGCTTCCGGTAATTCCTACAAGGTCGCGCTCTATCTGAACTGCGCCGGCCTCGACTGGGAGCCGGTGGGCATCGACTTCGCCGGCGGCGTGCAGCGCGACGCGGACTGGCGCGGCGAGAACAACGCGATGGGCGAAGTTCCGGTGCTGGAGGTGGCGGGAACGCGGATGTCGCAATCCGGCGCGATCCTGACCTGGCTTGCCGAGGCTACCGGGCATTATGCGCCGACGCCGGAAGAGCGATACGAGGCGCTGCGCTGGATCCTGTTCGACAATCACAAGTTCACCAACAACTACGCCATCCATCGCTTCCAGAAGAGCTTCATGGCGCAGCCGCCGCATCCGGCCGTGCTGGCGTTCATGCGTACGCGCGTGGAAGCTTCCCACGCCATCGTCGAGAAACATCTCGGCGAGCGCCCGTTCATGCTGGGCGAGCGGCCGACCATCGCGGACTTCTCACTGGCCGGATATGTCTTCTATCCTCCGGAAGAAACCGGCTTCGACATTGCGGCGGAGTATCCGGCTATCGATGCCTGGCGAAAGCGCCTCGCATCGCTGAAGGGGTGGAAGCCGCCCTACGAGATGATGCCTTTCGGGAGCGACTTGCGCATCACCGCCGTCTCGGTCGCACCGGGTTCCAGCCGTGGTCAATAATATACCAGGCATATGCGGGTTGATCGGAAACCGCCGGGTGGGTACTTCAGCGTCATGAGCCGGATTTCAACGATTCGCCGCACCTGGGAACTGGCGTTGCTCTGCACAGCCGGCCTTGCTGTCGCTCCCGCGGCTGCGGATACGCCAAAGGTCGGACAGGCCGAGGTCATCCGCAACGAGGTCGTCAACGCCACCCAGGCCCAGTCGGTTCCGATCAATGTCGGCGACAATGTGATGCGCGATGACGTCATCCGCACGAGCGCCGATGCCAATGCGCGCTTCGGCTTGATCGACAATACCAAGCTGACGCTCGGGCCGGCATCGACGCTGAAGATCGACCGCGCCGTTCTCGCCGACCAGTCGCGCTACAAGCAGATCACTATCCGCCTGACCGAGGGTGCGTTCCGCTTCATCACCGGCAACTCCGACAAGAAGTCCTACAGGATCGAGACCCCGAGCGCATCGATCGGCGTGCGCGGGACGATCCTCGATATCCGCATATCGGAGAAAGAAACCCTGGTTTCGCTGCAGAACGGCCGGGCAAATGTTTGCGCCGGCGGCAAATGCACGCAACTCCTCGAGCGCGGACACACCGCCAATATCACCCGGGAAGGCGGTATCATCCAGATCAAGCGCGACCTCGTGCCGACATGGACATTTGCTTCCGTCTGCTCGACCAATTCCACCCTGTGTTCGCCACTGCCGGCGCTCCGCAAGGCGAGCCTGACCGCACCGGTCCGCGACAAGCTCGGCAAGAAGGGCGCGATCACCCGCTTCTGCCCCGACGGTCAACCCATGAAGGGAGTCTCCTGCGGACCCGGGCTCGATCCGCTGCGGGAAACGTCGCTGCCGACCACGCCGTCGCGCGACCTGCCGCTGCTGAACAACCCGACCCGCGACACCGCACTGCCGGGCAGCCCGTCGCTTTCGCCGACCACGCCATCGATATCGGCGCCGGACCTGGGACGCGCGAACCTGCCATCCGTCAGTCCGCGCCTCTCCGTGCCGACGCTGAGACGGTAGGCACCGCTACTACTTGGTCCGCGCCACCGTGGTGCCGTCCCAGCCTTCGGCTGTGGGGTTCTCGATCTGGTGCTTGCAGCGCTCGATCATCAGCGATGACGCCGCATCGCTCGCCCTGAGCTTCTGCGCCCGCTCGAAACAACCGATGGCGCCGCCGAAATCGCCCGTGCGCCATGCGGCAAGTCCGGCTTCATAAGTCATGACCCACTCGCGCAGCTCATCGCACTCGCCGGCCATGCCTAGCAATTCGTAGATCTGCAGGCCGCCGGCGCGGCCATAGACCGCAAGGCGATCGAGCTCGCGCACCACGATGCGATCGCCGGCGAGACGTCGCGTCTCCGGGCCGATGATGATGGTGGAGCCGTAGCTCTTGTTGGTGCTTTCGAGCCGGCTTGCGATGTTCACGGCATCGCCGATCACGGTGTAGTTCAGCCGCACCTCCGAGCCGATATTGCCGACCAGCATGTCGCCGGAATTGATGCCGATGCGGATCCTGACCTTCTCGCCGCGGTCGTCGACGAGACCGGCCTCCTCCACCGCGCGCCGGCTGGCGAGCGCCGCGCGGCAGCAATCGACGGCGTGATCGGGATTGGGCGACGGCGCGCCCCAGAACGCCATCACGGCGTCGCCGATGAACTTGTCGATGGTGCCGCCGCAATCCTGGATCTGCGCGGAGACCACGTCGAGATAGCGCGACAGCAGCGGGATGATGCGGTCGCCCAGCCGTTCCGACATGCCGGTGAAGCCGGCGAGGTCGATGAACATCACGCTCATCGGCCGCACCGCGCCGCCGAGCCGTGCACCGTTGCCGTCGCTGATCAGCCGCCGCACCAGGTCGGCCGGGATGTATTTGCGGAACGCGGCAAGCCCCTGCGCCATGTCGCCGATTGCGCCCGAAAGGTTGGAGATCTCGGTCAGCCGCGAGGGATGGCGCTGCACCTTGTCGAGATCGAAGCGCTCGACATGCCTGATCTCGTTGACCACGCGGATCAGGGGCGCAGCGATCAGGCGCTGCGCCAGCCAGGCCGACAACAGCCCGGCAAAGGCGATCAGCGCGGCAAGTCCGATCAGGAGGTTGCGGATCGTCGCCTGAACCGGTCCGAGAAATTCCGATTCAGACACGACGGTCACCAGCGACCAGCCCGGGAACGAGATCGGCGTCAGCACGGTCTTGTAGGCCTTGCCGTCCCTGACGACCGCCGTGTTGAGGGGCTGCGAGCCCGCCGCATTGTAGGCGCCGCCCGCCTGCCGGATCGCGTCGACCGCGACCGCAAACAGCGGATGATCGGTCTTCAGCGGCGTGAGCTCGTCGGCATTGGCGTCGGGCGAGGCAATGGCGGCCCCGTCGGGGTCGAGGATGAAGGCACCGGCCGACTTGCCGACCGTGAGCTGCGACAGGAAGTTCGACACCCGCGTCAGCTCGATGATGACGGCGAGCACGCCGGCGCGTGCGCCGTCGATTTCGATCGGCACGGCAAATGCGGCGGCGGGCCGCTCGCCCGTCGGGTGAACCGTCAGCGTCGACCATAGATCGGAACCGCTGTACCACTCCTGCGCGGTGACCTGATATTTGGTGTCTTCAATGCGGCTGTCCCTGAGCTTGATGTCGCCACCCTCGAGGTCATACCGCTCGATCTTCAGCTTGCTGTCCGTGCCTATCTCGACCGTCTCGACGCCGGCGTCGCCGAGCTTGTGAACGGCAAAGAACGAATTGTCCGGCCAGCCGAACGCGACCCAGGAAATGGTCGGCTGGGCCTGCAACTGCGACAGGAACACGAACTTGCGCCGCTTCGCATCGCTTATATCGAGCACCTTTTCCGTGAGCAGCGCGCGCACCGCGATCGAGGCCGAACGGGCTTCCGTCGTGATCGACTGCAACTGGTCGCCGACCGCCGAAACGATCTGATCGTTGATGGTGTCGGCCAGGGTCTGGCTGACCTGGTTGGCGGTTCGCCACCACAGCAAATGCACCACGATCGCGCTGACGACGATCGACGTCAGCACGAGCGCAGAAATGGCGCTGCGGATTCCAATGCGCATCCGGCCTTCCCTGATCATTCGGGTTGCTTGCCTCAGATGATACGGACCACGGCGGGATAAGTTACACACGGCCCTGTGACCGCGATAAAGCCCTGCCTTCGGCGAAACCACTGGAAAGTTGCCCTCGTACAAGCCAATAGGGTAGAGGACGCGAGTTTCCCGAGGTGAGTCATGAACGACGTATCGGTCCCGGCGGCGGTCCTGGCAGGGCTGATCAGCTTCCTGTCGCCCTGCGTGCTGCCGCTGGTGCCGCCCTACCTGGTCTACCTGACCGGGGCCACCATCGAGCACGTCGCCAACGACGAGAGCGTGCAGGCCTCGCGGCGCGCGGTGATGAGCTCGGCGCTGATGTTCGTGCTGGGCTTCTCCACCGTGTTCGTGGCGCTCGGCGCCAGCGCCTCGCTGGTCGGCGGGCTGATCCGCGCCTGGTCGGCGGAGCTGTCGATCCTCGCCGGAATCATCATCATCATCATGGGGCTGCATTTCCTGGGATTGACCCGGATCGGCTTCCTGATGCGCGAGGGCCGGCTGCCGATCCCGAAACCCGTCGGGCTGTGGGGCGCCTATGTGATGGGACTGGCGTTCGCGTTCGGCTGGACCCCCTGCATCGGGCCGATCCTGGCGGCCATCCTTTCCGTGGCCGCGGCGGAAGCCACCGTCGCCAAGGGCGCGATGCTGCTGGCGGTCTATTCCGCCGGGCTCGGCATTCCCTTCCTGCTGGCGGCATTCGCCGTCGAGCAGTTCTCCGAGCTATTCATGCGGATGAAGAAGCATCTCGCCCGCGTCGAGCATGCGATGGGCGTGCTGATGGTGATCACCGGCGTCGCCTTCCTCACCGGCGCCATCTCCAATGTCAGTATCTGGCTGCTGGAGACTTTTCCCGCGCTGCAAAATTTCGGCTAGCCACCCGCAAATTTCGGCAACGGCCACGTAACAAGCGGGCCGGCCCACTCGAAACTCCTTCCAGGACGATGCGTAAATTTTGAGCGCCCCGGCTGATGGCCGGTCGTGGCCGCGCGCCGATACTTCGAGAGGGTTACCCTATGAATTCCGTTGCCAACCTGCTGATCCTGCTGCCGTCGCGCATCGCATCACATTTCGCCTGGGCCGGGCCGCTGATCATGCGCGTGATCGTCGGGTACGTCTTCATGCTGAGCGGCTGGGGCAAACTCAACAATTTGCCGCAGATCACCCAGAACTTCACCGAATGGGGCATCCTCTTCCCGAAGATCATGACCCCCTTCGTTTCGGGCGTGGAGTTCTTCGGCGGGATCCTGCTGATGCTCGGCCTATTCACCCGCATCCCGGCGGCGATGCTCGCCTTCACCATGCTGGTCGCGATCAAGTCGGCGAAATGGGAAGCGGCGGATTCGCTGGAGACGCTGCTCGGCTTCGAGGAAGCGACCTATTTTGCGGGCTTCCTGTGGCTGGCCATCGCCGGGCCCGGCGCGGCCTCGCTGGACCGGCTGCTGCTCAATGTCAGCGGGCACCGCGAAGCGACGCCGTAAGGCGGCTCACTTTCGCGTGACAGCCCGCAAAGCCTGAGCCGCGACCGTCCCCTGCCCGTAGCTCGGGGATGATCCGCGTTCCGGGGACCGCCATGAAATTCCTTCGCATCGCCGCCATCGTCCTTGCCTCACTTGCGGCGTCGCCTGCTTCGGCCAATGAGTTGAAATGGAGCGACTGGAACGACGAGCTGTTCACGCGCGCGACGGCGGAAAAGCGCTTCGTCATCCTCGATCTCGAGGCGGTGTGGTGCCACTGGTGCCACGTGATGGAGAAGACCACCTATGCCGATCCCGAGGTGCAGTCGCTGCTGGCCTCGAAATACATTCCGGTGCGTGTCGACCAGGACGCCAATCCGGACCTGTCGAGCCGCTATGGCGACTGGGGCTGGCCGGCGACCATCGTGTTCGGTCCGGACGGCAGCGAACTCGCCAAGATCAGGGGCTATATCGAGCCGCCGCGGATGCAGGCGCTGTTGAAGGCGATCATCGACGATCCCACGCCCGGCCCTTCCGTCACCGAAGCCTTTGAGGTGAAGCCGGCGGAGTCCGCGTTCCTCCCCAAAGCGCAGCGCGAGGCGCTGTCGAAGAACTACGACGAGTCCTACGAGGACAAGCTCGGCGGCTGGGGCGAGATGCAGAAATATATCGACGCCGACAGCATGGATCTTGCCATCACCCGCGCCGAAGCGGGCGATGCCACCGCCGTCAGGCGCGCCCGGCAGACGCTGGATGCGGCCATCGCCCTGATCGATCCGGTGTGGGGCGGCGTGTTCCAGTATTCGGAGGGCGGCTCGTGGCAGAAGCCGCATTTCGAGAAGATCATGTCGTTCCAGGCGCAGTATCTGCGGCAATACAGCCAGGCCTATGCGCTGTGGAAGGATGCGAAATATCTCGCTGCCGCCCGCGACATCGAGCGCTACCTGGTGGCCTTCATGCAGGGCAGCGACGGCGCCTTCTATGTCAGCCAGGACGCCGACCTCAATCACGACATTGACGGACACAAATACTACGCGCTCGGAGACGCCGAGCGCCGCAAGCTCGGCATGCCCCGCATCGACAGGAATCTCTACGCGCGGGAAAATGGCTGGGCGATCTCGTCTCTCGCCGCCTATTACAACGTCAGCAACGACGTCAAGGCGCTCGCAAGCGCCGAACGATCGGCGAAATGGGTGCTGGCCAACCGCGCGCGGCCCGACGGCGGCTTCGATCATGGCGCCAGGGATCGCGGCGGGCCGTTCATCGGCGATACGCTTGCGATGGGACAGGCGTTCCTCGATCTCTATGCCGCGACCGGCAACCGCGACTGGCTGGCGGCGGCGGCAAAGGCCGGCGATTTCATCGCGACCTTCCGGGATGAGGCCGGCGGCTTCTTCACCTCCAGGAGATCGGAAGCAAAGACGGGCGTGTTCGCCAAGCCGGCCAAGCTGCTCGACGACCAGGTCCAGGTCGCGCGCTTCCTGAACCTGCTCAATCGCTATTTCGGCAACGACGCCTGGCGCGAGCAGGCCTCGCACGCCATGCGGTACCTTGCCAGCGCTTCGGTGGAAATGGTTCGGCCACTGCCCGGCGTGCTGCTCGCCGACGAGGAACTGGCGATCGAGCCCACCCACGTCACCGTCGTCGGGCACAAGGACGACAAGCGGGCGCAGTCGCTGCACGCGCTGGCCCGCGCGCTGCCCGCCCGCTACAAGCGGCTGGAATGGCTGGACCTGCGCGAGGGCAAGTTGCCCAATCCCGACGTCGAATATCCCGATCTGGGCGAGCCCGCGGCGTTCGCCTGCAGCAATCGCATTTGCTCGTTTCCCTCGTTCAATGCCGAGGAGCTGGCGGCCACCGTCAAGCAGATGGCCAAATTGAAGCCACAGCGGGCGGCGCTCAATTGAGGCGCGCGAGCGGTCGGCACGACTGACTGAAGCTGCTTCCGCTTGCGCAACGAAATCCTCCCGCCGGGCCGCTGCAGGACACGGGCCGGTGTTGCGGGCGCCCACAATGAAAAAATCTTCTGAAGCGCTGTAACCAAACCGCGGGGTGCCCCGTAGCTCGTTTCCGGACAAGCATTCATCGGGGCGGTTTCGATCTCGGCGAAGCCATCTCGATGCAATGGGCGTCCTGCGTTGTGCAGCTTCCGGATCGACCGATCATCGGAGGCTCACGGCGTCATTTTCGTCAACATCGAGGAGAACGTCATGAAGTTGGATTCCAAATCGGGTGCCACGCTCGCTGCGGCTGCCGCCACGCTGTTCCTGGCCGGGGCTGCCGTATCGACCGTGTCCACGCCTGCCGATGCCGCCCAGGGCAAGTGCATGGCCGCCAATGCCTGCAAGGGCCAGAGCGCCTGCAAGGGCGGGGCCAGTGCCTGCAAGGGCCTGAACGCCTGCAAGGGCCAGGGTTTTTCGATGATGTCGGAAGCCCAGTGCAAGGCCAAGGGCGGCGCATTCGTCAAGGGCTGACGGCCGATTCCATGCCTTCCCGGGAGGTCCGGCGGCTCGCCGGGCCTCCTTTTCGATCGAAGGCCGCAAAAAAATTCTTCCGCCGGCGTAACCAAACCACGATCTTGTCCGTAGCTATCGCAGGTGCAGTCCCAGGCCGGGCTGGCACCTTCATTCGCTCTGGAGGAGAAACCCCATGAAGATGACGTCCAAGTCCGGTGCCGTTCTCGCCGCCGCCGCTGCCACCCTGTTCGTGGCCGGCACCACCCTCTCGACCACCACCACCGCCTTTGCCCAGGACGGCAAGTGCGTGGGCGCCAATGCCTGCAAGGGCCAGAGCGCGTGCAAGGGCGCGTCCAACGCCTGCAAGGGCCAGAATGCCTGCAAGGGTCAGGGCTTCTCGGCCATGACCAAGGACAAGTGCGCCGCCGCCAAGGGCAAGTTCACGCCGTCCTAGAACTCCGCCGCCATCGGAACAGGGGTCCGGTAGGCCGGGCCCCTGTTTCCTGATAGGTTCTTGCGCATCGGATACAGTCGGGCGGAACCGGATGAACGTCGCGAGCAGATTGCCGGACACTTCGCGCAACGAGGCGCCGCGTCACTCTGTCAGGCCGCCCTTCCTCGGCTTCGGCCTCGGCCTGCGCCCCCAGCATTACGATGAAATCCTTTCCGGCAATCCGCCGATCGACTGGTTCGAAATCATCAGCGAGAACTACATGGTGCCGGGCGGCCAGCCGCTGCAGACGCTGGACAAGATCCGTGCGCGCTACCCGGTGGTGATGCACGGCGTGTCGCTGTCGATCGCCTCGACCACGCCGCCCAATTTCGAGTACCTGCAAGCCCTGAAAGACCTCGCCCATCGCGTCGAGCCGAAATGGATTTCCGACCATCTGTGCTGGACCGGTGTGCACGGCAAGAACCTGCACGATCTGCTGCCGATCCCCTACACGAGGGAAGCGCTCGATCACGTCGTGAGCCGCGTGCAGCTGGTGCAGGATTTCCTCGGCCGCGCGATCGTGCTCGAGAACGTATCGACCTACGTCCAGTTCAGCAATTCGGAGATGACCGAGTGGGAGTTTCTCTCCGAGCTCTCGCGCCGCTCCGGCTGCTGGCTGCTGTTCGACGTCAACAACGTCTATGTCAGCGCCTTCAACCACGGCTATGACCCCCTCACCTTCCTCAACGGCATCCCCGGGGATCGCGTGGTGCAGTTCCACATGGCCGGCCACAGCCATATGGGCACCCACATCATCGACACCCACGACCACCCCGTCTGCGAGGACGTCTGGGAGCTCTACGCCGCTGCGCTGAGGCGCTTCGGCCGGGTTTCGACCATGATCGAGCGCGACGACAATATCCCGCCACTCGACGAGCTCATCGTCGAAGTCAACCGCACGCGCGAGATGGCCGCGCAGGTGCTGGGCCCGGTCGTGCGATGAGCGACTTCGCGCGCCAGCAAGCCGAGTTCCAGCGCGGCATTCTGGCCGGCGACGACGGCGTGCTGGCCGAAATCCTCGACAGCCCCAGGGAGAAACGCGAGACGCTGTTCGGCGTCTACCGTTACGCCTACGGTTCCCGGCTGGTCGAAGCGCTGCGCAACGACCACGAATTGCTGCATGCCTATCTCGGCGACGAGATGTTCGACGAGATGGGGCACGCCTATGTCCGCGCGCGGACCTCCGAGCACCCCAATTTGCGCTGGTACTCGCAAGGGCTGCCCGAATTCCTGCGGGCGAACGCGCCGTACAGCGAACATCCCGTGCTGGGCGACCTCGCCGCGCTGGAGAAAGCGCTCAACGACGCCTTCGATGGCAGGGATGGCGCAGCGGTGACGCTCGCCGCCGTCGCAGCTCACGCGCCCGAGATCTGGAAGGATCTCAACTTCGTTCCGCACCCGACCGCGGCGCGTCTCGATCTCACCACCAACGCAGCCGCCATCTGGCGCGCGCTGAAGGCCGACGAGACGCCGCCGGATGCGGCGATGCTCGACGAGCCCGTCCGCATTCTGGTGTGGCGGCAGGACACGACGCCGATGTTCCGCGAGCTTCCGCCCGATGAAGCCATGGTGTGGGACGAAGCGGCAAGAGGCGTTCCGTTTGGCGTGCTCTGCTCCATGCTCGCCACCTACGACGATCCCGACAACGCCGCGGCGCGCGGCGCGGGTTATTTGCACGGCTGGGTCACGGGCGGATGTCTCTCGGGCGTTTCCGCCTGATATCGAAAGGCCGCCTCCATGGGCGTTGAGGCCGAACGCGATTTCGTCGGGCACATGACATGGGACGAAGTCGCGCACCGCATCGACGCCGGCGCTGCCGCGATCTTGCCGATCGGTGCCGGCGCAAAGCAGCACGGCCTGCACATGTCGCTCGGCACCGACCGCATCCAAGCGGAGTTTCTATCGTCGCGGCTCGCCGCGCGCATCGACGCCCTGGTCTGGCCGGCGCTGACCTACGGGCATTATCCGGCATTCATCGAATATGCGGGAAGCACCAGCCTGTCGGCGGCGACGTTCGAAGCCATGGTCGCCGAGATCGCATCGGAGATTTTGCGCCACGGTTGCCGCGCGCTGCTGGTGCTCGACACCGGCATCAGCACGCGCGATTCCGTCGACCGCGCGCTGGCACGGCTCGCCGCCCGCAACACGCTGCATCTCGGGATTCACGAGGGCCCGCGCTATCGCCACGCCGCAGCCGCCCTCGCCCGGCAAGGCCATGGCAGCCATGCCGACGAGCTCGAGACGTCGCTGATGCTGGCGATCGCGCCCGAAATCGTCGACATGCCGCGCGCCGAGGCGAGCCCGGCGATCGCGCAAGCCGTGCCGGGCCGCCTGACACCGTCGGACCGGACGTCGCCGAACTACAGCCGTTCCGGCAGTTTCGGCGATCCGACGCTTGCGACCCTCGAAAAGGGCGAAGCCTTGCTGGCGGCGATGCTCGACGATCTCGTCGAACAGACGACATCGTTCCTGGCGAAGCTGTCCGACACTGCGGGCCGGGCGAGAGGTGCGGCGTCATGAAATCCGCCGCAGCATCTCGTGCCGTTGCGCTTGCCGCCGCCCTCGCTCTAGTGCTCGCGAGCGCATTTCCTTTCCTCGCCGGCGCGCAGTCCGAATTCACGCGCGGCGACCGCATGCCCTATGACGCCTTCGACAAATTGTCGAAGACCGACCTCGATGTGCCCGGCGGCGTCATCCATGTCGCGTTCGCGCCCGGCGAGATCGCGCTGCCGAAGGAGAAAGTGCTGGACTGGGTGAAGGCGTCGGCCAGGGCCGTCGCCACCTATTACGGCCGCTTCCCCGTCAGCGATCTGAAGCTGCTGATCGTGCCGGTCAACGGAACGCGCGTGCGCGGCGGCACCACATGGGGTTATCGCGGCGCGGCCATTCGCGTGATGCTCGGGCGCGATGCCGGCGAAGACGCCCTGCGCCGCGACTGGGTGATGGTGCACGAGATGGTGCATCTGGCCCTGCCTGACCTCGCCGAGCGGCATGCATGGTTGTCCGAGGGCCTCGCGGTCTATGTCGAACCGATCGCGCGGGCGCAGGCAGGCGATCTGACGGTCGCCGAAATCTGGCAGGCGATGATGCGCGACATGCCGCAGGGCCTGCCGGAAGCCGGCGACCGCGGCCTCGACAATACCGGCACCTGGGGCCGCAAATATTGGGGCGGCGCGATGTTCTGCCTGCTTGCCGACATCGAAATCCGCAAGGCCACCGGCAACCGGCTCGGCCTGCAGGACGCGATGCGCGGCGTGATATCAGCCGGCGGCAACCACGAGCACGACTGGCCCATCGCGCGCGTGCTCGCCACCGCCGACAAGGCCGTCGGCGCGGACGTGCTGGAGCGCCTTTACCGCGAGATGGGAGGAAAGCCGGTGACGCCCGATCTCGCCGGCCTCTGGCGCGACCTCGGCCTGCGCCCCCGCGGCGAGGCGCTCGAATTCGACGACGCCGCGCCGCTGGCCGCCATCCGCAAGGCGATCACGGCGCGGCCGAACTGACCTGATGCGCCGGCGGCGGCGCTGGCCTTTTGCCGGCGATTGAGGGAATATTTTCCGGCAATCGGCGGCAAGGGAACGAACAACGATGGCGCAAACCGCCTCCGACGAATCCGAAAGCCGCTGGCATGTCTTCCGCTCGCTTCGCTCGTTCCGCGCCGCCGACCTGCCGGGCGACCTGATCGCCGGCCTCACGCTCGCCGCGATCGCGATCCCCGAACAGATGGCAACCGCGCGGCTCGGCCACTTGCCGCCGCAGATCGGTTTCTTCGCCTTCATCATGGGATCGGTCGGCTTTGCCATTTTCGGCGCCAACCGGTTCCTGTCGTGCGGCGCCGATTCCACGATCACGCCGATCTTCGCCGGTGGATTGCTGCTGATGGCGGCAAGCAACCCGGCCGACTATCAGTCGCTGGCGGTGGCGCTGGCGGTGATGGTCGGCGTGATCCTCGTTCTCGCGAGCCTGTTTCGCATGGGCTGGATCGCCAATCTGCTGTCGACGCCGGTGACGGTCGGCTTCCTCGCCGGCATCGCCGTGCACATCCTGGTCTCGCAATTGCCCGGCGTGCTCGGTCTGCCCGCGCCGAAGGGGCCGATGCCCGACCGCATCCTCGCGCTGGCACAGCAGCTCGGGGCGACCAACCCCTACACGCTGCTGATCGGGTCCGGCGTGCTCGCGATCGTCGCCGGCGCCGAAGCGATCAGCGCCAAAATCCCGGGCGCGCTGATCGCCCTGGTCGCCGCCACCGTCGCGGTGATCGCTGCGGGGCTCGAGAGAAAGGGCGTCGCCGTGGTCGGGGCCGTGCCGGCGACGCTTCCGATGCCGTCGCTGCCGTACCTGTATCCCGAGCAATGGGCCAGGCTCGTCCCCCTCGCCCTTCTGGTCGCCATCGTCGTCATGGTGCAGACCGCAGCCACGACGCGCGCATTTCCATCGGATCGCGACAAGCCGGCCGATGTCGATCGCGACTTTCTCGGCGCCGGCGCCGGCAGCATGCTGGCCGGCCTGTTCGGCGCATTTCCCGTCAACGCCAGCCCGCCGCGCACCGGCATCGTGCGGGAGACCGGCGGCCGCACGCAGCTGTCGAGCCTGTTCGCGGCGGCGATCGTGCTGGCGCTGATCGCCTTCGGCGCCACGCTGCTGCGCCATGTTCCCGATGCCGCGCTGGGCGGCGTGCTGCTGTTCGTGGCGCTGCGCATCATTCGCCTCGGACAGATCGCGAAAATCTACCGCCAGTCGCTGGGCGAATTCCTGCTCGTCATCGCCACCGCCGCTGCCATCATCGCGCTGCCGATCGAACAGGGCGTTGCTCTCGGCATTGGACTGTCCCTGTTGCACGGCATCTGGAGCACGACGCGGGCGCGGCTGGTGGCTTTCGAGCATCTGCCCGGCACGACCATCTGGTGGCCGGCCAACCCTCATGTGCCGGGCGAACAGAGCCCCGGCATCGCCGTGGTCGGCCTGCAGGCGCCGCTGACGTTTCTCAACGCGGAGAATTTCGGCGCCGACATTCTCGACGTCCTGAAGTCCCCGCCGAAACCGAAGCTGCTGGTGCTGGAAGCGAGCGGCATCCTGGAGATCGACTTCACCGCCGCACAAACCCTGCTCGAGGTGATCGGCGAATGCCGCACGCAGGGAGTGACGCTGGCGATTGCACGGCTGGAATCGACCCGCGCGCAGGAAGCATTCCAGCGTTTCGGGATTTACGACCGGCTGCCGAGGGACCGCGTCTTCCGCAGCGTCGCCGAGGCGATCAAGGCGCTCGACGGCGGGACCTGAGGCGCAACCTCGCTACTTCAGCGACCCCAGCCGCTCCAGCTGCGGCACGTCGAAGACCGTCAAGACCCCTTCCGACATGGTCAGGACGCCGCGCTCGCGAAGCAGGCCGAATACCCGGCTGACATGAACCGGGGTCAACCCGACCGCGTCGGCGATATGCTGCTGGCGCAAGGGAAAGGGATAGCGATTGTCGCGAATCACGTTGCGCGCGGCGATCCCCGACATCAGGCGCAGGAGCAAATAGGCGATACGCTCCTCTGCAGAGCACTGACCCAGGATCGTCGCAAGCTCGGTCACATCGCGCATCTCGGCAATCGACGTGCTGGCGACCGCCGACGGCGCGCCCGGTCCTATCGCGCATCTTTCCCGAATCGCCGTACGCGGGAAGCCGCTGAGCATGACGTCGGTCAGCGCCTTGACCGAAGAAGGGTAATTTTTCTGGAAGATCGTCGCCGGGGAGAGAACATCGCCGGGCAGCATGAACTTGAGGATCTGGCGGCGGCCGTCCGCGAGCTGCAGGTACCGAAACGCCCACCCTGTGCAAAGCACCAGCACATCGGCTGCAGCCTGGTTGCGGACTGCAATCTGTGCGCCGGCCCGAAGAGTCTGGAAACGCTGGTTCCTGCGCGCGTCTTCAGATCCGAGGAGCGTCCCGCAGAAACCGGAATCGTGATGGGGACAGCTGACGCAAAGCGAGGTCGAGTTCATTCGTCTTGATCGCCCGATGGCACACAATCGGGGGTTGTTGGCATCGATTCGCCGGCTTCATCGCTAGCGACTTGCAGATGCAACCTACCCATAGTGCCGTCGGGAATGCAAGCTGGGACGCACTGCGCCAGTCGACACTTGCGTCAAGGCGCTGGAAGTGACCCGCATCGCCGCCCTGACGCGGAATTCACGTGTCTTAACTCAGATCAACAACCTGCATCAAATTATGCCATTCGGAAATTAACCGGGAATCACCTTAACTCCGGGATCGACAGCATTACGTGCATTCCCGCTCCGCCGACACTTTGTACAGCGGGTCATTCAATCGATCGAATTCGCCCAGGGGAAAATTTCATGACACAAGTTATTCTGGCCGACGGAAATCACGATCGCGAAACGCGGATGCGCTTCATGCGCATCGACGGCGTCACCGGCGAGTTGCTCCGCGAATTCTGGGCCGTGGTCGAGCCGGAGCTGCCGGACATCCTCGAAGGTTTCTACCGTGACGCGACCGCCGAGCCGCAACTCGCGCGGATGATCGGCAACGACATTCCGCGGCTGAAATCGGCACAGGCCACGCACTGGGCGCGCCTGTTCAACGGGCGGTTCGACCGTGAATACATGCAGGGCGTGCGGGCCATCGGCCTCGTGCACAGCCGGATCGGACTGGAGCCGCGCTGGTACATCGGCGGCTACAATTACGTGCTGGGCCGGCTCGCCGGCGTCGCGGTGCGGCACTATCGCTGGCGGACCGGCCGGCTGACGGCGGTGCTGGCCGCGGTGAACTGCGCCGTGATGCTGGACATGGACCTCGCGATCTCGGTCTATCAGGAGGCGATGCTGGAACAGCGCGCGCAGCAGCAGCGCAAGATCGCCGCGGCGATCACGGCATTCGATGGCCACATCGGGACCGTTCTGGCGACCGTCGGCGGCTCCGCCGGCAATCTGAAGCAGGCGGCCAATGCGCTGGCGGCCAATGCGGAGGAATCGACCCGGCAATCGACCACCGTCGCTGCAGCGTCCGAACAGGCATCCACCAACGTGCAGGCGGTGGCGTCCGCGACCGAGCAACTCGCCTCGTCGGTCACAGAGATCGGCCGGCAGGTGGCCGAATCCACCCGCATCAGCGGCAAGGCGGTGGACCAGGCGCGCCTGTCCGGCGCCAGCATCCGCGATCTGGCCGAGGGCGCGCAGAAAATCGGCGCCGTCGTCGAACTGATCAACACGATCGCGGCGCAGACCAATCTGCTTGCGCTCAACGCCACCATCGAGGCGGCGCGCGCAGGCGAGGCCGGCCGCGGCTTTGCCGTCGTCGCATCCGAAGTCAAGGCGCTCGCCGAACAGACGGCGCGCGCCACAGAGGAGATCAGCCAGCAGGTCCTCGCCATCCAGGCGGCGACCAAGCAATCGGTCTCCGCCATCGCCGAGATCGGCTCGACGATAGGATCGGTCAACGAGATCGCCACCGCGATTGCGGCCGCGGTCGAGGAACAGGGCGTGGCGACGGCGGAAATCGCCCGCAACATCCAGGAAGCCGCGCGCGGCACGCGGGAGGTGTCGGGCAACATCAGCGGCGTCAGCAATGCGGCGGGACAGACGCGCGAGACCGCGATGCAGTTGCTGTCCTCGGCCGACGAATTGTCGGTGCAATCGGAAACGATGCGCGCCAGCGTCGAAGGCTTCTTTGCGACGATCCGGACGGCTTGATGACGGACAATCCGGGAGACCCTTTTCCCGAAGACGCGTGCCACGCCGCGGCAGATCGTCCGCCTGACGAATTGATCCTCCAGCATCTCGGGGCGGCGGTCGTGCTCTGCTGGCCGCGGCTGCCGCTCGGGGCCAGGGAGCGGATCCTCAACCAGGCCGGCGACGTCATCGGACTGGCGCCGGCATCCCGCCGCGAAATCGTCAAGCTGCTGTTGCGGCACAGCAAGGCGCAATGGACGGTCGCGAAGAAGTCGTAGCGCCCGCCGCAGCAGCTATTCGTCCGCCAGGCGCGGATGATCGCGCAGCACCTCGTCCCGGATCGATTTGGCCTGGATGGCGCGAAACAGCGTTTGCGCCGTCGTGACGTTGCCCGCCGTGAGGCACAGCTCGACGATCTGGCGCACGGCGGCATCACGCAGCAATTCGTCGGAAACCTTCATGGCGATTTCCATTGCCGCCCGTGCCGCGCGCTCGTAGCGCTCGACCTCGCGCCCGGTCTTCCTGTGCGTGAGGTCCGTCGCGGCGCCGACCTTGCCGGCGCTGTCGGCGGCGGCGCGGCAGATTTCCCGGATCCGCTTGGCCGCCTCGATATCGCCGAGCGGCTCTTCGATCGCCTCGTCCCAGATTTCCGTGCGCCGGGCCTTCCTGAACCACTGCATCGTCGCCCCACTCCACAGTGGAGCAAGCATAGCGTCATTTGCCGCGATCTGTGAACCGCACCAGCGCCGGAAGCGTATCTCCACGATGGGCCGGCGACTGCCCCTCCCCGAGGGGGCAGTCCTGGCTTGAGCCGTCATCGCGGCCTAGAAGCGGTAGCTCGCACCCGCCCGGATGAGGTGCATCTCGTTCCTGAAGTCGGCACGGTTGCCATCGCGATTGTAGAGCGTGACGGTGCCATAATCGGTGTAGACATATTCACCGCGGCCGATCCAGTTCCGGGTGAACGCATACTCCACACCCGCGCCGGCGGTGAATCCCGCCTTGACCTGGTCTTCCCAGACGACCTCCTCCCCGGCATTGCGCCCCTTTTGGATGTTGTTGCTGAGATTGGCCGCTGCAACGCCGACGGTGCCGAACAACAGCAGGCGGTCGAACGTGTAGCCGAAACGCGCGCGCACGGAGCCGAATACGCCAAACTTCGCCAGCGAGGCATCATTGTCGAAAATGTTGTTGTTCTGCGACGCGGTCGACTTCCCGAGGTCCAGCTCGGCGCCGATCACGAAGCGATTGGCGAACTGATAATTGTATCCGCCATAGATGCCGAAAGCGATGCCGTCGGCGCCTTCCTCGGCGTGTCCGTGATTGTTGTTGCGGTAGAAGTCGACGGTCCAGACGCCGTGGGCGCCGCCGGCGAACACGCCTGCATAGAACCCGGACCAATTGTAGTAAGGCGAATTGTTCGTTGGCGCGGGCTCCAGTCTCCTGATATCGGCCGCCTGCGCGACCTGCATTGCAAGAAAGAGACTACCCGCGGCGACTGCGAATCCAGGCACAATCTTCATCAACACTTCCTTCCATACTTCGACACGACACGTTGCGCGCCGTTCAACGCGTGTCGCGGGAACTACTGGAAGCCAAGTCAGGCCGCAGAATGTTTGACTTTGGTTCCCGGCGTGATGAAAACGGGAAGGGATTGGAACCGGAATGCGGTGACCCCGGGTGCAATACCGGCAAGACTCCGCGCTCGCTGCGGCGTCTTGGTGGACAAAGCATGGAAAGCATCGCGCATGCGCGACGGTGGCTTTCGGTGGGCCGCCGGGTTGATCTTGCCGGTGAACCGGCACGCACAATGCGGCCGCGAGCGGCGCCCGTCAGGCCGGCCGCGCCGGCCCGATCGCTTCGAACGCCGCACGCTGCTCGTCGCTGAGCGTGGCGTAGAAATCCTCCAGCGCCGCGCGCACCTGCTTGACGGCTTCCAGCATGGCGTCGAGCCGCTTCCTGGCGGCGGCAAGCCGCGCGGGCGGGGTAAGCAGATGTTCCGTCTGACAGGCGGACTTCAGCTGCTCGGCGGCACGGGTGCTGGTGTCCTGCAGCGCCTGCAAGGCACCCTTCTGCGTTTCGTTCGGATGAATCCTGGCCTCGATCTCGCTGGTCGGCCATTGCAGCGCCGACGGTCCCGGAGCGCCGCAGCCTTGCGCCGGCGATGCAGCGTCGGCTGGAGCAGCCGACGTCTTGCGCTGCTCTTCGGCGAGCGCGTTGAGCCGCGCCTTCTGCTCGTCGTTGAGCAGGCCGTAGAACCTCTCCAGCCGCGGCTGGATCATGGCCGTCGCCGCGATCATCGCCTCGATCCGCTGCTGCATCACCGCGAGCCTTCCCGGCGCGGTCAGCATGGCCTGCGCCGGGCACGCCAGACGGATATTCTGGGCGGCCGTGAGCGAGGCCTGGCCGAGCTCGGACAGCGCAGCGAGCTGCGGCTCGGTGGGCTGAACGGCGTCGGCGATCTGGTCGACCGGCATGCCGGCGACCGCGCGGCTGTCATCGCCGCACATCTGTCCTATCGCCACGGTTCTGCCGCGGCGGCGATCAAATCTTCGCTGCGGGAAATAGCCCGCGAGGTCACCATAGCCGTAAGGCGGGAAGATTCCCGCGTAGATGTCGGGATAGCCGTAGCCCCAGAAGCCGAGGCCGTCGTCCCAGATGGCGTAGTCGTAAATGTCGTTATAGGCGAACGGCCAGAACAGCGGGCCGACCCAGCCATATCCGCCATTGCCGTGACGCCACCAGCCGCTACCGACCGCGCCGCCATGCCAGCCTGCGAGCGCTGCGGCCGCGGCGATCTGCGCGCGCGCCGCCGGACTGCTCAGCAGCTTGCCGTGGCGCAACGCGCCGGGACGCGACAACAGGTTCATTGCGTTGCGGCCCGGCGCGAACGCTGCATGCCGCATCTGGCCAAAATTCCGGTGTCGCGCGGAGAAGCGCGGGCCACCAAAATGGGCGCGTCCGATCGCATGGCGCGAATGGCCGCCTCGATGTCCCCCGAAGTGATGATGCCCGCCGCCGTGCCCGCGGAAGCCGTGGCCGCCGCCATGACCGTGGCCGCCGCCGCGCCCTCCTCCGTGGCCGCCGCCCTTGGCGATGACATCGCCCGGCAGCGCCAAAACGAGGGCAAGAACCGCAATTCCCAACGCGCGCCCGAACATGGCACCCTCCTGCGGTCACGCCGCCCAAATCGCGGCGCGAGAGATGACGCAGGAAGACGGCAAAAGTTCCGCACCATTCGGGCGGCGCGCAGGCGGCGAAGGCCTCAGGCCGCCGGGACGATCTTGCCGGGATTGAAGATGTTCTGCGGATCGAGCGCCTTTTTCAGCGCCCGCATCGCGTCCAGTGCCTCGCTGCCGAGCTCGGCCTCAAGGTATTTCTGCTTGCCTTGCCCAATGCCGTGCTCGCCGGTGCAGGTACCGCCCATGGCCTGCGCGCGCTCGACCAGGCGGTGCATGAACTCCTCGCCGCGCGCCATCTCCTCGGCGTTGTCGACGTCGCACACCAGCGAGCAGTGGAAATTGCCGTCGCCGACATGGCCGACGATCGGCGAGAGCAGGCCGAGCCGCTTCAGATCGTCCTCGGTCTCGGTGACGCAATCGGCCAGCCGCGAGATCGGCACGCAGACGTCGGTCGCCACCACGCCGGCGCCGGGGCGCAGGGCCTTCACCGACCAATAGGCGTCATGCCGCGCCTGCCACAGCTTGGTGCGATCCTCCGGCCGTGTGGTCCACGAAAAATCGCCGCCGCCGCATTCCCGCGCGATCTCGCCGAAATTCTTCGACTGCTCGGCGACGTCGGCTGCGGTGCCGTGGAATTCCAGCAGCAGCAGCGGCGTCTCCGGCAGCGACAGTTTCGAATAGGAATTGCAGGCCTTCACCTGCTCGGCATTGAGCAGCTCGATGCGCGCAACGGGGATGCCGGTCTGGATCGCCAGGATGGTCGCCTGGCAGGCGCCGCGCACCGTTTCGAACGAGCAGGCCGCCGCCGCGATGGTATCGGGAATGCCGCGCAGCTTGATCGTCAGCTCGCAGATGATGCCGAGCGTGCCTTCCGCGCCGACGAAGAGATGGGTGAGATCGTAGCCGGCGGCGGATTTCTTCGCCCGTGTGCCCGTGGTGATGATCTCGCCGTCGCCGCGCACGACCTTCAGCGCCAGCACGTTCTCGCGCATGGTGCCGTAGCGCACCGCATTGGTGCCGGAGGCCCGCGTCGAGGTCATGCCGCCGAGGGAAGCGTCGGCGCCGGGATCGATCGGGAAGAACAGCCCCTGGTCGCGCAGATGCTCGTTCAGCGCCTTGCGGGTGACGCCGGGCTGGATCACGCAATCCAGATCCTCGGCATGCACTTCGAGAATCCTGTTCATGTCGCGCAGGTCGATGCAGACGCCGCCGGCCGGCGCGTTGACCTGGCCCTCGAGCGAGGTGCCGGTACCGAACGCGATGACGGGCACGCCATGTTTGGCGCAGATCCGCACCACGTCCTGGATGTCGGCGGTCTCCTGCGCCATCACGACGGCGTCCGGCGGCTGCGACGCCAGCCATGTGGTGGTATGCGCATGCTGCTCGCGGACCGCCTGCGAGGTGATCAGCCGGTTGCCGAACCGCGCCGCCAGTGCCTCGATCGTGCTCTTCAGGGCCTGCGGCTCCGGCCGCTTCAGATTGCTGCTTGTTATCGTTGTCGCCACGTCAAGATTCCTCCCGGCTTTGGGGGACGGTGGCAAAGGATATATAAGGGGTCAAGAACTGGATTGCGCCATCAGGGAGTGACGATGACGAGTGCCACCGCTGCCCGGGACCTCAAGCTGCCGACCGCCCCTTTCGTGTCCTCGGTGATGCAGATCGAGCCGCAATGGATCGACTATAACGGCCATCTCAACATGGCCTATTACAACGTGATGATGGACCGCGCGATCGACGAACTGTGGCTGCAGCTCGGCATCGGGCCGGCCTACAAGAAGGAGCGCCACGGCTCGACCTTCACCGCCGAATGCCACGTGCGCTACCTCCAGGAGATCCATCTGGGCGATCCCGTGCAGGTCACGATCTACCTGTTAGGGGCCGACGAGAAGCGGCTGCATACCTTCGAGGAGCTGCGCCATGCCGGCGAAGGCTGGCTCTCGGCCACGTCGGAGAACATCTCGCTGCACATCGACATGACCACGCGCAAGGTCGCGCCCTTCCCGCCCGACATCCGCGCCCGCATCGCCGATATCGTAAATGTCCACGCCGCGGTGCCGCGGCCGGAGGGCATCGGCCGCAAGGTGGCGATGCCCGCGAAATAGGGCGTTTGATCGCTAGACCATGTCCGGACAATGCCGGGCGGGGAACGCAAGTTCCGGCGCGGACATGCCGAAGATTCTTCGTGAGACGGTAACGAAATGGCTTGGCCATAGGGGTCGATAAAACCTGTCAAAATGGCCGCTCAAGCCCTATATCCCCTGAGGCATGACAACAGAAATCTTGAACGGTCTCGGCAAGCGGAAAAAAGTCTTCCCTCCGGTTGGCTCGTGCATCTACTGCGGGGAACGAGAAGGAACGCTGGGGGAGGAGCACATCATCCCATTTGGCTTAGGGGGAAATCTAATACTGCCAAAGGCAAGTTGCCCCAAGTGCTCCGACATCACGGGACGACAGGTCGAGGGAGAAGTCTTAAACGCGCACTGGGGCACCTACAGTTCGCCGAGACTACGGCTAAACCTTCCTACTCGGAAGCCAAAGAAACGTCCGGAACAGCGAACGATAAAAATTACAGACGCGAACGGCGAGACCCGCACGGTTACTGTCAAAGCGAGTGAAGCACCTCTTGCATTTCTTGGATTCACCACAGAACACGCTCGGCCAGGCGTCTTGCGCGGCGCAGAACCGAGCGACCGCTTCACCGGAAGCATCTGGCTAAAATATGATACCGATGATGTTCATAAGCTAGCTAAGCCTGGCGAAAACTTCGACGGCGTTGGGAGATTTAGCCCTCTCACCTACGGCCGGATGATCTGCAAGATCGCGCATTCACTCGCTGTCGCGGAATACGGCTTGGATTCGTTTGCACCCTACCTGCCCGATCTTATCCTCGGCAAATCGAACCATCTCATGCAGTACGTTTCCGCCCAAGCATCCCCAGAACCTGACAATCACGGACTTCATAACCTTCACATCGGTTGGCTTGAGAAGGCCACTCCGGCCTACTTGGTAGCCTATGTCCGCTTGTTCTGCAGTTTTGGAACTCCGGATTACATGGTCGTAGTGGGCAGGCGTCGACCCGATCCAGCAGGGCCCGCGTAACCAAAGAGTCCGTACTCGCCGGCCATTTACAGAGTGAAAACCTGTCAAAACGGCCGTTCGGGCCCTATATGACCGTCAATCCCTGCTAAGAAGGCTCCCCTTCACCACCCCACGGTGCCATCGTGGGAAAATGCGATTCGCGATGACCGAGCCGAACAAATTGCCCCATGCGAGCGTTCCCGACCACCAGCCTGCTGCTGGCGGGATCGCCGCGCGTGCGCGCGCCGCGGCCGGTCCGCAATATCTTTCCGGCCTCAATCCCGAGCAGCGCGAGGCGGTGGAGACGCTGGACGGCCCCGTGCTGGTGCTGGCCGGCGCCGGCACCGGCAAGACGCGCGTGCTCACCACGCGTATTGCCCATATCCTGAGCCAGGGCCGCGCCCGGCCGCAGGAAATCCTCGCGGTGACCTTCACCAACAAGGCCGCGCGCGAGATGAAGCTGCGCCTCGGCCAGATGCTCGGTCATGCCGTGGAGGGCATGCCATGGCTCGGCACTTTCCATTCCATCGGCGGCCGCATCCTGCGCCACCATGCGGAACTGGCGCAGCTCAAGTCCAACTTCACCGTGCTCGACGTCGACGACCAGGTGCGGCTGCTGAAACAGCTGCTGCAGGCGGAAAACATCGACGACAAGCGCTGGCCGGCGCGCATGCTGGCCGGCCTGATCGACGGCTGGAAGAACCGCGGACTGACGCCGTCGCAGGTGCCGCCGGGCGAAGCCGCCGTGTTCGCCAACGGCAAGGGCGGCAAGCTCTACACCAGCTATCAGGAGCGGCTGAAGATCCTCAACGCCGCCGATTTCGGCGATCTGCTGCTGGAGAACATCCGCATCTTCCGCGAACACCCGGACGTGCTGCGCAGCTACCAGACCCGCTTCAGGTTCATCCTGGTAGACGAATATCAGGACACCAACGTTGCGCAGTATCTGTGGCTGCGGCTGCTGTCGCAGGCGCCCTCGGCTGCCTCCACCTCTCCCCGCGTGCGGGGAGAGGTCGGATTGCACAGCAATCCGGGTGAGGGGGACTCTCCGCAGACCGAGCTCTTGGAGGCAGCCCCTCACCCCGCAAGCGGGGAGAGGGAGAAGGCTCCGCCGAAAAACATCTGCTGCGTCGGCGACGACGACCAGTCGATCTATGGCTGGCGCGGCGCCGAGGTCGACAACATCCTGCGCTTCGATCACGATTTTCCCGGCGCGAAAGTCATCCGCCTCGAGCGCAACTACCGCTCGACCGGCCATATCCTCGCTGCCGCCTCGCATTTGATCGCGCACAATGAAGGCCGACTCGGCAAGACCTTGCGCACCGAGGACGTCGACGGCGAGAAGGTCACCGTGACCGGCGCCTGGGATTCCGAGGAGGAAGCCCGCGCCATCGGCGAGGAGATCGAGGAACTGCAGCGCGCCGGCGAAAACCTCAACGAGATCGCCATCCTCGTCCGCGCCTCGTTCCAGATGCGCGAGTTCGAAGACCGCTTCGTCACCCTCGGCCTGCCCTATCGCGTGATCGGCGGTCCGCGCTTCTACGAGCGCGCGGAAATCCGCGACGCGCTGGCCTATCTGCGCACCATCAATTCGCCGGCCGACGATCTCGCCTTCGAGCGCATCGTCAACGTGCCCAAGCGCGGCCTGGGCGATGCCACCGTGCAGCTGCTGCACGACCACGCCCGCAAGCGCCGCATCTCGCTGTTCGACGCGGCGCGGGCCGTGGTCGAGACCGACGAGCTGAAGCCGAAGGCGCGCGGAAGCTTGCGCGATCTCGTGCTGCATTTCGACCGCTGGCGCGCGCAGCGCGAGGTCACCTCGCACACGGAACTGGCCGAAATCGTGCTCGACGAGAGCGGCTACACCGAGATGTGGCAGAAGGACCGCTCGGCGGATGCCGCCGGCCGGCTCGAGAACCTGAAGGAACTGGTCCGCTCCATGGAGGAGTTCGAGAACCTGCAGGGTTTTCTCGAGCACATTGCGCTCGTCATGGACCGCGAGGACGGCGCGCAGGAAGAGGCGGTGTCGCTGATGACGCTGCATTCCGCCAAGGGGCTGGAATTCGACAACGTCTTCCTGCCTGGCTGGGAGGAAGGCCTGTTCCCGAGCCAGCGCACCCTCGACGAGCAGGGCCGCGCCGGGCTGGAGGAAGAGCGCCGGCTGGCCCATGTCGGCCTCACCCGCGCCCGCCGCCGCGCAAAGATCTTCTTTGCCACCAACCGCCGCATCCATGGCACCTGGTCGACCACCATCCCCTCGCGCTTCCTCGACGAACTGCCGGCGCAGAGCGTGGAGATCACGGAGTCCAAGGGCGGCTCGGGCTGGGGCGGTGCCGGCGGCTACGGCCCCTCCCGCTTCGACAATGTCGAATCATTCGGCTCCAGCTACACCACGCCGGGCTGGCAGCGCGCCCAGGCCAACCGCAATCGAAACCGCGGCGGCCAGGCCCGCGGTGGTTTCAATGAAGACCAGTCGTCGTTCTCCTCGCGCAACAAGCGCGGCCCCATGGTGATCGAGGGCGAACTGGTGGCGAAATCGACCTCGGTTTCCGAATTCTCGCTCGACGACCGCGTCTTCCACCAGAAATTCGGCTACGGCCACGTCGTGAAGATCGACGGCAACAAGCTCACCATCGCCTTCGAGAAGGCCGGCGAGAAGAAGGTGGTCGACAGTTTTGTGGAGCGGGTGTGACCGCCCTGTCGCCGCGGCAACAGTGCCGTGGACACCGCTTCGCACGGCCCCCCTGGCCCTTGACCCCCGGCGAAATCATCGGTTGAGATGTCCCCATGGTCCGGGGAGGGGTTTTTCTGTTGGCTGCGTTGCTGGCCGTGCCGTCTGTGGCGGCGGCGGAGACGATGAGCTTTGGCGATGCGGCGGCCATGCTGGCCAAGGGCTGCGGCGCGGACATCACCGCCAATTGCCGCGGCGTCAATCTCGACTCCAACCGGCTCAAGGAATGCCTATCGCGCAACCAGGACGTGACCTCGGCCCAGTGCAAGGCGACCTATCTGCAGGCGCTTGACGCCATCCAGAAGCGGATCGCCGCGCGCGTAACCGTGGCAAACGCCTGCACGCGCGAGATCGTCAAGATCTGCCACGGCTCGACCAAGGAGACCAGCAAGTCGGTGCCCTGCCTGATGACGGCGAGCGGCGTCAGCCGCAACTGCACCCAGGCCATGACCGACGCGGGGTATCGCTGATGGCCGGCATCCGCGACATCGGTTTGCTGGCGGCCGGCGTGCTCGCGTTGCTGGCGGTCGCGCCTGCCTTCGCCCAGAACGCCCCGACCCGCGACGACATCGTCGGCAAACTGGAGAAATACGAATCCGACCTGGAGCTCGACGTCCCCGCTCTGCGTCAGCAGGTCACCGAACGCTCGAAAATGCGCGGCAAGACCGAGCCGCCGCCGCAGAAGCGCCCCGCCATCGCGCCCGACCTGAAGAGGCTGCCGACCTTCAACGTCGATATCGTGTTCGACGTCGACACGCCGATCGTGCAGCCGGAATCCTACCAGACCGTCGGCCGCATCGCGGATGCGCTGGTGCATTCCTCGCTGCTGCCCTACACCATCCTGGTGGTCGGCCATATCGAAGCCAACGGCAAGCGCGAGGCCAACGCCATCCTCAGCCAGCGCCGCGCCGACGCGATCCGCGAAATCCTGGTCAACACCTTCAAGATTTCGGCCAAGCGCATCCAGTCGGTCGGCCTCGGCGAAGAGCAACTGCTCGATTACGCGCGCCCCACCGCGCCGGTCAACAACCAGATCCAGATCATGACGCTCGCGAAGATTCCGGAGACCGAGCAGCCTGCGGCTGCCACGCCAGCGAAGAAGCAGCCGGCGAAGAAGAAAAAGTAAGTCGCGGTAGCGATTGCAGAACCTGCTTCTCCTTCCTATCTGATTTCAGCTCCTTCCATTCCGGCTCTGGCATACCAGCGCGTTGCCGGTTCCTCCCGCAATTCCAGAGTCCGAACGATCAAGCATGTCGTCCGTCATTTCCATTTCAAACCTATCGAAGGCCTACGGCTCCGGCTTCAAGGCGCTGAGCGCCATCAACCTCGACATCAAGCGCGGCGAGATCTTCGCGCTGCTCGGGCCGAACGGCGCCGGCAAGACTACGCTGATCAGCATCATCTGCGGCATCGCCAATCCGACCTCCGGCAGCGTTACGGTCGGCGGACATGACATCATCAGGGACTACCGCGCGGCGCGCGCGATGATCGGGCTGGTTCCGCAGGAACTTCACACGGACTCGTTCGAAACGGTCTGGGCAACCGTCAGCTTCAGCCGCGGCCTGTTCGGCAGGCCGAAGAACCCGGCCCATATCGAGAAGGTGCTGAAAGACCTGTCGCTGTGGGACAGGAAGGATTCGAAAATCCTCACGCTGTCCGGCGGCATGAAGCGCCGCGTCATGATCGCAAAAGCGCTGTCGCACGAACCGCAGATCCTGTTTCTCGACGAGCCGACCGCCGGCGTCGACGTCGAGCTGCGCAAGGGCATGTGGGAGGTGGTGCGCGCGCTGCAGCAATCCGGCGTCACCATCATCCTCACCACGCATTACATCGAGGAAGCCGAGGAGATGGCCGACCGCATCGGCGTCATCAACAAGGGCGAGATCATCCTGGTCGAGGACAAGGCCGGGCTGATGCAGAAGCTGGGCAGGAAGCGCCTGACGCTGCAGCTGCAGCAAAAGGTCGATGCGATTCCGCCCGCGCTCGCGCCGTACAATCTGCATCTTTCCGAGGGCGGACGCGAGATCACCTACGACTACGACACCAAGGGCGAACGCACCGGCATCACCAGCTTGCTGAGCGATCTCCGCACCGCGGGTATCCGGATCAGCGACCTCGATACCGAGCAATCTTCGCTGGAAGACATTTTTGTCAGCCTGGTGAGGCAGCAATGAACTGGCGAGCCATCCAGGCCATCTATCTCTTCGAAATGGCACGTACCTGGCGCACACTGCTGCAGAGCGTCGTCTCGCCGGTCGTGTCCACTTCGCTCTATTTCGTGGTGTTCGGCGCCGCGATCGGCTCGCGCATCACCGAAGTCGAGGGCGTCAGCTACGGTACCTTCATCGTGCCGGGGCTGGTGATGCTGTCGGTGCTGACCCAGAGCATCGCCAATGCCTCGTTCGGCATCTATTTTCCGAAATTCGTCGGCACCATCTACGAAATCCTCTCCGCGCCGATCTCCCATTTCGAGATCGTCATCGGTTATGTCGGCGCCGCCGCCACCAAGTCGGTCGTCCTCGGCCTCATCATCCTCGGCACCGCCGGCCTGTTCGTGCCGCTGCACATCCACCATCCCCTGTGGATGCTGGCCTTCCTGGTGTTGACCGCCGTCACCTTCAGCCTGTTCGGCTTCATCATCGGCATCTGGGCCGACGGGTTCGAAAAGCTGCAAATGATACCGATGCTGATCGTGACGCCGCTGACCTTCCTCGGCGGCAGCTTCTACTCCGTGAACATGCTGCCGCCGGGCTGGCGTACCGTCTCCCTGCTCAATCCGGTGGTCTATCTGATCTCCGGCTTCCGCTGGAGCTTCTATGAGATCGCCGATGTCAGCATCTGGCTGAGCCTTGGCATGACGATCGGCTTCCTCACCATCTGCATGGCGCTGGTGTGGTGGATATTCCGGACCGGGTACCGGTTGAAGAGTTGACCCGCACTGTCATTCCGGGATGCGCCCCAAGTGGGGCGCATCCCGGAATGACGGTCGGAGAGAGATGAACGGCAACTCGCGAAAAAGTCAGCGCGGTTCATTAACGATTGCGCCCCGGCCCACTGGAACCAAAGGCGTAATCCGGGCATAGTGCGTGCCGGGGGACGGAGAGCCGCGGCGCTGCCAGCCGGGAGGCCAGAAGTACATGCGTTCCTTTCTCGTCGCTCTTGCCGGGTTGATGCTGATCGCCACCGGCGCTGAGGCCAAGGTCGCCATCACCGTCGACAAGGACAACCAGCAGATGACCGTCGCGGTCGACGGCGTCGACCGCTATCGCTGGCCGGTCTCCACCGGCCTTCCCTCCTGGGAGACGCCGAACGGCTCGTTCCGCACCTTCCGCATGGAAGCGGATCATTACTCCAAGGAATTCGACGACGCGCCGATGCCGCATTCGATCTTCTTCACCAAGATCGGCCATGCCATCCACGGCACCGATGCGGCCGGCAAGCTCGGCAGCCCGGCCTCGCATGGCTGCGTGCGGCTGTCGCGTGCCCATGCGGCGACGCTCTATGCTCTCGTTCAGGAGCACGGCGTGCTGACCACCACGGTGACGCTGACCGGCTCCTCGCAGGTCGCGCTCGCCCGCAATCCGCGCGGCCGCGCCAACACCGCCGTCGCGCGCCGCGACTACGAACAACAGCAGCAATACGACAATGCCGGCGATCCCGTCGTGATCACGCCACAAGCGCGCTACGCGCCGCAGCCGCGTCCCGACGACGGCTACGTCTATCCGGCCGACGGCAGCTCCACCGAGCAGATCTACCCGGCCCCGCGCCGCCGCTCCCAAGTCTATGCGCCCCAAGTCTATGCGCCCCAGGCCTATCCGCAGCAGCAGTACTATTACGACCGCGGCTATGCCCCGGCGCCGCAGGGCTACTACCAGCCGCGGCCGTACTACCAGCCACCGCAACGCGGTTACTACACCTATCAGGACTAACAGCTTCTCCCCTCTCCCGCTCTTGCGGGGTCGAGACGAACGAAGCTCGCTCTTTGAGGGTTGGGGT
The DNA here is from genome assembly GCF_016219575.1 of Bradyrhizobium sp. Lineage (GTDB taxonomy): Bacteria > Pseudomonadota > Alphaproteobacteria > Rhizobiales > Xanthobacteraceae > Bradyrhizobium. Next base: position 115,194 of record NZ_JACRMG010000029.1, on the reverse strand, counting down.
GAGGGGCGCTTCCTCAAACTCGGTGAGAGACGGACTCGCGGAGAGTCCCCCTCACCCGGCGCTTCGCGCCGACCTCTCCCCGCAAGCGGGGCGAGGTTAGAAAAGCCCGCTACTACTCGCCGTCGCGCATGCGCCGCCAGACGGCGCCGATGATGTTGGAATAGTCGTCGGTCCAGACCCGATGGTGATCCTCCGCTTCCGTCAGCGTCCACTTGTCGGATGAGGCGAGCTTGCCGACGTCGGCCTCCTCGCGCGCGGAGACCACGACCGTGGTGGAGAAAATGTACTCGGCGTCGCGGCCGGTATCCTCGCTGTAGACCCAGCTCTTGAGATCGTTGGCATCGGCAATGCCGACGACGACGCTCTCCAGTTCGAGATGCCGGTTGGAGACGTGCATCACGACCGCGCCGTGCGGCGCCAGCTTGTCCTTGTATATCTCCATCGCCTCTTCGGTCGCCAGATGGATCGGGATCGCATCCGAGGAATAGGCGTCGACGATGATCACATCGTAGGCGCCGCTCGGCTCCCTGGCGAAGGTCAGCCGCGCGTCGCCGATCACGGGCTTCAGGTCGGGCTCGCATTTCTGGATGTAGGTGAAATATTTCGAGTCGCGGGCGCTGTCGACCATGGTCTGGTCGATCTCGAAGAACTTCCAGTCCTCGCCAGGCTCGGAGGCGCAGGTCAGCGAGCCCGAGCCGAGACCGATCACCGCCACGCGCAGCGGCGCGCCCTTGCGCTCGCGCATCGCGGCGATCGCCTGACCGATGCCGCCGTCCCTGTGGTAGTAGGTGATCGGCTCCGGCCGCCCCGTCACCGGCGTGCCGTCGTCGTTCTTGAATTTCTCGGCGCCGTGAATGGTCGTGCCGTGCATCAGCACGTGATACTGGCCGTTCGGCGTCACCACGATCTTGTGCACGCCGAAGAAGCTGCGCACGGTTTCCACCCGCCCGGCATCGGTCGGATAGGCGCGCAGCAGCACCAGGGCCACCGCAATGGTGGCGAATATCTTCCAGCGGTTGCCGTTGAGCGCGAGCGCCATTGCCGCCGCCAGCACGCCGACGGCTCCGATCATCCAGGGACGGTGCTCGTCCAGCCAGTTGAAGATATGGCCGGCGTAATACACCGGCAGGATCAGCGCGACCGCGATGGCGGCGAGCAGCGGCCAGTACCATTGCGCGATCCGCGGCAGGCGTTCGGGCACCGGCGGCCGGCACAGCGTGGCCAGCGCGAGCAGGATCGGATACTCCGCAACCCAGGAGAACGCGAACGGCGCGATCAGGCCGGCAAACAGGCCGCCGACCATGCCGCCGAACGACAGCGCCACATAGAAGCCGGTGAGATATTTTGCGGGCGGACGCGTGCGCGCCAGTTCGCCATGGCAGGCCATCGCGATCAGGAAGAAGCACAGTTGATGCCCGCCCAGCGTCAGCAGCAGGTTCTGCTCGCCGCCTACCGCAAGCAGGATCACGACGCCGGCGATCGCCAGCGGCTGCAACAGCAGCATCAGCCAGTGCGGCAGCAGCGGCCGCGACTGGAACACCAGCACCCAGGTGAGCAGATAGAGCGACAGCGGCAGCACCCACAACAGCGGGGCGGCTGCCACGTCGGTAGAAATATGCGCGGTCACCGCGATCAGCAGGCCCGACGGAACCGCGGAGAGGAAAATCCAGCGCGCGCGCAGAAGCCATGACGGCGCCGGCGCAGCGGCGTCGTCGGCCGGCAGGTTCAGCGCCGCGGCATTCGCGGGCGATTTCAGCAGCAATGCGCCGCAACCCGCGATCAGCAGGATCAGGAGGCCGTATCCGCCGGTCCAGATCAGGTTCTGGGTGCGCAGCGTGAACATCGGCTCCAGCAGCACCGGATAGGACAACAGCGCCAGGAAGCTGCCGATGTTGGAGGACGCATAGAGGAAATACGGGTCCGGACCGTTGGGGTGGCCGGTGCGCACGAACCAGGCTTGCAGCAGCGGGTTGTTGGCGGCCAGCGCAAAGAACGGCAGCCCGATCGAGACGGTGAACAGGCCGAGCAGCCAGAACGCATAGCCCGAGGCCGGCGGTTCGCCCCAGCCGCTGCGGATCGCCAGCGGCAGGGTCAGCATCGCGGCCACCAGCAGCAGCAAATGCACCGCGACGGGGACAACGCGGTTGCTCGCCTTGGTCAGGTAGTGCGCATAGGCATAGCCGGCCAGCAGCAGCGACTGGAAGAACACCATCGCCACCGACCACACCGCCGGCGAGCCGCCGAGCCGCGGCAGCACCATCTTGGTGAACAGCGGCTGCACCGAGAACAACAGCAGCGCGCTGACGAAAGTCGCCAGCGTGTAGACCACGAGGATCAGCCGGTTCCGCGAAACGGCGGCCTGATCCGTGAGGGACGGTGCAGCAACAGTCATGAAGGCTCCGGCAAAAGCCCGGCGGGGGATGGCACTTCCGGCAGGGGGTCGCCAGAGACGCCGAATTGAGCATATGGCAACATCAGGGGCAAGAAACCTTGACGGAACGCGGAATGGGCGCGAAGCAGCCCATAATCAATCCTACTTGAAGCGAACATGAACGAAACGGACGTCGTCATCATCGGTGCGGGGCATAACGGCCTCACCTGCGCGGCCTATCTGGCGATGGCCGGCCTCAAGGTGAAGGTGGTTGAGCGCCGCAAGGTGGTCGGCGGCGCCGCGGTCACGGAAGAATTTCATCCCGGTTTCCGCAATTCGGTCGCGGCCTACACGGTCAGCCTGCTCAATCCGAAAATCATTGCCGATTTGCGGCTGGCCGACCACGGGCTGAAAATCGTCGAGCGCCGCGCGCAGAATTTCCTGCCCGCGCCCGACGGCAGCTACCTCCTCACCGGCGAAGGCCGCACCAGAGCGTCCGTCGCCAGGCTGAGCGAACGCGACGCCGATCGTATCGACGCATTCAGCCGCGAGCTGGAAGGCATCGCCGACGTGCTGCGGCAGTTTGTGCTGCGCGCCCCGCCCAATATCGTCGAAGCCTTCGGCGCCGCCGCGATCCGCGAGGCCTTCAACGCGGTGGGCACCGGCAATATCCTGCGAAAACTGTCGCTGGAACAGCAACGCAGCCTGTTCGATCTCTTCACCCGCTCCGCCGGCGAGATGCTGGACGAGCGGTTCGAGAGCGACCTCGTCAAGGCGCTGTTCGGCTTCGACGCCATCGTCGGCAATTATGCGAGCCCCTATGCCGCCGGTTCCGCCTACGTGATGCTGCACCACGCCTTCGGCGAGGTGAATGGCAAGAAGGGCGTCTGGGGCCATGCCATCGGCGGCATGGGCGCGATTGGCCTCGCAATGGCGCGCGCGGCGCAGAAGCACGGCGCCGAGATCGAAACCGATGCCGGGGTGCGCGAGGTGATCGTCGAGAACGACCGCGCCGCGGGAATCATCCTCGACAATGGCGAGACCATCCGCGCCAGATATGTCGTCTCCAACGTCAATCCGAAACTGCTCTACACGCGGCTGGTGCCCGCGGATGCGCTGCCCACCGCCTTCCTCGACCGCATCTCGCGCTGGCGCAACGGCTCCGGCACCTTCCGCATGAATGTCGCGCTCAGGGCCCTGCCCTCGTTCACGGCTCTGCCCGGCGATGGCGACCACCTCACCGCCGGCATCATCCTGGCGCCGTCGCTCGGCTACATGGACCGCGCCTGGCTGGACGCCCGCGCGCACGGCTGGAGTCGCGAGCCCGTGGTCGAAGTGCTGATCCCCTCAACACTCGACGATACCCTGGCGCCTGCGGGCCAGCACGTCGCCAGCCTGTTCTGCCAGCATGTCGCGCCGGAATTGCCGGATCGAAAATCCTGGGACGATCATCGCGAGGAAGTCGCCGACCTCATGATCGCGACGGTAGACCGCTATGCGCCGGGCTTTGCGGCAAGCGTGATCGGCAGGCAGGTGCTGTCCCCGCTCGACCTCGAGCGGCAGTTCGGCCTGCTCGGCGGCGACATCTTCCACGGCGCGCTGACGCTGAACCAGCTGTTTTCCGCGCGCCCGATGCTGGGTCATGCCGATTACCGCGGCCCGCTGAAGGGGCTCTATCACTGCGGCTCCGGCGCCCATCCCGGCGGCGGCGTCACCGGCGCGCCCGGCCACAACGCGGCGCGCGCGATCATCGGTGATCACCGCGCGCTGTTCGCAAAATAGACGACGGCCCGCTCGGCCCTTACTGGGCCAGGCGGGCCGCCATTGTTTGTGCGTCCGGCTTAGACGGCGTCGTACGCTTCGACCGGAAGCGAACGCGTGTCCGACATCAGAGACGACGGCGAGATCGTCGCAGCGCGCTCTTCGGCCGACGGATAGCTCACATAGGCGCCCAGTGCGAGCATGACAGCGAGCGCAACAGTGATCTTCTTCATTTGACTTCCCCCCTTTTGGTTTCTTGATACGGCCATCCTCGCGCACGGCGCTTAATGCGCAGTTCCATCGCGCGGCCGATCCTGAGTCGGGGTGAATCGGCGATGAATTAACGCGGACGTTAACCAGCGCCGGCCCGTGGAAATCGGGGAGCCGCCTGTGGATAAGTTCGGGATAAGCTGTGCAGGGATCGGTGGAAATCGCGCACGACGCCCTCACTTTGCTCGGCTTTTCCGATCGGCTCGGCAGCTTCCAACTACGCAGCTTGCAGGGTGAAGAAGCTGTGAAAATCCCGCGCACGCGATGGTGAGAAGCCTGTAAACAAGGGCTGTATTTCTTCTTCGTTAGCTGTGGACCGCTTCCCCGATGAACGTCACCCCCTCCACCCACCGCGCCAGCTTTGCCATTGGCGACGAGCAGGCCGCCAAGCGCGTCGTCGACGTGCTGACCGAGGTCTTCTTCGATGGCGAGGCGGCGGTGGCGGCGTTCGAGCGGCCGGACGGGCGCTGGGACGTCACCGTGCATTTTGCCGAGGCGCCGGACCAGAACCTGCTGCGCGAACTCGTCACCAATGCAGCGAGCGCGGAGATCGCAGGTACCCTCGCCTTCGACACCGTGGAAGCCAGGGACTGGGTCAAGGCGAGCCTCGAGGATCTGGTGCCGGTGCCGGCCGGCCGCTTCGTCGTCCATGGCGCGCATGACAGGGAGCGCGTACCGCCGAACAAGCTAGCGATCGAGATCGAGGCGGCGCTGGCGTTCGGCACCGGGCATCACGGCACCACGCGTGGCTGCCTGCTGCTGCTCGACCATGTGCTGAAAGCGTATCAGCCGCGGCGCGTGCTCGATCTCGGCACCGGCACGGGCGTGCTGGGCATTGCGGCGGCAAAGGCGCTGAAGACCGGCGTGCTTGCCAGTGACATCGATCCGCCGTCGGTGAGAGTGGCGCGGGAGAATGCGCGGCTGAACGAGGCCGGCCATCTCGTACAGGCGATCCGCGCCACCGGTTTCTCAGCGCCGGAATTTTCGCAGCGCGGCCCGTTCGACCTGGTGCTGGCGAATATCCTCGCCAATCCCTTGAGGCAATTGGCGACGCCGATGGCGCGGCAACTGGCGCCGGGCGCGCTGGCGATCCTGTCGGGCCTGCTGACGCACCAGGCTCCGGCCGTGATCATGGCCTATCGCGCCCGCGGCCTGGTGCCGCTAAGGCATTTGCGGATCGAAGGCTGGAGCAGTCTGTTGCTGCGAAAGGTAAGCTAGACCTTCTTCTTGCGCTTGCTGCGGAAGATGACGCCTTTCTCGCCGCGCTTGACGCGGGCTTCGACGAAGCGGTCCAGGATCTGGACGATGACGCCGCGCTTCTTGACCACGATGGGCGCTATTGGACCGCGGCTTGCCGGCGGCGAAATCTTCTCAAAGGTAAAGGCAGGCATGGTGTATCACCTCGTCGTTGAGTTGAGACACTCCTCGAAGTCTCCCGGTTATCATCCGGACCATCCGCCCCGCAGATCGTTCGGGCTCGTCTGATGCAAGCATCAGATTTCAAGCATAACTTGTGCCAAAGTCAGGAGAATCCGGCCGCATTGCCGAGCCCTCCCCATAAACCTAAAGTGTGAGCGCAATGTTCGAAGCCCATTTCCAGACATTCGAGGAACCCGAGGGCGGCGTGGCGCTGACCGCGCGGCTTTCCGCCTTCCGCGAGGAACTGGCGCGGCGGAAACTCACGGGATTCGTGATTCCCCGCGCCGATCAGCAGCAAAACGAGTATGTCGCGCCCTCAGAAGAACGGCTGGCCTGGCTGACCGGCTTTACCGGCTCGGCCGGCATGGCCGCCGTGCTGACCCGGGAGGCGGCGGTATTCGTGGACGGCCGCTACACCCTGCAGGCCGGCAAGCAGGTCGACCGCAAGGCCTGGCATGTCGAGCCGCTGGCCGATCCGCCACCGGAACACTGGCTGACCAAACACCTCGCCAGGGGCGACCGCCTCGGATTTGACCCCTGGCTGCACACTTCTGCGGCAGCCGAGCGGCTGGCAGCGGCCTGCGCCAAGGCCGGCGCGGAGCTGATCGCGGTCGAGAGCAACCCGGTCGATGCAATCTGGCACGATCGCCCGGGGCCGCCGCTCGGCCCGGTGACGATCCAGGGGCCGCAATTTTCCGGGGAGATCGAGGCCGAGAAGCTGAAGCGCATTCGCCTGGAGATCAACAAGCTCGGCGTCGATGCGCTGGTGTTGTCGGATTCCCACGGCGTGGCCTGGACCTTCAACATCCGCGGCGCCGACGTGTCGCACACGCCGCTGCCGCTGTCCTGGGCGCTGGTGCCGAAAGAGGGCCGGCCGACGGTCTTCATCGACCACCGCAAGCTGTCCAACTCCTCGCGCGACCATCTCGAACGCTCCGCCGATGTCGAGGAGCCGGACAAGCTCGCGCCGAAGCTGACCGAGCTCGCCAGGCGCGGCGCCTCGATTGCGCTGGACAGCGCGACCGCAGCCGACGCGCTGAGCCGCCTGATCAAGGGCGCCGGCGGCAAGGCTGTCGCCGGCAGCGATCCCGTCAGCCTGCTCAAGGCCGTGAAGAACATCACGGAGATCGAGGGCACGCGCACGGCGCATCACCGCGACGCAGTGGCGCTGACGCGGTTTCTGGCCTGGGTCGACCGCGAGGCGCCGTCGGGCGCGCTGACCGAGATCGACGCCGTCGAGGCGCTGGAGACATTCCGGCGCCGGACCGGCGCGCTGAAGGACGTCTCCTTCCCCACCATCTCCGGCACCGGCCCGAACGGCGCCATCGTGCATTACCGCGTCACCCGCAAGAGCAACCGGCGCATTGCGCCCGGTGATTTGCTGCTGATCGATTCCGGCGCGCAGTACCAGGACGGCACCACCGACGTCACCCGCACCATCGCGATCGGCGAGCCGACCGTGGAGATGCGCGACCGCTTCACCCGCGTGCTGCGCGGCCACATGGCGATCGCCCGCGCGATCTTCCCCGACGGCACCACCGGCGCGCAGCTCGATTCCCTTGCCCGGCAATTCCTGTGGCAGGCCGGACTCGATTTCGAGCACGGCACCGGACACGGCGTCGGCAGCTATCTCTCGGTGCATGAGGGGCCGGCGCGCATCTCGAAACTAGGCACCACGCCGCTGAAGCGCGGCATGATCCTCTCCAACGAGCCGGGCTACTACAAGGCCGACGCCTACGGCATCCGCATCGAGAACCTCGAACTGGTGATCGGCGCCGACATCAGGGGGTCGGAGAAACCGGTGAACGCCTTCGAGACGCTGACCTTCGCACCAATCGACCGCCGCCTGATCGACGTGAAGATGCTGGATGCCGCGGAGCTGAAATGGCTCAACGATTATCACGCCAGGGTGGCGAAGATCGTGCGGCCGCAGCTCGACGACAACGCAACCAAGCTGTGGCTGGACGAGGCCACGGCGGAGTTGAAGTAACGCTCGCTGTCGTCCCTGCGACCCGGCTACGCCAAAGCTGCGCAGAAAGCGCGCCGCCCAACAGAGGGAACTGAATCGCGCGCCTTACCAGCCGTAATAGCGCCTGACAACGTAACCACCGCCATAGCCGTACGGCGCCGGCGCGTAGCCATAGCCGCCGTCATAGCCGTAGCCCGGTTCGACGTAGCCGTAGGAGGGATAGCCGCCGCCATAGTAGCCGTCGCCGTAATAGGCACGGCGGGCGACCGTGCCGGCGACGATGGCGCCAGCTGCGAGGCCGCCGTAGCCAAGACGGCGGTAGCCCAACCCGCCGCGATAGGCCAGCCTGCCGCCGCGGTATGCGACGCCGCGGCCGACGCCGCGATAGCGCACCTCAATCGTATCTTTTTCGACCATCGATTTCATCGCCGCCACATTGGTCGGCAACGGCCCCGCCTGTGCGCTCGCACCGAGCAGGGCGGCGGTTGCAGCGAGAATGGTGGTAGGCAGTAAACTGAACAGCCTCATGATCCAACTCCGTGCTAGCAGCAGGGGTGACCATTCCTGGGCCGGGCTGCTACGGCCGGCTTGATCTATGTCAACCTTCCAGTGAGCGCCGGGAAATCAACATAGAACGAGCTTACGGCGCAGTTGCGGATGCGCATGTTGTCAAGTCGAATTCCGGACTCGCGCCAAGGGGCGCCGCGGAATAACGACGAGAGAGCAACGCGCCCTCACCTGTTCCCCGAATTCCTCATGGCCGCATGCCGAAACTGGCGTATTCGCGCGCCGCCGTGCCGCTAGAGTCCGGGTCGATCAATTCGGACGCATTGCATGCATGGCGTGATGGGCAAACCGCCCGGCGCAGCTACGGACGGGCACGACCTCGCGACATCGCGCGTCATGCTGCTGATGCTCGTCGCGATGACCGGCGTCGCGCCGATCTCGCTCTATATCCTGGTGCCGGCGCTGCCGGTGCTCGCCTCCACCTTCCAGAGCGACATCCAGGTCGCGCAGATGACGGTGTCGCTCTACATGGTCGGCATCGCCTGCTCGCAGCTGATCATGGGGCCGCTGTCGGACAAGTTCGGACGCCGCCCGGTGCTGCTGGCGGGCCTGGCGCTGATGGTGGCGGCGAGCGTGGGCTGCTCGCTGGCGCAGACACTGCCGCAACTGATCGGCGCGCGGTTCCTGCAGGCGCTCGGCGGGGCCACCGGCATGGTGGTGAGCCGCGCCATCATCCGCGACCTCTACAGCCGCGAGCGCGTCGGCGCGAGGATCAGCCTCGTCATCGCCGTGATGATGGTGGCGCAGATGCTGAGCGCGCTGGCGGGAGGCCTGCTGGAGATCACCTTCGGCTGGCGCGCCATCTTCTATTTCATCACCGCCTCCTCGCTCGCCGTCGCCGTGCTGATCGCGATCGCGCTGCCGGAGACGCGGCGCGCGCGGACCGAGGGCAGCGGTTTTCGCGGCGATGTCGGCTCGCTGCTCAGGAACCGCGCCTTCGTCGGCTATGTGCTCTGCCAGGTGCTGGCGTCGCAAATCATCTTTGCCTTCGCAGGCGGCGGGCCCTACATCGTCGTCACCCAGATGGGGCGCACGTCAGCCGAATACGGCGCATGGTTCGCCGCCACGGGCTTTGCGTTCCTCCTCGGCAACCTGCTCAACGTCCGCTTCGCGCCGCGCCATTCGCTGGAGAAGCTGATCTGGTTCGGCCTGGCGCTTCAGCTCGCCGGCAGCCTGCTCAATCTGGTCCTGAGCATTGCCGGCATCAACCAGGTTCCCATATTTCTGTTCGGTACGCAGATGGTCGTGATGGTCGCCAACGCCATCGTGATGTCGAACGCGGCGGCCGGCGCCATCAGCGTCCGGCCCGAAGCCGCCGGCACCGCCTCCGGCGCGATGGGATTCCTGCAGCAGGGCATAGGCTCGCTGCTCTCGCAGTTCGGCGCCTATCTCGGCGGCCACTCCACCACCACGCTGCCGCTGACGGCTGCTATCTTCGCACTGTCGATCGCCTGCGCGGCGACGATGCTCTTCCTCGTGCCGCGGCGGGACGTGGTGGTGAGCGAGGAGCTGATCGGGAAGGAGAAGGAAGAAGAGTCGGGGATGATGTGAGGCACGGCCCTCCCGACTCGTCATGCCCGGGCTTGACCCGGGCATCCACGACGTTCTTTCGTGCGGCGGCAAAGACGTGGATGGCCGGGTCAAGCCCGGCCATGACGAATGCGGAAAACCGGGCGCGTGGCCTCACTTCTCCACTACGACTTCGCTGATCTGCATGACCGGCGCGATGTCGGTGTAGTTCCTGATGTCGCCCATGATCTCCTTGGCGTGCGGTCCGAAAGACTTCTGGAACGCGTCGACGGAGTCGGCGAAGATGTGGCACATGCCGACATAGGTCGCAGGCGCGCCCGGCGCGCCGCCGGCAAGACCCTTGTCGATGGTGTAGTACTTGCAGGCATCGCCCATGCGAGCCTTCACCAGCGGCATGTGCTTTTCCCGGTAATAGTCGTGGTCGAACCGCGCACCGGGATTGTTGGGATACATCACGCTTACCTTGATCATCGCTTCCTCCTGTTTGAAGTTCTTGGTTACCCGCGTCACTCCCCGATCAGCTTCAGCCACTCGTCCTCGGTCAGCACGGTGACGCCGTGCTTCTTCGCTTCGGCCAGCTTCGAGCCGGCGCCGGGTCCGGCGACGACGTAGTCGGTCTTCTTCGACACCGAGCCTGCGGCCTTGGCGCCGAGGCGTTCGGCGGTGGCCTTGGCCTCGTCGCGGGTCATCTTCTCCAGCGAGCCGGTGAAGACGACCGTCTTGCCGGCGACCTTTGAATTGCTCTTCGGCCTCTCGGCGTCGACGATCTCCTCCAGCTCTTTCACCAGCCGGTCGACGATGCCGCGGTTGTGGCTCTCGCCGAAATAGGCGGCGACGCTCGCAATCACGGTGTCGCCGATCTGGTCGAGCGCATCCATCTCGGCGATCGCCTCCTCGTCGCCCCTCGCGACCTTGAGGCAGGCGTCGTGAAAGGCCTCCCACGAGCCGTAGCCGCGCGCCAGCGCCAGCGCCGTGGTCTCGCCGACATGGCGCATGCCCAGCGCAAAGATGAAACGCTCGAGCGCGATGCGGCGGCGGCCGTCGATGGCGGCAAAGAGATTGCGCACCGAGGTTTCGCCGTAACCCTCGATTTCCTCGAGCTTGAGCCTGCTGTTGCGCTTCTGCAGCGTGAAGATGTCGCCGGGTTCCTTGACCCAACCCTCGTCGAAGAAATATTGCAGCTGCTTTTCGCCGAGGCCGTCGATGTCGAATGCCCTGCGCGACACGAACAGCTTCAGGTGCTCGATCTTCTGGAACGGACAGGCGAACTCGCCGGTGCAGCGGGCGCGCGAGCCCTCCTCGCCCGTGGCGGTCTCCTCGCGCACCACGTCGGTGTGCAGCGGGCACGGGCACTTTTTCGGGAAGTGGAACTCCCTGGCGCCCTTCGGCCGCTTGTCGATCAGGACATCCACCACCTGCGGGATGACATCGCCGGCGCGCTGGATCACGACGGTGTCGCCGATCCTGATATCTCGGCCCTCGCGGATCAGTTCGCCGTCGCCGCCGACGCCCCTGATGTAGTCCTCGTTGTGCAGCGTGACGTTCTGGACGATGACGCCGCCGACGCCGACCGGCTCCAGCTTGCCGACCGGCGCCAACGTGCCGGTGCGGCCGACCTGGATCTCGATGTCGCGCAGCACGGTGACGGCCTGCTCGGCCGGAAATTTGTGCGCGATGCCCCAGCGCGGCGTGCGCGAGACGAAGCCGAGGCGCTCCTGCCAGTCGATGCGATCGACCTTGTAGACGACGCCGTCGATGTCGTAGTCGAGCCCGGCGCGGCTCTCCTCGATCCTGCGATGGAAGGCGATCAGCTGCTCGACGGAATGGCATAGCCTGGTCAGTGGATTGGTCCTGAAGCCGCAGCGCTCGAACCAGCCGATCATGCCGGTCTGCGTTTCCTCCGGCATGGCGCTCATCTCGCCCCAGGCGTAGGCGAAGAAGCCGAGCGGACGCGAAGCGGTGATGGACGGGTCCTTCTGGCGCAGCGAGCCGGCGGCGGAATTTCTGGGATTGGCGAACGGCGCCTCCCCGGCCTCGACCTGCTTCCTGTTCAGCGCGAGGAACGCCTTCTTGGTCATGTAGACCTCGCCGCGCACCTCGCAGATATCGGGCACGTTGCGGCCCTTCAGCTTCTGCGGCACGTCGTCCAGCGTACGGATGTTGGCGGTGACGTCCTCGCCCTCCGCGCCGTCGCCGCGGGTGGCGGCGGTGACGAGTTCGCCGCCCTCGTAGCGCAGCGACATCGACAGCCCGTCGATCTTCGGCTCGGCGGAGAAATCGATCTTGTCGTCAGCCAGCTTCAGGAAACGCTGGATGCGCTCGGCGAAATCGCGCACGTCCGCTTCGGCAAACGCGTTGTCGAGCGACAGCATCGGCACCGCGTGGCGGACTTTCCGGAAACGTCCGGAGGGCGCGGCGCCGATTTTTTGCGACGGCGATTCGGCGCTGACCAGCTCGGGAAAGCGCTTCTCGATGGCGTTGAAGCGCTGGCGCAGCGCGTCGTATTCGGCGTCGGAAACAACAGGCGCGTCGTCCTGATAATAGCGCCTGTCATGCGCTTCGAGCTCAAGCGCCAGCCGCATGTGCTCGACCTTGGCCTGGGGCCTGGTCAGCTTGGCAATATCGGTGAGCGGTTTCTTCGCTTTGCTGGCCATGCGTGACGCCGCTTACGAGGCCGCTTTCAGCAGCCGCTCCGCGGCGGCCCTCGCCTCGGCGGTGATCTCGGCGCCGGCGAGCATCCTCGCGATTTCCTCGCGGCGATGGTCGGCGGCGAGCGCGTTGACGCGGGTGGCGACGCGCTTGCCCTTGTCGAGCGCATCCTTGGAAATCAAGAGATGCTGGCCGGCGCGGGCGGCGACCTGGGGCGCATGCGTCACCGCCATCACCTGCACCTTGGTGGCGAGACGCGCCAGCCGCGTGCCGATGGCGTCGGCCACCGCGCCGCCGACGCCGGTGTCGATTTCGTCGAAAACAAGCGTCGGCGCCGAGCCGCGGTCGGCGAGCACGACCTTCAGCGCCAACAGGAAGCGCGACAGCTCGCCGCCGGAGGCCACCTTCATCAGCGGGCCCGGCCGCGTACCGGGATTGGTCTGCACCCAGAACTCGACGCGATCGATGCCCTGCGGTCCGGGCGAGGCGTCATCGGCCTCCAGCTGCGTGGTGAAGCTGGCGCGTTCCAGCTTCAGCGGCGGCAGCTCGGCGTTGACGGCCTTGTCGAGCTTTGTGGCGGCCCTTGCGCGCGACGCCGAGAGCTTTGCGGCAGCGGCGGCGTAGCGCTTGTCGGCCTCGAGCGCGGCGGCCTCCAGCTTCTTCAACTGCTCGGCGCCGGCATCGATCAGGGCGACATCGCCAGCCATCTGCAGCGCGAGTGCGGCAAGCCGGTCGACCGGCGTGGAATATTTGCGCGCGGCGGCGCGCAGCGCGAACAGGCGCTCTTCGATGCGCTCGAGCTCGGCGGGATCGAAATCGGCCGCCCGCAGCGCGGCGTTGAGATGCTGGTCGGCCTCTTCCAGCGCGTTGATGGCGGCATCGATGGCCCTCACCGCGGGCTCGACCAGCGCAGGCGAATTGGCGGCGCGGCGTTCCAGCCGGCGCACGGCGGCGGACAGCGACGGTACCGGCGAATGCGCGCCGCCGATCGCCTCCTGCGCCTCGCGCAAATCGGTTGCGATCTTCTCGCCCTGCATCATGACGGTGCGGCGTTCCGCCAGCTGCGTCTCCTCGCCTTCCTGCGGCGCCAGCGTCTTCAGCTCGGCGGAGGCATGGCGCAGATAATCCGCCTCGCGCGCGGCGCGCTCGACGGAGGCCCGATGCTCCTCCAGCGAGGCAGCAGCGGTGCGGCGCGCCTCCCACAGCGTCTCTATTGCGGCGACGTCCTTCTCCAGCCCGCCGAAGGCGTCGAGCAGGCGGCGGTGGGTGGAGGCATCGACCAGCGCGCGCTCGTCGTGCTGACCGTGGATCTCGACCAGCGCGGCGCCCACGGCCTTCAGCGTCTGCACCGAGATCGACTGGTCGTTGATGAACGCCCGCGTGCGGCCGTCGGCGAACTGCACGCGGCGCAGGATCATTTCGCCGGTATCCTCGAGGCCGTTGTCGGCGAGGATTTTCGTGGCCGGATGATTCTTCGGCACGTCGAAGGTGGCCGTGACCTGGCCCTGCTCCGCGCCATGGCGCACCAGGCCGGCATCGCCGCGGCCGCCGAGCGCCAGCGCAAAGGCATCGAGCAGGATGGATTTGCCCGCACCGGTTTCGCCGGTGAGCACGGCAAGGCCCCGGGAGAATTCGATATCGAGCCGTTCGATCAGGACGATGTCGCGGATCGATAGACGCGCCAGCATGCGGGGAACCCAGAACCTAGCCGAGGCCCATCTTCTTGAAGGCCCTGGAAATATAGGAGCCCTTGTTCTCGCTCGGCTCGAGACCGCCGGACTTTACAAGATTATAGGCGTCCTTGTACCAGCGGCTTTCCGGAAAATTGTGGCCAAGCACGGCGGCCGCGGTCTGCGCCTCGCCGACGATGCCGATCGCCATATAAGCCTCGGCGAGGCGGAACAGCGCCTCCTCGACGTGGCGCGTGGTCTGGTAACGCGTCACCACGGTCTTGAAGCGGTTGATCGCAGCCGTGTAGTCGCGCTTCTGCATGTAGTAGCGGCCGACATCCATCTCCTTGCCGGCGAGCTGGTCGCGCGCGCCTTCCAGCTTGGCCTTGGCGGAGTTGGCGTATTCCGAGGTCGGATATTTGCGCACGACCTCCTCGAGCGCGTTGATCGCCTTCTCGGTGCGGCCCTGGTCGCGCGAGACGTCGGGGATCTGGTCGTAATGCGAGGCGGCGATCAGGTATTGCGCATAGGCCGCATCGGGGCTGCCGGGATGCAGCGTGACGTAGCGGGTGGCCGCGCCGATGCAGCTGTCATAGTCGCCGGCGTTGTAGAAGGCGTAGGCCGACATCAGCAGCGATTTGCGCGCCCAGTCGGAATAGGGATGCTGGCGGTCAACTTCCTCGAACTTCTTCGAGGCGGCCTTGCTATCCTTGCGCTGGTTCATCAGGTACAAGCCCTCATTGTAGAGCTTGTCCGCGGGCTCCTCGACGAAGGTGTCGTCCTTCCGGGTGAACTTGTCCCAGAGATCGCCGGTGCCGCATCCGCCGAGCGGCAACGCGAACAGCGCAATTAGGCCGGCGAGCCGCAGCCCGGCCGGTGATTTGCGCCCTCGAAGCGTCATACGCTGTGCCGACATGAATTGAGACCTGACGCCTGTGATGCGATGCTTGCTGTTACGGCCGGTCATGGCCGCAAGGTTCACGGGAGCAACGCAACCGCGGGCTACACTTAGCCGAAATAACCCCATTAACCAACCGGATAGGCAGGCATTCCGCCCGGATTAAGGCGGCCGGCCACGATCCTTACCAATTGTGGTTACTAGGGAAAATCGGACGGCGCGGGCTGCGCCAGGGGGCGATCCGCCCCTTCAGGACACGTCCGGGCTGTAGGCCGGCGACACCATGCCGCCGACGATGGCACGGCCGGCTTCGGCCGGAACGCGGCTGCGGCGGGGGGTTTCGCCCTCGACCACGCGCCAGGCGGTGCGGTCGGCCAGCAGAGCCGTCAGGGCGGCGTGGTTGAGCTTGTGGCCGCCACGCACAGAGCGGAAGGCGCCGAGCAGCGGCAGGCCGGCCAGCGCGAGATCGCCGATGACATCCAGCACCTTGTGACGGGCGCATTCGTCGGCGTAACGCAGGCCTTCGGCATTGAGCAGGCGCTCGTCGTCGAACACCACCGTGTTCTCGAAGGAGGAGCCGAGCGCAAAACCGGCGCTGGAGAGCCGCGCAAACTCGTTGAGGAAGCCGAAGGTACGGGCGCGGCTGATCTCGCGGCGGAACCGCTCCGGGCTAAGTTCAAGCGCGTAACTCTGCCTGCCGATCACGGGATTGACGAAGTCGATCTCCACCTCGGCGCGGAAGCCCGCCGCATAGGGCCGGAACTCGCCGAAGGAATCGCCACGGGTGACCGTAACGGGCTTGAGGATTTGCAGGAAGCGGCGGACCGCGGGCTGGGCCACGATGCCGGCCTGATCGATCGCGGCAACAAAGGCAGCCGCGCTGCCGTCCATGATCGGGACTTCGGGGCCGTCGATCTCGATGGTGGCGTTGTCGACGCCCATGCCGCGTAGCGCAGCGAGAACATGCTCGGCGGTGGCAACCAGTGGGCCTTCGCTGTCGCCCAGGACGGTGGCAAATTCAGTGGAGATGACCGATTCGGCCGATGCCACGACTTCGCGGTCGACGCCCTCAAGGCCGGTGCGGACAAAAATAAGACCTGCATCAACAGGTGCAGGTCCGATGGTCAGATTAACGGGTAAACCGGAATGAACGCCGACGCCCGTCACAGTGGCTTGCGACTGAAGCGTGGTTTGACGGTTTAATTTCATCCGAAGACTGCCCACTACCCGACTAACTCAAAGACCGCCCAACCCCAGTTCCGGGATCGACTCACGCTTCAAGCATCCCCTAGTCGCGGTGAACTCTAATCACTGCCCGAAAGCGCGCCAACTCACGCTTTTTTACGGATTGTTACCCCAACTGTGCCGCATTCACGCCAAAGCTTAACCAAAATGCGCCGGCTTCCGACACATGAATTAAAGCAAGGAAAGAATAATTAATCATTTAAAAACAAAAGCTTGCCTGGAACGGCAAAACCATACCCTGTGGAAAAGTAAAGGTCCCGGTGCTGCCACCGGGACCTCTTGCATCGTCAGAATTGTAACAAACTTCAGTTGGCCTGCCGGCGCAGGAAGGCCGGGATATCAAGATGGTCATCGCCCTGTGGCGCCGATGCAACAGGCGCCTGACGGCCATGAACGTCGAGCCCCTGGGGGGCCTGCCGCTGCTTGGCGTATTCGGAGACCGGCTCGCTGGCTGCGATCTGCTGGGCCACCGTGCGGGCCGGCTTGCGTTCCGGCAGCGGCGGCATGGCGGGGCCGGAGGCGCGGGCGGCAATCGGCGGCTCGCTCTCCTCGTCGCGGCGGCCGAGACCGACATTGGCCAGCCGCTGCAGCAGCGACAGCTTCTTGTGCGGATGCTCCTCCTCGGTCTCATGCGCCTTGCGGATTTCGGCCTGGGCCGGCATCGGCAGGTCCTCGAATTTGGGCATGCGCGGCGAGCGGGATGACGGGCGTTCGGCGGCCGGCGGGATGAAGTTCTCGGCCGGCGGCGGCTCGTGCGATTCGGCGCGGTCAGCTTCCTTGTCCGGGAACAAGGTCGGCTTCTGCGCGACCGGGCGCACGGTGACGTCGCCATAGGTGGCGGGCTGCGTGGAGGCCTGCGGCGCTTCGGGTGCGACCGCGGCCGCAATCGCCGCCAGCGCCGCACGCTCGACATTGCTGGTCGCGCGCGGGGCGATCGGCGTGGTGACCGGCGCAGGCGCCGGGACCGCGGCCTCCAGCTTCTGGGCACGCTCAGCAAGGCGCTGGTTGTCGGCGCGCAGCCGCGCGGTGAGATCGGCGAGGCGATTCTCCGGCGTCGCGGCAGGCGTGGCCTGGGCAATGGGCGTAGAGGCCGAATTCAGCGAGCGCGCGACCGCGGCCTGCTCGATGCCGGTGGCGACGACGGAGACGCGGATCACGCCGTCGAGCGCTTCGTCGAAGGTGGCGCCGACGATGATGTTGGCATCCTGGTCGACTTCCTCGCGGATGCGGGTGGCGGCCTCGTCGACCTCGAACAGCGTGAGATCCTTGCCGCCGGTGATGGAGATCAGCAGCCCGCGCGCGCCCTTCATGGAGGAGTCGTCGATCAGCGGGTTGGCGATCGCGGCTTCCGCGGCGGTCAGCGCGCGCTTGTCGCCGGCGGCTTCGCCCGTGCCCATCATCGCCTTGCCCATTTCCCTCATCACCGCCCTGACGTCGGCGAAGTCGAGATTGATCAGGCCTTCCTTGACCATCAGGTCAGTGATGCAGGCGACGCCCGAATAGAGCACCTGGTCGGCCATCGCGAAGGCGTCGGCGAAGGTGGTCTTCTCGTTGGCGACCCGGAACAGGTTCTGGTTCGGGATGATCAGGAGCGTATCGACCACCTTGTGCAGCTCGGCGATGCCGGCTTCCGCGGTGCGCATGCGGCGCTGGCCCTCGAAGTGGAAGGGCTTGGTCACCACGCCCACCGTGAGGATGCCCATTTCGCGCGCGCACTTGGCGATGACGGGAGCGGCGCCGGTGCCGGTGCCGCCGCCCATGCCGGCGGTGACGAACACCATGTTGGCGCCGGAGAGATGATCGCGGATCTCGTCCATCACCTCTTCCGCGGCGGCGGCACCGACATCCGGCTGCGAGCCGGCGCCGAGGCCCTGCGTGACCTGCGTCCCCATCTGGATGATGCGCTGCGACTTCGACATCGTCAGCGCCTGCGCGTCGGTGTTGGCGACGACGAAGTCGACGCCCTGCAACCCGGCAGTGATCATGTTGTTGACGGCATTTCCGCCCGCGCCGCCGACGCCGAAGACGGTGATCCGCGGTTTCAGCTCGCTGATGTCAGGGGGGGTGATGTTGAGTGCCATGGTTGCCTCTCGTAGCTACGCGCGCGTTGGTTCGCCCCGGCCGGCGGCCGCGGGATTTGGTGAAAGTCGAATGATGGTGACATCGGTCATCAGAAGCCCTCGCGAAGCCATCGTCCGACCTTTCCGAAGTATCCGTCAGTCCCTGTCCTGAGCTGCCGCGTATGCCGCGGTTCGACATGTTCGAGATGGGCGTATTGCGGGTAGACCAGCAGCCCCGCGGGAACCGCGAAGGAGGCGCTCTTGGCCTCGTTGGGCAGCCGGCCGAAACCGAGCGGGCGGCCGATCCGCACCGGGCGATTGAGGATACGGGTGGCGAGTTCGACCGAGCCGGTGAGTTGCGAGGCGCCGCCGCTCAGGACGACCCTCGCCCTCGGCTCCGCTGCAAAGGGGGAATCCGCCAGGCGGTCCCTCACCATCTCAAAAATCTCCTCAGCGCGATGCCGGACGATGTTCGCGATCGTGGCGCGGGACACGATCTGCGGCGCGTCGGTCTCCTCGCCCGCAGTCGGTACTGACATCAATTCTCGCGCGTCGGACCCGCCGGTCAGCACGGTGCCATATAACGTCTTGATTCGCTCGGCATCCGCAATGCAGGCGGAGAGTCCGCGGGCGAGATCCATCGTGATGTGTTGCCCGCCGAGCGCAAACCCGGATGCATGGACGAAGCGGCCGGCCGAATAAGTCGCAATCGTGGTGGAGCCTGCCCCCATTTCGACCACGGCAGCGCCCAGATCCGCCTCGTCGTCGGTCAGCACTGCCAGACCTGCGACATAAGGACTCGCCGCCATGGCCTCGACGTTGAGATGGCAACGCTCGACCGCCAGCATCAGGTTGCGGGCGACAGCCGCGTCGCCGGTGACGACGTTCATCTCGACGCCGAACTGGCGGGCGACCATGCCCTTGGGATCGCGGATGCCCTTGACGCCGTCGACGGAATAGCTCGTCGGCAGGGTGTGCAGTACCGTACGGCCCTCGGCCGTTGCGTGGCGCATGCCGGTGGAGGTGACGCGGGTAACGTCCGCCGATGTCACCGAGCCGCCCTTGATGTCGGCGGCGGCCTCGACGAGCTGGCCCTGCAGCCGGCCGCCGGAAACCGAGAGCAGAACGGATTCGACCCGCACCTTGGCCATGCGCTCGGCCAGCGCCACGGCCTGGCGCACCGACTGCTCGCATTCGGCGAGGTCGACCACGGCGCCGGCCTTCATGCCGCGCGACTGGATCTGGCTGTAGCCGATCAGTTCCACTGCATGGCTGCGGCCGCGCAGCGCGTCGTTGGGCGGGCTCGGCTTGAGCCGCGCGATCATGCAGGCGATCTTGCTGGTGCCGATGTCGAGCGAAGCGACCAGCGCGGTGCGCCTGGTCATCGGCCGCGTCTTCGGGGTCTGGGTGCGATCGAGGCCGGTCATGCGTCACCGGCCTTTTTCTTCTTCTTGTCCTTGAAGAGCTCTTCGCGTGCCTTCGCCGCGTCTTCGGACAATTGCACGACCAGGCGATCCGGCAAGCGCATGTCGACCGCGACGATGTCACGGGAGAACAGCTTGTCTTCCTTGTCCATCCTGCTGAGCGCGGCGAGCGCATTGCCGACATCGTTCTCGGGCAGGCGGATGTCGAGGCCATCCTTCAGGCGCAGGTTCCAGCGCCGCTCGCCGACGAAGACCGCGGCCCTGGTGACGGAATGAACCTGCGGATAGCGCGCCAGCAGCGCCAGGAAATCCCGCGCGCGGGTCTCGGCGCCCTTGCCCACCACCAGCGGCAGCGAAACGAAGCGGCGCGCCACGTAGGGTTCCAGCACCGCACCGTCCTCGGCGATCACGGCGAGGCGGCCATCCTGCTGCCACAGGGCGAACGCCTTGCGCTCGACGAGATCGATCTGCAACTCGCCGGGATAGAACTTCTGTACGGTGGCATCCGCGATCCACGGATTGGCCTTGAGCTTGTCGCGCACGGTGGCGGCGTCGAGGAACAGCAGCGACGAGCGGCCGTTGACGCCGCCGATGCCGAGCACCTCGTCCTGGCTCAATTGCTTGCGGCCGTTGATGACCACGGAGGTAATGCGGAAGCCGGCGGAATTGGCGAGCGCGTTGCGGCCGTCGGCGAGTTGCGTCAGCACGGCGTCGACATGGCCGCCCCTGAAGACACCGAGCACGGCGCTGCCGAGCAGCGTAGCGAGCGTCAACATCAGCACGGCGCGGCGCGGCGTGTATCGCTCGAGCCAGAGGATCGCGCGGCTCGGTGGCTGGCGGTCGGGCGCGGCCTTCAGGCGTTTACGATCAAATCCAAAATACTCGCGCAGCAGCACGACCGCGCCGATGGCGGCCGCCTTCAGGTCAGTCTTCGGCTCCGACGATCGCCTGGATCGGTTGGAGCGCCCTGCACCATCCATTGCACGAGCCCGTCAATCACGACCCGCAAGCCTTTGCGGGTGCTGGCACAAATGGCGTCTCGGTCATGCCTCCATGGCCGGCCGAGCGCACACCTGCGCCGCCAGCGTTAACCTTCGTTCTTCCTGGTAAACAAAGGGTAAAGCAGGTCCCCTCAGGCGGCGATTTGGCCCGTGCTGTGAGGGGTTTGCCGCAGGTTTGTAGAGTTTTGGGGGATTTCGAGGCGCCCGTAGGAAACCGGGATTCCGCTACCTTTGCGTGCGCTTGACCGCCAGCGCGATCTGATCGTGCAGGAAATCGGTAAAGTCGATGCCCTGCGCCTTCAGCGCCTTCGGATAGAGCGAGGCCTTGGTGAGACCCGGCAGCGTGTTGGTCTCCAGATAGACCGGCCCCTTCGCGGAGATGATGAAGTCGGACCGTGAATATCCGGAGCACGACAGCGCGCGATGCGCCTTCACCGCAAGGTCCATCAATTGCGCGGTGACTTCAGGCGAGAAGCGGCCGGGGCAGATTTCCTGCGTCGACTTCAGCAGATATTTGGCCGTGTAGTCGAAGCGCCCCTCCGCCGCGACGATCTCGACCGGCGGCAGCGACAACATCTTGCCGTCGGACTGTTCCAGCACGCCGCAGGTCGCCTCGGTGCCGGAGATGAAGGGCTCGATCAGGTATTCCTCGGCCCTTGCTGCATTGCGAACGGCGACGAGGTCCTGCCGGGCGACGACATAGATCAGGCCGTAGCTCGACCCGTCCTTGACGGGCTTGGCGATCAGCTTGCCGTATTCGGCGAAGGCTTCCTCGAGATTGCCGAGGTCGATGCCGGACGGCGATGTCACGCCGCCGATGGCGGCAAAACGTTTGGCCGCGGTCTTGTCGAAGGCCAGATGCGAAGATGCCGAACCCGAACCGGTGAAGGGAACACCGCGCATCTCGCACATCACCTGCAGTTCGCCGTTCTCCGCCCTGCCCCCGTGCAGGCCGAGCACCAGCACTCGGCTTTCCGCGCTGGCGCGGTCGAGCGCCTGCGCCAGCGGCACGCCGCGGCTTTCGGGCTGAAACTCGTCCTCGAACGGACGCTTGTGGCCGAGCAGCTCGGCCGTCGTCACCTCGTGCACGGTATCGGCGACGTGCCAGAACCAGAGGTCGGCCTCCGGCAGCGCCTCGCACAGCGCCTGAGCGGAGGCGACCGAGACCAGTCGCTCCTTGTTGGTGCCGCCGAAGAGAATGGTGTTGCGCATCAATTTTCACTTTCGTCATTCCGGGATGGCGTGAAGCGCCAGACCCGGAATCCATTCCTCAACCAACTTCCAGAATCCGGGTTCACGCTACGCACCCCGGAATGACAACTACGCGGGAATCCCGATCCGCTTGATTTCCCAATGCAGCTCTATACCGGAATTCGCCTTGACCCGCTCGCGTACGGTTTCGCCCAGCGTTTCAATGTCATGGCCGGTGGCATTGCCGGTGTTGATCAGGAAGTTGCAGTGCATTTCCGACACCTGCGCGCCGCCGACGCGCAAGCCCCGGCATCCGGCGGCATCGATCAGCTTCCAGGCGCTGTTGCCGGGCGGGTTCTGGAAGGTGGACCCGCCGGTCTTTTCACGAATCGGTTGAGCCGTTTCGCGGTGAGTCTGAACCTCGTTCATCCGCGCGCGGATCACTTCGGGCGAACTGATCGTTCCACGGAATCTTGCCGAGGTGAAGATGATCTGGGGATCGACGCCACTGCTGCGATAGACGAATTTCATGTCGGCATTGGAGAAGACATGCCTCGTGCCGTCGCGGCCGATGCCAACAGCCTCGGTCAACACGTCCTTCGTCTCGCGGCCATTGGCCCCCGCATTCATCCGCAGCGCGCCGCCGACGGTGCCGGGAATGCCGAAGAAGAACTCCATGCCGCCGATATTGGCCGATGCCGCCGTCTCCGCCACGCGCTTGTCGAGCGCCGCCGCGCCGGCGGTGACGGTGTCGCCCTGCGCGCTGGTCTCGCCGAAAGCTCGCGGCGCAAGCCGGATCACCACGCCGGAGATGCCGCCATCGCGCACGATCAAATTGGAACCGACGCCGACGACATAGACCGGCAGCTCCTTCGGAAGATGCTTCAAGAAATAGGCGAGATCGTCCTCATCCGCCGGCGTGAACAGCACCTGCGCCGGCCCGCCGACGCGAAACCAGGTCAGCTCCGCCAATGACTGGTTGGCCAGCAGCCGCCCGCGCAATTGCGGCATCGCGGCTTTGAGGTCGGACGTAATGTCGGGGAAGGTCAAGCGAGCCCTCTCAACTCGTCATGGCCGGGCTTGTCCCGGCCATCCACGTCTTGCAGACTAGCCGCATGGCAGGTGGCTACGTCTACATTCTGACCAATCGCCCGAACGACATCCTGTATGTCGGCGTCACCTACGACCTCTTGAAGCGGTTGGTCTATTTCGAACAGTTCGATGACATCCGGGACGCTATTCAACGCGAGCACAATATTAAGCACTGGCCGCGAGCGTGGAACTTCCAAAAGATCGTAGCCATGAATCCGGATTGGAACGATCTCTATGACGAGATCACGAAGTAAAGACGTGGATGGCCGGGACAAGCCCGGCCATGACGAAGGAAAAAGGGTCGCGTCCATCACCCCAACGCCTTCAATTCACCGGGCAGCGCGTAGGCCCATTGCGTGATGTTGCCGGCACCGAGGCAGATGACGAGGTCACCCGATTTGGCGAGACCATGCACGATCTTGGCGAGCTCACCGGCATTCGGCAGTGCGATCGCCTCGCGATGGCCGTGGGCGCGCAGGCTGGCAACGAGATGATCGCGATCGATGCCCGGGATCGGCGTCTCGCCGGCCGGATAAACCTCCGCTACAACGACCGCATCGGCGTCATTGAAGCAGTTGGAGAATTCGGCGAATAGCGACTGCAGCCGCGTATAGCGATGCGGCTGCACCACGGCGATGATCCTGCCATTGGTGGACTCCCGTGCCGCCTTCAGCACCGCTGCGATCTCGACGGGGTGATGGCCGTAATCGTCGATGACGGTGACGCCGTTCGCCTCGCCGGTCCTGGTGAAGCGCCGCTTCACGCCGCCGAAGCCGGCGAGTGCCTTGCGGATCGCGTCGTCGGAAACGCCGAGCTCATGCGCCACCGCGATTGCCGCCGTGGCGTTGGTGGCATTGTGCCATCCCGGCATCGGCAGCGCGAGATCGGGTATTTCATGCGTGCCGCCGCTCTTGCGGTTGCGGAACACGACCCGAAATTTCGAGCCGCCGCCCACCGGCGTGAGATCGGCGAGTTGCACATCGGCCTGCGGGTTCTGCCCGTAGGTGATGATGCGGCGATCCTCGACATGGCCAACCATGCTCCGCACCACGGGATGATCGGTGCACATCACGGCAAAGCCATAGAACGGCACGTTCGCGACGAACTGGCGGAACGCCTCCTGGATCGCCTCGAACGTCTTGAAGTGGTCGAGGTGCTCGGGATCGATATTGGTGACGATCACGACATCGGACG
The DNA here is from genome assembly GCF_016219575.1 of Bradyrhizobium sp. Taxonomy (GTDB): domain Bacteria; phylum Pseudomonadota; class Alphaproteobacteria; order Rhizobiales; family Xanthobacteraceae; genus Bradyrhizobium. The sequence goes on along the minus strand of NZ_JACRMG010000029.1, from coordinate 90,883 downwards.
GCAGCTTGAGGAAGGTGCCGTCGCTCTCGTCGGCCTCCACCACCATCCAGTCGCCGGCGCCCAGCCGCGCATTGGTGCCATAGGCATTGATGATGCCGCCGTTGATGACGGTGGGATCGAGCCCGCCGGCATCGAGCAGGGTCGCGACCATTGTCGTGGTGGTGGTCTTGCCATGGGTGCCGGCAATGGCGACGCAGCTCTTCAGCCGCATCAGTTCAGCCAGCATCTCGGCGCGGCGCACCACCGGAATGCGCTGTGCGCGCGCCGCCACCAGCTCCGGATTGTCGCGCTTGATCGCGGTGGAGACCACGACGACGGCGGCGCTGCCGATATTTTCGGCCTTGTGGCCGACGAAGACGGTAACGCCGTTCTTGCGCAGCCGGTCGAGGTTGTAGCCGTCGGCGGCGTCGGAGCCCTGCACGGTGTAGCCGAGATTGCCGAGGACTTCGGCGATGCCGCTCATGCCGATGCCGCCGATCCCGATGAAATGGATGGGTCCGATATCGCGTGGCAGTCTCATGGTGCGTCCCGTAGTCTCCGTCATGCCCGGGCTAGTCCCGGGCATCCACGAATCTCCCTCACTTCATGCAAGACGTGGATGGCCGGGACAAGCCCGGCCATGACGCCAAAACAACGAAAATTCAGGCTCTTGGCCTAGATTCCGGCGACTTTCGCCACCAGATCGGCCAGCCGCTCGGCAGCATCGAGCCGGCCGACGCTGCGCGCCTTGAGAGCCATGGCGGTCAGCCGCTCAGGCTCGGCCGCAAAAGCGGAGATTTCCGAGGCCAGCCGGTCCGGCGTGAACTCGCTCTGCACGATGCGCACGGCGCCGTCGGCTTGGGACAGCACGCCGGCATTGGCGAACTGGTCCTGGTCGATCGCCCCGGGCAACGGCACCAGGATCGAGGGCCGTCCGATCGCGGCGAGCTCCGCCACCGTGCCGGCCCCGGAGCGCGCGACCACGAGATGGTTTTGCGCCAGCCGCGCCGGCAGGTCGGAGAAGAACGGCGCCAGCTCGGCATTGATCTTGAGCTTGTCGTAGACCGCGCGCACCCGCGCCATGTCTTCCTCGCGCACCTGCTGGGTGAGCACGATGCGGCTCCACAGCGCCGGCTCCAGCCGCTCGATGGCGGGAGGAACAATATCGCTCATTACCCGCGCGCCCTGGCTGCCGCCGACGACGAGCAGGCGCAGCGGTCCGTTTGCTTGCGGCGATTCATACGGCATCGCGGCGGCGGCGAGGATCGCCGGGCGCATCGGGGTGCCGACGGTGGTGGTCTTGCCTGCAAGCGCGGGATCGCGGTCGAGCACGCCGGGCAGCGAGGTCGCGATCGCGCTGACGCGGCCCGAGAGGAAACGGTTGGCGCGGCCCAGCACGGCGTTGGCCTCGTGAATAATGCCGGGCACGCCGAGCAGTTTTGCTGCCAGCAATGGCGGCAGCGTCGGATAGCCGCCGAAGCCCACCACCGCGGCGGGCTTGAGCCGCTGCACCAGCTTGAGCGCGACCACCATGCCATAGCCGAGCATGATCGCGGTGCGCGCCAGCGACACGGGATCGCGGCCGCGCACGGTCTCGCTCGGCACCACGTCGGTCATGTCCTTGGTGAAGAGGCCACTGTAGCGCAGCGCGCGGGAGTCGGTGGCGAGCCGCACGCGATAGCCGCGCCTGATCAGTTCGACGCCCAGCGCTTCCGCAGGAAACAGATGGCCGCCGGTGCCTCCCGCGGCGAGGAGGATGAGAGGTGGGGTGGTCATGGGGCCTTGATAGCGGACGGCGCTACGCTCGTCACCTGCGCCGATGGCCCCAAACATCCTCCGTCATGGCCGGGCTTGTCCCGGCCATCCACGTTCTTCTTGCAACTGGTGACAAAGACGTGGATGCCCGGGACAAGCCCGGGCATGACGATCATTGTGAGACGCGGCTCACGCGTAGCTGCGCGCCCCGGCGTCGTTGCTACTCTCCACCTCGGTGCGCGGGCGCAGTCGCGTCAGCGCCAGCATCATGCCGACGCCATAGGCGAGCGAGATGATGGAAGAGCCGCCATAGGAGATGAAGGGCAGCGTCATGCCCTTGGCGGGGATCAGCTGCAGGTTCACGGCCATGTTGATGGCGCCCTGCACGCCGAACAGGATGGCCAGGCCCGACGCCGCAAAGCGCGCGAACATGTCCTCGCTGGCATAGGCGCGGGAAAGCGCGCGGATCACGATGAAGGCATAGAGCGCGAGCAGCATCAGGCAGAGGATGATGCCGAATTCTTCGGCGGCCACCGCGAACACGAAATCCGTATGGCTGTCTGGCAGGCTGCGCTTGGCGATGCCCTCGCCCGGCCCGAGGCCGAACCAGCCGCCGTTGAAGAAGGCTTCCATCGCGGTATCGACCTGGAACGTGTCGCCCGAGGCGGGGTTCATGAAGCGTTTGATGCGGCCGGCGACATGCGGCACGAACAGGTAGGCGCCGAACAGCCCGGCGCCCGCGGCACCCGCGAGCCCCAGCACCCAGATCATCCGCATGCCCGCGATGAAGAACAGCGCGCCCCACACCATCAGGATCAGCATCGTCTGGCCGAAGTCCGGCTCCATCACCAGGAGCGCGACCAGCAACAGCAGCATGCCCAGCGCCATCGAGGTCGCCGGCATCTCCGGCCGCTTGGTCGACTCCGCAAACAGCCAGGCCGCAACGACGACGAAGGCAGGCTTTGCGGATTCGGAGGCCTGGATGTTGACACCGATGATGGTGATCCAGCGCCTGGAGCCCTTCACCTCGGGCCCGAACAGCAGCGTCGCCACGATCAGCGCGATGCTCACCGCGAACACGATCAGCGCGGTGCGGCGGATCTGCTTGGGCGACAGGAAAGAGACGCCGACCAGCACGATGAAGGCCGGAGCCAGGAACAGCACGTGGCGGCCGAAGAAGTGGAAGGGATCGAGCCCGATGCGGGTCGCCACCGGCGGGCTCGCCGCCAGCGACAGGATCACGCCGGTCAGCATCAGCGCGAAGATCGCGACCAGCAGCAGCTTGTCGACGGTCCACCACCATTCGGAAAGCGGCGTGCGTACTTCGCGGGAGATCATGGCGTCCCCAATGGGCAGAGGTCCGTCCCATTGGTGGCGGAGGTTGGTTACCGGGGGGTTAATGGAGTCGGTAACTTTCGAGGGAAGCGTAAGGTCGCCACAAAGTCAGCTGTCATACCCCGCGCATGCGGGGTATCCAGTACGCCGAGGCTTCTCGGTTCGAACTCAGACGTCTCTTGAATACTGGATCGCCCGCCTTCGCGGGCGATGACAAGCTGGGGCTTACACCACCGGCTTGACGCCGGGGAGCGCGGTGACGAGTTCGCGGAAGGCGGCGCCGCGGATTTCGAAGTTGCGGTACTGGTCGAACGAGGCGCAGGCGGGCGACAGCAACACGACGGGATCGGCAAGGCCGGAGGCTTCGGCGTCGCGCGCGGCGTTGGCGACCGCAACGTCCAGCGTCTGCGAGATCTCGTGCGGCACGCGATCGCCGAGGGTGGTGGCGAATTCGGCCGCCGCCTCGCCGATCAGATAGGCCTTCTTGATGCGCGGAAAATATTCCGCGAGCCCCGTGATGCCGCCGGCCTTCGGTTTCCCCCCGGCGATCCAGAAGATTTCGCCGAAAGACGACAACGCATGCGCGGCGGCATCGGCATTGGTGCCCTTGGAGTCGTTGACGAACAGCACGCTGCCGCGGCGACCGACCTGCTCCATGCGGTGCGCAAGCCCGGGAAAGCTGCGCAGGCCGTTTTGCAGTGTTTCGGCGCTGATGCCCATCGCCAGCGCGCAGGCAGCAGCGCACGCCGCATTCTGCGCGTTGTGCAGGCCGCGCAGCGAGCCGATGCCGCCTAACCGCGCGATCTCCGTGCGGGCGCCGCCGTCGGCGCGCACGATGGTCTCACGCTCGACATAGATGCCGCTGGCCAGCGGATTCCTCACGGAAATGCGCACGATGTTCTTGCCCGCGCGGTCGAGGCGGTCGGCGATGTTGCGGCACCAGCCATCATCGACACCGACGATGGAGGTGCCATCCCGCTGCACGCCAGCGACGAGGCGCTCCTTCACCGCGGCGTAACGCTCCAGCGTGCCGTGGCGGTCGATATGGTCCTCGCTGACATTGAGCAGGATGCCGACGGAAGGATCGAGCGAGGGCGCGAGGTCGATCTGGTAGGACGACATCTCAATGACGTGCACGCGGCCCATGCGCGGCGGCTCCAGCGACAGGATCGCGGTGCCGATATTGCCGCCCATCTGGGTGTCGTAGCCGGCGAATTTGGTCAGATGCGCGATCAGCGCCGTCGTCGTCGACTTGCCGTTGGTGCCGGTGATGGCGACAAACGGCGCATCGGGCGCGTGGCGTCGCCGCTCCCGGCAGAACAGCTCGATGTCGCCGACCACTTCCACGCCGGCCTGCCGCGCCATCAGGACGCTCCAGTGCGGCGCCGGATGCGTCAGCGGCGCACCGGGGGTGAGGACCAGGGCGGCGAAGTTCTGCCAGGACACGCTGCGCAGGTCCGCAGTGATGAAACCGGCCTGCGCGGCCTTGGCAACATTGTCGGCATTGTCGTCGGCGGCGATGACGTCGGCGCCGCCCGCTTTCAGTGCGTGACAGCTCGCCAGCCCCGAGCCGCCGAGGCCGAAGACGGCGACCGTCCTGCCCGCAAAGGAGGTGACGGGGATCATGACTACCCCATCGTCATTCCGGGGCGCGCGAAGGGCGAACCCGGAATCTCGAGATTCCGGGTTCGATGCTGGCGCATCGCCCCGGAATGACGGTGGAAGGTCCGCAACGCCATCAACGCAGCTTCAGCGTGGAGAGGCCGACGAGCGCCAGCATCACCGAGATGATCCAGAAGCGGATCACGATCTGCGGCTCGGTCCAGCCCTTCTGCTCGAAATGATGATGCAACGGTGCCATGCGGAACACGCGCTTGCCCGTCATCTTGAACGACACCACCTGCACGATGACCGAGACCGCTTCGAGCACGAACAATCCGCCGATCACGGCGAGCACGATCTCGTGCTTCACCGCCACGGCCGTCGCACCGAGCATGCCGCCGAGCGCGAGCGATCCGGTGTCGCCCATGAAGATCGAGGCCGGCGGCGCGTTGAACCAGAGGAAGCCGAGGCCGGCGCCGAGCACTGCGCCGCACAGCACGGCAAGTTCGCCGGTGCCGGCGACGTAGTTGATCTGCAGGTAATCGGAGAACACCGCATTGCCGGTCAGGTACGCGATCATGCCGAAGCTGGCGGCGGCTATCATCACCGGCACGATAGCAAGGCCGTCGAGGCCGTCGGTCAGGTTCACCGCGTTGCCGGCGCCGACGATGACGAAGGCGCCGAAGATCACGAAGAACCAGCCGAAATTGATGAAGAGCTCCTTGAAGAACGGAATCTGCAGAGTCGTCGACGACGCATCGCGGCCGAGCCGCACCAGCAGATAGCACGCGGCCAGCGCGATGATGCCCTCGATCAAAAGCCGCAGCTTGCCGGCAAAGCCGGAGTGCGACTGCTTGGTTACCTTGAGGTAATCGTCATAGAAGCCGACGAAGCCGAAGCCGAGCGTCACCGCGAGTACGATCCAGACATAGGGATTGACCGGGTTGGCCCAGAGCAGCGTCGAGACGACGAGGCCGGAAAGGATCATCAGCCCGCCCATGGTGGGCGTGCCCTTCTTGGCGATGAGATGGGATTGCGGGCCGTCGGTGCGGATCGGCTGGCCCTTGCCCTGGCGCAGGCGCAGATGATCGATGATCCAGGGTCCGAACAGGAACACGAACAGCGCGCCGGTCACCATCGCCCCTCCGGTGCGGAAGGTGATGTAGCGGAACACGTTCAGCAGGCCCTTGAGGAAGCCGAGCAACGGAACCGTGTTCGAAAGTTCGATCAGCCAATACAGCATTCAATATGCCCCATGCCGCCGGCGCGGCCGTGCCGGAACGGCGAGACGCCCTTTAACCACGGCCTTGCGACAAGCGCGAGTCATGGCGGGTTGAAAGTTTGCAAGTCTCATCTGAAAGCCTGCCATATGCAGTTCACGCCTTTGACTGCAGTGCAGCGACCAGCCTGGGGACGAACTTGTTCACCCAGAACATCTTCTTGCTGCCCTTGACCACCACGACGTCGCCGCCGCGCAGCAGGCTCGCCACCTGCTGCGGCTCCAGCGTGGCCGGGTCTTCATGCCAGCCCAGCCCCTTGTCCCTGGGCAGCAGGGCATAAAGATGATGCATCAGGGGACCGACGCAATAGACGCCGTCGATGCCGTCGAGATGCTTGGCCAGGCCCGTGTGATAGGACGGCGCCTCGTCGCCGAGTTCCAGCATGTCGCCGAGGATGGCGATGCGGCGGCCCTTTGCGACCGGGCGCGCCTTCAGGCTGTCGAGGGCTGCGACCATGCTCGCCGGGTTGCCGTTGAAACTGTCGTCGATCAGGGTGGCGCCCGCCACCGTCTGCTCGACGCCGCGGCCGGTCATGATGCCGACATCGTTGAGCTCCGGCGCGAGCGCCACCGCGTCGAGGCCGGCGGCGTAGACCGAGGCAAGGGCCGCGAGCGCATTGTGCAGGCGATGCGGCGCGCCGGGCGTCAGTGCGAAGGAAACTTGCTTGCCGCCGACATCAGCGGTGACGTCCCAGCTTTCGCCGCGCGCGGCATGCTTTGTCTCGCGCACTTCCGTATTGGCACCGAAACGGATGGTCTTGCCCTTCCATTCCGGCGCGTCGACGTCGGGCGGCAGCACCAGCACGCCATCACCAGGCAGGCCCTGCGCGATGGACACCTTCTCGCGGCGGATCGCCTCAAGGCTGCCGAGCTTTTCCAGATGCACCGGCTGCACGTTGACGACGAGCGCCACCGTCGGCCGCGCCAGTCCGGACAGGCGCGAGATTTCGCCGACCTGGTTCATGCCCATCTCGACGACCCAGACGCTGGCGTCGGGATTTCCGTTGCACAGCGTCAGCGGCACGCCCCAGAAATTGTTGAAGCTGGAGGGGCTGGCGAACGCGTTCGGATAGGCGGCGATGAATTCCTTTGTGCTGGTTTTTCCCGCGCTGCCGGTCAGCCCGATCACCGGTCCCTTGTAGCGGGCGCGGGCGGCGCGGCCGAGCGCCCAGAGGCCGTCGATCAGCGTGTCCTTGACGATGAGTTGCGGGACGGTGACGCCCTCGATCCGGTGCGGCACGATCATCGCCACCGCGCCGGAGCTTTGCGCGTTCGCAGCAAACTCCCAGCCATCGCGCGCGCTGGCGAAGCTCGAAATGAATCCGCCGCTCGGCGTGCCGCTGAGCGCGATGAAGAGACTGCCCGGCTTCACCAGGCGGCTGTCCTGCGTGACGAAATCGATTGCCGTATCGGGAAACTTTTCCGACAAGCCCAGCGCCCGGGCGACTTCGGCGACGGTCCACAGCGGCTTTGCGCTCATGCCACCCTCGATGAAAGTGCGGCCGCGACCGCGTCGTGATCGCTGAAGGGAAGCGTCTTGTCGCCGACGATCTGGCCGGTCTCATGGCCCTTGCCGGCGATCAAGAGCGCATCGCCCGGCTCGAGCGCCGCGACGCCGGCGCGGATCGCCTCGTTGCGATCGCCGATTTCCTTGGCGCCCTTTGCAGCGGCAAGGATGGCGGCACGGATCGCGGCGGGATTTTCGCTGCGCGGATTGTCGTCGGTGATGATCACGCTGTCGGCGTTCTCCGCCGCGATCGCACCCATGATCGGACGCTTGCCGGCGTCGCGGTCGCCGCCGGCGCCAAACACGACGACGAGTTTGCGTTTCGCGTAAGGCCGCAGCGCCTGCAGCGCCTTTGCCAACGCGTCCGGCTTGTGCGCGTAGTCGACGAAAACAGGCGCGCCGTTGCGCTCGCCGACGCGTTCCAGCCGGCCCTTGGCGCCTTCGAGCTTCTCGATGGCGGCAAAGACCTTTTCCACTTCGCTACCGGTGCCGATGGCGAGACCGGCCGCGACCAGCGCGTTCTCGATCTGGAATTCGCCGACCAGCGGCAGCCTGATTGCGTGCTTGCGGCCGCGATGCCCGATGACGAGCCTTTGTGCAAAGCCTTCGATGGCGGCATCGAGCAGACGGATGCCCTCCAGACCGTCCGCCTTGCGGCCTACCCTGATGATGCGCAGCTTTCGCGCACGCGCGGCCTCGATCACCTCGTGCGAGCAATCGTGATCGGCGGAGATCACCGCCGCGCCGCCGTCGATCACGAGATCGCGGAACAGCCGCAGTTTTGCGTTGAGGTAGTGCGCGACGTCGGGGTGATAATCCATGTGGTCGCGCGACAGGTTGGTGAAGCCGCCGGCGGCGACGCGCACGCCGTCGAGGCGGAACTGATCGAGGCCGTGCGAGGACGCCTCGAATGCCAGATGCGTGACGCCGTCCCGCGCGATCTCGTCGAGCTGACGGTGCAGCGCGATCGGGTCGGGCGTGGTCAGCGAGCCGTAGACGGTGCGCTTCGGCGAGACCAGACCGATGGTGCCGATGCTCGCGGATTCATGGCCGAGGTTTTGCCAGATCTGGCGGGTGAACGCCGCGACGGAAGTCTTGCCGCTGGTGCCGGTGACGGCCGCGATGGTCTGCGGCTGCCTCGGAAAGAATTTCGCCGCCGCCAGCGCCAGCGCGCGGCGCGCATTCGATGTCACGACAAAGGGAACGCGCGCACCCTCGGGCCGGTGGTCGCTCGCGACCGCAACGGCGCCCGCCGCAATAGCCGCATCGATGAAGCGCGAACCGTCGGTTTTGCTACCTGCCAGCGCGAAGAACAGGTCGCCCGGCCTGACCACGCGGCTGTCGACGGCGAGCCCCCTCACCTCGACCCCCTGCGTTAGCGGATCGATCGTGGCATCGGTGCCAAAGAGGTCGCGAAGTCGCATGCTGTTCCAGTCCGGCCTGCCGCGGAGACTCAATATCCGCGAGCCCGACCAGTGGATTACTGATTTGTCCTCGATGCTGCAAGAATGAGGCGGTCGGACGGCGGCAGGTCGAAGCGGGGTTCGACCCCCAGGAGGGGCGCAATACGGGCAATGACGTTGCCGCCGGTCGGGACCGCATTCCAGCCCGAGGTGATGAACCCGTGGGTTTCCGGCAGCGGCTTGGGCTCGTCCAGCATGATCAGGAGCTGGTATTGCGGATTGTCGGCCGGCAGGACCGCCGTGAAGGAGTTGAGCACCTGCTTCTTGGAATAGCGGCCGTTCACCACCTTTTCGGAGGTGCCGGTCTTGCCGCCGATGTAGTAGCCCTTGACGTCGGCCTTCTTGGCGGTGCCGATCTCGGCGTTGAGGCGCATCAGGTAGCGCATCTTTTCCGAGGTCTCGGGCTTGATGACCCGCCTCGCCATCGCCTTCGCATCTTCCTCGGAGCGCTTCAGGAAGGTCGGTGGGATCAAGAGCCCGCCATTGACCATGGCGTTGATGCCCATCACCGCCTGCAGCGGCGCCACAGCGATACCGTGACCGAAGGCGATCGTGATGGTGTTGAGCTCGCTCCAGCGCTTGGGAACGATCGGCGAGGCGCTCTCCGGCAATTCCGTGCGCAGCCGCTCGAGCTGGCCGACCTTCCTCAGGAAAGTCTTGTGTGCCTCGACGCCCTGGCTGAGCGCCACGCGCGCAGCACCGACGTTCGACGAGAAGGTGAACACTTCCGACAGCGTGATGGAGCGGCCGAGCGGATGGGTGTCGTGAATGGCGAACTTGCCGTAGTGCAGCGCGCCGCGCGCGTCGAAGAGCGTGTTGAGGTTGGCCCTGCCGGAATCCAGCGCCATCGCCAGCGTCAGCGTCTTGAAGGTCGAGCCCATCTCGAACACGCCCGTGGTGAGGCGGTTGATGCGCTCGGGGTCGTGCGCTTCCTTGGGGTTGTTGGGATCGAAATCCGGCAGCGACACCAGGGCGACGATCTCTCCGGTCCTGACGTTGGAGACGAGGCCGGAGGCGGCCCTGGCCCTGTACTTGTCCTTGGCCTTCAATAGCTCGTCGCGCAGCGCGTGCTCGACGCGCAGGTCGATCGACAGTTCCACCGGCTTCTGCAGCCGGTCGGTGGCAAAGCCCGCGCGATGCAGATCGGCCAGACCGTTGCTGTCCAGCCACTTCTCCATGCCGGCAATGCCTTGGTTGTCGATGTTGACCAGGCCAATCAGGTGAGCGACCTCGGCGCCGGTCGGATAGACGCGCTTGTTCTCGCGCAGGAAGCCGATGCCGGGAATGCCGAGCTTGTGGATGGCCTGCTGCTGCTTGGGCGAGATTTCGCGCTTCAGCCAGACGAAGCCCTTGCGCGTGGACAGGCGGTCGCGCACCTCGATGGTGTCGAGGTCGGGCAGCACGCCGGTCAGGAGCTCGATCGCCTCGTCCTTGTCGATGATGCGGCGCGGCTCGGCAAACAGGCTGGGCGTCTTGATGTCGGTGGCGAGGATCTCGCCATTGCGGTCGACGATGTCGGGTCGCGCGGTGGCAATCGCATCCTGCGAGGCGGCACGGCGCGCGCTGTGGCTGTCGGCGCCGATCGCGAACATGACGAGCCGCCCGCCGATCACGGCATAGATAGCGGCAAAGGCCACGATGGCGAAGCCGACGCGGGCGCGCGCCTTGACGTTGCGGTCGACATTGCGCCCGTAGAGCAGGCTGCGGATCAGCCGCTGCCGCCAGGGTTCGATGGGCCTTACGTGCTCGCTCATCGCCGCGCTCCGCCTGAAGGCACCGAGCCGGTGACGACCGCGGCGTCACTCGCCGCTTCGATGGTGTTGAGCATCGAGCCGATCGGATCGGGGTCGCGGGCGAAATTCGGCGGGCGTTCCGGCAGGTTCTTCAACTGGTCGTATTGCTGGGCGGTGACCGGCTTCAGCGCGAGATGGCGCTCGGTCAGGCCCTGCAGCCGCAGCGGCGCGTCGAGCTTGGCCCATTCGGCGCGCAATATCGCGATCGCGTCGCGTTGCTCGCGGATCTCGGCATTGAGCCGCTGCACGCGCTCGACGCGGGAAGTCGACTCCATCTTGATGCGATAGACATAGGCCGCCGCGAACACCAGCATGCCGACGACGAGGAAGTGGATGATCCGCACGATCAGCCTCCCCTCAGGACGTCGGCGAGCCGCGGCCAGTCCGGCAAGCTGTCTTCGCCATGGGCGGGAGCCGCCGTGCGCTCGGCCGCGCGCAGCTTCGCCGAGCGTGCGCGCGGATTGGCCGCGATCTCGGCTTCGCCGGGCGTGACCGGACGCTTGGTCAGAATCTCGAAGCTGGTCGCGGCCTTTGCCACTTCAGGCAGATGCCGCGAGCCGGCGGAAACCTTACCACGATCGGCCAGGAAATTCTTGACGATGCGGTCTTCCAGCGAATGGAAGGAAACGACGACGAGCCGTCCGCCCGGCTTCAGCACGCGCTCGGCGGCGGCGAGCGCCTCGTGCAGCTCATCGAGCTCTTCGTTGACGAAGATGCGCAGCGCCTGGAACGTCCGGGTCGCCGGATGGATCTCGTTCGGCTTGGCGCGCACCACTTTGGCGACGAGTTCGGCCAGCGCCCGCGTGGTCTTGATCGGTGCGTCCTTGCGGGCGGCTGCGATGGCGCGGGCGATGCGTCGGGAATTCCGCTCCTCGCCATAGATGTAGATGATGTTGGCGAGATCCGTTTCGGACGCTTTCGCGACCACGTCCGCCGCGGTCGGCCCGTCCTGCCCCATCCGCATGTCGAGCGGCCCGTCGAAGCGGAACGAAAAGCCGCGCTCGGCCTGGTCGAGCTGCATCGAGGAGACGCCGACATCCATGACGACGCCGTCGACGGCAGCCGCGCCCTGCGCGGCGCAGACATCGGCGAGATTGGAGAAGCGGTCCTGTACCAGGACCAGCCGGCCTTCCGACCGGTCGACAAGATCGAAGCCACCGGCAATGGCCGTGCGGTCGCGGTCGATGCCGATCACCCTCGTCCTGGCAATCTCGAGGATCGACCGGCTGTAGCCGCCGGCCCCGAAGGTCGCATCGACATAGATGCCGCCCGCGCGCGGCGCGAGCCATTCGATCGCCTCGCGGCCGAGCACGGAGACATGGCGCTGGATGGAAGCGCTCATGCCAGGGCCCCGACCGCGGCGCGCCGGACGGAATGAGGGAACCCTGACGCTGACAGGCCCATCGCGCTCAAAACCCCTGCGTCTCAAATCCCCACAGCTAACCGGGCTGGTCCGGTCGAAATGCCGTCGCAGGCCAGGACCGCCGGTCCCTGGGGGCCGCAAACCCTGTTCTAGAGACGGAATTTGCCGGGCTGCCATGGGATTTCGAACGCGAAAATGGCCTTGGCCGCTCCCACAGGGGGCGCGGCTCTTCACCACTTAGTAACGGCACTTAGCCTTAAGAAAGCGTTGACGGTTGGGCGCGGCTCTTGCGCGCTCGTCTTGCCGCGCGACGCGCACTGATGCTTCCTGCACACACTCCGCCAAAATGCGATAGGCTGCGTGACTTCCCGGATTGCCACGACCAGATCGTAAAGGAATAGTAAACGTCCACTCTTGTCTGCCGTCGTCTTGCCCGGTTTGGGTTTTGTCATGCCTTCTGGTTCGTTCGCGTCTGCTGGTATTGATTCGAAGCGTCAACGCGCCCTCCCCGTTCCCAAGGGCACCGCGGACATGAAGGCCTTTACCCCGGATTCCTCGATCGCGTCCGACGTCATTCCCTCGCCCAACTATGGCGAGCGGAACAAGGGCCGCGCGCCCGACATGATCCTGTTGCACTACACCGGCATGCCCGACGTCGAGGGCGCCATCGCCCAGCTCTGCACGCCCGGCACCGACGTGTCCGCGCATTACATCGTGCTGGAAGACGGCCGTATCGTGCAATGCGTGCCCGAAGCCAAGCGCGCCTGGCATGCCGGCGTCTCGACCTGGGCCGGCGAGGACGACATCAATTCCTGCTCGATCGGCATCGAGATCGTCAACCGCGGCCATGACTGGGGCTATCCGGACTATCCGTTGCGCCAGATCGCGGCCGTCATCGCGCTGTGCCGCGGCATCATGCTCCGCCGCAACATTCCCGCCCATCGCGTGCTCGGCCATTCCGACGTCGCGCCTTCGCGCAAGAAGGACCCCGGCGAGAAGTTCCCGTGGCATTCGCTGGCCAATTCCGGCGTCGGCCACTGGGTGCAGCCAGCGCCGATCGTGCGCGGCGAGCTGCTGCAGCTCGGCTCGATCAGCGACGACGTCATGAACATGCAGACGGCGTTCGCCAAGTACGGTTACGGCATTCCCGTCACCGGCAAGTATGACGGCGCGACCATGGAGGTGGTCTCCGCATTCCAGCGTCACTTCCGTCCCGCCAAGATCGACGGCGTCTTCGATCATTCGACCATGGAGACGCTTCATGCCTTGCTGTCGAGCCTGCCGAGCGAGGCGGTGAACATCGCGGCAAGGTAATTCCGCAGCGGCGGCGAGCCCCCTCACCCCGTCTTCGTTGGGGGAAGAGACGAGCGAAAGCCTGGCTCTTGGAGGGTCGGGGTGAGGGGAAGCCGCCCGCGGAGCGTGTTGTCATCCCGCGCATGCGGGCGGTCCAACCGGTAGGATGGGTAGAGCGAAGCGAAACTCATCATGCATCCGCATCGGGAAAGAAGTGATGGGTTTTGCTTCGCTCTACCCATCCTACTCTGCAAACCCGAACAGCTTCGCCGGATTGCGAACGAGGATTTTCTCCAGCGTCGCTTGATCCGGCGCGTAGCGGTACATCAGCTCGAGCAGGTCGGCGTCGTTCGGCGGCTGCACCACCGAGACCGGATGCGGCCAGTCGCTGGCCCAGACGCAGCGGTCGGGCGCGGCCTCGATATAGGCGCGTGCGATCGGGATGACGTCGTCCCAGGGCGGACCCGCCTTCGACGTCTTCTCGCCCAGCGACAGCATCACCCAGAAATTGCCCTTCGACAGCAGCTCCAGCATCTTGCGCAGGTTCGGATCGTCCTTGCCGCGCAAGGGATCGGGGCGCGCCATGTGGTCGATCAGCACGGGCACGTCGAGCGAGGCGTATTTGTCGACACTGGAGACGATGCCGTCCTTTTCCGGCTGGATTTTTGCGTACCAGCCGAGTTCGCGGATCCGCGCGATGGCGCGTGCAAAGTCCTTGTCCGAAAGCACCGCGCCAAGCTCCTGGCGGAAACTGAAGCGCGCGCCGCGCACGCCGGCATCGTGCAGCTTGGCGAGGTAAGCGTCATCCTTTTCGGCAAATACCAGCGCGTTGGCGCAACCGCGATAGCCCTTGCCCATGGCGGCAAGGCCGTCGAGCACCACCGCGTGGTCGGCGCCGTAGGTCGTGGTCTGCACGATGATGCCGCGCTCGATGCCGAGCGCCTTGTGCATGCGCAGCGCCGCTTCCCATGTCGCGGTCGGCATGCGATAGGCCGCGCCCGGCCGCTCCGGATATTTTTCAACCGGCCCGAGCACGTGAAACTGGCTGTCGATGGTTCCCTTCGGCGGCAATCGCGAGGGCTGGCGCGGGTTCGGATCGAACGGAAGATAGGTCGGCACCAAAAACTCCTGTCAGTCGATGACGGCGGTGAAGTCGCACTGCACCAGCGCGCCGCCTTCCATGTTGTCCATCTGCAGCGCGTGGCGCGCAGGCCGCGAATGCTCGTCGGGAAACATCTTCAGCCACTCGGCATTGACGGGCGCACGCTGCGAACGGTCCTTCAGCCACACCGTCATCTTGATGATGTCGTCGGTGGAACCGCCGGCGGCCTCCACCGTCGCCTTCATATGCGCGAACATGTTGGCGCATTGCGCTTCCAGGCTGTCCGGCATCTTGCCGGCGGAGTCGCGGCCCAGGATCACGCCGGACATCACGAGATTGCCGATGCGGCTGGCATTCGGAATCGGATTGGCGTGCTTGAACCCGCCGATGTGGATGCTCCTGCGGCGCGATGGTCCGGTCATGACGATTCCCCTTCGGTCGATTTCGACGTTTGAAACACCGTATTCAGCGTCACGATCTCGCCGAGGCGGGCGTAGCGCGGCCCGGCGATGCGCGCGATCGGGTCGAGCTGTTTCGTTTCCACCTTGCCGTTGTTCATCAGCCCGTCGCGGAGGTGGAACATCACGACTTCGCCAACGATGAGCCGGCTCCTGACCTCGCCGAACTCGAGACATTGATGAAAGCGGCACTCCATCGCGACCGGCGGCGCGGCGAGGCGCGGCACCCCGATCAGCTCGCTCGGCACGGTCTCCAGCTTGAGATGCTCGACTTCGCTGACTTCAGGCGGATGCTCGACCGAACTCTCGTGCAGGACGTTCATCAGTGGCGTGTCGGCGATGTGGATGACGTACTCCCGCGTGTCGAGGATGTTGTGGGCGGTGTCCTTCCATACGCCGGCCTTGCGGCCGACGCTGATAGCGAGCATCGGCGGCTTTTGCGAGACGAAGGTGAAGGCGCTGAACGGGGCGAGGTTGAGCACGCCCTTGGCCGACAGGCTCGTGACCCAGGCGATCGGGCGCGGCACCACGATGCCGGTCATCAGGCGGTAGATGCGTTCCGCACCGAGCTCGCTGGGATCGATCCGCATAACCGCCTCGCCACCGCGCCTGTCCGGCAATCAATCGGCCTTGATGTTGGCCTTGCGCACGACGGGAATCCATTTGGCGTCCTCGCGCGACAGGTACGCCCTGAAATCGACCGGCGTCATCGCCACCGCTTCGGCGCCGAGCTTGTTGAATTTCTCGACGACGGAGGCGTCCTTCAGGATCGCCGTCATCGCTTCCTGCAGTTTCGCCACGATCGGCGCGGGCGTCCCGGCGGGCGCGAACAGGCCGGTAAAGGTCTGGGCATCGAAGTCGGGGTAACCCAGTTCCTTGAAGGTCGGCACGTCCGGCAGCCACGACGTGCGCTGCGCGCTGGTGACGGCGAGCGGCCGCAGCATGCCGTTCTTGAAGTACTGCAGCGCGACCGAAATCTGGTCGAAGGCAAAATGCACCTGCCCGCCGATCAGGTCGTTGGTGGCCGGCGCATTGCCGCGGTAATGCACGGTGACCCATTGCAGGCCGAGCGATGACTGCGCGAGTTCGCTGAGCAGATGATTGGTGGTGCCGGCGCCGGGCGAGGCCATGGTCAGCTTGCCGGGCTCACGCTTCACGAGGTCGAGGAATTCCTTGAGGTTCTGCGCCTTGACGGAGGGATGGACCTCCAGCACCAGCGGCGTCATCGAGATCGTGGTGATCGGGACGAAGTCGCGCTTCCAGTCATAGGCGTCGCGCTTGGCGATTTCGGGGGCGAACAGCACCGGCCCGTTGGCGCCGACGAACAGCGTGTAGCCGTCATTGGGCGATTTCGCGAAGGCCTCGCCCGCGATCAGCCCGCCGGCGCCGGCCTTGTTCTCGATGATGAAGGGCTGGCCGAGACGTTCCTGCAGCTTGTCGGCGACGATGCGGGCGGCAGTATCGACATTGCCGCCTGGTGGATAGGGCACGATCAGCTTGACGTTCCGCGCCGGCCATTCCTGGGCGGCTGCCGGGCCGGCGAGAACCGCCGCGAGCGCAGCCGCCATCAGCGTCCGAAATCTCATCGCATCCTCCCGAAGCGCGGCGGATCGGGTCCGCCAGCTTTGGCGGCGATCATTGGATTACCGACTTTACCTGTCGACTGAATTATGCCGTTCTTGTCCACATTGTGGACATCGGGTCTGCGGCATGACGGCTCACGGCAGGACGGAACCGCGGCAAGGCGCGCAGGCGATCCGGCGCGCGCTGGCCGTGTTGCGCATTCTCGCCGCCGGCCGCGAGACCGGCCTGCCGCTGGCCGAGGTGGTGCAGGCCACCGGACTGACCCGCCCCACCGTGCACCGGATCGTGCATGCCCTCATCGAGGAAGGCATCGTCGAGCGCAGCGAAAAGACCGGCCGCTACGCGATCGGCAACCAGGTGCCGGAACTGGCGCTGGCCCGCCCGTCGCGTTCGCCGCTGCTCGCAGCCGCCGACGAGGTGCTGCGGCGAACCTCGCGGCAGGTCGGCGACACCCTGTTCCTGACGGTGCGGACCGGCAACGACACACTATGCGTCGATCGCCGGATCGGCGCCTGGCCGATCCAGGTGCTCTCGATCGAGATCGGCGCGCGGCGACCGCTCGGCGTCTCCAGCGCGGGCGTCGCCATCCTCGCCGCGCTGCCGGCACCGGAAGCGCGAAGGATCGTCGCCGCCAACGAAGCAAGATTTTTGGCCTATCGCACCAACATTTCAGCGGTGCTCGCGCAAATCGCCGCCGCCAGACGAAGGGGCTACAATCTGCGCGAGGTCGGCCTCGTGCAGGGGACGAAGTCGATCTCCACCTGGATCAAGACCGTCGACGGCCGTCCGGCGGCCGCGATCACGGTTTCGGCCGTGCGCTCGCGGCTGGGGCCGCGCCGCGAGCAGGAAGTCGCGGAGACCCTGCTGAACGCCTCGCGCGACATCGAGCGGGCGCTGCAATCCGTCGGCCCATAGCGCGCCATCGAACACGGTGTGTAGGATGGGTAGAGCGAAGCGAAACCCATCACCTCTCCGCGCAAGAAATCGATGGGTTTCGCTTCGCTCTACCGATCCTACGATTTCATTATCTCCTGATCTCGGTGATCTTCACTTTCACCGAACCGCCCTCTTTGTAGATGCGGTAGTCATATTCGACATTGCCGCCGCCCTTCAGCGCGAGGCTCGCCATGCAGGTGACTTCGCTATCGGTCTTGCCGACGCTCTTGATGAAATTGTACTTCGAGGCGTTGAACTTGTTATCCCGGTTCAGGTCGGAGAGAGTGTCGCGCGTGGTCTGCGCATCGCACGCCGGAAGGCTGCCGACGCTCGTCACCTTGTCGATCAGGCCGGCGGTGGTCGCAAGCGCCGTGATCGCGGCGAAGGTGTAAAGCAGGTAGCGCAGCCATTTCGGCCCCTTGCGCGCCGCGTTGACCATCATGACGGTGCCCACCGCCCCGGATGCGGTCGAGTAATAGTTCGGCGAGGACAAATCCTTTTCGTCAGCCATGGCAATTCCCCCTTGAATAAAGTGGGGATTCTAGACCCGGCGACAGGGTTGGCAAGCCGAGGGGCGGTCAGCCCTTGGTCGCGGCAACCCGATCCAGTTCAACCAGACGGCGCGCATAGAGGCGGCGCAGCGGCTCAAGTTGCGTCGCCGCGGTCGCTGCCAGATAGGCCGCGCGCGCGGCATCATGGCGACCGAGCCGACGCAACAGGTCGGCGCGCACCGCGGGCAACAATTCGTAGCCTTTCAGGGTGCCGCGCGCCTCCAGCGCGTCGATCAGTTGAAGCGCGCGCTCCGGACCGTCCACCATCGATACCGCGGCGGCGTGGTTGAGCTCGATCACCGGCGACGGGCTGATGCGCAGCAGCACCTCGTAGAGGCCGGCGATCTGCGGCCAGTCGGTGTCTTCGTAGTTGGGCGCGCGCGCATGCAGCGCGGCGATCGCCGCCTGCACCGCGTAAGCATCCGGCCGGCCTGGCATGCGCAGCGCGTCCTCGACGAGGGCGAGCCCCTCCGCGATCTGTGCGCGGTCCCACGATGAACGGTCCTGCTCCTCCAGCAGCACGATGTCGCCGCCATCGGTCTCGCGCCCGGCGCGGCGCGCATCATGCAGCAGCATAAGCGCAAGCAGGCCCTTGATCTCGCCGCGGCCTGGCATCAACCCGTCCAGCAGCCGCGCCAACCGGATCGCCTCGCGCGCGAGGTCCGGACGCATCAGGTCTTCGCCCGACGTCGCCGCATAGCCTTCGGTGAAGACGAGATAGATCACCGCGAGCACGCCGCGCAGCCGCGGCTCCAGCGCGTCGCGCTCCGGCACTTCATAGGGTATGCCGGCGAGACGAATCTTCTGCTTGGCGCGGGTGAGCCGCTGCGCCATCGCGTCCTCGCTCGCCACAAATGCACGCGCCACCTGCGCCGTGCTCAGCCCGCACACCGTGCGCAGGGTCAGCGCGACCTGCACCTCCGGCGCAAACGACGGATGGCAGCAGGTGAAGATCAGCCGCAGCATGTCGTCGTCGAGCACGACGTCGCCGGCCTCGCATGCCGCAGATGCGTTGAGCTCGAGCTCGTGCGTCAATTGCTGCTGCTTGCCGCGGAAGGCGACGTTGCGGCGGATACGGTCGATCGCCTTGTTGCGCCCGACATTGACCAGCCATGCGCGGGGGTTGGCCGGCATTTCGCCCTGCGGCCAGCGCTCCAATGCGGCTGCGAACGCTTCCTGCAGCACATCCTCCGCCAGATCGAAATCGCCGACGAGGCGAATCAGCGTGGCCATCGCCCGGCCCGCCTCGTCGCGGAATGTTCTTTCGATATCGGCGGAGGTCATGACGGCAGTGATCAATCATAGATCATGATCGGCCGGACCTCGATCGAACCTGCCCTGGCACCGGGAATCCGCGCAGCGATCGCGATCGCGGCGTCGAGATCCTTGGCTTCAACCAGGTAATAGCCGCCGAGCTGTTCGCGCGTCTCGGCGAACGGACCGTCCGTAGTCAGGGTCTTGCCGTCGCGGACCCGCACCGTGGTCGCAGTCGTGCTCGGTTGCAGGCCGTCGCCGGATTTGAAATTGCCGCTCTGGACGATGGATTGCGTAAACGCGCCGTAGTCCGCCATCATTTGCTTGCGCGCCGCGGCGTCCATTTTGCCGAGTTCGGCTTCGCTCCGGTAGATCAACAACAAATACTGCATCGCTCTCATCCTTCTGATCGGCGGGGTTGCCGACATCCGGTCGAACGGCCTGCGGCCCAAACGACATGTTCAGGATAGTTTATTTTCGCCGGTTCCGGCCGTGCTCTCCGCTTGACGCGGGCCGCCCCAGCCCCCATCACAGGGGCGTCAGTCGGCCGGACGGCCGCTCCGGCTAGGGTCGAAAGGCTGCCGGAGAGGAAAGTCCGGGCTCCATCGACATGCGGTGCCGGATAACATCCGGCGGGGGTGACCCCAGGGAAAGTGCCACAGAGAACGAACCGCCCCCGCCTCCGCCCTTTGGGCTTCGGCGAGGCAGGCCCTCGGGCCTGCTACGACGTAGCAGCGCAAGCTGCGAAGGCGAGAGCAAGGGTGAAAAGGTGCGGTAAGAGCGCACCGCGTTTCCGGCAACGGAGACGGCACGGCAAACCCCACCGGGAGCAAAACCGAATAGGGACGGCATCGCGGGCTGTTCGCGAAAGCGATAACGCCGCAGGGCTATGTCAGGCTCGCCGTCCGGGTAGGTTGCTCGAGGCCATGTGCGAACATGGTCCCAGAGGAATGGCCGTCACGTATCGTCTGCGCAAGCGGGCGGTGCCCTACAGAACCCGGCTTACAGGCCGGCTGATACGTCTAAATGAGGGGCTCGGCGCGAACACGCCGGGCCCCTCGCCATTTTTGGATGATGTCGTGCCGCTGGAATTCAATAACGATTGTCCGCTGTCCCGGAAGCGGAAGTCACCACTCAGTCACTGCACAAAATCGCTGGCTACGACTTCGTCGGCATCGCAGCCCGAGTTGCCTGTTCTCTATCGATGTGAAGGGTGCTCCGCATCCAGCCAACCGGTGCCGTTTACCCATCTCGCATTCTGCCGACCTTCTCAAACAAACGCTGTCGCCAGAAACGCGGCAATGATACCGCCGACCAAAAAGTACTTCACCGAGTAGTAAACTCGCTTGTTCCAGGCCTTCATCCGCTTGCCGAACAGCCGCACCTGATACACGTAACTGAAAATTCGGTTGATCCAGCCGATCCGCTCGCCCTCCTCATTCTGGGTCGCGCTCTCGTTGATGATGTGTTTGCCGAACCAGCGGTTGATCCCGGTCATCACACGGGTACGAAGCGGTCGCTCGACGTCGCAGAACAAGATGACGCGGTCATCGCTGGTAGTGTTCTCGGCGTAGTGCAGATAGGTCTCATCGAACAGCAAACCCTTGCCCTCACCCCAGTAGTGCGGTTCGCCGTCGATAATGATGCGACATTCGCCGGGCGACTTCGGTACCATCAGTCCCATGTGGTAGCGCAGCGAGCCGGCGTAGGGATCGCGATGCTGCACCAGCTTGCCGCCCGGCGGCAGGCTGGCGAACATTGCCCCCTTGATGCTTGGGATCGAATTCAACAGTTCAACGGTCTTTGGGCAATTGGCGATCGCCGACGGCAGCGGCGCATCGTACCATTTCAGGTAAAACCGCTTCCAACCGGTGCGGAAGAACGAATTGAAACCCCAGTCGTTGTATTTGTCCGCGGCCTTGATCTGTCCGTGCGCATACAGGGCCAGCGCCTCGTCGCGGATCGGCTGCCAGTTATCGCGCAGCTTTTTGAGATCCGGGATCAACTCCTCGTCCAAGATCGGCCGGTTCGGCACCGCCGAGAACAGGTACATCAGCACATTGTAGGGCGCCATCAGGGTGGAATGGTCCGTGAACTGCCGCCAGAAGCCGAGCCGCACCTTGCCCCTGAAATGGACGGCGATGGCGGAGCCAACAAAGGCCCAGAGGATGAGGAATTGCGGCGCGAAGAGACGCATTACCATGGCGAAAATCCAGAAAATAACCCAGTTTCTGAATAGGTCAGATAATCTCGCAGAACTTGATCTTCGTCAAAGGGTTGGGATTTGAGCTGCCGGCCTTTTTTCTGGAGCTTCGCATCCGGGCCCCTCGCCATCTTGAACACCAGCAGGCATCTAGCTGCGCCGCTTCAGCTCGGCCAACACCTCTTCCAGCACCTTGATCGCCTCGGAGCTGACCTGTTTCGTCAGGTCAACCAGAACCCGCAAACCATCGCGCTCCTGCAGCACCACCCTGCCGTCGTCCACGAGTTCATGATAGGTACCGAGAACCTTGTACACGTTAATTGGCCGCACAAAGCCCTTCACCGTCATCGGCGGGAATTCTTCGGTGAGCACGATTGCCTGCACCAGCGCATTGGTCTCGTAGGACAGCAGGATTCCCCCCGGCTCG
This sequence comes from Bradyrhizobium sp., assembly GCF_016219575.1. Lineage (GTDB taxonomy): Bacteria > Pseudomonadota > Alphaproteobacteria > Rhizobiales > Xanthobacteraceae > Bradyrhizobium. Next base: position 68,999 of record NZ_JACRMG010000029.1, on the reverse strand, counting down.
GCCGCTGACTGAAGCCTCGCGGCCAGGTTCACCTGGTTGCCATAAATCGTGTAGTCCATGCGATCGCGGCTGCCGAAGTTGCCCACGGTGGCGAAGCCGGTGCTGATACCGATCCTCATCCGGAATGGACGCTCGAGCCCGCGCGCCCGCCATTCCTGTTCGAGTTCGCGCATGCGGCGCTGCATTGCTATCGCCATCGTCACGCAGGCCTTGGCGTCCTCCTGCATGCCCCTGGTTTCGGGGTCACCGAAGAACATCAACATCGCGTCGCCAATGAATTTGTCGATGGTCGCGCCGTGCGCAAGCGCAATCTTCGACATCTCGGTCAGATACTGATTGAGGACATCCGTCAGTTCTTCCGCTTCCAGCTGGTCGGTGGTTTCGGTGAAGCCTGCGATATCGGAAAAAAAGACGGTGAGCTTCTTGCGCTTGGCAGATATCTCGACCGTCTGCGCGCCGCTGAAGATCGACTCGTAAACCTGCGGCGACAGATACTTCGACAGCTTCGAGGAAAGCGCCTCGAGCATCCGGTTGTTCTCGGTGACACTGCCATTCGCCTCTTCCAGGCGTCGCTTGGCCTCAATGAGCGCATGCTCGGCGAGCTTCTGCTCGGTAACATCAGTCATCACAGTGACCGTCCCGCCCGAACTAACCTTGCGCCGACGGATGCGATAATGTCGGCCGCCCGGCGTCTTGTCCTCGAAGCTCGCCTCGGTCGGATGGCGCAGGCTGTCCACGCGTCGCGCGACCAGCGCATCAACGTCGCCCTTGCCGTAGTAGCCGTGCGTCGCCAGGTAGCGCAAGAAGTCGGGGTACGGTCGTCCCGCGCGAAGCAACTCGGGGGGAACCGGATATATTTCCCTGAAGCGGTCGTTGCAGAAGACGATGTTCAGATCCTCGTCGGTGTAGACGAGCCCGCCCGGCATGTTGTCGAGCGCCAAGTGAAGCTCGGCTTCCTTGTTTGCCAGATCCTGTTCCGCTTGCTTCTGCTCGGTGACATCTGTCATCACCGTCACCGTACCGCCGGCGGCGGCCCTGCGACGATGGATACGATAGCATCGCCCATCCGGCGTGATGTCCTCGAAGCTCTTGCCGGTCGGATGGCGCAGGCTCTCCACGCGCCGCGCAACCAGCGCCTCCACGTCACCTTCGCCATAGTAGCCATGGGTCGCGAGGTAGCGCAGGAATTGGGGATAGGGTTGGCCGGGCTCAAGCAATTCGGCGGGGACCGGATACATCTCTCTGAAGCGGTCATTGCAGAAGACGACGTTCATATCCTCATCGGTATGGACGAGCGCCCCGGGCATGTTGTCCAGCACCAGGTGAAACTCGGCCTCCTTGCTCGCCAACTCCTGCTCGGCCTGTTTTTGCCGGGTGACATCGGTCATCACCGTCACCGTTCCGCCTGCGGCCGCCCTGCGACGATAGATCAGATAGCATCGCCCATCCGGCGTGATGTCCTCGAAGCTCTTGCCGCTCGGATGACGCAGGCTTTCCACGCGCCGCGCTACCATCGTATCCACGTCGCCTTTGCCATAGTAACCATGCGTCGCGAGGTAGCGCAGGAACTGTGGGTAGGGTTGGCCCGATCGAAGCAATTCGGCAGGGACCGGGTACATCTCCCTGAAACGGTCGTTGCAGAAGACGATGTTGATATCCTCGTCGGTATAGACGAGCGCGCCCGGCATGTTATCGAGCGCAACCTGCAGGTGGCCGTCCATGACGGCAGCGGTCTCGGTCACACTTTGCAGAGGTTTGTCCATTGGACCCCTCGACCAGTGTTTCGGTGCTCAAGACTGCAAGCGAGCCGGCCCCTCAGAGCCCGGACCGCTGGCCATACCAGTTCCCGAACAGCGGGGAGATACTATGGCCTGTTCGCAAGCTTATCGCATGCCCGAACGAGCGGATACAATAAAGGGGGCCGTCGGGATAGGTTGCTTCACCTCGGCTTATACTTTGGGTAAACTGCAATGCGATAAAATCAAGCGGGGGAAGTGAGATGAATGGACACTTTCCGCTCCAGGCGCTCATTGTCACGGCATTATCGACGACGATGCTTGCCGCCGCAATCGCGGCTACGGTTCTGAAAGCGGAGCCTCCCATGGGGGCGCTGAAGGAAGGCCAGCGCGTTCTCGTGGATGACGGCTCTTGCGGTCCCGGCCAGATCAGGGAAGTGATCGGCGGCAACCACACGAAGGTTGGCGGCAAATCGAACATAATTCGTCAGTATCGATGCATCCCTCGATAATCTGGCGCATTATTGGCAGGCCTACTTGTCCAGAACAACCCTGCCATCTTACCCCGCCGCGACCTTCTCCAGCATCGTCATCAGCGCCTCCGGCGCGGTGACGTTCGGCGAATGGCTGGCATCGATCTCGTGGTAGCGCCAGGCGGTATCGTTCTTCGTCATCTTCGCGAACCGGCCAAAGATGTCGGCGGGCGCAATGCGGGTGGCGTAGATGTAGCTGCGCGGCAGGGTCAGAGGCGCCGACAACTTCAATTTCTGCTCGAAGCATTTGACCGGCATGTGGACGCGGCGCTCGCTGAGCCAGGCGACGTCCTCGGGCGAAGTGTCTGATGGCGTCGGGTTCGGCGGCACGCGCCAGCCGTCGCCGCTCTGCATCGCCTCCTGCATGCGCCGCTGCTCCGACTGAGGCAGAAAGTCCAGCAGCGACTGACCGTCCGCAGGCACGAAGGCGTCGATATAGATGAGCTGTTTCACGTTGTCGCGCGCGCGGTCGGCGACGCCGGTCGCGACCATTCCGCCATAGGAGTGGCCGATCAGCACGAAGTCGCGCAGGTCTTCGTACCTGATGACCTGCAGCATGTCGGTGATGTGTGTCTCCAGGTCGATCGCGGGATGCGCCAGATGCGCGCGCTCGCCGAGCCCCGTATAGGTCGGCGTCAGCAGGCGATGGCCGGCCCTGTTCATCAGCGGATGCATTTTCTTCCATGCCCACCCGGCCGACCAGGCGCCGTGACACACCAGGAATGTCTTCGGGGAAGAACTCATCGGGGCGTTTCCATCTGTTATTTCGTTGGCGGTCACGATAGTACCTGCCCGCGGCGGCGTGTAAACGATGCCGCAAATTCAACCGTCATTCCGGGGCGGCTCGCAGAGCCGAACCCGGAATGACGACAAAGGAAAAGAAAGAGTGGACGCCGCCACCTATGCCGTCCTGCTGTTCGGCGCACTGGCCGGCGGCTTCGTGTCGGGGCTCGCCGGATTTGGCACCGCGCTGATGGCGCTGGGCATCTGGCTCTATGTGCTGTCGCCTGCGCTGGCCGTGCCGCTGGTGCTGATCTGCTCGGTCTCCTCGCAGCTCTCCACCCTGCCGTCGATGTGGCGCCTGATGGACTTCAGGCTTGCCCTGCCCTTCGTGCTCGGCGGCCTCGCGGGCATGCCGGTCGGAGTACTGCTGGTCGAGCGTGCCGACCCGCGGGTCTTCAAGATGAGCGTCGGCGTGATGCTGATCGTGTTCCCGGCCGCGCTCTATCTGATCCGCAAGCCGATGGCATTCCGCTTCGGCGGCCGGCCGGCGGACGCCGCCGTCGGATTTGCCGGCGGCATTCTTGGCGGCCTCGCCGGCCTGTCCGGCCCGCTGCCGACCTTGTGGGCGAGCGTGCGCGGCTGGACCAAGGATCAGCGCCGCGGCGTGTTCCAGATTTTCAACGGCACCGTGCTCGGCGCGGCCCTCGCCCTGCAAATCGCCAGCGGCTTCGTCGCGAAGGAAGTGTTCTGGCTCGCTCTTCTGGCACTGCCGGGCACGCTGGCCGGCGCGCGGTTCGGCATGTGGACCTATCGTTCGCTGAGCGACCGCAATTTCTACGACATCGTGCTGGGCCTGCTCTTTCTCTCCGGCCTCGGCTTGCTGTGGAGCAGCATTGCACCGAGATGACGCGCGCATGGCGGCCATGTGCACCGACTGAGCCGGCTATACGGAATCGCGCGAAGCCGATAACCACACGGGCATGTCCTCCACCACGCACGTCATGCCGTCGCACGATCGGCGCGAACAATTCGGCCTCCTGCTCGGCTTCGTCGGCATGGCGATATTCGGCGGCACGCTGCCGGCGACGCGGCTCGCAGTGTCCGCCATCGATCCCGTCGCACTGACGGCGCTGCGTGCGGCGATTGCCGGCCTGTGCTCGCTGGCGCTGCTGATCGCGCTGCGCCGGCCGTTGCCGCCGCGCGCGCTGTGGCCGCAGATCGTCATCGCCATGATCTGCGTCGTCATCCTGTTCCCGCTGTTCATGGCGCAGGGCATGCAGACGGTCGATGCGTCGCATGGCGGCGTGGTGCTCGGCGTGCTGCCGATCGCAACGGCGCTGATCGCCGTCGCCATCACCCATGAGCGGCCGCGGCCGCTGTTCTGGATCGCCTCGCTCACCGGCGCTGCGCTCGTGATCGCCTTTGCGCTGCGCGACGGCGGTGGCACATTGTCGACGGGCGATCTCTTCCTGTTTGCCGCGGTGGCCGTCGCGGCGATCGGCTACGCCTTCTCGGGGCGCCTGACCGCGGGAATGCCGGGCTGGGAAGTCATCAGCTGGATACTGGTCATCGCGCTGCCGATCTCGATCCCGGCGGCCCTGCTCACCATGCCCGCCGACATCCTGCAGCTGCCCGCAAAGCCCCTGCTCGGCCTCGTCTATGTCACCCTGTTCTCGCAATGGATCGGCTTCTTTGCCTGGAACGCCGGCCTCGCCATGGGCGGCATTGCGCGGGTATCGCAGGTGCAGTTGCTGCAACCCTTCATCACCTTCGCACTCGCCTCCTACTTCAACGGCGAGACCATCACTTGGCAGATCCTGGCGTTCGCAGCAGCTGTCGTGGCGACGGTTGCGATCTCGACGCGGACGCGCGCGCAGAAGGCGCTCGCTACCCGGCCGCCATTGGCTCCGGACTGACTTTCCGCTCCAGCGGCGCCAGCCGTTTCCTCAACTCGCGGCGCAGCAGCCACAGCGCAAGGCCCGCCTGCAGCGTGGCGGTGGCGATCGACAGATACCAGACATGCTCGATCGCGAAGCCGGGCCGTGTCGAGAGCCAGATCACCGGCACCGCATAGGTCAACAGGCGGGTGCCCGAGCTCAGCAGCACCGGCTTGGTGTTGCCAAGGCCCTGGAACATGCTGTGGCAGGTGAAGATCACCCCCTGCGCCACCAGATTCAGCGACACGAAGTGCAGGAACTGTACGGCGACCGCCATCGCGTCCCGATCCTCCGAGAAGCCTGCGAGCAAAAGGCCGGGCTTCCATTGCGCCAGGATCATGAAGCCGATCATGACAGCGGTGGCGATCAACACTGCCTTGACGAAGGTTTCCCGTACGCGGCGGACATCGCCGGCGCCGAAATTCTGGCCGGCGATCGGCGCGGCTGCCAAAGCAACCGCCAGCGCGGGCATCTGGATCAGGCCCAGCACCCGCGTGCCGATACCAAACCCGGCCTGCGCCGCCGCGCCGAAATCGCGCAACACATAATAGATCACGCCCATCCACGCGAAAATGATCGCAAACTCGCCGCCGGCAGGCAGGCCGACATTGAGGACGCGGTTCCATTGCCGAAGCTGCGGACGCCACTGCGCTGGATCAAAGCGGACATAGCGCTCGAACCTGTGGAAATACGCAAAAAGCATCAGCGCGGCGATCAGGACGGCGATCGAACTCGCCAGGCCCGCACCGGCAACACCGAGCGCGTGGCCGGTACCCCAGCCTGCGATCAAGACCGGCGCCAGCGCGATGTTGAGGATGACCGCAAGCGCCTGCACCAGCATGGTCGGCCGCACGATGCCGGTGGCCCGCAGCGCGGCACCCATCACCTGCGTCACGAATTGCAGCGCCAGAGCCGGCATGAACCACAACAGATATGTGGTGCCCGCTTCGACAGTGGCCTCGTCGGCAGCGACGGCGCGCATATAAGACCGCGCCACCGCGAATCCCGCGACCAGGGTCAACAAGCCGCACAGCACCGACAGGATGATCGACTGGTTGAACACCAGGTTGGCGTCGGCGCGATCCCCGCGCCCGACGGCGTGCGCCATCAGCGCAACCGTACCGACACCCAGCACCTGCATCGCCCCGTTGATCAGGAATCCGGCATTGCCCGCCGCCGCCACGCCCGCGACGGCGGCTTCGCCGAGACCTGCGACGAAGTACAGGTCTACCAGCTGGCAGATCATGATGGTGACCATGCCGGCGACGATCGGCGGCGCCATGCTCAGGATGTGGCCCGCAATGGAGCCGCGCGTCAGGTCTTTCATTGTCAAAATCCATTTCCGGCGCGTGGCTGTCCGGACATTTGCCGGTCAGCCACGCGTCACAATTCACTCCGCCGCCGAGATGAACTCGGTGGCCTGCCGCTCGAACAGCCCGCGATAGATGCCGCCCTGGCGCGCGATCAGCGAGGCGTGCGTGCCCTGCTCGACGATCTCGCCGCGATCGAACACCAGGATGCGGTCGAGGCTGCGCACCGTCGACAGCCGGTGTGCGATCACGATCGAGGTGCGCCCCTTCATCAGCCGCTCCATCGCTTGCTGGATCAGGCTTTCGGATTCCGAATCCAGGCTCGACGTCGCCTCGTCCAGGATCAGCACCGGCGCGTCCGCCAGGAAGGCGCGCGCCAGCGCCACGCGCTGCCGCTCGCCGCCCGACAGCTTGACGCCGCGTTCGCCCACCAGCGTGCCATAGCCTTTCGGCAGCCGCAGGATGAAGTCGTGCGCGTTCGCCAGCCGGGCCGCCTGCTCGATCGCCGCCATGCTGGCGCCGGGCCGACCGTAGGCGATGTTCTCCGCCAGCGAGCGGTGGAACAGGATCGGATCCTGCTGCACGATCGCGATCTGGCGGCGCAGCGATTGCTGCGAAGCCAGCGCGATATCCTGGCCGTCGATCAGGATGCGGCCACCGGTGACGTCGTACAGCCGCTGCACCAGCTTGACGAAGGTCGTCTTGCCGGAGCCGGAGCGCCCGACCAGGCCGACGCGCTCGCCGGCGCGGATGTCGACGGACAGTCCGTCGTACAGCGGCGCAGGATGGCCGCCGTAATGAAACGTGACGTTGTCGAAGACGATGCGCCCGCCCCCGATGTCGATCGGCTTCGCACCGGCTGCGTCCGCGATCCCGATCGGCTCGTCGTGGATCGCCACCAGTTCCTCCATGTCGTTCACCGAGCGCTGCAGGTTGTTGACGTGCATGCCGACGTCGCGCAGATACGCATGGATGATGTAGTAGCTGGTCAGGACATAGGTGACGTCGCCCGGCGTGGCGCGGCCGGCGATCCAGAGCAGGATCGCGCCGCCGATGACGGACGCGCGGAAGCACAGCAGCACGGTCAGCTGCGCCGTTGACGTGTAGTTGTAGCGGAACCAGGTCCGCCGCACCCTTGCGCGCCAGCGCGCAATGACGCCCTCCAGCCGCGCATCCTCGCGCATTTCCGCGCCGAAGGATTTCACCACGGCGTTGCAGGTCATGGCGTCGGCCAGCGTGCCGCCGACCCTGGTGTCCCAGGCATTGGAGACGCGCGCGGCCGGCGCGATGAAGCGGACCGAGAAGACCAGCGTCATCGAGACATAGACAATGGTGCCGACCAGGATCACGAGACCCAGCTGCGGCCAGTGCAGGCCGAGCAGGATCATCGATCCCACCAGCACCGTGAACGACGGCAGCAACGCCATCAGGATGGTGTCGTTGAGCAGGTCGAGCGCCCACATGCCGCGCGTGAGCTTGCGCACGGTGGAACCTGCAAAGGAATTGGCGTGCCAGTCGGTGGAGAAGCGCTGCACGCGCATGAAAGCGTCGCGCGCCACGTCGGACATGATCTGCAGCGTGAACGGCACGATCGCCTGCAAGCCGATCAGCCGCAGGATCATCGAGGTCAGGCCCAGCGCCACGATGCCGCCGAAGGCGGCGAACGCCGCATCGCGCGCGCCGGCGTTCTCGGCGCCGCGGGTCAGCGCGTCGACGAGATGGCCCGAGAACACGGGCATGAAGAGGTCGGCAACCGTCGCGCCCAGCAGGCCGCCGGCCACGGTCGCCGCGCGGCGCGGCTGCTCCAGCCAGTGGCGGAACACGAAGGGCAGCACCACGCGAATCGCAGCGGGCCGGTCTTTTCTTCTGGCGGTCATGGCGTCATCCGGCAGCGCTCCACACGCATGCCGGCTCCAAATGTTTGACGCAGAGCACACGGCAACGGGCCGGACTCGCGCGTCGTTAGATCGTTAACTCGTTGGGAAGTATGGGAGATCGGGACGTCAGGCCCGACCCTTGTCGGCAAGAAGGCGCTTCAGAAAGCGCTGAGGCCCGACATAAGCGAACGCGGGCGGTCGATCTGCGAAATCAGCATAATCATGCAAATCCCTCCCGGTTCGAGTGCTACAATGTGTAGCCTATAAAGCCATCATGGCGAAATTGCAACCTGCGTTACGCGGCCGGCGACGCGATTGCCCCGCCGATGTTGCGGATAAGCCGCACGGCACTCAGCGCAGCCGCTTCTCGATCTCACGCGCCACCATCGCGTTACCTTCCGCGGAGAAGTGATCGTCGCCGACGATATAGAGGCGCTCGTACCAGTTCTTGTCGGCCTCGCTCGCCGCGAACAACACCGGGAACAGGTCGATGAACTGCTTGCAGCGCTTCTCGCAGAACTCGCGCCACAGCGCGACCTGGCGGCTGTTGCGGTCGCCTTGCGCGATCTGCTGCGCCCAAGGATAGACCACGATGGTGAGCGGAATGTTTCGCGCCGCCAGCAGATCCGCAAGTTTGCCCATGTTCTGCAACGAACGCTGCACGCCGCCTTCGGCGCCGAGCGGCCGGGTCTCGTTCGTCACGTCGAAGCCGGAAATGGACCAGCCGATGCGGCCGCGATCGGTGGAGAGCGCGCGCTTGCGGTTGCCGAGCAGCGACTGGATCCAGCGCTTGGCCGCGATGCGCACGCGGTTGGTGATGACGAAGCGGTCGATGAAGAAATCGGATTTCTTCGGCCCCGCGGCCGGCTGCATCGAGCCTTCCGCCGCGGTGCAGTGGACGCGATATTTCGGGTCCTCGTCGATGCAGAAGTAGGACGTCGCCTCGTCCGTGACGTCGGACGGATCGGAGAACAGGATGACTTCGTCGAACTGCAATCCGCTCTCGATGAGATATTTGATCTTGCGGTAGTAGATGCTCGGCGAATAGGACGCGGCGCCTGCGTTGAGGAACTCGACCTTGTCGCTGCGCTCCTGCCCGGCGCGATACAGCCGGCCGGCGAAGGAATCCTCGAAGCTCATGCCGATCGCTTCGGCAAAGGAATCGCCGATCAGCAGGATGCGGCGGGAGCCGGCCTTCAGCGGCACGTCGCGCGCGGAGGCATCCTTGAAGCCGAGGCTGTTGGTGATCAGGGGATAGCGCAGCTCGCCCCAGACGTCGTAGCCCTCGAACCTGGCGGCGAAACCGTGATCGTAGACGGGATTGGCGATGCGCGCCGCGCGCTGGGTTTCCTCGCCCCGGGTCAGGCTGGACCAGCCGAAATCGAACAACAGGAACAGACCGAGGCAATAGAGGGCCATTCCGCCCCAGATCAGGCCCCGAGGCAGCCTGCCATTGCGGGACCGGGTCGCAACATCCTCTGACATTTAACGAAACCTACCTCGGAACAGGTGCTTTTTCGGCTTTCCCGGGCAGCCTGCAAAGCATAAAAGGACCCCGAATGAAACCACCGCCAGCCCTCCCCCCCGAAACCTCCCAGATGACCAACCGCGCCCCATCCACCCACGAGGCCTTTGAACGCGACGAGGAGATCGTCGCCGGCTCCGACCGCTCGTTCGGGCTGGTGATGGCCGGCGCGTTCGCGGTGGTGACGGCGCTGAACGGCTGGCATGCGGGGCGGATCTGGCAGTGGACGGCCGGGCTCGCCGCCGCGTTCCTGGTCGCGGCCTTGGCTCGGCCGGCGGTGCTCAATCCGCTCAACCGCCTCTGGCTCAAATTCGGCCTGCTGCTGCACCGGATCGTCAACCCCGTGATCATGGCGCTTTTGTTCTACGGCACGGTGCTGCCGACCGGATTGATCGCGCGCGCGATGGGCAAGGACCTGCTGCGGCTGAAGCGCGAGCCCGATGCCGCAAGCTACTGGATCGTGCGCGCGCCGCCCGGGCCGTCGCCGGAGACCATGAAGGATCAGTTCTAGAAAGTACGAGAGAGATGGATTTCCTGAAAGAACTTTGGCGCTTCATGCGCGTGCGAAAGAAATTCTGGCTGCTGCCGATCCTGATCATGATGGTGGTGTTCGGCGGCCTCGTCGTGCTTACCAAAGGCTCGGCGATCGCACCGTTCATCTACACGCTGTTCTGAGCGACGCGATCCAGCAGACGATGCGCATCCTCGGAATCTCAGCCTTCTATCACGACAGCGCCGCGGCACTGATCGAGGACGGCCGCATCGTCGCCGCCGCGCAGGAGGAGCGCTTCACCCGCAAGAAGCACGATCCTTCCTTCCCGCACAACGCCATCGCCTGGTGTCTTGCCGAGGCCGGCGTTGCGGCGGAGGAACTCGACCATGTCGTGTTCTACGACAAGCCGTTCCTGAAATTCGAGCGGCTGCTTGAGACATATGTGGCGCTGGCGCCGCGCGGCTTTGCTTCCTTCAAGATGTCGATCCCGCTGTGGCTGAAGGAAAAGCTGTTCCAGAAGAGCCTGCTCACGGACGAGCTGAAGAAATTCGCGCCGGAGTTCGACCGCACAAGACTGCTGTTCTGCGAGCATCATCTCAGCCACGCCGCATCGGCCTTCTATCCCTCGCCGTTCGAGAGCGCGGCCGTGCTCACCATGGACGGCGTCGGAGAATGGGCGACGACGTCGGCCGCGACCGGCGACGGCAGCAAGCTGGAAATCTTCCAGGAGATCCATTTCCCGCATTCGCTGGGCCTGTTGTATTCCGCCGCGACCTATTTCACCGGCTTCAAGGTCAACTCCGGCGAATACAAGGTGATGGGGCTCGCCCCCTATGGCGAGCCGAAATACGCAAAGCTCATTCTCGATCACCTGATCGACCTGAAGCCCGACGGCTCGTTCCGCCTCGACCTCTCCTATTTCGACTACTGCACCGGCTTCACCATGACCAACGAACGCTTCGCAAAGCTGTTCGGCCAGCCGGTGCGCACGCCGGATCAATTGCTGACGTCGTTCCACATGGATGTCGCGGCATCGATCCAGGCGGTGCTGGACGAGGCGGTGCTGCGGCTGACGCGCAGCATCGCGAAGCAGACGGCATCGCGCAATCTGTGCCTCGCCGGCGGCGTGGCGCTGAACTGCGTCGCCAACGGCAAGGTGCTGCGCGACGGCCATTTCGACAATATCTGGATTCAACCCGCCGCGGGCGACGCCGGCGGCGCGGTCGGCGCGGCGCTTTCCGCCTATCACGGCTTCGCAGCGCAGCCGCGCAAGAGCAACGGCGCGGACGGCATGGCCGGCGCCTATCTCGGCCCGCAATATGCGCAGGCCGACATCGAGCGGCGGCTGGCCGCGGCGAAGGCCAAATTCACCGTGCTCGACGAAGCCGCGATGATCGACGCCACGGCGCAGGCGCTCGCCGACCAGAAAGCCGTCGGCTGGTTCCAGGGCCGCATGGAGTTCGGCCCGCGCTCGCTCGGCGCGCGCTCGATCTTGGGCGACGCCCGCTCGCCTGCGATGCAGAAGAACCTCAATCTCAAGGTCAAGTACCGCGAGAGCTTTCGCCCCTTCGCGCCGGCCGTGCTGCGCGAGGACGTCGCCGAATGGTTCGACCTGAAATCCGACAGCCCCTATATGCTGATCGTCGCCGACGTGCGCGAGGATCGCCGCCGCCAGATGAGCGCGGAAGAGCAGGCGCTGTTCGGCATCGACAAGCTGAACGTGTCACGCTCGGAAATCCCGGCGGTGACGCATGTCGACTATTCCGCCCGCATCCAGACCGTGCACCGCGACACCAACCCGCTGTTCCACCGCCTGCTCGGCCGCTTCAAGGAGCTGACCGGCTGCCCCGTGCTGGTCAACACTTCTTTCAACGTCCGCGGCGAGCCGATCGTCTGCACGCCGGAAGACGCCTTCCGCTGCTTCATGGGCAACGAGCTCGACGTGCTCGTGATCGGCAATTGCGTGCTGCAGAAGAGCGAGCAGGATCCCGCGCTGAAGCAGGATTACAGCTCGGCGTTCGAGGCGGATTGATGTGACGGCGGGCGCACCCGTCCTCAACGCGTAGGCGCGCGACAAGCAATTTGCTCGTCATTGGCGCACAAATGGAAATATGTTTCCGTTGCCGAGCAGCCACATGAGAACGGGTTCTTCGCGCAACCGATCGCCGGAGCCCATGAAAAGTATACAGGAGAAACATCTCCGCGTACCAACGAGAGTGATAACGATCGTTGGGGGCTACACTTATGCGCAAGGTCGGTTTGGCCGTTCTGGCCGGGATGGGACTGAGCCTCGCCGTGGGTGGGATTGGCGTTGCGGCCGATATGCCGGTCAAGATGCCAGCCAAGGTCGCCGCCCCCAATAGCTGGAGCGGCTGGTACGTCGGATTGAACGCCGGCTATCTCGAACCCGCCAGTTCGCTCGTCAGCACCGACGCCACCATCATTTCGCCCGGTACCGGCACCGACCCCGTCGAAGTCGCTGGTGTGGCCAGCGGCGCGAGATCCCGGATCGGAAAGGGGAACGGCGGCTTTATCGGCGGCGCGCAACTCGGCTGGAATTATCTTGCGTCGCCATCTCTCTTGATCGGTATCGAAACCGATATCCAGTGGTCGTCGCTCCGAGAAAGCGGGAGCGTCACCACCATCGTGCCCACCAACATTCCCGGACAGTTCTGGAGGACGCAGATCACGGCGTCGCGCAGCCTCGACTACCTCGGAACGTTGCGTGGACGTCTCGGCGGAATCGTCACGCCAAGCGTGCTGATCTATGGCACGGGCGGCCTGGCCTACGGCGGTGCAAACTCGAGCACCTCGATCTTCCAGGCCGGGTTCGACCCGGGCGGCTTTCCACCGGCGCCGTCAGCTATCGCCGGATCATCGTCGGGATTGCGAGCAGGCTACACCGTCGGTGCCGGCCTCGAGTGGATGTTCGCGAGGAATTGGAACGCCAAGCTTGAATACCTCTATTACGACCTGGGCTCGGTAACCTACGCGAACGGCGTGCTTGCACAGAATGTCGGCCCGACCAATTTTTCAGGCGGTGGAATCATCACGGCGGCGTCAAACTCGAACACACGCTTCGACGGCCACGTTTTCCGCGTCGGCGTCAACTACATGTTGGGCCGCTGAGGCCGGGCCTTCGAGGCGGATCAGTTCGATTGCGGACTAATGCCCTGCGTCGCCCCCGCCGAGCGCGGCGGGGGACGGCTTGTTCAAGAGCAGCACCAGCAGGCTGAGGCCGACGTAGAACACCGTCAGCAGGAAGAAGGCGTCGCCATAGCCCATCACGGCGGCCTGGCGGTGCACGATCTGCGACAGCTGCTTCAGCGCCATCAGCGTCGAATCGCCCATGCCCTGCATGCGCTGGGTCAGCATGTTGAGCGTTTCGACGGCGGTGGCGTTGCCCCAGTTGACGCGCTCGTGCAGCCGCGCGATGTGCAGGTCGGTGCGCTCGTTCAGCACCTGGTTGATGACCGCAAGCCCGATCGCGCCGCCGAGATTGCGCATCAGGTTGAACAGAGCGGAAGCGTTCTTCACCCGCTCCTGCGGCAGCGTTCCCAGCGAAATGGTGTTGGTCGGCACCATCGCGCACATCATGCCGACGCCGCGCAGCACCTGCGGCACGAACAGCTCCCAGAAATCGTAGTCCTTGGTGATCCAGGTCATCTGGTAGGAGCCGAGTGCGAAGACGATCAGGCCGAACGCGATGATCAGGCGCATGTCGATCTTGGTCATGAGGCGCCCGATGATCGGCGCCACCAGGAACATGGTGATCCCCGAGACGAACATGGTCTCGCCGATCATCAGCGCGCTGTAGCCGCGCACTTCGGCAAGATAGCGCGGATACATGTAGGTGAGACCGTAGAGGCCGACGCCGATGAACAGCGCGATCAGGCAGCCGATGCCGAAATTGCGGTCGGCGAACGTAGTGAGGTCGACGATCGGCTCCCTCGCCGTCAGCACGCGCCAGAAAAAGGCGATGGCCGACATCGCGCAGATGGCGGCGCAGACCGCGATCGAGGTGTCCTGCAGCCATTCATAGCGCGGCCCCTCCTCCAGCACATATTCCAGCGTGCCGAGGAAACCCGCCATGAACAACAGGCCCCACCAGTCGAAATGCTGCAGCAGCTTGAAATCCGGCCGGTCGAAATCGCAGAGGATCAGCACGCCGATGGTGATGCCGATGCCGGGCACGATGTTGATGAAGAACAGCCAGTGCCACGACATCCAGTCGGTGATCGCGCCGCCGACCGTCGGACCGATGGTCGGTGCCAGCGTCGCGACCAGCCCGATGATGGGACCGACGATGTGGAACTTGCTGCGCGGGAATACCGTGTAGGCGGAGGCGAACACGGTCGGGATCATGCCGGCACCGAGGAATCCCTGGATCGCGCGCCAGACGATCATCTGCTCCAGGGTCGAGGCGAAGCCGCAGAAGAAGCTCGCAATGGTGAAGCCGGACGCGGAGATCGCAAACAGCAGCCGCGTGCCGAGCGCGCGCGACATGAAGCCGGACAAGGGGATCGCGATCACCTCGGCGATCAGGTACGACGTCTGCACCCACGACACTTCGCTCTGGCTCGCCGACAGGCCGGCCTGGATTTCGTTGAGCGAGGCCGAGACGATCTGGATGTCCAGGATGGACATGAACATCCCGAACACCATGATGAGGAAGCAAAGCAGCCGCTTTGGCGGAATCCGTTCAGACTCCGCGGCCGGGTTCATCATTGCAGGCGGTGCAGTGGTGGCGTCGGCCATGATCCGCGGCCCCGACTATTTCGAATTCACCGTCCCGGGTGAGTCCAGATCAGCTTCGTCGTCGGCGTCGTGCGCGCCTTCACGGGTATCGACGGTGGTATAGACCGACATGCCGGCGCGCAGCAGATGCTGCCTCGCCACGCTCTTCGGCACGCGGATGCGAACCGGAACGCGCTGCACGATCTTGGTGAAGTTGCCGGTGGCGTTGTCCGGCGGCAGCAACGTGAACACCGAGCCTGCGCCGGCCGAAATGCTGTCGACGACGCCCTTGAACTTGCGGAAGCCGTAGGCGTCGACCTTGATAGTCACGGGCTGGCCGGGACGGATGCGCTTGAGCTGCGTCTCCTTGTAGTTGGCGTCGATGAAGACCTCGTCCAGCGGCACGACATTGCCGAGCCGCTGGCCGGCCTGGATCATGTCGCCGACATTGACCAGCCGGTTGGAGAAGGTGCCGTCGACCGGCGCGCGCACATGGGTGAAGTCGAGATCGCGCTCGGCTTTCGCAAGCGCGGCCTGCAATTCCCTGAGCTGCGCCCGCGCCTCGTTCTGCTGCGCCTTGGTCACCTCGACATTGTCGCGCGCGGCGTCGTAAGCGGCCTGTGCGGATTTCACCGCCGCCGCGCCCTGGTCGCGGCTCGCTTCGGACACTTCAAACGTGGCCCGCGAGGCAAAGCCCTTGGTGGAAAGCTGCTGCTGGCGCTCGAAGTCGAGCCCTGCGCGCTTCAGCGCCGCTTCCGCCGAGACGAGCTGCGC
Organism: Bradyrhizobium sp.; assembly: GCF_016219575.1. Lineage (GTDB taxonomy): Bacteria > Pseudomonadota > Alphaproteobacteria > Rhizobiales > Xanthobacteraceae > Bradyrhizobium. Next base: position 53,354 of record NZ_JACRMG010000029.1, on the reverse strand, counting down.
CCGCGACTGCTCGACCGCGCTTTCCTGCGCGGTGACCTGGCGGCCGATGCGGTCGATAGTCGCCTGCTGGGTCGCGATCCGGCTGCGCGCGGAATCCACGGCAATGCGATAGTCGCCGTCGTCGATGCGGAAGACGGTTTCGCCCTTCTTCACGATGCTGTTGTCGCCGGGCACGACCGCGGTGATGTGGCCCGCGACGCGGGCGCCGAGCATGGTGTTGTTGGCGCGCACATAGGCGTCGTCGGTCGAGACGTAGAAGCGGCCGACGAAGACGAAATAGACGGCGTAGCTGGCGGCGGCGAGCGCGAGCAGGCCGATAACGCCCATGGCGACGAATTTGCGCTTGCCCGATTTCGGCGTGTCGGCCGCGGGCGCTGCAGCCGGCGCACCGGCAGGCCTCGCGCCCGGCAGCGCGTTCGGTGTCTCAGCCGGAACACGCCTGGTCTCATCCGCGACATGGCTGCGAAGCTGCTCGCCGAGTCCCGATGGCGTATGGCCCACGGCGTCGCCTTCCGCAGTGTCGGCATCGGGCCGGATCACGCGGGCGGCCTGGTCTCTCGTCGCGGCCATTGCGGCCTCCTTGCAAAACGAAGTCACGGCGCACCGACATAAGCCGACCTGGCTTCCTGCCACCTTGCCAGAAGACAAATTATCATTGACCGAACGGTTCGGTCAATGTACATTTGTATTGAACGAACCATAGGGCAAGACCCCCCTATCGAGCCCTTCGCCGCCGCGGAATCTTTTCCCAGAAGCTAAACCAATGGTTGCAGTCCATCCGAGTCAGCATCCGACTTCCGGCGAAGAGGCAAGCGCCAAGCGCCGCCAGATTCTCGACGGCGCGCGCAAGGTGTTCCTGGATCTCGGCTTTGACGGCGCCAGCATGGGCGAGATCGCGCGTGCCTGCGGCGTCTCCAAGGGCACCCTTTATGTCTACTTCGCCGACAAGTACCGCCTGTTCGAGGCGATCCTCGAGGAGGAACAGATCGAGCAGGGCAAGACCGCCTTCAATTTCGATCCCTCGCGCGATGCCGAGACCACGCTGCGCGAATTCGGCCGCGCCTACATCGGCGTGCTGTGCCGTCCCGGCGGGGGATCTGCGATCCGCACCGTGATGGCGATTGCCGAACGCATGCCCGAGGTCGGCCGCCGCTATTATGAAAACGTGTTGGATCTGAACATCACACGGCTGGCCGCCTATCTCGAAGCGCACGTCAAGCCGGGCGACCTCGCGATATCGGACTGCCGGCTCGCCGCCTCGCAATTCATGATGGTGTGCCAGGCTGGCCTGTTCCTGCCCTTCGTCTTCCAGGCGGAGCCCGCGCCCTCGGCCGCGCGCATCAGCGAGGTAGCGGACAGCGCGGTGCGGATGTTCCTTGCGGCATATCGCGCAAAGGATTGATCGCACAGCCGATCCGGGCGGCCGGGCTTCCCGTAGCAAAACCGTGATTTGACGTTTTGACCAAGAGTGTCAAATTCGTCAAATGAGCGCGCGCGACCGCATTCTCGAAGCTGCGATGACGGTGTTCCGCCGCCACGGCTTCCGCCGTTCCTCGATCGAGGAGACGGCAGAGGCCGCGGGCCTGACGCGGCAGGCGCTCTATCATCACTTCAAGTCCAAGGAAGCGCTGTTCCGCGCCGTGATCGAGCGCGTGCATGACGTCGCACTCGCCGACGGCGCCAAGGCCGCCGAACGCGCCGAAGCCGCGGGGAAAACGCTCGCCGACATCCTGGTCGCACAGGTTGCTGCACGGCTGAAGGCGTTCATCGCTTCCTTCGACGGCTCGCCGCATGTCGAAGAGCTGTTTTCCGAGCACTTGCTGCAGGCGCGCGATCTCTATCAGCACTACGCGGCGCTGCATGACGCACAGGTGGCTGCCACCATCGAACGCGCCGCAAGGCGCGAGAAGCTGGCACTCGCCCCCGGCATGACCGCCGCAAAGCTCGCGCGCTATATCGAGCTCGCAGTCAATGGCGCCAAGTCCGCGCACCCCTCGATGCGCCCTGCCGACGCCTTTCTGCGCGATGCCGAGGCGATGCTGCGCACGCTGATCGCGGGCGCCGTCGCGCCGCCGAAGCCCGCGAGGCCGAAATCGATCCGTCTTGTCCGCCGCAAAGCAGGAGCCCGCAAATGAGCACCATGACGATCAACGGAAAATCCGCCGCCCTCCCCGAGGACCGCGACGCGCTGCTGGTCGACGTCATCAGGGACGGGCTCGACCTCACCGGCACGAAACTCGTGTGTGGCTCGGGCGTCTGCGGCGCCTGCACCGTGCTGCTCGACGGCGTGCCGGTGGCAAGCTGCCTGTTGCCGGCGCAGGCCGCGGCCGGAAAGTCCGTGACCACGGTCGAGGGCATCGGCGAGGCCAACCTGCATCCGGTCCAGAAGGCCTTCATGGCGCACGACGCGCTGCAATGCGGCTTCTGCACGCCGGGCTTCATCGTCGAGGCGACGGCGTTTTTCGAGCGCTGGCGCGCGGCGAACGGCATCGCCGTGCCGTCGCGCGAGGAGATCGGCGCGGCGCTGTCCGGGCATCTCTGCCGATGCGGCGCCTATGAAGGCATCTTCAACGCGGTCGCCGCCGCCTGCGCCGGGCAGTTCGACGGCCGCGACGTCCAGCCGCCGCGCGTGGAGGCCGGCGCCAAAGTGACTGGCGCGGCGAAATACACCGTCGACATCAGGCATGACGGCCAGCTCGAAGGCGTCATCCTGCGCTCCAACGTCGCGCACGCGGAAATTACGAACGTCGATCTTGCGCCCGCGCGCGCCATTCCCGGCGTGATCGCCGCGGTCTCGCTGCTCGGCGACGACGGCGTCGTCCGCTTCGTCGGCGCGCCGGTCGCAGCCGTCGCGGCCAGGGACCGCAAGACCGCGCTGGCCGCGATCGCGTCGATAAGGCTGACGAGCCAGCCGATGCCGGCGGTGGTCGGGCTCGACGACGCGCGCAAACCCGATGCGCCTGTTGTGTTCGACAAGTCGAGCCGCAAGAAGGCGGGCAACGTTTCCGAGGGCGCCGGAGGGCCTGCGCCCTGGAAGGGAAATTTGCGCGGGCCCTCGGCGGCGTTCTCGCAGAAGGCGAAGAAAGCGCGAAGCTGGATCGGCAGCGCGCGGGACGCGCAGGATCCGCTGCTGTTCGAGGCGACGTTCCGCACCGCCACGCAGCAGCACACTTGTCTCGAGCCGCATGCCGCCGTGGCGCGCTTCGAGGGCGACCGCCTCACCGTGCACGTGTCCACTCAGGCAGTGTTTCATCTGGCCGAGCTGATCGCCAAGCGCTTCGCCATGGCGCATGACAAGGTGCGCGTCATCGCCGATCACGTCGGCGGCGGCTTCGGCTCCAAGGCGAGCCTCGGCACCGAGACCATTGCGGCGATCGAGCTCGCGCGCGCCGCCAAGGCGCCGGTGCGGGTCGTGTTCGATCGCCATGAAGAACTTTCCGTCACCGGCTATCGGCCGGCGGCCGAGATGCAGATCGCGCTGTTGCCCTCGCCGGAGGGAGCACTGAAGGCGCTGACTTTCAACGCCTATGCGGACACCGGTGCAGCCACCAACTCGACGCTCGCGGGGCTTGCGCGACTGATCTACCCGGCCGAGGCGAAAGAGCTCTCCGACTTCGACGTCATCAGCAATTTGCCGCCCGGCGCGCCGTTCCGCGGACCCGGCGGACCGCCGATGGCATTCGCGCTGGAGCAGGCCGTCGATGAAGCCGCACTGCGAATGAAGGTCGATCCGATTTCCCTGCGCAAGCGATGGGACACCAACCCCAACCGCCGGCGACTTTACGACTGGGCATTGGGCCTCGATGTCTGGCGCAACAGGAAGAACGGCCCCGCGCAGACCGGCCGCTACCGCCGCGGCGTCGGCGTCGCCAGCGGATACTGGCTCTACATCTGGCAGCCCGGCTCCAGCATCGAAGTCGCCGTCAAGGGCGGCCGCCTCGTCGCCAGCACGTCGACGCAGGATATCGGCCAGGGAAGCCGCACCGTCATCGCCAACACGGTCGCGGACGCGTTCGGGATCGAGCCGCATGAGGTCGAGGTGCGGATCGGCGATTCCCGCTTGCCGGAGGGACCGGGCGCCGGCGGCAGCCGCGTCACCGCTTCGGTGATCCCGCCGACGCTGATCGCGGTGCAGAAGCTCAAGGCCGCGATCGAGCGCAGCGCCAAGCGCATGCCTGCGCCCGGCTCCAACGCACCGTGGCGCGAGCTGCTCGCGGCCTCGCCCGATCTTTCCGCCAACGGCGTGCGCCCCGAAGACAGCAAGCCAACGGCGCCGGGCGTGCGCTCGCCGCTGCGGGACGCCGGCTTCATCGGCATCATCTTCGGCTGGATGATGCGGCGCTTCTCGAATCTGGCGATCGGCGCCGGAGTGCCGAGCTCGGTGCAGGTCGTGGAGGTCGAGGTCGATACCTGGCTCGGCCATGTCCGCGTGCTCGGCGTGCATACCGGTATCGCCGTCGGCAGGATCGCCGCGCCCGCGCTGGCGCGCAGCCAGGCGACCGGCTCGGTCATCCAGGGCATCGGCTATGCGCTCTATGAAGCGCGCGAGACCGATGCGAAGAGCGGCCATGTGCTGACGTCGAACATGGAGGACTACCGCATTCCCGGCATCGCCGACACGCCCGAGATCGACGTGCATTTCGACGAAGCCGGTTTCGATCACGTGATGGGCGGCAGCGTCGGCATCGGCGAGGTCGCGACCGTGCCGACGTCGCCGGCGATCGCCAACGCGATTCGTGACGCGATCGGCGTCCGGTTGACGGAAACACCCATTACCCCGGCGCGCATTGTCGCCGCCCTCAACGCAAGGAGCGCAGCATGAGCGAGGCCGCCACCATGACAGCAGCGGGTGAATTCCGCGCCGCCGGCACTGACCTTTCCGAACGCCGACGCACCGGCGTATCGAAAGGCCCGGTCGTCGATCTCGTCCTGCCCGGCGATGACGGCATCGTCTGGGGCGCCGACGGCGCCGCCACCATCGGCGCATTCGCGACGATTGCGACAATTGCGGCCGACACGCGCATCAAGGACGCCTATCCCGGCGTCGCCGCCACCGCGCTCGGCCTCGCCACGCCGCAGATCCGTCACCTCGCCACGCTCGGCGGCAACCTCGCTCAGCGCTCGCGCTGCTGGTATTATCGCAATCCGCACATCGCCTGCCTGAAGAAGGGCGGCAGCGACTGCCCGGCACGCGCGGGCAATCATCTCTACGGCGTCGCCTTCGATCTCGGCCCCTGCGTCGCGCCGCATCCCTCCTCGATGGCGGCGGCGCTGCTGGCCTATGAGGCCACCGTCAGCACCGACCGCCGCAAGGCGCTGTCGATCGCCGAGTTGCTCGGCAACGGCTCCGACGGCCGCGCCGATCACGCGCTGCAAGCGGGCGAGACGATCCGCAGCATCGTGCTGCCCACTCCGCTGCAAGGCGAGCGCGCGCTCTACAAGCGGGCGATCAGCCGCAGCTACGCCGAATGGCCGCTGGTGGAAATCTGCGCGCGCGCCGTGATCGCCGACGGTGCGTTCCGCTTCGTCCGCATCGCGGCCGGCGGAATTGCGCCGGTGCCGCTGCGGCTGCAGGCGGCAGAAGCAGCGCTCGAGGGCCGGCCGCCGACCGAAGCGACCATCGCCAACGCGGCGAAGCTCGCCGCCACGGGCGCGAAGCCGCTGCCGATGACGGGCTACAAGCTCGATCTGCTGGACGGCCTTGTGCGCGACTTGCTGGGAGCCTTGGCGAAATGAGCGCAACGCAGCCACCGCGAGACCGGGCCGTCACCCGCCACGGATGAACAGCTCGTAGAAGTAGACCGACATTTCCAGCGCGATCAGGAGCACGATCAGCGCCTCCAGCCGGATCTCGCGCTGCGCGTCGATCAGCTCGGTGAGCGCCGACGTCATCACCTCGATGACGGAGAGTCGTCGCGACAGTGCCTTGGCCCGCTTCTTGAAATGCCAGGCATGGGCCAGCACATCATGCAAGCGGTCGGCATCGCCGTCGTCCAGAAGCTCGGGCCTGTCCTCGACTTCGACGCGCTCGATCAGCCGATGGTGGGTGCGCAGCGCGTGTCCCACCGTGCGCAGCATCCGCCGCCGGTTGCGCGGCAGCCGGCCGGTGTCGGCAAGATCGCTGGCGAAGGGCTCGAGCACCTCGAGCACCCTGCGGACCTCTTCTTCCTCGAATGCAAGGGCTGCATTCTTGGCGAGTGCGTCGGCCACGATATAGAGGGACGATGCCGAGAGATCGCGGACCGTGATGACGTCGCCCGATATTTTCGCGCCGGTGCCGATCTCGATCTCCGTCGCAACCACGGCCGGCGCGCCCAGCCGGCCCTCGACGCGATCGGCCAGTCTGTGCAGCAAGGCTTCTTCCGCCGCGGGCGAGACACCGATGACGACGACGGTGCCGTAGGGAAACAGCGCGGCAAACCCTCCGCTGCGAAGGCGCAGCTGCAGCGGCGCTGTCCCGAGGGTCTCCGCCTGGTCGAAGTCGCCGGTCTCGATGCCCGTCAGCCTGAAACGGCCGCCAAGGCGAAGGGCGCGGGCGGGCACCCGCTGCCCCGGAGCAGCATATGCGGCAGGCAGGATCGACCTGTCCGCCGTTTCAGCCTGCGTAGCGTTCGATTCCATGCTGGCTCCGGATCGCCTCGCCAGCAAGACTCTCACACAGCGAGGGAGCAGCCTTGAGCCACATCAACATCAAGCCGTTGCCCTGCCGCGACGATTGCCGCAAACGGCCCGATCCTATCTGCGGTCCCCGGAAACGGTGACGAAGCCGTTGGTGCCTTGCAGGTGGCTGCCGTCCCGGGAAAGGCTGAGCCGGTCGGTATAGCCGTGGCTCCAGAGCATCACGACGCTGCCATTCGTGCACGACCACTTCGCCGTGTGAGGCCCTCCCTGCGCGGTGCCGTCCGGCTTGATGACGACGGTGATGCCGTTGAACCACGACCAGCTTCCCGGCATCCTGCTGCACGGGGAGGCCCCGACATTGCGGGAAGAGTCGTCCTGCTTGCGCGATTGGGGCGCCGGCCGCGTCGAAGGCGTCCGGTCGCTTCCGGTTTCCGACTTGTCGGTCTTTCCGATCGTCCCGCCGGTCGAGCCGGCCTGGGCAAGCGCCTTGGGGCTGACGGCAATGGATCCGAGCGTCACGGACAAGAGTCCCGCCGCAAGGAGACGGCCGGTCGCGTTGATCCCCGTCATGTTTCACTCTCCGGCATCGACACTATCTGCCGCGGAGAATGTTGCAACTGCCGGATCGATCGAACCCTTGACAAGGCGGCACGATCGTCCGGATTTTGTTCAATCGAACCATCCGGGCTATCGATGAAGAACGCGCCGCGTCCCGAGGACATCCGATGACCGCCAAGCGGAAGGCAAGCCCGACTCGAATGAATATCCGCTCCTTCGCTGCAATCGCTGCCAGCGGCGCCGTGCTGTCGCTCGCTCTCTCATCCAGCGCGTTTGCGCAGGCCGGCTCGACCGGCGGCAGCATCGGCAAGACGGAGAAGTCGGCTACCGGCGCTTCCACCGATACGGCGCCGCCCGTCGCGAAGGATTCGCGCAGTGCGCCGCGACGGACTGAAGCAGGTGTGGTCGTGACTTCGGCAACGTATGGCGGCAACTGCGGCGCGCCGCGAGGCAATGCGACGCGGCAGCTGGCGCAGGCCTGCAACGGCAGGACCAGTTGCGACTACCTCATCGACTGGCAGATCATCGGCGATCCCAAGCGCTTTTGCGGCGAGAACTATATTGCCGAATGGCGCTGCGGCGACGGCCGCGTTCGCAGTGCATCCGTACCGCCGGAGGCGGGGTACCAGAAGACGATCAGCCTGCGCTGTAACTAGGCCGGGTGCGGCTTGAGCGGTACGTCCGCATGGATAGGATGCTGGCATGAACATGCCTGATTTGAACCGGCGTTCGAGCCCTTCCACGGTGCGCATCCGCAGCGCCGTTCTTGCCGCCGTGCTCTTCGCCCTCGGCCATGCGCCGACTTCGGCGCTTGCCGACAAGCGCGTCGCGCTGACGATCGGAAATTCGGCCTACAAGAGCGTCCCCGCGCTCGCGAATCCGGTCAACGACGCCACCGCCGTCACGGCGCTGCTGAAAGGCGCCGGCTTCGACGTCGTCGAAGCCAGAACGGACCTTGGCGTCACAGAGATGCGAAGGGCGATCAGCAATTTTTCCGAAGTCGCGGCCGACGCCGACGTCGCGGTGGTCTACTATGCCGGCCACGGCATGGAGGTAGACGGCAACAACTACATGATTCCCGTCGACGCCGTGCTCAAGCGGGACATCGACGCCGACGACGAGGCGGTCCCGCTGGATCGCATTCTCCGGGTGCTCGATCCGGTGAAACGGCTGAGGCTCGTCATCCTTGACGCCTGCCGCGACAACCCCTTCGCCAGTTCGATGAAGCGGACCCTGGGAACGCGCGCGGTCACGCGCGGATTGGCGAAGGTCGAGCCGGCCGTGTCCGATACGCTGATCGCCTATTCGGCCAAGGCGGGATCGGTCGCCGCCGACGGGGACGGTCTGAACAGCCCGTTCACGGCGGCATTGCTGAAATACGTTGCCTCCCCCGGTCTCGACGTGCGGCTGGCCTTTGGCAAGATACGCGACGAGGTGATGAGAACGACCAGGAACCGGCAGGAGCCGTTCGTCTATGGCTCGCTCGGCGGATCGACGGTTTCCCTCGTTCCCGGCACCGAAAAGCCCTCGGCGGATACCGCCAAGCCCGTCGACGAGGCCAGGCTCGAGCTTGCATTCTGGGAAACCATCAAGAACGAAAAGAACCCGCAGCTGTTCCAAGCCTATCTCAATCGTTACCCGAAGGGCGTCTTTGCCGATATCGCCACGATCATGCTGCGGCAGCAGAAAACCGCCGCGCTCAACTCGGCCGGCATCGCGCAACCGGACGACCGCGTCGAACTTTCCGACCCGGTCCTGATCCGGGAGGTTCGGGAGCGACTCTACGAGCTGAATTTCGACCCCGGCCCGCTCGACGGACCGATCGGCGGACCGGCGCGCCAGGCCGTTCGCGAGTTCGAGCAGGCCAGCAAGCTCGCATCCACCGGCGAGATCAACCAGGGCCTGCTGCGGCGGCTTCGCGATGTCGGCGCCCTGAAGCCGTGGGGCGCCATCGTCTATTCGAGAGCGACCAGCAAATGGGGCATGGCCTGGTCGCAGGATACGCGCAAGGCCGCGGTGGCGAGTGCCCAGGCCTCCTGCGCCGACGGTTCGTTATGCCCGACCGAGATCAGCTTCTTCGGCACGGAGTGCGGCGTCTTTGCCCATTCGGAGACAAGCTGGGCGATCGTGGCGCGCGGGAGCATCGCGCAAGCCAGAGCGGACGCGCTGGCCGGTTGTCGCAAACAGGGCAAGACCTGCCGCATCATCGCATCGGTCTGCGCGGACGGTGCGGAAAAGGTCAGTGCGGCAAACTGAGCGAATATCCGAGCGGCGCCCTAATCGTCCTGAAACTCGTCTTCCTCGTTGACCTTGCTCGCCTTGTGGCGATGCACAGCCTTCCTGCCGCCGAGCGATCCCGTGATCCAGGAATCGCGCACATGGGGCCCGCGCCGGCCGGCGCGCGCGGCGACCTGCTCGCCGGAGACGGCGGCGGGCTGGCAGATGACGCGGCCGGAGGAGCGGCGCATCAGGTCGACATGGAAGTGATCGGCATGTTGCGCATTCGAGCCAGGCGCCAGCACGGTGTTGAACAGCTGGCACGCCCCGCCCTGGATGTCGCGCAAGAATCCCTGCTCTTCTGGCAGGCCGCGCCAGCCGTCCTTCACGGTGACGCGCCTTCCGTCGGCGAGGGTGAAGGCGGCGATATCGAGCGCGTTGCCGAAGGCGTGCTCGGAAATATGCGCGTGCGGATTGCCGTTCATGCCGCGGCATGAGTAGGCCGAGATCTGCTTGATCTCGACCACGCGCATGCCGAACCAGCGCTGTGCGGCCGGCTGCACCGACTCGGCAAACCAGCGGTCGAGCATGGAGACGATCGGGCAGGCCAGCGTCGCCGTTGGCTTCACCGAGATCGGACCGACCGCGCCGACGGGATCGCCGCGCGACGGACCGAGCCGCGGCAGTTCCTGCCGCTCTGGGTAAGGCGCCGAAGCGCGCGGCGGATAGGACGGCGCATTCGCATAAGGCGCGCGCTGGCGCAGGTCGGGCGCGCGCGGCGGCGGCAGATCGACGTCGTCGTCCTGCTGCACCACGCCGGGCGGCGCGAGCGAGATCGGCCCGTTCGGCGGCGCAGCATAGGTCGGCTGCCGCACTGCATTGTTCGAATAGGTGCCCGGATAGTTTTGCGGCGCGGCCTGGGGTTGCGCGACCGGCCAGCGCGGCTGGTTGCCGATCGATGCCGGCGGCCGCAGATCGTCGGCAAAGCCGAAGGCGCCCGAGCCATCGCCGAGCGCGGCGACTTTCAGCGGATATTCCGCGCCACACATGCCGGGGCCGGCGATCGGCTCGACGCGAACGCGATCCGGTCCCTCCTTCACCGCGCCCGATTTCAGGCAGGCGACTTCCGCCTCGGCCCGCCATGGCTCGCGCTCAGCCTGGAAGAATCCACGGCCGCAGCCTGCCAGCGAAACAAGGACAAGGGAGCCGACGAGATACAAACGAACTCCGCGCGTCATCCGCGCAAGTTCGGCGAATTTATTTAAGGACTCTTCAACGCCTTGATTTCACGGATATTTAACCACGTCGGCAGCCCGGTCCCGGCTGTGGACAAGCCGGATAGACAGGGAACCTGACTTTTTTGGCCGGGAACGCCTTGCTAGCCTTTATCGTTAATGCGGGCACGACGTGAACCAGGGAGTCATCCATGACTTTGGTCAGCAGATTGAGCGTTGTTACCGCCTATGTCGCCTTCGCATTCGTTGGCGCCATCGTGCTGGGAGTGTTCTAGCCTATCTCCCCAGTCCGACCCGGACAAGCAGGCTTGGATTCAATGGCCCGGCGGGGCTGCTACCGCCGGGCTTTTTCATTTCTGTAGGAAAGAATGAGAGCACCGCGTCCGCTGCCGGCATTGATCAGCGCGATTGCCCTTTGCGCGATCGCATCGGCCGAGTTGCGTGGACAAGGCGCGGTAACGCCGGATGTCGAAACGAAGCGGCGCAACGCACTGCTCAATGACATTGTCGCTGACTACTTGCGCACCGATCCGAACGCTCCGCCGGGCTACAACGACATCCTCATCAAGGCCGAGGCCTATATCAACCAGCGTCTCGACAAGGCGAACGAGCCGTTCCGCTACGACGCCAGGAAGCGAGCCTTCGTCGACAGACGATGACGTCAAACTTTCGTCAGGTACGCGGCTCCTGCGCGGTTTGGCGCGAGGTGATCATGCGCTCGGGCCTGGTGATGCGCGTCCAGTTGTTGCCGTTGCAATAGAAGCGGCTGAAGGCGCAGGCTTCGACCCGCAGCATGTTCGCGCCCTTCATGCGCATCGTGCCGTAATAGGTGTCGCCGGAGTCCTTGCTGTAGACGCTGCCGCGCCACTGCACGTCCGATTTCGGCTTCATGTTGATCAGGATGGCTTCGCCCTTCTCGCTGTCGCCTTCCCTGATGGCATAGCCGCACAGCGCGCGGCCGCATTCGGCGATGCGCACCATGCCCTTGCCTTCGGTCTGCCAGTCGCCGAGCGGAGAGTCGGGATCTTCCTCATGCAGAACCTTCAGCACCGGCGGGGCGGGCCTCGCACTATTTTCCGGCCTGTCGGCGGGAGGCATTGTGCAGGGCTGCGAAACGATCGCTGGCGTCGGCGCCTGCGGCACCGGGGGCAGTGGCGGGGGCGCTACTTCCTGCGTCGTTGCGGCAGCCGGCCTGTAGACGGCGAGCGGAGCCGGGGCGGGAGCGGTAGCGATAATTGGTCTCGACGGCGGCGGTGCCGACTGCTGAACGGGAGCGGGTGCAGGCGGCGGCGCGACTTGCGCCGGAGCAGCCGGTAGCGGCGGAGGCGGCGATGCAACGACGTCGCGCGTGTCGTCGTCGCGCTTCCTGCGGGATTCATAGACGCCTGGAATGGAGATGGAAGCACAGGACGAGGAGCTGCAACCGCGCGGCGCCTCGATGCGGATGCGATGGCCTCCAACCGAAAACGAGATCGTTCCCGCATCGGCGGACGAACTGACCGCCATCAGCACCATGAGACCGTAAAGCCGTTTCATCGGAGCCTCCCCGAGCAATGGCGAGACTGTGGCGGGAACTGCCCGGTTTGAATGTGATTCAAATCACCCGGCCCGGGGGAACCGCCTCGTTGTGACGAACGTCACTGAAGGGGCGTGCGACTGAGCCTAGGGTCCGGCATCTCATTCAAGCCCCCAGGAGGCTCACATGAACAAGCTCGTTTTCGCCGCCGCCACGGCGCTGCTCTTGGCGACCACCTCTGCCCAGGCTGGCGGCGGTGTCACCTTCCAGATCGACGGCCAGCGCGTTCACATCGAATCGCCGCGCGGCTGCAACTCGCTGTCCTGCATCCAGGTCTCTGCGCCGGGCTTCAAGGGCAAGCTCGGCAATATCGACCTCAAGGGTTTTGGCTCGAAGGACAAGGACGACGACGTGTCGCCGCCCGCGACCACGACCACCACGGCGCCGGCCACCACGACTGCGCCCGCTCCGGCTCCCGTGGCTGCGGCCCCGGTAGCGCCTGTTGCGGCCCAGCCCGCTCCGGCTCCGGCCCCCGTCGCCGCCGCGCCCGTCGTCACCAATGACGTCACGCCGGCCCCGGCTCCGGTTGCTGCGGCGCCAGTTGCCGCCAGCCCCGCTCCCGCCGCGCCGGCGCCCGTCGCCGCTGCGCCGGTTGTCGTCGCCAACTCGCCGCTCGGCGTGTGGGCGACCGAAGAGAACAAGGGCAATGTGCGTATCGAGCAGTGCGGCCCCAATCTGTGCGGCTATGCGGTCAAGACCAATGAGCGCATCCTGATGAACATGAAGCCGTCCGAGAACAAGTGGGTTGGCCGCATTCACGATCCGGACTCCGGCCGCAACTACGACTCGACGATTGCGATGCGCGGCCCGAACGCGCTGCGGGTCCAGGGTTGCGCCTTCGGCGGCATGTTCTGCGGCGGCCAGACCTGGAAGCGGGTCAGCTGAGCACAATCATCGGCAAAAGGCCCCGCGCAAGACCGCGGGGCCTTTACCTTGCCGGCTGCCGGCCTGGTTAAGAAACCCCTACCCGCCGAGGGATGAAACAAATCTTGCCGGCGACGAAACAATTTCGCCCCTTCCACGAAAAACTCCCGAAACCGGGGCCGCCTATCTTGCTGCGTGACGAGAGACGTCGGGCGACGCATCTCGGGGCGCATACTCAAGGGGACTTCCATGACATCCACCGGTTCGGTTTTCCGCGGCAGCAAGCTCGTGGCCGCAAGCCTTCTCGCTTTCGGCCTGATGACGACGGCTTCGTTGGCCTACACCCAGGAACAGCAGCAGCTCTGCACGGGCGATGCGATGCGGCTGTGCAGCGACGCCATCCCCGACGTCGACCGCGTCACCGCCTGCATGGTCGCCAAGCGCGCGCAGCTCTCCGACGGCTGCAAGTCGGTTTTCCGCAAGATGGAGCCCGCGCCGACGCCGGTGAACTATCCGCCCACGGGCAAGCCGCACCAGCCGCTCAACATCAACCCGCACAAGCGCGGCTGACATTTTTCGCCGACCTGTTCAAGCGCCATGTCCCGACGGACGTGGCGCTTGATCGCTTTTCGGGAGCGTGAGAACAACAGCCCATTCATCCCGCATTCAGCCGGGACCGAATGAAATCGCCTCCTCTTCTGTTTCGTCTCCGCCTGGTCTGGAATCTCCCTTGTGATGCGGCGCTGGTTATCCTTCGCGCTCCTGCTGCTGGCCGGCCTCGCATGCGCCGATGGTGCGCGCGCGGAATCCGGTGCCGTGCAGGTGGCGCAGGCGCAGCCCGCCGCGCAGGCGCCGGCCGCCCAAGCCCCCGCCGCAGCGCCCGCGCAGGCCGCGGATGCGCAGCAGGCGGAAGAGCCGATCGGCAACGTCGCCACCTTGAGCGGCAAGGCCAGCGTCACCCGCAACGACAAGCAGATCCCGCTGGCGCTCAAGGACGACATCTATCTCAACGACGTCGTGCAGACCTCGGCGAATTCGGCGCTCGGCATCACCTTCAGCGACGGCACCACCTTCAACCTCAAGGCCAGCTCGCAGATCACCATCGACGATTTCGTCTACGAGGAAGGCGGCAAGAAGAATTCCGGCCTGTTCGACGTCGCCAAGGGCACCGTCGCTTTCGTCGCCGCGCAGGTTGCCAAGACCGGCAACATGCAGATCACGACGCCGACGGCGACGCTCGGCATCCGCGGCACCTCGGGCCTGGTCGAGGTGCCGGCCGGCACGACGGCTGCCAGCCCTGCCAACAACGTCAACATCAAGCTTTATCCCGACGCCGACGGCCGCGTCGGCCGCATCGAGGTCAACGACCGCGCCGGCGCGCGGCTCGGCTTTCTCAGTCAGGGCGCCAGCGGCTTCACCATCCGGCCCGGCATCGGCGGGGCACGCTTCGCCGCGGTGCCGATCGCGATCACGCCGCAGATGATGCAGCGCGACCAGGGTTTTGTGCGCCTCGCGCACTCCACCCAGACGCTCGGCCGCCGCGTGTTCGACGAGCAGCGCGCCTTCCGCCGCGCCAATCCCACCTTCGTCAATCCGAACCGGCCGATCCGCCAGCCCGGACAACAACCCGGCCAGTTCAGGCGGAACGGTCAGCCCGGCCAGCCGCAACAGCCGGGGTTGCAGGACCGTCGGGGCCGGCAGCAGCCCGGCGCGCCCGGCCGGCAAGGCTTGCAGCAACCCGGCTCGCCACAGCAGTCCGGTCAGCCGCCGCGCGCGGGTCAGCCTAGCCGGCTCGGCCAGCCGAACCGGCAGCCGGGACAGCCCGGACAGCAGACCGGCCAGCAGCCGGGCGGGCCGCCACGTCCGGGCCTGCCGCCGCGGCCGGGCCAGACCCCCGGCACGCCCGGACAGGTCGGCTCGCCAGCCGGCGCTCCGCAACAAGGCGCACCGATCGCAGGCCAGCCCAGGCCGGGCGGGCCCGCCGGAACTCCGCCGTTAAATCAGCCGCGATTCCAGCAGCCGGGCGGGCCGCAACCCCTGCCGCAGCAGGGCGGCCAGTTCAGGCAGCCCGGCGCGCCCGCATTGCAGCAGCCGGGTCTTACCGGCCGGCCGGCCCTGCAACTGCCGCGGCGGACCCCGCCCGTGCAGGCGCCGCCCAAGGGCAAGAAGCCGCCGAACAGCCTGCGCTAAGGGGTGGCCGGATCGCCCGCGAGGCTCGCGGAAATGTGTCGTCGCCCGCCCGCACGATGAAACAATTGGTTAATCCGACGAAACCATTTTGGCGGTTTCGTGCAAACGTCCCGAAACGGTTCATCTGTATTGCTGTTCCCAACGACGCACCGGGGACTGGTGCGCAAGGGCGCAAGTAACAGGGGACGACAATGTTCAACTCAGCCAAGCTGAATGCGAAGCTCGTTGCCGCCGCTTTGGGCGCGCTGACGATCGGCGCGATTGCCTTCACCTCTTCCGCCGCGGCCGCTCCGCTGCCGCTGTTTCCCTTCTTCGCTCCGCAGCAGCAATATGCGCCGCCTCCGGCGCAGGCCGTGCCGGATGACGAAGATGCCGCCGTGCCGCACGAGTTGCCCGCGCGCCTGAAGCGCCAGGTCGTGAACTATCCGACCCGCGAAGCGCCCGGCACCATCATCATCGACACGCCGAACACCTATCTCTATCTCGTCATGGGCAACGGCCAGGCCATGCGCTACGGCATCGGCGTCGGCCGCGAAGGTTTCACCTGGTCGGGCACGCAGACCATCGTCAAGAAGGCGGAATGGCCGGACTGGACTCCGCCGCCGGAGATGATCGCCCGCCAGCCCTATCTGCCGCGCCACATGGCCGGCGGCCCCGGCAACCCGCTCGGCGCCCGCGCCATGTATCTCGGCGGCACCATCTATCGCATCCACGGCACCAACGCGCCGCACACCATCGGCACCCGCGTGTCGTCCGGCTGCCTGCGCCTGACCAACGAGGACGTGACGGATCTCTACTCCCGCGTTCACGTCGGCACCAAGGTGATCGTGCTGCCGATGGACCGCCGCGCCGATCTCAGCATTCGCTGATCGCACCGAATTCAATTGAAACAAGATGGCGCCCCCGCGGCGCCATTCTTGTTTTGTGCGGATTGTTTCTCGTCATGGCTCGTCCCGACCATCCACGTCTTTCTTGCGTGTGGTACCAAAGACGTGGATGCCCGGGCATAGGCGAGCGGAAGCGACGCCGTCCTTCAGACGGCTAGGCCCGGGCATGACGTCGAACTATTGTGAGTTCGCAAGGCGGCCACTGGTCCTGGCCTGCTCTGGCGCCCCCCTGCCCCCGCCTGTAAAATCCGGACCGATTCCGGGGGGACGATGCGCCTGAAGTTGGATCTCAAACGCCTGAAGCTGAGACACCTGGAACTGGATTTCAGTCTCAAGACGATCCTGATCGCGGTCGCGGTGGTCGTGGCTTCCTTCTTCGTCAGCCTCAAGGCCATGGACTTCCTGTCGCCGCGCGGCGGCGGCAAGGCGCCCGTGCTGGCCGCGCTGCCGCCACTGCCGCCGGCGACGCGATCTTCGCGCGTGATGGCGCCGGTTTCGATTTCGCTGATGGCGATCCGCGACGCCGCCGAGCGCTCTACCGCGCGCACCTTCGGCGGCAAGGCGGAAAATCCGGTGTCGCAGGTCCTGCAGAACGCCGACATCGGCTGGACCGCCTCGCGCGGGCCGATCGCGGTGACGGGCGTGCAGGACGCGCTGTCGCTGACCACGCCGCTGACGGGGACGCTGAACGTCACCGGCTCGCTGTCGTCGAAGGCGGGCGGCGCGGTGAACGACGCGATCGGCGGCCTGCTCGGCGCCAATGCCGCCAAGCAGATCGGCAGCATCAACATCAAGAATCTCAACGTCAGCGGCGAGATCAGGGGCAACGTGGTCGTCACCTCGCGGCCGCGGCTCGCCGCCAACTGGCGCATCGAGCCCAATCTGGCCGCGCAGGTGAACCTCGGCGACACCAGCCTGCAGGCGGCCGGCGCGCGCATCAGCGTGCCGGCGCAGGTCAAGCCCATCATCGACAAGCAGGTCGCCGACCAGCTTGCGGCGGCGCAGGCGCGGCTGAAGAACGATCCGGCTTTCGAGCAGAATGCGCGCCAGCAATGGGCAAAGGCCTGCCGCTCGATCCCGCTGCAGGGCACCGGCGGCTCGGGCCTTCCCCCGCTGTGGCTCGAACTGAAACCGACGCGGGCGATAGCGGCGCAGCCGCGCATCGATTCCTCGGCGATGATACTGACCATGGGGATCGAGGCGGAGACGCGTATCACGCCGGCAGAGACCAAGCCGGATTGCCCGTTCCCGGCGACGCTGGCCATCGGGCCGGCGACCAGAGGCGGCGTCAACATCGCCGTCCCGATCGACCTGCCTTTCACCGAGATCAACAAGATCGTCGAGGCGCAGTTTGCCGGAAAGACGTTTCCGGAGGACGGCTCGGCCCCGGTCGGCGTGACCGTGAAGAAGGCGAGCGTGGCGGCCTCCGGCGACCGGCTGCTGTTCACGCTGCTGGTCTACGCCAGGGAGAAGAAGAGCTACTTCGGCTTCGGCGCGGAGGCCTATGTACACATCTGGGGCGTGCCGGTGCTCGATCCGGCGCGGCAGACGCTGCGGCTCGATTCCATCGAGGTGGCAGTGGAGTCCGAAGCGGCCTTCGGCCTGCTCGGCGCCGCGGCGCGCACGGCGATGCCGCAGCTGCAGCGGGTGCTGGCGGAAAAGGCGATGGTGGACCTGAAGCCCTTTGCCGGCAATGCGCAGAAGAAGATCGCCGCCGCGATCGCCGATTTGCAGAGGAGCGAGGACGGCGTGCGCGTCACGGCGGAGGTCACCAGCCTGAAACTCGCCGACATCGCCTTCGATTCAAAAACGCTGCGCGTGATTGCGGAGAGCGAGGGCACGATCAACGTTTTCATCTCGGCGCTGCCGGCTCTGTGACGGGCCACGGGCCGCGGTCGACCAGCAGCGCCCGGCCGGATTGACCCATCTCAATTGCAAGCCGAAATGGGTTAGTATCAATCTCCATCCGAAGTTCACCGCGGCAGGACATCGTGGCGCCGAGTCGACCCCAGCAACAAGGCGATTCACGCCACGCGGTTTTTCAGGCGCGCCGCCTGTCCAAGACCTACATCATGGGTGAGGTCGAGGTACACGCGCTCCGTGATGTCGATCTCGACATTTACGAGGGTGAGTTTGTGGTTCTGCTCGGACCCTCCGGCTCGGGAAAATCGACGCTGCTCAACATCCTCGGGGGACTGGATGCGCCGACCGGCGGCCAGGCGCGATGGCGCGACCATGAACTCGTCGGCGCGAGCGATGCCGAGCTCACGCGCTACCGGCGGGAACATGTCGGTTTCGTGTTTCAGTTCTACAATCTCATCCCGAGTCTGACTGTGCTGGAGAACGTCGCGCTGGTGAACGAGATCGCGGAGAATCCGCTCGACCCCCGCGAAGCGCTGGCGCTGGTCGGCCTCGAGCACCGGCTCGACCATTTCCCCTCGCAGCTCTCCGGCGGCGAGCAGCAACGCGTCGCGGTGGCCCGCGCCATCGTCAAGTCGCCCGACGTGCTGTTGTGCGACGAACCGACGGGCGCGCTCGATTACGACACCGGCAAGATCGTGCTGGCCGCGATCGCGCGGGTCAACGAGCGGCTGGGCACGACGACGATCATCATCACCCACAATGCAGCGATCGCGGGCATGGCGGATCGCGTCCTCCGTCTTGGCGGCGGCCGTCTGGTCGGCGAGGAACGCAACGCGCGGCGGCTTTCCCCTGACGAGGTGCACTGGTGAGCCTGCTCGATCGCAAGCTTGCGCGGGATATACTCGCCATGCGGGGGCAGGTGATGACCATTGCGCTCGTGGTCGCCGCCGGCATCGCAGTCTTCGTCGCCTCGATATCGACCTACGATTCGCTCCGCGCCGGGCGGGATCGCTTCTACGACAGCGCCCGCTTCCCGCAGGTCTTTGTCACGCTCAAGCGTGCGCCGCTTCCCGTCGTGGCGCAGATCAGGGAAATTCCCGGCGTGGCCGCCATCGAGCCGCGCATCGTCCGTGACGTGATTCTGGACTGGCCTTCCGCCGCATTGCCGGTCTCGGCGCGGATGGTGTCGCTGACGCATGCCGGAGACGAGCCGCTGGCGCGGTTGCACATTCGCCGCGGCGCTCCGCCGGAACCGGGCGACACCGGCAGCGTCGCGATCAACGAGGCGTTTGCCGAAGCAAATGCAGTGCGGCTGGGTGCCGACGTCGCAGTGGTGCTGAACGGACATCTCCAGAGCTTTCGGGTTGCCGCCGTCGCGCTCTCGCCTGAATATGTCTATGCGGTGAAGCCGGGCCTGCCGATCCCCGATGACCGTTTCTACGCGGTGCTGTGGGTCGACCGAAGCGCGGCAGAAGCCGCCTTCGACATGAAGGGGGCGTTCAACGATGCCATCGTGTCGCTCGTCCCCGGCACCGATCCGAAGCAGGTGATCGACGCGCTCGACCGCCTGCTCGAACCCTACGGGTCGGTCGGCGCCATCGCGAGGCGGGATCACCCCTCAAATCGCTTCCTCGAGGACGAACTCAACCAGCAGAAGGTGATGTCGATCACCATTCCCGTCATCTTCTTCGGCGTCGCCGCGTTCCTGCTCAACGTGGTGCTGGGAAGGCTGGTAATCGCCCAGCGGGAGCAGATTGCCGCCTTGAAGGCGCTCGGCTTTCCGGCAACGCCGCTGATCCTGCACTATCTCAAGCTGGTTGCCGTCATCGTCCTGATCGGAGCGGCGATCGGGCTCGCCGCCGGCTACATTTTCGGCGAGGCGATGGTGGCGAGCTATCACGGCTTCTTTCGCCTGCCCGCGCTGGTATTCGAGCTCACGCCCTGGTCCGCTCTCGCCGGTTTCCTCATCAGCCTTGCGGCGGCTTCGCTCGGCGTTGTGACCTCGCTGCAGGAGATCGTTGCGCTGCCCCCCGCCGTTGCCATGCGACCGGCGGCGCCCTGGCGCTTTCGCCGCTCCTGGATCGAGACATGGCTGTCGGCAAGGATGCTGACCCCGCGCCATGTGCTGGTGATCCGCAATTTCGCGGGGCGCCCGCTGCGGAGCCTGTTCACGATCGCCGGCATTGCGCTCGCCGTGCCGATGGTGGTGCTCGGGTTGTTCTGGCGCGACTCGATCAACCAGATGGTGGCAGTCCAGTTCAACCTGGTCGAACGCGGTAACGCGATGGTCACCTTTCCCCGCCCGCTCGACCGCGCCGTCATCGGCGATCTCGCCCGCGAACCGGGCGTGCTCGTCGCCGAAGGCTTACGCATCGTGCCGGTCCGCCTGCGCGCCGGACATCGCAGCTACCTGACATCGGTGATCGGCCTGCCTTCCGGGGGCAGCCTGCGGCGACCGCACGATGTGGCATTGCATCCCATCGACGTGCCGCCCGACGGCATCACCCTGACCCGCCGGCTGGCCGAGCGGATCGGGGTCGTCCCCGGCGGGATCGTGACGGTCGAGGTGATGGAGGGCCGGCGCCGCAAGATCGACCTGCCGGCAAGCGCCCTTGTCGACGAGATGGTCGGAATGTCGTCCTACATGGAGATCGAGACCCTGAACCGCCTGACGGGCGAAGGCAGGGTGGCATCGGCCGCGTCGCTGTTCGTCGAGCCCTCGGCATTGCCGGCGCTGGCACAGCGCTTCAAGCAACTACCCATCATCGAATCGGTGGCGGTGAAGACCTACACGCTGAATTCGTTCTTCGAGAAGATCGCAGGCATCGTCTATGTCAGCGCCGGGATCCTCACGGCGTTTGCCGTGATCGTCGCGGTGGGCGTGGTGTACAACAGCGCCAGGATCGCATTGCAGGAGCGGGCCTGGGAGCTTGCCAGCCTGCGTGTGCTCGGCTTTACGCGCGCCGAGGTGGCGCAAATCCTGTTCAGCCAGTTCGCGATCGAGATTGCGCTGGCGATTCCGGTCGGGCTGGTGCTCTCGCGGTACATCGTCACCCTGATTGCGCAATTTCATTCCAGCGAGAGTTTCCAGATTCCGGGCATCGTCGAGCCGCCGACCTATGCGATGGCGGTTGCCATCGTCGTAGCCGCCGCGGCCGCAAGCGCCTACATCGTTCGCCGCCGCGTCGACCGTCTCGATCTGGTCGCAGCATTGAAGACGAGGGATTGAAATGCAGATCACGGCCGGTCGTGTCGGGTTGACGCTGGGGGCGATGGCAGCTGCCGCGGGCATCGTCTGGTTTCTGTTGCCGCGGCCGATCCCGGTCGAGACGGCAACCGTCACCAAGGGACGCTTCGTTGCCAGCGTCGACGAGGACGGCAAGACCCGCATCCGTCAGCGTTATGTCGTGACCGCGCCGCTTGCCGGGCGGCTCACGCGCGTCCGGTTGAAGGCCGGCGATCCGGTTGCCGCAGACGATATTCTTGCCGCGATCCAGCCACCGCCTGCACCACTGCTCGATCCCCGCTCCCGGCGCGAAGCCGAGGAACGGATGGGTATCGCCGAAGCAGCGCTGGAGCGCAGCAAGGCCACGGTCGAGCGGGCGCAGGCGCAGGCCGCCCAGGCCAAGACCGATCTCGACCGCACTCGCACCCTTGCCGCCAGCGGAGCATCCACCGTCCAGGCGCTGGAACGCGCCGAATTGTCGCAACGGATCGCCGACCGCGACCTGCGTGCCGCTGAATTCCAGGACCATGCGGCGAGCCACGAACTCGCCCAGGCCAGGGCGCTGCTCGGCCGCTACAAGGATGATGCGGGACCGGCAGAGCCGTGGAACGTCACCGCGCCCGTCTCGGGCGTCGTGCTCAAGGTCGCGCAGGAGAGCGAGACTGTGGTTCAGCCGGGTATGCCGTTGATGGAAATCGGCGACCCCCGCGACCTCGAAATCGTGACCGACGTCCTGAGCACCGATGCCGTCGAAATACGCGCCGGTGCCGATGTTGCGATCGACCATTGGGGCGGTCCCGGACTCCTTTCGGGGAGTGTGCGCCGGGTTGAACCTTCGGCATTCACCAAGATCTCCACGCTCGGCGTCGAAGAGCAACGGGTCAATGTGCTCATTGATCTGCTGTCTCCGCAGCAGCGATGGAGCGGACTCGGAGACGGCTACCGGGTGGATACGCGAATTACCGTGTATACGCGGGACGATGTCGAAATCATTCCGGCCGGCGCGTTGTTCCGCCGCGGCAATGGCTGGGGCGTCTATGTCGTCGAAAGCGGCCGCGCGGAATTGCGTGCCGTCGAAGTAGCCCGCCGCTCCGGCGGGTTCGCGGCAATCGGCACCGGATTGAAGCAGGGCGAGCGCGTGATCGTCTATCCAGGGGATCAGATCGGCGCGGGCGTCCGGGTCAGCGCCAGACCGTAATGCCGCCGGCCGGCCCGATGCTTCACCTCGCGCACGCAGGCGGGGTGAAGCACGGGATCGGCTCGATCGCTATGAACCCTCGAACTTGAACGAGACCTTGATCTTGGCACGGTAGGCTTCGACCTTGCCCTTGGCGTCCATCGCAAGGTCGAGCTGGACGACTTCGGCGACGCGCAGGTCGCGCAGCGACTTGCTGGCCCGGCCGACGGCGGCCGCCGCCGCCTTCTCCCAGGACTCCTTGCTGGTACCGATCAGCTCGATCACCTTGTAGACGCTGTCAGCCATATCGTCCTCCCGTTGTGATGGGGCAGGACGCAGGACGCTCCTGCCGCGTGTCCACCGTAACATCCACTTGGCGGGGCTGATAGGATGCGGCGCACCATGCGCTTGAAGGACGCACCTGCAAAAGTAGCCGGACCGCGAAGCGGCCCGGCTCCTTTCCGATCAGGCTTCAACCCGTGGGTTTGCCTCAGGTCGCGTACTTGAACTCCGGCATCGCCTTCAGCTCATCCTTGGTGGCGTTGAAGACGGCGTGGTCCGGCCACCAGGGGTTCGGCTTGGAGGCGGCGGGCGCTGTTGCCGCGCCCGTGGTCGTGGTGGACGGCTTGGCCGGCGCGTTCGAGGCACCGGTATAGGCAACCGGCTGGTCCGAGAACTTCACCTTCTCGAAGGGCACGGCGACCAGATGCTCGCCGACGCCGAGGAAGCCGCCGACGCCGATCACGACGGCCGTGATCTTGCCGTTCTTGTCGGTGAGCAGGTCGTTGATCGAACCAACGCTCTCGTTCTTGTCGTTGTAGACGGAGAGGCCGACCAGCTTCGACGCGCGCCAGGAGCCCTGGAACGAGGACTGCCTCGACGTGTCGGACATGGTCGTGGTCGGCGAATTCTTGGTGGTGTCCGACGGCGTCGACGGCGATTGCGCGAACGCGACGGACGCAAGCAGGGCCGAACCGGCGAGGCCGGCAATGGCATATTTGGCGATCATGATGGTCTCCCTCATTTCAGATATTCAATGAGGGGAGAACACGTCATCGCGACAACTGTTCCAGCCATCAGGCATGGAACAACGCGGCGACACCGGCCGCTCGGCACAGCGTCGCTCAAGCGAGATGAAGGGAAATTGCCGTCAGGCCGCGAGCGGCTCCGGTTCCACCTGCCGCTCGTCGAGGATCGCAATCGCTTCGAAGCGGTAATCGCAGGCACGGCAGGACCAGAGATAGGAGATGCGGCCTTGGCCCTGTTCCACCCAGTCAGGTGACGCGATCGGCTTGCCGCATTGCGCGCACGGATTTCCACGGGGCAAATTGCCGAGATACGCTCTCGCCATGACGCACTCCCTCAGGATCTTTTTTGAATCGAGATGTCGGATGATGTGACAGAACTACTGCCGGAACCGAACACTTCTGTGTTGGCGAAACTTGTAAACCCGCATTGAGTCATTTGCACGACAAACTGGCCTGGACGATGCGGCAATTCGTCGTTGCGTTGCGGTGGTTGTTGCGGCGCACCTGATTCGTTTTGGCACAGTGCTGATCACTTCGTCTTTGCGTTGACCGCGGGTTCCACGGTGTGAACCGCCCCCGCCTTGCGCAAGTGAATGGTAGCGATGTCATCGGAATAGACCTTCTGCCAGCCGTCGACATGGTCGAGCAGAGTTGTCGCAGCGCTCTGCGTGCGCAGCAGCGTCGCCTCGATGTCGTACTGTGCCAGCAGGCGGAACAGATTGTCGGGCTTCATCAGGCCGGACGCGGCGTTGTGGTCGACGAAGAATTTCTCGCCATAGAGCTCGGTGCGGCCGTCGATGAACGGCGCCACACCATTGGCGATCAGATAGCCGCCGAAATCGTAGTCGTTGAGCACGCGCGACAGATTGAGCTTCTTCAGTTCCGTCACGGCGGCAACCGGCGAGGCACGCATGTGCGGCTCGAAGCGGTGCACGGACGCCCAGACGACGGTTCCCGCCACCAGCACAGCAGCGAGGCCGGCAAGCAGCGCGCCGCGCAATGGCGAGGCAGTTGCGGCGGGCGCATCCGTGCCGCCGGCCTGCGGCGCTAGCGGCGCGGCGAGCAGCATCGGGGCCAGCAGCGCCAGGATTTCCGCGGCGCGGCCCTGCGCCAGCGACATGTGCACGAGGCCGAGCAGCAGCACGATCCGCATCACCGGCAGCTTGATGCCGTGATGGAGCGCAAGCCCCATGCCGAGCAGCAGACAGACTTCGAACGCGCCGATGAAGCTGAAATCCATCGGCCGCCATTCCATGATCAGCGGCAGCGCGCTTCCGAGCGAAAGGATTTTTTGCGAGGCGAGCAACGCGTTCCAGCCATAGGGCGTGATGCAGCCTGCGGCGAGCGCGGCGAGGCCGAAGGCGAACCAGCGCAGCAACAGTCCCTTGCGCGCACTCGCTTGCGCGCTCCACACCGCATCGAGCGCAAGCCCGCCGGTCAGCACCAGGCCGAACACGAAGCCGCCATGCAGATTGGCCCACAGCGTCATCAGCGGCAGCAGCCAGAACGACGGCGCCTCGCGGCGGTCGGCGGCGGCGATCAATCCCGCCGCCCACGCCACCAGCACCGGCAGCGCCAGCACATGCGGCCGCGCCAAAAGATGCGGCACGGTGAGCGCGAGCGCGGCGGCAATGCAGACCAGCGTCGCGCTCTCGGACAGGCGGCGGCTGACGAAGCGCGCCACGAGCGCAAAGGTCGTGGCGATCGCGGCTGCCGCCAGCACCACCGGCCCGGTCCAGCCGGCGATCGCAAATGCCTTGGCGTACAGCACCTGCGCCAGCCATTGCGTGGAGATCCACGGTTGGCCGCGCATGGTGAAGGAATAGACGTCCACCGTCGGCACCGCGCCGTGATCGATGATCCATTGCCCTACGGCGATCTGCCACAGCGTGTCGGGATCGATCAGCAGGCGGTCGCCCGCGAGCACGAACAGCGCGTAGACCGCAGCGCCCACCCAGACAGGCAAAAGCCCGCGCAGCGAAGGCGCGGCCTGGCCGGCGTGGACGGTGGTGATGCTCATCGGGCTTTTCCGGATTTTCCGGCCCGGATCGAACCATGCCGGCGCATAATGCTTGGTAAAGCCCGCCATGGGCCTGGCCGTGCATAGCCGCAATCAAGGTGGGTAAAGCGTTAACGCGGAGCCTTTGCCGCACCCGGCCAGCCGCGCCGGTTCCGCAAGCCAGCCCCTCGTTCCAGCGGTGCAAACGGCGCAAAGCCGCGTTGACACGGCCCCCCGCGCGCCTACATTAGGGTCGTTCCGAGGGGTGCTCCGATGGTGGAGCTGAGATACCGCAATCCGCGGTGACCCTTTGAACCTGATCCGGGTCATGCCGGCGAAGGGACAGGGATGCAGCAGACGACCAAGCCGCGGGGAAATTCCCCCGTCACCATCATAGGTGCAGGCATTGCCGGCGCCTGGCAGGCGCTTTTGTTCGCGCAGGCCGGCCATGCCGTGACCCTGCACGAGCGCAGTGACGCCGCAATGACGGAAGCCACCAGCCACTGGGCCGGCGGCATGCTGGCGCCGTGGTGCGAGGCGGAGACGTCGGAGCCGGTCATCGGCCGGCTCGGCCTGCACTCGCTGAAAGTCTGGCGCGAGCATTTTCCCGACACCGAGTTCAACGGCTCGCTGGTGGTGGCGCATGCGCGCGATCGCAGCGATTTCGAGCGCTTCGCGCGGCTGACGTCGGAATACCGGCGGCTGGATGCGGCGGGCGTCGGCGAGCTCGAGCCGTCGCTGGAAGGCCGATTCCGCGAGGGCCTGTTCTATCCCGACGAGGGCCATGTCGAGCCGCGCCGCGTGCTGCCGGAGCTGCATGCGCGCATCGTCAAGGCCGGCGGCACCGTCAAGTTCGACAGCGACGTCGACATCGAGTCGCTCGAAGGTATCGTGATCGATTGCCGCGGGCTGGCCGCGCGCGACGCCGAGCCGGAGCTGCGCGGCGTCAAGGGCGAGATGATCGTGATCGAGACCGACGAGGTCGAGCTGAAGCGCCCGGTGCGGCTGATCCATCCGCGCTGGCCGCTCTATGTGATCCCGCGCGGCGACAACCGTTTCATGCTGGGCGCGACCTCGATCGAGGCCGAGGACTGGGGCGTCAGCGTGCGCTCGGCGCTGGAGCTGTTGGGGGCGGCCTACGCCGTGCATCCGGCCTTTGCCGAGGCGCGCATCCTCGAATTCGGCTCGGGGCTGCGCCCGGCCTATCCCGACAACCTGCCGCGCATCACCGTTCACAAGAAGCGCATTTCCGTGAACGGGCTCTATCGCCACGGCTTCCTGCTGGCGCCGGCGCTGGCGGAGCTGACGCTCGCCTATGTCGAGCGCGGCGCGCTGGACAACGAGGTGATGCGATGCAGGTGATCGTCAATGGCGAGCAGCGGGAAGTGGCGGCCTCGCGCGTCGATGCGCTGCTCAGCGAGCTCGAATACGAGGGCACGCATTTCGCCATCGCGCTCAATTTCGACGTGGTGCCGAAGAGCCGCTGGGCCGAGACCATGCTGAAAGCCGGCGACGAGATCGAGATCATCACGCCGCGGCAGGGAGGGTGATGATGGGCATGAACGGCGCCACAAACTCCCCTCACCTCGCCCCGCTTGCGGGGAGAGGTCGATCGCGAAGCGATCGGGTGAGGGGGACTCTCCGCGAGTCCAACTCTCACGGTCATCGCGGCAGCAGCCCCTCACCCCAACCCTCTCCCCGCGAAGGGCGGGGCGAGGGAGCAGACCGAACTCGGGGAGACGCATAGTGGTCAACTTCTACGGCAAAACCTTCTCCTCCCGCCTCCTGATCGGCTCGGCGCTGTATCCTTCGCCCGCGATCATGCAGGCGGCGATCCGCAGCTCAGGCGCCAACATCGTCACGGTGTCGCTGCGGCGGGAAGCCGCCGGCGGCAAGACCGGCGATGCGTTCTGGTCGCTGATCCGCGAGCTTGATGTGACGGTACTGCCCAACACCGCCGGCTGCCGCAGCGTGCGCGAGGCCGTGACCACGGCAAAGCTGGCGCGCGAATTGTTCGGCACTTCCTGGATCAAGCTCGAGGTGATCGCCGACAACGACACGCTGCAGCCGGATGTCGTCGGCCTCGTCGAAGCGGCCGGCATCCTGGTCAAGGACGGCTTTGAAGTATTCCCCTATTGCACGGAAGACCTTTCCATCGCCACGCGGCTGGTCGATGCCGGCTGCAAGGTCGTGATGCCTTGGGCGGCTCCGATCGGCAGCGCAAAGGGCATCATCAACCGCGATGCGCTGAAGCTGCTGCGCGACCGCTTGCCTGATATCACGCTGGTGGTCGATGCCGGCTTAGGGGCGCCCTCGCACGCGGCCGAAGCGCTGGAGCTCGGCTACGACGCCGTGCTGCTCAACACCGCGATTGCGAAAGCCGCCGATCCCGTCGCGATGGCGAAGGCCTTTCGATCAGGCGTCGACGCCGGCCGCACCGCGTTCGAAGCGGGCCTGATGGAAGCCCGCGACTTCGCCTCGCCCTCAACCCCTGTAATCGGGACTCCGTTCTGGCATGCCGTATCCTGATCGATTCTATCCTGTCGTCGACAGCGTCGCCTGGGTCGCGCACCTGACGAAACTCGGCGTCGGCACGATTCAATTGCGCGCGAAAAATCTCGACGACGCGCAGGCGCTCGCGATCGTCAGGGAAGCACTCGCCGTCATCAGGGGCACACGCACGCGGCTCGTGGTCAACGACTACTGGCGCGCGGCGATCGAAGCCCGGGCACACGATCTGCATCTCGGCCAGGAGGATCTGGCGGACGCCGACCTCAAGGCGATCCGCGCCGCCGGCCTCACCCTCGGCATCTCCACCCATGACGACGAGGAACTCGCCACCGCGCTCGCCGCCGGGCCCGACTACGTCGCGCTCGGCCCGATTTTCCCGACCACGCTGAAATCGATGCGCTTCGCCCCGCAGGGTATTGCAAAAATCACGGAATGGAAGAAGCGCATCGGCAATATTCCGCTGGTCGCCATCGGCGGCATCAAGTTCGAGCACGCGGCCGAAATCTTCGCCGCCGGTGCCGATTCCATCGCTGTCGTTTCCGACGTCACCCAGAACGCCGACCCCGACGCGCGGGTGCGGCAATGGCTCGGCCAGAAATCGGAGGCTGCGTGATGCAACCCTCAATTCCTCATCCTGAGGAGCGCGCGCACCCGAGCAGGCCGAGCGTTAGCGAGGCCGTCGCGAACGGTGCAAACAATGCGCGCGTCTCGAAGGATGAAGGCCCCGCTGGTGGCCTCGCCCTTCGAGACGCGCGCCAATGGCGCGCTCCTCAGGGTGAGGGGCCCGACAACCCGTAACGACGAAAACAACGACACCATGCTCTAGCGTCCGGCCCAACCCGTCCGGAATGACAACGAAATAAAACGGAGGATCAAATGAACATCCGCTCCAATCCGAAAGCCACCCTGCCCGCCGTCACCACCGGTCCCCTTCCCTCCTCGCGCAAGATCTTCGCGAACCCCGATGCCGCGCCCGACCTGCGCGTGCCCTTGCGCGAGATCATCCTCAGCGAAGGCGCGGGCGAGCCGAACCTGCCGGTCTACGACACCTCCGGCCCGTACACCGATCCCTCCGTCACCATCGACGTCAATGCCGGCCTGGCGCGCAATCGCCTCGCCTGGGTCAGGGAGCGCGGCGGTGTCGAGGAGTATGAGGGCCGCACGATTCTGCCCGTCGACAACGGCAACGTCTCCGCCGACAAGGCGGCAAAGTCTTTCTCCGCGCATCACAAGCCCCTGCGCGGGCTCGACGGCCACAAGATCACCCAGCTCGAATTTGCGCGGGCCGGAATCATCACCAAGGAGATGATCTACGTCGCCGAGCGCGAAAATCTCGGCCGCAAGCAGCAGCTCGAGCGCGCGGAAGCAGCCCTTGCCGACGGCGAGAGCTTTGGCGCCGCAGTGCCCGCCTTCATCACCCCGGAGTTCGTCCGCAGCGAGATCGCCCGCGGCCGCGCCATCATTCCCTGCAACATCAACCATGCCGAGCTCGAGCCGATGATCATCGGCCGCAACTTCCTGACCAAGATCAACGCCAATATCGGCAACTCCGCCGTGACCTCGTCGGTCGAGGAGGAAGTCGACAAGATGGTGTGGGCGATCCGCTGGGGCGCCGACACCGTGATGGACCTCTCGACCGGCCGCAACATCCACACCACCCGCGAGTGGATCCTGCGCAACTCGCCGGTGCCGATCGGCACCGTGCCGATCTACCAGGCGCTGGAGAAGGTCAACGGCGATCCCGTCAAGCTCGACTGGGAGGTCTACAAGGACACGCTGATCGAGCAGTGCGAGCAGGGCGTCGACTATTTCACCATCCATGCCGGCGTGCGCCTTCCCTACATCCACCTCACCGCCAACCGCGTCACCGGCATCGTCTCGCGCGGCGGCTCGATCATGGCGAAGTGGTGTCTCGCGCATCACAAGGAAAGCTTCCTCTACACCCGTTTTGAGGAGATCTGCGACCTCATGCGCAAGTATGACGTCTCGTTCTCGCTCGGCGACGGCCTGCGGCCCGGCTCGATTGCGGATGCCAACGACCGCGCGCAATTCGCGGAGCTGGAGACACTCGGCGAGTTGACGAAGATCGCGTGGGACAAGGGTTGCCAGGTCATGATCGAGGGCCCCGGCCATGTGCCGATGCACAAGATCAAGATCAACATGGACAAGCAGCTCAAGGAATGCGGCGAGGCGCCGTTCTACACGCTGGGGCCGCTGACCACCGACATCGCGCCGGGCTACGACCACATCACCTCGGGGATCGGCGCCGCCATGATCGGCTGGTTCGGCTGCGCCATGCTCTGCTACGTCACGCCAAAGGAGCATCTGGGTCTCCCCGACCGCAACGACGTCAAGGTGGGCGTCATCACCTACAAGATCGCGGCCCACGCCAGCGATCTCGCCAAGGGCCACCCCGCCGCGCAGCTGCGCGACGACGCGCTGTCCCGCGCCCGCTTCGACTTCCGCTGGACCGACCAGTTCAACCTCGGCCTCGATCCCGAGACCGCGAAGAACTTCCACGACGAGACCCTGCCGAAGGAAGCCCACAAGGTCGCCCATTTCTGCTCGATGTGCGGCCCGAAATTCTGCTCGATGAAGATCACGCAGGACGTGCGGGATTACGCGGCGACACTGAACGATCCGGCGGCGGTGGGGATGTCGATGCAGGGCACGATCGAGGACGGAATGAAGCAGATGAGCGCGAAGTTCAAGGAGATGGGGAGCAGCGTGTATCTGGACGCGGACAAGGTGAAAGAGAGTAACAGGGCGTTGTGATCCAATAGATCGAAATCTTCGTTGTCGTCTTCTCGCCACTTTGGCAAGCACGACGTTGCCGAGGTGTTGGCCTATGTTGGATTAACGTTGCTGGCTTTTGAACTGGTTCAGAGAATGATCGTTTGGCCGATCAAAGTATTCTACCAGGACACGACGTTTGGCGAAGGACTTCCGTTCAAGTCCTATCAAGACGACGTGCTTTCTCGACACAAAAACGAATTTGAGGCTTGCCTGCTGTATCTTCAGGATTTCATGCAAGCTCTTGATGCTGAAGACGTAGCTACAATCCAAGAACTGAAAAAGCATAGGAACGAATTGGCTCATGACCTCGTAAGTCGGTTAGAAAATCTTCGCCTTGAAGACAGCGAGCCCTTGTTTGCCCGAGTTGATCATACGTTACGGAAGCTTAGTCGTTACCGCGCGTATATAGAGATCGGCTCAGACCCGGAATTCCAAGGAATCGACTGGGACAACGCTGTAGGAGGAGAATACCTCCTGTTCGAAGAAATAATGGACAAGCTAAAGCTATTAAACATACCCAAGGCACCCTAAGTAGGGCGGATTAGCGCAGCGTAATCCGCCGTCCCCTCAACTCCGGCGGCGGCGGCTTATGCCTGCTAAACGTACGCCCAACTAGAGTGGGGGTCGGCAGCGAAGAAGGTCTTGTCGTTACTGATCGATTTTCTGATGAACATCCTAACCCACCCTACGCACGTAATCTCCTCACCTCATCGTAATCGCCAGCCCGCTCAGATCCGCGTTCGCCATCAGCCCGACCTGGTGCCCGGTCAATTCCAGCACCGCGCCCTTCTGGTTGGTCAGCACGATGGCGCGGGCGCCGCGGCCGACGGCGAGGCCGGCACCGGCGGCGCCGTAGACGCCGGCGACGTCGGAGGCGCGGTTGATGTTGCTGACGCGGCCGCGCAGCACGGTCTTGGAGCCGCCGAACACCAGGCCGTAGTCGAGGCCGCCGGTGGAGAGGCCATAGCTGCGGCCGCGGAATTGCAGCACGCCGGAGCCGCCGCTGCCGCCGATGATCCAGCCGGCCTTGTAGATGGTCAGCGTGACGAAACCCTCGTCGGCGCGGGCGGAGGAGACGCCGGCGAAGGCGACAACGAGCGCGAGCAACGCGGCACTGAAGGCGGACTTGATCTTCATGGGATGGTCTCCGGATGGCTTTTCGGTGCGGCGCGAGCAGCGGAGCGAATCACGGCGCGAATCTACCGCAGGGGCGAGGAAGCGAGAAATGCGCGGCCGTCGCGGCGGTTTGAAGGCAGCCGAGGCCCAAATCCGGTTTCACGGCCCGCCGGCATCTTGCTAGGCTTTCCGCGAAACCGGCGTTCGTTCAGCATGAGGTGAACCATGGCCATCCAACATTTCCCCGCTCCTCCGGGCATCAAGGCGCCGCCGCTGTCGTTTGCCGCGCGCAGCGGCGATCTGCTGTTCATTTCCGGCATTCCCGGCTTCGACGCGCAAGGCGCACTGCCGGAGAAATTCGAGGCGCAGTTCGCCAATGTCGTGACCAACATCCAGCGCATCCTCGGCGAGGCCGGCGCCACGATGCGCGACCTCGTCAAGGTCAACGTGCTGCTGACCCGCGCCTCCGATGTCGCGCCGATGAACGCGCTCTATGCGTCGGCCTTTGGCCCCGCGCCGTATCCGGCCCGCACGACCTGCGTCGTGGTGGCGCTGCCGAACCCGGCGATGCTGATCGAGATCGAGGCGGTGGCGGCGGTGAAGGGGTAGGATGGGTTGAGCGCAGGCGAAACCCATCATGGCCTGCAACAAGAGCGATGGGTTTCGCTTGCGCTCAACCCATCCTACGGACTGCCCGCCGCGGGCTCGTCATGGCCGGGCTTGTCCCGGGCATCCACGTTCTTTGTGCCGCGGGAATGCCGTTGGCTGTATCAATGCCGCATCAGCAAACTCCGCTGTCGTCCCGTACAAGCGAGCGCGATACGGGACCCATAACCACAAGACGTGGTTTTGCGAAGGCTGTAGCCCCAGCGTGTCCTACCAGCGAAGTCCTGTGGTTATGGGCCCCGGCCTGCGCCGGGGCGACATCTGTTCTGTGGGCCCCACATCGCCCTGCAGTTGCAAGGACTGCGCCTACGATATCTCGATCTTCTTCCGCATCGTCGCGCCGATCACCTCGATGCCTCTAACGCCGATCAGATGGGTGAACTCGATCACCGCGCTGTAGGGGCCGGCCTGCGGCAGGCCGATGCCGTTCTGGCAGCCGACCACCTCGATGCCGGTGAAGTCCGGCCGCGTGGCGTAGGGCAGCGGATGCAGGCCGACATCCATGGTGACCCAGGGTTTGGTGCCCTTCACGATCAGGAAATAGGTGCGCAGGATGGTGCCGGGAATGACCTGGATGTCGTCGAAGTCGATCAGGCGGCAGGCGGAAGGTTGCGGCAGGGCGTTGAAGGCTGCGACACGCTTTTCGTCCACGACAATCCCCCGCCCCAATTTGCAACCAGGAGCGGCAGCGTAAGGCAATCCCCGCACGGCGGCAATTGCGCCCAGCCGCCTGCCCTTCCGCGCGACGAAATCACCCGCCATGAGCGGCAAGGATCGAGTTTGCGCTGCGTCAATTTGAACCGATCACCGTTTCGCCATACTCATACAGTGCCCGGATCGTCCGATCGGATGGGCGCCCGCCCTCGCCGCATTCCCCATGCGAAGGAGGGCCGGTCAATCTTTCCCAAAAGGAGCATTGAGCATGCGTCGTGTTTTCGCCCTTTGTGCAGCTTCCAGCCTTGCGCTTTCCGCGGTCGCCATGACCGGCCCGGCGCAGGCGGCGCCCTTCCACATCATCAAGTGGAGCGGCAGCAATTTCTGCCAGATCTGGGACAACGGCGTCCCGACCAAGCCGGTGCCGTCGAACTACAAGGCGGTGAGCAAGCCCGTGCCGACCTTCGATGCCGCGCTCGCGGTCAAGGCCGGCCTGATGAAGAAGGGCGTCTGCAAGCTCTGACGCGCAGCGTTGAAATTCTGACGAGAAGGGCGGATCGGCGGCGACGTCATCCGCCCTTTTTGCTGCCGGGATGCATCAGCGCGTCGCGCGCGGCGGACAGCGCCAGGAACGCATGCGCATCGCCGCCGGCATCGGGATGCATGCGCTTGGCGCTGCGGCGGAACGCCTGGTGGATTTCGGTGGCGGCCAGCTGGCGGTCGAGCGGCAGGCCCAGCATCTGGCGAAAGCGCTCGTCCTCGGTCGGCACCCTCTCCGTGCCGCGCCGGCCGAATTTCGGCGTCACCAGTTCGTGCAGGACGTCGCGGACGACGCCGAGCCGGCGCCGCGCCACCACGCGGGTCATGTGGTCCTGCGGATTGGCGGCGGCGTTACGGATGGAGGGCTGCGCCTGGGTTGCGGCATGGCGCAGGTCGGCCTCCCCGGCAGTCGCAGCGATACTGGCCATGACATGCGCGACCTCGGTCCAGTCAGGCCCTTCGGCCTGCCAGAACCGGTCCACCGCATGCTTCCATTCGCCGACATGCCGATCCATGGCCCATCCAAAACGGAATGGCGGATGCGCGCAAGCGACGAAGCGTGTTTTGGTTTCCAACAAATTGAACTAGCTTGTCGGCAATAACCATAACCCGTGAGGAAACGTTCATGCCGCTGCTCGCCAATCACATCGCCGTCGTCACCGGAGCGGGCTCCGGCATCGGGCGCGCCATCGCGCTGGGCTATGCGCGGGAGGGCGCGCGCGTGGTGGTGCTCGACGTCAACAAGGATACGGCGGCGGAGACGGCGCAGCAGATCCTCAACGCCGGCGGCAAGGCCGAGAGCTTCGCGCTCGACGTCACGAAGCGGGACGACTGCATCGCGATGGCGAAGCAGGTCGCCGACAAGGTCGGCAAGGTCACCATCCTCGTCAACAATGCCGGTATCGTCGGCCGCAACGGCATGACCGGCGCTGATGACGCCGTGATCCGCGACTGGGAGAACATCATCTCAATCAACCTCACCGGCGTGTTCAACGTCACGCATGCGTTCCTCGGTTCGCTGCGCGCCAACAAGGGCCGCATCGTCAATATCGGCTCGATCCAGTCCTTCCTGCATCTGCGGACGCCAAGCTCGCCGGCCTATACCGCCTCCAAGCACGGCGTGCTCGGCTTCACCAAGGCGCTCGCCGCCGAGCTCGGCAAGGACGGCGTGCGCGTCAATGCGATCGGCCCGGGCTTCATCGAGACCGCTATCAACGAAAAGGTGCGCGCCAGCAATCCGGAGCTGGTCAACACCTTCCTCGCCCACACGCCGCTCGGCCGCACCGGCAAGCCGGAGGATATCGTCGGACCCGCGATCTTCCTCGCCTCCGATCTCGCCGGCTTCGTCACCGGGTCGATCGTGATGGCGGACGGCGGCTATCTGACGGTGTGAGAGGCGATCACGCTTTCGGCAGCAGGCCGGCGCGGCGGAAATACCAGCGCATGGCGCGGAACCAGAGCCAGCCCGCCAGCCCGCCGCAGGCCGCCATGATGCCGACATTGACCGGATCGAACGCGCCGCTCCACCACACCATCCAGACAGTCCAGAGAATGGCGAACGCGATCGAACTGATTTTCAGGGGAGTCTCGGGATGCATGGCACAGCTCCAATGGCCGGATTGTTGCCGCCATTGTGCCGGGGCGCCGGGTTCCCCACCGTGAGGCGGGTCACGCAGCCTGCACGGTCAGCCACGCCCAAATCGCAGCCGCGAGCGTTCCCGCGCCTTTTCCGCCTCGACCTCGCGGTCGCGTGCCGGCGCGTTGGTTTGCAGCGCCGCCAGCAAGCGCCGGGCACTGTCGGAGACTTCGGAGACAGCGCGATTGAATGCTTCGGCATTGGCCTGGGACGGCGAATTGAAACCGGAAAGCTTCCGCACGAACTGCAGCGCGGAGGCATGGATTTCAGCATGGGTCGCCGGCGGCTCGAAGTTGAACAGCGTCTTGATGTTGCGGCACATGAACCCTCTCCCCTGCCTCGTTCGTACCAGAAGACGAACGGCGGCGGCAAAATCCGACAACCGGCAGCTATGTTGGCATGAATTGGCGGCTTCATACCATTGGGCCCGCAATACGAGGCATGAGATGAAGGTATGGATGCGCTGCCTTGCCCTCGCGCTCGCGATCACATGGCTCGCCGGCTCACGCCACGCGCTGGCTTGCGCCTGTTGCACCAATGAGGGCCAGCGCAACGTCGGTACCGTGGCGCTGGATTCCGGCAAGCAGCAACAGATCGAAAGCCTGCGCTTCGCCAGGCGGGCAAAACTGTTCACCGGCGAAGCCGACGTCGAATCCGTCCAGGGCATCGCAACGCCGTCGGGCCATTACGACATGACCGCGGCATGGCGCGACAACCGGCTGGTGCTTTCCTTCCGCGACAATGGCGGCCGCACCGGCACGCTTGCGCTTGCCCGCCCGGCTTCCATTGCAATGTTCGAGGTCGATCCGCGCAACGGCCGCGATGCCGGCCAGGGACCGGCGCTCTACAAGGAATGGAAGCTGTCGGCGCCGGCTTCGGCCACCGGCGTCTTCGCACCCGCCGCCGGGGCGCGCCATATCCTGACCTTGATCGTCCACGGCCATGGCAACAGCTGCACCGACGCAAACGACTTCTCGCACTGGACGCTGGTGATGCAGGGACCGAAGGCGAACTACACGCTGTTCGGCGAACTCGTGACGGCCCGATGATGACGGTGATGTGAGAAAATGTCCGCAGCCCGCTTCCGCAAGATCGCCCTTGGCCTGCCCGACGCACTCGAAGGCGCGCATCACGGCAAGACCGATTTTCGCGTCAGGAAGCGCATCTTCGCGACCCTCGGCTATCCCGACGCAGACTGGGGCATGGTCAAGCTCACGCCCGAGCAGCAATCGGTGCTGGTCGAGGCGGAGCCGGAAATCTTTCGCCCCGTACCCGGCGCGTGGGGCAAGGGCGGCGCCACCAATGTGCGGCTCGCGAAAGCCGATGCCACGACCCTGAAGAGCGCGCTGACCATGGCCTGGCGCAACATCGCGGAAAAGCCGCCGGCAAAATCGCGCGCGGCAAGGAAAACCTGAAGGCAGGCGAATGGCAACATCGAACGAAGCGGTTCGCGCCATCCTGCGCTGGGTACTTGCGGCATTCTATGCCGCAGCCGGGATCGCTCACCTCGCGGTGCCGGACAAGCTGCTGGCCATCACGCCGTCATGGGTGCCCTTGGCGCCGCAGGTGATTCTCATCACCGGCCTGTGCGAACTCGCGGGAGCCGTCGCGCTCGTGACGAGGCCATTGCGCTGGTGGGCCGGGGTCGCATTGGCGGCCTATGCACTCTGCGTGTGGCCTGCCAATTTCAAGCACGCCATCGACGGCATCGAACTGCCCTATATCGCCAGCAGCTGGTGGTATCACGGACCGCGGCTGGCGTTTCAACCGGTGATCATCTGGTGCTCGCTGTACTGCGCCGGCGTGATCGACTGGCCGTGGCGGCGGCACAGCAGGACTATTCCAGGCGATGGCTGATGGTCCTTGGAACCGAGCAATGATATCTTTCGCCAACATGGACTCGAGCGGAGACAGAACGTGACCGACACCGCATCCTGCGACCTCGCCTCGATCTATCCCAAGCCATCGGAGCGCGTGCTGGCCAAGGCGCGGCCCTCGCTCGATGCGCATTCGAAGAAGTTCATCGAGATGTCGCCGTTCTGCGTGCTCGCAACGTCAGGCTCCGACGGCAGCGTCGACGCCTCGCCGCGCGGCGGCACGCCGGGCTTCGTCCATGTCGCAGGCGCCAACAGCCTGCTGATGCCCGACCGCTCCGGCAACAACCGCATCGACAGTTTTCGCAATATCGTCGAGGGATCCGGCCTGCTGCAGCTGATCTTCTTCGTGCCCGGCATCGACGAGACGCTGCGCGTCGGCGGCCGCGGAACGCTGACGGCCGACCCCGACGTGATGGCTGACATGGTGGAGTTCGGCAAGCCGCCGCGCGCGGTGCTCGCGATCGAGGTCAGGGAAGCCTATTTCCACTGCGGCAAGGCGCTGATGCGCTCGAAGCTGTGGAGCGCGGAGCGGGTCGAGCGCAAGGTGATGCCCTCGATCGGCGAGGTGATCCACGACCAGACCGGCCTCGGCGAGCGGGAAAGCCAGGAGGTGATCTACGAGCGCTACAAGACGCAGCTGTAGCGACAGCCAAGCATTGAATGATATACTGCGTCATGGCCGGGCTCGTCCCGGCCATCCACGTCTTTGCAGCAGCACGAAGAGAATTCGTGGATGCCCGGGACAAGCCCGGGCATGACGTGTGGTGATAGTGTTGCGAAGTCGTTCGCGCTAGCCCGCAAGCCCCGCTCAGCTCTCGGCTTCGAGCCCGCCAATATGCTTCTGGGTGTAGAGTTCGAGGCCGACGCGCTTGATCAGGTCGAGCTGCGTCTCGAGGAAGTCGATGTGGTGCTCCTCGTCCTTCATCAGGCTCTCGAACAGGTCGCGCGAGACGTAGTCCTTGACGCCATGGCAGTAGGTCGCGGCTTCCTGGTACAGCGCCCGCGCAGAGTGCTCGGCGGCGAGGTCGCACTCGATGATCTCCTTGACGTTCTGGCCGATGCGCAGGGGATCGAGCACCTGCATGTTGGGGAAGCCGTCGAGGAACAGGATGCGGTCGGTGAACTTGTCGGCGTGCTGCATCTCCTCGATGCTCTCCTTGCGCCAGACCTTGGCCATCTCCAGGAGGCCCCAGTTGTTCAGGATCCGGTAGTGCAGCCAGTACTGGTTGATCGCCGTCAGCTCGTGCCGCAGCCCCTTGTTCAGGTAGTCGATGACCTTGGCGTCGCCCTGCATGATGCACTCCAGCGTTTGCGGCCTGCTTCCGGCCGGAATCATAGTTTAGAACGCTTCTAAATGAGAAACAGGGCAAGGGCAACCGTCCCGCCCGGAACCCGCGGTGCGACCGATTGGACCGGAATTTCGGGGACTTCAGGCCGCCGCGAGGGCGTATTCGACCTGAACTTCGACTTCGACCTCTTCCGCCTCATGCCGGCAACCGGCGCAGCAAGCCTCAGCACAGGGGCCGAGGGTTTCGTCGATGATGGTCTTGATGGTGCGGGCGCAGCGGCCGCATTCGACGTTGCGACCAAGGCAATCATAGACCTGCTTGGCGCTGCGCGGCAGGTCCGAGGACGCATTCACGGCGTTGCGGACATCATGGTCGCTCAGGACGTTGCAGGAACAGACGATCATGAAGCCGGCGAGCCCTTTGGGTGATGCTTGCTGACCCATCGATATTGAAGGCAGCAACGCGATGCAAAGGAAAAGCTAGAGCTTTTTAGCAATTCCAAACTGATGCATATCAAACCTAGAACGAGTCTAAAGAGTCGGGGGACGGAGGCGATTTGGCCGGTTCGGTTAGTCCCCGCCACCCCCGCCGCCATCTCCACCGCCGCCCCCGTCGCTGCTGCAACTGCTGTCGCCGCCGCTGAAAAACGAAGAGGAGTTCGATGTGCAGGAATCGTCGGACGAGGATGAAGAACTGCCGCCGAACCAGTTGAGCAGGCCGAAGCCGTCATTGCCGGACGAGACGCCGCTGGCGTCGGTGGTTGCACTGTCGGCATAGGCCCGGCGCCGGTCGCGCATGCGGTCCGAGCGTAGCATCAGCATGAGGAAGATCGCCGAGCCGATGCCGACCGCGATGAAGAAGCCCATAATGCCGCTCATGGCCGGTTTCCGCCGAGAATCGAGGTGCCGCGCCGATATCCGCGGCCGCCATGTTTGTCGCCAGATCCAGAGGGAGCGTTCATTGAACATTCCATCCGGATATGGAACTTTCACACCGGCAATTTGCTGGTCATCGGGACCATGAAACAGGTGAAGTCATGAGGAAATCCTTGCAGGCGCTTGCCGCCATTGCCGCCCTCGCCGGCTCTGTCGTCGCGGCATCCGCCCCCGCTCATGCCCAGCGCTATTATTACGGCCCAGGCTACTATTACGGCCCGGGCTATTACTATCCGCCGCAAAGCTACTACTACAACGGCGCGCCGGCCCCTGTGGCCGATCCCGCCGGCCCCTGCTACTGGCAGCGCCAGCGCTTCTGGGACGGTGTCGGCTGGCGGTTCCGCAGCGTCAGGGTCTGCGGATAAGTCCCGTTCATCTTCATTAAATCGCGCAGGACACCCCGGGAAACACCAGTATTCCCCCGGCATCTGCCGCAAGTGGCCAGAAAAAGCCGCCTTTTCCGGCCATTGACCATTTGCGTTTACTTTCGGTTGACCGTTCTGCGCTTCCCTTGCGGGAACGACCTACTCGAAGACAGCGTGCGAATAGCAAAACCCGGCGCCGCGATGCGCCCCTCCAGGAGCAGGACATGAAGAAGACATTTGCCGCCATGGTTGCGGTCGCCACCATTGCCGCCTCGCTGAGTGCGACGCCGGCTCATGCGCAGCGCGGTATCGCCGCGGGCGTGGCGGCCGGCCTGATCGGCGGCGCCATCGTCGGTGGCGCGATTGCCGCCAGCCGCCCGGCCTATGCCGCGCCGGCGCCGGTCTATGTGGATGAATATCCGGCCTGCCGCATGGTGCGCGAGCGCTTCTGGGACGGCTATGGCTGGCGCGTCCGCCGCTACGAGGTCTGCAACTAGGCGGCCTTCCAGCGCGACCATTCCGCGCTCCAATTCAAACCCGGCCGGCAACGGCCGGGTTTTTCATTGCGCGTAGCGCGGGGACGCTATCGTGTCGCGCTCATGGACTGCAGCACCGCTTCGCTGGGCCAGCAATCGACCTTGATGCCTGCGGACTTCTGATAGGCGCCGAGCGCCGCACGGGTCAGCATCCCCGCCTTGCCGTCGATCTTGTCCTTGTAGAGACCGATGCGCGTCAGATGCTTCTGCATTGCCTCCACCGATGTCGTGCGCAATTGCGTCGAGGCCGACCACGGCGTCGCAAAGGGCTGCGGGCTCGTCATGCGATCGCTGAGGTGGCCGACGAACAGCACATAGAGATCCGAGAAATTGTATTCCTTGATGACAAAGTAATTCTTCGTGGTCAGGAATGACGGACCGTAGATGCCCTCGGGCTGCAGCAGCGAGGCCGGCTGCGCCTGCTCGGCCGCGGAAAGTTTTTGCCCGCGCACCGGCACGAAGCCTGCGCGCAGCCATTCGCCGATCGGCCGCTGTACCTCGGGGGTGCCCATGGTGCAGTCGACATTGGCGGGCGCGCGCACCTCATAGGCCCAGCGCAGGCCGCCCTGCCAGCCCTTGTTGACGAGTTGCTTCGCGGCAGAGGCCAGCGCATCCGGAACCGAATGCCAGATATCGACGCGGCCGTCGCCGTCGAGATCGACGCCATGCTTGTAATATTCCGACGGCAGGAACTGCGTCAGCCCCGTTGCGCCCGCCCAGGACGAGCGGAACGTCTTGCGCGTCACCACGCCCTCGCCAAGCAGTTTCAACGCGAGAATGAATTCACCGCGGTACTGGTCCT
This sequence comes from Bradyrhizobium sp., assembly GCF_016219575.1. Classification (GTDB taxonomy): domain Bacteria; phylum Pseudomonadota; class Alphaproteobacteria; order Rhizobiales; family Xanthobacteraceae; genus Bradyrhizobium. Next base: position 12,190 of record NZ_JACRMG010000029.1, on the reverse strand, counting down.
TGCGCCGCCCGACAAAGGCCTGCGTCGCCACCACACGCAGCGTGTCATGCGGCAGCGCATAGCGGCCGTAATCGGTCTCGCGGCCCCAAATCGCCAGCACGATCGTTGCCGGCACGCCGAACTGTTGTTCGATCTGATCCAGCGCCGCGCGATGCTTCTGCATCAGCCGCTGTCCCTCGGATGCAAGCCGCGCGATGGTTTTTTCCCTGACATAGTCGGCCGGCACCTGCACGAACTCGGCCTGTGACGGCGCGCCGGTGGCCGGCCGTCCCGGCAGGATCAGGTCGGGCAGCTTGTAGTCCGGCTCCAGTCCACGGGTCTCGCGATCGAACGTCGCGCGCGACACGCCCGCGGCCTGCGCCTCCGGCCACAGCGAGGCGATGAACTGCGCGAACGCGGCGTCAGCTGCGCGGGCGGGCGACACGTTGAAGGCGGTCGCGACCGCAAACATTGTGGCTATCGCATGCTCACGCAAACCCATAGCCCAGTCGACCCCTGTCAGTGCGAGGCGGCGCGCCTGGCCTCATCTTGCGCGATATTCGATATGCGGTCGACATAGGCGATGCCGATCGCCGAGAGGATGAACACCGTGTGGATGATGGTCTGCCACATAACGCCGGTTTCGGTGTAGGCGGTCTTGCCCGCCGCCAGCCCGCCGGCCTCGATGAAGGTGCGCAGCAGGTGGATCGAGGAGATGCCGATGATAGCCATCGCCAGCTTGATCTTCAGCACGCTGGCATTGACGTGGCTGAGCCATTCCGGCTCGTCGGGGTGACCTTGCAGGTTGAGGCGGGAGACGAAGGTCTCGTAGCCGCCGACGATCACCATCACCAGCAGGTTCGAGATCATGACCACGTCGATCAGGCCCAGCACCGCCAGCATGATCTGCTGCTCGCTGAAATCGAAGGAGTGCAGGAAGAGATGCCACAGCTCCTTGAGGAACAGCACGACGTAAATGCCCTGCGCCACGATCAGGCCGACATAGAGCGGCAATTGCAGCCATCGCGATCCGAAGATCAGCATAGGAACGGGGCCGAGGGATTTCCTCTTCGGCAAAACTTCTGACGTGGCGGACATGTTTGGGAACAGTTCGAAAGGGTTGAGGAAGGAAGCTCTTATCTACTCAATCTGGTCTGCATGGGAAGCGACAACTGGCCGCAGCGGCCTGCCATAAAGTTGTCGGCAGCAGGCGGCGAGCAGCTGGCGCCGCAGGATCACCGCGTCAGCTTCTTGTACTTCAGCCGGTGCGGGATGATGCTGTCCTGGCCGAGCCTTCGCATCTTGTCCTTTTCGTAGTCCTGGAAGTTGCCCTCGAACCATTCAACATGGCTGTCGCCCTCGAAGGCGAGGATGTGCGTGGCGATGCGGTCGAGGAACCAGCGGTCGTGGCTGATGATCACGGCGCAGCCGGCGAAATCCTCCAGCGCCTCTTCCAGAGCGCGCAGCGTGTCGACGTCGAGGTCATTGGTCGGTTCGTCCAGCAGCAGCACGTTGGCGCCGGACTTCAGCATCTTGGCCAGATGCACGCGGTTGCGCTCGCCGCCGGAGAGCGCGCCGACCTTCTTCTGCTGGTCGGCGCCCTTGAAGTTGAACGCAGAGCAATAGCCGCGGGAATTGACTTCCTTCTTGCCGAGCAGGATCAGCTCATTGCCGCCGGAAATCTCCTCCCACACCGACTTCTTGCCGTCGAGCGCGTCGCGCGACTGGTCGACATAGCCGAGGTGCACGGTCTCGCCTACGGTGATGGTGCCCTTGTCGGGCTTCTCCTGCCCGGTGATCATGCGGAACAGCGTGGTCTTGCCGGCGCCGTTCGGACCGATCACGCCGACGATGCCGCCGGGCGGCAGCTTGAAGGTGAGATCGTCGATCAGCTCCTTGTCGCCGAAACCTTTGCTGAGGTGCTCGAAGTCGACGACGTTGGCGCCGAGCCGCTCGGCGACGGGGATGATGATCTGTGCGGTCGTGGTCTGCTTCTCGCTCGCCTGCTTCAGCAGCTCCTCGTAGCGCTGGTAACGCGCCTTGGACTTGGCCTGGCGCGCCTTGGGCGAGGACGCGATCCACTCCTGCTCGCGCGCCAGCGTGCGCTGATGGGCGGCATCCTCGCGGCCTTCCTGCTCCAGCCGCTTCTGCTTCTGCACCAGCCAGGAGGAGTAATTGCCCTCATAGGGAATGCCGCGGCCGCGGTCGAGCTCGAGGATCCAGCCGGTGACATTGTCGAGGAAGTAGCGGTCGTGGGTAACGATCAGGATCGCGCCGGGATACTGCCTCAAGTGACCTTCCAGCCAATTCACCGACTCGGCGTCGAGATGGTTGGTCGGTTCGTCCAGCAGCAGCAATTCCGGCTGGTCGAGCAGCAGCCGGCACAGCGCGACGCGGCGGCGCTCGCCGCCGGAGAGTTTTGTCACATCGGCATCGTCGGGCGGGCAGCGCAGCGCGTCCATCGCCTGGTCGACCTTGCTGTCGAGATCCCAGAGGCCCTGCGCCTCGATCTCGTCCTGCAGCTTGGTCATCTCGTCGGCGGTCTCGTCGGAATAGTTGGCGGCGAGCTCGTTGTAGCGGTCGAGGATCGCCTTCTGCTTGGCGACGCCCTCCATGACGTTTTCACGGGCGGTCTTGCTGGCATCGAGCTGCGGTTCCTGCTCGAGATAGCCGACGCGCGCGCCCTCGGCGACCCAGGCCTCGCCGGTATATTCCTTGTCGAGCCCCGCCATGATCCGCAGCAGGGTCGATTTGCCCGAGCCGTTGACGCCGAGCACGCCGATCTTGGCGTCCGGGTAGAAGGACAAGTGGATGTTGTCGAGGACTTTGCGGGTCGGATAGCTCTTGCTCAGACCCTGCATGAAATAGACGAATTGGCGCGCCATCGCGATCCCTTGGAAACCCTTGGATTTGGGGAAAATTTGCTGCCGTTGACATAGCGGCGCAGCGGCCAAAGGGCAACCGCGGGAACTCGTTTTCCCTCCGTTCACCACGGATGATTACGGGACCGACACCATAGGGAAAGCCCATCCCTACAATTGAAACCAACTTTTAATGAATCGGGCCAAAGCTCGGTTTCAGCGCGGCGAAACACGCCCCAGAGCAAGAAAAGGGGCAACAAAAGCCGCGGTGAAACAACGGGTCTTGCGTCATGGCTACGATCACCTCTGTATCCCCCGCTCCGGCCGCCGGCCACATGGCGCCGGAAAAGCCGCTCGCCGAATTCCGCGCCTTCTGGCGTGCCTTCTTCGCCAGGGCCTTCAACCCCTACCGACCGGAACTGCACTACATGCGCGGCCCGGGCCCGGCCTGGCGCGCCAAGCATATGCGCTCCCCGGGCGGGTAAGGGGACGGCCTCCCTCCGAGTTTTGAGCCGCTTCGCCCCGCCCGCGCGCTTGCGCGAGGCACGATTGCGCGCGACCATGGCGGCCTCTCCCGGCGGCGCCATCTGCGCCGTCATCCCTTGCAGAATCGGACCTCCCCATGACGCGGCTGCGCTGTGCAATCCCGGACGACTATTTCGATCTCGCTTTGTCGGTGGCGGACTGGTCCAGAATCCGCGATCGCGTCGATATCACGGTGTTCAAGGAGCCGTTCGCCAATGAGGCTGCCGCAGCACACGCCCTGAAGGATTTCGAGATCGTCTGCGCCATGCGCGAGCGCACGGCGTTTCCGCGCTCGCTGTTCACTGCGCTGCCGAAGCTGAAGCTGCTGATTACCTCGGGCATGCGCAATGCCTCGATCGACAGCGACGCCGCCAAGGACCGCAAAATCGTCTATTGCGGCACGCAATATACCCGCGACCCCACCGCACCGCTGACCATGGGCCTGATCCTGGAATTGACCCGCGGCATCGGCCGCGAGAACGCGCGCATGCATGCGGGCGAGCCCTGGCAGGTCTTTGCGGGCACCGAGATCGAGGGCAAGACGCTCGGCGTCGTTGGGCTGGGCAAGCTCGGCAGCAAGATCGCGGGCCTCGCCAAGGCGTTCGGCATGAACGTGATCGCCTGGAGCCCGAATCTGACGCCCGAGAAGTGCGCCGAAGCCGGCGTCGGCTACGCCAGCAAGGAAGAACTGTTCTCGACCGCCGACATCGTCACCGTCCATGTGGTGCTGAGCCAGCGCTCGCGCGGCCTCGTCGGCGCCGCCGATCTCGCGCGGATGAAGCCGACGGCGTATCTGGTCAACACCGCGCGTGGGCCGATCGTCGACGAGGATGCGCTGCTCGATGTGCTCAGGCAGAAGAAGATCGCCGGCGCGGGGATCGACGTGTTCTCGGTCGAGCCGTTGCCATCAGACCATCCCTTCCGCACGCTCGACAATCTCGTGCTGACCCCGCATCTCGGCTACGCGACGCGGGAAAGCCTCGGCATCCACTACAGCCAGATGGTCGACTGCATCGATGCCTTCACCAAAGGCAACGAACCGCCGCGGCGGCTGGCGTGAACCGGCGGTTTCCGCTCCCAGTCAAAAATATCGAAAACAACCCCATGCAAAGTAGCCGGTGGCCGATGGCATGAGTCCTGGACCGCATCCTGAGGAGGTGCGGTAGCGCCGTCTCGAAGGATGAATGGCACGATAGGGGCCTCATGGTTTGCCCGGCGATGCGCCCAGCATCGTCCGGAGACGCGCGAAGACGCGCTCCTCATCATGAGGGGTTGTTACCGTGGGTTGGCCCGGAACGCGCGGATCTGGTTGACGGCGTTGTCGACCTTCATGTCGAGGTAGAGCTTGCCGAGTTCGGCTGTGGCAAGCGCGGGCGAGCCCTGCACGCCGTTTGACTCATTGGCGGCCGCGATCTGGTCCTTCCTGATCCACGCATCCGCGCCGAGGAACAGGATCGCCGACGTATCGGGAATGCCGGCATGCAACTCCTTGCTGGTGATCCCGCGCCTGGCCATCAGCTCGTCGAACTGCGCGTCGGCCTTGCTGTAGAGATCGCCGACATGGAGCACGCGCCCGCCGCTCCTTTTCGATTGCGCGTCAAGCGCCTGCGCCACGCGTGCCATCTCCTCCTGGCCGCCGCCATGGTCGCCCATCAACGCCACCAGCCTGAAGCCCGCGGCGAGCGCGCTCTGCGCCACCGCGCGCACGACGCCCGCAAACACGTCCGGCGGCAAGGTCACCGAGCCGGGAAAGCGCATATGCGCGCTCTTCGCTGCGGCATCGCCGGTGATGGCAAAGGGAATGACGGGATAGACCAAGGCATCGCCGAGCTTGCCCGCGATCTGCTCGGCGCAATAGCGGGCGATGAAGTTGTGCTTGCCGATCGCCATATGCGGACCGTTCTGCTCGCTGGAGCCGACGAAGATGATCGCCGTGGTCTTGCCGTCGGCGATGGCGGCGCGCACTTCCACCCAGGTGAGGTCATCGATCCAGACCGGGCGCGGCTGCGCCAGCGCAGGCGCGGCGATGAAGGCGAACATCGCGACGAGCAGGTGCAGTTTCCTCACGGGCGCCTCCGGCGAATGGAATCACGCACGCCAGCATAAGCCCGCCGTTCTCACCAACGCATGAAAAAGCCCGCTCTCGGGCGAGAGCGGAATGAATTCGAAAGCGGTGCTGGATCAGCGGATCGTGGTCGGCGGCGGCAGCGGCGCCACCACGGTCGGTCCGGTACCGGGGACGGCGCCGACCGGAGCCGGCGGGGCCATGGCGGCCACCGGCGCGCCACCGGCGGGCGGCGCGGCATTGGCAGTCGCCGTTCCCGGCGGCGGGCCGCCGGGCATCACCACCACGCGGGTGCCGACCTTGGTGCGCTCGAAGAGGTCGGAGACGTCCTCGTTCAGCATGCCGATGCAGCCGGAGGAGACGAACTTGCCGATGGTCGAAGGCTGGTTGGTGCCGTGGATGCGATAGACCGTCGAACCCAGATACATCGCGCGCGCGCCGAGCGGATTGCCGGGGCCGCCCGCCATGAAGCGCGGCAGATAGGGCTGGCGCTCGATCATCTCGGTCGGCGGATGCCAGTCCGGCCATTCAGCCTTCTTGGTGATCTTCTGCACGCCGGTCCAGGTGAAACCGTCACGGCCGACGCGGACGCCGTAGCGCACCGCACGTCCGTTACCGAGCACGTAGTAGAGATAGGTGTTGGGCGTATCGACCACGATGGTGCCGGCCGGCTCCTTGGTGGCGAAGGCCACTTCGGTGCGGCGCAGATGCGGCGGCAGTTGCACAGCGCCCACTTCCGGCTGCTCTTCCGGCGGCAGCGCGGACAGCTGCAACGGTTTGCCGTCGGCGCCGGCCTGCGGCTGCTGCGGCACAGCACCGGTGACGGTGGGCGGCGCTGCACCAATCGCGCCCGGCGGACGCGGGAAATCTTCGTTCGAGTTGACGATGCCGGAGCCCGGGATGCGGTTGTCGCTGACCGGCGGCGCCGAGGCCGGCGGGCGGTCGGCATAGATCACCGGCGGCGGACCGGCGGGGCGGCCATAGCGGGGATCATCGGGCGACAGGATCGGGCCGGTCGGGAGCGGCGGCGGCACGTTGGAATAGACCGGGCGGCCGTAGCGCGGATCGTTCGGCGACAGCACCGGGCCGGGCGGCGGCAGCGCCGTCGAGGACTGGGCGTTCGGCGTATCGTCGTCTTCCAGCTCGTCGAAATCGGGGGCGCCGGGCCGGCGGCGTTCGTCGACCACATAACCGCCGGGCGGATAGCCGGGGTTGGCCGAATACACCGAGCCGGGGGGCACCGGATAGCTCTGGGCCAAGGCAACCGAGGTGGCTAGCGTGGTGGCGAGCAAACTTCCCGCCGCGGCGGCTGCCACTGCGGCGCCGATCGTCAGAATTCTCTTGGTCATCATCGCTCTTGTATAGACCCCAAGCCACACCGGACCGTTAACGGTCAGTGGAGGAAGATAGCGGCGCATTCAAGACAAATCAGCGAAATTCGGCCCAAATCAGGCGCTTCGTGATCGGCAGCCACCCCGGAAATGCCCGGATTGCGGCGGATTTTAACCCTCGACCCCCCGGTCTTTTCAGCCGTTCCGGCCCGTCACTTTGGCAGCAACGGTCGGGCCCGGATTGCTGTATTCTGGATTCAGCCTGATTCGCGGCGGCGAAGGCGGCTGATTCAGTGTTCACCGCGTTTCCCGAGGTCAAAAAAGCCGCTCAGGCGGAACCCGAGCCCATGCTCCCCGGAATTCGTTTTCTGCTCGCCGCGATCCTGCTGTCCATGTCCATCCTGATCTTCGGCCTCGGCGCGGCAGCCCTGCTGCGCGCCGCGCACGAGGAAGTTGCCAGCGTTCCGACGCGGCGGGTGATGCCCGAGCCGATCTTTGCGCAGCCGGCCGAGGCGCCGGCCCCGACGCTGGCCATGCTCCGCATCGAGCCGGCTGTGCCCGAGAAGGCGCCGGACCCACCGCCCGCCGCCCTGCCTGCGCCGGAAGCGATGCCGGTGCCGAACGTGGAGGCGGAAAAGCTCGCCGCGCTGAAGCTCGACGATGCCGCGGCAGCCGAAACGGCGAAGCCCGAAATCGCCGTGCAGCCAGAAATCGCGGCAAAGCCCGAGGCCGCCGCATTGGAGACGCCGCCCTCCCCGGCGGCCGAGCCCGCCGTTGCAACCGGGACGAAGGTCGCCGCGCTCGATGCGGCGCCCCCGCCGCCCGTCGAGGCCGCGCCTGCCCTGCTCGAACAAGTCGCAACACCTGCCATGATCGACCCGGGTGTCCCCGTGACGAAGACGGCGGCGCTCAGCAGCCCGGCTGCGAAGGTCGAGAAGCCGGCCGAGGCGAAGAAAGCGAGCGAGAAGCCAGATCGCGCCGAGATCAGGAAGCAGCAGCGCGCCGAGCGCGCCAAGGAGCGCCGGCGTCAGGCGGCTCGCCGCGCAAGGCTCGCGGCCCAACAGGCGGCCGCGCAGCAGGCGGCCGACCCCTTCTCGCAAACCGCGGTGCCGTCTGCGCAGCCGGCGACGACAACCACGCGTCGCCGCTAGCGTGAGATGCAACAGATTTAGACGGTATCGTTGGCTCACCTCTCCCCGCGAAAGAGCGGGGAGAGGTGAAAGCGTCAGACAGGACCGGTGGCGACCGGTGGGCCGTCGGCGGCGCCCCACTCCGTCCATGAGCCGTCATAGAGCGCCGGATTCTCGACGCCGAGGCGATAGAGCGCCAGCGTCAGCACGGCGGCGCTGATACCCGAGCCGCAGCTCGTCACGATGGGCGCATCGAGATTGACGCCGGCGCCGACAAACGCGGCACGCAACTCCTCGAGCGGCTTCATCTCGCCGGTCGCGGCGTTGAAGAGATTATTGAAGGGCAAGCTGAGGCTGCCGGGAATGTGGCCGGAGCGCAGTCCCGGCCGCGGCTCGGCGACCTTGCCCTGGTAGCGCTCATTGGAGCGGGCATCGATCACCTGCTCGGCGCGGCTCGAAAGGTTGGCGACCAGTTGCTGCATGCTGCGCACCCGCCGCGCATCGAATTTTGCCTTGAACGTCGACGGCGCAGGCGTCACCTGCCCGCTCTCGACCTTGCGCCCCTCGGCGACCCACTTCTTCAGGCCGCCATTGAGGATGCGAACGTCCTTGCCGAACGACAGGAACATCCACCAGGCGCGCGGGCCGGCCGTCCAGCCGCCGGAATCGTAGACCACGACGGTGTCGTCATTGCCGATGCCGAGCGCGCCGACGTCGCGGCCGAACTGTTCGGGGTGCGGAAACATGTGCGGCAACGGATTGGAATGATCCGACACCGCGTCGACGTCGAAGAACACCGCACCCGGAATGTGCGCGGCGAGATAGTCGTCCTTCGGCAGCGGCAGCATGCCGGGCAGCTTGGAAGTGGCGTCGACGACCTTGATGTCGGGCTTGCCGAGGTTGGCGGCCAGCCATTCGGTCGAGACGAGCGGATCGGTGGCGGTCATGAGTGCTTCTCTCGCTGTTCTCTCGATCGTCATGCCCGGGCTTGACCCGGGCATCCACGACTTCCTTGCTCGCGGCCAAGACGTGGATGGCCGGGACGAGCCCGGCCATGACGCGTGGATAGAGCGTGCCCCTACCCCTTCTTCTTCGGCTCCCACTTCTCCACCGGGCCGCCGGCGTCGCGCCAGGCGGCGAAGCCGCCGCCCATATGCGCGACCGGCTTCAGCCCCATGTCCTTGGCGGTCTTGGCGGCGAGCGCCGAGCGCAGGCCGCCGGCGCAATGGAAGACGAACTTCTTGTCTTCCTGGAATATCGCCTTGGCGTAGGGGCTCTGCGGATCGATCCAGAATTCCAGCATGCCGCGCGTGCAGGGAAAGGCGCCGGGAATGCGGCCGTCCCGCTCGATCTCGCGGGGGTCGCGGATATCGACGATGACGACGCTCTGGTCGCCGACCAGCTTGATGGCGTCGGCGGCGCTGACGGTCTCGATCTCGGCATTGGCCTCGTCGATCATCGCCTTGATGCCGCGGTGGATGTTCTGGGGCATTCTCACTCCCTTTCCTCATCCTGAGGAGCCGCGAAGCGGCGTCTCCAAGGATGCAGGCCTGTCTGTGGCCTCATGGTTCCCCAGGCGATGCGCTAGTATCGTCCTGAGACGCGCTGCGCGCTCCTCACCATGAGGGTCTTTTACCGCACCAGTTCCTTCATCGCGCTCTCCAGACCCTCGATCGTGATCGGATACATGCGGTTGGCGAACAGGCGGCGGATGATGGTGGTGGATTCAGAATAGTCCCAGTGCCGCTGCGCGACCGGGTTGAGCCACACCGCGTGCGGATAGGTGCGGATCACGCGATCGAGCCAGACCGAGCCTGCCTCCTCGTTGACGTGCTCGACCGAGCCGCCCGGCACCATGATCTCGTAGGGGCTCATCGAGGCGTCGCCGACGAACACGACCTTGTAGTCGTGCGGATATTTGTGCAGGACGTCCCAGGTCGGCGTGCGGTCGGTGAAGCGCCGCTTGTTCTGCTTCCATACGCCCTCGTAGAGGCAGTTGTGGAAGTAGAAATATTCCATGTGCTTGAATTCGGTCTTCGCCGCCGAGAACAGTTCCTCGACCTGCTCGATATGGGAATCCATCGAGCCGCCGATGTCGAAGAACACCAGCACCTTCACCGCATTGCGCCGCTCGGGACGCATGTGGACGTCGAGATAACCCTGGTTGGCGGTCTCGCGAATGGTGGTGTCGAGGTCGAGTTCGTCGGGCGCGCCGGTGCGGGCGAACTTGCGCAGGCGGCGCAGCGCGATCTTGATGTTGCGGATACCGAGCTCGACATTGCCGTCGAGATCCTTGAACTCGCGCTTGTCCCAGACCTTCACCGCGCGGTTGTTGCGGTTCTTCTCCTGGCCGATGCGCACGCCTTCGGGATTGTAGCCGTGGGCGCCGAACGGCGAGGTGCCGGCGGTGCCGATCCACTTGCTGCCGCCCTGGTGGCGGCCCTTCTGCTCCTCAAGGCGCTTCTTCAGGGTCTCCATGAGCTTGTCCCAGCCCATGGCCTCGATCTGCTTCTTCTCTTCCTCGGTGAGGTATTTTTCGGCGAGCTTCTTCAGCCACTCCTCGGGGATCTCGGCTTTGCCCATGGCGTCGAGCAGGCTCTCCAGCCCCTTGAACACCGAGCCGAACACGCGGTCGAACTTGTCGAGATTGCGCTCGTCCTTCACCAGGGTGGCGCGCGACAGATAGTAGAAATGATCCACCGACTGATCGGCGAGGTCGGCGTCGAGCGCCTCCATCAGCGTCAGATATTCGCGCAAGGTCACCGGGACCTGGGCGTCGCGGAGCGATGTGAAGAATTGCAGGAACATGGCCGACAGATTGCCCGCCGGTGGCGGAAGGTCAAGGGTGCCGGGCGCATGGCAGGCCCTAGACCGGGGCGGTTTTTCAACTAGAATTGGCCTCTCGACGGGGTATTTTGGCAGGGGTTTTCCATGAGCATCATTGCAGCTTTGATCATCGGCGCGGTTGCGGGCTGGCTGGCCGGACAGATCGTGCGCGGCGCGGGCTTCGGGCTGATCGGCAATATCGTGATCGGCATCATCGGCGCGCTGGTGGCCAGCTTCCTGCTGCCGGCGCTGGGCGTCAACCTGGGCGTCGGCTGGGTCCGCGACATCGTCAACGCCACCATTGGCGCCGTGGTCGTGCTGGTCATCCTGTCGCTGGTAAAGCGCGCCTGACGCATCCCCCCTATTCCGGCGGCGAATGCTGTTTTGAGCGGAATTTCCTGTTAAGGCAGGAGCATAGCGGCTGCGCACAAGAAACATGTATGGAACGGACTTAAGGCACCCCGATGAAATTTACCGGTACCAAGGACTACGTCGCGACCGATGACCTCAAGGTCGCGGTGAACGCCTCGATCGTGCTGGAACGTCCGCTGCTCATCAAGGGCGAGCCCGGCACCGGCAAGACGGTGCTGGCCGAGGAAGTCGCGAAAGCGCTCGGCGCGCCGCTTCTGACCTGGCACATCAAGTCCACCACCAAGGCCCAGCAGGGCCTCTACGAATACGACGCCGTGTCGCGCCTGCGCGACAGCCAGCTCGGCGACTCCAAGGTTTCCGACATCAGCAATTACATCAAGCGCGGCAAGTTGTGGGAGGCCTTCACCCATGACAAGCGCCCGGTGCTGCTGATCGACGAGATCGACAAGGCCGACATCGAATTCCCCAACGACCTGCTGCTCGAACTCGACCGCATGGAGTTCTTCGTCTACGAGACCGGCGAGAACATCAAGGCCAGCCTGCGCCCGATCGTGATGATCACCTCCAACAACGAGAAGGAACTGCCGGACGCCTTCCTGCGCCGCTGCTTCTTCCACTACATCAAGTTCCCCGACGCCGACACCATGAGCCGAATCGTCGACGTGCACTTCCCCAACATCAAGAAGCGCCTGGTGGAAGAAGCGCTGCGCATCTTCTTCGAGGTGCGCGAGGTGCCGGGCCTGAAGAAGAAGCCGTCGACGTCCGAGCTGCTCGACTGGCTGAAGCTGCTGCTCAACGAGGACATCACGCCCGAGATGCTCAGGGAGCGCGACCCGCGCAAGCTGATCCCGCCGCTGCACGGCGCCCTGCTCAAGAACGAGCAGGACGTGCATCTGTTCGAGCGGCTGGCGTTCCTGAGCCGAAGGGAAGTGTAGGCCGTCAGTCTCTCCCCGTCATTGCTGTCGATGTTCACTAATTCGCTGATTGGATCGCGGTGGTCTTGGTTTCGGCGAAGGCCTTCGGGGTTTGTCCTGCGAGGGCCTGATGGGGCCTGTGGTTGTTGTAGTAGACCAGGTACTCGAACAGTTCGTTGGCGAAGTG
>NZ_JACRMG010000028.1 GCF_016219575.1 Bradyrhizobium sp. | reverse complement strand
CGAGCCCTGCAGCAGATCAACAACCAGATCACATCGCTGCAAAATCAGGCGCAGATGCTGGTCAATCAGGCCAGGAATCTCGCGAGCTTGCCCTATTCGTCACTGCAGCAGTTGGAGCAGTCAATCCAGCGTACGCAGCAACTGCTCGCCCAAGCCCAGCGCATCTCTTTCGACATCCAGCAAATCGATCGCGCGTTCTCCACCACGTACGCGCCGGCATCTCCCGACGCCACGGACCAGGCGCTGATCGCGAATGCGCAGGTCCGTTGGCAAAACTCGGTTGCAGGCTTTCAAGATGCCATGCGGGTGCAGGCTACGGTGGTCAGTAATCTCGACACCAATCGCGCCCAGATGTCGACGCTCGTCACCGCCAGCCAGGGCGCGACCGGCGCCCTGCAAGCGAGCCAGGCTGCCAATCAGCTTCTTGCGCTGCAGGCACAACAGCTTGCCGATCTCACGGCAACAGTCGCCGCTCAAGGACGCGCCCAAAACCTGGAATCTGCCCAGCGAACGGCCGCTCAGGACCAGGGCAGGGAGCAACTCCGGCGCTTCCTGACGCAGAGCCGAGGTTACCAGCCCACAATAGTGCAGATGTTCCACCAATGAGTGATTTCAGGGCGTTCAAGGCGCTGTCTCTCGGCGTGACAATCTTTGTCGTCGTGCTCGCTGCTGCTTGCACCATCCACCTGCGTGACGACGACAATCAGCCTCAGCCTGCCTCTTCGGTCGTCCGAGAAGGCGATCCCCAGACAGCCGAGCTCGAGCGATGTCGTTCAGTTGGATACGAGCAAAAAGACAGACTTGCCGAATGCCGAAAGGTTTGGGCGGAACAGCGCCGCCACTTCCTAAGGCAGAACATCGACACTCCGCGCAATCCCGCCCGGCCCGATCCAGACGCCACACCGCCTGCGTCCGTCAAGGATCAGAGCCGTTTGCCGCCCGGTTTGTTTCCGGCACCTCAGCCGACGGAGCGATAGATGGGTGGTACAGGCATCATCGACCAGTTTCTGGAAACATTCACCCGCTATATCGACTCTGGCTTCGGCCTGGTGGGAAATGAGGTCGGACATCTCGCGTCCACGCTTGTTGCCATCGACATCACGCTGGCGGGATTGTTCTGGGTCTGGAGCTCCGATGAGGACATGATCGCTCGGCTGGTCAAGAAGACCTTGTTTGTCGGCGTCTTCGCTTTCCTCATCGGGAACTGGAATGGCCTGGCCCGCATCGTCTTCGAGAGCTTTGCCAGTCTGGGGTTGAGGGCCTCTGGCACGGGCTTGTCGTCCGCAGATTTCTTGAGGCCAGGACGGATCGCCCAGGTCGGCCTGGATGCCGGACGGCCGATCCTTGAATCGATTTCGGGGCTGATGGGCTACGTCAGCTTCTTCGAGAATTTTGTACAGATCGTGGTGCTGCTGTTTGCCTGGATCGTCGTGCTGCTGACGTTCTTCATCCTCGCCATCCAGCTCTTTATCACCTTGATCGAGTTCAAGCTGACGACCCTGGCCGGTTTCGTGCTGATTCCGTTCGGCCTGTTTGGGAAGACCGCCTTCGCAGCCGAGCGCGTACTCGGAAACGTCATCTCGTCCGGCGTCAAGGTATTGGTGCTTGCCGTCATCGTTGGGATCGGATCGACCCTGTTCTCCCAGTTCACCTCGGGGTCCGGCGGTAACCAGCCGACTATCGAAAATGCGATGGCACTGGTGCTCGCGGCCCTCTCGTTGCTTGGCCTCGGTATCTTCGGGCCGGGAATTGCCAACGGCATTGTATCTGGCGGTCCGCAACTTGGGGCCGGTGCGGCCGTCGGAACCACGATGGCCGCAGGTGGTGTGGTTGCCGCCGGAGCAGCACTCGCAGCAGGCGGGGCTGCTCTCACCGGCAGCATGGTTGGAGGCGCGGCGAGGGGAGGCAGCGCGCTCATAGGCGGCGCGGCATCCGCCTTTCGGACGGGCGCGCAGACCGGGGAGGCGGGCGCCACTTCGGCAGCGAGTCCCCTGCGATCGCTGGCCGCCCGCTTTGGCAGATCAAATGCCGCGGGCGATGAAGCCGGCGGCGCGGATGCGTCATCTGGAGGCGCACCCGCCTGGGTTCGCCGCATGAAACGTGGACAGGCTGTCAGTCATGGTGTCTCGGCGACGACGCAGGCGCTGCGGTCCGGGGATCGCGGCGGAGGTGGGGCCTCCGTCGATCTCAAGGATTCAGAGCGCTGAGGTCAGCACCGTCGGAGCACCTCTCAGAACTCTTCAAACGTACCAAACGCTACTCACGCCCGATTTCTCGTACGTCGAGGTCAACATGTTCAAACGATCGGCCGTTCATTATGGCCGCACACCTCAGCCGGTTACGCCTTACCAAAAAGCCGCGCAGGTTTGGGATGACCGGATCGGCTCGGCGCGTGTCCAGGCCAGGAATTGGCGCTTGATGGCCTTTGGTTGTCTGTTCCTCTCTGCCGGCTTCGCCGCTGCTCTCGTCTGGCAGTCAGCACAGGGGTCCATTACGCCTTGGGTCGTTGAAGTCGATCGCCTCGGCGAAGCAAAGGCGGTCGCGCCAGCAAATTCGACCTACAAGGCAACCGACCCGCAAATTGGCTTCCATCTCGCCCGCTTCATCGAACATGTCCGCGGCCTCCCGATGGACGCCATCGTGCTACGCGAGGATTGGCTTCGGGCGTATGATTTCACGACCGATCGCGGTGCCGCCGCGCTGAACGACTACGCCCGCAACAACGATCCCTTCACAAAAGTCGGGAAGATCCAGGTCGCCGTCGAAGTATCCAGTGTCATCAGAGCTTCGCCCGACAGCTTCCGTATCGCCTGGATCGAACGCCGCTACGAGAATGGTCAGCTTGCCGCGACCGAGCGGTGGAGCGCCATCGTCAGCGTTGTCGTGGAACCGCCGCGCGACATCGATCGGCTGCGCAAGAACCCTCTCGGCATCTACGTCAACGCCATCAACTGGTCCAAGGAGTTTTGACAGTGATGCCGACAAATCAACGTTCACTGCGAATGAAAACGGGGAGTGGATTTCCGGCTCTCCTGATTTGCGCCTGTGCCCTTGCTGGGTGCACGACATTCAAGCCGCCGCAGATCAGCTATGACGACGAAATCCCGCCGCTGCCCAGTCAACCGGCGCTTGCAGACGATCGGCCGCGCTCCCTTCACGTCCCACCCGCTTGGACGCCGGCACGGGGCGGCAAGGAGAAGGAAGCCGAAGCACCCGTTGAACGGATCGAAAGCGCCAACGATGCGGCCCGCGTACAGCCTCGGAAGGCGGGGTATTTCAACGCTGTGCAGGTGTTTCCATATAGCCCAGGCGCGCTCTATCAAATCTATGCGGCGCCAGGACAGATCACGGACATTGCCTTGGAGCCAGGTGAGAAATTGATCGGCTCCGGACCCATCTCCGCGGGCGACACGGTGCGCTGGGTGGTCGGAGATACCGAGAGCGGCAGCGGTGACATCCGGCGGGTCCATATCATGGTCAAGCCGACACGAGCGGCCATCGAAACCAACCTCGTTCTCAACACCGATCGGCGGACGTATCTGATCGAGCTGCGCTCGCGTGAAAAATCATACATGCCATCGGTCTCCTGGTTCTATCCTGAAGACCGAGCCGCGCGCGGTCGTGCGCTTCCGCCAAAACCCTTCATTCCGGATCCTGCCCAACGGCGCTATCGATACACCTTCGAGGGCGACAATCCTCCCTGGCGCCCCGTCAGCGCCTTTGACGATGGCCGCAAGGTCTACATCGAGTTCTCGCCGGGCATCGGGCAGGGCGAAATGCCTCCGCTGTTCGTCATTAACTCCGACGGCAAGCCGGGTCTCGTCAACTACCGGGCATTCGGCAACGTCCTGATTGTCGACCGGTTGTTCGCGGCCGCCGAACTGCGGCTGGGGGGCGAGGAACAGCAAAAGGTCCGCATCATCAGAACCGATGGGAGATCTTGATGAGCAACACCGAACAGGAGGCCACAAACCGGACGGGTGCTCCGCCGGCGCTCGAGACAGAAACGAGTTCTTTTCGGTTGCGGCCGGAGCGCCCGCACGTCACGCGGCTCTCGCGCAAAGCACTGATCGGGGGCACGGCGCTGGTGCTGATCCTCTTGACCGCTGCCGTTTTCCTGGCGCTGCAAACACGCGAGAAGCGGGCTCCCGCCCCGGACGAACTCTACTCAACCGATCACCACAATGTGGCGGACAAGCTTGCGAGCTTGCCAAAGGACTACGGTTCAATTCCCCCGGACGTGCCACGACTAGGGCCGCCTTTGCCAGGTGATCTAGGCCGTCCAATTGTCGCGGCACAGGCCCAAAACGGCCCGCTAGCGGTTGACGCCGAGCAACAACGAGCAAGCCAGGAAAGTGAAGCTGCACGAACCAGCAAAGTTTTTGCCAATACGGTGACCCGACCATCGCCTGGCCAAGCGGCGCCAGCCGAGACCTCGCCAACGGGAGCCACTTCAACTGACGACGCATTTGCCCAGAACGGTCAAGACCGTAAACTCGCGTTCGTCAATGCTTTGATCGATCGACGCACCACTAGTCCTGACCGTTTGGCCAAGCCGGCTTCGCCATTCGTAATTCAGGCCGGGACCATCATTCCGGCGGCACTCATCACTGGGATCCGCTCCGATTTGCCGGGCCAGATCATCGCGCAGGTAACCGAAAATATTTTTGACACGCCGACCGGTCGGGCTCGTCTTGTCCCGCAGGGAGCGCGCTTGATCGGTCTCTATGATAGCCGAGTATCGTTTGGACAGTCGCGCGTCCTTCTGGTCTGGACGAGGCTGATCATGCCGAATGGTCGCTCTATCGTACTCGAAAGACAGACGGGGGCAGACACCGCGGGGTATTCCGGCCTTGAGGATGAGGTCGACAACCATTGGAAGGAGTTGCTCGGAGCAGCGGCCTTATCGACATTACTCGGTGTGGGTTCAGAGCTTGGATCTGGCGCCGACGCTGGATCCAGCACGGCCGTTCTTCAGGCGCTCCGGCATGGGGCCGCCAATTCTCTCAATCAGACCGGACAGCAAGTGGTCCGACGGAACCTCAACATTCAACCGACGCTCACAATCCGGCCAGGTTTCCCTGTGCGTGTCATCGTCAACCGTGACTTGATGCTTGAGCCATACAAAGGATAGGGAGTACACATGGCGAAACTCAAGCTCGGTGCCATCGCGGACGATAAACCCGTGAAGTTGACGATCGAACTTCCGGCAGCCGTACATCGCGATCTGCTTGCTTACGCTGAAATCCTCGCGCGCGAGAGCGGCCAGTCTGCGTATGATCCGGTAAAGCTGATCGCACCAATGTTGGCGCGATTCATGGCGACGGATCGCGCTTTTGCAAGATCACGAAAGACGCCTTACGGAGCCACCGGACCGAGGGGATAGCGCTCGCCAAGCAATTTCAGGAGGTTTTGGAGAGCAGGGTTTTCGTTGTCCGCTCGCCAAACCGCTGAAAAGCCGATGCGGCTCGACCCCGTTCCGTCGCGCAACTCCCGATAAACTAGACCGGAAAAATTGGCCCCGATATCGGACTCCAGCACGAGACTGATGCCGAACCCCACGGCGATCAAGCTCTTGATGACCCCGCGGCTGACGTCATGACGTTCGATCCGCGGTCGGTCATCGGGAGAGATTAGCTTTGCGTTCAAGAGATCCTCAAGCTCGCGCCCTGGATCGTAGTGGCTGAGCAAAACAGTCTGATTCCGTAGATCCGTCCAGTAGATGACTTCGCGCGCAGCCAAAGGATGCTCACTCGGCAGAACGGCCAGAATTCGTTCACTCCAGAGTGGCGTTGTTTTGCTATCGAGGGCTTGCGGGTCGCCCGTTAGGATGCTCACGTCAATGACACTGTTGCGGAGCGCGGTTGTGAGCCGCGTTCTCGACCTCTCGACGGTTACAAGCTCAACGTGCGGAAAAAGCTTCTTGAAGTCGAGTAATGTTGCGCGCAGATTGCCTGCCGTCAGCGAAGTACAGAACCCGATGACGAGACGACCCGCTTCGCCAGACCCGTGCGCTCTTGTTGATGCAGTCAGCGCCTCGACTTGTTCAAGTATCGAGCGCGTCATGCGCAGAAAGTGACGACCTGCCGGCGTTGCTCGAACGCCACCGCTTGACCGCTCAAAGATGACAACGCCAATCGAGTGCTCAAGGAGCTGGACAGAACGACTGAGTGTCGATTGCTTGATCGACAATGCATGGGCAGCTTGCCGAAAACTCCCGTAATCTTCGGCAGCGATCGCGTGTTGGAGTTGGCTGAAGACAACGGTCAGGCGTCGGCCTCCGACAGGTGGACCGGCAAAATTCGTATCGTCCATATGAGCGACACCTTCATGCTCAAGTTGCGTCGAGTTAGATCGTGCAAAACATTAAGACAATTGTTGGTTGTAAGATGACGCGGCTTGCTCCGTGAACAACCGAGCCACGACGCTCCAAGCAAGGCAGAGTATTGCTCGAATCGGCGAATTGTGAAGCGACCGAGTCTAGAAATCCACGAGCGTTACCCGCAGACAGTTCGGAGAAAATCTCGTCCAACCGTCGTTGCTTGCACCCCGCCGCTGGATCGCTCGAAGTCGGTCATACCGAGTGAATGTTCGAGCTGGCTAATGCAACGGCTAAGCGCGGATTGCCGAAGCATCAAGACTTCGGACACGCGCCGAAAGCTACCGTGACCCGCTGCTGCCACAGCGTATCGAATACTCTGCAGATCAACGTCGGACGTTTGACTAGGACTAGGTTTTCTGTGGGATAATATTCGCTGACCATTCTTGCCGCTACTGAACATTCGTGCCATTAGAGGACGCTTCAACTCACCCACTCTTGCGCTACGGCGGCCTGGTGTCTGCAGCGCTCGGGAGCCCCGAGAAGCTGCCGGTTGAACGCAATGCGCTTGAACCAGTAATGAAGGCCGAGCAGGTCCGTAAATCCGATGCCGCCGTGAATCTCGGTCGCCAGACGGGAGATTTCGCGGCCGGCATCACCTAGATGCGCCTTTGCCTGCAGCGCGGCAACGCGAGCTTCCTCAGGAGACCCATCCTGAGCGTGAGCCGCGTACCACACCAGCGAGCGGCACGGCTCGAGCATGGTGATGATGTCGGCGAGCGTATGCTTGACGGCTTGAAACGAGCCGATCACGCGGTCGAATTGCACCCGCTCCTTGGAATAGAGCAGCGCCTTGTCAAACATGGACTGCGCCGCCCCTAGCGTGTCGGCCGCGAGCATGACGCGGCCAGCGTCGAGCACGGCGGTCGCCGCTGCCTTCGGATCGTTGGCGGCGCCAAGGATCTCAACCCCCGCATCATGCAGTACCAAAGCCGTCAACGGTCGTGTGCGATCAAGACTGCGATGCGTGCTTACGCTGACACCGGGTTCCCCGACCGCGGCGAACAGGCCGGCACGGCCGTCATCAAGGTAGACAATGAAATGCGTCGCGTTTCCGCCATCGAGCACACCCGTTACGCATCCGGACAGCATATTTCCGGCGAGGCGGACAGCCGCCTCGCCGGTCTGCCCCGACATGCCGGCGAACCCGACCCCGATCCGGACTTCGCCGCTTGCGATCCGCGGCAGCCATGCTTTCTGCTGGGCGCGGTCGCCACTGGCAATCAGGGCGAGGGGGGCCATGACCAGCGCAGCCGCGAATGGCGTCGGTGTCGCGTGATATCCAAGCGCCTCCGCGGCAACAGCCGCATCAAGCAGCGAGAGGCCCAGACCCCCAAAGTCCTCGGGGACCATGATGCCCATGATGCCCTGTTCCGTGAGGCCCGACCATAGTTCACCATCGAAGCCCAAGCCGCCCTCCGCGATCTTGCGCAACTTGCTCATGGGCAGTCTTTGGTCCAGAAATCCGCGCAAGGAATCCGCTAGCATCAATTGCTCTTCGCTGAGGCCGAACTCCATGCTTATCCTCTGACGGTTGGCGGGGCGGATTTCGGCTCGCGCGGCAGACCCAGTCCGCGCTCGCCGATGATGTTTTTCTGGATATTCGATGAGCCGCCACCGATGATGAGGCCGATGTCGTACATGTTATCTATCTGCCAGGTGGTGGCTTCGTCGTCTTCCGCCGCTTCGCCGACCGGTTCGTAAGCGAGCCCCGCCGCGCCGAGCACGTCAACGACCAGCGATGACAGCCGATACGCAATCATCGTCCCGTTCAGTTTGACGATCAGGCGTTTGACCCCCGAATCCTCTCCCTTCGCCTGCTCGGTCATTAATCGAAGACCGTGGTATTTCGAGGCCATCACCTCGCCCTGGAGTTTGAGCAATCGCTCGCGATACTCGGGGATGTCGATGAATCGGCAGCCATCGAGCGTCGTTTTTTTCATCAATTCGACAGCCCTCGCCAGACGGTAGGTCAGCTTGTTGGCGTCGCCGAGCAGCATCCGTTCGTACTTCAAGGTGACATTGGCGACATGCCAGCCGTCGCCGCGTCCCATCACAATCTGGTCGGTTGGCACGCGGACATCCGTGAAGAACGTCTCGTTGAACTCGGCGCGGCCGGTCATCGTGACCAATGGGCGCACCTCAATGCCAGGCGCATTCATGGGGACAAGAAGGTAGGACAGCCCATCGTGCTTGCTCTTGTCGAGCTCAGTACGGCAGAGGAGGAACATCATGTCGGCGTAGTGGGCAGAACTCGTCCAGATTTTCTGGCCATTGACGATGAATTGGCTATCCTCGACACGGGCGCTGGTTTTGGCGGCGGCAAGGTCGGAGCCCGAACCGGGCTCCGAATAGCCCTGGCACCAAATGATGTCACCGCGGATGGTAGGCCCGATCCATTGAATGCACTGCTCCTTCGTTCCGACCTCGAGCAATGTCGGCACCAGCATGGAAATGCCCTGGTTCATGATGCCCGGAGACACGCCCGCGTTCGAGAATTCTTCGGCGATGATCGCCAATTCCAGGATGTCGACCGGCAGGCCGAAGCCGCCATATTCGCGGGGAATGTTGCGGGCAAAATAACCGCGCTCCAGCAGAAGCTTCTGCCAATCCAGGGCTCGCGCGTCAGGCCGCTTCCGTCCGCCCCCCGTTTTCGGCGAAAGGTGGCCGTATTTCTTTACGAAGCCGCGCGCTTCCTCCTGGAGGGCGCGATGTCGGGCGCTGTAGCGGAGGTCCATAGAGACGCTCTTTCCCAGGCGCGGTTTGTGCCTGTTACTCTACACGGAAAGGACTAGCCACGGTCGATTGACCGCGCTACGGATTAAATCTAACATCTGTTCGAAATAGTCGTGCCTTGGGCGGCCGGCGTCAAGTAGAAAGCTTGAATGATTGTTCCGTCGTCACGGAAATCGTTCAGGGGTTGCGAGCCTCCGTGGGAGCTTTGCCTATGTCACTGAAAGAAAAGGCCGCCATCACTGGCGTGGGAGAGACCGAGTACACGCGCATGTCGGGCAAGAGCATACTTGCGCTTCAGCTCGAGGCTTCGTTGAATGCGATTGCGGATGCGGGGCTCAGTCCCAAGGAAATCGACGGCATTATTCCATACTCGAATTCGCCGGTCGTAGCCGAAGACTTTGTCACGAATTTCGGTATATCCGACCTGCGCTTTTCGGCCACTGCGCCGCTCGGCGGAGCCAGCTGCGTCGCGGCCATACAATGTGCGCTGCTCGCGATCAGCGGCGGCGTGTGCAGCAACGTGCTGATCCCGATCGGTCGTAACGGCTCGTCTGCGGGTCGCATCGGCACGCGCGTTCAGCAAATGCCCCAGTTCAAGGTCGTTGGTGAGCATGAGATGCCGGTCGGCGCGATCGCCCCGGCACAGCTATATGCGCCGATGGCCCGTCGCCATATGGAACTGTTCGGCACGACGAGCTCGCAGCTTGGCGAAATCGCCGTGTCTACCCGTCACAACGCAATTCTCAATGGCCATGGGATGATGACGAAGCCGCTGACCCTTGAGGATCACCAGACGTCACGCATGATCTCCGATCCTTTGAGACTTTATGATTGCAGCCTGGAAAGCGACGGCGGCGCGGCGATCGTGGTCAGTGGCGCGGACCGGGCAAATGATCTTCGCAAACCACCGGTCTACGTCATGGGGGTCGCCGAAGGCCATCCGGATTCACCGAGCGTCATCACGCAACGCCCGGATATGACGCGCCTCGGGATCGCGAAGGCTGCGCCGAAGGCGTTTGCCATGGCCGGTGTTTCGCCTGGAGATATTGACGTTGCCGAGATTTACGACTGCTTCACCTACATCGTGCTGTGTCAACTTGAAGACCTCGGCTTTTGCAAGAAAGGCGAGGGCGGTCCGTTTGTTGCGAGCGGAGCGATTCGGCTTGGAGGAAAATTGCCGATCAACACCCACGGCGGACTGCTTTCTCAGGCGCATATGGTCGGCATGAACCACATTGTTGAACTTGTGCGTCAACTCAGAGGCGAGGCCGGCAAGGCACAAGTTAGGGGAGCCGAGATCGGCCTTGTGACTGGATACGGCGATATGGGCGACGGATCCGTCGCGATCATGCGCAAAGGATGATCGCAATGACTGCGGAGACCTACCTCAAGCCCGTTCCTGAGCCGACCCATGAGTCGAAGCCCTATTGGGATGGCCTCCAAAATGGACGGCTGCTCCTTCAGAAATGCGGGCAATGCGGAAAAATCCGTCACTATCCAAGGCCGGTTTGTGACGTCTGTTATTCGTTTGAAGTGAAATGGATCGAGGCCTCGGGCCGGGGAACGGTCCACAGCTGGACCATCACCCATCACGCCTTCAATCCCGGGTTCAAGCTCGATTTACCTTACATTCTGGCCACTATCGACCTCGAGGAGGGCGTACGGATGCAAGTCCCTCTTCGCGGCGCCAGGGAGACGGACGTCAAACTTGGGCTGCCGGTTCGTGTCATTTTCGAACAGGCCAAGCCCGATCTGGTGACTCCCGCCTGTGTAACCGCGTCGTGACCATCACCACCCGGAGCGGCATCAAGATGAACGTGGACATTGACGCACTGCGCAAGCACATCGGGACGAAAATCGTCGAGCACGATGTCGCCACCCAGGCGCCGCTGCGCGGACTTGCGGTGACCTTCGATCGGCAGGACCAGATTCCAGGGCCCGGGGATCCGATCCAGCCGGGGTGGCATCTGGTGTATTTCATGCCGCTGTCGCCCAAGGCTACTCTCGGTGACGATGGGTTGCCGATCTCTGGCGGCGTTCTGCCGCCGATGCCGTTTCCACGGCGGATGTATGCGGGAACCGAACTGACCTTCCACGATCCGATCCGCCTCGGCGATGCGCTCAAGCGCGAGACGGAGTTCACCGATGTCTCGCTACGGTCGGGCGGTACCGGAGCGTTGATATTCGCGACGCAGACCCGTCGCATTTTCACGCCTCGCGGCCTTTCGATTGTAGAACAAAATCACACAGTGTTCCGCGAAGAAGTGAAGCCTGGAGAGAAGAGCGTCACACCGAAAAGGAACAAGCCGCCAGCCGATACACCGTGGCGCCGAACGATTACGACGGACCCGGTTTCCTTGTTCCGCTATTCCGCGCTGACTTTCAACCCGCACCGCATTCATTACGACCGGGACTATGCGATGCGCGTCGAAGGTTATCCCGGCCTTGTCGTGCATGGACCCTACTCGCAGCAGTGCCTGATCGACCTTGCGCGCGATCACGCTCCGGAAAAAACGCTAAAATCGTTTTCGCAGCGCGCCCGTGCACCACTGTTCGACACGGCGCCTTTCAGCGTCGTTGGCCGCGCCGTTGACGGCGAAAAAGGAGCGGAGCTGTGGGCCCTCACACCGGAGGGAACCATCGCCATGGAAGTCACAATACGATACGCGTGAGAACAATGGTTAATGAAAAAGTTGTTTTGACGGATATCAATGATTGTGGCCAATCATCGCTTCTGTGTAAGCAGTTATGCCCCGAAGCGCGCGTCAGCTTAAAGAAGCTCCGCCGCAAAGCTGATGATGTTTAAGCAGCCATGTGGGTTGACTTCACGATAGACGATCTGGCGATCCTTCAGGCTCAGCTACGGCTGCTCATGGCGCAACCCGCGAGTGTAGATCGTGCGGCCGACGAGTGGGATCAAAAGAGCGCAGGACGGGCAATTTGAGAATGATCGCTTCTAGGGTTGGCAAAATTGCGACGTTGACGTCGGACAACGTGAATAGCTGCGCTCCGCTTCTGCATTTCGCACATGCGACCGGCTTCAATGCGGAAACGTATCGACGCTTTCTGGAGCAGCTATCAGCAAGCTTCCGTGTCGTCGCGTCCGACGCGCGTGGACATGGACGCACCACATTGCCAGCAATTCCGGAAAGGCTAACAAGTTGGGAGACCTATGAATTGGATCTTGAGGAGCTTCTTGGCGTTTACAAGGAGCCTGCCTTCCTCGTGGGTCATTCGATCGGTGCAACCGTCAGTGTGATGCTGGCGGCCCGACGGCCAGACTTGGTGCTCGGGGTGGGCTTGCTCGAGCCGTCATTTGTCCCGTTCGAGAGGGCGTATCGAGTTGCGAGCGAGCGGCGGGAGGGGCGCATCGTGGACTTCGATATTGCAATCCAGGCGCGCAAGCGCCGATCGACATGGGCGTCCCTGCCGGAGATCCGCGAGTCTTATGCAAAGAAAGCAATGTTCGCCACTTGGCAAGACGGATTTCTTGAAGATTATCTTGAGGGTGGGTTGGTATTCCTAGCTAACGATCAAATCCGGCTGGCGTGTAATCCATCCTGGGAAGCTGCAACCTTCCAGGCCGCGACGACCGATTTTTGGGACATTCTTCCACGTTACAAAGGCAAGTTACTGTTGGCCTACGGCTCGCGATTTAGCACTGTAAGTGATGTCGATGCGAAGAAGATTGTCGAACTTGCACCTCAAACTCGCGTATTCAATTTTCCGGAGAATAGCCATTTTCTTCCAATGGAACGGCCAGAAGCACTATCTCGGCTGATTATGAGTGAGTTTGATAATTCCTAGCGTGGCTATCGCCGCGGATCGATTGAGCGATTTTACTGTTGCGCCGGCGCGACGATTGCCATGAGGCCGCCCAACGTGATTGCGCGCGACTGGATCGTGGCGCCAAGCATCGGTTGTTCAGCGGAAAACATGCGGCGCCATTCCATTGGAAATCACGGAGACGACCCGGGAATCAATCGCGGAAAAGTGGACATTGACGATAACTGCTTCCAACCCACATAACAGCCATGTGTTGATCACTCTTCAGACTACTGGGACACGTTTGGCGGCGACGGCGGCCGGTGAAATGACGTCGATGTCGATCGGCACCCGCCAGCGCTCGGTGTAGCGCACCTGGGGCGCCGCGTTGCTGGCCGGTGCGCCTTCCAGCACAAAGCCATCGAAGCCGGCACTCATCACCTCGTTGCATTTCTGCACATAGACCGGGAAGCCGCCGATATACGGCATGAAGACGCGCGGCCGGCCGGGGATGTTGGTGCCGACATACCAGGAGCTGCAGGTCGATCGCAGCGAAACAGTCGATACGTCAGTGACGTGCTCGACCCAGGCGTCCTCGTCCTCGCGCTTCGGCTCGATGGTCGCGGCCCCGACGTCGCGCATGTGGGCCATGCAGTCGGCCAGCCAGTCGACATGCTGCTCAATCGCCTGGATCATGCTGGCGAGCACTGAGGGACTACCGGGACCGGTGATCGTGAACAAATTGGGGAAGCCGGCGGAGGCGATCCCGAGGTAGGCGCGCGGGCCGGCGCGCCACTTCTCGGCCAGCGTCAAACCTTTGCGGCCGGTGATCGCAATCTTGTCGAACGAACCCGTCATCGCGGCAAAGCCGGTGGCGCAGACGGCGGTGTCCAGTGGATACGCGACCCCGTCGACCTCGATGCCGTCAGGCGTGAAGCGTTCGATCGGCGTCTTGGACACGTCGACCAGTTTGACGTGCTCCAGATTGTAGGTCTCGAAGTAGGAAGTATCGACGCAGAGCCGCTTGCAGCCGAACACGTTGTCCGGACACAGCAGGTCGGCCGTCGCCGGGTCCTTCACGATGCCGCGAATCTTGCGGCGGGCGAAGTCGGCGATGGTGTCGTTGGCGGCCTTCTCGAACAGCAGATCGCCGAAGGCGCCGAGGAAGGGCAGGCCGCCGCGGGTCCAGGCTTCCTCGTATTGCCGTTCGCGCTCTTCGGGTGCAGCCTCCAGCGCCGGCTTCATGTTGAAAGGAAAATAGAAGCCGGTCGGGCGTCCGCGTGCCTTGGCCCGCAACGCCGGATAATCCGCCTTGGCCGCCTGCAAATATTCAGACGTCAGGCTCTCGTTGCGCGCCGGCACGGACCACGTCGCCGTGCGCTGGAATACCGTGAGGTGCGCCGCCTGCTGCGCGATGATTGGGATCGACTGAATCGCCGAGGAGCCGGTGCCGATCACGCCGACCCGCAATCCTGTAAAGTCGACGCCTTCATGCGGCCATTCGCCGGTGTGGTAGATCGGACCGCGAAAGTTCTTCATGCCCCTGAAGTTTGGCCGGTTCGGTGCCGACAGGCAGCCGACCGCCATGATGCAGAATCTGGCCAAAACCCTGTCGCCGCGGTTGGTCTCGATCAGCCAGCACCCGGCGTCTTCGTCGAACGTCGCCGCGGTGACACGCGTGTCGAACACGATATCCCGGCGCAGGTCGAAACGATCGGCAACGTGGTTGGCGTAGGAAAGGATCTCGGCCTGCGGCGCGTATTTCTCCGACCAGTTCCACTCCTGGTCCAGCTCCTCGGAGAAGGAGAATGAGTACTGCATACTCTCGACGTCGCAGCGTGCACCTGGATAGCGGTTCCAATACCAGGTGCCACCCACGCCACTGCCGGCCTCGAAGACCCGTGCCGAGAAGCTAAGCCCGCGCAGGCGATGCAGCATGTACATCCCGGCAAAGCCCGCACCCACGATAACAGCGTCGAAAACCGCTCCCATTTCGCCTGGGCGCTCTTGTCGCGTTGTGTTGTCGGCAATCATGACTCGTGTCGTCTCCTTTGCAGGTCGACTAAGCTAATCGAGATAAGTTCGTTCTCCGCAGGCGCCAGAGGGTTCGCAAATAAAGCCCGAGAAATGCATCTCGTACCCCGGCTCGCCTATTAAGTCCTGAGTCTTATATTTTGGTAGGCGGGCAGGGCAATCCACCAGTGGCCGAAGCTGGTACATGGCGGATCGAAACGCAGAGCTGGCTAGCTATATGCCGCAGGCGGACGGCATCGGAGATATTTGCAATGGAATGGAATCAGCGCCAACTTGGCCGGCAACGTCGGTAAATCGACTTCGCCGGCCAGAGACAGTTCATTTTTGCGTCTCAGATTTGGCGAAGTCCGCCGACTGTTCCTTCACTACGCTCCAAACCTCGTCTTGAAAGCCAGCGATCCAATCGGTTTGTGCAACCCATTTCTCTCCATCCCACATTTCAATGCGTGTCTTGCCGCCGCCGCCATGATCCTGTGCCGTGACTGTAATAGGTGCAATCAGCCCGTTAGCATCGTAATTTTTCAGACTCTCAAGACCAGTCTTAATTTTATCGGGTGTTAGCGGCCAGCCGCCATTCTTGATCGCAAGCCGTGCGCCTTCGAATGCGATCGAGTAGATCGCAAGACCAGTGTTGTAATAGACGTCCTCGGTAAATTTGCGATCACCGTTGCCTTTGCCCCTGTCGTAAAGCTCCTTGATAATCTGCTGAACCAACGGCTGATATGAGCCGCCGGCGACGTTGGTGCCGCGTTTCAATCCCTTAGCGACATCGGGTCCAATATTCTTGATATCGACCTCGTTGAGCCAATTAACAGCGATATACTTTTCAATCGAGATCCCATTGCGCTTCATCTCGCGCGATGCGATCACATGCATATTCGACAGGCTCCAGCTCACAATCCAGTCGGGGTTAAGACGACGGATCTGCGTCCATGCCGAGGCCTGATCGTTGCCCGGCAGCGGATACGGCACGAGCTGCAACTCGAAACCCTCCTTCTGCGCCAGCGTCTTCAGAATACCGATCGGTTCCTGTCCGAACGGATAATCGATATAAAAGAACGCGACCTTGACGCCCTTCAGATTTCCGCCGGACTTTTGTTTGATGTATTCAATGTCATTGGCGGCCTGACCCCAGTAGGTCGGCCCGATCGGAAATACCCATTTGAACACGTTGCCATCGACCGCATCCCCTCGACCGACCAGTGACTGGATCAGGATGTTGCCATCCTTCATAATGCGCGGAAGGACCGCGCGCGATACCGGCGTCGACAACATGTCGAACACCATCACGCCTTCGCGCTTCAAGCGTTCGTAGCATTCGATGCCGCGCTGCGGCTCGTTGCCGTGGTCCTGCACGATAATTTCGATCGGATGGCCTTCGAGACCTCCCTTCGCATTGAGAAGGTCGGCATAGTCGCGCACAGCTTGGGCAATCTGCGGCGTGACGAACGTATAGGCCTTGCTCAGGTCATAGCACAGCGCGAAGCGCACAGGATCGGCCGCGGCTGCCGGCACGACGTTGAGCAGCGCCAACGCTAGTCCGCCTAGTATAGATAGTAATCTCATTTTAGCGATCCTTCCTTGGTTGACTGAGCGAACTCAGGAAATTCTTAATCATCCCAGCTTTATCGAACGACGCACATCTGGTGATCGTCAGGTCAGCCAACGTTTCCGCCGGCTATAATGTTTGATGTCACGAAAATTCTTGTTTTGCGCGCCTCCCAGGTAAAATTCCTGAATGTCGGGATTTTTCTTCAATGCAGCCGCACTGTCGTGCATCACGATGCGACCGCTTTCGATCAGATAGCCGTGGGAGACAATTTCGAGCGCGGCAATGGCGTTCTGCTCAACCAGCAATATCGAAAGTCCTTCATCGCGGTTGATGCGGCCGAGGATCTGGAAGATCTCAGCCACGAGAAAAGGAGCCAGTCCCAGGCTGGGTTCGTCGAGCATCAATAGTTTTGGCTGGGTCATCAGAGCACGGCCGATTGCGAGCATTTGCTGTTCGCCGCCGGAGAGATAACCCGACGCGACGGTCCGGCGCTCGTGCAGACGTGGGAAATAACTGTAAACCCGGTCCTTGTTGCGGTTCATGTCCTGGCGGCTATGCAACGCCGAAGCCGCGATCAAGTTTTCGTCGGGCGTGAGATGTTCGAACACCCGACGCCCTTCGAGCACGTGGGCGATCCCCAGCTTGACGCGGTCCTGCGGCATCAGGCCGCCAAGGCTTTGGCCGCGGAACTGCAATTCGCCCCGCCGCACCTCGCCCCGCTCGGCCGTGAGCAAACCGCTGATCGATTTCAGCGTCGTACTCTTTCCCGCGCCATTGGCGCCGAGCAGGGCCACCATTCCGCCCTCGGGCACATCGATCGAAACACCTTTGATCGCAAGCGAAACGTGGTCGTAGACGACCTCAATATTGTTGAGGGACAGTATCTTAGCGGCAATGGGTGCATTCATGGCGTTCGTGCTTCCCGCTATTTCTTCGTGTAGCCGAAAGGCCATACCAGAAGATAGTCCCGAATGTTGTTGTAGATCTTCCCAAGCCCCAGCGGTTCAATCAGGAGAAACCCGATAATAAGCGCGCCATAGAAAGCTTGGGGTAGATGAGCCAGAGTTTCGATACCCAGCGAGAACCCGAACTTGGTTGCCGCCCAGGAGATGAAACTGTTCATAACGCCCGGCATCAGCAGAATGAACGCGGCGCCGAAATAACTGCCGATGATGCTGCCCAGCCCGCCCACGATGACCATCGCCAACGCCTGAATTGAGACGTCGACGGAAAACTGCTCGGGGGTTACGGCATGGTAAAATGTACCGATCAGGATGGCTCCGCTCACGCCACCGATGAACGAGGATGTCGCGAACGCCACCAGTTTGAAGTAGAAGCTGTTCACGCCGATGACCGCGGCTGCGTAATCTTTCTCCCGAACAGCGACCAGAGCGCGGCCGAGCGCGGTGCGCCGCAGATTGAGCATGAAGGACGTAACCAGCACGCACCAGACGAGGGCGACGTAATAGAGTCCTGCATCGGAGGTGACAGCCCAGCCCAGCAGGCGGATGTCAGGTGCCTGCAACGTGGCCTGTGTGCCGCCGCTGATCGCGGGTACGTGCGAAATCGTCCAGTCCATCACGAACTGCAAGGCGAGCGTGCTGAGCGCCAGATACAGGCCTTTCACGCGCAGTGCGGCAAAAGCGAACACACTTCCGATAACCGCTGCTGTTATTCCCGCGAGGACGATGGCAATCTCCCACGGTATGCCCGCCCTTGTGGCATGAACCGCGGCGTAGGCGCCGATTCCCATCACCGCTGCGTAGCCCAAATGAAATTGCCCCGCCCATCCGAGGATCAAATTGAGACCGAGCGCGCCCGCAGTCCAGACAAGCCAAGGCAGCAAGTAACTGCTGAGATAAAGCGTGTTCATGTAGATCGGCGCGGCCAGCGCCAGCAATAGCAGAATACCAATCATCCATCGATCGGCGGGGATCGGAAACAGTGCGCGGTCGGCGCTGTAATCCGTATGAAAAATCCCGGCTTGACGGAATAGCATGATCCTAGACCCTCTCGATGTCGTGGCGACCGAAAAGTCCGTGCGGTCGGATCAAGATGGTCAGGATCAGCATTGCCGCATCGACAAGATCGCGACTCGCGCCACCCAACAGGGGATCGAGAACGCTGGATGCAATTCCCTCGACGACGCCGAGCAGGACGCCGGCGAGCAACGCGCCTCCTATACTGTCCAGTCCGCCCAAAACGGCTACGGTCACGCCCTTGAGCAGCAGTTGCGCGAGCGATTGATCGACGCCCTGTACCGAACTCCAGAGCACACCGGCAATCGTCGCGACCACCGCCGACATGGCCCAAGACAGCGCGACGCCGCGCTCGACCGAAATGCCGACCGACCAGGCCGCCGTATAATCATCGGAAATCGCACGCAAAACCACACCCATCCGGCTCCGGAAGAACAGCACGAAAAAACCGAACATCGCAATTGTGACCACCGCTCCAAAAGCGTAAGCACGATTGATCAATAATGGACCGAGAAAAAGCGGGGCATCGCTGATGCCCAGATTCATGGGTCGCGTGGTACCGCCCCAAATGGTCATCGAGCCGGCTCGCAGGAAAATCTCCAGGCCAAGCGTCATCATCAGGATCATGATGATGGGGCGGCCGGCGAGGCGCCGCAGCGCCACCCGTTCGATGGCCATTCCGATGATGAACATTGTTATGATCGCCAGCGAAATCGCGGCCCAGATCGGTGCGCCCGCGCTGTTGGCGAACGCGAGCAGGACATAAGCGGCCAGCATCGTCATCGAGCCCTGTGCAAGATTAGGCACCGATGACGATTTGTAGATCAGGACGATTCCCATCGCGACAAGTGAATACATCAAGCCAATAAGCGCGCCGTTGGCAGCAGATTCCATCAACGATATCGCGTCCATTCTTCAGGCCTCCTGTACCGACAGTGTGCGTTCGATGACGCCGACTTCGCCTGACTCGTAGCTGACCTTTGCCTTCATCAGCACTGTGTTTTGATGCCCGTAGATGGCGTCGATGATCGGTTTGTAGCGCTCCTCCACGACGTTACGTCGAATCTTTCGGGTTCTGGTGATTTCGCCGTCGTCGGCATCGAATTCCTTGTGCAGGCAGACGAATTTCCGCAACTGCAAGCCGTGCGGCAGTGCACTGTTAACGTGCTTCACCGCGGCGGCGATCAGGGCGATGACCTGCGGCTTCTGCGACAGGTCGGCATAGGAGATGTAGGAAATGCCGCGCAGTTCGGCCCAAAGGCCGACAGCTTCCTTGTCGATGCAAATAATGGCTGACAGCGTATCGCGGCCGCTTCCGAGTACCGCAGCATCCTTAATGTACGGACTGAACTTGAGCCGGTTCTCAATATAGTTGGGAATATAGCGCTCGCCCTTCGCGGTGTGCACGATGTCCGACAGGCGCCC
Source organism: Bradyrhizobium sp. (assembly GCF_016219575.1). Classification (GTDB taxonomy): domain Bacteria; phylum Pseudomonadota; class Alphaproteobacteria; order Rhizobiales; family Xanthobacteraceae; genus Bradyrhizobium. The sequence continues at coordinate 186,040 of NZ_JACRMG010000028.1, read as the reverse complement.
CAGCACCACGAGGTGCCCGTCAGGTTCGAGGTAACCTGCATCTCCGGTGTGTAACCAGCCGTCTTCGAGGCTTTCGCGCGTGGCCTCGTCCTGCTTGAAGTATCCGCTGAACACGCTGCCCGAGCGGACCAGGATTTCGCCGGCGTCGCTTATCCGGATATCGACGCCCGGCAGGGGACGTCCGACGGTGTGGAGCCTTACCTCGTTGAGATCCTGGATGGCATTGTAGGCACTGGTTTCAGTCTGGCCATAGAGTTGGCGCAATTTGATGCCGAGCGCGCGGTAAAAGACGAACGTATCCTCGCCCATCGCTTCACCGCCGGTGAAGGCGCCACGCAGCCGGGTCAGGCCGAATTGGTCCTTGATCGGTCCATAGACCAGCCACTCGCCTATTGGGCTCAACAACCACTGCTTGAGTGTCGGCTGACCGCCTTCGAGCTTGCGTTTTTCGGCTGAAATGGCCAACGCCATAAAAAACTTGTAGACCAGCCTCTTCAGCCACGAGGAATCTTCCATGCGCACCTGGATGGTGGTCAATAGATTGTCCCAGCTGCGCGGTGCGGCCAGATAGAAAGTCGGCGCAATCTCGCGCAGGTTTTGCAGCACGGTCTCCTGCCGCTCTGGAATATTGATCGTGAAGTGCAGGGCGATTCCGGCGCCCATCGTCACCGCGAAGTCGCCAACCCAGGCCATCGGCAGATAGGCCAGAATGCTCTCGCCGAACTGGAACGCTCCGCCTCGATAGGCATTTCGAACGCCGGCCAACAGGTTACGATGCGACAGCACCACCCCCTTGGGCTTGCCGGTGCTCCCGGAGGAATGCACGAACACGGCCGGGCCCTCGGGCTGCGCGCGGGCGATCAGCTCGTTTCGGAGATTGGGGTTGCGGATGACTAGCTCCGCGCCCTTTGCCTGAAGCGTGTCCCATGAGATCAGGCCTGGATTGGCGTAAGCGGCCAGTCCACGCGGATCGTCGTAGATAATATGCTCGATCGTCGCGCCTTGCTCGCGCAGATCGAGTATTTTGTCCACTTGTTCCTGGTCTTCGGCCAGCGCGAAACGCGCGCCCGCCTCATGAACGAAGTGGCGAATTTCATCGAGGGTTGCATCGGGGAAGGCCGGCATCGCGTACCCACCGAGGGCGCCAGCGGCCAGCATCCCCGCGTAGAGCCGAGGGCGGTTGTCGCCCAGCACCAGCATGACGTCGCCCGCCTTGAAATCCAGTTCTTCGAGACCAGCGGCGCAGCAAAGCACGATCTCGAGCAGCTGCTGCCACGTCGTCTGATTCCAGATGCCCTTGTCTTTCTCGCGCATCGCGACACGATCGGGAAAGACTTCGGCATTCTGCGCCAGAACGCGGATCAGCGTGGTATCGGTTTCGAAATTCCAGGCCAAGGCCGGTTCAGCGCGCGACATGCGCACCCCCGATGTATGCCTCGATCACCCTTGGGTCGGCGACGACGTCGGCCGGCACGCCGCTGCCGATCATTTCGCCATAGTTCAACGCCAGCATGCGATCGCAAATGCCCGTGATGACGTCCATGTGGTGCTCGATCAGCAGCACGGTGACATTGCGTTCATCGCGTGCATCCAGGATGAAGCGCGCCATGTATTCCTTTTCTTCCTGGTTCATCCCCGCCATCGGCTCGTCGAGGATAAGGAAGCTGGGCTCGGCGGCCAAAGCGCGCGCCAATTCGACCCGCTTCTTCAGGCCGATCGGAATCCCGTCGACCAGTTCGTCGCGTACGCCTTCAAGCTGCAGAAAATCGATCACGTCTTCGACCGCGGCGCGGTTCAACGTCTCGTCGCTGCGGGCAAGCCACCAATAGAGCGCCGTACGTCCTACACTGGGTTTCATGTGAATGTGACGGCCCAGAAGGATGTTATCGAGTACGCTCATACCATTGAAGAGCGCCAGGTTCTGGAAGGTGCGGGCAACTCCCAACGTCGCGACATAGTGTGGCGCCAGGCCCGTGATGTCCCGGCCGTTCAGCAGAATATGTCCACGCTGTGGCGGATAAAATCCGGTGATTGCGTTGGTGAGGGTGGTCTTGCCGCATCCGTTGGGGCCGACAAGGCCGAATATCTCGCCGCGCTCGATCCGCATATCGATTCCGTTCAGCGCGACAATGCCGCTAAAGCGTCGCTCGACAGACCGGCATTCGAGTACTGGGGCGTCGCCGCCGCGATCCTTGAGGGTCAACTTGAATCCCGTTTGAAGGTCAATCTGTTAAGAACACTTTCAGTTTCCAAATCTAACGTCTGTTAGGCATTTGGGCAACTGAAGAATGGTGCGTTGCAATTGGCCAAACGACCGTACACGCCTCATTGTGCGAGATATGCGCCCCGCCCACTGGCTAAGAGAACTCGGCTGGTATCGGTCACGCGTACGTCGGCAGTGCTTATCCGGCGCCCCAGTTTGACCACCATGCCGCGAGCGAGAACTGTCCCGCGGGTGGCCGGCCGATGATAATCGACCCGAAGATCTGCCGTAGCACTTACAATACCCCCGGCTGCGCGAACGGCGTAAAGGCCCGTTAAATCGATCAGGGCTGCCAGGATTCCACCGTGAGTTGCTTCGATTGCAGTATTGGCAACAAATTCCTCGCGCCAAGGTAGAGAAATTTCGATTTGTTCACGAGCGACCATGATGGCTTTCAATCCCAGCCACCGGTGGAACGGCGAAATCATCAACGCCTTTTGAAATTCAGCAATAGTCTCTTCGTTGGGGGGGCCAGTCTCATTCACTCGTTCGCTCCTATGTATTTTCTTTCAGCAATCAAGCACTGACATGCCACCACCGGCTATCACTGGTTCATTCCTTCGACAAAGCTCTCACAAAATGGGTCGACTTCGATTGCGGGGCTAATCGTCGCGTGTATCGCCATTACGTTGTGATATCTGCGGTCCTCGAAAGAAACTGACGACGGCCTCAGTAAATGCATCATTTCGATCGCCAACGACCATATGACCCGCGCCGGCAATATCGGTGTACGCAGAGTGGGGAGCAAGTCGAAGAAACTCTTGCGCAGCATCCACGCTTACCAAATTGCTTGATCCTCCACGTATCAGGTGAATCGGCAGCTTAAGGTTTTTGGCAGCGTCGGTCAGTCGGTTTTCGGACTGGCCCACTTTGCCATTTGTCACAGAAGTTATGAAGCGCGGATCCCAGTGCCAGCGAAGACGTCCGTCATCGCATCGTCTCAAATAGCGGTCGAGGCTCTCCGAGCCTTTCCGTCGCCGTCGATTTGGCAAATAGTTGGCGATCGCCTCGGCGGCTTCATCGGGCGAAGCAAAGCCGTCCGCCAAATGTGCCCTCATGAAATCCAGGACGTGCGCAACGCCGACCGGCTCCATATTTGGTGTAATATCTACAAGCGTAAGCGAAGTGAAGGATCCTGAGCGAAGTTCACCTTCGGCTATCAAGCCCGCCAGGCCGCCGAGGGAAGCGCCGACGAGAGCTGGTTTCTCGTCTAGTTGATCAGACATCGCAAGGAGATCCATCGCAAAGTCGTCGAGTTGGTAAGAGCCCGATGGCGACCATGCACTTTCCCCGTGGCCACGCAAATCCATCGCAATTGCACTATATCCTGCCTGCATCAAGGCCCGTGCAGTTCGAGTCCACGCCAAGCGGGTCTGGCCCCCTCCGTGCGCCAGCAAAATCGGCGAACCCTCACCAAACACGTCGGCTACAATCGCGTGTCCCTGAGCCCCGCAAAAAATCTTCTGTTTTTTCACTTGCGTCCTCAACTATCGTCACACCGCGCTCAAGTTGTTCCTTATTGAAACGGCACCTCGAAATAACGCGCAACACCTGGCAATCGCCAAGTCCTCTCTAAGAGTTGTCGAATTTGACTGCGGCGCGATCGATTTCGCCCTTGGCGGTCCTCGGCAGTTGATCGACGAAAACAATGTGCTTTGGCTTCTTGTAGCGTGCGATCTTTCCGGCGACGAAGTCGATGAGCTCGTCGGCGGTGACATTCGCGCCAGTTCGGCGCACGCAGATCGCTTTGATGGCTTCGCTCCACTGGGGATCAGGCACGCCGATGACCACGACGTCGGCGATATCTGGATGTTGGAGAATCGCGTTTTCGACCTCCGCCGGGTAGACGTTCTCCCCACCCGTCTTGATCAGCTCTTTCTCGGGAGCACGGCCGGCATACCAGAGATAGCCATCGGCATCGAAATAGCCGATGTCGCCGGTGTGATGCCAGCCATTACGGAAGGTGTGGGCAGTATCGGCGTCGTTATTCCAGTAGCCTTTAAAAACGGTGGGACCACGCACCACGATCTCGCCGGTTTGTCCGGTGGGCCTTGGTTTGTCGGCGCTGTCGACGACCGTAATGGTGCGCCAGAACAGGGGGCGCCCAGCTGATCCTGGCCGGTTGCGGTAGGGCGACAGCGTTGCGAGGCCCGATGTCTCGGACTGTCCGAAGGCTGCCCAGAATACCGCGTGGGGGCACGCTTTCTCGAAGCGTTCAATCGTCGCCGGGGTATCCAGTCCGGTCACAGCACGCAACGTCTTCAATTCGTCGCCCTTGGCCTGATCCATCAGGCCCGCCAGCATCGGCGCGAACTCCGACATGACGGTCACCCTCTCGGCGGCAATGTCGCAAACCGCCTGTTGCGGGTCGAATTTCGAAGCGATGACGCTGGCGCCGCCAGCCTGCTGTACCGTCAGCATCAGGCCAAGGCCGGCGACGTGGAACAGCGGCAGCACACCAAGATTGACGTCGCGCTCGGTCAGGCTCCAGGCCTGCACCAGCGAGCTGTGCGCCGTTAGAAGGTTGGCTTGCGACAACAGCGCGCCGCGCGGCCGCCCGCCGACGGCGGCGGTGTGAATGATTACGAAGCCATCATCGGCGCTGAAGTTCACGTCAGACATCGACGCGTCCGAAGCCGCAAGATTTGCGAGCGGCGCAAACGGCGCAGTGTGCTTGCCGATGCCAAAATAGCTCCGGACCGAAGGTAGCGACGGTTTTAGAGCCGCGATAATCTCCTGGTATTCTGCCCCCGCCACAACCAGCACCGGCGCACCGTCGGCGAGGACGTAGCCGATTTCTTCGGCGTTGAGCCGGAAATTAACCGGCAGCAGGATCGCGCCGAGCCGTGCGACCGCTCCGATCACATCGATCATTTCGAGCGAGTTTTGCGAAAGGATGGCGACGCGGTCACCGGATTTTACGCCCTCGCGTGCTAGGCCCGCCGCCAGCCGCTCGACCCTTTTCAGATATTCACGATGGGTGATGCGCTGGCCTTCAAAAACGAACGCGGTGCGGTCGGGAAAAAATTCCGCATTGCGGCGGTACACGTCGAGGAAAGTAAATTCTTTCAGGGGCATCGAGTCCTCGATGTTATGCACGATCTATCTACCGCAAAGTGCTCCACTCGAAGAAGGTCTTCGAAGCCGTCGCTCGCAGCGCGCTTTGTCAACTCTCGAATTTTGGCTCACGTTTTTCGAGAAAGGCAGCGATACCTTCCTGTGCGTCTCGATGCATGAATAGGAGCGGAAAACCATCGATGGCGTGCCGTATCTCATCTCCACCGAGGCCGCGGTTGTAAAACGATTTGGCCATCTGCACCGCAAGCTTTGGTTTTGATGCAATTCGTTCGGCAAATGCCAGGGCGTCCGTGAGCAGATCGCCGTGAGGAACCACACGTAGTACGAGGCCTAGTCTGAATGCCTCATCCGCGCTGATTGGATCGCCGAGGATACTCATTTCTTTGGCCTTGGCGCGGCCGACCATATCGTGCAGGCGTACAATCGCAAAACCGGGCAGTAGTCCGAGCTTGATCTCCGGTACCGCGAAGCGTGCGCGATCCGATGCGATGATAAAGTCTGAAGCGATCGCGAGTTCAAAGCCACCGCCGAACGCAATACCATTGACGGCGGAGATTACGGGTTTGCGGCAATTTTCCGGTGCCGCTAATACCGCCAAAGCCTCGATCATAAACTTGCGTACTTTGTCCGGATCAAAGTTGAAGCCGCTAATATCGGCGCCCGCGCAAAATGCCTTGTCCCCGTTGCCGGTGATGATGGCGACGCGGACGTTGTCGTCTGCATCCACTTTCTTCAGGCCATCCAGAATACCCTCACGGATGCCTGTGCTGAGTGCGTTAAGCTTGCCCGGCTCGTCCAGCGTAAGGATGGCGATCTTCCCTTTAGTTTCATAGTTGACGCTGCCTAGTCTCATCGCAGTCTCCCTTACGTTATAGCGCCCTGTCTTTAGCGAAACGCGCTGAAATCCGGCTTGCGCTTCTCGAGGAATGCATTGGCGCCTTCCTGCTGTTCTTGTGTCGTAAAATAGGCGGGTGCGACCTCGCGGACGAGGTCATCCATGTCGCGCTCCATGATCGGCGCCATGTGATAGTAGAATGAGCGCTTCAGAATCTTCAGGCAAGTGGGGCTCAAAGCCAGGAGTTCGTCGCAATACTTCCGCACCTCGACGTCAAGTTCGGCCATCGGAACGACGGAATTGGCCAGTCCCCAGTCGAGCGCTTGTTTGGCGGTGTAGCGTCGCGCCAGCATCCAGAGCTCTCGCGCGCGCTTGTGGCCAAGCACATTGGCGCTGTGCGAGACGATGTAGCCTCCGGCCGGGGAGCCGACACGTGGACCATTCTGGCCAAAGATCGCATGCTCCGCGGCGATGGTGAAATCGCAGAAATAGGCGATGTGGTGTCCGCCGCCAATCGCGTAACCGTTGACACGCGCGATCACCGGTTTCGGGCATTCGACGATGTGGCGGTTAAAGTTGAATTTCAGTCCTTCGAGCCCGCTCTTGCCGCCGGCGTCCTTCTCCCAGTTGACGTCGCCGCCGACGCAGAACGCGCGCTCGCCGGAGCCGGTGAGGACGATGACGCCAACTGTTTTGTCTGCGGTTGCCTCGAGGATCAGCCGCTCCATCTCTACGATGTTATCGCCGGTAAAGGCGTTGAGGGTCTTTGGCCGATTGATGGTGATGGTCGCGACGTAGTCCTTGACGTCGTACAAGATCTCTTTTTCGGACACGATGGAACTCCATTTTGTTCTGGCGAAATTAACGGCCGACGTCAGCCGATCATGGTGTATCCGCCTGACACCGACAGGACCTGGCCGGTGACATGACCTGCGGCGGCGGACGAGAGGAACACTACGGCATTGGCAATATCGTTTGGGCGACCCAGCTTGCGCAGCGGCAGCGCCTTGGCGACTTTCTCGAATTGCTCCGCCGTGAACATTGAGTCTGGCTTTGTCCACATGCTGTTGGCGCCGACTTCTTCCGTATCCACGGGAACAGTGACGCCAGGACAAACGACGTTGCAGCGGATGCCATAGCGGCCGTTCTCTTTGGCAATGGTCTTCATGAAAGAATTAACGGCGGCCTTGACGCCACCATAGACCGCCTCGCGCGGCTCGCCCGAGCGGCTTGCGTCGGAACTGATCGACACGATAGCGCCGGCACCCTTCGGAATCATGATATCGAGCGCACATTTGGTGCAGTTAAGCACGCCGACGTAGTTGATCTTGATAATCTTGTCCCAGAACTCGGGCGTTGTTTGCGTAAAGAACATCAGCTGATCCCAGCCTACGTTATTGACGAGCACATCGACCGTGCCATGCTTATCGGTAGCGGCCTTGAACATGGCGTTTACCTGATCGAAATCGGTCACGTCGGTCTTGATTACCTGAATGCTGGCAGCGCCGTTCTTCCGCGCAAGTTCGGCAACTTTCTCCGCCTGCGCCTGGTCGAGATCGCCAACCGTAATGTTGGCGCCCTCGGCTGCAAACCCGAGCACAATGGCTCGGCCGATGTTGGAGCCGCCGCCAGTGACGACGACCGATTTGCCCTTCAGATTAAAATCCATACTTGCCACTCCCGGTTCTGTCATTGAATTACGGTTGCTGCTCTGGCTCCACGACCACGACAACCGCGTTGCGCTCGACGGTCTCGCCCGGCCGGCAATTGACTGCCGTGACCACGCCATCGGTTTCGCAATTGATCCGCAACTCCATCTTCATCGATTCCAGTACGGCTGCGACATCGCCCGCCTTGATCGTATCGCCGACTGCGACGTTGACCTTCAGGATCATGCCCATCATAGGCGCACGCAGCTCGCCGCTGGTTTCGGCGACAGCGCTGATGTAGGTAAGATAGGGGATTGCCGTCAGCGTGTGGACGCCGCGGCGATGGTGGACAAAGATGGTTTGGTTTTCCTGATAAATGCGCACCGTCTCACGCCGCGCGCCGACAATCGCCGTGAAGCAGTCGTCTTTGAGCGGGATGAGTCTGACCGGTAGCTTCTCGTCGTTGACGCCGACAATCATCGAGCCGTCGGCCTTGAGCGGTGCGAATCGGATCTCCGCGCTTGCGCCCGCGGTTTCGAGGTGCAGGATCGGAATCGGTGACAATCCGTCGCCACCCGCGGCCATGTGCCATCCAGTCATTTCGCGCGACTGCCACGGCCCCCTTGCGAGGGGCTGTCGTTGCCGGATCATCCAGAAGTAGGCGCCCAGCGCCAACGCCCCGGCGTCCAGATTCTTTGCCTTGTCGACCAACTGGTCGATTTGCTCGTCGATCAGGCGTGTGTAAAAGGTGGCACTGCGCGTCGCTGGCAGGCCGAGCAAGCGCTTGAGAAATCCTTGATTGGTCGTAATTCCGAAAATCGAGGTCGCGTCGAGAGCCCGCTCGAGTTTATCGAGCGCCTCATTGCGCGTTTCGGCGTGGGCAATGAGTTTTGCCAGCATCGAGTCGTAATACGGCGTGACTACCGACCCGCTTTCGACGCCCGTCTCGACGCGAACGCCGTCGGCGGGAAATTTGACGTAAGCGAGGTCTCCCGTGCAAGGGAGAAAATTATCTGCCGGATCCTCCGCACAAATGCGCACCTCGACGGCATGCCCGCTACATGTCACCGCATTTTGTGTAAACGGCAGCCCTTCTCCGGCGGCGATGCGGAGCATCACCTCGACAATATCGATGCCGGTGACCATCTCGGTCACGGGGTGCTCGACCTGGAGACGCGGGTTTACTTCCAGAAAATAGTAGGTGTCTCCGCTCAGGATGAATTCGACAGTGCCGACCCCGCGATAGTTCAGGCGCTTGCCGAGCCGCACCGCGTCGGCGGCCATTTTGTCGCGAAGCGTTGCGGCGAGATTGACGGCAGGGGCTTCCTCGATGAGCTTCTGGTGACGGCGCTGCAGGGAACATTCACGCTCGAGCAGGTGAAGCACGTTGCCTTTGCCATCGCCGGCGATCTGCACTTCGATATGGCGCCCGCGTTCGACCAGTTTTTCGACGATCAGTCCGGGATAGCCGAACGAATTCTTCGCCTCACGCATGGCCGATTCGATCTCATTGGCAAGGCCATCGAGATCGGAAACGGCACGCATACCCTTGCCGCCGCCGCCGGCCGCTGCCTTCAGCATCACCGGAAGCCCGACTTCCTGGACGATCCGGGCGATCTCGGCAGCATCCTCACTGGGCTTCTTGCTGCCGGGGACGATAGGCACGTCGGCCGCCTCAGCCTCTTTCTTGGCAGAGGCCTTGTCGCCGAGCCGTTCGATCACGTCCGGCGTCGGCCCGATAAAAACCAGACCTGCCGCCTCGACGGCGCGGGCGAACGTGGCGTTCTCGGCCAGAAATCCGAAGCCGGGATGGATGGCCTGGGCGCCGGTCGCTTTCGCTGCGGCAATCACCGCATCGATCCGCAGGTAGCTGTCGGACGCGGCGGCGCCTCCAATCTCTATGGATTCGCCGATCATCTTCACATGCAAGGCGTCGGCGTCGGCTGTGGAGTGAATGCCGGCAACCGCGACCCCGAGCCGATGGCAGGTTCGCGCGATCCGGCAGGCGATCTCGCCGCGATTGGCAATCAGGATTTTCTTGAACACGGAACGATATCCTCTGTCATCACATCCTGAACACGCCGAAGTCTGTTTCCTGCTGTGGCAGACGGCCGGCGAGATCAAGCAAGAGGGCCATCACGTGGCGGGTCTCGAGCGGATCGATCACCATGTCACACCAGGTGTTGCGCGCGAAGTTGTAGGCGTTCGCAAAATCCTCAAAAGTCTTGCGAACCGGAGCGCGATAAGCCTCGCGCTCTTCGTCGGTCCAGCTCGTGCCATCGCGCTTGTGGATATCGTCCTTGACCATCGCGAGCGTGTTGGCGGCCTGATCCGGCCCCATGATCGCGGAGCGCCCGTGCGGCCACATCATCATCGCATGAGGTTTGAAGGCACGGCCGCACATCGCCAGATAGCCGGCTCCGTAGGAATTCCCGATGATCAGCGTGTATTTCGGCACGTTGGCGCTGGCCATTGCGGTGATCATCTTTGCGCCGTGCTTGGCGATGCCGCCTTCTTCCGCCTCGCGCCCGACCATAAAGCCGGTGACGTCGGCCATGAACAGCAGCGGGATATTGCGCTTGCAGCAGAGGTCGATGAAGTGAGTCGCCTTCAGCGCGCATTCGGAAAACAGCACCCCGTTGTTACAGAGAATCCCGATCTCGAAGCCCATTATGCGGCCAAAGCCGGTGATCAGCGTCTCGCCATATAGCGGCTTGAATTCGTGAAACTCACTGCCATCGACCAACCGCGCAACAATCTCTCGATTGTTGGTGGGGATACGCGGGTCCGTGCTGATCAGCCCATAAATATCCTTGGGGTCGAAGCGCGGCTCTCGCGGTGGCGCCACGTTCCACCGTTGCATGGGAATGTCACCGAGATTGGCGACGATATCGCGGGTAATCGCGATCGCGTGGCTGTCGCTTTCCGCCAGATGGTCGGTGACGCCGCTGACGCGGCTATGCATTTCACCGCCGCCGAGCGCTTCGACGCCGACTTCTTCCTTGGTCGCGGCATAGACCAGTTGTGGTCCGCCCAGGAACATGGCGCCCTGATTGCGGATGATGACGGTCTCGTCGCAGAGCGCCGGCATGTAAGCGCCGCCGGCGGTCGAGGGCCCATGGACGATTGCGATCTGCGCGATACCCTCGCTCGACATCCGGATCTGGTTGTAAAAGATCGATCCGAACTGTCCGTCGTCGGGAAAAATGTTGGGCTGGTCCGGCAGGTTGGCGCCGCCGGATTGCACCATGGTGACGCAGGGGAGGCGGTGTTGCCAGGCGAATTTCTGTGCGCGGACGTGCTTCTTGCAGGTGATCCCGTAGTAGGTGCCGCCTTTGACCGTGGCGTCGTTGGCGATCAGCATGCAGGCGCGGCCCGACACCATTCCAACGCCGGTGACGATGCTGCCGCCGGGCGGCACGCCGTCATACATGCCTTCGCCCGCGAACTGGCAAAATTCGAGGAACGGCGAGCCGGGATCAATTAGCGCAGCGATCCGTTCGCGAGGCAGTAATTGCTTGCGCTCCTTGTGCAGCAGCCGCGCCCGTTCCGGACCGCCGACCATTGCAGCTGCCCGGCGCTCATGCAGATCGGCGATTCTCAAGCCGTAAGCGTCCCGGTTACGGCGATACTCTTCGCTCGCAGCGGACACATCGGACTTCATGAGAGCCATTGCAGACAACCTCGTTCTTTGGGGGGATCTCTGAACAATTGAAGACGAATCGCCGGTAGAATCGCGCCTCACCGTTCCGGGTCTTGCTCTAATAACTGCGAGGCAAGCCCATCACGTGCTCGCCGATGTAGTTGAGAATCATTTCGCGATTGAGCGGCGCGGTCTTCAACAGCCGCACCAGCGGATAGATATCGAAGATGCCGTACTCCTTGGTGAACCCGTTGCCGCCGAAGCATTGCAGCGCGGTGTCCACCGCCTTGATGCCGGCGTCGGCTGCGGCAAGTTTTGCCATGTTGGAGAATTCGCCGGCTTCGCGGCCCTGATCGAAGATCCAGGCGGCTTTTAGTGTCATCAGCGATGCCAATTCGACATCGGTGCGGGCGCTGGCCAGGGGATGCTGCAAGCCCTGATAAGATCCGATCGGCACGTTGTTGAAAACCCGCCGCTCCTTGGCGTATTCGACTGCCCGGTTCAGGGCATAGCGGCCGAGACCGCAGGAAATCGAACCGACAAGAATGCGTTCGGGATTAAGGCTTTTGAACAAAATGCCGAATCCCTTGTCGACTTCGCCAACAATGTCCTCCGGCCCAAGATCGACTTCGTCGAAAAACAGCTGCCATTGTGTTTCCGGGGCCGGAATGCTCACTGGAATGTATTGCTTCTGCACGCCCTTGGCTTTCAGGTCGACCACAAACAGGGTGAAGCCATCGGTTTTCTTCTGAACCTCGGTATGCGCTGTCGTTCGCGTCACCACCAGCGCGTAGTCCGCGCCATCGGCGTCGGTGATAAATGTCTTCTGACCGCTCAGCGCGAAGCGATTGCCACGCTTCTTTGCTATCGTGGAAGTACGAATCGTGTTGGTTCCCGCGTCAGGCTCGGTGATCGCGAAGCAAAAGCGCGTCTTGCCGCCACACGCATCGGGCAGATAGCGCAATTTCTGCGCTTCGCTGCCGTATTTGGCTATGAATCCCAAGCTCATTGCCGCGCCGACGACGAGGTTTAGCAGTGGAATGCCATTGTTTGACAAGCCCTCAAGGAACAGGTGCATCTCGACCATGCCTTGTCCCGAGCCGCCGTATTCCTCAGGCACCATCGTTCCGACGAAGCCATCCTCCGCAACCTTGCTGTAAAGGGCTTGGGGGAATACGTGCTTGTCGGCGCATTCCATCCAGTATTTGCGATCGAATTGCTTCGCAACCATATCGCCGTATTCGTAGATTTGCCGCTGCTCGTGCGTAAGATCAAAGTCCATGTGGGAACTCCGCCGCCGGCCGAAACCGCGTTGTTCTAAGTTGAGAATTCGAAACCCTCTCGGGAACACCGTCGAGTTTATTGTTTGCGAGGCGGCCGGCTGTCGGTCGGCAGCATCAATTGCTTGCTATCTTTAGGCAGAAGCGGCTAGGATTTCAACCTAACAATCGTTCGAAAACGAACGAATGTTAGAAAATAATGAAGACCGTCGAGCCCGCATTTCCTGGCTTGTGATCAGTTTTGGGGAATAGCCAATTGACCGCGATGAAATCCGCTGTCGCGACCGGGTCGGACGAGTTCAAGCTCAATCGCGCTCATTATCTGGCGCGGATCGCCGATCTCCAAAGGCGTCGGGCCGAGGCCAATCAGGGCGGCTCCGCCAAGGCTCGCGCCTTGCATAAATCGCGCGGCCAGCTGCTGCCGCGCGAACGCATCGCGGCGCTGATCGATCCCGGTTCGCCGTTTCTCGAGTTCGGCCACCTGGCGGGCGAGGGGATGTACGACGGCGTGCCGCCGGGCGCGACAATTATCACGGGCGTCGGACAGGTCTGCGGGCGCGGTTGCATGCTTATCGCCAACGATGCCACAGTGAAGGGCGGGACGCTGTTCGGCATGACAACGAAGAAGCATACCCGCGCCCAGTTGTTTGCGTGGCAACACCGGCTGCCCTGCATCACCTTGGTGCAATCAGGTGGCGGCTTCCTGCCGGACATCGCCAATATCTTTCCGGACGAAGGGCAGGCCGGATCGATCATGTACAATCAGGTAAAGATGTCGGCCGAGAATATCGCGCAGATCGCCGTCGTTCACGGCCCTTCGACCGCGGGCGGCGCTTACATTCCGGCGCTGTGCGACGAGGTGGTGATCGTACGCGACCAGGGCGCGATGTTTCTCGGCAGCCCGCAACTGGTATTTGCCGCGACCGGCGAGACCATCGAGATCGAACCGCTCGGCGGCGCGGAGATGCACAGCCGGATCAGCGGCGTCACCGACCATATCGCCGAGAATGACAGCCACGCGCTGGCGATCGTGCGTAATATCGTCGCCAACCTGGGAGAGCCGCCGCGATTGCGCTGGACGGTCGAGCAGGGCGAACCGCCTTGCCATGCGGTCGAGGAAATCTATGGAATCGTCAGCGCTAACCGGCGCATCCCAACGGACAACCGGGAGATCCTGGCGCGCCTCATCGACGGCAGCCGCTTTCAAGACTTCAAGCATCTTCACGGCGAAACCATGCTATGCGGATTTGCCCGCATCCACGGTTTCGAGGTCGGCATCCTGGCCAATAACGGCGTGCTGTTTTCGGAAAGCGCGGTCAAGGGGGCGCACTTCATCGAACTTTGCTGCAAGCGCGACATTCCGTTGCTGTTCCTGGTCGATGTCTCCGGCTTTATGGTCGGGTCCGCAGTCGAGCGTCAGGGCATTGCCAAGCATGGAGCCAAGTTCATGACCGCGATGGCCTGCGCCGATGTGCCGAAATACACTATCATTACCGGCGGCTCTTATGCCGCGGCTTATTTCGCAATGCTAGGCCGCGCGTTCAAACCAAACGCTACCCTGATGTGGCCAAGCGCCCACGCCGCCTTGATGGGACCGGAGCAGGCGGCGACAACGCTAACGATGGTGCGCGACAATATCCATCAGCGCGAAGGCAGTTCTTGGACCGACGAAGAACGTGAAGAGTTCAAGCGGCCGATCCTGAGGGACTTCGAGGCGTTCGCCGATCCCTATAACTACGCCCGCCATTTGTGGTGCGATATGGTGATCGAACCTGCGGAGACCCGCGAGGTGATGGCGCTGCTGCTCGACCTCGCCGGCCGGACGCCTGCCAAGCCGACGAGATTCGGGGTGTTCCGGATGTAGCTGCTCGCCTGTCAGGCTAAGCCCGCCGGAAGCGCGGCAGCGTCACTTCCTCGCTGATTTTTTCGCAGACGAGCATGACGTCCATGTCGAACGTGACCTCTTCGGGCTTGCCGCCGGTATAGGTGCTGATCATCCGCGGGCCCTCCTCCAGATCGATCAACAAAACAGCGTAGGGCAGATCGGTTTTGAAAGCGGGTCCCGGTGCGCGCTGTACCACGCTGAAGGAATGTACCTTGCCGCGCCCGCTTGCCGGTCGATGGGCAAGATTTTCGCCGCCGCACTGCCGGCACATCGCCTGCTGGTAATATTGCACGTGGCCGCAATCGGCGCAGTGCTGCAGCAGCAGCACGCCGTCGTGCAGGCCGCGCCAGAGGGCGGCGGAATCCGCGTCGGGCGTCGGCACCGGCTTCTTCATGGCGTCTTCGGACGAGATCACAGCGTGTTCTCCGTGCCCAGAATGGTGGTGGCATTGGTTGCGAAACCCGCGCCGAGGCTGTGCACCAGCCCGAGTTCCGCGCCCGGCACCTGGCGTTCGCCGCATTGGCCGCGCAACTGCGCGATGACCTCATGAAAATGGAACAGCGATCCCGGCATTCCCGAATGGGCGAACGACAACAATCCGCCATGGGTGTTCGATGGAATCTGGCCGCCATAGGTCATATGGCCGTCCGCGACGAAACGGCCGCCTTCGCCCTTCGGGCAAAAACCGAGATCTTCCAGCATCATGATGACGGTGCCGGTGAAGCAGTCATAGACGCCGGCGACGTCCATGTCCTTGGGGCCATAGCCGGCCATTTCGTAAGCCTTTCGGCTCGACGCGACCGCGCCGGTTTCGGTCAGCGAGGGCATCAGGAAAATATGTTCGTGGGTGTAGCATTCGCCGCCGCCCAGAATGTAGATCGGGCTTTTGATGCCGAGCGCCTTGGCATGTTCGGCCGATGTCAGAATGAATGCCGCGCCGCCATCCGATATCAGCGAGCAATCGAGCTTGTGGTAGGGCGTCGTCACCATAGCTGAGCTTAGCACGTCGTCCACCGTGATCGGGCTGGTCTGCTGCGCACCGGGCGTGCGCATAGCATGACGCCGCTGGACCACGGCGACTTCCGCCAACTGTTCCGGTGTGGTGCCGAAATCCTTCATATGCCGGTGTGCCGTCATGGCAAAGGTATTCGCGACAGGAATGCCGAACGGCATCTCGTATTGCTGATCACGGCTTTCCGTCATCGAGCGCAGCGCCAGATCCGGCGTCAGGCCGGTCAGCAGGCTGTCGCCGCCGACCACGAGTACGACCTCGGCGAGGCCGCCATGAATGGCAGCGGCGCCAATATTGAACATCGTCGCCGCCGTCGCGCCGGATACCTGAAGCGTGTTCGAAAAGGTCGGCTGAATACCTAAATACTCGCTGAACGCAACGCTGAAGCGATGGAAGGGAGAAGCGAAGGCATGGCTCGACAGCACGCCGTCGATCTCGTTTTTCCCGATGCCGGCATCGGCCAGCGCCTTCTTCGCGGCGTCGGCGGCGAGCCATAACGGGCTCTTTCCCGGCACCTTACCAACCGGCGACATTCCGATACCGATTACCGCGACCTTGCCGCGTAGCGTTTGTTTACGAATGGAAAGCATTTGGTCTCCGCCCGGCGTGATGCGTGAAGGTCAGTTTCCGGCCGTCGTGCGTGCCGAGGCGACGCCCGTGCTGCCGCCGGAAAATCCCAAGAACTTGGCGTAGGTATCGACTGGCACCCGCCTGGTGACGAGCTTGTTTTCGGGCGCAGTCGTGTCCTCGTAACCCAGCGCCACGCCACAAATCAGGATTTCGGTGTCGTCAAACGAAAGATGCTTGCGGATGATGTCGTGGTACCAGGTGAACGCGGCCTGGCCACAGGTGTGCAGGCCATGACCGCGCGCGGCGAGCAGGATGTTCTGCAAGAACATACCCATGTCGATATAGCTGCCGGTGTTCAAGCGGCGGTCCATCGTCACGAAAAGTCCGACCGGGGCGTCGAAAAAAAGATAGTTGCGGTTCATCTGCGATGTGCGTGCGGCAACGTCGTCGCGAGCAATGCCAAGCTTTGCGTAAAGGTCGTAGCCGAGCTCGCGCCGACGCCCGATATAGGGCTCGTGCCATTCGGTCGGATAATACTCATATTCCGGCCGATGCTTGTCCGGTTCAGTTTCGGCAGCTTTCAGGATGTCCGCGCAGAGCCGATCCTTCACCTCGCCCGCGATCGCGTAGACCTTCCACGGCTGGATGTTGTGGCCACTTGGCGCACGCGCCGAGACCTCGATGATTTTTCGCACGACCGGTTCTGGAACCGGCTTGGGAAGAAATCGCCTGACCGAGCGCCGCGTCAAAATGGCTTCTTCGACATTCATGTTTCCGTCTCCGATTGCGGTGCCTTGCCGCGAGCAGTTTTCGTTCGACGAAAATTGCGACGCGAAGAGCTAATGGGCGTGTCCGTATTAGCTGTTTACCCGTTGCCTTTCGCCCGCCAGCCTGGCTTCGAGCTCGTGGCGCTGAACCTTGCCGCTGGTGGACCGCGGAAATTCCGAAAAATCGATGAACCGGAACTGCCGGGGACATTTGTATCCGGCAAGATCGCGCCGGCACAGAGCAAACAGGTCCGCCTCGGTGACCGTGGTGTCGCGGCGCGACACGAATGCCACGGGAACTTCACCCCATTTCACATCGGGGACACGCACAACCGCGGCCTCGGTGATCCCTGCATCACTCATCAAAACGCGCTCGATCTCGGCTGGATAAACGTTTTCGCCGCCAGTCTTGATCATGTACTTGGCGCGATCGACGAAATCGAGCGAGCCGTCATCATTGCGCCGAAACACGTCGCCCATGTGAAACCACCCGCCGCGAAAATCGCGCACGTTGGTATCATCAGCTTTCCAATAGCCGGAGAATAAAGTTGGGCTGCGAATAGCCAACTCTCCCGGTGCGCCAATCGGAACCTCCTTGTCGGCAGAATCGACAAGCTTGATGTCGCAGAACGCGCTTTGTTGCTTCGCCAGGCTGGCAGGTATTTCGCCTACCGGGATCAACGATCTGGTTGCCGGCGGCAAGCCAGTCTCGGTCGAACCAAAACTGTTGACGTAGGGAGCTCGCAGCAGGTCAGTGACCTCGGCGATGACATGCGGAGGGACCAGGTCGGCCATCGCGCCGCAAAGGCCAACGCCTTTTACGGTCGTTTTTTGCTCCTTGAAGCCGGCGATGAATGCTTCAATCATGCCCGGAATCAAGACAAACCAGCCGATCCGATGGCGCTCCAAAGCAGACAATAACGGCTCGATCTGGAAGCCATCGACCACGACGACCGTTCCCCCGCGCAACAGTGTCGCGAGACTGTGGTCCGTGGATGCCATGTGAAACAGCGGCGCCCAGGCCACAAAGGTATCGTGATGCGAAATGTTCAGCTCGGAACTGAACACCAGCGCCCGCATGATCATCGCCCGATGCGAAATGACGGCCCCTTTGGGTTGGCCGGTGGTCCCACTGGTGTAAAGGATAACCAGGCCGTCTTCGGATTCCGCCGCAATGGGCAGCGCATGACCGTTTTGTTCTTGCAATATATGCTCGTATTGCGGGCCGATCTTGATAACCTTGCGGTCCCCTATGGGAGAAAGTTCGAGATTTCCGGCCAGTTCTTCTTCAACAATCAAGAGCTTCGGTGAGACCAGATCGATACAATAGGCGAGTTCCCGCTGCGACAATCGCCAGTTCAGGCAAGCGGTGATGACCCCGAGATTGGCGGCCGCCAGCTCCACTTCGAGATACTCCGGTCTGTTACGCGAGAGCAATGCTACGCGGTCGCCTCGTCGAAGATCTTGGCTCGCCAGCATCGAGGTTGCCCGATGTACACGGTCAAGGAGCTGCCCATAGCTGATCTGTCTGCCCTGATACTCGATCGCGACCGAAGATTTGTGGATCAGCGCTCTCGCGCGAAACAGCTCGCCAATCGTGGGACTGGCGCCCGCCCTCGTTGTCAGAGCTTTTTCGTGCCCGTCTGTCACGGCAAATCCTCCGAATCTTGCTCTCGCCGCCCCCGACGACGGCCTCAATTGAAAAGTATAAGCTTGCAGCCTTTCCCGATCGGTTTTAAATTCTAACATCTGTTCGAATGAATTCATAGCAGGTTCGTGGCGAGGACGTATCGGAAGGCAGGAGAAATCTGCCGACTGCGATATGCATCGTCATCCCCTGTAAGATTTAACCCGACCAAGCAAATCAAGTGTCCAGAAGGGAAGCCGATGTCCAATCGTTATGCTGCTTATACCAAATTGAAGCTCGACTATCCGTCCAAGCGGGTTCTCCGGCTCACATTCGACCGGCCCGAGACCTACAATTCGGTCGACGCCGAGACCCACACTCAGCTCACCAATATCTGGCGTGACATCAACGACGATCCAGATGTCAACGCGGTCATCGTGACCGGAGCTGGCAAAGCCTTTTCGGCGGGGGGCGATTTCGAGCTGATCAAGAGTATTCTAGACAACCCGGTCGCACGGATGTCGACCTGGAAGGAGGCCAAGGATCTCGTTTATAACGTTATCAATTGCAACAAGCCGATCATCTCGGCGATCAACGGCGTCGCCGTCGGTGCAGGTCTCGTCGTCGGAATCCTGGCCGATATCTCGATTTGTGGAAAGTCCGCGCGCATCGTCGATGGTCATACGCGGCTTGGCGTCGCGGCGGGCGATGTCGCTTGCATCATCTGGCCGTTATTGTGCGGCCTTGCAAAAGCAAAATATTACCTGCTGACCTGCAAGCCACTGTCCGGCGAAGAAGCTGAGCGGATCGGTCTGGTGTCGCTATGCGTCGAAGACGCGGACTTGCAGAGGATAGCGATCGAGACGGCCGAGGAGCTTTCTAGCGGCGCGCAAAGCGCGATCCGTTGGACCAAGTACGCTCTTAACAACTGGCTGCGCGTCAATGGTCCGCTGTTCGATACCTCGACCGCGCTTGAGATTTTGGGTTTCACCGGCGCCGAGGCGCGCGAGGGATTGGCGTCCCATCTCGAAAAACGCAAGCCGGTGTTTCCGCAGGATTGCCCGCTCTGATTTTCGCGCGCGGCGGTCATCTCAGAAGGGGGCCGGAATTTCACCCGGCCTTCTTCTTGCGGCAGCCGTTAGCCGAGAATTATTTCATCGAACTGACGATCTCGCGAAGCCTGAATTTCTGCACTTTGCCGCTCGGCGTTTTCGGCAAGGCTTCGAGCACCTCAATGCGCTCCGGCCAGTAGTTCTTGGCTACAGCGTTCTCCGCCATATACGCCATCACGTCAGCTAACGTCAGTAATGCTCCCTCGCGCAGCACGACACAGGCACAGGCCCGCTCGCCCAAGCGTTCATCTGGCACTCCGACGATTGCGACTTCCCGGACGGCTGGATGGCGATACATCAGTTGTTCAATCTCGATCACCGGAACGTTCTCGCCGCCGCGGATGACGATGTCCTTGGTGCGCCCCGTGATACGAATGTAGCCGTCCTTGTCCTTGCGGGCGAGGTCGCCGGTCTCAAACCAGCCATCCTGATCGACGGCATAGAGATGCGGCCGCTTGAGGTAGCCCACAAAGGTGCCGGGGCCCCTCGCTTGTAGGCGCCCTTCTTCATCGTGAGGCAGGACTTTGCCCCCGCCATCGACGATCCTGACTTCCATACCCTGGCTTGGGCAACCGTCGGTCTCGAAGACTTTTTCCGGTGGATCGTCGAGCTTGGTGGTCGTCACCAGCCCGTTTTCCGTCATCCCCCATCCCGAGACGATGTGCGCACCAAGATTCTGTGTGGCCTGGCGCACTAAAACACGGGGAATTGGGGCGCCTGCCGATACGAAAGTGCGCAGTGAACGCAGCGCTTCAGGCCGCCGCTCCGCCTCCGCAGTCAAATCCGCCAGAAACGGCGTCGATGCCATGGTCATCGTCACGCGCTCTGTCTCGACAATATCGACCGCCTTGGCTGGATTCCAGATATCCTGAAGAATGACCCGTCCTCCCAGATACAGCGGCAGCAGCAGGCCGACGAGAAAACCGGTCTGATGGGCCATCGGCGAGGCCATCAGCACGACATCGTTGGCTGTGAGACGGACGCGATCCTCAAAATATCGCACGCTGTTCAGCAACGTATTGCCTGTATGCATCACCCCCTTGGGCTCACCTGTTGTGCCCGACGTATAAAGCAATTGCACGACATCATCGGCCGAGGCAGCGGTCGCTGCCTCAACCCGCTTTCCCGGCGAATTCAGCACGGTCTCGAAGTCTTGATTGTCGCCCGAACCGATAATGACGACGTGCTCAAGTGTGGGCACCTTGGCCTTGAGGCGGTCCGCCATTGCGGCGTGATCGAAATCGCGAAATCGCTGTGGAACGATCAGCACGCGCGTCTCGGCCAAGGTCAGCATGAATTCCATTTCGCGATCGCGGAAAATCGGCATGATGGGATTTGTGACCGCGCCGATCCGCAGCAGTGCGAGGTGAAGAGCCATGAATTGCCACCAATTCGGCAACTGATACGACACCACTTCGCCAGGCTTGACACCAAGCCGCAACAAATTAGCCGCGGTTCGCTCGGCAGCTTGCTGCAGTTCGCCGTATGTCAGCGCCGTACGTCGGTTGGACGCAGCTTCGTAGCCAACAACCGCGAGCCGCCCTGGATCGTTTCTGGCATGCCTCGAAAAAAACTCGAGCAAGGTTTGATCGCTCCAGAATCCAGCGGCCCGCATCGCTTGCTTGCGCTGATCTGACAAGATCGGATCCATCCCCATTGTACGCCTCTCCTTATGAAATCCTTGGAGTACCGGGGTCGGGGCCCGGTAAAAAGTCCGCTTCCACCCAGCCCGACAGCTCGCCATTTTCTCCGTGGTTTATGCGGCGCCAAGTTTCTCGCGAAGCCTGTCAACTGCTTCGGGATTGGCGAGTGCGGAAAGATCGCCGGGATCCTTGCTTTCGAACACTGCTCGCAGCACCCGGCGCATGATCTTCATGTTGCGGGTTCGAGGCAGATCATCTACAAAAATTATCTTCTCCGGCCGGTACGATGCTCCCATGCCGCTCACGATAGCGGATGAGAGCTCGTTGACAATTTCACTCTCGACGTTCGTACCTGGCATGAGCACGCAGGCACAAACGATCGCCGAACCCTTTACCGGGTGCGGAATACCGAACACCGCCGCCTCGGAGACCTTGCCGGTGTCGATCAAAATGCCTTCGAGCTCGGACGGCCCGGTCCGCTTGCCTGAAATCTTGATGGTGTCGTCGGAGCGCCCGAGAATATAGTAAAGCCCATCATGGCCGCGCATCGCAAAATCGCCATGCACCCAAAGGCCGGGAAGCGTGCTCCAGTAGCTTTCGACATAGCGCGCATCGGCCTTCCACAAGCTCTTGGTCAATCCGATCGACGCCTGGCGGAGCACCAGTTCGCCGACTTCGCCGGGCGGCAAGCTCTTGCCGGACATGTCCACGATGTCCGCGCCGACACCGAGCGCCGGACGGGAGAACGAACCGGGGTTCATCGGATGGTTCGGCGTCCCCGTGAAGATGCAACCTCCAACCTCGGTGCCGCCGGAAATGTTGATGATTGGAAGCTTTCTCTTGCAGACATGCTCGAAGAACCATTGCCACGGCGCGTTGGTCCATGCCTCGCCGCCCGACGCGGTCATACGCAGGCTCGACAGATCGTGGCGCTCGACGTCCTGCGTTCCATAGCGCATCAAACTACGGACTATGGTGGGGGATACTCCGAGATAGCTGACGCGATGATCCTGGATCAGCCGCCAGAATCGTCCGGTGTCCGGAAAATCCGGCGTGCCTTCGGCGATCAGAAGGCTCGCGCCGGCGAAACTGGGAATACATGCGCACATCGCGCCGACCATCCAGCCCATGTCACTGAGAAAGAAAAAACGGTCCGATGATTTGAAATCGGCGCAAATGATCATGTCGCGTGTGACCATAGAACCGATGAAGCTGATATGGGTCCAAACGCAACCCTTCGGTTCGCCGGTGGTTCCCGAGGTGTACAGCAGAATCGCGGCATCTTCCGCATTCATTTCGGCGGTCGCGATAGCGCCGTCCTTGCCGATGACGATATCGTGCCACCAGTGATCGCGGCCCTTTCGCATCGGGGTTTCGATCTTAAGGCCTTCACGATCGACGACGATCACGTGCTGCACTGTCGGTGAGGATTCGAGCGCGACGTCGAGGACGGATTTGAGCGGTGCCGCAGCGCCCCGCCGCCAGGTCCCGCTCGCGGTGATGACGGCCTTGGCGCCGCCATGGTTGAGCCGGGTTTGCATGGGAGCCGGACCGAAGCCGGAGAACAGCGGCATCAGGATCGCGCCCAATTTCAGCACAGCGAAAAACGCGATAAAGGTTTCCGGCAGGTTCGGCAAATAGAGAGCGACCACATCGCCCTTACCGACGCCGAGATCACGCAGTCCCTGCGCAAGCCGTCCGACGCCGCGGTCCAATTCACGATAGGTAAGCGCGCGCTGTTCGCGCTTGTCTTCACCCTCCCAGACCAAAAATGTCTGGTCCCATACGGGCGTGCTGCGATGCTTGTCAATGCAGTTCAGCACGATGTTGGTGGTCCCGCCGACGCACCAGCGTGCCCATGGCTGCCCGCGCGACAGATCCAACATTTGGTCGTAACTGCGATAGAATCGAACATCGCAGAACTTAAAGACTTCCTCCATTAGCCATGCCGGATCGGCCTCAGCCTTCGACGCGAGGTGATCGTAATCGTCATATCCGGTTGCGCGCAGGAAAGCGGTCAGATTGCTTGTTGCAATTAGCTCCGGCGGAGGTGTCCATGCATAGGACGTTGGATTATTCATCGACTACGTTCCCTGATTTGCAGTCAAGTTCAATTCGAGATTGACTTACCGGCCGATAGGAACGCATGCCCGATCGAACACGAGACGGTGGACAGGCCCGCCCGATAAGCATGTGTCCAGCCTGGACGCCTAATGCTAACGCTCTCGTCTTGCGAGTTCAATCGATTCTAACAATCGTTTGATAAATCTATTCGTATGGAACAACAAATGAGGTATCCATCTTTTGGACGCCGGTCGCAACCCGATTTGACTTGCCTCAATTTCTAACGTCTGTTAGGTTAGTGCAGGTACCAATCGAGGCACAAGTGAAAGTCAACCCGGACCTCGCGGAATTTCTCGCTCCAACGCATTACGTGGATTGCGACTCACCTGCGATTAGAGAGTTTGTCTCGCGTGTGGCTGGCGACAAACAGGACCGGTCGACGGCCGAGAAGGCAATCCTCCTATTTAACGCGGTACGAGACCAGATCAGATACGACCCCTACGCGGTGAGTTTGTCCGAAGCCGATTATCGCGCCAGCGAGATTCTCAAAACGCCTTCGGCGTTTTGTGTTCCGAAGGCAATATTGTTGACGGCCGCCATGCGCGCAGCGGGAATCCCCGCCGCGATCGGCTTTGCAGACGTTCGCAACCATCTGAATTCCCCCAAGCTGACGGAGTTAATGGGGACTGATCTCTTCATTTATCACGGCTACGTCGCGCTTTGGCTCGATAGGAAGATGTTCAAAGTGACGCCCGCGTTCAACATGGAGCTATGTGAACGATTTGGAGTCCGACCTCTTATCTTCGACGGTACGGCCGACGCGTTGTTTCACGAGTTCGACACGAGCGATCATCGCCATATGGAATATGTCAATGACCGAGGTTGGTTCGCCGACGCTCCGATAGGCAAGATGCTTGAGGACTTTCGCGTTGCATATCCCGCGCTGGTGACATTGAATACTGGTGGCGTCTTAATAGATGACGCTGCCTTCGGAGCGCCTCAATCAGGGGAGTAGGCCGGAGCGAACGAAACCGCGGGATTTGACTAGCCGAATCCAGGTGCGAGCTGAACACGACACTTGGGCGCGCAGTTTATCGATGGCGCGATCGGAATCGTCCGATTGGCCCCAGCCCGAAAATCTACGCACGGCGGCACGCGTCTCGCCGAGAGATGGCAATGGGGGCGATAGGTACGCTCATTTTGAGATCTGCCGCAATTCGGAAGGCTGCTTGGCGTATTGAACCGCGACACGACCGACCTTTTCACGTGCGATGACAAGTTTCTGAATTTGTGCGGTTCCGTCGCCGATTTGCAGGCCCATCACGTCGAGGTAACGCTGATGAAACGGCAGATCGGTGGTGTAACCGTAGTGGCCGTGAGTGAGGAGGCACTGGTGGATGATCTCGCAGGTCACTTTCGGCACATACCATTTGCACATCGCAGCTTCCGCGGTATGTGCAAGCCCGCGATCTCTGAGCGAAAGCGTATAGTAGCAAAGCTGCCGCATCATGGTGAGCTGGGTCTCGGCTTCCGCGAGCGGAAAGCTCACGCCCTGAAACTGCGCGATCGGCCGCTCGAAGGCGAGCCTTTCGGTTGAGTATTGCCATGCTTCATCGACCGAAGCCTGGGCAGGTCCGATGCACTCAAGGCCGATCAAGGCACGGCTATAGTCGAAGCCTGACATGATCTTGGAGAATCCCTTGTTCTCCTCTGCCATCAGGCACTCGGCCGGAATGAAGACGTCGTCGAAGAACACCGAGCCGCGTCCGACAGGTTTGGTACCGATGTCATCAAAATGCGTCCGCGTGATTCCGCTCTGCGCCAGATCGACAAAGAATGCGCTGACGCCACGTGCGCCGTCTTCGACCTTCCCGGTTCGGGCAAAGATGACTGCTGCGTCGCATTGATCTGAAAAACTCATGGAAGTCTTTTCACCGTTGAGGCGATAGCCATTTCCCGATTTTTCAGCTCGCAAAATGAGGTTGGCAGCGTCCGAACCGCCCCGCGGCTCGGTCAGGCCGAGGCCGATGATCTTCTCACCCCGGGCCACTTGCGGTAGCCACTCCTGAGCGATTTCGGGCGAGGCGTGCTCTGCGAGCATTCCGCCGAGCAGTGACGCCAGAAGTTGGACGTAGCTGGCGTTGAAGTCTCCATAAGCGATCTGCTCGACAATAATGCCTGCCGTCACGCTGCTCTCGCCAAGGCCGCCGTATTTTTCCGGCAGATCGGCGCCAATCAGGCCGAGTGACCCCATTTGTTTCAGCATGGCACGATCGATGCGGTGTTCCCTTGCCCGCCTCTGATAGTGGGGGCCCAGCTTGTCCTTCGCGAAACGCTTCGCGGTTTCCTGAAAAGCCTGCTGCTGCTCGCTAAGCGCGTAATCCATCGCGATTCCTCCCATCTAGGTGATCTTCAGTTCTTGCATTCAGTCTAACAACTGTTAGAAATTTAACAACCAGCCACGGAGGCAAGTCCATGCTGACGCCGACCAGCCCCGGAACATCGCTTTACCCTCATTTGCTATCTTCGCTAAAGGTAGGGCGGACCACGTTGCGTAACCGCATGATCATGGGGTCGATGCACACCCGTCTCGATATGGAGGACAACGGCGTGCACAAGATGGCGGTTTTCCTTGCCGAGCGCGCCAAGGGGGAGATAGGACTCATCATTACCGGCGGTTATGCGCCCAACAGCGCGGGTCTGATTGAGCCTGGGGGGCCGATTTTGACCGAACGTGCGCAAGCTCGCGAACTTCGTCGCATCACTGATGCTGTCCATCAGCACGGTGGTAAAGTCTGCATGCAAGTGTTGCATTCGGGCCGCTATTCCAAGCAAAGGGACTGCGTCGGTCCTTCTGACATCCCCACCCGCATCAATCGGTTTCCCCCGCGTGCAATGACTGGGGCAGAGATTGAACAGACGATCTCGGATTACGTGCGCTGCGCGCTGCTCGCAAAGGAGGCCGGGTTCGATGGCATTGAGATCATGGGATCGGAAGGTTACCTCATTAATCAGTTCACGGTGGTGCGAACCAACAACCGTACCGATGAGTGGGGCGGATCGGAGCAGAACCGCCATCGGCTCGCGGTGGAACTCGTCAAACGCTCGCGAAGCGCCACCGGCGACGACTTCATCATTGTCTACCGAATCTCGGCGCTGGACCTCGTCGAAGGAGGTGCAACCGGCGAGGAGATTGATCGGCTTGCCCAACGGGTCGAGGCCGCGGGCGCCGACATTCTCAACACCGGTATCGGCTGGCATGAAGCGCGCGTTCCCACGATCGCTTACGTCATTCCGCGCGGCGCATGGCGTTTTGCGGCATCGCGTCTGAAGAAAGCGGTCAGGATTCCGGTAGTGGCATCAAATCGCATTAATACGCCGGATACCGCAGAAGAGATTCTGGCGGCGGGGGATAGCGATCTAATATCGATGGCCCGCCCGATGCTGGCCGATCCGCACTTCGCCAGGAAGGTGCGGGAGGGCAACGCCGGCAAAATCAACATCTGCATTGCCTGCAATCAGGCCTGCCTCGACCTGATCTTTTCCGAGCGGACCGCGAGTTGCCTGGTTAATCCGCGTGCCTGCCGCGAGACTGAGTTTGAGGACGGCCCGGCTCAGACCTCGCGCAGGATCGCAGTGATTGGCGCAGGCGCGGGCGGTCTCGCAGCTGCCGCGGAAGCCAGCCGACGCGGGCACAAGGTAACCCTGTTTGAGGCCGCTGATCGCATAGGCGGGCAACTCAACCTTGCCCGAGCAGTCCCGGGCAAGGTCGAGTTCGACGAAATGCTGAGTTATTACAGCGGCCAAATCGCCGATGGCGGCGTCGATCTCAGGCTGAATTCTGCTCCATCGGTTAGTGACCTGAAAGACGCGCGGTTCGATGCTGTCGTTGTCGCCTGCGGCGTCCATCCCCGTGTGCCGGAGATTCCCGGCATCAAACATCCCAAGGTGGTGTTCTACAACGATTTGTTGAGTGGCAAAAGCCACGCGGGACGGCGAGTCGCCATCATCGGCGCGGGAGGCATCGGTTTCGATGTCGCCGAATACCTCTGCCATTCGCAGCCTGATGAACCGCCAAAATCACGGGCAATGGATATTCGTGAGTTTCAGCAGGAGTGGAATGTCGATGCCAGCCTTACGAAAGCTGGAGGGCTATCGGGCGATCCGCTGGCACCAAAGCCAAGTTCGCGCGAAATTACCATGCTGCAGCGCAAGAAGACGCGGCCTGGCCTCGGTCTCGGCGTCTCGACTGGTTGGATCCTGCGTAGCAGTCTTGAAAAGCGCGGGGTCAAGATTGTCGGAGGGGTTATCTATCAGCGGATCGACGATCAAGGTTTGCATTTCGTGGCCGAGGGTGAGCCAAGTACGCTCGCGGTCGATACGATCGTAGTTTGCGCCGGCCAAGTATCTAACCGCGATATGCTCACCGAACTGCTCAAGACCGGAATCGAGACGCATGTCATCGGCGGCGCCAAGGAGGCTTCCGAACTCGACGCGATGCGTGCGGTCGAGGAGGGCGTGCGGGTCGCGCACGCGCTTTAAAGGGGGGAGGAGCCTGAGATGAGTTCGCAAAGCAGCCAGCCGAGTTACGGGTTCACCGACGACGAACTCTCCACGATCCCGACAGTGTACCGACCTGATCTGTTCACCGGCCAGACCATCATCGTCAGCGGCGCGGGGAGCGGACTCGGGAAGGCGATCGCATTCCTGTTTGCGAGGCTTGGCGCCAATCTGGCAATCTGCGGGCGCGACGCCGAGAAGCTCGCACACGTCGTTCCGGATCTAGAGAGTCTCGGCGCCCGCGTCTTCAGTAGAAGTCTCACCATCCGCGACCCCGATCAAGTCAACGAATTCGTCAAAGACGTCTGGGATCATTTTGGTCGTGTCGATGTGATGATCAATAATGCCGGTGGGCAGTTCGCCCAGATGGCCATCGACTTCAAGCCAAAGGGCTGGAACGCAGTGATCGATACCAACCTGAACGGATCGTGGTGGATGATGCAAGCGGCGGCTCGCGAGTGGATCGAGCGCGGCAAGACCGGCAATATCGTCAATATCGTGGCATTGATCTGGCGAGGCCTGCCGGGGATGGCGCACACCGCCGCGGCGCGGGCCGGGGTGATCTACGCGTCCAAGACCGTCGCGGTCGAATGGGCGCCGCACGGCATCCGGGTGAATTGTGTTGCCCCTGGCGTCAATGAAACCACGGCATTCGACCGCTATGTTCCGGAAGGCTCCGCGACCTACAAGGAAGCGAATCCCATGAAACGGCACGGCGATGCATGGGATATCGCCGAGGCCTGCGTTTATCTCGCCGCGCCGTCAGGGAAATTCATCACGGGCGAAACGCTTTCGGTAGACGGCGGGCAGCAAATGTGGGGCGATCCGTGGCCTGCCGGACGTCCGAAATATTTTCGCATTGGTCAGACGTAAACAAGCTCCCGAAATCGAATATCCGATATGCCGCCGCAGCGTTAACGATTTTGACCGCTACGACAATCCTGCATCGCCGCGTTCGCGTTTGGCAAATTTAACGGCGTCGATCATATCGCGGGCGTCGTGGGCCAGATGTAGCGTCTCGCCGCCGTCGATGTACCAGTCCTCGCCGGTGACGAATTGACCGAGCGGCGAGGACAGAAAAATGATTGCTGCAGAAATATCCTCGACGCTGCCCATGCGCCCCAGCACGTTGCGGTTGAGCCTGACCCAGTCGTCCGGCGGTATCGGATAGCGGCCAAGCGCCTCGGTCTTGATGGTTCCGGGTGCGACGCAGTTTAGGCGAATACCGAACTCGGCCCACTCGTAGGCGAGCGTTCGCATCATCGCGGTAACGCCGCCGCGCGCTGCCGCGGTATGCACGAAGCCGCCAAGGCCGCTGCGGATACAGGCGGTTACGAACACAATCGATCCGCCATTCGCCAACATGAAATGGTCCGCGGCAGCCTTGGTTACCTGCCACGAGCCGATCAGGTTGTTGCGGATCACGGTTTCAAAGCCCTTGTTGCTGAGTTCGCGGGCTGGCGTGACGAATTGTCCGCCGGCATTATTGACGAGGATATTGAGCCCGCCGAACTCGGCTTTGATCTTCTCCATCGCGCGTTCGATCAAGTCGGGTTCGCGAATGTCCGCCGACACGGCAAATGCCTCGCCACCCGCGTCGCGGATTACCTTTGCGGTGCTCTCTATCGGATCGATGCGGCGGCCGAGAACGGCGATGCGGGCCCCGCAGCGCGCCATCTCAATGGCCGTGGCGCGGCCCATTCCTGTGCCGCCGCCGGTGACGAGTGCGACCTGGCCCTTGAGAAGTTCCGGCGCGAAGCGCGTTTTTGAAGGACTCTCGTGCATCACCAATCCCATGCCTGAAAATACTTTTGCGTTCGGTCGAGTTTAATATATTCTAACATATGTTAGAATACATAAAAAGGCAGATCGATGTCAGACAATGAACCTATACGTTATTCGCTCGAGGATGGCATTGCCACGATTACCATCGATCGGCCCGCGCGTAAGAACGCCCTGTCGGTTGAGGCGATGAACGGTTTGACCAATGCCTGGGAGCGTGTCGAACGGGATTCCCAGGCGAGGGTGGTGATCCTGACCTCGGCTGACTGCGGCGTATTCTCCGCCGGTCTGGACCTCAGGCAGGCAGCCGAGATCAGGGCGCGTGACGGCGTCGACATACTGACCCTGATGCGCGATCCGATGCAAACGGCCATGCGAACCGTTTCAAAGCCGATCATCGCGGCGATGACTGGGTCGCTGATGGCGGGCGGGATGCTGCTGGCGCTGAAGTGCGACCTGAGGATCGGCTTACGCGGTACACGCGCCGGGATTACCGAGGTCAAGATGGGGCGGGGATCGCCGTGGGCAGTACCGCTGCTCTGGATGTTGCCGCAACCCGTGGTGATGGAACTCGTCTTGACCGGCGAGACCCTGCCGATCGAGCGGCTCGCGGAGTATGGTTTCGTCAATTATCTGGAAGAAACACCCGACGCTGTTCGTGCGCGTGCATTGCAACTTGCGCGCAAGATTGTAGAAGGCGCACCATTGTCGGTGAGGGCGGCCAAGGCCAGCGTGTTGGCCGCGATGGACCTCGGCTGCGAGAAGGGGCTCGTTGAGGCCAACAGGCTTCATGTCGAAGCCTACGCAAGCCTCGATGCCATTGAAGGCCCGAGAGCCTTTGCAGAGAAGCGTAAGCCGGTGTGGCAAGGTAAATAAGGCAAGGCAGATGAGGATTGTGCCGAACGATGTCCGCTTTCATGCTTTCGAGTTGATAGCGGATACCAATCCTTTCCGACAATTTTTCCTTACCCGCAGGGTCAACGATGAGCACGCACCACGTCGGCACCCCGAAACGCTCGGCTTATTTCAGAGAAGAGCATGAACTGCTGAAAGCCCAGATACGGCGATTCGTCGAGGAGGAGATCAAGCCGTATGCGCTGCAATGGGAGCAGGACGGCATGGTGCCGCGCGACGTGCTGCGGCGCATGGGTGAGCTTGGCTTTCTGGGCATCCGCTATTCAGCAGAATATGGCGGCTCGAACATGGATACGTTGGCCACCGTTGTTTTGGCCGAGGAACTGGGACGGTCGACGTTCTCGGGAGTGGCGATCACGGTTCTGGTTCATACCGACATGGCGTCGGTGCATCTCTACAACGCCGGCTCGCAGGCCTTGAAGGACCACTTCATGCCGGATGTCATTGCAGGGAAGAAGATCGTCGCTGTCGGCGTCACCGAACCTGGCGCGGGCTCTGACGTGAAAGGCATTCGCACCACCGCGCGCCGCGAGGGCGACGGCTATGTGCTCAATGGCACCAAGATGTTCATCACCAACGGTGTACATGCGGACCTTTATTGCATCGCCGCCGTGAGCAGTCCGGATGCACGTCCGTCCCAGCGCTTGTCGATGTTCCTCGTGGAGAAAGGTACGCCCGGTTTCCGGGTTGGTCGCGATCTCGACAAGCAGGGCTGGAGGTCATCAGACACGGCGGAGTTGCTGTTCGAGGATTGCCGGATCCCCGCAACGAACCTGCTCGGCGAGGAGGGACGCGGTTTCTACGGGATCATGCAAAACTTCCAGAACGAGCGGATCGTGCTCGGTGCAATGGCGATGGGTGAGGCGCTAGCTGCGATAGAGATCACGCTGGACTGGGTCACGCAGCGGCAGACCTTCGGCGCGCCGCTGTGGTCGAGACAGGCTATCCGTCATCGGTTGGCGATGCTGGCGGCCAAGGTTGAGGCAGGGCGGCAACTTGTTTATTGCGCGGCATGGCTGGTAACGCAGGGGATCGATGCCACCAAGGAAGTATCGATGGTCAAGGCTTATTGCGGCGAGCTCGTCAACGAGGTGATGTACACGTGCCTGCAATTTCACGGCGGCATGGGTTACATGCGAGAGAGTACGATTGAACGAATGTCGCGAGATGCTCGCGTTCAATCAATTGGCGGCGGCACTACTGAAGTAATGCTGGAAGAGGTCGCCAAGCGTATGCGATAACCAACGCACAAACTGGAAACACTAACGCGGCAAGATGCCGTTGAAGATCAGCAACGTGGTCCGGCTCGCCAATTCCTGTACCGAGCTGCTTTTTCGCGCATCGAACCACTCGACCGTCCAATTCAAGGCACCAAGAATAAACCTGCGTAGCGGAACGATTAGTATCTCCGGGCGGATTTCGCCGGCACGCTGCGCATCCGCCAGCATGTCATCCCAATATTTGCCATAGGCGCGGCGCAGTGGACGATGGCGCTTCTTGATGCGCTCCGGCAACTGACCGTAGACGCGCATGTTGGCGGAGGTGTAGTCGCTTTCTTGCAGCAGGGTGACAAGATGAGCTTTGATCGCGGCGCTGATCTTGTTCCGGTGCGACCCCTTGCCAAGTTCGTTCACACTTGCCTTTACCGCATCGAATATACGTTGCAATCCAAGTTCGAGGATTTCGTCCAATATCGCGGTTTTCGAATCGAAGTGGTAGTAGATGCTGCCTGCCTTCATTCCCGCCTTGTCAGCGATCTGTCGAAGCGTAGTGGCGGAATAGCCCTGCTGTCGAAAAAGCTGTGCCGCGACCCGAAGGATAAGGTCTCGTGAAACGTGCGATTTCGGCGGCACGGAAAGTGCGACATTTTTACGCTTGGGCTCGCGCTTGGCAACCCGCTTCATTCTCGATGAAGATTTCAAATCTTGCTCGCTCAAACCCGAATGGCATCACCGTACAAAGCCCAGCTCTTGCACCAGATGAGTAATGCCGTGTAATAGACCAACAAGGCTGTTCGGGCAACATTGCGAAGCGCTGAAACTACTTTCAATGGGCGGCCAGCGAACGACTCAAGCCTCGGACGATACATCATCACGATCCGACCGTAATAGACGGATCGGCCTCTTGCAAGGGAGCCGGGCCTTGTCCCCATTGGTCTGGCCGGCTACAACTCGATATCGCCGGCCAGCAGCCGCTGCGCGATGGTGCGTGCCAGGATCTCGTTGGTGCCGTCGGCAATGTTGATGATTCGCAAATCCTGCAAGGCATGGACGAGGCCGACCTCGTTGGTAAGGCCCATGGCGCCGTGGGCCTGTATCGCTTGATCGACGGCTCGATAGCCCACCTGTACGGCGTAGGCTTTCGCCATCGACAACTCCTTCACGGCCCGCTCGCCACTATCGAGCAGCATCGCGGCGTTGAGTCCCATCAGATGCGCGGCGTGAAGTTCAGTGGCGGCGCGCGCGAGCGGGAACGAGACGCCCTGATACTCGGCGATCTTGGCGCCGAACGCCTCACGCTGCTTTACATAGCCGAGCGCCTTCTCGATCGCCCAGCGGCCCTGACCAACCGCACGTGCCGAATTGTAGATCCGCCCGAGCGAAACGCCATAGAGCGCGAGCTTGAAGCCGTCGTCGAGCGCGCCGACGAGTTGCCACGGCTCAACCCTGATGTTCTCAAGCACCAGCGCGCCTTCATGACCGCCGGGATGACCGAAGAGCCGCACCACGCTTTCAACTTCAAACCCCTCGGTGTCGGTCGGCACCAGAAAGCCGCTGATCCCGCCGGCTTTTCGCTGCGCCTTACCCGGATCGGTGACGGCAAACACGATGCACCATTCCGCGGTGGGCGAGTTCGTGGTCCAGAGTTTCCGTCCGGTGATGCGCCAGCCGTCTCCATCGCCCACCGCGCGGGTCTTTATCATGCTGGCGTCCGAGCCCGCTCCTGGTTCCGACAGTCCGAAACACATCGAGGTGCGTCCCGTGATCATTGCGTCGAGACAGCGCGCCTGCGCCTCCGGTGTCGCTTGCGTCAGCATTGCGCTCGGCCCAAAGGCCCAATGAGCGATCACCCAGGGCGTCAGGATCGAATGGCCGCCGATTCGTCGGTAGACGGCCTCCCAGGCGACGTAATAGGCAAGATGTCCGAGCCCGCCGCCGCCAATCGCGGCTGGCGCACACATCGCGTAGTAACCTGCCGCGGCGGACGCCATGCGCACCTCGCGGATTAGCGCGCGCACCTCCGGCGCATAACGCCCGTCGGCAGCATAGGTGAGGCGCGGATCATTGAACAACGCGTGGTTGCGCTCCAGGCGCGGGAGAACCTCGGCTTCGACAAACCGCATGACCCCATCGCGCACCGCAACCACGTCTTCGGGAAGCTGAAAGCCGATTGCGCTCATGTAACCATCTTCCGTGTCGAGACCAGGGGCTGCGGGCGAAGCGACTTTAGTTATAAGGCAAACTCATCTCACGAGCGATTGTACGCTGTCGTGTTCTCCGGCTGCTAAACATCGAGGGAGCCGACCAGGGCGTATCAAGGGCGAGCCACTCATCTTTTCTTTTCAGGCTAAAGCCGGAAATACCCCGTCAGATCAGATTGCGACGCTCGGCCTCGCTGATGGCCTGCACGCGGTTGCGTGCTTTCAGGTCAGCGAAAATCCTGCGCATATGCCATTTCACCGTGTCTTCGCTGACCAGGAGTTGGTCAGCGATCCGCTTGTTCGAAAGTCCATCGCGGGCAAGCCGCAGGACGCTGATCTGCCGGACGGACAGCGTGGTAAGCTCGAGGGGGAACGAGGGCCGCTCAGTCCTTGGCCTTGGCTTGGCGATCCCGTCGAAATCGAACGTGACAAAGGCATCGGCGGATACCGGGGCCAAGGCGAGCAACAGATCCCGCGTGTCTAGCCCGGTCCGGTAGCATCCCAACTGCTTGATGAGTTCGAAGGCATTGACCGCCTTTCGTCGCGCGGGCGTCAGCGCCCCGGCGGCGGCGTGGGCCCCAGCTTCGCACATCAGCGCGCGCACTTCCAATCGACCAGCACCGATCGACCGCGCGATCTTGGCAGCCGCCTCGGCGTTGCGGAGGGCGAGGCTGTGCTGCCCCTTGGGGATGGCTTCCATCGCGCGCAACAGCGATATTTGGGCACGCAGGGGTCTTGCATGGGGCCCGGTCAGGACCTCACTAGAGTCACGCGGCAGCAGGTAGTCGATATCCCGCGCGCCGCTTAACAGGGCCAATTCGGCAAGTTCCAACTCGATCAGCATTCCCAGTCGCGGCAGTGCCCTTTCCCCCGCAAGGGCGCGTGCCCGTTCCAGCAATGCCGCGGCGCCCCTGAGATTGCCATTGGCCCGATGCCAGGTCGCGATGACGCGGCTGACCCCGTAGAACACGTCGGTAACGCCGTAGTTGGCGACAAAGTCAAGCAACCCGGCGACAGAGTGCTCGGCGATATCCAGCCGCCCCAGTTCGAACAGCACGTCAAGTTCCAGGGCGATCAGCAGCTTTGACGAGAAGGATGTGCGCGTCACCTGAACGTCGCTGTCATTGCGGGCGGTATCGATAAGTTGCAGCGCCGTGCGCATGTCGCCCCTGGCGAGGGCTGCCTGAATCTCGGCCGCATAAAGCCAGCCAAAGGCATAGTGTTGGTGCGCGGCGCTGTTGACTGAATGGGCCATGACTAGCGCCTGCTTCAGTTCGTCAAACCGGTATTCACTCGCTAGCATGAAGGCCAGACAGGTGAGTGCCGCACCCTTGCCGACGGCATTATCGTCGCCAAAGTTACTGATCCAATCGTTGCACAGCCGCTCGCTCAACTCCAGTTCGTCATGGGTCGCAGCACCGATCGCGCGGACCAGTTGCAGCCAGCCGCGGTCAGGATGCGCACCGGACGACGCGCGCGGGGCGGGCAGATAGCCCAGCAGCCTTTCGGCCTTGTCGGCCTGTTGGCTGAAATACATCGTCCAAGCGTAGCTGAGGCAGATGATCGGATGCTTGCGCAACTCGCGGGTTGGGAACCGGCCCAGCCATTCGCGCAACGCCTCGATCTCGCCTTGGCGCAGGGCGAGATCGAGCATGATGTCCTCACTCAGCCCCAGCGCCCAGCGGTGGTCGCCCGCCCGCAGCGCAAGGTTTACCGCCTTCTGGAACTCGCGCCTCCGCCAGTGCCAGAAGGCCGCACGTTTCAGGACATAGGATTTTCGCTCAGCACTGCGCACCAGAAACCGATGCTGAAGGTAATCGCGGAGAACCGGGTGCAGCGAGAACAGCGTTGAGTCATTTTCGGCGGGGCGAAACAGCAGGTGATCGAGGTCGATCTCCCTGATCAGCGCGTCGGCGTTGGTGGACTTGTAGGCGTAATTGTAGCTTTCCGCCGAAATCGGGTCGATCATCGCTGCGTTTTCAACGAACTCAAGCTGCCGACGCGACAGGCGTCTCTCGATCTCCTCATGGAGGAAGGTCACCGTTTCGGGCCAGTTTACCGCGGGCCGGACCGGCAATTCGGTCCGGCACATGATGTGGCAGAGCGCGGGCCAGCCCTGCGTCTCGGCGATCATCTGCTGTGCTGTTACGTTGGCGACCGGGTGCGCCCGCAAAAACGTTTCGGCATCGTCCAAGGTGAAGGCCAGATCGCGGGCATGGACCTCCCGCACTCCGCTTTCCAGCCCCAGCCGGGCAAAACCGCGCCGGGTATCCCCGGCGATAGCGAATCGGACATTCGGCGGGGTTTCCAGCACGAAGGTTTCCAGTGCGTGCAGCAGGGCGGGTGCGTGTTCGATGTCGTCGATGCAGATTACATTGGCCGGTCGCTCAGCGCCGAATTCTTCCCATAGCGTGGCCACTAACTCGGCCAGATCCGCCGGGACCGCTCGGCCTTCGCGGGACGCTGCGTCGAGCAGTTGGCCGTAGATGGCCTCCGCCAGCGCGCCTTCCGTTTCGTATCCGTCGCGCAAAGACACCCAGGCTGCGTTGTTTCCAGCAGCCCTGAAGGCCAACCAGTTCTGCGCCAGAACGACCGATTTTCCATAACCCTGCGTTGCGCGCAAGATCAGTGTCCGGGTCTCCGGTTGGCCTGAAAACGTAAATCGGGGCCGCGCGATACAGCGCCTGGCGATTGTCCCCAGACGCGCGGAAATGCGGACGGCACGCAGCCGTCCCGGATATGTCGGCTCGTCGCAGGTACCCCTGATCATGGGCGTCTCAAGGCAGCGCAGATAGCTATAGGATACCCCAATCGGGAACTACACTTAAGTGTAGTTGTGAGTCCCGGCCCAATGATCTCCGCTTCCTCCGCTCGCTCGGAATCGGGATGGGCGTACTGGTGTCACCTGCCGCGCGACGAATGGTGGGGTCAAGGGGAGGACATGCCGAATGATCAATACGCCAGATCAGTCTGTTTCAATCTTAGGCTACATCGACCGTAAGCGCTATCTTTGGATGCTGTCCACCCTGTGGCCGGCGACGCCAATGATCGGGCTCTGGCTGGTAGCGCAGACCGGATGGAGCATCTGGTACGCCTTGGTCCTGATCGTCTGGTACGCGATGGTGCCGCTTCTGGACGCCATGTTCGGCGAGGATTTCAACAACCCGCCGGAAGAGGCCGTCGAGATGCTTGAGAAGGACCGATACTACCGCGTCCTGACCTATCTGACCGTGCCGATCCATTACGCAGCCCTGATTGTAGCGGCCTGGTGGGTCAGTACCCATGCGATGTCTTGGCTCGAAATCATAACCTTGGCGCTCTCGCTAGGAATCGTGAACGGCCTCGCGCTGAACACTGGGCATGAGCTTGGGCACAAGAAGGAGACTTTTGACCGCTGGCTGGCCAAGCTGGTGCTTGCGGTTGCGGGTTACGGCCATTTCTTCATCGAGCACAACAAGGGCCATCACCGCGACGTTGCCACCCCGATGGATCCCGCGACCTCACGTATGGGCGAAAGCATCTACAAATTCTCCACCCGCGAGATACCCGGTGCCTTCCGCCGCGCATGGGCCCTTGAAGAAGAACGTCTGTCGCGCCGGGGCAAGAGCGTTTGGAGCATAGAGAACGAAATTCTGCAGCCGATGCTGATTACCTTCGCGCTCTATGCGGGTCTGCTTGCCTTCTTCGGCCCCCTGATGCTGGTCTTCCTTCCGATCCAAATGGCGTTCGGGTGGTGGCAGCTGACTAGCGCCAACTACATTGAGCATTATGGCCTGCTGCGTGAAAAACTGCCCAATGGCCGCTACGAGCACCAGAAACCGCACCACTCGTGGAACTCGAACCACATCGTGTCGAACCTGATCTTGTTCCATTTGCAGCGCCACTCGGATCACCACGCGCATCCGACGCGGTCCTACCAATCGCTGCGCGACTTCAAGGATCTGCCGACGCTGCCCTCGGGCTATCCGGGCATGTTCTTCATCGCGTTGATCCCAAGTTGGTTCAGGTCGGCCATGGACTCGCGCGTGGTAGATTGGGCCCATGGCGATCTGAGCAAGATCCAGATCGAGGATGGCAAGCACGCGCTTTACGAACGCAAGTTTGGTACGGTCGGCACCGACGCAAAGCCCGGCTTGGTTGCTGCCGAGTAAACCGCCAACTTCCGCACCGCTCTCGCTTGCCAAACGATGCGGACACCCGACACCACAGCCCTGAGCCACTCGACTCGTTTCAATCGTCGGGCGGCCAGCGGCTGGCCATGTGGGGCGGTCAGGCCGTGCGATAGGGCAGAGGTTGCGCGCCGATTACGGAAAAAACCAGGGATAGCTGCCATTCGGCCCAGCAATGTCAGATCGGCGGAAAAGGAGGAAAAAGGAACATGGCCAAGTACCAGTGTCCTGGTTGTAAATACACCTATGACGAAACGCTGGGCCATCCGCATGAAGGATTTCCCGCAGGCACTGCTTGGGCCAACGTGCCCGACGAATGGGCTTGCCCCGATTGCGCAGTGCGCGACAAGGTCGACTTCGAATTGATCGGCGAAGCGCCGGCCGCTACGACGCCGGCCACTCAGGCCGTCGAGTTTGCCGGGACGGCACGTAGCGCGGTCCCGGTCACCGACACGGCCGTTATCGAAAAGCCCGCCAGCCCGATGTCGAAACCGGCGGCGCGGATGGCCGCCGTACCGCAGGCCGCGGAGGCTTTGCCCCCCCAATTGTTCAGCCTGCAAAGCGAGCCCGGCTTTGCCGAAAACAAGCCCTTTGTGAAATGGGTCTGCATCACCTGCGGGCATATCTACGACGAGGCACTCGGCGACCCTTCCGGGGGCATCGCTGCAGGAACCCGGTTCGAAGAGATTCCCGAGGATTGGTGTTGCCCGGAGTGCGGCGCCACCAAGAAAGATTACGCGCTTTGCCAGGAAACCTAGTCAACTCGTGTTGGCAAAGGGTATCGGGCCGATCAGGCCCGCCATGGAGGTCATTGTGAATATTCACGCCGATCCGAACGACATTCCATTGGTGGATACCAGATCTACCGTTGCGGATGTTTTTGCGAAGCAACGGGAGGCGGGCTGGGCGCGTCGCTCGGATTTCGACCGCAAGGCACGCATCGCGGCGCTGAACCGGCTGAGGGAAGTCCTGCAGCGGCGCGAGACGGACATCATCGCGGCTCTTTATGCGGATTTCCGTAAGCCCGAGAGCGAGGTGAGGCTGACCGAAATCCTGCCGGTGCTGCAGGAGATCGCGCACACCAAACGCCACTTGAAGGGCTGGATGCGATCGCGCCGGGCAGCGGCCACGCTGGGTGTTTTCGGCACCAGGGCCAGGATCCGACCCGAGCCGAAAGGGATCTGTCTGATTATTGCGCCGTGGAATTATCCGTTGAATCTAGCCTTCGGGCCGCTGGTCTCGGCATTGGCGGCCGGCAACAGCGCGATCATCAAGCCGTCGGAACTGACGCCTGCTACCTCCACCCTGATTGCGGATATAGTGGCCGAAACGTTTTCGCCCGATCTGGTGGCGGTGGTCGAGGGCGATGCAGCGGTCGCGCAGGAGTTGCTGGCACTACCGTTCGACCACATCTTCTTCACCGGCAGCCCGCAGGTGGGCAAGCTGGTGATGGAAGCGGCGGCGAAATCACTGGCCTCGGTTACCTTGGAACTGGGAGGCAAGTCGCCCACCATCGTTGGCCCCACTGCCAACCTGAAAAAGGCCGCGCGTAATATTGTCTGGGGCAAGTTTGCCAACAACGGCCAGACCTGCATTGCGCCCGACCACGTGTTCGTGCATCGCGACATTGCGCAAGAGTTCAACGAGACGGTGATGGCGGAAATCGGTCGCGTCTATGGCAAGACGCCCGAGGTGCAGAAGATGACGCCCGACTATTGCCGTATCGTGAATGACCGGCATTTCAACCGGGTCGCCGGCCTGATCGAGGATGCCCGTGCCAAAAGCGCGCGGATACTGCTGGGCGGGCAGACGGATGCGGTGCAGAAATTCGTGGCGCCCACGCTGATCAGCCAGATCACCCCCGAGATGGCGATTTCGCGCGAGGAACTGTTCGGCCCGATCCTGCCGATCATCGAATATGACGATATCGACAAGGTGATTGATCAGATTAACGCCAATCCGAAACCGCTGGCGCTTTATGTCTTCGACAATAGCCGGGCTTTTGCCGAGGACATCATCACGCGCACCAGTTCCGGCGCGGTGGGGATCAACCTTACCGTCGTGCATTTCCTGCATCCCAATTTGCCCTTTGGCGGGGTGAACAACTCGGGCATCGGTGCGGCCCACGGAGTCTTTGGCTTTCGGGCATTTTCGCATGAGAAGGCCGTCCTGCAGGACCGCTACTCGATCGTCCACATGCTGTTCCCGCCCTATACAGGTTTTGTGAAGCGGCTCATCAGGCTTGTCGTCAAGGTGCTGGGGTAACTGGTTCGATGGAACAACGATCTGAAAGTCACGGAACGTACGACTACATCATCGTGGGAGCCGGCTCGGCAGGCTGCGTGCTTGCAAATAGGCTGTCCGCAGATCCCGCGAAGCGCATCCTCTTGCTGGAGGCGGGACCGCGAGACAAGAGCGCGCTGATCCATACGCCGATCGGCATCGCGCTGCTGGCCAACAGCAAGAAACTGAATTGGGCCTTCAATACCGAACCCCAGCAGCATCTGAACGCCCGCCCCCTGTTTTGGCCGCGCGGCAAGACGCTGGGCGGGTCCAGCTCGATCAACGCGATGGTCTATATGCGCGGCCACAAGGCGGATTACGACGGTTGGGAAGTCGCCTCTGGCACCTCGGTCTGGGGCTGGGACCGTGTCCGCGCCCTGTTCAAGCGACTGGAAAACAATCAACGATTCGGTAATTCAGAATACCACGGGACGGGTGGTGAACTGTTTGTCAGCGAATTGCAGACGGTCAACCCGCTCAGCCGATCCTTCGTCAAGGCGGGGCGCGAACTGCAGATCCAGCATAATGATGATTTCAACGGCGAGCGTCAGGAAGGGGTCGGCCTTTATCAGGTTACCCAGAACCGCGGGCGGCGCTGGAGTTCGGCAAAGGCGTTTCTGGAAAGCGCGCTGGACCGGCCGAATCTGGAGGTCATCACCGATGCGCGGGTGACCCGCGTGGTGATGGACGGGCGGCGCGCGATCGGCGTGTCCTACAGGCGGAACAACAAATACAAGCAGGCGCGGCTGAACCCTGCGGGTGAGGTTCTGCTGTCTGGCGGCGCGGTGAATTCGCCGCAGATATTGATGCTCTCGGGCGTCGGCGCAGCGGAGGAGCTGAAGGAACACGGCATTCCGGTGCTGCATGACCTGCCCGCCGTGGGCAAGAACCTGCAGGACCATCTGGACATCACGCTGATGAACGCGGCCAGTTCGCGTCAACCGATCGGAGTGGCACTCAGCTTCCCGCCGCGCGCGGTGGCGGGGCTGTTTTCCTATATCTTCCGCCGCAAGGGGTTTCTGACCAGCAACGTCGCGGAATCGGGCGGCTTCGTTAAAAGCACGCCCGAGCGCGACCGGCCGAACCTGCAATTCCACTTCCTCCCGACCTATCTGAACGACCATGGACGCAAGATCACCTACGGTTATGGCTTTACCCTGCACATCTGCGACCTGCTGCCGAAAAGCCGGGGCAGGATCGGTCTGAAAAGCCCCGATCCCCTGGATGATCCGCTGATCGACCCGAAATACCTCGATGACCCGGAGGATATGAAAACCATGATCGCGGGGGTCAAGATCGGCAGGCGCATCTTCGACGCGCCTGCCATGGCTGTTCATTCCCGGCGCGAGGTTTTGCCCGGTCCCGCGGTTCAGAGCGATGACGAAATCGCCGCCGATATCCGCAAGCGGGCCGAGACGATCTATCACCCGGTCGGAACCTGCCGGATGGGCGCCGATCCGGCGTCGGTGGTCGATCCGCAGCTTCGGGTGCGCGGTATCGAGGGGCTGCGGGTGATCGACGCCTCGATCATGCCGACGCTGGTGGCGGGCAACACCAATGCGCCGACCATCATGATCGCGGAAAATGCTGCTGACATGATTTTGGGGAAGATCCATATTTAGGCTGTGTCGCAGAATATTTCCAGCAAAGCTGTCAATCCGTGTGAAATATGCCGATCCGGCGGGTGTGACTCCAACCGAGTTCGGATGAAAAGCCTACGTCCGACGCTCTCGTCGACGAAGCCTCGCCATGCCGCAAGATCGTCGAAGTCGCGCGACGCGCGCAGCAACAGGGCGTCGGCGAGCGCCCTCTTGAGATGGCCATGCGCGCTCTCGATCGAACCATTCTCATGCGACACTCCGCGATTGTTGCGGGTCGGTGTCATGCCGTAATAGCCGCAGAATGCCTCGTAGCGTGTCGTCAAATCCTCCTTGGCGTCGGCGCCGAGATTGCGGAACGCCGCCGAAAGGCTGTCGCTTCGGTGCTGCTCGGGAACCCCGCCCAGCGACCACAGGGCGTTCTGCAACCCTTCCGCCAGCGCGACAAAGCTCTCGCCACCGAGCACGACATGGGCGTGTTCGAAGCCGGAAAACGGCAGACGGAAGTGATAGAACCGGCAGTCCAGCAACTGGCCGGCGACGGTGATCCGCGACCTCGGTGAAGTCTGACAAGCCCATGCGACCCGGCGGATGCTCCTGGCGGAAGATCACCTCCCGGTCCGGGCCGTTCACCGCGCGCCACGCCCTGATCCGCCGTTCAAGCGTCCGCCGCTTCCCGGAGCCCAGTTCCGGGTGCCGACGGCATAGTTCCTCGAACACGGCGATCGGCCGCAATCCGGGGCGGCCTTCAGCATGGGGAGGACGTCGTTCTCCCAGACGTCGACGAATGGATCGGCGCGGCGACGTTCGCGGGGCGCCTGTTTTTGGGTTGGAAGTCGGGGATCCTTCTCGAACCGGTAGGCGGCGGAGGTGCTGAATCCGGCCTTCGCAGCGGCAATGGCTGGCGAATGGTTGCGGCGCAAGTTCATGAAAAGCCTCATTTGTTGATCGGTGACGTGTCGGTCAGCCAAGGAATTGGGGTCCTCTCGAAAGAGAAAACCGATCCTTGACCAGCCGCCGTTACCGCCAAATGAGGCCCTTCGGGCGCCCACGCCGCTGCTGGGGTAACTCCGGTCGGGCTACGCCCTCCCTTCGTCACCCCAGCAGCGGCGCATTCTCATCCTGATTGTCGCGGGATTCCCATCTTGATTGTCGCGCCGCACGACCCGGACATCATCATGAGATGCTCGACGACCTTGGAAAGGACCATGACCCCAGCGATGACATCAGAAAGGAACTTGACACGGACCCGCAATTAAAGGGCCGAATAACGGTAAATGTGGCTTGGACATTCTGGTCGTCATCACGCAACGACTCTGGTCTGTCCCCGCATTCTGGAAAGCAGGGCAGCGATCTCCCCGGCCGGTCGCGCTGGGCTGAACAGATAGCCCTGCACCTCGGTGCAGCCTTCGGCTCGTAGCGCAGCAAGCTGCTCCTCCGTCTCGACGCCCTCGGCGGTCGTGATCATGCCAAGGTTCACCCCGAGCCCCATCATAGCCCGCACGATCGCCAAGGAATCGGCCCGATCCGGCAAACCTAGAGTGAAAGACTTGTCGATCTTGATCTTGTCGAACGGGAATTTCCGCAGGTAGCCCAACGAAGAGTAGCCTGTCCCGAAATCATCCATGGCGATGCTGAGTCCGAGTTGTCGAAGCTCATACAGGACCGCGATGGTCGCCTCCGTATCCTGCAACAACGCGGTCTCGGTGATCTCAATTTCAAGCCGGCTTGCAGGCAGTCCCGAATGACCTAAGGC
This sequence comes from Bradyrhizobium sp., assembly GCF_016219575.1. Classification (GTDB taxonomy): domain Bacteria; phylum Pseudomonadota; class Alphaproteobacteria; order Rhizobiales; family Xanthobacteraceae; genus Bradyrhizobium. The sequence goes on along the minus strand of NZ_JACRMG010000028.1, from coordinate 142,128 downwards.
TGCCACGACATCGAGGGATAACCTGTTACTCCTAAATTGAAGAGAAGATACGTTAACGGCGAGTTTCAGGTGATCGGGCCATCCCATGGCGTCCGAACACGCCTGTTTCAGCACCCAGGCTCCGATTTCGTTGATCAATCCGATCTCTTCCGCAAGCGGTATGAAATTGTCGGGCCCAACCATGCCGCGCACGGGGTGTCGCCAGCGCAGCAGCGCCTCGAAGCTGCTGACCTCGTTCGTCTGAAGGTTGACGAGAGGCTGATAGAACACCTCGAACTCCTCCCGCGCCAGAGCCTTGCGGAGATCGACCTCAAGCGCTCGACGAGCTTGCATTCTCTCGTCCATCCAGGCTTCGAAAAAGAAGTACTTGCCCCGGCCATCCGCCTTGGCTCGATAAAGAGCCATATCGGCCTTCTTCAGAAGCTGGTCTGGGTCGTGACCATCGGTGGGCGCCACGGCGATGCCGACGCTCGCTCCGATCATGAGCTGATGGTCGCCGATGTCGTAGGGCGTGCTGAGCGTCTCGATGATTCGTTGCGCCAGCACGGCCAAGTCGTCCGGCTGACCCACGGCCAACACAACTGCAAACTCGTCTCCCCCAAGGCGGGCGACAAAGGCGTCGTCACGCATGCTCGCGCGCAACCGATCCGCGACAGCGACCAGCAACCGGTCCCCGATCGCGTGGCCAAGCATATCGTTCACGGCCTTGAAACCATCCAGGTCAAGGTAGATAACGGCGAGCTGTTCGCCCCGGCGCGCTCGCTTGAGCGCCTGCTCGGCCTCTAGACGGAACAGCACCCGGTTGGGCAAGCCCGTGAGCGCGTCGTGATGCGCCATATGCGCGATCCTCGCATCCGCCGCGCGACGTTCGCTGATGTCCTCGAAGGTCGCGACCCAGCCACCATTCTCCGTTGGTACGGCCGAGATCGAGATCGTGCGGCCATCCGCGAGCCGCTGCTCAGGTAGCAGACGCTCATCCCTCGCGAGAGCAGCCTTTATCGTCGCGTAAGCTTCCACAAGGTCGCATTCCCAATCGTGGCCCACGCATTCCGGCTCGGCAACGCGGTGGATGGGAGTTCCGGGCTCGATGGCCTCGGCGGGGAGACCGTAAATATCCTGAAAGCGGCTGTTGCAGACGACAAGCCGGTCATCGGCGTCGTACATGCAAAGCCCCTGCGACATGTTCGCCATGGCCGAATTCAGTAGATTTGATTTAAACTGGACGTCCAGGCCACGCTCATGGAACTGGCGGAGCGTTCGGGCCAACGCTCCGATCTCATGTTTGCGGCCTTCATACTCGGGCAAAAACTCCATCCCCGGATATGCGTCAGCAGATGTTTCGGGCCGCTCGATAGCCGAGGAAGTCCGGGCAAGCGGCGTTTCGCCGGTGCGTAACCGTTCCATGGCAGCGGTGAGCAATTCGATTGGCCTCAACATGCTCCTATCGACGAAGTACCCGATGGCAAGCCCGATCATCAACGCCGCCATCACGGCGCAGGAACCGAGAACGAGAGTTAAGTCAATGGCGGCCAAGTGACGATCGGACAGCGCCATGATGCCGTCCGGCTCAGGTTTGGACGCAAGTTCCAGGAAGCTCGACCGAATGTCGTTTCGCGTGAGGATAAGGTTAGTGACAGCTACCGCCCCGAGAAGCGGTCCAAGTACGCAGAGGAGCGCCACGGATCCAAGAACAGTTTGCCGAAGATTAAGGTGCATTTTACTCGTTACAGACATTGCCAGCCGTTGGCTAATATTAGGCTGTCGTTACGAAAGGAAGTATTAAAGCCGGTTGACGATGTGTGGACACTCACAAATCTTTCAGGCCGCTATGATCTAGCCCGTCTTATTCGCCAGATGGCACCGGAGAGGCTGGCGAGCGTGGTGTAAAGCGCTGATGCGGCGTAGGATTCGGTTGCGAAGCCAACCCCATCACCTTCAACCGCGAACGCCACGCCCGCCATGACCGATGATACGATTCTGCCCTTCTCATTTCCAGCCGTTCACACCAAGAAAATTACAGCTGCCTTCGATGGCGGTCGCCTGACCTCGAATGGGGGCGTGATGCTTCTGGCGATGGCCGAGCGGCGTCTCGGTTTGGCCGACAAGTTGGCCCGGATGTTCCCGGATCGGCGCGACCCGACGCGGGTCGTGCACAGCCTTGTCGATATGTTCCGCGCTCGCATGTTTGCGATCTGCTGCGGCTACGAGGACGCCGACGATCTCGACCATCTGCGGTCCGATCCGGCGTTCAAGCTGGCCTGCGGACGGCTGCCGGACAGCGGTCGCGATCTGTGTTCTCAACCGACGCTGTCGCGCCTGGAGAATGCTCCACGCCTGCGCGACGTGATCCGCCTGACCTACACTTTGGTCGACGCATGGATGGATAAAGCCGTAACCGCGCGGCCACGTGGATTTGGATCACTCAAATACCAAAATGCTGGAACAGAAGCGGGGACGGCAACCCTGGGGGAGGTGTGATTGTCGTCTCAGTCAAATGCGACGCCAATCCGTTTCTCTTTTCGCCATTTGACATGACACGGTCGGCTTAGCTGATCTGCCTCTATAACCAGTCTGAACTCGTGAGGAATGCCTAGCGGACTTTCGACGTCCAGGGCGGCGCCGCTCGCCGACAAGTTCCGCACGGTACAGCTAATACCACCCCCACCGAATTCTATCGTCCCGGCTTTCAGCACGCGATGTCGAGGCGCGGTACGTTTGTTGTCCATAGGCGGACCATAGCCGAAAATTCTTAGAAATTCGCAAAGGTCATAGTCGACCCGCATGAGCATGGGTCATCGACGGGACGTGGTGACGGGAAGACCAAAGCCAGCTCTGTGAACCGTTCCTCGGCGGCGTAGGCCAAGGGTGCAGAAGTCTTGAGGCCATTCGACACTGACTAAAGATACTACACGCCCTCAAATCGAGCCAGATCTGGACTGCGTCTCCCCAATATTCCCCGACTTACATCGCCTCATTTACAAAGCGTTAACCTCAATCCGTAGCGGCAACTTAGCCGGGAAGCATCATCGTGACAGCAACCCGATGGAACTTTCGAGATCGAAATGGCGGCGCAACACAACCGGGCAAGAATGTTCGCGGTACTGAGCGCGACCAACGAAGCGATCTTACGGAGCACTTCCGAACAAGATCTCTATCAAGATGTTTGTAATGCTGCGGTTGATGGCGGCAAATTTCTGGGCACGGCCATTTTCCTGATCGAGGACGACTCTTCGTGGTTCCGGATGGCCGCTGGGGCCGGTCCCTTCGTTCATTTGATCGAGCAACTTCGTTTTTCTTCTGATGCCACCATTCCGCACGGTCAGGGACTCGGTGGCGAGGCGTTTCGCACGGCCAGACCGTGCATTAGCAGCGATGTTCTCAACGATCCCAGAACCCAACCGTGGAAGGAACTGGCCGCGAGCGCGGGCCTGACGGCGAGTGCCGTGCTGCCTCTCCTTCGAGACGGCCAAGCGGACAAGACATTGGCACGATAGCCCAATTCCCATCAGATCTGGAGCCGGCCTACCCCTATTGAGAAATGGAGAAGCGGTTGGCGTCCTGCTCTTCCTGTCGAGCGAAACGGATGTGTTTACCCCAGAATTTATGAAGCTGCTGGGGCGGCTTGCTGACAACGTATCATTCGCGATGGAAATGCTGGAGCGTGAGGACGCCCGACGCGCTGCAGAGCAAGCTAAGGACCGGCTGACGCGGATGCCCCGTCAACGACTTCATGACCAAGAACGGAAGCATCCGCGACGACGGCCGCATGATGCGCGACATGTACCTTTTGCAGACCAAGAAGCCGTCGGAATCGAAGGGCGAGTGGGACCTGATGAACGCCGCCGCGACCATTCCGGCTGAGGTAGCGTATCGGTCGCTCGCGGACCCGCCCAATGGCGCCGAGCACCTTCCCGTCCCTCTTGATGGGAATGCGGGAAACGACTCTGTCTCCGCCGCGCATGCGCTGAATTTTCCCGACCTCGGCCTTGCCCGTGGCCACGATCTCATGCAGTCGCGTGTTGTCGATGACGGTCTCGACCGGGCGTCCGTTTCCTTCGCCGGCCTTCAGCCCGAAAAACGCTTCGTGGATCGGAGAAATGTAGACGATCTTGGCCTTGTCATCGACGATCGTCATGGCGTCGAACGGATCCGTCAGCAGGTGCTGCAGGATGTCTCAGGAGAAATCGACGCTGCCGATGAAGCTGAGAAGTGCGTCGCCCGGCGTTTCGCTGAGAACGAGCATCTCTCTGGACCCGGCCGGAGTGACCAGCACCATGTAGATCTTGCGATCGAGATTCAGCGTCGTGATGCGCCGCTCGCGGGCCTCGGCCATCCATGCCTGATCTGCGGTCAACGAATTCAGACGTGGATCGGAGCCCACGCCGACCGAAGCGATTACACGAGCCGCAGCGTCGAAGAGAAGCACACCGGCAATCGTGGCGGTAATCGGATTAGGCATTTCCTCAGTGTCCTTGTTGAGGACACGTGAGCACAGTGAGGACGCCGCTCAAGAAACTTTGCCGCTCCTGAGGACACAAATTTAAGAGGCTCCAAAGGCTACCCCTGCAAAACAAGGAGTTCCACGACCCAGGAGCAGCAGCGGCGAAATGGCACGGGTGTTGCTGATGTCTGGATAGCAGCAACGCCCATGAAGGCAGTTCTCGAATGCTGCATTGCGAGATAGGATGAAACCGTACTTAACTCTCCATCACCCTGCGAGCGCGCAGCGCTACTACAGCGAACGGATGGTGGCGCGAAGACACCTTCTACAGTCTGCTCACCAGTCATGCGACCGAGCGGCCTGATGCCGTGGCGCTGCAGGATGCTCGCCAAACGCTGACGTGGGGTGAGCTCAAGCGTTGGACGGACGGTGTCGCGGCAGATCTGCGCGAATACGGGCTGGTCGGCAGCGACCGCGTGATGATGTGGTTGTCCAACCGCATCGAGGCGGTCGTCATGTTCCTCGCCTGCGCGCGTGAAGGGATCGCCTGCAACCCCTCGGTCCACAAGACCTACACATGCGCCGAGGTCGGCGACCTTCTCAACACGCTGTCGGCGCGGGCGCTTCTGACTGAAGACGGTTGGGGGACCGACCGTGCGACCGTCGACTACGGCTGGTTTCTATCCGGAGATCTTGGCGTCATGGACGCCAAAGGCAATCTCCGCATCGAGGGGCGCCTCAAGGACCTGATAATCCGGGGCGGCCACAACATCTATCCGTCGCACTGGCTTCTTTCTTACTTATCGCGGCCATGCGGACAGCCAACGTGCGTGGCACACGCTTTGCTGACTACCAAAAAATAATGACTTCGGGAGGGTTACATGAAGAGTTGGTCGGCAATCGTTGGCGCTCTGATCCTAAGCTCGCTACCTATGGCTGTGTTGGCTGATACGTACCCGTCAAAGCCGATACGGTTGATTATCCCATTTGCTGCGGGTGGCCCGACAGACGCGCTTGGGCGAACGTTCGCTAAGGAACTCGGGGAAGTACTTGGACAAACAGTCGTCGTCGAGAACAGAACTGGCGCGGGCGGAAACATTGGAACGGACGCCGTCGCCAAGTCCCCTCCAGACGGCTACACGATCGGCTTCGGCACGAATGGACCGCTCGCAGGCAATGTCACGCTCTTCAAGTCGCTGCCTTATGATCCGACCACGGCATTCGCCCCAATCACCCGCATCGCGTTCGTATCGAACTTAATCGCAGTGCATCCTGCTCTGGGTGTGAAAACGTTGAGCGAACTGATTGAGTTGATTCGAAGAGAGCCCAACAAGCACAATTTCGCGCACGGAGGCTCAGGCACTACACAGCATCTCGGCGGAGAGCTGTTCAAATCGATGGCGCAGCTGCAGATGAGCGGTGTGGCTTATCGTGGCGAAGGGCCCGCGCTTAATGACGTTATTGCGGGTCATGTCCCGATCATCTTTTTGAGTCTTGCGACCGGCATCCCCATCGTGCAGTCGGGTCACCTCATCGCGCTGGCGGTGACTTCGAAGGATCGCATTCCGGCTCTCGCTAACATTCCGACGGTGGCTGAAGCTGCCCTGCCAGGGTATGTTGCAACAGCTTGGTACGCGCTGCTCGCGCCTGCCGGTACTCCACAGCAAATAGTTGAGAAGCTGAATGCCGCTTCTCGCAAGGCCATGGAGTCTCCTGGGACGAAGAAGCTTCTCGATCAAGCCGGAGCGATTACTGCCCCCACCACACCCGGCGAGCTTGGCGAGTTCATCAAGAGTGAAATCAGTCGTTGGAAGCCAATCATTGAGATGTCTGGCGCCAAAGTCGACTGACGAGCCGGTAGGACTTCTTGCGCGTCCAACCCCAAATGTGCTCGCACTCCCGAAACTAACGACGCTGGTACTTTTATTGCTCAGGCTTTCACAAAGAGAACTTGAAGCACCGTGTTGCATTGCGAGATAGGGATGAAACCGTACTTAACCCTCCATCACCCTGCGAGTGCGCAGCGCTACTACAGCGAGTTCGCGTGTCATGACGTACCGGCTCGCGTCCCTCATGGACAAGGGCGTCGCGCCGAATACGGCCGCGGCGGTGACGAAGATATTCGCCACCGAAAGCAATTCCAAGTGCGCCGATGCCGGCATCCAGATCATGGGCGGCGCGGGACTGATGATGAGTTCGGAAATGCAGATGTATTTCCGCGATTCCAGGGTCGGAACGATAGGCGGAGGCACCAGCGAAATCCTCCGCAACGTGATCGCCAAGTCAATGCTCTCATAGGAGGACGGACAATGCGTGGTATCTCTCGTCGAACCTCCCTAGCCGGAACAGGCGCGCTCGCGCACACGCCGCGCCAGCAATAGCAGCTTTGCGAACGCCGCTTCGAGCCCGCCGTCACCTTCGATCTTGCGGCCAATGTCGCGGATGACGCGGCCGAGATAGGTGCCCAGCTTCCTGAGGATCATACACAACTCCCACCGTATCGCCCTTGAAGGCGACAGCATGCGAAGGAAAAAATCCGCGCGCCCCTTGACCGACGTCGAAAACAGCGAAACGAATCCCGGTTGACCTCAACAACCAGGTAACCAAAAGCCCTTACCCCAGCTGTCCGTCAGTTAGCAAAATTGCTGTCCAATTTTTGCGAAATACGCAGGATGAAACATCTTCAACGTACCGCTGCTTGAGAAGCGATGAGAAGGGCTATTTGGGGCGTGCTGATAATTTCGGTGGTTAGCGCCTTCGGCGGCGTTGCCTCGGCGCAGGTGTCCGATGAGGTTGTGCGTCTGGGCGTACTTGACGATATGACCAGCCGCGTTTTAGACTAGCTGCGTCGGGCAAGGCTTCTAAGTGTGGTCAGGCTGATGGGCGCAAATTCTCCCCCCGGGGGACGATGGACAGGCCCCCGTCTTCGCGCGAGTGAAGACTGAGCGCGCTCTTGCTCACCACCCTCGACGAGACGGAGCACAGCATTGATGTACGCAAGTTCGTGCTGAGCCTGCTCGATCTTGGCTTGGTAGGCAGCAATCATGCCGCTGATCTCGGCGCGCTTTTGCTTGAACATTTGAATGATGAGCTGATCGGCCATGCTGCATTGAAGCCGAAATCAGCCGGCCGCGACCAGCCCCGAACTTGGTGCCGTTGCTCCATAATTCGAGCGATGGCGGCGTTACTACGACAACGTTACGCCGCGCTCCTCGCTCGGCTATCGGCCGCCGGCACCAGAAACGATCTTCCCGCCAGCATCTGGCCTGGCCTGTGCTTCGCTCCGGCCAGGCCAAATGCTGGCCGATCACGGCCGGACTCTAACATGAGCCGTGGTACCGCTCCGTGGGGCAGGCCAATCTAACGCCCGTGCGCGCCGTGGTATCCGAGCGAGGCCGATAGTTCGGCTGCGGTATCGGCGACGAGTTTTCCAAGTGCTCCATTTGGTTTCGCGTCGACGCGTGTTGAGCGACCAAACACTGTCAGGGCCATGATCAACTTGCCGGTGATATCGAACACCGGTGCACTTACGGCGCCGAAGCCGTCACCACCGCCGTCTGACAGGCAAGAATAACCGCGCTCCTTGATTTCACGCATCATTCCAGCCAGAGACGCCCGTTCTTTCGGTACGTTGAGACGGCCCGACCGTCGGTTCTGGTCCAACTCGCGCTCGATTGCGGTGGCCGTACGAACCGGGTCTTCGTAGGCACAAAACAAGAGCCCCGTCGCGGAATAGGTCAGCGGGCAGTGGTGCGACGGCGCCATGGTACTCGCCAGGTCATGCCGGGCCTCGACGACCTTGATCATCGTAGGGCCCTTTTCGCCCCAGACGGCTAGCGCCGCTGTCTCGCCGACCTGATCGACAAGTGTGTGCAGCGTCGCTTCAGCCACTTGCAACGGCTCGAAGCGACTGAACCCCTTGAGCCCAAGCTGGAAAGCTACAGGTCCGAGGTCGTATCGAGACGTCGCCGCATCCTGCCGCGCCAATCCGACGCGCATCAAACTGACGAGATATCGGTGCGCTTTGGCAGAGGGCATGCCTGCCCTCTGCGCCAGATCGGCCAATTTGAGCGGCCCATCGGCCTGGATCAGTGCGTGAATTAGATCGCCAGCAACCTCTACCGATTGGATGCCGAGTTGTGTCGGCTTGTCTGCGCCAGGCGCGTTTTCCGGCAGAGGTTCGGTTGAGCGGTCTACCATGAGTGTCCTTCACAGCGGCAAAGTTGCCTAATCCGACAGGCTTGACAGCCTGGCTCGCAGGAAGCATCATTACAGAATAGGAAGTTTATTACGAATTGTATAACTATCGAAGCTAGTACGAACAATACGAGACGTAACTGTGCGCAGCAACAGTTGATGCTAGGGGAGAGAGGCAGATGCACGACGGATCCATTTCTGGCCTGCTGGCCGGCGATGTCGCTGTCGTCACGGGGGCGGCGCAGGGCATTGGAGCCGCTATCGCCCGCGGACTTGCCACATCCGGAGCCTCAGTAATCGTCGTCGATCGATACGCCGAGGGTGCCTGCGCAACGGCCAACGCGATCAAGGCTGTGGGCGGACACGCCGAAGGGTATGGGCTCGATGTTGCGGACCGTGCTGCGTGCTTTGCTTTTGCAACCACTGCAAGGGAGGTGTTCGGTGATGTGGCTGTGCTGATCAATAATGCAGGGATCACGCGCCGCACCGCACCCGACGACCCTGAATTTCTCAACCACCTCGACGCGCAGATTGCCGTCAATCTGAACGGCACTGCCAACATGACGATAGCTCTGCTGCCGCAGCTGCGGCGCACCAAGGGACGCGTCGTCAATGTCGGCTCGATTGCTTCCTTCGTCGCCTATCGGAATTCGGCCAGCTACGCCGCCACCAAGGGCGCTGTCATTCAGCTGACCAAGGCGCTGGCGGCCGATCTGGCAGCGGACGGGGTACGCGTCAACGGGATTGCACCAGGTGTCATTGCCACGCCTATGACCGAAGGGACGCGCGCTAATCCCGAGGTGATGGCCCGGTTTCTGAATCATACGCCGATGGGGCGCGTAGGCGAGCCCGAAGAGCTCGTGGGGCCGACGCTATTTCTTGCCTCACGCATGTCCTCCTACGTGACCGGTGTCATGCTACCTGTCGAGGGTGGGTATCTTACTTCATGAACGCCACCACCATAACCGCTTGTATCTTGTATTATGGATGATCTGCCATGGTTGCCTCTTCCAAGCACGCGATTCCAAATGAAACCCAGCATTGCGATGTGTTGGTCGCCGGCTCCGGCGCAAGCGGCATGGTTGCCGCCATCGTTGCCGCGAAGAAGGGGCTGAAGGTTATCGTTGCCGAAAAGGAAGCGGTGTTCGGTGGCACAACAGCGTTATCGGGCGGCTATCTCTGGGTGCCGAACAATCCGGTGAGCATCGAAGCTGGGGTCAAGGACAGCAAGGACGCGGCGCTCGCGTATATGAAGCACGAATCGGGCAACCACTACGACGCTGCGAGGGTCGATGCATTTCTCGACGCAGGTCCCGAGATGGTTGCCTTCATGCATGCGTATACGCAGGTGCGGTTCGAAGCGGCTCCCGCATTCTCGGATTACCATCCGGATGCGCCGGGTGGCACGCCGGTCGGTCGCTCGATACTGACGCAACCTGTCAGTGCGACAATTCTCGGATCGGATATTGACAAGCTGCGACCGCCGCGGCCTGAGCTAACGCTCTATGGCCTCGCAATCGGCTCTGGTAAAGAGCTTTGGCACTTCTATCGCGCCACGCAGCGGCTGGAATCCTTCCTCTACGTCGCCAAACGTTTGGTCAAATTCGGGTTCGACCGCTCCGTGCGGGGCCGGTCGATGCTGTTGACCAACGGCAATGCGCTGGCCGCGCGACTGTTTCGGTCGGCGTGCGAACTCGGCGTGCCGATCTGGCTCGACAGCCCGGTGAGAACGCTCATCCGAAACGACAGAGGCCATGTCGTCGGTGCGGAAGTGCTGACACCAAAAGGCAGGCGCCGTGTGCTGGCGAACAAGGGCGTCGTACTGGCCTGTGGCGGCTTTCCGTTTGATTTTGCCAGGCGGCAGACCCTCTACAATCACTGCGCCGGTGAGAGCGAGCATTGGTCGGCGGCGAGTCCTGGAAACACTGGAGACGGCGTACGTCTGGGCGAGTCGGTTGGCGGCGAGGTCGTCAAGGATTATCCCAACGCGGGTGCCTGGGCTCCGACCAGCCTTGTGCCGCGCAAGGATGGTACCAAGGGCCCGTTCCCCCACTTCATCGACCGCGGCAAGCCGGGCGTCATCGCTGTCTCGCGAGCCGGACGCCGCTTCGTCAACGAAGCCAACAGCTATCATGATTTCGTGCAGGGCATGGAATGTGCGTGCCCTTCGGACCAACCGGCGGAGGCATTCCTGATCGCCGATCACCGCACCATCCGCAAATACGGTCTTGGCCATGTGAAACCGGCGCCGCTACCTCTTCAACCTTCGATCCGCTCCGGCTACCTGATGCGCGGCAACACTCTTGCCGAGCTTGCATCAGTGGCGGGCATTGAACGAAACGCTTTCGAGGAAACGGTCGCCCGCTGGAACGCGGACGTTCCGACTGGCACGGATACTGCCTTCGGCAAAGGCTCGACCGCCTACAACCGTTTTCACGGCGATCCAGAGGTCAAGCCGAACCCGTGCCTCGCGCCGATCGCGACCGGTCCATTCTACGCTGTGCGGGTCGTCCCCGGCGATATCGGCACTTTCGCAGGCCTCAAAACCGACGAACACGCGCGTGTGATCGGCCCTGACAATACGCCGCTCAAGGGGCTTTATGCCGTCGGCAATGACATGGCGAGCGTGCTTGGCGGGAATTATTCCGGCGGCGGCATCACGCTCGGACCGGGCATGACCTTTGGTTACATCGCGGGCCTCCATGCGGCCAGCGAACGCAACTGAAGACCAGTATCGAGAAACTCTAAGGGAGGAAACCCATCATGACAACATGCAGAAACCTGCTTTCCGCCGGTCTGGGCCTGACTATGGCCGTCGCTTTATTGGGAGCAGCGCAGGCCCAGGATAAGGAAATCCGCATTGGTGCGTTGATCGCAGCCTCGGGGCCAACGGCCTTCATCGGCGCATCACAGAAGAACGCCTTCGAGATGCTCGTCGAACAGATCAATGCGCGCGGCGGCATGGCCGGTAACAAGATCAGGCCGTTCCTCTACGACACCGAAGGCAACGGCACAATCGCGGCCCAGCAGTTCCGCCGCCTAATAGATTCAGACAAGGTGCATGTTGTGGTCGGCCCCTCGACGACCGGCGAAAGCCTGGCGATCCGCGCGGTCGCAAACGAAAACAAGGTGCCGCTCGTCAGCTTCGCAGGCGCGGAAGCGGTTGTTGTGCCCCCAACCCCTTACGTCTTCAAGACTCCACCGACCGACCGCATCGTTGCCGAGCACCTGATTTCTTTCATGAAGGTCAAGGGCGCCACCTCCGTCGGCATCCTGTCCTCCGCCGATGGTTTTGGGCAGGCCGGTGCCGCAGTCGTCAAAGAGGTAGCCAGCCAACTCGGACTGAAGGTCAACGCAGCGGAAGAGTTCGGCCCACGCGATACCGACATGACGCCGCAGATCCTCAAGATTCGGTCGAGTGGCGCCGATGCGATGCTGATCTGGAGCGTCAACCCCGGTCCGACCATCATACTCAAGAACGCGGCGGCCATTGGCTACAACAAGCCGATCTACAACAGCTATGGTGCTGCCTCGCCGCAGCTGATCGAGCAGGCCGGCGCGGCAGCGGAGAAGTCTTACGTATCGTCCATGCGTCTGCTCGCGCCCGAGAGCCTTGCCGCAAACGATCCGATGCGCCCAGTGGTGACCAAACTCGCGGCCGATTACAAGGAGAAGTTCAAAGCCGACGCCACGACCTTCATCGGGCATCCCTCGGACGCGATGCTGCTCATCGAGGAAGCGCTGAAAAAGGCTGGCGGGTCCCCGGATCGCGAGAAGCTGGCGGAAGCCATGCGCAGTGGCATTTCCTTCCCCGGCGCCAACGGGATGTTTCGCTTCACTGACGCCAACCACAACGGCCTCGACCGGGAGTCGCAGTCGATGGTGATGCTGCAGGTTCAAGGCGGCAAGTTCGTCACCGTGAAGTGACCTGCAGGGCGGGCGGTCTTGCAATCCGTCCGTCAGCGACCGAAGCAAAGCCTGGAGGTAAAATGGATACCCTGCTGCAAATCCTGATCACGGGCCTCGTCGTCGGCTGCATTTACGGCATGGCGGCACTTGGTTTCACCATTGTGTACAATGCTACCAAACTGATCAATTTCGCCAACGGCGAATTCCTGATGCTCGGCGGCGTTCTTCTTGCCTGCGCGGCGCAGGCCGCCAAACTGCCGATGTCGCTGGCGCTCCTGCTCGCTGTAGCGGGTGCGGCGCTTACCGGCTGGCTGATGCAGCGCTGCATTCTCGATATGGCGATGGCGCGCAGTTCCGATCCGTTGACGCTGGTGATGCTGACCATCGGCGTGGCGCTCGCCTTGCGCGGGGCAGCCGCGCTCGCCTTCGGGCGTGAAATCACGTTCGTGCCGGAATTCGGGCTTTTGCCGCTGGTGTTGATAGGCAACGTCTACATTCCGAGCCAAGGCCTCTGGATCATCTTCGTCCTGGCGCTGACCAGCACCGTTTTGTGGTACATGTTCTCGAAAACCATGTTCGGCAAGGCAATGCGCGCCGCGAGTCAAGAACCGAGGGCCGCCGCCCTTTGCGGCATCGAGCCGAAGCGCGCCGCCGCCATCGCCATGACCTTGGCGGGTGCGCTCGGTGGTTTGGCCGGCGCGATGCTCGCCCCGATATCCGCAGCGTTCTACGAAAACGGCATCTTCCTTGGTCTCAAGGGCTTCGCGGCGGCTGTCGCCGGCGGGCTGGGCAACCCCATCGGAGCTATTGTCGGTGGACTGTTGATCGGCGTTGTTGAGAGCCTGTCCGCCGGATACGTCGCCTCCGGCTTCAAGGATGCCGTCGGTTTTATCCTTCTCATTCTCGTTCTAATCCTTAGGCCGCAGGGCCTCGTCGGTCGCGCCATCGTTACACGGGTCTGAGCCATGACCACTTCGACATCGAATTCCAACCTCCGGCATGACGCGGTTATCCTCGCAGGCCTTGCTGTGGTTCTTACGCTCGCAGAACTAGCGCTGACCAGCCAGTTCCATCGCTCGATTCTGATCCTGTCGATGATCCACGCTATCGCGGCCATTGGCCTTACGTTGCTGCTGGGCTACGCAGGGCAGGTCTCGCTCGGCCAAGGCGCCTTCATGGGCATTGGCGCTTATGCGGCGGCCTTTGCCCTGCAGAAGCTGGCGCTGCCAGCGCCCGTGGCGCTGGTGGCTGCGGTGCTATTGCCGGGGCTGCTCGGCTTCTTGATCGCCCGACCGATCCTGCGCCTGTCGGGCCACAATCTCGCGCTGGGCACATTGGCGCTCGGCGCCGTGTTTTTCGTCGTGGCGGCGCAATGGCGCAGCGTTACCGGTGGCCTCGACCCCGGTATCGTCGATCTGCCGAGTCTGGCGATCGCGGGTTTCAGCCACGAGCGTATACTCTACATTCTGGCGGGCATCTCGTTGCTGTCGGCGATCGCCGTCGCCGTATCACTCGTAGACGGGCGGTTCGGGCGCGGCCTGATGGTGCTAAGAACATCCGAACTCGTTGCCGCTTGCATGGGCGTCGATACGGTTCGGGCCAAGTCTATGGTCTTCGCCATCGCCGCCGCTTTGTCCGGCCTGTCTGGCGCTCTTCTGGCGCTTTATCTACGCTCATTCAACGCCAGCGCCTTCGGTGTCGGGCTCTCCATCGAGCTTTTGATGATGGTCATCCTCGGGTCGCTTTCGACCGTCTGGGGCGCGATCTTCGGCGCCTTCGCCATCATAGTCCTGCCCAACCTACTCGAAGGCTTCGATCACGCCAAACACCTAATCTATGGTCTTGTCATGGTAGGCATCATGATGTTCGCTCCCCGGGGTCTTGGAGAAACGTTGTTCCGCCTTGTCACCCGCAAGAGAAGCGTCGCATGAGCAGCACGCCTCTGGCTTCGATCAAGGGCCTGTCGAAGCGATTCGGCGGCATTGCGGCCGTGTCTGACGTGTCGTTCGACCTGGTCGCCGGGGAAGTCACGGCGCTGATAGGTCCGAATGGCGCAGGCAAGACCACGCTGATCAATCTCGTTACGGGTGTTCTCGCCTGCGACGGTGGCACAATCAGCCTCGAAGGAGAGGACATCACCGCTCGGCCGACGCATCAGCGCGGCACGGCCGGCATCGCGCGAACGTATCAGACCCCGCAGATAGCGCATGGCATGAGTGTTCTGACCAACGTAATGGCGGGCGCTTACCGGTTCGGCCAGCATGGCCTGTTGAGTTCCGTGTTCCGACCCTGGGTGGTCATGAAAGAAAATGACGAAATGGCTGCTCGCGCCGCGCAGTGTCTTACGCGTGCGGGCGTCGCCGAGCAGTGGTGGCAGCGTCTGGCGACGGATCTGCCCTATGGGCTTCAGCGCCGCGTCGAAATCGCCCGCTCATTGGCGCAAGATCCCAAGCTGCTGTTGCTGGACGAGCCCGCCGCGGGCCTCAATCCAAGCGAAACGGCGGACCTGTCGCGTCTGCTTTCTGAGATCGCCGCAGATGGCCGCGCCGTCCTGCTTGTCGAACACGACATGGGCATGGTGATGTCGATTTCCTCGCATATCGTTGTGGTGAATTTCGGTCGCAAGCTTGCAGAGGGTACGCCGAAAGACATCGCATCGAACAAGGACGTGATTGCTGCCTACCTCGGCGCGGATGAGGCGGTGGCCTGAAATGACCGAGCTTCTCTCTATTGCCGATTTGAAGGCTGGCTACGGCCCGGTCGAAGTGCTTCACGGCATTTCCATCGCCATTCGAAAAGGTGAAATCTTCTCCATCGTCGGCGCCAACGGCGCCGGGAAATCGACGCTTCTCAATACGATTTCAGGCTTCAACCCGATCCGCTCCGGCGCCATCGTGTTTGACGGACGACCGATTGCTGGAACCGCTCCAGCAATGATCGCGCGCGCTGGCCTACGTCATGTGCCGGAAGGACGACGCGTTTTTGCCGAGATGACGGTGGAAGAAAACCTGTCTCTCGGCGGCTATGGCCAGCCGCATGCTGAAGTCGCCGATCGGATCGACCGGATTTACGAGCTGTTTCCGCGCCTCGTAGAGCGGCGGACGCAGGCGGCGGGCACTATGTCCGGCGGCGAGCAGCAGATGTTGGCCATTGGCAGGGCCCTGGCGGCTAAACCAAGGGTGCTGATGCTTGATGAGCCATCGATGGGGCTCGCACCTCAGGTCGTTGCTGAAATATTCCGCCTGATCTTGCGCATGCGACACGAATTGGGACTTGGGATACTTCTGGTTGAGCAAAATGCCAAAGCAGCGCTGCGTATCGCAGACCGCGCCTGCGTGCTGTCTCTGGGGCAGATCACTCTGCGCGGCGCAGGCGCAGATCTCTTGAATGATCCGAGTGTCGTCGAGGCGTTTCTTGGGGGGAACGCGGCTACTTGATGGAAACCCACCGCATCTCCGAGTCAGGACCGGATCGCGAACTGCTTGGATCGCTGCGTGCTCTTACAGGACTGGATACCCCCGCAACCATAGAGCGTTTCGAGACCGAGTATCCGAATGCAACTTTCTGGGCGACGTTCGGTCAATCCGAAGCCTCGGGCTTGGCGATGCTTTCGCCGTACCGCGACCGTCCGAAATCCGCGGGCCGGCCGCTGTTTTGGCGCAGCATCGCGGTCGTCGATGGCGATGACCGCGCGAATCCGGCCGGCGAAATCATCGACTTCGTGAACGGACAAATCGCTCGCTACAAACGGCCGAAGCACGTTGTGTTGGTCGATAAACTTCCGAGGACTGCGGGGGCGACCTCGATCGGGCTGCTGTTAAATCAGCGCACGGCAGACGTAGCGGTAAAGGTAACCCGCCACGACGGGCTGCCTCATCCGACCGCGGCAGAGAGGCGCCGAATACCATCGCGCCATTCCCGCTGTAGCCGCGCGCAGAGTTCTGCGACCGGAATGATGTCGTTGACGCCGCCGACTCCCTGTCCCGCGGTCCAGATATCCTTCCACAGTTTCGGGCTGATCTCGCGCGCGACGTTGAAGCTGCTGTGGTCCTTCGGGTTGTCGTACGGGCGGTTCAGCGTCTGGGCGAGAAAGCTGGCGCCGGCCACCCGCACCGGCACAGACGGCAATGATCCCGTCGGCGTTGGCGTCGAGCGCCTTCTTGGCATGCTTCATCGTGGTCGCGTCGTGGAACACCAGCCCGCCATAGGTATGTATGGCGTCGGTCAGTTCTCGCGTAATTCCGAGGGTCGTGATGACGATGGGAATTTCATGACGGATGGCCGCGGCGAAGTCTGCCGCGTGCCGAGGATTGGTGGAGTGAACGACGAATTGCGCACCAAAGGGCGCGCAATGTTGCCCGGCGAGCCGGCCGCGTATGTCGGCCAGCCACGCTTCGAAACCGTCCGTCGTGCGCTGGTTGAGCACCGGAAAGGTGCCGATCACGCCAGCTTGACAGGTCTCAACGACCAGATCCGGTCCCGAGAAACATCGGCGCTGCCATCACCGGAATTTTGAGATGCCATCGCAGTCGATCAGGTAGCATATCGGATGCCGATTGCCAGAGGAAACGTGGTCAACGCGACTGCATGCGGGCGCCTGCATCCAGATCGAGCGTGGTCGCGTTCAGGTACGAGTTCTCGACGATATGTTGCACCAGCCGGGCAAATTCCCGCGGTTGTCCCATCCGGTTCGGATACAGGATCATGCGATCGACGATCGACTGAGAGACATTGTCCGGAATGCCTGCGACCATTGCGGTATCGAACAGCCCCGGCGCGATCGAGACTATGCGGATACCGTGTGGCGCCAAGTCGCGGGCAACTGGAAGCGTCAGGCCGATTACGCCCGCCTTGCTGGCGCTGTAGGCCGCTTGACCGACCTGCCCTTGGGATGCAGCGCCCGATGCCGTGTTGACGATGACGCCGCGCTCGCCACCCTCGGCGTCAGGGGTGTTCCTGGTCATCGCGAGCGCAGCGAATCTGATGACATTGAAGGTACCGGTCAGGTTGATCGCGATCACCTTGTTCCACGTCGCGATCGGGAACGGCTCGCCTTTTGATACGGTCTTGGCGGCATCGGCGACCCCCGCGCAATTCACTGCGACATGAACGCCGCCGAACGCGGCGACGACCGCCGCGATCCCGTCTTTCACGCTGCTCTCTTCGGCGACATCGACGACGCGCGCCAGGCACGCATCGCCGAGGTTCGACTTTAGTGCCTGCAATTTTTTCTCGTCGCGATCGAAACCGGCGATACGCACGCCGGCCGCGGCGAGCACCTTGCAGGTCGCAAGCCCCAGTCCAGAAGCGGCACCCGTCACTACGGCAATCTTGCCATGAAGCTCCATGAAATATCCTCGTTGTCTTCTATTTGCTCAGGATGGTCACGCACGCCACCGCTTCTTCGATACCGTGCAGTCCGCCGCCATTTTCGGCGATCGCGATCCGCGCGCCGTCGACCTGGCGGGCCCCGGCCTCATGACGCAGTTGCGCGACAAGTTCGTGGACCTGCGCGAGGCCGGTGGCGCCGACCGGATGCCCCTTCGACTCCAGCCCTCCCGACGGATTGACCGGGACGCGCCCGCCGATGGCGGTTTCGCCGCGTTCGCTGATGGCGCCGCCGTCGCCAAAGGCGCACAGGCCGAGATTTTCGATCTGGATGATCTCGCCCATGGCGGTGGCATCATGCACTTCGGCAACTGAGATATCGCCCGGACCGACGCCCGCCTTTTCGTAAGCGCGCCTGGCGGCGCGTGCGGTGCAATGGTTTTCGACGTCCGAAGGGTCACGGTCGCTGCCGGTCTGGACCACGGATGCCAGCACCCGGATCGCGCGCGACCGATCGATGCCATAGCGCTTCAGTCCCGCTGCAGTTGTCACCACAACCGCCGCGGCGCCGTCCGATACCGGCGAACACATCGGCAGCGTCAACGGATAAGTGATCGGCGGCGCGCTCAGCACCTCGTCAATGGAATAGGGCGTACGAAACTGTGACAGCGGATTTTCAACGGAGTGTCGGTGATTCTTCGCCGCGACTGCGGCGATCTGGCGCTGCGTCGTTCCGAAACGCGCCATGTGAAAGCGGGAGAACGCCGCATAAACATCCATGAATACGCTGTAGGGCTTGTCGGACGTTGTGCCGGGCGGCGGATCGATGCCTTCGCCAAGCTTCATGAGCCGCTCGCCGATTTCGTCCTTGCGGCTGATGTCCCAGGCGCTGTCGAATGACCCGAACATAAGCTCGCGATCCCTCGAGAACATCTTCTCGGCACCAACCGCAAGCGCGACGTCTCCGTCGCCTGCTTTCAGGAAGGTGACGGCCAGGTTCAGCGCCGAGCTGCCGCTCGCGCACGCGTTCTCGATGTTGACGACCGGGATCTGCCCGATCCCCATCGACCGCAACGCGATCTGACCGCGCACCATGTGCTGCTTTTCCATGTGTCCTTGCGACGCGTTGGCGAAGTAGGCGGCTTCCAATGCCGTGGTCGCGAGGCCGGCATCCGCGAGCGCTGCGTTGACCGCCTCCTTCGTCATCGTCTTGATGTCCTTGTCGAGCATGCGGCCAAACGGCGTCATGCCCACGCCCACGACGTATACGTCTTCCATGGCGGCGGCTCCCATTCTCAGGTTATATTCTGTGCCCTTAGCGACAGTTCGGACAGCACTTCCTCCGTGTGTTCGCCGAGGCCAGGCACGCCCCGCGTCGGTCCCGGATGGTGGCCGTCAATAATCAAGGGTTGCGCGACATAGCGGCGACGCCTGCCATCGCTGTCGGCCACCTCGCCGAACAGCCCCCGTTCGATGAAGTGCGGGTCGGCCGCGACTTCGTCAATTGCGCTGACGGGACCCCAGGGGATTCCCGCGGCGTCAAGCTTGTCGGCCCATTGGCCGCGTGGCGCGGCGGCGATGGCCTTGCCGATGCGCGCAACCAGTTCGACTTCCCGTCGGGTTCGTTGCGCGCGTTTCAGATCAGCTACGTCCTCCATGCCGATCAGCGTGCAAAGCGGCCGCCAGAACCAGTCCTCATGCGCGATCGACAGCGACAGCAGCTTGCCGTCCTGGCATTCGAACAGACCATAAGCGGGCTCTGCCGCGATGTCGGCGAGCGGCTCGCCGTTCATCGCCGGGCCAACCATGACCGACATCCACGATACCAGCCCGTCGGTCATCGACACGTCGATATACGCCCCCTTTCCCATGCGCGCGCGCGCCAGCAGCGCCGCAAGCACGCCGAGCGCCGCAAACATCCCCGATGAAAGGTCGCCAACCGCGATATCGCTCGGAAGCTGCGTCGAACGCGTTGCGGCCTGGGCGTGCAGGAATCCGGCGAGAGCCTGGTAGGAGAGATCATGGGCGGGTCGGTCGCGGTAGGGGCCGGTCTGTCCGAAGCCGGAGATCGACGCATAGACCAAACGGGGATTGATCGAGGCCATCGCCTCATAACCCAGCCCCAGCCGCTGCATGGTGCCGGGCCGAAACCCTTCCAGCAGGACGTCGGCAGAAGCGACGAGATCCCGGAACCGCTGCTTGTCGCCGTCCGCCTTGAGATCGAGCGCCACCGAGCGCTTGTTGCGATTGAGCGCGGCGTGGAACGCCGGAAACTGCCGCGCGGGATCTCCGATGCCCGGACGCTCGACGAGGATGACGTCGGCCCCAAGATCGGCCATCAGAAGCGTCGCGTAGGGCCCGGGATATTGCTCAGCCAGGCTGACAATACGAATACCCTCGAGCTGCAACATGACGATGTCTCTTCCCCGGATATGCAGAGCCTAAGCTTGCAGATTTTATTCGTTGGTCTATAATTTTACTGACTAAATTATTAATTGACCCAAAAGTCAAATACTTGTTGTCGAGGTGAGAACAGTGACGACGTCTGAAAAGATCAAGCCGGAGCAAAGCGTTCTGGTCGAAGTTCGTGCCGATGCGGTATGGATCACGCTCAATCGGCCGACGGCGCTCAACGCGATTACGCCCGACATGGTGGCGGGAATTACCGCCGCTCTAACGCATGCCGATGATCCGGCGATCAAGGCCGTGGTGCTGATGGGCACCGGGCGTGCCTTTTGCGCCGGAGCCGATTTGAAATACGTCAATAGCGCGACGCAGGGCGATGCACCCGCCGCGACGCGGTTCCTCGACGCCGTCCTCGACATGATGGCACGACTGGAGACCTGTCCGCGGCCGGTCATCGCCGCAGTCAATGGGTTGGCCCTAGCGGGCGGCCTGGAGTTGGTGCTGTGCTGCGATCTGGTTATCGCAGCGCGGTCAGCGAAGCTTGGTGACGCGCATGCCAATTTCGGTCTGCTGCCGGGCGGCGGCAGTTCGGTGCGGCTGCCTCGAAAAATCGGTCCGACCCGTGCGAAATATCTGCTGTTTACTGGCGATTTCGTGCCCGCCGACGATCTGGTTGCCTGCGGTCTCGTCAACGAGGTCGTCGATGACGCCGAACTGACGGCGGCGGTCGAGCGCTTGGCCGCCAAGCTCGGGTCCAAGAGCTCGCTGGTGCTCCGCCGCATGAAGGCGCTGGTCGCCGACGGTCTCGAACAACCAAAGGAGGTTGCTCTCAGGCTCGAATTGCTCGCAAGCGAAGTCCACGCCCATAGCCACGATATGAAAGAGGGACTTGCCGCATTCGAGCAAAAGCGCAAGCCGTCGTTCATCGGCCGCTGAAACGCTTTCTGCGCCTCAATTATCCGAGCCATCGCTTGCGGCGCCGATAGTGCTTGATGTTCCGATAGCTCTTGCGCACGCCTTCGAGGTTGAGGCCGAGATAGAATTCGCGGATGTCCTCGTTGGCGCGAAGGTCGGCCGCGTTACCTTCCAGTACGATGCGTCCGTCTTCCATGACGTATCCGAAATCGGCGAGGTCCAGCGCGACGCGGGTATTCTGTTCGACGATGAGCAGCGTCAGGCCATCTTCCTTCAATGAGCGGAGAACGCCGAACACCTCATCGACCATCATCGGCGCCAGCCCCAACGACGGCTCGTCGATCATCATGAGCTTCGGATTGGCCATCAGCGCGCGGCCGATCACCACCATCTGCTGTTCGCCGCCGGACAAATAGCCGGTCGTGCGCGACTTCAGCAAGGCAAGGCGCTTGATCCGGTCGTAGACGCCATCGAGCCGCCGCCGCATCGCCGGCGCTGAAGGCTCCATATGACCGCCGGCAATCAGGTTCTGCTCCACGGTCAGGTGACTGAGGACGCGGCGGCCCTCCATGACGTGGACGATCCCGTTGCGGACGATTTTTGCCGGATCACCGCCGTCGATCCGCGAGCCCTCGAACGAAATCGTCCCCGACGTCACCTTGCCGTCCTCGGTCATGAGGAGGTTCGAGATCGATTTGAGCGTGGTCGACTTGCCAGCTCCGTTGCCGCCCAAGAGCGTGACGCAAGACCCCTTGGGCACGACGAGCGTAATACCCTTCACCGCAAGGATGACGTCGCTGTAGATAACCTCGACATTGCTGAGCTCAAGCATCGACAACTCCGCGGCCGGAGCGCTGTCGCGCTCCGGCTGGTTCAGCCGGGTTACCACTTCGCAATCGTGGGGACCGGCACGTTTTCAGCGGCGATAACATATTTACCATCCTTGATGGTCGCGACGTTGACGGTCAGGCCCTTGACCGGGAATGGCGCCTCATTCGTATAAGTCAGGTTTGGCAGAATGCTGAAAGTCTGATCGGCCGAAATCGGTGTCGTCAGCAGCGCGGTGCGAACCGCCTCGCCAGTGACTTTGTCGGCGCCGACCTTGCGCGCAGCCGCCTCGATCGCCCGGAGTGCGACCAGCGTCTGATTGTAGCCCATGACGCTCGCGACGGACCATGTCGCCTGCGACTTGTATTTTGCGACGACCATCTGGTGGAAGTCGTGGGCTTTGGTCTTTTGCTCAGTCGGCACGGCCATGCCGTAGACTTCATAGTCGCCTTCCAGGTCCTTCATGCCGCCAACGGCCTTACCTGAGGCAATCAGGCCGTTATGCGAACTCATCATGATCGGAATATCGGCCTTGCCGAGCGCCTGCAGCGCACGCTTGGTCGCCACAACCGCGGCCGTGTTGGTCTGGATATCGATAACTTGCACGCCCTTGCGGATCAGGCGGCCAACCTGGGTGGTCAGATCGGTCGGCTGAACTTCGGTAAAAATGGTCTCGACGATTTCAGCCTTGTCCGGGTTGTCCTTGGCGAACTTCTCCGCGCCCTTGGCAATATCGACATAAGCCGGCGAGGCTTCCGAGGAAATGATGCCGACTTTCAGCGGCCCCTTGATGCCGCGGGTGCTGCGGAACCATTCGAAGAACCCGGCAGCCTCATGGCCATAAGTTGGCCGCGGGTTGAAGATCCAGGGATCGCCTTTCCAAGCGAACCCGTAACCGGCCGTCGACATCAACATGGGCACCTTGTCCGCCGGAAGCCGACCTTGCAGCGCGGCGACGTCAGGTCCACCGACGCCGAGTACGGCCACCGGATTGAGTTCGGCCTTGATGCCGGGCCAAAGGCTCGCAGTCTGCGCCGCGTCGTAGCGCCCGTCAAAGTCCTTGATCCCGATCTTGATGCCCATTCCCTTGCCGACTTCTTCGTTCCACCAATCGACAGTGGCGCGACGGGCGCCGACAAGGTCCTTCATGATGTCGGCGTAGGGTCCGGTAAAGTCGGCGATCGAGGCAATATTGTAGGTCGTCTGCGCCGAAGCGGGCAGCGCGAGTGTGACGACCGCCACTGCCGCGGCGCCTGCGATCCATTTAAAACGTCTGCTCTTCATCTCTACGTCCTCCCGGTTCTGTTATGTTTCATGGACACCGCCCTGCGGCGGCTTCGCTACGTTCAGTATGGAAACGGCCATGTCCGATACGACCGCTTCAGGATATTCCAGCGATGCATCAGGCCGCGCGGCTCGAAGATCAGAAATGCTGCAATGACGCTGCCGAGAAACACATTCATCAGGGAAAATACGACATCGCCGCCGATCGAGGGGAATTGCGAGACGACGGATGGCCCGAGCGACACGAAGGCCTCCTGAATGCATTTGATGACGACGACGCCGACGAGAGCGCCCGTGATCGACCCCATTCCGCCGACGATTATCATGGCAATAAACCATATCGAATTGAACAGCGTGAACTGATCGACCGCGACAAAGCGAACGAAATAAGCCCACAATCCGCCGCCGACGCCGGCATAGAATGCGCCGACCAAGAACGCGGTCGCCTTGATGGCCACGACATCAATGCCCATAATGCCGGCTGCGACGTCGTCGTCGCGCACGGCTACGAAAGCGCGTCCGTACCGGCCCCGCACCATGCCGTAAGCGCCAAAGGTCATGAGCGCCGCGACGGCGAGACAGAGATAATAGATCGAGATATCCGTCGCGAACGCGAATCCGAACAGGCTGGCAGGGTCGAGCGTCAGGCCGTTCGAACCGCCAAACCATGGCAGGTTCAGAACGAAGAAATGAAACAGCGCCTGGGCGGCGATCGTCGTCAGCGCCAGGTAGAACCCCTTGATGCGCACCGCCGACAATCCGAAGATGAAGCCGAACACAGCCGCGGAACACCCCCCGAGCGGGATGGTCAACCAGAACGGAAACCCCAGTTTCGTGGCCAGAAAACCGGTCGTGTAGGCGCCGACGCCCATAAAGGCGGCCTGTCCCAGATTGATCTGGCCGGCATAACCGGTGGTGACCTGAAGGCCGAGGACGATCACCGACGAGATCAATATCAGCGTCGAGATGGCGAGCAGCCGCGGTCCGAACAGGATCGGCAGCGCCAGCAGGAAAATCAGAAACAAGGCTAGGGCAATCTGCTGCGGACGCGTCCGCACCAACGCCGCATCGCGCGCAAAACTGGTGGCGAAAATGCCGGCCGGATCCATCGCTCAAACCCTCTCGATCGTTCTCCACCCGAACATTCCGGTCGGGCGGATAAACAAGATGACAAGCATGATCACGAACGGGAATACCGAGCCAACCGCTCCGCCGACCACCGGGTCGACATAGGCCGTCACAAGTCCCTGCACGGCGCCGACGATCAGACCGGCCAACAAGACTCCGGCGATCGACTCGAATCCGGCGAGCAGGGCCACCGGCAGCGCCGAAAGCCCGATGTCCGACGCCAGGAAATTCAGCGACTTGCCGCTGAGGTAGATGATCGCGCCGAGGGTCGACAATACGGCGCCCAGCGCCCAGGCGAAAGCGATGGAGCGTTTCACCGAGATTCCCATCGACAACGCGACCTGATGATCCTCGGCGACCGCGGTCATTTTGAGTCCGGCGCGGGTGTTGTTGAAGAACCACGACAGGCCCAGTCCGACAATCACCGTGATCACGGCGCCGATCAGCAGTGACCGCGGAATCAGGATGTCGCCGATGATCACCGGCTTCAACGCGAAGATGATCGGAAACGGCCGGACCTGCGGTCCGAATATCAAAAGGATGAGGCCCCTGATGAGAATCAGCAGGCCGATCGTCACCATCACCATCGCGAAACTGGACTCGCCGACGAGACGCGAAAAAAAGATGCGCTCGATGATAAGCCCGAATATCGCCGATACCGCCATCGCCAGCGGAAGCGCCACGAACAGTGGCAGTCCGGTTTGGATCACCATCCACCAGACGATGAAGCCGCCGAACACGACGAGCTCGCCTTGCGCAAAGTTGAACACCTTCGACGCGCGGTAGATGACAATGAAGCCCATCGCGATAAGGGCGTAAAGGAGCCCTACCAGCGAACCGTTGATCAGGTAATTCAGAAAGTCGATCATCATGACATCCCGGCCATTTTGCGCCGCGCCTGCACCGCCGTGGCGACCAGAGGGGCCGCGTCGACGGAATGAATCAGCACGTTGGCCGCCATCGTTCCGCGGCGTCCATCCTGGTAGGTGACGGGGATTGAGAGCGCCACGCGATCTTTGCCGGCGTAGAGGCCGTCGATCAATTCTGCATAGCGTTGCACCAGAAATTCACGTCGTAGCTTGCGCGTGCGGGTCAATTCGCCCTCGTCCGGATCGAGTTCCTTGGGAAAATTCGCAAATCGCCGGACTTGTGCATGATCGGGCAGAAATTTGTTGATGCGGACGATCTCTTCGCGGATCAAATCGGCTACGGCTGTCATTTGCGAGAGGTCGGCGAATGTCGAATAAGCCAGCCTGCGTTCCTCCGCCCACCGCGATACCACACCCATGTCGATATTGATCAACGCTCCGATGTAGTCCCGCGACGCGTCGCCAAGCGTCATGATGTCCTTGATGAACGGACTGAAGCGCAGCCGCGTTTCGATGAATTGCGGTGGATAGCTTTGACCGGAACTCAGCTTGGCGAGATCCTCGATCCGCTCGAGGAAAACCAACTCGCCGGAGGTAGTGACGGAAACAGCGTCGCCGGTCCGGTACCATCCGCCATCTATTCGTTCGGTGGTCTTGTCGGGCTTGCCGAAATAGCCCTGAAAGAAAGATCCACCGCGTACGAGCAGTTCGCCGTCCGGTGAAACCTTCCATTCCAGCGCCGCTGTTGCGGGGTGGGCTTCAAGCCAGTGGCCGACGGTTTCGAGGTCGTAGCGTTCGCCCTTGTGAATCGTCATGATGCCGATCTCGGTCGAACCGTAAATATTGCGCAAGGGTACGCCGATGGCGTGAAACAGCCGGAACACATCGGGCGCCATGGTTGATCCGCCGCTCAGCGCGACCTTCACGCGCGTCAGGCCGAGCTTGTCGCGCAACGGCTTCAGAACCAAAGTCTCCGCGATCGGAAATGCCAAGTGGGCTGCCAATGGTACCGGCTTGCCGTCGAGCCGAGCGACGTTGACCTTGCGTCCGATCTTGACGCCCCATTCGTAAATGCGGCGGCGGATTGGCCCCGCGTCGAGCATCTTTGCCTGGATCGTCGAGGCCAGGCTCTCCCATTGCCGGGGTGCGAACACCATCGCCTCGACCGCGAGTTCGCGGAGATTGGCCAGAACCTGCTCCGGCGACTCCGGAAAGTTGACCACCAGCGGCAAGGTGACGCCGATCGTAACACCGAACAATTGTTCGGTGACCCAGGCAGGCGCAATGTAGGTGAGGTAATCCATGCCCGGCGTCAGGTCGGTGCCGTTCACCAATCGATGCGCGTTGTCGATCAGATAACGGTGCGTGATAATGACGCCTTTGGGACGCCCCGTCGTGCCGGATGTGTAGGACAGGATGGCGATGTCGTCAGGCTGGCCCAATGCGACAAGGCTATCGAACAACCCCGGCTCGGCGGCGTTCCGCTTGCGTCCCTCGTCTTCCATGTGCTCGAGCTTCATGAGGCTCGGCTGCCGGTAAGACCACATGCCGGTATCATCCCAGTAGATCAGCCTGCGCAATGTCGGGACGCTGCCGAGTACTGCGAGCCCCTTGTCAATCTGCTCCTGGTCCTGGCCTACGAAGTAAACCGCCTGACTGTCGTTCAGGAGGTACTCGATTTCACCGACTGTGAGGTCGGGGTAGAGCGAGACGACCTTGCCGCCGAGCGAGAGCACGGCAAGCTCCATCCAAAAATTCTCGGGCTCGTTTTCGCCGATGATGGCGACCGTCTCGCCGCGCGCAAACGACATCGATTGCAATCCAACCGCCAGGTTGCGGACGCGCTCGAGCACGTCGCCGTAACGGAACTCACGCCAGATGCCCCGATACTTGTGACGCGCGATTAGCCGCTCGGGCTCCGCCGTGGCCCGGTCGACGAATGCCTGCGGCAATGTTTTCATTGGTGTGGCGGCTGAGGTCATTTTTCGCCCAGGTAAGCTTTCATGACCAGCGGGTCCCGCTGAATCTGGGCGGGCGTTCCGGTCGCGATCATTTTCCCGAAATCTAGTACGTAGATGCGGTCCGCGAGGTCCATGACCACACCCATATCGTGCTCGACGAGTACGACGGGGATGCCGCGCGCCTCGCGTACGTCGAGGATGAACCGGGCGAGGTCTTCCTTTTCCTCGTTGTTCATCCCGGCCATCGGCTCGTCCATCAGCAGAATTTTCGGTTCCTGCGCGAGCGCGCGGCCGAGGTCGACACGCTTGCGCAAGCCATATCCAAGTGTTCCGACCGGCTGATGGCGGATCGATTCGATTTCCAGCAATTCAATGATTTCCTCGACGACCTCGCGGTGCTGCGCTTCCTCCTTTTGGGCCCAGTGAAAATGCACGAAGGCCTGCAAAATCGAACTGCGCATATGCATGTGCCGCCCGATCAGGATGTTCTCGATCACGGTCATGCCGGGAAAGATGTGCGTTCCCTGAAACGTCCGCGCCAATCCGGATCGCGCGATTTGATGGACGCTTCGGCCGACCATCTGCTCACCATCGAACACGATGCGGCCCTGCTGCGGTCGATAGAAGCCGCTCATACAGTTCATCAGCGAGGTTTTGCCGGCGCCGTTGGGGCCGATAACCGCAATGAGCTCGTCGGGCCTGATCTCGATCGAGACTTCGTTCAGGGCGACAACGCCGCCGAACGACATTCGCAGACGGTCTGCGGTCAGCATCGGCCGCATACCGCTCACGTTGGGCTCCGCATGGGTCGCCGCTTCGGCGCTCATGTCTCCTCCGTAGTCGCGCAGTCGTTCAAAGCGCGCGCGTAGTTATTTTCGTTGCGTTATGACCAATCAGGCATAATACTTACTTGCAAGTCAAATAGATTTTTGACGCTTTTCATGCGACCAATTCACGGCGTGAACGAATGCTGGGCGACCCCAATCTTGCTGTGCAACTCCGCACCCAGCTCAAATTGCCCGTTCTGGTTGGGCCGATGTTTCTCGTATCGGGTCCCGACCTTGTCATCGCTTGTTCGCAGGCCGGCGTCGCGGGCTCTTTTCCGACCCTTAATGCGCGGTCGACGGCAATCCTGGATCAATGGCTCGCGAGGATCACGGCCGAGTTGCAGCCGGACGCGGCTCCCTATGCAGCGAACCTGATCGTCCATCCAACCAACACCAGGCTGGCGGAAGACGTCGATCTGGTCGTCAAACACAAGTCGCCGCTGGTGATTGCCAGCGTCGGACATCCGGGTCGTGTTGTTGCCGCCGTAAAGAGCTACGGCGGCTTGGTTTTCTCCGACGTCGCCTCGCTCAAACACGCCCAACGCGCGGCGGAAACCGGCGTTGATGGTCTGATTTTGTTGTGTGGCGGCTCCGGCGGCAACACCGGTTGGCTCAACCCCTTCGCATTCGTCACCGCCGTTCGTAAATTCTTCGCCGGACCCCTTGTTCTCGCCGGGGCGATCTCGAATGGCCGCCTGATCCATGTTGCGGAAGAGCTCGGCGCCGACTTCGCCTATGTCGGTACGCCCTTTATCGCGGCGACGGAGAGCATGGCGGCGGATGATTACCGGCAAATGCTGATCGATAGCAACGCCGACGACATTCAGCTGACGGCCGAAGTCACTGGCCTTCCCGCCAACATGCTCCGCAAAAGCCTCGAACGCAGCGGCTTCAGGCCGGAGCCGAAGCATGACGGTTTCAATCTCCTGAAGGAGATCGAGACGCTGAAGGCATGGCGGGATATCTGGAGCGCGGGGCAGGGCGTTGGCGATGTCGAGCGTGTCGAGCCGGCTGCGGGCGTGATCGACCGCATGACGCATGATTACGATGCGGCGCGCGCAGCAAGCCAGCAACGGGCCGCGCGCAGGTTCGCTTCAGTCGGCAGTCAATAGCTCGCGGGACGGCTCTCGTCCGCTTTTGCCTTAACGGCTCAAGGTGGGGGCCGATCCCACGGATATACGCAATATCCAGCAACCGCGGGATACGCTCTTAGGCTAGGGCGAAACGGCGTGGTCGAGAAGGTCTGTAAAAACCTTCGCGATCTCCGCGCCGCTTTTCGGTCCGTCCTTATCGAACCACCGTGCCATCCAGTTGACCGCACCCATGAAGAAAAACACGGTCAATTTTGGATCGACCTGCCGTATGCTGCCGTCGGCCATGCCCTTCTCGATAATCGCCTGCATCTGATGCTGCGCCTTGTCACGGCGCGCGGCGACGATCTTGCGGTTGGCGGGATCGAGCGCCTGGAATTCGACGAGGACGGCGCAATCGCCGATCTCGCTGTTGTGCGACTCGATGAATTCCTTCGCAAACGAAAGCAGAATTTCACGGCCGTTCCTGCCGGTCTTGTACGCGTGCTCGAACGCGCGATCGCCGAGATCCTGCGACAGCATATGGCACTCGAACAGGATTTCCTGCTTGTTCTTGATGTAATAATAGAGCGCGGGCTTGGTCACGCCAAGCGTCTTGGCGACATCGTCGAGCGACGTCGCATGATATCCTTGCGAGCTGAATGCGCGCGCCGCCTCTTTCAGCAAGGCGGTTCGCTTCAGATTGAATTGCTGGTCGCGGGTCTGAACGGTGTCGTTCCACGCGGCAAGCTGACGGTCACGGCCAGACACCACCACTCCTAGAATTTCATTGCGAGAACAGCAGCGCTGATCCCGGCACAATTGAGCTGATTCGGTCAGCTTTTATCAACGCGAATACCCATCGCAAGTCAAAGATTGCGGGCGATGATGAGTTTCTGGATGTTGCTGGTGCCCTCGTAGATCTTGCAGACGCGGACATCGCGGCAGTAACGCTCCACCGGGAAATCCCGCAGATAACCGTATCCGCCATGAATCTGCAGCGCCTCGGAGCACACTTTCTCGGCCATTTCGCTGGCGAACAGCTTCGCGATGGCAGCCTCCTTCATGCAGGGCAGGCCGGCCTCGAGCAGGCGCGCGGCATGAATATAGTATTGTCGGGCGATATCGACCTGCGCCGCCATGTCGGCGAGAGCGAAGCTGACGCCCTGCAGCTCCATGATCGGTTTGCCTGCGACCTCACGTTCGCGCGCATAATGTATGGCTGCTTCGAGAGCCGCCTGCGCGATTCCGACCGCCTGCGCAGCGATGGCGATGCGGCCGTCGGAAAGACCTGACATCATGATGCCGTAGCCGCAATCGAGCGTGCCGAGGATGTTTTCCTTGGGAACGCGGAGGTCGTCGAGCTGGATCTGGGCGGTATGCGCGGTCCGCTGCCCGAGTTTTTCCTCAATGCGACTGACTATGTAGCCTTTTGCAGGCGGCTCGACCAGGAAGGTGGTGAAGCCGCGCTTGCCTGCACCCGGATCGGTGCGCGCGACGATGATCGCCACGCCGGCCTCGCTGCCGTTGGAGATGAACTGCTTGGTCCCGTTGATCACGAAATCATCGCCGTCGCGGCGCGCCGAGGTTCGAAGTGCCGATGTTTCGGAACCAGCCTGCGGCTCGGTAATCAGGAAGGCGCCGATCTTGTCGCCGGAGGCAAGCGCAGGAAGCAGTCGCTGCTTTTGCTCGGCAGTGCCGTTTTTCGCAATGACATGAGCTGCGCCGAGATTGTGAACGTGGACGATCGTTCCGACCCCGCCGTCGGCGGCGGAAAGTTCCTCGATGGCGAGACAATAGGCGAGAAAGCCAGATGCCGAGCCGCCGTATTCCTCGGAGACGGTCATGCCCATGAAACCCTGGGCGCCGAGAACTCTCAGCTCCTCGGTCGGCCACGCCGAGGTGCTATCACGCTCGGCTGCAGTTGGGGCAAGGACATCCCGTCCAAGTTGGCGCGCCGTGTTGCGAACCATGCGCTGCTGTTCTGACAAAAACGGCTCCGAACCTGTATCGCTGAAATGCTTGTTCATGGTCGCATCCCATCCGCAATTAAGGCCGCAGAGTTGCGGCATGCAATTTACGAGAGGATACATTAATTTACCCGTGGGTCAAATTTCGGTCATGCGCGCGCCGGTTTTCAAATGCCTTCAACTCGTTAGTCGACCCTGAAGAACCGGGATTTCAGGCTGACATGAGCCGCAGTCCGAGGCTGGGCCGAGCTAGGATTTTGAACAGCAGAAGGCTCAGCCGGTTGATGAGGCGGCGGAAGTTTTATCCGACGGCAGCAAGGACGGAATTGGTGGCGTTACCGTCGCGATACCAAAGGTAATTGCGGCCCATTCGGGGTTCGGATTTGAGATGGCCGATCACCGGCTCGACGACGGAACGAACGCCGGCTGTGCATCTCGCGCTTGATCTGTGGCGTTACCCGCCGCTTCTAGCCTGACGTAAACACCCTGAACTTGTAATCCGGCGGGGCGTTGTGGCCCGATAACCCTTGTCGAGGAGAATGCGCGCGATGGTGTTGCCGATCAGCGCCTCTATCTCGGGGATGACGGTTGCGAGCGCGTGGCCGTCATAGCGGTTGCCGGGCAGCGCCTTCGCATGGATCACGAACTGACAGCCATCGGGTGGCATCGTTGCCTTTGCAATGTCGATCTGGCGGGCGCGCGAGGCAAAGACGGCCGCAACCTTTGGTTCGGCGCGTTGGGCGGCGGCCTCAGAACTGCGGGCCGCGCAGCTCATGGACCAGGATGGCGTCGTGCTCGGCGGTTCGGCCGCCATTACCTTCGCCATAATGGACCAGAGCACGTCCTGTGTTTCGCGCCGACCGGAGCGGCAGGGGCGTCGGCCTTGTCATTCCGACCCTGCTGACCTGGCCGGGCAGTTTGTCTTGTTCACGATATCAAAGGAGAGAAATCAAAGGAGAGAACTGGAATCTAACCTGAGGTTGCCGCGCCCGGCATGGACAACGCATACCGCAGCGCACGATAAGCCACTTTGCGGCCGGTCGACGGTGCGTTAATCAATTGAGCAGGCCAGATGTCGATCCGACCAATCAAAACCCACCACACGTTCGAGGTGATCTCGGATCAGATCCGCGACGAGGCCCGCTCGGGCGTCCTGGGAATGGGCGACCGCCTGCCCAACGAGCGGGACATGGCAAAGGCTCTTGCCGTAAGCCGACACGCCCTTCGGCGAAGCGCTGCGCGGCTTGGAATCTCTGGGCGTTAGTCGCTTGTGTCGGCGCAAGCTTATCCGTCAAAGCCGATCACGTGGCTGATACCGTTCCCGGCGGGCGGGCCGACCGATGTGCTCGCTCGTGCCGTCGCACCCAAGCTCAGCGAGGCTCTCGACGTTACCGTAATTGTGGAGAATCCACCAGGCGCCGGCGGTGGCACCGCAATGGTTTCGCTCGCGAAGGCGAAGCCCGATGGCTAACCGTTCGTAGCCCGGCCCCCAGCATGCAGGGGTCCAGGCGGCACGCCAAATAGCCGCGTTCTTGCCGCAGGCCGGCGGCTCGATCCAAAAGACGTTGGCAGACAACAAGCGTCACATGGCGGATGGGGATAATGATGGATATTGGCATATCCCGTGCATTTCTGCAGAAGGGGGAACCCGTAACTTCTTGACGTCCGGCAAGACGAGCTAGATGATATCCCTAACAATCGTTAGAAATTCGTTGGCGAGGAGTCGACGGTTTGTGCGGCGCGGTATGGTCGGGGTTGCCTGAGCCGAACAGCCGCGATCGGCGTGAGATGGAAGAACTCTGTGGATGAGAGTGGCGTCCGCCCAAACGTGGCGGCTCGTCGTTAGGAATGGAGGTCCGAGTATGAGAGATCGGCATCCCGTCACTGATTGGGCAACAGACTTCGACCACCTTGACCCGCGATGGATTGAAGACCCGTTCCCAATCTGGGACGAGCTGCGCCGATCCTGTCCGGTTGCTCATACGAGTCGGTTCCAGGGTGTGTACTTTCCCACGCGTTACGAAGATATCCGTCAGATTGCGTATGATACCGAGCATTTCTCTTCACGGCGGGTTCAGGTGCGCGAGACGCCGCCCCCCGTGAAATCGCCGGCGCCTCCGATCACGTCTGATCCGCCGCATCATCGCGCCGCACGTATGGTCCTGCTGCCTCAGTTCACGCCCGAAGCCATCAACAAGCTGATCCCGACAACGCGCATGATCTGCAATGACCTCATCGATCGGTTTATCGGCGACGAGACGTGCGACGCAGCGGTGGATTTTGCCCAGCATATTCCGGTGCGTGTGATTGCAGGGATGCTTGGCCTGCCGCCAAGCGATGGGGAAATGTTCCGTGGATGGGTGCATGGGCTCGTTGAGGAAGCCATCCTGGACGATGCCACGATGGTGCGTACCCTGTCGGAAATGACCGCCTACCTGCTGGATCACGTGGAGCAGCGTCGCAGGTCGCCGGCCGATGATCTCATCAGTTATCTGGCCGCCGATCGGATTGATGGTGCGCCTTTGACGGACAACCACATCCTCGGCACCCTCCGCCTTCTGCTCATTGCCGGTATCGATACGACATGGAGCGGGATCGGAGCTTGCCTATGGCATTTGGCCAAAACGCCCGCTGATCGGCGCCGCCTAGTTGCTGAGCCCGCGCTGATGCAGACGGCCATTGAGGAATTCTTGCGGGCCTATTCTCCGGTGACCATGGCGAGGCTCGTCGCCAAGGACACGGTCGTAGGTGGCTGCCCTTACGAGAAGGGGCAAATGGTGCTGCTCTCCTTCCCGGCGGCCAACCGAGATCCCGCGGTTTTCCCGGACGCCGATAAGGTCATTATTGACCGCAAGGCGAACCGCCATGCGGCCTTCGGCCTCGGAATACATCGTTGCGTCGGTTCGAACCTCGCGCGCATGGAACTCACCGTTGCGGTCGAGGAGTTCTTGAAGAGGATTCCTGAGTTTCACCTCGCCGATTCCAAAGCTGTCACGTGGTCCGAAGGTGCGGTCAGGGGACCTCGAAAGCTCCCACTCCTGCTCGGATGACCGGCACGCCAGCCTGGGCGGAGCGTTGGGCTCGTCTTCCGATCGCATATAGGTCTAACAGGATGCCCAGCATGACACCGAAAGCCCTGCGCGGCCCCCCGCGCGAATCTGGGCGGACAGCTTGGATCTGTGGGCGCAAGAGACAGAGGAGGCGGCAACCATGAAAACGGCGTTGTGCAAGAAGTTGGGTATCGAATTCCCGTTATTTGCGTTCAGTCATTGCCGCGATGTCGTGGCAGAGGTGACGAACGCAGGCGGTTTCGGCGTTCTCGGCGCTGTCGGACACACACCAGAGAGCTTGAAAATCGAACTGGACTGGATCGACTCGCGTGTCAAGGGCCGGCCCTACGGTATCGACCTGCTGATTCCGAACAAAATGGAGGACAAGCAGGGTGACCTTGCAGAGGCTGAGCTGCAGTCGCGGATTCCGGACGGACATCGAAAATTCGTGAACAGCCTCCTCGAGCGGCACGGCATCGATACGTCGGATCTTTGGAGCGGCGAGTACGACAAGCGCACGGCCGACAGCATGCGGGAGGCGGGAGCCGCAAAGCTTCTCGACGTGGCGTTCCAACATCCGATCAAGCTCTTCGTCAATGCCCTCGGTGTGCCACCGAAGTCGATCATGGAACGGGCACGGTCGAAGGGCATCCTCGTTGGCGCACTGACCGGAGCCAAAGAGCACGCCATCAAGCACGCCGAGGCGGGGGTCGATATACTTGTCGCTGCCGGCACCGAGGCGGGTGGCCATTGCGGCGAGGTTTCGACGATGGTACTCGTCCCCGAGGTCTTGCAGGCCATCGAGCCTTACGAAAACATCGATGTTTTAGCCGCGGGTGGCATAGCAACAGGCCGGCAGATGGCCGCCTGCATGGCGATGGGCGCAGCGGGCGTCTGGTGTGGGTCGGTTTGGCTGACGACCGTCGAGGCCGAGACGACGCCCACGGTCAAGCAGAAGATGCTGAAGGCGACGTCGCGCAACACCGTCCGTTCCCGGAGCCGCACGGGCAAGCCGACGCGACAGTTGCAGTCGGCCTGGTCGGATGCCTGGGGCGCCAAAGATGCGCCGGAGCCCCTGGCGATGCCGCTTCAGGGACTACTCAGTCGGCCGCCTATGGCCAAGGTCGATAAGCTCGCAGAGAGCGGTCACGACGGCGCAAAGAATCTTGCGGCATACTTCGTAGGCCAGGCGGTCGGCCTGATGAATACGGAGCAGTCGGCACGGTCGGTCGTCGCCGATTTCATGAAGGATTATGCGGAAGCTGTAGAACGGCTTTCGGGCACGTTGCATGAGTAGGTCGAAGGACACCACGCCAATCGTGGAAGTCAACCACCCAGACTTGCAGGCGGCGCGGCTTGTTGCGGAGCGGCGCGTTGGGACCGGTATTGCTTACGTACGCGCGGCTCAAGTGAGATCATCTAATGTCACCGACGGTTGATCCGAAGCATCCCGATTTCATCGCCGACCAGCACGCGGCCTACCGGAGGCTCCGCGCGAATGCCCCCGTCTGCTGGAGTCATTCGCTCAGAGGCTGGGTTGTCACCCGGCATGACCTCGTCAGCAACATTCTGCTTGATCAGCGCTTTTCGGTGGAGAAGTTCACGCCTTTTGTGGCGACATGTCCGGACAAATGCGAGAAAAGATCGAGATAGTGACGGGCGTGCTGGAGAATTGGATGGTTTTTCGCGACCCTCCGCAGCACCAGAGGTTGCGCGGAGCGCTCGCGAAGTATTTTTCGCCCAAGGAGATGGAGCGGTTACGACCGCGCGTGATTCAAATCGTCGATGAGTTGATCGACTCTTTTGCTGCAAATGGCCGTCGAGTTGATTGGGGAGTTTGCCGTACCATTGCCGACGAGGGTCATTGGCGGAGTTGTTCGGAGCCGGGGAGCACCGTATCGCCAAATTGAAGCAGTGAGGGGCAGGCAACGGCGGAGCGATTTTCGTCAACCGTGCCGAACAAGGTGCCCCTATTGTGCCCCAACTTTGCTGGGGCACAGCTCCAGGGATTCGATTGCTAAGTCTTTGAACAGAAAGGCCGGATGGTGGACGCACAGGGGATCGAACCTTGGACCTCTCCCGTGTGAAGAGCCGCCGCATCATCGGGACGGCTTCTGGTAACGCTCTTGGAAAGATCAGGCGGCAAGTTTGGTGCGGATCTTGTCGCGTGATTACCGGCGCCATCAGATGAATGAATTCGATCAAAATTGCAGGAT
Source organism: Bradyrhizobium sp. (assembly GCF_016219575.1). Taxonomy (GTDB): domain Bacteria; phylum Pseudomonadota; class Alphaproteobacteria; order Rhizobiales; family Xanthobacteraceae; genus Bradyrhizobium. The sequence goes on along the minus strand of NZ_JACRMG010000028.1, from coordinate 105,729 downwards.
GATCCCTTACGCGCGTTTTCCTATCGGCACCACGTTTCCATCGCTCCGCGGCACCAGGGACACGACTGCCGCTCTTGCGAGGTCTTCCAAGGCGGTCGCAATGTATTTCGCGTAGTGCCGCTCGATCATTTTGACTGAGGTGTTGTGCAGTTTGGCGACCTGTTGGATGGGCAAGCCCTTTCGGAGACCGCGCACGATGCTCGAGTGCCGCAAAGCATAGGGAATCACCTCCGGCATACCGGCGCGCTGGCGAATGGCCTTCCAGGGACGTGCAAGTTCGCCTCTTTTCCACGGACCGCGTTCAGACTTCTTCCACGCGATACCGCTCGGCTCCTGTTCATGGATCCATCGCTCGAAAAGAGGTGCATCGCTTGGCCGCCCAGCGATTGCGGGCAAGAGCACCTCAATCACATCGTCGCCCACTGGGACCGGGTCTGAGCCACTATTGCCGCCGCGCCCCTTGTAGGAGCCCGGCACCATCAGACGTCGTGCAGAAACCTGTACGTCACCCACGCGCATTCGCCTCACCTGGGCATACCGCGCGCCGGTCGCGGCCAGACACACGACGATCCGGTATAGATCGCCATCAAATCCTTGCTCCTGATCGACTTCACACGCAGCTTGAAGGATGGCGCCAACCTCTTCATCCGTGAGAATCTGGTTATCTCGAGCAACCGACACATGATCATCATCATCGACCCGCTCGGCTTTGAAGCCGGCCTTCACAATGGCGAGGAACGTCGGATTTAGTTTCTTCCGATCTGCGGAAAGCCGGGGCCACGCGGCATTTAGTGCGGCCTTGAGGTCATTCACGAACCGCTGCTTGGTCGTGACCTTTAAGTCCTTCGGCAAACCCTCACGCCACGTTATCAAGTCGTCTTCTTTCAGGGCATGCAGTTGCACTGATGCGAGAGGAGCAGCTCCCGCAGCTTCCTGATTGCCGCGCTTTTCTTGACCGAGAACGTAGCGCCGCAGCTTGGTACCGGCGTCGGATCGGACGTCGCGACCTGTTCGGCGTCTTTCTCGAGCGTCGCGTTCCTTGATGTAGGATTCAACGGCCGATCGCACGGTAGGAGCCGGGCCCGCCGCCTGCGACGCGGCCTCTGTTCTGGCTCGAGCTACGGCCTCCCGAGCCGTTCTCACGGCCTGTTCGAAGGTCAGAATCCCTTCGGCGCGCTTGTCATTGATGTCGTTTGTGATGCCGACTTGCGCCTGCTTGTAGTTACCGCCTTCGTGGTGATTACGCCAGCGAACAAGCCAAACGCCGCCCCGTTTTCCTTTACGATAGCCCAGATGCGCTTCCGCATCGAGGCGGCGCCAATGTACGCCAAGCTCGAGCCTAGAGCGCGCTTTAGCCGTCGTGATCTGAGCCTCGGTGAGTGTCTTTGACATAGCGTTCGCCGATTTTACGTCGAATATCCGTTGAATATAAACCCATGTACATTGGCGAACAATACTGGACTATGGGCATTCAACCTATTGAAATTATTGAACGTCGGCGGACGGTGGCGAACGGAGAAGGACTCATTATTTGGCCCTCTCAAGGCTGAAACAGGGGTTCGATTCCCCTAGGGAGCGCCAAGCCTCGCCGCAATATATTGAATCTAAAAGACTTATTGTTCGGTTTGGGCGAGCCGGTTGAAGCGGAGTGCCACCCCGCGCTTGAGATCATGGCAACACGCAAAAGCTGGCAGCCTCGCCGCTCCAATTGTGGGCCTTCTTGCGTTCTCAGCGATGATCCGCGTGCATTAGCGGAGCAACTCGCGGGCGATTACCAGGCGCTGTATCTGATTGGTCCCTTCAAATATCTGGGTCAGCTTGGCGTCGCGCATCATGCGCTCGACCGGATAGTCCATGGTGTAGCCGTAACCGCCGAAGATCTGCACGGCGTCGGTCGTCACTTTCATTGCCATGTCGCTTCCGACGCATTTGGCCATGCTGGCAAGAACGTTGAGGCGCTTCCAGTCGCCGGCATCGCCTGCGCGGGCACACTCGTACACCAGCGCGCGTGCCGCTTCGATCTGCATGGCCATGTCGGCGAGCATGAACTGGACGCCTTGGAACTCCGAGATAGGCTTCTTGAACTGCTTCCTTTCCTTCGCATAGGCGACGCAGGCGTCGAGCGCGCCCTGCGCCAGGCCCACGGATTGAGCGCCGATGGTCGGGCGGTTGAGGTCGAGCGCACGCATCGAGGCACGGAATCCCTTGCCTTCTTCGCCGACGAGGTTTTCCCGGGGGACCCTGACATTGTCGAAGAAAATCGGCGTGTTGGGCGCCCCGCGAAAACCCATCTTGCGCTCATGGCGCCCGAACGAAACGCCAGACATCTTCTTCGGCTCGACGATGAAGGCGCTGATTCCGTCGGCGCCATTGCCATCGCTCGTCCGCGCCATCACCACGATGTAGTCGGCGACGACGCCATAGCTGCACCACTGCTTGCGGCCGCTTAGAACGTAGCAGTCGCCGTCCTTGCGCGCGCGGGTGTTGATCGCGGCGACGTCGGAGCCGGCCTGGGGTTCGGAGATGGCGATCGCGGTGACGATGCCACCCCCGGCGATGATCGGCAGGTATTTCTGGCGCTGCTCCTCCGAACCGAAATGCAGGAGCGGCATGATGAACATGGTGTTGAGCGCTGCAATCGAGGCGCAGGCGGGCGAATACTTCGAGATCTCCTCGCGTGCGATGCAGGCCATAGTGAGATTGCCGTTCGGCCCGCCATACCTTTCCGGCACCCAAAGCTGCATCAGCCCCATTTCGCCGAACAGCTTCACGAGTTCGGTCGGAAAGCGATCGGTCTCGTCGATTTCCGCAGCGATCGGCGCCACATGCTTCTCGGCCATCCTGCGGACGGTGTCGCGGAAGGCGATCTGCTCCTCGGAAAAGTTCATGGGCCCTCTTGAGAATTTTTTGCTCGAAGCCGAAAAAGGGGCTTCCGTTGAATGGGTGATCCATTTAATAATTCACCCGATGAGCACCAAGTCAAGCCCCCGAGCGCCCGCGCGCTCACGCAACGCCCCGTCCGGCAGGCCGAAGCGCGCCGCCGATCAGCGGGCGGCGGCAAGTCCGTCGCCGGCCCCGAGGTTCCGGCCGATCCATACAAGACGGGCGTTCGAGGAAATCTGCGAACGCATCCGCGAACAGCTCGCCCTCGGAATGCTGAAACCCGGTGACAAACTGCCGCCGGAGCGTGACCTCGCCCAGCAACTCGGCGTCAGCCGCAATGTCCTGAGAGAAGCGCTGCGCAGCCTCGAAATGGCCGGCGTGCTCAGATTGCTGAAGGGCGTCAAAGGCGGGGCCTTCATCCAGGAAGGCGACACCAGCCGCATGAACGACGTCATGCGGGACATGCTGAGCCTCGGCACGATTTCGGTCCGCGAGCTGTCGGAAGCGCGTGTTCACGTCCTCGACCTCGTGGTGGGGCTTGCGTGCGACCATGCGCGGCAGTCCGATCTCGACGCGCTTGAAGCCAATATCGAGCGAACGGAGCTTGCGACGAAGGAGGGCAGGCTGCTCGACCGGGTCGAGTGCTCCCGTGAGTTCTATAAGCTGCTGGCGGCTTCGACCGGAAACAAGGTGATCGCGATGATCATGGATTCGGTGACCGAGATTCACATGCGCTTTGTTTACGCCAAGGTGGCGTCGAGTGGTGTTGCGATGAGCCGGCTGGCCGAGCGGCGGCGTCAACTGCTCTCGGCGATAGCCAGTCGGAACGCTGCATCAGCGCGCCGCTTGATGCGGACGCATCTTGAAGCCGTCCAGCGAATGCTGGAGCAGGATCCAGGCGCGATGTCGCTGCATGTCGCATTGGCCGAGGTGCAGCCGGGCATGCGCCGTTAGCGGCCCGGAACGCAGTGCCGCTCAAATCGCGATAACAACGGGAGGAATAAGGTGTCGAACTACGCGAAATATGAGTACCTCAAGGTTGAGGTGTCGGAAAAAGTGGCGACCGTGACCTTGAACCGGCCGCAAGCGCGCAACGCGATCAATCAGAAACTGATCCGCGAGCTGCGGACGATCTGGGACGATCTTGGCGACGACCACGCCGTCAGCGTCGTGGTGCTGACCGGCGCCGGCGATTTCTTTAGTGTCGGCGGTGACGTCAAGGCGATGTCGGAGCGCCCAGGCGGGGATGTCCTCGAGGAGGGCGAGGTGCATGATCCCATGATCAGCCGCCGCGCCGTCACCCGGCAGCTCGAGCTCGACAAACCAATCATCGCGGCGATCAATGGCGACGCCATTGGGCTCGCCGCGACGCATGCGCTGCTGAGCGATATCACGGTCATGTCCGAGGACGCGCGTATCGGCGACACGCATGTTTCGCGCGTTGGCCTCGTTGCCGGCGACGGCGGCACCGTGATCTGGCCGCTGCTCATCGGCATCAACAAGGCCAAGGAATTCTTGATCCGCGGCACCTTGCTGAAGGGCAGGGAAGCTGAACGAATTGGCCTGGTCAATCACGTGGTTCCCCGCGCCGAAGTGCTGGGCAAGGCGCGGGAAATCGCCATCGAGCTTGCCAACGGTCCGACATGGGCCATCCGCTGGACCAAGCTGTCGATCAACCAGATCGTCAAGGATCGCGTGAACATGCTGCTCGAAGCGTCGATGGCGCTCGAACAGGTCACGTTCGAAACCGCGGACCACAAGGAAGCAACCATGTCGTTCAAGGAGAAGCGCAAGCCGAAATTCGGTCAAGCGTGAGCCCTGCCATGGGTGCGGCGAGCCTTGAAAGCGATGACGTCACCGGCCTGCTTCGCGACTCCATGCGCGGGCTTCTCGAAACGCATTGGCGCGCCGATGGCTCGACGGATGGCGCGTCCCCGGAAGCGATCGCCGGAATTTGGGACAGGCTGGTCCAGCAGGGCGTGACGGCCCTAGGCGCCGATCCGCAGGACCGCAGCCTCTCCCCGATCCTCGTAGTGATGGAGGAGCTGGGCCGCGCGGCCTGTCCCGCGCCGATGTGGTCCGCAGTGCTGGCCAATATCGCCCTGCCAGACGCATCCTCCGCCGGCAGCGACACACGGCGGGCGCTTGCGGCGGGCACGGCGAGTGTGGCGTTTTCCTTCGGTGCCTTCGATCCCGATCCTGGCATCGGCGCAATTGCACTCGACAATGAAAAAGCGATGGGATCGCTTCGTTTCGTCGAGGCGGCGGGAAGCGCCACGCATCTGCTTGTGCCCGTGGGTGAGACAGAGCTTGCGCTGGTCGACCTCGGAGGTCCCGGGGTCAAGCGTGTGCCCACGCGTGCGATGGGCGCTTGGGGCAACTGGGAGCTGACACTGGACGCGGCGCCGGCAATGCTTATGCCCATCGGCAATGTCGGCCTTGGTGACTTGCGATCGGTCGCCGCAATCGCGCTGCTCGCGCGAGCCCATGGCGCCGCGCGCCGGGCATTCGAACTGGCGACGGAATATGCCAAGGAGCGGCAGCAATTCGGGCAACCGATCGGAAGATTTCAGGCGATTCAGCACAAGCTCGCCAATTGCTTCATCGACCTCGAGGGTATCAGGCTCGTCCTGCACCATACGGCGAGGCTGTTCGACAAGGGTGACGGCGACTGGTCGTACTTCGCCGATTGCGCGATGGCATTCGCCGGTTCGGCGCTGCGGCGTGTTTCGCTCGAGACGCAGCACACATTCGGCGCCATCGGCTATGCCGAGGAGCATGAAGCACCCCGGCATTTCAAGCGCGTGCATCTGGACACTATTGCGCTTGGTGGTGCGGCCCACGCCAAACGACGTCTTGCCTCGCATCTGTTCGACAATGGCGGCGCGGGGTTGCCGCAACACGATCTCGGCCCCGCCGGCAACGAGTTGCGTGAACAGGCGAGGCGCTGGCTTGCGCGGAACTGGGCGGGAGACAGGAAGGCGGCTCTCGACGCCAGGCCCTTTGCCAAGCGCGAGTTTGATGCCGAATTTTCCCGCGACATCGGCGGCACCGGGTGGATCGGCCTCGGCTGGCCGCAGGAGTTCGGCGGTCAGGCGCGGACGCCGCTGGAGCAAATCGCTTTCATCGAAACCATGGAACGGAGCGAAGCGCCGCGCATCGGGGCGTCGATCCAATCCAACGCCCTCATGATGTTCGGCACGCCGGAGCAACAGAAAAAATACCTGCCCGAGATCCTGCGTGGCGAGGCCATGCACGGCATGGGCTACAGCGAGCCGCAGGCGGGGTCGGACCTTGCGGCACTCCGGACCAGTGCGGTTAGGGACGGCGACCACTGGGTGATCAACGGACAGAAGATCTGGACCACGACCTGGTGGGGCAAATACATGTTCCTGGCGGCACGGACCGACAAGGATGCAAAGCCGCCCCACGCCGGCATCAGCATGTTCATCGTGCCGATGAACGCGCCGGGCATCATGATCCAGCCGGCGACCACGATGTACGATGGGTCGTTTGCCAACATTTTCTACGACAACGTTCGCGTGCCTCTGGAAAACCTGGTCGGCCGGGTGAACGAGGGCTGGAAAGTCCTGACCGGGGCGCTCGCTTTCGAACGCGGCCTGGTTGGTGGCGGCATCGTGCTGAAAGTCGCGCACGCCTTTGAGCAGCTTCGGCAGCACCTGATGGCACGGCCGGAATTGAGCGGAGATCCGATCGTCCGGGAGCGGATGGCGACGTTCGCTTGCGAGATCGAGGTAGGCCGCCAGTTGATGATGCATTGCGCCGAGCTCGCGGCGGACGGCATCACGCCGCCGGAATATGGCGCGATCAGCAAGGTCTTTTCCAGCGAGCTGATGGAACGCTTCGGCGAAGCCGCGCTCGACATGTTCGGCATGAGCGCGACGCTGTCCGAGCAGATGCCCGGCGCGATCGACAATGGTCGGTTCGAGCAAAACCTGCGTCATTCCCTGATGTGGGTGATCAGCATCGGCACCAACGAAATTCAGCGCAGCCTGATTGCCCAGCGCGCGCTCGGTTTACCGCGATAGGGAGAGACGATGCAGGGCCAGCCATTGAATTCGCCGCTCGACGGCATCCGCGTACTGGATTTCTCCATTATGCTGGCCGGTCCCTATTGCGCGCGCCTGCTGGCCGATGTCGGCGCCGAGGTGATCAAGATCGAGCCTCCCGAAGGCGAAGAGATGCGCCTGCGTGCGCCGCTTCGCGATGGCCAGAGCGCCTATTTCGGCCAGCTCAATGCCGGCAAGAAGAGCATCGCGCTCGATCTCAAATCACCGGAGGCGATCAGTCTCGTGCATCGCATGGTCGAGAGCACGGACATCCTGGTCGAGAATTTCCGGCCCGGCGTGATGGAGCGCCTCGGCCTCGGCTATGAAGCGCTGCGGAAGATCAATCCTCGCCTGATTTATTGCTCCATCTCCGGCTACGGCCAGACCGGCGCGCAGTCCGAGCGCCCCGCCTACGCGATGATCGTCCATGCGGAGAGCGGTTTCGACCGCGCGCTGATGCGATACGCTGGTGATCGCGACCGGCCGGCGGCCGGAGCGGTGTTCGTTGCTGATATTCTCGGCGGCATCTTCGGCTTTTCGGCCATTCAAACCGCAATGGTGCAGCGGGCGCGCACGGGAGTAGGGCAGCACGTCGATGTCGTTCTGATGGACTGCATGCTGAACCTCCTGGTGTACGAATTGCAAGAAGCGCAGTTCTCGGCGCCGGTGGCGCGGCCGACCTATGGACCGGTGCGCGCAAGCGACGGGGACATCCTGATCGCGCCGGTATCGGCGCGCAATTTCGCGGCGCTTCGCGAACTGACCGGGCTGCCGGAGCTTGCGTCCGACCCGCGATTTACCTCGGTGGCGGCGCGCGGCTCCAACTGGAGTACCATGATGCATGTGGTCGAGAGATGGACGGCACGGCACTCCGTGGATGAGTGCCTGGCCGCGCTCGATCGCGCCGGCATCCCCAGCGCGCGCTTCCGCGATCCGGCGGAGACACTGCACGATCCGCATCTGTCCGAGCGTGGCGTTTTCGCTGACATCGCCGACGTTGCAGGCGAGTTCAAGGGTGTCAACGCACCATGGCGCATGTCGGGCGCCCGAACCGGGATGGGCCACGACATCCCCGCCATTGGTCAGCACCGGGACGAGATTCTGGCGCGCGTGCTTGGCTGGTCGTCGAAGGAAGTCGGACAGGCCGCGGCTGCCGGCGCGTTCGGAAAAGTGGCGGCAGCATCATGAATTGGGTGCTCGCTGCGAGCCTTGGACAATAAACGAAGGAATATGGGAGGATCGACGTGAAAGTGTTGCGAGTTCTGGCTTTGCTTTTCGGGGCCGCGGTTATCGCCGCGCCTGCCGCCGCGGATAATTTTCCCTCGCGGCCGATACGGCTGATCGTGCCGTATCCCGCCGGCGGTTCGACGGACATCATGGCGCGTGCGCTGCAGGAGCCGGTGGCGAAAATCCTCGGCCAGCCGATCATCATCGACAACCGCGGCGGCGCGGCGGGTACGACCGGTGCCAATGAAGCGGCCCGATCGGATCCCGACGGCTACACGCTGCTGTTTGCGAACAACGGCCCGATTTCGATCGCCCCGTTGCTGCAAAAGGGCGTCGACTTCGATCCTCTGAAGAGCTTTGCACCGGTCTCACTGGTTTCCACGGCGCCGCTGGTGCTGGTGGCGAGCGAAAATGTTCCTGCGAAGGACGTCGCCGGGCTCATCGCCTACGCCAAGGCACAGAGCAAGCCGATGCTGTATGCGTCAGCCGGACCGGGATCGCTTGGACATCTCAGCACCGAGCGCTTCCTCAATCAGGCGGGCCTGCAGATGGTCCACGTTCCCTACCGCGGCCAGGCACCGACGACCCTCGCAATCTTCTCGGCCGAAGTGGATATGCTGCTCACGACGACGTCAGATACTCTCAACGAGCATATCAAGGCCGGAAAGGTGAAGCTGCTTGGCGTGTCGTCGCCCGGTCCTTCGCCGGTTGCACCGGGAGCGGCGCCGATCGGCAATGCCTTGAAGGGTTTTGCGGTCGAAACCTGGTTCGGCATTCTCGCCCCGGCGGGAACGCCCGCTGATGTCATCAACAAGCTCAACGCAGCGCTGAACACGGTCCTGGCGACGCCGCAAATACGGGACCGCTTTCTCGCCTATGGCGTCGAAGCCAGGGCCAGCACGCCCGTGGAACTGCAGGCGATGATCGCCGCTGAGATACCTTCGTGGCGCAAGGTGATCGAGGAACGCAACGTCAAGGCCGAATAGCGGGAAGGTCCGCTAGTCGAGTGTGATGTTGGCTTCCTTGACGACCTTCGACCACTTGTCGAGATCGGTGCGGATGGTTTCCGCAAAGGCTTCCGGCGTCGAGCTCTTGGGTTCGACGCCGAGCTTCTTCAGGGATTCCTGCACCGACGGCGTCGCTATCGCGCGGGTGATGGCATCGTTCAACTTGGCCACGATTTCCGGAGGCGTGCCGGCCGGCGCGAGGATGCCGAACCAGACCACGACCTGAAATCCGGGAAGCGCCTCGTTGATAGTTGGCATGTCGGGAAACAGCGGCGAGCGCGACGCCGTGCTGATGCCCAGCGATTTGAGCGTGCCAGCCTGGACCTGACCAAGACCTTCGAGCGGCGTGATGAAGTAGACCGAAACCTGGCCCGCCAGCGTGTCGCTCGTTGCCGGTGCGCCGCCGCGATACGGAATGTGCCGCATTTCGATACCGGCCTGACGACGAAACAGCTCCGCTGTGACATGCGAGGCAGATCCGAGTCCGACCGACGCATATGTCAGGGCGTTGGGATCCTTCTTTCCGCGTTCGATGAGATCGGTAACGCTGCTGATCCCGGTTGACGGAGCCGTCACAAGCAGGAACGACACTTCCACGACCTTCGAGATTGGTACGAAATCGCGGATCGGATCGTAGGCAAGCTTCTTGTAGAGGCTGGCGTTCAATGCATTCGGTCCCAGATTGCCGAACACGATCGTGTATCCGTCCGGCGCCGCGCGGGCGGCTTCAGTCGTTCCGATGATCCCTCCGGCACCCGATTTGTTGTCGATGATAACCGGCTTCCCCAGAAGTTCTGTAAGGGGTTGCAGGATTGCACGCGCGAGAATGTCGGTGGAGCCGCCTGCCGGATAAGGCACAATCATCCGGATGGCTCGCTCCGGATAGCCCTGAGCCAGAGCAGGAGCAGCGAACAAAAACGACAACAACAGAACCAGCGCGCGCATCAGCGCCTCCCCTAGATGGCGCTCTACGGCGCCTCGGAAATATATTTTAGTACGTATACGTAACGTATAGCCAGGGGAATATCAACCGCCTTGGTCGGGTGAGGGGAGACGTCCCGCCGCCGGTGCCGCCGGCTCAAGCGCTGGGGTCAGTCGGTGCTGACTTTGCGATCAGCAGCATGCAACGCAAGAAATGCGCGCGATCATCATGGCTCAGGGGGGCGAGCATGAGGTCCTGTAGCCTTGCCGCGGCGGGAACCACGGCCATCAGAGCGCTGGTGCCCTTGGCCGTGATCTGTACCTGGATCGATCGCCGGTCGCCGGGATGGCTCTTCTTCGAGATCAGCCGGCGCGCCGTCATCCGCTTCAGCATTTCGCTCAGCGTGTTGCGATCGCAACTGATGCGTTCCGCAAGGGCCGACGGCGTCATCGGGCCCTGTTGCAGCAGCGCCATCAGAACGCCGAACTGCCGGGGGGTGATGTCGGTTTGCCGCGTCACACTCTGATAAAGGCCGTCATATTTGGCTTCGAGCAGCCGCAGCAGAAAGCCGATGCCGCTCTCCAGCCTCCATTGGCGCGCCAGGGCGGCCGTTGAATCTGCGTCGTCCTTTTCGACCGGCATGGCGCTCTGTTTCCCAACTGCTCGAGTGCAACAAGCGGTTAGCAGCTTGGCCGCGGCCTCTCAACCGCCGGCGAAACTGGCGCGCGCCCGAGGGGCATTGGACGGTTGCCAGGGCGAGCTCAATATGATACGTATACGTATTAAATGGCGTCCCAGACAAGAGGCGCCCTAGGGGAGGCCTGCGTTGGATCTGCGCGCTCTGCTGTCGATTCCCTATCTGCTTGAGGCGGAAGCCGTCGAGACGGAGCCCGGAGAATGGCTCGTGCGTCTCGCTTATCCGGAGCTTCCCGGTTGCACCGCGGAAGGATTCGTCGTCGAGGACGTGCTGAAGAATCTGGAGCGGCGGCGGATCGAAATGATTGTCGCCCTGGCCGAAGCCGGAAAGCAGCCTCCGATTCCGCGGCGGCCGCTTGCTTCATCCGACCCGCTATGGACCGCACGCGATCTCGGACTGTCGGACCGGATCGCGGCATTGCTGGCGGCCAGAAGGCCTGAAATCTAACGAGCGATCGAGGAGAAAATCATGCTCTCGCACGAGGACAACGAACGATTGGTGAGGGTCGGCAAGGGCACGCCGCTGGGGGAGTTGTTTCGCCTCTACTGGATTCCGTTCCTGCCATCCGCCGACCTGGCGCGCGATGGCCAGCCAAAGCGCATCCGGCTGCTCGGCGAGGACCTCGTAGCCTTCCGGGACACGGAGGGTCGCGTTGGCCTAGTCGATCACGCCTGTCCGCACCGGCGTGCTCCAATGGTCTTCGCGCGCAATGAAGATTGCGGCCTGCGCTGCGTCTATCACGGCTGGAAATTCGACGCGACGGGCGCGGCAACGGATATGCCGGCCGAGCCAATCCGCAGCCGCCTCAAGGAGCGGGTGCGGATCAAGGCCTATGCTTGCCGCGAGCGCAACGGGATGATCTGGGCCTATATGGGGCCAGAGCAGGCGGCGCCACCGCCGCTCCCGAATGTCGAGTGGAATCTCGTCCCCGAGGCGCAAGTTCACATCTCGCTTCGCGTTCAGGAGTGCAACTGGCTGCAGGCCGTCGAAGGCGAGATCGATTCCGCGCACGCGCCGCTGCTGCACGGCCGGCTCGATGCGCAGGGCACGACCAGCGCCTGGATCCAGAAGCGCGACCTTCGTCCGACCTTCGAATGCGTCAAGCAGGATTTCGGCATGAGCATCGCGGCGCGCCGCCACTACGATGCCAACACGCTCTACTGGCGTGTCAATCAGTTCATGCTGCCGTTCTACACGCTCGTTCCGCCGCTGTCGCCGTTTCCAGATCTCAGCGGCCATGCCTGGGTGCCAATCGACGACGAGAACACGCTCTGCATCATGTTCTCCTATCATCCTTCGCAGCCGCTGCTCGCCAAGACCCGCGAGGTCTTCTCGGAAGGGCACAAGGGCCGAGAGAGTGGCCATGCCAGCCGCAACGCGCTGGTCAAGCAGCCGGTGACGGTGCCCTACGCCGACTATTGGACGAAGTACAATCCACAGAACGGATATCAATTCGACTACGAGTCACAGCGAACGACATGGTTCTCCGGTCTCCCCGGATTGTGGGTCCAGGACGGAGCCTGCCAGAGTGGCGTATCGCCGATTGCCGACCGCACCAGAGAGAATCTGTGTTCGAGCGACACCGGTATCGCCATGACCAGGCGTTTCATTCTCGAGGCACTCGGCGCCTATCGCGATCACGGCACCAGGCCAACGGGCGTTACCGATCCCGATGTGTTCATGGTTCGCGCGGTGTCCTTGCGGCTGCCGCCGGAGGACTCGTGGATCGATTCCGGAGCGCCTTTCATGCGGGCCAAGCTCGGCGCGGACTTCGGCTACGAGCTCTAAGCGCTCCGACATGGCGGACGGTCTGCAGGAACTGCGCGTCAAGCGCATCAGCTATGAAGCCGAGGGCATCAACTCCTATGAGCTGGTGCTTCCGGCGGGCGGCGACCTGCCGCCCTTCAGCGCCGGCAGCCATATCGACCTGCATCTGAGGAACGGCATGATCCGCAGCTATTCGCTCATCAACGACCAGAGCGAAAGGCATCGATACGTCATTGCAGTCAACAAGGACGCATCGAGCCGCGGCGGATCGAGCTTCGTCCACGATACCTTCAAGGCGGGCGATATCGTCAAGGCCTCCGCGCCGCGAAACAATTTTGCGCTGCGCGAGGATGCCGAATATTCCCTGCTGATTGCGGGCGGCATCGGTATCACGCCGCTGATGTCGATGATCCGGCGCCTGGAAACGCTCGGTCGTCCGTGGAAGCTGTCCTATGCGGCGAGGACGCGGCGGGCGGCAGCATTTCTCGACGAACTCGACGCCATCAGACCGGACGCGCAGCTCAATTTACATTTTGATGATGAACATGGCGGACGGCCGCTCGATCTTGCAGGCGTCGTCGTAGGCACGCCGACGCATGCGCATCTCTATTGCTGTGGTCCGCTGCCGATGCTCGATGCCTTCGAGAAAGCTACCGCCGGTCGTCCGGCTAGTCATGTCCACGTCGAGTATTTTCAGGCCAAGCAAGCGGCCGCGGTGGACGGCGGGTTTGAGATCAAGCTGGCGCGCAGCAAATGCACGATCTCGGTTGAGCCGGGCAAGACCATTCTCGATGCTGTGCTCGATGCCGGCATCATGGCGAATTACTCCTGCTCGGAAGGGGTTTGCGGGACCTGCGAAACCCGGGTAATCGAGGGAATCCCCGATCATCGCGACCTGTTCCTGAGCCCGGAAGAGAAGGCGGCGAACAAGACCATCATGATCTGCTGTTCGGGATCGAAGTCTGGCACGCTGGTGCTCGATCTCTGATCGGATCGTCCGGAAACCAAGAGAAGTATAGAGGACGGAAAGATGCTGGATCGGATCGAAGCGGAGTTTCCAGAGCACACGCCCCGAACACCCGGTGCACCCAAGGCGCTGGCCGGGATCAGGGTCGTGGATTTCTCGCATTTCATCGCAGGACCGTTCGCGACCATGATCCTCGCCGACATGGGTGCGGAGGTGATCAAGGTCGAGGCGCCGGTGCGGGGCGATGATCTCAGGCGCTATCCGCCTGTTGATGGCCGGTTGAAGTACGGCGCCCCGTTCCTGTGGACCAACCGCAACAAGCGAAGTGTCGCGATCGACCTGAAATCGCCAGAGGGCGTCGAGGTCGCATGCGACCTGATCCGCACGGCAGATGTCGTGGTCGAGAATTTCTCGACCGGAGTCATGGAGCGGTTCGGGCTCGGCTACGAGAGCTGCCGCCAGATCAGGCCGTCGATCATCTATTGTTCCGTCTCCGCCTACGGCCGGGAGGGACCTTTCTCCGACCGGCTCGGCTTCGATCCGATCGCCCAGGTCGAGAGCGGGTTTGTATCCATGAACGGCTATGCGGACCGCGAGGGCGTGCGGGCGCTGTCACCGGTCATGGATATCAGCACGGCGATGATGGCCAGCAATGCCGTTCTCGGCGCACTTGTCGCACGCGAGCGCACTGGCATCGGTCAGGCGATCGAAGTGTCGCTGTTCGACAATGCCGTTCTGATGACCGGATACGCGTCGATGCAGCAGTTGTTCACGGGAAACGATCCGCAGCGGCACGGCAACACCAGTCCGGATACGTGTCCGTCGGGCGTTTTTCAGGCCACCGACTGCACCTTCTACATCAACTGCGGCAACGACAAGATTTTTCAGCGCCTGATGTCGCAGGTGATCGACCGCCCCGACCTTGCTTCGTCCGAACTCTATGCAAGCCCGCCTGACCGCATCCGCCGGCGTGACGAGCTGTTTGCGATTCTTGGGGAGGCCTTCGCGCAGCATCCCTGGTCGCATTGGCAGTCGCGGATGCGCGCCGCCGGCGTGCCGTGCGGCAAGGTACGGACCGTCGGCGAAGCGATCCGCTCGCCGGAGGCGCAGGAACGCGGCATCGTTACCCGAATTCCGCACGAAGAGGTGGGATGGGTGCCGAATGTGAATCTTCCGATCCGCTATTCGCAGACGCCGATCGTTGATCCCGTGGCCGCGCCTGCCGTCGGCCAGCACACTGGCGAGGTGCTGAGCGACTTGCTTGGCTATGATGAGGCGCGCCTTGCGCGTCTCGCCGAGGCCGGCGCATTCGGTACCGACGCATCTTCTCAGGTCCTCAAGGCATGACGGCGCGGGCAGCCAGCGAGCGCACCTTGCGGGGACGCGTTGCCGTCGTCGGAATCGGCGAGACCGATTACCATCGCCACGGTGCCTCGCCCGATCCGGAATTCAAGCTGGCCCTGAAGGCGATCCTGGCCGCCTGCAACGATGCTGGCCTCGACCCGCGCGAGATTGACGGCTTCTCGTCCTACAGTGACGATCGAAGCGATGCGGCGCGCCTGGCCGCGGCGCTGGGGACACGCCGGTTGAGCACCGCGACGATGCAATGGGGCGGCGGGGGCGGGGGCTGCTGCGCGGCGGTGGCGAACGGCGCAGCGTCGATCGTCGCAGGCCTTGCGGACTGCGTCGTGGTGTACCGCTCGCTGGCGCAAGGACAGTACGGCCGCTTCGGGCAGGCCAGCGGCATCAGCACCATCTCTGGCGAGCGGGCCTATTTGATGCCCTACGGCGTGCTGGCCCCGCCGCAGCGCTTTGCGATGCGAGTGCAGCGCTATATGCATGAGCATGGCGTGAGGCAGGAAGCCATGCAGGCGATTGCGCTGGCCTCATACCATCACGCACAATCGAATCCGCGCGCCGTGATGTATGGCAAGCCGCTCGATCCCGCCAAGTACAACGCCTCGCGCTGGATCGCCGAGCCGTTTCACCTTTTCGATTGCTGCATGGAAAATGACGGCGCCGCCGCCATTATCCTCGTGCCTGAGGAGCGCGCCGGCGATTTCCGCAACAAGCCGGCCTATATCCTTGGCGCGGCCGCCGGCGCCGGCTATCGCAGCGGGGCGATGCCGCACAATTCGCCGCAATACGCCAGCGCCAGTTTTGAAACTCTCGCGCCGGCGCTCTACCGTATGGCCGGGATCGGGCCCTCCGACGTCGACGTCGTTCAAAGCTATGAGAACTTTACTGGTGGCGTGGTGATGGCGTTGGCTGAGCATGGCTTCTTCAAGCCCGAGGAGGCGAACGACTTTCTCACGCTCGAGAATCTGATCGCGCCCTCGGGGAAGTTGCCGTTCAACACCAGCGGGGGGAATCTGGCCGAGTGCTACATGCACGGGTTTGAGCTGGTGATCGAGGCGGTGCGCCAGATACGTGGTCAGTCGGTCAACCCTGTCAAACGCAATGACGTGGCGATGGTGATCGGCGGGCCGATGGTGACGCCGGCCAGCAACCTTCTGCTGGGCTCCGGAGCAACGCTATGAGCGACACACCGCGCGCGGCCTATCTTCCTCGGGGATTGCCGATTCCGGTCCCCGAAAACGATGGACTATCGGCGCCGTACTGGGCGGGGTTGCGACAGAACCGCCTCCTGGTGCAGCGCTGTCCGCGTTGCAAGACCTGGCAGTTCGGGCCGGAATGGCTTTGCCACCACTGCCATTCGTTCGACATCGAGTGGGTAACCGTCGAGCCGCGCGGCCGCATCTTCAGTTGGGAACGGGTCTGGAGCCCTTCCCACGACGCCTTACGCGGGCATGGACCTTATCTTGCGGTCCTTGTGGAGCTGCCGCATGCCGGTGACGTGCGCATGGTGGGAAATCTGCTCGGCGATCCCATGCAGGCCGTTAGCATCGGTGCCGATGTCGAGGGCGTATTCGAACATCACCCTGAATCCACGCCGCCATATTCGTTGCTGCATTGGCGGACCACCGCGGGGTGAGGTAGGTGGAACGATGAGCCGGCGAAAATCAGGCCGGCACGCGCGTGCGTCGGCGGGCGTCGCTGCGCAACTGGGCCTTTTCAGTGTTCAGCAGGTGCGCGTTCAGCTTGGTGAGGTAGCTGCGCATCGTCTCGCAGGCGCCGTTGGTATCTTTTGCCCTGATCTGTTCGATCAACCGCAGACGGGAAGCGATCACGGGGTCATGGGCTGGTGGGCCGGCGATCAGGACAAAGCGGCGGATCACGGAAGCCATCGCTTCCAGGATTGCCGACATCACCTGGTTGCCGGTTGAATTTGCCAGCAAGGTACTGAACTCGACGGCCTTCAGGGTCCGTTCCTCGTAACGGCCTTGCCGCGTCAATTCGACGGTTTCGGCCACGTTCCTGCTCAGCCGTTCGATATCCGCAGGCTTCGCGCGTTCGCAGGCGGCGCGCACTACCGCGTCCATCACCATCAGCCGCGCCTCGAGCAGCGTCGCCAGCGAAACATGTCCGAAGTCGAGCATGTCGCGGAAAGTGCGGGTGACTTGCCCTGCGCCGGTTTGAGTGATGAACGCGCCGCCCCGGCTGCCCTTTTTCATTTCTACGATGCCGGCGATCTCGAGGCTGCGAATGGCTTCGCGCAGCGCGGTGCGGCTGACATCGAGCATCTCGGACAATTCGCGCTCGGACGGCAGGCGGTCGCCGGCTTTCAGTTCGCCGCTTACCAGCTTGGCGCGGATCGCGTCGCATATCTCCTCGAAGATCCGTCGGGTCTTGATCGGATAGAAGGGCTTTCCGGCAGAACGGGTCTCCTTGCGATCACCAGCCGGTAATGCCAGCGCGCCGTCCGCAGTCTTGCGACCGGTATGCGGCTTCGGCCTGGATCGTGGTTGCGGCATGAGTCGTTCCTGGTGTCAGGTCTTCATCCGCCGCCGCCCGTCCCTTTGCAAGGGTCTTGGGCTGGCCATCAGATGGAAATATGAAAGCCGCCGTTGACCGCAATATGCTGGCCGGTGATGTAGGAAGCGGCGTCCGAGAGCAGGAAGCACACCGGCTGCACCACTTCTTCGGGCTGCGCCCAGCGCCCCATTGGGATGCGCGCCAATATCCCGTCGCGAAACTTGTCGCCGCGGATCGTTTCGGTCATCGGCGTCTCCACCACGCCAAAGCAGACGGAATTGGTCCGGATTCCGAACTTCGACCACTCCTTGGCCGACGTCATTGTCATGCCCAGCATGCCGCTCTTGGCCGCGGCATAATTGATCTGGCCAATCGAGCCGGCGCGCCCTGCGTCGGAAGAGATGTTGACGATGGAGCCCACATTGGTTTCTCCGCCGCTCTTTGCGCGCTGCAACATGGTGCGTCCCACCGCCTGGGTCCACAGGAACGCTCCGGTGAGATGCACCTCAATGACGTCATTCCATTGTGCAAGCGTCATCTTCTCCGACATCGCCGGCCGGGTGATGCCGGCATTGTTGACGAGTCCATGGATCGCGCCGAACCGCTCGACGATCTTTTCGACCGCGTCGGTCGCGAACGCCTCGTCCGTCACGCTGCCGGTAATGGTCATCAGCCGGGGGTCGGATTTGTCGTAGGTCGACAGCGCATCGCGATTGAGGTCGATGGCAACGGCATTGGCGCCGAGCTCTCGCGCCAGCGTGATCGTGGCGCGGCCGATGCCTTGCGCTGCGCCGGTAACGACGACGGTCTTGCCTTCCAGAGAAACGATGTTGCGCATGGCGTGGCGTCCTTGGTTTCAGATCGAGCGGGCGTCAGCGGGGCGCAATCGTCGGCCGGACGAATGTCCAGCCAGGCAACGGAGCTATGCCGCCAGGGCTATTGATCCAATGGTCAGTCCATTATATTGAAACCGATGTCAAAGCCGGGCGCAAGACCCGCGGACGGGAGGAAATGGTGAGCGAAAATACCGCGACCGTCATTGTCGGCGAGCGCATCCGTTCAAAGAGCGAACTGCTCGCGCGAGGCCGTCGCGCCGCCACTGGCCTCGCCGGGCTTGGCGTTCGCGAGAACGATGCCGTTGCGCTGCTGCTGCGGAACGATTTTGCCTTTCTCGAAGCGACGCATGCGGCCAATGCCATCGGCGCCTATGCGGTGCCGCTGAACTGGCACGCCAGCCCCGACGAAATCACCTACATGCTGGACGACTCGAAGCCGAAGGTGCTGGTCGTTCATGCTGATCTGCTCGAGCCGGTGCGCCACGTCATTCCGGCAGGCTGCGAGATCCTGGTGGTGCCCAATCCGGACGCCACCAATCCCGTCGCGGTGACGGATGGCGATCGGGAGTGGGACCGCTGGCTGGCCGCGCATGCGGAGTGGGGCAAACCACCGCAGCCGCCGCGTTCGTCGTGGATCTACACCTCCGGAACGACGGGCCGGCCCAAGGGCGTGCGGCGCGAGCCGGCCACGCCGCAACAGGCCACCGCGATGCGCGATCTGTTTCAGGTCGTCTATGGTTGCCGCGAGGGAATGCGCTCCTATGTCGGCGGCCCGCTCTATCATGCCTCGCCCAACGCCTTTGCGCGGCAGGGTCTGGCGCTGGCCGACACGATCGTGCTGTCGTCGCGTTTCGATCCAGAAGAATTGCTGCTGCAGATCGAGCGCTATCGTCTGACCACGCTGGTGATGGTGCCGACATTCTTCGTGCGGCTGCTCAAGCTTCCGGAAGACGTTCGGCGCAAATGCGACGTATCGTCCCTCGAACTGGTGCTGCACACCGGTGCGCCGTGTCCGCCCGACGTCAAGCGGGCGATGATCGCCTGGTGGGGGCCGGTTCTCGTCGAAACCTATGGCGGCTCCGAGACCGGCATCGCCACCATTTGTACTTCGCAGGACTGGCTTTCCCGACCTGGGACCGTGGGACGTGTCGCTCCCGGCGGCACGATCAAGATATTCGATGAGCAGCGCCGTGAACTGCCGCCGGGCAGCAGCGGCGAAATCTTCGCACGCTCGCCGGCCTATCCGGATTTCAACTACCACGGCCGCGATGACGACCGCCGCTCCGTCGAGATCGACGGACTGATCACCTGTGGCGATGTCGGCTACCTCGATGCCGACGGCTATCTGTTCCTCAACGACCGCAAGCGGGACATGATCATCTCCGGCGGGGTCAATATCTATCCCGCCGAAATTGAGGCGGTGCTGCAGGGCTGTCCGGGCATTCACGACTGTGCGGTTTTCGGCATCCCCGACGATGAGTTTGGCGAACGCATCTACGCGGCAGTTCAGCGCGAGGCGGGCGCAGCGCTGACCGAGGACGACGTCAGAAGTTACGTGCGCGAACGGCTGGCGGCTTTCAAGGTGCCGCGCGCGGTGGTTTTCCACGACACGCTGCCCCGCGAAGAAAGCGGCAAGATATTCAAGCGAAAGCTGCGCGAGCCGTTTTGGGCCGGGCGTTCAACACGAATCTGAGAGGGGCCATGATCACACGACGAGCATTCATGAAATGTGCCGCCGGCCTTGCAACCCTTGGCGCGCCACCCGCGCTGGCGCAGTCGGCGCCCTGGCCGAGCCGGCTCGTGAAAATCGTGGTGCCGCTACCGCCCGGTGGCGTGATGGACGGCTTGAGCCGCGTCGTGGCCGAACGGCTGGCGCAGCGTCTCGATCAGTCCGTGATCGTGGAAAACAAACCGGGCGCGAACGGCATGATCGCAACGAGTGCGGTTGCGGGGGCAGACCCCGACGGATACACCATTCTTTCGACCATGAGTTCGATCGTCCAGAACGTTTCGCTGCACAAGACGCCGAGCTACAAGATGTCCGATCTGCTGGCGCTGGCGCCTCTCGGCCGGTTGCCGATCGCATTCATCGTGCCCAGGACGCTCGGCGTTACGACGTTGCGGGAATTCGTCGAGAAGGCGCGCGGCAGCCAGAAGTCCCTCAGTTACGGAACCTACGGCCTCGGTTCGAGCGCCCATATCATTGGTGAAGTGCTGATGAAGAACACCGGCATCAAGCTGCTTCAGGTGCCATATCGCGGCGAGGCCCCGGCGCTGACCGCGATTCTCGCCGGCGAGATCGACAGCGCCTTCGTGTCGGTCGGCGGTGCGGTGGCTCAGGCCGAGAAGACGCAGACGCTGGCGATCGCCAATCCGGCGCGCATGAAGCGCTATCCCGACATTCCGACGTTTGACGAGGCGGGCTTCCCGGTGCTCGGCCTGACCGGCTTCAGCGGCTTCTTTGCGCCGGCGGCCATACCCAGACCCGTTGCCGAACGGCTGAGCAAGGAGTTGAGGGATATCGTCGCCTTGCCTGCCGTCAACTCCAAGCTGCTTGATCTCGGCTTTGAGGACATGAGTGACGTGACCGATTTTCCGGGCTTCGTCGATGACGAGGTCAAGCGCTGGGCATCCGTGATCCGCGAATTCAATATCAGCATCTAGGACGCGGCGGTGACCATCGATCTTGAGGCGCTCAGGGCGCTGCAAATCGCTGACATGCGCTTTGTGTATGGCGAGCGCGAGACCATGCTTTACGCGCTCAGCGTCGGGATGGGGCAAGATCCGCTCGACGCGCGCGAGCTTCCATTCGTGTACGAAGGCGCCGGGCTGCGGGCGGTTCCCACGATGGCGGTGGTGCTCGCATCGACCGGGATCATCCGCAGGCTGGGTATCGATTTCGCAAAGATTCTCCACGGTGAGCAACGGCTGACGCTGCATCGCCAGCTGCCGGTTGCCGGCGAATTACTGGCCAATTCACGCGTCAGTGCCGTCTACGACAAGGGCGCGGGCAAAGGCGCCGTGCTGCTCTTGGAGACGACTGCTAGATTGGCGGCGGACGACTTGCCGCTATTCAGCTTCGTCATGACGATCATGGCGCGCGGTGACGGGGGATTCGGCGGGCCGCAAGGTTCCGGCCCGGAGCCGCATCAACTTCCCGATAGGCCGCCGGATCACATCAAGGCGTTCAAGTCCCGCCCGGAGGCGGCGTTGCTGTACCGCCTAAACGGCGATCGTAATTCGCTCCATGCGGATCCGAAGGCGGCGTCCCGCGCGGGGTTCGATCGGCCGATCCTTCATGGGCTCGCGACCTATGGCATCGCCTGCCGCGCACTGCTGCGCGGCGCCTGCGACTATGATTCGGGGAGGATGCGCTCGTTCGATGCGCGTTTCTCCGCGCCGGTCTATCCCGGCGATGAGATCGTCACGGACATCTGGCGAGACGGGGATACCGTGTCGTTCAGGTGCCGCGTGCCCGCTCGCGATGCCGTCGTGCTCAACAACGGGCGATGTCTGCTGGGTAGCGCGCCATGAAGTAAGCCCCCTGCGGCTTGCTCCAGCGTTGCGCCCACACACCATCTACTATCGCCGATCGTGTCGGAACCGCGTCGGAATCCGCTGGCCTCCGCGACGCGTGCGACATAAAGGCGCTGCAGATTGTCGACGCCATTTCGGACCTGCTGGTCCGGCTCGATACCGAGGGCAAGATCGTCAAGCGCTCCAAGAAGGTCTACACGATGATGCTGTTCGGCATGCTCAACTTCAGCCACACTTGGTACGATCCGAAAGGCAGCATCGAGCCGAAGGAATTCGCCGACATGGTGGTGGACCTGTTTCTCTATGGCTTTACACCGCCTGTCGCAAAGGGAGCGGCCGCCCGCAGGCAACACGCGTGAACTCGAGGGAATGCCGAGCGTCGACTCGCTATACCCGGTTGCGGAAAAGTCGGCCGGGACCCTGCGCCTCTCTTTCCCAGTTTGGGCGGCCATTCTGAAACGCCTTGAATGACAATGAGGCGATTTCATCCCAAACATTTCTATAAGGCATTGAAGTAATTATGTTATCTCGATTCCCTAGGGAGCGCCGAAATCCACGATATTCTGCGACATGGTACGATGCGGCTCCGGCTGGGGAGTGCTACCCCTCCGCTCTCGTAGCTTGCGGAAGTCATCGCCGGCGTGGTGCGAGGAGCGTGTCAACGGCGTCGCCGATACGAGCAAGAAGCCCTTGGCATAAGCGACCCTCTCATAGGCTTCGAATTCGTCAGGAGGCACGAAGCTTACGACAGGGTGATGCTTGCGCGTGGGCTGCAGATACTGGCCGATGGTCAGGAAGTCGACGTCGGCGGAACGCAAATCGTCCATCAATTGCAGCACCTCATTTCGATCCTCACCGAGACCGACCATGATGCCGGATTTGGTGAAGATTTGTCCGTCCAGTTCCTTAACGCGCTGTAGCAGTCGGATCGAATGGAAATAGCGTGCGCCGGGGCGCACGGTCAGATACTTCGACGGCACCGTCTCCAGATTATGGTTGAACACGTCGGGTTTCGCAGCGACGACCCTCTCGAGTGCGCCCGCCTTGCGCAGAAAGTCCGGAGTGAGGATCTCGACCGTGGTAACCGGGCTCGTTGCGCGGATTGCAGCGATCGTTGCAGCAAAATGCGCCGCGCCGCCGTCGGCGAGGTCGTCGCGATCGACCGAGGTGACGACGACATGCTCCAGCCCAAGCTTGGCCACCGCTTCGGCGACCTTGACCGGCTCGTCGGCGTCAAGCGGACCGGGCCGGCCGGTGCGCACGTTGCAGAAGGCGCAGGCGCGCGTGCAGGTATCGCCCATGATCATGAACGTCGCGTGTTTCTTCGCCCAGCACTCGCCAATATTGGGACAGCCGGCTTCCTCGCAGACGGTCACGAGCTTGTTCTCGCGCACGATGCGCTTTGTCTCGGCCCATTGGGCAGAGCCGGGCGCCTTCACGCGAATCCACGCAGGCTTGCTCTGGATGGGCGTGTCGGGGCGGTTCACTTTCTCGGGATGACGCGGCGTCTCGGACCGCATCTTCGCTCGCGGATCGTTGTTGAGGAGATCGAGTATGACGGTCATTTGGTCAACCTCGTGATGTGCGAGAGCCGAAGATGACGGCGTAGAGAATCCAACGTGGTGAAATCGCAGAAGTGCGCTCGCGCTGCCGCACGCGATGGAAACGCAAGAGCGCGCCGGCCGCGGACATTCGCGACCCGAACGAAGTTAGTCAACCTGAATGTCACTTGCACACTTGCCGCTCATTTTGCCGAAGGCGCGACACATTCCACCTTGGCTTTCCGCGGTCGGATCAGGCCAAAGCGCGCCGCGATTTGGAACGCGGCTTGATGGTCCGATCTTTCGGGCGGAACCCGCGGCGTGTTTTCCGGAGCTTCAGACAAGTCCTCGCTGAACATACTTGCGGCCGCGATGGGGTGCCCGGCAAACCCAAGCGAAATGAATGGCATGGGTGCGAACGGCTGGCCGTTCCGAGGTCTGGCACGAATGCTGCTTAAGTATCAGCAAAACAAAAAGCAGCTCTAAACAAGCAACGCGAGGGGACGTTCATATGCCAGCCAGCACTCAATCTTTCACCTAGAGCGACAGGCGATACCGCCTGCGCGGCATTGCGCACTTCCGCCTGAAGGCGAAAGCGCAATGAGCAGTGACGCCTGACTTCGGCTTGGCATGCAAGGGAGAGAGTAATGACAGTCGCGGACGCGCACGATCAGGATCCGCAGGAAACCCGGGAGTGGCTGGATGCCCTGTCGGCGATCCGAGGTCACCGCGGCAATGAACGGGCCGAATTCGTCGTCAATACGATGATTGACGCCGCGCGCAGCGGCGGCCTCGGCATCCGGCAGACTCTGACGACGCCCTATTGCAATACTATTCCGCCGGATCAGCAGGCGGCGTTGCCGGGCGACCGCGCGATCGAGCACAAGCTGCGCTCAATTATCCGGTGGAATGCTCTGGCCATCGTCCTGCGCGCCAACAAGGAGAGTTCGGAGCTTGGTGGCCATATCGCCAGCTTCCAGTCCGCTGCCACGCTCTATGACATCGGCTTCGGTCACTTCTGGCACGCCCCGACGGAAACCCACGGCGGCGATCTGATCTTTGTTCAGGGGCACTGCTCGCCCGGCATCTATGCGCGCGCTTTCCTCGAGGGGCGGTTGAGCGAGGAGCAACTCCTCAGCTTCAGGCAGGAGACCGGCGGCAAGGGCCTGTCGAGCTATCCGCACCCGTGGTTGATGCCGGATTTCTGGCAGTTCCCAACGGTGTCGATGGGACTGGGACCCTTGATGGCGATCTATCAAGCGCGGTTTCTGAAATATCTGGAGAACCGCAATCTTGCCGATACATCGAACCGCAAGGTCTGGGCCTTCATGGGCGACGGCGAAACGGATGAGCCGGAATCGCTCGGCGCGATCTCGCTGGCCGGTCGCGAAAATCTCGACAATCTGATCTTCGTCATCAATTGCAATCTGCAACGGCTCGATGGGCCGGTCCGCGGCAACGGCAAGATCGTCCAGGAGCTCGAAAGCGTTTTCCGTGGTGCCGGCTGGAACGTCATCAAGGTGCTGTGGGGTTCGGGCTGGGATCGCCTGCTCCAGCAGGACAAGAGCGGATTGCTGCTCAAGCGCATGGAGGAATGCGTCGACGGCGAGTACCAGGATTTCAAGAGCAAGAGTGGCGCCTATATCCGCGAGCACTTCTTCGGCAAGTATGACGAACTGAAGCAGCTCGTCGCCGACATGAGCGACGACGAGATATGGCTGTTGGCGCGCGGCGGCCACGATCCGGAAAAAGTGTTCGCGGCCTATACGGCGGCAGTGAACCACAAGGGTCAGCCGACGGTGATCCTGCCGAAGACCGTCAAGGGCTATGGCATGGGCGAGTCCGGCGAAGGCCAGATGATCGCGCACCAGGCCAAGAAGATGACGCAGGACGCGCTGCGCGGATTCCGCGACCGCTTCCAGGTGCCGGTCGCCGATGATGATCTGGCCAAGGTTCCTTTCCTCCGCCTGCCGGAGGACAGCCCGGAGATGAAGTATTTCCGGGAACAGCGCGCCAAGCTTGGCGGCAGCCTGCCGCAGCGCCGGCGCAAATCCGCCTCCTTGCAAATTCCGCCGTTGTCGATGTTCCAGCGGCTGCTCGACGCTACGGGCGACCGTGAAATCTCGACCACGATGGCGTTCGTGCAGATGCTCGGCACCCTCGTGCGCGACAAGGCGATCGGCAAGCACATCGTGCCGATCGTGCCGGACGAATCCCGCACCTTCGGCATGGAGGGCATGTTCCGCCAGCTCGGCATCTATTCATCGGTCGGCCAGCTCTACCGGCCGCAGGACGCCGATCAGTTGATGTACTACCGCGAGGACAAGAGCGGACAGGTCTTCCAGGAGGGCATCAACGAAGGCGGCGCGATGTCGAGCTGGATCGTCGCGGCGACATCCTACAGCACGAACAACGTGCCGATGATCCCGTTCTACATCTACTATTCGATGTTCGGGCTGCAGCGCGTCGGCGACCTCGCCTGGCTTGCCGGCGACATGAGGGCCCGCGGTTTCCTGCTCGGCGGCACTGCCGGGCGCACCACGCTCAATGGCGAAGGGTTGCAGCATGAGGACGGCCACAGCCATGTGCTGGCCGGCACCATCCCGAACTGCATCTCTTACGATCCGACCTTTGCCTATGAGGTCGTGACCATCGTCCGCGAAGGCATGCGCCGCATGTATGAGGAGCAGGAGGATGTCTACTACTACATCACGCTGATGAACGAGAACTATCAGCATCCTTCTCTTGCCGAGGCCGGCAAGGGAGCGGAGGAGGGAATTCTCAAGGGGCTCTACCTCCTGAAGAGCGGCGGTGAAACGGCGAAGAAGGGCCTTCGCGTCCAGCTCGTCGGCTCGGGCACGATCCTGCGCGAGGTGATCGCGGCTGCCGATCTGCTCAAGGCGGATTTCGGCGTCACCGCCGACGTGTGGAGCGCGACCAGCTTCAACGAACTGCGCCGCGACGGCATGGCGTCGGAGCGCTGGAACCTGCTGCATCCGACCGAGCCGCGCCGCAAGAGCTGGGTGGAAGCGCAGCTCGAGAAGCATCCGGGACCGGTCGTGGCCTCCACCGACTACATGCGCAACTACCCCGATCAGATCCGGGAATATATGCAGGCCGCCGGCCGTCGCTACGTCGTGCTGGGCACGGACGGTTTTGGCCGCAGCGACTACCGCGTGAAGCTGCGGAAATTCTTCGAGGTCGACCGGCATTACGTCGCCGTCGCCGCGCTCAAGGCGCTCGCCGACGACGGAGCGGTCAAGCCGGCGGTCGTGGCCGAGGCCATCGCCAAATACAAGATCGACACTGGGCGCGCCGCGCCCTGGACCGTCTGACGCAGCGATCCGAGGACAGCACGATGAGTGGTCTGATCGACATCAAGGTTCCCGACATCGGCGACTTCAAGGACGTCCCCGTGATCGAGGTCTTCGTCAAGCCAGGCGACAAGGTCAAGGCCGAGGATCCGCTGGTTGCGCTGGAATCCGACAAGGCGACCATGGAAGTGCCGTCGCCGCGCGATGGCGTGGTGAAGTCGGTGGTGGTGAAGGTTGGCGACAAGGTCAGCGAAGGCGCAGTGATCGTTCAATTCGAGGGTGCCGGCGCCGAGCAGGTCGAGGCGCGCCCGGTCGTCAGCGCTCCGCCGTCGCCGGTCAACGCACCAGCTGGAGTCGCTGAGGTGCGAGTCCCCGATATCGGCGACTTCAAAGACGTTCCGGTCATCGAGATCTTCGTCAAGGCAGGCGACAGCGTGAAGGCAGAGGACCCGTTGATCGCGCTCGAATCGGACAAGGCGACGATGGAAGTGCCGGCGCCTCTCTCGGGGACGGTACGAGAGATCAAGGTTGCGACCGGCGACAAGGTCAGCGAGGGCTCGATCATTCTCGTGCTCGCCACCAGCGACGCGGCGGCGGCTGGCTCTGCCGCTCCTGCGCCGGCAGCTGCATCAGCGGCTCCAGCCGCGGCTCCCGTGGCGCAAGCCGGCGGCGTCGACGAGAAGGCCTTCGCGCTCGCCTATGCAGGTCCCGCGGTGCGCAAGCTGGCGCGCGAGCTGGGCGTCGATCTCGGCAAGGTCAAGGGATCGGGCAATCATGGCCGCGTTGTGCGCGAGGACGTCGAGGCCTTTGCCAAGGGCGGCGCGGCGTCTGCCAAGCCGCAAGCAGCGACCGCAAGCAGAGGCGGCGTCGGCGGCATCGACCTGCTGCCCTGGCCCAAGGTGGATTTCGCGAAATTCGGACCGGTCGAGCGCAAGGAGCTCGGCCGCATCAAGAAGATTTCAGCGGCCAACCTTCACCGCAACTGGGTCGTCATCCCGCACGTCACGACCCACGACGAGGCCGATATCACCGATCTCGAACAATTCCGGGTGACGATGAACAAGGAGCTGGAGAAGAGCGGCGTCAAGCTCTCGCTGCTGCCGTTCATGGTGAAGGCCGCGGTAGCGACCTTGCAGAAATTCCCCGAATTCAATGCGAGCCTCGACGGCGACACCCTCGTCTACAAGAATTACTGGCACATCGGCTTTGCCGCGGACACGCCGAACGGCCTGATGGTACCTGTCATCCGCGACGCCGACAAGAAATCGGTGCCGGAAATCGCCAAGGAGATGAACGCGCTCGCCAAGATCGCGCGCGAGGGCAAGATCAAGCCAGACCAGATGCAGGGCGGGACGTTCTCGATCTCCTCGCTCGGCGGCATCGGCGGCATCTATTTCACGCCGATCATCAATGCGCCCGAAGTCGCGATCATGGGCGTCTGCAAGGGTTACTGGAAGCAGCACTCTGCTGACGGCAAGACAGCCAACTGGCGGTTGACGTTGCCGCTGTCGCTGTCCTGGGACCACCGTGTCATCGACGGCGCAGCCGCGGCCCGCTTCAACGTCTATTTCGCCAATGTGCTCGCCGATCTCCGGCGCGTGCTGTTCTGAGGTTGGGGAGCGCAGCATGGCTCAGATCGAAGTCAAGGTTCCCGACATCGGCGACTTCAAGGACGTCGCGGTCATCGAGGTCATGGTGAAGCCCGGAGAGACCGTCGCGGTCGACACCAGCCTCATCATGGTCGAGTCCGACAAGGCGTCGATGGAGATTCCATCTTCGCACGCCGGCGTCGTCAAGGAAGTGAAGGTCAAGACGGGCGACAAGGTGAGCGAGGGGTCGGCCATCCTGGTGCTGGAGGCAGCTGGCGCTGCGGCTGCGCCAAAGCCTGCGCCGGCAGCTCAACCTGCCGCCACCGCGCCGCCGCCGCCGGCGCCTTCCGCATCATCCTATTCCGGCAAGACGGATATCGAATGCGACATGCTGGTGCTGGGCGCCGGTCCCGGCGGCTACTCGGCCGCTTTCCGTGCCGCCGACCTCGGCATGAAGACCGTGCTGGTCGAGCGTTACGATACGCTGGGCGGCGTGTGCCTCAATGTCGGCTGCATCCCGAGCAAGGCGCTGCTGCATACGGCTTCCGTTGTCGACGAGGTCAAGCATCTCCCCGATCACGGCATTTCCTATGGGGCGCCGCAGATCGATCTCGGCAAGCTACGCGCCTTCAAGGACGGCGTGATCAAGAAGCTGACGGGCGGCCTTGCCGGCATGGCGAAGGCCCGCAAGGTCGAGGTTGTGACCGGCGTCGGTGCCTTCCTCGATCCGCATCATCTCGAAGTCGTCGCGGTGGGCGGCAAGAAGACGGTCAAGTTCGCCAAGGCGATCATAGCCGCCGGCAGTCAGGCCGTAAAACTGCCGTTCTTGCCCGAGGATCCGCGCATCGTCGATTCGACCGGCGCGCTGCAACTGAAATCGATTCCCAAGCGCATGCTGGTGATCGGCGGCGGCATCATCGGGCTTGAAATGGCGACGGTCTATTCAACGCTCGGCACGCGCATCGACGTCGTCGAAATGCTCGATGGCCTGATGCAGGGCGCCGACCGCGACCTCGTCAAGGTCTGGGAGAAGATGAACGCGCGCCGCTTCGACAAGGTCATGTTGAAGACCAAGACGGTCGGCGCCAAGGTAACTGCTGCCGGGATCGAAGTCAGCTTCGAGGGCGAACAGGCGCCCGCAGGGCCGCAGGTCTATGATTTCATCCTTGTGGCGGTCGGCCGCAGCCCGAACGGCAAGAAGATCGGCGCCGAGAAGGCCGGCGTCGCCGTGACCGAGCGCGGTTTCATCGACGTCGACAGGCAGATGCGCACCAACGTGGCGCACATCTTCGCGATCGGCGACATCGTCGGGCAGCCGATGCTGGCCCATAAGGCCGTGCATGAAGCCCATGTCGCCGCGGAAGTCGCCCATGGCGAGAAATCATACTTCGACGCGCGGCAGATTCCTTCCGTCGCCTACACCGATCCCGAAGTCGCCTGGGCGGGCAGGACCGAGGATCAGTGCAAGGCCGAGGGAATCAAGTTCGGCAAGTCGGTCTTCCCATGGGCGGCCTCGGGCCGCGCCATCGCCAACGGTCGCGACGAGGGATTCACAAAACTGCTGTTCGATACGGCGACGCACCGCGTCATCGGCGGCGGCATCGTCGGGACGCATGCCGGCGACCTCATCAGCGAGGTCTGCCTTGCGATCGAGATGGGATGCGAGCCGGCCGATATCGGCAAGACTGTTCACCCGCATCCGACGCTTGGCGAGTCCATCGGGATGGCGGCTGAGGTGTTCGAGGGTCACTGCACGGATCTTCCGCCGCAGAAGAAAAAGTGACGCTGGAGGCAGTCATGACATCAAGAGCGTGGCGAATTCTCGTCCTTCTCGCATTCGTTCTGCTTCCGCCCAGGTTGGCGTCGGCGGCGGAGGCGCATTGGCCCCAGGTGCTCACTCTCGGCACCGCGTCGGAAGGCGGCACCTATTACGCCTATGGCGAAGGGCTGGCTCGATTGCTCACGCAAGAACTCGGCATCGCGGTGGTGGCGCGGCCGACCGGCGGCCCGATCGACAACATCAAGCTGCTTGAGACCGGTGAAATCCAGCTGGCCTTCGTCACGCAGGGCGTGGCGTTGCAGGCGTGGAGCGCCAGCGCTGCCTGGACCGAAGCACGGCAATACCGAAACATGCGCGCGATGTTCGCGATGTACGATACGCCGTTTCAGTTTCAGGTACTCAGTGACTCGCCAATTCAATCGTTCGCCCAATTCGCGGGCAAACGCATCGGTGTCGGACCCGAGGGCGGCACCACCGCCACCTACTTTCCCGAGTTCCTCAAGGCGCTGAAGATCGAGGCCACCCTGATTCACGGCGATTGGGCGGTGCTCGCGGAGAAGTCGGTGACGCGGAGCATCGATGCGCTCGCGGTTGGCGCCGGCGTGCCGGCTCCGTTCCTTATCGATATCGAGCGAAAGGCGAAGGTGCGTTATCTGCCTCTCACGCGGCAGGAGATCGCAACGCTGCGCCTGTCAATGCCGGAACTCTCCGCATCCGTCGTCGCGGCGGGTTCGTATCCTACCCTGCGGCGCCGGTACGACACGGTCGGTCTGTTCAACTTTGCCGTTGCGCACAAGGATCTGCCGAACGATCTGGTCACGGCCATCGTCGACACGGTGTTCGCCAATAACGAGCGGATGATCGAATTTCATCCGGCGGCGGCGGAAACGATCCCCTCGAACATCGCGCGTAACAATTTCATTCCGCTACATGGTGGAGCGGTCAGTTGGTATCGCAGCAGGGTTACGCCTGGGGTCGTGCAATCGGACTGAGAAACAGTTTCTAGGGAGGGAATGAGACATGGCAACAGCAGCAACGACGGACGGTCACCATTCCGCAAGATGGTATCAGCACCTCTATGTGCAGGTTCTGGCTGCAATCACCGTTGGCATATTGCTGGGGCATTTTTATCCTCAGATCGGCGAGCAGATGAAGCCGCTCGGCGATGCGTTCATCAAATGCATCAAGATGATCATCGCCCCGATCATCTTCTTCACGGTTGTGCATGGAATCGCGAGCATGCGCGACATGAAGAAGGTCGGACGTGTTGGTTTGAAGGCATTAATCTATTTTGAAGTGCTGACGACGGCTGCGCTGATCATCGGGCTTGTGGTGATCAATTTGTGGAAGCCTGGCGTCGGCATGAACATCGACCTATCGAGCGTTGACACGAAGTCGATCGCGGCCTTCACCGCAAAGGCGAAGGAGCAGGGCACGATTCAGTTTCTGATGGCCATTATCCCGTCGACGGTCGTCGGCGCTTTTGCCCAAGGCGAAATCCTGCAAGTGTTGTTCTTTGCGATCCTGTTTGCATTTGGGCTGCAGGCTCTCGGTCAACACGGCGAGGGCGTGCTGCGGCTTATCGACGTCGTGAGCCACGTGTTCTTCAAGGTCGTGGGCTACATCATGAAAGTTGCGCCGATCGGAGCCTTCGGCGCAATGGCGTTCACGATCGGCAAGTATGGGCTGGCGACGCTCGTTTCGCTGGCAAACTTCATGCTTGCGTTTTACGTGACATGCTTGTTGTTCGTCTTCGTCGTGCTCGGCTCCGTTGCTGCCCTTTGCGGCTTTTCGATCTTCAAGTTCATCCGCTACATCAAGGAAGAACTCCTGATCGTGCTTGGCACTTCGTCGTCGGAATCGGTGCTGCCGCGCATGATCGCCAAGACTGAAAATCTTGGCTGCGAAAAGTCGGTCGTCGGTCTGGTCATTCCTACCGGCTATTCGTTCAACCTCGATGGCACCTGCATCTACTTGACAATGGCCGCGATCTTCTTGGCGCAGGCCACCGGTACGGAACTGACGATCTGGCAAGAGCTCGGCATCATTGGCGTTCTGCTTCTTACATCCAAGGGCGCCGCCGGTGTCACGGGATCCGGCTTCATCGTTCTGGCCGCAACACTTGCATCCGTCGGGACGATTCCGGTCGCGAGCATTGCCTTGATCCTTGGCATTGACCGCTTCATGTCGGAAGCGCGCGCGCTCACCAACCTCATAGGAAATGGCGTTGCGACAGTCGTCGTCGCCAAATGGGAAGGCGCGCTCGATGAAAAAATGCTCCATCGACGTCTGGACCAGGAGAGCGATGTCGAAGCTGATGATCCGGAGTCGGTAAAGATTGCGGATGACGAGATCGAGGCAGGGGCGCCCCGGCCGGTCGTCGCTTGATCCTGAGAACGGCAGCCTATTGCAGCGCTTTGCAACAGTTTGGGAAGCGCAGGGAACGCTAAACGAGGAGTTGACCATGACTGACGTAGTAATTGTGTCCGCCGCGCGTACAGCTGTTGGCTCCTTCAACGGGGCGTTAGGATCGCTGTCCGCCCACGAACTCGGGGCTGTGGCGATCAAGGGCGCGCTCGAGCGGGCCAAGGTCTCGCCGGAAGAAGTCGATGAAGTGATCCTGGGGCAGGTGCTGGCCGGCGGAGAGGGACAAAATCCCGCGCGGCAGGCTGCCATGGCGGCAGGCATTCCGCAGGAGAAGACGGCCTGGGGCATGAACCAGCTTTGCGGTTCGGGCCTGCGGTCGGTGGCTCTCGGGTTGCAGCAGATTGCCAACGGCGATGCCAAGGTCATCGTGGCCGGAGGCATGGAGTCCATGTCGATGGCGCCGCATTTGTCTCACCTGCGCAACGGCACCAAGATGGGCGACGTCAAGTTCGTCGACTCCATGCTGAAGGACGGCCTGCTGGATGCCTTCCACGGCTATCACATGGGAGTCACCGCGGAGAACATCGCCGCCAAATGGCAGATCACACGGGAAGAGCAGGACGCGTTCGCGACCAGCTCGCAGAACAAGGCCGAGGACGCGCAAAAGGCCGGCAGGTTCAAGGACGAGATCGTTCCCGTCACGGTCAAGACCCGTAAAGGAGATGTCGTCATCGACCAGGATGAGTATATCCGAGCGGGCACGACGGTGGACGCGTTGGCCAAGTTGAAGCCCGCCTTCAACAAGGAGGGCACGGTGACCGCCGGCAACGCGTCGGGTCTCAACGACGGTGCAGCCGCGATGGTGTTGATGAGCGCCGACGAAGCCAAAAAGCGTGGCCTCACGCCGCTGGCGAAGATCGTGTCCTGGGCAACCGCTGGCGTCGATCCCGCGGTGATGGGATCGGGGCCAATTCCGGCGTCGCGCAAGGCACTCGAAAAGGCCGGCTGGAAAGTCAGGGATCTCGATCTCGTCGAGGCCAACGAAGCCTTTGCGGCGCAGGCCATCGCGGTCAACAAGGACATGGGTTGGGATCCGTCGATCGTCAACGTGAACGGCGGTGCTATCGCCATCGGTCATCCGATCGGCGCATCCGGCGCCCGCGTTCTGACCACGCTGCTGTTCGAGATGCAGAAGCGCGGCGCGAAGAAGGGCCTTGCCACGCTGTGCATTGGCGGCGGCATGGGCGTCGCCCTGACGGTCGAGCGCTAAGCCAGCGGACGAGGCCGCCCGTTGCGACCGGAGCCAGCGGCGGACGGCACCACGCCGTCCGCGAAGGACAACGGCTCCCCGAGAGCCGGCGAAAAGACGAATTGATCGAAAATCAGGAGGAGACGATGTCCAGAGTTGCGGTGGTGACCGGCGGAACGCGCGGCATAGGTGAGGCGATCTCGATCGCGCTCAAGGCGGCCGGCTATAAAGTGGCGGCGAGCTATGCCGGCAATGACGAAGCGGCAGCGAAGTTCAAGAGCGAGACCGGCATCAATGTCTACAAATGGGATGTGTCGAGCTACGAGGCCTGCGTCGCGGGCTTGAAACAGGTCGAAGCCGACCTTGGTCCGGTGGAGGTGCTGGTCAACAACGCCGGTATTACCAAGGACGGCATGTTCCACAAGATGACGCCGGACCAATGGTACGCGGTCATCAACACCAACCTGAACTCGCTGTTCAACATGACGCGGCCGGTGTGGGAAGGCATGCGCGAGCGCAAGTTCGGTCGCGTGATCTGTATTTCCTCGATCAACGGCCAGAAGGGCCAGATGGGCCAGGTCAACTATTCCGCCGCCAAGGCGGGCGACATGGGTTTCGTGAAAGCGCTGGCACAGGAGGGAGCGCGCTCCGGCATCACCGTCAACGCGATCTGCCCCGGCTACATCGCCACAGAGATGGTCAAGGCGATCAACCCGGAAGTGGTGGCCAAGAACATCCTGCCCCTGATTCCGGTCGGGCGTCTGGGCGAACCGCATGAGATCGCGCGGACGGTCTTGTTCCTGGCGTCGGATGATGCCGGCTTCATCACGGGCTCGACGATATCCGCAAACGGCGGCCAGAGCATGATTTGAGTCGCCGCCATGTCGATGCAGCCACGAGGGGATCTCACGACAAGGACGCTTGCCATGCCCGCGGATGCGAATCCGAGCGGAGATATCTTCGGCGGCTGGGTGCTCTCGCAGATGGACATCGCCGGCGGAATCCATGCCGGCCAGCGCGCGCAATGTCGCGTCGCGACGGTTGCGGTCGAGGCGATGCAATTCATCAAGCCGGTGCACGTCGGCGATGTTCTGTGCGTCTATGCGGCGCCCGAGCGTGTGGGACGTACGTCGCTGGCAGTCCGTCTGGAAGCGTGGGCGCTGCGTCGGCGCTTGGGGGACCGCGTCAAGGTGACGGAAGGCATCTTTACGTTTGTCGCACTGGATGCCGATGGACGGCCCGCGCCGATCGCATCCGATCGACAAGAGGAAGCATCAGCTCCGGTTCAAACCCGCAGTACCGATAAATGAAGGAGAGCGAAATGTCCGACAGCAATCCGAAAGCAAACGAAGCCGACTGGGGTTTTGGCGCGCTCGACTTCGCCAAGCTCGTCGAATCCTGCCAGATCAGCGGTGTCGACATGACGTCGTTGATCGACATGGAGAAGAAGAATATCGACGCGCTCATTGAGGTGAATCGTTCGGCATATGACAGCTGGCGAAACCTGATGGCGCGACAGACCGAGGTTTTCCAGGAAACGATGAAGGCGATCGCCGCCGAGGCAAGCACCGAAACCGCAGCGGGACGGCGCACTGAAATCGCCCGGCAGGGATTCGAGAAAGCTCTCGCCAACATGCGCCAGCTCGCCGAGACCGCGACCGAGCAGCAGAAGCAAACCATCGAGATATTGCGCCGGCGTTTCGAGGACGGAATGGCGGCCATGCGCCCTCGTGGCGGAAGCGCCTGAGGTGGGCTGACCGCAAGTGCAGAAGAGAGACGCATTCGCCGCTCGAACAATGGGTAAAATCGGGGAATATGATGGACCAGGATCTGAGGGAAGCCGCACTCGAATATCATCGCCTGCCGAGACCGGGAAAGATTTCGGTGGTGCCGACCACGGCGATGGCGACGCCGCGGGATCTGTCGCTGGCATATTCCCCCGGGGTGGCGGAACCATGCCTGGTCATCGCCAAGGACCCGCTGCAAGCCGATGAGTTGACGGCGCGCAGCAATCTCGTCGCTGTCGTCACCAACGGCACTGCCGTGCTTGGTCTCGGGAATATCGGTCCGCTGGCGAGCAAACCTGTCATGGAAGGCAAGGCGTGCTTGTTCAAGAAGTTCGCCGGCATCGATGTGTTCGACATCGAGCTCGCCGAGGAGGACCCCGACGCACTGATCGAAACGATTGCCAGGATGGAACCGACCTTCGGCGGCATCAACCTGGAGGACATCAAGGCACCGGAATGCTTCTACATCGAACAGAAGCTGCGCCAGCGAATGAAGATTCCGGTATTTCACGATGACCAGCACGGCACCGCGATCATCGCAGCAGCAGCGATCCTCAACGGCCTGAAGCTGGTCAAGAAAGACATTGCAGAGGTCAAGCTCGTTTGCTCCGGCGCGGGTGCGGCGGCGCTTGCATGTCTTGATCTCATCGTCAGCCTTGGATTGCCGCAAGATCGCATCATTGTTACCGATGCGAAAGGCGTGGTCTATGCCGGCCGCACGGATGGCATGGATGACAATAAAGCCCGCTATGCCGTGAAGACGGACGCGCGAAAGCTGGACGAGATCATCCACGACGCGGATATCTTCCTTGGCCTGTCCGCGGGTAACGTGCTCACGCCCGATATGGTCAAGAAGTTGGCGCGAGACCCTCTGATCTTCGCCATGGCCAACCCGATACCGGAAATCATGCCCGAAGACGCCCTGGCGGTGCGTCCCGATGCGATCATCGGGACGGGACGATCGGACTACCCCAACCAGATCAACAACGTGCTGTGCTTTCCGTTCATTTTCAGGGGCGCGCTCGACTGCGGCGCGACGACGATCAACGAGGAGATGAAGCTCGCGACAGTGCGCGCTCTGGCGGACCTCGCCATGACGGAAGTGCCCGAGGTGGTGGCCGCGGCGTACAAGGGGGAGAAGCTTCGCTTCGGCCGCGAGTATCTCATTCCAAAGCCGCTCGACCCGCGCCTCATCGAGGTTGTCGCACCGGCGGTGGCCAAGGCTGCGGCCGACAGCGGAGTTGCCAAGCGTCCGATTGCGGACATGGAAGCTTATCGCCAGCAGCTCAGCCGGTTCGTCTATCATTCCGGCAACGCGATGCAGCCGGTCTTCTCGGTGGCGAAGGGAAGCGGCAAGTCCCTGCTTCTGGCGGAGGGCGAGGACGAGCGCGTGCTGCGTGCCGCACAGGTGGTCGTGGACGAGAGGATCGCAAGGCCCCTGCTGGTCGGCCGGCCGTCGGCGATCGAGGAGAGAATCAAGTCGTTCGATCTTCGACTCAGGCCTGGCAAGGACTGTGAGATCATCGATCCGCATGATGCGCAGGTCTATTCCAGATGCGCGGAACTGTACCATTCGCGCAGAAAGCGCGACGGCGTGTCGGCAGCGCTGGCTCTCTCGGAGACCCGAGGCAACGCGACCGTGCTCGCCTCGCTTCTTCTCGGCACCGGCGTCGGCGACGCGATGCTGTGCGGTGTCGTCGGGAGGACCGGCGACCATCTGGCCGCCATCCGCAACGTCATCGGAACCCGGGAGAATGTGCGGACGCTTGCGGTAATGCAGATGCTCATCCTGCAACAGCATCAGCTGTTCATTTGCGACACCCACTGCAATCTCAATCCGACCGCCGAGCAGATCGCCGACATTGCCCTGCTGGCGGCGGCGGAGGTCAAGCGTTTCGGCATCACGCCGAGAGTTGCCTTGCTGTCGCATTCGAGCTTCGGGAGTTCCGCGGCTCCTGAAGCGCAGAAGATGCGGGAGGCGCGGGCGATCATCCGCAAGCGGTCGCCCGATCTGGCGGTTGAAGGCGAGATGCGCGGAGATGCCGCGCTGTCGCAGTCCGTGCTTCATCATGAGTTTCCCGATGCCGATTTCGAGGGGCCGGCGAATGTGCTGGTGATGCCAAATCTCGACGCGGCCAATATTTCCTACAATCTGCTCAGGATGGCGGCAGGGCAGGGACTTACCGTCGGAGGCATCCTGCTGGGGGCGGCCAAGCCGGCCCACATTCTCACGCCATCATCCACGGTGCGGCGCATCGTGAACATGGCGGCCGTTGCGATCGCAGACGCGATTTCCGAAAGAGCATGATCGAAGGATGGGTCGGCGGTTCGATCGATTGAGGCCATCATGAGCAAGCCGCAGTTGGGAAAATCCCGCATTGTGATCGTCGGAGGCGGAGCCGGCGGCCTGGAACTTGCGACGCGCCTGGGCGACAGGTACGGGCGCAAGGGAAAGCTCGACGTCACGCTGATCGAGCGGAAGCGCACGCATGTGTGGAAGCCGAAGCTGCACGAAATTGCCGCCGGCAGCATGGATATGTCCGCTCACGAGGTCGACTACCTCGCGCAGTCCTATTGGCATGGCTTTCGTTACCGCATCGGGGACATGATCGGAATCGATCGGGACCGTCGACAGGTGGAGGTGGCGCCTTACCTCGATTCTGAAGGTCGCGAGGTTACGCCGAAGCGGACCTTCGACTATGATGTCCTTGTCGTCGCGATCGGAAGTCAGAACAACGATTTCGGCACGCCCGGCGTCGTCGATCACGCGATCAAGCTCGAATCTCAGTCGGACGCACGGCGGTTCCACGAAAGAATGGTCAATGCCTGCATCCGCGCGCATGCTCAATCGGCGCCTCTGGGCGCTCACCAGTTGAAGGTCGCAATCATCGGCGCCGGTGCGACCGGCGTCGAACTATCGGCCGAGCTCCACAGGACGACGCGCGAAGTGGTGGCGTATGGTCTCGATCAGGTCGATCCCCAGAAGGACATCAGGATTACGTTGATTGAAGCCGCCGATCGCGTTCTTCCCGCGCTGCCCGAACGAGTCTCGAAGGAGACGGAAAAGCTGCTCGGCAGATTGGGAGTCAATGTGCTGGTCGGTGCCAAGGTCTCCGAGGTCGGCTCGGATCATGTGAGCCTGACCGACGGTCGGACAATCCCCGCCGAGCTGATCGTATGGTCGGCGGGAGTCAAGGCGCCCGATTTCCTGAAGGATATCGCCGGCCTCGAAACCAACCGCATCAATCAGCTCGTTGTTCGGCCGACACTGCAGACAACGCGCGACGACAGTATCTTTGCCATCGGCGACTGCTCGGCCTGCTCATGGGGCGCGCGCGGCAACGTGCCGCCGCGCGCGCAGGCTGCGCACCAGCAGGCCTCCCATCTCTATTCCCAGATTCCGCGCTATCTGCAGGGCGAGCCGCTTGGGGATTACAAGTACCGGGATTTCGGATCTCTGGTGTCGCTCGGCGAATTCAGCACCGTCGGCTCGATGATGGGGGCGCTTGTGGGCGGCAGCCTCGTCTTCGAAGGTCTCTTTGCGCGGATGATGTACCTGTCGCTCTACAAGATGCATGAACACGCGCTGCATGGTTCGGTGAAGGTCGCGCTGGACACGCTGGCGCGGCTGATCACCCGGCGCACCGAACCGCATGTGAAGCTGCATTGATAGCGGGTCGCAAACGGGATGGATGTCGAATCGACTGTTGCGCGTCTGACTGACCCTGAGGCGCAGCGTCGAAAATGTAGGGGAAGCTGATGGACGCCGTGTTCCTTGCGCGCATACAGTTCGCCGCCAACATCACGTTCCACATCCTGTTTCCGTCGATCTCGATCGCATTGGGCTGGGTTCTCCTGTTCTTTCGGTTCAAGCACCTGCGCGCGAGCGATCCACAACAGAAGGTCGATTGGCTCCGTGCCTACCGCCTGTGGACCAAGGTGTTTGCCCTGACGTTCGCGCTCGGGGTCGTCAGTGGCGTCACCATGAGCTTCCAGTTCGGCACGAACTGGCCGGGCTACATGGAGCGCGTGGGTAACATCGCCGGCCCGTTGCTCGGTTATGAAGTGCTGACCGCGTTCTTTCTTGAAGCGGGCTTTCTCGGCGTGATGCTGTTCGGCTACCACCGCGTCGGCGAGATGGTTCACCTGGGCGCGACCTTCCTCGTCGCGTTCGGTACGCTGATGAGCGCGTTCTGGATCCTCGCTCTCAATTCGTGGATGCAGACGCCGGCGGGACACGAAATCGTCAATGGCCAGTTCCACGCGCGCAGCTGGCTCGAGATTATCTTCAATCCGTCCTTCCCGTATCGCCTGGTCCATATGGTGCTGGCATCCGCGTTGACGTGCGCGTTCCTGTTGGTCGGGATCAGCGCCTGGCAGCTCCTGAAAGGCGTCGCCACGGCCAGCGCGTCCCGCGTGCTGCGGACCGGGCTCATTTTCGCTGCCTTGGCCGCGCCCGCCCAGATGTTGGCGGGCGATTTTCATGGGCTCAATACGCTCAAGCATCAGCCGCAGAAGATCGCGGCCATGGAGGGCGTCTGGGAAACCACGCGCGGCGCGCCGCTGCTGCTGTTTGCGATTCCGGACGATGCGGCGAGAACGAACCGTTTCGAGTTGGCCGTGCCGAAGCTCGCGAGCCTGATCCTCAGGCACGATCCTGACGGTGAAGTCAGGGGGCTGAACGAGTTCCCATCGGCGCACCCGCCGGTCTTTCCGGTGTTCTGGTCGTTTCGGATCATGGTCGGCACCGGCATCCTGATGCTGCTGGTCAGCTGGGTCGGCCTCTGGCGGCATTGGCGCGATGGCTGGGATTTCACCCGGATGCCGCGACCCATGCTCAAGCTGTTCGCCGGAATGACCTTTGCCGGTTGGGTTGCGACCATTGCCGGATGGTACGTCACGGAAATCGGACGCCAGCCTTTCATCGTTGCCGGACTCATCCGAACCAGCGACGTCGCCTCGCGTGTTCCGTCATCGAGCATTGCCCTCACTCTCGCAATTTACGTTGCGCTCTATCTGGCCTTGCTCGTGGCCTATGTCGGCGTGCTCAAATACATGTCGGAAACGGCCGAAAAAAAATCGAAAGGGATCGCGCCGGTCGGCCAATTTCAGCGCCAGGGAGGACCGGCATGACTGCAATGTCGTTCGACGAATTGCTCCCGCTGATCTTCATCGGATTGATGGGGATGTCGCTGCTCGTCTACGTCGTGAGCGACGGATACGATCTCGGCGTCGGCATGCTGATGCATCGGGCGACGCCCGAGGAGCGGGATACCATGGTCGCATCCATCGGCCCGTTCTGGGATGCCAATGAAACATGGCTGGTCCTTGGCGTCGGCCTTCTCCTGGTTGCTTTCCCCAAGGCGCACGGGCTGGTCCTGTCGGAACTGTACCTGCCGACCGCGCTCATGCTGGTCGGCCTGATCCTGCGCGGCGCAGCCTTCGACTTCAGGGTCAAGGCCAAGGCCGACCGGAAGGCGATGTGGGACCGTCTGTTCATCGCCGGGTCAATACTTGCGTCCGCATGTCAGGGCTGGATGCTCGGCCGCTACATCAGCGGCTTCGGCGAGGGCTGGAATTACCCGATCTTCGCCGGTGCCATTGCGGTGGCGCTGCCGATGGCCTACGCGCTGCTCGGCTCCACCTGGCTCGTGATGAAGACGGACGGCCAGCTCCAGGACAAGGCGATCGAGTGGAGCAAGATCGCCTGGCCGCCCATGGTCCTCGGGCTGATCCTGATCTCGATGGCAACGCCCTGGATCAGCGAGACCGTTCGCGTGCGGTGGTTTACCCTGCCGGCGATGATTGCGGTGGCCTCGATCCCGATTACGGCAGGGATTGCGCTCGTGACGGTTCGCGTCCTGCTCGGCTCGCCCGCCGTGCGCGGCGCCTTGTGCTGGCTGCCGTTCGCACTGCTTGTGCTGGTCTTCTTCCTGAGTTTCCTCGGCCTCAGCTACAGCATCTACCCGTTCGTGGTGATCGACAGGCTCACGGTCTGGGAGGCCGCCAGCAGCCCCGATTCGCTCAAGGTCATCCTGATCGGAGTTTGCGTCACGCTGCCTGTCATTGTCGGCTACACCGGATTTTCCTATCGCGTATTCCGGGGCAAGACCATAGAGTTGGACTATGCTTGAGCTGTCGTCTGTCATGGCCGACGCTCCTCGGTTTGTCCTGGTTCACAAGATGACGGAGCTTTCATCCCCGGTGAACATCAAGAGGAGTCCCGAAGTTAGTTCGGTGGCCCCCAGCTCCATACGTTGGCTTGTTCGCGGAACGGCTGCGCTGGCCCTTGTTGCTGGCGCTTCGTGGCTTGGATATGCCGTGGCGTTCCAGCGCGGACTGGACCATCTGCATGTTGCCGCGCAGCAGCGGCTGGCGATGGAAGCAGCCAGGCTCGACGGTCATCTTTCGAGATTTGAATATTTGCCGTCATTGCTGGAGACATCGCCGAGCGTCTTCCGATTGCTTGCTGCTCCAGCCGATGCCGCATTGCAGCATTCGGTTAGCCTGTACTTGAAATCCATCAACCTGCTTGCGGGCGCCGACAACCTCTACGTCTTAGGTGTTTCGGGCGACACCCTGGCCGCGGCTGATTTCGAGGAGCCGGGCACGCCGGTCGGCCAGAACCTGTCGTATCGCCCATATGTGAGCGAGGCTCTCGCGAAAGGCCGAGGGGCGTTTTTCGGTGTTGGCATCACCAGCGCGCGCGCTGGCTACTATCTTTCCTATGCCCTGAAGGAGGGCGGCGCGACGAGAGGTGTCGCTACTGTCAAAGTCAATCTGGATTCGTTCGAGCGTGCGTGGCGCGACATTGACAGTGACATTATCCTGCTGGACGAGCGTCAGGTCGCCATACTCGCCTCCCGCGACGGGTGGCGCTATCGGCCGATGGCACCGCTGTCGGCTCAGATGCGTGATGAAATTTCGCGATCCAAACCCTACGGCAACCATGACCTGACGCCGCTCGGATGGACCGTGGTCGCTCGGTCCCGCGTCACCACCGAGAGCGGAACCGCATATACGGTGAGCGAGTTTCCAATCAACCGGGGCCTCTGGAAGCTGGTCCTTCTCGACGACGAGGCGCCTACTCGGCAGACCGCGCTCGTGATCGGCGGGATGTCGGGCCTTGCCTCCATGGTTGCGTTGCTGGCAGCTGGTCTCGTGTTGCAACGCCGGAGAGAGATCAGGCAGCGCCTTGCCAACCAGGCTGCGTTGCAGGCCGCGCACGACATGCTAGAGACCAGAGTGCAGGAACGGACCGCCGAGCTGCGGGCTGCGCAGGATGAACTTGTCCATGCCGGCAAGCTGGCTGCGCTTGGCCAGATGTCCGCCGGCATCGTGCATGAATTGAACCAGCCGCTGGCGGCCTTGCAGACTGCTGCTGACAATGCGATCTCGTACGTCGACCGCGGGTCGATCGGCGATGCCCGTGGCAATCTCACCCGTATCGGCGAATTGGTGCGCCGGCTCGGGCGCCTGACCAGCCAGCTGCGGGTCTTCGCTTACAAGTCGAGCAGCCCGCTCGATACGGTCTCCGTCGAACATGCCATGGCTGAATCCCTCAAGATCCTGGCCGGGCGTGTCAAAGATGGAGGCGTCGACGTTGTGACGGGGATCGACGCCGATCTCTGCGTCCTTGCCGATCAGACCCGACTCGAGCAGCTGTTCTGCAACATCGTGGCGAATGCGCTGGATGCCGTGGAGAGCGTCGAGCGAAAATCGATCCTGATCCGGGCGACCCGGGAACTGGGACAGGCCGCCCGCTGCCGCATCGCCATCAGCAACAGCGGTCCGGCGATCGCGTCCGATGTTCTGCAGCGCATGTTCGAACCGTTCGTGACGACCAAGCCTGCGGGCAAGGGGCTCGGCCTCGGCCTGATGCTCTCCAACCATATCGC
Organism: Bradyrhizobium sp.; assembly: GCF_016219575.1. Classification (GTDB taxonomy): domain Bacteria; phylum Pseudomonadota; class Alphaproteobacteria; order Rhizobiales; family Xanthobacteraceae; genus Bradyrhizobium. The sequence goes on along the minus strand of NZ_JACRMG010000028.1, from coordinate 62,415 downwards.
GCGTTCCTTTGGCGGCGAATTGCATGCGCGAAATCTTCCGGATGGCGCCGAATTTGTCGTGATCCTTCCGTTGGCCGAGATGACAGAGGCGGCTTCGCATGGGCGATGATCAATCAATTGGCGTGATCTACGTCGAGGACGACGAGGATGTCCGGATCGGCGGCGTTCAGGCGCTCGAGCTTGCAGGATTCTCGGTGTCGGGATTTGCCTCGGTCGAGACCGCCAGCGCATCTGTGCGCGCCGATATGCCTTTCGTCGTGGTCTGCGACGTGCGCCTGCGCGGCAAGAGCGGCCTCGAATGGCAGGCCGATCTGCGCAGGCTGGATCAGGATCTGCCGGTGATCCTGATCACCGGGCATGGCGATATCTCCATGGCTGTGCACGCGATGCGCAACGGCGCTTACGACTTCATCGAGAAGCCGTGTTCCTCGGAGCAGCTGATCTCGGTGGTGCGCCGGGCGGTGGAAAAGCGCCGGCTTACGCTGGAAGTGCGCTCGTTGCGATCGGCGTTGGCGGACCGCCAGGGAATCGAGGCGAGCCTGCTGGGCCGATCGCCGCAGATACAGGAAGTGCGTCGGCTGGTATCCACATTGGCCGCTACCAATGTCGACGTCACGATCTATGGCGAGACCGGAACCGGCAAGGACGTCGTCGCGCGCTGTCTGCACAATCACAGCGGCCGCCGCGCCGGCCACTATGTCGCGGTGAATTGCGGCGGCCTGCCGGAGTCGCTGGTCGAGAGCGAGTTGTTCGGTCACGAGGTCGGCGCATTCACCGGCGCCACCCGCCAGCGTATCGGCAAGATCGAATATGCGAATGGCGGAACGCTGTTCCTTGACGAAATCGAGAGCATGCCGCTGAGCGTGCAGGTGAAGCTGCTGCGATCGTTGCAGGACCGGTCGATCGAGCGCGTCGGAACCAACAAGCCGATCTCGGTGGATTGCCGCGTCGTGGCTGCGAGCAAGACCAATTTGCTCGAGCTGAGCGAAAAGAAGCTGTTTCGCGCGGATCTCTATTATCGCCTTGGCGTCGCATTCATCGAACTGCCGCCGCTTCGCGAGCGACGCGAGGACATTCCGCTGCTGTTCGAGCACTTCACGCTGGATGCCGCCAGACGCTTCGAGCGCGACGCGCCAATATTGGACGAGCAGACGCTGTCCGTCTTGCTGGCCTATTCGTGGCCGGGGAACGTACGAGAGCTCCGCAACGTCGCCGACCGTTTTGTGCTGGGCGTTCTCGACGGTAAGGCGATCAATAAGGCCGGGTTTGGCACGTCGGATCTGTCGTTGCCCCGGCAATTGGAAAACATCGAGCGGTCGATCATCGAAGACGCGCTGCGGCGCAAACAGGGCGACGTGCAGGCAACCGCTGCGCTCTTGGGCGTCCCGAAGCAAACCTTGTACGACAAGATAAAGCGTCTCGCCGTCAACGTTGACGGTATCCGCGAAGGCGCGATCGTCCGGTCAGGAACCTGACGAAGGCGAGTGAACTCTATGACGCCGCTGGGCGGCGCCGTGTTGCCGGACATGGCAATGAGAATGAAGGGCGCCAGCAAGAAGCTGCCCGGAACAGGAAACGCAACACTTCATCCTACTGCTGAGTGAGGGATATCTGATGAATCGGCCATTCAATATGCCGGACGAGTTTGTCGATGGATTCATGAAGGCGGGCGCGAGCCTGTGGCGGTCTCTGGGCGGGGCAGCGAATGGCGAGCGTGACGGCGCGGCGGTCAGCTTGCCTCTGGGTTCGTCGGGAGGCATCGCCGAATTGCAGGCCGACTATCTGAAGGGGTTGTACCAACTTTCGGAATACATCATCAAATCAGCAGCAGCCGGGCAGAGCGAAGGGGGCGTCGAAACCCCGCGCGGCGATCGTCGGTTCAATGGCACTGAATGGCGGGAAAATTCGCTCTACAGCATACTGAAGCAATACTACCTGCTGAATTCGCGTTATTGCACCGACTTCGTCGAAGCCCTGGACATGGACGAAAAGGAAAAGCACCGGCTCCGTTTCTTCACGCGCCAGCTCGTTGAGGCGATGAGCCCGACCAATTTTATCGCCACCAACCCTGATGTCATCAAGCTTGCGACCGACAGCGAAGGTCAAAGTCTCAAGGCCGGCCTCGACAATCTGATGGCGGATCTGGGCAAGGGCAATTTGACGATCACGGACGAAACCGCATTCGAGGTTGGAAAGGACGTCGCGACTTCCAGCGGCGCGGTCGTATTCGAGAACGACCTGTTTCAACTCATTCAATATGAGCCGACGACGGAGCAGGTGGCCGTGCGACCGTTGCTGATCGTGCCGCCCTGTATCAACAAGTTCTACATTCTTGACCTTCAGCCGGCCAATTCCTTCGTCCGGTTTGCGGTCGAACACGGTATGACGGTCTTCGTCGTTTCCTGGCGCAATCCGGATGCCTCCTGCGGGCATCTTGGATGGGATGATTACGTCGAGCATGGCGCAATGCGCGCCATCGAGATCGCCCGGTCGATTTCCGGTGCCGACAAGGTCAACGTCGTCGGCTGGTGCGTCGGCGGAACCATCCTGTCGTCGGCACTCGCGATCCTGCGGACGCGGGGCGACGAATCGGTCGCCAGCGTGACGCTGCTGACGACCATGCTCGATTTCCGCGAACCGGGCGATCTCGGCATATTCGTGGACGAGGAGAGCGTGCGACAGCGTGAGCAGACCATCGGGAATGGCGGCATCTACCGCGGCGCCGAGTTGGGGTTCGTCTTCCAGACCCTGCGTTCGAAAGAGCTGATATGGCCGAACGTGATCAATAATTACCTGAAAGGAAAATCGCCCGAGCGTTTCGATCTCCTGTTCTGGAACGCCGACGTGACCAACCTGCCGGGACCGATGTATTGCTGGTACATCCGCAATATGTACCTGGAGAACAATCTCCGGGAGCCGAACAGGTTGACGATGTGCGACACGCCCGTGGATCTGGGCCGCGTCGATCTGCCTGCCTACGTTCTGGCGACCGTCGAGGATCACATCGTGCCCTGGCGCTCAGCCTATCGAACGACGGGATTGTTCAGCGGCGACATTCGCTTCGTTCTGGGCGCGAGCGGGCATATTGCCGGTGTGATCAACCCGGCGTCGAAGAACAAGAGGAGCTATTGGATTTCGGACCATCGATGCGACGACCCGGCGGCATGGCTGGCGGGCGCGGACGAACAGCCGGGCAGCTGGTGGAATGACTGGATCGCCTGGCTCAAGCCGCGGGCGGAAGAGCAACTGCCGGCGCGCACGCAACTCGGCAGCAACCTCTATCCTCCCGGTGAATCTGCGCCTGGCCGATACGTGAAGGCCAAGGCGGACTAAAGAGCGAGCCTGGCTCGCCGGACAAATTGGCGTGACACATGCCTTCCAACGGCAAGGATGCTACCCGCACGAAGTGAAGTTTCTCCTCGTTCCAGTTTGGGCGGCCATTCTGAAACGCCTTGAAAAACAATGACGCGTTTTCTGACCCAAACACCTCTCTAAAGCCTTGAATTCATTGCCTTGTCTTGCTTCCCTAGGGAGCGCCATGCTCAACAAATCGATCTCGTCGGCATTTTCGCGGTATTTGTCCCAGTCTGCTTTGGGTTGGGACAGGCAACGTTTCTGCAACGTTCCTCATTTCTTTTGGATCAGATCCAATTAGTCCCGCTGGCGGGCCTTCGTCGTTTGTTTGCGGCGGAATGGGCCTGAATAACGCATTGAGAATTATCGCTCGATCCTGATCGGATGCGGGATGCTTTTCGTCCTGAAGAAGGCCCATGTAGGTAAGAGCGAGCGACTTCCGGTGCGCCGCGTCATCGGCAAGGTTCAAGTTTGAATGATTACTCGGCTGATATTCTTTAGGAGCCACGCATAGAAGAGAGTCGGAACAGTAATCACCGCTAAGCCGGAAATCGAGAATCCACCACCGGGAGCGGAGGTCAACTTTGTGACCGCCGTTGCGACTTGCTCCCACGACATTAGGGCAGCAACTATCGGCACTATTACCATTCGCCATGCCGGCGTCAGCCGTTTAGCTTGCTCGCTCATGAGTTTCGACCAACATCATCCACAAAAAGCGATCGCCTACGGAGTATGGAAGACAAGACACCGTTACGCAACTACGCGTTGCTAAGCGGAAGCTCTTCCAACAGCTTCCGTGCTTCACCCAACAGCGCCTGAACCTGCCTTCGCTTGGCGATCGCATCCTTGGTGAAGAAGTCATGCGTGCACGCGTTCTGGTTTGCTTTTGGCGCGCCGGATGCCGGTGTGCCGCCGTGCATGCCGAAGCCGCCCGAGCACAGCGGATTGAGAGAAGCAGAACCTACTTCTTGCACGTCGGCGCCCGGCCGGGGCCCGCTTCCGGCTCCTTGCGATATCGCGCGAGCATCGGTTCGAGCTGCTCCCTCGACCAGAATTTCGGAGCGCCGATCTGTTTCAGGCAGGCGGCGTTCCAGTAAGGCCTGCTGGACGAATGCCGCCGGCGAGCCGAGATGTCTTGCGCGACCGCCTTGATGTCCTCCGATTCCGGGTAGATGTAGATCGTCGTCGGATCCTTCATCAACGGAACGATCTGTTCGGCGTTGGACCACGACCAGCTTGTGCAGCCGTTGCTGCGTCCGCTGGCGTAGTCCTCGATATTGCCGACCGGAACGCAGCCGTTTTCATTCGCGTAGGGACTCTTCGGCATATATCGATAACGTATCTGCCTCAGCAAGACGGCCGCATGCCCGCCGATGTCGCGTTCCCTGGCGTTGGCGGTCTCTCCCTCGCCGTCGAACTGCACGAACGAGCGCACCAGGGTGGCCTCCTGTTTCGCGGAATTGCGGTAATAGCCCTTGAACAAGGTTCGCGTTTCGGCCGTCACATAGGCGCCGCCGGTCGTCAAATACGAGTCCTGCGCATTGCCGAAATTCTTCACGCATTCTTTTCCGTTGCCGAAGTTCGCGCCCTTGACGTTGCGGCCGCTGCCATGGCCCGTGCCGGCCGCGCGAAACGTCCGGTCGGCTTCGCAGATCGTGTAAAACCGCTTCCCCGATCCGCCACGGTGGGGATGCGTCGCGTCCATGGCGAAATAGCAGGGGTTCTTGACGACGCCTTCGGCCACCTTCTTCAGATAGAGCGCGCGCGCCCGCTGCAACACCACCTGGGCGATCTGACCCTCGCCTTCGCCGACGTGGCTCTGCAGCCAGGCCGGAATCTCGGACGGTTGCTCCGTTGCAAGGGATGCCGCCGTCCCGCAAACGGCAATCGTGCCGGCGAGACAAAGGCGCTTGATAAGGTGCATTCCCCACTGCAGCAACGGAACGTCTCCACCTTGTTCGACCCGCTCCCGGTTCAGTTGCTGCTCCGGCAATGATCCGGCGATCGTGAATTGGATTGCCGCCTTCGGGCGGTCTGCGCAGATGATAGTCGATTATCTCCCGCTTTGCAGTCCTGAAGGCAATCCTGGCGGACAGGGCTCACGACCTGCCCATCCACGGGACCATGCGCGCCTCCAGTGCGAGAAAGATCCTGTTCAGCGCGTAGCCCGTTGCGGCGAGATAGAGGACGGCGGCGTACATCAGGTCGGGCCGCATCGCGTATTGCGTCTCGACCAGATAGTAGCCGATGCCGCTGGAGCCCGCGATCATCTCGGACAGCACGGCGACGACCAGGCAAAGGCTGGTCGCGGTGCGCAGGCCCGCCGCAATCGCAGGCAAGGTCGCGGGGAACACGACGCGGGCGAGCAGGCGAACCGTTGACGTCCGGAAGGTCCGGGCGGTCTGGATCAGGGTGTCGTCGATGGCGGCGACGCCTGTGAAGGTGTTGCTGAAGATCGGGAAGAAGCTCGCCAGTGCTACGATGAAGATCTTCAGCGCGTCATCGACGCCGAGAAAGAGAATGAGCGGCGGGATCACGGCCGGTGTCGGCATCGGCCGGACGATCTCGATCAGCGGCAGCAGGCCGTATCGCAGCACGCGGTTCCGGGCCAGCACGATCCCGAGCACGATCCCCGCGACTGAAGCCGCAATGTAGCCGATCGCGGCCCGGCGCAGCGTCGAGGCCAGCGCAAGCAGGATTTCGCCGCCTGCCAGCTGCGCGATGGCCGCCGCGAAGATGTGCGAGACGGGCGGCCAGTATGCGCTGACGATCCAGCCCGCCCGGGACGACAGTTCCCAGAACGACAGCAGCACGGCGAGCAGCAGGAAGCCGTAGGCGCGGCGGTCCATTCCGTTCGGACCGGACCGGCGTGAACTCCGCTTCTCCCGCACGCCTGCCAGGCCGTCCATCGCCGACACCCGCGAACTCTCCTGATCTCAACGAGCCAGGGGATCGACGATCTTGTCGAGATCGAGCGGCGCGGGCAGCAGCTTGCTCTCGATCATCAGCTGCATCGTCTTCCTGATCTGGGAGATATCGGAGCGGACCGGTGCGGTCGGCACCGGGGCCAGCTTGAGCAGCGCGACATCCGCTTTGGTGTAGCCGCTGATCAGGGTCAACAGCGCCTCGTTGGTGAGGTTGGCATTGTACCATTCGATGCCCTTGCGAAGTGCTGCGACGAACTTCTTGACCGTGTCGGGCCTCGCCGCGAGCAGCTTTCCGGTCGTGATGTACTGGCCGACGTCGACGCCGGGCTGCACGTCCGAATAGGGCATGCCGACCTTGCTCAGGCCGCCTTTCTGCGCGGCAACGATGGAGAACGGCGGGACCATGAAAGCCGCATCGACGCGGCTCTGGCGGAGCGCGTCCTCCATCTGCGGGAACGGCACTTCCTTGAAAGTGACGCGCTCGGGATCGCCGCCCGTCGCCTTGACCCAGGCGCGGGCATAGAGCCAGATCACGTTGTTGCGGGTGTTGACGGCGATGCTCTTGCCCTCGAGGTCCTTGCCGCTCTTGATCCCGGAATCGCTCTTCGCGAAGATTCCCGTGGCATCGAGCTTGGGGTCCGTGACATTGGTGCCGGCCGCGATGACCTTGACGTCGAGCCCTTGCTGGGCGGCCAGCAGCGCCGACACGACGTTGCCATACGCGATATCGAAGCTGCCGCCGACGAGCCCGGGAATTCCGGCCGCGCCGCCCGCGGACGGGGTCGTGTCGATCTCGAGCCCAACCTCGCGGAAATAGCCGTTCTGAACGGCGGCGAACAGTGGCGCCACGTCGCCGATCGGGATGATGCTGATGCGGACTTTTTCCAGATCGGCCGCCGGTGCCGGCGCAGCCGGCAGCGCGACGAGACCCATCATTGCCAATCCCAGCCAAACCAATGCTTTGCGCATGTTCTCTTCTCCTTTGATCCTCAGCTTCGGCCGCGCCAGGGCACCAGGCCTCGCTCGGCGATATCGAACAACTTCGTCAATGCTCCCCCCATCGCGACCAGCACGACGATCCACGCGAACATGTCGCGGACCTGGAATGAGCGCTCGAGGTCGAGGATGCGAAAGCCGATACCGTCTTCGCCGGCCAGCATCTCGGCGAGGATGACGATCACCAGGGCGAGACCGAGCGAGACGCGCATCCCGGCCAGGATCATCGGCAGCGACGCCGGCAGGATGATCGAGACGATGGTGCGCGCGCGAGAGACCTGGAACGTGCGCGCCGTTTCCAGCAGAACGGGATCGAGCCCCCTGACGCCCTGGAAGGTGCTGATCAGCACCGGAAACACGGCCGCGAGCACGACGAGGGTGAGCATCGTTGCCTTTCCGATGCCGAGGAACAGGAACAGCACGGGGACGAGCGCGGGTTTCGGAATCGGACGCACGATTTCGACCAGGGGCTCCAGGAGCCCGTAGAGGGTCTCGCTCGTGGCCATGGCGATGCCGATGCCCACCCCGATGAGCACGGCGAGCACATAGCCGGCAACGAACAGGCCCGCCGTATGCGCCAGCGGACCGGCGATCGCGCCGGAGGTCATGAGCGCGAACAGTGCCGCGGTGATTTGTGAAGGACTCGGCAGCAGGACCGGGTTGGTCCAGCCAAGGCGCGAAGCGAACTCCCAGATGCACAGCACGAGGACCGGCGAAACCAGTCCCAGCAGTCCGAGGCCGAGGCGCTCACGCCGACGCGACATGCCCGTCATTCCTTGCGAGCAGGGAGGCGGTGATGTGATGGCGGAGTTTCAGGAAGCGCGGATCCTCGCGGGTCGTGAGCTGGTCGCGCGGCCGGGGCAGGCCGACGTCGATGACCTCCTTGAGCGAGGTGGGCCTCGCGCCCAGCACGGCCACGCGATCGGCAAGGAAGATCGCCTCTTCGACGTCGTGCGTGACGAGGATCGCGGTGAACTTCCGCCGCTCCCACAATTGCAGCATCAGGGTCTGAAGCTCCATGCGCGTCAGCGCGTCCACGGCGCTGAAGGGCTCGTCGAGCAGCAGCACCTGCGGATCGGCGGCAAGCGCCCGCGCGATGGCGACGCGTTGCTGCATGCCGCCGGAGAGCTGCCAGGGATACTTGTCTTCAAAGCCGTCGAGGCCGACCTGCCGCAGATAATCCCTGCATTGCGCCCGCAACTCGCCACGCCGGGCCCGGGGCGCGCCCTCCACGGGAAACATGACGTTGTCGATGACCGTGCGCCACGCGAAAAGGGATTTGGCATATTGCTGGAAAAGATAGATCACGCCCGGCGGCGGCTCCCGAACGGGCTTTCCGTCCAGGACGACCTTGCCCCTGGTGGGGTCCGTGAGACCTGCGGCCATCCGTAACAGGGTCGACTTCCCGCATCCCGAAGGTCCGACGACGGCGAGAAACTCCGAAGGCGCGGCCTCGAGCGTGATGTCGTCGAATGCAACGAAATCAGCGTCGTTTCCGCTCCCTTCGAAGACCTTCGTAACGCGGTCGAACCCCAGCCTCTGGCTCACATCGTCCCTCGCGCTCGCCCAGGAATGCCTGTGCGCAAATCGAGTCTGTTCGCCTATTGAACAGTCGTTCGTCTACGCGCAAAACTATTGTGCCATTCATTCTCAATGTCAACGAAGGCCGTGGCCCGCGCTGGGCGACGTCGAGCACCGCAAGGTTGTCGTGTCGCGCATCGTTCGCCTGATGCGTCTCGTGCGCTTCGATCGATGATCGCGTGCATAATAATACGCATTCCTGATTGACCATACACCCCCGCCGGATTACATGATTGGCTATGGGTAACGAGACCAACACCCGGAAAATCGTTGCCCGGCTCTTGCGTGAAGGCTGGCGGAAGCTCCACGGCGGAAATCATGACAAGTTCGAGCATCCCGGCAGACCCGGTGTTCTCATGATCGTCCCGCGTCACCGCGAGGTTTCGCCGGGTGTGGCGCGCGACATTGCGAAAAAGGCGGGATGGATTCGATGACCCAGTATGTCGGCGTTCTCGACGGTAACGGCAAAACCTACGGCGTGAGGATTCCGGACCTTCCCGGCTGCTTCGGTGCGGGCCGCTCTCCGGAAGCCGCGCTGGCCGATGCCATGTCGGCAGCCCGTGAATGGCTCGCCCACCGTATGACGAAGGGCGATAACCTGCCCAAGCCTCGTAATATGGCGCAAATCCTCAAGGCCCGAGAAATCGATCCGGCTGCGAACGAGGTAGCGGTTCTTGTTCCGGTGGTTCTTGACAGGGGGCGCACTGTGCGCGCCAACCTCACCCTTGATGCGGGATTGCTGGAAGCGATCGATGCGGAAGCTGAAAAGCGAGGTCTTTCCCGGTCCGCTTTTGTTGCCAGCCTTGCGCGCGAGCGGTTGGAGACGGTGTGAGCAAAGTCAGGAGGACACTTTGCGCCGCCGCAATTTGTCAGTGTCATTCGGCACGCCACTGAATTCTTATTTATTTGCGCGCCCCTGAATGCCCGCTCGCTTCATCTCCTCCAGCAGCTTCCGCGCTTCCCCCAGCAACGCCTGAATCTGCCGTCGCTCGGCGATCGCATCCCCAGTAAACAGGCCGTGCTTGCGCGCGTTCTGGTTGGCCTCTGGCGCGCCGGATCCCTCTGCACCGCCGTGCATGCGGCAACGCTTCTTGCCTTTCACCGCCGGCGAGCGGCACGGATCGCCGCAGCGGGTCTTGGCGCCGCACCGCGGGCTCGCCAGCATCGGGCCGGCATTGCGGCGGTGATTGCTCATGCCTGCGCTTCCCGCCTGGCACCGGCAGAATCCTGATCTCGCCTGGAGCCGGAGGCCTTCGGCGCGGCGGATGCTGGCTTCTTGTCCGAAACGATTACGCTGGCATGCTGCGTGACGTTGCCGACGATGGCCTTGCCGCCGTCGGCGACCGACACGTTCTGCACGGTGATGGCGGGCTCGCCATGGCTGCGATGGCGGTTGAGCGCCTCGATCTGGGCGGGAAACGTGCGGGCGAGCCGGCCCAGGGCGCGCGCGGCGCTGTCGTGCTGGGCGATGTCGTTCGCGTTCGCCAGGTGCTGGGCGCATCGCATCGCCATCACGTGAACCGCAACCATCTGCGCCACCAGCATGGCCTCGATGGAATCCCGGGGCTTGATGCTCTTCACCATCGCAATCATGAAGGAGACGTTGACCTCGTCGGGGCTGCCGCCGCTTACGCTGGCTCTCACCAACTGCCGGAGGATGCCATCCATCGCGTCGCGGTCAGCGACGCCCAGCGCGTTCGCCATCAGCTGCTCGCCGAGTTCCGGATCCGGATGGTCGATGGAAAATCCGTTCGACCTGAGCTTGATCCGCGGGGCTGCGGCAGCTTCGGTCGGGCCGGTTGCGGCGATCGCCGTTGGCATCGTGAGGTGCGGGGCGGTGTTCATGTCGATACTCCCTGGCACGCGCGTGGGCCACGCGCGTGGTTCGGCCACGCGCAAGCGAAGCATTCGCCGCGGCGAGCCGGTGCTGTTTCAATGATGGGTCTAAGGATTTTCGCCCGCAATCGCTGCCGATGCGCCCGCACTTGCCGGGCGGCGGATATCGGCACGATTTCGGAATAATGGAAGAATGCAGCTGATTTGCCCGACGTGTCAAGTCGCTTCTTCGGGCGCCGGCCGCCGCCCGGCTACTTTGCATGGGGTTGTTTTCGATATTTTGGGGTGCGCGCCCGCCGCAAGCGCAGTTTCCTAATCCTTCTCCGCCTGCCGCAGCTTGAAATGCCCGAACGCGGTGGCGATCGGCCTGGTCTCGTCCTCCTGCCAGGCCTGCGCCTGGAAGGCGACGATGCGCTGGCCCTGCCTCACGATCGAGACACTCGCAAAGCTGTCGACGGCGCGTCCCGAGCGCAGATAGTTGACGGTCAGCCCGATCGGCTTCGGCCGCGTCGAGGCGCCGAGCTCGCGGGTGAGGCCGACGATCGCCGTCGTCTCCAACAAGGCGCCGGTGATGCCGCCGTGGATGGCGGGCAGCACCGGATTGCCGATGATCCTTTGCGAGAAGGGCATGTGCAGCACGCCGTCTTCCCTGACGCGGATGCCGAGGCAGCGCGCGAACGGGCTTCGGGCGAACGGACCGGAATCGTCTTCCGGCGCGTCGAGGGTCGGCACGTCATGGGCCTGCCGGTCGCGCAGCATGTTGCTGCGGTTGGCGCCGACCATGAAGCAGGCGGCGGCAGTCGCCACCGGATCGTCCTCGGTCTCCTGGTAGGCGGTCGCGCGCACGAAGGCGATGGAGCGGGTGACGTGATAGCAGACCGCGCGCGCCTTGATGTCGAGGCCGGGCTTGGCCGGCTTCTGGTAGTCGATGCGCAGGTCGAGCGTCGCAATCGCGCGGCTGCCGTCGAGCGCGAGCTGCACGGCCATGCCGCAGCTCTCGTCGAGCATGGCGGTGACCACGCCGCCGTGGATCACGCCGGTCTCGGTGTCGCCGACGAACAGGGATTGGTAGGGCAGGCTGGACCAGGCTTCACCGCGCTCGGCGCGGTCGATGCGTAGTCCGCTGGCGCGGCCGTAGGTGGAGCGGCGTTCCGCGATGGCGCTTGCGAGTTGTTCGAACGGCAGCGGCTGGCCGTCATAGGTCGAGATTTCAGACATGCCGGCGTTTTAGACCAGCGATGCCGGGCCAGCCAAGGGAAATGGCGGCAATTCGCCTCAATGCGCGTCAGTCGATGTCGTCGCGCGATAACGCCGCCAATTGTCGATCGTGGCCTGATACCTGACCCGTTCCTTCGGCCTTGTCGCCGCCTTGTCCGCAGCAACTCCAACGGTCGCCTGCGAGGCCGGTTGCGGCCTTGCCTGCCACGGAGTTCCCGTCAGCCGAACCGCGAGGATGGCGAGGAGAACGATGGCGATGGCGGTGCCGAGAACCGGCAGTGCGTGCGGGTGACTACGGGGAGTGACGGTCATTTCGCAACTCCGGCGATGATGTGCATCGCCGTTCTGCCGCGAAACCCGTCAGTCGCCTGTGAAGCCGCTCACACCAGGTGCGCCGCTCGCCGTCATCTTTTCGTGAGCGTGCCCAGGAACTCGCTGGCGCCGGCGTCGAGAATGCGCGGCAGGTGGTTGTAGACGTAGCGGCAGCCCTGGCCCGTGACCCATGGCAACGACTCCGTCGTGGCCGGCATACCCGGCGCCTTGCCCGCCGCGCGAATCTTGCCGAGCGTCCGTTCGATCGCTTCGGCCACCGGCGGCGCCTTGGGATTGCCGGGAAAACCCATCGATTGGGATAAGTCGGACGGCCCGATGAAGAACACGTCGATGCCGTCGACCTTCAGTATCTCGTCGACATTGGCAACGGCCTGCTGATGTTCGATCTGGACGCATACCAGCGACTGCGCGTTGGCCTGCGCGGCGAAGTCGGGCATGCGCCCGCCGAGCCCCCAGCGGTCCGGCCGCGTGCCGGCGGCAAGCCCGCGTCCGGCGCCGGGGCCGAACTTGACCGCCGCCACGGCGCGCTCGGCGTCGGTGCGGCTGTTGATATGCGGGATCTGCACGCCCTTCACGCCGCGGTCGAGCACGGCCTGGATATCCGCCGCATCGTTGCTGCGCGGCCGCGCGATGGCGGTGATGCCGCATGCGTCGGCGGCCATCGCCATCACCTCGATATCGGCGGGACCGATCGAGCCGTGCTCGCAATCGATCAGCACCCAGTCGAAACCGGCATAGGCGAGCATCTCGACGAGTTGCGGACAGGGAAACATCAGGGAGACGCCGAGCGCGACCTCGCCGCGGTGGATCTTGGATTTCATGGCGTTTTGCATGGGAAACTCGCAGGGCGCAGGGAACACCGTTACTGGAGCACACCATGCGCCGGAAGGACAGCCGGGCCGGGCGGTCCCGCCGCCGGCCTCGCGCGGGCAGCGGAAATGATTGTATAAGGAGATCGGGAATGGCGACCGTTACAGGGAACGATGACCGGACCGATCACCCGGCGTGACGCTCTGTTGCAGGCGGCGGCGCTTGCGTCGGCAGGCATGATTCCGGCCGTGCCCGCCTTTGCCGCCACGCGCAGCAACGACCTCGACAAGTCGCTGCATTCAGCCGTCGCCGCCCACGCCATTCCCGGCGTGGTCGCCATGGCCGCGGACAACCGCTCGATCCTCTACGAAGGCGCGATCGGCATGCGCGGCGCGGGTGCCGATACCCGCATGACGACCGACACGATCTTCCGCATCGCCTCGATGGTGAAGCTCCTGACCTCGGTCGCCGCGATGCAGCTCGTCGAGCGCGGCAGGCTGAAGCTGGACGAGCCGGCCGGCAATATCGATCCGGTGCTGGCGGCGCCGCGCGTCCTCACCGGGTTCGACGACAAGGGCGCGCCGCAGCTGCGCGAGGCGCGCGAATATCTCACGCTGCGCAATCTGCTGACGCACACGTCGGGCTTTTCCTATCCGCTGTGGGACAGCAACGTGCTGCGCTACGTCCAGATCGCGCGCAGCCGGAAGGACAAGGATCTGCCGCGCATGCCGCTGATGTTCGAGCCCGGCGCGAAATGGGCCTATGGCGGCAGCATCGATCGGGTCAGCCGCATGGTGGAGATCGCAAGCGGCCAGGGCATCGACCGTTATTTCCGCGACAACATCACCGGTCCGCTCGGCATGAACGATACCGGCTTCACCATCACCGCGAAGCAGCGCGCGCGGCAGGCGCGGCTGCACCGGCGCGGCGCCGACGGAAAACTGGTGGCGCAGCCGTTCGAGAAGCTGGAGACGCCGACGGTGTTCTCGGGCGGCGGCGGCATCTATTCCACCGCGCCGGACTATCTGCGGCTGCTGCAGGCGCTGCTCAACGGCGGCAGCCTCGACGGCGCGAAGATCCTCAAGGCCGAAACCGTGGCCCTGATGGCGGCCAACCAGATCGGCAATCTCGAGGCCGGCATCATGAAGACGACCAATCCGGCGCTGTCCAACGACGTCGATTTCTTCCCCGGCACGCGGCTGCGCTGGGGGCTCGGCCACATGATCAATGCCGATCCCGTGCCGGGTGCCCGCAAGGCCGGCAGCCTGACCTGGGCCGGGCTCTACAACACTTATTACTGGATCGACCCGGCCACGCGGGTGGCCGGCGTCATCATGATGCAGATCCTGCCGTTCGCCGACCGCCAGGCCCTGAAGGTCTACCGGGAGTTCGAGCAGGGGATTTGCCGCAGCGTTCGCCGGGCCTGACGGGCGTAGGAACGTCAGTTGGCATTGACAGCGCCAAGCGCCTTTCGAGCGGCCGCGGCCGCGTCGGCCAGATAGAGCAGGGGAATGGCAAGCGGGCCGATCAACGCCGCAGTCCACACCCAGCGGGTCTGGCTGCGCCCGCGCTCATGGGCGAGGTAGCCAACGACGAGCATCGATCCCAAGGCCGTCACAACAAGAATCGGGTCCATCGGAGTCTCCTGTTTGGCTGAAGATACCACCGGAAGCGGGACGGGGGACTGCCGCCCCGGTCATAACCCTGTGAAGCCGCCCTTAACTCCGCCGGGCCCGCTTTATTCCCTGGTGGTTTCGATGGTTGCCTGCAGAACCTTTTTGGCCGGTCCGCAGACATACTCGAACGGCGCACCTTTTTGGGGACTCCTGCTGCATGAAGACCTTCCGTCCGACGGAAATCCATCAGTTCGCAATTCAAGCCAAGCTCAACTTCGCCCTCGGGGCCCGCGTCTATGACGAGATCTTTGCCGGGTTCGAGGTTACGGAGATTGTCGGCGACGAGCTCCGGGGCTGGGCCACGTCGGAATACCGTGCCGCGGTGATCGATATCCACTTCTCCGCCGAGGTGGCGCGGATCGCGCAGGCCGTTACCGGGCAACCCGTTCGGCGCACCAGCTTCCTGCTGCGCGGCCTGAGGCACGATACGGAACGCCAGCCGGCCTGGGATGCCGATGCGGGCGCCATACACCTCGTTGCCTCCTTCGCCACCACCTCCAAGCGCCGGGCCCTCCTCGCGCGCCACAAGGGTGTGAGGTCGTTGCGCATGAAGCTGCTGCGGTCGAGGTCATAGGCTGTCGTCGTCAAGCCCCGGATGGCGCGACGGGGCTTTGGTGATAGAACCCTGGCGGATCTCCCGGCAATGAGTCCCGCATGGCCACCGTCCTGATCGTTGCCCCGGTCTTCGCATTGATCGCGGCCGGTTATGCGGCGGTGCTGTTCCGCTTCGTCTCCGAGACGGCCAACAAGGGCATTTCCGAATTTGCCTTCAGCATCGCCATCCCCGCGCTGCTGTTCCGGACCATCGTCGTGTCGGAGTTTCCCTCCGTCAGCGCCTTCCAGGTGTGGGGCGCCTATTACGGCGCGGTGGCAGTCACATGGATCGTCGCCCTCCTGATGTCCTTCCTGTTTCGGCAGGAGCGCGAGGACGGCCCGGTCTTCGCGATCGGCTCCGTCTACGGCAACATCGTGATGCTCGGAGTGCCGCTGACGCTCTCGGCCCTGGGCAGCCAGGCCGCAGGGCCGATGGCCTTGATCCTGTCGGTGAACACGCCGCTGCTCTGGCTTTGCGGCACGCTGCAGATGGAACTGACGGACCGCAAGCGGTCCGGCTCGGCCGCTTCGCTGATGCTGCCCGTCATTCTCGATCTCGCCCGCAACCCGATCATGATTGCCATCGGCCTCGGCCTGCTCTGGCGCCTGACCGGGCTTGGACTGCATCCCGTCGTCGACAGGACCATCGAGCTGCTGGCGCAGGCGGGCTCGCCCACGGCGCTGATCGCGCTCGGCATCAGTCTCTACCGCTTCGAGATCAGGGGCGCGAAGCTCGGCATCGTGGTGATGTGCGCGCTGAAGCTGCTGGCGATGCCGGCGCTGGCCTGGACGTTCGCGCATCTCCTGCACCTGCCGCCGCTGGTGACGGCTGTGGTCGTGCTGTTTGCGGCGATGCCCACCGGCGCCAACGCCTATATCTTTGCGGTGCAGTACCAGCGGCTCGTCAACCCGGTGTCCGGCTCCGTCGCGCTCGGCACGATGCTGGCGGCAGTGACGCTTCCGCTCATGGTGTTGCTGGTGACATCAGCGCCCCGCTGACGTCAGCCGCGTTACGGGCCGATCGCGTTCCTTGCCACCACGTCGCGGAAGAACTCCGTGCTCAGCTTCGGCGTGCGCACCTGCGTCTGGAAGTCGACGTGATAGAGGCCGAAGCGCTTCTCGTAGCCGAAAATCCATTCGAAATTGTCCATCAGGCTCCAGAGGAAATAGCCCTTCACCGGCACGCCCTCCGAGGTCGCGCGCTGCAGCTGGGCGAGGTAGTTGCGCAGGAAGCTGATGCGGTCGAGATCGTAGACCTTGCCGTCGTCGCGCAGCTTGTCCTCGGACGAGGTGCCGTTCTCGCTGATGTAGATGGTGTCGATGTTCCATATCTTTGCGGCGATCTTCGGCGCCCAGTAGATCACTTCCGGGCCGATGTGCAGCCACTCCGAATTCATGTGCGGGAAGGAGGAGGGGAAGGGCAGTACGGCCCAGCCGGGCTTCTTGTCGGATGCGGCGATGTAGAATTGCGGTGCGTAGATGTTGAGGCCGACGAAGTCGTTCTTCGCGCCGATGATCTTCAGCTCCTCGGCCGTGAACTTTGGCGCATCCTTGCCCGCATATTCCAGAAAGCCGTCGGTGTACTTGCCTTCCAGCATCACGCCGAGAAGGCCCGCGTTCAGTTCGCGCGTCGCCATCTCGGTGGCGCGAATGTGCTCCGGCGTCGCGAAGGCGGGTACGCAGGCCGCGATGTTCTCGGCGGGGCCGACCCTGGTGCCCTTGCGCGCGGCGGCGCGGATCGCCTGCACCGCAAGGCCGTGGCCGAGCACGACGTTGTGGCGGGCCTGGTTGAGTTCAGCCGCGGGCAGTTTCAGGCCGGGCGCGTCGATGCCCCAGCCATAGCCGAAATTGAGGAAACGCCCGGCCTCGTTGATGGTGAAGATGTTCTTCACCCGATCGCTGATGCGCGCGGCGACATGGCCGGCGTAGTCGCCGAACGCCTTCGAGGTGTCGCTGGATCGCCAGCCGCCGGCGCGGTCTTCCAGTGCCTGCGGCAGGTCCCAGTGATAGAGCGTGGCATAGGGCTCGATGCCGTTGGCGAGCAGTTGATCGATCAGGCGGTTGTAGAAATCGAGCCCCTTGGGGTTCGGCGTGCCGGTGCCGTCGGGAAACACGCGCGGCCAGGCGATGGAAAAGCGGTAGGCCCTGGCACCGAGCCGCTTGATCAGCTGCACGTCCTCCCTGTAGCGGTGGTAGTGCTCGTTGGCGCGGTCGCCATTGCTGTGATCGGCGATCTTGCCGGCGGTGTGCGAAAAGGTGTCCCAGATCGAGGGGCCGCGGCCGTCCTCGTTGACCGCGCCTTCGATTTGATAGGACGAGGTGGCCGTGCCCCAGACAAAAGCTTTCGGAAAGGCTGCGGGCACGAAGCGGTCCTGCGCGGGCTTGCCTTTCCGCTCCGCGGCTGCGGCCGGCATGGCGAGGCCGAGTGCGGAAAGGCCGGCCAGTTTGGCAAGCAGCCGGCGCGAAAAATTCAAAGCCATTGAATGAACCTCGGAGTTCAGGGATCGATTTGAAAGGCCGAGATCCGGTCGATCTCGAATGCGACGGTCTCAGGCGAGTCGGCTGCGACAAACCCGACCCCGACGAAATATTTTGCGCCCATCGCCAGATTGACGATCATGTACATCGGTGCGACGAAGCTGACGGGCGCCTTGATGTCGGCGACCGGCTTGCGGTCGATGAAATAGGTGATGCGATCGGGTTGCCACAGCACGCCATAGTCGTGGAAGGCGGTGACGGCATCGGGCACGACGAAGTCAAAGCCGCAGCTGTGCACCTTCTGGGTTTCGAAAATTCGCCAATGCGTGGTCATCACCACGTCGCCCGGACGCTGGCCGCGGCCTTCCATCACGTCGATCTCGGGCGGCCAGCCGCCGTCGTCGGCGAGCATCCAGAACGCTGGCCATACCGCGACGCCGGCAGGAATCTTGGCGCGGATTTCGAAGTAGCCGTATTTCTGCGCGAACGAGCCCTGCGTCGTCAGGATTCCCGAGATGTATTCGTTGTTGAACAGCACGTCACGCAACTCGGGCGGCGTGCGCATGGCGACGATGGACATCACCCCGTCCTTCACCCTGAAGGGATCGAGCCCGAGCGGCCTGGCGCCGCGACCGGCATAGCGCGGATCGACATAGATCTGCTGCTCGCCGTTCCAGGCGGTCTTGCGTTTGAAGTCGGAGCCGTCGCCGCCCCAATAGCGCGCCTCCGGCCAGGCGGCGCCGCCGGCGTAGTGCGGCGTCCATTTTCCCCTCGACAGCGGATGCTCGTCGAAATCGTCATGAAAGGTGCGGTGCAGGGAAAGCGCCGATAGCGGCGTGCTCGCCTTGTCGATGCGCCGGCATCGCTCGTCTGCGGGATCGCTTGCCACCATCAGCGAGAGCTGCGTCGGCGCGAGCCGCTGCATCTCCTGCGCCATTGCGGCCGGCGACAGCATGAGGGCGGCGATGATCGGCAATACGCGCGGCGTCAAACTGTCCCTCGCTCACCCGATACTGATTGGCCGGGCGCATTTAACCGTTAGGCGCATCTGCGGGCAAGAAACGTCGACGAACATGTGATCGGACGCTGCGGCGTTGCGGGCTGCATCGGGGCGAAAACGTGATAGACGGAACCCGGATCAACCGAAGCAAGCCCGCGATGAACCCCGACATGACCCGACGTACCCTGCTGCAGATGGCCGGCGCCTCTTCGCTAGCCGCCGCCGCTTCCGCTGCCGCTCGCGCCGAAGGCAGCGCCGGCGGCGGGCCGACTTTCGCCAACCGCACCCCGATGCGGGTCGGCATGGTGACCTTGCGGGTGCGCAAGCTCGACCCCGTGGCCGACTTCTATCGCGACGTGATCGGCCTTGCCGTAATGGAGCGCAGCGCGACGGCCGCGACCCTCGGGGCGGGCGGCGTGAAGCTTCTTGTGCTCGAGGCGCGTCCCGATGCCGCGGAAGAGTCGAAGCGCGCGGCCGGCCTCTATCATACCGCCTTCCTGATGCCGACGCGCAAGGATCTGGCGCGCTGGCTGGTGCATGCGGCGATCCATCGCGTGCCGCTGTCCGGCTTTGCCGATCACCGCGTCAGCGAATCCGTCTATCTCGACGATCCCGAGGGCAACGGCATAGAGGTCTATGCCGATCGCGATCCCGCGCTGTGGCAGTGGAATGCCGGCACGGTGACCATGGGCACCGACCAACTCGACATCGACGATCTGGTTTCGCTCACCGACACCAAGGTCAGCGATTATGCGAAAGCGCCGGACGGAATGCGCATCGGCCACATGCATCTGCGCGTCGGCGATCTCGCGCAGGCGGGCCTCTTCTACCGCAACACCATCGGCTTCGATCCGACACGGGAGCGCCAGGGCGCCGCGTTCCTCTCCTCCGGCCGCTATCACCACCATCTCGGCCTAAACGTCTGGCAGAGCGCCGGTGCCGGCCGCCGCGACGACAAGGCCACGGGGCTCGCCTGGTTCTCGCTGGAAATCGAGAAGCCCGATTTGTTTGCTGCTCAGGAAGAGCGGTTGCGCAACGCGGGTGCCGAAGTCGTGGCCGTCACGGGCGGCATCGAAGTCAGCGACCCCTGGGGCACGAGGGTGCGGCTGATCGGGTTGTAATTCCCTGTTTTTCAATGGCTTGGGCCAGGTTCCGGGCTGTGTGACCTTTTGCACATAAGCCGCCGGAACAATCGCATAGGGTTCCTGTCAGGCGGATCGAACGACCGTTTTCCCAATTCCCATCCCGTCTATGGGGTTTCATTCACAGGGGCTTCCAATGAAAAAGATTGCCTTGATGCTTGTCGCTGCCGCCACCATTGCGGCTTCCGTTTCTGCACCCGCCGAAGCGCGCGGCGTGCGCGTGGTTCGTCCGGCTGCCGCTGTGGCTGCGGCGACTGCTGCTGCAATTGCCGCCGACGCTTACTTCTACGGCGGTTACTACGCTGCTCCCGGCGTCGTCTATTATGGCGGCCCCGGCTACTACGGCTATCCGGCCGTTCGTTATGGCTGGTGATGCCCATGATGGCCCGGAGTTCCTGGCTCCGGGCCATCTTGCCGTGAGGCGCGTTTGACCTGTTCACGCGCGACGATCTAGAATCGCGTCGTCATGACCGACTTCCACGGCGTCTTCCCCTACCTCGTCTCCCCCATCGATCCCCAAGGCCAGATCAGCACCAAAGTGCTGGAGAAGCTTTGCGACGATCTCATCATAGCCGGCGTGCACGGGCTGACCCCGCTCGGCTCAACCGGCGAATTCGCCTATCTCAACGCGGCGCAGCGCACGGCGGTGGTCGAGACCACCATTGCGGCGGCCAAACGGCGCGTGCCCGTGATTGCCGGTGTCGTCTCGACCTCGACGGCGGATGCGGTGGCGCAGGCGAAGGCGTACCAGAAGCTCGGCGCCGACGGCATCCTCGCCATCCTCGAAGCGTATTTCCCGCTGCCGGACGGCGGCGTCGAAGCCTATTTCCGCGCCATTGCGGATGCCGTCGACATCCCGGTCGTGATCTACACCAATCCGCAATTCCAGCGCTCGGACCTGACGCTCGACGTCATCGAGCGGCTGGCCGCACATCCCCGCATCGGCTACATCAAGGACGCCTCCACCAATACCGGCCGGCTGCTCTCGATCATCAACCGCTGCGGCGACAACATCCGGGTGTTTTCCGCCTCCGCCCATATCCCCGCCGCTGTCATGCTGATCGGCGGCCTCGGCTGGATGGCAGGCCCGGCCTGCATCATCCCGCGGCAGAGCGTCGCGCTCTACGAGCTCTGCAAGGCCAAGCGCTGGGACGAGGCGATGGTTCTGCAGCGAAAGCTGTGGCGGGTCAACGAAGCCTTCGCGCGATTCAACCTCGCCGCCTGCATCAAGGCGGGCCTTGCGATCCAGGGCTACGATGTCGGCGACCCCGTGCCGCCGCAGGCGCCGCTCACCGCCGAGCAGCGCAAGATCGTGGAAACCGTGCTGCGCGAGGTGAATTGATTCATCAACGGCCTGCCCCACCAGAGACACGACTTTCCTGAGAGCGAACACGATTGTCCCGGCGGCGCACACGCTGCACAGATGACATGCAGCTTTGTGCCCGGCATCGGTTGTTTCGCAGGAAAAATCCGCTAAAACCCCGTCGCTAACGAAAAGACTCGAAGGACAATCGAATGAACATTCTTCCCGGCAATCTACGTTTTGGCGCGGGCAAGCCGATCAAGCGTCTGGAAGACCAGCGGCTGCTCACCGGGAAGGGAGCTTTCATCGACGACAAGCCGGATGACGGCGCGCTCTGGCTCTATCTGCTGCGCTCGCCGCATGCGCACGCGAAGATCGTCTCGATCGATACAGCCGAGGCGGCGAAGCTGCCCGGCGTGACGGCGATCTATACCGGCGCCGATCTCGTCAGGGACAACATCGGCACGCTGCCGACGCTGGACATTTTCAAGCGGCCGGACGGCTCGGCCATGACGGTGCCGCCGCGCCGGCTGCTGGCGCATGAAGTGGTGCGCTTCGCGGGCGAGGCCGTCGCTGCCGTCGTGGCGAAGTCGCGGCTGGAGGCGCAGACCGCGGCCGAGGCGATCTCGGTCGATTACGAGGTGCTGCCGTCGGTGGTCGATCCCGTGGAGGCGACAAAGCCCGGCGCGCCCGTGGTGTGGCCGCAGGCGCCCGACAATATCGTCGCGGCGATGAGCTATGGCGATGCGGCCAAGGTCGAGGAAGTTTTCTCGAAGGCCGCGCATACCGTCTCGCTCGAAATCGTCAGCCAGCGGCTGGTGCCCTCGGCCATGGAGCCGCGCTCGACCATTGCGGAGGTCGAGAAGGGAACCGGAAGGCTCTTGCTGCACACGCAGTCGCAGACGCCGGGCTCGACCCGCGACCTGCTGGCCGGCGCGATCCTCAAGCGTCCGCCGGACAGCGTGCGAGTGCTGGTCGGCGATATCGGCGGCGGCTTCGGCCAGAAGACCAGCATCTATCCGGAAGACGGCATCGTCGCCTATGCCGCGGTCAAGCTGAACAGGAAGATCCGCTGGCGCGGCGACCGCACCGACGAATTTCTGGGCGGCACCCATGGCCGCGACCTCACCTCGACCGGCGAGTTCGCGCTCGATGCCAAGGGCCGGGTGCTGGCCTATCGCGTGCGTTCGATCGGCGCGACCGGGGCCTATTCGTCGGGCACCGGCAACATCATTCCGCTGGTGCTCGGCCCGTTCGTGCAGAGCGGCGTCTACGATCTCCCGCTGGTGCATTACGAGGTCAAGACGGTCATGACCCACACCGCGCCGGTCGGCGCCTATCGCGGCGCGGGTCGGCCGGAGGGAGTGTTCATCGTCGAGCGGCTGATGGATGCGGCGGCGCGCCAGATCGGCATGGACCCGCGGACCATCCGTAAGGCGAACTACATCAAGCCGGCGCAGCTGCCCTACACCAATGCCGTCGGCCAAGTGTACGATTCCGGTGCCTTCGCGCACATGCTCACGCGCGCCACTGAACTCGCCGACTGGGACGGCTTTGCCGCGCGCAAGCGCGCCGCCAAAAAGCGCGGCATGCTCTATGGCCGCGGGCTGACGTCGTACATCGAATGGACCGGCGGCCGCGCGCATAACGAAAAGGTCAGCCTGCATGCGACCGGCGAAGGCCGCGTCATCCTGCATTCCGGCACCATGGCGATGGGGCAGGGGCTGCAGACCACCTACAGCCAGATGGTGTCGGACGCGCTCGGCATTCCCCTCGACAGGATCGACGTGATGCAGGGTGACACGGATCTGGCCACTGGCTTCGGCAGCGTCGGCTCGCGCTCGCTGTTCGTCGGCGGCACGGCGGTCGCGGTCTCCAGCGCTGACATGATCACCAAGGCGCGCGAGAAGGCCGCGAACCTGCTGGAGGCTTCCGTCGGGGACATCGAGTATCGCGACGGCTGGCTCACGGTGGTCGGCACCGACAGGCGCATCAACCTGTTCGAGATCGCCAAGAAGGAAGGCACCGGAAAGCTCTCCGTCGACAGCGAGGGCGAGGTCGACGGGCCGAGCTGGCCCAACGGCACGCATATCTGCGAGGTCGAGATCGATCCGGAGACGGGCGTGACGAAAGTCGTCCGCTACACCACGGTCGACGACGTCGGCGTCGCCGTCAATCCGATGCTGGTCACGGGCCAGGTGCATGGCGGCGTCGCGCAGGGCATCGGACAGGCGCTGTATGAAGGCGTCGCCTACAGCGAGGAAGGCCAGCTGCTCACCGCGAGCTACCAGGACTATTGCCTGCCGCGCGCCGACGACATTCCGCCGATCGCGGTGACGCTCGATCCCTCCGCGCCGTGCAAGACCAATCCGCTCGGCGCCAAGGGTTGCGGCGAATCCGGCGCCATCGGCGGCCCGCCCTGCATCACCAACGGCGTGATGGACGCGCTGTCGGAACTCGGCATCAAGCAGCTCAACACGCCGCTGACGCCGGCCAAGATCTGGCAGGCAATCCGGGACGCGAAGGGGGCGGCTGCCTAGCCGTCATTCCGGGGCGTGCGCAGCATCGAACCCGGAATCTCGCGCCACAACTTCGAGGTTCCGGGTTCAGCGCTCCGCGCTGCCCCGGAACGACAGCACTCAAATCCCCAGCACCATCTTGGCGATGATCTCGCGCTGGATTTCCGACGAGCCGCCGAAGATCGTCCAGGCACGGCCGTTGAGGAATTCCGGGACCACCGTCAGCATCTCCTCTGGCACCGGCGGCTCGTGGTTGAGCCGGTAGAGCGGGCGCACCGGCTCGACGGCGAGGCCGTCATGACCGATGACGTCGACGCCGAGCCGCGTCACAGCCTGGCGGATTTCGCTGTTGCGCAGCTTGAGGATCGACGACACCGCGCCGGGATTTTGCCCGGTCTGCAGCGCAGAGAGCACGCGCAGCTCGGTCATTTCCAGCGCATCGATGTCGACCTCGACCTCCGACATGCGCAGCGAAATGTCGGGATCGTCGATCGCCCGGCCGGTGACGTCGGATTCCGCAAGGTCGGAAATCGTGCGCAGCGCCTCGCGCAGCTTGGCCGAGGCGATGCCGGCGCCGCGCTCGAACTCCAGCAGATATTTGCCGTAGGTCCAGCCCTTGCCTTCTTCGCCGACGCGGTTGGCGACGGGCACCCGCACGTCGTCGAAGAACACCTGGTTCACCTCGTGATCGCCGCCGATGGTGAGGATCGGCCGCGTCGTGATGCCCGGCGTCTTCATGTCGATCAGGATGAAGCTGATGCCGTCCTGCTGCCGCTCGGTCTCGTTGGTGCGCACCAGCGCGAACATGCGGTTGGCGTGATGGGCGTGCGTGGTCCAGATCTTGGTGCCGTTGATGATGTAGTCGTCGCCGTCGCGCACCGCGCGCGTCTTCAGCGACGCCAGGTCGGAACCCGATCCCGGTTCGGAATAGCCCTGGCACCAATAGTCCTCGCCGGACAGGATGCGCGGCAGGTAGAAATTCTTCTGCTCGGGCGAGCCGAACCCGATGATCACGGGACCGACCATCTTGACGCCCATCACGTTGACATTGGGCACGCCGGCACGGGCGCATTCGGCCTCGAAGATCCAACGCTGCGCCGGCGTCCAGTCCGGGCCGCCATGTTGCACCGGCCAGCCCGGTGCGCCCCAGCCTCTCTTGTGCAGCACGCGCTGCCAGGCCATGCCGATATCGGGATCGGAGAACACCGACGGCGTCAGCGCGGTGGCGCGCTTCATCTCCGGCGTCAGGTTGGCGGCGATGAAGTCGCGGACTTCCTTTTCGAAGGCGCGCTCTTCGGCGCTGAATGTAAGGTCCATGGTGCGCCTCCCTTAGCCCTGAGCCCGCCCGCCGAGCACGGCGTGGCGTCGGTAATGATGAGCGCTGCCGCCGAACAGCGTGTCGAAGGCGAGCAGCCGCTTGAAATAGAGCCCGATGTCGAGCTCCTCGGTGACGCCCATGGCGCCATGCAACTGCACAGACTGCTCGGCGACAAAGCGTGCGCAATTGCCGATCTTGGCCTTGGCGCCGGAGGCGGCGCGGCCGCGCGCTACCGGCTCCGCATCCGCCATCAGCGCGGCGCGCAGCGCCATCGATCGCGCCTCGTCGCATTGCATCGCCATGTCGGCGAGGCGATGCCGGATCACCTGGTTGGCCGAAAGCGGCCGGCCGAACTGCTTCCTGATCTTGGTGTATTCCAGCGTGGTGTCGAGAAGGGTCTGCATGATGCCGACGGCTTCGGAGCCGAGGGCGGCCATGGCGCGATCGGTCACCGCCTCGATTGCGGGCAGCGCGTCACTGCCGTCGCCGAGCAGCGCATCGGCCGGCAGCTGCACGTCGCGGAGGTCGAGGCTGCACGCGTGGCCGCCGCCGAGCCGCGGATAATCGCGCAAGGTCATTCCCGGCGCTCCCGCGGGCACCAGGAAGAGACATAGCTTGCCTGAAGAGCCGTTGGCGCTGACGAGCCGCGCGGAGACGATGATCTGGTCTGCGGCCTGGCCGTCGAGCACCGCGATCTTGTGGCCGCTCAGCCGGAAACCGTTCGGGGTTTTCGCGGCCGTTGTCTCGACCTTGTCGAGATCGAAGCGCGCGGCGCGTTCGGCATGCGCGAAGGCGAGATAGAGCGAGCCGTCGGCGACTTTCGGCAACAGCGCCTGCTTCTGCGCCTCGCTGCCGCTGGTTCCGATCAGCCCCGCACCGATCACGACCGTGGAGAGATAGGGCTCTGACACCAGCCCGCGCCCGAACGCCTCCATCAATATTCCGATCTCGATCGCGCCGCCGCCGAGGCCGCCATATTCTTCCGCAATCGGCAACGCCAGCCAGCCCAGTTCGGCGAACTGCTTCCAGGTCGCGGCGCTGAAGCCGTTGGGCTCGGCCGCCGCCTTGCGACGGTGATCGGCGGTGCAGGTCTCGCCGACAAAACGGTCGGCGCTTTCGCGCAGCAGGCGCTGCTCGTCGCTGAGGGTGAGGTCCATCTTACAACTTCGCTGTGGAGGGTTTTCGCACGGAAGGATGCAGGCCCGAAGGGTCCACCACCATTCCGAATTCCTGGAGGTTATGCGCGTGACAGAGCTGATGCAGCGCAAAGGCCTGCTCGATGGCGGCCGGCTGGCCCATCACGTCGACCGAGCGGTTGACCGCTTCCTTGGTCAGCTTCAGCGCAAAGGCAGGTTTGGCCGCGATCCGCTCGGCGAGCTTCAGCACGAAGGATGAAAGCTCGCCCCGCGGCACGACGTGATTGACCATGCCGAGCCGGTGGGCTTCCTCCGCGCTCCAGACGTCGGCGGTGAACAGCAGCTCCTTGGCCTTGCGCGGGCCGAGCTCCCAAGGATGCACGAACCATTCGACGCCGCAAACGCCCATGGTCACCACGGGATCGCAGAATTCGGCGTCATGGCTCGCGACAATGAGGTCGCAGGCCCAGGCCAGCATCAGGCCGCCGGCGATGCACTTGCCGTGCACTTCTGCGATCGTGGGCTTGGCCAGGTTGCGCCAGCGCCTTGTGATCTGCAGATATATTTCCTGCTCGCGCGCGAAGCGGCCGTGTGCGTTCGGCTCGGCGAAGCCGCCCCAATTTCCGACCGGTGGAAAATCGACGCCGGCGGCGTTCTTGCCGCCGGGGCGCAGGTCATGGCCGGAAGAGAAATGCGGGCCGTTGCCGGCAAGGATGATGACCTTGACCGCGTCGTCCTGCACCGCGCGGTCGAACGCCGTGTTGAGGTCGTAGGTCATCTGCAGATTCTGCGCGTTGCGCGCCTCGGGCCGGTTCATCACGATCCGCGCAATGCGCGGGTCGGGCCGTTCCACGACGATCGTCTCGTACTCCATGGCGCCCTCGCGTTTCCTCATTTTGTTGCCCGCCATGTTGTTATTTCGGCGAGTGGTAGGCAAGGGGCGAGCAATGCAAATCGGAGGCAGCGTCATTCCGGGGCGCGCCTATTGGCGCGAGCCCGGAATCCATACTCACGATGGTGGTTATGGATTCCGGGCTCACGCTTCGCGTGCCCCGGAATGACACGGAGAAACTTGCCCACGCGATGAACCTGTTCTGCTACCCTGCGACAAATCATGCCGGGAGTACAAAATGCGCAAATTCCTCACCGTTCTGGCGACGCTGTCCTGCCTCAGCCTGACCAATTGCGGCTACAACGCCATCCAGATCAACGACGAGCAGGTCAAGTCGGGCTGGTCGGAAGTGGTCAACCAGTACCAGCGCCGCGCCGATCTGGTGCCGAACCTCGTCAATTCCGTGAAGGGTTTTGCGCAGCAGGAAAAGGACGTCCTGCTCGGGGTCACCAATGCGCGCGCCAAAGTCGGCAGCATCCAGGCCACGCCCGAAGTGCTGAACGATCCCGCCGCGTTCCAGAAATTCACGCAGGCGCAAGGCGAGCTCTCCAGCGCGCTGTCGCGGCTCTTGGTCGTCACCGAAAACTATCCGCAGCTGAAATCGGATGCGCTGTTCAAGGACCTGATGTCCCAGCTGGAGGGCACCGAGAACCGCATCACGGTGGCGCGCAACCGCTACATCAAGGCGGTGCAGGAATACAATGTCGGCATCCGCACCTTTCCGAACAATCTGACCGCCATGCTGTTCGGCTACAAGGAGAAGCCGAACTTCTCGGTGGCGAACGAGAAGGAAATATCGGTCGCGCCGAAGGTGGACTTCAGTCCGACGCCGGCTCCTTCCAAGTGAGTGACCGAGACGAAGGCCTGAGATGAGGGCGCTACGGGCCGTTGTGCTGACACTGCTCGTGAGCTGGGCACTTCCGGCGCTTGCGCTGGTTGCAGTGCCGCAGCTCACGGGCCGCGTGGTCGACCGGACCGGCACGCTGTCGAGCGGCGATGTCGCGCAGATCACGCAAGCACTCGCCGATCTCGAGCGACGCAAGGGCAGCCAGATCGCGGTCCTGATCGTGCCGACCACCGACGGCGAGGCGATCGAGCCGTTTTCGCTGCGCGTGGCGGAAGCCTGGAAAATCGGCCGCAAGAAGGTCGACGACGGGGCGCTGCTCGTCGTCGCCAAGAACGACCGCCGCCTCCGCATCGAGGTCGGTTACGGCCTTGAAGGCGTGCTGACCGACGTCGCCACCAAGCGCATCATCGATGAGATGATCACGCCGAAGTTCAGGAGCGGCGATTTTGCCGGTGGAATTTCCGACGGCGTCAACCGCATGATCGGCCTCGTCAACGGCGAGAAGCTGCCGGAGCCCGAGCCGCCGCACTGGGACCGTCCGGCCTGGTTCGGCAACATCGATGCGTTCAATCCCTTCCTGCTCTTCGTCGTTTACGTCGTCAGCGGCATGCTGCGCAGCGCGCTGGGGCGGTTGCTCGGTTCGGCGGCATCCGGCGTCTTCGTCGCGGCGCTGGCCTGGTTCCTGTGGGGCAGTATCGGCGCAGCGCTCGCTGCCGGCGTGTTCGTGTTCCTGATTGTGGTGTTCATCGACATCATGCCGTCGGGCAGGAGCAGCAGTGGCGGCGGCTGGTCGGGCGGCAGCAGCAGTAGCGGCGGCTGGAGCAGCGGCAGCAGTTCCAGTTCGAGCGGCGGCTTCAGCGGCGGCGGCGGCAGTTTTGGCGGCGGCGGCGCATCGGGGAGCTGGTAGCATGGGCATCAGGCGCATCGGCAGGCATCTCCTCGAGCATCGCTGGCGTGAGCGGCGCATCTTTCCGCCAAAGGTGCTTGCGCGCATCGAGCAGGCGATCAAGGCGGGCGAGGCCAGCCATTCCGGCCAGATCCGCTTTGTCGTGGAGGGTGCGCTCGACGGCAGGCCGCTGTTCCGCGATCAGCCCGCGCGCGAGCGCGCGATCGACGTCTTTTCGCAGCTGCGGATCTGGGACACCGAGCACAATAACGGCGTGCTGATCTATCTGCTGCTTGCCGACCGCGACGTCGAGATCGTCGCCGACCGCGGCATCAACGCGAAGGTCGGTGCCACGGGGTGGGAGAAGATCTGCGCCGCCATGGAAAAGGATTTCCGTGCCGGCCTGTTCGAACACGGCGTCATCGAGGGCATCCAGGAAGTCTCGCGGCTGATGGCGCAGCATTTCCCAAAGCGGCCCGGTACCCCCAACGAACTGCCCGACGCGCCGGTGGTGTTGTAGTGTCAGGCCATGCGACGCTTTGCGTGCGGTCGCGGTTTCGGTCTAGGCTAGGCTCCAATCAAGCAAGAAGAGCCAAGGGAGAATGCCGATGAATCGCCGCGAACTGTTGAAGGTTGCCGCCGCGTTGCCGCTGGCGCCTGCCGCGTTCTCCGCCAGCACCTTCGCACAAGGCGCGGCCTATCCCACCCGCAACATCACCATGATCGTGCCGTTTCCGGCCGGCGGACAGGCTGACCTGGCGGCGCGGCCGGTGGCGCTGGCGATGGAAAAGATCCTCGGCAGGCCCGTGATCGTCGACAACCGCGCCGGCGGTGGCGGCGGCTCGGTCGGCAATGCGGCTGCGGCGCGCGCCGAGCCGGACGGCTATACGCTGCTGATGACGCTGTCCTCGCTGGCGGTGCTGCCGGAGGCCGACCGGCTGTTCGACCGCCCGGTGGCCTACGAGATGTCGCAATTCGCGCCGATTGCGCGGGTGCTCGCCGATCCGACGCTGCTTGCGGTGCCGGCGTCTGCGCCCTGGAAGACGCTGCAGGACTTCGTCGATGACGCCAAGGCGAGGCCCGGGCAAATCCCCTACGGCTCCTCCGGCCCCTACGGTACGCTGCACATCGCGATGGAGATGTTCGCCGCCAGCGCCGGCATCAAGCTGCTGCATGTGCCGTTCCGCGGCGCAGGCCCTGCGCTGACGGCGCTGCTCGGCGGCACCGTGCAGGCGCTGGCCTCGGCGCCGGGCGTGCTGAAGCAGCAGGTCGATGACGGCAGGCTGCGGGTGCTGGCGAACTGGGGCGCCGAGCGCATCAAGAGCTTTCCGAACCTGCCGACCTTCAGGGAACTCGGCTACAAGGACGTCGAGTTCTACATCTGGGCCGGGCTGTTTGCGCAGGCCGCGCTTCCTGCGCCGATCATGGCGCAGTTGCGCAAGGCGGTGGGCGAGGCCGTGAAGGCGCCGGAAGTGGTGAAGACATTCGAGACCGCCGGCAGTCCGGTTGCCTATCTCGATGCGCCGGAGTTCGCGAAATTCGTCGCCGATGACAGCGCGCGGCTGATCGCGGCGGTGAAGAAGATCGGCAAGGTGGAGTAGGATACCGGAAGCGCCGTCCTTACGCCGTCACCGGCGCCTGGCAGACGTCCACCCATTCCGCCGATGTCAGCTCCGCCATCCGCTGCGGCGCGATTCGCACTGCGCTGTGGGTGGAACCGGCCGCCGGCACCACCACGTCGAAGGCTTTCAGCGACACGTCGCAATAGACCGGCAGCGGCGATTTCAGGCCGAACGGGCAGACGCCGCCGACCTCGTGGCCGGTGATATCGGCGACCTCCTCGAGTCCGAGCATTTTCGGTTTGCCGCCGAAGGCCGCCTTCACCTTCTTGTTGTCCATGCGCGCGGTGCCGCTGGCGACGATCAGGACCACGCGATCGCCGATGCGCAGCGACAGCGTCTTGGCGATCCGGCCGGGCTCGACGCCATAAGCCTCTGCCGCAAGCGGCACGGTCGCCGAGCTCGTCTCCGATTCGATCACAGTGATTTCCGGCGCCTTCTCCGCGAAGAAGGCACGGACCGATTCGATGCTCATGTTGCTATGACTTTCTGGAGATCAGGGCCGGCAATTCCGAGAGCGAGCGGATGCGATAGTCGGGTGCGAAGCCGAGCTCGTCCATCTGGGTGCGGATCGCCTTGAACATGGTTGATGGTGGCAGCGTGTCGCTTTCCAGGCACGCCAGCGCCATCGCCTCCGGCGTGACGCGCTCGATCCAGGCGACGTTGAGCCCGAACGATTTGGCGCCGCAGGCGTCCCAGGGATTGGAGGAGATGAACAGGACTTCGGCCGGCGGAATCTTCAGGACGGTCTCGATCAGCGCATAGGCATCGGGGCTCGGCTTGAAGATCCGGTTCGTATCGACGCTGATAACGGCGTCGATGATCGGGCGCAGGCCGCTGTTGCGCACCAACGCGTTGAGCATGTCGGGACTGCCGTTGGAGAGGATCGCAAGCTTCTTCTCCGCCATCGCCTCCAGCGCCAGCATGGCGTCGGGATAAAGATCGAGGTGCAGGTATTTTTCCATGATGCGCGCGAACGACGCATCGTCATATTCCAGCCCGAGGCATTTCAGCGTGTAGGTGAGGGCGTCGCGCGTCACCGCGGCGAAGTCCCGGTATTGCCGCATCAGGGAGCGCAGCCAGGTGTATTCCAGCTGCTTGATGCGCCAGACCTGGGTGATGATTTCGCCGTAGCCCGGGAAGATCTCCTCGGTGATATCGGCGACCGATTGCACGTCATACAGCGTGCCATAGGCATCGAACACGATGGCTTTGATGGTCACGGTTGCTTCTCTTTGCTGCCGATCGTCGCATACAGGAATTTCTTCAGCGCGTCGATGGAGCTCTCCAGCGCAGCCTGGTTGAACTCGAGGCGATGGCCGAGCAGTTGCCGCGGGGTGACGAATTCGGGGATGTCAAAATCGTGAAAGGCGCCGGGATGCACGATCAGTTCGATCGGAACGCCCTTGCCCTTCTCGCGCGAGATTCCCCAATCGTCGCGGCCTTCGGCCAGATTGCGGCACTCCCGCGCCGGCGTCCAGTCGTCGAGCTCGCCGACCATGATCAGGGTCGGCACCGTCATGTCGTCCTTGAAGCCGAGGCAGGGCGGGTAGAAGCCGACGGCCGCGCGGAATTTATCCTTCGCGTTGCGCTCGATGCTGCCGCGCTCGACCGAGAGCAGCGCGAGCCAGGCGCCTTGCGAGAAGCCGATCACGGCGATGCGCTCGGGATCGACCGCGGGGTGGTGCTTGAGGAAACTCAGCGCGCGGTAGGCGTCGTACGCAGTAGCGGGCGGCGCGCCGCCGGTGCAGGCCGACTGGATGCCGCGCGTTCCAAAGCGGTCGACGGTCAAGGTCACGTAACCCCAGGCCGACAGTCGCGGCCCCCAGCGCGCGTCGAGCCCGCGCCAGCCACCGCCGCAGCCATGCAGCAGCACGACGGCAGGTGAGGGGCCGCTGCCCGGCAGGCGCAGGAAGCCGTGGAGCGGTTGCGGCGAGGCGACGGGACTTTCGAACTCGACCGGAATCGGCGGCGCATCGGCCGCCGCGGCAACGCTGATACCCGCGCCGGCGATGGAGAGCGCGGCGAGGACGGCGGCTGATCTGGCGAAGGCTCGCATGGATCACCTCGCGAGTGATCCCCCGAGTATACTCCGCTAGATGCCCAAAATCTTCCGTGCGTTGGCCTTCATCACCTTGGGCCGGATCTCCTCGCGGATGTCGAGCTTGGCGAAATCCGACAGCCAGCGGTCCGGCGTGATGACAGGCCAGTCCGAGCCGAACAGCATCTTGTCCTGCAGGATCGAGTTGATGTAGCGCACCAGGATCGGCGGGAAATACTTCGGCGACCAGCCGGAGAGGTCGATATAGACGTTCGGCTTGTGGGTCGCGACCGACAGCGCCTCTTCCTGCCAGGGGAAGGAGGGATGGGCGAGGATGATCTTCAGATCCGGGAAATCGGCGGCGACGTCGTCCATGTACATCGGGTTGGAATATTTCAGCCGCATGCCCATGCCGCCGGGCATGCCGCTGCCGACGCCGGTCTGCCCGGTGTGGAACAGCGCGATCGCGCCGCCGTCATTGATCGCCTCGTAGAGCGGGTAGGCCATGCGGTCGTTGGCGTAGAAGCCCTGCATGGTCGGATGGAATTTGAAGCCGCGGACGCCGTATTCCTCGATCAGCTTCCTCGCCTCGCGCACGCCGAGCTTGCCCTTGTGCGGATCGATGCTGACGAAGGGGATCAGCACATCGAGATGATCGGAGGCGACCTCCAGCATCTCGTAATTGTTGTAGCGGCGGAAACCGGTCTCGCGCTCGGCATCGACAGGGAAGATCACGGCCGCGATGTTTTTCGCGCGATAATAGGCCGCGGTCTCTGGCACGGTCGGCGGATGCTTGTTTGGGGAACCGAAATATTCCGCCATCCGCGCCTGGAAGTCGTCATAGCCGTCGTCGGCATGACAGCCGCAGGGCTCTTCCGCATGGGTGTGGATGTCGATGGCGACGACTTTCTCGATGTCGGGCAGCTTCAGCTTGGGCATGGTTTCCTCTGGCCGCGCAGGCGCACGGGCGGCTTGATTTTGGGTTCCGGAAAATTGATTATACTATATAACAAATTTCGCAAGGCGGCATATCACCGCAAAAACGGGAGGACGGCATGGCCCAGGCGCAAGCCTTCGAGACCGATTTCTGGAAGGACGCCAATCTGCGCAAGGTCTGGGACGAGATCGTCCCCGGCGCGCCGCGCAAGACCATCCCCTATACGCTGACCAAAGAGGCGATCGAACTCTATTGCCGCTCGGTCGGCGAGACCCATCCGGTCTATTTCGACGAAGCCTACGCCAGGACCACCCGCCATGGCGGCCTGATCGCGCCGCCCTCGATCCATATCCTCCTGATGTTCTCCTGCACGCCGGCGGACGACTGGATGCGCTCGCCCGGCACGGTCAATGCGGGGCAGTCCTGGAGCTACAACATCCCGGCGCGGCCCAATGACGTCATCCGGCTTGAGGCCCGCGCGCTCGACAAGTTCATCAAGCGCGAAAGGTTGTTCGTCGTTCACGACAACGTCTTCTTCAACCAGCACGGCGACGTAATCTGTTCCGGCCGCGGCTGGACGATTCGGCCGATGTGAGGGGGAGAGCGCGATGACGACGACGTTCGACAGCCTTTCCGCCGGCGACTTGATCGACGGACCGCAATTTGCGGTGACGCGGGAATCCATCCGCCTGTTCTGCGACGCCTCGCTCGACTACAACCCGCTGCATCTCGACGACGAGTACATGAAGGGGAGTTTCGGCAAGACCCATTTCGGCGGGATCATCATGCACGGCATGAACAATTTCGGCCTCATCTCGCGCATGATCACCGACTGGGCCTATCCCGCCGGAGCCGTGCACCGCAGGCTCGAGACCCGCTGGGTCAAGCCGGTGAAGCCGGGCGACCTGATCCAGCCCTCGGGAATCATCAAGGCCAAGCAGGCCACCGCAAAATCCCGCTGGGTGCTGATCGATGTGGTCGTGAAGAACCAGCACGGCGAGAAGGTCGCCAGCGGGGAGGCCATGGTCGAATTCCCGATGGACCTGTTTTGCCAGTGATCAATCCGGCCGTCATTCCGGGGCGCGACCGAAGGGAGCGAACCCGGAATCTCGAGATTCCGGGTTCGATGCTTCGCATCGCCCCGGAATGACTGGGATTTTTCCTGGTTCAGCAGACCCAAATGCCCCCGGAAAAGGCCCGTTTCGGTTGACATTTGGCCGGGATGCCTTAGAAACCGCCCCGTTCCCGGGCGGTTTGCCGCCGGGCAAAACCCCAATTCGCCGGTTGGCACCCAATCAGGTTCAGGCGCGAGCCGCGGCCTTTGAACGTTACTATCAGGATTGTCCCATGAAGGTCCGTAACTCGCTGAAATCGCTGCGCGGCCGCCATCGCGCCAACCGCCTGGTCCGCCGCAAGGGCCGGGTCTATGTGATCAACAAGGTCCAGCGCCGCTTCAAGGCCCGCCAGGGCTGATCCGGGGCTGACCTGAGGCTGGCTGAGCCGCCTTTCGGCCTCTCTTTTCACTTCGGTTTGAGGATCGCGCTGCTTTGCAGCGCGATTTTTCGCGTTTAGACTTGCGCCATGGGTTTGAGATTCTTGGGTTTGAGATTCCCTCGGCTTGGCCACACCGGCGCAGCGATCCTCGTCGCCGCGATTCTGGCTGCGCTGCCCGCGACCTCTTTCGCACAAGCCGACCCCCGGGTGGTTCCGCCCAAGGATTCCAGGAAGAAGCTTCCGGAGGCGCCCGCCAAGCTGCCGAAGGTCGGCGCCGACCGCACCAAGGGGCTCGACTTCCTGTTCGGCGCGCTGAAGGCCGCGCCCGACGAAGCCAGCGCCAAGCATGTCGAGGCGCGGATCTGGGCGATGTGGATGCAGACGCCGAGCGATACCGCTGCGCTTCTGATGTCGCGCGCCAAGACGGCGATGGATGCCCAGAAGATGGACATCGCGCTGAAGCTGCTGGACTCCGTGGTCAAGCTGCGGCCGGACTACACCGAAGCCTGGAACCGCCGCGCGACGCTCTATTACCTGAAGAACGACTACGTTCATTCCATGCAGGACATCCAGCAGGTGCTGATTCGCGAGCCCCGCCATTTCGGCGCGCTCGTCGGGCTCGGCATGATCATGAATGACCTTGGCGACGAGAAGCGCGCGCTGGAGGCGTTCCGCCGGGCGCTGGCCGTCAATCCACACCTGGAGAAGGTGCCCGACATGGTCAAGTCGCTGACCGAAAAGGTCGAAGGCCGCGATATCTAGTGGCGTCGCGTTAACCACCGCATGCGATGGACATTTTGCGGACTGGCAGGTCCGCCGCCCGCGCGCGACTTATATCGCGGGGTCCATGCAAGGGAGCACGACCATGAAATCCCTGCTGCTCGCCGGCGTCATGTCGGTCGCGTTCGCAACAGCTTCTCATGCCCAGAACTACTGGGTGGCCGGTGACCGCAACACCGGCAAATGCAACATCCTCACCAGCCAGCCGGTGACCTTTGGGCTGCCCGCCTATGCCGGCAGCGGCAGCGAGTACAGCACCTCGTTCACCTCAGGGCCGTACAAGTCGATGGACGACGCGAAGCTCGCGCGTTCCACCATCAGTGCATGCCCGCCGACGCCGGAACCGGCCGACGAGAAGAAGGACGAGTGACGCCTGAGCATGGTCCCGACGATTTTCGGGAAGGAACATGCTTCAGTCAGAGCGTTTTCAAGCGAAGTGGACACCGGTTCGCGCGAAGAAAACGCGTCAAATCAAGAATCTGGAGCTTCGGTTCTGATCCAATCAGAACCGAAAATGCTCCAGTTCAGTGCAGCGCCTGGTTGCCGCGCTGGGCGAGCCCGCCGGGCGAGACGACGGCATAGAGCTGTGCCAGTTCCGCTTCCAGCTGCTCGTTGACGAGCAAGAGTGCCCTCAGCGCCCCCCGCAGGTCGCCGTTGCAGGTAGCCACGATCTTGTCGATGGCTGCTTCGTTCAGGGTACGCATTGAAATCCCTCCGCTTATTCGCTTTACGCTTGGCCGTCCCCCCGGTTCCTGTGCATTGCGGGGAAAGACCGGACAGACGACCTGTCTCTTCGGGTGGGGCCGCCACGTGGCGAAAATGCCGCCGAAAAACCTAAGCACCGGGTAATTACGGGGATGTGAACCCGCTATCCACAGGGGCGGAGGCTTGTGGAAAACTCGACCCTCCGCAGCGAAACCCGGGTGCGTCATGCTCGTAGCTTTTCCGTGCCCCAACCCGTCCGGATCCTCTCGATGTTCTTGCTGATCGTGCTGGCAGCGCTGGCCACCCTGGCGCTGGTCACGTGGACCGGCGCCGTGCTCGCCGAGCGCGCGCACCCGGCGCAGGGGGAAATGGTCGAGGTCGAAGGCGCCACGCTGCATGTCGTCGAACTCGGGCCGCGCGGCGCCACCCCGATCGTGATGCTGCATGGCGCGAGCTCCAATCTGGAAGTGATGCGCCCGCTCGCCGAACGGCTGGCGCAGGATCACCGCGTGATCCTGGTGGATCGTCCCGGCCATGGCTGGAGCACGCGCGCGAGTTTTTCCGATTCCACGCCCGAGCCGCAGGCCCGCATGATCTCGCAGGCGCTGGACAAGCTCGGCATAGGCAGCGCGGTCGTCGTCGCGCATTCATGGAGCGGGGCACTGGCCCTGCGACTTGCGCTCGACCATCCCGAGCGCGTCGCCGGTCTCGTGATGCTGGCGCCGGTCGCCTATCCGTGGCCCGGCGGCGTCAGCCAGTACAATTACGCCGTCACGGCGCCGGTGATCGGCCCGCTGCTGGCGCACACCGTCATGCTGCCGCTAGGGCTCCTGCTCGCCGAGTCCGGTTCGCGCAGCGTGTTCGCGCCGCAGCCGATGCCGGAGAGCTTCATCAAGGACAGTGCGACGCGGCTGTTGCTGCGGCCGCGCGAATTCGTCGCCAACGCTTGGGACCTGGTGACGCTGCGCGCGGCAATGGCCGAGCAGGCGCCGCGCTATGCAGACATCGCCGTGCCGGTCACCATCATAGCCGGCGACGTCGACAAGACGGTCTCCACCCACATCCACTCGCAGCCGCTCGCCAGGACGGCGCAAAACGCCAGGCTGATCGTGCTCAACGGCGTCGGTCACATGATCCAGTACGCCGCGCCAGACCTGGTGGTCTCCGAGATCGAGGCGATGGTCCGAGGTCTCGCCCCGACCAGCGCGGCCGCCGCGGCGAACTAATTCACCGCTCGACGAAGGCGCGCTGCAGCTGGTCGGTGATCGGCTTGAACAGATAGCTCAGCATGGTGCGGCTGCCGGTCTGCATGAAGACTTCTGCCGGCATGCCGGAGACGAGCTGCAATCCGGCGAGCCGCCGCCGCTCTTCCTCCGGAAGCGTCACGCGGACGGTGAAATAGCTGCCATTGCTCTGCTGGTCGCGGCTGATGTCGGCGGAGACGTAGGATACGACGCCCGCGACTTCCGGCGTGACGCGCTGGTTGAACGCCGGAAAGCGCGTGAACGCCTTCTGCCCCAGGCGCACCTGGTCGATGTCGGCCGGCTGCAGCCTTGCCTCGA
The DNA here is from genome assembly GCF_016219575.1 of Bradyrhizobium sp. Lineage (GTDB taxonomy): Bacteria > Pseudomonadota > Alphaproteobacteria > Rhizobiales > Xanthobacteraceae > Bradyrhizobium. Next base: position 24,431 of record NZ_JACRMG010000028.1, on the reverse strand, counting down.
TCTGCAGATCGTCCGCATCGGGCACCACTTCCATGACGGTGTCGCCGGCGCGGATCACGCCGCCGATGGTGTGCACGTTGAGCTGGTGGACGATGCCCGAAGCGGGCGCGCGCAGCTCGATGCGATCGAGCAGGTCGCGCGCGGCGACGCTGCGCTCCGCAAGCTCCGCCTCCTTGCCCCTGACCTCGCCGAGTTCCTTGACCACGTCGGTGCGAAAATCCTGGTCGATGCGCACGCTCTGCAGCTGCGCCTCGCTGATCTTGGCTTTGGTCTCGGCGATCGCCGAGGTCAGTTGCCCGCGCTCGCCCTCGATGCGGGCGGCCTCGCGCTGCAGCGCCGTCAACCGCGGCAACGGCACGAGGCGCTTGTCGTACAGGTCCTGCACGCCGGTCAGCTCGCCCGCGATCAGCTCGAGCTGCCTGGCTTTCGAGCCGACCTGGGCCTCGAGCCCCGCGATCTCCTCGTTGAGCTGCGCGATGCGGTTGCGCAGGAGTCCCTTCTGGCTGTCGCGCGCGCTGGCGCGCGCCTGGAACAGCGTCGCTTCGGCGGAGAGCAGGTTTTTCACCGCGCTCTCGCCGATTCGCGGCGCGAGCTCTTCGGGCAGGTCGGGCCGAGCCAGCCCGTCGCGTTCCGCAACGAGCCGGGCGCTGCGGGCACGGAACTCGTCGAGCTGCTTGGTCAGCACCTGCAGGCTCGCCTGGGCCTGGGTCGCGTCGAGCCGCAGCAGGAGATCGCCGGCCTTGACCCGCATGCCGTTGCGCACCGGAATTTCAGCCACCACGCCGCCGGCCGGATGCTGGATCGCCTTGACGTTGGACTGCACAACGAGATTGCCGGGTACCACCACTGCGCCGGCGAGCGGCATCAGCGTGGCCCAGCCGCCGACAAGCACGGCGGCTGCGATCAGCACGCGCAGCCCGACCTTCAGTTCGCGGGCAAAGTTGCGTCCCGTCGCCGAGGCCAGATTGTCGCCTTCTCCGGCCGGCTCTTCCGGCGCGAGCAGGAAGGCGACGCCGCTGCGGCATTGCGCGATCAGTTGGCCGAAGCGCGTGTCAGGCGGGCGCGGGGCCTCGAGGCGCGGTTGATCCTGCTCCCTGGCCGTCGCTTCGACAGGCACCGGCGGCGGCTTCGGGCTGGAAATCTCCGGTCCGGGTCTCGAAAAATCCATCGCGACCGGGGCAACCAGCGTGACGGGTTTGCGTTTTCGCTGCGGTGGTGCGGCGCGCGGCGGCGGTGTAGTTGGAGGCTGCTGCATGCGTGAGGCGGCCGGCGCGCCTGCGTTCAGTCCCAGCTGTTCGAGGCATACCTCGATGACGCGGCCCATTCCACGCTTCTTGCGCGGCCGCCACTGCGCGCGGCGGCGCGGGGCGCCGGCGGGCCCGGCGTCATTCAGTGGCGGACGGCGCTGCGGCGGCACTTCCGCCTCATTCCAGTTGTCGCGCTCGAATGCCTGGCGCAGGCGCTGCAGCTCCAGGATCAGCGCTTCGCCTTGCGGGCCGACGTCGCGCGGCGGCTCGCGGCGCGGACGTTCCAGCACATCGTCATGAGCTTCGTCGTGGGCTTTGTCTCGGGCTTCGCGTCGATGGTTCATGATGCAGCTCCCTCGAACGCGGCGGCACGGCGTGCGACCGCTGGCGCGGCGGCAGCCTGCCGCTCGGCGATCTGCCGGCTGGCGTTGCTCACGCGCGCAAACACCTCGTCGCGGCGGCCGAAGGCGATCGCCTTGCCTTCGTAGAGCACCAGCGCCATGTCGAGCGCGGCGAGCGCGCTCGGCCGGTGCGAGATCACGATGACGATGCTTCCGGCGGCGCGCAGCGCCTGGATCGCACGGGTCAGCGCCTGCTCGCCCTCGGTGTCGAGATTGGCGTTGGGCTCGTCGAGCACGACCAGGAAGGGATCGCCGAACACGGCGCGCGCGAGCCCGACGCGTTGGCGCTGCCCAGCCGAGAGCGACATGCCGCCCGCGCCGATCCGCGTCGCATAGCCGTCGGGCAGGCGCAGGATCATGTCGTGCACGCCCGCGACCCGCGCCGCCTTCAGGATCGCGTCCGAGGTTGCGGTTTCGTCGAAGCGGCAGATGTTCTCCGCCACCGTGCCGTCGAACAGCGCGACATCCTGCGGCAGGTAGCCGATATAGCGGCCGAGATCGGCGTTGCGCCACTGGTCGAGCGCGCCGCCATCGAGCCTCACCACGCCGGATGCCGCCTGCCAGATCCCGACCAGCGCCTTGGAGAGGGAGGTCTTGCCGGAGGCGCTGGCCCCCAACAGCGCGAGCCCCATTCCGGCGGACAGTGCAAACGACACGTTGCTGACGATCGGCCTCTCCATGCCGGGGGCGACGACCGAGAGATTCTGTACCGACAGCTCGCGGCTCGGCCGCGGCAGCTCGACCGGCGGCGCAGCCGGCGGCGCGGTCGCCTTGCAGATCTCGCGCAACCGCTTGATGCCCTGCCGTGCCGCAACGAGCTGCTTCCAGGTGCCCAGCGCCACCTCGACCGGTGCGAGCGCGCGCCCCATCATGATGGAGGAGGCGATCATCACGCCGCCGGAGGCCTTGTCGGCCACGACGAGCCAGGCGCCCAGCCCCAGCATGCCGGACTGCAACACGTAGCGCAGCACCTTGGCGCCCGATCCGAGATTGGCAGAGACGTCGCTGGCGCGGATGTTTTCCCGCAGGTAGCGCTCGTTGGCGCGCGACCACCGCGCCGTGAAACGGTCGAGCATGCCGAGCGCGCGGATCACCTCGGCATTGCGCTGCGTCGTATCGGCGAGCACCTGCCGCTGCGCGCTGAGATCCATCGCCGTCTTGGCCGCGCCGCGCGACAGGCGCTCGGAAAGCAGCGTCATTGCGATGATCGCGACCGTGCCGGCGAGTGCGGTGAAGCCGATCAAGGGATGGAACAAGAACAGCGCGATCAGGAAGATCGGAATCCAGGGCATGTCGAGGAAGGCGGTCGGGCCCATGCCGGACATGAAGGCGCGGATCTGGTCGAGGTCGCGCAACGGCTGCTGCATCAGCATCGGCTTGGCGCCGCGCAGCGGCAGCGTGGCGAGCGCGGTGTGGATATGCTCCTGCAGGCCGGCGTCGAACAGCGTCGCCACCCGGCACAGCATCCGCGAGCGCAGCGCGTCGAAATAACCCTGCAACAGGTACGCACACAGCACCATCAGCGAGAGCCCGATCAGCGTCGCGACATTGCGGCTCGGGATCACTCGGTCATAGACCTGCAGCATGTAGAGCGAGCCCGACAGCATCAGCACGTTGACGACGCCGCTGAACACGGCGATCCCCGCCATCCGGCGCGCGCTTTCCTGCAGCCGCGCGGCGACCGGATCGTCCGGAGCCGGCAGGCTTGCAGCGCCTGCGGGCGGGCGAGCGTGATTGTACGCGGAACTCATATCCATGCCTTCTGCGCCCCGATCGTCGATATCGGCTTGCTAGGAACCCAAGCCGACCATTTTCCGGCGGCAATGCGACGCCGGCCATGTCGATGATTGGAGAAACGGCGGCGTAGTGGAGGCACGGCGCGCCTGTCACCGATTGGTCAGGCTATCACCTTGCTTGTGCACGCAATGACCCGCGTGTCGTCCGAAAGACGCCACGAAGCGGGACAACCCTCGGTTCAAGCGCGGAGAACTGCAAGGGGATAAGAAAAATGGCTCGCTCGCATCATCAACATCGCCATCATCACAATATTCCCGACGATCCCGATCCGCCGGCACCGCCGGTGACTCCCGATCCGCCGTCGACGCCGCCCTCGACGCCGGCGCCCGCCTTCGCCGATCTCGGCGCCACCTTCAACGATGCCACGCGCGCCCTGGTCGGCGGTCTCTGGCAGAACGTCGTGGAGGAGGCAGGTCAGGGCAACGGCAGCGTGTTCCGCTATCTCAAGGATCTCACGGCGGTGCAGACCGGACTGCAGGCGGAGATCGCGGCCGGACAATTCACCGGCGCCGCGCTGACCCATGTACAGACAATTCTGTCCGACATCACGACCGCGCTGTCGGCGGCGACCGCCTCGGTGAACGGCGGCGGCACGTTCGGCAGCGTCGCGGCGGCCGAGAATGCGCTGCGCACCAGTCACCTCGACATTCTCAATATCGTCAACGGCGATGCCGCGCTGCAAGGCCTTGCCACGCAAAACGGCGGCAATGGATTCCTCGCAACGCCGGCGACACTCGCCGCCGGCGTCACAGCCGCAACGGCGCCGCATGCCAATCTCGCCGAGATCGGCGCCATCTTCAACGACGCGGCAAGCCGCATACTCGGCGGCGTCAACGACGACAACCGGCAGATCATCACCGATGACATGAATGCCGTCATCACCGGTCTCCACGACCTGATCCAAGCGCAACCCATGCTGTTCGGTGGGCTCACCGGCATCCATGCCGACACGGTCATGCGGCAGGCGCAGCTCGAGATCAATTACGTCAATCAGGCCGGCATCAGTCCGGATGCCGGCCGCGCCAGCAACGACAATATCCTCGACATGATCGACATCATCCAGGGCGATACCAATCTGGCGAACATGGCCGTCCAGGGCGGCGTTGCCGGCTTCTCCATATTTCCCGATGCACTCAATCCGACGCCGCGATATCAGGACAATGAGGCGCAGACGAACTTCTGGGCGAACTTCATCGCCGACGGCAATGCGCTCGGACAGCAGGCGATCCAGCTCGTCGGCTCGGGCGACACCGCCGCGATCCAGTCGCTGATCGCCCGGCTTCAGACCTTCGAGAAGAACGCTTCCGATTTCGACCTGTCGCAGGGCGGCATCTTCGAGGCGCGCTTCGACAATGAACTGACGCCGAGCAGTACGCTCGGGGCCGAGGTCGACGCGATGATCAAGGGCCTTACCACCGGCAACGCGGCGCTGGTGGCGGCGGCGGCCCAGGTCATCCATGACAATGCCGCCGATGTCGGCGGCAACAACATCCCGGTGACCGGCGGCACCTACAATCCGGACGGACTGACGCTCGCCGAGGTGCTGTCGACGGCGACACCGGCTCCCGCGGCCGCGGCAGCAACTGCAGCTGCCGCCACGAACGTCGCGGCAGCACCGGCAACGGCCTCCGCCGCGGCGGCGCCGCAACCGCTTGCCGCAGCGGCGATCGGGCCTGAAGGCGAAGACGCCGGCTTCAGCCTTGTCGGCGCGGGTGCGGACATTCCGCACCACGTCCATGCCGACAGGTTCGAAGGGCATCACTTCCATCACCTGTGGGGATGATGCGCTTCGACGCGGCGCGGGCCTGCATCCGATTTGGGGGAGACCAGCGCTGTCGGCGGTTCGACCCGGTTGGGGTCTCGCCGGGTCGGACCGCCACGGCTGAGGTTTCGTCCGCGGTCGGCACGACAAGCATGGCCTCGCCGCCTCCGGCGGGGCGCGATCTGGAATTGGGGTGAGCGATTTGCGGTGTGAAAGTCGGGATTTGTGGCGGCGCATGATGCGGTCCGGCGGCGGAGTGCGTCCATGAAGGATCGCAAGACGGACTATGGCACGGTCATTCTGCACTGGCTGTTTGCAGCCGGGCTCGGCGTGGCCTTCGTCACGGGCCTGCGGATCGCGACCGAAGCGCCCGACCGGCAGTGGCTCAATCTGCTCGACGCGGTGCTGCCGCGCGAAAATGTCTGGGTGCCGCACATGCAGGCGGCGCTGGTGCTCGTCGCATCGGCGCTGGCCTATGCGATCTATCTCTTCCGCTCCGGGCTCACGGCGCGCGTGCGGCTCGATCAAATCCGCCTGCGCGGGCTGTTCGGCAAGGGGCAGGTCAGGCTGCGCGCGCTCAATGCCGTGCTCACCTGGGCGCTCTTCGCCAGCCTTGCCGCGCTGCTGGCGAGCGGCGGGCTGCTCTACTTCGGCCTGTTCGCCGGCCATGACGTTGCAATGCTGCACTGGTACGCGACCTGGGCGGTGCCGGCCTGCGTCGCCCTGCACGTGCTGACGCATGCGAGACTCGGCGGTTTGGCGCAACTGCTGCGCATCTTCCGGCCGTCGCATCTCGCGCCGCCGCCGCCGCCGCTCGATGCGGTCGAACTCCTGACGCTGCTCGCCGAGCAGTCGGCGCGCCTGCAGCCGGAAGCGGAGCGCGACGAGACCCATGCGCCCGAGGCGCGCTTGCAGCCGGAGCATCCGGCCGCACAGACCTGGCCGACGCATCCGATCCGGCGGCCCGCACGCGGTGCGACGCTCAGGGGCCGCGCGACGCTGCAGGCGAATCCGCTGGTCGTGGCGCTGGCGGTTGCATTCACCGGCGTCTCGCTGATTGTGGCGAGCGACCGCCTCGCGGTCGATCGCCTGCAGGTCCGCCGCATCGCCAGCTCCGATGCGCCGCTGGTCGATGGCGACGCCTCCGACCGCGTCTGGCGCAACATTCATCCCTTCACGCTGGTCACGCATCACGGCGACAATTTCGACGGCAGGGGAGAGGCGCGCATCGACATTCGCGCCGTGCATGACGGCGTCTGGGCCTATTTCATGTTCACCTGGGACGATCCGACGCGTTCGTTGAAGCACCTGCCGCTGATCAAGGAAGCCGACGGCTGGCATCTCCTGCACAACGGTTTCGAGAACGGCGACGAGCGCGATTTCAGCGAGGACAAGTTTTCCGTGCTGTTCACCCGCGCCGACGTGACCATCGCCGGCGACCGCACTTTTCACGCCAGCCCGCAGCCGCTGGCCGACAGGCCCGCCACCATGACCGGCCGCGGGCTGCATTATGCGGCGGAAGGCGTCGGCGCGGTCGACGTTTGGCTGTGGAAGGCGACCAGCGGCGGAGCGGCCGGCTGGATGGACGACGGCCATTTCGGCCCGCCATTGCCGCCGACGCCGCAGCAGGCAAGTCACGCCGCGCCTTACAAGGGCGGCTATGCGCCAGACCCCGGCACCGCCGGCTACTCCGACAATTTCGTCGCCAATGCCGCCGCCGACCGCACCATCGTGCCGCGCCGCCTGCCGCGCGATGTCGTTGCGATGAAGGAAGCAATGGGCGAGCTCCACCTCGATCCCGACCAGGGCGAGAGCAGCGGCTCGCGCTGGTTCATGACGGAAGCGGAATCGCTGGCTTATTCGCCAGAGCTCGATTCGCGCATGCCGGTGGGCACGGTCGTTCCCGGCGTGATCCTTTCGGGCGAATTTTCCGGCGACCGCGCCGACATCCGATGCGCGGCGCGCTGGGCAAGCGGCCGCTGGTCGCTGGAGGTGGCGCGCCGCCTCGACACCGGCAGCCCCTTCGACGTTCCGGTCGAGAGCGGCGTCTTCATGCGCGTCGCCGCATTCGACCATACCCAGATCCGGCATACGCGGCACGTCCGTCCCATCCGCCTGGAGATCGAATGATGCGGCGGATCTGCCAGGTCGTGCTCAACAACGAGCGCTATCTCGCCAATGCCGGCGATCTCCTGCTCGACTGGGCGCTGACGAACGGGGTCGAGCTGCCGCATGATTGCCGTGCCGGCATGTGCGGCGCCTGCCGCGTGCGGCTGGTGGAGGGCAGGGTGTTCGGTGGTCATGAGCCGGGCGACGACATGATCCACGCCTGCCAGGCGCGCATCGTCTCCGACATCGCCATCGTTACCGAGGAGGTGCCCGATCCCGTCGCCCTGTCGGGCCGCGTTGCCGGGATCGTGCGGCTTGCGCCCGATATCGCCGGCCTCACCATCGAGGTGCCGAAACCGCTTGCCTTTCTGCCCGGGCAGTTCTGCAAGCTGTCCTTCCGCGGCTATCCGGCGCGCTCCTACAGCCCGACCTATCCGCTGGAACGCCGCCCCGACCATCGCCTGCTGCACTTTCACATCCGCCGCCTGGCGGGAGGCAAGGTTTCCTCCGCGCTCGGCCGCGATATCGGGCGCGGCCACCGGGTCAGGCTGTCGGGGCCGTTCGGCAGCGCCTTCCTGCGCCGCAACCATCGCGGTCCCATGGTGCTGGTGGCGAGCGGCACCGGCTTTGCGCCGATGTGGTCGATTGCAGTCGCCGCCATCATGGAGCGGCCGGAGCGGGAGCTCACCTTCATCGTCGCGGCGCGAACGCTGCAGTCGCTGTACTGCCACAGCGCGCTGTGCCGGCTGGCGCCGTTTCCCAATGTCACGATCATCCCGGTCGTCGACGAGCCGCAAAGCGATTTTCCGGCGATCCGCGGCGGCCTGCCGACCGACCATCTGCCGCCGCTGTCGCCGGACATCGTCGTCTACACGTCCGGCGCGCCGGCCATGACCGAGAGCGTCGGACGGATCGCGCGCGCCGCCGGCGCACGCTGCTATGCCGATCCCTTCGTACCGACCACGACGCCGGCCGAACAGGCGCGGGCGCGCTGGGCGGCGCGCTGAGGCCTGACTGTCGGGCGACTACTTCGCCTTGCCGTCCTTGTCGAACTTGGCGATGTAGGCCCAGAGAGCGTTCGCTTCATCTTCTTTCTTGATGCCCGCGAACACCATCTTGGTGCCGGGGATCTTGGCCTTGGGGTCCTTGATGTAGTCGAGGAAGGTGTCCTTGTTCCAGGTAATGCCGGAATTCTTGTTGGCGTCGGAATAGGAATAGCCCTCGACCGTGCCGGACTTGCGGCCGTCGAGGCCGTTGAGCACCGGGCCCACCTTGTTCTTGGCGCCTTCGCCGACCGCATGGCAGGCCAGGCACTTGTTGAACGAGGTCTTTCCGGCATCGGCGTCCTGCGCCAGCGCGCTGGAGGCGGCAGCAGACGCCGCGATGACAAACAGCGTGCTCAAGGTCAGTTTTTTCATGGTGTGCTCTTCATCTCTTCCTTGCTTGGAGGCCGCTGGTTTTGCCACGGCCGGCTCGCCGTCAACAAGCCGGCCGCGGACCGGTTTCATGACGGCCCCGGCCTTTTTCCAGCAATTTTGCGGCCTGTCCATCCGCCCTTCGACCGCCTACCCAAAGCGCGCCGGACGTGCTTGATTTGCCGTCACAAATCGGCGGGAGGAACTATATGTCGATCATGATGCCGGCAGCGGACGAGGCGGTGCTCGCCCGACGCGACGCCATCGTGGCGGCCTTGCGCGCCATCGTGCCCGGCGAGGGGGTGATCGATACGCCGGCCGAGATGATCCCTTACGAATCGGATGGGCTGACCGCTTACCGCCAGCCGCCGATGGTCGTGGTGCTCCCCGACACCACCGATCAGGTCTCGCAGGTTCTGAAATACTGTCACGAGCAGGGCATCAAGGTGGTGCCGCGCGGCTCCGGCACCTCGCTGTCCGGCGGCGCGCTGCCGCTCAAGGACGCCGTCCTGCTGGGGCTCGGCAAGTTCAAGCGCATCCGCGAGATCGATTTCGACAACCGCGTAGTGGTCACCGAGCCCGGCGTCACCAACCTCGCCATCAGCCAGGCCGTGGCGCATGCCGGCTTCTACTACGCGCCCGATCCGTCGTCGCAGATCGCCTGCTCGATCGGCGGCAATGTCGCGGAAAACTCCGGCGGCGTGCACTGCCTGAAATACGGCATGACCACCAACAACGTGCTCGGCTGCGAGATCGTGCTGATCTCGGGCGAGATCCTGCGGATCGGCGGCAAGTCGGCGGAGAATTCCGGCTACGACCTGATGGGTGTGATCACCGGCTCCGAGGGGCTGCTCGGCGTCATTACCGAGATCACCGTGCGCATCCTGCAGAAGCCGGAGACGGCTCGGGCCCTGATGGTCGGCTTTGCGCAGGTCGAGGCGGCCGGCGAGTGCGTGGCGCGCATCATCGGCGCCGGCATCATTCCGGGCGGCATGGAGATGATGGACAAGCCCGCGATCCACGCCGCGGAAGCCTTCGTCCAGGCCGGCTACCCGCTCGATGTCGAGGCGCTGCTCATCATCGAACTCGATGGTCCCGGCGTCGAGGTCGACGAACTGATCGGGCGTGTCGAGGCGATCGCCAAGGCTTGCGGCTCCGTCACCCTGCAGATTTCCACCAACGAGACCGAGCGCAACCTGTTCTGGGCCGGCCGCAAGGCGGCTTTCCCCGCGGTGGGGCGGATCTCGCCGGACTATCTCTGCATGGACGGCACCATTCCGCGCGGCGCGCTGCCGAAGGCGCTCACGCGGATTCGCGAACTCTCCGAAAAATACGACCTCGGCGTCGCCAACGTCTTCCATGCCGGCGACGGCAATCTGCATCCCTTGATCCTCTACGACGCCAACAAGCCCGGCGAGATGGAGCGTGCCGAGGCCTTCGGCGCCGACATTTTGCGCTGCTGCGTCGAACTCGGCGGGGTGCTCACCGGCGAGCACGGCGTCGGCATCGAGAAGCGCGATCTGATGCCGGAGATGTTCAGCGAGATCGACCTCAACCAGCAGCAGCGCCTGAAATGCGCCTTCGACGCCCAGGGCCTGCTCAATCCGGGCAAGGTGTTTCCGGTCCTGCACCGCTGCGCCGAGCTTGGCCGCATGCATGTGCACGGCGGCAAGCTGGCTTTCCCCGACATCCCGCGGTTCTAGGGCAAGCCAGTGGACACCCTGAAAGTACGTGACGCCAAGGACGTCGAAGAGGTGGTGCGGGCGGCGATCGCCAACGACCAGCCGCTCGAGATCGTCGGCCATGGCTCCAAGCGCCTGATCGGCCAGCCGATGGCGACCAACGCCGTCCTCGATCTCTCCGCGCTCAACGCCGTCTACTCCTACGAACCGAACGAGCTGATCATCACGGTCGAGGCCGGCGCGCCGCTTGCCGACGTCAAGTCGCTGATCGACGCCAAGAGCCAGCAATTCGCCTTCGATCCCATGGACACCGCGCCGCTGCTCGGCACCAGGGGGGGCGGCACCATCGGCGGCATGATCGGTGCGGGCCTCGCCGGCTCCCGCCGCGTCAAGGCGGGGGGCGCGCGGGATCATCTGCTCGGCGCGCATGCGGTGTCCGGCTTCGGCGACAGCTTCAAGACCGGCGGCAAGGTGGTGAAGAACGTCACCGGCTACGACCTCTGCAAGCTCCTGACCGGCTCCTGGGGCACGCTCGCGGTCATCACCGAGGTAACGCTGAAAGTGATGCCGCGCCCCGAGAGCGAGCGCACGCTGGTGCTGCGCGGGCTCGACGACGTCACCGCCAACCGCGTCATGACCGCCGCACTCGGCTCACCCTTCGACGTGTCGAGTGCGGCGCATCTGCCGAGCTCGGTATTTCGTCCCGCGGGCGGCGCGCTGGCCGCGCTGGCGTCCCAGGGGCAGTCGGTGACGCTGCTGCGGCTGGAGGGCATCGAAGCCTCGGCCGCGAGCCGCGCCGCCTCGCTGACCAAGCTGGTGGCGGGCTTTGGCGCGGCCGAACTTATCGAAGACGCCGTTTCCACCGAGATATGGAACGCGATTCGCGACGTCCTGCCCTTTGCCGCCGACGGCGCGCTCGGCGCCTGGCCGGTGTGGCGGATCGTCTGCCCGCCGGCGTCCGGCGGTGCGCTTGGCCAGACCCTCGCTCGCGAGACCGGTGGCGACGTGATTTACGACTGGGGTGGCGGGCTGATCTGGGCGGCGCTGCCGCCGAAACCCGATGCACAGGCCGCAACGGTCCGCAGCCGCGTCGAGGCCGCGGGCGGCCATGCCACGCTGATCCGCGCGGCCGAGGAAGTGCGGCGCCATCTCGACGTGTTCCAGCCGCAGGCCTCCGGCCTTGCCGCGCTGGCGGAACGCGTGCGGCAGAGTTTCGACCCGAAGAACATCCTCAACCGCGGCCGGATGGCGCGGGGACCTGCGACATGAAGACCGAATTCTCGCTTGCCCAACTGGCCGATCCCGACATCAAGGAAGCCGACAGCATCCTGCGCGCCTGCGTCCATTGCGGCTTCTGCACGGCAACCTGTCCGACCTATGTGCTGCTCGGCGACGAGCTCGATAGCCCCAGGGGCCGCATCTACCTGATCAAGCAGATGCTGGAGAAGGAGGAGAAGCCGACGGCGGAGGTGGTCAAGCACATCGACCGCTGCCTCTCCTGCCTGGCCTGCATGACCACCTGTCCGTCCGGCGTGAACTACATGCATCTGGTCGATCAGGCGCGGGTGCGGATCGAGCGCGACTATTCGCGGCCGCTGGTGGAGCAGGCGCTGCGCAAGCTGCTTTCGTGGGTGCTGCCGCGCCCGGATCTCTTCCGCTACAGCATGTGGCTGGCGCGGCTGGGCCGGCCCTTCGCAGGCCTCCTGCCGGCGCCGAAAGCGGGGTCGGTCAATCCGACTTTATTCAGCCGGATCAAGGCGATGTTGGCCCTGGCGCCGGGGCGTCTGCCGCCGCCGGGACCGGCTCCGGGCAGCGTGTTTGCCGCGCAGGGCGAGCGGCGCGGACGAGTCGCGCTGATGCAGGGTTGTGCCCAGCAGGTGCTGGCGCCGCGCATCAACCAGGCCGCCATCAATCTGCTCACCCGCCACGGCATCGAGGTCGTGCTGGTGAAAGACGAGCAATGCTGCGGCGCGCTTACCCATCACATGGGCGACGACCGCGATGCGCTTGGCCGCGCGCGGGCCAACGTCACGGCATGGCGGCGGGAAGCCGAACAGGGTGGGCTGGACGCCATCCTGGTGACGACGTCGGGCTGCGGCACCGTCGTCAAGGACTATGGCTACCTCCTGCGTGAGGACCGCGACTACGCCGCGCCGGCGGCGCAGGTATCGCGGCTTGCGCAGGACATCAGCGAGTATCTCGCCGGCATCGAGTTGCTTCCGTCGAGCCAGAAAGGCGACATCAAGGTTGCCTATCACGCGGCCTGTTCGCTGCAGCACGGACAGAAAATCACACTCGCGCCGAAAGAATTGCTTTCCAAGAACGGTTTCGTGGTGAAAGATGTACCCGAGAGCCATTTGTGTTGCGGTTCGGCGGGGACATACAACATTCTCCAGCCCGAACTTGCGGGCAGATTGCGCGATCGCAAGGTCGCCAATATCGCAAGTGTCGAGCCGGATGTGGTTGCTGCGGGCAATATCGGCTGCATGGTGCAGATAGCCAGCGGTACATCAGTTCCTGTGGTGCATACGATTGAGCTTCTCGATTGGGCGACGGGAGGTCCGCGGCCAGCACTGAACTAGGACTGAACTGATGGCGCAGCAGATAACGGCGATCCGCGACGTCCGATAGTCATTGATCGGCGGCAACAGGAGGATGAACACGATGGCGAAGAAGGCGAAGAAGAAGGCTAAGGCCAAGAAGGCGAAGAAAGCCAAGAAGGCCGTAGCGGCGAAAAAGAAGAAGGGCGCAAAGAAGTCCGCCAGGAAGGCTGCGAAGAAGCCGGCCAAGAAGGCCGCAAAGAAATCCGCCAAGAAGGCCGCCAAGAAGGCCGCGCCGAAGAAGGCGAAGAAGAAAAGCGCTCCGAAGAAGACGGCGGCACCGAAGCCCGCGCCTGCGCCAGCCCCGGCTCCAGAGCCCGAGCCTGCACCCACGCCGAGTTGGGCGACCCCCAGCGCCGGGCCCAGCTGGGGTTCCGGCGGCTCGGACGGCGGCAGCCAGTAGTCTTGCACGACCACGGTTTGCGGAAGAGCCACGGCGGAAACGCCGTGGCTCTTCGGCTTTTGCGGCGGGTATTTCTACGGACGATTGATTCGTAAGGGAGCGGACGGTCTCGGAGGGTTTTCAGGCCTTACCCGGCAGCCTCCCGGGGTTGAACCGGTCAAAATTGTGGTGCGAATGCAACACCCGCCGACAACATCGCGCGAAATGGCCGAAACGCCTAAAAAGGCGGCAGATGCTTGTATTTTTCACTTCACGACTTGTACCGCACGGACCAGATTATCCGCGAGATTTGGTCGCAGTCGGACTTCCGATTCCTTGGGGCAACGAAGCCCGACTGTTCAAGAAGAAGATGGGGATCGTCATGAAGAAAGTTGTTCTGGCTGCCGCAGTACTGGCAGTGACCGCGGGTTCCGCGATGAATGCGGGTTCCGCGCTGGCTGCGGACATGCCCGTGAAGGCCAAGAAGGTGGTGGCGCCGGCGCCGTTCGATCCCTGGGATCTCGCCTTCGGCGCGGCGATCATGAACGACTACATCTTCCGCGGTGTCACCCAGTCCAACCACAAGCCGTCGGTCGCGGTCTATTTCGAGCCGCGCTACAACGTCACCAAGGACGTGCAGCTCTACGTCGGCCTCGCCGGTGAGAGCATCTCCTTCCCGAACCGCGCCGCAGCCGAAATCGACATCTACGGCGGTATCCGCCCGACCTTCGGCATGTTCGCCTTCGACTTCGGTGTCTGGGGCTATCTCTACCCGGGCGGCCAGTGTTTCGGCTCCCAGTACACGCTGGCGCAGGGTAATTGCGGTGGCGACATCGACTTCTCGGTCGGAAACCTGGGTCTCCCGATCAACGGCAACTTCGCCAAGAAGCGGGCAAGCTTCTACGAAGTCTACGGCAAGGTGAACGTTGCCCTGAACGACCAGTTCACCGTCGGCTTCGCCGACTACTACTCGCCGAACTTCCTCAACCTCGGCGCCTGGGGCAACTATGCCGCGGTCACCGCCAAGTGGACCGCCCCCTCGACCACCTTCGGCTCGAGCGGGATTGGCATGTACATCTCGGGCGAATTCGGCCGCCAGTGGCTCGGAACCTCCGACATCTTCTACGGCATCGCCGGCGATCCGGTTTACGCCAACGGCATCAAGGAGCCGGACTACAACACCTGGAATATCACCTACAAGGTGTTCACGCTGGATATCCGTTACTCCGACACCAACCTGTCGAAGGGTAATTGCAACGCCTTCACCAGCGACTTCAGCACCACCAACAGCAGCCCGGCCTTCGTGACGCCGATCAATGGCGGCGCGAATGCACTCACCGCCTTCGGCTCCAACTGGTGCAGCGCGACGGGCATCGTCAAGCTGTCGGCCGACCTGACGGCGATGACCAACCTGAAGTAAGCTCGACCGGTTCAAAGGTTTGGGGGCGGCAGAGCGATCTGCCGCCCCTTTTGCTTTGTGAGGTCATTTCCTTCGCAGGACCATGCGTTGATGAGCCAGGAGCGGATCGGGAAAGGCGAGGAGGCCCGGCTGCATTTTGACTGGCCCACCCTGGTTGCCGGCATGATCGCCGGTCTCGGGGCAGCCATCGCCATCGGCATCATGGAGTGGTTCTCCGTCGCCATGCACTTTCCGCTCGCCGTCATTCCCTTTGCGACCTCGATCGTGCTGGTGATCGGCTCGCCCGACGCCGAGCCGGCGCAGCCGCGCGCCCTGATAGGCGGGCACCTGATCTCCACGCTGGTCGGGTTGTCGCTGCTGAAGCTGACCGGGCCGAGCGCCTGGGCGGCGGCGGCCGGCGTCGGACTTGCGGTGCTGGCGATGTATCTCACCGGCACCTTTCATCCCCCGGCCGGCATCAATCCGCTGCTGGTGATCTCCAACAATCTGCCGTGGTCGTTCCTGTTCGCGCCGGTCTTCCTCGGCACGCTGATGCTGGCCGGCTTTGCATTCCTCTGGCACAGCCGGGGACGGCGCCCCGGCTGGCCGCAGCGCTGGCTATGACGCGGCTTGCCGGGCGACAGCCTCCTCGCGCAGCACAAAGTGGTCGCCGTCGCGGACCAGCGCCAGCTTGCGCTGATGGAAGGCTTCCAGCGTCGAGCGGTGGCCGATCGAGACCAGCGTGGTGGCCGGCAGCTTTTCGCTGAGCAGATGGTAGAGCGCGGCCTCCGACGGTTCGTCGAGGGAAGCGGTCGCCTCGTCGAGGAACAGGAAGGTCGGCGCATGCAACAGCGCGCGCGCCACGCCGAGCCGCTGCTGCTCGCCGAGCGACAGCATCCGGTTCCAGTGCGCCTCTTCGTGCAATCGGCCCGCCAGCTGGGGCAGCCCGACGTCGGCCAGCGCCTGCCTGACCCGCTCGATGTCGAAGGCGCCGGCAGCAGAAGGATAGACCACCGCCGCATGCAGCGAGCCGATCGGAAAGTAAGGCCGCTGCGGCAGCATCATCAGCGTGGCGCCTGCGGGAATCGTTACCCGCCCGTCGCCGAACGGCCAGATGCCGGCAATGGCGCGGAACAGCGTCGATTTCCCCGCGCCCGAGGGGCCGGTGATCAGCGTGCGTTCGCCATCGCGCAGGGCGAGCGCATCGGCCGCGACCACGGGCGCGCCGTGCGGCAACCGCACCAGAAGCTCCCGCAGCTCGATCGCCTTGTCCGTGCCCGCGACGATGCGGACCGAGTCGGGGCTTGCCGCCAGGTGCCGTGAGCTTGCGATCGACATCTCGAACCCGTCGAGGCGGGCCACCACCGCGCGCCATTCGGCGAGCTTGCGATAGACCGAGACGAAGAAGGACAGCGCCTTGTAGACGCTGTCGAAGGCGGACGCCGTCTGCATCATGCCGCCGAGCTGGACCTTTCCGGCGAAATAGGCCGGTGCCACCAGAACGTAGGGAAACACCACCGCCGCCTGCGCGTAACTCTGGGTGAAGAAGGTCAGCCGCTTGGTACGGCTCATGATGCCGTACCAGTTGGAGATGACGCGGCCGAAGCGGTGCATCAGCCGCTCTTGCTCGGCCGGCTCGCCCTTCATCAGCGCGATCTGCTCGGAATTCTCGCGCACGCGCACCAGGTTGAAGCGGAAGTCGGCCTCGCGCTGCTGCTGCTCGAAGTCGAGATTGACCAGCGGCGAGCCGATCCATTGCGTGAGCAGCGTGCCGAACACGGCATAGATCAGCGCGCCCCAGACGAGATAACCCGGAACCGCAAGCTCGTTGCCGAACAGATGCAACGGAGCCGCCGCCGACAGACCCCACAGGATCACCAGGAACGACGCCAGCGACACGATCGAGCTGAGCAGGCCGATGCCGATCTCCATCGTGCGCTCGATGAACAGCTTGACGTCCTCGGTCATGCGCTGGTCGGGATTGTCGGCCGCATCGCCCTGCAGCTGCATGCGGTAATGGTTCGGCCCTTCCAGCCACTCGCCGAGATAATGGCTGGTCATCCAGTTGCGCCAGCGAATCTGCAGCCATTGATTGAGATAGAGCTGGTAGACCGACAGCACGACTGCGAGGCTGGCGAGCACGGAAAATACGCCGATCTCCCAGACGAAACGATCCCAGTCCTTGTCCTGCAGTGCGTTATAGAAGCGGTTGTTCCACTGGTTGATCAGCACGTCGATCGCCACCAGCGACAGCTCGATCGCAATCACCGCCGCGAGCAGGCCGCGGCCGGCCCATTTGTCTTCGGAACGGAAATAGGGGGACGCGATCCGCCATACGGTCGCGAGCGTCGCGCGGATATTGTTCACGGAACATGATCTCCGGAGAATTGGGCACAAGGCCCTGAGAAGGCAGGCGAAAATTCGAACAACGCGGCGCCGGCCGGCAGTCCTTGCCAGCGTTGTCTTGCCGCAGGCTGCAAGTCAACCCGGCAGGGGCGTGCTGCAGCGATCGCCGGCCTTCACATTTCCGCGGTGACCGGACTGGCCAAGGCCGCATTCGTTCCATACAAGGGCGCGCATCGCCGCGCACTGTTTTCGAGAGGTTGCATGGTTTTCGTCACGCGTCGTTTGAAGTTCGTCGCCGCCATTGCATTGTCCGCAGGCCTGTTCGTCACCGCGCCGGCGACCGCCCAGGAATTCCCGTTCGGCCTTGAGATGACGCTGGAGGCGGCGCGCATGCCGGGCTCCAAGCGCATTCCCTCGCTGGACATCGGCGACAATGGCGAGGTCGTGCTCGAGCTCTGGTGCAAGGGCGGCAAGGGCCAGTTCTCGGTGGCCGGCAACACCATCGTCTTCGTCCCCGGCGCGATGGAGAGCCGCAGCTGTCCGCCGGATCGCGCCCAGGCCGATGACGATCTGATCGCGGCGCTGAGCGATGCGGCGACCTGGCGGCGGCAGGGCGATTTCGTCACCCTGATGGGTTCGAAGCAGCTGCGCTTCCGGATCAATACGAACTGAGCACTTCTTCGCCTCTCCCCGCCTGCGGGGAGAGGCCGGATTGCATGAAATGCAATCCGGGTGAGGGGCCTCTCCGCGAGTCCATCTATTACTGTGATCGTGGACGCAGCCCCTCACCCTGACCCTCTCCCCGTAAGAACGGGGATAGGGAAGTGACAGGGCTGCGGCGATCGAGAGACTTGCGTCCCTCACTTCCATGCCGACTTGTCGGCGTCCCAGCGCTGGCCCTTGAATTCCTTTGCCAGCGCCTCGATCGAGCCGTTGTCGTCCTCGGGCTCGGCGCCTTCGTCGTCGGGGCCGGAATCTTCCGACAAATTGAGCTTCGGGCCCGCACCTTCGTCCGCCGTGGTCGTCACCGGGCTCGACACCCACAGCATCAGCCTGTCCGACGTGCCCGGCCTGTCCGCGGACACCTGCGCTGAAACCTCCACCGTCTCGGTCAGCCCGAGCGCGGGATAGATTTGGCTCGGCCGCTTGAAGGTCAGCTTCAGCTTGCCGGTATTGGCGTTCCAGGCCGACCCCGAAGGCGTTGCCGCGAGCGTCTTGCTCAGCACGCCCGATATCGCCGAGGCGAGCTTCTCCCGGTTGACCTTGTCGCCGGCGCGCCAGTCGGCGGCCGCAAAGCGGATCGCGCGGTCCATCTCGACGATCCCGCTGGTCCAACCCGCGAGCGTCACGCCCGGCGTCGCCTTTGCTTTGGCAATCAGGGCCGCGGCGCGCTCGGGATCGACGGTGAGGTTGATGGTCTGCTCGCCCGCGCGCAGTTCGTCGCAGGACACCGACAGGCTGCCCACGGACACTTCGAGCGCCTCGCCCTTCAGGCCCTTGAGGAAGTCGAGCACCTGTTCGAGCTTCACCCGCACCCCGACCGATTCCGGCGAGACGTCCGTGAAGTCCTTCGGGTTCGCGGTGATGCCGTCGTCGCGGGTCTGGCTTTCGAGAAATTCCTTCTCGCTGAGATCGGAATTGTCCGTCGACATCACCTCATTGACCTTCTGGCCGACGGTGATCTGGCCGCGGAATTCGAAGGTGTCGCCGCTCGGCTTGCGCGTCAGTTTCACCGTCACCTGCTGCTTGTCGCCGATGCTCTGCGCCGTGCCGGTGAGGTTCTGGCCGCTGACGGTGAGGTTGGCGACGAAGCGGTCCTTGCGCTCGACGCCCTTTGCGACGGGATAGCAGACATCGAGCGTGGCCGCGGTGACGGTCTTGCCCTGCCGCGTCTCCTTCAGGATCACATCGGCATTGCCGTCCATCAGCCCGTCGATCGCGGTGAAGTAGCGGATCTCGCTGCCGCCGGGGGTGGACTTTGCCGCCGGCTGTTTTGCCTGCGCGAAGGCGAGGTCGGGCGAAAGGGCCGCAAGGCCAAGCAGGCAAAGCAGGAGCGGGCGCATCGCAAAAATTCCTTCGGGGCAGAATCGGGCAGCGGAACCTAGCAAACCCTGGTGTGATCGGCCAAAAAGAAGGCCGCCCGGAGGCGGCCTTCGATCGGTCGTATTGCGCGCCGGGCCTCTAGAAGCCCATGCCGCCCATGCCGCCCATTCCGCCGCCGCCCGGCATTGCCGGGGCGGCCGCTTCCCTCGGCAGCTCGGCGACCATGGCCTCGGTTGTCACCAAAAGGCCCGCAACCGAGGAGGCGTCCTGCAGCGCAGTGCGCACCACCTTGGCGGGGTCGATGATGCCCTTCTCGACCATGTCGACATATTCCTCGGTCTGGGCGTCGAAACCGAAGGTCTCCGACTTGTTTTCGAGGATCTTGCCGACCACGATCGAGCCTTCGACCCCGGCGTTTTCCGAGATCTGGCGCACCGGGGCTTCCAGCGCCTTCAGCACGATGTTGATGCCGGCCTGGACGTCGGCATTGTCGTTGGAGAGGCGGCCGACCGCCTTCTTGGCGCGCAGCAGAGCCACGCCGCCGCCGGGCACGATGCCTTCCTGCACCGCGGCGCGGGTCGCGTTCAGCGCGTCCTCGACGCGGTCCTTCTTCTCCTTGACCTCGATCTCGGTGGCGCCGCCGACCTTGATCACCGCGACGCCGCCGGCGAGCTTGGCCAGCCGCTCCTGCAGTTTTTCGCGATCATAGTCGGACGTGGTCTCCTCGATCTGCGCCTTGATCTGGCCGACCCGGGCCTCGATGTCCTTCTTCTTGCCGGCGCCCTTGACGACCGTGGTGTTCTCCTTGTCGATCACGACCTTGCCGGCGCGGCCGAGCATGTTGACCGTGACGCTCTCCAGCTTCATGCCGAGTTCGTCGGAGATCAGCTGGCCGCCGGTCAGGATCGCGATGTCCTCCAGCATGGCCTTGCGGCGGTCGCCGAAGCCCGGCGCCTTGACGGCGGCGACCTTCAGGCCGCCGCGCAGGCGGTTGACCACCAGCGTCGCCAGGGCCTCGCCCTCGACGTCCTCGGCGATGATCAGCAGCGGACGGCCCGACTGCACCACGGCTTCCAGCACCGGCAGCATGGCCTGCAGCCCCGACAGCTTCTTCTCGTGCAGGAGGACGAAGACGTCTTCCAGCTCGGCGGTCATCTTCTCGGCATTGGTGATGAAGTAGGGCGACAGATAGCCGCGGTCGAACTTCATGCCTTCGACGATGTCGACCTCGGTATCGAGCGACTTGTTCTCCTCGACCGTGATGACGCCCTCGTTGCCGACCTTCTGCATCGCCTGGGCGATCATCTTGCCGATCGCGGTATCGCCATTGGCCGAGATGGTGCCGACCTGGGCGACTTCGGAGGAAGAAGCCACCGGCTTGGCGCGCTTCTCCAGATCCCGGACCACGGCGTGGACGGCGATGTCGATGCCGCGCTTGAGATCCATCGGGTTCATGCCGGCGGCGACCGCCTTGGCGCCCTCGCGCACGATCGCCTGAGCCAGCACGGTGGCGGTGGTGGTGCCGTCGCCGGCGGTATCGTTGGTCTTGGAGGCGACTTCGCGCAGCATCTGCGCGCCCATGTTCTCGAACTTGTCCTCGAGCTCGATCTCCTTGGCGACGGTGACGCCGTCCTTGGTGATGCGGGGCGCGCCGAACGACTTGTCGATGACGACGTTGCGGCCCTTGGGGCCGAGCGTCACCTTCACCGCATTGGCGAGAACATCGACGCCGCGCAGCATGCGCTCGCGCGCTTCACCGTGAAATTTTACGTCCTTGGCAGCCATTGGAACTTACTCCCTGGAAAAATGATCATGCGGCCGCGGCCGCGTTGCTCAACACCGTCATTGCCGGGCTTGACCCGGCAATCCATCAACTGCGCAAGATTCTTCCGAAGAGGATGGATGCCCGGGTTGCCCGGGCACGACGATCGGTGTGGTTGGCCTTACGCCAGCACGCCCATGATGTCGGACTCCTTCATGATCAGGAGCTCCTCCCCGTCGAGCTTGACCTCGGTGCCCGACCATTTGCCGAACAGCACGCGGTCGCCGACCTTGAGGTCGATCGGGATCAGCTTGCCGGCCTCGTCGCGGCCGCCGGGGCCGACGGCGACCACCTCGCCCTGCGAGGGCTTTTCCTTGGCGGTGTCCGGGATGATGATGCCGCCCTTGGTCTTCTCTTCGGCGTCGATGCGCTTCACCACGACGCGGTCGTGCAGCGGACGGAATTTGGATTTGGCCATGACGTTCCCTCAGGACTTCGGTTTTCAGGTCTGGTTCATAGAAACCGGTGTGTGATGCAGGCCGCAGGATACGCCCGGGAGGCGGGCGGCCGGCACGCTTAGCAATCGCGATGCAAGAGTGCTAAAGTGGGGCCGGAGATATGGCGTGGTGAAGGCCGTGTCAAGCAAGGTGGTTAAGGCCTTGGTGAGACCAATATAGGATGGTGGTTCGGAAACCAAGGCGGGGGTCCGGGCGTAAATTGTCCGAGGTCATTGCCCCGGTTGGTGTTTTGCGCTTGGCTGCGGGACGGGAGCGGCCGTTGGAATGTGTCGGGGGATGCCCATGATCAGGTCAGGTAACGCGCGTCCGGTTGCGAGCCTTGCCATCGTTTCCATCTTGTCGGTCGTCTTGGCCGGCTGCGAAACCACGAACCTCGGGGGCATGTTCGGCTCCTCGTCGCCGACCACCGCCCCGGAGCCCGGCGTGGCGCCGGAAATGCCCGCCACCATCCGCGCCGACGAGATCGTCGGCCGCTGGGGGCTTGCCTCCTACCAGGATCCGAAGGACCGCGCCCGCACCGAGGCGATGGCGCGTTCGCAGTGCAAGCAGCCCTACACCATCACCGCCGGCGCCTCGGGCGGCGTCATCATGCACCTGGCCGACCAGGCCACTCCGCAGGAACTGCGGCTGAAGGGTTCACCGAGCGGCAAGAACTATATCGGCCCGGCCGGTCCCACCCCCGGCGAGCAGGACCGCGAGATCGTCTCCTTCGACGGCCGCGTCATGATCACCCGCTTCGTCGACAAGGACGCCGGCACCCGCTACGGCAACATGGTCTACGTCCGCTGCGCGCCAAGGGCGTGACGCGGCGTTCGGTGCTTTAGTCGATCGCTTACAGTTTTCGTCATGCCCGGGCTTGTCCCGGGCATCCACGTTCTTGGCTACTGGAAAGAAGGGCGTGGATGGCCGGGACAAGCCCGGCCATGACGCAACAAACAATCGTCACGCCTGAATTCACGGCTGCAAAGAAAAACGCCGGCCCGGAGGCCGGCGTTCTTGTTTGTCTGCAAACCTGCGATCAGTTGAACATCGCGTCGATGTCGTCCTGCGAGGCGTGGCCGATGTCGCCGTCGAGCTTGGGGCCGTTGAGCAGCTTGGCGTCGCCCTCGCGGGTGTCGACGATCGGCGGCGCATGCGCCTTGATGGCGTCGACGCCGCCCCAGATGTTCATCATCTCGTTGATGTGCTGCTCGATGAACTTCATCGTCGTCATCACCTTGGAGATGCGCTGGCCGGTGAGGTCCTGGAAGTTGCAGGCCTCGAAGATCGAGACGACGCGTTCCTGGATTTCCTCGCTGAGGATCTTCTGCTGGTCGAGCGAGGTGTTCTTGGAGAGCGCGCTGGCGGCATTGTCGATCGACTCGGCCGCTTCCAGGATCTGCTGGGTGGCCTGTTCGGTGCCGCCGACCACGGCGCCGAGCTCGCCGTTGACCTTGGCCATCTCGTCGCCGTTGAAGCTCTTGCCGTGCAGCACCGCGATCTCGCGCTTGGTGCGGCTGATGGCGTCGTGGATCAGGTCGAGCTCGACCTTGAGCTTCTCGCACTGTTCGATCTGCGCGCGGTAGGTCTCCAGCAGCGCCTGGGTGTCGGCCATCTCGCGGTTGGTGGCTTCCTGGACCGTTTCCGGGGCGATGCGGGCGGGAGCCGCCATCTGGGCGCGGATGGCGCGCAGCTCGTTCATGATCTCGCGGTGCATCGGGCCGACATCGACCTCGGGACCCGCGGGCATCACCATCGGCGCATCGCCGAGAATGGCCTGTTCTACTCGGAAGCGTTTGCGATTGACCGACATGGTTGTTCTTCCCACCCCTTTAATCCGCCCCCTTTCTAGACCGATGCGATTTAACGCGAGGTTCACGCGGGGAACTGCTGCAGCGGTGAAAAATACGGAAGCGCAAAGGAGCGATTAACCATGAGCCTTGCGCGTTCACCGAAAATAAACGCTACCCGACAAAACCGCCGCGCGAGGCCGACGTGGTGAATCGAAACGGCGATTCCGTTTACCAAACCGATTAGGTTTTCGTTTGTTATGAATCGTGTGTGAACGGCGCGAAGTGCGCCATCAAAGACGAACAGTACAGAGTACGTCGATGTCCAGAAATCTTGCTCTCGCGCTCCTGGCGAGCGCCTCCATCCTTTGCGCCACCGTCGATCCCGCCGCCGCGCAATCCGGTCAGCCGGTGCGCGTCGCCTCCAACATGGGCGGCGGCTTCATCGAATTCCTGTTCGGCGATGCGCCGCGCGGCGGCCGCTACCAGCAGCCGATGTACCAGCAGCAGCCGGACGTCGGATTTGACGGGCGGCGTTTGCCGGGCCAGCAGGAGGCCGAACCTGCGCAGCGCAGCTTCGATCCCAGATTCAACAAGCAGGTGGTCGACTATCACGGCAAGGAAGACGCCGGCACCATCGTGATCGATACGCCGAACAAATTTCTCTATCTGGTGCAGGGCGACGGCAAGGCGCTGCGCTACGGCGTCGGCGTCGGCCGTCCCGGCTTCACCTGGGCGGGCACCAAGACGATCTCCGCGAAGAAGGAATGGCCGGCCTGGACGCCGCCGCCGGAAATGCTGGCGCGCCGTCCCGACCTGCCGCGGCACATGGAAGGCGGGCCGGACAATCCGCTCGGCGCGCGAGCGATGTATCTCGGCACCTCGCTCTACCGCATCCACGGCTCCAACGAGCCCTGGACAATCGGCACCAACGTCTCCTCGGGCTGCATCCGCATGCGCAACGAGGACGTCATCGACCTCTACGGCCGCGTCGGCGTCGGCACCAGGGTCGTGGTGATCTAGTTTCGAATCGTCGAAACTGTCGCCAAGCAAACAGTGTCGTCCCGGCACAGGCCGGGAGGTGGATTCACACTCGAAGTGCAACACTTGGGCAAAGGACTCGGCTGGGGTCCTGAAGTCAAGGCACTTGCGCGGGGTGTTGTTGTAGGCGGCGACGAGCTTGCGGAACCGTGCTGTTG
>NZ_JACRMG010000021.1 GCF_016219575.1 Bradyrhizobium sp. | reverse complement strand
AACCTGACGCTGGCCGACACCAACGAGGAAGCGGCCAACAGCCAGGCGCTGTCGACCCGCCAGTCGATCGCGGTGTCCGCGCTCGCGCTCGCCAACCAGAGCCAGCAGAGCGTGCTGCAGCTGCTCCGCTAAGCGGCGTAGCCTTCGATCAAGGCGGCGGGGAAATCCCCGCCGCCACCTCGACAGCAAATCCCGAAGATTGAATCGCGGCGCCAATGCCGTGCATTCCCTGGACGGTGTTTCGAAAACGTCGTGAGCTCTTCTGCTTGCGCGTTGCTTCGAACAGGAGACGATCGTGCCGCTACGAGTCGAGCTTAAGCCGTTTGAGCGGATCGTCATCGGCGAAACCGTCATCATCAATTCCGGCACCCGCACGTGCTTCCTGATCGACGGCGAGGCGCCCCTGCTCCGCGAGCGCGACACGGTCAGCGCGGAAACCGCCAATACGCCTGCCAAGCGGCTCTATCACTGCGTGCAGACGATGTACCTCAAGAGCGACGTTGCGCGCTATCGGACCGCCTATCTCGGCTTCGTCAAGGAGCTGCGCCAGACGCACCCGGATTGCGGCGATGCGATCGCCGCCATCAACGCGCATGTCTCTGCCGGCGCGCTTTACAAGGCGCTCAAGGAGATCAGGAAGCTGATCAAGCGCGAAGCCGCGCTGCTGGCGGCCTGATCCGATACGGCTCCCTGCGGGCCGCCACGATGTGCGGCATTTTACGAGACTCTATCTCGAAATTTCCGTGTGGCCGTTCGTCAGCGGCGGATTGACTCAAAATCCGTATTTGCACGGAGCGGGAAATTAACGAGGTCGTGAAATCGAATAGCTAACAATTGCTGGAGAGTTCCGCCTCGCGACGCCGCGTGGCACTGCGCAGGTGCCGCCTGGCCCAAGGGGCCGTTCGAGAACGACCGGTATGGCTGCCGCACGATGATCGCAGCTGGCCGCGACAAACTGGAAGGCGACGCTGATGGACGATCTTATGCGCGAGTTTTTGACCGAGACCAGCGAGAGCCTGGACACGGTTGACAATCAGCTGGTTCGGTTCGAGCAGGAGCCGAACAACGCCAAGATCCTGGACAACATTTTCCGGCTGGTTCACACGATCAAGGGGACCTGCGGTT
>NZ_JACRMG010000022.1 GCF_016219575.1 Bradyrhizobium sp. | reverse complement strand
TCCCGACGGGGCGGTTGCGTCATTTCACCAACAAGATCGATCTATCCTATGGAATTTACATCTTCGGCTGGCCGATCACGCAGACGCTTATTTTGCTATACCCCGGCCTCGATGTCATCTCGCTCGTCATACTTTCCCTGGCCTTGGCGGCAACCATCGCTCTTCCTTCTTGGCTATGGATCGAGCGACCGGCCCTGCGCTCACGCGATGCGGCGATGGCGTTGCTTGAATCGGGACTTGAGGCGGCTTGGTGGTGGCGCCGGCTCCCCTCCGCAGAGACCGCCGTCGATGGTGGCAAGACGCAATAGAATGGTTAGGGGATCCATTGAGCGATCGGCAGACCGCATCGATTGCGAAAAGTCATGATGAAGCCCACGGCCCGGACAGCTCTCCTAGCTTCATCGCCGTCTCGTTCGCGATGTGTCTCGAAACTGCATGGGTCCGGTCGGCGCCGTGCTCCTCGCAGACGACGAGGCAGTTTCCAACCAGCAAGCCGCGCCCACCCTTCAGCGCTTCGATCTCGACGCCTTCGACATCGAGCTTGACGACGACAGGGATCGTGGAGTCGATCAGACCTGATTCGGCGAGCCCGTCGAGGGAGACGGTGTCGACGCAATCCGGCTCGCTTTGCGCCAGCGCGATCGTACCGAGCTTTTCATGCCTGCCGCCGACGACACGCGCGAAACCGCCGTTCTCGCCGCAGACCGCGGCGTTCAGGCAGCGGAAACGGTTTCCGTTCAAGTCGGAGTTGCGGGTGAGCCGCTGCGCGTTCGCCGAGGATGCTTCGATTGCCAGCGCGCTTTGCGAGCCAAAGGGACGGCTGGATGCCAGCACGGACCAGTACCCAAAGTTGGCGCCGCAATCGACGAAGAAGAATCGGTCCCGTGCTGCACTCCGGAGAAAAACCTCGATCTCCGCTTCGTAGTGATAACGGCGGTTGAGCAACCGGCTCCAGTAGCCGTCGCAGAACGGGATGGCGAACGCCGCGTCGTCGTTCAGGCGCACTGCGCAAGCGACGCCACGATGCGGCAGCCGAGCCTATAGCCGCGGTGCCCAAAAGGCGCCGTCGCGGCCGATCCGGCCTGCAGCGCGAGCAGCGCCGCACAATCGAGGACGGTTGCGCCGTCCAGACGGCCGTTCGCGCGATCGAACGTCAATGCGTCTCTGCCGACCGTCGTCTCAGGCCGGTGCAACGAAGCTTCCAATCGGTCCTCCCTGCGGCGTCAAAGCTATCAGGGCGCCGCGGTCGTCGACGGCGGCACCCTGACGTCTATCTGCCCTTCTGGAGCTTCGTGATGGTGATGCCGGCCGCGGCCCGTTCGGCTTCGAACTGGACCTTGTCGCCGACCTTGACCTGCTTGAGCATCGACGGATCCTGGACGCGAAACACCATCGTCAAACCGTCCTCGTCTATGTCGAGGTTCTTGATGGGGCCGTGCTTGAGGGTGATCTTGCCCGCCGCCTCGTCAATCTTCTTGACCTCCCCGCTGCAATCTTCAGTTTTTTCATTGGATTTCCTTTCGTAGGTTCGTTTTCCTGCGGATTCGCCTGGTCACTTCACGACGACGGTGCCGACCATTCCGGACTCTCGATGGCCGGGGATCAGGCAGGCGAATTCGAACTCGCCGGCCTTCGTGAACTTCCACACGATCTCATCGACCTTCTTCGGAGCCAGTCTTTTGGCGTTCGGATCGTCGTGCTCCATGTCGGGATTCTTCTTCATGGCTTCGGCGTGCTTGAGATTCTCCGCGGTCGTCGCGAGCACGAATTCGTGGTCCAGTTCACCGTTGTTGCGCAGCACGAACTTGATCTGCTCGCCCTTCTTCACTTCGATCTTGGGAGGCATGAACATCATCTTCCCGTCCATCTCGCCCATCGTGACCTGGACGATCCGGGCGGGCTTCTTGGCGTCGCCGGGCTCGCCCGCGGAGAACGTCTCGTCATGGCTGTGACTATGACCGGCCGGGCCTTCGCCTGCCCAAACGGCATTTCCACCAGCCAGTAGAAGGCCCGTGATCGCCGATGCGACGGCGTGGTTAAAGTTTTTCATCGTCTTCTCCTCTTTGATGTTGGTTTCGAAAGCGTCCGGGTCACATGTCCTTCATGTTCATGCCCTTCATGCCTTTTCATGCGCCCTTCATTTGCGTTGTCCCGCCCTCGTCCTTGCCGCCATTCCGGCGTGGAGCCGCCGCGGCCGGCGCATCGACTTCGTATGCGACCGTTCCTGGCGGATTCTTGTACGGACCCGGGTCCCGGTAGTCGTCGCGGGCCATTTCTTACCGGATCTTCGTGACCGAGAACAGGCAGGCACCGCCCGGCCCGAACGCCGCGACGGATGCTGCCGCGAGCAGACCCGATCTGAACTTGAATACCTTTCCAGCCACCGAACGGCGTCGGACTTCACCTCGTGCTGCGCACGCATCTAGGTTTCCCCCGGACTGAGGATGGACCACAGGTGCGCGCGTCCTAAAGGGCCGGCACCGCGTCTTGGCGGTCAGTTCAGGCGATGGGGGGACGGTAGAGTCGAGGGGGTGTGTTGTCCGCGACGGCACGGTAGTTGGCCGACAGACAAATCGTGCGCGGCGCGGGCGGCCGAATATCGGCCAGCTTGGCCGGCAAGGCGCTGACGCAGATCATGCCGCAACACTGTCCGCCGAAGGACTTGTCATGATTCACGGGAGACGAAACCGGATCCGATCCCGCAGCAGTTTGCCCATCGTCGGGCGCCGAAGCGACGACAGATGACGCATGGTCATGCGAACGGCCGTCCTCTTGGACGTGCTGCGCGACCGCGCTGATATGTTCGTGCACATGCACGATGCCCATGCCGTGTTCATCCTCGGTCAGACACGGGCCGGCACGGGTACCGTCGGAGAAGGCAAATGACATCGCCGGCGCCAGAACGCAAAACAGATAGACCAGCGCGAGCAATCGCCCCGCCATCGATCTCCTACTCCCGGTCAGCCAGTTCAGCATCGCTCGTCCGGATTCCCTACCGCTCGGTGGGCGGTGGCTCGAGAGCCTAGAGACAAACCGCGCCCGCGCCAAGGCGGAACCTTTGACGAGCCCGAAAGTTCCTCAATCATCTGCCGACCCTTCCGACGACGGTCATGATTTCTGCGATCTTTTTGCGCTGGTCCGTTTTGTCGCCGCTCGCGATCGCGTGTTCTACGCAATGGGCGATATGATCCTTCAGGAGTTTTTCTTCCACCCAGCGCGGCGCGGACGGTCGAAATTTGGGTCACGATATCGATGCAGTAGCGGTCCTCGTCCACCATCTTGGACAGGCCACGCACCCGGCCTTCGATCCGACTGAGCCATTTTTGGCAGGACGCCTTGACGTCTTTTCGCATGCCTCAAGATAGGCATGGAGG
The DNA here is from genome assembly GCF_016219575.1 of Bradyrhizobium sp. Lineage (GTDB taxonomy): Bacteria > Pseudomonadota > Alphaproteobacteria > Rhizobiales > Xanthobacteraceae > Bradyrhizobium. Next base: position 50,562 of record NZ_JACRMG010000022.1, on the reverse strand, counting down.
CCGAGATGGCCGAGAATCAAAAAGCCAAATCCGAAGGCGGCTGCGGATGCTCCGCGAAGACGCCTGCCAGGCCTGAAGCGCCGGTCGCAAAACGCGGATGCTGCGGCGGCGCGAGCGGTGGCCACGACTATCATCACCACGCTGCAGCCGCTGTCGTCGACGCGGTCTGCGGGATGAGCGTCGATCCGGAAACGAGCAAGCTTGGACTACCGAGACGTGACTTACCATTTCTGCTCCGCCGGTTGCCGCACTAAATTCGAGGCGGCGCCGCAGCAGTACCTCGACGAGGCAAAGGAGGGCACCACGCCGACCTCCCGGAGGCGCGATTTCGAGGGGGCTCTGGACGCTCGTCGATGATTCGCCCGCATCTTGGATGGCGCGCGCATCATCTCTCTCTGGCGCATGTCATCGGTGATTTCGGGCCACCTTGATATCGCCAGACGCATCTGCCGCCGCCAATTGGCGTCGGCGCTGCTGCATGGGAACCCACTTTCGTCGCGGCTTGAGGACGCGGCGTTGCTCTGCCGGACGCTAGTGCATAGCTCAGGTCGCTTTGAGAGTGACCCGCCCTGTATGTGCTCGGTCTGACCTCGCTTGGCCAATACCGATTGCCTGAGATCGTCGTTCCGGCTTGAGCCGCTGCCGAGATGGCAACAATCGGCAACAAGAGTGAAATCGTGAGACGGCGTTCCGTTGACATTGTCCGGCTCCATCATTTTTTGAGGCGCCTCATGCGCGCTCCTAATGGTGATTTCGGAGCAAATCGTTCGCCGGTTACAAGCTCACGCCGACGTGAGCCTGTCATTTGGCCTGCAATATTGGCTCAGACTCACTTTTGATGAATTTGACTGGCGAGTCGCGGTTCTCCGATGGAGGGAATCAGCATCATGCGAACCGATTTCCAAACATCATCCCTTGTGGCGCGCGGGTTGGCGGTTGAGAGCGTATATGATTCATCTGACTCGATTATCTTTGCTGTCCGATTGCGAGCCGGCATGGCCGAGTGTCCGTTGTGCGGAGTGGCGTCGCGCCGCATTCACAGTCGCTACAGCAGGCAGATGGCAGACCTGCCCAGCGCGGCATGTACGTCCGCGCGTGATCACGCGACGGTTCGTCTGTGAGGTCCGCAATCGCCGTCGACAGATCTTTGCCGAGCGGTTTGGCGACGAGGTTCTTCCAGTGCGGTCGCGCCGAACGGCGCGGCTGGAATGCATCGTCCAGTACCTCGGTTTGGCGCTCGGTGGCAGGCCGGCAGCAGCTTTCGGCAAGCGGCTGATCCTGCCGGTGAGCAATTATACCTTACTGAAGGTCGTCCGGCGACGGACCTGCCCGCGGACTGAGCCTCTGACTGCCATCGACATCGATGACTGGGCCTTCCGGAAGAACCATCGCTATGGAACGATCGTGTGCGATCTGGAGCGGCGGCGGATCGTAGCACTGTTGCCCGTTCGCGAGAATGCAACGGTGCAGGCCAGGCTTTTCAAGTATGCCGGGGTCAAGCGCGCGGCCGCGGTGGCGGCTATCGCGAGGCGGTCGCGGAGGCGTTGCCCAAGGCCATTCAGATCGCCGATCGCTGGCACCTGATGGAAAACGCGAGTTCGACTTTTCTGGTTTCTGTCCGCAAATCGTTGCGGGCGATCCGTACCGCAATCGGTGCCACCACGATCAATCCGGACCTGCTCACTTGCGCAGAACGACTGCAGTATCAGGGCTATCTGCGGCGTGAAGAGATCAATGCGGCAATCATGCGGCTTGTCAGCGAAGGGACCCCTATCAAGGGGATTGTGCGCCGCACCAGCCACAGCCGCAAACTCGTTCGGCAGATCGCCCGCGGTGAGAGAACCGGCAGAGTTCACTTGAACCGCACCTGCCATTGCTGGATGAGCTGTGGGACGCAGGCGGCCCGAAATACCCAATGACATGCACCAGAAAAAAATAATACGCACCGCTCGAATGTAGCGCACCTGCTTGCAAATAGATGCCGGTCGCCCCGAAGATTCATGATCTTCACCATCCTGCCCAGGCCCCGGAATATTTCGATAGACCCGCTTCAGCGCGAAGCAGGCGAAGACAACACGTTCACCGAGTTCAACTTTCCAGTCGCGCTGGCGGCGTTTGACGCCTTCGTCGAAACTGGGGCGTCAAATACGACAAGGCGGTCGCGCGCCTGGTCAAGGATCGCGAAGCGTTGCCGGCTTTCTACGACTTCCCTGCTGAGCACTGGAAGCATCTGCGCACGACGAGTGTGATCGATAGCTCGTTCGCGACGGAGCGCCGCCGCGCGGTACGCTCCAAGGGCGGTCTGTCGAATAAGACCGCGCTCGCCATGATCTTCAAGCTCGCCGAGGCCGCCGAGAAAAGTTGGCGTCGGCTCGATAGTCATAACCAGTTGCCGAAAGTCATCCTCGGTGTAAAGTTCGCCGACGGAATTGAGGTCGTCAGATCGCAAGCACAAGCCGCTGCCGCCTGATCCCTTCCATCACCAAGATTCGGCGATAGCTCGGCCACGCCTCGGAGCAGCCAATCTACCAGAAACAGCCAGAGGAATTGGTCTAGGAGGCGATTCGCAGCGCACGGTCGAATGGATTCGAATTGGGCTAGTGTCGGAAAGGATGTAGGGTGAGGCAGCGAATCACGTCGTCAAGAGGACGCATGACCGGGATCGAGGTAGTCGAGACAGCGCGAGACGCGATCCTCGCAGTCGTCGTGATCTCAGCGCCACTCTTGGTGATCGGTACTGTTGTTGGTGTGGCTATATCACTGATCCAAGCTCTGACCCAGATCCAAGAGCAAACTCTCATATTTGTGCCAAAGATCATTGCCACGTTCATCGGTTTCCTGCTCGCCTTGCCGTTCATGGCTGAAACACTCAACCAGTACACGATCCGGATGGCTTCGCTGATCATCTCGCAGCGGTAGTGGCTTCAACTTGACGAGCCGTCGCCCCTCCCCTCGAGGAGGAGACCTGCGTTGCAGTCTGCGCGGTGTTGTCCTTAGACAGTCCAACAGTTCAAGCTAACCTCAACAAAGCATGGACCCAGATTACGTCTTGCCTTCCAGCCGTAGCCGTTTGTAAAGCGCTTGGACGGCATCGGAAAAATCGTGCGACGCGTTTTTCCGTGCAGTGATCTGAGCTATCGCTAAATTTTGGTGACGGCCTGGCCGATTAGGCGGCTGCGGTTATGGGCTGCAAACAGTTTGCAAAGTGATTGTGTGGCCCTCGGCATCGAGTATCCGCTGGACGTAGAGCAGCAGTTTCCGCAATGGGCGATGTCCTGGGCGAGATTCTCGATCGAGATGCCGGCTTTGATCCGCTTCACATTCAATTCGGACAGCACGACTTTGGTGTCTCTGCGCGATCTCCGCTTCGAGACTTGCTCGACGGTCTGTCGGACGGAATTCCGCTTCACGATAACCCAGCTCTCGAAGAAGATTTGCACCTTATATCAGCAACTCGCATCCACTCCACGCCGGTTGCTATTGCCTTGGCAGTTCGGGGGTTCGGCTTGTGCATCGGCAGATGACAAGGTGGGAAATTGCAACGGAAAGCCACAAGGTTGAGGTTGAGCTGCTGCCGGTTTAGTGGACGCCTTCTTCGACAAGGCCGAAGACACCGCCAGCCGCGGCCTCAGGCGAGACATAACTGATGTTTGCGCATCGGCTGGTGGGGTGGCAACCACAATCTTGTATCTACGAGCCCGCGAAGCAAGTTATCCTTTTGGCGGATCGCGAGTTCCGTCGCCACGCTTCCAGCGCCCATCGCATGCTCGAACGACGCTCCGCGCACGCAGTCGCTCGGCTGACATGACATTGTCGTGCATCAAACTGCTGAAACAGTTTGATCTGCCCCCTTGTGTGTTGCCGGGTCCGCCTCGAACGCTTGCTTCCCCTTTGCGGCCCATAGCTCGCGCGCCTGTTCGCCCTGATCGCTTTGGAGCTTGTCAGCCATCCAAAGCAGCGCGCCAAGGATGGTGGCGCGATCATCGCCGGTTAGGTCCACGACACGAGCCTTGACGACGAGGCCGCCCAGTTCGATCAGGTGCCGCGTGCGCTTGCGGCGCTCGACTTGCCAGGTGCGCATGTCATGCCGCGCCCTTGCTGCCTGTTGACGGTTGCGCGCCGCCCGGTTGCGCCCGAGCGCCGCCAGCGTGGCGGTCAGCTGCCGGTGTTGTTCGCCGCGACCGGCTCTGAAAAAACGCGGCCCCGCGCTTCGCCCAGGCCTCCCTCTTTCCAACGTCCTTTGTCTCAGCCAGCACGATCAGCGCGCCCGCCAGTTCGTCAGCGCTGAGGCTATCTGCCCCGGTGGCGATGACCAGTTCGCCGAGCTGCTGTACCTTGCGGCTCTTGAGGTCGCGGGCCTTGTCTTGAAGCGCTTTCAGTTCCCCGTCGAAATCCCGCGGCTTGCGCATCACATTCTCCAGCAATGTTGATGAAGGGATGATAGTTGAGCCTTGGGCATAATGCTGTAAGGTCGCCGGGACGGTTTGAGACGGTGTAATCCCGCCCGAGAATTTTTCGAGGGAGGGCGCGCTTATACGTCGTTCCGACGTGCGCTTCGCTGTGCCACTGATCCGGTCGCGATGGCGATCTATCATCTTCACGTCAAGGTCATTGGCCGCAAGGCCGGCTCCAGCGCGGTGGCGTCAGCCGCCTATCGCTCGGGCTCGCGGCTGCGCGACGAGCGACTTGAGCGCAACCACGACTTTTCGGCCAAGCGTGGCGTCGTCCATTCCGAGGTGATGCTGCCTGAAAATGCGCCGGAGGCATGGAGCGACCGCGAGCGGCTGTGGAACGATGTCGAGGCGTTCGAGATGCGCAAGGACGCACAGCTTGCCCGAGAGGTCGAATTCGCGCTTCCACGCGAGATGACCCAGGCTCAGGGCATTGAGCTCGCCCGCGACTTTGTGCGGGCCGAGTTCGTAGGTTTGGGGATGATTGCCGACCTCAATGTGCACTGGGACATGATCGAGGACGGCATGCCCAAACCCCATGCCCATGTCATGCTGACCATGCGCCAAGTGAACGTAGATGGCGACGAGAACGGCGGCTTTGGTCCGAAGGTGCGGGACTGGAACCGCACCGAGATGGTCGAGCGTTGGCGGGAACGCTGGGCCGCGCTTGCCAACGAAAGGCTGGCCGAACTCGATATCGACGCGCGGATCGACCATCGCAGCTTCGAGGCGCAGGGCATTGCGCTGGAGCCGCAAAGCAAGATCGGTGCGCCGGCGCAACGGATCGAGGGCGAAGGGGTCGAGGCCGCCGACCGCGCGGAGATGCACCGCGAGATCGCGCGCAACAACGGCGCGCGGATCATCGCCAATCCTTTCATCGCACTGGACGCAATCACCCATCAGCAATCGACCTTCACGCACCGCGACATGGCTGTCTTCGCGCACCGACATAGCGACGGGATCGACCAGTTCAACGATGTCGTGGGCGCTGTGCGTAGCGCGCCAAATCTGGTCGAACTCGGCAAGGACGCTCGCGGCGAGGATCGCTTCACCACGCGCGAGATGATTGAGGCCGAACAGCGCCTGCACCGCGCCGTCGGACTTATGGCAGAACGGGAATGCCATGAGGTGAACGGCACCGACAAGCGGGCGGCTCTTGCGCGTGCGGAAGCGCGCGGTCTTGTCCTTTCAGGCGAGCAGGCCGACGCGCTGGCGCATGTCACGGACGGGCGCGATCTTGGGATCGTGGTCGGCCATGCCGGAACGGGAAAGAGCGCGATGCTGGGCGTGGCGCGGGAGGCGTGGGAGGCGGCCGGCTATGAGGTCCAGGGGGTGGCGCTGTCCGGCATCGCCGCACAAAACCTCGAAAGCGGATCGGGCATTGCGTCGCGCACCATTGCCAGCATGGAACATGGCTGGCAACAGGGTCGCGACGGGCTTACAACCCGCGATGTGCTTGTCATCGATGAGGCGGGCATGGCCGGCACGCGCCAGTTGGAGCGCGTCCTATCCCGTGCTGCCGAAGCCGGCGCAAAGGTCGTCCTGATCGGCGATCCAAAACAGCTGCAAGCAATAGAAGCGGGCGCGGCGTTCCGGTCGATCCATGAGCGTCACGGCGGAGCGAAAATCGGCGAAGTGCGCCGCCAGCGGCAGGACTGGCAGCGCGAGGCTACGCGCGATCTCGCCGATGGCAAAACCGGTAATGCGCTTGACGCCTATCGCTCCCGCGGCATGGTGCATGGTGCTCAAACCCGCGAACAGGCGCGCGGCGATCTGATCGATCGCTGGGACCGCGACCGGCAGGCGTCGCCGGACAATAGCCGGATCATCCTGACCCATACCAATGACGAGGTTCGCGCGCTGAACGAGGCAGCGCGCGAGCGGATGCGGACTGCGGGTGATCTGGGCGATGAGGTGCGTGTGACGGTCGAGCGCGGCGCGAGAAACTTCGCCAGCAGGGATCGCGTCATGTTTCTGCAAAACGAGCGCGGCCTTGGCGTGAAGAACGGCACACTCGGGACCATCGAGCAAGTCAGCCCGCAATCCATGACCGTGCGCACCGACGATGGCCGATCCGTAGCCTTCGACCTCAGGGATTATAGCCGGATCGACCATGGCTATGCGGCGACGATCCACAAGGCGCAGGGCATGACAGTGGACCGCACCCATGTGCTGGCGACCCCGGGCATGGACGCCCATGCCAGCTATGTCGCGCTGTCGCGGCACCGCGACGGCATGGACCTGCACTACGGCCACGATGACTTCGCCGGTCAGGATCGGCTGGTTCGCACCCTGTCGCGCGATCGCGCGAAGGACATGGCCTCGGATTACGAGCAGATCGAGCCGGCGCAGAGCTATGCCGAGCGGCGCGGCATTACCTTCCGCGAGCGTGTCGCCGAAATTGTCAGGAAGATCGTGCCCGAGAAGATGCGCGGCATGTTCGAAGGGCTGCGGCCGTCCGCTGACGCCGTGCCTGGCCCGGACGACGCGCGAAGGCCGGAACGGGAAAGGCCGGAAAGGACGGCGGCGGAAGACCCGGAAGCGGCGCTGCGCAAGGCCCGCACGAAGGCGCTGGTTCGCCATGCCCGGGCCGTGGCTGCGATCTTCGATATGCAGGAGCGGGGCGCCAAGGCCAGCCCGGAGCAGGTGAAGGAATTGCAGGAGGCCCGCAAGGTCTTCGAGGAGGTGCGGCCCTATGGCTCGCACGACGCCGAAGCTGCCTACAAGAAAAACCCGGAACTCGCCCTTGAAGCCGCTTCGGGCAACTCTGCCCGTGCCATCCGCGCGCTCCAGCTTGAAACCGAACTGCGTACCAATCCGAGCCGCCGCGCTGACCGTTTCGTGGAGCGCTGGCAGAAGCTCGACCACACCAGCCAACGCCAGTATCAGGCCGGCGACATGTCCGGCTACACGGCGACGCGCACGGCGATGGGCGACATGGCGAAAAGCCTCGAACGCGATCCGCAACTGGAGTCCATCCTCACCAACCGCAAGATCGAACTCGGCATCACGTTCGAATCAGGCCGCCGGCTCGGCCAGGAATTGGCTTTCATTCACGGCATCGACATCGGCAGAGGCCGAGGCATCGGAATTTGAACCATCCATCTGCCATCGTCTCTACGCCACGCTACGACGAGTCGAACAACCCTCTTGCCCGCTTGCACCTGCATGTCCTGTCTGGGCTCAGAAGCCGTCAGAAATAGCCAGCAGGAGGCAACGCGGCTATGCACGAACCGGAACGTATCATCCGCCTCAGAACCGTTCTTTCCCGGACCGGGCTGTCCCGGTCCACCATCTACCGCAAGATCGCCGAGGGCACGTTCCCGCCGCAGATCAGGATCAGCGTCAACGGGAGCGGCTGGCATGAGTCCGACATCAACCGCTGGATTGCTGATCCCGTCGCATGGCGCCCGAAGCGCGAGCTCGATGTGGTCTGACGAGGCATGTGGTCATTTGCTGCCGGCGACCGTGAACCGGGCCGGCGTCAGGGCCGCAAAAGGTTGCGCTGTCGCACCTCCGCTTCGCGGCTTCGGCCTTGACAGCCCGACGCCGCCCCGGTTTGGGCGCTCCAAGCAGACAAAGGCGGATTGGGAGCGGTCACGCTTCCAATCCGGAATGGAAAGCATCGGCGCCTGCCGGCTAAAAATTTCCCCAGACTAAAACCCAGACTAAACAGAGATTCTAGTCTGGGGTGATTTTAGGCCGTTCTGAAAATCGATGACATGTGAAGAAGATAGATGGCGCGCCCGGAACGATTCGAACGTCCGACCCTCAGATTCGTAGTCTGATGCTCTATCCAGCTGAGCTACGGGCGCGTTTTCTTCGGCGATATGGGGCTTGAAAACCCGATTTGCATCCGGTGAAGGCTCGGATGGCCGCGAAGAGCGCTCTAGCTACCGGCTTCCGGACTGGTTTGCAAGGTCCGGAAGCGACGTGGTCCGGGCGCCGGACCGCATGGTTTCCATCGTCATTCCGGGGGCGCGCGTGAGCGCGAACCCGGAATCTCGCTCCATTAGCTCCAGATTCCGGGTTGATCGCTGCGCGAAGCCCCGGAATGACGGAAAAGACTGCGGTTATAACGGCTTAGGCGCTGGCCCGCTCGTTGCGCACGGTCTGCAGTTCCACCGGGCGGTCAGGGATGGAGATGCGGAAGGTGGCGCCGATGGTGCCTTCGACGAGGTGGATGCTGCCGCCATGGGCGCGGATCAGTTCGGCGGCGATGGCCAGTCCCAGCCCGCTGCCGCCGGGGCGACCGGAGGTCTGGAACGCCTCGAACAGATGCGCACGCGTCTTCGCCGGCACGCCGGGGCCGGTGTCGGACACTTCCAGGATCGCAACCGAGCCCTCGCGGCGGCCGGTGATGCGGATCTGCATCGCGGCGGCGCTGCTTTGCGGCTGGCTCTCCAGCGCCTGCGCCGCGTTGCGCACGAGGTTGAGCAGCACGCGGAACAGCTGGTCGGGATCGGCATCGATGGAGAGGCCGCGCTCGATTGCGGCGACCCAAGTGATCGAGGCGTCGCTGGCGAGACCTGCGGATTCCCGCACCTCGGCGACGACAGGCTCGACCAGCATCAGCCGGCGGTCGGGCTCGGCCTCCTGCGCGCGGCCGTAGGACAGAGTGGACTGGCAGAAGGCGATCGCGCGCTCCAGCGAGCGCATCAGCTTTGGCGCAAAGCGCTGCACGCGCGGATCGGGCACGCTGGCGAGCTGGTCCGACAGCAGCTGCGAGGACGCCAGCAGGTTGCGCAGATCGTGGTTGATCTTGGAGACGGCAAGACCGAGGGCGGCGAGCCGGCTCTTCTGATGCAGCATCGAGACGAGGTCGCGCTGCATGTCACTCAATTCCCGCTCGGCGACGCCGATCTCGTCGCCGCGCTGGCTCGGAACGATGATGCGCGCAGGATTTTCCGGGTTTTCGTGGAAGCCGACGAGATTGGCGGTGAGCCGCCGCATCGGCCGCACGAAGAGATAATGCAAGGCGAGGTAAACCAGCGCCGACACGATGCCGGCGATCAAGAGCGACACGATCAGCACGTTGCGCGAGAAGCGGTACATCGCCTTGCGCAGCGGCGCCTCGTCGATCACCACCTCGATGAATTGCGCGGCGCCCGGCGCCTTGCCGACCACGCGGATCGCGTGGTTGTCGTTCTCGAACATGACCTCGAACGCATCGTGGATCGCCGCCCACACGGTGATGTTGCGGGTGTCGATGTCGTGGTCGATCTTCTCGGGCAGATCGGCGCTCGCCAGCAGGCGGCGCTGCTGGCCCATCTTGATGGCCACCGCACGCGCATCGATGCTGGTGAGGATCTGCCGCGCCAGCGTCTCCGGCACCATGCCCGACGGTGCGGCATCCAGCACCAGGGCGGCGGTGTTGGCGGCGGCGAGGCGATCGTTGAGCCGGTTGACCCGGAAGTTGGCGATGGCGGGCACGTAGATCATCATGCCGGCGATCATGGCCAGCGGAATGGTCATCAAGAGCAGCTTGCCGGACAGGCCGAACCGGCGCGCCCCCCCGGGGGGTCGCGGCCTGTCGCCGTCCGGCTGATTGTCAGTCGCCTCTGACACGATATCTGCCCTCGATATCCGGTCCTGCAGGATGCGGTCCTGCCCCCAAGCCGGTCAAATTACCGATCGCTAATGTGCGCCGGTTCCCTGATCTAGTGTTCGGCCGGACGGGTCGCCATCCTCAACCGTTAAAACACCGCAAAATCAGCAATATTTACGGAGATTGTGCCGTTTCGAAGAACCCCGGCCGAGACATCTGATAGCGTTGACGAATTGGGGTCGCTCGCTTATAAGCCGCGCCAATTGTCCGCGATGGCCCGGTTTTTCGGGCGGCGGCTCATTGGGGCCGCAAACGGCCGTTTTGGGCCGGTCAGCATCACCGGACGCCTTCTCAATTCAACGGCAGATTGCCTCAAGCGGCGAATTGCTATGTCAGCGGAGATCGACCCGTGAAGCGGACCTATCAACCCAGCAAACTGGTGCGCAAGCGCCGCCACGGTTTCCGCGCGCGCCTGGCCACCGCCGGCGGCCGCAAGGTTCTCGCCGCCCGCCGCGCGCGGGGCCGCAAGCGTCTGAGCGCCTGAGCCGGGCCGCCCCTAGGACAGCAAACATGGATCGGCTAAGGCAGCGGGCGGACTTCCTCGCCGTTGCCAATGGCGCGAGGGTCTCCAGCGCGGCCTTTGCCCTGCAGGCCCGCCGCCGCGACGACCAGGGTCCGATCCGCCTCGGCTTCACCGTCACCAAGAAAAACGGCACCGCCACCGAGCGCAACCGCATCCGGCGCAGGCTTCGCGAACTGGTGAAGCGGCTGGACGTCATATCCATGCGACCGCACCATGATTATGTGCTAGTCGGCCGCCGGGAGGCGCTGACGCGGGACTTTGCGGTCATGCTGGACGATCTGCGTTCGGCGCTCCGCCGCCTTGATCGACCGACCAAAGCGTTTTCAAGCGAAGTGGGTTCCGGTTCGCGTAAAGAAAACGCGTCTAAGAAGGACTCACGGCGCTCCACCCCGACCTGAATGACGAGACCGCAAAACCGATGACCGACAATCGCAACACCATCCTCGCCGTCATTCTGTCCGGCCTCGTGCTGATCGCCTGGCAATATTTCTACAATGTGCCGCAGATGGAGAAGCAGCGCGTCGAGGCCCAGAAGCAGGCCGAGCTGCAGAAGCCGACGCAGGCGGCGCCCGGCGCCGCTCCGGGAACCAGCACGCCCGGCAGCGCGACGCCGCAGGCCGGCACCACGCCCTCCTCGGGCACGCCGGTGACGCCCGTCGCCAGCGCCCTGCTGCCGCGCGACGCCGCGATCGCGGCCACCCCGCGCATCAAGATCGACAGCCCGAAGATCTCCGGCAGCATCTCGCTCAGGGGCGCGCGCATCGACGACGTCGCGCTGAACCAGTATCGCGAGACGGTCGATCCGAAGTCGCCGGCCATCGTGCTGTTCTCGCCGTCGCAGACCGCAAGCCCCTATTACGCCGAGTTCGGCTGGGTGCCGGCGGCGGGCTCGCAGATCCGCCTGCCCGACCAGAACACGATGTGGACGCAGGAAGGCTCGAATGTGCTGTCGCCGTCGAGCCCGGTGGTGCTGAAGCACGACAACGGCGAAGGCCTCACCTTCAAGCGCACCATCGCGATCGACGAGCGCTATCTCTTCACGGTGAAGGACGAAGTGAGCAATATCGGCTCCACGCCGGTGACGCTCTATCCGTTCGCGCTGATCTCGCGCCACGGCGCGCCCGAGGTGTCCGGCTATTACATCCTGCACGAAGGCCTGATCGGCTATCTCGGCGAAAAGGGACTGCAGGAATATCCCTACAAGTCGATCGACGATGCCAAGCAGGTGGAGTTCAACGTCACCAATGGCTGGCTCGGCATCACCGACAAATACTGGGCCTCGGCGCTGCTGCCCGACACCACGGCGAAGCTGAAGGCGCGTTTTTCGTCCAACCTCGTCGGCAAGACCCGCACCTACCAGACCGACTATCTGCAGGACCCGCAGACGATTCCGATCGGCGGCACCGGCTCCTCCAATGCACGGCTGTTTGCCGGCGCCAAGGAAGCGGGCGTGGTCGGCATCAACTTCCCGCTGGTTGGGCTGGGCGGCTACAACAAGCAGCTCGGGCTCAACCATTTCGATCTCTTGATCGACTGGGGCTGGTTCTACTTCATCACCAAGCCGATGTTCCTGGCGCTGGACTGGTTCTTCCACATGTTCGGCAATTTCGGCATCGCGATCCTGCTGGTGACCGTGCTGGTGAAGCTGATCTTCTTCCCGCTCGCCAACAAGTCCTACGCCTCGATGGCGAAGATGAAGTCGGTGCAGCCGCAGCTGCAGGCGCTGAAGGAACGCTTCCCCGACGACAAGGTGAAGCAGCAGCAGGAGATGATGGAGATCTACAAGAAGGAGAAGATCAATCCGGTCGCGGGCTGTCTTCCCGTCCTGCTGCAGATCCCGGTGTTCTTCTCGCTCTACAAGGTGCTGTTCGTCACCATCGAGATGCGTCACGCGCCGTTCTACGGCTGGATCAAGGATCTCTCGGCGCCCGACCCGACCACGATCTTCAACCTGTTCGGGCTGATTCCGTTCGATCCGCTCGCGGTGTTCGGCCCGCATATCGGCGCCTATCTGATGCTCGGCATCTGGCCGATCGTCATGGGCATCACGATGTGGGTCCAGATGAAGCTCAACCCGGCGCCCCCGGATCCGACCCAGAAGATGATCTTCGACTGGATGCCGCTGATCTTCACCTTCATGCTGGCGAGCTTCCCCGCGGGCCTCGTCATCTACTGGGCGTGGAACAATCTGCTCTCGGTCATCCAGCAGAGCTACATCATGCGCAAGAACGGCGTGAAGGTGGAGCTGTTCGACAATCTCCGGGCCACCTTCGCGAAGAAGCCAGAGGCGAAGGCGGAGTCGAAGACGTGACGTCGCGCGCATTCGCGTGACGTCATTCCGGGGCGATGCGAAACATCGAACCCGGAATCTCGAGATTCCGGGCCTGGTGCTCCGCACCATCCCGGAATGACCGACGAGCAGGGACGCCTTCGCATGACCGCCACCGACATCGATGCGGAGCTGATCGAGCAAGGGCGAAAGCTGTTCGCCGGCGACTGGCACTTCATCTGGGCCTCGCCCTCGATCGAGACGCTGCCGCCGATGGGTGGCATCGAAATCGCGTTCGCCGGCCGCTCCAATGTCGGCAAGTCGAGCCTCATCAACGCGCTGACCGGCCGCAACGCGCTGGCGCGCACCTCGCACACGCCGGGCCGCACGCAGGAACTGATCTTCTTCGAAGGCCCCGACAAGAATGGTCTGCGGCTGGTCGACATGCCCGGCTATGGCTACGCCGCGGCGGCGAAGACCAAGGTCGCGTCATGGACCGCGCTGATCCACAAATTCCTGCTGGGGCGCGCTTCTCTGGCGCGCGTCTATGTGTTGATCGACGGCCGCCACGGCCTGAAGGACGTCGACCAGGACGTGCTGAAGACGCTGGACAAGTCCGCCGTGAGCTACCAGATCGTGCTGACCAAGGCCGACCAGGTGAAGGCGGCCGAACTCGCCGCACGGATCGAGGAAACCAAGGCGGCGCTGGCAAGACATCCCGCTGCGTTTCCCGAAGTGCTGACAACGTCCTCGCGCTCGGGCCAGGGCATGCCGGAATTGCGCGCGGCGATGGTGCGCCTGATGCGGGAGCGCGGGCAATGAACCGTGCCGCGCGCGTGCTGATCGTGCTGGCGGGCATCATGGGTGCCGACGGCGTCATCCTGGCGGCAGCCTCCGCACACCAGGCCGAAGCCTCGCGGCTTGCCGCCGCATCGTCGATGCTGCTGTTTCATGCCTGCGCCGTGCTGGCGGCCGTGGCGCTGGCGGAGCGCGCTCTCATCCATGCCCGCATCGGGCTTGCTGCTGCGGGCGGATTCGTCGTCGCGGCGGCGCTGTTCGCCGGCGACCTGACGCTGCGGCAATTTGCCGGCCACGGCCTGTTCCCGCTTGCCGCGCCGACCGGCGGCACGCTGCTGATCGCAAGCTGGCTGGCACTGGCGGTTGCAGCGGCGTGGCCCCGGCGCGCGTGACAGGGCTGCGGCGCGGCCTCTTTGCGCCCTGCCCGGCAATCGGATAGAAACCGGCCCGACATCCGCCCCGCCCGTTCTCGCGAGACCGTTTCATGACCGACACCGATATCAGCCCGCTCGACAAGGCCCGCATCCTGTCCGAGGCGCTGCCGCACATGCAGGAATATGACGAGGAAACCATCGTCATCAAGTATGGCGGCCATGCCATGGGCGACGAGGACACCGCGAAAGCTTTCGCGCGCGACATCGTGCTGCTGGAGCAGACCGCGATCAATCCGGTGGTGGTGCATGGCGGCGGGCCGCAGATCGCGACCATGCTCAAGCGCCTCGGCATCCAGTCGGAATTCGCAGCCGGCCTGCGCATCACCGACGCCGCCACCATCGAGATCGTCGAGATGGTGCTGGCGGGTTCAGTCAACAAGCAGCTGGTCGGCTACATCAACGAGGCCGGCGGCAAGGCGGTGGGCCTGTCCGGCAAGGACGGCAGCATGGTGAAGGCGTCGAAGACCAAGCGCACCATGGTCGATCCGGATTCCAACATCGAGAAGGCGATCGATCTCGGCTTCGTCGGCGATCCCGAGAAGGTGGACCTCACGTTGCTCAACCAGCTGATCGGCCATGAACTGATTCCGGTGCTGGCGCCGCTCGCGACTTCGGCCGACGGGCAGACACTGAACGTCAACGCCGACACTTTTGCAGGGGCCGTGGCCGGCGCGCTGAAGGCCAAGCGCCTCTTGCTGCTCACCGACGTGCCCGGCGTGCTCGACAAGTCGAAGAAGCTGATTCCCGAACTCTCCGTAAAGGACGCGCGAAAACTGATCGCCGACGGCACCATTTCCGGCGGCATGATCCCGAAGGTCGAGACCTGCATCTACGCCCTGGAGCAGGGCGTGCAGGGCGTCGTCATCATCGACGGCAAGACTCAACATGCGGTATTGCTTGAGCTGTTCACGAATCAGGGCACCGGCACGCTGATCCACAAGTGACAGGCTTCAGAGAGAAAGCCCCGAAGATCAGGCGCAGTCTTCGCGCCCGGATGCGCCGTTATGTGCGGCGTACGGCTCTCTCTTTGCCTGCGGCAATTGTGTCGATCCTGGCGTCTGCCGCACCCGCGCATGCGGACCTGAAACTCTGCAACCGCATGAGCTATGTGGTCGAGGTGGCGATCGGCATCGATCATCAGTCGGCGACCGCCACGCGCGGCTGGTTCCGCATCGATCCCGCCGGCTGCCGCGTGGTGGCGCAGGGCACGCTGACCGCCGATCGCATCTTGCTGCATGCGCGCGCGCTCGGTCTCTACGGCTCCTCGCCGGCGCCGCAGGGCGGTGCCGACACGCTCTGCATCGCCGAGCAGAATTTCGTCATCGCAGCTGCGCGGCAATGCCGTTCCGGACAGACCCCGGCGCCGTTCACCCAGATCAATCCGACGCAGACCGACGACGGCCACCTCATCGCCTATCTCGCCGAAGACTCCGAGTACGACGACGAGCAGGCGCGACTAGCGGGCATCCAGCGGCTGCTGGTCGTCGCCGGTTACGATGCCGCGCCGATCGACGGCACCGACGGGCCGAAGACCCAGGCCGCGCTGAATGCGTTTCTGAAGAGCCGCGGGCTGAATGCGGACGCCGTGCAGCAGCCGAACTTCTTCGCCAAGCTGATCGAGGCGGTGCAGTCGCCTTCCGCGACGGGGCTGACCTGGTGCAACGACACGCCGCACAAGGTCATGGCGGCGGTGGCGACGGACGACGGCAAGACCGTGACGAGCCGCGGCTGGTACCGCATCGACCCCGGCAAGTGCCTGCATCCCGACGTCGCCGGCCAGCCGAAGCAGATTTTCAGCTTTGCGGAAGCCGTCGACGGCGAGAACCGCACGGTGAAGTACAGGGACAAGGCGTTGAACTGGGGCGGCGCCACGCAGCTCTGCACCCGGGAAGCCAAGTTCGAGATCAACGAACAGGGCGATTGCGGCACGCGCGGGCTTTCCGCCGCAGGCTTTGCCGCCGTCGACATGAGCGGCGGCAGCAAGACGCTGCGCTTTGCGATGCCATGAAGATTCCGCACACTCACTTGTCATCACCGGCGAATGCGGGTGATCCAGTACGCCGAGGCGGCAGTTATCTTCTCGACGCCCCGGCGTACTGGATCGCCGGTCGAGCCGGGCGATGACAGCGGGGGAAATGCGATGACCCCTCCCCGCGGCTTTGACCATGTCGACACCTGGGTGTTCGACCTCGACAACACGCTCTATCCGCATCACGTCAATCTGTGGCAGCAGGTCGATGCTCGGATCGGCGAGTTCGTGGCTGATTTCCTCAACGTCTCGCCAGAGGAAGCACGGCGCATCCAGAAGGACTACTACCGCCGCTACGGCACCACCATGCGCGGCATGATGACCGAGCACGGCGTCATCGCCGACGATTTCCTCAGCTATGTGCACAGGATCGATCATTCGCCGCTGGAGCCCAATCCGGCGATGGGGGCTGCGATCGCAAAGCTTTCCGGCCGCAAGCTGATCCTCACCAACGGCTCGGTCGATCATGTCGATGCGGTGCTGGACCGCCTCGGGCTGTCGGGACATTTCGACGCGGTGTTCGACATCATCGCAGCCGAGCTCGAGCCGAAGCCGGCGCCGCAGACCTATCAGCGATTTCTCGACCTGCACGGCGTCGATCCGGCGCGGTCGGCGATGTTCGAGGATCTTGCGCGCAATCTCGTGGTGCCGCACCGGCTCGGCATGACCACCGTGCTGGTGGTGCCCGACGGGGCGAAGGAAGTGGTGCGCGAGGACTGGGAGCTGGAAGGCCGCGATGCCGGCCATGTCGATCACGTCACCGACGATCTGACCGGGTTCTTGCAGCGCCTGCTGTAACTGTCATCCCGGCCTTGACTCACACGCCCCATTTCCCGAAAAAGCGACCCGAAAAGCCCGTCCGCCAAGGAAACACCCATGTCCCTCGCCGCCCTCGAAACATCAGTCAATGCCGCGTTCGACGCCCGTGACGGCATTTCGACCGCGACCAAAGGCGAGGTCCGCGACGCCGTGGATCACGCGCTCGAGCTGCTCGACAAGGGCGAGGCGCGCGTCGCCGAGCGCGAGGCCAGCGGCAAGTGGAAGGTCAATCAGTGGCTGAAGAAGGCGGTGCTGCTGTCCTTCCGCCTCAACGACATGGCCCAGATTCCGGGCGGCCCCGGCAAGGCTTCGTGGTGGGACAAGGTGCCCTCGAAGTTCGAGGGTTGGGGCGAGAACCGCTTTCGCGACGCCGGCTTTCGCGCAGTGCCCGGAGCGATCGTGCGCCGCTCGGCCTTCATCGCCCGCAACGTCGTGCTGATGCCCTCCTTCGTCAATCTCGGCGCCTATGTCGATGAAGCCACCATGGTCGATACTTGGTCCACCGTCGGCTCCTGCGCGCAGATCGGCAAGCGCGTGCACATTTCCGGCGGCGTCGGCATCGGCGGCGTGCTCGAGCCGCTGCAGGCCGAGCCCGTGATCGTCGAGGACGACTGCTTCATCGGCGCACGCAGCGAAGTTGCCGAAGGCGTGATCGTGCGCAAGGGCGCGGTGCTTTCTATGGGCGTCTTCCTCGGCGCCTCCACCAAGATCGTCGATCGCGAGACCGGCGAAGTTTTCATCGGCGAGGTGCCGGAATATTCGGTCGTGGTGCCCGGCACGCTGCCGCCGAAGCCCCTGAAGAACGGCCAGCCCGGTCCGGCCACTGCCTGCGCCGTGATCGTCAAGCGCGTCGACGAGCGCACCCGCGCCAAGACCAGCATCAACGAACTGCTGCGCGACTGATTCGGCGCGACAGCGCGACCGGCATCATTTGAATCAAGTCCAACAGGTGCTCGGCAATCGCTTGCACCGATTGCACTGACTTGTGCCTTTAGGGCAACGAACGATCTGCAGTTCAGCCATATTTGCCCGGCATTTCACGCGCGTATATTGACCGTGCGCGACCTCACTGTCGCGGCTTCCCTCGCGCGGGATATTTCGATGGCGTGAACTGGATAGTGGCAAGCACGCCCGGTGAACCATCGGCGTCATCTGCCGACTCAAACAGAGTCATGGATTGACCGCCGTGCTTGAGAATCTGTCCAGTTTTTCTTGAGTAATTCGCGAGTTCTGTTTTGGGATCGACGACGGATGAAGTTTTTCTTTTCAAATCAGGTACTTGACACAGACACGCGGGAGTTGAGCCGGGAGAGCTTGCCGGTCTCGCTGGAGCCGCAGGTGTTCGACCTCGTCGTCCATCTGATGGAAAATCGCGATCGCGTGGTGAGCAAGGAAGAATTGATCGAGAAGATCTGGCGGGGACGGCATGTCGCCGAGTCGACCCTGACCAGCCGAATCAATGCCGCCCGCAAGGCCGTCGGCGACAGCGGCGCCGAGCAGGCGCTGATCCGCACCATCGCGCGCAAGGGATTTCGTTTCGTCGGCGCCGTGCAGACCGCCACGGAAGGAACCACCCAGGCGGAACCCGCAACCGCGCGCCGCGAACTGGAGATGCTGCCGGCCCTCACCGACCGGCCTGGCATCGCCGTGCTGCCCTTCCTCAACATGAGCGGCGACCGCGCGCAGGAGTATTTTTCCGACGGGATCAGCGAGGACATCATCACCGCGCTGTCGAAGCTGCGATGGTTCTTCGTGATCGCGCGCAACTCATCCTTTGTCTACAAGGGCCGCTCGGTCCACATCAACGAGATCGCGCGCGAACTCGGCGTGCGCTACGTCGTCGAAGGCAGCGTGCGCCGCAGCGGCGGCCAGGTGCGCATTTCCGCGCAGCTCAACGATGTAACGACCGGCAGCCATTTGTGGGCCGAGCGCTACGACCGCAGCATCGAGGACGTCTTCGCGGTGCAGGACGAGATCACCGAAGCGATCGTCGCCGCGGTCGAGCCGCATCTGTATGCCGCCGAGAGCTTTCGGGCCCAGCAGAAGCCGCCGGGAAGCCTCGACGCCTGGGATCTCGTGATGCGCGCGCTGTCGCATTACTGGCGGGTGACGCAGCAGGACAACACGGTGGCCCAGGCGCTGCTGGAAAAGGCGATCGAGATCGATCCCCGCTACAGCAAGGCGCTGGGTCTGCTCGCCAACAGCCGCATCTTCGGCGCCCACATGGGCTGGGCCGACATGGCAAGCGTGATGCCGATCGCCACGCGCGAGGCGCTCGCCGCGGTCGAGGCCGACAGCGAGGATGCCTGGGCGCATATCGGGCTCGCCTACTCCTATTTGTTCATGCGACGGTTCGACGACGCGATCGCCGAATTCGAGTTGGCGTTGCGCCTCAATCCCAATTTCGCGTTCTCGCAGGCGTTCTATGCGGTGACGCTGTGCTATGCGGGCCGTTATGAGGAAGGCGACGTCGCCATCCGCCGAGCGCTGCGGCTCAGCCCGCGCGACCCGCTGGCGGCGATCTATCAAGGGGTCGGCGCCTACATCCAGTTCGCCGCCGGCAGATATGAGGAAGCGATCAGGTTCGCGCGCGAGTCGCTGCGGCAGCGCGCGGATTTCGTCGGCGCGCACCGCGTGCTGACGGCGGCGGCCGGCATGGCCGGCGATCGCGAGCTCTCCGCCGTCGCCTTGCAGGGACTGCTGCAGGCGCAGCCGGACATCTCGCTGGAATGGATCGCGCGCGAGCTGCCGATGAAGCAGGCCGAAGATCGCGAGCACTATCTCGACGGCCTGCGCCGGGCCGGGCTGAAATAAAGCAGGAAGGGCGTGCAGCAACGTTGCACGCCCTTCTTCACTGTTCAAAAAGGTTCGCTAATCCGCCACCATCTCGCCGCTGCCGCCGAATTCGGACGGAAAATCCTTCAGCTTGGGCAGGCCGTCGCGCATCGGCAGCACGGTCTCGGCATAGTTGACATGGACCTGCGGCGCGAAGGCAAGCGTGGGGATGGTCGCGACAAACACGTCGACCAGCCCGAGTTGCGGATGATTGGTCATCAGATGACCGCCGCACTTGCTGCAGTATTTGCGTTCGCTGACCGGCGTCCGGGTGTAGGTCGCGACGTGCTCCTCACCGGCGGTGATCAGCACGGCTTGCGGCTTCCACAGGCTGAAGGCATTGACCGGGCCGCCCGACCAGGAGCGGCACGAACGGCAGTGGCAGTATCCCATCGCTTCCGGGGCGCCGTGGACCTCGATTTCCACGGCGCCACAGAAACAGTTGCCGATGTGATTCATGGCTGTCTTCCTCATCTGCGGCCGGCTCACCACGACTTGCGCCAGGGAATCAGCATGGAGACGCGCTGCTTGTACTCGCGGTACTGGTCCCCGAACATCTCGACCAGGTCGCGCTCCTCGAGCCAGATGCCGACCAGGATGTAGGCCGTGATCACCGCAGAGAACAGCAGGTGGCCCACGGTCATGACCGGCGCGGCCCAGACCGCGATGATGAAGCCGAGATAGAGCGGGTGACGCACGAACTTGTAGAGCAGCGGCGTGCGGAAGCGCGGCGGCGCCGCCTGCTTGTCGACGAGATGGTTGACGACCTGCGACAGGCCGAACAGCTCGAAATGGTTGATGAGGAACGTGCTGATGAACACGAGGCCCCAGCCCACGAGCGAGAGTACTGCGACCGCCACCGCCAGGTCGGGATCATCGACCAGCCACACGACAGCCGGAATCGGACGCCACTGCCAGAACAGCAGCAGCAGGCACGCGCTCGACGCCAGCACATAGGTGCTGCGCTCGATCGGCTTGGGAACATACTGCGTCCACCACGCCTTGAAGCCCTTTCGCGCCATCACGCTGTGTTGTACGGCGAACAGCGACATCAGGAGTAGATTGATGGCGACGGCCTCGATCGTGGAAGTGTTGGTGCCGGTGTCGATGGTCTTCGGCACGACCAGCCCCATCACGAAACCGATGGCGTAGAGAATGGTGACGAAGAAGACGAGATAGGATGCCATTCCGTAGAGGAATGCGATGAACTTGAACAATCTGGAGCCCGAGAAATCCGGGCCTATGGTATGGACTTGGGACATGGATAGCTCCGTTGGCAGCACAGTTGCGCCGATGGTGTCGGCAATCGACCGCTGCAAAATGCCGTATTGAGCCGCCCAGGGCTTTTCCGGATGGTTGTCCTTTGCCTGAGATATTCCTGATTTTTGCTTGAGAAGCGGAACCGGAGTGTTTGGTGCGATTTCGCTTTGAAAATCACGAACTTGAGAGCGAGCTACGCGAGCTCAAACGGGACGGCGTGCTGATCCCCATGCAACCGCAGGTATTCGACCTGCTGCTGTTCCTGATCGCGCATCGCGACCGCGTCGTCAGCAAGGACGATCTGGTTGCCGAAGTCTGGGGCAACCGGCCCATTTCGGACTCGGCGCTGAACAGCCGGATCAACGCCGCGCGCAAGGCGCTGCAGGATGACGGCAAGGCACAGCGACTGATCCGCACCATTCCGCGCAAGGGCTTTCGCTTCGTCGGCGAGTGCGTGGAGCTTCCCCCCGCCGCTCAATCCCCCGCGACCGTGCCGGCGCCCGCGGCGGCCACGGTCGCCTCCGACCGCCCGGCGATCGCCGTGCTCGCGTTCAAGAACATGAGCGACGACGAGGAACAGGAATATTTCTGCGACGGCATCAGCGAGGATATCCTGACCGCGCTCTCCAGGGTGCGCTGGTTCTTCGTCATCGCCCGCAATTCCTCCTTCACCTACAAGGGCCGCAACGTCCACATCAGGCAGATCGCGGAGGAACTGAGAGTCCGCTACGTGGTCGAAGGCAGCGTGCGCAAGGCCGGCGACCGTGTCCGCATCTCGGCGCAGCTCAACGACGCCACCACCGAAAGCCACATCTGGGCGGAGCATTTCGACCGCAAACTGGTCGACGTCTTCGCCGTGCAGGACGAGATCACCAACGCGATCGTGGCCGCCCTGGAGCCGCAGATCTATGCGGCGGAGAATTTCCGCGCACAACGCAAGCCGCCGGCGAACCTCGACGCCTGGGACCTCCTGATGCGGGCGCTGTCGCATTACTGGCGCGTGACGCGCGAGGACCATGTGGTGGCGCAGGCGCTGCTGCAGAAGGCAATCGCGATCGATCCGAATTACGGCCAGGCGCTGTCGGTGCTGGCGGCCAGCCACATGTTCGGCGTGCATCTCGGCTGGGCCGAGCTGGCGAAGGCTGCGCCGCTTGCCGAGCAGGCCGCAACGACGGCCGTACAGCTCGACCACGAGGACGCGTGGGCGCACACTGCGCTCGGCAGCGTGTATTTCTCGACGCGAAGACTCGACGACGCGCTGTCCGAGTTCGAGACCGCACTGCGGCTGAATTCCAATTTCTGCCTCGCGCAGGGCTACTACGCGCTGGCGCTGTCCTATGCCGGGCGCACCGAGGATTCCTTCGAGGCCGCGCAGCGCGCCATCCGTCTCAGCCCCCGCGATCCCTCGCTTGCGATCTATTACGGCATCGCCGGCTATGCCCGCTTCATGACGCGGCAATATGACGAGGCGATCGCGCTGGCGCGCGAGGCGATCCGCCACCGCGGCGATCTCACCGGCGCCTATCGCGTGCTCGCGGTCTCCGCCGGCATGAGCGGGGATACGAGCACGGCGGAGATGGCCATCGCCGAGCTTCGCCGCACCCAGCCGAACATCTCGCTGTCGTGGATCGCGACCCAGCTGCCGTGGCGCAATGAAGCCGACCGGGAGCATTATCTGGAGGGGTTCCGCCGCGCCGGGTTGACCTGAACCGGCCCTCCGACAAGATCAACCGGTTTGGAACGAACCCGCTCTTGCCCAAAACCGAACGGCGCTGGGAGCAACACAGCGAGATCGAAATGGTGCCGCACAAAGCTAGTGCTCCGCCGGTTTGGCATGTTAAGTCGGGGGCATGACCGATGCCCTCTCGATTGCTCAATCCCTCGTCCGCTGCCCATCCGTAACCC
This sequence comes from Bradyrhizobium sp., assembly GCF_016219575.1. Lineage (GTDB taxonomy): Bacteria > Pseudomonadota > Alphaproteobacteria > Rhizobiales > Xanthobacteraceae > Bradyrhizobium. The sequence goes on along the minus strand of NZ_JACRMG010000022.1, from coordinate 27,631 downwards.
CGGCCGACGCCGGGGCGCTGGGCGTTCTCGAAACCCTCCTGAAAGAAGCCGGCTTCGAGACCCACCGCGTCACCTTTGGCGAGCCAGGCACGGCCGACATCGACAATCTCTATGCGCGCATCGGCAGCGAGGCGCCGCATATCACCTTTGCCGGCCATACCGACGTAGTCCCGGCGGGCGATGAAAGCGCCTGGACGCATGGCGCGTTCGCCGGCGAGGTGAAGGACGGCATGTTGTACGGCCGCGGCGCGGTCGACATGAAGGGCGGCATCGCCTGCAGCGTCGCTGCCGTGCTGCAATATCTACGTGACAATGGCGGCAAGCCCAAGGGCTCCATTTCATTCCTGATCACCGGCGACGAGGAAGACATCTCGGTCAACGGCACGATAAAACTGCTGCAATGGGTGGCCGCGCGCGGCGAGAAATTCGATCATTGCGTGCTCGGCGAGCCCAGCAACGTGGAGGTGCTCGGCGATTGCATCAAGGTAGGCCGCCGCGGCTCGCAATCCGGCACGCTCTATGTCGACGGCGTGCAGGGCCATGTCGCCTATCCGCATCGCGCCTCCAATCCGGTGCCGGATATTTCGCGGCTGATCGTGGCGATCTCCGACGAGCCGCTCGATCACGGCAGTGCTCAGTTCCAGGCATCCAACCTGGAATTCACCTCGGTCGACGTCGGCAACAGCGCGAGCAACGTCATCCCCGGCCAGGCGCGGGCAAAATTCAACATCCGCTACAACGACCTGCACACGCAGCAGAGCCTGCGCGACCTGGTCGATGTACGGCTGGCGAAAGCCTGCGGCAACCGCATCAAGGCCCGCATCGTCTGGGAGCCGTCGAACTCCAACGTGTTCGTGACCAAGCCCGGCCCGTTCACCGATCTTGCGGTGGCCGCGATCGAGGAAGTCACGGGACGCAAGCCCGAGCTTTCCACCTCCGGCGGCACCTCCGACGCGCGATTCATCTCGAGCTATTGCCCGGTGATCGAGTTTGGCCTGGTCGGCCAGACCATGCACCAGATCGACGAGCGCACGCCGGTGGCAGATCTGGAGAAGCTGACGAAGATCTACCGCTGCGTGCTGGATCGGTATTTTGCTTAGCGTCTATCCGCAAAGAAGGGGCCTCACTTCTCCCTCTCCCCGCTCTTGCGGGGAGAGGGTTGGGGTGAGGGGCTGCTTCAGCATATTCGTTGGCAAAGAGGACTCGCGGAGAGTCCCCCTCACCCGGATCGCATCTCCGATGCGATCCGACCTCTCCCCGCAAGCGGGGCGAGGTGAAGAGAACAACGCGTCGACTCGCTAATAATCCACCCGCACCAGATACAGCCCCTCGGGCGGTGCGACGGGGCCGCAGGCGGCGCGGTTGCGGGCGGCGAGTGCGGCGTAAAGGTCGTCGGCGCTCCAGCGGCCCTCGCCGACCCAGACCAGCGAGCCCACCATCGAGCGCACCTGGCTGTGCAGGAACGAACGCGCCGAGGTGAGGATCCTTATCTCGGTGCCGTCGCGGATCACGTCGAGCTGGTCGAGTGTTTTTTCCGGCGACCTCGCCTGGCACTCGGTGTCGCGGAAGGTCGTGAAATCATGCTTGCCGAGCAGGCGCTGCGCGGCGGCGTGCATGGCGTCGCTGTCGAGACGCCGCGGCACGCGCCAGATGCGACCGACATCGAGCGCGAGGTTCGCCCGCGTATTGGCGATGCGATAGAGGTAGTGGCGCCTGACCGCGGAAAAGCGCGCCTCGAAGTCGCCGGGCACGATTTCGACCGCCAGCACTGCAACCGGGTTCGGACGCAGATGCGCGTTGAGCGCATCGCGCAGGCGGCTCGCCGTGAAAGGCTTTGCGATGTCGCAATGGGCGACCTGGCCGAGCGCGTGCACGCCGGAGTCGGTGCGGCCGGCGCCGTGCACGCGCACGTCCTCGCCGCAGGTCGCCTTGACCGCCGCTTCCAGCACGCCCTGCACCGTCGGATGATCGGGCTGCAGCTGCCAGCCGGCAAACGGCGCGCCGTCATACTCGATGGTGAGCTTGTAGCGGGGCATCAGGAGAACCGCAGCGGCGGTTTCAGCGGGGTGCCGCGCAGGAAATCGGCGGTCTTCATCGGTGCCTTGCCGGCGCGCTGCAGTTCGACGATGCGGATCGCGCCGTCGCCACAGGCGATCGTGAGCTGGTCGTCGAGCAATGTACCGGGCGCACCCGTGCCCTTCGCAGGCTCGCAGCGCAGAAGCTTCACCCGTGCCGCTTCACCATCGACCGGCACTTCGCTCCACGCGCCGGGAAACGGCGAGAGGCCGTGGATGTGCCTGAGCACGGCGGGCGCCGGCTTGCTCCAGTCGATCTTCGCTTCCGCCTTCTCGATCTTGGCGGCGTAGGTGACGCCCGCCTCGCTTTGCTTCGTCAGCCGCAAGCTGCCGCGCTCCAGTGCCGCCATCGAGCGCACCATCAGGTCGGCGCCGAGCCGCGCCAACGCGTCGTGCGCATCCGATGCAGTCATCTTGTCGGTAATCGTCAGCCGCTCGACCATCGCAACGTCGCCGGTGTCGAGGCCGACGTCCATCTTCATCACCATCACGCCGGTCTCGGCATCGCCGGACATCACTGCGCGATTGATCGGCGCGGCGCCGCGCCAGCGCGGCAGCAGCGAGGCATGCAGATTGAAGCAGCCGAGTTTCGGCGCATCGAGAATGGCCTGGGGCAGGATCATGCCGTAGGCAACCACCACGGCGGCGTCGGCGTCATGCGCGCGGAATTCGTCCTGCGCCTCGGGAGTCTTGAGGGACGACGGCGTCAGCACGGGAATGCCGAGACGGCGCGCTTCCTGTTCGACCGGCGTCGGCTGCAGCTTCATGCCGCGCCCGGCGGGCTTTGGCGCGCGGGTATAGACGGCGGCGATCTCGTGGCCATGGGCGACGAGTTCGAGCAGCGTCGGCACCGCGAAATCAGGCGTGCCCATGAAGATCAGACGAAGCGGCATTTGAGCGCCCTGGTTTGTTCGTCATGGCCGGGCTCGCCCCGGCCATCCACGTCTTTGGTCCCGCGAGAAAGCAAGTCGTGGATGCCCGGGATATTGGCGCATAGACGCGCTTCGCGCTTAAGCCCGGACATGACGGCGGATAAAGCGGGGCCTACTCCCCGGCGCGCTTGGCGGCCTTGGCGAACTTCTTCAGCACGCGGTCGCGCTTCAGCTTGGAGAGATAATCGACGAACAGCACGCCGTTGAGATGATCGATCTCGTGCTGGATGCAGGTGGCGTAGAGGCCTTCGGCGTCCTCTTCGTGCACCTTGCCGTCGAGATCGGTGAAGCGCACGCGCACGCGCGCGGGGCGCTCGACCTCCTCGTAATATTCGGGGATCGAGAGGCAGCCTTCCTCGTAGACCGACAGCTCTTCGGAGCGCGCAACGATCTCCGGATTGATGAAGACGCGCGGCTTCGGCGCGGTCTCGCCATTCTCGTCGCGCTTGGCCAGATCCATGGTGATCAGCCGCAACGGCTGCGCGACCTGGATCGCGGCAAGCCCGATGCCGGGCGCTTCATACATGGTCTCCAGCATGTCGTCGGCGAGCCTGCGGATTTCCGCTGTCACCTTCTCGACAGGTTTCGACACCAGCCGCAACTGCTTGTCCGGCAGGATGATGATCTCTCTGATGGCCATGAAGCGCGATTTAAGGGCTTGATTTGCCGGGGTCAATGCGGGCCGGCGCCCGTTAACCCCGCGCTAACCATGATTTTTAGGGCGGCGTTAACCATAAAAATTAGCGCCCCATTAACCATAAATGTTCCCTCTTCGTTCGCGCGGGTGGCCGAATCGGGTTACAAGGCGGCATGAACGAGATTCTTTTCCTGATCGGCGACTGGCCGGTCCGCGTCGCCGACGGCCTGATCGGCATCAGCGCGCTCGCACTCATCCTGCTGCTGGCGCTGGTGATCGTCGTCGCCAAATCGGGCCGGCGCGGTGCGGAGCTCGCCATGGCGCAAGCCATCCGCGCCGACGAGCTGGAAGAGCGGCTTTCCGACATGCTGCGCGCCCAGAGCGAATCCACCGGCCGGGTCGATGCGATGGCGCAGGCGCTCGCCGGCCGGCAGGCCGACATGGCGCGCGCGGTCAACGAACGGCTCGATTCGGTGACCCATCGCGTCGGCCAGTCGATGGAAGCGACCACGCGCAACACGATGGACAGTCTCCGCAAGCTGCACGAGCGGCTCGGCATCATCGATAATGCGCACAAGAACCTCACCGACCTGACGACGCAGGTGACGACCTTGCGCGACGTGCTCGCCAACAAGCAGTCGCGCGGCGCGTTCGGCCAGGCGCGGATGGAAGCGATCGTCCAGGACGGTATGCCCAAGGGCTCCTACGAATTCCAGTTCACGCTGACGTCAGGCAAGCGGCCGGACTGCGTGGTGTTCCTGCCCGACCAGCGCCCGCTCTGCATCGATGCGAAATTTCCGCTGGAGGCGATGACGGCGCTGCACGATGCGCGCAGCGACGAAGAGCGCCGCATCGCCGCGCAGCGCCTGCGCACCGACATTCTGAAGCATGTCAGCGATATTGCTGAAAAATACCTGGTCACCGGTGAGACCCAGGACACCGCGCTGATGTTCGTGCCGTCGGAATCGGTCTACGCCGAAATCCACGACGGGTTCGACGACGTCATCCAGAAGGCCTATCGCGCCCGCGTCGTGCTGGTGTCGCCGTCGCTATTGATGCTGGCGATCCAGGTAATGCAGCAGATCCTGAAGGACGCCCGTATCCGCGACGCCGCCGACCAGATCCGCAACGAGGTGATGCACCTCGGCGACGATCTCGGCCGACTCAGGGATCGCGTGTTGAAGCTGCAAAAGCATTTTGGCGACGTCAACGAGGACGTCCGCCAGATCCTGATCTCCGCCGACAAGATCGAAAAGCGCGCCGGGCGCATCGAGGAGCTGGATTTTTCCAAGGAGCCGCCGGCTGAGGCCCCGCGGCTGGTCAAAGGCGCCGCCGAGCTGTTCCCGCTGCCGCCGCGCAAGCTGCAGGCGGGGGAGTAGTAAGGTCGCGTAGGATGGGTAGAGCGCAGCGAAACCCATCACCTTGGTTGGTGGGTTTCGCTGCGCTCTACCCACCCTACGAATTCCCGCAGAATCTGCTACCAACGGTCCCATGACCGCTCCCGACACCTCCGCCGAAAACGCATCCCCCGACCGGCCCTCCTGGCGCGAAAGCCTCACCGTCTACCTGCAGCCGCGCGTGCTGATCGTGCTGCTGCTCGGCTTTTCCTCCGGCCTGCCGCTGGCGCTGTCGGGATCGACACTGCTGGTGTGGATGCGCGAGGCCGGCGTCGACCTCGGCACCATCGGGCTGTTCGCGCTGGTCGGCACGCCCTACACGCTGAAATTTCTCTGGGCCCCGCTGGTCGATGCACTGCATGTGCCGGTCTTCACGCGCGCCTTCGGCCGCCGCCGCGGCTGGCTGGTATTTTCGCAACTGCTGCTGATCGGCGCGATCCTGCTGCTGGCGTTGACCGACCCGGCGCGCTCGCCGCTGTTCGTGGCGCTCGGCGCGCTGCTCGTCGCGACGATGTCGTCGACCCAGGACATCGTGGTCGACGCCTTCCGCGTCGAAAGCCTGCCCGAGAACGAGCAGGCCGCCGGCATGGCCTCCTACGTCGCGGCTTACCGGATCGGCATGCTGGTCTCCACCGCCGGCGTGCTGTTCCTGGTCACCGCTTTCGAATCCACCGGCATCGGCCGCACCTCGGCCTGGATGTGGGGCTATGTGAGCATGGCGGCGCTGGTCTTGATCGGCACGCTGACGGCGCTTGCCGCCACCGAGCCCGAGCAGTCCGCCCGCGCGGAAGCGGCCACCCGCTCGGAGAGCGCATTCTCGCGCGTCCTGCACGCGGCGATCGGCGCCTTCTCGGAATTCCTGACCCGAAAGGATGCGCTCACCGCACTCGCCTTCGTGGTGCTCTACAAGTTCACCGACGCCTTCTCCGGCACCATGACCGCGCCGTTCGTGATCGACCTCGGCTTCACCCGCAATGACTACGCCGGCATCGTCAAGGGCGTCGGTCTGGCCGCTACCCTGATCGGCGGCTTTGCGGGAGGCTATGTGGCGCGGCGCTATTCGCTGGTCACGAGCCTGTGGATCGGCGGCCTGCTGCAGGCCACCTCCAACCTGGCATTCGCCTGGCTTGCCCATGTCGGCGTCAACCAATGGGCGCTGGCACTTGCCATCTCGGTGGAGAATTTCACCGGCGCGATCGGCACCGTGATCTTCGTCGCCTACCTGTCGGCGCTGTGCCAGAATCCCCTGCACACCGCGACACAATACGCATTGCTCACCGCGCTGTCCGCGGTCGGACGTACCTACCTGTCCTCAGGCGCGGGCTATGTGGCGGCGGCAACGGGCTGGCCGCTGTTCTTCGCGATCTCCGTTCTGGTGGCAGTGCCGAGCTTGCTTCTGCTGGCCCTTCTGCAGAAGCGCGGGCATTTCGATGCGCTGGGACCGGTAAGGGTCTGATCCAAGCTGTCATCACCCGCGAATGCGGGTGATCCGGTATTCAAGAGGCGCTTGAAATAGAAGCGAGAGGCCGCGGCGTACTGGCTCGCCCGGTCAAGCCTGGCGATGACACCTCTTACTGCTTCACCACGCTCCATTTGGTGATGATGGCCTCGGTCATTTGCCCCGCGGCCTGCGCGCAGGATACTTCGTCCACCTTCACGGAAATGGACTTGCCGACAAAGCCCTTCAGCTGTGCCGCCTGCGCGTCGCTGGTGGTGACGAGTTGGAACGTCTCCGGACCCGTCTCGAGGTTGCATAGCCCGTTCGGAGGCGGCAGCCGGCGCGGCTCCGAGGTGATCTGGTAGGTCGCGGCCTTGCCGCGCTTGCCGCGCGTCTTGATGGTGGTGAGCTCGCCGGACAGGACGTCGCCGGCATTGATCAGCTTGCCGGGCTTCGACGGTGCGGGTTCCGCTGGCTGCGCGGATTGGGCGGAGGCAGCAGGCGCCGCGAAGGCCATCGCCATGAGCAACGCAAAGCCCCAGCGTCCGCCGAATCGTCGTTTCGTCATTTCCAGTTCCGTATGTCGAGAGAATTAGAACAGCGTGCGCTGCCGCATGGCAGCCGATAGCGTACCTTCGTCCAGATAATCAAGCTCTCCGCCGACCGGCACGCCGTGCGCCAGCCTGGTCACCCGCACATTGGCGTCCTGCAGGAGGTCGGTGATGTAATGCGCGGTGGTCTGGCCGTCCACCGTCGCATTGAGCGCCAGCACGATCTCCTTCACCGGTTCCTCATGTGCGCGCGCCACCAGCGCATCGATGGACAGGTCCTGCGGGCCGACGCCGTCGAGCGGCGACAGCGTGCCACCCAGCACGTGATAGCGGCCGTTGCCGGCATTCGCCCGTTCCAGCGCCCAGAGGTCGGCGACATCGGCGATGACGACGATGATCGAGGGGTCGCGGCGCGGATCGGTACACACCGTGCAGGGGTTTTGCGTGTCGATATTGCCGCAGGTCTTGCACACCTGGATTTTCTCGATCGCGACCTGCAGCGCCGACGCAAGCGGCGTCATCAGCGCCTCGCGCTTCTTGATCAGGTGCAGCGCCGCGCGCCGCGCCGAGCGCGGGCCAAGCCCGGGCAGCCGCGCAAGCAGCTGGATCAGGCGTTCGATCTCGGGACCGGCAACCGCGGGCATAGGTCAGGAACCGAAGCCCCCGAGCAAACCCGGCGGCAGGCCGAGCCCGCCGGCCAGCGACTGCATCTTCTCCTGCATCGCGATTTCCGCCTTGCGCTTGGCGTCATTGAACGCGCTGACCACCAGATCCTCGACGATCTCTCGCTCTTCCGGCTTCATCAGCGACGGATCGATCTTCACCGCCTTCACTTCCATCTTCGCCGTCATGCGCACCGATACCATGCCGCCGCCGGAAATGCCCTCGACCTCGACATTGCCGAGTTCGTCCTGCATCGCCTGCATTTTCGATTGCAGCTGCGCGGCCTGCTTCATCATGCCGAGAAAATCAGCCATTGCTCTTTCCTTGTCAGATCAGTCGTCGTCGCTGTCGGGCATTTCCGCGGGATCGTCAGCGATAAGATCGGATTCCGGCAGCTCCGCGGCAAGGCGGCGAACCTCAACGACCCTGGTGCCGGGAAAACGTGCGAGCACCTCCTGCACGCGCGGATCGGCTTCGGCCGCGCGCTCGCGCGCGCTCTTCTCGGCGAGATTCTGCGAGCGCACCGTCGGATGGCCGGCCTCGTTGGAGACGATCACGGTCCAGCGCCGCCCGGTCCATAATTCGAGCTTACGCGAGAGATCGTTGACGAGCCCGCGCGAGGCGTTGGGCTCCAGCGCGATCTCGAGCCTGCCGTCCTCGATGCGTACCAGCCGCATGTCGGCTTCCAGCGCGCTCTTGGTCATGAGATCGCGCTTCTCGCCGGCGAGCGCGATGAGCTGCGGAAAACTGGAGATGCGCAACACCGGCGCGGATTGCGGCTCGACGCTCGCCATCGGCTGCGGGCGGGCCTCGGCGTTGGCGCGAGGCGAGGAAACCGGCGCACGGGCCGGAGAGGACGGCATCGCCGACACGGTCGAAGCCGGCGCGCCGCGCGGCGCGGCACTGCTCGAGGCCACCGGCGACGATCCGCCGTTCTGCTCGATCATCCGGATCGCCTCATCCGGCGTCGGCAAATCGGCGACATAGGCAATCCGCACCAGCACCATCTCGGCGGCCGCAGCGGGGCGCGTCGCGGTCTGCACCTCGGTAATGCCCTTGAGGAGCATCTGCCACATTCGCGACAGCACCCGCATCGAGAGCTTTGCCGCGAATTCGCGGGCGCGCACGCGCTCGGTCTCGCCGAACGTGACATTATCCGCGGTGGCCGGCACGATCTTCACGCGGGTGACGAAGTTGACGAATTCGGCCAGATCCGACAGCACCACGATCGGATCGGCGCCGACGTCATACTGCTCGCGGAATTCCTTGAACGCGCCGGCGATATCGCCGCCGGCGAGCTTTTCAAAGAGGTCGATGACGCGGGTGCGATCGGCCAGTCCCAGCATCTGCCGCACGGCGTCGGCACGAACTGTGCCAGCGGCATGCGCGATGGCCTGGTCGAACAGCGACAGCGAATCGCGCACCGAGCCTTCGGCAGCGCGCGCAATGATGCCGAGCGCTTCGCCCTCGACCTCGACGCCTTCCTTCCTGGCGATGTTGGACAGATGCCCCATCAGCACGTCGGCCTCGACGCGGCGCAGGTCAAAACGCTGGCAGCGCGACAGCACCGTGACCGGCACCTTGCGGATCTCCGTCGTGGCGAACACGAACTTGGCGTGCTCCGGCGGCTCCTCCAGCGTCTTGAGGAAGGCGTTGAACGCCGCCGTCGAGAGCATGTGGACTTCGTCGATGATATAGACCTTGTAACGCGCGCTAGCCGGCGCATAGCGCACGCTGTCATTGATCTGGCGCACATCGTCGACGCCGGTGTGGGAGGCTGCGTCCATCTCCAGCACGTCCATGTGCCGGCTTTCCATGATCGCCTGGCAATGCACGCCGAGCTTCGGCATGACGATGGTCGGCCCCTTCACGGAACCATCCGGCAATTCGTAGTTCAGCGCACGGGCAAGAATGCGGGCAGTGGTGGTCTTGCCGACCCCGCGCACGCCGGTGAGGATCCAGGCCTGCGGAATGCGCCCGGTCTCGAATGCATTCGAGACGGTGCGGACCATGGCCTCCTGGCCGATCAGATCCTCAAAGCTGGAGGGACGGTATTTCCGTGCCAGCACCCGGTACGGCCTGGCGGCATCCGGCTGACCGCCGAGATCGAAGCCGCCCTGGCCTTCAGGAGGGGGAGCGCCAGCATCGGTCATCGGTCGATCCGCAATTGATAATCTCTCGTGGCCTGATTGCGGAAAGGAGCACGCGCCGGACGGGCAAGGGCCCGCTCCCAGCGCGATTCGCTCGAAAAAACAGGTGGGAGACTGACGAGCGACCCGATCCGAACCTCGTTAGGGCTGCTTCCTTCCGGACCTGACCCGGTTGGCGAGTGGCTCGTCCACCGCCAATCTCCCGGTCCCTATTTGGAGCCAAAAAGGCCGGAAAGCAAGCGCTCCCCCGCTGTCATACCCCGCGGAAGCGGGGTATCCAGTAATCGCCGGCCCCGCCGTAAACAGAGGAGCCGCGGCGTACTGGATCACCCGCTTTCGCGGGTGATGACGCCTTGATATGACACAGACAGTGCCCTCCAGAAGGCACTCTTTTGGACCCGGCTGAAATCGGGTTTGGGAACCAAGAATGCCCGCCGCCTGGTCGCTGCATCCCCAGCTCACCCAAGACACCATCGACATCGGCGATCTGCCGTTGTGCCGCGTGCTCGTGATCAAAGACGCTAACTATCCCTGGCTGTTGCTGGTGCCGCGCCGAGAGGGCGCGATAGAGATCATCGACCTCGACGAGGTCGCGCAAGCGCAGCTGACGACGGAAGTGTCGCGCGTCGCGCGCGCGCTGAAGGAGATCACCAAATGCGACAAGCTGAATATTGCCGCCCTCGGCAATGTGGTGCCGCAGCTCCACGTTCACGTCATTGCCCGCCGCAAGAACGATGCGGCCTGGCCGCGCCCGGTCTGGGGCGTGGTGCCGCCGCTCGCGCATGACGCGACGGAAGTACAGAATTTCATCAGCGCGCTTCGCCGCAAAATCTGGCTAGGTTGAGAACAAGAAAATGTCCGCATTCGACAAATATCCGCTGGGCAAGCCCGCCTTCGTCACCCATGTCCTCGATCGCGCCGCACATCTGCGCACCAATGACGAGAAACTGTTCGCGCTCGAAGGCCAGCAAAATGCGCGGGCCTATGTGGTCTACCGCGACTCGCTGGTCATGAAACAGGAGGAGGCCGGCCCCCGCGCGCTGCTCTCGATCAAGGAAGCTCTCGGCTATGGCGCCAATCCCGGCACGATCTTCCTGGGCCTGCGCGACGGTGCGCCGATCTTCGGCATGGGCATTTCGCCTCCTGCTGCGGAAAAGCTGGTCGGCCGCAATGACGTCGCGGTGACGGAATTGCGCGGCATGGCGATGCAGGGCCTGGTGCCGCTGGAGCAATTGTCGGCGATTGCGATGGCGAAATCGCTCGTGACCTGGCATCAGCGCCACGGCTTCTGCGCCAATTGCGGGCAGCGCACCTCCATGAAGGAAGGCGGCTGGAAGCGCGATTGCGCGAGCTGCAAGGCCGAGCACTTTCCGCGCACCGACCCCGTCGTGATCATGTTCGTGAGCTCGGGCGACAAGGCGCTGCTCGGCCGGCAGAAGCAGTTCATGCCCGGCATGTATTCCTGCCTCGCCGGTTTCGTCGAAGCCGCGGAAACCATCGAGGACGCCGTTGCCCGCGAGATTTTCGAGGAATCCGGCATCCGCGTCACCGACGTGAATTACTACATGACGCAGCCATGGCCCTATCCGTCGTCGCTGATGATCGGCTGCACCGCGCGGGCGCTCAACGAGGATATCGTCGTGGATCGCAACGAGCTCGAAGAGGCGCGCTGGTTCGACCGCGCGGAACTGGAATTGATGCACAAGCGCGAGCATCCCAACGGTCTGTTTGCGGCACATCCCTTTGCGATTGCGCATCATCTGATCGGCCAGTGGCTGCATGGCGGGAAGGCCGGAGGCGCATAGCGGGAACCGGCGCATGTCTTGCTCGATTGTCTCGGGAGCTTGAACGGACATGGCGGATTCACGCATGAACTTTCAGGACAGGGCGCCGAAGATACCGCCGCGTATCCTCTGCATCGGCATGCCGGTGCGCGATCTCACCTTCAACACGCCTGGCGTTCCCGCGCGCGGTTCCAAGGAAAATGCGACGGGCTTCGTCGAAATCTGCGGCGGCAACGCGCTCAATGCCGCGATCGGCATCGTGCGGCTGGGCGGCCGCGCCTCGATCTGCGGGCCGATGGGGGATGCGAAGGAAACCTCGAGCCGCTTCATCTTCGAGCAGATGGCGCATGAGGGCATCGAGACCAAGCATCTCATCCACATGCCGGGTCTGGTGACGCCGATCTCGGCCGTGATGATCGATCCCACGGGCGAGCGCACCATCGTCACCTTCCGCGATCCGAAATTGTGGCATGTGAAATTGCCCGATTTCGATACGCTGCTGGACGATTGCCAGGCCATCCTCACCGAAAGCCGCTGCGCCGAGTTCTGCACCGACCTCTGCGCGGAAGCGGTCCGGCGTGGCATTCCCGTCATCGTCGACGTCGACCGCGCGATGTCGTTGCGCGAGGGCCTGCTCAACGCCTCGACGCATCTGGTGTTCTCCAGCGAACCGCTGCAGGAGACAGCCGATGTCAGCGACGACGGCCAGGCGCTGCACAAGATCGCCAGGCTGACAAAATCCTTCCTCGCCGGCACGCGCGGGCCGCGGGGCACGATCTGGCTCGATGAGCACGGCCAGTTGCAGGAGACCCCTGCCTTCCCGGTCCACACCGTGGACACGCTGGGCGCAGGCGACGTGTTCCATGGCGCCTTTGCGCTGGCCATCACCGAGGGCCAGGAACTGCGCGAGGCGCTCCGATTCGCCTCCGCCGCAGCAGCCTTGAAATGCACGCGCTTCGGCGGCGCTTTTGCCGCCCCGCAACGTGCTGAAGTCACGGCACTTTTGGGCCAGGGCCAGTCCGCCCGCCCGGTCTGACCGCGGCCATGGCGGGCCTTGCGTGAGAAGAATTTTCTCTATATGAGGGTTACAGCCCCTTTGTATGGAACTTTATTCTCATGACTGACCTCGCTACCGCCGTTCCCTTGCATGAGCCGAATCGGCGGCTCGATGCCATCGACCGCAAGATACTGACCGTGCTGCAGGAGGACGCCTCGCTATCCGTTGCCGAGATCGGCGACCGGGTCGGCCTGTCCTCGACCCCCTGCTGGAAGCGTATCCAGCGGCTGGAGGCCGATGGCGTGATCCTGCGGCGGGTGGCGCTGGTGGACCAGAACAAGATCGGGCTCGGAATTTCCGTCTTCGTCTCGGTCGAGAGCTCCGACCATTCGGAAGCCTGGCTGCGCAAGTTTGCCGATGCCGTCAGCGCCATGCCGGAAGTGATGGAATTCTACCGCATGGCCGGCGACGTCGACTACATGCTGCGCGTCGTGGTCGCGGACATGCCGAGCTACGACGTGTTCTACAAGAAGCTGATCAGCGCCGTGCCGCTGAAGAACGTCACCTCGCGTTTTGCGATGGAGAAGATCAAGTCGGTCACCGCGCTGCCGGTGCCGGCGGCGTAACCGCGCTTCATATCGCTTTGTGAGCAACGGGCCGCGCCAGCCGCGGCCCGTTTTCGTTGTGCGGTCCGTCAACCATTCATTAACCCCGTCATTTACGTGCAGTTAGTTCCATCCCGCTACTGTCGCGCGCAATGGACGGGAACAAGACCACGCCAGCTTTACGATGGCCCGCCTGGCTGAACGCTGCGGCGCTGCTGGTTGCGAGCTGGGTTGCCATTGCGGCACTCGCGTTTCAGGCCCGTCCAGGCGCCGAGATTGTCGCCGTGGCCTTCCCGCCATGGTGGAGCGCCCAGCAGGTGCTGCTGGCCGCCGCTTCCGCCGATGCAGCAATCGTAAGGACAACCGCCGTGCCCGCCATCCTGGTGGTGCGGCCAAACGACCATGACGGGCTGGTCCGGCTTCGCACCGCCGGTGTCTGGCTTGCCATCGATCCGCAGGCGATTGCCGCCTGCTTCAAGGCTTGAGGGGTTGGAAATGAACATCGAGACCGACGATCTGGCAGTTCTGCGCGAGACCACCAGCAAGACCCTGCTGGCGGTGCTCTGGCTGCATGTTCCGATCGCGATCGCCATCGGGATGGGGCGCGGCGAAGGCTGGATCATGCCGGCGGCAATCATGACCGCGATGGCGATGGCTGCGACCATATCGTGGCGCATGAGCGGCAACGGGCTTTCGACCCGGCTGATCTTTGCCGTCGCACTGATGGGCGGCGTCTCCGTGTTTGCCTACCAGCTCGCGGGGCATGCCTGGCAGATCGACATGCACATGTATTTCTTTGCTGCACTCGCCTGCCTCGTCGCCTATTGCGACTATCGGCCGATCCTCGCCGGTACTGTGGCGGTCGCGCTGCATCATTTGGTGCTGAACTTCGTCCTGCCTGCGGCGATCTATCCCGGCGGCGCCGATTTCGGCCGCGTCGTGCTGCACGCGGTAATCCTGCTGATCGAAGCCGGCGTCCTGAGCTGGCTCGCCTTGACGCTTTCGCATCTGTTCGAAACCACCGCGCAAAAGACCGCGGAGGCAGAAGCGGCGAGTGCGGCCGAAGCGCGCGCCAACGCAGAGCGTGCCGAGGCGGAGAAAAACGCCAAACAGGATCGCGATGCGGCCCGGCGCGAGCTCGCTGCCGGATTCGAACGCAAGATCGGCGGCATCGTCGAGGCTGTTGCGGTCGCTGCAGGCCAGATGCAGCAGCTCTCCTCGTCGATGAGCCACGGCAACGCCGAGACCGCGCGCAAAACGGCCGCCGCGGCCTCCGCTTCAAGCCAGGCCTCGACCAATGTGGGCACGGTTGCGTCCGCCACCGAAGAACTGACGGCATCGATCGGCAGCATCTCGCAGCAGGTGACGCGCTCCGCGGAAATCGCCGGCAAGGCCGCCGACGAGGCGCGCCGCACCAATGCCGTGGTCGAAGGGCTCGCCAGCGGCACGCAAAAGATTGGTGAGGTCGTGACGCTGATCCAGACCATCGCCAGCCAGACCAACCTGCTGGCGCTGAACGCCACCATCGAAGCTGCCCGCGCCGGCGAGCACGGAAGGGGCTTTGCGGTGGTCGCGAGCGAAGTGAAGGCGCTGGCCAACCAGACCGCAAAGGCGACCGAGGAAATCTCGGCGCAAGTGCAGAGCATCCAGAATGCCACCGGCGACGCGGTGGCCGCGATCCAGGCGATCGGCGCCACCATCGCCGAGATCGACGGCATCTCCAGCGAGATCGCCGCTGCCGTCGATCAGCAGGGCGCGGCAACGCGCGAGATCGCCGGCAGCGTGCAGCAGGCCGCCGACGGCACCCGCGAGGTCAACAGCAACATCATGAGCGTAAGCCAGGCGTCCGAGGAGGCCGGCCAGGCAACCGCGAAGCTGCTGGAGGCCGCAAACGGCCTGTCGGCGCAGTCCGGGCGGCTGAAGGCCGAAGTCGACGGCTTCCTCGGCTCGCTCCGCGCGGCTTAAGCGAGCTGCAAGACACACAATGACTGTCATCGCCCGCGCCCCGTCTACGCCAAGGCTTCGCCGCGGTGGGGCAGTTGGGCTCGCTGAAGCCTTAGCGAAGGCGGCAAGCGGGCGATCCAGTATTCCAGAGACACCTGTGATTTAGCCGAGATGCCGCGGCGTACTGGATGCCCCGCTTGAAGCGGGGCATGACAGCGGTGTACTGGACGCGGCCACCCGCTCAAATCTTCTGATTGTACTCGCCGACTTCGGGATGGGTGCGCAGCACCGAATCCATCGCCTCGAACATGTCGCGCATGCGCTGTTCGCTGACGGGGCTTTCCACCACCACCACCAGCTCCGGCTTGTTGGATGAAGCCCGGATCAAGCCCCAGCTCCCGTCCTCGGCGGTGACGCGCACGCCGTTGACGGTGACGAGATCGCGGATCGGCTGGCCCGCCACCTTCTCACCCCTGCTCTGCACAGCCTCGAAATGCTTCACGACCTTGTCGACGATGCCGTACTTGGCTTCGTCCTCGCAATGCGGCGACATGGTCGGCGACGACCAGGTTTTTGGCAGCGCGTTCTTCAGGTCCGCCATCGACTTGCCGGGCGCGCGGTCGAGCATGTCGCAGACCGCAATCGCCGAGACCAGGCCGTCGTCATAACCGCGGCCGAACGGCTTGTTGAAGAAGAAATGGCCGGATTTCTCGAAGCCGGCGAGCGCGCCGAGTTCATGGGTGCGGCGTTTCATGTAGGAATGGCCGGTCTTCCAGTAGGTCGTCCTGGCGCCCTGCTTCTGCAGCACGGGATCCGTCACAAAGAGCCCGGTGGACTTCACATCCACCACGAACTGCGCATCCTTGTGGATTGCCGACATGTCGCGCGCCAGCATGACGCCGACCTTGTCGGCAAAGATCTCCTCGCCGGTATTGTCGACGACGCCGCAGCGGTCGCCGTCGCCGTCGAAGCCGAGGCCTACATCCGCCTTGTGCTGCAGCACCGCGTCGCGGATCGCGTGCAGCATTTCCATGTCTTCCGGGTTCGGATTGTATTTCGGGAAGGTGTAGTCGAGGTTGGTATCGAGCGGGATGACCTCGCAGCCGATCGCCTCCATCACCTGCGGCGCGAACGCGCCGGCGGTGCCGTTA
The DNA here is from genome assembly GCF_016219575.1 of Bradyrhizobium sp. Taxonomy (GTDB): domain Bacteria; phylum Pseudomonadota; class Alphaproteobacteria; order Rhizobiales; family Xanthobacteraceae; genus Bradyrhizobium. Next base: position 11,307 of record NZ_JACRMG010000022.1, on the reverse strand, counting down.
CCGCAGGCCACCACGACTTTCAGCTTGCGCTTCAGTTTCGGGCGGTTGGTGAGATCGGCGATGTAGCGCGCCGGAAAGTTCTCGTGGAACTGGTAGGAGCCGCCGACCTTGTTCCTGAACTGCGAGTTGAGCACGATCTCCTTCAGCCGCGTCATCTCGTCGGGACCGAAGGTCAGCGGGCGGTTGGCGCCCATCTTCACGCCGGTCCAGCCGTTGTCGTTGTGCGAAGCCGTCACCATGGCGACGCAGGGCACGTCGAGATCGAACTGCGCAAAATACGCCATCGGCGTCACGCATAGCCCGATGTCATGCACCTTGCAGCCGGAGGCGAGCAGGCCCGAAATCAGCGCATACTTGATCGAGGCGGAATAGCCGCGGAAATCGTGACCGGTGACGATCTCCTGCCTGGCGCCGAGCTCCGATATCAGTACGCCCAGCCCCATGCCGAGCGCCTGGATGCCCATCAAATTGATCTCCTTGCCGAACAGCCAGCGCGCGTCGTATTCGCGAAAGCCGGTCGCCTTCACCATCGGCTCGGATTCATAGGCATAGGTATTGGGAACCAGCGCGGACTTCGGCTTGGGAAACATCAGGAAAGGCCTCGGAAATGGCTGAAGGGACCGTGCAGCCATAGCGAATGCGCGGCCGCAGCGGAAGGCGGGAAGCGGGCTTTTGAGGATTAAATACGGCGCTTTTGAAGGCGGCGGGCCGCCTATTGCTCCAGCACCAGCCGGCCGTTGGTGTACTCAAACCGCTTCAGCCTGGACAGGAAGGACAGGCCGAGCAGGTTTTCCGACAGCGCCGCGTCGGGCAGGACCATGGCTTCTACGTCGCGAACGATCAGGCCGCCGACATCCATCATGGCGATACGCGCGCGGGCGGCCTTCAGCGTGCCGTTGGCCGTGGTGACCGTGGCGTTGTAGTCGCCGCGCGACGGGCGCAGTCCGAAGCGCGCGGCGGATCTCTCGTTCAGCGCGACGACGGAGGCGCCTGTGTCGACCATGAAGTCGATGCGTTGGCCGTCGATACGGGCGTCGGTCTGGAAATGGCCGCGGGCGTCGCGCGCAATCGAAATGCTGCGATTGCCTGCCGGTACCGCAGCGGCTCCAACCGTCGCCTCCTTGCGCGGCGCGTTGGTGTGTGCGGACGCAGGCGTCATCCGGTCCGCCATCTGAGCCATGAAGACGCCGGCGGCGGCAATCGCAGCAGCAGCAAACAGGATGTTACGCATCACGCCACTCACGCAGGTTACGATGACCGCCGATCTGACCATGCCGGCCGCCAAATCGCGACTAACCCGCAAAGCCGAAGGCCGCCATTTTGGCGAAAACGATGAGCGAAGCGTTAACGAATTGTATTCAAGTGCCGCGCGGCTTGACCCGGCGCGTCGGCATCGCGCTGGCGGGATCCTCCGGCCAGGGGTGCCGGGGATAGCGGCCGCGCAGGTCGGAACGCACAGCGGCATAGCTGCCGCGCCAGAAGCCGGGCAGATCGCGCGTCACCTGCACCGGCCGCTGGGCGGGCGACAGCAGTTCCAGCACCAGCGGCACCGCGCCTTTCGCGATTGACGGGTGGGTGTTGAGGCCGAACAATTCCTGCAGCCGTACCGCGATGGTCGGCCCCTGCTCCGCCTCATAGTCGATCGCGAGCATGGTGCCGGTCGGGGCCTCGAAATGGGTCGGCGCCTCGCGCTCCAGCCGGGCGCGCAATTCCCAGGGCAAGAGATTCATCACGGCATCGGAGAGGTCGCCGGCGGAAAATTCCTTGAGCTGCGTCTTGTCGAAGAGCCCGGGCACCAACCAGTCGTCGCTCGTCGCCGCGAGCGCGGCATCGGAGAGATCGGGCCAGCTTTCGCCTTCCGCCTTGCGCAGGAACATCACGCGGTCGCGCCATTGCTTGAGCGCCTTCGTCCAAGGCAGCCTCTCCAGACCGGCAGCAATCAGGCCATCGGCGAAAATCTTCGCAGTCTCCGCCGACGGCGACAGCGACATCGGTGCTTCGGACAGCGTGACCGCATGCAGCGTCCGCTTGCGGCGCGCACGCAGCGCCATGGCGCCGCGATCGAAGGTGACTTCCTCGGCGCTTTCGATCTGGTCGGCGAAATGATGCTCAATCTCGTCCTGCGTGATCGGCGCGGCCAGCAGGATTCGCCCGCTTGCGGCCGTGCCGGTCAGCTCGCCGACGGCGATGTAGGGCGCGCGGGCCAGCGACGAGGTCTGCTCGGCCGCGGCGCCGCGGCCGTTGGCCAGCACAAAGCTGCCATTGCCGCGGTTGCGCGCGACGCGATCGGGGAAGGCAAAGGCGAGCATCACGCCGGTGGAGAGATCGCCGTCATTTCCCGGCTTCTCGGCCGACGCCACCTGCTGCGCCCAGCGGCGCGCGAGATCGCGGGCGCCGGATGCGCGCGGTGAGCGGTCGCGGCGAAACTGATCGAGCCGCGCGTCGAGGTCGGCGCTGTCGCCGCCGAGACCGCGCTCGGTGAGGATGGCGGCGATGTCAGCGGCTTCCCCGCCCGCGCCGAACCGGTTGGAATCCACGATCATGCGCGCCAGCCGCGGCGGCAGCGCCAGCGCGCGCAGGCTCTTGCCCTCCGCGGTGATGCGGCCGTCGGTATCGAGCGCGCCGAGCTCGTGCAACAGGCTCCTTGCTTCCTTCAGCGCGGGCGCCGGCGGCGGATCGAGGAAGGCGAGGTCCGATGGATCGGCCACGCCCCATTGTGCGAGGTCGAGCACCAGCGTGGACAGATCGGCGGAAAGGATTTCCGGCTGGGTATAGGCGGCGAGCGACGCAGTCTGCGGCTCGTCCCACAGGCGATAGCAGACGCCGGGTTCGGTACGGCCGGCGCGGCCGCGGCGTTGATCGACCGCGGCGCGCGAGGCGCGCACGGTTTCCAGCCGCGTGAGACCGATGTCGGGCTCGTAGCGCGGCACCCGCGCCATGCCGGAGTCCACGACGATGCGCACGCCCTCGATGGTCAGCGAGGTCTCGGCAATGGACGTCGCCAGCACGACCTTGCGCGTGCCTTTCGGCGCGGGCGCAATGGCCCGATCCTGCACAGCGGCATCGAGCGCGCCGAACAGCGGCACGATCTCGATGGACGCGTCGTGCACGCGCTCTCTCAGAAAATTCTCGGTTCGGCGGATTTCGGCGGCGCCCGGCAGGAAGGCCAGCACCGAACCGGGATCGGCGCGGAGCGCGCTTGCGATCGCGTCCGCCATCTGCCGCTCCAGCGGCGCATCCGGTTTGCGGCCGAGGTAGCGGGTCTCGACCGGGAAAGCGCGGCCTTCGCTCGCCACGACGGGGGCATCGCCAAGCAGCCTTGCGATCCGTGCGCCGTCGAGCGTTGCCGACATCACGAGGATGCGCAGATCCTCGCGCAGACCGGTCTGCGCATCGCGCGCCAGTGCGAGCCCGAGATCGGCGTCGAGCGAGCGCTCGTGGAACTCGTCGAACAGCACGGCGGCGACATTGTTGAGCTCGGGATCGTCGAGGATCTGCCGCGAGAAGATGCCTTCGGTGACCACCTCGATCCGCGTCGCGCGCGACACTTTTGAGCCGAAGCGGACGCGATAGCCGACGGTTTCGCCGGCACGTTCGCCCAGCGTGTTTGCCATCCGCTCGGCGCTGGCGCGCGCCGCAATGCGCCGTGGCTCCAGCACGATGATCCTCTTGCCCCTGGCCCAGGGCTCATCGAGCAGCGCCAGCGGCACGCGCGTGGTCTTGCCGGCGCCCGGCGGCGCCACCAGCACGGCCGCGTTGCGGCCCGCGAGCGTGCGCGACAGTTCGTCGAGCACGGCATCGATCGGCAGGGGCGTGTCGAAAGTGCGGGTCAAAGCTATATCCACTCGTCATGCCCGGGCTCGACCCGGGCATCCACGTCTTACTTCCTACCTAACAGACAAGACGTGGATGGCCGGGACAAGCCCGGCCATGACGGAATCGTGGGGCTTACTTCCCTCACACCTTCGGTTCGGGCGCGCGGCCGACGCTCTCGTAGACAAAGCCGTGCGCTTCCATGTCGGCGGGACGGTAGATGTTGCGCAAATCGATCACGACCGGCTGCGCCATCTCGGCCTTCAGCCGCTCCAGGTCGAGGGTGCGGTACTGCACCCATTCGGTGACCACGACCATGGCATCGGCGCCCCTGACGCACTCATAGGGATCGTCGAAATATTCGATCTCGGGCAATTCCTTGCGCGCCTGCTCCATGCCGACCGGATCGTGCGCGCGCACTTTCGCGCCCATGTCGAGCAGGCCCGTCACCAGCGGGATCGATGGCGCCTCGCGCATGTCGTCAGTGTCGGGTTTGAAGGTGAGCCCAAGCACGGCGACTTTCTTGCCGCGCAGATTGCCGGCGGCGGTCGCGACCTTGCGCGCCATGGCGCGCTTGCGGTTGTCGTTGACCCCGAGCACCGCCTCGACGATGCGCAGCTGCACGTCATGGTCCTGCGCGATCTTGACCAGCGCGCGGGTATCCTTCGGGAAGCACGAGCCGCCGAAGCCGGGACCGGCATGCAGGAATTTCGAGCCGATGCGGTTGTCGAGGCCAATGCCGCGCGCGACCTCCTGCACGTCGGCGCCGACTTTTTCCGAGAGGTCGGCGATCTCGTTGATGAAGGTGATCTTGGTAGCGAGGAAGGCGTTGGCGGCGTATTTGATCAGCTCCGCCGTGCGTCGCGCCGTGAACATAAGCGGCGCCTGGTTCAGTGACAGCGGCCGATAGATATCGCTCAGCACCTTGCGCGCGCGCTCATCGGACGTGCCGACGACGATGCGATCGGGGAACTTGAAATCGCGGATTGCGGCGCCCTCGCGCAGGAATTCCGGATTGGAGGCGACGACAAAATCGGCCTTCGGATTGGCCTCACGGATGCGCCGCTCGACCTCGTCGCCGGTGCCGACCGGCACGGTCGACTTGGTGACGACCACCGTGAAACCTTCCAGCGCTTCCGCGATCTCGCGGGCGGCGGCATAGACGTAGCTGAGGTCGGCATGGCCGTCGCCGCGCCGCGACGGCGTGCCGACCGCGATGAACACGGCATCGGCCTCGGCGACCGGCGCCTTCAGATCGGTGGTGAAGTCGAGACGCCGGGCCTTCACGTTGGAGGCCACCAGCGCATCCAGCCCCGGCTCGAAGATCGGAATCTCGCCGCGGCGAAGGGCGGCGATCTTGCTTTCGTCCTTGTCCACGCAGGTGACCTGGTGGCCGAAATCGGCAAAGCAGGCGCCGGACACCAGTCCCACATAACCCGTGCCAATCATGGCAATTCGCATGGAAAGAACCTGCTTCTCGATGGTTAACGCGGTCCGGTCTTTAAGAAATTCGGGGCCCCATGGGAAGGGGTAGGTTCCGCAAAAAGCGGCATGTCATTTGTATGAATAAAGGAGAAAGAAACAGATCCGGCCGAAGATGCGCCCTCGCCGCGCCGAAACAGGACAGCAATGACTCCAAACGGCACATCCGAAGCAACCTATCGTCCCGCGGGCCACCGCATCGATTGGGTCGACTATGCCAAGGGCATCTGCATCGTCATGGTCGTGATGATGCATTCGGTGCTGGGGGTGGAGGCAGCCGCCGGCCAGACCGGCTTCATGCATGCGCTGGTGGCGTTCGCGAAACCGTTCCGGATGCCGGATTTCTTCCTGATTTCCGGGCTTTTCCTGTCCGTCGTGATCGACCGCGACTGGCGCACCTATCTCGACCGCAAGGTGGTGCATTTCGCCTACTTCTATCTGCTGTGGGTGACCATCCAGTTCGGCTTCAAGGCGCCGGGCCTGGCCGCCGAGTCGAGCTGGGCGCACGTCGGCTATCTGTATCTGGAATCCTTCATCGAGCCGTTCGGCACGCTGTGGTTCATCTATCTGCTTCCAGTCTTCTTCGTTGTCACAAAACTGACACGTCGAGTGGCGCCGCTCGCGATCTTTGCCGTTGCTGCCTTGCTGGAGAGCGCACACGTCGCGACCGGCTGGACCGTCATTGACGAGTTCTGCGCGCGCTACGTCTATTTCTTTGCCGGCTACTGGCTGGCAGCCTGGGTGTTCGCGCTGTCGGACCGGGCGCGCGGCAATCCGGCGCTCGCAGTCGTCGCGCTAATGCTGTGGGCGCTGATCAATGGCGTGCTGGTCGAGTTCGGTTACAGCGAGCGGCCGCTGATCTCGCTGGCGCTGGGACTGGCCGGTGCCTCCGCCATCATCGTCGTCGGCACTCTGCTCGCACACATGCGCTGGCTCGACTTCCTGCGCTATTGCGGCGAACACTCGATCGTCGTCTATCTTGCCTTCTTCCTGCCGATGGCAACGACGCGAACGCTGCTGCTGAAGACCGGCGCAATCCCGGATATCGGCACCGTCTCGCTGATCGTGACCGTCGCCGGGGTGGCCGGCGCGATCCTGATCTGGCGCGCGGCGCTCGCCGCGCACGCCAACTTCCTGTTCGAACGCCCCGTTGCATTCTGGATCGCGCCGAAAAAGCCGGCCGCAACACTGCAAGCGGCGGAGTAGAACTGCATTCGCGGCCGTCCGCTGCGGCATCGGCGATCGATTCGAGTTATCAGGCCCCCTCGACCTTCACGCCATCCTTCAGCTGCGCGAGCTTGGCACGATACCCCTCCGCATCGCCGAAATCGGCGAAGCCATGATAGTGGGGGTGCGGGCCCAGGACACGGCGGGCATGCTTGATCGGACACCAGTAGATTTCGGTGCGCGACGCCACCTCGCGCATGAACGCGATCGCGCCATTGGCATAGGAGCAGTAGGCGCAATTAATCTTTTCGAGAGCGTTCAGATAGGCAAGGTGGTGGCGGTCGAACACCAGATAGTCGCGGCGGCTCACCTTCGGGATCCCGTAGGCCGGAAAGCAGATGGCCTGATAGGCCATGACGGAGATGTCGAGCAGGACGATCGGAACGATCATCGAATAGATCACCGGCGCCGTCAGCACCACCAGCGGGTTGGCCTCGCGGACATAGCGCGCCAGGCCGACCTTGATTTGCCCGTGCAGCCGCAGCACCTCCTTCTCGAAGACGATCCGGCGATTTTCGAGATGGAAACGCAGCTCTTCCCGCCGCCTCGCCAGTTCGACCTCGATTTCGGCCTGAATCTCGCGCAGCTTCTCCATGAGCGTGTCGAGTTGCGTGGTCATGTCGTTCCTTTCGGTGCACCGCGATCCAAGGGGACACGGAACAGCCGCCGACGCAACCCATCTGGAATTGAACTCCGGAAAGGCAAAAAACCCGGTCACAACCCGCACCCGGAGGCTGTCATTCCGCGCAAAAATCCCTAAGTTTCGGCCATGCCGAAGACAGCCCCCAAAGCCGCCGCAAAACCCGCCGCCAAGGCCGCCCCCAAGCCGGTCGCCGCAAAGTCGCTCGCCAAGGGCGATCATGTGTTCCTGGTGGACGGCTCCTCCTACATTTTTCGCGCCTATCACGCGCTGCCGCCGCTGAACCGCAAGTCCGACGGGCTGCAGGTCAACGCCGTGCTCGGCTTCTGCAACATGCTGTGGAAGCTGCTCCGCGACATGCCGCCCGACAACCGACCGACCCACCTGGCCATCGTGTTCGACAAGTCTGAAGTCACGTTCCGCAACAAGCTCTATCCCGACTACAAGGCGCACCGGCCGCCGGCGCCCGACGACCTGATCCCGCAATTCGGCCTGATCCGCGACGCCGTGCGCGCCTTTGATCTGCCCTGCCTGGAACAAGGCGGCTTCGAGGCCGACGATTTGATCGCGACCTATGCGCGGCAGGCCAGCGAGCGCGGCGCGACCACGACGATCGTGTCGTCCGACAAGGACCTGATGCAGCTCGTGACCGACAAGGTCGTGATGTACGACACCATGAAGGATCGCCGCATCGGTATCCCCGAGGTGATCGAGAAGTTCGGCGTTCCGCCGGAGAAGGTGGTGGAGGTGCAGGCCTTGGCCGGCGATTCCACCGACAACGTGCCCGGCGTGCCCGGCATCGGCGTCAAGACCGCGGCGCAGCTGATTGTCGAATATGGCGACCTCGAGCAGCTGTTATTCCGCGCTACCGAGATCAAGCAGCCGAAGCGGCGCGAGGCGCTGATCGAGAATGCCGACAAGGCGCGCATCTCGCGCAAGCTCGTTCTGCTCGACGACAAGGTCGATCTCGAAGTGCCGCTCGACGATCTCGCCGTGCACGAGCCCGACGCCCGCAAGCTGATTGCGTTCCTGAAGGCGATGGAATTCTCCACCCTCACCCGCCGCGTGGCGGAGTATTCGCAGATCGATCCGGCCGATGTCTCGCCGGATATCGGCAGCAAGGATGGAGCAGCGGCCGCACCCGCCAAGGCCAGGTCCGCCGATACCACGGGTGATCTGTTTCCCGGCGACAAGCCGTTGCCTGCAGCGAAGAAATCCGGCGACAGGCAGGACAAGTCGTCGAGCCCAAAGGGCACGCCGGTCTCGCTCGCGGAAGCACGTGCCGAAGCGGTCAAGAAGATTCCGGTCGACCGCAAGAAATATGAGACCATCCGCAGCCACGATGCGCTCAAGGCCTGGATCGCGCGCGCTGCGGAGGCCGGTCATTTCGTTGTTGATGCGATGTCGGATTCCATCGATCCGATGCAGGCCGAGATTTCCGGCCTTGCTCTGGCGATGGCACCCAACGACGCTGCCTATGTGCCGTTCGGCCACAAACAGTCCGGCGGCGGAGCGGGGCTGTTCGATGCGGGGCTCGCGCCCGACCAGATCAAGGCCGCCGATGCGCTCGCCGCGCTGAAGCCGCTGCTGGAATCCGCCGGCATCCTCAAGCTAGGCTACAACATCAAGTTCACCGCGGTCGTGCTGGCGCAGCATGGCATCACGCTGTGCAATCATGACGACGTGCAGCTGATGTCCTACGCGCTCGACGCCGGACGCAATTCGCACGCGATGGATTCGCTGGCCTCGCGCTGGTTCGACCATGTGGTGATCGACTACGGCGCGCTGGTCGGCAGCGGCAAGGGCAAACTCAGCTTCGATCAGGTCGCGATCGACAGGGCCGCGGAATATTCCGCCGAATATGCCGACATGATCGAGCGCCTCTGGCGCGTGCTGAAGCCGCGCCTCGTCGCCGAGCGCATGAATACGGTCTACGAGACGCTGGAGCGTCCGCTGGTGAGCGTGCTGGCCCGGATGGAGCGACGCGGCATCTCGATCGATCGGCAGGTGCTGTCGCGGCTGTCGGGCGATTTCGCCCAGACCGCGGCGCGGGTGGAAGCGGAAATCCATGAGCTCGCGGGCGAGCCGATCAATGTCGGCAGCCCCAAGCAACTTGGCGATGTCATCTTCGGCAAGATGGGGTTGCCCGGCGGCAGCAAGACCAAGACCGGGGCGTGGTCGACCTCGGCGCAGGTACTCGACGAACTCGCGGAGCAGGGCCACGAATTCCCGAAGAAGATCCTGGAATGGCGCCAGGTCTCCAAGCTTAAATCGACCTATACCGACGCGCTGCCGAATTACGTGCATCCGCAGACCCATCGCGTGCACACGACCTACGCGCTGGCGGCGACCACCACGGGGCGTTTGTCGTCGAACGAGCCGAATCTGCAGAACATCCCGGTTCGCACCGAGGACGGCCGCAAGATCCGCCGCGCCTTCATTGCCGCGCCCGGGCACAAGCTGGTCTCCGCCGACTATTCGCAGATCGAATTGCGCCTGCTGGCCGAGATCGCCGACATTCCGCAGCTGAAGCAGGCGTTCAAGGACGGGCTCGACATTCACGCCATGACGGCCTCGGAAATGTTCGGCGTCCCGATCAAGGACATGCCGGGCGAGGTGCGCCGGCGCGCGAAGGCGATCAACTTCGGAATCATCTACGGCATCTCGGCGTTTGGGCTCGCCAACCAGCTAAGCATCGCGCGCGAGGAAGCATCCGCCTACATCAAGAAGTACTTTGAGCGCTTCCCGGGCATCCGCGACTACATGGACTCGACGAAGGAGTTTTGCCGCAAGCACGGCTATGTCGAGACGCTGTTCGGACGAAAGTGCCATTACCCCGAGATCAAGGCTTCCAACGCCTCGGTCCGCGCCTTCAACGAGCGCGCCGCGATCAACGCGCGGCTCCAGGGCACGGCGGCCGACATCATCCGCCGCGCCATGACCCGCATCGAGGATGCTCTCGCCGAGAAGAAACTGTCGGCGCAGATGCTGCTGCAGGTGCATGACGAGCTGATCTTCGAGGTGCCCGAGAAGGAAGTCGCGGCGACGCTGCCGGTGGTGCAGCACGTCATGCAGGACGCGCCGTTCCCCGCCGTGCTGCTGTCGGTGCCGCTGCAGGTCGACGCGCGCGCGGCGAACAACTGGGACGAGGCGCATTAGCGCATTCGCGCTGACCACGGGCCACGCCTAAAATTGCTCCGAGTGCAATTGGCGCGATGACAGCGCGGGACATCGTGCGCTAGAAAACGCGCATGCCCTCGCATGCCTCTCTCATCGGATTCGCCCTGGTCTCGCTCGGCATCGTGCTGACGCCGGGGCCGAACATGATCTACCTGATCTCGCGCTCGATCACGCAAGGGCCCGCCGCCGGCATCGTCTCGCTCGGCGGCGTCGCGCTCGGCTTCGTGTTCTACATGCTGTGCGCGGCGTTCGGCATCACTGCGCTCCTGTTCGCCGTGCCCTATGCCTATGACGCGCTGCGCCTTGCCGGCGCGGCCTATCTGCTGTGGCTGGCTTGGCAGGCGCTGAAGCCCGGCGGCCGCTCGCCGTTCCAGGTGAGGAGGTTGCAGGTCGACGGTCCGCGCAAATTATTCGCTATGGGCCTGCTCACCAACCTGCTCAATCCAAAGATCGCGATGCTGTATCTGGCGCTGCTGCCGCAGTTCATCGATCCCGCCGCAGGCAGCGTGCTGGTTCAATCGATTGCGCTCGGCTCGATCCAGATCGTCATCAGCGTCAGTGTGAATGCGATGATCGCGCTGGCCGCAGGCTCGATCGCGTTATTCCTCGGCACGCGGCCGGCATGGCTTCTGATCCAGCGCTGGCTGATGGGAACGGTGCTCGCCGGGCTTGCGGTGAAAATGGCGGTGGAGAAGCGGGCTTGATCTTTTCTTCCTTCTCCCCTTGTGGGAGAAGGTGGCGCGCATCGACAGATGCGCGACGGATGAGGGGTCTGTCTCCGCGGATGGAGACCCCTCACCCCGCTTCGCTGCGCGAAGCGACCCTCTCCCACAAGGGGCCTGTTGCGTAATTGGACTTATTGGCCGTGAGAGGGAAGAGGGACGTCTTTCGGATTGGGGCTGAAGGCTAGGTGGCTGTGTTCGGGGTGAAGCTTATGCTGCGATTGTGGCCCATCGGCGCATGTT
>NZ_JACRMG010000002.1 GCF_016219575.1 Bradyrhizobium sp. | reverse complement strand
TTGGCCCCCGCCCCCTTCGGCAATAGCACTTCCATAAAGCTCGGTTGTCCGGTCTGCTTCACTGCCATCGCGATCTCCCAAGGCCACGTCTCAGAGAATCACAATCGCCGAATTACGCAACAGGCCCACAAGGGGAGAAGGAAGATGCGTCCGGGCAGAGGGAGCACTGACGCCGCGGCGTTCCTCACATGTTGTCTCTGGCGCCCTCAGCGCCTCGCGGCTCTCTGCACCGCCTCCTGCGCCACCACCCGCAACCCGCCGCGCGGCCCGTCGTCCTTCCGCTCGTGCATCCCCATCGCCATGATCGCGGTGCCCATCGCGGTCGAGCCGAGCGTGACGATGAAGCCGAACAGCAACAGCCCGAGGGCTACGCCCGGCGAGCGGTCGGCGAGGATCAGCTCGCGCAAATGACCGGGGTTGAGCAGCATCAGCCCGCCGACGAGAAGCACGGCGAGCGAGACGCCGATCGCGAGGTTGATCGCCAGCAGCCGCGCCAGCTTGGTGCGCAGGAACGGGAACCGCCTTGTCATGGCACCGCCTCCACATTCATCCGCTCGTCGCGCTCCAGCGCGCCGTCGACGATATGTAAGCGCCGGTGCATCTGCTTCGCAAGCGAGAGATCGTGCGTCACCGCCACCACGGTCTTGCCGTAGACGGCAACGAGGTCGCGCAGCAGCTCGAACACTTGCCGCGTCGAGACGGAATCGAGGCTGCCGGTCGGCTCGTCGGCCAGGATCACCGGGGGATCGTTGGCCATCGCGCGCGCCACCGCCACGCGCTGGCGCTGGCCGCCGGAAAGCTGGTCCGGAGTCTTGTGGCGATGCTCGCCGAGACCGAACGACGCCAGCAGCGCCTCCGCGCGCGCCGTGATCTCGCGCGGCGACAGCCTGCCCAGCGCCCGCATCGGCAGCGCGACGTTCTCCATCAGCGAGAATTCCGGCAGCAGGAAGTGGAACTGGAACACGAAGCCGAGGAGCATCAGCCGTACCCGCGTGCGCTCCTCCTCGCTCATGATTTTGGTGGAGCGGCCCTTGATCAGCACCTCGCCGCCGGTCGGCAGGTCAAGCAGGCCGAGCAGGTAGAGCAGCGACGATTTCCCCGACCCCGATGGACCGGTGATGGCGATGAACTCGCCGGCGCCGATGCTGAGGTTGACGTCGCGCACCAGCGTCACCGGCACCGTGCCGGGCAGGATGCGGGTGAGGTGCCGCGCCTCGATCAAGGGCGGGCTCATGTCGCGCCCCGGATGATGTCGACCGGATTGACCCGCGCCGCCGCGCGCGCCGGGAAATAGCCGGCGACGAGGCTGGAGACCAGCGCCACGAAGGTCGCCAGCGCGTAATGCTTCACCGAATAGAGCACGGGCAGATGGTTCTGGTCGGAGAACGGCGTCTTGAATTCCAGCGACGCCAGCCCGCGCGTCATCAGGTAACCCAGGATCCAGCCGAGCATGGCGCCGGTCAGCCCGATGATCAGCGCCTCCACCATGAAGATCGCGCGAATGGTGCGGTCGCGGAAACCCAGCGATTTCAGGATGGCGATGTCGCGCGTCTTCTCGTGGGTGATGGTGGCGACGATGTTGAAGGTGCCGAAGCTCGCCACCAGCAGGATCGCGCCGACGATGGTGTACATCAGCACGTTTCGCAGCGTGATGGCGGAGAGCAAATCTTCCTGCGCCTCCTGCCAGGAGATCGACTTGTAGCCGGTCTGCTGGCCGATCCGCTCCGAGATCAGCCGCGCCCCCATCGGGTCGGCGGTGCGCACGCGGATTTCGTTGATGATGCCGATCTGCTTTTCCAGCGTCTGTGCAGTGCGCAGCAGCACATAGCCGGTGGTCTCGTCCGTCATGCGGAAGCCGGAGTGGAACGTGCCGACCACCGTGGCCGTCAGCGTGACGCCGCGGGCGGAGACCAGCGTCAGGTTGGAATTGACGCGGGCGCCCAGCTTGCGCGCCAGCCGGTCGCCGAGCAGGATGGCGTTGGAGGCGCGATAGAGCGAATTCAGCGTGCCCTCGCGCATGTGGGTCACGAGGTTGGAGACGTTGCCCTCGGTATGCGGATCGATGCCGATGATGGAGATGGTGAGGTCGCGCCCGGCAAAGCGCAGTACCGCCTTCGACTGCACCGACGCCGTCAGTGCGCCCGGCACCCAGGTTTGCAGCGAGGCGATGGTCGCCATCGGGTTCTTGATGCCGGGGCGGCGCACCTCCGGCGTCAGGCCGTGGATCTCGGCGGCGGAGAACGCGACATTGGCCGGCTGCGGCGTCGGCTCGCGCAACTCGTCGGTGATCGAGATATGCGGCAGCGCATCGACGAGGGTGGCGATGAAATCGTCCTGCGAGCCCTCCATCATCGCCGCCATCATGATCGAGAAGCCGACGCCGGTGACCACGCCCAGCACCGCCACCAGCGTCTGCCGGGCGCGGCGCGTGATGTGGGTCCAGGCGATGGTCAGGATCAGCTTCATGGCGAGGGCGTTCGATCGAATCGATCGCCCGGCAGGTACGGTTCACCTCTCCCCGCCACAATCTCGTCATGGCCGGGCTTGTCCCGGCCATCCACGACCTTTCCCGCGTCACGAAGAACGTGGATGCCCGGGACAAGCCCGGGCATGACGATGTGGAAAGGCCCGTGTGATCTCTTCATCTCTATGGCTCGACGATCGAGGCTGCGCGCACCCGCGTGCGGTTGCGGATGTTGGTGGTGGCGGGCGAGACCACCAGTTCGCCCTGCTCGGCGCCGCTCACGATCTCGACGCGGTTGCTGCCCTTGATGCCGGTCTCGACCTTGCGGAAGGCAAGCCCGCCGTCCTTGTAGACCAGCAGTCCGTGATCGATCACGGCATTGGAGGGCACCAGCAGCACATCCGCCTTCTCGCGGGTGATGATGTTGGCTTCCACGCTCATGCCGATATGCAGCGGCGTGTCATCGGGCAGGGCGATGCGGACGCGAAAGGTCTTTGCCACGGGATCGCCCGCCGGCGTGATCTGCTTGACGGCGCCCGTCAGCATCCGTCCGGCAAAGGCGTCGGTGCGCAGCAGCGCCTTCTGGCCGACCTTGATGCGCGGCAGGTCTTCCTCGTTGACCTCGGCGACGACCCAGAGCGGCCGGGCGAGGCCGATGCGGTACAGGATGGTGCCGGGCTCGACCATGTCGCCGACCTCGCCGTCCTCGCGCAGCACGGTGCCGTCCATCGGCGCCAGCAATTCGTAATAGCGCAGCCGTTCGACCTGCGCCGAAATCTGCGCCTGGATGCGCGCCAGGTCGCTGCCCGCCTTCTGATGCGACTGCGCGGTGGTGGCGCCGCGCGCCAGCAATTGCGTCTGCCGGTCGGATTCCTGCAGCGAGAAGGATTCCAGCGCCCGCAGATCCTTCAGCGTCGCCTGCGCCTCGCGGTCGTCGAGCCGCGCCAGCCGTTCGCCGGTCTTGACCTCCTTGCCCTCGCAGCGGCAGCGCTCGACCAGGCGGCCGCGCACCAGCGGGGTGAGGCGGGACCAGGTCTCGGGCTCGACCGAGCCCGTCGCATAGACGATCTCGGCCGCCGCACCGCGCGTCACCCTGGCTAGCGTCACCGCGGGCCCGCGCAGGTACCACCAGGCAGCCACGCCAATCGCCGCGACCAGCACCAGCGCGCCGGCGAGCTTCCAGCGCGGGAAGCCCGCATCGCCTTGCTGAAACTCATCGATCTCGGTGACCGGTTCGGCCGGCCTCGATTCCATCTTCATCGTCGATCCGAAGCCTTCCGCTTCCATGCCGGCCGTTCGCGGGCTCGGAATTCTAGCCGGCGGTCGTCATCGCCTTGGCCGTCATGTCCTGCCATACGGCGGCAACGCTCGCCTGCGTCTGCGGCGCGATCAGGCAATGACCTTCGTGGTCGAAGCCGCAGAAGCGCGCGGAGGAATCGCGGCGGACGTCGGCCAGCGCGCGGTTGATGGCATCGAGGCACTCGATCACCTGGCCGATGTTCTGCAGCCTGGTGTGATGGAGGATGTCCATCAGGCGGAACTGCATCACCGGCGGCTGGCCCATCGATATCCCGGGGCGGCTGAATTCAAAGAGGACGTTGACCGCAGGAAGGAAGCCCTCGATGCGCGGCAGCAGGGCGGTCACGTCGTCCACGGTGCAGGCCACCAGATGGCTGGCCGGCGTCGACGCCGCCGCGGGTGCTGTGGCGGCCACCCCGAGCGCGGTCATCACTTCATGCTCGATCCAGCGGCGCACGTCGGGCGGCGCGGATCGGATTTGTTCGACGGACAGCGTGATCCCGATCATCGGCAATTCTCCTCGCTTGAAACCTAGGAGAGAGCGCGCCCTGCGGTGTTGACGCGGATCAAGGCTGGCTTGCGGCAAAGCCCGCCGATCCAGCCGTTTTTTGACGGATATCGCGCCGACATGCCATGATTGTGAGCATTGCAGATGACGGGGACAAGGGAATGCGACGATCGTTTCTGGCGGCATTGACCGGTTTTCTCATCGCTGCCGGCCCCGCCCAGGCCGCGCGCTGCGGCGGCGACTTCAACACCTTCGTCCGCAACATCTCGGCGGAGGCAGCAAGCGCCGGCATCCAGCAGGACGTCATCAGCCAGGCGCTCGGCGGCGTGACGCAGGACCCGGCCGTGCTCGCCTTCGACCGCCGCCAGCGCGGCACGTTCCGCAAGACCTTCGAGGAATATGTCGCGACCCGCGTCACCCAGGGCCGCATCAGCGGCGCGCGTGCCATGCTCAAGCGCCACGCCGCGCTGTTCTCGCAGGTCGAGCAGCGTTTTGGCGTGCCGCGCGAGATCATCGCCGCGATCTGGGGGCTGGAGAGCGATTTCGGCAAGGGCGACATGGGCAAGCTGCCGGTGTTCCGCGTGCTCGCCACCATGGCGCATGACTGCCGCCGCACCGAGCTGTTCCAGGGCGAACTGATCGCGGCCCTGAAAATCCTGCAGCGCGGCGATCTCCGCCTCAACGACATGATCGGCGCCTATGCCGGCGAGATCGGCCAGACGCAATTCCTGCCGTCGTCCTACATCAAGTACGGCGTCGATTTCGACGGCAACGGCCACATCGACCTGCGCCACTCCATCCCCGACGTGCTGGCCTCGACCGCGAACTTGCTCAAGGTCAGCGGCTTCAGGATGGGCCAGCCCTATGGCGAAGGCACCCCCAATTTCGAGGCGATGCGCGAATGGAACCGCGCGGTGATCTACCGCAAGACGATTGCCTATTACGCCGATCAGCTGGTGGGGCGGTAGGGCCGCACATTCCACTGTCGTCCCGGCGAACGCCGGGAGGTGGATTCACACTCGAAGTGCAACACTTGGGCAAAGGACTCGGCTGGGGTCCTGAAGTCAAGGCACTTGCGCGGGGTGTTGTTGTAGGCGGCGACGAGCTTGCGGAACCGTGCTGTTGGGAGGGTTGCAAGAT
>NZ_JACRMG010000013.1:205755-254366 GCF_016219575.1 Bradyrhizobium sp. | reverse complement strand
GTCAGCCAGCTCCTCTTCACCCGGCGCTCCATTGCCACCATCGACAAACCTCCACCCGTAAATCCAAGCCGGGCAAAACCCAGAGCCCAACCCAATCAAATCGAGTTCTGCTATGGCTAAACTTCCCCGGACAGCCCTGCGTGCTTGCGGGGAGAGGGCAGGGTGAGGGGCGCTATCCACATCATGACTCGCGGAGAGCGCCCCTCACCCGACGCTTCGCGTCGACCTCTCCCCGCGAAGAGCGGGGCGAGGTGACTATCGAGCCAGCGGCAGCTTCGCGCTCTCCTTCAACCGGTCGAGCACGATCGACGAGCGCACATGCGCCACGCTCTGGTGCGGCATCAGCAAATTGTTGACGAGGTCGGACAGGCTCTTGAGGTCGCGCAGCACGACCTTGAGCACGTAGTCGGCATCGCCGGTCAGCGAATAGGCTTCCTGGATTTCGTCGACGCGATTGACCAGTGCGCGGAATTTCTTGGCGTTGTCGGGCGAATGGGTCGCCAGCGTGATGTGGATGAAGGCGATCAGGTTGAAGCCGAGCGCTTCGCCGGCGAGGTCGGCGTGATAGCCCGCGATCACCTTCTCCTCTTCCAGCCGCATCCGCCGCCGCGAGCATTGCGAGGCCGATAGCCCGACAACGTCGGCAAGCTGCTGGTTGGTCAGCCGGCCGTCGTCCTGCAGTGCCGCCAGTAGTTTGAGGTCGAAGGCGTCTGTCTGGATCATGCGTAAAATGCCGAATGGGTGCACGGAATGTGCGCCATGATAGCAATATGTGCCCTCATTTGCACGCACCTTGCGTGGATTCCGGCCGAAAATGGACAAAACCAATGTCCGGGGATTTGCTCATGGGTCCGTTTCCGCACGACGCGCCGCCTGCCACCATCACATCAGACAATCCAATGGGCACCGACGGTTTCGAGTTCGTCGAATATGCCCACCCCAATCCCGGGGAATTGCACGCGCTGTTCGCGCTGATGGGTTTTGCACCGGTCGCGCGCCACAAGACCAAGAAGATCACCGTCTATCGCCAGGGCGACGTCAATTACCTCGTCAACGAGGAGCCGGGCACGCACGGCTTCAACTTCGTCGCCGCGCATGGTCCGTGTGCGCCCTCGATGGCGTTCCGTGTCGTGGACGCCAGCAAGGCCTATGAGCGCGCCATCGCCCTCGGCGCCGAACCGGCCGGCGTGTCCTCGCGGGAGAAGACGCTGGATGTGCCCGCGATCAAGGGCATCGGCGGCAGCCTGCTCTACTTCGTCGACCGCTATGGCGCGAAGGGCTCGGCCTACGATGCCGAGTTCGAATGGCTCGGCGCGCGCGATCCGCGCCCGGCCGGCGCCGGGCTCTACTACATCGATCACCTCACCCACAACGTCCATCGCGGGCGAATGGATGTCTGGACCGGCTTCTACGCAAGACTGTTCAACTTCCGCCAGATACGGTTCTTTGACATCGAGGGCCGCGCGTCGGGCCTGTTCTCGCGCGCGCTCACCAGCCCCGACGGCAAGATCCGGATTCCGATCAACGAGGACGCCGGCGATTCCGGCCAGATCGAGGAATATCTCAACGTCTACCGGGGCGAGGGCATCCAGCACGTCGCCTGCGGCGTGCGCGACGTCTACCGCACGGTCGAAACCTTGCGCGAAGCCGGCCTGCCGTTCATGCCGTCGCCGCCGGACACCTATTTCGAGAAGATCGAGCAGCGCCTGCCGAAGCATGGCGAGGATTTGCCGCGGCTGGAGAAGAACGGCATCCTGATCGACGGCGAGGGGGTGGTCGACGGCGGCCACACCAAGGTGCTGCTGCAGATCTTCTCGGCCAATGCGATCGGGCCGATCTTCTTCGAATTCATCCAGCGCAAGGGCGACGACGGCTTCGGCGAAGGCAATTTCAAGGCGCTGTTCGAATCGATCGAGGAAGACCAGATCAGGCGCGGCGTGCTGAAGGTAGGGCGCGATCACGCGGCTTAACTCGATGCGTAGGGTGGGTTAGCGAAGCGTAACCCACCGCGGCCGGAAAGAAGATGGGTGGGTTACGCCTTCGGCTAACCCACCCTACAAATCCCTACCGCTTCCACGCCCCCGCAAGCTGGCTGATATCCGCCTTCTCCGGCTCCCTGATCGCGGACGGCGTGCGCGAGAAGCGCGGGGCCGGCGCGGGCTGGGTCACGCCATGGCGCTCGACGAACACCTTTCGCGCGGCCATGTGCGGATGCTTCGGCGCTTCCGCCATGGTCAGGATCGGCGCGAAGCAGATGTCGGTACCTTCCATGATCTTGCACCACTCCTCGCGCGACTTGCTCTTGAACACTTTCGTCAGCTTCGCCTTCAGCGCAGGCCAGGCCTTGCGGTCCATCTGCGCGTCGAAATCGGCGTCGGTCAGTCCTGCGTGCTTGCGCAGCAGCGCGTAGAATTGCGGCTCGATCGAGCCGATCGAGATGAAGTTGCCGCAGGAGCATTCATAGACGCCGTAGAAATGCGCGCCGCCGTCGAGGAAATTCTGGTCGCGGCCTTCGGTCCAGCGGCCGATCGCGGTCATGTCGAAGAACATCGACATCAGCGAGGCCGCGCCGTCGCACATCGCGGTGTCCACCACCTGTCCCTTGCCGGATTTCGAGGCTTCCAGCAGGGCTGCGAGCACGCCGACCACGAGATAAAGCGCGCCGCCGCCGAAATCGCCGACCAGGTTGAGCGGCGGCACGGGCTTTTCCTTGGTGCCGATCGCGGCCAGCGCGCCGGTGATGGAGATGTAGTTGATGTCATGGCCGGCGGCATTGGCCAGCGGGCCTTCCTGGCCCCAGCCGGTCATCCGGCCGTAGACCAGCTTTGGATTGCGCGCGAGAACGACATCTGGGCCGAGGCCCAGCCGCTCCATCACGCCGGGGCGAAAGCCCTCGATCAGCGCATCGGCGCCGGCGAGGAGATCGAGTACCTGCCCTACCGCCGCCTTGTCCTTGAGGTCGAGTTCGACCACCTTGCGGCCGCGGCCCGCCACGGACTTCATGTTCTTCCCCGCGCCGACGCGATCAAGCGTCACCACCTCGGCGCCCATGTCCGCCAGCATCATGCAGGCGAACGGGCCGGGGCCGATGCCGGCGAATTCGACGATGCGGAAACCGGCAAGCGGTCCGGAGGTTTTTGCGGCGGCGTGGGACGCGGGTTTGTCGAGCACTGTGTTTCCTCGATATGATTTTTAATTAGCTGATTAGCTAAATTGTCTCGCCTTCGCCGTCCAGTGGCAAGCAAATCTTGGCCCAAAAGCAGTGCGGCGCGCATCGCTGCGCGCCGCATGCATGGCTTGGGTAAGGATAAGATCAGCCGGCGGCGGCTACCGCGCGCTGTGCCATCACCTTGATCAGGTTGGCGCGGTAACCGGATGAGCCGTGGATGTCGTCCAAGAGCCCGTCGGCCGAGATCTTGACGCCATCGATGGCGCCGGCCGACCAGTTCGCCTTCAGCGCCGCCTCGATTGCGGGAACCCGCATCACGCCGTTCTGCGAGGCGCCGGTGGCGGCAACACGGACGTCGCCACCCGCTGTCTTCGCCACGAAAACGCCGGTCAGCGCAAAGCGCGACGCCGGATGCGGGAATTTGGCGTAGCCCGCCTTGGCCACCACAGGGAACGAGACGGCGGTGATGATCTCGCCGTCAGCAAGGGCGGTCGAGAACAGGCCCTTGAAGAACTCGTCCGCCGCAATCGTGCGCTTGTTGGTCTTGACCGTCGCGCCGAGCGCCAGCACCGCGGCGGGATAATCCGCGGCCGGGTCGTTGTTGGCGAGCGAGCCGCCGATGGTGCCGCGATAGCGCACGGCGGGATCGCCGATCAGCGAGGCGAGATAGGCGAGCGCGGGGATCGCCTTTTTCACGGCGTCGCTTTGCGCCACGTCGTAATGCGTGGTCGCCGCCTTGACCTCGACGCCGTTGCCAGTCGCCGCGACGCCGACCAGGTCCTTGATCTTCGCAAGGTCGATCACGTCGGACGGCGAGGCGAGCCGTTGCTTCATGACCGGAAGCAGCGTCTGGCCGCCGGAGAGGTATTTCGCCTCCTTGCCCTTGGCGAACATGGCGGCGGCCTCGTCGACCGAGGAGGCGCGATGATAGGTGGTCTCGTACATGATGCGTCCTCCTGCTCAACCGTGAATCGCGTGCCAGACGCGATCGGGCGTCGCCGGCATTGCCAGCTTGTTGTTGCCGATGGCGTCCGTGATGGCGTTGATGACGGCGGCCGAAGCGCCGATCGCGCCCGCCTCGCCGCAGCCCTTGACGCCAAGCGGATTGCTCGGACACAGCGTCGTGGTGTGCGACACCTTGAACGACGGCAGGTCGTCGGCGCGCGGCATGGTGTAGTCCATGAACGACGCCGTGATCGGCTGACCGTCTGCGTTGTAGACGGCGTGCTCCAGCAGCGCTTGTCCAATGCCCTGCGCGAGCCCGCCATGCACCTGGCCCTCGACGACCATCGGGTTGATGAGGCGCCCGAAGTCGTCGGCGGCGACGAAGTTCACGAACGAGGTCTTGCCGGTGGCGGCATCGACCTCGACCTCGCAGATATAGGAACCGGCCGGGAAGGTGAAGTTGGTCGGGTCGTAGAAGGCGGTCTCCTTCAGGCCCGGCTCCATGCCGTCGGGCAGGTTGTGCGCGGTGTAGGCCGCGAGCGCGACCATCGGCAGCGCGATCGACTTGTCGGTGCCGGTCACCTTGAACTCGCCGTTCTCGATGACGATGTCGTTCTCGCTCGCTTCCAGCGCGTGCGCCGCGATCTTCTTGGCCTTGGATTCGATCTTCTCCATGGCCTTGACGATGGCGGTGCCGCCGACCGCGATCGAGCGCGAGCCGTAGGTGCCCATGCCGAACTGCACCTTGTCGGTGTCGCCATGCACGATCGAGACCTGGCTGATGGGAACGCCGAGACGCTCGGCGATCAGCTGGCAGAACGTGGTCTCGTGGCTCTGGCCGTGGCTGTGCGAACCGGTGAGCACCTCGATGGTGCCGACCGGGTTCACGCGGATCTCCGCCGATTCCCACAGGCCGACGCCGGCGCCGAGACTGCCGACCGCCTTCGAGGGTGCGATGCCGCAGGCCTCGATGTAGCAGGAGACGCCGAGGCCGCGCAGCTTGCCTTCGGACTTGGCTTTCGCCTTGCGCGCCGGAAAACCGGCATAATCGATCGCCTTCATCGCGGCGTCGATCGAGGCGTTAAAGTCGCCGGCGTCATAGGCCATGATGACCGGCGTCTGGTACGGGAACGAGGTGATGAAGTTCTTCTTGCGCAGTTCGGCCGGATCGACCTTCAGCTGCCGCGCCGCGGTCTCCATCATGCGCTCGAGCAGATAGCTCGCCTCGGGCCGGCCGGCGCCGCGATAGGCGTCGACGGGCGTGGTGTTGGTGTAGACCGCCATCACCTCGGCATAGATCGCCGGGATGACGTACTGGCCCGACAGCAGCGTCGCGTAGAGATAGGTCGGCACGGCCGAGGAGAACAGCGACATGTAGGCGCCGAAGTTGGCGTGGGTCTTCACGCGCAAGCCCAGGATCCTGTTGTCCTTGTCGAACGCCATCTCCGCATGGGAGACGTGGTCGCGGCCATGCGCGTCGGTGAGGAAGGCCTCGGTGCGGTCGCCGGTCCACTTCACGGGACGGCCGACCTTCTTCGACGCCCACAGCGCCACCATTTCTTCCGGATAGATGTAGATCTTCGAGCCGAAGCCGCCGCCGACGTCGGGCGCGATCACCCGAAGCTTGTGCTCGGGCGCGACGTTGTAGAACGCCGACAGCACGAGGCGGGCGACATGCGGATTTTGCGAGGTCGTCCACAGCGTGTAATGCTCTTCGGCCGCATCATAATCGGCAATCGCCGCACGGGGCTCCATCGCATTCGGCGCCAGGCGGTTGTTGGTGAGGTCGAGCTTCACCACGTTCGCCGCCTTGGCGAAGGCGGCCTTGACGGCGGCTTCATCGCCGATGTGCCAGTCATAAATCACGTTGCCGGGCGCTTCCGGATGCAGCTGCGGCGCGCCGGGCTTCAGCGCCGCGGCGACATCGGCCACCGCCGGCAGTTCCTCGTATTTGACGACCACGGCTTCCGCCGCGTCGCGCGCCAGGTTCTTGGTCTCGGCGATCACGACCGCGACCGCCTGGCCGACGAAGCGCACCGTCTCCGGCGCCATCGCGGGCCACGCGCCCATCTTCATCGGCGAGCCGTCCTTCGACGTGATGGCCCAGCCGCAGATCAGATTGCCGATCTTGTCGTCGACGATCTGCTGGCCGGTCAGTACCGCAATCACGCCCGGCATCTTCATCGCCGCCGAGGAGTCGATGCCCTTGACCCTGGCATGGGCATGCGGGCTGCGGATGAAATGGGCATAGGTCATGCCCACCATCTTGACGTCATCGACGTAACGGCCCTTGCCGGTGATGAAACGCTTGTCTTCCTTGCGCACGACGCTTGCGCCAATGCCTTCAACGCCCATGTTCCTGATCCTCCCAACCGGAGATGTTTGATGTCCCGCCGCGTCCGGTTCGACGCGGTGGATCGAATTCGGCGAGTAGCGGTATCGGCTATTCCGCGGCCTGCGCGACCTTCATGCGACCGGCCGCATCCAGCACAGCTTTCACGATGTTGTGGTAGCCGGTGCAGCGGCAGATATTGCCTTCCAGCTCATGTCGCACGGTCGCTTCATCCAGCTTGCCGCCGTAGCGGTTCACGATGTCGACCGATGACATGATCATGCCCGGGGTGCAGAAGCCGCACTGCAGGCCGTGATTGTCGCGGAAGGCGGCCTGCATCGGATGCAGCTCGTCGCCCTTGGCGATGCCTTCGATGGTGGTGACGTTGCTGCCGGCGGCCTGGGCCGCCAGCACGGTGCAGGACTTGACCGCACGCCCGTCGATATGGACGACGCAGGAGCCGCACTGGCTGGTGTCGCAACCGACATGCGTGCCGGTCAGATTGAGATTTTCCCGCAGGAGATGGACCAGGAGGGTCCGGTCCTCGACATCGACCGAGACCGCCTTACCGTTTACCGTCAGCTTGACTGTAGACACGCTCACTCCTCCCGATGATGTTTTTTGATTGGTTCTAATTAGAGACAGCGCGGCGGGAACTTGCAACTAGGATTTTCGTGGGGGACGCGGATGTGATCGGTGACACATCAATGACGCGACGATGGGCAAGGCGCATTAGCCCCGGCCCGAAGGCGTGACGACCCCCTGCAACCCCGGAGCGGTCCGCCTGATTTACGCACCTTTATCCATTTAACGGTAGCTTTGGGTTAGCGATTGGGGGCGCAGGCCCCCGATCCGGCTGGCTTTATCTGCATACGGGGGCAGGGGATGGCGGTTTCCAGGCGTAGCGGGCTGCGGTCGATTCGCCTGCCCACCCTTCGCTTCCGGGGCAAGATCATGCTCGGCTTTGCGGTCGTGCTGGCGATTTCCGCCGCCAGCATGGGCATTGCCTGGCTCGGCTTCGAGCATGTGTCGGAGGGTGTTGCCGCCTACCGCAAGAGCGTCACGGAAGCCGACCTCGCCCGCAATATCGACCGCGAGCTGATCTCCTACCGCGCGCTCGTGCGCTATTACGTCGCGACCGGCAAGGAAGAGGACAGCAAGGCAGCCATAGCAGCGGAGGCCGGCCTGAAGGATGCCATCGATGCCTCGATGCGCGGCACCGCCAACCCGGACCGGCTCGAGCAGGTCACCAGGTTGGCGCGCGAGTTCCGCGCCTTCACCAGGATATTCGCCGACATCCTCAAGACCAAGGAAGAGAGCGAGTTTCTGACCAAGAACGCGCTCACGCGCAGCGAAATGTCGCTGGAATACAAGCTCGACGACCTCGCCTCGACCGCGACCGACCTCGACCAGCCCGCGGTGGCTTTCCAGGCCAAGACCATCACCACCCAGTTCCAGGCCATCAAGGTCTTCGCCAACAACTTCGTGGTCAGCGGCGATCCGTCGGCGGCGACCAGCACCTCCAGCCGCCTCAGCTTCCTGGAAAACGGCTTCAAGAACATCCCGGCGACGCACGAGAAGATCGAGCCGGTCGTCAAGGAGATGAACGCGCTGCTCAAGACCTATCGCGAGGCTTTTGCCAAGCTGGTCGAGAACCGTAAGAAGGTCACTGAGCTCACCGCCCAAATGGGTGAATCCGCCGAACAGATCATGAAGGGCGCGGCTGCGATGAAGGCCGCACTGGTTTCCGACCAGGCGCGCTTCGAACAGGAGTCGAACAAGACCATCGACGATACCGAGCGGCTGATCCTGATGCTTGCGGTCGGCGGCTTCCTGCTCGGCGCGGCATGGGCGCTGATGCTGGCGCGCGGCATCTCCGGTCCGATGACCGCGATGTGCAGGGCAATGCGGGAGCTGGCAGGCGGCAATTTCGACGTCGTGCTGCCGGGCCTCGGCCGCCGCGACGAGCTTGGCGAGATGGCCGGCGCGGTGGAGGAATTCAAGGTGCAGGCCGTCGCCAAGGCCGAACGCGACGCCGCGACGCAGGAAGCGCAGAACAAGGCGAGCGCCGCGGCGCGCCGCCAGGAGCTGATCCGCTTCGCCGACGAGTTCGAGACGGCGGTCGGCTCCATCGTCGCCAATGTCTCGTCGTCCGCCGCGCAGCTGGAGTCTGCGGCCGGCACGCTGACGCGCACCGCGGAAACGACGCAGTCGCTCTCCAGCCAGGTCGCGGAATCCTCCGGCCAGGCCTCCAGCGACATGCAGTCGGTGGCAGCCGCGACGGAACAGCTTTCCGCCTCCGTCAACGAGATCGGGCGGCGGGTGCGCGAATCCAACGACATCGCGGTGGCTGCGGTGCGGCAGGCCGAAGAGACGGACAATCGCATCGGCAAGCTGTCGCGCGCGGCGCAGGAGATCGGCGACGTCGTCAAGCTGATCACGGCGATTGCCGAGCAGACCAATTTGCTGGCGCTCAACGCCACCATCGAGGCGGCCCGCGCGGGCGAAGCCGGCCGCGGCTTTGCCGTGGTGGCGTCCGAAGTGAAGTCGCTGGCGAGCCAGACCGCGAGAGCGACCGACGAGATCTCCAATCACATCTCGGGCATGCAGGGCGCGACGCAGGAATCGGTCACTGCGATCAAGGAGATCGGCGGCACCATCGGCAAGATTTCCGAGATCGCATCGACCATCGCCAGCGCCGTGGAAGAGCAGGGCTCGGCGACGCAGGAGATCGCGCGCAGCGTCCAGAACGTGGCGCGCGGCACCGAGGCGGCCTCCGACAACGTCATGCAGGTCAACCGCGGTGCGACCGAAACCGGCTCGGCGTCCTCGGAGGTGCTCCATTCCGCGCGCACGCTGTCCAGCGAAAGCACGCGGCTGCGCGAGGAACTCGACCGCTTCATGGCGAATATCCGCGCGGCGTAGCGCCGGTCGTTCCGGCGCAAGCCGGAAGCCATAACCACCGCTGTAAATTGCCGAAGCGCGCTGAGGCCTCGGCTTGTCAAGATAATGACCCATTGCGGGCGTTCTCCGCGACGACACCGCGAATCGTCCAACGCCCTGAAAATGCGTTGAAATCGCTTCCCTTCCAATATCGCGAGGCGGGAACCGTTCGGCCACAGAAACGTTGTTTCAGCGTGGCAGGAAAGGCTCACGCCTGAACAGAGGTGAGAAACCTTGGGGTCCGATCCCCGAGGGCTTTTTCATTGATCGCAATGAGTCTGCAGAGGATCGAGCACAACCCGCCGCAGGAAGAGCGCGGCACGGCACCGCTGGTGCAGGACAATTCCCGCGTTGTCGAGACCTGTATTCCCGCGCGGCTCGATCGCCTTCGCTGGAGCGGTTTTCACACCCGGGTGGTGCTGGCGCTCGGCATCACCTGGATCCTCGACGGGCTCGAGGTCACGCTGGCCGGTGCCCTATCCGGCGCACTGAAGGAAAGCCCGGCACTGCAATTCTCCAATTTCGATGTCGGTCTTGCCAACAGCGCCTATCTCGCCGGCGCCGTGCTCGGCGCGCTCGGCTTCGGCTGGCTCACCGACCGCATCGGGCGCAGGAAGCTGTTCTTCATCACGCTGGCGCTCTATCTCGTCGCGACTGCCGCAACGGCCCTGTCATGGAATGTCGCGAGCTATGCGCTGTTCAGGTTCCTCACCGGCGCCGGCATCGGCGGCGAATACACCGCGATCAACTCGACGATCCAGGAACTGGTGCCGGCGCGCTACCGCGGCTGGACCGATCTGGTGATCAACGGCAGCTTCTGGATCGGCGCCGCGATGGGCGCGGTGAGCGCCATCGTGTTGCTCGATCCCACATTCGTCGGCGTCGATCTCGGCTGGCGGCTTGCTTATCTCACCGGTGCCGTGCTCGGCCTCGTCGTGTTCGTGATGCGGATGTGGATCCCGGAAAGCCCGCGCTGGCTGATGATCCATGGCCGTCCGGACGAGGCGCATGCGATCGTCGACGAGATCGAGTGGTCGGCGGGACATTCGCAGGCAAGCGAGGCGTTGCCGAAAATGAAACTGAAGATGCGCAGCCACACGCCGCTGCGCGAGGTCGCGCACACGCTGTTCTCGGTGTATCGCCGGCGCTCGGTGGTCGGCCTGGTGCTGATGGCGTCGCAGGCATTCTTCTACAACGCCATCTTCTTCACCTTCGCGCTGGTGCTGACCGATTTCTTCGGCATTCCGGCGAGCCATGTCGGCTGGTACATCCTGCCCTTTGCCGCCGGCAATTTCCTGGGGCCGCTGCTGCTGGGACGCCTGTTCGACACCATGGGACGGCGCACGATGATCGCCTTCACCTATGGCACCTCGGGCGTGCTGCTGGCGCTGTCGGGCTACCTGTTCGCGATCGGCGTGCTTTCCGCGCAGACGCAGACGATCGCCTGGATGGTGATCTTCTTCTTTGCCTCGCCGGCTGCGAGCGCAGCCTATCTAACGGTGAGCGAAACCTTTCCGCTGGAAGTCCGCGCGCTGGCGATCGCGCTGTTCTATGCGGTGGGGACGGGAATTGGCGGAGTGATAGGTCCTGCGCTGTTCGGCGCGCTGATCGATACGGGATCGCGCGGAACCGTGTTCGCGGGTTACCTGCTTGGCTCCGTCCTGATGATCGTGGCGGCGACCGTCGCCTGGTTTTGCTGCGTCGCTGCCGAGCGGCGCTCGCTGGAATCGGTTGCCAGGCCGCTCGCTTTTGTGGAGTAGGATATGATGGATCAGGAACTGGCCGTAATGCCGCTCGAAGATGTTGCACCCGAAAACGAGGAGGCGCCGGAGACCGTTCCGGTGCCGGGTTCGCTGGTGCCGCAGCTGAGCCGGACCGCGGTGTTGCTCGACATCGACGGCACGCTGCTCGACATCATGCCGACGCCGCGCGAGGTGTGGGTGCCGCCGGGTCTCGCCAAGACCCTCAACCGCCTCTACCGCAGAACCGGGGGCGCGCTGGCGCTGGTCAGCGGCCGCTCGCTCAACGATATCGACCTGATCTTCGCGCCGGATCAATTCCCCGCCGTCGGCGGCCATGGCGCCGAGATGCGCATCGAGGCTGACGGCGATGGCGTGGCCGCGCACGCACCGCCGCTGGAAAAGGAGCTGAAGCGGCGCCTTGCGGCGATCGCAAAGCTCAGTCCGGGAATCCTGCTCGAGGACAAGGGCTATTCGCTGGCACTGCATTATCGCCTGGCGCCGCATGCGGAGAAGGCGATCTACGAGGCGGTGTCGCTGATCCGCGCCGACCTGCCGGACGCACCGATCGAGGTGCTGCCGGGTAAGCAGGTCTGCGAGATCAAGCATTCCGGTTTCACCAAGGCGAGCGGCGTGCGCGAGCTGATGACGCATCCGCCGTTCGCGGGCCGCAAGCCGTTCTTCATCGGCGATGACGTCACCGATGAATCGGTGTTTGCGATCATGTCCGATCTCGATGGCATCGCCTTTTCGGTCGGCCGCCGCGCCAGAGGCGTGGCGGGCCATTTCGATGCGCCGGGCGACGTGCGCGAGTTCCTTGCGCACCTGCTTGACGACGAAAGGGACGCACCGCTGCCGTAAATTTCCGGCGAGCGCCACAATCCCAGGCCGATTTCGCCGCGCGTTTTTCGATTGCGATTATTTTGCGCAATATCGCGCGCGATGCCTGAAATATCTTTTCGCGCGGGAACACGGGTTCCATTCGATTCGCCAGATTTTGGTTTCAATTCGCAAGGATCGTGGTCAGTGCCGCCGATTTGAAGTTCCTGCAGTGGGGCCGCGAGTCCTGTCAGGAACTTCAAATCGACAAGCGGCACTGAGAATAAGGAAGTGCCTGTGCCCCTTGTTTTCCGAAGTTCGCATAAGAGTTTGCCGCTAGGGAATGCGAACTTCGGAAATGGGGCACAGGAACCATATTGATGAACATCCGTTAAACGATGGACCTGATTCTGGAGGGGACCCGTGAACCTCGTCGTCGTTTCAAATCGCGTTGCGCGCGGCAAGGCCAACGAGCCCATGACGGGCGGCCTGGCTGCGGCGCTGCTGCCGGTGGTGGAAAATTCCGGCGCGATCTGGGTCGGCTCCTCCGGCCGCGTTCGCGACGGGAACCAGGAACCGTTCGCCGAGGTCGAATCTCTGGGCAACGGCGCGCTGGCGCTGCTCGACCTGCCGGCCGCGCATTACGGCGGCTACTACGAAGGCTTCGCCAATTCGGCGCTGTGGCCGGCGATGCATTCGCGTCCCGACCTGATCCGTGCCACGCGCGAGGACTACCTGTCCTATCGCGAGGTCAACGCCTTCATGGCGCGCGCGCTGCTGCGCTTCCGCAAAGCCGATACCGCGTTCTGGGTGCAGGATTATCACTTCCTTGCGCTCGGTACGGAGCTGCGCGACCTCGGTGTCACCTCGCCGATCGGTTTCTTCCTGCACACGCCCTGGCCGGCGCGCAATGTCATCGGCGGCGTGCCGCATGCCCGCGAGCTGATCGAGGCGATGCTCGCCTATGACCTGATCGGATTCCAGACCGAAGAAGACTGCGAGAATTTCGTCGGCTCGGTACAGCTCGAGCTCGACTTGCCCGTGCACGACGGCATCATCCTGTCGCGCCACGGCCGCACGCGCGCCGCGGTGTTTCCGATCGGCATCGACGTCGAGCGGTTCGCGCAACAGGCCGCGAAGGCCGCGTCGCATCCGGAAGTGTCGCGCCTGCGCAAGAGCCTCAATGGCGATCGGCTCGCGATCGGCGTCGACCGGCTGGACTATTCCAAGGGCCTGACCAATCGCATCTCGGCCTTCGACCGGATGTGGAGTGCGCAGCCCTCGCTGCTGCGCACCGCCTCGTTGTTGCAGATCGCAACGCCCTCGCGCGGTGCGATCGAGGCCTATGGCAATCTGCAGAACGAGGTGGCGAAGCTCGTCAGCGACGTCAACGGCCGCCATGGCGAGATCGACTGGACCCCGATCCGCTACCTCAACAAGGGATTCGGCCAGGCCGTGCTCGCCGGTCTCTATCGCACCGCGCAGGTCGGTGTGGTGACGCCGCTGCAGGACGGCATGAACCTCGTCGCCAAGGAATATGTCGCCGCGCAAAACCCCGCCGATCCCGGCGTGCTGGTGCTGTCGAAATTCGCCGGCGCCGCCAACGAACTCGACGCGGCGCTTCTGGTGAACCCGCACGACATCGACGGCATGGCGCGGACGATTGCGACCGCGCTGACCATGCCGCTCACCGAGCGCCGCATGCGCTGGGAAGCGATGATGGCCAGGCTGCGCCGCGGCACCATCCAGCAATGGTTCGCGAATTTCGTGGAGGAGTTGCAGGAAACGCAGCTCGACAAGAACGTGGCGCCGCCGTTGATGTCGGAACCGACGCCGCTGTGGCCGCGGCGCCCGGCGCAGGCCGGCGCGCGCATCCACTGATCGTCAGTAGCAATACGACACGCCGTCGAGCACGGTGCAGCGCGCCTTGTTCGGCGCACTGGGATTGTCGAGCGGCACCGAGCCGCTGCCGCTTCCGACGAACACGCCCTTGCCGACCACCACCGATTGCTTGTTGCCGATGATGACGCTCGGATGCGGGGAGGCGAGGTTGGCCCGCGTGCCGTCGGGCCAGACGATCGCGTCTCCGGTGAAGACCCCGCGCCGGCCGTCGCTGCAGGTGACGTCGGTGCCCTGACGGGTGCAGGACTGCGCTGCGGCCGGGGATGCCGCGAAGGCGGCCGCGGAAAACAGCAATGAGGCCACGAGCGTCCGCACGATCATCGCAACAGTCCTTTCCTTGGAATCCCCCGGGTGATTTGGCTTTCACCGACGCTCAGTCGTCGGCGATCCGCCCCGTCCGGTTCAAAAACGGCCTTCTTGCCTGCCTCACGCCGCAGGGAATTACCCAATTATTCCAATGAATTGGGGAAATTTTGGGCCTGATCCCCGGCCTCCCTTGCAAAATGCGCCTTGCCCCGTCATGAGAGGGCCTCCGGAGAGATGGCCGAGTGGCTTAAGGCGCACGCTTGGAAAGCGTGTGTGCGGGAAACCGTACCGTGGGTTCGAATCCCACTCTCTCCGCCATCGGGATGCTTCAAGCTGGGATGGCTGATGGACCCGCAGGACGCCAGGCCACCGAAAGGGACCGGACCCGTCGCGTGGTTTGAGCGCATATCGCTGCTGGGCGACGACTTCCGCAAGATCGGCAAGGCGTCCATCGTGCCAGCCGTCCTCCTTGCAGCACTGTTTCCGGCGCTCGTCGACCAACTCACGCATCCCGGGCAATTCGTCTATCTGGCCGCGGTTCGTACATTTCCTCTCACGGCGACAATCGCGGTCATCTGGATTTCCGCCCACGTCTGGAATACGTCCACGCGACTGAACTGGTACGCACTGCTCGCGATATGGTGCGTTTCGCTCTACATCTCGATAAGCCTCGCGCTTCACTTCGGTTGCAGCGACTGCGGCAAGCTCTCCGATATCCAGGAGGAAACATATGCGTGGCTCCCGCAATTTGCCCGCCAGGCAGGCATTTCTGCGGTTGCCTTCCTGGTGACAGCCGGCATCTACTTTTTCAGGATATACGGGTGGGCGTCATTCCTGGCGTCACTGATTTGCGGTTCGTATCTTGGGCTTGCCGGGATTTACGTCTTGCGTCCGGGCGGCCCGCTGGATCGGGGCGACAACAGTGAATGAACCGCTGGCAGTCCCAAATGACAAAGCCTCAGGCGCATGATTGCCTGAACTCTGGAATCGAAGAGGGCGGGTCATGACCAAACAGGCGACGGTGCTGAGCGAATCCCAAACCGCGGACGCGATGCTGCGTGCCCGCGCCCGACGGGTCGTTCCCGGCGGTATGTGGGGTCATCTCAATGCGGCGCGGCTGCCGGAAGGCTATCCGCAGTTCTTTGCTTCCGCCGAAGGGTGCCGCGTGCGCGATGTCGACGGGCGGGAATATATCGATTTCATGTGCAGCTGGGGGCCGGTGCTGCTCGGCCACCGCCATCCCGAGGTGGAGGCCGCGGCACGCGCGCAGGCCGATCTCGGCGACTGCCTCAACGGTCCCGGCGAGGTCATGGTGGATCTCGCCGAGGATTTCGTCGCCATGGTGCCGCACGCCGATTGGGCGATGTTCCAGAAGAACGGTGCGGACGCGACCACGACCTGCGTGACGATTGCGCGTGCCGGCACCGGCAGGCGCAAGGTGCTGGTGGCGCGCGGCAGCTATCACGGCGCGCTGCCCTGGTGTTCGCCCAGCGTTGCCGGCGTGACGGCGGAGGATCGCGCCCATCTCATTCACTTCGACTACAACGATGTGGCGAGCCTGCGCGCCGCCGTCGATCAGGCGGGAAACGATCTTGCCGCGATCCTCGTCACCGCGTTCCGTCACGACATGGCGCGCGATCTCGAATTGCCGGCGGCGGAATTCGCCGCGGCCGTGCGCAGTGCATGCGACCAGACCGGCGCCGCGCTCGTCATCGATGAGGTGCGGGCCGGCCTGCGCCTCGATATCAGGGGAAGCTGGGAGACGCTGGGTGTGCGGCCGGATTTTTCCGCCTGGAGCAAGGCGATCGCCAACGGCTACGCACTGGCCGCCGTCACCGGCAACGACCGCTTCCGCGAGGCCGCCACCAAAGTCTTCGTCACCGGATCGTTCTGGTGCGGCGCCGTCGCCATGGCAGCCGCGCGTGCAACGTTGCGGATCGCGCGCGAGACCGACGTGCCCGCCCATCTCGGAGCGATGGGCCTGCGGCTCCGCGAAGGCATGGCTGCATTGGCCGATCGCCATGGCGTTGCGATCCGGCAGAGCGGTCCGCCGCAGATGCCGCTGATCCTGTTCGAGGGCGATCCGGAGTTTCGCAAGGGGCGGGCGTTCTGCTCGGCGGCGCTGCACCACGGCGCGTTCTTTCATCCCCAGCACAACATGTTCCTTTCGGCCGCGCATGGACCGGCTGACATCGACGCGGCGCTGGAATCGGCTTCGCACGGTTTCCAGGCCGTCGCCGGTCTGGATGCGCGCAAAGCCCGGGAATAGCGGGTGCCGCCGGCATTTTCGGGAAGAGGATTGTCTCTTGCGGGCGTAAGCAAGAGCGAATTCGCGGGCGTTGCCCTCGGCATCTGGGTGTCGCTCCCTGCCATCTTCTCATTGGCCTACGGATTGGCCGGGATGAGAGGCCATAGCGCGCTCTCAGGGGCGGCTTTGGCAGTCTGCCTGCTCGCGATTCCTCTGCTGCTGTTGCGCCGCGTTGCCTTCCGCGCCGCCGACTTCTGTTTCGTGCTGCTCGCCTTGTCGATGATGTGCACGTTTGCGATAGGGGCAGCTGCGCCGGCCTCGACCGTCGAGAGTGCCCTGCTGTTCGTCACCCTCGCGAGCTACGTCGCGTGTCGCTTTTTCACCGACGAAGCATTGGCGGAAGGTTGCGCACCGTTCGTTGCAGTTTGCGTCACAGTCGTCGGATTGGGAACGCTCGCCACAGTCGTTGCGCTCATTCAGAACTGGGACGCGCGCCCAAAGCCGATGGTGCTTGGATCGGGCGCCACCCCGACGCAACTCGTGCAAATCCTCGCATTCCCCGTTCTCGCCAGTCTCACGCTTGTCACCCTCACCATCAGGCGAGCTGTCGTCATTGCAGCGATGGCAGCGATACCCGTGGCGGCATTCTCGGCGGCGCAGGTGAGGTTTTCCCTCGCCGCCCTCGTGGGGAGCGTCGGCTTGGTGGCGATGCTTTCGAAAGGAGGGCAACGCAAACTGGCGATGCTGGTCGGGTGTGTGATCGTGCTGGCGGCGGTCATGGGGGCCTTGGCCAGATATTCCAAGACGCAGGTTCTCGCCAACTATGCCCTCGAAACTGCTTCAGGCGCGATAACCTGGGAGCGGCCGCCGAGTTGCGATCTCAACACCAACACCAAGAATTCGATAGCGATCAGAAAGGCGCTCGTGCTCGACGGACTTTACCTGGCTCCCCGGGCGGGATTTTTCGGCACGGGTCTCGACGGCTTCATGCAGTTATCGTGCGTCAGGCAGACGGAGATTCACAATTCCTTTCTCCAGGCGTTCGTCGAGTTTGGTTGGCTCGGAGGCGTGCTGTTCCTGGTGCTTGTCGTGACGTCAGTTTGCTCGATTGCGGGCCGCGCCAGGGCTGAGCCGGTTCCTCTTTTCCTTTTGTCGAGTTTGATCTTCTTGGCTATGATCGCTATCGCGTACGGACGATTGAGCAGGGATTTCACTCTGTTTGCATTTCTGGGTGTGGTCGGGGGATATGCCGAAAGCCGTTTGCGTCGACAACAATCCGGCCAGTGAGATGCCGTCTTGCACTGGCCACACCGTCTCCCAATCGTCAAACATCCTGGATTGAGTTGAGTCGCCATGACAGCGGAGAGCAAGCGGCCGCCGGCCGTAGTCCTTGGCTTGGGGCACCCGAGGCAAACCGCCTATGTGAAGTCGCTGGCGAAGTTCGGTGTCCCGGTACACGCGATGCACAGCGAACGAAGCATTTACGTTGCCTCGCGCCGCCTGACCCGTTTCCACCTGCTGGACAGGGATGCTCAATCCCAGCTTGCCGATATCGAGAGTCTCGGCAAGCGGCTTGGCCGCGGCTTTCTGGTTCCAACCAACGATGACAACGTCGCGCTGGTCTCGCAAAACCTCGAACGCCTCTCGAAGAACTTCTTGATCCCGTTGCCGGGTTGGGAAGCCATCGGAGAGATTTTCGACCGCGCCAAGTGTTATGCGAAAGCCAGCGCCGCGGGCATTGCAGTTCCGCAATACTGGATGCCGACCTCGGATGCCGGCATGAAGGAAGCGGTCGGCGCCCTTGAGCCGCACAAGTCAGACTACATCATCAAGACGCCATCCATCCTGAGCGCGCCGGCCAATGAAGCGGCCATCCGGCTGACCAAGGCTGCTCCGAAACAGCATCGCGATATCCTGGCATCGTGCGAAGAGTTGAAGCGGCGGACTGGTGAGTATCCGATGATCCAGCAGGTCGTTCCGGGCGCCGCGGACAGTGCCATTGGCGTCACGATGATCGTTTCGAGAAAGGGCGATATAGTTCTCACCTATTGCGTTCGTCGCTTGCGCCTCGCCAGCTACCGGATTGATGCCGGATATGTTCATCCATATGAACTGGGATCGGTCGTCTGGTGCGAGACCACCCATGACGATGAAGCGGTTGAGGCCGCGCGGGAACTGGTTCGTGCCTTTCGGTACTATGGCCAGATCACGGTCGAGTTTCGCAGGGATGCGAGAGATGGATCGCTTCATCTGATGAAGGTCGAGCCGCGGCCCGTTCGTGCGACAAGCCTGTCGTCCGCAATCGGAATGGATATTCCGACCATCCTGTACCGTGTGTTCCTGGGCGAGAGCGTCGAGGTCCCGAAGGAGTATCCGGACGGCGTTGGCTGGTTGTGGACGATGGCTTACGGACAGTCGCTGTTCCACAATCCACACCACAACAGGCGCGACTTGCTTCGGGTATTGCGAAGCAGCAACAGGATCAGGGCGTTTGCCGAGGACTTCGCCGATCCCATGCTCTTGACCCGGTGGGTGGCCCGCAGCGCAGCACGCCGCATGCGAGGTCTCTTCGGCAGAACCGGACCGAAACGAAGCCTTTCGGAGGCGCGGTAACGCCGCCGGAGACGATCCAAGCCGCCTGGCCGTTTCGCATCTGGCTCCCGAATACTGAGAACCTTCCGACGCTTACGACGAACATTGCGTCGCTCTTATGGCAGAATATGCGCGATGTTGACGCGTTGTCCGGAGTACCGATTTGCCGGATCATGCTATGCTTTCATCAAATCGTGCCGCAGGCTATGAAACAGACCTGCGCACGAATACGTGCGTCACGAGAGGGGATGGCATGAAGAAGATTGTTCTGGTTACCGCATTGGCACTTCTGGCCAGCCTTTCCTGCAGTCCGCTCCAGGCCCAGACCTGGCCGGAGAAGCAGATCACCTTCGTCGTGCCGTTCGCGGCCGGCGGCGGCACCGATGCCTTTGCCCGGCCGCTTGCCGCGCAGCTCGACACCCAGCTCGGCAAGCGCGTGCTGATCGAGAACCGCGCCGGCGCCGGCGGCACGGTGGGCGCATCCGCTGCGGCCAAGGCCGCGCCCGACGGCTACACCTTCTTCGTCGGCGCGGCGCATCACGCCATCGCCGCGTCGCTCTATCCCAAGCTCGACTACGACTTCGAGAAGGATTTTGTCGCCGTGGCGCTGATCGCCTGGCCGCCGCAGGTCGTGGTCGTCAATCCCGACAAGGTAGCGGCCAAGACGCTGAAGGAATTCATCGACTATCTGAAGGCTAATCCCGGCAAGCTGCACTATGGCTCGGCCGGCGCCGGCACCACGCATCATCTCGCCGGCGAGCTGTTCAAGATCCTCACCAAGACCGACATACAGCATGTGCCCTATCGCGGCGCCGGGCCTGCGATGCAGGACCTCATCGCCGGTCACGTGCCTGTCGTGTTCGACGGGCTCGGCACGTCGGCCGGACCGGTGCGGGCCGGACAGTTGCGCGCGCTTGCGGTCGCGGCGCCGAAGCGGGTGTCGGCATTCCCCGACCTGCCGACGGCCGCGGAAGCGGGGCTGCCCGGCTATGAAGTATCGACCTGGTACGGCCTGTTCGCCCCGAAGGGTACGCCGCCTGCCGTCATCGAACGGATGATCAAGGAGATGCGCACGGCCATGCAGACACCGTCGATCAAGGAAGCATGGGAGCGCAACGGATCCGATGTCCCCGACGTGACGGGGCCTGCGTTTGCCAAGATGGTGTCTTCGGAAGTCGAGCGCTGGCGCAAGGTCGTCACCCAAGCCAACGTGAAGCTGGACTAGAGAATGGCCGTTCGCCGCGCCCTGCGTGAGTTCAGGGCGTGGCGATCAGTCCACTGGCCGTGGCGACGATCCAGCGGTTGCCCCAGCGGACGATGGAATCGATGCGGCCGATACCCGGCACGGTCTCGCCAAGGCTGACCGTGCGGACGCCATCGGGGCCCTGCAGCGTCGCCGTCTGGCCCCGGACATCGAGCACGGTCCAGCCCTCGATCGTCGCCGGCCTGGTTTCCGGAGCCGGCATCAGTTGCGGGCGGGGCTCCGCGGGCGTCGCGGGCAGCATGGCCGCGGCCGACTTCGGGCCGTCAGGTTCCGTGCGCATCGCGTAGCCCGCCGGTCTGGACGCGTTGATGCTGGCGGTGACCGAGGGCGCCTGCTTGCGGATGCTCTCGGGCTTGCCGGCCGGTCTTGCTTCGGCATGCCGTTGCGCCGCGGCTTTCGGTGTTGGTGCGGCTGCGATGACGACGGAGCTGTTCCACCCGAGGCAGCCGGCCCATCCGAGGGCAATACCGGCCAAAAGGGCGCCCGCGACCATGCAGGCCGTCACGGCCCGTTCGCGGTGTGGCCGCAGCAGCAGCAAGGCTTCTTCCCGCATGGGCTCGAGGTGATCCGCAGCATCCACGCTGACAGGCGGGGCACTGCCAATCGGCTCTTCCGCGCCCGGAACGTTCGGCTGGATTTGCATGAGCATGACCTTCGTCGGCCGATCATGATCGAACCCAGAGCTAAACGAATTCTTTACGGAAGGCGGCGCCGTGCGGAGAATTCCAGGGCTCGAGGCTCGCCATCAGCCCGAGCCGTCCGATCCCCGGCAGCTTGATGGCCGGACGGCGAATGTCCAATCCGATGACGGCGCCGAGGAAATTGAGCTCGAAGCCCTCGACCCAGGCGATGGTGACGCCGAGATAGCCGGCGAGGGAAACGAACAGGCCGGTGCGCGAAGCCGTCGTGCCGAACCAGCCGTCGTAGGGATAATCCTTGCCGATCGCGGTCGGCGGAAGAACCGCTTTCAGTTCCGGCACCGCATCGAGCACGGCGCGCACGAAGGTGTTGGAATTGGGTCCCGGCCACGCACTGTAGTCGCCATGGCTGCGAAACCTGTAGTTCTGGATGACAGCGCGGATTTTCGGGATCAGCCGCGCGGCTTCCTCGCCGTCCACCGCGACGATGGTCTCGGGCATTGCGCCGAACCAGCGCCCGTCGGCCGCAAACCCGTTGCTGCGGATCGGTTCGCCCCACGCCGT
Source organism: Bradyrhizobium sp. (assembly GCF_016219575.1). Taxonomy (GTDB): domain Bacteria; phylum Pseudomonadota; class Alphaproteobacteria; order Rhizobiales; family Xanthobacteraceae; genus Bradyrhizobium. The sequence goes on along the minus strand of NZ_JACRMG010000013.1, from coordinate 232,905 downwards.
GTAATCGTAGCGGCTGTAGGTTGCCGCGCCGCGTTCCTTGACGACGATCCAGCTATGCACGGCGAAAATGCCGCGCCAGCGCAGGGTGCGGGCCGCATAGACCCGGATCAGCGCTTCCGGTTTTTGCGCGGCCGGCGGCAATAGCCCCGCGCTCGAACGATCCGCGGTCTGCCAGGTGCCTCTGTCCGGATCGACGAAAAGATAGCGCGCCGCCGACCAGCCGATCGGCACGAGGACAAGCAGCAGAAAGATGACCGACAGTTTTCTCAATGCGGGGCGGGGGCTGAGCGTGACGTCGCAAACCAATATAGTTCATCCGCCTTGCGGCGCCAGTTCCCGCGGAGCTGCCATTCGCGTGCAGCCTTGAACTGCACACCCGCTGCGCATAGGCTCCGCCACATTAACGGCCAAGCAACAACAAACCACGGGACGAAACCCCAGCAATGCAGCCCTCCGAGCGGCGCCCTTCCGTCTACCGCCGGGGCCTCGTCATCGTCGCGACGCTGGCGACGGCGTATATGGCCAGTCATTTCTTCCGCGCCTCCAATGTCACGATCGGGCTCGACCTGATGCGCGATCTGTCCGTCGGGCCCGGCGCGCTGGGGGCGCTGACGGGCGCGTTCTTCTTCGGCTTCGCCGCCATGCAGATTCCCTGCGGCTTCTTCTTCGACCATTTCGGTCCGCGGCGCACCGTTGTCGGCATGCTGGTGCTCGCAACGATCGGCGGCATCATCTTCACGATAGCGCCGACCTGGCCGATCCTGCTCACCGGGCGCGTGCTGCTCGGGGCCGGCTTCGGTGTCATGCTGATCGGCAGCATGGTGGTGATCACCCGCTGGTTCCCGCCGGATCGCTTCTCCACGCTCACCGCCATCGTCCTTTCGGTCGGCCTGCTCGGCAATCTCATTGCCACCACGCCGCTGGCCTGGGCCTCGGAAATATCGGGCTGGCGCGCCGTGTTCGGCGCGGCCGTTCTCTTTACCGCTATCGCGGCCGTCGCGGTCTGGATCGTGGTGCGCGACGCGCCGGAGGGCCATCCTTTCCTCGACCGCAAGCCGGAGCAGGCAGGCGAGATGCTGCAGGGCCTGCTCGAGGTGCTGCGCAATCCCAGGCTCAGGCCGATCCTCGCGCTCAACTTCTTCAACTATGCCTGCACCTTCACCGTGCAGGGCCTGTGGGGCGGCGCTTACTTGCGCGAGGTGCATGGCTTGAGCCCGATCGCGGCCGGCAACGTCCTGCTCGCCGCCGTCGTCGCCTATCAACTCGGCATGCTGGCATTCGGCCCGCTCGATCGCGTCTTCGATACCCGCAAGTGGATCGCCATCGCCGGCACGCTGGTGATCGTCGGCCTGCTCGCCGTGCTGGCGATTCCCGCCGCGCCGCCAGTCTGGCTTCCCGTCGGCGCCATCGTCGCGATGGGGTTCTTCAGCGCTTCCAGCACCATGGTGATGACCCACGGCCGGGGCATCTTTCCGGATCGCCTGATCGGACGCGGCATTGCGACCATGAACACCTCGGTGATGCTCGGGGTCGCCGTCATGCAGACGCTTTCCGGAATCATCATCGGCGCCTTCGAGCCGCTGGCGAGCGGCGCCCGCACCGAAATCGCCTATCGCTCGCTGTTCGGATTCCTCACCGTGATCCTGCTCGTCGCGGTCTCGATGTACGGCCGCTCGGAGGACATCAAGCCGAGCCACGAGATGCGTTTGCGCGGGCAGGCCGGTGCGTGATGCTCAGCGCGGCTTGACCTTGTCGTATTCGGCCAGCGCGCGCTCGAACTTCTCGTTGAACAGCCACATCGCATCCATGATCTCGCGGTAGTTCGCCGAGGTTCGCGCACGGTCGGACTGGCCGTAGGCGAACATGCTGTTGTTGCGCAGATAGCCCATGATCTTCGGATCGGACACGCGGTAGCCGAGCAGATTGCCCGACCGGAGCGCGGATTTCGTCGGGCTTGGCACGATCTGGATCAGCTCGAAGAATTTCATCTGGTCGATCGGGTTCGGCAGCGTCTTCGCGATGGCCGGGATCTGCGCGAACAGCTCGGCGTGGGCGTTCATCAGGCCGTTGCGCACATTGGTCCAGTGGTTGTAGCGCGGGTCGAGATTGCCGAGCCGCGCCTCCTCCTTGCTGTCGCGCGCGATCAGTTCCGGATCGAAGGCGGCGATGGCAGGCTTGATGTCGGCCCATTTCCGCCGGCCGTTCGCATCCTCCGACACGCCGGTCTGGAAGCTGCCCTTGTACTTGTTGGAGCGCGCGTTGCCGATGTTCTGGTTGCCGTTGGTCTCGGCGAAGAACAGCGCCAGGCTGATGCGGCCCGCGGTTTCCGCGTTGGCCGCATCGAGGCCCTTGGCGCGCGCGATCGCCCGCCCGAGATCGACGACGTCCTTGAACGGCGTCGCCGAATTCTGCGCATTGGCGGGCGCAGCCTGCATGACGTCGAACAGCTTGCGGTACTCGTCGATCAGCGGTTCGCTGTCGGCGTCGAAATATTGCGGCGGGATGCCGTACTTGTTGGGCCGCCCGATTCGCGACGGCTGCGCGTCGGTGAGATCCTTGTAGGTGCTCATCATGAGATTCCGCGCCAGATAAAGCGCCTGCCCCGGCAGGTTCGGCAGCGGCTGCCTCGAATCGATCTGCCGCCGCCGCTCGGCCAGGATCGCCTTGAACTGGGCGAGCGCGTTGCTGTAGGCCGCGGTCACATCCGCTTGCGGCTTGGCGGGCGCTGTCTGCGCGGCGGCGGAGGAGCCGGGCCCGATACCGCCCGATACGGCGAGCAGAACGCCGATGGCCAAGGCTGCGATGGTCACTGCGATGGTCTGCCGCATCTTCGTCATGGCGGGGATCCGAACCTCGATTCATCCGGCGAGGATCGTACACAACAAGATTGCGGCTTGGCGAGCGGCGAAGCTCAAATCGCTGTCGCTGTCCAGTGCAATCCCGGCAGGGCGCCGTCACGGCGCGTGCCTAGGGTCGGTGAAACCGCCGTGCTATCGTTGCGGCAAAACAAGTCTTGTTGGGAGAGAACGGGAATGCGCGGTCGCCGGGTGCTGATGGAATCCTTCGTGTCGCACGGCGTGCGCCATATTTTCGGCAATCCCGGCACCACGGAGACGCCGCTGCTCGACAGCCTGCCGGCCTATCCGCAGCTCGAATATGTGATGGCCCTGCATGAGGGCGTCGCGGTCAGCGCCGCCAGTTTCTATGCGCAGGCGAGCGGCCGTCCCACCGTCGCCAATGTCCATGTTGCGCCGGGGCTCGGCAATGCCATCGGCTCGATCTACGGCGCGTTCAAGGCGAACTCGCCGGTCGTGGTCACCGCCGGCCAGCAGGATACCCGCCTGCGGCTCAACGGTCCGGTGCTCGGCCACGATCTCGTCGCGATGGCGGCGCCCGTCACCAAATGGAGCGTGCAGATCGAGCGGGCCGACGAGATCGCCCCGATCCTGCGCCGCGCCTTCAAGGTCGCCACCGACGCCCCGCAGGGTCCGGTGTTCGTGTCGCTGCCGATCAACGTGTTGGAGCAGGAGACATCGGTCGAGGCCGCGGTGCCGGACCGGCTATGGCGCGCGGCCGCTCCCGATCCCAAAGGCGTTGCGGAGCTCGCTTCGGCGCTCTTGAAATCGCAAAGCCCCGTGGTCGTCACCGGCGACGACGTGGCGCGGTCGGGGGCTACCGATGCGCTGGTGGCGCTGGTCGAAGCGATCGGCGCCCCGGTCTGGTTCGAGGGACTGCGTCACCACGCATCGTTTCCGACCGGCCACCCGAACTATCGCGCATCGCTGCCGGGCGATGCGGCGCAGGTCCGTAAGGCGTTCGAAGGTGCCGACCTCGTCTTGCTGTTGGGCGGGCCGTTCTTCGAGGACATCTGGTTTACGGAAGGCGGACACATTCCCCGCGGCGCGGCCTTGATCCAGGTGGAGGTGTCGCCCGAGCGCCTTGCCTTGAATCACCGCCTCGATGCGGGCCTCGTCGGCGAGCTCGCCGCGAGCCTTGCCGCGCTGACCGCTGCGGTGCGTGCCGGTGCTTCGGCGGAATTCAAGGCGGCCGCGCAGCGCCGCAACGGGACGCTCGCCGAAACGCGCGCGCGGGAGAAGGAAGCCTACAAGGCGCGGCTGGAGAAAGCCTGGAATCGCGAGCCGCCTTCGATGCCGCGCGTGACGGCCGAATTGCGGCGCGGGCTGCCCGACGACGTCGTCATCGTCGACGAAAGCATCACCGCTAGCCTCGATCTCGCCCGCGCCTTCGACTATCGCGGCTTCGGCGATTATTTCGGCGGACGCGGCGGCGGCATCGGGCAGGGCCTGGCCGGCGCGATCGGCGTCAAGGTCGCGATGCCGGATCGGCCGGTGGTCGCCGTCTCCGGTGACGGTTCGGCGATGTACAGCATTCAGGCGCTATGGACGGCGGCCCACCACAAGCTCGCGATCGTGTTCGTAGTGCTGGCCAATCGCGAGTACCGCATCCTCAAGCACAATGTCGACGTCTGGCGGCAGAACTTCCAGCCCGGCACGCAGCATCCCTATCAGCAGATGGATCTCGCCGGTCCTGCGCTCGATTTCGTGCATCTGGCCGCCGGCATGGGCGTCGAAGCCGTCAGGGTCGAGAAGGCGGATGACATCGCGCCGGCGCTGGCGAAGGCCGTCGCCGCAAATCGGCCATATCTGGTGGAGATTGCGATCGAAGGAAAGCGGTGACGGCGGGCCGCATCGCGCCTGCGCTGGACAGGTCTGGCGCCGAACCTTACGGATAAGCGATGCGCCTTTACCGGTTCGCCTTCACCGCCGCCGTCGCTCCCCTTGCGGTCTTGTCTCTGGTTGGATCGGCGCCAGCCGGCCCGCTCATGCTGCCTGCTTTCGAGCGGCCGGTGCAGGCGAGGCCGGTCGTGGCGGTCGCCAAGGACGATGAGAATTACGACATCGACCTGATCGTCGGCTTCTCGGGCAAGTGCACGACGTTCCGTGTCGCCGGACAGAATCTGCCGTGCCGTGCCGTCAAGTATTTCCACGGCGAGAGCGGGCGCGCCTATTTCACCATTGCCGTCGACGACCCCGCCGACAAGGGCCGAATCGTCTCCTTCTCCGGCGACAAGGCGCGCCGCGACAGCAACGATTTCTACGAGCTGACCGTCGACCAGGTGCTGCTCAATTCAAAGGAGCGGCCGCTCGCGGGCGGCGTGCGCGTGCCGCGGGTCGAGCCGGCCAGCGGCACCTGCAAGCAGGTCGGCGACATCGAAAGCAAGCAGATCAAGTCCATCTCTTGCGTCGCGACCGACAAGGCCGGCCAGACCTACGAGCTGCAATTCCAGGCCGACGGCCAGCCGGCGACCATGCAGAAGATCACGCGCGAGCCGTTGGAGTCGGTCAGGCGCCGTGCGCGACTGCGTGCGCTGAAAGCCTGCCGCATCAAGGCAGCCGAAGCGCAGATCCTGCCGCGCGACACCGCTGCCTACATCATCCAGTGTCTGGAGCAGGGCGGTGTTTCGCCGGTGTCGGACGGCCAGTGAAGTTGCTGCTGCCGGCCCGAGGGGTGGATTGCATGCAAATCTGCAGGCTTGCCTGGCGCCTGGGTGCTCGCTTGCGAGGCCGCTCTGCCCGGCAATTGGGCCGTTTGCTGCGGCGTCGATGCCCGGCCTAGTCGGTGGCCATGGCGAGGAAGGTCAATCCTCCCAGAATAGCGGCCCAAACAATCAATAGGTCAGGTTGCATCGTTGCACTCCGTTGTGCGGTCCAGTGTGCACTGCAAGGAGCGCGCCAGATTTGGCCGGCGCGATGCAACCGCGGGATGCCTGCGGATTGTGCGAATCCAGGCAAGGCGCTTGCCCTGTTCCGGCGAACCGGATTGATTGCCGGGCGAACGCCTTCCCGGGCCGGACCTCGCGTCTCCGCCGCCAGCGCCGAGCGGGACAGGCCCAAACCGGAGTAGCCAAGCTGCGCAGCAGCGAGATCATTGCCGGACTTGTCTCCTCCACGACAGCCATTCCGCTGGCGATGGCGTTCGGCATGTTCGCCTTCGTCTCGCTGGGCGACGAGTATTTCGCCTATGGCGCGATGGCCGGATTGATCTCGGCGGTGATCGCCGGCGTCGCCTGCGTCGTGCTCGGCGATCGCTCGACCCGCGTCTATGCGCCGCGCATCACCACGACCTTCTTCCTTGGCCTCCTGCTCTATTCGCTGCTGCATCGCGATCCCGGCGCACCTGATGTCTCCGCGACGCTGCTGGTGTTCTTCGCCATCGTCCTGCTCGGCGGTCTGCTGCAGGCCCTGTTCGGTATCCTGCGTCTCGGCACGCTGATCAAGTTCGCGCCGCAGCCGGTGATGGCGGGATTCCAGAACATGGCGGCGGTGCTGCTGTTGCTGGTGCAGTTCGGCAATGTCCTCGGCTTCGATCACAATGTTCGCTTCACGCGCGTCTTCTCCGAGATCGGCGCCGCAAAGCCGCTCAGCGCGCTGGTCGCGGCAATCACTTGTCTGGCGATGTGGCACGCGCGGCGCGTCACCGCGAAGATTCCGCCGCTGCTGGTCGGGCTCGGCTGCGGCACGCTGGCCTATTACGCGCTGATCGCGCTCGGCCTGGGCGACAGGCTCGGTCCGGTGATCGGCCAGCTCACGGCGAGCGCGGCCATGCGCGCGGTTCTGGTCGATTTCTCGCCCCTCGCCATGGCGCAGCCGCTGGAGAATTCGGCTTCCGTGATCTTTCTGGGCGCGCTGGCGCTTGCCATTATCGCCTCCATCGACGCGCTCTTGTGCGCCAAGCTGACCAGCGTGCCGGGCCAGATCTCGACCGGCGACGACCGCCTGCTGGTCCGGCTCGGCGTCGCCAACGCGATATCAGCGGGCTTCGGCGGCATCACCAACGGCATCAATATCGGGCCCAGTCTGGTCAACCGCGCCTTCGGTGCAACATCGTTCGTGTCGGTGCTGATCAATGCAGCGGTGCTGCTGGTGGCTGCGACCGCGCTGTTTCCGCTGCTGGCGTTTCTTCCGCGCGCGGTGCTGTCGGCGGCCATCATGGTGGTCGCGATTCAGCACATCGAGCCCTGGACCCGGCAGCTGGCGATGCGGCTGTTTGCGCCGGGCACGCCGCAGCGCGGCGTCATCGCGCTCGATCTCGGCGTCTCGCTGTTCGTCTCGGTGCTGTCGATCACCATCAATGTGGTGCTGGCGGTGTTCATCGGCATCGGGCTCGCGGTGCTGCTGTTCGTGGTGCGGATGAGCCGCTCCAACATCCGCAGGCTCTATCGTTGCGACACCGTGCGCTCGCGGCGCTATCGCGATCCCGCCGAGCTCGAGGTGCTGCATCGCGACGGCGCCTCCGTGCTGGTGATCGAGCTGCAGGGCGCGCTGTTCTTCGGCAGCGCCGAGCGGCTGGCGCAGATCGTCGACCGCGAGACGGCGCAGGGCACGCGCGCCCTGCTGCTGGAATTGCGGCGGATCACCGAGATCGATTCGACTGGCGCCCGCATCCTCGGCGAGATCGATGCGGCGCTGCATATCCGCGGCGTTCCTCTCGCGCTGGTGCTGTCCGGCCGCACCGAGACCGCAGCAAGGCTCGCCGACGCGTTCAAGGGCGAACGCTTCTTCCCCGATATCGACCGCGCCATCGAATGGGCCGAGGACGATCTCCTGAAGCAGGCCGGAACCCCGCCGTCGCAGGCCCTGCCGCTCGAGCGCCTGCCGCTGTTCGCCGGCCTCTCGGCCGAGCAGGTCGCGCGTCTGTGCGACTGGCTCGAGCCGGTAGCCTGGCCGGCGGGGCAGGTGATCTTCCGCAGCGGCGACCCCGGCTCGGCGCTCTATTTGGTCACGCGCGGCCGCGCCAGCGTCCACATCCGCCACGACGACGGCGACATCCGCCTCGTGACCTTCGCAGCCGGTGCCGTGTTCGGCGAACTCGCGCTGCTCGACCGCGGCCCGCGCTCCGCCACCATCACTGCCGACGAGGACATCGAGGGCTTCGGCCTGAGCGAAGCATCCTTCGCCGAGCTGTGCCGGCAGCATCCGGATATCGCCATCAAGCTGCTGCAGGCATTGGGGCGCGAACTCAGCGTCCGCATCCGCCACGCCAACATGACGATCCAGCAGCTGGAGACGTGAGGCAGGTTAGCGACCGGGTTTGCTGTTCTTCGCATCGCGATCCCGATATGATCAGGGTCAATCAGCCAAGCCAGGTCCGGACAAGAAACGTCGATGCGTGCGCAGCTCAGATATTCATTGGCCATTGTAATGATAATGGCGGTTGGCACCGGAGCGGGAGCTGCCGAGCAGACATTCAGGCTCGCGGTTGGCCAATCCGCGAGCGTCGAACTCGAGGAGAATCCATCGACCGGCTACCGCTGGGAAGTCGATGCCAAGGCAAGCTCCAACTTGCCGATCCTGCGCATCGGCGATCGCGGATTTTCGGAGCGTGAAGGTGGCAAGCGGCTGCTTGGTGCCCCCGGCATCCATCGCTGGAGCATCGAAGCGGCAAGTGCGGGCACCGCAAGGGTCATCTTCGTCTATCGCAGGCCATGGGAAGACAAGGCCGCCCGCAGCCACGAGGTCGCCGTCGAGGCGACTGCACGTTGAAGCGCATCTCATCCAATTGGTCGGCGCAGCTGCACCAATGGAGAGGCAGGCAATTCCGGACAGTCGTACCGGCGCCGGTTCCTTGCTGCATCGCGACATGGCTGCGTCAACCAAAGCAGCAGTCACCCCTTGCATCTCCGGTCCAGGAAGCGACACTGGCATCAATCAGTTGAGTTGATTGCCGGAGCCATTTCATGGACAGCCCACGGTCGCCACACGACCCGTCTGCCTATCTCGAAAGCCTGATGCAGGCCGGCCAGCAATCGTTCAAGCAGTTCGACGATGCCATGGCGGCGGCCATGGGTCTTGGCGACAAGCAGGCCGAGCGCGAGACCTCGCCGTTCGTCGCCGCGGCCAATCTGCAGCGCGACGCCATCCTGCAGTTCTGGAAGTTCTGGAACACCACCCTCGTCAAGGCGCTCGGCGTCGAATCCAACATCGAGCCGGGCAAGGGCGACCGCCGCTTCAAGGACAATGCCTGGGCGCAGACGCCCTATTACGATCTGCTCAAGCAGTCCTATCTGCTCGGCTCCAAGCAACTCACCGAATTCGTCGAGCAGGCCCAGGTCGACGACAAGACCAGGCTGCAGCTGAAATTCTACGCGCGCCAGTTCATCGACGCGATGAGCCCGTCGAATTTTGCCGCGACCAATCCGGAAGTGATCCGCACCGCTATCCAGACCCGCTCGGCAAGCCTCGCCGCCGGCATGAACAATCTGATCGAGGACATCCAGAAGGGACGCATCACCCGCGTCGACGAGTCCAAGTTCGAGGTCGGCGGCAATCTCGCCAACACGCCGGGTTCGGTCATCTACGAGAACGAGCTGATCCAGCTGATCGAGTACACGCCGGTGACGGCGGAAGTGGAGAAGACGCCGCTGGTGATCGTGCCGCCCTGCATCAACAAGTATTACCTGCTCGATCTCGGCAAGGGAAACTCCTTCGTCGAATACGCCGTCGCGCAGGGCCATCGTGTCTTCCTGATTTCCTGGCGCAGCGCGGTGCCCGAGACCGGCCACCTGACGTGGAACGACTATCTCACCCTCGGCCCGCTGAAGGCGATCGACGTCGCGCGCGAGATCGCGGGCGTCGACCAAGTGCACGCGCTCGGCTTTTGCGTCGGCGGCACGATCCTGAGCTGCGCGGCCGGCGTGCTGGCCGCACGCGGCCAGGACAAGCTCTCGACCATCACCTTGCTGACCACCATGGTCGATTTCAGGGATACCGGAGATATCGGGCTCCTGATCGATCAGGGTCACGTCGTGCTGCGGGAAGCCACGATCGGCAATGGCGGCATCCTGCCGGGCAAGGAACTGGCCTTCACCTTCGGCACGCTGCGCGCCAACGACCTGATCTGGCGTTACGTCGTCGACAGCTACCTGAAGGGCGCGACGCCCGATGCGTTCGATCTCCTGTATTGGGATTCGGACAGCGTCAGCCTGCCGGGCCCGATGTATTGCTGGTACACCCGCAACACCTATCTCGAGAACAAGATCAGGGAACCGGGCCGGACCACGCAATGCGGCGAGGACATCGATCTGTCGAAGGTCAAGGTGCCGCTCTATCTGCTCGCCTCGCGCGAGGATCACATCGTGCCGTGGAAGAGCGCCTATCTCACCAAGGACTTGATGGGCAAGGAGCCGCGTTTCGTGCTGGCGGCCAGCGGCCATGTCGCTGGCGTCATCAATCCGCCGGCCAAGAGCCGGCGCAGCCACTGGATCAACGACGACGTCAGCGGCGATGCGGACGCCTGGCTCGGCAAGGCGGAGGAGCATCCGGGTAGCTGGTGGGGCGATTGGGACGGCTGGCTGAAGCGACATTCCACCGGCACGGTCGCAGCCCCCGCGCAGGCGGGCAACGCGGATTATCGCGTCATCGAGCCGGCGCCCGGCCGCTACGTGAAGCTGAAGTCAAATTGAAGCGATTTGCTTCGCTCAAATGCGACGTGCCGGCTTAGCGTCGTCGCAAGCCGGCCCTTGCCATGGTGGCGGCCTCATGGATGGAGGCCAATGTAGTGATCGATGACAGGGTGAGAATCAGGTGCCCGAAATGCACCAGGATGTTCCGCGACCGCGCCCAGCGCGTGCGCGACGGCTATCAGGTCAATTGCGAGCACTGCTCCGGATTGCTCACGCTCAACCGCGATTCCGAAGATCCGTTCATCCGCCGCGCGCTGCGGACCGCAAAGGAAATTCGCGCGGCGATGGAGGCGGTCCCGGTCACCACCCGGGTCGACGCATCGACGCGCAGCATGTGAGGCGGGCAATTTACCTCTCCCCGCTCTTTTGCGGGGAGAGGTCGCCGCGCTCTTGCGCGGCGGGTGAGGGGCCGGGCACATCATCTCCGCAATGACGGTCCGCCGGACTCGAGTCCTCGAAGCATGGATTCGGTGAGTGCGGTTGCTGGGCAAGCGTTTAGGCTCGCCCCCCACACCCGCCGCCTTCGGCGTCGACCTCTCCCCGCAAAGAGCGGGGAGAGGTTCTCGCACAATTCTACTGCACGAATTTCACGCCGTAGGTCTTGCCGCGGCGCCACACCACTTCGCATTCATAGCGGCCGGGGTGCTCGGGCAACAGCGTCAGCCCGAAGCGGTCGCGGACGTCGATTGCGACATCGGTGACGATCTTGGCGCCGCCCGGCGAGACATCGAGCACGGTGCATTCGCGCCGCTTGTCGCCCTCACCGAAGCTGATCCAGGTGACGCGGTTGCGCAGCTGCCGCCGCGGTTCGCGCTGTACCCTGACTTTCGGGTCTAACACTGCCATGGTCTTCGCCCATCTGAGGCCGCTCCGGGGAGCGTTCGATCCGGCAGGATGCCGCAAAGCCGTAAAACCGCGCTTAGCCGATTGGTTGCAAATTTACCGGTTTTGTTCCTAACGTGGGCGGCGCCTCGATGCCGCGGTTGGAAGCCGCGGCGCGCCCTGCCGACACCGTCCCGACAAGTAACCGAGAAGGGTTGACCGTCAATGAGCACCCCCGCCAGCCGTGTGATGCACCGGAATCTTCGCGCAACGCCGCCGAAGGCAGTGAGCGGCGAGGGCGTCTGGCTGGTGACCGAGAGCGGTCATCGCGTGCTGGACGCCTCCGGCGGCGCGGCCGTTTCCTGTCTCGGACATCAGAATCCGCGCGTGATCGAGGCGATGAAGCGGCAGGCCGACAAGCTCGCCTATGCCCATACCGGCTTTTTCACCTCCGAGCCCGCCGAGGAGCTGGCCGAACGGCTGGTCGGCCACGAGCCGGGTGGGCTGGCATACGTCTATTACGTCAGCGGCGGATCGGAGGCGGTCGAAGCAAGCATCAAGATCGCGCGGCAATATTTCATCGAGTGCGGGCAACCGCAGCGGACCCGCTTCATCGCCCGCCGTCAGAGCTACCACGGCAATACGCTCGGCGCGCTGTCGGCCGGCGGCAATGCCTGGCGCCGCGAGCCCTATGCGCCGCTGTTGTCCGGCGCGTTCAGCCATGTGAGCCCGGCCTTTGCCTATCACGAGAAGCGCGACGACGAATCGGAGGCCGGTTTCACCGCAAGGCTCGCGGCGGAGTTGGAAGCCGAATTCCAGCGCCTCGGTCCCGACACGGTGGCGGCCTTCATCGCCGAGCCCGTGGTCGGCGCCACCGCCGGATGCGCAACCGCGCCGGAAGGTTATTTCCGCGCGGTGCGCGAGATCTGCAACCGCCACGGCGCGCTTCTGATCTTCGACGAGGTGATGTGCGGCATGGGCCGTACCGGCACGTTGCACGCCTGGGAGCAGGAGGGTGTTTCGCCCGACATCCAGGCCATCGCCAAGGGTCTCGGCGGCGGCTACCAGCCGATCGGCGCGATGCTGACGAGCGCGCGGATCGTCGACACCATCCGCGACGGCTCCGGCGCGTTCCAGCACGGCCACACCTATCTCGGTCACCCCATGGCCTGCGCTGCTGCGCTCGAAGTGCAGAAGATCGTGGCCGAGGAAAACCTGCTCGACCGGGTGAAGGCGCGCGGCGCGCTGCTCGAGCGGCGGCTGGTCGAACGCTTCGGCAATCATCGCCATGTCGGCGATGTCAGGGGCCGCGGCCTGTTCTGGGCGGTCGAGCTGGTCGCCGACCGTGCGACGCGGACGCCGTTCGATCCCGCGTTGAAGCTCAACGGCAGGATCAAGGCCGAGGCCTTCGCGCGCGGGCTTGCCTGCTATCCCATGGGCGGCACGGTCGACGGCCGGATCGGCGACCACGTCGTGCTGGCGCCGCCCTTCATCGTCAGCGAAGGCGATGTCGACATGATCGTCGACCGGTTGGGTGCGGCGGTGGACGAAGTGTTGAAGAGCGTGGGACATGAGGGAGGCAACAACTGACGCAACCAACGGCATAGGCGGTTCGCAAGCCGGTTCGCCTGCCGATGGACGTGCTTCGATCACGTTGAGAAGGACATCATGACCAAACGGGGATATTGCGCATTTGCCATGTCGATACTGGCATTTCCCAGCGTGACCATGGCGGCACCCCCATCTCAGCTGATGGGAAAGTCGGTCGTGGTCAACTGGAGCGAGACGCGATCGCAGCGCCATGTCGGTGAGACGGAATGGCGGAGCGTGAACGCAACGCATAGCCTCAGCGTTTACATCAGCACCGCGGGTCGTGCATTTACCCGTCAGGTCAACAGCACCAGAAGCGGCTCCGGGACCTTGGACCGGGTTGCCGGTGAGGGAAACGTCCACACCAGCTTCGACGGCCAGTCGATGACGGTCATCAGGGAAAATCGCGGAGGTGCCCGGCGCATCGTCGTCCGGTTTGACGGCGGCTTTGCCGGCTGTACTGCCTCGGCAGGAACGGGCTTCGAATCCGGAAAGAGCAGCATCTCGATGAGCCCGATCACCAAGAAGCTGGTTGAAATCCGTTCCGTCAGCGTTGGCGGCGTGAGCTGTTCCGTGCAGGCCGGCAACGTCCTGGGTGGCGGATCGTAGCGGCGGGCCTGGCTGCTTATGCGCCGGTCGAGCGCACCAGTGCGATCAGCTCCTCGCCGTAGTGCTCCAGCTTCTTGTCGCCGATCCCGGCGATGCCGCGCAGCGCCGACAATGTCTCCGGACGTGTCGCGGCGATGCCGTCGATGGTGGAATCGTGCAGCACCACATAGGCCGGCACGCCGCGCTGGCGCGCGATCTCCGAGCGCCACGCCTTCAGCGCCGCATGCAGGGCGGGATCGCCCTTGCCGCCGCCGTTGGGCTGGGCTGCGAGCTGGCCGCGCCGTGAGTTGCCGCGGATCGCGCGGTTGCGCGTGCCGGCCGCCTGCTCGCGCAGCCACACCTCGGTCTCGCCCTTCAGCACGCCACGCGAGGATTCCGTCAGCTTCAGTGCGCCGAACGCCTCGCTGTCGGCGCGCAGATGGCCCATCGCTACCAGCTGGCGCAGCGCGGCGCGCCATTGCTTCTCGTTGAGCTCGCGGCCGACGCCGAACACGGAAAGCTTGTCGTGCCCGAACTGCGTGACCTTCTCGGTCAGGCGGCCGACCAGCACGTCGATCAGGTGCATGGCGCCGAAGCGCTGCCCGGTGCGATAGACGCAGGACAGCAGCTTCTGGGCGACGACCTTGCCGTCGGTCACCTTCGGCGGGCTCAGGCAATTGTCGCAATTGCCGCAACCTCCTTCATGCAGCTCCTCGCCGAAATAGGCGAGCAGGCGCTGCCGGCGGCAATGCGCAGTCTCGGCGAGCCCCACCAGCGCGTCCAGCTTGCCGATCGAGACCCGCTTGAAGGCGTCAGAGCCGGTCGATTCGTCGATCATGCGGCGCTGCTGCACGATGTCGGACAGGCCATAGGCCATCCAGGCGCTGGAAGGTTTTCCGTCGCGGCCGGCGCGCCCGGTCTCCTGGTAATAGGCCTCGATGCTCTTGGGCAGATCGAGATGGGCGACGAAGCGCACGTCCGGCTTGTCGATGCCCATGCCAAAGGCGATGGTGGCGACGATGACGATGCCGTCCTCGTTGATGAAGCGGTCCTGGTGGCGGGCGCGCGTCGCGGCGTCGAGGCCGGCGTGGTAGGGCAGCGCGGCAATGCCGGCGTCGCGCAGGGAGCCGGCGACGTCCTCGACCTTGGCGCGGGAGAGGCAATAGACGATGCCGGCCTCGCCCGGATGGCGCTCCGCGATGAAGCTCTTCAGCTGGTTGAGCGCGTTCTGCTTGTCGACGATCTCGTAGCGGATGTTCGGCCGGTCGAAGCTCGCGACGAAACACGGCGCATCCGTGAGTGAAAGCCGCTCGGCGATCTCCTTGCGCGTCAGCTCGTCGGCGGTGGCCGTCAGCGCGATCCGCGGCACGTCGGGAAAGCGCTCGGCGAGCACGGAGAGCCCGATATATTCCGGGCGGAAGTCGTGGCCCCATTGCGACACGCAATGCGCCTCGTCGATCGCAAACAGCGCGATCCTGGCCTGCTCCAGCAGGGAAAGGCAGCGCGGCATCAACAGCCGCTCGGGAGCGACATAGAGCAGGTCGAGGTCGCCCGCGATCAGCCGCCGCTCGACCTCAAAGGCTTCCTGCGGCGACAGGGTCGAATTCAAGACCGCCGCGTTGACGCCGGCCTCGGCCAGCCCCGCCACCTGGTCGCGCATCAGCGCGATCAGCGGCGAGACCACGATGCCGCAGCCCTCCCGCAGCAGCGAAGGCAACTGGTAGCACAGCGACTTGCCGCCGCCGGTCGGCATCAGCACCAGGCAATTGCCGCCCTCTGTGAGGTGGCGCACAATTTCTTCCTGCGCGCCGCGATAGGCTGTCAGGCCAAAGACCGAATTGAGCAGGGACAGGGCGGATGGGGGCGTGGCGGACATGGAACCGGTGGCTGGTGGATTAGTGCTTATGGCAGGCTCGTCCGGGATTCGGAAGGGTCAGCTCGCAGAGGTTGCTATGGCGGCGCCCGACTTCCTGTCGGTGTACAGAAGAACTAACTGAGGGTCTTGCAGACACATTGTCCGCATTTCCCGGCATTGATATGATTGGGCATTCGTTTTTCGGGGCTTGCCATGCGATCCGCATTTTTGATCGTTTTGGGTTTGTTGCTCTGCCTTTCCGCAGAACCGGCGCTGGCGGAAAAGCGGGTCGCCCTCGTCGTCGGCGTATCCACCTATCAGCAGGTGCCGCAGCTGCCGAATCCGTCGCGTGACGCCGAGGCGATGACTGCCCTGTTCCGCAAGGCCGGCTTCGACGTCGTCGTCAGCAAGCGCGATCTCGGCGTCGCGGAGCTGCGGCGGTCCATCCGCGAGTTCTCCGAGACCTCGCGGGATGCCGACATCTCCGTCGTGTACTATGCCGGTCACGGCATCGAGGTCGACGGCATCAACTACCTGGTGCCCGCCGACGCAAAGCTCGTCAGCGACTTCGACATCGAGGATGAGACCATTTCGCTCGACCGCGTGCTGAAGGCGCTCGATCCGGCGAGACGGCTGAAGCTCGTGATCCTCGATGCCTGCCGCGACAATCCCTTCACCAGGACCATGAAGCGCACCGTCGCCAGCCGTGCGATCGGACGCGGACTTGCCAAGATCGAGCCGACCATGTCGGACACGTTGATTGCCTACGCCGCCAAGGCCGGCGCGGTGGCGGCCGACGGCGACGGCCAGAACAGCCCGTTCGCGATCGCCCTGATGAAGCACATCACCGAGCCCGGGCTCGATCTGCGCATCGCGTTCGGCCGCGTTCGCGACGACGTGCTGAAGTCGACCGGCAACCGCCAGGAGCCGTTCGTCTACGGATCGCTCGGCGGCAACAACATGTCGCTGGTGCCGCAAGCGGCCAAGCCCGCCGATCCGCAGGCCGAATCGCGCGTCGATTACGAACTTGCCGCGCAGGTCGCGACCAGGGAGGCGTGGGGCTCCTTCCTCGTCAAGCATCCCAACGGCTTCCTGGCCGATCTTGCCCGCGTGCAGATGAGCAAGCTGACGGCGGCGGAGCAGGGCCGCGCCAGGGCCGATGACGCCAGGCGCCAAGCCGAGGAGCAGGCGGCGCAGAAGGCGGTCGATTTCCGCAAGCAGCTCGAGGAGCAGGCCGCGCGCCAGACCGCGGAAGCCAAACAGAAGCTTTCGGAGGAGGCCAAGCGGGAGCTCGACCAGGCGCGCCAGCAGATCGCCGAGCAGGCCAAGAAGCAGCTCGACGATGCCCGGCGCGAGCTCGAAAAGGCGCAGAAGCAGGCCGAAGCCGCGCGCCAGCAGGTCGAGGAAGCAAGGCGCCAGGCGATGGCCGAGGCGCAGGCCCAGGTCGACCAGGCCAAGCGCGAGGGCAAGGACCAGAATGCGAAGCTCGCGGCGCTGACGCCGAATGAGCCGGTCGCAGCCGCCGCGCCAGCATCACCGGCGATGGATCCCGCCGACATCGCCCGCCTCTTGCAGGCCCATCTGAAACGGGTCGGCTGCGACCCCGGCAGCTCCGACGGCAAGTGGGACGATTCGTCGAGGAAGGCGCTGGAGCTGTTCAACAAGAGCGCCCAGACCAGGTTCGACATCAAGCTTGCAAGCCTCGATGCGCTGGACGGCGTGCGCAGCAAGACCGACCGGGTCTGTCCGCTGGTCTGCGCCAGGGGACAGAAGGCCGAAGGCGATCGTTGCGTCCAGATCGGCTGCAGCGCCGGCTATTTCCTCAATTCCAGCGGCGCCTGTGAGAAGCGGCCCGAGCCCGCGCCGAAGCCGAAGACGGCAACGCGCGAGGCGCCCGCGCCAACGCGCGCCGCCCCGGCAGCACCTCGCGGCGGCGGCGGAAAGTGTTTCACCTTCAGCGGAAAGACCTATTGCGAATGACCTGACGCAATTCGATCTGCGGCCGATACCCGGGGGAATCGATGAAAAGGATTAACACGAGCCTGTGCCTGCTCGTTGCTGCCTGCGCCGCCGCGCCGGCCTCGGCCGCTCCGGCTGCGCTTCTCAACAAATCGATCACCGTCTCTTACGCCACGACCATCCCCGGGAAGAAGGCCGATGGCACGCCGGTGTCGGGCTCCCGGATTGCGATGCGGACGATCTATGTCAGCAGCGCTGGCCGTCTCTTCGGCCGCGTGGCGCGCCGCGACGGCAATGCGGCCGAGACCAAGGAGGCCGGTCCCGGCGAAGCCGGCAACAACCTCCGCTTTGCCGGCGACAAGATCATCGGGGTGATGAAGTTCTCCAGCGGTGCCGCGCAGATGACCATCAGCGTCGACCCCTCCGGCCAGAGCTGCAGCGCCAGCATCGTGGCCGGACGCGACAACGGCCACCCGATCAGGTGGAAGGGTGTCGACGGAACGATGCGCGAGGCCACGGGCCCCGTCTCATTCTCGAATATCAGTTGTTCGATCGCCTCGGGCAATGCATTCGGCGGCTGAATGAATGCTCGACCGGTGCTGCATCGCCCGTCCGTGCCTATTCGCAATAGCGCTTGCCGTTGAAGACGAAGCATTTGGCCGAATCCGGTTGTGCGGGAGCGACGACCTGACGGGCGATGCGGGTGCGGTGGACCATTCGTTTGCGCGGCTGGGCCGAGGGAATCGGGCTCACGCAGCGGTCGCCGATATCCTTGTCGGCAACGATCCGCCAGACCAGCCGGCTGCCGTCGGAGGTGCAGGATTGCATCAGCGACCTCTGGACGCAGATGAAGGCGCCCTCACTGTAGGTCCGGCTTTGATACAGGCAGACCGGGTCGGCGGCATGCGCGGGGCCGGCAGCGGACAGCGTCAACGCCCATCCGGACAGCAGAAGCAGCGCAAGGCGTCGGTTGATGCGCATGGCGGGCAGATTGATCATTGGCTCGCGAATGCCTTCCGTGATGAATCGGGTGTGACCACTTTGACGGTGCAGGACAGACGATTGTCGGTGATGTCCTGCACTGACAGACTAGCCGCGAACGGCGGGGAGGACCAGAATGGCTGAGAGGAATATCCGTGAGCTCGCGGTGCTGGCGATGGCAGGGGCGTTCATCGCTGGGGCGGCTCATGCTGCCCCGCAACAGGCGCTGAACAAATCGGTCACGGTTTCCTTCTCGATCACGGTCCCGGCGCGCGGCTCCGACGGATCGACCCAGGCCAACCCGCGCGCCGTGACGCGGACATACTATATATCCAGCCAGGGACGCGTGTTCGCCAGGGCCGACCGCCGTGTCGGCAAGATGCAGGACAGGCTCGAGAAGGGGCCGGGCGAAACCAACATGCGCATCGCCGGCAACAGCATGGTCGGCGTCATCGTCTTTCCCAGCGGCGCGATGCAGATCGCGATCAACTTCGATCCTTCGTTCTCGAGCTGCTCGGCGAGGGCGATCGTGGGCGCCGAGAGCGGCAAGCCGATCGTCTACAAGGGGCTGGACGGCAAGACCTACACGCAAACCGGACCGGCGCAGGTCTCCGGCGTGGCGTGCTCGGTCAGCGCCGGGAACGCGTTCGCGAGCTGAGCAGCCGCGGCGCCTCGGCGAGAGCCCCGGTCAGAAGGCCTGGCACGCCGAGCTCACGATCCTGGGCTTTTCGCAAGTGGCGCTGCCGCCGCCGCTGACGAATATGTAGTCGCGCCTGCCGGGCTTCAGCACGTTCCGGACTGTGATGGCGCATTCCTTGCCCGACACATGCATGTCGATGATCATTTGGTGGTTGGGATAATCGCGGATTGCCCGCAGGCTGCTCCTGCCGGTGACGCGGAGCGCGGCAGACCCACCCGGTGCTTTCGATGTCTGGCCGAGCTTGGTCCCGTAGGTGCTCCACCCCAGCGAGCCATCGACGGTCACCTCCGCCGACCGGTCGGTCTTGAGGACTCCGGTTCCTTCCATGTGAAGCGGAATATCCTTGATGGCGGGCTCCGTGCAGCTTGCCAGTACGTCAACGCCGTACTGGGCGCGGAACTGCGCAAAGGCCGCCTCCGTTGCACACGCCGCACAAAGAAACGTGCCGATTGCGATTGCCGCTCGCGAGATCGAATTCATGCTGTGATTCCCCGGACTTGTTATGGATTCCTGAAATGGATTGCCTCGTATTGGAGAAGTTGTAGTATTGCCATGGCGCAATCGCAAAGCCCGCCAGCGAGGGGATCGCCGGCCTCCGCCTACTGATAGGTCGCCACGATGTCGGACACCGCGCGCTCCAGCTGCTTGGCGGTGGCGCACTGGCGTACCACGCTGCAGAAGGTCGCATAGCGCGGCATCTCGGAATCGCCAAAGCCCCAGGCCATGCGGCCTTCGGGATTGAGCCACACCACGCGCTTGGAGCGTTCGGCGATGCGGCGCAAAATGTCGGCGCGCGGATCGAGATTGTTGCTGCGGGCGTCGCCCAGCACGATCACGGTGGTTTGCGGCGTGATCGCGTTCATCCACTCGTCCTCGAAATCGGCGAGCGAGCTGCCGTAGTCCGAGGAGCCGAAGCCGACCTTGGACATGATCTCGGCCATCGCCGCTTCCGGCGATTTCTTCTCCAGGATGTCGCTGACCTCGATCAGGTGGCCGGAGAAGGCAAACGAGCGCACGTCGTCCACCACCTCGTGCAGGCTGTGGATCAAGAGCAGGAAGAAATCCGACACCCGCGCCACCGAGCCCGAGACGTCGCACAGCGCGACGATCTTCGGCCGGTCGCGGTGCTTGCGTTTCCATGCGGTGAGGAAAGGGATGCTGCCCCAGGCGGCGTTGCGGCGCAGCGTGCGGCGCACGTCGAGATGGCCGCGGCGCTGCCGCTTGCGCGGCTTGGAGTAGCGCTCGCGCAGCCGGCGCGCGATCCTGCGGATCAGCGCCCGCATCTCCTCGACCTGCCGCGGCTCGATCCGCGAAAGCGGCGCATTGCGCAGGATCTCGTTGCGCAGGTTTTCCGCTTCCTCGCGGCCGTAGAGCAGCAGCGCCTGCGCCACCGTTTCGCGCACGGCGTCGCGCAGGCCGTCGGTCGCGGCCTGCAGCCGCTCGGCCTGCGATGGGTTGGTTGCGGTCAGATTGTCGAGATCGTCACGTAGCCGGCCGATCCCCATCTGCTCGAGGATGCGGCCGGAGAAGATGCCGCGCTGGGTGAAGTAGCGGATATCGGAGAGCGAGGCGGCGTTGGCCGCGCTGGCGATCGCAGCCTGGATTTCGTTCCGGTCTTGTCTCAGCAGCATCTGGGCGAGCGGGCCGAGGCCCTCGCCCGGCTGGCCGCCGGCGGTAGGGGATGCTTCCCGCTCGGAAGCATCCGCGCCGTCAGGCGCTTCGCCGCCACCGCCGCCGCCATTGGCCTGGCCGCTCTCGCCGGCTTCGCCGTCCTCATCCGCATTGTCATTGTCCGGCGCCGATGGCGGCGGCGGCTCCGGCTGGCTGAAGAACAGGTCGAAGCAATCGCCGAGCGCGCGCTTCTCTTCCTGCGTCTTGGCGAGCGTCACCAGGAAGGTGTCGCGCAGGATCTGCCGGTCGTTGAAGCCGATCTTGGAGACCGCGCGCATCGCATCGATGCTTTCGGCGGGCGAGACCCGGACCCCGGCTCCCCGCGCCGCCCGAAAGAAGCGATGCAGGTTCTCTCTCATGGTGCGCTGGTGCGAGGGGCCACCTCTCCCCGCTCTCTTGCGGGGAGAGGTCGACGCCGAAGCGCAGCGAAGGCGGCGGGTGAGGGGCAAGCCGAGGAGCTCGCCGCACAACTACACTCACCGAATCCGGGACCCCAAAACTCACGTCGGAAGGATCGTCCCAGCGGAGACGTCCTGCCCGGCCCCTCACCCGGATCGCATCTTCGATACGATCCGACCTCTCCCCGCGAAAGAGCGGGGAGAGGTGAACTGGAGCACATGATTGGTTCAAGCATGAGCCATCCCGCTAGCCGAACACGTTCTGCCGCGCCGCCTTGGCAACGAAGGTCGAGACCTGCGGCAGCGCGGCCTCGATGTCGGTCTCGTATTTCAGGAGCACGTTGAGCGTGTCCTTGACGATCTCGTGGTCGAGCTCGGCGGCCTGCAACAGCACCAGCACGCGCGCCCAGTCGATGGTCTCGCTCACCGAGGGCAGCTTCTTCAAATCCAGCGTGCGGAGTTCGTGGATGAAGGCCACCATCTGCCGGCGCAGCGTCTGCGAGATGCCGGGCACGCGGCTCTCGACGATGCGCTCCTCCAGCCGCTGCTCGGGGAAGCCGATATGCAGGTGCAGGCAGCGCCGCTTCAGGGCGTCGCCGAGGTCGCGCTCGCTGTTGGAGGTGAGGATCACGGTGGGAGGGGCCACCGCCGACACCGTGCCGAGCTCGGGAATGGTGACCTGGAAATCGCTGACGATTTCGAGCAGCAGCGATTCGAACTCGGCATCCGACTTGTCGATCTCGTCGATCAGCAGCACGCAGCCGGCCGGCTGTTCCAGCGCCTGCAGCAGCGGCCGCGGCTCGACGAATTCCTTGGAGAAGAACACGTCGCCGAAATCGTGCAGCTGGGCGAGCGCCTCATGCAGCGTCTCGGCTCCTCCAAGCACTTCGCCGAGTTTGTCCTTCAGGATTTGCGTATAGAGCAGCTGCTTGGCGTATTTCCACTCATACAGCGCCTTGGCCTCGTCGAGGCCCTCGTAGCATTGCAGCCGGATCAGCTTCTGCCCGCGCCAATGCGCGATCGCCTTGGCAAGCTCGGTCTTGCCGACGCCCGCCGGCCCTTCGACCAGGATCGGCTTTTCGATCTGCTGCGCCAGATAGACCGCGGTCGCGATCTGCCGGCTCGCGATATAGCCCTGCGCGGCAAGGCCGCTTTCGACGGCCGCGATCGAGGCGGCAGGCCGGTGTTCAGCCACGGTTCTCAAGCTCCGGATGGGTTTGCTCAAGAGAGGTTCTGCCTGTGTTCCCGGCAAAGGACAAGGCTGGATTGGCTGCCCGGTCCATCACTTTTGGCATGCGCGTGCGCGCTTCGCGAATGATGGATCGGGCCGAGTTCGGCTAACCCTCGGTGATGATGATGGCTTCCTCCGGACAATTGGCGCGGGCGACGTAGGCCTTGTCGATCTGATCAGGTTCGGAGCAGGTGCCGAGGCGCTCTCGCGCATTGCCGAATTCATCGAGTTGAAACAATTCCGGCGCCAGCGCGCTGCAGCGGGCGTGGCCCTGGCATTTGTCGGGATCGACGCGCAGCGTGATTCCTGATGTCATCGCGTGATCTCCTGCACTTCAGCACGGATACGGGCTGACATAGCCGGCAGCGAAGCGCCGCTCGACCTGCTTCTTGATATTGGCGAGGCCGATATGCGCCTCCTCGTCCATGCGCGCGAGCTGGTCTTCAGTGGGATCGACTGGCCGGCTGGGATTGCTGAGCTCGCGGGTATATCGGGTGCGGCCTTCTTCGCTTGCAAAGGTGTAACGGATGACGATCGGGCCGATGAAATCGGTATCGGCGCGGCAGGTCCACGCGTTCGGCCGGTCGCTCTCGGTCACCGTCCAGTCCAGCGCGATCATGCCGCGGCGGATCTGCCATTGTTCGTGAAAGGTCTCGCCCAGCTTCAGCGGCCGGTTCGGCCCGTCGATCTCGTGCGAGGCGGCCAGCCATTCGGGCCAGGAATGCGGGTTGCAGACATAGTCGAACACCGCCGCGGGCGGCGCGTCGATGAGGATGGCGTGTTTGCGGACGAAGAACATCTGATCTCCAGTTGAGTTGTGTCTCGATCAGCGCGCTGCCATGACGATCGGCAGCACGCGCGGGCCACGCACCGCGCCTTCCGACCAGGTCATCGGCCGGGTCCGGTCGAGCGAGAAATCTGGAATCCGCTTCAGCCATTCGGCAAGGGCGATCCGCATCTCCATCCGCGCTAGGTTCGATCCGATGCAGCGGTGGATGCCGAGCCCGAAGGCCACGTGCGGATTCTCCGCCCGGTCGATTTTGACCGCGTCGGCATGCGCAAACTTGTCGGGATCGCGGTTGGCGGCGGGGAAGGACAGCATCACCATTTCGCCCTTCTTCATCGGGCAGCCGGCGAGCTCGGTGTCCTCGACGACCTCGCGCGCCATCGTCACCGGCGCGTAGGCGCGCAGAAATTCCTCGATCGCGGTATCTATCAGGGCGGGTTCCCTCACCAGGCGTTCGCGATCGTGCGGATGCGTCGCCAGATGCCAGAGCGAGGAGCCGATCGCGCTCCAGGTCGTATCGATGCCGGCAATCAATAGCAGCCGCAGCGCACCGAGCACCTGGCGGTCCGTGAACGCTTCGCCGTCAGGATGCCGCGCCTCGATCAGGAAGCTGACGAGATCGTCGCCCGGCCGTGTCCGCCGCTCGGCAATCTGCGCCGCGAAATATTCCGATATCTCCTGCTCGGCCTGCTTCAGCGCTGCCTGGTTGGTCACGCCCTCCTGCAGGGCCATGGTGATCCAGGCGCGGAATCGATCGCCATGTTCGGCCGGTATCCCCAGCATGTGGGCGATGATTCGAACCGGAATGTGCTGGGCATAGTCGACGGCGGCATCGCAGGCCTCTTGTACGAGGATGCGGTCGATCAACTCGTTACACACGGACCTTGTTTGCGGTTCGAGCTTGGCCACCGCCTGCGGCGTGAACGGCGGGATCAGCACCATGCGCATCGGCCGGTGCTCGGGCGGGTCGGAGGTGATCGGCGGCGAATTGACGCGATACTCGCCTTCGCGAACCACGACACGCCGAGAGGAAAAGCGGTCGGGATCATAGGCGACCTTGCGGATATCGGCATATCGCGTCGGGAAATAGACGCCCCGATAGCGATCGGTGCGGGCAACCGGACACCTGTCGCGCAATCCCTGCCAGATCGGATATGGATTGCCGACCCAGGCTGGATCGAGATGATCCCAGTCGGACGCCCAATCGGTCACAGGAGCTCGCGCCATGCCTCGTCCACCTTTTCCTTTCTCGCATCCGGCCGTTTCCCCGGCCGACGTCATCTGATATATGAACTGATATATGAGACAACGTCAACCCGAATCTCGCCGTCCCCGGCCCAAGGCGCCAGCCAAGACCGAGCTCTCCAGCCTGACGGATCAGGCCTACGCGCAGCTCGAACGGATGATCGCCATGCTTGAGTTGCGGCCAGGAGCTTTCGTTTCCGAGGCGGAACTGTGCGAACGGCTCGGCATCGGCCGCACGCCGGTTCGGGAGGCGATGCAGCGCCTTTCGCGCGAGGATCTCTTGCAGATCATGCCGCGCAAGGGATGTGTGGTGTCGGACTGCCGGTTCGGCGACGAACTCGACGTGATCGAGGTGCGCCGTCCGCTCGAACTTGTGGTGGTCCGCGGCGCAGCAGTGCGCGCCACGCCGGAGCAGCGCCGGCAGTTCGCCGAAATCGCGGAGAACATGTCCGACGCGCTGCAGGGCGACGACTTCGACGCCTTCGCGCGGCTCGATGCCGAATTCAACCAGCTATGCCTTGCCGCTTGCCGCAACACGACGGCGGCCTCGATGATGCGCCTGATCTCGACGCAGAACCGGCGCTTCTGGTTCGTGCACCACGGCCGCACGCTGCCGCGCGAAGGCGTCGAGAGCCATATCGACATCGCCCGCGCCATCGCTATTGGTGATACCGAGCGAGCGACAAAGGCAACCGAGCGCTTGCTCGCTTATGTCGAGGAACTCGCGCGGCGGTCGCCGGTTGCGGTTTAGCGCAGCCTGCGCCTACCAGCCGCGCGGTCGCGGCTGGTAGGCGGGCGGCGGCTGCTGATAGCCCGGTTGCTGCTGATAGCCCGGATGCGGCTGATAATAGTTCTGGCCGCCGCCGCGCCGAGGCGGATTGGCAGGCTGGGAATACACATTGGGATTGAAGAAGAAGCCGAACCCTTCGCCAAAGGCGCTCTGCTCCGCAACGTAGACCGGCGTCGGCGCGCGCGTGATGAAGCCACCCTGCGGCTGGTTGCTCAGCACCGCGACGAACTCGGTGCGGTAGTTGGTCTCCTTGCTGAGCGGCTCGTCCGAGATGATGATCGAGGATCGCGGCACCGCAGTCGGCGCAATGCGGTCGAGCACTTCCTGCGGGATGGCGATGCGGTCGAGCGCGTTATTGGCGTTGTCCGCATTGTCGATCGTGACCGCGCTCCAGCGCAGGTCCGCACCGTTGCTCGCCATCGCCGTGAACACATGCGTGCCGATCGGCTTGCCGGGATCGCGGATCCTGATCGGCACCTCGATGCTCGAATCGAACATCACGCCGGCATCCGGCAGCGGCTTGTGGGTGTTGCGCCGCACGTACAGCTTCTGTGTCGAGCGGCTGATGTAGACCGACACCGGCTCGAGCGCGAGCTTCGCCTGGCCCGCCGCCTTGGCGGTCTCGGCCTTTTTCGCTTC
This sequence comes from Bradyrhizobium sp., assembly GCF_016219575.1. Classification (GTDB taxonomy): domain Bacteria; phylum Pseudomonadota; class Alphaproteobacteria; order Rhizobiales; family Xanthobacteraceae; genus Bradyrhizobium. The sequence continues at coordinate 207,166 of NZ_JACRMG010000013.1, read as the reverse complement.
CGCCGCCTTGGTCGCGGCCTTGACCGCGGCGGCGTCGGGCTTCGATTTCGCCTCGGTCCTGGCGGCGTCGAGTTGCGTTGCGGCGTCTGCAGCCTTGGCGGCAGCCTTCTGCTTGGCGTCCTCGGCCTTGGCCTTTGCTTCATCCGTCTTCGCGGCAGCGAGCGCCTTGTCGGCGAACGCAAGCTCCGCGTCGGCACGGGCCTTGAGCAATTCCTGCTTTTTTAGCGACGCCGCGAGCGCTGCCGCCTCGCGCAGCGCGGCCGTCGCGCCCTTCTTCGCCTCGTCGGCCGCCTTGGCAGCTTCCGCAGCCTCGCGCGCCAGCGTCTCGGCGCGTGCCGGAGCCGCCGCGACGGCTTCCGCGTTCGGCGCGAACAGCGCCTTGTGGGAAAACTCGACCGGGGTGGCGTCGATCGGCGAGATGATCACCCGCATGCCGATCCGCGTCTTGTCGAACAGCTTCTCGGCAAAGCTGAACGGCAGCCGCACGCAGCCGTGCGAGGCCGCATAGCCCGGCAGCGGGCCGCCATGCAGCGCGATGCCGTTCCAGGTGATGCGCTGCATGTGCGGCATCGAGGCATCGTCATACATGTTGGAGCGGTGCTCCTTGTTCTTCTCGACCACGGCGAACACGCCGGCGGGCGTTTCGCGTCCCGTGGTGCCGGTCGACACCGGGGCGCGCAAGATCCAGCCCTCGGCGTCGTAGAGCGTGACCTGCTGGCTCTTGATCGACACGATCGCCATGATCGGCTCTCCGGCATCGCGCGGCGCCGCCGTCTCGGTGGGGGCGGCGGGCTTCGCCGGTCTGGCCGCGGCCTCGCCGGTCAGAGCCGCCAGCGCTGCCGCCGCCGCCAGTGCCGCCAGGGCGTGAGGCCCCCGGCGCCGCATCGCTGCGGTATGTTGCGGCGCCGTCAGATGACTTGCCATGCCATGCCCCGGTTCAAGATGCCTGTCCGCGCTGGGTAACTTGGGTAAGAAGGCCACCTTTACGCCGCCATTCGATTTTGGCGATTTGTCGGCACGCTGCGGTGACGAATCTCTCATATACGACAGCCCGCGCAGGCGGAAGGCGCTCGCGGTGGAAATTGGCCCATCGCGGCATCGCGCCGCGACCCGGCGGGTAACCGTCTGGACCGGCTGCGAATTTCCGAAATTCGGCATATGAACAATGATTTTCAGAAATTACGCTTGACTATTTCGTAAATCCGAACTAACTATCCGTCCAGCCCGCGCCGCCATGAGGGACGTTCGCGCGATCGTCACGGAACGTGGTGCGGGTTGCGATGGGACGCTGCGGCGTCAGTGCGGCGCGAGCCGTGCAGACGAAACGCCGGCAGCGTACGGTGAAGTCGTGTGGTCCTGGCGCCGCGACCCTGGCGTCTATCCGGCCCGCCTGTGCGGGCCTGGCAACGGT
>NZ_JACRMG010000013.1:0-205742 GCF_016219575.1 Bradyrhizobium sp. | reverse complement strand
GGCCTGGCAACGGTGACAATAAAGGCCGCTCACCGGGGAGAGCACGAAGTAAGCCGCCAAACCATTGCGCGGGGAAAGCCGGGATGTCCTGGCTGTACCTGTCAAACCCGTGTGCATCTCTTGTAGCACTCTTCGCACACGGTGATGTGGGTGCCGCCGGCACCCGGCTTTCCCTGCGCCCTCTTCGTGGAAGAGGGCCAACGAGATGGCAAAGCTCAGGCGGAATCGCGCCGTGAGAATGAGAGCGCATGTCTCCACGTTCTTGACTTGTAGGGTGGGTTAGCCGAGTCACGCGCGCCAATCTACAACCGGGCAAAGGTGGAAGGCGTAACCCACCGACCTCGCGCGTGAATGGTGGGTTACGCTTCGGCTAACCCACCCTACGGCAGTTCCATCGCCCACCTACCGCAACGCCAGCCCCGTCGCGGCCTCGAGTTCGCCGATCGCCTGCGCGGCGTTTTGCACCTTGATGGTCGTCATGCCCATCTCGCGAGCCGGCTTCAGGTTGACGCCGAGGTCGTCGAGATAGACGCACTTGTTCGGATCGACTTTCAGCGTCCCCACCATCATCCGGTAGATGCGCGGGTCCGGCTTGCGCAGGCCGATCTTGGCGGATTCGATCACATGGTCGAACAACGCCATCACCTCGGCGACGTAGAGCTTGCGGCCGGAGGCGGAGCCTATCGCGTTGTTCGGCAGATTGTTGGTGATGCAGCCGGTCCTGAAAGTTTCCTTGATGCGCTTCAGCGCCGCGACCATCTCTGGCCGCAGGTCGCCCGACAACAGCGGCAGCACGTCCTTGCCGCGCACCTCGGCGCCGAGCGCCAGCGACTCGGCGGCAAACAAGTCATCGAAGGTCTCGATGTCGACCTCGGCGCGCTCGAACTTCGCCCAGGCGTTTTCCAGATGATTGGCGGCGTTGGTGCGGCGGATGATGTCGGCGGGCAGGCCGCGCTCGCGCTCGAACCGCGCAAACGCCTCGAAGGGCGAGGTGGTCAGCACCCCGCCGAAATCCCAGATCACCGCTTCGATCATCTCGTCCTGCCGGTTTCAAAAGTAGCTGGCGAGCGGCTAACATGGAATGCACATGCAAACCAGTCCTAACGAAAGCTTGGCGGCATGAGGGTGAGCCGCTATTTCTGCACGATGAAATACGCAATTCCATCTGGTGCAACCGTGGCGCTGCTGCTGGCTGCACCTGCTCACGCCATTGTCGGCGGCGGCGCGCCGTCCACCGACGGCATCGCGCGCTCCGTCGTCACCATCGTCGGCTCGCGCGGCAATTTCTGCACCGGCAGCCTGATCGCACCGAGGATCGTCCTCACCGCGGCGCATTGCGTGCAGCCGGGCGCGGAATACAGGATCGTCGACAACAGCTCGGGCCAGCCCGCGTTGCAGACCATCCGCAGCGTCGCCATCCATCCCGGCTTCAGGATGGAGGCGATGCTGTCGCACCGCGCTACGGCGGACGTTGCGCTGCTGCAGCTCGAACAACCGGCCAAAGGCAAGGCGCCGGCCACGCTTGGCATGCCAAACATTCCCATTGCCGTCGGCGGCCGTTTCACCATTGCCGGCATCGGTGTCACCGTGCGCGGCGACGGCAAGAGCGGCGGCACCATCCGCGTCGCCGGGCTCATTGCCACAGGCAAGCCCGGCACGCTGCAGATTCGCCTGGTCGATCCCGTCGCCCAGGGCGCGCGCGACGGGCTCGGCGCCTGCACCGGCGATTCCGGCGCGCCCGTCTTCGAGGACAAGCCGGGCGGTGCTGCGATCGTCGGTGTCGTCAGCTGGTCGACCGGTCCAAACGGCAGCGCCGGTTGCGGCGGCATGACCGGCGTTACGCCGCTGACGCTCTACCGCGACTGGCTGCTGCAGACCGCGCGGCAATGGGGAGCAGCGTTGTAAGTTTGCGGCAGCTCAATGCGTGTCGTTGCCTTGTGTGCCCCATGATTGGCCGCTAGAAAAATTTCCAGAGAAACGCTCAACGGTTCAAACAAAGATTAAAACAGATGAACGTCACCGCGCCCTCCCGCACCATCTCCGCCGCGCAGAAAGTCGAACATTTCGACGTGCTGATCGTCGGCGCCGGAATCTCCGGCGTCGGCAGTGCCTATCATTTGACGAAGCAAATGCCGGGCACCTCCTTCGTGATCCTCGAGGAGCAGGAGACCTTCGGCGGCACATGGTGGACGCACAAATATCCGGGCATCCGCTCCGACAGCGACCTGCACACCTTCGGCTACAGCTTCAAGCCCTGGGTCGGCCCGCCGATCGCCACCGCGGAGGAGATCCTCTCCTATATGGGCGAAGTGATCGAGGAGAACGATCTCGCTGGGCATATCCGCTACAACCACCACATCAGCCACGCGAGCTGGTCGAGCGAGACCAATCTCTGGACCGTCGATGCTGTCGACAAGGTGACGGGCGAGGCGCGGCGCTTCACCGCCAACTTCCTCTGGATGTGCCAGGGCTACTATCGCCATTCCCAGGGCTACACGCCGGAATGGAAGGACATGGCCAGGTACAAGGGCCAGATCGTCCATCCGCAGACATGGCCGAAGGATCTCGTCACTGAGGGCAAGAAGATCGTCGTGATCGGCTCCGGCGCCACCGCCGCCACCCTGATCCCGAACATTGCCGGCAAGTGCGAGCATGTCACCATGCTGCAGCGCTCGCCGACCTATTTCCGCACAGGCCGCAACGCGATCGAGATCGCCGAGGAGCTGCGCCGGCTGCAGATCAAGGAGGAGTGGATCCACGAGATCGTGCGCCGGAAGATCCTGTTCGAGCAGGACTGGTTCACCAAGCGCTGCTTCAGCGATCCGGAAGCGGTGAAGAAGGACTTGATCGGCGCCGTTCGCGCGGTGCTGCCCGAAGGCTTCGACGTCGACCAGCATTTCACACCGAGCTATCTGCCGTGGCGGCAGCGAATTGCGTTTGTGCCGGACGCCGACCTGTTCGAGGCGGTGAAGAGCGGCAAGGCTTCCGTAGTCACCGATCACATCGACCGCTTCACCGAAAAAGGCATCCTGCTCAAGTCGGGCCAGGAGCTGGAGGCGGATATCATCGTTACCGCCACTGGTTTCCACCTTAGTGCGCTCGGCGACGTCGCCTTCGAGATCGACGGCAAGCCGCTCGACTTTGCCGAAACCGTCACCTACCGCGGCATGATGTTTACGGGCGTACCGAATATGGTTTGGGCATTCGGATACTTCCGTGCCAGTTGGACGCTACGCACCGACCTGTCGGCGGAATTTGTCTGTCGCCTGCTTGCCCATATGAAGAAGAAGGGCGTCAAAAGGGTGGTGCCGGCCTTGCGCAAGCAGGACGACAACATGCCCCTGCATTCGTGGATCGACCCGGAAGATTTCAATCCCGGCTATATGTTGCGCGGCTCGCATCTGTGGCCCAAGCGTGGCGACAAGCCGGAGTGGCGGCACACCCAGGACTACTGGGCCGAGAAGGACGAAATTCCGGCGATCGATCTCGAGGATTCCGCCTTCGTCTACGGCTGAGCCGGCCCGATCAGGGTGGCGTGCAGCAGATAGCGGTCAGGCCCGCCCGTGACTGCATCGAGCGGCCAGCAGGTCGACAGCACGAGCTCGTAGCCGTCGGCCGATGGGTCGACGGCGAATTGATCGAAGCGCACCACCGATTGTGCGTCCGCACGATAACGAAAAATCTTGCCGTCGCGCCGCGTCACATCGATCTCGTCGCCGATCCTCACCAGCTTGAGGAAGCGGAAGTGCGTATCGCGATGCGCGGAGTAGACGGTAACGCCGCGCTCGCCGGCGTTGGCGGTGAGCTCGACATGGCCGGGGCCGAAGGCGAGCGCCTGGCCGCTCGATCCCGCCAGCACGATCGCGCCGGCGCCGATCCGCTTCACCTCGATCCGCGCCACCGGCCAGGTATCGGCCCACGGCCACGGCTTTGTGTCGCGCCCGCTCACGATCGTCTCGGCGAATGCCCGCTCCAGCAGCACCTGCGCCAGCAGCGCCTTGGCGTGGATATACGCGCCCTGCCCGAACAGGACGAGGCCGGCGAGTACGAGAAGGACGGGGAGGATGAGGCGGCGCATGGTCATCGTCCTTCCGTCCGGAAAACCTCGCGCGCGCGGCCCCGGGCGGAGGGAGGTCGCGCGCGCCGGGAGGAGGCTGGGGAAAACCTTCTCCTCATCCGCGTCAGAGGGGGGACGGCTGACGGCGGGTGATCAGGAACAACACCAGGCCGATGCCGAGCAGAATGCCGCCCGCGATCATTTTGATCTCGGCGTCGGTCGCGGTCTTCGGCAGCATCACGGCGGCAGGCGCAGCCGTGGCGACCGGCGACGGCCGCTTCAGCGTGGCATGCTGGACCTTCGCATCGTCCGCGCGCCGCTCCGTCGGGGCCGTCAATTGCCGGCGTTCGCCAAACACCTTTTCGAACTCCCAGCCCGCCGGCAGGTTGAGCGGCAGCTCGGCGAGCTTCAGCGTCTCGCCGTCGGGACGGCTCGGCGTCCTGTCGACCGCAATCAGGCTGGTCAGCCGCGTGACGAGCTGATGCTCCAGCGCCAGCGCAAGGACCGCCTTGTCGGCTTCCTCCGGCGTCGACTGCCGCATGGTGCGCGACACCTCGGCATCCGCGATCTTGCGGGAGGCCCACAGCTTCGACAGGCCCTTGCCCTCGGCTGCGTTGGCAAGCGGCAGCGTCACCGACCACGGCCGGTCGCCGATGCGGCCCTTGATCTCGACGGAGCCCGAAAGCCTGTCGAGCTTGGTCGCCAGCACCAGCGGCTCGCCGCGATAGACGTCGGGCAGGACCTGAGGCGTCATGTCGGCCTTCGCGTCGGAGAATTTCGCCGACAGCCCGGTCACCGCGGGATTCTCCAGCTTGGCAAACAGCCCGCGCATCCGCTCCTCGACCTGATCGGTCGAGCCAATGTGGGTGAAGGCGCCGCGGCCGAGTTCGGCGGCGCGCGTCATCAGGAACGTATTGGGCGCCGACCCGATGCCGACCATGAAGATCCGCGAGCGGCCGCGCAGCGCCGAAATGGTCTCGAACATCTGCTGCTCATTGCCGATCGCGCCGTCGGTCAGGAACACCACCTGGCGCACGTAGGAAGTGTCCTCGCGATTGCCGTCGCTGAGTGCGGCCCGCATTGCCGGCAGCATCTCGGTGCCGCCTTCGGCCTGCAGCGCGCTGACATAGGACGTGGCGCGTCCGATATGTGCAGCGTCTGCCGGCACCGGCGCGGGGAACAGCACCGTCATGGTGTTGTCGAAGCGGATCACGTTGAAGCGGTCGCCCGGCTGCAGCCGGCCGAGCGCGTAGAGCAAACTCGCCTTGGCCTGCACGATCGAGGTGCCGCCCATCGAGCCGGAATTGTCGATCACGAAGATGACCTCGCGGGGCATCGGCTTTTTTGTGGCGTTGTCGACCGGGGGCGGGGTGACAAAGGCGAGCAGATAATCGGTATCGCCGACATGCTCGCGGAACAGCCCGACCGACGGCGCCTTTTCCGCGGCCGGCGTCCAGGTCAGCTCGAAATCGCGATCCGCCGGCACCACGCCTTCGGCAAGCCGGATGATCTGCGAGGAGTCATCGACCTTTTCGGTCCTCACGGGATGATGATGACTCTTCACCTCGCCGAGCGCAAAGCCGGCCTGCAGGCGCACGGTGATCGCGGTCGGATTCACCGGCGCGTGTTCGGCGGGATCGAGCACCGGCGGGGTGATGCGGTCGCGGTCCGGCACGGGATCGGTCGCGGTGGCACCCCAGCCGCCGCCGTTCGGCTTGAACTCGACGCTCTGCACGATCGGCGCCGGATTGTAGCGCGGCGCCACCACCATGGGCACCCGCACGGAGAAAATGTTGCCGCTCTGGTGCACCGGCTCCTGATATTCGATCTGCACCAGCACGGTCTCGCCGGGTCCGATATTGGCAACCGAGTTGGTGAAGATGTTCGGCCGCTCCTGTTCGGTCAGCGCGGCCTTGTGCCCGCTCGCCTTGGCCTGTTCATAGATGATGCGGGCCTGCTGCCGCTCCTTGATCTCGCCGACCACGACGCGGTCGCCGACCACCATCTTCAGCGTATCGACCGCGCCGCCCGGCGGGAGCGGATAGACGTAGACCGCTTCCACCCAGTCCCTGGTCGGATTCCGGAAAAGCTGGGTGACGCGGGCGCGGATGGTCGGACCCGACACGGTGAGGTCGATGTCGATGCCGAGCCGGATGGCCTCGGCGTAGCCGTCCTCGCGCTTGAGCAGCAGCGCGCCGGACTTGGCGTCGCCCGGCCGCGTCAGCGCCGCCGACGGCAGGTTTGCCGACCAGGCGGGGTGGAAATCCAAAAACAGCGCGGCAAATCCGATCAGGACGACCGCGGCGCCTTCGCTCAGCAGGAACAGCAGGAATTTGGCGGCGCGCCACAGGCTGGGCCTGGCGGCAGCGTCGAGTTCATCAAGGGCGGTCATGAGGAGAAAGCTCCGGGAGAGGTGACATCCACCGTTGCCATCCTTCGGGAATGCGCACCGCCTCGCGAGCATAATGATCGGCATTGTTCAGCCGCCGCCGGACATCGTCAGGCGCAGCCGTACGGGCCGTTACAGTTTTGTGCCGAAATGTGCGTCTGCTAGGATGGGATGGAATCGAAGGGAGCAAGGATGCCGTCGCCGGACAAGCAGCTTTCCGCCGTGCAAAGCCGGCAGGTGGCCGAAAAGGTTCGAGAAGAGCTCGCCCGCCGCCGCATCTCGCGGCAGGCTCTGGCCGAGCAGGCCAAGCTCAGCCTTTCGACGCTGGAAAAGGTGCTGGGCGGCCGCAGGCCGTTCACGCTTGCGACCACCGTGCGGCTGGAGCAGGCGCTCGGAGTTTCCTTGCGCAAGGCCAGCGAGCCCGCGCCGCCGGCGGCCGCGAACGGCGAGGTTTCGCCCGACGGTCTCGGCGCCTATTCCCATCGTGCGGTGGCCTGGCTCGAGGGCACCTACATCACGGTGCGGCCGTCGTTCGGCGACAAGGAGGCGATCTATGCCTATCGCACCGACATTGCCTGGGATGCGCCGTCATCGTCGCTGGTGTTTCGCGAGGGCGAACGGCTGGACGCCGCCTATACGCAATATGGCGAGGTGGCGGTGCCGAACCAGTCCGGCCACATCTATCTCGTCACCAACCGCCACGGCCAGCACCGCCTGATCACGGTGTCGCGCCCGACCATTCTGGGCGAGATGTATGGCATCATCACCACGCTGCTCGCCGGCCGCGGCTCGCTCTTGACGCCGATCGCGGCGCCCATTGCCTTCCTGCCGGTCAAGCTGATCGCGAAGCCGACGCTCGGCCGGGTGACGAAGGAAGATCCGAACTACGCGACCTATCGCGAGCACCTGCGCAAGACCGTCGACGAACCGTTCGCGCTGTTTTTGCAGGGATAGGCAGCCTCACCACCGTCATTGCGAGCGAAGCGAAGCAATCCAGCTTCCAGCGCACGGCGAGATGGATTGCTTCGTCGCTTGCGCTCCTCGCAATGACGGTGTGGCTACGACGCCGCCGCGCTCGCATCCGTCGGCTTCTCGACGCTGAACTGCTTGCGCAGCGTCGGCTTGTGGATCTTGCCCGTGGCATTGCGCGGCAGCGCATCGACGAACTCGACCAGCCGCGGGCACTTGAACTTGGCGAGATTGGCGGCGCAATGCGCGTGGATTTCGGCCGGCGTCAGCGCGTGCCCCGGCTTCACAGCGACGATGGCCATGCCGACCTCGCCCCACTGCTCGCTGGGGATACCGATGATGGCAGCCTCCGCCACGGCGGCGAGTTGATGCAGCACGCTCTCGACCTCGGCCGGATACACATTCTCGCCTCCGGAAATGTACATGTCCTTCCAGCGGTCGACGATGTAGTAGAAGCCATCCTCGTCGATGCGCGTGGCGTCGCCGGTGTGCAGCCAGTCGTCGGTGAAGGAGGACTGGTTAGCGTCGGGCCGGTTCCAGTAGCCGGGCGTGACGTTCGGCCCCTTGACCCAGAGCTCGCCGAGTTCGCCCACGGCTGCATCGCTGCCGTCGGGCCGCACGATGCGCACTTCCGTGTGCAGCACCGGCTTGCCGGAGGAGCCGGCCTTGCGCGCCGCGTCCTCCTTGTCGAGCACCATCACCGCAGGCGAGGTCTCGGTCATGCCGTAGCCCTGCTGCAACGCGACGCCGCGCGCTTCCCACACTTTCAGCAGCGGCACCGGCATCGGCGCGCCGCCGACGCCGCCGATCACGAGCCGGCTGAAATCCGAGCCGGCAAAGGCCGGATGCTGCGCCATGAACTGGTAGATCGAGGGCACGCCGAAGAATACGTTGATGTCCTGTGCGGGATCGCTGATCAGTCTCAAGGCCTCGCCGGGTTCGAAGGCGCGCATGATCAGCACCGTGCCGCCGGCATGCAGCACCGGATTGGTGTAGCAATTGAGTCCGCCGGTGTGGAACAGCGGCAACACCGTGAGCAGCACCGAGGCCGGGGAGATATAGGCGGGACCGCCGAGATTGACGCAGTTCCAGAACGTCATGCCATGGGTGATGATCGCACCCTTCGGCAGGCCGGTCGTGCCCGAGGTGTACATGATGGTCGAGATGTCATCGAGCGTGACGATCTCGGCCCTGTCGATCGGCTTTGCCGCCGCGATACCGGCTTCGTACGAGGCGCCGGGGCCGAATTTGAGAACGGAAGCCACGTTGCACAGCTTGCTGACGGTCAGCGCGGTTTCGGCGAGGTCGGCGTCGTGGATCATCACTTTCGGCGCGGCATCGCCGACGATGAACTGCAGCTCCGGCACGGTGAGACGGTTGTTGAGCGGCAGGAAGATCGCGCCAAGCCGGAAGCAGGCGAACTGCACCTCCATCGTGTCCGTCGTGTTCAGCGCCAGCACGGCAACGCGGTCGCCGCGCTTGACCTTCAGCGCATCGCGCAGATGTCCGGCCAGAAGCGAGACACGCCGGTCGAGCTCGCCATAGGAGAAGCGGCGGCCGCTGGCGAGATCGACCAGCGCGGTCTTGCCCGGATTGCGGCGCCCGTAATGGGCGATCCAGTCATAGTAACGGACGGACATGGCACCCTCCCAAGGCCCGGCGGTCTGCTGCCGCTTCGCATTTGCGGCTATTCTATATCATTCATCGGAGCTACCGTGATCGAATACTTGCGTCCATTGGCTTGCAGGAAGGCCAGCGACTCAACGCAAGTGAACCGCCGCCAAATCAAGGCAACGTGGAGACCTTCTGGAGGACACCATGCTGGAGCGCGCACGGCCGCAGAGCCCGTTCTACACGCAGGAGCATGAAGCGTTCCGCGACGTGATGCGCCGCTTCGTCGCCCGCGAGATCGAGCCCTATGCCAGCGAATGGGACGAGGCTGGCGAATTTCCGCGCTCGCTCTATGTGAAGGCGGCCGAAATCGGGCTGCTCGGGCTGGGCTTCCCGGAAGAGTATGGCGGCGTGCCTGCCGACCAGTTCATGAAGATCGTGGCATCGCAGGAGCTGGCGCGCGCGGGCGCCGGCGGTGTTTCCGCCAGTCTGAATAGCCACACCATTGGTTCGCCGCCGATCGCGCGCGCCGCGCGGCCGGAGGTGAAGGCCCGCGTGCTGCCGCAGATCCTGTCGGGCCAGAAGATTTCCGCGCTTGCCATCACCGAGCCGAGCGGCGGTTCCGATGTGGCGAACCTGCGCACCAAGGCGCGGCGCGACGGCGACCACTATGTCGTCAGCGGCGAGAAGACTTTCATCACGTCGGGCATGCGCGCCGATTATCTGACGGTTGCCGTGCGCACCGGCGGCGAGGGTGCAAGCGGCGTCAGCCTGCTGCTCATCCCCGGCGATACGCCCGGCCTTTCCCGCACCAAGCTGAAGAAAATGGGCTGGTGGGCCTCCGACACCGCCACGCTGCATTTCGACGAATGCCGCGTGCCGGCCGAGAACCTGATCGGCGAGGAGGGCCACGGCTTCAAGATCATCATGCAGAATTTCAATAGCGAGCGCATGGGCATGGCGGCGGGCTGTACGGCCTATGCGCGCGTTTGCGTGGATGAGGCGATCGCCTACGCCAGGGAGCGCAAGACTTTCGGCAAGCCGATCGCGCAGCACCAGGTGATCCGCCACAAGATCGTCGACATGGCGCAGCGCGTCGCGGCCAGCCAGTCGATGCTGGAATTGCTGGCGTGGCGGTTGGGGCAGGGCGAGAATCCCGTCGCCGAGATCTGCATGATGAAGAACCAGTCCACCCAGACCATGGCGTTCTGCGCCTCGGAAGCGGTGCAGATCTTCGGCGGCGCCGGCTTCATGCGCGGCGTCAAGGTCGAGCGCATCTACCGCGAGGTCAAGGTCAACGCCATTGGCGGCGGCACCGAGGAAATCATGAAGGATCTCGCCTCGAGGCAGATGGGGTTGTGAAAAAATCTCCCTCCCCTGGGGAGGGGTTTGCCGCATCGGTAGTGCAAGTGAGGACCCCCACCCGGATCGCACGGCGCTGGCCGTGCGATCCGACCTCCCCCTTGCAGGGGGAGGTGAAAGCAAGATCGAGGATACTACGAGATGCTCTACACCGCCGACCACGACGAACCGCGCCGCGCGCTGCAGAAATTCATCGCGGCCGAGATCAACCCGCATGTCGACGAATGGGAAGACAACGACATCTTCCCGGCGCATGAGCTGTTCAAGAAGCTCGGCAATCTCGGCTTCCTCGGCCTCAACAAGCCCACTGAGTTCGGCGGCCAGGGGCTCGATTATTCCTACGCGCTGATGATGGCCGAGGAGCTCGGCGCCATCAAATGCGGCGGCGTGCCGATGGCGATAGGGGTGCAGACCGACATGGCGACGCCGGCGCTGGCGCGGTTCGGCTCCGATCAAGTCCGTCGCGAATTCCTCGCCCCCGCCATTACCGGCGATGCGGTCGCCTGCATCGGCGTCTCCGAGCCGGGCGCCGGTTCCGACGTCGCCTCGATCAAGACGCAGGCGCGCTCCGACGGCGACGACTACGTCATCAACGGCGGCAAGATGTGGATCACCAACGGCACGCAGGCCGACTGGATTTGCCTGCTGGCCAACACCGGCGACGGCCCCGTCCATCGAAACAAGTCGCTGATCTGCGTGCCCATGAAGAGCAGGGGCGTGCAGATCGCGCGCAAGCTCGACAAGCTCGGCATGCGCTCCTCCGACACGGCGCAGATATTCTTCGACAATGTCCGCGTGCCGAAGCGCAACCGCATCGGCGAGGAGGGGGCGGGCTTCACCTACCAGATGATCCAGTTCCAGGAGGAGCGCCTGTGGGGCGCAGCCTCCTGCCTGAAGGCGCTGGAGATCATCATCGACGAGACGATCGAATACACCCGCGGCCGCAAGGCCTTCGGCGGCAGCATCCTCGACAACCAGGTGGTGCACTTCAAGCTCGCGGAAATGCAAACCGAGGTCGAGCTGCTGCGCTCGCTGATCTACCGCGCCGGCGAACAGCTGGTGGCTGGCGAGGACGTCACGAAGCTCGCCAGCATGGCCAAGCTGAAGGCCGGGCGGCTCGGCCGCGAGGTCACCGACGCCTGCCTGCAATATTGGGGTGGCATGGGTTTCATGAACGAGACCCATGTCAGCCGCGCCTATCGCGACTTCCGCCTGACCTCGATCGGCGGCGGCGCCGACGAGGTGATGCTGATGGTATTGTGCAAGATGATGGGTATCCTGCCGGGTCTGAAGAAGGGGAACGGCTGATGATCACGCTCTATCACTGCGACGGCGCCCGCTCGTTCCGCCCGCTCTGGATGCTGGAAGAGATGGGTCTCACCTATGAGTTGAAGATGCTGCCGTTCCCGCCGCGCGTGCTGGCCAAGGAATACCTCGCCATCAATCCGCTCGGCACCATCCCCTTCATGGTCGACGGCGAAACCAGGATGACGGAGTCGTCCGGCATCTGCCACTACCTCGGCACCAAACATGGTCCGACGCCCCTGATCGTCGGGCTCGATGAGCCCGCCTACGGCGCCTTCCTGAACTGGATGTATTTTTCCGACGCCACGCTGACCTTCCCGCAAACGCTGGTGCTCCGCTACAGCCAGCTCGAGCCGGAGGAGCGCCGCAACCCGCAGGTCGCCGGCGATTACGCCAAATGGTTCCTTGGCCGCCTGCGCGCGGTGGAGGCCGCTACCGCCGGTTCCGAATGGTTGTGCGCCGGCCGTTTCACCGCCGCCGACATCGTCAACGGCTATGCGCTGCGACTGGCCGGCAACATCGGGCTGGCCAAGGATTTCGGTCCCAATGTCGCGGCCTATTGGGCGCGGTTGCAGGCGCGCGACGGTTACAAGCGCGCAGTGGCGGCGGAACGCAAGGCCGGCGCCGAGCAGAACGTCGCGCCGCGGATCAGGGCGTGACGGCGGCGTAGCCGCGCCCGTAGTTTACCGTGCTCTGGTATACATCCGAAGGGCCTCATCTCGCCGTGACAGGCCGCAATTTTCCGCTATGGTCGTGACCATCGCAGCGGCCGAAAAAGAGCCGCGAGAGGATGCGCCATGGACGACAAGAGCCAACAATCCGGTCATTTGATGCTGATTACGCCGGAGCGGGTGTTTTACGCCGGGCTGGTGGGCCGGCCGCGCGAGCGCTGCCAGGGCGCCTTCAACGTCTATGTTGCGTTCAAGGGCGGCCTTTGGGTCAATACAACGGATGGCGGCGAGCGCTATGGCGAATTGCTGGTCGTCCCGCCGAACGTCCGGCACACCATCGCAAGCGATCATCGCTCCGCGATCGCCGTCCTGATCGAACCCGAAAGCCTGCGTCCCGGCGCGCTGGATGACATCACCGCGCGCCTGACCGGGCCCGAGCAGGGCATGTTCATTTCGAAGATCCGCTCCGCCTACGAGATATTGCGCAACCGGCGGAACGGCGATGACATCACCAGCGCCATGTTCGACACGATGTGTTTCGGCGAGGCGCTGCCGCGGCGCGCGCTCGACCCGCGCGTGGCGCGCGCGATCGTCCGAATCGGAACATTCTCCGGCGAGCCGGTGACGGCGGCAAGCTGCGCAGCCGAGGCGGGATTATCGTCCTCGCGCTTCCTGCATCTGTTCAAGGAAGAGACGGGGATCGCCTTCCGCTCCTTCCGCGCCTGGAAGCGCGCGCGGCATCTGCTGCACTTCGCCAACCAGGACATCAATCTCGCGCATCTCGCGCAGGACATCGGCTATCCCGATTCCACGCATTTCAGCCATTCGATCCGCCGCTTCTACGGTCTGAAGCCGCGCGCGATCTTCTCCGGCTCGCGGGATCTGGCGATCTATCGCAGCGGGCAGACTGCCGGCAAGGTCGGTTCGGTCAACTAGGCGCGGCTGGTAGCGCCCCGACCGGGAGCGAAAGCGCGCATCACCGTGCCGACGTGATGGACGAGCGCCTGTCGCGTCAACGGGCGGTGCATGACCGCCGCCCGCAAATAGAGCGGTGCGATCGCAAATTCGATCGCCGTCGTCGCGTCCGTGTCCTGGGCCACCTCCTTGCGAACCTTGGCGCGCTCGAAGATGTCCTTCGCCAGGTCCAGGCGCTCTTGCCAGAACCGGTCGCGTGCCCCGGCAATGCCCGGATCGCCCGCGCCTGACAGTGCCAGAAGCGCACGGCCCAGAGGCGAGCGCACGTGGCGGTCGAGCGCGGTCAGGAAAGCGGTGAGGTCGTCGCGGAGCGAACCCGTATCGGGAATGGGAACGTTCAATGCCGAGGTAGCGAGCGCGGCATCGAGCACGAGCGCCTCGGTCGTTCGCCACTGGCGGTAGATCGATGTCGGATGAATGCCGGCGCGCGTTGCGACCTGTCCGATCGACAGGCCGGCAAGACCACCCTCCGTCAACTCCTCCATAGTGGCCTTGTGCACGGCCGCGCGCACCCGCGCGCTGCGGCCGCCCGGCCTGCGGCGCATCTGGCCGTTCGTCGACTTCACCATGACGCTATTAATGCAACTTTCGTTGCTTTACGGCAAGCGCTAATTGCAGTAAAAGTTGCGTTTAGAGAAGGACAAGGAGGTCCCTCATGAAGATACTGATTGTTGGCGCTGGCGTGATCGGGACGCTCTATGGCGGCCGGCTGGCGCTGGCCGGCCACGAGGCCACGGTGCTGGCAAGGGGAGAGCGGCTGGCGCAGATCGCCGCGCACGGGCTGGTCCTCGAAGATGCATTGTCCGGCGATCGGCGGGTGATACCCGTTGCCGTCGTGTCCGCCCTGCCGGCCGCCGTCCGCTTCGATCTTGTGCTGGTGGCAGTGCGGGACCGGCAATTGCCCGGCGCGCTGTCATGGCTCGATGCGCTGCAGGGACGGCCCGAGATTCTGTTCATGCTGAACTGCCCGCTGCGTGTCGCGGAGCTTGTCGCACGCTACGGCATCGACCGGACCATATTCGGCTTTCCCGGTGCCGGCGGCGTTCATGTTGGTGCGAGCACACGATATGCGAATGCACGGCAGCAACCGACCACGTTCGGCCCTGTTGCCGGACAAGGGCAGGAACGGGTGAAGGAGATCGCCCGACTGTTTCGCCAGGCGGGGTTTGCCACGGCCGTCGTCGCAGACATGGATGCCTGGCTGAAGACGCATGCCTTCCTGGTCGTGGCCATCTGCGGGGCGCTCTACGCCAGCGGCGGAAGGTCGGCGCAGCTTGCGGCCGATACACAACGGCTGCTGCTGCTCGCCGATGCCTTGCGCGAAGGCCTGAGCTGTGTCCGCGCGCTCGGCCTCGTCCCGTCGCCACCCAGGCTTCGCCTGATGGCCAAATGGCTGCCGAAGCCGTTGCTCCTGATCGTGCTGCGGCGATTTTTCGCCTCCGATCTTGCCGCCCTTGTGATCGACGGCCATGCCAACGCAGCGTCCGACGATATGCGGGACCTCGCCGCCGATTGCAGAAGGATGATCGCAGAGGCCGGCGTCCCTGCGCCGACCGTCTCAACGCTGTGCCGCGAGGTCGAGCAACGGGCGACGCTGGCCGCCGCGGCGTGACAGCATCGCCGCTCGATCGCGGCGGCGCGAAGTCAAGTTGAGCGCGGCGCCTGGCGGGCCGTCGTCGCGCCCGCCAGCGCATGGCGCAGCGGGTATTTCGAGATTTCCAGCAGCACCAGCGAGACCAGCGCCGCCGCGACCGTGATGGCGAGATCGTCGGCGTGCAGTGGGCCGAAGCGGAACAGGCTTGCCGCCGCCGGCCAGGCAAGGCTCAGCGCCAGCATAGCCGTCACAAAGACAATGATGAGGGCCAGTGTCCTGTTCGGCCGGGTGAAGGCTTCGACCAGCGAGCTTGTAAACGAGCGGTTGACGAAGATCAGGCTGATGATGACGAGCACCAGCGAAAAGAACGTCAGCGCGCGCACCTCGTTCTCCGGCATGCCCCAGGCGTTTGCCGTCACCATTACGCCGCCGGTCAGTACCAGCGCCAGCCCGCCCTGCAGCGCCGACCAAACGATCAGGGCCTTCGGCAACAGCGGCTCGTCCGGCGAGCGCGGCGGCCGCCGCATCACATCGGCTTCCTCCGTCTCGGCCTCGAACACCAGCGAGCAGACGGGGTCGATGATCATCTCGAGAAAGGCGATGTGAACCGGGCCGAACAGCAGCGGCATTCCGGTCAGTAGCGGCAGCAGCGCGAGACCGGCGATCGGAACGTGGACGGCGAGGATGAAGCTCATCGCCTTGCGCAGATTGTCATAGATTCGGCGGCCGAGCCGGATCGCCTTCACAATCGAGCCGAAATCGTCGTCGAGCAGCACGATGGACGAAGCTTCGCGTGCGACGTCGGTGCCGCGTCCGCCCATGGCGATGCCGATATGGGCCGCCTTCAGCGAGGGGGCATCGTTGACGCCGTCGCCGGTCATGGCGACGATCTCGCCATCCTGCTTGAGCGCGGTGACGATCCGCAGCTTCTGGTCCGGCGCGATCCGCGCAAAGGCAGCTGGTCCCCGTGCCGCGCGCGCGAGCTCGTCATCGTCCAGGGTCGCGATCTCCGCGCCGGTCAGGATGCGTTCGTGGTCGAGGCCTGCCTGCGTCGCGATCGCCGAGGCGGTTGCCGGATAATCGCCCGTGATCATGACCACGCGGATGCCGGCGGACCGGCATTCGGTGACCGCGCCCCTTACTTCCGGCCGCAGCGGGTCGGCAAAGCCGACCAGTCCGCAAAAGCGGAAGGTGAAATCGTGCTGCGATTCCGGCAGCCGATCCGGATCGCCGGAGGCGCGGGCCACGCCGAGCACGCGCAGGCCCTCGCGGGCGAGCCTGTCCACGCGCTGGCGCAACTCGGCAAGTTCGCCTGCGCTCATGTGGCACAGCATGCCGATCGTCTCCGGCGCGCCCTTGGCCGCGACCGTGCAAGAGTTGTCGGCCGCGCGCCACGCATTCGACATGGCGAGCAGGTCGGGGCGCAGCCCATAGCTTTGCGCGAGCTGCCGACTTGTGCCCGTGTCCGGGCCAAGCGCGTGCAGCGCCTTTTCCATGGGGTCGAACGGTTGCGGCGCGCAGGCCAGAACGCCGGTCTCGACCAGCGCGGCGACCGCGGGTGAGCGCGCTTCGGAAGGAGGCGGCGCGCATTCCGCCCCATCGGGCAGCATCAGCCGCGCAACGGTCATGCGGTTCAGGGTCAGCGTGCCGGTCTTGTCGGTGCAGAGCACGGTTGCCGCACCCAGCGACTCGATCGCCGAGGCCCGCCGCGTCAGCACGCGGGCCTGCGAAATCCGCCACGCACCCATCGCGAGGAACACGGTGAGGACGACGGGAAATTCTTCCGGAAGCATGGACATGCCGAGCGCGATGCCCGCGAGCACGCCCTCGAGCCAACCGCCGCGGTAGAGCCCGTACAACAGCACCGTCAGCGTGATGACGGCGGCACTGACAAACGCGAACACCGTGACCAGGCGCCGGGTCTGCAGCTGCAGCCGCGGGGTTTCCGTCTCCAGCGAGCGCAGCGATTGCCCGATCTTGCCGATCTCGGTGCGCACTCCGGTCGATGTGGCCTCGGCAATGCCGCTGCCGCGCACCACCAGCGTGCCGGAAAACACGAAGGGCAGGTCGTCGCCGCCGGTATGCGGCGGACCGGCTTCAGCCTCGGGGAGGCTGGCCAGCTTGCGCACCGGGACCGACTCGCCGGTCAGCAGCGACTCGTCGAGCAGGAGATCGTCGCATTGCAGGACGGTGGCATCCGCGGCCACCCGGTCTCCCTCGGAGAGCACGACGATGTCGCCGCGCACGACGTCGCGGCCGGCGATACGGATGCGCTCGCCGTCGCGGATCACCAGCGCGCGCGGGCTGGTCAGGTCACGCAGCGATTCCAGCACGCGCTCGGTTCGCGCCTCCTGCACGATGGTGACTGCGACTGAGAACGACGCGAATACCAGCAGCAGCAGCGCCTCGCCGAGGTCGCCGAGGGCGAAATAGATCGCGCCCCCGGCCAGCAGCAACAGCAGCATCGGCTCGCGCAGCACGTCGAGGATCAGCCGCACAATCGAGCGCCTGCCCGCGAGGGGTAGTTCGTTGAAGCCTTCGGCCTTCAGCCGGGCCAGCGCCTCGGATGCGGTCAGGCCCTGCATTGCCTGGACATCAATGCGACAGCAGCACCGGCAGTGGCGGTCGGTTGACCATGCCGCGGGTGGCGCCGCCCAGCACGAATTCCCGCCAGCGTGAGTGCCCGTAGGCGCCCATCACCAGCAGGTCGCTGTCATGCGCGCGCGTGGCGGCTTCCAGCGCGTCGTGAATGTTGCGGCCGGCGGCATCGACCGTTTCCAGGATCACATCGACGCCGTGGCGGGCGAGATGCTTTGCCAGTTCGGGGCCCGAGCGGCGGGTGTCGATACGCTTCTCGTTGGTCACGGTGACGATGTGAACGCGTTTCGCCTTGGTCAGCAGCGGCAGCGCATCGCCGACCGCGCGCGCCGCCTGACGGCTGAAATCCCAGGCGACCGTGGCCGTATTCAGCGCAAAGGACTTGCGCGGCTCGCGCGGGATCATCAGCACGGGACGCCCGGACTCGAAGATCAGTGCCTCGGCGGTGGGCTGGTCGGCGAATTCATTCGACTCGGCCGGGACGATGGTGAGGTCGCGCAGCCGTGCATATTCGACGAGCAGGCCGGAGTGCTCCGGGGCGTGGCATTTGCCCAGGATCCGTTCCTCGAACACGCCCTTGTTCTCCGCCGCCTTCTGGAAGGCGGCCAGTGCCGCCTCGGCCTGCTCCCGTCCCTTTTTGGCCTCGGCATCGGCTATCGCGGGCACGTTGAAGGCGGGTGCGATGAAGCTGCCCGGTACGGAAATCCGGATCTCGCAGGCGATAGCCGACAGCTTGGCGCCGATTGCGGCGGAAAAATCCGCCGCAAGATCGACGGCAGCCGGGGGTGTGGTGTCGGGGTAGCTCGCCAAGCTCAACAACAGGTCCTTGTAGCTCATTCCGGTCTCCGCAATATCGATTGCCAGGATACATATCCTGACTACCCCCACACAGCTTGACACAAAACAAGGTGCAATGTGCGCTATTGCCGCGCCCTGGCTGTTTCCAGCGAAATTTCCCCATTTCGGCAGCATCTTGCTGCGCCGCACCGCCAGCTTGTGCACGCAAGAGGGGCCGCCGCGAACTAACCATCATGCCCGCACCGCATCTGGAACGAGCATCATGAGCGACAAGGCCGTCATCACCTGCGCGCTGAACGGCGTGCTCACTGACCCAAAACAGCACAATGTGCCGGTCACCCCCGAGCAGATGGGTCGCGAGGCCAGGGCCGCCTTCGATGCCGGGGCCAGCATCATGCACATCCACCTGCGCCAGCAGGGGCCCGGCAAGGGCCACCTGCCGTCCTGGGAAGTCGCGGTCAGCAGGGAAATCCAGCAGGCGATCCGCGAGGCTTGTCCCGGCGTGATCATCAACCATACGACGGGGACTCCGGGACCGCATTATGAGGGGCCGCTCGCCTGCGTGCGCGAGACCAAGCCCGAGATCGCCGCCTGCAACGCCGGCTCGCTGAACTATCTGAAGGTCAAGGCCGACAACAGCTGGGCCTGGCCGCCGATGATGTTCGACAATTCGGTCGCGAAAGTGCAGGACTTCCTGAACGCCATGAAGGACGCGGGCACGATTCCGGAATTCGAATGCTTCGATGTCGGCATCGTCCGCTCGGTCGGCATGTATGTGCAGACCGGCATGTATTCGGGCCCGCTGGAATATAATTTCGTGATGGGGGTTGCCTCCGGCATGCCGGCGGATCCCGACCTGCTGCCGATCCTGCTGAAGCTGAAGCGTCCCGAGGGGCATTGGCAGGTCACTGCCATCGGCCGCGACGAGATCTGGCCGCTGCACCAGCGCTGCGCCGATCTCGGCGGCCATTTGCGGTCCGGGCTCGAAGATACCTTCTATCTCGGCGACGGCACCAAGGTGACCTCCAACGGGCAGCTCGTCGAGGCACTTGTCGCCTGCGCGCGCAAGGCCGGACGCGAGATCGCCTCACCGGCGGAAGCGCGGAAGATTTTCGGGGTGAGGCATTGAGCTATCCCCCCGTCATTGCGAGCGAAGCGAAGCAATCCATCGTGCCGCACAAAGGAAGAATGGATTGCTTCGTCGCTTCGCTCCTCGCAATGACGACAGTGCATGAGGGCGCTGAGTAATGGCCATCATCGAGAACACCATCGCCACCGGCAGCGCGGCCTACAAGGCCAACCGCGACGGCATGCTGGCGCTGATCGCGCGCATGCGGGCGCTGGAAGACCGCACCCGCGCTGCCTCTGCCGCCGCCAAGGACCGCTTCCACAAGCGCGGGCAGCTGTTGCCGCGCGAGCGCGTCGCGCTGGTGCTCGATCCCGGCTCGCCGTTCCTGGAGCTGTCGACGCTTGCCGGTTACATGTTCGATGTGCCCAATGCCGAGAAGAGCGTGCCCGGCGGCGGGCTGATCGCCGGCATCGGCTTTGTCGCCGGCATCCGCTGCATGGTGAGCGCCAATGATGCCGGCATCGATGCCGGCGCGCTGCAGCCTTTCGGTCTCGACAAGACGCTCCGGGTGCAGGAAATGGCGCTGGAGAACAAGCTGCCTTATGTGCAGCTGGTCGAAAGCGCCGGCGCCAATCTGCTGCGCTATCGCGTCGAGGATTTCGTCCGCGGCGGCAACATTTTCCGCAATCTCGCACGGCTGTCGGCAGCGGGCCTGCCCGTGGTCACCGTCACGCACGGCTCCTCCACCGCTGGCGGCGCCTACCAGACCGGGCTCTCCGACTACATCGTGATGGTGCGCGGCCGCACCCGCGCGTTCCTCGCCGGTCCGCCGCTGCTGAAGGCCGCCACCGGCGAGATCGCCACCGAAGAAGAGCTCGGCGGCGCCGAAATGCACACCTCGATCTCCGGCCTCGGCGACTATCTTGCCGAGGACGACCGCGACGCGTTGCGTATCGCGCGCGAGATCATGGGCAAGCTCGAATGGGACCGGCCGAAGCTGACCCAGGGCAATTTCCGTCCGCCGCGCTACGATGCGGAAGAGCTGCTCGGCGTCATGCCGATGGATCACAAGCGCCCCGTCGACATGCGCCAGGCGATTGCACGCTTCATCGACGACTCCGACTTCACCGAATTTTCCCCGAACTACGGCCCAGCCACGGTCTGCGGCCACGCCCGTATCGAAGGGCAGGCGATCGGCATCATCACCAATAACGGCCCGCTCGACGTTCCCGGCGCCAACAAGGCCACGCATTTCATCCAGGCCTGCTGCCAGTCGCGCACGCCGCTACTCTACATGAACAATACCACCGGCTACATGGTCGGCCGCGAATACGAGGAAGCCGGCATGATCAAGCACGGCTCCAAGATGATCCAGGCCGTGACCTCGGCGACGGTGCCGCAGATCACCATCTATTGCGGCGCCTCCTTCGGCGCCGGCAACTACGGCATGTGCGGCCGCGGCTTCCATCCGCGCTTCTGCTTCTCCTGGCCCAACGCCAGGACCGCCGTGATGGGCGGCGAGCAGGCGGCGGAAACCATGGCGATCGTCACCGAAGCTGCCGCCGCGCGGCGCGGCAAGCCCGTGCCGAAGGAGCAGCTCGAGGCGATGAAAGCGCAGATCGTCGGCGTGTTCGACGGCCAGATGGACATATTCTCGACGTCGGCGCGCGTGCTGGACGATGGCGTGATCGACCCGCGCGATACCCGCGCCGTCCTCTCCGAAGTGCTGGCGATCTGCCGGGACGGCGATGCCCGCACGCCCCAGCGGATGCAGTTCTCGGTGGCCCGCCCATGAATGCGAAGGCGAGTGCGAAGCGGACGCCGTTCTTCAGGATCCTGATCGCCAATCGCGGCGAGATCGCGTTGCGTATCATCCGCACCGCGAAGCGCCTCGGCTATGGGACGGTTGCGGTCTATTCCGATGTCGATCGCGATGCGCTGCATGTGCGCGAGGCGGACTCTGCCGTGCACATCGGCGAGGCGCTGCCGGCGCAATCTTACTTGCGGATCGATGCGATTATCGCAGCCGCCAGGGCGAGCGGAGCCGGCGCCGTGCACCCCGGTTACGGCTTCCTGGCCGAGAACGAGGATTTTGCGGCCGCCTGCCGCGATGCCGGGCTCGTCTTCATCGGTCCGTCGCCGGAAGCGATCAGGGCGATGGGCAACAAGGCCGGCGCCAAGGAGATCATGCAGAAGGCCGGGGTGCCCTGCGTGCCCGGCTATCAGGGCGCCGACCAGAGCGATTCAGCGATGCTGGCGGAAGCGAAGAATATCGGCTTTCCCGTGATGATCAAGGCGGTGGCCGGCGGCGGCGGCCGCGGCATGCGGCTGGTCGCCGATGCCGGCGCGTTTCCGGACGCGCTGCGCAGCGCACGCTCGGAAGCGCAGGGGGCGTTCGGCGATCCGACCGTCATTCTCGAGCGCGCCATCGTCGATCCCCGCCACATCGAGATCCAGGTATTCGGTGATCGCCATGGCAACGCGATCCACCTCGGAGAGCGCGACTGCTCGGTGCAGCGGCGGCACCAGAAGCTGATCGAGGAAGCGCCGTCGCCGGCGGTGTCGCCGCAACTGCGCGCGCGGATGGGCGAGGTCGCCGTCGCCGCCGTCAAGGCGATCGGCTACGAGGGTGCCGGCACGCTGGAATTCCTGCTCGACAAGGGCGGCGCGTTCTACTTCATGGAAATGAATACGCGCCTGCAGGTCGAGCATCCCGTCACGGAAGCGATCACCGGCCTCGACCTGGTCGAGCTACAGCTTCGCGTCGCAGCCGGCGAGCCGCTTCCCGTGAAACAGGAGGACATCCGCTTCGACGGTCATGCCATCGAGGTGCGGCTGTGCTCGGAAGACGCCGCGCATGATTTCATGCCGCAGTCCGGCAGGATGATGCTGTGGCAGATGCCGGAAGACATTCGCATCGAGCACGCGCTGCAATCCGGATCGGAGATCCCGCCGTTCTACGATTCCATGATCGCCAAGGTCATCGGCCATGGCGCCACGCGCGACGAGGCGCGGGGCAAGTTGATCTGCGGCCTGGAGCAGGTCGAGGCTTATGGCGTCACCACCAACCAGGGGTTCCTGATCTCCTGCCTGCGCCATCCCGCCTTTGCGAAGGGCGAGGCGACGACCGCCTTCATCGGCAGCCATCGCAACGAGTTGCTGGCGCCGTCCGCCGATGAAGCGCGCGAAGCTGCGTTCGCGGCGCTGCTGCTCTATGTCAGCAATCCGCATTCGCCGCCCTGGCGATCCGGGCGTTCGCTGGCCGCGACGTTCCCGCTCGCGACGCGCTTTTCGATCGGCGGCAGGATTCATGAAATCGAGGTCGTGCGCGAGCGCGATGGCTGCTATATCGCGAGCCGCGACGGCGATGCCCATCGCTTCGAGATCGAGGCGCTGGAGGGCGGCAGCATCCGCTTCCGCCATGACGGCGTGATGCAATCGGCAAAATTCCTGCGCCATGACGACAGGCTGTATTTCCTGCACCGCGGCGTCACACTGGCGGTTCACGACCTCACGCTGGCGGTCCCGGAATCGGCGGCCGTCGGCGGCGACGGCAAGGTCCGCGCCACCATGAACGGCCGCGTGGTCGCCGTGCTGGTCAAGCCCGGCGACAAGGTTTCGGTCGGCCAGCCCGTGATGACGCTGGAAGCGATGAAGATGGAGCACGTCCACACGGCCGGCGTCGCGGGCACGGTATCGTCCATCGACGTCGCCGAGGGCGAGCAGGTCACGACAGGGAAGATCGTGGTGGAGATCGAGGCGGCGGCGTAGTTGTCGTCCCGGGCAAGCGAAGCGCAGACCCGGGACCCACAACCACAGGAAGCAGTTTTGCGAATCCTGCGGCCACAGCAAGTTCAAACAACAACGCACTGTGGTTATGGGTCCCGGCGTTCGCCGGGACGACAGCGGTGGTGATACGACGGCGTTGAATTACCCCGGCCGCCCCGTTCCGTCATTCAGCCAGCATGCCACCTGATGCCCGCTGCCGGCCTCGGTCAGCGCGGGGCGCTCCATCTTGCAGCGGTCCATCACATAACGGCAGCGGGTGTGGAAGGCGCAGCCGGAAGGCGGGTTGATCGGGCTCGGCACATCGCCGTCGACCAGCGGCTTCAGCCGCTTCATCTTCGGATTGGCCACCGGCACCGAAGCGAGCAGCGCCTGGGTGTAGGGATGGCGCGGGTTGGCGAACAGCTCGGCCTTGTCTGCGATCTCGACGATGCGCCCGAGATACATCACTGCGACGCGATGGCTGATATGGGCGACCACCGCGAGATCGTGCGCGATGAAGAGATAGGAAAAGCCGTGGCTGCGCTGCAGGTCGATCAAGAGATTGATCACCTGCGCCTGGATCGAGACGTCGAGCGCCGAGACCGGCTCGTCGCAGACGATCAGCTCGGGGCCGAGCGCGAGCGCGCGGGCGATGCAGATGCGCTGGCGCTGGCCGCCGGAGAACTGATGCGGGTAGTTCTTCGTCTGGTCGGGCCGCAGGCCCACCTGCCGGAACAGCTCGGCGACGCGCGCTTCCTTCTCCGCGCCGCTGGCGAGGCCATGCACGCTGAGCGGTTCGCCGACGATGTCGCCGGCGGTCATGCGCGGATTGAGCGAGGCGAACGGGTCCTGGAACACGATCTGCATCGAGCGGCGCACCGGGCGCATGTCGGTCTTGCTCAGTGGCGTGATGTCGGTGCCGTTGAGCTTGATGCTGCCCGAGGTCGGCTCGACCAGCCGCAGCACGGTGCGTGCCACCGTGGATTTGCCGCAGCCGGATTCGCCGACGAGCCCCAGCGTCTCGCCGACGCCGAGCGAGAAACTGACGCCGTCCACCGCATGCACGGTACCGACCTGACGGCGCAGCACGCCGCCGCGCACCGCGTAGTGCTTGACGAGGTCCTTGACCTCGAGGATAGGGCGGGTCTCGCTCATGATGCCTTCGCCAGTTCGGCCGCGCGCCAGCAGGCGGCGCGATGCTGGCCGCCAAAATCCTGCAGCGGCGGGTATTCCTGGCGGCAGCGCTCGATCGCGAGCGGGCAACGCGGCGCAAAGGCGCAGCCCTCGGGCAGGTTGGTCAATGAAGGCACCATGCCGGGGATCTCGGTCAGGCGGACGTCGGTCTTGGCGCCGAGCGAGATCACGGCCGGCATCGAGGCCATCAGGCCGCGGGTATAGGGATGGCGGGGATCGGCGAACAGGTCGTCGACGCTGGCCTCCTCGACCTTCCTGCCCGCATACATCACGATTACCCGCTGCGCGGTTTGCGCAACGACGCCGAGGTCGTGCGTGATCAGGATGAGGCCGGTGCCGAGCTCCTTCTGCAGTTCGACGATCAGCGCCAGGATCTGCGCCTGGATGGTGACGTCGAGCGCGGTGGTCGGCTCGTCCGCGATCAGCAGCGCCGGACGGCAGGCCAGTGCCATCGCGATCATCGCGCGCTGGCGCATGCCGCCGGAAAGCTGGTGCGGATATTCCCGCGCGCGCCGCTCCGGCTCGGGAATGCGCACCAGCCGCAGCATCTCCACCGCGCGGCTCCAGGCTTCCCTGGCGGTCACGTTCTGATGCAGCCGCACCGCCTCGGTGATCTGGTCACCGATGCGCATGACCGGGTTCAGTGACGTCATCGGCTCCTGGAAGATCATCGACATCCGGTTGCCCCGGATGCCGCGCATTGTCTCCTCGTCGAGCCCGAGCAGGTCGGTGCTCTCCAGCGTCACCGAACCGCCGACGATCTTGCCGGGCGGATTGGGCACCAGCCGCATGATCGAGAGCGCGGTGACGCTCTTGCCGCATCCGGATTCGCCGACGATCGCCAGCGTCTCGCCGCGGCGGACATTGAAGGAAACGTCGTCGACCGCCTTGAACAGGCCGGAATTGGTGAAGAACACCGTTTTCAGGTTCTTCACGTCGAGGATCAAATCGTCCGCCTTGGCTCCGCTCATCAGCCGCGCTGCCTCGGGTCGAGGATGTCGCGGAGCGCGTCGCCGAACAGATTGGTGCCGAACACCGCAAGGCTGATCGCCACGCCCGGGAAGATCACCAGCCACGGTGCGGTGCGGACATATTCGGCCGCGGATTCCGACAGCATGCGTCCCCAGGAGGGATAGGGCTCGGGGATGCCGAGGCCGAGGAAGGAGAGGGAGGCCTCCGTGAGGATCGTGGAGCCGAGCTGCGCGGTGGCGAGCACGATCAGCGGCGCCAGCGTGTTGGGCAGCACATGGCGGATGGCGATCCGCGTCTCGCTCATGCCGATCGATTTGGCGGCCTCCACGAACGGCTGCTCGCGCAGCGCCAGCGTGTTGGCGCGAATGACGCGCGATACCGTCGGGATTAGCGGAATGGCGATGGCGATGATCACGTTGTGCAGGGACGGGCCGAGCGCCGCCGTCATCACCAGCGCCAGCACCAGCAGCGGCAGCGATTGCAGGATGTCGGTGACGCGTTGGAACACGAGGTCGACCCAGCCGGACAGGTAGCCGGAGATCAGCCCGACGATGACGCCGAGGGTGGCGCCGAGCGCGGTCGAGCCGATGCCGACCGCCAGCGAAATGCGCGCGCCGTGGACAATGCGGCTCCAGACGTCGCGGCCGAAGGAATCCGTGCCCAGCCAATGCGCCCAGCTGGGAGGCGCGAGGCGATGCGCGGAATCCACCGTCAGCGGGTCGTAGCGCGAGATGAGGTCGGCCGACAGCGCCGTCCACACGAACAGCACCATGATGATGAGGCCGAAGGTGCCGAGCACATAGCGCTGCGCCAGGAAGGCCAGCCGCCGCCAGCCATGGGTGGCATGGGCGCCCGCGCGTCTCAGCTCGCTATCGTAGTTGACGACGGCCACTACGTTCTCTTTGTTTGGAGCATGATCTTGTCGGAAAACCGGTTCCCACTTTTCCGGATCATGCTCAGTCTCCAAACCGAATGCGCGGGTCGATTGCCGCGTAGAGCAGATCGACGACGAAATTCGTGAACACGACCACGCAGGCGATGAACATCACGAGGTTCTGCACGATCGGATAATCGCGCCAACGCAACGCCTCGACCAGGAAGCGCGCGATGCCGGGAATGTTGAACACGGTTTCCGTTACGATCAGGCCGCCGATCAGGAATGCGGCCTCGATGCCGATCACGGTTATCACGGGCAGCACGGCGTTCTTCAGCGCGTGATGGTAGTTGACGGAAGCCTCCGAGGCGCCCTTGGCGCGCGCGGTGCGGATATAGTCCTGGCGCAGGATCTCCAGCATCGAGGAGCGCGTGATGCGCATGGTGAGCGCGGCGCTGCGGAAGCCGACCGCCATGGCCGGCACGGCATAGATGGCGAACGCCTCGGTCCAGGTTTTCGGGTTGGGGTTGAAAATCGGCATCATGCCGAACAGCGAGACCGACGCCATCAGGATCAGCAGGCCGAGCCAGAACGAGGGCAACGACAGGCCGCTCAGGCTGATCACGCGCAGCGTGTAGTCGAGTCTCGTGCCCTGATGCACGGCGCTGATGACGCCGAGCGGAATGCCGATGGAAGCGGAGAACAGCAGCGCGAGGCCAGCAAGCTTCGCGGTGATCGGGATGCGCGGCAGGATCTCCTGCAGCGCCGGCTTCTCAGAGACGTAGGAGTAGCCGAGATCGCCGCGAAGCAGCCCGCTGATCCAGTTGAAATACTGCACCACGATCGGCTGGCTGAGACCGAGCTCCTTCTCGAGATTGGCCTTGTCGGCCGGATCGACGAAGCCAGCCGCGTCGAACAGGATGTCGACTATATTGCCGGGCACCACGCGCAGCAGCACGAAGATGATGACCGAGATCCCGAACAGGGTCACGAGCATCAAAGCGAGGCGTCGCACGATGTAAGCAAACACCCGGCTTCTCCCTCTAGGGCGCGATGACTTCAGTCATCCCGCCCGTCCCGCTTTTCTTGCGCATGACTTTCCCCAACACCGGCTTGCGCCTGTCATGCGCCGGATCGCCGCCACGCTACCCGCAACGCGCCTTACTTGTCCATCCAGATGTCTTCGTAGCGATAGCCGTTGTAGGAGCTGTTGGACATGATCGTGATGTTCTTGACATAGGGCTGCCAGCAGCTGCCGGTGCGGCTGTGGAAAATGATCGGGCGCGCGACGTCTTCCTGCAGTTTCTTGTCGATCTCCCACACGATCTTCTTGCGCTTGGCGACGTCGAATTCCATCGACTGCTGGTCGAACAGCTTCTCGATTTCCTTGTTGCAGTAGCCGGTATAGTTGCGCTCCGAACCGCAGGAATAGTTCTCGTAGAAGGACTGGTCGGGATCGTCGACGGCATTGCCGGTCAGATTGAGACCGAGCGAATAGTCCTTGCGCGCTACTTTCGGGAACCATTGCGCGGTGTCGACCACGTCGAGCTCGGCGTCGATAAAGATGCTCTTGATCTGGTCGATCAGGATGATGGCGGGGTCGCGATAGATCGGGATGTTGCGCGTGGCGATCTTGATGGCGAGGCGCTTGTCCGGGCCATAACCCGCCTTCTGCATCAGCTTGCGCGCTTCATCGCGGTTCTTCTCCACGTCCGGACCGTAGCCTGGAATCTGCTCCAGCATCTCCTTGGGCATCGCCCACAATCCGGCGGGCGCCGGCAGCATGGTGCCGCCGATGTCGGCCTGGCCTTCGAACTGGATCTGGATGAACGCCTTGCGGTCGAGCGCCAGCGCCAGCGCGCGGCGGATGTCGAGATTGTCGAACGGCGGATTGGATGAATTGACGATGATGTTGGTGGAGACGTTGACCGGCTCGACCACACAAACGGCATTCGGCGCCTGCGACTTGACGTCCTTCAGGAGCGGGATCGACACTTCCGTCGGGAATGTCATGTCGAACTTGCCGGAGACGAAGCCGAGGATCGCGGTCGAGCGGTTCGTGATGATGGTGTACTCGATGCCGTCGAGATAGGGCAGCCCCTTCTTCCAGTAATCGGGGTTCTTGGCGATCTTGATCGACTCGTTGGCCTTGAACTCGACGAATTTGAACGGCCCGGTGCCGATCGGCTTGGTGCGCATGTCGGCGGGCGACACGTGGCAGGGATAGACCGGCGTATAGCCGGAGGCGAGCAGCGACAGCAGCGCCGGCTGCGGCCGCTTCAGATTGAAGGATGCCTCATAGTCGCCGTTGGTCGTGACCTCGTTGACCTGGTCGTACCAGGATTTGCGCGGGTTCTGCCGGAACTTCTGCTGCGACTTGCCCATCAGCATGTCGAAGGTGCATTTGACGTCCGCCGAGGTGAACGGCTTGCCATCGTGCCATTTGACGTCGTTGCGCAGCTTGAAGGTCAGGATCTTCTTGTCGGCGCTCCAGGCCCAGCTCTCCGCGAGATCGGGGACGATGGTGTCCTGGCTGTTTTGCGCCTTGTGCTGATCGAACATCACGAGGTTGTTGAACACCGGCATAAAGGGGATGTTGATCGAATAGGTCGCGCCTTCGTGGATCGACGCGCTGCCCGGGCTGTCGCGGTGATAGACGCGCAGGATGCCGCCCGATTTCGGTTCGCCGGCGAATGTGGGATCCGGCAGCGCCAGCATTACCAATGCCGCAACGCCCAGCGCGTGCACGCTTCGCATGTGTCTCTCCCTCGATATTCGGTCTGTTGTCGCCGACTTGCCCGCGACGATAGCATGACGGCAGGGGCGGGCAACCGGCCAAGTCGCTGTCGTTCTTGCTACTTCCGCCTAATGCGGCGCAACATTCCACTGCCGGGAATTCTGCGCCGGAACCGGGGTATCTCACAATGTCGCAAGCCGTTGCGACCCCTGCAGGTCAGCCCATCGCGATCAGGCTCTTCCGATCGCGCCGGTTCGCCTGTTCGACGCGCCACGTCGCGTAGGCGAAGACTACCCAGCTCGAATGAAAGATCACGCCGGCCAGCACCACGAGCGTGCCGGGAACCGGGCCGATCGAGGCCCGCTCCCAGACTTCGGAGAGCGCCGTCATGGGGCCGGGATGGATCGCGAGCTTGCCGTAATAGGCAATTGCCTGGATGGCGAAGATCCAGCCATAGGTGCGGCGCAGCCGCCGGCCGATCGCGCGCGCAAAGCTGATGTGATAGCGCGGATGGCGATAGTCGTTGGCCAGAAGTTCCGTCCAGCTGGCGCTGGGCGCAACGTCCTCTCCCCTGAGCATGGGCGCGTAGAAATCGGTTTCCAGCAGCCGCGCGCGGGCGCGCCAGACGTTGAAATAGCGGTAGCGCCGCGCTTCGAACACCAGGAAGACGGTGACCAGAAGTCCGACCAGGACCATCGGCAGCGGCGAAGCTTCGGCGCTGGCATAGGTGGCCGAGAGCGCGATGCCGGTCGTGACAACCGCCCAGTTGGTCGAAGAGTCGAGGCGCGTGCGCCACACCGTGCTGCGATAGACCTCGCCGCGATAGAGATGGGCGAGCGCGCCGATCTCTGCGGCCGTGAATTCGAGCTTTCTTGCCGGCAGCGGCGTCGGTTCGAGCGGCTGGGCTGTTGGCACGGCGTGCCTCCCGGCGAAGCTGGACGCCGTGCCACTATATCCACGCGCGCCCGCGAGCGCGAGTCCGGCACCGCGTCCGCCGCCCTCAGACGATCCGCGAGGTCTTGTTGCCCCAATAGCGGTCGCGCAGCAGGCGCTTGTAGAGTTTGCCGGTCGGCAGCCGCGGCAGCTCGGCCTCGAAATCGATCGAGCGCGGCACCTTCTGGCGCGACAGCGACTGGCTGCAGAAGGCGATCAGCTCCTGCGCCAATTGCTCGCAAGGCGTGACACCCGGCATCGGCTGCACCACCGCCTTCACTTCTTCTCCCAGATCGGCATTGGGCACGCCGAACACGGCGGCATCGGCGATCTTCGGGTGCGTGATCAGCAGGTTCTCGCATTCCTGCGGATAGATGTTCACGCCGCCGGAGATGATCATGAAGGTTGCGCGATCGGTGAGATAGAGGAAGTTGTCGTCGTCGACGTAACCGACGTCGCCGACCGTGCTCATGCTCTCGTCGGCCGAGCGCGCTTCCTTGGTCTTGGCGGGATCGTTGAAATATTCGAACGGCGTCGCTGTCTTGAACCACACCGTGCCGGGCGTGCCCTTCGGGCACGGCTGCATGTTCTCGTCCAGGATATGCAGGTCGCCGAGCAGCACGCGGCCGACGGTGCCGCGATGCGCCAGCCATTCCTCGCTGTTGCAGGCGGTAAATCCGAGGCCCTCGGTGGCGCCGTAATATTCGTGGATGATCGGGCCCCACCATTTGATCATGTCGTCCTTCACGGCGGCGGGGCAGGGCGCTGCCGCGTGGATCGCGACCTCGAGCGAGGAGAGGTCATAGCGCTTGCGTACCTCTTCCGGCAGCTTCAGCATGCGCGAGAACATGGTGGGCACCAGCTGGGTGTGGGTGATACCCCATTGCTCCACCAGCTGCAGATAGCGCTCCGGATCGAAGCTCTCCATGATGATGGCCGTGCCGCCCATCTTGATGGTGAGGTTGACCGCGGCCTGCGGCGCCGAATGATAGAGCGGGGCCGGCGACAGATAGACCATGCCTTCGCGGTACTGCCAGATCTTCACCAGGAAATCGAACAGCGGCAACTGCTGCGACGCCGGCTGCTCCGGCAGCGGCCGCAGGATGCCTTTCGGCCGGCCGGTGGTGCCGGATGAATAGAGCATCGCCGTGCCGAGATATTCGTCCGCGATCGGCGTCTTCGGCAATCCCGTCGTTGCCGCTTGCAGGCCGACGATGCGCTCGCTCTCGCCCTCGCCATCGGCGACGATGCAGAGCTCGACCCTGGGACATTCCTTGATCGCTTCGCGCGCCACATCGAGTTTCGCCTTCGATGTGATCAGTATCCGCGATTCGCTGTTGGTCAGGATGTAGGCGAGCTCGCCCGGGGTCAGATACGAGTTCACGCAGGTGTAGTAGAGGCCGGAGCGCTCGCCGGCGCCGCAGGCTTCGAGGTAGCGGTTGTTGTTCTCCATGAAGATGGAGTAGTGGTCCAGCCGCTTCAGGCCATGCTTGCGAAACAGATGCGCCAGGCGATTGGAGCGCGCTTCCAGCTCGCGATAGGTCACGGCTTCGCCGGTGGACGCCATGATGAAAGCCGGTTGCAGCGGGCGCAGGTGAACATGCTTGCCGGTGTACATTGTCTCTCCAGTTTCTCCTATTGGAGCATGATCTGATCGAAAAACCGGTTTCCACGTTTCCGGATCATGCCCTATGCGGCCATCAGAAGGATTTCGCGCACCTGCGCCGGCCCGTCGATCTTGCGCGGGTTGCGCGGCACCCAGGGCGTGCGCATCGCCTGCTCGGCGATCGCATCGAAATGTTCGGGGCCGACGCGGACGTCCTGCAGGCTGCGCGGCATGCCAAGCCCGCGGATGAAGGCGTCGAGCACGTCGCCGGCGTCTTTGCCGGATTGTCCCATCGCCTCGGCGACCAGCGCCTGCCGTTCCGCATTGGCGGATTTGTTCCAGCGCATCACGGCGGGCAGCATCACGCAGGAAGTGTAGCCGTGCGGCACGTTGTATCCGCCGCCGAGCACATAGCCGATGCCGTGGCTCGCTCCCATCGGCACGCCGCCCGACAGCGGCGCCATCGAGAGCCAGGTGCCGATCTGGCAGTCCAGCCGCGCCTCGATGTCGTTGCCGTCGGCCTTCACGCGCCGCAAGCCCTGCGTCAGCATCGCCAGTCCCTTCATCGCCTGCGCGTCCGCCCAGGGATGCGCCTCGCGCGCGCAGATGCCCTCCACGCAATGGTCGACGGCGCGAATGCCGGTGGAGAGGAACAGCCATTCCGGCGTGTGCACGGAAAGCCAGGGATCGAGGATGGTGGCGCGAGGGATCGTCAGCCCGTGCCGCAGCATCTGCTTGACGTGGGTGCGCTCGTCGGTGACCCCCGCGATGTGGCTGAACTCGCCGCCCGCGATCGTCGTCGGCACGCTGATCTGCCGCACGGCAGGGGCCCTGATCGGCGGCTCCTCGCCGCCGCGCACCCGGATGCCGTCGATGCCTTCGACGGTCGAGACGTCGTTGGCGAGGCAAAGCTGCACCGCCTTGGCACCGTCGGTGATCGACCCGCCGCCGACGGTCACGATCAGGTCGGCCTTCGCCTCGCGCGCCTGGTTGGCGGCGGCAATCACCGCCGCGCGCGGCGTATGCGCCGGCATCCTGTCGAAAGTGCCGGCCCAGCGCGCGCCCATCGCCTGCCGGATATTGCCGATCTCGGATGTCTCGCGGTTGAGCGTTCCGCTCACCATCAGGAAGGCGCGCCGGGCGCCCAGCCGGTCCAGTTGCTCGACGATCGCTTCCGCGGCATGGCGGCCGAACACCACCTCGTCCATGGCGCCGAATACGACACGGCCCTTGTGCACTCTCGTCCTCCCGGGGACCTTTTGTTGTGCCCAAACTAGCGGAGGAAGTTTGCGGCGTCATGCCCGAAGATCGGCCGGCAGCCCCGGTCATGCCAGCGGCTCAGCGCAAGACGCGGCGGGTCTCCGGCCTAGGCCAACAGCTCGGCAACTTCCGGCAGCAGAACGCTCCGCCCCGACAGCAGCAATTCCGCGGCCTCGCGCTCCCACGCCGCTTCATCCGGCGCCAGGGGATCCTTCGCGCCCAGCCGATGCTCCAGCACCAGCCGTGCATAAAGCGCCCGCCTTGCATCGATGCCCGGCTGTGAGGTTTCCCACGTCATCAATATGGCGCTCGCGACATGATACAGCGCGCTCGCCGCCTTGCGCGCCTGATCTTCCAGCGCGTCCTCGGCGGCAACGCGTCCGGCGAGACGCATCGCGCGGTCGAGCGCTTGCCGCAACCGGTCGCGGAAGGCCGCAGGGATGGCGGTCGCCTCGTCCAGCAGCCGCATCAGCGCCGCCGCGAGCGGCAGATGCGCGCGGCTCTTGCCGACCGCCCGGGTGACGATGTCGAGCGCGTTGATGTTGCTGGTGCCTTCCCAGAGCACGCCGATATGGGCGTCGCGCACCAGCCGCGCATTGACCCATTCCTCGATGTAGCCGTTGCCGCCGCGCACCTCCATCGCGCCGGTCGCCACCGGAATGTTGTCGCGGCAGGCGCGGAATTTCAAAAGCGGCGTCAGGATGCGCAAAATGCTTTCTGCGTCCTTGTCGCCGGCATTGGCGCGGTCCATTGCGTTTGCGGCAAACAGGAACATCGACAGCGCCTGCTCGGCAGGAAGGGCGATCTTCATCAACTGGCGGCGCAGCAGGGGATAGTCGACGATGGTCCGCCCGAACGCTTCCCGCGAGCGCGCGCAGGCCATTGCCTCGTTGATGCAGCGGCGCATCATCGAGGCCGCGCGCACGCCATGCGACAGCCGCGACAGGTTGACCTGCTCCATCATCTGCTTGAGGCCCTGGTCGGCCTGGCCGACCAGCCAGGCGAATGCGCCTTGCAGCAGGATTTCGCCCGATGCCATCGAGCGGGTGCCTAGCTTGTCCTTCAGCCGCACGATCCGGTAGGCGTTGCGGCTGCCGTCCTCCAGCCGCCGCGGCATGGCGAACAGCGCAAGGCCTTTTGTGCCTGCTGGCGCGCCCTCGGGGCGCGCCAGCAGCAGTGCGACGTCGGCGTCGGCATGCGAGCAGAACCACTTGTCGCCATGGAGCCGCCATCCGCCGTTCTCGAAGCGCGCTACGGTCTCGATCGTGCCGACATCGGAGCCGCCGGCGCGCTCGGTCATGAACTGCGTGCCCTTCCACTGCACCGCCGGATCGGACGACAGCATTTTCGGCAGCAGGTAGTCCTTCAACGCGGTATCGCCGAACTTGCGGATGAGGTGGATCGACGTGTCGGTGACGCTGATCGGGCACATCAGGCCGAACTCCGCCTGCACGAACAGATATTGCAGCGCGTATTTCGCGACCGCCGGCAGCGGGCGGTCGATGCCGAGCGCGCCGCCGCAATGGGTCATGGCGTGAAACTGGAAATCGCCGAACGCAATGCGCTCCATCTCGCGGTAGGAGGCGTGATAGTCGATCCAGTCCTCGTCGCGGCCGAAGCGGTCGCGCGGATGCAGCACCGGCTGGTTCTGGTCGGCGATCCGCGCCAGTTCATCCAGCCGGCCGCCGGCGAGCCCTCCGAGCCGGTCGAAATGCGGTTCGAGACGGGAGAAATCGTCCGGCGGGAGATAAAGCGGCAGCAAATCGCGCAGGCCGCGGTCGATGGCGTAGAAATTCTGCCCCGCAGCGTCAGGCGCGATGTGGTCGGCGCCGCGGCGGGTGGCGGCCGTTTCGTCCCGCGATTGCTGCGGCGAGCGCGCATCCATGGACGTTCTCCCTGCGGTATTTTTCGGCTGGAACCTACAACAGAAACGGCCGGGCGTTGGCGCATCTCCAAGTCAAGCGGCAGGTATGCTGCTCTGCAAGACTATTTTACTTGATCCCGGAAATATACTTTGAACGAGAACGTCCAGGGGTAAAAAAATGAGATCGGGATCAATTTCGGCCGCCGTCCTTGCCTGTGGCCTTGCCGTTATCGCACCGGCCGCCGCTCAGGGCGTCAAGATCGGAATCCTCAACGACCAGTCCGGCGTCTATGCCGACTATGGCGGCAAATGGTCCTACGAAGCGGCGCTGCTCGCGGTTGAGGATTTCGGCGGCAGCGTACTCGGCCAGAAGATCGAGGTCATCTCGGCCGACCATCAGAACAAGCCCGATCTCGGCGCCGCCATTGCGCGGCGCTGGTATGACGTCGAGCACGTCGACATGATCACCGAGTTGACGACGTCTTCCGTCGCACTGGCGGTCCACGAGCTGTCGAAGGAAAAGAAGAAGATCGACATTGTCGTGGGTGCCGCAACCTCCCGCCTGACCGGTGATGCCTGCCAGCCCTGGGGCTTTCACTGGGCGTACGACACGCATGGGCTGGCGGTCGGCACCGGCGGGGCACTGGTGGAGGCCGGTGGCGACAGCTGGTTCTTCCTGACCGTCGACTATGCCTTCGGCCATGCGCTGGAAAAGGACACCGCCGAATATGTCAAGGCCAAGGGCGGCAAGGTGCTGGGCTCCGTCCGCACGCCGCTCAATGCGTCGGATTTTTCGTCGTTCCTGCTGCAGGCGCAGAGCTCGAAGGCGAAGATCATCGGGCTCGCCAATGCCGGCCTCGACACCAGCAACTCGATCAAGCAGGCGGCTGAATTCGGCATCGTCAGGAGCGGCCAGAAGCTCGCCGCCTTGCTGATGACGCTGGCCGACGTTCACGGCCTCGGGCTTGACGCCGCGCAAGGCCTGGTGCTGACGGAGGGCTTCTACTGGGACCGCGACCCGAGGAGCCGGGCACTCGGCGAGCGCTTCTTCAAGCGCACCGGCCGGATGCCGAGCATGATCCACGCCGGCACCTATTCGGCGGTGCTGAGCTATCTGAAGGCGGTGAAGGCGGCCGGCACCAAGGATACCGAAGCCGTCGCCAGGAAGCTGAAGGAGCTTCCGGTCGACGACGACTTCGCGCAAGGCAGGGTGCAGGAGAACGGCCGCATGGTGCACGACCTCTATCTGTTCGAGGTCAAGAAGCCCTCGGAATCGAAGAAGCCGTGGGACTATTACAAGCAGCTCGCCGTCGTCCCCGGCGACAAGGCGTTTCCGCCGGCCAGGGACAGCGGCTGTCCGCTGACGAAATAGGCAGTCTCAAATGACGTGTCGCCCCGGCTTTCGCCGGGGCGACGACCGACATTCACACCTTCATAGCCTCCTGTTTCTGCTTCGCCGCCTCGAACGCGGCCAGCCGCTCGGCGAACTTGCCCTGCGGCGGGCCGCTGCGGGCGACAATCACCGGCGGCGGCAACGTCTCGAAGAAATGGCAGGCGACGCGGTGGCCGCTTGCCGCCTCGCGCAAGACGGGCTCCTCCGCCGAGCAGCGCGCCTGCGCATGCGGACAGCGGGTGTGGAAGCGGCAGCCGGTCGGCGGGTTGAAGGGATTCGGCACGTCGCCCTGCAGCATCACGCGCTTGGCCCGCAGGTTCGGGTCGGTCTTCGGGATCGCTGCCATCAGCGCCTGCGTATAGGGATGCAGCGGCTTGGCGTAGATCGTCTTCTTGTCGGCGATCTCGACGAGCTTGCCCAGATACATCACCGCGACGCGGTCGCTGATGTGCTTCACGACGGCAAGATCGTGCGCGATGAAGAGATAGGAGAGACCGAAGCGCTGCTGCAGGTTCTGCAGCAGATTCACGATCTGCGCCTGGATCGAGACATCCAGCGCCGAGACCGGCTCGTCGCACACGATCAGATCGGGATTGACGGCAAGTGCCCGCGCGATGCCGATGCGCTGGCGCTGGCCGCCGGAGAACTGGTGCGGATAGCGTGCGGCGTGCTCGGCCTGCAGGCCGACCACGTCGAGCAGCTCCCGCACCCGCGCGGCACGGGAAGCGCCATCGCCGATCTCGTGGACGTTCAGCGGTTCGCGCAGGATGTCGCCGACCGTCATGCGCGGGTTGAGCGAGGCATAGGGGTCCTGAAAGATGATTTGCAGATGCCGCCGCATCCGCCGCATCGCATCCTTGTCGACGTTGGCGATCTCCTCGCCCTTGAAACGGATCGAGCCGGATGTCGGGTTCATCAACCGCAGCACCAGCCGTCCGGTGGTGGACTTGCCGCAGCCGGATTCGCCGACCAGCGCCAGGGTCTCGCCGCGCGCGATCTCGAAGGAGACATCCTCGACCGCGCGAACCAGGCCGATCAGCTTCCGTCGCAGCACGCCGCGCGCCACCGGAAAGTGCTTGACGAGGCCATTGACCTCGAGGACGGGCGTTTCGCTCATGCCGTCATCTCCACCGGCGCCTTCCAGCAGGCCACCCGATGGGTGGCGCTGATCTCGATGAGCGGCGGCGTTGCCTCGCGGCAGCGCGCGTCCGCGAATGGGCAGCGCGGCGCGAAGCGGCAGCCTTTCGGCTGGTTGTTGGCGCCGGGCACGGTGCCCTCGATGGTGGCGAGCCGCTCGCGCTCGACGTCGAGCCGCGGGATCGAGCCGAGCAGGCCGACCGTGTAGGGATGCTGCGGATCGGCGAAGATGTCGGCGACGTCGGCGCTCTCGACGATCTGGCCTGCATACATCACCAGCACATGGTCGGCCATCTCGGCGATCACGCCGAGATCGTGGGTGATGATGAGGATCGCCATGCCGAGCCTGCGCTGCAGATCGCTGAGCAGGTCGAGGATCTGCGCCTGGATGGTGACATCGAGCGCCGTGGTCGGCTCGTCCGCAATCAGCAGCGCCGGCTCGCAGGACAGCGCCATCGCGATCATCACGCGCTGGCGCATGCCGCCTGACATGTTGTGCGGATAGTCGTCGATGCGCCGCGCCGGCGACGGAATCTTCACCAGCTCCAGCATCTCGATGGCGCGGGCCTTTGCCGCGCGCGGCGACATCTGGGTGTGGGCAACGATCGCCTCGACGATCTGCTGGCCCACGGTGTGCACCGGGTTCAGCGAGGTCATCGGCTCCTGGAAGATCATCGACATCTTGCCGCCGCGCAGCCTGCGGCGCTCGTCCGGCGGCAATGCCAGTACGTTGGTGCCTGCGAACGTGATGCTGTCCGCGTCGATCTTGCCGGGCGGCGAGGGCACCAGCCCCATGACCGAGAGCGACGTCACGCTCTTGCCGCAGCCGGACTCGCCGACGAGACCGACCGTGCGGCCGCGCGGCACGCCGAAGCTGATGCCGTCGACGGCCCGGAACAGGCCGCGATCGGTGGCGAAATGGGTCCTGAGACCGCGGACCTCGAGCAGGCTTTCCATCAGAACGAGTAATCCAGTCCCTTGTAGAAGGTGTTCTGATAGAGCATGTGCGGCCGCACGCCTTTCAGCTTCTTCGAGCTCGTCGTGTACATCGCGACGTTCATCACGGGCATCCACAGATGCTCGCCCATCACCTTCTCCTGGATGCGGGCGAAGTTCAGCGCCCGGTCCTTTTCGTTCAAGGCCGCGCGGCCGGCGCGCAGCCACCCGTCGGTCTCCGTGTCCTTCCAGTTCATCCGGTTGGGCGTCGGAATGTTCTTCGAGTCGAAGTAGATGTTCATCAGTTCGCCCGCCGACAAATAGGGCACCGTCACGGTCCACAGCTCGTAGTCCTGCTTGCCCATCTCGGCCGGCGCGATGGTGGAATCGAAGCCGACGATCTTCCAGTCGATGCCGATCTTGCGCATGTAGCCCTGGATCGCCTCGGAGACGCGCGGGAAGTAGGCGACCTGCACGAACAGAACCCTCGGCGCGAGCTTGACGCCGTCCTTTTCCCTTATGCCGTCGCTGCCGACCGTCCAGCCGGCTTCGTCCAGCAGTTTCTTGGCGCGCTCGACGTCTTCCTTGATCACGCCCCTGGTCTTGTCGGCGAAGTCGAGAGCGTTGGGGTCGACGAAGGTGAAGGCCGGCTCGGCGTTGCCCAGCATGATGCCCTTGACGATCTCGGCGCGGTTGATGGCGATGTTCATCGCCTCGCGCACGCGCTTGTCGGCCACCATGGGCCGCGTGATCTTGTAGCCGTAATAATTCAGCTGGAAATTAGGCTTCGCTTCCTGGACCGTCAGGGTCGGCGCGGCCTTGACCTGGTCGATGAATTGCAGCGGGATCTGGTGGGTGACGTCGAACTGTCCGCCCATCATGGCGGCGACGCGGCTGGCATCCTCCGGCACGATCTTGATGCTCAGCTTCTCGAACTTCACCGGGCCCTTGTTCTGGTACATCGAGGGGCCCCATTTGTACGCATCGTGGCGCTTCAGCACGATCTCGGTGCGCGGCTGCCAGCTTTCGAAGCACCAGGGGCCGGTGCCGTCGATGCCCTTGGTGCCGTAATCCTTGCCCAGGGTCTCCACGCTCGCCTGGTTGTGGATGGTGTTGGTGTACATGGTGAGCTGCAGCAGCAGCTCCGAATAGGGCTCGTTCAGTTCGTACTCGACCGTGTAGGGGTCGACGGCGCGGACCTCCTTGATGTCGCCCGCGCGCCAGGCATAGGGGGCCTTGGTTTCGGGATCCTTCAGCCGCTTGAAAGTGTAGACGACGTCGGCGGCGGTGAACTTCTTGCCGCTGCAGAACGTAACGTCGTCGCGCAGCTTGAACGTATAGAGCTTGCCGTCCTCGCGGATGTCCCAGGATTTTGCCAGATAGGGGATCGCGGTCTTGCCGTCCCAGTCCAGCGCCACCAGCGTGTCCTGGAACATGTTGACGATGTCCGAGGTGGGCGACCACGTCGTGCGCTGGCCGTCATAGTGCGGCGCGTCCAGCGACTTCATCACGCGCAGCGTCTGTGCCTCGGCCGTCGTGACGGCGCCCGCGGCGAGCAGCGCCGCCAATCCCGTGAAAATTCCGCGCATCCTGTTCACTCCCGTTTTTTTGTCGTTGGCCAGTCAGCGAGTCACGTCGAGCCCCTTGTAGAACGTGTTCTGGTAGAGCATGTGCGGCCGCGCCGCGCTGATGCGCTTGTTGGCGACCTGGTCCATGTTGATGTTGAGCACGGGAATCCACAGGTGCTCGCGCATCACCTTCTGCTGCACCAGTGCGTAGGCCTTGGTGCGATCGCTCTCGGTGAGCGCCGAGCGGCCCTGCTTCAGCCAGGCGTCGGTCTCTGCGTCCTTCCAGTTCATCCGGTTCGGCGTCGGGATATTGGCGGAATCGAAATAGATGTTCATGAGATCGCCGGCCGACAGATACGGCACGGTCACCGACCAGATCTCGTAATCCTGCTCGGCCATCTTCACCGAGGCGATGGTCGAGTCCCATGGGTTGAGCCGCCAGTCGACGCCGATCTTGCGAAGATAGCCCTGGATCGCCTCCGCGACCTTTCCCGAATTGGCGTTGGCCGTGTAGTAGACTCGCGGCTGCAGCTTGACGCCGTCCTTCTCGCGGATGCCGTCGGCGCCGACCTTCCAGCCAGCCTCGTCCAGCAGCGCCTTGGCGCGCTCGATGTCCTCCTTGACGATGCCCTTGGTGGCGGGGTCGTGGTCGAGCGCATCGGGATCCACGATGGTGACGGCGGGTTCGGCATTGCCGAGCAGGATCGCCTTGGCAATCTCGGCGCGGTTGATGGCGATGCTCATGGCTTCGCGTACGCGCTTGTCGGCCACCATCGGCCGCGTGATCTTGAAGCCGAAATAGAGCAGCTGGAAATTCGGCTTGGCCGGCGTCACCGCCAGCGTCGGCGTGGCCTTGGCCTGGCTGATGAACTGTGCCGGGAACTGGTGGGTAATGTCGAACTGCCCGGACAGCATCGCCGCGACGCGGCTGGAATCTTCCGGCACGATCTTGATGCTCAGCTTCTCGAACTTGACGGGCCCCTTGTTCTTGTACATCGACGGGCCCCATTTGTAGGCGTCGTGGCGCTTCAGCACGATCTCGGTGCGCGGCTGCCAGCTGTCGAAGCACCAGGGGCCGGTACCGTCGATGCCCTTGATGCCGTAGTCCTTGCCCAGCGCTTCCACGCTCTCCTTGTTGTGGATCGCGTTGGTGAACATCGTGAGCTGCAGCAGGAGTTCCGAATACGGCTCATCCATTTCGTACTGCACGGTGTAGGGATCCGGCGCGCGCAGCTCCTTGATGTTGCCGGCACGCCAGGCATAGGGCGCTTTCACCGCGGGATCCTTCAGCCGCTTGAAGCTGTAGATCACGTCCTCGGCGGTGAACTTCTTGCCGCTGCAGAAGCTGACGTCGTCGCGCAGCTTGAACGTATAGATCTTGCCGTCCTCGCTCATTGCCCAGGATTTGGCCAGATACGGGATCGGCGTGCGGCCGTCCCAGTCCAGCGCCACCAGCGTGTCCTGGAACATGTTGACGATATCGGAGGTCGGACCCCAGGTGGTGCGATGGCCGTCATAATGCGGCGCGTCGATGCCCTTCATGAGCGTCAGCGTCTGGGCCGACGCGGGAGCGGCGATGGTCAGGGCGAGTGCAGCAGTCAGAGCCAGTCTCATCATGTCTGTAACCTCGGATCGAGAACGTCGCGGAAGGCGTCGCCAAGCAGATTGGCGCAAAGCACGATGACGAAGATGGCGCAGCTCGGGATGGTGGCGATATGCGGCGCCATGAACAGGAAGTCGCGGCCCTGGGCTGCCATCATGCCGAGCTCGGCGGTCGGCGGCTGCGCCCCCATGCCGAGGAAGCCGAGCACCGAGCCGATCAGGATGATCTGGCCGAAGCGCAGCGTCAGGAACACGAAGATGGTGGAGATGCAATTCAGCGTCAGGTAGCGCCAGATCAGCGCGCTGTCGGAGACGCCGACAGCGCGTCCGGCTTCCATGAACTCCTGGCCCATCACGCCCACTGCCGCGCCGCGCGCCACCCGCGCCACGTCGGGTATGGTCGCGATAACCAGCGCGATGATCACGGCGCCAAGCCCCGCGCCGAAGATCGCGGCCATGGCAAGTCCGATCAGGATCGCCGGGAAGGCCAGCATGATGTCGACCAGCCGCATGATCCAGCCGCCGAGCCGCCGGTAGTAGGCGGCGACGATGCCGAGCACGCCGCCGATCGCGCCGCCGACGATCACGCCGACGAGGCCCAGCACCAGCGTGTTGCGCGTGCCATAGAGCACGCGGCTCAATATGTCGCGGCCGGTGTTGTCGGTGCCGAACCAGTGTGCGGCGCTCGGCGCCTGCATCGTCTTGGTGAGGTCGGTGAAATAGGGGTCGTAGGGCGCGATCCACG
Source organism: Bradyrhizobium sp. (assembly GCF_016219575.1). Lineage (GTDB taxonomy): Bacteria > Pseudomonadota > Alphaproteobacteria > Rhizobiales > Xanthobacteraceae > Bradyrhizobium. Next base: position 163,755 of record NZ_JACRMG010000013.1, on the reverse strand, counting down.
GCGCAAGGATCGCCGCCAGCACGATCGCCGTCAGCACGGAAGCCGCCAGCGCCGCGACGCGGTCGCGCGCCAGCCGCCGCAACAGGCCGTTGGGGGCGAGCCAGCCGTCTTCATTGCCAGCGCCGCTCGCGATCAGGCCGTGATCGAGTGCCTCGGTGCTCATGTTTGCACCCGCGGATCGAGGTACACGTAGAGCACGTCGACCAGCAGGTTGATGGTCAGGAAGGCGACCGCGAGAATCATGATCGCACCCTGAGCGGTCGGGAAATCGCTGGAGACGATGGCGCCGACCGCAAGCCGCCCGACGCCCGGCCATGAAAACATCGTCTCGGTGACCACGGCGCCGCCGAGCAGGAACGCCGCCTGCAGCCCGATCAGGGTGACGACGGGGATCAGCGCGTTGCGCAGCGCGTGGTGCACGATCACCACCGTCTCTCGCAGTCCCTTGGCACGCGCGGTGCGCACGAAGTCGGCGCCCAGCACTTCCAGCACCGCGGTGCGCGTCAGCCGCGCGATCGGCCCGATCAGCACGAGGCCTAGCGTCAGGGCAGGGAGGATCAGGTTCGGCAGTCCGCCATCCCACACCGGGCCGGCGCGGCCGGTGAACGGCAGCAGCGCCCAGCGGAAGCCGACATACTGGATCAGCATCAGGCCGATGAAGAACACCGGCATGGACACGCCGGCCACCGAGATCGCCATGATGAGGCGGTCGGTGAGGCTGCCGCGATTGACGGCGGCGAGCGTGCCGAGTGCAATGCCGATCGGAACCGCGATCAGCATGCCACCCACCATCAATTCGACGGTCGGGCCGATGGTGAGCGCTAGTTCCTCGACCACCTTCTTGTTGGAGATGATGGAGCGGCCGAGATCGCCGCGCATCACGCGCATGATGTATTCGAAGAACTGCACTGGGATCGAGCGGTCGAGCCCGAGTTCCTGCCTGATCGCGGCGATGGTCTCAGGCTTGGCGTCGGGCCCGGCGATCACCATGGCGGGATCGGCCGGCACCACCTGCAGCAGGCAGAAACAGAGGAAGAGCACCCCGACCAGCGCCGGGATCGATATCAGCAGACGATGGACAATCTGTCGTGCCATCTACGCCGTTGACCTGTCAGTCCGAGAGACCAAGTAGGCCAAAGGGGCGCGTTTCGCCGCGAACTCGCGTCGGCGCCTTGAACATTCCCCCTCGGTGGCTGCGCTTCGCCGAGCGTGCGCAGTTCACGTTGACGATCATACTGGCACGCAGGCGATGCGCCGTCACGCCCAAATTGGCGGGCTGCGCCCCGATGTCGCTTTCAGGCGAGGGGCGGTGTTAATCTTCCGGCGAGCGGAATTATGCAGGCGTTTTGCGTCGAGGCGCTACGCATTCTTCGACCGATGCCCGCACCGCACCGGAGCCATGATGCCGAAGGCCGAGCGCTTGCGTGACCCTTGCGAGCCGCTGACTAAGCAGAACACTACGGCGCGACAGGTGACACGACGGCCGACGAGAGATGAAGCATTGACTAAAGCCCCCGTTAGTCCGGGCCATCATCGCAGGGCTGTCGACGCCTTGTCGCGATAATCGCTTTCGCCGGTTCCAAAATGGGTCTAGCCTTGTAATGCTGTGATCCTGCGGGGTGCGATCATGCGGACGCGCGTCAGTAAGTTTGCCCATGTCCTGGAGCGGGTTGGGCTCGCCATGGCGGGTGCAGCGAGCGGATTGTTCGTGGCCGCCCATACGGGATCGGCGATCTCCGTGCTCACCACGCAGGGCTTCCTGCTGATCATGATGATCGGCGGCGCGGTCGGCTACTATCTCGGTATCGATACGCCGCCGCTGCCATTGAACTCCGGCAAGGACGGCCCGGCGCCGCGAATCGATGCCGCCGAGCTGCTCACCGCCATCGGCACCTTCTGCGCGGCGCTGACGGCCTTTGCGTCTGTCGGCGTGATCGTGCTGCGCGAGGAACCGCACATCGCCTGGACGGTGCTGATCCTGATCGGCTGGGTGCTCGGCATCTCCATGCAGATCGTCGCCGGCGCGATTGCGCGGATGCGGGGTTAGGCCGCCAATTCAGGTGCGACCGCGGGTCCGTCAGGAGAGCGGTTCTGCCCTGCAGATGGGTGCCTTCCGCCCGCCGCAACTTCGTTGTCTTCTGCGCTTCGCCACTTTCCTGCCGTGCCGATCACGACATCCCAACTGGAAAGGAACAAGCCATGACCCAGGCCGAAAAGCAACGCACCGCCACCGCGCCCTCCGTCGACAGCAGGCTCGAAGTCGTCGTCATCCCTGTCTCCGACGTCGAGCGCGCCAAGCAGTTTTACGCCGGGCTCGGCTGGCGGCTCGATGCCGACTTCGCCGGCACCGACGACTATCGCGTTATCCAGTTCACGCCGCCGGGCTCGCCGGCCTCCGTCATCTTCGGCAGGAACGTCACCGCGGCAGTGCCCGGCTCCGCGCAGGGACTGTATCTGATCGTCTCCGACATCGAAGCCGCGCGCAAGAATCTGCTCGACCGCGGCATCAAGGTCAGCGAGGCCTTCCATGCCGAGGGCGATGTGCATGTCGGCAGCGACGAGCCCTATCTGTTCGGGCGTGTTCGCGCCGGGGGCCTCGATCCCGCACGCGAGAGCTATCGCTCCTACGCCTCGTTCAGCGATCCCGACGGCAATGGCTGGCTGTTCCAGGAGGTCACTACGCGACTGCCCGGGCGCGTCGCCGGCGCCGCCAGCTTCGGCTCGCAAGCCGACCTTGCCGCAGCGTTGCGCCGTGCCGCCGCCGCCCATGGCGAGCACGAGAAACGCAACGGCGGCCGGCACGATGAGAACTGGCCGGACTGGTATGCCGAGTACATCGTCAAGGAGCAGACCGGCGAGCAGCTGCCGGTGTGAAACGCGCCGAGGCTAATACCCCGTCAGCTCGAGATAGCCGGCGCCGCGATGGCTGCCGGCAAAGCTGATGGGGCCCTCCCAATAGGCGAAGCTCGTTCCCATCCAGCTCTTCGCGTTCAGCGGCGCGCAGTCGATGGAAAGCTTGAGCCGCGGGATCGCGACATGCCATGCGGTCGGAATCTTGCGGCCGGCGATCTCGGTGGTGCCCTTGGGCGTCATCGCGATCTCGTCCGTGGCGAGCAGCATCGCCTTGCCGTCGGGCGCAATGAAATTGCCGGAGGCGTAATGCGCCCCGTCGGCCTGCCGCATTCGGTACAGCATCAGCTTCTCGCCGCCGTCGAAATGCAGCGCGAACCAGTCCCAGCCGCTCTGGTCGGCTGCCAGCGGCTGGCTGCTCCATTCGCGGTCCATCCAGGCAAGGCCGCTGACGGCTGCGAGCTTGTCGTCGATGGCGAGATCGCCCACGACCTTGAAGAACGGCTGGCTGTAGTAATACGACGCCTGCTCGCGCTCGGATTTCTTGCTGAAGCCGCCGTCGCCCTGCAGCACCAGCGGCCGATCGGCGGTGAGCCGCAGCGCATAGCTGAAATCGGCTGCCGAGGCAGTGAGCTCGAGCGGCGTGACCTTGCCGGCGTCGAAGCCATCGCGCGCGCGCATCTGCCAGGCGTCGATCCAGGCGCGGAACGGCGCGGCTTCGACGCCGGCCTGTCCGACGCCGCCGCGCGCAAAGGTCTCGGCGGTGCGATGCGTATCGGCGCGCGTCACCGCGGCATGCGCCATCCAGACCTGCTGCGTCGCCCAGCCTTCGAGGTTGGTGCCGGGCTGCAGCGCCTGGCGGAACAGCGTCCATTGCGCGCCATGGGCGGTGCCCGCGGCATCGCGCAAGTTTGCCGTCACATACCACCACTCGATTCGGAACTCCGGGTGCGGGCCGTGATCGGCGGGAAAGGAGAATGTCCGGCCGGGCGTGACGCGCGCAAAGCCGTCCGCTTTTTGCTCCAGTCCCGCAAAGCCCTGCGCGCGCGCCTTGGCGGCAAGCGCGAGCAGCGCGCCGCCCGCGGCAAAGGCCCGTCGTGTGATGCGCTCAGCGCTCATTGGCAAAGATCCGGATCAGGCCGGCAGGCTGCATCCGCGCCAGCCGCAGCACGGGCAGCAGCGCCGCGAACAGCGCCGCCAGCATGGCGACGCCGACGAGCTGCACCAGTTGCAGCGGAAATACCTGGAACGGCAGGCGCCAGCCGAACGCCTTCACGTTCACCACCGCGAGCAGGCACCAGGCGACCATCAGCCCGAGCGGCAGCGCCAGCAGCGCGGTGATCAGCGCTACCGCCATCGTCTTCAGGAGTTCGACCGCGGCGAGCCGCTGCCGTGTCACGCCGATCGCCCACAACGGCGCCAACTGCGGCAGGCGCGAATTGGCGAGCGTCAGCAGGCTCGTCAGCAGCGCAACGCCGGCAACCCCAAGCGTGAACGCGTTGAGCGCGGCGGTCACGGCAAAGGTGCGGTTGAATATCCGCCTCGATTCCGCCTTCACCGTCGCCTGATCGGCGAGGCTGCGATCGTCGAGCATGAATTTTTCGCGGATGGCGGCGATCAGTTCGGGGACCTGCGCAGGTTCGACGCGCAGGCCGAAGCGGGTCTGCGGGATCGCCGGAAAATACCGCGTCAGCGCCGCGTAGTTCACGGTGATCTGGCCCTTGGGATTGCCGTAGTCGGCATAGATGCCGGCGATCTCGAGCCGCCAGGTGCCGTTCGTTGCGGGGATGTCGATGCGGTCGCCGATGCTGAGCTTAAGCCGCCGCGCCAGTTGCTCGCTGATGAAGGCAGCATCGCCCGGACGCAAGCGAACCCAGGCGTTGGGAACGGCCTCCAGCAGCGGCCAGTGCTCGCGATAGGTGGCATGATCGACGATGCCGAACACCTCGACCGGGTCGCCCGCGAACTGCACATCGGCGCGGCCAGTCGGCAGGATCGCCTGCACCTCGCTCCGGCTGCGCAGCCAGGTCCGGATATCGTTCGATTGGCGGTCGTCTTTGGCGAAGACGTAGACGTCGCTGGCGAGCCTGCCGTCGAGCCAGACCAGGAATGTGCGGCTGAAACTCTCCACCATCGTGGCGACGCCGACATTGACGGCGAGCGCGAGCAGCAGCGCCATCAAGGCCAGCGAAAGCCCCGAAAGTTGCTGGCGGCTGTCGGCCCAGAACCAGCGCGCCAGCGGCTTGTCGGAAATCCCTTCGCCAAGCGCCAGCACGCGTTCGAGAATCGGCGGCAGCGCCAGCGCCGCGCCGATCATCAGCGCGGCGAGCACCGCAAAACCGGCGAGCAGCGAATCGCCCAACCACAGCAAGCCGGCTGCGACCGCGAATATCAGCACTGAACTTGCGCCCTGCCATTTCAACCAGCGCTGTTGCGCCTGCCGCCAGGCCTGCGGCTGCGCGGAAGCAAGCACCGGCAGGCGAACCGCCTTGACCAGGCTGACCGCGGAAGCCGCCAGCGCGCCGAGCACGGCGATGGCGATGCCGGCGAGCCACCATTGCGGTTTCAGCGTGAGCTGCCCCGGGATAGCCGCGCCATAGAGTCCGCGCAGCGAGGCGGCGACATCGGGCAGCAGCGCCGCCGCGATGAAGTAGCCGCAGGCGAGGCCGGCCAGCCCCGCGATCAGCGCGAACATCACCTGCTCGATGACCAGCACGCCGTTGAGCATGCGCGCCGACACCCCGCAGGAGCGCAGCGTGCGCAGCATCGGCAGCCGCTGCTCGAAGGCGAGGCCCACCGCAGAATTGACGATGAAGAGGCCAACGAAGAACGACAGCAGCCCGAAGGCGGTGAGGTTGAGATGAAAGCTGTCGGTCAGCCGTTCCAGATCGCTCGCCGCATCCGGCTCGATCGGTTGCAGGCGGTCGCCGGCGACGCTTGCGAGCGCCGCGCGCTTGCCCCCGGCCTTGCCGACCAGCAGCCGCGACACCTGGCCCGGCATGTTCAGGATCTCCTGCGCGATGCCGATGTCGACCACCAACACGTCGGGCACCAGGCTCTGTTGCAGGCGCAGCGGCGGCAACTGCATCCCGTTATTGGCCTGCGGGCGGGCGCCTTCGGCGAGCTTGAGCTGGGACAGCGTTTCCGGCGCAACCAGCATCCGGCCGGGCGGCGCGATGAAGGCCTGCAGCTCGACGCGTGCCAATGCCGGCGCGTTGCCGGCTTCGCCGGGCATCGTCACCGGCTCGATGCCGAGCAGGCGCAAGCTGCGCCCGCCGATCTGGATGCGGCCTTCCACCACCGGCGACACCGGCCATCCGGCGCGCCTGAGGTCGACGAACAGCTCTTGCGGGAATGCGCCGCCGTCCTTCGCCACCAGCATCGCGGTGCGCGCGCCGCCGAAGATCGCGGCGGCCCGGTCGTAGGAATGGCGCGCCTGCTGGTTCAGCGCCTGCACGCCGCTCCACAGCGCGGTCGCCGAGATAAGGCCGATCAGGAGCGTGGCGAGCTGCATCGGATGCCGCCGCCAATGGCTCAACAGGACAGCCAATGTCCACAGCGCGCGCCTCATGCGATCAACCCCGCATGCAACGTCACCTGCCGGTCCAGCGTGGCGGCGAGCCGCGCGCTGTGCGTCACCATCAGGAAGCCGCATCCCGAGCGCGCCACCAGATCGCGCGCAAGCCGCAGCACCTCGTCGGCGGTGTCCTCGTCGAGATTGCCGGTCGGCTCGTCGGCAAGCAGCAACAAGGGTTTCGGCGCCAGCGCGCGGCCGATCGCGACGCGCTGCTGCTGCCCGCCGGATAGCTGCTCCGGATATCGCCTCAGGAGATCGCCGAGCCCGAGCCGTTCCGTGAGCTCGGTGTGCCAGGCCGCATCGTGCCTTGCCGCCAGCCGCGACTGGAATTTCAGATTGTCCTCGACCGAAAGGCTCGGGATGAGGTTGAACTGCTGGAACACGAGGCCGAGCCGGTTGCGCCGCAGCGCCGCGCGGCCGGCATCGTTCAATCCGGACAGCGCCGTGCCGTCCACCCTGATCTCGCCGCCGTCGGCGGCGTCGAGCCCCGCGATCAAATGCAGCAGCGTGCTCTTGCCGCTGCCGGATTCCCCCGTCAGCGCTACGCTCTCGCCGGCCCCGACGCGCAAATTCACGCCGCGCAGCACAGCCACGGTCTCGCTTGCCGAGCGGTAGCTCTTGGTGAGGCCGGTGATGTCGAGCACGCCCGAGTCAAGCCCGCTCATTTGGGTTTCCGGTACTTCAGCACGAATTCATCGACCGGAACCTGCGGCTGGAATACCCGGGTATCGCGCGGGTCTGCCGGATTGCGCAGGAAATCCGCTTCCGCCAGCAGCTCGAAGCCGGCCGCCTCGATCTCCGCGCGCAGCGTCTTCTCCTCGATCCGGTGCAGCGTCTTCGCCACCGTTATCCCGTCGCCCGGTTTGGCCGAGTGATCGGCAATCACGAGCAGGCCGCCCGGCTTCAGCGCCGCGAACATCTTGCGGTTCATGGCGGCGCGATCGACCGGCATATAGGTGATGTCGTGATAGGCGAACAGGAAGGTGATGAGATCGAGATTGGAAACGCCGGATGGAATCGGATCGTCGAAATCGCTGATCACGCGCACGACATTCTGCATCACCCGCTTTTTGGCGCGGATATCGAACTTGTCCTTTACGAAGCGCTCGATCACGGCCGCCGAATCTTGCGCATAGACCGTGCCCGCCGGGCCGACCGCGCGCGCCAGCAGCTCGGCGTTGTAGCCGGCGCTGGTCTCCATATCGAGTACCTTCATGCCGGTCCCGACCTCGCTGAAGGCGAGCAGCAGCGCCGGCTTGCGTCGCGCATCGGCCGCCCGATCGCCCTCGGCGCGGTCGGGGGCGGCGACGATGGCTGCATAGTCCGGTACCTTGCCGTCCTGCGCCGCCGCGGAGCCGGCGAAAATTGCCAGCAAGGCGAGTGCGCCGGCGATGTTCGCGCGAGCTATCCGGACCATCAACATTCCCTTTTCATCATTGCCCCGCAACATAGCAAGGCGGCGGTCCGGGATCACGGCCCGCTGCCTGCAAAGACGTCATTGTGATCCCGCGCAAAAGCACGGCCTTTTCCGAAAATGCCGGGTTGCCAAGGGCATAGCCCCGTGTCTAGCATCCCTTCAAGGCCGCGTATCACAAGGCCAAGACGACAAGCTTGCGGGGAGCCAACATGACCGGACAACCGACGCCGAAAGGCGCGTGGAAAATCACCTTTCTCCTGTTCCTGTTCATGGTGGTGAATTTCGCCGACAAGATCGTGGTGGGTCTGGCCGGCGTGCCGATCATGAACGACCTCAAGCTCGACGCCCAGCAGTTCGGCGAGCTCGGCTCCTCCTTCTTCCTGCTGTTCTCGATCTCGGCGATCATCGTCGGCTTCATCGTCAATCGCATCGACACGCGCTGGGTGCTGCTGGCGATGGCGGTGATCTGGTCGCTGGCGCAATTCCCGATGGTTGGCGCCGTCAGCTTCACCACGCTCCTGATCTGCCGCATCATCCTCGGCGCCGGCGAAGGCCCGGCCTTCTCGGTGGCGGCGCATGCAATCTATAAGTGGTTCCCCGACGAGAAGCGCACCCTGCCGACCGCGATCCTCTCGCAGGGCTCGGCCTTCGGCGTCATCCTCGCGGTGCCCGCGCTGAACTGGGTGATCGTCAATTATTCCTGGCACCATGCCTTCGGCGTGCTCGGCGTCGTTGGCCTGATGTGGGTCGTGGCATGGCTCATGCTCGGCAAGGAAGGCCCGCTGGTGTCGACCGCGGCCGAGATCGCCGACGAGCGGCGCATCCCCTATCTCCAGCTACTCACCTCGCGCACCTTCATCGGCTGCTGTGCGGCGACGTTCGGCGCCTATTGGGCGCTGTCGCTGGGGCTGACCTGGTTCACGCCCTTCATCGTGCAGGGGCTCGGCTTCTCGCAAAAGGAGGCCGGCCTGATCTCGGTGCTGCCCTGGGTGTTCGGTGCGAGCATCGTGCTGCTCACCGGCTGGATCTCTCAGGTCATGCTGACCAAGGGCTACACCACCCGCGGCGCGCGCGGCGTGCTTGGTGCAGCGCCCCTGGTGCTCGGCGGCTGCATTCTTGCCGTGCTGCCGCATGTCAGCGGCACCGGCCTGCAGGTCGCGCTGCTGGTGATCGGCTCCGGCCTCTGCGGCTCGATCTACGTGGTATGCCCGCCGATGCTTGGCGAGTTCACCCCGGTGTCGCAGCGCGGCGCGGTCATCTCGATCTACGGCGCGCTCTATACGCTTGCCGGCATCATCGCGCCGATCACGATGGGCAGCGTCATCAAGCACGCCGCCACCCCGCTGGAGGGCTACATGACCGGCTTCACCATCAACGCCGCGATCATGGTCGCCTCCGGCGTGCTCGGTCTGCTGCTGCTCTGGCCCAACACGGAGCGCGCACGGCTCAACGCAGCCGCTGCACAGCCGAAGTTCGCGTGAGGGCAATCAGTCGGGCCACATGGTTCGAGACGCGCGGCGTTGCCGCGCTCCTCACCATGAGGGACTAACAGCGCATACGCTACGAGACCTCATCCTGAGGAGCGGTGTTAGCCGCGTCTCGAAGGATGAAAGCCACGCTGGCTTACCCCGCCGCTGCGGAAAACTGCCGCGCGTCGCCCTGGGTGCCGCGGATCAGCCGACCGGGGCGGTTGCCGGTGGCGCGGCCGGCGCGCTGCGTCACCACGCCGGAGACGATGGTCGCATCATAGCCATCCACCTGCTGCAGCAACCGCCGGCCGCCGACCGGCAGGTCGTAATGCACCTTCGGCGGATGCAGATGCAGCCGGCCGTAGTCGATCACGTTGACGTCGGCCTTGAAGCCGGGCGCGATCACGCCGCGGTCGAACAGGCCGACCGACAGCGCGGTCTTGCGCGACTGCGCCGCCACCACGAACGGAATCGACAGTTTTTCGCCGCGGCTGCGGTCGCGCGTCCAGTGTGTCAAGAGATAGGTCGGAAAACTCGCATCGCAGATGATGCCGCAATGCGCGCCGCCGTCGGACAGGCCCGGCACGGCGTTCGGATCGGTCAGCATCTCCCGCGTGGCGTCGAGGTTGCCGTCGGCATAATTGAGGAAGGGCACATAGAGCATGCCGCGGCCCTCGTCCGACAGCATCGCGTCGTAGGCGAGTTCTTCCGGCTGCTTGCCCTGCGTCCGCGCCTTGGCGCCCAGCGCATTCTCCGGCGGCTGCTCGTAGTCCGGCGGATTTCCGAGCAGATAGATCTTGTCGTAGTTCGGCTTGAAGAACAGCGGATCGTCGGTCGCGCTCGCCGTCTCGCTCAGGATCGCCGCGCGCACCTCCGGCTGCCGCATCCGCGCCAGCCGCTCGGCCAGCGGCAGATGCGCGATCGCCTTGTAGCTCGGATGGGTCTGGAACGGATTGCGCGACAGCTCGAGCCCGAGCAACAGCCCGACGGGACGTGCGGCGATCTGCGCGGTGATGGAAAGCCCGCGCGCGGTGGCCGCACCGATCTCGTCCAAGGTCTGCCGCCAGCGCCGCGGCGCGCGGTCGTTCTGGGTGATGGAGAACGTGATCGGGCACTTGGTGTTGTCGGCGACCCGCAGCATCATCGGCAGGTCTTCGTGGATGGTGGAGAGATCCAGCACGAATTGCAGCACGCTGCGGCCTTGCGTCTGCATCCCGGCCGCAATCGCCGTCAGCTCGTCCTCGCCCGCCTTCAGGGTCGGCGTGAAATCGCCGGTCGAGGTGCGGTGGTTGAGCGTGCGCGAGGTCGAAAAGCCGAGCGCGCCGGCGCGCACGGCTTCCGCCGCAAGCTGCGCCATCGCCTTGTTGTCTTCTTCCGTCGAAGGATCGCGCCGCGCGCCGCGCTCGCCCATCACATAGACGCGCAGCGCCGCATGCGGCAGCTGCGCGCCGATGTCCATGTCGAAACTCCGCTTCGACAGCCAGTTCATGTAGTCGGGAAAGCTTTCCCATTCCCAGGGAATGCCAGCGCTCAAGACGGGTTCGGGAATGTCCTCAACGCCTTCCATCAGCTGGATCAGCCGCGTGTGATCGTTGGGCTTGCACGGCGCAAAGCCGACGCCGCAATTGCCCATGATCGCGGTGGTGACGCCGTTCTGCGAGGAGGGCGTGATGTCCTGGCTCCAGGTCACCTGGCCATCGTAATGGGTGTGCACGTCGACGAAGCCGGGCGTGACAAGCCTGCCCCTGGCGTCGATCTCTTCCTTGCCTTTGGCCGTAACCTTGCCGACCTCGGCGATACGCCCGTCTCGAATTGCAATGTCGGCCTCGTAGAGATCGCCGCCCTTGCCATCGGCAATGTTGCCGCCGCGGATCACGAGGTCAGGCGCATCGGTCATGGCGCTTTCCATCCCTGGTTTGAAATTTTGTTGCGGCATCATGGGGCAAGCCCGCGGGCAGTCAACATCCGGGAATGAGGTTCTGGAATGCGTTCCGCCTCAAGAGCCTGCCGGAATCGCGCACCCCGGAATCGCCGCAAGGCTGCTGCGCGGCTGCCTCCCTCCGGTCAAAAGCCGGATCAGCTGACCGGCCATGATGGGGAGAAACGTCGAGAGGTCGCAATGCTCTACACACAAAGCCCGTCGCTTGCAGAGAACGAGGCGGCTCAGGAAAATTCACCCCGAGGGTTTGCGCGCGATCCGGAGGAGGACCGTTCCGAGCCGCGGTTCGGCAGACGGCCCACGGACGCATCGAGCGATTCCTTTCCCCCGCCACGCCGGCCGTCGATCGGCCGGCGCATGTTCCGCGCCGTGACCCGTTTCGTGATTGTTGTTGCCATCGGCGTCGGTGCCACGCTCGGCTGGCAGGCCTATGGCGATATGGCAAAGCAGATGTTCGCCGCGTGCGCGCCCGAATTCGCCTGGGTGTTGCCTTGGCTCCCGGCGACGAAGCCGCCAGCGGCCGTCGCCGCCGCGGCGCACCCGACCCTGCAGCTGGAGCCCCTGGTTGCCAATCTGGAGTTCATGCGGCGCAGCGTCGAACAGCTCGCGTTCAAGCAGGACCAGATGGCCAGGAATATCGCGGCGCTGCAGGCCGTCGATGAAGACATCAGGCAGAAAGTCTCGCCGCCGCCTGCCGCTCCCGCCCAGCCCGTGGCCGCGATCCCGCAGCCGAAACCCGCGCCGCCAAAGCCGCAGCCGCAGGCCGGCGCGCCAGCGCCGCGCCCGCCGGCACCTGCTGCGCCGGTCTCGATCTTGCCGCGCTGAGTGGGGAGAAGTCCGGCAAGAGCTAATGCACCGCCGCCGGTTCCGCCGGCCCGCGCGCCTTGCGGTCGGTCACCAGCGCCAGCAATACGGTCATCAGCATGAAGACCACCGACGCGCCGAACACCCAGTGCGGCATCTGCTGGTCCATGATGAAGCCATAGAGCAACGGCGCCAGGATGCCGGAGAAGTTGAAGCCGGTGGAGACGATGCCGAAGGCCCGTCCCGCGGCGCCGGCGGGCGCGGCATTGCGCACCAGCATGTCGCGCGACGGCGCGATCACGCCGCCGAGGAAGCCTGCAACCGTCATCAGCGCGATCAGCAGCGGCGAGGGCAGGGTGACGATCGCAATGACCAGCATGATCGCCGCATTGACGGCAAAGCACGCCGCGGCGACCTGCCCGTGCCGCTCGGTTCGGTCGGCGAGAAATCCGCCGGCGAGCACGCCGACGGCGCTGGCTCCGAGAAAACATGTCAGCGCCAGGTTCGCCGTTCCGAAAGCGACACTGTAGCCGCTCATCAGCGCCACCACGCCGAAATTGCTGATGCCGGCGTTGGACAGCCCGAGCAGCATGAAGAAGATCGTCAGCACGACGATCGCGGGTGTCAGGATGTTCGGCTTCGGCGCGTCCTCGCCGTGTTTGCGCGCGGCCGCGCGTGCGTCGGGCAGGCCCATGGCGGCAATCAGCAGCGCCACCGCGGGCCCGACCGCGCCCGCCGCGATCAGCGCGCCGAAACCGCCGACGGTCGCCACCAGCGCGGCCATGATCGCGGGCGCCACCGCTCCGCCGAGGAAGCCGGCAAAGGTGTGCACCGAGAAGGCGCGGCCCATCCGCGCCTCGTCCATGTGGGCGGCGAGGATGGCGTAGTCGCAGGGGTGATAGACGCTGTTGGCGAGTCCGAGTAGCGCGGCGCAGACGATCAGCGAGGTGTAGGACAACTGCAGGCCCAGCAGGATCAGCGCCAGCCCGCCGAGGCACAGCCCGGTCAGCAGCACTTTTCGCGCGCCGTAATGATCGGCGAGATAGCCGATCGGCGCCTGCGTCAGGCCCGACACCACGCCGAACACAGTCAGCGCAAAGCCGAGCTCGATATAGCCGACGCCGAGCTGCTGCTTCAAAAACGGAAACAGCATCGGCAGCACGAACAGGTGAAAATGGCTGAGCCAGTGCGCGGCCGAAATCGCCGTCAGCGTGCGTAGCGCGCTGTCGGCTTTCGCTTGTTGCGGTGCAGCCAGAACGTCGGCCATATCTCGTTGAAAACCTTGCTTGAAACCGCCCGGCAGGGGTCTTCGGAAACGAAGCCCAAACTATCGGCCAAGGGGGTTATCTGTCCATGAACGCCGCTGCATGGCTGCTTCCATTTCGGCCGTCCGGAGGGCCGGATGCGGCATCAAACCGGAAGACATCAGGCGTCCGAAGCGGCAAATTTCGCGATCATGACCGACCCCGCAAAACCGCTCCGCATCCTGATCCCCGAGGGCTCCTCCACCTCGGCGCGCGAAGCCATCACCATCCTTGGGCTGGCCGGCCATCACGTCGAGATCTGCGATCCCTCGCCGTGGTGCCTTTCGCGCTATTCGCGCTTCGTGCGCAGGTTCCACCGCTGCCCCGGTCTGCGCACCGACCCGGCCGGCTTTCTCGCCTTTGTCGAAGGCCTGATCGATAGCGGAAGCTTCGACGTGCTGCTGCCAACGCATGAGCAGGGGCTGTTGTTTGCGAAGGTGCGCGGGCGCCTCGAAGGCCGCATCGCGGTTGCGCTGCCGTCGTTCGAAAGCTACCGCACGGCACACAGCAAGGCCGGCTTCAGCCGTTTGCTTGATCGCCTCGACTTGCCGCAACCGCCGACGCGAATCCTGAAATCGCAGTCCGAGCCGCGCGGCGCGACGCATTTTCCCGCCGTGGTGAAGGCCTCTGTCGGCACTGCCAGCCGCGGCATCCATTTCGTGCACAATGAGAGCGAGCTCGCGAGCGCGTTGCATGCGATCGACGCAAGCGGCAACCTTGACGAAGTGCTGGTGCAGGACTTGGTCGCCGGTACCACGGAGAAGGCGCAGTCGGTGTTCTCCAGCGGCCGGCTCGTTGGCTTCCATGCCTTCCGGCAGGTCGCGCCCGGCATCGGCGGCGGCGAGGCGATCAAGCAGGGGGTGCACCGGCCGGTCGTTCGCAGCTATCTGGAAAAGTTCGGCGCGGAGCTCGACTGGCATGGCGGTCTCTCCGTCGACTACATCGTGCCGGATAACGGCGGCGCGCCGCTGCTGATCGACTGCAATCCGCGGCTGGTCGAGCCATCAAATGCATGGGCCTCCGGCACCGATCTGGTCGGCCAGCTCGTGCGCGTCTCCTTGGGCGAAACCCCCGCGCCCCTGCCGGAAAGCCGTGACGGCGTGCTGACGCATCTTGCCATGCAGGCGCTGCTCGGGCTGGCCGCGCGCGGCGGCTCGCGCGTTGCGATCGCGCGCGAGTTCGGCCGTATCCTCGACCACAGCGGCCCCTATGCCGCCAGCACCGAGGAGCTGACGCCGCTGGCGCATGACAGGCTCGCAGCCGTGCCGCTCCTGACGACGCTCGCATTGCTGCTGGCCTCGCCGTCGTCCGCCGCCAGGCTCGCCCGCGGCGGCTTTGGCGAGCATCTGCTCGACGTCAGGAGTATCAGGGAGATTGAGAAGATGAATCCGTCACCACATTCACCGTCCTCATCCTGAGGAGCGCGCCTTGGCGCGCGTCTCGAAGGATGGCCGCGGGCGGGCGGGATCCGGCCTTCATGGTTCGAGACGCCTGCTTCGCAGGCTCCTCACCATGAGGATCAAGCGCCGCCCCCCGACAAGTCGAACGCGCCGAGCTTGTATTCCTCCTGCGGGCCCGACGAGAACATCGGGATCAGCGTGAACGCCGCTTCCGGATATTTCTGCCAGATCGACAGGTCTTCCGCCGTGACGATCACGTAGCCGAATCTGAACATGTAGCGGCCGGGTTCGGTGATCTTGCCCACCTGCGCCCAGTTGACCTTTCTCATGTCCCTCTACCCCCGGACAAGCGCTCCGCCGGGCCGGCGGGCGGGGCAGTCTATGTCAGGCGGGAAGAGTTGCAAATCCGGCACGACGGGCGATGGGCCGGCTGTTTGCGAACTGAGTCCACAAACTCAACTGTCGTCCCGCACAAGCAACTTGCCCCTGCGGGTATGGCCGCGGCTTTCGCCGGGGCGACAAAGATCCTCACTCCAGCGGCTCGTCGTCGTTGCCGTAGCGGTCCTTCTTCGGCGTGGCGATGTCGCCATCCTCGTAATCGTCGTCATCGGTTTGCGACGGCGGCGGCTTCTTCGGCTTGCCGCCCTCCTGCGGAGGTTTGTCCTGCTTGTTTCTTCCCGCCATGCCCGTGCGCTCCGCAATCCCTAGCCGCCATGCAGGGCGGCCTCGTCATCAGGTTGGTCGAGACTACCCTGATCGAGGCTCGCCAGCCATGCCGGCAATGCAGGCGACGCATCGCCCGCCGCCTTCATCTGCCGCAGCGCGATGCGGGCACTGGCGCGGCCGTGGCGGTCATGGGGCAGCTCGGCAGGCGGACTTCCGGCACGGACGGCGTCGCGCACGCGCTGCTTGATCGCCAGCGTCGCGGGATCGCCGAAGGCGGCCATGGTCGCCTGGAAAAAATCGAGATGGCCGGCTTCGAACGGACGAGGCTGGCCCAGCCCGTTGCGCGCCGGATGTGGCGGATAGAGATGGGCGCAGGGAATCCAGCCCTCGGGAACCGGCTCGGTCGCCGGATGGGAGCGGCCGCTCTTCAGCAGTTTTGGCAGCACATGGGTGTGCGGGCCGTCAGGGCTTTTGCCCGTCGCCGGCGGGATCGGCTGAAACACCTCGACGCGGCCGAGCCTGCTGACGAAGACGCGGTGCGGGTTGGCGTCCAGGATGATCCCCATCGCGGGATTGCCGGGCTCGAAGATCGGCCGGCCCACATGCTGGCGCAGGCTGGCCGCGGCCCCGGCATCGTCGATGCGCACGCAAAAATCCGCCTGCAAGGCGCCGAGGCCGAGGTCGAACAGGATCGAATCGCGATCTTCGCCGCGCAGCGCGTGGCCGTCGGCGCCGAGTTCGGTGAACACGCCGCGCCGGTTCATGGCGCAGGCGTGTTCAGGTAGGCACAGCGCGACGCGCTGGTTCCAGTCGACCCGGGCGAGGCTCTCGGAAGCAAACGGCCGGATGCGGGGATCAAGCCGCAGCGCGATGCCACCGCGTTCCGTGATCGCGGAGAGCATATCGGTTGCCATGGTCACCTGCGCGGGCTCATCCTCGTCGCGGGAGAATTCCGCGATCGCGCCGAACGTCCCGAGGCTCCATTGCGTATCGGGATCGGCGATCCCCCGCCGCAACAGAGCGAGTGCTCCGGCGGCGAGCGTCATGGCCGCAGGTCTGCGCGAATTGAAGAAGACATGAAACCGCATTCTCCCGGCATTTGGCCGGGAAGCATACCGTCTCGCGGGAAGGGGACAAGTCGGCCCGGCGCAAGGCCGAACCGGCTTGCGCCGTCAGAACGTCACGCCGGCCTTCAGGAGATAGCTGCGGCCAGGCAGCGGATAGGCCGAGAAGCGGCCCGGCGTGAACGAACTCGCGATCGCATAGTCGTAATAGAGCGCGTCGAGCGCGTTGTTGACCGCGAACGACCAGAAGAAATGATCGACCGCGCCGGAGAGCTTCAGATCGACCGTCGCATCCGCCCCGATCTTGCGCTGGGTATTGTTCTGGTCGTTGTCCATGTTGCGCGCACCCCAGCCGCGCACTGTCGCATCCAGCACGAGGTAGTTTTGCCAGATGTTCCAGGTGACGCCGGCGCTGGCGGTGTAGGGCGACACCAGCGGCACGTCATGGCCGGCGAATTGTCCCTCGCGGAACACGGCGCGGGTGAAAGCAAAGCCACCGCGCACCAGCAGGCTGTCGCTCAACCGGTACGACGCGGCGGTCTCCATTCCGGTGCGGCGGGTCGGATCGAGGTTGACGTTGTAGAACAGCGCCGGGATGAAATGGATCTCGTTCTCCAGATCCATGTTGTAGACGCTGGTCTGCATCTGGAATCCGCCTGACTTGATGCGGAAGCCGCCCTCGATGTCGTGCGAGGTCTGGGTCTTCAGCCTGAAGTCACCGGGGATGGGATTGAAGAAGGCATCGAAGGCCGGGCCGGAAGCGACGCGCTCCTCGACGTTGGGCGTGCGGAAGGCGCGCGCGGCGCGACCGAACATCGAGAACACGTTGTTGAAGCGATGCTCGACGCCGACATGCAGCGCGTATTGTACTTCGTTGCTGTCCAGCGGGAAGGCTTGAGCGCCGCAATTGAAGAACATGGCGCAGCCGGGCGCCGTGGGGTCGTAGCGGTCCCGCGCGTTCAGGTGGGTGTTCTGAATCCTGGCGCCATAGGAGAAGTCGGTGGTCGGCAACAGGCCGATGGTCTGCTGCCAGTAGCCGGCCAGCGTCTGTTGCGACAGATCGTAGATGTGGTCCGCGGGAAGCCCTTTGAACGCCCCGCGGCTCTGGCTGAAGCTCGCATCGTAATAGTCGATGCCGGTCAGGATCTGCGACGGCATCCCGAACAACATGTTCCTGACGCTGAGGCGCGGGGTGATCGACCATGTCGTCAGGTCGGCGTCGACATAGGTCGAGGAAAAGCTGGGCAGCGGCGATGCAAATGCTCCCGAGCCGAAAAATCCGGCTTGACCCTTCTTGTTTCTCACCCCGCCGTCGACGATCAGGTCGACGCCTTCGATGATCGTCTTGGTAAAGCCTGCTGTAGCGCTCTTGCCCTGCTGGTTGCCGTAATCGAACGGCGTCGCGGCGCCCCTGCGGTTGGTGACGAGCTCGTTGAGGCCGATCGAGGGATCGACCAGGCGTCCACCGGGGAAGCCGAGCTTCTGGTCGTCGCCGGTCACCGTGAGGAAGGCCTTGAAGTCGGGCGTCGTGTAGTTGATGTTGCCGACGCCGTTCTTCTGGTCCAGGGCGTTGTTGTCGCGATAGCCGTTCGACTTGATGGCATTGCCGTAGAACGACGTCGACCACGGCCCGTGATTGGTCGAGGCCGAGACGTTGGCCAGGCGCGTGTTGAACGAGCCGGCCCCGGCCTCGCCGCGGATCGCCACGGGTGGACCGCCGACGCCGCTCTTGGTGACGATGTTGATCACGCCGCCGACCGCGTTGTCGCCATAGAGTACCGCGCCGGAGTTGCCGCGGGTGATCTCGATGCGCTCGATCGAGTTGAGCGGAATGGTCGACAGGTCGACCTGCGCCATGTCGACGTCGTTGAGCCGGCGGCCGTTGAGCAGGATCAGCGTGTTGGAGGTGGCGAAGGCGCCGAAGCCGCGCAGATCGACGGCGGTTTTCACGCCATTGACGGCGCTGCCATACAGCGAGGTGAGCTGCACGCCGGGCACCTGCGCAAGGATGTCGGGCAAATTGTTCGACGGCGAATGCGCGATGTCCTCCGCCGTGATCACGGTGGAAGAGGTGCCGACGATGCCGTTGAACTGGCGGACGCCGGTGCCGCCGCTGCCGGTACCCGCGCTGGTGCCGTCGGACGCTCCCGTTCCGGTGCCGCGCGAAGGCGCGGTGGTGCGGACCGGGCGCGGCGTGCCGCCGCTCTCGTCGGTCAGGGGACGAGCGCGGGTCTTGTTCTGATCGGTCGGCGGGCTGACCGCGACCGGCGGCAGTTCGGTGGAGGCAACATTCTGCGCGTTCGCGAGCGGCGCGTTGAGGGTGAGAAAAATGGTGGCAAGAAAGACCGCGCGATGCCGCTTTGCGGCTGTGATGGCGGAAGACATGGTTCGGACCTCGGTATGACGTCAGTGGCACGTCACAGCGAACCAGGGCCCACCATCGCTCTAACAAGCTTTGGCGAAGCTAATGTCTGTACTCCCCGACCGACATCTTCGCGTGTGACCACGGCTGACGGCAGGTCTCCTGGCTCGCGGGTCGTTACCCTTCATCGCCTTCCCAGGACCGAGATTTCCCAGTGGCATATGACGAAGGATTCACCGCTTACAGTTGCGGGGGCAGCCACGGCGTTGGGGATTCCTCCCCGCACCGCATTCCCTTTTGATCCCCAAACGGGGAACCGTCACATTCATCTAGGATTGCGCCGGAAGGGGAGTCAATTGGCGCCGGGACCCGGTACGCTTTTTGTTCGCGGCGACTTGTGCCCGGGACCAATCATTGCGAATAGCTTTTTCCCGGATGCGTCATTCTTGCCACAGGTCGATGGATGAGCGTTGAGAGTCTTGCGATCGCAACCGAGACCGCCGCGCGCCGCCGCATCGGCGTGACGCTGGCGATGTCCGCACTCGTCGTGCTGCTGGCGCTGATCTCGCTCGGGACAGGCGCGGTGCGGCTGTCGCCGATCACGGTGGCGCAGGCGCTGTTCGGCGGCGGCAGCGACGTGGCGCAGGTGATCGTGCGCGAAATCCGCCTGCCGCGAATGATTCTCGGCCTTTGCATCGGCGCGATCCTCGGCCTGTCCGGCGCTGCGCTGCAGGGCCTGCTGCGCAATCCGCTCGCCTCGCCCTCGCTGTTCGGCGCGCCGCAATCGGCGGCCTTCGGCGCGGTAGCGGTGATCGCGCTGGGGCTCGCCGACGTGCGCTCCTGGGCGCTGCCGATCGCGGCGAT
This sequence comes from Bradyrhizobium sp., assembly GCF_016219575.1. Lineage (GTDB taxonomy): Bacteria > Pseudomonadota > Alphaproteobacteria > Rhizobiales > Xanthobacteraceae > Bradyrhizobium. The sequence continues at coordinate 144,039 of NZ_JACRMG010000013.1, read as the reverse complement.
CACTGCGGCCTTCGCCTCGGTGTTCGCGCTGCTCACCATTGCCGGCCGCAATGCGGGCCTGCTGATCCTCATCCTCGCCGGCCTTGCGATCTCGGCTCTTGCTGGCGCGGCCACCGCGCTGGTGATGAACCTCTCGCCAAATCCGTTCGTCGTGCTGGAGATCGCCTTCTGGCTGCTCGGCTCGCTCGAGGACCGCAGCTTCCAGCACGTCGCGCTGGCGTTGCCTTTCATCGTGCTCGGCGGTGTCATCCTGTTCAGCCAACGCAGCGCCTTTCGGGCGCTGAGCCTGGGGGAAGAGACCGCGCAAAGCCTCGGCGTCGACGTCGCGCGGCTGCGGCTGGTGGTGATTTTGGGCGTCGCGCTCGGAGTCGGCGGCGCCGTCGCGGTGACCGGCACCATCGGCTTCATCGGCCTCGTTGCCCCGCATCTGATGCGCCCGTTGATCGGCCACGATCCGGCGCGGCTGTTGCTGCCGAGCGCGCTGGCGGGAGCCGCGCTGCTGCTCGCCGCCGACATTGCCGTACGCATCATTCCCTCGACCTCCGACATCAAGGTCGGCGTCTTGACCTCGATTATCGGCGTGCCGTTCTTCCTCTATCTGATCCGGCGCGAGCGCCGTGCACTCGGCGGAGGCGTGGCATGACGCTGCTCACGACGCAGAATCTCGGCGTGACGCTTGCGGGCCGTGCCGTGCTGAGCGACGTGTCGCTGTCGTTGTCGCCGGCCCATCTCGTGGCGCTGGTCGGCCCCAACGGCGCGGGCAAGACCACGCTGCTGCGTGCGCTGGCCGGGCTCGTGCCCTCCACTGGCGCGGTTCACATCCGCGGCGACGCCTTGTCGTCGCTGCCGCTGCGCGAGCGGGCCAGGCGTTTTGCCTATCTGCCGCAGGGCCATGTCGTGCACTGGCCGCTGCCGGCGCGGGACATCGTCGCGCTCGGCCGCTTTCCGCACGGGGTGACCGATCCCGCGCAGATGACGCCGAAAGACATCGACGCCGTATCACGCGCGATGCAGGCGGCGGACGTCGTCGAATTCGCCGACCGCCGCGTCACCGAACTCTCCGGCGGCGAACGCAGCCGGGTCGCGCTGGCGCGCGTGCTCGCCGTGGAGGCGCCGGTCATCCTCGCCGACGAGCCGATCGCCTCGCTCGACCCGCGCCACCAGATCGACGTGATGAAGAGCCTGCGCACCGCGGCCGATAGCGGCGTGCTGGTCATTGTCGTGACGCACGACCTTGGGCTCGCCGCGCGCTTTGCCGATCACGTCCTGGTGCTGTCGGCGGGGCGCCTGGTGTCGCAGGGCGTTCCAGCTGACGCGCTGTCCGAGCAGGTGTTGCGCGAGGTGTTCCGCATCAGTGCCTTCCGCGCCGAATATCAAGACGAGGCCGTGATCGTGCCATGGGCGGATGTCTGATGCGCCGTGGGCTGACGCATGCGATGGTTGTTGCGGTGCTGGCGCTGCCCGTCAGCGCCTCCGCCGCGCCGCGCATCGTCTCGATGAACATCTGTACCGATCAGATGCTGCTCGCCATCGCCGATCCCGCGCAGATCGTGGGGCTCTCCCGCTTCTCCCGCGACTCGCGGCTATGGGCCGGCGCGGAGGCGCGCAAATATCCGATTCTCTCCGGCGGCGCCGAAGACATCCTGATGCTGAAGCCCGATGTCGTCGCCGCCAGCGATTTCGACAAGCGCTCGACCCGGGAAATCCTCAAGGCGCACGGCCAGAACCTCGTCGAATTCCCGGTCCCGCGTACGCTCGCCGATGTGCGCGAGCAGATCCGCCAGATGGGCGATCTCGCCGGGCACCCCGAACGCGCCAGCGCCGAAATCGACCGGCTGGATGCGGCGATTGCCGGCGCCAGGCAGGCCGCCGCCGGAAAGCACTTCCGCATGCTGCCATTGTCGCGCCGCGGCTGGGTGCCGGGCCGCGATTCCTTTGTCGGCGCGATTCTCGCCGAGGCGGGCCTCGTCAGCGCTGCCGGCGAACTCGGCATCGGCTTCGGCGGTTTTGTCTCGATGGAGGAGATCATCAGGCTGCGGCCGGATTTCCTCGTGGTCTCCGACGCCGGCGATCGCGCCGAGGACGACGGCCGCGCCTTCCTGCTGCATCCGGCGCTGGAGCGCTTCTATCCGCGGTCGAAGCGCATCGTCATTCCCGAGCGGATGACGGAATGCGGCGGCGTGTGGCTTGCGGACGCGCTGGATGCGCTCGCCGCCGAATTGAAGCGGGTGGCGAAGTAGCAGGACCGCTCAAGCGTGCTGAACCGGGCCGCCGGCCTTCTTCCAGGCGTCCATGCCGCCCTCGATATGGGCGGTATTGGAAAGCCCGGCTTGCTTGGCGGCTTTCACCGCCATCGCCGAGCGCTCGCCGAACGCGCAGAAGAACACGATGCGGCGGCCGGTGGCGGCCGCCACCTCGCGCAGCATGCCGCCGGGCTTGAGGCTTTCCTCGATGCCGCCATAGGGCGCGTGCAGCGCACCGGCCAGCGTGCCGTGCTTGTTGCGCTCGCCGGTCTCGCGCAGATCCACCAGCAGGATTTCCGGCCGGCCGAGGCTCGCAATCGCATCGCGCGCCGTCATCGACAGGCCCTCCCTGGCGAGCTCGTCCTGGTGCAGCCCGACCTGCATGTTGGCGGGCACCGCCACATCCATCAACTTCGGATTCGGCAGCTTCAGGTTGGCCATCAGCTCGATATATTCCTCGACCGACTTCACCTGCAGGCGCGGGTTGTAGCGCTTCTCCTCGCCGATGGTGGAGACGGTGTCGCCCTTGTAGTCGTGCGCCGGGTACACCAGCGTCTCGTCGGGCAGTTTCAGCAGGCGGTTGAAGATCGAATCGTACTGCGCCCGCGAAGAGCCGTTCTGGAAATCGGTGCGGCCGGTGCCGCGGATCAGGAGCGTGTCGCCGGTGAAGACGCGGTCGCCCATCAGGAAGCTGTAGGAATCGTCGGTGTGGCCGGGTGTGTACATGACGTCGAGGGTGAGGCCCTCGATGGTCACCTTGTCGCCGTCGGACACGCGCATCGACACCACGTCGGCCTTGCTCTGCTCGCCCATGATGGTGATGCAGTGGGTGCGGTCGCGCAGCTCGCCGAGGCAGGTGACGTGATCGGCGTGCAGATGGGTGTCCACCGCCTTGACCAGCTTGAGGTCGAGCTCGCGCAGCAGCTGGCAGTAGCGGTCGGCCTTTTCCAGCACGGGATCGAGAATCAGCGCCTCGCCGCCGTGACGGCTGGCGAGCAGATAGCTGTAGGTGCCGGAGACGCTGTCGAACAGTTGGCGGAAGATCATGGCGTTCACCACAGGACTTTGATTTCCGACCCTATCACATCGCGGGCGAACGCAACTCCGGCCCTTCTCCTGCGCCACGCGACGGGTTAAAGCGAGGCAGGAGAACCATTTGACGCAATATGTCACCGAATTCGGCCGGGATGGCCGGCCGGCCGAGCCGGATGGCCGGCTCGACGCGCCGGCGTTCCACCGCAACCACCAGGCGATCTGGACGGTGCTGGAAAAGTTCCTTGCCGGCCAGTCCGGCGACGTGCTCGAGGCCGGCAGCGGCACCGGTCAGCATGTGGTGTATTTCGCCAGGCAAAATCCCGACATCACCTGGTGGCCGAGCGATCTCAGTGAGGCGCACCTGAAAAGCATCGCGGCCTGGCGCGCGGCGGCCGGCTTGCCCAACGTCCGCCCGCCGCAGCGGATCGATCTCTCCGATCCCGCCTGGTCGGTCGCAGCCGTCGATGGCGGCGCTCCCGGAAAGCTGCTCGCGATGTTTTGTGCCAATGTCATCCACATCGCGCCGTGGCGCGTGGCAGAGGGACTGGTCGCGGGTGCCGCGCGCCATCTGCGCGAGGACGGGCGGCTGTTCCTCTATGGCCCCTTCAAGCGCGACGGACGGCATACCGCGATCAGCAATGCCGTGTTCGACACCAGCCTGCGCTCGCAGGATCCGGAATGGGGCGTGCGCGACGTCGGCGACGTCACGAAGCTCGCCGAAGGCGTTGGCTTCAGACTGGCCGAAACGTTCGAGATGCCCGCCAACAATCTGATCCTGATGTTCGAGCGCCGGTAGAGCGTGATCCGGAAAAGGTTCATGCGTCGGCGATTTGCCAGCCGATCTTCTCCCGCAGGAAATTCAGGCCAAGGGCGATGAAGGTCGCCCGCTCCTTGTTGTCCTTGCCATAGCCGTGGCCGCCTGCGGCCGGCTCATAGAAGTACGCCTCGTAGCCCATTGCCTGCAGCTTGGCCGCCATCTTGCGCGCATGACCGGGGTGGACGCGATCGTCGCGCCGCGTGGTCGCAAGCAGGATCGGCGGGTATTTCTGCCCGGGCTCCGCGGCGTGATAGGCGGAGTAGGTCTGCAGCCATGCCCACTCCTCGGGCTTGTCGGGATCGCCGTATTCCGCGATCCAGCTCGCGCCCGCGAGCAGCTTTGTGTAACGGCGCATGTCGATCAGGGGAATCGTGCAGAGCAGCGCGCCGAAGTGCAGGGGATAGCGCGTCAGCATGTTGGAGATCAGGATGCCGCCGTTCGATCCGCCCTCGGCGGCGATCCTCTCCGGCCGGGTGACGCCGCGGCGGACGAGATCGGCTGCGACCGCGGCGAAGTCGTCATGCGCCAGGCGCTTGCCCGCATAGCGGCCGGCGTCGTGCCAGGGCGTGCCGAACTCGCCGCCGCCGCGCAGATTGGCCTGCACCGTGGTGCCGCCGCGCTCCAGCCAGAGCTTGCCGAGAGCGGAGTTGTAAAGCGGCCTGACCGTGATGCCGAACCCGCCATAGGCGCTCATATGGACCGGCGCATCGCCGGTCTTGCCGGCGGGACCGGTCTGCACATAGGGAATGCGCTCGCCGTCAATCGACACCGCCTCATGCTGGGTGACGACGAGGCCGTCGGCGGTGAATGTTTTCGGCGCTTGCTTCAGCAGCATCGGACTCCCGACTTCCTCGATCAGCATCAGCGAGGGCGGCGTCAGGGGATCCTGGACATTGGCGAGCAGGTCGCCATTGCTCTCGGATTCGTGCCGGTCGAAATTCCAGACGTCGATGACGCCGATGGCCGGAAGGCCCTGCAGTCTCTCCCGCGTCCATCCGCCGGCCGACGGCGTGCAGATTTCGAACAGCGGTTTCAGCTCGTCGAGAACCGGCAGCACGAGCTTGCCGTGATTCCAGAACAGGCCCTGCAGCGATCGGCGCGGGCCAGGCTCGAACACGAGGGTGAAATCGCGATTTCCCGCCAGGAAAGCCGACAGCGAAATCCCGAGCACGCTGTCGGGCGCATAAGCCGTGCCCCCGACCGTCCATGCGCTGCGCAGCTTGACCGCAAGCCAGTCGCCATGGGCGTTCATCCAGATGTCGGTCGGCAGGTCGAGCTCTTGCTTTGCGCCGGTCGTATCGCCGAGCCAGAGGTTCATGTTGAAGAAATCCAGGCGGTCGACGAACCAGATGCGCGGCGCGCCGGCCGTGAGGTCGACGTCGCACCAGACACCCATGTGATCGGCTGCGGCCTCGAAGATGACGTCTGTTTCCGCCACGGGCTGGCCGCGCCGCCACAGCCGCACGGTTCGCGCATAGCCTGACGTCGTCGACATGCCCTCGCCGAGCGCGCTGGACAGCACCTGCGTATCGGAGTCGAACCAGGCGGCGCTGCTCTTGGCTTCCGGCAGGACAAAGCCGTCCGCGACGAAGGTCCTGCTTGCCATGTCGAATTCGCGCAGCGTGACCGCGTCGCTGCCGCCGCGCGAGAGGCTGACGATCGCCCTTGGATCATTGCCGGGCCGGGTGCTGGTCCAGTTGAGCAGCCAGTCGGCGTCCTCGTCGCGGGCGAGCCGGTCGATGTCCAGCAACACTTCCCAGTCGGGATTTTGCCTGCGGAAGGACTCAAGCGTGGTCCGCCGCCAGATGCCGCGCGGATTGCCGGCGTCCTTCCAGAGATTGTACAGCAGCCCGCCGCGCCGGGTGACGAAGGGGATGTTGTCGGGACGATCGTAGATCGCGGCCAGCGCGTCGCGGTCGGCGGCAAACTGCGCATTGCCGAATTGCTCCAGCGTGCGGCGATTCTGTTGCTCGACGAATTCGAGTGCGCGGACGCCCTCGATGTCCTCCAGCCAGAGCCAGGGATCGTCGTCGGGCGCCGTCAGCGTCGGCCGGTCGTCGATCGGCATGGTCAAATTTCCGCGCATTCATTCGTGCCGGTCACTGCGCCCGGCCGGCATTGTTTATGCGCTTGCGTGTGTGGTGTCCAATGTGCGCACCCTGCATGGCGCGCGCCCGTTCGCGGCGGTTGATTGCCGCGCGCGCGCTCGCCATAGTCCCGCCCGCAAGAGGCCCCGCCGGGGTCTTTTCAGGCGGGATGCCGATGATCGACGTGACAGCCACCGACGAGACGGCCGACGACGCGCGGGCGCGCGGCAATGTCGTGCGGCTGGCCGCGGCGCAGGCGCTGACCGGCGCCAATTCCGCCGTCATCTTCGCCACCGGCTCGATCGTCGGCGCGACGCTGGCGCCAAGCGTGTCGCTCGCGACCGTGCCTCTGTCGATGTACGTGCTGGGCATGGCGAGCGGCACGTTGCCGACCGGCTGGATCTCGCGCGCCTATGGCCGTCGCGTCGCCTTTTTCATCGGCACCGGATGCGGAATTCTCACCGGCGCGCTCGGCGCGATCGCGATCCTGCGCGGTGAATTCTGGCTGTTTTGCCTGGCGACCTTTCTCGGCGGTCTGTACGGCGCGGTCGCGCAATCCTATCGCTTTGCCGCCGCCGACGGCGCCAGCGCCGCGTTCCGGCCGAAAGCCGTGTCGTGGGTGATGGCGGGCGGCGTGTTCGCCGGCGTGCTCGGGCCGCAGCTCGTGCAATGGACCATGGACGTCTGGCCGCCCTATCTGTTCGCCTTCAGCTTCGTGGTGCAGGCAGCCGTTGCGCTGGTGGCGATGGTGGTGCTGGCCGGCGTCGATGCGCCGAAGCCCGCGGCAGCCGACCTGCATGGCGGCCGTCCGCTGCTTGCGATTGCGCGGCAGCCGCGCTTCATCGCCGCCGCTTTGTGCGGCGTCGTCGCCTATCCCATGATGAACCTGGTGATGACCTCGGCGCCGCTCGCGATGCAGATGTGCGGGCTGACGGTCAGCGATTCCAATTACGGCATTCAGTGGCACATCGTGGCGATGTACGGGCCGAGTTTCTTCACGGGCTCGCTGATCTCCCGCTTCGGCGCGCCGCGCATCGTCGCGCTCGGCCTGGTGCTGGAAGCGGCTGCTGCGGGCATCGGCCTGTCCGGCATCACCGCGCCGCATTTCTGGGCGACGCTGATCGTGCTCGGGGTGGGCTGGAATTTCGCGTTCGTCGGCGCCTCGGCGCTGGTGCTGGAGACGCATCGGCCGGCCGAGCGCAACAAGGTGCAGGCCTTCAACGATTTCCTGGTGTTCGGGATGATGGCGATCGGCTCGTTCGCCTCCGGCCAGCTGCTCGCCCGTTACGGCTGGGACGCCGTCAACCTGGTGGTATTCCCGCCGGTGCTGCTGGGGCTCGCCGTGCTTTGCTTCGCCTCCTTTGCAAAGCGGCGGGCGAAGTTGCGCGAGGTCGACGAGTTCCCGGAACCGAGCATCTGACGGGCTGTCTGATGCCAACTGCTGACAGTTCGGCGGCGGTCGAATTGATGGCCTCGCGAGCCTGCTAGTTTATCGTCATGCCCGGGCTCGTCCCGGGCATCCACGTCTTTCTTGCCGCAAAGCCGACGACGTGGATGGCCGGGCATAGGCGAGCGAAGCGACGCCGTCCTTCGGACGGCTATGCCCGGCCATGACGGTGGAGCAAGTGGCGGTAAAGCGGGTGGACATCCGGTTGCGGGCAGAGAACAAGAACAATATGGACGCTTCCAGCTACAGGCCTGTTCCGGAGAACTCGATCCGCTACGACGGCTGGCGCATCGTGGTGGTCTGCTTCCTGCTCGCGACCTTCGGCTGGGGCCTCGGCTTCTACGGCCAGAGCGTTTATGTCGCCGAACTGCACCGGCTGCGCGGCTGGCCGACGTCCCTGATCTCGTCAGGCACGACGTTCTTCTATTTGTTCGGCGCACTGCTGGTCGCCTTCGTGGCCGAAGCCATCAAGGCGTTCGGTCCGCGCAATTGCCTGATCGCCGGCACCTTTGCCATGGCGGCGGCCGGCGTCGCCATCGGGCAGGTGCGCGAGCCCTGGCAGCTCTACCTCGCCAATGCGGTGCTTGCCTGCGGCTGGGCCGGCACCAGCCTCGGCATCATCACCAACACGCTGGGTCTGTGGTTCGACAAGAAGCGCGGCATGGCGATCAGCCTCGCGCTGAACGGCGCCAGTTTCGGCGGCATCGTCGGCGTACCGCTGCTGATCGCCGGTATCGGCTATTTCGGCTTCCCCGGCGCGATGACGGTGGCGGCGATCGCGATGGTGGCGCTGATGGTGCCGGTGATCCTGATCTTCGTCGGCAGGCCGCCGGTGCTGGCGCACATGGCAGTCGCTGCCGCAATAGATGCGCCGTCGCCGACGCAGATACGCGCCAAAGCGTTCCGCGACATGGCCTTCCTTTCGGTCTCCATTGCATTTGCGCTGGTGCTGTTCGCGCAGGTCGGCTTCATCGTCCACCTCATCACCTTCCTTGACGGCGTGATCGGACGCGAGCGGGCGGCGTTTGCGGTGGCGCTGTTGACGGCGATGGCGGTGGTCGGCCGCGTGCTGTTTTCCTTCGTGATCGATCGCATGAACCAGCGGCTGGCCTCGTCGCTCTCCTTCGTCAGCCAGGCGGTGGCGTTGGCCATCGTCATCAATGTGCGCAACGATGTCGCGCTGATCGCGGCCTGCGCGCTGTTCGGCTTCTCCGTCGGCAATCTGATCACGCTGCCGGCGCTGATCGTGCAGCGCGAATTCGATCGGCGCTCGTTCGGCGTGCTGGTCAGCCTGATCACGGCGGTCAACCAGGTCACCTACGCGTTCGGCCCCGGCGTGGTCGGCCTGCTCCGCGATCTCTCCGGCAGCTACGCGTTGCCGTTCTACGCCTGCATCGGCGTGGAGCTGACCGCGGCGGTGCTGATCATGATCCGCGGGCGCGCAGCAGATCGTCGAGGTCCAGCCGGTTCGTGAACATCGCGAGCTTGCCATCGGCGGTGCGCGGCCATCGCTCCCCGGGCTTGTCCCAATAGAGCTCGACGCCGTTCTCGTCGGGATCGCGCAAGTAAAGCGCTTCGCTGACGCCGTGGTCGCTGGCGCCATCGAGCTGGATGCCGGCCGATATCACCCGATGCAAGGCATCGGCGAGCGCGGGCCGGGTCGGATAGAGAATTGCGGTGTGGAACAGCCCCGTCGTGCCGGGCGGCGGCGGACGGCCGCCCTTGCTCTCCCAGGTGTTGAGCCCGATGTGGTGGTGATAGCCGCCGGCTGAGATGAAAGCGGCGCCGGAGCCCATGCGCTGCTGCAGCTCGAAGCCGAGCACGCCGCAATAGAAGCCTAGCGCGCGGTCGAGATCGGCGACTTTCAGATGCACATGCCCGATCCGCGCGCCGGCGGCGACTGGTGGATTTTGTGACATGGCGGTTCTCCGGTTGGCTTGAACCTATCTAGGCAGAAGCCGGAGGTGAGGTAATGCCCTGCCACGAAACGCATGGTTTCCAAAAAACGCACCTCACGCCAGCTCGGACACTTCCCCTTCCGGCAGGCCGAACTCGAAGGTGTTCAGCGTCATCGACACCAGCGTGTAATAGCCGCAGAGGCCGATCACCTCGACCACGCCGCGCTCGGTCAGCACCTTGACCGCCTCGTCATACAGCCCCTGCGCCACGCCATGGCCTTCATGCAGCGACTTCGCGAGGTCGTAGATCATCCTGCCCTCGGGATCATCGAAGACGGGCGTGCGGCGGTCGCGGATGTCCTCGATGATCCTGGGGTCCATGCCGCCCTTCAGCGCGAGGCGCTTGTGGGCGTACCATTCGTAATGGGCGGTCCAGTGCCGGGCGGTAACGAGGATTGCGATCTCCGAGAGTTTCGCCGGGAAGATCGTGTTGAAGCGCATCACCTCGCCCAGCCGCGTGGCATGCCTGGCCATTTCCGGGCTGTTGAGCCAGGCCATCATCGGGGCCGGCGGGGCGCCGCGCTTGCCCGCGATCGACTCGTCGTAGGTTTCTTTTTGCGCCTCGCTCATTTCGCCTGGCGAAAGCAACTTCAGCCGCATGACCGTTTCCTCTTGTTTTTCAATCGTTATCGCCTTTTGCGAATACACCCGTTCGCAAGGCATGGCCACCGTGCGCAATGCATGCCGAGCCCGCCGGGATATTGAATTCCGCGATGCCGCTACTATGGTCGATTGCAACCGTTCAATTCAGATGGAAACGCCGATGTCCGATCTCGAACAATTCCGCAATGAGACCCGCGCCTGGCTGGAGGCGAATTGCCCGCCGGAGATGCGCAAGCCCGCAACGTCCGACGCCGACGTGTTCTGGGGCGGCCGCAACACCAAGTTCGCCTCGGAAGCACAGCGCGTCTGGTTCGAGCGCATGCGGGACAAGGGCTGGACCGTGCCGGACTGGCCGAGGGAATATGGCGGCGGCGGCCTCGACGGCGCCGAGCACAAGGTGCTGCGCGAGGAGATGGCCAGGATCGGCGCGCGGTCGCCGCTGTCGAGCTTCGGCATCTGGATGCTGGGGCCGGCGCTGCTCAAGTTCGGCAACGAGGCGCAGAAGAAGGAGCATCTGCCGAAGATCGCGGCCGGACTGATCCGCTGGTGCCAGGGCTATTCCGAGCCGAATGCCGGCTCCGACCTCGCCTCGCTGCAGACCCGCGCCGAGGGCGACGGCGACGATTTCATCATCAACGGCCAGAAGATCTGGACGTCCTACGCGAATTACGCCGACTGGATCTTCTGCCTGGTGCGCACCGATCCCGCGGCAAAGAAGCATGACGGAATCAGCTTCATCCTGTTCGATATGGCCTCGAAGGGCGTGTCGACCAAGCCGATCCTGTTGATCTCGGGCTATTCGCCGTTCTGCGAAACCTTCTTCGACAACGTGCGGGTGCCGAAGTCGCATGTGGTCGGCACCGTCAATCGCGGCTGGGACGTCGCGAAATATCTGCTGCAGCACGAGCGCGCGATGATCTCCGACACCGGCCAGCGTGGCATCGGCCGTCCGCTCGGTCAGGTCGCCGCCGATTCGGTCGGCAGCGACGGGGCCGGCCGGCTCGACGATGCGGTGCTGCGCAGCAAGATCGCCAGTTTCGAAGTCGACGAAGCCGCGTTCGCGGCGGTCGCCGAGCGCGCGGTCGACCTGGTGAAGGCCGGGCAATCGCATCCGGCGTTTTCCTCGGCGATGAAATATTACGGCACCGAGCTCAACAAGCGCCGCCACGAAATCCTGATGTCGGCCGGCGGCATCGACGCGCTGGAGTGGGAAAGCGAGCGTTCCCGCGGCGGCGCCCGCCCGCGCGCCTGGCTGCGCACCAAGGCCAACTCGATCGAGGGCGGCACCTCGGAGGTGATGCTCGGCATCGTCGCCAAGCGCATCCTCGATCTGCCGGGGGCGTAGGACCTCTCACCGTCGTTCCGGGGCGGCGCGAAGCGGCGAACCCGGAACCTCGAGATTCCGGGTTCGCTCGCTGATGCGAGCGCCCCGGAATGACGAATTCAATCAAGCGAAGCACGTAACCGGAAGCACCTCATCCATGGCCCTCGTCCTCACCGAAGAACAATCCATGCTGCGCGACAGCGCGCGCGGCCTCATCAGCGACAAGGCGCCGGTGTCACATCTGCGACAGCTGCGCGACAGCAAGGATGCCACCGGCTTTTCGCGCGATCTCTGGAAATCCTTTGCCGAGATGGGTTTTTCCGGCCTGCTGGTGCCGGAAGAGTTCGGCGGCAGCGGGCTTGGCTGCGTCGAGGCCGGCGTCGTCATGGAGGAGATCGGCCGCACCTTGATGCCGTCGCCGTTTCTTTCGACCGGCGTGCTGGCGGCATCGGCGCTGACCCGCGGCGGCAGCGCAGCGCAGAAGGCGGAATACCTGCCGAAGGTTTCCGCCGGCTCGCTGCTGGCGGCGCTCGCGGTCGACGAAGGTGCCAAGCATCGCCCGCTGCAGACGGCGATGCAGGCAACCCGCGCCGGCAACGGCTTCAGGCTCAAGGGCGCCAAGGCCCTCGTCGTCGACGGCCACACCGCCGATCTCCTGATCGTTGCGGCCCGCACCGGCGGCTCGGCCGGCGAGGCCAGGGGCATCACGCTGTTCCTGGTCAATCCCAGGGCAAAAGGCGTTGCGACCGAGCGCACCATCATGGTGGATGCGCACAATGCCGCGCGCATCGAGTTCGACAATGTCGAGATCGACGCCGATCATGTGCTCGGCGAGGTCGATTCCGGCGGGGGGCTGCTGGAAAACCTGCTCAATATCGGCCGCGGCGCGGTCGCCTCCGAGATGGTCGGCCTGAGCGAGGAGGTGTTCGGCCGCACGGTCACCTATCTCAAGGAGCGCAAGCAGTTCGGCAAGCTGATCGGCGAATTCCAGGCGCTGCAGCACCGTGCCGCCGAGCTCTATGTCGACATCGAGATTTCCCGCGCCGCCGTGATGAAAGCGTTGCAGGCGCTCGATGCCGACATCGAGAAGGCGGGGTCGGCCGTGGCAGTGGCCAAGGCCAAGGCCGGCACCACGGCGACGCGCGCGGTGCAGGAAGGCGTGCAGATGCATGGCGGCATGGGCATGACCGACCAGTTCGACATCGGCTTCTTCATGAAGCGCGCGCGGGTCTGTGAGGAGCTGTTCGGCGACGCCAATTTCCACGCCGACCAGCTGGCGCGGGCGCGGAGTTATTGATCCTTCCCCTCATGGTGAGGAGGCGCGTCAGCGCCGTCTCGAACCATGAGGCCATTGACGGGCCTACATCCTTCGAGACGCGGCGCACGCGCCGCTCCTCAGGATGAGGGGAAATGACGGAGTTCGTGATTTGCAATAATCGTCATGGCCGGGCTTGTCCCGGCCATCCACGTCTTCATTCGTGGCTCAGAACGTGGATGCCCGGGACAAGCCCGGGCATGACGGAGCAGGGAGGACTTGCGCTGACGCCTATCTGATCGGCGGCGCGTACTGGATGCCGCCGGCGCTCCAGAGCTGGTTCAACCCGCGCGGAATCTGCAGCTTGGATTCGCTGCCGACATTGCGGTCGTAGATTTCGCCGTAATTGCCGACATGGCGGATGATGCGCACGGCCCAGTCCCTGGGCAGGCCGAGCTGCTCGCCATAATTGCCCTCGGTGCCGACCAGCCGCATCACGTCCGGCTTCTTCGACTTCAGCGCCTCGTCGACGTTCTTGGAGGTGATGCCGAGCTCCTCGGCGTTGATCATCGCGTAGAGCGTCCACTTCACGATCATCATCCAGTCGTCGTCGCGCTGCCGCACCACGGGCGCAAGGGGCTCCTTGGAGATGACGTCGGGCAGGATGACGTGGTCGCCGGGCTTGGCCATGTTGAGCCGCAGTGCATAGAGCTGGGACACGTCGGCGGTGAGGGTGTCGCACTTGCCTTCGCTGTAGGACTTCACGACGTCGTCCAGCTTGGGCAGCTTGATCTCTTCATACTTGATGTTGTTGGCGCGGAAGTAGTCGGCGAGATTGAGCGCCGTCGTCGTGTTCGACTGCACGCAGACCTTGCTGCCGTTGAGATCGAGCGCGGAGTCGATCTTGCGCGAGCCCGGCAGCATGAAGCCCTGGCCGTCGTAATAGGCGACCGCGGGGAAATACAGGTCGTATGTGGTCTCGCGCGCCATGCTCCAGGTGGAGTTGCGCGAAAGGATGTCGACCTTGCGCTTCTGCAGCTCGGTGAAGCGCTCGCTGGCGTCGAGCGGCACGAACTTGATCTTCTTCGGATCGTTGAAGATGGCGGCCGCCACCGCGCGGCAGAAATCGACGTCGAAGCCGGTCCAGTTGCCCTTGTCGTCGGGGATCGAGAAGCCGGGCAGGCCGGCATTGACGCCGCACAGCACCTCGCCGCGGCGCACGGTCCGTTTCAGGGTTCGCGTATCGTAGAATTCGTAGACGATAGCGGCAATGGCGACGAGGACTGCGACCGCGAGCCCGATCAGCAGGCCGCCCCGGAATGTGCGCATCATTTTTCTCTCACAAGAACTTTTGGGAAATGATCAGGCGAAGGGGAGCCCGCGCCGTTACAGCTCGGGCTTCTGCCGGATGACGACCTTGGTGCCGACGGGCACGCGCTCATAGAGGTCGGACACGTCGGCATTGACGAGGCGGAAGCAGCCGGAGGAAACGGCGGTGCCGATCGTATCCGGGCGGTTGGTGCCGTGGATGCGGTAGACGGTGGTGCCGAGATACATCGCCCGCGCGCCGAGCGGGTTGCCGGGGCCGCCGGCCATGAAGCGCGGCAGATAGGGCTGGCGCTGGATCATCTCCGGCGGCGGGGTCCAGTCCGGCCATTCCGCCTTGCGGGTGATGTTCACCAGGCCCTGCCACTGAAAGCCCTCGCGGCCGACGCCGATGCCGTAACGGATGGCGCGGCCGTTGCCCTGCACGAGATAGAGGTGACGCTCGGCGGTCACGACGATGATCGTGCCGGGCGCTTCGGTGGTGCGGTAGTAAACCACCTGCTTCTTGAACTGCGGCTCGAGTTCATAGCCGTCGTCGGCGACCAGGCCGGGTTCGTCGGCATCGGGGCGCTTCTGGGCATGGCTTTGCGTGCTGGAAAACACGAGACCGAAGGCTGCAATCAACATCCAGGTCAGGTGGCGGAAAGTCGTCATCAAAAGCTCTCCTCGGTGGGCGCGCCGGCAAATCATTCCGCGCTTTGGAACCATCAAATCTCAGGGCCGACTTGATGGCAAGTTTAGGGCGAATATGCGGTCAGGCCATTGGAATGCCATGAATTTTCAGGGATTCGCGTCGCAACGCCGTCATTTCGGGGCGATCCAGAGTTTCAATGCAAACGAGACCAGCGCAACCGTGCCGACGCCGCCGAGCCAGAGGGCTGCGAACCACAGCAAACGCTGCGCCAGCGGGCGTTGCGATGGCTTGACCTGCATCAATGATATCCGCTTCCGGCCTGAACCTTGCCGCGGAATACGTAATAGGTCCATGCGGTATAGGCGAGGATCAGCGGGATCAGCACGGCGACGCCGAACAGCATGAAGATCTGGCTGTTCTCGGGCGAGGCCGCCTGCCAGATCGTGATGCTCTGCGGCACGATATAGGGATACATGCTGATGCCGAGCCCGGCATAGGACAGCGCGAACAGCGAAAGCGTGAGGAAGAACGGCTGATAGTCGTATTTCCGCGCCAGCGCGCGCAGCAGCAGCACGGTGAAGGCGGCAACCGCAATCGGCACCGGCGCGGTGAGGAGGACGTTGGGCCAGGCGAACCAGCGCTGGGTGTAGTGCACATGCAGGAAGGGCGTCGCGATGCTG
Source organism: Bradyrhizobium sp. (assembly GCF_016219575.1). Taxonomy (GTDB): domain Bacteria; phylum Pseudomonadota; class Alphaproteobacteria; order Rhizobiales; family Xanthobacteraceae; genus Bradyrhizobium. The sequence continues at coordinate 128,630 of NZ_JACRMG010000013.1, read as the reverse complement.
ACGGCGCCGATCGCGCCCAGCATGGCGAACAGCAGCGCCCAGGACAGGCCGTAGGCGCGGTCGCGCAGTTCGCCCTCCGTTTTCATCACCAGCCAGGTGGCGCCGAGCAGCGCGTAGCCGATGACGAGCGAAACGCCGGTCAAGAGGCTGAACGGCGTCAGCCAGTCCCACCAGCCGCCGGCGTAGTGCCGTCCCTCGACATGGATGCCCTGCAGGATGGCGCCGAGCGCAATGCCCTGCGCCAGCGTCGCCAGCAGCGATCCGCCGGCAAAGGCCGTGTCCCATTTGTTGCGTTCGCCGGTGATGCGCCAGCGGAATTCGAAGGCGACGCCGCGGAACACGAGACCGAGCAGCATCGCGATCATGGGCGTGTACAGCGCCGGCATCAGCACGGCATAGGCCAGCGGAAACGCCGCCATCATGCCGCCGCCGCCGAGCACCAGCCAGGTCTCGTTGCCATCCCACACCGGCGCCACGCTGTTCATGATGACGTCGCGATCCGCCTTCTTCGGAAACAACGGAAAGAGGATGCCGAGCCCGAGATCGAAACCATCCATCACCACATAGACGAACACCGCGAACGCGATGATGAAGGCCCAGACGGTGGCGAGATCGACGGCGATACTCATCGGATCGCTCCCGGAACGGTGCCGGCCCCCAGCGCGATGCCGGCAGCGGCCTCCTTGGTCGGGCCATGTTCGCCATGCCGCGGCGGCTGAGCCATCAGGCGCAGGATATAGACCACGCCGGCGGTGAAGACGGCGAAATAGACGATGATGAAGGCGATCAGCGAGGACGCCACCGCCGGCGCCGCGAGCGGCGAAGCCGAATCCGCCGTGCGCAGCAGCCCGTACACCGTGAACGGCTGCCGCCCGACTTCCGTCGTGACCCAGCCGGCGAGCACGGCGATGAAGCCGGCCGGCGCCATCGCCACCGAGCAGACGTGCAGCAGGCGGGAGTCGTAGAGCCGGCCGCGCATGCGCATCCACAGGCTGACGAGCCCGAGCCCCGCCATCAGTACGCCCATGCCGACCATGATGCGGAACGACCAGAAGGCGATGAACACCGGCGGCCAGTTTTCGCGCGGCACGGTATCCAGTCCGGCCATCGGGGCATCCGGCGAATGCTTCAGGATCAGCGAACCGAGCTTGGGAATTCCAACCGCGTATTTCAGTTTTCCCTCGGCCTGGTCGGGCCAGCCGAACAGATACAGCGGCGCGCCGTCCTTGTGGCTCTCGAAATGGCCTTCCATCGCCATGATCTTCACCGGCTGGTGCTCCAGCGTGTTGAGCCCGTGCTGGTCGCCGGCGACGATCTGGATCGGTGCGACGATCGTCGCCATCCACATCGCCATGGAAAACATCACGCGTGCGCCGGCCTGGTGCGGATCGCGCAGCAGGTGAAACGCACCGACCGCGCCGATCGCGAAAGCAGTGGTCAGATAGGCGGCCAGCACCATGTGCACGAGGCGGTAGGGGAAGGACGGGTTGAAGATCAGCTCCAGCCAGTCGGCGGCGATGAACTGCCCGGCCGCATTCACGGTGTGGCCCGTCGGCGTCTGCATCCAGGAATTGGCGGAGAGGATCCAGAACGCCGAGATCAGCGTGCCGATTGCAACCATCAAGGTTGCCATGAAATGCAGCCGGTGCCCGACACGCTCGAGGCCGAACAGCATGACGCCGAGGAAACCCGCCTCGAGGAAGAAGGCGGTCAGCACCTCATAGGCCATCAACGGGCCGATCACCGGGCCGGTCTTGTCGGCAAAGACCGACCAGTTGGTGCCGAACTGGTAGGACATCACGATGCCCGACACCACGCCCATGCCGAAGGCGACCGCGAAGATTTTCAGCCAGTAATTGAAGAGATTGATGAACACCTCGCGCCCGGTCCACAGCCAGAGCGCCTCCAGCACCGCGAGGTAGCTGGCAAGGCCGATCGAGAAGGCGGGAAAGATGATGTGGAACGACATCGTGAAGGCGAATTGCGCCCGCGCGAGTACTACGGCGTCCCAGCCTTCGAACATCGCCGACCACCCATCATTGCTTCCGGCATCAACCTATCACGCCGGATGCGACAGCAACACCGCGCCTTTTGCAGCAGAGGCCCGCTATCGGGCGGCTGTTCCGGCGTCCGGCGGAAGATTCAGGCGCCGAATGATTTCGGCGCGCACGGCACGCGCGCCGTGTTCGTCGTACTTTTTCGGGCTGCGGAAAATCTTGCCCGTGTGCAACCGGATGCTGATTGTGCAGGTCCGGTGCTCGCGATCGGGCTTGTCGACCTCGATCGCTGCGACGTCATTTGCCCTGATCGTGTCGGCGGAGGGCTGGCCGTTCAACGCGATCCGTTCGATGCGGATCTCGCCATGTCGAATGATCCAGAACGCGCCGGAGAGCCGGTGGGAGTAGCGGTAGAGTGCGAAGGCAGCGAGCAAACCAAGCGGCAGGAGCAATCCAAGCGCCAGCTCCGACTCGCCAATCCGGAATGCGAAGAGGAACAACAGAATCCACAGGCCGGCCAGAACCGGCACGGCCATTCGAAGCGCACGACCGAAATCGGCGCTGGCTGGCGAGCCGAGGGTGATCTCGGCGTTCATGGCGTCGAGCGGGTTGTCGACGGGCGCGGCATCGGGGAGGCCGAGCAATCGCGCGACCCTCGCGTTGATTTCGTTGACGCGCGTGATGTCCGGCAGCGATGGCGAGACCAGGATCTCCCCCGACGCCAGCCGGCATGCGAGGCTGAAACTCGCAGGATAGCTGAACCTGTTCTTGCGGACGCGGATATCGGCGATGTCGCGATTGTCGATCAGCCGCTTGCGGACCTGCCCGAGCGGACGCTGCTCGCCGATCAGGATGCCGTCCGGCGTGATGATCCAGGCCACATTGCGCTCGAGCACGGCAACGCCGACCAGGAACAGCCCGAGCGGTGCGGCCCACAACGCAGCCGCCAGCGGCGGGCCGCCCGAGGCCCAGGTCAGCAGGCCCGGGACGAGAAGCAGCAACACCACGGTGCCGGAGCCCGCCCGGACCAGCCTCTCCCTGAGCGAGGAGCCCTTGCGCAGCCGAACTTCATCCGCCTTTGCCGCAGCGTCCATGGTCAGCGGCAAACATCACGACCGGCCCCGTCGCGTCAAGTCACAGACGCGCCATGGCGGAGCGCCGTCAGCTATTGGCGCCGAGCAACCCTGCAATGGTGCGTTCGATCTGCTCGTACTGGCCTTCGCCGGCGTGCTGGAAGACGATCTTGCCGTTCTGGTCGACGATGTATTGCGCGGGCCAATACTGGTTGCGGTAGGCATTCCAGGTCTTGGAATCGTTGTCCTGCGCCACCGGATAGGTGATGCCGTGCCGCGTCAGGGCGGACTTCACATTGCCGGCCGAGCGTTCGAACGGAAATTCGGGGGTATGGATGCCGACCACGACAAGGCCGCGATCCCTGTATTTTTCGTAGAGCGCGGTGACATGCGGCAGCGTGTTGACGCAGTTGACGCAGCCATAGGTCCAGAAATCAACCAGCACGACCTTGCCGCGCAGACTGGCGATATCGAGCGGCGGGGAATTGAACCAGTTGGTGATGCCGACAAAGTTCGGCGCGGTGGTCTGTGCGGCGGCGACCTCGAACGGAGCATCGACATCGCGCAATGGTTCGGCGCTGACGATCGCGCTGGAGGCGAGGGCGGACAGGATGAGCGCGGCGGCGCCGGCAAGGTGGCGAAGGGGCATGGAGGTCTCCGGGGTTTACAGGCCGATCTGGCCGTTGGGATAGAAATGGGTCAGCCACGCCACGATCAGCGTGTCGTACTGGAACCAGGAAAGCGCGGCGAAGCCGATCACGACGACGCCAAAGCCCTGCTGCAGCCGCGGCGCGATGCGGGCAAGGCTGCGCACGCGGGTGGTGACGGCCTGTCCGCCATAGGCAATGGCGAGCATCGGGATCGCCGCGCCGATGGCATAGGTCACGAGCAGCGTGCTTGCCCATGCGGTGTCCGTCGACGTCGCGATCACCGTGAGGATCGATCCCAGCACCGGGCCGGCGCAGGGCGTCCAGACCAGGCCGAGCGTAGTGCCGAGCACGAAACCGCCGAGCACGCTCTGGTTTGCTGCAACGCTGCCGCCGGTGAAGCCGCCGAGACGGCTCATCAGCCGCTCGAACGGCGCGGGCCAGAGCATCAGCAGGCCAAAGCCGGCGAGCAGGACCGCAGCCGCGCTGCGCAGCACGTTGGGATCGAAATCGAACGCGCGGGTAATCGCGCTCAGCGCCAGCGCGACCACCGAGAATGACAGCGCGAAGCCGGCCGCGATCATCACCGGCCGCGCCCTGCTGGTCTGGCCGACCGATGCCCCCAGCAGAATAGGCAGCATCGGCAGCGTGCAGGGCGCGGCGATGGTGATGACGCCCGCGAGCAAAGCGAGAATGAGGTTGAGCATTCGCGAAAGTCCTGACCGTTCGCGATCTCTACGCAGCTTCAGCCGCAGCCGTTACGGCGCGCGGCGTCACGTGTCCGTGACGCTTTCCGGCGCGAAAAGCGCGGATACGTGAGCCCCAAACGTGGAGCGACCCGGCTGGGGGGCATCCCGGCCGGGTCGTTGGAGGTAACTTGGGGGTAGAAGTGGTCGAAAATTCCGTTCAGCGTGGGGATTCGCTGCCCCAGGAGATCACGCAGACCTCCGAGGGTGACTTGGCGCTGCAATCCACGACCTGCTCCCGGACGATCATCGTGCCTTGACCGCGATCGGCGCGGGGGGCGGCACTCTGGGCCGACAGGGTGGCCAGGGTGGAGATCGCACCGAGCGGGATAATGAAGTAGCGGAAGGACGGCTTCAGCATCTCAGTCTCCCTTGTCGGCGGTTGGCGCTTCGTCAGTGGCTACCTGTGTAAGGGGTGAGTTTTTCCAGGTGATGTCGTGAATTGTTTCAATTGTTTCGTCCGCCGTAACCGTGGAATGCGGAAAAGGCCCGGTTTCCCGGGCCTTCCTTCTTTCCAACCTGTTGAAAAGACTAAACTTTACGCGGCGATCCGGTCCACGCCGGCGCCCTTAAGCAAGTCCGCAAGCTGCTTGCGGGCATAGAACATCCGCGTCTTCACCGTGCTCTGGGGGATGCCGATGATCTCGCCGGCCTCCTCCACGCTCTTCTCGTGGTAGTAGACGAGGTTGATGATCTCGCGGTGCGCCGGCGACAATTTTGCCACGCAGGCCCGCAGGATCGCACTGGTCGTGGCGCGGTCGAGCGAAGCTTCCGGGGTGTCGGAATCGTCGGCGATCTCCAGCACGTCTTCCTGCTCGATATCCTCATGGCGGCGCTGGCGCAGTGCGGTCAGGGCCTTGAAACGGGCAATCGACAGCAACCAGGTCGAGACCTGCGAGCGGCCCTGGAACTGGCGGGCGGTCCGCCACACGTCCAGAAACACCTGGCTGACCAGGTCTTCCGCCATGGTGGTGTCGCGCACGATGCGCAGCACGAAGCGATAGACCCGAACGTTGTGGCGCGAATAGAGCACATGCATCGCATGGCGGCCGCCCTTGGCGATTTCCGCGAGCAGCATCTCATCCGATGTCGCGCGCGCAGCGGCGATATTCTTCTTGGCTGCGGCGTTGATGGCGATGACGTTCGACATTGACAGGCTCCCGGTTCGCGCCGTTTGGCGGCGTTTCGTTGGGAGGATTGATAGTTAAGGCGCGTTTCGGGATGTCTGCGCCAAAAGCAGAAAATGGTTTCACCGCTAGAAGAATTGTTTCGTCGCAGGCCTTGCGACGAAACATTCGGGGCAAAAATGTGAAAGATTTCAATATGCGGAAAATTGGAGACGTCCCGGGAGGTCGATTCGAACCCCTTTGGCCCCTGCCGCGTCTAAGCCCAGTTTTTTCGGCGGGAGGTCAGGCCTTGTCGCCGGTCGGCGAGAACAGGTAGCCGCCGCCCCGGATGGTGCGGATCACGGCGGGTTTGGCCGGATCGATCTCGATCTTGCGGCGAATGCGCATGATGCGCAGGTCCACGGCGCGGTCGAAGGCTTCCGCATCGCGCGCGTTGGCAAGCTCCAGCAGCCGCTCGCGCGACAGCACCCGCTTGGGATTGGCCGCGAACACTTTCAGGAGCCCGAACTCGGATGCGGTCAGCGGGTGCTCGTTGCCCTCGTCGTCGCGCAGCGCCTGGGCCTCGAGATCGAGCCATTTGGTGCCGAACCGCACCAGCTGATCCCTGGCGGCCTTGGCGCCGCCGGCCTCGGCGGCCGCCGGCGCTTTCGCCGTGCTCCGGCGCAGCACCGAGCGGATCCGCGCCATCAATTCTCTGAGCTCGCAGGGCTTTGCCACGTAATCGTCGGCGCCGAGCTCGAGGCCCACGACGCGGTCGATCGGGCTCGCGGTCGCCGTCAGCATGATGACGGGCACGTTGATGCGGCTCTTGAGGTCGCGGATGATGGACAGCCCGTCTTCCTCGGGCATGTTGAGGTCGAGCACCACGAGATCCGGCACGCCACTTTCGATGGCGCCACGCAGGCTCTTGCCGCCGTCGCACAGCGTCACGTTGAAGCCGTGCATTTTGAGATAGTCGCCGACCATCTCGCGGGCCGGCGCCTCGTCGTCGACGATGATGATGTGCGGGTTCTGGGTCATGACGCTTCTGTCGCCGGCAATGTAACCGTAAAGGTCGAGCCCTGTCCGGGCCCCGGGCTCTGCGCGGTCACATGGCCGCCATGCATGTCGATGATGCGCTTGACGATGGACAGGCCGAGCCCGGTCGAGCTTTCGCCGGCGGTGGGTTTCGCAGACAGCCGCTGGAACCGGCCGAACAGGCGGCCGAGGTCTTCGGGCGACAGGCCCGCGCCCTGGTCGGTCACGCGGATCACGGTGCTGGGGCCCTCATGGGCGACGGCGACCGTGATCTTGCCGCCGATCGGCGAATATTTGATGGCGTTGCTGACGAGATTGTCGATCGCCTCGCGGATGCGGTCGGCATCGCACATGGTGACGAAATTCGACGGCGCCGAGACGCTGATGGTCTGCTGCTTGTTGACCGCCGAAGGCATGTTGGTCTCGGTGACCTCGGCGACGAGGGCGGCGACGTCGACCGGTTCGCGGCGGATGGTGATGTCGAAGGCATCCGCCATCGCGTCCGAGATCAGATGATCCACCATCGTGGTCAGCCGCTTGGTGGCGTCGCGGATGTGCTCGACCTGCGCGGTGACGTTCTCCTTGGGCGAGCCGGCGCCGATCAGCTCGGTGAGCATTTCGGTGCGGCCGAGGATCACGCCGAGCGGATTTTTCAGGTCATGGGCGACGGTGCCGAGGATCTCGTTCTTGAAACTGTTGGCGCGCTGCAGCCGCAGCCATTGCGAGGACAGCCGGCGGTTGGCCTGCATCAGCGCGCGGGTGCGCTGCGCCACGCGATCCTCGAGCTGGGTGTTGGCCTCATGGAGCTGCTGGTAGAGGATGACGTTGTCGAAGGCGATCGACAGGCGGCTGGAGAAGATTTCCACCAGCGCGCGGTCGGTCTCGGAGAGCTGGCGCTCGGCCTGCAGCAGCACCACCACCTCGCGGCCGCTTCCGGTGCGCAAGTAGAGCACGCTGCGGTGGTCGGCGAATTCGTTCTTGCGGCGCAGGAACGCGGCTTCCACCATCTTCCGCAAATCCGGATCGAGCGACTTCGAGCTGGTCGAGCCGATGAAGCGGCTGTAGCAGCCGGAACCGGCCAGCACGGAAAATTCCGAGCCCGCGCCGTCGTCGCGCAGCACCAGGATTCCGGCGCAGTCGACGTTGAGCAGCGAGGCGAGCTGGGTCAGCACGCCCTCGGCGAGGCGCTGCATCGACTTGAAGTCGTACAGCGTGGAGGCGGCATCGATGATGATCTCGAGCCCGCGCCGCGTCTGTACCATGCGTTCGAGCTGTTGATAGCTGCGCAGCGCCGCGGTCAGCGAGGTGAACAGCTTGTCGGCGGTGAGCTCGGTCTTCGCCTTGTAGTCGTTGATGTCGTACTGGACGATGACGCGGCGCTCCGGCGCCTGGCCGGGCTGGCCGGTGCGCAGGATGATGCGCACGGTCTCGTTCTTGATCTCGTTGCGGATGTATTCGACGAGCTCCAGGCCCGCGACGTCGGTCTCCATGATGACGTCGAGCAGCACGGCGGCGATATCGGGATTCTCGCGCATCAGGGTACGGCCCTCGGCCGCGGAATAGGCCGAGAGGATTTCCAGCGTGGCGCCGTTGAGATTGTAGTCGCTCAGGGCGAAGCGGGTGCCCTCGTGCACGGCGGAATCGTCGTCGATGACGGCGATCTTCCATTTGCGGGCGGACGAGGCCTCCGGGGCGTGCCCGGTATCATCGATCAGGTGGAGGACATCGTCCTGTTCGGCCATTGCTCGGTTCCGTCCGCTGCTTCGTCTACTACCGTCGGGTCGCCCCTGGCAACCCGCGGCATGATAATGCGAAATGTAGTGCCTTGTCCCACCCTTGACTCCAGCAGAACGCGGCCGCCGAGCTGCTGGGTGACGAGGTTATAGACGATATGCAGTCCGAGTCCCGTGCCTCCTTCGTTGCGGCGCGTCGTGAAGAAGGGGTCGAACGCCTGCCGCTGCACGTCCGGCGTCATTCCGGCGCCGTTATCGGCGAAAATGATCTCCACATCGTCGCTGCCGCGCGGCCGCGCCGAGATCGAGATGGTCCCGGAGCGCCCGTCGGCGAAGGCGTGGTTGGCGGCGTTCAGGAACAGATTGGTCAGAATCTGCCCGTAGGAGCCGGGATAGCCGTCGATCAGCAGCCCCTCGGGCACATCCACCGCGAGCTGGATCGCCGACCGCTTCAGGACCGGCCGCAGGCTCGCCACGATCTGGTCGGTGGATTCCGAGAGACTGAACTGGCGCCGCTCGGCATGCGAGCGGTCGACCGCGACCTGCTTGAAGGACTGGATCAGCTCGCCGGCGCGATGCAGGTTGGCCACCAGCTGCTGGGCGGCATCGCGCGAGGAATTGACGAATTCGTCGAGCTTGGAGCGGCGCAGCTGGTTGGAGTTCAGCTCCGCCTGAAAGGCGTCGGCGCGGCGGGCAAAACTCGAAGCCACCGTGAGGCTGATGCCGATCGGATTGTTCACCTCGTGCGCGACGCCGGCAACGAGGCCGCCGAGGGCTGCGAGTCGCTCGGCGTCGATCAGGTTCTGCTGGGCGGCGTTGAGCTCGAGCAGCGCCGCCTCGGCCTTCTCCTTGGAGGTGCGCAGCTCCTCCTCGGTCTTGCGCTTGGCGATGGCATTCTCGCGGAACACTTCCACCGCGCGCGCCATCGCGCCGACCTCGTCCCTGGCCCTGATGCCCTGCACCTCGCGGTCATAGTCGCCGTTCATGATGGCGCGCATCGACGTCATGATCTGCTGCAGCGGCAGCCGGATCGACAGCGCGATGACGACGCCGGCGGCGAGGATGATGCCGAGGAACAGCACCGCGATCGAGGTCACGCGGCGGGAAATATTCGACAGCGTGTGATCGAAGGTTTCCTGCGCCTTCTGCTCGCGCTGGCGCATCTTGACCGAGAGATCGTCGATGGCGCCGATCGCGTCGGCCTGGCTGGCGTCGATGGTGTTGCGCAGCAGCTCGGTCCGGCTGGCGACCTGCTCGGACAGCTTGGCAAGCCCGTCGCGCAGGTCCCGTGTGCGCTGCAGAAGCCGTTGCAGGGCGAGCTTCTGCAGGTCGTTCTCCGCAAGATCCGTCATCACGGGGATGGATTTTTCGATCGTCTCGGTGTTGCGGCGGGCGTCCTCGGCGGAGGCCGAGGCAACCGACAGATAATAGGCGTTGGCGGCGACCAGCAGCGCGGTGAAGGCCTCGCGGGATTTGCCGAGCGAGGGCCAGATCAGCGCGTCGCGATGGCCGGTGGCGCCTTCGATGATCGAATAGAGCCCGGCCATGTCGCGCGCCGGGCCCAGCACCTGCTCGTCATAGGTCTTGGAGATTTTCGACTGCACGGCGCGCAACTCGCCGAAGCCGTCGAGGAAGCGGCTGGTGACGCGCTCGAGCTGCTCCACCGAGCCCGACAGCATCGGATCGGTCGCTGCGCGCGTGGTCAGCGTGCCCAGCACGGCCTCGCGCAGCAGCAGGATCTCGGCGAACAGCTCGGGGCTCGGCTGGTTGATGTAACGGTGGATCAGGTTCTGCAGCCGGCTGGTCTCGGTCTCCAGCAGGGCGAGGATCTTGTCGGACTCGCGCACCTGGCGGACGTCGTCCCAGGCCGATCCCAGCACCTTGGCGCCGTTCCAGATCAGCGCGGCCAGCACCAGCACCACGGCGGAATTGAGCAGCGCAATCGACAGGACGCGCCAGCGGATCGGTACCGCGCGCACCAGCTGGACGATGCGGACGCGGGCACGGGCGACGAAATTCGCCGGCCTTTCCATCATGCTGTCCTGGTCGTTAGCTGCCAAAGTCGCCTCAGTTCACCTTGCGGATGCGTTCGATCAATTTCGCGGAAGCCGGATCGCGCTGCGCCCTGGCATAGATGCCGGTCATCGCGGCTTCGAACGGCTGCCTCTCGAAATCAGTTACGACGATAACGCCCGCGGTTTCCGCCTGCTTGCGCGATTGCAATTCGAGATCGCGCCATTTCTCGCGCATGAACTGGCTGGAGCGGCGGGCTTCCTCGCGGAAAATCCTGCGGTCTTCGGGCGACAATGTCTGCCAGGCTTTCAGCGACATCACCAGGACTTCCGGGCTCATCGTGTGTTCCGTGAGCGTGTAGTGGCCGGCATGCTTGTAATGATCCGTGGTGACGAAGGAGGGCCAGTTGTTCTCGGCGCCGTCGATCAGCTTTGTCGCAAGTCCGGTCAGCACCTGGCCATACGGGAGTTCTACGGGGGTGGCGCCGAGCGCACGCATCATCTGGTTCATCTGCTCGGATTGCTGCACGCGGATGCGCAAGCCCTTGAGGTCGGCGAGCGAACGCACCGGGCGGACGCCGTTGTAGATCGATCGCGCGCCGGAATCGTAGAAGGCGAGCCCGACGAAGCCGTGCGGCTCGAAGCCGCCGAGGATTTCCGCACCGATCGGGCCGTCCAGCACCTTCTGCATGTGCTCGATGGAACGGAACAGGAATGGCAGCGCCAGCACGTTCATTGTCGGCACGATGTTGCCGATCAGCGCCGCATTGGTGCGGTTGAGGTCGATGGCGCCGGCGCGGGTCTGTTCCAGAGTTTCCCGTTCCTCGCCGAGCTGACGCGAATGAAACACCTTGATCTCGTGTCGGCCGCCGCTGCGTTCGGCGATCTGGCGGCCCATGAAGCGGAGCGCCTGGACGGTCGGATAATCCTCGTTCTGGGTGTCGGCGGCACGAAATTCACGCGCAAGCGCGTCCGCGGAGCCGGCCGTGAGCAACAGCGCGACAACAAGAACCACCGTCCGCTGAAGCTCGGCGCGGCCAAACACGTTCAAACACTCATCCCCTTGGTGATGGAGTCTATGGAGGAAGCAAAAGGTTCAACGCTTTTTAGCAGAAGCAGGCCTGTCGTGGCTATCCTGCCAAGGTTTCGGTTGATTTCGTTAATTGTGCGGCGCGTGCGGCGTTTGGCGATTGCAACCAATGGCGTGCGGACTTAATCAGGGGCGCCTGATAAGAAGCCGCTTCGAGAAAACTGCCGGAGGAATGATTCCGCATGAGACGGGTGCGAACATTGCTGCTGCTGGCCGCCGGCATCCTTGCCTCCGGCTTCGCATCGCCCGCGCATGCGGTCACCGAGATCCACTGGTGGCACGCGATGTCGGGCCAACTCGGCAAGCATCTGGAAAAGCTCGCCGCCGATTTCAACGCCGCGCAGACGGAATTCCGCATCGTCCCGGCCTACAAGGGCAACTACACGGAGACGGTGACGGCCTCGATCTTCGCGTTTCGTTCGCGCAGCCAGCCGGCGATCGTGCAGGTCAACGAGATCGCGACCGCCACCATGATGGCCGCGCGCGGCGCGATCTATCCGGTGTTCGAGCTGATGCGCGACCAGACGGAAGATTTTTCGCCGAACGCCTACCTTCCCGCCGTCACCGGCTATTACTCCGACGTTGCGGGCAACATGCTGTCCTTCCCGTTCAACGCCTCGACGCCGATTCTCTATTACAACAAGGATCTGTTCCGCGCCGCCGGGCTCGATCCGGCAAAGGCGCCCAGGACCTGGCCCGAGGTCGGGGCGGCGGCGAAGAAGCTGCGCGCGGCAGGCGCGCCCTGCGGCTTCACGACGTCCTGGCCGTCCTGGATCAATGTCGAGAATTTTTCCGCCTTCCACAACGTGCCGATTTCGACCAGCTCGAACGGTTTTGGCGGGCTGGATGCGGAATTGACGTTCAACAACGCGCTGCTGGTGCGCCACATCGGCCAGCTCGCGGAATGGCAGGCGGCCAAGGTCTACGACTATAGCGGCCGCGGGCCGTCGGCCGAGCCGCGCTTCCAGAAGGGCGAATGCGGGATCTTCATCGGCTCCTCGGCAACGCGCGCCGACATCAAGGCGAATTCGAAATTCGAGGTCGGCTACGGCATGCTGCCGTACTGGCCCGACGTGGCGGGCGCCCCGCAAAACACCATCATCGGCGGCGCGACGCTGTGGGTGCTGCGCGACCGGCCGCGCGGGGAGTATGCCGGCGTCGCAAAATTCTTCGCCTTCCTGTCCAGGCCCGAGGTGCAGGCGGCCTGGCACCAGAACACCGGCTATCTGCCGGTGACGCGCGCGGCCTATGAGCTGACGCGCTCGCAGGGTTTTTATGACCGCAATCCGGGCGCATCGATCGCGACCGAGCAGATGACCATGAAGTCGCCGACGGTGAACTCGCGCGGCCTCAGGCTCGGCTCGTTCGTGCTGGTGCGCGACGCGATCGAGGACGAGCTCGAGTTCGTTTTCAGCGGCAAGAAGTCCGCGAAGGCCGCGCTCGATGCCGCGGTGGAGCGCGGCAACCGCCTGCTGCGCCAGTTCGAGCGCGCCAATCCGGACCGCTGAGCTGCGGCGGGCGTATCATGCCGCACGCATTCTGGTGACCACGCGCGAGGTCATCTCGCGCAGCTTGCGAACCCACCACGCGTCGAAGCGCGCGAGCGGGTAGGCCGCCGCCAGCGTCAGCGCGACGAAGAGCAGGAACGCCACCGGCGCTGCGACCGCGGCGCCGAGATGGGCGTCAAGGCGGGAATGGACCGGTGCGATGAGCGCGAGCAGGATCGGCAGGTGAACGAGATAGAGCGGAAATGACAGCCAGCCCAGCAGAGTCGCGGTCGGCCGCGCCAGTTGCCTGCGTAGCGGGGCGCAAAACAGGGCCAGTGCCACGATCGCAGCCGCGGCGATGCCGTGCAGGACCGGTTCGATCTCCGGCGAAGCGAACGGCGCCATGAAGGCGTAGAAGCCCGTCGGCCTGGAATATCCCTCGTAACCGCAGAGCACGATTGCGAGGGCGGCGGTAACGAGCACGATCGGCGTGCGCCACGGATGCAGGAAAGCCAGCGCGACGGCGAGGGTATCGCGCTCCATGTAGATCCGCGCGATCAAGACTCCCGAAACCATCATGGCGTAATAGACGCCGCCGTCTCCGGCGCAGACGGCGGTCAGCACCAGCACGGTCGCGCCGGTCAGCATCGCGAGCCGGAACGACCTCTGGAAAATCAGGATGAGCGCGGTCGCGTAGGCCGCAAAGCTGCCGAACAGCTCGTAGTGCATGGTCCACAGCACCGTGTTGAAGCGGGCGCTGCCGTGGAAGAACGTCGTGAACAGGCCATCGATCAGCGCGCTCCGGATCACGGGCGTATCGGGATCGAAGACGCCTGTGCCGAACCAGGTGCGGTCCTGATAGAGGCCGAGCAATACGAATGCAGCCGACAGGATATTCGTCGTCACCACCAGGGGAACGAGCCGCGGCCATCGCTTCAGGGCACCGGTAACGAGCTGGCGCCAGTCGTGCCGTTCCATGGCGCGCAGGGTCAGCACGAAGCCGGACAGCACGAAGAAGATCGAGACGGCGGCGGTGCCGTTGACCAGCGCAAATAATGGTGTCCGCACCAATGCGATGGGATCGTCGGGAAAATTCCGCCCGTGCAGGCGCGGTGCGACGACCACCAGAAAATGATGCAACATCACGACCACGGCCGCGACGCCGCGCAGCGCTTCCAGTTCGATCAGCTTGCCGCGGTTCGCTTCATGCATGTTGCAGTCTTTTCGGCGCCAGATACCAAAGTGAACTACTTCGCCGCGCCGCCGGGGTCTTTTGCCTTGTCCGCGGCGGAATCGAGAAACTGGATCTTGACGCCGGGGGCGACCGCCTTGCCGGTGATGCGCTGTATCGCTTCGTTGGGATTGCCGAGACAAAGCGCGCGGAATTCCGGATCGGTCTGCGAGAGCCGGAAAATCTTCTGCACGGCGCGCTTCAGCTCTTCCTCGGTCAAGATATCTTCGTCCATTGCCGAACTCCGCGTTGACGGGCCGTGAGCTTCGATCAATTCAGCAGCAGGACCGAAGGAATTCTGGCCGGATCGGCCAGCCTCAGCAATTGATAGCCGACGCCTGCCGTTCCCTGAAACAGGCTGGGATTGAAGAAGCCGTTCTCGAAGGCGATGCTGAAGCTGCCGCGCCGGTTGCCGCGCGCAACGGTCCTGGCTGCGAGCTGCCGCGCCTTGCGGGACCAATCGCCTTCCGGAAACTGCTCGCCGGCGCTGCAGAGCGTGTCCATCAGCCCGGTATTGCCGCAGCAGAGATGGTCGCGCGGCAACAGATCGGCCTGGCTGGTTGACACCAGCGCGGCCTCGATGTCGCGCCGCACCTCGCTTGTGTCCATCACATCCAGCGCTGCGATCCGTCCGAGGCCGATGCCCGGCGCGCCATGGCACCATGCCATGCAGAACTGCGGACCTTGCGCGAGCCCGGTCGCGGCGCGCCGGTAGTCCTGCCAGTTGTTGTGATCCGCCACGAAGGCGCGCCCCTCAAATCCGATGGCATCGGCCGCCGCCTCGTAGAACCCGGCATCGCCCGTCACCTTGTACAGCTGCAGCAGCGCATAGGCGATGCCGGCAGCGCCGTGGGAAAAGCCGGTGATGTGACGCTGCTCCAGCGTCGGCCAGGTCCTGAAGCCGAATTGGTCGGGTACGCGCCGCTGCAGGAGGTGGCGGCCGCAGGCGACGGCGGTCGCAAGAATCTTCTCGTCGGCGGTCGCCGCGTAGCAGGCCAGCAAAGCGGGAATGGCGCCGGCCGCACCGCTCATGGCATCTAGACTGTCGTCCTTTTCGATCTGCGTGCTGCGAATCCGCCGCGCTGCGATCGCCGCGTCCGCGATCAGATCGTCTTCTCCCAGAAGCTGCCCCGCCTTCGTCAGTCCATAGGCAATCGAGGCCAGCCCGGCATAGCCACCAAAGCCGAACTCCATCAGCTCGGCGTCGGGGGCCGTCCTGATCCAGCGCCGCACGGGTTTCAGCGCGGCATGGGCCAAAGCGCGGTACGTCGACCCCGGCAGGAATTTCTCCAGTGCCGCGAAGAAGAGACCGACGCCGGCGCGACCGTTGTAGAGATCGTTCTCCATCGGCTGCAGGGTGTATCGCGCGGCCGCCGGCGAATAATGCAGCACCATCCAGCCGAGGTCGCCGTTGCTCTGGCGCAAGGCCTTCGCTTCAATCTCGTTGGCCAGATCGACGGCGACGCTGAGCAGCGCGTCTTCTGCCAAAGGCTCGATATCGCCGAACTCTTCGCGCGCTGTCGCCGGATCGGTTCCGAGGTTTGCGCTGCGGACATCGAAGGAGCCGGCGATCAGGCTGCGTTGCCATCGCAGATCGGATTCGTTCAGACCCCTGATCTTCGCGCGGGTTGCGTTCCACGCGGAATCGGCAAAACACCCTGCAACCGAATTTTCAGGTCCCAGTCTCAGGGCGGTTTCGTCGCCGCGCGCCGTAAACCTCGGAATATCCAGTTGCCACAGCGAAGCCATTTCGGCCTCTATCAGCGGCCAGGTCATCGGTCTGTCCGGCGCCTCGATCAGCTTCCGCGCCAGCACCTCGAATTGCAGGGCGAAATCGACGCCATCGCGGACATAGGAAGGGTGCAACGCCCTTTGCAGGATCAGCGAATACAGGGCGGTCGGCCGGTAGATGAACCGGGAATGGTGCGAAAACATCGCCCGCAGCGGCCCGGTCTCGTCGAGCAGCAAATCGGCTTTCTGCTGCAGGAAACGATAAGCCTCCTCGAAGCCTTCCAGGATGATGGTCGTGTAGCTGTCCAGAACGGCAGTCTTGCCGTTCAGCTTCGGCAGATTGCGGGCGGGTCGTGGCGGCTGCCTTTCGCAGACATAGTCCATGCCGTCGGTGTTGACGCGCTTCCAGATCACGACGTCGGCTTCGCCTTCTTCCGCGTCGGAATGCGCAAACGCGGAAATATCGAAATACTGGTGATCCAGCTTGACGGGATCGGGCAGCAGGTCCGTCGCCAGCACCGAGAGGCGCAACCGCTCCGTCATCTCGTCGACGTCGTCGCCGCCGCCGATTTCCATCCGGTGATGACAGATCGTCTCCAGATCGATCGGCACGGGATGCTCACCGGCGGCGATCAGGTTTTCGAAATGGAAGTCGCTGCCATTGAGAGCATAGACCAGGCAGAGCAGATTTCCCGACCGCCGGTAGTAACGGCGGACTTCCTCCTCGCTGGCGCATGACCGGTGTTCGACAAACTCGACCCAGCCATAATCGCCGCGATCGAGAATTGTCAGGATCCGAAACGGCAGCAGGACGTCGAGGCGGTTGATCGCGGCGGCGAAATCGAAATACGCGCGCTCGACGCCGAGACTCCGCGGCTTGTAGATGATCCTGAGTCCGGACGAAAATTCGACCGAGACGACCGTGCGGCCGCCGTCATGCGGATCGGAAAGACCGGTCTCCACTGCGATGAGCCGACCCGACGGCTTTTGCCGGCCGAATGCTCGTTCGATTTCGGGGAGATCCTCGAACAGCCTTTTATCGAATTCGCCGACGTTGCGGACCCATTGCGAAAGCGCAGTCGCCAGCAGCCGGGCCATGACGCAGTTTTCCTCGAACAGCTGATACCAGCCATCCCGGTAGGTTGCCGCGACGAAGCGGCGGTATTGCTCGCGCGACTCCGGGCCCGGTGCGACATCCGTATCGCCGTCATCGTCGAACTGGAGGCTCGCCAGAAAGGTGCGAAATTCCACGGCGAGTACCCGCGCGGCGATCTCGACAAGCCCTTGCACCAGGTCGCGCGCGAAAATGTCCAGCACGCCGGCGGGAAGGGCGCTCGCCCCGCGTTCGGACAGCAGGGCGCGCGCCGTTTCGACAAACGGCACGAACAGTTCTTCGAACGGCAGCGGCTCGTGTGGCCGCAGATAGCGGAAAGTCAGTGCCGCGTCCGGCGCCAGCGCGGCGTCGCGCAATCGCGGCGTCGCGTCCAGCACCCGGCCGAGGACATGGCACCATTCGGGCAGCGCGAAGTCCGCAGGGATTTCGGGTCGTGCCAACAGGGATCGGGCGCCGGCAAGGTCCAGCCCGTCTCGCGCGAGCCGCGCGAGGAAGAGGGCCTCATCACCCTCGGCGGCGGCGCCTCGCCATTCCCTGAGCCTGGCGGCGACCTCTGGCGGCTCGGTCAAACCCTCCGCGCCGAGGCCGGCTGCGATCCGTTCCCGGATCGACAGGGAGTTGATGGCGATTCGTGCGAACCGATCTGGCGAGAGCAAAGGCCCGGGCTCCCCTATGGGTTCGATCGCCTTGGGCGGGAGAGCTGGTCTCCATCGGCCAGCGACAAGCGCAACATTGCTCCGCCTGAAGTAACCCCGCAGGCGGAGCGCAAGTCGATCGCACCGTCAGCCAGTTTCGCGCTATTCCGGAGCCAACGCCCCGCGAGCCCGATAAAAGCAGTTATTCAGGGTCTTTGGCGTCGAATTCTTGCACGACCCCTCCATCCGGGCGGCCGGACGCCTCGCCGCCTCGATGTCCGCGGGAAGCGCGTGCTGCGTCAGCAGCGGCGGCAGAACAAACGTACGAACGCCAACCTCGCGGTTCTTTTCAGAGCCAGGCATCGAGATGTCCTTACCTTGACGGGTAACGGCCAGCCCCCAAGAAGGCGTCACCCTCGTTCGTCAATGGGGCCGGAACCAGTCTAGACTGCGACCGCTCGCTGTCAATTCCGGCACGGGGACTAATGACCGCTGAGAGCGAAAGCGATGGTGACGGCATGCCTGCTCCGCCCCGGGGGCGGCGGGCGATGTCATCCATGATCGTCCCGCTGCTGCCCTATATCTGGCCCCGCGACCGGCCCGATCTGCAGTTGCGGGTGGTCGTAGCATTGCTGCTGCTGCTGGCGACGAAGCTGGCGACGCTTTCCATTCCCCTGCTTTTCAAGCTGATCACCGACGCGCTGGTCGGTGATCTGGAAAAGCCGCCGATGGCGGGGTCGCAGTGGACGCTATGGCTGCTGGGTGCGCCGGCGGCGCTGGTCGCTGCGTATTGCATCGCCCGCGTTCTGGAATCGGCGCTGACGCAGTTGCGCGACGGCCTGTTCGGCAGGGTCACGATGCATGCGGTGCGGCGCATGGCGGTGAAGACCTTCGCCCATCTGCATGAATTGTCGCTGCGCTTCCATCTCGAGCGCAAGATCGGCGGCCTGAGCCAGGTGCTCGAGCGCGGCCGCAACGGCGTCGAGATCATCGTCCGGCTGGTCGCGATGCAGTTGCTGCCGACCTTCGTCGAACTGCTGCTGATCGCCGGTTATATGATGTGGCAGTTCGACTGGCGCTATGTCGTCACTGTCCTGCTCACCGTCATAGGCTACGTCGTCCTGACCTGGCGGTTGACCGAAACCCGGCTCGGCATCCGCCGCATCGTCAACAGCGCCGACACGGAAGCGAATTCGCGGGCGGTCGATGCGCTGATCAACTATGAAGCGGTGAAATATTTCGGCAACGAGGACCGCGAGATCCGGCGCTACGATTCCATGATGCAGCGTTACGAGGATGCGAGCGTCAAGGCGATCACGTCGCTGTCGATGACGAACACGGCGAACACCATCCTGTTCACCGCGGGTCTCGGCGTCGCCATGGTGATGTGCGTGCTCGAGGTCAAGGCCGGCACCAAGACGGTCGGCGACTTCGTGCTGATCAATGCCATGATGCTCCAGCTCTATCAGCCGCTGTATTTCGTCGGCCTCGCCTATCGCGAGGTCAAGCAGGCGGCGACCGATATCGAGGCGATGCGGTCGGTGCTGGCGGAGGAACCCGAGATCGAGGACCGCGCTACGGCGCAACCCCTGAAGGCCGGAAGCGGCGTGATCCGCTTTGACAATGTGGTGTTCGCCTATGAGCCGGGGCGCACAATCCTCAACGGCGTCAGCTTCGACGTGCCGTCGGGCAAGTCTCTCGCCGTCGTCGGTCCGTCCGGGTCGGGCAAATCGACCATCGCACGGCTGCTCTTTCGCCTGTACGACGCGACTTCGGGCCGGGTACAGATCGACGGACAGGATGTCGGCGAGGTGACGCAGGCTTCCCTGCGCGCGGCGATCGGCATCGTGCCGCAGGACACCGTGCTGTTCAACGACACCCTGCGCGAAAACATCCGCTATGGCCGCATGTCGGCAACCGACGCGGAGGTCGAGGACGCCGCCCGGCATGCGCAACTCGACGGGCTCATTCGCGCTGCGCCCGACGGCTACGAGACCGAGGTCGGCGAGCGGGGCCTGAAACTGTCGGGCGGCGAAAAGCAGCGCGTCGCCATCGCGCGCACGATTCTGAAGAATCCGCGCATACTCGTGCTCGACGAGGCAACGTCCGCACTCGATACCAGGACGGAGAAGGAAATCCAGGGCGCGCTGGAAACGGTCTCGCGCAACCGGACCGCCTTGATCATCGCCCACCGGCTTTCTACCGTCGTTGGCGCCGACGAGATCATCGTTCTCGATCGAGGGGTGGTCGCCGAGCGCGGCACGCACCAGGCCTTGCTGGCGAAAGGCGGACTTTATGCCGGCATGTGGCGTCATCAGAGCGAGGCCGGCGATGGCGGATGAACGTTCTGACACGGGCAATGTCGGCAGCGGCCCCGACGATTTGCCGGCGCAAGCCATGCTTGCGCTGGACGAGGGCCGTGCCGGTGACGCAGCGCGGTTGGCGGCCGAGGTGCTCGAAGCCGATCCGCGCCATGCCGGCGCGCTATACGTCCTGGGTTACGCCTTGACCGTGCAGGGCCGCTACGACGAGGCGGTCGACGTGCTCGGGCGCGGTGTCGAGGTCGCGCCGTCGAGACCGGAAATCTCCATCCAGCTCGGTTATGCCCGGCTCTCCCGCCGGGACTGCACCGGCGCCATGGTCGCCTTCGCGCGGGCGCTCGACATTTCCCCGCATTCTCACACCGCCCTGTTCGGCCTTGCCAAGGCGCATCAGGAACTCGGCGAGAATGAACCGGCCGCCGAAGGCTTTCGGCGCTATCTCGCCATCCGCCCGAACGATGCGGGGGCCTGGCTCAATCTCGGCCATTGCCTGCTGGAGCTCGGCCAGCTCGATGCCGGCTACGAGTGTTTCCGCATGGCGGCGCGCGGTGATGCCGCGCGCTACGGCACCGCGCTGACCTCGCTCTCGGCGGCCTCGCGCGGCCGGTTTTGGCTGAGACCGAGCGACGCCGCGCGATTTCTGCGAATGCCTGAAGCCGAGGATTAGCGCTTCGGCGTCCGAAAACGCCGGCGATACACGTCGGCGTCCTGTCCGATCGCCTCGCGCGTCCGGATCATCTGCTCGGTTTCTTCCGTGGAAAAAGTTTCGAACCGGCCGGTCCAGCTCTCGCGCCTGATCGGCAGGCATTGCGCCACCGGCGTGCCTTTCGGGAGGATTCCGTTGAAGGCGGCATCGTGCCAGCGCGCCGGAAAATTGACGGGGCTGTCGTGAAAACTGTCGCAATCGACCAGGCCGGTCAGTGTCGTGAACGGCAGGTCGGCGCGGTTGACCGGGTGGGTGAAGAAGATCGAGTAGCCCGCCGGCGCCTCGATGGTCCAGAAATTGTTGAACTTGATGATGAAGCGGTCCTCGTCGAAAAACGGCGTGCCGGCGATCTGGCTGGAATCGTGAAACCCGATCGGCGAATGCGAATATTCGCTGAAGAATCCATCGGGGACATCGAACTTCCAGGAAAATTCGCCGTCCCGCACCTCGAGGTCGACCGGCAACGGAATCAGGAACCCGTGCGTCATGGCATCGATGAAGGGCGGGCATTTCTTCACCGTCTGGGCTTCGGCGCCCATGGTCGGGTTGAACGCCTTTTGCGGCAGGGCCTTGAACCAGTCGGGCAGGCCGTGCACGGCCGGGATCGGCCGCGGCAGGATACCGTCGAGTTCGCGCGGACAGCGAAAAATCAGGGTCGCTTGATCGGCCTGGTCCATGAAATCCACCCGTGTTTCCAGCAGATGCGCACGCCCGTGCGGTGCGGAAATGCTGAATTGCGATATGCGCGCATGTTACAGCGCCGCAGCGCTGCCCGCGCGCCTGGACCGTGGATTCATGCCTTCTGCTGGATCAGCGCCGCGGCGCGGCCGCGCCGGGGTAACGACATCTGAGCTCCGCCCGACACCGTTACCCCGCTGAACCCGGCTTGCTACCCCTTCTGCTGGATCAGCCGCGCCGCGTAGGCAAGCACCCCGGTGACTTTGGCAAGGTCCGAGCCCTCCTGACCGGCCGATCCGATCCGCCGCATGATTCCGGCCACCACCGACCGGGCCTGCGAAATGGCCGAAAGGGCCTGGGCCTTGTTGGTGGCGACTCGCAGCTGCGAGGCGGCCTTCTGCAACGCAGCCTGGGCCTCGGGCGAGCGGTAGGCGGTATAGACGCTCGTCTTGTCCAGCTTGTTGGCCAGACAGTTATAGAGCTCCTTGCCGGCCAGGGCGTCGCAAGCTGCGCTTGCGGTGCCTTGACCTGCGAGAAGCGCACCGAATACGACCGCCATCAATAGAGCGACGGCTCGCGCATAACGCGCTAGGAATTGTAGTTGCATTTGACTTCCCCCTGTTTGCAGTGCGGTATCCGCCAATTCGGATCCGTCTACTGCGACCCCGCTGGCGCAACGGTGTTGCCCACGATGAATTCGCACGGCACCGTCGTCAGCTTGGGTTCACCTTTAAGTGCGAACAGCTTCTCCCAATGTGACCTGCGGCACACGACCCCGCTCGGCGCGTCCTCGACGATGACGACCGAGTAAAGCCGGTCGCGCTTCTGGAAGGCCTTGATGTTGGTGTCCTCGGGAAAGGTCTGCAGCAGCGTCAGCACGCCGTGGCCGCTCTCGTTGTCGGCGGCGATGCCGGCAATGCCGGAAATGGTGCGCAACTTGCCGCCCTCGATCGTCGCGCCGATGAACACGCCCTCGGTGACGGTATTCTGCAGGATCTTCTGCTTGAGGAAGCCGGGACCGAGTTCAGAACTGAGCCGAAGCTTGTTCTTCAGGGTCGGCGAATAAAAGATTTTGTCGGTGCCGCCCTGGAAGACGATCGTGGTGCCCTCCGGCCCGCCGGCCAGCAGGTTCTGGAATTCGCGTCCGCTCAGTACGCCGGCAACAGCGGGCGGGGCGCCGATCGCACATGCCAACGCCATGACCGCGACCGCGGCTGGCTTTCGGGAATGGGCCTTGTGCATCGGGGGGATCGGGGATTTTACTGGAGGAGGTCGTCTTGGCCGGGCAATTCAGAAAATCAATTTTCAAATCCAACCATACTGGCCGGTGACCGTCAATTTGACGGCAGGGCCTGGGCCATGACAGGCGAGGTGCCTTCGCCTAGGATCGCGCAAAGGTTGAGGGGTGGGAAATCATTGTCGATGCGAAAGGGCTTCCTGAGATCAGTGCTTGCAGGGCTGCTGACCCTGCTCGTGGTTGCCTCGTCATTGGCTGCCAGCGAGAGGAAGCCGGGCGAACGCAGGACGGTGGCGTCGTCGGCGCCGCGGCTGGCGCTGGTGATCGGCAATGCCAATTACCCAAAGCTCGGCACGCTGGATAACCCCGGCCGCGATGCGGCGCTGATGGCGGAAAAGCTCGGGCAACTTGGCTTCGAGGTGACCGCGGTTGCCGACCGCGACCTCAAGTCTATGACATCAGATGTCGAGGAGTTTTCGCGCAAGGTGAAGCAGCGTGGGCCGCAGACGGTCTCGCTGCTCTATTATGCCGGCCACGGCCTCGAAAATGACTCGCTCAACTACCTCGTGCCCGTCAACGCCGACATCAGGAAGCGCGCCGACATTCCGCACCAGTCGCTCAGCCTCAAGCGCGTCGCCGACCGGCTGGCATCCGCCGGCAACCAGCTCAACATCCTCATTGTCGACGCCTGCCGCGACAATCCGTTTCCCGCAGGCATTGCGCCATCGGGCACGCTGGGGCTGGTGCCGATGGGAGCGGTGTATGGCGTGTTCATCGCGTCCTCGACCGGCTCGGGCAAGATCGCCTTTGACGGCGACGACGGGCACAGCCCCTATACGCGGGCGCTGGCGGAAGCCATCGCCACGCCCGGCGAAAAGCTGGAAGACGTCTTCAAGAGCGTGCGCCGCCACGTGCGGCTCTCGACCCGGGAGCAGCAGATTCCCTGGGAGTCCACCGCGCTGGAGTTCGATTTCTATTTCGTGCCGCCGGCGCCGCCGCCGTCGCAATCGGAGCAGCTCTTCGCGGCCGCAAAGGAGACGGGAAACCTCGCGCTCTACGAACTCCTGATCGAGCGCTTCCCGTCGAGCCCGGAAGCCGCTGAAGCCCGCGGCATCGTTGCGAAGCTGAGGCAGGGGGCGTCTGCCGAGCCTGCGACGGCCTCGTCGGCCGCGGCTTTGGTGCTGTCGCGCGCAAAGCGAGCCCAGACGCAGGCGCCGGAAGCCTACGACCTCGTCGCCGCGCTGTTTCCCGATGCGCCGGAGGCGGAAGAGGCGCGCGCGGCCGCGATCCGCTTGCGCGAGATCACCGTGCTCGACAGCGCCGGCCCCGCCTATGAAGGCCGCGAACTGGTGCAGATGATCCAGGAGCAGCTGCTCAGGCTCGGCTGCATGCAGGGCGAGCGCAATGGCGCCTTCGAGGCGCCGACCGTCCAGGGCCTGCGCCGCGCATCATTGCTGTCGGACGAGCCTTACCTCTGGTACCGCCCGACCATGGCCGCGCTGCGGGCGCTGAAGAAGATCGCTTCGCCAGACGGCTGCGGCCGGCAGCAGATGGTCGCCTCGCCGCGCTGCCTGCGCATCAATGGCGAGGACTATTGCCCCTGAGGCTCCCCGGCCAATGACCGCGCGGCCGGAACGGTGTATGCCGCTCATGGGGTCAGGTAGGCTTGGCCTTGACTGTCCCCGATGTCTGCACGGCCCATGCCCCCTTGTCTCCCTATTCGGCTTCCGTACAGAATAGCTGGCGGTTAAGGGGGAGACAGGCACTTGCCTGGACAGGATCAGCCGGTTCGAGTGGGGCGCCGGTTAGCGGCAATCGTCGCGGCCGACGTGGCCGGCTATTCCCGCCTCATGGGCCTCGACGAGGTCGGCACAGCCCGGACCCTCCGCGAACACCGAGCCGTCACCGACGCTCTGGTGGCCAAGCACGGCGGGCGCCTCGTGAAGACCACCGGCGACGGTGTACTGCTCGAATTTCCGTCAGTGGTGGATGCCGTCGAGTGCGCTGTGGCGGTTCAGGCGGTGATGGCCGAGCGCAATGAGCAGGTCCCGCCGGACCGCCGGATGGCTTTCAGGATCGGCGTCAATCTCGGCGACATCCTGATTGAGGGCGATGATATCCTCGGAGACGGCGTCAACGTCGCCGCTAGGCTGGAGGGCATCGCCGAGCCGGGTGGCATCTGTATCTCGGCGTCTGCCTATGATCAGGTGCGCGGCAAGGTCGCGCTAGAGTTCATCGATCTCGGCGACAAGACTTTGAAGAATATCGCTCGTCCGGTGCGCGCCTACGCTGTGAGGATAGACGATCAGCGACCAAAAACCACCCCGAGCGCCTCATCGCAGCAATTTGTCACCACCGTGCCGCTCCCGCTGCCTGACAAGCCATCAATCGCGGTTCTGCCGTTCCAAAACATGTCAGGTGATGCGGAACAGGAATACTTTGCAGACGGCATGGTGGAAGACATCATCACAGCGCTCTCACGGTTCAAATCGCTGTTCGTTATCGCGCGTAACTCGAGCTTCACCTACAAAGGCAAGGCCGTCGACATAAAGCAGGTTGGGCGCGAGTTGGGGGTCCGGTACGTCCTCGAAGGAAGTGTTAGACGATCGGGAAACCGCGTTCGTGTAACCGGGCAGTTGATTGAGGCATCTACAGATAGGCATCTCTGGGCGGACAAATTCGACGGTCCAATCGACGACGTTTTCGACTTGCAAGATCGTCTGACAGGTGCCGTGGTAGGTCTGATCGCACCCCAGATCGAAGAAGCCGAAATTGCGCGTGCCAGGCAGAAACCAACGGACCGATTGGACAGCTATGACTTCTACCTGCGAGGCCTTGCTCAGCACTATAATAGAGCATGGCCGGAGGCGCGTGAACTTTTCAAAAAGGCTTTTGAGCTGGACCCGGAATTTGCAGCTGCGTACGCGATGGCGGCTCATACGTTTCACGGACAGGTTGGTGCGGGCAGTCACCCTTTGACGCCCGAAATGCGCGCCGAAGCGATCAGGCTCGCGAATGCAGCCGTTCAAATAGGCAGCGAAGACGCCTTTGTGCTCGCACGATGTGGCCATACTCTCATGTTTCTCGGAAACGAATTCGACCGCGGTGCTGCGATGGTCGAAAAGGCGCTCTCACTCAATCCAAATCTTGCCACCGCACGCTTTTCACTTGGCTGGATATCAGTGGTTGGGTGCGACCCTGAGCGGGCCATTGAGAGCTTTCAATCGATGATCCGTTTCAGCCCGCTCGACGCAATGAGAGTGAATTCCTCCGCCGGTCTGGCTTGGGCATACTGGCTTCAGGGCCAGTACGACGAGGGATACGGAATTGCGAAAAGCGTGGCGACCGTTTACCCAAATGCTCAAATTTTTGGGTCGTTGATCGCGAATTGCGTGGCGGCTGGTCGGGTGGACGTAGCCAGGGCAGCGGCGTCCGAACTGCAAAAGCTCGATCCCACTTTCAGCACACAGCGGGCGCTTGTTGAGTTGTTTCCGCTTCGCAAGCCAGAATTTAGCTCCAAACTAGGCGAAGCGTTGCGAGCGGCTGGTTTGCCGGAGTGAGGACCGCCGCTCCCTTGTCCGCTATTGCGCCGAAGACGGAGGAGGCGCGCATTTGCCCTAGGGCAATGCGCCGCACAACGATCGGGCCGTTCAATCTTTCAGCCTATATTTTGAGCAAAGGCAGCGCTTTGTATGCAACCTGTGCGCCTGCCAAATGGGCGATCAGGCCCGGTATCTGCGAAATTCCACTGTTACAGCAATGGGTTGGGCGACCGTTAGTCTCTCATTAAGCTCTGGCATAATCCTTGCGAATCCCGCTCCAGGCCAAATCCACAGCTAGCCCTTGGAGCACCCCATGAAGCGTCGCGATTTCCTCAAATCCGTCTCGGGACTGGCGGCAGGCGCCATGGTGCCGGCACCGGCGATCTGGTCGTCCGCCAAGGCCGATGCCCGCTCCGAGACGCTCCTGATCGTCTCCGAAGGCGGCCCCAACAATCTCGACATCCACGGCATCGGCACCAACGTGCCCGGCTATGAGGTGTCGTGGAATTGCTACGACCGCCTGATCAGCCACGAGATGAAGAGCGGTCCGGGAGGGGTGCCCTATTACGACCGCGACAAGTTCAAGGGCGAGCTCGCCGACGACATGAAGATCGACGACATGTCGGTGACCTTCAAGCTGAAGAAGAACGCCAAGTTCCACGACGGCGCGCCGGTCACCGCCAGGGACGTCAAATGGTCGCTCGACCGCGCGGTCAGTGTCGGCGGCTTTCCGACCTTCCAGATGAGCGCGGGCTCGCTGACCAAGACAGAGCAGTTCGTCGTCGTCGACGACAACACGGTGCGGGTCGACTTCGCCAAGAAGGACCGCCTGACCATTCCCGATCTCGCCGTCATCGTGCCCTGCATCGTCAATTCGGAGCTGGTGAAGAAGAACGCCAGCGAGAAGGATCCGTGGGGTCTCGAATACACCAAGCAGCAGACCGCGGGCTCCGGCGCCTACAAGGTGACGAAGTGGACCGCCGGCACCGAAGTGATCATGGAGCGCAATGACGAGTGGGTCGGTGGTCCCCTGCCGAAGATCAAGCGCGTGATCTGGCGCATGGTGCCGCAGGCCGGCAACCGCCGCGCGCTGCTGGAGCGCGGCGACGCCGACATCTCCTACGAGCTGCCGTTCAAGGATTTCCAGGAGATGAAGGCCAACGGCAAGCTCAACGTGGTGTCGCTGCCGTTCTCCAACGGCATCCAGTACATCGGCATGAACGTGACCAAGCCGCCGTTCGACAATCCGAAGGTGCGGCAGGCGATCGCCTATGCGATCCCGTACCAGAAGATCATCGACGCCGTGCTGTTCGGCCTCGCCAATCCGATGTTCGGTGCGCCCGCGGACAAGGCGACCGAAGTGGCGTGGCCGCAGCCGACCAAGTTCAACACCGACATGGCGAAGGCGAAGGCGCTGCTGGCGGAGGCCGGTTACGCCAACGGCTTCGAGACCACGCTGTCATTCGACCTGAACTTCGCCAACGTCAACGAGCCGCTCTGCATCCTGGTGCAGGAGAGTCTGGCCCAGCTCGGCATCAAGACCACGATCAACAAGATCCCCGGCGCCAACTGGCGCACCGAGCTCACCAAGAAGGAGCTGCCGCTCTACACCAACGTGTTCTCGGGCTGGCTCGATTATCCCGAATACTTCTTCTACTGGTGCTATCACGGCAACAATTCCATCTTCAATACGATGAGCTACAAGTCGCCGGAGATGGACAAGATGATCGACGGCGCGCGCACCGCCGCTTCGATCGGCGACAAGGCGAAGTACGATGCCGACGTCAAGGGCTTTGTCGACATCGCCTTCGCCGAGGTGCCGCGCATCCCGCTGTACCAGCCCTTCGTCAACGTCGCGATGCAGAAGAACGTCTCGGGCTACCAGTACTGGTTCCACCGTCGCCTCGACTACCGCGCGCTGGTGAAGGCATAAGCCGCCATGGGTGTCCGTGACGCAGAAGCGCGCGCTTTTCTCCTTTCCTTGAGTGAGGGAGCCACAGCTCTCTCATTCCCTCCCCCCTTGCGGGGGAGGGGCAGGGAGAGGGGTGGCGTCATCGGCAGTCTTTCCTTGGTACCCCTCTCCCCAACCCTCCCCCGCAAGGGGGGAGGGAGCCCATTCAGTCCCGATGTGGTGGAAGGAGGCCCATCCGGCCCCTTTGTTGCGCAACGAACGAGATCTCCATGCTGAGCATGATCGGCAAGCGGCTGATGTTTGCGATCCCGAGCCTGATCGGAGTCGTCATCGTCACCTTCCTGCTGACGCGTGCATTGCCGGGCGATCCCGCCGCCTACTTCGCCGGGCCCGCCGCGACCAAGGAAGCGATCGAGCAGATCAGGAAGAAGCTTGGCTTCGACAAGCCGCTGGTCGAGCAGTTCGTCCGTTACGCCAACGATCTCGCCCATGGCGATTTCGGCAATTCGCTGACGACCGGCCAGCCGGTGGCGACCGAAATCCGCAACCGCCTGCCGGCTTCCGCCGAGCTGACGCTGCTCGGGCTGTTCTTGTCGATCTCGATCGCGCTGCCGCTCGGTGTGATGGCCGCGACGCGGCCGGGGTCGTGGATCGACCATCTCTGCCGCATCACCACGACCGCCGGCGTATCGTTGCCGGTATTTTTCACCGGCCTCGTGCTGGTCTATGTCTTCTATTTCCGCCTCGGCTGGTCGCCGGCGCCGCTTGGCCGGCTCGACGTGTTCTACAGCGCGCCGCCGACGGTGACCGGCTTCTACCTGATCGATACCCTGATCGCCCGCGACTTCGAGGCGTTCCGCTCGGCGCTGAGCCAGCTCGTGCTGCCCGCGGCGACGCTTGCGATCTTCTCGCTGGCGCCGATAGCGCGCATGACCCGCGCTTCGATGCTGGCGGTGCTGGCCTCCGAATTCGTACGCACCGCGCGCGCCAGCGGATTGTCGCCGGGCACCGTGGTCGTCACCTACGCTTTCCGCAACGCCATGCTGCCCGTCATCACCACGCTCTCGATGGTGTTCTCCTTCCTGCTCGGCGCCAACGTGCTGGTGGAGAAAGTCTTCGCCTGGCCCGGCATCGGCTCCTATGCGGTGGAGGCGCTGATCGCCTCGGACTTCGCGCCGGTGCAGGGCTTCGTGCTGACCATGGCGGTCATGTACGTGCTGCTCAATCTCTTGATCGACATTCTCTATGGCGTGATCGATCCGCGCGTCCGGCTCGAGGGCTGAGGAGGAAGCATGAGTAGCGTCACCGCCGATTCCGTTACGGCCGAGCCGGCTGAGAAGCGCAAGTCCGGCCTCGTCTCGATGTTCGAGCACACCCGATATGTGCTCGGCGAGAACAGGGTCACCGCGTTCGCCTTCGGACTGCTGGTCGTCATTCTGTTCGCCGCGGTCTTCGGCCCTTACATCGTGCCCTATGATCCGCTGGCGTCCGACACGGCGCAGGCGTTGAAGCCGCCGTCGGCGGCGCACTGGTTCGGCACCGACCAGCTCGGCCGCGACATCTTCAGCCGTGTCGTGGTCGCCACGCGGCTCGATACGTTCATCGCCGTGAGCTCGGTCGCGCTGGTGTTCCTGATGGGCGGGCTTGCCGGCATCGCCGCCGGTTATTTCGGCGGCTGGACCGACCGCGTCGTCGGCCGCATCGCCGACACCATCATGGCCTTCCCGCTGTTCGTGCTCGCGATGGGCATCGTCGCAGCCCTGGGCAACACCGTGCAGAACATCATCCTCGCCACGGCAATCGTCAACTTCCCGCTCTATGCCCGCGTGGCGCGCGCCGAGGCCAACGTCCGCCGCAACGCCGGTTTCGTGCAGGCGGCACGGCTGTCGGGCAATGGCGAATTCCGCATCCTGCTGGTGCATATCCTGCCCAACATCATGCCGATCATGATCGTGCAGATGTCGCTGACCATGGGCTACGCCATTCTCAACGCCGCGGGTCTCTCCTTCATCGGCCTCGGTGTCCGGCCGCCGACGGCGGAGTGGGGCATCATGGTCGCCGAAGGCGCAGGCTTCATGGTGTCCGGCGAATGGTGGATCGCGCTGTTCCCGGGCCTTGCGCTGATGATCGCGGTGTTCTGCTTCAACCTGCTCGGCGACGGCCTGCGCGATATCGTCGATCCGCAGCGGAGGACGTGATGATGGATAGGGCGGTGCGGCGTTCTGTTTTCACCTCTCCCCGCGCGCGGGGAGAGGTCGGATTGCGCGCTTGCGCAATCCGGGTGAGGGGGAGCCTCCACACACTCCTCGCGCAGTTGAGCGCGCTGATAGATGCCCCTCACCCTGACCCACTCCCCGTAAGGACGGGGAGAGGGAATAGGGCGCCGCAGCGGAGGACGTGATGACCGTCGCGACTCAATACCGCGTTACCGCTCCGCTACTTTGCATGGGGTTGTTTTGCGAGTTTTTGGCTGACGCGCCGCAAAAGCGGAGGCGCCCATGACCGCGCAGCCGCTGCTCGAGGTCCAGGATCTCACCGTCGAATTCACCACGCGGCGCGGTATCGTCAAGGCCGTGCAGCATGTCGACATCGCCGTCGGCAAGGGCGAGACGCTCGGCATTGTCGGCGAATCCGGCTCCGGCAAGTCGGTCACTTCCTATGCGGTGATGCGCATCCTCGACCGCGCCGGCAGGATCGCCGAGGGCTCGGTGATGTTCTCGGGCGTCGACGTCAAGGCCGCGAGCGAAGCCGAGATGCGCGATCTGCGCGGCCGCGAAATCTCCATGATCTTCCAGAACCCGCGCGCGGCGCTCAACCCGATCCGCAAAGTGGGCGACCAGATCGAGGACGTGCTGCGCCAGCATGTGCAGCAGTCCCAGGTCGCCGATCGCGGCGAGAAGGCGATCGAGGCACTGGAGCAGGTCAAGATCGCCCGCCCGCGCGAGCGCTATCACGCCTATCCCTTCGAGCTGTCGGGCGGCATGTGCCAGCGCGTGGTGATCGCACTGGCGCTCGCCTGCAATCCGCGGCTGCTGATTGCCGACGAGCCGACCACCGGCCTCGACGTCACCACGCAGAAGGCGGTGATGGATCTGATCGTGGAGCTGACCCGGCAGCGCGGCATGTCCACCATCCTGATCACGCACGATCTCGGGCTAGCGGCGGCCTATTGCGACCGCGTGGTGGTGATGGAGAAGGGGCATGTGGTCGAGACGGCCATGTCGGCCGACATCTTTGCCAGGCCCCAGCACCCCTATACCAAGAAGCTGATGCGCGCGACGCCGCGTGTCGGCGTGTCCCTGCGCGATCTGCTGCCGGAGGAAGAGGCGGCCGCGCTCTCTTCAACCTCGCCCCGCTTGCGGGGAGAGGTCGGCGCGCAAAGCGCGCCGGGTGAGGGGGACTCTCCACGTGCTGCGCTCGCAGATGCAGCCCCTCACCCTGACCCTCTCCCCGCGAAGGGCGGGGAGAGGGAGAAGGCATCGCTCCTCCTCGTCGAGAAGCTGGTGAAAGAGTATCCGCGCCAGGGCGCGACCGCCGTGCTCGGCAAGCTGTTCGGCCGCAAGCCGCCGGTCGAGCAGGAGGTGTTCCGTGCCGTCGACGGCATCAGCTTTACCGTGGGCCACGGCGAAAGTGTCGGCCTCGTCGGCGAGTCCGGTTGCGGCAAGTCGACGACGTCGATGATGGTGATGCGCCTCTTGGACCAGACCTCCGGCCGCATCGTGTTCGACGGCGACGAGATCGGCGCGATCATGCCGCATGCCTTTGCGCGGCTGCCGCTGCGCAAGAGCATCCAGATGGTGTTCCAGGACCCGACCGACAGCCTCAATCCGCGCTTCACCGCGGCGCGCGCCATCGCCGACCCGATCATGCAACTCGGCGACATCAGGGGCCGCGACGCGTTGCGCGCCCGCTGCGAGGAACTCGCTGGGCTCGTCGGCCTGCCGCTCAATCTGCTCGACCGCTTCCCGCACCAGCTCTCCGGCGGCCAGAAGGCCCGCGTCGGCATCGCCCGGGCGATTGCGCTGCAGCCGAAACTCGTCATCCTCGACGAGCCGACCGCAGCGCTCGACGTTTCCGTGCAGGCGGTGGTGCTGAACCTGCTGCAGGACCTCAAGCAGTCCATGGGCATGAGTTATCTGTTCGTCTCCCATGATTTGAATGTGGTGCGGCTGTTGTGCGATCGTGTGATCGTGATGCGGACCGGGCGAGTCGTCGAGCAGGGCACCTCGGAGAAGGTGCTCGGCGATCCCCAGGACGCCTACACGCGGGAGCTTCTGGAGGCGATCCCGCATCCGCCGCTGCCGGTGCACTGACAAGAACAACGGGAGGAACAATGGCTGCCGATCCGCTCGACGATTACATCGATTCCGCAGCGAAGGCGCTGGGCCTGACCGTCGAGGAAGCCTGGCGGCAGTCGGTGCGCGCCAATCTCGAGGTCTCGCTGCGGCTCGGCCGTCTGGTCGACGAGTTCACGCTGCCTGACGAAACCGAGCCAGCCAGTGTCTATTCAGCCTGACATGGCGATGACCGCATCATCCGACGGCATGTCCGCCTCCGACATCGCGCTAGCGGTCGCTGCGCGCAGATTGTCGGCCGCCGAGGTCACCGAGGCCGCGTTGGCGCGGATCCGGAAGCACGACGGGCTGCTGAATGCCTTCACCGACGTCACCGCCGAGCGCGCCCGGGCCAAGGCCCGCGAGGTCGATGCCGCCATTGCCGCGGGCAAGAACGTCGGCCCGCTCGCCGGCGTGCCCTTTGCGGTGAAGAACCTGTTCGACGTCAAAGGCCTCTCCACGCGCGCGGGATCGAAGATCAACCGCGACCTGCCGCCGGCCGCGCGCGACGCCACGCTGATCGAGCGCATGGAAGCGTCAGGCGCGGTGCTGGTCGGCGCGCTCAACATGGGTGAATACGCCTACGATTTCACCGGCGAGAACGTTCATGACGGCCCCTCGCGCAATCCCCACGATCCGACGCGAATGAGCGGCGGCTCCTCCGGCGGTTCGGGCAGCGCCGTCGGCGGCGGACTGGTGCCGCTTGCACTCGGATCAGACACCAACGGTTCGATCCGCGTGCCGTCGTCCTTCTGCGGAATCTTCGGCCTGAAACCGACTTACGGCCGGCTGTCGCGCGCGCGCTCCTATCCCTTTGTGGCAAGTCTCGATCATCTCGGCCCGTTCGCGCGCAATGTCAGGGATCTCGCGCTCGCCTATGACGCGATGCAGGGTGGCGATGCCGATGACGCCGCCTGCACGACGCGGCCGGTCGAGCCGGTGACGGCGCAGCTCGTGCAAGGCGTCGGCGGCTTGAAGGTCGCGATTGCCGGCGGCTACTTCCAGAACAACTTGTTTCCCGAGGCGCAGGAAGCCGTCGCCCGCGTTGCCGGAGCGCTCGGTGCGACCGAGACCGTCGTCATCCCCGAAGCCGCTCGCGCCCGCGCCGCGGCCTATATCATCACCACCACCGAAGGCGCTTCGCTGCATCTCGACCGGCTGCGCAAGCGGCCACGGGATTTCGATCCGGCGGTGCGCGACCGCCTCATTGCCGGCGCGATGGTGCCGGCGGTGCTGGTCGATCGCGCGCAAAAATTCCGCCGCTGGTATCGCGCGAAAGTGCTGGAGCTGTTCAAGTCGGTCGACGTGATCCTGGCGCCCGCCACGCCCTGCGTCGCGCCGAAGCTCGGGCAGGCGACGTTCGTGCTGGATGGTGTGGAGCTGCCGGTGCGCGCCAATATCGGCATCCATACCCAGCCGATCTCCTTCATCGGCTTGCCCGTGGTCGCGGTGCCCGTGCCGCTGGAGCCGATGCCGATCGGCGTGCAGGTCATCGCTGCGCCCTGGCGCGAGGACATCGCGTTGCGGGTGGCGCACGCTCTGGAAAAGATGGGCGTGGCCGCAGCGCCGGGCCCACGAGGAATTTGAGATGGAGATCGACCTTCCCGACGTGCTCGACGAAGTCACCGCCCAGTTCCAGCGCTACGAGCAGGCGTTGGTCAGCAACGACGTCGCCGTGCTCGACGAGCTCTTTCGCAACGACGGGCGCACGCTGCGCTACGGCATCGGCGAGAACCTCTACGGCTATGACGCCATCATGGCGTTCCGCGCCGCGCGCTCTCCGGTCGGGCTGATCCGCAGGACCGACAAGACCGTCATCACCACCTATGGCCGTGATACCGCGGTGGCCTCGACATTGTTCTATCGCGACGCATGGACCAGCCCAAGAGTCGGACGGCAGATGCAGACGTGGATTCGCTTTCCGGAAGGTTGGCGAATCGTCGCCGCGCATGTCAGCATCATCGACGAACCGCAGGATCAGAAGACATGAGCCTCGATGATCTGCCGACGAGAGCGCAACACGACCCCGACTCGGATCCGGTGGTGCGCCGCGTCGATCGGCCGGCGCCGCATCAGGCCAAGATCACGCGCGCGGAGGAGCTTCGCCTGCAGCTCGCCGACGAGATCGTGCGCGGCCAGCTTGCGCCCGGCGCGCCGCTGGACGAGACCGACATCGCGCGCCGCTTCAGCGTGTCGCGCACGCCGGTGCGCGAGGCGCTGCGGCAGCTCGCGGCAAGCGGCCTGATCGAGGCGCGCGCGCATCGCGGCGCCGTGGTGGCGCGGCCGACGCTGGAGCGCCTCAACGGCATGTTCGAGGCGATGGCCGAGCTCGAAGCGTTGTGCGCAGGACTGGCTGCCGAGCGGATGACGCCGACCGAGCGCGCGCGGCTGGAAGCCATCCACGAGGAATTGCGCGTGCTCAGCCACGCCGGCAATCCCGAACTCTTTCACGAAGTCAACGAGCGTTTTCACAACGCGATCTATGCCGGCTCGCAGAACGGCTATATCGCGGAGATGACGCTGGCCACCCGCGTGCGCGTGCAGCCGTTCCGCCGCGCCCAGTTCCGCAATCTGGGCCGGCTCGCGAAATCCCATGCCGAGCACGACCGCGTCGTCGTCGCCATCCTGCGCGGCGACCGCACCGGCGCCGCCGCCGCGATGCGCGCCCATATCGAGCTGGTGCGCGGGGAATACGAGGTCTACGCGGTGTCGGTGTAGGTAGTTCCGTCATTGCGAGCGAAGCGAAGCAATCCAGCTTCGTCTCCGCGGCGAAGAAGCTGGATTGCTTCGTCGCTATCGCTCCTCGCAATGACGGCTGAGACTACTCCGTCGCCTGCCTCGTCACGAACGCACGCCAGCCGCCGAACGACGAGATGTCACGCGCCCCACTTACGGCGGCGGGCTCGACGATGAATCCCTTCACGCCGCGGCCGTCGGCAAGGCGCACCGTGCCGATCGACAGGGGCGGCGGAATTGCTGCGACGAATTTGCCGAATGCGGCCGCCGACAGTGCCCACAGCTCCAGCTTGATCGCGCTGCCTGCGCCGGCTTCGACGCGCAGCATGCCGGGCTTCGGCGGCGTGGTGTCGAGCGCATATAGCTTGTAGTCCCGCGCCGTCACGGTTTCTTCCAGGAGCCGTGCGCCCAGCGCCTGCAGTTCGCCGTTCAGCGCCATGCCGGACAAATGCGCGCCGACGACGGCAATCGCGATCTCGTCGCCGTCCGCCGCGGGCAGCGGCGCGAGCGGCGGTTGGGCCACACCCCTGGCGCCGACGGCAAGTCCGGTGTCGGCGTGGAACACGCGCCCGATGCTGGCGAGGAAAGCGTCCCTGCCGGCCGGTGCGAGCAGGGTGATGCCGAACGGGATGCCGTCGGAGCGCATGGTCGACGGCAACGCCAGGCCGCAGAGATCGAGCAGGTTGACGAAGTTGGTGTAGGTGCCGAGCCGGCTGTTCAGTTCGATCGGGTTGGCCAGCACCTGTGCGGTCGAATAGGCGGTCGGCGCGGTCGGCAGCACGATCGCGTCGAGATCGGCGAAGCTGCGCGCCGCGACGCCGCGCAACGCCTGCAGGCGATAGAGCGCGGAGAAGGTCTCGGCAGCGCTCAGGCGCGCGCCGGCTCCCGTGATCTCGCGGGTCACCGGATGAATGGAGTCGGGCGATGACGCCAGCAGGTTGCGGATGACGAGATAGCGCTCGGCCACCCACGGTCCCTCATAGAGCAGTCGTGCGGTCTCGTAGAACGGCTCCAGATCGAACTCGACCAGTTCCGCACCGAGCGCCCTCCAGCGCTGCAACGCCTCGCCATAGGCCTGCTCGGAATGCCGGTCGCCGAAAAAGATCAGCTGCCCGTCTCTGGGAATGCCGAGCCGGAGCTTTGCCGGAAATGCCGTCATGCCGGCGAGCGGCCGGTTGCGCGAAAAGGGATCGCCGGCATCGGGCGCGGCCATCACCTTGAGCGCGGCAATCGCATCGTCGACGGTCAGCGAGAACACGGAGACGCAGTCGAGCGTGCGGCATGCCGGCACCACGCCGGCAGTGGAGATGAGGCCAAGGCTCGGCTTCAGTCCGACGATATTGTTGAGCATCGCCGGCACCCGGCCGCTTCCGGCCGTATCGGTGCCGAGCGCGAGTGGCACCAGTCCCGCCGCGACCGCCACCGCCGATCCCGAACTCGATCCGCCCGGGACGAGATCGCCGCGGACCGGGTTGACGGGAATGCCGTAGGGCGAGCGCACGCCGACCAGACCGGTCGCGAACTGGTCGAGATTGGTCTTGCCGATGACGATGGCGCCGGCGGCGCGCAGCCGCGCCACCGCGGTCGCATCCTGGGCCGGTTGGTAGGAGAAGGCCGGGCAGGCCGCAGTGGTCGGCATCCCGGCGGCGTCGATATTGTCCTTCACCGCAACCGGCACGCCGAGCAGCGGAAGCCCGGCCGCATCTTTCCCCGCGAGGCCTTTGGCCTCGGCGATCGCATCGTTCTCGTCGCGGAGCGCGATGAAGATGGCGGGGTCGTTGTGCTCGCGGATGCGTCGGTAGCTGCGCGCCACGGTGTCCGCGGGCGAAGCCGATCCGTCGCGATGCGCGGCCACGATCGCAGCTACCGTCTCAGGCACGTCAACGCCTCCTCATCCACCCCGGGTCCGCCAGTCGCCTTCCAGGGGATCGAAGCAAGCGATGTGCCATTGTGTACACAATGCGGTTCGGGCGTCCTGCCAACATATGACAGATAAATCATATAGTTAGATATATCGCGTCGGGTCGTGGGCTGTATACTGGATGCGCTGTGTGCTGAAAAAATAGGCAGTCTATCCCAAGCGGGTTACTCCCAGCCCGTTTGGTTGCGGATATATGCGATCCCTCAAACTGACGGTTGCATATTCGCCGGAAATTCACCTTTCCGCGGTACTCAATAACCGGAATTCCGTTCGGCTGCGCGTCTTGCGCACTCGGAAAAGGTGATAACAATCAATGGCTCAGCCAGACCGGGCAAGTGAGCAGCTCAAGGAATATCTCGCGCAGCTTTCGCCGCAGGTGCGCGGGCGGCTGCTTGGCGAACTGGAGCGGCTGCTCGAACTCGGCGAATCCATCCCTCGCACGGAGGAGCTGATCGCGTCGTTGCGCGCCGAATTCCCGCAAGGGACCGAACGCCGCGGCGAGCCGGCGCGTTTGTTCTTCAAGCCGCTGGAGCCCGTGCTGGTCGACGGCGCGCCCGAGCGCGCCAACAGCGGCCAGATCGCACGGGGTTCGCTGGTGCCGATCTGGACCCTGCTGGCCACCGAGCTGCTGACGACGATGGCGCGCGAGTATGTCGAGAATGTCGGCAAGGTCGCCGCCAATCCGAAGGAAGCGGAAAAGCTGGCGGTCGGTTTCCAGAAGAAAGCGCTGGGCTATCTTGACGGCACGATGCGTTCGGCCGACGGCAGCGCGATGGTGCGTGCCGCGCTTCGCATGTACACGAGTTCTTCCGCGGTGTTCGACGACCTCGCCAAGATGTTCATGGTATTTCGCGCCAGCGATGCGCTGACCAAATTTGCGCAGACCCTCGCGCCGAAAATCGCCAAGCTCGAAGGGCCGGCGCTTGCCAAGGTGATCGGCCAGCTCAAGGCGCTAAAGGGTGCGAACGCCGACGCCATTCCCTTCGCGCTGACGATCGTCGTAAGACGCCTGGCAATGCCCTGGCAGTTGCTGCATCTCGCCACCAAGGTGGCGGAAAGCAAGGTCCCCGCCGCGATCGCGGCCACGCCCTATGCGCTCGCCGTTTCGATGGTGCTGGACCAGATCGACGAGCGGCGCCTGCTGCTGGCCGTTGCGCTGAAGAGCAACCGCGTCACGGTCGCCAAGGGAATTCTCAAGGAGATCTATGCGATCGAGAGCGCGCTCAAGGCGCAGATCGATCTCGGCGATTCCGACTGGGGCAAACGGCTGCGCGACCAGATGGCGTCGGTGGCGGCCGCGCTCGATGCCGAGGTTGAGCGCAGCCGCACCAATGTCGGAAACCTGACGCATGTGCTGGCCTCGGACGGCTTGCGGCCGGCGCATTCGCTGAAGGAACGTCTTGCACAGGTCGTGCAGAAGGGCCGCGCCGTGATTTCGGACATCCTGCCGGCGTGATCTCGCCTGTCGCGGCTTTAACAACTCGTCATGCCCGGCCTTGTGCCGGGCATCCACGTCTTTGGGGCCATGAGGAAGGAAGACGTGGATGGCCGGGACGAGCCCGGCCATGACGAAAACTCGATTCGACGCTCAGGTGAAGCAGGACAGGATCTGCAGCAGGCGCTCCCGGTTCTCCTTGCCGATTTTGTCCGAAACGTGCCGCTCATGCTCGGCCGCAAGCCGCTTGAACTTGCGCAGCGATTCCTGGCCCTGCGCGGTAAGGTGCAGCGCGTGGGATCGCCGGTCGGTGGCCGATTGCACCCGTTTGACCAGCCTGCGCCGTTCGAGGCTGTCAAGCAGGTGCACGAGCCGCGCGCGCTCGATGCCGAGCCGCTTTGCAACAGCCATCTGGCTGAGTCCCGGATTGGCCCCGATCACGGTCAGGACCGAATATTGCGTCGGCTTGATGTCGACCGCGGCGAGCGTCCTGATGAAATCCTGGAAGATCCAGAGCTGGAAGCGCCGCACGGCGTAACCGGCATGCCCCGCGAGCGCGTCGAGACCGATCTCGGCGCCCGGGTCGATGTGCCGCTGCGAACCTTTCGCAGATTGCTTCCTGCGGGCGGGAATTCCCGTTCCCGGGTGGACGGTTTGGCTGGACAATTGTTTCCTCCGGAGTTGCTTCCCTTGTAGCGCGGAGGGCGGCGAAGGGAAAGATTGTTGTTGACGACAACAATTGTTCTGCTCAACATTATAGCCAAGCAGCCCGGCCACGAGGCTGCAGGCCCCGCCGCGGGCCGAGGAGAGGAACCCATGACGATGGCCGCCATCCGCGGTGACAATCCCGACAGTCTCTTTGCGACGCCCGCCATCGTGGCCGAACGCCGTGCCGACGGCTCCACGATCGTGCGATCGACGACGCCGTTGAAGCCGGCCGCGCGCTGCGTCGGCGACTGGCTGGAGCACTGGGCTCGCGCCGCGCCGGATCGCATCTTTCTCGGCGAGCGTGCCGGCGATACGCCGTGGACGACAGTGACCTATGCCGCCGCACTGAAACAGGTGCGTTCCATTGCCGCCTGGATCCTGGCGCAGGGGCTGAGTGCGGAACGGCCCGTTGCCGTCCTCTCGGACAACAGTGTCGATCATGCGCTGCTCGCGCTCGGCGCGATGCATGCCGGTGTGCCGGTCGCAGCGGTCTCGCCGGCCTACTCGCTGATGTCGCGGGATTTCGACAAGCTCAAGGGGATGATCGAGCTGCTGCAGCCCGGCGCGATCTATGTCTCGGGAACGAAGCCCTTTGCCGCGGCGCTTGCGGCCATACGGCCGCTGCACAAGGCCGCGATCATCAGCGGCAGTGCCGATGGCGATGCAATTGCCTTCCGTGACGTCGCGGCGACGCCAGAGACGCCCGACGTCGCAAGGGCATTCGCGGCGGTGACGCCGGACACGGTGGCAAAATTCCTCTTCACGTCGGGTTCGACCGGCACGCCGAAGGCCGTCATCAATACCCAGCGGATGCTGACCTCGAGCCAGCAGGCCAAGGCGCAGACCTGGACCTTCCTCGAAGGCGCGGGCGAAGGCCTCGTCATCCTCGACTGGCTGCCGTGGAGCCATACCTTTGGCGCCAATCACAATTTCAACCTGGTGCTGCGCAATGGCGGCACGCTCTATGTCGACGGCGGCAAGCCGGCGCCGGGAGTGTTCAATACGTCGCTTTCGAACCTGCGCAGCGTGGTGCCGACGGTCTATTTCAACGTGCCACGCGGCTTCGACATGCTGATCGCGGCGCTCCGTGGCGATGAGGAGTTGCGCAGGAAGTTCTTCGGCGGGGTGAAGTTCGCTTTCTATGCCGGTGCGGCGCTGCCGCAGAACCTGTGGGACGCCCTTGAGGAGCTTTCGCTGCAGACCGTCGGCCGAAAGCTGCCGATGGTGTCTGCCTGGGGCTCGACGGAAACCTCGCCGCTGGCGACCGACTGTCATTTCCTCGCGAAACGTTCCGGCAATATCGGTGTGCCGATCCCGGGCACCGAGCTGAAGCTGGTTCCGTCAGGAGACAAGCTCGAGGTGCGCGTGCGTGGGCCCAATGTCACGCCCGGCTACTGGAAGGCGCCGGAACTGACCAGGCAGGCCTTCGACGAGGAGGGATTTTATCTGATCGGCGATGCCGTCAAGTTCGCCGATCCCGCGCATCCCGAACTCGGGCTGTTCTTCGACGGCCGCGTTGCCGAGGATTTCAAGCTCAATTCCGGGACCTGGGTCAGCGTCGGCACGCTGCGCGTCGCGGGCATTGCCGCGCTTGCGCCGCTGGCGCAGGACATCGTCGTCTCCGGGCATGATGGCGACGAGGTGCGCTTCCTGGTCTTTCCAAACATTCCCGCCTGCCGCGCCCATGCCGGACTGCCGGAACAGGCGAGCACAGACGAAGTGATCGACAACGACAAGGTCCGTGCGGCGACCGGGCAGGGGCTGGCAAGGCTGAAGGCACAGTTCCCGAACTCCTCCGGCCATGCCACACGCGCGCTGCTGCTGGCCGAGCCCGCCTCCGTCGATGGCGGCGAGATCACCGACAAGGGCTATATCAACCAGCGCGCAGTACTGACGCGACGGGCGGCGGCAGTGGTGGTCCTGAACGACGACGCTTCGCGCGCCTGGGTCGGCTGCGCGTAAGGCCGGCCGTCAGGGTGCGGCGTTCCTGTATCCGTCGAAGAGCCGCACCAGCATCTGCAGGAAGGCGGCTCGCTCCTGTTTGTCGAGCGGGGCGAGGGTGTGTGCATTGAAGCTGACGCCGAGGCGGCTGGCCTCGTTGGCCCGTCGCTCGCCGGCCGCGCTGAGCGAAAGCTCGACGGCGCGCTTGTCCCGCGCCGACCGCTTGCGCTTGATGGTGCCGGCCTCCTCCATGCGCGACAGGATCTTCACCAGATTGGGCAACTGCATCTTCAGCACGCCTGCAAGCTCGCTCTGCGTCACCGCCTTGTTGTCGCGAAGCGTGACCAGGATCGCGTATTCCACCGGCGACAGCTTGAGTTCGCGGAAATGCGGGTAGAACGCCTCGAAGTTCTCCAGTTGCAGAATCCGGATCATGAAGCCCGGGGTCTGCCGCAAGCTGCTCAGATCGAGCTTACGGGACGAACCCGGTTCCGGTTCGTTTCCCTTTCGCGTCAGCGTCTTGGCGGTTCTTCCCATCTCTGGTCGCTCGCTCTTCATCGCATGAATTGACACTTCCGAAAAATACTTATATTTTATAAGTAATTTCGGAGCGGCCCGCAGGCCGCCTTTTTGTATACGGGAGGGAAAGCATGCGACAGATGTTTCGCAGGGGAATGCTGGCTGCAATGGCTCTCGGCGCAATGCACGCCGGCGCCGCAGAGGCCCAGGAGAAGGTCCGGATCGGCGTGCTCAACGACCAGTCCGGCGTGTTTTCGACCTATCAGGGCATCGGTTCGGTGATTGCCGCACAGATGGCGGTCGAGGACTATGGCAGCAAGGCCGCCGGCAAGCCGGTCGAGGTCATC
Source organism: Bradyrhizobium sp. (assembly GCF_016219575.1). Classification (GTDB taxonomy): domain Bacteria; phylum Pseudomonadota; class Alphaproteobacteria; order Rhizobiales; family Xanthobacteraceae; genus Bradyrhizobium. The sequence continues at coordinate 86,653 of NZ_JACRMG010000013.1, read as the reverse complement.
ACAGCCGATCACCAGAACAAGACCGACGTCGGCGTCGGCATCGCGCGCCGCTGGTACGACGCCGAGAGCGTCGATGCCATCTTCGACCTGCCGAATTCGGCGATCGCGCTCGCGGTCGCCGGCATGAGCGCGCAGAAGAACAAGGTCTTCGTCGGCTCGGGCGCCGGCACCGCACTGCTCACCGGCGAGAAATGCACGCCGAACACCGTGCACTGGACCTACGACACCTATGCCTACGGGCGCGGCCTCGGCAAGGCGGTGGTCGCGCAGGGCGGCAAGAAGTGGTTCTTCATCACCGCGGACTACGCTTTCGGCCACGACCTCGAGAAGCAGGCCGCAGAGGGCGTCAAGGCCTCCGGCGGTGAAGTGCTCGGCGCAGTGCGCCATCCGCTCGGCACGGCCGACTACGCCTCGTTCCTGCTGCAGGCGCAGGCTTCGGGCGCCGATATCGTCGGCATTGCCAACGCCGGCGACGACACCATCACCTCGATCAAGCAGGCCGCGGAATTCGGCCTCACCCGCAAGCAGAAGCTGGTCGGGCTCATTCTCGGCATGAACGGCATTCCCGCGCTCGGGCTGAAGGCGGCGCAGGGCGCGCAGATCATGAATCCATATTATTGGGATCTGGACGACGGCACGCGCGCCTTCGCCAAACGCTTTGCCGAGCGTCACCCGCAGAACAACTATCCCAACGACATGCAAGCCGGCGTCTACGCCTCGGTGCTGCACTATCTGAAGGCCGTCGACAAGGTCGGCGGCGCGACCGACGGCAAGGCCGTGGTCGTAGCGATGAAGGAGATGCCGACAGACGATCCGCTGTTCGGCAAGGGGACGATCCGCGCCGACGGGCGCAAGATGCATTCTCTTTATCTGCTCGAGGTGAAATCGCCCGACGAATCGAAATCGAAGTGGGATCTGCTGAAGGTGGTCGCGAAGATTCCGGGCAACCAGGCCTTCCGTCCCGAGAGCGAAGGGAACTGCCCGCTCGTCAAGAATTGAGCGGAACGGCGGATCGCGCCGCCTCTCTCGCGGTCCGCCGTTTTTGTTTGCGATTTAGGTTGCCAAAGCAACTAATTTGTGAGAGGGTTCGTTTCGACCGGAAACCGAAGAATCCATCATCACGGGTCAGGTCGTTTCAGGGGAGGAAGGAATGTCCGGGCGGGATCGCCCGCGTGACAGAGCAATGTCGCGCGCGCATTTCTATCGCGATCGAGGGTTCGCCGCCGGCGCCGGCGTGCCGCGCTCAGTCTCGGTCGATTTCGCCCGCGCCCTTCACGGCGTCGAGATTGCCGTGCACGCGGCGCAACAGCGCGATCAGGTTCTCGCGCTCGCCCTTGCTCAGGCAGGACAGCAGGCGCCGCTCACGCTCCAGCGCGACAGCGATTACCTTGTCATGCGTCGCCGCACCTTTCGCCGTCAGCGAGATCGAATAGGTGCGGCCGTCCTCGCGATCGGCCCTGATCGCGACCAGCCCGCGCTCCTCCATCGCCGCCAGAGTGCGGCTCACCGGGCCCTTGTCGAACCCGATGACGTGGCAGATGCGCGCAGCCGAGATTTCCGGTTCGATCGCCAGCAGCGCCAGGATGCGCCACTCCGTGACGTTCACGGCGAAGCGCTTCTGGTAGAGCACGGTCGCGCTGCGCGACAGCTTGTTGGCGATGAAAGTTATCAGCGCCGGAACGTAGCAATCGAGGTCGAGCACCAGTTCGACCTTGGGGTCCTTGCCCGCGGCGGGGGACCGCAAATTGCGCGCCTGTCTGTTGCTGCTCATGGCCTTCCGGAGATTCCTGCGCCTTCAGACATAGAGACACCCCGCACCGCTCTGCAAGAACATTATGCAGGAGGCCCCCGATGACTGCGACCGCAACGAGCCCAGGGCAAGGCGCCGCACCCGGCGTGCCGCATCTCGACTTCGATCCCTTCTCGATCGAGTTCTTCGCCGATCCGTTCGCGACGCACGAGGAGCTGCGCGAGGCGGGCCCGGTCGTCTATCTCGACACGTATGGTGTCTATGGCGTGGCGCGCTACGCCGAAGTGCATGCCGTGCTCAACGATCCCCTGACATTCTGCTCCAGTCGCGGCGTCGGCCTGAGCGATTTCGCGAAGGAAAAGCCATGGCGACCGCAAAGCATCATCCTGGAGGCCGACCCTCCGGCCCATACGCGCACCCGTGCGGTATTGGGCCAGGTTCTGTCGGCGACCGCGATGAAGCCACTGCGCAGCCATTTTGCCGCGCGCGCCGAAGCCAAGGCCGATGAATTGCTGGCGCGCGGCAGCTTCGATGCGATTACCGATCTCGCGGAAGCCTATCCGCTGTCGGTGTTCCCCGACGCGCTCGGCTTGCAGCAGGAGGGGCGCGAGCATTTGCTGCCCTATGCGAGCCTGGTGTTCAATTCGTTCGGCCCGCCGAACCGGTTGCGCCAGGAGGCGATCGAACGTTCGGCGCCGCACCAGGCCTATGTCGCCGAGCAATGCCGGCGCGAGAACCTCGTCCCCGGCGGCTTCGGCGCCTGTATCCACGCCCGCGCCGATGCCGGCGACATCACCCATGACGAGGCGCCGCTGCTGGTGCGTTCGCTTTTGTCTGCGGGGCTCGATACCACCGTCTACGGCATCGGCGCCACGGTCTATTGCCTGGCGCGTTTTCCTGACCAGCTGGCGAAGCTGCGCAGCGATCCCACGCTGGCGCGCAACGCCTTCGAGGAGGCGGTCCGCTTCGAAAGCCCGGTGCAGACCTTCTTCCGCACCACCACGCGCGAGGTCGAGCTCGGCGGCCACAGCATCGGCGAAGGCGAAAAGATCCTGATGTTCCTCGGCGCCGCCAACCGCGATCCGCGGCGCTGGGAGAACCCGGATCGCTACGACATCACCCGCCGCACCGCAGGCCACGTCGGCTTCGGCTCCGGCATCCATATGTGCGTCGGCCAGCTGGTCGCGCGCCTCGAGGGCGAGGTGATGCTCTCGGCGCTGGCGCGCAGGGTCGGATCGATCGAGATCACGGGCGAGGTGAAGCGCCGCTACAACAACACCCTGCGCGGCCTCGAAAGCCTCCCGATCACCATTACGCCGGCCTGACGGACAGCCCATGACGATCGTTACCTTCGTTCACCCCGACGGCCGCGAGCAGCGTATTGCCGCCGATGCCGGCGAAAGCGCCATGCAGGCCGCAACGCGTAACGACATCAACGGCATCCTGGCCGAATGCGGCGGCAATGCCATGTGTGCGACCTGCCATGTCTATGTCGATGCAGCCTGGCTCGCGCGCCTGCCTGCCATGGGCGGTGACGAGGACGCGCTGCTCGACGGCACCGCAGCCGAGCGGCGCGCGGAAAGCCGCCTGTCCTGCCAGATCAAGCTCTCGGCCGGTCTCGACGGCCTGATCCTGCACCTGCCGGAACGGCAGACCTGACGTCAACATTTTCGAGGGGAGGGAACCATGAAGACACTCGGATTGTGCAGCGCGCTGGCGCTGTCATGCGTTGCGTCGGTCGCGCAGGCGCAGATTTCCGGCGACGTCGTGCGCGTCGGCGTGCTCAACGACATCTCAGGCATCTTCCAGGATACCAACGGGATGGGCTCGGTCGAGGCCGCGCGCATGGCAGCGGAAGATTTCAACGGCGGCGGCAAAAACATCAAGGTCGAGATCGTCTACGCCGACCACCAGAACAAGGCCGACGTCGGCTCGGCGATCGCGCGCAAATGGCTCGACGTCGACGGCGTCGACGCCATCGTCGACGTGCCGAACTCGGCCGTCGGCCTCACCATCAATTCACTGGTCCGCGATACCAGGATGACGTTCCTGGCGTCATCGACCGCGAGTTCCGACCTCACCGGCAAGGCTTGCTCGCCCAACACCATTCAGTGGGTCAACGACGTCTGGGCCACCGGTAACGCCACGGCGGCGGCGATGATGGCGCGCGGCGGCAAGGAATGGTTCTTCGTCACCGTGAATTTCGCGCTCGGCCAGGGCATCGAGGCGGAGGCCACCAATTACATCGAGAAGCACGGCGGCAAGGTGCTGGGTTCGGCGAAACATCCGCTCAACACGTCGGACTTCGCCTCGCTGCTGCTGCAGGCGCAGAATTCGAAGGCAAAGGTGATCGGGCTTGCCAATGCCGGCGGCGACACCGTCAACGCGGTGAAGCAGGCCGCCGAGTTCGGCCTGCAGCAGGGCGGCCAGACCATGGTGGCGTTCCTGCTGTTCGTCAACGACGTGCACGGCATGGGGTTGAAGGTCGGACAGGGCCTGCAGATTCTCGAAGCCTTCTACTGGGACATGGATGACGACACCCGCGCCTTCGCGAAACGCTTTGCGGCGCGGCCGGGCATGAACGGCAAGATGCCGAGCGCCAACCAGGCCGGCGTCTATGCCTCGACGCTTGCCTACCTCAACGCGGTCGCCGCCACCGGCAGCGACGACGCAAAGAGCGTCGTTCCGCAAATGAAGAAGTTCAAGGGCAAGGACAAGCTGTTCGGCGATGTCACCATCCGCCAGGACGGCCGCGTCATCCACCCGATGTACCTGTTCGAGGTGAAGAAGCCGGAGGAGTCGAAATATCCCTACGACTATTACAAGCTGATCTCGACCATTCCCGCCGAGCAGGCATTCCGCCCAATCGCGGACGGCGGCTGCTCGCTGGTGAAGTAGTTCCTCCTACCGCGTTTCCACATCGTCATGGCCGGGACAAGCCCGGGCATGACGAGTTCGTGGCGATGAAGACAATCCGCATGGTGCGCTTGCCCTGCCTTTTGAGGAGAGGGTCGCTTCGCAAAACGGAGCGAGACACATTGAACCTAGCGCTAACCGAGCTCATCCTTTGAGCTGCATCAAACCGGCTTTCGCAAACCGTGGCATCGTGCGCATCGGGGTGAACTGCGCGGCACGAAAGAATGCGATGAAGCGATCGGTGCTGGTACTGTCAGCAACAACAGTTCTCTTGTGGAGCACCTTCGGCTACGCCAGGACTGGGGAGCAGCGGCAAGGCAAGGAGATGTTGCAGAAGCTTTGCGCCAGCTGTCACTCCATTGGCAGGACCGGCGCGAGCCCCAACAAGCTGGCGCCGCCCTTTCGCAGTTTTAGCGAAACCAAACTTTACGACAGCGACCTCAAGCAACGGCTGCTGACCGGCCTCACCAGCATCCATCCCATCATGCCGACCTTCCGCTTCAGCAGGGAGGATGCGGAGGAGGTGCTCAGCTACATGAGGTCAATCCAGGAACCGCGCAAGCCGAAATAACTTCCGGCTCTCGGCGCGGAAGCGCTGGCCAAATTTTCCAGTGCGTGCGGCTCGCCGGCTATCTCTTCATGGAAGCGCTCGTCGAGCGTAAGGACCACTCGGCTGCACGCATCACGGCGCGCAGGAGAAACTCGCGGCTTGAGTGGCCGGGCCTGCCTTGTAACGCGGCCAGGCCGGCCACTGGCAGAGCGGCAGCGAGCGCAAGGTTTCGAAGGCGGGCGCTTCGACCTTCTGCTCGATCACCTCGAGATTGCCGGGCGCCTTGCCGTTCTCCACCCAGTCTACCAGCACGTCGAGCATGTCGACATTGGCCGGCGCACCCGAGCCGACATGATCGACGCCGGGGGCAGTGTAGAGGCGTGCGAACCCGGCCGTTTTTTCCTTGCCGAGCGCGCGCTGCACATTCTCGAAATAGCGGATACCGGCGTAGGGGCTCTGGGCGTAATCGGCCATGTTTTCAAGGATCACGAGTTTGCCGCCGCGTGCGGCAAAGCGGCCGAGATCGGGGTTGGTCGAATCCATCAGCTGGGAGACTTCGAGCACGCGCTGCTTGTAATCCTCCGGCTTGTACTTGGTGACATCGAGTTTTGGATCACGCGCGAACACATAGGCCATGCCTCCGGCACCGTAGACCCAGGCAATGCCATTGCCTGGCGCCGGTGGCTGTGCGGGCGGTGCCGTGCCGAGCCACCAGGATTTCCAGCCGCCGGTCGGGCCGAACGCCGGGATGTTCTCGCCCGACACGCCCCAGCCCGGATAATCGTCGAGGCCGTTGGCGAGCGGGAACGGGAACTTGTAGGTCGAATGAAGTGCGTTGACAGCCGCGATCTGCGCGTCGGTCAGGCATTCGTCGCCACTCTGGCCCGCGGCGCAGCGCAGCGTCTCCGCCCGGAATTTCGCCTTGCAGCCGACGGGGTCCTGCACAATCGAATCCTCGGAGCCGTCGGCCTTGTCGCACGCGGCCAGCACGGCTTTCGCAACGAACTCGATCTGTGCCGGGCGAATCCAGCCATCGCCCATGGTCGCCAGGCCCGCCTTTGTGCCGGCATGCTGCAAGCCAACCCAGTTGATCACGGGCACGCGCGCAAAGATGCCGTCGAAATCGTCGGGGTAGCGCTGCGCCATGGTCAGTCCTTCGCGGCCGCCTTCCGACGATCCCATGAAGTACAGCTTCGCCGGCGGGTTGCCGTAGGCGCGTACCATCACCGCCACAGCGGCGTCGCGCACTTTCTTGTAGGACTTGTGCGCAAAGTTCTCGAACGCCTCGTCGTTGAGTGAAAAGAGTTGCGGCGGCTCGCCGGGTTTCGTCTCATGGCCGGAATCGGTGCCATAGGTGACAAAGCCGCGGGCCAGCGGCGCGGCCGCGCCGAACGGCGAAGCCGGCGGCAGCGCAAGGCCGGTGATGAGTACGCCGTTGAAGCCGCCGCCGCCATACTGCAGCGAGCGGCCGTTCCACTCCACCGGCAGGTTGACCTGGAAGCGGATCGGCGGCGCCGTGGGATCCGATGGCTCGATGCGGCCGATCACCTTGCAGAATTCGGGGTTCGCCGGGGTGATGCGCGCCGCTGGCGTCGGCCCCCTCTCGGCGACCGCGATCGGCGACGGCGCCTGCATCGCAGCAGTGTCGATCCGCACCGCGTTCTCCGCCGCGCCGGCAAGTCCGCTGCAGGTGGCTGCGGCATCGCCTTTCATTTTGGCAGCCGCCGCCTCGGCGGAGGGGAACGCAATCGCGACAATTGAAGCCAGTATGGCCCATGCGCGCGCGTCGATCGACAATCCCTGCATCGCTTCCTCCCGCTGTTGGTGCTCCGCATATTGTCTCGCGGCTTCACCAGCATGGCAGTCGCAATGTGGAGGTCAAGCGGCTAGCTCGTCACCTTGCTGCTGCCTTGCGTGATCAGCCGTGCGGGGCGCTGGTCGCGCAGGTAGATCCACAGCCAGCTCAGCGCAACACCGAGGCGGTGGCGCAAGCCGATCAGGAAGTAGATGTGGGCGATGCCCCAGATCCACCACGCGATGGTGCCGCGCAGCCTGAACCTGCCGAAATCGATCACCGCGAGCCGCTTGCCGATTTGCGCCAGACTGCCGGCGTGCCTGTAGCGAAACGGCGGCAGCGTCTTGCCGGCAAGACGGGCCTTGATCAGGGCGGCGACGTAACGCCCCTGCTGCTTCGCGGCCGGCGCGATGCCGGGCACCGGATTGCCGTCCGGACCCTTGATGGTCGTGGTGTCGCCGATGGCAAAGATTTCGGGATGGCCGGGCACCGTCAGGTCCGGTTCGACCTGCAATCGGTAAGCGCGATCGTGCGGCGCGTTGAGCCACTCGGCGGCGCGCGAGGCGCGCACGCCCGCGGCCCAGATCAGCGTGCGCGCTTCCAGCCGCTTGCCGCCATAAACGACGCCTTCGGCCGAGCATTCCGTGACGGCATCGCCCAGCATGACTTCGACGCCGAGCCTTTCCAGAGAGCGCTGCGCATAGGCCGACAGATCCTCCGGGAAGCCCGCCAGCACGCGCGGGCCCGCCTCGATCAGCACGACGCGCGCCTTGCGGGTGTCGATGTTGCGAAAATCGCGCGGCAGCGTGTCGCGCGCCATGTCGGCGATGGTGCCGGCCATCTCGACGCCGGTGGGTCCCGCGCCGACGATGACGAAGGTGAGCAGCGCCGCTCGCTTGTCGGGATCGCTCTCGCGCTCGGCGCGCTCGAAGGCGACAAGGATGCGCCGCCGCAGGGTGGTGGCGTCCTCCAGTGTCTTCAGCCCCGGCGCGAACGGCTCCCATTCGTCATGGCCGAAATAGGCGTGGCGCGCGCCGGTGGCGAGCACCAGCGTGTCATAGGAAATGACGCCGCCATCCTCGAGCAGCACCCGCTTGCCCGCAGCATCCACGCCGTTGACGTTGGCAAACAGGGTGGTCACCTCCGGCCGGTCGCGCAGGAGATAGCGGATCGGCCAGGCGATTTCGGAGGTGGCGAGCGAGGCGGTCGCGACCTGGTAGAGCAGGGGCTGGAACAGGTGATGGTTGCGCCGGTCGATCATGGTGATCTGCACGGGGGCGCCGGCAAGCCGGAACGCGGTCTCCAGCCCGCCGAAGCCGGCCCCAACGATCGCCACGTGATGGGGCTTTGGCACTTCGCTCATCGGGCCTGATCTCCGCTTCGCAGGGTCCGATTATGCCCGCATGAGCCGGCCGTTTCCAAGGCGCATTCGCCAATCGGGCGATAGCGGAGCGCTATCGTGCCCGCGAGCGGCGACGGTTCGTGCCGGCCGCAATCGCGGTGGCGCCGATGATGCAGAATGCCGGGACGAAATGTGACCATGCGCGCGGCGGCGGCATGAACCGGTTGGCTGAAGCCTGCAGCTACTCGATCTCGACCTTGCCGGCGTAGCCGCAGTACCCGTGGGTCTCGACCCCGTCGGCGCCACCCTTCATGTGCGACAGGTGAAACTGCCGCCAGCCCATGCAGTCGCCTGCTATGCAGTGATACATTTTTTCCGAGTTCGCGAATCCGTCAGTCATCGTGTTGTGTAGGCGGTTGCTGTTGTCGATGCGCACAAAAGGGCACCATTTGGTGCGTGCGACCTTGTTGCTGATAAGCATGAGAGCCCTCCGTCGCGTGCGAATGTGGCCGCAAACACGTTAAACCGAGGTGCCGCAAATGCGTTAACCGGGGGTGAAGCCGTTCGGCCCCTGCAAGCCGCCGCTGGAAATTCGCTCTCCTCCGTGCGGCGATTTTTCTGTTCGACGAACTGGCGGTCGCCGGCCTCACGCCTGTCTCACGCGGTACGGTCGCGCATCGCGGAGTCTGCGGCCCCGTTCGAGTGCCGCATCCTAACCTCGATGCCGGCCGGCGAGGCGCCATGGGCACGGCTGCGACAATCCCGCCCGCGAGAACCGGCACTATAATTCTTGCGTTCTCTGTGCTTCCTGAATTATGGTGCAGCTTGCTGGGGCATAGGCCGAAGGTTCTAAGAGGGGACTTTCGGTTCGTGCTTGCTGCGGGCCTGCGCTTTTGCGCACAAAACACGTCTCTTTATAAAGGGCCTGCGCGACCAGTCCCGCCATCGGGGCGGACAGCGTTGCAACGGTAACGAGGAGGGGAAACTGTTATGAAAAAGGCACTCTGGCTGGCGGGCATTGCCGCCCTGGCGCTGACGCAGCCCGCGGCGGCGGGAGACACCATCAAGATCGGCTTCGTCTCGACCTTCAGCGGTCCCACCGCCGCGATCGGCAATGACATGCGCAACTCCTTCGAGCTCGCGCTCGACCATCTCGGCCGCAAGATGGGCGGCAAGCCGGTCGAGGTGATCTACGAGGACGACGGCCAGAAGCCCGATGTCGGCAAGCAGAAGACCGAAAAGCTGATCCAGTCCGACAAGGTCGATTTCATCGTCGGCTATATCTGGTCGAACGTGCTGCTGGCTTCGCTGAAGACCGCGGTTGATGCCAAGACTTTCCTGATCACCTCGAACGCCGGCCCGTCGCAGCTCGCCGGCGAGCTCTGTTCGCCCTACGTGTTCTCGACCTCCTGGCAGAACGACCAGACCCCGCAGGCCATGGGCACCTACATGACCCAGAAGGGCGTCAAGTCGGTGTTCCTGATCGGCCCGAACTACGCGGCCGGCAAGGACATGCTCGCGGGCGTCAAGAGCACCTTCAAGGGCGAGGTCAAGGGCGAGGAATACACGGTCTGGCCGAGCCAGCTCGACTTCTCCGCCGAACTGACCAAGGCCAAGAACTCGGGCGCGGAAGCGATCTTCGTGTTCTATCCAGGTGCTGCCGGCGTGCAGTTCCTCAACCAGTACGCCCAGGCCGGCATCAAGCAGCAGATGCCGCTCTACACCGCCTTCACCATCGACGAAATCACGCTGGCACTGCAGAAGGAAAACGCGCTCGGCGTGCCCGGCGCCCAGGAATGGGTCAACGACCTCCCCAACGAGGAGAACAAGCGCTACGTCGCGGACTATCGCAAGAAGTACCCCGGCCTGCGCCCGACGTTCTACGGTGCGCAGACTTATGACGCTGCCGGCCTCATCAACAGCGCGGTGGTCGCGGTCAAGGGTGACACCGCCAAGAAGGACGAGATGAAGGCCGAGATGGAGAAGGCCAACTTCAAGTCGGTGCGCGGTCCGTACAAGTACGGCAAGAACCACATCCCGATCCAGAATTTCTACCTGCAGGACGTGGTCAAGGACGCCGAGGGCCAGCTCGCGCTGAAAACGGTGGCCACCATCGTCAAGGACGACCAGGACCGCTTCCACGACAAGTGCCCGATGAAGTAGGATCGGGTCCTGTCGGCGCATGATCTTCCGCGGCCTCGAGCAGACTTGCGTAAGTTGAAGCGCCCAACGACAATAAGCGGCAGTGCCCTCGCGCTGCCGCTGCTTTTTTAGGGCGTGATCCGGAGAAGTGCGAAGCGGTTTTCCCTCGCGACAAACGCGTAGCGTTTGCGCGGAGATCATGCTCAAACAATAGGGCTGTTCATTCAGGCATTGGGATCCATGCTCGTCGTCGTCGAACAATCTCTCAACGGACTGCAGTTCGGCCTGCTGCTGTTCCTGCTGGCGGCCGGATTGACGCTGGTGTTCGGCATCATGGATTTTGTCAATCTCGCCCACGGCTCGCTCTACATGATGGGCGCCTATTTCGCGGCGACCTTCGTGGCCTGGACCGGCAATTTCATCCTCGGCGCGGTCATGGCGCTGGGCGCCACGCTCCTGCTCGGCATCCTCCTGGAATTCGTGGCGCTGCGGCACCTCTACGGTCGCGACCATCTCGACCATGTGCTGGCGACCTTCGGCCTGATCCTGTTCTTCAACGATGCGGTGCGGCTGATCTGGGGTCCGGCGGGCCTGGCGCTGCCGCTGCCGGCCTGGCTGACGGTGCCGGTGCAGCTCCTGCCGGGCGTCTATTATCCGGCCTACCGGCTCTCGATCATCGCCGTCGCGCTCCTGGTCGCGGCGCTGCTCTATGTCGTGGTCATGCGCACCCGCATCGGCATGCTGATCCGGGCCGGCGCCTCCAACCGCGAGATGATCGGCGCGCTCGGCATCAACATCAAGCTGCTGTTCACCCTTGTGTTCGGTCTGGGCGCTGCGCTCGCCGGTCTCGCCGGGCTGATGCAGGCGCCGATCCTGACCGTGCAGATCGGCATGGGCGAAAACATCCTGATCCTCGCCTTCGTCATCATCGTGATCGGCGGCATCGGCTCGATCCGCGGCGCCTTCATGGCCGCGATCTTCGTCGGCATGATCGACACGCTGGGCCGCGCCTTCCTGCCCGACCTCTTGCGCAAGGTCTTGAGTTCGACCGCGGCATCCACCGCCGCGCCCGCGCTGTCCTCGATGCTGATTTATCTCCTGATGGCCATCGTTCTGGTCGTGAGGCCGGAGGGGCTGTTCCCGGCCGCCAAGCGATGAAGTCTGCCCTCAATCTGCGTAACGTCGTCGTCGTGCTCGTCATCGCCGGCCTGGTGCTGTTGCCGGTCTATTCGGCGCTGACGGGCAAGGTGTTCATCCTGACGATGTTCACCCGCATCATCATCCTGGCGCTGGCGGCGGCATCGCTCAATCTCATCATGGGTTACGGCGGCATGATGAGCTTCGGCCACGCCGCCTATCTCGGCATCGGCGGCTATGCCGTCGGCATCCTCGCCTTCGAAGGCACAGGCTCCGGCTTCATCCAGTGGCCGGTGGCGCTGCTGGCCTCGGCGCTGTTTGCGCTCGTGATCGGCGCGCTGTCCTTGCGCACCCGCGGCGTCTATTTCATCATGATCACGCTCGCCTTTGCGCAGATGGCCTATTACATCGCCTCTTCGCTGTCGCGCTACGGCGCCGACGACGGTCTCACCATCTACAAGCGCAGCAATTTCGGCGGAGTGGTCGATCTCTCCAACCGCACGCAGTTCTATTACGTCTGTCTCGCCTGCCTGCTCGGCGGCACCTATCTGATCTGGCGCATCGTCAATTCGCGTTTCGGCCTCGTGGTGCAGGGCGTGCGCTCCAACGAGCAGCGCATGCAGGCGATCGGCTTCAACGCCAACCGCTACCGCCTCGTCTGCTTCGTCATTTCAGGCACCATCTGCGGCCTGGCCGGCGCGCTGCTTGCCAACAACACCGATTTCGTCAGCCCTGCCGTGATGTACTGGACCCGCTCCGGCGACCTCATGGTGATGGTGATCCTCGGCGGCATGGGCACGCTGTTCGGCCCGGTCATCGGCGCTATCGTGTTTCTTCTGCTGGAAGAGCTGCTGTCACAGGTGACCGAATACTGGGCGATGATCATGGGGCCGCTGTTGTTGCTGATCGTGCTGTTCGCGCGCGGCGGCATCATGGGCCTGCTGGGGAGGTTCTCCCGTGGCTGAGCCCTTGCTGCGCGTCGAAAACCTGATCAAGCGCTTCGGCGGCCTCGTCGCCACCGACAAGCTTTCCATGGAGGTAACGCCCGGCGAACTGCATGCGATCATCGGTCCCAACGGCGCCGGCAAGACCACGCTGATCAGCCAGTTGACGGGACAATTGGTGCCGGATTCCGGCGCCATCTATTTCGCCGGCCGGGACATCACCAATCTGCCGCCCTACGAGCGCAGCCGGCTCGGGCTCGCACGCTCCTTCCAGATCACCTCGCTGCTGCGCGATTTCACCGCCGCCGACAATGTCGCCCTCGCGGCACAAGCCCATGCCGGCCACTCCTATCGCTTCTGGGCCGACGCCCGCAAGGAACAGCCGCTGCGCGAGGCGGCGCGCGCCGCGCTGGCGCGGGTCGGTCTGGATAAGCGCGCCGACGTGCCGGTCTCCGAACTGAGCCATGGCGAGCAGCGCGAGCTGGAGCTTGCGGTCGCGCTGGCGACAAAGCCGCAATTGCTGCTGCTGGACGAGCCGATGGCTGGCCTCGGCATCACCGAATCCCAGCGCATGGTGGCGCTGCTGAAGGAGTTGCGCAAGGAAGTCACCATCGTGCTGGTCGAGCACGACATGGAAGCGGTGTTCGCGCTGGCCGATCGCATCACGGTGCTGGTCTACGGCCGCGTCATCGCCAGCGGCAAGCCGGACGAGATTCGCAGCAATGAGGAAGTCAAGCGCGCCTATCTCGGCGATCAGCATGCGGTGACGAGCCAGGGGTGAACTTCAATGGCTGACACTCTCCTCGAAATCGAAGGTATCGAGACCTGCTACGGCCTGAGCCAGGTGCTGTTCGGCCTGTCGCTGTCCGTCAAGTCGGGTGAGGTGGTCGCGTTGATGGGCCGCAACGGCATGGGCAAGACCACCACCATCCGCTCCATCATGGGCCTGACACCGGCGCGATCGGGCGCGATCCGCTTCGCCGGCGAGGATGTGCGCAAGCTGGCCTCCTACAGGATTGCCCAGCAGGGCATCGGCCTCGTGCCGGAAGGCAGGCAGATCTTCCCGAACCTCACCGTCCGCGAAAATCTCGTGGCGGCATCCGCCAATCGGCTGAGCAGCAGGGATCCCTGGACTCTGGAAAAAATCCACGCGCTGTTTCCGCGCCTGGCCGAGCGCTCGCACCACATGGGCGTCACGCTGTCCGGCGGCGAGCAGCAGATGCTGGCGATCGGCCGTGCGCTGATGACCAATCCGATGTTGCTGATCCTCGACGAGGCGACCGAGGGACTCGCGCCGCTGATCCGCGAGGAGATCTGGAGCTGCCTGTCGATGCTGAAGAGCCAGGGCCAGTCGGTGCTGGTGATCGACAAGAATGTCGGCAACCTCGCCAGGATCGCCGACCGCCACTACATCATCGAGCGCGGCCGCACGATGTGGAGCGGCACCTCGGAGCAGCTCCTGGCCGAGCCGGAGCTGCAGCACCGGTATCTGGGGATCTAGCGCGCGTCGTGGCCTCATGGTTCGAGACGCGCGGCATGCCGCGCTCCTCACCATGAGGATCAAGTCCGTCCCCGCGTTGTTGTTATCCCCTCATCCTGAGGAGCCGCGCAGCGGCGTCTCGAAGGATGGAGGCCACGGTGCGTCTCAAAACATCTCGAAATATTCGCGGTGCTCCCAGTCCGACACTTCGGCCTGGAAGCGCTCGATCTCGGCGTTCTTGATGTGGACGTAATAGTCGACGAAGTCAGCGCCCAGCGCGTCGCGGAAGAAGGGGTCGTCGTGGAGCGCGTACACCGCCTCGCGCAGGCTCTTCGGCAACAGCGTGGCCTTGGTCTCGTAGGGCGCGTCGGCCGACGGGCCGGGATCGAGCTTGCGGTCGACGCCGTCGAGCCCTGAGAGAATCTGCGAGGCCATGTAGAGATACGGGTTCGCAGCCGGCTCGCCGATCCGATTCTCCAGCCTTGTCGCGGCATCGCCCGTGCCGCCGAGCACGCGGATCATCACGCCGCGATTGTCGCGGCCCCAGATCGCGCGGTCCGGCGCCAGCGAATAGGAGCGGTAGCGCTTGTAGCCGTTGATGGTCGGCGTCGTGAACACGGTCGAGGCGCGCGCGTGTTCGAGCAGGCCTGCGAGATAATGCTTGCCGAAGGCGCTCAGCGCCTCACCCTTGTCTTTCGCCATGAACGCATTCTCACCGGTGGCGCGCGACACCAGCGACTGGTGCAGGTGCCAGCCGCTGGCGAAAACATTCGGCACTTTCGGCCGGCACATGAAGGTGGCGTGATAGCCGTGCCGCCGCGCGATCTGCTTCACGGCGGAGCGGAACAGCACCATGTTGTCGGCGGGCGCGAGACCTAGGGTGGGTCGGAAGGTGAATTCGCACTGGCTGGGTCCGAACTCGACCTCGACCGAACGCAAGGGCAGCCCCAGCGCCAGCACGTCGCGGCGGATGATCTCCAGCGCCGGCTCCATCTGGTCGTAGCGCTGCTCGGTCAGGTATTGATAGCCGTGCGAGAGCAGGCTGACGGACGGCGGATTGCCGGGTTGCCCGGCATCCTCCGGCGCCATCCTGGCGTCGTCGAGCTTGAAGAGGTGAAATTCGACCTCGAGGCCGGCGACGAAATCATAGCCGCGCTCGGCCAGCTTCTCGATCACGCCGCGATAGAGATTGCGCGTCGCGAACGGCACTGGACGGCCGTCGGCGAAATAGACGTCGCACAACAGCCAGCCCGTGGCCGGCGACCACGGCAGCACGCGGAAGGTGGTGGGGTCGGCGACCATCAGCACGTCGGCCGCGCCTTCCATCTCCTTCATGCCGAAGCCGCCGCCGGCGGTGAACACCGGAAACACCGTGCGGTGCGAGGTGTCCTTTGCGAGCATCGTCGTGGTGATGGAGCAGCCGCTTTCCAGCGTGGCCAGCGCATCCGCCGCCACCAGCGTCTTGCCGCGCAAGATGCCGTGCTGGTCCGGGAAGGCGAGGCGGATCACCTCCAGCTCGCGTTCCTCGACAATGCGGCGCAACCGGCCAGCGGCTTCCTTCTGCTCGGCCGACCACAGGCCGTGGCGCTCGACAAAACTCAACGCGGTATTCCCCTAGTGCCCATTTTTGTCATTCCGGGATGGTCCGAAGGACCAGACCCGGAATCTCGAGATTCCGGGTTCGGCTCTGCGAGCCGCCCCGGAATGACGGTGCCAGATTTATTCCGCCGCCGTAAGATGCTTCACCTTGCCGGCGATCTCGCGCGGCACCGGCGCCGCCCAGGGCGCGCCGCGCCGTCGCTTCACGTCGACTTCCATCCAGTAGATTTCCCAGCCCGTGGTCGGCCCGATGCCGTCCATGGTCGCCGGACCCTGGATCGCGCGGGCATGCGCCTCGTCGAGATGCAGCATCGGTTTCTCTCCGCCGGCGACCTTTTCGATTTCCTGCCGCAGCAGGCGGCGATACTGCACGATGGCCTTGTCGCCCTGGCCGAGATGCTCCCGGGTGCGGTCCTGGATCGCGCCCATCGATTCCACCGCCCACTGGTCGTGCACGTTGATGTCGCTGCCCATGCCGGTATAGGTCGCGGTCTGCTGCTCGTGCGGATCGAAGCCGTAGTCGTTCGTCCTGTTCTTGCGCGACTTGTAGTCCGGCAATTCATACATCTCGAGCCGCTGGTCGCGCATCTTCTTCTTGTCGACCGGGCTCGTGTAGCTGGTGAAGATCGCATACCAGTAGCAGTTCTCGTCATCGACCGGCACGTGCCACTGGGTGATCGTCATCTCCGTGCTCATGGGAATGACGAAGCCGTGCGGGAAAAGCTGGTTGGTGACGCGCACATGGGTGTGTTCCGCATCCAGCTCGCGCAGCGTGATCAGGCGCAGGCCATATTCGGTGTGCTCGACATTGATGATCGGCCGGTCGTACTCGCGCAGGATTTTTGTCATCGGCAGATCGCTGCCGGCAGAGGCGCCGCGGAACTGCTTGCCGTAGGCGGTCGACGTATCTTCATCCTCGAAGAAGCGATGCAGGTAGGAGGCGTGCGACGGGTCGATGCCGACTTCGAGAGCCTGCAGCCAGTTGCAGCCCCAATGGCCCTTGAAGGCGAAGGTGTGGCTGTCGGGCGCGACGAAGGCGTCGATCTCCGGAAACGCCGGCGGAGTGCCTTCGCCGAGATAGGCCCAGAGGATGCCGGCCTTCTCGACCACGGGATAGGAGCGCTGCCGGATACCCTTGCACAGTTGCGAGTCCACGGGCTCCGCCGGTGTCTCGATGCACTGGCCGGTTGCGTCGAACAGCCAGCCGTGAAAGGCGCAGCGCAAGCCTCCTTGCTCCAGCCTTCCGAAGGCAAGGTCGGCGCCGCGATGCGCGCAGTGCCGGTCGATCAGGCCGTAGCGGCCCTGCTCGTCGCGGAACAGCACGAGGTTTTCGCCGAGCAGTTTGACCGGCCGCACCGGCCGCGGTCCCTCCAGTTCATCGACCAGCGCCGCCGGCTGCCAGTACATCCGCATCAGCTTGCCGCAGGGATCTTTCGGACCGATGCGGGTGATCTGGTCGTTCTGTTCCTGGCTCATCATGGCGGCGGTCCCTTTCGAGCATTCGAACGTTGTTCGTCTATTGAACAATTGGGCGAATTATGACATGCGTTGGCAACGCCGCAAGCACAATATTTCCGTTTGCAGGCATCATCGACGGACCGACATGCCAAAGCTGAAACGCGAAGAGGGCGAGGAGCGCGCCACCGATTTCGTCGAGAGCCTCGACCGCGGGCTGCGCCTGCTGCAGGCGTTCGGCAATCTGAGCGGCCCGATGACGTTGAGCGACGTCGCCCGCGCTGCCGAGCTGCCGCGCGCCACTGCGCGCCGCATCCTGTTCACGCTGGAGCGCGGCGGCTTTGTTGCCAGCGACGGCAAGCTCTTCAAGCTGACGCCGCATGTGCTGACGCTCGCGGGCGCCTATTTGCGCTCGAACCAGGTCGTCGCCGTGCTGCAACCGGTGCTCGATCGCATCTCCAGCGCCGCACAGGAAATATCCTCGCTCGCGCTGCTCGACGGCGACGAGGTCGTCTTCATCGCCCGCGGCAGCCCGGCGCGCGTCTTCTCCACCGGCCTCGACATCGGCTACCGCCTGCCGGCGTTCTGCACCTCGGTCGGCCGCGCCATGCTCGGCCGGTTCGAAGATCATGAACTCGCCAGGCGACTGAGAGCGATGCGCCGCGAGGCGCTGACGCCGCACACGGTCACCGATCCCAAGGCGCTGCTGAAGACAATCGTGGCTGATCGCTCAAAAGGCTATTCGCTGGTCGACCGCGAAGCCGAGCCGCATTTCCGCTCGATCTCCGTCCCGGTCCGCCGCTACGACGGGACGATCGTCGCCGCCATCAACATGGGCGCCCATGTCGACCGTGTACCGCTGCGCGAACTGACCGATCGCTTCCTGCCCCTGCTGCGGGAGGGGGCTGAAGATGTGAAGGACAAGCTGCTCTGAGCGCTATCAGACCGCGACGCTGCGCAGTCCGAACGACCGCGCCTCGTTCTGCAGCACCGGCCGCACCGAATCGACCAGCCGCGCCGCCGCGGCATCCACCGACAAGCCCGCGGTGTCCACTACCGCCGCGGCGCGCGAATAGAGCGGCTCGCGGCTGACCAGGATGTTGCGCAACTCCGCCATCGCCGAGCGGTCGTCGGCCATCGGCCTGAGATCGCCCTGCTTGCGCACGCGCCTCATGTGCTCTTCCGGATCGGCCTTGATCCAGATCGTGTAGAACGACGAAAGGATCAGGTCGAAGGTGAGCGGCTCCGAGACGATGCCGCCGCCGGTCGCCAGCACCATCAGTTCCTTGCGCGCCAGCAGTTGCTTCAGCGCGGCCTGCTCCATGCGGCGAAAACCTTCCTGGCCGTAGAGCGCGATGATCTCGGCGACCGAAAGCCCGTTCTGCGTTTCGACTTCCTTGTTGAGCTCGACGAAGCTCCAGCCGAGTTTCTTTGCCAGGATCCTGCCGAGGGTCGACTTGCCGGCGCCGCGCAAGCCGATCAGCGCGATGCCGGCAAAAGCCGGTGCGCGATGCACGCTCGCGCCATAGCCTGAAAGAATGTCCTTGGCCTGCGCGATCTGCGAAGGCGTCGCCTTGCGCAGGAGATCGCGGATCACCGGCCAGTCGGGCCTGGGCTCGCCGTCGGGAATGAGATCCTCGATATGCGCGCCCATCGCCTGCGAGACGCGGCGCAAGAGCACGATCGAGACATTGCCCTTGCCGCTCTCGAGCTGCGCGATGTAGCGCTCGGAAATACCGCTGACCTTGGCGAGCACCTTGCGCGACATGCCGCGCAGCGAGCGCGTGGTGCGGACCCGCTGACCGAGCTGTTCGAGAAATCCGGTTTCGGGATCGGGTTTTTCGGCCATGTTTCTGCAACATAATGCCGAAAAGGGTTGACAGCAAGCGACCCTGTGGATTTTATGTGCATTATAATTCCAAACAAGCCGGGAGGAGCGTCATGGCACGCGTGATCATCAGGAGCGCGGCATGAGCACATACAATGCGGTGACCTGGCTGCTCGACCGCAACGTCGACGAGGGCCGCGGCGCCAAGCTCGCCTTCACCGACACCGTTTCCGAGCTCACCTATGGCGAATTGCAGCGGCAGAGCCGCCGCGCCGCCAACCTGCTGCGCCGCCTCGGCGTCCGCCGCGAGGAGCGCGTCGCCATGATCATGCTCGACACCGTCGATTTCCCGATCGTGTTTCTCGGCGCGATCCGCGCCGGCGTGGTGCCGGTGCCGCTCAACACGCTGCTGACGGCGGATCAATATGCCTATGTGCTTTCCGACAGCCGCGCCCGCGTGCTGTTCGTCTCCGAGGCGCTGTATCCGGTGGTGAAGGACGTCGTCGGCCACCTGCCGGACCTCGAATGCGTGGTGGTGGCCGGCAAGAATGCATTCGGCCACAAGCTGCTCGCCGAGGAACTGGCCAAGGAGAGCGATTCCTTTGCGACGGTGGAGACCCATGCCGAGGAGCCGGCTTTCTGGCTCTATTCCTCGGGCTCGACCGGCATGCCCAAGGGCGTGCGCCACGTTCACTCCAATCTGCAGGCCACCGCCGACACCTACGCAAAGCAGGTGCTCGGCATCAAGGAGAACGATGTCTGCCTTTCGGCGGCAAAGCTGTTCTTCGCTTATGGGCTCGGCAACGCCCTGACCTTCCCGATGTCGGTCGGCGCCACCACGGTGCTGAATTCGGAGCGGCCGACGCCGGCGCTGATGTTTGCGCTGCTCAGCAAGTACAATCCGACGATCTTCTACGGCGCGCCGACATTGTTTGCGGCGATGCTGAACGACGAGGCGTCGAAGAACGAGCGGGCAGGGACGAGACTGCGCATCTGCACGTCCGCCGGCGAGGCGCTGCCGGAATCCGTGGGCCTTGCCTGGAAGGCGCGCTTCGGCGTCGACATCCTCGACGGCATCGGTTCGACCGAGCTGTTGCATATCTTCCTGTCGAACTCGCCCAGCGACATCAAGTACGGCACCTCCGGCCGTCCCGTTCCCGGCTACAAGGTCCGGCTGGTCAGCGATGACGGCGCCGACGTGCCGGACGGCGAGATCGGCGAACTGCTGGTCGAGGCGCCCTCGGCAGGCGAAGGCTACTGGAACCAGCGCGCCAAGAGCCGGCACACCTTCCAGGGACACTGGACCCGCACCGGCGACAAATACGTTCGCGATGCCGACGGCCGCTATACCTTCTGCGGCCGCGCCGACGACATGTTCAAGGTGTCCGGCATCTGGGTCTCGCCCTTCGAGGTCGAGAGCGCGCTGATCACGCACCCGGCTGTGCTGGAAGCCGCCGTCGTGCCCGAAGCCGATCCGGAGGGCCTGTTGAAGCCGAAGGCCTACGTGGTGCTGCGCGCCGGCAGCCAGACCGACAATCTCTACGAGGCGCTGAAGGAGCATGTGAAGCAGAAGATCGGGCCGTGGAAATATCCGCGCTGGATCGACGTGGTGGACTCCCTGCCGAAGACCGCAACCGGCAAGATCCAGCGCTACAAGCTGCGCGAGGGCGAGGCGAAGCACTGAGGTCGGTGAGAAGCCGCATGCAGTTCCGTCAGGTGAGCACGCTCGACAGGCTCCCTCCCCCCTTGCGGGGGAGGGTTGGGGAGAGGGGTAAGCCCCGCGCGCTGACGTCAGACCTAGGTCGCCGCCACTTCCACGAACCTCGTGAAAACGTAAGTTCGAAGAACGTTGCTTTCGCTCCCTCTCGCGCAGCGGAGCAAGCGGTACCCCTCTCCCTAACCTTCCCCCGCAAGGGGGGAGGGAACCCTTCCGCCGGTGCGTCCCTCACCAGTGACAGAGCCAACGCGACATCACGCGCAGCGTTGGAAGCGCGAAGCCTCGCATGACCCTCTCTCCCACCGGCTTCCTGCGCATCGGCGCCGCCGATCTCGAATACCGCATGATCGGTCCGGCGCCCGATGCCGCGCCCACCATCGTGATGCTGCATGAAGGGCTCGGCTCGGTCGGGCTGTGGGGCGATTTTCCGGACAGGCTGCAGGGCGCGACCGGCTGCGGCGTGTTCGCCTTCTCGCGCGCGGGCTATGGCAATTCGAGTCCGGTGGCGCTGCCGCGCCCGCTGGAGTACATGCACATCGAGGCCACCGACGTGCTGCCGGCAGTGCTCGATGCGATCGGATTCCGCCAAGGCCTATTGCTGGGCCATTCCGACGGCGCCTCGATTGCGGCGATCTATGCCGGCTCGCGCCAGGACCACCGCGTCAAGGGTATCGTGCTGATCGCACCGCACTTTGTCGTCGAGGATGTCTCGGTGAAGTCCATTGCCGGGATCAAACAGGCCTACGAGACCACGGAGCTGAGGACGAAGCTGGCGCGCTGGCACAAGGATGTGGACAACGCCTTTTATGGCTGGAACGGCGCCTGGCTCGATCCGAAATTCCGCGACTGGGATATTTCCGAGTATCTCGCCTATATCCGTGTGCCGGTTGCCATCGTCCAGGGCGAGCGCGACCAGTACGGCACCATGCGTCAGGTCGAGATTGCGAAGGAAGAGTGTTATTGTCCGGTCGATGCGACGATCATTCCCGCAGCGGGACATTCGCCGTATCGGGAAGCGCCAGAGGCGACGCTTGATGCGATCACGGGATTCGCAAGAGCTGTATTGCAGGACGAGGGCTCGCAGGGCCGGGCGGCCTGATTCAATCGCGGGCGCGTGCCGATGAACACGCCGTCGCATCAATCGCCTGATCTGCCGCTGCCGCAATGGGCCTACATTCCCGGCGAGATGGAAGAGGACGACGCCGATCACGACACGCTGTGGAAGGCGAAGTCGCTGGTGCCCTCGCGCTTTCGCGACTATGTGCCGGCGCGCCATCCGGCGCTGCGCTACGGCATGACGCTGAACGACCGCGGCTATTTCTGGGAAGCGCAGGAGGTGCTGGAAGCGGTATGGGCCGCCGCGCCGCAAGGCGGGCGCGAGCGCATCCTGCTGCGCGCCTGCATCCAGATCGCCAACGGCAATCTCCGCCTGCGCATGCAGAAGCCGCACGCGGCGGGGCGGCTGTTCAGCGAGGCGCTGGCCGAACTCCACACGCTTTCCGCGCGCAAGGCGACGGCGGCCGGCGACGGCTTTGCCGACGGCTTCCCGACCGTCGAGCTCGCCACGCTCCTGAAGGCGAAAACCGCCAAATCCGAGCTGACCAAGGCCGATTGGGTGGCCTTTTCGGTTATCGGCCGAACATGAACCAAAGTGCATATTTTCTAATTTTTCACTAGACGCGCCCCAGAACATGCACTATTGTGCATCCAATCATTAACACAATGCACTAGGGGTGAGGCCCATGGCCGGCGAAGACCGCGTGCTCGCAGGCGGCGCGAAGTTCATCGATTTTCAGACCGACCCGTCGCGCTACAAGCACTGGAAGCTCGACGTCGAGGGCGACGTCGCCACGCTCACCATGGACGTCAACGAGAATGGCGGCCTGTTCGAGGGCTACCAGCTCAAGCTCAATTCCTACGATCTCGGCGTCGACATCGAGCTCGCGGACGCCGTGCAGCGGCTGCGCTTCGAGCATCCCGAGGTCAAGGTCGTGGTGCTGCGCTCGGGCAAGAACCGCGTGTTCTGCGCCGGCGCCAACATCCGCATGCTCGCGGGCTCCACCCACGCCCACAAGGTCAATTTCTGCAAATTCACCAACGAGACCCGCAACGGCCTCGAGGATTCCTCGGAGAATTCCGGCCAGCGCTTCATCACCGTGGTCAACGGCACGGCGGCCGGCGGCGGCTATGAGCTGGCACTCGCCACCGACCACATCATCATGGCCGATGACGGTTCTGCCGCGGTCTCGCTACCTGAAGTGCCGCTGCTCGCGGTGCTGCCGGGCACCGGCGGGCTGACGCGCGTCGTCGACAAGCGCAAGGTGCGCCGCGACCACGCCGATTTCTTCTGCACCATCGAGGAAGGCATCAAGGGCAAGCGCGCCGTCGCATGGCGCCTGGTCGACGAGATCGCGCCGAACAGCAAGCTGGAAGCCAGGATTGCCGACCGCGCAAAAGAATTCGCCGCCAAGTCAGCGCGCAACGGCAATGGCAAGGGCATCCAGCTTTCCCCGCTGAAGCGGACCGTCGATGCCAACGGCCTGCGCTACGGCTTCGTCGGCGTCGACATCAACCGCGAGCAGCGCATCGCGACCATCACGATCGCGGCGCCCGAAGCGGCTCCGCCGACCGATATCGACGGCATGATGGCACAGGGCGCTTCGTTCTGGCCGCTGCAGGTTGCGCGCGAGCTCGACGATGCCATCCTGCATCTGCGCATCAACGAGCTCGAAATCGCCATGCTGGTGTTCAAGTCGCATGGCGAGGCCGCCAATGTGCTGGCGGCCGACGCCTTCCTCGAGGCCAACAAGTCGCACTGGTTGGTCAACGAGATCAGGCATTACTGGAAGCGCGTGCTCAAGCGCATCGACGTCACCTCGCGCACGCTGGTGACGCTGGTCGAGCCCGGCTCCTGCTTCGTCGGCACGCTGGCCGAACTCGTATTCGCCGCCGACCGCTCCTACATGCTGATCGGCTCGCGCCGGGGCGACAACCGTCCCGCGCCGCAGATCACGCTGTCGGCCATGAATTTCGGGCCCTATCCGATGAGCCACGGTCTGACGCGCCTCGAATCGCGCTTCCAGGCCGATCCCGCCGATCTCGATCGCGCCAAGGCGAAGATCGGCGAGGCCGTCGACGCCGAGGAAGCCGAAGAACTCGGCCTCGTCACCTTCGCGCTCGACGACGTCGACTGGGACGACGAGGTGCGCGTGTTCTTCGAGGAGCGCACGTCGTTCTCGCCCGACGGCCTCACCGGCATGGAAGCCAACCTCCGCTTCGTCGGGCCCGAGACTATGGAATCGAAAATCTTTTCCCGCCTCACCGCCTGGCAGAACTGGATCTTCCAGCGTCCCAACGCGGTTGGGGAAGAGGGCGCGCTGCGCCGCTACGGCACCGGCGTGAAGGCAAAGTTCGATATGACGAGAGTGTAGGCGCGAATAGTGAGTGGCGAATAGCGAATGGCTTCATTCCATTCACTACTCGCTATTCGCTACTCGCCATTCGCAAAGCCGAGGAGCACACCATGAATTACATGAACGTCGACTACTCGACCAAGATCCCCAACAACGTGAATCTCACCGAGGACCGCCAGGTGCTCAAGGCGCTGGAGGGCTGGCATCCCGGCTATCTGGACTGGTGGAACGACATGGGGCCGGAAGGTTTCCAGGAGTCGCTCGTCTACCTGCGCACTGCCGTCAGCGTCGATCCCAAGGGCTGGGCCAAGTTCGACTATGTTCGCATGCCCGAATACCGCTGGGGCATCCTGCTTGCACCGCAGGAAGAAGGCCGGCTGGTGAATTTCGGCCAGCACAAGGGCGAGAAGGCCTGGCAGGAAGTCCCCGGCGAATACCGTGCGATGCTGCGCCGCCTCGTGGTGATCCAGGGCGACACCGAGCCCGCCTCGGTGGAGCAGCAGCGCCATCTCGGCAAGACCGCGCCCTCGCTCTACGACATGCGCAATCTGTTCCAGGTCAATGTCGAGGAAGGCCGCCATCTCTGGGCGATGGTCTATCTCCTGCAGAAATATTTCGGCCGCGACGGCCGCGAGGAAGCCGACGAGTTGCTGCGCCGCCGTTCGGGCGATGCGGATAGCCCGCGCATGCTCGGTGCCTTCAACGAGAAGACGCCGGACTGGCTGTCCTTCTTCATGTTCACCTACTTCACCGATCGCGACGGCAAGATGCAGCTGGAAAGCCTGGCGCAGTCCGGCTTCGACCCGCTGTCGCGCAGCTGCCGCTTCATGCTGACCGAGGAAGCCCACCACATGTTCGTCGGCGAGACCGGCGTCGGCCGCGTGCTGCAGCGGACCTGCGAGGCGATGAAGGCCGCGGGAATCGAGGATCCCAACGACATCGAGAAGATCCGTGCGCTCGGCGTCATCGACCTGCCGACCGTGCAGAAGAAGCTGAACATGCACTATTCGCTGACGCTGGACCTGTTCGGCTCGGAGATCTCGACCAACGCCGCCAACTTCTACAATGCCGGCCTCAAGGGCCGTTTCATGGAAACCAAGATCGACGACGATCACCGTCTCACCAACGCCACCTATCCCGTCGCCAAGCTGGTTGACGGCAAGATCACCATGGTGAACGAGCCGGCGCTGACCGCGCTCAACATGCGCCTGCGCGACGACTACTCCGAAGACTGCGCCAAGGGCGTCGAACGCTGGAACAAGGTGATCGAAAAGACCGGCGTCAACTTCCGCCTCGACCTGCCGCACACCGCGTTCCACCGTCAGATCGGCGAATTCAGGGACATCCAGGCGACGCCGAAGGGCGTCATCATCAGCGATGCTGAATGGAGCAGGCAGCGCGACAACTACCTGCCTTCCGTCGCCGACGGCGACTTCATCAGTTCGCTGATGCAGCCGCAGTCCGAGCCCGGCCAGTATGCCAGCTGGATCGCGCCGCCCAGGGTCGGTATCGACAACAAGCCCGGCGACTTCGAATATGTGAAGATCGAGAACTGCTGAACCTCGTCAGGGCACAAGGCTCATGAACGCGCCGGTTGGAGAGTTGCTGAAGCAGCACCTGATCGATCCCGAGATATGCATTCGTTGCAACACCTGCGAAGAGACATGTCCGGTCGATGCGGTGTCGCATGACGGCAACAACTACGTGGTCGATGCGGCGATCTGCAATAACTGCATGGATTGCATTTCGCCGTGCCCGACCGGCTCGATCGACAACTGGCGCGTTGTGGCAAAACCCTACTCGCTCGAGGAGCAGTTCTCCTGGAGTGAATTGCCGCCGCAGCAGGAGATATCGGCCGCGGACTCCGGCGCGGTGGAGGCGCTGGAGAACGAGATCGACAGCCTGCTCGAGGAAGCCCGCAAGGGTCTCGGCGGCAAGCCGGTGGCGCCGCACTCCGCCAGCAAGCCGACCGTCAATCTCTACAACCGCAGCAAGCCGCTGAAAGCGACGGTGACCGGCAACTTCCGCCTTACGCATGCCGATGCCGACGCCGACGTGCGCCACATCATCCTCGACTTCGGCGATCAGCCGTTCCCGGTGCTGGAAGGCCAGAGCATCGGCATCGTCGCGCCCGGCACCACCGCCGAGGGCAAGCCGCATAACGTGCGGCTCTATTCGGTGGCGAGCTCCCGCGACGGCGAGAAGCCGAACGCCCACAATCTAGCGCTCACCGTCAAGCGCGAGCCCGGCGGCGTCTGCTCCAACTATCTCTGCGACCTGCCGCGCGGTGCCAGGGTCGAGATCACCGGCCCGTTCGGCGCGACCTTCCTGCACCCGAACGATCCCGCCGCCAACATCATCATGATCTGCACCGGCACCGGCTCGGCGCCGTTCCGCGGCTTCACCGAGCGCCGCCGCCGCGCCATGCCGGATGCACCGGGGCGGCTGCTGCTGTTCTTCGGCGCACGGCGCCCCGAGGAGCTGCCCTATTTCGGCCCGTTGCAGAAGGTGCCGGAGAAACTGCTCGGCAAGTATTTCTGCTATTCGCGCGTGCCCGGCCAGCCCCGCGTCTACGTGCAGGACCGGATCCGTTCGGAAGCCTCAACCGTCGCCGCGCTGATGAACGACCCGCGCACGCACGTGTACATCTGCGGCCTGAAGGGCATGGAGAGCGGCGTGGACGAAGCCTTCGCCGACGTCTGCCGCGGCGCCGCGATCGACTGGGCGCCGCTCAAGGCCGCGATGCGCGAAGACGGCCGCTATCACGTCGAGACGTATTGAGATCGCGGGCTATCGGTACTGCGGCGCTGCCGTAGGCCAAAATCGCCGTCAATAATCCAATGCCGACATCATCAGGGAATCGGGCTCGATCAAGATAGCGCCTGAAGCTCTCCCACGCCGATCGGAGGCTTGTTTCGCCAACCGATCATAAATGCGCGTTTTGCCAGTCCGTTCTGTACGCGAGCAATCTGTGCCCTCTCTCGCTCGAGCCGCAACCGCAGCAAGGGATCGTGAGTTCCCGAAGCGATGAGGCATTTGTTGATGACCCAGCCGAAGGGCTCGATGCCGGCGCGCCGCAAATCCTCCTGAAGAGCAGCGGCCTCTGAAACCGGTGTTGTCTCCGGCAGGGTCACCAGGATCACCCGGGTGTGGGTGGGGTCTTGCAGCCTCATCAGCGGCGTAACGATGCGCCCCGGTCCGCTGGGGTTCAGTTGGGTCGTCATCTGGCGATGATAAGCGCCGGTCGCGTCGAGCAGGAGCAGGGTATGGCCCGTCGGAGCCGTATCGAGCACCACAAAGGCGCTTCGGGCTTCCGCGACAACGTGCGAGAAGGCATGGAATACGGCGACCTCCTCGGTGCATGGCGAAGCGAGGTCCTCAAGCAGCAGCGCCTTGCCCTGCTCGTCCAGGTCTCGGCCACGGCTCGCCAGTATCTTCGCGACGTAACGTTCCGTCTCGAGCCGGGGATCGATCCGGTCCACCGTCAAGCCCGGCATCACGCCATCGACGACGAAATTGACGTGGGCTGCGGGATCGGTCGTGCTGAGGTGGACGGCATGCCCGCGCTTGGCGAGTCCCACGGCAATGGCAGCGGCAATCGTCGTCTTTCCGACGCCGCTCTTGCCCATCACCATGATGAGGCCATGCTTGCCCTGGGCAATGTCATCGACCAACCGGCCGAGGCCCGGCAAGTCAGCCGGCTTGGCAACTTGTTCGCTGGTTGCATTCGCAGGGGGTGGGCTGGATGACGACAATACCGCTCTGAGCGCCGTGAGACCGACGATGTCAAAGCCAAACAATGGGATTTCGTCTCGCGGCAGTTTCGTCAGCGACGCTGGCATCGAGGCCAGCGCCTCGTTCTGATCCCGCTCAAGGGCAACTGCCACGGCATCGGTCGGGTCCGTGGCGCGAAAGCGCCCGTTTACGGCAAGTGTCTGGTTCGAGAGATTGAGTGCGTCGAGTTCGCCCGAAGTCCTGGCCGCTTCGCGGACCGCACTCCGGTCTGCGCGAGTGACCAACATGATGGTGGTCCGCTTGGGATCGCCCAACGCTTGAAGCGCCTTGCGAAAGCGGTCCTCCTGCATCTTCAGACCCGAATGTGGACCGAGGCAGGATGCCCCCCGGTCGTTGTCCTTCAGAAAGCCTGTCCAGGCCTTTGGCAGGCTGAGAAGCCGCAACGTGTGGCCGGTCGGCGCCGTATCGAAGATGATATGGTCGAAGCCTGCCATATCGCCATCCAGTAGTCCTACGAACTCGTCGAAGGCGGCGATTTCGGTGGTGCAAGCGCCGGAAAGTTGCTCGCGTATGGTCGACTTCTCGTCGGGCGTAACCGCAGGCCCAAGCTGTTCGAGCACGCGGGTTCGATAGCTTTCGGCTGCTGCTTCCGGATCGATGTTCATCGCGAAGAGCCCGGCCACGTTCGGCACCGGCGCCGGTCTGTCGGTCAGGCTGACTTCCAGCATCTCGTCGAGATTCGACGCAGGGTCGGTACTGACGAGGAGGACGCGCGAACCGCGGTCGGCAAGACCGAGGGCGGTGGCACAAGCCAGCGATGTCTTGCCGACGCCGCCCTTGCCGGTGAAAAAAAGAAATGGGGTCGGAGCATCCAGTGCGCGCAGGCGAAGCATCAATATCCTTCCTGATGCCGGCGCGTCGATGCGAGATGACCGCCTGGAAAACCCCCGGCGTGTCCTGCAAACGGTTCCGACCCAGTTCACCAGAGCGCGCCAACGGACTGGCGCGCCCAATCGGCTAATGTAGAAGCCAAATCAAGAAGCCGCTCAGGTTAAGGTTTCGAGCGCAAGCGCGATTCCCTGGCCGCCGCCGATGCAGAGCGTCACGATGCCTTTCTTGACACCATCGCGCTTCATCGAATGCAGTAAGCGCGTCGTCAGCACCGCGCCTGACGCGCCTATCGGGTGACCGTGCGCGATCGCCCCACCTTCCACGTTGACCACGTCCGGGGAAAGTCCAAGATCCTTCGTGACCGCGAGGGCGATGGCCGCAAATGCCTCATTGATCTCGATGCGACCGACATCGCCGATCTTCCAGCCGGCGCGGTCGAGCGCCTGTTTCACTGCGGGTACGGGGCCAAGGCCGAACATGCCGGGCTCGACGGCGCCGATGCCGTAGGCCGCAAGGCGCGCCGTCGGTTGCAGGCCTTTCTTCTCCGCCCAGGTTCTGTCGGCCACGACCATGGCCGCAGCTCCGCTATTGAGTCCGGGTGCGTTGCCGGCTGTGATGGTCCCATCCTTGCGAAAAGCCGGCTTGAGCTTTGACAGGCTATCTAACGTAGTCTCGGGCCGGTTGTGTTCATCCTTGTCGAATTTTACCGGACCCTTTCGTGAGAACACTTCGACCGCCGCTATTTCCGCTGCAAATTTGCCCGCCGATTGAGCCGCTGAGAACCGCTTCTGTGAGCGCTCCGCCCAGCGGTCCTGGTCTTCTCGGGTGATCTGATGGGATCGTGCGAGGTCCTCGGTATGCCAGCCGGAGTGCTGGCCTGAGAAGGCATCGTTGAGCCCGTCCATCAGCATCGAATCGAATATCTGCGCATCACCCATGCGGTAACCCCAGCGCCCGGAGTTCATCAGATAGGGCGCTCGATCCATGTTCTCCATGCCGCCGGCAACTGCGCTATTGATGAAACCGAGCATAATTTCCTGCGCAGCACTGGCGATAGCCTGCGCACCTGAGCCGCAAACACGGTTAACTGTCATCGCGGGCACCTCGACGGGGACGCCACCATTTATGGCAGCCTGTCTGGCCGGATTCATCTTGTTGCCCGCCTGAATCACGTTGCCCATGACGACAGCGCCAACCTCGCCGGGCTGCAATCTCGCCCGCTCGAGTGTCCCCCTGACAACCGCAGCGCCAAGGTCGGTCGCAGGCATTTCCTTGTAGGTCCCGCCGTAGGTAC
Source organism: Bradyrhizobium sp. (assembly GCF_016219575.1). Taxonomy (GTDB): domain Bacteria; phylum Pseudomonadota; class Alphaproteobacteria; order Rhizobiales; family Xanthobacteraceae; genus Bradyrhizobium. Next base: position 56,665 of record NZ_JACRMG010000013.1, on the reverse strand, counting down.
CGATCGCGGTGCGCACGGGTGAACAAATTACGACTTCGTTGTGGGCCATCAGTATCTCTCCCTTGCGGCGTGCATCGTGGGCAATTGGGAGTTGTTAGTAGAGCCCTGACAGGACGCTTTGTTGCGATGGATCAATAGACCTGGGCAACACACGGCCTGCAAATGCAACAAAAAACGGGGTGAAAAAGGTCCGCTCTTGGAGCTTTTTCGGATCTCACGAGAAGTCCACTTTGAGTCCGGTCGCTCGCGACCTTGGCTCTGAAGCCACCCAGATGCGCGACGTCGCATCAAGGGGAGAGCGGACACAGGCAGCCCGCGCAGAGCCTGGCTGCTTGATCGGCTTTGAAAAACGCCTACGCTTGGTTCGAGAGCATCGGGTGGGATCCGCAGGACGCGGCGTGACTTTGAAATTGGGTATTTTGGTATGACAGGCATCTTGAATGGAAAAGTGGCGCTGGTGACGGGTGGTGCATCGGGGATCGGACGAGCCACGGCATTGGCCATGGCGCGGGAAGGCGCCCGCCTGGCGGTAGCCGACCGCGCCGAAGAGAGCGCATCGGCGACTGTCGAACTGATCAACGCGGCCGGCGGCCAGGCGATCGCCATGGGCGGCGACGTTACCCGAGAGGACGACGTGGCCGCGATGGTTGCGCGTGCGGTCGCCGCCTTCGGACAAATCAACTGTGCATTCAACAATGCGGGAATCAGTGGACGCGCCGTCGGCCCGGCAGGACAGCGCACACATGAACTGAGCCGGACATCGTTCGACGCAATGCTGGCCGTCAATCTCACCGGCGTGTTCCTGTGTTTGAAGCACGAGATCAGGCAGATGATCGCGCAGGGGAACGGGGGTGCAATCGTCAACACTGCATCGATTGCGGGCCTGGTAGGTCTGCCCACATCTGCCCACTACGTCGCAGCCAAGCATGGCGTGGTGGGTCTGACGAAAACTGCGGCAATGGAATACGCGCAGGACGGCATCAGGGTGAACTGCGTCAATCCCGGCTATGTCGCCACACCGATGACAAAGGATACGATGGAAGCGCGCGGCGACGAAATACTGGCGAAGGTCCCGATGCACCGAATGGGCAGTCCTGAAGAGATAGCGGAAGCAGTCGTCTGGATGTGCTCGGACAAGGCGTCGTTCATGACCGGCGCCTCGCAAGTCGTCGACGGCGGATATTTCGCGGCCTAGGCCTGTCTCGGAGAGCCGATAACGTGCCGGCTTTGTCGCCATTGGCGGCTTCAGTGGATGCCTCGTAGCACCATCACCCACGAGTTGCGGATTGAACCAGAGGTCTTCGAATGAGCATCATCCCCAGCGCCGCCTCGCAACTTTACAACGCGGCCGACTTCTCGCAGGGCGTGGCGTACATCGCCGGCGAATACCTGCCTCTGAAGAACGCCTCTATTCCAATGACGGACCGCGGATTTGTCCGTTCTGACGCCACCTATGATGTCGTCCATGTCTGGAACGGCCGCTTCTTCCGTCTCGATAACTACATCGACCGGTTCCATCGCTCGATGGCGGGCTTCAGGATGTCCATCAAGGAGTCAAAGGATGAGCTGAAGGCCATCCTTCACGAATGCGTTCGTCGCTCGGGTTTGCGCAATGCCTATGTGCAAATGACCTGCACCCGGGGCGTTCCCAAGCCGGGAAGTCGGGATCCGCGAGAATGTATCAATCAACTGACCTGCTTTGCGCAGCCGTTCGTATGGATCGCGAATGAACAGCAGCGCGAAGAAGGCCTGTCGATGATCATATCGTCGACCCAGCGTATCCCGCCGGAATCGGTCGATCCGCGGTTCAAGAACTTTCACTGGCTCGATCTGACGATGGCCGTCTTCGAGGCCTACGAGAAGGGAGCAATCGTTCCGGTCCTTCCGGATCGGGACGGCCATATCACCGAAGGCCCCGGCTTCAACATCTTTTCGGTCAGGAACGGCCGCATCGTCACGCCCGATCGCGGTGTCTTCGAGGGCATGACGCGCAGGACGGTGATCGAATTGGCGCCGGAACTGCAGATCGCCTGCGAGGTTCGGCCGCTGAAAGCCGCCGAATTGCATGACGCGGATGAAATTTTCATCACGTCGACCGCCGGCGGCATCATGCCCGTAACCAGGCTCGACGGCCGTCAGGTCGGCGACGGTCGCCCGGGCCGTATCGCAAGGGCGATCCATGATCTGTACTGGCGCCGGCACGAAGAGGGCTGGAAGGCAACTGAGATCGATTATGGGACAGCCTCGTAAGGGGCCAAAGTGGTGCAGGAAGGGTTGAGCCCTTGCGAAACCCATCGCCCTCGCCGCGAAGATCGATGGGCCTGCGCCTTCCCTCAATCCTGCTGGGAAGCTGCGCTATCCCGCCACCGGCAATCCCGCATTGGCGTAGACCACGCCGCCGTCGACCGCGATGGTGTTGCCCACCACATAGTCGCCCGCCCGCGAGGCGAGATAGATCGCAACGCCCGCCATGTCCTCGTCGGTGCCGATGCGCTGCGCCGGAATGCGCTTTGCCACCTCGTCGCCGTGATCGCGCGCGGCCTTGTTCATGTCCGAGCTGAAGGCGCCCGGCGCGATCGCGGTGACGTTGATGGAGTCCTTGATCAATTTCGTCGCCATGCGACGCGTCAGATGGATCACCGCGGCCTTGCTTGCGGCGTAGGAATAGGTCTCCTGCGGGTTGACGAAGATTCCGTCGACGGAAGCGATGTTGATGACCTTGGCCGGCCGCTCGTGCGAGGCGGCGGCGCGCAGCGGCTTGGCCAGCGCCTTGGTCAGGAAGAACAGCGACTTGACGTTGAGATCCATCACCTTGTCCCAGCCGCTCTCCGGAAACTCGTCGAAATCCGCGCCCCACGCGGCGCCGGCATTGTTGACGAGGATGTCGAGCTTGGGCTCGCGCTTGATGATCTCGGCCGCGAGCTTCTCGCAGCCCTCGACCGTCGAAATGTCGATGCCGAGCGCGATGCATTCGCCGTCATATTGCGCGGTGAGCTCCTTTGCGGTCGCCTCGCACGGCCCTGCCTTGCGCGCGGTGATGTAGACGCGGGCCGCGCCCTGGGCGAGAAAGCCCGCCGCGATCATCTTGCCGATGCCGCGCGATCCGCCGGTCACCAGCGCGACGCGACCCTTCAGGGAAAACAGGTCCTTGAACATTTCTTCCTCCGTTCGATTTGACGGAGGTTTTGGGCGCGGCGAGGGGAGGAGTCAAGGAAGCGGGGTGAGGGGTCTGCCTCCGCGGAAATAGACCCCTCATCCGTCGCGCATCTATCGATGCGCGCCACCTTCTCCCACAAGGGGAGAAGGGAAGGGATCAAGCCGCGTCGATGCGGCGAAAGCCGTTCCACATCGCCGTTGCCGTGCCCGAGGTGAGCACCGGCAGGATGCGTTCGTCCTGGAAGTTGCCGTTGAGCGAGACCCGCTGCAGCGCCGTCATGTAGCCGGCGCTCTCGGGGAAGATCATGCCCGGCCGCGTCGTTACCGCGGTCTTGAAGCCGGCCGCCTTCGCCAGCGCGAACTCGCGCGGGCCGGCCGCGATCTTGTCGCCATAGGGATAGGCCAGGTGCAGCACGGGGCGGCCGAGCGCCGCTTCGATCCGTTCGCGGCTGGTCTTCAGCTCGTTCAGCGCCTCCTCCTCGCGCTGCTTGGCGAGGTTGGGATGGGTGATCGTATGCGCGCCGATCGTCACCAGCGGATCGGCGGCGAACGCCTTCAGCTCGTCCCAGGACATGCAGAGCTCGCGGCAGATCGCGCTCTCGTCGACGCCGTAGCGTGCGCACAGCTTCGCGACCTCACGCAGCACGTCGTGCTCGCCCGGCAGCGCGCGCAGCCAGTCGTGCAGCCGGTCGAAGGCCGCCTGCTTCTGTGCCGGCGTTTTCGCCGCCATCCGCGTCATCTGGCCGCCGATCTCGACCTCGATGAGGTCGGTGCTCGCGACGGCGCGCTCCAGCGCGACCCACCACAGCCGTCCGTTGCCTGCGGCAAAATCGCTCACCGCATAGACGATGCAGGGCGCGTCGAACTCGCGAAACACCGGCAGCGCATGGTCGCGGTTGTCGCGATAGCCGTCGTCGAGCGTGAAGGCCGCGAAGCGGCGGGAGAAATTCTTCTCGGTCAGCCGCAGAAACACCTCGTCCATGGTGACGATGTCGATGTCGCGCGCGCGCAAATGCGACAGCATCGCGCGCAGGAAGGCCGGCTCGATCTCGAGGTGATGGTTGGGCTGGAATTCACGGGTGTCGCGCGGGCGGACGTGATGCAGCATGAAAATGGCGCCGACGCCGGCAAAAACCGGCCGCAGCAGATGGTGCGCACCGGAAAGATACAGCGCTTCGAGGCCGGCTCGGATGACGGTGCTGCGAATCTGCTTCATTTTAAGCGGTTGCCGGTTTGAGCGGTTGCCGGTGAATTTTGATTCGACGTTAGCGGGGGATGGCTGAAGAAACCCTTATTCCCGGCAGCGCCCCCCGCTCCCGCCGGCCCCTGTTATTTCGGGTTTGACAGCCCGGCAAGGGTTTGTTTTCTCTCCGTTCTCCCAAACCGCGGGAACTTGGATGCACGGACTTTTCAGGTGGAGCAGCAAATGGTGGCCGGGTGCGATTGCGCTGGTCGTCCTTTGGGCCCTTGCCACCTGGACGAGCACCGAACCGCTGGAGGGCGATCTTGCTGCGCGCTCTAATGCCGCAGTCAGGGATGCCGTGCTGGACAAGAAGCGGGTCACGGTCGCCGGCCGCGACGTCAGCTTCGCCGCCGAGGCGTTCTCCGCCGATGGCCGCCGCGCGGCGCTTTCCGCCGTGGAGAGCGTGCCCGGTGTCCGCCTCGTCAACGACGAGACCCGCCTGGCCCCCGAGGCAACGCCCTTTGTCTGGTCCGCCGAACGCGACGTCGTCCGGGTCACGCTGTCAGGCAGCGCGCCGCTGCCGCAGGTCAAGGGCAGGCTGCTCGAGGCGGCGAAGGCCGGTGGTGGCAATGTCGAGGTCGCCGACCAGATGAGGCTGGCGCGCGGCGCGCCGCCGCGGTTCGATGCCGCCGCCCTCTTGCTGCTCGACCAGCTCGGCAAGCTGAAGGACGGCAAGCTCACGATCTCCGACGACAAGATTTCGCTGTCGGGCATGGCGCGCGAACTCGGCGGCCGCGAAGCGATCGCCTCCGCGCTGAAGAATCTCCCCGAGGGTTTTTCGGTCGCCGCCAACGACGTCAAGGCGCCGCCTTACGTCTTCCAGGCCTACAAGGATCCGGTGGCCTCGACGCTGACGCTGACCGGCAACGTGCCCGACAAGAGCGTTCACGCGGCCCTGATAGCGACGGCCGGCCGCAAATTCTTCGCCGAGAAGGTGGTCGACAATCTCAAGGAGAGCATCGGCGCCCCCGCCAGTTTCGCGGCGGTGATGGGGCCGGCGCTGAGCGCGCTGTCACGGCTGTCGACCGGCACGCTGGTGGTGACGGATCGCGAAGTAAAACTCTCGGGCGATGCGCTCTATGATGCCGCCGCCGCGCAGATTCGCGCCGGTCTCGGCAAGGAGCTTCCGCCGAACTGGCAGTACAAGGCCGAGATTACCGTGAAGCCGCCTTCGGCGCCGGTCGACAATACCGTCTGCCAGCAATTGTTCGCGGATCTGCTCACCAAGACGCGCATCCGCTTCGAATCGAGCAAGGCCGATCTCTCGCCGGACTCGCTCGGCCTGCTCGACCGCCTGACCGAGACGGCGCTGCGCTGTCCCACCGCCAACATCGAGATTGCCGGGCATACCGACGCCGACGGCGATGCAAATGCCAATCAGTCGCTGTCCGAGCGGCGCGCGCAGGCGGTGGCGGATTATCTGGTGCGCGGCGGCCTGCCGGCCAACCGCTTCACCGCGGTCGGCTATGGCAGCGCCCAGCCGATGGCCGGCAACGATACCGAAGAGGGCAAGGCGCAGAACCGGCGCATCGATTTCGTGGTGAAATGATCATGGCCTATGTCGCGCAATTCTTCTGGGGCTGGCTGCTGGCATCGCTGCTGCTGGGCTTGGCCATGGGCTGGATATCCGTGGTCCAGCGCGGCGAGGGCGTCACGGGCGCGTGGGGACGCGCGCTCTGGGCGCTGGTGGGCGTGCTGCTGGCGCTTGCAGTGAGCCAGGTCGTCCCCGGCCGTCCCGGCTACTGGCTCGATCTTGGCCTTGTCATGTTCGGCCTCTATCTCGCCGGCTGCGTCGTCGGGTCGTGGCTGCGCGCCCGGGTGGTCGCCCGTACCGCCCCGCCGGCCTGATCGGGAGGCTGCCGGACTGCGGGCCGCCTCGCGCGGCCGTCAAGGCCTTAACGTTTTCGAAAGGAGAGGCCAGAATGCAGCAATTCCGTGCATCTGCTGTCATGGACGGTGCCTAATATGTTGAAGAATCGCGTGTTATTCTCCGTCTGGTGAATTCCGTTTCGCCCCGAAACGCGCTACCAGAGGCCAAAGGGGAGCAAGCGCGGGCGAGGGCGGCGGCGAAGTTCGCTGGCGGTCACTGCCGTCGCATCGATATTCGAGGTCTAGATGCTGGAAGCCATCCGCAGGTTCATCGCGTTCCTGCGCCACAAGCAAATCCTGCACAAGATGGGTGTGGTGATCAGCATCGCCGTTATCGGCACTGCTTGCTATGTGCTTTATCACATGCTTCGCGGCATCGACGTCGCCGAAGTCATCGACGCCATCAAGGGCACCGAGCCGCGCCAGATTGCGCTCGCGGCGCTGTTCGTCGCCGCCGGCTACTTCACCCTGACCTTTTACGACTGGTTCGCCGTGCGCGCGATCGGCCGCACCGACGTGCCCTACCGCGTCAATGCGATGGCGGGCTTCACCTCCTACTCGATCGGGCACAATGTCGGCGCCAGCGTCTTCACCGGCGGCGCGGTGCGCTACCGCATCTATTCCGCCTGGGGGCTGAACGCGATCGACGTCGCAAAGGTCTGCTTCCTGGCAGGCCTCACCTTCTGGCTCGGCAATGCCGCGGTGCTCGGGATGGGCATCGCCTGGCATCCGGAGGCCGCCGCCAATATCGACCAGCTTCCGGTCTGGCTCAATCGCACCGTCGCCTTCATCGCCATCATCGGGTTGGCCAGCTATGTGGCCTGGGTCTGGACGAAACCCCGCGTGGTCGGCCGCGGCCCCTGGACAGTGACCCTGCCGGGCGGCCCGCTGACGCTGCTCCAGATCTGCATCGGCATCGTCGATCTCGGCTTCTGTGCGCTTGCCATGTATGTGCTGACGCCGGATGAGCCCAATGTCGGCTTCGTCACGGTGGCCGTGATCTTCGTCTCGGCGACGCTGCTCGGCTTTGCCAGCCATTCGCCGGGCGGACTCGGCGTGTTCGACGCCGCCATGCTGGTCGGGCTCTGGCAGATGGACCGCGAGGAGTTGCTCGCCGGCATGCTGCTGTTTCGCATGCTCTATTATATTGCGCCCTTCGTCATATCTGTAATCTTGCTGACGCTTCGCGAAGTTATCCTCGGTGCACGATCGAAGCGGCTGCAAAGGCTCGCCGCCATAGCCGAGGCCCAGACGCGGGTCGAACCGAGGCGCGAGGCCGTCTATGTCCGCGAGCGCGGAGACGGCGGCGCCTGATCCAGGACGGAGGGTGTTTTCCAGTGAAGCGGCGATGGCGATAGACGAGACCCCTTCTTCCATCTTCTCGCCGTGGCCGGACCGGCTGCGCCATGCGGCCATCATCCTGCTTGCCGCCGGCCTCGGGCTGACCGTGCTGATGACGCTCGGCCATCTGCCCGTGCTGCATGCCGCCGCCGTATTCGTCCTGATCGCCGCCGCCGCGCTGGTGCCGTGGCGCCTGCATGACGCCGCCGCCTCGCGCGACGATGTCCGCACCGAGGATCCGGTCGAGGCCGCCGCCGTCAATGCCATCGTCGCCGGCATGCCCGATCCCGCCGTGCTGCTCGACCGCGCCGGCCGCGTCATCCACCTCAATGCCGCCGCAAGCCAGCTCGCGCCGGCGCTGCGCAAGAACGAGCTCGCCCAATTCGCGCTGCGCTCGCCCGAGATCATCACGGCGCTGCGCGAGGCCATTGCCACCACGCAGACGCGCCGCGCCACCTATCTCGACCAGGTGCCGGTCGACCGCTGGATGGAACTCGTCATCACGCCGGTGCCGGTGCCCACGCGATTCGGCGGCGCCGACAAGTGCATGCTCATGACCTTCCACGATCTCACGCCGCTGCGCCGGGTCGAGGAGATGCGCGCCGATTTCGTCGCCAATGCCAGCCATGAATTGCGCACGCCGCTGGCCGCGCTCTCCGGCTTCATCGACACGCTGCAGGGTCCGGCCAGGGACGATGCCAAGGCGCGCGAGCGCTTTCTTTCCATCATGCAGGCGCAGGCCAAGCGCATGGCGCGGCTGATCGACGATCTCCTGTCGCTGTCGCGGGTCGAATTGTCGGCGCATGTCCGCCCCGACGCGCTGGTCGATCTCGTGCCGATCATCCGCCAGGTCGTCGACGGGCTCGAGCCGCTGGCGCGCGAACGCCAGGTCGAGATCGAGGTCGATCTGCCGGATCCGCCCGTCACCATCGCCGGCGACCGCGAGGAATTGCTGCGGCTGTTCGAGAACCTGATCGAGAACGCGCTGAAATACGGCGCCTCCGGCGGCAGGATCGTCGTCTTGCTCACCAACGCCGCTGGCATCGACGGCGCGCCGGAATACCGGGTGATGGTGCGGGATTTCGGCCCTGGCATCGCACCGGAACACCTGCCGCGCCTCACCGAGCGGTTCTACCGGGTCGATGTCGGCGACAGCCGCGCCCAGGGCGGCACGGGGCTCGGGCTGTCGCTGGTCAAGCACATTCTGGCCCGCCATCGCGGCCGGCTCCTGATCGAGAGCGTGCCGAAAAGCGGGGCGACCTTCACCGCCTGTTTTCCCCAGCTCAGGCCGCCGACGACGGACTAATTCACGGTCCCATGTATCTCGCCTGGCCGCTTCAGCCAGCGCCGGACAGCGACGGCTGCCCCATGTGATTGTGTAACACATCGATCCGGCCCATATATCCGCGGGGGAGGTCGGCATGGCGAGTTGCGGCGGCTGTTGCGGCAGCGAGGTCAAGTTCGAGGGCCTTTCCCCGGACTACAAGCGGCGGCTGTGGGCCGTCATCGCGATCAACGCGGGCATGTTCGTGCTGGAGACGGCCGGGGGTCATCTGGCCGGATCGAATGCGCTGCAGGCGGACGCTTTGGATTTCCTGGGCGATGCCCTCACCTACGGGAACACGCTGGCTGCGATCGGCGCAGCGGCGGCGACCCGGGCCAGGGCTGCGCTCTTCAAGGGCTTCACCCTCTTCCTGATGGGATTGTGGGTGTTCGGATCGACAGCGTACCACGTTGTCGTTCTTGGCATTCCCCGTGCCGAACTGATGGGCGCGATCGGTTTCCTCGCCCTTGCCGCGAACCTTACGAGCGTACTTCTCCTGATGAAATACAGGGATGGCGATTCCAACATACGCTCCGTTTGGCTGTGCTCGCGGAATGATGCCATCGGCAATGTCGCGGTGATGGTCGCCGCCGCAGCCGTATGGCTCACTTCATCGAAATGGCCCGACCTGATCGTCGCCGGCCTGATGGCCGGATTGTTCCTGTGGTCCGCATTCCAGATTCTCCGTCAGGCATTGGCCGAGTTGCGACAGCCGGTCGGCATCGCGGCGGAGTAGCCTCGCGTTCGATTTTCTAGCTTCGCTGCACGAGCGGATGCCACAACAATGCGTGGATCATCATGGTGTTCGCTCCGCCGATGCCGGCGCGATCGCCGGGGCCGGCGGGCATTTGATGACGAAGGCTGCCGCGCCGCATAGCAGGGAAAGCCCGCAACTGACCGTCAGAACCATCGCGTAACTTTCCGTCAGGTCGATGCTGGCTGCGAAGGGGAGAGGCCCCAGCGCCGCGCCCGCGATGCCGAAGACGAATGACGTTCCCCGGATTGCACCAAGATGATCGCGCCCGAAATACTGGGCGAAGCCGGCGGCGTTGATCGCTTGCTGCGAGCCGTATGCGCCGCCGAGGCTCAACGCATAGAGCCAGCTTGCGGCAACGCCGCTGCCGAACGCGGGTAAGGCCGTGGCGAGCGCAAGCAAGCCCATGGCAAGCGGAACCAGGCGTCGCGGCTCATGACGATCCACCAGAAATCCGGTGCCAAGCGTGGCAGCAGCCTGAACGCCGCCGGCGAGCGCCAGCAGCATCAGCGAATCCGCATGCGCGACGCCGGCGGTCCGCATGATCGAGAAGTGATTTAGCAACAGGGCCGTGCCGACGGCATTGGTCAGGAAGCCGGCCGCACAGAGCAGCCAGAACACGCCGGTGCGCAGCGCTTGCTCTCGTGAAAACGACGGCTCCGGCTCAAAGTGTTGCGCAGCCAGCGGAAGCCCGGCGTCCGTGCTGAGGCCAAATTTCTCCGGACGGTCCCGGAACAGCAGCGCCGCGACCGGCAGAATGGTCAGGGCGAGGAGTCCGGCCAGCACAAGATAGGCGCCTCGCCAGCCGAACAGTGAAATGAGTGCGTCGATCAACTGCGGAAAGACAATCGAGCCGGCCGCGAGCCCGAGGCTGGCCGCAGCGGCCGCAATCCCGCGCCGTCGCACAAACCACAGATTGACAACCTGCTGGCTCACGAGGCTGAGGCCGCCGATCGCTGCGCCGCGCAACAGCGCAAATCCGATCAGCAGCGTCAGTGCCGACTGAACGCTCGCCATGAACACGCAGGCGAGCGCAAGCGCAGCGGCGATGATGGCACCGGTGGAGCGCGGTCCATGCCGGTCGATCCAGCGGCCGATCGCCGGCGCCGGCAGAATTCCGGCTAGCGTGCCGGCTGCATAGGCGGTCGCGGCCGTCGTGCGCGAGATGCCGAGCTCGGTGGTGATCGGATCGAAGAAGACGGAAACGCCCGCCGTCTGGCCGGGCAGGGTCATGAAGGAGCCGAATGCGCCGGCCCCCAGTACGATCCAGCCATAGTGGATGGCGGGCTTCGGGCGGACCGGCTGCTGCAGGTCAGCTTGCACGACGTCCGGCCTCTGCCGGCAGATCGTCCGAAAATCCTTCGCAACAATGCTCCCGCAAGAACCCGATGATCGAGTCCATGCGATGGTACTGGGCGCGGCAGATCACTTCGCGCCCGACCCTTTGCTGTGCGACGAGCCCTGCGCTGACCAATCCCCGCAGATGAAAGGCCAGTGTCGATGCTGGCAGCTCGAGCCGGCTCTGAATTTCGCTGATCTTGAGCCCGCCGGGGCCGGCGCGCACCAGAAGCCGATAGATGTCCAGGCGGGTCAGGTTGCCCAATTCGGCGAGGCAGCGCGCGGCGAGTTCTCGGTCCATCGGCCTTCATACCCTCGGGGCGCGGAAAACACAACTACAAAACTGGTTTTATGGGTTCTTTGAAAAGCATCCCGAAGAGCGGGGCGGCCTTCGCCGCCTGTTTTCCCCAGGCCAAGCCGGCGTCAGTTGAATAAATCTAAGCGATTTCAGGTGCTTGGCACTGTCATCCAACTGTCACCAAACCTTCGTAAAAGCTCTACCGACCGCTCCTAGACGGACCGGCGGGAGAGCGCACTCGGGCGCATCGGCGCTTCGCTCCCCAGATGGAGACCACCCCATGAATTTCATCAAGACCATCGTCGCGGCCGGCCTGGTGGCGGCGTCGACCTCGGCCTTTGCCGCCGACATCACCGGTGCAGGCGCGACCTTTCCGTTCCCGCTCTATTCGAAGTGGGCTGACGCCTACAAGAAGGAGACCGGCAATGGCCTGAACTACCAGTCGATCGGCTCGGGTGCCGGCATCAAGCAGATCGTGGCCAAGACCGTGACCTTCGGCGCCAGCGACATGCCGCTCAAGCCGGAGCAGCTCGAAAAGGACGGCATGATCCAGTGGCCGCAGGCGATGGGCGCGCTGGTGCCGGTCGTCAATCTCGACGGCATCAAGCCGGGCGAGCTGGTGTTCACCGGCGAATTGCTGGGCGACATCTATCTCGGCAAGATCAAGAAGTGGGACGATCCGGCGATTGCCAAGCTCAATCCGAAGCTGAAGCTGCCCGGCGACGCCATCACTGTCGTGCGCCGTTCGGACGGTTCGGGCACCACCTTCATCTGGACCGACTTCCTCTCCAAGACCAATGCCGAATGGAAGGCGAAGGCGGGTTCGGGCACCGCGGTCGAGTGGCCCACCGGCGTCGGCGCCAAGGGCAATGAAGGCGTTGCCGGCAACGTCAGCCAGACCAAGAACTCGATCGGCTATGTCGAGTACGCCTACGCCAAGCAGAACAAGCTGACCTACGGCGCGCTGGTCAACAAGGCCGGCAAGACCGTGCAGCCGACCATCGGGGCGTTCCAGGCCGCGGCGGCCAATGCCGACTGGGCCGGCTCCAAGAACTACTACGTGATCCTGACCGACCAGCCCGGCGATGCGTCCTGGCCGATCACCGGCGCGACCTTCATCCTGATGCACAAGGATGCGACCGATAAGGCGGCCTCGCAGGAAGCCATCAAGTTCTTCAAGTGGGCTTTCGAGAAGGGCGACAAGATGGCCGAGGAGCTCGACTACATCCCGATGCCCGACTCCGTCGTCAAGCAGATCGAGAAGACCTGGTCGGCCGAGATCAAGAGCTGACCGGGCGGGCGGAGCGCGCGCCCGGTCATTTGCGATGCGCCAATTGGCGCATCGGAGGGCGCGAGTGAAACGAGCGAGCCCGGAATCTCGAGATTCCGGGTCTGGTCCTCCGCCTTGGCGCCGAGCGCCAAGGCGCACGGACCATCCCGGAATGACGCGGGTAATCGTCGAAGAAGACCGCCTCAAAACGTGGCGGCGCGGGTCGCGTTGAATACATAGGGGACAGGCGTGGCAGAAATGGCGGTTCAGAGCGACGTGATGGATGCGGCCGGGCCCTACGATCGCGCCAAGGCCCTCAGCGCGTTCAAGCTCGGCGATACGACTTTCTACTGGGTTACGCGCGCCTCCGCGATTTCGGTCCTGCTCATTCTCGGCGGCATCATCATCTCGCTGATCGTCGGCGCCTGGCCGGCGATCAGGGAATACGGCCTGTCGTTCCTGTGGACGCAGCGCTGGGCGCCGTCGGCCGATCCGCCCGTGCTGGGCGCGCTCGGCCCGATCTACGGCACGCTGGTCACCTCATTCATCGCCATGCTGATCGCGATTCCCGTCGGCATCGGCATCGCCATCTTCCTCACCGAGCTGTGCCCGCAATGGGCGCGCCGCCCGATCGGCATTGCGGTGGAACTGCTCGCCGGCATCCCCTCCATCATCTACGGCATGTGGGGCTTCTTCGTGCTCGGCCCGTTCCTGGCCGACAGCTTTCAGCCGTTCATGATCCGCCTGTTCGACGGCGTGCCGATCCTCGGCACCATTTTCGCCGGCCCGCCGTCCTATCTCAGCCTGTTCAACGCATCGCTGATCCTCGCCATCATGGTGCTGCCCTTCATCACCGCGATCTCGGTCGACGTGTTCAAGACCGTGCCGCCGGTGCTGAAGGAAGCCGCCTACGGCGTCGGCTGCACCACCTGGGAAGTCGTCCGCTACGTCGTGATCCCCTACACCCGCGTCGGCGTTATCGGCGGCATCATGCTGGCGCTGGGCCGCGCGCTCGGCGAGACCATGGCCGTCACCTTCATCATCGGCAACGCCTTCCGCATCACGGGCTCGATCTTCTCGCCGGGCACCACGATCTCCGCGGCCATCGCCTCCGAATTCGCCGAGAGCGACGGGTTGCATCAGTCCGGCCTGATCCTGCTCGGCCTTCTGCTGTTCTTTCTGACGTTCATCGTGCTTGCCTGCGCGCGGCTGATGCTCCAGCGGCTTGAATTGAAGGCGGGGAAGTAGGCGATGAACCCGATCTATGCAAGACGCCGCCGCAACGACATCATCATCCGCCTGCTTTGCCTCGGCGCGGCCGCCTTCGGCGTCACCTGGCTGGCGCTGATCCTGTTCACCTTGTTCTACAACGGCCTCGCCGGCCTGAGCCTGCAGGTCTTCACCCAGAATACGCCGCCGCCGGGCTCGACCGACGGCGGCCTGCTCAACGCCATTGTCGGTTCGATCATCATGACGGTGATCGGTGTCGGAATCGGCGCGCCGCTCGGCCTGTTTGCCGGCACCTATCTCGCCGAATACGGCAGGCACGACAAGCTCACCTCGGTGATCCGCTTCATCAACGACATCCTGCTCTCTGCGCCCTCGATCATCATCGGCCTGTTCATCTATGGCGCCGTCGTGGTGCCGATGCGCGGCTTCTCGGCGATCGCCGGCTGTCTCGCGCTCGCCGTGATCGTCATCCCGGTCGTGGTGCGCACCACGGAAGACATGCTGCTGCTGGTGCCCAATCCGCTGCGCGAGGCGGCGTCGGCGCTGGGCCTGCCGCGCTCGCTGGTGATCAAGCGGATCGCCTATCGCGCCGCACGGGCCGGCCTCATCACCGGCGTGCTGCTGGCGACCGCCCGCGTCGCCGGCGAGACCGCGCCGCTGCTGTTCACCGCGCTGTCCAACCAGTTCTTCAGCCTCGACCTGACCAAGACGATGGCGAACCTGCCGGTTACCATCAACAACTTCGTGCAGAGCCCGTACGCCTATTGGAAGCAGCTCGCCTGGAGCGGCGCGCTTCTGATCACGCTGACCGTGCTAGCCCTGAACATTGGCGCGCGCATCCTCGGCGCCGAAAGGACCGCAAAATGAACGACCTTTCCGTATCGCTGAGTAGCGCCGCCTCCCTTCCGCCGCATGCGAACCTGCCGGAGGCCCCGGCCAAGGTGACCGCGCGCAACCTCAACTTCTATTACGGCGAGAATCATGCGCTGAAGGACATCAACCTGACGCTCGGCACCAACCGCGTCACCGCCTTCATCGGTCCGTCCGGCTGCGGCAAGTCCACGCTGCTGCGCATCTTCAACCGCATGTACGACCTCTATCCCGGCCAGCGCGCCACCGGTCAGCTGATGCTGGACAACACCAACATCCTCGACCCCAGGCTCGATCTCAATTTGCTGCGCGCCCGGGTCGGCATGGTGTTCCAGAAGCCGACGCCGTTCCCGATGACGATCTACGAGAACATCGCCTTCGGCATCCGCCTCTATGAGAAGATCTCCAAGTCCGAGATGGACGGCCGGGTGGAGAAGGCGCTGCGCGGCGGCGCGCTGTGGAACGAGGTCAAGGACAAGCTCAATGCTTCGGGCCTCAGCCTCTCCGGCGGCCAGCAGCAGCGGCTCTGCATTGCCCGCACCGTTGCGGTGCGCCCCGAAGTCATCCTGTTCGACGAGCCTTGCTCGGCGCTCGATCCGATCTCGACCGCCAAGATCGAGGAGCTGATCCAGGAGCTGGCCGAGGACTACACGATCGCGATCGTCACCCATAACATGCAGCAGGCCGCGCGCGTTTCCGACAAGACCGCCTTCATGTATCTGGGCGAACTGATCGAGTTCGATGACACCAACAAGATATTCACGTCGCCGAGCGACCGCCGCACCCAGGACTACATCACCGGCCGGTTCGGCTGAGGAGTTGAGCAATGGCTTCTGAACACACCGCGAAAGCGTTCGACAGCGACCTGCAGGAACTGACCCGGCTGGTCGCCGAGATGGGCGGGCTTGCCGAGCGCATGATCACCGATTCCGTCGATGCGCTGGTCCGCCGCGACGTCCCGCTGTCCAGGCGGGTGGTCGCCACCGACCTCGAGATCGACAAATTGCAGCATGTCATCGAGGAGCGCGCGGTGCTGACCATCGCCCGCCGCCAGCCGATGGCGGTGGATCTGCGCGAGATCGTCAGCGCCATGCGCGTTGCCATCGATCTCGAGCGGATCGGCGATCTCGCCAAGAACATCGGCAAGCGCGTCACCGCGATCGAGAGCGATTTCCAGCCGTTGAAGCTGATCCGCGGGCTGGAGCACATGACCGACCTCGTGCAGTCCCAGGTCAAGTCGGTGCTCGACGCCTACGCCTCGCACGATTTGCCGGCGGCGATGGCTGTCTGGAAGGGTGACGAGGAGGTGGACGCGATCTGCACCTCGCTGTTCCGCGAGCTGCTCACCTACATGATGGAAGACCCGCGCAACATCTCGTTCTGCATCCATCTGATGTTCTGCGCCAAGAATATCGAGCGGATCGGCGACCACGCGACCAACATCGCCGAGACCGTGTTCTACATGATCGAGGGTCAGCAGATGGTCGACAAGCGCCCGAAGGGCGACATGACGACCTTTGCGGCGACAGTGCCTGATTAACCGCGTATCAGGAACAAAACAGGATATACTGCACACATGAGCGCACGCATTCTGGTGGTGGAAGACGAGGAAGCGCTGACGACGCTCCTGCGTTACAACCTCGATGCCGAAGGATATGAGGTCGAGACCGTCGCCCGCGGCGACGAGGCCGACACGCGGCTGAAGGAACGGGTGCCCGATCTGGTGGTGCTCGACTGGATGCTGCCGGGGCTGTCCGGCATAGAGCTGTGCCGGCGCCTGAGGGCGCGCCCGGAAACCAAGCAGTTGCCGATCATCATGCTGACCGCGCGCGGCGAGGAGAGCGAGCGCGTGCGGGGGCTCGCCACCGGCGCCGACGACTACATCGTCAAGCCGTTCTCGGTGCCGGAGCTGCTGGCGCGGGTGAAGGGCCTGTTGCGGCGCGCCAGTCCCGAGCGGCTCGCCAACGTCCTGACCTATGGCGACATCGAGCTCGACCGCGAGAAGCGCCGCGTGGCGCGCTCGGGGCGGCCGATCGATCTCGGCCCGACCGAATACCGCCTGCTCGAATTCTTCCTCGAGCATCCCGGCCGCGTCTTCAGCCGCGAGCAATTGCTCGACAGCGTCTGGGGCCGCGACATCTATATCGACGAGCGCACCGTCGACGTCCATATCGGCCGCCTGCGCAAGCTGCTCAATCCCGGCCGCGAGCAGGACCCCATCCGCACCGTCCGCGGCGCCGGCTACGCGCTGGACGACCGTTTTGCGAAGGCGGAGCCGCAGACTTGAGTTGTCGTCCCGGCGAAAGCCGGGACCCATAGCCACCGATGTCAATCGTTGAAACAGGCTGGAGCTCCAGCCCGGCATAATCACGCGCATTCGTGGTTATGGGCCCCGGCCTTCGCCGGGGCGACACCGAATGCGTGGTAGCGCTCAGCGCCCCGGCGGCTTCGGCGGCTGGCGGCGGCGGTCGGCGGCGGGCTGGTAGGCGACGCGCGAATGGTGCGCGCAATAGGGCAGGCCGGCGAGCGCCTTGCCGCCGCAGAAGAAGAATTCCGGGCTGGAGGGATCGCCCACCGGCCAGTGGCAGGTGGCTTCGTTCAGTTCCAGCAGCGACAGCCGCTGGCTCATCGGCACCACATTGTCATAGGCGACCGGATCGGCTTCCACCTCGACCTCGAAGGCCTGGGCCAGCGCGGTGTTGCCGCGCGACATCGGGCGCGACACCCGCACCATCTGCGTGGGGCGGGCTTTCCGCGGCCGGGGTGCTGCCGTGGAGGGGGCCTTGGCGCGGCCGGAGAGGCCGAGACGGTGGACCTTGCCGATCACGGCATTGCGGGTCACGTTGCCGAGCTCGGCTGCGATCTGGCTGGCCGAAAGCCCGGATTCCCAGAGCTTCTTCAGCTGCTCGACGCGCTCATCGGACCAGGTCAAAACCGTCATCATGTTCTTCCTTTCGCCTCACACCGGCCGTTCTGGAGCGGCGCTGGCGATGCCAAATCCCGGAAATCCCTGCGGGCAGAATCCCCTCACCCTCGCCGGACAGGTGTGAACCGCGCCCGAACGTTTACGCCGCAAAAGGTACTAGGGATCAGAGTTGCCGCACGAGATGTCGTACCCGACGGAGGAAACGCTACAATATGCCGTGACTCCGGCGCAAGAGTCGGTCGCCGCGCTTCCACATGTTCCGTCTCGTATGCACCGGCTACCGGAATCGTACGGGTGCGGGGCTTTTTGCAGTGCACTCAGAGCCTTTTTGGCGTGTTGACAGCCATCGCCCCGCCCCTAAGATAGTTCCTGCGTGCCGCCTGCAAAGGCGGCACGTTTCGTTTTCCGCCGGCTCTGCCGATGCGACCTGCGCCAATGCACGCACCGCGCGGCCGGCCTCAAACCTGCTCTTGAACAGCCAAAGTCGACAGCCATGACCAACAGCGCCACGTCGCATCTGCTCCCCGTCTTCGCTAGGGTCGATCTCGGCTTCGAGCGCGGTGAGGGCGCCTGGCTCTTCGCCACCAATGGCGAGCGCTACCTCGATTTCACCTCGGGCGTCGCTGTCAATGCGCTGGGCCACTGCCATCCGCACCTGGTCAAGGCGCTGCAGGAGCAGGCGACGAAGCTCTGGCACATGTCGAACCTGTTCAAGAGCCCGGACGGCGACAAGCTCGCCGCGCGGCTGTGCGAGCAGAGCTTTGCCGACTACGTGTTCTTCTGCAATTCCGGCGCCGAGGCGATGGAATGCGTCATCAAGGTGGTGCGGCGCTGGCACGCCTCGAAAGGCCATCCCGAGCGCTATCGCATGATCACCTTCGAGGGCGCCTTCCACGGCCGCACGCTGGCGACGCTCGCCGCCACCGGTTCGGCCAAATATCTCGAAGGGTTCGGCCCGCCGATGGACGGTTTCGACCAGGTGCCGCATGGCGATCTCGAAGCCGTGAAGAAGGCGATCGGCCCGCAGACCGCCGGCATCCTGATCGAGCCCGTGCAGGGCGAGGGTGGCGTGCGAACCGCGCCGAATTCTTTCTTCAAGGCGTTGCGCGAGCTCTGCGACAAGCATGGCCTGCTGCTCGCCTTCGACGAGGTGCAGACCGGCATGGGCCGCACCGGCGATCTCTTCGCCTACAGGCGTCTCGGCGTCACCCCAGATGTCATGTCGCTGGCGAAGGCACTCGGCGGCGGTTTCCCGATCGGCGCGTGCCTTGCCACCGCCGAAGCGGCCAGCGGCATGACGCCGGGCTCGCACGGCTCGACCTTCGGCGGCAATCCGCTGGCGATCGCGGCGGCTAACGCCGTGCTCGACGTCATGCTGAAGCCCGGCTTCTTCGACCACGTGCAGAAAATGTCGCTGCTGCTCAAGCAGAAGCTCGCCTCCGTCGTCGACCGCTATCCGACGGTGCTGTCGGAAGTGCGCGGCGAGGGGCTGCTGGTCGGCGTCAAGGCCGTGGTGCCGTCGGGCGACCTGGTCAACGCGCTGCGCGACCAGAAGCTGCTCACGGTCGGCGCCGGCGACAATGTGGTGCGTTTCCTCGCGCCGTTGATCGTCAACGAGGCCGAGATCGATCACTCCATCGGTTGCCTGGAGCGTGCCTGTGCCGTGCTGTCGGCAACGGAAAAGAAGAAGGCGGCGGGTTGATGAGCAGTTCGCCACGACACTTCCTCGACATCAACGAGATGCCGACAGGGGAATTGCGCAACATCATGGACGCCAGCCTTGCCATGAAGGCGAGGCTCAAGGCGCACGAGAAGGGCAAGAAGCCGCTGGAAGGCAAGACGCTCGCCATGATCTTCGAGCGTCCCTCGACCCGCACCCGTGTCTCCTTCGACGTCGGCATGCGCCAGCTCGGCGGCGAATCCATCATGCTGACCGGCGCGGAGATGCAGCTCGGCCGCGGCGAGACCATCGCCGACACCGCGCGCGTTCTGTCGCGCTATGTCGACGCCATCATGATCCGCATCCTCAACCACGAGGCGCTGCTCGAGCTCGCGCAGTATGCCACCGTGCCCGTCATCAACGGCCTGACCCGGCGCTCGCATCCCTGCCAGGTGATGGCGGATCTGATGACCCTCGAGGAGCATCGCGGCCCGATCGAGGGCAAGACCGTGGCGTGGACCGGCGACGACAACAACGTGCTGGCGTCCTGGGCGCACGCCGCCGAGCGCTTCAAGTTCCAGCTCAATGTCGCGACCCCGCCCGAGCTCGCGCCCAAGAAGCCGCTGCGCGACTGGATCAAGGCGACTCAAGCGCCGATCATGCTCGGCACCGACCCGGAGGCCGCCGTGCGCGGCGCCGATTGCGTCGTCACCGACACCTGGGTGTCGATGGGCGACAAGGAAGGCGAGCACCGTCACAACGTGCTGCGGCCCTACCAGGTCAACAGCAAGCTGATGTCGCTGGCCAAGCCCGATGCGATCTTCATGCATTGCCTGCCCGCCCATCGCGGCGAGGAGGTCACTGACGAGGTGATCGACGGTCCGCAATCGGTGGTGTTCGACGAGGCCGAGAACCGCCTGCATGCGCAAAAGGGCATTCTGGCCTGGTGTTTCGACGCGGTGGCGTAAACAACAACTGTCGTCCTGGGCAAGCGAGCGTAGCGAGCGCGACCCGGGACCCATACCGCGTGATCTACCGGATTGGCGACGTGGTAGACACGGGGTGCACACAATTTGGGCCAGTGGTTATGGGTCCCTGCTTCCGCAGGGACGACATCGAGTGAACCCCTTTCGTTTCGCGACTTCAGACCCCAGATAGAACGCAATGGTTTCCCAATCATCAGAAACGAAAAACGCACCCGAGGCGCCGGTCCGCGCGCCCTCCGCGGTTCCCGTCGATGACACCGTATTGCCCTTCGAGGTCGCAGCGCTCGACCTGCGCGGCCGCCTGACTCGCCTGGGCCCCGCACTCGACGACATCCTGACCAAGCACGATTACCCCGCGCCGGTCGGCAAGCTGCTCGGCGAGGCCATCGTGCTGACGACCTTGCTCGGCACCTCCCTGAAATTCGAGGGCCGCTTCATCCTGCAGACCCGCACCGACGGCCCGGTCTCGTTCCTGGTGGTCGACTTCAAGTCGCCCGACCGCCTGCGCGCCTATGCCCGCTTTGACGCCAGGCAATTGAAGGAAGGCCAAAGCTCCGGTGAGTTGCTCGGCAAGGGGCATCTCGCCATGACCATCGACCAAGGCGCGGACATGAGCCGCTACCAGGGCCTGGTCGCGCTCCATGGCGGCAGTCTCGAAGACGCCGCCCACGAATACTTCCTGCGCTCCGAGCAGATCCCGACCCGCGTGCGCCTCGCCGTCGGCGAGGAATGGCGCGGCGGCGACGGGCCCAAGCACCGCTGGCGCGCCGGTGGCATGCTGCTGCAGTTTTTGCCCAAGGCGCCCGAGCGCGCCCGCCAGGCCGATCTGCATCCCGGCGACGCGCCGGAGGGCGTCGTGCATCATGTCGTCGCCGAGGACGACGCCTGGGTCGAGGGCCAGTCGCTGATCGGCACCGTCGAGGATGTCGAGCTGATCGACCCCAGCCTGTCCGGCGAGCGGCTGCTCTATCGTCTCTTCCACGAGCGCGGCGTCCGCGTCTTCACGCCGCAGCCGCTGCGCGCGCAATGCTCCTGCTCGCGCGATGCGGTCGCCGCGATGCTGAAGAGTTTTGCGCCGAAAGACCGCGCCGACATGGTCAAGGACGACAAGGTCGTCGTCACCTGCGAGTTCTGCAGCTCGGTCTACGAATTCACCCCGCACGAGGCGGGCGTGGAGGAGGGGACGTAGTCCTGCCCGCTCATTTGTCACGACTACCGCCCGCTCAGCTTCGCCTGCGTCTCCTTGATCCAGCTGTAATGCGCAGCGAGTGCGACGGCTCTCGTCCGCTTGTCGGAGATGCTGACGATCAGCCCCACCAGCGAATGCATGCCGCGATAGGAAAACAGCGGCCCGCCGGAATCGCCGGGTGCCCCGCCGGCGCGATCCTCGCTGACGCTGGTCAGGATCGCCCAGCCCCTGAAGGCGTTGGTGACGCGCAGCAACACCATGCGCAGCACCAGTGGCGACCGGGTTTCCTCGGCCGAAGCCTTGCCGTAACCGGCCGCGATCAGATTGTCGCCTTCGGCAAGGTGCCGCGAGCTCAGCGTCGCCGGGAGGAAGCGGTCGGGAAGCGGCGTTGCCAGCCTGAGCATGGCGAGATCGGGCGAGCCGGTGTCCCTGCGGCTGTACAGCGGATGCGGAACGATCTCGTCGACCGCGCTGAGCCGCGACGGGATGGTCTGCGATCCGCTGCCGGCGTGATCGCCGACCCAAACCTTCTCGCCGGGCACGATGCAGTGCGCCGCCGTCAGTACGATGTTCTGCGCCAGCACGACGCCGGTGCACCGCCCCTTCGGGTTGCCGATGGCGACCGTGTAGCGCTGAATGGTGCGGTCGGCGAGATCGGCGCCGACCAGCGCGGCGGCGCGGTCAGCGCACAGGACGGATGCGGTCAAGAGGACGGCGGTCGCAGCGAGGATCGTCCTGTGCATCAGCGCGATCCCGCATCCACCTCGTCAGTTCAACACCCGCTTCGCGCTCGGGCTGTCCAGCGAGAAGGTCGGCACGTCGATCTCGAACTGCTCGCCGCTCTCGCTGACCATCTGGTAGCGCCCGGTCATGAAGCCCGAGGAGGTCGGCAGCGGCACGCCGCTGGTGTATTCGAAACGCTCGCCCGGTGCGAGCACGGGCTGTTCGCCGACCACGCCGGGGCCGCGCACTTCCTGCTTCTTCCCCGTCGCGTCGGTGATGATCCAGTGGCGGGTCTTGAGCTGCACGGTCTCCTCGCCGGTATTGACGATGGCGATGGTGTAGGACCAGAAGAACTGGCCCTTGTCCGGCACCGAGCGCTCCGGCATGAAGGCCGGCTCGACCGTGACTTCGATCTGGCGGGTGACGGCGCGGTACATCCTGGGCGATCTTCCAATTGTGTGAGGTCATCATATCCAAACCGCCGGGCGGAACAACGCTCGCGCGGCGGTAACAATCCTGCCAGGAGCATGATCTGTCGCGGTTTCAACAAAGTTCCACGCCAAGGCGCACAACGCCGCGGGCATGCCTATTTGCCTGCAAACGCCGGGCCGGTATTATCCTTCGGGCCGTGCAATCGCGTTGATTCCGCTGTTGGAGACGGTGCCCGATGACGTCCGTTGCCGAACCCATTGCGGGTGCCCCGCGCACCAAGACCGCCGCCGCCGCGCCGGCCATCACGCTGCCGGCGGTGAGCGAGCGCGAGTTGCGGCTCGACCTGTTTCGCGGGCTCGCGCTGTGGCTGATCTTCCTCGACCATCTGCCCAACAACATTCTGGCCTGGCTCACCATCCGCAACTACGGCTTCTCCGACGCGACCGAGATCTTCATCTTCATCTCCGGCTACACCGCGGCCTTCGTCTATGGCCGCGCGATGCTGCAATCCGGCTTCGTCATCGCCAGCGCCCGCATCATGCGCCGGGTCTGGCAGATCTACGTCGCGCACGTCTTCCTGTTCACCATCTTCCTTGCGGAAGTCTCCTATGTCGCCGCCCGCTTCGAAAACCCGCTCTACACCGAAGAAATGGGCATCATGGATTTCCTCAAGCAGCCGGATGTCACCATCATCCAGGCGCTGATCCTGCGCTTCCGTCCCGTCAACATGGACGTACTGCCGCTCTACATCGTGTTGATGCTGTTCCTGCCGCTGATCCTGTGGCTGATGAAGTGGCGCGCTGACGTCACGCTGCTGCTTTCGGCCGTGCTCTATGCCGTGACCTGGCATTTCGACCTTTATCTCTCTGCCTATCCGAACGGCGCGTGGTTCTTCAATCCCATGTCCTGGCAGCTGCTGTTCGTGTTCGGCGCCTGGTGTGCCCTCGGCGGCGCGAATCGGATGTCGCGGGTGATGTCTTCGCGCCTGACGCTGTGGATCTGCGCCGCCTATCTCGTGTTCGCCTTCTTCGTCACGTTGACCTGGCATTTCCCGCAGCTCGGCTTCCTGATGCCGAGATGGCTCGAGAAGTGGATGTATCCGATCAGCAAGACCGACCTGGACGTGCTGCGCTTTGCCCACTTCCTGGCGCTGGCGGCGATCACGGTCCGTCTCCTGCCGAAAGACTGGCCGCCGCTGAAATCGGCCTGGCTGCGACCATTGATCCTCTGCGGCCAGCATTCCCTTGAGATATTCTGCCTCGGCGTGTTCCTGGCCTTTGCCGGTCACTTCGTGCTTACCGAAGTTTCCGGCAATAGCCCCATCATGCACTTCCTGGTTAGCTTGGCGGGCATCCTGATCATGTCCGGCATGGCGTGGGTGATCTCGTGGTACAAGCGTTCGGCCGACAAAGACGCGAAAAAGGGCATCGGCAACGCCGACATGGCGGGAGGAAGCCTATGAAGGCAGCCATCCTGGGCCTGATCCTGCTCGGCGGCCTTCTGGCCGCTGCGCCGCTGGCGCGCGCCGAGGAGGCGCCGCCTGCCTGCGAAGTCCCCGCCTATCTGCTCAACAGCGACAGCACGCTCGGCAGGGTCGCCGCAGCCGTCAAAAGCGGCAAGCCGCTGAACGTCCTGGTGGTGGGCAGCCGCTCTTCCACCATCGTCTCGCAGGACGGCAGCGCCTATCCGGCAAAACTGCTGGCGATGCTGAAGGAAAAGCTCGCCCAGCTGAACATCAACCTCTCCGTAGAAATACAGATCGGCAAGACCGCCGAGGAAAGTGCCGCCACCTTCGTTAAGCTCGTGGAAACAAAAAACCCTACCTTGGTCATCTGGCAGACCGGCACGGTGGATGCTATCCGGGGGGTCGATCCCGATGATTTCCGCAGCGCCGTCGACGAGGGGATTACTGCGTTGCAAAAGGCGGGCGTCGATGTGGTCCTGGTGAACCTGCAATATAGTCCGCGGACCGAGACGATGACGTCCGTGCCGCCCTATCTCGACACCATGCGCGTCGTGGCGCAGCAGCACGACATCCCCCTGTTCGATCGCTTTGCCATCATGCGTCACTGGAATGATTCAGGTGATTTCGATTTGTTCAGCTCCACCCACGGCGCCGAGCTCGCCAAACGGGTTCATGCCTGCATCGGGCGCGCGCTGTCGAAATTCGTCATCGACGCCGCCCATCTGGACCACGCGCAGCAGAATTAGGGGCCAGCGTTAATGAGTTCTCACTGCCGTTTTTGCGCCAAGACCGTGCTGACCGCGGCCGCGCTTGCCGCAGGCGCGTGGCTCGCGCCGGTCACGGCGCAGGCGCAGTCGGCGCAGGCCGCCTTGGGCGACGCCAGGGCGGAAGCGCCCAAATCAGAGGCGGCCAGATCCGAGGCGCCGGCGGCCGCCCCGGGCGGCAGCGCCGCGGTCCAGAACAATCCTGCGCAGAAGGGCATCGCGGCGCGCGCCGTCGACAAGGTCAAGGACATGTTTGCGCGCGTGCCGTGCCTGCCGCCGAAGGGCGGCTACAAGTCGCTGGGATCGCTGCCGCATGTCGCGGGCAGGCTGATCGCCGGCCAGCCGGTCACGATCATCGCCTTCGGTTCGTCCTCGACCCAAGGGTACGGTTCGAGCTCGCCGGAGTTCAACTATCCCAATCGCCTGGCCGCGCAGCTCAAGCGCGCTTATCCGACCGCCGACATTGCCGTGCTCAATCGCGGCAAGGGCGGCGAGGACGCGCCCGAAATGATGCGTCGGTTGCAGACCGAGGTGATCGACATGAAGCCCGATCTCGTGATCTGGCAGGTCGGCACCAACGCCGTGCTGCGCAACCTCGATCAGGCGGAG
This sequence comes from Bradyrhizobium sp., assembly GCF_016219575.1. Taxonomy (GTDB): domain Bacteria; phylum Pseudomonadota; class Alphaproteobacteria; order Rhizobiales; family Xanthobacteraceae; genus Bradyrhizobium. Next base: position 31,218 of record NZ_JACRMG010000013.1, on the reverse strand, counting down.
ACGGCCAAGCTCGTCGAAGACGGCGTGGCGCGCATCCAGGCGGCCGGCAGCGACGTCGTGCTGGTTGATTCGCAATATTCGCCGGCCGTCAACGCCAAGTCCGAAGGCAACAGCAGGATGATGAAGCTGCTCGGCAGGGTCGCCGAGCTGCGCAAGATCGGCGTCTTCCCGCGCTTCGAGGTGATGCGCGACTGGCACGAGAGGCAGGCGATCCCGGTGGAGGAATTCATCATTCCCGACGGCCTGCACATGAGCGACTGGGGCTACGCCTGCTTCGCGCAGCTCTTGGGCGACGACATCATCAAATCGGTCGGCCAGATCAAGCTCGGCGTCGCCGTGCCGTCCGACGTGCGGACCTATCGGCCGATGTGATCTTCCCGAAACTGTGGCTGCAGGCGATAGAGCGGGAGCCTATTGCTTCCTTGCAGTCCAGTGGCCGGAGCAACCGTTGGGACGGGAGTAGGTGCCGGCGCCGGTCACGCCAGAGAGCCGTCCGACCGCGACCTGGGTGACACCGCTCATGGTGGTGAAGGAGCAGCGCATCGCGCCATTGGCGCTAACCTGCCCGCCGCCGTCCCCGATGCTGATTTTTCCTCCCGAAATGACGCCCTGCTTCATGCCTGCACCGCAGCCGGTCGCGACAAAGGTCCATGTGCCGTCGAATGCAGAGACGCTGGCGCCGCCTCCGCGCGGCGGTGCTCGTCGGGCGGCAGAACCGGGCTTGCCTCCGGAACCCGGCGGCTCCGGGCTCTCCGTGCCCGACATCGATTTTTCTGTCTTGCCGATCGTCCCCCCGATGCTGCCTTGGGCGTGGGCCTCAGAGCACCCCCAGCCGACGGCGAGCAGGCTGGCGAGAACCACGGAATGCCCTACGAATTCAGGAAAGCGCATCGAGACAATGTTCTCTGCTGTGACCGGAGGCCATGGAATAGCGAATGGCGAATTAGATCACGTTCAATGACCACTCGCCATTCACTCCTTCTCACACCTTGTCCAGCGCCTGCGCAAAATCATCGATCAGGTCGTCGACATGCTCCAGTCCCGCCGAATAGCGGATGAAGCCTTCGCTGATGCCGAGCTCGGCGCGCGCTTCCGGCGTCAGCCGCTGGTGCGTGGTGGTGGCGGGATGCGTGACCAGGCTCTTGGCGTCGCCGAGATTGTTGGAGATGCGCGACAGCTTCAGCGCATTGAGGCAGCGGAACGCGCCGGCCTTGCCGCCCTTCACCTCGAAGCCGATCAGCGTCGAGCCCGCGCCCATCTGCTTCTTCACCACCGCCGCCTGCGGATGATCGGCACGGCCGGGATAGATCAGCCGGGAAATCTTCGGGTGCTTCGCCAGTACGTCGGCCAGCTTGCCCGCCGTCTCGGTCTGCGCGCGCACGCGCACGCCGAGCGTCTCCAGGCCCTTCAGCAGCACCCAGGCATTGAACGGCGACATCGACGGGCCGGTCTGGCGCATGAAATTGTGGATGTGCTCGGCGATGAACGCCTCCGACGACAGGATCACGCCGCCGAGACAGCGGCCCTGGCCGTCGATGTGTTTTGTCGCGGAATAGACCACGACGTCGGCGCCGAGCGACAGCGGGCTCTGCCAGATCGGCGTGGCGAACACATTGTCCACGATCAGCCGCGCGCCGCCCTTGTGCGTGATCTCGGCGATGGCGGAAATGTCGAGCACGTCGAGCGTCGGATTGGTCGGGCTTTCCAGGAAGCACGATTTGGTGTTCGGCCGCATCGCCTTCTTCCACTGGTCGAGATCGAGGCCGTCGACCAGCGTGGAAGAAATGCCGTAGCGCGGCAGCAGGTCTTCCACCACGTAGCGGCAGGAGCCGAACAGCGCTTTCGCCGCCACCACATGGTCGCCGGCCTTCAGCGGCGCCAGCACGGCGGTGGTCACGGCGGCCATGCCGGTGGCGGTGGCGCGCGCGGCTTCCGCGCCTTCGAGCTCGATCATGCGGCGCTCGAACATCCCGACCGTCGGGTTGGAAAAGCGCGAATAGAGATAACCGGGGTCTTCGCCCTTGAAGCGCGCTTCGCATTGCTCGGCGCTGTCGTAGACGAACCCCTGGGTCAGAAACAGCGCTTCCGACGTTTCGCCGAATTGCGAGCGCAGCGTGCCGGAATGCACCAGCCGGGTTTCGGGACGATAGCGGGCAGCGGACTTGACCTCAGACATGTGACCTCCTGCGCGACCATCGAAATGGTCACAAAAAAACCGGCCTGGAAAAATTTCCACGGGCCGGGATCACACTGTCCCCGGCCTGTTTAGCGATTTATTTAACGTGGCTGCAAGCCGGCCGGCTCAAATCACCACGGGATAAGTGGACCTGATATTCGTTCGCGCCCTTTCCGTCAAGGCGGCCATCGGATAAGGCCGTAAATAGCCTAATTTCAGGGGTTTGGATGATATCGGGGCTACCGCCCAGGGACCAGAACGTGTCGTTTTCGCTTCCTGTCCACGCCAACGGCATCCTGCCCGATCGCATGATCGCGGCGATGGCGGATTCCGGCCTGATCCTGCCGGCCTATCCCTTTGTCGAGAGCCAGATTCAGCCCGCAAGCCTCGACCTCCGCCTCGGCGACATCGCCTATCGCGTGCGCGCGAGCTTCCTGCCGGGGCCGGGCTCGACGGTTGCCGAGCGCATCGATGAGCTGAAGCTGCACGAGATCAGCCTCTCCGACGGCGCGGTGCTGGAGACCAACTGCGTCTACATCGTGCCGCTGCTGGAAAGCCTCAACCTGCCGAAGGAGATCGTGGCGGCGGCCAATCCGAAAAGCTCAACCGGCCGGCTCGACGTCTTCACCCGCGTCATCGCCGACGGCACGCGCCGCTTCGACATGATCGGAGCCGGCTATCACGGTCCGCTCTATGCGGAGATCAGCCCGAAGACGTTTCCCGTCCTGTTGCGCGAGGGGTCGCGGCTGTCGCAAGTGCGCTTCCGCACCGGCGATGCCGTGCTGTCCGCCGATGCGCTCAACGCGCTGCATGCGGCCGAGCGGCTGGTCGACGCCGAAAAGGCCGACCTCGCCGGCGGCGTCGCGCTGTCGGTCGATCTCTCCGGCGAGAATTCGAACGGCTTTGTCGGCTACCGCGCCAAGCGACACACCGGCGTGGTCGATGTCGATCGCCGCGGCGGCTACAGCGTCGATGAATTCTGGGAGGCGATCCCGGCGCGCGCCGACGGCAGCCTGATCCTCGATCCCGGCGAGTTCTACATCCTCGCTTCGAAGGAGGCGGTGCAGGTGCCGCCCGACTACGCCGCCGAGATGGTGCCGTTCGATCCGCTGGTCGGCGAATTCCGCGTGCACTATGCCGGCTTCTTCGATCCCGGCTTCGGCTACGCCGGTGCCGGCGGGCAAGGCGCGCGCGCCGTGCTGGAGGTGCGCTCGCGCGAGGTGCCGTTCATCCTCGAGCACGGCCAGATCGTCGGCCGCCTCGTCTACGAAAAAATGCTGTCGCGGCCCGCGTCGATGTATGGCCAGCGGATCGGCTCCAACTACCAGGCGCAGGGCCTGAAGCTGTCGAAGCATTTTCGCGTCTAATGCTCTCGTGTCCCAGGCGCACTGCGGCGCGAAGTGCCGCTGTGCAGAACCGGGACCCACGCCCGCCTCACGATGGGCCCCGGCTTGGCAGCGCACCGTGAGAACGCTGCGCTGCATCCGGGGCACGGCACCTGGGCACATCAGTTCGTCACATGCACGCCGGGCGTCTTTCCGCCGTTCCACTTGCCGCCGATCGCGCGCTCGATCTGCGCGGCCAACTGCAGCAGCAAGCCGTCATTGGCCTGTTTCGCAATCGCCTGCATGCCGAGCGGCAGGCCGTGCTCGTGCGTTGCCAGCGGCAGCGAGATGGCGGGGATGCCGCAGAGATTGGCGAGCGGCGTGAAGGCGAAGTTGCGCCAGAGATTGGCGAACCAGGCGAGCACCGAAGGATTGTCGCTGATGGTCAGGAATTCGGTGGTGCCGACCTTCGGCGTCGGCAGTGCGGTGATCGGCGTCAGGATGATGTCCCATTGCTCGAAGAACGCGCCGAAGCCGCGTGAGGTCGTGTTGAAGACAGCCTGCATTCGTGCGCGCTCGGCGAAGCTGGTGTGGCGGCCGTGCTCCCAGATGCGGATGTTCATGGGTTCGATGAGGTCGGCCGGCGGCCGCTCCAGCCCGCGCGCGGCCAGCATGTTCCCGATCACGACGGCGAAATTGCTGATGTAGCAGAGCGTCTGCGCGTCGAACGCGGCGCGGTAGTCGATGGCAGGAAGCGCATGGCCGACGTCGTGCCCGAGGCTCTCGAGAAATTTTCCGACGCGTTCGAGTTCGGCCGCGATCGGCGCGGTCGCGCGGTATTCGCCCCATTGATGCGAAAGCGCGATGCGCAGGCGGCCGGGATCGCGCTTGATCGTCTCGGTGTAAGGCTCAGGGGGAGTCCAGAACGGCATGAACTCGCCGGGCCCGGGGCCGCGGCAGGCATCGACGAACGCAGCCGTGTCGCGCACCGTGCGCGACTGGCAGCCCTGGATCGACACCAGCCCGCTCAGGTCGGACAGGTGTGGCGCCAGCGAGAACACGCCGCGCGACACCTTCAGGCCGATATTGCCGTTGACCCCGGCGGGGATACGGATCGAGCCGCCGCCGTCGGTCGCATGCGCGATCGGGACTGCGCCCGCCGCGACCATTGCGGCGCTGCCGGCCGACGAGCCGCAGGTGGTGTAATCCGTGTTCCAGGGATTGCGCGTGACATAGACGGCGGGATTATCGGCCGAGCTGCACACGCCGAACTCCGGCGTCGTCGTGCGCCCGATGAGATTGAGCCCTGCCTGGCGCATCTTCCCGGTCAGGAACGTATCTGCCGTCGCGCGATTGCCGCGCATCAGCAGCGAGCCCATCTCCTGCAGCCGGCCCTGCATCGTCGGGCCGAGATCCTTCATCAGGAAGGGCAGGCCGGCGAAGGGACCGTCGAGGTTGGTGCCGTTGCCGGCGGGCGAAGCGATGGCATCGTCGAACAACTCGACCACGCCGGACAGCGCCGGATCGACCTTGGCGATGCCGGCCGCCGCCTGCTGCGCCAGTTCGGCTGGCTTGAGCTCGCCCTTGCGGACGCGCGCGGCCAGCGCCACGCCATCGTGCTGCGCCCATTCGTCCCAGCTCATCGGCAGAGTCATGTCATCGATTCCTTCAGCAGGATTCGACCTTAGTTTCGCAAGAGATCGAGTCAACACGCAGCCTTGGCAATGCCGCATTGCTGCATTCGCCACGCGCATTGCTTCAAAGCGCTCGCAGTGACAAGGTACGACCACAAGCAAGACGAGGAAACCGGCATGACCGCGGGGCAGGACGCGCGCGAGGCGCAGTGGTTGAAATGGCGCAGCGTCGCCGACCTCTATCACGCCTTCTTCACCGGCCTGATCCTCTCGGTGGTGACGCGGCGCGGCACCGCCGACGCCGCCGAATTCGTCTTCCGCGTGTTCCGCCGCCAGCAGCAGGAGCGTTTCCTGCCGGGTCTCGTGAAGCTCGGCATCGACCATCTGCCGCCGGCCGTCGCTGCCGCGCAATATCACTATCTCTCCAACTGGATCGGCGGCGTGCATGTCGAATACATGTACGAGAACGACCGCAAGGCCTGGATCCGCTATCCGCCGCCGCGCTGGATCTGGCGGGGTACCGCGATCTGCGGCGTGCCCGGCGAGGTCTCGCGCGCGATGCTGCGCGGCTGGCACGCCAACAATGGCGCAGCGCTCGGCGATCTCAGGCTCGGCTTCGTCTGCACCAAGCAGAGCGTCGACGGCCAGGACGGGCTCGAAGGCTATTATTGCGAGTACGACCATCCGCTCGAGCTCGATCAGCGGCTGGTGTTCGCGCGCCATCTCGAGGCGCCGCAGTTCGATCCCGCCACGGCGCCGGCGCTGCCGGTCGACAGCTGGCCGCGGCCGCGGCTGGAAAAGGCCTATCGCAACTACGCCATGGAATATGTGAAGACCGCGGCGCCCGTGATGGTGCAGGTGTTCGGCCCGGAGGATGCCGGCTATCTCCTGCATCTCACCGGCAAGCTGATCGGCATGCAGTATTTCGACGAGATCGCGCGTACCTTCATGGTTGACCGCGGCGGCGCGAAGGCATTCGTCGACTTCCTGCGCGTGCTGTTCGAGTCGCAGGATGACGTGATTGAGATCAGCGAATCCTCGGGCAGCTTCGAGGTCAGGCAGAAGACGTGGAAGCTGATGGACGACGTCAGCGACCACAGCCCGGCCTGCAGCAAGGTGCTGGAAGGCTTGTTCGAGGGCCTCGCCGCCGGCTGCGGCCGTCACATTCCCGTGCATCTGAAGCCGACGCGCGGCGGCAAGCCGCCGTTCGTCTGGTCGATCGGGTAGGGCACTTCTTCTCCCTCTCCTGCGGCAGGGCTATCGCACATGCCCACAACTCGTCATGCCCGGGCTTGTCCCGGGCATCCACGTTCTTCGTGCCGCGCAAAAAGGTCGTGGATGGCCGGGACAAGCCCGGCCATGACGATGTGGAAACGCCTGTGCGAAACCAGCACCATATACGATAGCCCTGCCGCACGCGGGGCGAGGTAAGAGTCAGGCGGCAATCCCGCAGCCCCCCAATGCGCCTTGCGCGGTGGGAATCGATCCTTGCCGTGCTAGGACATTTGCGCGCAGCGTTGAGATTGCGCCCGGGAGCAGAAATGTCCGACGTCGGCGTTGCCGAAATCCCTGTCGACGAGGAAGAACGCCCGCTCCCGCCGCCGGAGCCGCCGGTGAGGCACGTCCTGCTGGACGGCCCGATCCTGCGCACGCTGCTCTGGCTCGCCTGGCCCAACACGCTGGCGCTCACCGCCGGCACTTGCGTCGTCATTGCCGAGACTTCCTATATCGGCCGGCTCGGCGTGGAGCCGCTCGCCGCCATGGCGCTGGTGTTTCCCTGCGTGATCCTGACCATGACGATGTCGGGCGGCGCGATGGGTGGCGCGGTCGCATCCGCCATCGCGCGCGCCATCGGCGCCGGCGATCGCGAGCGCGCCTCCGTGCTCGCCGCGCACGCGCTGCTGATCGGCATCTGCTTCGGGCTGGTCTTCATGCTGGGCATGCTGATCTTCGGACCGAAGCTGCTCGAGTTGCTCGGCGGCCGCGGCAATGTGCTGGCGCAGGCGATCGCCTATGCGCAGATCTTCTTCGGCGGCGCCGTCATTCCCTGGCTGATGAACAGCATGGCCGGCGTCCTGCGCGGCACCGGCAACATGAAGCTGCCGTCGTTCCTGATGCTGTTGTCGGCGTTCTGCCAGATCGTCCTCGGCGGCGCGCTCGCGCTCGGCATCGGCCCGATCCCGTCCTTCGGCATGCGCGGCGTCGCCGCCGGCTCGCTGATCGCGTTTTCGCTCAGCCTCTCCGTGATGGGCTGGTATCTGTTTTCCGGCCGGGCCGGCGTCGTGCCGAAGCTGCGCGGGCTTCGCATCCAGGCGGCGATGTTCGTCGACATATTGAAGGTCGGCGCCATTGCCTGCTTCTCGCCGCTGCAATCGGTGCTCAGCGTCAGCATCTTCACCCACATGCTGGCGCGGTTCGGCACCGAGGTGCTCGCAGGCTACGGCATCGGCGCGCGGCTCGAATTCCTGCTGACATCGATATCGTTTGCCGTGGGCATCGCCTCGGTGCCGATGGTCGGCATGGCGATCGGCGCCAGGAAAATCGCCCGCGCCCGCCGCATTGCATGGATCGCGGGTGCGGTCACGTTCCTTTCCATGGGCACGATCGGCACGCTGCTGGCGTTCTTTCCGGATCTCTGGGTCAACATCTTCACCAACGATCCGAACGTGCGCGCCACCAGCCGGCAATATCTGGCGACGGCCGCGCCGATGTACGCCTTCATCGGGCTGTCGCTGTCGATGTATTTTTCCTCGCAAGGCGCGGCCAAGGTGCTGGGCCCGGTGCTGGCGCAGACGGCGCGGCTGGTGTTCATCGCAGGCGGCGGCTGGTGGCTCTCCACCCATGACGCGAGTGCCGGCAGTTTCTTCGTGCTGGCCGCGTCCTCGATGGTGATGATCGGCATGGTCTCCACCGCCAGCGTGGTGTTCACGCGCTGGGGACCGAAGGCGTCGGTGGCGAAGGTGCGGCCGGCGTTGTCGTAGATTTCAAACGTCGTCATTCCGGATTTTCAACGCCGTCATTCCGGGATGGTGCGTAAGCACCAGACCCGGAATCTCGAGATTCTACGGAGCGCAAGTGCGCTCCGTAGTTCGATGCTTCGCATCGCCCCGGAATGACGGACAGCTATCGGCGCTTCATGCGCCGGATGCCCCGGCCGCCGCCGCCGTAATTCACCATGCGCATCAGTTGCGGCACCATGCTCATCATCTCGCCGCCGCCCATGCCGCCCATCATGCCCATGATGTCGCCGCCGCCGCCGTAGCCGCCATAACCGGCCATGCCGCCCGGGATCATGCCGCCATAGCCGCCGGGGATCATGCCGCCGATGTCGGCGGGCATCCCGCCTCCCATCATGCCGCCGCCCATGCCGCCAAAACCTCCGCCGCCCATCATGCCGCCCATGCCGCCGCCGCCGTCCATCATGCGGCTCATCATCGGGCCCATGGTCTGCATCATCATGGCGAAGCGGCGCTTGCCCATCTTCGCCTTCATCATCTCCAGCATCGGCGCCATCGTCGTCATCATGTCCTCGCCGCCGCCTCCGCCGCCGAAGCCGGCGAACTGGGCCTTCGCCGGCATCGTCGTCAGCGTGAACAGCAGCAAGAGCGCGGCCGCCTGGCACACCACCTTGTCAGCTCCGGTCATGGCAAAACTCCTCATGCGCCGTGCCGCCAGTGGAGGCGGCGCAGTCCGGACGCACGGGGCGAGGCTAGGATCGGGCGAAGGTGCCTTCTGTGAGAAATGTCACACAGGGCTGGGGATAACCCGGGCGTGGGCGGCGGAAGTGCCGTCCGCGCCGCTTCATGTTCAGGCTGCGGTTCAAGCTGCCTTGCGCCCGAGCGCCTTCTGCATGGCGGCTGCGCCCTGGTCCATCTGTGCGTCCATGTAGGGCGCGACTTCGTTCGGCAGCACGTCGGCGATCCACACCACGCGGCTGCGGCCGTCGCTTTCCCCGAATACCTGCGCGGATGCGCTGTGCTGCGTCAGCCGCTCGCTCCTGATGGCGTAGACCAGCCGCCGCCTGGCATCATTGCTGTCGACCAGCACTTCGCGCGCCACCGTGCCGTTGGCGAAGGTGACGATGCGCGCATCGCCGTCCAGCTTCGTGTCGGTCACGAAGCCCGGCACCAGCCGCGTATGCAGCGCGCCGAAGTCGCGCAGCGCGTCCCAGACGTCGGCAGGATCCGCGTCGATGATGATGTCCTTCTGGATGGAAGCCATGGTGATGTCCTCATTGGATTTGTAGGGTGGGTTAGCCGACCCCAGTGCTCGATAGCTCAACGAGCGCGGAAGAAGGCGTAACCCACCGTCATGGAAAGAATGGTGGGTTACGCTTCGCTAACCCACCCTACGGATTTGCGGTTCACGCGCACACCGCCTCGACATTGTTGCCGTCGGGATCGATCAGGAACGCGGCGTAGTAGGTGGGGCTGTAATCCCTACGCGGGCCCGCGCCGCCATTGTCGCGGCCGCCGGCCTTCAGCCCCTCGGCGTGGAACTTCTTGACCGCGTCATGGTCCTTCGCACTGAACGCGACATGCGCGCCGGTCGCCTTATCGCCCTTGTGCAGGTGCAGCCAGAGCGCGGGCGCGTCCTTCGGGCCGAAGCCGGCATAGCCGTCGCCCTGCGAGCACAGCACGAAGCCGAGCGGGGCGAGTGCTGCGGTGTAGAAGCGCACGGCAGTGTCGAGGTTGCCGACGCGCAGGCCAATATGGTCGTACATGAGTGTCTCCAGTCGATGCGCGCACGAAAATGGCGCGCCGTGGAGCCACAATCTCAGTTCAGCGCCAGCCGATCTTGGAAAATCTTGCGGTCGCCCTTGGATGCTTGGCGGAACCGCATCGGCGAAGCGCCGGCGGCGCGGTGGAAGGTGCGCACGAAGTTCGAGAGGTCGCCAAAGCCGACGTCATAGGCGATATCGGTGATGGGGCTGTCGTCGTCGGCCAGGCGCCGCGCCGCATGGCGCAGCCGCGAGCGCACCAGATACTGATGCGGGGTCACGCCCAGCACTTCCGAGAACAGCCGCAGGAAATGGAAGGCGCTGATGCCGGCCTGGCCTGCGGCATCGTCGAGCGCAATCGGCTTGTGCGAGTTGGCGTCGATCCAGAGCGCGCTTTCCACCGCCCGGCGGCGGTCGCGCAGATTGGCCGTGAGCGGCTTGGTCTTGCGCCCGCTGACCGCCTCGACGAAGCGGGCGGCAAGCAGGTGACCGACCTCGTCGAGGCCGACGTCGCTGCTGCCATCTGCCGCCGTTTGTGCCAGCTCGGCCAGCACCATCAGTTCGGGCAGCGGCGGCACCGAGCCGACCTGCCACATCCGCTCGTCGCCGATGGCATCCACCAGTTCGGGTGCGAGGAAGAACGACAGGCATTCGTCGCCGACCACGTGGTCGTGGGTGCAGACATATTCGTCGCCGGGGAAGCCGATCAGCATCGAGCCCGCCACCAGCTCGTGAAAGCGGCCGCGGCAATGGCAGCCGAAGCTGCCCTTGCGCACATAGGAGATCGAGTGGGCGGGGAACGCTTCCGCAAACGGCTTGTCGCCCGGCCCCGCGGTGCAGCGGAACTCGGTCACCGAAATGCGGTTATGCTCGAACAGCGTCCTGCGGTTCATCCCGCCAATCTAGGCATGATCCCGAAAAGTGGAAGCCGGTTTTCGGATAAGATCATGCCCAAAAAAGAGAGAGCGGGATGGCGTCTAGAGCGTTTTCAAGCGAAGTGGATACCGGTTCGCGTGAAGAAAACGCGTCAAATCAAGAATCTGAAGAGACGGCATTACGATCCATGCGGCCGGGGCGGGGCAACGGGCAGCAGCACCTCGAACAGCGTCTTGCTCACGGTCGGGTGAGCGCCCTCGATGGTGAGCAGGCGGCGCTTGGAGATCACCCCGCCGTTCGGCGCCATCTGGTCGGCGTAGTTGCCGGCTTCGAGCACGCGATGGCAGGGCACGATGATCATGAAGGGGTTGCGGCCGATCGCCTGCGCCACGGAATAGATCGCGCCATGCACGCGCAGGCCGTTGGCGACGTCTTCATAGGTGCGGGTCTCGCCGCGCGGAATCGTGCGGACGTATTGATAGACGCGCTGGTTGAAGTGCGGCATGCCGGAAAAATCCAGCGCGACGTCGCTCATGTCGGCACTGCCGCCGCGCAGCAGCGCGACGATGCCCTCGATGGCGATTTCGGCGTTGAGCGGCGGGCGCTGCTCGCGCGCCTCGGGATAGGTCCGGTACATCCGGCGCCGGGTTTCAAGCTCGCGGGCCTCCGGCAATTGCACGCCGAGAATGCCGAGCTGGCCCCATGCGATGCCGCACCGGCCGACCGCAGTGTCGAAGATTGTGAACCCGTGCCCCGACATTTTTACGCTACCCACCCGGCAGGGATCATAACACCGTCATAGAAGACCGCATCTGGAATCTTGCGGTTCGGTTAAGGGTGGGGTGGCGGGCCGGCCGCGCCGTGTTCCCGGGTGGAGGCTGGCCGGATCGGCACGGGCAAGTCCTGTGGGGATTTCGAACCGCATTCGCGGCGGTGCAGCGTTCGCTTCGCCGCATCGAGGCACTCGCCCTTGGGGCTCCCTGCGGTTGTTTGCCCTTTTCAACGCAACCGCATTGTCCTATGGTCCACCCATGCGGGAACACAGATTGTCCGCCCGGCTCATGGACGTCTCGAAAGAGAGGAGCGAGATTCTAGACTGGCTGTGCAGCGAGACCTGGCCTCACCACGGCAACGAACATTTGAGCCCGCAGCAGGCGGGCGAATTGATCGATCAACATTTCTCTCCGGCAAGTGACGGAATCGAATTCTGGATCGTTGAAGACGGCGTCGATCATGTCGGCATGGTTCGGATTTTTGATCTCGACGATATAGACGACGGCACCCCCCTGATCGATCTGCGTGTGCGGGCGTCGAAAAGAAATATCGGAATCGGCACCTGGGCGGTGCGTTGGCTTACGAACTATGCGTTCACGAACTGGCCGAATTTGAATCGACTGGGCGGCACCACGCGAAGCGACAACATTGCGATGCGCAAGGTATTTCAACACTGCTCGTATCAGAAGGAAGGCCGGTTTCGCCAGGGGTGGCCAGGCAGTGACGGCCACATCCACGATACGTTGTTCTATTCGATACTGCGCCAGGATTGGGCAACCGGGACGATTACGCCGGTGCGTTGGGATGAGGAACCTTGATCAGGGTAGGGAGCGGAAGACCATGGACAGGAAGAGAGACAGTCTGGACGACGCCCTTCGCGGATCGTCGGCACGAAGCGATGCAATCGACAATGCCGGTGACGACAAGGAGCCGGTTCCGGTTCGGATGATGGCGGCCCGGCGCAAGGCCGATACCGTCGTCGCAGTCCGCCACCGCCGGCCGGTGATAGCCGGCAAGAAGAGCAGTTCGGTCCTCGAAGTCCGCCACCGCCGGCCAATGACGGCCGCCAAGAAGAGCAGTTCGGTCCTCGAGGTCCGCCACCGTCGGCCGATGATGGCCGCCAAGAAGGGCAGTTCGGTCCTCGAAGTCCGTCACCGCCGGCCGATGACGGCTGCCAGGGCGAGCAGTGCGGACCTCGAAGTCCGTCATCGCCGGCCGATGACGGCTGCCAGGACGAGCAGTGCGGACCTCGAAGTCCGTCACCGCCGGCCGATGACGGCTGCCAGGGCGAGCAGTGCGGACCTCGAAGTCCGTCATCGCCGGCCGATGACGGCTGCCAGGACGAGCAGCGCGGACCTTGAAGTCCGTCACCGCCGGCCGATGACGGCGGCCAAGGCGAGCAGCGCAGACCTCGAAGTTCGCCACCGCCGGCCGATTATGGATTCCGCGCTGGAAGTGCGCCACACCCGTCCGGTGGTTGCCGCCCTGGAAGTCCGGCACACGCGGCCCTTTTCGCCGGAAGGCGATTGAGGCGGCCGGCCGGCGAACTGATTGTCAGTGTCGTACGGCCCGGCGCTTCGTCGCCACGATGGAAAATCGCGGCGGGCGATCCATGCCCGCCGCGGCTGCCGCCCTGGTAAGGCGGCCCGACTAGTGTGAGAGAGCCAGGTGCTTGACCGCGTCCTCTTGAAAGACTCGCTCTTGCAGTTGAGGGGAGGAACCTTTCTCTCCCTGACGCCCGATGGTTCGGATCGGTTGAACCTGTCTGACGGATCCTGGATCAGCCTGACCGGCCGGCAGACCGCTGCGATCGAGATATTCGCGGTCCCGCGTACGGTCGAAAGCGGTGTTCAGGCGCTGCAACGCCGGATGCCCGACGACGAGCCTGGCGCCAGCCTCGCGGTCGTCATGGAACTGCTGCATCAGGCCATTCTTGAAACGATCGTGCCGCTGGCCGCGCCGGACGGCGAAGCCGCCCGCGGCGACGGGATGTACGGTTGTCCGACCTCCTGCGTGGAGGATGCCCTTTCGGGCGAGTCCTGCGACGTGGTGTTCTACGGCTTTCCGTACGAACTCGGCATCACGGGAGGCAAGGGTGCCAGCGGCGGGCCGACATTTCTCCGGCAGTGCTCGCGGGTGTCGTTCGACTATGTGGAAACGGAAGGCGTTCCCACGGGCTGGTGGAACAACGCGGACCGCAAGTGGCAGCTTGAAGGAATCCGTTTCCGTGACATCGGCGATATTCCCTGCGACGGCGCCGAACGCAACGGCGAGCCGTTCGACATGGCCTACGAGCTTCACCTTTCCCTGTTGCGGGCAGGCCGGTTTCCGGTGGTGGCCGGCGGAGACCATTCGGTCAGTCTGCCGTTGATTACGGCCGCGGCGAACGTTCGTCCCGGCCTGCGCGTCATCCAGTTCGATGCGCATGGCGACGTCGGCAGCTACGAGGAGCCGGGCGACTGGCGCAAGAACTGCACGCATGGCAACTTCATGTCGTGGGTCGCGAACAATCCGAATGTGGAGCGCATCTACCAGATCGGAATCCGCAACCTGTTGTCCGAGCCGTCGTTTGACAGCCCGAAGGTGACGACGTTCCCGCGAAATTCGCTGCTTCCCGACATCGAGGCGTTCGTCGCCGGCCTTCCCGACGGCCCCTACTACATCACCCTCGACGTGGACTGCCTCGACCCGGCGGTGATCTCGCAGACCGGCACGCCGATTCCGGGCGGGCTCAGCTATCACGAAGCGCACCGCGCGCTCGAATTGCTCTGCCGGCGGCTGGATGTCGTCGGGCTGGATCTTGTCGAACTGACCGAACCCGACGTCGCGGGTGATCTGCGCGAAGGTTCGGCGGCTGCGCACCTGATCTTCCACATGCTGGCCAGTATCTTCGAGGGGCGCCGTGAGCGAGTGGGGTCCTAGGCAAAGCGGGTCTGTCGCCGGCGCCGGACGGATCGACGGCGCGTACCTGCCGGCGCATCCACAACGCGCCCCAATCCGCGAACTGGAGCAGGAGATCGCGCGCCTCGACACGATCGCGTGCGACCTCATGCAGGCGGCCGAGACTTCCGAGCCGCTTGCCCGCTTTCCCGACCTTCCGAACGATCCGCTGCAGGCGGACAACGAGCTGCAGCGCTACGTCGGGGAGTTGCGGGCAGGCTATCTGAGGCAAACTGCCTCCCGGCTCGCAGGCGACTGGCTGACACCTCCGACCGGGCGCCGGTTCAACTTTCCCGGCACCAACATTGCCTATGACTACGCCTATGACCGGCAGCATCCTCCCGTCGCGCTGGAGCGGCGGCTTCGCCGCGGCGGGCGGGGACGCCGCCGCAAGGGTGGCTTGCTGGCCGGTTCGGGGATGGCAGCGATCGGCATTGTGCTGCAAAGCCTGGCTGAACTTCTGCAGACGGTGCGAATTGCGGCGTTTGCCAGCTATTTCGAGACATTCACCCTGTTCAGGCTGCTGAGGGTCGATTTCCGGCGCGCGCTGACGCAGGAGGAGCTTCATCGTGCCGGTCGCTCCGATCGCCCCAACATCCTCTATATCGAGCCCGTTCAGTACAATTGGCGGCTGGAAGGCGTCGATTGGGAGCGCCTGATTCAGTCCATCGATGCTGCGGACGACCCGCCGATCGTGATCCTCGATACGACGCTGTGCGGAGCATCGTCATTGCTCGATGACGCAATCGACCGGTTGGCCGATTCCGCTTGTCCGCTTCTGATCTGCGTGCGGTCGGGGCTGAAACTGGACCAGGAGGGCCTGGAGCTCGCCAATCTCGGCGTTGTCGAATGGTGGCCGAGGCCGGATTGCGCCGATGCCTGGGCCCGCCTGTCCACGGTCGCCGCCGCCTATCGAACCGTCGCCGGTCTGGGTCTCGGCCGGCGGGAGGCATGCGCGCTCGCCCCGCGGTTCGTGCTGAACCGCGGGCACGCCGAGGCGTTGGCGGCCGGCATCGGACGCAGCAACCGGACGCTGTTTGCGGAGACTGAACTCGCCGGCGGGATTTTTTCGCACAAGACGTTTGCCTCCGGCGGCTGGGAAGTGCCGTTCGTGCTGTTTCACCTGCGCCAGGGCGGCTTTCGGTCCTATCGGGAACTTGCGGGCCTGATTGCGCAGGAGGCGCAGCGGCGCCGGCTCGATCTGACCATGTCCGGCAGCTTCGGTTTCAGGACCGAGCGGTTCGAGACGATTCTTCCGAACGAGCAGCGTCGCTCGGGCGAGGCGCCGGAAGGCGTGCTGAAGTTCGCCTGCGGCTGCTATCGCGGTCCGCGATTCTGGGCGGTCGTCGACATGCTCAACGAGCTGGCAGGCTTCGGTTCGCTGCAGGAAGCGGCGCTACGGTGGGGGAGGGGCGATGCATTTTCGTGACGTCGAGAAGCGGCAGACCATTTCGCGTCTCGAAATGGCGGCCTATCTGCGGGCCCCTGCCGCCCCGCTGGTTGTCCGCGGCGCCATGCAAGGCTGGCCGGCGATGAAACACTGGTCGCTCGATTTCTTTGCCGAGCATTTTGCGGACTTCCCCGTGATGGCGCACGCGCCGCAGTTCCCCGGACTGGCGATCTGTTCGGTCAAGACGACGCTGGGAAACTACGTCGACTACCTGCGCAACCCGGGCAAGGGCCGCATCAAGGGCGAGTGGCTCAAGGGCGATCCGGCAACCCTGCTGAAAAGCGGCCTCTCGCTCTATGCCGGCAACTTCAATCCGGCTCACCCGAAATACGGCGATCGCGATTTCCTGTTCCGCTATGTGCCGGCACTGCCGGACTTCATCGAGTGCTGGCGATCGCTGCTCGATCCCGGCTTCAATCGGGCCTGCGAATGGCTGCAGTCGCATCACTTCGTCTATCTTTCGGTCGCGGGCGGCGTCACGCCGCTGCACGACGATTTCTGGGACACGCACGCCTTTCTGGCGCAGATCTCCGGCCGCAAGGAGGCCTTTCTCTTCTCGCCCGACCGGATGCCGGTGCTCTACGACGAGCAGACCGGCAATGTGCGTGCGATGATGGACGATCCGAAATTCGCCGATGTCGAGGGCTGGCGCGCAACGCTGATGCCCGGCGACATGCTGATCCTGCCGTCGCGATGGCTGCATTACGTGGAAACGATCGAAACCTCGATCACCTACAGCGCCGACTGGATCGACGCCACCAACTGGCGGAGCTACGTGGCAAGTGCGACTGAAGCTCTCGCAGGGGAAACCGGGAGCCCGTCGTGACATCCGCCGCTGTCGACGAGCATCGCGGGCTCGGCGAGTACGAGCTGTTCGAGCGTTATGTCGGCACGTCGACCCCGGTGATACTTCGCGGCGCCATCGATCACTGGCCGGCGCGGCGGAAATGGACCAGGACGTTCCTTCGCGAACGCTACGGCGATGCCGAGATCGAGCTCTCCAGCACCGAGACCGCCGAGCGGACGGTCGGCCGGCTTCGCGATTACCTCGCGCTGCCCGAACGGGAACGCGCCAAATGGTACCTGTGCGACTGGAACGTGCGCCAGCAATGCGCCGAACTTCTCGATGATATCGTCACGCCGGACGGGTTTGAGATCGACTGGATGAGGCATGTGCCGCGTGAGGAAAGGCCGGACATGTTGTGGATCTACATCGGTCATGCCGGCACCCGCGGACCCCTGCATGTCGACAATTACGGCACCAGCGCGTGGCTTGGCGTCTTGCGGGGCGAGAAGCTGGTCCGCTTCGTGGAGCCGGGCGACACGCCGGCGGATGAGCTGCAGGCGGCCGACGTGTTCGCAACGCGCCGCCGCGGTCGCGCGTTCCCGATGAGGGATGCGCATTTGCGGGCAGGGGATCTGTTGTTCGTGCCGGCCGGTTGCTGGCATGCGGCGATGAACCCGACCTATTGTCTCAGCGTGACGGCCAATTTTCTCGACGGCGCCAACCTTTCCGCCAATCGGTCGTTCTGGTTGCAGCGCTGGCACGGCCGATCGATCCTGGCCGGGGAAATCGACCGCCTTGCGCGTACGCGAAACGCAGCCGCAAGGGCGCGGCTCGCGCGTCACCTGAGCCGCGCCGTCGACGGCTGGCAGGCCGAACTTGCGGCCGAGCAGGAAGCGCTCGAGGAACTCGCCGCGCGGCTCCGCAGCCATGGCAGCTAGTCTCCCGTCGCTTCTGGAATCCGGCCGCACCGGCTTTGATGCGTTCGTCTTCAGCCGCAAGACGCCGGCCGTGGTCTACGATCTCGGCAGGTTGCGGGAGGATGCATCGGCGCTGCTGGCGTTGTGCGCGAAGGCCGAAGCGATCTGCTGCTACGCGGTGAAGGCCAATCGTCACCCGCTCATACTGCGTGAATTCGCGGCGGCGGGCTTTGGCGCCGACGTGGCCTCCGCCGGGGAGCTGGATCTGGCCACCGCAGCCGGCCTGTCTCCGCTGGTCGCGACCGCGCCGGGCCTCGATGCCCGCACCATCGGGCAGATCGACCGGTCGCGGGGCACCGTCTATTTCGATCATCTGTCGCAGATAGAGCATGCCGTAGATCTCGGCATCGATCTCGACCGGCACGGCGTGCGCGTCTCCATGCCGGGAGATTATGCGGCGTTCGGCTTCGACCCCCGTATCGAGCTGGATGTCCTGCGGCGGCGCTTCGGCTATCGGCCGCGCAGGTTTCACGTCCACAACGGCGAAAACCTTTCCTGCGCGCGCCTTCGCGCCCGGCTCGAGGACATCGGCGACCTGCTGGCGGCCTTTCCCGCAACAGAGATCAACATGGGCGGCGGCTACGGCGTTCTGTCGAACGACTGGAACGAATTGACCAAGGCATTCGAATTGATGGCGCGGTTCGGTCGGCGCCGGCGCGTCGGCCTGGTGTTCGAGTTCGGCAAGGTTGCCGTCGCGCGCGCGGGCGTCCTCGTCGTCACGATACTGGCGCGAAAGCTGCGGGGACGCCGGCAGATTCTCGTCGCCGACGCCTCGTCCTACAATCTCGGGTCGTTCGAGCGCCGCGTCTTGCTGAAGCAATTTCCCCGCGGAGGCCGGCGCATGCCGACGACGATCGTCGGTCCGAGCTGCTACGAGGAGGATGTGTTCGCGCTCGACGAGATGTGTCCTGCGCTCCAGGCCGGAGACAGGCTGGCCTTCGTCACCTTCGGCGCCTACACCATGAGCATAGCAGCATCGCTGCACGGCCTTCCGGCGCCGGCAGAGCATTTCTACGGCTCGCGCGAGGGATGATCGCTCCGGGCAAATACCACCCGGGTTCGAGGCGCCACCCCATTGCAGGAGCCCCGGCCGAACCGCTATGTTGCCCGTGCGGTTGAGGCCGCAGACCGGCGCGGGCGTAGTTCAATGGTAGAACGGCAGCTTCCCAAGCTGCATACGAGGGTTCGATTCCCTTCGCCCGCTCCATCCTGCTTCGCGCCAAGGCGCTTCGCAGGACTTTGATTTTCCGTCAGCGCGAAGCAGGATGCCCTTCGAAGCTTTAGCGGAGAAGGGCCGCAGATGTTCTACGTTTACCTGCTCGAAAGTCTGTCGACGCCTGGTCGGCGTTACGTAAGTTTCACGACCGATCTCAAACAGCGTTTCGACGACCATAATGCCGGAAAGTCACCCCATACGGCCAAATTCAAACCTTGGCGCTTGGTGACATACATCGCCTTCTCGGACAGGGCCGCTGCCGAGAGCCTTGAGCGCTATCTCAAATCAGGATCCGGGCATGCATTCGCGAAGAAGCGATTGTGGTAGTCATAATCTGGCGGCCATGGTCAAGCCAGCCCCGCCCGACAATGGTCGCGAATGAGGGCTGGGAATATCCTCATGTCGACGTGGGCGGCATTGCTGGCGTTATCGGGCATCGTCTCAAAGAGTACAGGATGACAGCCCACGCCACTGGGTGCAAAGTCACTTTCCCTTTTGATCACGATCGCACTACTACCATCGACAATGAAAACGACCTATCGACGTTTCAAATTGATTAGGCGCCACCTCGATCTACTGTCCTGCGCCGCAACCCAAAAAAGCGGAGCCAAGAAAGAACCAGATCCGTGTAACGTATCGACGGACAAGGGTGCCAAAATGATTCCCAAGCTGCATACGAGGGTTGGATTCCCTTCGCCCCCTCCAAATTTCTCGACGAGGTGAACATTGGCCGCCACGATCACCGCCGACACATCCCGCAACGACCTCCTCAAGATCGCCATTGGCGGTCTCGTCAGCGGCGTGCTCACGCCGCTGCTGCCGGATGTCGTCGACCTGCTTCCGGGCGTGCCCCGCATGTTGCGGCTGGCACTGCTCGCGCTTCCGTTTGCGGTGCTGGTGTTCATCGTCGTGCGACGTCGCAGCGCCAATCCCGTGTGGGCGGCGCTGGTGGCGGCCGTCGTCACGATGGTCGCGTTCGTCGCAGCCGTGAATGCCGCGGTTTTCATCGACGGCCAGATGACCGGCGCGGCAAAACCGATGCGCAGCCTGTTCGCAGGCCTCACGGGCGGGCTGGTCGGCGCGGGAGTCATGGCGCTGGGGATCGCGCGGTTGCCCGCCGGGCCGCGGAAAGCCGAGCCGTGGATGTCGATGCTCGTCACCGGCGCCATTGCCGGCAGCCTGCTGGCGCTCGATACCTCGCTCGGGCTGGACCGGACCTCGTTCCTCTATCCGGTCTGGCAGGCCGCGGTCGGCGTGCGGCTGGCGCTGGCCTTGAGACGCTAATCCTCAAACCAGCCAGTTCTCGACTTTCAACCCGCGAATGCGCCTGAATTCGTCGACGTTGGCAGTCACGATAATCGCATCCGCTGCATGAGAGTGTGCCGCGATCAGCAAGTCGTTTCCACCGATGGGCTTTCCAACCGCTTCCAATCCGGCGCGGATTTCGCCGTACTCTGCGTCCGCCGGCGCATCAAAGGGAAGCACGTCTATCTCGGCAAGTAATTCCTCGACCGTGTTGAGCAGGCTCCTTGATCCGCTCTTCGCGCATCCATATCGCAGTTCGGCGGCCACAATGATGCTGGTGCATATGTTGTCCTCGCCGACTTTGGCTATCCGCTTCGCTGCCTTGCCCTGAGGATTCCTCATCAGGTCGGAGATGATGTTCGTATCGAGCATGTAGCGGGTCAAAGCGCGCGCTCCGGATCCGGTATTGGGTCATCGATTTCCGGAAAGTCAGTGATCGGTTGCATCGCCTTGAGCAATGCAAGCAGGCCGCGCTTGCGAACCGGCTCAATCACCAACCGGTCGCCGTCGCGGTGCATGACAGCCTCGTTCCCCGGCAATTCGAACTCAACGGGAATGCGTACCGCCTGGTTGCGGCCGTTGCGGAACAGTCTGACGTGGCGGAGTTCTGACATGAATCCCTCTTGGCATATGCCATAGACATATGCCAAGAGGCACCCGGCTGCAAGGGGGGCGCTTCCTACTTTGCATGGGGTTGTTTTCGCGATTTTGTGTTCAGGCCTGGCGATCCCACGTCACCGGCAGGTCGAGCAGCCCGCGGAACGCCCAGCCGCCGATGCGCGGCGGCCCGACCAGCCGCAGGTGCTTCAGCCGCGCAAAGATCGCGGGCAGCGCGACGTCGGCGACCATGGCGCGCGAGGCCCAGGCGCCGGCGCAGAAGTGCGGACCGGCGCCGAAGGCGATGCTCTTGCTCACATCGCGTTGCACGTCGAAGGCTTCCGCATTGGCAAAATGCTTCTCGTCGCGGTTGGCGGAGCCGAACATCAGGAATACGCGCTCCTCCGGCTCGAACTCGACGTCGCGGATGCGCCAGGGTTTTGCGATGCGCCGCGGCGACATGCCGATCGGCGAGATCCAGCGCGCATACTCCTCGAACGCCTGCATCCAGGTGGTCGCGCCGCTCGCGACCAGCGCGAGCTGGTCCGGGTGCGTCAGCAGCGCCCATACCGTGCCGGCAATGGCGTCGCGCGGCTCGTTCTGGCCCCCGGAGATCGCAAGCTTGATGTTGGCGCGCACGCTCTCCATCGGCATGCCGGCTTCCAGCATCACGCCGAGCAGGCTGAGGTCCGGCTTCTTCGAGAGCACCGGCACCATGTCGTCGATGGCGGCGTCGATGCCCGAGGTCGCAGCGTTGCAGCGCGCCTCCACCGCGGGATCGCCGGTGTAATTGGCAATACCGTCGATCATGCCCTGCGACCATGCGTTCATGTCCACGAAGCGCATGTTGGTGAGGCCCGTGATCGACTTCAGGCATTCGGCCGAGAACGGCAGCGCAAAGGCCTGCACGAAATCGACCGACGGTTTCGGCTCGAGCGCGGCGATGATGCGGTCGGCATGGGCCTGGAACTGCGTCGTCCAGTGCGACTTCACCGTCTTGGGCGAGATGGCCGGAAAGATCGCCTTGCGCTCATTCAAGTGCGCATCGCCGTCCTTGCGCATCATGTTGTGGCCCATCAGCTTGTTCATCAGCCCCTGCGGCTGGTGCGAGGAGAACACGTCGATCTGCTTCTCCGAGACGAAGATGTCGTCGCGGCTGCACAGCAGCGTGCTGCCGAGCTGCGGCACGAAGACGATCGGCGCTTCCTCGCGGAAGCGCGCCAGCGCGGGGTACGGGTCCTGCCAGAACGCGGCGGGATCGATGTCGATGCGGGGAGCGGTGCTCACAACGGGGCCCTCGGGTGGTTTGCCGGAACGATAGCCCGGGTGAGGCTTGTCCGTCTGTCCCCAGGGATGGGGACGGGTGGCTCAGTTCAGGCTGCGCGAGGCCATGAGCCGCAGCGCGATCGCGAACAGCTCGTTCTGCGAGGAAATGCCGAGCCTGTCATAGGCGCGCTTGCGATAGGTCAGCGCCGAATGCAGGCTGATGCCGAGCTCGGCGGCGATCGCCTCCGAGCTGAAGCCGGAGAGGATGCGCAGGCAAACGTCCTTCTCGCGCCCGGTCAGTGCGGAGAACGGCGCCGCATTGACGAACAGCGCCTTCAGCCGTGCCGCGGGATCGCCTTCCGCCGCCGCGTCCTGCTGGAAATGCCGCGCCACCGCGGCGCTCACTGCGGGAGAAATCGCCATCAGCCGCCGTATTTCCTCGCGCGTGAAGCGGCCCTGCGAGGTGATGCGGTAGAAATTGACATAGAAGCAGGTGTCCTCGACCCAGATCGCGGTCGCGCATTTGTCGACGATGTCGGAATCCTCGAAGAACATTTTCCGGTAGCTGTCGCTGTACATGCTGCGCGCGAAGGCCGGCAGCAGGACCGGCGCGTCGTCGGCCTGTCCTTCGAAGATCGCATCGCGGTTGGGGTCGGACAGGTGGAAATGCCCGGAATAGGCCACGCCGAGATCGCGCCCGATCGGGATGTTGCCGGCGTCGAGCAGGCAGTTCGCCCGCCGCTCGCCGGCAAACGAGAACACCATGCAGTGGCCGACATCGGCCACCCGCCGCAGCGCGCCGATCAGTGCTTGCGGAAATGTTGCCCGCCCGATCGCCAGCACCGCCGGCGTGATGTCGCCGATGATTTGATCCCTGAAGGCACCGGCCTTCATGGTTTCCTCCCCTGTGATTTCGGGAAGGTTATCAGGGCCGCCGCCTTCGCGGAAGCACCGGGACACCACGGCCGCCTGGCCTACATCTGCGGCACCTGGTCGAGGAACCCGGTGATGCTTCTGATGCGCCCGTCCCGGCTCAGCACGGCGAAATCCGTGCCCTTGATCGGGCTGTCGGCGCCGTCGGGGCCGAGCCCCCAGGAGAAGCGGACATGCTCGCCAAAGCCGTTGGGCTCGCCGATCAGGGTGAATCTGAAATCCGGAAATTTCTGCTGCACGCCCGCGATCAGCGCATCGACGCCGTCATGGCCGTCGCCCGACATCAGCGGGTCGGCATATCTGGCATCCGCCGTCCAGTTCGCCGCCAGCATCTCGCGGCGGCGGTTCGGCGTGCGCTCGTTCCAGAGCTCGATATAGCGGTGGGCGATTTGTTTGACGTCGGTCATTCCACTCTCCTTCGATGATGCCGGAATCATCCGGCACGCTTCTTATCGAAGGAGAGGGCGGCGCAATCGATTACCCCGGAGGTCAAGGGATTGCGCCGCGTCCGGCGTTACTTCGCCGCGATCACCATGATCTCGACCAGATAATCGGGGGCGGCGAGCTTCGCCTCGACGGTGGCGCGGGCCGGCGTATTGCCCGGCGAGACCCACTTGTCCCACACCGCATTCATCTCCGCGAAATTCTTCATGTCGGTGATGTAGATGTTGGTCGACAGCAATTTCGACTTGTCGCTGCCGGCTTTCGCCAGATGGCCGTCGATAATCGCCAGGATTTCCTGGGTCTGCTCGGTCGTGCTCTTGCCCTTGGCCTTGTTGGCGACGACGCCGGCGAGATAGACCGTGTTGCCGTGCACCACGGCCTGGCTCATGCGCGGGCCGGTCTCGAAACGCTGAATGCTCATATTGCTTTTTTCTCCTTGGGAATGGCGGCTTCTGTTAGCGCAGAGCAGGGTCTTGCGCCACTGCGCAAATCGCAGCGGTGCTCTCACGGAAACTTCTTGAAGAACGCCCAGATCGTCTCGGCGCCGTCGATGTCGCGGTTCTGCGGGCCGAGGAAGGTATTGGCGAGCCGCGGGAAGCGGGCATCGGGGCTGCCGGGCATGCGGTGTCCGCCGTCGTTGACGCGGTAGAGCACGACGTCGCGTCCCGCGGGGCAGTTCGAGTCGATCCGCGTCACGCTCGAGCGGTCGCCGCGATCGCTGTCCTCGAGATCGGTGACGGCGGCGTCCTTTGCCTCGCAGCCGTTGTTCCTGCGCCAGAAGCCGAGCGTCTTCTCCACCGACCAGAAGCCGTCAACCGCGAAGCGGCTGGTGCCGCGTCCGCCCTTGTAGGGGACGAGCGGATCGGCGGTGCCGTTCATCATCAGCATCGGCATCGGCCGCGAGGGTCGGCAGGGGTTGGCGGAGGGATCGGTCAGGTTGATGACGACGCTGGCCGCGGCCGCAAACAGGTCGGCGCGCTTGCAGACCAGCGTCATGGTCATGGCGCCGCCGTTGGAGATGCCGGTGATGTAAACGCGCTTCGGATCGGCGCTGCCCTCGGCGACGAATTTCTCCACCAGCTTCGCAATGAAGGCGACGTCGTCGGTGCCGTGCGGCGGCACGCGGCCGGCGCGCAGATTGTTGGGACGCAGGTCGGCCCAGGAATGGTTGAGCCCGTCGGGAAACACCACGCCAAAGCCTTCGCGCTTCGCTACCGCCGGCCAACCCGTGCGCGTGATCATGTCGGCGCCGGTCTGGGTGTTGCCGTGGAGCACGATGACCAGCGGCGCGGATTTGGTGTCGGGCAGTCGCGCGGTGTAGTGGCGCGTCACCTTGCCGATCGCAATCGTCTCCGCCGCAGCGGAGTTCGCGCCGGTCAGGACAAGCAGCAATACCAGGAAGCGGATCATGCGCGGCTCGCGGGCAGCAACAGGCTTCCATTGCACCACGGTGCGAAGGGCGGATCAACCGATCCGCTGCGCCGTCAGCCGATTATGCCACCGCCTTCGCCGCGGCCCGCCCGGCATTGCGGCCAGAGAACAGGCAGCCGCCGAGGAACGTGCCCTCCAGCGAGCGATAGCCGTGCACGCCGCCGCCGCCGAAGCCGGCGGCTTCGCCGGCCGCATAGAGGCCGCCGATCAGCTTGCCGTCGTTGCCGAACACGCGTGAATCCAGATCGGTCTCGAAACCGCCGAGCGTCTTGCGGGTGAGGATGTTCAGCTTCACCGCGATCAGCGGCCCGTGTTCGGGATCGAGGATGCGGTGCGGCTTGGCGGTGCGGATCAGCCTGTCGCCGATGTAGCGGCGGGCATTGTGCAGGTTCATCACCTGCGCATCCTTCACATAGGGATTGTCGATCTCGCGGTCGCGCGCCTCGATCTGCGCCTTGATGTGGTCGAGCTTCAAAAGGTCGCTGCCGGCGAGTTTGTTCATGGCGGCAACGAGGTCGCCGAGATTGTCGCGCACGATGAAGTCGACGCCATGCTGCTTGAAGGCTTCCACCGGCGCCGGTGCGCCCTTGTTGGTGGCGCGCTTGAGCGTCATGCGCCAGCTCTTGCCCGTGAGGTCGGGGTTCTGCTCGGAGCCGGAGAGCGCAAATTCCTTCTTGATGATGCTTTGCGTCAGGATGAACCACGAATAGTCGTGGCCGGTGCCCATGATGTAGTGCAACTGTCCGAGCGTGTCGGAGCCGGGGAACAGCGGCGCGGGCAGACGCTTGCCGGTTGCGTCGAACCACATCGACGACGGGCCGGGCAGGATGCGAATGCCGTGCCTGGGCCAGATCGGATTCCAGTTCTGGATGCCCTCGACATAGTGCCACATGCGGTCACGGTTGATCAGCCGCGCGCCGGCCGCCTCGGTGATGCCGATCATGCGGCCGTCGACATGCTCGGGCACGCCGGAGATCATGAACTTTGGCGGTGCGCCGAGACGCTTCGGCCAGTTGGCCCGCACCAGGTCGTGATTGCCGCCGATGCCGCCGGAGGCGATCACGACGGCCTGCGCACGCAGCGAGAATTCGCCGACCACATTGCGCGAAGAGCTCTTGCCGCGCTCCACATTCGTAGCCTCGAGGATCGCGCCGCTCACGCCATCGATCGCGCCATTGGTGATGCTGAGCGCATCGACGCGATGGCGGAACTTGAAAACTAGCTTGCCGTTCTTCGCCGCCTCGCGCGCGCGCCGCTCGAACGGCTCGACGATGCCGGGCCCGGTGCCCCAGGTGACATGAAAGCGCGGCACCGAATTGCCGTGGCCCATCGCGTCATAGCCGCCGCGCTCGGCCCAGCCGACGACCGGGAAGATGCGATGGCCCATTGCGCGCAGCCAGTCGCGCTTCTCGCCGGCGGCAAAGGCGACATAGGCCTCCGCCCATTTCCGCGGCCACAGATCTTCCTCGCGGTCGAAGCCCGCGGTGCCCATCCAGTCCTGCAGCGCGAGGTCGTAGGAATCCTTGATGCCGAGCCGGCGCTGCTCCGGGGAATTCACCAGGAAGAGGCCGCCGAACGACCAGAAGGCCTGGCCGCCGAGGCTCTGCTCGCCTTCCTGGTCGAGCAGGATGACGCGCTTGCCGGCATCGGCGATCTCGGTGGCCGCCACCAGCCCCGCCAGCCCGCCGCCGACCACGATCACGTCAGCATCGCCCGCCATCGACTCCTCCCCCTTAACCTTTGCCGCATGAAGCCCGGCACTTTTATCGCGGTCAACGGCAAAAGCCCTTGCCTGTGGCGGCCGCGCCACGAATGCCCTTGTTAACTTGTTCCACTTTGGGACCTAATGCCGCTTCGGGTGCAGCGCCGCTGCAACACTGCATTTGAATTTGTTTTGAGCGAGCCCGCCCCGCTAGACAAAAATGCCGTTCGGCAACACCCTCTCAGCCGTCTGCATCACACAAGACGTTCAGATTCGGTTTCGACGGTTTCGGCTGGGGCTGGGGGCTTCAATATGAAGTTCGTGACTGGTTTGCTTGCGGCGGTTCTTCTCCTGGCAGGGATGGGCGCCAGTCACGCCGTGGTGCGGATCGCCGACGATCGCGGCGGCCGGATCGGCACCTATGTCGACAAGTATCAGGGCCTGCGCTCCTCGAATGAGACCGTCATCATCGACGGCCTCTGCGCCTCGGCCTGCACCATCGTGCTCGGCGCGGTTCCCCACGACCGCATCTGCGTCACCTCGGCCGCCAATCTCGGCTTCCATGCCGCCTGGGACTTCGGCGCCAACGGCCGCGCGGTGACCAACAACGAAGCCACGCAAATGCTCTATTCGATGTATCCCGCGCCGGTGAAGCGCTGGATCGCGGCGCGCGGCGGACTGACACCGAAAATGATCTTCCTGAAAGGCAAGGCGCTGCAGGCGATGTACAAGCCCTGCTATCTCGACGCCCAGGCCTCCGCCAACAAGCCGGCCGCCAGCGCTTCCCGATAAATCCCTCCGCATGACGTGATGGGCGGCGCCAACACGCCGCTTGCTCATGCATGGAACTGGCCCTATCTGGGGGCATGGCCCGGCCGATCCCAGCCCCAAATGACGTGTTGCCCGCCAGCCCACCAAGGGCGCGGGCGGCCTCGATCATCGTCTGGAGTGCCGCACTGCTCGGCGCACTCGCTTTCATCGCTGCGGCCGCGCTCTGGATTTACTACGGCACCGCGGTGTTCTTCGAGATGATTGCCGCCGGCATCGCGGCCTGCTTCTGAAAAGGTAAGCCAATGGAACAGTTCCGTCGCCCCATCGTCATCATCGCGGCCTTTGCCGCGAGCCTGGCCGTGGGGCTGCTGCTGATGACCTGGCTGATGGGCGACCTGAGAAAGGTCGCTGCACCCGCGGCGATCGGCGGCCCGTTCCAGCTCACCGACCAGTCCGGCCAGGTTGTCACCGAGAAGGATCTGAAGGGCCGTCCCACCCTGATCTTCTTCGGCTTCACCCACTGCCCCGACGTCTGCCCGACATCGCTGTTCGAGATCTCGGAAGTGCTGCGCGCCATGGGCAAGGATGCCGACAAGGTCAACGCCTTCTTCGTCTCGGTCGATCCCGAGCGCGACACGCAAGGCGCGATGAAGGACTATCTGTCGAGCTTCGATCCGCATCTGAAGGGCCTGACCGGCGATCCCGAGCAGGTGGCGAAGGTGCTGTCCGCCTATCGCGTCTATGCCAAGAAGGTGCCGCTCAAGGAGGGCGACTACACCATGGACCATACCGCGCTGATCTACCTGATGGATCGCGACGGACGCTTCGTCGCGCCCTTCAACATGAAGCGTAGTCCGGAAGAGGCGGCCAAGGACCTCAAACGCTACCTTTAGGGAGGCGATTTTTAATCCAATCGGCCCTCGCTTAGCCCTCGGGATGGTCTATAAGGCCGCAAATCCCGGCCAACTTGCCCTGTAATGCCCCTTTTGACTGCCTTGCCGACTTGCTTCCGTTTGCGCTGCGCCGCCATCGCCGGTGCGCTGGCGGCTGTGCTGCTGGCCGGGACGGGCGGCGCGGCCAGTGCTCAGCAGCAGCCGGCGGCCAAGGTCGAGGCGGCGCCGCAGGCGGTGCCCGGCTTCTGGGATCCGCGGCGGCGGCCGGACCGGCCGGACCTGTCCCGCATCACCGTGATCCGCTTTCTCACCGAGACCGACTATCCGCCGTTCAACTTCACCGGGCCGGACGGCAATCCGGCCGGCTTCAATGTCGATCTGGCGCGATCGCTGTGCGACGAGATCAAGGTCACCTGCACCGTCCAGATGCGCCGCTTCGAGACGCTGGTGGACGCCATCGCCTCCAACCGGGGCGACGCCATCATCGCCTCGCTGGCGGTGACGCCGCAACTGCGCACCCGGCTCGACTTCACCGATCCCTATTACCGCGCGCCGGCGCGCTTCGTGTCGCGGCGCGAGGCCGTGATGAGCGAAGTGCGCCCGGAATATCTGGAAGGCAAGAAGGTCGGCGTCATCGGCGGCACCTCGCACGAAGCCTATCTGAAGGCGATGTTCACGGACGCGGAGATCCGCGCCTTCGGCAATGACGACGCGCTGCGCGCCGCGCTTCGCCGCGGCGAGGTCGACCTGATCTTCGGCGACGCGATCGCGCTGGCGTTCTGGATCAACGGCACCGATTCGGCCGAGTGCTGCGCCTTCTCCGGCGGCCCCTTCGTCGAAAGCCGCTATTTCGGCGAGGGCGTCGGCATCGGCGTGCGCAAGGGCAACGACCTGCTGCGTCAGGCCCTGAACTGGGCGATGTTCCGGGTCTGGGAAAAAGGCCGCTACACCGACCTGTGGCTGCGCTACTTCTCGATCAGCCCGTTCTGACGCTCTTCCCCGTCATTGCGAGGAGCGCAAGCGACGAAGCAATCCAGCTTTCTATCCGCGGTGAAATGGATTGCTTCGCTTCGCTCGCAATGACGATTGTGTTAACAAGACGGCCAGTTTCAGCCGGAGAAAGCCCCTTTAGATGTCCACCACCGAACTTGCCACCCCCAGCGATCTTCGTTCGCTCGCCGAGCAATCCAACGCCTGGCCGTTCGAACAGGCCAAGGCGATTGTCGCGCGGCTGAAGAAGAAACCGAAGGACGAGGTGCTGTTCGAGACCGGCTACGGCCCGTCTGGGCTGCCGCATATCGGCACGTTCGGCGAGGTCGCGCGCACCACCATGGTGCGCCACGCCTTCCGCGTGCTCACCGACGACAAGATCAAGACGCGCCTGCTGGCCTTCTCCGACGACATGGACGGCTTGCGCAAGGTGCCGGACAATGTGCCGAACAAGGACCTGCTGGAGAAGAATCTCGGCAAGCCGCTGACCAGGGTGCCCGATCCCTTCGGCACGCATGACAGCTTCGGTGCGCACAACAACGCGCGGCTGCGCGCCTTCCTCGATACGTTCGGCTTCGACTACGAGTTTGCGAGCTCCACCGACTACTACACTTCGGGCAAGTTCGACGCGGCGCTCCTGCGCATGCTCGAGCGGCTCGATGCCGTCATGAAGATCATGCTGCCCTCGCTGCGCGAGGAGCGTGCGGCGAGCTATTCGCCGTTCCTGCCGATCTGCCCGCGCACCGGCCAGGTGCTCTACGTGCCGATCGTCGAACACGACGCCAGGGCCGGCACGATCTCCTATGACGATCCCGAGACGAAGGAGCGCGTCACGCTTCCCGTCACCGGCGGCCATTGCAAGCTGCAATGGAAGCCGGACTGGGCGATGCGCTGGTATGCGCTTTCCGTCGACTATGAAATGGCCGGCAAGGATCTGATCGACTCGGTCAAGTTGTCGGGCAAGATTTGCGCGGCGCTCGGCGGCACGCCGCCGGAAGGCTTCAATTACGAGCTCTTCCTCGACGAACACGGCCAGAAGATTTCAAAGTCCAAGGGCAACGGCCTGACCATCGACGAATGGCTGCGCTATGCGAGCCCGGAGTCGCTGTCGCTGTTCATGTACCGCGAGCCGAAGGCCGCCAAGCGGCTCTACTTCGACGTCATCCCGCGCAACGTCGACGACTACCAGCAATTCATCGAGGGCTATCCGAAGCAGGAAACCAGGCATCGCCTGGCAAACCCGGTGTGGCACATCCACGCGGGCAATCCACCTATGGCGGACATGCCGGTGACCTTCCAGATGCTGCTGACGCTGGTGTCGTCGTCGAACGCTGAGAACGCCGCAACGCTGTGGGGTTTCATCGGCCGCTACCGCCCCGGCGTGACGCCGCAGACGCATCCGAAGCTCGATGCGATGGTGAACTACGCCATCAACTATTATCGCGACTTCGTGGCGCCGACGAAAAAGTTCCGCGAGCCGACCGAGGGCGAACGCGCCGCATTGCAGGACCTGCGCGATGCGCTCTCCAACATGGAGGCCGGCGCTTCGGCCGAGGACATCCAGAACGTGGTCTACGAGATCGGCCGCCGCGAGCCGTTCCTCGACGCGATAAAGAAGGGCAAGGATGGCCGCCCCGGCGTCTCGCTCGACTGGTTCAACATGCTCTACCAGGTGCTGCTCGGTCAGGAGAAGGGTCCGCGCTTCGGCTCTTTCGTCGCCGTCTACGGCGTGACGAACGCGGTGGCCATGATCGACGGCGCGTTGGCAAGGTCGGCCTGATTGTCGCCCCGGCGAAGGCCGGGGCCCATAACCACGAGAGCCGATGTGGAAATGCGCTGGGGCTCCAGCCTGTTCTAGTCACCGCGTTTGGTGGTTATGGGTCCCCTGAGTTCACAAACGAAGTGCAACACTTCCTTAGGGAGGTGTTGCCATGGGGCGGAGTTACGATCAGCTTTCCCTGGACGATCGATGCGAGATTGCCCGCCTTTCGGCCAATGGCAGCTCGATTCG
>NZ_JACRMG010000019.1 GCF_016219575.1 Bradyrhizobium sp. | reverse complement strand
TTCCTTCGATCCAGTCGCGGGCGGAACGGGGCCGACGCTGAAGTATGGTGGAGCGACCTATGTGGATGCTCAGCCCTGGGCAGTGATCGGCGTGGAACAGACGTCGAGCGGTTACCAGGTAGCCTGGTTCAATTCGGCTAGCAGCGTCTATACGATCTGGAACACTGACACCAACGGCAACTTTGTTTCGAGGCCGCTGGCAAACGCTTCTGCCAGCAGCAGTGCATTGCAGTCGATTGAGATCAGTTTCCAGCAAGACCTGAACCACGACGGCGTGATCGGCGTTCCCGGAAGCTCCGCGCCCCTGGTTGGGCAGGCGCTTGGTGCGGTGTCAGGAAACGACAGCTTTGTCTTCAACGATGTCAGCAGCGACCGGTTGCATTCGGCTCAGAACGGCGAGGGTTCGAGCGAATGGGGCTGGTTCGATACGGGTCTCAATTTGCCTCGTGTCGACCATGGAATCCCAGCGTGGAATGTAGGCATTGTTGATGCTGCGCAGGAGCTTGTCGCTGCGATTTCTCACCAAGACTGGGAAAATGATGGCGCCCGCGGTACTGCGACGCAGTCAATTGGGACGGCTCAAGGTATTGTACCACAGGTGAACGTTCATCTTTTTGACCTGCAGGCAAGCTTCCTTTTCACGTAAGTTGGTCGGAAGTCAGCTGTTGTCGGAACGGCAGCTTGCCGAAAGGTCTCCGACGTCTTCGACACGGCCGCCCTGTGAGAAAAATCTGGCCTCTGGTCCAGTATTGAAGAGAAGGTCAAGCACACTCACAGCATGCTCAAAAGTGCCGTGAAGCTGCTTGTATTGAGGATAGCCTTCATAGCTCATCCATTCGACAGTTATCCCAGCCGACTTGAAGGCCGATTCGTCGAAATAGGCACGCGCAGCTGGTCCGCTGAGGTAGCGATCGGCTCCCGCTCTCCCAACGATCTTGAGTAGCCGTTCCATCTTGCCGCCTTCCGGTTGGTAAACATCGTCTCTGACGATGCGTGTCTTGAGACCCAGAAATTCGACTACTCCCTGAAGGAAAATGAAGTTTACGTCGGTCAGGTAGTCGTGCGTGCTAGCGCGTTCGTACCAATCTTTCACGATTGGCGCGACTTGCTCGAAATAGGGTGCTCGCCGATAGGCAAGCTCAACAATATTCCAGTGCTTGTCGGCCCACGGCTTTTGAACCTTGATTTCCCTGATTGGCCGCTTGAAATGGCCGGCCGTGATTACCGGGATCGTGAGCCAAGCTAGGCCCTGTGCCGTCTTAATACGATTGCGGTTGTGCCAATGACCTTTCGAATATTGAGCGCTGTCATAAATGACATACTCGTCGCAGCGACCGATCAGGTCAAAAAATCCCTTCCAGGGGACGTAGCAGGATTGGATGATACAGATTCGCATCTTCTTGGCTCAATCACTGCGGCTGCCTTTTGCGTTCCTTGTCAGCACCTGCACCAACAAAGGTACTGGCAAGTTCGCCGCAATCGTAGGGGGAAGACCGCTCTCCTCTCCGTATATCACGGGGCATGTAGTCAATGTAGTCAGTTGATCTACCAAGACTGGTGAACCGAAAGTCCTTGCGACTATACAAGGGTTCTTGGGTGAGTCGGGCCAACCAAGGGCTCGCAGCACACTCTAGGTCTTGCCGCTCTGGTCTGGCGCGTTGTCGGTTTGACTAGACTTGCGGTTTGAGTTCTATTCAACCGAGATGTTGATGCAATGGAAGGCGTTTCACTTGGTCAGCCAGCACGAATCCGTAGTCACTACCTACTCGTCGCCTCAAAGCATTGAGGCACGGTCAGAGCTATTCCAGCGACTGCGTACCTATGCCGCCACTCCGGAGGAAACTGAACGATCGCTGGGATTGTTTATCCGCGGTTCGCTGTTAGCGCGTTTTCTTGCTGTGGCGGAAATCTACAAGAGGATCGTGCCGCTTCCGGGCATCGTGATGGATATCGGAACCTGGCGAGGTCAAACCGCGGTACTCTGCGAAAACTTTCGAGCGATCTTTGAGCCACTGCATTTCAACAGGAGAATTGTCTGCTTCGACACGTTTGAAGGATACAAGGGCTTTTCGCAGGTGGACCGGCCGACGGAGCTCCACAAGGATGGTACCTACCAGGTCGGCGGGGAGCAATACGCTGACTACCTCAACTCCCTGCTGATGTTGCACGAGAAGAACAATGCCATGGGTCACAACAACGGGAAGCATCGTGTGGTCGCCGGCGATTGCAGGACAACGATTCCGGCTTTCTTTGAAGAGAATCCGGGCGAGTTTGTCTCGCTCGCATTCTTCGATCTCAATTCGTTCCAGCCGACCGCTGAAGCCTTCAAGATGGTTCATGGGCGCCTTGTTCCGGGGGGCATAGTCGCCTTCTGGCAATTGACGAGGGACAATATACCTGCGGAAGGAATGGTCTACGTGAACGAAATCCTTGATCGTTATGACCACAGGATCGAGCGGTCTGCCTATTATCCCGGTCTTTGCTTCCTGACCAAGTGAGCCGGATGTTGCCCCGAAAGTGAATGTCGGAATGTCGGATGTTTGCATCGTAGGAAATGGCGTCATTGGTCTTCAGACCGCGTATGAGCTGGTGCGCCGACACCCCGGAATTTCGATTGCGTTAGTTGGACCACGAGCGCGACCGGGATGCGCATCGCTTGCAGCGGCAGCAATGTTCAATTCGTTCTGCGAGATTGACGCTGGCACCTTTGGCAATCCTGTTGAAGTGGAAAAGTTTGAGTTCAATCGTTTAGCAAACGGCAGGTGGCCTGGTCTTCTCGAGCGAATTCGGGCCGATGCTGGCGCGAACGTAAGTGCGGGCTTTGGAACCTATCTGATCAACAACAGCGGTTCCGACACGCTGGAGGACGAGAATTTCGACCAGATTCTTGCTGCCCTTCATCGGTATGAAGAGCCCTTCGAAGAAGTAAACCCCAGGGAGATCCCTCACTACAGACCCGAGGCGCGTCACCGCGCGTCGCGCGCGCTATATATTCCGCGCGAGGGTTGGGTCAATCCAATCGAACTCATTGAAGCATTGAGCACGATTCTCGCCCGGTCGCCCAATGTCCGCTTCGTGGACGACATCTGTGTCAGGCTCTCGCAGAAGGCTGGCCGCGTCACTGCAGCATGGACTGAGCATTCCGGCGAAGTGACGGCAGAGCAATTCCTCGTTTGCAATGGCGCCAGCTTCTCATCGTTAGTAGACGCGTCAAATCTGGGTATCGATTTTCAGCGAGTATTTTACGGCGTTGGCGCCACGGTTCTCTTGGAAACCGGGATCGAGACGCTCTCAAACTGCATACGCACGCCCAATCGCGGTCTTGCGTGCGGTCTGTATTCTGCGCCGCAATCGTCGCATGAGACTGTTGTGGGAGCCAGCAATTTCATTTCCCCAGGGCCGACTTTGCACGTGCGGCTCACGAGTATCTATACGATCCTCAGATCGATCATGGAGCAATTGAACCAGGCCTATTACCGGGCGGAGCTCATTCGTATCAATGTTGGCTGGAGGCCCACTTCGTCGGATACGCTCCCGATGCTCGGAGCAACGTCGATCGCCAATCTTTTCGTTGCTACCGGAACGAAACGCGATGGACTTCACTGCTCTCCCGTGATCGCCGAATTCATCGCCGACCTGTTGGTCGAGGGAAAGAGCGCATACCAGTTTGAGTTGTTTAATCCCGAGCGGAAGCTCAACAGATATCTGCCTCGTGATGCCGCCATCGCTACGCTGGTTCGGCACACGATGAATGCCGCTTACCAGCACGACTTCGTACCCGCGAAGAACAGAATGAGCGAGGACCTGGAGGCGTACTACACCATGGAGTTTACGAAACTGCATGACGATGTGGGGGCGCTGACGTGGGGGATTCCGGCAGAGCTGAAGGACATGTACAGATACGGTCACATCAAGTGACTATCTGCCGGGCGGCCACTCGCTACTGCTTCGCAGCATGTTCGTCGTCGCGGGCCTTCTGAGAGGGCTCGTATCTATCCTTGACCAGGAACAATGGCCGATCGAGCACTTCTTGCAGTATCTTGCCGATGTACTGCGCGACGATTCCGAGGCACAAATTCTGGATGCCGCAAAAGGTGACGAAAAGAATCACCAGTGAGGCATAACCAGGAATTGGGTCCGGCGACAGGAAGCGCCAGGCGATCAGGTAGGCGCTGTAGGCAGCACCAAAGGCAAGAAACGCCACGCCCAGCCAGAAAATGAGCCTTAGCGGGCGTTCGGAAAATGAAAGTGCCGCGTCGACTCCAAGCTTGACGCGCTTCTTGAAGGTGTAGGAAGACTGTCCGTCCTTACGTTCGCTGTGTGCGATAGAAATATAGCGATGATTGAAGCCTAGCCAATTATCCAGTCCTTGCGGAAATCTGGTTTTCTCATTCAGCTTGTTATAGGCGTCGACATATCGTCTGCTCATGAAGCGGAGCGATGACGTGTTTTGCGGTGTGGTCCCGTTGGAGAGCCAATTGAAGAATTTATAGAAGAAGTAAGCCGAGAGCTTGTCCCGAATTTTGCTGAATCTCTCCTGGTACACTCCGACAATGATGTCGGTATCGGATTGTTCGAGTGCCTGAAGCATCCTCGGGATTTCAAGCACAGGATCTTGCATGTCTACATTGGCTCGCCCCACGATCTGACCTCGTGCTTCGGCTAACCCGCACGCAATGGCGATGTGTTGGCCGAAATTCCGGCTCAGGTCTATCACTCGGACAAAGGCAAAGTTGCTAACGAGCGCCTTCAGTGTTGTAATTGAATCATCTGCGCTGCCGTCGTTAACAAAGATGAGTTCAACTTCATCCTCGATGTTTTTGCGTGCGAGATGCTTCTCCATGACGTCCCGAAACGCTATGCAGAAGTCGCGTGCAAGGTACGCGTCATTGTAGATGGGTATGACCAAGCTGTAACGCACTGTCCTCATGAGCTTACACTGTCATCGGCGATGGGAAAGGCGGTGGCTTGCCTGAGAACCAAACCAGCCGTTGAGGTTAGGCACCTGATGGCGCAACTAGTCTCTATTGTCAGTTGACAACGTTGTCATCAAGTATCGTCTTCCAAGCTGGATTTGTCTTGCTATAGGACGATTGAACGATGGCGGCTCGACGATGCCCCAAATGCAGGTTTCTTGAGCCCGTCGATGCCGGCGAACCGGTCTGGCGGCTTGGCTGGAGTTGTCCCGCCTGCGGAAATGCTGTCGCGCAGCGCGACGGGATTCCGATGTTTGCCCCCGAATTGGCCGATACCGTCAGCGGCTTTGAGCCAGCCGATTTCGATTTTCTTGCTGAAGTCGAAGCCAATCATTTCTGGTTTGCAACCCGGAGCAAGCTGATCGTCGGCCTGGCGGACAAGTTCTTCCCCGGCGCCGCTTCTTTCCTGGAGGTCGGCTGCGGCACCGGAGCGGTGCTGCGCGAGATGCTCCGGTCCCGGCGCTGGGACCGTATTGCCGGTTCGGAACTTCATACCCTCGGCCTGGTCCATGCCCGGACCAGGATGCCGAAGGGAGTTGAATTCGTTCAGATGGATGCACTCAACATTCCCGCAGTAGACCTGTTCGATCTCACCGGCGCGTTCGATGTTGTCGAGCATATTGCGGATGATGAGGCGGTCTTGCGTGGACTTCGGGAAGCCACCCGCCGAGGGGGAGGTGTCATTCTAACCGTCCCGCAGCATCGCTGGCTATGGAGCGAGGCCGATGTTCGCGCGCATCATCAACGCCGCTACGAGAGCGGTGAACTGGAAACGAAGCTTGGCCGCAACGGCTTTGAGGTCTTGTTCTCGTCGTCGTTCACGGCCCTGCTGTTGCCCTTGATGGCGGTGAGCCGGCTTCGCGCCAGAAAAGGCGGCAACGAGAATCGCGTTGACCGGGAATTTGCAATGCATCCGCTCGCGAATGCGGTTTTCAAGGCGATCCTCGGCTGTGAGGTCCGGCTGACCCTGGCCGGCTTGCGCTGGCCCATGGGCGGAAGCAGGGTTGTGGTGGCTCGGGCGATATAGGTATAATCATACTTATTCGGCTTCCGTACGCCAGGCATGCCGGGTCGGCATGAAATCGGCCCCAGCGCCGCAGCGCCGCTTGCTGGTTCGCTGTCGATGGACCGCCGGAAATTACTCGGGGCGGTTGCGCGTGCGTCGTAGGGCGCGCCGCCAAGGCGCTGGACGGCAGGTAGCCTGGCCCGCGCCATCAGTTGAGGGCGGCGAGATCGGCAACGTACCTGGCGCCAGCCGTCGTCAGGTGTCCGTAGTCCCAGGACAGGAGACTGGCCCTGGATTCCGGTGTGTGCGTGATGCAAGCGCTCTTCTCGCAGAGAAGGTCATAGACTGAGATGAACCGGGCGCCGCTCTCTTCAGCGACACGTCTCAGGGTTGCATTGACGCCGCGATAGTCGGCTCCCTGAGCCTCCATCATGTCGGGCAATTCCTTCAGCAGAAACCAATCGATGTAGACCAACTCGGGAAGGCTCGGCCTGAAGATCGGCATCGGACCCAGCACCACGACCTCCTCGGCATGAATCGAGCGCAACGTCGCCCTGAAGGCGTCGGACTGCCTCTCGCTCAGGTCGCGGCCATCGGTATGGTTCAGCCAGGCAGCAAAGATGACGACGCGCCGCGGCTTGATCCGCGCAATTTCTTCCGCAATCCTGGCGTTGCTGGCGGCGCAAACCTTGTCACCGTATCCGATCAAGGGGGCGCATCCGTCGCGGGTGAACTGCGCCGTCTCGCCGGCAAATCCCGTGTAGAGTCGCGCTGCGTGGGAATCACCCCAGATCAGGGTCGTACCTCTCCTGCATTCCGGTGCGTAATTCGCAAAGTCGGACTTCGCCGACAGCCAACAGCCCGGATACCTGGCGCCTTCCGTCACCGGATAGTCCATCATCGCCAGCACGGGACGAATTTCCTTCGGATATCGCCACAGAACGCCACCGCTGGCCCAGATGCTCGCAGAAGCCAGCATCAAGATGGCCATGGCTGCGACGAGCCATATCTCGCTCTTGCGTCGCATTGGCTTATGGGCGGCAAACAGCCGGTTGCTGGTCATTGTGCGACCGATCTTCGCAGCGCGCGCCGGCTGGACTCGCGCAGCACAAGATCCAGCGAGTCGCAGACCCGCTGCTGGCGCACCTCGCCGAGGCCGATCCAGAGCGGCAGTCGGATCAACCGGGCCGACAGGCCGTTCGTCAGCGGTAATTCCCCCTGTGCACGCCCGAAACGCCGGCCCGCAGGCGAGGAATGCAGCGGCACATAGTGAAACACCGCGTGAACTCCCCGGGCCTTGAGTGCGTCCAGCACTGCTTCGCGATCGATCCCGGGGGCGAGCAGAACGTAGTAGAGATGGCCATTGTGCTGGCAATCTTCCGGAATGATCGGGCGCCGCAGCAAGCCTTGCTGTTCGAGTGGCGACAACATCTCGTGGTAAGTACGCCAAAGCGCGATCCGCTTGCCGGTGATGTCCTGCGCCTGTTCGAGCTGCGCCCACAGGAACGCGGCGGTGTTGTCACCCGGTAACAAGGAGGATCCCACATCCTGCCAGGTGTACTTGTCGATCTCGCCCCGGAAGAAGCGGCTGCGGTCGGTACCCTTCTCGCGGATGATTTCCGCGCGCGCCACCAGCGACCTGTCATTGACGAGCAGCGCACCGCCTTCGCCGCAAATGATGTTCTTGGTTTCGTGGAAGCTCAGGGTGCCGAGATCGCCGATGGAACCGAGCGCGCGCCCCTTGTAGCTGGCGAGGATTCCCTGCGCTGCATCTTCGACAATCCTCAAATCGTGCCGGCGGGCAATGCCGGAAATCGCGTCCATCTCGCACGCAACGCCGGCGTAATGCACGGGTACGATGGCGCGGGTCCGCGAGGTTATCGCGGCTTCGATCAGTCTTTCATTCAGGTTGAGGGTGTCTTCGCGAATGTCGACAAAAACCGGAACCGCTCCCCTCAGGACGAAGGCGTTCGCGGTCGAGACGAAGGTGAAGGAGGGCATGATGACTTCATCGCCCGGCTCCAGTTCCAGGAGCAGCGCGGCGAGATCGAGGGCCGCCGTGCAGGACGGGGTGAGCAGCGCCCGCGCACAGCCCGCTTGCTCCTCGATCCAGCGATGGCACTGCCTGGTGAACGGGCCGTCGCCGGCCAGGTGCGAATTGGCTATCGCCCCGGCGATATAATCGGCTTCCTTTCCGGTCGCGTACGGCCGGTTGAAGGGAATTGCATCAGCTGCCATCGCCGTCCATGTCGCGGATCGAAACGCCGCTAAACTGACCGCTTCGGCCTCCGGAATCAATGGGGTGAACCCGCCGATCCGCCTCAGGTGCCTGGCTGCTGCGCCTGACGGATCAAGTATTGCCCGTAGCCGGTGCCCTTCATCGGTTCTGCCAGCCGCAGCAATTGCTCGGCGTCGATGAAACCCTGGACAAAGGCGACTTCCTCGGGACAGGCGATCTTCAGGCCCTGGCGCTTCTCCACGACATGGATGAATTGCGAGGCTTCCAGCAGCGAATCGTGCGTGCCGGCGTCGAGCCAGGCATAGCCGCGGCCGAAGCGGACGACTTGCAGCTCGCCGCGCGTGAGATACCATTGATTGAGGTCGGTGATCTCCAGCTCGCCGCGCGCCGACGGTTTCAATTCACGCACGACATCGCTGGCGCGACCGTCGTAGAAATAGATGCCGGTGACGGCCCAGTTCGATTTTGGTGCCTTCGGCTTCTCGACGATCCTCACCGGCTGGTGCGTGGCGTCGAATTCGATCACGCCATAGCGTTCGGGATCGTCGACCCAGGAGGCGAAGACGGTGGCGCCCGCGACCTGTGCCGCAGCCTCGTGCAGCACCGCGCGAAGGTTCGTGCCGTAGAAAATGTTGTCGCCGAGGACCAGCGCCGACGGATGGCCGGCAAGGTAATCCTTGCCGATCAGAAAGGCCTCCGCGATGCCGCCCGGACGATCCTGCACCGCGTAGGAAAGCTCGATGCCCCACTTGCGCCCGTCGCCCAGAAGGCGCCTGAATTGGTCCGCCTCTCCCGGCGCCGTGATGATGAGATATTCGCGGATGCCGCCGAGCATCAGCGCGGTCAGGGGATAGTAGATCAGCGGCTTGTCATAGACCGGTAGCAGCTGTTTTGACGTCGCAAGGGTTAGCGGGTGCAACCGCGTGCCGAGGCCGCCGGCCAGGATGATTCCCTTGCGTATCATACATCAAGCCCCTCGGTGACGCCGGCCGGATCGTGTCCTTGCTGGCCTCGTTAGCATGCACAGTGGCTCTGATGCCATTGCCCTCGATGGCCAAATCGAGCTTGCGGCAGCGGGCTGCAGCCCCCGGTGAATTCAGTCCGGACATGCTATGGTCCGGCATCACAGGGGAGCCGCTTTGCCACCCGGCGACGGCCCAAATCAGCAGGAGGAGGCTCGTCTGCGCCCCCGCGGGAGGAAAAAAGGCGAAGCCGTCGCGTATGCTTTCCGGTCATCGACAATCCGCCGCCCGAATGCTAGCCGCCTTCGACCAGCCGGAGGGCGGGACGTGATCCAGTTTGCAGAAGTCGCGGATGCTTCCGCACGGGTGTGGCCATGAAAGGAAGCCGCGCGCGCAGGCTGTTCGACGGCTGGGGTGCAAATCTTCTGCAGCTGGTGCTGGGGATCACGCAGCAGGTCGGTCTCGTTCCGGTCTTCCTGCATTTCACCTCGAGCGTTTACCTGGCGGCCTGGCTTGCGCTGTACGCGGCGGGCAGCCTCGTCGCCATCGCGGATGCAGGCCTTCATTCGCGCTCGCTGAACCGTTTTCTGTCGTTCAAGGCCAGCATTGATCCGGACGGGCGGACGGCGCGCTATTACGCGGCGATGCTCAGGCTCTATCTGGTCGCGGTCGCCCTGTTGATCGCGGCGATCCTGGCCGCGATTGCGATCTTCCCGCCCTCGCACCTGCTTGGATTCCGCGAGGTGCCGCATTTCGACGCGGCGTTGGCGGTGATGGCGGCGGGGATGCTTGCCGGACTGCCCTCCAATGTTGCGGCGGCACTTTACCGGGCGCGCGGGCTCTACGGCCGCGGGGTGTGGCTGCCCTGCGTCGCGCAGGCGGCCGCGCAGGTCGGACAGGTCGCAGCGATCGTGACCAGCGGCGATCTGTTGATGGTCACGATCGCTTATGTCGCGCCGCAGGTCGTGCTTGCCGTCTACCTCGTGACCATCGATGCGCCGCGCTGCTTTCCGTTCATCCGTTCGGCCGGCCGGAGGGTTGCCTGGTCGTGGAGCTGGGCGATCGGCCAGTATCGCCTGGCGTTTCCGTTCGCGATTGCCAGCTCAACCGAGGTCGCACTGCAGAACCTGTCGGTGCTGCTGGTCAGCGCCCTCGTGTTCGACCGGGTGGCGGTCGCGCAGTGGGGCGTCACACGCGTGGTGGCGGGATTGTTGCGCGCCGTGTGTACGCAGCTGACGCAGCCGCTTGCCATCGAGCTCGGTCATGACCATGCCGTCGGCGACACGGCGCGGCTGCGATCGCTCTATGCGCGCGGCTCCGTGCTCCTGACCTTGCTGACGAGCGCGCTGGTGTCCGCCCTGCTGGCGTTCTGGCCCGACTTCTTCGCGTTGTGGACCAGGAATGCCATTCCCTATGACGCTCACCTGACCGTTGTGCTGCTGGTGGGTACCGGGATCGCTGCGCCGGCGCTGCTGGCGCTCGGCTATTGCTACTGCAGCAATCGCGGCGAACTGCTGGCGCGCGTCAAGGCCGTGCAGCTCGCGGTGTTTCTGGTGCTGGCCCTCCTGCTCACGCCGCAATTCGGGCCGGTGGGCATGGCGATCGCCATCGTCGCCAGCGACCTGCTGGTGCAGTTCGGATGGCTGAGCCTCACCGTCCTGCGCCAGACGCTTGCGAACCCGCTTCGGCACATCCTTTTCCTGGCGCTCATCGTCGCGGTAGTGATGCCGGCGGGATGGCTGCTGGGCACGTTGATCCGCTCGGCACTGCCGGGGCAGGGACTGGCGCATTTCGTGGCGGAATGCGCCCTGTGGCTCGTTGTGACGGGGCTTGTGGCGCTTCCCTTCCTGCGCCCCCGGATGCGCGCAAGGCTGGAGGCCGTCATTCCAAATTAGGCAGCAATTCAAATGACTTGACACGAAGTTTGCGGTGTTCCAAATACCCCCTGCATCCGGTTTTCTCCTGAGCAGTTGACATCATCATGTGTGGAATTGCCGGGATCGTTAACCTCCGCGGCCGGCCCGTCGAACAGGCCGAAATCCAGAACCTCACGGACCAGATCGCGCATCGCGGCCCCGACGGCGCCGGCTACTGGTTCAGCGCGCAGCGCGATGTCGCGCTGGGCCACCGCCGCCTTGCCATCATCGATCCCGGTCCAGGCGGATACCAGCCGATGGCGTCCGCCGACGGGCGCCATGTCATCGTCTACAACGGCGAGATCTACAATTTCCTCGAGCTGCGCAAGGAACTCGAGGCCATCGGCGAGCGATTCCAGTCCGAGTCCGACACCGAAGTGATCCTGGCGGCGTGGCGCCACTGGCGCGAGGGCATGCTGCTGCGCTTCAACGGCATGTGGGCGCTGGCGATCTGGGACACGCAAAGCGGCGAGATGTTCCTCGCGCGCGATCGCTTCGGCATCAAGCCGCTGCTTTATGCGCTGACGCCGGAGCGGTTTGTCTTCGCATCCGAACACCGCGCGATGGTGCGAAGCGGCCTGATGCCGACCTCGATCGATGCCGATGTGGCGCGGCGGCTGATGCTGGACGCCTTCAGCGTCGAGGGCAGCGAGCGCACGCTCAGCCGCGAGGTGCACCGCCTGCAGGCCGGGCATTTCATGTGGCTGCGCGAGGGAAAGCGCACGATCGGACGCTGGTGGTGTACGGTCGATCATCTGCCGGAGATACCGAGCACCGAAGCCGAGCGCGTCGAGCGGTTCGGCGAGCTGTTTCGCAGCGCCGTGGCGTTGCGGATGCGCAGCGACGTGCCGATCGGGACCTGTCTGTCCGGCGGCTTCGATTCGACCGCGGTGATCTGCGAGATGGCCGAACATGCCCGTGCAGGAATGGGGCCGCGCGACAGCGCAGCCTGGCGCCATGCCTTCGTCGCCGCATTCGCGGGTGCCGCAAACGACGAGCGGCCGATGGCGGAAGAAGCCGCCAAATGGGCCGGCGTTGCGCCGACCATCGTGGAGATCGGCCGCGACGACGCCACCAGGGAAATCGACCGCATCCTCGACGACAATGACGACGTCTACATCGCGCTGCCGAGCGCGGCGTGGCTGGTTTACCGCGAGCTTGCCAGGCACAAGGTGCTGGTGTCGCTCGACGGTCACGGCGCCGACGAGCTGATGGGCGCCTACCGGCAGGAGGGGCAATCGCTCGCCTACTACCTGCGAAACTCGCTCGCCCGGCTGAGCACGGGATCGCCAGCGCTGGCGCGCTGGGTGGACGTCTCGCGGGCGATGATGATGAAGGGCAGGGGACATTATTTCCTGCGCGGCGGCCTCTCCAATCTTCCCCCGCAATTCAGCCTGGTTGGCGAGAGCGACGCGCTGCCGGACGACTGGGACGCGCTCAACCGGCGCCTCTACCGGATGTTTCACGGCACAGTGCTGCCGACCATCCTGCGCAATTTCGACCGCGTTTCGATGGCCCATGGCATCGAGGTGCGGATGCCGTTCATGGACTGGCGTCTGGTCACCTATGCGATGGCGCTGCCGGGGGCGAGCAAATCGTCCGACACCCACACCAAATGGATCGCGCGGCGGGCGATGCAGGGCAGGATGCCGGAAGACATCCGGATGGGACGCCGCAAGGTCGGCTTCAACTCGCCGATGCCGGAATGGCTGAACGGGCCGCTTGCGGGCTGGGTCGCCGCGCTGATGAACCAGAAGGTGCCTGCCTTCGGCGAATTCGTCGACGAGGCGAGGCTCCTCCGCAAGGTCGGGCAATTGAATGCAGCGAAAGGCTGGGACTGGCAGTCGGTCGGTGCGATCTGGCCGTACCTCAACATGAAATGGTCGCTGGCGAGGATGAGCCGATGAGGGGCCTCCTGAACTTGATCGATGCGCTGCTCGGCTGGAACGTCCGGCGATCCGGCGCGGTCAGCATCGGCCGGGGCGCTGCCGTTGTGTGGCGGCGCATCCGGCAGGTCGCCGGAAACCGCCTGTCGATCGGGCAAGACTCGATCATTCAGGCCAATATCCGTTTCGAGGATCGCGGCGGCGAAATCAGGATCGGGGACCGGACCTATATCGGAAAGAGCGATCTGGTCTGCTACCGCAGCATCGTCATCGGCGACGACGTCATCATGTCCTGGGGGATCACCATCACCGACCACGACTCCCACAGCCTCGACTGGGCGCTCCGCAAGAACGACGTGCTCGACTGGGGCAAGGGCCGGAAGGACTGGTCGCATGTCGCGACTGCTCCGGTCGTCATCGGGGACAAGGCCTGGATAGGCTTCAATGTCAGCATCCTGAAGGGCGTGACGATCGGCGAGGGCGCCGTGGTCGGCGCCTGCACGGTCGTC
Organism: Bradyrhizobium sp.; assembly: GCF_016219575.1. Taxonomy (GTDB): domain Bacteria; phylum Pseudomonadota; class Alphaproteobacteria; order Rhizobiales; family Xanthobacteraceae; genus Bradyrhizobium. The sequence continues at coordinate 167,594 of NZ_JACRMG010000019.1, read as the reverse complement.
ACCCGCGATGTGCCGCCTGATTCGGTCGTCGTCGGCAATCCCGCCCGGGTGGTGCGCAAACCGGAATCCACCGGCTAGTCATGCGACTGTTTCAGAACAACGGGTTGTCGCGCGGCTTCCGAGCCCATCGGCCGCGCGCGGACGATCGCAGCTTTGCCGGCTGCCTGAACTCGTTTCTCGATACGCGCTATACCGCCTCGCATATCCTGCAGCCGGTGCTGGCCGGCAATGCGGACGCCTTCTACACCAACGGCGACGACGAGACGCTGCAGGGGCTGTGGGCGCGCGCCAATGGAATGGCCGGCAGGGATCTCGAGCAGATCCTGCTGGCGCAGATCGAGCATCACCGCACCGAGGTGTTTTATAACCTCGACCCGATGCGTTATGGCAGCGCCTTCGTCCGGAAGCTGCCCGCTTGCGTGAAAAAGACGATTTGCTGGCGGGCGGCGCCCTCGGGCTCGGCGGATCTTTCCGGCTACGATCTCGTGGTGTGCAACTTTCCCTCCATCCTGGAGGACTGGCGGATCAAGGGATGCAAGGTCGCCCACTTCTTTCCGGGACATGATCCCGCGATGGACGGCTATGTCGCGGCGAGGCGCCAGGACATCGACCTGCTGTTCGTCGGCGGCTTCTCGCGGCACCACCGCTCGCGCGTTGCGGCGCTCATCGCGGCGGCCTCGGTGCCGGGGATCCGCGCGCGGTTTCACCTGGAGGATTCCCGCCTGACCCGGCTTGCCAACCTGTTGCCGTTCCTGCCGCCGCTCCGTGAATTCCGCCATCCCGCGGAAATCCGCCGCGTGCGGGCCGGCCCGCTCTATGGCAGGGATCTCTACGCCGCCATGGCTTCGGCGCGCATCGTGTTCAACGGCGCGGTCGATATGGCCGGCGAGGACCGCGGCAATATGAGGTGCTTCGAGGCTGTCGGATGCGGGGCGGTTCTGCTAACGGATGCGGGACGCTATCCGGAAGGTTTTGCAGACGGCGAGACCATGGTGACCTATGCTTCGGCCGATCAGATTTCCCGGCTGGTTGAACGGCTGATTGCGGATGCGGATTGGGCCAACGCGATTGCGAAGGCAGGCTATGCCATGGTTCGCGACCGCTACAGCAAGGAACGGCAATGGGCCCGGTTCCGGGAACTGTGCGACTGAGGGTTGGCGACGGGGCGATGGCAAATAGTTCTCCCGCGACCTGGGAATCGGCAGTGGTCTGGCTGCGCAACCAGCCCGACCGGCGCCAGCTTGTGCTCGACGCCTATTACGATGACCCATTGCTGACGGCGGCACAGCGCTATCACGCGAGCGATGAGTGGCGCGAGATCGCGGCGCTGCTGCGTGGTCGCACCGGCAAGGCGCTCGACATCGGCGCCGGCCGCGGGATCGCAAGCTACGCGCTCACCCGCGAGGGATTTGCCGTCACTGCGCTCGAACCCGACCCCAGCGCCATCGTCGGCTCGGCGGCAATCCGCGCGCTGGCGGCGGAGGCTGCGCTGCCGATCGATGTGGTCGAGGAACTGTCCGAGCGCCTGCCGTTTGCCGACGGCGAATTCGACGTGGTGTTCGCCAGAGCCGTGCTGCACCATACCAGCGATCTCGATCGCGCCTGTGCGGAGATGTTCCGCGTGCTGCGGCGAGGCGGCCTTTTCGTCGCCGTGCGGGAACACGTGATCAGCAGCGAGAACGATCTGCAGGCCTTCCTGGACGACCATCCATTGCATCATCTCTATGGCGGCGAGCACGCCTTCCTGCTCGATCGTTATCTCGGCGCGCTTCGAAACGCCGGCTTCGCGCCGGTCGAGGTGCTCTCGCCGCTGCAGAGTCCGATCAACCTCTTTCCCTACACGCGCGACACTCTGCGCGAAGCCGTGGTGGAGCGTGCTTCACAAAAGCTGCTTCCCCGCACGTTCTGGCGTATGGCGTTGGGCTCCGACCGCGTCTTCGCCGCACTGCTTTCGCTGGCTTCCCGTTTCGACAATCGGCCGGGAAGGCTTTATTCGTTCATCGCTCACAAGGCGGCGTGATGTCCGTTTGGGTAACTGGAGCCAGGGGGTTCATTGGCGGCCATCTCGCCCGCGAGCTGGCGGGAGCCGGTCATGCCGTGCATGGCATCGGCCACGGCGCGCTCGAGGAAGCCGAGTGCAAGCTGCGCGGCTTGCAGTCCTGGATCGACGGCGAGATCGAGGCAGCCAATCTCGACGCACTGGCGGCCGCGCACGGACTCCCCTCCGCGGTCTTTCACCTGGCGGGCGGCTCCAGCGTCGGGCTTGCGATCGAGCGTCCCTTCGAAGACTTCTCCCGCACAGTGGCCAGCACGGCGCGGCTGCTGGAATGGCTGCGGGTGCATTCCCCGCAAAGCCGGCTGATCGCGGCTTCAAGCGCGGCGGTCTACGGGTCCGGACATTCGGGGCCAATCTCCGAAGAGGCCGCGCTCACACCGATGTCGCCCTATGGCCAGCACAAGCTCATGATGGAACAGATGTGCCGGAGCTATGCGATGAGCTACGGCATCGGCAGCACGGTGGTGAGGCTGTTCTCGGTCTATGGCGCGGGACTGCGCAAGCAGCTGCTGTGGGACATCTGCTCGCGTCTGGAGCAAGACGGCCGCGAACTCGTGCTCGGCGGAACCGGCGAGGAGATCCGCGACTGGTGCGAGGTCCGGGACGTGGTCCGGTTGCTGGCGATGTCCGCGCAATTGCCGCAAGGGGGATCCTTCCGGGTGATCAACGGCGGCTCGGGCATGGGGATGCGCGTGTCGGAAGTCGCGAGCCTGCTGGCGGGACATTGGGGAAAGGTCAGCGTGCGTTTCTCCGGAAATGTCAGGGCCGGCGATCCCTTCAGCCTGCTGGCCGACGATACCGCGCTGCGCGCAACGGGATTTGCATGGCGCGTGCCTCCCGCGCAGGGCATCGCCGACTATGTACGATGGTTCAGGGATCGCGCCCGTGGCTGAACAGGGGCCGCGACGCGTTGCCTTCACGTATATTTCCCGCAGGCGATGGGCCGGCGGATACAACTATCAGCTCAATCTGTTTGCCGCTCTCGCCCGCCACTGTCCGGGGAAGATCGTGCCGGTGCTGTTCGCCGGGACCAGCGAGCCTGCGGCCGAGCTTGCGCCTTTCTCGAAGATCTCCGGCGTCGAGGTCGTGCAAGCCGGCGCGTTCGATCGGCAATATGCCGGATTGGCCGCGGCGCTGGTGACGGGAATCGACCGAAAGGCGGCGGACGCGTTCGAGACGAAAAGCATCGACGTCGTGTTCGAGAATGCGCGCTTCTTCGGCTGGCGGCTGCCGGTCCCGGCGCTCGCATGGTTTCCCGACTTCCAGCACCGGAAATTGCCGGGATTGTTTTCGCCCGTCGCGCGGTGGCGCCGCGAGCTCGGCTTTCGCGCGCAGATCGCATCACACCGCAGCATCCTGCTGAGCAGCGAGAGCGCGCTGGCCGATTTCCGGGCGGCCTATCCGGGCGCATCGAACCCGGTCGCCGTGGCCCGCTTTGCGACCGAGCCGTCGCCCGACCTCTTGACCGCGGATGCCGCTGCCGTCATAGCCGAGCATCGTTTGCCGGAAAAATTCTTTTACTTGCCGAATCAGTTCTACCGCCACAAGAACCATTTGCTGGTGATCAACGCGCTAACTATCCTCAAGCAGCGCGGCGTGGACGTCGTTGTCGCAGCTTCCGGCAGTACCGAAGAACCACGCAAATCGGACTATTTCAGCGGACTGATGCGCGAGGTGGCCGATCGCGGCATCCAGGCGAACTTCCGCTATCTCGGCCTGATCCCGCTACCGCATGTCTATGCGCTGCTGTGCAGCTCGATGGCGCTCATCAACCCGTCGCGGTTCGAAGGGTGGAGCACGACGGTGGAGGAGGCAAAATCCTTCGGGGTGCCGATGATCCTGTCGGACCTTGCGGTGCATCGCGAACAGGCGGGAGCAGGCGCGAGGTATTTTGAGGTCGATAATGCGGAAGCGCTGGCCGGACATCTCGTGGCGGTCGCGCAATCGGCGGAGCCGCCTGCCGTGCGCAATCTTCTGCCCGGCCTCGACAAGCGGGTGGCGGCCTTTGCGTTGGACTTTGTCGCCGCCGTCGAAAAATGCGCAGATCTGTTTGGGCGCCGGTCCTAGCGCCGGATCATGCTCCGAGACCCTTCGCCCCTGAACGAAGCTCCGCGAGCAGCGCTTCCAATCGATCAAGGCAACTACGACGTTGTGGACTGCGGCACACAAACCGCCGCGCCGAGATAGACCATCAGATTGGAAGCAACGCCGGGAGCAATTTTCAGCAGGCCCGACCTGATGGCGTGCTTGATCGAACCTTTTGTGGTTCCGGCAAGAAACTGCTCGTAGGGAAGTGAGTTCGAAAATACCCGGGAACGCTGCACAACAAGTCCGGAGGTTTCGAGCAAGTTCAGAAATCGCGCGTGAGTATAGTGATTGATGTGGCCGAACGGTCTTCCGGCGGCAATAGACCGTTTGAGGCGAACGGTATGTTCCAGCGGGACTTCAACATATACCCGGCGTGCGACACGAGCCATTTCCCGCAGGAAAAGTCGCTCGTGTTCGACATGCTCCAGAACGTGAATCGCAATTGCAGTGTCAAAGGTCTTGTCCGGGAAGGGAAGGGTGTAGCCATCGAACGACTTGACCGAGCGAAGAGAGGCCAGATGCCGGGAATTAATGCGCTCTATTCCGGATGCCGAAATCTCAACCGCGTCGATCGTTCTCGCCGAACCGCGCCGGTCAAGTTCCTGAAGGACTGCTCCTTCGCCGCTGCCGACATCAAGGACAGATCCGAGATTGCCGCCTGTCAGGGCATCGAGGTGATCGACCGACTGGATCGCCGCGATGGCGCGCTTCTTCGCGACCACTTCCGTGTAGTAGTTGTCGTAGAGATTGTGAAGTTCCTGGCTTTGCAGCGACATATCTGTTCGTCCAACCATACTGCCATTATGATAGCAAAGTCTCGCCCCGACGGCCAATAGCAGCGTGCGCTCGCCGCAGGCTGCTTCTGTTGCGCGAAAGATCGAGTTTCCCGAGCAGTATCAAGCTGATTTGGGCTGTCCAGACGGAACGCGATAGCTATTCAATTTATCGGAAGTAGATGCCTGCGACGATGCGCAGCGAAGCCGTGTGGTCCTGGCATCAGATCATGCTCTGAGGTTCTTCGCCTGGATGACGCTTCGGGCACCGTAGTTCCTGTCGATCCAGGCCTCGTAGGCGCCGGAGGTGATGTCGCGCCACCACGGCTCATGGTCGAGATACCAGTGCACGGTGCGGCCGATGCCGTCGGAAAAATCGACATGGCTGCGGCTGCCCAGCTCGCTTTCCAGCTTGCGCGCGTCGATGGCGTAGCGGTGATCATGGCCGGGCCGATCGGTGACGAACGAGATCAGCGAGCGGCAGGCTTTCCCGCTCGCCGCGGGGCAGGCCGGAAAGCGAGCCGAAAGCCCGCTGTCCGCGACAAAGGCGCGGTCGATCGTGTCGCAGATCAGGCCGACGACGTCGCGGTTGTTGCGCTCGTTGCCGCCGCCGATGTTGTAGGTTTCGCCGACGCGGCCGCGCTCGATCACGTTGATCAGCGCTTCGCAATGCGCCGAGACGTGCAGCCAGTCGCGCACGTTGGAGCCGTCGCCATAGATCGGCAGCGGCTTGCCCTCGAGCGCGTGGATGATCATCAGCGGGATCAGCTTTTCCGGGTGCTGATAGGGCCCGTAATTGTTGGAGCAGTTGGTGATCAGCGCCGGCATGCCGTAGGTGGCCACGAACGAGCGCACCAGGTGGTCGCTGGAAGCCTTGCTGGCGGCATAGGGTGAGTTCGGCCGGTAGGGCGAGGCCTCGGTGAAGGCGGGGTCGTCGAGACCGAGCGAGCCGTAGACCTCGTCGGTCGACACGTGCAGGAAACGGCTGCGGTCCAGTAATGCCGCTTCGCGCCAATGGTCGAGCGCGGACTTCAGCAGGGTGAAGGTTCCCAGCACATTGGTTTGCAGGAACGCCTCGGGGTCATCGATCGAGCGATCGACATGCGACTCGGCGGCGAGATGAGCGACACGCGTGAAGCGATGCTCATCGAACAGCGCCCGGATCAGCGCGGCGTCGTTGATGTCGCCCCTGACGAAGGCGATGCTGCGCTCGGCGATCAGCGGTTCGAGGCTGCGCAAATTGGCCGCGTAGGTCATGGCATCGATGACGACCAGCCGGTCGGAGGGCCGTGCATCGCGCCATGCATGAACCAGGTTCTGGCCGATGAAGCCGGCGCCGCCGGTGATCAGGACGGTGTGCATCGAAATCTCTCGCTGACACTCCCGGCAGCTTATCCGCTGTCCGAGCCGGAGTGGTAGTCGCTCGGATTCAGGCGGTCAATACAGGCAAAATCCAGCAAGGCGGCGGCTGCCGTCCGGCGAGCGGCCTCATGCCGGTTGGGATTCTTCGGAAAAGATGCTGCGCGGCGTGATGTACCACAGCAGGAACAGCAACCCCGCGCCGTGTGTCAGCAGCACCGTGGACAGCGGCACATTGAGCAGAACCTGGGGAAGAACGGCTCCCGAGATCATGATAAACGGCGGCGGCAGGCTGGCGGAGACCCGGCTGCCGATGGCAACGATGAATCCGCATGCCAGCACCGCGACAGGCGCCAGATAGAATCCGACGGAGGCGATGCCTTCGACCGCAAACAGCGAGGCGTTGAAATTGCCGAGCTTGTATTCGCGTTCCATCACCACCGCGAGCATCTCCTGATAGGGGCAGTTCATGAACGGCTTCAACAGCGTTATCTGGCAGAAATGAGTGAGGGGTTGCCGGGTGAAAAAGTCGGAGTAGACGTCCATGGCAACTGCCGGAACCGCGATCATCCGGAAGTTGACGACCGAGATGGGCAGTGCGGCCTTTTCACCGAGCATCGCGGCCAGTAACAGCATGGCAGACATCGGCAGCAGCAATGACAGGATGACCGCCGTGCGAGCCTCGAAGAGCCTGGACAGGATGAAGATGCCGACAAGCCAGAAAGGCGCAAAGAGGGCGAGCTTGGTCAGCGTAACCGGATACAGGCACAACATCAGAAACAGGGCGGCCATTGCGCGCCAGTTGGCCTTGCGGGCGAGGAACCCGGCGAAAGCAAACGGCAGCAGCGCGCTGCTGACGATCCCGATCAGGTAGTTCAGCTGGACCGGCGACTGAATCTTGTCCCGAAACTGGTAGATATCCTCCACGCCCACCAGCCGGAAACTGTACGTAGCCCCGGCGACGACCGTTGCGGCGCTCAGCAGCAGGATTCCGACGAGAAGGCGATCGAACGCCTGTCCGGACAGCGCATAGACCTGCCGTATCGGCGTCGAGATCAGCAGCGTGGGCAGCATGAAGGCGATCGCGGCCGCGGCGGCGGAGAATCCCGCCAGCCGGTGGTCGTAGTTCAGGTCGGTGAAGTTGTTGAGCCAGATATAGCTCAGCACCATGGTGTAGGAATAGAAGGCGACGAAATAGCCGAAGCTGAAACGTGCGAATACAAACGCCGAAACAAGCATTGCAAAGGCACCCGCCGTCAGAATGGCCAACGGCAGCCGGGTGACGTAGAAGAAGATATGAAAGATGTGGGGATCGTAGGCCCCGGGATTGCGGTAGTAAGCGACGCTGATGAGGGACACCAAGCATATCGCGACGTGAATGCAGGCGAGAAGCCCCAGTCTGAAGCGCTCCCGATCGGGCTGAGTATGTATGGCCATTGAGGTTCGCAAGAGGTGTGTCGTGCGGGATAGCCCAATCGCCACGGCCGCACAACCTGGGCGCCTGCGCGCGATCCAGGCCCGTCTTCAAGGTCCTGGCCGGCCGCCCCCGGATTTCGAGGGGACGTCAAACGCCTTGATTTGCTGTGACTTTCTTGAATATAGACATTGATCTGTGCCGGCCCGCTCGCCCGGAGAGAGCCGCGAAACGGACCGTGACCGCCGCAAAGGAAGCCCAATGATCAGATTCGGCCTGCTCGGTTGCGGGCGTATCGCCAAGCGCCACTCCGATCTCCTGGGCGGCAACCACATCGAGGGTGCGAGCCTGGTCGCGGTCTGCGATCCCATTCGCTCGCGCGCCGACGCCATCGCGACGAAATTCGGCGTGCCCGCGCATTACGACATGAACGACTTCCTGGCGCGCAAGGACATCGACGCGGTCGCGGTGCTCACCCCGAGCGGCATGCATCCGGAGCACGTCATCGCCGCCGCCAAGGCGGGCAAGCACGTGGTCGTGGAAAAGCCGATGGCGCTGCGGCTGCAGGATGCCGACGCCATGATCGGCGCCTGCGACGAGGCCGGCGTCAAGCTCTTCATCGTCAAGCAGAACCGCTTCAACGTCCCGGTGGTCAAGGCGCGCGAGGCGCTGGAGGCCGGCCGGTTCGGCCGCCTCATCCTCGGTACGGTGCGGGTGCGCTGGTGCCGCGACCAGGCCTATTACGACCAGGACGCCTGGCGGGGCACCTGGGCCTATGACGGCGGCGTGCTGACCAACCAGGCGAGCCATCACGTCGACATGCTGGAATGGTTTTTCGGCGACGTCGTCAGCGTGCATGCCCGCGCCATTACGGCGCTGGCCAAGATCGAGACCGAGGACACGGCGGTTGCCACGCTGAAATTCAGGAACGGCGCGCTCGGGATCATCGAGGCGACGACCGCAGCGCGCCCGACCGATCTCGAGGGCTCGCTCTCTATCCTCGGCGAGAAGGGGACGGTCGAGATATCGGGCTTTGCCGTGAACCAGATCCGGCACTGGCGTTTCGTCGACGAGCTGCCGTCGGACAAGGACGTCATCGAAAAGTTCTCGGTCAACCCGCCCAATGTCTACGGCTTCGGCCACCAAGCCTATTACCAGCACGTGATCGAATGCCTGACCAGCCAGCGCGCGGCGCTGGTGGACGGGCTCGAGGGCCGCAAGAGCCTCGAACTGATCTCCGCGCTCTACGAGTCGATCGAGACCGGACAGGAAGTGCCGCTGCGCTTCACGCCGCGGCTGAGCCGGCTCGGTGTCGCCTCGTGAACGCCCCGGAACTGCATCAGGCCGGCATCCGCGACGTCGAGTTCGGCGCGCGCGTCAGGGTGGTCGAACCCTGCAACCTCTATGGCTGCAGGATCGGCGACGATTGCCTCATTGGTCCCTTCACCGAGATCCAGAAGGGCGCCGTGATCGGCGCGCGCACGCGGGTGCAGTCGCATGCCTTCATTTGCGAGCTTGTCACCATCGGCGAGGATTGCTTTGTCGGCCACGGCGTGATGTTCATCAACGACACCTTTGCCAGCGGCGGGCCCTCCGGCGGCCGCAAGGAACTGTGGCGCGAAACCGTGATCGGCAACCGCGTCTCGATCGGTTCCAACGCGACCATCCTGCCGGTGCGCATCGCCGACGATGTCGTCATCGGCGCCGGCGCGGTGGTGACGAAAGACATCACCGAACCCGGCATCTATGCCGGCAATCCGGCGCGCCGCCTGCGCGGGAAGTGAGGACGTCATCATGCCGGTGCCTTTCGCCGACCTGCAGCTGCAGTACCAGAGCATCAAGAGCGAGATCGACGGCGCGATCGCCTCCGTGATCGGCGACTCTTCGTTCATCCGCGGGCCCCATGTCGACCGGTTCGAGCGCGAGTTCGCGGAGGCCGCCGAGGTCAAGCACTGCGTCTCCTGCGCCAACGGCACCGACGCGATCTGGCTCGCGCTGAAGGCTCTCAAGGTCAAGCCCGGCGATGAGGTCATCACGACGGCGCATTCCTGGATCAGCACTTCCGCAATGATCACCCATGCCGGCGCCACCGTGGTGTTCTGCGATACCGACGGCATCACCTTCACGATCGATCCCGCGGCGATCGAGGCTGCGATCACGCCGCGCACGGTCGGCATCATTCCGGTGCATCTCTACGGCCAGCCCGCCGACATGGATGCGATCATGGCGATCGCGAACAGGCACAAGCTCTGGGTGATCGAGGATTGTGCGCAGGCGCATCTGGCGCGTTACAAGGGCCAGCCGGTCGGCAGCTTCGGTCAGGCGGCCACCTATTCGTTCTATCCCGGCAAGAATCTCGGTGCGATGGGCGATGCCGGCGCCGTCGTCACCAACGATGCTGCGCTGGCCGAGCACATGACCATGTTGGCGCGCCATGGCGGGCTGGTGAAGCACCTGCACCAGATCGAGGGCATCAACAGCCGGCTCGACGGCATGCAGGCCGCGATCCTGTCGGCGAAACTGCCGCATCTCGCCGCCTGGACAAAGGCGCGTCAGGACGCCGCCAAGATCTATGACGCCGGTCTCAACCAGATCGAGGATGTGACGGTGCCGGCCGTCGCGCCCGAGCGCAACCACGTCTATCACCTCTATACCATCCGGCATCCGCGCCGCGACGCGCTCGCCGCGCATCTTGCCGCCTACGGTGTGCAGACCGGCATCAATTATCCGACGGCGCTGCCGTTCCTGGCGGCCTACGGACGCTATGAGCACCGGCCCGAGCAATTCCCCAACGCCTTCGCCGATCAGGGCAAGATCCTGTCGCTGCCGATGTTCGCCGAGATCACGCGCGAGCAGCAGGACGAGGTGATCCGGCTGGTGCGCGAATTCTGAGCGGTCCGAAGCGGGAGGTCCGTGTCCAGCGTGCAGTGTGATCAACGAAGGGCGTCTATTTCAGCAGGATAGCCCTTCGTCTTCGTATGCCGCTGATTTCATTTGTCGCGTGAGCGGAGATCGCGCACTCAAATGAGAGTGCACCGGCAGATGGGAAGTCGCAGATTTGCAAAATAGTTCCGCCCGTGCAGTGCGCGTCATGGATGGCGGCGATGTTGGGACCTTGCAACTGCAGCGAAGTGCCAGTAGTGCTGAACCACAGACGATCCGCGGATGTGACTATCAAGATATCGAGCGAACTCTCATTTGTGAAGGGCGCGGCTAGATATCCGTTTTCGAGTATCGGGCGACATGACGGCCAACAAATCCCCATCCGCAAGTGAGAAATGTACGCCCGCTTGTCTTGGGCTGAGAAGGCTTCGATGCCGATGAGGGAGGTGGTGAAAGGCATGCTGGCCGGCCTTCGCCGTTCCTTTTCCGGTCAGGACTTTCTGTTGGCGGTCATAGTTTCGTCGGGAGCAATCATCGTATTGCTGTATGGAGCAATAGGTATCACGGGGAATCCGGTCCTAACGGCGGCCATAATCTTTGTCCTGACAGTTGCCCTGTTCTTCTGCGGTCACCCTGCGGAGTTTCGTCCGAATATTATCGATGGTCTGTTTGTTGGATTCGTTATTTGCATTTGCGTGGCGACCCTGATGAACGGCATTCCCCCGATCAAAGAGCTGCAATTGCTTGTTCTCTCGCTGCTACATTATCCGGCTGCCCGTTTCCTTGCCGTCAGGCAGCCGCAGTTGACATTCGTCGCAACCGCCGGTGCGATAGTTGCCGCGGGAGCGATCGCCACAAGCATCGCGCTGGTCGAGCAGACGGGATTTATGATTGGCAAGCCCGTCGTGCTCGGGTTCGGTCATGCTGCTACCCTTTTCTCGATTTCGCTTTGTTTCCTTGCCATCAGTGTGGTGTCCAGCTCAATGAGCTCAGGACATGTCATTCGCACCTGTATTGGACTGTTCGTTCCGGCCGCTATCTTTGCGGCATCGCAGGTTCGCTTTGTATTCGCTGTATTGGCTGCAACTTTCGCGGTTGCGGCCGTTATCAGCCAGCGGAAGGTCGCTCTAATAGTTATGACGACGCTCGGAGTAGCTATCTTAACGGGCCTAACCGCAAATTATCGAGTTACGGCGCTTCACGTCGAACGCGACATTCTTGGTCGACCGCAACTAGTAGATAAGGCGGAAGTCGCCAAGGATCCTGTGTCCGCCGCCCTAGCTTCTTGTCTTGGGTCGGGTTCGTACAACAATTCGGTAGCAATTCGCAGAGCATTGCTAAATGACGCCATCATGCAGGTTCCATCATCCGGTTTCTTCGGATCCGGTCTGGCGTCCTTCAGATCAGCCTGTCTTGGCCGGGCGAGCCCTCACAACTCACTATTGCAAGCGGCCATCGAATTTGGGTGGATTGGCGGATTGGTATTCACCGCACTTATTGTTCTGGCGCTGCTGCGCGTCTGGCCATTGGCACGTGAGAATGTCGGGGCTCGATTTGTGTTATATTCACTGATCTTCACAACACTCTTATCGATGGCATATGGAGGGCTAGAAGTCGGGGCGCTATTGTATCTCTTCTTGGGCCTGAGTGGCGCTGCCGTCAACGCACACAAGTCAGGCGAAGGTTTGCAGGGCTAATTTTGAACCCAGATACCCGCGATGAAAGGTCCGGCGCGGCCTTCACCAATTTTCGCAAATGCCCCGGACGGGACCGGCGACTTGGATAGAACGTGCGCAAAGTGTCTGCCTGCAGTGGCTTTCGGTATTTCACCTGCGCCGGAATCCCTCGACGATTTCTCATACGAGGTGATGACGGAGGGCAGAGCCCTGAATATCTTTTCCGTCTGTACGTTGCGACCATCGGTGCATGGCGACCAATATTCGCAGATGTTGAAGATAAATCCCGAATAGTATCCACTCTTTTGAAGGGCTTCGCGCTGCAGGATTTCTTGCGCAGTCGCGGGTGACACGTTGGTCTGCCGCCAATACTCAAACAATGATGCCGACAACGGTGTGGGTTTGAATTCCGGTGTCGCCGGAATCGGATTCTTGAACACTTCCGTGTAGTCGAGGAGCGGACGGTAGGAACGTCGTGTTCTCAGCGAGACCAGAGGAGCATATTCAGGTTCTTCAAACACCAGCAATGTATCGCGACCGAGCGTGTCGGCCGCTTCTATGGCGCGCGCTATCGCGACCGATTTGAGATTATCGGCCAACCAAAGATTGTATGTTCGCATCGAGGATAAGGTGGAGAAGACCAAGGTGATGATTATCGCCGCTCCGGTTACGGGACCTTGCCAATCCCGGCGGCGATTCACGAGCGAAAGCAGTATCCCGCCCGAGACCACGACGAAAGACAAGTTGATGAATCGCTCCCAATCCCTGCCGCTGATCATCCATCCGGTGACGATCTGCTGATTCATGATGGCGAGGGGGACGATCGCGAGAGCAAATGCAGCGATCAGTCGAAGGTCGGATTTGCGCTGCAGCAGCATGATCCCGGATAGCAGCGCGAGCATCGCCGCTGACAGGACGCCGACGGTAATCTCGGGCATTCGGCTCTGAAAAAGCATTGTTGCCCCTGTCGTCGGACCGCCTGATCCAAGGCGAACGGAGGCGTATATCGCAGGGATGGATATGGTGAGCAGGAAGCCAAGAATTACAGCCTTTCGCACGCGTCCCGAAAGCACGAGCAGAAATGCGGCAAAGCCTTCGAACGCAAGCAGCGGATAGGCTACAATCAGGTAGCAGATCATCGTGAGCGCTTGGGAGACGGCCAATCCAAGAATCGTCCCCAACGCTGCTGGCCGGGCTTCATTGAAAATGAAGCGAAGCAACAGGCCGATCTGGCAGAATACGATGGCGTAGCTGATCTGTGGTTCCGGAGAGCGATAGAGTGCAAGGAACGACGTCTCAATCGGGGGAACCAGAGTCTTCCCGAAAAGTGCCCTGAACTGGTCGAGAGTTGGAAACGGACCCGGATAGGAGGCTGCATTGCCGAGTGAAAACAGATCGGGTGCGAGGGCCAGGAGGATTGCAAAAAGGCAGCGCGCCTTGATCTCCCTGAAAATCGCGGCGCCAACGAAATAGGCCGCAAGGAATATGAGGGGAGGGAAGAATGTGTCGAGCACGGCCAGTGCGAGGCCGTGAGATCCCTGCAAGAGCCATAGCAGTCCGGAAACAAGGGTTCCGGAAAGCAGGCGATCAGGACGGATTCCACCCGGACCAAAGGGATGCAGCAGGTAGGTATCTTCGTCGAACGCGTTCTTGAAGAAGGTCAGTTGATCGACGGAGTACGAGAAGTATAGATGCTGCCACAAACCAAGCGCGAGAAAGCCTGCCGCGAGGAGGGCGACATATCGCGAATTCCGGGATGCGTCGTGGCAATTGCGTTGCGGCATGGCGGATTCTCTGCCAATTATCATTCGATAGCCAAGGGGGCAAATCTCTCCTCCACGGAGATATCCGAAGAGCGGTCGAAATGTTCAAGCGGGGGCGTCATCAACCTGGAAGTGCACAACCAAGCGAACCAGGCAGTTCGCTTGGTATTTCGACGTCAACTGGCCAAGTTCCGCTGAATGCCCGAACATAGCGCCGCGGTCGCGCCATCGCACAGACTTGTAGTGATGAGCTTTCATCCGCTTACTCAACAATTCGCGACGGGGATCGAGACGGTTCGCGGAGCCGCCAGTTTCTATTTTGACGCCGCCAATCTGCGCAAACTTCCTTTGGTGGCGGGAATCCGGGAGCTTCGCGCTATCCGGACGGAAAAGCTCGTTATCGCGGTGGAAGGCGACGTGACGGCGGCTTTGGTCGGTCCCCTTTCCATTGCAGCGTCGCTTACACGTGCGCGTTCGATCGAGATCATTTGGCCCGATCTGCGGGTCGAGCCCTTGCGCCGTTGGCTGGTTGTGCGTCAACTCGCGAGAGTGGTCTACGACACGCTGGCGTCACGATTATCGCTCTTGCGCGCCCGACGACGTGCCGCAGCCATCCTCGCGAGCGAGATGCCGAGGAATGTTCCTCCGGCCGCCGGATCGCGGATCCTGTTTCTCGATGCGAACATATCGCTCGGGCTGCCGGTCGGCGGTTCGATCGGGCATACGGCCGGTGTGATTGATGGCTTCATCGACTGCGGATTCGAAGTCGATTATGCGAGCGTGAAGGACATTCCGACGGCCCGGCCAGGCGCCCAGGGATTGAAGCTTCGGCCGGAAAGTTTGTTGGCAATCCCACCGGAGCTCAATTTCTATCGATACGCGCAGTGCATCGACAGAGAGCTGCTATCGATGCACATGGCGAAGCCCTGGTCATTCATATACCAGCGTTTTTCGCTGCACAATTTCAGCGGGGCCGATCTGGGACGAAAGCTGAATATTCCGGTAGTGCTGGAATTCAACGGCTCCGAGGCATGGACGGCAGCAAATTGGGGTACGCGGCTGGTATTGCACGACGCGGCCATCGTGGCTGAGACCGCGGCGCTATCGAGCGCCGATCTTCTCGTGACGGTGTCCGATGAACTCGCTCACGATCTCCGGCGTCGCGGAATTCCCGATCGTCGCATTGTCGTGTATCCGAATTGCGTCGACTCCAACGCCTTTGATTCGAGAAGATTCGCAACGGAAGAGCTGGCCAACCTCAGGAAGAGCTACGGGATTGAAGAGGACGCTTTGGTCGTGGGCTTCATCGGCACATTTGGCCAATGGCACGGCGTGGAATTCCTGGCCGAGTGTATCGGAGATCTCGTGCGCGATGATCGCGACTGGCTCGAGCATGGCAAGATTCATTTCCTACTGGTGGGCGATGGCCTGAAGATGCCGGTTGTTCGCGAGTTGCTCGGATCGTCACAAATATCCCGATTCGCGACGCTGACCGGGTTGGTGCCCCAGTCGGAAGCTGCCAGATATCTGGCTTCAGCCGACATCCTGGTATCGCCGCACGTTCCCAACAAGGACGGCTCGCGGTTTTTCGGATCGCCGACGAAGCTGTTCGAATACATGGCGATGGAGAAGCCGATCATCGCCGCGGCGCTCGGACAGATCGAGGGTGTGGTTTCAGGAAGGGGGGCGTCAGAACTTGGCGAATTGCCGCCTGGCGCAGGCGAGCCTTGCGGATTCCTGTTCGAGCCGGGTAATGCACGGGATTTCAAAAAGGTTCTAAAACAGGTAGTGGAAAACAAGCCGGCTGCGATACGGGCGGCGCGGGCGGCGCGACGGGAAGTCTTGAGCAGATACACTTGGAAGCAGCATGTAAATGCGATACTTGCGGCCATGTCCAAGAACGGCCTGCTCCTCAGGAAGCGGGATGTTCCCTGATGGCGCCTCTCGAGAAACGGGTTCACTCTGAATGTGCGGGATAGTCGGGATTTTGCTGTGCGGGGCAGGCGGCGTGGACGGCGTCGTACTCAAGCGCATGCGCGACGCCATGGTCCATCGGGGCCCGGACGGTGGCGCAGACTGGATTTCCCCCGATCGCAGGATTGGGCTTGGCCACCGCCGGCTCTCGATCGTCGACCTCGACGTTTCCGCCAGTCAGCCGATGCCAAACGAGGATGGGTCGGTCGTCATTACTTTCAACGGCGAGATATACAATCACGCCAGACTGAGGCCCGAACTCGTCGCCCGCGGCCATAAATTCCGTACTGACCATAGCGACACGGAAGTACTTGTCCATGGTTACGAGGAGTGGGGCCTTCATGGTCTCCTTGATCGCATCGAAGGCGATTACGCATTCGGAATTTGGGACGAGCGGAGGGGCGTGCTCTCCCTTGCGCGAGACAGGGTCGGGGTGAAGCCGCTCTACTTTGCGCGGATAGGAGGTTGCTTCGCATTCGCTTCCGAGATGAAAGCCCTCGTCGAGCATCCGGATTTTTCTCCGGAGATCGAACCTTATGCGATGTATCACTATCTGTCGTTCTTGACGACGCCCGCGCCGATGACGATGATGCGCGGCATCTACAAGCTGCCGGCCGGCTGCAGTTTGACGATCGATCGTTCTGGAAAGGCCAGAGTGTCGCGCTATTGGGACGCGGTGCCGGGCGCCGGGATTGATCCAAGGGAAATCGCAGGCCTCTCTGACCAGGCGCTCGAGGATTTCTATATTTCCGGAATCAAGGATCGCCTTCGAGCGAGCGTCGAAAAGCGCATGATGTCGGACGTTCCGATGGGAGTGTTCCTTTCGGGAGGCGTCGATTCGTCTGCCAACGTCGCGTTGATGAGCGAGTTCTCGACGCGTCCGGTCGAGACCTTCACGATCGGCTTCAGCGACTATCGCCATTTGAACGAATTCGACCCTGCCAGCCAGATCGCACGTCAATTCGGTACCAACCACCATGAGATTGCCATCAGCAGGAAGGAGATGATCGACTACCTTCCGAAGATGATCTATTCCCAGGATGAGCCAATTGCCGACTGGGTATGCATCCCGCTCTATTTCGTGTCCAAGCTGGCGCACGATCACGGCATGAAGGTCGTTCAGGTCGGCGAAGGGGCGGACGAGCAGTTTTGCGGCTATGCGGGCTACATGGCCTACCTGAGGATGTATCACCGCTATTGGACACCGTTCCGGAAGTACCTGCCGCATTCCGCACAGCGCCTGGCCGCCGGCACGGCCAGCTTGTTGTCCGGAGTGCACCCGCGCCTGCCGGTCTATGCTGACATTATCGATCGGGCCGCTCGCAGCCGTGAGCACTTCTGGTCGGGGGCGATGGTGTTTCCGGACCTGATGAAGAGCCAGTTGGTGGATATCGGTGGAATTTCCGGAATTTTGGGCGGCCAGCCTGCGAACGTGGACGGGCTTCTGGATCCGGAATATCTCAAGGCCGACAGCTTCAACGTCGTTCGCAGCTTTCTGGATCCATTCGACGCGGCGTACCCAAATTCGGATCCGCTTACGCGCATGGTTCATCTCGAGTTCAGGCTTCGCTTGCCGGAACTGTTGCTGATGCGAGTAGACAAGATTGGCATGTCGGAATCACTCGAGGCGCGCGTTCCGTTTCTCGACCACAAGCTGATCGAGTTCACGATGGACATCCCGGAAGAATGGAAGACGAGAGGCGATGAGCCGAAATATCTTCTCAAGAAGGCGTTGAGAGGCATCATTCCTGACAACATTCTCTATCGGAAGAAAATGGGTTTCGGGGCACCGATGAGTGACTGGATGCGTACCGATTTTGGTCGCGCAGTCCGTTCAAGCGTATTGTCATCCGGTCTGCTAAGGCGTGGCTTGCTGAACGCAACTTACATCCAAAAGCTGTTCGATTGGCATTTTTCCGGACGCATGGACGCAAGTCTCTATCTTTGGGCAATCTACAATTTGACCGCGTGGTACGATTTGTGGATCGACCGCAAGGCGGTAGACACTTCGCAGCTGGCCGATGCGGTTGCTTGAGACGACGAAGCGCATCAGGAGGATTCTCGGTAAGTCTCCGGGCTACGTTGCGCGTCGCGCCTTGCATGAAGGTGAGCGGGAAATTGACCGGTGGCTGGCGCCGGTTCGGGAACGCCGCCTTGGCAAAAGTCGGCTGCTCGCCTTGGCGCAGGCAACTTCGGTAGATCAACTGTGGTCGCGACTGCGCGGAGCGCCATTTCCGGCCTGGACCGCTCCAATCGAGGCCAGGGTGCTCGATGAGCTCGTGCCTGGCGAAAGCGTGCGCATTCTCGATGCGGCGGAGAAGGCATGCCGACGGATCGTCGATGTGTTGGGAACAGGGCCCGTCGCACTGGGAAAGCCGATCGACTGGGCACGTGATTACCGCGTCGGCATGGATTGGCCCTCGGCATTTGCGCGCTCGATCGACTATGTCAATCGTGACCGCCCAAGCGACGTGAAGGTGCCGTGGGAGATTTCGCGGCTGCAATGGCTGATACCGGCAGGGCAGGCCTACTTGCTGACCGGTGACGAACGATACGCGGGAGCGGCCCGCGACGTGCTGATGGAATGGATATCGGCAAATCCGCTGGCATACACGGTAAACTGGTCATGCACGATGGAAGCTGCAATGCGGCTCTTCACATGGACCTGGCTGTTTCACGTGTTTGCAGGCAGCAATGCGTGGCGCGATGAACATTTTCGAGTTCGCTTTCTTGCCTGCCTTTACCTCCACGGCGATTTCACACGACGGCATATTGAAGTGGCCGACATCAACGGAAACCATTACACGGCGGATCTCGCCGGACTCGTGATGGCCGGATACTTCTTCGGTGAAGTTGGCGATGCCCGGCGCTGGCGCGACATCGGCTGGTCGGGCCTTCGGGCGGAGATCGAAAGGCAAGTCTTCGACGATGGGGTCGATTATGAGGCATCGGTGGCCTATCACCGGTTGGTTTGCGAGTTGTTTGCCTGGCCGGCGTTGTTCGGGCAAGCCGTTGGTGAGACTGTACCGACGGCCTACGCGAAACGGCTTTGCGCTATGGGGCAGTTTGCGTCGGCTTACTCGCGCGAGGATGGAACAAGCCCGCTTTGGGGTGATGCGGACGATGCCAGGGCATTGCCCTTCGGCGGACAAAAGCTTGGAGACCACCGCTATCTGATTGGGCTGGTTGGGATCGCGGTTGGAAATGACGAACTGGCGGCAAAGTTCAACGGATCCGTCTCCGAATTGATTTGGATTACGGGTCCGAACAAGCTTGCTGCGCTGTCCACGGCCTTGTCCAGGTCGGTGCCATCCACCGCCTTTACCGCGGGTGGCGTATATATCATGCGGCACAACGATCATCATGTGTTCATCGATTGCGGCCCCGTGGGGCTGGCCGGACGCGGCGGTCATGGGCATAACGATGCACTGTCATTCGAGGCGCGCCTCAATGGTGCGCTACTCGTGGTGGATCGGGGTTCGTTCGCTTATACGGCGTCCTTCGAGAAGCGAAATGAGTTTCGCTCCACCGCTTCGCACAACACGCCTCAGGTTGGCCAGGAGGAAATCAACCGATTTGACCCGAACGATCTGTGGAACATGCAGAACGATGCGAAGGCTGAGTGCGTGTCGTGGCGCAGCAACGAGGTCGAAGATGTGTTGGTCGGGAGACATCACGGTTATCAACGCCTTGGAATCAAGGTTCAGCGAACGATAAGGCTCGAAAAGGAAACCGGCTGTCTTGATGTAGCCGACAGGATTGAAGGCGAAGGTTTCCGACAACTGACGGTGCCGCTTCATCTGGCTCCGCAAGTTTCTGTCACGCTGCTTGGAACCCGGGTGGGTTTGCAATCAGATGACCGCGAGTTCATTATTGTCGCGGAGGGTGAGGGATGGACACTCGAGGTTGAGCCGACCACGATCTCACCGAGCTACGGCGTGCTCGTCCCGTCAAAGCGCCTGGTATGGCGACGAACCGGGTCGCTGCCCGCCTCTCTGCATCTAGCGATCCAGCCCGCGCCTTCGAAAGCAAATTCGGGGTCATGACCCAATTTATCGCTGACATCGCCACCACAATGCTGGCGCGCCTGCTGGCGATGATGGGCCCCTTTGCGGTCAGTGTAATCACCGCCCGAATTCTTGGACCCGAAGAGCGGGGACGTTATTTCCTGATACTTGCAATCGCCCAGATCGGATCGCAGATTGCGAACCTGGGCTTGCAGTCCTCAAATACCTACTTGGTGGCGAACCGGCACGAGTTGGCCGGTCGGTTGATGATGAACAGTTTTCTTGTGTCCTTCATCGTCGCACCAATTGTTACCCTGCCAATTGCATTGGCTTTTGGATGGCCTGATTTGGCGGGACTGAGCAGCCTCGTTGGCCCAGCGTTGGGACCGATTTCGCTGGTAGCTGTTCTTCTTTCTCCGATCTTCCTGTTCGCCGTACTGGTCAATAACCTCGCGCTGGGCTTGGGGCGTGTGCGATTGTTCAATGGGTTGACGATTGCTTACAGCCTTGTGGCACTCGTAACCACGCTGTCCTTTGCCCCGTTTGGGACGTTGACGATTTTTCTCTTGAGTGCAGCAATTTCAGTCGCGCTTCCAATGATCTATGGCGCTTACTGCATACTCGGCGGTCAACCGCCTTATCCGAGGTTTGACTTTCAATTGTTCGAAAGCGGCATTTTCTTCGCCTCGAGAGTGTACCTCGCCACCATGTTCGGCTTCATCATGGCTCGTGTAGGCGCGTTTGCGCTTCATCATCAGGGTAGTATCGAAGAGGTGGGGCAATTTTCGGTCGCTTCGCAACTCACAGACGGGCTGACGATGCTTCCATCCACGATCGGGTTGCTCCTCTTCCCTGAGTTTCTTCGCGCGGAGAGCGATCAGCGGTGGTCGACGTTGTGGCGAACGTTCTGGGGAGTTGCCGTCATCATGACGATAGTCCTGGGATCCGTTGCTGCTCTTGCTCCCTGGATCATTCAAGTGCTCTTTGGCGATTCGTTCGCGAGGGCTGCTGTGTTGACGCAAGCATTGTTGCCTTCGGTGCTGATTGTCTCGCTCGTCACCGTCGTCTCGCAGTACTTGTCGGCCGAAGGATTTCCAAGAATCCAGGTTTTCGCCTGGCTGATCGGTCTTATCGTGCAAACCGGCTTGAGCTACTGGCTCGCTCCGAAATGGGCAGGCGTAGGTGTTTCGCTATCGATTGCGCTCAGCTATGCGCTGGTGTTGGCGCTGCTCTTGTATGAGGTGCTGTCGCGGAAGAGAGTTGGGGCCTGCTAGAATGGTGCGTAACGTCATAAGCTATTATGCACTAAGCGCCGACTTCCAGGCTTCGATCAGTCTCGGTCATCCGGACCAGACCAATTATGTTGTGGTTAGCAGGGCGCGGGAACAGGGTCTGATCCGGGTTGCGATCCAGGCTCGGTCGCTAAAGGCTGAGAGCACGGTCGTTGCTATTGAAGACGCGAGCTCAAGCTATTTTGCGGGGCCTCTCATCTTGCTCGCAGCGATGATTTCTTCGGGACGGGTCGCTGTAATGTGGCCCGACCGCATACTTGAGACCGTGTCATGGGGTGAGCTTGCCAAATGGGCGCTAAAGATAGCTAAGGCGCAGGTATCGAGCAGGTTCGCGTACTGGCGATCGAGGCGACTGGTCCAGCAATTTGCGGTGCGAAGGCCACCGACGTTATCCCCTGTTGCAAATCGAAGCAGACGCATTTTGTATCTCGACGCCAATTTGCCGATCGGGCGCGAAGTAGGCGGCTCGGTCGGCCACACAAGCGGGGTGATCAACGCCTTTGCTGCGCGGAGCTATCGCGTCGACTATGCGAGCGGCAGGACGGCTGTCGGTCTCTCCGGGGCGCTGCAGTTCAAGGTACCCTATGCGGGGCACCTGGCAATGCCTCCAGAACTCAATTGCTATTCCTTCAACGAAGGATTTGAGCTTTGCGCGCGAAGACTCCTGGCAGAACACTCCTACGCGTTTATTTATCAGCGCATGTCAGTCCACAACTTCACCGGCGCTTGCTTGCGACGAGAGACGGGCATCCCTTTCGTGCTTGAGTACAACGGTTCTGAAGCGTGGGCAGCCGCCAATTGGAACAAGAGACTACGATTTCATGATATGGCGGTGAGTGCCGAGCGCGCTTCTCTTCGAAATGCCGACCTTGTTGTCACCGTTTCGGACGCCTTGACCGAAGAAGTGGTTGCTGCCGGCGTCGATAGAGAGCGGATTGTGGCTTATCCCAACTGTGTTGATCCCGCTATTTTTGATCCAAACCGCTTTTCTTTGGCAGAGACGGGCGGCTTGCGTGAGAAATTGGGGATTCGAGGAGACGCCAGGGTTGCAACGTTCATCGGGACGTTTGGCGCCTGGCACGGCGTCGTATTCCTTGCACGAGCAATACGACGCTTGATTGATGACCATCTAGCATGGGTGGAAGCAAGAAAGCTGCATTTCCTGCTCATCGGCGACGGATTGAAATCGGCCGAAGTCCGCAGCTTGCTGGCTGACGAGCCATACAGCAGATTTGCCACGCTGACGGGAACGATCCCGCAGGCCGAAGCACCGCTATATCTTGCATCGTCGGACATATTTCTGTGCCCAACTGTCCCGAACGTCGACGGAAGTGCATTCTTCGGGTCGCCGACCAAGCTGTTTGAGTACATGGCGATGGAGCGCCCGATTGTCGCTTCCGACCTGGACCAGATTGGCAAGGTCTTGAGGGGTGAGCTCTGCAGAGGCGGTCTGCTCAGTCCGATGGCCGAACTCTTTCGCCCAGGCGACGAAGAAGATTTCCTGAAGTCCTTGCGTAAGGTGGTTGAAGATACGAAATTTGCGAGTGATATTGCGGCGAGCGCCCGAATCTCTGCGCTGGGGTGCTTTACATGGACCCATCACGTTGATGCAATCCTTGCGCGAGCGCGATCCTTGGGAATTATGGAAGAGTGAAATTGCTGTGTCAGTATCAGCGTGAGTCGTCTATTTGGACGCTTGGCGGTTTGATTGTGTGCACTGTTGCTGATGCATGACATGCTGCCCCAACGGCAGAAAGCTGAATGCTAGACAGTTCCGAAAGCACTTGAAGATGGGGTGGGAGCAGAATTTCCGGGTTCGCGTTCAGGAGGGCACCAAGGAAGTCTTCGATGCCGTCTGCCACTCCGTGCTTTTGTTGCTATGCTTTTGGGTACCCATCCAGCCCATCTTGCCGATCAGAACCTATAGGCTGGTTGAAGTTATCATCATCCTGATGGGAGCGATGAGCTTTGCAATCCATGGGATGGTTCGCGTTCCACTCCTCATTCGGCTGTCCTTTTGGGTCAGTCTTGCAGGGTGGATGGTTTCGACAGGCTTCTCGCCCTATATCAAGCAGTCGATTGACGTCGGAACGCTCGAGATTCTCGTTTTCTATGCAGTGTCTTATCTCGCGACCGTTCACTTGCGCGGGCAACGCGATCTAGTTGCGGCTTCCACACTTTTTGCCGCAGGAGCCGCGGTCATAGCGGTAGTCCAGACTGTCGCCATCGTCCAATCGGTACAAGCAAAGTTTCAAGCGCTGTCTTCGCCGCTGCCCCTTCCGGTGCTGGCCTCCGAATTTCTGCGTTACAAGGCTGCGGTGCCGCAGTTGTTTCCGGCGGGTGTGCCAAACAGCTATGGCAACATCGACAATTACGCTTCACTTTGCGCGTTGTTGCTTCCCTGGCTTGTCGGCCTTCTCTACGTGTCCCGACAACGCTGGCTGATCCTGGGGCTTTTCCTGATACATGCCTATGCCGGCCTGGTCGTCTATTCTCGAGGCGTCGTGCTCGTCTTCGTAGCGGCCGTTTGTGCCTTGTGGATATTTCGATTTCGAGCTTATGGTCGACTAAGTCCTGCAATTTGCGCAGTTCTTGTTGGTACAGTCTTCCTTCACGCGGATTTCAAGATGGTCTCCACCTTCGTAGGCGGGGTTACGTCGTTTGTAAGCGCGATGGGGGCCCGGCCAACTGCTTCGGAGGCGCCGTCTGTTCGAATCGAGAAGGCCGAAGAGTACGAAGAAAATGAAAAGTACGAAAAGCACGAAAAGTACGATAAATCTCCCGCGGAACGCGCCCAGGCGCTGTCTACCGGTATTTCGATTGGACTCATGAGTTCAATGATGGGGGTTGGCTTTGGAACCTACCCGACCATCGATACCGCCCTTACTTCACCGCATAGCCTCGCTGTTCTGCGGTTTGCAGAAGGAGGCTTGCTTGGACTGATAGGGTTCGCAATGCTGGCGGTTTACGCGCCCTTCCGCTTGCTGCAAGTTCTGAAGCTCCGAGAGAAGCATATGCTGGTGGCGACTTGCTTATGCGCAATATCGGCATTCATGGCGAAGGCGGTCATATTCGGAGCGAATTTCTCTGTGAGCAGCAATTTTGTATGGGGGTTTGGGGTAGCGCTTTGCCTGGCTGGGAGTTTGTGCGAACGAGAGGAACACGCAAGCTGATTGTTGGCCGGCGATCTGCAGGTCGAAGTGAACATCTGGTTGCGCTCGCACCGTCCTGTTCTTAGCTTCTTGTCCCTTCTTGTGGTAACGTAATTGGCCTTTCGTAGGATTGCTTTGCCGTTGGGGGCTGTTGAAGCTTGAGGCGAATGTTGTGCCCTTCCACGACATTCCGATGCCAAGGTGGTTAGGGCGTGCACAACTTTCCGCGGCTGGAGGAGTTGGCGCGATTGATGCGAACGCTGCGCTACGTGCGCCCGTGTCAGGTCTTCAATCGGGTCGGTCGTAGGCTAATTCCAGTGCCGGCGAGAATGGGGCCGGCCGCCGACCTGCGGCCAGCCGGGGGCATCTGGAGAAACTGTCCCGGGCGTGCTCCCAGCATGCTTTCGCCGACGCGGTTCAGATTCCTTTCGTACGCTGCAGAAATTAACGGGCTGGCCGATTGGAACGCCAGGGGTCTTCCCAGGCTGTGGCTTTACAATCTCCACTATTTCGATGATCTACGAGCGCAAGAGGCCGCAAGAAGATCCGCCTGGCATCGCACCCTGATCGAGCGCTGGGTAATCGAGAATCCGCCTCGGCATGGTGTCGGCTGGGAGCCGTATCCCGCGTCATTGCGCATCGTGAATTGGATCGCCTGGGCATTGGCGGGCAACGAATTGGGGCCCCTGGCACTTCAGAGCCTTGCGGTTCAAACGAGATCATTGAGGGCGACGCTCGAATTTCATTTGTTGGGCAATCATTTGTTGGCCAACGCAAAGGCCCTGGTTTTTGCAGGGTGCTTTTTTTCGGGGCGCGAAGCGGAAGGGTGGCTCCGAAAGGGACTCGATCTTCTTGATGCGCAATTGGCCGAGCAGATACTCGAGGACGGCGGGCACTTCGAGCTGAGCCCGATGTATCATGCAATTATCCTCGAGGACGTCATCGATCTGGTTCAGCTCAGCACGCTCTTTCCAGAGCAGGTTGGTGGCCATGCGCCGTCGTGGCGCGGGCTGGCGACGCGCATGCTGAACTGGCTCTCGGTCATGACCCATCCGGATGGCGAGATCGCATTCTTCAACGATTCCGCCTTTGGAGTGGCCCGGAGCCACGCTGACCTTGCCGAGCACGGCGCGTCGTTTGGAATTCCTTCGGTAAGGAACGCGAGGTCCCTCAATTGGCTCTCTGAAAGCGGATATGCGTCTCTGCGAGCCGGTCGGTTCGGCGCCATCTTCGATGCCGCGGAGATTGGTCCCGCATATTTGCCGGGCCACGGCCATGCGGACGTGCTGTCCCTGGAGATTTCGGTCGATGACCGGCGGCTCGTTACCAATGGCGGCACGTCAACGTATGAAATCGGGCCGGTGCGGGTCCGCGAGCGTTCCAGCGCAGAACACGCAACGATTGAATTGGACGATCGCAGTTCGTCCGAAACCTGGTCCAGCTTCCGCGTGGGCCGCCGCGCGCATCCATTCGACGTGGAAATCGCCGAAACTGCGAGCGAGTTGACCGTCTCCGCGAGCCATGACGGGTACCGGTGGCTCCCGGGACGCCCTGTTCATCGACGAACCGTCACGGTGTCGCCGGATGCAGTAAGAGTAGTTGATCTCATTACCGGAGCCGGCGATCATTCGGTGGTCGCACGGTTTCCCTTGCATCCTGCGGTCACGGTCGTGGGAGTAGAATCCGATGGATGGCGGCTTGAATTGGGCGGGAGCCGCGTGATACGAGTTGCAATTAGAGGTGGCGTCGAACGCTGCATGCTCGATGGGTATTTTGCTCCGACTTTTGGCCAGCGCGTACCTCGTCCCGTGCTTGCCTGGCGATGGCAGAGGGGGCCGCTCCCGCTGACTGTCGAAACCTGCTTCGAGCTTTGACTTGCGCATTCTCCTGCTCACAGACAACTATCCTCCCGAGACAAATCCGTCGGCGCTTCGCTGCAGTACGCATGCGAAGCGATGGATAGCGCGCGGAAATCAGGTGAATGTCGTCACAAGCTTTCCGAATTTTCCAGGTGGCAGGATATATGCGGGGTACCGGCAATCGCTCTTCAAGCGCGAACTCGTCGATGGCGTGGATGTAGTCAGAGTTCCGACGCTCGTCTTCGCGAACCGCGGATTTGTGTTGCGGGTACTGGATTTTCTCAGTTTCATGATCGCCGGCAGCATTGGCTCGTTGTTCGTCGGGCGCCCTGACGTGGTGGTAGCGACGTCTCCGCAATTCTTTACCGGTGTAGCCGGTTGGTTGGTAAGCCGCATCTATCGCTGTCCGTTCCTGTTCGAGGTTCGCGATCTCTGGCCGGATTCCATTGTCGCCGTGGGAGCAATGAAGGAGGGGGTCGGGATACGGATGATCCGGCGCATCGAGAAATTTCTCTATCGCCAGGCGGAGTTGATTGTGGTCGTCACGCGTTCGTCGCGCGACGTGCTGATTGACCGGGGCGTCAGTTCTGACAAGATCATCGTGATCACCAACGGCATCGACATGGCGGCATTTGGACCGGGCCCCCCCTCCCAGAGACTGCGTCTCTGTCTGGGAGTGGAGCACAAGATCGTCGTTAGCTATATCGGAAACGTGGGAATGGCGCATGGCCTGCAGTTGATCCTGGACGCGGCATCCCAATGCAGTTCCCGCCTACCCGAGGTGCAATTCGTGATCGTCGGAACGGGAGCTGAGTTGGCCACGTTGCAGCAGCAAGCCAGGAAGCGGGACCTGGAAAATGTGACCTTCGTCGGTCAAGTTCCACACGCCGAAATACTGGAGTATTGGCGTCTGAGCGACATTACGCTGGTACTTCTGCGGGACACATCGCTGTTCAGGACGGTGCTTCCATCGAAGGTCTTCGAAGCCATGGCGACTGGCACGCCAATCATTACCAATGTGCAGGGCGAGTTGGACAGTATTCTACGGCCCGCCGGAGCAGCTGTAGTGATCGAGCCGGACAACGTGACGGCTCTGGTCGATTCGATCGAGGAGCTTGTGAAGGATCCCGCGCGTCGCAACGCATTGTCGGCTGCGGGTGTGGAGACGGCAAAGCACTACGACCGGAACGAACTGGCCGACAGGATGCTTGCAGCAATGCAGATGCTGAAGCGGAACACAGCGGATGCGCGCGCCGAAGATTGAGGATTGCCAGTCGACGGTCCAAGAAGGGTAGAAGCCGTCGACGGTCTTTTCCTGCCTATAAACAGCTGAAACAACATAGGAATTCGTTCAGGCGTTGCTGTCGTTCGTGACCCGGATCGAGGCGAAATTGCGTTTGTAAATCAGCGCGCGAGTAGCTACACCACGCGTGGCTCGCCGAAGTCGCAACTTTTGCTGGGCCAACATCAACCCTCGCAGAAGTTCGCTCGTTTGCTGATGAAGAAGGTAATCGCGATATTCGGCACGCGGCCCGAAGCCATCAAGATGGCGCCCGTCATCGCCGAATTGCGAAAAAGTGCAGATCTGGATTTGCGCGTATGTGTCACAGCCCAGCACCGCGGCATGCTGGACCAGGTACTGTCGTTGTTCGACATCACGCCGGATCATGACCTCGACCTGATGCAGCCGAATCAGTCGCTCGACAGCCTTACCGCCAGACTCCTGGTCGGAGTCGGACAGGTGCTCGATCGGGAGAAGCCTGATCTGGTCCTGGTCCACGGCGACACGTCGACGACGCTGTCCAGCTCCCTGGCGGCCTTTTACCGCAAACTGCCGGTGGGACACGTCGAGGCCGGATTGCGTTCGGGGTCGTTGCTGGCGCCGTGGCCGGAGGAAATGAACCGCCGGATCGCGACGCTGGCGACAAGGTTTCATTTCGCGCCGACCGAACGCTCGCGGCAAAATCTGCTTGCGGAGGCCGTCGAGGAATCGCAAATCTATCTGACCGGCAACACCGTGATCGACGCCTTGATCGAGACCGTGGCGCGGCTCAAGCGCTCGCCGGATATCCGCGCCGAGTTTGAGCGCAGGTTCGGATTTCTGGATTCGAACCTGCCTCTCATTCTCGTCACCGGTCACCGGCGAGAAAATTTCGGCGCGGGATTCGAAAACATCTGCCGGGCGCTGGTCGACATCGTGACGGATAACGAGGTCCAGATCGTATATCCAGTGCACCCGAATCCTAACGTACTGGCTCCGGTCGAACGCCTGCTCGGCGGTCATCCGCGGATTCACCTGATCGACCCGCTCGACTACGCGCCCTTCGTGTTTCTGATGGAGCGCTCGCATATCATCATCACCGATTCCGGCGGCGTGCAGGAAGAAGCTCCCTCACTCGGAAAGCCCGTGCTGGTCATGCGCGATACGACGGAACGGCCGGAGGCGGTCGATGCCGGTACAGTCATTCTCGTCGGCGCTTCAAGGGAGCGCATCGTTTCGGAGACGAGCCGGCTCCTTGGCGACAGTGCGCACTACGCGCGAATGGCGCAGGCCATGAACCCCTATGGGGATGGAAAGGCGGCGAAGCGGATTCGCGCCGTCATCGAGGAACGCGCGTGAACAGGCTGCGCACGATCAGCGTCATCGGGTTAGGTTATATTGGATTGCCGACTGCGGTGGTGTTGGCCTCGCGCGGCGTATCCGTTGTCGGAGTCGACATCAACAGCGATGTGGTAGCGAGGATAAACCGCGGTGAAGTTCATATCGTCGAGCCTGATCTGGATGCAGTAACGGCGCGGGTGGTCCAGAATGGACTTCTGCGCGCGACCACGTCGGTTAGCGAAGCGGATGCATTCGTGATCGCGGTTCCAACCCCATTCCACGATGGCAAGGCGGATATGGCCTATGTCAAGTCGGCGGCGGCTTCCGTTGCGCCGGTCCTGAAGGCGGGCGATCTCGTGGTGCTTGAGTCGACGTCGCCCCCGGGAACAACGGAGGCCATGGTCGTGCAACTCGCGGCACTTCGACCCGATCTCAAATTCCCGGGGAGACAGGACGGTGCATGCGACGTGCGCGTTGCGTATTGCCCGGAGCGCGTGCTGCCAGGAAGAGTCTTGGTGGAACTGGTAGAAAACGATCGTGTGATTGGCGGCATCACTCCAGAGTGCGCGGCAAGGGCTGAAGAACTCTATCGTATTTTCTGCACCGGCAGCCTGCTGAGAACCGATGTGCGGACCGCCGAGATGTGCAAGCTCACGGAGAACTCCTTCCGCGATGTCGGAATTGCCTTTGCAAACGAATTGTCAGTGATTTGCGAGAAGCTCGGCGTCAACGTGTGGGAGCTTATCCGGCTCGCCAACCACCATCCTCGTGTCAACATTCTGCAGCCGGGGCCGGGTGTTGGTGGCCATTGCATCGCCGTCGATCCGTGGTTCATTGTTGCTGCTGCTCCCGAGCAGGCTCGCCTTATTCGCACCGCGCGAGAGGTCAACGACGCAAAGCCTGCGCATGTGCTCGCCAACATCAAGGCGGCTATTGCCGGCGCCAGGGCAGCCGGCATCAGGCCGACGGTTGGCGTTCTGGGACTTGCGTTCAAGGCCGATGTGGACGATTTTCGCGAAAGCCCAGCTTTGCAGATTGCTGAAGCGATCGCCAGCTGGAGCAATTGCGAGGTGATTGTGTCCGAGCCGCACGCTGAAGCACTGCCCGGGAGACTTTCGGGCTTGAAGCACGTTCGTATGAGCGGGGATGTGCACGAGTTGATTCGTGAATCGCACATCGTAGTGATGCTGGTCAATCACCGTCACTACAAGGAAATCTCGCGAGAGGATCTCGAAGGCAAGGCTATCATTGATACCCGCGGAGTCTGGTCGTGAAGCAGCTTCTTGTCAGGTCAGGCAAAGTCTTCGTGAAGGAAGTGCCCGCGCCAGTTGTGGGATCGAAGAACGTGCTGGTGCGGGTGGAGCGGTCCTGTGTCAGCGTCGGGACCGAAATGGCCGGCGTCAAGATGTCCGGCTTGCCGCTCTATCGCCGAGCTTTGAAGCAGCCGCATCACGTCAAGCGGGTTTTCCAGCTCATGCGCGATCAGGGCTTTGCCCGGGTATACAAGCAGGTCAAGGGAAAGCTCGATTCCGGCTTGCCGACCGGCTATTCGGCCGCCGGCACGGTCGTCGCGGTCGGCTCCGACGTGGAGGGGTTTGCTGTCGGTGACCGCGTTGCCTGCGCGGGGGCCGGGATCGCAAACCACGCCGAACTGGTTGATGTTCCGGTCAACCTCTGTGTGTCAGTTCCCGCCTCATTGCCTTTCGATGCTGCCGCTACCGTGACACTCGGCGCAATTGCCTTGCAGGGCGTGCGACGCGTGCAACCGACTCTGGGAGAAACCGTCGTCGTCATTGGTCTCGGTATCCTCGGCCAGATCACAGCGCAATTGCTGGCTGCGAATGGTTGCCGAGTGATCGGGACCGATGTCGATTCCGCTCGCGTCGGAACGGCCATCGAGAATGGCCTCGATATCGGCATCAATCCGCAGGATGGTAACCTCGTCGAAAAGGTCATCAAGCTTACTGATGGTCACGGGGCCGACGCGGTAGTGATCACCGCTGCATCTTCGTCCAGCGAAATTCTAGCGCAGGCGTTTCAGGCTTGTCGCAAGAAGGCGAGGGTGGTGATCGTCGGTGACGTCGGGCTCAATATGTCTCGCTCTGACATTTACGCCAAGGAAATCGACGTATTGATATCCTGCTCCTATGGCCCTGGCCGTTACGATCTGGCGTATGAGGAAGAGGGAACGGATTATCCGTTGCCCTATGTTCGCTGGACCGAAAACCGGAACATGAGCGAATACCTTCGTCTGCTCGCGACGCGTCGCGTGCGCCTCGACAACATGATTGAGGAGCCGTTTTCGATTGATCAGGCGGAAGAGGCTTACCGCCGGCTGGCCGGGGACGGGGCAAAACCCCTGTTGGTCCTGCTGAAGTATCCGCCTCGCGAGGGCGCCAGCAATCCGGTGCTCAGGCTGGGGGAACCGGCCAGGATCGACGGTCGCATCAGGATTGCTTTGGTCGGTGCCGGTGGATTTGCACAGGGTGTGCATCTGCCCAACCTGATGGAGCTCAAGGACAAGTTCGATCTGCGCGCTGTTGTCAGCCGGACTGGTCTGTCGGCGCAGAGTGCCGCAGAGCGCTTTGGTGTTCCGACCGCGGCTACGGATTTTCGAGCCGCGCTGGCCGATCCCGAGATCGATCTCGTGCTGATCGCGACACGTCACGACCTCCACGCCGAAATGACGCTCGAGGCGCTGCGGGCAGGCAAGCATGTGTTCGTCGAAAAGCCGACGTCGATGACGGAGGAAGGGTTGAACCAGATCGAAGCGTTTTACGCCGGCAATCCCGCAGCTCCATTGCTCATGACGGGGTTCAATCGTCGTTTCTCGCCGGCCGTCGTCGCGATGAAGCAGGCAATGGCTGGTCGCACATCACCGCTAATCGTGAACTACCGGATGAATGCCGGCTATATTCCTCCCGATCACTGGGTGCATGGTCCTCATGGCGGAGGCCGGAACATCGGCGAAGCCTGTCACATCTATGATCTCTTCAACGCGATCACTGGCAGTGAGCCCGTCGAGGTGCACGCAACCGCGATTGTGCCGGGCGGCGACTACTGGCGCCGCGACGACAATTTTGTTGCGACTATCAGATATGCCGATGGCTCGGTGTGTACCCTGACCTACACGTCGCTCGGCAACAAGAGCTTCCCCAAGGAGCGCGCCGACGTCTTCGTCGATGGCAAGGTGATCGTGCTTGACGACTACAAGCAACTCGTCGTGTCCGGCGGCAAAGGCGGTTGGAAAAGCCTGACCATGGAAAAGGGGCAAATCGAGGAACTTAAGGCCCTTGCCGAAGCCTTTCACCAAAAGGGCCGATGGCCGATTTCGCTCGCCGATCAGATATCGGCAACCCGCGTCAGTTTTGCGGTGGAGCGGCAATTGCGGAATGATGAGGAGTCTGCTTCCGAGATCACGGGCAAGCAGCAGGACGAGGTGATCCAGCTGGTTCGGGAATTCTAAAGCGCGATGAGATTGGGATGAATCGTCATCGCGCTTCAGGTTGTTGTTTGAGCATGATCTTTTCGGAAAACCGCTTCACACTTTTCCGGATCATGCTCTAGCGCGGGTCGAGCGGAGGCGTTCCAATGTCGAGAAAACGAGAGCTCATCGCGAAGCTGCTGCCGCAAGGCGTCCCGTTCTCGGAGATGCTGAACGACAACGCGCGGTTTGTCGCCATTCGGCGGGAGCGTTTCTCGGCTTGCCCGGAATTCGCGACGCGGGACGCGCTTTACGACGCAGTCGCGCCGGCCGGCGCGATCACCTATCTCGAGTTCGGTGTCTGGAAAGGTGCGTCAATCGACTACTGGCGCAAGCTGAACACTCATCCTGACAGCCGGTTCTACGGCTTCGACAGTTTTGAGGGATTACCCGAGGATTGGGAAGCCGATCATCCCAAGGGCACGTTCTCGACATCGGGCGTTACGCCCGACATCGACGACACCAGGGTGTCGTTCATCAAGGGATGGTTTCAGGACACGCTGCGCGGATTCCTGAAGGAAACACAGCTTTCGAACCGGCTGGTGGTCAACGTCGACTGTGATCTCTATTCGGCGACCCTTTTTGTGCTGGGAACACTCGACAAGTATTTTGCGCCCGGTACGATCATCATCTTCGATGATTTCTATTCGATGAGCCACGAATTCAAGGCGTTCCATCACTACGACATCTCGTTTGGACGGAAGTGGAAGGCGATCGGAAGAATGCCTCACTGCATCAAGGCGGCGATCGAAATCGAATCCTGAGTCGCCGCCTGCGCGTGCTGCCGGACGAGGTGATCAGGCCGGTGCGCGAGTTCAGGGAGCGTTGTCCAGCGAAGGGAGTGATCGGGCTCCAGATGGCAGCCGTCCAATTCAGCCGGGTTGCCGGGAGGACGGAGCACTTTCAAACCCCTGTGGATTGAGGCTCTGCCATCGCCAGACGTCCCTGCACATGTCATCCAGCGACCGCTCGGCTCGCCACCCCAACATCTTCTGCGCCAGATCGCCGCTTGCATAGGATTCGGCGATATCGCCGGCCCGTCGCGGAGCAAAGCGGCAAGGGATGTTTCGGCCGCAGGTCCTGGAAAAAGCGTCCACGAGCTGAAGAACGCTGTATCCGTGTCCGGTACCGAGATTGACCTTGATCAGGCGTTCGCGTTCGAGCGCCTCCATGGCACGGATCTGGGCGGCCACGAGATCCATTACGTGGAGGTAGTCGCGCACGGTCGTGCCGTCTGAAGTGGGGTAATCGTCGCCGAATATGTCGAGCCAGGGCCGGCGTCCGATGGCGACCTGGGATATTTGAGGCATCAGGTTGCCGGGATTGCCGCGCGGATCCTCACCGATCAGTCCGCTCTCATGGGCGCCGACCGGATTGAAGAAGCGCAATATGGCGACGCGAAACCGGTCCGATGCGATGGTTTCCAGCAACGTCTCGACCGCCAGCTTGCTTCCCCCATAAGGATTGGACGGTTGAAGCGCGTGGTCTTCGCGGACCGGGAGCGAAGCGGGGGTGCCATAGACTGCTGCCGTCGAAGCAAACACTACGCGATGGACACGGGCTGTTTCTATCGCTTGTAACAGCGCGCGGGTGCCGCCAACGTTGATGTCCTGATAGAGATACGGATTCTCTATCGATTCCGGAACTGACTTAAGTCCGGCAAGATGAATGACGGCATCACACCGGTGCGTCGACAGGGTTTCTTCCAGCAATTTCCGGTCGCGGATATCGCCAGCAATGACGATCGGAACAACGCCGGTGAGACGTCGGATGCGGTCCACCACGTTTGGATGACTGCGGCTGAAATCGTCGAAGATCACGGCCGAGTGTCCTGCCTTCATCAACTCAACGCAGGTGTGGGAGCCGATGTAGCCCGCTCCCCCCGTCACCATGATGTTCATCGGGTGCATCCGGTGCATGTCGGGAAAGCGGGCGCCTGACTGGCACGCGGGTAGCGAGGGGCGCCATTGAGAGCCGGGTCAAAGGGCCGAAATTGGGTCTTAGGTATCAAATTACCTGCTTTGTGGTTGATATGCTTCAGGTGCCGAAATTCAGACCAATCGGCACAGGAAATGATCGCAAAACACTCCATTCCGACTTGAGTTCCCGCGGAAAATTTGGGTTAGTGAGGCTATTGTTTTTTCGTTTCTTGGAGGGCGTGTGTGAGTCAGGATACGACCCGCAGAGATGTTGTAAAGAAGATCGCGATCGTCGTCGGCGGCGCGGTCACCTTGATCGAGTTGCCGTCGCGGTGGACCAAGCCGATCGTTCAGTCGATCGTGGCGCCTGCGCACGCGGCGCTTTCCGTCGCTGCAGCTACGACCGCAGCGCCGACGACCACGGCGGCGCCGACTTCGACGACCGCTGCTCCTTGAGGCTTGCCCACGGGTCATTCGATGCAGGTGCGCGGTGCTTGTTGCGTGTTTGAATGAAGCATTTGCGATTGTGCGTTGACGGATTTTGGAGGCGCGTGTGAGCAGGGATACGACCCGTCGGGATGTCGTAAAGAAGATCACGATCGTGGTCGGCGGCGCGGTGATGTTGATCGCGTTGCCGTCGCAATGGACCAAGCCGGTCGTTCGATCCATCGTGGCGCCCGCCCATGCGGCGCTTTCTGTCGCCGCGCCCACGACTACGTTGGGGCCCACCTAGGCTGCTCTGTCCGTGACCGGGATTCCATGGGATTCGTTCGATGGAGCCCGAAGCGGTGTTGATCCAGGTGCAGACGATATTGATGTTTGGAGGTGCCTGTGAGTAAGGATACGACCCGGAGGGATGTCGTAAGGAAAATCACGATCATGGTCGGCGGCGCGGTGACCTTGGTCGCACTGCCATCGCAATGGACCAGGCCGATCGTTCAATCCATTGTGGCGCCTGCGCACGCGGCGCTCTCCGTCGCGGCGGCGCCGACGACTACGACGCCTGCGCCGAGTACTACCAACTCCTAGCCCCGGCTTACATTGACGTCGATTTCCGATCTTCCGCGCGTCAAGGCCTCCGGTCCAGGCGTGAGAACCATATCCGTTTCGCTCGGGGATCAGTCGGTCCTGCTGCATATTCCGCCCAATTGGGCGGATGATATGGACATATTGTTCGGCCCGGGGGCTGACACCGACACGCCAATCATGCCTTGCGCCGTCGTTACGCTTACCGAGGCCGGCGACGGTCGCTACTGCGTCGATGAAACAGAGGATCGCGAACGCTCGACCCGGCTTGGCCTCGATCGCCCGGAGGCCCTCATTCACATCTCGGAAGTGGTCGCCAGTCGGCTAGCCGGGCGGATTACGGCGGGAATTGCGCTGCATGCGGCGGCGGTCGCCTGGGGTGGCCGCTCCGTGCTCATTCCCGGCCAATCCGGCGCGGGGAAGTCGTCGCTCGCTGCATGGCTGTTCGACAAGGGGTTCGACTATCTCACTGACGAACTCGTGGTTCTTGCCGCGGACGGCGCCATCCAGGGTCTGGGTCGGGCCTTGATGCTGAAGCCTGACGCCGACAAGATCGTCGGCGGGTTTTCGCGGGTCGCTCCGCTGCGGCGATTGCAGGCGGGAGCGAACCTGATTGTTCGCCCGCAAGACGATGCGGCCCAAGCGAGCCCGTGTCTGTGTGGCCTGATCGTTTTTCCCTCATTCAGTCCCGGCGCGCAGATCGCCATTCAGCCGATTACGGCCGCGCAGGCCTGCATTCGGCTGATGGGGTGCAACGTCAACGCGCGCAATCTGGCGGACGGAGGCTTTGCCATCCTCAGCGATCTTGCCCGGCGCGTGCCGGCGCTGGAGCTGCGCTATGGTTCCT
Organism: Bradyrhizobium sp.; assembly: GCF_016219575.1. Classification (GTDB taxonomy): domain Bacteria; phylum Pseudomonadota; class Alphaproteobacteria; order Rhizobiales; family Xanthobacteraceae; genus Bradyrhizobium. The sequence goes on along the minus strand of NZ_JACRMG010000019.1, from coordinate 131,420 downwards.
TTGATCAACTGGAGGGCGTCGTCGACGTGCTGGCGCGGCTGCTGCTCGAAGGCGGCATCGATGGCAGCCAGGCACGACGGATGATGAGCGCGTTTGCGCGCCCCGCGGAAACCCTTTCCGCCGCGTCTGCGCCCCGCTTCGAAGTTCCCGCCGCCACCCCGCGCCGCGGCCCGGTGCGGCTGACTGTCGGCATGGCGACCTATGACGATTATGACGGTGTGTATTTTTCCATCCAGGCGCTGCGGATTTATCACCCGGAGATTCTCGACGATATCGAGTTTGTCGTCATCGACAATCATCCTGACGGCCCCTGTGCAAGCTCGCTGAAGGCGCTCGAAGGTGCCATTCCGAACTACCGCTACGTTCCCGAGATGTCGAAATCCGGCACTTCGGTCAGGACAAGGATCTTCGAGGAGGCGTCCGGCGAGTTCGTGCTGTGCATGGATTCGCATGTCTTCATAGTTCCAGGCGGCATGCGCAAGCTGCTGGATCATTTCGCCGAGAACCCGTCGACCAACGACCTGTTACAGGGTCCGTTGGTTTACGACGATCTCGGCCGGCTCGCGACGCATTTCAAACCGGAGTGGCGCGCCGGAATGTTCGGCACCTGGGACGACAATGGTCTTGCCGCCGATCCGGACGCTCCGCCATTCGAGATTCCGATGCAAGGCCTGGGGGTCTTTGCTTGCCGTCGCACGGCGTGGCCCGGGTTCAATGCTGCCTTCCGCGGCTTCGGCGGCGAGGAGGGCTATATTCACGAGAAATTCCGCCAGCGCGGCGGCCGAACGTTGTGTCTGCCTTTCCTGCGCTGGATTCATCGCTTTGGCAGGCCAATGGGCGTGCCCTATCGCAACACTTACGAAGATCGCGTCTGGAACTATCTGGTCGGCCTTCACGAATTGGGCCTGCCGACAGATGCCATGGAGGCTCACTTCCGTGAGCTGATCGGCGAGAAAAATGCCGTCGAAATGATTGATCGGTTCAAGCTCGAAATGGAAGAGCTGGGCATTTGAGCCCAATGGGCCGTATCAATTCGGCTTGGAGGCGCGGCTCGTCATGTGCAACGCGCCTTCCCGAACCAGGCTGTCCAGCGCCGCGACGACGTCGCCGATCACGGTATCGCGTGTTTCCGGATAAGCGTCTGCAAGGAGATTGACGATCTCCTGCGCGGTACGTTCGCCATCGCACAGTTTCCAGACCACCGCGGCGCTCTCACTGAGATAGATCATCTTCTTCAGGGAATGCCGGTAGAGGAGCGTCTCCCCATCCAGTTCTTCCAGCTGAAACCCCTGGCGCTGGATCGGGATAGTGTCGGAGTTGAACATTGCAGGTCTCAGGAATGAAATGCTGCCGAACGGGAGTTCGTCCAGCCTGAAGCTATGGCACGTTGTGGCGCAACAATATTCGAAAAACCAGGCGGCGCCAATTGAAGATGGCGCGGCGGCGATCAGTGGTGGACATGATCACGGTACGATCGACCAGGAAATTCGCCAGTTCCCTGAGTTTCGTCGAACCGATCCCGCGTGCAATGCCGCGGCAACGGGCATCGTCAAAAAGGCGGCCGGCGAGCAGCAGGCCGGAAACGGCGGCAAGCCTCGCATTGGTCGCTTGCACCAGCCCCTCGAAGGCGGATTCATCGGCCGGCGGCAGGTTGCGTGCCGCCTGGCGGATATCGACGACGTGCTGCAGTCGTTCATACTGGTGTCCGACGCCATGCACCAGCGCAACGATCAGGAACGCCGCCGGACTGTATGGCGACGAGGCGATCGTCTCGCAGGAAAGTGAAATTGCATTGTGAAGACTGTCGGGATGGACGAGGTCGGTCTGGACTTCCACCATCACCCGGTCATTGGCGCGGCTCAGCCACTTGAATTCCCGCTTGTGGCTTTCGGCGAGATAGAACCCGCGGTCCGACAGTATCTCGGCGAGCCGGGAAAGCGCGCGATCCGGTGCAAGAATATCGATATCCGAGAACGAACGCAGAGACGGTGTCGGATACAGGTTGCGCGCGAATGTAGCTCCCTTGACGACGATCGCACCGACGGTTTTCAGGTCCGGCAACAACGCATCTGTCTCCCGGGCGAGAAGAGCCGAGAATGCGGCATTGGCGCGGTTGCGGCTGCGTGCCGATTCCCGTGCCGCAGCGAAGCCGGGATCCTGTTCGAAGCCGGAGAAATTCTTCAGAAGCGCTCCCAGCACGCCATGCGCTTCAGCCTGGTCAACGAGATGATCGGCGAACCGGGGGGCGAGCTCGCGGGAAGGAGGAGGTGACTGTGATCCGAGCGGATCGGCGCAATGAACGATCCAGGCGTCAAGCAACGACATCGAACCGTATCCCGAGCGACGCTTTGCGGCTTCTGGTCATCGTCAGGTCCGTATGTTGCAGGACAAGATCGAATAGTCCATCACTTCAGGAGATGCGACAATCGCCCTTCGATCAAATGCATGCTGCCGGGCGCGATCTGGTTCCTGATTCCGTTCAGATATTGGTGCCACCGCAGGGACAGGTCCGACGGCAGAAGGACGCCGCCGGGCTCAATATCGTTGCTCCGCGCCCGCCAGGTATCGACATTTCCGGCCTGTCGTTGCTCGTCACCGCTGCCATATTGGCTCAGATGCTGCGTTCCGATATCCCATCGATAAATGTAGGAAGTCAGATCGCCGAGCTCGGTGGTGGCAATCAGACCAGCTTCCTCGGTCTGACGGAACACGGGATGATCGGGGTAATCCGGATGAGCATGCATCTGGGCTTTCCTCACGTGATCGGAACGGAAAATCCACGACCCCTCGAACCTGTTCTTGCTTAGCGTGAACCGGATATTGGCCTCGGAAAACCAGCTTGAGGCGGGTTTCCAGGCGACGTTGTCGCCAATGTGGTCGAGACAATCCTGCAAGTGCCACGGCAGATACAAATCGTCGTCGTCCCACCAGTGAATCAACTGGGCATCGGGGTCTGCAAGCTCATGCATGCGCTGCCGGATGTATCGGAGTGAGGCCTTGGGACCGGCCTCGTTGACGATGCGGACGCGCGGGTGATCGAAAATCAGCGGATCGGGATGCTGATTATAGATCAGGAGCGTTGCATTGGAGATGGCCGACTGCTGCAGAAAGCAGGCGAGCGACTCGCAGACCAGCCCGTATCGCCCGTAAGTTCCCATCAGGCAGTCGATCTTCATCGCGATCACGCTATCCCAAGGCTAGAACCAACCGTCGTCCGGAAATAGCGCAAGGCAGACGGCGAAGTCCATGCCTCTCGCCCGGATTTGTTGCGGGCGTTCGTCCGCGATCACCTTGCCGTCGTTCGGCAGCGAACCCGCACTTACCAGTTCGACATTGCCGCCGAGCTTTGCAATCGTGCGCAAGGTTGAAGAGAGTTGATCGCGCAGCGCGTCGCTTGGGGAGGCGCATTCCGCCCGCAGCGTCATCACGTAGGACTCGCCGGCGCGGCTGACGATAAGACGGGCATGCGCTCCCCAAAAGCAACGGTTGTCCTTGATTTCATGCGACAGCCGCGCTTTGATCCGGCATTGACTACCCGGCGGGACATCACTGGGATCGGCGCCGGCCAAGCTGTTCTTTGCCTGGCGCGAGGCAGTCACGCGCAAGGAAATCGTAGAGCAAAACTCGAGTGACCACGTACATAATTCTGACCGACGACTGGGAACTACGCGGGAACGGGACAGGTCGCGTTGAAGACCTTCAGCGCAAACCCGCGATCCAGCTGATGAATCTTTACGATAGCTTTGGCATTAAGTCGACTTTCAATGTCGAAGTCTTGCAGCAGCTCGCATTCGAACGATATGTCGACGTTGACGAAGCGATCAGATCTGGTCGGGATGCCTGGTTGGAAACCGTGCGGCTCATGGTCGCGCGCGGCTTTGACGTGCAACTTCACGTGCACCCACAATGGATGAAGGCTGAGCTGATTGACGGCTGGTGGAAGCTTGATCGCCGCTGGAATCTTGCCGACTACTCCGTCGAAGAAATTCGCCGCATGCTGGATGCCGCCATTCCTTACCTGGATAAGCTGACCGCGCCGCATCGTATCATTTCGTTCCGCGGCGGGTCCTGGGGCATGGGGCCGCCGTCGCGTGCAATTGTCGAAGAGCTCGTGCGTCGCGGGATACGGTATGACCTTTCGATCGTGAAAGGCAACCTTTATGACGGTGAGGCCATTCAGCTGGACTATCGCGAACTCGATTCGCCGTTTTTCCCGTATCGTCCAGACTACGACGACATCCGGCGCTTTCCGCGCACGCCGGAGAATGTAGCACCGCTGCTGGAGATTCCGACGCAATCCATAGAACGCAGCCTGCTGGCAAAAAAGATACTCGAAGGCTTGCCTGGCCATGGACCAAGCGAGGCCTTGAGGGGAATGATAAGTGTGCTGCGCGGAACGCGCCTGTATTCCAGGATAGGAAAAATGGCTCGAAACATTCGCTCGCGAGTTTCTGGAAAGAAGGATGCCAAGCAACCCGATTTTGTGATTCGGGATCCGTTCGGGTTTCAATCGGGGCGCGCGATGACCGACGTTATCTTCGATCTCTCGTCCGATCTTCCCTTCTCGGTATTTCGTGACATGGCCGATATTTGCATTGCGCGTGCGGCTAACGACCCGAGTCCGCTAAAGGTGTTGGTGTTCGAGAATCACACGAAGGACCTGCAAACGCCGCTCCACTTTAACCGCATTGCGAAGCTGATCGATCATATTCACACGACGCATTCTAACGTAGAGTTTCGATCTTTTGTTCAGCTTGCTGACCAGCTGGACCTTAACGCATGGTGACGGTTCGTGCCTGCGTCGAACTGGCGCCCTTCCTGCGGGAAAATCTCCGTCAGCGTTTGTGCGCGATCGGGGACGGTTCGAAAACTCGATTGGCGCCGCCGCCATCGCAGCCGCAAGCGGAGGAAGCGTTGAGGCAGCTCATGGTGCGATATCGCCCGCGCATTGCCGCGCGTGTGATCACCAGAGATGACCTTTCGATGATGCTGGATCAGGCCGCAATCGTAGCGTCAGCCGTCCAGATCGATGATTTGCGTTTCATTGATGGCCTCAACGCGACGTTTGAGAGCTGGGGTAGCGGCTATGAAGAAGAAGCTCGTGTAGCCTTTCTTGCGATGTATCGCTCCACGCTTGGTGTTTTGGTCGAACCATGAAGCTCGTCGTCTTCTGCGACACCCTTGGACAGATTCCCAAATTTTGGAAGGCCTTCAAAGGCCTTGGCAGCAAGCATGAACTCCGGTTCTTGATTTGTAACAATTCCCGGCGTTCGCGCTGGCTCTTCCTCGCCGCACAATTTGCGCACGCTGCTCGCCGGTACAGCGTCTGGGATTGGATTGGCGTCGTGACGGACCTGTGGGGTGGGCGAATCTTTCTTGCTCTTGATCCCCTTGGGTCGGCGGCCAGCTTGGGCTTCCTTCGGGGTGTGGGTGCCGACCTCGGGCTGCACGCCATGGGAGTTATTTATCGAAAAGAGGTGATAGAGCTGTGCGGCAAGGGCATTCTCAATGCCCATATCGGACAGTTGCCGAAATTCCGCGGCCGTTCGGTAATGGAATGGTCGGTTCTCTGCGGAGATCCGACAGGAGTAACCGTGTTTTTTATCGACAGCGGCATCGATACCGGTTCTCCCATAGTGCATTGGGAACCGGTGCCACTTCGGAATATGAAAACCATAGCGGAAGCCAAGGCGCTCCTCTTCTCGAAGGATGCCGAACTCTACCGCAAGGCAGTCAATAAGATAGAAGATGGGACCGTAAACGGTCAAAATGACGTAGCGAAGGGGCGACGGTTCTACGAAATGTCATCGCTTCTACGCGCTGTCGTGCAAGAGCATTTCGAAGCACAGAAGATGGGCTAGCCGGGTTTCGCGGCCGCGATCAGTGGCCTGCGATTGCGGCTCGTGCCTAACGCTCGTCCGCCGCAACCACCTTGCCATCGTTGGGCAACGCCCCGTTCACTTTGGCCATCCGGCCTTTGATGCGTATGTTGGGCGGTCCCATAGGCTCTTGGCCGGCAGCGACGTTGTGCCGGTGGTGGTCGCGAAGTCGAATGGCCACGGTCAAACTAGTCGACAAAGGCCCGCCAGATCGATTCCCAGTCGCCACGCCGAAAGCTGTTGAGCTGGTCGTTGACTAACAAGAATTCCGCAGGGACAGTTTTCGCTGGAAAGTTCCTCGCAACCGACCAATCCACCACGCAATCGGGCGAAATGTTACCCAAGCTCAAGCCCTCAAATGCGAGATTTTTTGAAAAGGTTTGGGGAAAATAGTACGTCGCATATCCAGCCTGGTCCGGCAGCAGAGGACCACCAAGTCTTACTTGATTGTCAAAACGCACATAGTTTGCGTCAATCCTTTCGCCAGGGCTCCAGCAGTTCGGCTCGGGCACAGTGACGAGTTCAACGGTATCGACCCGAACGCTGCTGTGTACACGCAGGACGTTGGAAAAGAGAATGGTAAAACTGTCGAGATCAGAGCCGATTTCAAACTGCTTTCGGTATTTCCATCTTCCTCGCGACAAGCGCTCAAGAAATGCAAACTTGCTCTTGTCGGCGTTGAGTACACCGATTTGAAATTCTCCGCTAAGGGTTTCGCCTGTAGCCTGCAATACGAGAACCTGACGGCCATTTTTCCCTTTGCCAGCAAGCGATCGCAGGCTGCTCCCGGAGATGGGACTGCTTTCGATAGCGTAACCCACCTTGTTCGTGGACAAGGCAAATGACTTCCCGGCCAATGGCGTTTTTTCCTGTACCGCAGACCAGGAGTATTCAATCGGCAGCGGTTCAACGCGGGGGTGCTGCAGCTCTATTGTAACTTTGGAGAATGTGTCGGTTCGCGGTGACGTCCAGCTGTTTTGATCGGAAGGATGTTTCAATGCAAAGGAGATGCCCGGTCTGTTGTCACGGTTGCCCAAAGACACGGGCTCGATACCATCCTTTGCCGGCCGGAACTTGATCGATTCCCATTCGAGGCCCAGGTAGGTTTGCGCACTTCCTTGCAGCGCTTTCCGTTGCGCAACGGCGACGAATTGGAGAACAGCAGCCAACGCAATCGCCAGAAGACCTGCTGACAGCCAAAAGGAGCCAAACCTCAAGCCAAACCATGGCGGCAAGCGCAGGCCTTGACAGCGTATCCAGCACGCAACGTCCAGCAATACCCCGAAAGACAGCGCTAGGAGGATTGGACCCAATAGCGTCATGTAGAAGGCATGACGTATATCGAATTGAAGAGAAAGCGCAGCTGTAAGAATTCCAAAAGCCAGGATTGCGAACAAGAAGTGCCGCGGTCGCGCTATCGCAACGATCGGAATCGCAAACAGTAATTGTGGTCCCCAGACAAAGGCATTGAGTGGAAGGTGGCCAATTGCATTGGCTGTGTAGAAAACGCGAAACAGGGCATCGAACGGAATGAGCAGCAAAATCGATTTGAGAAGTTCGGCGGAAACTCTCTCGTATTCGATCGATCCCCATTCAACAGGAAACTGACCGGTTTTCCCCGCAAAGAAATTCACGCTGGTACGCACGGCTTCATCATAGTAGGGGCGGAAGACGCTGTAAGGTGAATCTGGCATGCCAAGCGCGCCGTGGAGGAATAGCTCAGAAAAGCCAAGAATGAAGACGTGCGGTATGAACGTCGCGGGCGCTGATTTGACTTCGCTGAAGGCAAGCTCGAGCGGCAACCGAAAAGCAAGGTACGAAACCGCAAAACCCGCCCACACCAAGAAAATGCGTGCGACGGATCGGCGTAAGTCACCACCGCTGATCGAGAGTATGGGTGCCAGAATGGCAATCGGAATGACCAAGTTCAAGTCTGTGCGAAATCCCAGCCCCAACGAGACGAGGGCGCCGGCTGCAATTGCATATGACAGCGTGATTATCGGCTTATTGTGCCGGAGCGCGGCGATCGCAATGCAGGCAATTGCGCCGATCAAGAATGGGCCCTTGGAGAAGTCGCGCAGGTGCGGGATTTGCGAAACGACGGGTTGTGACGAAATCACGAGATACGTAAATGTCGCGGCGATCAGGCGGCTCTCGAAGAAAACACGCAAGAGAGTGAAGCAGGCCAAAGCAAAGCCCGAGGCAAGGACGGCCGCGATAATCCAGAGAATCTCCCAATTGAATCCGAATAGCTTCCACAGGATGGCCGAAGCAAGCTCGAGATAGACTGTGGACCTCTCAAAGCCGCTGAGGGTTGCAACCGGCAGAGCTTCGACTTCGTTGCAGTTGACGAGACTCGGTGACTTGCGCTCAAGAAACAGCCGTACCTGCTCATTTGGCTTGATCCGGTTGTATTCGTTATGGCAGGCAAAGCTGACGGCTGGGCCGAAACGAGTCTGATAAAAGAAGGCCGAGTCGACGTTTGCCCTATAATGTTGGGCACCTTGAATGGCTGCGATAACCAGGATGATTGTGGCAACCGCGATTCCAAGGACGCGTCCTGATTTTCGTTCGCGGGCCGTCAGCCGGTCCGATGGAAGGGTTTCGACGCGCCAAAGGGTCAGCAAAACATGTTTGAGCGCGGAAGCCGGGGTGCTTTCATTGGTTCCGTTCGTCAACTATGACCTTACCGTCATTGGGAAGTGAATTCGAGCTGACCAACTCGACTGAACCGCCGAGCTTGATCACCGCACGTATAGATGATTCTAGTCGCTCGCGTAGTTGGTCGGAAGCTCTTGCGCATTCCGCCCGCAGCGTCATCACGTCGGACTCACCGGCGCGGCTGACGACGAGGCGCAGCCGGCCGAGTTCGGGATGGCGCTTGCCGATCTCGGCGACCTGTTCGGGGCGCACGAACATGCCCTTTACTTTCGTCGTCTGGTCGGCGCGACCCATCCATCCCCGGATGCGCATGTTGGTGCGGCCGCACGGGCTCTTGCCCGGAAGTGCGGCGGTGAGGTCGCCGATGGCGAGCCTGATCCAGGGGTGATGCGGATCGAGCGAGGTGACGACGATCTCGCCGACATCGCCTTCGGCGACGGGATCGCCGGTGCCGGGCCTGACGATTTCCATGATGAGGTCCTCGTTGACCGTCATGCCCTCGCGGGCCGGCGTCTCGAAGGCGATCAGGCCGAGGTCGGCCGTGCCGAAGGCCTGGTAGGCGTCGACGCCGCGCGACTTGATCTCTTCCTGCAGCGATTTCGGGAAGGCTGCGCCGGAGACCAGCGCGCGCCTGATCGAGGAGACGTCGCGGTTGGCCGCGGCGGCCGCGTCGAGCAAGATCTTCAGAAAGTCCGGCGTGCCGCTGTAGCCGACCGGCCGATAGGCCTCGATCAGTTCGAACTGCGCCTCGGTATTGCCGGGGCCGGCGGGGATCACGGCGCAACCGAGCGCGCGTGCGGAAGCATCGAAGATGAAGCCGCCGGGGGTGAGGTGATAGCTGAAAGTGTTGAGCACGACGTCGCCGGGGCGGAAGCCGACGGCATGGAGGGCCCGGGCGCCGCGCCAGGGATCGGCCTGGGCGCCTTCCGGCTCGAAAATCGGGCCGGGCGAGGTGAACAGCCGCGCAAACGAGCCGGGGGAGGCCTTGACGAAGCCGCCGAAGGGCGGCGCCGCCTTGTGCAGGGCAGGCAGCTCCGACTTCCGCAGCACCGGCAGGCGCGCCAGCGCGGCCCGGCTGGTCACGGCGGCCGGATCGACCCCCTTCAGCCGCTCGGCATAGGCAGGCGCTTCCAGGGCCTTGCGCAACACGCCAGGCAGCCGGGCGAACAGGTCCGCCTCCCGGCTGGCGGGATCGCGCGTTTCCAGGGTGTCATAGTGCTCGGTCATGGCGGGCTCCGGCCGATTGCGGTTCGGCGTTGGCATGGTATCAGACGGCTTGCGGCGGTGCCGGGGGTGGCGTCAGGAAGAACAATGGTTGATCCGTCTACTGCCTCGGCCCGAGAGGCCGGCGACATCGTCGCGCAACTCAAATCCTTTGTCATCGAGCGCTCCCTGCCGCTGTGGTCGGGGGAGGGCTGGGATCGCACGACCGGCGGCTTCGTCGATCGTCTCGACCAGGATGGCCACGCCGACCGGCAGGCGCCGCGACGCACCTTCGTGCAGGCGCGGCAGATCTATTGCTTTGCCAAGGCTGCCCAGATGGGCTGGTACCCGGACGGCAAGGAGATCGCACTGAAAGGGCTCGATCATCTCCTGGGCAAGGCCAGGGCGCCCGACGGCCGGCCGGGCTTCGTCCATCGGCTCGGTGCAGATGGCGCGGTGCTCGATGCCAGGCGCGATACCTACGACCATGCATTCGTGCTGCTGGCGCTGGCGACGGTCTATTCGCTCGACCGCGACGCGCAGGTGCGTTCCGAAATCGATGCTGTGCTGTCATTTGTCGACACCAAACTGCGCTCGCCGCATGGCGGCTTCGCGGAAGGGGTTCCGGCGACGCTGCCGCGGCGGCAGAACCCGCAGATGCACCTGTTCGAAGCGATGATCGCGCTGTTCGACGCGACGCACGATCTCGCCTTCCAGCAGCGCGCCGGCGAGTTCTTCGGCCTGTTCATGGCCAGTCTCTACGACAAGCAGAGGCAGGCGCTCGGCGAATATTTCGAGGAGGACTGGTCGAGGATCGAGCCGGTCGTGGTCGAGCCCGGACACCAGGCCGAATGGGCCTGGCTGCTGAAGGGATTTGAGCGCATCACCGGCTGCCCGACGGGACGTCCGCGCGGCGAGCTGCTCGCCACCGCGCTGCGCTACCAGGACGCGGCGACGGGCTGCCTGGTCGATGTCGGAGACACCGCCGGCAACATCACGCATTCCACGCGCCGCCTGTGGCCGCAGACGGAGATCGCCAAGGCGTGGATCGCGCAGGCCGAGTCCGGCGAGGAGGGTGCCGCCGACAGGGCGCGCGATGCGCTGGCGCGGCTCGAACGGCATTACCTGCGCCATCCCGTGGCGGGCGGCTGGTACGACCAGTTCGACCGCGAGGGCACTTCGCTGGTTGCGACCATTCCGGCGTCTTCGTTCTATCATGTTCTCTGTGCCGTGACGGAAGCGGAACAGGTGATTGGCTGATTTTTGGTTTGACGCGTTTTCTTCACGCGAACCGGTCTCCACTTCGCTCAAGAACGCTATGGTTGGAGCTCACAGCCACCGCTTCCTCCGCTTGAAGCTCTTGAGGTTCTTGAAGCTCTTGCGCTGGTCGCCGGCGCCGCCGAGGTAGAACTCCTTGACGTCCTCGTTGTCGCGCAACTCGTCGGCCGAGCCGTCCAGCACGACCTTGCCCTGCTCCATGATGTAGCCGTGGCTTGCGACCGACAACGCGGCGCGGGCGTTCTGCTCCACCAGCAGGATGGTGACGCCGAGGTCGCGGTTGATCTCGCGGATGATGGAGAAGACCTCCTTCACCAGCAGCGGCGACAGGCCCATCGACGGCTCGTCCATCAGGATCATCTTCGGGCGCGCCATCAGTGCGCGTCCGATCGCCAGCATCTGCTGCTCGCCGCCGGAGAGGTAGCCGGCGAGCCCCGTGCGCTCCTTGAGGCGCGGGAAATACTTGAAGACCATGTCGATGTCGTCATCGACCTCGCGGTCGTTGCGGGTGAAGGCGCCGAGCCGCAAATTCTCCAGCGACGTCATGTCGGCGATGATGCGCCGGCCCTCCATCACCTGGAAAATGCCGCGGCGGACGATCTTGTCGGGATCGATGCCGTTGATGCGCTGGCCGTCGAACAGGATGTCGCCGCGGGTGACCTCGCCGTCCTCGGTCTTGAGCAGGCCGGAGATCGCCTTCAGCGTCGTCGACTTGCCCGCACCGTTGGCGCCCAGCAGCGCAACGATCGCGCCCTTCGGCACCTCCAGGCTGAGGCCGCGCAGCACCAGGATGACGTCGTCATAGACCACCTCGATGTTGTTCACGGACAGCAACGGGGCAGCCGCAGCGGCGGCGGGCGTGGGGCGGACGGCTTCGACGGTTTGGGTCATGGTTCGATTACCTTGTCGTCACCCGCGAATGCGGGTGACCCAGTATTCCAGAGACGCCGGAGTTCAACCGAGAAGCCGCGGCGTACTGGATCCCCCGCATTCGCGGGGGATGACATTTTTGTACGAGGCTGCTGCCGTGCAGCAGGCCCCGAGCAGCTTACCAGCCCAGCCATTCCGGCTTGCGCGGCAGGTCGATGGTCTTGACCTTTTCGAGCTTGATGGTGCCCTTGCCCATGAGGTCGTTGAGATCGCCGTCGGTCGCGCCCGCGACCTTCAGGCGATAGAGATCGACCTTGAGTGTGCCGCGGTGGTCCTTGTCGGTCCAGGTCGAGGCGTTGCAGACGCCCTCCATGCCGGCGGGCACCCAGTCCTTCTTCTGGTAAAAGCCCTTGGCGACGTTCTCGCCGGTGGCGCCGCCGTTCTTGGCGGCCCAATCGAGTGCTTCCCTGGTGTAGAGCGCGCTGCAGACGCCGGCGATGTAGTGCACGGCGCGATACGCCTTGCCGGTCGGATCGGACATTTTGGAGATTTCAGCCACCGTCTTCATGCCGGGCGCGTTGCCGCCCCAGGTCACGGCCGTGCGCAGCGGGAACACGACGCCGTCGGCCGCATCGGCGGCGGTCTTGGCGGCGTTCTCGTCCATGCCCCAGACGTTGCCGAGGAACTGCACTTCGACGCCGGCTGCCTTGCAGGCCTTCAGCACCGAGATGTTGGAGGCGGCGGTATTGCCCAAATAGGCATAGTTGGCGCCGGAGCTCTTCAGGCTCAGGCACTGCGCCGAGTAGTCGCCCGGCGTCAGCGCGAACACGATCGGGGGCAGCACTTCGAAGCCGAGTTCGTTGGCGATGGCTTCACCGGCCGCCTTCGGCGCGTTCGGATAGGGGTGGTTGCCACCCATGTGGACGAATTTCGCCTTGCCGCTCTTGCCCTTGGCCTTCCAGTCCTCGGCGGCCCAGGTGACCAATGCGCGCATCGCATCCGAGTAGCTCGGGCCGTAGAAGAAGTTGTAGGGCGCGGGCTTGGCCTTGCCGCTGACGCCGCCGGGATCGGTGAGGGCGGCCGCATAGGAGGCGGAGACGTAGGGGATCTTGTCGTTGGCGACGAATCCGGTCAACGCTTCGGTGTCGGCGGTGCCCCAGCCCATGATGGCCGCGACCTTGCTGTCCGGCGCCGACCATTTCTTGTAGAGCGCGATCGCGCGCGGCACCTGGTAGCCATAGTCGTTGGTGTCGACATTGAGCTGCTTGCCGCCGACGCCGCCGTTCTTGTTGACCCAGGCGAAGGTGTCGGCCACGGCCTGGCCATAGGATTGTCCGACGTCGGAGGTCGGGCCGGAATAATCGACGAGCTGGCCGACCGCGATCTGGGCATGGGCGGTGGCCGACATGCCGCCGACCAAGAGCGCCAGCGAAACAGTGCTCATAAGGGACTTGATCTTCATTGGTGGTTTCCTCCTGTTATTCGTTGCCTTGAGTAGCCCGTCGGTCCGTCCTCAATGCGAGAACGGATAGAGTTTCCAGTACGCCTTGATCTGCCGCCAGCGATGCGCCAGCCCGTCCGGCTCGAACATCAGGAAGCCGATGATGATCAGGCCGATCGCGATCTCGCGCAGGAAAGTAAGGTTGGTGTTGAGCGACAGCGCCTTGTCGATCATGCCGCCCTTCAGCCAATGGCTTAGCCATTCCATCGATTCGGGCACCAGGACCACGAAGGCCGTTCCCATCAGCGTGCCCATCACGGAGCCGGTCCCGCCGATGATGACCATGGCGAGGAACAGCACCGAGCGCTCGATGCCGAAACCTTCCTGCGAGACCACGAGCTGGTAATGCGCATAGAGCGCGCCGGCGACACCGGCGAAGAACGCGGCAAGCCCGAACGACAGTGTGCGGTACTTGGTGAGGTTGATGCCCATGATCTCGGCGGAGAGATAGTGGTCGCGGACCGCAACCAGCGCGCGGCCGTCGCGCGTGCGCATCAGGTTGGTCACCAGGACGAAGCTGACCACGACATAGGCGAGCACCACGTAGAAGTACTGCCGGTCGCCGCGCAGCGTGTAGCCGAAGATCGAGAACGGATTGGCGCTGGCCGGGACGGTGCCGCCGGAGAACCATTCGGCGCGCGAGAAGAAGTCGAGCAGGATGTATTGCGCGGCGAGCGTCGCGATGACGAGGTAGAGTCCCTTCAGCCGCGCCGCCGGCACGCCGAAGATCAGCCCGACCAGCGCGGTGACGACACCGGCGAGCGGAATGGCGAAGAAGACCGGGATCGGGAAATTGTTGTTGATATAGGCCGAGGTGAAGGCGCCGAACAGGAAGAAGGCGGCATGGCCGATCGAAATCTGGCCGGTGAAGCCGACCAGGATGTTGAGGCCCAGCGCTGCGATGGAAAAGATGCCGATCTGGATCAGGATGCTGAGCCAGTAGCCGCTGAACACGAGCGGCGCAAAGCAGATCAGCACGATGCCGAGAATGGCCATGTTGCGGCTGGTCGTGGTCGGGAAGATCGTGGTGTCTTCCGCGTAAGTGGAGCGGAAGTCGCCAGCGGGGATGAGGGTAGGGCCGGCCATCGGGCTTTATCTCCCTCCCTGCTGGAATGATTTCACGATTACGCCCGATGCTTTCTGGGCATGATCGTTACCGAAAACCGGTTCCCACTTTTCGGCGATCATGCCTACACCCGCTCGATGTCTTTGGTGCCGAACAAGCCGTAGGGCTTGATCATCAAGATGATGATCAGCACGTAGAACGGCGCGATCTCGTAGAGATTACCCCAGTGCAGATACTGGCTGTCGACATATTGCGCCAGGTTCTCCAGCAGCCCGATGATGATGCCGCCGAGTACGGCGCCGCCGATCGAGTCGAGCCCGCCGAGAATGGTCGCGGGAAACACCTTGATGCCGTAGGCCGAAAGGCCGGACGACACGCCGTTGACGACCGCGACGACGACGCCCGCGACCGCGGAGACGACGGCGGAAATCGCCCAAGCCATCGCGAACACGCTCTTGACGGAAATGCCGAGCGACTGGGCAACCTGCTGGTTGAAGGCGGTGGCGCGCATGGCGAGGCCGTATTTCGAAGAGCGGAAGAACCAGGCCATGGCGATCATCATGGCGACAGACACCACGAGGCTCATGACGTAGACGGTCTGGATCTGAAGGCCGAACAGATTGACAGACTGGTTCTGGAACACGCGCGGGAATGGCTGCGGATTGACGCCAAAAATCCATTTCAGCGCGGCCTGGAAAACGGTGGAGAGGCCGATCGTCACCATGATGACGGAAATGATGGGCTCGCCGATCATCGGTCGCAGGAAGATGACCTGTATGGCGATGCCGAAGATGAACATGAACACCAGCGTCATCGGCATGCCGATCCAGAACGGCACCTCGTATTTAGCGAGCAGCGCCCAGCACACCCAGGCGCCGACCAGCAAGAGTTCTCCTTGCGCGAAATTGACGACCTGCGTGGCCTTGTAGATCAGCACGAACGACATCGCGACCACGCCGTAGAGTGTGCCGACCACGAGGCCGTTCATGATGAGCTGGAGCAGGAGCTGGGTGTTCATTCCGCGGCCTCCGCCATTGTGGGGTTGCTCGCGAGATCGACCACCTTCAACGTGGTGCGGATACGCTGGGTGGTGCCGTCCTGGAACCGGATCACGGTGTCCACGGGAATGCTGGCGTCGCCGCGGTAGATCGCATCGATGATCCCAGCATATTTCTCGTTGATGACGCTGCGGCGGACCTTTCGCGTGCGGGTCAGTTCGCCGTCGTCGGCGTCGAGTTCCTTGTAGAGCAGCAGGAACTTGGAGATGCGCTGCGCCGGCGGTAGCGTGGCGTTGACCGATTCGACCTCCTGGCGCACCAGCTCGTACACTTCGGGACGCGAGGCGAGGTCGGTGTAGGTCGTGAACGCGATGCGCTTTTTCTCCGCCCATTTCGAGATGATGGAGTAGCGGATGCAGATCATGGCAGCGAGTTTTTCGCGCCCGGCGCCCAGCACCACGGCCTCGGCGACGTAGGGCGAGAATTTCAGCTTGTTCTCTAGATATTGCGGCGAGAAGCGCTCGCCGCGCGAGGTCTCGGCGAGATCCTTGATGCGGTCGATCACCACAAGCTGCTTGTTGTCATTGTAGTAGCCGGCATCGCCCGAGTGCATCCAGCCGTCCTTGATGTCGGCGGCGGAGGCTTCCGGGTTCTTGTAGTAGCCAAGGAACATGTTGGGGTGGCGCACCACGATCTCGCCGACGCCGTTGATATCGGGGTTGTCGACGCGGATCTCGATGTCGTCGGCCATGGGGACGCCGGTTGTATCGGGGTCAATCCTGTCCGGCGGGTGCAGGGTATAGGCACCCAGCATTTCGGTCTGGCCGTAGATGGTGCGCAGCGGCACGCCCATCGCCTGAAAGAACTTGAACGTATCCGGGCCGAGCGCGGCGCCACCGGTCGCGGCCGAGCGCAGGCGGGCAAAGCCGAGCCGGTCGCGCAGGGCGCGGAACAGAATGAAGTCGGCGAAGGGGGAATGCTTGCCTTCGGCGAGCGCCGCCAGTCCCGACTTCATGCCGATGTCGTACAGCTTCTGTTTCAGCGGCGAAGAGTCCATCACGCCGGCGCGCACGTCTGCGGCGATCGATTCCCATACGCGCGGGGCAAACAGCACGAAGGTAGGCGCGATCTCGCGGAAATCGTGCATCATGGTCTCGGGCTCTTCGACGAAGTTGACCTTCATCCGGCAAAGCAGGCCTTTGCCGAGCACGTAGACCTGCTCCATGATCCACGGCAGCGGCAACACCGAGACATATTCGTCGTCCGGGCCCTTGGGATCGAACGACAGATAGGTCGCGCAATGGCGCAGCACGCGGGCGGCAGCGAGCATCGCGAGCTTGGGGTGGGCGGTGGTGCCCGAGGTGGTGCAGAGGATGGCACAATCCTCGCCCCCGGTGGCATCGACCAGACTGTCATAAAGGCCCGGCTCACGCGCGGCGCGTTCGCGGCCGAGGGAGGCGAGCTTGCCGGCCTCCATCAGGCGCGGATCGTCGTATTTGCGCATGCCGCGCGGGTCGGAATAGACGATGTGCTTGAGATGCGGCGCCCGTTCGGCAAGGTTGAGCAGCTTGTCGACCTGCTCTTCGTCCTCGGCGAAGACCAGGCGCGCCTCGCCGTAGTTGAGGAGATAGGCGGCTTCCTCGTCGAGCACGTCGCGATAGAGCCCGAGGCTCATCGCGCCGATGGCGTGGATTGCGATCTCGGCGGCGACCCAGTCCGGCCGGTTGTCGCCGATGATGCCGACGACGTCGCCGCGGCCAAGCCCGAGCTCGACCATGCCGAGCGCGAAGTCGCGCACGCGGTCCTGATAGTCGTTCCAGGTGAAAACGCGCCAGAGCCCGAGATCCTTTTCGCGCAGCGCAATCTCGCTGCCGTGCTCCCTGGCATTGAGGCGCAGCAGCTTCGGATAGGTGTCGGCCTCTCGCACGCGGGCGGCGTAGTCCATCATGCCGCGCACTCCGGAGCAGCAGGCTTGTCGTCGGGATCGACAAGCATCTCGTCTTCCTCGCCGAGATAGGCGCGCTTGACGTGCGGATCCGCCAGCACGGCGGCCGGGTCGCCCTCGGCGATCTTGCGGCCGAAATCCAGCACGGTGACGCGGTGGGAGATGTCCATCACCACGCCCATGTCGTGCTCGATCATCACTACCGTCATGCCGAACTCTTCGTTGAGGTCGACGATGTAGCGGGCCATGTCCTCCTTCTCTTCGAAGTTCATGCCGGCCATCGGCTCGTCGAGCAGGATCAACTGCGGCTCCAGCGCCATGGCGCGGGCAAGCTCGACGCGCTTGCGCAGTCCGTAGGGCAGGGTGCCGGCCGTCGCCTTGCGCACCGACTGCAGGTCGAGGAAGTCGATGATCTCTTCCACCTTGCGGCGATGCTCGAGCTCCTCGCGCCGCGCGCCGGTCAGCCAGTACAGCGATCCCGTGAGGAAGTTGTTCTTCAGCAGGTGATGGCGCCCGACCATGATGTTGTCGAGCACGCTCATGTGGTGGAACAGCGCGAGATTCTGGAAGGTGCGGCCGATGCCGAGCGTGGCGCGGGCGTTCGGGCTGAGGCCCGTGATGTCCTTGCCGCGGTAGAAAAGATGGCCTTCGGTCGGCTTGTAGCGGCCGGAAATGCAGTTGACGATCGAGGTCTTGCCGGCGCCGTTCGGGCCGATGATCGAAAATAGCTCGCCTTCCTTCACGCCGAAGGAGACCTCGGTCAGCGCGCGGACGCCTCCGAAGCGCAGCGATACTCCGCGCACTTCCAACGTGTAAGACACTCATTTCCTCCGAATATGGCGCTTGTCCGGCGCTCTTTATCTTCGGTTGCCGTCGCGACGGTGACCTTACATCTGCGGTCCAAGCCAGACCATCCGACTACGGAGGCTGGCCTTCGTCCGCCCTCATGCCCGGTAACGCCGCACCCCGTGCTCGCGCCATTGGCGGCAATCGTCGAGGTGGCCCTGCTTAGGGCAATGCGATAGTTTGAAATGTCTTTTGCCTGACAATTGGTCGGGAAATTTCGCCGCAGCCTTCGGCTTTGTTGCAGCGCAGCAGGCCGGTCTGGCGCGGAACCATCTGGGTGCGCGACGGTCGATGCGTTCATGATTGCTGCCGATTACCTCACGCGCATCGCGGCGTGGTCGCGCGAACTCGACGAGCGGGAGATCGAGGTTGCCCGCGCCGGCATCGTGGAGAAATCCTACGTCGCCAACGAGCATATTTTCGTGCGCGGTGACGCCTTTGACTACTGGACGGGCATCGTCACGGGCCTGGCACGGATGGGGACGGTATCGAGCGGCGGCAAGGCGACGACCTTCGCGGGCCTCACTGCGGGCGCCTGGTTCGGCGAGGGCTCGATGCTCAAGAGCGAGCCGCGCCGCTACGACGTGGTGGCGCTGCGCGACACGCGGCTGGCGCTGATGGACCGCACCACCTTCTTCTGGCTGTTCGAGAACAGCGTCGGCTTCAACCGCTTCCTGGTCCGCCAGCTCAACGAGCGGCTCGGCCAGTTCATCGGTGCGCTGGAAATAGACCGCACGCTGGAGCCCACCGGCCGCGTCGCCCGTTCGATCGCCTCGCTGTTCAATCCGATCCTCTATCCCGACCTGACGCGGCATCTGGAGGTCACCCAGGAAGAGATCGGCGCGCTCTCCGGTCTCTCCCGGCAGAATGCCAATCAGTGCCTGAAGCGGCTGGAGAAGGAGGGGCTGCTCCGGCTGGAATATGGCGGGGTGACCATCGTCGACCTCGAAAGGCTGCGCCTTTACGGCGAGTAGTCCCGGTGGTCCGAACTAGCGCCAAACGCCTGATTTTCAATCGACTTCCGGGTTAGACTTCGGGAGGCGCGGATGCTATGGCCTGCGCCGCGCAGGGGGGGCTTCCGGCGCACCCGACAGATGGGGCCAAGTTGTCCTCGATTGCCCTTAAATTGCCCTTGAATTTGCCCCTGGGCCCGCCCGGCAGGCTCCTGGAGAGACCATGACGGCTCAAAATCCCAAGCGCGTTGCGCTGATTACCGGCGTTACCGGGCAGGACGGCGCCTATCTCGCCGAATACCTGCTCGGGCTCGGTTACACCGTGCACGGCATCAAGCGGCGCTCGTCCTCCTTCAACACCGCGCGCGTCGACCACCTCTATCAGGACCCGCACACCGGCAACGTGCCGTTCCTGCTGCACTATGGCGACATGACGGACTCGACCAACCTGATCCGGCTGATGCAGCTGATCCGGCCGACGGAAATATATAACCTTGCCGCCCAGAGCCATGTCGGCGTCAGCTTCGAGAGCCCGGAATATACGGCCAATGCCGATGCCGTCGGCGTGCTGCGCCTCCTGGAAGCGATCCGCATCCTCGGCATGGAAAAGGAAACCCGCTTCTACCAGGCCTCGACGTCGGAGCTTTACGGCCTGGTGCAGGAAGTGCCGCAAAGGGAGAGCACGCCGTTCTATCCGAGGTCGCCCTATGGCGTGGCAAAGCTCTACGGCTACTGGATCACGGTGAACTACCGCGAGGCCTATGGCATGTTTGCCTCCAACGGCATCCTGTTCAACCATGAGAGCCCGATCCGCGGCGAGACGTTCGTGACGCGCAAGATCACGCGCGGCGTGGCGCGCATCGAGACCGGGCTGGAGCAAACGCTCTATCTCGGCAATCTCGAGGCCAAGCGCGACTGGGGTCATGCGCGCGACTATGTCGAGGGCATGCACAGGATCCTGCAGGCGGATGCACCCGATGATTTCGTGCTGGCGACCGGCGAGACCCATTCGGTGCGCGAACTGGTGGAACTCGCATTCGCCGAAGTTGGCCGGACCATCGAATGGCGCGGCACCGGCAAGGACGAGACCGGCGTCGACGTCAGGTCCGGCAAGACGGTCGTGCGCATCGATCCCGTCTACTTCCGGCCGACCGAGGTCGACCTTCTGATCGGCGATGCCAGCAAGGCGCGGGAGAAGCTCGGCTGGAAGCCCAAGACGACCTTCAAGGAGCTTGTCAGGGAAATGATGGCCGGCGATCTCGCGATCGCCCGGCGGGAGGCGGCCAATGGCAGGGATCCCGTTTGAGCTGAAGGGCAAATCGGTCTACGTCGCCGGCCACCGCGGCATGGTGGGCTCGGCGCTGATGCGACGGCTGGCGCGCGAAGATGTCGAACTGGTGACCGCTACGCACAGCGAACTCGACCTGTGCGACCAGGCGGCGGTATTCGAATGGTTCGGCCAGCGCAAGCCGCAGGTGGTGTTCCTGGCGGCAGCGAAGGTCGGCGGAATCGTCGCCAACAACACGCTGCGCGCCGAATTTCTCTACGACAATCTCGCGATTGCGGCCAACGTGATCCATGCCGCCCATCTCAACGGGTGCGAGAAGCTGATGTTCCTCGGTTCGTCCTGCATCTATCCCAAACTGGCAGCCCAGCCCCTGCGCGAGGACAGCATGCTGACGGGACCGCTGGAGCCGACCAATGAACCCTACGCGATCGCCAAGATCGCCGGCATCAAGATGGCGGAGGCCTATCGCAGCCAGTATGGCAGCGATTTCATCAGCGTCATGCCGACCAACCTCTACGGGCCCGGCGACAATTATCATCCGGAGTACAGTCATGTCGTGGCGGCGCTGATCCGCCGCTTCCACGAGGCCAGGACCTCAGGCGCGCGCAATGTCGTGGTCTGGGGCACCGGCACGCCGCGGCGCGAATTCCTTTATGTCGACGATCTCGCCGATGCCTGCGTCCATTTGATGAAGAACTATTCGCAGCCCGAGCTGATCAATATCGGCACCGGCGAGGACATCACCATTGCTGAATTTGCGCGCTTGGTGGCGGCCGCGGTCGGCTACGCCGGCGAGATCAGCTTCGACACGTCCCGGCCCGACGGCACGCCGCGCAAATTGCTGGACGTCAGCCGACTCGCCAGGCTCGGCTGGCGCGCGAGCACGCGGCTGGAGGAGGGAATCCGGTTGGCATATCAGGCATTTCTCAGCGAGCAAAGGCCGGCGGCAGAATAGGAGACAGGGCGTCGGCTCGCACGCGCCCAATGTCTCCTTCTAGGAAGTAAGCATTATCCGCTTTCGAATGAGAAGCAAACATGCATTGGCATTCGGCCACTGGCGAGTTGTTCCGTAACATCTATTCTTGGAGTCCGGACCCGTTCTCGACAAAGCGCCTATTCGCCTCCTCCTCAAGGCTCTCCCAGGTCGCCTGAACAGAGTTCTTGGGATCGAACCGTCCGGCAACCCTAAGCCGGTCGAAGATCAGTCGCAGCAGGGCGGCGCGATACGCCGGATCGTTGCGTTCTGAAATCATCCAGCGCCCGGCGACAGATGTAGCAAGGTACTTGTGCTGTTTCAGCCGGTTCAGGAAGGCGCGGAGCGGGTGCAGCGCCCCGGCCTGAGTGAGGGCGAGCCGCCGCGTAATGGGGGAAAACCACCTCCACGGGCTGGCTCTCGCGACCAGAAAACGATCCAGCACGGCATCGAACAGGCGCCGGCGTTCACCGGAATTTTGTCCCGCTTGTACAAGCACTTCAATCATCCACGCCGCCAGACACGACCATGCCATCAGCTTTTGCTGGTCAGTCCAGCTCTCTCGCTTCAGATGCAGGTTCGCGCCATGCATTCGCTTGTAGTAGATCGGTCCCGGCACGAACTGGAACTCGCCCTGGAGGGCGAGTTCTGCCATCAGTCGGATCTCGGTGCCATAGCTGTCAAAAGGATCGAAATCGCTCAGCAATAGCCCGGATGTCTGCGCCAGCGCCGAGCCCCGCATGAGGCCTCGAAACGGCACGCAGTCCAATGATTCCAGATAGGCGAGCGCGCGCTCGACCGCAGACCCGGTGACGGAAAATCCGTACTGGGTGAAGCTCGAAACACCCGACCAGTCCATTTTGGCGAAGCAAACTGCAGCGCGCGGTGAGCGAGTGGCCGCCTCCACCAGATCGGCCACATAAGTCGGCGAAACCTGGTCGTCGTGTTGTTGATAGATATAGAAATCGCCGCGCCGCTCGCGCATCGTCCAGTCGGTGTTGCCAGCCCACCCAAGACGAGACGGCTGGACCTGCATCCGGAACCGCGGATCGAGACGCAAGAAAGGTTCGCATGCGCGGGCCGTCTCCTGATCGCCGGCGTCAACCGAGATCAGCACATCCAGATTCTGATAGGTCTGCGTTCTGACACATTCCAGGGTGACCGGTAGCGCGTCCTGCCCCCGATACACGGGCACACCGATTGTGACGAGAGGACTGCTCATCGAATGTCGCCCTGCAGGGTGCGGGCGCTGCTGACCTCCACGAAGTGAGGAGCCATCGTGAGGCTGGGATCATTGGCGTACATGCAGCCGAGGTGGACCTTGCCTTCGTTCGCGATCGGTTTCCGGTTGAGCAGTCGCTCGTTGCGATCAAATAGCGTGACGCCGATGCCGCGTTCGGCCAGTGACGATGCCATGCAACAACCCTGAAACCCTCCACCCAAAATTCCGATGCGCATTTACTAAACCGAATTCCATCCTGAGGGCTATCTCAAACAGTGGGCGTCGCCAAGTCGATCGACGTCCCGACTGCGGTTACATGCCGGCCTTTGCCACGCGGGGCGGATTTCTTGCCAGCGCCGTCGCCATCGCCGAAATCAGCGGCCTCATGAAAAATGCCTCGTCCGCCGGATAGATCGCGGCTTGCAGGCCGTGCGATTTGAGCTCGTCGGAGACCGCCGGCCCGACGGAAGCGATCGGCGTTTGCGCCAGGCCCTCGCGCAGCTTTTGCTCCCAGCCATGTTTGCGGGCGGTGTCGATGAGGCGTCGGATCTGGCCGAGATTGGTCAGCGCAACCGCATCGATCCGGCCGCGCGCCATCTCTTCGATCGCGGTGACGATATTGGTGTCTGCGGCCTTGGCGTCATAGACATAAGGCAACACGGTATCGACCTCGGCGCCTTGCGCCCTGATGGTGCCGATCAGCGCGCCGTGGTCCTTGTCGGGATAGAGCTGCAGGCCGACGCGGCGGCCGGCAAGGTCGAGGCGCGACAGCATCTCGGCGACGCCTTCGGACGTTGGTTTTTCCGTCGTCATCTGCGGCTCGAGCCCGATGTCGCGCAAGGCCTTGCCGGGTTTGGGGCCGCGCGTGAATTTCCTGCTCTTGCCGAGCGCGGCCACGAAATCCTGCTCGACGCCGATCCGCCGCACCACCTTCATCAGGCGGCGCAGGCCTTCGCCGGTCATAAGCACGAGGTCGTCGAAGGGGTTGTCGATGGCGCGCCTGATCCAGGCTTCGATCGGCGCCGGATCGGGCGCATCGTTGATGGTGAACATCGGGCATTGCAGCACGTCTGCGCCCTGTTCCGACAGCAGGCGGGAGAACTGCGCCTCCTCGCGCGTTTCGAGGATGAGGACGCGATAGCCGTTCAACTTGTCAGCCATGATTCCGCTTCTTCCGTGCAGAGGTTCGATTTGTTCATTTTGGTCCCCCGGACGGGGTTGGCGCAAGAGTTCCGGCAGTGTTAGAGCAGGGCCGCAACCTTGCCCGTTCGTTTGGGCTCCTGTCTGCCCGAATTCTGCTCGCCCAAATTCTGCTCGCCCAAGCCTTGATCAAATGCCCCACAGCCAATTTGTTCTGACCCTGTCCTGTCCCGATCGTCCCGGCATCGTGTCGGCGGTCTCGACATTCCTCGCCCAGAACGGCCAGAACATCCTCGACGCGCAGCAGTTCGACGACATCGAGACGAAGAAATTCTTCATGCGCGTGGTGTTCACGGCCGCCGATCTCGCGGTCGAATTGTCGGCGCTGCAAACCGGCTTTGCCGCGATCGCCCAGCGCTTCGCCATGGACTGGCAGATGCGCGACCGCGCCGCCAAGCGCAGGGTGATGCTGCTGGCTTCCAAATCCGACCACTGCCTTGTCGACATTCTCTACCGCTGGCGCACCGGCGAGCTCGACATGATTCCGACCGCCGTCGTCTCCAACCATCCGCGCGAGACCTACGCTGGCCTCGACTTCGGCGACATCCCGTTCCATCATCTGCCGGCGTCGAAGGAGAACAAGCCGCAGCAGGAGGCGGCGATCTGGAAGCTGGTCGAGGATACGGACACCGATCTCGTGGTGCTCGCGCGCTACATGCAGATCCTGTCGGACGACCTCTCGGCAAAACTCTCCGGCCGCTGCATCAACATCCACCATTCCTTCCTGCCCGGCTTCAAGGGCGCGCGGCCCTATCACCAGGCTCATGAGCGCGGTGTAAAACTGATCGGCGCCACCGCGCATTACGTGACGCGCGATCTCGACGAGGGACCGATCATCGACCAGGATGTCGAACGCATCAGCCATCGCGACACGCCCGACGACCTCGTGCGCAAGGGGCGCGACATCGAGCGCCGCGTGCTGGCGCGCGCCGTGCGCCATCACCTCGAGGACCGCGTCATCCTCAACGGCCGCAAGACCGTGGTGTTCATGGATTGATCTGCCGTTCAGTCCGGCGATTTGAACGTCGGCCTGAAGCTGCGCGGACTCCAGCCGAGATCCTCGATCGCGGGCGCGGCATCGAACGTCATGTCTTTCATCATGCGGATGCCCATGGCGACATTGGCGCCCGGAAACAGCGGCCTGACGGTCACGAAGCCGGCTCGCCACAGCCACGGCGGCATGGACACGAAACGCCTCGGCAGCGACAAGCCGTCGAACACTCGCCCGATCATTTCCCGGTAGGTCACGGTGTCGGGGCCCGGCAGGGAATAGAACTTGCCGGTTGCGGCTTCGCTTTCGGCTGCGGCGATCGCAGCAATCGCCAGGTCTTCGGCATGGACGGGCTGGCGCAGGCCGGGGCCGCCGCCAACCAGCGGCATGAACCTGAACCTTCGGATCAGCCGCGACAGCGGCGTGATGTTGGTGTCGCGGCCTTCGGCGTAAATCAGTGTCGGCCGCAGGATGGTCCAGCCGATCCTGTGCTGCGCGCAGAGATCCACGATCTGCTGCTCGCCGGCCGCCAGCCGCCGGATCATGGTGCGCTCGGCTGCAACTTCGGTGTCCTGCTTCGTGATTACGCTGGTGGAGCTGAACGCCACCAGCCGCTTGAGCGCCGGGTGGATCAAATGCGGCAGGGCCTCCGCCAGCAACACGGCGTCGGTTGTGCAGAATAACGTCGCGAACGGCGGAAGTTTCAGCGCGTCTGCATGGTGCAGATCGCCGCGATACCAGTCCACACGACCATCGCTGCGCGGCACACGCGACAATGCGAGCGGCCGCTGACCGCGTTTCATCAGATGCTCGACAATGTATCCGCCGACGAGTCCGCTGCCGCCTATCACCAGGCTGCTGGTCGGCTGTGTTTCTCCTGACACTTCCTCAATCGTCCCCGGTGCAGGAATTATTCTCGCGTGCAAAGCCTTGCCTAATTCGTTGCGGTGCTGATGCGCACAATTGACATGCAAATACCCGATCT
Organism: Bradyrhizobium sp.; assembly: GCF_016219575.1. Taxonomy (GTDB): domain Bacteria; phylum Pseudomonadota; class Alphaproteobacteria; order Rhizobiales; family Xanthobacteraceae; genus Bradyrhizobium. The sequence goes on along the minus strand of NZ_JACRMG010000019.1, from coordinate 105,561 downwards.
GTGACACGGTCGATAGTTCTTTGACCGACGCTCGTTAACGGTTTTCCTCCTGTGTCTGCCCTGGATGGACCGCCCCGTCCCTCGGCGCATCACGCTCCGATGCCGGCAGCAATCGTTGTCGTTCGCGTTCCCTCATGTACTCGTCGTATTTCGCCGTGCCGGGGCGCGGCGGGGCGTCCGCTGGCATCCCGCCCGCCCAGACCGGGATGGCGTCGCTGACGCCGGCCGCAAGCCGCTCGTTGATGGTTCCGCAGCCAGCCAGGCCGCCCGCTTGGGCCGCGATGCAAATCACCAGGAGGATTGCGCGGTCATATGGTAGTAGTCTGGTTATTGCTCAACTTTCCGTAGCGGAATCGGGTGATGCTGTATAGACCACCCGACAGCGGCCGGTGAAAGATACGGAAAAATTGATAATCGGGTTTCGACGGCGGGGAAGCGCCAGCCCGCCAGCCGTTAGCGGTATTATTTTGCTGCACCGCTTGGCCTCCCGTTACGGTCGCCTGCCGGCCGGGTTCCAGGGGCAGGGTTCCAAAGGCAGGGACGGCCCCCCGTCAGAAGGGCAGCCCCACATAGTTCTCGGCGACCAGCCGCATCGCCGTCTCGGACGAGAACAGGTAGGACATCTCCGTGTCCTGCAGCCTGTCGTCATAGGAAATGCGGTCGGGAAACCGGTGCAGCAGCATCGTCATCCACCAGGAGAAGCGCTGCGCTTTCCAGACCCTCGCCAGCGCCTTTTGTGAATAGGCGTCGAGGCCGGCATCGTCGCCCTTGCGGTAATGATCGATCAGGGCGTGATACAGATAATAGATGTCGGAGGCGGCGCTGTTCAGGCCGCGGGCGCCGGTGGGTGGCACGATATGCGCGGCATCGCCGGCCAGAAACAGCCGGCCATGCCGCATCGGCTCGGCGACGAAACTGCGGAGCGGAGCGATGCTCTTTTCGATCGATGGTCCGGTGACGAGCCGCCCCGCCACTTCCCCCGGCAGGCGGCGCTTGAGTTCGGCCCAGAAGGCGTCGTCCGACCAGTCTTCCGGCTTGTCGGTCAGCGGAACCTGAATGTAGTAGCGGCTCAGCACCTGAGAGCGCAGCGAACACAGGGCAAAACCCCGCTCGTGCTTCACATAGATCAGCTCAGGTGACACCGGCTTGGTGCGCGAGAGGATTCCGAGCCAGCCGAAGGGATAGACCTTTTCGTGCTCGCGCAGCACGTCTTTCGGAATCGACTTGCGGCTGACGCCATGGAAGCCGTCGGCGCCGATCACGAACTCGCAATCGACGCGCACGACCTTGTCGCCCGAGCGATAGGTTACGTAAGGCGCATCGGAGGCGATGTCGTGCGGCGTGACGTCTTCGGCGTTGTGGACCACCTGGCCGCCAAGCCGGTCGCGCGCCTCATAGAGGTCCCGCGTCAGTTCGGTCTGTCCGTAGACGATCACCGAATTTCCGCCGGAATACTTGTGGAGGTCGACACGGTCGAGTCGGCCATCATGAGCGATTTCGAAGCCGTGGTGGATCTCGCCTTCGCGGTCCATGCGCTCGCCGCACTGCGCCTCGCGCATCAGCTTGGCGAAGCCGTGCTCCAGCACGCCCGCGCGGATGCGGGAGAGGACGTGGTCGCGGCTGTATTTTTCCAGCACGATGGTGTCGATGCCCCGCAGATGCAGGAGCTGCGACAACAAGAGCCCCGACGGCCCGCCGCCGATGATGCAGACCTGTACCTTCATCCTTCGTATCCTCCCTGAGCCCTGCAACATTGCCCGGTCTGCGACCATAAGCGGATGGAGGGATCGGCCTTTGTCTTGTACAATTCGAACATGAGGTCGGCACGGTCGAATACGGCCATTCAGGTCTACAATCTGTTCGGCGAGTCCAGCGACCTGCCGGACGTCGTGCATTGCGAGACCATCGCCTCGCGTGCGGTGCTGCATGACTGGAAGCTTGCGGTGCACCGTCATGCCCGGCTGCACCAGGTGCTGCTGATCGAGCGCGGCGGGGGCGAGGCGACGCTCGACGGCCGCGTGCACCCGCTGCGTCCGATGCATGTCGTCAACGTGCCCGTCGGCGACGTGCATGGTTTCAGGTTCCTGCCGGGCACGCAGGGCTGGGTGGTTACCATCGCCGCCGAAATCCTCGACGAGACGCTGCTCGCCCCGGAGGGCCTGCGCGGCGTGCTGTCGCGATGCGCGATCGTGCGCGGCACGCGGCAGATGCGCGCCACCATGAAACAGATTTTCGCCGAGTTCGCCGGGCGGGACTTTGGCAGGGCCCATGTGCTTCGCGCGCTTTCGGCGAACCTGATCGGGCTCGTCGCGCGCGAACTCGCGGGCGAGGGAGGCGGCGACGGCGCGGCGGATTCCGAATTGTTCCGACGCTTCGAGGCGTTGCTCGAGCAGCATCATCTCGAGCGCTGGAGCGTATCGCGCTATGCCGCGCAGCTGTCGATCACGCCGACGCATCTCAACCGGGTCACGCGTGCGGCGACCGGGGACACCGCCTCCCATCTGATCCTCAACCGGCTGATCCGCGAGGCGCGGCGCAATCTCGTCTATACCAACCTGCCGGTGTCCACGATCGCCTACGCCCTTGGCTTCGATGACCCGGCCTATTTCAGCCGGGTCTATGCCGCCGCGACCGGGCTGCCGCCACGCGCCTTTCGCGCCCGGCTGCACGGCGGCGAGGAGTGATAGTTGGGAGGCCGGGGGAGTGCATCGCGGCGCGCCCGGTGCCCAACCCATTGCTTTTTCGTTCGTTCTTCTCGGCTTGGGTTTCTTGTTGACCAGTCCTATTGATTTGTACAATAGTACAAATATCATGCTTAGGGGGAAAACGTGAAGACCGCGCAGACGGTCCCACGACGTCATTGAGAGGAGGAGAGAGTGCCCACACCGACATTGTCCCGCCGCGCCGCAGTTGCCGGCGCGTTCAGTCTGGCTGCGCTGTTCAGCGTGCCTGCCCACGCCCAGGAAACGTTCAAGATCGGTCTCATCGTGCCGATGACCGGTGGCCAGGCCTCCACCGGCAAGCAGATCGACAACGCGATCAAGCTCTACATGCAGCAGAAGGGCGACACCGTCGCCGGCAAGAAGATCGAGGTCATCCTCAAGGATGACGGCGCCGTCCCCGACAACACCAAGCGGATTGCGCAGGAGCTGATCGTCAACGACAAGGTCAACGTCATCGCCGGCTTCGGCGTCACGCCGGCTGCGCTCGCTGCGGCGCCTCTGGCGACGCAGGCCAAGATTCCGCAACTCGTGATGGCGGCGGGCACCTCGATCATCACCGAGCGCTCGCCCTATATCGTGCGCACCAGCTTCACGCTGGCGCAGTCCTCCACCATCATCGGCGACTGGGCCGCCAAGAACGGCATCAAGAGGGTGGCGACGCTGACCTCCGACTATGCGCCGGGCAACGATGCGCTCAACTTCTTCAAGCAGAATTTCACCGCCGGCGGCGGCGAGATCGTCGAGGAAGTCAAGGTGCCCCTGCAGAACCCGGACTTTGCGCCGTTCCTGCAGCGGATGAAGGATTCCAAGCCGGATGCGATGTTCGTGTTCGTGCCGGCGGGGCAGGGCGGCAACTTCATGAAGCAGTATGCCGAGCGCGGGCTCGACAAGAGCGGGATCAAGGTCATCGGTCCCGGCGACGTCATGGATGACGACCTGCTCAACAACATGGGCGACGCCGCACTCGGCGCAGTGACCGCGCACCTCTATTCGGCGGCGCATCCCTCCGCGATGAACAAGGAATTCGTCGCCGCCTACAAGAAGGCCTTCAACAACCGTCCGGGCTTCATGGCGGTCGGCGGCTATGACGGCATCCACCTGATCTACGAGGCGCTGAAGAAGACCGGCGGCAAGACCGATGGCGATGCGCTGATCGAGGCCATGAAGGGGATGAAGTGGGAGAGCCCGCGCGGTCCGATATCGATCGACCCGGAGACCCGCGACATCGTGCAGAACATCTACATCCGCAAGGTCGAGAAGGTCGACGGCGAACTCTACAACGTGGAATTCGCAACCTTCGAGGCCGTGAAGGACTCCGGCAAGACAAAGAAATGACGCGCGAAAAACGCGTCATTGCCCCGCTCTCTCAGTGCGTCATGCCCGGGCTTGACCCGGGCATCCACGTCTTACTCAATCTAAGTCGTGAGAGAGACGTGGATGGCCGGGCCAAGCCCGGCCATGACGGCTAACTGAATTCGCCTCGTTGCTCGTGTTGACTATCGCGCTCCCATGACCACCGTATTCACCATCCTGTTCGACGGCGTGGCCTATGGCATGTTGCTGTTCGTGCTCGCCTGCGGCCTGGCGGTGACGCTCGGGCTGATGAACTTCGTCAACCTCGCCCACGGCGCCTTCGCCATGGCCGGCGGCTATGTCTGCGCGGTGCTGGTCAACAGCCAGGGTTGGCCGTTTTTTGCTGCGCTCCCGCTTGCCTTTGTCGTCAGCGCGGCGATTGGAGCGGCGCTGGAGCGGATGCTCTACCGCCACCTCTATACCCGCAGCCATCTCGATCAGGTGCTGTTCTCGGTCGGCCTAACCTTCATGTCGGTGGCGGCGGTCGACTACATCATGGGATCGTCGCGCATCTTCATCAAGCTGCCTGCGGCGCTGGAAGGGCAGTTCGACCTGTTCGGCGTCGGCATCGGCCGCTACCGGCTGATGATCATCGTGATCTGCGGGCTCCTGACGGTGGCGCTGCAACTCATCCTGGCGCGCACCCGCTTCGGCAGCCGGCTGCGTGCTGCGGTGGACGATCCCCGCGCGGCGATCGGGCTCGGCATCAACGTGCCGCAGGTGTTCGCCTTCACCTTCGCCTTCGGTTGCGGCCTCGCCGGACTCGGCGGCGCGCTGAGCGCGGAGATCCTCGGACTCGACCCGTATTTTCCGCTGAAATTCATGATCTACTTCCTGATCGTGGTGACGGTGGGCGGCTCCTCCAGCATCACCGGGCCGTTTCTCGCTTCGCTGCTGCTCGGCATCGGCGACGTTGCCGCCAAGTATTACGTGCCCAAGATGGGGCCGTTCGTGATCTACACCATCATGATCGTGATCCTGATCTGGCGCCCCAACGGCCTTTTCGGCCGCAGCGCTGCGCGGTGACCCCATGAGCGCGGCAAACGATGTTTCCACTTCCGCAATGGCCGGCAGCCGCTGGCGCATCAGCGAGGTTCTGTTCTGGGCGGTGGTGCTGGCCTGCCCGTTGCTGTTTCCGTCGCGCTATCTGATCATGACGGATATCTTGCGGCTGGCGCTGTTCACGCTCTCGCTCGACCTGATCCTCGGCTATGCCGGCATCGTCTCGCTCGGGCACGCCGCCTTCTTCGGCGTCGGCGCCTATTCGGCGGGCCTTCTTGCCCTTCATGGAATCATCAACGAGCCGGTCATTGCGCTCGTCGTTGCGGGCCTGGCCGCCATGGTGCTCGGTTTCTTCACGAGTTTCCTCGTGATCCGCGGCGTCGACCTGACGCGGCTGATGGTGACGCTCGGCATCGCGCTGCTGATGGAGGCGCTTGGCGAGCGCTTCTCCAACATCACCGGCGGCACCGATGGCTTGCAGGGTATCGAGATGCAGCCGATCCTCGGCCTGTTCGCCTTCGACATGTTCGGCAAGACCGGGTTCTGGTACTGCCTCATCGTGCTGTTCCTGCTGTTCCTGCTGGCGCGGCGCATCGTGCACTCGCCGTTCGGCCTGTCGCTGCGTGCGATCAAGAACAATCCGCTGCGCGCCGCCGCCATCGGCATTCCCGTCAATGGCCGGCTGATCGCCGTCTATACGCTGGCGGCCTTCTATGCCGGCATTGCGGGTGCGCTGTTCACCCAGACCACGGCGCTCGCCTCGCTCGACGTGTTCTCGTTCGAGCGTTCGGCCGACCTGATGCTGGTGCTGGTGATCGGCGGCACCGGCTATCTCTATGGCGGGCTGATCGGCGCGGTCGTGTTCAAGATGCTGCAGGAGCTGTTCCAGGCGATCACGCCGCAGTACTGGCTGTTCTGGATCGGTCTCGTGCTGGTCGTCATGGTGATGGTCGGCCGGGAGCGCATCCATCGCTGGGTGCTGTGGCTGCCCAATCTGGCGATCGCGAGGTTGACCGGCCGCAAGTCGGCGATTGCCGTGCCGGAGGATGAGGCATCATGACCGCGGCGCTGGAAACAAGGGGCCTGCAAAAATCGTTCGGCGGACTGAAGGTCACGCGCGACCTGTCGCTCAGGGTGGAGCAGGGCGCGCGCCATGCGCTGATCGGCCCAAACGGCGCCGGCAAGACCACTGTGATCAATCTGCTCACCGGCGTGTTGCAGGCCGATGCCGGGAGCATCCTGCTCGAGGGCCAGGACATCACCGATCTCGCCGTGCACAAGCGGGTGCTGCGCGGCCTGTCGCGCACCTTCCAGATAAACCAGCTCTATGCCGATCTGACCCCGCTGGAGACGATCGGGCTCGCGGTTTCCGAACGGCTCGGCCGCGGCGGCGACTGGTGGCGGCGCATGGGCACCCGCAGCGACGTCAACGAAGAGCTCGCCGACATCCTGTCGCGCTTCCATCTGCTCGACGTCATGAACGAGCTGACCGCCACGCTGCCCTATGGCAAGCAGCGGCTGCTCGAGATCGCGGTGGCGATTGCCGCCAAGCCGCGCGTGCTCCTGCTGGACGAGCCCGCGGCCGGCGTGCCCGAAAGCGAGCGTCACGACATCCTCGCTGCGGTCGCGGCGCTGCCGCGCGACGTCACGGTGCTGCTGATCGAGCACGACATGGATCTCGTGTTCTCCTTTGCCGACCGCATCTCGGTGCTGGTAAACGGCGCGATGCTGGTGGAGGGGCCGCCGGAGGCGGTGGCGCGCGATCCGCAGGTGAAGACGGTCTATCTTGGCGAGGGCGCCGATGCCTGAACTGCTCACCATTGAAAACCTGCGCGCCGGCTATGGCGAGGCGGTGGTGCTGCCCGGCATGACGCTCAGTCTGCGCGAGAGCCAGGTGCTGGCGCTGCTCGGCCGCAACGGCACCGGCAAGACCACGTTGATCAATTCCATCGTCGGCATCACCCGCCGCTTCGGCGGCCGCCTCGCCCTTGGCGGCGCCGATATCACGACACTGCGGCCCGACCAGCGGGCGCGTGCCGGGATCGGCTGGGTGCCGCAGGAACGAAATATATTCCGCTCCCTCACGGTGGAAGAGAACATGACGGCCGTGGCGCAGCCGGGGCCGTGGACGGTGGACAGGGTCTACGAGATGTTTCCGCGCCTGAAGGAGCGGCGCAACAATTACGGCAACCAGCTTTCCGGTGGCGAGCAGCAGATGCTGGCGATCGGCCGGGCCCTGACCCTCAATCCGAAGGTCCTGCTCCTGGACGAGCCGACCGAGGGGCTGGCGCCCATCATCGTCGAGGAATTGCTGCGGGCGTTGGGCACCATTACCCGCGCGGGTGGCATCTGCTCGGTCATTGTCGAGCAGAATGCGCAAAAGATTCTGGGGTTGGCCGACCGTGTTGTGATATTGGAGCGCGGCGCCATCGTTCACGATGCGCCGAGCAGCGCGCTCAAGGCCGATCCTTCGGCGCTGGAGCGCCATCTCGGCGTCTCCGGCGGCGCCGGCCACTGACGAATTTTCGGAGCTAACGACCATGCAGCGAACCAAGCCCCCCTTCCGCGCCGACGAGGTCGGCAGCCTCCTGCGCCCGGCCAAGATCAAGGAAGCCCGCGCGAAGCTGGAGAAGGGCGAGATCGGCGCCGACGAGCTGCGCAAGATCGAGGACATGGAGATCGAGAAGGTCGTGCACCGGCAGGCCTCGGTCGGCCTGAAGCTGGCAACCGACGGCGAGTTCCGCCGCTCCTGGTGGCATTTCGACTTCCTGGCCAAGCTGACCGGCTGCGAGCTGTTCCACCCGGACCAGGGCATCCAGTTCGCGGGCGTGCAGACCCGGCACGACGCGGTGCGCGTGATCGGCAAGCTCGACTTCCCCGACAATCACCCGATGCTGGACCACTTCCGCTTCCTGAAGAAGCACGCCGACACCGCCCACGTCACGCCCAAGATGACGATCCCTTCGCCGGCGGTGCTGCATTTCCGCGGCGGCCGCAAGGCGATCTCCAACAAGGTCTATCCGGACCTCGAGGAATTCTACTCCGATCTCGGCAAGACCTACCGCAAGGCGGTCAAGGCCTTCTACGACGCCGGCTGCCGTTATCTGCAGTTCGACGACACGGTGTGGGCCTATCTCTGCTCGCAGGAGGAGTTGAAGAAGGCGCGCGAGCGCGGCGACAACCCCGACGGCCTGCAGGAGATCTACGCCCGCATCATCAACTATGCGCTGGCCGAGAAGCCGGCCGACATGGTGGTGACCACCCATGTCTGCCGCGGCAATTTCCGCTCGACCTGGATTTCCTCCGGCGGCTACGAGCCGGTGGCGGAGGTCATGCTGGGCGGCACCAATTACGACGGCTATTTCCTCGAATATGATTCCGATCGCGCCGGCGGCTTCGAGCCGCTGCGCTATCTGCCCAGGGGCAACAAGGTCGTGGTGGTCGGCGTCATCACCTCGAAGTTCGGCGAGCTGGAGAAAAAGGACGACATCAAGCGCCGGCTCGAGGAGGCCTCGAAATTCGCCCCGCTCGAGCAGCTCGCGCTGTCGCCGCAATGTGGCTTTGCCTCGACCGAGGAAGGCAATATCCTTTCCGAGGAAGAGCAGTGGGCGAAGCTGCGACTGGCGGTGGAGATCGCCAACGAGGTGTGGGGGAAGTAACACCACGCTTTCGATTCGTCATTGCGAGGAGCGATAGCGACGAAGCAATCCATCTTTTTTGCCGTGACAAGGTTGGATGGCTTCGCTGCGCTCGCAATGACGGAGTAGGTGGACGTCGTCTTGGTCAGATCGCCTTCAGCTTGCGATAGGCGAACCACACCATCTTCAACAGCAGCCAGCCGTCGCGGAAGCGCGAGATCTGCGTCTCGCCGAAGGTGCGCGCCTTGTAGTGGATCGGCGTCTCGATGATCTTCAGGTTCTGCTTGGCCGCGCCGAAGATCAGGTCGAAATCGCCGAACGGGTCGAAATTGCCGAAATACTCGCGCTCCCGCGCCAGCACTTCGTAATCCCTGCGCAGCAGCACCTTGGTGCCGCACAGCGTGTCCGTCATGCGGGTGTTGACGAGATAGCTGAACAGATAGGCGAAGCAGCGGTTGGCGATGAAATTGAGCGGCCGCATCGCCTCGTTCTCCATGGGGTAGACGAGGCGAGTGCCGTTGACGAACTCCGCCTTGCCGCTTTCGATCACCGCGTGATATTTCGGCAGCGCTTCCGGCGGCATGGTGAGGTCGGCGTCGAGGATCATCAGCACATCGCCGGTCGCCGCCGCAAAGGCCTTGCGTACCGCATCGCCCTTGCCCTTGCCGTCCTGCCGCAGCACCTTGATGTCCCACTGGTCCTTGTAGGCATCGCGGACGCGCTCGCATTCGGCAAAGGTGTCGTCGCTGGAATTGCCCTCGACGAAGATGATCTCCTGGTGCGAGCCGAATTTCGGCATGCGCAGGATGGCATTCTCGATGTTGCCGCGCTCGTTGCGGCAGGGGATGACGATGCTCGCCGAATATTTGCGGTCGGGGAACAGCCGTACCGGCCGGCCGACGACATAGCTGCGCAGGGCCAGCTGCCGGATGCCCGGCAGCGGCGCGATATACTTGTTGATCAGCGGCCCGAGCCCGAGCCAGCGCCGCGGCAGCAGCTGCCGCTGCTCCTGGCTGATCATCTCGAAATCGGCGAGGTCCATCAGGTTGAGGAAATCGGCGGTGGCGATGTAGTTGACCTGCGGTTGCCTGTTGCGGAGGCCGACGGCCTCGGCCGCCTTCAGGATCGGCTCCCATAGATGGGAGTAATAGGCGATGATCAGCCGCGTCGACGGCGCGCAGAGCTGGTGGATCAGCCGCAGCGTGCCGTCGATGTCCTCGAGCAGGCCGATCGTGTCGGCGAGCACGATGTAGTCGAACGGGCCTTCGATTCCCTGCAGCGTCGCGGGATCCTCGACGTCGCCGAGCACGAAGTCGAGATGCGGATAGAGCAGCCTTGCGCGTTCCACCGCCTTCGGGCTGAAGTCGACGCCGACGCCATAGGACGGCTGCAGCGCCGCCAGCATGTGACCGCTGCCGCAGCCGAGCTCCAGCACGCGCTTGCCCGGCGGGATCAGGAAGCGCATGAACTTGCGGTCGTCGTCATGATAGGCGGCATTGAACCTGCGCCAGCGCTCGATCTCCTCGAGCGTGGCATCGACGCGCTCGCGCAAGGCGCGCTTGCGCGGATTGTCCGGTTGCGGCGTGGTGACGGGTAGCGGTGCTGAATTCATCTTGAACTCGAACGGTCTTGAAGCTGCGTCGCTTTAAGCCCATCGCGGCGCCGCTTTCCAGACCTGAAGGCCGGGTTTTGTTGTTCTTTTTTGATGGTTATTGCGGCTTCTCCGCCAGATAGACCTCGCCGAGCAGCGAGGAATTCGACCACGGCACCTGCTGGCTCTTCGTCGCAGCGACGACTTCGGCGCGCACGCGCGTCAGCATTTGCTGCACTTCGAGGCCGGGCGTGCCGATGTGGCGCGACAGCGCGGCGGAGAACGGACTGTTGGCGCCTTCGCCGTCGAGCGCGACCTTGCCGGGCGCGGTCGCGAACGCGATCAGCGTGCCTGCGCCGAGCGTCGAGCCCGATCCGAGCGAGGAGGGCGCCGCGAGGCCGCTCGCCTCGATGGCGCGGCCCGTGCCGGCTGCGGCGACTTGCGGCGCCATCGGATTGTTGCGGCAGGCATCGAGGATCAGGATGTTGGTGCGGAGCTGGTCGTCGAGGCCCGCCATGATGGTGTCCATGTCCATCATGGTGTCGGTCATGCTGGCGCCAGTCTTGAGCTGCGCGTCGACCGGTACCAGATAGTTGCGTCCGTCGATCTGCACGCCGTGGCCGGCAAAATAGACGATGGCGACCTGCGAGCGCGTCGCCTCGCGCAGGAATTCCCGGATCATGGTCTGCATGCCAGCGCGGTCGAGATCGATGCCTTCGGTGACGGCAAAGCCGATGTCGCGCAGGCCTTTCGCGACCGCGCGCGCATCGTTCGAGGGATTGGGCAGCGCCTTGACGTGGGTGTAGGCGCCGTTGCCGATCACCAGCGCCACGCGGCGGCCTGCCACGGCGCCGGGCGGCGACGCAGGCGAGGGTGCTGCCGTCTTGGCCGGCGATGTCGACGCGGGTGCCGTCCGCGGCGGATCGGCTTCCGACAGCAACGCCAGCCGCACCTTCGCGGTCGCCTGATTGGCCTTGCTGTTGGCATCGGAAGCTGTGCCCTGCAGCGTGGCGGCATAATCCTGCTTCGCGCTGGCGGTGTCGCCCTTTGCCTCATGGGCGAGGCCGCGCTGGATATAGGCCGAGATCAGCACGCTGCCGGGCGGCGTCATGATGTTGACCGGCACTTTCGCTCTCGCCAGCCGGATCGCCTCGGTCGTGTCGGCAATCGCGCGGTCGAAGTCGCCCCTGGCGCGCCAGATCACGGCGCGGTTGGTCAGCGGCTGCGGCAACGCCGGATCGATGCGGATCGCTTCATTGATGTCGGCGAGTGCGCCCTCGATATCGCCCAGCGCCTGTTTCGAGGCGCCGCGGTTCTGGTAGGAGAACGCCGACTTCGGCCCCATCTTGATCGACATGTCGTAGTCGGCGATCGCCCTGGCGTAGTCGCCCTTGCCGCGCCAGGCATTGCCGCGGTTGTGATAGATGATGCCGACGTCGCCGGTGGCATCCATCCGCAGCGCGTCGTTGAAATCGGCAATCGCGATGTCGTACTCGCCCTTGTCGTAATAGGCCGAGCCGCGAAGATTGTAGGCGGGCACGCTGGGGTGCAGGCGGATCGCTTCGGAGGCATCGGCGATCACCTGCGTGTAGTTGCCCTTCTTGTTCCAGCCGACCGCGCGCCAGAAATAGATGGTCATCAGCTTCTCGCCGGTGAAGACTCTCAGCGCGATGATCTTGTTGCAAGCATCGATCTGCTGATCGGGCGGCGTCGTGTCGGTGGTGCAGAGCGGCCCGAGCTGGTTGCGTTGTTGCGCGGAAGAGGGGACAGGCCATAGCGCGGATGCCAGCAGCACGAGCAGCACAATGAACCGGCGCATGAGGTTTCGTCCCGCCAACCGCGATGAGAGCCTTGCGGTTTGGTTGCGGGCCGCAGGATCGGGGTTCAAGCTGCCGGACGGGCGACGCATGGCATTTGGCCGGTTGGGCAGGGGATGATAGGACAGGCCGGACAGGACCAGCCTGCCCACCGGCATCCCACCTCGATTCCCATGAAAAACGACCAGATACTGGCTGAGATCACCGAATTCTGCCGCCGTTCGGATATGGCGGAATCGACCTTTGGGCGCTGGGCTGTCAATGACGGCAAGCTGGTTCACCGCCTTCGCGAGGGCAAGCGCATCACGATCGACACGCTGGAACGGATCCAGGCCTATATCGCGGCCTCCACGCCCGGCGGGCTGCCGCTGGTGCGCGGGCTCGAAGTGGTGCCGGAGAAGCGCGATCCGCGCGGCAATTTCCGCTTCTTCGAGAACCGGCAGAAATACCTGCTGTTCGTCCACACCTGCAGCGAGAAGCGGGTGATCGCCGACCGCGTGGCGCTGGAGCTTGCCAGCATCCACCCAAGGCCGCCGGCCTTGCGGGTGTTCGACGCCGGCGTCGGCGACGGCACGGTGCTGGCGCGCGTGCTGCGCGCCATGCACGGGCGCTTTCCCCACATGCCGTTCTATATCGCGGGCAAGGAACTGAGCCTGGAGGACGTCCGGCTGACCCTGGACAAGGTCCCCGACCGCCTGTTCGAGCATCCGGCGACCGTGTTCGTGCTGACCAACATGTACTACGCCGAGGCGCCGTGGCTGGCGCCTGCCACGCCTGCCGCCGCGGCCGGCATGATCTGGCATGAGGTGGCGCTGCAGGGAGCCTCTTCCGGGGAGTTCGAGGCCCAGATCGCCGAATTGGGGCCGTTCCTGGAGCAGAACTGGCGGGCCAATATCAGCCCCAAATCGGGCATGCCGATCTATGAACGGCCGGTGGCGCTGGTCCTGTACCGGGAGGACCACCGGTTCCTGCTCGATTCGATCATCCCGCGGGCCGGCCGGACCGAGGCCAATTTCGACCTCGTCATCGCTTCCCAGCCCTACCGGGCGAAATCCTCTGTGAATTTCAGGGCCAAGCGCATCATCGCGCCCCTGGCCCGGGCCCTGCGGGCCGGGGGCCGGCTGATCGGAATCCACTCCTATGGCCACGATCCGGGCCACGAAATCATCCAGGCGGTCTGGCCGGGAGAAAATCCTTTCACAGTGAGCCGGCATGAGCTATTGCGCGCGGTGAAATACGAGCTGGGGTCGGCCGGGCGCGATCTTAACTTTAATGCCTATGCCGATAACCGTTCCATCTTCCGATATGATATGGAAGCGCTGCCCAACGAGGTGACCGGCGCCATCGGAACCTCGACGGCCTTTGCAGCGTGGAATGCGGCGGTGTATGTCGCCCAGATCGAAGACGACCGGTTGGCGGAAATGACTGAAAACAGCAAAACCCTCGAGGCGACGCGAGAGGTTCTGCGCAAGCATAACGGGCTGTGGTTTTACGACGAATCCTACGTCATCTCGCGCCGTCGAGACTGACATCAACACTCCACTCATGAACGAAAGCCGCCGGCGGTCCGGCGCAAGAAGAGGTTTTTGATGCGCGCGTCCTATCTGTTCACCAGCGAGTCCGTCTCCGAGGGGCATCCGGACAAGGTTTCCGACCAGATCTCCGATGCGATCCTCGATGCCTTCATCGCCAAGGACGTCGAGCTCGGCATTGCCGACGACAGCCTGATCAACACCCGCCTCGGCTGCGAGACGCTGTGCACCACGAACAAGATCGTGATCGCCGGCGAGGGCCGCGGCCAGCTGTTCCGCACCATCAACGGCAAGTCGGTGGTCGACCGCGAGCTGATCAGCAAGATCGCGCGCGATGTGGTCAAGGACATCGGCTACAACCAGGACGGCTTCTCCTATCACGGCGCCGACATCGAGGTGCTCTTGCACGGCCAGTCGCCCGACATCGCGATGGGCGTCGACGCCAAGAAAAAGAAGAGCGGCGAGGAAGAGGGCGCGGGCGACCAGGGCATGATGTTCGGCTATGCCTGCACCGAGAGTGAGGTCTACGAGAAGGGCACCTTCATGCCCGCACCGATCTTCTTCGCGCACAGGGTCTTGAAGACACTCTCCGAGAAGCGTCGCAACGGCCAGCTCGCCGATTTGCAGCCGGACGCCAAGAGCCAGATCACCGTCAAGTATGTCGACGGCAAGCCGGTTGGCTGCACCAAGGTGGTGGTCTCGACCCAGCACAACGAGAAGAGCCGCAACAACAAGAAGTACACCCCCGGCCTGATCAAGGAGATGATCTCGACCGCGGTCGAGTCGGCGCTGCCCAAGGGCTGGATGCCGCAGCGGCCGAGCGACTTCCTGGTCAATCCGACCGGCAATTTCGTCGTCGGCGGTCCCGACGGCGACTGCGGCCTGACCGGGCGCAAGATCATCGTCGACACCTATGGCGGCTACGCCCCGCATGGCGGCGGCGCGTTCTCCGGCAAGGACGCGACCAAGGTCGACCGTTCGGCCGCCTATGCCGCGCGCTATCTCGCCAAGAACGTGGTCGCGGCCGGTCTTGCCGACCGCTGCACCATCCAGGTGGCCTATGCGATCGGCGTCGCCGATCCGATGTCGCTGCTGGTGGAAACCCACGGCACCGGCAAGGTCGACGAGAAGAAGCTCGAGAAGGTTCTGCCCGAGCTGTTCCGCCTGACGCCGACCAACATCCGCCGCACGCTGCAGCTCAACCGGCCGATCTACCGCCGCACCGCCTCCTACGGTCATTTCGGCCGCAAGCCGGACCGCGACGGCGGCTTCTCCTGGGAGCGTACCGACCTCGCCGACGCGCTGAAGCGCGCGGTTTGATCTTTTCACCTCGCCCCGCTTGCGGGGAGAGGTCGCCGCGAAGCGGCGGGTGAGGGGGAGCCTCCGCGAATTCAGTGCGCGGATAAAGCCCCTCACCCCGACCCTCTCCCCGTAAGGACGGGGAGAGGGAGTAGATCGCGCCATAAAGCGTTCAGCCTGCCTTGCTACTGACACGCCAGATTTCACTCGATCAGGAAATTCCAAATGACCGCCGCCGCCAAGAAGCCCGCCTTCACCGATTACATCGTCAAGGACATCGCGCTCGCCGACTTCGGCCGCAAGGAGATCTCGCTGGCCGAGACGGAAATGCCCGGCCTGATGGCGACGCGCGAGGAATACGGACCGAAGCAGCCGCTGAAGGGCGCGCGCATCGCCGGCTCCCTGCACATGACGATCCAGACCGCGGTGCTGATCGAAACGCTGGCAGCGCTCGGCGCCGATATCCGCTGGGTCTCCTGCAACATCTACTCGACGCAGGATCACGCGGCCGCTGCGATCGCAGCCGCCGGCATTCCGGTGTTCGCCGTCAAGGGCGAGACGCTGACCGAATACTGGGACTACACCGCGAAGCTGTTCGACTGGCACGGCGGCGGCACGCCAAACATGATCCTCGACGACGGCGGCGATGCCACCATGCTGGTGCATGCCGGCTACCGCGCCGAGCAGGGCGACACCGCCTTCCTGGACAAGCCGGGCTCGGAGGAAGAGGAAATCTTCTACGTGCTGATCAAGAAGCTCCTGAAGGAGAAGCCGAAGGGCTGGTTTGGGGAGATCGCCAAGAACATCAAGGGCGTCTCGGAAGAGACCACCACCGGCGTGCATCGCCTCTACGAGATGGCCAACAAGGGCACGCTGCTGTTCCCCGCCATCAACGTCAATGACAGCGTCACCAAGTCGAAGTTCGACAACCTCTATGGCTGCCGCGAGTCGCTGGTCGACGGCATCCGCCGAGGCACCGACGTGATGATGTCGGGCAAGATCGCGATGGTCGCGGGCTTCGGCGACGTCGGCAAGGGCTCGGCGGCTTCGCTGCGCCAGGCCGGCTGCCGCGTCATGGTCTCCGAAGTCGACCCGATCTGCGCGCTGCAGGCCGTCATGGAAGGCTATGAGGTCGTGACCATGGAAGATGCGGCGCCCCGCGCCGACATCTTCGTCACCGCCACCGGCAACAAGGACATCATCACCATCGACCACATGCGCGCGATGAAGGATCGCGCCATCGTCTGCAACATCGGTCACTTCGACAACGAGATCCAGATCGCGGGGCTGCGTAACCTGAAGTGGACCAACATCAAGCCGCAGGTCGACGAGATCGAATTCCCCGACAGGCACCGCATCATCCTCTTGTCGGAAGGCCGCCTGGTGAACCTCGGCAATGCCATGGGCCATCCGTCCTTCGTGATGTCGGCGTCGTTCACCAATCAGACGCTGGCGCAGATCGAATTGTGGGCCAACAACAAGAACGGCAAGTACGAGAAGAAGGTCTATGTGCTGCCGAAGTCGCTGGACGAGAAGGTCGCCCGGCTGCACCTCGCCAAGGTCGGCGCCAAGCTGACCGAGCTGCGCAAGGACCAGGCCGACTATATCGGCGTCAAGCCGGAAGGCCCGTACAAGAGCGATCATTACCGGTACTGATGGGCCGGAGGCCTTTCCTCCGTCATTGCGAGCGAAGCGAAGCAATCCATCCATCCCCGCGGGGATAGATGGATTGCTTCGTCGCTTCCGCTCCTCGCAATGACGGTGGAAAGACACACGCCTTCGTTCTCACGGCCTGAACTCGCCTGAGTTTTGCCAATTCGTTGGCCCTCTCTCGTGAAGAGGGCGCAGGGAAAGCCGGGCGCTGACTGCGCCCGCATCGCCGTGTGCGAAAAGTGCTACAGAAAGTGCACACGGGTTTGACAGGTACAGCCGAGACATCCCGGCTTTCCCCGCGCAATGGCTTTACGGCTTATGTCGCGCTCTCCCCGGGGAACGGCCTTTCTTGCCCCCGTTGCCCTGCCAGCACAGGCCGGCGGGGATAGACGCCAGGGTCGCGGCGCCAGGACCACACGATTTCACCGTACGCTGCCAACGTTTCGTCGGGCAGAAGTGTTTCCGCCTGACGCCGCAGCGTCCATCGCAACCCGCGCCACGTTCCGTGACGATCGCGCGAACGCCCCTCATGGTGGCGCGGGCTGAGGCGCTTATGCCGCAAATCAGAATTTATGTAAAGCAGAATATTTTTCATTCCGGGGCTTGACGCGATTCCGTCAATCCGAAGGTGATTTGCCCGTCGTGCCGAATTGGCGACATTGTTGAATCCCATGCCGTTTCCCCGGTCGATCCTGGAACCGTAGCCGCGGGAGTGCGCCTTGCCGAAATCCAATCCGGGGTTCTACGTGGGCCGTGTGGCCGGCAAACCACAACCGCTCCGCGATCGTTCAACGCAATCGATCGCGCAATTGCGGCGGACGAATCGAATCAACTAGACCCATCGATGGGGCTGGGAAGCGGAGTAACAGTATGAGAGTCGCTTCCTTGGAAAGTGTACTGACGGCGGCCACACTGGTTGCGGCCATCGTTGTCGTGTTGTGGGGAATGAAGATTTTCTACGGCGCGTGAACTGGCAGGAACTGGCGTCGAACAGAGACCTCCGGTCAAGAAGGGGTTCGCGACAAAGGCAACACTTCCGCGGCGGCGGAAGCTCTCTTTTTTCGCAATGCGGGGATTTCGGCCGGCCGAGGCGAGCCGAGCACTGTTCGAAGCATTGCGACCCACAAAGCCAAGAAGAAACCGATTTCAAGCCCTCATGCATTTCAGCTTCTATCTGATGATCGCAGCCCTGGTCCTCATGGGCTTGCAGCTCGCCTACGCATTCTATCAATTGGCGGCGTTCGCTCTCTGAGCCGGCCAGAGCATCTCGGTTCTGATTGAAACAGTCCCTAGGATGGGTTGAGCGTTTGGCGAAACCCATCGCTTTTGCTGGACCAATGATGGGTTTCGCTGTCGCTCAACCCATCCTACGGGCTACGCTCCATTCCGGAAGCGCCAGACTAATGCGCCATCAGGACCGGCAGGTCGGCGTGCTCCATGATGTGGCTGGTGGCGCCGCCGAAGATCATTTGCCGCAGCCTGTTGCGCGTGAACGCGCCCTTGACGAGGAGATCGCAGCCTTCGGCCCTGGCGGCGTCGAGTACCGCTTCGCCGGTCTCGCGGTCGCCGAGCTTGACGCGCAGCGGCCTGGCGGCGATGCCGTTGTGTTGCAATTGCTTGAGAATGTCGTCGGCGGACGGGCCCGGTACATCCTGCCCGCCGATCACGGTCAACAGCGTCACCCGGTCGGCCAGATGCAACAGCGGCATGGCAAAGGCGTTCGCGCGCGCCTGCTCGGTGCTGCCGTTCCAATGCACCATGACATTGCTGGCGATCTGCTTCGGCGCCACGGGCGGCGCCAGCAGGACCGGCCGGCCGCTCTCGAACAATGCGGATTCGATGGCGCGCCGGTGCAGGCCCGACGAATCCCCATCCAGCCGGCTGATGACCGTCACATCGAACGCGCGGCCAAGGTTGCCGATGAAGCTCTCATCTTCGGGGGCTGTGGCAAGCCATCCGCAGCTCGGATGCTCGGCGGGCGTGCCGGAGGGCGGGATGCCGTGCTCCTGCATGAAGGCTTCGAACAGGCGGCGCAGCTCCGCGACCTCCTCGTCGCGCTGCGCGTCGTAGGCGTCCATGGTGAGGCCCGCAGTCAATTCCGCCACGACATAGGGAGGAATGGCAATCCGCAGCGGAAAGCCCTCGATGTAGGCGCCGGTTCGGCGCGCCAGCAGTACGGCCGTCTCGAGGGCCGATTTCATCGTTGCAATGTGTTGGGTCGGCGCCAGGATCGTCTTCATCCCCGGATCTCCACTTCGCTTCGCGCGCCTGAAGGGACAGGCGACATCGATGCCGACAGGCTAATCCCTGGAAGGGGACAACGAAAGTCCGATCGCGCGGGTGGCGGAAGCCTGCACACAGGCGCAAGCTTCCGCTTCGGGTCGAGCCGCAGCTTTCAGGCTCCGCGGGTCACTTGATCCCGAGGCCGGCTTTGGCGCATTGCTCGTCCTGGTCGCCGGTGACGCCGCTCACGCCGACGCCGCCCGTGACCTTGCCGTCGACCATGATCGGCAGGCCGCCGGGCGAGGCAAACACGCCGGGGAGCGTGGCCGTGGCCGGCCCGCCCTTGTTGATGACATCCGCAAAGACGCGCGTCGGCCGCCGGTAGGTTGCCGCCGCCCGGGCCTTGCCGACGGCGATATCCACGCTGGCCGTCTGCGTGTTGTCCATGCGCTCGAAATAGACGAGGAAGCCGTGATTATCGACCACGGCGACCGCCACGTTCCAGCCGTTCTTCTGGCATTCGCCGACGACGTCGGCTGCGATCTTCTTTCCGCCCGCAGCGTTGACCGCGGTGCCGTAGTCGGGACGCTTGTCCTGCGCCGATGCGGCGGTGGCAAAGGCTGCGAGTGCGGCGGCGACCAGAATTGCCTTCATCTTGTGACCCCTCCCTTGGGATTGTTGTGTGGGGGAACCATAACAGACGGAGAGCCATCGCGGTGCGATCAATGATCGCACAGCCTCGCCAAGCCAATCCTGGCTTGCAGCGGTCGCACTTTTTGCTGCGACGCGGTGCCGAGTGCGCACGGGCAGGCTGCCCCAGCCCCAACTGCCGAGGTTCGACTTCCTCGATGACGACGAAGGTCGGCTCGAGCGCAAGAGCCAGTTTGCGCGTTGGAACTGGCCGATTGCGCATCAGCTAACGCCCGTCGGCTGGCCCCGTGCACCGGTCGGAAGCACAATGACGCGCCGCTCATGTGTATCCAGGGAACCACATTAACCAGTAAACTTTCGGGCTCCATTTGTCGGTACAATTGCCCAAGGACCTTCCCCCGGTGTATCCCCACACGATGCGGCGCGGACCACGACTTGGGAATTGCAGTTGGGCCCCGAGATTCGGCGTTATTGCCGTCTTGCTGGGCATATGTGCGGGCTGTAACACGGCAAGAAGCGAGAAATGGGACACCGCTAAATACGGCAATCCGGTCATATCGAGAACAGGCGACGCCATTCTCATCACTGGAGAGGAGCCCCCTTCAGGCCTCTATTTTCGACGGAGCGACCTCGCGCCGAGCAAGAACTATCGTCTGGAGATCTTGGGGGATTTCCGCTACGGCGCGCCCACACTGCGAATTCAGCGGGACGAGCGGGAATTCGAGTACAGAGCTGCGCCGGATGGGAAGCTTGAGCTGGACATTCGGGAAACGAAAAATCTTGAGGTGCTAATCTACAGTGACAGCCGATTTTCGTATCGGGCCAGGCTGGCGCTATCAGAGTGCAAGGAATGCGCTGGTTTACCCGATGTCGTTGGTTGGAAGGTTGCCAAATATGGCTCCCCCACGGTCACCGCGATTGAAAAAGGGCTGACGATCGCCGGAAATGGAACCCCGTCGGGAGTCTATTTCCGACGTAGCGATCTCGATAAACAAAAGTCCTACGAGCTGGAGTTGTCCGGGAAGTTGATCTCCGGTGGCGCCACCGTCCGCCTGCAGCGCGATGATGCTCCCTTCGAATACATTGCTGCGCCCGACGGCACCACGCCAATCATGATTTCGGGTATTGAGAGGCTGGAAGTACTCATCTACAGCGATTCAGCGTTCACTTACCGAACGGGCGAATTGGCGCTGCGAAAATGCGAACAGTGCCTGGACGGTCAGCTCAAGCTGCCCGGCTGGAACACTGCAAGGTACGGCGAGCCAGTCGCAAGCATAGCTCACGACAAGATCAAGATCTCGGGCACCGGTCGCCCTGCGGGCCTCTATTTCCGTCGGGATGATCTCGACAAAGGGAGGACCTATCGACTCCGGATATCAGGCCTCCGGCGATCGGGATCTCCCATGTTGCGGTTGCAGAGGCGAGACGGATCGCTGGAATATCTCTCAGCCCCAAGAGGCGATTTAGAGCTCTATATTTCCGACACGACACGTCTGGAGCTTTTGATCTACGGCGAAACCCGGTTCTCATACCAGGCTGGATTGCGGTTTCGCGAATGCGCGGATTGCCTGACGGACGAAGGATTGAGGGACATCATCAGGGCGGCGATTCCCGGATTGAACGAAACTCTCAAGGTTGATCGCTTGGCGGCTGCTCACAAGCTGGTGATTTGGACTGCCCGGACAGTCGATCTCGGGGAAAGTGTCCCCAAGTTCCCCAACGTTGTAAACGCCTTTCCGTATCTGTCTGCATCGCAGTTGTATGACGCCGTGTGGAAGCCGGATGCCGGAGGCGCGTTGTGCGGCGGCTTCGCCATTTTCTTCCAGAAGGTGCTGAACCTGTTTGGCATCGATGCCTTCACCATCGACATAGGTTTTCCCGGCACATTCCTGACGCACGTTACGACCGTCCTGCCTGTAACGACCGGTTCTGGCACAAGCTTCTATATCTTCGATCCCACGTTCGGCGGAACGTATGCGACGCGCGACGGTCGTTACGTCGATCTGGGTAGTATGCTGTCGCAAGCGGCGGATGTGCACTTCGTGGCTGAGCCCGTTATGCGTACCGCGATCATCAAAGGAAAATCCCCGGCTATCGCACGAAAGAGCTACCGCAAGCTTGGCCTGGCTCCGAAGTGTCGGCGATCGAAGGATCTCCGCGGGTACCTGGTATGCGACGATCTCGCCTATGATCGACGTTTCGTGCTGAAGGCGTGGTCTCCTCTGCTGCGCAGGCACAGAATTTCGCCGAAGACGGACCTGATACTTGCCCTTCTACGGCATAAGGTCATTTCCAGCACCGTCCCCGCTGACTTGAAGACAGCATTCGCTGCTACGCTGTCTGAATCGACGGTCACCAAGTCTTCAATCCCGTGATGCATGCGGGGCGCGACTTGGCCTGGTTGAAAGCGCTATCCCCGAGCCCTCGCGTCCGGCACGCGTCTTGACGAAGGAGAAGGTCTCCTACGCGATGAATTGCTTCACAAAGCCCGAGTATCGCTGCCGCCAGTCAGGTGCCCATAATTCGTCCACCTCCGGGCGATCCGGGCAATCACCTGCGGGGCTTTCGATAGCGGCGATCAATTCATTGACGCTGCGAAAGCGCTCGAACGTCTGATCGGGATACTTGAAAGGTCCGCCGACCTCATCCCAGATGAAAATCCGGTTCGCGATGCCAATCGATTCCGCCAGGACGGTGGAAGGTCCGCTCACTATGGTGTGCGCCAGGACGAGCGACGCGTAGAAGTCCGGATTGCAGTCCAGCTCGATGGTTCGCCCCTGCCACGTGATGCTCGAATGTCCGCCAAAATTCCGGTCGCGTGGGTTCGCTCGCAAACGTATCCGATAGCGTCCGTCGAAGTGATGATCAAGTTTTCCCGCGAGCTCGAGATATTTCGTAGCCTCTCCAAGTTTGGCGACAATCAGGATTTCCGGAGGGCCAGCCTGCAGTGGCTTTCGATGCAGGAGCAGCGATTCCGCGCGATGCGGGTTGCCAATGACTACATGGTGCAAGGGAGCGTTGATCTTCTTGGTCCACCACCTGCCGTAGGTGAGAAGATATTCGGGAAGGGTAGCCCTATATGCATCGCTGGCAAGCAGGGTCGGCGCAAAGTTGTACTCCGGCTGACCAGCTCCAAACTGACCGTGCTGATACTCCGCTACCGTAATTCCCATTTCGCGGGCTACCTGAATCGAAGGCGCGTGACCTCCAGTCGTACCGGCCATCACCAGCAAAATTCGCGGATTGGCCCTTTCGAATAGCCGGTGAAACCGCCTCCGTTCGAGTTGAAAGCGGCGCAAATTGCGGGAAATGATTGTGGTGAAATAGCCTTGGCGTTCCAACGGTAGCTGAAGGCCGAACAGCTGCTTGACCCGGGCGGTCAAGAAACGGGTGAGTCCATTCGCAACGGCATCGAACGGGCCAGAATTGATCATCGCAGATCGAAACTTGCGCAATGCCAGCTCCGGCAGCGAATACAGTACATCGGGGTTGCGGCGGTTGCGCGGCACCGAATACTGCAAGGGAAACAAGTCCTCTATCACCACAGTGTCTTCGGGGTACTGAAGCGCAAAATCATCGCTCAGCCGGTTGAATGCCATGCCGTCACGCTGAACCATCGTTGACGTGGTCCCGAAGATCATGATGGGCCGGCGCAGTACGCCCCGCCGGAGCACCTCTCTGTTGTGTCGCGCCGCCTTGAGCAGAGCCGCAGCCGCGCGGTGGTGGTGCCAGGGCTTCGGCAATGGCCCGATAAAGGCAGCCCATTCATAGGCGAGTTCATGGATGAGATAGCTCAGGAAGACGTGCCGCACGGCAGGCCAGGCCAGCCAACCCGTTACCGGGCACTTGAAGGAAAGAATCTCGGCTGAATCCTCCACCAAGAGGATCTCGGGCAGAGTCAATGCGACGCCAGCCGCCAAATTACGTCGTCCTTTCGCGCCGAGTTTCCTACAAGTGAATGTGTCGTGCAACTACATGCGGACGCGGTCGCATTTCAATCAGGGCCTTCGCAATTTCAAACGTGTCGTTGTCGTCGATGTCGAGACCCGTAATTCTGGGCGCGACTATCGGAACGATGCGCGATCCCATGAAGTTCCGATCCCAGCGCACCCAACGCTCGTGCCTGAAGATTTCAAGATTATAGGGTTGATACACCTTCGGAAACTGGGAGCGAAACATCTTCGACTGGTTTGGATCCCATCCCTCTCCGTAGGGCTGGAGAAAACCTTGCGCATCAATGTGGTGGAGTCTCGGGTCTGCCTCGCTGACAATCCGCACCGAATCTATGTCGTCATTCCGGATCAAGAGATCAATTCCTTGCAGCGTGTGTATCAGGCTACGAAAAGGATTGACTGGCTTAAGGCTGATCCACAAGTCTGGCAGAGATATATTGGACCTCGGGAGGTTGGCCGCCAGGTCGGCCATGATGGCCTCCCAGTTTGCGGTATCCGTGCTGGCTTGCTCTCCACGCAGGTAGGGGCATTCTGCTCCAAACTTCAGCGCGATTTCGCGATACTTTTCCGAGTCCGTGCTCACGATAATTCGATCGACGGCCAGGTTCTTGGCGAATGCAATTGAATAGGCCAAGAGCGGATATCCATCGATTTCGAGTATGTTCTTGTCAGGCAATCCCTTGGAGCCCGACCTGGCTGGGATAAGTGCGTAAGATTTCATGCCTCTCCTTACGCCCATTTATTCTTGCCTGACAATGATGCCCGGAGTTGCTATTCTTGCCCAAGTCGCGGCAATAGTTGCGATTGGGCTGCGCGGTATGGTCGCCTACCTACCTGTTCATGGTCGGCAGTAATGAAGGGCCCTGGTATCGTACGGGAACGATGATGTTGAAACAAATTTTCGCGCCGCAGCTTGTCGTGCTCTATGCCTTCGTGGCGTCCACGCTCTATGTGCATTTCCGCGGGCGCCAGCGCCTGCGCTTTGCCCGGCAGATCGGCGATCACTCGACCTATCTGGCGCCTTACAATGTGCTGATGTACGCCGGCTCCGCGGTTCCCAACACGCCGGTGATACCGGTCGAGAAATTTCCGGAACTCGCCAAGCTCAGCGAGAACTGGGAGACGATCCGCGACGAGGCGGTGCGGCTGTTCGACGAAGGTTTCATTCGCGCAGCAGCGAAGAACAACGACTGGGGCTTCTATTCCTTCTTCAAGAGCGGCTGGAAGCGCTTTTACCTGAAGTGGTACGACGACTTCCTGCCGTCGGCGCGGACGCTGTGCCCGAAGACGGTCGAACTGCTCAATTCGATCCCCACCGTGCACGGGGCGATGTTCGCCATGCTGCCGCCCGGCGGCAAGCTGGGCGCGCATCGCGATCCCTTCGCGGGTTCGCTGCGCTATCACCTTGGCCTCGTGACGCCGAATTCGGACAAATGCCACATCTTCGTCGACGGCGTCGAATGCGTCTGGCGCGACGGCGAAGCGTTCATGTTCGACGAGACGTTCATCCACAGCGCGGAGAATGCGACCGACGTCAACCGCATCATCCTGTTCTGCGACGTCGAGCGTCCCATGAAATACGGCTTCATGACCGCGATCAACCGCTGGGTCAGCCACCACATCGTAAAGGCCTCGGCCACCCAGAACGTGGAAGGCGAGCATGTCGGCGCACTCAACAAGGCGTTCGGCAAGCTCTACGAGTTCCACCTTGCCAGCCGCAAGGTCAAGGAATGGAACCGGACGGTCTATTACACGCTGAAGTACAGCATCGGCGTGCTGATCATCGGGCTGATCGTGGCGTCGGCCCTGCGGTGATGCGTAGGGCGGATTAGCGAAGCGTAATCCGCCGCTCTCGTGCCGGAAGAAAGGCGGATTACGCTTGCGCTAATCCGCCCTACAAATCCCGGCTTACTCCGGCTTGCCGATATTGACCTTCAGCGTGCCGACGCCGTCGACCCCGCATTCGATCTTGTCACCGGGCTGCAGCTGCGACACGCCGGCGGGCGTGCCCGTCATGATGATGTCGCCGGCGGCGAGCTTCACCTGCTGCGACAGCTGCCAGACGATCTCCGGCACGTTCCAGATCAGCTCGGTGAGGTCGCCCTTCTGCGTCTCCTTGCCGTTCACCGTCAGCCAGATCTTGCCCTTGACGGGATGGCCGATCTTGGCGGCCGGCTGGATCGCCGAGCACGGCGCGGAATAGTCGAAGGACTTGCCGATCTCCCACGGGCGCTCCTTCTTGCGCGAGGCGATCTGCAGGTCGCGGCGGGTGAGGTCGATGCCGACGGCGTAGCCGTAGACATGATCCAGCGCCTTGTCGGCGGGAATGTTGAGGCCGCCGCTCTTCATCGCGACGATCAACTCGACCTCGTGATGCAGATCCTTGGTCAGCGGCGGGTAAGGGATGGTGGCCCCGTCAGGCACCAGCATGTCGGCATGCTTGGCGAAGAAGAACGGCGGGGCGCGCTCGTCATTGCCCATCTCGCGGATGTGCTCGAGATAGTTGCGGCCGACGCACCAGATGCGGCGGACCGGATAGGCCTTGGTCTCGCCGACCACGGGAAGGGACGGCTGCGGCGCTGCGGGAATGACGTACGAGGTGGCGTTCATCTTGGGGGTCTCGGGGTTGGACGAGGAAAAAGGCGGGATAGTCTTTACGCGGTTGCGCCGACCGGCGCCAGACTGGGCTGGCTGCCGTCGCGGTGTTGCAGGCGGAAGAAGGATGCATAGCGGCCGTTGCGGCGCAGCAGCTCTTCATGCTGGCCGCGCTCGACGATCTCGCCGCCCTCGACCACCAGGATGGCGTCGGCATGGGTGATGGTGTGCAGGCGGTGCGCGATGACGATGGTGGTGCGGTTCCGGCAGAGATGCTCGATCGCCTCCTGCACCTGCTTCTCGGACTCGGAGTCGAGCGCGGCAGTGGCCTCGTCGAGCAGGATGATCGGAGCGTTGCGGATCAGCGCGCGCGCCACCGCGATGCGCTGGCGCTGGCCGCCGGAGAGCTGCGTGCCGTGCTCGCCGACCGGCGTGTCGTAGCCGAGCGGGAAGCTCATGATGAAGTCGTGGGCGCAGGCGGCCTTTGCTGCGGCGACGATCTCGTCTTCGGTGGCGCCGATCTTGCCGAAGGCGATGTTCTCGCGGATGCTGTCGCGGAACAGGTAGACGTCCTGACCGACATAGGCGGTCTGCTGCCGCAGCGACTTGCGCGAGACCGATGAAACAGGCTGGCCATCGATCTGGATGCTGCCATCGGTCACCTCGTAGAAGCGCAGCACCAGCGCCAGCACCGTCGACTTGCCGCCGCCGGAGGGGCCGACCAGTGCGGTGACCTTGCCTGGCTCGGCGACAAAGCTCATGCGGTTGAGCACGGTCTCGCCCTCGCGATAGGCGAAGGTGACGTTGCGGAGTTCAATGCGCGCATCGGACAGTTTCAGCGGCGGCTTGTCGTCATCGGCCTGCTCGCTGGCGGGGCTGTCGATGACTTCCAGCAGCATGCGCGCGCCGACCAGCTGGCTGTTGAGGTCGATGTTGAGCCGCGCCAGCCGCTTGGCGGGCTCGGTCGCCAGCAGGAAGGCGGACATGAAGGAGAAGAACTGGCCGGGCGTCGCGCCCAGCGCGACCACGCTGTAGCCGCCATAGAGCAGGCAGCCCGCCACCGCGAACCCGCCCAGCATCTCCATCAGCGGATTGGAGCGGTTGGCGACGCGCGCCATCTTGTTGGCGTTGCGCTCGACGGCGCCGATGTTCTCGTCGATGCGCTGCTGCATGGCGCCTTCCAGCGTGAACGCCTTGACGGTGCGGATACCCTGCAACGATTCCTGCATGGTCTCGAGGATGTCGGCGGTGCCGGTGAACTGGTTGTAGGCGAGGCCCTTGATGCGCTTGACCAGCTTGCGCATGACCAGCATGGCCGGCGGCACCACGACGAAACCCAAGAGCGACATCAGCGGGTCCTGCCAGATCATCACCCCCAACAGGCTGATCAGCATCAACAGGTCGCGCCCGATGGCGTTGATCAGCATGTTGAGCACGTCGGTGATGGACTTGGCGCCCGCCGTCAGCCGCGCCAGGAATTCCGTGGAGTGCCGCGTGGAGAAGAAGGCGATGCTCTCGTTCATCAGCTTGGCGAACAGCTGCCGCTGATTATTGGCGAGGATGGCGTTGCTGATCTTCGAAAGGATGACCATGTGGCCGTAGGTCGCCACGCCCTTGATGAACAGCAGGAGCACGGTGACGCCGGAAAGCATCGCGATGCCGGCGACGTTCTTGTCGACATAGGCCTGGTTGATCGCCTGGCCGAGGACATAAGTTGCCGTAGCAGTGGCGCCGGCGGCGACGGCCATGAAGGCAAATGCCGTGAGATAGCGCCGCCAATAGACGATGCCCTGTTCCATCACCAGGCGGCGAATCAGGACCGCGGCCCCATAGGGATCATCAGTGATTTTCTTGGGAAACTGGGCCATCCGCGATCCCTGACACGCCGGGAAGCGGCGCGTCGCAGCTTGCGGTGTCTTGCCCGCTTAATCGCGGCTTTTCAAGCCAAATAACACCTTGATTTCAGGCCGATTGTGCCTGCTCTGCGAGTCCGCCGCGCTCGCGCAGCAGCTTCTCTTCCCAGGCCAGCGCGTGGGTGGCGATGGTGTCGAGATCGTCGTATTGCGGCGTCCAGTCGAGCAGCATGCGCATGCGGCTGGTGTCGGCCACCATGGTCATGATGTCGCCCGGCCTGCGCGCGGCATATTGAACCGCGAAGTTGCGGCCCGAGATGCGGCGCACCGCCTCGATGGTTTCGAGCACCGAATAGCCGCGGCCATAGCCGCAGTTCAGCGTCACGGAATCGCCGCCGCCGCGCAGGTAGGACAGCGCCGCGCGATGGGCTTGTGCGAGGTCGCTGACATGGATGAAGTCGCGGATGCAGCTGCCGTCGGGCGTCGGATAGTCGGTGCCGAACACGTCGATCTTGGCGCGCTGGCCGGTGGCGGCCTCGATTGCGATCTTCAGGAGATGGGTGGCGCCGACGGTCGCGAGACCGACGCGGCCTTCCGGGTCGGCGCCGGCGACATTGAAATAGCGCAGCACGGCATACTTCATGCCATGCGCGGCGGCGACATCGTGCAGCATGATCTCGCTCATCAGCTTGGAGAAGCCGTAGGGCGACAGTGGCCGGGTCGGCGCGGTCTCGGTCACCGGCACCTGGTCGGGATTGCCGTAGACGGCGGCGGTGGAGGAGAAGATGAAGCGGTTGATGCCGCTCTTCACCGCCGCGTTGAGCAGGTTGCGGGTCGTGAAGGTGTTGTTGCGGTAATAGCCGAGCGGATCGCGCATGGAATCCGGCACCACGACGCTTCCGGCGAAATGGATGATGCTCTCGATGCCGTGCTGCTCGATCACGCCCTCGACTAGATTTTCGTCGCCGGCATCGCCAATGAACAGCGGCACGCCTTCGGGGAGGAAGGCGGAAAAGCCGGTGGAGAGATTGTCGATCACGACGACGCTTTCGCCGGCTTCCACCAGCGCAAGGACCATGTGGCTGCCGATATAGCCGGCGCCTCCGGTGACGAGCACGGTCATGGGCTTTGCCTCTCCTTGTTAGGGAGTGGCGATGCTAGTGGCGGTGCGGTGAAAAGGGGGTTTCGGCGCGCCTGAACTGGTCACTATGCTTAATGTTGCGTATAGGAGCCTTACGAAACGGAGCCCGACGTGCCGATCGAGACCAATCTGCCCGCCGATCTGCAGCTGATCGTGCCAAACCTGCACAGGCGCTATTCGGGCGTGACCGCCACCAACCGGATGGTGGCGCCAAAACTGGCAAAGATGTTCCGCGCGGCGTGGCTCGGTTCCGATGCGCCCGACGGCATTGCGCGGATGGGCTTTGCGGATCTGATGAAGCTGTGGCGGCGGCGCACGCCGCTGATCTGGCACGCGCGGCGCAATGACGAGATGATCGTCGGCGTGGTGCTGCGCGCGCTCGGCTGGCCGCTCAAATTGGTGTTCACCTCGGCGGCACAGCGGCATCACACCTGGATCACGCGCTGGCTGATCCGGCAGATGGACGCGGTGATCGCCACCAGCGAACTCTCTGCATCCTTCCTCAAGCGCGAGGCAACGGTCGTCATGCACGGCGTCGACACCGATGCCTATGCGCCGGCGGCCGACCGCGCCTCGGCGTTTGCAGAGAGCGGGCTGCCCGGCCGCTATGCGATCGGCTGTTTCGGCCGGGTACGTGCGCAAAAGGGCAGCGACGTCTTCGTCGACGCCATGTGCCGGTTGCTGCCGCGCTATCCCGATTTCACCGCGGTCATGGTCGGCGCGATCGTGCCGGAGCAGCAAGCGTTCGCAAGCGAGCTGAAGAAGCGCATCGCGGCGGCGGGCCTGCAGTCGCGCATCGTCATCACGGGCGAGCTCGCGATCGAGGACGTGCGGCGCTGGTACAGGCGGCTGACGATCTACGCCTTCACCTCGCGCAATGAGGGTTTTGGGCTGACGCTGATCGAGGCGATGGCGGCGGGCGCTGCGCTGGCGGCCGCCCGCGCCGGCGCCGCCCAATTCGTGGTCGAAGACGGCGTCACCGGCGTGCTGACGCCGCCGGGCGACGTCGATGCGCTGGTGGCGGCACTCGAGCCGCTGATGCGCGATCCCGCTGCTGCTGCAGCGATGGGGGAGCGGGCGCGGGCGCGCGTAGAGGAAAAATTCAGCCTCGATGCGGAAGCCAGCGCGATTGCGAATGTTTATCGCGGATTGCTGGAGTAATCCTCAATGACCGGCAGTCACTGGAAGGACCTGTTTCGGGCCTGGTCCGTATTGCCCAGGCCCGTTGCTGTGCCGCCGGAGGCGATCGCCGCTATCAAGGCAGAGGTGCGGGGAGTCAGAGGACCGATCCTGCTTCTCGGGCTGACCAGGCAATTGATGGACACGAGCGACGATCTGGTTGCAATCGATCGCAGCGTCGAGATGGTCCTCAATCGCGCCGGGGCTGTGCGGACTGTCGCCGGAGACTGGACTGCGCTGCCGTTTGCGCCCGCTTCGTTTGCCGGCTGCATCGGCGATGGCAGCCTGATCTCATTTGCTTTTCCCGATCGCCTGCGGAGCGTCCTGAGCGAAGTCGCTCGTTGTCTGATCCCGGGCGGCCGATTCGCCTGTCGTGTCTTCCTTCGACCCGATCCGACGCCTGGCCTCGGAGACTTGTTGAGTATCGCGCGCAGCGGTGGAATGACCTTTCAGCACTTCAAGTTCAAGTTCGCGATGGCCATGGCTGCGGAAGCGGGGTCGCCCAACATCGCCGTCGCTGCCTTGCCTGAACTGCTCGCTGCGCGTTTGCCCGGTCGCGATGAGCTTGCCGCGCAGACGGGCTGGGATCTTGCGGAGATCGAAACCATCGACGTCTACCGATCGTCCGACGCGACCTATTGCTTCCCCACCCGCGCAGAGCTGACATCGTTGCTGCCGCGCGCTTTCACGGCGCACCGATTTGTCCCGGTCGCAAATCATCCGCTGGGCCAGGAATGGCCGGTGCTGGTGCTTGATCGATAGGTATTATGGTAGCGGCTTCGTTGCCAGCCAGCAACAGGCTGCACGATTCGATCCCCGGCATCCCGTGCGCGTGGACGATAGATTGATCGCCGCGCTCCACGGCGCGTAGGCTTCCCGCAACAGGGATGCACATGAGCGGATTCGAGCGACGGGGGCGGTGGACGGCCACCACCATGCTGTATGGCGTGGTGGGTGCGTCGTTTCTGTCGACCTGTGCCTGGGCCGGTCCGAATGATTTCCAGTGGCTTTCACCCGTGCCGGTGTCCAGCTATGCGCCTGCCGTCGATGGCGTGAACGCCCGGACCGAGCCTTTCGGCGGGCGCATCGCCAATCGCTCGATCGTCGGCAATCAGGGGGCCGTCACGTTCCCGATCAGCGGATCGCTGGGCGCGCAGATCGATGCCGCATTCGGAAGCCTGGACCGTCGCGGCTTCGGCAATCTCGCGGGCCATTTCTTCTGGCGCAATCCCAATCAGGCATTGTTCGGCTTCTATGCAAGCCACACCCGCTGGGACCAGTTCGGCGGAGCCCATGTCAATCAGGCGGCGGCGGAAGGAGAATTCTATTCCGGCCGGTTCACGGTGCAGGGGATCGCCGGTATCGAGTGGGGTAACCGCGCGTCCTCCGCATCCACACTTACGTCGATCACGCCCCCCGGCCCGCCAAATTTTCCATTTGGCTATCCAGCCGGCATTGCGACGACGTCTTCGTATTTGTCGGCCTTCGACGTCAAGACTCGATTCTTCGACCAGATCAATTTCAAGTACTATTTCACGGATAATGCGCTCGGTTATGTCGGCCACCGCTATCTGGGGGGCAAGCATGCCCTAGCGCTGGGCGGCGAATATGCTTTCCCGATTGATCGGGTCATGATTTCGGCGTTTGTCGAGGCTCGGGTCGGCGAAAGCAATTTCAACGGTGTGTGGGGCGGTCTGAAGTTCTACTTCAACGGCAAGAACAAGCCGCTCCTTGCCCGACACCGGCAGGATGACCCGAATATCTGGAGCGCCGATACGCTCTTCAGCATTACCAACTCGGCGACTTCCTCCAGTTCGTCGTCGTCGACAACCTTCTGCAACCCCGGCGATTTCCTGATATCGCCCGGTACCTGCGAGTCCGGTAGTTTCTAGGCTTCTTCGCGCCAGGGGTCGCTAGCTCAGGTTGGAAACGAACGGATCGAGCTTGCCGCCGGGACCTCGCGAAAGGCTGTCGACCCTTACCGGAACGGTTTCCACCGACGGATGCAGTTGCTGCTTGGCGTAGGCGCGCAAGCCCTCCGCATCGATCGACCGCTCGCCATCGGGCACATAGCGAAATTCGATCCGCTCGTAGTCGACCTGCACGACTTGGAATTCCTTGCAGGGAACGAATGACCGCATGGCGGTCGCGTTCCAAACCCGCGGCCATGCGCGCTTGCCATCCCTGAAGACGAACGCATTGCGCGTTCGGCCCAGCACCTGCGACAGGACCGGCAAGGTTCGTCCGCAACTGCAAGGCCTTTCGTCGGCAATCGCCACGTCCCCAATGTCATAACGGATGAACGGCGTGGCATAGTTGTAGAGGCTGGTGACCAGCACGCGGCCTGCCTCGCCGGCCGATACGGGCCCCCCGTTCTCACCCACGATCTCGACCAGCGTCATTTCCGAGCAGACATGGTAGTGCGGCGTCAGCGGACATTCGGTCGCGACGTAGCCGGTTTCCTCGGTCGAGTAGATGCCGATGAGCTTGCCGCCGAGCTTTTCGGCCACGAGCTCTCTCGCTCCCGGAAGGATGGTTTCCGAAATGGAAAAGATCTTCTCGAATGTGAAGGGGGCTGCCGCATCCGCCATTGCGTAGCCGAGGGCCATCGCGTTCGAGGGCAGCGTCATCAGGTACGGAGTCTTGTGGCGTGAGAGCCACTCGATCTGCTGGTCGACGGTGGCGCGCATGTCGAGGCCGTAGACCGCCGCATCCGGAGCCGCCTGGGACCAGCCGCGCGACACCTGCCCCTCCGGATAGTGCGGCACCGGGTCCATCCGGTAGATGCGCAATTGGGCGAGCGGCTTTGCGGGGTCGGCGCCGTGCCAGCGCGCAAGGCGGGTGAGCGCGGCGTTATAGGCGAGCTTCGCCAGCGCGTTGACGCCGAACATGATCGCTTCTCCGCCTGAGCCGGATGTCTTGTGTTCCGACACGGGTCCCAGTCTGGACTGATCCAGGTTCGCCGCGGACATTCGTTCGACCGATTGCGTCACCTCGCTGCGGGTGAGAATGGGCACCTCGTTCCAGCGCCTCAGATCGATGCTGCCGTCAGGCGCAACGAGACAATTGAGCCGTTCCGCGTAAAACGGGCTGTTGGCGCGAGCATGCGTCACCAGCTGGCGAACGAGCCCGCGTTGATACTCATCGAGCGCCGCGCGAGGCATGAATTCGGTCTTGCCCAGGGCGGCCAGGTAGCGCTGAAAGACTTCGTTCATGGCTCCAGCATTTGACCGGCTCGAACGGGCAAGCGAGCCGCTAACCCTCTACGAGAGAATATTTCCTTTGAGGATGTTGGCAACGAACGCATCGAGGTCGCCGCCCGTGAACAGGAAGCCGGGCAGGCCGGCGGCTTTGGCCGCTTCGATGTCGCTGTCGCGGTCGCCGATGACGAAACTGCCCTGGTGTCGCACCGGCCAGTGCGCCATCAGATCGTGGATCATGCCGGGGGCCGGCTTGCGCCAGTGATGGGGCTCGAGATAGCCCTCGACGACACCATCGGGGTGATGCGGGCAATACCGGATGTCGTCGATGTGCGCGCCCTGGGCTCGCAATTCGGCGCACATCCAGTCATGCAGCGCGCCGACATCGGCCTCGGTGAAGAAGCCGCGCGCGACGCCGGACTGGTTGGTGAAGAAGAACACGAGATAGCCGGCGTCGTTGAGCCGCTTGATCGCTTTCGCTGCATTGGGCATCCAGCGGATGCGCTCTTTCGTGCCCATGTAGCCGTCGTCGTGATTGACGACGCCGTCGCGGTCGAGAAACGCGGCAGGACGGAGCTGCTGCGTCATGGCGCGCGGCTTCGGCTTGCGGCCGCCAGCACGTGCTCGGCGGTCTCGACCACGCTGGCGGCAGAGATGTCGCGCATGCAGCGGTGATCGTTCTGAGTGCAGATCGTGCGCTGACAGGGCTGGCAGGCGAGCTGCGTCGTGGTCTGCACGGTGGCTGCAAGTCCGTTGAGCGGCGCCCAAAGATAGGGGCTGGTCGGGCCGAAGATGCCCATGGTCGGCGTGCCGATCGCGGCTGCGATGTGCATCAGTCCGGAGTCGTTCGAGATCGCCACGCTGGCGGATGCCATCGCAAGGATGCCGTTGCGCAGATCGTTGCCGGTGAGGTCGCGCACCCTGGGGCCGCCGGTGGCGACGATCTCCTGCGCCAGCGCCTTCTCGCCGGGACCGCCGATCACCCAGACGTCGAAACCGCGGTCGATGAGAAGCCGCGCCGCTTCGCCGTAATAGGTCCAGCGCTTGGATTCGCCCATCGAGCCGGGGGCGAGCGCAATGGCGCGGCCGGTGCCGAGCCCGTTGGCCTGCCGCCAGCGGCCGGCTTCCTCGGCGGGGACCCGCAGCTGCGGCTCCGGCCATTCCGGCGGCAGCGGGGCGCCGTCGGGCAGGGCCAGCGCAGCATTCTTGTCGATGAAGCGGGGCAGGGCCTTTTCGCCCCAGCGCCAATGGTTGATCAATCCGAACCGGGCCTCTCCCACGAAGCCGACCCGCTCGGGGATGCCGGCCAGCGCGGGCGCAATCGCCGCCTTCCAGGTCCGGGGCAGCACCAGCGCCGTGCCGTAGCCCCGCTGGCGCAGCTCGGCGGCCAGCGCCCGCTGCCTGCCGATCGCTAGCCGCCCGCGCGGCAGGTCGGCCAGAATGCCCTTCCGGACCCCGGGCATGTAGTCCACCAGGGGCGCGCACAGCGAGGTCGTGAGCACGTCCACGGGGCGGTTGGGCCAGCGCTCCCTGAGGACCCGCACCACCGTGTGCCCCCGCACGAAATCGCCGATCCACATGTAGGGAACGATCAGAATCGGCCGGACATCGGCTGGATCGGGATGAATTGAATTATTGTTCATAATTTGACGCGGGTCGGGGTCCGGCCCCGTCGGTAGCGGCTCCCGCAGGAGAGGTAAAGCGTTGGAAAAGCCGGTTCCGATCTTCACCACATGGGTCAACCCAGGTTGCCCGCCGCGCGGGACTGGGGCAAAGCTGCCGTGAAACCATCAAGGCAGGGACGGGCATGTTGCTGGTGACCGGGGGCGCCGGTTTTATCGGGTCGAATG
Source organism: Bradyrhizobium sp. (assembly GCF_016219575.1). Classification (GTDB taxonomy): domain Bacteria; phylum Pseudomonadota; class Alphaproteobacteria; order Rhizobiales; family Xanthobacteraceae; genus Bradyrhizobium. Next base: position 70,308 of record NZ_JACRMG010000019.1, on the reverse strand, counting down.
TCGTGGCCGCGTTGAACGACGCCGGCCGCAGCGACGTGGTCGTTTGCGATCTGCTCGGCCATGACGGCAAATGGCGAAATCTCGCCAAGCGCCAGCTTGCCGACATTGTGCCGCCAACGCAGCTCAACGATTGGCTGAAGGGCCGCAAGCTCGATGCCGTCATCCATATGGGCGCCATCTCGGAGACGACGGCGACCGACGGCGACCTCGTCATCGAAACCAATTTCCGCTTCTCGATGCGGCTGCTCGACTGGTGCGCGGCCAATAACGTGCCGTTCATCTATGCCTCGTCGGCGGCGACCTATGGCGACGGCGCGCAAGGTTTTGGCGACGATCCGTCGCCCGCGGCGCTCAGGCAGTTGCGGCCGATGAATCTCTACGGCTGGAGCAAGCATCTGTTCGACCTGGCCGTGATCGACCGCGCCATGCGCGGCGAAAAACTGCCACCGCAATGGGCGGGCCTGAAATTCTTCAACGTGTTCGGGCCCAACGAATATCACAAGGGCACGATGATGAGCGTGCTGGCGCGGCGCTTTGCCGACATCAGGGCGGGCCGGCCGGTGCAGCTGTTCAGGTCGCACCGCGAGGGCATCGCCGACGGCGACCAGCGCCGCGACTTCATCTATGTCGACGACGTCGTGCGCGTGATGATGTGGCTGCTGGCGACGCCGAAGGTTTCCGGCCTCTTCAATGTCGGCACCGGCACGGCGCGCAGCTTCAAGGACATGATGCTGGCCGCCTACGGCGCGCTCGGCGCCGCGCCCAACATCCAGTATATCGACATGCCCGAGCAGATCCGCGGCAGCTACCAGTATTTCACTGAGAGCAAGGTCGATCGGCTGCGCGGTGCAGGCTACAATGGCGGCTTCACGGCGCTGGAAGAGGCCGTCGACACCTACGTGAAGGGTTTCCTCGATCGCGCCGACCGCTTCCGCTGAGCGGCGCAGGAGACGACGAGTACCGATGTTCGATTTCGACGCACTCGCTCAAGCAATCGGCCGGCAGACGGTGCTCTGCATCGGCGATCTCATGGTCGACGAGTTCGTCTATGGCGAGGTGTCGCGGATCTCGCCGGAAGCGCCGGCGCCGGTCATTGCCGCGCAGCGCAGCGAGACCAATATCGGCGGCGCCGGCAATGTCGCGCGCAATATCGCCTCGCTCGGCGGCCGCTGCATCTTCACCGGCCTGATCGGCGAGGATGAAGTGGGCGTGAAGCTCGCGGTCACCCTGCAGCAGGAGCCCGGCATCGAGAGCGTGCTGGTGCACGACCCCGCCCGCCCGACCACGCGAAAAGTGCGTTTCGTCTCCGAGCATTTCTCCACCCACATGCTGCGCGCCGACTGGGAGCTGGCACAGCCGGCCGCCGGCGAGATCGAGCAGAAACTGATCGACGCGGTGCTGCCGAACATCGCGCGCGCCGACATCGTGCTGCTGTCGGACTACGCCAAGGGCGTGCTGACCGCGCGGGTGATCCGCAACGTGATCGACGCCGCAAAAAGGCTCGGCAAGCGCGTGATCGTCGATCCCAAGAGCGCCAATCTTGCGATCTATCGCGGCGCGACCCTGCTCACGCCCAACCGCAAGGAATTTGCCGAGGCGACGCGCAGCCGTGCCGACAGCGAGGCGAGCATTGCGGAAGCGGCACGCGACGCGATGTATCTCGCCGATTGCGAGGCGATGCTGGTGACGCAGAGCGAGCACGGCATGACCCTGGTGACGCGCCAGGGCGAGGCCATCCACGTCCCGGCGCTGCCGGTCAAGGTACGCGACGTCTCCGGCGCGGGCGATACGGTCGCGGCGGCGCTGGCGCTGGCGCTGGCCGCCGGCGCCGACTGGGAGACGGCGCTGCGCGTGGCAAACGCCGCGGCGGCGGTGGCCGTCGGCAAGAAGGGCACCGCGACCGTCACGACCGCCGAGTTGCGGCGAAAAATCCTGCCGCATGCCTCGCTCGCGGCCGAGGAGAAGATCGCCGCATCGGACGTGCTCGATGCCCATCTTGCCGAATGGCGGGCCCAGGGCCTGCGCGTCGGTTTCACCAATGGCTGTTTCGACATCCTGCATCCCGGCCACGTCAAGGTGCTCACCGCCGCGCGGGGCGCCTGCGACCGCCTGGTGGTCGGCCTCAACAGCGACGCCTCGGTGCGGCGGCTGAAGGGCGAGGGCCGTCCGGTGCAGGACGAGCGGGCGCGCGCCGAAGTGCTGGCGGCACTGGAAGCGGTCGACCTCGTCGTCGTCTTCGAGGAGGACACGCCGATCAAACTGATCGGACAGATCAGGCCGAGCGTGCTGGTCAAGGGCGGCGACTACACCCGCGAGCAGGTGGTCGGCCACGAGATCGTCGAGGCACATGGCGGCGAAGTGCTGCTGGTCGACATTCTTGAGGGCCACAGCACTACCTCGCTGGTGAAGCGCGCCCGCGAGGGGCAGGCATGAGTGGCGCGGCGGCCGCGCAGGCATCGCCGCTCATGGAATGGTGGCGGTGGTTGCGCCATCCCGCCTTCTGGATGCCGGTGGCCGATGCCTTCGCGATACTGACGGCGGCTTCCCTGCCGTGGTCGACGTCGGCGGTCGGAATCTTCACCGCCTGCTGGCTCGGCTCGTCGGCGCTGATCATCGACTATCCCGCCTGGTTCCGCTCGCTGAAACAGCCGATCTGCGCCATGCCGCTGGCGCTGTTTGCGCTCGCGGCAGCGGGCACGCTGTGGTCGGAGGCGTCGTGGGACGCGCGGATCTATGCCCTCACTCCCGCGATCAAGCTGTTGTTCCTGCCTGGGCTGTTCCAGTATTTCGAGCGGTCGACCCGCGGCATGTGGGTGTTCGTCGCCTTCCTCGGCTCCTGCACGCTGCTGATGGCGTTGTCCTGGCTGGTGCTGCTCGAGCCGGGTCTTGCGATCAAGGGCGGCGAGCCTCAGCGCGGCGTCTTCGTCAAGAACTACATCGATCAAGGTCAGGAGTTCGCACTCTGCGCGGTGGCGCTGACCTATCCAATCTACGTGCTGCTGCGCGAGCGCAGGTTCTGGCCGGCGCTGTCGTTTCTTGGCATAGTACTCGGACTGCTTGCGAACATGATCTTCGTCATCGTCTCGCGCACCGCGATGGTAACAATGCCGATCATGCTGGCGGTGTTTGCAGCGCTGCATCTGCGCTTGCGAACCAGCGTGATGATTTTTGCCGCAGCCGCGTTGCTGGCTGGCGCGTCCTGGGCCGCATCATCCCAGTTGCGTAGCACTGTCCACAGCGTTTTCAGCGACTATCAACGTTACAAGAAAGAGAATGCGCCGACATCGATCGGTCTGCGCCTGGAGTACTGGCAGAAATCCCTGCAATTCATCAGGGAGGCGCCACTCGCCGGCCACGGCACCGGCTCGACCCGAACGCTGTTTGAAGGGGTGGCGGCCAAAGGCGACCCCGAGTTGGTCGCTTCCGCGAATATCATCGGCAATCCGCACAACCAGACCCTCAATGTCGCCGTGCAGTGGGGCGTGATCGGCGTCGTCGTGCTGTGGGCGATGTGGATCTCCCACCTGCTGTTGTTCCGCGGCGAGAGCCTGGTTGCGTGGATCGGCCTTCTTGTGGTCGTGCAGAATATCTTCACCTCGCTGTTCAACTCGCACATCTTCGACTTCCACCAGGGGTGGATGTATGTGCTTGGCGTCGGCGTTGCCGGCGGCATGATGATGAAGCGGCGATCGGGCGAGGCGAGCAGTCTGCAATGACGGAGAGTGATGCAAAGCGCGAAGGCTGGTCGATCGGTTCCGCGCTGGCCGCCTTCATGGCTGCCCGTCGCGATCCCGCCGCGCAGATCAGGAACATCGACCTGCTGACGGTGCTGATCGCGGTGCTGCTGCCGTGGTCGACGTCCGGGGTCGCCATCGCCAGCCTGCTGTGGCTGATTGCGCTGATCCCGACGCTCGATGTCAGGGCTTTTGCGCAATCGCTGAAGCGGCCGGTCTCGGCGCCGCCGATCGCGCTGTTCGTGCTGGCATTGGCCGGAACGCTGTGGTCGGACGCCCCCTGGGGCGCGCGCCTCTATGCTGTCGGTCCCGCGGCAAAACTGCTGGTCCTGCCGCTGCTGCTCTATCACTTCGAGCGGACGCCGCGCGGCAAATGGGTGTTCGTCGGCTTTCTCGTCTCATGCGCGCTGATGCTGGCGATGTCGTGGATCGTGGCCTTCGCACCGGCCTTTACGTTCAAGCCAGTCAACGAGCGCGTCTGCGGCGTCTTCGTCAAGAACTACATCGACCAGAGCCAGGAATTCGCGCTGTGCGCGCTGGCGCTGGCCTTTCCCGTGATGGCGCTGTGGAAGGAAGACAGGCGCCGGCCGGCGGCATGGCTGTTTTTGCTGGCGCTCGCCTTCGTCGCCAACATGGTGTTCGTGATCGCCTCCCGCACGGCACTGGCCACCATGCCCCTGATGCTGGCCGTCTTCGCCTTCCGCTATCTGCCGTGGCGGGGCATCGTCGCCGTCGGCATCGTCACGCTCGTCGCGGGCGCTGCCTGGGCCACGGCGCCGCGGATGTGCCGGACCATCGACACGATCGCCCGCGATTTCGAACTCTACCAGGAGCGCAATATCCCGACCTCCGCCGGCCTGCGCATCGAATACTGGACGAAGTCGCTTCGCTTCATCGGCGAGGCGCCGCTGGTTGGGCATGGCACCGGCTCGATCCGCGGCCTGTTCGAGAAAGCGGCGACAGGCGGCGCTGCGGGCGCTTCGGCGCAGGTCGTCGCCAACCCGCACAACCAGACGCTTTCCGTCGCCATCCAGTGGGGCGCGATCGGCGTCGTCCTTCTCTATGCGATGTGGCTGTCGCATCTCCTCTTGTTCCGCGGCGAGGGCCTTGTCGCCTGGGTCGGGCTCCTGGTGGTGGTGCAGAACGTCCTATCCTCGCTGTTCAATTCGCATCTGTTCGATTTCCATGAAGGGTGGATGTACGTATTGGGCGTCGGCGTTGCCGGCGGAACGGTGCTGGGCGGCGCTGGCATGGGCGGACGAGATGGGGTATCAGCGGCCACGCAGCGAGGAAGCCGGGACAGTATCCGGCCGGCGACATGATGAATTTTAGGAATCTGACCCAGCGCAATTTGCTGATCGCCACGCATGACGCGCTGGCGACGGCGGCTGCTCTGTTTGCCAGCTTCTTCCTGCGCTTCGACGGCGACCTGTTCTGGAGCCGGGTGCCGCTGCTGCTGCAGATCATGCCCTACTTCATCGCCTTCAGCGTGGTGGTCGGCTATCTCTTCAAGCTGACGACCACGAAGTGGCGATTCATCTCGCTGCCGGACGCGCTCAACATCGTGCGCGTTGCCACCGTGCTGACGCTGGCGCTGGTGGTGCTGGACTATCTGATCGTCGCTCCCGCCGTCGGCGGCACCTTTTTCCTCGGCCGCATCACCATCATCCTGTACTGGTTCCTGGAAATCCTGTTCCTGAGCGCGGCGCGCTTTGCCTACCGCTACTTCCGCTACACGCGGGTGCGCCGCCACGCCAGGACGGAAGGCGCTTCGCCGGCGCTGCTGATCGGCCGCGCCGCCGATGCCGAGGTGCTGCTGCGCGGCATCGAAAGCGGCGCCGTCAAGCAGCTCTGGCCGGTCGGCGTGCTGTCGCCGTCGCCCTCCGATCGCGGACAGACCATCCGCGACGTGCCCGTTCTCGGCGGCATCGACGACGTCGAGGACGTCATCCGCGACTATGAGCAGCGCGGCAAGCCGATCGCGCGCGTCGTGATGACGCCGTCGGCCTTCGAGCCGGAGGCGCGGCCCGAGGCGGTGCTGATGCGCGCGAAGCGGCTGGGGCTGATCGTCAGCCGCATGCCGTCGCTGGAGAGCGGCGACGCCCCGCGTCTGACCGCGGTCGCGGTGGAAGACCTGCTGCTGCGGCCGAGCGAGAAGATCGACTACGCCAGGCTCGAGGCGCTGGTGAAGGGCAAGTCCGTCATCGTCACCGGCGGCGGCGGCTCGATCGGCGCGGAGATCTGCGACAGGGTCGCGACCTTCGGTGCCGCGCGGCTGCTGGTCATCGAGAATTCGGAGCCGGCGCTCTACGCCGTCACCGAGGCGCTCGGCGCGCGCGACGGCGGCGCCATCATCGAGGGCCGCATCGCCGACATCCGCGACCGCGAACGCGTCATGCGGCTGATGGACGAATTCAAGCCCGACATCGTGTTCCATGCCGCGGCGCTGAAGCACGTGCCGATCCTCGAGCGCGACTGGAGCGAGGGGGTCAAGACCAACATCTTCGGATCGGTCAACGTCGCGGACGCGGCGCTCGCCGCCGGCGCCGAGGCGATGGTGATGATCTCGACCGACAAGGCGATCGAGCCGGTGTCGATGCTCGGGCTCACCAAGCGCTTTGCCGAAATGTACTGCCAGGCGCTCGACCATGACCTTGCCGCGCAGGTCGCGGGTCGGCCGCGCATGCGCCTGATCTCGGTGCGCTTCGGCAACGTGCTGGCCTCGAACGGCTCGGTGGTGCCGAAGTTCAAGGCGCAGATCGAGGCGGGCGGGCCGGTGACGGTGACCCATCCCGACATGGTCCGCTACTTCATGACCATCCGCGAGGCCTGCGATCTCGTGATCACGGCGGCGGCGCATGCGCTCGCACCCGTGCGGCCGGACGTCTCCGTCTATGTGCTCAACATGGGCCAGCCGGTGAAGATCGTCGACCTCGCCGAGCGCATGATCCGCCTGTCCGGCCTCGAGCCCGGCCTCGACATCGAGATCACCTTCACCGGCATGCGGCCGGGCGAGCGGCTCAACGAAATCCTGTTCGCGAACGAGGAGCCGACGGTCGAGATCGGCCTTGCCGGCATCATGGCGGCCAAGCCGAACGAGCCGCCGATGCCGACCTTGCGCAAATGGCTCGCAGCGCTCGAGGAGGCCATCGCCAGGGACGATCGCGCCACCATCAAGGCGGTGCTCAAGGATGCCATCCCGGAATTCGGTGCGGCAGCGCCGCCGGAGGAAACGCCCTCCGTCATCCGCCTGTCAAAGGCCTGACCCGGTCCGGATCACGCCCTGAGCTGAAAAATCCGCCGCGCAAAGCGCAGGAAGAAAGCCGCATCGATCGGCGGGGCGCCAAGATGCTCGCGGCGCGAGCGCAGGCATTCGAGGTTGCCGCGAATGGTCACGCCCAGCCCGCTGGTGGAGATGCCGCCGACCTGGAAATCGACGAAGACGCGCGGCAGATAACGCGCCCGGAAATCGTGCAGCGCCAGCGCGCGCAGCATGTAGTCGTAGTCGGCCGTCGTGACGTAGCTGAGGTCGTAGTCGCCGACGGTCTCGGCGACCTTCCTGCGCATGTAGAAGGCCGGATGCGGCGGGACCCAGCCGAGCTGGAACGAATAGCGGCGGAACGTCCCGCCGTGCCAGACGCGCGTGCGGCGCTTGGTGCGGTGGTCGGTCACCATGTCGATGTCGCCATAGACGATGTCGGCTTCCGCCAATCCGGCGGCGATGTCGGCGAGCACGCCGGGATCGTGGAAGGTGTCGTCGGAGTTGAGGAAGCCGATGGCATCGCCGGCAAAGCGGCGAAAGCCCTTGTTCATGGCGTCATAGACGCCCTTGTCCGGCTCGGAGAAGACGCGGATCTCGGGAGAGGCGAAGGATTCGACGATTTTAAGCGTGCCGTCGCGAGAGGCGCCGTCGATAACGAGCATCTCCTTGTCGGCATGCGATTGTTTCAGGAAGGATTCGATGGTGAAGCCGATCGTCGCTTCGGAATTGAAGCTCGCTGTGACGACACTGATCTTCATCCAATCTCTCGAAATAGTACGTCCCATCCGTAAACGGGCATCAGTATGAAATTATGTCGGGTCTAGTTCTGCCGGGTTCGAAATCATTGCGCCTGTTCCGGCACGGTGATGGGGGCCGAACCCTTCGCGGCCTTCTCTGCGCTGAAAATCCATACCAGCCCGCCGCAGGCGCCGACGATGAAGGATACCGCGCCGAACAGCAAGGACACATTCACGCCTTCATTGGCCAACAGCCCGGCATAGCCGAACGCCAGGCCCATGGTGGCTTCTCGAACGCCCCAGCCGGCGATCGAGATCGGCATCATGGTGATCAGCATCACCGGCGGGACGAGCTGGAACACCTGCCCGAACAGCACGGGAGCGGCGATCGAGCGGACCACGCACCAGGCGATCACGACGGCGAGGACATGGACCAGCAGCGACAGCACGGCGATCTTGGGTCCGCGATCGCGGCTGAAGATGACGCGGTTGGCGATGACGGCGCAGGCATGGAGATGATGCGTGCCCCACCAGCGTTTCAGCCACGGCCAGTTGAGCCGGCCGAGCAAGAGAAAGCCGAGGCCGCCCGCCAGCGCCGCGAAATCGACGAACAGCAATGCGGCGCGGCCGTTCGGGTCCGATATCAGGCGGTAGCTCCACGGCAGGCTCGCCACGATCACGATCGCAAGCGCAATCAGTCCGATCGCGCGGTCGACGAAGATCGAATAGGTCGCCGCGCGCCAGCCTGCGCCGGCGCGGGCGACCAGCCAGAGCCGCACCGCATCGCCGCCGATCGAGGAGGGCAGGGTCTGGTTGAAGAAGGCGCCGATCAGGTTGTAGCGCGTCGCCTGGGTCAATTGCAGCGGTGCGCCGCATTCGGCGCTGACCTCGCGCCAGCGCAGCACGCCGACGAAGATCTGCAGAAAGGTCGCCGCGATGGCGAGCCCAATCCAGCCCAGGCTCGCCACGTTGAAGCGCGAGGCGAGCTCGTGAAAATCGACCTTGCGCAGCGCCAGGTACAGCAGGCCTGCGGAAACGAGTATTTTCAGCGAGGAAAGCGCTATCCGGCGCATCAAAGGCAACTGGGATCGGTTTGAGGAGACCAAAGCGCGGATCGCGACGATCTGCACTGAATTTGCCCGTCTTGGTATGGTTTCGTAACCGTTCTGGCAATAGCCGGCAGGCGGGTATTGCGAGGTACTCCGGGCGGCAGGTAAAGAGGCCCCGCGGGCGGGCCAGGGTGCCATCGGGGATTTGATGTCGGATCGGACGATACTGGTGACGGGTGCGGCGGGCTTCATCGGCTTCCACGTCGCCCGCGCGCTGCTGGCCGAAGGCCGGCGCGTCGTCGGCCTCGACAATCTCAATGCCTATTACGATCCGTCGCTGAAGCAGGCACGCCTCGGCATGCTGCGCGCGAGCGAGGGCTTCGAGTTCGTGCAGGCCGATCTCGCCGATCGTGCAACGATCGCCGCATTGTTCGCCAGCCATCGCTTCGCGAGCGTAATTCATCTGGCGGCGCAGGCCGGCGTGCGCCATTCCATCGACCATCCGCATGACTATGCCGACGCCAATCTCGAGGGCTTCGTCAATATCCTCGAAGGCTGCCGCCGCAACGGTTGCGGCCACCTGCTCTATGCTTCGTCATCGTCGGTCTATGGCGCCAACACCAAGCTGCCGTTTTCGGTCGGCGACCGCACCGATCATCCGGTCAGCCTTTACGCCGCGACCAAGAAGGCGAACGAGCTGATGGCGTATTCCTACAGCCACCTCTATCGCCTTCCCGTGACGGGACTGCGCTTCTTCACCATCTACGGGCCGTGGGGACGGCCCGACATGGCGATCTTCCTGTTTACCAAGGCGATCCTCGAAGGCAGGCCGATCAAGCTCTTTAACCACGGCAACATGCGGCGCGATTTCACTTATATCGACGACGTTAGCAGCCTCGTGTCGCGCCTCGTCGACCGGATTCCCCGCGAGGGCGAGGCCGAAGGCGGCCCGCCGGCGCGGATTTACAATGTTGGCAACAATCATCCGGAAGAGCTGTCCCGCGTGGTAACCCTTCTGGAGAAGGAGTTGGGTCGCACCGCTGTAAAGGATATGTTGCCGATGCAACCGGGCGACGTGATGGAAACCTTCGCCGACGTCGGCGACCTGATGCGCGATGCCGGCTTCAGGCCGCAGACTCCGATCGAAGAGGGCATTCGCCGCTTTGTGAACTGGTATCGCGAGCACTACGGGATTTGAGGCGCCAATGGACACACGAATTGTTCCGCTGATCATGTGTGGCGGCGCCGGGACGCGGCTGTGGCCGGCGTCGCGCGAAGTCCATCCCAAGCAGTTCCTGCGCCTGTTCGGTACGCACTCGACGTTCCAGGACACGCTGATGCGGGTGTCCGACCGCACGTTGTTCGAGCGGCCGATCGTCATCACCAACGCGGCCTATCGCTTCATGGTGCTGGAGCAGTTGGCCGAGATCGGACTGGAAGCCGACGTTCTGCTCGAGCCGGCGCGGCGGGATTCGGGACCTGCAATCGCCGCAGGAGCCACCTTCGCGCAAGGCCGCGACAACGGCGCGATCGTGCTCGCGCTTGCCGCCGATCACGTGGTGCGCGATGCGCCGGCCTTTGTCGCCGCCTGCCGCCAGGGCCTGGCCGCCGCAGCGGAAGGCCGCATCGTGACCTTCGGCGTCCAGCCCGAGCGTCCTGCCACCGAATACGGCTATATCAGCCCGGGCGATGCGATCGCCGGCGACGTGCGGGCGGTCGCAAAATTCGTGGAGAAGCCGGATCCCGCGACGGCCGCCGCCTACATCAAGGCCGGCTATCTCTGGAACAGCGGCAACTTCATGTTCCGCGCATCGGTGCTGCTCGACGAATATCGCAAGGTCGATGCGCAAAGCATCGAGGCGGTCGCTGCCGCCGTCGGCAAGGCCGGGCGCGATCTCGGCTTCGTCACGCTGGATCCGCAAGCCTTCGGATCGGCCAAGGCGATCTCGATCGATTATGCGGTGATGGAGAAGACCTCGCTCGCCGCGGTCGTGCCGGTTTCCTGCGGCTGGTCCGATGTCGGCTCCTGGCACGCGGTATGGGAGCTGTCGAAGAAGGACGAGCAGGGCAACGCCGCGCACGGCACGGCGGTGTTCGAGGATTCGCGCAACTGCAACGTCTCGACCGACCGCGCGCTGGTTGCGCTGGAGGGCGTCGACGATCTCGTGGTGGTCGCAACGCAGGACGCGGTGCTGGTGTCGCGCCAGAAGGACGCCAATGGATTGAAGCGGCTGGTTGCGCGATTGAAGACCGTCGCGCCGCAGGTGACCGAGGATCACATCAGGGTGCATCGCCCCTGGGGATCCTACCAGTCGGTCGACAACGGCGACCGACATCAGGTCAAGCGGATCATCGTCAAGCCGGGCGGACGGCTGTCGCTGCAGAAGCACCACCATCGCGCCGAGCACTGGATCGTGGTGCGGGGAACGGCGCAGGTGACGGTCAACGAACTCGTCAAGACCGTGCATGAGAACGAGTCGGTCTACATTCCGATCGGCGCCGTGCACCGGCTGGAAAATCCCGGCAAGATCCAGCTCGAGCTGATCGAAGTCCAGACCGGCAGTTATTTCGGCGAGGACGACATCATCCGCATCGAGGACGACTACCGGCGCCAGTGAGTGGAACCTGCGACGTTGAATCGCGGGCGGATGCCGTATTCGAACCTATTGCTTGTCCGGCTGCTAGTCTTGTAGCTGTATGACTCGGTGGCGGTTGAATCTTGATTCGCCGCGGGAAAGTGGAACCGGTCTGGGGATGGCTTCTGTGTTGTGCCTTTCGAGTCGAACCGGCCGTTGCCGCTGATCTCGGCGGAGCGCGAGCGTGTGCTTGGCGTTGGATGGGTTGACCGACAGGGTGACAAGAAAGAAATGATCCTCGTTACCGGCGCCAGCGGATTTATTGGGACAGCACTGGTTGGCGAGCTGACGCGGCGGGGCATTGCGTTCCGGGCCGTCACCCGTGCCGGGCGCGACAGCCACTTCCCCATTCGTCACATCGGCCCCGATACCGACTGGACGGCGGCATTGCACGGCGTCGACGCCGTCGTGCACCTGGCATCGAGTGCGCACGCACCCGATCAGGCCCCGGCACCATCGGTGGATGCGACGCTGAATCTCGCACGGCAGGCGGTCGAGGCCGGAGCAAGGCGCTTCGTCTTCATCAGTTCCATCAAGGTCAACGGCGAAACGACCGAGTTGGGGCGTCCGTTCACCGCCGACGATCCGCCCAATCCGCAGGACGCCTATGCCCAGGCGAAGCTGGAAGCCGAGCAGGGCTTGTTTGCGCTTTCGCGGGAGACCGGCCTGGAAGTCACGGTGCTGCGTCCGCCGCTGGTCTATGGCCCGGGCGTGAAGGCCAATTTCGCTGCGATGATGGAGTGGGCCAATCGCGGAATTCCGTTGCCGCTTCGCGCCGTCGGCAACAGGCGCTCCTTCGCCTATGTCGGCAATTTGGTCGACCTGATCATCCTCAGCCTGTCGCATCCCGACGCGCCCGGGCAGGTGTTCTTGGTCAGTGACGGCGAGGATATGTCCACGGCCGAACTGTTCCGCAGGATGGCCCATGCGCTGGGGCGCACCTCCTGGATCATGCCGGTGCCCGCCGCCGTGGTGACCTTCGCGGCCACCGCAATCGGGCAGCGCACGCTCGCAACCCGCCTCGTCGGCTCCCTGCAGGTCGATCTCGCCAAGACCCGCGAGATGCTCGGCTGGATGCCGCGCAAGAGCGTCGAGGAGGGCCTCAGGCTCACCGCACGCTCGTTCCAGCAGGTGGAACTCGCCCTTGACCCGATCGTCAGATCGGCTTAGGCGACCCGCAGCCGCGCCCTGAAACGGGCGCGACAGGATCTCCGGAGCCATCGGTCATTCCTGCCCCAGCCGGCACCAGGTTGATGAAGAGAGCGTTCGACTTCGTGGTTGCAGCGTTGGGGCTGGTTTTGCTCATGCCCGCGATGCTGATCATCGGCTATCTCGTGTCGCGATCCTCGCCCGGCGGCGCGCTGTTCGTGCAAGCGCGCGTCGGCAGGTCCGAGAAGCCGTTCGACTGCTACAAGTTCCGCACCATGGCTCATGGCGCGCCCGTCGCGGGCTCGCATGAAGTCGCAGCATCCTGGGTCACGCCGATCGGCAAGCGGCTGCGCTCGCTCAAGCTCGACGAGTTGCCGCAATTGCTCAACGTGCTGCGCGGCGAGATGAGCCTCGTCGGGCCGCGGCCCTGCCTGCCCAATCAGGCCGAGGTGATTGCCGCGCGCCGCGCCCGCAACGTGTTCGCCATTCGGCCCGGCATCACCGGCATTGCGCAGCTTGCCGCAATCGACATGTCGACACCTGAGAAGCTTGCGGAGGCCGACAGCCGCTACATGCACAGCCGCAGCTTCCTCGGCGATCTCAGGATCATCGCCGCCACGGTGCTCGGCGGCGGCGGCGGCGACGCCTTGAAGGGCTGAGGCGGGTGCCGGGCGTCCGGCCGTAGTGTATGATCGCTGCCGTCGGCGCCGCGGCCCAGGCCGGCACCAGGTCCAGGGCTTGGTAACCGAGTGCAGCAAATTGTGTCTTCCAGAGCCATGACCAGCCTGCTAAGCGGCTGACGGGGACAGCGGCGTGCTTCGCCGCAGTTTTGGAATTTGCGAGCCTTTGCAGAGGCTTGTGCAGGCGACAAAAGGGGAATTGGATGCGAGTCGGCGTGATCGGCGCGGGCGTGATGGGGACCAATCACGCGCGTGTCCTGGGGGGATTGCCGAACACCACCTTGGTCGGGATCGTCGATCCCTTGCCCGAGCACCGGGCGAGGGCGACCGAGCATGCCGGCTGCCGCGCCTTCGAAACGCTGGAGCAACTGGTCGCCGAGGGCGTCGACGCCGTGACGATTGCGGCACCGACGCATCTGCATCACGAGGTCGCGCTCGCCTGCATCGAGCGCAAGATCCACATCATGGTCGAGAAGCCGGTCGCCTCCACGGTGGCTGAGGGACGCGAGATCGTGGCTGCGGCGGCGCGAGCCGGCGTCACGCTGATGGTCGGCCATGTCGAGCGTTTCAATCCGGCGGTCGCCGCCATCAAGCAGGCGCTGTCGGGCGAGGACATTCTCTCGATCGCGATCACCCGCGTCGGTCCGTTCCCGCCGCGGATGTCGAATGTCGGCGTGGTGATCGATCTCGCCGTGCACGACATCGATTTGATCCGCTGGTTCACCGAGTCTGAAATCATCGAGGTGCAGCCGCAGCTTTCCAGCGCGGTAGCCGAGCGCGAGGACATCGCGCTCCTGCAGTTCCGCACGGCATCGGGCGTGCTTGCCCACATCAACACCAACTGGCTGACGCCGTTCAAGGCGCGCAGCGTGACGGTGGCGACCCGCAACAAGTACATCATGGGCGATCTGCTGACCCGGCAGGTCACCGAATGCTTCGGCTTCAAGCAGGACGGTTCCTATTCGATGCGGCATCTGCCCGTCGCCCATGACGAGCCGCTGCGTGCCGAGCTGATTGCCTTTCTCGGCGCCGTGCGCGCCGGCAGCGCGCCCGCGGTGTCCGGCGACGAAGGCGTCGCCAGCCTCGAGATCGCGATCCGCTGCCTCGAGCATCCCACAAAGCCCGTAGCGTCCGCCGAGCGCAAGGGCCCGCGCCGCATCGTCGGCTGATCGTTCAGTTCCGGAATTCCTGAAAGCATCATGAACCAGCACATGCCTCCTGAACCGGTGCCCTTCATCGATATCGGCGCGCAGCGGCGCCGGCTCGGCAAGTCGATCGACGAGGCGGTCGGCCGCGTGCTCGCCCATTGCCAGTTCGTCAACGGCCCGGAAGTCACCGCGCTGGAGCAGGCGCTGGCACAGTTCTCCGGCGCACGGCATGTGGTGAGCTGCGCCAGCGGCACCGATGCGCTGCTGATGGTGCTGATGGCGGAGAATGTCGGCCGCGGCGACGCCGTGCTGTGTCCCTCCTTCACCTTTTGCGCGACCGGCGAGGCGGTGGCGCTGACCGGCGCCACGCCCGTGTTCGTCGACGTGGACGAAGCGACCTTCAACATGGACGCCGCCTCGCTGAAGCGCGGCATCGTCACTGCGCGCAAGCTCGGCCTGAAGCCCCGCGCGATCATCCCGGTCGACCTGTTCGGGCAGAGCGCCGATCACGATGCGATCGCGGCGGTGGCCGAGGCCGAAGGCCTGTTCGTGCTCGATGACGCGGCGCAAGGCTTTGGCGCCAGCTACAATGGCCGCCGCCTCGGTACGTTCGGCCGCGCCACCGCGACCAGCTTCTTTCCCGCAAAGCCGCTCGGCTGTTACGGCGACGGCGGCGCCATCTTCACTGACGATGCCGCGCTCGCCGAGCGACTGCGCAGCATCCGCGTGCACGGGCAGGGCGCCGACAAGTATGACAATGTCCGCCTCGGACTCACCGGACGGCTCGACACCGTGCAGGCGGCAGTGCTGCTGGAGAAGCTGAAAATCTTCGACGGCGAGATCGCCGCGCGCAATGAAGCCGCCGAGCGCTATTCGCGCGGGCTCGGCAATGTCGTGACGGTGCCGCTTCTCGCCGCCGGTTGCACCTCGGTTTGGGCGCAGTACACCATTCGCCTGCCGAAAGGCGTCGACCGCGACGGCTTTGCGGCGGCGCTGAAGGCCAAGGGCGTGCCGACGGCGATCTACTATCCGAAGTCGATGCACCAGCAGACCGCGTACAGGGATTTCCCCGTCGCGGAGGGGGGGCTTTCGGCCAGCGAGCGGCTGTCGGCCGACGTCATCAGCCTGCCGATGCACGCCTATCTGGACGCGCCGGCGCAGGAGCGCGTCATCGCCGCTGTGCGCAGCGCGCTGTGAGGCCGCTGTGATCCGCCTCTTTCAAGGCGTTTTGAAGCGAAGTCGGAACCGGTTCGCCTAGGGAAAACGCGTCAAAGCAAGATTCGCAATTCGGCTCTGATGCAATCGGAACCGAATTTGCTATAGAGACGGTGGATGCTCGGACGTATTTTCACCGTCGGCGGCTACACGCTGCTCTCCCGGCTGACCGGATTCGCGCGCGACATCATGCTCGCGGCGATTCTCGGCGCGGGTCCCGTGGCCGATGCGTTTTTCGTCGCGTTGCGGCTGCCCAACCATTTTCGCGCGATCTTCGCCGAGGGCGCCTTCAACGCCGCCTTCGTGCCGGCCTATGCCCATGTGCACGGCCAGAGCGAGACGAGCGCGAAAATCTTCGCCAGCCGCATCTTCACCCTGCTGTTCGCGGCGCAGGTGATCCTGCTGGTCGCGGCCTGGCTGTTCATGCCGCAGGTGATCGCGATCCTCGCGCCGGGATTCTCGAACGACCCCGAGCGCGGCCGGCTCGCGATCGATCTGACGCGGATCACCTTCCCCTACCTGCTGCTGGTCACGCTGGTGACGCTCTACGGCGGCATGCTCAACGTGATGCAGCGCTTTGCCAGCGCGGCGGCCGCGCCGATCTTCCTCAATCTGTCGATGATGCTGACGCTGGCGCTGGCGGCATTCTTCCCGGGCGCGGGATATGCTGCGGCCTGGGGCGTGCTGATCGCCGGCATCCTGGAATTCTTCCTGCTCGCGGGCGATGCCTGGCGCAGCGGCATCCTGCCGCGCTTCGCGTGGCCGAAGCTGGACGACGACATCCGCGCCTTCTTCCGCGCGCTCGGGCCCGCCACCATCGGCTCGATGGGAACGCAGGTCGCGCTGTTCGCCGACACCATCATCGCGACGTTTCTGGCCGCCGGCGCGCTGTCGGCGCTCTACTACGCCGACCGTCTCAATCAGCTGCCGATCGGCGTGATCGGCATTGCGGTAGGCACGGTGCTGTTGCCGGAAATGTCGCGGCGCCTGACCGCAGGCGATTTCGAAGGTGCCGCTGTCTCGCAGCGGAAAGCCTTCGATTTCACGCTGCTGCTGTCGGTGCCGTTCGTCGCCGCCTTTCTCGCGGTTCCCGACGTCATCATGCGGGCGATGTTCGCGCGCGGCGCCTTCACCAAGGGCGACGCTGCGGCGGCCGGCGCCACGCTTGCGGCCTATGCCATCGGGCTCGTCCCCTTCGTGCTGATCCGCAGCGCCGTTGCGACCTTCTACGCGCGCAAGGACACCGCCACGCCCGTGAAGGCCGCGCTAACCGGGGTTGCCGTCAACGTGGCGCTGAAGGTCGCTCTCGTCGGATCGCTGGCGCAGATCGGGCTTGCGCTGGCGACCGCGGTCGGCGCCTGGATCAACTTGCTGCTGGTGATCGGCTTTGCGGTGCGGGCGGGCTACCTCGCGCTCGATCGCGCGCTGTTGCAGTCCTTTGCAAAGTTCGCCGTTGCCGGTGCCGTTCTCGGCGCGGCGCTGTGGTTCGCGGCACGATTCGCCGCAACCGGCCTTGCCCAGATCAGCACCTTCCGCGACGAGATCGCGCTTGGCATTCTTGTCGTGGTCGGCACCGTCGTCTATGCGGCTTCGGTCATTGCGTTGTTCGGGCGCCGCTGGTTGATTTCGCTGCTGCGCTAAACGGCTTTATTTTCAATTGTTTGCGCTCGGAAATGCGCTGCCCCGTCGCACTGATGCGTGCATGCAACATCTGCGTGCAAACTGTGCAGGCTGGCTAGAATCGGCGATCGCGGTCGGGGGTTCCGGCGTATGCTGGCGCCAGACATTTTCCATTCTTTGGAGGGGACCGCGATGAAGGTTTCGGCGTTGAAGATTTTGGCGACGGCCGCATTCGCCGCCATCGCGGTTTCACCGGCACTTGCCGCCGACATGCCCGTCAAGGCCCGGCCGGCGATCGTCGAGGTCTGGACCTGGGACAAGTGGTATGTCGGTCTCAACGGCGGATACAGCTGGGGCCGTTCGGACACGTCCGGCACGTTCTACAACAACAATACCGGCGCTCAGCTCAGCCCGACCCAGTACACCAGGTTCGATCTGAATGGCGGCGTCTTCGGCGGCCAGATCGGCAAGAACTGGCAGAACGGCAAGTGGGTCTTTGGTATCGAGGCTGACGGTCAATGGAGCGGCGAGAGGGGCAGCGCGCTCTTTACCTGCGTCACGCCGAACGCCGCCTTTGGTGGTAACGTCTGCAACCCGAATACTGCAAACATCAACACCTTGGGTCTTTCACCAACGACGACCTTCAACCAGGAGATCGCTTGGTTCGCGACGTTCCGTGGCCGCGTGGGCGGTCTCATCACGCCGACCGCGCTGCTCTACGTCACGGGTGGCGCTGCGGTCGCTGGCATCAAGACCAGCGGCGTGCTGACGGGGGTCACAACTCTCGGTGCATTGACGTCTGTTGCGTGGGGCAACGACAGCACCAATTGGGGCTGGGTGGTCGGCGCCGGCCTCGAGGCGCGCTTGGGCGGCAACTGGACCGGCAAGATCGAGGGCCTCTATATGGATCTCGGTAGTGTCTCCGGTGCCCCGGTCCTCCTTCCCAGCACCCCGCCGCTCCGTTTCGGCTACAGCTCTCATGTCACCGACGTGGTGGTCCGGGCTGGCGTGAACTATCACTTCGGCGGCCCGGTGGTCGCGAAGTACTGATATCAGACGATGGTCTAACTCCCGACCCTAGGAAGCCCCGGCCTGGTCCGGGGCTTTTCTTTTGCCGGCATGGCTTCTCGCTGAAATGGCTTCTCGCTGCAATGCGACAAGCCGGCTGGCGCGTTTGCGCCTCGGAGCGAACCGCTGCAATATGCCGGCGGGAATCTGCGACTGCAACCGGAGACAAGATGGCTGCTCCAATCAAATTCGGCGTCGGACAGAGCGTCCGCCGCAAGGAAGACGACGCGCTAATCCGCGGCAAGGGCCGCTACACCGACGACGTGGCGCCGCAGCCGGCGCTGCATGCCCTGATGCTGCGCTCGCCGCATGCGCATGCGAAATACACCATCAATGCAACCAGGGCCCGCAGTCTGCCGGGCGTGTCGCTGATCCTGACCGCTGAGGACGTCAAGGATCTTGGCGACCTGCCGTGCCTGTTCAATCTCGAGACCGACCCCTTCACCGGCACGCCCTATCCGATCCTGCCGAAGGACGAGGTGCGTCACGTCGGCGATGCCGTCGCCTTCGTGGTTGCCGACACCCTTGATCACGCCCGCGATGCCATCGAGGCAATCGAACTGAACTGGTCGCCGCTACCTGCCGTGGTCGGCCTTGCCAATGCGGTCAAGAAGGGCGCGCCGCAGGTCTGGCCGGAAAAACCCGGCAACGTGCTGTTCGACGTTTCGATCGGCGACAAGAAGTCGGCGGAAGCCGCCTTCGCCAAGGCGCATGCGGTCGCCGAAGTGCGCATCGTGAACCCGCGGGTCATCACCAATTTCATGGAGACGCGCGCCGCCGTCTGTGAGTACGACGCCAAACGCGATCACATGACGCTTACCGTCGGCAGCCAGGGCAGCCACCGCTTGCGCGATATCCTGTGCCAGTTCGTGCTGAAGATTCCCGTCGAGAAGATGCGGGTGATCTGCCCCGACGTCGGCGGCGGTTTCGGCACCAAGCTGTTCCCGTACCGGGAATATGCGCTGATGGCGGTGGCCGCGCGCAGGCTGAAGAAGGCGATCAAGTGGACCGCCGACCGTTCCGATCACTTCATGGGCGACGCGCAGGGCCGCGACAACGTCACGGTGGCGCGGATGGCGCTCGCCGAGGACGGCAAGTTCCTCGGCATGGACGTCGACCTGATGGGCGACATGGGCGCGTATCTGTCGACCTTCGGGCCCTACATCCCGCATGGTGGCGCCGGCATGTTGCCGGGCCTCTATGACATCCAGGCCTTCCACTGCCGCGTCCGCACCGTGTTCACCAACACCGTGCCGGTCGACGCCTATCGCGGCGCCGGCCGCCCGGAGGCCGCTTACGTCGTCGAGCGCCTCGCGGACGCCGCCGCGCGAAAGCTCGGCATGACGCCGGATGCGATCCGTCGGAAGAATTTCATCTCGCCGAAGGCGATGCCGTACACGACCGCGACCGGCAAGGTCTACGACTCCGGCGACTTCACCGCGCACATGAAGCGCGCGATGGAGATCGCGGGCTGGAAGGAGTTTCCCAAGCGCGCCAAGGCAGCGAAGAAGCAGGGCCTGGTGCGCGGCATTGGCCTGGCGAGCTATGTCGAGGTTTGCGGCAGCATGGGCGCCGAGGAGACCGCCAAGGTCGCGCTCGACCCCAATGGCGACGTCACCATCCTGATCGGCACGCAGTCGAGCGGGCAGGGGCACCAGACCGCTTATGCACAGCTCGTCGCCGAGCAGTTTGGTCTCGCGCCGGAACGGGTGCACATCTTCCAGGGCGATACCGACCAGATCCCAACCGGGCAGGGTACCGGCGGCTCGTCATCGATTCCGTCCGGCGGCGTCTGCGTCGAGCGCGCCACGCGCGACCTCGGCAACAAGCTGAAGGAGATCGCAGCGCAAGCGCTGGAAGCCGGCGTCGGCGATCTCGAGATCAATGGCGGCACCGTGCGCGTCGCCGGCACCGACCGCTCGATCAGCTTTGCTGATCTGGCGAAACGGCCGGGCGTCGATCCCTCCAAGCTCAACGCCAGCTCGAGCTTCACCAGCGCCGACGGCACCTATCCCAACGGCACGCATCTCGCCGAAGTCGAGATTGATCCCGCGACCGGCATCATCAAGATCGTCAACTATGTGATCGTCGACGATTTCGGCGTGACGCTCAATCCGCTGATGCTGGCCGGACAGGTCCATGGCGGCGCGATGCAGGGCATCGGCCAGGCGCTGATGGAGCAGGCGGTCTACAGCGACAAGGACGGCCAGCTCGTCACCGGCACCTTCATGGATTATGCGCTGCCGCGCGCGTCCGACGGTCCCTCGTTCGTGTTCGAGACCCACAACGTGCCCTGCACGACCAATCCGCTCGGCGTGAAGGGCGCGGGCGAGGCGGGCGCGATCGGGTCGTGTCCGGCGGTGGTCAATGCAATCGTCGAGGGATTGTGGCGGGAATACAAGATCGACCACATCGACATGCCCGCCACCGCCGAGCGGGTCTGGATCGCCATCCGCGAGGCGCAGCGCCGGCACCGGCTCTGACCGCCGGTCCACGGGAATATGTTGCACCTCTGGGGGTTCGACACGTTGATACCGTGTCGAACCCCGTCTCAAGGATTTTCAACGTGAGGAGTTCTCGATGAAACGTGTTCTATTGGCCGCGGCAGTGTTGGCAGTGGGCGCAACCACAGTTGTTGCGCAGCAGGAAGTCGCCATCCAGCAACAGAACCTGATGAAGGCGCAGGCCAGAAGCATGTACGGGGTCCTCGGCAAGATGGTGAAGGGCGATACGCCGTTCGACAAGGCGGCGGCCGATGGGGCGCTGAAGGCGCTGGCGGACGACGTCGCCAAGATACCGACCGTTTTCGCGACAAATCCGAAAGAGGGTGTCAAGGACGCAACGTTCGGCGCGTCGCAGAAAATCTGGCAGAACAAGGCTGATTTCGACGCGAAAGTGCCGGCTGTCACCAAGGCGATTGGCGATGCCAAAGTCACCGATGCCGCCAGCCTAAAGGTGGCTTTCGACGCCGTTCAGGCAAAATGTGACAGCTGCCACGACACTTATCGCGTCAAGTTGAAGTAGGCGTTCCGGGCTCGCGAATTCGCGCAGTAGCGCCCTAGGAAAAACGGGCGGACGCCTGGTTGCGTCCGCCCGTTCTTGTCTCTACTTCGTGACCTGCCCGCGAATTTCGCCGCCGGGGTTCGCTGCCGTGTGGATGTTGATGTAGTACTTGCCGGCGACGAGATCGGCGGCCTGGGCGTCGGTCAGCGTGGCGCTGCCCGAGACCGGGCTGGTGCCGGCATTGGGGATGGCAACCGCAACGCCCGCGTTCTTGCCGGCTTCTGCAGGCCCATGGAAGTGCGCCATCGTGGCCGGTCCGGACAGGCCGGTATAGGTCAGCTTCCAAGTCAGCTTCTTGGAGGCCGGATCGTAGTCGAGTTCGGCGGTGCCGGTGGCTGCGCTGCTGTTGGGGGGCACCTGGGACTTGCCGTCCAGTGTCACCTTCATCTTGTCGGCGAGGGCCGGTCCCGCAAGGGCAACCGCTGCACCGAACGCAAGCGTGGCAAGCGTGGTCTTGGTCATGGGTTCTCTCCCTGTTGTTTCAGCATCAAAACAACGTATTCGCGGGTTTATTCCCGAATGGGCTTCGGTGTTGTGAAATTTCGAGCGAGCGTATGATCGCGAAAATCACCATACTAGGGTGCAACCGGCTAATCGATAACGGGTAGGTGAATGCTGAAGCGTGTTCTTATTGGCTTGATGGCGATCGCCGCAGTCGGTTTTGGCGTCTTCTGGTGGCTCACCATTCCGGCACATGTCGCGGCGGTTGCAATGCCTGCCTACCAGGCGAACGTCGCCAACGGGCAGACGATGTTCAATGCCGGCGGATGTTCCTCATGTCATGCGGTGCCGGACCAGCCTGATCGCTTGAAGCTCGGCGGCGGACTCGCAATCCCGTCACCGTTCGGCACATTCTATGCGCCCAACGTTTCCCCCGATCCCAACGATGGCATAGGGCGATGGAGCGAAGCGGATTTCGTCACCGCTGTCGCGAAGGGTACGTCGCCTTCAGGCGCGCACTATTACCCTGCATTCCCATACACGTCCTATCAGCGCGCGAAGATCGAGGACGTTCGCGATCTCTTCGCCTATCTCAAGACGCTTCCTGCCGTTCAGGGCCGCGCACGCGACCACGATATGCCGTTTCCGTTCAACATCCGCCGCGCTCTTGGGATATGGAAGCTGCTGTTCCTTGACGGCAAACCGTTCACTCCTGATCCCTCGCAGTCGGCATCATGGAATCGCGGTGCCTATCTCGTGAATGGATTCGGCCATTGCGCCGAATGCCACAGTCCGCGGAATTTCCTCGGCGGCATCATCGCTGCGCAGCGCTTTGCCGGCGGGCCGAACCCGGAAGGCGAGGGCTGGGTACCGAACATCACGCAGAAGGGCAGCCTCGCCGAGTGGAGCGTGAAGGATATCGCCTATTTCCTCAAGACCGGCGAACTGCCGGAGGGCGACAAGGCTTCCGGTTCAATGGGGCGCGTGATCAGGAATACGTCGCAGCTGTCTCCGCAAGATCAGCACGCAATGGCCGAATATCTGAAATCGCTGCCGCCGGTCGAAGGCCCGCCGCGTCCCAAGCGGAAAATAGAGCAAGATGGCAAGTAACACTCTGCGAGGATTCAGGGGGTAAAGACTGCCGTCATGCGCCAGCCCGGCGGCTGCCTCTGGCCGATCCTGATCGATGCCGGCGGCTTTTTGGGTATCGCCGCCGCGGCCTTTTCCTTGTCCGTCCTGGCCAAACGCTTGGCCTGTGACATATCGGCAAAGGCGCGCTCGAAGTTGCGCATGCGGTAGAAAACGATGCCTCGATCGATATAAGCGGCGGCAAACCCGGGATCCTGCGCGATCGCCAGGTTGAAGTGCGCCAGCGCGCCGCCGAGGTCGCCGCCGCGATAGGCATAGATGCCGCGGTCGCGCAGCGTCCTGGCGTCGGCCGGGGGCAGCACAGGTGAAGACGCAAGTGCAGGCAGGGCGATCAGGGCGAGCGGCGGATTGATCGCATTTGCGGCGCTTGCGATCGCGCCTGTCGTGGTGGGTTCGCCGGCGCCGGCGCCGCTGTCGCGTTTGTCGGCCGCCATCTCTCGAATGCTCGCGGGCGGCGGCGGGGCCGAGGCGACATCGACCGGGGGGTTCTCGGCGGTTCTTGCCGCGCCCTCCGTCATTGCCGACGTCTTCGAGACGTGACTGAACACGGTATAGCCGCCGATCAGCACGGCAGCGATGAAGGTGGCCGCCATCGTGTTGGTAGCGCCGCGGTGAATCTTCTCGTAGACGGCCACGCGCGCAGGCGGCGCCGGTGGCGGGGCGGGCGGACGCGTCGCGATCGCCAGCAACTGATCGTAGGTCGCACGCTGCTCGGCATCGCTGAGGATGTTGTGCGCGCGGATCAGCTGCCTGAAGCGCAGCGCCGCATCCGGATTGTCAGGATTGGTGTCGGGATGGGTCGCTTTCGCGGCCCGCCGAAAAGCGACTCGCAAGCCCTCCGCATCATCGTTCGGAAGGGCTCCGAGCAAATCGTAGAGCGTCCCCATGGTGGTACTCGCAACTAATTCCCCCTCAGGACTTCCACCGCCACGGAGTTCCTGATCGACGACTCTCCCTAGATAACGGAAAACATCGGGGCTTCCCCATGATCGACATATGGCAAAACCGTGCCTGTGCCGGGGTGCATTTAAGTCACAATGTTACCGGCTGGTGGCCAGCGAAGGCGCTGGCCGGCCCTCGCAGGCGCCGGAAGCCTGCAATTCATGCATGCGCTCGCGCTCGGTCTTCTCGGCATGCCGGATACATCGCCGCTCGTAGGCGAGCTTGAGCCGGGCGAATTCCGCTGGATCGACGGTCCGCAGGCTTGTATTCCTGAACGTGCAATCGGGCGCGGGGCGCGGCTGGCAATAGGCCGGCTGGGGCCGTACCAGCGCGGCATTTGCCTCCTGCTGGCCGTGCTGCTGAGCGCAGCCGGCGACCGCGCCGGCCGCCACGATCAGCGCGGCGAGGCGCGCGCCCGGCTTTCCGCGCGCCACGGTCCGGTTCGTGAGGACTGATCCAGAATGGGACATGTTGGCTTCCCGGAGCATCGCCGTCGTCCGCGCATACCGCGGCTACGGCGCCTGGCCCCCCAGCCAAACGTCGACACGATGAACGCAAAACTTGAATCGAATCTAAACCGGGCGGAATGACGGCCCCGGGGCGCCCCTGTCCTAGCGGGAGCCGAATGCCTTGAAGGTGATGATGGTGTGGGTGTCCTGGATGCCCGGCAGCACCTGTACCTTCTCGTTGATGAAGTGGCCGATGTCGGTGTCCTTGTCGACGTAGAACTTCACCAGCAGGTCGTAGTCGCCCGCGGTGGAATAGATTTCGGACGCGATCTCGGCTTCCGCCAGCGCATTGGCCACCGTGTAGGACTGGCCGAGCTTGCATTTGATCTGGACGAAAAAGGGCACCATCGCCGAGGTCTCCGAAGGGGGGCAGGCCCGGCCAATAGGCCAAATCCGCGCCGGCATTGCAAGCCGGCTTGCTGACCACAGGCCGCCGCGTTAGGACAGTTTTCATGGCCCCGTTCCAACCAGAAGCGCAGGCCCGGCGATGACCACGCCGATCGCGCTCACCATTGCCGGTTCGGATTCCTCCGGCGGCGCCGGGATCCAGGCCGATCTGAAGACCTTTGCAGCGCTCGGCGTGTACGGCGCCTCCGTCATCACGGCGCTGACCGCGCAGAATACGCAAGGCGTCACCGCCATCCATCAGGTGCCGGCGGAGTTCGTCACCGCCGAGATCGACGCCGTCTTTTCCGATCTCGCGGTGGGTGCCGTGAAAATCGGCATGGTGGCGGAGCTTGCGGTGATCGGCGCGGTCGCGGCCGGCCTGGCAAAATGGCAGCCGAAGCACCTCGTGCTCGATCCGGTGATGGTCGCAACGTCGGGCGATCGTCTGCTGAAGGCGGATGCGGTCGAGGCGCTTCGCACGAAACTCATCCCGCTTGCCTCGCTGATCACGCCGAACCTGCCGGAGGCGGCGGCGCTGCTCGACGAGCCGGTCGCGACGTCAGAGAGCGACGTTGCCGGCCAGGGCAAGAAGTTGCTCGCGCTCGGTCCACGCGCCGTGCTGATCAAGGGCGGCCACGGGCAGGGCGCGGAGAGCATCGACTATTTCGTAACGAGCGCAGGAACGATCCCGCTGCCGGCGCCGCGCGTCGCGACGAAGAACACGCACGGCACCGGCTGCTCGCTGTCGTCGGCGATCGCGGCCGGCATCGCCAAGGGCGAGGACATGGCGACCGCCGTGCGCAACGCCAAGGCGTGGGTCACGGCTGCAATTGCCGCGGCGGACCGCTTCAGCGTCGGTCACGGCCACGGGCCGGTGCATCATTTTCACAGGTTCTACTGAACGTCGTTTGGCGATCGCTGGAACCCGGCGCCGTTAACCATTTCCTTTGGGCAACACTCGCTGTCATTCGCCGAGAGACGACTCCCATGTCGCCTGCTTGTCGCATCGCGCTGTTATTCGGCCACTCAGGGGACGAGCGACTGATTCTCATTGAGGCTCTAGGCCGCGCGGACCGTCATCGACCTGTCATGCGGATCTGTTAGGGCACGTCCATGGGAAGTAACTCCTCGAGTGATGAGAGCCCTGAACGGCGCTTCCGCACTCTGTTTATCTCCGATGTCCATCTCGGAGCCCGCGGCTCGCAAGCCGACCGATTGCTGGATTTCCTTCGCAGCCACGACGCCGACACCATCTATCTCGTCGGCGACATCGTCGACGGCTGGGCGCTGAAGTCGGGCTGGTACTGGCCGCAATCGCACAACGACTTCGTGCAGAAGCTGCTGCGCAAGGCGCGCAAGGGCGCCAAGGTCATCTACGTGCCGGGCAATCACGACGAGTTCCTGCGCAACTATTACGGCACGCATTTCGGCGGCATCGACGTGGTGGAAAACATCATCCACGCCGGCGCCGACGGCAAGCGCTACCTCGTGATCCACGGCGACATCTTCGACCTCGTGGTGCAGAACGCGCGCTGGCTCGCCCATCTCGGCGACAAGGCCTACGACTTCGCGATCCAGATGAATCGCCTGGTCAACTTCTTCCGCCGCATGTTCGGCGTGCCCTACTGGTCGCTGTCGCAATGGGCGAAGCTGAAGGTCAAGAACGCCGTCAACTATATCGGCGCGTTCGAGAAGACGCTGGCGGGCGAAGCGCGCCGCCACGGCGCAGACGGCGTGATCTGCGGCCACATTCACTACGCCACCATCCGCGACGAGCACGGCATTCGCTACATGAATTGCGGCGACTGGGTGGAGAGCTGCACGGCGCTGGTCGAGCACGAGGACGGCACCTTCGAGATCATCACCTGGGCCGATCCGGTGCGCCACGCAACTCCGGTTCCCCGCGTCGCGGCGCGCGCGGCGTGATGAAGATTCTGGTCGCAACCGATGCGTGGCATCCCCAGGTCAACGGGGTGGTCCGGACGCTCGCCATGATGGCGGAATCCGCACAGGGGCTGGGGGTCGCGATCGATTTCCTGACCCCGGAATCCTTCCGCACCTTCGCGCTGCCGACCTATCGCGACCTGCGGCTGGCATTGCCGCGGCCGTCCAGGGTTGCCGAACTGATCGAGCGTGCGGCACCCGACAGCATTCACATCGCGACCGAAGGCCCGGTCGGCTTCATGGTCCGCCGCCATTGCCTCAAGCACGGCCTTCCGTTCACGACGGGCTTCCATACCCGCTTTCCCGATTATGTTTCCGCACGTTCCCCGATTCCCGAGAAATGGGTCTGGAGCGTGCTGCGCGCCTTCCACCGGCCGAGCCAGGCGGTGATGGCGGCAACGCCGGCGCTTGCAAGCGAATTGCGCGCGCTCGGCTTCCGCAATGTGGTGCTGTGGTCGCGCGGCGTCGATACAAGACTGTTCCATCCGCGCGACATCGACATCTGCCTGCCGGCGCCGGTATTCCTCTGCGTCGGCCGCGTCGCGGTGGAGAAGAATCTCGAAGCATTTCTCGATCTCGATCTGCCCGGCACCAAGGTCATCGTCGGCGACGGTCCGGCGCGATCGAAACTGGAGCGCAGGTATCCGCAGGCGATTTTCCTCGGCGCGCGCCATGGCGAGGAACTCGCCGAGATATATGCGGCCTGCGATGCGTTCGTGTTCCCGAGCAAGACGGACACTTTCGGACTCGTGCTGCTGGAGGCGCTTGCCAGCGGCTTGCCGATCGCGGCATTTCCAGTGAAGGGGCCGCGTGACGTCATCGGCTCCGCCGCGGTCGGAGTGCTCAGCGACGACCTGCGCTCGGCCTGTCTCGAGGCGCTGAGCATCCCGCGCGAAGCTTGCGTGAAATTTGCCGCCGCGCATAGCTGGGAAGCTTCTGCCCGCGTCTTCATCGAGCATGCGCAACGGGTTTGCTTCGACGATACCGAGACGGTGCCGGCCGAATTCGGGACGGAAGACCCGCATTTCGTGACCTGATTGCCGCTGATCCGGCTTGTCCGCGATGCGGACGGCGCGATAAGCTGCGCGCATGACCGAACAAAGTCCGAGCCTGCCCGTCAGCGCCGCCGATATCGAGGCGGCCGCCAAGGTGGTCGCGCCATTCGCGGTGCGCACGCCGCTGTTGTCCTTCCCCGTGCTCGACGAACGCGCCGGAACGAAGGTGTTCCTGAAGCCGGAGATGCTGCAGCGGACCGGCTCTTTCAAGTTCCGCGGCGCCTTCAACAAGCTCGCCTCGATCCCGCAGGCCAATCGCGGTGGCGGCGTCGTGGCGTTCTCCTCCGGCAATCACGCCCAGGGCGTGGCGGCGGCGGCGAAGATCCTCAACATGCAGGCGACCATCGTGATGCCGGCGGATGCACCGCTGTCCAAGCGCGAGCGCACGAAATCCTACGGCGCCGAGGTCGTGCTGTACGACCGCGACAGGGAAGACCGCGAGGCGATCGCGGGCGGCATTGCGAGCAAGCGCGGCGCCACGCTGGTGCGCCCCTATGACGACCCGTTTGTTATCGCGGGCCAGGGCACCGCCGGCCGCGAGATCGCCGAGGACATGGCCGCGCGCGGGCTCGTTCCCGACATCGTGGTCGCGCCGGCCTCCGGCGGCGGCTTGATCGCGGGCGTCGCCACCGCCGTGAAATCGCGTTTTCCGGATGCGGAGATCGTCGTCGCCGAGCCCAAGGGCTATGACGACCACGCGCTGTCGCTGAAGGCCGGCCATCGCGAGCCGCATCCCGCGGCCGCGCGCACCATTTGCGATGCGCTGATGGCGGCGATGCCGGGCGAACTGACGTTCTCCATCAACAGCAAGCTGTTGGCGCGCGGTGTTTCGGCCTCGGACGAGGAAGTCGCCGCGGCGGTCGCCTTTGCCTATCGCGAGCTGAAGCTCGTGGTCGAGCCGGGCGGTGCCGTTGGCCTGGCCGCGCTGCTCGCCGGCCGCATCGATGCCAGGGGCAAGAACGTCGTCATCGTTCTCTCCGGCGGCAATGTCGATGCCGACCTGTTTGCAAGGCTCGTCGCTTAAGCGAGATCCCCAAAAATAGAGCGGGGCAGAGCATCGCTGCTCTGCCCCGATCTCGTTGATTGGCGAGTGCGGTTCGATCAGAAGCCGCGGCGCATCTGGTTGCCGCCCATGGCCATGCGGGAGCCACCGTTGTTGGCGCCGAAGGTCATCGTGCGGGGCTGCGCATTGCCCTGGTTCAGCTTGGTTCCCATGGACGGGTTGTTGTTGAGCTTCATCGCCGGGCCGTTGTTCAACTGCGGGTGCTGGTTCGACGGCAGGGTGGTGACGCGGTTGACGGGCATGCTCGTCTTGACGTCGACCCTGGTGGTCTGACCGGAGCCGGTCTGGCCGCCATTGTTCACCGGCAGCGTGCCGATCTTGCCGCCATTGATGCCGGTGTTGGCGGGGCCGTTGTTGCCGTTGTTGCCGTTGTTCACCGGCAGCGTACCGATCCTGCCGCCGTTGACGCCGGTGTTCGCGGGGCCGTTGTTGCTGTTGCCGCCGTTGTTGACGGGCAGCGTGACGATCTTGCCGCCGCCGGTATTGCCGTTGCCGGCGTTACCGTTGTTGCCGCCCGGCGCAGGCAGGGTCACGATCTTGCCGCCATTGGTGCCGGTGTTGCCATTGTTGCCCGGCAGGTTGATGCCGAGACCGCCGACCTTCTGGCCGTTGTTCTGGCCGTTGACGTCACCGATCTTGATGCCTTCCTTCGGCAGGCCGAAATTGACCGGCTGCTTCAGTTGCGGCGCAAGCTGCGGCGATACGATCAGCTTCGTGGCCTGCATCAGCGGAACGACCTTCGGAGCGTTCTGCAGGTTCAGCGCCACCTTCGCATACGGGCTGTCACCGAAATTGTCGGCAAACGTCTTGTAGGCGAACGGCGAGTTGGCGATCACGGCCTTGTGCCAGGCCTGCGCCACCACGAGGTTGCGCAGCAGCCAGCGGATGCGGTCGCACAGCGGGTCGTGCGGATACATCGCGATGAACTGTTCGTAGTAGTGCGGCTGGCCTTCCGAGAGCACGAAATCATAGGCCTGCTGCACCGAACGGCTCGGCAGGTTGGAAGCGGCAGCCACGACCGGGCCGCGGGCGGGCGCACGGGTCGCCGCCACGGCGGTGTCGCCGAAGAAGTAGAAGTCCGAGGTCAGCGACGAGCTTTCCCACGGGATCTGTTTGCCCGCGGTCGAGCCGGCCACGTCCAGGCGAACGCGCTTGAACAGCTGCTCGATCGGCAGGTTCGGCTCGTTCGCACGATTGAGGAACGCCTGGAGATACGGGCTGTGCTCGCCGGAACCGTCGAGCGCTTCGGTGCCCGGCGCGGTCGAGTAACCGACGATCGAGCCGTTCGGCGCGTCGACGATGGCCAGACCCCGGCCGGCGTCGTTGACGCCCGGGAACGGATTGTTGCGGCAGGCGTCGAGCAGCACGATGCGCAGCCGGCTCGGGATCGAATCCAGCGTCGCCATCAGGTCGACCAGGCGCAGCGAGTTGCTGGTCAGGTCGTTCGGCGTGGAGACGTTGGCGTCGACCGGGACGAGGTAGTTCTCGCCGGCGAGCTGCACGCCGTGGCCGGCGTAGTAGACCATGGCCACCGAGTTGGGACCGCGGGCGGCGACCTTGGACGAGAAATCCTGCACGACGCGGATCATGTCGTTCTGCGTCAGGTCGATCGCCGAGGTGACCTCGAAGCCGGCCTTGTTCAGGAACTGCGCCATGGCGGTGGCGTCGTTGTCGGGGTTGGCAAGCTGCGGCGCGTTCTTGTAGTTCGCGTTGCCGATCACGAGCGCGACGCGCTGCTCCGGCCCGCGCAGCAATGACGCCGAGGTGCCTTCGGGAGCGGTTTGGGCAAAGGAACCGGTCACGGAAAAGCCGAACAGGCTTCCCAGGAGGCCGGCATACATCAGCAGTGACTTCAAACGGGACATGACGTCCTCCTCAATCGAATCTCGATGCGAGATTGGTTGCGGTGACGCTACGACCCGGTTCAAGCGGAGTGCGTGAGCTGCATCACGAAGGAACTGGCGCGGAAATGAACGCCGGATAAACGCGATAAATACAGTTAATTGCGGGAAAATCCGGTTATGAGAAAAACGCGATCTTTTCAGCCTGACTCATGCGGCGGATTGGCGCGAGGGGATCGTTGGCGGGCCGGTTCGGCTTGCTGAGAATACCGCTGGCGATCACGGCCGAGCCGATCGAGACGTCGGCCTCACCAATTTGTGTAGATGCCGTGACAGCGTCCGTTGCAGTGGCAACGGCAGCCGGCGGCTCCGGCTGAACCGCGGGTGCGACAACCGGCTCCACGCTCGCAGCGATGGCTTCGTCCGCAACGGCGGCGGGCTCCACGGCCTGCGGCTCCGCCATCGCCGTTTCCGCGATTGCGGTCTCGTCGTCCATCGGTGCGGACATTTCGGCCGCGATCAGATCGAGTACCGCTTCGTCATGAGCGTCGGCGGTGGCTTCATCGACGGCTTCGATCGCGCCGACGACGGCGGCGATGGGTGAAGTTGCCTCTGCGACCGGCTCGACAATGGCCGCCGCGGTGGCTTCGGCAATTTCAGGGACGGGTGCCTCGGCAATTTCAGCGACAGCCGTTTCCG
The DNA here is from genome assembly GCF_016219575.1 of Bradyrhizobium sp. GTDB lineage: Bacteria > Pseudomonadota > Alphaproteobacteria > Rhizobiales > Xanthobacteraceae > Bradyrhizobium. Next base: position 38,917 of record NZ_JACRMG010000019.1, on the reverse strand, counting down.
CCACGGTCTCAGCGACAGCGGCGCTCGCAGCCTCGGGCTCGGAAGCTTCCTCGGCCGGTGCGGGGAAGGGCACGACATTGGCGTCACCGGCATTGGCGTCCTGGGCATCCCGCCGTGCCTCGACCGGCGCAGCCTCGTCGCGGGAATATTCGCCGATGCGCGCCTCGATGGCCGCAAAGGCCTGGTCGATCGCCGCGCGCGCTTCGGCCACGGAAATCTGGCCGGTGCTGCTCTCGATGGCGGCGACCTGGGAATCCAGGATGTCGCAGATCCGCCCGTCGGCACCCGTTTCGCGCCAGCGCCACGAGATCTCGCGGATGATCCGCACGCCCCTGGCGATGGGCGCCATGCGTTCGTCGAGGGCAAGCCCGTCGATCCCGGCACTGGCGGAGGCCTGTGCCTCGGTGACGGCCGCGCGGATCGCCGCCAGCGCTTCGGTCAGGTCGGCGTCCGCGGTGGCTTGTTTCTGCGCGGCGAGGCTGTCCTCGATGCGGGCGACGGCATCGAGCACGAGGCGGGTGTCGGCGTTGCGGTTGCGCTTGGCGTATTCGCCGAGAAACCAGCGGCCGCGCGAGGTCTCCATGAAGGCTTCATGGATCGCGGCATAATCCTCCTCGCTCGGCTGCGTGGCGCGCGCCGAAATCGGTGAGAGGGCAAATGCTTCGTCAGCCATGTTAAACTCGGCGCGCAAATCACTGCGCGGTTTGCCATATAACGAACAACATGAACGCACGCGAATCGCAACTGACTTGATGTCCACCCAAGCACAAATCCCCATCGCGGGGCACGCTGATTCGCGGCGATTCGCGCTTGCGCTGGCGGCGTTCTACGCCTCGCTGTTCGGCCTCGTGGGAACGCATCTGCCGTTCTTCCCGGTCTGGCTGAAGGCGGTCGGGATCGACGCGGCCTGGATCGGTATCATCACCGCGCTGCCGGCGATCTCCCGCTTCACGGCGCTGCCTTTCGTCACCAGCCTTGCCGAGCGGCGGCAGGCGGTACGCCGGGCCATCACGGTCACGGCCTTTGCGACGGCGATCGGCCTGCTGGTGATCGGCACGCAGCATCAGGCGCCGGTCCTCTTCGTGATCTATGCCGTCACCTGCTGCGTCTGGACGCCGATGACGCCGCTCACCGATGCCTACGCGCTGCGCGGAGTGCGGCGCTACGGCCTCAATTACGGGCCGCTGCGGCTGTGGGGCTCGGCGGCCTTCGTGGCCGGCGCGCTCGCCTGCGGGCTGCTCGTCGAGGTCGTCGCGGCCAGACACCTGATCTGGGTGATCGCCGCGGTCGCGGTCGTGAGCGCGCTGGTCAGCCTCGGCCTCAAGCCGCTCGATGCGCCGAAGGCGCCTGCGGCCGAAGTCCATGGCGACAGCCGGCTGCTGCGCGATGCAGGCTTCCTTGCGATCATCGCGAGCTCGGCGCTGGTGCAGGGCAGCCACGCCGCCTACTACACTTTCGCGTCGATCGCCTGGCAGCAGGCGGGCTATGGCGGACTGACCATTGCGGGCTTGTGGGTGCTCGGCGTGATCGCGGAGATCGTGCTGTTCTATTTCTCGCCGCGCTTTCGGATGCCGTTCGCGCTGCTGATCGTGATCGCAGCGCTCAGTGCGGCCCTGCGCTGGGCGATCATGGCGCAATCGCCGCCGATTGCGATCCTCGCCGTGGTGCAGCTCGCGCACGGCCTGAGCTTCGGCCTGACGCAGGTCGGCACCATGGGCCTGATCGCTCAGCGCGTGCCCGGCCATGTGATGGCGCGCGGGCAGGGCTATCTGGTTGCCTGCGCCGGCATTGTCACCAGCACGACGGCGATCGCCTCGGGCGCGGTTTATTCGCAGTTCGGCGAAAGCGTCTACTACCTGATGACGGCGATGGCGCTTGCCGCCGCGCTGATCATGTGGCTGTCGCGCCACCGCCTCGCGTCTCAGCCCCACAGCGCGGCCTCCGGCGGATAGACGAGGCTGCCGTCGTAGCGCAGGCCGTCGTGCCGGTCGCGTGCCAGCAACAACGGACCGTCGAGGTCGACGATGCGCGCATACGGCGTCAGCAGCATCGCGGGCGCCATCGCCAGCGACGTTCCGACCATGGAGCCGACCATGATCTCCAGGCCGATCGCACGGGCGGCGTCCGCCATCGCCAGCGCCTCCGTCAGGCCGCCGGCCTTGTCGAGCTTGATGTTGACGGCGTCGTAACGCCCGCGCAGCCCCTCGAGCGAGGCGCGGTCGTGCGCACTTTCGTCGGCGCAGACCGTGACCGGCCGCTCGATCCGCGCAAGCGCCTCATCCTTTCCGGCGGGCAGCGGCTGCTCGACCAGCGTTACGCCGGCATCAGCGCAGGCAGCCAGATGAGCGGCGAGGTCGTCGTGGTGCCAGGCCTCGTTGGCATCGACGATCAGCTCCGATTGCGGTGCGGCCCTGCGCACGGCCAGGATGCGCGCGCCATCGCCGTCGCCGCCGAGCTTGATTTTCAGCACCGGCCGGTGCGCGGCCTTGGCCGCGGCCTCCGCCATCGCCTCCGGTGTGCCGAGCGAGATGGTGTAGGCGGTGGTGCAGGCCCCGGGCGCGGGCCGGCCCAGCAGGTCCCAGGCCCGCATCCCGGCCGCCTTGGCCTCGAAGTCGATCAGGGCACAGTCCAGCGCGTTGCGGGCGGCGCCCGGCGGCATGGCCGCCGGCAGGCCCCGCCGGTCCAGCCCGCGGGCAAGCGGCTCCCGCATCGCCGTCAGCGCGGCCAGCGTGGCCTCCGGCGTCTCGTTGTAGTGGAGGTAGGGGACGCATTCGCCGCGGCCGGAAAAGCCGCCCCGGCTGACCTCTGCCACGACCGTCACCGCCTCGGTCTTGGCACCTCGGCTGATGGTGAAACTGCCGGCGATGGGCCAGCGTTCAATTCTCGCGGCCAGATTTGGGGTTTGGCTGGAAGTCATTTTAAAGTCTGACGATTCTGAACCGTGCGCCGGCTGGCCGTAACCGATAATGGCTGGTACATGACAGATTCGACAAGGCGAGGGGCGGCATGCCGCTTGGCCCTGCGGGCAACCCGCGGGGCGGCGGCGCCGGAGATGGCAGCGTGAACGGCGACCCGACACTGGAGCGGATTGCACGGGGCAACGGGCTGGCGCTTTGCGCGGCCGGTCCCTGGATCGCCCGCCATGCCGCCATCCTGGAAGAGATCGTCACCGACGCCGAGAAGCTCGGCGGCAGCCGGCCCAACATCTTCATCGACGTCTCGCAGGTCTCCCGGCTCGACACCTTCGGCGCCTGGCTGATCGAGCGGCTGCGCCGCAGCCTCACCACAAGGGGCGGCGTCGAGGCGCAGATCGCGGGCCTGTCGGCGAACTATTCCAGCCTCGTCAACGAAGTGCGCCGCGTGAAAGCCGTGCCGCCGGCCGACAGCGAGCCGGTGACCATTTCCGGCATGCTGGACGGGGTCGGCCGCAGCGTGGCCGGGATCGGCGCCACCTTCGTCGACCTGATCGACATGCTGGGCGCCGTGCTCGCCGCCGCCGGCAACGTCTTCATTCATCCGCGCAGCTTCAGGCTAACCTCCACCATCCACCATCTGGAGCAGGTGTGCTGGCGCGCGGTGCCGATCATCGTGCTGATCACCTTCCTGATCGGCTGCATCATCTCGCAGCAGGGCATTTTCCATTTCCGGCAGTTCGGCGCCGATATCTTCGTGGTCGACATGCTCGGCGTGCTGGTGCTGCGCGAGATCGGCGTGCTGCTGGTGGCGATCATGGTCGCCGGCCGGTCGGGCAGCGCCTACACTGCCGAGCTCGGCTCGATGAAGATGCGCGAGGAGATCGACGCGCTGCGCACCATGGGCTTCGATCCGATCGAGGTGCTGATCCTGCCGCGCATGCTGGCGCTGGTGCTGGCGCTGCCGATCCTCGCCTTCCTCGGCGCGATGGCCGCGCTCTATGGCGGCGGGCTCGTCGCCTGGCTCTATGGCGGCGTCGATCCCGAAGCCTTCCTGCTGCGCCTGCGCGACGCCATCTCGATCAATCATTTCGTGGTCGGCCTCATCAAGGCGCCGGTCATGGCCGCGGTCATCGGCATCGTCGCCTGCGTCGAGGGGCTCGCCGTGCAGGGCAGCGCGGAATCGCTCGGCCAGCACACCACGTCGTCGGTGGTGAAGGGCATCTTCTTCGTGATCGTGATGGACGGCGTGTTCGCGATCTTCTTCGCTGCGATCGGGATTTGACGATGGCACTCGCACCCCAATCCGATGCCATCATCCGGGTCCGCGACATCACCGTGCAGTTCGGCAACACGCGGATCCTCGACGGGCTCAACCTCGACGTCAAACGCGGCGAGATCCTCGGCTTCGTCGGCCCTTCCGGCGCGGGCAAATCGGTACTGACCCGCACCATCATCGGCCTGGTGCCGAAAGTCGCAGGCCGTATCGAGGTGTTCGGCGTCGATCTGGACGCGGCCGACGCCAACCAGCGCCGCGCGGTGGAGCGCCGCTGGGGCATCCTGTTTCAACAGGGCGCGCTGTTCTCCTCGCTCACGGTGCGGCAGAACATCCAGTTCCCGGTGCGCGAATATCTCGACGTATCGCAGCAGCTGCTCGACGAGATCATGGTGGCGAAGCTCGTGATGGTTGGCCTCAGGCCCGAAGTCGCCGACCGCTACCCTTCCGAACTTTCCGGCGGCATGGTCAAGCGCGTGGCGCTGGCGCGTGCGCTGGCGCTCGATCCGGAACTTGTGTTCCTCGACGAGCCGACCTCGGGGCTCGACCCGATCGGCGCCGGCGATTTCGACGACCTGGTCCGCACCCTGCAGCGCACTTTGGGCCTGACCGTTTTCATGGTAACCCACGACCTCGACAGCCTCTACACGGCGTGCGACCGCATCGCGGTTCTGGGCAACGGCAAGATCGTTGCTGCAGGATCGATCGCGGACATGAAGGCCTCGCAACAGCCCTGGCTGAAGCAGTATTTCAACGGCAAGCGCGCCCGCGCCGTGGTGGTCTAGGAGCAGCATTCGATGGAAACCCGGGCGAACTACGTCCTGATCGGCGCCTTCACGCTGGCGGTGATCGCGGCTGCGTTCGGCTTCGTGCTCTGGTTCCAGAGCCTGCACACCACCAAAGCGAGGAGCCCGCTGCGAGTCGTGTTCGAGGGTCCGGCCTCAGGCCTGCGCAATGGCGGCAGCGTCAATTTCAACGGTATCCGGATAGGGGAAGTGATCTCGGTGAAGCTCGACAATCCGCGTCGCGTTGTCGCGCTGGCCATGGTCGAGAACAAGGCCCCGATCCGCAAGGACACCATGGTCGGCCTCGAGTTCCAGGGCCTGACGGGCGTCGCCGCGATCTCGCTCAAGGGCGGCGAGGAAACGGCACCCGCGGTGCCGCTGGACGAGGACGGCGTGCCGGTGCTGACGGCCGACCCCAACGCATTGCAGGACGTCACCGAGGCGATCCGCGCCACCCTGCAGAACGTCAACCGCCTGGTCGCCGACAACCAGCAGTCGGTGAAGAACTCGCTGCATAATCTGGAAACCTTCACCGGCGCGCTGGCGCGCAATTCCGAAAAGATCGACAACGTGATGGCCCGCGTCGACGGCGTGATGGGCAAGGCCGACAGCCTGATGCTCGGGCTGAACTCGATCGGCGGCGGCGCCACCGGCGGCGAGCTGGCGGCGATGGTGAAGGCGATCAAGGATCTCGCCGAAGATTTCGACAAGCGCTCCGGCGCGCTGATGGCCGACGGCCGCCGCACCCTCGGCGACATCAGCCGCGCCGTGAACAATTTCGACCGCAACCCGAGCCGCGTCATTTTCGGCGGCGGCAGCGCCGCGCCGGAGCAACAGCAGACGCCGCCGCGGGCCGCGCCCACCGCCGGCACCCAGCCGCCGCGGCGCGCGCAGTAGGTACTGCTGTCATGCCCCGCGCATGCGGGGCATCCAGTACGCCGGGCTGTGGAAGCGAGGGCGCAAGCTTCATTTGGGCCCTCGCTTCGGGGGACGGTCAGGCTGCTTCCGCAGTTTCCGCATGAAGATTGACTTCGGTCTCTGCGATTTGCGTGAGGGTGGAATCGGTGTTCTTTTCCTCCTTCAGCGTCGCATCCAGGAGCTTCACGGCATCCCTGTAACCCAGTTCGTCGGCCCAGCACTTCAACGTGCCATAGCGCGAAATCTCGTAGTGCTCGACGGCCTGCGCCGCGGCGAGCAGCCCGGCGTCGAGTGCCGGCATCCCCTTGTATTCCGACATGACTTCCTTGCCCTCTTCGAGGATTCCCATAATGGCATCGCACGTCTTGCCCTTCGGGCTTTCGTCGATAGAGGCGAACACCTGTTCGAGACGGTCGATCTGGCCCTCGGTCTCGACCTGATGCTTTTCGAGCGCGGCGCGAAGCCTGGCGGACTGGGCGGCCTTGGCCATCTTGGGCAACGACGACAGGATCTTCTTTTCGGCGAAGTAGATGTCCTTCAGCGTGTCGAGAAACAGGTCTTTCAGTTCTTTTTCTTTTGCCATTGCGGCCTCCGGTTCGGGGTGATTACGCAGCTAGAACAGCCGCCGGAACTGCTCGTTCCAGAATCAGGAAAAGAAAGTCCCGTGTAATGCTGAGCTGTCATTGCAACCGGCGCGCAGGCAGTCGCGCCGTTGGAATTGGACCCTCCGTCTGGCTGCTATCGGCAAACCATTGTCATGCTGCGGCGCAACGAAGGGTCCGGGAAAAGCAAAAAATTTTTCGATCACCCCTTGAAACCAAAACCGGCTTTTCCAGATTTTTCTTCGCCACCGCCGAGGTGGCGCCGGACGCCTGATGGGTCCGGCCGTGAGACGGGCACCGGTCGTGTCCGGTGCCGCTCGTAACCAACTTGCTCCGTGGAGGATTTGGCTATGCGCAACTACGACTTTGCTCCCTTCTGGCGTTCGACCATCGGCTTCGACCGCCTGTTCGACCTCGTCGAGACCGCCCAGCGGGCCGGCGAGGACAACTATCCCCCCTACAACATCGAACGGCTTGCGGAAGACCGCTACCAGATCGCGCTCGCGGTCGCAGGCTTTGCGCCCGACGAGATTTCGGTCACTGCCGAGCAAAACGTCGTCACCATCGAAGGCGGCAAGAATGACAAGGCCGAGCGTGAATACATCTATCGCGGCATCTCGGCGCGTCCGTTCAGGCGCCAGTTCAATCTCGCCGACTATGTGCAGGTGAAGAACGCGGCCTTCGACAACGGCTTGCTGAAGATCGAACTGGTCAGGGAAGTGCCGGAGGCGATGAAGCCGCGGCGCATTCCGATCGGAGGAGCGCCTGCCGGCAAAGTCCAGCAGATCGAGGCGAAGGCGGCGTAACCGCATGAAGCGGTTTCCGCCTCAACGCCTGCAGCTTCCCGCCCGCCTGTCGCGGGCGGGAAGGGCAATGCTTGTTCATCAAGATACGGGGAAGACCGATGATCGATCATGCCGACAATGTGGTTGATTTGAATGCCATCCTGCATCCTGCTTCCGTCTACGACCATCCGCGCGACGTGGTGGCGGACGCCAGGCTCTCGATTTCGGAGAAGCGTGCCATCCTGGCGTCGTGGGCGTCCGACGCCGCCGCCGTGATGTCCAATCCGGCGCTGCGCGAGATCCCGGGATCGAAGCGCATCGTGACCGTGGACGAGGTGCTCGACGCACTCGCTGCGCTCGACGGCGGCCCGCCGCACGGACCGCCTGGCGGCCGGCCAAATCGCCTGAAGTCCATTTCGCGAATTGCGATGGCGGCGTGACTGCGGCCGATTGACCGCGGTGGAACGTTGCCTCGCTTCGCCGGTTGCACCTGCTGATCTCAACAGGGAGAGCAGCAATGGACTGGAACCGCGTCGAGGGAAACTGGAAGCAGGTCAAGGGCAAGGTCAAGGAGCAGTGGGGCAAGCTGACCGATGACGATCTCGATGTCATCGACGGCAAGCAGGAACAGCTCGAAGGCCGCCTGCAGCAGCGCTACGGCTACGCCAAGGACCAGGCGCAGAAGGAAGTGAACGCCTGGTTCGGCCGCCAGAAATGGTGACCGTTCCGCCGAAGAAAAGCCCCGGTTCGCCGGGGCTTTTCGTTTGTGCCATCCAACACTGCCGCGGTTCCAGATAGCGGCAAATCGCCCCCTATTAATATTACCCCTTAACCGAACATTAAGGATAGATTTGCGGCTGCGAAGGCTGCGGCCTAGCGTGCGACAAGTATTGTAGAGTCAACGAGTTGGTGCGTGCCATGACGCTCAAAATGTTCGGAATTGTTGCCTCGCTGAGCGCCGCTGCGCTCGCGCTTTCAGCGGGCGAGACGTTCGCCAAGGGCAAGGGCGCACCGGCTGCCGTGCCCTTCGTGACGCCCGGTGTCCCGCTCGGCGCAAAACCGTTCGCCCATCATCATCGCCGCGGCTTCGCCGGCGGCCTCTGGCCGGCAGGCGGCTACTACTATGGCGGCGCGCCCTATGGCGAGCCGCTGGCGGCTTCGTCGCTGCCGCTGCCGACCGACATCAATTACAACTACACCTACAAGCAGGACGTGCCGTGGGACTCGGTGCATCGCTTCCCGCCGATGGTCGCACCGGCGGACCGGCCCTATGTGTCGAGTTGTTCGACCGAAGTGGTGACGGTGCCCGGCCGCAGCGGCGAGCAGACGGTCAACGTGATGCGGTGTTATTGACCGCGGCGTCGATTGCCGACGACGGCATTTCCAAGCACGACGAAGCCCCGCCACCGCGGGGCTTTTGTTTTGCAACGTTGCCGTAGGATGGGTTGAGCCTCTTCGCGAAACCCATCGTTCTCGCCGTGCCGTTGATGGGTTTCGCTTGCGCTCAACCCATCCTACGAACTCACCCGCGGCCCATCCTCCGAGACGCCGCTTCGCGGCTCCTCAGGATGAGGTCCTTGGTTGTGGCTCCATCGTCATTGCGAGCGAAGCGAAGCAATCCATGTCGCCGCGAGCGGAGGCGTGGATTGCCTCCGCCTTCGCGCTGAGGGCGCTTCAGCGGACTTGAACCCGGCGTAGCTTGCCAGCAAGCCTAGACGGGTCGTCGTTGTCGCTCCTTACAATGACGCCGATGCAAGCTGCGCGCAAAAAAAAACGGAGGCCGCGAGGCCTCCGTTTTTCATTCGGTATTGGTCGTTCGCCTTACCCCAGCCGGCCCGCGGCGTGGGCGAGCAGGGTATAGACCAGGCCGGTCTCCGAAGTGAGGTGGGCGCGCAGCGCCTGCGGGCCGCGCTCGTCGCGGGCGACTTCGTCGAGCAGCCGCTCGAACTCGGCGATGTAGCGGTCGACCGTCTGCTTGAAGCCGCGGTCGGCGCGGTACTTGCGGGCGACCTCGTCGAACGCCTTCTGGCCGGCCGGCGTGTACAGGCGCTTGGAGAACGCCTTGCTCTCGCCGCGCTGGTAGCGGTCCCACATCTCGGCGGCGAGGTTGCGGTCCATCAGCCGGCCGATGTCGAGCGACAGCGACTCCAGCGGATTGGCCGGACCTTGCGTGCGGCCGCGCTGCGGCTGCTGCTGGCCGCCGCCATCGGTGCGGCTCAGCAGGCCGGAAAGCCAGCCGTCACCGCCTTCGGCGTTGGCGGGCGAGACCGGCGGCGCCTCGGTGCGGCGCGCTGTCTGCTGCATGCCGAGATCCGGCGGAGGAAGCGTGGAGGCACTGCCGCGGCCGCCACCGCCGACGGCGGCGGTTGCCATCACGGGCTCGTCCTGGCGCACGCTGGCGCGGCCCTGCGTCACCACGTCGAGGCCGCGGCCGTGATGGGCCACGATGCGGTTCAGTTCCGCGAGCGCCTCGATCTGGTCGACGATCACCTTGCGCATCTGCGCGGTGCTCTCGGCGGCCTCCTGCGGCATTTCCAGCACGCCGCGGCGCAGCTCGTTGCGGGTGGCCTCGAGCTCGTTGTGCATCTCGGCGGCCATCTGCTTCATCGCGGTTACCATCGTCGAGAACTTCTCGGTCGACTCCTTGAACATGGCGTCGGTCTCGTGCGCGCTCTGCTGATAGAGCTCGCTCATGGCATCGAGCGTATGCTGGCGCTCGTTCTCGGCGGCGGCACGCACCGCCTCGAACTGGCGGCTGATCGCCGCCGAACCTGCGCCGGCGGTTTCCGCCACCACGCGCGCGATATCGCGGGCGCGCTCTTCCGCGGCGGCGAGCGATTCATCGAGCAGGCTCGTGAAGCGCGACAGCCGCTGGTCGAGGTCGGCGGTGCGCAGGTCGATGGTGGTGACCAGCGATTCCAGCGTCGACTTGCGTTCGGCGACCGAGGTGGAGGTCGAGCGGTTGGCCTGCTCGACGACGGCGGCCGCTTCCACCAGGGCCCTGCCGTGGCTGTCGAACTGGCTCGACAGCGAGTTGAGGTCGGCCAGCGCCTTGGCGGTCTTGTCGTTGAACACCGAGAGCTGGTCTTCCAGCGTCTGCGTCGCCACGCCGTTGCGCGTGGTGACGTCGTTCATCGCGGAGACGAAGTCGGCCACGCGGGTGACCAGCGCGCGCTCCAGCGAGTTGAGGTTGTCCTGGGCGCCGGTGAGCACTTCCTGCAGCAGGATGTTGCCCTCGCGCAGCCGCTCGAACAGCGCGACCGTGTCGGTGCGCAGGATCTTGCTGGTCTCCTGCATCTCGGTGACGGCCGCAATCGAGACCTGGCGCGACTGGTCGATCGCCGCACGCGAGGCCTGCTCCAGCTCCTTCAGCGACTTGCCGACGGCGCCGGTGGCGAGCTCGCCGGCCGAGGTGATCGAGCGGGCTACGTCGGAGCCGTGCGCGCTCATGTTCTGCGAGAACGCCTGGCCGCGGGTCTCGATCGCTTTCAGCGAGTCCGCGGTGACGCGGTCGATCTCGGTCGAGAGCTGGTGCGTCCTGGCGGTGAGCGCCTCGACCAGCGCGCCGCGGCGGCTGTCGATCATCTGCGACAGGCGGTCCGAGGTCTGCGTCACATAGGTGACGATCTCGTCGGTCTTGCCGGTCATGGTCGAGCCGAAGCCCGAGGAGGCGGCGAGCACCGAGCGCTCGACGTCCGCGGAGGTCGACTTGATCTTGGCGGCGATTTCGTTCGACGCCGCGACCAGCACGTTCTGCGCGTTGGCGGCGCTGGCCTGGATCGCGCCCTGGGCGGTGCTGGCCGCGCTCTGGATGGTGTCGCTGGAGTTGGCGGCAACGGCCGCGAGCGAGCGCTCGATCTCGGCGGAGATCGACCGGATGTTGCCGGCGTGCTCGGCCGAAGTCGAAGCAAACAGTCCCTGCGCCTCGCGGGCATTGCCGAGGAGCGCGGCTGCGGTGTCGCTGCCGACGGCGGTGAGCGTGCGCTCGACGTCCGCCGCAAGCGACTTGACGTGCTTGGCTGCTTCCGCCGAGGCATTGACCAGGGTGTTCTGTGCCTCGCGGGCACCGGCGGTGACGGATTCCGCGGTGGCGTTGCCGGCCGTCGTCAGTGCGCGCTGCATGTCTGCGGCGAGCGTCTGCACGTGCTCGGCTGCACGCTCGGATGCGTTGATGAGAGCATCCTGCGCCGCGCGGGCGCCGGCGGTGACGGTCTCGGCGGTGGAGCTGCCGGCCGCCGTCAGCGTGCGCTGTACGTCCGCGGAAAGCGACTTGACCTGCTCGGCGGCCGCCGTAGACGCCGTGACGAGGGTGTTTTGCGCCTCGCGTGCGCCGGCTGTGATGGCTTCCGCCGTGGAAGCGCCGGCCATCGAGAGTGAGCGCTGCACATCGGCGGAGAGCGACTTGACCTGGCTCGCCGCGTCGGCCGACGCGCTGACCAGGGTGTTCTGGGCCTCACGGGCACCGGTGGTGATCGCCTCGGCGGTCGAGGTACCGGCCATCGAGAGTGTGCGCTGCACGTCGGCGGAGAGCGCCTTGACCTGGTTGGCGGCTTCGGTCGACGCGTTGACCAGCGTGCTCTGCGCCTCGCGGGCGCCCGACAGCACGGAGGCGGCAGTGGCGCTGCCGGCGGCCGAGAGCGTGCGCTCGACGTCGGCGGCAAGCGACTTGATCTGGGAGGCCGCTTCCGAAGACGAAGAGACCAGCGTGCTCTGTGCCTCGCGCGCGGAGGTGAGGATGGAGCCCGCAGCAGCCGTACCGACCGCGGTCAGCGCGGCCTCGACTTCCGACGAGGTCAGCTTGAGCTGGGCGCCAACGTCGGAGGAGACGCCGAGCAGCGCCTGCTGCGCGGCGCGCGCGCCGGTCTGGATGGTTTCAGATGTGTTGACCACGAGGTTGGTCAGCGAGCGCTCGGCATCCTCGACATGCGACTTGATGCCGGAGGAGAGCATTTCGGCGCGCGACATCAGGTCGTCGCTGGCCTGGCGGCCCGAGCTTTCGATGCGGCCGGCGACCGCCTCGACACGCGAGCCGAGCAGGTCTTCGAACTGCGCGACGCGGGTGTCGATGTCGGTGGCGATGAGGCCGACGCGGGTCTCGATGCCCTGATGGATTTCCTGGAATCGCGCCGAGATGGTGTCGGTCAGGTGTGCGCTGCGGCCGTTGATGGTGTCGGTGACGGCCGAGATGCGCTGGTCGACCGCCTGCACCGCCTGCAGCGTGCCCTGGGTGAGCGAGGAGGAGAGGTGGGAGAGCCGCGAGTCGATCGAATGGATCGTCTGCGCCGCGCCGTCCGTCAGCGTGGTGGCCAGCGAGGCGAGGCGGCCGTCGATGGTCTCGGTCACGGATTTCGCGCGGCTGTCGAAATTCACCTCGAGCGACTTCAGGCGGCTGTCGATCGACTCGTCGAACGACTTGATCTTGCCGTCGAGCGAGGTGTCGAGGGTGGCGACGCGGTTGCCGAGCGTGGTCTCGAACTGCAGCAGGCGCTGGTCGAGCGAGGCGGTGATCTCGCCGCCGTTGGAGGTGAGGCGGGTGTCGAAGTTGTCGACGTAGGTCTTCAAATTGTCGGAGATCTCGGCCGTGCGCTGGCCGAGGCGCTCGACGATGTCGCCGCCAAACGTCTTAACGGTGCGGTCGAACTCGGAGATGTGGCGGGTGATCAGCGCGCCGAGCGTGCCGCTGTCGCGGGCGAATTTCTCCGCGAGCTCCGCGCCCTGGTTCTTCACGAGATCGTCGAACGCGCTCATCTGCAGCGACAGCGTGTCGTGCGCGGTCTCGGTCTGGCTCACCACCTTGGCGACCAGCGAGTTGACGGTGACGTCGAGCGCGTCGCTCGCCTTGTCGCCGGAGGTGAGGATGCGGGTGGCGAGCTTGTTGCCGGCCTCGTCGATCTTGTTGACGAGGTCGCCCGAGCGCAGCTCTAGCTCGAGCAGCAGCGAGTCGGAGGAATTCTTCAGGGAGTCGTGGACCTGTTCGGTGCGGTCGGAGATGCCGTCGACGATGGTCGAGGAACGCTGCTCGAATTCCGCGGTGATGCGGTCGATGCGCTCGTTGAGCATCTCGTGGACGCGGTCGGAGAGATCGACGAACTCGTCGTGGACGTGGCCGGTCTTGAAGTTGAGGCTGGTGGTCAGCCGCTCGGAAGCGTCGAGCACGGCGCGCGTGGTTTCGGCGGAAGCTTCCTCGAGGCGGTCGAGCAGGTCGCCGCCGCGCTCGCCGAGCGCGAGGATCATGTTGTCGCCGGCATGCGACAGTGCGCTCGTGATGTGGGCGCCGCGCTCTTCCAGCGCGCCGGTGATGCTCTTGGCGACTTCGTCGACGCGCGAGGCGATGGCGTCGGAGATCAACGCGATGTCGTGACGCAAATCGATCTGCACGCCGGAAATGGCGCTGCGCACCTGCTCGGCCTGGCCGACCAGGTTGTCGCGCTGATGGGCGATGTCCTGCAGCAGCGCGCGGATGCGCACTTCGTTGTCGGAATAGGCGCGCTCCAGCGCTGCGACTTCGTTGGCGACCAGCGTTTCGAGTTCGCCGGCGCGCGCAATCGCACGCTCGATGCCGTCGCCCATGGCGGCGACCTCGCGGCGGATCGCCTGGCCCACGGTGACCATGGAATCGCTCGCCGCACCTTCCGGCTCGGAGAAGCGGATGGCGACCTGCGCCATCGCCTGCGCGATCATGCGCATTTCCTGGCCGCGCCAGGCGAGGCTGGCGAGGAAGTAGAACAGGAGCACCGGCGCGAAGAACAGCGCGGCGAGGCCGCCGAGCACCAGCACGCCGCCGCTCTGGCCGATCGCCGCCTGCAGCGAGCCGAGGAAGGAGACGGTGAGCAGCGCGCAGCCGGCGATCCAGATGCCGGCGAAAATCGTCGCAAGCGTGTAGACGTTGCGGGCAGGGCGGCCCTTCTGCAGCGATTGCAGCAACTGGCCGATGGTCTCGCGGTCGTCATTGGCGGCGCGGCGCGACGTGCGCGGCTCCTCGATCGGATCGAACATCGGACGATCGGCGGCGCTGGCGCGGGGCTCGAAATCGGGCTCGGAATAGGACGGCGCGGCGGCGGACATCGCCGGCGGGGGCGGCGGCATATCGAGATCGGTGGGCTGCGCGCTCCGGCTCGTGACCGGATTGGGCTCGCTGATGTTGAGGGCCTCCTGAATGGCAGAAAGCGCGACTTCGGTGGGGTCTTTCGCCTTTTTCGGGGTGTTCGCCATGGTCAGCCTGAGCCCTCTTACAATACGCATCCGGTGCGCCTGCAATCGTCCCCTCGCAGGGGCGCGACCGGAAAACATGCCCGTTGAGCGGAGCCAAGCCGCGCAAACTGCGCGCACTTTTCCGCTTCATCCGCCAAACATCCTATTGGTTGAGCGATGCGAATGAAATGGCCGCGATTAAGACAATCTTAATCATCGTTAACAGGTAAGTGGCGTAAGATATTAATAGTCCTCAGAATTCTTGCGGGAACCCGGCGAATGCGGCGGCGAACAGGCCAAAACAGGGCGGATTTGCGGCAGGTCCACCAAACGTTCCGTTAACCAATTTCGTGATTGGCTGACGACCGTGCCCGCAAGCCAGCCCAAGCTGCGGCGAGAAGTGGGTCAAGCCATGCCGCTCCACCTCGAACGGATCAACTGGATGTCTTCGCCGCCGCTCGCACCCGATGACGGCCCGATCGACTTCGAGCATCTTGCGCGCATGACGCTGGGCGATCCGGCGCTGGAATGCGAAGTGCTGACGATGTTCGCGGCGCAATCGGCGAAATTGCTCGACCAGCTCGCGCCACTGCCGCCGGGGGCGGGCGCGCTGGCGCATACGCTCAAGGGTTCGGCCCGGGCGATCGGCGCATTTGCGGTGGCGGAAGCCGCCGCCCGGCTCGAGGCGGCGCTCGGCGGGACCGGGGATGCTGGGCCCGGAGAAGCAAGGGCCGCGCTGGACGGGCTCAACGATGCCGTGGCCGCGGCGCAGGGCGCCATCGAGGCCTTCCTCAGCCGGGGTTGAACCGGGCAATTACCCAGCCGAATTCGAACGGTCTGTCCTGCGGTCAGGCGCTGGCATTGCCGGGATTGACCCGTTATAGGACTGCCGGGACCCCTCCATCCGCACTTGCCTCAGCATGAGAAACCATGGCCAAAATCCACTATGTCGACCACACCGGCACAACCCGGACCGTTGAAGTTGAGAACGGCGCGACCGTGATGGAAGGCGCGATCCGCAACGCCATTCCGGGCATCGAGGCCGAGTGCGGCGGCGCCTGCGCCTGCGCGACCTGCCACGTCTATGTCGACGAAGCCTGGCGCGAGAAGACCGGCTCGCCCTCGCCGATGGAAGAGGACATGCTGGATTTCGGCTTCGACGTGCGGCCGAATTCGCGTCTGTCCTGCCAGATCAAGGTGACGGACGAACTCGACGGCCTCATCGTCTCGACGCCCGAGCGGCAGGCCTAGAACGCCACGACATTTCGGCTAGCGCGCGCTGTCCGCCAGCGCGTCATCGACGGCATAGACCGTGCAGTCCGGCGCGTAGTTGCTGCAGGTCTCCAGCACCTTCGCCCGCGCTTCATCCGCCGATCGCAGCCCGGATCGGGAGGCCCACGATCCCTTCGGCGACACCGCAAAGGCCTTGTGCGGCCCGGCGGACAGGTAATTCGCAAATCCTGCGCGGCCATCGGCACCGAGGCGCGGCGGAGACGGCAGCTGTGCCGGCGCCGGCGGCGGCAGCAATTCGCGACGGCCGAGATTGCGCTCGCGCAGGAAATCATCGACCAGTGGAGTCCAGGTCGGAATCCCCCGCGAAAACAGGTAATGCCCGTCGTCGCCGAAGGCGGGCAGGCTGATCAGTTGCGCGCGGCCGCCGCCTGCGGTGAACGCGTCATGCATGCGCCGCACGAGCTCGGGACCGAAGTAACTGTCATCGGCGGCGTAGAGCCACAGCGTCGGCGTTCGTGCGCTGGCGCCGAGGGTCTTGTAGGCGTTGACCAGCGCGCTCTCGCTGGCGGCCGCCTGGATGTTGCTGCCGTCAGCCTTTCGCCAGCGCCGGCCGCCGGCGAAATTGATCACCGCCGCAAGTCCCGGCGGCGGATCGGCAGCGAGCGCAACGCTGGCCAATCCGCCGGCCGACGTGCCGACCGCGATCATGCCCTGCGTCGTGACGCCGGCACGGCCTTTCATCGCCGCGATCGCCGCACGCAGGTCGGTGGACGTTGCCTGGAACGAATTCGAATAGCGTTCCGGGCTGCAGCAGGTCCGCTCGGCGTAGACGCCGCCCGATTCGCCGTAGCCCCGCCGCATCACCACCAGCGCCGCAAAGCCGCGGCGGGCGAATTCGATCGCTTGCCGGTACAACCCGTAGGGCGACATTTTGGGTCGTTCCTGCGGATCCGGCGGCGAGCCGTGGCTGATCAGCGCCAGCGGATATGGCCCGACGCCCGCGGGGCGGATCAGCAGCGCCTCGAGGCCGCCTGGGCCGGCGGCAGCAAGCGGGATGCGGAGGTCTTCGCGGATGTAGTCCTGAGCGGCGGCGGGCCACGTGGCGGCGAGGGCGAGAGCGAGGGCAAGCCACGCCGCGCGCTTCATTGTCCGTCGTATCCCCGCCTGAACCAGCGCCGGAAATTCGCTCTGATCTCGTCGGTTAGGGCTACAGGCTTGCGCGTCACCTGATCGACCAGCACGTTGACCGCTCGGCCTGAGGCCACGCACTTGCCTTCCGAAAACACCACCTGGTCGAAGCTCACGGAGGTGCGTCCGATCTTCGCAACGCCCAATCCGAGATCGATCTTTCCGGGCCAGTGCAACTCGGCGCGGAAGTTGATGTCGAGCCGCACCATGACCCAGCCATAGCCCTCGGGCGACAGCCCGTTGGCAACGTCCTTCATCAGCAGGACCCGGCTGGTCTCGAAATAGCTGGCATAGCTCGCATTGTTGACGTGCTGGTTCGGATCGAGGTCGGCAAAGCGGACATTGTCCGACAGCCGGTAGGGAAAATCCTCCAGCAACGGCTCGGCCTCGGCACGGATGGGGGCGTTCACGGCTTCAAGTTCTCCGAAAATCTCAACTCCCATTCAACCCGGATGTTGTGCCACCGCAAGGGGTTACCTTGCAGGGCTCATATTATCGCTTTCCTGTTCCCCCGGCGTTGGCTAGGAAGACAGCGCCCCCATCGCCGTCCAGGCCTCAGTTCCTGCGGTCCAACCGAAAAAGTAACGACATGAGCGAAGTGATCAAAACCGATGTGCTGATTATTGGCGCGGGTCCGTGCGGCCTGTTCGCCGTGTTCGAACTGGGCCTCCTGGACATGAAGACGCATCTGGTCGACATCCTCGACAAGATCGGCGGGCAATGCGCCGAGCTCTATCCGGAAAAGCCGATCTACGACATTCCCGGCATTCCCATGGTGACCGGCCAGGGCATCACCGACGCGCTGATGGAGCAGATCAAGCCGTTCCATCCGACCTTCCACCTCAACGAGATGGTGGAGACGATTGAGAAGATTGGCGATCCGCTGTTCCGCGTGAAGACCGACGCCGGCAAGGAGTTCGAGGCGAAGGTCGTGGTGATCTCCGCGGGCGGCGGCTCGTTCCAGCCGAAGCGGCCGCCGGTGCCGGGCATCGAGGCCTATGAGGGCACTTCGGTGTTCTACGCCGTGCGCAAGATGGAGCAGTTCCGCGACAAGAACGTGCTGATCGTCGGCGGCGGCGATTCTGCGCTCGACTGGACGCTCAATTTGCATCCGGTGGCAAAGCGCATCACGCTGTTGCATCGTCGCGACGATTTCCGCGCCGCCCCCCACAGCGTCGAACAGATGCGTGCGCTGGTGGCCTCCGGGAAGATGGATCTCAGGATCGGCCAGGTCACCGGCCTCGAAGGCGCGAACGGTCAGCTCGCCGGCGCCAATGTGAAGGGCAACGACAATGCCATGAGCAAGGTCGATTGCGATACCATGCTGCCGTTCTTCGGACTGACCATGAAGCTCGGTCCGGTGGCGAACTGGGGCGTCGCGCTCGACAACAATCTGATCCCGGTCGATACCGCCGCATTCGAGACCAACATCCCCGGCGTGTTCGCCATCGGCGACATCAACACCTATCCGGGCAAGCTGAAGCTGATTCTTTCCGGCTTCCACGAGGGCGCGCTGATGGCGCAGAAGGCGCACCGCTACGTCTATCCGGACAAGCGGCTGGTGTTCCAGTACACGACCTCATCGTCGAGCCTGCAGAAGAAGCTCGGAGTCAACTGATTCAAGCGGGAATGTGGCCGCGGGCCTCGCGGGAACGTGCCCGCGGCCTGCCATGCGCCACTGGCACCATCCGCGAAATGGCCTTAGTCTGCGGCCATTGAATTTGTCGATTGATCAAGGTGATGACGATGCGGAATGCCCGTTCCCTGCTGCTTTCGATCGCGACCGGTCTCACATTGACGCTGTCAGCCGGCGCGGCGCTGGCCCAGACGGCAAGTCCGCCGTCGCGCACCGCGGAGCCTTCGGCCGCCGGGCTGTGGCAGAAGATCGAGAAAGGCAAGACGGTCGGCATGTTCCTCGTGATCGAGCGCAACGGCCTGTTCGAAGGCGTGATCGCCAAGATGTTCCCGCAGCCCGGCGATGCCCCCAACCCGGTCTGCTCGAAGTGCACCGACGATCGCAAGGACATGCCGTGGCTCGGCATCCCCTTCATCCGCGACATGAAGCGCAACGGGCTGGTCTATGAAAACGGCAACGTGCTCGATCCGCGCGACGGCCAGGTCTACAAGGCCAAGATGACGGTCAGCCCCGACGGCCAGACGCTGACCATGCGCGGCTTTGTCGGCATCGCGCTGTTCGGCATGGACGAGGTCTGGACGCGGCTGCCGGACAAGGAAATGGCGAATCTCGATCCCGAGATCATCCAGAAATATCTGCCGCCGGCACAGGCGGCCGCGCTGTTGAAGCAGGCGCCGAAGAAGGGACCAGCGCCCGGTGGCGCGATGGCGCCGGCCCGTCCGCCCGCAGGCGCGATGGCGCCGGCGCGGTGACGTTGCCTCGCTCGCGCGTCGTGGCCCGCTGATTCCATGTCCAACGTTCTCGCCGCCATTGCCGAGCTCGCGCCCGGCATCCGCGCGCGTGCCGATGAAATCGAAAAGGCGCGCCGCCTGCCGGCCGATCTTGCGCGATCGCTGGCGCGCACTGGTGCGTTCCGCATGCTGGTGCCGCGCGACGTCGGCGGGCTGGAGCTTGCGCCCGGTGCCGCGCTGCGCGCCATCGAAGCCGCCGGCGCGGCCGATGCGTCGGCCGGCTGGTGCGTGATGATCGGCGCCACCACGGGCCTGAACGCGGCGTATCTGCCGCTCGAGACCGCGCGCGAAATCTTCGGCCCGCCGGACACCATTGCCGGCGGCGTGTTCGCGCCGATGGGCAAGGCGGTGCGCGACGGCGACGACTATGTGCTCGAGGGACGCTGGCAGTGGGCGTCGGGCTCGGCCAACTGCGACTGGCTGCTTGCCGGCGCCATCGTGTTCGAGAACGGTGCGCCGAAAAAACTGCCCGGCGGGATGGTCGACGACCGCAAGCTGATCTTTCCGGCGTCGGCCGCAACGCTGAACGACACCTGGCATGTCACGGGCCTGTGCGGCACCGGCTCGGGCGAGATGGCCGTCTCGGGCCTCCGCGTGCCGGCACGGCGTGCGACGTCCTATGTGGAAAGCGGGCCGCGGGCCACCGGCGCGCTCTATGCGTTTCCCGTGTTCGGCCTGCTCGCGCTCGGCATTGCCGCGGTGGCGCTCGGCAACGCCCGCTCGGCGATCGACGATCTGATCGGACTCGCCGGCGGCAAGCAGCCGCAGGGCTCGCGGCGCACGCTCGCCGAACGCGGCTCGGCGCAGACGGCGCTCGCCACGGCGGAAGCGGACTGGCGTTCGGCGCGCGCCTTCTTCTACGAAACCGTCGATGCGGCCTGGCAGGTCGCGCAGGCCACCGGGCAGGTGGATGTGCGGCAGCGCGCGCTGCTGCGGCTCGCGGCCACCAACGCCACGCGCAAGTCGGCCGACGTCACGCGCGCCATGTACGATCTCGCCGGCGGATCGTCGGTGTTCCTGTCGTCGCCCTTGCAGCGCCGCTTTCGCGACGCCCACGTCGCCACCCAGCACCTGATGGTCTCGCCGCCGACCTATGAGCTCACCGGCCGCGTGCTGATGGGACTGCCGATCGACCCGGCGACGCCGCTGTGAGGCGTCAAGCGGTGAAACCAAGATTTCCCGGCAGGTGAGCAAGCTTCCGAGCTTGACGATCTGCGACCCACAAAGGGCTCAAACCAGCCTCTTGCCCGGTCTTGAACAGTCAGCGGGGCGACATCTGGGACGGGGGCGTGATTGCTGAGCCGCGAATTTCTTGACGGCGTGCAATCAATCCAAAACAAGCCATGACAACGATACGCGGAATTGGCTCGCTTCCAGAGAGATAGTTTTCGATTTGTCGACGACTTCTTCCCAAGAGGACCGCCACCTCGTTGTGAGTGAGTCCGTACGTCGACAAGAAGTTTGCAAAGTCTTGCGGCGTCATCATCTCTTCGGCCAGCTCTTCAACGCTGTCGGCGGCCATGTCGATTTCGTCGGAATCTCCCCATGCGAGAATTCTTCCATCTTCGACCAGATGCACCGTCTTGAACAATTCTCGATCGCTACGAAGAGGACGATAGTGCTTCAGCAAGTTGACCATCGGCGACAGGTCAACCACGTCTGTACGTCCGGTTCGAATGCCGGCAGACCAAACCACTCGAACAACGAGATGATCGACTACGCTCACCTCGGCAATCTTCGGCATCGGGATGGTTAGTGAGAGGCTAGTCGTCGCGTTCATTGAACTCATCCCATTTTTCCAAGAGGAACGCTTCGTTGGATGTCACCCAACCCAGTATCTCTCGGAGATCCGCGGCTGGAGCCCATCCCCGTCTGACTTCACGCGTCTTGATGGCCACGATGACCTCCCAACCGGGACCAAGGGCGTGCAGGTGCGGAGGCGGATGCTCGTTGCGCGCATGGACGTAGAGGTTGCAGTTCGTCAGTCGGTGGACACGGGGCATAGGACCGAGCATCCACTATTTCAAAGTTAGGTCAAAGGACCCCCACACGCAATGGGATATGTGAAATTATTGCACACAAGCCAAAAAGCTGTTAATAATTAATAGTTTAGTGCCGCGAAATTAGCGCCCCTCTACCGGCGTCATCGGCCGCGAGACCACATCCGGCGCGCCCGCATCGAGCTGCAGCACGGCGGCGGCGGCTGGCACGGCGGCATCGGCCATCACGGCGTGGCCCTCAGCGCTCGGATGTACCGCGCCGCCATAGACCGCCGACAGCACGCCCCAGGTGGCGTCGTGAATGTCGGAGGGCTGCATCGAGGCGGGCAGCCCTTGCGGATACGTCATCGCGGCGAAGTAGCTGTCATTGGCGTCGCGGACCCAGCGGGCGCGCGGCAGGTAGGCGCGATATTCGCTCGGGCTGCGGCCGCACACCATCGGCTGGCCGGCGGCGACGACGAGATCGGTATTGAAGCTCTCGCCGTTGGCGGCAAAGCATTCGCGGTCGAATTCCGGATCGGTTTGCGCGCGCGCGCAGAAGCCGTGCCCGGCGAACGCGGACTGATGGGCGTCGACGAAGGTCATGCGATCGGCTTGCGGATTGCGGCAGAGGATGCCGGCCTCGCACCGTGCCATTGCCTTCAGCTGCGGCAGGAACTCGTTCTGGACGAACGCCGAGACGGTAGCGAGCCGCCGCGGCTCGGCGTTGAACGAGGGATGGATTTCAAATCCGGCACGGCCGCCGGGGCAGGGCCCGCCGCTCTCGGTGAGAGTCGGGTTGGCGTAGGAAGTATAGACCACGCGCGAGAGGTCGCCGACCAGCGGCCGCAGCGCCTCGCGCATCTTGGCGAAACCCTGCGGCAGGTCGCGCGCCAGCACGCTGCGGGAATCGTCCACCGTCGCCATGACGCCGCTGCGGCGGAACAGCACGCGCTCGGTCGGATAGTCGACGATCACGTCGGCGACGAGACCGGAGAAATAGATGTCGTTGGCGCCGATCGACAGCAGCACGAGGTCGAGCGTGCGCTCGGGCTGGCGGCGTTTGGCAGCGGTCAGCGCCTCGCGCAATTCGGCGATCTGGCTGTTCACCGTGCCCTGGCAGGTGCTGTTGGATTTCGACGGCGGGCATTCGCGAAAACGCTGCGAGCCGAACAGGCCGTCGGCGATGGTAGCGCCCGTGCAGGCGAGCGGCAGGTAGGTCACCGCGATGTGCGGATATTGCACGGCAAGCTGCAGCGCGGTGCGGGTCTGGTAGCTGTAGAGCGAGCGGTGGCAGGCCGGGTTGAACCAGTGGGCGCCCTGGCGTTGCCACACCTGCAAGGAGTCCGGCGCCTCGCAG
Organism: Bradyrhizobium sp.; assembly: GCF_016219575.1. GTDB lineage: Bacteria > Pseudomonadota > Alphaproteobacteria > Rhizobiales > Xanthobacteraceae > Bradyrhizobium. Next base: position 16,261 of record NZ_JACRMG010000019.1, on the reverse strand, counting down.
GCGCGGCCGCCCCTGTAGCCGGCGCGGCTCGGCCGGTAGTACTGCGAGGTGGCGGAGGAGAGATAATAGCGGAAGCAGAAGCCCTCGTCGGCGAGCGCGATCGGCCGGTCCGGGTTGCCCTCGCCGGAGGCGATGCTGTCGCCGAGACCGGCGATGAAGATATCGCGCACCGCGATCTCGGTCGTGACGCGCTGGGTGCCTTCGGCACTGGCGACGTCCACCAGCGCCGCCGTGGTGCGCCCGTAGCGGACGCGCAGATTGACCGGTTCGGCGCAATCGAAGGTCGAGGATTGCGGCCCGTCGCCGTCGTCGAAGGTCCAGGCGCAGGTGGCGCCGACCGGCACCTGCCCGGCGAGGCGGACGGTGACGGGATGATCGACCGGCGTGAGATAGCTTTCCTTGACGTTGTCGCGGGTGCAGGGCTCGCTGACGCGCCCGGTGACGTCGATGCAGAGCCGGCCGACGGTGTTGCGCGCCCAGCCGCGGCCGTCGCTCTGCACGCTCAGCGCCTGCTCGGCCGCGAGCACGCTGCGGCCGCGGCCGGCGTCGGCCTGCAGCAGGAAATCGCGCTCCTCGCGGAACAGGCGGAAGCGGTTGCGGACCTCCCAGGAAATCTGCATCGGGATCTGCATCGGGCCGGCGGTCTGCGCCTCGGCCCGCGCGACCGGCAGCGCGACGGACAGGTTCATGAACAGCGCCGCTAGGGCGAGGGTGTGCAGGAGAATTCGGGCCATGGCGCGTTGAACGTTAGCGGTAAGGCGGAAATAAGAGAACAGCCCCTGCGGCTAAAACCCCAAAGGCGGCTGTTCCGATAAATTCGCTGTTACTTCCGGCCCATTGCTTCCCGGCCCTGCACCGGCTGCCGCACGGCGGCCGCGGCTGCGGCCGCCGCGCAGGCCTCACTTAGCCGTCGCCGCTCCTGCCAGGGCTGCAAGATGTTGAGCCAGAATTCGCGCAGACCCATGATGGAAATCGAGATGCCGAAGGGGATCAGGAAGTAGAGGATGCGGAACACCACCAGCGTCGCCAGCAGCTGCTCCTTGCCAAACGCCGGCAGCGCCAGCAGCATCGCCGCGTCGAACACGCCGATGCTGCCGGGGGCGTGGCTGGCGAAACCGAGCAGCGTCGCCAGGATGAACACCACCGCCAGCGAGACGAAGTCGATGTGGGGCTGCATCGGCATCAGCAGGTACATCGCCAGCGCGCAGAAACCGAGATCGATCACGCCGATCAGGATCTGCAGCAAGGTGAGCCGCGCCGATGGCAGCACCACCTTCCATCCGTTCTGGCCGAGCTGGCGCCGCGTCTTGCCGCTCTTCAGCCAGACCAGATAGGCCGCGATGCCGGCAAGGCAGCCGATTCCGATCAGGCGGTTCATCTCATCCGGCAGCAGGTCCATCGTGGACGCCGCCGAGGGGTGCCAGCTCATGCCGATGCCGAGCACGAACAGATTGCCGAGCCAGAAGGTGAGGCCGGAGAGAAAGCAGATCTTGGCGACGTCGATCGCGGTCAGCCCGTAGTCGGAATAGATGCGGAAGCGGATGGCGCCGCCGGTGAAGACGGTGGCGCCGATGTTGTGGCCGATGGTGTAGCTCGTGAAGCTGGAGAGCGCGGCGATGCGGTAGGGTACGTGATTGCGGCCGATCGTGCGCAGCGCGAAGAAATCGTAGAAGGTCAGCGTGCAGAAGGCGCCGACGACGCACAGCGCGGCGAGCGCGATGCGATGCGGCGCGATCTCGGTCAGCGCCACCAGCAGGACGGCGGAGTCGACCCCCTTCAGCGTGCGCACCAGATGCGTGATCGCGAGCACGATGATGAGAAGGCTCGCAGCGATGCCGAGCCGCTTCCAGCCGATCTTTTCCTTGAAGCCACGCCTGAGCGCGGTCAGCAGCCGATACATTCATCCTCCCGGCGGGGACGGCAATCCAGGAGCCCGTCATGCGATGACGGGCGACGGTCACTCGCACCGTCTGCGCAGACCCATAAGGCAAAACCGGCGCCTTGTGCAGTCCTTGACAAGGCAGCCTTTCAGCCTTCGTGCGCGGTCATTGTCATACTACGTACATAAGCCTTAAGGCAGGAAAGTCGAATCGGGTCGTTGACGCGGGTCAACCACTTCGTACGGCCCGGGATCGCCGAAGTTTCCCGCCATATTCATCCCGCGTTCAGAAATATCTCCGCGTCCCCCGGCTGTACGGCGAACCGGCATTCATCGGATTGATCGATGAGCACCGCGCGGAATTTTCCGCGGCGTTCTTGCTATGCCTTGCGCAGCGCAAAATAGGCGCCGCAGAACGCCACCACGGCGCCGAGCACCAGCGCGGCGAGGCCGGCGAGCACGCCGGACACCGTCGGCAGCGGGCTCGGCGCGGAGGCGGCCTGGCCGGCGCCGGCCAGCACCAGGACGCCGATCGCGATCAGGAACTGGCGCATGCGCTGCGGGATCTGGCCGGACACCGCGCTGTCCATCAGCGTCGCGGTAAAGTAGCCGCCCGAGAATCCGGCCGACGCGATCAGCCACCAGGCAATCGCCCCGCCCGCCGGCATGAAATCCCGGGTGTCACTTCGCCACAGGCCGCCGAGATCGAGTCCGTAGCGCGCGCCCAGCATGTGGACCGCCAGCGCCAGCAGCACCCCGGTGATCATCGCGCCCCCCAGGATCAGGCGGCGCGGAAAATAATTCGTTTCGGCCATACCGTGTTTGTAGGATAAGCGGGGCGCGCCGCGCAAGCCGCGCGCACTGCCGAGGGACCGCATTGCCGACCGACCTGAAAGAGCCTGATGACGACGAGGGCGATCATCGCCCCGGCCTTCGCTACGCCTACAAGGCGTCGCTGATCGGATCGGCGCATCTGTTCGAGCTGGCCGACGGGGGACTGTCCTGGAAGATTTCGGGACGTTCCGGCGTGTGGGCCTATGGCGATATCGCGAGCGTGAACCTGTCGTTCCGGCCGACATCGATGCAGGCGCACAGATTCCGCGCCGACATCAGGCACAAGGGCGGCGGGCGCGTCAGGATCGTCTCGACGAACTGGCAGACGGTGTCGCTGATGACGCCGCAGGACAACGGCTACCGCGCCTTCATCGAAGCCCTGCATGCGCGCATGGCGGCCGCGGCAAGCACGGCGCAGCTGACGGGCGGGCTGCCGTCCGGCATCTATGCCGCGGCGCTGCTGTTCGTTGGACTGCTGGCGGTCGCGATGGTCGGACTTCTGATCCGCGCCCTGATGACGGGCGAACATGCCGGCGCAATATTCCTCGTCGGCTTTGCGCTGCTGTTCAACTGGCAGATCGGCGGCTTCATCCGGCGCAACCGGCCGATCTCCTACACGTTCGATCGGCTGCCGCAGGCGCTGTTGCCCTGAACGCGGTAATCAGGCGACATCAAACGTGACTTCGCCGATCCCGCGATCCACGGCATCGTGCCTCGGGGGAGTGGCCGTGACGTGACGGATAATCGCAGCGATCGCATGCCCGACGCGGCCGAGGTCGCCGCGATCAACGCAACGCATTTTGCCGACACAGGGCTTTCGCCCGCCGATCTCCTGTTCGTGTTCGGCACCCGTGAGGATGCGGAGCTGCGCGCCGAGACCGGGTTTGCGCTGTGGCGCGACGGGCTTTGCCGTTGGGCCATCGTCAGCGGCGGCGTGACGCCGGGCGCGGAGGCTTCCGAATGCGAGATCATCAAGGCCGAGATGGTCGCGCGCGGCATGCCGGCGGAAAAAATTCTCGAGGAGCATCGCGCGATGAACACCGGCGAGAACGTCATCTTCTCGCTGCCGGTGATCGATGCAGCGCTGGGGCTGCACAACATCCGCAGCGTCATTTGCCTGGGCAATAGCTGGACGGCGCGGCGTTATGCCATGACGCTGCACCGGCACTGGCCGGAGGTTGCGAAGATGCTGGTGACGATCGACTCTTTCGCCACGCCGCGCGCGCTCTGGCACACCGACCCGGAATTCCGCCGCCGCGTGCTGCGCGAATGGGACAAGATCGGACCTTACATGGCGCGCGGGTTCATCGCGCAATGGCCGTGAGCGCGGTCGTCTTGCTTTGACGCGTTTTCTTCACGCGAACCGGTATCCGCTTCGCCTGAAAACGCTCTCGCCGCGCGTCATTCCGTCGAGTCGAAATCGTCCTGCTGGGTACGCAGGATGTCGGCGAGCGTGCGCAGCGCGAAGTCGAGTTGCTCGATCGAAGGCGCGGCGAGCGCCAGCCGCACCGCATTGGGCGCATGGCCAGGCGTGATCGCAAAGGTCGTCGACGGCGTCAGCGCGATGTCGCGGCGCGCGGCGGCGGCGACGAAGGTCTGCGAGCGCCAGTGCGGCGGCAGCGACAGCCAGAGGTGATAGGACTTCCTGTCCGCCTGGATCTCGAAACCGGCGAGGCGCTCGGCCGCCATCTGCTGGCGGCGCTGCGCGTCGGCGCGCTTGAGGCGGATCAGCTCGGCCGCGGTGCCGTCGCCCATCAGCCGCTGTCCGGCCGCGAATGCATAGCCCGACGCGGTCCAGCCGCCGGAGCGGATCGAATTCAGGATGTTCTCGCGCAAACGAGGGGGCGCGACGATGAAGCCGAGCGCGAGCCCCGGCGCCACCTTCTTCGACAGCGAGTCCAGCACCACGCAGCGGTCCGGCGCCATCGCCGCCAGCGGCGGCTCGTCGGAGAGGAAGCCGTAGACGCTGTCCTCGATCACGGTGAGGTCGAGCTTCTCGACGACGCGCAAGAGATCGGCGCGGCGCGCAGCCGGCATGGTCATGCCGAGCGGGTTCTGGATGGTCGGCTGGATGTAGAGCGCGGAAAGCTGCCCCTCGCGATGCGCCTTCTGCACGGCGTCGGGCCGCACGCCCTGTGCGTCCATCGCCAGCGGCACCAGGGTGATGCCGAGCCGGGCGGCAATACCCTTGATGAAGGGGTAGGTCAGCGCCTCGACGCCGCAGCGGCCGCCCGCCGGCACCAGCGCGGAGAGCACCGAAGCAATGCACTGACGTCCGTTGGCGGTAAAGGCAAATTGCTCCGAGTTGGGAGTCCAGCCGGGACGGGCCATGAAATGGGCCGCGATCGTCCGCGTGGCCTGGGTGCCGCCGCTGGAGCCCTGGCGCTGCGCGATGTCGAGTGCCTCGGACCGCTCGAGGCCGGCGAGGCTCTTGGCGATCATCGCCGCCTGCGTCGGCAGCATCGGATAATTGATTTCCATGTCGATCTTCGCGCCGCGCGGCTCGAGCGGGACGGGTGCAAGCGGCTGGCGCGATTCGCCGGAAACAAAGGTGCCGCGGCCGACTTCGCCGACCACGAGGCCGCGGCGTAACAATTCCGTGTAGACGCGGCTGGCCGTGGAAGCGGCGATCTTGCGCTCATAGGCGAACGTCCGCTGCGGCGGCAGGCGATCGCCCGGTTTGAGGGCGCCGCCCGCGATATCGGCAGCGACCGCATCGGCAAGCCGGATGTATTCAAATCTCGACATTATTGCACCGAGAGCAATGTTTTCCTTGCACCGATACAATTACGGGATCATCTAGGGTTCATCAAGCCCGAGATTGCACCGAGGAGGCGAGAGCAATCCGAGAACAAGGCGCGAGCGCTCTTCCGGCGTCCGCGTCAACGGCGGTGCTTGGCCGCTGCACCATGACTGGAGACTGAAATGACCACGATCTACACGACTGCACCAACCGCTCCCGCAACCGCCTTCGGCGGTTTCACCCGCGCGCTCGGCAACTTGGCCAATGGCCTCGCCGCGTATTGGGTACGCCGGGAAGCGATCAAAGCGCTGCGGGCGATGAACGATCGTGAGCTGCGCGACATCGGCATCCACCGCAGTCATATCGACGAGGCGGTGTGGGGCCGTCCCGATCCGGAGTTCGGCCGCCGCGGCTAAGCAGGCGTATTCAGCTGGCGCGCATTCAAGCGGCGCGGTGCTGGTCTGACCTACTTTGCATGGGGTTGTTTTCGCGTTTTTGCGGCAGACCCAAGAGCATGATCCGGAAAAGTGTGAAGCGGTTTTCCGAAAAGTTCATGCTCAAACACAACAACCTAAAGCGCGATGATGATTCATCCCAATCCCATCGCGCTTTAGTGCCTGACCACCAGCACCGAGCATTTGGCGTAACGCACGACATGGCCGGCGTTCGAGCCGAGGAAATAGGTTCGCATCGCCGGCCGGTGCGAAGTCATCACGATCAGGTCGGCCTTCATGCCGGCGGCTTCTTCCAGGATTTCGTGATAGATGCCGCCCTGCCGCACCACATAGGAAATGCGCGACGGCTCGATGCCGGATTCGCGCGCGACGATGGAAAGCGCCTCTTCCGAGGTCTGGCGCTGCTGGGTGTCGAAATCGGCCGGCACATATTCCGCCAGCATCACCGGCGTCATCGGCAGCACGTTGAGCAGCCGCACCGAGCCGTTCATCGCCTGCGACAGCGTCGCGGCGGTCGCGATCGCGGGTCTCGCCAGATCCGTGTCGGCCAGATCGATCGGCACGAGAATGGACTTGAACATCTGCGCCTCCACCTTTGTCGTTCAGCCTGTCGCGGCTTTGCGGGCCGCCGTCAATCCTTCGACATCTGCCTCAGCAATTTCGGACTGACGAACAGCGCGAGCGTGCCGCGGCGGAATGCCACGTCGGTCCAGTCATCGGTGTCGAAGTCGAGGATGGCCAGGCCCGAAGTCGGCAGATTGTCTTCCAGCGCCTTCCTGGCCGCCTTGTCGCCGTGGCCTGCGAGCATCAGCGCCAGCTCATGCATGCCGGGATTGTGGCCGACCAGCAGCAGCCGTTTCGGGTCGCCTGCCGATGCCATCCGCACGATCTGCAGCAGCTGCGCCGGTTCGGCGCCGTAGAGCTCGTCGAGCGTCTCCACGTCCGGGGCCGGCACGCGGTCCTTCATCGCCTCCCAAACGAGATCCCAGGTCTGTTGCGCGCGCACGGCGCTCGACACCAGCACGAGGTTCGGGAACGGCGGGTTGCGGCCGATCCAGTGGCCGATCTCGCCGGCATCGCTGCGTCCGCGATCGTCGAGACGGCGGTCATGGTCCTGCCCGGAAGGCGAGTCAGTCTCGGTCTTGGCATGACGCAACAGCATCAAACGGCGCATGGGCGAGGATCTCGATTCGGCCTGGTTCCGCGGATTAACTACAAGCCAGCCTTCAGGACAAGGTGACAAGCGCCGCATCGTCGGTCTAAGAAAACGCCATGAGCGGGACTTCCACAAGTATGACGAACGGAAATGACGCCGCAGCGCAGCAGCCGCGCTCGCGGCTGTCGTTCGACCTGGACGTCGACATCGCCATCGTCGGCGCGGGCCTGGCGGGGCTCACGGTGGCGCTGGAAGCAGCCCGGCTCGGCGCCAGCATCGCCGTGCTGGAGGGGCGCCATGTCGGCTGGGGCGCATCCGGCCATCATCTCGGCACGGTGATGCCCGGATTCGGCCTGCCTGTGTCCGATCTGGTCGACCGGGTCGGGCTGGAGGATGCAAGGGAGCTCTGGGCGCTGTCGAAGGAAGGCGTCGATCACGTCCGCACCACCGCGACGGAAGAGGCGATGCCCGGCATCGCCTTCAGCGAAGGCGCGCTCGAAGTCAGCAATGTCGATGCCGGCGAGGCACTGATCAGCCGGCTGCAGGTGCTGTCCTCCGATTTCGATACCGAGGTGGAGGGCTGGCAGGTCGATCGCGTGCGCAGCGAGCTGCGCACGGACCGTTACTTCCACGGCATCCATTATCCGAAGGCGTTCCAGATCGACTCCCGAAAATATGTCCACGGCCTGGCCGCGCTGGCGCGGCGCGCCGGGGCGCGCATCTTCGAGGACACGCCGGTGGTCAGCATCGATCCTTCCGGCATCCGCAAGCGCATCGTGACGCCGTCGGCGCGGCTGCGCGCCTCGCACATCGTGCTGTGCGGCAACGTGCATCTCGGCGCGCCGCTGCGGCGGCTGTCGGAAACGCTGCTGCCGGTGTGGCGCTATGCGGCGGTGAGCGAGCCGCTCGGCGAGCGCCTCGGCGAGGTGATCGCCTTCCGGGGATCGGTGATGGACTCCGACGGCATCGACCAGTTTCGCATCGTCGACGGCGACCGCCTGATGTGGGCGAGCCCCGAGACCACCTGGGACGCGCGGCCGAAACGCTTTGCTTCCGCCATCCAGCGCCGCATCAACACGGTGTTTCCGCGGCTCGGCAGGGTCGCGATCGCGGACGTGTTCGGCGGCGCGGTCGGATTGACCGTGCATGGCATGCCGCAGGTCGGGCAGTTGCGCAAAGGCCTGTGGGTGGCGAGCGGCTTTGGCCGGCAGGGCCTCGGCACCTCGGCGATGGCGGGGCTTCTGGTCGCGCGCAGCATCCTGTGGGGCGACGAGCGCTGGCGGCTGTTCTCGCCGTTCGAGCTGGTGTGGGCCGGCGGGCCGACCGGCCGGGTTGCCGGACATCTGATCGGCAAATGGACGCGGGGCAGTTCCGCCGCTGCCGGCGTGCTGGCGCGCTACCGGGAGCGGGCGCGGCTGAAGGAACGCCAGCGCGAGGCGCGACTGGCCGAGGCCAATCGCCAGGCCGGAACGCGCGCTCCCCCGCGCCGCCGTCCGCCGCCCGGCCAGCCTCGTCCGGCGCGGCCGCAGGCGCCGCCGCCCGAACCTGCCGCCACAACCGAGGGCGAGGGCGGTCCGTCCTCGCATTAATGTGAGGCCGGGGGGCTGCGATCCGTGTAACTTCAGGGTCCTGCGCGCCGTATCTCGGGGCAAACCTGCCCATACGGAGAAACCATGATGGACCGCCGCATCTTGCTTGCTTCAGTTGCCGGCCTGCTCGGCCTCGTCACCTTCCGCTGGCTGCGCACCGAGCCGGCCCACGCCGCCGAGAAATTCGAGGTCGAGAAGACCGACGCCGAATGGCGCGCGCAGCTGACGCCGCAGCAATACGAGATCCTGCGCAAGCACGGCACCGAGCGTCCGGGATCGAGTCCGCTGCTGAAGGAGCATCGCAAGGGCATCTTCGCCTGCGCCGGCTGCGACCTGCCGCTGTTCTCTTCCGACACCAAGTTCGACAGCGGCACCGGCTGGCCCAGCTTCTGGCAGCCGCTGGACAACGCGCTCGGGCGCACCGAGGACCGCTCCTACGGCATGACCCGCATCGAGGTGCATTGCCGCCGCTGCGGCGGCCATCTCGGCCATGTCTTCGACGATGGCCCGAAGCCGACCGGGTTGCGCTATTGCATCGACGGTTTCGGCCTCGTCTTCAAGTCGGCGTCGGCGTCGGCGTCCTGAGGCGAAACCCGGTCGAGGGCGGCAATTGTTGCCCGGCCCCGGCAATTTAGGCCCTGGTCCTGCGACCGGGGCTTTTCATTCAACCATATGATCTGACTACGTTTTCCACTTTGGCACGCCGCTTGCGACGGCTGATCCGAATGCGGCCCCGCCGCGCGGAACGAATGTGGAGAACATGTCATGGGTATCTTCGGCGCACTTACGACGTCGGTGGGCGGCCTGCGCGCCAACTCCTACGCACTTGAAAACGTCTCGGGCAACATCGCCAACTCGCAGACGACGGCGTTCAAGCGCATCGATACCTCATTCCTCGACTTGATCCCGCAGACGGCGCTCACCGCCCAGCTCGCCGGCGGCGTGACGACACAATCGCGCTCGACCAACTCGGTGCAGGGCGACGTGCAATCGGCGCAGGTCGCGACCTTCATGGCCATCAACGGTAACGGCTTCTTTGCGGTGCAGAAGCCCTCGAACTTCACCGACGGCACGCCGGTGTTCGACGGCGTCGACCGCTACACCCGTCGCGGCGACTTCCAGCTCGACAAGAGCGGTTATCTCGTCAATGGCGCCGGCTACTATCTCGAGGGCGTGCCGATCGATCCGACCACCGGCAACCCGACCGGCAGCTCGCCGCAGGTGCTGAAATTCCAGAACGACTTCCTGCCCGCGCAGGAAACCACCAAGATCGACTATCGCGCCAACCTCGCCAGCTACCCGCTGACCACCAAGCACGACACCTCCGTGCCCGGCTCCGAATTGCTGGCGCCGGCCTCGTACAGCGCCGGCTATAACCCGGTGGTGCTGGGCACGCCGGCTGCGCCCTACACCGACGCCTCGACTTCAGGCACCGTGCAGAACAACAAGGACACGCCTTCGGTCGCGAATACCGGTGCCACGTTGCTCAACGGCGCAGTAGGCACCGATTCGATTTCCGCCAACTTCCTTGCCGGCGACACCATCACGGTGAACGGCACTGTCGTCACCTTCGTGGCGGCGGGCGCCGTCGGCAACCAGCTCAACATCACCGACAACATCACCACGCTGCTCGCCAAGATCGACTCCATCACCGGCACCGCGATTCCCTCGACGATCACCGGCGGTTCGATCACGCTGCATTCCGGCACCACTTCCGATCTCACGGTGACGACCTCGAACACGACGGCCTTTGCCGCCCTCGGCTTTACCGGCACCGCGACCGCAACGCGCGGCGGCGGCGGCACGGTGGGCACAGGTCAGGTGATCGGCAACGACAACTCCACCTTCCTCGACGAGTCCGTCTCGGGCGGCGCGGTCACGTCCTATGACGTCTCGGGCGCGCCGGTGAACCTGCAGTTCCGCTGGGCCAAGATCGACAGCGCCTCTCTCGGCGCCGGCCACACCGACACCTGGAACCTGTTCTATCAGGTCAATGCGAACGCGACCGGCACCAACGTCGCCTGGCAGAACGTCAACCAGAATTTCACGTTCTCGGCGAGCGGCCAGATGTCGCCGGCGATCGCCTCGGTCACGCTCAACAACGTCGTCGTCAACGGCGTGGCGCTCGGCAGTCCCGTGATCAGTTTCGGCACCGGCGGCGTGACGCAATTCGCCGACGCCAACGGCAACGTGCAGGTCAACCAGATCCAGCAGGACGGCTTCCCGGCCGGTCAGCTGCAGTCCGTCGGCGTTTCGACCAACGGCCGCATCGTCGGCAACTATTCCAACGGCCGCAACCTCGACCTCGCGCTGATCTCGATCGCAAGCTTCAACGGCACCAACTTCCTCAAGCGCGTCAACGGCGGCGCGTTCGAGGCGACCGACGAATCCGGCCAGGCGCTGTTCGGCAAGTCCGGAACCATCGTGGGCTCGTCGCTGGAGAGCTCCAACACCGACATCGCCGACGAGTTCACCAAGCTGATCGTGACCCAGCAGGCCTATTCGGCGAACACCAAGGTCATCACCACCGCCAACTCGATGGTGCAGGATCTCCTCAACGTCATGCGGTAGTGCGCGAGATCGGGATCGGGACGGGTAGTCAGTCATGGGTCTAAGCCAAGCCCTTTCCACCGCAATGTCGGGCCTGCGCGCGACGCAGAACTCGCTCGCGCTGGTCTCATCCAACGTCGCCAACGCGGAGACGCCCGGCTACGTCAAGAAGACCGTCAACCAGGTTACCGGATCTACCGGCGACTATGGCTCGAGCGTCCTCATCAACGGCGTCAACCGCCAGCTCGACCAGTACCTGCAGAGCCAGGTGCGCACGGAATCGTCGGGCGCCGCCTATGCCGACATCCGCTCGTCGTTTCTTTCCAACCTGCAGGGCGTCTACGGCAACCCCGCCCAGAGCGGCACGATCGAGGACGCGTTCAACAGCTTCCTCACCGCGCTGCAGGGCCTTTCCACCAGCCCGGACTCGCAATCGGCGCGTATCGGCGCCGTCAACGCCGCGGCGTCGCTGGCCCAGGAGCTCAACTCGACCACGGCGGGCATCCAGAGCCTGCGCGCCAACGCCGAGACCGGCATCAACGAGTCCGTCATCACGGCCAACAATGCGATGAAGCAGATCGCGGCGATCAACAATCAGCTGCAGGCCAGCGGCAAGACCGATGCCTCGACGGCCGCGCTGCTCGACCAGCGCGATCAATATATCGACCAGCTCTCGGAGCTGATGGACATCCGCGTCGTCACCAACAACCTCAACCAGGTGACGGTGTTCACCAATTCCGGCGTGCAGCTGGTCGGCACCGAAGCGGCGACCCTGAAGTTCAATCCACAGGGCACGATGACGCCTACTACCCTGTACAGCAACGATCCGACCAAGAGCACCGTCGGCTCGCTGACCATCAGCTTCCCGCATGGCGGCGACTACGACCTGGTGTCGACCAAATCGATCCGCTCGGGCAAGATCGCGGCCTATCTCGAGCTGCGTGACGACACCCTGGTGAAGGCGCAGACCCAGATCGACCAGTTTGCGGCCGCCATGTCGAGCGCAGTGTCGGACAAGACCACCGATGGCGTGCCGGCGACTTCGGGCGCGGCAGCCGGCTACGACCTCGACCTCACGGGATTGCAGACCGGCAACGTCATTCACGTCACCTACAGGGACAACACGACCAACACGACGCACAATCTGTCGATCGTGCGCGTCGACGATCCGAGCGTGCTGCCGCTCTCCAACAGCGCGACGCTCGATCCCAACGACGAGGTGCTCGGCATCGACTTCTCGGCCGGCATGGCGTCCGTCGTTTCCCAGCTAAACGCCGCCCTTGCCGGCTCCGACCTGCAGTTCGCCAACCCGTCCGGCTCGACGCTGCGCGTGCTGGACGATGGTGCGCCGAACCGTTCGGACATACTTGCCGCCTCGGTCACCGCCACGATGCAGTCGCTGACGTCGGGCAACGCCGAGTTGCCGTTGTTCACCGACAACGGCAAGCCCTACTCGGGCGCGATCGGTGCGGCCGGCTCGCAGATGACCGGCCTTGCCGGCCGCATCAGCGTCAACACCGTGCTGCTCGGCGATCCCTCGCGTATGGTGGTCTATTCGACCAGCCCGCTGACTCCTGCCGGCGACAACGTCCGCGCCAATTTCGTGCTCAACCAGCTGTCGTCGGGCACGTTCCGCTACACGCCGCAGACCGGCATTGGCACGACGAGCACACCGTTCACGGGCACGCTGACAAATTTCGTGCGGCAGATCCTCAGCCAGCAGGGCGAGGCGGCCACCGCCGCCAAGCAGCTCGCCGACGGCCAGGACGTCGTGCTCAACACGCTGAAGGAGAAGGTGACGTCAATTTCCGGCGTCAACATCGACGACGAGATGGCCCATCTGCTGGCGCTGCAGAATGCCTATTCCGCCAACGCGCGCGTGATGTCGTCCATCAAGCAGATGTACGACACGCTGATCCAGGCGATGTGAGGAGTTCATGGCTATCGACGGCGTTAACGGCAAGACCGCCTATATCGGATCGGCGATTGTCACTCTCCGCAATCAGCTCAATGATCTGACGACGCAACTCGCCAGCGGCCGGGTCGCCACCACCTATGCCGGGCAGGGGCCGGACCGCGGCTTTGCGCTGAGCCTGCGCTCCCAGGTCGCGAGCATCGACGCGTTTTCGGACACCGCAACCAACGTCAACACCCGGCTCTCCGTCGTCAATCTGGCACTGCAGGGCATGATCGACATCGGGCATAGCGTGAAAGCCGCGGCCGCCTCGTCGACCATCGTGCTCAACAACAACGGTCAGAGCTCGGGCCAGATCACGGCGCAGGCGGCGTTCGCCAACGCGGTGTCGCTGCTCAACAGCCAGTCCGGCGACCGCTACCTGTTTTCCGGGCGCGCCTCGGATACCGCGGCGACCGTGTCGGCGGACGTGATGATCAACGGCAACGGCGCGCAGGCCGGGCTGAAGCAGTTGATCGACGAGCGCCGCCAGGCCGACCAGGGCGTCGGCAATATGGGGCGCCTCACCGTTGCATCGCCGCCGCTGACGACGACCGTCACTGCGATCTCGGAAGACGGCTCGCCATTCGGCTTCAAGCTCGGCGCAATTACCTCGTCGCTGACGGGTGCGACGGTGGCGCAGCCGGGGGGCGTGCCGCCTTCGGCGTCGGTCGACCTCGGCGCGGTCAACCCGAACGACGGCGACAAGATCACCTTCAATCTCAATCTGCCCGACGGCACCAGCGAGCAGATCACGCTGACCGCGACCACCACCTCGCCGACACCGGCCGGCTCGTTCCTGATCGGCGTCGATACGGCGGCGACGACGACAAACCTTCAGGCAGCACTGAATAGTTCGATCCAGAAGCTCGGCGACACCGCGCTGGTCGCGGCGTCCGCGATCGCCGCGTCCAACAACTTCTTCAACCCGTCGGCGTCGATCGGCGGCATTTCCGTCAACAACCAGGACGTCGTGCCGGCGCCGATCACCGGCAACACGGCGCTGTCGGGCGTTGCCGGAACCGACTCGCTGACGACGAGCTTCGCGGCCGGCGACACCATTACCGTCAACGGTACCGCGATCACCTTCGTGGCGTCGGGCGCCACCGGCAACCAGCTCAACGTTACCGACAGCGTGCAGGCGCTGCTGGCGAAGATCGACTCGATCACGGGCACCAAGAACGCGTCGACCGTAGGCAACGGCGCGATCACGCTGCATGGCGCCGACGGCCAGAGCCTGTCGGTGACCAGCTCGAATGCGGCGGCGTTTGCCGCGCTCGGGTTCGGTCCCGCAGTCAGCGCCAATCCGGCGCCGCTGCGCGTCAACGGACCGCCGTTCAACACCTCGACGGCACTGATCGGCGGCACTGCGGCAAACACGGTGTCCTGGTACACCGGCGAGAACGGTCCGGATCCGGCGCGCGGCACTGCGGTCGCGCGTGTCGACCAATCGATCAACGTTCAATACGGCGCGCGTGCCAACGAGCAGGCGCTGCGTTACCAGTTGCAGATGATCGCGGTCTACTCCGCGGTTACGACCAATACCGCCAATTCGAACGCCGGCGCGCAGGTCAACGCGCTGCAACAGCGCATTTCATCGAACCTGGCGCCGCAGACCGGCCAGCAGTCGATCCAGGACATGCAGGCCGAATTCGCCGGTGTGCAGAGCGCCGTCAAGTCCGCAACCGATCGACAGACCCAGCTCAAGGGCATGGCGCAGACGATGCTGGACTCCATCGAAGGCATCAACCAGGACGAGGTCGCAACCAAAATCCTCGCACTGCAGACCGCTCTGCAGGCGTCGTATCAGACCACGTCGCTGCTGTACCAGACGTCGCTGACCAAGTACCTGCCGATCGGATAGCTTCCCGGGAAATCACCCGCCAACAAAAAGGCCCGCGCGGAGCGGGCCTTTTCGTTTCGCGGGGTTGCGGAGGTCTACGCGGACTTGCGTTCGGTCGCGGCATCCTGGCCCTGCAGGTTGCGCGCGCTCTCGAGCAGTTGCTCTTCGTGCGCGATCAGCTTCTTCGCTTCCTTCAGCGCATGATAGAGATCGCCATTGAGGATGTGGTTGTTGATGCCTTCGATGAAGGGCCAGGCGCTGGGCATCGCGGAGATGATATCGCGCACCAGGCTGAAATAGGTCGGGTGATGCGCCATCGGGTCCGGCGACAGGTACATGAGCTGAACCGCAAGATAGACCAGCTTGGCCGGCGTGTTGGCGGTGTCGGGCGTGAGAATGTCCTTCTCGCGCAGGATCGGAATCCGGTCGCCGTCGATCAGGAGGCGCGCGCGCTGATCGCTGTTGGTGACGACACAGGCACCGATGATGATTCGTTCGTGTGGCTTCAGTTCGACTTTCAAGGCCATGCCTGATTCTCCTTTGCCGCGTTTTTCGCGTGAGAAATGTCGGCTTCCGGCGCGCGACGGCGCGGACTGCGGCCGATACGGCAGTAATCCTTTCCGATCATGGTTAACCAATCGTGAACGGCCGGGACTGCGAATGGCGGTTTGACGGCCGATTTTACCGGGTTCCTCCGTAGAACTTCGGAGAGACCCGGCTCGTTACAGTAAATGTCGCCTTAACCCCTCTCGGGTCAGCGTCATCCGCAAAATTCATGTTTTCTTAGAACCTTGGTTTCAGAGTGGGGCGTCGCTCGATCGAAAGGTCGGGTTCTCGCTTGTTCCTGTTGTTTCAGACCAGAAAGGTATGAAAATGTCCGGTATCGTCCTCTCGGCGTCAGTTCGTCAGAACCTCCTCTCACTGCAGTCCACCGCCGACCTGCTCGCAACCACCCAGAACCGCCTGTCGACCGGCAAGAAGGTCAACACGGCTCTCGACAATCCCACCAACTATTTCACCGCCGCCTCACTCGATAACCGCGCCAGCGACATCAACAACCTGCTGGATGGCATCGGCAACGGCGTGCAGGTCCTGCAGGCCGCCAACACCGGCATCACCTCGCTGCAGAAGCTGGTCGACAGCGCCAAGTCGGTCGCCACCCAGGCGCTGCAGGCCACCGTCGGCTACTCCGCCAAGTCCAGCGTGAGCGTCACCATCAACGGCGCCACCGCGGGCAACCTGCTCGGCACCGGCGCCC
>NZ_JACRMG010000012.1 GCF_016219575.1 Bradyrhizobium sp. | reverse complement strand
TTGGCCCCCGCCCCCTTCGGCAATAGCACTTCCATAAAGCTCGGTTGTCCGGTCTGCTTCACTGCCATCGCGATCTCCCAAGGCCACGTCTCAGAGAATCACAATCGCCGAATTACGCAACAGGCCCACAAGGGGAGAAGGGACACGGAGCGCTTGGCTCGATTCCCCGACGCTCAGTTCCATTTCGCCCAACGCTCGGCAAAGCGGCTTAGCGCCTGGAAATTCTCGGACAGTTCCTTTCCCAGCGGGGTGAGGTGATAACCATCGCCTTGCACCAGCGCGACAAAGCCCGCCTCGCGCAACTCCGACAGCCGCGCCTGCATGATCGTGGGCGAGGCCTCGTCGCAGGCGGTGCGCAGCGCCCGCGAGGTAAGCCGGCGGTCCTCGCGCAGTTCCCAGACGATGCGCAGCGTCCAGCGCCGGCCCAGCAGGTCCAGCAGCGCCATGATCGGGCGGCCGCTGCGGGAGCCCCGGACGACGTCCTTTTTCATGGCAGGCATGACGATGCTTCCTTGTGGCTTGCTACAGATAATGTAGCATTGCTACAATATTTGTAGTAAAGGGAGTCCCTCATGTCACGTATCGCGCCGCTGTCGCCGCCTTATGCACCGGAAATTCAGGAGCAGTTCGACCGCATCATGCGTGGCGCGCCGCCGCTGGTGCTGTTCCGCGTCATGGCCGGCCAGGAGCGGGCCTGGGAGAAGTTCCGCGGCGGCAGCCTGCTGGACCGTGGGCCGCTGAGCATGAGGGAGCGCGAGATCGTCATCGACCGCACCTGTGCGCTGAACCGTTGCGAGTATGAATGGGGCGTGCATGTCACCGCTTTTGCAGAGGCCGCGCATCTCAGCGAGGAGCAGGTCCGCGCCACCGTGCACGGCGGGGCCGACGCGCCGTGCTGGTCGGAAGCCGAGAAAGCGATGTTGGCCGCAGTCGACGCCTTGCACCACCGCTCGACCCTGAGCGAGGCCGAATTCGCCGGGTTGAAGGCTCACTACGACGAGGCGAAGATCCTGGAGATCATTCAGCTCTGCGGATTCTATCGCACGGTCTCGTATCTCGCCAACGGCCTGGCGCTGCCGCTGGAGCCGAATGCGGCGCGGTTTCCGTCATGATGGAATCGTAGGGTGGGTTAGCCGAGCCACGCTTACCGAAGCTTCAACGAGCGAAGTGGAAGGCGTAACCCACCGCCCAAGGATGGTGGGTTACGCTTCGCTAACCCACCCTACGGCTATGACCTACGCCACGCCCGCGCGCAAGAGATCGTGCAGGTGGATGATGCCGACCGGCTTGTCGGCATCGGTGACGATCAGCGTCGAGATCTTGGACGACATCAGCTTCAATGCTTCGCCGGCCAGCGAATTGCTGGCGATGGTCTTCGGGTTCCTGGTCATGATGTCGTCGACCAGCGCATCCATCAGGCCGGGGCCCATGTGCCGGCGCAGATCGCCGTCGGTGATGATGCCCGCGACATGGCCGCGCGCGTCGACGATCGCGACACAGCCAAACCCCTTGGCCGAGATTTCGGCCACCGCTTCGGACATTTTCGTGCCCAGCGGCTTCAGCGGTACGGCCTCGCCGGTATGCATGAGGTCGCGGGTGTGCTTGAGCATTGCCCCGAGCTTGCCGCCGGGGTGGAAGCTCGCGAACTCCAGCGCCGTGAAGCCGCGGCCTTCCAGCAGCGCAATCGCCAGCGCATCGCCGATCGCGGCCTGCATCAGGGTGGACGTCGTCGGCGCCAGGTTGTGCGGGCAGGCCTCGCGCACCTTCGGCAGCTCCAGCACGATTCCGGCGGCCGATCCCAGCGAGGATTCCGCGTTCGAGGTCACCGCGATCATGGGAATCGCAAAGCGCGCCGAGTAGTTGACGAGGTTCTTCATCTCCGGCTGCTCGCCGGACCATGACAGCGCCACGATCACGTCATCGGGTGTGATCATGCCGAGGTCGCCGTGGCTTGCTTCGGCGGCGTGCACGAAAAAGGCGGGTGTGCCGGTCGAGGCCAGCGTTGCCGCGACCTTGCGGCCGATATGGCCTGATTTGCCGAGCCCGGTGACGATGACGCGTCCCCTGGCCTGCCGGATCAGTTCGACGGCTTCCGCAAACGGCGTCCCCAGCGGACCGCGCAGCGCGGCGGCCAGCGCCGCAATGCCGCTGGTGCCGGCATCGAGGGTGCGGAGCGCCGATTGCACGGCGTCGGGGGATGCGTCCTGCATCAGCGATTTCGGATTGGCCATGCCGGGTTCTTAGCACGCTTGGGGCGGGGAGGGCGACGCGCGCGCCGATCCTCAACGGCCCATTAACCATAATTGTTTTAACTCCATTAACGACGTTTTCGCCGCCTCGCGAGCGCGTCGGGCAAGTAAATGATTTCGTTGGAGTATTTTCATCGTGGGGTCGGGTCCAGCAAGGGGCCGGAACAGGCGCGGGAGCAGCTTTCGCGCGCTATTGCCATGCCTTGCCCTGACCGCGCTGTTTCCAGCGCTCGCTGAGGCCCAGACGCTGACGCCGGACATGCTGCGCCCGGTGCGCGGCGGCTTCGTCTCGCCAGACGACTCGCCGTTGCGCCGGACCGCGCCGGACCGCGCCGGTGAGGGCTTGCCCGATCCGTCCGCCGATCCGCGGCTGCCCAACGCCGACAAGCCGGCGCCTTCGCGCATCGGCCAGATTCCGAAATACGGCCTGCCCGCCGCCAATGGCGCATCGGACTCCGGCTACGACTCGCTGAACCGCAAGCGCCAGAAGTCGAAATATTATCCCGGCCAGGCCAAGCCAAAGCCGCCGGTCGGCCCCGGCAGCCAGCCGCCGCCGCTGGTCGCGCCTGTCGTGAGCGGCCGCGTGCGCATCGCGCCGCCGCCGTCGGACAAGGCCAACAAGACTCCCTTGCCGCCGGCGATGGCCGGCACGGTCGCGGGCCAGCCGGTGCGCAAGCGGCTGAAGGTCGACGACGATCCGTTCGGCGCCGTCGGCGATTACGCCGGCAGTTTTCTCCTGAAGGGCGCGGTCGAACTCTCGGCCGGCTACGACACCAACCCGGGCCGCCTCGGCGTGCCGCAGGGCTCGCCGTTCTACGTCATCGCGCCGGAATTTCTCGCGGTGTCCGACTGGGAGCGCCACGCCGTCGTCGCCGACCTGCGCGGCTCCTTCACCGGCTACGGCAACAACCTCATGCCGAACGCCGACGGCACGCCGCTGTC
This sequence comes from Bradyrhizobium sp., assembly GCF_016219575.1. Taxonomy (GTDB): domain Bacteria; phylum Pseudomonadota; class Alphaproteobacteria; order Rhizobiales; family Xanthobacteraceae; genus Bradyrhizobium. Next base: position 126,033 of record NZ_JACRMG010000012.1, on the reverse strand, counting down.
GGCGCCGATCGACATCTCGCGGCCGGCCTTCAACGGCCACATCGACGGCCGCCTCGACGTGTCGCGCGATACGCGGCTGACCGCGCAGGGGCGCCTGCTCGTCGCCACCGACAATCCCGGCAGCCCGAACGTGCAGGCGGGCCTCGAGCGCTACCCGCTTTATTCCACCGTCGGCGCCACCTTCGGCTTCGACCAGAATTTCAACCGCCTGCAGGTCTCCGGCGGCGCCACGGTGGACCGCACCGACTATCAGTGGTCGAAGCTCACCGACGGCACCAAGACCAGCAATGACGACCGCAACTTCACCCAATATGGCGGCATCGGCCGCGTCTCCTACGAGGTGATGCCGGGCCTGAAGCCGTTCGGCGAGGTTCAGGGCGACAGCCGCGTGCACGACCTCTATCTCGATCGCAACGGCTATGCCCGCAACTCCAATGGCGGCTACGTCAAGGCCGGCACCTCGTTCGAGTTCTCGCGGCTCCTGACCGGCGAGATCGCGGTCGGCTGGGCCGAGCGCACCTATGTCGACGCGCGCCTGCCGAAGCTGCAGGGCCTGCTCACCACGGCCTCGCTGGTGTGGACCGCGACCCCGCTGACGACGGCCAAGTATTTCTCGGACACGCAGCTGGTCGAGACCACGCTGCCCGGCACCGCCGGCATTTTGGTCCGCACCCACACCTTCGAGGTCGATCACGACTTCCGCCGCTGGCTGACCGGCATCGGCAAGTTCAGCTACGGCACGCTCGACTACCAGGGCAACATCCGCAAGGACCAGACCTACTCGGTCTCGGGCGACCTGATCTACAAGATGAACCGCAACATCTGGGTCAAGGGCACGCTGCGAAGGGACTGGCTGGAGTCGAATGTGCCGGGCGCGAGCACGAATTCGACGGTGGTGATGCTGGGAGTCAGGGTGCAGAATTGACGCGCTCGCTCATGGCCGGGCTTGATCCTCGCAATTCACATCCTACGTTCCTTTCAACCCTACTTACCTCGAATCGTCGCCAGCAAGGTAGGGTAGAATTGAAGGGGCGTCGCCTCAGCGGCACGAGTCTCGCCAACATCTAGATCAGGTGCCATATGTTTGAGGGTGTAACAATAACCGCAGACAATGTTGATAAGGGGACCATTGCGGAAGCATTGATCTACTACGGACAGGTACACGTTGTTGTTTCTCGGGGCGGCTTGCAAATTATTGCGAAGTCATTTGGTCATGAAAATCTTATCGAACTCATTGATGCGGGCAATCTCGCGATCGCGTTCGAACAAAGCAATTACGCTGTCCATACAATTAGTGCGCCGTTCCGAACGCACGATTTCGGGCTGATATCTCTGGCTGCAACCGTTGATGGCAGGAAGATAAGGCAGCCGCTTGATGAAATTGAAGAGATGTTTGAGCGAGAATTCGGAAAGAGCAGCGAAACGCGACGATTTGCAAGAGATATTGCGGGCCGTGTCTCCATATCAAGGGCCATGGAGGATATCCTCGTTGCAACGAGAAAGGACGTGCTAGACACTGACTACATGACAAGAGCTTGCGCTGCTTGGTTGCGAGTCATGGTTCCTGAATATGAAATTCCAAAGTTATTTGCAGTGGATGTGGCGGACACCGGAAAGGGATTTGTATTCGTGTCCGGCCTAGATTTTGAGGAGATCAACAAATTCTATCATCGGAGAATTTCACCGGAGCATTCCAGCGTAACTGACAGTTACCTGCTGGCCCACATCGTATCCGTAAGGAAGGAGCTTAATTTTAGTGCTAACACAAGCACTGATATTTGGCTCGGGCCTGGAAACGCCGCTATGCTCAAGGAGAAGACTAAGAGCCTTCTAGAGCGGACGGATAAGTCTTCAAAGGATATCCGAATCTTTCATGAGGTCGAATTTGAGGGGAGAACATTCCGCGAAGCGATAAACAGTGGTGAAAGGACGATTGATGATTTAGTGGCATTCCTGCGCCTCGAAGACACTAGGCGCTTTAAGACTTGGCTAATCAGTCAGCACAACGAAAGCGTGCTCATCCAAGAGTTTCATCGGTCGTTGTTTGAAAAAGCGGGATGGATGCAAAGGTTGCCCGTGAAGGCGGGCAAGTTGGTCGTATTCGCAGGGCTTGGTGCTGTGATAGATGCTCAGATTGGCTCAATGGGGTTGGCAACGGTTGCCTCTACTGCACTTGGGATGGGCTCTGACATGCTAGTTGGGGCGAGTGATGAATTCTTGCTGTCGAAGATTAAGAAAGGTTGGAAACCAAATCAATTTGTTGAGGGTTCCGCGCAAAAGTTTCTCGACGGTGGCTCAGATGCAAGTTGATAAGCTGTCAACGTCTTGTCTTACTTCACTTGCCCCAAGACGTGGATGCCCGGGACAAGCCCGGGCATGACGAATTCAACAGCAGTGTGGACCGCCTACCGCGGCAGGTCCGTCTTTCCCATCAGGAACGTGTCGATCGACCTTGCGCAGAGGCGGCCTTCGCGGATGGCCCAGACCACCAGCGACTGGCCGCGGCGCATGTCGCCTGCCGAAAACACCTTCGGCAGCGAGGTCTGGTAGTCGCTGAAATTGGCGCGGACGTTGCCGCGCTGGTCGAGGTCGACGCCGAGCGACTTCAGCATGCCTTCGTGCACGGGATGGACGAAGCCCATCGCGAGCAGCACGAGGTCGGCGTCGAGCTCGAACTCGGTGCCGGAAAGCGGCTTGAACTTTTCGTCCACCTTGACGCAGTGCAGCTTCTTCACCTTGCCGTCGCTGCCTGAAAATTTCTGCGTCAGCACGGCGAATTCGCGGGCCGCGCCTTCGGCCTGGCTCGAAGACGTGCGCATCTTCAAGGGCCAGTTCGGCCAGGTCAGCGCCTTGTTCTCATGCTCGGGCGGAGCCGGCATGATCTCGAGCTGGGTCACGGATTTCGCGCCCTGCCGGAACGAGGTGCCGATGCAGTCGCTGCCGGTGTCGCCGCCGCCGATCACGACGACATGCTTGCCGGCGGCCAGGATGTCGGCCGCGCCGTTCAGCGGCTCGTGGGAGACACGGCGGTTCTGCTGCGGCAGGAAATCCATCGCGAAATGGATGCCGGCAAGCTCACGGCCGGGGATCGCGAGGTCGCGGCCGGCTTCGGCGCCGCCGGTCAGCGCGACCGCGTCATGTTCCTCGACCAGCTTCTTCGGATCGACGCTGCCATTGGCGCCGACGAAGGCGCCGTAATGGAACGTGACGCCCTCGGCCTCCATTTGGGCTACGCGGCGGTCGATGATGTGCTTTTCCATCTTGAAGTCGGGAATGCCGTAGCGGAGCAATCCGCCGGCCTTCTTGTGCTTCTCGTAGACATGCACGTCATGCCCGGCGCGCGCGAGCTGCTGCGCACAGGCAAGGCCCGCGGGGCCGGAGCCGATCACCGCGACCTTCTTGCCGGTCTTCTCGCTGGCTAGTTCCGGCTTCAGCCAGCCGTTCTCCCAGGCGCGGTCGACAATGGCGCATTCGATGGTCTTGATGGTGACCGGGTTGTCGTCGATGTTGAGCGTGCAGGAAGCCTCGCACGGCGCAGGGCAGATGCGGCCGGTGAACTCCGGGAAATTGTTGGTCGAGTGCAGGTTGCGCGAGGCTTCTTCCCAGTTGCCCTGATAGACGAGGTCATTGAAGTCGGGGATCTGGTTGTTGACCGGGCAGCCCGGCGTGCCCGGCGCCACCGAGCCGGTGCCGTGGCAATAGGGGATGCCGCAATTCATGCAGCGCGCGGCCTGGTCGCGCGTGTCCTTCTCGGACAGCGGGAGGACGAACTCGTTGTAGTTCTTCAGACGCTCGGCGACCGGCGCGTACTTGCGGTCGTGCCGCTCGATCTCGAGGAAACCAGTGATCTTGCCCATTTAACCCTGACGCCCCTTGTCCCGGGATGCGCCGTCAGGCGCAGACCCGGGATCTCGAAGTTGTTACTCCTAGACCCTCATCCTGAGGAGCGCCGCTTGCGGCGCGTCTCGAAGGATGAAGGCCCGTTCGGTGGCCTCATGGTTCGAGACGGCGCTACGCGCCTCCTCACCATGAGGATAACTGATTAGGCCCCGATCGCGATCTTCGGCTCGGCGTCGGACTTGGCCTTCAATTCGCGCAGCGCGCGGCGGTACTCCACCGGCATCACCTTGCGGAACTTGGGCAGCCACGCCTTCCAATCGCCAAGGATCTCGGCGGCGCGTTTCGAGCCCGTCAGTTTGGCGTGACGGGTGATCAGCACGTGCAGCCGCTCGACATCCGACTCGAGCAGGTTGGCGAACACGTCGACGCGACCATGCGCCTCGAGATCGCCGGAGTGATTGTAGGTGCCGGCGTTGATCATCTCTTCCGACAGCACCGGCTCCAGCTCGACCATCGCGAGATTGCACAGCTTCTCGAAGTCGCCGGCCTCGTCCAGCACATAGGCGACGCCGCCCGACATGCCGGCCGCGAAGTTGCGCCCGGTCTTGCCCAGCACCACGACGATGCCGCCGGTCATGTATTCGCAGCAGTGGTCGCCCGCGCCCTCGACGACCGCGACGGCGCCGGAGTTGCGGACGGCAAAACGCTCGCCGGCGATGCCGCGGAAGTAGCATTCGCCCTCGATCGCGCCGTACATCACGGTGTTGCCGACGATGATGCTCTCTTCCGGCACGATGCCGCCGTTGCGCGGTGGCTTGACGATGATGCGGCCGCCCGACAGGCCCTTGCCGACATAGTCGTTGCCTTCGCCTTCCAGCTCGAAGGTGACGCCCTGCGCCAGCCACGCGCCGAACGCCTGGCCCGCGGTGCCCTTGAAGCCGACATGGATGGTGTCCAGCGGCAGGCCGGCATGGCCGTAGATCTTCGCAACCGCGCCCGAGAGCATCGCGCCCGCGCTACGGTCGGTGTTGTTGATCTCTTCCTCGATCTTCACAGGCGCGCCGCGGTCGAGTGCGGCCTTCGCCTTCTCGATCAGGCGGCGGTCGAGCACGGCCTCCAGATGGTGGTTCTGCGGCTCGGAGCGGTAGATCTTCTGGCCCTTCTCCTCCTTCTGGCGAACGAAGAGTTTTGAGAAGTCGAGGCCCTTGGCCTTCCAGTGTGCGACCAGCGACGTCTGGTCGAGCATCTGGGTCTGGCCGACCATGTCGTTGAACTTCTTGAAGCCGAGCGACGCCATGATCTCGCGCACTTCCTCGGCGACGAAGAAGAAGTAGTTGATCACATGCTCGGGCTGGCCGGTGAAGCGCTTGCGCAGAACCGGGTCCTGCGTGGCGACGCCGACGGGGCAGGTGTTGAGATGGCACTTGCGCATCATGATGCAGCCGGCCGCAATCAGCGGCGCGGTGGCGAAGCCGAACTCGTCGGCGCCGAGCAGCGCGCCGACCACGACGTCGCGGCCGGTGCGGAAACCGCCGTCGACCTGCACCGAGATGCGGCTGCGCAGCCGCTCACGCACCAGCGTCTGGTGCGTTTCGGCAAGGCCGATCTCCCAGGGCGAGCCGGCATGCTTGATCGAGGTGAGGGGGGAGGCGCCGGTGCCGCCCTCGAAGCCCGCGATGGTCACATGGTCGGCGCGCGCCTTGGCAACGCCGGCGGCGACCGTGCCGACACCGACTTCCGAGACGAGCTTCACCGAAACGTCGCCCTCGGGGTTGACGTTCTTCAGGTCGTAGATCAGCTGCGCGAGGTCTTCGATCGAATAGATGTCATGATGCGGCGGCGGCGAGATCAGGCCGACGCCGGGCGTCGAATGGCGCACGCGGGCGATGGTCGCGTCGACCTTGTGGCCGGGCAACTGGCCGCCTTCGCCGGGCTTGGCGCCCTGCGCCATCTTGATCTGCATCATGTCGGAGTTGACGAGGTACTCCGTCGTCACGCCGAAACGGCCCGAGGCGACCTGCTTGATCGCCGAGCGCATGGAATCGCCGTTGGCCATCGGCTTGAAGCGGTCGGCTTCCTCGCCGCCTTCGCCGGTGTTGGACTTGCCGCCGATCCGGTTCATGGCGATCGCGAGCGTGGTGTGCGCCTCGCGCGAGATCGAGCCGAAGCTCATCGCACCGGTGGCGAAGCGCTTGACGATCTCCTTGGCCGGTTCGACCTGGTCGAGGGGGACGGGCTTCCGCTTGTCTTCGTCGGCGGTCTTGATGCGGAACAGGCCGCGCAGCGTCACCAGCCGCTCGGACTGCTCGTTGAGGATCTTTGCAAAGGCGCGGTAGCGCTCCTGCGAATTGCCGCGCACGGCGTGCTGCAGCGCCGAGACGGACTCGGCCGTCCAGGCGTGATCCTCGCCGCGGGTGCGGTAGGCATACTCGCCGCCGACGTCGAGCGCGCCCTTGTAGACCTGCGCCTCGCCGAACGCGTCGGCATGGCGTCGCACGGTTTCCTCGGCGATCTCGTTCAGGCCCACGCCCTCGATGCGGGTATGCGTGCCGGCGAAATACTTGGCGATGAAGTCTGCCTTCAGGCCGACGGCGTCGAAGATCTGCGCGCCGCAATAGGACTGGTAGGTCGAGATGCCCATCTTGGACATCACCTTCAGCAGGCCCTTGCCGATCGACTTGATGTAGCGCTTGACGATCTCGTAGTCGTCGAGCGAGCCCGGCAGCTTCTCCTTCATCGCGATGATGGTTTCGAACGCCAGGTAAGGGTTGATTGCCTCAGCGCCGTAGCCGGCGAGACAGGCGAAGTGATGCACCTCGCGCGGCTCGCCGGATTCGACGACGATGCCGACCGACGTGCGCAAGCCGGTGCGGATCAGGTGATGGTGCACGGCCGCGCAGGCGAGCAGCGACGGGATCGGAATCCGGTCGGTGCCGGCCATGCGGTCGGACAGAATGATGATGTTGACGCCCTCGCGCACCGCGCCCTCGGCGCGCGCACAAAGCTCGTCCAGCACCTGCTCCATGCCCGCAGCACCGAAGCCCGCGTGGAAGGTGGTGTCGAGCGTGCGCGACTTGAAATGACCGTCGCCGACTTCCGAGATCGAACGGATCTTCTCCAGGTCCGCGTCGGTCAGGATCGGCTGGCGCACTTCGAGGCGCTTGGTCGAGGCCATGCCCTGCAGGTCGAACAGGTTCGGCCGCGGCCCGATGATCGAGACGAGGCTCATGACGAGTTCCTCGCGGATCGGGTCGATCGGCGGGTTCGTCACCTGCGCGAAGTTCTGCTTGAAGTAGGTGAAGAGCTGCTTCGGCCTGTCCGACAGCGCCGAGATCGGCGTGTCGTTGCCCATCGAGCCCGTCGCCTCCTCGCCGGTGGAGGCCATCGGCGTCATCAGGATGGTGATGTCTTCCTGCGAATAGCCGAACGCCTGCTGCCGGTCGAGCAGCGGCAGATTGGAGCGCACGCTCTTGTTCGGCGTCGCCGGAAGCTCCTCCAGCACGATCTGGGTGCGATGCAGCCAGTCGCTGTAGGGATGGCTCTTGGCGAGCTCCGCCTTGATCTCGTCGTCGGGAATGAGGCGGCCCTGCTCGAGGTCGACGAGCAGCATCTTGCCGGGCTGCAGCCGCCACTTGGTGACGATCTGCTCCTCCGGAATCTTCAGCACGCCCATCTCGGACGCCATCACGATGCGGTCGTCGCTGGTGACGAGATAGCGCGCCGGGCGCAGTCCGTTGCGGTCGAGGGTCGCGCCGATCTGGCGGCCGTCGGTGAAGGCGATCGCGGCCGGGCCGTCCCACGGCTCCATCAGGGCGGCGTGATATTCGTAGAAGGCGCGGCGCTGCTCATCCATCAGCGGATTGCCGGCCCACGCTTCCGGAATCATCATCATGACCGCGTGCGGCAGCGAGTAGCCACCCTGCACCAGGAATTCGAGCGCATTGTCGAAGCAGGCGGTGTCCGACTGTCCTTCATAGGAAATCGGCCACAGCCGGCTGATGTCCTTGCCGAACAGCTCGGAATGCACCGACGCCTGGCGGGCCGCCATCCAGTTGACGTTGCCGCGCAGCGTGTTGATCTCGCCGTTGTGGGCGATCATCCGGTAGGGATGCGCCAGCGACCAGGTCGGGAAGGTGTTGGTCGAGAAGCGCTGATGCACCAGCGCCAGTGCGCTCTCGAAATCCTTCTCATGCAGGTCGGGATAGTACTTGCCGAGTTGGTCGGCGAGGAACATGCCCTTGTAGATCACCGTGCGGCAGGACATCGACACCGGATAGTAGCCGGCGAGCCCGCGGTCGCGCCGCTGGTAGATCGCCTGCGAGATCGACTTGCGCAGGATGTAGAGCCGGCGCTCGAAATCGTCCTCGGTCTTGCCGACGCCGTTGCGGCCGATGAAGACCTGCATGTGATAGGGCTCGGTCGGCTTCACGGTGACGCCGAGCGAGGAGTTGTCGCTGGGCACGTCGCGCCAGCCGAGCAGCTGGAAGCCCTCGTCGCGGATCTGGTCGGCGATGATGCTCTTGATCACCTTGCGCCACGCCGTGTCCTTCGGCATGAACAGCGCGCCGATCGCATACTGGCCCGGCTCCGGCAGCTGGAAGCCGATCTCGGCGGCCTTGCGCGCGAAGAAGGCGTGCGGAATCTGCACCAGGATGCCCGCGCCGTCGCCGGCGCGCGGATCGGCGCCGACGGCGCCGCGGTGCTCGAGGTTGCAAAGAATGGAGAGCGCGTCGGACACGATCTGGTGCGACCGCTTGCCCTTGATGTTGGCGATGAAGCCGACGCCGCAGGAATCCTTTTCGAGGCTGAGGTCGTAGAGGCCCTCGGCCGGCGGGCGCCAGCTGTGCTCGCGCAGAGTGCCTTCCTGCAAGCCGTCGGCCGGTTTCGAATCCGGGACCGCCGACATCGCACCGTGGATGATGTCTTCGCGCTCGAACTCCGACCCGCTCATTTCCTCAGTCCTTCTCGATCCGGCTCGTGAGAACCTCACCGTCATCGGCGCACCTTGGGCGTTGCGGTACCCACCGGGCCACCGCTCGTCCGCTGCGAGCCGCAATGTATTAAATTCAGGCTTGGGCGCTCATCGTCCCCGGCGAACGCGCCTTGCCTGTACCTTACCGGCCTCCGAAGGGCCGATTTTTCGTTGCAATCCCCGTGCCGGGAAAGCACCGCAATTGGGACAGGGATACTGCCCTAAATCACAACATGCCAAATTTTTCTCTATCACACAAGCGTGCGGAAGTCCCCGGCTGCATGGCTGATCCCTGCAGGCCGATGGGGATAGCCGGGTAATCCCGGATTCATGGTTTGGCTGCCGCGATCCTGCCCAAGGACCGCCGGAATCGCCGGGAAATCTGCGGGCGGCTAGAGAGCGAAAAACGCTCCGGGGCGTCACAGGAGCATTCGGCGATGAAGTTGTTCACAGGGTGGGTGCTGGCGGCAGGGCTGGTGCTGAGCGCAACCGGCGCCAGCGCGCAAGTGATGGGCCCCAGCAGGGTCTCGGATTTCAGCGGCCCCTATGTCGACGGGCCCTATCGCGGCGGGCCGTATTACGCGCCGCCTCCGGCGGAGGTTCCGCCGCCGCGCTATGGCTATGGCGGCTACGGCCCCGGTTATGCGCCGGGCTATGTCCCGGCAGCTCTGGTGCCGCCGCATGAGGTCTACAACATCATCCGCGAGGCCGGATTTTCGCCACTCGGCATCCCGCGGCAGCGCGGCTTCATCTACACCATCGCGGTCATCGACCGCGGCGGCGAGGACGGCCGGCTCGTGATCGACGCCCGTTCGGGCCGCATCCTGCGCTTCCTGCCGGCCTGGCATCAGGGCGCGCCTTACGAGGGGGCGTGGAACTCGTCCTATGGCCCGCCCGGCCCGTTGCCGCCGAGCGCCGCCATTCGCAGCAGCCAGCGCCCGCCGGGCCCGGCGCCGCATGTCGCCAGCCGCAGCGTGCCGGTGCCGAAGCCGAGCCCGCTTGCGGCGAAACCGGCGGCCGAACCGGCAAAGCCCGCGGAGACCGCCGCAAAGCCGGCTGCCGAGCCGACGACACAGCAGGCCGCTGTCAGCCAGGTGAAGCCCGCCGACACCGCGCCGGCCACGACCGGCACGATCGGTCAGGTCCAGGCCAAGCCTGCGCCCGCGATCCTGCCGACGCAGGAAATGCCGAAGGCGCAGGGTCTGGAATAATCGCGGGCCGACCAAACGATTGCGGCACCAGCCGCCATGTCCGCAGGCTTTGCGGCCCTGGCGGCTGAACGCCGGCCGGGAGAGCGCCGGCTTCTTCTGCCCGGTTCCATCGGGTAGGTTCCGCCGGCGGCATTTGCCGCATCACCAACCCCAGGGAAACTGAAATGATTGCACGCCAGTCCGTTCTCGCCGCTGTATTGACCGCCACCGCCACCCTGTCCCTCGCCACGGCAGCCAACGCCGAGAACCAGCCGCACATGCGCGCTGCGCTGGCAAGCCTGCAGAATGCCCGCGCGCAGCTCCAGACCGCTACCCCCGACAAGGGCGGGCATCGCGTCAAGGCCATCGACCTCGTGAACGCGGCGATCGCCGAAGTGCAAAGGGGCATCGCCTTCGACAACCGCAACTGAACTGCCGGAAACGCGGCCTACCGTAAAAGAAAAATCCGCCGCCCCAAGGGCGGCGGATTCTGTTTCGGGATGCTCTGCGAAATCCGACTGTCGTCAGGCGGCTACTTTGGCGGCCGAGCCGTCGACGACCTGCGGGGCATTCTCACCGGACGCGATCGGAATGTTGCGCGGCTTGTTGGCCTCGGGGATCTCGCGGACGAGATCGACGTGGAGCAGGCCGTTCTCCAGCGAAGCGTTCTTCACCTGGACGAAGTCGGCGAGCTGGAAGACGCGTTCGAAGGCGCGCGCGGCAATGCCGCGATACAGCAGTTCGGACTTGTCCTTGCCGTTCTCGTTGGCGACCTTCTCGCCCTTGATCGTCAGCGTGTTTTCCTTCGCGACGATGGAGAGCTCGCTCTGCGCGAAGCCGGAGACCGCTACCGAGATGCGGTAGGTGTTCTCGCCGGTGCGCTCGATATTGTAGGGGGGATAACCGGGGCTGCCGTCCGAGGTCACCTGGTCGAGCAGGTTGAAGAGGCGGTCGAAGCCGACGGTGGAACGATAAAACGGGGTGAGGTCGTAGGTACGCATGGATAGTCCTCCATTGAGCGACTGTTGCAGTTACCCGCCCGCCATCGGGCCGGGCTGTTGTCCTGTGCAGCCTGGCGCCTCGGTTTCCCGAGACACTGGTAGCGGCCTGCACGAAGGTGATATGGAGGCTGTTCCGCGGCGTTCAAGAGGGCGGTACTTCACCGCTTTCGGACCGCCAAACCCCTTGATTTCCAGCCTTTCCCACCTATCGCGGTTTGCCCCATGACGCTCGTCTCGATCCCTTCCAACCCGGTTCCGGAGGACGTCGTCTCGGGCACGATCAAGACCCCCGACGGGGCAGAGCTGCGCTTTGCGCGCTGGGCGCCGCCTGCGGGGCGCAAGGGCACGGTCTGCGTGTTCACCGGCCGCAGCGAGCAGATCGAGAAATATTTCGAGACCGTGCGCGATCTGCGCGAGCGGGGCTTTGCGGTCGCCATGATCGACTGGCGCGGGCAGGGGCATTCCTCGCGGCGGCTGCGTGATCCGCGCAAGGGCTATGTCCGCGACTTCTCCGACTTCGAGCTCGACGTCGAGACCTTCGTGCAGCAGGTGGTGCTGCCGGACTGTCCGCCGCCCTACTTCGCGCTGGCCCATTCCATGGGCGGTGCGGTGATGCTGCGGATTGCGCACGCGGGCAAGCGCTGGTTCGACCGCATGGTGCTGTCGGCGCCGATGATCGACCTGCCGGGCAGGGCGACCTCGCTGCCGGTGCGCATGCTGGTGAAGACCATGCGCTGGGCCGGGCAGGGCGGGCGTTACGTGCCCGGCGGCAGCGACCAGCTCACCGGCGCGGAATCCTTCGTCAACAATCCCCTGACCAGCGATCCCGTGCGCTATGCCCGCAACGCCGCGATCATCGAGGAAGACCCGACGCTCGGGCTTGCCTCGCCCACCATTGCCTGGGCCGATGCCGCCTTCACGGCAATGCACGCGTTTCGCGGCATGAGTTATCCTTCCGATATCCGCCAGCCGATCCTGATGCTGGCGGCAAGCAACGACACCATCGTGTCGACCTCGGCGATCGAGGAATTCGCCTACCATCTGCGCGCCGGCTCGCATCTCGTCATCGCCGGCTCCAAGCACGAGATCCTGCAGGAGCAGGATCGCTACCGCGCGCAGTTCTGGGCGGCATTCGATGCCTTCGTGCCGGGCACGCCGCTGTTCAAGTGATGAGGGGTGCCTGAGTGAAGCCCGACCTGATCGACCGCATCTATGAATGCTCCGCGTTGCCGGATCTCTGGCCCGCCGTGCTCGACGAACTGGCCGAGCTGGCGGATTCGCGCGGCGGCCTGCTGTTCTCGGCCCGCGACAGGGTGCTGAACTGGACTGCCTCGGCAAATCTCAGCGATATCTTCCGCGCCTATGTCGAGGACGGATGGTTTGCGCGCTGCGATCGCCGGGTATGCCTGTTCGGCCAGTCGCAGCCTGGGTTCTTTGCGGAGCATGATTTCTGGACGGCGGATCAGCTCGATCACAATCCGATCTATCGCGATTTCTTCCGCCCGCGCGGCCTCGGCTGGTCGGCGGGCACCGGGTTGAAGATGCCGACCGGCGATCGTGTCGTCTTCAGCGTCGAGCGCGAGTACAGCCGCGGTCCGATCGAGAGGGAGCGCATCGACCGCCTCAACGAGCTTCGCCCGCACCTCGCGCGCAGCGCATTGGTGACGGCACGACTGGGGCTGCAACGCGCCACCGGCGCCAAGGAAGCACTGACCTCGATGGGGCTGCCGGCGTTGCTGCTCAGCCAGAACGGTACGGTGATCGAGGCCAATCATCTGATCGAAGGGCTTGGCGACCATGTGCAATGGCGCGCCCGCAACCGCGTCGCGCTGGCGGATGGCCGCGCCAACGAGCTGTTATGGGCCGGCCTTGCCGCGCTCGACGGCGACCCGGACCAGGCGGTGCGCTCGTTTCCGCTGCGCGATGCCGACGGCCGTGCGGTCCTGGTCGTTCACACCATTCCGATCCGCCGGTCGGCCCACGATATTTTCGCGGGCAGCTACGTTCTGCTGATTGCGACCCCGGTGACGGCACCGGCGGCGCCGCCCGCGGAACTGATGCGGTCGCTGTTCGACCTGACCTTGTCCGAGGCGCGCGTGGCGCGGGGTCTTGCAGCCGGCCAGACGCTGGACGAGATCGCATCGGACGGTAGCGTCGCCCTCTCGACTGTCCGATCGCAATTGCGGGCGGTTCTGCAAAAGACCGGATGCACCCGTCAGGCCGAACTGGTGGCGCTTCTGGCAAACGTGACCCTCGACCGCAGCGCGCCGGAAAGCCGAACGAACGCGCAGGTCGATCGGGCAAGCCCTGCGAAGTAGCGGACGGCTACCGCTTCTTGAGATACTCGATCAGGTCGTAGCGCTCGTCCTCGGTCAGCTTCCGGCCGATCACGCCGTCCGGATAGGTTTTCTTGTCGGCATCCGCGGCAGCCTCCAGCGAATGACCGCGCACGCTGTTGCCCTTGATCTCCTTGCCGTCCGATCCCGTCATGGAGAAGATGGTCTGGCCGGCCTTGCACGAGGTCTCGTTGCCCTCGACGCGGAAGCCGACGTCGCGGGGATCGAATTCGCGCGCGCCCATGCAGAACTTGGTCGGGCGTTCGGACTGCGGCGTCAGCATCCAGTACAGCGACGGCACCGAGCCGTTGTGCAGATAGGGCGCTGTCGCCCACACGCCGTTCAGCGGCCGGGCGCGATAGATCGCCTCCTTCAGCTGGTTCGGATTGGGGCAATTGCTGCGCTCGCCCCAGACCTCGGACAATCGCCTGGGGTCGGTGACGTCGTGATCCGCCAGCCATTTCTGGCTGACCTTGTCGACCACGATCATGAGCGCAATGGCGAACGGCATATCCGTTGAGGAATAGGCCGGCAGCCCCTTGCACTTCCATCGCACGCCGAGATCCTCGGCAGGCTGCAGGTTGAGGAAGCCGGGAACCTGGACCATCCGTTCGCGCAGCACGTTGCCCTGCGCAGGGTCGGTGCCCATGCCCTTCACGCTCTTCTGCACCTCGTCCAGCACCCAGCCGCCCTTGGGATCCTGGCTCCAGCGCTTCGAAGTCCAGAAGCTCTTGTCGGGATATTGCGTGTCGAAATCCCCGTCGTCGACCGGGCCGAGATGGCACTCGGCGCAGATGTCGGCGTACAGCTTGCGCCCCTTGGCGACGCGATCGGGCTTGATCTTCCAGGCGTCGTCGTCGGGGAACAGATGCGAAGGCCATGGCGGCGACTTCAGTCCCGCAAAGCTCTTCGGATCGCGGCCGAACGGATCGGTGCCGCGCAGCATCGCCTCGACGCGCACGAGGTTCTCCAGCGCGACAGACGAGCTGAAGAGCCTGGCCGGCGCATGCTCCGGCGAAAGGTTGACGAGCGCGGAGACGCCGAGTGCCTCGCCGGCATTGCGGATCAGGGGCTGCTCGATCGAGGCGTCGTACTGCGCCCACCACAGCCACGGCACCGTCCATATCGGCGGGTAACTGACGGGAGCGTCGTTGGCGTAGATGTTGTTTTCGACTCCGGAAAGACCGCCCATGACGAGGTCGGTATAGAAGACCTGGTTGCCGATGCGGTTCAGCGCATCGAGCCGGCCATATCCCTCGTCGGTGTCCTTCTGGTTCTTCGCCTTGGTCGTCTTCTGGTGAATCTGCTCCTGCTTGAACAGGAAGTCCTTGATGCCCGACAGCTGCTTCTTCAACTGCGTTCGGTCCGCCTTGGACGCGTCGGGGCCGAGCACGCGCGTGGCGAAGCGATTGAAACGGCCGGGGGTGTAGAGTGTGTAGAAGATCGAGAGGAAGGTCGCAGCTTCCAGCTTGCGAAGTTCCAGCATCGAGGCACCGCCGTCGAAGCGGACGCTGACGCCCTTGTAGTGGATGCTGCCGGTATGACAGGCCGCGCAGGTCAGCCCAATCTTGTCCGAATCGGGGGCGCCGGTGCCGGGATCGACGACGCCGGTCATGCGCGCGAAGCCGACCGGCAGTCCATCGATGTTGTCGGCAGGCAGTGGCTTCAGGCCGGCCACCTCGGCCGGCGCGGGATCGGTCTTCGCGCCGGTCTTCGCAAATCCGTAGCGGCGCAAGGTTGCCTCATCGGCGCGCACCGTCTTCGGGCTCGGCAGGAAACCCATCCGTTCGAGATAGGCGCTGTCGGCGAGCATGCCGGGGCGGCCCCACAGGCGAAGGCCGGGTTGCTCCAGCGCCATGAACCAGGAATAGGGCACCGGGAACGTCGCCGTGCCCTGGCTTGCGTGGTGGAACCAGAACCGGTCCTCGGTCGACCAGTTCTGGTCAAGCCAGTAAGCCGCCTTGAGCGGCTGGCGCTTGGGCAGGGCCGGCGGCTCGAGCTGCCCGAGCACCGGGATCGGCCGGATCAGTTCGGGAAATTCGGCGAACACGACGATGAAAGCCGCCAGCAGCGCAACGATGGCAGCCGCGACCTTGACCAGTTTGCCCACTATTCCGCCCTTGCGCACCGGATGCGCCGACAGGCGCGCATTGATCCGCTCCGGCAGGCGCCGCTCGGTGAAGAGCGTGCGAACCTCGGCCACGCTGAGATAGCGCTCCGTGCCTTCGCCCTTGCCCATGATATCCAGCAGCACCGGCCACTCGCCGTCCATCAGCTTGCGGTCGATGGCGCGCCGGTGACCCTTGGCGCGCTCGAAATTCGCGTTCATGTAGGTGACGATTTCGCCGGCGTTGAGGCCGCGCTCCATGCCGCCGCCGATCGGATCCGGCCGATCCGTGCCGAAGGAAGCGAGGCGTTCGATCTCGTCCTCGTGGACATGGGCGTTGGCGTCGAGGATGCGCGAGCCGACGCCGTGCTTGTCGAGCGGGCCGTTGCGCAGCTCGTCGAGCGTGGCGCCGGACCACCAGCTCCTGATGAGGCGGAAAGGATTGAGCCCGTTGGCGACCAGCGCGACCAGCCGGGTCTCGATGCCGGCCTTCACTCTTGCAAAGCCTGTCTTGCCGCTTGCGGCCTGCACGGTCTGGGCCAGCGTGCCCAGCGGCACGTTGTGGCCGCCGACATAGCCCTCCGCGACGACGGCGCGCAGGAACGGGCAGGGATTGTCTGGCGACACGGCGATCGGCTGGCCAGGCGCGTTCGAATCCGTTCCGGTGCGATCTTGCATGATCCTGATCCCCCAACAGCCGTGACTACTGAAAAACGATTCGATGACAAAGCAAAGGATTGCTGCGACGCGATGCCGCGAGCCGAATACTACTTCTGGATGCGCGGAAATTTTGGCTAAATCAGGCCTGCTGTCAACCAATGCACGGCCGCCGCCTGTGTGTATCCGCAAGCAGGGCAGGCGTCTTCAGCACGCCGTGCGCTTCGTGCCCGTGTCGACGAGCGTCAGCTTGGTCGACGGCACGCCGGCCTTCAGCAGCCCGTCGCGATAATGTGCGATATCGGCGAGCTGCTTCCAGTGGAAGTTCCGCAGATGCTTTTCGACGGTGAGGCTCGGATAGTTGACGAGCAGGGTTTGCGTCGCCCTGGCGGCTTCCTCGTTTCTGCCGAGTTGGGCAAGGGCTGCCGTCCTCACCGCGAGCACCTGAAGGTGGTTGGGATTGAGATAGAGCGCCTCGCGTACCCAGGACAGCGACGCGTCGTATTGTCCGAGCAGGTAGTGGCTGAATGCGAGCAGGGCGGCCCATTGATAGCGGGGGTCGCTGTTGCCGCGCTGCACGGCGGTCGAAAACAGGTCAATGGCCCGGCGGTGCTCGCCGATGGCCAGATGGCAGCATCCGAAAACGCCGCGCGCGCCCATGTCGTAGGGGTTGAGCTCAACCGCCCGTCTGCCGGCCTCCATTGCCGCGTCGTGATTGCCGGTCATGGCATGTACGAACGCGAGGATCGAATAGGCAAACGACGACCGCGGATCGAGCCTGACGCTGCTTTCCGCAAGCTCGATCGCCTCCGCCCACAGCTCGCTGGTGCTGTTGATCCATCCGTACTGGATGCCTTGGATCATGATCGTGCCGAGATAGGCGCGCGCGATCGCCAGCGACGGGTCGAGCGCAATCGCCTCCCTGAAGAAGGCGATCGAAGCCTCGAAATCGGGCTTGGTCTGCTTGTAGTAATGCGACAGCCCGCGCAGAAAACGGTCCCACGCGGTGAGGTCGGTCGAGGCCGAGCGCGCCGGGGCCGAGGCCTCTGCGCGAAAGATTTCCGGCGCCAGTGCGGCGGAAAGGCTCGTGGTCAGCTCGTCCTGCAGCGCGAACAGGTCGCCCATGTCGCGGTCGTAGCGGCTGGCCCACAACTGCGCGCCATTCTCGGGCGCAATCAGCTCGGCTGTGACGCGCAGCTTGTTCCCGGCGCGCCGCACCGAGCCCTGGATCAGATAGGTTGCGTCGATTTCCCGCGCGATCAGGCGCGCGCTCAGGTTCTGGCCCTTGAAGGCGAAGGTCGCGCTTCGACTGAGCACCCGGTAGAACGACTGCAGCGACAGCGCATGAATCAGGTCTTCGGTCAGGCCGTCGGCGAAATACTCGTCGGTGCTGTCGGCGAGATTGGCGAAAGGCAGCACGCCGACGATGGCGGTCCGGTATTGGGCCGGCAGTGCGGCCCTGGAGTCGTAAGCCGGCCCCTCGATGCTGCCGGGCTCCCAGGTCCAGACATTGAGCAACTCGCCGATGTTCTTCAGCTGGTGGCTGCCGGCATTGACCAGGGCCGTGGAAAGGTGCTTGCCGGCTTCAAGATAGGCCTTGGACGACACTGCAACGCCGCCGGGAGCGGAGACTGATTCCAGGCGGACGGCGATGTTGACATCGTCCCCGAATACTTCGTCCTCGTCGGCGATCACGTCGCCCATGTGGACGCCCATGCGGAAGCGCATGACCCGCTCGGCCGGGAGTTGAGCGTTGCGCTCCGCCATCAGCCGCTGCATCCCGATCGCGGCTTCGATCGCGCCCACCACGCTCGGAAACTCCAGCATGAAGCCGTCGCCGGTATTCTTGACCGTCCGGCCGCCGTGATTGAGGATCATCGGGTAGATTGCGCTGCGATGGGCCTTGAACGCGGCATGCGTCCCCGCCTCGTCAGCCCCCATCATGCGTGAGTAGCCGGCGACGTCTGCGCAGACGATGGCAGCCAGGCGTCTCTGCATCATTGTTCCTCAAGCTCGAGATGTGCTGGAATCATCACCCATTCCGGTTGCCGAATTCCTTATAGACACCTTGTCGCTGACGGAAGAGGATACCGACCCTACGCCCATGCAAACCCCATGCAAGCGTGCGGGCCGGCCATGGTCATCCCACTGTCATGGAACCCCGAAAGGGGCGGATCGGAGGCGGTCCGAAGCGCGAACAGGCGATCATGCTCGGCATTCACGAACCATGGCTCTTCGTCCTTTCCGGACTGCTGCTCAACATCACGCCGGGGCCGGACACCGCCTACATCATCGGCCGCAGCATCCAGCTCGGATGGCGCGGCGGGGGGGCGGCCGCCATCGGCATCAGCTGCGGCTGCCTTGTGCATGTGCTGGGCGCCGCGATCGGGTTGTCGGCCCTGTTGATGGCTTCCTCGACGGCTTTTGCGCTCCTGAAACTCGCCGGCGCGGCGTATCTACTCTTCGTGGGGGTGCAGATGCTGCTGTCGCGCTCGCGCCCCCTGGCCGACGTCACGGTCGAGGCCGGTGCCACGTCGCTCTCAGCCGTATTCTGGCAGGGCGCGCTGACCAACGTGCTCAATCCCAAGGTCGCATTGTTCTTCCTCGCCTTCCTGCCGCAATTCGTGGACGGCGCTTCGGCGCACAAGACGCTGGCCTTCCTGCTGCTCGGCGCCGTCTTCATCTTCAACGGCACGCTGTGGTGCCTGGGCATCGCGGCCTTCGCCGCCAGGGCCGCCACGCGCATCCGCCGGTCGGAAGGCACGATTGCCTGGATCAACCGGGCGCTCGGCGGGCTGTTCGTCTATCTCGGCATCCGCGTGGCAATGCTGGAGGCCAGATAACGCATCTAGGCGTGAATCCTGATAAGCGCATTGCTGGCGATATAGAGACCGAGCAGGATCAGCGCGATCAGGAACCAGCGGCGGAATTCCTCCGGATGCATCCGCGAGCGCACCGCCTGTCCGATGAACATGCCGGCAAAGGACGCCGCCATTGCGACGGCGCCGGGCAGCGCAGTCGCCGCGGTCAGCAGCCCCGACGCGGTGATGTTGAACGCGAGAGCTACCGTGGCGACCGTGAAGAACACGCCTAGCGCCTGCACCAGCTCGTCCTTTTCCATGCCGATCGCCTGCATGTACGGCATGGATGGGATCACCTGCACGCCGGTTTCGGCCGACACCACGCCGGTGACGAGGCCGACAATGCCGCCGATCCACTTCTCGTTGCGGCTGGCGACCTTGAACTGCAGCCTGCTCAGCCCCATGACGGCATAGATCACGAGCAGCGCGCCGAGGGTTACCGTGCCCCAGGGTGCATAGGGTCCGGTCAACAGCCCCGCATTCAGCCAGATGCCGATGACGGTGCCGATCATCAGCGGCCACAGCCGGCGCATGATGTCGCGCAGGTAGGGTCCGCCGAAGGTCTGCCAGATATTGGTGACAATCGCCGGCACGATGACGATCGCGATCGCCTGGCCCGGCGGCATCGTCACCGCGAGCAACCCCATCGACACCGTCGGCAGGCCGAGCCCGATCACGCCCTTGACGAATCCGGCGAGCAGGAACGCGGCGGCGATCAGAATGAGAAGCGGGTCGTGCATGAGCGGCACATTGACCCATCGTGCCATCGGGCACAATCTGGACCTTACGGAGAGTGCCTTCGGCCATGCCGTAGGCTGTCCTTCATCCCGGGGAGCGGCCGTCAGGCCGCGTCTCGAAGGATGTGGGCCCGTTGTGGCCTCATGGTTCGAGACGCGCCAAGTGGCGCTCCTCACCATGAGGGACGAGGAGTTTGCCATGCGTTTCGATCTGGTCGATCTCCAGCTTTTCGTCGCGGTAGCCGAGACCCGCAGCATCACCGGCGGCGCTTCGCGCGTGCATCTGGCGCTGGCCTCCGCCAGCGAGCGGATCAAGGGGCTGGAGGCGGCGCTCGGGGTCGCGCTGCTCAAGCGCGGCCGCCGCGGCGTGGAGCTGACCTCGGCCGGCGAGAGCCTGCTCGACCACGCCCGCATCGTCCTGCACAATGTCGATGCGTTGCGCGGCGAGCTAGCCGGATTCGCCAGCGGCGCGCGCGCCAGCGTGCATTTGCTCGCCAATACGTCGGGCATCTCGGAATACCTGCCCAGGGCGCTCGCTGCCTTTCTCGCCGGGCATCCGCGCATCTCCATCGACGTCGAGGAGCGCGAGAGCGGCGAGATCGCGCGCGCCATTGCCTCCGGCGCCGCCGATCTCGGCCTTGCCGCCGAGCATGCACTGCCCGAGGGCATCGAGCGCATCCCCTTCAGCGAGGACCGCCTGGTGCTGGTGGTGCCGCAGAGGGACGAACTCGCAAGCCGCCGCCATGTCGATTTCCGCGAGGTGGTGACCCGCGACTTCGTGGGCCTCATCACCTCGAGCGCGCTGCATGCCCACGTCAGCGGTCATGCCGCAAGGCTCGGCGCGCGGCTGCGCTTCCGCGCGCGGCTGAACAACTTCGACGCCATCGGCCAGATGGTGGCAGGCGGCATCGGGGTTGCCGTGATGCCGGAGGTCGCCGCGCGCCGCTGCGCGCGCTCGATGAAGATCGCTGTGGTCAGGATCAGGGATTCCTGGGCCGACCGGCGGCTCGTGATCTGCGCCCGCAGCTTCAAGGCGCTCGCGAGGCCGGCGCAGCAGCTGGTCGAGCATTTGCGCAAATCGGCGCGCTAGAGCGTTTTCAAGCGATGTGGATACCGGTTCGCGTGAAGAAAACGCGTCAAGTCAAGAATCTAGAGCTTCTGTTCTGATTCCATCCGAACAGAAAATGCTCCAGTTCACTTCGTCGTCTGGATGCCGGCGTCCTTGATCACCTTCGCCCACTTCGCCGTTTCGGCTGCGATGTAGTCGCGGAATTGCTGCGGCGAGTTGCCGACGGTGGTCAGGCCCTGCTCGGCGAGCTTCTCCTTCACGGCGGGATCGGCAAGCGCGGTGATGGTGATCCTGTTCAGCGCCTCGATGATCGCCGGCGGCGTGGCGGCCGGTGCGATCATGCCGTACCAGTTCTCGATGCGCAGCTGCGGCATGCCTAATTCTACCGTCGTCGGCACGTCGGGCGCGGTCGGCGCGCGCGCCGTGGTGCCCAGCGCGATCGGCTTCAGCGCGCCGCTCCTGATGTGCGGCAGGATGGCCGGCAGATCGAGGAACGTCATCTGCACCTGCTGGCCGAGCAGATCGGTGATGGCGGGTGCAGCGCCCCGGTAGGGCACGTGGACGACGTCAATTCCTGCGGTGAGCTTGAGCAACTCGCCGGCAAGATGCGGCAGGCTGCCGGGACCGGTGGAGGCAAAATTGAGCTTGCCGGGCTGCGCCTTCGCAAGCGCCACCAGCTCGCTCATGTTCTTCGCCGGCACGTTGCCGGCGACCACGAGCATTTCCGGCACGGTGACGACCAGGGTGACTGGCGCGAGATCCTTCAAGGTCTCGTACGGCACCTTCTCCATGGTCTGGTTGATCGCAAGGGCCCCGCAATTGACGATGCCGATGGTGTAGCCGTCGGGAGCGGCCTTGGCGACCGCATCGGTGCCGAGCGCGCCGCCCTGGCCGCCGCGATTGTCGATCACCACGGGCTGCTTCATCAGTTCCGACATGCGCTGGCCGACGATGCGGGCGATGATGTCGTTGGGCCCACCGGCCGGGAACGGCACGATCAGCTTGATCGGCTTGGCCGGGAACTCCTGTGCCGCGGCCAGCGCCGGCAGGAGCAAGAGCGTCAGTCCCGTCAGCAGCCTGCCAATGATCCCCACCGAAGCTCTCCCTGACGGTTCGCGCTCAACTGTTGAGTATCTTCATCGCGGCTTCATGCACCCGCGGGTCGCCGGCGGCGATGATGCGGCCGCCGTTCTGCGCCGGCTTGCCGTCCCAGGTGGTGACGATGCCGCCGGCCCCGGTGATGATCGGGATCAGGGCGGCGATATCGTAGGGTTTCAGCTCGGTCTCGACCACGAGGTCGAGATGGCCGGCCGCCAGCATGCAGTAGGAATAGCAGTCGCCGCCATAGCGCGTCAGCTTCACCGCCGCCTCGACCTTGGCGAACTGGGCGCGGTCGGCCGCGTTCATCAACAGCGGGCTGGTGGTGTAGGAGGTTGCCTCCTTCAACGAGGCGCAGCGCCGCACCGTCAGTTTGCGCTCGCCGGTCGGCCCCGCATAATGAGCCGAGCCGTTGTCGCCGGAGAAGCGCTCGCCGATATAGGGCTGGTGCATCATGCCGTAGACCGGCGTGCCCTTGTGCAGCAGCGCGATCAGCGTGCCCCAGATCGGGAAGCCCGCGATGAAGGATTTCGTGCCGTCGATGGGGTCGAGCACCCAGACATATTCGGCGTCCTCGCGCTCATTGCCGAACTCTTCGCCGACGATGCCGTGCTGGGGGAAGTTGGCCTTGATCAGCCGCCGCATGACGGCCTCCGCAGCGCGGTCGGCTTCGGTGACGGGGTCGAAATCCTGGGCCACGCTCTTGTTGTCGATCGACAGCGAGGTGCGGAAGAACGGCAGGATCGTCTCGCCGGACGAGGTCGCAAGCCGGCCGATAAAGGCTTTGAAATCGATGACCGTCACGGCAGTCCTTGGGATGGCAGGCGGTAAGGGGGAGGCGTGTCCGCCATTCCCCTAGCTCAAACGGACGGCCCGCGCACGGGTCGCGCGAGGTTATTCCCAGTCCCGACGCGCGTTCTTCTTTCGAATCGCCTTCGCTTGGCCTGCATTTTCAGGTGGGCGCGTCCATCACGAAGTTGAGATTTGTGCCAATGGTGGCCATTCGGCAACTCCGTGGTTTTGCCGGGAGAGTCTTGTAACATATTGAAATAATGTAACTAATTCAGATTTAACCAACCTGTTGCATAAGAGTCATTCCGGCCGGGATTGCGCAGGAAATTAATCGAAACCTCTTGCCTTTTGTGCAGCGCGGTCGCATATTGTTGCGGTGCGGTAGCGCCTCGCGCTATCGCTGCCCTCCTTGGGCGTTTCCTCCCTAGACTTGGGCCGCTTGTTCATTCAAGCGGCCCTTTTTTCTTGTCGGGAACCCGTTCGGACCCGAAGGGCCGCGCAGGCGCGCCGAGGGCGGCGGTCTTCCGCGAGACCATGCTCAAGAAAATGAAGCGAGATGACGATTTGAGGAATCGTCATCCCGCTCCAGTATCCGGGTGGAAGGCGAAGCGGCGAACGCCCCGCCGATGTCGATTACTTCAGCGACGTGTTGATCGACGTGAACTTCTCGTTGAGGTTCGTACCAAGGCCGTTCACCACGGCGATGATGGCAAGCGCGATGCCGGCTGCGATCAGGCCGTACTCGATGGCGGTTGCCCCCGACTCGTCGGACAAGAACTTTGAGAAGACCTTTTTCAACTTGACCTCCAGGGTTTCTGGTTTGCGTACGCGGCTCCAGGTTCCGCGCAGGGGAAAGTGCGTTCCAGACTTGAAGAGGTCCTGAAGGGTAACCCTAAAATGCTCCATAGTTCCCGGTATGAGGGGCAGGCGGCCGGCAAACGACATCAGACCGTTAACGACGCCCTGTTCCCGTCCTGAAAGATTGTCCGAAGCTTTGAGGACAATTTGTGCGCAATGTCCGCGCAATGTGCGCGGACTATTCGGCCGCGGCCTGGAACGGCCCGAGATCGCCGAGCGGCATTTCCGCCAGCCGGTCGGCAATGGCGGCGAAATCGGCCGCCACCTGCGCAAAGCGCGGGCCGCGCTCCCTGCGGCGCTCGTCCATATAGACGGCGCGGTTGAGCTCGAGCTGCACCGTGTGCAGGCCGCTGGCGGGATTGCCGTAATGCTCGGTGATGAAGCCGCCGGCATAGGGCTTGTTGCGGCCGATCGAATAGCCGAGACCGGCGAGCGTATCCTCCACCAGCTCCGGCAGCACGGCTGCGCAACTCGTGCCGTAGCGGTCGCCGATCACGACGTCCGGCCGCCGCGGCTCGTCGCGCGACACGCCGACCGACGGCATGGAATGGCAGTCCACCAGAATGACCGTGCCGAAAGTCTGGTGCGCCTTGTTGATCAGCCGCCGCAGCGCACGGTGGTACGGCTTGTACAGCGCCTCGATGCGGCCGAGCGCGTCGTCGACCGACAGCCGCTCGCGATAGATCTCCTGGCCGTCGCCGACCACGCGCGGGATGGTGCCGAGCCCGCCGGCCACCCGCATCGAGCGCGTATTGGCAAAGCTCGGCAGCCGTCCGGCGAACATCCTGGGATCGAGCTCGTAGGGCTCGCGGTTCACGTCGACATAGGAGCGCGGGAAATTCACCGTCACCACCGGGAAGCCGCGTTCGCTCAGGTGGCCGATCAATTCGTCCATGAACGAATCCTCGGAGCGGCGCAGCGCGGCGAGATCGATCCGCGAGGCGTTAAGGAATTCCTCCGGATAGACCGAGCCAGAATGGGGGGAGTTGAAGATGATCGGCGCCCGCCAGCTCGCGGGCTCCACGATTTCGAACGGTGGCGACAACTCGCCATCAAACTGGGTCATTCGCCGGGCGCCGTCCCTGTCGAGCGAGATTCTTCCCGCAGGCTCATTTCTGCCAGAAAATCGCGTGCTTTGTGAGGCGATATTGTCGGAAATCGCAGGCTTCTGCCAAGGAAAAAAGCCCGTTTACCCTGGAACACTTCTTTGCAGCCCTTCAGGCCCGTCTCGATTGCCTTCCGCCCCGCTCCTGATGCAGTAAGATCGCCACCTGCCGGCTGGCCTCGGCCGATGGTCTTTCACCCGAAATTTACTGTCTGCAGGGCTTAGTGAGTGGAGTGATCCAGTGACCCGGACTAGACGACCGAAACCCATGCACAAAATTCTCCTCGCCGAAGACGACAACGACATGCGCCGCTTCCTCGTCAAGGCGCTGGAAAACGCCGGTTTCGAGGTGTCGCCCCACGACAACGGCATGTCGGCCTATCAGCGGCTGCGCGAGGAGCCGTTCGAGATGCTGCTGACGGACATCGTCATGCCGGAGATGGACGGCATTGAGCTCGCCCGCCGTGCCGCCGAGCTCGACCCCGATATCAAGATCATGTTCATCACCGGCTTTGCGGCGGTGGCCCTGAACTCGGATTCGGAAGCCCCCAAGAACGCCAAGGTTCTGGCCAAACCGGTCCATCTTCGCGAATTGGTCAGCGAAGTGAACAAGATGCTGGCGGCCTGATTTCCGGTCTTAGCGCGTTTTCCGAACGCGAAACGGTGCCCGCTTCGCTTGAAAACGCTATGAAATTTAGGGGCTGACTGTCCTTGCGGCCCCGGTCCGCAGCCGCTATACGGACCCCGACCCAACCACCTTTTTTCTAGTAGGGCACGTAGCTCAGCGGGAGAGCACTACCTTGACATGGTAGGGGTCACAGGTTCGATCCCTGTCGTGCCCACCATCCTTCGCGCGCGCAGCCTACGAAGGATGCCGCGCCGAAGCCCAATCGGGCGAAGGCGGGCTTTGTCCGCGCGCTTCGGCTCGGCAAGCCACTTTCCTCCCTTGAAGCTACGCGTGGCACCGCCGCCCCTGAACCAAGGGCGAAGCGTGTCCGGCGTAGCTCGAATGAAATGACAGCGAAGACGGACGGTCAGGGGCAGACGCAGCCCCTCACGCCGCCTTCTTTCTCTTCTTCGCCCCCTTCTTGGCCGCCTTCTGGTGCTTCAGATAGGCCTCGACCTTCTTCGAGGAATGTCCGGCGGCGGCCACGGCGGCTTTCAGCTTGGCCGGCGTGATCTTGAACTTCTTCGACCAGTAGCGGACCTCGTAGGGCTGGCTGACCGCAATGCGCGACTTGTCGGCGGCCTTGTGCTTCTGCTCCTGGATGTAGGCCCCCACCTTCCTGGCGGAATGGCCGACCTTCTTGACGGCGTATTTCAGCTTCGCCGGCGTCACCTTCAGCTTCTTCGACCAGTAGGCGACCTCGTATTTCTCGCCGATCGCGATCAGCGCGCGGTCCGTGCCGCCGCGATTCTTCTTGCTATCCGCCATCACTTCCTCCCTGCCATGAGACCCAGTATCGCGAGCCTAGCACTGTCTCATGGGGGAAGCACAGGCTTACGAATAAAGCTCGGCGTATTCCTTCTCATACGGCGCATAGGACTGCTTGATGCTGGCGCCGTTGAGCAGCATCGTCGCCACCGGCGCATTGTCGCCGCCGAACACGGTGGTGCGTACCCACATGCTCTCCGTGCGCCGGCTGCCGCTCAAGGCAACCACCTCGCGCTCGGACGTGTAGCTCTGGCCTACGAACAGCGGGCCGCGCAGCAGGCGGATCTCCTGGTCGGCGAACAGGCCGACCGCGGGGCCGCGCACCGGCAGGCGATCCTCGCGCGCGCGATACTGGAACAGCACGCTCAGCATCTCCATCGGCACGATCGGCCGGCCCCAGGGATTGTCGTCGCCCGAATAATAAGGCGAGGGCTCGGTGATGACCTTGAGCTTGTCGGCCAGCGAGAACGGGTAGAGATCGCCCATGTGCTGGTCGAGATCCATCTTCACGCTCTGCCGCGCGGTCTTCATGCCGACCTTGATGTCGCGCAGGATCACGGGATCGGCCAGCGGCTTCAATTCCTTCAGCCGCTGCGTCAGCGCGGTCTCCGTCACGTCGCGTCCGACGGAGGCGGTGCCGCGCAGAATCTCCGTGCCGTCCTTCCGCGTCATGCCGATCGCGCAGACGCTTCGACCGGGCTTCGGCATCTCGATGCTCGCCTGCACCTCCTCGCCCTCGAACACGGGATTGCGGTAGTGCGCCGAAAGACAGCCGGTCTCGAACCATTGTTTGCCCCAGATGCGCTCGCAGAGCGGCGCGAACTGGCTGAAATGGGTCGGGCCCTCGATGGTACCGCCCTGGAAGCCGAGCTTCTGTGCGGTCGCATCGTCATGGATCGAGGCGTGCGAATCGTAGGTCTGCGCATGCAGCATCTGTTTCGGCTGCCGCCACGGTCCGGTGAGCACGCCATTGCTCTCGGCGATTTCGCTGTCGAAGGCTTTCGTCATCCGCGTCTCCCTCAAAACCGTGTCGTGACCAGTTCCTGCGGCAAGTTTCGGCGCGGAATCAAGCAAAATGCAAAGGTGTTATGCCGCGGCGCGGCATATAGGGGGCTGTGCATGCATGGCAAAACCGGTGCATGCTGCCGGCCAAGCAAAATCAGGTCCGAAACGAGCACGGACCGCAGGGAGCGCGGGCAAGGTTCATCATGGCATTGCTGGAAGTTGGGCTGGACGACAAGTACCGGCTGGATGCGAAGCGGATCTTTCTGTCGGGCACGCAGGCCCTGGTCCGGCTGCCGATGCTGCAAAGGGAGCGCGATCGCGCGGCGGGTCTCAACACCGCGGGCTTCATCTCCGGCTATCGCGGCTCGCCGCTCGGCATGTACGACCACGCCCTGTGGCGCGCCAAGTCGTTCCTGCAGCAGCATGACATCGCCTTCGTCCCCGGCCTGAACGAGGATCTCGCCGCCACCGCGGTGTGGGGCAGCCAGCAGGTCGGCATGTTCCCCGGCGCCAAGGTCGATGGCGTGTTCGGCATCTGGTACGGCAAGGGGCCGGGCGTCGACCGCTCGCTCGATGCGCTCAAGCACGCCAACTCCGCCGGCTCCTCGATCAACGGTGGCGTCATTGCGCTCGCCGGCGACGACCATGGCTGCCAGTCCTCGACCCTGGCGCATCAGAGCGAGCAGGTGTTTGCCGCAGCCCTGATGCCGGTGGTCAATCCGGCGACGCTGCAGGACTATCTCGATCTCGGCATTTTGGGCTTTGCGCTGTCGCGCTACTCCGGCTGCTGGGTCGGCTTCAAGGCGATTTCGGAGACGGTCGAAAGCTCCGCCTCGATCATCTCTGACATCGATCGCATCAAGATCATCACGCCCGACGATTTCGAGATGCCGCCGGGCGGCCTCTCGATCCGATGGCCCGATCCGCCGCTGGAGGCAGAGAAGCGGCTGCATGGCCCGAAGATGGAGGCGGTCGCGGCGTTTGCCCGCGCCAACCGTTTCGATCGCATCGAGCTGGATTCGAAGCCGGCGCGGCTCGGCATCATGGCGACCGGCAAGGCCTATCTCGATCTGCGCCAGGCGCTCGCCGATCTCGGCATCACGGATGCCGAGGCGCAGGCGCTGGGCCTGCGCATCTACAAGGTCGCGCTGACCTGGCCGCTGGAAGCGCGCGGCGCGCTCGCCTTCGCCGAGGGCCTGCAGGACGTGCTCGTGGTCGAGGAGAAGCGCGGCTTCATCGAGGACCAGCTGATCCGCATTCTCTACAATATGGACGCCTCAAAGCGTCCGTCGGTGGTCGGCAAGCGCGACGAGAGCGGCGCGGTGCTGTTGCCGAGCGAGGGCGAACTGACGCCGACCATGGTGGCGGCCGCCGTGGTGGCGCGCCTGCGCAAGGTCGGCCATCGCAGCCCCGCACTGGAGCAGCGCCTCGCCAAGCTGGAGGCCTTCGATCGCCCGGCCGACGGCATCGGCGCCGCAAAACTGCAGCGCACGCCGTATTTCTGCTCGGGCTGCCCGCACAACACCTCGACGAAAATTCCGGAGGGCAGCCGCGCCATGGCCGGCATCGGCTGTCACGGCATGGCGCTGTATATCCCCGCCCGCCGCACCACGACCATCTCGCATATGGGTGCCGAGGGTGTCGCCTGGATCGGCCAGGCGCCGTTCACCAACGAGAAGCACGTCTTCCAGAATCTCGGCGACGGCACCTACACCCATTCCGGCCTGCTGGCGCTACGCGCCGCGGCCGCGGCCGGCGTCAACATCACCTACAAGATCCTCTACAACGACGCGGTCGCGATGACCGGCGGCCAGCCCGCCGAGGGCGGCTTCAACGTTTCGCAGATCGCCCATCAGGTGGCGGCCGAAGGCACCAAGCGCCTCGCCATCGTCACCGACGATCCCGAGAAATACCCGAGCAACTACTTCCCGCCGCTGGCGACCGTGCATCACCGCCGCGAACTGGACGCCGTGCAAAGAGAGTTGCGCGACGTCGCCGGCCTCACGGTGCTGATCTACGACCAGACCTGCGCGGCGGAAAAGCGCCGTCGCCGCAAGCGCGGGCTCTATCCCGATCCGCCGAAGCGCGTCTTCATCAACGAGCGCGTCTGCGAAGGCTGCGGCGACTGCTCGCAGGTGTCGAACTGCGTCTCGGTGCAGCCGCTGGAAACCGAGCTCGGCCGCAAGCGCCGCATCGACCAGTCCAACTGCAACAAGGATTTTTCCTGCGTCGAGGGTTTTTGCCCGAGCTTCGTCACCGTGCATGGTGGCAAGCTGCGCAAGGCCGATCGCACCGCCGCCGATCCGTCGGCGCTGTTCGCCGACCTGCCGCAGCCCGCGACGCCCGCGCTTGATGGTCCCTTCAACATCCTGGTCACCGGCATCGGCGGCACCGGCGTCATCACCATCGGCGCGCTGCTCGGCATGGCCGCCCATGTCGACGGCAAGGCCTGCTCGACGCTCGACTTCACCGGCCTGTCGCAGAAGAACGGCGCGGTCATGAGCCACGTCCGCATTGCGCCCCATGCCGACGATCTCTCCAGCGTCCGCATCGCGCCGGGCAATGCCAACCTCATCCTCGGCTGCGACATCGTGGTCGCGACCTCGGCCACGGCGCTGAACAGTGCCGACCGCGGCGTCACCCGCGCCGTCGTCAATGCCGACCTGTTGCCGACCGCGAGCTTCGTGATCAATCCCGACATCGATTTCGAGATGGGCGCGATGCGCGATGCGCTCAATGGTGCCATCACGGCCGACCATCTCGACATCCTCGACGCCACCGGGCTCGCCACGGCGCTGATGGGCGACAGCATCGCCACCAACGCCTTCATGCTCGGCTTCGCATTCCAGCGCGGTGCCATCCCGCTGTCGCTGGAGGCGATCCAGAAGGCGATCGAGCTCAACGGCGCTGCGATCGAGATGAATCGCCTGGCCTTTGCCTGGGGCCGGCTCGCCGCCCACGACCTGCCGCGCGTGGTCTCGGCCGCCCGATTCAAGTCGAGCGCGGCGATGCCCGCGAAGAAGACGCTGGACGAGACCATCGCCTTCCGCGCCAAATTCCTTGCCGACTACCAGGACGAAGCCTATTCGAAGCGCTACCTCGCCGAGGTCGAGCGCGTGCGCGCCGCCGAAGCCAAGGCCGCGCCCGGCTCGACGGAGCTGACGGAAGCCTTTGCAAAGGGCCTGTTCAAGCTGATGGCCTACAAGGACGAATACGAAGTCGCCCGCCTCTATAGCGACGGCGAATTCGCCAAGGCCCTGCAGGCGCAGTTCGACGGCGATCCTTCCCTGAAGGTGCTGCTGGCGCCGCCGCTGCTCGCCCGCCGCGACAAGGTCACTGGCCACTTGCAGAAGCGCGAATTCGGTCCGTGGGTGTTCAAGGCCTTCGGCGTGCTCGCGAAGCTGAAGGGTTTCCGCGGCAGCGCGCTCGATATTTTCGGTTACACTGCGGAACGCAGGATGGAGCGCGCACTGCCGGGCGAATATTCCGCGATGATCTTCCGCCATCTTGACGGCAAGCTCGACCTGCCGCGGCTGGTGGCGCTGGCGAAGATGCCGGAAGTGGTGCGCGGTTACGGCCACATCAAGGAAGCCAATGTCGCCCGCTATCGCGCCGAATGCGCGCGCATCGAAAGCGAGATCGGCCAACGGATCGCGCAGGCGGCGGAGTAGGGATGCAGTTCGGCATCTTCGATCAGAACGACCGCGGCCCGTATCCGCTGTCGGAGCAATACGAGAAGCGGCTCGCGCTGATCGAGTTCTACGACCGCGCCGGCTTCCGCACGTATCACATGAGCGAGCATCACTCGACGCCGCTCAATCTAGCGCCGTCGCCGAGCATCTTCCTGTCCGCGATCACGCAGCGCACGCGCCGCATCCGGCTCGGCGCGCTGGTCTATGTGCTGCCCGCGCATCACCCGCTGCGGCTTGCCGAGGAAGTCTGCATGCTGGATCACCTTAGCGGCGGGCGCGTCGAGGTGGGCATCGGCCGCGGCGCCTCGCCGCACGAGCTCGATTATTTCGGCGTCGATTCAGAAAGCGCACAGGCGATGTATGTCGAGGCCTACACCGTCATGATGCAGGCACTGACGAAGGACGAGGTCAATTTCGCCGGCAAGCATTACACGTACAACAACGTCCCGATCGACCTGAAGCCGGTGCAATTGCCGCATCCGCCGCTGTGGTATGCCGTGCCGGTGCCGGAAGGCGCGGCTTGGCCGGCGCAGAACCGCATCAACATCGTCTGCGGCGGGCCGATTCCGCGCGTGCGCGAGATCGCCGACCGCTACCGCGCCGAATGGGTTGCCGCCGGCAACGCACCCGAACAATTGCCGCTGCTCGGCATCAACCGCTTCGTCGTCTGCGCCGACACCGATCATGAAGCCATGAACCTTGGCCGCCGCGCCTGGCCGGCCTTCTTCAAGAGCTTCATGAAGCTCTGGAACATCCACGGCACCCAGCCGCGCTATGCCCGCATTCCCGAGGATTTCGAGACCGTGGTGAAGCACGGCGGCGGCATCGTCGGCTCGCCCGGCACCATCGGCGAGCAGGTCAGCCGCATGGCCAATGAAGCCGGCGCGAATTATTTCATCAGCCAGTTCTCCTTCGGCGATCTGACGCAAGAGGAAGTGCTGCATTCCGCCGGCATCTTTGCCCGCGAGGTGCTGCCGCTGGCCCGCGAGCGGGTGGCGCAGGCGGTGTAGGGAGTGGTGCTTCCGACCAAAGCCGAATAGTGCGGGAGCCCCGGTGTACTATCATCAGCTGCCGCCGGCGTGCCGCTGCCCGGCGGGGAAGGGATGATCGCATGACATCGAATGCCTTCGCCTTGGCCGCCACCGTCATCCTGCTTTTCTCGATGGGCTATTTCTTCCTGGCCTCGCCTGCTTTTCTTTTTGTGAAGCTCGACATCCCGCAGGTCACCCAGTTGCTGCGCGGCATGTTCAACATCCAGTTTGTGATGCTGGGCGTTGCCGGCGTCATCGGGACGCTGGCCTTCGCAGCCGCTGGCCGGCCGTTTTTCGCCGTCGGAATTGGCGTGGTTGCTGCGTCGGCGATTCTCGGACGCCGCTGGTTCATGGGCAAGATGGATGCCCAGCTGAGCGCGAGGGATTCCGGCGATGCCTGCGCCGTGCGGCGGCTGCGCCGGCTGCATTGGACCGGCATGCTGTGCAATGCGGTTCTGCTGGCGGTTCTCGTCGCCAGCCTTCCCTACGTTGGCGCCTGACGGGCAGGATCAGCCGCGGGCTCGTGTGCGGACTCAGCTGCGGGCTTAACTGCGGGCTTGGGCAACGGCGCGCCCGACCTTGCGCGCATCGATGTCGCCTTGCAGCGCGGCGCAATCGGCCTGCAGCTTGCGCGAGCCCAGCTCGTCTGCAATGAGCTGGGCGGCGTGCACTTCGGCCAGTGCACCGCGAATGTCATCGCGTTCCAGCTGCAGCCGCGCGATCCGCAGCCTGAGCCGCACGGCCTGCACCTTTCCTTCGATGCTCGACCAGAGCTGCCGCGCAAGATGCAGGTGCTGCATCGCAGCTTCCCGATCGCCGCGCGCCAGCGCGAGCACCGACTGCGCTTCGCTCGCCAGGGCACGGATCGAGGGCATCGGCCAGCGATCCGGACTTCCCGAAAGCTCGTCGATCAGGTCCAGCGCCTGGTCGTGCCGGCCCGTATGCGCCGCAACGAGTGCCAGATGCGCGAACAATATTCCCCGCCGCTGCAGCGTCCACCAGCTCTTGCCGATCAGGCTGCGCTCGAGGCTGGCATAGGCGGCTTCCGCTTCGCCCCGTTCCAGCAGCAGCATGGCGCGGCCGGGCTCGGGATCCCACCCGAACGAATACGCCCTGTCATAGGCTTCGAGCGCGGCGTCATCGTCGCCGATGGCGGACAGGATGTCGCCGAGCACGCGGTTGGCGTCGCCGATCGACCACGGTGCCTCGCTGGTGAGCCGCGCCAGCGAGTCCTGGATGCGAGACAAGGCCTCGTTGAGCGAGCCCCTGACGCCGAGCACCTCCGAGCGATGCAGCTGGCACGAGCCGGTCAGTTCCATGCCGCTTTCCGAGCAGAATTTCTGATAGCCCAGCGTCCACTGGTTGGCCCGCGCCCAGTCGCCGAACATCCGCGATGCCCACAGGATGTTGCAGTAGAGGATGCCGCCCATGACGGGATCGAGATCGTTGCTGGACAGCGCCAGTGTCGCGGCATGATCCTGATCGGCGAGGCCCGCGCGTGTGTCGCCCAGGCACAGGCGATAGAAGCCGCGGTAAACCAGGCTCAGCGCTTCGATATTGACGGCGCCCTTGTGCCGGACCGCGGAGTAGGCGGCATCGGCAAACGAGAGTGCCTGTTCCGGCTCGCCGTCGAACGCCGCTACCTTGGACTTCATCCAGAAGATCAGTGCCGTCGTCGCAGGGTCATTGGTTTCGGCTGCCCAATCCTCTGCGCGGGCCAGCCATCCCTTTGCCATCGCCGCCTGACCGCGCTCGAAATGCAGGCCCGACAGCGTGACCGCATCGGTCACCGCCAGAGGCACATCGCCTGCCTTGGTATGCGCGGCGACGGCGCGGACCAGAACGGGCAGGGCGGCATCGGTCTTGCCGGTGCATTGAAGGGCGAGAGCCCATAGATGCAGGTCCTCGCCGCTGAGCGAACCGGCGGCATCGGCTTTTTCAAACTGCGCTACGGCTTCCGCCCACGCCTGCGCGGCAGCAGCTTGCCTTGCGCGCGCCCGCACGTCCTGCTCGTCATCGACGGCCGGCTGAGCCGCCTGCGCCTGTTGCCCAGTCTCGTCGTCGAGGCAGAAGCGATATCCCTTGCCCGGCACATTCCGGATGGCGTCCTCCATGCCGCCCTTGCGCAGCACGGCGCGCAACGCACTCACGGCCCGCTGCAGCGAGTTGTCGGTCACGGTGACGTGAGGCCAGACAGCTTCCAGCAGCTCGTCCTTGGAGACGACCCGCTCGCGGTTGTGAACGAGATAGACCAGGAGATCGAAGACGCGGGGTTGCAATGGGACCTCTTGCCGCGCGCACATGACAACGCGGCCCGCTTCGTCGAGCTCGAAGGGTCCAAACCTGAGGATCATATCCCTGAGTCCGGGCGGCAGCGAAAAGGTTCAGCCAGGGATCAGGAAAAGATCAGGCCGCGGTAAGGACGGTCAGCGCTACCTGCCCCTATAGCTCCTCACGGCCGGCGGTCATTCGCGGCCATTGGTTAACAACCCCTGAGGAGATTTCTAATGGAACTCTACGTCATCCGCCGTCCGAGCGCCTGGGCAAACCTGAACGAACTGGAAGCCGCGGGAGCCAAGTCCGCGAAGATCGGCAACGAGCAGATGTCCGATCGCGTCCGCTGGATCCGCAGCTATGTGGTGCACGAGGCCGACGGCCGCATCGGCACCTTCTGCATCTACGAGGCGCGCGATGGCGAATCGATCCGCGAGCACGCCCGCCGCGTCGGCATGCCCGGCGAGGAGTTCTACAAGGTCGCCACCACCGTCGTCGTGCGTGACGATCCCGCACCCCGGACTGCCGCTGCGGAATAGCAACTTCGGCGCGGGCGTCGTCTCACCTTCCGGCAACTGCCAATTCGCTACCACCAATCACGACAATCGACCAAACGATTAGGAGCAACACATGAACAAGCCTTACTGGAAATCCTTCCTCGTGGTCGCGGCCCTTGCAGCGGGCTCATTGCTGAGTTTCGCTGAAACCGCCGATGCTGCCAAAATGAGCTGTATTCAGAAGTACAGACTCTGCAACCAGCGTTGCGCCGGGGCCGCCGGAGCCAAGGGCGACTGGACCGCGTGCATCAACCGAACCTGCAACAGGCAGTACGACAACTGCGCGTCCTCATACTAGTTCGCGGCCTCTTGCTCAGTCGTCCCGGGCTCCCGCCCGGGGTGGCCGGTGCCTCAGCACGGGAGCCGTTTCACTAACGAACCGATTCACGACGAGAAATGACCATGTCTACTTTGTTCGAAGCGCCCGCGCTGAACCCAACCCACCGCTTCTTCAAGGCTCTCCTCCTGCGCTTCCGCCGGTTCGTCAACCGGTCGGTTGCCCGCATGCTGGCGAGCCGGGAACGGCAAGCCGCCCGCGCGATCATCGCGCGCGGCAGTCCCCTTAGGTAATTCGGCCGGCGCAGCGTGCGCCGCGCCACAACCAACTCCGCCGGCGAGCGCCGACAGCGCTTGCCGACTGAGTACTCACGTCCCTGACACACCCAAACCCAGAGGAAGATCATGAACCACATCTCCAAGTCCAGAATTGCCGCATTCGCGCTCGGCCTCGTCGCCGTCTCGATGATGTCGCTGGCGTCGGCCTCGGCCGCTACCGCTACTCGCGACCATCGCACCAAGCCGGTCGTTCGCGATCACCGCGCCAACGCGCCCGAAGTCCGCGATCACCGAAAGGACCCCAAGCCGGCTCCCAGCACCAGCGGCGGCGGCGTCTCCGTCAAGGACACCGAGTAACAGCCCACCCCCGTGGATCGCCTCGGCAGGTCTTGCCAAGCGAACCACGTCTGCGCCGGACCTGCCTCGGTCTGACGCAACTGCGAGCTGCCGGCGAAGTCCCCGTCGCCGGCAGCCCTCCACCCGTCACCCCCTATCAGGAGAACCGGACATGTCCATCACCATGCAAAGCGGGCCGGTCCATCAGCCGGATCAAACCCGCGGCTCGCTGGCCGCGCGCAGCTTCGTGCTCGGCTACGGCGTGCTCGCCTATCTCGTCTTCTTCGTCACCTTCCTCTACGCCATCGGCTTCGTCTCGCAATTGATCGTGCCGAAGACGATCGACAGCGGCGTGGCTGCCTCGCCCCTGCGCGCCCTGGTCGTCAATCTCGCGCTGATGTCGCTGTTTGCCGTCCAGCACAGCGGCATGGCTCGCCAGGGCTTCAAGCGGCTGTTCGCGAACTTCGCTTCGCCTGCGCTCGAACGCAGCACCTATGTGCTGCTGGCGAGCCTCTCGCTGGTCCTGCTGTTCTGGCAGTGGCAGCCGATCACGGCCGTGGTCTGGCAGATCGAAACGCCTGCGCTCGCTTACGCCGCGGTTGCAGTTCACTTCCTCGGCTGGCTCGTCGTGCTCTACAGCACCTTCCTGATCAGCCATTTCGAGCTGTTCGGGCTGACGCAGGTGGTCACCCACTTTGCCGGCCGTCTCGCCGAGCCGATGAAGTTCAAGACACCCGGCCTCTACCGCCTGATCCGGCACCCGATCTATCTCGGCTTCATCATCGCGTTCTGGTCGGCACCGGTCATGACGGTCGGTCATCTCCTGTTCGCGGCGGTGACGACGGCCTACATCTTCGTAGGCATCTGGCTCGAGGAGCGGGATCTGGTGGCGCAGTTCGGCGAGGAGTACCGGCGCTACCGGCAGAAGGTGGCGATGATGCTGCCCGGATTGTTCTGAGCGGATGTGGCAGCGACTTTCAATTCAACCGTCGGCTGTCGGCGAAGCGCCACTTCGCCGGCAGCCGCTGCCCGCCTGAATGCGCCAATCTGTCCCGCCTCCTGCGGGTGGCAGAGGCGGGTCGATGCGGTACCTTCGTGGACGAATCCAGGGAGGTAACCAAATTGAAGAAACTCGACCGCCGTCACTTCATGGCTGCCGGTACTGCAGCCGCCGCTATGCCCTTCATCTCGCGCGGAGCCTCGGCGCAGGCCGCCTGGCCGTCGCGGAACATCCGCATGATCTGCAGCTATCCGGCAGGTGGGCAAACCGACCTGCTCGCGCGCGCCTTCGGCGATTTCATCACGAGGCAGGTGGGCAAGACCGTCGTCGTCGAAAACAAGGCGGGCGCCTCCGGCTCCATCGGGGCGGCCGAAGTCGCGCGCGCCGAGCCTGACGGCCACACCATCCTGTGCTCGATCTCGACCACCTATGTGATGAACCGGGTGATGATGAAGAACCCCGGCTACGACATGGACAAGGATTTGACGCTCGTCAGCATCATTCCGGGCGCCGGGCTGCTGCTGGTGGCGAGCCCGAAATCCGGCGTCAAGTCGCTCGACGATTTGGTCGCCTTTGCGAAGAAGAGCGGCAAGGTGAATTTCGGCACCTACAGCGCGGGCTCGGCTCCGCACATGACGATCAACGAGCTCAACAAGCAATATGGCCTCAACATCGAGCCGGTGCATTACCGGGGCGAAGCGCCGATGTGGACGGGACTGGCGGAAGGCACGCTCGACGTTGCGATGGGCAGCTATACGGCCGCGCAATCCGTGCTCGGAAGCAATCTCGGCGTCCTGTTCGCGGTGCATTCGAAGAAGGTCGCCGCGATCCCCGACGTCAAGACCCTGCCCGAGCAAGGCGCCACATCGAAGTTCTTTACCTTGAGCGGCTTCTCGGGATGGGCTGTGCCGAAGGCAACGCCACAGCCGATCGTCGACCGGCTGGCGGAACTCTTCGTGGCGGCCAACAACGATCCCAAGGTGAAGGAAGTCCTCAGCACTTTTGTGCTGGAGCCTGCGATCGGCTTCAAGGAAAGCAACGCCTTGTACCAGCGCGAATTGCCGATCTGGCTGGAGACCGGCAAGTCGCTCGGGATGGAGCCGTCCTAGAGCGTGATCCGGAAAAGTGTGAAGCGGTTTTCCGAAAAGATCATGCTCAAACAACAACCTAAAGCGCGATGATGAGTTATCCCAATCTCATCGCGCTTTAGCCGGCTTCAGCGCATCCGCGGCGAGGCCGCCAACAGCGCCGCGGCTGTGAATGCCAGCAGGGCTGCAAGCTGAAATGTCCGCTGGAAGGCTTCGATGAAGCCCTGGTTGGTGTTGAGGATCTCGAACACCATCAGGACGGTCGAAGCGGCGGTCACTGTGCCCAGCGTTCGCGTCAGCAGGACGAGGCTTCCGGCAACGCCGCGATCCCCAGGCGGAAGTGCTGCGGTCACGATGTCCGAATAGGCCAGCTGGAACAGGCCGACGCCGGCGCCCAGCACGGCGAGCCCCGCGATCCGCAGGAGCGTCGGGGTTTGCTCCGTCCATGCGCCGATCCAGAGGAGGCCGGCGCCGATGGCGGCGGCGCCTGCGATCGCCAGCCGTTCGGCGGAAATGTACCGCCCGGCGAGGCGGCCGCCGACCGGCGCGGCCAGCACGGCGCCTGCGGCGGCGGTCGCCAGGATGGCGCCGCCTTCGGCCAGCGTGTAGCCGGGGACGCGCGCCAGAAAATAGGGCACCAGCAGCCAGATCGAAAAGGCCGCCAGATTGGCCAGCACGCTGACCAGGTTGAGCAGCGCAAAGCCGGGTTGCCTGAGCAGGCCAATGGCGATGATGGGACGCGGCGCGCGCGACTCGCGGTAGATGAAGGCCGCAAACGCCATGGCGGACAGCAATCCGAACCAGACGGCGGAGAGTTCGCGAATGCGGTTGAGCGCCAGCAGCATCGTCACCAGGCCCAGCACCAGCGCGATGCCTCCGAGGATATCGAAGCGGTCGCCTGCCTGACGCACCGGCGATGCCGGCATGCCCTGCAACAGCAACAATGCCGCAAGGGCAATGGGAATCCGGAACCAGAACACCGCCGGCCAACCCCAGGCCGCGGTGAGGGCGCCGCCGAGCAGCGGACCCAGCATCAGTCCGAGTGACAGCATCATGGTGTAGATGCCAAGCGCCCGGCTGCGCCGCTCCTCGCCATAGAGGGATGTCACCAGCGCCGCGCCGCAACTCAGCACCAGCGCCGCTCCGACGCCTTGCAGGCAGCGAAAGGCCAGCATCGCGCCATAGTTCGGCGACCAGCCGACGAGCAGCAGCGCCACCGCGCTGCAGACCAGGCCGATCCGGAAGACCAGTGCGTGACCGACGGTGTCGCCGATGCGCCCGAGCGCCAGCAGCAGGCTGGCATAGGTCAGCACATAGGAGATCACCACCCACTGGATATCGCCGATCGAAAGGTCGAAGCCGCGCGTGATGGCGGGGAAGGCGATATTCACCGATGTGTCGAGCTGCGTCGCAGCCGTGCCCAGCCCGACCATGGCGACCTGCCACGGCCTGGCGTGGAGCAGGCCGGCCGTATGGGGAGGATCGCGTTCGGTCGGTGAGGGCACGTTGCCGCCTGCGGACCGGCGTCAGGCCGGCGCGAAGGCGATGGCGCCATCGCCGTCGACGTCGCGCCTCAGCCGCTCGGTCGAGGCGAGCATGTTCAGGTGGGCCAGCGCTTCGCCGAAGGCCTGACGCGGATTGGCGTAGAGCACGCGCGGAAATATTTCCTGCGCGATCAGAAACGCATTGGTCCTGCCGGAGACGACGCTCATCACGTCGTCGAGCCGCGCCTGATGATGCTCGCGCAGCTGGGCAAGCCGCACATGCAGCCCGTGAAACGGCAGACCGTGCGAGGGCAGCACCAGCGTGTCCGCCGGCAGCGCTTCCAGCAGCGTCAGCGAATCCAGATAGTCCTTCATCGGGTTGGCCTCCGGCTGCGCCGGCGGCGCGATCACCGACGGCGTCATGTGCGACAGGATCTGGTCGCCTGCAATCAGGATCCTGTCGCTCTCGCAAAAGAACAGCGCGTGCTCCGCCGAATGCCCGCCCGCCGTGATGACCCGCCACTCGCGCTTGCCCATGGCGACGACGTCGCCATCCCGGATCCGGATGAATTCGCGCGGCGGCCGTGAGCCCAGAAATTTTGACTGGCGCTGCGCTTGCATGATCCTGGCGGCATCGTCCCCCGATGCGCCGTTGCGTTTCAGGAAGGAGGCAAACTGCTCGTCCGGTCCTTCCTCGCGCTCATGCCACATCTTCCAGCCGCTGAGCCATTCGGCCAGCGGCATGCGAACGCTGCACTTCATCTCCTTGACGAAGAAGGCGGCGAGGCCGGAATGATCGGCATGCGCATGGGTGAGGGCAAGGCTCTGCAGGGGACGGCTGCGCAGCAGGCCCCGCCACAGCTTGTCCCACATCTCGAAGCTGTCGTCGGTGTTCAGGCCGCAATCGACCATGGTCCATCCAGGCCCGTTGTCGAGCAGCCAGCAATTGACGTGGTTGGGCGCCGTCGGCATCGGCAGCCGCACCCAGAACAGCCCCGGCAGCATGTCCGTCAATTCGCCATAGGCTGGCGGTCGCTGCACCGTGAACTTCAGGTCGTCGGACATTGTCGCCCCCGGCCGCATCGCGCGGCGCATGATTCAAGCCGGCGCGGCGGCCTGAGTGCCGCTGCAAGCTTACGCGATCTGGTGGGGCCGGCAACGCTGCATAGATTCTATGGCTGCCATGCGGGCAATAGCGGCAGGAATCTTCCACCCTAGCCTTGAACGAAGGGCGATTTTGCCGGATGAACGCCTGACGGCGTCCCGTCACGCGCCGGCCGCGCGCGGCCTTCCCGGATATTGGGCAAAAACAATAATGGATGCACTGAACCCCCAATCGGGTCTCAAGCCGCAGGTCGATCCGGAACCGGGTCTCGACCGGCGCGCCCACCGCAACCTTCTGCTTCTCGCCGGCTGCCAGGCGGTCGGCCAGTCCTGCAACACCATGATGTTCGCGGCCACCGGGCTGTCCGTCATTACCTTCTATCACCGGCCCGATCTCGCCAACCTGCCGGTAACGATGCAGCACATCGGCGTGATGATCTTCGTGTTTCCGGCGGCGCTGCTGATGCAGCGGCTGGGCCGCGGCATCGGCTTCCGCGTGGGTTCGCTGTTCGGCATGGCGGGCGCAACCGTGATGTGCGCCGGCCTTTACACCGCCAACTTCCTCCTGATGTGCGTTGGCGGCCTGATCCTCGGCTACGCCGTGGCGTGCCTGCAGATGTACCGGTTCGCCGCGGCGGAGCTGGTGCCGCTGCACTACCGCGCCAGGGCGATTTCCTGGGTGACGGCCGGCGGCGTCGCTGCCGCCGTGATCGGCCCCAGCCTCGTGCGGGTGACGCACGATCTGGCGATGCCGCTCTACCTGGCGACCTATGCCGCCATTTTCGGCCTCCACGTTATCGTCTTCACGATCATGTCGTTCATCACCTTCCCGTCGGTTGCGACCTCGACCGTCGTTGCCGGCCACGCCGAGCCGGTCGCGCCGCCGCGGCCGTTGTGGGTGATCGCCAGCCAGCCGCGCTTCATTGCTTCGGCCATGGCCGGCATGCTGGCGTTCGGCACGATGTCCTTCATCATGAGCGCCTCGCCGCTCGCCATCGTCGGCTGCGGATTCCCGCATGCGGAAGCCCACTGGGTCATCTTCATGCATGTGCTGGGCATGTTCGTGCCGTCCTTCTTTACCGGCAATCTTATCAACCGGTTCGGCACCACCACGGTGATGTCGGCGGGCATCGTGCTGATGCTGCTGGGCGTCGTCGTGGCGCTGGCGGGCACGGCGGAATGGAATTTCCGGATCGCGTTGACGGTCAATGGCGTCGGCTGGAACTTCCTGTTCGTCGGCGCCACGGCCTTGGTGACGACGTGCTACCGCCCGAACGAGCGCGGCAAGGCGCAGGCGCTCAACGACCTGCTCGTCTTCAGCACCACCGCGACGTCGAGCTTCATGGCCGGCTTCCTGCAGGACAAATGGGGCTGGCATCCGCTCAACTGGTTTTCCGTGCTGCTCTTGCTGGCTGCCGCTGCCGCCGTCATCTGGCTGCGCTGGCAGCGAGCGTCATTGAGTTCTGCTCACTAGAAGGGCCAAATTCCATTCCGGCCAGGTACTTGCGTTTTGCGCATATCGGGCAGGACGCGGCACCGCTTTGGCCGCTCTTGCGCTCGCCGGCCATCGGCGGCAACATCAGTGACACACCTTTCTGCGGTCGCGCTGAGCCGCTCCCCGCGCCGTCATTTCCATTCTCTCGTCATCCCGTTCGAAGGAGGTTATCCATGACGCACGCCATCCGCTTTCACAAAACCGGCGGTCCCGAAGTTCTGGTCTGGGAAGAGGTGCAGGTCGGCAAGCCCGGACCGGGCGAGGCGCGCATCCGCCATACCGCCGTCGGCCTGAATTTCATCGACATCTACAACCGCTCCGGCCTCTATCCGGTGCAGCTGCCGAGCGGACTCGGCGGCGAGGGCGCCGGCGTGGTCGAGGAAGTCGGCCCCGGCGTCACCGACCTGAAACCCGGCGACCGCGTCGCCTATGGCAACTCGCCGATCGGCGCCTATTCCGAGGCGCGGCTGATTCCGGCCGACCGCCTCCTGAAAGTGCCGGATGGCATCGACGACAAGACCGCCGCCGCCATGATGCTGAAGGGCCTGACCGCGCAATACCTGATCCGCCAGACCTATCGCGTGAAGGCCGGCGACACCATCCTGCTGCACGCGGCGGCCGGCGGCGTCGGCCTGATCCTGTCGCAGTGGGCGAAACATCTCGGCGCCACCGTGATCGGGACCGTCGGCAGCGACGACAAGGCGAAACTCGCGCAGGCCCACGGCTGCGCCCACACCATCAACTACAGCAAAGAGGATTTCGTGAAGCGGGTCGAGGAGATCACCGGCGGCAAGAAGTGCCCAGTGGTCTACGACTCCGTCGGCAAGGACACCTTCATGAAGTCGCTGGACTGCCTCGCCCCGCTCGGCGTCCTCGCGCTGTTCGGGCAATCCTCCGGCGCGGTGGAGCCGTTCAATCTCGGCCTGCTTGCCGCCAAGGGCTCGCTCTACGTCACGCGCCCGACGCTGTTCACCTATGCGGCCAAGCGCGAAAACCTCGTCGCGATGGCGAACGAGCTGTTCGACGTCGTCAAGTCCGGCGCGGTCAAGATCGAGGTGAACCAGACCTATGCGCTGAAGGACGCGGCGAAGGCCCATACCGACCTCGCCGCGCGCAAGACCACGGGCTCGACGGTGTTCCTGGTCTGAGGCCGAACGTGCGAGGAGCGTCGGCGGTCGCGAGCCGCCGGCGCTCTGGCCTGACGATTTTTTTCAACAGCCTGTTATGGGCGTGCTATAGCCTGCCCGGCAAATTTCAGAACGGGTACGAATTATATGTCGAAACAGTCGTTGCGCGAGGAAGCCGAGCGCATGATCCGCGAGGCGATGGAGAAGAAGTCCGTCGTCGTCAAGCAGGGCAATACCCGGATCGAGGCCGTATGCGGCAAATGCGGTGCGCCCAACCGCGTCCAGGCCGCCAGGGGCGAAACCCGCGTCAAGTTCGCCTGCAAGAATTGCGGGCAGAAGCAGGAGACGCTGTAGCCTGCCGCATGCCTGCTCTGTCCGCCAGCGCCGCCGCATTGCCTCCGGCGCGGCGATCCGGCTAGATAGCCCGGCATCAAACAAGAACAATCAGGGCAGGCATGAACTTTCCAAAACTGTTTTCACCGCTCCAGATCGGGCCGTATCAGCTCAAGCATCGCCTCGTGCTGGCGCCGCTAACGCGGATGCGCGCGGCAAAGCCGTCGCTGGCTCCGCGGCCGCTCAACGCGGAATATTACGCGCAGCGCACCACGCCTGGCGGCCTCTTGATCGCCGAAGCCTCGCCCGTGTCGGCGACGGCTTTCGGCAGCCCGGGCGTGCCCGGCATCTATACCGAGGCGCAGATCGCTGGCTGGCGCAAGGTCGTCGACGCCGTGCATGCCAAGGGCGGCATCATCTTCCTGCAGCTCTGGCATGTCGGCCGCGTCTCGCATTCCTCCTTCCAGCCGGGCGGCGTGCTGCCGGTCGCTCCTTCCGCGATTGCAATCTCGCAGGAGCTGAAGACCTCGACCACCGACGGCAAGGTCACGACCTACGAGACGCCGCGCGCGCTGGAGACTTCCGAGATCCCGGGGATCATCGACGCCTTCCGCCAGGCCGCGAAGAACGCGCTTGCCGCTGGCTTCGACGGCGTCGAGGTGCACGGCGCCAACGGCTATCTGCTCGAACAATTCCTGCAATCGCGCAGCAACCAGCGCACCGACCGGTATGGCGGATCGATCGAGAACCGCGCGCGGCTGTTGCTCGAAGTCACGCGGGCCGTCGTCGACGTCTGGGGCGCGGGCCGTGTCGGCGTCCGGCTGTCGCCCTACGGTATCGCCAACGATTCCGGCGAGCCGGAGCCGATGCCGCTCTACAGCCACGTCGTCGAGCAGCTCAATCCGCTCGGGCTCGCTTACCTGCACTTCATCGAGCCGCGTTCCTCCGGCGCCGGCCGCGCCGAGGTCAACTGGCAGAACGTGCCGTCGGCCATGGTGCTGTTC
Organism: Bradyrhizobium sp.; assembly: GCF_016219575.1. Classification (GTDB taxonomy): domain Bacteria; phylum Pseudomonadota; class Alphaproteobacteria; order Rhizobiales; family Xanthobacteraceae; genus Bradyrhizobium. The sequence continues at coordinate 81,890 of NZ_JACRMG010000012.1, read as the reverse complement.
CGCCCGATCTGGAAAGGCAAATTGATCGCTGCCGGCGGCTTCACCGGGCAGACCGCGGAGGATGCGATCGCACAGGGCCATGCCGACGCGGTGGCCTTCGGCCGCATCTTCATTTCCAACCCCGACCTGCCGCGCCGCCTGCAGCGCGGCTATCCGCTGACGCCATATGATCGCAAGACCTTCTACGGCGGCGAGGAGGCGGGTTATACCGACTACCCCGTGCACGACGAGTTGGCGAAGGCGTGAGGTGAGCTGTCATTCCGGGGCGATGCGAAGCATCGAACCCGGAATCTCGAGGTTCCGGGTCTGGTCCTTCGGACCATCCCGGAACGACGGCGGTGAGATTCGAGATCGCGCAATGTTCGACCACGACGAGCAGCAAGTGTTGTAGGGTGGGCAAAGGCGCGTCAGCGCCGTGCCCACCTTCACCAGCGCAATCGTGAAGGTGGGCACGCTTCGCTTTGCCCACCCTACGAGAGGCGCGCATGTTCGACGAAGAAGAACGACCGAAGAAAAAACCCAAAGCCATCTCGCCCGGCAAACCTGCCGCCGGAAAATGCCTGTGCGGCAAGGTCGCCTTCGAGATCGACGTGCCCGCGCGCTGGGCCTGGCATGATCATTCCGCCGCGAGCCGCCGCGCCCATGGCGCTGCCTACGCCACCTATGTCGGCAGCTGGCGCAAGCGCTTTCGCATCGTCAAGGGCAAGACTGCACTGGCGCGCTACGAGGACGCCAAGACGAAGACCACCCGCAGCTTCTGCACCACCTGCGGCACGCCGGTGATGTACGAGCGTGCCCGCTCGCCGCACATGGTCAACATCCCCCGCGCGCTGTTTCTCGGCCGTACCGGCCGCGAGCCGCTCTATCACAACGCGATCGAGGAGCTGCAGGAATGGGCCTATGGCGGCGCGCCGCTGGTGCCGCTGAAGGGTTTTCCCGGCTGGGTCTGGCAGCGCTCGAAGAAAAGGAAACGCGCCGGCGACGATCCCTTCGAGCTTGCCCGCGGCGATATCTGACGCTGTCAGCGCCTGACCGTCAGCCGCAGAAAGCTCATCAGGCTGCCGAGCGCGGCAAACCCGGCGCCGACCGCCAGCGCGGCCGTCGCGCCGTCGGTGCCGGCAAGGCCGAAGCACAGCGCCGTCAGCGCTGCGCCGAGCGTCTGTCCGGTGAGCCGAGCGGTGGCGATGATGCTGCTGGCGCTGCCGCTGCGGTCGGCCGGCGCGCTCGACATCAGCGCCTTCAGGTTCGGCGCCTGGAAGAAGCCGAAACCCGCACCGCACACGACCATGCGCCACACGATATCGGCAACGCCCGGCGAAGCCGGTAGCGTGGCCAGCAAGACCATGCCGGCGGCGAGGATCGCGAGCCCGATGCCGCCCAGAAGGCCGGGCGCATGCCGGTCCGACAGACGTCCGGCGATCGGCGCCATCAAGCCGACCACCAGCGGCCACGGCGTCAAGAACAATCCAGTCTCGACCTGCGAGCGGTGCAGCACGGTCTGGAAATAGAACGGCAGCGACACGAAGGCGAGGCCTTGCACGGTGAACGAGCAGACCGCGGTCGCCGCCGACAGAGCAAACAGCGGCCGCCGGAACAGGTCGATGGGCAGCATCGGCGCCGGATGATCGGCGTGCCGCCGGATCGCCAGCCAGCCGGACAGAAGCGCCGCACCGAGCTCGACGACGACCACGCCGATATGGGCGTGGTGGGCCGCGCTGCTGATGCCGATGATGAAGAAGCCGAGGCTGCCGCTGGCCAGCACCGCGCCGATGAAGTCGAAGCGATGCGCCGCCCGCGGCGTCTGCGGCAACGTCTTCAGTCCGATGACGATGGCGAGGATCCCGATCGGAATATTGATCGCAAACAGCCACGGCCATGGGCCGAGCGCGAGAATTACGGCTGCCACGGTCGGGCCGGCCGTGGTCGCGGTCGCGACGACCAGGGCGTTGTAGCCGAAAGCGCGGCCGAGCAGGCGGCGCGGATAGATGAAGCCGACCAGCGCGCCGTTGACGCTCATCATTCCGCTGGCGCCCAGCCCCTGCAGCGTGCGCGACACCAGGAGGCTTTCCAGCGACCACGCACAGGCGCTGGCGAGCGATGCAAGCGTGAACAGCACCAGCCCGGCGAGATAGATGCGCTGATGTCCTACGATCTCGCCGAGCGCGCCGAGCGGCAGCAGCGTCGCCACCAGCACGATCTGGTAGACATTGACGACCCAGACGACGTCGGCTGCGCTGACGCGCAGGTCGGCGGCGATCGCCGGCAGCGCGATATTGGCAATCGCAGTATCGAGCGAGGCCACGGCAAGCGCGGTGAAGACCGCCAGGATCGCCCAACGTCTGCGCTCGGGCGGCAGGCCGTCGGGCGCCGGCGGCCGCGTCTGCGAACTCGTTTGTTCCGACATCGCGGGAAAAATGCTCCAGCGGGCCGATTGGCCGCGCAGCAACGACTAGCAATCAAGCGGCTCGCGGCACAATAGCACAGCCGCGGTCATGGATGCAGGGCAGCCATGACCGCCGTCCATTGATCTCTCTGCTCGCGATCGGCCACAATGCCGGCATCCCGCAGGCCAACGAACCCGCGGGCGGGAGGGAAAGCATGAAGAATCGCATCACGGGGCGCTCGGCCTTTCTGGCGCTGCTCAAGGACGAGGGCATCACGCATCTGTTCGGCAATCCCGGCACCACCGAACTGCCGATCATGCATGCGCTGAAGGATCATCCCGATCTGACCTATGTGATGGCGATGCAGGAGAGTCTCGTCGTCGCGATCGCCGACGGCTACAGCCGCGCCTCCGGAAAGCTCGTCGCCTGCAACGTCCATGTTGCGCCCGGCCTCGGCAACGCCATGGGCTCGCTGTTCAACGCTTCCTTTACCGGCACGCCGATGATCCTCACCGCCGGCCAGCAGGAGCAGGGCCACGGGCTGATGGAGCCGGTCCTCTATGGGCCGCTGGTGCAGATGGCCGAGCCGCTGGTGAAATGGGCGGTCGAGGTGACGCGGCTGGAGGACCTGCCGCGCATCGTGCGGCGCGCGGCGAAGATCGCCACCACGCCGCCCACAGGTCCCGTGTTCATATCGCTGCCCGGCGACATCCTCAACGCGGAGGCCGGCATCGAGCTCGGCCGCTCCACCCGCGTCGATACCCGCGTCCGGCCCTCCGACGAATCGCTGCAGGCGCTGGCTGCACGCATTCTCAAGGCCGAGCGGCCAGTGATCGTGACCGGCGACGAGATCGTCAAGAGCGACGCGCTGAAGGAGGCCGCGAGCTTTGCGGAGACGCTGGGCGCGCCGGTCTATCAATGCTCGACGCCCTATGGCGCACAGTTCCTGTCCGAGCACCCGTGCTTCCTCGGCGCGCTGACACGGTTGCAGAAGCAGGTCCGCGAGACGCTTGCGCCTTACGACCTCATGATCGTGCTCGGCGCCGATCCCCTGCGCATGTCGGTCTACAGCGAAGTCGATCCGATGCCGGATGGCTTGTCGATGGTGCAGGTCGGCCTCGTCGACTGGGATCTCGCGAAAAACTACGGCGCCGAGATCGCCGTGAAGGCTGACGTCAGGGAAACGCTGCGCGCGCTGGTGCCGGCGCTGAAGTCCACCGGCGGCCCGGCGCTGGAAGCCCGTGCGAAACAGGGCATCGCTGCGCTGGCGTCGAAGAATTGGACCACAAGGCGCAAGGCTGTGGTCGAGCAGGTATCGAAGATGAAGGACCGCTCGCCGATCGATCCGGACTGGCTCGCGCTGCAACTGGTCGAGGCGATGCCCGACAATGCCATTCTCGTCGATGAGGGCCTTACCTCGTCGCGCCAGATCACGGCGCTGCGGCCGCATCGAGACCGCTACGGCTATCATGCGCTCGCCTCCGGCGGCATCGGCTGGGGCCTGCCGGCTTCCGTCGGCGTCAGCCTCGCCAATCCCGACCGTCCCGTGGTGTGCTTCTCAGGCGACGGCTCCTCGATGTATTCGATCCAGTCGCTGTGGACAGCGGCCAACCACAAGCTCCCGCTCAACTTCGTCATCGTCAACAATGGCGGCTATCGCATCATCAAGCAGCGCCTGCTCGCCTTCCACGGCGACGACAATTACATCGGCATGGACTTCATCGATCCGCCGGTGGATTTTTGCGGCGTGGCGAAGTCGCTCGGGCTGGAAGCGATCAGGGTCAGCGATCCCGGCCAGTTGAAGGGCGTGTTGTCGTCGGCCTTCAGCCGCCCGGGCACCAAGCTGATCGAGGTCATGGTCAGCAACGAGGTGAATTGATCCCACTGTCGTCCCGGGTCGCGCTGCGTTCGCAGGGACGACATAGTGGCTACTCAGCCGCCTTCGCCGCCACGCCCGGCCGGTGCCGCGCCGCCGGATGCTGCTCGTTCAGCCGCGCACGGCCTGCGCCGAACAGCTTCTCGCGCAGCGTACCCGGCGCGTATTCCTTCTTGTAGCGCCCGCGGCGGGTCAGCTCCGGCACCAGCATGTCGGCGATATCCTCGAAATCGCCGGGGGACACCGCAAAGGGCATGTTGAGTCCGTCGACGTCGGTGGCGTCGAACCACGCCTCCATCTCGTCGGCCACTTTTTCCGGCGTGCCGACGATCACCGGCCCGATGCCGCCGATGCCGACATGCTGCGCCACCTCGCGCACGGTCCACACCCGGTCCGGATCGGCGCGGGTGATGTTGTCCATGGCGGTGCGGCCGGCGTCGTTGGTGACGTGACGGACTTCTTGGTCGAGCGCCATCTGCGAGAAGTCGACGCCGGTCCAGCCCGACATCAAGGTCAGCGCGCCCTCGGGGCTGATGTGGCGGCGGTAGTCCTCGTATTTCGCCTTCGCTTCCGCTTCGGTCCGCCCGAGGATCACCGTGAACATGGAGAACATCAGGATTTCCTTCGGGTCGCGACCGGCGGCTGCCGCAAGCTCGCGAATGGCGGCAACGCGCGGCGCGATGATCTTGGCGGATGGTCCCGACATGAACACGCACTCGGCATGCTGGGCGGCAAACTGCCGGCCGCGCGGCGAGGTGCCGGCCTGGTACAGTACCGGCGTGCGCTGCGGCGAGGGTTCGCTCAGGTGGATCGCATGGAGCCGGTAGTTCTTCCCCTCATGCGAGACCGGATGCACTTTCGCTGGATCGGCAAAGATGCCGCGGGCGCGGTCGCGCAGCACGGCGCCGTCCTCCCAGCTGCCTTCCCAGAGCTTGTAGACCAGCTCCATGTATTCGTCCGCGATGTCGTAGCGGTCGTCATGTGCGGTCTGCCTGTCCTTGCCGGCGCCGCGCGCGGCGCTGTCGAGATAACCGGTGACGACGTTCCACCCAACGCGCCCCTCGGTGAGGTGGTCGAGCGTCGACATCCTGCGCGCGAACGGGTAGGGCGGCTCGAACGAGAGATTGGAGGTGACGCCAAAGCCGAGATGTTGCGTCACCGCCGCCATCGCCGGGATCAGCATCAAGGGTTCGTTGGCCGGCGTCTGCGTCGCATGGCGCAGCGCCGCGTCGGGACTGTTGCCGTAGACGTCATAGACGCCGAGCACGTCGGCGAGGAACAGCCCGTCGAAACGGCCGCGCTCCAGCGTCCGGGCCAGGTCGATCCAGTAGGGCAGGCGGTTATATCCGAGCGTGCGGTCGCGCGGATGCGTCCACAGTCCGGGCGACTGGTGCGCCACGCAGTTCATGGCAAAGGCGTTGAGCCGGATTTGCTTTGTCATTGTTGCAACGCTTCGTGGTCGATTGCCGATGGGGGAAATTGTTGCACTTGGACCGGGATTAGCAAGGCCAAATCGTCTCTGCTAGATTGAAGAGAAAGACCTGTTGCAATTGGAAAGAAGAGCATGACCAGAGCCGACGCGATCGACCGGGCGCGAGAACATTTTCGGTCCGGCGAGTTCCTCAGGATATTGGACCGCCGGGTCGGTTACCGCACCGAGAGCCAGCAGCCGAACTCGGGTGCAGCGTTGCGCGCCTACCTCACGGACGACCTGCAACCAGCCTTTGCCGAACTCGGGTTCGCGACGCAGCTGATCGAATCGCCGAGCGGCAGGGGGCCGTATCTGCTGGCCGACTATCGCGAGGATGCTGCATTGCCGACCGTGCTGACTTATGGTCACGGTGATGTGGTCGACGGCATGGAAGGCGAGTGGCGCGACAATCTCGATCCCTGGCGCACCACGGTCAGGGGCGAGCGCGTCTATGGCCGCGGCACCGCCGACAACAAGGGCCAGCACAGCATCAACTTGTCGGCGCTGCGCATGGTGCGCGCGGCGCGCGGCGGCAAGCTCGGCTTCAATGCCAAATTCATCATCGAGACTGGGGAGGAGATCGGCTCCCCCGATCTGCGCAAGGTCTGCGAAAACCATCGGGAGGAGCTCAAGGCCGACCTGTTCCTCGCCTCCGACGGGCCGCGGCTGTCGGCGGAGCGGCCGACCATCTTCCTCGGTTGCCGCGGCGGATTGCGCATCCATCTCGACGTCAAGCTGCGCGACGGCGGGCATCATTCCGGCAACTGGGGCGGCGTGCTCGCCAACGCCGCGACGGTGTTGTCGAACGCGATTGCCGCGCTGATTAACGAAAAGGGCCAGATGCAGCTCGAAGCGCTGAAGCCGCCGCGCATTTCCAACGCGATCCGCGCCGTGCTGGCTGACGTGAAGGTCGAGCCGACCGCCGACGAGCCGCAATTGTCGCCGGACTGGGGCGAGGAGGGCCTTTCCGCCGCCGAGCGCCTCTACGCCTGGAACACGCTGGAGGTGCTGGCGATGTCCTCGGGCAATATCGCAAGCCCCGCCAACGCCATTCCGGGCGAGGCGCATGCGGTGCTGCAGCTGCGCTTCGTGGTTGGCACCAGGATCGAGCAGGTTGTCGATGCCGTGCGCAAGCATCTCCACGCCCACGGCTTCCCGATGGTCGAGGTGATTGCCGCGCAGAGCTTTGCGGCCTCGCGCACCGATTTCGACAGCCCGTGGGTCAACTGGGCTGCGGAATCGATCCGGCGGACGACGGGCAAGGCGCCGGCGATCCTGCCGAATTTCGGCGGCTCGCTGCCCAACGACGTGTTCTCGGAAGGGCTGGGGCTGCCGACGATCTGGGTGCCGCATTCCTATCCCGGCTGCTCGCAGCATGCGCCGAACGAGCACATCCTGATGCCGGTGACGGAAGAGGCGCTCGCCATCATGGCCGGGCTGTTCTGGGATCTCGGCGAGAAAGGAGCGCGGCGCGCATGATCCGGAAAAGTGGGCACCGGTTTTCCGAGAAGATCATGCGCAAAATAAGGAGCCTGAGCCTCATGCTCCCTCGTCCAGCGCCACCAGCTCGCGCTTCTTGCGCAGCGCGGGCAGCAGCGGCCCGATCAGCAGCACGACGGCGAACAAGAGGCACACGGCCGAGATCGGCCGCGTCACGAAGGTCGTGAGGTCGCCCTGCGAGAGGATAAGCGATTTGCGCAGGTTGTTCTCCAGCATCGGGCCGAGCACGAAGGCCAGCACCAGCGGCGCGGGCTCGTAGCCGAGCTTGCGCATGAAGTAGCCGATCACGCCGAACGCGATCATGACGTGGACGTCGAACACGTTGTTGCTGGAGCAATAGACGCCGATGATGGTGAAGAGGATGATGAGGGGGAACAGGATGTTGTAGGGCAGTTTCAACAGCTGCACCCACATGCCGATCATCGGCAGGTTCAGCACCAGCAGCATCAGATTGCCGATATACATGCTGGCAACGATGCCCCAGAATAGCCCCGGGTTCTGGGTGATCATCAGGGGCCCCGGTTGCAGGCCGTGAATCACGAAGGCGCCGAGCAAGAGCGCCATCACCACGTTGGGCGGGATGCCGAGCGTCATCAGCGGAATGAAGGCGCCGCCGGCCGCCGCGTTGTTGGCCGCTTCCGGCCCGGCGACGCCCTCGATGGCGCCGTTGCCGAAACGCTCGGGTGTTTTCGACAGCCGCTTCTCCAGCGCATAGGAGGCAAAGGACGCCACCACAGCGCCGCCGCCGGGCAGGATGCCGAGGAAGAAACCGAGGATCGTGCCGCGGCCCATCGGGCCGGCGCTGGCCTTCCAGTCCTCCTTGCTGGGCAGGAGCTGGGTGATCCGGGCGTTGATGATGTCGCGCCTGATCACCTGTTCGGTGTTGAGCAGCACCTCGGCCACGCCGAACAGGCCCATCACGACCGGCACGAGGCCGATGCCGTCGATCAATTCCATGCGGCCGAAAGTCATGCGCGGCTGCGCGGTGATGCTGTCCAGCCCGATCAGGCCGAGCACGACGCCGATGCAGGCCATCAGCAGCGCCTTCGCCATCGAGCCCTGCGTCAGGAAGGTCAGCACCACGAGGCCGAGTACCATCAGGCTGAAATACTCGGCCGGGCCGAAGGCAATCGCAACGCTGGCGAGTTTCGGCGCCACCAGCATCAGCGCGACCAGCGCAAAGGTGCCGGCGATGAAGGAGCCGAAGGCGGAAATGCCGAGCGCCGGCCCGGCGCGGCCCTGCTTGGCCATCTGGTGACCGTCGATGCAGGTGACGACGGAAGCCGCCTCGCCGGGGATGTTGACCAGGATCGAGGTGGTGGAGCCGCCATACATCGAGCCGTAATAGATGCCGGCCATCATGATGATGCCGGACTCAGGCGTGCCCGACAGCGTCACGGGCAACAGCAGCGACATCGCCGAGATGGGCCCGATGCCGGGCAGCACGCCGACCAGCGTGCCGATGAACACGCCGATGAAGCAATACAGCAGGTTGATCGGCGCCAGCGCGACGCCGAACCCATGTGCGACATTGATCAGTGTATCCATGCGCGCGCTCTAGCCGATCTCGAACATGCCGGAGGGCAGCTGGATGCCAAGCGCACGCTTGAGCAGCCACCACATGCCGGCGGGTACGATGATGGATACCGGGATCGCGATCTCCCAGCGCACCGGATCGATCAGCCGCATCAACAGCAGCGTCAGCGGGATCGACGACAGCAGGAAGCCGAATGTGTCGAGCGCAAAGGCGAAGACAATGAGACAGGCGATGACGATTGCCGGCTTGGTCCAGCGTGCGTTCTGCCAGCGCGAGCCGAAGGTCGGCCCGCCCTCGGTGAGGGCGGCAACGATGATCGTCGCCGCGAACACGCACATCAGGATACCCGTGTAGAACAGCACGTAGCCCGAGCCGGGATCGTTGATGGTGCCGAGCTTCAGCTTCAGCCCGGACCGGATCACGAAGATGCCGAGTCCGAGCCCGATCAGTCCGCCCCAGAGTTCGGAGTTGTTGAGGCGGAATTTGACGTTGCTGCTGTCGTCCACGGGTCAGTTCTTCTTGGCGAGCCCGAGCGTCTCGATCACCTTGCGTTCGGAGTTCGTCACCTCGGTGACGAACTTCTTGTAGTCCTCGGTGTCCTTGTAATTCGGCACCATGTCGTATTTGGCAAGCGTCGCGATCACAGCCGGGTCATCCAGCGCCTTCTTGAAGGCGTCGTGCAGCTTGGCGACGATTTTCGGGTCCATCCCCTTCGGGCCGGCAATGCCGAACGGCGAGTCGTAGACCATGGGATAGCCGAGCTCCTTCAGCGTCGGCACGTCCTTGTAGTTCGGCGAGCGGGCTCCAGTCCACACCATCAAGAGGCGCAGCTTGCCGGCATCGACCAGCGGCCTCCATCCCGTGGAATCCGCCTGCAGCATGGTGTGCTGGCCGAGCACTGCGGCATTGGTCTCCGCGCCGCCCTTGAACGGCACCTGCGTGAGCTTGATGCCTGCCATCGCCGCGATCTGCTCCATGCCGATATGTAGCGAGGTGCCGGCTCCCGGCGTCGCATAGGTGACCTTGCCGGGGTTCGCCTTGGCGAAGTCGACGACGTCCTGCCACTTCTTGAACGGACCTTCCGCGCTGGTCGTCACGCCGAAAGTGTAGCCGGTGAGGTGGATGATGTAGCTGAAATCCTTGGACGGATCCCAGGAGACTTCCTGCATCAGCGGCAGGCGGAATACCGTGATCGGCATTTGCGCGATGGTGTAGCCGTCGGGCTTCGCGGAGGCTGCCATGGTGGCGGGGCCGACCGTGCCGCTGCCGCCGGCCTTGTTGTCGACTGCGATCGGCTGGCCCAGCACCTTCGAGGCGCTTTCGGCGATCGCGCGCATCGTGAGGTCCGTCGATCCGCCGGCGGGCCAGGGCACGATCAGGGTGATCGGTTTGGTCGGGTAGTCCTGCGCGCCGGCAGCGGCCGACACCAGCATGCCGATGGCGGCGAGCGCGATCTTCATACGGCTGCGTTGGAACATTTGGCTCTCCCTTGCGGTCCGGTTGGCGCCGGACCGAGTGCTGTTGTCTTTAGTCTCGCCGGCGATCATTCCCGAAATCGCCAGCGAAGAAAAGTGCATTGATAGAATGGCTTGTTGCCGTAACGCACGGGGAGGGTCCATGCGACAAATAGGCTGCGCTTGCATGCCGAGATACGGAATTTGGATGCCGATGCCTTGCGGCAGGCGGGGCTTTCGGGCCATCATGGCCGCGAAAGCGGAAGAATTGTTCCATGCCATTGCCAATGCTTGGCATGGCTTCCGAAAGCGTGGCCCAGAACGCGTATGAGTTTAGCTCCGGACGCCGTCGTCGACTCCGCTGTCATAGGGGCCTTCTCCAGAATTCCCGCCTGGCTCGAACGCAGCGAGGCGCTGATCGCGCGCGGCCGCTTCCTCGATTGCGATTGCCTGCTCGGCGCGGTGGAGCAGCCGTTTCATGTCGCGATCCGCGCCGGCCGCATCGTCGATTTGACGCCGGCGCCGGTATTGATGCGCTCCTGGCGATTTTCCTACCGCGCGACGTCGGTCGCCTGGGCGCAATACTGGCAACCGATGCCGCGACCGGGCTGGCACGACCTGCTCGCGCTGACCAAGCGCGGGGAGGCGGTGCTCGAAGGCGATATCCATCCCTTCATGGCCAATCTGCAGTACTTCAAGGACGTACTGGCCCTGCCGCGGCAATACGCAAAGGCGGCGGCATGAGCGGTCATGCCGGCATGACCGGATTTATCGAGCCGATGATCGGCCGCTACGTTCACGTCGAGATCGGCGGCGAGACGTACCGGATCTATTTCGAGGAGAACGGCAAGGGCATTCCGCTGGTCTGCCTGCACACCGCAGGCTCGGACAATAGGCAGTGGCGCCATCTGCTGGCCGACGAGGAGTTCGCGAAGCACTTTCGCATCATCGCCTTCGACATGCCGTTCCATGGCAAGTCGAACCCGCCGGCGAGCTGGGGCGGCGAGGAATATCAGCTCACGACGGCACGCTACACCGAAACCATCCGCGCCTTCTGCAAGGCGCTGGAGCTGGAAAAGCCGGTGGTGATGGGCTGCTCGATCGGTGGCCGGATCGTGCTCAATCTCGCGATCGACCATGCGGCCGAGTTCCGCGCGCTGATTGGGCTGGAAGCCGCCGACTTCCAGGCGCCCTGGTACGATACCGCCTGGCTGAACCGACCGGACGTGCATGGCGGCGAGGTCTGTGCTGCGCTGGTTTCCGGCCTCATTGCGCCCCAGAGCCCCGATGCGGCGCGCCTGGAGACGCTGTGGGCCTACAAGCAGGGCGGGCCGGGCGTGTTCAAGGGCGACCTCTACTTCTACCGGGTCGACGGCGATTTGCGCGGCCGCGTCGCCGGGATCGATACTAAAGTATGTCCGCTCTATCTGCTGACCGGCGAGTATGATTTCTCCTGCATGCCCGAAGACACCAGGCGCACCGCAGCATCCATTTCCGGCGCCCGTGTCACCATCATGGAAGAGCTCGGCCATTTTCCGATGAGCGAGAACCCGAAACAGTTTCGCCGCTACATCGCGCCGGTCCTCGGCGAAATCGTCAAGACGTCAACGCTATCCAGCAAGCAAGGAGTACACGTATGAAACGCAGCTACATCATTGGCCTCGCGCTCGCCGCCGCCGTCGGTGCCGGCACAGCCAATGCGCAGGAGCTCACCGGCACCCTGAAGAACATCAAGGAGACCGGCACGATCACGCTCGGTCACCGCGACTCCTCGATCCCCTTCTCCTATCTCGACGACAACCAGAAGCCGATCGGCTACGCCATGGACATCTGCATGAAGATCGTCGATGCCGTGAAGAAGGAGCTGAAGCTCGACAAGCTCGAGGTCAAGCTCAACCCGGTGACCTCGGCGACGCGGATTCCGCTGATGGCCAACGGCACCATCGACCTCGAATGCGGCTCGACCACCAACAATGCCGAGCGCCAGAAGCAGGTCTGGTTCACCAACACCCACTTCCTGACCGCGAGCCGCTACGTTTCGAAGAAGGCGAGCAAGATCGAGAAGATCGACGACCTCAAGGGCAAGTCGGTGGTCTCCACCGCCGGCACCACCAACATCAAGCAGCTCACCGAGGCGAATGCCGCGCGCAACCTCAACATCAACATCATTCCGGCCAAGGACCATGCCGAGGCCTTCCTGATGGTGGAGACCGATCGCGCGGTCGCCTTCGTGATGGATGACATCCTGCTGTCGAGCCTTGTCGCGGGCTCGAAGGCGCCGGGCGACTATGTCATCTCCAAGGATGCATTCTCCAAGCCAGAGCCTTACGGCATCATGCTGCGCAAGGATGATGCGGCCTTCAAGAAGGTCGTCGATGCCGCCACTGCCGCGGTCTACACCGGCGGCGAAGGCCAGAAGATCTACGACAAGTGGTTCACCCAGAAGATTCCGCCGAAGGGACTGAACCTCGCCACGCCGATCAGCCCCGAGCTGAAGAATGAGTTCGCCAAGCCGTCGGATTCGCCGGACCCGGATTCGTACAAGTAAATGGAAGACCCTCATGGTGAGGAGCCCGCGCAGCGGGCGTCTCCGGACGATGCATTGCATCGCCGGGAGAACCATGAGGCCCGGATGCGGGACCTTCATCCTTCGAGACGCGGCGCACGCGCCGCTCCTCAGGATGACGAACTGAGAGTGCTGCCTGTCCGGCCATCGCATGGAAATGGCCGGACATTTGCGTGGACGTTCGCTCGACGTGAGATGCGCCGCGGTGCGGGGGATTCGTGAACTACAACTGGAACTGGGGCATCTTCTTCGAGCCGAACCCGATGGGGACCGGCACTTATCTCGACATGCTGCTGTCGGGACTGTGGCTGACCATCCGGACGGCGCTGCTCGCCTGGATCATCGCGCTGGTCTGCGGTTCGATCGTGGGTGTGCTGCGGACGCTGCCCTCGAAGACGGCGCAATGGATCGGCTTCCTCTACGTCGAATTCTTCCGCAACATGCCGCTGCTGGTGCAGCTGTTTCTGTGGTTCTTCGTGCTGCCGGAGCTGTTGCCGCGCGCGGCCGGGCTCTGGCTGAAGCAGTTGCCCAATGCGCCGTTCTGGACAGCGGCGATCGGCGTCGGCCTTTTCATGTCGGCGCGCGTCGCCGTGCAGCTCGGTGCCGGCATCGCCTCGCTGCCGCGCGGGCAGAAGCAGGCCGCGACCGCGCTCGGGCTGACCACGGGGCAGACTTATCGCTATGTACTGCTGCCGCTCGCTTTCCGCATTATTCTGCCGCCGCTGACGTCGGAATTCCTCAACACGATCAAGAATACGGCGGTCGCCATCACCATCGGCCTGATCGAGCTGACCGGCCAGGCGCGCTCGATGCAGGAATTCTCCTTCCAGGTGTTCGAGGCGTTCACGGCAGCGACGGTCATCTATCTGCTGATCAACATCGTCGTCGTTACGGGCATGCGCTTCCTCGAACGCCGGGTCGCGATCCCCGGCTATATCTCGGGGAAATAGCGCGATGTTTTCCACGCTCGATTTCGACGTCATCCGCCGCTCGCTCGGTTATCTGTTCTACGAGGGAATGACGTTCACGCTGACGCTGACGGCGCTGTCGGCGTTCGGCGGCCTGGTGTTCGGCACGTTGATCGCGCTGATGCGGCTCTCCGGCTACGGGCTGCTCGGCCGCATCGCCGGGCTCTACGTAGACTTCATGCGCTCGCTGCCGCTGGTGCTGGTCATCTTCTGGTTCTATTTCCTCGTGCCCTATATCGGGCAATGGCTGACCGGCGCCTCGCGCCCGATCAAGGTCGGCGCGTTCTCGTCCTCGCTCATCACCTTCATCATGTTCGAGGCGGCGTATTTCTCCGAGATCATGCGCGCCGGCATCCAGTCGATCTCGAAGGGGCAGCCCGCCGCCGCCAACGCGCTGGGCATGACCTATAGCCAGACCATGCGCTACGTCGTGCTGCCGCAGGCGTTCCGCAACATGTTGCCGGTGCTGTTGACGCAGACCATCGTGCTGTTCCAGGACACCTCGCTGGTCTACGTGCTCTCGATCACCGATTTCCTGGGTGCGGCGAGCAAGGTCGCGCAGCGCGACGGCCGTCTGGTCGAAATGTACCTGTTCGCCGCCGTCGTCTACTTCACGATATCCTGCATCGCTTCCTGGGGCGTCCGGCGCCTGCAGGCGCGCATCTCCATTGTCCGATGAGCATGATCCGGAAAAGTGGAGACCGGTTTTTCGGAGAGATCATGCTCAAGCAGGAAGATGAGATCATGATGCGATCCCGCATCATGATCGGGTGAGGCGCAATGATCGAACTTCGTCACGTCGACAAGTGGTACGGGCCGAATTTCCAGGCGCTGAAGGACTGCACCACCAGCGTCGCCAAGGGCGAGGTAGTCGTGGTCTGCGGTCCCTCGGGCTCCGGCAAATCCACGCTGATCAAATGCGTCAATGCGCTGGAGCCGATCCAGGGCGGCGAGATCATCCTCGACGGCATCAAGGTCAACGATCCCAAAACCGACCTGCCGAAGCTGCGCTCGCGGGTCGGCATGGTGTTCCAGCATTTCGAGCTGTTTCCGCATCTGCGCATCAACGAGAATCTCTGCCTCGCGCAGGAGAAGGTGCTGGGCCGGTCGCACGACGAAGCCCTCGCCAAGGGCAAGAAGCTGCTGGAGCGGGTCGGGCTCACCGAGCATGCCGACAAATATCCGGCCGAGCTTTCCGGCGGCCAGCAGCAGCGCGTCGCGATCGCACGCGCGCTCGCCATGGATCCGATCGCGATGCTGTTCGACGAGCCGACCTCGGCGCTCGATCCCGAGATGATCAGCGAGGTGCTGGACGTCATGGTAGATCTCGCCCGCGAGGGCATGACCATGATGGTGGTAACCCATGAAATGGGCTTTGCCAGCAAGGTCGCCCACCGCGTCATCTTCATGGACCGCGGCGAGATCGTCGAGGACGCGCTGAAGGAGGATTTCTTCGGCAAGCCGCGCAGCGACCGGGCGCAGAAATTCCTCTCGAAAATCCTGCAGCATTGAGGGATCACTGCCGCGAGGGCAATCGGAGCAATTCGCGCATCCGATGACGCCGGGGTGGAACAAGGCTTAACGATTGGACTATATTGTCCGGCAATTCCCCAGATTCCCGACAGGAGACCCGACTTGGAACCGATCGCTTACGTCAATGGCGCCTTCGTGCCGCTCTCGGAGGCCAAGGTCTCGATTCTCGATCGCGGCTTCCTGTTTGCGGACGGCATCTACGAGGTCGCCGCCGTGCTCGATGGCAAGCTGATCGACAATGCCTCGCATCTGGCGAGGCTGGAGCGGTCGGTCGGCGAAATCTCGTTGGCTTTGCCGGATAGTATCGATCGCATCCAGGAGATCCAGAAGGAACTCGTCAAGCGCAACAACCTCGTCAACGGCATGGTCTATCTGGAGGTGACGCGCGGCGCTGACTCCGGCCGCGACTTTGCCTTCCCCAAGGGCGTCAAGCCGACGCTGATCATGTTCACCTCGGTGAAGGACATCGTCAACGCGCCCTCGGCCAAGACCGGCATCGGCGTCATCACCGTGCCGGACATCCGCTGGGCGCGGCGCGACATCAAGAGCGTGGCGCTGCTGGCGCAGGTGCTGGCCAAGCAGGCTGCTGCCGAAGCCAATGCCGGCGAAGCCTGGATGGTCGAGGACGGCAAGGTAACCGAGGGCGGCTCGTCCTCCTGCTTCATCCTGACCCAGGACGACGTGATCGTGACCCGGCAGAACGGCAGCGAGATCCTGCCCGGCTGCACCCGCAAGGCGGTGGTGAAGCTCGCCGAGGAGCGTCAGCTCCGCATCGAGGAACGCGCCTTCTCGGTGGAAGAGGCGCTGGCGGCCAAGGAAGCCTTCATCACCAGCGCCACCGTGTTCGTGCAGGCCGTCGTCTCCATCGACGGCAAGAAGGTCGGCAACGGCAAGCCCGGCCCGATGACGGACCGGCTGCGCGAGATCTATGTCGACTTCGCCAGGGCGACGGCGGTTTAGGCCGCCGCCTTCTTTGCCACCGGGTGAACCGCCCGGAAGCCGATCGCCACCCGATTCCAGGCATTGATGGCGCCGATCAGCATGGTGAGATTGACAGCCTCGGCTTCCGAGAACTGGGCGCGCATCGCATCATAGTCTTCGTCGGGGGCATGCGTGTCTGCAATCAAGGTCAAAGCCTCGGTCCAGGCCAGCGCGGCGCGCTCGCGGTCCGTATAAAGCGGCGACTCGCGCCAGGCGTTCAGCAGATAGAGTCGCTGCTCCGTCTCGCCGTTCTTGCGGGCATCTGCGGTATGCATGTTGATGCAGAAGGCGCAACCGTTGATCTGGGAAGCGCGGGTCTTGACCAGCTCGATCAGGGACAATTCGAGGCCGGAGCCCTTGATCACGTCCTCGACCGCAAGCAGCGCCTTGATGGTTTCGGGAGCGGCCTGATAGTAGTTCATCCGAGGCTTCATGGTGTTTCTCCTCTTGCTTTTCCCGGCATATTCCCGGTCTCTGCTGTCACTTGCAAGATGTGAGATACGCACAACGCGAACACAAGCTGCTTACTGGATCGCGATCCATCCCTGCAATATGGTCTTGCCTGAAGAACGGGAAAAGGGACGGAAGCCGATGATTTCGCGCAGTTTCAGCGCGTCGCAAGCATGCGCCGCAATTTTCGGCGCGATCTTCGCCTTGATGTCGGCTTGCGGTGCTGCCCATGCCGCATTCCCCGAGCGCATCATCAAGATCGTGGTGCCGCAGGCGCCGGGCGGTGGAACCGACGCGATCGCACGGATACTGGCGCAGGAGATGGCAAAGGATCTCGGCGGCAACGTCATCGTCGAGAACAAGGCGGGCGCCGGCACCATCGTCGGCACGCAGGCGGTCGTGGTCAGCGAGCCCGACGGCCATACCCTGCTGATGGGGACGTTTGCGAGCGCGGTCAATTCGAGCCTGGTGGCAAAATTGCCCTACGACGTGCGGCGCGACCTTGCTCCGGTTGCGCTGGTGGCGCGCGCCTTCAACATCGTGGTGGTCCATCCGAAATCGCCGCTCAAATCGATCGCCGATCTGATCGCAGCCGCGAAGGCCGAACCCGGAAAGCTGTCGTTCGGCACCTACGGCACCGGCACCTCCGCGCATCTTGGCGGTGAGCTGTTCAAGAGCCTTGCGGGAGTTAGCATGACGGCGGTGCCCTACAAGGGGTCGGCGCCAGCGATCACCGACCTGCTCGGCGGACAGATCCAGGTGATGTTCACGACGGTATCGAGTGCGGCGGCGTTGATCGAGGGCGGGCAGTTGCGCGCGCTGGCGGTGACCTCGGCGGAACGCTCGCCCGCATTTCCACGATTGCCGACGGTCGCCGAGGCCGGCGTTGGCGGCTATGTGCTGGAGAACTGGTACGGTCTGTTTGCACCGGGCAAGACCCCGCCCGAGGTGATTGACCGGCTGAACCGTGCGGCAGGCAAGGCCTTTGTGTCGGATGCCTTCAGGAAGATCGCGACAAACGAAGGGCTGGTAATGGCCCCGGCGCCGCCGGAAGAATTCGCCCGTTATTTCAGCGGTGAAGAGGAGCGCTGGCGCAAGCTGATCCAGGACGCCGGGATCAAGGTGGATTAGACCAGCGCTACTGCTGAATCTTGAAGTTGGCGGCCTTGGCTACCGCGCCCCACCGCGCGATTTCGGAGCTGACGACTTTCGCGAAATCCTCGCTTGAACTGCCGATAGTCTCGATGCCGAGCGGTTTTAGCCGCGCGATCACATCGGGCAGCTTTGCGATCCGCATGAATTCGCCTTCCAATTTCTTGACGATCGCCGGCGGCGTACCTTTTGGCACCAAAATGCCATTCCACAACACCGCCTCGACATCGGCGCCGGCTTCCTTCAGCGTGGGCACATCGGGAAGGTCGTCGATCCTCTTGGCCGTGGCGACTGCCAGCGCGCGCGCGGTGCCGCTCTTGATCTGCTGAACCACGGGACCGGCGTCGGCAATGGTCGTGGTGATCTGGCCGGAAATTACCGCCAGCACCGACTCGTTTGCGCTCTTGTAGGAAATAACCTGCATCGGCGCTCCGGTCTTCTGCTTGAACAGCTCAGTGACCAGCTGGAAAGACGCCGACGAGCTTCCATAGTTGGTTTTGTCTGGATTGGCCTTCGCGTATGCCACAAACTCGGCCACCGACTTGATCGGTGAACTCGCGCTGACGATCATGATCAAAGGAAACGAGGCGATCTGCGAGACCGCGAAGAAATCGTTGACGGCGTCATAGGGTAGCTTGTCGTAGAGGGCCGGGTTGATCGAGATGCCGCTCGCGCTCAACAGCAGCGTGTAGCCGTCAGGCGCCGACTTGGCGACATAGTCGGTCGCGACGATGGCGCCGCCGCCCGGCTTGTTCTCGACGATCACTGGCTGGCCGAGGCTCTCGGACAGCTTTTGTCCGAACACCCGCGCGATGATGTCATTGCCGCCGCCGGCCGCAAAGCCGACGATGAGGCGGATCGGCCTGGTTGGATACTCCTGCGCCCCGGCGGTTGTCGTGGTGAGGAGGGCGGCTACCGCGCCGATCAGGAGGTGTTGAGCGAAAGGCTTCATCGGACTCCCCCGGTTTGCTGTCTCACAACCGCGTCACGTGAACGTGCAGCACCGCGGCCTTGCCGTCATCGACCGCTGCGAGGCAGCGGTCGATGGCCGCTGAAAGTTCGTCCGGCTCGGTAACGCATTCGCCATGAGCGCCGAACGCCTTGGCCACTTCCGAAAAATTTCGTCGCTCGCCCTGACGTCCGGAGGTCAGCCGCGACTGGAATTGATCGGTCTCGGCCGCGGCGCCCTTGGGGTAGACGCGCTGCGTGGCCGATTTCACCGCCTGCCAGCCGCCATTGTCGAGCACCAGTGTGAAGATAGGGATCTGGTACTGCTGCGCCACCGCATAGACGCTGTCGGGCGAAGAGAAATGAAAGCCCCCATCGCCGATCACCTGCACGATGCGGCGGTCCGGCCGCGCAAGTTTCTGACCCAGCGCCATGCCGCCACTGAAACCGAGCCCACCGCCGGCAAGCCCGATATAGCTTTGTGGCTTGGTGCGCCTGACGTGCTCCTGCAGCACCGGCCCGTTGCGGATGGCCTCGTTGAGCACGACGTCGTCCTGCGAAATCTTGCCGCTCAGCGTGGCCAGCACGAAGGCGGGATTAAGCGCGCCCGAAATGCCCCTGTTGGCGCTGGTGGCGGCGCGCTTCTGCGCCGCCGCAGCCCTGGCGCCTTCCCAGCTCGCGATGCGGTCGGCGACAAGGCGGCGATATTTCTCGTCCGCGCGGGCTTCGACCGCGTCGCATATCTGCTGCAGGATGACGCTGCTGTCGCCTTGCACGCGGATGTCGGTGGCAAATCCCCACATCGGAAAATCCGCCTTCAGCGGATCGAGGTCGATCTGAATCCATTTGAGCGCAGAGGCATTCTTGGCGGACTGTGGCACAAAGGGAACGTCGGTGTCGAGTAGCAGACCGAGATCGGCGCCTTCGAGCAGGACCTGCGGATCGGAGCCGGAAAAGCAGGGCGAGTCCTGGGGGATATTGAGATCGATGGAGCTGAATTCGCCGACGCGGATGCCGCAGACGCGCGCCAGTCGATCGAGCGCGGCAACCGCTTGCGGCTTGCGTCCGAGATAGGCCGCGAACGCGATCGGATTTTCGGCGCGCATCAGCGCATCGGCAATGGCCTCGACCCGCGCCGGCTCGATGCCGCCGGCGTGCACGCTGCCGTAACGCGCCGGCGGGTAGGGCGGCATCGCAGCTTCGTCCCATTCCTCCGCCAGAGTCTCACGCGGCAGCATCATATAGACCGGGCCCGGCGGATCGCTGTGGGCAAAGGCGCTGGCGCGCGCTAGTGCCTCTTTCACCACCACGCCCGAGGGCAGGGAATATTCCCACTTCACGTAAGGGCGCACGATGCTGGCGATGTCGAAAGGGTCCTGCACGAAGTGCACATAGCTGTCGCGTGATCCCGTGAGCTCACCATGCAGTGTATGCGGCGCGCGGCCGGCAAACAGCAGAACCGGCAGGCGATAGCGGAACAGGTTCTGGATCGCCATGCAGGCATTCGCGGTGCCGGCGTCGACATGCACCAGCACCGCCTGCGCGCGGCCTGTAGCGAGCGCATAGCCGCCAGCCATGTGCACCGCCACGACTTCATGCGGGCAGAGGATGACTTCGGGATGCTTGCGGCCTTGCCTGTCCCAGCGCGCCATCTCCTCGATCAGCGACACATGGTCGGTGCCGAGATTGGCGAAGATGTACTCGACGCCGAGATCGACCAGGCCTTCGAGGAAATAATGCGCAGCCGAATGGCGAGCCATTACTGGCCTTCCCGCACGAACCGGTTGCGCAAGGTTCCGATGCCGGTGATGTCGATCTCGACCACGTCGCCGTGCTTGAGGTCGGGCGAGGCGCCGTCGGTGCCCATCCAGATCACGTCGCCCGGCCACAGCGTGAAATATTTCGTCAGCTCGACCAGGAACGGCACGATGCCGAAGATCATGTCGTTGGTGCGGAAGCGGCCGGTTTCCCTGCCGTTGACGCGGATGGCCGTTTCCATCCGGTCGAGATCGACGTCGGTCTCGATCCACGGCCCCATCGGCTTGAACGTGTCGGCGTTCTTGCTGCGCCACAGCCCGCGATCGGCCTTCTGCCAGCTGCGCTCGGAAACGTCATTGCCGATGGTGTAGCCGAACACGCAATCCATCGCGTTCGCCTCGGTGAGATGTTTGGCCTTCCTGCCGATCACCACGACGAGCTCGCCCTCGTAGTGGATCTTGTCGGTGGCAAAGGACGGAATCACCACGTCCTCGTCATGCGCGATCAGCGCATTCTGCGCGCGGTAGCCGATCTCGGGCCGGTCGGGCACGTTGGGGACGGTGCCGGCCTTGTCGGCGGCTTCCTTCAGGTGCTTGAGGTAGTTTAATCCAACGCAATAGAAGGTGCGCGGGACCAGCGGCAGCTCGATCTTGACGTCCTTCAGTGCAAGCGACTGCGCCGTCTTCTGCCATTCGCCGAAGGGATCGCCGTTGACGGCGAATACCTTGTCGCCCTCGACAATGCCCCAGGAGGTCCTTCCTGCGGCGGTGAACTTCAGCCAGCGCATGTTCCTGCTTCCCTATTCTGCAGCGGCCTGCCGTCCGCCCTTCCAGGCGCCGACGGCCGGGCGTTTCAGGCCGAGATTTTCCCGCAGCGTCTTGCCGGCATAGTCCTTGTGGAACAGCCCGCGGCGCTGCAGTTCCGGCACTACATGCTTGACGAAATCGGCGTAGGAGCCCGGCACGATGGTTGCCGCGATGACAAAACCGTCGCAGCCGCGCTCGACGAACATTTCCTCCAGTGCGTCGGCGACCTCCGTGGGTCCGCCGACGATGGCATCGTGGACCTGGCCTCGGCCGGAGAAGGTGACAAAATCGCGTGCGCTCGGATTGCTCTTGCCCGAGGTTTTCAGCACGCCGTCGCGGATGCCCAAAATGCCCTGCATGCTCTTCAGTTCCTCGGTCGTCAGCGGCTCGTCGAGGCCCTTCGAGGCAAAGTCGTAGTTCAGTGCCTCCGCCAACAGCGACAGCGCGTCGATCTGCAGCGGCAGCTTGTTGATCAGCGCCATCTTGTCTTCCGCTTCCGCCCTGGTCGCGCCGACCACCGGCGTGGTCAGGTTGCAGAGATACATCTGGTCGGGATCGCGCCCCGCCTTGACGGCCTCGTTCCTGACGGCGGCATAGCCTTCCTTGGCGCCGGCAAGGTTGCGCGCGGCGGTAAAGATCATCTCGCCCCATCGCCCTGCAAAGCGTTGGCCGCGGCCGGAGGCGCCGGCCTGGATGACGACGGGATGTCCCTGTTGCGAGCGCGGCACGGTGAACGGTCCCCGCGACTTGAAGAATTGTCCCTTGTGATCGAGCCGCTTCACCTTCGAGGGATCGGCGAAGCGCCCGCTCTTCTTGTCCATGATGACAGCGCCGTCTTCCCAGGCGTCCCAATGGCCGAGCACCACTTCCATGAACTCGTCGGCGCGGTCGTAACGGAAATCGTGCTCGAGATGGGCGTCCTTGCCCATGTTGTGCGCTTCGCCGTCGTTCAGCGAGGTGACCACGTTCCATGCCGCGCGTCCGGCCGTCATGAGGTCGAGGGTCTGGAAACGCCGCGCCACGTCGAACGGCTCGAAATAGGTGGTCGAGGCGGTGGCGCCGAGCCCGAGCTTTTCGGTGGCCATGCCCATGCAGGTCAACACGACCAGCGGGTCCATCTTCACGCAGCGGATGCCGTATTCCACGGTGTGGGCGTGGTCGTTGCCATAGCGATCCGGCATCGCGAGGCGGTCGTCGAAGAAAGCCATGTGGAACTTGCCGGCTTCCAGGATGCGCGCAATCTCCCGGTAGTAGTCGGCCGACATCGAATCGTCGCGCGACTCCGGATGTCGCCATGAGCTCGGCAGGTTGGTGCAGTTTTGCGCCTGAAGGAAACCAACCAGCGCCATTTGCCGTGTCATGCTGTTCTCCTTCTCACGCAAGTCCGAGTTCGCCGGCGATCCCGTATTCGCCGGCCAGCGCGCGCAGTTTTTCCCACGTCGCATCCTCGATCTCGATGCCGTCGCGCCTTCGCTTCTGCTCGCGCAGATATTCGACCTCACCGGGATAGAACACGCCGTTCGAGCCTTCCGACGGCGGCGTCGATTTCAGATATCGCGCGAACTCGGCGACTTCCTTCTTGAAATCCTGCAGCGGCCGGAAGGCGGCGACATTGAACACCGCCATGAACACGCCGTCATTGTGCCGGCCGGTCGGCTCCACGCCGAAGCCGAGGCCCGTCAGCAGCCCGCACAGCACCTCGACCATGGCGGCAAGCCCGCTGCCTTTGTAGCCCTCGGTGCCGCCGAGCGGCAGCAGCGCGCCACCCTTGCGGTATTGTGTGGGATCGGTGGTGTGGCGCCCCTCGGCATCGATGATCCAGCCGGTCGGGATTTGTTCGCCGCGCGCGACGGCCAGCTGGATCTTGCCGGCGGCAACCGCCGAGGTTGCCATATCCAGGTAGAACGGCGCGTCGAGATCGGAAGGCACCGCGATCGAAATCGGATTGGTGCCGAGCCGTGCTTCGCGGCCGCCGAACGGTGCGACGTGCTTTGGTGAACGGCCGGAATCGGCGGTGGCAATCCCGATCATCCCCTCGCGCATCGCCATCAGGGGATAGGCGGCGAGCCGGCCGACATGGCTCTGCCGGAACACGGTGCAGGCGGCGACATTGGCCGTCTTCGCCTTGGCGATCGTCAGCTCCATGGCCTTGGCGTTGACGTGGAAGCCAAAGCCCCAATGGCCGTCAATGACGGTCGTGGTCGGCGATTCCTGCACGATGGTCCATTTCGCGCCCGGCACGATATGCCCGGCCCTGACGCGGTCGATATAGGTCGGGATCGCGATCACCCCGTGCGAGTCATGGCCGGCGAGGTTGGCGTTGACGCAGCCGATGGCGACCGCATCGGCCTCCTCCCCGGAGGCGCCCGCGCCCCTCAGCAGCGCCGCGCCGATGCGCGCGAGACGGTCGGCCTGGACGGTCGGCATCGGGGTTTCCTCGGGCGGCGGCCCGCGATGGTGGCGGGTCTTGCTTGTGGTGAGGCGCCCATGGTCTCAAAGCGTTACCGCCTTAGCAATCGCCCCTGGCCAGATTCTTGGGTGCATTGCAGCGGGCGCATTGCTGCCCCTGTATCGGGCCGGCGGCCTGACGGCTCCGGCGTCCGGGCCGGAATTAAGGTAACCAATTGGTTTTCGCGCCCGCCGTGTTCGCCTGACATTTACTCTGATCCGCAACTTCGGAACGCTCCTAACGAGCATTTAGGCATCCTGCACGCATTAAATCCCGCTGGGTCAGTGTGTTGACTGAGGGAAACGGGTGTTGGAGTCGGATACCGCGCGGACGCTTGCGGCATTGAATGCCACGAACGAAGCGATCCTGTACGCGAAATCGCCGGAAGAGCTCTACGCGAAGGTCTGTGAAGCGGCCTTCTCGAGCGGAGACTTCTTGGCCACGGCCATCTTCCTGCATGAGCCGGGCACCAACCTGTTGCGCTTCGTCGCCGGCCTTGGCGAGGATTCAGCGCGGCTGCGCAGCATCCAGATTTCGGCCGACGCCGGCACGCCGGAAGGCGCCGGAGTCGGCGGGCAGGCCTTTCGTGACGGTAAGGTATGTGTCAGCAATGACTACCTGAACGACGCGCGCTCTCTCGCCTGGCGCAAGGGCGTTGCCGACGGCCATATCGGCGCCGCCGCCGCCATGCCGCTGACCTGTAACGGCAAGTGCGTCGGCGTATTCCTCGTGACCAAGCGCGAGGTCGGCTCGCTTAGCGAGGAAGTCGTGGCGCTGCTGGAGCGGATGTCGAAGAACATCTCGTTCGCGCTCGACAATTTCGACCATGAAGCCTCCCGCATGCAAGGCGAGCGTGCGATGCGGCGGCTGGCGCGGATGTTCGGCGCCATCAGCGCGACCAATGAAGCGATCCTCCGCGCCAAGACCGAGCTGGAGCTCTATCAGCGCGTATGCGACGCGGCGGTTCACAGCGGCAAGTCGCTCGCCACGGTGGCGCTCCTGGCGGAGCCTGGTTCGAGCTGGCTCAGGCCGGTCGCCGGCACCGGCGAAGCAGCCCATCTCATCACCCGCACGAAATTCTCGACCGACCCGGATAGCCCTTACGGCCAGGGCGTTGCCGGGCAGGCGTTCCGGACCCGGAAGTCCGCCACCAATCCCGATATCCCGGCCAACAGCGGTGCGTGGAAGGATGCCCAGCGCGAAGCCGGCGTCACGGCCTGCGTAGCCGTTCCCGTAATCAAGGGCGGCCAAAGCATCGGCGTATTGATGTTCTTCGTCGGCCGGTCCTGGGCGAAAGACGAGGAAATCGTCGCGTTGTTCTCGAAGATTGCGGAGAACGTCTCCTTCGCGCTCGACAATTTCGAGCGCACCGCCGAGAAGGCGCGCTCGGACGAGCAGAAGCAGAGCCTTACCCGCATGTATGCGGCGCTGAGCGCGACCAACGAAGCCATCATGCGCGCCAAGTCGCGCGCGGAGATGTACGAACTCGTCTGCGAGGCGGTGGCGCAGAGCGGCCGCTTCAACTCCGTGAGTATCCTGCTGTCGCAGGCGGACAGCGATCATTTCGCGATGGCAGCGTCGGCAGGGCCGACAGCCCATAACGCGCGGCGGTTGAAGGTTTCGACCAGCGAGGCGCATGCGGAGGGCAGGGGCGTGTGCGGGACTGCGTTCCGCACGCGCAAGGCCAGCGTGTCCAACGACTTCATCAACGATCCGCGTGGCCTTGCCTTCCAGCAGGTCATCCAGAGCGACGGTGCAAGATCCGGTGCAGCGTTTCCGCTCATGATCGAAGGGCAGCCGGTCGGTGTCATGCTGTTCATCTCCGCCGAGTTGGACACCTTCACCTCCGAGTTCGCCGAATTGCTGCAGCGGCTCGCCGACAACGTCTCCTTCGCGCTCGCCAGTTTCGACCGCGCCGACGAAAAGGCGCGCACCGAAGCGCAGAAGGAGCGGCTGGCCCGCATGCTCTCGGCGCTGAGTGCGACCAACGAGGCGCTGGTGCGCGCGAGATCCCGCACCGAGCTGTTCGAGCTGGTGTGCGAAGCCGCCGCCCAGGGCGGCAAGTTCACCACGACCAGCATCGCGTTGGCGCGGCCGGACAGCGATTTCATGGAGATCGTGGCCGCCGCCGGTTCCAGGACCGAAAACGCCCGCTTGGTGCGGATTTCAATCAGCGCGGCGCATCCCGAGGGGCGTGGCCTGTCAGGCACCGCTT
This sequence comes from Bradyrhizobium sp., assembly GCF_016219575.1. Lineage (GTDB taxonomy): Bacteria > Pseudomonadota > Alphaproteobacteria > Rhizobiales > Xanthobacteraceae > Bradyrhizobium. The sequence goes on along the minus strand of NZ_JACRMG010000012.1, from coordinate 55,842 downwards.
TCCGCTCCGGCAAGCCCTGCATCTCCAACGATTACCTCGCAAATCCCGCGACCCAGGTTTTCCGTACCCGCGCTCTCCAGGACGGCTCGAAATCCGGCGCATCCTTCCCGCTGGTCGTCAGCGGGCGCGTTATCGGTGTGATGCTGTTTGCTTCGTCGGAGAAAGATACTTTCACGCCGGAATTTGTCGAACTACTGGAGCGCATGACCAACAACGTGTCATTCGCGCTGAAGAACTTCGACCGTGCTGACGAGAAGGCCCGCACCGAAGAGCAGAAGGAGCGGCTGGCCCGCATGCTCGGGGCGCTGAGCGATACCAACGAGGCGATCGTGCGCGCGAAATCGCCTGCGCAGTTGTTCCAGTTCGTTTGCGAGGCCGCCGCGCAAGGCGGCAGGTTTACCTCGGCTTCCATCGCGCTGACGAGGCCGGACAGTGACTTCTTCGAGGTCGTTGCCGCGGGAGGCCCCACCTCGGACAAGGCGCGGCAGATGCGGATTTCGACCGATCCGGCAAAGCCCGAGGGGCGCGGTCTCTCGGGCCGGGCCTTCCGCGCGGGCAAGGCCTGCATTGCCAATGACTATCTGGCGGAGCGCAATGCACCGATCTTTCAGACGGCCGCGCGCCTCCAGGGCGCGCAATCCGGCGCCTCTTTTCCCCTGTTCACCGCCGGAAATGTCGTCGGCGTCATGCTGTTCGTCTCGACGGAGAAGAACACGTTCACGCCGGAATTCGTCGAGTTGCTGCAGCGGCTGACCGCCAATATTTCCTTCGCGCTGGAAAATTTCGGCCGCGCCGAAGAGAAGCGCCGGGCGGACGAGCGCATCGAATATCTGGCATCGCATGACAGCCTCACCGGGCTGCCCAACCGCGAGATGTTCAACGGCCTGCTGCGCCACACCATCGAAACCGCGCAGCGCCACGCTCGGAAATTCTCGGTGCTGTTCATCGACCTCGATCGCTTCAAGGTGATCAACGATTCGCTCGGCCATGAGGCCGGCGACATGCTGCTGGTGGAAGTGGCTCACCGCCTGCGCGGCGCCCTGCGCGCCAGCGACGTGGTGGCGCGGCTCGGCGGCGACGAATTCGTCGTCATCCTCGAGGAGGCCGGGGAGCGCGACGATATCGAAAGGATCTCCGGCGAGCTTCTTTCTGCGCTGAGTCAGCCGGTGCAACTGATCGGCCACGAGTGCCATACCACCGCCTCGATCGGCATTGCACTCTATCCGTCCGACGGCATCGACGCGCAGACCCTTACCAAGAACGCCGACATGGCGATGTACCTCGCCAAGGAGGACGGCAAGAACGGCTTCCGCTTCTTCAGTCGCGACGTCAAGGTGCAGTCGATCGAGCGCCTGACGCTGGAGACGGCGTTGCGCCGCGCGCTGGAGCGCGACCAGTTCTCGCTGCATTACCAGCCCAAGGTGGACATGCTGACCGGCCAGATCACCGGCGTCGAGGCTTTGCTGCGCTGGCAGCATCCCGATTTCGGCATGGTGTCGCCGATGCAGTTCATTCCGCTGGCGGAGGAGACCGGGCTGATCGTGCCGATCGGACGCTGGGTGCTGAAGGAAGCCTGCGCGCAGAACATGGCCTGGCAGCGCCGCGGCCTGCAGCCGGTGTCGATGGCGGTCAACCTGTCGCCGCGCCAGTTCGCCGATCCGCATCTGCTGCAGGACGTCGACGAGGCCCTGGTGGCGAGCGGCATGTCGCCGGTGCTGCTGCAGCTCGAGGTTACCGAGAGCATGGTGATGCGCAACGTGTCGCGTGCCGTCCGCGTGCTCGATGCGATCCAGAGCCGCGGCATCCGGATTGCGATCGACGATTTCGGCACCGGGCATTCCTCGATGTCGCTGATGAAGCAGTTCCCGATCGATACCATCAAGATCGACCGTTCCTTCGTGCGCGACCTCGCCGAGGACCCCGAGGACCAGGCGATTGCGCAGGCCATCATCAGCATGGGCAAGGCGCTCGGCATGACGGTGGTGGCCGAAGGCGTCGAGACCGTCGAACAGCAGACTTTCCTGCGCGATCACGGCTGCGACGAGATGCAGGGCTTCATTGTCAGCAGGCCCGTGCCGGCGCGTGATCTTGCCGAGCTGCTGCGAGCGTCCGTCGAACTGGCGTCGCCGCCGCTGCAGCCGGACGAGGATCCCGATCTGTCAGGCCTGAAAAGCGCTGTCGTCTGACGGCTGCGGGTGCAGGTCGCGCACGTCCGAATCCGTGGAAATCACCTTGCGCGAGAAATCATGGGGCCAGGGCACCGAGGTCTGGCCGGCCAGCGGGCCGAGCAGCATTTCTGCGGCGTCTGCGTAGGTCGCGCCGGAAGGCAATCCCAGCCGCCGGCACGATGAGGGTGGCAACGCCGCGGCAAACTCCCTGACGTCGAGCGCGGGGCCCCACCACCATGCCGGCGCAGGCGGCCGCTCCTTTTCCGCGATCGCGCGCCATTTGGCGTATTCGTCAACGACGCGTTCGAACTGCAGCTTTGCCGCCGGGTGCATGGAACATCCTCCTGACGCCAAAGAATAGCGGTCCGCGCTTCGCTCGCCAACGATGAACCGTGCCTCAAGCCTGGGCAGACGCCTTCAGGCCGAGCAACCGCTCGGCATTGCCGCCCGCGACCAGCGCCATCTGTTCGCGGCTCACGCCCTTCACCTTGTCGAGAAGTCCGACCGGGTCTGGCTCTGCCATGTCGAAGGGATAATCAGTGCCGAGCATGATGTGATCGGCACCCCAGATTTCGATCAGATGCTTCAGCTCGCGCTCGTCGAACACGACGGTGTCGAAATAGAGCCTCTTCAAATATTCCGACGGGGGCTTCCTGATGTTGACGCGGCAATCCTCGCGATGGGCAAAGGCATGGTCGAAGCGGCCCCAATAGGCGGGCAGGTAACCGCCGCCGTGGGCGATGCAGATCTTGAGTCCGGGGAAGCGCTCGAGATAGCCGTCGAAGATCAATTGCCCGACGCACAGCGCCGAATCCAGGGGATGGCCGATGGTGTTGGGGAAGTAATGATCTTCCATGCGACCGACCAGGCTGGTGCCGAACGGATGCAGGAAGATCAGGAGGCCCAGCTCCTCGACCCGCGCGAAGAATTTTTCCAGCCCCGCGCGGGTCAGGTCGACGCCGCGCACATTGGTGCAGAGCTCGACGCCGCGGAAGCCGAGCTCCTTCACGGTGCGATCGAGCTCGGCCACCGCCATGCCGGGCTCCTGCAACGGTACAGTGCCCATGCCCATCAGGCGATCGGGATGCCTGGCAGCCATTTCGGCGATGTGGTTGTTGACGATGTGGCAGCTGTCGCGGGCGACTTCGGGTGGCGCCGCATAGACGAAGTGGCCGGGATAGGGCGAGATCACCTGGACGTCGATGCCGAGCCGGTCCATCTCGGCGAGCCGCGTCGGCAGGTCGGTCAGTCTGGGAAAATCGATCTTGCCGCGCTGCGGCTGGATGCTCCTGGTCAGTGCGTTGACATGGGCATTGGCATTCGGCGTCTCGCCGCCGCCGGGAATGCCGGTGGCCTTGTGCACCATCGCATTGGCTTCGGGCACCATGCAGTGGCAATGGATGTCGATGGTGCGCCACGGCTTTGCCTTGCCGCTGCGCGCCGGTGCGCTGCCGTGATCGGTGGCCGGGCCGCATACTTTGCACTGGAACAGCATCCTGAACCTCTCCCGATTTGTCGCCGAAACAGATCGCGCGTCCCGGTGTTTGCTTTTCTTGCCCCGTATCGAGGCCGATCTGCTTCACCCTTGCCGCTGACGGCGTGAGCTGAATGCGCTTGTTGCGATGGTTGGCGATGCTAGCGTGTCCCTTCGCAGGGACAAGCGGCGAGCGCGCATGCGTGACCGGCGGCGATAAAGCCGCAGAACGCAACTGCAGCGAAATCGGCCGTCAACCCTAATCACGAGTTGGGAGAGCCGGGCATGTGTGGTGGGCTGCCTGGTCCCTGCAGATTTGGTAGGGTGTCGCTTCAAAATCTGTGATCGTGCGCCTTTGCTTGCGGCGACATCATTCAGCTGACGCAACCGATCTGTCATTAACCAAGAAAACAGGCTGTTTCATGCGACTTGCCATGGTTGGTACAGGCTATGTGGGGCTGGTCTCCGGCGCCTGCTTTGCCGATTTCGGCCACCAGGTCACCTGCGTGGACAAGGACGAAAGCAAGATCGCCGCACTTCGCCGCGGCGAGATCCCGATCTTCGAGCCGGGACTCGATGCGCTGGTGGCATCCAATGTGAAGGCAGAACGCCTCACCTTCACCACCGATCTGAAGGCATCGGTCGCCGAAGCCGATGCCGTGTTCATCGCGGTCGGCACCCCGTCGCGGCGCGGTGACGGCCATGCCGACCTCAGCTACGTCTACGCCGCCGCGCGCGAGATCGCGGAGGCGCTGGAAGGCTTCACCGTGGTCGTCACCAAGTCGACTGTTCCGGTCGGCACCGGCGACGAGGTCGAACGGCGCATCCGCGAGGTGAACCCGAAGGCCGATTTCGTCGTCGCCTCCAATCCGGAATTCTTGCGCGAGGGCGCCGCGATCCGCGATTTCAAGTTTCCCGATCGCATCGTGGTGGGCACCTCGGATGAGCGTGCACGCAAGGCGCTCAGCGACATCTACCGTCCGCTGTCGCTGAACAAGGCGCCGATCATGTTCACGGCGCGGCGCACCGCGGAACTGATCAAATACGCAGCCAACGCCTTCCTCGCTACCAAGATCACCTTCATCAACGAGATCGCAGACCTGTCGGAGAAGGTCGGCGCCGACGTGCAGGAGGTCGCGCGTGGCATCGGCCTGGATAACAGGATCGGCTCCAAGTTTCTTCACGCCGGTCCCGGCTTCGGTGGCTCGTGTTTCCCGAAGGACACCCGTGCGCTGGTCAAGATCGCGCAGGACCACGATGTGCAGCTGCGCATCGTCGAGGCCGTGCTGGGCGTCAACGACAACCGCAAGCGGGCGATGGCGCGCAAGGTCGCCACCGCTGCCGGCGATCTGCGCGGCAAGACGGTCGCCGTGCTCGGGCTCACCTTCAAGCCCGATACCGACGACATGCGCGAGGCACCCTCGATCCCGCTGGTAACCGGCTTGCTCGACATGGGCGCGAAGGTGCGCGCGCACGATCCGGTCGGCATGGAACAGGCGCACAAGGAACTGCCGGATATCGAATATGCCGGCGACGCCTATGCCTGCGTGAAGGGCGTCGACGCCCTGGTGATCGTGACGGAATGGGCCGAGTACCGGGGGCTCGATCTCGAACGGCTGAGGCAAGCCATGGCGCAGCCGGTCGTGATCGACCTGCGCAACGTCTTTTCTCCCGAGGACATGGCCGAGCACGGCTTTGTCTATGAAAGCGTCGGAAGGGCGCCTGTTCGACGCTTTCGTCGCAGCACGGACCTTGAAGCGCTCGCCGCTGCGAAGGGGAAGAGCGCAAGGCGGCGGAAGTCCGCCGAAGCCTCGCTTCGCTCCCTGGCGGAGCAGGAGTAATCCTCGCACTATTCCCGGCCCCGTCCCGGGCCAGGCCGGTGCGCGTTGGCAGCCTTGGCGCTACTTCACGGTGGTGGTCGTATTGACGACCGTCGCGCTGGACGTGCCCGTGGCAAGACCTTTCACCGTGTAGGCGTTGACGGCGGCCATCAGCGGATCATTGACGGTGGCGGTGATCAGTCGCAGATAGACCATTAGCTTGCTTGCCTCGACCGAAGTCGAGTTCGACGTGAAGATGACGTCCTTGTTCCGCATCTCGAACTTAGTCGCGAGGAAATAACCCGCGGGATCGCGCAGATTCAGATTGTAGATGATCGGAACCAGCGGGCCGTTGAATCGCCCGCAGTCTACCCCGAGTTGCTCTGCGACTTCGCGGCGTTCGCCGCGATAGAGGTAGACGGAGGCGGGATCCGCGAGATTGTCGTTGAGGCCGCCGGCTTTCCCCAGCGCCTCGGCGATCGAAAGCCGCCAGGCACCGAACGGGAATTGCCCCTGCTGACCCGAAGCGCCGAAGGCCACGAAAGTCTGCGGCTGTGTGAACACGTAGATCGTATCCTGGGGCCGGACGAAGATGTTGTTCGCAGGCTGTTCGAGAATCGCAGCAAAAGGTGCCGCCGCCTGCCGCCCCTCGCGCTCGAGCATCACCCAGGTGTCGTATCCGGGATTCCTCGGCCCTCCTGCGCGTGAGATCGCGTCGAGCAAGCGCTCTCCGCTCGCGCTGACCGGGAAGCGGGACGGCGTGCCCACTTCGCCAAGCACGCTGATGGACGAAGCGCGCTGATCGACGAGGGCGACAACGGCCTGCGGCTCGAGCGCGCGGTTCTTGAGAGCGCTGACAATGGCCGCCTGCACCTGTACGGCGGTGCGCCCTTGCGCCTTGATCGCGCCCGCATAAGGGACCGTGATGTTGCCTTGCGTGTCGACCTGCTGGTTCGGAAGCGTGACATAGTTGCCCGGGCGCACGCCGGCGTCGGCGGGGATGAACAGGCCGCCCGCGGCGGCTTCGAACACGGTCACGCTGACAGTGTCGCCGATGCCGAAGCGGATTTCGCTGGGGCCCCGCCGGTCGACGAAGGCCCGGCCCAACCTGACCGAGTTGCGCTCGAGTACCGCTTCGACGTCGGTCGTGACCTTGACCATGGCATAGGGCAGGGTCGCCGGGTCGAGCTGCTCTGCGCGCGCCAGCGCGTTGGTCGGTCCCGAAGTCGGAAGCGTGGAGCAGCCGCTGTGGGCGACGAGGGCCGAGAGAACGGCGGTCCGGGCAAGAACGCGCAGCCAACCGCGCAAATCCGCCGGCAGACACGCCAATCGTGCTCCGCTGGCGACCGGAATTGCCTTTCGCCCGTCGCAAAAGTGCTGGCCATTTGCCACGAGAGTCTGGCTCCGGATGACTAACTAGAAACTAACCAAGAAAATTATTGATCGGTTATGCTTAAGGGAGGGTTAATGCCGTGCAAAGATTGGCTTTTTCGGCGCGGCCGGGAAGCGCAGCGGCACCGCGGAACGGGTGCCTTGAACCTGCCGGATCGGCACGATTGACGGCTTTGCGGGAAAGCATTCGTCAGCTGCCGACCCAAGCCACCGGCAGGTGGGCCGGCATGCGCCGGGCCAATACCTAGTCCCGATAGTAGTCGCCGGGTTGGATGCCGTTGAAGGCCTCGACATGCCTGAGCGCCACCGGATCCGCCTTGTTGAGAACGACACCGGCGATGCGGTCGCGAATGATCTCCGCGTCGGAAAGCGCGTCGAGGACGACTTGCCGCTTCGTCGCACCCCACTCGACCACGAAAACGAACTGGTCGACAAGGCGCTCGATCATCTTCACGTCCACGACCGACATGACCGGAGCGATCTCGATGATGATGCAGTCATAGGACTTGCGCGCGGCAGCCAGCAGTTGCGCCATCTCGGGCGCCCCCAGCAGCTCCGCTGAATTTGGAATGCGCGTCGGGGAAACGCACGGCAGTACATGGACCCCCGAGCGTTGCCGCCTGGAGACGAGCCAGGGCAGCCGCACGGGATTCTGCATTGCCTCCAGCAGCCCTTCGCGTGCGTCGGGGGCCATGACGGCGGAGAGCTTCCTGACATGGAAATCGCTGTCGATGAGCAGCGTGCGGGCCCCCGTGGCGGCGACCATGAGCGATGCCAGATTGGCCCCGATCGTGGTCTTTCCTTCCCTGGGAACCGAGGAGACCACGCCGATGACCTTGGCCCCGTGAATGATGCGGTTTGCATCGATCAGCGCCTTGATACCACGCAGTGCCTCGGTGGAGCGGGAGTAGGGCGCATCGAGCACATACTCCTCAATCGGTCCCGACTTGGCCTCGATCATCGGCAGGACCACGCATTTCTTGCCGGTGGCCTGCTCGACCGCCTTGGGCGTCCGCAGCACGTCTGCGATCCATTCGCGCCCGATCGCGGCGCCGACGCCTAGAAAGAGGCAGAGGAACAGACTGCCTCCCATCACGGCCAGCGCCTTCTTGGAATTCTTGGCGAGCGGCGGCGCGGCGCGCGAGATGACCCGGGCGCTCTGGACCGGAATGCTGCCGGTCTCGATGGTGTTGGTCTCTTTGAACTTCTGCAGCGTGTTGTTGTAGAGGTTGCGCAGCGTTTCTGCCGTGCTCTCGAGCTCCCGCAACTCATTGGTCGCGTCCGACCCGCCGAACAGTCTCGCAGCGCTGGCGGCGAGTTCGTCCTCTTTTGCCTTGGCTACCTGATACTCGTTGGCATAGGAATCAGCGATACGCTGTTCCTCGGCCACGATCGCAGCACGCACACCGTCGGCGCGACGGCGGAGCTTAACGGCAACGGGATGTTGCTCGCCTACCTGGGCCTCGATGTCACCTGCCTTCACCGAGAGTTCCCGGTATTGGGAGCGGAGTCTTATCAGTTCGTTGTTGGTGAGGGAAAAGAGCTCACCCGGCGAAGTCAGACCGCCCTTGGCGTGGTTGTTCAGCGCATCAGTGCCCATCAACGTCGTGATTTCTTCGCCGCTTCGTTGTCGGATGCGATCGAGGCGGCTCTTGGCTTCCGCGGTCGCAATCTGGGCATTGGTGAGCTGGGCGTTCAGATTCGCGCGCGATTCCGCATTCTGCCCGCCGGCGCCGGTCTTGAGGTTGTTTGCCGTCCTGAACTCTTCCAGCGCCTTGTCGGCATCGGCGACTTGCTTCTTCAGTTCGACCAGCCGTTCCTGAAGCCAATGGCTTGCGACCCTGGTCGACTGCAGTTTTGCATCCATGGACGTCGCGATGTAGGTGTCCGCGATCGCATTGGCTATCCTGGCCGCCTTGAACTTGTCGTCCGCTTCGAAAGCCACGTTGATGACATTGGCAACGTCTTCGCGCGTGATGGTCAGGCGCTTGACGACGGCTTCCGCGGCAGCGCGCTCAAGAGCCGACTCGGGGTCGGCCGCTTCGCCCGAGTCCGCGCCGAATGATTTCAGGACAAGTCTTTTCAGGTCGCCGAAATAATCCGATATCCGCGCACCGCCCATCTTGGGCAGGCCGACGAATTCCTTGTCATGGGCAAGACCCAGCGCCCGGACAACAGGAATGACGACACTGTCGGACGAAAGGACATAGACCTGGCTACCGATTTCACCTTCATCGAAGGTCGGCTGTTCGGCAATCTTGGTAGTCTGCAAGTACCGGTTCACGCTCCGGTCAACCAGAATGCGGGCGGAACTCTTGTACGGCGTCGGGATGTACACGAAGGCGACAGCCGCCAGCGCCAGACCGATCAAGAGACCGTATAGCGGAAAGCGCCATCCCCTGCGCAGGGATTCCAGAATGTCCGCGACGCCGATCGGCGGACGGGTCCCCGATCCCGCGGAATACGTCCCGTCAGGATATTCGGTCACAGGCGGAAGATCGTCTGCTCTGGCGTCCATTGTGGGTTCTATCTACTCAAGCACGCGTCAATCGTCTGAAGGGCGGTCGCCGATCCGGCTGGCGGCCGCGCTGATGCATCTGTCGATGCCGATCCCGGCCGCCGGGAATATATCTCTGTTTGTCTTCAAATTCTTTTCGATCGGTACCGATGGTTAATGTGCATTAATTAACCTGAGCCTCGCCGACAGTCTTCATTAATCCTCGAATCCACCATGAGCCGTGCTCGTCATTCAACGATGCCGCGAACCGAACCGCTGTTAGCCCTTGGCGGTCGGTGTCGTTCCGTCGGGGATTGTGGGTGCGGCTGGAGGCGTCGAAAAGGCGGCGCGGGCAAGCCTCGCGGCATGGGCAGGATGCAGTCGAACAGCGGCAGCCGTTGGCCTTCGCGGGGCGGGCGAAGGAATGCCTGATCGCGATCCCCGCGCGGCCCTGGCCGGTACCGATGACTTCCAATAACGCGCCGTTTCCGCCGCAAGGATCACGAACAGCACCCACAGCATTTCGAAGCCGCGCATCCACAGGCTTTCGAGGCCGTTGGTGATGATGATGTGGACCAGTATCGAAAGCACCAGCCATGCCCGCGCCGGCGAGCGGTCGGCGAGGCGTCCGATGGCGTGGAGCGTTGCGATGATGAAGGCGAGCAGCAGCGCATAGCCGGCATATCCCAACTCCACCATCGTATCGAGATAGCCGTTGTGAGCGTTCGGCATGTCCTTCACCCAGCCCGGCGCGTTGACAATGCTGGGTGCGTCCGGACCCACGAGCCAGAACGACTGGTAACCCCATCCGAGCAATGGCCGGTGATCGATCTCGGACTTGACGAATTCCCAGATGATGGATCGGCCGGTAAACGTCGGGTCGCCGTACAGGATATTCGACAGTCGATAGATGGTGACGCCCGTTACGCTCGAGAGAACGAACCAGCCGACCGGGATCGACAGCAAGATGATCGCCGGAGAAAGCCGCGTATACTTTCTGACAAGCAGGGTGACGCCGGCCAGACCTGGCGCCAGAAGCACAAGTCCCATTGACGTCTTCGAGTTGCTGAGGACAAGCAGTGCGATGGAGATGAGGGCTGTCAGAATGCCAAACAAGCGCCGTTTGCCCGGATGGAATGCTTCGCCAATCGAAAGCAGCAGCGCAACGACCGCGAATTCACCCAGGTAATTCTTGCCCGAAAAATAACCGGGGTAACCCCACGTCGCGAACTTGACGTCAATCGGGGGTTTGACGAACACGAAGATGAGATTGAGAACCGCAGCGAGAGCGAAGCAAAGAAAGAGGCCTCGGACCAGATCCGCGTTTCGCGCCGCAAGCATTGCGGGCACGACGATGGAGATCACGATCATGGCCTGCTGCGCAAACCGGATGAAGGAAGTTTCCGGCTTGAAGGCCCACAGGACGCTCATTCCGGCGAACGCGAGATAGGCGAGCAGGCAGACGATGAGGGGAGGAAAGCTGAGGCGCGAATAGTGTTGCGCAGCCCAGATGGTCGAAATCAATGCCAGCGCCGGCCAGAAGATTTTGCTCTCCGGGCGGGCCTCCAGCAGACACGCCGCATCGGTGGGGGAACAAGACGCGATGATGAGTGGAAATGCGATCGTCGCGTACACGCACGCCAGGATCGGAATCAGTGCAAACTTGTCGATCGTCCGGGTGGACGATCGCGCTGCATCCATTCCGGGAGGGTGCGTCACAGCTCTGGGCATTGTGGCATTCTAGCAGCCGCCGCTCTTGAAAGGCGTTGCTAGCACGGGAATAGTTAATGCCGGATGTGCCGTGCCGCTCGTTTAACCCTAATTTCAGGCTCGCAACTTGCGCTCGCGGAATCGCTCGACACTGCCCTGCTCAAGGGCGCAGGTAATCGATACAGTATGCGCGCTGGATGCGATTGGTGATGCGTGCGCCGATGCCGATGACCTGAATCAAATGTTCGTACACGCGTTTGTGACTCCATCAGCCAAGACGGAACCGAAGGCGACTTCGGACATTTCGTCGAACGCTGGCGCGCGGCTTGACCTGCAGGGCCACCTTCCCGTGCTGGACGGGGTCCGCGGTCTTGCGATTTCGATGGTCCTGGTGCTCCACTTTGTCGGCAACATGCAGCCGACCAATGCGATGGAGCGCGCCATCGTCGCCGTCACCAATTACGGGTCCTACGGCGTTGAATTGTTCTTCATCCTGTCCGGCTTTCTCATCACCGGAATACTCTATGACGCCCGCGACGAGCGGCACTACTTCCGGAACTTCTACATGCGCCGTGTGCTGCGGATCTTTCCGCTCTACTACGGCGTTCTGGCGCTCGTCTTCGTTGTTGCACCCTTGATCCCCATCCTGCGCGGACCGACGCTCGACTATCTGGTGGATCGTCAGTGGTGGGCATGGCTCTACTCCGTCAATGTCTACATCGCGATCCAGGGCGATTGGTCGTTCTCCTATCTGGAGCACCTCTGGTCGCTGTGCATCGAGGAGCACTTCTACTTCTTCTGGCCGGTAGCGGTGTATCTGATGGCGCGCCGGCCGCGTCTGCTCATCGCCGTGTGTCTTTCGGTCGCGCTTGCCGCCATGGCCGCGCGTCTGACCGGATCGCTGATGGGCCTTAGCTGGTGGACTACCTATGTCCTGACGCCGTTCCGTCTCGATGGCCTTGCGCTCGGCGCTTTCCTTGCCGTGGCCGCGCGGCAACCGGGAGGTCTGGACCGGCTGGTGCGGGCCCTGCCCTGGGTGGCTGCGGTTGCCGCTGCGCTGCTCGTCGTCACCTTCGCCTGGACGCGTCTGGTGTCGCGCGAGAGCATGGAGCTTGTACTGCCGGTGCGTGCATCCGTGATCCAGGTGCTGCTCGGCTGCCTGCTGGTATGGGTGCTGGTGGCGCCTCAGCGATCGTCTATCGCGCGGTTCTTCAGCAGCCGTTGGCTGATGTTTCTCGGGACCTACAGCTACGGGCTGTACGTGTATCATCACTTCATTTCGTATTATCTCACGGTTAACCAGACCGAGTTCGAACTGGCGCGCTGGCTCGGCTCGCATGGCGCCGCAGTCGCGCTGCAGGCCACGCTGGGTGCGGCCATCTCGCTGGCGATTGCCTATGTCAGCTACGAATACTTCGAGAAGCGCTTTCTCCGGTTGAAACGGCTTTACGTGGCCTCTAGAAGCAACGCGTCCTGATGCGCGGGTTCGCTCAGTCTGGCGTGAGCTGGGTGAACGCAAAGCCAATCGACTGCTCGTTAGTTAATCTATGAAAGATCGCTTCCGCGAGGAATCGGGCCGGTGGCCAAGCTTGCTCCGACAGCGACGAATCCGAAGCGCGAGGCAGGCTGAAAGAAGCGGCTGTTCACGCCGGCAATGGCGCGGGCTCGACCGGCACTTCCGGCCGCTGCGCCGGCCGGTAGGTTCGCTCAACGCACTTGGCATAATCGAGGGGGGGAGACCAATTCAACGTTTCTCTCAACTTTCGATTTTCGAATCGAAGGGGTTTGAGGCGTGACTCAAGTCGGTTTGGAATGAGGATGCTGGGTACCTTGGTGGCGTTCCGGAAGCCCGTAAGATAGGCCAACCGTACGATAGAGATTGCAAGCCGATATGGAATCGGGAGCCGCCAACCAGGCGCGCCGGAGCCGCGCATATGATCTGACAGGTATGACCAAATTCGCTCACCTTGCCCGTCAATGACATTCAGCGTCTGGCCTCGTGCCTTGTCGCTTGTCGCAGCAATCGCGAAAACGTCTGCGCAGTTCTCCACGTGAGTCATGGGAATTCGCGTCATCGGACCGATCACGAGATGGTGCCGACCGAACTGCTGGCCCAGGGCGGCCAGGTAGCTGTGGTCGGGACCCCAAATGAATCCCGGGCGCAAGACGGTGAGATCCCAGCCGTGCTTGGCGGCGTGGCGACGGGTGACCCGCTCTTGCCACCACTTTGAAATCGTATAGCCGTCCCGTGCGTAGATATCGGGTAGCTGATGGAGCGGCGAGTTCTCGTCGAGGATGCGATGAGTAGCGCCGTAGTCGTAAACGGAGAAGCTGCTGCACAATACAAGACGGCGGCATCGGGTTGCTGCCATGGCGTCGAGCAGCCGCTCTGTTCCAACGACAGTTCCGGAAAACTGAGCGTCTTCACCGCCGGAGACGACTGCAGCCAAGTGTAGCAGCACGTCGACTCCTTCAAAGGCTCGTTTCAGGTCGAGCGATGTACGCAGGTCGGCCCTGAAGATTTCTACGGATGCCGGCCAATCGAGTTGATCCAGCCGCGTTGCTGGCCGGACCATCGCACGCACTTCGAATCCTCTCGCCAGCAAGGCAAGAACAACCCGTCGGCCGAGGAAGCCGTTGGCGCCCGTAACAAGAGCCTTCATCACTTTGGCTCCTTCGGTTTGAGCGCTTCGATCATCTGGTTGACCTCCAGAATGTCATTCACTGTAACCGGTAAAGCAGATCCATCGCCAAGCGCGCGGTAAGTCCGACGCAGTAGCTCCCAGAGGCCCTCATAAGCTCCGGGCCCCTTGAATTTGCGGAGCAGCGTTGCAAACGCTGCGCGACGAATTGTTCTTCCTTCGTCCAGACCATTGAAGAACGAACGAAGCGGCTTGGGTACGTTCCGGGGGCCGTCAAGAGTCAGGCGCGTCTCGAACAGGTTGGCGGTCGCCTGCATTCGCTCACCATAGACACGCAACCAGAAGCCGTCTGGCTGGGAATTGGAGCTGAAGCCGATGGAAGCCGTACCACGTTCGGCGTCGATTACGGCGTGGAACTCGTCGTAGGGCAGGATTGAATTCCTGCGCTTGGTCCAGATCGAATGTGCCGTGCGATGGGCACCAACAAAGCGATGTGCGAGCGAGGCGAGATGCGGCAGAAAATCCGCTATGGCGCCTCCCGCAAGATCGAGGGCGGGGTGCGAAACGTTCGGATCGGCAAAGCCATCCGGCCCGAAAATGTCCAGACAGATCAGGACTTCGATATGTGTGACCTTGCCAAATTCGCCGGTTTCGATCATTTCTAGGATGCGCTGTGGTGCCTGGTTGAAAACGTAGTTGTAGTCTTCGATGAGGTGGCGGCCGCCCCGCTGGGCTTGCCCTTTCAGTATCTCCAGTTCTTCCAGGGTCGAGGTGATCGGCTTCTCCACCAAGACATGGGCAGCAGCGTCGATAGAGTCCCGAGCTAGGCGGAAGTGAGAGGTCGGTGGCGTGGTGATGTGAACGACGTCGGGTCGGATTTTTTCGAGCATGGCCCGGTGATCGGTGAACCAGGCGCTGACCCCATAGCGCTCGGCGGCTGCCTCCGCTGCAGCGGGTGACAGGTCACTGATGCCTGCTATTTCGATGTCGGGCAGGCTCTTAAGACATGCGAGGTGCTGCCGGGCGATCTGGCCAGCACCAATGAGCGCAACCTTCATCGATGCTTCTCCAACGCGCAGCGGTAGAAGGCTTCCAACCCGCGAGCAGCCTCACTCCAGGCATAACGCTCGACGGCTTGTCGACGCGCCGACTGACCGATGCGCGATGCAAGTGCCGGATCGGCGAGCAGGCTGACGGCCGCCCTTGCAAAGCCTGTCGGCTCATCTTCAATCAATATGTCACGACCCGGCTCCGCGCCAATACCCTCGGCGCCCAGAGTTGTGGAGACGATGGCTTTGCCCATTGCCATAGCCTCGACAATCTTCAGTCGCGTGCCGCCGCCGAGCCGAAGAGGTACAACAACGACGGCCGCCTCTGCAAGGTGCGGTCGCAAATCGTCTACAAAGCCCGCAAATTCAATTCGAGGCCCCGCCAGCGCAAGCAGCGACGGAGGCGGCGCCTTGCCGATGATCTTGAAACGCGCCTGAGGCTGAGCCGCCGCAATCTTGGGCCAAATCGTTTGAATGAAGTGGACTACGCCGTCGACATTGGGAGTCGTGGAGAGCAATCCGAAGTAAACGAGTGTGCGGCCGTCGGGTGTCGGATCGGTAGGACGGGGTTGGAAAAAATCGACGTCAGCCGCATTCGGAATAACCATGGTTTGTTGTTCGGGCAGCTGGTCTAGCAAACGTTGTTCGTCGTCGGCGCTACAAAGATAGACGCCGTTGGCGTTACCGTAGCTTTCCAACTCTTCGCGTTTGAGTTTGCGCCAGTTGATTTCTGCGTACGCGCGACGGGCAAATCCCCCGCGGGTACGCGCGAATTGTCGAGCGAGATCATAGGCGATCTCGTGCGAATCGATGATCACGGGAGGTGGTTTGGTGCCGGGCGGCGACTGACGCAGATGATAATGGCCAAGATATGGGAACTCCAGGTTTATGATATCAAACCGCCTGCTGCGCAAGACGTTGTCGAGCGCGCATTGAAACAGCGGCACCGTCACACGAAGACGTTCAAAGCTGCGGCTCGATGCAATCGATCGGATTTGAAGCATTCGCTTGGCTAGACCGTCGCGACCGTACGGATTCGGGATCAGTACAACCTCACGGCAATAGGCCTGCATGGCGTGTCGGCATTCTTCGAGATCGAATTCATCATCGACGAGCGCGACAACCGTCAGATCGTGTCGCTGCGCCAACTGAGTCATGAGCCCGTGTATCCGCGCTTGAGCACCAAATCGAGGAGGGCTCGCTGGCATATGGGACACGCAAAGAATATTCAGGCGTACTGCATTCATGATCCGGCCTGGCGCGGCTGCAAGGTCGATTCGACTGAGGTTCGTCCGATCCAGCATTCGAAATCCTCGAAGCGCCCACAATAAAATAGGCTGCTGAACTACTTATCGCACCAGGCCGCCTAGGAGTGTAGCGTTTGAGGTTAGTGTTAACAGAATTGCCTTGAGCTCAGGCTTGGATCGCCTGCTATTCATCGAGGGCCTCCTCAAGGTAAGTTTCTTGATCTGATGTTTACGACGTGCGTAAAAGCCTGATCTTCCATCAGAAGCGAACGATTTGATGTGTGGCATAGCCGGGATCATCGGAAAAATTGACGAGACCAACCGCGCGGCGTTGCAGCGGATGAACGATGCCATGGTCCATCGTGGTCCGGATGCCGACGGGATCTGGTGCTCTGCGCCGGACGCTCGCGGATGGGGTGCGCTTCTGGCGCACCGCCGGCTTGCGATCCTCGACCTGTCGCCGGCCGGCGTCCAGCCGATGATCGATCCGGTCACCGGGCACGTCATCACCTTCAACGGCGAGATCTACAACTATCTCGACCTGCGGCGGCGTCTGGAAGGCGAAGGACAGCAGTTCCAGTCGAGCGGTGACACCGCAGTGATGTTGCGCGGGCTCGGCCTGCACGGGCCGAAGGCGATGAGCTGGCTCCGCGGCATGTTTGCCTTCGCATGTTGGGATCAGAAGCAGCGCCGCCTCCTGCTGGCGCGAGATCATCTGGGCATCAAGCCGCTCTATGTGGCGCGCTCGTCCGATCCGGATAAGGGTTGGTCCGTGGCCTTCGCCTCGGAACTCCGGGCGTTGTTGGCTTCCGGCTTGCTGGGCACACCGCAGCTTGATCCGCAGGCCGCCGCCAGCTGCGCCTGGAATGGCTTCGTCGTTGGTCCCACGACGGCCGTCAGGGGTGTCGAACTGCTGTGGCCGGGGCGGCTCGTCGAGTTCGACGATGCCGGCGAGGAAATCCGCAACGAGGATTTCTGGCGTATCCCCGCCAGCGCGCCGGATCCCGGCATGAACGAGAATGAGCTCGCCGCCCTCCTCGAGGAAGGACTCCGGCTTCATCTCGCCAGCGATGTGCCTCTCGCAGTGTTCCTGTCCGGCGGTATTGACTCGTCCGCGATGGCCAATCTTGCCCAGCGCGCGGCTCAGGGGCCGATCCACACCTTCACCCTTGCCTTTGAAGAACAGGAGCTCAACGAGGGACCGATTGCGCGGCAAATCTCCGCAGCGATCGGCACCCAGCATCACGAAGTGGTGCTGACGGAGCCACAGTTCGTTGCAAATCTGGAGACGGCGCTCGACAGTCTCGACCAGCCGACGTTTGACGGACTCAACGCCTACTTCATGTCACGCGCGATTCGCGACGCGGGATTTACCGTTGCGCTCTCGGGCACCGGCGGCGACGAACTGTTCGGAGGCTATCCGACTTTCCGGGACCTGCCGGTCCTGCAGCGCTGGCTCGGCCGCGCCGGCTTCGTGCCGCGTGGCCTGCAAGTGGCCGCGGCGACATTGGCGACCTGGCCGCTGCGGAATTCCGGTCAGGCGGTGCCGCCACAGACGCGCTGGGCCAAGCTTCCCGACATGGTACGTCGCGGCGATGATCTCGTGGCGCTCTATCAACTGGCGAGCGCGCTCTTTCTCCCCGGCTGGCAGCGTGAACTGCTGGCGCCCGGTTATGTCGACGTGCTGGCCGATGGCCTGCCTGCCACCATGCGCCAGCGTCTCACCGCCGAGACAAGCGGCCGCACGCCGTTGTCGGCAATCAGCGTCTTGGAGCAGAGGTTATTCCTCGGCGAGCGGCTGCTGCGCGACAATGACGTGGCCAGCATGGCCGCCTCGCTGGAGCAGCGGGTGCCGCTGGTCGACCACGTTCTGTTCGAGGCCCTCGATCGCCTGCCGGATGAGGCGCGCTATCAGCCGCTCGGCCGCAAGGCCATGCTGCGGCGGATCGGCCTGCGCGGCCTCGATCCGGCGCTATTCGATCGTCCGAAGAGCGGCTTCGTGCTGCCGTTCGACCGGTGGATTCGACAGGGCCTCAGGGGGGTCATGGACCAGACCATGCGCGACCCGCAGGCGATCGCGCCTTGCGGTCTCGATCCGGGAGCCGTCGGACGGCTTTGGCAAACTTATCTCGACGGGGGGGCCGGCTTCTATTGGTCGCGCGTCTGGTCGGTGTATGTCTTCATCCGCTGGTGTCACCGCAACCGCGTGTTTCGCTGACGCGCCGGATGCCGCCGGCGTCAAGCTGAAGTTCGTCCGGCCGACGCAAGCGCGTCAGCTCGAGATCCTGGCCAACTCTTTCAGTTCAGGCTGTAGCGCAGGCGAGGCGGGAGTGGCGACTGCATCCGTCGAGAAGTAGCTGCGGATCCGCTGCACGATGCGCTCGGCGGCGTAGCCGTCGCCATAGGGGTTTTTGGCGGTCGCCATCGACCGATAGGCGGCTTCGTCGGCGAGCAGCCGGGCCGCATGTTCCACGATGGCGGGAGCATTGGGTCCGGTCAAAAGCGCAGTGCCCGCCGCGACGCCCTCGGGGCGCTCGGTGGTGTCGCGCATGACGAGGACCGGCTTGCCGAGCGAGGGCGCTTCTTCCTGGACGCCGCCCGAGTCGGTCAGCACCAGCCGGCAACGCGCCATCAGGGCGACGAAGTTGCGGTAGTTCTGCGGCGCGATGAGCCGGACATTCGGTAGCCCGCCGAGCAGTCGGTTGACGTGCGTCAATACGTTGGGATTGAGGTGAACCGGGTAGACAAAGCGATGGTCGGGGAATCTTGCGACCAGTGTCGCAATCGCCTGGCAGATCTGCTCGACACCTTCGCCGAAATTTTCGCGGCGGTGGCCGGTGATCAGGACGGTGGGCCATTGTGCCCAGTCGGCGCCCAGTAATTTACCGAGATCGCCGTCGATCCCAGCACGAAGAACGGAATCGTCGACCTGGCGTGCGACCTCGATGCGCAGGGCGTCGATCACGGTGTTTCCGGTGACCGAAATCGTCTCGTCGGCAACGCCCTCGCGGAGCAATGCCGTGCGCGCAGCTTCGGTCGGCGCGAAGTGAAGCGCCACCAGAGGGGTGGCCAGCTTGCGGTTTGCTTCCTCGGGAAATGGCGACCGGATGTTGCCGGTGCGCAAGCCCGCCTCGACGTGGCCGATCGGGATACGCCGGTAGAAGCAGGCCAGCGAGGCAGCGAGCACGGTGGTCGTGTCGCCCTGCACCAGCGCCATGTCGGGCTTCGCCGTTTCCAGCCACCCGTCGATGCCGTCGAGGAGCCTCGCGGTCAGTCCTGCAAGCGTCTGGTTCGGACGCATTACGTCGAGGTCGGCGTCGACAGCGAAGCCAAATGTGTCGGCGACCTGTCGAAACATCTCCTTGTGCTGGCCGGTTGCCACGACAGTGCAGCGAAAGTCACTTGCGTCGCGCAATGCGGCCACTACGGGAGCCAGCTTCACGGCCTCGGGCCGCGTGCCCATGAAAACCAGAATGTTGCGCTTGCCGGTCATGGCGTCTCCCCGCGTCGCTTCCAGCTTTGCCCGATCGGCGGCCGCCCCAGGCGACGCGCGATGACTTCAAGGCCGGCGAGCCAGCTGAATTCGCTGTTGTTGGTAAGGTAGCGCTTCCACAGCTTGCGCGGCTCCATCATGAGCCGCCAGAACCACTCCATGCCCGCCATCTGCACCCAATGCGGGGCGCGCTTGATGAAGCCGGCCAGCACATCGAAGCTGCCGCCCACCCCGACGATCACCGGTACCCTGAGCTGCTCGCGATGGCGCTCGACCCACGTCTCCTTGAACGGTGTGGGCATGCCGACGAACAGCATGTGAGCCTTGCTGGCGTGGATTTCCTCGATGACGCGCGAATGGTCGTTCGGTCCGAAATAGCCGTCACGGAAGCCGGCGATCTCGATGCCGGGATGTTGCACCAGGCAACGCTGGACCAGCGTCGAAACCACCTCGTGCCTTGCGCCGAGGAAATAAACCCGCAACCCGTGTTCACCGGCCGCCGACAACAGATGCGCCATCAGGTCCACGCCGGCCACGCGCTCCGGCACCGGCTGGCCCGAGGCCCGAAGGGCCCAGACCACCGACATGCCGTCGGCCAGGATGAGGCGGCCCGCCCGGCAGGCCGATGCCAGCTCCGGATCGTGGCGCATCATGCAGAGATGCGAGGAGTTTGCGGTGATGACAGTATTGGAATCCGGCTCCTTGCACAGCTTGAGGCATCGCGCCACAGCCTCGTCGATGGTCACGGTGTCGAACTGGAGGCCGAGCAGCTCGGCGCGCCGCCCGCTTCTCGTGGCGTCCTTGTCGTGTCCCGGATGGCGCTCATGCCAGAGAGGCGCCTGCTGATCTTCGAAGCGCGCGGTGGCGGCCTGCTTGCCGAGGCGCAGGCAGGCATGCTGGTAGGAACGCAGGAAGCGCCTGAATTCCCGATCGTCGTAGCGCGGCAGGCCCTTGAGCCAGCTTCGCAGGTAGCCCCACAACATCGCAACGCTACCGATCAGCGCCGGGTGCGCTGGGAGGCGGGAGATCGCCACAGCCAGGTAGTAGAGCGGCGAGGTGCCCATGAAGTACTGGCCGAACCCGGCGCGAAGTCTGCCGGTCCAGATGCCCTTGTGGCTGGCGCCCTGCGGACGAAGATGCACGAAGCGAATGGGTTCAAGATCGACACTCTCGGCGATCCAGCCCAGCATGCGGGCCCTGTGGCAATCAATGCCGTCCCACATCACCTGGCGCACGAAGCCGCCGATTTCCCTGAAGCAGGCGACCCGGTAGAACTTGGTCATGCCCACGGACATTTCGTCGCCGCAGATTTCGGGCACCAGCGCTCCGGTCTTCGGATGCACGAACCACGGCTTCCCGGACGTGGTCCCGATCCGGGGATTGCTTTCCATCCGCTCCATCAGGACCTCAAAGTAGCGGATCGGCAGGTCGAGATCCATGTCGAGCTTGCACAGGTAGTCGAAGTCCTCGAGGTGCACTTCATTCAGGCCGGCATAGAAGGCTTCGATGACGCCGGGCCCGACCTGTCGGCCGCCCCGGTCGTCGCGCCTTATCACGCGCAGGTAGGGCAGGCGCCTGGAATATTCCTCTAGGATCGCCGCCGTCTCGTCGGTCGATCCGTCGTCCACGACCACCCAGAGCATCGGCGGCACCGATTGCAGCGCCACGCTATCGAGCGTGCGACGGAGGTACTTCGCCTCGTCCCGGCAGGGCGAAACGAGCAAATAGCGTCGTGATTTTCCCGCAGCGGGAAGTTCGCCATCCGCGACCGTCGGAGAATCGGTCAACGCAAAATTGGGTTCATGTTTCATAAATGGACATCACTTGCACGGCCTGTGCGCCAGTTTAGACTTTGCTGTCCTCTTCTGGGTCATGGTGGCCTGGTTCTCCGGCGCGACTAGGCGTGTTCAGCAGGTATCATGCCGGGCGTGCCACATCAGGCGGCTTCGCAAGTTAATGTTAAGCCGAGCTTCCGCTGTGGATGCACATGCAGCAATGTCATATCAGGCTTACCTGACAGCGGCCGGATATGGCCCGGCTTGTCATGCGTATGGGAGCCCGCCACGTGAACGCGACAGTCACGCCGCGTCCGTTCTTCGTCCATGGCTTCACCGCTGCGATTGCAGCCGTGATCGCAGCCGTGTGCGGTCCCGGCCTCGTTGCCGCAGCCGGGAAGGATGCCGTCCCGCCTGCAGCGGCAATCGACTCAAGCAGCTTCCTGCCGCAGGACCGTTCGACCAGATGGCAGCCGGGAATGATGGGAGCCGGCGGTATCCCGGCCCACCAGACTGTTTGCTCCGCGTTGAACCCGAACGGCGGAACGACGGATGATACCGCTAGGATTCAGGCCGCCATCAACGCTTGCCCGACAGGTCAGGTGGTACAGCTCTCGGCCGGCACCTTCATCATCAATGATGGCCATTATCTGCGCGTCAACAAGGGGATCACGCTGCGCGGCGCTGGGCCGGGCCGGACCATCATCGCCAAGACCAACGGCGCCAAGCCGTTCCAGTCTGCCGTCAGCGCCAAGCCCTCTCCGCTCGTCGTTGTGGGTGCTTCGCTGTTTTCATCAACCGGCGACAGCACAAATACGATCGGCTCCGTCGCGCTGGCCGCGGATGCGGTGAAGGGCGAATACTCCGTCAGGGTGGCGGACACTGCCGGCTTTGCGCCGGGCCAGGTCGTCCTGCTCGACGAGTCCTCGGGGGCCGCATGGCAGAAGGATCCGCAGGGGCGCGGAAAGATCTGGGCTTCCGCTGACTGGCGCGTGGTGTGGCAGAAGCACGATCCCGCCGTCCAGTTCGTCGACGATTTTGCGCCTGAGGCGCTTTCGACTACGCCGCGCAGCGCCGGCTCCTGGTTCTCGAGACTGGACAGGCCGACGGCGGAGATCAAGGAAGTTGCCTCTGTTTTCGGCTCCACCGTCACATTCACGACGCCGATCCATATCACATACCGCACCGGTAACGCCGCGCAGTTGTCCCGCTACGCGCAGTCCCATGTGATGAATGCCGGCGTCGAGGACCTGACGCTGACCGGCGGCGACGCCGGCAATCTCCGCTTCAACTGGGCGGCTAAGTCGTGGGCGAGAAACGTCGAGAGCACGGTGTGGCACGGTGAAGGCTTTGCGATCCATGCTTCCTTCCGCATCGAACTCCGCGAATTCTATGTGCACGACGCTGCATGGGCGCAGCCTGGCGGCGGCGGCTATGCCATGAGCCTGTCGGCCGGATCGTCCGAAGTTCTCATCGAGAACGGCATCGCAGTCCGCGCCAACAAGGTGATGGCAGTGCGATCCGCGGGCGCCGGCTCGGTGGTTGGCTACAACTACATGGACATGAGTTACATCAACACCCAGGGTTACTGGATCGAAACCGGGCTCAATGCCAGCCACATGGTGGGGCCGCATCACGTTCTCTTCGAAGGCAACTACGGCCACAACGCCGACAGCGACAATACCCACGGCAACAGCATATATCTCACCTTCTTCCGCAATCAGCTGCGGGGCATCCGCAGCCCGTTCGACAACCAGGCGGGTGGTCGAATCGACGACGCCGTACAAGCGCGCAATGGACCGCAGCGGTGCGCCGGCCTCATGGCCTATTCCTACTGGATGTCCTTCGTCGGAAACGTGCTTGGCGCGGACGGAAAGATGGATGGCTGGGTTTACGAGGGAAGCTTCGCCGACGGCAAGCCGGCCGTCTGGATGCTGGGATGGGATGCGGTCACACCCTATCCGACCGATGCCAAAGTATCCGCAACCACGCTTCGGCATGGCAACTTCGACTATCTCACCATGACTGTGAAGTGGGATCCGTCGATTGCGAGCCGCACGTTGCCGGATTCCTTGTATCTGACGAGCAAGCCTGCATTCTTCGATGCCGGACGCGGCTATGCGTGGCCGTGGGTCGATCCGGCAGGCACAACCACGCTGCACACGCTACCGGCCAAGGCGCGCTACGACGCGGGAACTCCGTTTACCCAACCGTGAACCCCGAACGCCTCACGCGCTCATTTCAGTTCCCGATCAATCAAGTCGGCGTCGTTAATCCTAACGAAGTAAAGTAGTTGTTAAGGGCACTTTGCACACCCAAGAGTGCGGCTTGCGTCGATGCGTCGCGTGAACAGCGGAATATGAGCGAGCTATGAAGGAGCTCGCGTTCGACAAGACAACAACACGAAATTGCCTGGGGCCCATCAATGGAAGCTTGGGGAAAGTCCGTCTTGTTCGGCGGCTGTGCGGGTCGTCTGCAAGACCGCCGCTGCAGCCTCGCCGCGGTCGACCCGTTCGCCAGAACGCGGCATGGGCGCGTCGAGATTTCTCTGCTTCACGCTGGTGAACCGGGACGGTGCGCGATCTGATGCGGAAATCCATCTTCCACGAAGACTGGTGGCTTGATGCACTTGCGCCTGGGCGGTGGCGCGAGGTGACGTGTCATCGTGGTGGTCGGGTAGCGGGTTCACTGCGTTTCGTCGAACGCAGCGAAGGCAATGCCAGGATCTGCGAGATGCCGCAGATCACGCGCTTTCTCGGACCGATCGTGGCGCCGCAACCCGGCAAGACCGAGGCACGAATCCGTTCCACTCATTCGATCATCGCCGAGCTGCTCAAGCAGATTGACGGCCACGATCATGTCGAAATGACGCTCGACGTCGGCTTTGGCGATCTCGCGCCGTTTCTGGCAGCGGGCTACGATGTCAGGGTGCATCCGACGTTCCTGCTGGATTGCAAGAGCCAGCCCATCGACGTGTTGTGGGCGGGTTTGCGCGACAAGACCAAGAACATCATCCGTCGTGCCCGCGAGCGGCTGACGATCCGCGAAATCGGCGATGCGAGCCGGTTCGCCAGGTTCTATGGGGCAAATCTCGACGGTGCGGAATCCTATTTCGATCTCTCCCTGCTGACTCCAGCCTTTGCGGCAGCCAGCGCCCGCGGGCAGTGCAGGATCCTGGCAGCGGTCGATTCCAACGGCGTCGCGCATGCCAAGGTGTTCTTCATCTGGGACGACAAGTACGTCCACTATTTCCTCTCGACCCGCGACAGGCATGTTGCCCATCCCGGCGCGGTCAGCCTTTTGCTGTGGGCCGGCATTGAGCTCGCCCATTCGCTGGGCCGCTGGTTCGATTTCGACGGCGGCATTGCAAACGACGCCAGATACCGCTTCATGGTCGCATTCGGAGGGGAGCTGGCGAACCGCTTCGATGTTACGCGCTCGACGGCGCATTACAGGGTTCAGCACACCATTCGACGAATTCCGCGGGCGCTGATGAGAGGCATCTCGGCTTCGCGCCGCGTGCCGGCAACGGTACAGTAACGATCGGGTAACGCGCCAAGCCAGGTCCGCCGTTGCGCCTGTTAGCTGCCGTCCGGCGCTGCGCGATTCGATCGTAACCCTAATATCGGCCGTTACGGTGCTCCGGATTCGAGGTCCGGTTAACTACGGTTTCATCGAAGGCGTGAATCGCCGGTGGAACATCCTGTAAACTGGTATTCAAAATCGAGACCAAACCAACAGGGTGTTGAACAATGCGTGTTTTGCTGACTGGACATCTCGGCTACATCGGCTCGGTCATGACGCCGATGCTGCTCAAGGCGGGGCACGAGGTGATTGGCCTCGACAGCGATCTGTACGAGCGCTGCACGTTCGCGCAGGGGGGCGTTATCACCGACGTTCCGAGCATCCTGAAGGATACCCGCGACGTCCAGCTTGCCGATCTGAAGGGCATCGATGCGGTCATCCATCTTGCCGCCCTCTCCAACGATCCGCTCGGCAATCTCCGCGCCGGCCTGACCGACGATATCAACCATCGCGCCAGCGTGCGCATCGCGGAGCTCGCCAAGAAAGCGGGCGTCAAGCGCTTCCTGTTCGCTTCCTCGTGCAGCAATTACGGCAAGGCCGGAGAGGGCATGATCGACGAGACCGGTGCGCTCAATCCGGTGACGGCTTATGGCGAGTCCAAGGTCAATTCGGAGCGAAGCATTGCGCGAATTGCCGGCGACGGCTTCTGCCCGGTCTATCTGCGGCCCGCGACCGCGTATGGCGTGTCGCCGCGACTGCGGTTCGACATCGTCCTGAACAACCTCGTGGCTTGGGCTGTGACGACCGGGAAGATCCACCTGAAGTCCGACGGGACCCCGTGGCGTCCTATTGTCCACATTGAGGATATTTCGCGGGCGTTCATTGCGGCGCTTGAGGCGCCGGTGGACGCGGTGTTCAACGAAGCCTTCAACGTCGGCCAGACGGCCCACAACTACCAGATCAGGGATCTCGCCAGGATCGTTGCCGAGGTCGTTCCCGGATGCGTGGTCGAGCTCGCCGAAGGCGCGGGCCCGGATACCCGTTCCTATCGCGTGAGCTTCGAGAAGATCCGCAGCCGGCTGCCGGCGTTCAAGCCGCAATGGGATGCCAGGAAGGGTGCCGAGCAGCTTTACAAGGCCTACCGTGCCTCAGGCGTGACGCTGGAGGAGTTCGAGGGGCCGCGATATCAGCGCATCGGGCACATCAACAAGCTCCTCTCTGAAGGGATCCTGGGCGATGACCTGCGTCATCGCGCGCTCGCCGAGGCGTAAGCGCACCAAGGCGCCGGTCTGGCAAATTAAAAGCGGAAACCTGTCGGTTTCCGCTTTTTTCGTCCCATACCCAGCC
The DNA here is from genome assembly GCF_016219575.1 of Bradyrhizobium sp. Classification (GTDB taxonomy): domain Bacteria; phylum Pseudomonadota; class Alphaproteobacteria; order Rhizobiales; family Xanthobacteraceae; genus Bradyrhizobium. Next base: position 29,703 of record NZ_JACRMG010000012.1, on the reverse strand, counting down.
AGCCAGACTAGGCAGGCACGCTGATCATCTCTTCGAGCCAGCGCTCTGAGCGGAAGTGCTTGTACTGCTCGGCGCGAAGGCGATCGGCCAGGCGGCCCGGCGGCAGCTCGACGTCGCGGTAAGTCAGCACTGCGTCCTTCCTTACGTCGCGCTTGAGCTTGCAGCCCTCGACCAGGCCCTCGGGCAGATATTGCTGCGAACTCATCTCATCAACATTCGCAGCCTCGCCGTACGTCATGTACATGCCGTAATCGTCGAGCACCTCGCCAACCTTCAGATCCCGCTTGGCGACGGCGCAAACCTCGACCACCGGGCCGGCGATCGGCGGCGCAAGTGGATCGCGGAACAAGGCCACGCGGGCGATCGCACTCGGCACCTCGAAGTGCACGAGATGGTAGGGAACAAAGAAAGAGTAAAGCGGCCCTTCGCCCATCTTGTAGAGGTTGAGATAGTGCTGCTGCTTGGGATCCGGGTGCTCGGCGAGCACGTAAACCTTGGTCAGCGGGGTGCCCACGACATAGTCGATGATGCCGCCGAGCTCACGCACCTCGTCGATGTCATAGAGCTTGCCGATCTGCATGATATCGCCGCGATACTCGAGCCCCCGCGACATGCCGCGCGACCGGACCTTGAAGCCCGTGGCGTTGGCGACGATCGCCTGCTCGCAGCTGATCTTGGTGCCATCGGCGAAGCTTGTGACCATGGCCGGGTTCTGCTGCCAGCGTTCCGCAAAGGCCTTTTGGGTGGTCGGGTTGCGATAGGGATCCTGCAGGCCCTTGACGTTCCCGATAACCCGGGGAATGAGCCCGAGCCCCTTGACCCAGCGATAGAGGTTCATCTGGACGCCGGGCTCGTCGCCGTCGCAGGCCGACATGATGACACCATACTTCCTGGCGTAGACTTGAAGGATGGGACCGATCGTTGCATCGATCTCGGCGTTCATCAGGACAACGTCCTTGCCGTGCTTGAATGCCTCCAGCACGACATGGGCGCCAAATTCGACAGAGCCTGTTGCCTCCACCACCACATCGACAAGCCCGGAGCGGGCCAGCAGCAAGGCATCATCGGTCGCGACCGGCCGGTTCGCGAGGATGGCATCGTTTAGCTGCCGCTGCGTTCCAGCCATGACAACGTCCTGGCAGCCGGCGTAGCGAAGTACGTCGAGCGCGCGCTTTGGGTTGCGATTGGAAACGCCGACGACACGCATCCCGGGCGTGCTGTGCATAATCTGGTTGGTCAGGCCTTGGGACATGAAGCCGGCGCCGACGATCGCAACCCGAATGGGCTTTCCCTTTTCGGCGCGTTCTTTGAGAGCAGTATCGACCAATATCATCGCTCGTGTCCTTCCGATCGGGAGGGGCGGCAACAGCTGCCGGGCATCTTGTTCAATCAGGCATATTGGGCGACGGCGACGCCCATCCTGCGCTTCAGTTCGGGCTCGATCTGGTCGAGCAAGGAGAATTTCTGGTCCTTCTCCGAAATCACGGAGACGGGCAGCGGCCAGGTAAGCCTGAGGCGCGGATCGTTGTACATCAGGCCGCCTTCCGCTTCCGGCGTATAGAACTCGCCAACCTGATAGCTTGTATCCGTCTTGTCGAGCAGCGCCTGATAGCCGTGGGCGAAGCGCTCCGGAACGTAGAGAGCGCGCTGGTTATCCTCGTTCAACTCCACCGCCACATGCTGCAGATAAGTGGGGCTCTCGGGGCGCAGATCGACGATGATGTCGAGGATCGCGCCGCGCGTGCAGCGAACGAGCTTGGTCTCGGCTGCCGGCGGGTACTGGAAGTGCATGCCGCGCAGCGTGCCCTTCCTGATATTGGACGCGAGATTGGCCTGGGCGATGGTGGGTTTCAATCCATGCGCCTTGAACTCGTTCTGGCAGAAGGCCCGGGCAAAGAAGCCTCGCGAGTCTTCGCGGCGTTCGAGATCGATGATGAATGCGCCCTTGAGCTTGGTTTCGGTGAAAATCACAACGCAACTCCACGATCGTACGTGTTAAGCGGAACTGATTGCATGACTTCAAGTCCATCACAGCATTGCGGGCCATCCTGGGGAACGGTCCGCCGGCCGGGTTTGACTTTCAACGCACGCTTCCCGCGATCAGCGTGCTGTATAGCGAGGACCTTGCCTCGGCTACAATGAAGCATTTTCGGTATGCTTAAGGTAACGATCACCGCGCCGTGATTAACGCAAACGCATCGCGATTTAGCTAAAAGCGTATCGTAAATATTTACCGTATACCCGAACTGACTCGATCGATGCGGATCGTAACCATGGACGTTCGTGGAATTCAGTGCGATCTATTGGGTCAATGCTGGCCGAGAGAGCTGGCTGTTTTTGACAGGCGGCCAGGCTGTTTCGACGCAGTTGCAATCTGCCCAAACGAGTGTACGCAAATGAAAGTCGTTCTGTTTTGCGGCGGGCTTGGAACCCGAATTCGGGAATATTCGGAAAGCATTCCGAAACCGATGGTGCCGATCGGCCATCAGCCGATCCTTTGTCACGTCATGCAGTACTACAGCCAATACGGCCATGACGACTTCATCCTCTGCCTTGGTTACAAGGCCAATGTCATCAAGGATTACTTCCTGAACTACCGGCAGACAGCGAACAGCGACTGCGTCATCTCTGATTTCGGCAAGAAGGTCGAGATTCTTGGCCATCGGCCGCCGGACTGGCGCGTCTCGCTGGTGGATACCGGGACGTGGCGTAATATCGGCGAGCGCCTGATGGCGGTGAAACATCTCGTCGAGGACGAGGAGATCTTCCTCGCCAATTACAGCGACGGGCTGACTGACGCGCCGCTGCCGGAGATGATCGAGCGCTTCAAGCAGAGCGGCAAGATCGCCTGCTTCATCGCCATCCATCCGCCGATCAGTTTCCATCTCGCCGAGTTCGACGGGGAAGGATCGGTCCGGCGGATCCGCTCCAGCCAGGAATCCGATATCTGGATCAATGGCGGCTTCTTCATCTTCCGCAAGGAGATCTTCGACTTCATCAAGGAAGGCGAGGAGCTCGTGCTTGAGCCATTCAGTCGTCTGATCGAGGGCGGCCACCTCATGGCCTACCGATACGAAGGTTTCTGGCGCGCGATGGACACGTTGCGCGACCGGCAGCTGCTGGAAGACATGGTGGAGCGGGGTGAGATGCCCTGGCGTGTGCAATCGCCGCGGGCAGCCAAGGCCGCGTGATGAGAGCGCTGCAACTTGCGAGGCCGGGCGACCGTCTGTCGGTGCTCTGCCTGGGTGCGCATTCGGACGATATCGAAATCGGCGCAGGCGCTACGCTGCTCGGCCTCATGGAGCGCGGTGTCAGGCTCGACGTGCATTGGTGCGTGTTGAGCGGCGGCGGCGTGCGCGACGACGAGGCCCGCAAGTCCGCCATGGATTTTCTGGCCAAGGCTGCAAGTGCGGAGATCGAGATCAAGTCGTTTCGCGATGGGTTTTTTCCGGAGCAGGGCGAAGCGGTCAAGCAGTGGTTCGAATCGCTGAAAGGGCGGATCGACCCTGACCTGATCCTGACGCATCGGCGCGACGATGCGCACCAGGATCATCGCCAGGTCTGCCAGCTGACGTGGAACACGTTCCGCGACCATCAGATCCTGGAATATGAAATTCCAAAATGGGACGGCGACATCGGCCAGCCGAATGTCTATGTGCCGGTATCGGTTGCCGCATTGGAGCGCAAGATCGAGCTCCTGATGGCTCATTTTGGCAGCCAGCGCTCAAAGCAGTGGTTCGACGACGAGACGTTTCGCGGGCTGGCTCGCATCAGGGGCATGGAATGCCGTGCGCCGGAGCGTTACGCCGAAGCCTTCTTCGCACGCAAGGTGGCATTGATATGACCCGGCAGGCTCTTTCCCCAAAAACGATGCCGCTCGAACTTGGCTTGAATCTCTTTCGGACGCGGCCCGCAGCAAAGGATCAAGAGGCTCTCGGTCTTCGCGCCGGCGAGTGGGTGCAGGTGCGTTCGCGCGAGGAAATCCTGGCCACGCTCGACGAAAACGGGCGGCTTGATGAACTGCCCTTCATGCCGGAGATGCTGAAGTATTGCGGCGCAAGGATCATGGTGGGCAAGCGGGCACACAAGACCTGCGATCCCGCGATCGGAATCGGCGGCCGCAAGATGGCGAACACCGTGCATCTGTCCAATATCCGCTGCAATGGCGCAGCGCATGACGGATGCCAGGCGGCTTGCCTGATCTTCTGGAAGGAAGCCTGGCTCAAGCGGATCGAGCCCGTAACGGCCGCCGCGGAACCGTCACGCAGCGTGCGCTCCGGCAGCGGCGGATGCACGGAGGATGTGCTGCATTCCAGCATCCGGATCGCGCCGCCGCCCGGTGAGACCGAGCCGCGCTATGTGTGCCAAAATACCCAGATCAAGTTCGCGACGCAGCCGCAGAGCTCGTGGGACTTGCGTCAATACCTGGAGGACTACACGTCGGGAAACGTGAGCCTTGCGCGGCTGGCGGTCGGTCTTCTTTACACGGCGTGGCGGACTGTCTCTGAGGCCGGGATCGGCATAGGAACGCCCATGCGCTGGATCTACGATACCTTCCAGCGCGTGATCGGGGGAAGTCCGTATCCGTTGCGGCCGTTCGGCGTGCCCAAGGACGTGGCGACGCCGCGGGCGACGCTCGACGTGCAGGAGGGAGAGCGCGTTCGCGTCAAGTCCCATGCCGAGATACTGAAGACGCTGGATTCCAACTACCGGAATCGCGGTCTTTACTTCGATTCCGAGATGGTTCCGTTTACTGAACGCGAGTACGAAGTCGAGTGTCGCGTCAAGCAGATCATCGATGAGCGGGACGGCAAAATGCTTCGGTTCAAGACTGACGCCATTATTCTCAAGGACGTCGTCTGCGGCTCGCGCTATGCGTACTGCCGAAGGTTTTGCCCGCGCGCGATCCCGCCGTATTGGCGCGAAATCTGGCTGGAACGGGTTCCCGGCGAGCAGGCTGAAGCGGGCTGCGACCATTCATAAGGAAAGACCCTCGTGTCTTCGAAGCGTGGCGCCGAGCATTATTTTGCGGAGAACAAGGCCGTTGCCGGCCTTGGCCGGGCGTCACTGCATAGTGGCGTGATCTTCATCGCTGCGCGCGGCGTCAACATCTTCGTCCAGCTGGCCTCGACTATCCTGCTTGCGCGCCTTCTTAGCCCGCACGACTTCGGCCTTGTGGCCATGGTGCTCGCGCTGGTCGGCTTCGCGCCCATGCTGATCGATCTCGGCACCGCCGATGCGTCGACGCAGAAGACGCAAATTACGCAGGCAGAGATCAGCACGATGTTCTGGCTGAATGTCGCCATCAGCCTGGTTCTGACGTTGCTGCTCATCGGCAGCAGCGAGGCAATCGCGCGTTCCTTTGGCGAGCCGTCGCTGACCAGCATCGCGCTGGCGCTGTCGATCACGTTCGTCCTGACCGGCATGTCGACGCAGCATTCGGCGCTGATGCGCCGCGCCATGCAGTTTCAACGTATTGCAATGATCGATATCTCCGCGAACCTGGTCGGCAGTATTGTCAGCGTGGCGCTTGCGCTTGGAGGCTGGGGGTATTGGTCCCTCGTCGCGAAGCCGATCGTGACCACGAGCTGGACTACCGTCGCCGTCTGGATGAGCTGCCGGTGGGTACCCGGGCGGCCGCGGCTGTCTCCGGATTCGAAGGAACTGGCCGGCTTCGGACTGGGCGTCACCGGTTTCACCATGACAGACTATCTCGTGAGGTCGGCTGATCGGATCGCGATCGGCTATTTTCAGGGAGCGGGCCCGCTCGGCTACTTCCAGAATGCCTTTATGATCTATGGCAATGTGCTCAGCATTCTCACCGAGCCACTCCACAACATTGCGGTATCGAGCCTGAGCAAGCTCAGGAATGATGTAGACGGACTGAAGCGGGCCTGGGAAACCGCGCTCTCGACGCTGAGTTTCTTCTCCGTGCCGGCCTTTGCGATTCTCGCGGTTATCGGTCAGGATTTTGTGGTGCTGTTGCTCGGGCAGAAATGGGCGGCCGCTGGTCCCTTGCTGTGCATTTTTGCGGTGAGGGGAATCCCCCACAGCATCGAGCGTACGCTCGGCTGGCTTCACGTGGCGATCGGACGCGCCGATCGCTGGATGCGCTGGGGCGTCTACAGCGCGATCGTCCAGCTCTTGGCGCTTATGATCGGATTGCCGTTCGGCGTAACCGGTGTTGCCGCCGCCTACGCGATCGCGATGTTCGGCCTGTTCGTGCCGGCTCTGGCCTATTCAGGCCACCCGATCGGCATTCGAAGCCGGGATGTCCTGCAGGCCGTCGGTCCGCAAACGATTGCAGGTCTGGTCGCGGTCGGCGCCGGCTTCCTGGTTCAACTGCAGTTTCTCGCCGACGTCTCCCAGTTGATGCGGATCTTCGCTTCCGGAACGGTATGCCTTGTGGCCTATCTTGCTGTTGCCGTCGGCCTCTTCAGGGTAACCGCACCTCTCCATCTCGTTTTCTCCGTGGTGCGCGATTTGCGCTCAGGCCGAACGCCGGCCAATTTTCGATCCTAGATGCAGGCATACCCATGAAAATTCTCGAGCAGTTTCTTGTCAGGCTTGACAGCGGACCGTGGAGCGCTATTTCCCGCGCGGTGCTCGGCTTCTGCATACCCCCGGTCATCCGTGCGCTATCCGGCGGGGAACAGATCTGGATTTCGCTTGCCTGGTTTGTTGTATTGCTGATCGGCCTGCGCGTGGTCCCCGCGGCATTGCGGCTGGTCTTGCCATTTTCGCGTGAGGCCAAGGACATTTGGTTCCAGCGCCGGCAGATCGCAAAATTGCACGACAGCTATCAGTGGCAGAAGCTGTTCTGGATCGGTCTTGGCCTCCTGGCCTATGCCGCGATTGCAGGTGGCCTTCGTACGGGGGAGCAGGCAGTGACGCTTGTTTGTCTGGTCGGCGGCGCCGCCGGATTGCTGTTCTGGCACAGGAGCGGCGCCGGACAGGCTCGAGCGGCCTGAGTGCGTCGTCCCTGCGTCGGAAAGCGTAGGTCGGGCTAGGGTTTCGCGGAAGCCGGAAGTTCCCGGCATTGGGAATAGACGATCCGGTCCTGGAGGTCGGATCGCTCCAGGCAATGCGCGGTGTCGCTGACCGTTCCCGCCACGCTGAAATCGTAGGCCTGGTTCCTGAACATCAGGACGTATCGCCCCGGGGACAGCGTGAAGGCAGGATCGGCCGGCCGGATCAGGATCATCTCCTTGTTGGCGGCAACCGGCGCAATGCGCAGATCGATCGAGCCCCCGCGCACCGCCCAGGTATCCTCGACCGGGACCGGCTTCGGTTTGCCACCGACGAAGGTCGTGGCTTGCATGACCTTGGCGACGACGCGCACTGACGCGCTCTCCGGCACGCTGGTAGCCAGTTCGCGGTGATAGACGGCGAACTGCAGGTTTCCACTCGGGAGCGGCGCAGGCTCCGGCTTCGATATCGGACTCGAAATGGCGACTCGCGCATCTGGCACGCGGACCGACAAAGGTTCGAGCGGTGTCAATTGTCCATCGGTCACGGCATAGACACCGTAGGTGTCGGGAATCTCGAACGGATAAGTTGTGATCGCCTGGTCGCCGGCCGAAGCCAGCAGCGGGCGTGGCAATCGTACTGCCTTTGCAGTCAACACCGACGAGGTCGCTTCGGCGAGCATCAGCTTCTGGCGCTCGAGAGCCGGCCACGGCAGCTCTCCCCAAAGCGTCAGCGTGATCACGCCGGTGCCTGCCAACATCACTCCCGTGAGCAGCGCGGCCTTGATCCCAACGTGCCAGCGCTTGCTGGTTGTCTCCGTGGAGAGGGGCTTTGGTTTTGCCGGCGCAAATCGCAAGATCTCATCGCGGATTGTCAGCGCAGGATTTTTACGCGTGGGCGCATTGCCGGTTACCGGGTCGGCGTTACCGGTGGGCGCACTCCGACGCGCCCGCTCGACGAGCTGATGGCGCCTGCCGTTCGGCGGCAACGACCGCTGCTCCTGCGGCTGGTTGTGCAATTCCGGTGCGCGGACCGGGGCTGCGAGCGCGGAACCTTTTTGCTGTTCGCGATCGGCGGGTTTCCGGCCAGGACGACCGCCATGGTCCGACATGGCGTTTCGGGCAAGGTCGCCGGATTCGCGGCGCCGCAGGTCGGCGACCTCGCGCGCGATGTTCATGATCTCGTTGCGGATGCGAGCGATCTCGGATTGCCTGTGCTGCTCGGCCTCCATCTCGTGTGGTGTCAGGGCCGGCGCAAGAACGTCTCGCCCGTTGCCGCGAAGGCTCTGTTCGATCCCGATCGGACCGTCCATGTGATTTGATTGCTCGCCGGGATGGTGAGGCGGCACGGCACGGCGCTCGTCACTGACGGAAAAGGGCCCGCGCCGTTGCTGCACGGGCCGATGTCGCGCCGGCGTCGGCCGGGACGGTCCGGCTCGCCCCTGGATGGCTTCGGGACTGGACCGGCGATGACCATTACCCCACAAACTTCGTGTCACAATACACCTCAGCCCGCTGCCACCAACACACCCGAGCCGCGCTTGAAAACTTCGCGCCATGAACTCGTCGGGCATCCGGAGCACTCCACCGTGAGGCTGAACCTCGGAAGTCGATGTCAGATGAAGTGAGCCGGCTGTCCGTGCCGCCACGGTCTCATGAATTCATTAACCATATGTTTCGGCAATTCGTTAACCATTTGGATACCCCCGCAGCGGGCCTCGCCTCAGTTCGAACTCACGGCAGGGTTCAGGGGTGGGTCGGTCTTGCGCCGGCTTTAGCGAGCGATCTGCGCAAGCTGATCGGCGCGTGCCTGCATCTTTTCGGTCGGTGACAGGCCGAGGACCTCGAACACGGTCCTGATGCGATACAGCCAGTCGTGCCGGAGCGCGGCTTCCCTCACATTCCTGTCCTGGACCGTCGCCAGCCGTCCCGGGTTGCTGTTCAACTCCGCCAGGATGCTGCCGACGTCGGGCGAATCGAACGGCAAGTGAATCACAGCATCCGGCCAGTCGAACTGCCGTTTGAATTCCGCGGTGCGCGGCGCCTCGCCGATCATGACCGTGCCGGCCGCGATACCCTCGTAGAAGCGGGCGGAGCTCTCGTCGCGCCCGGCCGTGAATTCGGGATTGTTGACGTGGCTGCGATTGGCGATGAAGTAGCGGCTATGCTTGAGGATCGTCGCCAGCATCAGGCGATGCTCCTGCGCGTTGTCGACGCGGAACGTCCGCTGCTTCAGGTCGGTGCCGCTCGCGGCCACCGTGTCGTAGTAATAGAACCTGTGTTGCAGTGCCGCCAGCAACGCGCGGTGCGTAACCTGCGAGCGGCGGCCGATGTTGCAGACGTCGATCGGCCGCGGCTGGTCGGGCGTCGCCGGCGCGAAGCGCAGGACGTCGGTTGCGAGCGGGAGGTAACTGCAAGGGCGACCGGTAATACGCGCCACGTCGTCGACGCAGTGCTGCAGTCCGGTGAAGACGTGGTCGAATTCCGACAACAGCTCGAGCAGATATTCCGGCAGTTGGTCGGTCCACACTTCGGTGATGAAGCAGGCCGCCTTGCGGCAGCGCCGACGCCAGTCCGGAATCGTCGCCAGCGAATACAGCTCGAAGGCATTGCTGAAGACCGGGAAGAACAGCTCGAATTCGCCGGTCAGGGTGGCCTTACCCCGCGGAGGAGGCGCAAGGCCTGCAGCCAGGCGCGGCGATCCGGTTGCGAGGCGTATCAGCTTGTAGGCCCGGCGGGAGAACTCGAGGGAGGCGAAATCGGTCGCGTCTATCCGCTCGGCATCGGTAACGGCCTGAAAGGTGTCCTCGAACTCGTAGGCGAGGCAAAATGCGACCAGATCGGAAATCCGGCGCTGTGACAGTAGCAGAATCTTGCCGTGCACGATGTCCGCGCCTTAGCCTTCAAATTTCTTCGTAGTGCATCGCCAGTATCGCGGAACCAAATCATGTTTCAATCATGGTGACAATTCGTCGTCGGCAAGCGTGGACTTCTTTGATTCGAAGCCGTTAATGGAAAGCGTTAAGCAACACGGGAGCGGTGATTGCGGCGATCGCGTTTTGACAAATCCCGCGCTTCGGCAGCCGGCGCTGAAGGCGCCGGTATAGGTGTCCCAAAACGAAACGCATGCATTAACCATGTCGCCCATTGTGCGTTTTCTTGTGGTTACGGATTGGTTACGCTGCCACAAACGGAGATTAGCTCATGAGTGCAGTTCCACCCTCGAGCCCTTCCCGCCGGCACTTCATCGGCATCGCTGCAGCTGCGGCGAGAAAGCTCTCGATGATATCAGTGGGATCTTCCGCACTGTCGCTGCTCGGTACCCGGGATGGGGCAGCCGGCATCCATGAGCGGCATCACTGGCCTTATCACTCACACCGGCAGCGTGAGTTCGGAGACATCGGGCACGGGCGCGGTGCCGGATCAGGACAAGGGTCTGGATCCGGCTCCGGTGCAGGGCAGGCGAGAGGCTCCGGGCACCGATCGGGCTCGGGGAGCGGGTCGGGGGCTCCCGGCCAGGGATCGGGATCTGCGAGCGGATCAGGTTCCGCCGGCTCCGGGTCGGGATCGGCGAACGGCTCGGGCTCCGGCTCCGGCAAATACGGGTCGGGCTCCGGGACCGGATCGGGCTCTGCTGGCTTGGGCTCGGGATATGGGGCCGGCTCTGCCGGTTCTGGATCGGGTTCTGTCGGCTCGGGCTCGGGATACGGGACGGGGTCTGCCGGTTCTGGATCAGGCTCCGGATATGGATCCGGAAGCTATGGATCGGCGTCCGGGTACGGTTCGGGTTCTTCGGGCGTGCGCTGCTTCACGCGTGGAACGCAGATCATGACGACCCGCGGAGAGGTAGCCGTCGAGCGTCTTGCCGTCGGCGCTGAAGTCATCACGGCAAACGGTCCGAGGCCGGTCAAGTGGATCGGCTGCCAGACCCTCAAGCGGAATCCTGCCGCAGCCTGGCATCCCCGCGTGTTGCCCGTTCGCGTGTCCCGCTTCGCCATCGACGATTGTACGCCGCATCGTGACGTTCTCGTCTCGCAGGATCATTCGCTGTTCATCGATGGCGTGCTGATCCCTGTCAGGCATCTCGTCAACGGAAGGTCGATCCGGTTCGACGAGGCGGCGCTGGCCTCGGATACGCTCGAATACTTCCACGTTGAGCTCGATACGCACGAGGTGATCTACGCTGAAGGCTTGGCGGTCGAATCCTATCTCTATTCCGGCGGGATGGTCCGCTGGGACAATGTCGGCGAATATCTGCAGCGATATGGCGAGCATCGCATCATGTCGCCGCTCGCTCCGATTCATTCCTATGAAGGAGGCTTTGACGAGTTGCGGGGCTTGATCCGCCTGGCAACGTCCCGCCTCGTCGACATTCGCGATCCGATCCAGATCGCCCACGACCGGCTCAAGGAACGGGCGCTGCTTCAGGCTGCATAGCCGTTGCGAACAACGTGTGCGCCGACGTCAGTTGGGGCGGCATTCTCGTTTGGGAATGCCGCCCCTGTTGCATTTGCCGTGCAACGCTCAGGCCGCGTCGACCAGCACCAGCTCGGAATCTTCCAGCGCGGTGATCTGCAGCCTCGCCTCGTCGCTGATCGCCGCGCCATCGCGGGCGTTGACCCGCACGCCGTTCACCTCGACGGCGCCGACGGCCGGCACCAGATAAAGATGGCGTGACTTCTCCGGCGCATACTCGGCGCTCTCGCCGGCCTTCAGCGTGGTGGCGAGCACCCGCGCGTCGGCCCGGATCGGAAGCGCGTCCTTGTCGCCGGCAAAGCCGCTCGCGATGGTCACGAGCTTGCCGGAGCGGTTCGCCTTCGGGAATGGCTTGGCGCCCCAGGTCGGCTGGCCGCCATGCGTGCTGGGCTCGATCCAGATCTGGAAGATCGTCGTCTTGCCCGGCTCCAGATTGTACTCCGAATGGCGGATGCCGCTGCCGGCGCTCATCACCTGCACGTCGCCCGCCTCGGTGCGCCCCTTGTTGCCAAGGCTGTCCTGGTGGGTGATCGCGCCCTCGCGCACATAGGTGATGATTTCCATGTTGGCATGGGGATGCGCGGGAAAGCCGGTGTTCGGCGCGATCTCGTCGTCGTTCCAGACCCGCAAGGAGCCGTGACCCATATTGGCGGGGTCGAAGTAGCTCGCGAACGAGAAGTGATGCTTGGCCTTCAGCCAGCCATGATCGGCGCCGCCGAGCTTTGCAAAGGGTCTCAGTTGGATCATCGGATTGTTCTCCTGGGCATGTGGAGTTTGATGGTTGTTGGATATGTTCTCTTCCGTGATATATAAATAGAAACTATCGAAACACATTGTTTCCAAAATCGAGGGCATTGGCATGGCAAGGCTGCCGGACTTCGAGGCGCTGGCGATCTTCGCCAAAGTCGTGGAATTGCGCTCCTTTGCTGCGGCCTCCGGCGAGCTGGCGCTGTCCAAGGCGACCGTGTCGAAGGCGGTGAGCCGGCTGGAGGAGCGGCTCGGCGCGCGCCTGTTCAACCGCACTTCGCGCCGGCTGGCACTGACCGATGCCGGGCAAAAACTCGCCGAGCGCGCGGCGCGCCTGCTCGCCGATGGCGAAGCGGCGGAAAACGAGGCGCTGGCGCAATCGGCGACGCCGCGCGGCCTGGTGCGGCTCGCGGTACCCATGACCTTCGGCGTGAAGACCGTCGCGCCGCTGCTGCCGGAATTCCTGGCGCAGTATCCGGAAGTGTCGATCGATCTTCATCTCGGCGATGCCACCGTCGATCTGATCGGCGAGGGCTTCGATGCCGGTGTGCGCATTGCGCGGCTGCCGGATTCCTCGCTGATCGCGCGGCGGCTCTGCGCCATGCCGCGTTACACCGTCGCGGCGCCGTCCTATCTGAAGCGCCACGGCCGGCCGACGCATCCGATGCACCTCGCCGACCACAAATGCTTCGGTTACGCCTACCTATCGACGCCCGGCGTCTGGCACTACACCAATGCGGCCGGCGAGCAGGCGAGCGTGCGTCCCGCCGGACAATTGCGCGTCAACAACGGCGAGGCCGTGATGCCCGCGCTGCTTGCCGGCCTCGGCATCGCCGACCTGCCGGAGTTCATCGTCGGCGACGCCATTCGTTCGGGCAAGGCCGAGGTGATCCTGAAAGGCTGGAAGCAGCCGGAAGGCGCGGTGCATCTGGTGACGCCGCCCGGCGGCCCGCGCCCCGCGCGTGTCGAGGTGCTGGCGGATTATCTGACGAAACAGTTTGCCAGGGGAAAGAAGCGGAATTGATCCGGTCATTCCGGGGCGATGCGAAGCATCGAACCCGGAATCTCGAGGTTCCGGGTCTGGTCCTTCGGACCATCCCGGAACGACTGCATAAGGATTACGCCTTCGCCGAGGGCCGCTGCGCGATGCGGTCGAACCAGGCTGCGATGTGCGTGTTGGAGCGGTCGAGCGGCTGGCCGACCTGGCCGCCGAAATCGAGCCAGCCATAGAGATGGATGTCGGCCAGCGTGAAGCGCTTGCCGCAGATATATTCGCGGCCGTCCGCCATCTGGCCGTCGAGCCATTTCAGGCGGTCTTGCGCCACCATCTTCAGGCCGGGCGAGGCTTCCGGCGCGACCGGAATCCGCTTCTCGAAGAATTTCAGCCCCTCGCCATAGCGAAAGCCGTTGCCAAGCATCTCGCAGATGTTGAGATCGACGCGGCGCGTCCACATCCGGCATTCGGCGCGCTCCTCCGGCGTCGAGCCGATCATCGGCGGCGACGGATTCTTCTCCTCCAGATATTCGCAGATTGCGGTGATCTCGGAGAGATAGCTGCCGTCATCGAGCTCCAGTGTCGGCATCTGCCCGTGCGGATTGCGCTTGAGGTGTTCCGCCTCGCGGTTTTCGCCCTTGCGCAGGTCGACGGTCTGCTTGGGCATCTCGATGCCCTTTTCCGCCATGAACATGCGGACGATGCGTGGATTCGGTCCGACCGAGTCGTAGAATTTCATGCTGTCGCTCTCCCCGTTTGTTGTCGCAGGCTTGTTGTGGCTGCCCTTGAACAGGCCGCCGCCGCATTTGTCAAACGGTGAGGGGATCAGTCGTCGAGCTTGTTGAGGTCGCGCACCGATTGCATGATCGGATCGAAATTCGACCGCGCGTCCAGCGCATCGAACAGTTGCGCGGTGTCTTCCAGCAGCGCATGCGAGCGCTGGATCGCGATGCGCACGTCTTCCTGCGGCGTGTCGGACAGCCTGCCATGGCCGGAGAGCAAGATCCTCGAGTTCAGCCCCTTGATCCGCTGCAGCGACTGGATGTAGTCGGCGATCGAGCCCGAGCCGAACACGCCACCCATCACGCCGCCGGGCATCAGCGTGTCGGAGGCAAACAACAGGCCTTTGTCCGGTTCGAACAGCGTGATGCAGGCGGAGGTGTGGCCCGGCGTGTACATCACGTTGAGACGGAAATTGCCGAGATCGATCAGATTGCCTTCCTCGAGCCAGATGTCGATATTGATCGGCACGTTCGGCTCGGCGAACATCTTTCGCAACATCGAGAAATCGTCGCGCAGCATGATCTTGTTGGCGGCGAGGCGATGCGCGGCGACATAGGTGCGGCCATGGAAATGCCAGGCCGCGCCGATATGGTCGAGATGTTCGTGGCTCAGCACCACCATGTCTATCCTGTCGGGCGTGACGCCGACATGGTTGAGGCAGGTAAGCAGATGCGGATAGTTGGTCGACAGCCCGACGTCGATCATGATGGTCCGCTTGCTGCCGCGCACCAGATAGGCATTCGCCGCGCGGTTCTTGAAGCGGATCTGGTAAACGTCTTCCGCCGCCTGGATCAGGGTGGCGGCCTCGCTGTCGAGCAGTATCTTGAACGGTGAGGGCTTGCGGTCGCTCATGAATTGGCTGCCGCCCGATAGGTGCGCTCGTTGGAGGCGCGCAGCCGCTTGGACAGCGCATCCATGATCATCAGCGCAAAGGCAGGTTGCTGGCTGACGAGGTAGACGAAGCGGGCGTGGTTGATCCGCATCACGCGCGTTTTCGGTGCGGCGGCAATCGCCGTGGCCGAGCGCGACGAGCCGTCGATGACCGCCATCTCGCCGAAGAACTCGCCCTTGCCGAGGGCGACGATCACGGTCTTGTCCGGCCCGTTCACCTTGGCGATCTCGACCTGGCCGTCGAGCACGACGTAAAGTTCGCGCCCGGTCGATCCCTCCTCGAAGATGACGTGACCGACGTCAAACTCGTTGATGCATTTCTCGATCGCCATGCCGCCCTCGCGAGTTTGGCTGGGGGGCTCCCGGGGCGGCATGTTAGTCCCGAAACGGAAGCGCGCAAATGACGCAGCTGCGAGCTTTGCCGCAGAGCAGCATAGGCCGGGCCCACGGCTTTGCCACCGTCCCCCCATCTTGCCGGCCCAAATCCGCCCCGGATGAGTTCCTTAAATTTCGGTAACGGCCCCGGCCGGTAAGGAATTGGAAACCACTGAAAGTTACCAAATGGTCAATTCATTCTGGAGACTTTTACCGTGAGCGAACAACAGCCCCAGCCGACCGGTGCAGAAACCGGTTCTGTGAGTGCCGCATCCGACGCCACGACCGGCCTCGGCCCTGAGCCGGTCTTGGTGGAGTCCCCGACCATTGCGCCCGACCAGGAGCCGACTTCTCCCAAGCCGGACGCGCCAAAGGTGGAAGCGCCGAAAGAAACGCCCAAGGCCGCAGCGCCGGAGATCGGGGTGAAGGCCGAAAAGGCGGAAGCACCGCGCGCCGGTAAGGTTCTGATCATGTCGCCGGGCGAGCGCATGTGGACCGGCGATTCCCAACCGGCGACCGAAGCAGCGCGCGGGCGCCGCGTCTCGGCGATGGCGGCGGTGGTTGCGCTGGCTGCCATTGCAGGTGCGATCGGCGGCGCGCTGGCCACTTCCGGCCTCGGCCAGGGCAACGCCACCGAAACTGCCTCCGCCCGCAACGTGGGGCTCGAAGCGGCGGTTGCCCGCATCGATTCCGACATCCTCGCGCTCAAGGCCAGCGTCGAGCAGACCGCCAGGCTCGGCGTGACCCAGTTCAACAAGACCAGCGACCGCATCGAGAAGGTCGAGAAGGCGCAACTCGAGCCCGCCACCAGGCTCGCGAGGCTTTCCGAGGAGGTTGGCAAGCTGCGCGCCGCGCAAGCCGCGGCTACCACCTCTGCAGCTGCGGCGCCGGCGCAAATGGCCGCCGCGCCAGCAGTGTCGACCGTGCCGAAGGATGTCACGGGATCGATTGCGCCGCCCGCTTCTGGCGCCGCCGCGCCGCCTCCCGCGTCCGGCACGAGCGCCAAGACCGAGGTCGCCAGGCTGCCGACGGTGGAAGGCTGGGTGCTGCGCGATGTCGGCCGTGACAGCGCGCTGATCGAGGGCCGCCGCGGCGTCTTCGAGATTTTCACCGGCGATTCCATTCCCGGCGTCGGCCGTGTCGATGCCATCCGCAAGCAGGACGGCCGCTGGGTGGTCGTCACCAGCAAGGGCCTGATCGTCTCGCGCTGATCCACTCCACAGGAGATGCGTCATGCCCGGGCTTGTCCCGGGCATCCACGTTTTGGAGACAAGAAAGACGTGGATGGCCGGGAGAAGCCCGGCCATGGCGATGACGTTCTTTTGGCTTGAATAGCTTCCAACTCGCGGTGTTAGTGGAGGCATGGTTTTCCCGCTGCGGCTGATCGTTGTCCTGCTTTGCCTGCCGTGCTGCGCCCTGCCGCTTCGCGCGGCGCCGGACAAGCCGCTGGAGCGCGGAACCGCCATCACCGACCCGCTGGCCTTGCGCGACCTCGATCGCGGCAGGTTCGGCCTCGGCCGTATCCTGCAGCCGGCCCGCGCGGCCGATGCCCCGCTCGACAATGCGCAGCTCTTCGCGATGCCCGCGATGGCTTCCGTCAGGGCCGCCATCGATGCCGAGTTCGAGCGCTATATCGCGCGCCACAACGCCGAACTTCCCGGAGAAAGCATCGGCGTCGGCGAGGCCTTTGCCTTCCAGCTGTTCGACCGCGCGCTGCTCTCCGCCGCCGAGACGCGCTTCGTGCTGGCCGGTATCGTCAACCGCATGGACCGCGCTTTCGTTGCGCCGTCGAGCTGCGGCGAAATCCGGCTGATCTACCGTCTCACGCGAACCGGCCCGGCAGGCGGCGAAACCTCATCGCGCTTGCCGATGACCCTCAACATCGTGCTCCGCGCCAAGGGTGAAACGGCGGTGGACCGCGACGGCCGGCCGGTCACCTGCGCCGCCATCGCGCAGCGCTGGCTCGCGACATCGGACCTTCCCCAGACCGGCCGCGACCTCGCCGCGAAGTTGCAGGCCAGGGATGGCCCGCTCGACCTCGTGATGCCGGAGAATATCGACCGCATCGAAATCAATCTGCAGATCGCGCATGCTCCGAAATCGCCAAGACGGGATTTCCGCACCGACTATCTCCTGAAGGTGTTCCGCCACGATGCGCAGGCGCGCGTCTTCAGGGAGGCGCCGATGGAGAACCAGATCGACCGTGCGCGGCTTCTGGCGGACCCAGCGCTGGCGCGCGAGTTCAAGGCGTGGCTGCTCGATCCCGTCCACTTCGCCGAGCTCGATCGCGGCACCATTCTGATTCCTGAGAAATTCCTCGCCAGCGCCGCCATCGCGCCGACACCGGTCGGGTTCGTGCCGTCCAGCCTGCTGCCGGAGTTCGGCCTCAGCGAAGGTGAGGGAAGCAATGCCGTCTTCAGCGAAGGCGATGTTGTCGCCGCGCTGAAGAAAGCCGCGAGCGACGGAAGGCCCTTGCAGAACATCCGTTCCTTCGGCGGCTTCCAGCGGCGGCTCAACGACATCACCTGTGCCGGATGCCACCAGACCCGCGGCATCGGCGGCTTCCATTTTCCGGGTGTCGACTGGATGGCGGCAAGGCCGTCCAATACGACCGTGGTGCCGGCCTCGCCGCATTTCTTCGGCGACCAGGTCCGCCGCCGCGATATCCTTGCCGCGCTGCGGGACGGCAAGTTGCCGGACTATTCCAGGGGTTTTGCCAGCCGGCCGCAATTGCGCGGAACGACGGGGCTTGCCGGCACCGAATACAGCGACGGCTGGGGTGCGCATTGTTACCGGCTGATGCGTGGCAACAGCGCCAATGACGCGAGTTTCCGTGGCTGGACCTGTGCAAAGGGGCTTGCCTGCCAGGTCACGGGCACGGCGCGGATGGGCATGTGCTTCGTCGGGGCGCGCTAAAGCATGATCCGGAAAAGTGTGAAGCGGTTTTCCGAAAAGATCATGCTCAAACAACAACCTAAAGCGCGATGACGATTCATCCCAATCTCATCGCGCCTTAGCTGCATTGCGGTCGGCATCATGGTTTGATGCTAGACTGCGGCCGGCAACGACAGCAGGGAACCAGCCGATGAGCACTCCCGACCTCGAGGAGAAGGCCCGCAACCGCGAGATCGCGCAGAACGAAGTGCACCGCAAGGCCATCAGCGCCGTCCGCATCAGCGGTTGGGCGATCTTCCTTGCCCTCGTGATCGCCGCGATCGTCGTCGGCCTCGGCTGGGCCTGGACGCACCGCTGACGGCGTCATTCTTCAGGCGGCAATGCGCTCAGGCCACGGTACCGGAAGCCCTGAGCTTCCTGATCGCAGCCTCGTCATAGCCGGCGTTGCGCAGGATCTCGTCGCTGTGCTCGCCGATCCCGGGCGGCTTGCGCGGCTGCACCTTCTTGCTGCCGTCGACCCAGATCGGGCTGCTGATGGTCAGCATGGTGTCGTTCTCGAACGGCACCAGCACCTCGTTCTCGATCATCTGCTTGTCGTTGGGGATGTCGTCGAGGATGCCGACCACGCCGAACACCAGGCCGTTGCCGTCGAGAATCTTGCGCCATTCCGCGAGCGGCTTTGTCGCGAACACCGCGTCGAAGATCTTCACCAGCTCCAGCGAATTGGCGTGACGGTCCTTCTTGTGGGTAAAGCGCGGATCGCCGATGAGGTCCTCGCGGCCGAGGCACTTGGCGAGCGTCGGCCACTGCCGGTCCTCGTTGAGCAGCGACAGGATCAGCCAGCGGCCGTCCTGACACTGGTAGTGGTTGGTCACCGCGTTGAGCGCGTTCTCGCGCGTCCGCCGCGGCAGGAATTTTGCGCCGACGAGCTTGGCCTGCGCCAGCACGGAGGCCGCCCACACGCCGTTGGCCATCAGGTTGGACGAGACATGCGAGCCCTTGCCGGTGCGCTCGCGCTTGTACAGCGCGGTGACGATCGCACCATAGAACGCCATGGCGCAGGGATGGTCGCCCATGCCGGCGACCGAGCGCGCTGGCGTCGTATGCTCGTCGGCGCGCACGAGGTCCATCAGGCCGGAGCGCGCCCAATAGGCGTTGCTGTCGAAGCCCGGCTTGTTGGCTTCCTCGCCCTTCTCGCCATAGCCGGTGAAGGAAGCATAGATCAGCCGCTCGTTGGTCGGCGCCAGGTGATCGTAGGTGATGCCGAGCTTCTGGCGCACCTGCGGCGGCATGTTGGTGATGAAGACGTCGGCTTCGGCGGCGAGCTTGTGCAGCACCGCCTGACCCTCGGGCCTGCTGAGGTCGAGCGCGATGCTCTTCTTGTTGCGCGCCTCCAGCAGCCACGCAAAATTATGCTCGCTGTGGGGATAGCCCGGCAGATTGGGAAGATTGCGATAGGGATCGCCCGCGCCGGGCGGCTCGATCTTGATGACGTCGGCGCCGAAATCCGACAGCACGGTCGCGGCCGCAGGAGCTGCGATGAAACTCGCGCAGTCCAGCACCTTCAGCCCCTCGAAAATGCCCTTTTCTTCCATGGTGGCGTCGCTCCCCTGGCGCTTTCGCTTTTGTTGGCGGCGAAATACCACCGCAGCCGAACTGGTCCCGGAAGCCATTTGAACCATCTTGGGCTGATGATGCAACGCCCGGCGGAGTCATGGGGCGATGCGTAAGCGGTGCATCGGCTGTTATTCCCCGCCTGCGAGCAAGGCGGCATTGCCGCCGGCGGCGGCCGTATTGACGGTCACCGTCTGTTCGGTGGCAAACCGCGCCAGGTAATGCGGCCCGCCGGCCTTGGGCCCGGTTCCGGACAGGCCGAAGCCGCCGAACGGCTGCACGCCGACCACGGCGCCGATCATGTTGCGATTGACATAGATGTTGCCGACCTGCAGCCGCGCGACGATGTCGTCCACGCTGTCGTCGATCCGTGAATGAATGCCGAGCGTCAGTCCGTAGCCGGTGCGCTCGATCGACTGCAGCACACCCTCCAGCGCCTCGGCGCGGTAACGCACCACATGCAGGATCGGGCCGAACACTTCTTCGGTGAGTTGGTTCGCATCCGTCAGTTCGAAGATGTGCGGCGCGACGAAGTTCCCCGCCGGCGCCTCGCCGGCAAAATGCACGCGCGCCTCCTTCTTCATGCGTGCGATGTGCGCATCCAGCTTCTGCCTGGCCTCCGCATCGATCACCGGCCCGACATGAGTTGCGGGATCGGCGGGGTCGCCGAGCTTCAGCTCGCGCGCGGCGCCCGCGATCATCTCGATCGTGCGGTCGGCGACGTCGTCCTGCACGAACAGCAGCCGCAGCGCCGAGCAGCGCTGGCCGGCAGAGCGGAACGCCGAGGTAACGACGTCGTCGGCGACCTGCTCGGGCAGTGCGGTGGCGTCGACGATCATTGCATTGATGCCGCCGGTCTCCGCGATCAGCGGCACGATCGGCCCGTCCTTGGCGGCGAGCGTGCGGTTGATGGCGCGTGCGACCTCGGTCGAGCCGGTGAAGACGACGCCGGCAATCGCCGGATGCGCCACCAGCACAGCACCAATCCTGCCGTCGCCCTGCACCAGATGCAGCGCAGAATCCGGCACGCCGGCTTCGTGCAACAGCTTCACGGCTTCCGCCGCGATCAGCGGCGTCTGTTCCGCAGGCTTCGCCACCACGGCATTGCCCGCCATCAGCGCCGCCGTCACCTGGCCCAGAAAGATCGCCAGCGGAAAATTCCAGGGCGAGATCGCCGCGAAAACACCCCGGCCGCGCAGGCGCAGCAGGTTGCTCTCTCCGGTCGGGCCCGGCATTGGCTCGCTATGGCCGAACAGCTTTCGCCCCTGCGCGGCGTAGTAGCGGCAGAAGTCGATCGCCTCGCGAACCTCGGAAACGCAATCGTCGAGCGTCTTGCCGCCCTCGGATTGCAGCAGCGCGATGAAGCGTGCATTGCGTTGCTCGAGAAGATCGGCGGCGCGCTCCAGCATCTCCGCGCGCCGCGAGGCGGAGGTCGTGCTCCAGCTCTGAAATCCCGCACGAGCGGCGACAACTGCCGCGTCTGCCTGCGCCGGTGTCGCCGTGGCAACGGTCCTGTTCGGCGAACGCTCCGCCGCAATATCGGCAATCAGCCTTCCCAGCGCCGCGCGCTCGCCGAATTCGATGCCGCGCGAATTCCTGCGCAACGGCTGATAGAGATCGGCCGGCGGCGCGATGTCGGCATGGCAGGCGCGGTTCGCGGCGCCGATGAGGCCAGCCGGCCGGCGCAGCAGCGTTTCGACCGGCACGGATTGATCCGATGCCTGCGCCACGAAGGACGAGTTGGCGCCGTTCTCCAGCAGCCGCCGCACCAGATAGGCGAGGAGATCGCGATGGCTGCCGACCGGCGCATAGGTTCGGCAGGCAATCCCGGGACCGTCCTCGCTCAATTGCGCGTAGAGCGCTTCACCCATGCCATGCAGCCGCTGGAACTCGTAATCGCCGCCATCGCCAGCAAGCTCCAGGATGGTCGCGACCGTCAGCGCATTGTGGGTGGCGAATTGCGGGAAGATGCGCGGCCGCAAGGCGAGCAGTTTCTGCGCGCAGGCGACGTAGTTCAGGTCGGTCATCGCCTTGCGGGTGAACACGGGATAGCCGTCGAGACCGCGCTCCTGCGCGCGCTTGATCTCGGTGTCCCAATAGGCGCCCTTCACCAGCCGCAGCATCATGCGCCGGTCGCGCCGGTGCACGATTTCGTTGACGTAATCGATCACGTCGCCGGCGCGTTTCTGATAGGCTTGGATCGCGAGCCCGAAGCCGTTCCAGCCGGTAAGCGTGGGATCGGCAAACGCCGCCGCAATCACGTCGAGCGACAGTTCCAGCCGGTCGGCTTCCTCGGCATCGACGGTGAAGTTCAGATCGAACGACTGGGCGCGGCGGGCAAGGTCGGTCAGCCGCGGCACCAGTTCGTTCATCACGCGCGCCCGCGACACCGCCTCGAAACGCGGATGCAGGGCTGAGAGTTTCACGGAGATGCCCGGCCGGGCGGGCAGGGGATTTGCGCCGGCCGTGCGGCCGATCGCCTCGATCGCGCTTGCATAAGCGTCGAAATAGCGCGCGGCGTCTTCCGCCGTGCGCGCGCCTTCGCCGAGCATGTCGAAGGAGTAACGCGACGGGTGCGCAGTGCGCGGCCGCGCCCGTTCTAGCGCCGCCTCGATGGTCTCGCCGAGCACGAAATGGCTGCCCATCAGTCGCATCGCCTGCCGCGTCGCCGCGCGCACCGCGGGCGCACCGAGCCGCTTTGTCAGGCGGCCGAGTGTGCCTTGCGGAGTTTCCCCCGGCTGGATCACCCGTGCGGAGACACCGAGCGCCCAAGCCGACGCATTGACCAGGAACGCGCTCGACCTGGTCTCGTGGTGGATGAAGTCACCCTGCGCCAGCTTGTCCTCGATGAACTGGTCCGCCGTGCGCGCATCCGGTACGCGCAGCAGCGCTTCGGCGAGCACCATCAGCGCGAGACCTTCCCTGGTCGACAGCGCGAACTCGCGCAGCATGTCCTCGACACCGCCGAGCGCATCGTCATTGGCGCGGATCGCCCCGATCAGCCGCCGCGCCGTCGCGTCGATCCGCGCTTCCTGTGTTGCACTCAGCTTCGCGGCGCCCAGCAGGTCTGAAGCGATGGCAACATCGTCGGGCGCATAGGGCGCGCTGAAGGGCGGAAGCGGTGATGGTTCAGTTGACATGGCGTTTCCCGGGCGGATGCCTCCAGATATCGCCGGCGTTGCCGGAATTATATAGACAATTTTGTCATTCTTCCTTAGGAAATGAAGTAGATTGGACATTTTACCGGAAGAATGACAGATATCGACAAGATTGACCGCAAAATCCTCTCAATTCTTCAAGGGGATGGCCGTATCGCCAATGTCGAGCTGGCCGAGCGCATCGGCCTGTCACCGACTTCGATCGGCGAGCGGCTGAAGCGGCTGCAACGGGACGGGTTCATTGAGGGGTATGGCGCGCGGCTCAATCCGCACCGCCTCGGCCTCGGTCTGCTCGTGTTCGTCGAGGTGCTGCTCGACAAGACCACGCCCGATGTGTTCGAGCGCTTTGCCCGCGCCGTGCAGAACGCACCCGAAGTGCTGGAGTGTCACATGGTCGCCGGCGGTTTCGATTACCTGGTGAAGGTCCGTCTCCCCGACATGGCGGCCTACCGGAAATTCCTCGGTGAGCGCCTGCTGGCGCTGCCGGGCGTCAAGGAAACACGCACCTACGCCGTGATGGAAGAGGTCAAGCGCGACGCGCCGCTGCCGGTGGGATAGGTGTCGATGCTGATGCCGGAGGGAACCAGGCCGGGCATGCCTTGCGACCCCCTGTCCCGATTTCCGGTTGATTTGTCTCAAGCCCCTCCAGGGTGAAACCGGCAATGTGGTGGAGTCCCTGATGGAGGAGACTCCCATGAAGCGTCTGGCATTGGCAGCGTTGCTTCTCGCGACGGCGAGTTCCCCGTCGTTCGCGCAAACGGCCGATCATGATCATAGCCACGGCCAGAAGGAAGCGCCGGCCGCGCAGCAACCGGCGCAGCCCGGGGGCCAGTCCGGCATGGGCGGCTCATCCGGTATGCAGGGCATGAAGGGTGGCGGAGGCATGATGAAAAGCATGGGCGGCAAGATGCCCATGATGGACATGATGCAGAAGATGGGAATGATGCAGCAAGCGGGTGGCGGCATGGGCATGGCCACCATCGATCATGTCGAGGGCCGGATCGCGTTCCTGCGGGCCGAGCTCAAGATCACCGACGCGCAAAATGCCGCGTGGAATGCATTTGCCGATGCGCTGCGCGCCAACGCCAGGAGCCTCGGCGAAGTGCGCTCCTCGATCGTGTCCGGGATGGCCGGCGCGGCGCAGCCGAGCCTGGTCGACCGCTTTGCCCTGCAGGAGAAATGGCTGGCTGCACGGCTCGAGGGAACCAGAGCGATCAAGGCGGCGCTGGGCAATCTGATCGGCGCCCTGTCCGACGACCAGAAGAAGTCGGCCGATGAATTGCTGGCGCCTCACATGGGCATGATGTCGATGATGCAGCCGGGACAGACGGGTCCGGGCGCGATGCAGCCCGGGCGGTGACGCCGGCGCGTTTTCAGCCGGGAAGATTCCAGGGCTGGAAAATCTGCCGCGCGAGCGGGTTCCGCGTTGGCAGCAACGGCCGGCTGCGCTAATTCTGCGGCGGGTTCTCAACGGGGCAGTGCGGGGCCGTGAGAGACACCATGCGATCGAAGCGCGTGTGCCGACTGCAGCCGGCAATGCGGATGGCTGCGCTGGCGATCATCACTGCCGCATCCGCTGCGCCTGGCCTCGCCGGACCGATCCAGATGAGCCGGGCCGTCGCCGACCTCTATTCCAGCGTCTCGATCTATCCGCCCTCGGCGACCTCG
Organism: Bradyrhizobium sp.; assembly: GCF_016219575.1. Lineage (GTDB taxonomy): Bacteria > Pseudomonadota > Alphaproteobacteria > Rhizobiales > Xanthobacteraceae > Bradyrhizobium. The sequence continues at coordinate 5,134 of NZ_JACRMG010000012.1, read as the reverse complement.
ATGACCGTCTGCTACGGCTTCGTCTGCCGCCGCCGCCATATCCTTCAGTTCACCGCAGGCGACCGCGGGGCGCTGACCGGGATTCTCAATGCCGGCCACGCCAGCGCCGCCGCCGAGCGCGCGGCGGCGCAGAGGGCGGTGGTCTGGTTCGACCGCCGCATGGGCCCGATCCTCGGCACCAACAGGCGCGTGGCGAAGGCGGATTTCCGTTTCCGCGACGATGCGCACAATTACGATTGCTGGGACACCACCCGCAACACGACGAGCCTGTTGCTGGTGCTTCGGGAATGGGGGCTGTTGAAGTTCCACACCGTCGGCGATCCCAAGTATCGCGGCAACGCGCTGGTGCTGCAGACGCCGCACAACACCGCAGTGCTGGTCGATCGCGCCACCAAGGTGGAATGGGTCGTCGATCCCTGGACGCGCGGCTATCTGCAGCCGCCTGACGTCATGACCGTCGCCAAATGGGTTAAGGAGGATTAGGCGGCCGGATGGAATCATCCGGTCGCATTTGCTCGGTTCGAAATAGGGCTCGAAGACGGCAAGCCAAAAGGCTTGCCGTGGCGCGTGGAGACGCTAGACCTTGAGGTTCTCAGCCGAGGTTTTGCCGCGATTGGCCACCTCTTCGTACTCCACCGTCTGACCTTCGTTGAGGCTCGTCAATCCGGCTTTTTGAACCGCCGAAATGTGAACAAAAATGTCCTTGCCGCCCGTTGCTGGCTGGATAAATCCATACCCCTTGGTTGGATTGAACCACTTGACCGTACCTTTAGGCATTCACGTCGTCTCCGCGGAATCGACAAAATAAAGCGAACCCCCAGTCCCCGCACTCACCGGCCGGTCCGCAAGGCACAGAATACGCGGGTTGTGGCCGGCTTGGTAGCGCAAATGGTGTCGCGCTTTCCGCCAAAATTGCCCGCTTATGCCGCACAAACCGGACTTTTCGCGGAATTTGCGGCAATTTAAGTTCAAACTTTTGTCGAATCCGCAGCAGTCCCCCGGCGGCGCGGGCGGCCGGGGGCTCTCGGACCGAAAAGCTGCGTTTCGATCAGTAGACGCAGACGTTGACGGTGCGCAGGCGGTAGCCGAACGGCGTCAGCACTAGGCGCTGCCGGTAGCAGCCGGCATAGCCGGCGTCGATGAAGCCGATGCCGAAGCCGGGATGCCAGTGATGGTGATGGAAGTGCGGATTCGGATTCCAGATCAGCGGCGAGGCGGAAGCCGCGGTCGGGGAGAGCGCCATCACGCCCAGCGAGGCGGCGGCAACGAGGGCGAGGGTCACTTTGCGAAACATGTCTTGCTCCTTTGGCTTGCGCGATAGCGCGGGTTTCAATTCACCCCTTGCTGATCGGTCGCAGGCTCGGAGAACGCGGTTCGAGGAACGCGCATTACGTTTTGCCCAGCTTGCTGAAGAAATCTTCAGATGCTGCGGCGCGCATGGTTAATTCAGGCCGCGACGACCTCGACATCGGCGACCAGCGCCGACAATGTCCGCGCGTCCGTGACCGAGCGCACGATCATCGGTTCGTTGCGGCCGCGGATCGTCATTTCCTGCTGCGGCAAGGCGTCCGCTGCAAGGCCGGCAGTGGCGCGCACCTCGTCGGACAGGACGACCTCGCAGGAAAGCGCCTTGGTCATGTCCTGCAGCCGGGCGGCTACGTTGACGGGATCGCCGAGCGCGGTGAACACCATGTGATCGCGATAGCCGATGTCGCCGACGATCACCTCGCCACCATGGATGCCGATGCCGAAACGGATCGGCTCGCGCAAATCGTGGCTGAGGAACTTGTTCAGCTCGTCGACATTGGCGGCGATCATAGCCGCGGCCCGCAGCGCCTGGCGGCAGGCCTCGCGCCGGCTGACCGACAGGCCGAACAGCGCCAGCATGCCGTCGCCGACGAACTGGTTCGGCCGGCCGCCGCTTTCCAGCACCGCTTGCGACACCGCGCCGAGGAAACGGTTGACGATGAACACGGTGTCGAACGGCAGGCGTTTCTCCGCCATCTTGGTCGAACCCCGCATGTCCACGAACATGCTGATGAGATAGCGCTCCTGGCCGATCCGCGTCGGATTGCCGTCGTGCCCGTCGGCGGAGACCGTGTGCGGCAGGAACAGCTGGAAGAAGGAGAGATCGGCGTTCGGGCGCAGCTGGCAGGCCAGACGGATCGAGGGATCGTCGGTGCCGACCCGGTGCAGCACGAACGCCTCGCGCTGCGACGGCTCGGGCAGGGCGCTGCAATCGCCGATGATGCGGATGCGGCAGGTCGAGCAGCGCGCCCTCCCGCCGCAGACGGAAGCATGCGGCACGCTGTTGCGCAGGCTCGCTTCGAGCACGGTCAGTCCCTTCGGCACCCGCACCGAGCGGCCGTTACCATAGGAGAGGCTGATCATGCCGCCGCGCCGCTCGTGAAGGGCGCGCGCGCCCCGCGCCAGCAGCGCGAGCCCGATCAGGCCGAGATAGATGATCAGCGAATATTCGACCGCGAGGTCGATCGTGTCGTGCTGCTGCTTGGTGCCGACCTTGTCCCGCGACAGGTTTTCGGCCCGCCATTCGACGCTGTCATTGTCGGCGACGCCGCGCCCGCCCTGGTAGACGCCGAGCATGGCGAGCGCGGGCAGCAGCACGGCTGCGGCAAACAGCAACGGCGCGGCGCGCGTGTAGAACGGCTTCATCCGCAGCCACATATGCAGGCCGATGCAGCCATGGCTCCACGCAGCCAGGATCGCGGCAACCATGCTCCAGATGCGCCATGCCGGCCAGGAGACGAAATAGGCAAACAGGACCTGCGGGTAGAGGATCTCGGTGCCGTACAGCGTGTAGGCGAGCCTCACGCCGAGCACGTGGGTGATGACCAGCACCGGAATAGTCAGGCCGAGCGCGAGCTGCAGCAGCTCCATCGTCTTCCAGCGGAATTGCCGGCGCTCGTACAGCGCCCAGATGCCGAGCGAGGCGTGCACGATGCAGGCGGCGTAGAAGAGAACCGATACCGGAAGGAATTGCCAGAACGCGATGTGCCAGCCCACCCCGTCCGCCATCGCTTCCAGCGAGACATTGCCGAGCGCATGGTTGAGGAAATGGCTGACCAGATAGGCAAACAGGATGACGCCGCTGGCGAGGCGGACCTGCCGCAGCCCGATGCCGCGTGCCAACGTCCTGATCTGCTCCGATGAAGATGCCGCCGTGCCGTCCATGCGGCAAATCTTAGGGTCTATTGCGCGGCAATTGAAGCCCTGCTTCACAACTCCGGCGCCTTGACACCCCCCGGGGAGTCGAGGAGAAAGCGCCGTGACGACAACCCCGCCCGATCGTTTGAGCACCCTTGCGCAGCGTGCCGCGCAGTGGCCATGGCTTGCCGTCGTTGCGCTGATCGCGGCGATGACGGCAATGCGGATCGTCTACGCCGGCGTGCTCGATCTGCGCACGGACGAGGCCTATTACTGGACCTGGTCGAAGGAGAGCGCGCTCTCTTTCCTCGATCATCCGCCCATGATCGCCTGGTTCATCCGCTTCGGCACCGCCATTTTCGGCGATACCGCGCTTGGCGTCCGCTTCGCCGGCATCGTGGCGATGCTGGTGACCCAGCTTTTGCTCGCCGACATCGTCCGCCGCGTCGTCGGCGATTTCCGCGCCGTCGTGTTCGCGCTGCTGATGCCGGAGGCCGCGCTGTATTACGGGCTGTTGATGGCCAAGGTCGCGCCGGACACCGCGCTGATCCCGTTTGCGGTCGCCATGCTGTGGTCGCTGGTGCGGCTCAACGAAAGCGGCGACTCGCGCTGGTGGCTCGCGGCCGGGCTGTTCGCTGGGCTGGCGCTGCTCTCCAAGTTCACCGCCATCATGCTGCTGCCGGCGGTGGCAGCCTTCATGCTGGTGCCGGACTGGCGTTGGCGCTGGCTGCGCAGCCCTTGGCCCTGGACGGCGGCGCTGATTGCGCTCGCCCTCTTCTCGCCGGTCCTGGTCTGGAACTACCAGCACGACTGGGCTTCCTTCCGCTTCCAGTTCGTGCGCGCGGTCGCCACCCATCCGCTGTCGTTGCGCACCGTCGGCGAGTACTTCGGCCTGCAGCTAGGCCTTGTCGGCTTCGTGCTGCTGCCCGTGGTGATCTCGGGCGTGGCGCTGACGGCATGGCGCGGCTTTCGCAACCGCGAGCCGGTCGCCATCCTGCTCTCCACCGCCGTGATCGTGCCGTTCGGCTATTTCTTCTGGAAATCGCTGACGCTGCGCGTCGGCGACACCTGGCCGATGTTCCTGTGGCCCGCCGGCTTTGCCGCCACCGCGATCAACGCCACGATGCTGTCGCGCGAAGGATTTCCGGAGTGGATGGTGAAGTCCACCTTTGGCTGGATCCGCACCGCCATCATTGCCGGCATCCCCTTCGTGGTCGGGGTGTTCCTCTATTATGTGGCGGCACCCTGGAACCTGATCGGCCGCACCGATCCGGTCGGCGGCGAGGCCGGCTACGAGCAGGTCGTCGCACGTGCGCGGGATCAGTTGAAGAAGACCGGCGCGAGCTGGATCGCGACCACCGACTATCGCACCTATGCGATGCTGCGCTGGCATTTCAACGGTCAGGTGCCGGTGATCCAGATCAACGAGCGCAGTCGTTTCCAGGGGTTTGCCGATCCCGGCATGGACTGGATCAAGGGCCACACCGGCCTCTATGTTGCGCGCGAGCCCGACAACGGATCGCCGGTGTGGAACGAGACCACCGCACTACGCACGCCGCTCGAGCGCGTCGAGCGCAGCTGGCGCGGCGTGGTGATGGACACCTACGCGCTGGAAAAACTCACCGGCTGGACACCGCAGCTTTCGCCGCCGCCGGATTCACCCTTCTTCCGCTGGCGCGTGCTGGCTTGAGCTCTCGTTACCTTCTCCCCTTGTGGGAGAAGGTGGCTCGCATCGAAGATGCGAGCCGGATGAGAGGTCGCTATCCACGGGCAGAGTGTTTGTGGAGACGACCCCTCACCCAAATGCGTTTGACGTGCCTGCGTCGCTGCCCTCTCCCACAAGGGGCCTGTTGCGTAATTCGGCGATTGTGATTCTCTGAGACGTGGCCTTGGGAGATCGCGATGGCAGTGAAGCAGACCGGACAACCGAGCTTTATGGAAGTGCTATTGCCGAAGGGGGCGGGGGCCA
>NZ_JACRMG010000020.1 GCF_016219575.1 Bradyrhizobium sp. | reverse complement strand
GCCTTTACCGCCTCGTACTCCGGGATCAGAAAACGCCACTTCTGCAGATAATTGCGTTCAATCGTCCGGTCATAGCTGTTGTCGCGCATCGGATCATCCTCCAGTGGAGCGATCCAATCAGCGAATTAGTGAACATGCACAATTGCGAGGAGCAAAGCGAGGAAGCAATCCAGCTTCCTAGCTGCGGCGAAGCAAGCTGGATTGCTTCGCTTCGCTCGCAATGACGGTTGTGGCCAAGTTTCACTTGTAGGATGGGTAGAGCGCAGCGAAACCCATCACTTTCGTTAGCCTCACATTGATGGGTTTCGCCTACGGCTCTACCCATCCTACGATTCCCTCACGCATATCCCGCCAGCTTCACCGCTTCCGGCGCCGCCTTGCCGCGGATCATATCGCTGGCCTTGTCGGCGATCATCAGCGTCGACGCATTGAGGTTGGCCGAGATCATGCGCGGCATGATCGAGGCGTCGATCACGCGCAGGCCCTCGAGACCGTGGACGCGGAGCTGGTCGTCGACGACGGCCCACGGCTTGTCGGCCGGCCCCATCCGGCAGGTGCAGCCGGGATGGAAGGTGGTGGTGCCGCGTTCCGTCACTGCCGCCAGGATCTCCGCGTCGCTCTGCACCTTCGGGCCCGGGAAATCCTCATAGGCATAATACGGCTTGAGCGGCTCGGAGGCGAGCAGGCGTCGCGCCAGCTTCATGCCGGCGACGACGACGCGGCGGTCGATCTCCTCGACGAGGTAGTTGGTCTGGATGATCGGCGGCTCGAACGGATCGGACGAGCGGGCGCGGACGTAACCGCGGCTCTCCGGCCGCTGTTGCCAGGAGGCAACCGTCATGCCCGGCTCGTCCTCGAGCTGGCCCTGCACGCCCTCCTTGTAACTCGCCGGCGTGAAGGTGAGCTGCAGGTCGGAGGTTTCGTGCGTCTCGCCGGAATGCCAGAAGCAGTAGACCATGGTCGGCGACAGCGACAGCAGGCCGCGCCGCGTGGTCGCCCATTTCAGCGCCTCGACCCAGAGGCTGAGGCCGCGCCGAAGCTCGTTGATGGTCTTGATGTTCTTCACACGGGCCACCGAGCGCGGCGCGTAGTGGTCCTGCAGGCCCTCGCCGACGCCGGGCAGCGCGTGGCGCACCTGGATGCCGAGCGAGTTCAATAGTTCCGGCGACCCGACGCCGGAGAGCTGCAGCACCTGCGGCGAATTATAGGCGCCGCCGGAGAGGATGACTTCCTTCGACGCGCGCACCTCGACCGGCGTGCCGCCGCGCCCGCCCCTGAGGTAGCGCACGCCGACCGCGCGCTTGCCCTCGAAGATGATGTTGGTGACGTGGGCATGCGTGCGCACGTCGACATTGCCGCGCTTGCGCGCCGGATGCAGGAACGCTTTCGCAGCGCTCATGCGCAGGCCGCCCTCGATGGTGCGCTGGCAGTAGGAGACGCCTTCCTGGATCCCGCCGTTGTAATCGGGGTTCTTGGGAATGCCGAGGCTGACCGCGCCTTCCATGAAGGCTTCGCAGAGCGGATCCTGCCAGTCCATGGTGGTGACCGTGAGCGGTCCCTCGCGGCCGCGGAAGGTGTCTTCGCCCTCGCCGACCCGCTTCTCCATCCGCTTGAAGTACGGCAGCACGTCCGGATAGCCCCAGCCGCGGTTGCCCATCTGCGCCCAGGTGTCGAAATCCTGGCGCTGGCCGCGGTTGTAGATGTGGCCGTTGATCGAGGACGAACCGCCGAGCGTCTTGCCGCGCGGCGCATAGATGCTGCGGCCGCCGGTCCACGGGCCCACTTCCTGCTGGTAGGCCCAGTTGATGCTCTTCATGTGGAAGGTCTTGATGAAGCCCGCCGGCAGATGGATGTAGGGATGCCAGTCGCTCGGCCCCGCCTCCAGCACGCAGATCTTTGTTCCCAAGTCCTCGCCCAGCCGGTTGGCAAGCACGCTGCCCGCAGAACCGGCGCCGATGATCACATAATCGAACGTTTCCATTTTGCCGTTTCTTGTTTGCGCATGATCTTTGCCGAAAACCGTTTCCCGCTTTGCGCGAACGCGGCCCTCCGGGTCGGGATCATGCTCCCTCTTGTTTGAGCATGATCTTTTCGGAGAACCGGTTCCCACTTCTCCGGATCATGCTCGTGGCCGCTACCGCGCCTTCTCGTTCAACTGATAGTTCAGATGCGCCTTCACCGTCGGCCATTCCGAGGCGATGATGCTGAAGACCACAGTGTCGCGCAACGTGCCGTTCGGCGCAATCTGGTGGTTGCGCAAAATGCCGTCCTGCTTGGCGCCGAGCCGCTCGATGCCGCGCCGGCTCTGTTGGTTGAAGAAATGGGTGCGGAATTCTACCGCAATGCAATCGAGCTTCTCGAAGGCGTGCTGCAGCAGCAGGAGCTTGCACTGGGTGTTGAGCGCCGTGCGCTGCACACGCTTGGCATACCATGTAGAGCCGATCTCGACCCGGCGGTTCGGCATGTCGACGTTCATGTACGTCGTCATGCCCGCGATCTTGCCGTCGGCGTCGAACACCGTGAACGGCAGCATGGAGCCGGCCGCCTGCAGGCCCAGCCGGCGGTCGATCTCCTTCTTCATGTTTTCCGCGGTCGGGATGAAGGTGTACCAGAGCTTCCAGAGCTCGCCGTCCTTTACCGCGTCGAGCAGTCCGTCCAGCTGATCTGACGACAGCGGCTCCAGCCGCGCATGCGCGCCGCGGAGGGTTACCGGTTCAAGCCAGGGCATTCGTTACACTCCCTCTCCTCATCCTGAGGAGCCGCGAAGCGGCATCTCGAAGGATGCAGGCCCGTCTGTGGCCTCATGGTTCTCCCGGCGATGCGATAGCATCGTCCGGCGACGCGCTTGGCGCCTCTCCCGTTCGTCATTCCGGGATGGCCCGAAGGACCAGACCCGGAATCTCGAGATTCCGGGTTCTCGCTTCGCGAGCCCCGGAATGACGATCGCGCTTTTAGCGCGCTCGTCATCTGTTCAAAAAATTCAGCGGCAATCCCGGCCGCGGCCAGTCCATCGCGATCAGTTCGCCCTTGCCGGACAGCGTGATGTAGGCGGTCTTCAGCCCGGGCCCGCCGAAGGCGATGTTGGTGGTGACGCGGTCGCCGGTCGGCACCTGCTCCACCAGCGTGCCGTCGGGCGCAATCACGGAGATGCAGCCCGAGATCAGCGTGGCGACGCAGACATTGCCTGACGCCTCGACCGCAAGAGAATCGAACATCTGGTAGCCGCCGAGCCCCGCGATCGGCTTGCCGCGCTCGCCGCGATAGATCACGTCGCGCGGCTTCAGCGTGCCGGGCTCGGAAATCTCGTAGGCCCACAGCCGTGCGGTCGGCGTCTCCGCGATGTAGACGATGTTCTCGTCCGGCGACAGCCCGATGCCGTTGGCCGGCAGCACCCCGTGCACGACCTCGACGATGTCGGTCATGCCGGGCTTCAGATAATACATCCCGCCGACATCCATCTCGCGGGCGCGGCGCTTGCCTAGGTCGGAGAACCACAGGCCGCCGTGCCTGTCGAACACGAGATCGTTCGGCCCGCGCAGCGCATGCTCGCCGCATTTTGCAACCACCGTCTCGACCTTGCCGCTTTGCAGATCGACGCGCTGGATCGAGCCGCCCTGATAATCGTCCGGCTGCGGTCCCGGCATGATCATGTTGCGGGTCGGGATCCAGCTAAAGCCGCCATTGTTGCAGACATACATCTTGCCGTCGGGGCCGAGCGCGGCGCCGTTCGGCCCGCCCGGAATTTTCGCGACCACTTCCTTGCGGCCGTCGGGCCAGACCCGGGTCAGCCGCTGCCCGCGGATTTCCACCAGCACCACGGAGCCGTCGGGCATCGCCACCGGCCCTTCCGGAAATTCCAGATCGGTGGCGAGAACGCGGATATTGGCCATCGAAAATCCTCCCGGCTCTTTCGGCTGCAGGCGGATTTTTGGCTAGCCCCCGCGCACGCAACATCTTGTTGCGTCCGTTATGGCAAAGTCGATGTGGCTTGCCAAGCAAGTGCGGACCGCCCCGCAGCGCAGGGCTGCGTTGCGCGAAGCGGTGCAATTCGTCGTCCTCGGTGCAATCGCCACCGATGCCCATTTGTAGGATGGGTAGGGCGCAGCGAAACCCATCCCTGGCAACGCGACGAAAGATGATGGGTTTCGCTTTCGCTCTACCCATCCTACGGACTAGGCTATTCCTGCACCGGCACCCAGATCTCCAGCCCGCCATTGCCGGTGGCCGGATCGAACTTCTCGTCATAGCGCTCGAAGCTTGGCGCATCGGCGACCTTCAGGGCGGACTGCGGCAGCCATTGATTCCAGATCGCGCTGACGGTGCGGCGGATGGTGGAGACGTGCTCGCGGTGGGTGAACACCACATAGCGCTGCGCCGGGATGCGGACCCGCGCGAACTCGCGCGGCAGGTCGGAGAAATCGGAAACCTCGACGCCTGCGATGTAGTCGAAATTGCCGGAATCATCGCCATTGCAGCAGACGCCATAGGCGACGTTGCCGACGCGGTCGGGGATGTCGCCGGCCCTCTGGTGAAAGAGCTGCCATTGATTGGGGATGTTGGCGCCGCCATTGTCGCAGAAATTGTACCGCTCGCCGACGCCGGCAACGAGCAACGCCCTGGCGGTCTCGAAACGCGGCGGTTGCAGATCGGTCGTGGGCGTGGAGTCCATCATGATCGGCTCCTGTAGCTTGAGCTTGTCGAGGCAGGTTGCGGCGCGTACCTGCTCCGGCGTGACGCCGAAATGGTCGCGGAACGCGCGGGTGAATGCTTCGTGGGAGCCGTAGTCCGCTTCCAGCGCCAGCGTAAGAATGTCGGGCGCACCTTTGGCCAGCGAGCGCGCCGCCTTGGTGAGGCGGCGGGCGCGCACATAGCGCATGACCGACATTCCCGTCGCTTCCGCTAACGCCCGCACCATGTGAAAGCGCGACACGCCGCCGACGGATGCGATCTCGTCGAGCGTCAGGCTGTCGGCGAGATGGCTCTCGACATACCACAGCGCCTTCTGGGCGGGATTCATGGGAAAACGGCTCTCCTTCGAAGCGTCCGCATCATGCCCGCTGCGAAGGCGGCGCGTTTGACAGTCCTTGCTCTCGTTCGGAGGAACCGGAGGCAATCGTGCGGCTACTTCGCGCCCTCTTTCGCGGCCGGCGCCGCGTTCTTCGCCGGCGGCGCGGCAGCCTTCTTCACCTCCTCAATCGCCTTCTTCTGTTCCTCGACCAGTTTCTCCAGCGACGCCACGGCCGCCTTCAGGCCGTCGATCTGCCGGTAGGCCGCATCCAGCCTGCGCTGATTGTCGAGCGAGAGTTTCGTGATGGTCTTCTGCAGGAAATCGACATTGCTCTGCAGGCAGGAGGTGCGCCGCTCCATGGTCTTTTCCACGGTGCAGATCTCGATGCCCGGGACGTCCTGGGCGTGGCTGGCTTGCGGCAACAGGCAGAACACCGCGCAGACAGCGGCAACGACGATCCGGCCGATCATGAAACGCCCCATCGGAAAACCTCGATCACGTCAATTTGCACGCAGCCGGCATGAAGCGCCACAGATACCACAATCGTATCCTATAGATCGCCCGTGTGCGACCGGGCGGTCCGGAACCGGGTGGGCGTAATTGGCGAAGCGTGGACAGGGTGACAAATGGCAACGCGGGAAAAGCGGCTGGCGCAGTTCGACGGACTTGGCGCTCCTCCGCCGGAACAGGCAGTCGAGGTGCTGTGCGAGGATCACAGCGGAACGTATCAATTGCCGTTTGCCTGCCGCTTTGTCGATGGCCAGTGGCGCAATGACCAATCCGGCGGCGCCGTCGAAGCGACCGTGATCGGCTGGCGGCTGCCGCGCGTCAAACAGCCCGGCGCGGCGTAAGAGAAGCGCGCCTGTATCAAAACGCGACGCAGGCGCGAGGTCTTCTTAACGTTCGGAACGCGCTTCGAACAAACCGCGCCCGAATCAGCGATGGCGCGCCGTACTCACCTGTTCACGGCTAGATGTCGGCACCGGCCGGAAAAACCGCACAACATGCAGCACGGCCACGAAGGGCCACAGCCAGCGGCCGATGACAAGGGTTAACTCCTCGGGGGACGACATGGCGCTCACCTCCACGGCGTGACCGGCGGCACCTTGTCGGTGGCCGGCGGCATGTCGACGGTCTTGAAATCGGCGGGGCTGACGATTTCCATGTATTCCATGTCCGGCGAGTAATCGAACAGGTAGTGCACGATGCCCGGCCGCTGGTGCACGACGTCGCCGGCCTGCACCAGGGTCGGCTTGTCCTCGTACATGAAGCGCGCCCAGCCCTTCATCATGATGACGATCTGGAATTCGCAATCGTGGCGATGCCAGCCGGTGCCGTTCTCCGGCGGGCAATCGGGATTGGCCTTGACCAGATGGCAGATCACCTGCCCGCCGGTCGCATCCGCAATGCCGAGGTCGCGATACAGGAAGAAGTCGCGCAGGCCCCCGCCCTTGTAGTCGGTGTCGCCGGGCTTGATGTGGGAGAACTTGCCGACTGCCGCGTGCTGGTTCATTGACGCCTCCATTGTTCTCGTTCGTGAGCACGCAAGGGGCGAAGCGTCCAAATTTTCGGCAGCGGCGCGTCATTGCGGTCACGGCTGAAATGTTGCCATGCGAAAATCGCGCCAGACGCGCTGCACTGCGTCATTGCAGCGTTTGCGATTGCAATGTCGCTGATTGGAAAGCGAAACCGGGATTACGGCTCACCTGGCTGCGCGGGCGCAGCGGTGTGGCGGCTGCCATGGCACGCGCTTGGGCAAGAGCATGCCTGCGGCGTGAGCCCGCCGGACGCGCAAGGCGCGGGCAGGCGTGCCTAATATTCGACCTCGAGCTCCTCGATGTCGGCAGGCTCGGCGAGCGCCGCGTCGATCCATTCCTTCATTTCCGGCATGGCCATGATGGTCCTGGCATAGGCGGCCAGCTTCGGCTCCAGCCTGACGTCATAGGTCATGAAGCGCGTCACGACCGGCGCATACATCGCATCCGCCATGGTGCGCTGCGCACCGAACAGGAACGGCCCGCCGGACTTGGCGAGGCACTCGCGCCAGATGGTGCAGACGCGGTCGATGTCGGCCTGGGCGCGCGACCAGATCTTGAAGCCGGGAAAATGCCCCTTGAGATTGACCGGCAGCGAGGCGCGCAGCGTGGTGAAGCCGGAATGGATTTCGCCGCAGATCGAGCGGCAATGCGCGCGCTGCACGCGGTCGGCAGGCAGCAGCCCGGCGCCGGGACAGATCTCGTTGAGGTATTCGGCGATCGCCAGCGTGTCCCAGACGGTGGCGCCCTCGTGGCGCAGGCACGGCACCAGGATCGAGGACGACAGCAGCAGGATTTCGGCGCGGGCCGACGGATCATCCGGCGCGGTGACGATCTCCTCGAAATCCAGGCCTGAGAATTTCGCCAGCAGCCAGCCGCGCAACGACCATGACGAGTAGTTCTTGCTGCTGATGGTCAGTGTGGTCTTTGCCATCTGGCCTTTCCCTCACGCTACATGCCCGGTTCGGGCAATACCGGCCGCCGGCGCCGCGCGCGCGGCCGCAGCCGGGCTCTCTTACCCCGTGGTTCGGGCCTTTTTGCAGCAAGCGACGTGCCAGTTTGATGCCCCTCCCGCCCCGCTTTGGCTCCGATATTGCATGACCTGGGAGGCAGGGGCGGAAGTGAATGATGTCAATGATGTACCAGGCCTGGCAGAACCAGATGGACCTCGCGGCGCCGTGGCGGTCGGGCGCGGCCAACGCGCTGAAATATCTCAATCTGGTGCCGCAGGGCGGCTCTGACCGGCTGTTCGGCAGGCTCGCCGCTGCGCTGGAGCTGATCTCGCGCTCGACGCTGACCTACACCCGCCCGGACTACGGCATCGGCACGGTCATGGTGGGCAACCGCGAGCTCGCGGTCACGGAGGAAGTCACCTATGCGACGCCGTTCGGCTCGCTGCTGCACTTCAAGAAGGAGGACGGCCCCGAGCTGCCGCGGCTGCTGCTGGTGGCGCCGATGTCTGGCCATTTTGCCACGCTCTTGCGCGGCACCGTGAAGACGCTGCTGCAGGACCACGACGTCTACATCACCGACTGGCACAATCCACGCGACATCCCTCTCGACCGCGGCCGCTTCGGGCTCGAGGACTACACCGATCATCTCATCACCTTCATGGACAAGCTCGGGCCGCGCTCCCACATGGTGGCGATCTGCCAGCCCTCGGTGTCGGCGCTGGCGGCAGCCGCGATCATGTGCGAGGACGACCACCCTGCGCGCCCGGCGACGCTGACCCTGATGGCGGGCCCGATCGACACGCGCATCCTGCCGACCAAGGTCAACGAATTCGCCAAGAGCAAGCCGATCGGCTGGTTCGAGAGCAATTTGATCAACTACGTGCCGGTGCAGTGCAAGGGCGCGTTCCGCAAGGTCTATCCCGGCTTCGTGCAGCTCTCGGCGTTCGTGTCGATGAACCTCGAGCGCCACATCAAGCAGCACATGGACCTCGCCCACCACATCGCCAAGGGCGAGAAGGAAAAGGCCGAGATCATCAAGACCTTCTACGACGAGTATTTTGCCGTCATGGACCTGCCGGCGGAATTCTACATCGAGACCGTACGCGACGTGTTCCAGGAACATCTCCTGCCGCAGGGCAAGCTGATGCACCGCGGCCGGGCGGTGAACCCGGCGGCGATCAGGCGCATGGGGCTGATGACGGTCGAGGGCGAGAAGGACGACATCTGCTCGATCGGCCAGACACTGGCGGCGCAGGACCTCTGCTCCGGCGTGCGCGCCTATCGCAAGGTGCATCACATGCAGGCCGGCGTCGGCCATTACGGCGTGTTCTCCGGCAAGAAGTGGAACAACGAGATCTATCCGCTGCTGCGCGATTTCGTCCACGTTAATTCGTGAGGGCACTCCGGCTCCTCGCGGTGACGACTGGCTCGCCTCCCGAATAAGCGCTAGCATTCCTCCCAACAAAACGTCCCGGGAGGACACGGCCATGCGGCTCTCAGCACGCCTGAGCACATTTGTGCCTGTCCTTCTCTGCCTGCTGCTGCTTGCCCCGCCCGCCTCCGCCGCCGAAATCCGGGTGATGATCTCCGGCGGACTCTCCGCCGCCTATGAAGTGCTGGTGCCCGAATTCGAACGCGCCACCGGCCACAAGGTGCTCACCGCACGCGGTCCCTCGATGGGCACCACCGTGAATGCCATTCCGGTGCGGCTGGAGCGCGGCGAGCCCGCCGACGTCCTGATCATGGTCGGCTATGCGCTGAAGGATCTCGCTGACAAGGGCAAGGTCATGCAAGGCTCGAGCGTCGATCTCGTGAAGTCGCCGATCGGCATTGCCGTGAAGTCCGGCGCGCCGAAACCCGACATCGGCACCGCGGATGCGGTCAAGCGCGCGTTGCTGGCGGCGAAGACTATTGCCTATTCCGACAGCGCCAGCGGCGTCTACGTCTCGACCGAGATGTTCCAGAAGCTCGGCATCGCCGAAGAGATGAAGGGCAAGGCGCGAAAGATCCCGGCCACACCCGTCGGCGAGATCGTGGCCCACGGCGATGCCGAGATCGGCTTTCAGCAGATCAGCGAATTGAAACCGGTTGCCGGCGTCGACATTGTCGGGCCGTTGCCGGACGAACTGCAGCGCATCACGGTGTTCTCGGCCGGTATCGCCACAGTCTCGAAAGAGCCGGACGCAGGCCGGGCGCTGATCAAATTCCTGGCCTCGCCTGCGGCGCGCGAAGCCATCGTCAAGAGCGGGTTGGATCCGATCCCGACAAGCGCCACGAACTAGGACGTGTACTCATAAATGCGAGATGTCCGCTCCTAGGGGTAAAGCAGACTTCCTCTGATCGTCCGCCGATGTCGGCTTTTGACCCTCAACGGTCATTGGCAGCATCGCGTGTTGCCGTAGCGAAGCCGCTTTTGTCCCTATCCAAGTGCTGGCTTGAGCCGCTACGATGCCTTCTCCTCAGCTTAGGTGTGGACATGCAGCGGCGCGAGTTTATCGGCCTGGTCGGCGGCGCGACGGCATATCCGCTCGCGGCGCGGGCACAGCAGGGCGCAATGCCAGTGATTGGCTTCCTGAATCCTGGATCGCGCGGACTGATTCTCTCGCAGATCGAGGCGTTTCGTGAAGGTCTGAAGGAATCGAGTTATGTCGAGGGCCAGAATGTGGCAATCGAGTATCGCTTTGCAGACGGGCAATTCGATCGGCTGCCAGAGCTCGCGACCGAACTGGCTCAGCGACAGGTCAGTGCAATCGTTGTAACAAGCAACCCTGGGGCACTCGCCGCAAAGCAGGCGACTGCAAGAATTCCGGTTATCTTCGCTGTCGGCAGCGACCCGGTTAAACTCGGCCTCGTCAGCAACCTCAGCCGGCCGGACGGCAACATCACCGGGCTTTATTTTCTGACCACGGCGCTGCACGGAAAGCGGCTGGGGCTGTTGCGCGAGATGGTTCCCGAGGCGGCTACGTTGGCGGTGCTGGTCAATCCACACTATTCAGGTTCAGAAAACCAGATACGGGACGCGCAGGAAGCTGCGGACAAAATTGGCGTGCGACTCGTCGTCGTGCGAGCCAATACAGACACCGATTTCACTGGAGCCTTCGCTGCGCTCAAACAACAGGGCACCGGCGCGCTCATGGTCTGCACCTCCCCATTTTTCAACAGCCGCCGCGAACAACTTGTTGGCCTCGCTGCCCGCAATGCGGTGCCGGCAATCTTCGAATTCCGAGAGTTTGTCGCAGCCGGCGGCCTGATGAGCTATGGCACCAATCTTTCCAATGCCTATCGTCAGATTGGCGCCTATGCCGGCCGAATTTTGAAGGGCGCGAAACCTGCAGACCTGCCCGTCGTTCAGTCAACCAGGTTCGAATTTGTCATCAATCTGAGAACAGCCAAGACACTCGGCCTCAAAGTGCCGCCCGTCTTACTCGCCAGTGCCGACGAGGTGATCGAATGATGCGGCGCACATCAGGCGATTTGTTGCCGCGCGCATGTCTCCTGTTGGCCCATAGCGTCAGTTATTGCGGTGCAGCGCTATGTCCGGAGTTGAGGGGAGACCGGAAGCGACCGGCACAGCCAAACTGTTGCAAATGACCCATCGCTGCACTTGGTGCAGCGCACTGACACGTCCGAAGTTGAGGGCAGAGCGGGCCCCGCTGGGATCGGTCCGAAATGGCGCTCTTGTAGAGGATGGTCTTGCGCGCCTTGCCGGAGCGGTTGGGCGAGGGTCCGTGCCAGATCGCATGCGGGAAGACGGTGGCGTCCTCGGCCTTGCCCAGCAGCGGCACAGCGCCCGGCATCTTCGGATCGGGGGATGCGCTTGGTGATGACCGGCCAGGGCGATGGGTCTATCCTCGCCTCGTTGTCCCTTCGTCACCGGCGCCCAGTTCGGCGCAGAGTTCGCCCATACGCAACTCGCCCTCGCGCGTCTGTCCGCCGATCTCCAGGAACCGGCGCATGTTGGCCTTGGCGCACGCGGTGCGCAGAGTCTGGTCGAACAGATAGGCTTCCTCGAACAGCCCCTCGATCAAGGGGCGGTCGGACTGATTGACGCTCTGCTTGGCGAGACGCACCGCCTCCGCGGGGAATGACGCGATGCGGCTCGCAAGCTTCTCGACCGCCGGGCCGATCTCCTTCGCCTCGTAGATGCGGTTCAGATAGCCCCAGCGCTCCGCGGTTTCCGCGTCCAGGTCGTCGCCCGCCAGGATCAACTCCATCGCCCGCCCGCGCCCGATCAGCCGAGGCAGCCGCTGTGTGCCGGTGCCGCCGGGCAGGATGCCCAGCGGGACCTCCATCTGGTTGATCTTGGTCTTGCCGCGGACCCCGAAACGCATGTCGAACGAGGCCGCCAGCTCGCTGCCGCCGCCGCCGACCCGGCCTTCGATCTGGGCGATCACCACCTTGTCCATGGTGCGATAGCGCTCGCACATGGCGTGATAGGGCTTGATCTGCGTATCGCGGCGGGCCGGCGTGTCGGTCGGGCGCTGCAAGATCGCGGCCACGTCGAAATGCGCCAGGAAGAAATCCGGATCGGCGCTGCGGAAGACCACGACCGTGAGGTCGGGGTCCGCTTTCAACGCGTGCGAGAGCGCCTCGAGCTCCGCCAGCAGGGCCAGCGTGATGACGTTGACCGGCGGGTTGCTGATCGTGACGGTCGCGACCCGGCCGGAGACCGCGACATCTAGGAGTTTGTATTCGTAGGTCATGGCGTTTCCCCTCTGTTCTTGCTGACGGCATGCCCGCGACACGTGGCGATCCTCTTTAGCAGGGATGCCCGCCACGGCGAACGCCGTGGCCCGAGGAGCCGGGCCAAACCAATGTCTGGGGCGGCAATGGCGGGCTCAACATGGAATGGCGCACGCGCAACGTGACGCTGTTCTCGGCCGGCGAACATCTGGCGCTGTCGGACAAATCCAACGCCGTCAGCGACCGCGTGGGACTACGCGTCGCGTTCTGACCCTCGCGCCTCCGATGTCGCCTGTTGGCCCTTTTCCGACATTCCTACGCGAGCTGACCATGTCTGCTCCCGAAGGGAGAGCGGTCATTCGGCTGCCCGGATTTATGAGTACACGCCCTGGGCCCGGTCTAGTTGCGCAAGTCTAGTTGCGCCAACCGAAGACTGGCAGGAAAGACGACGCCTGCGCGTCCTGCACAGACCGGCCCGGTGTGTGGCCCTGTGTTCGCGCTTCTTCCACCGGCGGCCGTGCTGCCCGTGCACTCGGCGCCCGCCTGAGTTTCTTTCGGACATTCTCTGGACGCGCCTCCGCCCGCGCATTCTGGACTGGCCTGACGTATCGACGCTTCTGCACGAGCCGGCTTGGTGCCGGGGCATTCCCCGCAACCCTTTTCACCGCCGATGCCGGAACGTCCTGAACAAGCGGCCGATAACTTGGCTGCGCATCCTGCTCCGCCGCCCAGGCCTGGAATTGCTTGAACAGGGTTTCAGATGTCGGCACGCTCGTTTCCGCCTGATCCTTGCCGGCGGGTTCAGCGGCGGCCATTTCCTCGCGGGTCGGAACGTAATTTGCGGCCGGCGGCGAGACCTGAGGCTCGGCGGCCGGTTGAAGCAAGGCCGTCACGCCGACGGTCGACTGGGTTTCCGGCGCCGACTGATCGGTGTCAGGCGGAAGCTTCGAATTGGCGGCCAGCGCAGCTGTGACGTCCGCATCGGGAGTCGCCGGGCCCCGCGCCGACAGAACGGCGGCAGCAATAGCGGTCGCGGCCACGGCTGCGATCAAGACACTGACCTTCAGGACGCGCGACGACGCAACAGCGCCGTCACGGGCATTCCCGGGCTCCGTCCGCTCGATTGGAACATCGGAGGCGAGAGGCAGGGAATGGGCCAAATCAAACCCCTCGTTGATCGCCATGGGATGGTTGCCTCCTCAATGTCGCTGCAACACCTACCCTGCTATTGGGGTCCAAAGGCGGAGGAACTTTGATTTCACTTGGGCCGGGGAACCGCACGATTGTGCTGCAGTCAGGGCAACGCCCGATGCATGCCGTGCAGCATCGCCAGCAGCACGATGACCGCGAGCGCCAGCACGATGGTGGTGCTCTTCCAGAACAATAGCGGGTTGCGCTCGAGCAGCGGCGAGGCCGACGTGCCGACATAGTTCGCATTGGGCGTGCGCAGGTCGAACAGGAATTCCGACAGGCTCTCGTAACGCTTCAGCGGATTGGGGTGCACGGCGCGTTCCAGCGTGCCGTCGACCCAGACCGGGATCTCGCGGGCGCCGTGCGCGGCCGGGCGGTAGCGCAGCCTGCCGAACTGGGCGCGGGTGCGCGCCTGCGCGGCCTGCGCGCCATAGGGCAATTTCCCCGTCAGCATCTGGTAGGTGATGACGCCGAGCGAGAACAGGTCGGAGCGCGAGGTCGCCGCTTCGCCCAGAAAATACTCCGGCGCGGTGTATTGCACTGTGCCGAGGATGTCGTCGCGCGCGCCCGAGGGTTCGGCCTCGGCCACGCCCTTGATGGCCGTCGAGCCGAAATCGATGATCTTCACCGTGCCGGTCCTGTCGATCATGATGTTGTCGGGCCGCAGGTCCTGGTGCAGCATCTCCTTGCGGTGGAAGGCGCGCAGGCCCTTGGCGATCTGCTCGACGATGTCGCGCACCGTCTCGAGGTCGGGCGCGGGATTATCGATCATCCACTGCGTCAGGGTTTGTCCGTCGATATATTCGGTGACGACGTAGAGAAAATTGCGCCGCCGCGACGGCAGGCAGGGCTTCAGTACATGCGGGCTGTCGATGCGCCGCGCCACCCACTCCTCCATCAGGAAGCGCTTCAGGTAGACGGGGTCGTCGCGCAGGTCGATCGACGGGATTTTCAGCGTCACCACCGCGTCGGTCTCGATGTCGACGGCGAGATAGATGTGGCTGCGGCTCGAACCATGCAGCTCGCGCACGATGCGGTAGCCGTCGAACACCATCCGCGCTTCCAGGAGCGGCGGCAGCGGCAGCTCGCTCGGCTGTCCGAACACCTCGCTTGCCGCGCTGTCGGGCAGTCCGTCGATGCGGACGATCTGGACGGTGAGATTGTCGCCGCTGCCGGCCTCGAACGCCTGGTCGACGATCGCCTTCGCGGCCGCATCGAGGTCGGCGGCGCCTTCGTTGATCGCTTTCGCGATGCGGCGGGCGCTGAGATGTTCGTAGATGCCGTCGGTCACCAGCACGAACACGTCGCCCTGCTCGAGCCGCAGCATCTGGTAGTCGATCTCGATCTGCGGATTTACCCCGAGCGCGCGGCCGAGATAGCTCTGCTGCGAGTTGATGACGATGCGGTGGTCGTTGGTGAGCTGCTCCAGCGTGTTGCCGGACAGGCGGTAGATGCGGGAATCGCCGATGTGGAAGAGATGCGCGGTGGTCGACTTGATGACCATGGCGCTCAGCGTGCAGACGTAGCCGCGGTCCTTGTCGTAGGCGTACTGGCTGCGGGTCTGCGAATGCAGCCAGGAATTGGTCGCCTCCAGCACGCGCTGCGCCGAGGTGCGCACCGACCAGGATTCCGAGGTGCAGTAATAGTCGGTCAAGAATCCCTTGACCGCGGATTCCGCGGCGACGCGGGAAACCTTGCTGGTAGAGATGCCGTCGGCCAGCACGACGGAAATGCCCTTGAGGCCGAGCAGCGGCTCGTCCGGGATCAGGACGCCATGGAAATCCTGGTTGGTTTCCTTGGCGCCCTTGTCGGAGAATTGCCCGACCGATATTTTCAGCTCGCGCGGCATACCGGCTTTCGCGACGACGGGCCTCTCCCCTTGCGAAGAGAGACCCGTCTGCATCGCAAGATCAAGCGGCAATGCGCGAAGACGCCGGCCGCGAGGAGGCCGCAGCCGCCGCGCTGCGCGACGGACCGGTCTTGATGTGGGTCGCGTACAGCGTCAGCCCGGTGAAGGCGAGGCCGCCAACGAGGTTGCCGACCACGGTCGGGATCTCGTTCCACATCAGATAATCCCACCATGTGAACTTGCCGCCGAGCAAGAGGCCGGACGGGAACAGGAACATGTTCACGATGGAGTGCTCGAAGGTCATGAAGAAGAACAGCATGATCGGCATCCACATCGCGATCACCTTGCCGCTGACATGGGTGGAGATCATCGCGCCGACGACGCCGGCCGAGACCATCCAGTTGCAGAGCATGCCGCGGACGAACAGCGTCAGCATGCCGGCCGCGCCATGGTTGGCATAGCCGACGGTGCGGCTTTCGCCGATGGTGCCGATCACCTGGCCGACCTTGTCGGGCGCCTGCGAGAAGCCGAAGGTGAACACGATCGCCATCATCACCGCCACCGTGAAGGCGCCGGCGAAATTGCCGATGAAGACGAGGCCCCAGTTGCGCAGCACGCCGCCGAGCGTCACGCCCGGACGCTTGTCGATCAGCGCCAGCGGGCACAGCACGAAGACGCCGGTCAAGAGGTCGAAGCCGAGCAGGTACAGCATGCAGAAGCCGACCGGAAAGAATGCGGCGCCGACGATCGGCGTGCCGGTCTGCACGTTGATGGTCACTGCCATCGCCGCTGCGAGCGCGAGGATCGCACCGGCCATGTAGGCGCGAATGACCGTATCGCGTGTCGACATGAAGATTTTGGATTCCCCGGCGTCGACCATCTTGGTCACGAATTCCGAAGGCGCGAGATAGGCCATTCCAGTTCCCCTCTTGAGAGACAGCGTTGAAGCGCGCCGGATGCTGCGCAGCCGTGCACCGATGTGTGAAAGGTCTTGCCGTCCCCGCGCGCGACAAATCCCGCGCCGCTATCGAGCGGCACGGAATGACGCGGTCGCGCCCGATCGGGGATTTGGGATGCGCGAGCTTTCCAGGGGAAGTCCCGATGACTGCTCGAAGCACCTCACGCGAGGCTGCTTGATCCCAGCGCCGTGGGCCAACTTTGGCCCTGGCAATCCGAAAGGACGGCAGTCGTCATTGACTGAGAAAAGATTAAGCAATCGATGTGCCAACGCGGCAGCGCGGGAAATGAACGTTATTCCCGTGGCTTAGCTGTCGGGCCGTAGATCACCGGGGACTTGTGCGCTGCCCTGAATTTGTGCAGTTGCACAGATGCCGCGCAGGGCTTCGGATCGCCCTACTTCACCTGCGTCCGCACCGGCCGGTCCTTCAGCCCGTTGTTGTCATAGGCCTTGCGCAGCGTGCCGTTGCCGATGCCTTCCGTCATGAACTTCACCGTGAAGGCCAGCGCCTGCGGATGGTTCGGCGGCACGGCGACCGCGGTCACCGTCTGCTTGAAGGTCTCCTCCAGCACGCGCGTGCCCGGAATCTGCTTCGCCATGGCGTTGAGCTGGTCGCGCGACAGCGCGAATGCGTCGATCTCGCCGTTCTTCAAGAGATTGAAGATCTCGTCATAAGTCTGGTAGCCCGTGACCCTGGCATTCTTCAGGTGAGCGATGGCGCCGCGCATGGTCGTAGTGTTGTTGACGCAGGCGACCTTGACGCCGGGCTGGTCGAGCGTTGCGAAGTCTTTCACGGACGAGCCCGGCTTCACGATGTAGGTGGCGTCGGCCACCTCATAGATCGGGCCGAACGCCATCCGCCCCTCGCGCTCCGGGTCCTTGGGCAGGAAGGTGACGTCCCAGGTGCCCTTGCCGGCGGCGTCGACGATCTGGCCGGAATTGTTGTGCACGACATATTCCACGGGCACGCCGAGCTGCGCGGCCATCTCGCGGCCGAGATCGACGGGGACGCCGGCATAGCCGCTGTCAGTCTTCCGTGACCAGAACGCGCCGCCGGCGGGGCTGACGGCGATCGCCACGCGGAGCTTGCCGGTCGGCACGATTTCATCTTTCAGCGCATCGGCGCCGGCGGAGCCGTTGGTCATGACGAAAATTCCCAAAATGAGGCCGGCGATGCGCGGCATGGATCGGCTGGACATGGGATACCTCCCCGCGGCTCTTGTTGCAGCGAGCCTTACACAGCGGCCATTGTGGTCGATCGCACGGCGTCAGCAAACCGGAATCTTCACAGATCGCCGTGTCGCAATCGCGATGCGCCGGCCTTACATGCCGCCATCGACCGTGTAGATGCCGCTGCGCGAGCAGCGCAGGCCTTCCGCAGGCGCCTTGACGAACTTCGCACCCTTCTCGTCGATCTTCCATCCCGCGACGACCGGCAGCCAGCTTCCGGTAGCATCGGCATTCAGAACCCCGATGTAGGAGCCCGGCTGATCGCGGCCGTTGAGCTGGCACACGCCGGAGAAGGCAGGCGATTGTCTGGAATGCGGTGGGAACGCGATCGCGTCGCGGATCTGTCCCTTGCGATCCTCCAGCAGGACGAATTCCGCTCCGCAGATGAGATAGTTGATCGATGACAGCCGGTCGGAAACTTCATCGGCTCCGAGGTGCTTCAGGCTCAATTCACTCGGAGAGTTCAATCGATTCTACGAGTTAACTTTCGGAAATACCTTTTTTGCGCGATGGTTCTTGATCAGAAGCGACCCCCTACTTGTGGCGGCATCGACCATCGTGTCGTCCCGCCCCTCACAGCTCGACCTCATGCTGCTACGCTCGCTATGGCGCGTAATCGCGCCCATGGGGATCAGGAGCAGCCGGCTGATCGCTTTCATCCGCACGCAAGCAGGCCAAGGCCGCGATCCGCCGCCGACCATGCTGAAGCAGAAGCCTGGCCGATCCGGACAGAAGACTCTGGCGGCGCGGCGCAGCCCTCGCCCACGCTTGGCCAGTGCCTCAACGACGGCCTCGGCTTTCTGGAAGTCGAGTGCAACCGCTGCAACACCCGCGCCAGCCTGCCGCTTTCCGCCATCCGCCGCCCGCGCGACACGCCGCTGTGGAAGCTGGAAGCCTCGCTGAAATGCCGCACCTGCTGCAACGGCCGTCATGCCCCGCCGGTGCACATGATCAAGCTGACGGAGAGAAGAGAGATCACGCCGTACAAATGGGTGCATCCGACGGAGGAGAGGTGAAGCGGCAACTCGCCGTCTCGCGAACTTCAATTCGCCGCAGGCAGCGCCAGAGACCCCTTCGCGGCAGCCAGGCAGTCGGCGCGGATGCTTTCCAGTGCGCGGCGAAGCCAGGTTTTCACGGTGCCGACCGGCACGCCGAACTGTTCGGCAAGCGAATGCCGGCTCATGCCCTCGAAATAGGCGAGCGACAGCAGCCGCCGCCGCTCTTCGGGAAGACCCGACAGGGCCTCGACCGTGATCTGCTTTGCATACTCATAGTCGAATTCATCGCCGTCATCCCCGGGCGCGGGGATGGCCATGGCATCGTCGAGATCGGCCAGCAGCATCTTCTTCGCACGATTCGAATCCAGCGCGGTGTTCTTGACGATGGTGCACATCCAGCTGATCGGAGAGGCGCGACCGGGATCGAAGCTCGATGCGGCGCGCCAGATCTTGAGATAGCTGTCCTGCAGCACGTCCTCGACATCGCTGGATAGGGGGCACACGGATGCGGCCGTCCGCCGCAGCTTCCGGCAGGTCAGCGCATGAAGCGCGGCGAAGGCCCGTGCATCGCCGCGGCCGACTTGCTCCAGCAGCGTCGCCAGATGGTGAAGTTCGGCGGCGGTCGAAATTCTCCGGTGTACCATGGCGTCCCCTCTTTCGATTCAGGAAACGACGCCGCGGTGCGTTTGGATCAGTGTCGCTCTTGAGTCTCGTGCGCCGGTCGACCGGCAACGGTATTCACCTCTCCCCGCCGGGGAGAGGTGAATACAGAGTTCGACCGCAGGCCTCAGAGGCGAATGAAGGGCTCGATCAGCCTTCCCAGAAGGCCGTTGATGCGCAGCTTGCCGCTCATCGCCACCAGACAGACACAGGGCATGTCGGCGCCGACGATGGGCCGGTGGTCGATCGTGTCGTCCCCGAGGTCGAAATCGCCGGGACCGAAATGGCCGCCCTCGTGGCTGAAGCTGCCCTCAAGCACGCAGGTCAGCTCGGTCTCCGTATGCGTATGCTCCAGCATGCGCGTCCCCGGCTCAGACCTGAGCAGGAACGCCCGGGATTTCCCGGCGCCGGGGATCATGATCGGCCGCATGCTGAGGCCCGGCGCGATGCGCCTGACCCGCCCGATGTCGTAGAGGTCCAGCACTTTCGGCAAGCCCGCATCGTCGGCGCGGCGCGGCCGCGGAACGGCGGGTGCGGGCGAAGCAGCTTCACCGCCCCCGATCCGCGCCATCACGGCATCGAAGGCGCCGGCAGCGAGCGCGGCCGGCTCGGCGGCTTCGAGCGCTGCGCCGCCGAGCCGCTCAAAGGCGGCGACGAAGCGCCGGCAGCGTACGCACATCGAGACATGCGCGGACATCACGATATGCTCGGCCTGATCGAGCCGGCCTGCCGCGAAGCGGGCGAGGAGTTCCTCGGGGGGATGATGCTCTATCGTCATTTCAAAACGTCCAACAGCTCTCTGAGACGGCTCATTGCCAGGCGAACCCGCGACTTGACCGTCCCCAGGGGAATGCCGAGCAATTCGGCAATCTCGGAATGCGGTCTCTCCTCCAGATACGATAGCCGGATGACTTCGGATTGCTGCGCCGGCAGGCGCTGCAGGGCGAACTCGACGTGACCGGCCTCCTGGCTGCGGCTGAAGGCCGATTCCGTGCTCTCGACCGGCTCGGGCAGGTATTCCGCCTCGACCACCTGCAGCATCCGCTCGGCGCGACGGCCGCGGCGCACGGCATCGATCCGCAAGTTGCGCGCGATGGTGAAAATCCAGGCCACCGCGCCCGACGTCGCCGGATCGAACCTGTCGGCCTTGCGCCACAGCGCGATCATGGCCTCCTGTGCGATCTCCTCCGCCTCGGCTTCGCTCGAGCCGGTCCGCATCAGGTATCCCTTGATGCGCGGAGCAAAGAACTCGAACAGCCGCCGGTAGGCCTCGCGATCCCTGCGCAAGGCGATTTGCCCGATCAGGCCGGCCCAATCCACTGCGATTTCAGGTCTTTCCTTCACCCGCGGCCATCTCTTCGCGATCGATCCCGATCGCCTAGCATGCCCCGAGATTTGCCGCTGCAGCAATACCGACATCTTCATACTTTCCGTTCGCAGCAACGAAGGGAAAGCCGGACCGGATCACCGGAACCAACAAAAATCCGGCGGGCGGTGATCTGCGGGCCACCGAGGCGCGTTATGAGGGAAATGACGCAAGGCAATAGCAAGACCGGCTGGAACACCCTGCTGCTCTTCGTCTGCGGCGTGGTGCTCGCCGGGCTAATGCCCGGCTATGCCAACACGCCGGGCGACTGGTACGCCGCGTTGAATAGGCACGCCTTCAATCCGCCGAACTATGTGTTCGCGCTGTTATGGCTCGTGCCCTATGTGTGCAAACAGACGATCGTCCGGCAAGTGCCAGATGCGCTGCTTGCCACGATTCAGTCGAGTTCGCGACCACCGATGCCGGCGGAAAGCTTCGTGGCTCGAAGACGTATGATGGTGCTCCCGTGGACGCGCTGATTGCATTGGCCTTCGATCCGACAGCCTGGGCCGCCCTCGCGATGCTCATCGCAATGGAGGTAGTGCTTGGGATCGATAATCTCATTTTTATCGCCATTCTAACGAACAAGCTGCCTGAGCATCAACGCGCGGGCGCGCGTCGTATTGGTATCGGTTTGGCGCTCATCCTCCGCCTTCTCCTGCTTGGTACCATCGCATTCATTGTGCGTCTGACGACACCTATCTTCAGTATGTTCGGTCAGGAGTTCTCATGGCGCGATCTGATCCTGATAGCGGGGGGATTGTTCCTGGTCTGGAAGGCGACCAGGGAAATTCATCATCGAGTCGATCCGCATCCCACCCCCGACTTGTTCGAATCCGGGGCCGCGCAACTGGGTTATGCTGCCGCACTAGGCCAGATCGTGCTCCTCGATCTGGTATTCTCCATTGACAGCATCATTACCGCGGTCGGAATGACCGACCACGTCCCGATCATGGTCATCGCAGTCGTGGTTGCCGTTCTGGTGATGCTGATGGCAGCCACTCCGCTCTCCAACTTCATCAGTACAAATCCGACAATCGTCATGCTTGCGCTCGCCTTCTTGATGGTGATCGGTATGGCGCTGATAGCGGAGGGCTTTGGCGCCCATGTGCCGAAGGGCTACATCTATGCTGCCATGGCGTTCTCGGCATTGGTCGAAGGACTGAAAATGCTCGACCGGCGGGCCCGGCAGAGACTCACGGCACAGAGGATGCGCGACGAAGCGCCCTCGGAACAATCTGAGGCCCGCTGACATCCAACTTATCCACGCCTCGCAGCCAGCACGTCCTAATGTCGCCGGAGCAGGACAGGGCGCGGTCCGCGGGCCAGGTGCAGCGGCGTGATGAGTCGCGATAGTTTCCATAGCCACTCAATCGTGTGTAGACATCCAAAGATTCGATCGCCGGAAACGCCATAGAGAACACGCCGGCCGTTATCGCGAGCGGCGCATAACCAAGATTCTCCACCTCGGGAATTTTGTTCTTTTCCTGTGATCCAATTTTCGCTTGGTCTCGTTTAATTGCTGCCGGGACTGCAGCGTCGCCGCTGCACCCCCATCCCCGGTAAATCCCCGGTCGATAAGCCCCCTCGACCGGGGAACTTTTTCTAAAGGCAAACAAAGTCCATCGCTTGCCACGAATCGAATGCTCAAGGCCCCGCATGCGAATTGAGAAGGAAACGCGAGGTGAATATTCAAATCAATGACTTGTCTCAGCAAGCCATCAGCCCGCCTTCTCGTGAAGAAGCCGAGGCCGCATTCCGGACGATCATTCGCTGGGCTGGAGAGAATCCCGATCGCCCAGGATTGATTGAAACCCCGTCCAGGGCCGCGCGGGCTTTTCGCGAGTATTTTGCCGGTTACGAACAGGACCCTCTGGCGATTCTGGACAAGACCTTCGACGAAACCGGCGGCTACGAGGAAATGATCATTCTCCGTGGAATAGCCTTCGAAAGCCATTGCGAGCATCATCTCGCACCGATCGTCGGTCAGGCCTGGGTGGCTTACGTTCCCAGTGGCCGCGTCGTCGGCCTTTCCAAGCTGGCGCGCGTTGTCGATGCCTATGCCAAACGACTGCAGATCCAGGAGCGGATGACTTCGGAGATCGCTTCGGCCGTCCAGCAAGTCCTGCAGCCCCAAGGCGTTGGAGTCGTGTTAAAGGCTGTTCATCACTGCATGTCGAGCCGGGGCGTCCACAAGGTTGGAGCGGAAATGGTGACAAGCTGCATGTTTGGCTGCTTTCGCGATAACTCCGCAACTCGTCAGGAATTCTTGGCTATGACCAAAGAATGACTCTTACGAATGCAATCATTCCTGTTCGCATGTTTATTGCAGCCGTTCTTCGGAATCTCAATATCCCCCGCGACGAGAAGCCAAGAGATCACGATATGATCCGCTATATAATGGCTTATGCCGTGACGGCGGTCGTTTTCCTGGCCGTGGATTACATCTGGCTTAGTCGTGCCATGGGGTTCTACAGGAACTCACTGGGGGATTTGCTCGCGGACAAACCGAATCTATTTGCAGCGGCCGCGTTCTACTCAATCTATTTCGTCGGGATCGTTGTATTTGCGATCATGCCCGCGGCCAGGAATGGCGGATGGGTCTCCGCATCATTGTTAGGCGGGCTGCTTGGGCTAGTTGCATATGCCACTTATGACCTGACGAATCTTGCGACACTGAGCCGATGGCCTCTTGTAATCACTATCGTCGATATGGTTTGGGGCACCTTTATAACGGCTCTGGCATCCGTGGCTGGCTTCATTGCGGTAAGGTGCTTTGCACCCCTCGAATAGCGTGCAGTTCGCCATGATCGCGAGCGTGAGATACTCGAAGCGCATCAATTGGCTGGATCATTTGCCGAAATTGCAGAGCACTTGTGTTTTTTGGCAAGCATGCCCGCCGCCTCAATTTGAGGGCATGCGCGAAAGTGCAGAAAAGGCAGCTTCGCTCATGAGACCGTTGATGTCTCAGAACCGTCAAAAAACTGAAAGTGTTCCTGACGCGAGTCCGATTTTCTGCCGCCAGCTCGGAAAGTTCCTGAAGAGAGACGCATAGCAATCCGAAAAGCATCCAATCGACCCATTCACAGTATGTGCGATGGTTGTGATCCAATCTATCGGCAGCGTCGTTACAGTTCCGTGAGTTCGTTCTGAATCTCACGGCATGACTAGCACCATTCGCGGCTCGACCGCCCTGAGGTCGAACGCTTCCAACCCAATCGCCAGAGGATCCGAGACTATGAAACTCGTAAAGCTGCTCGCCGCAGGGGCGCTCGCCCTGATCGTGTCAACGTCGGGATCGAAAGCCGCCGATATCGTTGACACGGCCATTGCTGCCGGTTCGTTCAAGACACTCGTTGCAGCTGTCAAGGCGGCGGACCTTGTCGGAACGTTGAAGAGCCCGGGGCCATTTACCGTCTTCGCGCCGACCGATGCTGCCTTCAAGAAGTTGCCCAAGGGGACGGTGAAAAGTCTGCTCAAGCCAGAGAACAAGGGCAAGCTCGTCAAGATACTCACCTATCACGTTGTGCCCGGAAAAGTCATGGCCGCGGACCTCGCAGGCAAGACAACCGCAGCGACAACGGTCGAAGGGGGCCAGGTCCACGTCAACGGCAAGCATGGCGTGCGCGTGAACAACGCGCGTGTAGTAAAGGCCGACATCATTGCAGATAATGGTGTGATTCACGTCATCGACAAGGTGCTGCTGCCGAAGTGACAATTGTCGAGCTACAACGGAGGCAGCCAGTCAGGGCGTAGCAAGCGCGCTTTGACTGGCTGGAAAGCGCCGGCTTCTGAGTAGCATCCGGCTTATCTGCCATTGGACAACGGCTTCGATCTGAAACCGAAGCGCTCAGCTCAACGTCGTAACAGCTTCGTTTACAATCTCGGGGCTTTGGCGCGACATGCAAGTTATGCCATGCCGCGCTTTGCCGACGGAACGAAGTCGCTAACATGCGAGTAAATTGATTAATCAGGAGCAGTATTATATTGGTCGAACTCGTATGTGGTCTGGTTCTGTAAATCGATGACTAAATCCAACAAAGCCCGGCTGCGTTTGATGGCCCTCGCTTTCAGCGTATTTCTCACGGGAGAGGCGCCGGCGGCCGATGAGCCCGCTCCGCAGTCGCCACTTCCCACAGGTGACGCCGCGCCCGTTCGGCCGTATGACATTGTCCTCGAAATCGGGGCAGGCGGAGCAATGCGGCCAGCCTACGAAGGAGCGAAGGGGTACGAATTCAACCCCACCGGATTCTTCACCCTTCACTACCTGTGGCTTCCCGGCATCGGCGACGTAAAGAAGGAGCGCGCGGCTGAGGGCTTTTCCATCGGTCCCTCCTTTCGATATGTGTACAAGCGCGATAGCGACGACCAGCCGGAACTGCGCGGCCTTGGCAATATCGACGCTGCATATGAACTCGGTGGCAGGATCGCATATCAATGGAGCTTGTTTCGGCCGTGGCTGGCGGTGCGTTACGGATTTGGCGGTCATAGCGGCATGGTCGCTGAGACCGGTCTTGATCTTAGATTCCGCCCAAGTGCAGTAACCGAATTTGCGATAGGGCCTCGCGCGAGCTTCGCGACGAGTGAGTACATGAGGACATACTTTGGTGTGACGCCGGCCGAATCGGCTCGATCAGGACTCGGCGCATACAGCCCGGGCGGCGGGATCAAAGGCGCCGGTCTGGAAGTTTCCGGTCGATACGAGCTAACTGAGCAATGGGCTCTGGTCGGCTTGGCCTATTATGAAAGGTTGATCGGAGACGCCGCGGCTTCTCCGATTGTCAAAGCAGGCGATGAAAACCAACTCACCGCCAAACTCGGCCTGAGCTACAAATTTAGATTAAAGTTGTTTGACGACTAGTCCGCCATCGGCTCACTGGAAGCGGAAAAATCCGGCAAGCAGTGATCTGCGGGCCCGCGGGGCACGTTATCAGGGAATGACGCGTGGCAATGACCAGACGGGCTGGAAGACCCTGATGCTCTTCGTCGGCGGCGTGGTGCTCGCCGGGCTCTTGCTCGGCTATGTCAACACCCCCGGCGGCTGGTATTCCGCGCTGAACAAGCCCGCATTCAATCCGCCGAACTATGTGTTCGCGCCGGTATGGCTCGGGCTTTATGTCTGCATTGGCGTCGCCGGCGCCAGAGCCTGGTCGCGCGATCCGCGCGGCCCGGCCATGGCGGCCTGGGTAGCGCAGATGGCGTTGAATTTCCTGTGGTCGCCGGCCTTCTTCGGCATGCACCGCATTGGCCTCGCACTCGGCATCATCGTCGCCATGCTCACGGCGATCGCCGCGTTCATCGTGCTGCAATGGCGCGCCGATCGCGTCGCTGCGCTGTTGTTCGTGCCCTATGCCGCATGGGTCGCGTTTGCGACCGCTCTCAACTGGTCGATCTATCGATTGAATTGAGGGTGCGGCGTTTTAGCGCCAGGCGCTCCCGGTGGATCGCTTCCCGATCTCGTGCGGCTGTTCGAAAATGACGGGCTCGACCGGCGTTCCATCGTTGAGCATCGTGTGCTCACGATATGCGCGGACGCCGGCGGGGATGATCGTCCCCTGCCGGGCGGAGTCGAGGAAGATGTGCCGCGACGTCAGCGGCGTCCGCTCGAACCAGTCCGGATCGTCGAACGTTCCGCCATAGACACCGAGAATGTCCGGGAAACGCTCGAATGCCAGAAACAGCCTAGTGCCGCAGGTTGCACAGAAATTGATGCTGACCCGCTTGCCGCTGCCTTTCGAGGCCAGGGCATAGATCGCGGGAGTTCCCGCCGTCATCGCGAAATTCGTTCTCTCGAAGATCGGCTCCACCATGTACGCCGACCCGGTCGCCCGCTGGCAGAATTTGCAATGGCAGAACGTCACGCGCAGCGGCTTGGCGGCGGTTGCGTAGCGAAGCGCGCCGCAAAGGCAGCCGCCGTGATTCCAGGACATTGCAGTCTCCTCAGTGCTTCGGGAGCGCAATATCCGCTTTGAGGACCCGATCGGAAAATATCTGCCGGGACGTTGGCGGTTTTGACGCGAAACGGACATCCGGGATTCCCGGCGGCAGCCCCCGGCCGAGATCGCGCGCGAGGACCCGGGCGGACAGACGCGTGCGCCGAGCGCTAGCGCCCCGCGCTCCTCCTTGCAAAGAACGATGCCCGGGACTTGACTGCTTGGGTGCATCGTACACAATAAACCCCTTCAGATTGAATTTATTTTTTGGAGGGTTTTGCGATGGCGATGAATTTTTACCGCCCGCGTCCGTCGGGCGGTCCGCTAGCCGCGGCCGAGCGCACGAGCATGGCAGTGGGACCGGAAGCGCTGACGCTGGAAGCAGCCGAGCGCGTGAGTTTCCAGCTGATACCGTTCGAGCCGAAGGGGCCCTATCCGTATCGGGTGGGTCTCGAGCAGATCCTCGGCAACGAGGCCGTCGACAGGATCGCGGCATCCGGCCGTCTCGTCTTCCACACGATGGGCGACACGGGCGGGGTCAAGGATGGAAAATCGCAGGTGCTGGTCGCCAGGGGCCTGGAGGCTTCCTTTGCGGGAAACGCCAGGCCGGCCTCGTTCCTCTATCACCTCGGCGACGTCGTCTATTACAAGGGCGAGATCGACAATTATTTCGACCAGTTCTACGACCCCTATGAGCATTACCCCGCGCCGATCCTTGCCATCCCCGGAAATCACGACGGGCAGGTCGATCGTCGCGCTCACCAGCGCTCGCTTGCAGGGTTCGAGCGAAACTTCTGTGCGCCGGTCGATACCTATACCGACGAATCGATGGACACGGGACGCATGGCCATGTGCCTGCCGTATCCCTACTGGATCCTCGACACGCCACTGGCCCGTTTCATAGGGCTGTACAGCAACGTCCCGGAGGGCGGCCGGCTCGATCATGCCCAGGAGAACTGGCTTGCCGAGCAGCTTGCCGAGGCGCCCGGCAACAAGGCGCTGTTCCTGGCGGTGCATCATCCGATCTATTCGTTCGACGACCATCACAGCGGAAGCGTGGTGATGGCCCGTTCGATCGAGAATGCCATCAACCAGGCGCGCCGCGTGCCCAACGTGATCCTGACGGCGCATGTTCACAACTATCAGCGGATCGAGAAGACCCATGACGGAAAGGCGCTGCCGTTCTTCGTCATGGGGAACGGGGGATACTACAATCTCCATTACCTGAACGTCGCGGTGGGTCACACCGACGCGCAAAGCGGCGCCCGGCTCGTCGCCGGCATCGACAGCCGCCACGGCTTCGGGACCTTCGAGGTGACGGCCGAGCGGATCGAGGGCTTCTTCACGACCGTGCCGCGCCCGCAGGAATCGTGGTCGGACCCGGCGGGATACGTCAAGGCCGACAGCTTCTCCTATTCGGCGAAACCGATCCGTCTCGCCGCAGGGCAGTCGCTGCGCCTGCTCGAGGAGGAGTGACCGCCTGCGGCTTCCTGCCCGGAGAATGGCGGATTACGCCAGCGCTGATCCGCCCGACGTTCTCACCCCCACGGCCCGCGCCGCGCGCCGCCGCCCCACGGGCTGCGCGGCGGATAGGCGCGGCCGCCCGTCGGCATGCCGCCCTGCCCGATCTCCGCGGCGAGCTGCTGCAACGCGGCGATGCGGTTGGCGGTCGAGGGATGGGTCGCAAACAGATTGTCCATGCCCTGCCCGCTCAGCGGGTTGATGATGAACATGTGCGCGGTGGCGGGGTTGCGCTCGGCGTCGACGTTCGGCACCTGATGGGCGGCGTTCTCGATGCGGGAAAGCGCGGACGCCAGCCACATCGGGTTGCCGCAGATGCGCGCGCCGAGATCGTCGGCGGCATATTCGCGCGTGCGGCTGATCGCCATCTGCACCAGCATGGCGGCGAGCGGCGCCAGGATCATCATCGCGATCGAGCCTATGATGCCGGGGCCGCTGTTGTTGTCGCGGTGACCGCCGAAGAACATGCCGAACTGCGCGATCATGCCGATGGCGCCGGCGATGGTCGCTGTGATGGTCATGGTCAGCGTGTCGTGATTCCTGACGTGCGCGAGCTCGTGCGCGATCACGCCGGCGAGCTCCTCGCGGGAAAGCTGTTGCATCAGCCCGACGGTGACGGCGACCGCGGCGTTGTCCGGGTTGCGGCCGGTGGCGAACGCGTTGGGCTGCGCCTCGTCCATCAGGAAGACGCGCGGCATCGGCAGCTGCGCGCGGGCGGCGAGCTCGGCGACGAGATTGTAGAGGTCGGGCGCAGAGTTGCGATCGACCTCATGGGCGCCGTACATCGACAGCACCATGCGGTCGCTATTCCAGTAGGTGAACAGGTTCATGCCGGCGGCGATGACCAGCGCAATCAGCGCTCCACCCTTGCCGCCGATCAGGAAGCCCACGCCCATGAAGAGCGCGGTGAGGCCTGCGAGCAGAAGCGCGGTGCGGAAATAGTTCATGGTTCCATCCTCCGCGGGTAGAGGTAGGGATCGGGGAACCTGCCGCGCAAGGGCCGGAAACTGCGTCGCGGCGCCGCGGGAAACCTTACGATTTCGTCATGGCCGCCGCCTTCGCCAAGGCTTCGGCGGGCCAAGGGGGCGTAGGATGGGTGGAGCGAAGCGATACCCATCATGGTGCCGCAGGCGCGATGGGTTTCGCTTCGCTCCACCCATCCTACCGCATGTCCGGGCCGCACGAACGCGGCCCGGTCCGGGCAGCCGTCAGTGGCTGGTGATCGCCATGTTGGCCATCGCCGCGGTGGCCGCGTTGTGGTGGCCGGCGTCGGTGCCGCCATTGGGCAGCACACCGTCGTCCTCGATCTCGAAATGCACGCCGGCGCCGAGCTCGCCGACCTTCTCATAGGCGCCGTAGACGGTCTGAGTGACGGCGATGTCGCTCGCCTTCACCAGGTCGCCGTACACCTTGATGGTGCCGAGCAGATCCTCGTCATGCGCGCCGGCATTGCCCTGCTGGCTGATGACGGTGATCAGGCTGTAGTCGGCACGGCCGTCGCCGTTGGCGTCGA
Organism: Bradyrhizobium sp.; assembly: GCF_016219575.1. Taxonomy (GTDB): domain Bacteria; phylum Pseudomonadota; class Alphaproteobacteria; order Rhizobiales; family Xanthobacteraceae; genus Bradyrhizobium. The sequence continues at coordinate 217,137 of NZ_JACRMG010000020.1, read as the reverse complement.
CATGCTTGATCGACTTGACCTCGGCGGTGTGCGCCGAAATCTCGATCTTGTCGCCTTCCCTGCGGTGGAAGTCGGTGATGACGTCGCTGCCGAAGCCGTCGACCCAGTGGTCGTGCACGGCGTTGTTCTCGCCGGTGACGCCGACCCAGTCCACGGTGCCGTCGGCGTCGACGTGCTTGGCGACGATCTCGTCCTTGGCGTTGACCATGCCTTCGAAGCGGAAGGTATCGGCGCCGCGGCCGCCGGTCATGGTGTCGTTCTTCGCCGTGAAGGCCGCGGTCTCGGCGGCGAAGATCTGCGTCTTGCCGTCCTGCGCCGCCACCATCTCGCCGGCGTCGGAGCGCGACAGCAGCACGTCGTTGCCGTTGCCGCCGTCCATGCGGTCGGCGCCGAAGCCGCCGACCAGCAGATCGGCGCCGGTGCCGCCGGCGAGGCTGTCATTGCCGGAGCCGCCCCAGACCTTGTCGTCGCCGCTGCCGCCATTGAGCGTGTCGTTGCCCGCCATGCCGGCGATGGAATCGGCGCTGGCGCCGGCGAACAGGAAGTTGCCGCCGGCGGTGCCGTTGAGATGGTCGTGGCCGGAAGAGCCGCCGGTGAGCGAGGCCAGGAAATCCGCAAACCCCGAATCGCTTCGCAGCAACTGTTCAAGCAGTGAGTAACGCGCCATTCTGATACTCCCAGAGTAAACCGCCTCGTGTGGACGTCGACGCAACGCGCAAAGCGCGCGCGCACGGGAGGGAGATGAGGCGTGCTCCCGCCGCCCGGCAAATCAACAGGCGAAGGCGTCGGCGAAAGGACCCGTGCGTGGCGGGCCTTTCGCGCGCGCAAGGCGATTTTGCGTCGCGCTGACGAAAATGCGACGCGACTGTGCGCGATCGCCGCGATGCGGACCCACTCGCGATCAGGTTGCGGCTTTGCCACGGCCCGCGCGCGAATGGCTGCGGCGAGGCGTCGCGGCAGGACTGCCGCTGCGGGATACCGGGGCTTGCCGCGGCCGCGACGAAAGTTAACGTTTGCCGGCCCGCGGCGCGAAACGACATTGCGGCGATTTTGCGTTGGAACCGGTGATTTTGCGGGGACTTTGCCGCGGACAAATCAGTCCGCACCATGCTAAAGCAGGGCACGCCGCATAGCGGAACCCGAGCCCACTTCCTTCATTTCAAGGCAGCGTATGGCAAAGACCCACGCGAAGCGACTCCTGAACATCTTTGCCCTGATCGCGCTCTGCGCAGCCTGCTGGCTCGTCGTACCGGCGACAGCCGCAAGCGCCGCCACCAATGCGAAGCAGCGCGTGGTGCAGCCGGCGAAGAAGCAGGAAGCCAAGAAGCCCGAGGCAAAATCTTCGGCGAAGCAAAGCGCCAAGCCTGCGCACACCGCCTCCGGCAAGAAGGCCGCGGCCAAGAAGACCGCGCATCGCAAGGGCAAGCCGGCCAAGCACGCGGCCAAGGCCAAGCGCGGCAAGAAGCCGGCCGCCGACGAGGATGACGACGAGGACGAGCAGAAGCCGTCAACGCCGCCGCTGACCGGCGACCTTGCCATCGTGAAGAAGGTGATCGATCTCGCGCGCGATGGCGAGACGGACGACGCCACCGAAGCCGCCGGAACGATCGAGGATCCCGCGGGCCGGAAGCTCGCCGAATGGTTCATCCTGCGCCACTCCGAGACGCAGGCGCGCTTTGCCCGCTACGCGGCCTTCATTGCCGGCAATCCGGCGTGGCCGAGCCACGCGCTGATGCGCCGCCGCGCGGAAGCGCGGCTGTGGCAGGAGAAGGCGGATGCCGCCACCATCCGCGCGTTCTTTGCCGACAAGGCGCCGCTCAGCGCCAAGGGCCGCTTCGCGCTGGCGCGCGCCCTGCTCGCCGAGGGCGACCGGCTCGCCGCCTCGCGCGAAGTGAAGGCGGCCTGGCGTGCGGAGGAGCTGGGCGAAGCCACCGAGGAGGTGGCGTACGAGGAATTCAGGGAGCTGCTCGCGCGCGAGGATCATCGTGCCCGCATGAACAAGCGGATCGGCGCCAAGGAGATTTCCGCCGCGATGCGCGCCGCCAAGCGGCTCGGCGACGATGACGTCGCGATCGTGAAGGCCTGCGCCGCGGTGAATGGAAACGCCGACAAGGCGCTCGGCAAGCTCAACGACGTGCCGGAAGCCGCGCGCGGCGATCTCGGCTATGTGCTCTGCCGCGTCAAATGGGCGATGAAGAAGGACAAGATCGTCGAGGCCGCGAAACTGATCGTGGCGGCGGCGCCCGAGACCATGGCGCAGCAGGACACCGACGAATGGTGGCGCGACCGCCGCACCATCTCGCGCAAGCTGCTCGACATGGGCGAACTCCAGCTGGCCTACGACGTGGTGAAGGACGCTGCGAGGCCGGGGCTGGAAGCCTACCGCGCCGACTACGCCTTCATGCCGGGCTGGATTGCGCTGCGTTATCTAAACGATCCCGCAACCGCGCAGAAGCATTTCGCCGACATCGACAAGGGCCTTTTCAATCCGATCACGCTGGCGCGCGCCAATTACTGGCGGGCGCGCGCGGCGGAAGCGGCGGGCGATGCGCGTGCGGCGCGCGCGTACTACGAGGTCTCGGCGAAATATCCGACGGCCTATTACGGGCAGCTGTCGCGCGCCAAGATCGGCATCGAGACATCGGCGCTGCGCATGCCGCAGCCCGACACGGTCGCCGCCGCAAGCTCCGACGAGCGCGTGCGCGCCGCCGAGATGCTCTATGCCGTCGGCGAGAAGGACATGGTGAAGGCTTTTGCGCACGATCTCGGCGAGGAGTGCCGCGACGAGGCCGTGATGGCGGCGCTGGGCGAGCTCACCTACGCACGCGAGGACGCGGTCGCCATGCTGCAGCTCGGCAAGAACGCGCTCGGCCGCGGCTTCGCCATGGAGCATTACGCCTTCCCCACTGTCGGCATTCCCCCGCACACGCAGTGGGAGCCTGCGATCGAGCACGGCATGATCTATTCGGTGGCGCGCACCGAGAGCGCGTTCGACCAGCGCGACCATTCCCACGCCGACGCCGTCGGGCTGATGCAGGTGACGCCGGAAGCCGGCAAGGACACCGCCAAGCGGTTCGGCGTCAAATACGACTGGACGAAGATGCGCAAGGATCCCGTCTACAACACCCAGATGGGCGCGGGCGAGCTGTCGGCGTTGCTGACGGAATACAAGGGTTCGCTGGTGATGACCTTTGCCGGCTACAATGCCGGCCGCGGCCGCGTGCGCGACTGGATCAAGCTGCGCGGCGATCCGCGCGACCCCAATGTCGATGCGGTCGATTGGGTGGAGCGCATCCCCTTCTCCGAGACGCGCAACTATGTGCAGCGCGTGATCGAGAATCTCGGCGTGTACCGCGTCCGCTTCGGCACCGGCACATCCGCGCCTGCCATGGCAAAGCAGGAACAGGCGCCCGCGCCGGGCCAGGCCACCGCGAAGGCCGATGCACCGGCTGCGGCATCTGCTGCCGCCGCGGTCGGGGCGCAGTGACAAACCACGGCGAATATTTCTCCTCCCTCGCCCCGCTCTTCGCGGGGAGAGGGTTGGGGTGAGGGCTGTCTCAGCACGGGGACTCGCGGAGGGTCCCCCTTACCCGCCGCGCAAGCGCGCGGCGACCTCTCCCCGCAAGCAGGGCGAGGTAAGAATCAGATACAAATCGGCTGACTCCTTCGGGCCAGCGGGGACAGCGATGCCGACAATTGCACGCGGATTGAGACTGACGGCGGTGGCGGCAACGCTGCTGCTTTCCACCGCCGCGTCCGCGCAATTTCAGCAACAACCGCAACCGAGGCCTGCGCCGGCCGCGCCAAAGCCTGTAGCGCCAAGGCCTGCGGCGACGGCGCCCGCGCCCGGCGCCCCGCAGGCGCCGCGCCCCGTGGCGAGCGCGCCCTCGCCGCGCGCGGCGGCGTGCCATGGCGGCGCGTCGTTCGACAAGTTTCTCGCCGACCTCAAGCAGCGTGCAGCGGGCGAAGGCGTATCGCAGCGGACACTGGCGGCGACTGCGCCCTATCTCGTCTACGACCAGGGCATCGTCAACCGCGATCGCGGCCAGCGCGTGTTCGGTCAGATCTTCACGCAGTTCGCCGGCCGCATGGCCGCGCCCTATCGCATGCAGCAGGGCCAGCAGCGCATCCAGACCCATGCGGCGGCGTTTTCGCGCGCCGAGAAGGAATATGGCGTGCCGCCGGCCGTAATCGCCGCGTTCTGGGGACTGGAGAGCGATTTCGGCGCCAACATGGGCAATCTGCCGACGCTGCCCTCGCTGGTGTCGCTGGCCTATGACTGCCGCCGCTCGGAAATGTTCGAGAAGGAGACCATCGCGGCGCTGAAGATCATCGAGCGCGGCGATCTCTCTCCATCGGAGATGATCGGCTCGTGGGCCGGTGAGCTCGGCCAGACGCAATTTTTGCCGACGCATTATTTCAACTATGCCGTGGACTATGACGGCGACGGCCATCGCAACCTGCTGCGCAGCGCGCCGGACGTGATCGGCTCGACCGCGAACTACATCGCGACCGGACTGAAATGGCGGCGCGGCGAGCCCTGGCTGCAGGAAATCCGGGTACCGCCGAATTTGCCGTGGGAGCAGACCGACCTCTCGACCAAGCACCCGCGCTCGAAATGGGCGGCGTGGGGCGTGACCTATCCCGACGGCAAGCCGCTGCCGAACGACGACCTGCCGGCGTCGGTGCTGCTGCCGATGGGACGCACCGGGCCGGCGTTCATGGCCTATCCCAATTTCGCGGCCTACACCGAGTGGAACAACTCGCTGATCTACGCGACCACCGCGGGCTATCTCGCCACCCGCATCGCGGGCGCGCCGCCGATGCGCCAGCCCGCGCAGCCGGTGGCGCAACTGCAGTTTGCCGAGATCAAGGAATTGCAGCAACTCCTGGTGCGCGCGGGCTTCAACGTCGGCAAGGTCGACGGCGTGCTCGGCCAGCAGAGCCGCGTCGCGGTCAAGGCGATGCAGCAGAAATACGGACTGCCGGCGGATTCCTGGCCGACTGCGGAGTTGCTGGCGCGCATGCGCGGCCCCGGCGCGCAGGCGCAGCCCGCCGGCGCGGTGATGCCGCAGGCGCGGTGAAGCCGTCAACCAGTCACGCGAACAACGACCGTCCCGGCGTATGGATTCCGGGCTCGCCGCTGCGCGGCGCCCCGGAATGACGGCGAATTTTCACATCCCCCCGCGCTGCAGCAAGCGTTGTATTTCACTGCACGCCGCCCCATGTCGAGCAAGGCCGATCGCGCCCTTCCGGAATTTCCACCTCACGAAAAGAGCTTCCCCATGTCCTTTTACGACGCCACCGTGCCCGCTTTCCTGCAGATCCTCGGCGCGCTTGACGCCATCCTCGGCAAGGCCGAGGCGCACTGCAAGGCGAAGAACATCCAGCCGGAGGTGCTGCTGTCAGCGCGGCTCTATCCGGACATGTTTCCATTCACCCGGCAGATCCAGACCACGTGCGATTTCGCGGCCAAGAGCTGCGCGCGGCTCACCGGCAGCGAAGTCCCGGTCACGGCCGATACCGAGAAGAGTTTTGAGGAATTGCGCCAGCGCATCGCAAAGACCATGGACTATGTGAAGGCGTTCAAGCCGGCGCAGTTCGACGGTGCCGACAGCCACGACGTCACCTTCCCGGTCGGCCCCACCAACCAGATGACGCTGAAGGGCCAGCAATTCCTCTCGGCGTTTGCGTTGCCGAATTTCTATTTCCACGCTGCCATCGCCCACGGCATCCTGCGCCACAACGGCGTCGAGATCGGCAAGCGGGATTTTCTCGGGGTGCGGTGACGGCGAAGCCGTCATTCCGGGGCTCGCAAGGCGAGAACCCGGAATCTCGAGATTCCGGGTCTGGTGCTTGCGCACCATCCCGGAATGACGAAAAGAACAATCAGCACGGGAGCACGCCATGTCCACCACCACGCAAGCGCCGAAGCAGATCGATCCGTCCGCTTCGCTCCATGCGGAGTCGCTCGGGCTCGCATCCGGCCGCGGGCGACTGGCGGGGCGGAAAATCATCGTGGTCGGCGCGGGGCAGCGCAAGATCGTCGACGAGGATCCGCCGATCGGCAACGGCCGGGCGATGAGCGTGCTGTTTGCGCGCGAAGGCGCGTATGTCGCCTGCATCGACATCAGCAAGGAGGCGGCCGAAAATACGGTGGCGCAGATCACATCCGAAGGCGGCAAGGCGTTCACGGAAGTCGTCGACGTTTCCGACGCCGCGGCGATCGCGCCTGCGGTGGAACGCTGTGTGCAGAAGCTCGGCGGGCTCGACGGGCTCGCGCTCAATGTCGGGATTTCCTGCGGGCTGCCGCTGGCCAGGATGACGGCGGAAGCCTGGGACCGCGATTACGCCGTCAACGTGCGCAGCCACATGCTATTCGCGCAGAAGGCGCTGACCATGATGGCGCCGGGCGGCGCTATTGTGCTGACCTCGTCGATGGCGAGCCAGCGCGCCAATGGCCGCAACCCGGCCTATGAATCCTCCAAGGCGGCGCAGATCGCGCTCGGCCGTGCGATCGCGCGCGCGGGCGAGGAAAACGGCGTTCGCTGCAATGTGATCGCGCCCGGCTTCATCGACAGCCCGATGGGCCGCGACGCCAGCCGCCGCCGGCCCGACCGCGCCATTACGGTGCCTTTCGGCCGCCAGGGCACCGGCTGGGAGGTCGCCTATGCTGCGCTGTTCCTGATCTCGAACGAATCTTCCTACGTCAACGGCCACACGCTGATGCTCGACGCCGGCCACATGGGCGGGATCGTGCGGGGGTAGGATGCGCCACGCGAATGGCTGGCCGCTTGCGCAATTTGCCGCGATGCCCAACTCTCCCCCATCTTCCACTTCCCGAAAGCCCCGAAATGAGCCAGTCCAAACTCTTCGAGCCCTTCAAGCTCGGCCCGATCACGCTGCCCAACCGCGTCGTCATGGCGCCGCTGACGCGCAACCGCGCGGTGCCGCCCGGCATGGTGCCGAGCCCGCTTGCGGTCGACTATTACGGACAGCGCGCCTCCGCCGGCCTGCTGATCACCGAAGCGAGCCAGGTGTCGCAACAGGGCCAGGGCTATCAGGACACGCCCGGCATCTACTCGAAGGAACAGGTCGCGGGCTGGCGCAAGGTTACGGACCGCGTGCATGAGCGCGGCGGGCGCATCTTCGTCCAGATCTGGCATGTCGGCCGCATCTCGCACGACTCGCTGCAGCCCGGCGGCGGCAAGCCGGTCGCGCCGTCGGCGATCCGCGCCAAGGGCAAGACCTTCGTCAACGGCACCTTCACCGACATTTCCGAGCCGCGCGCGCTGGAGCTTTCCGAAATCCCGGGGATTATCGACGACTTCAAGCGCGGCGCAGAGAATGCGATCGCCGCCGGCTTCGACGGCATCGAGATCCATGGCGCCAACGGCTACCTGCTCGACCAGTTCGCCAAGGACGGCACCAACAAGCGCACGGATGCTTACGGCGGATCGATCGAGAACCGCGCGAAGCTGATGCTGGAAGTCTCGAAGGCGGTCGCGGCGGTGGCAGGCCCGGAGCGCACCGGTATCCGCATCTCGCCGGTGACGCCGGCCAATGACGTGTCGGATTCCAATCCGCAGCCGCTGTTCGACTACATCGTCGATCACCTCAATGCACTCAAGCTGACCTATATCCACGTCATCGAAGGCGCGACCGGCGGGCCGCGCGACAATGCGCCGTTCGACTACGCCAGCTTGCGCAAGCGCTTCAAGCAGGCCTACGTCGCCAACAACGGCTACGACCTCGCGCTGGCGAACAAGGTGCTGGATGCGAATGCAGCCGACCTGATCGCGTTCGGCAAGCCCTTCATCTCCAACCCCGACCTCGTCGAGCGCCTGAAGAAGGGCGCGCCGCTGAACGCGCCGGACAAGGCGACGTTCTACGGCGGCGGTGCGAAGGGCTACACGGACTATCCGACGCTGGCAGCGACGGAAGCGGCGGAGTAGCGCGAGCGACCATCACCATCGTCATTCCGGGGCGCGCCAATTGGCGCGAGCCCGGAATCCATAACCACCATCGCGAGTGTGGATTCTCAGGTGCGCAATTGCGCCCCATAGCTCTCGCTTCGCTCGCCCCGGAATGACAGCGGGAAAAAAGGCCGGGATCGCTCCCGGCCTTTCGCCCTTGTCGGCGCGCTGATTTGCGCACTATCCCCGTCTATGCCAGTTTCGCCCGGACGCGGCTGACCACCACGCAACCAAGGTCCGCTGCCCGGGTGGCAAGATGCAACGTTCGATCAGGCCTGGAAGGCTGCGCGAGATAACCCGGTCCGCGTTTGCCGTGCTTCTGTCGACCCTGGTGACACTGGCTGTCCTCGAGGTCATCCTCCGCGTCGCCGATTTTCGCGCGTTGCGGGCAGGCAAGAGCGAGCGGTCCCTGGTCTATCGACATGATGCGGAACTCGGCTGGGCGCCGGTACCGGCTTCCAGTTCAACCGTTACCAATGCCCGCACGATCCACGCCCTGCACAATCGCCTCGGCTTTCGCGATATCGAATTCCAGCGTGACGGCCGCCCGGTGCTGCTGTTTCTCGGCGACTCCTTTGTCTGGGGAGTCGATGCAGAAGCCGGCGAACGATTTACCGATCTGCTGAAGGACCGGCTTTCAAACTATCAACTCGTCAATGCCGGCGTTTCCGGGTTCGGCACCGATCAGGAATATCTGCTGCTGCAGCGGATATGGCCGACCGTGAAGCCCGACATCGTGGTGCTGGTCTTCTGCACCGACAACGACCGGGCCGACAACCAGACCAACATCCGCTACGACGGATACCGCAAGCCGCTCTACGTGCCCTCCGACAACGGTTTGACGCTGCGCGGCCAGCCGGTGCCTTGGTCGCTGCAGAACCATGTCAGCAACAGCTGGCTGGTGCGGAATCTCTGGCTCGCCCGCACCGCCGTGGCGGCCTATGTCGAAATCCGCTATCCGCGAGTGGTGGTGGCCGATCCAACCGAACAACTCGTCGATGGGATACGCGACTTCGTGGCGGCCCGCGGTGCACGACTACTGGTCGGCCTGCAAAGGAGCGACGAGAGGCTGATGCAGCACCTGAGTGGCAGGCAAATTCCGTTCGTCGCTTTCGATGGCGCTGAAGCCTACGCCAGCGATTTCGGTTCGCACTGGACGCCGGCCGGCCATCGCGCGGTTACGGAACTCCTTTCCGGCTTCCTGTCGAAGCACGATATCCGGGTCGACGGCGCTTCCCGATGACGAAAGAAAAAGGCCGGGATCGCTCCCGGCCTTTGACTTTGCTCTCCTTGTCATGCTCCGGCTTAACCGGGGCATCCAGTAAACACAGCCGTCAGCGACAGATCCGAGACGCCGCGGTGTACTGGGTCGCCCGGTCTTCAGAGCAAAGACGCGCTTCGCGCTTTCGCCGGGCGACGACAAGACCGGTCACTTCACCTCCGCCCGCTTCGGCGGGGTGGCGGGCCACGACTTGATCAGCGCGTCGTAGTCCACCGTCTCGCCCTTCGGCTTCTCGTTGGCGAGCTTGCGGGCCGGCGCGATGGTGCCGTCCTTCTGGGCCTTGGCGAACCAGAACTCGGCGGTCTCCTTCTTGTTCAGCTTCGGACCGCAAGCGCCCTGCACGCCGGACTTCTCAAGACGCTCGAGCACCGAGTCCTGGGCTGCCGCGAGCGCATCCATCGCCGCCTGTGGCGTCTTCGCACCGGATGACGCATCGCCGATGTTCTGCCACCACAGCTGGGCCAGCTTCGGATAGTCAGGCACGTTGTTGCCGGTCGGGGTCCACTGCACGCGCGCGGGCGAGCGGTAGAACTCGATCAGGCCGCCGAGCTTCGGCGCGCGCTCGGTGAACGACTTGTCCCAGATATCGGACTCACGCACGAAGGTGAGACCGACATGGCTCTTCTTCAGCGACACCGACTTGGAGACGATGAACTGCAGATAGAGCCAGGCCGCCTTGCGGCGGTCAGGCGGGGTCGACTTCAGGAGCGTCGCGGAGCCTGCGTCCTGGTAGCCGAGCTTCATGCCTTCCTTCCAGTACGAGCCGTGCGGCGACGGAGCCATACGCCACTTCGGCGTGCCGTCCGCGTTCACGACCGGGATACCGGGCTTCACCATGTCGGCGGTGAAGGCGGTGTACCAGAAGATCTGCTGGGCGATCGCGCCTTGCGCCGGCACCGGACCTGCTTCGGAGAAGGTCATGCCCTGCGACTGCGGCGGGGCATACTTCTTCATCCATTCGAGGTACTTGGTGATCGAGTAGACCGCCGCAGGACCGTTGGTGTCGCCGCCGCGCTCGACCGAGGAGCCGACCGGACGGCAGCCTTCCATGCGGATGCCCCATTCGTCGACGGGCTTGCCGTTCGGGATGCCCTTGTCGCCGTTGCCGGCCATCGACAGCCAGGCGTCGGTGAACCGCCAGCCGAGCGAGGGATCCTTCTTGCCATAGTCCATGTGGCCATAGACCTTGACGCCGTTGATCTCCTTGATGTCGTTGGTGAAGAACTCAGCGATGTCTTCATAGGCCGACCAGTTCACGGGCACGCCGAGATCGTAGCCATACTTGGCCTTGAACTTGGCCTTGTACTCCGGATTGGAGAACCAGTCGTAGCGGAACCAATAGAGGTTCGCGAACTGCTGGTCGGGCAGCTGGTAAAGCTTGCCGTCCGGACCCGTGGTAAAGGACTTGCCGATGAAGTCGTTGACGTCGAGCCCGGGATTGGTGACGTCCTTGCCCTCGCCGGCCATGTAGTCCGACAGGATCACCGTTTGATTATAGCGCGAATGCGTGCCGATCAGGTCGGAGTCGTTGATCCAGCCGTCATAGACGTTCTTGCCGGACTGCATCTGGGTCTGCAACTTCTCGACCACGTCGCCTTCCTGGATCAGGTCGTGCTTGAGCTTGATCCCGGTGATTTCGGTGAAGGCCTTGGCCAGCGTCTTGGACTCGTATTCATGTGTCGCGATGGTTTCCGACACGATGTTGATTTCCATGCCCTTGAAGGGTGCGGCGGCCTTTTCGAACCACTGCAGCTCCTTCAGCTGATCGGCCTTGGACAAGGTCGAAGGCTGGAACTCGCTGTCGATCCATTTCTGGATGGTGGCGTCGTCCGCGAAAGCGGGCACGGCGATGGTCATGGTGGTCGCAAACAGCGCTGCCGCGCTGGTCCTGACCAACAGACTGTCTTTCTTTCTCCTCAAGTGTCGCATTTTGGTTCCTCCGTTGAAAGCGACAGAAACTCTTTCGTGTTGAGCATGATCTTGCCGGAAATCCCGTATCCACTTTTCCGCATCATGCTCGTCCTCAAGTCCGGGTTGACCCCGGATCAGCCCCTTCTCGCCTGGCTCAGACGGTGCGAAAGATCGCAACGGCCGCGCCAAACGAAATCAGTGTTGCGAGCCAGAGGCTCGTGATCTCCACGCCCTCCCCGATCGGCAAACTGGCGATCGGATCGGTCCCGACGAAAGCAATCCAAAGCAGGTGAATGACGGCAGCGAGAACCAGCGAGATGAAAAGGCGGTCGCCGCGCGTGGTCGGGATGCGCAGGACGCCTACGCGCTCCGCTTCCGGATAAGCGACCGCAAGCCAGGTCATGACGCCCAGGGTCGAGGCCAGCGCCGCGAAGAAGATCGCGGTAGGCAACGTCCAGGCCATCCATGCAATGTGTTCCATGATCACACCCGTCCGAGCGCGAAGCCGCGCGCGATGTAGTTGCGGACGAACCAGATGACGAGCGCGCCGGGGATGATGGTGAGCACGCCGGCAGCCGCCAGCAGGCCCCAGTCGACGCCGGCGGCGGAAACCGTGCGGGTCATGGTGGCCGAGATCGGCTTGGCGGCCACCGAGGTGAGCGTGCGCGCGAGCAGCAGTTCGACCCAGGAGAACATGAAGCAGAAGAACGCGGCGACGCCGATGCCGCTCGCGATCAGCGGGATCAGGATCTTCACGAAGAAGCGCGGGAAGGAGTAGCCGTCGAGGAAGGCGGTCTCGTCGATCTCGCGCGGCACGCTGGAGACGAAGCCCTCGAGGATCCACACCGCGAGCGGCACATTGAAGATGCAGTGCGCCAGCGCCACCGCCCAGGGCGTATCGAACAGGTTGATCGCCGAGTAGAGGTTGAAGAACGGCAGCGCGAATACCGCCGCCGGAGCCATGCGGTTCGACAGCAGCCAGAAGAACAAATGCTTGTCGCCGAGGAAGCGGTAGCGCGAGAACGCGTAGGCCGCGGGCAGCGCGACCGAGATCGAGATGATCGTGTTGATGATGACGTATTTCAGCGAGTTGAGGTAGCCGGAGTACCAGCTCTCGTCGGTGAAGATGCGCTTGTAGTTCTCGATCGTCGGCTGGTACGGCCACAGATGCATGCTGGTGACGATCTCGTTGTTGGTCTTGAAGCTCATGTTGACGAGCCAATAGATCGGCAACAGCAGGAAGATCAGGAAGACCGTCATGATGATGCGGCGGCCGGGAATCGTGTTCATGCGACGCCCTCCTTCTGCGTGGGCCGCTCGGCGCCGGCATTGGTCATCACGGTGTAGAACACCCAGCAGACGATCAGGATGATGATGTTGTAGACCAGCGAGAGCGCGGCGGCCTTGCCGAGGTCGAACTGGCCGAGCGCGATCTTGACGAGCTCGATGGAAACGAAGGTGGTGGAATTGCCGGGGCCGCCGCCGGTGACGACGAAGGGCTCGGTGTAGATCATGAAGGAGTCCATGAAGCGCAGCAGCACTGCGATCAGCAGCACGCGGTTCATCTTCGGCAGCTGGATCGCCTTGAACACGGCCCAGCGCGAGGCGCCGTCGATCTGCGCCGCCTGGTAATAGGCATCGGGGATCGATTTCAGGCCGGCATAGCAGAGCAGCGCGACCAGGCTGGTCCAGTGCCAGACGTCCATCACGATCACGGTGAACCAGGCGTCGAGATCGTTGGAAACGTAATTGTAGTTGAAGCCGATCCTGTTCAGGACGTAGCCGAGGAGGCCAATGTCGGGCCGGCCGAATATCTGCCAGATGGTGCCGACCACGTTGAACGGAATGAGCAGCGGCAGCGCGAGGATGACGAGACAGGCGGCGACCTGCCAGCCATGGCGCGGCATCGACAGCGCCACCACGATGCCGAGCGGCACCTCGATGGCGAGGATGATGGCGGAGAACAACAGATTGCGCCCGATCGAGGCGAGGAAGCGCTCGCCGAGGTCGGTATGGGGGTCAAGCAATTCCTTGAACCAGCCGACGCCGTTCCAGAAGAACTGGTTGTTGCCGAAGGTGTCCTGCACCGAATAGTTCACCACCGTCATCAGCGGCAGGACCGCGGAGAACGCCACGATCAGGAACACCGGCAGCACCAGGAACCAGGCCTTCTGGTTGACCGTCTTTTCCATCAGGCGGCCCCTTCGACCAGGAGACTGTCGGCGTAGACATGGACATGAGCGGGATCGAACACGAGCCCCGCAACGTCGCCCTGGGGCGAAAAACCCGGCGGCACGCGCGCGGCGAACTTCGCATCGCCGACGCGAACCCGCGCGAAGCGGATGCGGCCGAGATCGTCGATGCGCTCGAGCCTGGCGGAGAGCAGCCCCGGCAGGGGTGCGGCTATGTCGACGAATTCGGGGCGTACCCCGATCTCGATCTTCGCGCCCGCCGGAAGGCCGCTGTAGGTCCGCTTCAGCGCGATAGTATGACCGTCGATCCGCGCCTCGCGGGCGCCGACCACTGCGGGCACGATGTTCATGCCCGGCGAGCCGATGAAATAGCCGACGAAGGTATGGGCGGGCTTGTCGAACAGCTCGGCCGGCGTGCCGCTCTGCACGACGCGGCCGTCATGCATGACCACCACGGTGTCGGCGAAGGTCAGCGCCTCGGTCTGGTCGTGGGTGACGTAGATCATGGTGAGATCGAGCTCGCGGTGCAGCGCCTTCAGTTTCGAGCGCAGCTGCCACTTCAATTCGGGATCGATCACCGTGAGCGGCTCATCGAACAGCACGGCGGCGACGTCGGAGCGAACCAGGCCGCGGCCGAGCGAGATCTTCTGCTTGGCGTCCGCCGTCAGCCGCGTCGCCTTGCGATTGAGGTAGGGTGTGAGGTCGAGCAGGTCGGCGATCTGCTTCACCCGCACCGCGATCTCGGCTGGCGGCACACCGCGGTTCTTCAGCGGAAATGCCAGGTTCTCGCCGACCGTCATGGTGTCGTAGATGACGGGGAACTGGAACACCTGGGCGATGTTGCGCTTCTGGGTCGAGGCCTGTGTGATGTCGGTGCCGTCGAACAGGATCTTTCCGCGCGAGGGCGTGACGATGCCGGAAATGAGATTGAGCAGCGTGGTCTTACCGCAGCCGGAGGGGCCGAGCAGTGCATAGGCCCCGCCCTGCCGCCAGGTCATGGTGACCGGCTTCAGCGCAAAGGACTCCGGCGGCGCGTCGTTGCCGCTATAGGAGTGCGCGAGGTCGACGAGGTCAATGCGGGCCATCTCGCATCTCCCTCATGAGCTTTTCGGAGCGGCGACCAGACGGTCCGCCGCGTCGAAGACAAAAACGTTATTCGGATCGAGCGCCGCGTCCAGCCTCTCACCGGGCTCGTATTCGTGCACGCCGTGCAGCACCGCGACCCAATTCTGGGAGTCGCGATGCAGATGCACAAAGCTCTCCGAGCCCGTGATCTCGGTCACCGTCACGGTCGCGGAAAAAGCGTGGCGGCCCGCGACGCCGTTGGCGACTTCGAGCTGATGGGCGCGGAAGCCGACGCGATAGGCGCCGTCGCCAAGATCGGCGTAAAGGCCGGTCGCCGGCGCATTGATGCCGCCGGCATACTGCACGGAGCCGTTCTTCTTCTCGATGCCGATGATGTTGAGCGGCGGGTCGGAGAACACCTGCGCCACCCGCAGCGTGTCGGGGTGGCGATAGACCTTTGGCGTCTCGCCGTGCTGCAACACCTCGCCTTGCCACATGCACAGCGTGTTGCCGCCGAGCAGCAGCGCCTCCGACGGTTCGGTCGTGGCATAGACGAAGATCGCACCCGAGGCCTCGAAGATGCGCGGCAGCTCGGCGCGGAGCTCCTCGCGCAGCTTGTAGTCGAGATTGGCGAGCGGCTCGTCGAGCAGCACGAGATCGGCGCCCTTCACCAGCGCGCGCGCAATCGCGGTGCGCTGCTGCTGGCCGCCGGACAGCTGCAGCGGCGTGCGGCTCATGAAAGGCTCGAGCTTGAGGAGTCTTGCCGCTTCCTGCACGCGGCGATCGATCTCTTCCCTCGGCCGGCCCTGCACGCGCAAGGGCGAGGCGATGTTCTCGTAGACGGTGAGCGAGGGATAGTTGATGAACTGCTGGTACACCATCGCAACCGAGCGCTGGCGCACGTCGACTCCGGTGACGTCCTTGCCGTCGACCAGCACCCGGCCGGAAGCCGGCTTGTCGAGGCCGGCGAGCAGCCGCATGATCGAGGTCTTGCCCGACAGCGTCGGTCCGAGCAGGACGCTGAGTGTGCCGCGCTCCAGCGTCAGCGAGACGTCGCGAATGGTGGCAACGCCATCGACGGTGCGGGTAACATGGTCGAGCGTGACGCTCATGTCCGCCCTCCCGCTTCGCGCAACGGACGCTCGCTCGCGGCGCGATGCGCCGCCATCCAGCTGTCGAGGGCGGAGATTTCCGCCGATGTCAGCCGCAGGCCCAGCTTGGAGCGGCGCCACACCACGTCCTCGGCGCTCACGGCCCATTCATTGGCCATCAGATACCGCACCTCGGCCTCGGTGAGGGTATCGCCAAAACATTGGCCAAGATCGGACATCGATTTCGCGGCGCCGAGCAATTTCCTCGCACGGGTGCCGTAGGCATGGGCGAGCCGGTTGGCATGCGCATGCGCCAGGAACGGATGTTCGCGCATCAGTTCCGCTGTCAGAGCCACCACGGCGGAGACATCCATGTCGCCGCCGGGCAATGGCGCCGTCGCGGTCCAGCCTTCCTTGGCCTTGGCGCTGTTCAGATACGGCGCGAGCCGCTCCAGCGCCTCTTCGGCTAGGCGGCGATAGGTCGTGATCTTGCCGCCATAGATCGACAGCAGCGGCGCGCCGCCGGGCGTGTCGAGCTCGAACACGTAATCGCGGGTGGCGGCCTTGGCTTCGCTGGCGCCATCGTCATAGAGCGGCCGCACGCCGGCATAGGACCAGACGACGTCCGAGGGCTTCACCTGTTTCGCCAGATATTCGCTGACGGAGCTGCAGAGATATTCGATCTCTTCCGCGGTCGCCTTCACGTCGGCGGGATCGCCGTCATAGTCGCGGTCGGTGGTGCCGATCAGCGTGAAGTCGTCCTGGTAGGGGATGACGAAGACGATGCGGCCATCGGCGTTCTGGAACATGTAGGCGCGGTCATGGGCGTAGAGCTGACGCACCACGATGTGCGAGCCCTGCACCAACCGAACCTTTGCCTTCGCGTTGACCCCGGCGCCGGCGGAGAGCACCTGCTCCACCCATGGGCCGCCGGCATTGATCAGCGCGCGGGCGTGGATGGTAGAGCGGCCGCCGTTCAGAGTGTCCTCCACCGTGAGCTGCCAGATGCCATCGGCCTGCCTGATCTCGACCGCGCGCGAACGGGTGCGGATGTCGGCGCCGCGGTCGGCGGCGTCGCGCGCGTTCAGAGCAACGAGGCGCGCGTCGTCGACGAAGCAGTCGGAATATTCAAAAGCCTTTTTGTAACGGCCTGATATCAGCGGCTTGCCGACGGCATCGGTCGCAAGGTCCACCGAACGGGTCGGCGGCAGCAAATGGCGGCCGCCGATATGGTCGTAGAGGAACAACCCGAGGCGGAGCAGCCAGGCCGGGCGCAATCCAGCGTGGTGCGGCAAAACGAAACGCAGGGGGCGGATAATGTGGGGCGCGATCGCCCACAGGATTTCGCGCTCGATCAGGGCTTCGCGGACCAGGCGGAACTCGTAATATTCGAGATAGCGCAGCCCGCCATGCACGAGCTTGGTCGACCAGGACGACGTCCCGCTCGCCAAGTCATTCATTTCACAAAGGAAAACAGAGTTGCCGCGGCCGGCGGCGTCGCGCGCGATGCCGCAGCCATTCACTCCGCCTCCGATAATGGCGAGGTCGTACACCCGATCCAACGAACGCTTCCCCGGCAATCGCCTTCTTCGCTTCGGCGATTTCACTTTCGTTTTCGATTACAGCACAACGAAAAGCGAAAGCAAGCGAAAGTTGGAATTGGAGCCTTCATCCTTCGAGACGCGCGCGAAAAGCGCACTCCTCAGGATCAGGGTCTGATGGCGGTTCGGGGTTTCTAGACCCTCATGGCGAGGAGCGCGGCACGCGCGTCTCCGGGCGAGACTTCGCATCGCCTGGCGAACCATGAGGCCACGTCGTTCTCCCTGTCGTGCCCCGCGAAAGCGGGGCATCCAGTACGCCGCGGCTTCTCGGTCGACCACGGGCGCCCCTGGAATACTGGATCACCCGCTTTCGCGGGTGATGACGCGTCGGGAAAGTCGAGGAGAGCTATGCGCTACACGCTGCGCAGTGCCGGCGGCGCGGGCTCGGATTCGGTCTCGTCGAGGTCGGCGACGGGCTTGTCCATCGCGACGACCACCTCGATGCCGCGGTGATGGCAGATGCTGGCGAGTCCGGCGGGCAGCGGCGAATCCGTCACAAAGGTCTGGATCTGCGAGAGATGCGCGATGCGAACCGCGGCGCTGCGGCGCAGCTTTGTCGAGTCGGCAACCAGCATGACGCTGCGGGCGTTGGCGATGATCGCCTGCGCCGCCTGCACCTCGCGATAGTCGAAGTCGAGCAACGCGCCCTCCTCGTCGATCGCGGACGCGCCGATGATGGCGTAGTCGACCTTGAACTGGCCGATCAGCTGTGTGGCGGTGGAACCGACCACGGCACCGTCGGCGCGGCGCACCGCGCCTCCCGCCACGATCACCTCGATGCGCGGATGGCGGTAGAGCAGCATCGCGACATTGAGGTTGTTGGTGATGACGAGCAGGTCCTCATGCGAGGTCAGCGCGGCCGCGACCTCTTCCGTCGTGGTGCCGATGTTGATGAACAGCGAGCAGCCGTTGGGGATGCGCGCCGCCGCCGCAGCGCCGATCGCCTTTTTCTCCTCGGCGGCGACGAAGCGGCGCGCCTCGTAGGCGAGGTTTTCGACGCCGGAGGCGATGATCGCGCCGCCATGGATGCGGGTCAGCGAGCGCTGGTCGCAGAGATCGTTGAGATCTTTCCGGATGGTCTGCGCCGACACCTCGAAGCGCCGGGCGAGGTCTTCCACCATCACCCGTCCGAAGGCGCGGGCGATGTTGAGGATTTCAGTCTGGCGATGCGACAGTCCGGCCACGGCCAATCCTTCCGGCAAGGGAGGTCATGGTGCGGCGGTTCGCAGGCGCGGTCAACGCGGCAGATGCATGGCGCGGGCCGCGGACCTGACGAAACCGCAATCCTGGTTAAGACGCATTGTTGGGTTCGCAGCCGCAAAAATGATTTGAAATCATTTCATGCCGGCCGGGCTGCCCTGCTCGACAAAGCGAAATGCGGCTGAGAAACTGTTCGAACAACAAACCTTCACGACGACAAGGGAGGAAACCATGCAACTCGATCGCCGCCAGCTCGCCTTGCCCGCACTCGCGCTTGGACTGCTGACCGCGCTGCCAGCCTTCGCCGGCGCGGATGAAGACGCCATCGCAAAAAACCTCGAAACCTTCCGCGCAGCGCAAGCCGCCGGCAAGGCCGATCCGATCGGTCCGCTCTGTGCGGAAGAACTCAGCTACAGCCACTCCAACGCCAAGATCGATACCAAGGCGTCGCTGCTCGACGGCATCGCCAAGGCCAACTACAAATGGACGATGCTCGAGTACAAGGATCCGACGATCAAGGTCGTCGGGCCGAACGCGATCGTCCGCTTCACCTTCGTCGGCGAGCAGGAATTCACCGACGGCAAGAAGACTCCACAGAACCTGCACATCCTGATGAACTGGCAGAAGCAGGGCAGTGACTGGAAGCTGTTGTCGCGCGCGGCAACGAAGCTCTGACAAACCCGGCCGTCGTCCCCTGCGCAGGCGGGGGACCCGGTACGCCGCGGCTCATCCGGCAGCCAGCGAAAACAACGCAAAATTGATGGTTTTGGCATCAAACCGGGCCCCGCCCGGGGCTTGACCTTAACCGGTCGAACCTGCGAATCGTGGTAGGAAGCCTTATCCCACCGGAGAAACAGAGAATGACCAGATTGGCTCTCATAGCGTTGCTTGCGCTGGCGACCCTGATTCCGCCCAGGCAGGCGGCGGCGCAGGACGCGCTTGGCGGCGCCATCTTTGGCGGTGCGGCCGGCGCGATCCTCGGCGGCGCGATCGGCGGCGGCCGCGGAGCGGCGATCGGTGCAGTGCTCGGCGCGGGCACCGGCGCGGCCGTGGCGGCCCAGGGCGACCCCCGGCCGGGCGGCTATTACTACTACAACAACGGCTGCTACCTGCCGCGCTCCGACGGCGCCTATGTGCTGGTCGATCCCGCCTATTGCGCCGGTCCGCCGCCGCAGCGCTACTACAGCCGCGAAGTCTATGGCCCGCCCTGCACGCGCTCGCCGACCTTCGATCCCCGCGACGGCACGTTCATCGATCGCTACGGCTACCGCCGGCGTTGCATCTGAGAAATGTAGGATGGGTTGAGCGAAGCGAAACCCATCATCTTTGCCGCAATAGGACTCGATGGGTTTCGCTGACGCTCAACCCATCCTACGAATTCTGAACTGAAAGAGAGCCGCTGCCACCGCATCACGCGGTCAGCGGCTCATTTCGTTGGATCGGTTGCGGGCGGCCCTGCTCGTCGATCGCGACGTAGGTGAAATTGCCGTCGGTCACCAGGATCGGCTGGGTCTCCTTGCGGCGCACCACCCAGGCCTCGAGATGGATGGTCATCGAGGTGCGGCCGACCCGGACCAGGTTGGCGTGCACGGAAACGAGATCGCCGACATAGACCGGCTTGCGGAAATTCATCGCGTCGATGCTGACCGTGACCGTACGGGATTTCGCGACTTTCGAGGCGGCAACGCCACCGGCGATATCCATCTGGCTGAGCAGCCAGCCACCAAAAATGTCGCCATTGGCGTTGGTGTCGGCCGGCATGGCCAGCGTCCGCGTGCACAGGTCGCCGCGCGGCCCTATCTCGTCGCTTGGCGGGGCGTGAACATGCGTTTCCGTCACTTGAACGTCTCCCAGCCCGGATCGGGCGCAAAGCGGCCGCCGAACTTCTGCGCCAGAGCGCGCAGGGTGCCGGCGACGTTTTCAGGCCCGCGGGTGCGCGCGTAGTTCAACGGCCCGCCGCGGAACGGTGCATAGCCGGTGCCGAAGATCATGGCGCCGTCCACGATGTCGGCATTGTCGACGATGCCTTCGCGCAGGCAGGCGACGCAGACGTTCGACATCGGCAACACCAGGCGGTCGATCATCTCCGGCGTCGGCTCGGCCGGCTGCAGCGCCTCCCCTTGCGGTTGCGAGCCCAGCGGCGCTTCGGGCTTGCCATCCTTCCAGGCGTAGAAGCCCTTGCCGGTCTTGCGGCCGAGTTCGCCGCGCGCGACCTTCTCGCGCAGCCATGCCGGCGTCGGCGGTAGCGCGTCGCCGAACTTCGAGCGCAGCATGTCACCGACGTCGAGGCAGATGTCGAGGCCGACCTGGTCGGCGAGCTCGATCGGGCCCATCGGCATGCCGAACTTTTTCGCCGCCGCATCGATGACGGTCTGGGCGATCCCCTCGTCCAGCATCACCATGGCTTCCAGCATGTAGGGCGTCAGCGCACGGTTGACGAGAAAGCCCGGCGAGCTCTTCACCGGCAGCGGCAGGCGGTCGATGGCGCCGACAAAGGCCAGCGCCTGCTTGTGCAGTTGCGCATCGGTGCCGTCATGGCTGACGACCTCGACGAGTTGCAGCCGCGACACCGGATTGAAGAAGTGCAGGCCGAGCAAACGTTCCGGCCTTTGCAGCGTTGTGCGCAGATCCTGCAGCGGGATGCTGGAGGTGTTGGTCGCGAGGATCGCGCCGGGCTTCATCTTGGGCTCGATCGAGGCATAGACCTTTTGCTTGAGCTCGAGCTTCTCCGGTACCGCCTCGATGATGAGATCGGCGCCGCGCACGCCCTCACCCACCATGTCCGGGATCAGGCGATCGAGCGCATCGCGCGAGGCGGTGCGCTTGCGCAAAATCTTGCCGAAGAGATCGGCGGCGCGCTTCATCGCACCTGCGATCGGCTCAGCCTTCATGTCGGCGAGCGTGACGCGCAAATCCTGCCCGGCGCACCAGGCGGCGATGTCGCCGCCCATGGCGCCGGCGCCGATGACGTGGACATGTTCGATCCGGTTGCCGCTTCCCGCAAGCTTCTTCATCTGCTCGCGCAGGAAGAAGACGCGGATCAGGTTCTGCGCGGCCGGCGTCACCATCAGATAGGCGAACGACGTCTTCTCCGCCGCCAGCATCGTGGCCTTGTCGCCGCCGTAGCGCTCCCAGAGATCGATCAGCGCATCGGGTGCGGGATAGTGCTCATGGGGTGCGGCCTTTTCCGCCTCGGCGCGCATGCGGCCCGCAAGCAGGCGGCGCACGGGACCGAGATTGAGCAAGGTCACCAGCGGGCTCTTCTTGGCGCGCTTGAGCTTGCCCGACATTGCGTCCTTGACGGCATTGCGGACGTGGCGCTCCTCGCAGACGGCATCGACCAGGCCGAGCGACTTCGCCCGTCGCGCGTCGATGGTGCGACCCGTCAGCATCAGCGTCATCGCCTGCATGGGATTGACGAGCCCGGTGAAACGCGCGGTACCGCCGAGGCCGGGATGCAGGCCCAGCATCACCTCGGGGAAGCCGAAGCGTGCATCGGAGATGGCGATGCGCATCTGGCAGGCCAGCGCCACTTCAAGGCCGCCACCCAGACAAAAACCGTGGATCACCGCCACCGTCGGAATGCGCAGTGCTTCCAGCCGGTCGATCACCGCATGTGCGCGGCCGATCGCGGTCTCGACCTGCTTGGGATCGGCGGCGGCGCGGAATTCGTTGACGTCGGCGCCCGCGATGAAGCCGGACGTCTTCGCGGAACGGATGACGAGTCCGGTCGGGCGATTGGTCTCCAATTCCGCCAGCACGCGGTCGAGCCCTTCGATCACCTCGGCCGACAGCGTGTTGGCGCTGGAATCGGCGCGATCGAACAGCAGCCAGGCGACGCCGTCGGCATCGCGGGTCAGGCGGAAATCGTGATAGGGCCGGCCGGGGTCGGGCTTGGGCCCGAGTTCGAGCACGCGTTCGCCCAGCACATCCATGATCTTCTCGGCCATGGTCACACCATCTCGATCAGCATGGCGCCGCCCAGCCCGCCGCCGATGCATTCGGTAGCGATGCCGCGGCGGGTGCCGAGCCGCTTCATGGCGTTGACCAGATGCAGCACGATGCGGTTGCCGGAGGTGCCGACGGGATGGCCGAGGCTGATCGCCCCGCCATCGACATTGAGTTTGGCGCGGTCAAGCTCGCCAGCCGCACCGTCGAGGCCGAGCACTTCCTTGCAAAATTTTTCGTCGTTCCACGCGGCGAGGCAGCCGAGCACCTGCGTGGCGAACGCCTCGTTTAACTCCCAGGTTTCGACGTCCTGCAGGGTGATATCGTTGCGCTTGAGCAGCGCGGTCGCCGACAACACCGGGCCGAGGCCCATGATGGAGGGATCGAGCGCCGACCACTGACTGTCGATGATCGCGGCCTTCGGCGTCAACCCGTGCTTCACCACGGCTTCCTCGGAGGCGAGGATGACCCAGGACGCGCCGTCGGTGATCTGCGAGGAATTGCCGGCGGTGACCTGGCCCCACGGACGCTCGAATACCGGCTTCAGTTTCGCCAGCGACTCCGCGGTCGAATCGGGACGCACGCCGTCATCGTGGTCGTAGAACTTGCCATCGCGCGAAAATGCGATCTCGAGCTCGCCTTTCAAGAAACCGTCGGCCTGCGCATGCGCCAGCCGCCTGTGGCTCTCGGCGGCATAGGCATCGGATTGCTCGCGCGTGATGCCGAATAGCTGTCCGACGACTTCGGCGGTCTGGCCCATGTTGAGCTCGGTGATGGGATCGGTGAGCCCGCGCTCCAGCCCAATGATCGGCTTGAAATCGGACGGTCTTGCTTTCAGCGCCGCCATGATCTTCGCGCCAAGGCCGCGTGCGCCTGCCAGCCCCGCAAACCAACGCACGCCGGCCTGCGGCCAGACCAGCGGCGCGTGGCTCAGTGCTTCCGCCCCGCCGGCCAGAATCAGATCGGCGGCGCCTTCGCGGATGTAACGATAGGCCGTGTCGATCGATTGCATGCCGGAGCCGCAATTGATCTGCACGGTGAAGGCGACCATCTTCTCGCCCATGCCGAGCCGTAGCGCCGCCACGCGCGCCGGGTTCATCTCGTCGGCAATGACGTTGACGCAACCGAGGATCACTTGGTCGAAGGCGGTGGGCGCAAAGGGCTGCCGCGCCAAGAGCGGCCGGCCGCATTGCACGGCAAGATCGACGGGGGTGAAGGGACCTGGACCCGAGCGAGCCTTGATGAACGGCGTCCGGCTGCCGTCGATGATGAAAACCGGTCGCGCCATCAGCTCGCCGCCCTCTGCTCACCCAACTCCTGGAAGAATTGATGCACATCGGCGCTCTTCTTGTAAATCGGCGACAGCGCCTCGGGCGCGAAATCGTCGACCTCGATCACCATCATGACGGCGTCATGCGCGGCGGCGAGTTTCTCGCCCTCGGCCTGGGTGATGACGCCTTTCTTCACACCTTCCTTCCATTCGTGGATGCGCGCGGCATGCAGCCGCTTGCGGATATCCTCGGAAGCCGCATAAAGCCGGAATGCCTTTTCCAGCCGCGCCACGCCGCGGTCGTCATCGACATGGGAGAGATCCGGCGTCAGGCGCTCGCGCGCCGCCGACGGCTCGAGGATGAGCTGGGCGCATTGATGCACCACGCGATCGGTGGGCCCGAGCACGCGTGCACCCCACGGCTGCAGGAAAAATTTCAGGAGCACGGCGACGAAACGGTTGGGCAGATTGCCGAGGATTTCGGCGAGGCGATTCTCGATCGTCTTGAAGCCGCTCGCCATGCACCATTCGAGCGCGGGGAAATCGGCCTGCTGGCGGCCCTCGTCTTCCCAGCGCTTCAGTGCGGCGGAGAGAAGATAGAGCTCCGAGAGGATGTCGCCGAGCCGCGCGGAGAGCATTTCCTTGCGCTTCAGCGCGCCGCCGAGCGTGAGCAACGCCATGTCGGCGGCAAGCGCAAAGGCCGATGAGTAGCGCGAGAGCTGGCGGTAGAAGCGCGTCGCAGCGCCCGCCTCCGGCGCCGGCGCGAAGATGCCGCCGCTCCAGCTGCGGCCCCAGGCGCGGAACAGCGTCCGGAAGCTGTGGCCGACATGACTCCAGAGGGACTTGTCAAACGCTTCAAGCCCACGCGTGCGATCCTCGTCGCGTAGCGCGTTCATCTCGGCGAGCAGATATGGATGGGCACGGATGGCGCCCTGCCCGAACACGATGAGATTGCGGGTGAGGATGTTGGCACCCTCCACCGTGATGCCGACCGGCACCGCGCGGTAGAGGCTGCCCATGTAGTTCTGCGGACCGTCGATCACGGCCTTGCCGCCGTGTATATCCATGGCGTCGTCGATCACGATGCGCATGCGCTCGGTGGCATGGAGCTTCATGATCCCCGAGATGACTGCGGGATGATGACCCTGATTGAGCGCAGCGCAGGTCAGCCGGCGCGCAGCATCGAGCAGATAGGCCGTTCCGGCGATGCGGGCGAGCGGCTCCTCGATGCCCTCGAACTTCGAAATCGAGATGCCGAACTGCTCGCGGATGCGGGCATAGGCGCCTGTGGTGCGCGCGGCATAGGCGGCGCCGGCCGCGGAGAGTGACGGCAGCGAAATGCCGCGGCCGGCGGCGAGCGCCGTCATCAGCATCTTCCAGCCCTGGCCCAGCCGCTCCTGGCCGCCGATGATGTAGTCGAGGGGTATGAAGACATCGTGGCCCCAGTTCGGGCCGTTCTGGAAAACCTGCATCGCCGGCAGATGGCGATGGCCGATCCGGACGCCGGGAAGGTGCGTCGGAATCAGCGCCACGGTGATGCCGAGGTCTTCCTCGGGGCCTACGAGATGGTCGGGGTCATAGGCCTTGAAGGCGAGACCCAAAAGCGTCGAGACCGGGCCGAGCGTGATGTAGCGCTTGTGCCAGTTCAGCCTCAGGCCGATCACCTCGCGGCCCTCGAAGGTGCCCTTGCAGATGATGCCGGTGTCGATCATCGAGGCCGCATCCGAGCCGGCCTCGGGGCTGGTGAGACCGAAGCAGGGAATGTCGCGGCCGTCAGCGAGACGCGGCAGCCAGCGGTCCTGCTGTTCTTTCGTGCCGAAGCGCATCAGCAATTCGCCGGGCCCGAGCGAGTTCGGCACCATCACCGTGACGGCGGCCGCCAGCGAGCGCGAGGACAGCTTGCGCACGACTTCGGAATGCGCATAGGGCGAGAAGCCGAGCCCGCCGAACTCCTTCGGGATGATCATGCCGAAGAACTTGTGGCGCTTGATGAAGTCCCAGGCCTCCGGGGGCAGGTCGCGCCACTCCCAGTTGATTTTCCAGTCGTCGAGCATGGCGCAGAGCTCGTCGACGGGGCCGTTGAGGAAAGCCTTCTCCTCCTCGGTCAGCGCGGCCGGCGCGTTGGCCAGGAGCTTCGACCAGTCGGGATTGCCGGTGAAGAGATCGGCATCCCACCAGACGTCGCCCGCCTCGAGCGCCTCGCGCTCGGTGTCGGACATCGGCGGCAGCACGCCGCGGGCAAAGGAGAAAATCGGTCTGGTGATGTAGTCGCGGCGAAAGCTCATGGCGGGGGCCCTCATGGTTCGGCGCAGATGGCGGGAATTCTAGCGGAAACTGCCTGTCCCGGGTGAACACTTCGCCTTGAAAATGAAGCGAATTTGACGCGGCCGGAGTTGCGCTTTGTTAACGGCAAGGTCCGGATTCCGTTCCGGAAACGCGAGCTATTGCGGCAGCTTGCCGCTCAACGCCGAACGTCACCCGCCGGCATGCTGTTACTTCAGCGCAACCGTTCCGGGTTCGGCGGCCGGCAGGATGATCTGGATACAATTGCCCGGGCCGTCCGTAATCATCCAGGGATGGGTCCGGAAGGTACTGATGGTCTTCTGTTCGCCGGAGTTCAAGCCGCCATAGTCCTTGAAGCCTCCCTTGAAGTCGATCCACATCAACGCGCGGTACATGCCGGACTTGTTGACGAAGGTGACCTTGGTCGGCTCCCTCGAATGCTCCGAGCGCATACTGCCGCGCTCGGCGCAAGAGCGGATGCCGGGCCTTGCCGAGGACGGCACCTGTGCGAGGGCCTCCGTGACACCGGAAGCAGACCCCAACTTCCATGGGCTCGACACCAGTGCAGCTACAAGAAATGATCCAAATAAAATGCGCGAAATGAAAGTACCCCGCATCGCTCTCCCCGCTCCTGCGTGACCCTGCTCGCCATCATGGCAGAAGAGCGGTTCAGTTGTCATCGTCCCGTGTGCCCGGAATTGCCGATCAATCCGGCCGGACCATCTCGAACATGTTTTCCGGCTTGATCTCAAAGTAGTCGCCGCTGCGGCCGGCGCGGACGATCGGCCTGGCCAACGCGGTCTGGTAGACGCCGTCCTTGATCAGGGCCTTGTCGATATGGACGGCGACGACCTCGCCGAAGGTGACCCAAGCCTGCGCCTTCTCGCCATTGGCGCCCTTGAGCTGAATGATCTGGGTCAGCTTGCACTCCATGGCGACCGGGCTTTCGCCGACCCGCGGCACGTTGACGAGCTTGCAGGGTACGGCGGTGAGGCCGGCGATACTGAACTCGCTGACGTCTTGGGCGACGTGGGCGGCGGTGGCGTTCATCTGCTGCGCCAGGTCCCTCGTGGCGAGATTCCAGACGAACTCGCCGGTCTCCTGGATATTGCCCGCGCTGTCCTTCCAGTTGGTGGAGGAGAAGCCGATGATCGGCGGCTTGTAGCAGAAGGCGTTGAAGAAGCTGTAGGGCGCGAGGTTGACGTGGCCCTTTGCATCGCGGGAGGAGATCCAGCCGATCGGGCGCGGTGCGATGATGGCGTTGAAGGGGTCGTGCTTGAGGCCGTGGCCCTTGGCGGGCTCGTAGTAGTGGAGGACTTTTTCGGTCACGTTGTTCTGTTCCGTCATTGCGAGGAGCGACGGCGACGAAGCAATCCATCTATCCCGATGCGGGACCCTGGATTGCTTCGCTACGCTCGCAATGACGCTTATACCGGCTATCCCGCCGGGAGGCTATTTCGCGTTGCGCGGCTCCAGCGCCCGGAAGAGGAAATCGACCATCTGGTCGATCGTGGCGCTGGGCTTGTTGACGGCCTGGGCGATCATCTGCGGATGGAAGAAGCGGATCATGCCGGTGCAGGTGCAGAGCGCAGTCAGCGGCAGGTCGGGAGCCTCGAAGTCGCCGGACGCCACGCCCTGCGCGATGACCTCGCCGATGATGCCCGCGATGCATTCGATATGGGTGACGCAGACGTCCCAGTCCTCCTCCATCGCGATCGCGACCATCTCGTGCAGCTTGGAATCGCCGACATAGCGCTCCGTGTTCATGCGATTGATGGTCTTGAGCAGTTCGCGCAAGCGAGGCTTCGCAGGTCCCGGCTGCGCCGCGATCCGCCGCGCTTCGGTCTCGACCTCGCCCATCAGCGCACGGGCCACGCTCTCGTGGATCGACTTCTTCGAATCGAAGAAGCGATAGACGTTGGCGGGGCTCATCCGCAATTCCTTGGCGATGTCGGCGACCGTGGTCTTCTGGTAGCCGATCTGCCGGAACAGACGCTCCGCCACCACGAGGATGCGCTCGCGGGTGTCGGTTTCGGGATGTTCGGAAACTAGCGTCATGATCCTGATCTCAATGTTCAATTATTCCGCGGCCTCGGCAAGCGGAAATGCGAGTTGTTCGTCCTTGCCATGCTGCGGCGCGGGAGCCGGCTGCTCGCCGGCGCCGCTCTCTTCCAGGCTCTTCCTGAACCAGAGGGCATAGAGGCCCGGCAGGTACAGGAGCGTCAGGAAGGTTGCCACGAACAGTCCGCCCATGATGGTGATCGCCATCGGGCCCCAGAATGCCGAGCGCGACAGCGGGATCATGGCCAGGATCGCGGCCAGCGCGGTCAACACCACCGGGCGGGCGCGGCGGACGGTGGCCTCCACGATCGCCTCGCGGCGCGTCATGCCGTGGGCGACGTCGGTCTCGATCTGGTCGACCAGAATCACGGTGTTGCGCATGATCATGCCGGCCAGCGCGATCAGGCCGAGCAGCGCCACGAAACCGAACGGCTGGTTGGCGACGTTGAGGCCGAGCGAAGCGCCGACGATGCCGAGCGGCGCGGTGAGGAACACCAGCGTCAAACGCGAGAAGCTCTGCAGCTGGATCATCAGCAGCGTCAGCATCACCATGACCATCACCGGGAAGAGGATGAAGATCGAGGCGTTACCCTTCGCCGATTCCTCGAACGCCCCGCCCGGCTCGATCCGGTAGGCCGGTTCGAGGCTGTCGCGGATGTCCTTCAGCCTGGGCCAGATCTGGTTGGTCACGTCGGGCGCCTGCACGCCGTCGACGACGTCGGTGCGCACGGTGATCGCCATGTCGCGGTTGCGCCGCCACATGATCGGCTCCTCGTGGGCGTATTCGATCTTGGCGATCTGCTGCAACGGCACGGCGATGCCGCCCCGCGAGGTGATGGTGAGATCGCCGACCTTGCCGAGATCGAGCCGCTCGGAGGGAACGGCGCGGGCGACCACGCCGACCTTCTCGATGCCGTCGCGCACGGTCGTCACCTGCGCGCCGGAGATCAGCATGGCGAGCGACTGCGACACCTCCTGCGGGGTCAGGCCCAGCGCGCGGGCGCGGTCCTGGTCCACCACCAGCTTGAGGTAAGGCGACTGCTCGTTCCAGTCGAGCTGGACTTCCTTGACGTTCTTGTTGGAGCGGACGACGTCGCGCACCTGATAGGCGATGTCGCGCACCTTGTTGGCGTCGGGGCCGATGACACGGAACTGCACGGGGTAGCCGACCGGCGGGCCGAAATTGAAGCGGTCGACGCGGACGCGCGCCTCCGGCAGGGCGCCGTCGGCGACCGCCTTCTCGATTCTAGCCATGATGCGCTCGCGCGCCTCGACGTCCTTCGAGACAATGACGATCTCGGCAAAAGCCTCGTTCGGCAGCTGCGGATTGAGGCCGAGCCAGAACCGCGGCGAACCCTGGCCGACATAGGCGGTATAGGTATTGATGTCCTTGTCGCCCTTCAGCAGTTCCTCGGCCTTCTTCACCGTCTTTTCGGTGACGTTGAAGGCGGTGCCTTCCGGCAGGCGCAGCTGCAGGAACAGCTCCGGCCGCTCGGACAGCGGGAAGAACTGCTGCTGCACATTGCCGAACCCGATAATGGACAGCACGAACACGCCGACGGTGGCAAGCACCACCTTGATCCTGTGATCTACGCACCACTGCACGACGGCGCGCAGCCCGCGATAGATGCGGGTCTCATAAACCGCATGCGGATCGTGGCTGGCATGGTGGGCGAGGTTCGGCAGCAGCTTGACACCGATATAGGGCGTGAAGATCACGGCGACGAACCA
Organism: Bradyrhizobium sp.; assembly: GCF_016219575.1. Classification (GTDB taxonomy): domain Bacteria; phylum Pseudomonadota; class Alphaproteobacteria; order Rhizobiales; family Xanthobacteraceae; genus Bradyrhizobium. Next base: position 187,526 of record NZ_JACRMG010000020.1, on the reverse strand, counting down.
GGAGGCGACCAGGGCGATCGCGACGATCCAGAAAATGCCGCCGGCATATTCGCCGACCGCGGAATTGGCGAAACCGATCGGCAGGAAGCCGGCCGCGGTGACCAGCGTGCCCGTCAGCATCGGGAACGCGGTGGACTCCCAGGCAAAGGAGGCGGCGCGGATGCGGTCCCAGCCCTGCTCCATCTTCACCACCATCATCTCGACCGCGATGATGGCATCATCCACCAGCAGGCCGAGCGCGATGATCAGCGCGCCGAGCGTAATGCGGTGCAGGTCGAGCCCCATCGCACTCATCACGATGAAGACGATGGCGAGCACCAGCGGCACGGAGGCGGCCACCACGATGCCGGTGCGCCAGCCCAGCGCCACGAAGGAGACGAACAGAACGATGGCGAGCGCCTCGATGAAGGAGTGCACGAACTCGCCGACGGCATGCTCGACGACCTTGGGCTGGTCGGCGATCTGCTCGACCTCGATGCCCTGCGGCACCGCCTTCATGAAGTCTTTGGTGGCGGTCTCGACGTCCTTGCCGAGCTCCAGGATGTTGGCGCCCTTGGCGGTGACGACGCCGATGCCGAGCGCGGGCCTGCCTTCCTGGCGCACGATGAAGGACGGCGGATCCACGTAGCCATGGGTGACGGTGGCGATGTCGCCCAAACGGAACACGCGGCCGTTGCTCTCGACCGGGCTTTCCGCCACGGCCTTGGCGCCGTCGAGCGCGCCGGTGACGCGCAAGGGCACGCGCTGCGCCGAGGTTTCCACCGTGCCGGCGGGCGTGACGTTGTTCTGCTTGGCGAGCGAGTCGAACAGCGCCTGCGGCGTGATGCCGAGGGTAGCGAGCTTGGCGTGGGAGAATTCGACGAAGATGCGCTCGGCCTGGGTGCCGTAAAGATTGACCTTGGTGACGCCGTTCACCTTCAACAGCTTCTGGCGCAGGCCTTCGGCGGTCTTCTTCAGCTGCGCGTAATCGGCGCCGTCGCCGGTCATCATGTAGAGGATGGAGTCGACGTCGGAGAATTCGTCGTTGACGACGGGGCCGAGCAGGCCTGCAGGCAGCTGGTCCTGCACGTCGACCAACTTCTTGCGCAGGAGATAGAAGAGATAGGGCACGTCCTTCGGCGGGGTGGAATCGCGGAACGTCACCTGCATCGCGGTGAAGGACGGCTTCGAATAGGTCTGCACCTTCTCGAAGAAGGGCAGCTCCTGTAGCTTCTTCTCGATGGGATCGGCGACCTGGGTCTGCATCTCCTGCGCGGTGGCGCCGGGCCAGATCGCGGAGACGTTGACCACCTTCACCGTGAAGAACGGATCCTCGGCGCGGCCGAGCTTCTGGTAAGAGAAGTAGCCGGCGACGCCGAGGATGATCATCAGGAACAGGACCAGGGTCGGATGGCTGACGGCCCAGCTTGAGAGATTGAAGTTTTTCATCTCGCTCTCCTAATGAAATCCTCTCTTCGTCATTCCGGGGCAATGCGAAGCATCGAACCCGGAATCTCGAGATTCCGGGTCTGGTCTTTCGGACCATCCCGGAATGACAGCCAACTAGAACGACAATGACGACACCACGCGCACCTTTTGCGCGGGATCGAGCTTTTGCACGCCGAGGGCGACGACCCTGGCGCCTTCGTCGACACCGTCGGCGATGACGACGTTGCCGGACTCGTAGGCTTTCACCGTCACCGGCTTCAGCGCGATGTTGCCGGCGGCATCGACGACATAGAGCGAGGCGCTGCCGCCCTGGTTATAGAGTGCGGACAACGGCAGCTTGGCCACGCGATCGGTCGCGGGATCGGCGAGCGTGAGCGTCGCGGTCATGCCGAGCGAGACATTGTCGCCGGCGCCCGGCAGCGAGAACTTTGCGAGGTAGGTGCGCGTGGCGGGATCGGCCGACGGCGCGATCTCGCGCAGCTTGGCCGCATATTTCTTGTCCGGCTCCGACCACAGCGTGACGGAGGCGACGCCTTCCTTGGCGCGGCCGACCAGCGTCTCCGGGATCGCAACGACGGCTTCCTTCTCGGCAAAGCGCGCGACGCGGATCGCGGACTGGCCCGCGGCAACCACCTGGCCAGGCTCGATCAGCGTCGCGGTGACGACGCCGCGGGCATCGGCCACCAGCGTCGCATAGGAAAGAGAGTTCTTGGTCAACTCGACCTGGCGCTCGGCACGATTGAGCCGAGCCCTCGCCTCGTCGGCGGCGGCGCGCGCCGAATCCATCTGCGCATCGGTGGTCCAGCCCTTGGCGCGGAGGTCCTTCGCGCGCTGCTCGGCGGCTGACGCCTGCGCCTGTACGCCGGTGGCGGCGGAGAATTCGGCCTGCGCCTGCTCGGCCTGCAGCTTCAGATCGACTTCATCGAGCAGCGCCAGGGACTGGCCGAGTTCGACGGTCTGGCCGACCTCGACGAGGCGTTTTGCCACTTTGCCGGGGACCCGGAAGCCCATGTCGGTCTCGATCCGGGGCTTGATGGTGCCGACGAAGCTGCGCTCGGGGGAAGCGGCTTCATATTTGACGGTGGCGACCAGAACGGGGCGTCCAGGGACGACCTTCTCGGCCGTCGATTCCTGGCAGCCGGTCAGCGCGATCGCCGAAGCGGCCAGCAACGCACCCGTCAACAGTCTGAGATAGCTCGATAAAATCGATCGGACCAACATCGGATACCCCTGTGGCTGAGCTTTGCTGAGAAGTATCGAGTGTTCACTGACGAATGTCAATAATCGTCAGTAGACACATGTATGTGAGTTAATGGTGAGTTTACGCGAGCTGGCCCTCTGCCCGGTGAACCGCCCGGCAAAGGGGTATGGTGCTGGCGCTACGCGATGGAGTCCGCATGACCTCTCAGATCCGCTCGGCCGTCGACTTCTACGATCGCCACCCGATCTCGGCGCAGATCATCCTGGCCAAGCTCGAAGCGGCGCGCGGAACGCTGGAGGGGCTGCAGCCGGACGATCTGTTTGCGCACGACCAGGACCATTATGGCGGGCTCGCCGCCAACGATGCGCTGGCTCTGGCGGCGCGGATCGGCATCGGCAGCAAGGTGGTCGATCTCTGCGCGGGCCTCGGCGGGCCGGCACGCTATCTAGCGCACCGCTATGGCGCCATCGTCACCGGCATCGAGCTGACGCCGGCGCGGGTTGCAGGCGCCGCTGAGCTGTCGCGGCGCGTCGGGCTGGACGGCCAGGTGCGGGTGCTCGAAGGCAATGTGATGGATTTGCCGCTGCCGGACGCAAGCCACGATGCCGTGGTCAGCCAGGAAGCGCTGCTGCATGTGCCCGACATCGCGCGCGCCTTTGCCGAGGCGCATCGCGTCCTCTGTCCGGGCGGGCGGATCGCCTTCACCAACTGGATCGTGCACCGGCCGTTGTCGGAGGCGCAGCGGCAATTGCTGTGGGACGGCATGGCGGCGGCCACGCTTGTTGGCATCGACCGTCACGCCGAACTGCTGCGCGGCGCCGGTTTCGAAATCGAGGCGGTCGAGGACGAGACGGAATCGTGGGGCGTGATCCTCGGCGAGCGGCTGCGCATGTATGAAAAATTGCGCGGCGAGGCGCAGGCCGCCGGCACGCCGTCCGGCCACGATGATTTCTACCGGTCCTACGTGCTGTTCGTCGATCTCGTGCAGCGCAAGGCGATGGGCGGGGCAAGATTCACGGCGGTGAAGCGCGGGTGATACCGCAGGGTGGGCAAAGGCGCGCTTGCGCCGTGCCCACCTTCCAGTTCTCGCCCGCAAAGGTGGGCACGCTGCGCTTTGCCCACCCTACGACTTCGCTAATCCGCCCTACTCATCCAGCTGGAACTTCTCGAAACGATCGAGTTCCTCCTCGATGCGGCGCTTCAATGCTTTCCGCGCCTCGCCTTTCGCTGCCTTGCCGGGGCCGACCCAGTTCCATTTCTGCATCAGGAGCTTTTTGTTCTGGCGGTCGGTCTTGAGATCGAGCGCAGCGACGATCTCATCGTCCACCAGAACGGGAAGCGCGAAGTAACCGAGAACCCGTTTGGCCTTGGGCACATAGGCCTCGAACTTGTGGCCGTAGCCGAAGATGAGCTCGGTGCGCTTGCGCTGGATGATCAGGGGATCGAAGGGCGAGAGGATGTGCACGAGAGGCGCAGCGCCCTCGCCTGCACCTTCCAGCGCCTCCGGCCGCGCCCAGTGTTCCTGCTTGCCCGCGCCGTCGATCGCGACCGGTAGCAGTTCCTTCCTGCGAACGCGGGCCTCGATCGCGCGGCGCACCGCGGGCTTGCTCGGCGCGTCGAGATGGCAGATCGAATCCAGGCTCACCACGCCCTGCGCCCGAAGGCTGCGGTCGAGCAGATAGGCGGCGACTTCCCCGGCACTCGCCGTCTTCGGCGGCTCGTCCCAGCCGAAATGCCGCATCATCAACTCGTAGGTCTTGAGCATGCCGTTGCGCTCGCTGACTGCAAGCGCACCGGTGTAGAAGGCAAGCTCCAGGGCGTGTTTCGACGGCTTCCGGCTCTGCCAGAGATGCTCCTTTTCGGTCAGCACGTCGTCCTCGATGTCGCGGATGGTCAACGGACCGGCCTTGATAAGCCGCATCACCTTGCGCATGTCGGCGGGCTTGACCGAGGCATACCATTGGTGCCCCTCACGCTTGTGCTCGCGCATCAGCGGCATGAAGTAGCGGAAATCCCTCGATGGCACATAGGACAGGGCATGCGTCCAGTATTCGAACACGCTCTTGTCGACGCTCTGCGCCTGCTTGAGGTCGGCGCGGCGATAGGCCGGGATGCGGCTATAGAGGATGTGGTGGTGGCAGCGCTCGATCACGTTGATGGTGTCGATCTGGACATAGCCGAGGTGCTCGACCGCAGCCGCCGTGGCGGCCGGTCCCTCGCCGAACGGCGCCACCCTGTCCAGCCGCTGTGCCTGCAACCAGATGCGGCGCGCCTGTGACTTGGTCAGTGGAAGGGGTTCGGTCCTGCGGGGCATGGGCCCCGGAACTTAGCCGGATTCGCCCGGCCGAACATCCCGCCCGGCCGCCTCAGCGCTTGCCCCGGCCGAGGATACTGCCGGTCGCAACATCGGGCGCCTCGCAGGACGCCTTGCCGCGCTCGGCGACCGAGCACTTGTAGACGCTGCCGGTGAGGCGGTCGATCAGCCAGGCGCTTTCCTCGTTGGGCGTTTCGAACCCGACATAGCGCTGGCCGAGCGCGGTGATCAGCGTGGACAGCAGGATCGCGGCTGCGATCATCGCTGCGCCGATCACGATCGGCATGGTGTGGCTGGAACCTGACTGGTCCGTGGGACCCGCGCGAAAACCCTGGTACTCGCTCTGCCTTTTCACCTGCTTGACTGACTGCAACACGGCCCCTGCTTCGCTTCTGAGCGCTTTTTCTTCGCGAAGAAACCTCATTATCGTCCCTTCTGGTCGAATTCGTGTTCGCAGATCGGCACTCGCGCGACTTATCAAGACCAGCATTGTGATTTGAAACTGTAAAGCGCGAAGTTGATGCAGCGCGCGTTCATCCGTTTTTGTACGGGCGAAAGTTTCGGCGACGGAACAATCGTGTCGCCTGCATGAACGACGACGGGGAACGGCGTCGCCAAAAAAGCAAGGCGGCCTTCGAGGGCCGCCTTGCTGTCTCGTTTCGGAGCAACTCACCGGAACATGGGCATCATCCGGAAGAGATTGGGCGGGCCGCCGCCACCGCTGCGGCGATAACCGCCGCCGCCGCCACCACTGCGCCGACGCGACGCGCGCGGCTCGTCGTCGGAGCTGTCATCGCTGGAGGCGACGCGGGTGGCGAGGATCTCGGACTGCATCGCCTTGTGCTGCATGGCGTTGAGGTAGCCGGTCTTCGGATAGCCGCGGGCGGCCTGCCAGCGGGTGATGACGGCGCGGGTGGCCTCATCGAACTTGCCGGTCGCCTTGACGTCGAAGCCGAGGCCCGTGAGGCGGCGCTGCACGTCGCGGCGCTGCGTCTTGCTCAGGCCGAGCTGGTCTTCGGTCACCTGCGTGGCTTCGTCCGAGAAGACCGCCTGGTCGATATCGGTGCCGGTGGTGAGGTTGCGGGTGGCGTTGGATGGACCATCCTGCAGCGCAGCGACACGGGACAGCGCGATCGACTTGAAGGTGCCGCTGGGATAGCTGGTCAGGTAGGCATTAAACTCCTCGACCTTGTTGGAGTCCTTGATCGAGCGCCAGAACTCGAGCTCGACCTCGGAAGCGGCGACGGAAGTCGGGGCCGGCGTGTTCGGCGCTTCGGTCGCGCCGCCGGCCGACTTGGCGGGATTGAGATAAACTGACCCGATCAGGTTGGTGTGCCCCCAGGGCAGCTGGCCCTTCGAGGTCTCCTCGTTGACCTGGGCGCGGACCTTGGTCATGGCCTGCTGGATCTCGACGCCGGGCTGGGCAATGTTGGCGAGCAGCGCGCGGGTGAAGGGGCTGTTGGTGCCGGATTCGCCGTCCAGCGCGGTCTGGCCGGGGCCGGTGGCGAAGGCGAGCAGCGTGCCTTCGCCCGACTTCATCTCGGCGAGGCCGCTTCCCACATTGGCGCTGCGTGTCGCCTTGGCGGAACGGATCTTGGCCGCGAAGGGGTTGTCGCGGCAGGCGTCCAGGAACACCAGCTTGACCTTGGCATCGGCCATGGTCTGTTCGAGGGTGAGGTCGACATTGATGGCGGCGCCGAGCTTGACGTCCATCTCGGACTTGAGGTCGGCATCGATGGGCAGCAGGTAGTTGGCGCCGTTCACGGCAATGCCATGGCCGGCATAGAAGAACAGCGCCACGTCGGCGCCTTCCGCCTTCTTGCCGAAGTCCAGGAGCTTTTCCGTCATCCTGTCGCGGGAGAGGTTCGAACCCTCGACCACCTCGAAGCCGACGTTGCGGAGCAGTTTGGCCATCGACCGGGCGTCGACGGCCGGATTGGGCAGCGCGGGCACATTCTTGTAGGCGCCGTTGCCGACGACGAAGGCAACACGCTTGTCGGCGAAGGCATCCGTGCTGGCGCTGATGAGCAGGCTTGCGGCTGACAGGGCGGCGATCAAGTAGCGCATCTTCGTTCTCCCTTGACCCGAAACTTCGCCTCGCGAATGAGGCCCGATCCATGGGGAGCAATCTGAACACTTCTTAATGTAGCTACCGTGATCTATATCACACAGCCGACGAAGCGGATCGAACCGGCGCAAAAGACGATGCGACGCGAGGTGAAACGAGCGAATTCGCAGGCAAAACCACCGAAACGGACGAAATGCGCAGACACCGACACTGGCGAGGGGCTAACATCGCCTCAGCCGCCTTGCGGCGCCGCGCGGCTACCCAGCCGACGACGAAAAGCAGGGAGATCGCCGCGGTTTACCAGTGACTTAAGTCACATTCGGCGCTTTGAACCTGCCCTAAGGTCCCACCATCCAAGACGCATGCAGGCAACATTTGCAGGCGTAACCCCAAAGGAAGACGACCATGACCAGCATTTCCAGACTTTCCGGAATTACGGCCATTGCGCTCGGCGCCGCGCTGTCGATGACGGCAGGCCTGGCGCTGGCCGGCGACAACGTCATTTCCGCCGATCAGATCTCCAAGGCACTGCAGCCGAAGCCGCTGACCCGCGGCCTGTCGGCGGGCACCCAGCAGGTCGACACCGCGGTTCAGGCCAAGGAAGCGAAATTCGTCAACTCGCTGCGCAACCGCTCGACGCGGTCGCTCTCGCTCGGCGAGCGTGAGGAAGTCGCGCAGCTCGCGGCGAACAAGCCGAAGATCGATCTCGAAATCCGCTTCGACTACAACTCGGCCGACATCAGCAAGACCTCGGTGCAGGCGGTGCAGGAACTCGGCAAGGCGCTGTCCGACCCGAGCCTGAAGGGCTCGACCTTCGTGGTCGCCGGCCACACCGATGCGATCGGCGGCGAGGAATATAATCAGGGCCTGTCGGAGCGGCGCGCCGACACCATCAAGAAGTACCTGACCGAGAAGTACGGCATCAACGGCAGCGACCTCGTGACCGTCGGCTACGGCAAGACCAAGCCGAAGGATGCGAACGCGCCGATGGATCCGACCAACCGCCGCGTTCAGGTGGTCAATATGGACGTCAGCAAGACCGCCGAGAAATAACGGCACCATGCGATCCGCCCGCCTCACCGGCGGGCGGACACCCCAAGGCAAGGACCACGGCCATGAAGACGCGCTCGCTCGGTATCGCCTTTGCAGCCCTGCTCGCCTTTGCGCCCGTCCGCGGCAGCGCCGGAGAGACGGCCAATGCGGCCGCTCCCGCCAACGCCGCCACGCCTGCCGCGGGTCCGAACGATCGCCCGGCCAGCGTGCCGCGTCCCTCGATCATGCCGAAGACCGTGGAAGGCGCCGTCCCCGCAACGACCGATGCGAAGCCGCGCAAAGCTCGCCGCTACGCCAAGAAGCAATATCGGCAGTATGCTTATTGGGAGCCGTTCCCGCTCTACATACCGCACCTTCACCGCCACAACATTTCCTGGCGCAGGCTGGCCTGGTTCAACTGGTTCTGATCTAGATCCAGCTCTGAAAAATCATCAGGCGCTGATAGGTCTGCATCGACGTTCCCATTGACGACGCCGAGATCGGCAGCAGGGCAAGGAAGCCTGCCGCCGAAGCCACAACGAACGCCCATAGCGCCCAGCGCGGCGGCGCGCGTTCGCCCTGCGTCAGCACATAGACCAGCGCCAGTGACGCCACCGTCGCCGACGGCAGGTAGTAATAGATGAAGCCGATGGTGCGCGGCAGCGTCGCCCAGGCGAGCCACGGGCCGATGTAAAACGCGAGAATGAGGAATGCCTGCGTCCGCCGCGCGACGATGAAATCCCGCGCGCAGATGGCGAGCGCCGCCAGCGCCGGCCAGAGGATCAGGGGATTGCCGAGGAAGACGATGGCCTGAAAGCGCTCGTCCGCCAGCTTGTCGAACTGATACCAGATCGGCCGCATCAGCAGCGGCCAGGACGGCCACGAGCTCATGTAGAGATGAGGGGGATGCGAAGCGGAATTTTCCGCAAAGATGCGGCGCTGCGCCTCGATCAAGGCCGAGACCGAGAACCCCGTCACCGGAATCCAGACGATGAAGTACGCGACGGCCGGCACGAGGATGAAGCAAAGCGCAAAGTGATGGTAGCGAAACTCCGGCCAGCGATCGGGCCGGTACCAGTCCTGCGCGTCCGGTTCGGCAAATTGCGTACGCCATCCCTGCAGCAGATATACGAAGGCAACGATCGCAATCGCAACGCCGAGCGGAAAGAACCCGCTCCATTTGCTGGCGCCGGCCAGACCGAAGGCGAGCCCGGCCAGGCCGAACGCGATTTCAGGCCTCTGCCTGTTGTAGCCGTGAATGAACGCGGCAATGCCGAACAGATCGAAGGTCAGCGCATAGATGTCGAGCATGGCGATGCGCGACTGCACGAAAACCATCTGGTTGAGGAAGGTCAGCGCCGCGGCCGCCAGCGCAGCACCCTGCGAGGCGAACAGTGCCAGCCCGCACAGATAGATCGCGACGATGGCGAGCGCGCCGAACACGACGCCCGGATAGCGCCAGCCAAGCGGATTGTCGCCAAAGACCTTGATCGAGACCGCCATGAATTCCTTGGCGAGCGGCGGATGCATCGGGTTGAGCAGAGGCGCGTGCGGCCCCTTCTCGAGCAATTGCTTGGCCGCCGGAACATAATGCACTTCGTCAAATGCAATCTTGTCCGGCGTGGTTAACCCGATCAGCAGCAATAGATGCGCGACGACGAAGATTGCAGCCGCAATGGCTGCAACCATGCCGATAGGACTATGCGGAACAGACCCGGATTTGCCCGCGGCCCCGTCGGCACTTTCGGGCAAAATTGTGTCTTCGGCGCGCTCGACATTGCGCGCCTTTTCTTTTCGAACCGATTTGCGTCTGGAGATCACTAATCGACGGGCCGGGAAAGTGTGTGGGACTTGTGGCAATAATACTACATGGCTGGCCCGCACAATCCGCTAAATAGATGCGCAGATTGTACGGTGGGAAATGAATTGGCGTAACTACATTCTTGCGGCGCTGACGATCTGTATCTCGTCGGAAATCGGTATCGCTTCCGCGCAGGCGCCCGCGCGCGTCGGCGAAGCGGCCGTGGTCCAGAACGAGGTGATCCGCGTTTCCGGAACGGGCGGCACCCAGATCAATGTCGGCGATGCCGTGTTGCGCAACGAGACCGTGCGCACCGGCACCGCCAGCGCGACGCGGCTGGTGATGATCGACTCCACCAATCTGTCGCTGGGCGCGAATTCCTCGATCACGCTCGACCGCACCGTCTTCAACGACGAGCACAGCTACAAGGACGTCACCATCCGCATGACGACCGGCGCGTTCCGCTTCGTCACCGGCCATTCCGACAAGAACGCCTACAAGATCACCACGGGGCTCGCGACCATCGGCATACGCGGAACCATTCTCGACATCCTTTCGCAGCGCGGCCGGACCGTGGTCGTGCTGCAGGACGGCGCCTCGCGCGTCTGCACGCTGAACTTCCAGTGCATCGAGCTGACCCAACCCGGCGACACCGCGATCATCACCTCCTCGGCCAACGGCAAGGTCACGATCCAGAAGTCCAACAGCCCGCCCTGGACCTTTGCGAGCAACTGCGGCGCCACGGCGGGGCTGTGCACCACCACCGAATTTGCGGGCACGCCCACGATCACGCCGGCGGTGGTCGACGATCCCACCGGCATGCTGTGCGGGAGGTGATCTTGGCAGGCTTCTCCCGCAGCTGGATCGTCTTCGCCACCTTGCTGGTGGCGGCCGCGCTGCTGTTCCTGCGCGGTGAATCCGGCGTCGCCTACGCGCAGTCGGCGCCGACGTCGTGTTCGACATCGACGTCCACTTCGACGTCTACATCGACGTCGAGCCCGACCTCTACCAACAATTTCACTGCCGCCGCGCTGGACACCCCTGGCGACGGCCCGGCCGCCGCGGCAGCCCCGCCCTGCCTCACGGGTTCCGATCCCAGCGCCGGGGTCAACGACGTCGCCAAGCAGCGCTTCAACCAGATGATCACCAACCGCGTGCTCGGCACGGTGCTGCTCGGCATCAACGAGCAGATCAACTGCAACGACTGCGTCAGCGCCTTCGGCTCGGTCGGCTCGTTCTCGGCGGGCGTGCACGGCCGCAAGAACATCACCGACAATCTCGCTTTGCTCGCGGGCCTTGCCTACACGCATTACGGCGAGAACGGCTACAGCGTGACTGCCGCACCGATCGGCGCTCTGGCGCTGCGCTATGACTTCACGGACTGGGGCAAGTCGCGACCGTTCTTCGATATCGGCACCATCCTGACGCCTTACGAAAAGGTGCGATACCGCCGCAGCTACCAGACCAGCCTCGGCGCAGTGACGGTCGACGGCAACACCACCGCGGAGAATTACGCGGTCTACGGCCGCGCCGGCTGGATCGGACGGATATCGCCGCGCGACGAGGTCGCCGCCGCGGTCGAGGTCTGGCAGCTCTGGCAGCGGGTCAAGGGCTATACCGACCAGTCGATCGCTTTCAATCCGTTCGACACCACCTTCAACTCCGGCACCGACAGGACCACGCTCGCCAAGATCGGCGGGCAATGGACGCACCTGATCACCAACGGCATCGAAGGCAATATCAACGGCGGCTACGTCCATGCCTTCGGCACGCAGTCCGGCGTCGTCGCCGCCGTCACCGGCCAGGGCATGGTGACGCCGACCATCGGCAATCAGGGCTGGTTCGAATATGGCGGCCGGCTCGGCTTCCGCGTCAGCAAGGGCTGGGTCTTCGACGTCTTCGTCAACGGCACGCTCGGGCCGCAGCCGGTCGGCAATACCGCACACGGCGGCATCGGGCTCAGGATCAACTACTGACCGTCATGCCCCGCGAATGCGGGGCATCCAGTACGCCGCGGCGTGTCGAGTGAACTTCCAGCATCCCGGCGCACTGGGTCGCCCGGACAAGCCGGGCGCCGACAGGCAGCCTTACGCCGCCGATTTTCCCTCATACGCGCGCTTCAGGCCCTCGATGTCGAGCTTGACCATGCCGAGCATCGCCTGCATCGCGCGCTGTGCGCCGGCTTTGTCAGAGCCGCCGAGGTATTTTCCGAGCGCCGTCGGGATGATCTGCCAGGCCAGGCCATAGCGATCCCGGATCCAACCGCACTGCTCGGTCTTGCCGCCATGGGCCAGTATCGCGTCCCAAAGGCGATCGACTTCGGCCTGGTCGGCACAATCGATCATGAAGGAGACGGCGTTGGTGTATTCCATGCGGATGCCGCCGTTGAGCGCCGTGAATCGCTGGCCTGCGAGCGTGAACTCCACCATGATCGCCTGGCCGGCCTTGCCGTGAGGATAATCCGCGGGCGCGCGCTGAACCTTTTCGATCCTCGAATCGGGCAGCAGCGACGCATAGAAGCCAGCGGCCTCTTCGGCTTCGTTGCCAAACCACAGGCAGGGGGTGATCTTCGACATCGGCAATACTCCTTGAATGGGTTTCGGTCAGGCGTTCTCGGTGGCGAACTGCGCCGTGGCAGCCTCGACATCCATCCAATTCACTCCCCAAAGATGGCCGTCGGGATCCTCAAAGCTGCGGCCGTACATGAAGTCGTATTCGTCCTTCGGTCCGGGATCGGCGGCGCCGCCTGCGTCGGCGGCCTTGCTCACGATCCGATCAACCTCGCTGCGGCTGTCGGCGGAGAGGCAGAGCAATACTTGGCTTGTCGTTTTGGCGTCCGCGATCTTCCTGGACGTGAACTGGCTGTATTTCTCGTGAGTCATCAGCATGGTGTAGATGGTGTCGGAAAACACCATGCAGGACGCCGTGTGGTCGGAGAATTGCGGGTTCTTGACACCGATCGCCTCATAGAAGGCGGTGGCGCGCGCGAGGTCTGTGACGGGCAGATTGACGAAGATCATCCTGGCCATAGCGGGCTCCTTTGCGGGGGTTCCGGCCCAAGGACGCCCGGGCCTGCCGCGATCCGACATGGCTTCGCTAATTTTCTTGCCGGTATTGCGGGACCCCGGCGTCAGGCCGCATCGGCGCCGGCCGGAGCTAATTGCTCTCCGCTGGATCGCGGTGCACCGGATCGACCCACAGCACCGTCTCCGGCTTCTCCACCGGCTCGATATCGAGATTGATCGCGACCGCCTGGCCGTCGCTGCGCACCAGCACGCATTCCAGCGCCTCGTCGCGGCTGGCATTGATCTCCTGGTGCGGCACGTAGGGCGGCACGAAGATGAAATCGCCCGGTCCGGCCTCGGCGGTGAACTGCAGCTTCTCGCCCCAGCGCATCCGCGCCTTGCCCTTCACCACATAGATGATGCTTTCGAGATGGCCGTGATGGTGCGCGCCGGTCTTGGCGTCGGGCCGGATGGTGACGGTGCCCGCCCACAGCTTCTGCGCGCCGGCGCGGGCGAAATTGATCGCCGCCTTGCGATCCATGCCAGGCGTCGACGGTACGTTGGGATCGAGCTGGTTGCCGGGAATGACGCGCACGCCGTCATGCTTCCAGCGTTCCATGTCGGCGTGATCGTGGTGATGGTCGTGCGGATGGGTGTGATCGTGGGAACCGGACATGAGGCGCCTTCAAAGGGAGTTTTCGTTCCCTGCAAGCCTAGCGAAAACGCCGGGAGCAAACCAGACCGTTGCGGGAACGGCTGGCGCATTGCTGCGTTGTCTCGCCGAAGCCCAAATCATCGAAAGGGAGAAAGTAATGGGTAGCACGGCTGACAAGATCAAGGGCACTGCCAATGAGGCCATCGGCAAGGCCAAGCAGGGTCTGGGCGAAGCCACCGGCGACGCGCGCCTCGAAGGCGAAGGCGCGTTGCAGGAAATGAAGGGCAAGGGCCAGAAGGCGCTTGGCGATGCCAAAGAGGCCGCCAAGGACGCGATGAACCGCGCCGCGGCCGCCGCCAACAAGAAACTGTGATCGATTAGCGAGCTGAGAGTCAAAGGCCGGTCCCATCGGGGCCGGCCTTCTTCTGCTTGCCCGTCCGGCTTCTTCTTACCTCGCCCCGCTTGCGGGGAGAGGTCGTATCGCATCGCAGATGCGATACGGGTGAGGGGGACTCTCAACGAGTCCCGATGCCGAAACACCCCTCACCCCGCCCTCTCCCCGCGAAGTGCGGGGCGAGGGAGACGAGAGAGCTTTCGCGCCTCACTTCACCGCGAGCAATTCGACGTCGAACATCAGCGTCGCATTCGGCGGGATCACGCCGCCGGCACCGCGCGCGCCGTAGCCGAGTGCGGGCGGAATGATCAGCGTGCGTTTTCCCCCGACCTTCATGCTGGCGACGCCCTCGTCCCAGCCCTTGATGACGCGGCCCTGGCCGATCGGGAAGTCGAACGGCTCGTTGCGATCCACCGAGGAGTCGAATTTCTTGCCCTTCTGGCCGTTCTCGTAGAGCCAGCCGGTGTAATGCATGACGCAGGTCTGGCCCGGCTTCGGCGAGGCGCCGGCGCCTTCCTTGATGTCGATGATCTGCAAACCTGATGCTGTGGTCATGGACTTTCCTTTGGTCTGCGCCGCGGCGCTTGTGGCGATCGCGGCGGCGACGCCACCGAGCATGGTCGTGAGGATGGTGCGCCGGGAAGATCGCATTGCTGTTGCCTCTCGTTGAATGAATTCTTTCGTCTGAGCATGATCTTTTCCGAAAACCGGTTCCCACTTTTCGGGATCATGCTCTAGTAGCCGAGCGCGCAGCCGTCCTTGCGCGGATCGGAGCCGCCGGTGAGCGTGCCCTTGTCCCAGTCGATCCAGATCGCCTGGCCGCCGCCGAGGGGGCTGACGATGCTGGTGGTCTTGTGACCGAGCTTCTTCAGCCCTTCCACCACGTCCGCCGGCACGCCGTCCTCGAGCTGGTAGACGCCCTCGTAGTGCAGGCCGCGCGGCATGTCGATCGCTTCCTGCAGGTCGCAGCCATAGTCGAGGATATTGGTCAGCACGTGGCACTGCCCGGTCGGCTGGTACTGCCCGCCCATCACGCCGAACGGCATGATGGCGCGGCCGTTCTTCGTCGCAAGGCCGGGGATGATGGTGTGCAGCGGCCGCTTGCCCGGCGCGATGCAGTTGGGGTGGCCGGGCTGGATGCGGAAGCCGCCGGCGCGGTTCTGCAGCAGGATGCCGGTCTTGTTGGAGACGATCGCCGAGCCGAAGGAATGCGCGATCGAATTGATGAACGAGCAGACGTTGCGGTCCTTGTCGACCACGGTGACATAGATCGTCGAGGGGTTCATCGGCGGCGCCACATTCGGCAATTCCAGCACGCGGTCCATGCGGATCTTGCCGACATGCTCCTCGGCAAAATTCTTCGCAAGAATCCGCGCCACGTCGACGTCGGCCTGTTGGGGATCGGCAATGAACTGCTCGCGCATCATGTAGGCGATGCGGGCGGCCTCGGCCTCGATGTGGAAACGCTCGACGCTGAGCGGCGCGAATTTCGTCAGGTCGAAACGCGAGAGGATGTTGAGCATGACCAGCATGGTGATGCCCGGACCGTTCGGCGGGCACTGCCAGGCTTCATAACCCTTGTAGTCGGTGCCGATCGGCAGCGTGGTCTCGGTGGTGTGGGCGGCGAAATCGTCAAGCGTATGCAGGCCGCCGATGCCGCGCAGCGTCTCCACCATGTCCTCGGCGATCGCGCCCTTGTAGAAGGCATCGCGGCCGTTCCCGGCGATCGCCCGTAGCGTCTTGCCCAGTTCAGGCTGGTGGATGACGTCGCCGGCCACCGCCGGCTTGCCGCCGGGCAAGAGATAACGCTCGGTGTTGGTGCCCTTCTTCAGCTTGTCGAACTGGTTCTTCCAGTCGAAGGCGATGCGCGGCGACACGACATAGCCCTGCTCCGCCGCATCGATCGCCGGCTGCAGCAGCCGGTCGAGGCCGAACTTGCCGTGGTCGCGCAAAATGACTTCCCAGGCATCGACCGCGCCGGGAATGCTGACGGCATGCGCGGAGGTCAGCGGCACCGAATTGATCTTGCGCTCGAGATACCATTCCGCCTTCGCCGCCATCGGCGCGCGGCCGGAGCCGTTATAGGCCGTGATCTTGCCTTCGCCCTTTTTCTGCAACAGCGCAAAGCAGTCGCCGCCGATGCCGGTCGATTGCGGCTCGATCACACCGAGCAGCGCGCAGGCCGCCACCGCGGCGTCCGCCGCCGTACCGCCGGCACGCAGCACCTCGATCGCCGTCAGCGCCGCCAGCGGGTGCGAGGTCGCCACCATCGCATTCTGGGCATGGACGGTCGACCGGCCGGCGAAATGGAAGCTTCTCATTGCGGGGGCTCTCTGTCTTCGTTGGGCGGCAGGCACGGAATGCCGGAAAAAGCCGGGCTAGATGACATATTCGGGGCTGGCTGCGCAATGGCCGCGGGCGCATGACGCACCGGCACGGGGGCCGGGATGATCGCGCCTTCTCCGGGGTTTTCCCCCGACTGGCCCCCTGATAAACCCACGGCCATGGCTCACAGGGTCGCCGCCTTTTACCAGTTCGCCGCGCTGCCGGATTTCCGCGAGCTGCGCGAGCCGCTGCGTGCGCTGTGCGCGGCGCTTCAACTGAAGGGCAGCGTGCTGCTGGCCCATGAAGGCATCAACGGCACGCTTGCCGGCAACGACGAGGGCATTGCGGCCTTCGTGGACGCGCTGCAGCATGGACCGCTTTTCGCCGGCCGGCTCGACCATCTCGAGCTGAAATATTCGACCGCCGATGCCACGCCGTTCCGGCGCCTGAAGGTGCGGCTGAAGAAGGAGATCGTCACGCTGGGCGATGCCGCCGATCCCACAAGGCAAGTGGGCACCTATGTGGATGCTATCAACTGGAACGCGCTGATATCCGATCCCGACACGCTGGTGCTCGATACCCGCAACGCTTTCGAGGTCGCGATGGGCACGTTCGAAGGCGCGGTCGATCCAGGGATCAGGAGCTTTGGCGAGTTCAAGCAATTTACGGCCGAGAGGCTCGATCCTGCAAAGCATCGCAGGATCGCGATGTTCTGCACCGGCGGCATCCGCTGCGAGAAGGCCAGCGCCTATCTGCTGGCACGCGGCTTTGCCGAGGTGTTCCACCTCAAGGGCGGCATCCTGAAATACCTGGAAGGCGTGCCGGAGAGCGAGAGCCGCTGGCGCGGCGAGTGCTTCGTGTTCGACGAGCGCGTCGCGCTCGGCCACGGTTTGCGGGAGCGGCAGAAATGAGCGAATTGACGTCGCTGAACGACCGCATCGATTCGCTGGAGGCGCGCGTTGCCTACCAGGACGACACCATCGAGGCGCTGAATGCGACTATCACCGCGCAGTGGAAGCAGATCGACGCGCTCTCGCGGCAGGTCACGGCATTGAGCGATCGTTTGCAGGATGCGGAGGCGCGCGCACCCGGGCCCGCCAACGAGCGCCCGCCGCATTATTGAGGGCGCGTCAGCGGAACATCGCGAAAACCTTCTCCCACAGCGAGGCATTCTCGCGGTCACCGTCGGGCTTCGATTTCGCCGGCTGCGTTGCACTGACGGGATCGGACGCCGGGAAGGTGTCGATCAATCCCTTCTCTAGCTTCGCATGAATCTCGCTGTCGGCTTTCAGCGCCTCCTGCGGATCGACGGCATGCTTGTCGTGCGGCGCCGGATCGAACTTTTCAGCCAGTTTTTCAGCCATGAAAGCCTCCATTTGGCGGGATAACGCTTCCGACCGGTCCACGGTTCCCTCCCTGCGACCGCCGGTGTATTGGGAACCCGGGCCGGCCGAGAACGAGGCATTTGCGATGAGCGCCGAACTGCAGCAGTTTGCGAGCGACAATTATGCGGGAATCTGCCCGGAAGCCTGGACGGCGATGGCAAAGGCCAACCACGGCCACGTTCCCGCCTATGGCGAGGACGAATGGACGCAGGCCGCCGCGGACGCATTCCGCGCCTTGTTCGAGAAGAGCGACGCCGAGGTGTTCTTCGCCTTCAACGGCACCGCGGCCAATTCGCTGGCGCTGGCTTCGCTCTGCCAGTCCTATCACAGCGTGATCTGCTCCTCCTCGGCCCATGTCGAGACCGACGAATGCGGCGCGCCGGAATTCTTCTCCAACGGCTCGAAGCTTCTCGTCGCGCAAAGCCCCGACGGCAAGCTGACCCCGGAGCTGGTCAGCGCGCTCGCGAAGAGCCGGTCGGACATTCACTTTCCCAAGCCGCGCGTGGTGACGATCACGCAGGCGACGGAAACCGGACTGGTCTACAGCGTCGATGAAATCAAGAAGCTCTCCGCGACCTGCCGCGAACTCGGCCTGCGGCTGCACATGGACGGCGCGCGCTTTGCCAATGCCTGCGCGAGCCTCAATTGCTCGCCTGCCGAGATCACGTGGAAGGCCGGCGTCGACCTGCTCTGCTTCGGCGGCACCAAGAACGGCATGGCGGTGGGCGAAGCCGTGATCTTCTTCGACCCTGCGCTGGCGGAAGATTTCGACTACCGCTGCAAGCAGGCCGGCCAGCTCGCCTCGAAGATGCGCTTCCTCGCCGCGCCCTGGGTCGGCCTGCTGGAAGGCGGCGCCTGGCTGAAGAACGGCGCGCACGCCAATGCCTGCGCCAAACGCCTTGCCGAGGCGGTCGCCGATCTCCCCGATTTCAAGCTGATGTTTCCCGTGCGGGCGAATGCCGTGTTCCTCGCCGCCAGCGAGGATCGATTGCAGGCGCTGCGGGATCGCGGCTGGCGCTTCTACACCTTCATCGGCGGCGGAGCGCGCTTCATGTTCGCCTGGGACGCCGATCCCGCGCGGGTCGACGCGCTCGCCCGCGATATCCGCGCCGTCAGCACGGCAAGCTAGAGGTTGGCCAAAGCCGCCGGGACGTGTATCAGGACAGCCGAAAATAGCGATCGCGGGAAGCCAGTGACAAAGCCCTTTATCGACGTTTTGGCCGGAAGGCGGCAGGCAGTGCCGCCGCTCTGGATGATGCGGCAGGCCGGCCGCTATTTGCCGGAATACCGCGCGCTGCGCGAGAAGGCCGGCAGCTTCCTCGATCTCTGCTTTACGCCGGAATACGCCGCCGAGGTGACGCTGCAGCCGATCCGCCGCTTCAACTTCGATGCCGCGATCATCTTCTCCGACATCCTCGTCATACCCCACGCGCTCGGCCGCTCCGTGCGGTTCGAGGCCGGCGAAGGGCCGCGGCTCGATCCGCTGGACAAGCCGGACCAGGTTGCGACACTGGCCGCGCATGCCGATTTCGGCAAGCTCGAACCGGTCTATGAAGCGCTGCGCCGCGTGCGCGCCGGGCTCGATTCAGGAATCGCGCTGATCGGCTTCTGCGGCGCGCCATGGACGGTTGCGACCTATATGGTCGCCGGACAAGGCACGCCGGACCAGGCGCCGGCACGAATGATGGCGTACCGGCATCCGGAAGCCTTCGCAGGAATCATCGACGTGCTGGTCGAGAACTCGATCCAGTATCTGGTGGGGCAATTGAAGGCCGGCGCGGACGCGCTGCAGATTTTCGACACCTGGGCCGGCGTGCTGCCGCCGCGCGAGTTCGAGCGCTGGTCGATCGAGCCGACGCGGCGCATTGTCGAAGGCGTGCGCAAGCGGGTGCCTGACGCCAAGATCATCGGCTTTCCCCGCGGCGCGGCAGGGCAATTGCCGGCCTATGTGGAAGCAACCGGCGTCAATGCCGTCAGCATCGACTGGACCGCCGATCCCTCACTGATCCGCGAGCGCGTACAAACCAAGGTCGCCGTGCAAGGCAATCTCGATCCGCTGGTGCTGATCGCGGGCGGCGCCGCGCTCGATCGCGCGGTGGACGATGTGCTGGCGAATTACGGCAAGGGCCGCCTGATCTTCAATCTCGGCCACGGCATCCAGCCGGAAACGCCGATCGCGCATGTCGAGCAGATGGTGCGACGCGTGCGGGAATATAAGGGCTGACCGGCCCAGCAAACGGTTGTCATGCCCCGCGAAAGCGGGGCATCCAGTAGTCGCCGCCCAGCGTTTGGAATCGATAGGTCCCGGCGTACTGGATCATCCGCTTTCGCGGATGATGACCGCGGGATTTGCGGAGCGTACCCGGCTAAACCGGCCGGCTGCGCTCGATGATGTCGGCAGCGCCCCGGGCGAGCAGCTCGAGGCCGACGGCGCGGCCGAGTTCGCGCGGACGATCGGCGGGACCGGTGCGCGTGGTCTCGATGATGCGGCTACCGGCGTGGTCGAGCACCGAGGCGGTGAGCGACATCTCCGCGCCCCTGATCTCGGCATGGCCCGCGATCGGCGAGTTGCAATGGCCGTTGAGCACCCACAGCACCTCGCGTTCGGCATCGGCGCAAGCGTGGGCGACGGGATCGTCGATCAGCGAGAGCGTCTGCCGGGTCTGAAAATCGCGCGCGCTGCATTCCACGGCGACGATGCCCTGTCCCACGGCCGGCAGCATTTCCTGCACCGAGAATTCATAGGCAATGCGGCCGGCGAGCCCGACACGCTGCAGGCCCGAGCGCGCCATGATCAGCGCGTCGGCCGGTCCCACCGCGCCGCCATCGGGCAGCCGCTGCATCTCGGCATTGTCGAGCTTGCGCACGCGGGTGTCGGCGGCGCCGCGGTAATGGATGATCTCGGCATCCGGAAACAACTTTCGTGCATAGGCCGCGCGCCGCACCGCGTTGGTGCCGATCTTGAAGCCCTTTCCGCGCATGCGCCTGAAATCGTCGAGCGAGAGCCCCGGCCGCAGCACAAGCGCATCGCCGGGCGGATCGCGCGACAGCGTCGCACCGATGACGAGGCCGGGCGTGTCCTCATTACCCGGCATGTCCTTGAGCGAATGCATCGCCGCCTGCAATTCGCCCGCCAGCATCGCTGCGCGGATCTGTGCGACGAAGGCGCCGCCCTTGCCGCCATGCGGCAGCAATTTTCCGGTCTGGTCGGTATCGCCGGTCGTCTCGAACTTGACGATGTCGACGGCAAGGCCGGGCGAGACGCGCGACAGCTGCCGCGCAATCTCGTCGGTCTGGGCGAGCGCCATGGCGCTCTTGCGCGTGCCGATCCGCATGGTTGTCATCAGTCCCCCTCGACGGCGCTACCGCGCGTCCGCCAGGATCATATCAGATGCCTTCTCGGCTATCATGATTGTGGGGGCATTGGTATTGCCCGACATCAAGTCCGGCATCACGGAGGCATCGACCACGCGCAGGCCCTCGATGCCGCGCACCTTGAGCCGCTGGTCCACCACCGCGAGCGGATCGTTGCCCATCCGGCAGGTCGAGGTCGGGTGATAGACGGTCGAGCCGGTCTGGCGACAGAAAGCAAGGATATCGTCGTCGCTGACCACCTTGGCGCCGGGATAGACCTCTTCCGTCACGTATTCCCTGAGCGCGGGCTTGGCCAGAATGCCGCGCAAAATCCCGATGCCGTCGATGAAGGTGCGGCGGTCGGTTTCAGTGGCGAGATAATTGATGCGGATTTCCGGCGGTTGCGCCGGGTCGGCGCTCCTGATGCGGAGCGTCCCGCGGCTCTCCGGGCGCAACTGGCACACCGAGGCGGTGAAGCCGGAGAACGGGTGCAGCTTCTCCCCCATCTTGTCGGTGGAGAACGGAATGAAGTGGATTTGGACGTCGGGCGATGCCAGGCGCGGGCTGGTCTTGAGGAACGCGCCGGACGTGCCCGCCGCGATCGTCAGCGGCCCCCTGCGCAGCGCCGCCCATTGCATGCCGGCCAGCACGCGGCGGACCGGATTGTTGATGACGTCGTTGAGCGTAATGCGCTGCGGGCAACGCATGACAATGCGCACCTGCAGATGATCCTGCAAATCGTTGCCGACGCCGGGCGAATCCAGCACGACGTCGATGCCGTGGCTTTTCAGAAGATCGGCAGGGCCGACGCCGGAGAGCTGCAACAGCTGCGGCGAATTATAGGCGCCGCTCGATACCAGGATTTCGCGACGCGCGCGCACGCTGCACAACTGGCCGCGCTGCCTGTACTCCACGGTCCGCGCACGGCGGCCTTCAAACAGGATGCGCTGCGCCAGCGCGTCGGTCTCGATATGCAGATTGCCGCGGTTCTTCGCCGGTCGCAGGTAAGAGAAGGCGCTGCTGGCGCGCCGGCCGCGGCTCGTTGTGCTCTGGAAGAACCCCGCGCCCTCCTGCTTCGCGCCGTTGAAATCCGGATTGAAGGGAATGCCGGCTTCGCCCGCCGCCTTCACGAACGCTTCCGACAGCGGATCGTGATGCCGCCAGTCCGACACCGGCAGCGGGCCGCCGGCGCCGTGATACTGGTCCTCGCCGCGCTGCTGGTTCTCGGCCTTCTTGAAATAGGGCAGCACGTCCTCAAAACCCCAGCCGGCATTGCCGCGCTGGCGCCAGCGGTCGTAATCCTCATGCTGGCCGCGCACATAAAGCAGTCCGTTGATCGAGCTCGTTCCGCCCAGCACCTTGCCGCGCGGCTGGAACACCTGGCGTCCGTTCAGCCCGGGCTCCGGCTCGGTCTGGTACATCCAGTTGACGGCCTTTTCCTTGAACAGCTTGCCGTAGCCGATGGGAACGTGGATCCAGATGTTGCTGTCCTTGGGACCTGCTTCCAGCAGCAGCACCGAATACTTGCCGTCGGCCGAGAGGCGATTGGCCAGCACGCAGCCGGCCGAGCCGGCTCCGACGACCACGTAATCGAACTCGACAGTATCGTTGTTATTGTTCATTGCTTTCCCGGGGCGTTGTCAGATCCGGTGGTACAGACAAAGCCGCCGCTTGAAAAGCCTGCCGCCCTGCGCGCAGGTTCTGGAGCAAATGCCCGATCAGCATGTTGAGCTGCGCCGCATTCCCGGCCGCGCCGTAGACATAGCGGTCCGGCCGGACGATGACTGCGGCGACGGCGTTTTGCCGCATCCAGTCGCCGAACAGGTTTTCGCTTTCGACGACCGTGAGGATTCCCTCGCCCGCGGAAGGCTCGCCGGAGGCGGCCACGACGACGCGCTCGCTGCCGAGCCGCAACCAGTCGGCGAGCAAGGTCTTCGACAGCCACGCCATCGGCTCCGGCCTCGCCGTCACGATCGCGAATTCCGGCTTGAGCAGATCGTCGAGCCGCCGCGCCATGCCGTCTGGCCCACGCACGCGCGGCTGCACGAACAGTTTTCCCGCAAGCTTTGTATCCGGCGCGATCAGGCCGGAGACGAGATCGGGGATGAACCGTTGCCGCACCGTCTCGGCCTTGCCGGACTTCAAGTCTTCACGCAGCCGCGCATCGCGCACAGCTGCGGCTGCGGGGTCGAGCTCGCCAATGATCGTGCCAAACTCCTTGGCGCTTGCGACCACCGAGCGCACATGCGGCTTGCGTTCGATCTCGTAGCTGTCGAGCAGGCCGTCGCCGGCATCGCCGCGCAGCACAAGGGCAAGCTTCCAGGCGAGATTGGCGGCATCGCGGACGCCGGCGCAGAGGCCCTGTCCCAGGAATGGCGGCGTCTGGTGCACCGCATCGCCCATCAGCAGGATACGGCGGTCGCGCCAGCCTTGGCCGAGCAGCGCGTGGAAACGATAAACCGCCGAGCGCCAGATCGTGAGGTCGGTGGTGTCGGTGAATCCCTTGAGCAGGCGGATGATGTTGTCGGGTGCGCCGGCGGCTTCGGGATCCTCCCCCGGCAGCAGCTTGATCTCCCAGCGGCGCAGCCGGCGGGGACCGGGCACGAACGTGCCGGGGCGCGAGGGCCGGCAATACTGAAAGGCTTTCGCGGGGCGCCTGGCGGGATCGCTGGTCAGCGTATCCACCACTACCCACCATTCATCGAAGGCGAGATCCTCGAGGCCTGCGCCGATCTGCTTGCGTACAAAGCTGTTGGCGCCGTCGCAGCCGACGAGATAACGCGCGCGCAGCGTGAATTCGCTGCCATCGTCGCGCCGCACCGACAGCGATACGGAGTTCTGATCCTGCGCCAGCGCGAAGCCTGTGGCCGACAGGAAGATGTCCGCATTGTCGTATTCGGAAAGCTTTTCGCGCAGCGCCGTTTCGGCGTCGGGCTGCACGAAGGTCGCGTTTGGAATCCACCCCAGCGGATGAGGCGGCGGCGACGGATCGAAGATCTTGATGATCTCGCCGTCGACGCCGAGGAAATGCGTCCCGTTATGCGGCGCAATTGCGCCGTCCATGTAGTCGCCAAGGCCGACCGCCTGGAAAATGCGCAACGCCTCGTGGTCGAGGGCGATCGCGCGCGGCTTGTCGTAGACGGCGGCCGTTCGCTCGATCACCGCAACATTCAGCCCGCGTTTTGCGAGCAGGTTGGCGAAGACCGCACCGACCGGGCCATAGCCGACGATCGCGACGTCGTAAATCTGAACTTCTTCCAAGGCGGCATTCCCGGCGGGCAAGACATTTCACGCTTAGCAGCGCCGCAAGTTTTCACGAATATGTCGCCGGGTTTCAAGCCATGTCGGAACGATTGGGGCCGCGGACCGCCTCAGGCGGCCTGCGTGCGATGCAGCGTATCGACGGTCAGGACGCCGCGGGCGCGCGAAACGCAGGGACAAATCTTCCGGTTCTCGCGCTTCTGGTGATCGCTGAAGAAGACGTCGCGGTGGTCGATCTCGCCGTCGATGCCGACGACGTCGATGGCGCAGACGCCGCATTCGCCGCGGCGGCAGTCGGAAATCACCTCGTGGCCGGCCTCGTTGAGCACGTCGAGCATCGAACGGTCGCTCGGGATCACGAATTCGGCGCCGGCGTCCGCGAGCCGCACGCGGAAGGGTTCGGTCGGCAACAGGCCGCTCGAGCCGAATGTCTCGTAGGAGAGATCGGCAAGCGGCCGGCCGGCGGCGAGGAAGGCGTGGCGCGCGGCATCCAGCATGCGCATCGGCCCGCAGAACAGCGTCATTGCCTGCGGCGGCAGCTCCCGGAACACAGCCGCCAGATCGAGGCGCCCGCCCTCATCGCCAGCGTGGAGGACCAGACGGCTGCCCGGCATTTCCTGCAATTCCCTGAGGTAGGCCGCATCGCGGCGCGAGCGCACAGCATAATGCACGACGAAATCCGCATGGCGGCGAGCCAGCACCTGCGCTATCCCCAGGATCGGCGTGATGCCGATGCCGCCGGCGATCAGGCAATAATGCGGGCGCATCCAGTCGATCTGGAATTGGGAGGTCGGCAAAGTGATGTCGAGCCGTGCGCCGGGAGCCAGCTGCCACATATAGCGCGAGCCGCCGCGCGAATCCGGCGCGCGGCGCACCGCGATGCGCAGGCCCTGCGGATCGGCTTCGCCGATCAGCGAATAGGAACGCGTCTCCGGCCGGCCGCCGATATCGACGCCGACATTGATGTGGCTGCCGGGCGCGAAGGACGCGACCGGCGCATCGGGACGCAGCAGGAATTCCCTGACATCGGCGGTGAGGTCGCGGGTGGCGAGCAGCGTCGCCGAAGTCCAGGTGTCGACAAAGCGCATGACGTCCTCCCCTACACTTCCGGCGTCCGGATCAGCGCCAGGGCAGGCAACAGATCAAGATGCGTGCGGTTGCGCAGCGCGAGCCGCAAGTTGCGCACGGCAAGCCGCGCATGCTCGCGCATGATCGCCTCGGCGCGGGAGCCCTCGCGGTTCTCGATGGCGTCGACGACGATGCGGTGATGGTCCTGCGCGATCAGCAGGATCTGCTGCGCTTCGGGCAGCGCCGACTGCGCCATCACAAAACCGCTGGGCGAGGCAAAGGGCAGCGCGGAGGCGCGGTCGATCTGCCGGATCAACGGCGGACTGCGCGACAGTTCGGTGAGCAGCGCATGGAAACGCGCGTTCAGCGCGACGTAGGCCGAGAATGCATCGACCGAGATCGGGCTTTGGCGCACGAGGCCGTCGATCTCGTTCAGGCATTCCTTCAACGGCTCGAGATCGCGCGCGGAGACGCCGCGCTCGGCGGCAAAGCGCGCCGCTAGCCCTTCCAGCGTGCCGCGCAGCTCGATGGAATCGAGGATGTCCCGCTCGGAAAATGCCTTCACCATGAAACCGCCGGAAGGAATGGCTTCCAGCAGCCCCTCCTCTTCCAGCCGCACCAGCGCCATCCGAACCGGCGTGCGAGAGACGCCCGCGGTCTCCACCGCCTGCAATTCGGATATGCGCTCGCCGGGGCGCAAGGCCCCTGACAGGATCTGGTCGCGCAGCGCCAGCTGCGCACGAACGGTTTGCGATACGGAGCGGTCGGCGTCGCGCTCGGCCATTTTGGTTTCTCCGCCCTACTCCGCCGCCTGCAGCTGCGGCGTTTCTCTGGCGATCATGCGGTCGATCACCCGCCGCGCCCACATCGCCCCGGCGTCGATGTTGAGATTGTAGAACACTCGATCAGGATTTTCGTCCATCGCGCGCTGCTGCGCTTCGAGGATGATCTCGTCCTCGCGGAAGATAGTGGAGACGCCGTCGCGGATCTCCGAGGTCAGGCGCTGCTCGCCGAGGCGATAATTGCGCACGAAGGCCCAGAAATAGTGGCAGGTCTTCTCGGTCTCCGGGGTGATGGTGTTGAGCACGAAGCCGTTGACGCCGCTCGACCGGTCGCCCTCTGGCGCGCCGCCGCCGGCGGACGCCACGCCAACGTCGATGGTGACGGTGCACGGCGCCTCGAAATTGATGATCTGCCAGCGGTCGACCGGACCGGGCTTGCCCAGTTGCGCGGCCCAGAAGGGCGGTGGCTCGATGCCCTTCATCCAGCGCGTCACCGTGACGGTCTTGTCGCCATGGGTGACGTCGAACGGCGCTTCGGCCACGGCGTCATTGCCGATGGAGGAGCCGTGCACAAACGTCTCGTGCGTGAGATCCATGAGATTGTCGACGACGAGGCGGTAGTCGCATTTGACGTGAATGGTCTTGCCGTCGCCGGCCCAGGCCGGATCGTGGTTCCAGTGCATGTCGGGCACCAGCGCAGGATCGGCCAGCGCAGGATCGCCCATCCAGAGCCAGATGAAACGATGCCGCTCGACCACGGGATAAGAACGCACACAGGCCGAGGGGTTGATGGTCTCTTGCGAGGGCATGAAGGTGCAGCGCCCCTGCGCATTGAACTTCAGCCCGTGATAGCCGCAGACGACGGTGTCGCCCTCGAGCCGGCCCTTGGAGAGCGGCACCAGGCGATGCCAGCAGGCGTCTTCCAGCGCGGCCACCTGCCCGTCGGCCTTGCGGTACATCACGACATGCTTGCCACAGATCGTGCGCGGCAGCAGCGTGCCCTTGACCTCGGCGTCCCAGCCAGCGGCATACCAGGCGTTCATGGGGAAGGGCTTCACGGCTACGCTCCCTGCTCGTTTGGATACCTACTGTATACATTATTGGGGAGAATAGGGCAAGAAGAAGAGATAATTGTGCATATCTTGGCTCTCCGGTATACATTCGTGACAGAAATGCGAGAGAATCCATGCCTCTACCGACCCATCTGCTGCCAACCACCGTCGTCGGCAGCACCCCGCAGCCGGACTGGCTGGTCGATCGCGCGATGCTGTCGAAATCGGTGCCGCGCACCCGCATGCAGGGGATGTGGCGACTGCCGGCGGAGCACCTGGAGCAGGCGCAGGACGACGCGACCATCGTTGCTATCAGAGACATGGAGCGCGCCGGCATCGACATCGTCACCGACGGCGAGATTCGCCGCGAGAGCTATTCCAACCGCTTTGCCACCGCGCTCGAGGGCATCGACACCGATAACCCCGCGATCATCACCTCCCGCACGGGGATCGAAACGCCGGTGCCGCGCGTGGTTGCAAAAATCCGCCGCAGCCGGCCGGTCGAGCTGCGCGACATGGAATTCCTCCGCCGCAACACCGACCATGCCGCCAAGATCACCCTGCCCGGCCCTTTCACCCTGGGCCAGCAGGCCAGGGACGAATTCTATGGCGATGACGAAGCGCTCGCGATGGCGTTCGCGGAAGCCGTCAACGCCGAGGCGCTGGATTTGCAGAAGGCCGGCGCCGATGTGATCCAGTTCGACGAGCCCTGGGTGCGCAACAATCCGGAGCTGGCCAGACGCTATGCGGTGAAGGCGATCAACCGCGCGCTCGAGGGCATCACGGTGCCGACCGTGGTGCATCTGTGTTTTGGTTACGCCGCAGTCGTGCGCGGCTCATCCAAGCCGGCCGGCTACGCCTTCCTCGCCGAACTCGACGACACCATCGCCGAGCAGATCTCGATCGAGGCGGCGCAGCCGAAGCTCGATCTTGGCGTCCTCAGGGATCTCTCGTCCAAGAAGATCATGCTCGGCGTGCTCGATCTCGGCGATCCCCAGGTCGAGCCGGCCGCCGTCGTCGCCGACCGCATCCGCAACGGGCTGAAGCATGTGCCCCCGCAACGGCTGGTGGTCGCGCCCGACTGCGGCATGAAATACATGCCGCGCGACGTCGCGTTCGGCAAGTTGAAGGCGATGTGCGAGGCGGCTGCGACGGTGCGGAAGGAGATCAGCTAACACGCGACAGGCCCTTGTTTGCCGTGCGCGCCCAATGATATCCGAGGGCCATGAAAGCACCCTATATTCCCCAGATCGCGCTCTATCGCCAATGGCTCGCCGACAGGCGCGGGTTGAAATTCTCCTCGTTCGAGGAAATGCGGCAATGGTCGGTTCGCGATATCGACGCCTACTGGCAAAGCATCTGGGACTATTTCGATCTGCAATCGCCGACGCCGCACAGCGCGGTGCTGGCGCAACGCAAGATGCCGGGCGCGGTGTGGTTTCCGGGCGCGTCCGTCAACTATGCCAGGCAGGTGTTGCGGCACGTCGAATCGGGCGATGCCGCCGGCGTACCGGCAATCGTCAGCAGCGGCGAGGACGGCGTCATCAAGGAAACGAGCTGGGGCGAGTTGCGGCGCCAGGTCGCGGCGCTCGCGATCCATCTGAGGAAGCAGGGCGTCGGCTCCGGCGACCGCGTCGCGGCTTATCTGCCCAACATTCCCGAGACGATCGTCGCGTTTCTGGCCGCTGCCAGCATCGGCGCGATCTGGAGCGTATGCGCGCCCGACATGGCCGCGCCTGCCGTCATCGATCGCTTCAAGCAGATCGAGCCGAAGGTGCTGATCGCCTGCGACGCCGTGACCTATGCCGGCAAGCGGCACGACCGGCGTGGCGTGATCGACGAACTGCGCCGCGCGCTGCCGACGGTTGCGCATTTCATCCGGCACGGCGAGCCGGCTGCGGACGGCAATATCCGGCTCGAAGACATCCTGTCGGCCACCGGCAGCGAGATCGATTCCTTCGAACCGGTCTGGCTGCCCTTCGATCATCCGCTCTGGATCGTCTACTCCAGCGGCACTACCGGATTGCCCAAGCCGATCGTGCATGGTCATGGCGGCATCATCGTCGTGGCGCTGCCGCTCAACGTGCTGCACAACGACATCGGCTGCAGCTATGCCGAAAATTCATTCGGCGAGCGTTTCCACTGGTACAGCTCGACCGGTTGGGTGATGTGGAACTGCCAGGTCAACGGCCTGCTTGGCGGCACCACCTGCTGCATCTTCGACGGCAGCCCCGGCGGCGCAAAGGACAAGGCCGACTGGACGACGTTGTGGCGCTTTGCCGCCAACGCGAAGGCGACCTTCTTCGGCGCGGGCGCGGCGTTCTTTGCCAATTGCCAGAAGGCGGAGATCGATCTGGCTTGCGCCGGCGATCTCTCGCGACTGCGCGCGCTGGGTTCTACCGGCTCGCCGCTCTCGGCCGAAACGCAAGCGTGGTTCACCGACGGCTTTGCGCGGCTGGCCGCCGTCAACGGCAA
The DNA here is from genome assembly GCF_016219575.1 of Bradyrhizobium sp. Classification (GTDB taxonomy): domain Bacteria; phylum Pseudomonadota; class Alphaproteobacteria; order Rhizobiales; family Xanthobacteraceae; genus Bradyrhizobium. The sequence continues at coordinate 157,926 of NZ_JACRMG010000020.1, read as the reverse complement.
TCCGGCGCAGAAGAACATCCGCTGGGCCAACATGTCCGGCGGCACCGACTTTGCGGGCGCCTTCATCGGCGCCAATCCTGAATTACCGCTTGTAGCGGGCACCATGCAGTGCCGGGTCCTCGGCTGCGCCGTCGAGTCGTTCGACGAGCAAGGCCGCGCCGTGATCGACGAGGTCGGCGAACTCGTTTGCACCGAGCCGCTGCCCTCGATGCCGCTGTATTTCTGGAACGACAAGGACAACGCGCGCTATCTCGGCAGCTATTTCGACACCTATGGCGACAATTTCGACGGCTCGGGCCGCGGTCCGGTGTGGCGCCACGGCGACTGGCTGAAGATCCACGCCGACGGTTCCTGCGTCATCTATGGCCGCAGCGATGCCACCATCAACCGGCACGGCCTGCGCATGGGCACCAGCGAGCTCTATTCGGCGATCGAGGCGCTGCCGGAAGTGCTGGATTCCATGGTGGTCGATCTCGAATATCTCGGCCGCGAAAGCTACATGCCGCTGTTCGTCGTGCTGCGCGAAGGTCTTGCGCTCGATGACACGATGAAGGCGCGCATCAACAAGGCAATCGAGGCCAGCCTGTCGCGCCGCTTCCTGCCCAACGAGATTATTGCGGTGTCGGAAATTCCGCGCACGCTGTCGGGCAAGAAGCAGGAATTGCCGATCAAGAAGCTGCTGCTCGGCCACGCCATCGAGAAGGTCATCAACAAGGACGCGATGGCCAATCCCGGCTGCCTCGACTGGTATGTCGCCTTCGCAAAGGACTACGCCAGGCGCAGCGCCTGATCACGGCCGCAGCGTCGGGTTGGTGTTCGGCGTCAGCGGCAGCTCGGCTTCGGCCTCCTCCGGCAGCTTGTCGCCATGGACGTGCAGCGGCGTGCCGATCCAGAGGGGATCGACCAGATGGTCGCGCTTCGGATTGGTCGTGTTGGGATGCACGAGGATGGAGAGCCCGCCGCTGTTGAGCATCAGCCACGGCACCAGCTCGGCAAACACTTCCCTGGCGAAGGCGACCTGATACATGGCCTGGTCGTGCGGCCCGACCTTGACGTCATGCCAACGCCCGAGCGTGACGGAAAAGCGCTCGCCCATCCAGTTGAGCAGCCGTTCGGCTGTCGCGCGGGTCGTCGCGGGGTCGTAATAGACATGGGCGTGGTAGCTCGCGATCTCCCTGATCGGGCGCGGGACTGCGCTGTTGGTCATCTCTGTATCCTCCGGCAATCAGCGCCGCCGCAGCACGCTGAACTGGAACGATTGCTCCGCGCCCCACGGGGTGACATGGCGATGGCCCAGATGTTCGACCAGTTCGAACGCGCTGCCAATGGTCCTGCTCAGGCTTTCGGGGTCATAGCGCTGCACGAGCAAGCCGCTGCATTTCTCGGGGCCGTCGGGCGCGAAGGTCGCGATGATGGCGTGGCCGCCCGGCTTCACGCCGGCATGCAGGCGGTCGATATAGGCCGCGCGGTCCTTTGCCTCGACCAGGAAGTGGAACGCGGCACGGTCATGCCAGATGTCGAACGCCTGCGGCGGCTGCCATGCGGCCGCGTCGGCCGCGATCCATCGCACGGAGCCGCCCTGCTCGCCCAGACGCGCCTTCGCCGATTCCAGCGCGGCGTCGGACAGATCGAGCACCGTGATCGCGGCAAAGCCGTGCGCCAGCAGCGCATCGACCAGCCGCGAGGCGCCTCCGCCGATGTCGACGATCGAGGCGTTGAGGTCAGCAGCGAATTTCTCGATCAGGCCGAGCGAAGGTTGCGGGTCGAATTGCGTCCAGCTGACCTGCCGTTCGCCCTTGTTCAGATAGACGTTCTGCCAGTGCGACTGGCGCTCGGAGGCAGTCATGTTAGCGGCTCGGTCGGTTACGCCGCCGCCATCCTATCATGTTCGATGGCGCGGATGGCACCGCGCAATTCGGCCAACCCGCGCAGACGCCCGATCGCGGTATAGCCGGGATTGGTCCGTTTGGTGGCGGCAAGGTCGTCGAGCATGCGATGACCGTGGTCCGGCCGGAACACGATCCTGTTATCGGCCGCGCGGCGCCGATTCTCCCTGAGGAGCGCCTTCAGCACCGAAATCATGTCGACGTCGCCGTCGAGATGGTCGGATTCATGGAAGGAGAGCCCATCAGCCTCGCGCCTGGTCGCGCGCAGATGGGCAAATGCGATCCGTGGCGCGAAGCGCTCCGCCATGGCGGGAAGATCGTTCTCGGCGCGCACGCCGAGCGAACCGGTGCAGAGACAAATGCCGTTCGCTTTCGAAGGCACCGCATCGAACAGCGCCTGGTAGTCTTCCGCTGACGAGGCAATGCGCGGTAGTCCGAACAGCGGCCGCGGCGGATCGTCGGGATGCAGCGTCAGCGTCACGCCGAGTTGCTCTGCCACCGGCGTCACCTCGGCAAGGAACTCGATCAGGTGTTTTCGTAGCACCTTCGAGTCGATGTCGCGATATTGCTCGAGCCGGTTCCGGAACTGCGGGATGGTCATCGGCTCAGTGGTCGAGCCCGGCAGCGCGCTGGCAATCACCATCACGAGATAGTCGATGTCGGCCTGCGTCATCCGCTCAAAGACCGCGCGTGCCCGAGTTTGCGCGGCGGACGAATACTCCGTCAATGCTCCGGCGCGCTGCAGGATGTGCAGCTCGAAGGCGGCAAAGCGATCCTGGTCGAAGCGCATGGCGCGCGCACCGTTCGCCAGCTCCCATTCGAGATCGGTGCGGCACCAGTCCACTACGGGCATGAAATTGTAGCAGATGACCTTGATGCCGGCGCTGGCCACCGCTTCCAGAGAAGCGATCCATGCCTCGATCGAGCGCGTCGCCTTGCCGCCGAGCCGCTTGACGTCGTCCGGAATGGGGATCGATTCCACGACCGACCAGAACAGCGCAGAACGGCCTGGCTGGCTCTTCTCGATGATGTTCTTGCGCTCCTCGACCGCCTTGCGCGTCCAGACATCGCCGATCGGCACTTGATGCAGTGCGGTGACGACATGCGAGGCTCCCGCCTGTCGCACATCGTCCAGCGAAACCGGATCATCGGGGCCGTACCAGCGCCATCCCTCGAGCATGTCGACAATCTCCTGAACGGCAGCGTCAATGCGCGGTCAGCACGACTTTGACGCTCTGCGAGCGGTCCAGCGCCAGCCGCAGCGCATCAGGCGCCGAGCTGAGCGGACGTTGCGCCGTCACCAGCGCCAGCACATCCACGCTGCCGTCGGAGATCAGCTCCACCGCGGTCATGAACTCCGGTCCGAAACGGAACGAGCCGCGCAGGTCGATCTCCTTGGCCATCACGGCATTCGAAGGCGTCGGAATCTGGCCGCCCGGCAGGTTGCCGATCTGCACTACCGTGCCGCCGCGCCTGACGATGCCGATGGCCCCGGCAAGCCCGGCCGCCGTTCCCGAGACTTCGAAGGCCACGTCGAAGGGCGCCGTCGCGGCCTGCGCCTTCAAGCCATCGTCACCGCCGGAAATGTCAAACACGCGATCGGCGCCGAGCCGGCTCGCAAAGGCAAGCGGCGCCTGCGCGATATCGACGACGGTGACATCGGCGACGCCCGCACGACGCGCCGCCAGCATGGTCAGAAGGCCGATCGGGCCGGCGCCGAACAGCACGGCGCGTTTGCCCCTGATGTCGCCGGCACGCGCCACCGCATGCAGGCACACCGCCAGCGGTTCGGCCAGCGCCGCCGCTTGATACGAAACATGGTCCGGAATCTTCACGCATTGCGCGGGAATGGCGTCGAAGTAGCTGGCGAAGCCGCCCTGCATGTGCGGCGTCTTCGAGGCTGAGCCCATGAAGAAGATGTTCTCGCATAGGTTCAGCCGCCCTTCGCGGCACGGCGTGCAATGGCCGCACCACCGCGACGGATTGACGGCGACGCGGTCGCCGAGCTTTACCCCCGGCGCGGCGCCTGCGATCTCCACGACCTCGCCCGCGATCTCGTGGCCGAGCACCAGCGGCGAGGTCACGACGAAATCGCCGGTGCGGGCATGGCGGAAATAGTGCATGTCCGAGCCACAGATGCCGCCGGCGCCGAAGCGGACGCGCACCATGCCGGACGCGAGCGGATCGAGCGGCCGCTCGACAATGCGTAGATCTTCAGGGCCAAACAGCGTGGCGGCGATTATTGTCGATGTCATTTCGCGAGTCCCATGTATTTCGGCAGCCCCAGCGTGAGTTCCGGGATGTAGGTGATGGCGATCAGCGCGATCAGCAGCGGCACCAGCCAGGGCAGGATCGCCATGGTGGTACGTTCGACCGAGAGCTTCGCCACCCGCGCCAGCACGAACAGCACCATGCCGAGCGGCGGATGCAACAGGCCGATCATCAGGTTCAGCGTCATGATCAAGCCGAAGTGAATCGGATCGATGCCGAGCTTGAGCACGATCGGCAGCAGGATCGGCACCAGGATCGTGATCGCGGCGATGGTGTCGATGAAGCAGCCGACGAACAGGATCAGGATGTTGGCGAGCAGCAGGAACACCCACTTGTTCTGCGTGAAGGACAGCATCGCATCGGTCAGCGTTTGCGCGGCCTGCGACACCGTCAGCAGCCAGGCGAAGATCGAGGCCGCGGTGACGATGAACAGCACCGAGGCCGTGGTCTCGATGGTGTCGAACGTCGCCTTCGCCACGGTGCGCAGCGTCATGGTGCGATAGCGCACCAATCCCAGGAACAGCGACCAGATCACGGCGGCGACGGCGGCTTCGGTCGGCGTGAACCAGCCGAGCGTCATGCCGCCGATCAGGATCACCGGCGCCATCAGCGCCATCACCGCCGAGAAATCGAAGTACCAGTCGATCGCGAGCAGCACGACGAGGCCGATGCCGACCGCCAGATTGACGGAGAGACCGGCGACGACGAGCAGCCAGACTGCAAACGGGAAGGCGAGCACGATGAAGATTTCGAGCGCCGCGGAGCCGAGTTGCGGCCAGGAGAACGGCGCATCGCTGCCCCAGCGATTCTTGTGGGCGAAATAGGCGACCGTCGCCATCATGGCGAGCGTCATCACCACGCCCGGGATAAGGCCGCCGAGGAACAGCGCTCCGATCGAGACATTCGCCATCATGCCGTAGATGACGAAGGGCAACGACGGCGGGATGATCGGCCCGAGCGTCGCAGAAGCCGCAGTGACGCCGACGGCAAACTCGGTGGAGTAGCCGTGTTCCTTCATCGCCTTGATCTCGATGGTGCCGAGACCGGCGGCATCCGCAATCGCAGTGCCGGACATGCCGGAGAAGATCACCGAGCCGATGATGTTGACGTGGCCGAGACCGCCGCGCATCCAGCCCACCAGCGCCACTGCGAATCGGTAGATGCGGCCGGTGACCCCGGCGATGTTCATGAGGTTGCCGGCCAGAATGAAGAAGGGCACCGCGAGCAAGGGAAAACTCTCGACGCCGGCGATCATGCGCTGCGCCAGCGTGACGTCGGGGGTGATGCCCGTGACGAGGATATAGAGCAGCGAGGCGACCGCCATGGCCAGCGCTACCGGCAGGCCGACCAGCATCAGGACGAGGAACGATCCGAGCAGCAGCAGCATGGTGTCAGCCCTCCGTGCCGTCGAACGCACCGGGGCGTTCGAGGATGGAATAGCCGCGCCGCCAGTTCTGGACTGCGACCTGTATCGAGCGTACAGCCATCAGCACGAAGCCGAGCAGGACGAGGTAGTAGACGTATTTCTTCGGAAACTTGATGGTCGTCATCCGCTCATCGCCGATCACCTCGATGAAAATCCAGACCAGCTTGATGGCATAGGCAAAGAAGGCAATCCGGATGGCGTCGATCGCGATGGAAAGTGCGCGCGCCGGCAAACGCGGCAGGTAGCGGAACAGCAGGTCGACCTGGATGTGCCGCGACAGCCGCACGCACATTGCCGATCCGATGAAGACGACGGCGATCAGGCAATAGGTCGCGATTTCCTCGGTCCAGGCGTAGCTGTCGTTGAGCGCGTAGCGGGTGAAGAACTGCAGGAACACGCACAGAGCCATGACCCAGAAGATCACCAGCGCCAGCCAGTCCTCGGCGGCATAGGGACCGAGGTCGGCGGTTACAGGTTCGCCCTCCTCGAACGTATGGGCGATTTCGTCGGCGGTGATCTGCCGATGCACTTCGGCCGTGGACATGCGTCTCTACCTAACCGGGCTTGGCGTTGCGGGCGCAGTTCGCCCTTCCCCGCCGATGCGACGGGGAAGGGCGAACGCTTGTCGGCGTTACTTGACCGCCTGGATGCGGTCCCAATCGGACTTGCGGTAGTCGAAGCTCTCGAAGCTGATCGCCTTGATTACCGTGTCGCGGAACTCGTCCTTGTTGACTTCCGTGACGGTGAGGCCCTTGTCCTTGAAGAAGGCGACGAGCTTGGCCTCGTTGGCCTTGATTTCGTTGGTTGCTTTCGCAGCCGCCTCCTGCGCCACGTCAGTGAAGATCTTGCGGTCTTCCTCGCTCAGCTTTTTCCAGAGTCCGCCTGCAACCACGGTGTTGAGGTGATCGACGATGTGCCCGGTCAGCACGATGTGCTTCTGCACCTCGTAGAACTTCTTTGCCTCGATGGTGGTGAGCGGATTCTCCTGCGCCTCCACCGTGCCGTTCTGCAGCGCGAGGTAGACTTCGGCAAACGCAATCGGCGCGGTGTTGGCGCCGCAGGCGCGCGGCATCGCCAGATAAGCCGGCACGTCCGGCACCCGCATCTTCAGGCCCTTCATGTCGGCGCAGGCCTTGATCGGCTTGTTCGAGGAGGTCTGGCGCACGCCGTAATAGGTGACGGCGACGATATGATGGCCGCTCTTGTCCTCATAGCCCTTGGCAAGCTCCTTGAAGACGTCGCTCTTGGTGTAGGCGAGCAGATGATCCGCATCCCGGAAAGTATAGGGATAATAGGTCACGCCGATCGGCGGATAGGTCTTCGCCGCGAAGCTCGAGCCGGAAATGATGATGTCGACCGAGCCGAGCGACAGGCCCTGGTTGATGTCGGTTTCCTTGCCGAGTTGGGACGCCGGATAGACGTCGATCTGGTAGCGGTTGTTGGTGCGCTTGCCGATCTCCTGCGCGGCCCATACGGACGCGGTGTGGAACGGCTCCGACGTCTCGTAGACATGCGCCCATTTCAGCTTGGTCTGGGCGAATCCTTCGCCGGGTGCAGCCATCAGCGCGGCCGCAGCCGCCATGGACAGCATCGTTGCTTTCTTGAACACTTGAACTACCTCCCTGGTTTGAATTCTTTTCTGTTCAGTTGAAAAAGAACCGCGTCATCCGCTTTTCGCGAGGACGCGGGATACCGCGGCCTCCGCACCAAAACTCTGGGCGAAGCGCCCTTGCGAACGCGCCAGATGGTCGCGCATCGCGGTACGCGCGCGTTCGGAATCGCGCGCCACGATGGCGTGACGGATCGCTTCGTGCTCGGCATGTGCCGCGCGCCACGACTCCGGGTTCTCGAAATAGGTCGCAAGCTTCGCGAAATAGGGATTGAGGCGCTGGTCGAACAATTCACCGACCACGCGCACCAGCACGGCGTTGCCGAGGGACCCGGCCACTGCGACGTGGAAGGCGCGGTCATGGATCATCGAGGCCTCGCTCGGGTGCTCGACGGTAGCCATCGCTGTGAGCGCCGCGTCGATCCGTGCGATATCCTCTGACGTTGCGAGCCGCGCGGCCTCTCCGGCGATCGCGCCCTCGATGAACTCGCGCGCGCGCAGCAATTCGAACGGGCCCTCGATATTGGCCGAGGCCGGAACGCCGGATGCGGTCGGCTCGATGACGTAGATTCCGGAGCCGACGCGGATGCGCACCCTGCCCTCGACCTCGAGCGCGATAAGTGCCTCGCGTACGGTCGGCCGCGACACCCTCAATTGCTCGGCAAGTTCACGCTCGGTCGGCAGGCGGCTGCCGACGGGATATTCGCCGCCATCGATCAGCGCGCGCAGCTGATCGGCGACCTGTCGATAAAGGCGTCGTGCTTCCACGGCTTCCAGCGGCACGCCCGAAATCCCTCCCGGCGACCCGTTCTGGGTCGGTCTCATCCCCGTCTGATACGGTCAATATTGGATAATTGGCCTTACCAATTGACCAGAGGATTGACGGAAATTCCGCAACATGTCAAGCGAACCCCGGAAACCCCTGCTTTCAGCCCCGATTGGAGGCAATTTGCGCCTCTCCAACCCCACCCTGGACCGACTGCCGGCCAACGTCCGGCGTCCCCGCTATGACCGCTCGGCGGTCAGGCCCGGGATCATTCACCTCGGCGTCGGCGCATTTCACCGGGCGCATCAGGCTGTTGTCCTGGACGACCTGCTCTCCGCCGGGCCTGCCGATTGGGGCATCGTCGGCGCGAGCCTGCGCAATTCCGCCACGCGCGATGCGCTCGTCCCGCAGGATTGTCTCTATGCGGTTGCCGTTCGCTCCGGCGCCGGCACGGAGATCAGGGTGATCGGCTCGATCCTCGGGATGGAAGTCGGCAACGAAGATCCCGGACGCCTGATCGCGCGCATGGCCGATGCCGCAACGCGCATCGTCTCGCTCACCGTCACGGAAAAGGGCTACTGCCACACCCCGCAAACCGGCGAGCTCGATGAACGCCATCCCGACATCGTGCACGATCTCGACAATCCGCACGCGCCGCGATCGGCCGCGGGCTTCCTCGTCGAGGCGCTGGCGCGACGGAAGCAATCGGGCGCACCACCCTTCACGGTGCTCTGCTGCGACAATCTTTCCGCCAACGGGCGCACCGTGCAGCGCATCGTCACCCGCTTTGCGACGCTGCGGTCGAAAGATCTCGGCAAGTGGATCGAGCACGAGGTTGCGTTCCCCTGCACCATGGTGGACCGGATCGTGCCGGAAACGACGGATGCCGACCGCGCCGCGGTGTCGTCCGCACTCGGCATGAGCGACGCATGGCCCGTCATCACCGAGCCTTTCACACAGTGGATCGTCGAGGACCGCTTTGCCGCCGGAAGGCCGGATTTCGCAGCCGCCGGCGTAAAGCTCGTCAGCGACGTGACGCCATTCGAGCATATGAAGCTGCGTCTCCTTAATGCCAGCCATTCGGCGCTCGCCTATCTCGGCTATCTCGCCGGTTACGAGACCATCGCCGCGACCATGGCCGATCCGCACTTCTCGGCCTTTGCCGCGCGCGTGATGGAAGAAGCGGCGGTCACGCTGAGGATGCCTGATGGCACCGACCTTGCGGCCTACCAGGCGTCGCTCCTGACGCGCTTCGCCAATCCGGCGCTGCATCACCGCACCTGGCAGATCGCCATGGATGGATCGCAGAAACTGCCGCAGCGGCTCCTCGGCACCATGCAGGACCGGCTGCGGCTTGGCCTCTCGATCGATACCCATGCGCTCGCGGTCGCGGGCTGGATGCGTTACGTCACCGCGCGCGACGAGCAAGGCAGGGACATCGACGTGCGCGATCCGATCGCGGCAAAGCTGGCGACGATCGCGCGCGAAGCAGGACCGCTCGCCGACCGTCTGGCGCCCGCACTGCTGGCGGTCGAGCCCGTCTTTGGCGCGCTCGGCGCCGATCCGCGCATAGCGAGCGCGGTGACGGGAGCGCTGGGGCACCTCTACCGGCATGGGGCCCGCCGTGCGCTGGCGTCCCAGATCCCGCCAACTTGATGTTTTAAACATCATATTGGATAGTAATAAGATTATAGTTGACAGATATTCATTGATATCTAGCATACGCTGGGCATCGCTACGATGCATCGGAAACGAAGTCGGTCGTCGCACGATGATTACCTCGGCACAATTGCGGGCCGCGCGGGCGCTTCTCGGTCTCGATCAACGCCAGCTTGCGGAATTGTCGGAACTTTCGGTCCCAACCATCCAGCGGATGGAGGCGAGCGACGGCGTCATTCGCGGCAATGTGGATTCGCTGATGAAACTGATCGGCGCGCTCGACAAGGCCGGGATCGAATTGATCAGCGACAACGCCATGAGCCAGGGCGGCGGCCGCGGCCTCCGGTTGAGGACCACGCGCGCCTCCGACCCGCGTCAAGACAAGCATGCGGGCGGGAAGTCGTAGGGACCCATCTCGATGACATCCGTTGCATTCCTCTTGCTCTGCGCCGCCGCGTTGCTGGGGGTTGCAGTGCTCGCGGTCGCATGCGCGCGCGCCTATGCGGCGACGCCGATCGTCTATGGCGCCACGCTGGTCATTACCCTGGCTGCCGCGATCACATCGTGCGCCACCCTCGTCGGCCTCGCCGCCCCCGCCGGCCTGGTGCTGCCGATCGGCCTGCCCTGGATCGGCGCGCATTTCCGGATCGATGCGCTGGCCGCGTTCTTCCTCGCCACCGTGAATGTCGGCGGCGCCGCCGCGAGCCTTTATGCGCTCGGCTACGGCCAGCATGAGGACGAGCCGCACCGCGTGCTGCCGTTCTTCGCCGCGTTCCTCGCCGGCATGAATCTGGTCGTGCTGGCGAACGACGCATTCAGCTATCTCCTGTCCTGGGAATTCATGTCGCTTGCTTCCTGGGCGCTGGTGATCGCGCATCACCACGATCCCGAGAACCGGCGCGCCGGCTTCGTCTACCTGATCATGGCCGGGATCGGCACGCTGGCGCTGCTGCTGGCGCTCGGCCTGCTCACCGGCCCGGACGGCAACTATACGTTCGAGGCCATTCGCGCCGGTACGCGCACGCCGCTGACGGCTGCGATCGTTCTCGTGCTCGTCCTGATCGGTGCGGGATCCAAGGCCGGCCTCGTGCCGCTGCACGCCTGGCTGCCGCTGGCGCATCCGGCCGCGCCCAGCCACGTCTCCGCGCTGATGAGCGGCGTGATGACCAAGGTCGCGGTCTACGGCTTCATCCGCATCGTCTTCGATCTCGCAGGCTCCCTGCCCTGGTGGTCGGGCGCGCTGGTGCTTGCTATCGGCGGCCTCTCCGCCGTACTCGGCGTGCTGCAGGCCCTGATGCAGGACGACACCAAGCGGCTGCTCGCCTATTCGACGATCGAGAATATCGGCATCGTCTTCATCGGGCTCGGCCTCGCGCTCGCCTTCCGCGCCAATGGCATGGAGGCAGCCGCCGCGCTCGCCATGACGGCGGCGCTGCTGCACGTGCTCAACCACTCCCTTTTCAAGAGCCTGCTGTTCTTCGGCGCCGGCGCCGTGCTGGTCGCCACCGGCGAACGCAACATGGACCGGATGGGCGGACTGATCCATCGCATGCCCGTGACGAGCTTCCTGTTCCTGGTCGGCTGCACCGCAATCTCCGCGCTGCCGCCGCTCAACGGATTTGTGTCGGAGTGGCTCACCTTCCAGGCCATCCTGCTCAGCCCCGACCTGCCGCAATGGGCGCTGAAGGTCATGGTGCCGGCGGTCGGCGGATTGCTGGCGCTGGCCGCCGCACTTGCCGGGGCGACCTTCGTCAAGACGTTCGGCATCGCCTTCCTCGGCCGCCCCCGCAGCAATGAAGCCGCAACCGCCCGCGAGGTGGACCGATTTTCGCTGGCGGCGATGGCGCTGGTGGCGATGCTCTGCCTGATCACCGGCATCGTGCCCGGCTACTTCGTCGACGCGGTTACGCCGATCACGCGGCAGTTCACCGGCGGCGCGCTGCCGCTGCAGGCGAACCTGCCATGGTTGACCATCATGCCCGCGGTAGTGAGCGGCAGCTCCTATAACGGGCTGCTCGTGTTCCTGTTCATCGCGACCTCCGCCATGCTGGCGGTGTGGACCATCCACCGCTTCGCTTCGCATGCGATCCGCCGCGGACCGGCATGGGACTGCGGCTTTCCCGACGCCAGTCCGCTCACGCAATATTCCGGCAGCAGCTTTGCGCAACCGGTCCGCCGCGTCTTCATGGCGCGCACCTCGGCCACGCACGAAGAGGTGACGATGCCCGCGCCCGGCGACATGCAACCAGCGCGGTTTTCGCTGGTGGTCAGCGATCCCGTCTGGACCTGGCTCTACCAGCCCCTGGCCGGCGCCGTCGAGTTCGCGTCGCTGCATCTCAATCATCTGCAGTTCCTCACCATCCGCCGCTATCTCAGCCTCGTCTTCTTCTCGCTGGTCGCGCTCTTGCTGGTGCTTGCGATATGGAGCTGATTTCCGCCCTCCTCGTGCAGTCGATGCAGATGCTGCTGGTGCTGGCCGCAGCACCGCTGCTGACCGGCTTCGTGCGCAAGGTGAAGGCGCGGCTGTTGCGCCGTCGGGGGCCGCCGTTGATCCAGCCCTATCGCGACATGCTGCGGCTCCTGAAGAAGGAGGTGGTGGTTGCCGACAACGCGTCGTGGATCTTCCGCGTTGCGCCCTACGTGATCTTCGCGACCACCTGGGTCGCCGCCGCGCTGGTGCCGACGTTCGCCACCGGGCTGCTGTTCAGCTGGTCCGCCGACCTCATCGCCATCATCGCGCTGCTGGCCAGCGCCCGCTTCTTCCTCGCGCTTGCCGGTATGGATGTCGGCACCGCCTTCGGCGGCATCGGCTCGAGCCGCGAAGTGATGATCGCCTCGCTCGCTGAGCCCGCGATGCTCCTGATTGTCTTCACAATGGCGCTGGTCGCACGCTCGACGCAACTTTCCGCGGTCGCCGATGTGTTGTCGACATCCGAGGTCGGCTTGCGTGTCTCGCTCGGCATGGCGCTGCTGGGACTGATCATCGTGGCGATTGCGGAAAACGGCCGCATTCCCGTCGACAACCCTGCGACGCATCTCGAGCTCACCATGGTGCATGAGGCGATGGTGCTGGAATATTCCGGCCGGCATCTCGCCATGATCGAGCTTGCCGCTGCGGTGAAGCTGCTGCTCTACATCTCGCTGATCGGCTGCATCTTCGTGCCATGGACTCTCGCCGAGCCCGACGGCTCGATTGCTGCCCATCTCGCCGGCTTCGGCTTCTATCTCGCCAAGCTCGCCGCGCTCGGCTTCCTGCTTGCCGTATTCGAGACCGCGATCGCCAAGATGCGCGTGTTCCGCCTGCCCGATTTCGTCGGCGGCGCCCTGATGCTCGGCCTGCTCGGGACGCTGCTTCTCTTCGTATCGAGGAGCCTGTAGATGGGACTCGGGCTCACCTTCGACGTTGCGCATCTCCTGGCCGGCGGGCTCGTGCTCGTCAGCTTCCTGATGATCACGCAGCACCGCCTCTATGCGCTGCTCAACGCCTTCGCTCTGCAAGCCGTGCTGCTCTCGCTCTCGGTCGCCTGGCAGGCCTATGTCCAGCACGCGCCCCATCTCTACGTCACCGCCTTCATCGCACTGGTGTTCAAGGCGATCATCGTGCCGGTTGGCCTGCACCGGATCATCCAGCGGCTCGGCATCCATCGCGAGATCGAGACCGTGATCGGCTCCGGCACCACCATGCTGGTCGGCATGGGCCTGGTCGCGCTGTCGATGACGGTGATGCTCAAGGTAACGCCCGGGGCCGATCCGCTGGCGCGCGAGGATCTCGCCTTTGCACTTTCGGTGGTGCTGCTGGGCCTGTTGATGATGGTGAGCCGGCGCAACGCGGTAAGCCAGGTGGTCGGCTTCATGTCGCTGGAGAACGGGCTCGTGCTCGCAGCCGCCGGGGCGCGCGGCATGCCGCTGGTGGTCGAGATCAGCGTCGCCTTCTCGGTGCTGATCGCCTTCTTCGTGATCGGCGTATTCCTGTTCCGCATCCGCGAGCGCTTCGACACCGTCGACGTGCAGGCGCTCGACCGCTTCCGCGGAGAGCGCCGATGATCATCTCCGCCTCCACCGGCGTCATCGCCATCCTGGTCATCCCCGTGGCCGCCGCGGCACTGTTCGCCGCGCTCCCCGGTTACCGCATCTCCTCGCGCCTCAACGTGCTGGCGTCGGGCCTGACCTTCCTCGCCTCGCTGTCGCTGTTCTTCGGCGATCACGGCGGGCGCGGGCCGTATCTCTTCGTCGACGACCTCAACATCGCCTTTATCGTGCTCAACACCTTCGTCGGCTTCACCACCAGCGTGTTCTCGGCGAGCTATATCGGCCATGAGCTGGAGACCGGGCGGCTGACGCCGGTTTACCTGCGCTTCTATCATGCCATGTATCAGGTGATGATGGCCGGCATGAATCTCGCGCTGACGGCGAACAACATCGGGCTGATGTGGGTTGGCATCGAGCTTGCGACGCTCACCACCGTGCTGATGGTCGGCATCTACCGCACCCATGAGGCGCTGGAAGCGGCCTGGAAATATTTCATCCTCGGCAGCGTCGGCATTGGCCTTGCGCTGTTCGGCACCATCCTGGTCTACGTGGCGGCGCTGCCCGTGGTCGGCGAAGGCCTGAGCGGCATGGTGTGGACCGTGCTGGTAACCAAGGCCGCGCAGTTCGATCCCGCGGTGATCAACCTCGCCTTCATCTTCCTGCTGCTCGGCTACGGCACCAAGGTGGGGCTGGCGCCGCTGCACGCCTGGCTGCCGGACGCCCATGCCGAGGGTCCCACGCCGATCTCCGCGGTGCTGTCGGGCCTGCTGCTCAACGTCGCGCTCTATGCAGTGCTGCGCTTCAAGATCCTGCTCGCGGCCAATCCCGGCGCCATCGCGCCGGGTCCGCTGATGGTGACGCTCGGCCTCGTCTCGCTGCTGTTCGCCGCCTTCATGCTGTACCGCCGACGCGACATCAAGCGGCTGTTCGCCTACTCCTCGATCGAGCACATGGGCATCATCACCTTCGCCTTCGGCATGGGCGGGCCGGTGGCGAACTTTGCCGGCCTCCTTCACATGGCAATGCACAGCCTGACCAAATCCGGCATCTTCTTCGCCGTCGGCCACATCGCGCAGATCAAGGGCACGCAGAAAATCGCCGACATCCGGGGGCTGACGCAGACGCATCCATGGCTCGGCTGGAGCCTGGTGGTCGGCGTGGTCGCGATTGCAGGCCTGCCGCCGTTCGGCGTGTTCATGAGCGAGTTCCTGGTCGTGAGCTCGACCTTCGCACGCGAGCCGCTGCTCGCCATTCCGCTGGTGCTCGGAATCTTGCTGGCGCTGGGCGCGCTGTTCCAGCACCTCAACGGGCTCGCCTTCGGCGAGCCGGTTGGAAGCATCGCCCCGTCCGATGCGTCTTACGTACCGATGTTCGTGCATTTCGGCCTCGTGCTGATCGCCGGCATCTACCTGCCGGCAACGCTGGTGGCCTGGTTCCGCAACGTCGCAGAGATTCTGGGGTAGCAGGCGATGGCGGGCCTCAACGAACTCCTGCGCAAGGGCGACATCGCAGCGAACCACCGCCCGTGGCCGCGCGCCCGCGTCACCGCGGAGATCTGGCAAGAGGCGATTGCGGCGCTGGCCGGCGGGCAATGGCAACTGCTCGGCCTGTGGGGCGAGCCGGACCGCGTTCACATGGCGCTGCGCGATGAATCCGACGAGACTATCGCCGTCGTCAGCCTCGATTGCCCAGCGCGGCGCTACCCCTCGGTTGGATTACATCATCCGCCCGCGCTTCGGCTGGAGCGTGCCGCGCGGGATCTGTTCGGCATCGAGCCGGTGGGCCTGCCCGACCCGCGCGGCTGGCTCGATCACGGCAACTGGGACGTCCGGCATCCGCTTGCCACGGCGCCCGATCCGGCGCCAATCGACAAGGCATACACATTTCTGCCGATCGAAGGCGATGGCCTGCATCAAATTCCGGTCGGGCCGGTGCATGCCGGCATCATCGAGCCCGGCCATTTCCGTTTCACCGCCAATGGCGAGACGGTGGTGCGGCTGGAGCAGCGACTCGGCTATGTGCACAAGGGCATCGAGGGCCTGATGGCGGGCGCCACGCTGGAGGCAGCGGGCAAGCTTGCCGCGCGCACTTCCGGCGACAGCACGGTTGCCTATGGTCTCGGCTTTGCGCGCGCGGTGGAGGCAGCGCTCGGTGCGGATGTGCCGCCGCGAGCCGCTTCGCTGCGCGCACTGATGGCGGAACTGGAGCGCATCGCCAACCATCTCGGCGATTTCGGCGCGATCTGCAACGACGCGTCCTTTGCGCTGATCCATGCCCACTGCGCCGTGCTGCGCGAGAAGGTGCTGCGCGCCGCGCAGACCGCGTTCGGTCACCGCCTGATGCGCGACTGCATCGTGCCCGGCGGCGTGACCGCCGATCCCGGCAGCGAAGGCGTTGCGGCGATTCGCACGCTGCTCGCAGACATCAAGGCGCTGTTCCCCGCATTGGTCGAACTCTACGACAACACCGCCTCGCTGCAGGACCGCACGGTGACGACAGGAACGGTGAAGCCGCATCTCGCGCGGCAATACGCGCCCGGCGGATATATCGGCCGCGCCTCGGGCCGCGCGTTCGACGTGCGCAGGAATCTCGCCTACGCGCCGTACGACAAGCTCGGCTTCGAAGTGCCCGTGCTCGATGCCGGCGACGTCAATGCGAGGGTCTGGATCCGCATTCGCGAGATCGAGCAGAGTCTCGCGTTGATCGCGCAGCTGCTCGACGGCCTTCCGCAAGGGCCGCTGCGGATCGATCTGCCGCAGGCGAGCGGGCCCTGCGAGGGAATGTCGCTGGTCGAGGGTTTTCGCGGCGACATCCTCATCTGGCTGCGCCTCGATGCTGGCAACCGCGTCGCGCGCTGTCACCTGCGCGACCCCTCCTGGTTCCAGTGGCCGCTGCTGGAAGCTGCGATCGAGGACAACATCGTCGCCGACTTCCCGCTCTGCAACAAATCGTTCAACTGTTCCTATTCGGGGCATGATCTCTGATGCGGAAACTCCTGTTCCAGAGCCTGGTGCAGATGTCGCTGACCGAGCCGGCGCCGGCGGCCGACGACGCCGCACTCGCAGAGCTTGGCGCGGCGCTCGCCAACGTCGCGCGGCGCAGCCTCGGCCGGTCGCTGTCGATCCGCGAGGTCGATGCCGGCTCCTGCAACGGCTGCGAGCTGGAGATCCACGCCCTCGCCAATGCCTATTACGACCTCGAGCGCTTCGGCCTGCGCTTCGTCGCCTCGCCACGCCATGCCGACGTGCTGCTGGTGACCGGCCCGGTCACGAAGAACATGCGCATGGCGCTGGAGCGCACCTACAACGCGACGCCCAACCCGAAATGGGTGGTGGCGGTCGGCGATTGCGCCCGCGACGGCGGCTGCTTTGCCGGCAGCTACGCGGTGGCCGGCGGCGTCTCCGCGGTGGTGCCGGTCGACCTGCACATTCCCGGCTGCCCGCCGCCGCCGCTGCAGATCCTGCGCGGGTTGCTGGCGCTGCTGCAAACCGCCGCGACCGCGAAAGGCTGAGCGCAAAATCCGGGCAGCGACAGCGCGTCCGTTGCGAAGGGTTGCGGAAGCGGGTGTAATGCGGCAACCGCTGGATGAAGGAACGGAACCGTGAGCGTGGCGGAAGGACCCGGCAGCCCCGCAGAGGCCGAATTCGAGCCGTCCGTGAGGGACGGGCTGTACACGCTCGGCATCGAAATGATGGGCGTCAAGCAGGGCCGCGCCACCGGCGTCGTCGTGCTCAGGGGCGGCATCATCATGGGCGGCGACAGCTTCTTCTACTACACCGGCTCCTACTCGTTCAGCCGCGGCAAGTGGCGCGGCGAGATGATCGTGCACCAGCACACCGACGCGCCCGGCCTCAACCTCGTGTTCGGCGGCCGCGAGGTCACCTGCGGATTCACCGGCAGCTATGCCGAAGGCACCGCCGATATCGACGGCACGGCGCTGGTCGGCCCCTACAGCATCCCCTTTCGCGCGCAGCTGGCGCTCAAGGTGCCGGGATGAGGCGGAAGCCATCTCCCGCCGCGGGTTGATCCGTATCAAGGAGCCGCGCGCCGTTGTTCCGTATCGGTAGCGTTCACGCGACTTTCCGGAACGGACCACTCATGTTGTCCCGACGCACGATACTTGCCGCTCTCGCCCTCACTGCCATCCTCCCGTCCACGCGCGCCGAGGCCCAGTCGATCGTCCTCGTCCCGCGCGGTGCGCCCGAGCGAAAGGCGATCCTCGACGTCGTGCGCGTGCCGGTCGAGCGGCGGCTCGGCATCAAGGTCATCTTCGAGGTCGAGCGGCTGGCCATATTCGGCGACTGGGCATTTGCCGAAGTGCACCCGCGCACCGAGGCGGGCGGGCGGATCGACTATCGCAGAACACGATATGCCAGGGATTATGTTCCCGATCTCGACAGCGACCTCGTCCTGGTGCTGCTGCGTCGCAGCGGCGCGTCGTGGATCGTCGTGCAGGAAGCCTTCCTTCCGACCGACGTCGTGTGGGAGGAATGGGTAAGATCCTACAAGCTTCCGCGCCGGCTTTTCCTGCAGGAATAGGCGTCTTGCCGCATCGCCGCAAACGGCATTTCGCCTTGCCTTCCGCCGCGAACGGGTGTGACTATCATCGCCTCGAAGTATTGTGTGGGGGAACGCGTGCACCAGCCTGACAAGATCGGCAAACAGCCGGCGCCATTCCAGGACATGACGTTGCTGCACGGCATGACCCTGCTCCGCGATCCGCTTCTCAACAAGGGCACCGCGTTTTCGGAAGCCGAGCGCGACCGGTTCGGATTGCGCGGCCTGCTGCCGCCCTGCGTGCTGACGATGCAGGAACAGGCCGATCGCGTGCTGATCAATTTGCGCAACCTGCCCACCGATCTCGAGAAGTATGTCGCGCTCAACGCGCTGCACGACCGCAATGAAGCACTGTTCTTCCGCGTCGTCTGCGACAACATCGACGAGATCCAGCCGATCATCTACACGCCGACGGTGGGGCTCGCCTGCCAGAAATACGGCCTGATCTTCCAGCGTCCGCGCGGCATGTTCATTTCCGCCAACGAGCGCGGGAAAATCGCCGAGGTGCTGAAGAACTGGCCCTATCAGGCGAAGCTGATCGTCGTCACCGACGGCGAGCGCATCCTGGGGCTCGGCGATCTCGGCGCCAACGGCATGGGCATTCCCGTCGGCAAGCTGTCGCTTTATTCGGCCTGCGCGGGCGTACATCCCGAGCTGTGCCTGCCGGTCGTGCTAGACGTCGGCACCAACAACGAGGAGCTGCTGCGCGATCCCTATTATCTCGGCCTGCGGCAGAAGCGCCTGACCGGAGCCGCCTATGACGAATTCGTCGACGAGTTCATGACAGCGGCGCGCAAGACCTTTCCGGGCGTGCTGATCCAGTTCGAGGATTTCGCCAACCATTCGGCCTTTCGCTTCTTGCACAAATACCGCAGCGAGGCCCCCGTCTTCAACGACGACATCCAGGGTACCGCAGCGGTGGCGCTCGCCGGGCTGTTCTCGGCGCTGCGCGTCAGCGGCGGCAAGCTCGCCGACCAGAGGCTGCTGTTCCTCGGCGCCGGCGAAGCCGCCACCGGTATTGCCGACCTCGTGGTGTCAGCGATGATGGCCGAGGGCATGTCCGAGGCGGAGGCGTTGCGGCGCAACTGGCTGGTGGATTCGCGCGGCCTCGTCGTGCGCGGCCGCGACGGCCTTTCCGGCCACAAGCTGCGCTACGCCCACGATCACGCAGGGATTGCCGACTTTGCCACCGCGATCAAAACACTGAAGCCGACAGCGATCGTCGGCGTGGCCGCCGTCGGCGGCGCCTTCACGCCGGAGGTGCTGCGCATGATGGCTGAGCTCAACGCGCGGCCGATCGTGTTCGCGCTTTCCAATCCCACCTCGAAGGCGGAATGTTCGGCGGAGGAGGCCTATCGCTACACCGAGGGACGCGCACTGTTCGCCTGCGGCAGTCCCTACGATCCGGTGAAGCTGAACGGCAAGACCTTCGTGCCGCGCCAGGGCAACAATTCCTACATCTTCCCCGGCGTCGGCCTCGGTGCGATCGCCAGCGGATCGCGGCTGGTGACCGACGAGATGTTCATGACGGCGGCGCATACGCTCGCCGACTGCGTCAACCCCGACGATCTCGACCAGGGCAGCCTCTATCCGGCGCTGCCGCGCATCCGCGAGGTCTCCGCGCGCATCGCGACCGCAGTTGCCAACGTCGCCTGGCAGAACGGCCTCGCCGACGGCCCGCCGCCGAACGACCTGTCGGGGTTCGTCGAAAAGCAGATGTACGACCCGCATTATTGAGGGCGGGGCATAGTACTGTCGTCCCGGCGCACGCCGGGACCCATAACCACAGCCGTAGGATGGGTTGAGCCCTTCGCGAAACCCATCACTTTTCTTTCTGCGGATGCGATGATGGGTTTCGCTGCGCTCAACCCATCCTACGACTTTCGCTACAACTATCGCTCGCTTGTACGGGACGACACCGAGGTTGCGGCTTCAAATTTCAAACAGCGTGAGGGATGAGCGCGATCGTTCCCGCGGCATGGTCTGCCCGGGTTTTTGCATGTCGTCGGCCCTCTTTCCTTGAAGAGGGCGCAGGGAAAGCCGGGCGCTGGCTGCGCCCGCATTGCCGTGTGCGAAAAGTGCTACAGAAGATGCACACGGATCTGACAGGTACAGCCGAGGCAACCCGGCTTTCCCCGCGCAATGGCTTTACGGCTTATACGTACTCTCCCCGGTGAGCGGCCTTTATTGTCACCGTTGCCGGGCCCGCACAGGCGGACCGGATAGACGCCAGGGTCGCGGCGCCAGGACCACACGACTTCGCCGTACGCGGCGCCCTTTCGTCGGGCGCCCGGACCATGCCCCTTACGGACCATGCCGAAACGCCTGAGATAGCCACGTCCATCGCATCACCGGCCCAACGTGTCGTGACGATCGCGAAACGCCCCTCAGCGGGCCGGGACACGCGATCCATACCGTAAATCAGAATTCGTGTAAAGCGAATTATTTTCGATGTCGGGGCTTGACAGCGATTCTGGCTGGCCGAACTGACTTGCCCGTCGGGCAGTTGGCTAGCGAACGCCGGCAGCGAACGCCGGCCATGCCCGCGGTCAGTTGGCCTTGATGCCGGCCTCCTTGACGAGCTTGCCCCATTTTTCGCTCTCGCTCCCGATGAAGCGCGCGAAGTCCCCCGGCGACGTCGGCGACGGCTCGGCGCCGAGGGTGCGGATTTTCTCGACCACTGCGGGATCCTTCAGCGCCTTGACGAAGGCGTCGTTGAGCTTCGCAATGATCTCGGCCGGCGTGCCGGCAGGCGCAACGAGACCGAACCAGCCGACGGACTCGAAGCCGGCGATGCCGCTCTCGGCCAGCGTCGGCACATCGGGCAAGGACGGCAACCGGCGCGCGGAGGAAACGCCGATGGGTTTGAGCTTGCCATCGAGGATCAACTGCCGCGACGCAGGGATATCCAGCACCGCGAAAGGGACATGGCCGGCGAGCACGTCGACAGCCGCCGGCGCCGTGCCGCGATAGGGGACCAGTTCCATGGTGACGCCTGCCTTGTGCGCGAACAGGGCCGCGGTCAGGTGCATCGCGGTCGAATTGCCGCCATGGCCGATCGACAGCTTGCCTGGCTGCGATTTGGCAAGCGCAATCAGCTCTGCCGTGTTGCGCGCCGGCACGTCGGCGGACGCGACGAGGACAAAGGGGATTTCCGCAAGCAGCGTGATCGGCGCGAGATCCCTGGGATCGAAGGGCATCCCCTGGTTCAAGTGCGGATTGACCGTCAGCGCGCCGGCGGGCGCCACGCCGAGCGTGTAGCCGTCCGGCTTGGCCTGGGCGACCGCGGCCATACCGATGTTGCCGCCGGCGCCTGCGCGGTTCTCGATCACCAGACCCTGCTTGAGATCGGCGGCGACAACGGGCTCGAGCGCACGGATCACGATGTCGGCGCTGCCGCCCGGCGGGAACGTGACGATGATCTTGATCAATTGCTCGGGATAGCCTGCGTAGCAGACCTGCAACGGCACGATGGCGATCGCCGCGCCGAGCAGCGCGGCCAAAAGCTGACGCCTTCCGATATGAAACATATTTCCTCCCTCCGGGTCTGCTTCTTCCTGCCGGCGGACCGCCGCGGCACGCTCACCGATTTCCTGTCAGGCCGGCACCGCGACAGCAGGCCTTGCTCCCGCCGCGACGCCCGCAGCGCCCGTGATGCGCGCGATCAGCGCATCGGGATCCTCAGGCGCGACCTGTCCGCGCCAGGCGA
This sequence comes from Bradyrhizobium sp., assembly GCF_016219575.1. Classification (GTDB taxonomy): domain Bacteria; phylum Pseudomonadota; class Alphaproteobacteria; order Rhizobiales; family Xanthobacteraceae; genus Bradyrhizobium. The sequence continues at coordinate 136,014 of NZ_JACRMG010000020.1, read as the reverse complement.
TATGCTGGTCCGGCCGCACCAGCACCAGCTTCTCGGCATAGGCATTGCCGGTATCGCCCGGCATCAGGTCGACCAGCGCAAGCGGCACGCCGCGCTTCTCCGCGGCGGCGAGCAACGGCGCAACGCCGATCGCCGGATCAAGCCGCAGCAGGGTGTAGCCGGGACCGAACGCGTCATAGAGCGACCGGCCGTCGCGCAGGAACAGGTGTGGCGCGCGCGCGCCGGGAACGGTCGACGGCGTGAAGCCGCCCATCGTGTAGGACGGCGGGGTCTCGCCGTCATAGGCGATGATCGGCGAGGCGTCGTAGTAGTAGCCGAAATTCAATCCGGCACAGCAATATTGCTGGACGTTGAGATCATAGGCCGCCCTGGCCAGTGCGGCGCGCGCCGCATGACCGCGCGGCGTATCGTCCTCGATCTCGACGGGCACGCCACCACGCTGCGCCATCATGGCAAGTGCATGGTCCATCGCAAAGCGCGACACCTGCTCGGTGATCGGCTGGCGCTCCGCCTCGTAGGCGTCGAGGATCGACGCCGGCGCCCATCCGTTCAGATGCGCGGCCAATTGCCAGCAGAGATCGACGGCATCCGCGATCCCCGCATTCATGCCATAGCCGGCATAGGGCATCCACAGATGCGCAGCGTCACCGCAGATGAATATCCTGCGATCGCGGAATCGATCGGCGACCAGCCGGCGTCCGACCCAGTCTTCCCTGCTGATGATGCGATACTGGAAATCCGCGCCGACGCCCAGGATGGCGCGGATGGCCCAGTCGCGGTCGACGGAGTCGAACTCGGGCTCGTCAGGCCTGAGGTGATTGTGAATCAGCCAGCGATCATGACCGTCGATGGCAACCGTGGTACCCGAGCGGCGAGGGTTGAGCGAGAGCACCATCCAGGCGGGCTTGTGCGGCGCCATCAATTCCCTGAGCTGCGGCGCCTCGATGTAGGTCGACTGCACGCGCTGGATCACTTCGGTCCCCGACAGGCTCGCGCCGATCGACTTGCGAACCAGCGAGCGGCTCCCGTCGCACCCGATCGCATAGGCGGCTTCGATCCGGATCGAACTGCCGTCATCGAGGTTGCAGGCCCGTACAACGACACCCGCTTCGTTCTGTTCGATCGCCACGACCTCCGTGCGCGCCAGAATGGTGATGCGCGGCTGGGCGACCGCATGGCTGAACAGGATCGGCTCGAGATAGATCTGGTTGATGCGGTGCGGCGGCTCCGGCGTCGGCCACCACGTATCGGGACCGCCGGTTGCGCTGTAGCGGGTCGAGCGGCCAGGAATTTCGATGCGGCAGAGTTCGATGCCGGTCGCAGTGGTCCGGTATGAGCAATCATTGGGGAAGTCCGCGGGCAATCCCGCTGCGCGCAGCCTTGCGGCCACGCCGAGCCGGCGAAAGACTTCCATCGAGCGGGCAGAGACGTGATTGCACTTGACGCTGGGCGGATCGCCGGCGTGCCGGATTTCGGCAACCAGAACGTCGATGCCGCGCGACGCCAGATCCATGGCTGCCGTGAGCCCCACCGGACCGGCGCCCACGATCAGTACCTGCGTCTTCATCGCCTCCCCCATCGCCCTTGCCTGCCTTGCGGCGCCCCGTCGTTGCGGTGCGGGGTGCATTCTAGAAAAGCATGCTTTATGAGATAAGTCTGAAAGAACTCATTGATTGATGAGGTTTTCCTATGAATGTCACCCTGCGGCAGCTTCGGGCGTTCGCCGGCGTCTATCGCGCGCGCAGCATCACGCGGGCCGCGCGAGAGCTCGGAATCACGCAGTCGGCCGCGAGCCTGCTGATCCAGCAACTGGAATCCCAGCTCGGCGTGAAACTGTTCGACCGCTCCACGCGCGCCGTGCAGCCGACACCGGCGGCCGAAGAGGCCTTTCATGCCGCCGAACGAATGCTCAACGACGCGGACGGCTTGTCGCGGCGCATGCGCGATCTCGCCGAGGCACGCGCCGGACGCGTCGCGTTTCTCGCTTCCGCCGGCACGGCCTCGGCCCTGCTGCCGCGGGTGCTGGCGCGGTTCCGCGCGGCATATCCCGACATCGACGTCGACATGCGCGACGTCGCCGCCGACGATCTGGTGCCGCGGATGATGGCGAGCGATGCGGAGTTCGCCATCGGCAGCGTCGAGGGCGAGATTGCGGAAATGACGATCGAAACCATGATCAGCGGGCGGCTGAGCGCGATCGGCCGCCGCACCGGCGAGTTTGCCGCGCGGCGCTCGCTGACCTGGGACGAACTGGCGCAACAGCCGACGATCGCCATGCGTCGCGAAACGCGAATCCGCATGCAGATCGACCGGGCGCTCGGCGATGCGGGCAAACGCCTGACGCCGACCTACGAGGTGACGCTGATCAATACTGCGCTTGCCATGACCGCGCAGGGGCTGGGGCTCGCCATCCTGCCGGCGACGATGCTGCCGGCCGACCAGTTTCCGACATTGGCCGCAAGGCCGCTGACGCGGCCGGCCATCACGCGGGCCGTGTCGCTGCTGCGGCGCGAGGGCCGAACGCTGTCGCCGGCCGCACAAGCATTTGTCGCCATCGCGCGGAAGACGCTGGCGCATCAGCATGAGCGAACGCTGCCATGAGTTGCCGACGAGCCAAGGCCGTCAGCGTGCCGCCTCGAACCCCGCCAGCACCGCCGTCAAATTGGCGCCGAGAATGTCCGAGAGATAGCCGCCTTCCTGCACCAGCACGGTCGGCAATCCGAGCCGCGCAAGCTCCGCACCGATGCGGCGGAAGCCGTCGGTGGTGACGGCGAGGAAGCCCACCTCTCTCCGCAGCCGAAGCGACTGAGATAGCCGCGTCCATCGCATCACTGGCCCAACGTATCGTGACGATCGCGAAACGCCCGTCAGCGGACCGGGACAGGCGATTGATGCCGTGAATCGTAATTCCGATAAAGCAAAATATTTTTGAGTTTGGGCTTGATACCTTTCTGGCAATCCGCACCCTTTTGCCCGTCGTGCTGAATTTGTCACGCGACAGGGCTCCGGCATCCTTCATCATGTTCCACCTCCCACTCCAGGAGATCGACTTGATCCCAATCAACAATTTCGACCCCGTCAAAGCTATAATACGAAAATGGACATACAGCCCGACACTGCGGCGACAACCGAAAGCACGGAAGCTCTGCCCTACGTGCCGCGCCCGTCGACTCGGTGCCCAATCGGGGAGCAACGCGCACACCCACAACATGCCGTCAAGCGCTGGATTTTCGCAGGCATCGCGGCGCTGCTACTCGCTGCATCCCTGGGCACCTGGTGGTCGGCTGGCAGCGACGGTGCAGTTGGATATGAGACGGCGCCCGTCGCGATCGGCGACATTGCGCGCGGCATAAACGCCACGGGCTCGGTCAACCCAGAACTGACGATCATTGTCGGGACTTATGTATCCGGCGTCATCCAGGAATTGAGCTGCGACTACAATACGCAAGTCAAACGCGGACAGACTTGCGCCAAGATCGATCCACGCCCGTATCAGAGCATCGTCGATCAAGCCAAGGCCAGTCTCGCCATCGCGAAAGCACAGCTGGAAAAGGACAAGGCATCGCTCTCCTATGCCAAGACCAACTTGGGACGCCTCGCAACTCTCGTCAAGACAAGCGCCGTGTCGGAAGACGCCTACGACAATGCAAAGAGTGTGTACGATCAGGCTCTGGCACAAATTACATTTGATGAAGCCACCATCCAGCAGCGCCAGGCCGCGCTCGCTGCGGCACAGGTCAATCTCGATTATACGAACATCATCTCGCCGGTCGATGGCACGGTCGTTTCGCGCGCCGTAACCATCGGGCAGACGGTCGCGGCGAGCTTCCAGACTCCCACATTGTTCCTGATTGCGACTGATCTCACCAGGATGCAGGTGGACGCCAATGTAAGCGAAAGCGACATTGGCGGCATCAAGAAGGGCGACAAGGCGACATTTACCGTGGACGCCTATCCCAAACGTCTGTTCGAAGGAGCGGTAACTCAGGTCCGCCAGTCCCCGCAAACCGTGCAGAACGTCATCACTTACGATGTCGTCATAAGCGTCAACAATCCTGATCTGGCGCTCAAGCCGGGCCTCACGGCGGCGACGAGGATCATCGTCGACAGGCGGAGCGACGTGCTCCGCGTTCCGAACCGGGCCTTACGCTATGTCCCGTCCGGAACCCTCCCAGGCGATACCAGGCAAGCGCGCGTTTGGGTGCTCCGGGACGGTTCACCAATTCCGGTCGAGGTTACCGTCGGGCTCGATGACGACGAGTTTACGGAGATTGTGCAAGGCGGCCTGAAGGTCAACGACAGGGTGATCGTCGCGGAGCAACGGAATTCGCCGAAGGCGCGTTCCAACGTACCGCCACCACGACTCTAGTCACAACAGCCGCAGCGATTGAAGACATGGCAGAGCCGGTCATCAGGATTGAAGGAGTATCGCGAATATATCATGTCGGCGATATAGATGTTCGCGCGCTTTCCGACGCAAACCTGATCGTCGAACACGGCGAGTTCATCGCCATCATGGGCGCGTCCGGATCGGGCAAGTCGACGCTGATGTCGATCCTTGGTTGCCTCGATCGGCCTACGAGCGGTCGTTACTGGTTCGACGGCATCGATGTCGCGCAGCTCGCGGAGCCGGATCTGGCCGGCCTTCGAAGCGAGCGGCTGGGTTTCGTATTCCAGAGCTTCAATCTGTTGCCGCGCACCAGCGCCATCGACAATGTTGCCTTGCCGCTTCTCTACGCGATGTCCGGCCGAAGCCATGCCCGCGCTCGCTTCGCGCGGGCTCGCGCAGTTCTGGACAAGCTTGGGCTGCGCGATCGGGAGCGCAACACGCCGGGCCAGCTGTCCGGCGGGCAGCAGCAGCGCGTTGCAATCGCTCGAGCCCTGATCAATCAGCCGAGCCTGCTGCTGGCGGACGAGCCGACGGGCAATCTCGATACCCGCACCTCCAATGAGATCATGCAGACGCTCACTTCGCTCAATCGCGAACAAGGTGTCACCATCATCGTGGTAACCCACGAGCCTGATGTCGCTGCCTTTGCGGATCGCGTGCTGACCATGCGCGACGGCCAGATCATCTCGGATGTGAAGAGGACAAGGCGCGACAAGGCGCCCCGGCCAGCAAGCGAGGCAGGGGGAAAATTGACCCAGCCCGGAGAACCGCCGGCCCATATCGGAATGCCGGGCGCGTCATGGCCCTTTGCCTGGATGGTGATGACGGCGGCGGCCGAGGCGATCTGGCGCAACAAGATGCGTTCCGCGTTGACAATGCTCGGGGTCTTCATCGGCGTCGCCGCATTGATCGTCATGGTATCTGTCGGCCAGGGAGCGAACGAGGCGGTCCGCAAGGAAATCGCAAGGCTTGGAACGAACCTCGTGGTTGTTCTGCCGGGCGCCGCCACGAGCGGGGGCGCTCGCGGCGGCTCCGGAAGCGCTTCGACGCTGACCGTTGCCGACGTGCGGGCACTCCGACAGGAGGCGCCTGCCGTCGGGGCAGTGAGCTATCTCATCCGCCAGTCTGGGCTGATCCGCTTCGCGAACCAGAACTGGACCGCCGGCATCCAGGGCGTAAGCGCGAATTATCCTCCGATGACGAACTGGCAGATCGCCGCTGGGCGGGCGATCACTCCGGAGGATGAGCGAAGTTCGGCGCTTGTTGCCGTTCTTGGTGAGACCGTGCGCCGGCAACTCTTCGGCACCTTTGAAAACCCGATCGGCGCGATGGTGCAGGTGAAGGGCGTGTCGTTGCGGGTGATCGGAATTCTCGACTCGAAGGGGCAGACATCCTTTGGGCAGGACCAGGACGATCTGGTCATGGTTCCCTTCACAACGGCCGAGCGCAAGATTATCGGCGTAGCGGCCCCAAGCCAGCAGCAAACTGCTATTAACTGGATTTATCCGGCGCCGCCGAATCCATATGGGCTTCAACCGCGCATGACCGGGTATGTGAATCAGATCTACGTGCAGGCGGTCGATCAGACCAGCATTGAAGCAGCGATCAGTCAGGCCACCGAAATCCTGGCGCGCCGTCACCGCATCCGGCCAGGGAGCATGAACGATTTTTCCGTTCGTAACCTCAGTCAGATCGCGCAGACCGCAGAAGGCAGCAGCCGCATCATGGCGCTCCTCCTGGCCGCAGTGGCTTCGATATCGCTTGTGGTCGGCGGCATCGGCATCATGAATATCCTGCTCGTCTCGGTGACAGAGCGAACGCGGGAGATCGGACTGCGGATGGCGATTGGCGCCCGGAGATTGCACGTCCTGCTGCAGTTTCTTGCCGAGGCGATATTCATCAGCGTCAGCGGCGGCATCGTCGGAATTATCATTGGCGCGGCATTTTCCGCCGCCATTTCCGTCCTCACCGGCTGGCCCGCGCCGATATCGCCGGGAGCGATAGCCGGAGGGTTCCTGTTCTCGGCAGCCGTCGGCATATTCTTCGGCTACTACCCCGCTCGAAAGGCCGCCCGCCTCGATCCCATCGAAGCGCTGCGCTACGAGTAGGCAAGAACCGGGCGACCCGGCTTTGTCAGCTTCCCATGTCACGGACCTGCAGCCCCGGGGACGCGGCCCTGCCCGTCAGCGCGCCGCCTCGAATCCCGCCAGCATTGCCGTCAGATTGGCGCCGAGAATGTCCGAGAGATAGCCGCCTTCCTGCACCAGCACGGTCGGCAATCCTAGCCGCGCAATCGCGGCACCGATGCGGCGGAAGCCGTCGGTGGTGACGGCGAGACCCGCCAGCGGATCGTGCTCGGAGGCGTCGAGCCCAAGCGCGACCACGAGCGCGCCGGGCGCAAACGCACGGACGGTCCTTGCCGCAGTTTCGAACGCAGCGAGATAACCGTCGTCCTTGGTGCCGAGCGGCAGGGGAATGTTGAGGTTGGCCCCCAGGCCCGCGCCTTCGCCACGCTCGTGGGCATAGCCCCAGACGTAAGGGTAGTAGAACGCCGGATCGGCATGGATGGAAACGGTGAGGACGTCGGGCCGCTCGTAAAAGATGCCCTGCGTGCCGTTGCCGTGGTGGACGTCGACGTCGAGGATGGCGACGCGCTCGTGGCGGAGCCGCAGATGCGCCGCCGCCACCGCGCTGTTGTTGAGAAAGCAGAAGCCGCCGGCGACATCGCGGAAAGCGTGATGGCCGGGCGGCCGGCACAGCGCGTAGACGGCCTCCTCGCCGTCCATCACCATCTGCGCCGCCGTGGCCGCGACGTCGGTGGCGGCGCAGGCGGCGGCCCAGGTGCCCGGCCCGATCGGACAGCCGGTGTCGGCGGTGTGCCAGCCCAGCCGGCCGACGATGTGCGTGGGGTATGTCGCGGCATGACGCACCGGATGCACGTTGGCGACCATCTCGGGCCCGGCATCGCCGAGCGCCGACCAGGCGTCCCAGGCGGTTTCGAGAAAATCCAGATATTCGGGACTGTGCACGCGCGTCCGCGGCCCCTGCCCGAACACGACGGGCGCGACCAGCTGGTGCCTGCCCGCCGCGAGCCCGGCGAGCAGGCGGTCGGCGCGCTCGGGCTGCTCGGTCGTGCGCCTGACCACGCCGCGGATGAGGAAGAATTGCGGATCGTGGGAGCGATGGAGTTCGGTGTAGACGGCTTTCACTTGAAACTTCCCTTGTTGTCGCGCGGTGACAGGGTCGGCCGCCCTAGTTCGCCGTCGCGCCGGAAGCGCGGATGATGCCGCCCCACTTCACGGTTTCCTCGGCGAGGAATTTTGCAAAGGCCTCGCCCGACACCGTGCCGGGCTCGGCGCCCAACTCGACGAAGCGCTTCTTCACGTCGGGTAGTTGCAGGACGGCGGCGACCTCGGCCTGCAGTTTGGCAAGCACGGGCGCCGGCGTCTTGGCGGGTGCGACCAGGCCGAACCAGGCGGAAGCTTCAAAGCCCGCGACGCCCTGCTCGGCGACGGTCGGCACGTCGGGCAGTGCGCTGGCGCGGCTCGCGCCTGCCACCGCGATGGCGTTGATCGACTTTCCCTGCACCTGCGGCAGCACGGCCGGGATGTTGTCGAACATCATCGGAATATGGCCGGCGAGCAGGTCGTTCATCGCGGGCGCGGCGCCCTTGTAGGGGACGTGCACGATGTCGATGCCGGTCTTCGTCTTGAGCAGTTCCCCGGCGAGATGATTGGTCGTGCCGATGCCCGACGAGCCGAAATTGATCGTGCCCGGCTTTGCCCTGGCGAGCGCAACCAGCTCCTTGACGTCCTTTGCACCGAGCGAGGGATGCACCGCCAGCACGATCGGCACCGAGGCGATCAGCGCCACCGGCGCAAAGGCCTTCGAGGGGTCGAACGGCAGGTTCTTGTACAGCGCGGCATTGATCGTAAGCGGCGGCGGCGCCGTCAGCAGCAGCGTGTAGCCGTCGGGCTCGCTGCCCGCGACGGCTTCCGCGCCGACATTGCCGCCGGCGCCGCCGCGATTCTCGACCAGAAAATTCAGCCCGCTGCGCTCGCCGAGCTTCTGCGCCACGATGCGGGCGATGATGTCGTTGGAGCCGCCGGCCGGATACGGCACCACGATCTTGACCGGACGGGCGGGATAATCCTGCGCCGCGGCGGCGGGAGCGAACAGGACGGCGGCGCAGCAAGCAATGACGAAGCGACGCAAAAAGACCATCGGACGTTCTCCTCGATCGGCGATACTGCCGCGGGATCGCGCCGCCATCAACCGGCGCGGTCCCCGCCACGTCAGGCTATGCCGCAATGGCGCACTGCACGCGTGAGCCCGGGCTCGCCGCGGCTTCGTCCCGGGTGAAACCGGTCAGCCTTGCCAAGGCGGCGCCAGCGATCAACAATGCCACGCAAGCCGGCAAAGGGGGCAGTTCGGTAAGCCCGGCGCCCTCGTCAAGAAGAACCGAGCGGACAGAGCGCAACCACGTGCGTGACAGTACGAGGGAGGAGCAGCGATGGAATCGCAAGACGAGCCTGCGGCGAGGCCCAGACCGTTGCCGCCGCAGTCCTTTCTGGCTGTCATCCGCATCATCGACAGGTTCACGACCTGGACCGGCCACCTGTTCGTGCTCTTCATCATTCCGCTGGTGTTCGCCAACGTCTACGAGGTCTTCGCCCGCTACTTCCTCAAGAGCCCCACCATCTGGGCGCTCGACGTGACGACCATGTCGTATGCGGCGCTGTTCATGCTGGGATCGGCGCTGGCGCTGCTCAAGGGAGCGCATGTGCGTACCGACATGCTGTGGGAAGGGTTTTCCGACCGCACCAAGGGCATGATCGACAGCCTCGCCTTCATCCTGTTCTTCCTGCCGACGATGGCCGTGCTGTTCTACATTTCCATCGACGACTTCTTCTACTCGGTCTCGATCGACGAGCGCTCGAGCTCCGGCGCCTGGACGCCGATATTGTGGCCGCTGCGCGGGGTCATCCCGCTCACCGCCTTCATGCTGGGCCTGCAGGGCATCTCCGAATTGATGAAGAGCCTGTGGGCGTGGCGCACCGGCGAGTTCCTGACCAGGCACGAGAAGATCGAGGTCTGAACATGAGCCAATCGGAGCTTCTCGGCCTCATCATGCTCGTCGGCATGGTCGCCGTCATCTTCATCGGATTCCCGATCTCCTTCACGCTGCTGTTCCTCGCCATCCTGTTCGGCGGCCTGGGACTGGGCTGGGAGCAGACCTTCAACCTCAGCTATTTGCAGATCTGGGGCACGATGAAGGACGAGATCTTTCCGGCCGTGCCGCTGTTCATCTTCATGGGCTACATGACCGAGCAGGCCGGACTGATGGAGCGCCTGTTCGGCGCCATGCGCAGCCTGCTCGCACCGGTGCGCGGTTCGCTCTACCTGGCCGTCATCCTGACGGCGACCATCTTCGCCATGGCAACGGGCATTGTCGGCGCGGCCGTCACGGTGCTCGGCATCATGGCAGCTCCAATGATGATCAAGAGCGGCTACGACGCCCGGCTGTCTTCCGGCGCGATCGCGGCCGGCGGCACGCTCGGGATTCTCATTCCGCCCAGCGTCATGCTGGTGGTGATGGGCCCGGTGATGGGCGTTCCCGTCAATCTGCTCTACTCGGCCGCGTTCGGCCCCGGCTTCCTGCTCGCCGGCTGTTACATCGCCTACACGCTGGTGCGAAGCTTCGTGAACCCCAAGCTCGGCCCGGCCATGACGATGGAGGAGCGCGAGACGGCCTACCAGGAGATGACCACCGAGAAGGTCGGATTTCCGGTGCTGGTCCTGGCGCTGTTCTGTCTCATGGCCATGGTCTATCTGCTTGCCGACTTCGTGTTCGGACTTGCCGGTGTCCCGTCGCTGCCGGTGCCGGTCGGCCGCGTCAATCTGTCGGTCACGGCGCTGCTGCCGGCGCTGCTGGCGGCGTGGGCCTATGTCCAGAACGCCTATTTCCGCGCCGTGGTGCTGGGCATCGCACCGCTGAGCGCGCTGATCGGCTTCACGCTCGGCACCATTGTCGGGGGGCTCGCGACGCCAACCGAGGCCGCCTCCTGCGGGGCGTTCGGCGCCGGCGTCCTGGCGCTGGTGTACGGCCGGCTCAGCGTGCAGTCGCTGAAGAACGCCGGCATCGGCACCATGGTGACGTCGGCCATGGTGCTGTTCCTGGCGGTGGCCTCGACCGTGTTCGGCGCCGTCTTCACCAAGCTCGGCTCGGCCAACCTGATCACCAGCTATCTGCTCGCGGTCCCCCTGGGCGACTGGTGGAAGCTCGCCCTCATCATGGCGATCTTCTTCGTGCTGGGATGGCCGTTCGAATGGCCGGTGATCATCCTGGTGTTCCTGCCGATCGCGCTGCCGGTGGTGGAAAAGCTCCAGCTCGGCCTCGGCAAGCTCGACCTCCTGATCTGGTTCGGCGCGCTGACCGCCGTCAACATGCAGACCGCCTATTTGAGTCCACCGGTGGCCATGTCCGCCTACTATCTGCGCAACGTCGTGCCGAGCTGGAGTCTCTCGACGATCTACAAGGGCATGGCCGACTACATGGTGATCCAGGTCATCGCCCTTATCATGCTGCTGGTGTGGCCGCAGATCGCGCTGTGGCTGCCGCACATGGTGCGGTAGCGCGATGGCTTTTGGTTGGATCGCAGGAGGCAGCTCGGAGCACCTCTCCCCGCTCTTTGCGGGGAGAGGTCGGATTGGCATGAAATGCAATCTGGGTGAGGGGCCTGGCGCGGCGGCTCCGCGACAACAATCCTTCCGACTCGAATTTTTTGAGCCAAAGATTCGGTAAGCGATGTTGTGCGGCAAGCTTCTCGGCTTGCCCCTCACCCGCCGCCTTCGCTGCGCTCCGGCGTCGACCTCTCCCCGCAAAAGGGCGGGGAGAGGTGAATTCCGATGCCGCCTCTCGAAAAAAGGGGCGGCGTTGCCGCCGCCCTTCGATCCGGCATTGCCCGGCTGCTACTTGCCTTCCTTGGGCGGCCAGTAATAGTCCGCCTGGAAAGCGTAGGGCGGGAACATGAAGCGCTTGGCCGGCACCACCTTGGCGGCATAGGCCCGCTGGGATTCGTAGACCTTCTTGAAGAAGGGATTCTTCGCCGCCTCGGCGGCCGCGAATTCATCCCAGGTCTTGAGGAAGGCCTGGTTGATCTCGGGCGGCGTGGTCAGGAGCTTCACATTGTGCTTCTCGGCGAATTCGGCAATCGCATCCGCGTTCTGCCGCTGATAGCTCGCCCACCAGCGCAGGAAGGTTTCCGACAATGCCGACCTGATGGCTTCCCTGTTCTGGTCCGGCAGGCTGTCCCACACCTCCTTGTTGAAGGCCATTTCCGCCACCGAGGCGCTCTCGTGCATGCCGGGCGTGTAGTGATACTTCCACACCGTGTGCAGCCCGAGCCGATAATCCTCGATGCCGCCGACCCACTCGGCACAGTCGATGGTGCCGCGCTCGGCCGCGGGGAGGATTTCGCCGCCGGGCATGTTGACGACAGCCATGCCCATCTTGGAATAGAGCTCGGCGACGATGCCGGTCTGGCGGCACTTCATGCCCCTGAAGTCGCCGAGGTCCTTGATCGGGCGCTTGAACCAGCCGAGCGCCTGCGGGCTCGGCGGCATGCTGGGGAATGCGACGAGGTTGAGCTTGAGCTCCTTCTGGTAGAACTCGTTCCACAGATCGAGGCCGCCGCCCTCGTACACCCAGCCGATGAAGTCGACCGGATCCATGCCGGCGATGCCGGCGGGCGTATTGGCGAACAGGGTCGCAGCCTTGTTCTTGCCGAACCACCAGTAGGAGATGCCCCAGGCACCGTCGATGACCTTCTTGTGCGCTGCGTCGAGAATCTCGAACGGCGGAACGATCGCGCCGCCCGGCAGCGCCTCGATCTTGAGCTGGCCCGCCGTCAACTTGTCGACCCGCTCGGCGAAGAACTTCAAGGCATCCTGCGCCGTGGACGACGGAGGCACCGCCGACTGGACCTTCAGCGTTCGCGCCTGTTGCGCGTGTGCGCTGTCCGCGAACCCCGAGGTGGCGGCGATCGCCACAGCCAAGGCCGCTCCTGCAAGCCAAGCGTATCTCATCGGTCATTCCTCCCTGTTGTTGGTCGTTTCTCCCCTCAAGAAATTGCAGGCAAGCGACGAGCCCGCCTGCGCGGGAGCCTACGCGAGTTGAACGCCATCCGCCAGCGCCTGCCCGGCATCCCGCCTGCGGCAGCGAGTTCATCTTGCAGTGCGAGCAGAACGGGCTCTGACCGAATGCGGTCGCGCGGAGGAGAGGCGAATCGCATCGTACACATGGCTCGCGACCTGCCACTCCAGGCCAAGGCTGGAATGGCAGGTCCCGTACCCGAGGAATTGATCGGAAGGTCCGGCCCAACGGAGCTTCCGACCGGCAAGCGCGACACGGCGAGGTCCGCCGATGCCGCGTTCGCCTTGCGCCACCCTATCGGCCGCGGCGGCGGCCGGGATGACTTCGGTCAAGTATCGGCGGCAAATTTTGGTCTCAAATGCGTCTGCTTGGAACGCGGCGCCGGCAGCGGCGGCGAGAGGCAATGGTCATGGCGGAGCGCTCGTTCAAGAAGGAAGTGGAGCTGCTGCGCCTCGGCGCCGGGCAGGAATTTCGGGGCGAAGGCATCCTGGCCGTCACCAAGGCGCTGCTGCAATCGGGCGTCAACTACGTCGCGGGTTACCAGGGCGCGCCGATCTCGCATCTCGTCGACGTCCTGTCGGACGCGCAGGACATCCTCGACGAGCTCGGTATCCGCTTCGAGATGAGCGCCAATGAGGCGACGGCCGCCGCTACGCTGGCGGCATCGGTCAACTATCCGCTGCGCGGCGCCATCACGTTCAAGGGAGTCGTCGGCGTCAACGTCGCCTCCGACGCACTCGCCAACCTGTCGTCCAGCGGCGTGACCGGCGGCGCGCTGATCATCCTAGGCGAGGATTACGGCGAGGGCTCCTCGATCATGCAGGAGCGCAGCCATGCTTTCGCGATGAAATCGCAGATCTGGCTGCTCGATCCCCGCCCGAACCTGCCCTCGATCGTGCGAGCCGTCGAAACCGGCTTTGCCCTGTCCGAGGCGTCGCACACGCCCGTCATGCTGGAGCTGCGCATTCGCGCGTGCCACGTCTACGGCGCTTTCACGGCCAGGGACAATGTGCAGCCGGCCTTCACCTTGCAGGATGCACGCACCTCGCCGCGGCGCGCCGCCGACCGCATCATTCTGCCGCCCGCAAGCTATCAGCACGAGAAGGAGAAGGTCGAACAGCGCTGGCCCGCGGCCGTCAGGTTCATCGAAGACCACAAATTGAACGAAATCTTCGACGGCGAGGCCCGTGACATCGGCATCGTCGTGCAGGGCGGGCTCTACAACACCGTGATGCGCGCGCTGCAGACCATCGGACTTGCCGACGCCTTCGGCGAGACCCGCGTGCCGGTCTACGTCCTGAACGTCACCTATCCGCTGGTGGATTCGGAGGTCGTCGCGTTCTGCAACGGCAAGCGCGCGATTCTCCTGGTCGAGGAAGGCCAACCGGAATTCATCGAGCATTCGATCAACACGATCCTGCGTCGCGCCTCCGCGCCGACGATACTCGAAGGCAAGGGCATGCTGCCGCTGGCGGGCGAGTATACCGGCGCCGTTGTCAAGGCCGGGCTCGTGCGCTTTCTCGGCAGCTATCGTCCCGACCTGCTGCCGGCCTCCGGGCCGGCGACGGCCAATGGCAAGATGGAGACCGCGCTGTCGCTGGTCGCGCCGCATGTGCAGGGGCGACCTCCCTCGTTCTGCACGGGATGTCCGGAGCGACCCATCTTCGCCGCCATCAAGCTCGCCGAGCGCGAGCTCGGTCAACATCACATCAGCTGCGACATCGGCTGCCATCTGTTCTCGACGTTCCCGCCGTTCGAGATCGGCAATACCGTGATGGGCTACGGCCTCGGCGGCGCCGGCGCGGCCGCAATGGGCTCGGCCGAAGGCAAGCGCGCGATCGCGATCCTGGGCGACGGCGGTTTCTGGCACAACGGGCTGGTCTCCTCGATCGGCAATTCCGTGTTCAACAAGAACGACGGCGTCCAGATCATCATCGACAACGGCTATTCGGCGGCGACCGGCGGCCAGGACATCATGTCCTCGGAGGCGGACAATCGCCAGCGCACGACGCGGAACACGATCGAGCGCGCCGTGAGAGGCGTCGGCGTCGGCTGGGTTCGCACGATCTCGCGCACCTACGACGTGAGGCAGATGCGCGACACGCTGAAGGAGGCATTGCTGACCGCGACCCGCGGCCCCAAGGTCATCGTCGCCCGTTCCGAATGCATGCTGAACCGGCAGCGCCGCGAGCGGCCGCTGCTGCAGAAGCAGATCAAGGCGGGCCTGCGCACGGTGCAGGAACGCTTCGGCGTCGATCCCGACACCTGCACGGGCGATCATTCCTGCATTCGCCTGTCCGGCTGTCCTTCGCTGACCATCGCGCCGAATCCGGATCCGCTGCGGCGGGAGCCGGTGACCAAGGTCCTGCAGTCCTGCGTCGGCTGCGGGCTTTGCGGCGAGGTCGCGCATGCTGCGGTGCTGTGCCCGTCCTTCTATCGCGTCTCGATCGTCAGCAATCCATCGCGGTGGGATCGCGCGCGGGCCTGGCTGCGGAATGTCGTGATATCCGCCCTGCAGCGGCGGCTGGACAGGGCGAGCGAGGCAGGAGTGCGCGCATGAATGCCGCCAGATCGATCAATATCGCGATCCTCGCCATGGGCGGCGAAGGCGGCGGCGTGCTGGCCGACTGGCTGGTGAAGGTTGGCGAGAGCAGCGGCTACCTTGCCCAGACGACGTCGGTCCCGGGCGTGTCGCAACGGACCGGCGCCACGATCTATTATCTCGAACTGTTCCCGAAGAGTGCCCTGCCCGGCGACGGACGGATGCCGGTGCTCGGCCTGATGCCGATGCCGGGCGATGTCGACCTGGTCGTCGCATCCGAACTGATGGAAGCCGGCCGCGCGATCCAGCGCGGTCTGGTCACACCGGACCGCACCCATCTGGTGACGTCGACGCATCGCGTCTACTCGATGACCGAAAGGACCGCGCTGGAGGACGGTCGCGTCGATGCGGACGCCATCATCGGGGCTTGCGAAGCCGCCGCCCGAAAACTCACTGGTTTCGACATGGCGCGGCTGGCGGAAGCAAACCGAAGCGTGATCAGCGCGGCGCTGTTCGGCGCCATCGCCGGATCGCAGGCGCTGCCGTTCGGGCGCGAGGCCTGTGAAGCGGCCATCCGCAGCGACGGCGTCGGCGTCAGTGCGAGCCTAGCGGCATTCGCCGCGGCCTTTGCTGCCGCCGAGCGGCCCACGGGCACGCCGACGGCTGCGGGCAAGGGATCAGATCAACCGGCGGCCGGCGGGCCTGATGCAATTCTGCCGACCGGCCTCGATGGCGAAGCACGCGCGCTGACCGCGATGGGCATCGCTCGCACCGCGGAGTACCAGGACAAGGCCTATGCACGGGAATATGTCGAGCGGCTCACGCCGTTTGTGGCGCTCGCAAGCTCCATGGGACATGCCGGGCAGCAACTGCTTTCGGAGCTCGCGCGTCAGCTCGCGCTGGGAATGACATATGAGGACACCATACGGGTCGCCGAGCTGAAGATCCGGCGCGCCCGGTTCGACCGCGTTCGCGCCGAAGTCGGCGCCGATCCCGGCCAGGTGGTCGAGATCGTCGAATTCATGCATCCCCGCACCGAAGAGATCGCCGATACCATGCCGGCCTCGACCGGACGCTGGATACTGCGCAACAGGTCCGTCAAGGCGCTGCTGAACCGGTTGACGTCGCGCGGACGCATGGTGCGCACGACCTCCCTGCGCGGCTTTCTGCTGCTTTATTGCGTGGCCTCGCTCAAGCCGTTGCGGCGCGGCTCGCTGCGCCATGCGCGCGAGATGCATTTCATCGGCGAATGGCTGGAGAGCGTCCGCCGGGCAGCCGGCATCGACGCCCCGCTTGCGATCGCCTTTGCCCGCCTGCGCAATCTCGTCAAGGGATACGGCGACACCAACAAGCACGGGCACGCCAAATATCAGGCGATCTGCACGTTCATGTCGGACAGGCTGCATCATCCGTCGGCGGCGATGCAGCTGCGGGGCCTGATCGCGGCAGCCGGCAAGGACGAGGACGGCGCGGCGCTTGAGGCGGAAATCGACAGGCTCAAGAGCCTGGATGCCGGCAGCCGGACGGTGTCCGATACGCCGCGAAGCCGCGCGTTGCAGGCGGGATGACCCGGCCCGCTCTACTTCAATCGACGATATAGGCCGCCGAGCCGGTCGCGATCTGCTCGCCGGTATCGTTGACGAGGTCCATATGGACCACCGCCACGCGGCCGCCCAGCCTGACCACCCGGCCGGTGGCCACGAAATGCTTGCCGCGACCCGGCCGCAGATAGTCGACGCGCAAATCGATGGTGCCGATGTTTGGGAATTGCGTCACGGTCAGCAATTCCGGTTTGGCGGCAAGCGAGGCGAGCGCAATGGCGAGGCCGCCGACCACGTCGAGGGTCGCCGAGATCACGCCGCCATGCAGGATCTGGCGGACCGGATTGCCCACCAGCTCCGGCCGCATGTCGAATTTCAGTTTCGGCGCCTCGGTATCGAGCGATTCGATCTGCAGACCGAGCACGCGATTGAACGGGATCATTCGCTCGAAGGCAGCCCCGATCGCTGCCTCGATGCCTTCTATTTCCAGTTTGGCCATCTCGATCACCCCGAACAAGGATCGTGCACGGACCAAGGACTCATCCCCCGCCGGCACGCGCCCTGTCTAGCGCATCCCGGGGAGTCCGGACTTGATCTGGAGCATCGTCCGCTCAATTGCCCTGGAATACTGGCTTCTGCTTTGCCACGAACGCCTCGTAGGCGCGTTCGTAGTCCCTGGTCTGCATGCAGATCGCCTGGGCCTGGGCCTCGGCCTCGATGGACTCGTCGATGCCCATGTTCCATTCCTGGTGGATGCACTTCTTGGTCATGGCATTCGCAAAGGTCGGACCGTCGGCCAGCGTCTTTGCCATCGCCTGCGCGTCCGCCAGCACGGCGTCGGGCTCGCAGAGCTTGTTGTAGAAACCCCAGCGCTCGGCCTCAGCGCCGTCCATCGCCCGGCCGGTATACAGGAGTTCGGCGGCGCGACCCGAACCGATGATGCGCGGAAGCATGTTGCAGGCGCCCATGTCGGCGCCGGCAAGGCCGACGCGGACGAACAGGAACGCGACCTTGCTGCGCGCCGTGCCGAAGCGCAGGTCCGAGGCCATCGCCAGGATCGCGCCGGCGCCGGCGCAGATGCCGTCGATCGCGGCGACGATCGGCTGCGGGCAGCCCCGCATTGCCTTGACCAGATCACCGGTCATGCGGGTGAAGGCGAGCAGTCCCGCCATGTCGTCCTTGCGCTGCATCTCGACCAGCGGACCGATGATCTCGTGCACGTCGCCGCCGGAGCAGAAATTGCCGCCGGCGCCGGTGATGACGACGTTGGCGATGTCGCTGCAATAGACCAGGTCGCGAAAAGTGTCGCGCAGCTCAGCGTAGGACTCCAGCGTCAGCGGATTCTTGCGCTCCGGCCGGTTCAGCGTGATGGTCGCGACCTTGCCGTCGCGGCGCCACTGGAAGTGCCGCGGCGTGAAGTTCGAGAAATCGACCCGGGTCGGGTTGAAGCGAAGGGTAGTTGCCGTCATGTTGAGAATCCTCGTTGCTGGGAGCGGCCGATTGCGCGGTGGCGCGCTCAGCCGGCGAAGGTGAGACCGCCGCTGACGCTCAGCACCTGCGCGGTGACGTAGCTCGATTTCGCTCCGGCGAAGAACACGATGGCGTCGGCGATCTCCTGCGGCTTGCCGAGCCGGCGGAAGGCGATCGCCCTGACGAAGGCGTCCTTCAGCTTGTCGGAGCGGGTGTCGAGCAGCGGCGTGTCGGTCGGTCCCGGACACACGCAGTTGACGCAAACCCCCTGCCGCGCCACTTCGCGGGCAAGCGACTTGGTGAAGGCGATCATGCCGCCCTTGGCCGCCGCATAGGCAGTCTCGCCGGTCGAGCCGACTCGGCCGGCGTCGCTCGCCACGTTGACGATGTGGCCGTTGCCGGCGGCGATAATCGAGGGCAGCAGCGCCTGCGTCAGGTGCAGCGATCCGGTCAGGTTGCCGGCGATCACCTTGTCGAAATATTCGGGCGGCGTTTCCAGGAAGGGATGGAAAGCGCTGAAGCCGGCGGCGTTGACCAGGATGTCGATCCTGGGATGGCGCGCGGTGACGACGGCGGCGCAGCGGCGCACCGATGCGCTGTCGGTCAGGTCGATCGGTTCATATTCGACGTCGAGATTGCAGCGCCGCGCCTCCTCGGCCAGCGCCCGGCCCGCGGTCTCGTTGATGTCGGCGCAGATCACCCGCGCCCCGTTGCGTGCCAGCTCCATCACGGTCGCCTTGCCGATCCCGGACGCGCCGCCGGTCACCAGCGCGATCTTGCCCTCGAATTCCATGTCGTCTTCCTCCTGCTATTGGTCATGCCCGCGCTCCGGCGATGAAGGCGCTGATGCGCTCCCGCGTCTCGGCGTTGGTCTGAAGGTCGCGTGTGAATTCAATTTCGTCGCCATAACCGCCGCGGCCGGGCGTGGCTGCCGACGCCACGCAGCGCTTGGCCGCGGCAAGCGCGGCCGCCGGCAAGGCGGCGATGCGAGCGGCGATTGCTTCCGCGCGAGCGGCGAGTTCGGCGCGAGGACAGGCCCATTGCACGAGGCCGAGCCGCTCTGCCGTGGCGCCGTCGACCGCTTCCGCGCCGAGAATGAGCCGGCCGGCCAGACCGCGGCCGACCAGCCGGGTCAACCGCTGGGTGCCGCCGCCGCCGGGAATGAGACCGAGATTCACCTCGGGCAGACCGAGCTTCGCTTCAACGGCCGCGATGCGCAGGTCACAGGCCAGCGCAAGCTCGAAGCCGCCACCGAGCGCGGCGCCGCCGATTTCCGCCAGCGTCACCTGCGGCAACGCTTCAATTCGCGCATACAGCCGCTGGATCGAGGCAACATAAGCGTAGGTGCGGTCGGGACCGTCGGCGGCGTCGAACCGCGCGCGCATCTCCTTGAGATCGGCGCCGGCACAAAACACCTTCTGGCCGGAACGCAGATGCAAAACTTTCCAGTCCTGGCGCGCCTCGAGTGCCGCAATCTCGCGCGCAAGCCCCGAGAGCCAAGCCTCGCTGAGCGCATTGACCGGCGGCGAACTCATGGTCAGTGTCGCGATCTGCCCGGCCACGCAAGTCTGGAACATCGCCGCGGCCATCGCTTCCGCTCAGTTCTTGCGCCGGTCGAACACCTCTTCGAGGCGGGCATCATGAGTTTCGAAATGATCCGAGAGCCAGCCGTCGATCCGCATCGCAAGATCCTCCCGGCCCGCCTCCTCGTTGCGATCGAACTCGTCGGTCAAGGCCTCGATCTCATCGAGCAGCCGCTCGTAGTCCTCCCGGTGTTGCGGCAGTTGATCGTAGCCGCGCTCGCGCATGAACCGCTCTTCGCGCAGGAAGTGTTCCGTGATCGCCTTGATGAGGCTCTCGAAGAAGGTCGAAACCGCGAGAGGATCGTCCTCGACCATCAGTTGATCGTAAAGCCGGTTGATCCGGCCGATGAGCGCCTTGTGCTCATCATCGACCGACCTGGCTCCGACACTGTAGTCGTCCCTCCACTGCACAAGGATCATGACCATTCTCCTCAATACGAGTTTGCCGGCATCGATCAGCGGCAAGCGGCGGTCATTAAGAGAAGGATACAAGGGCAATCGCGGCACGGTCTTGACTGAAGTCAACGGCAAGTCGCGCGCACTCCGCGACTTCAGTGATCTCCGCCGTTGGCGACGCCGTGGTCGCGAAGCATGAAGCGCTGGATCTTTCCGGTCGCGGTCTTCGGCAGGCTGTCGACGAATTCAATCCACCGCGGATATTTCCACGGACCAATGGCGCGCTTCACATGCACCTTGAGTTCCTCATAGAGCGCCCGGCCGACCTCCTTGTCCGCGCAGTCCCTGAGCACGATGAAGGCCTTCGGCTTGATCAGGCCGTTGTCATCCTCGGCCGGCACGACCGCGGCTTCGAGCACTTCGGGATGGGCTATCAGGGCCTCCTCGATCTCGAACGGAGACACCCAGATCCCGCTCACCTTGAACATGTCGTCGGTGCGGCCGCAGTAAGTGTAGACCCCGTCCGGCCGCCGCGTGTACTTGTCGCCCGTGCGGGTCCACTCGCCGAGAAAGGTACGACGCGATTTCTCGCGCTGGTTCCAGTAGCCCGCCGCCGCCGACTCGCCCTTGACGAGAAGCTCCCCGATCTCGTTGTCGCCGACGTCCTGCGCGTTTTCATCAACAAGCCTGAGCTTGAAGCCGTCGACCGGCACGCCGGATGTCCCGTACTCGACGGCGCCGGGAAGGTTCGTCAGAAACAGATGGCCCAGCTCGGTCGAACCGACGCCATTGACGATGTCGAGGCCGAACCGCTGCTTCCAGGCCATGCCGACATGCGAAGGCAGCGCCTCCCCGGCTGAAAAGCAGAGCCGCAGCCGGCTGGACATGTTTTCCGGCCTGCATTCAGGATCGGCAAGCATGGCGGTGTAAAGCGTCGGCACCGCAAAGAACAGCGTCGGCTGATAGCCGCGCAGCATCTCGAGCACGGTTTGCGGCGTCGGCCGCTCGGGATAGAAGACCGAAGTTGCTCCCACCCACATCGGGCAGATCATGGCGTTGCCGAGACCGTAGGCGAAGAACAGCTTGGCGGCGGAGAACACCACGTCGTCTTCGCGGTAGCCGATGCGCCGCTGCCCCGCACTCTGCGCCATGATCCTCGGGCTGGAGTGCACATGCATGACGCCCTTGGGCATTCCGGTCGTGCCGGATGAATAGAGCCAGTAGGCGACTTCGTCGGCCACCGTCCTTGCCGGCGCCGAGCCCTCGTTCTCGGCAGCCAGCAGCGAGTCCAGCCGCGGCAACGAATCCGGGCCGCCACCGACGACGACAATTCCCTTCAGGCCCGGCAGGTCCCTGGCCGCTTCCTGGACGTCCGGCAGCAGCGCCGGCGAGACAAACACGGCCTTGGTTCGCGAGTCCTCGAAGAGGTAGCGATACTGGTCGACCGTCAGGCGCGTGTTGACCAGAACCGGGATCACGCCGGCGCGGATCGCGCCCCAGAACAGGATGGGAAAGTCGACGGTGTCGAGCAGGACCAGCGCAATCCGGCTTTCCGGCTCGACCCCCATGCGCGCCAGCATCGGGCCGATACGCGCCGCCGCATCGCGCAGTTCGCCATAGGTGAGATTGCGGGAAGGATCGATAAAGGCGATCTTGTCGCCGCGCCCTTCGGCAACGTGACGATCCACGAAATCAACCGCGGCATTGTAATCGCGAAGCGCTGTCATGAGCGTCGCCCGAGCGTTTATCGTCGCTCACACTTACCGGCTGGGCGCAAGCCGATCCTTGACTTCTGTCAGGCCGAATGTCCGGCACGCGCCAACGCGATGCATGGCCTTGATTTTTGTCATGGAAGGATGATGCCGGAGGGCGCAGCCTCGTCTTCTCGATCAGAGGTCGTCCCAAGATGCATGCACCGGGCCCGGAAGCAAAGAAGCGCCTGCTGAGACTGAGAGTGAACGGCCGCTGGCGCGAAGACGCCGTGAGCGAAACGGCATTGCTGGTCGACTATCTGCGCGAGGTCGCGCATCTCACCGGCACGAAAACCGGTTGTGACGGCGGCGAGTGCGGCGCGTGCACCGTCCTGGTGGACGGCGAGGCGGTGCCTTCCTGCATCACGCTTGCGGTACGCTGCGAGGGACGGAGTGTCGAGACAATCGAGGCCTTGGCAACGCAGGGCCGCCTCGGCAGGCTGCAGCGTGCGTTTCACGAGAAACTGGGCGCGCAATGCGGCTTCTGCACGCCGGGCATGATCATGGCGGCCGAAGCGCTGCTGCGCCACAATCCGCAGCCGACCGATGACGAAATACGCGCCGCCCTGTCCGGCAATCTCTGCCGGTGCACGGGCTATGTGAAGATCATCGAGTCCGTGAAGGCGGCCACGGAGACAGTCCATGACCGCTGATTCCGGCGCCAGCATCCGGCAGCTTCGCCGCCCCGTCCCCCTGATCGACGGTGTCGAGAAGGTCACGGGGCGCGCGCGCTACACCGCCGACCTCGACCATGCCGATGCCCTCGTCGGACGCATCCTGCGCAGCCCGGCTAGTCACGGCGACATCGTCGTGCTCGACGTCTCCAAGGCACGCGCCCTCGATGGCGTGGTGGCGGTCATTACCGGCGACGACTGCGCCTACACCTACGGCGTGCTTCCGATCGCGATGAACGAATATCCGCTGGCCCGCGGCCGCGTCCGCTATCGCGGCGAGCCGGTGGCGGCGGTTGCGGCCATCGATGCTGAGACGGCCGAGCGCGCTCTCGGGTTGATCGAACTGAAGATCGCGGAGCTGCCCGCCTACTACACGTCCGAAGACGCGCGGGCGCCAGACGCGATCCTGCTGCACGACAACAAGCCCGGCAATGTCGAACGCGACGTCCACCATCAGTTCGGCGAGGTCGAGCTCGGCTTTGCCGCGGCCGATCTGGTGCGCGAGGAAAGCTTCTGCTGCGCCGAGATCAATCATGCGCAAATCGAGCCGCATGCGAGTCTGGCCGAATTCGATCCGCTCACCGGCCGCCTCACCGTGCAGACCGTCTCCCAGGTCGGCTACTACCTGCACCTGATGCTGGCGCGATGCCTCGGCATGGAGACTGCGCAAATCCGGGTGATCAAGCCGTTCATCGGCGGCGGCTTCGGCGCGCGCGTCGAAGCGCTGAACTTCGAGATCGTGACCGCGCTGCTCGCCCGTGCCGCCGCCGGCAAGGTATTCATGGAGCTCAGCCGCGAAGAGACGTTCATCACCCACCGCGCTCGCCCCCACACCGACATCCGCCTCAAGCTCGGCATGAGCAGGACAGGCCGCATGACCGCCTGCGAATTGCAGGTCGTGCAGCGGGGCGGCGCCTACGCCGGCTACGGCGTCATCACCATTCTCTATGCCGGCTCGCTGTTGCACGGCATCTACGACATCCCGGCCGTCAAATATGAAGGCTACCGCGTCTACACCAACCTGCCGCCCTGCGGCGCCATGCGCGGGCACGGTTCGGTCGATACCAGGCACGCCTTCGAATGCCTGGTCGATCGCATGGCGCGCGAGCTTGGCCTCGATCCCTTCGCCGTGCGCCGTGCCAACCTGCTGCATGCGCCCACCCGCACGGCGAACGACCTGATGATCAACAGCTACGGACTGGCCGAATGCCTCGACCGCGTCGAGCGCGCCAGCCGGTGGAAAGAGCGCATCGGCCGGATGGCTCCCGGCAAGGGCCTGGGAATGGCCTGTTCCCACTATGTCAGCGGCGCAGCCAAGCCGATTCATTTCACCGGCGAGCCGCACGCGGTGGTCAATCTCAAGCTCGACTTCGATGGCGGGATAACGGCGCTCACCGGCGCCGCCGATATCGGGCAAGGCTCCTCCACCATGGTCGCGATCGCCGTCGCCGAGACCCTGGACATTTCGCTCGACCGCCTCCGCGTGATCGCCGCCGACACCGCCATTACGCCGAAGGACAACGGCGCCTACTCCTCGCGCATCACCTTCATGGTGGGCAATGCGGCAATCGATGCGGCGCGCAGGCTGAAGGCGCTGCTCATCGCCACCGCCGCACGCAAGCTGGAAGCGCGCCCGGAGGACGTCGAGTGCATCAACGAGGTGTTTCGCGTCGGCAACCAGTCGACGTTGCCGTTTGCCGAAGTCGTGGCCGCGGCGCTGGTCGACGAAGGCGCGATCACCGTCAAGGGCGCCTTCACCTGCCCGCCGGAGGCCCAGGGCGGCAAGCACCGCGGCGGCGCCGTCGGCTCCACCATGGGGTTCAGCTACGCCGCCCAGGTCGTGGAAGTCAGCGTGGACGAGGTGACCGCGCAGGTGACGGTCGACAAGGTGTGGGTCGCGCTCGACTGCGGCCGCGCCATCAACCCGCTCGCGGTCGAAGGACAGATGCAGGGATCGGTCTGGATGGGCATGGGTCAGGCGCTCTGCGAGGAAACCCGCTATCTCGACGGCCTGCCGGCCCATGCCAGCATGCTCGAATACCGGATGCCGACCACGATGGATTCTCCGCCGATCGAGACCCACATCGTCGAGAGCCATGATCCCTACGGGCCGCTGGGCGCCAAGGAAGCCAGCGAGGGCGCGCTGGCCGGCTTTCCGCCGGCACTGGTCAACGCCATCGCCAACGCCATCGGAATCGATCTGAACGAACTGCCCGCGACGCCCGACCGGATCATGGACGCGCTGATCGAACGCCGGCGGCAAGCGCGGCTCGCCCGCACCCTGAAGGCTGCATCATGAGCGCTCCGCTTCCGCAGTTTCGTCTCGCCGCCCCCCGGACCGTCACGGAGGCCGTCGCTGCCTATCGCGATCATCCGGGCAGCCGTTTCATTGCCGGCGGAACCGACCTCCTGGTGAACATGCGGCGCGGCATCGGCAATCCCACCTATCTGGTCGACCTCTCCGGCATCGACGAGCTGGCCGAGATCCGGATCACCGATGATGGCGTGACGATCGGCGCCGGCGTGACGATTGCCGCCCTCGCCCAGAACGACGTGATCGTTGCGCGCTATCGCGCCCTCGCCCAGGCTGCCGCAGCGATTGCCGGCCCCGGCCATCGCACCATGGGAACGGTCGGCGGCAATCTGTGCCTCGACACCCGCTGCATCTACTACAATCAAAGCGAATGGTGGCGAAGCGCCAACGCCTATTGCCTGAAGAACCGCGGCGACAGCTGCCATGTCGCCCCGCAGGGACAGCGCTGCCACGCCGCCTTCTGCGGCGATGTGGCGCCGGCGCTGCTCGCCCTCGGCGCCGAAATCGACATTTCAGGGACGCGCGGAACCCGCCGGATATTCCTTAGCCAGCTCTATGTCGAAGACGGCAAGGCCCATCTTGCCCTAGCCGATGGCGAACTCGTCACGGCGGTGCATCTGCCGCCGGACCCGCCTGCGTCGGCCTATGCAAAGATACGCACGCGCGCCGCCATCGACTTCCCGCTCGCTGGCGTGGCCGTGGCGCTCGAAACATCCGGCGCCGACATCGTATCGCTGCGGCTGGCGCTGACCGGCACGAACTCGCGGCCGTTCCTGCTCGCCGGCACGGAAGCCTTCGCCGGGCGGTGCATCGACGACAAGCTGCTGAACGAGGTGGACCGGCTGGTGCAGAAGCAGGTCCAGCCGATGCGCACCACGATCACGTCGGCCAATTACCGCCGCGTCGCCGCCGCAGCACTGGCGAGGCGCCTGATCACAACTCTTGGCACCGCAGGCGCTGCCTGAGCGGAGCACGCGCCCGCGCTATGGCGCGGGAATCACCGCCGTGGCTTCCAGCTCGATCTTTGCCGGCGTGTCGAGCAGGTCGGCCACGAAGATCATGCTCATCGCGGGATAATGGTCTCCCATCAGCGATTTCCAGATGCGGCCGAGTTCGCGCCGGGCTGCGAGATAGGCGGGCTTGTCGATGCAGAATGCGGTCATCCGGCAGACGTGCTCCGCCTTGCCGCCTTCTTCGGCCAGAACGGCGAGAATATTCTCGAGCGCCTGCCTGAATTGCGGCGCGATCTCCTCGCTCTCGAACTTCTGCTCGGCATTCCAGCCGATCTGCCCGGCCACGAACACGATTCGTCCCCCAGCCGCGCTGATGCCGTTTGCATAACCGAGCGGCGGCAGCCAGCCTTTGGGTTGAAGAACCCTGTTCGTCATTGCAGGAAACCCCCGTTCGCCAAGTTCGATCTGCGCCTCAACGTACCGGCCGCAAGGTGCCCCGCACCGCGTTGCGGGCGTCCGCCGCGATCCGGCGCAGCTCTTCAATATCCTTGACGTTGACCTGAGACGCATTGATGGTCACCCCCACGCCCCTCAACTTCGCGAAGGCACGCGACAGCGATTCCGGCGTGAGGCCGAGCCTGCCCGCGATCAGGATCTTGTCGTAGGGCAACGCCAGCGCGCAGTGGCCGTGCTCGGCCAGCGACAGCGAGGCGAGAAACTCGGCGACCCTCTGCACACCGCTCTGCGCCTTGAGCTGCTCGACCTGCTGCACGAGATGATGCATGCGCTGCGAGACCGATGCGACCATTGCCAGCGCAATATCCGGGGTCTGGCGGATGCAGCGGATCAGGTGGTCGGCGGGGATGCGTGCGACGCGCGCGATGTTGACCGCTTCCGCGCTCGCGATGTACCGGTTTCCGGAGAAGGCGACGGCCTCTGCAAAGCTGTCGCCTTTCTGCATCATGTCGATCACGGTTTCGTCGCCGGCCTGGGTGCTACGGGAGATCTTCAGCCAGCCATCGATCACGATGAAGAACGCGGTCGCCGGGTCGTCCTGCCGCATGATCGTTTCGTGCGGCCGCAGCATGCTGGCGGTCGCCGGCGCGATGATGTGCTGAACCGTCTCCGGCTTCAGCCCTCTGAACACCGCAACGCGGTTGATGACCTGCAAATCGCCGGCTGTCAGCTTTGAAGACATTGCAAGGTCTCCGGACAAACCCGGCTTATTGGGACGGCTCACCGATTGGGCTGCATTGATCCCGATCAAACCGCCCAGCGAAATATTCTTGCTGCGATGCACGCCAGCTGCAAATGCCTCGCGCTGGCATTACCACCTGTGCGTCAGCGTACCGGCCGCAGCGGCGCGCCCTTCCTGCGCGAGGAACCTGCCTCCGCGTTGCGGCTGCCGGCCGCGGCGCGACGGTCCACCAGCTTGCGCATCGTGGCGATCGTGATCGATCCGAGCGTGGCGCGCGCGATATCGTCGATCTCGCCGAGAACATCGCTCAATGTCTGCTCCTCGCGCGTCGCATCCGCGGCGCCCTGCTCGACGGAATTCAGGTCCTCGAACAACTGTGCCACGTCGAGAAGCGTCATTCGCCGTGCATTTCCGGCGAACTGATAGCCGCCTCCCGCACCGCGGACCGAGCGGACGAGACCGGCGCGGCCCAGCACATGCATCACCTTGGCAAGGTGATGGCTGGAAACGCCGTATTTTTCGCCGATCTCGGCGACCGAAAGCTGGCTGCCTTCGCGCGCGGCCAGTTCGAGCACCGCGAAGATGGCAAGCCGGGTCGAAACCTGCAGCCTCATGGCGCCGCCATCGGGATGCGATCCGGTTCAGGACTTTGATTGTCGCGCCGGGTCTTCAATCGAGATCCTTTTCGAGCTGGATGTAAGGGCCTGCGATCATGCCTTCGCTGCGGAAGAACAGCAGGGGAAGACGGCCGTCCCGTGCCACCATCGTACGCATCTTGCCGACACCGGCTTTCCTGAACTCGGCCGAGATGGCTTCGAGGAGCGCGCTGCCGATGCCGTGCAGGCGCGCCTTCGGTTCGACCGACAGGGCAAATACCCAGCCGCAGGGCGAGGATCCGAACTCCCAGGCGCGAACCTCTCCTATGATGAAACCGAGAAAGCCCGGGCCTGCCCCCTCCGCGCGGCCCTCGGCCACCAGAAAGAAGCGCTCGGAATTTCGCTGCTTGCCGTAGCGGCGAAAAATGTCGTTCCAGTATTCCGCCTTGGCGATCTTCGTCACGCGGGTATCGAGCGCGATCACGTGCGAGATGTCGGCGGCTCGCACCCGCCGCACCCGCACAGCCGAATTGATCTCCGTCAATTCCTGCATTTTCCCGGCATCGCCGCTTCCGACACTCAGGAATTCATAGCGCATAATCAAGTATTGTGGTACTGATTTATCTATAGAAGCTGGCTGAGGTGTCGTCATGAGCTGCGCGCGACCAGAGGAGAAATCCCGGATGTGGCGAGCTGACGATGCCGTCCATATCGACGTCCGCGGCCTCGAGCCGCCGGAGCCGATGGTCGCGATCCTGCAGGCGATCGACAGCGGCGAGGCCGATACCGTGCTCGTCGCCCACCTCGATCGCGAGCCGATCTTCCTCTATCCCGAGCTCGAGGACCGCGGCTGGAACCACGAACTCATGCCGTCCCATTGCGGGGACGCCGATTGCGAGGACGGCATCATGCTTCGCATGGAGCGATGGGGTCCATGAACGTCGCGGCGGGCTTTCTCGGCGGCGCGAAGAGCCGGTTGCTGCCTCGCTCGATCCCGTTCAGATTCTTTGCAGCCGCTGCCGCCTTCCATGTCCTGATGTGGATCGAGTTGCTTGCCGGCGCAGGCGAAGCGGTGAGCTTTCGCGGCGGTCTCGGCACTCCCCTGGCATCCCTGCACCTGTTGACCCTCGGCGTCCTGACCATGACGGCGATAGGAGCGTCGGTTCAGCTCCTGCCTGTTGCAACGCGACGCATCCTGCACGCGGTATGGCCGATCAAGCTGATCTTCTGGCTCACCGTGCCGGGACTGGCTGCACTGATCGTCGGCATGCACACCGCGCAAACGGCTATTCTCATTCCGGCCTCCGTCGCCACGGCGGGCGGCCTGCTCGTGTATTGCGCGCTTCTGGCGGACAACTTGCGACGCGCGAGCAGCCTCCCGGTGGTTGGTGCCTACGGCTGGGCCGCACTGGCGATGCTGGTGCTGGTGATCGCGCTCGGGGTCACGCTTTCGATCAACGAAGGAAGCGGCTTCCTCCCGGACCATGGCGCCGTTGCGCTCGCCCACATGATCCTCGGCGGGTTCGGGTTCATGGGCCTGCTCGCGCTCGGCTTCAGCCACATATTGATACCGATGTTTGCACTGGCATCGGCGCCGCCGAAACGGCCGAGCTACGCCAGCCTCGCCGCCGCCTCCGCCGCAATCCTTCTCGGAACGTTCGGAGCGCTCTCGGACAACCGCATCCTGCTGACCGTCGCCCTGCTCGTCGGTCTCGCCGCAGCCGCGCTGCATCTCTGGCTGATGCAGCGCGTGCTCAGGGCCGGGATGCGCAAGCGGCTCGGACTCTCGTTCATCCTCGTGCGTACGGCATGGATCATGCTGCCGGCGACACTTCTTGCCGGTCTGGCCGTGCTGTATGGCCTTGCGGGAAGGAATGGAGCCACCCTGTTCGGCTTCCTGCTGCTGTTCGGTTGGCTGTTGACGTTTCTGGTCGCGATCCTTCAGCGCATCATGCCCTTTCTCGCCTCGATGTTCGCAGCCCCGCAGGCCATGGGCGGCACAGCCATCGTATCAGAACTCGCCAATGTCCGATCGCTCAGGGTCCACGCCGCCTGCCACGGCCTCGCCCTCGCGGCACTGGCTGCCGCAATCCTGCTCGATGATGCGATGATGGCGCGCCTGGGCAGCGCGATCGGCCTGATCGGCGCAATCGCGTTTGCCTGGTTCACGGCCGACGTTATCCGGCGAATCATGCCGGAGAGTTGAACGCGATGCGGACGGCGGCTGCGATCAGTTGAGGGATCGATCGAAGCACAATTGCTGCGAGGGACGGAAACCGCAACTATCCAGGTAAGCCAGCAATTCCCGATCTTCCCAGTCCACTTCCGTCCGCACATTTTCGACGCGCAGCGTGGCGAGATTCATCAGCAATTGAGAGATCAGGGCGTGCCCGACGCCCCGGTTGCGGTAGTCGGGATCGACCCCGATCGTATCGAGCACTGCCGTGGCGTCGACCCGGCCGAATTCGCCGAGATCGACGCGCGCCATGATGAAGCCGACGGGAACGCCGTCGAGTTCGGCAACGAGGGACACCCGCACATCGGAGCCCTTCAGCGCGTCCGCCAGCTTGCGCTCGAAATACGCCCTTCGTTCGTGGCCGGTAATGCGGCGGTCGATCGCCACCAGTGCGGCCAGATCGCTCACCGCCATCGAACGAACCGGAATCCGGTCACGCGCCAGCGGCCCGAAATCCGCCGCGGGCTCGGAGCCATAGCTGATTTCGAATGCTTCTCCGACCTGGTGCGGAATGGCTAATTCGGTGTTTCGGGTCATGCTCATCCATCCAGTCTTGTCTTCACTCGCTATCGACGGGTTCGGGCAGCGGCGTCACGGCGGACCGTTCCAGCACCAGGCGCGGCGCCAGGCTGAAGCCGCAGGCATCGAAGAACCGCAGCAGGGCATGGTCGCTCCAGCCGGCCTGCGACTGCAGCGACCGGACGCCCGCCTTGCGCAGGGCGCCGGTGAGGCCGTCCATCAGGGCATGACCGACGCCTTGCTCGCGATTGCTGGTCATGACCCCGATGGCATCGAGCGTGGCAATCGCAGCTTCGCGACCGAATTCGCCGCGCAGAATGCGAACGAACGCAAAGCCAATCAGGATGCCGTTGCGATCGATGCCGACCTGGACGTAATCCTCCGGATGCTCCCTGGCGTTGGCCAACCGCTTCTCGAAGAAGGCGCGGCGCGGTGCACCGAAATGGCCGGAATCGATGGCAATGACCTGCTCGAGATCGGCCGGACGCAACCGGCGGGTCGCCATATTGACTGCGGTATCGCTCATGGGGACCTCATGCATGTTCGACGTATTCCTGATAGAGCCGGGCCTCGGTTTCGGGATCCATGTTTTCCTCGATCACCGGCAACAACGCCATTTCTTCCTTCTGGACGTGGGCGAGCATGCGATCACTGAGGTCCTGGGCCAGGCGCATGAATTCCTCCCACTCGGCGGGCGTGAAGCCGTTGCTCGCGGCTGCACGCGCAATCGCGGCGACACGAGCACCGATAGGCCGCATCGCCTCATGCTCGCGGGTCAGGTGCTCGCCGATTCCGGCATCGCCCATGGCTTCGAGATAGGCGAAGATGTGATTCTCCTCGAACGCGAAGTGGCGCTCGATCTCCGCCTCCACGCCGCTCGAGAGATCGGACAGCAGGCGCGCGACATTGCCGTCGGCCTTGTCCGGAGGACCGCCGCGGCGCCCGCGCGCCAGCATCTGCTCGACCCGCTCCATCAGCGCGACCGTCGCTCCATGCTCGTCATGCAGGGCCTGGCTGATCCGGTTGGTGAAGCTCATCAGGGATCCTCTGTTCGGACGCGATCCGGCCCGCCGGGGCCGGCAGACATCAGCTGTGCAGCTGCTGGTATTTGAGCAGCAGATCGTCCTGCGATTCTTCCCAGTCCGGGTTGGGCAGGATGCAGTCCGCAGGACAAACCAGCTTGCATTGCGGCTCGTCCTCGGCACCGACGCATTCGGTGCATTTCAGGGGATCGATCACGTAGATCGGATCGCCGGTGGAGATCGCCTGGTTCGGGCACACGGGCTCGCAGGCATCACAGGCCGTGCAGGCTTCATTGATCATCAGCGCCATGGCAATTTCTCCCTATCCTCATGCGGCCCTGGACACGCGGTTGGCCGCCGCGAGCTTCTCGAAGCGGAAAGCCCCCCAGAGAGCGGCCCCGATCGCGCCGGCATAGATCGAATCGTCATGGCTGCGCACGGCGATCTTCATGTCCTTGATGTGCGAGAGATCCTCCTCGATCGCGGCAATCAGCCCGCTGTCGAGCGCGAGACCTCCGGTCACCATGACGGCGCCCTCGCGCGCACCGATCGACTTCAGCAGCTTCGTCAGCCGCGCCGCCATCGAAAGATGGATGCCCTTCAAAATGTTGGGCGTCGAGATTCCGCGCGACACCATGTTGATCACGTCGGTCTCCGCCAGCACGGCGCAAATGCTGCTGACCACTTCAGGCGTCTCGCCCTGGCAGGACAGCGATCCGATCTCTTCCTGCGCAATGCCGAGATAGCGGGCGATGTTCTCCAGGAACTGTCCCGAACCCGATGCGCACTGGCTCGTCATCTTGTAGCTCAAGACCTTGCCGCGCTCGTCGATCAGGATCGCACGGCCGTGCAGCGCGCCGATGTCGAGCGCGGCCCGCGAGTCCGGATTGAGATAGATGGCGCCGCGCGCGTGGGTCGTCATCGAGTAGAAGTGGCCGGTGTGAAACGGCACGCTCTCTCCCTCGCCCGTGGTCGCGACGTAATCGACGTCCTCGGGGCGCATGTTCGCGTCTGCCAGCACGGCATCATAGGCGACGCGCGCCAGCTCCAGCGGGTCGCGCTGGCGGATGCGCATGATGTAGCGCGACAGCCAGGTCTCCTCCCCGTTCTCGACCTTGAACAGGGTCGCCTTGATGGTGCTGGTGCCGATATCGATCCCCGCCGCGATGGTCATTGCTCGCTCCCGTCCGCCTGGCCGAAATGTGCCCGGCGCGCGAACTCCGCCGCGCCGAGCGCGCCGGTATAGATCGAGTCCGGATTGATGTTGATGACGACGTCGCCGTAGTTCTCCTTGATCACCTTGCGCAACTCGCGCACCGCGGCCTCGTTCTTGGCGACCCCGCCGGTGAAGGTGAATTCGTTGGTGATGCCGCCCGAACGCGAAATGATCGAGATCGCGCGCAGGATGATGGCCCGGTGCAATCCGGCCAGGATGTCCTCGCGCTTCTCGCCGAGCGACAGCCGGTCGCGCAGTTCGGCGCCGGCGAACACCGTGCAGGTCGAGTTGATGCGTGCTGGCTTGTCCGACTGCATCGCCATCGGGCCCAGCTCGTGCAGGCCCATGTTCATCTCGTCGGCGATATAGCCGAGATAGCGGCCGCATCCGGCCGCGCAACGGTCATTCATCTGGAAATTCTCGACGATGCCCGCCGTGTCGATCTGAATGCCCTTGGTGTCCTGGCCGCCGATGTCGAGAACAGTGCGCGTCTTCGGATACATCAGATGGGCGCCGAGGCCGTGGCACAGGATTTCCGAGCGGATGTGCTCCTTGGAGAACGGCAGCGTCACGCGGCCATAGCCGGTGCCGACGAGATAAGTTTCCTCCAGCTCGACCGCGAGCGCCTTTTCGATCATCTTCTGGATGTCGGCCGCCGCCGATTTGACCGAAGGCTCGCTCTGCAGCACGCGCCCGAGCGCGCGGCGGAATTTTTCGCTGAGCTCGCCCGCGGGAGGCCGGTTCTCGACCTCGATGATCGACTTGTCGTAGACGTTGAGCAGCAGGTCGTAGGGAAGGCCCGCCTCGCGGGCCACCTCCTCGGCGTGGTTGTGGTAGCGCGATCCCGCGATATCGCGGAAGAAATCCGACTTGCGCTTGGCGCCGGGCGCGTATAGTTCCGGCGCCTCCTTGCGCAGCCGCTGGAACACTTCGCCGAGCGAGCTCTTGACGCCGGACCCGACCT
The DNA here is from genome assembly GCF_016219575.1 of Bradyrhizobium sp. Taxonomy (GTDB): domain Bacteria; phylum Pseudomonadota; class Alphaproteobacteria; order Rhizobiales; family Xanthobacteraceae; genus Bradyrhizobium. The sequence goes on along the minus strand of NZ_JACRMG010000020.1, from coordinate 102,494 downwards.
TGGCGAAGCGCTCGCCCTGGATCTGGCCGATGCAGGTCTGCTCGAGGTCGTCGAGCTGCTCGAGGAACTGTTCGAGCCGAAAGGCCCGCTCCAGCGAACCGAGGAAGCTGTCGAGCTCGATCACGCCGTTGGCGTCGCCAAGCGCCCGCCGGAACAGCGTGAATTGCCCGTCGACGCGCGCCTCCTGGCTCGCCACCCGCGCTGCGGTAGCGTAGTTGGAGCGCGAATTGGTGATGCCGTGGCCGATGGGATTGCGGTCCTCATCGAGGAGGACGGCCTTGGTCGTTGTCGAACCAAGATCGATGCCGACGAACGTCTTCATGCATTCCTCCTCAAGCCGCCGCGTTGGCGCCTGAACGCTTCTGGTCGATCATCTGGAAGTAGCTCTCCAAGCGGTTCTTGATGTTCGCCGCCGAGAAGTAGCGGGGATCCACCAGGTCGGATTCGACGAACGCCGCCGGCTTGCCGGTGCGCTTCTCGACCTCGCGCATCATCAGGAGCTGCCCCGCCGAGAAGCTGTTGCAGCTCTTGATCGAGTTGATCAGAAGCCCGTCCGCCTCGTATTCGTTGATGTAGTTCACCAGCATGTCGATACGCATCGGCAGGCTTCGGTTGGTGTAAACGCCGAGGCAGTATTCGGCCAGCGTCTCCAGCGGCTTGCTCGGGTCGTGGCGGAAGCCGAAATCGTAGACGCCGCCGACCTTGGTGTAACTGGAGGCAACGACGACCGCGCCTTCGTCGTAGAACATCTTCCAGAACTGGCGGAAGCTGGTGTAGTTGGGCGGTCCTTCGACGACGAGCCGGTACTTCTCCTTGCCCATGTCGCCATCGGGCGTGACCGGGCCCTGACCCTTGGCGAGGCGGTCCTCGACTTCCTCGCGCAGGAAGCGGTAATAGTCGATCGCATCCTGGGTGCCGCGGAATGCGCCGAAGATCGGCCCGATGTAGTAGATGCCGCCGAAATAGGCGTCGATCGGCGACGGCTTGGCCTTGGCGCTCTGCAGCACGCGCACCAGATCGTCCTCGGCCTTGCTGGATCTCTTCAGGTTCTCGCGCAGCCGGTCGATATCGAACTTGACGCCGGAGACGCGTTCGAGCGTCGGAATCACCTCCTCGCGGAGCTGCTTCACCATGTAGTCGATCATGCCCTTGGTGATCTTGCCGTCGCCCATATAGGGCGTGTGCAGCATGATGGTTTCGCACTTGTACTGCTCGCGCAGCAGCTCGAACCACTTCATGAAAGTGAAGCAGCCGGTATAGGAGAGCAGCAGTACGTCCGGATTGGGAAACTTCTTGCCGTTGGGCGCGATGTTGCCCTTGGCCATCATCCCGATGTCGGACTTCACATAGGTACAGACGTCCTCGGAATGACCGATCTTCTCCGCCTCCAGCACGTAGCTGCCGCTGACGCGGCGCAGGCCGTTCTGAATGGCGTTGACCTCCGGCAGGTTGTTCAGCAGGTCGAAGCACATGACCAGTTCGTTGAGATTGCCGGGGACGAAGGTTGCCGCCACCTTGGCGCCGGTCTCCGGCGCGCTGGTCAGGCGATCGTAATGCGCAGCCATCATCTCCTTCTGCTTCAGCATGGAGGCGTCCTTGATCACCTCCTTTGCCGGCGCTCTTGCCGCCGCCTTCGGCGTCGCCACCTTCACCGTCGTCATGCTGCGCTCCATAGTTTGATCGAATCTGCGAATGTGCCGGCCTGCTCCCTGATCGGCTGCATCTGGCCGGAGTTCTCGGCGTACTTGAACGCGATGTAGGGAATGCCGGCTTCCTTGAGCACGTGCTGCAGCATCGGCCGTTCGAGCAGCGCGGGATCGCAGAAGCTCGGGGCCGCGAAGATCACGCCTTCCGCCGCGGTGCGCTTGACCGCGCGAACGAGATGCTGCCCCTTCTCCTTCTGGTTCGGCTCATACTTGGCCGCCGTCGATTCGGAATGGTGCAGGAAGGCGCTGGAAAGGTTGCGCAGCGGGTCGCCCTCGATCTCGACATCGCCGGTCAGCCAGCGGGTGACCAGCAAGAGATCGTCGTCCACCACGTAGCAGCCGGACAGCTCCAGCGACTTGATGAGATTGAGCGGCGGCTGCTCGCAGAACATGCCGGTGAGCACGACGCGGCAATTGTCGCGCATCGGCCGCTCCTCCGCCCGCGCGGCGGCAAGATAGTGGCGCAGCAGGGCGCTATGCTCCTCGACCGGAAGCAGGAGGCCGGCGCGCACCATCAGATAGACCTCGGCGGCCGGCGCCTGCCAGGGCCGCTCGGCACGCAGCGCGTAGAGCTCGCGGATCAGCCTGCGATTGTCGTTATAGACCGCGATCGAACTGCGCAGCTCGTCGTCGGTGATCGGCTTGCCGCGGAGCTCGCCGAGATCGTGCCTGAGCTCGGCCAGCTCATTGATGTAGAAATTGCCGCCGATGTCGTCACGGTAGTTCTGCGGCACGTCGAAGTACCGCGAATACACTTTCGGAAACATCAGCTTCCACATGCCCGACAGATTGCGGATCACGTCGCAGATCGACGGGAACAGCATGCCGTCGACGAAATCCAGCCGGCCCGACACGCCGAGCTCGATGGTCGAGCGCGGGATCCGGCAAATGTAGCTCTGGTAATAGGCGTCGCCGTGGATCACCTCGAGCTGGTCGCCGCCGCCGACAATGCCGAGCGGCAGCATGTCCGCGGCATGAATCAGCTCGCGCGGCACGTAGATCGGCATGTAGCCGACCACCTTGCGGCCGGGAACGGCCTCCTTCCATGCGCGGGCCGTGCCGAAGGAGAGATCCTCGAACAGCGCGTTGGCGCGGGCGACGATGTCGGCCGTAGCCTGTGGGTTCAGCGATGTTGCCATTGCGGCGGCCTCTTTGCGATGAATGCCTCAAGACCAGCCACGGCATCGTGGGTGGCCATCAACTCGTCGAGATAAAGCCCTTCAACGGTCCGGAGCTTGTCCCTGACGCGCGCGACATAGTCGAGCCGCGCGGCCTTGACCGCGTAGCGCAGCGAGCTCGCGCTCTTCGGCCCGAGATGCTCCTCGAAATAGGCGAGTGCGGTGCGCTCCGGATCGGCGGCCGCCTCGTTGGCAATGCCCATTGCGGCGGCCTCGGTGCCGGTGATGCTGCGGCCGGACGCCAGGAGATCGAGCGCGCGCAGCGGCCCGATCAGTTCCGGCAACAGGCAGCTCGCGGCCGGCGCGAACACGCCGAGCTTCATCTCGGGCTGACCAAGCGCGGCATCGGGCGCCACGAACATCAGATGGCCGGCGAGCGCGACTTCCAGCCCGCCGCCCAGGCATTGCCCGCGTACCGCAACCAGCAGCGGCACCGGGAATTCGATCATCCGCAGCACCAGGCTGTGCAGCCCGGCCAGCATCGCGGCGCATTGCCCGGGCATGTGCTCCTCGACGCTGGCGCCGAAGCTGAAATGCGGCCCTTCGGCGTCGAGCAGCACCGCGCCGAGCTGGCCGTCGCCGCCGTGGCGCGCCAACGCCGCATCGAGCGCCGCGATCATCGCGGCGTCGATGAGATTGGCCTTGGGCCGGCTGAGCCGCAGCCGCAGCAAGCGGCCTTCTGCCTCCGACCAGATCTTCAGCGGCTCGGTCACGTCTATGCCCTCGCCCGCGGCTGGATGCTTTCGGTCAGTTCGTTCGTCCAGGGCGAATTGGCGGCGAGCGCCTGGCGCAGCGCCACGAAATCGATCTCCCTGCCGGTCTCGCGCGTGCCTTCATTGAAGGCGCGGAAGCCGGCGCGCGCTTCGGTCATCATATTCAGCGCCAGCCAGTCGCGCGCATTCTCCTTGTTGGCGTTCCAGGCGTTGAGCTTCGGCTTGCGCAGTTCCTCGACCGTCTTGGTGGTGCATTCCGGGAACGTGTAGAGAAGCTTGGTGCAGAGCGCCTCGACCCGTTCGTCGAGCAGGCTGAGATCGACGGTGCCGCGCTTCAGCAGAGCCTGCCCTTCGGCGGCTGCCGCACCCGTCTTGAACTCGCCGTGGATGATGCGGCCATTTTCGTCGAGGAACCGGTCGGTGCAGACCGAGGGATTGGCGACGAACTTCCCGTCGACCTTCAGGGCGGGCACGATCTCGCTGACGATGCCGAGGCGATAGGCCTTGTGCGCCGAGAACGGCTCGCAGAGCAGGCCGGAAACCATCGCCTGCTCGCAGCCGATCATGTAGGGAAGGAAGTCGGTCGCGCCGCCGATCGGCGCCGAGCCGTGCTTGGGTCCGGCCTGGCCGAAGCGGGCGAGGTCCTGCGCTATCGAGAAATCGCAGGCCATGCCGATCTCCTGGCCGCCGCCGATCCGCATGCCGTTGACGCGGCAGACCACCGGCTTGTCGCAACCGATGATGGCCGAGACCATGTCGTTGAACAGCCGCATATAGCCCCGGTACTCCTGGGGATTGCCGGCGTAGTACTCGGCATATTCCTTGGTGTTGCCGCCGGTGCAGAACGCCTTGTCGCCGGCACCGGTGAAGACCACGGCCACCACATCGCGCGCGGCGCTCGCGGCGCGAAACGCCAGGATCGTCGCCTTCACCATGTCCGTGGTGTAGGAGTTGAACTGGTTCTGGTTGTCGAGCGTGATCCAGGCGTTGAACAGTCCGGGCACCGGCTTGCCGTCGATGCCCTTCACCGGCCGCTTCTCGTAATGCACGCTCCTGGAAATGGTTTCGCGCACCGCGTCGGAGACGAGGTTGTGGTCCTTGGCTTCGCTGTCCCGCGGGGCGATGGCTCGGGCGGCAGTGGCGGTCATGGGCTGGTCCTCACTGTTCGGGAACGAGTACGGCCCGGCGCTTCAGCGCGCCGGCATGAGCCGCCTCGAACACCTGATTGATCTCTTTGAGCGGATGCTTCTCGACGAACTGGCCGACCTTGACGCGGCCGTCCATGACGAGCTCGAGCGCCGCCGGATACATGTCGGGCGGGCAACCCCAATTGCCGATCGCCCGCGCGTGGAACGCCATAAGGTTGGAGAGCCGGATCTCCACCTTGTCCATCGTGAACCCGACCACGGCCAGCGTCGCGCCGTGATTGATCAGGCTGAACGCAGTTTCCTGGCCGGCGCGCGTGCCGGAGCATTCGAAGATGATCCACTCGGTCTGCGGCAGGTTGTGCCGCTTCGCGAATTCCTGGATCGTCGCCTTGATGTCGCGCGGCGTCATCTGCCTGGCATTGAGCGTCAGCGCGATACCGGGACCGGCAATGGCGGCGAGCTTGTCCTCGTTGACGTCGAGCGCGATGACGACGCCGCCGAGCGCAGCCGCGATCTGGGCGGCATAGCCGCCGACGCCACCAACGCCGTTGACGATGACGAGGTCGCCCTTCTTGACGCCGGCCTGCACGACCGCCTGGTAAGGCGTGGTCACCGCGTCGGCGATGACGGAAAGATCGGCCAGTTCGATGCCGACCGCTGCGAGGCGCCGTTCATCGACGACGCAAAGTCCGTGCGCGGGAACGGTGATGTGGGTGGCGAAGCCGCCATGGATGTCGTTGCCCGGCATCTTCTGGTTCGGGCAGATCGTCGCCTTGCCGCGGCGACAGGCGTCACATTTGCCGCACGGGATCACCGCGGGAACGATCACCGCCTTGTCGATGTACCAGAGCGCGTCCGCGCCGGCCTCGATGACGCGGCCGCTGATTTCGTGCCCGAGCGCCAGCGGCAGCGCGTGCTTGGTGCGCACGCCGTCATAATAATAGCCGAGATCGGTGTGGCAGACGCCGCAGCCGGCGATTTCGACCACCACCTCGTCGGCGGCAGGGATGGCGAGTTCGAATTCGGCCGGGACGAGAGGCTTGCCGGTGCCCGTCATCACCCAGCGAACTGGCTTGGCGCTCATACGACATTCCTCCGGTTTGGCGGCTTCGGTCCCGTCGTTCGGGAGGTGCCGGTTTTTTGTCATTCTTTGACCAGTCACCCCCGGGGTGCCTTGACTGACGTCAAGGCAGGGCAAAAAAACGTATTCTAGTACTTAAATACATATTGGAGCGAAAAAGACCCGGATCAGGAGGCAATCGCCATGGCGGCTTCGCCCAGCATCTCGATCGCGATCGTCGGCAGCGGCGGCGCCGGCGCCCTGACCACGGTGAATTTCCTGCTGGAAGTAGCCTGCGCGGCCGGATGGCACGGGCTGTTCACACGCACCCTCGGCCCCCAGATCCGCGGCGGCGAAGCGGCAGGTCTGCTGCGACTGGCGGTGCACCCGGTCGAGTGCCTGCCGGACCAGTTCGACCTCATCATCGGCATCGACTGGCTCAACGCGCACCGTTTCGGCAATGAAATCAAGGCCGGACCGCAGACCCTGGTGATCAGCGATCCGCGCGGCGGCGAACCGCCGCCGATGGTGACCCAATCCGGCGCCCGCGTCGTCGAAGTCGAGATGAAGGAAATCGCCAAGTCGATTTCCGGCGGGCGGCCCAACATGATCGCACTCGGCATCGCCAGCCGGCTCCTGGGATTCACCACCGAGCAGGTGTTCGCGCTGATCGCAAAGCAGCTCGGCGACAAGGGAACTGCCGCCATCGAGGCCAGCCGCGCCGGAATCAAGGCCGGCTTCGAGGCGGCCGCCGGTATCGGGTTCGAGGCGGAGCTTGCCAAGCCGGTTCCGAGCGAGGCCCGCAGATGGCTGCTCTCCGGTAACGAGGCCGCCGCGCTCGGCGCCATTCGCGGCGGCGTCCGGTTTGCCGCCGCCTACCCGATTACGCCGGCGACGGAAATCCTCGAATGGCTTTCGCCGAACCTCACCAAGGTGGGCGGCATCCTGCTGCAGGCCGAGGATGAACTGGCGGCGATCAACATGATCATCGGCTCGTCCTATGGCGGCACGCCGGCTTTGACGGCCACGTCCGGTCCCGGACTCTCCCTGATGATCGAGGCCATTGGGCTTGCCACCGCCGCCGAGATTCCGATCGTGGTCATCGACGTGATGCGCGGCGGGCCTTCCACCGGCATTCCCACCAAGTCCGAGCAGACCGATCTGAATATCGCCATCTATGGCCTGCACGGCGACGCGCCGCATCTCGTGCTGGCGCCGCAGTCGGTCAGCGACAGCCTGTTCACGACACAATGGGCCACTTTTCTCGCCGAAGCGCTGCAGACACCGGCCATCGTGCTGTCGGACCAGTTCATGGGACAGTCCCGCGCCGCGATCGAGCGCCCCGCCGACGTGGCGTTCATCGGCGCCCGGTCGGTCGCCGCCAACATTTCCGGCAGCTACAAGCGCTATGCGCTGGCGCCCGGCGGCGTCTCGGCCATGGCGCTTCCGGGCATGCCGGGCGGTCAATATACCGCCGACGGACTGACCCATACTGAGCTTGGCATCCCGACCAGCGGCGCCGGAGACCATCTCGCGCAGCTCGACAAGCGGCGCGACAAGCTCGATCGCTTCAATTTCGGCGACCATTGGGCAAGCATCGAAGGCAGCGGCGATCTCGCCATCATCACCTGGGGCTCGCTCACCGGCGCTGCGCGGGAAGCGGCAGCCCGCGCGGCCGCCGACGGCGTCAACGTCCGCATGATCGCGCCGCGCCTGCTAGCGCCGGTGCAGCCGGAACGGCTGGCCGCCGCGCTGGAAGGCGTCAGGCGGATCCTGGTCGTCGAACAGACGCATGGCGGCCAGTTCCACCGCTATCTGCGCGCCCACCACGACCTGCCGGCGCCGGTTCGTGCCTTCCATCGACCGGGACCGCTGCCGATCACGGCGGGCGAAATTCATCGCGCCATCATCGATTGGAGTTGACGATGTCAGGCCTCACCACGCGCCTCGCCTGCAAGCCCGCCGATTACAAATCGGACCTGAAGCCGATCTGGTGCCCCGGCTGCGGCGATTATCACGTATTGATGTCGTTCACGCGCGCATTTGCGCAACTGGGCCTACCGTCCGAAAGCATCGCGGTGGTGTCCGGCATCGGCTGCTCGTCGCGCATTCCCGCCTATACGAACTGCTACGGCTTCCATGGCGTGCATGGACGCTCGCTGGCACTCGCCGCCGGACTAAAGGTGACGCGGCCGGATCTGACGGTCGTTGTCGCCAGCGGCGACGGCGACGGCTACTCGATCGGCGGCAATCACTTCCTGCATGCCTGCCGCCGGAACATCGACATGACCTATGTGGTGATGGACAATCGCATCTACGGCATGACCAAGGGGCAACCCTCCCCGACCACGGAGCCGGAATTCGATACCGCGCTGACGCCCGGCGGCACTGGCGTCGCGCCATTCCACCCGCTCGTCGTCGCGCTTGCCTCGGGCGCAAACTTCATCGCCCGCTGCTTCTCCGGCGACCCGAACGAGACCGCCGACGTGCTGGCGGAAGCGATCCGGCATCCCGGGTTTTCCTTCGTCGAGATCCTCAGCCCCTGCGTGACCTTCCGTCCCGATGAGAAGGAATGGAAGGAGCTGGTACGCCCGGCCTCGGTCCCGGCGACCAGCGACCAGGGCAAGGCAGCGCGCCGGCTCATGACGGATGACGGCTTCAATCTCGGCATCCTCTACCGCGGCAATCGCCCGCCGTTCCAGCCTGCGGTCGGAGCCCGCGACGTCGACCTGACGGAGCTGGAGAAGGATTTCGAGCTATGAGCAAGTCATCCGGCCAGCCGAAAATCTCCGGCCTGAACGACCTCCTGGCCGTGGCCTACCAGATCGAGAGCGATGCGGTCGAGCGCTACAATCTGCTGGCCGACCAGATGGAAACGCACAACAACCCGGAACTGGTGAAGATCTTCCGCGATCTCGCCCGCGCCGAGGGCATTCATGGCGAGGAAATCCGCCGCCTCGCAGGCAGTTTCGATGTCGTCAGCCACGCCCGCGAGATGGCGCGGTTCGGCCGAATGGGAAGCCCGGAGGAAGCCGAGCTCGATGCCGCGCATTACCTGATGACGCCCTGGCACGCCCTGCAGCTCTCGCTCGCCGGCGAGGAGCGTGCGCTGGCCTATTTCGCCCGGATCGTGGAGACGGCAACCGATCCCAAGGTGAAGGCGCTGGCGGAGGAACTGGTCGAGGAGGAAGCCGAGCACGTCAATCTGGTGCACCGGCTGCTGCGCCGCTATCCGAAGCCCGCGGATTCCTGGGCCGACGATCCCGATCCGCCGGCGTCGCCGGAGTGAACGCGGCGCCCATTCACTTCGGCGCCTTTCGCTCGTCCTTCACCCGCACCGCCTTGCCCTGCGAGCGCGGCACTTCGCCTTGCCGCTTCACCGCGATGTCGCAGGTCACGCCGATCATCGACTTGATGTGATGACGCACCTCCGCGCCCTTGCGTTTGCGGGCGTCATCGTCGTCCGGCGCGCCCGGCGCCAGCTCCACCTCCACCGTCATGGCATCGAGTGCGCCGGCGCGCGTGAGCACGATCTGGTAGTGCGGTGAAAGCCCGGCAAAGCCGACCAGCACGGCCTCGACCTGCGACGGGTAGACGTTGACCCCGCGGATGATGAGCATGTCGTCGTCGCGCCCGGTGACGCGCATGATGCGCAGATGGGTGCGGCCGCAGGCGCAAGGCGTATCGTCCAGGCGCGTGATGTCGCGCGTCCGGTAGCGGATCATCGGCAGCGCTTCCTTGGTGAGCGTGGTGATGACGAGCTCGCCCGCCTCGCCGAACCGCCGGGGCGCCAGTGTCTCGGGGTCGATCACCTCGAACAGGAAATGGTCTTCCCATCCATGCAGTCCCGACTGCGCGACATGGCATTCGCAGGCAACGCCCGGGCCCATGATTTCCGACAGGCCGTAGATGTCGACGGCCTTGATGCCCAGCCGCTGCTGCAGATCCTGGCGCAGCGCCTCGCTCCAGGGCTCCGCGCCGAACACGCCGCAGCGCAGCGGCGATCGCCGCAAGTCGATCCCCGCCGCTTCCGCCACCTCGGCAATGTTCAGCGCATAGGACGGCGTGGCGCAGAGGATATTCGCGCCGAAATCGTTGAGCAGCTGGACCTGCCGCTCGGTGCCGCCGCCGGACATCGGAACCACGGTGCAGCCGAGCCGTTCCGCGCCGTAATGCGCGCCGAGGCCGCCGGTGAACAGGCCATAGCCGTACGCGTTGTGTATGACGTCGCCGGGCCCGGCTCCGGCGCAACCGAGCGATCGGGCCATCAGACCCGCCCAGCGCTCGAGGTCGCCGCCGGTGTAGCCAACCACGGTCGGCCTTCCCGTCGTCCCGGAAGAAGCATGCAACCGCGTCACCTGCTGGCGCGGGACGGCGAACATTCCGAAGGGATAATTGTCCCGCAGATCGGTCTTGAGCGTGAAGGGAAAGCGGACGATGTCGCCGAGAGACATGAGGCTCTCGGGCTTCACGCCGGCCGCATCGAACGCGCGCCGGTAGTGCGGAACATTGGCATAGGCGTGCTCCAGCGTGCGTTTCAGCCGCTTGAGCTGCAGGCCCGCGAGCGCATCGCGCGACATGGTCTCGGCGGCGTGGTCGAACATGAAGATTTCGGGCTCGCGCAGTGCGCTTTGTCTGGTCATGGCGTGATCTCCCGTTTGCTTCGTTATGGACCGCCTTGCCGGAGCCCCTCGGATGGCAGGATCCACCCCGGCTTGACCGCCGGACCAGCATGACCGGTACCTCGCACGGGCGTGTGCGGCAGCGCAAAACCCTGGTTGTAGCCGGCGCGGGTGATGAGCAGGAATTTGAAACCCAGCCCGGCCGCCGCGGCCGCCACGCCGGCGAGGACGAACAGCGGCTCCACCAGGCTTTGCGCCAGCATGGCGGCGATGACGCCGACGGCGGGAACTGCGAGTCCGCCGATCAGCAGCCACGGCCTGTAGTCATCGAGCACGGCAAGCGCCTTGGTGGGCGCGCCGTCGCGCGTAAGCGCACCACGATAGGTGACCCAAGCTAGTGCGCGGACGGCGGCGAGCGCGACGACGGCGACGGCCGCACCGCGCGTCAACGGCGCAAGCGCCGGCAGCACCGTGCACGCGACAAGGAACGCGCCCGCCCCTTCGGTCAGGCCGGTGGCGACGATCAGCGGCACGATGGGCTGCGCACGCCAGGCGGGGATGCCCTTTGCCTCGCGCAGGATCATGCCCTGGCAAAACAGGAACAGGAGCGCAAGCGCGGCTGCCGCGAGCCACAGCACCGTCATGCCGGTCCACACGGCGGCGAGCGCCAGCGGAAAGAAGACCATGGCGACCCACGCCTCGCGCGACATCCATGAGTATTGCGGCTGACGCAGCACCGACGCCGCCCGCAAGGGGCGGCCGATCTTCATCATCACCAAGAGGAGGCCGAGGCCGACAAGGACCATGGCGAGCAGCCCGAGCAAGGGTGACGGGCCGACGGTCGCCGCCGCGAAGGCTGCAGCAGCGAACAGTCCGGTGCCAACTCCGCCGGTCAGGAAATTGCCTGCCGCCTTCCAGTCCCAATGCTTCTGGTGCCACGGCTCGACGCCACGGGAGCGAATGCGCGACGGCGCCGTCGGCGTGGTCCGGGCGCTGCGTTCCTCAGCGGCGGCCGGCGAACCCGCGTGCTCGTAGAGATAATAGAAACCGGGCCCGGTGCCGATTTCCTCATGCATGCGAAAATGCTTGTGATGCCTCAGCAGCATCGAAACATTGCTGGAGGGATCGTCAAGATCGCCAAAGTGCAACGCGCTGGCGATGCAGGCGTTGGCACAGGCGGGCGTCGCACGCGGATCGACGCCCGGGGTCAGGCCGTTTTCCAGGCCAAAGTCGATGCGATCCGAGCAGAACGTGCATTTCTGCGCGACGCCGAGCCGTGCCGGATCCTCGCGCTCGGCCTCGTGCTGCATCTGTCGCCCTGCGCCATAGGCGAAGTCTGCGGCATCGACCTTGAAGCGCGCCTGATAGGGACAGGCGACGTCGCAATAGGCGCAGCCGATGCAGATGTCGTAGTCGATCGTGACGATGCCATCGGCACGCTTGCGCGTCGCCGTCGAAGGGCAGACCTTCATGCAGGGCGGATCCTCGCAATGCTGGCATCCGACGGGTACATAGGTGCGGGATACTGCCGGATATGAGCCCGCCTCGATATCCAGCACCTTGCGCCATTGCACCGCCGGCGACGTCGCGTTGGTGTGCTTGCAGGCCGCCGTGCAGGTCTGGCAACCGACGCAGCGCTCGAGATCGGCGATCATCGCCCAACGGGTCATGCCGCGCCCCGCAGCTTCGTGACCTTGACCTTGACGAGATCGGCCGCCGAACCAGTGGCATCGGTGAGGTCGAGCAGCATCGGCACCAGCGGATTCATGCTGGGCGCATCGAAGTCCTTGGCGTAGGGCGTCGCCCAGTGCTCGAACTGCCCGATGATCAGCAGCGTATCGGGCCGGATGCCCTCCCGCAGCACGACGCGGCCTTCCGTGGCATTGAGCGGCGAGCGCACCTCGATGCGGTCGCCGTCCTCTATGCCGAGCCTTGCGGCGGCGCTCTCGTTCATCACCACGCTGCCGTGGCCGATGACGTTGTCGGCAACTTCCTTGATCAGCTGCAAGCCGACATTGTTGCCCCACGAGTACTGCATGCTGCGCGAGGTCACCAGCCAGAACGGATAGTCCGAGATGTCGACCTTGAAGTGCTTGGCGAGCGCGTCTTCCCACAATTTGCCGAGGTCGCGCCAATGCGGGATGGCTTCATATTCCTCAAGCTGGCGGTCCCACCAGGTGATGCCCTGCTCGTGCAGGCGGCGGCCGAGCTCCTTGCCGACGCGCAATAGCCGCTCCTGATAGGGTTGCTCGAAGCGCAGGCCCTGCTCGACCAGCCGCGGATAGAGGTACCACATCAGGCGCGGAAACGGCGCGACGCGAAAACCGTGCTCGCGGAACCAGGCGAGACCGTCGCTCGACTGGCCGTCCGTGATCTCCGCGCTCGCGGCGCGGCAGGTGGCATCCCATATCTCCTCGACGCCATGCGGGACAGAAACATCGAGGGAGAAGTCGTAGTTCTTGCCCGACAGCTTGACGCCATGGCCGCCGCGATTGACCGCGGCATTGTAGGCTTCGAGGATGCCGGAGCGGAGCGCCAGCTCGGTTGCGATCCACGTGAAATCGCGCGCCTCGCCCTGCGGCGTGACGGCGGGATCGCGCAACGCAAAACCCTGGTAGTCCCAGAATTGCTCGATGTACTTGGTGCCGCCGATCCGCAGCAGCTGCAGGCCTTCGAGGTCGGTGCAATCAGGCAGCAGCACGTCGGCCATGTGATTGGTCTCGTCGCGCGTCAGCGTAAAGCAGACCGTGAACGGGAAATTGGCGACGGCCTCGCCGATCCGCTTGGTGTCCCAGAACGAGATGACGGGATTGGTGCGGTAGACGAACCACACGTCGGGCGGCGATGCATGCGGGAAATGCTCGAAATCCTCGCTCTGCTGCATCCAGGCGAGATGGGTCGGGCCCAGCGCCTGGCTCCAGGCGGAATTGGCAACCAGCGGCACCAGCGTGCGATGACCGGAGCGCGCGGTGGGACGCGATATCCATGCCTCCTTGCTGGTCGGGTTCATGGGATAGTCCATGAATCCGTCCGGCCCCGGCTTGATGCTCGACCAGCGATTGTCGGCCGGGCGATTGAGCCGCACCGTACTGCCGAGCGTGCCGCCCGGCACTTCGAGCGCGCCGAGCAGGCACGGAATCAGGGTGCGCGCCCAGCAGCATTCATAGCCGCCCCAGCCATTGTTGACGGTCTTGCCGAACGAGATCGATACCGGCCGGTAGGGCAAGGTGACGCCCTCGATCTCGATGGTCTCGCCGACATGGGCGTGGTCGAGGAATTCGTTCGTGATCCGGCGGATGGTGGCGGCCGGCACGTCGCAGATCCAGCTCGCCCACTCCGGCGAATACGACCTCACGTGATCGACAAGGTGCGCGAAGGCCGGACGCGCCTCGATGCCGCGATGCGTGAACAACTCGTTGTCCGGTCCGACCTCGACGCCATCGACCTTGAAACTGCCTTCGAGCGCCGGATCGGCGCCCGGGGTATCGAATGGCACGGCGCGGGCGCTGCCGAGATCGAACATCAGCGGCTTGCGCGTATCGGCGCTGCGCAGAAAATATCCATTCGGCCCGATCAAATAAGGCGACGAGGTGACGTTCTTCAGGAACGGCAGGTCGAGCCGGTCGCGCGCATGCTCGTGCAGCAGCACGTGGATCATGGCGAACAGGAACGCGACGTCGGTCTTGGGCTTGATCGGAATCCATTCGGCCGACGCACCGCCGGTCACGGACAGATGCGGCTCGACCTGCACCCGCTTCATGCCGCGGTTGCGCGCATCGGCATGACGCTTGACGCCGCAAACGCCGCCGGATGCCTCGACATTGGCGCCGAATGACAGCACATATTCGCACAGCGGCGTATCAGGCGCGACGGTGAAAGCGCGGTGCCACAGCTCGCCGTAGAGATGTTCCGAATGCGTGCACTTCACGCCCTGCCCCGAGCCGAAGCTCATGTCGACCGGGCCCCACGCGCCGAGAAACGCTGGCAGCGTCCCCATATAGGCCGTCGGCGTGCCGCCGCCGCCAAAGCTCGCCGCCACGCGCGGATAACCGGCCTTGTCGGTCAGGCCGGCCGCGCGCGCCGCATTGAGTTTTCCGGCGACCAGATCGAGCGCCTCGTCCCACGAGATCGCCACGAAGCCGGGATCCTCGCCGCGCCCCTTCTTCGGATTGGTGCGCTTCATCGGCGTCAGCACGCGGTTGGGCGTGTACGCCTTCTGCACCAGGCCGAACGCCTTGACGCACACCTTGCCGCCGGCCGGATGAATCGTCGCCGCATCGAAGTTCGGGGTCACCTCGGTGGCGACGTTGTCCTCGATGCGTACCTTCAACAGGTCCGGGCCGGCCACGCACTGGTAGCAATAGGTCGAGACGGTTCGCTCGCTATGCTTCGGCCTGCTTGGTGCGGATGTGCCCGGCATGGCGATTATCCCGCCTTGACCGCCCGCTTGGCGGCCTTCGCCTTCAGACGGTCGATCGTCTTGCCCACGTCGACCACGAAGCGGCCATGCGTTCCGCTGCAGATGGCCTCGATCTCGTCCTTGGCCGACACGTCGAACGAGACCTTGCGTCCCTCGACCGCACTGACCGTGACCGTGATCTCGACCTTCATGCCGAGCAGGGTCGGCGCGACATGCTTGATGGCGATGTCGGTGCCGACCGAATCCTCGCCGGCGTCGCCGTACTCCAGCAACAGGTCGCGGCAGGCGTGCTCGATATCGCGCACCAGATAGGGCGTACCGTAGACGCGGCCATCCTCGCCCATGAAGCCGATGCTCCGGTCACGATCCACGCTAAGCTGGCTGGTTCGTGAAACCCCGGGACGGAGGTCCGCCTTCATCGCCGCTCTCCCTCGCATTGATATGTGTTGGTTTCCAATTAGATTGATATTGCGAATTGATCTTCTTGACCGATGTCAACGGCCGGTCGCATTTGCTCAGATTCCCAGATACGCCTCCCGGACCCGTTGATCGTTATGAACGTCGCCGGCATTTCCGCTCAGTGCTATCCTGCCTGTTTCCAGCACATAGGCGCGATCCGCGATCGCCAGGGCAGCGCCTGCATTCTGCTCGACGAGCAGAATGGTCAGGCCCTCGTGCTTGAGCGAGCGGACCACGGCGAGCACGTGATCGACCAGATTGGGCGCAAGGCCCATGGACGGCTCGTCGAGCAGCAACAATCGCGGCTTCGCCATCAAGGCCCGTCCGATCGCCAGCATTTGCTGTTGCCCGCCCGACAGCGTGCCGGCCGGCTTTTCCCAGAACGCTTCGAGCATCGGAAACAGCTGAAGGACGCGCGCAAGGTCCGCCTTGAGATCGCGCGAGCGGCGCGACCAGGCGCCGAGCCTGAGATTGTCCTGCACGGACAGCGGGTCGAACACCTGGCGGCCCTCCGGCACTTGCGAGATGCCGGCCGCCACCCGCGCGTGCGCGGGCAATTGCTCAATCGAGCGGCCCTCGAACCGTATCGTGCCGCCGGTGATCGGCTGAACGCCGGAGACCGCATGCATCAGCGTGGTCTTGCCGGCGCCGTTGGCGCCGATCAGCGTCACGATTTCCCCGGCGTCGACATGCAGCGTCACGCCGTGGAGAACCTCGATGCGGCCATATGCACTCCGGACGTTTTCAACCGAAAGCACGAACCGCCTCCTTTGCACCGTGATCGCCAAGATATGCCTCGATCACCGCGGCGTTGGAGCGCACCTCCTCGGGCGTGCCTTCGGCGAGCGTCCGCCCCCTGGCAAGGACATGAACGCGGTCGGAGATGTTCATCACCAGGCGCATGTCGTGCTCGACCAGCATCACCGTAATCCCGTCCCTGACGAGGGAGCGGATGACCCGATCGATCTCCTGGGTTTCCACCGGATTGCAGCCGGCGGCAGGCTCGTCGAGCAGCAACAGTTTCGGGTCGCTGGCGAGCGCACGGGCGATCTCGAGACGCTTGAGCGCGCCATAGGACAGCGAGCCCGATGCCTGTCCGGCGTCATCGGCAAGCCCGACGCGGGCGAGTGCCGCCAGAGCCACTTCCCGCGTCGCCGCATTTTGCCGCCTGACCGACGGCCAATGCATCAGGTCGGCGAGGATCCCCGTGTCTTCGTGGCGGTGGTGGCCGACCATGACATTTTCCAGCACCGACATTCGCAGGAATATCTGCAGGTTCTGGAAGGTTCGCGACAATCCGCGCCGCGCCAGGCGGTCGGGCTCGAGGCCTGTTACGGTCTCGCCGGCAAAGCGGATGCTGCCGTGGTTCGGCGTGTAGATGCCGGACACCAGGTTGAACAGCGTAGTCTTGCCGGAGCCGTTCGGCCCGATGATTGAAAACACCTGGCCGGCTTCGACGGCAATGCTGACCTCATCGACGGCCCGCACGCCGCCGAAGCTGACCGAAAGCCGCTCGGCCTCCAGGATCATCATTTGCGCCACCCCGCCAATGCCACGGCGAGCGACGGCACGATGCCGCGGCGCAGGAAGATCATGAACACCATCACGATGAGCCCGAGCAGCGCCTGCTCGTAGTCGTGAAAGACGGTAAGCACCTGCGGCAGCACGACCAGCACGATGGCGCCGACCAGGGAGCCGACGATCGATCCCATGCCGCCGAGCACGACCATGGCGACCAGTTCGATCGAACGGAGGAACCCTGCAGCGTCCGGCGTGATGTAGCCGTTGAACAGCGCGAGAAACGATCCCGCTACCGACGCGTAAATCGCCGAGATGACGAAGATTGCGAGCTTCTTGCGCGCCACGTCGATGCCGAGCACGCGTGCGGCGATCTCGCTGTCGTGAATGGCTTGCAGCGCGCGCCCGGTCGGGCTGTCCATCAGATTGAGCGCGAGCACAAATCCGGCGACGAATGTCGCGCCTGCGATCCAGTACCACGTCGTCGCCCCGCGCACGCTCCAGCCGAACAGCACGAGCCGGGGAACGCTCATTCCATCCGGTCCGCCGGTCCAGCGCGCCTCGTTGGTCAGAACGATTGCCAGCAGCAATCCCAGCCCGAGCGTCGCGACGGCGAGATAGTGTCCCTTCAGCTTCAGGATCGGCCGGCCCACCAGGAAGGCGATCGCGCCCGAGAGCAGCGCGCCGCCGAGCAGGCAGAGCCATGACGGCATTCCGAGATGGACGGGACCAATGGCAACCGAATAGGCGCCGATCCCGAGAAAGCCGGCGGGACCGAGGCTGACCGGGCCGGCAAAGCCCATCAGCAAATTGAGGCCCACGACCGCGAGCGCGAACACGAAGACGAGCACGCCGATGCGGTAGTAATAGGCCGACGGAAACAGCAGCGGCAGGATCGCGATCAATGCCGCAATCACGATCGCCGGCATCAATCGGTTATCGAGCAGCGCGCGCAACCTACACCCGTTCGACTTTGGCGCGGCCGAACAGGCCTTGCGGGATCGAAAGCAGGACGGCGAGGATAATCAGGAAGGCGACCGCGTCCTTGTAGTTCGAGGAAATGTAGCCGGCGGCGAATGCCTCCATCATCCCGATCAGAAGACCGCCAACCACCGCCCCGGGGGCGCTGCCTATCCCGCCGAGCATCGCCGCCGCAAACCCCTTCAGGGCCAGCAATGTCCCTGCATCGTAGCTGGTCAGCGCGATCGGCGTGATGAGAATGCCTGCGATTGCTCCGATCGCCGCAGAGACCGCAAACGAGAGCGCCACGACGCGCCGCGTATCGATGCCGATGAGCCGCGCCGCGAGGCGGTTGGCTGCGGTCGCGATCACGGCCTTGCCGAGCAGGGTACGCTCGATGAACAGCCAGAGCACGGTCACGATGACGGTCGCGCTGGCCAGCACGACAAGGCTTTGCGGCAGGATCGCCGCCCCGCCGAACTGGATCGGATCGGCGCCGAACACCGGCGGCAGGCTGTGGAAGCGCCGGTCGAACACGATCTGGGCGACACCGCGCAGGAAAATGGAGGCGCCGATCGTGATCATGATCAGTGCGACCGGGCTCGCCCCGCGCGCCGGCTCGATCGCAAAGCGATGCAGCGCCACGCCTATGGCGGTGGTCGAGACGACGGCGATGAGCGCGGCGAGCGGCAGCGGCACGCCGGCAAGCGTCACGAACACCGTCGTCATCCCGCCCAGCATGACGAACTCGCCCTGGGCGAAATTGATGATGTCCGACGCCTTGTAGATCAGCGTGAAGCCGAGAGCGACCAGTGCGTAGATGGCGCCCACGGTCAAACCCGACGAGATGAATTGAAGCAACTCGGCCATCGCTCGAAAGGCCTCGTACGGGTTGGGTTCAACCGCAGCAACGAAATGCGGGCGGGCCCCTCGAGGCCCGCCCGCTGTTCGGTCTCAGGTATCGGGGACCAGCGTCCAGTCGCCGCCCTTGATCTCGAGAATCTTGAACGCCGACAGATCGAGCCCCATGTGATCGGTCGCCGACATGTTGACGATGCCGCCGGTCCCGACATAGCCCTTGGTCCGCTCGATCTCATCGCGGACCTTGGAAGGGTCGGCACTCTTGGCGCGCTGCATCGCCTCGACCAGGATCATGAAGCCGTCATAGGCATGACCGCCGAAGGTCGAGACCGCCTGCCCGGCTTTCGTCTGATAGGTGCGCGAATAGTTCTCGACGACGGGCTTCTGCTTGTCGCTGTCCGGGAGCTTGCCTGCGATCAGCAGCGCCGCCGCGGGCAGCCGCACGCCCTCGGCCGCGGCACCTGCAAGTTCGATGAACTGCTTCGAGGCCACGCCATGGCTTTGGTACAGCGGCAGCGCGATTCCGAGCTGACGGTAGTTGCGCGTCACGATCGCCGGTCCCTGGCCGAAGCCCGGATTGACCACCGCCTGCACACCCGCCTTGTTGCGGATGTTAGTGAGCTGCGGCGTCATGTCGCTGTCACGCGGCCCGTAATTCTCCTCGATGGCGACCGTGATGCCCATCTTGGGCGCCACCGCGACGCACTGATCGCGCATTGACTTGCCGAACGCGTCCGTACCCGAAATCAGGGCTATCGTCGTCAGGTTGCGCCGCTTGAGATCGCCGAAGATCTTTTCGCAGGCCATCTTGTCGGTGTGCGGCGTCTTGAACACCCATTTGCGGACGGGCTCGACGATCTGAATGGCGCCGGCGAGCGAGATGAACGGAATCTTGGCCTCTTCGAAGATCTGCACCATGGCCATGGTGGTGCCGGTGGTGCTGCCGCCGACCATCGCGACGACCTTGTCTTCCTCGACAAGGCGGGTGGCGAAGGTGCGGGCGTTGTCGGCGCTGCCGGCGTCATCGTAGACCACCAGCTGCAGCTTCTGACCGTTCACGCCGCCCTTGGCGTTGATCTCGTCGACATAGATTTCCAGCGTCCTCTTCTCGGGATCACCGAGAAAGGATGCCGGCCCGGTCACCGACAGGACGGAGCCAATCTTGATCTGGGCCGATGCCCGATCGCCGGCACTCAACAGTGCGATGCAGCCAACAGCGGCGGTTACGGCAAAGCGTTGCAATGCACCCATGGGATCCCTCCGCATTTGAATTGTTATTGTCTGGATGCATATCAGACAGGCGGAAGTCGGCACTTGACCGAATTCAAGGCACAGGTTTACGGGCCGCCGCCTGTTCACCGCCAATGTTTCGACGGCTCGCTGCCGCACCGCGGATCAACGCAGCCGCGAATGTCACGATCGCCAGCGCGGTGGCGATGCCGCTCCACTGCCGGGAGAGACTCCACTCGCCAAGGCCGCCGGCCATTCGCATCGCGAGCGAGCCGTGCAGGATCGCGAGCGGCACGTAGAGCAGCGGGCTGTAGCCGATCCTGAGCCGGATCACCGCCGGCAGGATAATGAGTGCATGTCCGAACACCATCGACAGCACAAAGCCGATCAGCACCGCGTGAAGCACCATGTCGTAGCGGAACGCGGCGGTGGACGACGGAAGAACCACCATGAGGCCGCCGGAAATGCCGAGCCATGCATAGCCCGCAAGCATGCAGATGGCGAAATATCGCGGCGCTCCCTTCATCCGTATGTTGCGGCGCGCGATGTCGTGGCGCAGCAGCCAGATCGTGCAGGCGAGCAGTCCGAGGCCGTAGATGCGCCCACCCGTGTCATCGGCGAAGCCGATGCAGGCGCCGGCGCCGATCAGCGCGACGGAAATCACAAACAGGACCTGGCTGCCGCGCCGCGGAGGCAACAGCCGGCTCATCTCGAGCCGCTCGCCGCCGATCGTCAGTACCAGGAAGGCGAGCCACCAGCCAACGACCGCGGGAATCGCTTCGCCGGCGAGCCACAACGCACTACCGATCCCCCACGACAGCGCACCGAGCAAGAGGACGACGGTGAAGACCGCGGGCTGCACCCGCACGATGAGGCCCGACACGATGGCGAGGAAGCCGGCGGCCGCCAGATAGAATGTCGCGCCGAACCACGGCGGCGCCCCCGCCAGCAGCGCGAGTGTGCCGAGGCCGGAAAGGATCGGCGCTGTATAGGCAAAACCTTTTCCGAACGCGACCGCACGCTCCAGACCGATCACCGTTCCGAACAGGCCGGAGATCATCAACGGCCCATGCAGGGCGGCGAGTCTCGCACCATCGGGCACATCCCAGCCCAGGCGCCACAGGCCGCCGGCAAGTCCGGTGATGAGCGCAACCGGCGCAACGGCAAGTGCAGCAAGCCTCAGCCACCACCAGTCCGGCCGTCCCTGCACATGCGGCACCGGATCGATCGGGGTTGCGGAAGGCGGTGTGGCGCGCATGGGATCACATCGCAAGCGATTCCCGCCCTTGCAGCGTCATCATGTCCGGCGTCCAGGCCGGATCCCACACGAGACGGACTGCATTGCGCACACCGGGGAAGCGCTGCGACAACGCCGCCCTCGCCTCCTCCAGGATCATCTCTCCCAGCGGACAGGCGCGCGTCGTCATGGTCATGTCGACGTCTATCACGTCGTCCGCACGCTCGGCACGATAGACGAGGCCGAGATCGACAATGTTGATGCCGATCTCCGGATCGACGATGCCGCGCAGCACGTCCAGAACGTCAGGATCCAATGCCATCGCAGAGCCCTCGAAACTGATCTTCAATAGCACCTGCCGGCCGCGCCTCATTGATACAGCACAAATCCGGCTGCCACGACAATTTGCCGCGACCGAGCGCGTCCGACCGTCAGAGCGGTTTGCCCGCGAGCCAAGCTGCTCCGCGGGCGTACAGTGCCTCGACCTCCGGCCCCTTGAGGCCGGGCATGTCCCGCTTGACGGTGTAGCCGATACGGGTCTGCAGATAGGCGAGGTGACGGTAGCCAACTGGAAACGCCTCAAGCAACGCGCGGTCGAGTGTCGGCGCGGCCCCCGGCGTCACCAAGTCCATGCGATCCTTCTCGTAGATCGGTTGGCGCAACACGATGCCCCAGCGATTGCCGCGCTTCTCGAGGAAGTCGTAGAAGCGCCCGGTGCAGAGCACGTCCACCTCGACACCTTCGACGACGGCCCGCTGCGAGATCGTCATCTTGGTCTGGGAGATCGCCCGGTGACCCGCCAGGTCAATCGAGATTCCGCCCAGGAAGTGCAGGATGCTGACCCCCTTGGCCCAGCCTTCCTTGCTGATGGCGATGAACTCGTCGCCGGTGCCCTGCGTCCAGGTCGCCATCATGCGCCCGTCCGGGTGCCAGACCGTGCGGAAGCGCTCCCAGTCGCCCGCATCGCGCCACAAGACCCAATTCTGCAGCAACTCGCCGATCAGACGACGGTCTTCGATCTCGCCCGCCGATTGCACGCTTTCGCGATGATTGATGCCGCCCATGAGACCCCTGTGCTTCAGTTGATGAGCCAGTTCTTATATGCGCACGAATGCGATCAACGATGGAGGCTTTCGATCCTCGCTCATTCCGCGAAATCTCCCGACGACAAACTGCTGTACTTCAGCGCTCCTTGGGCGCTGCCATCATACACTAAGTTGCGGGGGGCGCACCTTGGCGTGGGAGATCGCAGGCTTGGTAGCGGGGAGGGACTCGAACCCCCGACCTCAGGATTTCAGCACGGCCTGCGTTGTCTCAAGTTCGTCCGCCGTGACCTGACCGCTGGCGGAATTGACAAGCCAATTTGGCAAAACGGAATTCGTCGGGCAAGCCATGCTGACCCGTCATTGACATGCGTGCGTCCGGCAAAATATCGTTCGCCACGCTCGGTCGATCCTCGATCTGTCCGACTTTCCTGCAGTACCATCCGTCAGAGACCGGAGGATGAAATGACGTCCCGTATTCTCGCAAGGCTCGCCGTGATGGCGGTGACGCTCGGCTTGCTTGCTGGCGCTGCGGTGGCGCAAGAAAAGTGGCCATCCCGGCCCGTGACGGTCATCGTGCCGTTCGCCGCCGGCGGCAACACGGACGTCATGGCGCGCATTTTCGCCGAGCAACTGACGAAGCGGCTTGGCCAGCAGTTCGTGGTCGAGAACCGGGCCGGTGCAGGCGGGGTCAACGGCCTCCACGCGATGACGCGCGCGGCGCCGGACGGCTATACCGTCGCGGTGGCAACCTCCGGCGGAATCGCCATCAATCCGTTACTGATGAAGGACAAGATTCCCTACAACGTCGAGAAGGACTTCACTTACCTCTATGGCATGGCGGCGCAACCGAACATCTGGATCGTCAACCCGTCCGTCCCGGCCAAGACCATGGCCGAGCTGATCGCCTGGTTGAAGGCGAACCCGGATACGCCGTATGCGACATCCGGCCCCGGCACGACCCAACATATCTGCGGCGTGATGCTGGAGGACGCAGCGGGGGTCAAGATGACGGCAGTTTCCTACCGCGCATCAAACCTCAGCATCCAGGACCTGATCAGTGGTCAGATCCGGCTCGCCTGCGACAACTTCGCCGTGGCGTATGAGCAGGTGAAAGCGGGCACGCTGCGTGCCGTCTCGGTCACGTCGCTCGGGCCCTATCCGCTCGCCAAGGAGATCGAGCCGACAGCTGCGACCCTGCCGGGCTTCGAACTGATGCCGGCGTTCGGCTGGGTCGGCCCCGCCAACATGCCGCCCGACATCGTGAAGAAGCTCATTGAAGAGCTTGTCGCGGTCGGCAAGATACCCGAAGTGCGCACCGCACTCGAAAAGTTTGGTGTACTGCAGACCGAACTGCCCGGCCCGGCCTACGCCGATGCGCTTGCCAAGGAGCGTGCAGGGTATGCGCGTGTGATCGAGCGTGCCGGGATCAAGGTTCCCTGAGGGCCGGACAAATCGCAGCTTTGGTAGCGGGGGAGCGCTACCGCCTTTCCCCACACCAACCAAACCTACGATATCTCATCCAATCTTTCGCATGAGGCAATTAATGCAGCGGGCTCAGCTCTTATGCTCTCTGGTATGGGCGTTGAACGGCCACAAGCCCGAGACTCGGGCGAGAGCGGCCGAAATCGCTGAAATTCGAATCGTGGCGTATGTTCGGCGCTAGCCCCGTATGATGGGACTGTAGTCTGTAGTCGTCACAGTCAACAATCTCAAAAAGGAACGCCCAGCCATGGGCTGGGCCAGTTCCGGCGGTCCGGAGTTCCTCGGGAGCTTTCGATGGGGTTGAAAGCGCGACGATGTCGCTCCTGGCAACAGTCTTATTCGACAGGCATTGGACCATGTCCTCTGCTCGGAGCCAGCTCAACTAGTCAAAACAGGTCATCTTTGGTTGACCGCAGTCCCCGGATTGGCCCATCAGCACTTCAACACCCGCTCATCGTCTCATAGACCTGATCTCGCCACGCGGCGACCGAGCCCTTTTCAATTTGTCGTCTCAGGCGAACCGCCGTCACCATCATCGCGGCGCAAACGAGATTTTTCCCTTCACGAGATCCTCAATGAGATATGCAAGCTTCTTAGACCTTTGAGCACCGATTCCCCAGAAAACGCAGCGAACCACCTGAAGAGCCGCATCAACGTCATGTTTCGACGCCGAATCTATGTAGCACTCCAAGGCCTTCACCGGCGACTTCCTGGTGCCGTATCCAACCTCATAGCTTCGCGCGAGGTCGAACGAGGCATCCGCTATGCCAGCTGCAGCGCTCATCTTCAGCAAACGAAATGCCTTCGCCCGATCGGCCTTCAAAACGACGCCGTGAATGTACCATGTGGCCAGCGCATAAGTTGCCCTGCGATCTCCTTCCCTGTGGCTTTTCCGAAGCAGCTGCACAACGCGCTCGTTGTTTCCTTCCTTGACAGCAAGTTCGAATGCTTGCCGATACGTCGAACGCTCTCGATCATTAGGCTTCAACCTAAGATCACTTGTCGCGCGGCGGCCACGGCCCTTTCCAATCTGGCGGGGGCTTTCTCGGTGGGTCGCGACGCTGGTCGCCTTTCTCGCCGCCGTAATCCTGGTCCTTTCGCGCTTGACCCTTTTCATGATCTTCCCTCGATGATGGGCGTTTGTTCTTATCATGCTCCGCTGCACAATACACGTTGCCCGACGCGCAAGGATCAGCAGGTGGCGCTTTCGGGTGAGACGGTGTTGAACCAGAACCTGATCCCGAACCGCCTCCTTGGCAAGCTCCAGCGTACCTGCAAGCCAGGTAAGCTGATCCTATTGCTAAGCCATCCATAATAATTGGTATAACAATCGCGTAGTTTCCGCTCGGATCGTTCAATTGCACAGGATTGTTGGCGACATAGCGATAGAGATTACTGTCGCCGCCGGCCAGTCCGATTGGATCCTCCGAGATGAAGCGTCCCCAGGTCGGATTATAGTATCGGTTGCGATAGTTGAGCAGGCCGGTGCCGTCATTCTCGCGACCAGTATATTGGAACGGACTATCGGACGCCGTACCAGTCACCTGAGCAACACCAAAGGCGTCATAGCCGTAAGTGGTTTGCACCGAGCCAGAGCTCACTAACGCTACAGTTGATCCGAGCGCGTCTGTGAGCAAGGTCGCACCGTTGCGCGAGAAGCGCTCGTCGACGCCAAGACCAAGGACCACGTCGGCACTCGGGCTGCCGCCTTGCTGTTCCTGCGCGACGTCCCAGCCGTCGTAAAGGAAAGACGTCGCGGTGCCGCCGCGCGTCGCCGTTTGGCGTCGCCCGGATGCGTCATATACGAAACTCGCTACGCCCGTGATTCCCGTCAGGCGATCACGCGCGTCCCATGTATAGGAGCGGACTCCGTCACTGGTCAGATTGCCGTTGGCATCCCAAGTCGGGTTAGCCGTCACCCCCGCTGCGGTGCGCGCCGTCAGCCGGTTGGCTAGGTCATAGGTCGCGCTGGTGACTGCGGCCGGCAGAACCGACTGGAACAACGTGCCGCCTCGCGTGGTGATACGCCCGGCCAGATCATAAGTGTAGGTCAGCGTGCCAAGCGTCGTCGCACCGCTCGCATAGGTAATCCCGGTAAGCTGGGAGGCTGCGTCCCAGTCATAGGAGGCAGTTACTCCGCCCGGCAATGTCGCAGATGTTCGCCTGTTCGCATTATCATAGCCAAAGGCGACGTTGCTGCTACCTTGGACAATTCCGGTCAGACGGTTAGCATTGTCGTAGCTGTATGTGACCTGCGCCTGAACGGCCGCTTGCATGGTCAACCGACGACCGGCAGCATCGTAGGTGTAAGTTACAGTCCCTTGCGGCGTCGTCTCACTGAGAATTCGGTCGAGGCCGTCATAGCTGCGCGTGATCGTGCCGCCGAGACTGTCCTGCACCTGGGTCAGCCGCCCTCCAAGGTCCCAAGTCAAGGAGACTGTGCTGCCGTCCGCATAGCTCGCCGTGAGCGGACGATTCAACGGATCGTAGCTCATCGACCAGGCCTGCCCCTTGCGGTCGGTGGCCGCGAGTGCGTTCCCCATGCCATCGCGCTGCGTCACGGTGCCGACGCCGTTCACCGCATCCGTGCGGGTCGCCAGAAGCGTCAGCGCATCGTAGGTGTAGGCGATTTGGCCGCCGCGTGCATCGGTCACGCTGGCGAGCTTGCCAACGGCAGTATAGGTATTTGTGACCGACGCGCCGTTGCCATCGACAACCTGCTTCAATCCGTTGATTGCGTCGTGCACCCACTGGACTACACCCCCTGACGGGTCGGTCGCAAACAGGCGCCTGCCTATCGCATCGGTGTGATAGGCTGCGATCCGCCCGAGCGGATCCGTCACGGAAACCAGGTCACTGTCCGGACCATAGCCAAACTGAATGACATGGCTGAGCGGATCCGTCACCGTCAGCATCTGTCCCTTCGCATTGTAGGTAAATTGCGTCGTGTTACTGAGAGGATCGGTAATGCTGACGACCTGCCCCAACCCGTCGCGCTGAAGCGCGGTGATATGGCCGAGGGGATCGGTGACACTCGTAGGACCGTTGAACGTGTCGTAAGTGTAGCTCGTCGTCGCTGCGTTCGCGGTGCCTGCAAGCTCGATGCTGCTCAGCACGTTACCGTTGGCATCGTAGCTGCGATCAGTGCGCCGTCCGAGCGGATCGGTGATCGAAACGGGAAGATTCGAGACTGGATCGCGGGTAAAGGTCCATCCGGCCTCTTGCGGCGTGCCGGTGGCCGATCGATCCGTCAGGACATAGCCTGCCGCATTGAAAGTCACCTTGCGCACATAACCGCGCGGATCCGTGACATCGGTCTCGGTGACCTTGCCGTTGCCATCGAGCGTATAGGCGAACTGATAGGAGGTGCCATCAGCCGACACCTGATTTGTCAGCCGGTCATTGGCATCGTAGGTGTTGGTGAGGAAGGTGATGCCGCGCGCATCGACGATGGTGTGCATGCGGTTCGAACTATCCCAGGTGTAGGTGGTCACACCTCCGTTGGGGTCTGTCACGGTCGACAGGCGTCCCTGCGCATCATAGACATAGCCGACCGTGCGGCCGATATTGTCGACCGCGCTAGTGATGCGACCGCTGCCGTCATAACTGAAGCGGATGTGCTGCCCGCTTGATGAACTCACCTGAACGATGTTGCCGCTGTTGCCGTTCGAATAGCTGAGCGTGATCTTGTTGCCGAACCGGTCCTGCATGCTCTGCATGGGCGCGTTGTCGCCGAACACAAGCACCACCCCGTCGGTCCGGGTCAGGTTCCAGCCGTTGCCGTTATATTCAATACGAGAGCGATAGAACACTCCCGGCGTATTGGAGATGAAGCGTGCAGTCGTAAAGGCGTTGTCGGCCGGGTTCGCGGGGTTGATGATGCGGTTGTAGTGCACCAGGCCGCCGTCGGGCATGATGAGGTCGACCACCTGGTATTGATTCGTCGAATGCAGTGCCGAGGAATAAGGCAACGACATCCCCACGCCGAAGGCGCGACGATTGTAGTCCCCGGGCCGGTAGGTTCGCGTCACCGCCAGAGGCAGGATGCCCCCTACGCTGAGATCCGTTTGCTGCTGGACGAAGAATCCCGTTGCCAAATCCACGGGGTCGCCGTCATTTGGCGGCGGGCCCTTCGGTGGCGGAGGATAGTTCGGTGGCGAAGGCGCTTTTGGCGGCGTCGGACCGATCGGCAACGGCGGCGGCGGCATCGATGGCCCGGGGGGCGGAGGCGGCCCGGCCTGCGGCGGCACACCTGGGCCTCCGTTGAACATGGCCCCGGAGAGCGCATAGATCCGCGTACCCGGATCGGGCACCACCTGTCGACCATCCGCCGTGACGGTACCCATACCGTAGGGCGACCAGCCGAAGCTGTCCGGCTCGTAACGCCAGAACAGCCCGCGCGCCTTTGGAAGCTCATTGTTGAAATTGGGATAGACCACCTGCGCGCCGAGCCACTCGCCGTCGACGCTGCTGATGACGGCGCCGCCGGGCTGCGCAGTGAAATACACCGGCACGCTCACATTGCGGGGCAATGGAAACGGCGGACGGTTCACGGGGACCGGCGTCAAGCCCACGCGTCGCACCACGTCGCCGTCAATGCCGGTCAGCACGGCTCCCTTGGGAATGCGAAGCTCCAGTCCAGGCACTGCGGGCGTGCGCACGACCGCGTCCTCTGCAGCGGGAGCAGCCAACGCGACGTCATGCTCATGATCGATGCGCGGCAGCCAGCTCACCCACGGAAGGTGCGTGGTGCGGCCTGCCTCGGCGTGGATTCTTGCTTCATAGATTCCGTGATCGACCGCTTCGGACGCTCCCTGCACCCGCGCCTTGCGCCCATCGATCACCAGCACGCCCGCGCCTGGCGCAACGTTCTCGAGCAGGAACAAGCCATCCCGGTCGGTTTGCGCGCGCACCGCCCCCAGCCGCAGCACCACGTCCGCCAGCACCGCGCCGTCCGTTGCCAGAACACGTCCGGCTACGGCCGTCATCCCGTCCTTTGCGCTACGCAGCGGCGGGCTGCCCGCCGGCGCCGGATCGGACGGCTCGTCGCGCTGCGAACCCATCTCGAGCTTTGCAGCATCACCACGTGAAGTCGCAACTCGCGAGTTCTCGACATTCGCCGCCGCGCGCTTGGCGATCGCGACTTGCTCTGTCGATGTCGCCGCCGCATTAGCGAGCGGGATCAGCCCGGGCTCGATACCCAGCACCAATACAAGCAGCCACCGCAGCAAGATGCCATGCAGGCTGGCGGTGCTCGTGGGGCCCAACGAACTTGCGCGGCGCAAGATCAGGGGACGCCATGTTTGCCTAGTCGTTCCGCTCATGTTTCCACTGCTCATGGCTTCCTCACTGCACTACCCGGAACAACCGACGGTGCGGGATCAGACTGCACGCCTCGCCGCCTATGCTCAGGCCGCTCGATCGGCGGCTGCCGTGTCGCTTTCCCGGGCTCACACTCCGCACTGCCGAAGTCGGTGATCACGACGCCGGGATCAGGCACCACCTGGCGCCCATCGGCGCTCACCGATCCCATGCCGTAGGGAGCCCAGCCGTTTCCGTCGGGCTCGTAGCGCCACAACACGGCCCGCGCCTTCGGAAGCTCCCGCAAGAAATTTGGAAACACCATGGTGGCCGTGCCGACGCCGCCCTTGGCGTCATAGAGGCAGGCCGCCCCGGGGTGAATCAGCGGTACCATGGGAACTTCGAGCTTTTCAGGCAGAGGCGCCGGCAACCGGTTCGATGGAACGGCGGTGATACCAACGCGCCTGACCACCTTGCCGTCGACATCGCGGATCACCACGCCGGCGGGGATGCGAAGCTCAAAGTCCGGAAACGCCGGCGTGCGAACCACCACCTCGGAGCGCGTCGGGGATTCGATCACCACGTCATGCGTATGATTGATCCGCGTCAACCAGTTGCGGAAAGGCAGCACCGTGGTTTGTCCCGGGGCCGCCTCCACGCTCACCTCGTGGAAGCCGTAATCCACGTCGCGTTTCGCGCCCGCCCTGCGGCCGTCGATCTGCAGCACCGTCTTGCCCGGGATTACATAGGGCAGCAGGAAGCGCCCGGCATTGTCCGTCACCGTGTGCGAGGCGCCGACGCTCAGCTCCACGCCCGCAAGCCCCTGCCCCGTGACGTCCATGACCTGGCCCGACAGCGATGTCACGCCCTCTGCGCCCTGAAGCGGCCGGTCCGGCAGATTGTCCGGGTGTGGCGTGGCGGCCGTCAGCAGCCCGGCCGCGCACACCAGCCCCACCGCGCGAAACACAGGGCCGGCCCACTGCGCGGACAAGGCAACACCCATCCGGCCCCACATCGAACTCGTCCACGCCGTGTTCATTCGAGGGCTGTTTTTCCAGACACGATTCATCCAGCTCTCCCTCATGGCGTGCTTACCCCGGCGCTGAAGGTACCGATCGCAACATCGGTTGGGTCGACGACGACCGTGTAGGTCCCGGTCTGCGACAGGCTCAGCGAGCCGCTCGAGTAACTTGCGCTGCAGCTCTGGTCGCCGCGCACCGTCGAGCCATTGGGGGCCAGCGTCGTGATCTTGTAGCAAGCAGAGGACGGCGTCGCGCTCACCCTGCCAGCCGCAACGGTGACGCTTTGTCCTGACGTGCCCGCAAAGCTCACCCGGATCGCCTGGCCAGGCACCGTCGTCGTGTAGTTCGCCGCCGCCTGCCCCACGGTCGTCGTACCCGTTACATCAGGCGGAACGTCGTAGAGCGTGAACGTCGCGGTGCCGATGGCCGTCCCGGCCGGGTTGTACTGGATCGTGTAGGTCCCGGCGACCGGAAGAGTCTGGACGTCGGAGAAACGCGGGCTCGTGGTGAGACACGTATCCGAGTAGACGACCGTCGTGCCGTTCGGCTGCACAATTTTCAGGGTTATTCCGCAGCCATTCAGCGCAGCATCACTCTGCGACAGCAGGCTTACCCTTTGCCCGGCCGCGCCCGTAAACGCCAGGCTCATGTTCTGGCCAGCCACCGTCGTCGTCACCGAGACAGTTCCGCCACCGGGAGTGATCGTTGCGCTCACGTCTGCCGGCACCTCGGTCAGCGTGAACGTGGCGGTGCCGACAGCCGCGCCTGCCGGGCTGTACTGAATCGTGTAGGTCCCGGCCACCGGAAGAATCAGGACATCGGAGAAACGCGGGCTCGTGGTGAGACACGAGTCCGAGTACACCACCGTCGTGCCGTTGGGCTGCAGAATTTTCAGGGTAATTCCGCAGCTGTTCAGCGCAGCATCACTCTGCGAGAGCATGCTGATCCTTTGCCCGGCCGCGCCCGTGAAGGTCAGGCTCATGTTCTGACCACCCACGGTCGTGGTCAACGAAACAGCGCCGCCGCCGATAGTGATCGTTCCTGTCACGTCAGGCGGCACGGTATTCAGGGTGAACGTCGCGGTGCCGATGGCTATCAGAGCCGGATTGTACTGAATCGTGTAGGTTCCGGTCACCGGAAGAACCAGGACATCGGAGAAGCGCGGACTCGTGGTGAGACACGTATCCGAGTAGAGCGTCGTGGTGCCATCAGGCTGCAGAATTTTCATGACGATTCCGCAGCTGTTCAGCCCGCTACTGCCCTGCGTCGTCAGGCTGATCCTTTGCCCGGCCGTGCCCGAGAACGTCAGGCTCATGTTCTGACCCGGCACCGTCGTCGTCAGCGACACCGGTGTGGCATTCGCAGCGATCGTCGCGGTCGGATCGGGTGGGACCGTGTACAACGTTAACGTGGCGGTACCGACGTTGGTGCCGGCAAAGCCAACCAGGATCGTATAGGTCCCTCCCACCGGCAGCACGAGCGGCTCGACGAACAGGGGACCATTGCCGCAGCCGGTATTGCCGAAGAGCTGCGTTATACCGTCGGGTTGCAGGATCGCCAGACCGAACGAGGAGCAGCCACCCAGGCCGCTGAATTGCGCGTACAACGAGATGCGCTGACCTGCCGTGCCGCTGAAGGTCAGACTCATGTTCTGACCCGGCACTGTCGTCGTTAGCGAAACGGGCGTCCCGTTCGCCGCTATCGTCGCAGTCAAATCGGGTGGGACCGTGTATAGGGTGAACGTACCCGTGCCGACGGCACTTCCGACGAGGCTCGCCATGATCTTATAGGTACCGCCGACAGGCAACAGCAACGGCCCGGTAAACAGGGGTCCATTGCCACACCCAGTGCTGTTAAAGAGCTTCGTCACGCCATCGGGCTGCAGAATCGTGACCCCGAACGAGGGGCAACCACCAAGCCCCGTGAATTGCGCGAGCAGATCAACGCGCTGGCCTGCAGTGCCGCTGAAGGTCAGGCTCATGTTCTGGCCTGCCAGCGTCGTAGTTAGCGATACCGGTGTCGCATTCGCCGCTATCGTTCCGGTTACATCAGGCGGGACCGTGTTCAAGCTGACCGTAGCGGAGCCGGTCTGTCCGCTCCCCGGCGCGAGCAGAACCGCGTAGGTCCCGCTGAGAGTCAAAAGCTGTCTCCCGATGGCCGTGCCGGCCGACACGGTGGATGCCGACGCGACCGTAGAACCGTCCGGACCGTATAGCGTGACCGTCCCGCTGCTGAACGAGGAAGCAGTAACCGTCATCGACATTTGCTGGCCGGCGGTCGCGTCGAACAGGATCAGGCCGATCTTGCCGGCGCTTGCGATCGAAACGGTCCCGGAGCTTCCGATCGACGAGTTGACAGTGGAACCCACCGCGCTGGCGAGATAAGGCAGCGGCGGAACCACAAGGTAACTGCTGGAGGTCGCCGTTCCATCTTTCGTCGTGACAGTCACGTTGCCCGACGAGACGGCGGGCACTACCGCGGTCAGCGTAGAGCTGGTCGCAGCAGTCAACCTAGCAAAGCGTCCATTGACTCGCACCTTGTTGTTGGCAGGCACGGGATCAAAACCGCTGCCGGAGATCGTGACCGTCGCGCCCTGATCGGCCTGCGAAGGAGATACCCCGCTGATCGACACCGGGTTGATCGGTGTCACCGTGAAGGTTGCGCTGGATAGCGCCGTGCCGGCAGGTGAAGTGACCGAAACCGCCCCGCTCGCGGCTCCCGACGGCACAGTGACCGTAATTTGCGTGGCGCTTACTGCGGTCGGCGTCGCGGCCTGGCCGTTGAAGCTCACGGTCGTGTCTGCGGTCGTACCGAAGCCCGTACCGGAGATGGTGACGACGTCACCTGGATGGCCGCGACTGGGCGACACCTGCGCCACGAAGAGATCGGTGATCGGCCTGCGTACCACCGAAAGGATGTTACCCACCGCATCGTAATTATACTGCGCGCTGCCATTGGCGGGATCCACCACGCCAGTGAGGCGTCCGGCTGGATCATAGAAATACTGCGCGTTATCGGCACGGCCGGGACAACAAGCCCCAAAGAACATGACGATCGCCGGAAGAGCGAAGGCGAACG
The DNA here is from genome assembly GCF_016219575.1 of Bradyrhizobium sp. Lineage (GTDB taxonomy): Bacteria > Pseudomonadota > Alphaproteobacteria > Rhizobiales > Xanthobacteraceae > Bradyrhizobium. The sequence continues at coordinate 69,453 of NZ_JACRMG010000020.1, read as the reverse complement.
CCCGAAATCTCGTGGTTCGCGATCTGGATGTGACCCGCTTGATGACATTGGCCGAGAGAGCGAGCAGACTGGACGCGAAACGCCAGCAAACAACCAAGCACATCATGCGGCACCACCACGCGCTCAGTGCAGCCCTTCGAGTCAAAACCCGTCGGAGAAGCAACTCAACGACCCAAGGAGAGAGATCTCTCTCCACATTCACATCGCTCATCACTCAGGCATAGAATCACCTTAGGTTGCAAGATGAAAATTTTTTCGAACGAATTACTGGCGCTCGAAAATTCCGGCTCACTATCAGTGGTCGTACCGCTTGGATGGCGATATTGATCGAAGCTAACTCTCTGACGGGATTGCGCTGTAAGCCGGTTCCATCGAACTCGCCTCGCAGGCGGCGCGCTTAACGAAAAGCACCGGCGCGAAAGCAACACCTTTTCAAGAATTCGCGGAATGAACCGACATCTCTAAGAAATGTCGCAAGCGCCCGCCGCTCGTGGCGACAACAGCATTGCAGCAGAATGTCCCTATTTTTCCGGAACAACTCGCTCATCTAAAACAGCGCACCGGCTTGCCGCTCAGCAACTAGGCTCTCAGATTGACTGGAGCGCGCTCCGCCAACTCCAACAAGCAGAGAGCCTGGCTCTAGTTATCCACAGTTAGTTTGTCTGCCTCGCGTGCGCGACAACATCATGAACTGAAGCCGCATCAATATCCGCGAAAACCAAAATTCGACTCAATCAAACCGAGCATTTCATATTTCGAACACAGATGCCTTTGACAAAGAGGGAAATTGATCTCACTACTTAAGGGAGCATCCCGGCTGAGCACGGGTACAATGAAACAAGTCGTAGAATTTGTGCGATCTGATACTGTAAGTCGCGCTTGCGAGTTCGGTGGCACCCTTGTGCGTTGGTGGATCAACGAGCTCATACTTTCAGTGCCGTCCTCGATCCGAAGCAAGCTAGTGCCCCGACGCGACGAATTCCTGGTTCGCGTCCAAAGCGATATGATCGAGGTTGGGATCGCGCGAAGCTCGGGCGAAGTTTCCTGGAGCTCATTGGATGAGGCGCAAGCCCAACACCCAAAACTTGGATCGGCCGTTCTTCTGCTGCCCGCGCAATCGGTCCTGCGTCGAAAATTGAACCTGCCTGTTGCGGCCGCAGCAAGTCTTGACGAGACCGCATCTTTTCAGATCGGCCGTGTCACGCCGTTCAAGCTCGATCAGGTCCACTATCTCACTCGATTACTTGGTCGAGATCGCGCGAAGAAGACCATATGCGCCGAAGTTGCCGTGGTGCAGCGGGCTCAGTTCGAGCGTACGATGGCGAAATTGGAAGCCCATGGAATTGGGCCGACGGCGATTCTGGTCGAGGGCGACGTGCTTCGACCACGTCTGGATTTTCGGCCACGTTATGGCCCAGCAGCCAAGTCGGCGGGTAAGCCGGCCTGGAAGCCATTGCTGGTCGGTTGCCTTGCGTTGGGATTTGCACTGCCTCTACTTGCCGTCTACCGGATACACACTATCGCGGAAACATCGCGGGCCGACGTCGTGGCCGCGGCCAAAGTTGCGCGGAGCGCGGCCGCAGCTCGCGATCAGCTGGAAACTCTGGTCTCCACGGAAACATTCTTGCCCAATCGATTGCGCGGCCCGCAGGCAATCGAGATGCTCGACGCGCTTACCCAGCAGATTCCCGATACTGCATGGATATTTCGACTTGAAGTTCGCGCCAACGAGGCGACCGTGTCGGGGTTCTCCACCGACGTTCCGGCGCTGCTGCAACGTCTTGGAACGCCACCCTTTGCTGCGCCAGAACTTACCTCGCCGGTTGTCCAGGGACGCACCGGCGGCTCGTCGCGCTTCGACTTGCGGGTACAGTACAGGGTTGGCTCATGACGCTGTCGCCGCTGACCAGACGGATCATAGCTTGGGGAATCCTGGCAAATCTATGCTGGGCAGCAGGCATGTTTGTCGTCTTTCCTTTGCTCAACCAGGTTGCGAGCGAGCGTGAAGCCATAGTGAGCTCGCGGGAAATGCTCGCGAGGTATCGCCAGCTCGAAGCCGACACGCCGAGGATCAAGGCACAAATTGAGGAACTCCGTGGTGCGGCGGGGAACCAACGCTACTACTTCATTTCGGCTTCCTCGGCTCTCGCCACCGCAGAGATGCAGAATACGATACGAGGCCTGGTCTCTGCCAGCGGCGCCGTGCTGCGCAGCAGCAAGGGTTTGCAGGCGAGCGTCGAGCAAGGGTTTGACCGCGTCGGCATTGACCTCGAGGTGACGGCCTCTACGGCAGAACTGGTCGCTTTGTTGCGAGCGATAGCGGGTGCCGAGCCTATTGTGTTGGTCGACCGACTGTTCGCGCAGGTACCGGAAACCGGCACCACCTCGGCCGCAGTCGATGGCCAACCTGCCATCGCGGTCACGTTACGTCTCGTCTCCTACGCAAGGCGCGCACAGATCGGCTCCAAGACATGAACAGCACGTTCACGCGCAACGCTCGCATAGTACTAGCGGCTGGCTTTGGGCTCGCATCGGCAGCCGTGGTTTGGACTGTCACGGCCGAGGAGGATACATCGGCAACGTCGCTAGCGCCCCGTGCACCTGCGACCCCAATTTCGACGACGCCTCCGAAAAAGCTTGCCTCAAACTTCGAGGCGATAGTTGCGCGTCCTCTCTTCCTGGAGACGAGACGGCCTATTCCGCCCAAGCCGGCACCAGCAGTCTCTTCAAGCCAACCCGAAGCCATTGCGACACCGCCGCTGGCGGCGACCCTCCTCGGGGTTATCGTCTCGCCCAATGTCAAGTCCGCAGTCGTGCGGCTGGCCAGCGGCAAGAGCGTTACTGTCGCTGAAGGCGAAACAATCGAAGGATGGAAACTGAAAAGGGTCACGCCTGAATCGGTTCGATTCGAGCGAAACACCGCTGTTGCCGAACTGACCTTCCCAGTCCGCCAGGCTTCAAGTGGTCGAGCAAGCCCCGCTTCGGTGCCGGGCGCACTCGTGCGCAGAAGGCAGTAGAAGCTCATGAGCAATTATAAGCCTGATCACACCGTCAAAACGATGTTAGGCGGTCTTCTGTGCGTACTTGCTCTCACCTCCTGCCAGACGTTTGGACCGAGCATCCCTCCCCAGTCCCTGGACGACATCAATTCTCTGCCGGGATCGCCGGCGCTTCGATCACAAGCGAGCGTTGCGCCAAGACATGGAACGAAACTCGTATCCGGCGACGTAACCTCTGGCCTCAGTCCGGCTGGCGACGCTGCGTCGCCTATCCTTGTACGCGGGACCGACAATCCCATCGCCATGCCGGCCGAAGCGCGGAACGCTGCAGCCAGGAATGGCGAGTACGTTCTTAATTTTGACAACGTCGATATTCGAGATGTCCTCAAGACCGTGCTGACCGATATGCTCGGCATGAGTTACACGGTGGATCCGGCTGTTCAGGGCTCGATCTCCCTGCGTACAGCAAGGCCGATAACACGTTCCGCTGTCCTGCCCGCGTTCGAAGAAGCCATGAAGCTTGCCGGCGCTGCGCTCGTACCGGGGGCAAACGGTTATCAGGTCGTGCCGCTCACGGGCGCGGCGCAACGCGGCGCTATAGGCCTCGGTGGGAGCGCCCTTGGACCTGGGTACCAGGTTCGGCTTGTTCCACTGCGGTACGTGACAGCCTCCGATGTGCAGCGTGTGCTCGATCCGCTGGTGCCTTCCGGGACGGTGATATCGGTCAACACACCGAACGCCAACCTGGTCACGCTGGCCGGTACTGCGGGTGACGTGGAGCGAGCCGAACGCGCGGTCGCCATGTTCGACGTCGATTGGCTGCGTAGCCAATCGTTCGGGCTGTTTCCACTGCGCTATTCATCGGCGACAAGCGTCGCCGATGGCCTCAATGGAATCGTGGGTAAGCAGGGCCCGATGGCCGGGATGGCGAAGATCACGCCAATAACCCATCTCAACGCGATCCTAGTCGTCTCCAAAGACTATGCGCAGGTCGAGGCGATGCGAGCTTGGGTAGATCGGTTCGATCGTGGGCGAAATGTCACCAAGCCTCGTCTATTCGTTTACTACGTACAGAATGGTCGTGCCCGCGATTTGGCGGGCGTGCTGACCAAGGCATTGTCTCAAGCGCGGGACGCGGGCAATTCACCGGCAGCATCATTTCCCGGCGACGACGGGACGGTTCAGCCGGACATGCCCGATCAGGGGGGCGCCTCCGGCCTGTTGAGTCAAAACACGTTTCCTTCGGGCGGCGGTTCTCCAGGCATCACTCCGGTTTCAAGTTCGACCACTTTTCCTGCAGCCGGGTCGAGGGCGCCGGAAGGCTCACCAAAGGAGACAGCCCTGGCATCAGGCGACCTGCGCATCACCGCTGATGAGACCAATAATGCGCTGTTGATCATGACCACGCCCGAGCGATACGCCCAGGTTGAGGCCGCGCTCGTCAGGCTTGATTCCGCTCCATTGCAAGTTCTGCTGGAGGCTTCGATCGCGGAGGTTGATCTCACAGACGGGCTGAAATACGGCGTGCAAGCATCGGTCAACAGAGGCGCGTTTTCTGCCCTGAGTTCAGTCGTCGCGGCCGCGGCGTTGGGACCCAGCACGGGCGGGCTGTCGGCAGCCCTTTTGCGCAACGATATCAAGGCCACGCTGGATTTTCTTTCCAACTATACCAATGTGCGCGTCATCTCGTCGCCCAAGCTCATGGTGCTGAACAATCGCACCGCTGCCCTTCAGGTTGGAGATCAGGTTCCGATCGCGACCTCCTCGTCGGTGAGCAACATCACGACGAATGCGCCCACCGTTAACACCATTCAGATGCATGACACCGGCATCATCCTTCGTGTCACCCCGCGCGCAAACCGGAATGGACGGGTGTTGATGGATATTGCGCAGGAAGTCAGCCAGAGCGTGCCCACCACGACTTCGACGCTCAACAGCCCGACCATCCAGCAGCGGCGCGTGTCCACCTCGGTCGTCGTCGAAGATGGTCAGACCGTGGCAATTGGGGGGTTGATACGAGACAACCGAACGTCTGATCGTACCGGCGTTCCCTGGCTAAAGGACATTCCAGCCGTAGGGGGGCTGTTCGGCATCAGTGACGAGAAAGTCGATCGAACGGAGCTTCTCGTCTTGATCAAGCCCTATGTCATCCGCAATGCGGCGGGAGCCGATGCGGCAACCAACGAATTGGCGACGAAACTACCGATGCTACAGGACAATTTCCGTGCTCGACGTCCGCACTAGCTCACGCGATAGAGGCTTCGCCCTTCTGATCGTTCTTTGGGCCTTGCTGCTGCTGTCTGTCTTGGGCAGCAGCTTCCTTGCGGAAGCACGTGCGGTTCGCACCGTCGCCAACACTGCAACAAATCAACTTGCAGCGCGGATGCTGGCCGATGGTGCCATTAACCGGATCATCTTGTCGCTGCTCGACCCGCGCGATCCGTTGCGGCTACCGCTTGATGGGACACTGCGTGAAATCGCACTTCTCAAGCATCAGTTCACGGTTAGTTGCCAAAGTGAGGCTGGCAAAGTGGACTTGAATACAGCTTCGCCTCAATTACTCATGTCGTTGTTAACGGCTGCCGGTCTATCGAGAGAGGAGGCCGATGCCTTGGCGCAGCAGATCTCAATCTGGCGCTCACCTCTTCGAAACAGTGCGGATGAGTCAGCGGTTAACATCTATCGAGATGCCGGCCGCTCCTACGGTCCGCGATTTGGCATGTTCCGCTCGGTTGGGGAATTGCGCCTCGTCATTGGCATGAACGACTCCCTGCAGGAGAGGATTGCACCCTTTCTTACTGTCTGGTCCAACGCAGGCGCTGTGGATCTGAGCGTGGCAGGCGATGATCTTCTTGAACTACTCGCAGCGCAGAACGACAACCTTGCTTCTATGCAATTGGCGGCACGCAAGAAGGGCAACTCAGCTGGAGCAACTCGTACTGCAGCTCTGGGCGAGGTTCTAACGGTAACGGCCGTAGCCGAAACCTCGGGCGTAACCGTTACGCGAAAGGCGTCCATTCAGATCGCCGGCGACAGGAATCAACCGTATCGGGTGCTGGCGTGGCAATAAAGTCACTTCTCGTTGCTAGAATTCGCGGAGATTTCGGTCGACCCCGCATCAATCGCCTACGGAAGTTGGCACTATGTGTTCCGCTTGTGTTTGGTGGATTGGCTTTTGTGTCACAGGCCAGCCAACGCGACGTTCACCCAAGTGCGCCTGTAGACGCGTCTGGCGGGGGTCTTGTTAGACTCGGGGAGCAGCTATTCCGCTCAACGCTTCTTTCCCGCGATGGCTCGGTATCCTGCCAGACCTGCCATATTCCGGCCCTCGGCTTTTCCGGTGATCGTCCGGTCGCGATTGGAGTCGCTGGCTTCACAAGCAATCGTCGCGCCCCCTCTCTTCTGGGATTGAATCACGCAACAAAATTGATGTGGGACGGGAGAGCCACCGATCTCCGCACCCAGGTAGCCATCCCCCTGGAGTCACCGGAGATGGCGGTCAACTGGCCCACGGCGCTCTCTCAACTTGCAGTCGATCCAACTTTCAGAAAAACACTGCAAGAAGCCGGCTTCGTCGACATCGATCGAGATACTTGCCTGGATGCGCTGGCGGCCTATGTGGCGTCGCTTGAAGCAGGAGAATCCCGATTTGACCGGTACTATTATAGACATGACTCCCAGGCTCTCTCCCAACAGGAGGTCCTTGGCCTGAGGCTCTTCACACACAAGGCACGTTGCGCTGGCTGCCATCTACTGAACGGCCTGGGTACACCGTTAACAGACGACGGGTTTCACGCGATGGGCATCGGCTGCGATGCGAGCTCCTGCCTGGACCGCGGCCGTGCGGCGATCACCGGGAATCCTGCCGACAATGGCGCTTTCAAAACGCCGAGCCTTCGCGGCGTCGCGCTGCGACCTTATCTGATGCACGACGGAAGCATTACCTCGTTACGCGCGGCGATCGAGCGTTACAATCGTGGAATTAAGACGGATCCCCGCATGCGCGATGGCCGACTTGGTCCTCTTTATCTCGCAGACGTTGAAGTCGATGCGATCGTCGCGTTTCTCAATGCGTTGACGCCTGACGACTTGCGGCAAGATTCTACTGCTATCGACGGAGGAGATCCCCATGATCAACACGGCAATTGATCCGCAACCGCGCATCAAGCGTCGCGTAGACCGACATAACACAGCAAGAGCGCCTCAAAATTCAGATGCCGGGTTCACGCTACTGGAGCTCCTGGTCGTTGTAGCCATACTCGGTCTGCTCATCGGCTTGGTCGCACCGGTTGCTCTTCGTCAACTGGGCAGCGCTCGGACGTCGATCGCGCAGCAATCGATCGAGCGGCTCGGCTCCATTCTCGAGATGTACAAGCTCGATGTCGGAACGTTTCCTACGACAGACCAGGGGCTGCAAGCCCTCATCACTCGTCCAGCAGCGATCCCTAGATGGAACGGACCTTACATTAAGGGTGACGGCGTGCCGCTCGATGCCTGGGGACGATCTTATCTTTATCGCAGTCCGTCCCCCCGGACGGGACGCGAGTACGACCTCTGCTCGAAGGGCCCCAACGGGGACGCGGCAGAGAATGGTCCAGACATCATCTGTAACGCGTCCTGATCAAATCGATCTCCGCCTCCCACTAAGGAGCACCGTTTTGGGCCTCGAGTCCGAGCTCCCCGGCTGGCTCGTTCCGGTTTTGATGTCACCGCTTGCCGGCAGCTTCGTCGGCGTGCTCATAAGGCGGCTGCCGGAAGGGAGAAGCATCGTCTGGGCACGCTCGCAATGCGAGAGTTGCCGACGCGATCTATCGCCTCTCGAGCTTGTTCCCATTGCCAGTTACGCGGCACAGCGAGGCCGGTGCAATACCTGTGGCACGCCCATCCCGCCATTTCATATTGCGATCGAACTGGCGTCTATTCTGGTAGCAGGCTGGGCGGCTATTGTGGACCCCGATCCGATCCGGATCTGGATGTCCTGCTTGTTAGGCTGGGGACTGCTTGCGCTGGCTTGGATCGATGCTCGGCACATGCGGCTGCCCGATGCTATCACACTGTCGCTTTTGGTGATCGGCTTGTCTGCCCAGGCATTGCTGACGCCCGAACGATTGCCAGCCGGCGTGCTGGGCGCCGTTGCCGGATATGCAGGCTTTCGGGGAATCGCCCTCATGTATCGTGCGATCCGCAAACGCGACGGGCTTGGAGCGGGAGACGCAAAACTGCTTGCGGCGAGCGGAGCCTGGCTCGGTTGGACGGCGTTGCCCGACGTGATATTTCTGGCCGCGCTGCTCGCCATACTCTTTGTGGTGGTCAGGCGACTCGACGACAGAACGATCGATTCATTCACTGCCGTCCCATTCGGCCCGTTCCTCTGTACTGCTTCGTGGATCATCCATCTTTACGGACCACTCCTGTTCGTTTTGGCATAGTTTCTGCCACTGACTGGCGGAATACGGTTGACGCCGACTAGTCGGGGCATGCCAGGTCCGAATCTGGCATGGAACAAGGACCTGATGTCAGCAGCGGGGCCGCAATGATTTCTTCCGATCTCCCGCCCCAGGTCAATCGCACTCGCAAAAGCAACGGAAGCCCTGTCCGGTTCTGCCAGTCACTCCGCCAGCGATTCTCGCCGCCATCGCTACCCCGACCGAAATACGAGAACGTTCCCTCGGAAATACCTTCGATAACTTCCTCGGTCCCGTGCGGCGCGTAGCTTTTTCTCCCGGATGGGGATTCCCGATCGAGTTGCCACGATACACGAAATGTACCGTCGCCAGGCAGCGTCAGTGTATAGGCGACAATATCCGCTGCACCGAACCGTTGAGCCAAGGGCGCAAGGAATTCCATGCGATCGGACGTGCCGGCAAATCGCACGGTTCCGCGGGAAACGCCGCCGATCCGCTGCGGCACAATCTCCGAAAGAAGCTGACTTAGCATTCTGCCTGTCGCGAGCACCGCTTCATTGTTCGAGTTGTGATGGAAGACACGCTGCCAGCTTCCTGCCGCTGAGTTGAGACCCGCGGCGACCAGACCTCCCAGCAAACTGAGCAGTGCCAAAACAACCAGCAGCTCGACGAGAGTCATTCCGGCATCTCTCCGCTCCGGCGCCTGTGTCATTTCGGCTCGATTCCAATGACGAGGGTTTGCAGCCGGATCGCTTCCGTTTTGCCATCTGATTCCGTTACGGCAATCGTCGCAACGCGAGCGACCAATTGCGATGCAGGCTCGTTGGAATCGACAGGCTTGAAGGGCGTCAACTCAACCCTCCAATGTCGTCCATCCGGAAATTCGCCCCTCATTACCTCTTGATCGATCGGAATTGATCGGCCGAGCTGAACGACGAGACTATCCGCGGCCTGTGCGGCGCGCCAACTTCGTTCGGCAGAAGCGCTCGCCAGAAGGCTGCTTCCAAACGCGAAGTAGTACCCCGCCAGTCCGGCAATAAGAATGACGAGCCCGATCAGAACTTCAAGAAGAGTAAAGCCCCCTTCTCCCGCTCGATGGTCACTCATGCAGTCGTATCCTTCCATCCGGGCCGCCGACCGTCAGGCGAATGGTCGAGCTGCCTTGTCTGAGGAGCAAAGAACCGGCGGTCGCACTCCCATCAGGAAAGAACCGGATTTTTCCGCTGCCGTCAGAAACGAGGCGCGCAGGCGACGGCTCCACGACAAGGCCCATTCCCCTTGGCAGGTTTTGGCTGCGGCCCGTGGGCAACAACTGGTACCCGGTCTCGATTGGAACAACCGTCGTTATTGTTCCCTGGCGTATGGCCTGATCGCGCGCCAAGCGCAGATTCACAACAAGGGTGTGCGCTGTTTCACGCAATCGCGCTCCCTCATTCAATCGCAGTTTTGGCAACGCAACCATCGAGAGAACACCGAGGATCGCAAGCACCACTAGCAGTTCCAGCAGGGTGAACCCGACTGAAGCCTCCGTCCCGCGATCGATTTCCCTTGTCATCTTCAATGCAGCAAGTCGTTGATACCGAGAACCGCAAGCATGACGGACGCAATGATGGCTGCCACCATGCCGCCCAGACATATCGTCAATACCGGCACGAGAAGTGACACAGCACGGTTCAGCGTCGTTTGGACTTCAGCTTCCAGCAGATCTGCCAGACGCAGCAGCATTGCATCAAGCCGTCCCGTCGTTTCGCCGATTTGGATCATTTGCACGGCGAGATCGGGGAATATGTTGATTTGAGAAAGGGGACGGGCAAGGCTGTCTCCTTCTCTGACAGCCTTTATGACACCTTCGATAGCGTCTGCGACGACCCGATTTGCGAGCACAGGCCGTGCCAGCGGAAGGGCTGCCGGCAGCGCCACGCCACCCCCGACCAAGGTTCCGAGGACGCGAACGAACCGGCCCGCTTCGGCGCGACGGACGGCCAGCCCGACGACGGGCAGCCGCAGGAGCCAGGCGTCCCTTCGCACACGAAAGATCGGATTTTGCAGCAATCGATGGCTCAGCAGAGCCATGGCAAAAATAATGGCAAGACCCAACCACCAGAATTGTCTGACCAAGACACTCGCGGCGAATGCCAATCGCGTCAGCACCGGCAAACGGTTCCCTGCCTCGACGAAGACCGGTTGCAGCTGCGGTAGCACCACCAGCAAGATCAGCAATACCGCACCGATCGCCGTTGCCAGCAATACAGCAGGATAGATCAGGGCAGATTGGATGGATTGGCGCACCGACTCGGCGCGCGCGAGATGATCGGCCAGGCGCTCAAGGGTGGGTCCCAGCGCGCCACTGCTCTCGCCAGCTCGCACCATCGCGACGACGACCGGCGAAAAGATATCCGGTCGGTCGGACATGGAAGCGGAAAGGCTGGCACCTCCTCGGAGCTTCTGAAGCAGGCCAGCTGCGACATCCCTGAGGGGACCGCGGCCTTCCGAGCCGGAGAGCAGGGCCAAAGCGATTTCCAGCGCAACGCCGGCCTGAAGCAACAGGGCAAGGCGGCAAACGAGATCCGTCGCAAGCCTGGGTCCGCGGTGCCGCCCTTTTCCAATTTCCATCGACAGCAACGCCCGGACGCCTCTCGCAGGCTCGAACGCTTCAAGTGTCAGTGGAAGATGCCCCTGCGATTGCAGGCGTGCCGCTGCAGCCGCGCGATCGGGGGCTTCCATCTGCCCCCGCGCCACTGTCCCGTCGGGACCTACAGCTTTGTACTGAAATTGCGCCATTCAACAGTCCGGCCGAATCGTTCCCAACGCTTACGTTGCACGAGTTGCAGCAAGCACTTCGTCGACCGTCGTTAGTCCCAACAGGGCTTTCTCCATCCCATGATCGTGCATCGTGCGCATTCCTTGTTCGACAGCGAGACGACCAATCTCGGCCGCCGATGCGCGGCGCAAGACGAGTTCGCGAATGCCATCTGTCAAAGGCAGGACTTCGATGATCGTCGTGCGGCCTCGATAGCCACTCCCCCTGCACGACGGGCAGCCTTCGGCCTTGAACAAGGTCTTCATCTCCTTGCTGTGAATTCCCAGGCGCGACAAATAGCCGGCGCTCACGTCGTAGGGCCTCCGGCAGTCGGGGCACAATGTGCGAACCAAACGCTGCGCGAGCAGCGCATTGCACGTCGAAGCGATGAGGTAGTCTTCGACCCCCATGTCGAGCAGACGGGTTACGCCGGTCGCGGCATCGTTGGTATGCAAGGTGGACAAAACCAAATGCCCAGTCAGAGCGACTTGCACGGCTACTTGCGCCGTTTCGAGATCGCGTATCTCGCCGACCATGACCACATTGGGATTGTGGCGCAGAAACGAGCGCAGCGCACGTGCAAAGGTCAATCCGATCTGGGGCTGCACTTGAACCTGCTGGACACCGGCAAGCTGGTATTCGACCGGATCTTCAATTGTCATCAGCTTGCGATCGGATGTGTTGAGCCGCGAAAGCGCCGCATAAAGCGTTGTCGTCTTGCCGCTACCAGTTGGTCCGGTCACAAGGATCATGCCGTGCGGCGCGTCGAGCAAAGGCGTCAGGGCATCCATTGCCCCGCGATCGAATCCGAGGGCGTCAAAGCTAAGTTGCACTTGCGAGCGATCGAGGATCCGTATGACAACGCTTTCACCATGGGCCGTCGGCGTTGTTGCGACGCGGAAATCGATTTCGTGGCCGCGAACGGCATGGGCAATACGGCCGTCCTGCGGGAGGCGCCGTTCGGCAATATCAAGGCCGGCCATCAGTTTGACGCGGCTGACGACTGCATCCCTTACCCGCGCCGGAATTGGAGGTTCGAGCGGGCGCAATCGACCGTCAATGCGCAGGCGCACCGTCAGACCATCGGCCGTAGGTTCGAGGTGAAGGTCGGACCCTCTTTCATCGACCGCGCGTCCCAAGAGCGTATTGACCAATCGAATAACTGGCGCGTCGCTTGCCGCCTCTTTCAATCGATCGAGATCGGAAGTTCCCAAGCCAACCGTGATACGATCGGATCCCGAGCTGGCTTCCAATGTTTCGTCAGCCGCTTCTTGAGGTACCAACCGATCGAGGGCAGCTTCAATGTCGGTAGGCAAAGCAACGAAACGACGCACCGGCCGACCGACAAACAGCGCGACTGACTCGGCCGCGGAGTCGTCCGAGGGATTGGCCATCGCCAGTGCGATACCTCCGTCGGCTCCCTGAGCCAGCGGCAGCACCCGCGAGTGTCGCAGAAACTCCGGGCTTAATCCTTCAAGAGACTCTGGGCCCGAAGCCAGGGAGGCAGCATCGACTTGGGGCAAATCGAGCGCCTTGGAAAAAGCCGCGGCCATGTCATGCTCTGACACAAGTCCAAGTCGTGTGAGAGTGGCCGTAAGAGTTTCGCCGGAGTCAACGGCGAGCCGCCGCGCTCGCGCAAGAGCCTCTTGGCCGAGCAACCCCGCAGCAGTCAGGACCGAAATCGGATCATCGATTGCTTGCTGGGCATCGCTAAGCGCCATCGCACCCCGTACCGAACATAACGTGGCTTCTATTCCATTATCTTAAAGGAGCCAGCAACGCAACCACAGCTAGACGTTTTCCTCAGCCGCAACGCGGATCCGAGCATTTATCTGGATGGTATGAACCTATCCGTCGCATTACCCGATCGGATCAAGTCGATGTTCGCCATTTGGGAATGACAGGTCTGGCTTAGTCGCGCTCCGATAGGAGGATTCTGAAACAAATCGGCCAATCGCCGAACCACCAACTGGCCGGAACCTGTTTCCTAGAATCTGCCACAAGACAGTTCATCCGGTATCCGCTTCTGAGCTGATAAGCTTTTCGCTCTTTCCTCATCAGTCCGCTGACTGACTCCATTTGCACGAAAGTCCTATCAGTCGCAAAACTGACTCCGTTTCAGCATTTTTTCTTGAACGCGACCATTCCCAGCAGGCCAACCCGTCGATACGAGTTCCTACACATACCAGAAATTCTTGATTTGAATTCAAGCACCGACCGCTTGAATCGTTATTCGCTCCTGTCCGGCAGTCGCTTGGCCGGCATGTCATTGTCGCGCATCAACGTCGAGCTACTGGAAGGGTTTGCGCAGTATCCTTATGTGTTGCCGCGAACGCCTGTTTTCCCGTTGCCGACCACGCCTTGCGCGCCTGTTCGCCTTGATCGCCTTTGAGCTTTTCGGCCATCCAGAGCAGCGCGCCGAGGATGATGGCGCGGTCTCCGCCGGTCAGGTCCACGATCCCGGCTTTGACGACGAGCCCCCCGAGTTCGATGAGGTGCCGCGTCCGCTTGCGGCGCTCGATCTGCCACGAGCGCATGTCATGCCGCGCCCTTGCGGCCTGATGCCGGTTGCGCGCCGTCCGGTTGCACCGAAGCGCCGCTAGCGTTGCGGCCAGCTGCTGACGCATTTCGCCGCGGCCGTCCCTGAAAGAATGCTGCCCCTCGCTTCGCCCATGCCTCCCTCCTTCCGGCCTCTTTTGTCTCCGCAAGTACGATCAGCGCGCCCGCTAGTTCATCGGTGCTAAGCGCATCGGCCCCGGTAGCAATCACCAGCTCGCCGAGCTGCTGCACCTTGCGACCCTTGAGGTTACGCGCCTTGTCCCCAAGCGCCTTCAGTTCTGCATCAAAATCCCGTGGCTTGCGCATAATCGTCTCCATAAGCGTTGATGGAGAAATGATAGTCGAGGGCTCGGCACAATGCTGTAAGGTTGTTAGGACGGCCCGGGACGCGGTAGTCCCTCCCGAGATTTTTTCGAGGGAGGGCGCGCTTATACGTCGTTCCGACGTGCGCTCCGCCGTGTCAATGATCCGGTCGCGATGGCGATCTATCATCTTCACGTCAAGGTCATTGGCCGCAAGGCCGGCTCCAGCGCGGTGGCGTCAGCCGCCTACCGTTCGGGCTCGCGCCTGCGCGATGAGCGGATTGAGCGTAGTCACGACTTTACCGGCAAGCGGGGCGTGGTCCATTCCGAGGTGATGCTGCCGGAACGCGCTCCGGAGGCATGGTGCGATCGCGAACGGCTCTGGAACGATGTCGAGGCGTTCGAAGTTCGCAAGGACGCGCAGCTTGCCCGCGAGGTCGAATTCGCCCTCCCGCGGGAGATGACGCAGGCTCAGGGCATCGAACTCGCTCGGGACTTCGTGCAATCGGAGTTTGTGGATCGGGGCATGATCGCCGATCTCAACTTGCACCGGGACATCGGTGAAGACGGCCTCGCCAAACCCCATGCCCATGTCATGCTGACCATGCGGTCGGTGGACGAGAACGGCTTTGGCCCAAAAGTTCGGGACTGGAATCGAACTGAGATGGTGGAGCGCTGGCGCAAACGCTGGGCTGAGCTTGCCAACGAGCGGCTGGCCGAACTCGACATCGACGCGCGCATCGACCATCGCAGTCTGGAAGCGCAAGGCATTGCACTGGAGCCGCAAAGCCAGATCGGCGCCCCCGCGCAGCGCATCGAGGGCGAAGGGATCGAAACCGCCGACCGCGCGGAAATGCACCGTGAGATCGCGCGCGGCAATGGCGAGCGCATCATTGTCGATCCTATGGTGGGGCTGGACGCCATCACACAGCAGCAATCGACCTTCACGCGTCGCGACATGGCAAAGTTTGCGTACCGGCACAGCGACGGGGTCGACCAGTTCAACGAGGTGATGGGCGCGATGGGCAGCGCGCCCGATCTGGTCGAACTCGGTAAGGATGGACGCGGCGAGGAACGTTTCACCACCCGGCAGATGATCGAGGCCGAACGGCATTTGCACCGCGCTGCGGAATCGATGGCCGGACGGCAACGTCATCAGGTGAATGACAAGCACCGCCAGGCGGCCCTGGTCCATGCCGAACAGCGCGGCCTTGTCCTGTCCGGCGAGCAGGTAGACGCGATGGCGCATGTCACGGATGGGCGCGATCTAGGCGTCGTGGTCGGCCATGCCGGGACGGGAAAGAGCGCGATGCTGGGCGTGGCTCGGGAAGCATGGGAAGCGGCCGGTTATGAGGTCCGGGGCGCGGCGCTATCCGGCATTGCGGCCGAGAATCTGAAAGCAGGATCGGGCATCGCGTCCCGCACCATCGCCAGCCTTGAACATGGCTGGGGCCAGGGCCGCGACCTGCTCACGTCGCGCCATGTCCTTGTCATCGACGAGGCCGGCATGGTCGGTACGCGCCGGTTGGAGAGGGTGCTGTCGCATGCTGCAGAAGCTGGCGCAAAGGTCGTGCTGGTCGGCGATCCCAGGCAGCTGCAATCCATCGAGGCTGGTGCGGCGTTCCGTTCCATCCATGAGCGTTATGGCGGCGCGGAAATCGGCGAGGTACGCCGCCAGCGCGAGGACTGGCAGCGGGAGGCCACGCGCGATCTGGCAAGCGGCAGAACCGGCATTGCGCTGGAGGCCTATCGTTCCCGTGGCAACGTGCATGAAGCCAAAACCCGCGAGCAGGCGCGCGGCGATCTGATCGATCGCTGGGACCGCGACCGGCAAGCGACGCCGGACCGCAGCCGGATCATTCTCACCCATACCAACGACGAGGTACGGGCCCTCAATGAGGCCGCGCGCGAGCGGATGCGGGCTGCCGGCGATCTGGGCGAGGAGGTGCGTCTGACGGTCGAGCGCGGCGCGCGAGACTTCGCCAGCGGGGACCGTGTCATGTTCCTGCAGAACGAGCGCGGGCTTGGCGTGAAGAACGGCACGCTCGGGACCATCGAACGGGTCAACGCCCAGAGCATGACCGCGCGCACCGACGACGGGCGCGATGTCTCGTTCGACCTGAAAGATTACAACCGCCTCGACCACGGGTATGCCGCGACCATTCACAAGGCGCAGGGCATGACGGTGGACCGCACCCATGTGCTGGCTACACCAGGCATGGACGCACACGGCAGCTATGTCGCGTTGTCGCGGCACCGCGACGGCGTCGACCTGCATTACGGCCGCGACGATTTTGCCAGTCAGGAGCGGCTCACCCGCACCCTGTCGCGCAACCGGTCCAAGGATATGGCGTCGGACTACGAGCGTGCCGATCCGGCCCAGGACTATGCCGAGCGGCGGGGCATTACCTTCCGCGAACGAGTGGCCGAGATCCTGCGCAAGGTCGTGCCGGAGAAGGTGCGCGAGATGCTCGACGGCCTGCGGCCGTCTACCGACGTCGTGCCCGGCCCGCACGACGCGCGGAAGCCGCAACGGGAAGCGCCGGAAAGGAAGGTGATGGAAGACCCGGACGCGGCGATGCGCAAGGCCCGCACCGATGCCCTGAAACGTCATGCCCGCGCTGTGGATGCGGTCTTCGGCGTGCAAGAGCGGGGCAGCAAGGCCAGCCCGGCGCAGGTGAAGGAATTGCAGGAGGCCCGCAAGGTCTTCGAAGAGGTGCGCCCCAATGGCTCGCACGACGCCGAAGCCGCCTACAAGAAGAATCCGGAACTCGCCCGCGAAGCGGCTGGCGGCCAAGTCAACCGCGCTATCCGAGCGCTCCAGCTCGAAACCGAACTCCGCACCGACCCTGGCCGACGCGCTGACCGCTTCGTGGAGCGCTGGCAGAAGCTCGACCACACCAGCCTGCGCCAGTATCACGCCGGCGACATATCCGGCTACAAGGCCACGCGCTCGGCGATGGGAGATATGGCCAAAAGCCTCGAACGCGATCCGCAACTGGAGTCCATTCTCGCCAATCGCAAGCGGGAGCTCGGCATCACGTTCGAATCAGGTCGTCGACTCGGCCACGAATTGGCATTCACCCACGGCATCGACATCGGCAGAGGCCGGGGCCTTGGAATTTGATCCATCCTATTTTCTGCCGGCTCTACGCCACTGCACGGCGACCCGAACAACTCTCTTGCGCGCCGCAACGGCCTGTCCTGTCTGATCTCAGCAGTCGTCAGAAACAGCCAGCAGGAGGCAGCGCGCGGCCATGCGCGAGCCAGACCGCATCATCCGTTTGAAAACCGTCCTCGCTAGGACCGGGCTGTCCCGGTCCACAATCTACCGAAAGATCGCCGAGGGCACGTTCCCAGCTCAGCTCAAAATCAGCACCAACGGGACCGGCTGGCATGAATCGGACATCAACCGCTGGATCGCAAATCCGGTCGCATGGCGTCCGAAACGCGAGTTCGATGAGGTCCAGTGAGGTCGGTGGTTACCGGGGGGCTTCACAGGGCTAGCAAGGAGACCGGACGCGGCTTACGTAGTGCAAGCAAGATTCTTGCACGCAACGTAACGCTTCCTCCTCATCGCATCGTCTCTGAAATCCAGCATGCCGTCGAGACGCTTAAGACTGACAAACTGAATGCGAGCCGCAACCATCGGCAGCCCATACGTCGAGTGACCGCACCAGTTTCGCACCAGAAACGAAGCGATCGAAGCGCAACGAAGGCGATCGAAAATCAAACAGAATTGCAGGAAAATTAGCGGAGGCGATATTCTCCCGCGCATAGCGGTCCGATTGCTTCCAAACCGACAACGAAATCAGTAGCCGGATAGCTACTCCATTGCTCTTGCGGCGCGGTTACGCTCCAAACACCGAAAATGCCTCAATCTTCGGAACTGCGCGTGGCACAGGTGCCGACGAAGATTCAAACTAAGGCAGCCATGCCTTCTCTTCGCTGTGGCATGTAATCGTACGACGAATTCTTACTAGCCTTTCCGGTTTGACTTTGCCTGAGCATGATGCTCGGGATGACTAACAATTCCGACATTCGCTCGATGCGTAACGCCAAAAGAGCGTATGCCTCGACAGGTTTCACGGCGTCTTAGGCAGCATCGTGCGGGACCGAAAATTGTCCTTGCAGTCGAATGCAGACGAAGCGATCTTACGTCTCGCGCGCGCACTTGCTCGTCAGGCTGCGAGGGAAGATCATGAAACAGAGCTCGCCGACCGAACCGACAAAGAGACGAGCTGCCATTTACGCCCGGTTTTCAACGGATCTTCAGAATGAACGCTCGATTGAAGACCAGGTTTCGCTTTGCCAAAGCTATGCGCGGCGCGAGGACCTGAATATTGTCGGCACGTACGAAGATCGAGCCCGTTCCGGCGGCTCGGTTATGGGGCGCGATGGTCTGCTGCGCATGCTCGACCAGGCGCGGGAGAGATACTTTGACGTAGTGATCGTCGAAGCGCTTGATCGTCTCTCGCGCGACATGGAGGATCTTGCGGGTATCCACAAACGCTTGTCATTTCTTGGCGTCGAAATCCGAGCTGTTCATGAAGGTGTCGTCAATACGGTTCTGGTTGGCCTTCGTGGACTTGTCGGACAGCTTTATCGGGAAGACAACGCTCATAAGGTGCGCCGGGGCCAAGCAGGTCGGGTGAACAGAGGATTGGCCGGAGGAGGCCTCACCTACGGATACGCTCCCGTTCAAGGCAAAAGCGGCGAACGAGTCATTGTCAGTGATGAGGCGGAAGTAGTTCGCCGCATCTTCCGCGAATACGTCGACGGCCGAACGCCTCGCGAGATCGCGCATGGCTTGAACAAGGAACGGGTGCCGCCTCCGCGCGGTCGCGCATGGAACGCCTCCACCATGAATGGCACGCGAGACAGGTGTGCGGGAATTCTGCAGAACGAATTGTATGTGGGGCGCCTCGTCTGGAACAAGGTCCGAATGGTGAAAGACCCCGACACGGGAAAGCGCTTGTCACGTCCGAATCCGAGGAGCGAATGGCGGACCGCTGAGGTGCCACATCTTGCAATCGTGAGCGCAGATTTGTTCGAGGCCGCCCAAAAAAGAAGGCAGGAGCGGACCCAAACGCATCCGAGCCTCCAGCGTCGTCCCCGTCGTATGCTATCTGGACTGCTCCGCTGTGGAGCCTGCGGGGCAGGCATGTCGACGAACGGCGAAGACAAGTCGGGGCGTGTCCGCATTCGCTGCTCGGCAGCGAAGGAGAGCGGCACCTGCTCTGACGGCAAAACCTTCTACCTGGACGCGGTCGAGAGAGCGGTCCTCGGCGGGCTGAGAGCGGAGATGCGCGCGCCGAAGGTTATTGCGGAGTACGTTCGGACGTATCTCGAGGAGAGGAAACGGCTCGCCGCTTCGTCGAATGCAAAACGGCTGCGACTGGAACGGCAGCTTGGCCAATTGAACCGCGAAATTGATCGATTGGTTGACGCGATTGCGAAAGGCCACGGAGATCCGGCTGTACTTGGTCCTCGGTCCACTGCGTTAGATGCTGAGCGAAAACGAGTCTCCGAAGAACTGCAAAACGAGCCTCCCGCTCCGGAGGCCGTCGCGCTCCATCCGGCGATCCTCAAGCGGTATGAGGAACAATTGCAGCAACTCGAAAAGGCTCTGGGGCGAGGTGTGAGCGCTGGAGATGCCGAAGCTGCGGAGGCGATCCGGGATCTGGTCGAAACCGTCACTGTGTTTCGAGATCCGACGCGTCTTGGTGGTGTGGCTGTGGAGATAGCAGGCCGGCTAAATGCGCTACTCGGGCAAGACGCCTATCCAAATCGCGTGAAAGGAGTGTGGGGAAAGATGGTAGCGGGGGAGGGACTCGAACCCCCGACCCCAGGATTATGATTCCCGTGCTCTAACCAGCTGAGCTACCCCGCCACGGCGTTCGGCGGCGGCCGAAACAGGCCACATCTCGCGAACGCGCGGCATATAAGGAGTGGGGTGCTGGCCTGTCAAGCAAACCCGCCTCTCCGTCCAAGTGCCTGCAACTTCGGCCTATTTCGGACGGACCGAGGGGTCGCCGCCGGGGCTGCCGGGCGGCGGAATCACGGGCGTCTTGCCGGCATCGGGCGTCGGCGCGCGGATTTCAGGATCGACGCCGGCGGGCGGGCACAGCACGCCGTCGGATCTGGCGAGCTTGTCGCCGAGCGGCTCGCGGCTTCGGCCGGTGGTCTGGCCTTCCGCCGCGGCGCCGGGATGGGCACCCCGCTCCATCGGCGCGCAGGCTTGCGGCCGGTTCGGCGCCGGCGGCGCGGTTTGCTGTGCCGGAGTTGCCGGTGTCGGCGGCGCCTGCGCGAGCGCGGAACCGGCTGAGGCCAGCACCACCGATGAAATGAGAAGCATCCGTTTCAGCATCATGCGAACAAAACGGCCGGCAGCGGCCGATGTTCCCGGATGAAAGCCTAGGACTTGCGATAGCGGATCAGCGAAAAGTGTCCCATCGGCGGCATCGGGCGGCGCTCGGCGAGCGTGATGCCGCCGTGCTTGGCGGCCCAGTTCACCAGACGCTCCCACGGGAATTCCGGACGCCAGCCGAGGCGGCGCGCCAGAGGCGCAAAGGCGAGCTCGAAGGCGCGGCGCGGGCCGCTCTCGGCGCCGATGTGATTGACCAGGATCATCTCGCCGCCGGGTTTCAGCACGCGGACGAAATCATCGAGCGTAGCTTCGGGATCCGGCACCGCGGTGATGACGTATTGCGCGACCACCGCATCGAACGAGGCGTCGGCGAAGGCGAGATGCTTGGCGTCCATCACCGCCAGCGTCTCGACATTGGTCAGGCCGAACTCGCGCACGCGCTGCTTTGCCTTGCGCAACATGCCTTCGGAAATGTCGACACCGCAGAGCTTCGTGCTGCGCGAATAATCCGACAGCGACAGCCCGGTGCCGACGCCGACGTCGAGCACGCGGCCGCCGATGCGATCGGCCTCCGCGATGGTGGAGCGCCGGCCCTCGTCGAACACCTTGCCAAACACGAGATCGTAAATCGGCGCCCAGCGGTCATACGCCTTGGTGACGCCAGTGAGATTGATGTCCCCCATCCCCTGTCCTGATTCTACTTTTTCCGTTGGCGCATGATCTTGTCCGAAAACCGGTACCCACTTTGCGGGATCATGCGCGTGATTATCCGCGTACGGCTTCGAGCGGCGCGGCTTCGCGCTCCGTCATCTTCGCCGATGCGCTCCTGATGAATCCGCCGCCGAGCACGCGCGCCTGGCCCGAAGCCGCATCGTAGAGCACGCAGGCCTGTCCGGGCGATACGCCCTCCTCGCCCGCGACGAGCTCGACCTCGTAGCCGTCCTTGCCGGAACGCAGGAAGGCCGGCTGCGGCGGCCGCGTCGAACGCACCCGCACGAACATCTCGATGCCGTCGCCGATCACATTGTCGAGCGCGCCGTCGCCGATCCAGTTGACGTCGCGCAGCACGATGCGATCCATGCGCAGCGCCTCGCGCGGGCCGACCACGACGCGCCGGTTGTCCGCATCGAGCCGCACCACATAGAGCGGCGAACCCGATGCGATGCCGAGGCCCTTGCGCTGGCCGACGGTGAAATGCGCAATCCCCTGATGGCGGCCGAGCACGCGGCCCGAGAGATCGACGATCTCGCCCGGCTCCATCGCGTTCGGGCGCAGCCGGCCGATGATGTCGGTGTAGCGGCCGGTCGGCACGAAGCAGATGTCCTGGCTGTCCTGCTTGTCGGCGACCTCGAGGCCGAAACGGCGCGCGAGCTCGCGCACCTCGGGCTTGTTCATGTCGCCGAGGGGAAATCGCAGGAAGTCGAGCTGCTCGCGCGTGGTGGCGAACAGGAAGTAGCTCTGGTCGCGATCGGCATCCGCCGCGCAGTGCAGCGCGCGCGATCCGTCAGGCAGGCGGCGCGAGGCGACATAGTGGCCGGTGGCAAGTGCGGCAGCACCCAGCTCGCGCGCAGTCTCCAGCAGGTCGCGGAACTTGACGGTACGATTGCACTCGATGCAGGGCACCGGCGTCTCGCCGTGGGCGTAGCTGTCGGCAAAATTGTCGATCACGGACTCGCGGAAACGGCTTTCGTAGTCCAGCACGTAGTGCGGAATACCGATCGAGGCCGCGACATTGCGCGCGTCATGAATGTCGCGCCCGGCGCAGCAGGCGCCCTTGCGATGGGCAGCAGCGCCATGGTCGTAAAGCTGCAGCGTGATGCCGACCACGTCATAGCCCTGCGACTTCAACAGCGCAGCCGTCACCGACGAATCG
The DNA here is from genome assembly GCF_016219575.1 of Bradyrhizobium sp. GTDB lineage: Bacteria > Pseudomonadota > Alphaproteobacteria > Rhizobiales > Xanthobacteraceae > Bradyrhizobium. The sequence continues at coordinate 47,145 of NZ_JACRMG010000020.1, read as the reverse complement.
ACGCCGCCGGACATGGCGACCACGACACGGGTGTCTTCGGGACGGCCTTCGAGATCGAGACTGTTGCGCATGGCTCCGGTCGGTCGGTGCGGTCGCGGCAGGAAAGCCGCCTCGCGATTGCCGGCTCAAGCCCTTGAGTTGAAAGGCCTTGGGCTTGCGGCCTGGAAAAACGGTGGCCCCTCCCCGGATCGTCCGGTGGGCGCGCTCTTTAATATAGGCCGTGCTGGCGTGAAGCAATCACGCGGGATCGCATTTGGGCAGGCTCCAGGGGCCACGGCAAATCTTGCCGCCGGGCAGAAAAGGCGCCCGGTTTGAGGACCCCGACGGACCCGGCAATTTACATAACTATCTGAAATATAACATTATTTTCTTAGTCTACCCAGCTGGCCCGGTCCTTGCTGACCAGAAGGCGAGTTCCTTTGCGAGAGGCCGCCCGTGGTCAGCGTTACGCCCGATATCATCGCCAGCACTTCCTTCCAGGCCCCCCCACCGCGGGCCAAGGCCGAACCTTCGCCGGCCAATGACAGCTTCGCCGCGCTGGTCGACAGCAACGCCACGGCCGCCGCCAATAATAATGACCGCGTTCAGGATCGCGCGCAGGATCGCCCGCAGGACACCGGGCCTGCACCGCAACAGGCGGCTGCCGACAAGCGGCCCGCCCCTGCCCGGCGCGACGATGCGGCCGGCGACAAGGCTCAACCGCGCAACGTCAAGGCCGACAAGCCCGAGCACAACGATGCTTATGACAGCGACGTCGCTGCCGCCGACCAGGCCGGCGCCGACGAGGCTGCGGAGACCGGTTCGAACAAGCGCACCAAGACAAAGGCGGCCGCCGGCAAGGACGACAAGTCGACGCCGGCTGAAAAACAGTCTTCCGGCGAAACCGACGCAACCGACTCCGCCGACACCCAGGCGGCTGCCGACCAGCCAACCGCCGAGACCGCCGACGCAGTGGCCACCGCGATCACCGTCGCAATCGTCGCGACCGATGTGCAGGCCCCCGCCGCGCCGGCCACCACCACGACAGCCAGCCCCGGCGCCGGACCGCTGGCGATTGCGGCCGCAGCCATTGCCGCCAGCAACGCCGTGACGGAGGCAGCCGGCACGCCGGCCGTAACGGCCGCCGATGCCGACGCAGCGAACAGGGCCGCGGCAACTCCGGCCAAGCCTGGCGTACAGACAAATGCCGGCGAAGCGATCGCCACGACCGGACAAGGCGAGCAAGCCGACGAAGCGGCAACGGCACAAGCGATCGGATTGACGGTCCCGGCGACGCGGCCGGCAACCCCAAAGTCCGCGGCTCCGGCCAAGGCTTCAGCCGCGGCCAGCGACGCCGCGGCACCATCGGACGAGTCTGAGGCTCCGGCGGCTTCGACCGAAGCGCCTGCCGCCGGCATCACCACGGCAGCAGTCGCCACCGGCACCGAGCAGCCCGCGGTGGCAAAGCCGAATCTCAGGAACACCTATGCCGAGACGGCGAAACCGGAATCGGCCGGCAGCCAGGCTCCCTCGGCCATGGCCGCACAGCTCAATCCGGCCGGCCATGACGCTGCGCCTGGCCAGTCGAGCACGCAGGCCAGCGCCGCGCAGACCGCGGCCTCCTTCCAGCCGCTCATGCAGACCACGGCCACGCAGGCGCAGTCATCTTTCACCGTCACGGCCGCGACGCAATCGGCCGCGGTGCCGCTCTCCGGGCTTGCGATGGAAATCGCAGCGTCCGTGCGCAGCGGCAAGAGCCGGTTCGAGATCCGGCTCGATCCCGCCGAACTCGGCCGCATCGATGTCCGCATCGACGTCGACCGCCACGGCCAAGTGACCTCGCATCTCACGGTCGAGAAGCCGGAAACGCTGTCGATGCTGCGCCAGGACGCGCCGCACTTGCAGCGGGCGCTGAACGATGCCGGCCTCTCAACCGGCGACAGCAGCCTGCAGTTCTCCCTGCGCGACCAGTCATCCCAGGGGCAGAACGGCAACCAGTCCAATCCCAACGCCCAGCGCCTGATCCTCACCGAGGAGGAAACCGTGCCCGCCACGGTGGCTGGCAGCTACGGCCGCATGCTCGGGGCGAGCGGCGGCGTGGACATCAGGGTTTAAGGAGTTCGCAATGGCCGTCGATGCAACCATGCCGACCACGGTGGTCTCCGCGACCACCAACAACGCCGCGACGAGTTCGAGCAACAATTCCGCGTCGACCAAAACCGCAACGATCGCCAGCAACTTTCAGACCTTCCTGACCCTGCTGACCACCCAGCTGCAGCACCAGAACCCGCTTGAGCCGCTCGACACCAACCAGTTTACCGCCCAGCTCGTGCAGTTCGCCGGCATCGAGCAGCAGATGAGGCAGAACGAGCAGCTCGCCTCGCTGATATCGATCGAGAAGAGCGCGCAATCGACCCAGGCGCTGGTCTATGTCGGCAACACCGTGGCGGTGGACGGCAGCAAGGCCAAGTTCGACGGCTCGGCGACCTGGAATCTGAATGCGCCCAAGGACACCAACGCCACCGTCACCATCACCAACTCGGCCGGGCAGACGGCCTATTCCGGCAGCTACTCGTTGCAACAGGGCAATGCCAGCTTCGTCTGGGACGGCAAGGGCAATGACGGCACGCAATGGCCGGCGGGCACCTACACCCTGACCGCCACGGGTAAGGATTCCGCAGGCAACAACGTTGCAATCTCGACGGAGGTCCAGGGCGTGGTCGATTCGGTGGATCTCACCGCCTCCCCGCCGCTGCTCTCGATCGGTGGCCAGACCTACACCACCGACCAGATCAAGCGCGTGGTGCGCAAGAGCTGAGGCTCCAGCTGAATCTCTTAACGTTCGGTCAGAACTCCTTAACCCAAATTAACCATTTCAGCCCGCAAGCCGTTGATCCGGCAGGCGGGCTTTTCGGCATTTGCAAGGAGATTCGTATTGGAGCCTTGAGCTTAGGCAAATTTTAAGCGGGTCGGCGTAGCGTTCGAATTGTGAGTTCAGTGGTTGAGAGTTTGTGAGTACGCCATGACAGAACCCCATCGCCCGAGGGTCAAATACGTCATCGGGCCTGACGGCAGTCCGTTGACCATCGCGGATTTGCCCGCACCCGGCACCAAGCGGTGGGTCATTCGCCGCAAGGCAGAGGTTGTCGCTGCCGTTCGCGGCGGCCTGCTCTCCCTCGAGGAGGCCTGCAGCCGCTATACGCTGACCGTCGACGAATTCCTCTCCTGGCAGTTCTCGATCGACCAGCACGGCCTGGCAGGCCTGCGTACCACCCGCATCCAGCAGTACCGCCAGTAAGCTCTCCCATTACGGCATTTGATGAAAACCGGCTTCGTCTTGCGAAGCCGGCTTTTTTCATTTTTTGGATTTCGTTGCCCGCCGTTAACCGTCGTTAACCAGTTGGAAACCATACCCTAGGCAATAATTGCCCACCTCGGCCGGTTCGGCCGAATCCCTGGGGGCAGTTGGTGCAAAGTCTCGTTGCTTTCCTGAGAGGCCTTGGCGCGGCGCGGCTGGCGGCGATGGTGGCGGTTACCGCCAGCCTGATCGCCTTCTTCGCCTTCGTGATCATGCGCGTCACGACGCCGCAGATGACCACGCTCTTCACCGACCTCTCGGGCGATGATTCTTCGGCCATCATCAAGGACCTCGAGCGCCAGGCCATCCCCTTCGAGCTGCGCAACGAAGGCGCCGTCATCATGGTGCCCAAGGACAAGGTGACGCGGCTGCGCATGAAGCTCGCCGAGAGCAACCTGCCCAAGGGCGGCGGCGTCGGCTACGAGATCTTCGACAAGTCGGACGCGCTCGGCACCACCAGCTTCGTCCAGAACATCAACCACATGCGCGCGCTGGAGGGCGAGCTTTCCCGCACCATCCGCGCCATCGACCGTGTCCAGGCCGCCCGCGTCCATTTGGTGCTGCCGGAACGGCCGCTGTTCTCCCGCGAGAAGCCGGAGCCGTCGGCCTCCATCGTGGTTCGGGTCCGCGGCGCGCTGGAGCCGCAGCAGATCCGTGCCATCCGCCATGTCGTGGCCTCCGCCGTCAACGGGCTGAAGCCGCAACGGGTCTCGATTGTCGATGAGGCCGGCCAGCTGTTGGCCGACGGCGCCACCAGCGAGGCAGACAATGCGGTCGGCGACGACCGCCGCAACGCCTTCGAAAAGCGGTTGCGCAAGCAGGTCGAGGACATCGTCTCCTCCGTGGTCGGCCAGGGCCGCGCCCGGGTCCAGCTCTCCGCCGACTTCGACTACAACAAGGTGACGCAGACATCCGATCGTTTCGACCCCGAGGGCCGCGTGCTGCGCTCGAGCCAGAGCCGCGAAGAATCCTCGGCGACCGCCGAGAACAACGGCCAGGTCACCGTCAACAACGAATTGCCCGGTCAACAGCGTAACGACGGCACGACGGCCGCGCGCGAACAGAGCAAGAAGAGCGAAGAAACCAACAATTACGAGATCTCGCGCACCACCAAGACGGAGGTGACCGAGGCGGGCCGCGTCAACCGCGTCTCGGTAGCGGTGCTGGTCGACGGTATCTACGCCAAGAACGACAAGGGCGAGATGGTCTACCAGGACCGCACCAAGGAGCAGCTCGATCGCATCGCCGCCCTGGTGCGCTCGGCGATCGGCTTCGACCAGAAGCGCGGCGACCAGGTGGAAGTGGTCAACCTGCGCTTTGCCGAGCCGCCTAGCGTTCCCGCGGTGGTCGAGCCGGCCGGCATCCTCGGCATGTTCCAGTTCACCAAGGACGACGTCATGTACGTCATCGAGCTCGGCGTGATGATGCTGCTCGGCCTCGTGGTGCTGTTCATGGTGATCCGTCCGCTGGTCAAGCGCATCCTGGCGGCCGAAGTCATTCCGGCGCTGAGCGATACCGCCGCCGTGCCGGCGCTGGCCGAGGGCAAGGCCGGCGAGGCCGGAGCGCCCGGCCAGCCACTCTTGCCCGGCAGCAACGCCAACCACCTGATCGACGTCGCCCAGGTCCAGGGCCAGGTCCATGCCCAGGCCGTCCACCGCGTCGGCGAGCTCGCCGAACGCAACCCCAACGAAACCGCCTCCATTATCCGTCAATGGCTGAGCGAAGAAACCCAGCCCGCGTGATCTGACATGGCAGCCCCCCAAGCAAACGCCAGCGACATCACCACCGTCATCTCCTCGCTGGCGAGTCGGCAGAACAACCGTCCGAAGAGCCAGCCATTGAGCGGAGCCAAGCGGGCGGCCATCCTGATGCTGGCGCTCGGCGAGCAATATGGCGGCAAGGTTTGGGCGCTGCTCGACGACGACGAGGTGCGCGAGCTGTCGATCCACATGTCGACGCTCGGCACCGTCGAGGCCGATACGGTGGAAGACCTGCTGCTCGAATTCGTCTCCCGCATGTCGGCTTCCGGCGCGCTGATGGGCAATTTCGACGCCACCGAGCGTTTGCTGCAGCAATATCTTCCGAGCGAGCGCGTGGTCGGCATCATGGACGAGATCCGCGGCCCGGCCGGCCGCAACATGTGGGAGAAGCTCTCCAACGTGCAGGAAGAGGTGCTGGCCAACTATCTGAAGAACGAATACCCGCAGACCATTGCGGTGGTGCTGTCGAAGCTGAAATCGGAACATGCCGCGCGCGTGCTGGCGATCCTGCCCGAGGACATGGCGCTCGACGTCGTCAACCGCATGCTGAAGATGGAGGCGGTGCAGAAGGAAGTCATCGAGCGCGTCGAGCAGACGCTGCGCTCCGAATTCATGTCGAACCTGTCGCAGACCCGCCGCCGCGACGCCCATGAGGTGATGGCGGAAATCTTCAACAATTTCGACCGCCAGACCGAAACCCGCTTCATCACCTCGCTGGAAGAGGACAACCGCGAGGCGGCCGAGCGCATCAAGGCGCTGATGTTCACCTTCGACGACCTGATCAAGCTGGATTCGGCCTCCGCCCAGACGCTGATGCGCAACGTCGACAAGGACAAGCTCGGCGTGGCGCTGAAGAGCGCCAACGAGGAGGTGCGCGCCTTCTTCCTCGGCAACATGTCCTCGCGCGCCGGCAAGATGCTGCTGGACGACATGGCCGCGATGGGTCCGGTGCGGCTGCGCGACGTCGACGAGGCGCAGGCGCTGCTGGTCAACCTCGCCAAGGATCTCGCCGCCAAGGGTGAAATCACCCTGACCAAGAACCGCGCCGACGACGAGCTGGTGTACTGATGGCAGCCCCCGCAAAATTCCTGTTCGACGTCGACTTCTCCGCCCCCGACAAGAAGGAAAGGGCGGCGACCGCGGCCGAGATCGCCGAGAGGATCGGCGAAGCCGAGGCGCGCGCCTATCGCGCCGGCTACGATGCGGCGCAGCGCGAGGCCAAGGCCGAGAGCGACCGTCGCACGGCGCTGGCGCTGGAGGAGATCGCCATCGCGATCAGGGCGATCGCCTCGCGCGTCAACGGCATCGAGAACCGGATGGAGACCGAGGCCGTCGACGTCGCAGTCGCGGTCGCGCGCAAGCTCTGTGCCGAATTGATCGCGCGCGAGCCGCTCGGCGAGATTACCGCGCTGGTCTCCGATTGCTTCTCGCACCTGGTGGCGACGCCGCATCTGGTGGTGCGGATCAACGACAGCCTTTACGACGCCGCGCGGACGCAAATCGAGCGGCTTGCCGCGCACGCCGGCTTCGAAGGCCGGCTGGTGATCCTGGCCGAGCCGACGATTGCCACCGGCGACTGCCGGATCGAATGGGCCGACGGCGGCGTGGTGCTGGATCGCGCCGCCATCGAGACCAAGATCAGCGAACTTGTCGGGCGCTACCTGGCACCCCGCAACGAGGGCGAGAGGCCCTGAGGATGAACCATGAGTGACACCGACGCACAGGTCCCGCTTCCCGACCTCAACGCCGCCGAGGCGCCGCCCACCGACGATATCGGCTACCACGAGGACGAGAACGCCTCGCGCATCGCCGCCGATCTCGAAGCCGTGTTCGACGTGCCGGTGCAGGTTTCCGCCGTGCTCGGCCGTTCCAAGATGGACGTGGGCGAGCTCCTGAAGCTCGGGCCCGGCACCGTGCTCGAGCTCGACCGCCGCGTCGGCGAATCCATCGACATCTACGTCAACAATCGCCTGGTTGCGCGCGGCGAGGTCGTGCTGGTCGAAGACAAGCTCGGCGTGACCATGACGGAAATCATCAAGGCGGAACGCAACTAGCACGTCGCACAGACGACAAGGCGCCGGGAACGGCGAAGCATAAGAACAGGAGACTATCATGCGGCTTCTCATCGTCGGCACATTGAAGGGCCAGCTCACCACCGCCACCAAGATCGCGATGGACAACGGCGCTTCGGTGACCCATGCCGAGGGCAACGAGCAGGCGATGAACGTGCTGCGCGGCGGCAAGGGCGCCGACCTGCTGATGGTCGATGTCGGGCTCGACATCCGCGACCTCGTGATGCGGCTGGAAGCCGAGCACATCCATGTGCCGATCGTCGCCTGCGGCATCACCAACGACGCCCGCGCCGCGGTTGCCGCCATTCATGCCGGCGCCAAGGAATACATCCCGCTGCCGCCCGACCCCGAGCTGATCGCCGCCGTGCTCGCCGCCGTCGCCAACGACTCGCGCGACCTCGTCTGGCGCGACGAGGCCATGGGCAAGGTGATCAAGCTGGCGCAGCAGATCGCGGGCTCCGATGCCTCCGTGATGATCACCGGCGAGTCCGGAACCGGCAAGGAAGTGCTGGCGCGCTATGTCCACGCCCGCTCGGCCCGCGCCAAGCGGCCGTTCATCTCGATCAACTGCGCTGCGATCCCCGAACACCTGCTGGAGTCGGAGCTGTTCGGCCACGAGAAGGGCGCCTTCACCGGCGCGATCGCCCGCCGCATCGGCAAGTTCGAGGAGGCGACCGGCGGCACGCTGCTGCTCGACGAAATCTCCGAGATGGACGTGCGGCTGCAGTCGAAGCTGCTCCGCGCGATCCAGGAGCGCGTGATCGACCGCGTCGGCGGCACCAAGCCCGTGCCCGTCGACATCCGCATCATCGCAACGTCGAACCGCAACCTGCAGGAGGCCGTGCGTGAGGGCACCTTCCGCGAGGACCTGCTGTTCCGCCTCAACGTCGTCAACCTGAAGATCCCGCCGCTGCGCGAGCGCCCGGCCGACATCCTCGAACTGGCGCAGCACTTTGCCAAGAAATACGCGGAGGCCAACGGCGTGCCGTTGCGGCCGCTGTCGGCAGACGCCAAGCGCGTGCTCACCGCCAACCGCTGGCAGGGCAACGTCCGCGAGCTGGAAAACACCATCCATCGTTCGGTGCTGATGGCGCAGGGCGACGAGATCGGCGCCGATGCGATCCTCACCCCGGACGGCGACCGCCTCGACCTCGCCAAGACCGCGCCGGCCGTGGCGCATGCGACGCTCGCCGCCGAGCAGGTGACGCGGGCCCTGGTCGGCCGCACCGTGGCCGATGTCGAGCGCGACCTGATCCTGGAGACGCTGAAGCACTGCCTGGGCAACCGGACCCATGCCGCCAACATCCTCGGCATCTCGATAAGAACGCTGCGCAACAAGCTCAACGAATACGCCGACGGCGGCATCCCGATCACGCCGGCCGGTGCGGGCGACTATCACCGCGCGGCGGTGGCGGGGTAGCCCGCGCCGACACTGCGAGGATCCCGTCCACGAAGCAATGGGGGCCGTTATGCCGGCATACTGCTCACGAATAGCTCGGCGCGTCAGGCTTGCGGAAAATATGAATGGGATCGCCGGGCGTGAAATCCCGTCCGGTGAAAGTCACATAGGCATAGAGCGCGAGATAGGCGATCGCGAGCGCGCCGACGGCGTAGAAAGCCCAGGTGGCGAGGCGTTTCATCACATCGGCATCCGCACTGCCTAACCCGCTGCGACCTTCGACGGCGCCACGCTGACCGCGAGCTTGCCGTAGCGGTCCGTGAAGGCCTCGGTGTCGATCTCCTCCAGCTGGATCGAGCCGTCGAGCACGCCCTTCTTCCAGGCGTCATGCTCGGGATCGTGCCGGAATTCCGGCATCACTTCCCTGGCGAACAGGTCGAGCGACTCGCAGATATGCTCGTGGCTGTTCTTGCCGGCCTGGTTGAGCAGGATCACCTGGTCGATATGCGAGGTGCGGAAGCGCCGCAGTTTCTTGCGCAGGGTTTCCGGCGAGCCGATCAGGCCGCCGCGCAGCGCCGCCTCCTGCGCTTCCGGATTCTCGCGCTTCCACTTGTTGTACTCGTCCCACATGTTGACGGTGCCGGGCGCCGGACGCTGGCGGTTCTGGGCCTGACCATAATAGCGCAACGCGAACTGGAAGAAGGTGGCGCCGTCGGCGCGGCGGCGAGCCTCTTCATCGGTCTCGGCGCACATGAAGAACGACACCAGCGCCATGTTCGGATTGATCACGTAGTCGGCGAGCTTCTTCAGCCGCTTGGTGATGGCGTTGTAATAGGCGTGCACCCAGGCATGCGCCGCATCGGCGCTGACGAACTGGAAGCCGAGCGCGCCAAAGCCGTTCTCGCCGGCGCGCTCGATGGTCGGCAACTGCGAGCAGGCCATCCACAGCGGCGGATGCGGTTTCTGCACCGGCTTCGGCACGACGTTGCGGAGCGGAATGTCGAAATACTTGCCGTGGTGCTCGGTGCCGATCCTGGTGAACATCGGGAAGATCGCCTGAACGGCTTCCTCGAACACCTCGCGCTTGGTCTCCATGTCGCGGCCGAACGGCGTCAGTTCCGTGATCGATGCGCTCTCGCCCATGCCGAACTCGCAGCGGCCGTTGGAGAGGAGATCCAGCACCGCGACGCGCTCGGCGACACGCGCCGGGTGGTTGGTAGTGAGCTGGAAGATACCGTGACCGAGCCTGATCTGCTTGGTGCGCTGGCTGGCGGCGGCGAGGAAGGATTCCGGCGAAGGCGAATGCGAATATTCTTCCAGGAAATGATGCTCGACCACCCAGGCGTAGTCGTAGCCCAGGCTATCCGCGGTTTCGAGCTGCGTCAGCGCATCCTGGTAAAGCCTCAGTTCGTCGCCCTCGACCCAGGGCCTCGGCAGTTGCAGCTCGTAAAAGATACCGAACTTCATGACGTCTCTCCCCGCGGCAATCTCTTGTTGTCCTCAGTCTATTCCCGCGGAGGATTGAGTCCAGCATCCCCGCTATTCCGCCGCGCGGGAGAAACGGCAGGGGCAGCTGCAATTCGAGCTACGGCGACCCGTGTCGCTGGGCGTGCTCGTAGATGTCTTCCTCCTGGGCGTTATGAATGCGCACCAACGCCTCGACCGATTCGATGACGCGCTGGGCGTCACGGATGAGATAGCGATCCGCATCATTGGGCGTGAGCCCGTCGGCGAGCTGGCTCAGAAGGCGGCCGAGATGCATGATTTCGCGATGGGCGCGTCCCATCGCGCCGAGGCCATGACGATCGGGCAGATACCTGGCAAGGTCGGGGTATACGATCGTCTCGTCGTCTTTCTCGTGCTTCACGATCTCCCGCTCGATGATGCGATTTGCCTCCAAGATCAACGTGACCGCCGTGCCCGGCTCGGCGTCGTCGAGCGCATCGGCGATTTCGCGAAGCCTGTTCAGACTGGCTTCCACCCGCTCGTGATCATGCAGCAGCGCCGTAACGGTTGCGGCCGGCATGGCAGGATGGCCAAATCGACGGCCGGGCATCAGAGCCCTCAACGCATTGAGGATCACGGCCACATCGATCGCTTCCTGCGCGAGCGCCCCCGCGACAGGGGGCAACCAGCCAATGGCGGCAAAGGCCATCGCGATCCCGGACAAGGACAGGCCGGCCAGAATGCTTTGAACCGCAATCCTGCGGGCGCGTCTTGCAATGGAGACCGCGTCCGATACCCGGTCCAGGCGATCGACCAGAATGACGACGTCGGCTGCTTCCGACGAGGCGCTGGCGCCTCTCGCTCCCATCGCAATGCCTACTCCGGCTGCTGCCAGGGCGGGAGCATCATTGATCCCGTCTCCGACCATCACGGTCGGGTGCAGGCGCTGCTCGACGGTGACCGCATCAACCTTGTCGGAGGGAACACGATCGGCGAGCACGGCATCGAGGTCTAGTGCTGCGCCTATTGCCTCTGCGGCATCGGCGCGGTCGCCCGTCAGCATGATGATCCGCGATACCCCGGCCGATCGCAATGACTGTATGGCGCGCGGCGTCTCCCGGCGAAGCTCATCGCCGAGCAGGAGGGCGCCGATGGCTCGACCATCGACGGATACGAAAACGCTGAGGGCCGATCGCCAGGCGGCGCGCCGCAGTGCGCGCACCGCCCACTCCTCGGGCTTGCGTCCGCCATGGACCAGCTGATGTGAGCCGACGCAGACGAGTTGGTCGCCAATTCTTCCCTGCAGGCCGGAACCCATTGTCTCGCGCACCTCGGTCGGGATGGCCAAGGCCAGGCCTTTCTTTCGGGCGTGTTCGACGATGGTTTCTGCCACAACATGGTGCGACGCTTGCTCGATCGAGCCCGCCAACCGGAGAACCTCATCGGGGCCGACGCCTGGAGCGCTTTCAATGGCGACAAGCCGGGCACCCCCGACCGTCAATGTTCCGGTCTTGTCGAAAATCACCGTGTGCGTTCGAGCCAGTGCCTCGAAGGGAGTCCCGCCCTTGATGAGGATGCCGTGGCCCGCCGCCTGCGCGACGCCGGCGATGAACGCAACCGGCGCTGCCAGGATCAGCGGGCACGGCGTGGCGGCGACCAATACCGCCAGTCCGCGGATCGGATCGCCGGACATCAGCCAGGCGCCGCCGGCCACCAGCAGGGCGACGGGAAACAGCAACAAGGCATACCGATCTGCAAGCCGGATGAATGGCGCCTTCGCGGTCTGCGCGGCGTTGACCAGTTTCACGATGCCCGCATAGGTGCTTTCACCGGCAGTGGCGGTGGCACGCATCTCGAATGTATCGCCTGCATTGACCGTGCCGCTTCTCGCCGGCTCGCCCTGGCGACGCACCACCGGGATCGGCTCGCCGGTCAGCACCGCCTCATCGATCGTTGCGCCCGGGCTTGCGATGATCCCGTCAATGGGGATCACTTCGCCGCCCCGCACCAGAATTGTATCGCCAATGGCGATTTGCTCGATCGGCACGTCGGCGATCGAACCGTCCTGCCGGCGGTGGGCGGTCCGCGGCGCCCGATCGACCAGGGACTTCAGGTCCCGTTCGGCACGTGCGACCGCAAGGTCTTCGAGAACGTTGCCGCCGGCATACATGACCGCCACGACGATCGCTGCCAGGTTTTCCCCGAGCATGAGCGCCGCGAACATCGAAACAAACGCGATCGCATCGACCCCGACGCGGCCCGCGACAAAGTCACGAATCATCGCGACCAGCAAGCCGGCGACAACGGGGGCCGTGCCGGACGCCCAGATCCATCCTGACAATTCCGTGCGCCCGAGCGCCCATGCCACGAGGCCAAGGACAAGTCCCGCGAGCGCAACGGCGATCAATGCCCGTCGGAAAACTCTTTCTGTCAGCATTCATTCCATCCACGGACCCGGATCGAGGCGGCGCCCGGCCGCGCCACGCCGACTGGCGGACGCAGGCCGGCACGGGTCCGACATGGCCAGGCAGGGCGGCCTGCCGCCCCGCCTTCAATCAGCGCATGGAACTGCCTTCAGCGCGCCGCCTTCGCGCGGGCCACGTCGGCGTCCTGCAGGAAATCGACCAGTTTTTGCAGCGGTCCGACCTCGTCGATGTGATCCAGCATGTCGCGGTAGGCCTCCTGCGCCTTCGGCGGGAGCTTGTGGGCGATGCCCTGATGACAATCGATGCAGGTCTTGCCTTGCGCAAACGCGGTCTGATGGAGTTTCGAGGCTCGCGGCTCCTGTACGGAATACTCCATGTGATCGAACTTGTGACAGTTGCGGCATTCGCGCGAATCCGTGGTCTTCATGGACCGCCAGACGTTCTTGGCCAGGTCGAGACGGTGCGCGGCGAATTTCTCCGGCGTGTCGATCGAGCCCATCATCTTGTGAAACAACTCGTTCGATGCCTGGATCTTGCGAACGACCTTGTGGGTCCAATCCTTGGGCACGTGGCAGTCCGGGCAACTCGCGCGCACGCCGGTGCGATTGGAGTAATGCGGCGTGTTGCGATACTCGACGTAAACGTTTTCTTTCATCTCGTGACAGGAGATGCAGAACGTTTCCGTGTTCGTCGCCTCCATCGCCCAGTTGAAGCCGCCCCAGAAGATGACGCCGGCGACAAATCCGACGATGATGATCAGACCCCAGGCAAAGCGGGCCGTGGGCGAGAGAAACCAGCGCCAGAGCCTCCCGAGGAAGCCCGGCCGCGGTGCTGCCGAAGCAGCGACAGTGTTGGTATCCGACATTGTCGCCTCACTTCGCTTGCGTCGCGTTCTTGAACATGTTGCCGACCAGCGGCTTGGCGTCGACCTGCGGCACATGGCACTGCTGGCAGAAGTAGCGCGTGCCCGCGACCTTATCTAGCCGGACGCCCTGCCGGTCGACATAGTGCGTTTCCGAGATTTTCGGCGCATTGACCCGCGTGTTGCCGGGCCAGTCATGGCAGCCCATGCAGGCATTGTTCTCGGTCGTGATCTGGTAGCCGTCGACCTTGTGAGGAATCAGCGGCGGCTGCTGGCGATAGGCGCGCTCGAAGCCGCCCGCCGGCACGGATTGCTTGGTGACGTCTGGAGCCGCGGACACATCGGTCAGCGGCGCCTCACGCAACGCCTTCGGCGCCTTGGCTTCCTGCGCCAGCGGGCCCACCACGGCAAAGGGAACTGCGAGTACCACGGCCAGGACCGCAATCAGTGGAACAAATCGAACAAGCGTCATGGGATGACCCTTTCAAGGACTGCGACGGGGTGGGGCGACGCGCACAGCGGAAGCTGGCACGATCGCGGAATCGGTGGAGGGCGCGCCGTTGCGGGCACGCAGGCCCAGATTGAAGACGCGCTTGGAGCAGACGTCGATGCAGGCCCCGCAGAGCGTGCAGTCGCCTGAGGTGATAACGGGACCGAGGCCGAGGCGCTCGCCCTTGAGCGCGGGGCTTATGACATGCGGCTCCGGGCATACGGCGAAGCAGTCCATGCAGTCGTTGCAGGCGGTGCGATTGCCGGCTGCCACGCGCAGCAGCGCCACCTTGCCGATCTGGCCGTAGAACGCGCCGACGGGGCAGAGATGGCCGCACCAGCCATGCCTGGCCACGAACAGATCGAATACGAAGATCGCCGCCGCACCGCCCGCGCCGAACCAGAGGCCGAACACCAGCGCCCGATGCAGCGCGGTAACCGGATTGATCAGCTCCCACGCGATCGAGCCGGACAGCGCCGAGGCGACGAGGACCGCGCCGACGAAGTAGAGCCGCAGCTCCGGGCGAATCTTGGCCGTATATGTGATTCCCAGCCGCCGCCTCAGCCAGGCGGCGAGATCGGCCACCGGATTGACCGGGCACACCCAGGCGCAATAGCTGCGGCCGCCGAGCAGCAAGTAGCCGCCCAGCACGATTGCCGCACCCAGCACCGAGAGCGCCTCGGGCCAGTGCCGCGCCGCGAGCGACTGCAGGAGGATGAAGGGATCGGTCAGCGGCAGCACGCCGAGCGTCATGGACGACGCCAATGTGCCCTTGGCTATCCAGATGCCGAACAGCGGCCCCGAGAGGAACAGCGCCAGGAAGAACAGCTGGCTCGTCCGGCGCAGCAGCAGGAACTGCGACGACGCCCAAAGGCCCTTCTCCTTCCGCGCCTCCACATAAGGTCTGGCCTTCGCGGTCATGGTGCGCCTCCCGCCTCGGGCTTGCGCACCGGCAGCTTGAGCGGCGCATCGACGAGCGCGCCGCCGGCCTTCTTCTTTTCTTCCCAGCCGCGCCGGTAGTGCTCGTCCTGTTTCAGCGCGGTGATCTCGATCGGCAGCACCTTGATCGCGGCCTCGGTCAGAACGCAGGATTTCTCGCACTTGCCGCAGCCGGTGCAATATTCGGCGTGGACGACGGGTTCGAAGATGGCGTGTTTCGAGGTGCGGACGTTGTGCGAGGTTTCCAGCGTGATCGCCTTGCCGAGCGCGGGGCAAACCCGATAACAGACGTCGCAGCGCAATCCCTGCAGGTTGAGGCAGGTCTCGCGGCTGGTGATCACGGCCACGCCCATCTTCGCCTTTGCGATGTCCGTGAGAGAATGATCGAGCGCGCCGGTCGGGCACGCCTTCACGCAGGGAATGTTGTCGCACATCTCGCAGGGCACGTTGCGTGCCACGAAGAACGGCGTTCCCACCGCCGGACCGTCCGCCCAGTCCGCGAGATTCAGGGTGTCGTAGGGACAGTCGCGGACACAGAGGCCGCAGCGGACGCAGGCCGACAGGAATTCCTTTTCAGGCCGCGCGCCCGGAGGCCGCAGCGCCTGCGCGGGCTTGGCGCGTGAGGACACGCCGAATGCGGTCAGCAGCGTCGCGGCGACGGCTGCACCGCCGCCGAAACGTGCCATCTCCTGCAGCGCCTTGCGGCGCCGCGGATCGCCCGGAATGCCTGCACCTGTCTCCGCCATAGTTCATTCCATCGAAATCAGGCGGACACCACGCGGCAGGCGCACTTCTTGAAGTCGGTCTCCTTCGAGATCGGGCAGGTCGCATCAAGCGTGAGCTTGTTAGCGAGCTGGCTCTCGTCGAAGAATGGGAAGTAGACGAGCCCGCGGGGCGGCTTGTTGCGTCCCTTGGTCTCCACCCGCGTGACCACTTCGCCGCGCTTGGTCTGGATCTTCACCGGCTGGCCGCGCAGGAGCTTGCGGTCGGCCGCATCGTCCGGATGCATGAACAGCGTCGCGGCCGGCACGGAGCGATGCAGCTCGGGCACGCGGCGGGTCATCGACCCGGAGTGCCAGTGCTCCAGCACACGACCGGTGCACAGCCACAGGTCGAACTCCTTGTCGGGCGTCTCGGCAGCCGGCTCGACCGGGCAGAAGATGATCCGCGCCTTCTTGTCGGGCTTGCCGTAGAAGGAAAAGCCCTCGCCCGGCTTCACATAGGGATCGTAGCCTTCGCGGAAGCGCCACAGCGTTTCCTTGTTGTTGACCACCGGCCAGCGCAGGCCGCGTGTCTGATGGTATTGCTCGAAGTCCGCCAAGTCGTGCGCATGCCCGCGGCCGAACTTCGCATACTCCTCGAACAGGCCCTTCTGAACATAGAAGCCGAAGGCCGCACTCTCGGAGTTGTCATAGCCCTTCTGGCATTCGGTGATCGGGAACCTGTTCACTTCGCCATTGGCATAGAGCACGTCGAACAGGGTCTTGCCGCGCCACTCGGGCTTCTTGGCGATCAGCTCTTCCGGCCATACTTCCTCGAGCTTGAAGTGCTTCGAGAATTCCATGAGCTGCCACAGGTCGGAGCGCGCTTCGCCGGGCGCCTTCACCTGCTGCCGCCAGAACTGCGTGCGCCGCTCGGCGTTGCCATAGGCGCCCTCTTTCTCCATCCACATCGCCGTGGGCAGGATGAGGTCCGCCGCAAGTGCCGTGACGGTCGGATAGGGATCGGAGACGACGACGAAATTGGCCGGATTGCGGTAACCGGGATAGCCCTCCTCGTTCATGTTCGGGGCCGTCTGCAT
The DNA here is from genome assembly GCF_016219575.1 of Bradyrhizobium sp. GTDB lineage: Bacteria > Pseudomonadota > Alphaproteobacteria > Rhizobiales > Xanthobacteraceae > Bradyrhizobium. The sequence goes on along the minus strand of NZ_JACRMG010000020.1, from coordinate 30,613 downwards.
GTTGTTGGTGCACTGGACCCAATAGGCGTTCAGCTTGCCGTCCTTCAGCATGCGGTGCTGCACCACGGCGTGGTAACCGATGTTGCCCGGCAGCGTGCCTTCGGGGAGCTGCCAGACCTTCTCCGTCTCGGCGCGATGCTTCGGATTGGTGACGACCATGTCGGCCGGCAGGCGGTGCGCGAAGGTGCCGACCTCGCGCGCGGTGCCGCAAGCCGACGGCTGGCCGGTCAGCGAGAACGGGCCGTTGCCCGGCTCCGAGATCTTCCCGGTCAGGAGGTGCACGTTGTAGATCATGTTGTTGACCCACGTGCCGCGCGTGTGCTGGTTGAAGCCCATCGTCCAGTAGGAGATGATCTTCTTCTTCGGGTCGGCGTAGAGCTTGGCCAGCCGCTCGAGATTCTCCTTCGGCACGCCGGAGGCCTTGTGGGCGTAGTCGAGCGTGTAGGGCTCGAGCAGCTTCTTGTATTCGTCGAAGCCGATCTTGTCCTTCATTCCGGCCGGATCGAGCGCACCGTCCTTGCCGGCCTTGTGCGAGGCGTTGACCGCCTTCACCTCGAGCGCATTCGTCGGGCGCAGGCCATAGCCGATATCGGTCACGGTCGACGCGAACTCGATGTGCTTCTCGACGAAATCCTTGTTCACCGCCCCGGTATTGACGATGTAGTTCTGGATGTAGTTGAGGATCGCCAGATCGCCGTGCGGCGTGAAGATCATCGGATTGTCCGCCAGTTCGAACGAGCGGTGTTCAAAGGTGGAGAGAACGTGGACCTCGCAGCCTTCATGCGTCAGGCGGCGATCGGTTAGGCGCGACCAGAGAATCGGATGCATCTCCGCCATGTTCGCGCCCCAGAGCACGAACGCATCGGCCTGCTCCAGGTCGTCGTAGCAACCCATCGGCTCGTCGATGCCGAAGGTGCGCATGAAACCGGCAACGGCTGAGGCCATGCAGTGGCGCGCGTTCGGATCGAGATTGTTGGTCCGGAAGCCGGCCTTGAACAGCTTGGCCGCGGCGTAGCCCTCCCAGATCGTCCATTGGCCCGAACCGAACATGCCGACCGCCGAGGGGCCGCTCGCCTTCAGCGCCGCCTTCCACTTCTCGGCCATGATCTTGAAGGCGTCGTCCCATGAGATCGGGGCGAATTCGCCGTTCTTGTCGAACTTGCCGTTCTTCATGCGCAGCAGCGGCTGCATCAGCCGGTCTTCGCCGTACATGATCTTCGACAGGAAGTATCCCTTGATGCAGTTGAGGCCGCGGTTGACCGGCGCATCGGGATCGCCCTGGGTCGCAACGACCTTGCCGTTCTTGGTGCCGACGATGACGCCACATCCCGTGCCGCAGAAGCGGCAGACGCCCTTGTCCCACCGGATGCCGTCGGTCTTGCCGGCCTGCGCCATGGCAGCTTCCGGCAGCGCTGCCCCGATCGTCGAGGCGGCGGCAACCGCTGCGGCAGCCTTGAGTGCCTCGCGGCGGGTGGCCTTGATTTCATTGGTATCGGTCAATTGCGTGTCCATTTTCGGTCTCCGCTCAGCGAATCACGGGTTGCTGGATCGGCGTGGTGCCGTCGGCCTGATGGCCGGCACGTGCACAGCACGCCGCATTGTCTTCGCAGGAATTGTCTTCACAGGAATTGTCCCGGCAGGCATCGGTCTCACTGTCCGCCTCATCCACCGCGTGAAAAATCAGCGAGGCGGCGACAACACCGGGCATGCGATGGATCGCCGCGATCTGATCGATGGCCATCGATGACGGCGTATCGACGACGGTCGCAGCAAGCCGGCGCTCGCCGGATGCGGCGTGCAGTTCGACACCGGGCAGCGCCCGGATTCTGGCCGTGAGATCCGCTCCGGCATTCGGCGCGAGATAGACGGCGATGCCGCAGATATTTTGGGTTTCAGCCATGACCGGCAACCAGCCTTGCAACTTCGGATGCGAGCTCGACCCGCTCGCGAGGTACCATGATGATCGCCTCGACGGGGCAGATGGGGACGCAATCGCCGCAACCCGTGCAGGCCGCGGCATCGATGACGGCGCCCTGCCCCTCGCGGGCAAGGATTCGGATCGCGGAATGATCGCAGACCTCCGCGCAACGCCGGCAGGTCACGCCATGCCGCTCGACGCAGATGTTTGTGGTGGAGACGCTGGCAACCGGCGGCCGCTCATCCACGCTAGGCGTGCTCGGCGCATCGCCGGATGCGATCGGAAATACAGCAGACAGCAATGCGCGACGCGAGAGCGACATGTCCTCTACGGGCCAGATGACCCGTGCTCCAAAAACTCGTGAAGAAGGGAAGACCGCAACATTGCGAATCTCCGGTCGACATCGTCGTCACCGGGTAATCATTCTAAGTGTCAGATGCAGAACGTCGTTGCGTTAGATCAATGCAAAACGAGGTTGGCCGAACGGTGCAGCAAATTTAGCAGACTGAAAGCACTGAGAATACTACGCTTTTTCCCGCGTTCACAGCGTGTCGGCGCGACTTGCGCCGTCGTTTCCAATGGTTAGGTTGATGGCTCCCTGAGTCGCGGCAAAAGGCCACGCCTCTTCCCTCGCCCAACACCATGACCAGCTTCACGCCGCATCAGGATTCCGCGCTCAAGGCCGTTGCCGACTGGCTCAAGGCCAAACCGGGCAAGAACGGCACGCCCCCCGTGTTCCGCCTGTTCGGCTATGCCGGAACCGGCAAGACCACGCTGGCGCGGCACGTCGCCGAAGGCGTCGATGGCGAGGTGAAATTCGCCGCCTTCACCGGCAAGGCGGCGCTGGTCATGCGCAACAAGGGCTGCGACAACGCCTCCACCATCCATTCGCTGATCTACCGCGCCCGAGAGTCCGGCGTCGAGCAGCCGAGCTTCGAATTGTGGGACGATGCGCCGGCGTCGAAGGCCAAGCTGATCGTGGTCGACGAATGTTCGATGGTCGATGCCGAGCTCGGCCGCGATCTGCTGTCGTTCGACTGTCCCCTCCTCGTGCTCGGCGACCCCGCGCAGTTGCCGCCGATCGCGGGCGGTGGCTTCTTCACCGATGCCGAACCTGACGCGATGCTCACCGAAGTGCACCGGCAGGCGCAAGACGATCCGATCGTGCGGATGTCGATGGACATCCGCGAAGGCCGCGAGCTCGAGATCGGCCGCTACGGCGAGAGCGACGTCATCTCGCGCAGGGAGCTGGATCCCGAGCGGGTGATGAAGACCGACCAGGTGCTGGTCGGGCGCAACAACACCCGCCGCGCCTACAACATGCGGATCCGGCAGAAGCAGAGCATCGAGGAGCCGCTGCCGGTGGCCGGCGACAAGCTGGTGTGCCTGCGCAACAACCGCAAGAAGGGCCTGTTCAACGGCGGCCTGTGGCGGGTGAAGTCGCGCGCGCAGTCGAAATCCAGGATCGTCACCATGCGCGTCTCTCCCGACGAGGAGTTCGGGCACAAGGTGACGAAAGTCTCGGTGCGCGGCGAATGTTTCGAGGGCGGCATCGAAGGCATCCCGTGGGAACAGCGCAAGCCCTATGACGAGTTCGACTACGGCTATGTGCTGACCGTGCACAAGTCGCAGGGCTCGCAATGGGACGATGTCGTGCTGTTCGACGAGAGCTTTGCCTTCCAGGACAGCCGGGCGCGGTGGCTCTACACCGGCATCACGCGGGCGGCGAAGCGGCTCTCCGTCGTCGTCTAGCGCAACGCACTCGGACCTCATCCTGAGGGGCTCGCATTTTGCGCGCGTCTTGAAGGATGGCCGTAAGCGATCCTGGGGCCTCATGGTTCGAGACGGCGTGGAGCCTGTCATCGGGCCGCGCTTTGCGCGGACCCGTTGGCGACTCCTCAGCATGAGGGTCAGGGTCGAGCTATTTCTCCGCAACGAAGAAAAAGTCCTCCCGTCCCGGCAGCGAGCCGTAGGTGAAGGGCTGCTGCTGGCGGTTGGTGGCTTTCCAGACGTCGTCGCGGACGATGTCGAACAACCTTCGCACCTCAACCTTCGGCACCTTGATCTCGCGCGCCAGCGCAATCGCAAACGGGCTGTTGAGGGCATCGCCGTCGAGCGCGGTCTCGCCGTGCTTGGCGGCATACACCACCATGAAGCCCGCTTCGGGTTCGATGTTGGAAAGTCCCTTGCTGACCAGCTTCAGCGCGATGGAGTGCTGCATGTTCTTCTCGAACGGGTTGTCGCGGCAGGCATCCAGCATCACCAGCTTCAGCTTGCGCGCGCCGCTGACCGCGGCGATTACCTGTTCCAGCGCCACCGCCTGGCTTTCCGCGTCACGGTCGGCGGCGAGCCTGGCGTCGGTCGGAATCAGATAGTTGATGCCGCCGATCTCCATGCCGTGCCCGGCGTAGTAGACCACGGCCCAGTCCGCCTTTTCGGCATTGCGGCCGAAGTCGCGCAGCGCGGTGAAGAACTGGTCGCGCGCGAGATCGGATGCGAGCGTCACCGTCTCGAAACCGAGCCCGCGCAGCGTGTCCGCGATCAGCCTGGCGTCGCGCGGCGGATTGTCGAGCTTGGGCACGCTTCGATAGGCTCCGTTGCCGACGATCAGCGCGACCTTGCGCGTAACGGAAGCGGCCGGCACGGCGGGCGAGGTCAGCTTGCCGCCCGGCGGGGCAACCGGTCCCGTGGTCTGGCTGCGCAGCGACGGGTCGGCTGCGATCAGCGCCGCCAGCCGCTCCCTGGCAAAACGCCGCGCCAGCGTGGTCTCATATTCGTCGACCTTGGTCAGTGCGGCGCCGGCAGAGCGATAGTCGGCGCGCGCGGCAGCCAGATCCTTGCGCTGCTCGTGGAGCTGGCCGCGGCCGACATAGGCAATGACGTAGTTCGGGCTGAGCTTGAGCGCATCGTTGTAGTCGTTGAGGGCGGCGTCGAGATTGCCCTTGGCACGATAGACGCCGGCGCGCCAGGCCAGGGGACCGGAAAACTTCGGATACTTCGCGATCACCTCATTGCAATCAGCCAGCGCTTCGTCCAGCCGGCCCATCTCGGTATAGGTGATGCAGCGGTAGCCCGGGATCTGCCAGCCTTCCGGATTGAGCGGCTTGCCTTCGGCGAAATAGGCGAGCGCCGATTCATATTGCTTGCGCAGGGTCTGCACGCGCCCGAGATTGAGCAAATTGGTATAGCGGTTGGCGCCGCGGTTGAGCGAAAGGGCGATGTTGAATTCGTCGTAGGCGCGCTGCAGCTCGCCGCGGCGCAGGAAGATCAGGCCGCGATTGTTGTAGGGTGCCGGAAAGTTCGGCCGCCCCTGCAAGGCAAGATCGTAGTCTGCCAGCGCCCGCTCCTCATCGCCCTTGTTGCTGTAGGCGAGCCCGCGCGTGTTCAACACGGTCGCATTGTTCGGATCGAGCTCGAGCGCCTTGTTCAGGACCGCCAGCGCGCCGTCATAGTCGCGCTTCTTCAACAGCGTGTCGCCGATGTACCAATTGGCAAAGCTCTTCGGCTTGCCGGTGACATTGTCGTCCGCGCTCGCCGCCTTGCAGGCAATGAGGCGCGCCGCGGCCTCGGCCTGGTTGTCCCGGCAAGTCTCGACGTCGGTAGCCGCCAAGGCCGGCATGGCGACGGCAACAAGGCCGATGGACAGGAAAAAGGCGCGCAGCATTTGCGAAACGCTCCGGGGATGATTTGTTGTCGCGGGTCGACCAAGCCGGTTCATTGTTGGAGGCGGCAAGGCTGCGGTCAAGCGCGGTTCCATGCCCTCTAACGCCTTGGATTTCAGCCGCTTTTGTTCACGAACTCGTGTGGCGCGGCGTCGTAACGGGCCAGGTGCCGGCGCGTATCTTGGGGTACGCCGGAGGACCGCCAGCTGATTGCGAAGCGCGGTCGTCGTTCTAGTATGCCTTCCAACCCTGCCGACGAGGAAACCATGCCCCGCAGCCAGTTCAGCCGCCTCTCGCTCTGCGCCGCCGCCATCGGCGCGCTGGCCATCGCCGCCTTTGCGATCGCGCCGTCGCGTGCCGCCGAAGAAGCCGTCATCATCCCCGCCCCCGCCGTCGATGCAAGGGATGCCGACGGCATCCAGACCGCCGTGCTCGCCGGCGGTTGCTTCTGGGGCGTGCAGGGCGTGTTCCAGCACACCGCCGGCGTGATCAACGCCGTATCCGGCTATTCCGGCGGCACCAAGGAGACCGCCGACTACAATCTGGTATCGAGCGGCAGGACCAGCCATGCCGAAGCGGTCGAGATCAAGTACGACCCGAAGAAGATCTCCTACGGCAAGATCCTGCAGATCTTCTTCTCGGTCGTGCACGATCCGACCCAGCTCAACCGCCAGGGCCCCGACACCGGCCCGCAATATCGCTCCGCGATCTTCTTCGCCAATGACGAGCAGAAGAAGGTGGCCGAGGCCTATATCGACCAGCTCAATGCGGCGAAGGTCTACAGGAAGCCGATCGTCACCAGGATCGACAGGCTGAACGCCTTCTACGCGGCGGAGGACTATCACCAGGACTATCTGACGCTGCACCCGAACCAGCCCTACATCGTCTTCAACGACATTCCGAAGGTCGAGGCCCTGAAGAAGATCTTTGCCGACAATTACATTGCGAAGCCGACGCTGGTGGGCAAGGCCAAGGCCACCAACTGACGGAGCAATTGCCGTCATTGCGAGCGAAGCGAAGCAATCCATACCGCAGCAAGCGGGCAAATGGATTGCTTCGTCGCTTCGCTCCTCGCAATGACGATCTAATCCAAAGGAGGAGCGATGTCCGACACCAAGTCCAAGGTCCACAAGAGCGAGGCCGAGTGGCGCAAGGAGCTGACGCCGATGCAATATGCGGTGCTGCGTGAGAAGGCCACCGAGCGGCCATTCAGCGGCGAGTACGAGCATGAGCATCGCAAGGGCACCTATGCCTGTGCCGGCTGCGGCCAGACCCTGTTCGAATCCGACGCCAAGTTCGATTCCGGCTGCGGCTGGCCGAGCTTTTCGCAGCCCGCGGTCGAAAGCCACATCGACGAGGAACGCGATGTCAGCCACGGCATGATCCGCACCGAGGTCCTGTGCTCGAAATGCGACGGCCACCTCGGCCACGTTTTCGACGACGGCCCCGGCCCGACAGGCCTGCGCTACTGCATCAACTCGGCCGCGCTGAAGCTCGAACCGAAATAGAGTTCGCAGCCCCGTCTTCTTCGTCATGCCCGGGCTTGACCCGGGCATCCACGCCTTCGGAGGCACGGAAAGGGAGACGTGGATGGCCGGGTCAAGCCCGGCCATGACGGCGGATGGAATCATATCTCTCTCCGACATATCGAACGCGTTTCGAACCCCGCGCGACCAAGAACCGGTCGCGCGGGGTTTTGCTTTGCCTGTTCGGGCTCGCCCCGCGCGCGCATGAGGAAGTCAGGGAATGAAGATATCGAACCGTGCCGGCCGAGGCCTCGCCCTCGCCTGCCTGATGGGGAGCATGATGGTTCAGCCCGCGTTTGCCGCCGACAAGGTGTCGCTGTTCAAGGTGATCACCGCCAAGGACGAGATCGTGATCGGGCTGTCCGAGGACGAACTCAAGCAGATGGACGGCAATGCCGGCGGGGTGGCGAAAGCGCTGGTAGCCAGGGGGTCGCTGAGCGTCTGGCGATATGCCGTGCGCAAGGCCCCCACCGGCGATCTCGAGCAGGCGCCGGTGCACCGGATCGGCCTGATCTCGACGGAATCGCTGCGCATCGAGCCCTATGCCACGCCGCTGAAGGTGCTTCCGATCGACGAGAAGAAATAGCGCCGTCATTGCCTCACCCCGGGGGCGAAGCGATGCGGAACGGGATTCCGGGTTCTCTCCGAGGCGCGCCCCGGAATGACCTTGGGATGAAATCCGCTCCCGCAACGACGCGCTTGTTTCCGCGAATGAATGTGCTTTTCTTGACCCGCGGCGGCGCCGGTCTGCGGCTTGCCAGTGTTTGCGGGAGAGAGCCATGGTGTCGACGGTCCTTATCGTCCTTCTCATTATCGCCCTGATGGTCGGCCTCAGCGGCCGGCTTGGCGGGTACGGCTTCGGCTACGGCCATTCCGGCATGGGCCTGATCGGCGTCATTCTGGTCGTGCTGGTGGTCCTGAAGCTGCTGCGCAAAATTTGATACACCATAAATATCTGAAATAATTATAATAATATCGATTCACGGCGAGCTATGCGTGGATTCATCATCTCCTCTATTGCAGCGCAATAGGGGTCGCATTTCTGTCAAGAAAGCCTATATTAGGGGCGGAAATGACGTGTACGGCGCCGCCGGTTGCGGAATACCGCCGTCCCTGAATCCCCGCGCCACACCTAAAAGAAGATCAAGAGGTTCTCGACCATGCGTCCCATGCGTCCGTTCAACTTCAACACTTCCGCCGAACTGTTTCCCGCCGCCATCCGCAAGAAGAAGCGCGCTGGCTTTGCGTATCGCCGTTTCGGCACCGCAGCGGAAGCCGTCCAATTCGCGATCGAAGAGTTGCCGGCGGACTCGCTGAACGGCGCCTATCTGCAGGTCGAGGAAGCCCGTTTCGACCAGAGCGGCATCCGCTCGCTCTATGAGAGTGAAGCCTTCCCGCTGCCGCGCCGCCCGCGCAAGCCCGAGCCTGCGGCGGCCAGCGACAAGGATGCTGCGTAAGATTTAGATTCGCGGCTGCTTCTCCATCCATCGGCGGAGCAGCCGCACATTCCGCACATTGGCGCGGAACATGACGTCGAAGGCGTCACCCGCCAGCGGTACGATCCCCACCACACCGTCGACCGCCACATTGGCCAGCATCCGTGCCGTGACATGCCACGGTGCGCCGAGTGCGCGCGCCTCGCGCACCAGCCACAGCGAAATCGCCGTCGTGATGATGTCGCCGATGACCGGGATCAGGCCGATCAGCCCGTCGATGCCGTAGCGGATATTGGTGCCGGGCAGGATGAAGGCGACGTCCAGAAGCTTGGCCAGCGCCTCCAGCCGCGCCAGCCGCTGCTCGCGGGTGAGCGGGGCGTAAGCCGTCCCGCCGAATTCGAAGTGGAAGCCCTGAAACTGCTGGTTCAGGTTCTCGGCCGGAATTTCCCGCCCCTCCTGGTCGATGACCGGCCCGCGCGCCTCCGCGCCGCCGAAGCCGGCGTGCGAGGTTTGCCCGGAGCGGGCCTTGCGGGGCGCGATGATGTCGTCGTCTGGCATGGCCATCACATGGTAACGCAATTACACGCCGCAAGTTGCGTCACGCCGCCGCGTGTTTGCTGGTTCAAGAGGCGCGCCCCGGAATGACGGCCGAGAGATGTGGCGCGGTCACGCCCCCGCCGCGTATCGCGGCAGCCGAAGCCGCAGCACGGCCAGCATGGCGTCGCAGAGCGGATCGGGTGCATCTCGAAGCCGCGCGGCGGCGAGCGGCAACAGGCGCAGGTCTTCCGCCTGTTTCACCACCAGGGGCACGAAGCGTACGCCGGCGACTTTCAGGCGCGCCGTCCAGCGCGGCACGATGGCGAGCCCGACCCTGGCGGCGACGAGATTGACGATGGTCTGCTTCTCCTCGGCGATCTGCGAGATCGTCGGGCGAAGCCCTGCACGCTCGAAAAGCTTCATCGTGAGATCGTGGCTGTGCGGGCGCGAGCGGCGCTCGGGGACGATCAAAGGCTGGGCGGCGAGCGTCTCCACGGACAGCCGGCTGCGCGTAGCGAGCCGGTGCCGGGAGGGCACGGCCACGACCGGCGTCTCGTGAAACAGGACTTGCAGGTCGATCCGGCTGTCGGCCTTCTCCGGCGGGCGGACGAAGGCAAGATCTAGCCGGCCGGACAACAGCTTTGGCAGCAGCCGGATGGTCTTGTCCTCGACGAGCTCGATGGTGACGCCGGCGTGATGCTTTCTGAAATCGTAGAGCAGGTCGGGAATGAGACCGGCGGCGGCGGTATCGATCGCGCCGATGCGCAGCACCTGCGATCTCCGGCGGCCGCGATCGCGGAACTGGCGGCCGAGCGCGTCGGCCTTTTCCAAGAGCGACCGGGCATGGTCGAGGAACACGGCGCCGTCCTGCGACAGCATCACATGCCGCGTGGTGCGCAGCAGCAGCTGGGTGCCGAGCTCTTCCTCCAGCATGCGTACCTGGCGGCCGAGCGCCGACGGCATCATGTCGAGCCGGCGCGCGGCCTTGCCGAAATGCAACTCCTCGGCGGCCGCGACGAAGCAGCGTAGCTGGTGCAGTTCCATGGCGCCCTTCCTGCCTGCTCTCCTATTATATCATAAATTTGTATAATCTCGCGGCAATTGTCTTTGAGCCCCGGCGCGCCATAGACTGGCGGCACAGAAAATCCTCCAGGGAGATGCCCAATGGCTACGATCAGGCTTGCACTCGCGGCGGGCGCGGTTGCGCTGGCAACGGCGATGGTGCCGCAGACGGCCTCCGCGCAAGCGGCGTATCCGACCAAATCGCTCACGCTGGTGGTGCCGGCGGCGGCGGGCGGACCGACCGACACGGTGGCGCGCCTGATCGGCGAGTCCATGGGCAAGACGCTCGGGCAGAGCGTGATCGTGGAAAATCTCGGCGGCGCCGGCGGCGTCATCGGCATGACCCGCGTCGCCAAGGCGGCGCCCGACGGCTACACCATCGCGATCTGGCACATCGCGCACGCCACCGCGCCCGCGCTGTACGACAATCTCAAATACGATCCCGTCAACGATTTCGACCATCTCGGCCGCATCACCGACGTGCCGATGACGCTGGTGTCGAAGAACGCCATCGCCGCCAAGGACGTGAAAGAGCTGATCGACTGGATCCGCAGCGAGAAGGGCAAGGTGACCTACGGCCATGCCGGCATCGGCTCGGCCTCGCATCTCTGCACGCTGGTGCTGATGCGGGACCTCAAGGTCGAGATGGTCGGCGTCGGCTATCGCGGCACGGGACCGGCGATGAACGATCTGCTCGGCGGCCAGTTCGACGTGATGTGCGACCAGACCACCAACACCACCAACCAGATCAAGGAAGGCCGCATCAAGGGCTTTGCCGTCACCACCAAGGCCAAGGTGTCCTCGCTGCCGAACCTGCCGACGCTCGATAGTGCGGCCATTCCAGGCTTCGAAGCCACCGCATGGCACGCGATGTGGGCGCCGAAGGGGCTGCCGAAGGAGGCGACGGAGAAACTGGTCGCGGCGCTGCAAGCCGCGCTGAAAGACCCCAAGGTGATCGAGCGCTTCGCCGATCTCGGCACCGAGCCGGTGGCGCAGAATCTGGCGACGCCCGATGCGCTGAAATCGCAGCTCACGTCCGAAGTGAAACGCTGGGACGCGGTGATCAAGGCCGCCGGCGTCAAGGGCAACTAGGGAAGTGCGTAGGATGGGTAGAGCGCAAGCGAAACCCATCGACCGTATCGGCGGAGACAGTGTTGATGGGTTTCGCTTCGCTCAACCCATCCTACGAAGTCGCCGGCATCACGCGTAGTCAAGGAACCAACATGAAGACTTACAAAATCGCAGCCATTCCCGGCGACGGCATCGGCACGGAGGTGATCTCCGCCGGCGTCGAGGTGCTCCAGGCGCTGGCCAAGCGCGACGGCAGCTTCGGTTTCAAGGTCGATCACTTCGACTGGGGCGGCGAGTACTACAAGAAGCATGGCCGCATGATGCCGGAGAACGGCCGCGACATGATCGGCAAGCACGACGCGATCCTGTTCGGCTCCGCGGGGCATCCCGACATCCCCGACCACATCACGCTGTGGGGCCTGCGGCTCGCGATCTGCCAGCCCTTCGACCAGTACGCCAATGTGCGGCCCACCCGCGTGCTGCCCGGCATCACCTCGCCGCTGCGCCACGTCAATGGCGGCGAGCTCGACTGGGTGATCGTGCGCGAGAACTCGGAAGGCGAATATGCCGGGGTCGGCGGTCGGGCGCACCAGGGCTCGCCGCTGGAGGTCGCAACCGACGTGGCCATGTTCACCCGGGCCGGCGTCGAACGCATCATGCGCTTTGCCTTCAAGCTCGCCCGCTCGCGGCCGCGCAAGCTGCTGACCGTCGTCACCAAGTCCAACGCGCAGCGCCACGCCATGGTGATGTGGGACGAGATCGCGGTTGCGGTGGCCAGGGAATTCCCCGACGTGACCTGGGACAAGATGCTGGTCGATGCCATGACCATGCGCATGGTGACCAGGCCGCAGTCGATCGACACGGTCGTGGCGACCAACCTGCACGCCGACATCCTGTCCGATCTTGCCGCCGCGCTCGCCGGCTCGCTCGGCATCGCGCCGACGGCGAACTTCAACCCGGAGCGCGCCTTCCCCTCGATGTTCGAGCCGATCCACGGCTCGGCCTTCGACATCATGGGCAAGGGCATCGCCAACCCGGTCGGCACCTTCTGGTCGGCCGTGATGATGCTGGAGCATCTCGGCGAGCCGGCCGCGGCAACGCGCCTGATGAAGGCGATCGAGCGGGTGACGGCCGATCCGCGCCTGCACACGCCCGACCTCGGCGGCAAGGCGAGGACCGCCGACGTGACGGCGGGGGTTATCGAGGCGATCGAGAGGGAGAATGTGTAGGCACGATCGTCATTGCGAGGAGCGAAAGCGACGAAGCAATCGATCTATCCCCGCAGGGAGAGGTGGATTGCTTCGCTTCGCTCGCAATGACGTTGAGAGAACCTACACCTTCACCGCCGCCTTCTGCTCGTCGGCATATTTATGTGCGAGCCATGACGACAGCATCGCCGGCACCAGGCCGACCATGCCGTAAAGGAGGTACGGGAGGATACCGCTGCCCGGCCCGCGTGCGCTGTAGATCACCGCTGCGGTAAACCCCACGAGGCCCACCAGCACGATGCGCACGGAGGGGCCGATCCGCCTGACGTGATAGAGAATATCGTCGATCGAGCCCACCATCAGCGCCGGCACGATGCCGAACAGATAATTGTATTGCAGCGTCTTGATGAAGCCGATGAAGAATTTCTGGACCTCGGCGATGCTGGTCTGGTCCCAATAGCCCGACTGCCAGGTCGTCACAAACAGCAGCAACAGCCCGCCGACGAACGGACCGATGGCCGCAAAGATCAAATAGCGTTTCATGCCGGCCTCTCATCAACCGAAGGCGGCCCTGTCATACGATGGATTTCCGAGTTGCGACAGGCTTGACTCCGGCGTCTGTGCCGCCGGAAGCCCTCACTCCCCCCACTGCGCGAACGCGTCGTTGAAGGCGCGTTCGCCGGGGGCGCCCTTCTCGATGGCGATGATGGCGCGGCGCTGGTTCGTATAGACGAGAGGCACGTCGAACCAGGAGCGCTCCTTCATGAGCTGAAGGTTGCGCGTGCGCTCGGAATCGACATTGGAGAGGCCGACCAGGAAAAAGCCGTCGGTGACCTTGACCGCGAGCGCCGACAGCGGCGTGCCGCGCGCCTGCTCGTTCGACTTCATCAGGATGCCCGGCACGTTGCCGACGCCGCCGCCGGAGAAATCCTGCGGCAGGATGAAGGTCAGCTCCGCAGTGTGGCTCGCCGGCAGCGAGGAGTCGGTGTTGCGGCGGAACGACATGGTCATCTTGAACTTGCGGTCGGGGATGTCGATGTCGGCGCGCACGGCGATGTCGGCCTTCTGGTTGCCGGAGGCCTTGATCGGCTCGGTGCGCCAGATCACCGATCCCACATATTGCTTGCCCTTGGGATCGGACGGATCCTCGTCATAGAGCACGACGCGCTGCGCGACCGGGGCGACGTTGTCCGACGACGACGGCTGGCCGACGCGATCGGGGATCTTCGGCCGCGTGGTGGGCGCACCCGTATCCCTCGGCGCTTCCACCACCTGGGGTGACGACTTGAACAGGCCGGTCACGGTGTTGACCAGCGACTTGCCCCACAGGATGCCGGCGCCGACCAGGATCAGCACCACGCCGACGGCGATCGCGCTCTTGAACGGAAACGCCGCCGCGGTGCGCTGCCGCTTCGGCTCGCGCTCGCCGGCCGAGCCGATGCGCGAGCGCGTCGGCGGCGTCGGCATCTGCGGAGGGGCCTGCTGCGCGTAGCGGTCCGCGTCGTCCATGGAATCGTCGCCCCAGGCATAGGGCTGATCCGGATCGGCGCCGCGGTTCTCCATGTTGGGCTCGAGCCGGTCGAACTCGGGCGACGGCGACGGCACATTGGCAAAGGTTTTCCGCGCATTGCGGTTGGCCTGCGCGGCGGCGCGGCCGAGATCGTCGGCGTCCGCAGCGATGTCGCGGAAGCCGGGCACCCGCGGCGGCTGCGCCGGCGGCGGGGTGTTCTCGAAACTGCGGCGGGTCGGCCGGTCGCCCCGCGGCGGCAATTGCGGGTCGGCCATCGGCACCTGCGGCTGCGGCGGCTGCGGGCGCGGCGGCATCGGCGGCGGGGCCTCGGAGCGAGGCAGCCGCGGGCGGTCGCCTTCCGGCCCCCGCGCTGGCGGCGGGGATGGCGGACGGGGCCGTCCTGAAGGCGCGGCCGGGGGGCTGCCGGCATCGGCCGGACGGGTCGGCGTGGCGCGGCGGAAGGAATCCCGCGCGCTGGTTGCGCTTGCGGAGCTGCCGCCGCCGCGGGCGTCGCGGGCGCGCTGGGCGGCCTCCGACTCGACCTTGCGGACGGCCTCCTCCAGCGACAGCCGCTCGCGGGTGATCTCGGACTCGCTGAGCGGCGGGTCGACGCTGCGCAACTGCTGAATCAGCGCGGCGCGGGCCCGCTCATAGAGCGCACGGCGGCTCTCGCCCGGAGCATTGGGGTCCAGGCCGGCAATAGCGCGTGCGATCAGCGGGTAGTAATCAGCCATTCTCTCATCAATGCAGGCGTTCCGGTAACATCCCGTTAAGCCTCAAAGGGGTTTTGGACCAGGATAGTATCCTCGCGTTCGGGGCTGGTGGAAAGCAAGGCGATTGGGCATCCCACCAATTCCTCGACCCTGCGAACATATTTAATGGCCTGGGCGGGCAGATCGGCCCAGGAACGGGCGTTGGCGGTCGGCTCCTTCCAGCCCTCGATGGTCTCGTAGATCGGCTCGACCCTGGCCTGCGCCCCCTCGCCGGCCGGCAGATGGTCGATCTCCTTGCCGTCCAGCCGATAGCCGGTGCAGACCTGAATGCTGTCAAAACCGTCCAGAATGTCGAGCTTGGTCAGCGCCAGGCCGCCGATGCCGCAGGTCCGGACGGTTTGCCGGACCAGAACCGCGTCGAACCAGCCGCAACGCCGGGGACGGCCGGTATTGGTGCCGAACTCGCGGCCGCGCTCGCCGATCTTGCGGCCGATCTCGTTGTCCTGCTCGGTCGGGAACGGACCCTGGCCGACCCGGGTCGTGTAGGCCTTGCAGATGCCGAGCACATAGCCGACGGCGCCCGGGCCCATGCCGGTTCCGGTCGCGGCCTGCGCAGCCACGGTGTTGGACGAGGTGACGTAGGGATAGGTGCCGTGGTCGACATCCAGCAGCGCGCCCTGCGCACCCTCGAACAGGATGCGCTTGCCCTCGCGGCGCTTGATGTCGAGCAGCCGCCACACCGTTTCAGCGTAAGGCAGCAGCTGCGGCGCCAGCGCCATCAGCTCTTTCAGGATAACGGCGCCGTCGAATTCCGGAAGACCGAGGCCGCGGCGCAGCGCATTGTGATGCGCCAGCAGGCGGTCGATCTTGTGCGGCAAGGTCTGGTGGTCGGCGAGGTCCATCAGGCGGATGGCGCGGCGGCCGACCTTGTCCTCATAGGCAGGGCCGATGCCGCGGCGGGTGGTGCCGATCGCGGTCGCAGCGCTCGCGGTTTCGCGCAGCGCGTCGAGCTCGCGGTGCAGCGGCAGGATCAGCGTGACGTTCTCGGCCACGCGCAGATTGTCGGGGCTGACGGCAACGCCCTGCCCCTGGAGCCTCTCCACTTCATCCAAGAATGCCTGCGGGTCGAACACCACGCCGTTGCCGATCACGGAAAGCTTGGATGGGCGAAGCACGCCGGAAGGCAGCAGCGCGAGCTTGTAGGTCGCGCCGTTGATGACCAGCGTGTGGCCGGCATTGTGGCCGCCCTGGAAGCGCACGACGATGTCGGCCTGTTCCGACAACCAGTCGACGATCTTGCCCTTCCCCTCGTCACCCCACTGGGCGCCGACGACGACAACATTGGCCATTTCGAAAGTCCAATCCTTCAGGCTTCAGAGATTAGGGGCACGGCTGCCGGACGAGAGGTCCCCGTCTCCTCCGGATCGTGCGTTTCGCGCGCCTGCTTGCGAGCGGCCCGGCGGCTCGCCGGGCATCCCTCCGGATAAAGGAAGCGGGCTGTCTAGGCAAGCAAGAACAGGGGTTTTCGGGCTTACCAAAAGGTCATCAAGCCATTGATATCCCCTGAAAATCCGTTCATGGGCGGCGCGGGATCGCCATCCCCTTCAACGCTCGCCGGGGGCGCCCGCCGCGCGGCGCGACGACTTCCGCCGTTGATTGCGGCTGCGATTGCGGGAATCATGGCCCCTGGGCCGGATATTTCCCTGGCCGGCGCGACTACGGGGCTTTTTCACATGCCCAAGACAACACCCGCGACGACGGCGCTTCGCAAGCTTGGCATCGCCTTCAAGCTTCACACCTATGTCTACGATTCCGGTGCCGAGCATATCGGCCTGCAGGCGGCCGAGGCGCTCGACGTCGAGCCGAACCGCGTGCTGAAGACGCTGATGGTGGAAGTGGACGGCAACCCGGTCTGTGTCGTGGTGCCGGCCGACAGCGAAGTCAGCATGAAGAAGCTGGCGGCGGCGATGGACGCCAAGGCGGCCAGGATGATGCAGCCCTCCGATGCCGAGCGCATCACCGGCTACCATGTCGGCGGCATCAGCCCGTTCGGGCAGAGGAAGAAGGTTCCCGTCGCCATCGACCAGACGGCGCTGACCCACACCACCGTGTTCGTCAACGGCGGCCAGCGCGGGTTGCAGATCGAGATCGATCCGAATGATGCCGCGCTCGCGGCCGGCGCCGTGACGCACGCGCTGACGGCGTGACTCTTCTTCACCTCCCCCCTTGCGGGGGAGGTCGGATTGCATCGGAACGATGCAATCCGGGAGAGGGGTGGCGTCATCGGCAGTCTTTCCGTGATTACCCCTCTCCCCAACCCTCCCCCGCAAGGGGGGAGGGAGCCCGAACATGGTGCGTCCCTCATTGTTGAGCCACCAATGGCGAAGACACGCGCGCATGGACGCAATGCATCTGCCCCATTGATGGACCCGGAAAATCCGTGTCACTGGCACGGGCCGGGCGACGATTCCGGCCCGGCGTCGATCTCCGGGCCGGGCGCGGCGGCATGAACCGGGCCCGTCGATGTCTGCCACCGAAACACGCGCGAACGTCTCGCCGATCCGCTGGATCGCCAACCAGCCCTATCTGCTGCTGTCCATCACGGCGCTGTGCTGGGCCGGCAATGCCGTAGTCGGCAAGCTCGCGGCCGGCCACATCCCGCCGGTGACGCTGTCCTTCCTGCGCTGGTTCTTCGCCTTCCTGATCATCCTGCCGCTGTCCTGGAAATATCTGGCGCAGGACTGGAACGCGATCCGCGGCCGGCCCGGCATCATGGTGCTGCTGTCGGTCACCGGCATCAGCGCCTTCAACACCATGCAGTACTGGTCGCTGGAGCACACCCAGGCGATCAACACGCTGCTGCTGCAGCCGACCGCGCCGCTGTTCGTGGCGATGTGGTCGCTGGCGCTGTTCGGCACGCGGCTGACGGCGGCGCAGGCGATCGGCATCGCGCTGTCGCTGGTCGGCGTCCTCGTCATCATGCTGCGCGGCGATCTCACCAGCCTGAAGGACATCGACTTCAACCGCGGCGACCTCATCTTCGTGCTGGCGCTGCTGATCTTCGGGCTCTATTCGGTGATGACGGCGAAGCGCCCGGCGATCCACCCGCTCTCCTTCGTCGCCTTCACTTTCGGCTGCGGCGCGGCCTGCCTGATCCCGTTGTTCGCCTGGGAGCTGTATGCGCGGCCGGCGATGGCGCTGAACGGCGCCAACCTGCTGACACTGTTCTATGTCGCGGTGTTTCCTTCCACCGTCGCCTATCTCTGCTTCAACCGCGGCGTGGCGCTGATCGGCGCCAACCGCGCCGCGCCCTTCTTCCACCTGGTGCCGGTATTCGGAACCGTGATGTCGATCCTCTTCCTCGGCGAGCGCCCGCAGCTGTTCCATTTCATCGGCTTTGCGCTGGTCCTGACCGGGGTGTTCGTGGCCTCGCGGAAGCCGCCTGGCGCCGCCAAGACGGCATGACTTGAGGCGGCAAATCCGCTATCTCTGGAAGCAAGTATTCAGGGCAGGCCATGAGATTCCGCTCCAGGAACGTGATGATCGGGACGATCGCGCTGGCGATCGTCGGCGCCTCGTTCGGCGGCACGATCGGCTACCAGCGCTTTGCGCGCACCAAGCAGCTGGTGCCTTTCCACGTCGTGTTCGAGGGCTCGGCATCGGGCCTGCGCCGCGGCTCCAGCGTGAATTTTGCCGGCGTGCGCGTCGGCGAGGTGCGCTCGCTCAAGCTCGACCATCCGCGCCGCGTCGTCGCGCTCGCGCTGATCGACCCCAATACGCCGCTGCGCGCCGATACCCAGGTCGGCCTCGAATTCCAGGGGCTGACCGGGATCGCCGCGATCTCCTTTACCGGCGGCACCGTCGACGGCCAGCCGCCGCCGGTCGATCCCGAGGGTATCCCGACGCTGACCGCCGACAGGGAGGGAACGCTGAGCACGCAGGAGAAGATCCGCGTCGCGCTGCGCAACGTCGACAGGGTCATCACCGAGAACGAAGTCGCCGTAAAGGACACGTTGCTTGGCCTCGAATCCTTCACCACCACGCTCGCCGGCTCGAGCGAGCGCATCACCAGCGTGATCTCGTCCGCGGAGTCGGCGATGGTCTCCCTCGACAACGGCTTCGGCAAGACCCAGAACTTCCTGAAAAGTCTCGGCAGCGACAAGTATGGCGGCGAGCTGCTTCCGACCATCATGTCGTTTCGCGAGCTGGTCGAGAGCTTCAACAAGAAATCCGGCGCGCTGATATCCGACACCCGCAAGATGCTCGGCGACTTCAGCGCCTCAATCAGCAAGTCGAATCCGCCTCCGCCCCGGCGCTGACGCCCCTCTGCCAGAAACGGAAAACAACAACGTGCTCGACAAGACCGCTGCGCCGACGTCTCCCTCGCCGACCATGACCCGCCCCGTGAGCGCCGTGCCGCGTTACCTGCGGCGCTATCTCTGCCTCGACGATTTCGAGCCGGCCGCGCGGCGGATCATGCCGAAGTTTCTCTACGGCTATGTGTCCGGAGGCGCCGAGAACGACGCGGCGGTGCGCGATAACCGCAAGGCGCTCGACGATTACGGCTTCGTGCCCCGCGTGCTCAACGACGTCTCCGCCCGCGACCAGACCACGACGCTGTTCGGCAGGACTTATGCCTCGCCGTTCGGCATTCCACCGATGGGCTCGTCGGCGCTGTGCGCCTATCGCGGCGACATCGTCTATGCGCGCGCCGCCGGGGCATTGAACGTGCCGATGATCCTGAGCGCGGCGTCGCTGATCCGGCTGGAAGACGTCATCAGGGAAAATCCGCACGCCTGGTACCAGGCCTATCTCGCCGGCGTGCCGGAGCGGATCGAGCCGCTGGTCGACCGCGTCGCGGCGGCCGGCTACGACACCTTCGTGGTCACCGCCGACGTGCCGGTGCCGCCGAACCGCGAGAACAACATCCGCAACGGCTTCCAGACCCCGATGAAGATCACGCCGCGCGTGGCGTGGGACATCGCGACGCATCCGCGCTGGCTGTTCGACATCTTTGCGCGCACCTTCGTCAACCACGGCATGCCGCGCTTCGAGAACATGGACGCTTCCGCAGGACCCCCGGTGCTGTCGAAGAACCTGATGCGCAATATCGGCGCGCGCGACCAGCTCGCCTGGAAGCATGTCGAGCTGATCCGCAAGCGCTGGAAGGGCAAGCTGGTGATCAAGGGCCTGGTTTCGCCCGACGATGCCAGGATCGCGCGCGAAAGTGGCGTCGACGGCGTGCTGATCTCCAACCATGGCGGCCGCCAGCTCGACTACACCTTTGCCGGCCTGCGCACGCTGCCGGAGATTGCTGCAGAAGCGAAGGGCATGACCGTGATGGTCGACGGCGGCATCCGCCGCGGCACCGACGTGATCAAGGCCCTCGCACTCGGCGCGCATTTCGTCTTCGTCGGCCGGCCGTTCCTGTATGCGGCGGTCGCCGGCGGTCAGGAGGCCGTCGAGCGCGCGATCACGCTGCTGCGCGACGAGATCGACCGCGACCTCGCGCTGATGGGCATCCGGAGCCTCGCCGAGATCACGCCGGACCTGGTGCGGAAGTTCTGAATTGCGCCGCCGGCGTCCATGGCCGAGGCCCTGCCGGCCACGACAGCCATGCCGGGCGCCCGGCGACTACTTGCGCCAAATCGACCCGCGGGTGCTCCCACGCTTTCGTTATATGGGTTAACTTTCAAATAGATTGACTTTGGCCCCCTCGGTGGATTGCATTGCGGAACGGGGCGAACGGCACGGTTCAATAATGCTGATTGCGGGGGGAAACTCGGGAGGCGCTCGCGTCAACCTGCGGGGCGAACTCGTCGGAAGCAACCTCATTCGCCTGGATGGCAGGGAAGCCTGCTCATGAGGCGACAATTGCGTTTCCTCGGACAAGCCGTGTTGCTGATTGTCGCCTGGGCCGCCATTTTCGAGATCGGCTTGCGGGCGCAGCAATATTTCGGGCCGCTCTACGACCTCGAACTGGCCGACGTCGATCTGAGCTGGGAGTCGAATGTTCTGAACCACGTGCCTGCCGCCAACAAGCAGCAAATGTGCATCTACGGCGACATGAGCGGCTTCAGCTACGAGAGATCCTACGATGCCAACGGGGTGCGGATCATCGACGATTCCGAGCTGCTGAGCGGCTGCCAGCGCACGACTTCGGTCCTGTTCCTCGGCGACTCCTTCATGGAAGGATACGACGACAAGAACACCCTGCCGTATCACGTCGCGAAATACTTCAGGCAGCACCGGGGAATTTGCCTGAAGACCCACAATGCTGGCTATACTTCCTATTCTCCGTCCATCTTCGTGCCGCAGGCGAGAAGGCTGCTGCCTGTCGTGCGTCCGGAATATATCGTCCTGGATGTGGATGAAACCGACTTCTATGACGACTTCGTGCGCTATCGCAAGCTGGTCGTTCGCGACGAGTCGGGCAACAATGTCGGCGTGAAGGTTTCACCTGTCGGCCACGAATGCAGCGTCGGCTTGATGCAGACTCGCGAGCACGCGCTTTACCTGACGCGGTTCATTTCGAAGCTTTGGCTGACCTCCGTGCACATGCCGACGGTGATCAGGAAGAATCAGCGCGAGACTTTCGGCCTGTTTGATTATTCCAGGGACCGGAGCGGCGACGTCGAGCGCAAATACGCCGACGCCCGCGCCGTGTTCCGCCGGAATTTGCAGGAGCTGGCCAAGGTGCTGAAGGACTACACGCAGGACGGGACGCGGGTGCTATGTGTCTTCCATCCGCATCTGGAGCATTTGAAGCCTGACGGCCAGGGACGCGTGTGGAACGATCTCGTCAGTTCCACGGTGCGGGAGACATGCATCGCAAACGGCTTTTTCTTCTTCAACGCCACCGCAACGCTGAAGCAGCGGTTCGGGTCGAGCCCGGAAGACTTCTACTGGGGCGACGGCGACATGCATTTCAACTTCGAGGGACTGGAAGCCTACTCCTCCGCAGTCGCCGAGTTCATGGCGTCGAAGATGATCAACCCGCACGACTGAGCCCCGCTGCTTGCCGGCTTCTCACCGAAGTTGTTCGATCTTCGCCAGCAGGTCGGGCACCCGGCTGATCCTGTCACCCGCGTTGCTGCATTTGAGCACCCAGACCGCGTAGTCCGGTTTCGAGCACTTCCTGTCCTGGCCGCGGGCGAATGAATAATCTCCATGAGGTTGCCTACCCGATCCTGAACTTGCTGTACGCTTCCTTCGTGCAGATGATGACATGCTCCTCGCAGCCGTTGCGGCGGTGGGGATCGCAGTTCGTCTCGTAGTCGGCCGATGTCATCATGTCGAGGAAGGCGGCGACGCCGGGGTAATAGACCCGTGCGAGATAGTCCCACCGGTTGCCGGCCTCGGCGCCGAGCGCGACCGCCTTGGCGTCGCCGGTCCACAACAGCGTGCCGCCGCGGGCCTTGATCATCGGTACCGTGAGAGCGCTGTAGCGCAGATAGGCGTCCCAGCCGGAGCCGTCGCCGTCGAGCGAGCGCTTGCGGAAGCGCATCAGATTGACCATCACGACCGGCCCCTCCGGATCGATTTCCTTCAGTCCCTCGATGTTCAGGAGATCGACGCCCATCCGCTTCCTCCATTGCACGCGCGACCGGCCCGCTACCGGTTGATCCAGGTCAACGGTACTGGAAGCAGGCAGAAATATGAGTATATGCTCGTCAGCGGCCGACCCGGGAGCACAAATTGGCCGAGATTTGCGCCTGCAGCCGACACACGACCTCCAGCCGAGCCGGCAAATGAAGGTCCGCGCCGCCCTTCCGGATCTGGGTCGCGACCTGCGGCTCGACCTGTTCCGCGGGTTGGCGAACTGGCTGATCTTCTTCGGCCATATTCCAAACAGCCTGCTGGCGTGGCTGACGATCCGCAACTACGGCTTTTCCGACGGCGCGGACATGTTCGTGTTCATCTCCGGGTACACGGCAACCCTGGTCTATGCCCGAATGATGCTGGAGCGGGGCTTCATCATCGGCGCGACGCGGGTGTGGAAGCGCGTCGGGCAGATCTACATAGCGCAGCTGCTGCTGTTCCTGGTCTACACCGCGTCCATCCACCATATTGCGCAGGGTTTCGACCTTCCCGCCCTGCTGCACGAATTCAACGTGGCTCACTTGCTGAGTCACCCGGCCGAATTGCTGACCCATGTCCTCATCCTGAGCTACAAGCCGGTCAACCTCGACGTATTGCCGCTCTACATCGTGTTGATGGCGGTGTTTCCGCTGGTGCTGTGGCTGATGCTGTACGGCCCCGACGCCGTCATGCTGGCCTCGCTCGCGCTCTACATCGCGGCCCGCCAATACCACTGGGACCTCACCTCCTATCCGACGGGCGTCTGGTATTTCGATCCCTTCACCTGGCAATTCCTGTTCCTGATCGGCGCCTGGCTTGCGCTCGGCGGCGCCGCCCGGCTCGCGACTGTCGCGCTTTCGCGCTGGAGCCTGTGGCTCAGCATCGCCTTCCTGGTCTTTGCGTTTGCCATGACAATGTCCGAGCCCGTCCCCGCGCTGCGTACGCTGTTCCCTGAGGGACTTCGCGCGGTCTTCGTTCCCAATGACAAGACCTATCTGGCGCCCTACCGGGTGGCGCATCTGGCTGCACTGATGGTGCTGGTCGTCCACTTCATGCCAATCGACTGGCGCGGCCTGCAGTGGCCGGTCTTTGCGCCACTGATCAAATGCGGCCAGCATTCGCTCGAGGTGTTCTGCGTCGGCGTGTACCTGTCCTTCGTGGCGCATTTCGTCCTCATTGCGTTCTCCAACAGCGTACCGGCTCAGCTCGCCGTGGGCGCCTGCGGCCTTGCGATCATGGTCGCGGTGGCCTGGTATCGGGGATGGTCGAAGGACGTCGACCGGCCCGTCGCCCGGATTGCCGGCGCACGGCCGCGAATTGCGATCCCGCCTCCGCCGTGGCGGCCGGTCAGCGAGCGGCGCAGGCGGCGCCAGGAGTTCGCCGATCGCCTGAAGCAGCAGCGCGGTCATGGCGAAGCCGGCCCCGCGCGCGATGCGGGCACGCGCCACCGCGAGTAGCGGCCCGGGCCTGCACCCGCGCATGATTCCCGGCATTGTAGCCTTGCACGGTAGCCTTGCACGCACGGGGCTTGCCGTGCCGGGCAAATCCGGCCTTTGTTGGCAACAGCAAGATGACAAATCCAGCGCCCGCGCCATCTGCCAATCCGGTTGGCTGGCTCAACAACCAGCCCTATCTGCTGCTCAGCCTGACCTCGCTGTTCTGGGCCGGCAACATCGTGCTGGCGCGCTTCGTCGCGGGCCACGTGCCGCCGATGACCTTGTCCTGCGTGCGCTGGATCGGCGCATTCGCGATGCTGCTGCCGTTCGCGTGGCCGCATCTCAAGGCCGACTGGCCGGCGCTGCGCGAAAAGCTGCCGCTGATGCTGGCGCTGTCGGCCACCGGCTTTGCGTTCAACAACGCGATCTCCTACTGGGCCCTGCAATACACCGAGGCGCTCAATGCGCTCCTGATCCAGTCGTCCGGGCCGCTGTTCGTGGCGCTGTGGTCGCTGGTGCTGTTCGGCGTGCGGCTGACGCTGGCGCAATTCGCAGGCATCATCCTGTCGCTGTCCGGCGTGCTCGTCATCCTCCTGCGCGGCGATCTCGCAGCACTTGCCTCGATCCGTTTCAACCGCGGCGACCTGATGTTCGGCGCCGCCGTGCTCAGCTTCGGCCTCTATTCCGCGCTGATGCCGTACCGGCCGAAGACGCATCAGCTCTCGCTGATCTCCTTCACCATCGGCTGCGGTGCCGTGCTGTTGCTTCCGTTCTCGGTTTGGGAGTTCCTGAACGGCGTCACGCTGAAGCCGGACGCCCTGACCGCGGCCACGATGCTGTACGTGATGATCTTCCCCTCCACGCTCGCCTATCTCTTCTTCAACCGCGGCATCGCGCTGATCGGCCCCAACCGCTCGGCGCCGTTCCTGCATCTGGTGCCGGTATTCGGCTCGGCGATGGCGATCCTGCTGCTCGGCGAGCGGCTCCGCCTGTTTCACCTGACGGGCTACGCGCTGGTGCTGGCCGGCATCGTCATCGCCTCAAGGCAGGCTTCCGCGCGCGCCTGAATTGTGGCTGCGACGGATCGCCTGACCGGCTTCCGCTTCGCGTCCGGACCGGCTAGTTTGCCGGCCAACCTGCCCAAGAAACGTGTCCAGGAGACGCCAGAGGATGATCCATACGATGAAGAATATTTCGCGTGGCGCAATGGCCGCGGCGTTGACGCTGCTGTCGGCCGCCGCCTTTGCTCAGGCCCCCTATCCGAACCGCAACATCACGCTGGTGCTGCCGTTCGCGGCCGGCAGCGGTACAGACACCACGACACGCATCATCGCCAAGGAGCTCGGCACTGCGCTGGGCGTCGGCACCGTGATCGACAACAAGGCCGGCGCCAGCGGCTCGATCGCGGCGAGCTATGTCGCGCGCTCCGCGCCCGACGGCTACACGCTGATGGTGAGCACGAACACCCCGCACTCGGCCAATCCCTATTTGCTCGCGAACATGATCTATGACCCGATCAAGGATTTCACGCCGATCGCGCGCACCGGCGACTTGCCGTTCATGCTGGTGATCAACCCTGAAATCCCGGCCAAGTCGGTCGCCGAGCTGGTGGCATTGGCCAAGAAGGAGCCGGGCAAGTACTCTTATGCCAGCGGCTCTTCGGCGGCGATCGTGTCCGGCGCGACCTTTGCGCAGCTGGCCGGCATCGATCTCCTGCACGTGCCCTACAAGAGCTCGCCGCCGGCGCTGACCGACCTGATGGCCGGCCGAACCTCCATGATGTTCATCGACGTGCTGACCGGCCTGCCCCATGTCAAGGCGGGGTCGCTGCGGGCGCTCGCCGTCACCACCAAGAAGAAGTCGGCGCTGATGCCGGAATTGCCGACCATGGACGAGACGGTGAAGGGCTTCGACATCACGTCCTGGCAAGGCTATTTCGGTCCCGCCAACATGCCGAAGGACGTCGTCACGAAGCTGAACGCGGAAATCCGCAAGATCGTGGAACGGCCGGACATCAAGGCGGCACTTGCGGAGCGCGGCATGGAGGCCTTTTCGGGCCCCCAGGAGGAGTTCGATGCGTTCGTCAAGGATCAGCTCAAGGTGTGGGAGAAGCTGATCGCGGACGCCAAGATCGAGAAGCAGTAGGCCATCCGCTCACTCCCGTCATGCCCGGGCTTGTCCCGGGCATCCACGTCTTTGGTGCGACTTGGCAAGGAAGTCGTGGATGGCCGGGTCAAGCCCGGCCATGACGAATGGATGGAGCCAAAACAAGAATGCCCGGCCGCGAGGCCGGGCATTTGCATGCGTGGCGGGTGCTGAGAAGGATTACGCCGCGCGGACCTTGGCGAGGAACTGGTCGACGGCGTCGCGCAGCATGCCGGACTGATTGTCCAGCTCTTTGGCGTTGGACAGCACGTCGGAAGCCGCCGTGCCGGTGGCCGCCGCCGCCGAGGTGACGCTGCCGATATTGGCGTTGATCTCGCTGGAGCCGGCCGCGACCTGCTGGATGTTGCGCGCGATCTCGCGGGTCGCATCGCCCTGCTGGTCGATCGAGGTCGAGATCGAGGAGGTGATCTCGCTCATCTGGGCGATGGTCTGACCGATGCCGCCGATCGAGGCGACGGCCTCGCCGGTGGAGGCCTGCATCGCCGCGACCTGGGCGGAAATCTCTTCCGTCGCCTTCGCGGTCTGGTTGGCCAGCGCCTTCACTTCGGAAGCGACCACCGCAAAGCCGCGGCCGGATTCGCCGGCGCGCGCCGCCTCGATGGTGGCGTTGAGCGCGAGCAGGTTGGTCTGCGCGGCGATGCTGTGGATCAGCTTCACCACCTCGCCGATCTTCTCGGCACCGGTGGAGAGCGCCTGCACGATGCCGTTGGTGCGCTGGGCGTCCTGCACGGCCTTGCTGGCGATCTCGCTGGAGCGCGAGACCTGGCGGGAAATCTCGGCAACCGAGCTCGACAGCTCCTCGGCGGCAGCCGCGACCGTGCCGACATTGTTGGAGGCGCTTTCGGACGCCGCGCTCACCGTGGCGGCGCGCGCACTGGCGTCGCTGGCGGTCGCCGTCATCGATTGCGCGGTGCCCTGCATGCCGGTGGCCGCGGTCGAGACCGAGCGGACGATGCCGCTGACGGAGCGCTCGAAATCGTTGGCGAGGCTTTCCATCGCCGAGCGCCGTTCGGCGGCCGCACGCTTCTGGGTCTCGGCCTCGGCCTGCTCCAGCCCGCGGATGCGGACCGCATTGTCCTTGAAGATCTGCACGGTCGCGGCCATCCCGCCGATCTCGTCGCCGCGGCCGAGGCCGGGAATCTCGCCGTCCAGCTTGCCTTCGGCCAGCCCCTGCATGCGTGCACCGAGCAGGCCGAGCGGCTTCGAGATGCTGCGGCCGATCAGCCAGGCGATGCTGCCGGCGATGATGGCGATGCCGAGCACGGCGAGACCGAGCAGCCAGGCGATCGGCGCCATCTTGGCGTCGATGTCGTCGAGATAGGCGCCGGTGCCGACATACATGTCGAGGCCCGGCGCGACGACGGCATAGCCGAGCTTGCGGATCGGCTTCTCCGTGCCGGGCTTCATGTATTCGTAGTAGAGCAGTATCTCGCCGTTCTTCTTGACGCCTTCCAACAGTTCAACGGAGAGTTTGCGGCCGTTGGTGACGACATCCATGCGGTTGGTGCCGATGTGCGCCGGGTTGGGCGCCATCACGGTGATGCCGTCATAGCCGGTGCCGAACAAATAGCCGTTGCCGTTGTCGTAAGTGAGAGCGTTGCCGCGCTTGCCGAACTCGGCGCGCGCCTGCTCCTTGGTCATTTCGCCGGCATCGATCTGTTTCTTGTAGCTGGCCGCCATGTTCTTCGCCATCTCGACGATGGCCTTGGTCTGCTCGACGCGCGCATTGAGCATCTCGCGCTGCATCAGGTAGCCGGCAAGGACGCCGGCCATGCAGAGACCGAGGAGGGTCACACCCAGCAGGATCCCGAGCTTGGGCGTGATCTTCAGATTGGACAGTTTCACAGGGAAGTCTCCGGAAAATATGCGGCGGGAGAGGCAGTTGGCGGATTGATTCGCTGCACGTTATCGTGAGAGCCTTTAGCGGTTTCTTACGAAAGTTCCCCGTAGAAGTCCGGACGCGAAATAGGAGAATGCTCTCCGATTGAGCAACCGGGAATTGCAGGGAGCGCGGCCGGGCGACGGTCGCGGCCACAAGCAACACCGACCAGTCAAATCGGGAGCAGGAAATGCCGAAGTACAGGGTGCTGACGCCGAAGGGCGCGAGTTTCACGGTCGCCGGCGGCGGCTACGATCTTGAGCGGGAAGCGCTCGACCCGATCGGGGCCGAGATCATCGAGGCGCCGGCCAACGAAGCCGAATTCATCGCGGCCGCGAAGAATGCCGATGCGATCTACGCCAAGGGCATGCCGATCTCCAAGGCGATCATCGACGCACTGGAGAGCTGCAAGGTGATCACGCTCGGCACCGTCGGTGTCGACAGCGTGGACGTCAAGGCCGCGACCGCCCGCGGCATCCCCGTCACCAACGTGCCCGACACCTTCATCGAGGAGGTCGCCGACCACGCCATGGCGCTGCTGCTCGGCGGCTTCCGCCGCCTGGTCGAGCAGGACAAGATGGTGCGCGAGGGGCGCTGGAAAGAGGGCCGGCCGCAGCTGCTGAAGATCCCGCGGCTGATGGGCCAGACGCTCGGCTTCATCTCCTTCGGCCGCGTCGCCCGCGCCGTGGCGAAACGCGCCGCGCCGTTCGGACTGCGGATGATGGCCTTCGATCCCTTCATCCAGGAAACGCTGATTTACGATCACGGCGTGATGCCGGCGACGCTGTCCGAGGTGTTGTCGCAATCGGATTTCATCTCGATGCACGCGCCGGCGCGGCCCGAGGTCCACCACATGCTCGGCGAGAAGCATTTCCGCCAGATGAAGAAGACCGCAACCTTCATCAATACCGGCCGCGGCGCCACCGTGGACGAGGAGGCGCTGATCAAGGCGCTGCAGGAAGGCTGGATCGCGCATGCTGCGCTCGACGTGCTGGAGAAGGAGCCGCCGTCGCACAACAACCCGATGCTCGGAATGGACAACGTGACGCTGACTGCGCATGTCGCCTCGGCCTCGGCGCGTTTCGACGAAGCGCGCAAGCGTCGCGTCGGCTACGAATTGTCGCTGGTTCTGCAGGGCATGTGGCCGGTGAGCTGCGTCAATCCGTCGGTATTGCAGAACACGCAGCTCCGCCGCTGGCAGCCCGTCAGCATGGATCGCGGTCCGAACAGCTGAACCTGTGGCAACGACGGATTGATGCGCGAGATGGCGGCGTAACGCCGCAAGCGCTGTCCACCGCTGTCACGGCAGCGTCATCGATCCGTCAGTGCTCCGTCACGCATGTTCCCGACAACACCGCGCATCGTCACTCTCAGGAGAACAACCATGCGCGTGTCACTGCTCGCTTCCGTCGCATCCGTCTTGCTGCTTACAGGCGCCGCCTACGCGCAGGGCGAGGGCGAATTCCCGGCCACCCTCAAGGGTCACGCCGTGCTGCCGGCCCAAAGCTTCATCGACGCGCCGGCCGACGCGCCGGCCGATCTGAAGACGGCGGGCAAGTACACCACCGGCAAGCGGGTCGACGCCGTCGGCAGCGTGATGGGCAAGTCCTACGAGCGGCCGACCGGCGTGTCGCTGCCGTTCAAGGGCCAGCCGCTGCAGGGCCATTCCGGCATCAAGTCGATGGGCAACGGCGAATTCTGGGTCGTCACCGACAACGGCATGGGCTCGCGCTACAACTCGCCGGACTCGATGCTGTATCTCAACCGCTACAAGATCGACTGGGCGAGCGGCAAGGTCGATCGCCACGAAACCGTGTTCCTGCACGATCCCGACCGCAAGGTGCCGTTCCGCATCGTGCATGAGGACTCGGCGAAGCGTTACCTGACCGGCGCCGATTTCGACACCGAGGGATTCCAGATCGTCGGCGATACCTTCTGGATCGGCGACGAGCTCGGGCCCTATATCCTGAAGGCCGACAAGACCGGCAAGGTGCTCGCCGTATTCGAGACCATGGCCGACGGCAAGCCGGTGCGCTCGCCGGATCACTGGTCGGTGCAGTCGCCGGGCGCGCCAGGCGCGAGCTACACCACCGTGAACCTGCGCCGCTCCAAGGGCTATGAGGGCTTCGGCGGATCGAAGGACGGCAAATTCCTGTACGGCCTGCTCGAGGGGCCGCTGTGGGATGCCGAGAAGAAGGATGTCGAGAAGGTGAACGGCAGGGAAGCCGCGCGCATCCTCGAGTTCGACATCGCCGCAGAAAAATTCACCGGCCGTTACTGGCACTACGTGTTCGAGCAGAACGGCAATGCCATCGGCGACTTCAACATGATCGACGCGGCGAGCGGCCTGGTCATCGAGCGCGACAATGGCGAAGGCACCGCCGACAAGGCCTGCCCGCAGGGTCAGCGCGGCGAGAACTGCTTCCCCGATCTCGCCAAGTTCAAGCGCATCTACAAGATCGAGCTGTCGGACGCCAATGTCGGCAAGCCCGTGCGCAAGATCGCCTATATCGACCTGATGAAGATCCGCGATCCCGACAAGAAGGCGAGGAAGCCGCTCAACGACGGCGTGCTCACCTTCCCCTTCTTCACCATCGAGAACGTCGACCGCGTCGACGACACGCATATCATCGTCGGCAACGACAACAATCTGCCGTTCTCCTCCAGCCGCGATCCCAACAAGGCCGACGACAACGAGTTCGTGCTGCTGGAAGTGGCGGAGTTCCTGAAGGCGAAGTGAGCTGTCTCTCCTCTCCCTCTCCCCGCCCTTGCGCAGGGCTGTCCGGGGAATGATTCACTATGTCGCGGTGCATGCCCGGCGCGACCGAGGCAAATCGGTCATTTCTGGTTGTCGAGACACAGAAGGCCGAGCATGCGATTTCGCGATAGCATTTTCAGTAAGCTGCTT
>NZ_JACRMG010000011.1 GCF_016219575.1 Bradyrhizobium sp. | reverse complement strand
CCTCT
This sequence comes from Bradyrhizobium sp., assembly GCF_016219575.1. Classification (GTDB taxonomy): domain Bacteria; phylum Pseudomonadota; class Alphaproteobacteria; order Rhizobiales; family Xanthobacteraceae; genus Bradyrhizobium. Next base: position 47,974 of record NZ_JACRMG010000011.1, on the reverse strand, counting down.
TCACCCGGCGCTCCATTGCCACCATCGACAAACCTCCACCCGTAAATCCAAGCCGGGCAAAACCCAGAGCCCAACCCAATCAAATCGAGTTCTGCTATGGCTAAACTTCCCCGGACAGCCCTGCGCAAGAGCGGGGAGAGGGGGAATTCACACCGGCACGCCTGCCTTCCGCGCCGGCTCGATCAACTCGGGCCGCGGGCCGGAGAGGCGCTTGTGCATGTGGACCATGAATGCCATGCCGAACACCGGTGTGGCGAGGTTGACGATCGGGATCGAGACGAACGCCGCGATGAAGAGACCCGCGGTGAACACGGTTGCCGCATGATGCTTGCGCATAGCCCTGGCTTCCGCGGGCGAGCGGAACCGCATCGCCGCCAGCTGGAAATACTCGCGGCCGAGCAGCCAGGCGGTCGCAATGAAGAAGATCAGGAAGCCCGCGCCCAGGAACAGCACGAAGGGCAGCGCGATCAGATAGACCAGCACCGTGAGCAGCGCCGTCTTGATGCCGTCGGGAATGGCGACGCCGAGCGGCAGCGCTGTGCCGGGCTGTTCCGCCGGATAATGCTCGCGCTCGACATGCTCGGCGACCTCGTCGACGAACACGCTCGCCACCAGCGACGTGATCGCCGGCATCAGGAAGATGCCGCCCAGCACGATGCCGAGGCCGGCTGCGATCGAGACGATCCAGGCCAGGATATTGATCGAGGCGTGAAAGCTGGGGCCGAGCAGCGCCTCCAGCCAGGCCTCGCCATTGACGGCGAACCAGCTGAGCAGCCGCTGCAGGCCGACGGCGAGCACCGTGATCAGCACCAGCGCGAGCCCGATCGAGCGCCACAGGATCGAGCGCATCGGCGGCGACAGGATTTGCGAAAGCGCCTTGACGGCGGCATCCAACATGGCAGTCCAACCTCTCAGGTCAAAAACACCCGGCGAGAAGTAGATATGGCGGGGCTCTTCGGCAAGGGCGCCGTTCCCCATGCGTTTGTGCGGGCTGAATATGTTTTCAGGGCCTGCCTCATCGGCGTATTCTGGGCTTCAATGAACCTGCGCTGAACAGGGAGAAACGCATGGCCGGGACGGAATTGCCGCTTGCGGGCGTGAGGGTCATCGAGATGACCCACATGGTGATGGGCCCGACCTGCGGTATGATCCTGGCGCAGCTCGGCGCCGAGGTGATCAAGGTCGAGCCGCCGTCCGGCGACAAGACCCGCAGCCTCGGCGGCATGGGCGTCTCCTTCTTTCCGCTGTTCAACCGCGGCAAGCGCAGCGTGGTGCTGGATTTCGCCAAGGCCGAAGACCGCGACACCATGCACGCCCTGCTCGCCAGTGCCGACGTGTTCGTCGAGAATTTCCGCGACGGGCAGCTGGAGAAGCAGGGGCTCGGTCCGGATGAGCTGCGCCAGCGGTACCCGGGTCTTATCGTCTGCGGTCACAAGGGATTCCTGTCCGGTCCCTACGAACACCGTCCGGCGCTCGACGAGGTCGTGCAGATGATGTCGGGGCTGGCCGCCATGACCGGCACCCGCGAGAAGCCGCAGCGCGTCGGCTCCTCCGCCAACGACATCATGGGCGGTATGTTCGGCGCGATCTCGATCCTGGCCGCGCTCTACCAGAAGCGCGGCGGCGCCAAAGACGGCGCCGACATCCGCATCGGCCTGTTCGAGAACTGCCTGTTCCTGGTCGCGCAGCACATGGTCGAATATGAAATGACGGGCAACAAGCCGCGCTCGATGCCGGAGCGCGAGCACGCCTGGCCGATCTACGACATTTTCGATACCGCGGGCGAGGAGCGCATCTTCATCGGCGTCGTCACCGAGGGCCATTGGCAAAGCTTCTGCAAGGAGTTCGGTCTGCAGGAATTTCTCGACGATCCCGACTTGCGCACCACCACCGACCGCATTCTCGCGCGCTCGCGCATCCTTCCGCGCGTCGCGGCCGAGATCAAACGCTGGAATGTGGCCGAACTCTCCGAGCGGCTCGATCTCCTCAACATCTGCTTCTCGCCGATCAACCGGCCCGAGGATTTGCTGAGGGATCCGCATGTGCTGCGGCCGGGCGGGCTGGTCAACAATTTCAACGCCGACGGCAAACCGTTCCGCGTTCCCGCGCTGCCGGTGGAATGGAACGGCGGCAATATCGGCGAGGGGCTGAAGGTGCCGGTGCTCGGCGCCGACACCGCTTCCGTACGCACCGAACTGAACCAGCAGAAATCAACCGACAACGCCGCGTGAGGTTTTCATGACCCGCTATCAGGATGTCTACCCGAGCAACCGTGTCGTCCTGCGTGAAGTGGGCCTGCGCGACGGCCTGCAGCTGGTGAAGAAATTCCCCTCTACGGCCGCCAAGCAGCAATGGATCCGCGAAGAATATGCCGCCGGTGTCCGGCATTTCGAGGTCGGCTCGTTCCTGCCGGCAAAGACCTTTCCGCAGTTCGTCGATGTCCGCGAGGTCGTCGCGACGATTGCCTCGTTGCCGGGCGCCCATGGCATCGCGCTGGCGCTGAACGAGCGCGGAGTCAACGAGGCGCTGGAGAGCGGCGTTGCCGAAATTGCCTCCGTCGTGTCCGCCACCGAGGAGCACAGCCAGGCCAATGCCAACCGCTCCCGCGAATCCGCCATTGCCAACGTCAGGCGAATGGTCGAGCTGCGCAACGCCAGCGCGCACAAGCCGGTCGTCAACGCCGCGATTTCGATGGCGCTGGGTTGCTCGATCGTCGGCGATGTCGATCCCGGCGAGGTGATCCGGATCGCCGAAAAACTCTATGAGGCAGGCGTCGACATGGTCGTGGTTGCCGACACCGTCGGCTATGCCGGACCCAGGCAAGTCGGCGACCTCACCCGGGCCGTGGTGAAGATCGCAGGCTCCAAGCCGGTCTGCGTGCATCTGCACGACACCCGCGGCATGGGCATTGCCAATGCATCCGCCGCGCTCGATGCCGGTGCGCGGGTGCTGGACGGCTCGCTCGGCGGCCTCGGCGGCTGTACGTTCGCGCCGGGCGCCACCGGCAATGTCGTGTTCGAGGATCTGGTGTTCCTGTGCGAGAGCAAGGGATTTCCGACCGGCATCGATCTGGGAAAACTGATTGCGGTGCGCAAAATCCTGCGCGCGGAAATGCCGGACGAGGCGCTCTATGGCGGGCTCGCGCGCGCCGGCCTTCCCTGCGGCACGGCGGCGAGGGCGGCGTGACCTTCGCCGCCTGCTAATCCAGCCGCGTCACGCGCAGCCGCAGCGCATTGCCGACCACGCTCACCGACGACAGCGCCATCGCGGCGGCTGCGATGATCGGCGACAGCAGGAGACCGAACGCCGGATAGAGAATGCCCGCGGCGATGGGAATTCCCGCCGCATTGTAGATGAAGGCAAAGAACAGGTTCTGCCGGATATTGCGCATCGTCGCCTGCGACAGCTTTCGCGCGCGCACGATGCCGCCGAGATCGCCCTTCAGCAGGGTGACGCCGGCGCTTTCCATCGCCACGTCGGTGCCGGTTCCCATGGCGATGCCGACTTCGGCCGCGGCAAGGGCCGGCGCGTCGTTGACGCCGTCGCCGGCCATGGCGACGATCCGCCCGGCCTTTTTCAGCCTGGCGACGACTGCGCTCTTCTGGTCAGGCAGCACTTCCGCCTCGACGTCGGCAATGCCAAGCTTGCGCGCAACGGCCTGAGCCGTCGTGCGGTTGTCGCCGGTCAGCATGATTACCTTGATGCCTTCGGCGGCGAGCGCCGTCAGCGCAGCCGGCGTGGATGCCTTCACGGGATCGGCAATGGCAAAGAGGCCGGCGAGCTTGCCGTCGACGGCCAGGTTGATGACGGTCGCACCGTCGCCGCGCAGCCGTTCGCTCTCGGCGTCGAGCGCCGTCGTGGCGACACCGATCGACGCGAGATATCTGGCGTTGCCGAGCGCGATGATCTTGCCGTCGACCCTGCCGATCGCACCTTTGCCGGTCGGCGAATCGAATTCTTCCACCTTGCTCAATGCAAATCCGCGTTCCTTCGCGGCCCGCACGACTGCGTCCGCCAGCGGATGCTCGCTCGCCTGCTCGACGCTGGCGGCAAGGCGCAGGATGTCGCCTTCCTCAAATCCAACGGCCGGCACGATAGCAACCGCCTTCGGCTTGCCCTCGGTCAACGTGCCCGTCTTGTCGACTACCAGCGTGTCGATCTTCTCCATGCGCTCCAGCGCCTCGGCGTTCTTGATGAGCACGCCGGCCTGCGCGCCGCGCCCGACGCCGACCATGATCGACATCGGCGTCGCCAGTCCCAGCGCGCAGGGGCAGGCGATGATGAGCACGCTCACTGCGGCGACGAGGCCAAAGGCCATGCGCGGCTCCGGGCCGAACCACGCCCAGGCGGCGAAGGCGGCAATGGCAACGGCGATCACGGTCGGTACGAACCAGCCGGCCACCTGATCGGCCAGCCGCTGGATCGGCGCGCGCGAACGCTGCGCGTCCGCCACCATCTGCACGATCTGCGAGAGCAGCGTGTCGCGCCCGACCTTGTCGGCGCGCATCACGAAGCCGCCGGATTGATTGAGCGTGCCCGCGATCACCCGTGTGCCCGCTTCCTTGGTCACCGGCATGGATTCGCCCGTGACCAGCGATTCATCCAGCGACGAGCGTCCCTCCAGGATGACGCCATCCACCGGCACCTTCTCGCCTGGCCTCACCCGCAGCCTGTCGCCGACGGCGAGGCTTTCGATCTCCACCTCATGCTCATGGCCTTCGTCGCCGATCCGGCGTGCGGTCTTGGGTGCAAGCTGCAGCAATGCCTTGATCGCGCCGGAGGTTGCTTCGCGCGCCCGCAGCTCCAGTACCTGGCCGAGCAGCACCAGCACGGTGATGACGGCGGCCGCCTCGAAATACACGGCCACGGCGCCGCCATGGCCGCGAAACGTCGCGGGGAAGACCTGCGGCGCAATCGTGCCGATCACGCTGTAGAGCCAGGCCACGCCCGTTCCCATCGCGATCAGCGTGAACATGTTGAGATTGCGCGTCTGCAGGGATTGCCAGCCGCGCACGAAGAATGGCCAGCCAGCCCACAGCACCACCGGCGTGGCGAACACGAACTGGATCCAGTTCGACAGGGTCTGGTCGACCCAGCCATGGGATCCGGCGAGATGTCCGCCCATTTCCAGCACCACCGCCGGCGCCGAAAGAGCCGCGCCGATCCAGAAGCGCCGCGTCATGTCGGCAAGCTCGGGGTTGGGCCCTGCATCGAGGCTCGCCACTTCCGGCTCCAGCGCCATGCCGCAGATCGGGCAGCTGCCCGGCCCGACCTGGCGAATCTCGGGATGCATCGGGCAGGTGTAGATCGTGCCTTCCGGCAGGTCGGCCGGCGGCGCCGCGGACTTTTCCAGATACTTCGCGGGGTCGGCGGCAAATTTGGTGCGGCAGCCGGCGGAGCAGAAGTGATACGTCGTGCCCTCGTGGTCAAAGCGGTGCTTTGACGTCGCCGGATCGACCGTCATGCCGCAGACGGGATCGAGCACGCCCGCAGCGTGGCCAGCGTGATGGTGATGATGACCGTGCCCGGCGTGGTCGCCATGTCCGCCGCAACAGCCGGCCTTCGCTTCCGTTGCCGCCGCCTTAGCCCCGCAACCGCACTTTCCACCTTCTGCCGCGCCGTCATCCATCCCGGTCATCTCGAAAATCTCCGGCCTTGAAACCTATACCCTGTAGGGGTATATAGGCTCCATGCGAAGAGACATCAAGGCTTCCTGTCAGAAACGCCTGAGCCGGATCGAGGGCCAGGTCCGCGGCCTCTCGAAGATGGTCGACGAGGACCGCTACTGCATCGACATCGTCACGCAGATATCGGCGGTGCGCGCTGCGCTGCGGCGCGTCGAAGAGGAGGTGTTGCGGGACCACGTCGCCCATTGCGTCGAGCATGCAATCGCCAGCGGCAACAAGGCCGATCAGCGCCAGAAGATAACGGAATTGATGGAAGTCATCGGCCGGTCGGACCGGTAGGCCGCCAACCCCTTTTTTGCAAATAGCAGCGGGGCGGGCATTGTCCTTGAGCATCGTCAAGGGGCATGAGAATCCGGCCGCGGCCGGTTCGGCCAGGCTTCAGGCCGTCAGTTCGGCTCTCGCGCAGCGCGGTCGGGAGCGGCGGTCGGGTACGCGCACCGGAATATATTCGACGGCCAGGAAGTGCTCGGTGACCCTGACGCGCTCTACTACCGCTTCTTCGACCACGATTTCTTCGACCCGGGTCTCCTCGATCGCGACCATGGTCACTTCCGCAACCGCCATAGAAACCGGCGCCTCTTCGTCAATCTCTTCAGGAACAAGCGGCGGCGACCAGACCTCTTCCTGAAACACACCGAATTCGCCCGCTACCTCCTCGAGCGGCTTCTGCTTGTCGGCCCAGTGAAGGCTGAGATAGTCGAAGCCGTTCACGATGGTGGGTTTGACGATTTCGAAATAGGGCGAGATATCGAAGTCGCGCGGCATGTAGAGCGAGGAGTCGCGGATGTGCAGGATTTCCTTGCGCGCGCGCCGCGAGCCGGCCTTCGTGATCTTGGGCAGGATCGGATAGCGTACTGCGTCGAAGGCCTGTGCGATCAGTGCCGAGCAGATGATCTTGGTGGGATCGCCCGACCCGAACGCGATCATGCGGCGGCGCCAGCGTTGCGGCACCGGTAGCGGAATCAGGAACCGCATCAGATCGACGATGTTCTTGGTGTCGTAGCCGAAGCCGATCCGGTTGATGGCATAGCGGCAGACCGTATGGCGGTCTTCCCATGAAAGACCGACCGGGCGGCTGACGCGGGTGTGGTAGGAGAAGTACTTCGACAGCGGCGCCGAGGTGACGCCCTCGCCGATGTTGGCCTCGATCAGCACATGCGGCTCGCCATCGGGCTCGAAGGCGCCGTCAACCGGGCCGACATACAGCGCGGCATGCGACCAGGTCGACTGCGTCAGGTACTTGATGATGCCGGAAATCCGGTTGTTGCCTTCGACCAGCAGCACGTCACCCGGCTGGATGATGCCGCGAAGATGATCCGGATCGCTCGGCGTGAACGGCTCGTAGCCCGGAACTTCCTTCTGCAGGTAGCTCGCGATCCACTGACCAACCGTATCGAGCATCACTCCCATAAACTTCCCCCCAGCGGTTTTGGAACCGCCGTTTTCCCTCCTTATCATGGTCGAAAGCCGTTGCAATTCAGTTCATCGCCTGCGGGGATCAATCATGATTGATTCACCAAGAGTGTTGCTGCTTCCGTACGATTGCGGCAAGGTTCGCCACATGTTCTCAGCGGTCTCAAGCGCCCGGAAACCATGACATGACAATGACGCGCCGCAACTTCCTGTCGGCGTCCGCGGTCGTGGCGGCCATGCCCGTCCTTGGCCGGCCGGCCTGGGGGGCGCCGCTGCCGCGCGATGCCGATATTGTCGTGATCGGCGCCGGTGCGGCCGGCATCGCTGCAGCGCGGCGGATCGCCGCCGCCAACCGCAAGGTGATCGTGGTGGAGGCGGCAAGCCAGGTCGGCGGCCGCTGCATCACGGATATCTCGACCTTCGACGTGCCGTTCGACCGCGGCGCCCGCTGGATCCACAATCCCGAGACCAACCCGATGATCAAGCTCGGCCGCGCCGCCGGGCTCGAGATCATGCCGGCGCCTTCGGGGCAGAAGATCCGTATCGGCCGCCGCAACGCACGCGCCAGCGAGACGGAGGATTTTCTGGCCGCGCTGGTCAAGGCCAACCGCGCCATCGATGAGGCCTCGCGCAAATTCGACGTCTCCTGCGCGTCGGTGATGCCAAAGGAGCTCGGCGACTGGGCCGGTACGGCCGAGTTCGTGCTGGGGGCCGGCTTTGCCGGCAAGGATCTCAAGGACATCTCCGTCATCGACAAGGTCCGCGCGCTGGATCGCAACTCCGCCATTGCCTGCCGGCAGGGGCTGGGTGCGCTGATCGCCAAGCTTTCCGAGCCGCTGCCGCTGTCGCTGTCGACGCCGGTCAGCCGCATCGAGTGGGGCAACCGCGACGCGATCGTGCAGACACCGGCCGGCAAGATCACGGCGCGCGCCGCCATCATCACGGTGTCGAGCAACGTGCTGGCGAGCGGCACCATCAGGTTTGCGCCCGATATCCCCAAGCGCACGCTCGACGCCGCTGCGAAGCTCGGTCTCGGCAGTTACGACCACATCGCGCTGCAGATGCCCGGCAATCCGCTCGGGCTGGCGCGCGACGACATTCTGATCGAGCAGAGCAATTCGACGCGGACGGCGCTGCTCTACGCCAATATGGGCTCGTCCTCGCTGTGCTCGATCGATGTCGGCGGCTCCTTCGGCCGCGATCTCTCCGCGCAAGGCGAGGCCGCGATGGTTGCATTTGCCATCGAATGGCTGACGAAGATGTTCGGCAGCGACCTCGCGAAGGTCGTGAAAAAATCCAGTGCCACCCGCTGGAACGCCGCGCCCTATGTACAGGGCGCGATGTCGGTGGCGCCTCCCGCCGCGCAGGCGTCGCGCAAGGCACTGAGCGAGCCGGTCGGCTGCATGTATTTCGCGGGCGAAGCCACGCATGAAACGCTGTGGGGCACGGTCGACGGTGCCTGGGAAAGCGGCGAGCGCGCCGCCGAGGCCGCGTTGCGCCGGATCGGCGCCCTGCGCGAGGATCCCGCAAGGCAGGCGCCGGCCGTGAAGCGGCGGCAGCCGGCCGGGCCGCCGCGCGCCGGAATGCCGGGGGCCTCGCTCAACTGATGCCAAGGTCCGAGTCCAAGGCCAGGCCCAAGGCGCTGATCTCCTGGTCCAGCGGCAAGGACAGTGCATTCTCGCTTCATGAGGTAAGCCGTGCCGGCGAGTTCGACGTGGTGGGCGCGCTGACCACCGTGACCGAAACGTTCGAGCGCGTTTCGATTCATGGCGTGCGCCAGGAAATCCTGCGGGCGCAGTGCGAGGCGGCGGGCCTGCCACCACGGATCGTGTCGATTCCCTACCCATGCCCGAATGAAATCTACGAGGCGCGGATGGGCGAGGCGGTCGCAAACGCAGTGCGCGACGGCATCACCCACATGATCTTCGGCGATCTGTACCTCGCCGACATCCGCGCCTACCGCGAGCAGAAGCTGGCCGGCACCGGGATCACGCCCGTCTTTCCGTTGTGGGATCGTCCGACGCCGGCGCTGGCGCAGGCCATGATCGCCAGCGGGCTGGAGGCGTATCTTGCGACCGTCGATCTGAAGAAACTGCCGGCGGATTTCGCCGGCCGCAGGTTCGACGCGCAGCTGCTTGCCGATCTCCCCGATGGCGTCGACCCCTGCGGGGAAAATGGCGAATTCCACACCTGCGTAGTGGCGGGGCCGATATTCTCGCGGCAACTGCCCGTCGAGACCGGCGAGCGCGTCATCCGCGACGGCTATGCCTATTGCGATCTCCTGCTTACGACGAGCGCAGCACGCCATCGAGCGCAGGCAGCCCGATGATGACGGCGGCTGCGATCAGCGCGTAGCAGATCGTGCGGAAGACGGTCTCGCTGGCGCGGCCGAACAGCGAGGCCCCGAACCACACGCCGATCGCGTAGACCGGCCCGACCACCAGGGCGAACTTGATCGCATCGGCGTTGATCAGGCCGCTTGCCGCATAGGCGGCGGCGGAGAAGAAGTCCGAGGCGCCGAAGAACAGCACGATGTTGGCGCGCGCAATCACGGACGGGATCGGTCGCCCCAGCCAGTAGCCGACGATCGGCGGGCCGCCGGTCTGCGCGAGGCCGCTGCAGAAGCCGGCAAGGCCGCCGACACCGATGGAAATCGAGGCATGCTCGCCGCCGCGGTAGCGCCAGCCGGACAGCAAGAGCACCAGCAGCGCGGCAACGAAGCCCGAGATGATCCATCGCGTGGTCACGGGATCGAGCCGGGTCAGGAAGTAGGTGCCGATGGGCACGCCGATCAGTGCGCCTGCCGCCATCACGGCGGTGGCCTTGCGGTCCGCCTGCTTCCACGCATTGGGCAGCAGCGGCAGCGCCGCCACGAAATCGATGATGAGCAGCAGTGCCGCGACGAGTGTTGGCGCGGCCATGCTGCTCGCGAGCGGCATGAAGATCAGCGCGGAGCCGAAGCCGGAAAATCCGCGCGCCGTGCCGGAGACGAAGGCGATGAGGCAGATAGCGATCGCCGCGAAGGTGGTGAGATCAGTCGGGATGAGCCCGGAAAGACTCATCCGCGCAAGGTTCCACCAGTCTTCTTCGTGACCTCGGCGACGATCTTGGCCGCGACCGCGTCGATTTCCTGATCGGTCATCGTCTTCTCGCGCGGCTGGATCGTCACGGCAATCGCCAGCGACTTCTTGTCGGGGTCGATGCCCTTGCCCTCATAGAGGTCGAACACGCTCACGCCGGTGATCAGCCTCTTGTCCACGCCCTGGGCCGCGCGCACGAGGTCGGCGGCCTTCACCTTGCGATCGACAATGAAGGCGAAGTCGCGCGACACCGGCTGGAACGCGGAGAGCTCCAGCACCGGCTTGGCGCGGGTGGCCCTCTGCTTGGCTTCGGGAATGCGGTCGAGGATCACCTCGAAGGCCATCAAGGGACCATCGGCGCCGAGTGCTTCCAGCGCGCGCGGGTGGAGCTCGCCGAAATAGCCGAGCACGTTCTGAGGGCCGATCTGGATGGTGCCGGAGCGGCCCGGATGCAGCCAGCTTGCGCCGCCGGGCACGATCTGCAGTGCCTGCATCGGCGCGCCCGCAGCCGAGAGCACGGCGAATGCGTCGGCCTTGGCATCCAGCGCGTCGGCGGCAGCGGTGCCCGACCAGTGCCGGCCCAGGCCCTTCGACGAAGCAAAGCCGTGACGCACGCCGGAAGCAGCCATCAACTGGTCGTTGGGCTTGTCGCCCCCAAATATCTGCCCGACTTCGAACAGTGCCACGTCGGACGAACCGCGATTGATGTTGGCTTGCGAGGCTGCGATCAGGCCGGGCAGCAGGCTCGGCCGCATGTCGCTGAGGTCGGAGGCAATGGGATTGGCGAGCGCAAGCTCGGCCTGCCCGCCGCCGAACAGTTCCGCCGCGGGCTTGGCGATGAACGACCACGTCACGGCTTCCACCATGCCGCGCGCCGCCAGCGCGCGGCGGGCACGGCGGGTGCGCAGCTGCATCGGCGTGAGCACGGCCTTGCGCGGTTCCTCGCCGCGGCCGAACGGCGTCTCCGGCACCTTGTCGATGCCGAAGATGCGGACGATCTCCTCGACGATGTCGGCTTTGCCGTGCGCATCGCTGCGCCAGGAGGGTACGGCAATTTTCACCACCGGCCCGCTGCCGGCCACCATGAAGCCGAGCCGGGCGAGGATGCGCTTCATTTCGACCAGCGGCACATCGATCCCGGCAAGGCGCTTGACCTCGCCGACGGGGAAATCGATCACGCGATCCTCGCCGAAGCGGCTGCCGACCACAACGTTCTCCGAGGGCGTGCCGCCGCACATCTCGAGCACCAGCTGTGTGGCGAGCTCGAGCCCCGGCACCATGAAGGCCGGATCGACGCCGCGCTCGAAGCGGTAGCGCGCATCCGAATTGATGCCGAGCTTGCGGCCGGTCTGCGCGATGTTGATCTCGTTCCACAGCGCCGATTCGATCAGCACGTCCGACGTATTCTCGTCGCAGCCCGAGGTCTCGCCGCCCATGATGCCGGCAAGAGATTCAACGCCGTGCTCGTCGGCGATGATGCAGATCGAGGGATCGAGATTGTAGGTGCGGCCGTCGAGCGCGAGCAGGCTCTCGCCCGCGCGGGCCCGGCGTATGGTGAGATTTCCCTTCACCTTCTTGGCGTCGAACACATGCAGCGGGCGGCCGCGGTCAAACGTCATGAAGTTGGTGATGTCGACCAGCGCGTTGATCGGACGCAGCCCGATCGAGGTCAGGCGCTTCTGCAGCCATTCCGGCGACGGGCCGTTCCTGACGCCGCGCACCAGCCGCAGCGCAAAGCCCGGACAAAGCGCCGCGTCCTCGACCGTCACCTGCACCGGGCAGGGAAATTCGCCCTTGACCGGCTTGATCGCGGGATCGTTGAACTTGCCCATGTCGGCGGCGAACAGGTCGCGTGCGATGCCGTGCACGCCGGTGCAGTCCTGCCGGTTCGGCGTCAGGTTGATCTCGATCACGGGATCGCCGAGGCCCGCCCATTCGGCATAGCCCTTGCCGACCGGCGCATCCGCCGGCAGCTCCATGATGCCGTCATGGTCCTCGGAAATCTGCAGCTCGGCTGCCGAGCACAGCATGCCGCGGCTCTCGACACCGCGGATCGTGCCGACGCCGAGCGTAATGTTCTTGCCGGGAATATAGGTGCCGGGCGGCGAGAACACGCTGACCAGGCCGGCGCGCGCGTTCGGCGCGCCGCAGACCACCTGCACCGGCGCGCCGCCGTCGCCGGTATCGACCATGCAGACGCGCAGGCGATCGGCGTTCGGGTGCTGCTCGGCCGAGATGACGCGCGCGATGGAAAACGGCGCCAGCGCCTTGGTCTTGTCCTCGATGTTCTCGACCTCCAGCCCGATCATGGTGAGCTTGTCGGCGAGCTTTTCCAGGGGCTCGTCGGTGTCGAGATGTTCCTTCAGCCAGGAGAGCGTGAACTTCATTTTGCCGTTCCTAGAAAACCTCGACCAGGCGGAAGCGTTCGCACATCAGCATCATGTCTTCGCGAAACTTGCCCTGCCGGCCGAAATAATTGCGATGCGCGTTGCGCCAGTAGTCGAGGCTGCGGTCGCCTTCGCCCTCGTCGTGCGCAAAGGCCGCGTCCACCTCGCCGAAGCGGCGATAGGTCACCTCGGTGGTTTCGATGACGCAACGCGGCTCACCGCGTCCGTCGAGCACGATCCAGCGTTCGCTAGGCGTCGACGTGTTGGGTTCGTCCTCGGTCGAGCAGGTCGCGGTCTTGACGCCCCGGACGACGAGGTCGAGCAGCTCGTCGGCGAGCTCCGGCCCGTCGCCGAACGCGAACGACCGCAAGCAGCGATATTGTTGCGGGACGGCGCTCAGGTTCACGAGCTGAGGCCTCCCGCAAGGGTGGGCACGTCGAGCGGCTTGAAGCCGTAATGCGACAGCCAGCGTACGTCACTGTCGAACAGCTGGCGCAGGTCGCTCATGCCGTATTTCAGCATCGCGATGCGATCGATGCCCATGCCCCAGGCAAAACCCTGATAGACGTCGGGATCGATGCCGCAGGCGCGCAGCACGTTCGGATGCACCATGCCGCAGCCGAGGATCTCCAGCCAATCCTCACCCTCGCCGAAACGAATCTCGCCCTTGTCGCGCCGGCACTGAATATCGACTTCCAGCGAAGGCTCGGTGAACGGGAAGAACGACGGGCGGAAGCGCATGTTGATGTGGTCGACCTCGAAGAACGCCTTGCAGAACTCGTGCAGGATCCATTTGAGGTGGCCGAGATGCGATTCCTTGTCGATGACGAGGCCCTCGACCTGGTGGAATTGCGGCGTGTGGGTCGCGTCCGAATCGATGCGGTAGGTGCGGCCGGGGCAGATCACGCGGATCGGCGGCTTCTGCGAGAGCATCGTGCGCACCTGCACCGGCGAGGTGTGGGTCCGCAGCAGCATGCGCGAACCGTCGTCCTTCGGATTGAAGAAGAAGGTGTCGTGCATCTCCCGCGCCGGGTGGCCTTCCGGGAAATTCAGCTTGGTGAAGTTGTAGTCGTCGGTCTCGATATCCGGGCCTTCGGCGACGGAAAATCCCATGTCGGCGAAGATGGCGGTCAATTCGTCCCAGACCTGGCTGAGCGGATGGATGCGGCCGGTCTCGGCCGGCGCGTCGCGCAGCGGCAGCGTGACGTCGATCGTCTCCGAGGCCAGCCGCGCATCGAGCGCGGCGGATTTCAGGATTTCGCGCCGTGCCGCCAGCGCCTCGGTCACCTTGTCCTTGGCGAGGTTGATGGCCGCGCCTTGCGTCTTGCGCTCATCCGGCGACATCTTGCCGAGGGTGGCGAGCAGCGCGGAGATCGAGCCTTTCTTGCCGAGCGAGGCGACGCGGACGGCTTCCAGCGCCGCCTCGTCGCCGGCCGCGGCGATGTCGGCAATGATCCGGGATTCGAGTTGGGCAAGGTCGGTCATGGCAATCCCTCTTGACTAAAGCGCGATGAGATCGGGATGAATCGTCATCGCGCTTCAGGTTGTTGCCTGAGCATGATCCTTTCGGAAAACCGCTTCACGCTCTTCCGGATCATGCTCCAGGACGCTGCGCCGTTGCTCCTGGCCCTTGCGCCCGGGAGTTGTCCCGGGCATCGGCGTCTTGAAGCGTTCGCGAAAGGGAAGCAGTCGATGGCCGGAACGGGCCCGGCCGTGACGACCGCGAGACTTCGCACAGGAGCCTGGCGAGGCGGGTTACGCCGCCAGCGCAGCCTTCGCCTTCTCGGCAATCGCCTGGAACGCCGCCGGTTCGTTGATCGCGAGATCCGACAGAACCTTGCGGTCCACCACGATGCCCGACTTCGACAGGCCGTCGATAAAGCGGCTGTAGGTCATGCCGAACGGGCGCACCGCGGCATTGAGGCGCTGGATCCAGAGCGCGCGGAAGGTGCGCTTCTTGCGCTTGCGGTCGCGGAAGGCGTACTGGCCGGCCTTCTCCACCGCCTGCTTGGCGGCGCGGATCGTGTTCTTGCGGCGGCCGTAATAACCCTTGGCGGCCTTGTAGACTTTCTTGTGCTTGGCGTGAGAGGTCACACCGCGTTTGACGCGAGACATGACGGAAATCCTTGTTCAGAGATGACGATTGGCCGCGCGGACGCGGCGTCGGCTAAGCGGGAAGCGATCAGGCGTTCGGCAGGAAGTATTTCTTGATGTTGTCGCCGTCGGTCTTGAACAGCACGCGGGTGCCGCGGAGCTGACGAATCTGCTTCTTGGTCCGCTTGATCATGCCGTGACGCTTGCCGCGCTGGGCGTGCATCACTTTGCCGGTGGCAGTCACCTTGAAGCGCTTTTTGGCGCCGGACTTGGTCTTCAGCTTGGGCATTTGGCTCTCCTGTTGCGCCAGCACGAAGCCGCCCGCGAGGGGCGTCTGGCCGACTGAAATGCTCGTTAGAGCGTTGGAAATGCTAAGGTTTTTCCAAATGGGATAACCTCGCATGGACATCGCCACGGCAGCCCTTGATCAGCCGGGCGATGAAGGTCGGGCTTATGGCAGACGAAAGGCCAATTTGCAACGATGAACCAACGGGCTGGCTGCTATAACGAAAGGACGTCATCATTTGATGGCAAATTCCCAGGGCAGGAAGAAAATGACCTTATTTCCCATTATTTCCCGATATTTCGTCTCTCTCCCGCGCGTTCGCGCTTCCCTCGTCGCTACCGCCGCTTTGGCTGCCTTCACCGCCTCCGACGCAACGCCCGCCGGGGCCGCGGGCCGCTATGACGGCACCTGGAACACGGTGTTCGCCACCACCCGCGGCAACTGCTCGTCGGGCTACAGCGTGCCCTTCCTGGTGATCGGCAGCCGGGTGTCCTCGGCCGGTGGCGGCCGCGTTTCCGGCTCGGTCACCCGCGCCGGCAACGTCGCCGTGGCGGTGTCGGTCGGCGCCTCCCGCGCCAATGGCGGCGGCCGGCTGGTCGGCAATGCCGGTTACGGCCGCTGGAGCGGCATCATCACCGGCGACCGCTGCAGCGGCACCTGGCAGGCGACGCGGAGCTGAAAGATCGGCCGGCAAAGAGCCTTCCCTTTGAAAATCGAACGGCCCGCCGGATCATCCGGCGGGCCGTTTGCATTCACGGGATCGATACCGGCGGCGAATCAGCGCGGCGCCAGCACCATGACGACCTGGCGGCCCTCGAACTTCGCGTCCTGCTCGACCTTGGCGATCTCGGCCACGTCGGCCTTCACCTTGTCGAGCAGCTTGGTGCCGATCTCCTGGTGCGCCATTTCACGGCCACGGTAGCGCAGGGTGATCTTCACCTTGTCGCCTTCCTCGAAGAAGCGCTGCATCGCGCGCATCTTCACGTCATAGTCGTGATCGTCGATCATCGGCCGCAGCTTGATCTCCTTGATCTCCACGACCTTCTGTTTCTTGCGGGCTTCCGCAGCTTTCTTCTGCGCCGAATACTTGTACTTCCCGTAGTCCATGATCTTGCAGACGGGAGGATTGTTGTTCGGCGAAATCTCGACCAGATCCATGCCCGCTTCCATGGCCATCTTGACGGCCGTCACGGTTTCGACGGTGCCATGGTTGACGCCTTCTGCGTCGATCAGCTGGATCTGTGCATTGCGGATATCGTCATTGATGCGCGGCCCGTCTTTGGCGACTGCGGGCGGGGCTCTGTTGGGACGGCGAATGGGTAGTTCTCCGAGGTTGTGAAAGGGAAGCTGCCATTTTGAAGCAAGACGCGGCCACGGGCAAGCGAACTCGCTGCATTGGTCTGCCAAAACCGCCAAATGCGCGGCATTTTGGCCACGCACGGCACATAGAGACCCACGTCTTGCTCCGCAAGCGCTTTTGCAGCGGTTTCCGGCTTCAAACCGGTATCGTTGACGGATCATTTCCGCTCCCCGAAAAGGGGTGCGAATTCGAGTGACAGACCGATGACGCAGACCGCCGCCGCCCAGGAACCCGCCTTCATCGACGTCGGCGAGGGCGCGACCCATCGCCGGATCGCGGTGCGCGCCCGCGATGGGCGACCGCCCGGCCTGTTCTGGCTCGGCGGCTTCAATTCCGACATGCGCGGCACCAAGGCGCTGGGGCTGGATGCCTGGGCGGCGGAACACGGCCGAGCCTGCGTGCGCTTCGACTATTCCGGTCATGGCGAGTCCGGCGGCTCCTTTGCCGAGGGGACGATCGGCCGCTGGCTGGAGGAGAGCGTCGCGGTGTTCGAGCGGTTCTGCCGCGGTCCGCAGGTGGTGATCGGCTCGTCGATGGGCGGCTGGATGGCGCTGCTGCTCGCGCGCGAGATCGCAAAGCGGCGTATCGAGAGCGCGTCGCTGGCAGGCCTCGTGCTGATTGCGCCGGCGCCGGATTTCACGGAAGCGCTGATGTGGAAGAGCTTTGCGCCCGAGGTGCGCGAGGAGATCATGACGAAGGGTGTCTGGCACCGGCCCTCGCAATATGGCGATCCCTATCCGATCACCCGCGCGCTGATCGAGGAAGGCCGCAACCATCTGCTGCTCGGCGCCGCAATCGAGGTCGGCTGCCCCGTCCGCATCCTGCAGGGCGCGCAGGATCCCGATGTGCCCTGGCAACATGCGTTCGCGCTTGCCGAGCGGCTGCCGGCCGAGGACGTCGTGCTGACCATGATCCAGGACGGCGACCACCGCCTGTCCCGCCCGCAGGACATCGCGCGCATCATGGCTGCGGTGGCGGAGATCGGGTAGCGCTCGACACTCGCATGAGGTGTCATCGCCCGGCCCGACCGCCGATCCAGTACGCCGCGGCCTATCGATTTTTCGCACCGCCTCTGGAATACTGAATGCCCCGCCTGCGCGGGGCATGACAAGAACAAGTCGGGGAGACGCCGATGAACACGGAACAATTGCTGCGCGCCTTTTGCGATGCGGTCGAGAAGCACAATGGCAAGGCGTTTGCCGAGCTCTTTACCGAGGACGGCGTCTATCACGACGTGTTCTATGGCGCGTTCAAGGGGCGGGCGAAAATCGCGGAAATGATCGACGAGGTCTTCTATCGCACCGCGACCGATTTCCGTTGGGACATGCATTCGCCGGTCAGCGACGGCAGGACGCTCTACGCGCATTACACCTTCAGCTACCGTTCGACGCTGCCCGAGGCGAAAGGCGCGCGGGTGATGTTCGAAGGCGTGGCCATGATGAAGCTGCGCGACGGGAAGATTCTCGAATATCACGAGGTTGCGAATACGGCGCCGGCGTTCGTGGACATGAACTTCGCGCCGGAGCGGATTGCGAAGATCTTCGCCAAGCAGGGCGCCGCGCTGAAGGCACGGCCGGAGATGAGAAGGCATCTGGCGTAGGGCCTCTCTGCCTTGTCATTCCGGGGCGTGCGAAGCATGAACCCGGAATCTCGATCCATTACCTCTGGATTCCGTGTTCGCGCTGCGCGCGCCCCGGAATGACGGCCCAATTGCTCACGGCGGCGGAACATTCGTCATCGGTTTGCGCTGGGCGAGCGCGGCGACCGTCGAGGTACCGATCGGGCCCTTCTCGTCATAGAGCCAGCATTCGCCGATCGCGACGCCTTCGCTGGCGTGATGGTTGACCACCTCGAACCCGATCCAGCGCGTCACCGGCAGGCGGTGCAGATAGAGCGTGACGTCGCTGTTGATGTAGCCGAGACCCTGATCGCCGGCATTGGCAAAGGGGCTGGCGAAATCCGCTCCAGTCGCCACATGCACGAACGGTGACATCGGAACGCCGTCGACCAGTTCGCGCACTTCGCTGATCCACACGCGGCGTGGGCCGAGCGAGCCCATCTGGCCGACGATCGGCCGCGTGGTCCATTTGCCGTTCATGCCGAGCCGCGGATCGGTCGGCGCGGGAATGGCGTCGGGCAGCGGCGAATCCCAATTGGCCGGCGACCACACATTGCCCGGCGCATTTTCCGTCCGGCGCAACAGCTGGCAGGAGGCGCGCGCCATGCTGGTCTCGCCGGAGAAAAATTCCGCTTCCATCAGCCTGATGCGCAGGCCGTCGCGGATGCGTTTGGTCGCGACTGTGATCGGCGTGTGGATGTCCGGCAGCCGGAACATGTCGACGGTCAGGCGCGCCGGCACGAAATCGGGCGAGCCGTGCCGCTCCTCGATGGCATGGGCGAGCAGGCCGATCACGACGCGGCCGTGCATCGAGTCCGGATTCCAGGGGCCGTTGGAGATGGGGTTGGGGATGAAGGCGTCGCCTTGCTTGGCGAAAAAGGGTTCTTTTTTCATGGCCGGCGAATGTGGGGGAAATTTCCGGATGAAATCAAGGTGCTTTCCCTCATGGAGAGGAGGCGCAGTACGCGCGCTCCGGACGAAGCGTCGCATCGCCAGGCGAACCATGAGGCCCGACTGCGGCCATCATCCTTCGAGACGCGCGCGAGCGCGGTCCTCAGGATGAGGGTCTGATGCTTCCCATTCGGCTCGCACCGAGCGATCAGCTTCGTTGATTGCCTTTGCAGCGAGTGCAGCGAACGCTTCGGACGAGAGCAGCTGCGACAGCGCCCACACGGCCGCGCCCCGTACCAAGGGGCTCGCATCATCGAGCAGTCTCTCCGCCTCGATCGCCAGCGCCGCATTGCCGGAGTTGCCGACGGCGATCAGCACGTTGCGCACGAAGCGGTCGCGGCCGATGCGTTTCACCGGCGATTTCGAAAACAGTGCGCGGAAGGCGGTGTCATCGAGGCGGACCAGATCCGCAAGCGCGGGTTCGCGCAACTGGGTGCGGGCGGCAAGCTTTGCCTCGCGGCCAGCTTGCGCGAACTTGTTCCAGGGGCACACCGCAAGACAATCGTCGCAGCCATAGATGCGGTTGCCCATGGCTTTGCGGAATTCGCTGGGTATCGGGCCCTTGTTCTCGATGGTGAGATAGGAGATGCAGCGCCGCGCATCGAGCTTGTAGGGCGCGGGGAAGGCCGCGGTCGGGCAGATCTCCTGGCAGGCGATGCAGGAACCGCAGCGATCGATGTCGGCTTCGTCGCGCGGTAGCTCCGATGCGCTGAAGATCGCACCAAGGAACAGCCATGAGCCGAACTCGCGCGACACCAGGTTGGTGTGCTTTCCCTGCCAGCCGAGACCGGCGGCCTGCGCAAGCGGCTTTTCCATCACGGCGGCCGTGTCGATGAAGACTTTCACCTCGTCGCCGGTGGCGGCCGCGAGCCATCGCGCCAGGGTCTTCAGCCGCTTCTTGATGACGTCGTGATAATCGTCGCCCTGCGCATAGGCGGAGATCGCGCCGCGCGTGCGCTTCTGCAAAACGGCCAGCGGATCCTCGTCCGGCCCGTAATTGAAGCCGAGCATCACGACGGAGCGCACGCCCGGCCACAGCGCGCGCGGATGCATCCGCCGCTCGGGTTTGGCCGCCAGCCAATCCATGTCGCCATGGCCGCCTGCTTCGAGGAATTCGCGGAAGCGAAGTCCGGCATCGCCGATTGCATCCGGATCGGTCACGCCGATGCAATCGAAACCGAGCGCTCTTGCCTCGCGCGCCAGCGCCGTCTTCACTCCGGCAGGGGAGAGTTGTTCGGTCGCGTTCAGAAGTCGAGGTCCACGTAGGTGCGCGACGCCGGCACGCCCGCCAGCCACTCGCTGAGCAGCGGACGGAACGACGGGCGGGACTTCACCCGCGCGTACCACGCCTTTGCCGCGTCGTCCTCGGACCATGGCACGTCGCCCAGATAGTCGATCGCCGAAAGATGCGCCGCGGCGGCGAGATCCGCGTAAGTGGGCCGGTCGCCGGCGAGAAAGTTTCGCGTCCGCGCCAGCCAGCCGATATAGGTCAGATGATAGCGCACATTGGTCTTGGCGGCGCGGATCACGTCCGTGGCCGGGGCGCCGCCGCCGTCCTGCTCGTTCATGAAGCGCTTGTAGATGCGCTCGGTGACGAGGGGACTGGAAGCTTCCTCGAAGAACTTCTCGTTGAACCACGCCATCAGCCGGCGCACCTCGATGCGCTCGCCCATCGAAGCCGGCATCAGCCGCTTCTGCTCCATCTCGGCGCCATAGGCCTCATCGATGAACTCGGCGATGATCCCGGCCCCCGGAATGGCCGGCATGCCCTCGGCGAACAGCACCGGCGTGACGCAAGCGGGATTGAGCGCCAGGAATGCCTCGCGTCGCTCCCACACCCGCTCCTCGACCAGCCGCACGTCAAAGCCGTATTCGCCGAGGATCAGTCGGACGAAGCGCGAATGCGGACAGAAAGCGTGGTGAAACAGCGTGAACATGCAGCTCTTGGACTATGCGGAAGTGATTTAACAATTCCTCAATCGCAGCGGGATGCAAAGAGACCGGGGAGGGTACCTGAGCAAACCTGGGAGGCAACCGGTGATTTTACGCTTTTTGCGATTGCGGCACGGGAACGAATAGGCGAGAAGAACACGGTTTTTTCCGAACGGAATCGATTGCGGATCATAACACGAAAGCGGGCCTTGGCATGATGTCTGATGCGATAAGGGCGATCATTCTCGGCATCATCGAGGGGGTCACCGAGTTCCTGCCGGTTTCCTCGACCGGCCACATGCTGCTGGCGGAACGCTTCTTCGATCTCGGAGAGGGCGAGTTCTGGAAGAGCTTCACCATCCTGATCCAGCTCGGCGCGATTCTTGCGATCGTGGCGCTGTATTTCTTCAAGCTGTGGCGTGTCGCCATCAACATGTTCAGCGATCCCGATGCGCGGCGCTTCGTGATCGGCGTGCTGATCGCGTTCCTGCCGGCGGTGGTGCTGGGGCTGATCGCGGGCAAGTTCATCAAGGGCTATTTGTTCAATCCGTGGGTGGTTTGCTTCACGCTGATCGTCGGCGGCGCGATCCTGCTCTGGGTCGACCAGCTCGAACTCGAGGTGCGCGAAGACGACGCCATGCGCTTTCCGCTGCCGATGTATCTCTGGATCGGCGTTGCGCAGTGCCTGGCGATGATCCCCGGCGTGTCGCGCTCGGGCGCCTCGATCGTGGCGGCGATGCTGCTCGGCGCCGACAAGCGCTCGGCGGCGGAATTCTCCTTCTTCCTCGCCATCCCCACTATGGTCGGCGCCTTCGCCTACGATTTCTACAAGAGCCATGGCGACATGACGATGAACAATCTCGGCATCGTCGCCATCGGCTTCGTGGTGTCGTTCATCACGGCGATGGTCGTGGTGAAGACGTTCCTCACCTATGTACAGCGTCACGGATTCGTGCTGTTCGCCTGGTGGCGCGTGATCGTCGGCACAATCGGCCTGATTGCGCTGGCGCTGGGAAAGTGAGCTTGTCGTCCCTGCGTTCGCAGGGACGACAACATTCTCACACGCTCTTGCGCTGGAACTGGCCCATCGGGCGGAAGCGCCAGAGATATTGCGGGCAGATCGCTTCCATCGAATCCGCCGCGATGCCGAGGCCTTCCAGCGTGAGGCCGGATGCCCTGGCGGCGTCGGACACCACATTGTCGGTCTTCAGGAGCTCGACCTGGTCGGGGGTCAGCTTCAGCCCGCCCGGCGCGAACTGCAGGAAGAACGCCTGAAATTTTGCAAGGCCGAACGGCAGCGGCACCAGCATTCGCTTGCGGTCGGTGATCTCGCAGATCATCTGCATGATCTCGCGCATGGTCAGCACTTCCGGCCCGCCTAGCTCGTAGGTGGCGCCGGCCTTGGTCTTGCCGTCCACGGCGTCGGCCACGGCGGTGGCGACGTCGCCGACATAGACCGGCTGCAGCCTGGTCGCGCCGCCGCCGATCAGGGGAAGCACCGGCGACATCTGCGCCAGCGCGGCAAAGCGGTTGGTGAACGCGTCCTCCGGACCGAACACCACGGAGGGGCGCAGGATGGTGGCCGAGGGGACAGCCGAGAGCACCGCCTGCTCGCCGGCCGCCTTGGCACGGGCATATTGCGAGATGGCGTGGGCGTCGGCGCCGATCGCGGAGACATGCACCATCCGCGCGCCTGCTTCGGCGGCCGCCTGCGCGACGGTCTCCGCGCCCTTGGCCTGGACGGCCTCAAACGTCTGATCGCCGCTCTCGGCGAGGATACCCACCAGGTTGATGGCCAATTCGGCATCGCGCATGGCGGCCTGAACCGAAGCCGGATAGCGCAGATTGGCCTGGACGGCATGGATCTGGCCGACCCGGCCCAGCGGCTGCAGGTGGCCCGCCAGTTCCGGCCGGCGCACCGCGACCCGGATGCGGTATTCCCGCTTGGCCAGCGCGCGGACCACATGCCGCCCCAGGAAGCCAGATCCGCCGAATACGGTGACGAGCGTTTCCTGGTTCGATGCCATGGGGAAATATCCTGCAAAAGGCGCGCGATGGCGGGGATTTAGCGGATTCGCGATACGCCATCGCGTCAATCCTGTACAGCGCATTTGGACCGCAATCAGCCGATTTGACAATCGTGCGACCGGTCCTTAGTAACCCGCCCGGGCCCAGGTGGCGGAATTGGTAGACGCGCTGGCTTCAGGTGCCAGTGGCTTCACGGCCGTGAAGGTTCGAGTCCTTTCCTGGGCACCATTGCCCTTGCCCAAGCCCCCTATTTGCGAGCAGCCGCGAGATTGCCGATCCGGCCGCGCCGGGAGGGTAACTGGCCCAACCATCCGCAGATTGCTGCTCGGGGAATAGCGACGGCCCCAGTCGCGAGCGCCATGAAGGATGGGGCTGTGGCGGTCATCCGCCAAACTTGGGTGCTCGCCCGGGGCGGCTTTGGACGATAGCTTAGGCGAGCGATTCGAGAGGTTCCTGAAATCATGACCATCCGCCTGCATCGCGGCGACCTGCCCGATCTTTCGCGCTACACCAGTTCGGTGGCGATCGACACCGAGACCATGGGACTCAATCCGCATCGCGACCGGCTCTGCGTGGTGCAGATGTCGAACGGCGACGGCTCGGCCGATGTCGTGCAGGTGCCGAAGGGCCATCGCGATGCGCCGCATTTGAAGAAGCTGCTGGCCGACCCGAACATCGTGAAGATCTTCCACTTCGCGCGCTTCGATCTCGCCGCGCTCTACAACACCTTCGGCGTGATGCCGCAGCCGGTCTATTGCACCAAGATCGCCTCGCGGCTGTCGCGCACCTATACCGACCGCCACGGCCTGAAGGACCTCGTGCGCGAGGTATTGAACGTCGACCTGTCGAAGCAGCAGCAGTCGAGCGACTGGGGCTCGGAGAACCTGAGCGAGGCGCAGCTCGCCTATGCCGCCTCCGACGTGCTGCACCTGCATGCGTTGCGCGAAAAGCTCGATGTGATGCTGGCACGCGAGGGTCGCAGCGAGATCGCCAAAGCCTGTTTCGGCTTCCTGCCGGCTCGCGCCATCCTGGATCTGCAGGGCTGGGAGGCCGAGGACATCTTTGCCCATTCGTGAGGTGCTGCGTCGCAGGGCCGAATCGGCCCTGTTTCGGTCACAGTGATGAACGAACCGATTTGGTCGGAGTATGTGCGGGGCAGGATTTTTCCGGATCATGCCCGGGCTGCAATGCAAGGTAATACGGGGTACAATGAGCTGAGCGGGAACGGTCCCGCTGCCCGGAGCCGCGGTGAATTTCGTCCAGAACCAGACCTACGATGCGACGCTCGAGGCGCGCTTTCGGGCTGCAGCGCGCCACAGCCGCGTGGTGCGCATCCTGCGCATCGCGGTGCCGGCGGCGGTGGGTCTGGCGATGGCCGGCGTGATCTTCGTGTCGGTCGTGAACCCGTTCCGCATGCTGCTGCCGAAGCTGCCGGTCTCCATCGACAATCTCGTGGTGTCGGGCACCAAGATCACCATGGAAAATCCGCACATGGCCGGCTTCTCCGCCGACCGGCGGCCCTATGAACTCAGGGCCAAGGCTGCCATCCAGGATCTCGCCAACCCCGACCATGTCGAGCTGCGCACGCTGCGCGCCAAGGTGATGATGGAAGACCGTTCGACGGTGACGCTCGATGCGCGCACCGGCTTCTTTGACAGCAAGCAGCAGCTGCTCGAGCTGAAAAAGGACATCTTCCTGCAGTCCTCCACCGGTTATGAGGCGAAACTTTCGCAGGCGATGATGGACATCAACAAGGGCTTGGTGACGTCGAATGAGCGTGTCGACGTCAAGCTGCTGAACGGCACGCTGGTGGCCGACGGGTTGAAGATCATCAACAGCGGCGAGATCGTGCGCTTCGAAGGCAACGTCGTGATGAACCTGACACTGGATCAGCCGGACGCGGCGGCGACGCCGATCGATGCCGCGGAGCAGCCGAAGACGCGCTCGATCAGCGGCAACGGCAAGCCGGCCGGCGCGAAGTGATCCCTGCGATGCAATTTTTCCCGTGCTGTCTTGATCGCCGGATCGCGCGCATCGCATGCGCCGCCGCATTCATGCTGGCCGCCGTCTTCGGCGACGCGTATGCGCAGAATTCGATGCAGGGCGTACCCAACGCGATGCAGGGCTTCTCGCAGAACCGCGACAAGCCGATCCAGATCGAGGCGGCTTCGCTGGAAGTGCGTGACAAGACAAAGGAAGCGACTTTTGCCGGCAACGTGAAAGTGTCGCAGGGCGACACCACCATGAGCTCGAAATCGCTGGTCGTGTTCTACGATCAGAGTCCGGGGCCGGAACAGCCCGCGCAACCCAAGCAGAAGGGCGCCAAGGCGGCAGCAGGCGCTCCGATCCAGTCGGCGACGCCCGGCCCCGGCGGCAGCTCCTCGATCAAGCGGCTGGAAGCGCGCGGCGGCGTGGTGGTGAAGCAAAAGGACCAGGTCGTCACCGGTGACAAGGCCGTGTTCGACACCAAGGCCAACCTCATCACCATGTCCGGCGGCGTGGTGCTGACGCAATGCCAGAACGTGCTGCGCGGCGACCGGCTGATGGTGGACATGACCACCGGCGTGTCGCGCGTCGAATCCGACTCCGGCCGGGTGCAGGCCCTGTTCATGCAGGGCTCGGAAGGCTGCGGATCGAAGGGCGGGACCCCGGCCCCTGCTGCCCCGCCGACTGCGCTGTTCCCTGGTAAACAGAAGTAAAATCAATCGCTTGTGAATTGGCCGCGACCGGCGAGGTTGAAGCCGGAGGTGGGAGCCTGTATCTAACCTCGCGGGCGGCAGGCGGATGGGGAAGCGCCGTTTCGAAGGTGTTCCGCTGGGCAAGGGGCATCCGTTCATTCATGGTTCGCATGAGGGCGAATCGAATCTCGCCGCGGGCGTCTGCGCCGGCGTCACCGTGAAAGGCTGAGCGAAGCGGGATGGTGGATTTACTCGGCATGTTCCGGCGTCGCCCGGCCAAGGGGAAGCCGGCGGGCTTTGCCCGTTCGCGCGAGGACATCACCGCGCTCGGCGATTCCTTCGGTGACATGCTCTCGAACCCCCTGCGCGATGCTCCGCCGATTGCCCGCGACGGCGTGGCGCCTGCCGTCGACCTGCCGCCGCCGGAGCCCGCGCGCACGCCGCATCCGCTGGCGCCCGCCAAGTCCAAGCCGGCGGCCAAGTCCAGGAAGGCCAATGGCAGCGGCCCGCAATTGCTGCGCCGGCCGGGCTTTCTGGCTGTGCATAGCGTGGAAAAGAGTTTCGGCACCCGCCAGGTGGTGCGCGGCGTTTCGATCTATGTCCGCCGCGGCGAAGCCGTCGGTCTGCTGGGACCGAACGGCGCCGGCAAGACCACGGTGTTCTACATGATCACCGGCCTGATCAAGGCCGATCGCGGCGCCATCGAGCTCGACGGCCACGACGTGACGAAGCTGCCGATGTATCAGCGCGCGCGGCTCGGCATCGGCTACCTGCCGCAGGAAGCCTCGATCTTCCGCGGCCTCACGGTGGAGCAAAACATCCGCGCCGTGCTCGAGGTGGTCGAGCCCAGCCGCAAGAAACGCGAGCGCGAACTGAACGCGCTGCTCGACGAGTTCAACATCGCGCGGCTGCGCAAATCGCCGTCGATTGCGCTGTCCGGCGGCGAGCGCCGCCGCGTCGAGATCGCCCGCGCGCTTGCCACGCGTCCGAACTACATGCTGCTCGACGAGCCCTTCGCGGGCATCGATCCGATCGCGGTGGGGGACATCCAGGATCTCGTGCGCCACCTCACCAACCGAGGCATCGGCGTGCTCATCACCGACCACAATGTGCGGGAAACGCTGGGCCTGACCGACCGCGCCTATATCGTCTATGCCGGTGAGATTCTGACCGAAGGCAGCCCGGACGAGATCGTCAGCAACCCGGACGTGCGCCGGCTGTACCTGGGCGAGGAATTCCGGCTGTAGTCTGTTGCGCTGCGGTAACCACCTTGTGGGGAAAGCGCCTTTAGCCCAAATTTTGCTTACGTCAAGCCGTGTACAAGGACTATGGACTAGTTTAAGCAAGAATCGGACCAAGTTTTTGGACGGTTTCTTGCCCCCATGGCGCTGACGCAGAGATTAGAGTTCCGCCAGTCCCAGTCGCTGGTGATGACGCCGCAGCTGATGCAGGCCATCAAGCTGCTGCAGCTGTCCAATCTCGACCTGTCGGCCTTTGTCGAGGAAGAGCTGGAGCGCAATCCGCTGCTGGAGCGCGCCAATGACGGCCCCGAGCCCCCGGTGGCGGGCGAGGCCATCGAGTCCTCCCCGTTTTCCGATGCAGGCGAGGCAGGCGGGGGCGAGGATTCCGGCGGCGACTATGCGACGGGCTCGGCCGAGGGGTTCGAACCCGGCCAGGAAGAATGGATGAACCGCGACCTCGGCAGCCGCGCCGAGATCGAGCAGACGCTGGATACCCGCCTCGACAACGTCTTCACGGAGGAGCCTGCCGAAGCTGCCGCGCGCGCGGCGCAGGATGCCGCGCCCACCGCCTATACCGAATGGGGCGGCGGCGCCTCCAGTGACGAGGATTACAATCTCGAGGCCTTCGTCGCCGCCGAAGTGACCCTGTCGGATCACCTCGCCGAGCAGATGGCGGTCGCCATCGCAGCGCCGGCGCAACGCATGATCGGCCAGTACCTGATCGACCTCGTCGACGAGGCGGGCTATTTGCCGCAGGATCTCGGACAGGCCGCCGAGCGTCTCGGCGCAACCGACGAAGCCGTCGCGGAAGTGCTGGCGGTCCTGCAGAAATTCGATCCGCCCGGCGTGTGCGCGCGGAATCTCAGCGAGTGCCTGGCAATCCAGCTGCGCGAGCTCAACCGATACGACCCCGCGATGCAGGCGCTGGTGGAGAATCTCGACCTGCTGGCCAAGCGCGACATATCGGCACTTCGCAAGCTCTGCGGCGTCGACGACGAAGACATCACCGACATGATCGGCGAGATCCGCCATCTCGATCCCAAGCCCGGCCTGAAATTCGGCTCCGCGCGCACGCAGACCGTGGTGCCCGACGTCTATGTGCGGCCCGGCCCCGACGGCGGCTGGCACGTCGAGCTCAACAGCGACACGCTGCCGAAGGTGCTGGTGAACCAGACCTATTATACGGAGCTGTCGAAGACGATCCGCAAGGACGGCGACAAATCCTATTTCACCGATTGCCTGCAAAATGCGACCTGGCTGGTGCGTGCGCTCGACCAGCGCGCCCGCACCATCCTGAAGGTCGCGACCGAAATCGTGCGCCAGCAGGACGGCTTCTTCACCCATGGCGTGGCGCATTTGCGGCCTCTCAACCTGAAGGCCGTGGCGGATGCGATCCAGATGCATGAATCCACGGTGTCGCGCGTCACCGCCAACAAATACATGGCGACCAATCGCGGTGTGTTCGAATTGAAATATTTCTTCACCGCCTCGATCGCCTCGGCTGACGGCGGCGAGGCGCATTCGGCGGAAGCGGTACGCCATCACATCAAGCAGCTGATCGACGCCGAAAGCCCGACCGCGATCCTCTCCGACGACACCATCGTGGAACGCTTGCGCGCTTCGGGCATTGATATCGCGCGCCGCACCGTCGCGAAATACCGCGAGGCGATGCGGATTCCCTCCTCGGTGCAGCGGCGCCGCGACAAGCAGAGCATGATCGGCCATGCCCTTACCGCCTCCGACCGCTCCCGCGATACCGCGCCGGCCTGATTGCATCAGCGCCAAATCGGATTAGGCTCAATTCCCCCTGACACTATCGAGGCATCATCCATGACTCTTCGGATCTCGGGCAAAAGCATCAGCGTCGGCGAGGCGCTGCGCAGTCGCGTCAGCGAACGAACCGATGAAGTCCTGCGCAAGTATTTCGACGGCAATTATTCCGGCCACATCACGCTGAGCAAAGACGGCTTCGGCTTCCGCACCGACTGCACGCTGCATCTGGATTCCGGAGTGGCGCTGGAGGCCGATTCGACCGCGGCCGATGCCTATGCCAGCGCCGACCAGGCGCTCTTGATGATCGAAAAGCGCCTGCGCCGCTACAAGAGCCGGCTGAAGGACCGTTCGGCGCGCAAGGCGCACGCCGTCAACGCCGCCTTTGCCGAGATGGAAGCGCCCGTGCTGGACGCGCCGAGCTATGTGATCGAGGCGCCGGCCCATGAGGACGAGAGCGCCGGCTATAATCCGGTCATCATTGCCGAGACCACCAAATCGCTGAAACGGCTCTCGGTCAGCGAGGCCGTCCAGGAGCTCGACCTCACCGGCGCCACTTGCCTGGTGTTCCAGCACGGCTCCAGCGGCCGGGTAAACGTGATCTACCGTCGCGCCGACGGCAATGTCGGCTGGGTCGATCCGCCCGCGGTTACCCCCTGACTTATACGACGGGACACATTGACGCCCCCGGGGGCCGCCCATATGGTCCGCCGCCCCAAAGTTAGGACCAAGGGTAGGACTACGGAACCGGGCGTTAAGAGTTGGCACCGGATATGCTTTGGAGTAGAAGCCCCCAAATTCGGGACACCAGGCTAACCCCGCCTCCCGTCTCATCTTCTTGACGCAACTCGCCTGAAGACTATCTCGCAACCTGACGGTTCAAAGCACCCCCGGACGCCCCTATGACGATTACCGATCTGGTCGCGCCGGAGGCGATTCTCCCGGCGTTGAAGGTCAGCAGCAAGAAGCAGGCGTTGCAGGAACTGGCGGCCAAGGCTGCCAGCCTGACCGGGCAGAACGAGCGTTCGGTGTTCGAGGTGCTGCTGCAGCGCGAGAAGCTCGGCACCACGGCGGTCGGCTATGGCGTCGCCATCCCGCACGGCAAGCTGCCAAAGCTGGAAAAGCTGTTCGGCCTGTTCGCCCGCCTGGAGCGCCCGATCGATTTCGAGGCGATGGACAGCCAGCCGGTCGACCTGATCTTCCTGCTGCTGGCGCCCGAAGGCGCCGGCGCCGATCACCTCAAGGCGC
This sequence comes from Bradyrhizobium sp., assembly GCF_016219575.1. Taxonomy (GTDB): domain Bacteria; phylum Pseudomonadota; class Alphaproteobacteria; order Rhizobiales; family Xanthobacteraceae; genus Bradyrhizobium. The sequence continues at coordinate 18,201 of NZ_JACRMG010000011.1, read as the reverse complement.
TGGCGCGGATCGCGCGCCTGTTGCGCGACCAGGACGTCGCCAAGAAGCTGCGTGCCTCGCGCGATGCGCAGGCGATCTATTCGGTACTGGCGCTGCCGCCGGCGAGCGCGGCCTGATTCAACCTTCGCGCCTGAGCACCACGACCAGCCCCTCGATCGGCGCGCCGTTGACATATTCATGGTGGGCGCGGCGCATCAGCGCGACATCGAATCCGTTGCGGGCGGCGGCCTGCGTCACGTGGCCGCTGCCGTGGCGAAAGCATCCGGCCTGGCCGAGACCGTTGAGCGCGGCGACGGCCACGGCGTCGGTGTCATCGTCATTGGGAAATAGCGTGAAGACGAAACGGCCGCCCCGCCGGAGGCATTTTGCCGCGGCTGCCAGGATCGCGTTCAGATCGCCGAAATGAATCAGCGTCGCGGCGCTCGCGATGACGTCGCAGTCGCCGTTGTGGCGGCCGAGCCAGTCGAGCAGATCGGCACGATGCAGCTCGTCATAGATTTTCTTCTGCCGTGCTTGCGCCAGCATAGGCTCCGACAGATCGACACCGATCATGCGATCGGTCCTGGCGCGCAGCAGTTCGCCGACAAGACCGGTGCCGCAGCCGAGATCGATGACGGTGCCGGCGGCCGTCGTGCCGAGCTCGTCGAGTGCGGTCGCAACCAACCGATGGCCCTGATAGCCGGCCGCGCCGGCGGCACCGCGGTCCCATTGGTCCGCGCGCGAGGCGTAGATCTGCGTGAGCTGCCCGTCGGAGGCGCGCTCCGGCAGGGCGCCGCCGACGGTTGCGAGCAGCATCGCGATCTCGTCCTCGTCGCCGGGATTGTGCAGCAGATGGGTTTCGAAACATGCCCGCGCGCCATCGGAGCAGTTGATCCGCGCCAGCAGGATGCCGAAGCTCTTGAGCGGAAAGCGCGGCGCGGTCTCGGCGCGCACGAGTATTTCGGCCTGCGCATAGGCTTCCGCGATCCTGCCCTGCGCGGCGAGCGCGAGGCCAAGATGGATGCGGGCCTGCCAGTTCAGGGGATCGAGTTGCAGGGCTTGCAGGTAGTGCGGCTCGGCCTCGGCGTGCTCGCCGAGATCGGACAGCGCGAGCGCAAGCCCGAATTGGGCATCGGCAAAGCGCGGGGCGAGCGCTGTGGCCTGCCGGAACAGGGCGACGGCGTCGTGAAGCCGGTTCTGCGCGGCGAACGCCCGCGCCAGATTGACCACGATGCGCGCATCGTCGGGGCGAAGTTCGCGCGCGCGGAGGAATTGCGCAGTCGCCTCCGAGATGCGGCCGCGCTCCTGCAGGATCATGCCGAGATTGTTCAGCGCCTCGAGGCATTGCGGATCGCGCGCGATCGCCTCGCGATAGGTCTGCTCGGCCTTCCTGGTCTGTCCGTTGCGCTGATAGTGCTCGGCGAGGGCGGCGAGGTCCCGCGGGTTCTGGCTCTTGGCGACGTTGCGGCGCTGCGCGCGATTCATGACACTGCTCCCGAAACGCGATGACGTCATCACGCTTCGATTCCCTGCTTGGGCATGATCAGGCCGGAAAACCGCTTCACACTTTTCCGGATCATGCCCGTGCGGGGCATTAGGGGCGGATCATGGTTAATGAATCCTTACTTCGCCGCTTCGTGGCCGCTCAAACGAATACGCGGGCGGTTTTCCGCATCCGGAAAACCCACCCGCGTATGGTTGAATAGATCCAGCGGCGACTTTCTGCCGCGAGAAACCTGCTTGGCTCGAGCTTCAGCCAGCCGGCGTCAGTGACAGCGCAACTGCGCGTCAGTGAACGCTGACGGCCTGCAGCTCGTTGCTCCACGCATTTGCCACCGCTGCTTCCCGGCTATCGGTCAGCATGATCGGCGTGCCGTCGGCGGCATGCAGCGCAAAGAGCTTGAGGCCCGGCGCGATCTTCGGCGCCTGGGGGAAGAGCCCCGGCACGTCCTCGGAACGAACCTGCTTCACATAGGCGATATGGCCTTCACCAAGATGGGCCAGCGCCTCCAATGACACCCTTTCGGTCGTCACACTCACGTCACTCATGGTCTCGACTCCTTAGGAGACAAGCGGTCGAGTCCGCTCCTCGTTCCATTATTCGTGTTCATTGATAGCGATTGTCTTAACGACCCTTTCCGGCTCCGGCCGGGCGAGGTCGATGGACAACAGCCCGTTCTTCAGGTCCGCACCCAGCACATGCATCCCCTCCGCCAGCACGAAGGTGCGCTGGAAGTGGCGCGCGGCGATGCCGCGATGGATGTATTGCCGGGTCTTGTCGTCCTGCTGGCGGCCGCGGATAACGAGCTGGTTTTCCTCAATGGTCACATCGAGTTGGTCGCGGGTAAATCCCGCTACCGCCAGCGTGATGCGCAGGCGCTCGGGCTGGCCGTTGGACCGGTCAAACCGCTCGATGTTGTACGGAGGATAGCCGTCGGCGCCCTTCACGACGCGATCGAGCGCACGCTCGATTTCGTCGAATCCAAGCAGAAACGGGCTGGAGAGCGAAGGAACACGTGACATTACAAAGTCCTCTCGAAGCGACTTTGACGCCTCGGGCCCTTGCGGCACCCCCGGCGCGTTGCCCGGAAGCGACTCATTCGCCGCCGGACAGCCACAATATGGCGATGGTGGGGTGGGGGTTCAAGTGGCTCTGGGAACAGGCGAATCGGGCTGGGAAGCTTCGATTCGGCCGCAAGGGGGCCCCGTGATAGTCGATGAACAGGAAATCGGAGCCAATACTGGTCAGAAGAGTGGTAGTTCGCGTCAACGTTGTCTGAACAACAGCATCGTCAAGAACGCATTTTTCTGCTCATCGTCGGAGGAGCTGAACCAGGTGATCGCCTGCCGGGCGTCCGAAATCACCACTCTCTGTGTCAGAGTAGGTTCGGGATGGGTCATAGTCTGCGAAAATTCTCTGTTCGTAGAGGCTGGCGGTCAGACGCGCGAAATCTTGAAGGCGGCCAAAACCGCTGCTGGGAGTAATGGCGACGTTTTGCGGCTGAGACTGCCCAAGTTGCCCGCACAAACCTCGCAAGACCTTGTGATCGATGCTTCGGTAAACGTGGGTATAGCGTTCTGTCGACGGGGCACTTGACCCGGTGACCATTTCGGCCGCCGCTGTCAGACAGAAGTGAAACACAGCGTAGTAGGCCGAGGAAATGGCCCGCCGTAGGTCGGCCTGGGTGGGGGCCGTCTGGCCTGCCAACAGGTCAGCCTGCCGAAGCAACTCATTCGGGTCCGGCGGCACCCGCCTTCTCCTCATAGCGCACAATCGGAAAACGATCGTCGCCTTGGTCCGCAAGCTTCTGGATCAATTGAGAGACGGTTCGAGCCGAGCGTTCTCCAAGAATGGCGGCAGACGATCCCGGCGTTAGTTCGAATTTTATTTCGATTGCCGTCTCGCCGGACGAATCCAACACAGGTGCTGTCGACACAGCGGAAAAACTCACGCTGTTTGCTGTTGCGATTTCCTTCGCGATTCGGATTACAGTCTGATCAGGAAGTTTGGTCATCGCCTGGACTATATTTCGTCCGAGCCCGCAGTACTACCCGAAATTGATCGGCCTCGGCAGACCTCGACGACGTTCGGATCAGACTCCCACCCGTTTCCGGCCGTCCGCGCTGAACAGATGCAGCTTGTCCCGCGCGGCGACCGCCCGGATGCGCTCGCCGATGGCGGGGCCGTCGGCGCCGGGGATGCGGACGATCACCTCGCCCGGCGGCAGGTCGCCGGGATTGGCGGCGACGCCGTGCGTCACGTCCTGGCGCGAGCCGTAGATGAAGGTTTCGGCGCCGACCTTTTCGATCGCTTCCACGGTGAGGCCGAGTGCTACGCCGCCTGCAATGCTCTCGCTGGTGATGACGAAATCCTCCGGGCGGATTCCCAAAATGCCGGCTTCGCTCGCGGGTAGTTGCGATTTCAGCTCGTCCGATTGCAGCGGCATCAGGTTCATCGGTGGAGCGCCGATGAAGGAGGCGACGAAGGTCGTCGAAGGCTTCTGGTAGATGTCGAGGGGATTGCCGATCTGCTCGACGCGGCCGGCATTCATCACCACGAGAATGTCGGCGAGCGTCATCGCCTCGAGCTGGTCGTGGGTGACGTAGATCGACGTCGTAGAGAGCCGGCGCTGCAGCTTGCGGATTTCGACGCGCATGGCGATGCGCAGCTTGGCGTCGAGGTTCGACAAGGGCTCGTCGAACAAAAACGCTTTTGGCTGGCGCACGATGGCGCGGCCCATGGCGACGCGCTGGCGCTGGCCTCCGGAGAGCTGCCGCGGCTTGCGATCCAGCATGGTGGAGAGTTCGAGGATGCGCGCAGCTTCGGTGACGCGCGTCTTGATCTCGGCTTCGGCCATGCCGCGGTTGCGCAGGCCATAGGCCATGTTGTTGTAGACGCTCATATGCGGGTAGAGCGCGTAGTTCTGGAACACCATCGCGATGTCGCGGTCGGCCGGCTCGACGTCGTTGACGACGCGGCCGCCGATGTCGATCTCACCACCGGTGATGGTCTCGAGCCCCGCCACCATGCGCAGCAGCGTGGACTTGCCGCAGCCGGAGGGGCCGACCAGCACGCAGAACTGGCCGTCGCCGACCTCGAAATCGATGCCCTTGATGGCTTCGAAGCCGCCAGGGTAGGTTTTGCGGACGTTGCGGAGCGTTACATTAGCCATCGGAGGATACTCGGCGAATAGCGAATAGGGAGTAGCGAATAGGGAAGAGCGTGCCGGCGAGGGGAATGAAAACCCCATTCGCTACTCGCCATTCGCCATTCGCCATGTTCATTTTTCCGTCTGGACCAGGCCGCGCACGAACAGCCGCTGCATGAAGATGACGACTGCGACCGGCGGCAGCATGGCGAGCACCTCGGTCGCCATCGCGAGCTGCCATTCGGCGAGCTCGTCGGTCGCCACCAGCATCTTCTTGATGCCGATCACGATGGTCTGCATCGAATCCTTGGTCGTGATCAGCAGCGGCCAGAGATACTGGTTCCAGCCATAGATGAACTGAATCACGAACAGCGCCGCCATGGTCGTGACCGACAGCGGCAGCAAGGTATCCCAGAAGAAGCGGAACGGCCCGGCGCCGTCGATGCGCGAGGCTTCCAACAGCTCGTCGGGCACGGTCATGAAGAACTGGCGGAACAGCAGCGTGCCGGTGGCGGACGCAATCAGAGGCAGGATGAGGCCCGCATAGGTGTCGAGCAACTTCAAGTCGGCGACCACCTTGTAGGTCGGGTAGATGCGCACCTCGACCGGCAGCATCAGGGTGACGAAGATGATCCAGAACGCGGTCTTGCGGAAGGGAAAGCGGAAATAGACCACCGCATAGGCAGACAGGATCGAGATGAAGATCTTGCCGAGCGCAATGCCGATCGCCGAGACGAAGGAATTGATCAGCATGTTGGCGACCGGCTCGCGGCTGGTGCGGGAGCCGCCGATGAAGATGGCGCGGTAGTAGTTTTCCAGCGTATGCGTGCCGGGAGTAGCCGGCATGTGGCCGCCGACCACGGTGGCGGCGTCGTGGGTCGAGGCGATGAACGCGAGATAGACCGGGAAGACGACGATGAATACGCCCAGCGTCAGGATGGCGTAGGCGATGAAGTCGCTGAGCGGGCGGTGCTCGACCATCAGTACTGCACCTTGCGTTCGACATAGCGGAACTGGATCGCGGTCAGCGCGATCACGATGACCATCAGCACGACGGATTGCGCCGCCGAGCCGCCGAGATCGCCGCCGAGGCGGCCGTCGGCATAGACCTTGTAGACCATGGTGGTGGTGGCGCCCGCAGGTCCGCCGCCGGTGACGGCGTCGATGATGCCGAAAGTATCGAAGAAGACGTAGACGATGTTGACCACCAGGAGGAAGAACGTCGTCGGCGACAGCAGCGGGAAGACGATGGTCCAGAAGCGGCGCATCGGGCGGGCGCCGTCGATGGCGCTGGCCTCGATCACGCTTTTCGGGATCGATTGCAGGCCGGCGAGGAAGAACAGGAAATTGTAGGAGATCTGCTTCCACACCGAGGCCATCACCACCAGGATCATGGCGTGGTTGGCGTTGAGCAGCGGATTCCAGTCGATGCCCATGCCGCGCAGCGGGCGCGACAGCATGCCGAGCGAGGGTTGGAACATGAAGAACCAGAGCACGCCGGCCACGGCTGGGGCGACCGCATAGGGCCAGATCATCAGCGTCTTGTAGGCGCCGGCGGCCTTGAGGTTCTTGTCGGCCTGGCTTGCGAACAACAACGCGATCGAGAGCGAGAGCAGGGCGACCAAGGTCGAGAAGATCGCCGTCGTGAGCATCGACTTGTAGTATTCGGGCTGGGCGAACAGCCCGGTGTAATTCTCGAAGCCGACGAATTCGGAGACGAGGCCGAACGCGTCCTCGCGCAGGAAGGACTGCCAGATCGCCTGGCTGGCCGGCCAGTAGAAGAAGACAACGGTGATGACGAGCTGCGGGAAGAGCAGCAGGTACGGCAGCAGGCGGTTGTTGAAGACGGTGGATTTTTCCATTCACTCGCTCTCGTCATTGCGAGGAGCCCGCGACAAAATTGCAGAGCAATTTTGCGCTGGAGCGACGAAGCAATCCATTGCTACCGGTCATGCGGTGCCATGGATTGCTTCGATTCGCTCGCAATGACGAACCCCCTGGTTCTGCCAGCTTACTTTGCCGTCTTCTCGAACGTGCGCAACATGGCGTTGCCACGCTCCACGGCCGTATCAAGGGCTTCCTTGGCGGTCTTCTTGCCCGCCAGCGCCGCCTCGATCTCCTCGGACCAGACGTCGCGCATCTGCACCATGTTGCCGAAGCGCAGGCCGCGCGAATTCTCGGTCGGCTCCTTGTTGGTGAGTTCCTTCAGGGGCGTCTGCAGGACGGGATTCTTCTCGTAGAAGCCGTCCTTGATCGACTTCTCATAGGCCGCCTTGGTGATCGGCAGGTAGCCGGATTCCTGATGCAGCCGGGCCTGGCGGCCGGTGTCGGACAGGAAGGTGAAGAATTTGGCGATGCCCTTGTACTCTTCCGCCTTCTTGCCGCCCATCACCCACAGCGAAGCGCCGCCGATGATCGAGTTCTGCGGCGCGCCGGCGACGTCCGGGTAATACGGCATCGGCGCCGAGGCGAAGTCGAACTTGGCGGTGGCCTTTGCGGTGCCGTAGTAGCCCGACGAGGTCAGGAAGATCGCGCACTCGCCGGAGCCGAAGCGGGCCTCGTTGGTAGAGGTGCGCCCGCCATAATCGTAGGTCTTGTCCTTCTGCAGGTCGACGAGGTTCTGCAGGTGCTTGACGTGCAGCGGCGAATTGAACTTCAGCACGGTGTCGAAGCCGTCGAGGCCGTTGGCCTTGGTGCCGATCGGAACGTTGTGCCAGGCGGAGAACTGCTCGATATGCGCCCAGCTGGCCCAGGCATTGGAGAAGCCGCAGGTGGCGTGGCCCGCCGCCTTGAGCTTCTTGGCGGCCTCGAACACTTCCGGCCAGGTCTTCGGGATGTCGTTGACGCCGGCCTTCTTCAGTTCGTCCTTGTTGATCCACATCACCATCGAGGACGAGTTGAAGGGGAACGACAGCATCTCGCCCTTCGAGGTCGAGTAATAGCCGGTGATGGTCGGCAGGTAGGCCTTGGGGTCGAACGGCTCGCCGGCATCCTTCATCAGCTGGTAGACCGGCTTGATGGCGCCGGTGGCGCCCATCATGGTGGCGGTGCCGACCTCGAACACCTGCATGATATGCGGCGCGTTGCCGGCGCGGAACGCGGCGATGCCGGCGTTCATCGTGTCCGGATAATTGCCCTTGTAGGACGGCACGACCTTGTAGTCGGACTGGCTGGCGTTGAATTCCTCGGCGAGCCTGTTGACCACGTCGTTGTTGGCGCCGGTCATGGCGTGCCACCACTGGATCTCGATCGCCGCAGACGCGGGCGAGGCAGCGAATGCCAGCGAGACCGCAACGGCCGCGGCCGTGCCGAATTGTCGAAGAGCCATCAAATTCCTCCCGGTTGGAACCGTCATCACTTTGTTTGCGCTAACAGCAGCGGATGACGTGCAAATGACCGTATAAGCGAGCCAATCGTAGGGGGGAAGTGAACGTTTGGGGAAGCGAAAATTCGACGCGGCATTATCTTTCCGCGTCGCCCCGGCGCAGGCCGGGGCCCATAACCCCCGCAGTCGGTTGTGGAACGGCAACTCACCGCAGCGCATCATCGATCGCCGGGACGACTCGTGGAGGGAGGCGTTGCTTTCGCCTACCGCTTCCGCTCGGTCCCGCAGACCACGCCCTTGGCGACCAGCGCCTCGATCTCAGCTTTCGAGTAGCCGAATTCGCCGAGCACCTCGGCCGAATGCTGGGAGAATTTTGGCGGGGTACGGCGCAGGCTGGGTTTTGTCCGCTCCAGCCGGATCGGCGAGGCGACGCCCTTGTACCAGTCCCTGGCGACGATATCGCCGCGGTGGATGGTGTGGGGATTGGTCAGCGCCTGGTCGATCTTCTGCACCGGGCCTGCCGGCAGGCCGGCGGCAAGCAGGCGGTTGCAGAGCGGCTCGGCCTCATGCTGGCTGAACACGGCGGCAAGCTCGGCACGCAGCGCCTCGCGGTTGGCGATGCGGTCCTTGTTGCGGGCAAAGCGCGGATCCGTGCCGAGCTCGGGCTTGCCGATTTCCTTCGCGAGCTTGCGGAAGGTGCCGTCATTGCCGACGCCGATGAAGATGTTGTCGGTCTTGGTCGGGAAGATCGCGTAGGGCACGAGATTCGGATGCTCGTTGCCGGTCAGCGACGGTGGCTTGCCGTGCATGAAATAATTCGCCGTGTGCGGATGCATGATGGCGAGGCCCGTCTCGTACAGCGTCGTCTCCAGGAACTGGCCGAGGCCCGAGCGTTGCCGCTCGGACAATGCCATCAGGATGCCGATCGCGGCATAGAGACCGGTGGTGATGTCCACCAGCGGCACGCCGATGCGCATCGGGCCGCTCTCGGGCGAGCCGGTGGCCGCGATCATGCCGGTCATGGCCTGGATGATGGCGTCATAGCCCGGATTGCCGCCGCGCGGGCCGTCGGCGCCGAAGCCGGAGATGCGAGCATGCACGAGCCGCGGAAATTTCGCGCGCAGCACGTCGTTGCCGATGCCCCATTTGTCGAGCGTGCCCGGCTTGAAATTCTCGATCAGGACGTCGGCGGTCTCCAGCAGCTTCATCAGCACCTCGCGTCCGCCCTCGGAAGCGAGGTCGAGCCCGATCGAGCGCTTGTTGCGGTTGATGCCGACGAAATAGGCCGCGTCTTCCTCGTGGAAGGGCGGGCCCCAGTCACGCACCTCGTCACCTGCAGGCGGCTCGACCTTGATCACGTCGGCGCCATGGTCGGCGAGGATCTGCGTGCAATAGGGGCCGCCGAGCACGCGCGTGAGATCGATCACGCGCAGACCCGTCATCGCGCCGGAAGCGGCTTCGGCATTCATGGAAACAACCTTCGCTCAGATGGGATGATGCCAAGAGCTAGCGGGCTTCCCCGGCGGCAGCAATGCCTCCCGGCGCACAGGCGTATGCCGTGCACGAAAACGGCCCGCCGCTGGAAATGCGACGGGCCGCTTTATCCGGAATTGCGCGTGTCAGACGACGGTCAGGCGGACGTCGACATTGCCGCGCGTCGCGTTGGAATAGGGGCAAACGTGGTGGGCCTTGGCCACCAGCGCTTCGGCCTCGGCGCGGGGAACGCCGGGCAGCGAGACGGCGAGATCGATATCGAGACCGAAGCCGCCTTCCGAGCGCGGGCCGATGCCGACGGTGGAGGTCACGGAAACGTCGGCCGGCACCTTGACGCCGCCGCCCTGGGCCGCCACCGCCTTCATCGCGCCGATGAAGCAGGCCGCGTAACCGGCGGCAAAGAGCTGTTCGGGGTTGTTGCCGGGACCGCCGCCGCCGCCGAGTTCCTTGGGGGTCGACAGCTTGACGCTCAGTGCGCCGTCGAGGGTGGCGGCAGAGCCGTCGCGGCCACCGGTGGCCTTGGCGCTGGTCTTGTAGAGCACTTTCACGGACATGGTGGTCTCCCTGGTGGTTGGGGCGGTGTTGACGTCATATAGATTGCACACAATCGAATTGTGTGCAATAGAAAAATACCTGGTCACATTTAATTGTGCGCAATTGAATGCCAGCGCGGCGCGCCCCAGAATGTGCAAACAATTCCAGATGGATGAGAAAGTTCACCGATGGTCCGGAAATCCGGTAGCGATCAGCCGCTCCTGCTCGGCAACCAGCTCTGCTTTGCGGTCTATTCCACCGCGCATGCCTTCAACCGCTTCTACAAGCCGCTGCTGGACCGGCTGGGCCTGACCTATCCGCAGTACCTCGTCATGCTGGTGCTGTGGGAGGAGGACGGCTTGCCGGTGAAGGAGATCGGCGAGCGGCTGTTTCTCGATTCCGGCACGCTGACGCCGCTGCTGAAGCGGCTGGAGGCCGCGGGCCTGGTGAAACGCACGCGCTCGACCGAAGACGAGCGCCAGGTGATCGTGGCGCTGACGGCGCAGGGCGAGGATTTGAAAGAGAAAGCGCGCAGCCTGCCATTATCGATCCTGGCGGCGTCGCAATGTTCGGTGGCGGAGCTGACCGAACTGCGGAGCGAGATCGTGACGCTGCGCGACAAGCTGAATGCAGCGCTGGGGGAGAAGGCGGGCGTGTGAGCGAAGTCCGCCGTCGCCCTTCGGGCTACGCCGCGGCAGCCTTCGCTCTCTTCGCTTCGAGAGACTTCCCGGGCCTGCCGAGCCGTAGCTCGCGAAGCGAGCGAAGGCTGGTGGAGCCAGGCGGGATCGAACCGCCGACCTCTTGCATGCCATGCAAGCGCTCTCCCAGCTGAGCTATGGCCCCTTCAGCGAATCCACGCGTCTGGGCGACGTGCGGAGCAGAACCCTGAAACACAGTTCGGGGTTTATCTCAAGTATCTTCGTCGGTGCTGACGTCGCCGATGATGTCGGTGACGTCCTCGTCGCCTTCCTCTTCGTCGGCGATGAAGGTCGAATCATCATCATCGTCGCCTTCGATGGTCTCATCGACCTCGATGTCCTCCTCGGATTCCGGCACGACGGCCTTGACCTTGCCGGTGTTCTCCTCGGCGTCGGCTTCCTCGAGCGACACCAACTCTTCGGCCTCCGCGGGCTCCGGCGCGTCGGGGGCCATGGCGGGCGCAGCTGCTGCCGCGCCGCGAGTCATGCGTGGCGGCGCCACCGGCGCGATCGGCACGACTTCTCCCGTGTACGGGGAAATCACGGGTGTTTTGTTCAGGTCGTAGAACTTCTTACCCGTCGTCGGGCAAATGCGTTTGGTTCCGAGGTCGGATTTGGCCACGTGCGAGTCCTGGGAATTTTTCGAAAAACGGTGCTTCACTTGGCTAGTTGACGGGCCGCTGTCAATAGCGCTTTGCAGGCAATTTTGGGCGGCGTGACGCCATCTGGCGCATGTGTTACTGGGCCGGCGAGAAAGGACACAAACTTGACCCATTCCGGCCCCGCGACCCCCCTTGAAGCCCGCGTCAGCGGCCCCCTTGCGGGCCAGGTCCGGGTGCCCGGGGACAAGTCGATCTCGCACCGGGCGCTGATCCTGGGGGCGCTGGCGGTCGGGGAAACCCGGATTTCGGGCCTCCTGGAGGGCGAGGACGTCCTCAACACCGCCAAATCCATGCGGGCGCTCGGTGCGAAGGTCGAGCGGACCGGGCCGTTTGCCTGGAAGGTCAACGGCGTCGGCGTCGGCGGCTTTGCGGAACCGACTGCGGCGCTCGATTTTGGCAATTCCGGCACCGGCTGCCGCCTGGTGATGGGCGCGGTTGCCGGCTGCCCGGTGACGGCGGTGTTCGACGGCGACGCCTCGCTGCGCTCGCGGCCGATGCGGCGCATTCTCGATCCCCTGGAACTGATGGGCGCCAAGGCCGGCAAAGCCAACGAAGGCGGGCGGCTGCCGTTGACCCTGCACGGCGCGCGCGATCCCGTCCCGATCACCTACCGCACGCCGGTCGCCTCGGCTCAGATCAAATCGGCCGTGTTGCTGGCGGGCCTCGCCGCGCCCGGCGTCACCACCGTGATCGAGAGCGAGGCGAGCCGCGACCATACCGAGCTGATGCTGAAGCATTTTGGCGCCGACATCGTTTCCGCCAGGGAAGGCAGCCACGGCCGCAGAATTTCGCTGACCGGCGAGCCGGAACTGCACGGCGCCGAAGTGATCGTGCCCGCCGATCCCTCCTCGGCCGCATTCCCTGTTGTCGCGGCGCTGATCGTCCCCGGTTCCGACATCGTGCTCTCCGACGTCATGACCAATCCGCTGCGTACCGGCCTGTTTACGACGCTGCGCGAGATGGGCGCCTCGATTGAGGAAAGCGAGGTGCGGGGCGATGCCGGCGAGCCGATGGCGCGCCTGCGGGTGCGCGCCTCGAAACTGCGCGGCGTCGAGGTGCCGCCGGAGCGCGCGCCGTCGATGATCGACGAATATCTGGTGCTGGCGGTCGCCGCCGCCTTCGCCGAAGGCACCACCGTGATGCGCGGCCTGCAGGAGCTGCGCGTGAAAGAGTCCGATCGGCTGGCTGCGACCGCGGACATGCTGCGCGTCAATGGCGTCAAGGTGGAGATTGCCGGCGACGATCTGATTGTCGAGGGCAGGGGCCATGTGCCCGGCGGCGGCCTCGTCGCCACCCACATGGATCACCGCATCGCGATGTCGGCGCTGGTGATGGGCTGCGCCGCAGACAAGCCGGTCAAAGTCGACGACACCGCCTTCATCGCCACGAGCTTTCCGGACTTCATCCCGATGATGCGCTCGCTGGGCGCGGAGTTTTCGTGAGGCAGGGCCATGATTGCAGCCTTCGACCGCGAGGCCCTGCTCGATGCTTTCGACCAGATCGGACGCGCGGCGGTCGGGGCGGGAACGAAGCTGCAGATCGCGGTTTATGGCGGCTCGGCCCTGATGCTGGCGAGCAATTTCCGGTTCGCCACGGAGGATGTCGACGTATCGAGGCTCGAACAACCCCTGCCGATGTGGCTGGCGAAGATCGTGGGTGAAATCGCGCAGAAAAACGGCTGGAAGGAAGATTGGTTCAACGACGGCGTGGCCTTCCATCTAAGCGCCCTTGCGGACCACGCGGCCGATCATCTGGAATTTGCGACCTTTCCGCGCGATGGCGATGCGGTGGGCCTTGTCGTTTCAGTACCAACGGCGGAATATCTGCTGGCGCTCAAGTTGAAGGCGTTTCGAATCCTCGATGCGACCCGTGGAGAGGCGGAGCGCCTTGATATCCTCAATTTGATGCGGGTAGTCGGCATATCGAGTACAGAGGAGGCGATGGTCTTGCTGGGTCGATACTTCCCGATCAGTGCTGCGTCCTCGGAGAAGCAGCGGTTCCTGCTGAGGAACATGAACCTCGAGGGAGCGTCGGATGCGCCCAAATACCCTCGCTGAAGCCGTCGAGCGGATTTGCGCCGGCTCGCCGCGGGATGCGGCGCTTGCAGAATTCGTCGACACCTTCGATCTCGCCAAGACCAGCGAGGAACGCTATGCGTCGATCGAGCATGAGCCGCGGCTGACGGGCGACGATCGACTCGACGCGCTGGTGGGTGCCATCGCCGAATATCTCGCAAAGCAACGCCGACTTGGTCGCGTGCCGCCGTGGACCGGCAATCCAGCGCGCCGGCTCGCCATGCCATGGTTCACGACGACGTCGCCAACCGACGCGATGCGCGAATACCTGACGTTCTCAAGCCCGGCCGAATTCGCCTCGCGCAACATCTTTACCGAGGAACGGCCGCTGCGGCGGGCGCGCGGTCCCCGGCCGGTTCAATCATAATCCGGTTCGGGTGCGTTACGACGGCGTCAGCCCGAGGCTCGCCACGGCCTCGAGCCAGACCGGCGCTTCTTCCCTGTAGAGCTTCTGCGTCTCCTCGAACGTCATTGCGGTGTCGTCGACACCGAATGATTTCATCAGCTGCTTGATCTTTTCGGACTTGCCGCCGGCAACGAGGAGCTTTGACAGTTTCTGTATAATTTCCGGCGTCGTACCGGCGGGCACGGCGCAGCACTGGAAACCGGTCAGCTGGAACAGGCGCGGCTTGGCGCCAACCTACGCGAAAGAGGGAACGTCCGGCAAGGTCGACATGCGCTTGCGCGAGACGGCGACCGCCGTGCCGCGGCCGCTCTGCAACACGGACTGTGCCGCGCCATAGCTGCCATGGGCGCCGTCGATGAAACCACCGGCGAGATCCGTCCACATCGGCGCCTCGCCGCGGTAGTGCACCGCCTCCATCTTCAGGCCATAGGCCTTGTTCATTTCGGCGATCGCCATGTGCGCGTAGGAGCCTGCGCCGTAGGTGCCGATGTTCACTTTCTCCGCCTTCCTCGCGTAGGCGATGAATTCGTCAAACGTCCTGGCGCCGGTCTTCTCGCCGACCACGAAAGGCAGGCTGCCCGCCGGCATGATCGAGACGATCACGAAATCCTTTTCGGGGTCGTATGGGATGTCCTTCATCAGGACACGGTTCATGATCATGGTCGTCGTGATCGTGAACATCAGCGTGTAGCCATCGGGCGCGGCACGTTTGGCTTCGGCCGCCGCCACCGAACCGGAGGCGCCGGCCTTGTTTTCCACCGTCACGCTCTGGCCCGTCTCGGCCCGGATGTACTCGCCATAGGTCCGCGAAAACAGGTCGGTCTGCCCGCCGGCCGGATAGCCGGCGATGATCTTGATCGACCTGTTGGGCCAGTCGGTCTGCTGCGCGGAGGCCTGCGATCCGATCAGCGGAAGCGCAGAAGCGGCCGCGGCGCTGCCGATGAAGTGACGTCGTGAAATGGCGCTCATCGTGTCTCCCCCGTTTGCAAATTCGAACCGACTGACTGCGGATCTATGGCGCCAGAATAGAGGGGCTTGATAGCCTTTGCGCGGACATTTGGACGCATCGGTGCGGCTCGCGAAATCTTCGCGGCTCCTGCCATTCCGGGAAACGAAATAAGCAGTTGCACGTCTTGACCATCATGGCCGCTCCGGCGCAGATGGCGCACATGATCATCGCCATCGACGGACCGGCGGCCTCGGGCAAGGGCACGCTGGGCAAGCGGCTTGCCCATCATTACGGCTACCGCCATCTCGACACCGGCGTAATCTATCGCGCGGTGGCCTGGTCGCTGATGGAGGCGGGTGCCGATCCCGGCGACGAGCTGCTGGCGGTTGCCGCGGCGCTGGAGCTCGATCCCGAAAAATTCGGCAATCCTGTCCTGAAGACGCAGAAGGTCGGCGAAGCCGCCTCGGTGGTCTCGGCTATCCCGAAGGTGCGCGAGGCGCTGGTCAATTTCCAGCGGCAGTTCGCCGCCGATCCGCCTGGCGCCGTGCTCGACGGACGCGACATCGGGACGGTGATCTGCCCGCATGCCGATGTGAAGATCTTCGTGGTGGCGGACCCGCAGGTGCGGGCGCGGCGGCGGACGCTGGAAGCCCGCGCGCGGGGCGAGGAAGCGGACGAAGCCGCCGTGCTTGCGGATATTCTCAAGCGCGACGAGCGCGATCGAAACCGGCCGGTCGCCCCCTTGAAGCCGGCCGCGGACGCGCACACGCTGGATAATTCGGATCTCGACATCGAGGCGGGCGTTCGCGCCGCCATCGCCATCGTCGAGGCTGTCCGCGCCGGCAGGAAGCCGGCGCCATAAGACTTAGCTCTTCGAGCGCTCGGCCAGGACGATGGGCTGTTTGCCGACCTTGGCGTTGGCGATGGCCTGCTCGGTCGCAAATGCCGACGGCTTGCCGGCGACGCCGACAGCGACGGTGAAGGCGAAAATGGCGGCCACGGCGATCAGACTTTTCATGGCGGTACTCCCCCTGTTTTGTGACGGTGCCTTTGTGCGGGAGCGTGCTTAAGGCCGGGTTCCATCCGCGGTCGGGCCGACAGGCAATTTGGGGATTCGGTCAACAACCCGTTGAAGTACGGGGTCCCGGTTTTCGCGGATCGCGAGCGTTAAAGGCCGCTAAACGGGCCGTTTTTGCTTGCCGCCACAAGGCCCGGGGGCTATATCAGCGCCGTCCGGGCTGCCCCCGATGCGATCAGGGCCGTCCGAGTGGGCCGGTGAAGGGAATTCGACCCCTGCCGTCAAATGGAGGAAGCCCGCTCCCCGTCTTGCACGCCGGCATGTTTGGCCGGCACGTCCAGGGCCCCGGAAACATCAGGTATCGAATGGGCAGCCGTGCTGCCGGCCCGCTGTTGCGCCTCCCGCAACGAGCGGCCGTCGGGTTTTGCGGAGCCCGTCACTGTCCATCCGATGCGCCCATCAACCCGAACGGCCGGCAAGTACCCCGCAACTGGAGAACAAATGGCTTCGAATACCGCTACTTCCCTCACTCCGACCCGCGACGATTTCGCGGCGATGCTCGACGAATCCTTCAGCGGCGGCTTGCAGGAAAGCTCCGTCATCAAGGGCAAGGTCGTCGCAATTGAAAAGGACATGGCCGTCATCGATGTCGGCCTGAAGACCGAAGGCCGCGTGGCGCTGCGCGAATTTTCCGGCCCCGGCCGCGAAAGCGACCTCAAGGTCGGCGACGAAGTCGAGGTGTTCCTCGACCGCATCGAGAATGCCCTCGGCGAAGCCGTGCTGTCGCGCGACAAGGCGCGCCGCGAAGAGAGCTGGGGCAAGCTGGAGAAGGCCTTCCAGAACAACGAGAAGGTAAACGGCGTCATCTTCAACCAGGTCAAGGGCGGCTTCACCGTGGACCTCGACGGCGCCGTGGCCTTCCTGCCGCGCTCGCAGGTCGACATCCGTCCGATCCGGGATGTGGCACCCCTGATGAACAACACGCAGCCGTTCCAGATCCTCAAGATGGATCGCCGCCGCGGCAACATCGTGGTGTCGCGCCGCACGGTTCTGGAAGAGACCCGCGCCGAGCAGCGCCAGGAGCTGGTGCAGAACCTCGAAGAGGGCCAGGTGATCGACGGCGTCGTGAAGAACATCACCGATTACGGTGCGTTCGTCGACCTCGGCGGCATCGACGGCCTGCTGCACGTCACCGATATCGCCTGGCGCCGCGTCAACCACCCGACCGAGGTGCTGACCATCGGCCAGACGGTGAAGGTCAAGATCATCAAGATCAACCACGAGACCCACCGCATCTCGCTCGGCATGAAGCAGCTGCTGGACGATCCGTGGCAGGGCATCGAGGCGAAGTATCCGCTGAACGCGCGCTTCACCGGCCGCGTCACCAACATCACGGACTACGGCGCCTTCGTCGAGCTGGAGCCGGGCATCGAAGGCCTGATCCACGTCTCGGAGATGTCGTGGACCAAGAAGAACATGCACCCCGGCAAGATCGTCTCGACCTCGCAGGAAGTCGAGGTGCAGGTGCTGGAAGTGGATTCCGTCAAGCGCCGCATCTCGCTCGGTCTCAAGCAGACCATGCGCAACCCCTGGGAGGTCTTCGTCGAGAAGTTCCCGGTCGGTTCGACCGTCGAGGGCGAGGTCAAGAACAAGACCGAGTTCGGCCTGTTCCTGGGTCTCGACGGCGACGTCGACGGCATGGTGCACCTGTCCGACCTCGACTGGAAGCTTCCGGGCGAACAGGTCATCGACAACTACAAGAAGGGCGACATGGTGAAGGCCGTGGTGCTCGACGTGGATGTCGAGAAGGAGCGTATCTCGCTCGGCATCAAGCAGCTCGAAGGCGATCCCTTCGCCGAACCCGGCGACGTCAAGAAGGGCGCGGTGGTGACCTGCGAAATCACCGACGTGAAGGAAGGCGGCATCGACGTGAAGATCGCCGGCACCGACTTCACCACCTTCATCAAGCGCTCCGAACTGGCGCGCGACCGCAACGACCAGCGCCCCGAGCGCTTCGCCGTCGGCGAGAAGGTCGATGCCCGCGTCATCCAGTTCGACAAGAAGGCCCGCAAGGTCCAGGTGTCGATCAAGGCGCTGGAAGTGGCCGAGGAGAAGGAAGCCATCGCGCAGTACGGCTCCTCCGATTCGGGTGCGACGCTGGGCGACATTCTCGGCACCGCGCTGAAGAACCGCGGCACCGACAAGTAAGCGGCGCGG
This sequence comes from Bradyrhizobium sp., assembly GCF_016219575.1. Taxonomy (GTDB): domain Bacteria; phylum Pseudomonadota; class Alphaproteobacteria; order Rhizobiales; family Xanthobacteraceae; genus Bradyrhizobium. The sequence goes on along the minus strand of NZ_JACRMG010000011.1, from coordinate 195 downwards.
GTATTGCGTTGTCACAAATCAGAGGCCCCGGTTTCGACCGGGGCCTTTTTGTTTCCCTCTCCCCTTGTGGGCCTGTTGCGTAATTGGACTTATTGGCCGTGAGAGGGAAGAGGGACGTCTTTCGGATTGGGGCTGAAGGCTAGGTGGCTGTGTTCGGGGTGAAGCTTATGCTGCGATTGTCGCCCATCGGCGCAT
>NZ_JACRMG010000008.1 GCF_016219575.1 Bradyrhizobium sp. | reverse complement strand
ACCGTCTGCAATTCTCTCGCTGTCCCTTCGGAAGCCGGCCTGGCGGTCGCGCACTCCGGTCCGAATCTTGTCTGTATCCATTCATCGCAACCTCCTTGGCTGAAGTGTTGCGACGACCGGTTGAATCCGCCCAGTACGCCGGGGCCCGTCGGCTCAATCGCCGACGTCCCTGCGTACTGGATGCCCCGCTTTCGCGGGGCATGACGAGAGGAAAGAGGAAGACCATGAACGCGCCGCTCAAGCACACGGACGAAGCCGCCACCACTTTCGTGCGCCGTCACATTGGCCCCTCCCCGCGCGACATCGACGCGATGCTGGAGACGGTGGGCGCCAACAGCCTGACCGCACTGATGGACGAGACTCTGCCGGCCTCGATCCGGCAGAAGTCGCCGCTCGATCTCGGCCGCGCGCTCGGCGAGACCGAGGCGCTGGCGCATATGAGCGAGCTGGCGGCACAGAATGCGATGTTCACCTCGCTGATCGGCCAAGGCTATTCCGGCACGATCCTGCCTGCGGTGATCCAGCGCAACATCCTGGAGAACCCGGCCTGGTACACGGCCTACACGCCCTACCAGCCCGAGATCAGCCAGGGCCGGCTGGAAGCGCTGTTCAACTTCCAGACCATGATCTGCGACCTCACCGGGCTCGACGTCGCCAACGCCTCGCTGCTGGATGAGGCGACCGCCGCGGCGGAAGCGATGGCGCTCGCGGAGCGCCACTCGCAGGTAAAGGCGAAAGCATTCTTCGTCGACAGCGAGGTTCATCCGCAGACGCTCGCGGTGCTGCGCACCCGCGCCGAGCCGCTGGGCTGGCACCTGATCGTCGGCGATCCCCTCACCGATCTCGACAAGGCCGACGTGCTCGGCGGCCTGCTGCAATATCCGGGCACCAGCGGCGCGGTTCGCGACCTGCGTCCGGCCATCGCCACATTGCGCGCCAAGGGCGCGCTGGCGATCGTTGCCGCCGACCTGCTGGCGCTGACGCTGCTCGCTTCGCCCGGCGAGCTCGGCGCCGATATCGCGATCGGTTCGGCGCAGCGCTTCGGCGTGCCGATGGGGTATGGCGGACCGCACGCGGCCTATATGGCGGTGCGCGACGCACTGAAGCGCTCGCTGCCCGGCCGCATCGTCGGCCTCTCCGTGGATTCGCGCGGGGCGCCGGCCTACCGGCTGGCGCTGCAGACCCGCGAGCAGCACATCCGCCGCGAGAAGGCGACCTCCAACATCTGCACCGCGCAGGTGCTGCTCGCCGTGATCGCCTCGATGTACGCGGTCTATCACGGCCCGGCCGGGCTGACGCATATCGCGCGCGGCGTGCACCGCCGCGCCGCGGTGCTGGCGGCGGGACTGCGCAAGCTCGGCTTTGCGCCAAGGCACGAGGCCTTCTTCGACACGCTGACGGTCGACGCCGGCGGCAGGCAGGACGAGATCGTCGCCCGCGCGGCTTCCGAAAAGATCAATCTGCGCATCGGCGGCGGCGCGCTCGGCATTGCCGTGGACGAGACGACGACGGCGGGGATCGTCGAAGCGGTGTGGCGCGCCTTCGGCGGCACGTTCTCCTATGACGAGATCGAGGCGCAGGCGAGCGACGCATTGCCCGCCGAGTTGAAGCGGACGGGCGCGTTCCTGACCCATCCGGTCTTCCATGCGCATCGCTCGGAGACCGAGCTGTTGCGCTACATGCGCAAGCTCAGCGACCGCGACCTCGCGCTCGACCGCGCCATGATCCCGCTCGGCTCCTGCACCATGAAGCTGAACGCGACCACGGAGATGATCCCGCTGACCTGGCCGGAATTCGCCAGCCTGCATCCCTTTGCGCCGGCGGACCAGGCGAAGGGCTACCACGCGCTGTTCGCGCGGCTGGAAAAATGGCTCGCCGACATCACCGGCTATGACGCGGTGTCGCTGCAGCCGAATTCCGGCGCGCAGGGCGAATATGCCGGCCTGCTGGCGATCCGCGGCTATCACATGGCGCGCGGCGAAGGCCATCGCAGGATCTGCCTGATCCCCTCCTCCGCGCACGGCACCAATCCGGCCTCCGCCGCGATGGTCGGCATGGAGGTCGTGGTGGTCGCCTGCGATTCGCGGGGCGACGTCGACGTCAACGATTTGCGCGCCAAGGCGGAGAAGCATTCGAGAAATCTCGCGGCGATCATGATCACCTATCCCTCGACGCATGGCGTGTTCGAGGAGCACATTCGCGATATCTGCGACATTGTGCATGCGCATGGCGGCCAGGTGTATCTCGACGGCGCCAATCTCAACGCGCAGGTTGGCCTGTCGCGGCCCGGCGACTACGGCGCCGACGTCAGCCATCTCAACCTGCACAAGACGTTCTGCATCCCGCATGGCGGCGGCGGTCCGGGCATGGGGCCGATCGGCGTGAGGAAGCACCTCGCGCCTTTCCTGCCCGGTCACCCCGCAACCGACGGCGCGACGGCGCATCCGGTGGGGCCGGTGTCGGCGGCGCCATTCGGCTCGGCGTCGATCCTGACGATCTCCTACATCTACATCCTGATGATGGGCGGCGAGGGATTGAAGCGCGCCACGGAGATTGCGATCCTCAACGCCAACTACATCGCCGCGCGATTGCAGCCGCATTTTCCGGTGCTCTACCGCAACGCGCGCGGGCGGGTGGCGCATGAATGCATCGTCGATCCCCGTCCGCTGAAGGCGACCAGCGGCGTCACCGTCGACGACATCGCCAAGCGCCTGATCGATTTCGGCTTCCATGCGCCGACCATGAGCTTCCCGGTGCCGGGCACGCTGATGATCGAGCCGACCGAATCGGAATCGAAGGCGGAGATCGACCGCTTCTGCGACGCCATGATCGCGATCCGGCTGGAGATAGCCGAGATCGAGGCGGGACGATGGAAGGTCGAGGCTTCGCCGCTGCGCCACGCGCCGCACACGGTGCACGACATCGCCGACGATGCCTGGAACCGGGCCTACAGCCGGATCGAGGGATGTTTCCCGGCCGGCTCCTCGCGCACGGACAAGTACTGGTCGCCCGTCGGCCGCGTCGATAACGTCTATGGCGACCGTAATCTGGTGTGCTCGTGCCCGCCGGTGGCGGATTACGCGGAAGCCGCGGAGTGAAGTCAGGGCGCCACGAGCCTCCGGTTAGCTGAGTCCCAGCGCCAAAGGCAGTCGTTTGTCAATTCGGTGCCGCCCCACCAACGGTGGATGGGGTTGTGCCGGCCGAAATCGTCGGCGCCAGCAAGAATCGCGTTGCCGAGATCGGTCAATGCGAGCGTGCTGTTCTCGTAGCGCGTGAGGCGCTCGTTTGAGACGTGCATCGCGCCATCGAACGGGCCCTCGGTGAGACCCGAAACGGCGGGCTGCGCGCTGCGCGCCAAGCCGTCGAGCAAATTGCCCGCTTCCCAAAAGCCATATGTGATGCGTTCGTTGGGCCTCTCGTACTTGGGAAATAGGTCGTAGGGGTGCACGTAGCCAGATGCTAGCAGTTCCAGCATTCGCATTTCCGTCGCGCCAAGACCGGTCGTGCGGCCGGGCAGCTCTTCAAGAAGCGCGATTATCGTGTTGCGAAGTTGCGGAAGCGGACTCAAGTCTTGTGAAAGCAGGTTGAACCATTCGACAGGCGTTGGCGCACGCCACGCCGCCCAGGCAGTGGCTGCGAGTGCGAGGTCATCGGCATGGATAGACACGGCACGCGGTCGCTGCGCGATCCAATCCTCGGGGCGGTGATTATCGATCCGTGCGCTTTGGACCAACCGCAATCTGGAAGTAACGCTCGTATGAAACCTCAAGTGATCGAGCAGCCAGATTAGTTGTAATTGAGTGTTTGGCGCAGGATCGGCCCAGAGTTCGATTGCGTCAAAGCCCTCGCAGAACTCGATCAAACCAAGATTGCGTATCTCAGTCGCCGTCAGAGACCGTCCTTCCAGGCCTTCGGTCCAATGTTCGAAGACGCGCTTCGCCGGTCGCTGCGAAAACAGTGTCTTGAGACTGTCGTTCGACTTCAACTTTCCCCAGACGAAGTTACACCTGAACGCAACGACGCAATCGACAACGTCAGCGCACTTGTGTGCTCCCTCGGCAAGGTAATCAAATGTCAGGATCAAACGGGCCATAGCGCTTCCTTCACCCGCCATACTCACAAACAAAAACAAAACGGGCGCCGGAGACGTCGGCAACTCAACGTCCTCGGCGCCCGCCTGCCGTCATATCAAATCAGCGATCACTCCTCCGCCGGCTCCTCGCCGTCGGCGTCGGCTTCGCGTTCGCCGGCGAGAATCTGCTCGGCGATCAGGCCGGAGTTCTGGCGGATCGCGGTCTCGATCTTGGCGGACATGTCGGGGTTGGCCTTGAGGAAAGCCTTTGCGTTCTCGCGGCCCTGGCCGAGGCGCTGGCTGTCATAGGAGAACCAGGCGCCGGATTTTTCGACGATGCCGGCCTTGACGCCGAGGTCGAGGATCTCGCCCATCTTGGAAACGCCCTCGCCATACATGATGTCGAATTCGACCTGCTTGAAGGGCGGCGCCAGCTTGTTCTTCACAACCTTGACGCGGGTGGTGTTGCCGACCACCTCGTCGCGCTCCTTGATGGCACCGATGCGGCGGATGTCGAGGCGGACGGAGGCGTAAAATTTCAGCGCATTGCCGCCGGTGGTGGTTTCCGGCGAGCCGTACATCACGCCGATCTTCATGCGGATCTGGTTGATGAAGATCACCATGGTGTGGGACTTGTTGATCGAGGCGGTGAGCTTGCGCAGCGCCTGGCTCATCAGGCGGGCCTGCAGGCCCGGAAGCGCATCGCCCATCTCGCCCTCGAGCTCGGCCTTCGGCACCAGGGCTGCGACCGAATCCACCACCAGCACGTCGACCGCGCCGGAGCGCACCAGCGTGTCGCAGATTTCCAGCGCCTGCTCGCCGGTATCCGGCTGCGAGATCAGCAGCTCGTCGATGTTGACGCCGAGCTTGCGGGCATAGACGGGATCGAGCGCGTGCTCGGCGTCGATGAAGGCACAGATACCGCCCTTCTTCTGCCCTTCGGCGACGCAATGCAGCGCCAGCGTGGTTTTCCCTGAGGATTCCGGCCCGTAAATCTCGACCACGCGGCCCTTGGGCAGGCCGCCGACGCCGAGCGCAATATCCAGTCCGAGCGAGCCGGAAGAGATCGTCTCGATGTCCATCGAGCGATCGTTCTTGCCGAGCTTCATCACCGAGCCCTTGCCGAACTGCCGCTCGATCTGGGAGAGCGCAGCGGACAGCGCCTTCGACTTATCCATGGAAGAACCTTCAACGATACGCAGGGCCGGGACGGACATGGGCAGAGCTCCTTATGGCGGGATTCGGGCGGGACAAACAGCTGAGAATCGAGAACTTTTGGTTGTGGACGATCCGTACCACATTTGTTCTCTGTTCGCAATATGTTCTTTCTGTCCGGCCGCCGTCCACCCCCTCGCCGGCCGTCAAAATGGTTAGCGGTCCCTTTACGTAGAGGTTGGCGGCCCCTTTTGGTTCTCAGTCTGCGCCAGATCATTTTTTTCAGGCAGGACCGGCCTCAACCTGTCGCGATGACGCGGCGCGACTGGATGCACGTACTATCCTTGGTGGCCACGCTGGCCCTGGCCGTCGGCGCGATCTGCATCATGATGTTCGCGATGTGAGGCTGCGCGTTCACCGCGAACGCGCCGAGAAGTGGCGTAGAGCGGCATGCGCTCTCGTTCTCACGGCGCGGTTTCGCCTGAGTTCTGCAATCTCGTCGGCCCACTTCCTTGAAGAGGGCGCAGGGAAAGCCGGGTGCCGGCGGCACCCGCATCACCGTGTGCGAGATGTAGGCTTATGTCGCGCTCTCCCCGGGGAACGGCCTTTCTTGCCCCCGTTGCCTCGCCAGCACAGGCCGGCGGGGATAGACGCCAGGGTCGCGGCGCCAGGACCACACGATTTCGCCGTACGCTGCGGCGTTTTCGTCAGGTGAAGAACACCCGACGCTGCAGCGTCCATCGCAACCCGCACCAACGTTCCGTGACGACCGCGAAGCGTCCCCTCATGGTGGCGCGGGATGGGGCGGATATACTTCCGATTTGCGGAATAGTCAAGAAAACATTCGATTTAATCGAATTTTTCCTGGAAGCCGCTGATACCGCTCGCCGATTTCCGTTTTTCCGACCGGATCGGGCGAGCCCGACGCACGCGTCGGTGTGATCATGGCAGATCATCATTCCGTCAAACCTGCATGGCATCCTTCCTGCTTCTTCCGGGGCGGACGGAGGATGCATGAAAGAGGATCTGACCATCGTCGCTGCCGGCATCGTGGCCACGGGCCTGGCGATGTGGAGCGTTTGGGGCAATCCGCCCAAACATGGGGCACCCAGCGTGCTGGTGGTGCAGCGGCTGGACGCCGATCCCGACCTCAAGGCCGTCAGCGCGCGCAGCCCCTACATGCGCTCCGAGCGCTGAAACCGGCCGGATTGATGCCTTTTCAGCCCCTTTTCAATCCCTTGCCGACCCCTCGCCTACGTAAACATCCTTAGTTGCGGGGTGTTGCGCCCGGCTCGTATTTGGGGGAAATGAGCCGTCATATTATCTTCAAATGTCCGCGCACCGGCATGAACGTGCAGCACAGGCTGGACGAGGTTCCTGCCGACAAGGCCGAGGACGCCTACAGATCGGTCAATTGCCCGGCCTGCACGCTGACGCATTTCATCCATCGCAGGACCGGCAAGCTGCTCGGCGAGGCGTGAGCCCGGCCCTCGCCTGTCGCGGTCTGCCGGCTTGCGCTTCCTGCAACACCCTGCGACCAGGCCATCCGAGGACAAGAGCGCGCGAGCGCCTGACGTCGTATAGGCAGCGCGTGCGACACCGTTTCCCCGCACCTTGCCTAAAGTAGATGTTGCGTCGTCTGATAATACTACCTAAGCGAGTATTATCGGAAGATGTGAATGATTCACAAGGGCATCGAATTCACCGTCGTGGCGGCGGAAGCTCCGGGAATCTGGCGCTGGCAATTCACCATCAATGGCGAGACCAGGGGCGGCCGGACCGAAGCCCGGCTGGAACTGCTGGCGATCCGCCGGGTCAGGCTCAGGATCGACCGGGCGCTGAAACAGGCGCGCCGCCACGCCGATGACCCTGCGCCTTGAGCGGAGTTCTCCCCGCTAGAGCGTTTTCAAGCGAAGTGATACCGGTACGCGTGAAGAAAACGCGTCAAATCAAGAATCTAGAGCTTCGGTTCTGATTCAATCAGAACCGAAAATGGTCTAGTCGGCGCTGGCGAGCCGGCGCATGGTGAACTCGATCGCTCCGTCCGGCAGCTCGCGCCAGCGCTCGACCGAGCTCATATAGGCTTCCTTCGGGTAGCGGTTGAGAAAATCCCGCGCCCTCACGCGCGCCGCCTCGCGCGGCAGCGTAAAGGTCTCGCGCACGAAGCCGTCATCGGCCCGGCGGCGGCCAGCCATTCGGCTTGCGAGATCGCGCGGGCGAACCGCCATGCCGGGAACTCCGAAAAACAGGGATACGACAGGCTGAATATAGGGCTCGGAAAACCGCTTGCCGAGTCAGTTCGAGGTGCTGCCGGTCTTGGTCTTCGGCTTGGCGGGCGCGGCGGCCTTCGGCGCCTCGGTGCCGCGCACATTGCCCCAGGGGTCGCTGGAGGCCTTGGTTTCCGGAATCTTGCGCAGCGATTCCTTGTAGGCCTTTTCCCTGAGCGCCTCGGCTTCCCGCTCCTCCGGCGTCATGGACTTGAGTTCGGGGAACAAGTTGACGTTGGGCGTCTGCATCTGCGCGGCCGCAGGCCCGGCCAGCGCCACCACCACGCCCACCAACACGGCGCCAAGAATCCTCATCGCAAGTCCTCTCGTTTTCCGGCCCCAAGATACGGCCTTATAGCGGGACTTTTCAAGCAGTTGCGCTGTTCCCTTTGGCCCTGCGGCCCCTACAATGCGCTTCACAATCAGGCGAGGAAACATGCAGCAACAACACGGAGCCGAATTCGGCATCGCCGAGGCGCGGCGCATCCTGGGCGAGGTCTTTGCGCCCTGGGTTCTGGATCTCGGTCTTTCCGTCGAGGATTTCTTCTTCGAGCCGCCCGCAGGGGTGGCCGACTGGCAGCCCGGCGCGGTGCTGCGCATGCCCTTCTCGGAACGGATCTGCCGCCACGGCGGCGTCATCTCGGGCCAGGCGCTGATGGCCTTCGCCGACACCGCGATGGTGATCGCCAATCTCGCGGCCAACCGCGGCTACCGGCAGATGACCACGGTGGACCAGACCACCCATTTCATGCGCGCGGCCGCGGGCAGCGACGTGCTGGCGGATGCGCGCATCGTCCGCCTCGGCCGCACCATGAGCTTCGGGCGTGTGACGCTGAGCAGCGCTGCCGACAACAAGCCGGTGGCGATGGTCTCCAGCGCCTTCGCGCTGCTGGGCTAGGAGCGGCGCCCGCCTCCCGGACCATCATCGTAAACGAAGGCTGAAGGCGCAGCCCGGCCTGCCGAAGACCGGATTCAATCGTCCGTAATCCGGCAAGCCTTATCCTCGGGACCGTCGAGAGCTGTTTCGGATTTGCGACGATGATCGAGAAACGCGCCGCTCAGCGCCACAAGGTATTGAAGGGCGGGATTGTCGCCATCGACGGCGGCAGCATTCCCTGCACCGTGCGCAACCTGTCGACGGCCGGTGCGGCCGCCGACTTCACCCAGCGCGTGGACCTGCCGCCGACATTCACGCTTCTGATCGAGTGCGACCGGTTCGCGCGCCGCTGCCGCCCGGTATGGAGCAACGAGCGGCGCGTCGGCATGGCGTTCTGCTAGCGGAGCAACGACGCGAGGCGTTCGCGCGCGCGTCAGTAACCCCGCATGCGGCCCTGGCCATAGCTGCCACCGCCGCCGTAGTTTCCGCCGCCACCGTAGCTGCCGCCGTCGCGGTGACCGCCGCCACCGTAGCCGCCACCGCCGATGCCGACGCCGATTCCGATGGAGACCGGAGGCGGCCCCTGCTCGTACACCACGGTCGGCGGCGGACGGCGGACGACCACGACCTCGTCGACCTCGCGCACGGGCTTCGGCTTGCCGGCGCGCTTGGGCGGATCGTCGACCTTCTTGTTCGGAGTGACGTCGACCTTCTTCTGCTGCGGCTGCAACTGCGGCGCGGGCTGCGGGCCGCACGGACACATGTTGAGCGAGGCGTTCTGCACGGGGGTTGCGACCGCCGCCACGAATTCCGGACGGTAGCGCAGCCGCTCGATCATCTTGCGCGCGGTAATCGTGAGATCGCTGGCGGGATATTGCGCAAGGAAGGCGCTGTAGCCGGCCGCCGTGTTGATCAGCACGGCCCTGTTCCAGGCCACCATGCGGCGATGGCGGTCGAGCCAGTCCTTCGCCTGCAGGCCGCGCGTGGTGCCCGCATACATCACGGCGAAGGCTTCATAGGCTTCGTCGGAGCCGTCGGCCACGATGATCTCGTTGGCGGCCTCGACCGGCTTGCCCTTCAGCTCGCGCGTCCATTCCTGCACCGTCTTCTTCGCCGCGGCGAGCTTCGGGCCCGGCGTGGCGGGACCGATGAACTTGAAATCCTCCGTCAGCGACGAGGAATCCCACGGCGTCTGCCGGCCGTCGGTGGCCCTGTTCACGGCGACGCGCACGCGCTTGAAGGTTTCCTCGATCGGGATGTTCGGCTGCTTCGCCGCTTCCAGCAGCGCCGTCGTGTACGGGCTGTTGACGCCGTTGCCGTCCTCGGCGACCGCGCCGGGCGAGGTCGAGAACGACAGGAAGGTGCCGGGCACGCCGACCTTGGCATCGACGATTGCAAGGCCGCTGCCGGCGCTCTTGCCGAGTTCGGGGAACGGATTGTTGCGGCAGGAATCCAGCAACAGGAAACGCATCCTGCTCGGCACTGACGTCAGCGTGTTGAGGATGTCGTTGAGGCGCACCGCCTGCATCGGGATGTCGGCTTCGCGCTTCGGATCGATGTCGGTCGGGATCAGGAAGTTCTCGCCGTCGACCTGGATACCGTGACCGGCATAGAAAACAAGTGCGACGGTGTCGGGCCCCTTGGCCGCCACCTTGCCGGCAAAATCGGAGACCGCCGAGCGCATCTGGTTCTGCGTCAGGTCGGCGGCCGACGACACTTCAAAACCGGAGTCGGTGAGAAGCTGCGTCATCGCCCTGGCGTCGTTGCCGGGATTGGGCAGCGCCGGAACCGACTTGTAGGCGGATTGACCGATCACCAGCGCCATGCGGCTCTCGGCCCAGGCCGGAACCGACGTCAACAGGATCGTGGCTGGAATGATGACTTTGAAAAGCGAACGGCAAAACCCTCGACGAAAAGACATGGAGCGAAAAGACATGGGGTCGACCTCCCGGCATTGCAGGCTGCCGATTGGTCATGGCCCCGAATGGAAAGGTTCAACTGTGCGCCAGATCACGCAGGCGCGCCGCCACGCTGATTTGTCGCAGCTTCCGATCTTGCGGGGAACGCGCGGTCACTTCGACTTCTTCGCCGGTTCCGCCGGGCGCGCGCCGCTCCAGGGATCGTATTTCTCCTTGGGCTCGGGAATGCGGTCGAGCGCGGCCTTGTAGGCCTTCTCGTCGATCTCCGGCTTCTTCTCTTCTTTCTTCTCCTGCGGATTCGGCCGCTTGGCCTGCGCCAGCGTCTGCTGCGGCAATGCCGCCAATGCGCCGATCGCCAGCGCCACCGTGAAGATATTCGTCAGCCGCATGTCCCGCGCCCTGTTCCCATCGCCATTCCATTACCCAAAACGATAGCCGCTTGGTACCGCCTTCAGCAATTGTTGATCGACAATTGCGCCCCGGGGTTGCGCAAATTGACGGCAGAACGCCTAAATGTGGGTTCCGCGTGGGGACGAAGCGGGGTGGGATGCGGCGGATCATTGCAAGGGGTGCGTTGATGGCAGGCGCCGCGCTGGCGCTGTCCGCCTGCGGCTTTGCCGACATGCGCTCGCCGCTGCCGGAATTCATGCGAGCCAAGGCCTCCGATCCCGTCGCGCCGGAGCCGGCGCCTGATATCAGGCGGCTAATGCGCGAAAACCTGGAACAGGTCTTCACCTCGGCCTCGCAGCCGTCGCGCGTCCGCGTCTCCGCGCCACGGCGCGAACCGTCCGGCCCGAACTGGACCGCCTGCGTGAGAGCCGACCTCAATTCGGTGATGGGCAAACCGCTGGGTGCGCAGACCTACCGGCTCACGGTCGGCAACAACGCGATCGTCGATCGCCGCCGCGTCGAGGACGACGACAACTGCGCCTCCGAAACCTACGAGCCGATCTAGTTCCCGGAAAAATCCTGCCGGATTCGTTTTTCCTGGGAACCAATCGGTTCGGCAGCGCTTGCCGTGCCGAGGGCAGTTTCGGTTTCTGCAGGAGGACAAATGAGGACATTCGCAATCGCATTGCTGGCTGGCGCGGCAGCGCTGTCTGCGGGTAGCGCCCGGGCATCGGACGTTTACGTTTCGAGCGAATATGCCAATCCGTATCCGGTGCAGCAGGTCCGGCTCGTCTGCGACACCGACGGCAACTGTTATCGCAGCCGCAGCGGAGCCAGGGTGGTCGTGCGCGATTCCTACAATTACTATCAGCCGCGCGAGCGCTACTACGAGCGTCGCACCTACCATCGCCACTATGACGACACCCCGCGCGCGGGCGTCGGCATCCACGCGCCCGGCGTCAGCGTGGGCGTCGGCGTCGGCAGCGACCGCTGGTAAGCCGATAGCAACGGAAGCGCCGGGCCCTGCCCGGCGCTTTCTCCTTGCTTCGAGCTACAGGCAGCGCGTCGCTGCGCGTTCGGGGCAAAGTTTCAGCGCATTCGACAGCGTGAACAGGAAGCGCGCGCTTCGCGTCGAATTGTCCGGCGCGCGGTAGCCGAGCGGAACGGCGACGCCGAGATCGGCCTGCAGGTCGCCGACGAGGAACAGGCGCACGCCGCCGCCCGCCGAGGTCAGCGCGGTGCCGTCCCACGGACGCAGGCCGTCCCACCACACGAGCCCGCTGTCGACGAAGCTGTAGAGCTGGAAGCCGCTCCAGTACTGGTAGTTCAGCTTGCGGTCGTAGCGCAGCTCCAGCGAGCCGGCGATGCCGTTGTCGCCGCTGATCTCGGCCGCACCGTAGCCGCGGCCGAAGGCCAGGCCGCCGAGATAGAATTGCTGCGACAGATACATCGGACCCGAAGCCACCTGGCCGGCGGAAGCGAGCTTCACCGAGAACGAATCGTTGATCGTCTGGTAGCGCGTGAACCAGAAATTCAGCGCCGAGAATTTCGGCGAGGCGCCCCACACCGAGGTCCAGGCATCGCTCTTGTCGGAAGCGCCGAGCACGTCGAGGCCCTGCCGCCAGTTCACGGTGAGATAGTTGGTGCCGCCGAAACTGTCCTGCAGGCGATAATCCGCGTTCAGGCTGACGGTGCGGATGGCGTCATAGTACCAGGGCCCGAAGAAGTCGCGCTCCGACACGTTGGAAAAACCCGCAGCCAATGTCAGCGTCAGGGTCTGCTTCTGCGACTGCAGCGGAATGATGCTGGCGCGCAGCTCGAACGCCTCCGTCTTGGTGTTGTCGGAAAAAAGCCTGCGCCAGTCGCCGGGCCAGACCTCGCTGTAGAGGCCGGAGGCGCCGATGCGCAGGCCGTCGATGCCGACAGGCGTGTCGTAGGACAGCCGCGCAAAGCGCAGCTGGCGCGGGTCGCCGGGCGTGGTGGAGAGATTGAGCGCGAGCGTGTCGCCCGGCGCGATCAGGGAATTGTAGGCCGCGGTCGCATAGCTCTGCCACGGCCCCACCGCGGACGAGCCGAGATTGTCGACGCCGAGAAACGCATAGACATGCCAGGTCTTGACAGAGAGCACGAGGCGGAAATGTCCGCTCGCCGTGCCGATCTCCTCGAGCTGGGTGTCGGTGATGCGCACGCCGGGCCGCGCGTTGACCATCATCAACTGGCGCTCCAGCGTTACGAACCGCGACGGATGTTCTGCCAGGACGGGATGGAGCAGCGCACGGATGCCGAACTGCCCGGCGCCGTCGCCTTTCAGCTCGACATCGGTGATTGCACCTTCGATGACCTGGATGCGGACCGAGCCGCCTGCAATGTCCTGCGGCGGCACGATGGCGCGGCTGAGGTGAAAGCCGGCCGCGCGGTAGATGTCGCCGATCCCGGTCGCGATCTTCGCGAGGTCGGCCTGCGACACCTTCTTGCCGATAAAGGGGTGCCATGCCCCGGCGAGCTGGGCAGGCGCGATCGCGTTTGCACCGGTTAACGAAATGTTAAGCAGCACGAACAGCGGTGTCGGATCGGCTGCTGCCTCCGATCGTGCGACACGCGGTACCGCGACGCCGCGCCGGCCATCGGAGCCCTGTTCAGATTCCTGCGCTTCAAAACGCCGCTCCGTCTGCCGGACATCGAAGCCGGGCGAACCGCCTTGCTGGGCGTGCGCCGATACCGAAAGAGCGAACAGGCCGAGCACAAAAGCGAACGCAGCTCCGTAGTTCCACGGAGACGACGCAGCTCGATCCTCATTGATCCTCAGGCCCATGATTCTTAATAGTTTTTTATGGTCAATGAACCGTTAAAGACTCGCGCGCCAAAAGGCAGTTCCAACTCACTCAATTTTGAAACTTTCCTCCTAGGCTGAACCTCGAATTTTCAGGCTGAGGGAAAGTGTCATGCGTAACGCAATCGGAATTTCTCGTGCCTTCGCGACCGCGATTGCCATGGTCGTCGCGTCGACCGCCTTCGCTGCCGATGACGGCACCTGGTCGGTGAAGAAGTCTTCCGGCGACGTCTGGATGGGCAGTACATCGGGTGTGCAGCAGGCCTCGGTGAAAACCGACGAGGTGCTCAAGCCGGGCGACACCATCCGCACCGGACGCAACGGCCGCGTGCTTCTCGCCCGCGGCGAGGAGAGCATCCTGATTGCGCCGAACACGGTGGTCGCCCTGCCCCAGGAAAAGAAGGAAGGACTGTCGACCACCATCAAGCAGCAGGCGGGCTCGATCCTGCTCGAGGTCGAGAAGAAGAATGTCAGGCATTTCGAGGTCGAGACCCCCTACCTCGCCGCCGTCGTCAAGGGCACGCAGTTCCGCGTCACGGTGAACGCCTCCGGCGCGACCGTCGACGTCGTCCGCGGCCAGGTCGAGGTTGCCGACTTCAAGACGGGCCAGATTGCGCAGATCATGCCCGGCCAGCACGCCACCGCATTCTCGCACGGCAATGCCGGCCTCTCGCTCGGCGGCGCCGGCACGCTGCAGCCGATCCAGCATGGCCAGCCGCGCGCTTCCACCATCGATCGCGTGCCCGTGCCGCGCAACGGCCTCTCCGCACCCAACAAGCCCGGCTCGGCATCGCTGCAGCCGCATCGCCACGGAGCCGGCGCACCCAAGCCCGGCGTGACGCGGATTTCGTCCTCGCTCGGCGAGGTGAAGGTGAACGTCCACCGCGTGACGCATGGACTTGCGCGCAATTCCGGCGCAGCGCCGGGCATGCGAAGCGCCGCCAATCGCGATACCGCAACCGTGTGGGGCTCCGGCGATAGCGGATCGAACGGCAGTACCGGCCAGAGTTCCGGCAACGGCAACGGCGGCGGCGCAGCCGGCGCAGCCGCATCGTCCGTGTCGTCGACCGTTGCGGCCGTCGTGGGCTCCGGCACCGGCGGCGGCAATGGCAATGGCAATGGCAATGGCAACAACGGCAACGGAAACGGCAATAACGGAAACAACGGCAACCACGGCAACGGCAATAACGGCAACGGAAACGGCCGCAAGAAGTAGCAGAGGACGCGCGGCGAACTGAACTCGCCGCACGGGGGACGGGGGACAAGGTGAAGAACTATCGACCGCACATCTTGGTCGCAGTCGTGCTGGCGATCGCACTCCTGACCAACTGGCCGGGCACGGTGCGCAACGTGCTGGCCGATCTGCGCTTCGCATGGCAGTCGCGTGCGGCGACCGGCGATGTCGTCGTGATCGCCATCGATGCCCCCTCGATCGAGCGGATCGGCGTCTGGCCCTGGCCGCGCCGGCTTCATGCCGAACTTCTGCAGCGGCTCGATGCCGCCGGGATCAACGACGTCGCCTTCGACGTCGATTTCTCCACACCTTCGGATCCGGCGTCCGACCGCGCCTTCGTCGAGGCGTTGCGCGGCGCCGGCGGATCGACCGTGCTGCCCGCCTTCAAGCAGCCTGGCGCCGACGGCACCACCTATTTCAATCGCCCGCTGCCGCAGTTCCGCGACCAGGCCTGGACGGCGGTCGTCAACGTCGCGGTCGAGCCGGACGGGCTGGTGCGCCGCTATACTTTCGGCCAGAAACTCGACGCCGAATTCCTGCCCTCGATGGGCGCCGTGCTCGCCGGGCAGTTCGACGCCAACAGCCCCTCCTTCCTGATCGACTTCAGCATCCGCTCCGCGACGATCCCGAAAGTTTCCTTCATCGACGTGCTGCGCGGCGACGAGGCGACGCTGAAGCGGCTGAAGGGCAGGAAGGTCATCGTCGGCGGCACCGCGCTCGAGCTCGGCGACCGCTTCTCCACGCCGAATGGCGGCATCGTCGCCGGACCGGTGCTGCAGGCGGTTGCGGCCGAATCGATCCTGCAGGGCCGCGTGCTGCACTGGACCTCCGCTACCGTGACTTCTGCCGGCCTGTTGCTGCTGGCGCTGGCGATGTTCCTGACCTGGCGCCGCTTCTCTGCCGGCGCGCGCGCAGCGGCTCTCGTCGTCTCAGCGGTTGCAATCGAGGCGGCCGGCTTCGTGCTGCAGGCCAATTACCCGCTCGTACTCGACACCGCGCTGTTCCACATCGCCATCGTAGTCTACATCACTGCCGTCGCGCTCGACGAAATCGACATCCGCGCCCTGCTCGGTCGCGTCGCCGAGAGCCGTTTCCAGCGCATCGCGATGTCGCTCGGCGACGGGCTGATCTGCACCGACGCCAACTACCTGATCACGGTCTGGAACACCGGCGCGGACGCAATGTTCGGCTATCGCGCCGAGGACATGATCGGAAAGCCGTTCGAGGCGATCTGCGCCGGCAGCGGCAACGCATTGTCGATCAGCGAAGCCGCCCGTCATTCGCCCGGCACCGTCATCGAGTTCGACGGCCGGCGCAGCAACGGCGAGGTATTCCCGGTCGAAGCCAGCTTCTCCGGCTGGCAAGGCACCGAAGGCTATCAATATGGCGCGATCCTGCGCGACATCTCCGTGCGCAAGCGCGAGGCGGAGAGGATCCGCTATCTCGCCGAGCACGATACGCTGACGGGACTGGCCAACCGGAATACGCTCGATGCCAGGCTGGCGGCGATGATTGCGCGCGCCGAAGCCGAAGGCGGCGAGCTTGCGCTGCTGGTGGTCGGCCTCGACGGGTTCCAGCGGATCAACGACACGCTGGGCCATGCCAATGGCGACCTGGTGCTGCGCGCGGTCGCCGAGCGGCTGAAGCTGCATGTCGGCAGCAACGCCATTGTTGCGCGCCTCTCCGGCGACGAATTCGCCCTGGCGTACTGCTGCGCCGACATGGCCGAAAGTGTAGCCGCCCTTGCGGAGCGCATTCGCCGTGCCTTCGACGAGCCGGTGCAGGCAGCGACGCGGCCGTATCGCGTCAAGGTCTCGATCGGGGCCGCGGTGTATCCCGCCGGCGGCCGCACCGCGGATGAACTGCTCAGCAACAGCCACATTGCCTTCTACCGCGCCAAGGCAATCAAGCGCGGCGGCTATGTCGCCTTCGAGAACTCGATCCGGCAGGAACTGGAGCAGCGTCTGACGCTGGAACACGAACTGGCGCATGCCGCCGAACGCGGCGAATTCGAGCTGTTCTACCAGCCGCAGGTGCATCTCGGCGACATCGGGCTGGTCGGCGCCGAGGCGCTGATCCGCTGGCATCATCCGGTGCGCGGCCTGATCCCGCCCGGCGAATTCATGTCCGTCGTCAACAGCTCGGGAATTTCGGATCGCATCGCCGATTGGGTGTTGCAGACGGCCTGCCGGCAGGCGCGCGCCTGGGAACGCGCAGGCCACCCCCTGCGCGTCGGCATCAACCTGTCGCCGTCACAGTTGCAATCCGGCGACCTCGCAAGGACTGTCGCCGAGGTGCTGGCGGCGACCGGCGTCACGCCGTCGCTGATCGAACTGGAAGTCACCGAAGACATCCTGCTCACCGACGAGCAGCGCGTGCTCGATACCTTCCTGCGCATCCAGAAGCTCGGCGTGCGCCTGGTGTTCGACGATTTCGGCACGGGATTTGCGAGCCTGAGCTACCTGAAGAAATTCCCGCTCGACGGGCTCAAGATCGACCGCTCCTTCGTGCGCGACCTGCTGACCGATTCCGACGACGCCGCCATCGTCTCCTCGACCATCTCCCTCGGCAAGCAGCTCGGGCTTTCCGTGATCGCCGAAGGCATCGAGAACCGCGCCACCGCGGAACTGCTCGCGACCATGGGCTGCGAGGAAGGCCAGGGCTATTTCTTCGGCAAGCCGATGCCGGTCGCGGCGCTGGAAGAGCAGTTCGAGCAGTTCATGGCGGCGAAGCGAACGCCCGAAAAGGCCATCGCCTAAAGCACAGGCTCAGGCGGCGGCGCTCAGCTGCTTCTCGAACTGTTCGAACGCGGCGATCGCACCGGCGGCGTACATCAGCGAGGGACCGCCGCCCATGTAGACGGCCATGCCGAGCGCCTCCTCGACCTCCTGGCGCGTGGCACCCAGCTTGACGAGAGCCTCGGCATGAAAGCCGATGCAACCGTCGCAATGCGCGGCGACGCCGATCGCGAGCGCGATCAGCTCCTTGGTCTTCTTGTCCAGCGCGCCGTCGCGGGTCGCAGCCTGCGCCATCGCGGAGAAGCCCTGCATGGTGTCGGGGATGTCCTTGCGCAGCTTGCGCAGGTTGGCGGTGATTTCCTTGCAGATTTCCGGGTAATTCTTGTCCATCGTCTTCCTCTTCATGTGGTTCCGGTGTCGGCGGGTTGCGGCTCGGCAGGCGCACGCAGTGCTATGTAGATGGCCGGGATCACGAGCACGGTCAGCAGCGTCGACGAGGCGAGGCCGAACAGCAGCGAGATCGCGAGTCCCTGGAAGATCGGATCGAGCAGGATGGTCGCAGCGCCGATCATGGCAGCCAATGCCGTCAGCAGGATCGGCTTGAAGCGCACCGCGCCGGCCTCGAGCACGATCTCGCGCAGCGACCGGCCTTCCGCGCCGCTGTGGCGGATGAAGTCCACGAGCAGGATCGAATTGCGCACGATGATGCCGGCCAGCGCGATGAACCCGATCATCGAGGTCGCGGTGAACGGCGCTCCCAGCAGCCAGTGACCGATCAGGATGCCGATCAGGGTCAGCGGGATCGGCGTCAGGATCACCAGCGGCAGGCGGAAGCTGCCGAACTGCGCTACCACAAGCACATAGATGCCGAGGATTGCCGCGCCGAAGGCCGCGCCCATGTCGCGGAACGTCACGTAGGTGATTTCCCATTCGCCGTCCCACAGCAGCGTCGGACGCGACTCGTCGGCGGGCTGTCCATGCAGGCCGATCGCGGGCTTCGGCAGCTTGCCCCAATCATGGGCGTCGATGCGGTCGGCGACCGCCAGCATGCCGTACAGCGGCGCTTCGTAACGGCCGGCCAATTCCGCCATCACCATGTCGGCGAAGCGGCCGTCGCGGCGGAAGATCGCCGGCGTGCCGTCTTCCATGGTGGCCTTCACCACCTGGCCCAGTTCCACGACGGTCCTGCTTCCCGGCAGCGTGTTGGCCGGCACGGGCGTCGAGGCCAGTGCCTCGTCCCAGACCAGGCCCCGCTTCGGCAGGCGCACCGCGATCTCGATCGGATTGCGGTCCTCGCCGCGGTGCGAGTAGCCGATCGAGATGCCGCCGAACAGCGCCTGGATGGTATCGTAGACGTCGCGCTGCTCGACACCGAAGAATTCCAGCCGCTCCTGGTCGATCGACAGCCGCAGCCGCGGCCGCTTCTCGCCGATGGAATCGTCGATGTCGACGATGAAGGGCACTTCGGCAAATATCTTCTTCAGCTCGCCCGTGACGGCACGGCGCGTCGCGGCATCGGGACCGTAGATCTCGGCGAGCAGCGTCGCCAGCACCGGCGGCCCTGGCGGCACCTCGACCACCTTGATACTGGTGCCGGCCGGCACGTCGAGCGCCTTCAGCCGCTGCCGCAGGTCGAGCGCGATGTCGTGGCTCGCGCGCTTGCGTTCGCCGCGCGGTGCGAGGTTGACCTGCACTTCGCCCAATTCGGGCCGTTCGCGCAGATAATAATGCCGCACCAAGCCGTTGAAATTGAACGGCGCCGGCGTACCGGCATAGGATTGCAGCGACGTGACCTCCGGCAATTGCCGCGCGATCTCAGCGGCCGCGAACAGCGTGCGCTCGGTAGCCTCGAGGCTTGCGCCCTCCGGCAAATCGACCACGACCGCGATTTCGGACTTGTTGTCGAATGGCAGCAGCTTGACCGTGACCGATTTCGTCGCAAACAGCGTCATCGACAGCAACGTGGCAATGCCGACGCCGAGCAGGAATATCCAGGACGACCGCTTGCTGCTGACAATCGGGCTTGCGACACGCCGGTACAGGCGGCCGAGAATACCTTCGTCGTGGCCGTGCGCGGCGTGCGCGGCAGCCGGCGCACCCTTCGGCGCCAGGCGCAGCATCAGCCACGGCGCCACCACGACGGCGACGAAGAAAGAGAACAGCATCGCCGCCGAGGCGTTCGCCGGGATCGGGGCCATATAGGGGCCCATCAATCCCGACACGAACAACATCGGCAACAGTGCCGCGACCACCGTGAGCGTGGCGACGATGGTGGGGTTGCCGACTTCCGCGACCGCCTCGATGGTGGCCTGCAGGCGCGGCCTGGCGTCGCGCATGGCCCAGTGCCGTGCGATGTTCTCGACCACGACGATGGCGTCGTCGACGAGGATGCCGATCGAGAAGATCAGCGCGAACAGGCTGACGCGGTTGATGGTGTAGCCCATCAGGTTGGCCGCGAACATCGTCAGCAGGATCGTCGTCGGGATCACCACGAAGGTCACGACCGCCTCGCGCCAGCCGATCGCAATCGCGATCAGCACGACGATCGAGATCGTCGCCAGGCCGAGATGGAACAGCAGTTCGTTCGCCTTCTCGTTGGCGGTCTCGCCATAGTCGCGGGTGACCGTGACCTGGACGTCGTCGGGAATCAGGCGGGATTTCAGCCCCTGGAGTCGCTGTGCGATATCGGCCGAGACCACGACGGCATTGGCGCCGGCGCGCTTGGCCAAAGCGAGACTCACCGCGGGCGCCCGCGCCCATTGTCCTTTCGCCTCGCGCGCGTCGTTCCAGACCCGGTGCTCGGTCGCGCTCGGGCCGATCACGACCGAGGCGACATCCTTGACGTAGACCGGCCGGCCGTCACGGGTGGAGATCAACAAGAGGCCGATGTCGGGAACGCCGCCGAGCGTCTGACCCGCGGCGACGTTGCGCACCGTGCCGGCATCGCGGACCCGGCCCGCCAGGAAGGAACGGTTGGCGTCCCTGACCTTGCCGACCAGCTGCTGCAGCGTGACGCCGAACAGCGCCAGCTTCTCCGGGTCCGGCTCGACCCTGATCTGCTGAGCGCTTCCGCCGGAAATATAGGTGAGCCCGATGCTGTCCACCTTCATCAGTTCGGAACGCAGCTTGTCGGCAAGCTCGAACAAATCCTTGTCGGTCCAGCGCTCCGCCGCTTCCGGCTTCGGCGACAGCGTCAGGACCGTCACGGCGACATCGTTGATGCCGCGGCCGACGATCAGGGGCTCCGGAATGCCGACGGGGATGCGGTCGAGATTGGCGCGAATCTTCTCGTGAACGCGAAGGATCGCGTCCTCGGCCTTGGTGCCGACCAAGAAGCGCGCGGTCACCATCGCGCGGTCGTCTTCGGTCTGGCTGTAGACGTGCTCGACGCCGTCGATCCCCTTGACGATGGACTCCAGCGGCTTGGTGACGAGCTCGACCGCGTCGGGTCCGCGCAGCCCGTCGGCGTTGACGCGGATATCGACCATGGGAACGCTGATCTGCGGCTCCTCCTCGCGCGGGATCACGACGACGGCGATGAGGCCGACGGCAAGCGCAGCGAGCAGGAACAACGGCGTCAGCGGCGAGGCGATCGTCGCCCGGGTGAGCCGGCCGGAAATTCCGAGATTCATGGCCGCACCAATTGGTCGCCGGCCCCAATGCCCGACAGGATCTCGAGCCCGTCCGGAAGCGAGGGCGACGGCAGTTCGCGGCCGCGCTGCACCGGGACATCGATGGTCCGGCCTGGCTGCACCAGGCTGACATAGTCGATTCCAAACCGGGTCTTCACATAACCGGCGGGAATCACGAAGGCCGGTCGCGAGCCGCCGGAAACCCACACCCGCAGCCGGTCGCCAACGAAATATTCGCCGAGCCCCTCGACGCTCGCGTCCGCAATCACCCTGCCCTCCTCGATCTGCGGATAGACGAGATCGATGACGCCCCATTTGGGGGAATTCTCGCCGAGCTCGGCGCCATCGACACGAATCCGGTCGCCGGTCTTCAGGAAGCGCGCGTGCCGCTCGGGCACCCGCAGCCGCAATTTGAAATTCTGCTGTGCAACGGTGACGACGGGATCGCCCGGCAGGACGACGGAACCGACGGTGACCAGCTTCTTCAAGACCCGCCCGTCGGACGGCGCCAGCACCTGGCCCTCGCTGAGTTGCTGGTTGACGACCGCGCGCTCGGCGGTCTTCGCGCGCAGGCCGTTCTCAGCGACGTTCAGCGCCGTGCGCGCCTCGTCGAGCTTGACGCGCGGCAGCGTACCGCGCTCGACCAGCCCCTCGATGCGCGTGAAGTCGATCTGCGCCTGGTTTGCCTGCGCATGCAGCGCCTCGATCTGCGCGTCCAGCGACTTCATCTGCAGCACCAACTTCTCGTCGCCGATCGCCGCGATCGCCTGCCCCCGTGTCACGCGGTCGCCTTCCCGGACATTGAGCTGGACAACGGTGCCGCCGATACGCCCGCGTGCCGGCACCACGCTGATGCTCTCGACCGTCGCGAACACCGCCTTTTCGTCGGCAATTTGTTGCCGCTCCACGGTCAGCGTCTCGGCGGCGGCGGCAACACCCGAAGGCAGGCCGGCGGCCGCGAGAGCCGCCTGCAATGCCAGGAACCTTACGAAGCGTGCAGTCATGGGAACCTTTCCACCGCGTGGGGCGGCGCCAGATCGGCATTTCATTGGCATTGCCGCAGCCGGCGTTGATCTCGCTCAACACGCCGCTGCGCGGGCGCCAATAGGTTTACTTTGTCCTTGCGGACTTCGGGGCGCAGAACACCTGATAGAGAGTCTTCAGGATCTCGCGCGCGGGCTCGCTGGCGATCGAATAGTAGATCGTCTGCGCATCCCGCCGCGCCGACACCAGGCCATCCTTGCGAAGGAGCGCCAGATGCTGCGACACGGTGGAATCCCGCAGATTCAGGAAGGCGGCCAGTTCGCCGACCGACCGTTCGCCGTCGATCAGCTGGCAGATGATCAGGAGCCGGTGCCGGTTGGAGAGCGCCTTGAGAAGATCGCTCGCCTGATCGGCCGCCCGCTCCATGATGTCGCTATTTATTTTCATACTTGCGTATATACGATAGTTCGCATATATAGTCAAGCACTGCATGACAGACTCAACATCGCCAGGATCGAGGAAGTCAGGACCGGCACATGAGCGAGACGCACCAGATCGTTTGCGGGCATTGCGGGCGGATCAACCGCCTGCCGGCCGCGCGTGCGCCGCAGGGCGCGCGCTGCGGCGCCTGCCACCAGCCGATCTTTACCGGACACCCCCTGGAGGTCGATGAGGAAGGTTTTGGACGCCACGTCGCCAACAGCGATATTCCGCTTCTCGTCGACATATGGGCGCCGTGGTGCGGTCCGTGCCGCGCGATGGCGCCGATGTTCGAGCGCGCGGCTCGGCAGCTCGAGCCGAACGTCCGGTTGCTGAAACTCAATTCCGATTCCGCTCCTGCCCTGTCCTCGCGGCTCGGCATCAGCGGCATACCCACCCTGCTCCTGATGCGCGGCGGCAAGGAGATCGCCCGGCATGCCGGCGCGATGGACGCCCGCAACATCGTCGCGTGGACCGAAGCAGGCCTGTCCCGATCGTAGTCATCCAACCCACAAGGAGTCTCCCATGAATGTCGATAAAGCCGTTCTCGCCTTTGCAGGATTTGTCGTCCTGCTCGGCCTCTCGCTCGGTTACTATGTCAACGCCTACTGGTACCTGCTGACGGCGTTTGCCGGGCTCAACATGTTCCAGGCATCGTTCACGGGCTTCTGTCCGGCGGCGATGGTCTTCAAGAAGCTCGGGCTGCGCGACGGTTGCGCGTTCAACTGAGTGGCGCGGGGGTCGCGAGACCCCCTCGTCAGACAAGGATTTGTCCATGAGTTATCATTTTTCGAAGACCGTCAGCCTGCCGTTCGACAAGGCGGTTGAGGCCACTACTGCGTCGCTGAAAAACCACGGCTTTGGCGTGCTCACCCAGATCGACGTCAAGGACACCCTGAACAAGAAGATCGGGGTTGACTTCCGGCCGTATCTCATACTCGGCGCCTGCAACCCCAGGCTTGCACATGAGGCGCTTGCGCTCGAGGACAAGATCGGGACCATGCTGCCCTGCAACGTGGTGGTTCAGCAGCACGAAGGAGGAGCCGTCGAGATCTCGGCGGTCGACCCGGTTGCGTCGATGAGCGCGATCGAGAACCCGAGACTCGGCGCCGTTGCCGGCAAGGTCCGCGAACTGCTCAAGCAGGTCGTCGCTGAAATCGCCTGAGCAGACGGGCACCGGTTGCGGGAGATAACCCATGAGCGACGACACCTTCATCGAAGGCCCACTCTATGCGCCTCGCGCCAAGGTCTATCCGCAGGCCGTGCACGGCAGGTTCCGCCGCATCAAGTGGACGATCCTCTGCATCACGCTCGGGATCTACTACCTGCTGCCCTTCGTTCGCTGGGACCGCGGGCCCGGCTTGCCGGGTCAGGCCGTCCTGATCGATTTCCCGCACCGGCGCTTCTACTTCTTCTTCGTCGAGCTGTGGCCGCAGGAGGTCTATTACCTCACGGGCCTGCTCATTCTCGCGGCCATGATGCTGTTCCTGATGAACGCCGTGGCGGGCCGCATCTGGTGCGGCTACATGTGCCCGCAGACGGTCTGGACCGACCTGTTCTACGCGGTGGAGCGCTGGGTCGAAGGCGACCGGCGCGAGCGGATCATGAGCGACAAGCGCGGCTGGACGTTCAAGCACATCCGCCAGGTCGCGCTCAAGCACTTCCTCTGGCTCATGATCGCCTGGTGGACCGGCGGGGCATGGGTGCTCTATTTCGCCGACGCCCCGACGCTGGTGAAGGAGCTTGCGACCTTCCAGGCGCCCTTCATCGCCTATCTCTGGATCGGAATCCTCACCGCCACGACTTACGTCTTCGCCGGCCATGCCCGCGAGCAGATGTGCATCTACATGTGCCCGTGGCCGCGCATCCAGGCTGCGCTCACCGATGAATGGGCGCTCAACGTCACCTACAAGCTCGACCGCGGCGAACCGCGCATGTCGGTGAAGAAGGCCGAGCATGCGCGCGCCCACGGCGAGACGGTCGGCGACTGCGTCGATTGTCATCAATGCATCAACGTCTGTCCGACCGGCGTCGACATCCGCGACGGCATTCAGCTCGGCTGCATCCAGTGCGGCCTGTGCATCGATGCCTGCGATACCGTCATGAAGCAGATCGATCGTCCCACCGGACTGATCGGCTACGACACCGACGTCAACATGCAGCGGCGGCGCGAGGGCAAGGCCCCGCTCTACCGGCCGGTCCGCCCGCGCACCATCCTCTATGCCGTCGCCATCGCCATCGTCGGCGGCGTCATGCTGTATTCGCTGCTCACCAGAAGCACGATGGGCATCAACGCCCTGCATGAGCGCAACCCGCTGTTCGTCCAGCTGAGCGATGGCGGTATCCGCAACGATTACACCGTCCGTCTGCTCAACAAGGGCGCGGAGAGATCCTTCGCGATCGACGTCTCCGGACTGCAGGGCGCGCAGGTCCAGATTGCCGGCGTTCCGCGCCGGCCCGACGGCAAGTTGATCGTCGATGTCGGCCTGGACCAGACCCGCGAAGTCCGCCTGTCGGTGCAGGTCGATCCGGCCGCGATTCCGCAGAAGACCGTGGATATCGAAATCAGGGCGACCGACGTCGTTACCGGCCAGACTGCGACCGCGCGCGACCATTTCGTGCCTGGCGGGCGTTAGGCGGCCAATGCCGGTGCCGGCAATGTCCGGCGCCGGGAGGCCTCCCCGACGCGGTGATGCCTAACGAGCGGTTAACATTACCGCTCGATATCGATGGGGTTCCTCCCGGGTTTCTCCAAACTTTTCCGGTAGCTTCACGCCATCAGCGCTGACAAGACGGACGACAGGGGTCAACGACGTCCGCCCGTCGCGCACGGGGATTTTTTGGACGTGGCCGATATCGCCGATACAGCCCTGGTTCACCGCGCATCGAAGCGGGATGCCGCGACGGTGCGCGCCGCGCCGGCGCCGCTCGCAACCGTCAACGCCGATGCCTGGCGCATGCTCGCCGATCGCGCCATCGAGCCGAACGGCTATTACCTGCCCGACTGGGAGCTGGCGGTCGACGCATCCGCGCGCGGCCGCAGCAATGCTTCCGTGATTTGCGCCTGGCGCGATGCCCGCCTGACCGGTCTCCTGCCCGTCATTTCGGCCTGGCGCGCCTGGAAGATTCCGTTGCCGGCGCTGGTCAGCGCCGATCCCTATGGCACGCTGTGCACGCCGCTGCTCGATCGCGAGCTGGCCGAGCCTGCCGCGCTCGAAATCATGAGCCAGGCGCGCGCCGCCGGCGCCCATGCGCTGATTCTTCGCGCGGCGGCGCTCGATGGCCCCGCCATGAAGGCCTTCCGCGAGGAACTGCGCCGCGACGGCTTGCGTCCGGTCCTGCTGCAGTCGCATCTGCGTGCATCGCTGGATGCCACGCGCGACGCCGACGAATTGCTGCAGGAAGCGCTCGGCGCCAAGAAGCTGAAGGAGCTGCGCCGTCAGCGCAACCGGCTCGCCGACCACGGCGCGGTGCATTTCGACATTGCGCGCACGCCCGAGGACGTCGCCTCCGCGGTCGAGACGTTCCTGCAACTCGAAGCCAGCGGCTGGAAAGCCCAGCGCGGCACCGCGCTGGCGCAGGACCCGGGCGACGCCGCCTTCATCCGCCGCGCCACGGTGACGCTGGCCGCCCACGGCCAGTGCGAGATCGTCACGCTGCGCGCCGCCGACACGCCGGTTGCCGCCGGCATCGTGCTGCGCCACCGGGACCGCGCCTTCTTCTTCAAGCTCGGCGTCGACGAGCGCTTTGCGAAATTTTCGCCGGGCGTGCAGCTCACGCTGGAGCTGACGCGGCATCTCTGCGCCGATCCCGCCATCCGCTTCGCCGATTCCACCGCCGCGCCCGACCACCCCATGATCAATCCGATCTGGCGCGGACGCCTCGCCATCGGCGACGTGCTCATTCCGCTGCGGCGCCACGATCCCGTCGTTCCGCTGATTCGCGCCGCACTGGCGCTGCGCCAGGCGATTCGCGAGCCGGCCCGCCGCGCCGTTCGTTTCCTCCGGCAATGCCGGGAAAGCCGTCAGGAGAAGTCCGCATGAACACGACCACGGCGGTTGCCCCCGTCATCACCGCTTCCAACGACGCGCTGCGCCGCGACTTTCCGCTGAGGCCGTTCGCGATCCGCCACAAGCTTTCCGGCCATCCGCTGCTGACGCTGCCGCGCATTGCGCAGCTGGCGGCCGAGCTGCCGCGCGACCTCATCGAATACAATTCCGGCAAGGTCGCAATCAGCCAGGATCCGGACGCGATCCCCTCCGTCGATCTCGATCCGGTCGAGGTGGTGAAGCGCATCGAGACCGCCGGCGCCTGGATGGTGCTCAAGCGCGTGGAGAATTCGCCGGAATATCGCAGACTGCTGGAAGACACGCTGCTGTCGGTCGCCCGCGCCCGCGGCTTCAACAGCCTTCTCGATGCCGGCTTCGAGCAGGTCGAGGGATTCCTGTTCGTGTCCTCGCCGAATTCGACGACGCCGTTCCACCTCGACAGCGAGGACAATTTCTTCGTCCACATCCACGGCGAAAAGTTTTTCACCATCTACGACAACACCGACCGCGCCGTCGTCGACGACGACGAGATCGAGCGCTCGATGACCAAGCACCGCAACCTGAAATTCGACGAGCGCTTCGCGCCGCGCGCCACCGAATTCCATCTTTTCGCGGGCGAAGGCTGCTACGTGCCCTATCAGTGGCCGCACTGGGTGCGCACCGCCGGCACCTATTCGATCTCGATGGCGATCACCTGGAAGACGCGCGAGGTCCGCCGCAACAACGATCTGCACTTCTTCAATTCGTGGCTGCGCGGCATCGGCCTGCCGCAGAAGCCGCCGGGCCGGCAGCCGGCGCTGGACGCGCTGAAGCTCGCGCTCTATCGCACCGTTGCGACCGCAATCAGGCCGCTGAGAAGCTCCATGGCGATGCGCAAGGTGCTGCGCCGCATCGCGCTCGGCAAGAAGGCGAATTATTATCTGAAGGGGGCGTGAGCCCTACTCCGCCGCCTGCGCGTTGATCTCCGCCGAGACCTGACGGATCGCCCGCGCGAGCTGCTCGGCCGGCTGCGCGCCCGACACCGCGTATTTCTGCGCGAACACGAAGGTCGGCACGCCGGAAATGCCCTTGTCGGAGGCTTCCTGCGCCCAGGAGGAGATCAGCGCTACGTCTTCATCGGTGGCAAGGCGCCTGCGCACGTCCTCGGCATCGAGGCCGACATCGGCTGCCGCCTGCACCAGCACATTGGCGTCGGTGAGGTCGCCGCCGTCGCGGAAATAGAGCTCCATCAGGCGCTGCTTCATCTCGGCGGCCTTGCCCTGCTGATCGGCCCAGTGGATCAGCCGGTGGCAGTCGATGGTGTTGGGCTGGCGCTTGACCAGCTCGGGGCGATAGCTCAGCCCCTCCTCGCTTGCGGCCTGCACGACGCGGCCGGCGATGCCCTTGTAGGCCTCGACCGAGCCGAACTTGGCGGTGAGATATTCGTCGCGGCTGATGCCCTCGCGCGGCACCCAGGAATTGAGGAAGAACGGCCGCCAGCGCACTTCGACGGGCACATCGGGCACCAGCGCCAGCGCATCCTCGATGCGGCGCTTGCCGATGTAGCACCAGGGACAGACCACGTCGGAGACGATGTCGAGCTTCAGCGGCTTCAGGTCGCTCATGGCATTCTCCTGGACTTCTCCCGGCTGGAATGGAGCGCTGAACATAGCCCGATCCCGCGGCGGGACAAGGGCGGGGGCCGCATGGCCCACCCAACATAACCTCCGCGGTTATTGCGGGATTCGCGGAGCCGCCATAGCAATCGACCGACGAACGCCCAGCGGAGACGCCCATGACCGCCATTTTCAAGCCCGAAGGCCCCCTGTTCCGTGCTACCGAGCAGGCGGGAGGACCGTGGTCGCCGGACATGCTGCAAGGCAGCGCCACCACCGGACTGATGACGCGCGAGGTGGAGCGGCTGGCCAATGCCAGCGGCTTCGCGGTGCGCCGCCTCACCTTCGATCTCTGGCGGCCGGCAGGATTGCGCGCGTTCGGCGTGGCGAGCGAGATGCTGCGCGACGGCCGCAAGGCCAAGACGCTGCAGGTGCGGCTGATGGACGGCGACACCGAAATCGGCCGCTGCACGGCGCTCTTGACCGCGCAGGGCGGCGAGTCGCCCGCCGACCCCTTCGGCAAGACCGCGGCCGCCGATGCGCCGCCCGAGAGCGGCACGCCGCCGCCGGGCTTCGCGCAACGCTGGAGCAAATATTTCCAGAACGTCTCGGTGCGCCTGATCGAGGGCGCGCTGGAGAAGCCCGGCCCCGCGGCGGCATGGATGCGGCTCGACGTGCCCATGGTCGAGGGCGAGGCCAACACGCCGCTGTTGCAGGCGGTGCAGGCTGCGGATTTCTCCAGCGGCGTCGCGCAGATCGTCGACATGCGCGAATGGACCTTCATCAATCCCGAGATCAGCCTGTATTTCTTCCGGCCGCCCGAGGGCGAGTGGATCCTGATCCGCTCACGGACGCGAGTCGGCGCCAATGGCGCAGGGCTGACCACGGCGACGCTGAGCGACCGCCAGGGACCGTTCGCGGAAGTGATGCAGGCGATGAGCTTCGAGCGGCGCGAGGCGCAGGCTCAGGCGTCGTGAGCCGCTTCTTCGAGAACGGCCTGCGACGCATCGTCCGCCGGCATGAACATCTCCACGCGCAGTTCCTGCAACGTGATGTCCTGCGGCGTGCCGAGCGTGAGCACCGTGCCGATCAGGCCCACCGCGATGTCGCCCTTGCGCAGGCGCACCTCGCACAGCGGACCCGGCGTCTCGTTCTCGTCGAACTGGGCCGCCGGCAGATCGGGCAGCTTCAACAGCTCGCGCCAGGTCGATTGCAGCGCAAGATCGAGCGGCGCCGCCATCGCCTCGTGCCGCGCGCGCATCAGCAGCGCGGCGGCGACTTTCGGCCAGTTCTCGACATAGGGGCGCAACTCGTCCGGCGCGAGAAACATCCGCATGTGGTTGAGCGGGCGCTGCATGCGCGCCTCGCCCAGCAGCATCGTCATCAGCCGCGCCGCCGCGGCATTGGCCTGCAGCACGTTCCAGCGCCGATCGGTGACGATGGCGGGAAACGGCTCGTGTCGCTTCAACAGGAGATCGATCGCGCGCTTTGCGTCTGCGACCTCGGGCGCGGCCAGATCGCGCTCGCCATACTGCCGCGCAAAGCCGCCGGCCTCGAGCAGCGCGTTGCGGTCGCGCAGCGATAGATCAAGCGCGCCGGCCAGTTGCAGTAGGATATCGCGGCTGCCGACGGCCTTGCCGGTTTCGACGAAGCTCAGATGCTTGATCGAGATGCCGGCCTCGAAAGCAAGATCGGCCTGACTCATGGCGCGGCGGGTGCGCCAGCCGCGCAGGAGATCGCCGACGGGATTGCCGTGCGATTCGGATTTGGAGAGGCGCCTGTCCATGCGCGGATTATGCGAAAGCGCAACGCTGCTGTAAACGCGTCACTTTGCTGGAGCATGATCTCCGCGCAAACGCTTCGCGTTTGTCGCAGGGAAGACCGGTCTCCACTTCTCCGGATCGTGCTCAATCGCGCGGCTGCATCTCCTTCAGCCGCCGGGCGGTCAGTTCGTCCGCGGGGAAGAACGTCTCCAGCGCGAGCTCCGACAGCGTGACGTCGACGGGCGTGCCGAACACCATGGTGGTGGAAATGAAACTCAGCACCTCGCCCTGGTGACGGAGCTTGAAGGGGATCGCGACATTGTCCGCTGACACCGGCCCCGAACGCGCGGGCAGCGGATAGCTGCGCAGATCATTGTAGAGCCTGATCAGTTCGGGATCGGCGGTCGCCTCGCACTGGCGATGCAGCCGCTCCAGCAGATGCGCGGCCCATTCGCCGAGATTGACGGTGCGCGGGGCAAGCCCCTCGGGATGGAAGGCCAGCCGCAGGATATTGAAGGGCGGGCTGAGCAGCTTTGGCGGCACGCCTTCCAGGATCGGCGCCAGCATCCGGTTGGCCGCCACCAGATTCCAGTGCCGGTCATAGGCCAGCGCCGGGTTCGGCTCATGCGCCTTCAGGACGAGGTCGATCGCCTCGCGCGCCGACTTCAGCGCGGGATCGTCGAGCGCGCGTTGCGGGAAGGCCGGCGCAAAGCCGGCGGCGACGAGAAGCACGTTGCGTTCGCGCAGGGGCACGTCCAGTCGCTCCGCCAGTTTGAGCACCATATCGCGCGACGGCGCCGAGCGGCCGGTTTCCACGAAGCTCAGATGCCGCGCGGAAATCTCGGCTTCGCCGGCGAGGTCGAGCTGGCTCAGATGACGGCGCTGCCGCCATTCGCGCAGGTGCTCGCCAACGTGAAGCGGTCTTGCCGGTTCGGCCCGCGCCGCAGATGCATGTGCGTTCATGGTGGAAACCTACCATGCGAAATCAGCGCATTCCATTACGTGCGAGGTAATCGAAACGGCGCGGCCGGGCCGTCATCCTGGCCAACAAAGGCTTTCCACCTCCCCCACCCCCGAAAGCACAAGGAGAACTGCCATGATCAACCCGTCCTCGTTCCTGCGCCGCGCCCTGATTGCGGATGCCATCTTCAGCGGCGTCGCCGCGCTGGGTTTTGCCCTCGGCGCCGGCGCCTTCGCCCCGCTGTTCAACCTGCCCGAGATTTTCCTGCGTGAAGTCGGCCTGTTCCTGATCACCTATGCCGCCTTCGTCGGCTGGCTCGGCTCGAGGCAGACCCCGATGAAGGCGCTGGTGCTGGTGGTGATCGCAGGCAACGCCGCCTGGACACTCGGCAGCATTGCGCTGTTGTTCTCCGGCGCCGTCTCGCCCAATGCGCTCGGTATGGCCATGGTGGTGGCGCAGGCGATCGCCACCGGCGTGTTCGCCGAGCTGCAATTTATCGGCCTGCGCAAGAGCGGCGACACGGTCGCGGCGTAAGCCCGACCACGCTCGCCTAATGCGCCTGGCCGGCAACATCGGCGCGAAAACACGCATGAGCACTCGCAATTTTCCTTGCCAAGAGGCCTTGCGGCATCGCTTCATTTGCCACCGCAATTGCGCGGCTAGAACATCTTGGGGGAATCGTCATGAATCTCAGCGCGCCGACCCTTCCTGTCTTTATTGTCTCGGTCATCCTCGCCGTCATCGCCCTGCTGGTCCACTATGCCGGAGTGTCCATTCCATGGGCCAGCAAGCATGCGTTCGAGGTGCTGCTGATCGGCTACGCCGCCCTGTTCGCTGGAAATATCTTCAAGGGGATCTAGGCGATCGCTGCGGCGAGACGCCAGCATTGCCCGCATACGACACCATCCGGCGCCCCTGTTGAGCGCCGGACCGGTGTTGGGTTCAGGCTGAGGCGCGCTGCACGCGACCCTGCCCGTCGCTCGCGCGCACGGGGATCTGCGGCTGCACGGCATGGATCTTGTGCGATCCGTGTCCGTTCAGATGCGCGCCGTTCAGCGTCTTGCGCCCGGCCTGCTTGCGCTTGAGCTGGGCGTCCTTCTGCGCCTTTTCGCGCGCCTTCCGCGCCAGCTTCTCTTTTTCCTTCGCGAGCTTCTCGGCGGCCTTGCGCGCCTTCTTCTCGGCCTTTGCCTTCAGGCGCTGCTTCTCCGCCCTCGCCTCGGCGCGCTTCTTCGCACGCTTCTTCACGCAGGCGTCGCACTTGCAGCCGATCGGCTTCAGGTATTCCTTGAAGTAGTCGGTGCCGTAGTCGTAGTTGATCTCCTCGCCGGCCTCGATGTTCTTGATGGCGCGGATGAAGACCTTGCGCTTGCGCGGTTTGACGTCGGATTCCGCATTCGGCTTGCAGGCATGGTTGATGTAGCGGGCGATGTTCTCCCGCACCGAGCCGTCGATGGTCCAGCGGTTGGTCAGCTGGAACAGGTACTTGTTCTCGATCGCATCGTCCTTTTTCTTGTTGCAATCGAGCAGCGGCCCGAAATAGCGGATGATCCGGGTGCCCTTCTTGATCGGCCTGGTGGCGAAGAGGCCGAGCCCGGTGGCGGAGCGGCCGATGCGGTAGGGTTTATTCGACGAAATGGCAGGCATGATCGACTGAAAAACGCTTGTGCTGTCAGGTGTGTCGCGAAGCCACCCTTCTAGAACGATTCCGCTTCGCTGTCAGGTGTTTCCCGCATTGCGATTGAACCGTCCCCAGATTGCGAGCGTCTTACGGCATGAAACCCTGCAATGACGGGCCGGCCGATGCGGTGCATTCCCTCGACTGTCACAATTCTGGTCACCGCGCTGACGCTGCTTGCCGCCAGCGCTGCCCTGATTTTGCAATCGAATGCCGAAACAATCGGCAGCAGCTACACCTCGACCGCGCCCAGGGATTGCCGCGTCAGGAGCGCCGGCAATGGCGTCGACGACAGCACCGTCCGGGTCTGCCCGGGCAAGAACGGCCTGATCGTGCTGATTGCCGAGGATGATTTGCGCGAGACCGTCTCGGTCGGGCGCAACCGCCTCGGCGCCTCCCGGGAACCGGCGGCGCAGACCTGGTTCGGCCCGTTCAATTCGACCACCAATACGGTCGAATGGCGCGCCGCCAACGGCAGGCCCTATGCGACCATCCAGCGCTGGCACATCGCCGACAATGCCGACCCCGACAAGGACGGCCGGCCCATCGCCAAGCAGATGCTGGCGGTGACGCGGCTGTCGCCGGGCCCGGTCTGCCATGTCGCCTATGTCGACGTGGCCGCCAATCCCGACGCCAACGAACTGGCCCGCAGGGCGGCCGACGAACTCGCCCGCCAGTTCAAATGCGGCCAGGACAAGGTGAAGACCGTCGGCAACAGCGGCCGCGCGGTGGAGCTGGCGAGCCGCTGACTCTCTTTGACACGCCGGTGCTTCGCACCGGCTATGCCCCGACATGCCGGCGCTTCGCGCCTTCTATGCCGGCGGCCGCGGACCGGGGCTTTTCAGCATGGCCTCGAACAGCTGGTCCATCGTGGTGCCCTTGGGCAGCCGCCGCAGGATGTCGGACATGCGGTTGTCGAGCAGCAGCATGGTGAAGCCATGCACCATCGACCAGGCACGCGCGACCGCGCCGGCCTGTTGCAGCGACAGCGCCTCCGCCGCGATTTGTTCCTGGCGGCTGGCGCCGACCCCGCGGGCAAGGCCGGCGAATGCGGCGCTGGCGGCCTCGTGCAGCGCCGGCCGCTCCATGTCGAGCCGTTCGGTGCGGAACATTAGCCCGTACATGCCGGGATGGGCCTGCGCATAGGCGATGTAGGCCTTTGCGCTCGCCATCCCCTTCTCCTGCGGCGTGCCGGAAGCGTTCGCCGCCATCATCGCCGCGTTGAATTGCCGGTAGCCGATCGCTGCGAGTTCGCTGAGCAGCCCGGTGAGATCGCCGAAATGATGGGTTGGCGCGGCATGCGACACGCCCGCCTCGCGCGCCACCGCGCGCAATGTGAGGCCCGGCAGTCCGTCGCGTTCGAGCACTTTTTCCGCCGCCTGCAACAGCGCCTCGCGCAACGCGCCGTGGTGATAGGGCGAATCCCTGTCTGCGCGGTTGCGCCGCACCGCCTGTCTCACCGCCGCGGGCTTCGCTACACCGCGGGCGAGAGGACGATTCGCCTTGTTTTGACTTGGTTTTCTTGCCATGCGAATCCTTATATGTCGCAATTTTGACAGTGTAAAGATTTTACTTGACGAAAGCTGGCATGCGCACTACTCATATCTTTACGATGTAAAGATAAAGTGCTCAGGGAGTAGGCCATGCACGACCAGGTGACATCAAACGCGGCGCGGACCAATCTGGCGCCGATCCCGATGGAATGCGACGCGCCGTTTCTAAAGATCACCGGCGAGTTGCCGCGCGAGCTAAACGGCACGCTTTATCGCAATGGCCCCAATCCGCAATTCGACTCCCCCGGCGCGCACTGGTTCGTCGGCGACGGCATGCTGCACGCCTTCCATCTCGAGGACGGCCGCGCCAGCTACCGCAACCGCTGGGTCCGCACTCCCAAATGGCAGGCCGAGCACGATGCCGGCCGCGCGCTGTTCGGCGGTTTCGGCCGCAAGCTGCCGGGCACGCCCGCCGATGTCACCAATGACGGCGGCGTCGCCAACACCAACATCATCTTCCATGCCGGCCGCCTGCTGGCGCTCGAGGAAGGCCACATGCCGACCGAGATCGAGCCGGGCACGCTGAACCGGCGCGGCTATTGCGACTATAGCGGCGCCATCCAGGGCTCCTTCACCGCGCATCCCAAGATCGATCCGGTCACCGGCGAGATGGTGTTCTTCGGCTACAACGCCGCCGGCCCGCTGACGCCGACGCTGTCCTTCGGCTCGGTTTCCTCTGCCGGTACGGTCACGCGCTTCGACCGGTTCGACGCGCCCTATGCCAGCATGGTGCACGACTTCATCGTCACCGAGAACCACATGCTGTTCCCGATCCTGCCCATCACCGGCAGCATGGAGCGCGCCATGCGCGGCAAGGCGCCTTACGCCTGGGAGCCCGAGAAAGGCGCCTATGTCGGCGTGATGAAGCGAAACGGGGCGGCCAAGGACATCGTCTGGTTCCGCGCCGAGACCTGCTACGTCTTCCACATCATGAACGCCTGGGAAGAAGGCAACCGCATCATCGCCGATGTCATGCAGTACGAGGAGGCGCCGCTGTTCAACCATCCCGACGGCACGCCGACGGACCCGGTAAAGTCGCGCGCCCGCTATTGCCGCTGGACCTTCGACCTCGCCGGCAATACCGACCGCTTCACGCAAACCTATCTTGACGATGGCCTGACCGGCGAATTCCCGCGCGTCGACGATCGCCGTGCCGGATTGACGACCAGGCACGGCTGGTACGCCTGCGCCAATCCGGATCTGCCGATGTTCGGTGCGCTGTCGGGCATCGTCCATGTCGACGGCAGGGGCAAACGGCTCGGCAACTACCTGCTGCCGGCCGGCGATACCCTCTCCGAGCCGGTCTTCGTCGAGCGCGGCAAGGATGCGGCCGAGGGCGACGGCTGGCTGCTCGCGGTGGTCTGGCGCGCGCGAGAGAACCGCAGCGACCTTGCGGTGTTCAACGCACAGGATGTCGAGAGCGGCCCCGCGGCGCTGGTGCATCTCGGCCACCGCGTGCCCGACGGTTTCCATGGCAACTGGGTCGGCGCGATCTGACGCTCATCCACAGCCGCCCGTTATTGCGCCCTTTCCCCTTGTGGGAGAGGGCAAGAAGGACATCAGCCGCAAGTGCGCTTGGGTGAGGGGTTAGCTCAGCGGAAAGATTCTCGCGTGGATCGAGACCCCTCATCCGGCAGCCTTCGGCTGCCACCTTCTCCCACAAGGGGAGAAGGGGCAATGCTGCGCGCATCGCTGAACCGATGACGCATTGAGGGGAGCACACCATGCACGCGCCGTCCGTCACCGCCTTCTATCTCGCGATCCTCGCCCTCATCTACGCCGTGCTCGCCTTGCAGGTGGCGCGGTTGCGCCGGAACAATCGCGTGCTGTTCGGCGATGCCGACAACAGGCAACTGCGCAGCGCGATCCGCGTGCATGCGAACTTCATCGAATATGTGCCGATCATCGCCCTGCTAATTGCCTTGCTGGAAATGTCCGGCATGCCGGCGGGCCGCGTGCACCTCCTGATGGGCGGGCTGCTGCTCACCCGGCTGCTGCATCCGCTCGGCATGTATGCGCGGCCGGGCACCTGGCAGTTCAACGCCGGCCGGGTCTGCGGCATCCTGCTGACCATCGCCGTTCTGGTTTCCGCAGGGGTCGCCAGCGTGTCGCGCTTCTGGCCGTTCTGAACTCCCTTCTGCAACTCATTGCAAGACTATCGCTTTTCTGCATTCGATCATCTTATTTTGACAGTGTAAAGATTTCGCTTGACGATTTCCCTTCGTGTCCATAATGTATCTTTACGGTGTAAAGATTGCCTTGAGAGGCTGCCATGACGGTCTTCCTGATCCTCGCCCCCTACGGCGCGTTCGCCCTGCTGATGCTGGTGACCTCGGCCGCAATCAGCCTGTTCGTGTCCGCCGCGATCTGCGTTGCGGTGATCGGCTTCGATATCTGCCGCGGCCGCTCGATCAAGATCCTCGGCACCGGCTCGGTTCTCACTTTTGGCGCCACCGGCCTCTACGTCACGCTGGTCGATCCCGCCCTGAGCGCGTCCGCCGTGCGCTTTGCAGTCGATACCGGCATTTTCCTGGTGTCGCTGTTCTCGATCCTGATCCGCTACCCCTTCACGCTGCAATATGCGCTGGAAGCTGCCGACGCCGAGACGGCAAAGCTGCCCGGCTTCATCCGCTCCAACTATGTAATCACGGCGGCGTGGGCCGCGGCCATGGCCCTGATGATGATCGGCAACGCTGCGATGATCTACGTGCCGTGGCTGCCGTTCTGGGGCGGGCTGCTGGTTGCCTTTGCCGCCCGCAACTGCGCGATCTACTTCACCAACTGGTACCCGCAGCATCTCCGGGCGAAGTACGGCACGCCGCCGCCCGGTGCGCTGCCCCGCTCGCAGTGACGACGAGACCGTGCCGGATTGCTTTCCCGGCCCGGACCGCCTATCCAGCCCGCCTCGACGCGGGCCTCGAAAAATCAGGGTGTAGGGAAACACACGATGAAAGACGTATTCCGCCGGCTCGGCTCCGACTTCCTCTCCACCATCGTCTTCCTGGTGATCTATCTCGCCACCGACAACGTGATCCTGGCGACAGCCGTCGCCATCGTCGGCGCCATCGGCCAGGTGATCTGGTCGCGCATCAAGGGCCAGACGCTGGGTTACATGACCTGGGCCAGCCTTGGCCTGGTGATCGTGCTCGGCGGCGCCACCCTGCTCACCCATGACCCGCGCTTCGTGCTGGCGAAACCCGCAATCGGTCACGCCGCGATCGGCCTCATCATGCTCAAGCGCGGCTGGATGCTGCGCTACATGCCGCCGATCGTCAGCGAGACCATTCCGGAATACGTCACCTTCGCGGGCTACGCCTGGGCGGGACTGTGCTTCATGCTCGCCGCCGGCACCGTCGGCGTCGCCATGACCGGCGACATGAAGCTGTGGACCTTCTATGTGACGGTGGTGCTGGTCGGGGCCAAGCTCGCCGCATTCGCGATCCAGTATGTCGCCTTCCGCCTCTTGGTCGGCAGCCGCCTGCGCGCTGCCGCCCGCGCTTGATTCACGGCGTATCGAATTGACGCGTCAACAAATCGCGTCAAAGACCGTTGGGCTGCGCGATGTGATAGGATATAACCGCGCAACTGGAACACAAATTCGGGAGACCTTAATGGCCGTGGACGGAAACTGGAACATCACCCTCTCGACGCCGATGGGCGAGCGCAAGACGACGCTCACCGTCAAGACGTCGGGCGGCGCGCTCAACGGCACCCAGGGCGCCGACGGCAACTCGACCGAGATTTTCGAGGGCACGGCGAACGGCGACGACGTCGCCTGGAAGGTGTCCATCACCAACCCGATGCCGCTGACGCTGGCCTTCAGCGGCAAGGTCTCCGGCGACACCATGTCGGGCGAAGCCAGCATCGGCCCGATGGGCAGCTTCCCCTTCACGGGATCGCGGGCGTAAGCGCGCACGCGCCACATCCCAAGGCGTCATCACCGGGCTTGACCCGGTGATCCACGTCTTACTTTCCCTTAAAGCACTACAAAGACGTGGATGGCCGGGACGGGCCCGGCCATGACGAGGCATTGGCGGCCGGGCTCTGCCCGGCCATTTCATTTCGGCCGGCTGGGCACGATCGCGATCGGATTGAAGGTGTAGACCGCCTCGCCGTTCTGGTTATAGGCGGTCCATTTCACTCGGGCGACGCCGTGCGGCTTCGAGCGCGATGGCACCAGTTCCACCAGCTCCCCTTCGAGATGAATGGCGTCGCCGGGCCGCACCGGCTTCAGCCAGCGCAGTTCGTCGACGCCGGCGCCGAACAGCGGATGCGGCCCGAACGGCTTGCAGCTTGCGGCAAGCCGCATGGCGATCGCCGCCGTGTGCCATCCCGATGCGGCGAGGCCTCCGAGGATGGACTTCTTCGCCGCCTCCTCGTCGAGATGAAACGGCTGCGGGTCGTATTCCCGGGCAAAGCGGAAGATGTCGTCCTTCGACACCGTCACCGCCTCGCTCCTGAAGCGCATGCCGACCTTCAGGTCCTCGAACCACTCGACCATGCTGCCCTCGTTCCGGATTGAAGGGCGACCTAGCCCCACTGAGTCACTGGCCCCTCATGGTGAGGAGCGCGAAGCGCGTCTCGAACCATGAGGCCCGCCTTTGGCCTGCATCCTTCGAGACGCCCGCTCTGCGGGCTCCTCAGGATGAGGAGTTGGAGCGCTTACGCCGCTGCAGGATTAGCCCAGGTTCAATTCCCTAAAGAAGTCGTTGCCCTTGTCGTCGACGATGATGAAGGCCGGGAAATCCACCACCTCGATGCGCCAGATCGCTTCCATGCCGAGCTCGGGATATTCCACCACCTCGACCTTCTTGATGCAGTGCTCGGCGAGATTGGCCGCGGCTCCGCCGATCGAGCCGAGATAGAAGCCGCCATATTTCTTGCAGGCCTCGCGCACCGCGGGCGCGCGGTTGCCCTTGGCCACCATCACCATCGAGCCGCCGGCGGCCTGGAACTGATCGACGAAGGAATCCATGCGCCCCGCCGTGGTCGGGCCGAACGCACCCGAAGCATAACCTTCCGGCGTCTTGGCGGGACCCGCGTAATAGACCGGGTGGTTCTTGAAATAATCCGGCAGCGGCTCGCCCTTCTCCAGCCGCTCGCGCAGCTTGGAATGCGCGGAGTCGCGCGCCACGACCATGGTGCCGGTCATCGAGACCCGCGTCTTGATCGGATATTTCGACAGCGTCGCCAGGATTTCCTGCATCGGCTTGTTGAGGTCGATCTTGACGACATCGCCGCCCAGCGTCTGCTCCACCGCCGGCAGGTATTGCGCCGGGTTGTGCTCGAGCTCCTCGAGATAGACGCCGTCCCTGGTGATCTTGCCGAGCACCTGGCGGTCTGCCGAACAGGACACCCCGAGCCCGATCGGCAACGAGGCACCGTGGCGCGGCATGCGGATCACGCGCACGTCGTGGCAGAAGTATTTTCCGCCGAACTGCGCGCCCACACCGAGGCTTTGCGTCATCTTCAAGATTTCTTGCTCCATCTCGAGATCGCGGAAAGCGTTGCCATCTGCGGAGCCCTGGGTCGGCAGCGCGTCGAGGTAGCGTGCGGAAGCAAGCTTCACCGTCTTCATGCACAGTTCGGCCGAAGTGCCGCCGATCACGATCGCGAGGTGATAGGGCGGACACGCGGCAGTGCCCAGCGTCAGCACCTTCTCCTTCAGGAAGGCGAGCAGGCGATCCTTGGTCAGCACCGACGGCGTCGCCTGATAGAGAAAGCTCTTGTTGGCGGACCCGCCGCCCTTGGCCATGAACATGAACTTGTAGGCGTCGTCACCCTCGGCGTAGATCTCGCATTGCGCCGGCATGTTGTTGGCGGTGTTCTTCTCCTCGTACATCGACAGCGGCGCTACCTGCGAGTAGCGCAGGTTACGACGCAGATAGGCGTCGCGGGCGCCTTGCGACAGCGCGGCCTCGTCGTCGCCGTCGGTGATGACGTTGCAGCCCTTCTTGCCCATGATGATCGCGGTGCCGGTGTCCTGGCACATCGGCAGCACGCCGCCGGCCGCGATATTGGCGTTCTTCAGGAAGTCGAAGGCGACGAACTTGTCGTTGTCGCTGGCCTCCTTGTCGTCGAGGATGGCGCGGAGCTGCTTTAGATGCCCCGGCCGCAGATAATGATTGATCTCGCCGAAGGCCGCTTCCGACAGCGCCCGCAGCGCCTCGCGCGAGACCACCACCATGTCGCGGCCCAGCACCTTCTCGACCCGCACGCCCTCGCTCGTCACCTTCTTGTAGGGCGTCTCGTCCTTGCCCAGCGGGAACAAAGGGGTGTGCTTGTACGGCGGTACGGGCTTTTGCTGATCGGGAAAGGCGGTCGGGGCGTTCATGGCGAGTTCTCGGGGTTTTGGGACCGGGGCGGCCGCGGCGGCTGGCCCGGAGATAGAGCCGTTCTAAGCACTTTTCGGCCAAAGGGAAGGTTTTCAATGGCAAGGCGGCCATTCGTGGACCGTTACTTTCGTCGGTTTCCGCGCTAGAGAAGCCTGCCTTGCGCCCACCCTTTTCCCACGCTTCAATAGGCCCAAAGGGGCAATTGCACATGACATCACGACGACCGTTTCGCCGATCGATCTTCCTTGCCGCGGCCATTGCCTTGTTCGCCGCATTCGCCACCTCCCCCGCCCGCGCCGACCGCTGCGACGACAGCGCCAAGCAGCTGGCCAACCTGATCGACAAGCTGAAGGTCAACTTCAAGGCCGCCAACACCGTCTACATGACGCACCCGCAGGCCAAGGAACTGTCGGTGGCCTGCCGCGGCGACAAGTTCGCCATCGAGCTCTACGCCAAGGGCGACCGCAAGCCGAAGCCGGAATTCTTCGCCCTGGTGGGCGCCATGGCCGCGGCCGTATTCTCCATTCCCAAGGACGATGCCATGACCGGCTCCTCGCGCTGCCTCAAGCGCATGGGCCTGCTGCGCGGCGACAAGGTCACCATGCGCTTCCGCCGCCTCAACATGGAATGCCAGCGCAACAAGACCGAGGCCTGGATCGCCATCACCCGCGGCAAGGACGAGTGACCGCTCTGCCATACTGACGACACGACGCAGGTGCGCTATCGTCCGGTGCCGGGATTACGGTGAGGAGAAGCGATGGCCGACAGCAAGACGTTTACCGGGGGATGCCATTGCGGGCAGGTGCGGTTCGAATGCACCAGCGATCTCGCCATGGTCACCGCCTGCAACTGCTCGATCTGCACCAAGAAGGGCCTGCACTTCACCTTCATCCCGCCCAAGAGCTTCCAGCTCCGCGCCGGCGAGGAGAATTTGAAGGAATATCTCTTCAACAAGCACGCCATCCGTCACCAGCTCTGCCTGGACTGCGGCGTCGAGGTGTTCGCGCGCGGCACCAAGCCCGACGGAACCGAGGTGGTGGCGGTGAACGTCAGCTGCTTCGACAGCGTCGATCTGTCCAAGATCAAGATGACGCTGGTGGATGGGCGAAGCAGGTGATTCATCAACGTCGTTCCGGGCGATGCGCAGCATCGAACCCGGAACCTCGAGATTCCGGGTTCACGCTTCGCGTGCCCCGGAATGACAGCGATTACCCATCCAGCTCCTTGTACCTGCGGAAGATCCCCTGCTCGTTGAAGGGAATGCGGCGGTCGCTGGCGAGATAGGCCTTGATGTTCGGCCGTGCCGCGACGCGGTCGTGCAGTTCGACCAGGCGCGGCACCTCGCGCTCGAACGCCTTCATCCGCCTGGGGAAGGCATAGCGCAGTCCGGCGACGAGCTGGAACAGCGAGAGGTCGACATAGCTCGCCCTGCGCCCGGTGATGTAGGCACTGCCGCCCTGCTCCATCAGGCCCTCGAAATAGCCGAGATATTTCGGCACCCGCTCCTTCCAGAATTCTTCCGTTCGCTTCTTCGCCGGCGCCCGCTGATCCTCGTAGTAGAGCGAGGGGCCGAGCGGATGATGGGTGTCATGTATCTCCAGCACGAAGTCGGCAACGGTGAGCTGAAGCTGGTGCAGCCACAGTTTGCCGGCTTCCGCCTTCGGCGCCAGTCCGTGGCGGCTGCCGAGATAGAGCAGGATGTTCGCGGTCTGCGCGATCACGAGCTTTCCAGCCTTCAGGAACGGCGGCGCAAAGGGCGGCGTGCCCTTCTTCGCCTCCATCATCCGCATCATCGCCGACATGCCGCCGCCGTGGCGGGCGGCGTCGTCATAGGCGGCCCCGGCATCTTCCAGCGCAAGCCGGACATATTCGCCGCGTCCCTGGATCATCGGCCAGTAATAGAGCGCATATTTCATGGGCGTCTTCCCGCTTTCACAGCGTTAACAAACCGACAACAGGCGCAGCCGAGGCCGCCGGTTCCTTTGCGGTTCCCTGGCCGCATTCAATCAATTTCAACGCTAACTGGCAAAGGGGCGGCATTATTTCAGCTTGTATCCACCCCACCGCACAACCGATTAACCGCGCCCGCGTAGCTTTCCCCGACCAGGGGGAAGCGTGTCATGCGTGAGGCCGCCACTTACGCCTTCATCTATCACCAGCTGCTGGTGGTGCTGGCCGGTGCCGTCTGCCTGTTCGGCACCTGGGTCGGCATGCGCCATTTCGCCCGCGCCCGCGCCACCGAGGGGACCACCCGGGCCGGCTGGCTGTTCATGGCCTCCGTCGGCACTGGTGCGGCGCTGTGGGCCGCAACCTTCATCTCCATTCTCGCACTCGACCCGCAGCTTGCCAGCGGCTTCGAGCCGGTCGCCACCGGCGTCATGCTGGTCATCGCTATCGTCTCCTGCCTGATCGGGTTCGAGATCGGCAGCCGGCATTTCACGCTGGCGCCGGAAGCCGGCGGCCTCGTCATGGGCGTCGGCATCCTCGCCATGCATTTCGTCGCGGCAAGGGGTTGGCATGTCGCGGGCACCGTCAGCTGGAACGCCTACGGCCTTGTCCTCACCTTCCTGTTCGGCCTTGGCCTCAGCGCGCTCGCCGTCAACCGCGCCAATCGCCCGGTGACGCGCTGGTGCCGCCATGGCGCGGCGATCGTGCTCGCCTTCATGGTGTGCACCCTGCACTACACAATGATCGCCTCCGCCACCGTCACGCCGGACGCCGCGGCGACGTTGCCGTCCTGGCTGATCCCGGCGCCGACGCTCGCCATTGCCGTGGTCGGCGCGGTGCTGCTGGTGATGGGCTCGGGCTTTTCCACCTATGTCATCGACCTGCGCTCGCGCACGGAATCCGCCGACCGCATCCACCAGCTCTCCTTCAACGACGGCATGACCGGCCTGCC
This sequence comes from Bradyrhizobium sp., assembly GCF_016219575.1. Classification (GTDB taxonomy): domain Bacteria; phylum Pseudomonadota; class Alphaproteobacteria; order Rhizobiales; family Xanthobacteraceae; genus Bradyrhizobium. The sequence continues at coordinate 58,209 of NZ_JACRMG010000008.1, read as the reverse complement.
GAACCGCATTGCCTTCAACGAGCGGCTCGCCTTCGATGCCGCGGAAGCGCACGAGAAGGCGCACAAGCTCGCCGCGTTTTCCATCGACATCGACGGCTTCAAGGACGTCAACGATTTGTTCGGCCACGCCGCCGGCGACCTGCTGTTGATCGAGGCGGCGCACCGGATGCGCGGCGTGCTGGCGACGGGCGAATTTCTGGCGCGACAGAGCGGCGACGAATTTCTGGGCCTGCAGATGTCGGGCAACCATCCGCAGGACGCACAAGCCTTTGCCGAGCGCATCGCGGCGGTGTTCGCAACACCCTTCATGGTGCAGGAGCAGGCGGTCACCCTCACCGCCTCGATCGGCTACTCGATCTTCCCGACCGACACGCCCGAGCGCGACCATGCGCTGAGCAACGCCAAGCTCGCCATGTATCGCGGCAAGAGCAGGCAGCGCGGGCTGATCACGCGCTATCATCAGCAGATGGACGACAAGGCCCGCGCCCGCCGCGCGCTGGCACGCGACCTGCAGGGCGCAACCGAGCGCGGCGAGCTGCTGCTGCATTACCAGCTGCAGACCTCGCTGCACGACGGAAGAATCTGCGGCGCCGAGGCGCTGATGCGCTGGCATCATCCGAAGCGCGGCATGATCTCGCCGGCCGAATTCATTCCGCTCGCCGAGGAGACCGAGGCCATATCGGGCATGGGCGAATGGGCGCTGCGCAGCGCCTGCCGCGACGCCGCCGAGGGCAGGATTCCAGGCACCGTCGCCGTCAACCTGTCGCCGCTGCAATTCGAGCGCGACGATCTCGCCGAAACCATCCACGCCATCCTGCTCGAAACCGGCCTGTCGCCGAAGCGGCTCGAGGTGGAAGTGACGGAATCCACCGTGATGTCGGACCAGACCCGCGGCCTGCACATCCTGCGCAAATTGAAATCGATGGGCATTTCGGTGGCGATGGACGATTTCGGCACCGGCTATTCGTCGCTGGCGACGCTGCATGCCTTCCCGTTCGACAAGATCAAGCTCGACCAATCATTCGTGAAACGCCTGCCGGAAGATGCCGCGGCCGCCGCCATCGTGCGCACGGTGCTGGCGCTAGGCACAAGCCTCGGCATTCCCGTGTTGGCCGAGGGCATCGAGACCGAGGCGCAGTGGCAATTCCTCGCCCGCGAAGGCTGCGCCAAGGGTCAGGGCTATCTGTTCGCAAAACCGCAAAGCCTCGCGCAACTGCCGGCGGCGATCGCCGCCGCCGGACGTTTCGTGCGCGAGGAGGAACCGATGCTGTTCGACGCGCCGCGGCTGGCGGCAGCCGGTTAGTTCGCCGCGAAGCAATAGAACAGGCCGTCTCCGCCGGTGCTCTTGAGGTCGGCCTGCGAGCAACCGCCGTCCGGCCCGCGCGAGGGGTGCGACGCGTTCCAGGATTTCGAGGCGTCGTCATCGCGCAAGCCCATGCGGTCGGAATGGCCGACCATGGCCGCGCCCTGCGTGCTGCTCGTCCAGTTCTTGCACGTGCGGTCGTCGCCAGCGGCAAAGGCCGTGCCGTCCGGCTGCGATCCCGTCAACACGTCGTGCCGGTTCGGCGTATCGCCACGGCCGTTGATCACTTCGCCCTTCTCGGAAAGCACGGTCTGCTTGGTCAGATTGTTGGCCGCGCTGTGCAGGTCGGCGACGTCCTTGGCAACGACGGCGCCCTTGGCGTTCTGCCACGGCCCCTTGCCGATGCGGTCCTTGGCGTTGACTGCCGGCTGGCCGTCGGCCGCCTGCGTCGAGAGATAAGCGCGCCACGTCTTACCGCCGGCGCCCGCGGCCTGCGCCAGCGACTGGCAATGCCGGTCGGCGCCGGCAATGCCGCCGAGATCGCCGCCCTTGCCGGGGCCGTTGCTGGTCAGGAAGAAACTGGTGTCGGGCGATTGCGCCGAAACCGGCGGCGCCGCGACGATGGCGAGGGCGAAACAGACCGGCGAGACGAGTTTAGCGAACACACGCATGGAGTTCCTCCGCATTGTTCTTGTTGAACTGCAACCGGATCAACCCGGCACAGGCATCATTATTCCGCCTTCGCAACACAACGGCGAGGGCGCAAAACAAAAGCGCCGCGGCATCGGCCGCGGCGCTTTGCATTGTTCCGGTGTTGCGATCAGTTGGTCTGCTGGATCGCCGAGAGTTCCCAGTTGCCGCCGCGGTGCCGGACGAAGGTCCAGACCTCGGTGGCCTCGGCCGGCTGGTCGCTGCCGGCAATCATCTGACCATTGTTGTCGAAGGTCTTGTCGACCAGCGCGAAGCGCAGCGCCACCGTGGCGTAGTCGGCATCGCCCTCGCGCCAGGCTTCCGCGAGGTCGCCCTGCAACAGCTTGACGTTGCTGACCTTGTTGTGGGCGTTGCGCGCCTTGTTATCGGCGAGGTCGCGGGCGAAGTAGGACGCCATTTCCGGGGTCGTCAGCCGCTCGAGCTTGCCGACGTCCTCGTCCGACCAGGCGGCCTGGACTTCGCCGAGCAGTCGCTCGAACGCCTCATAGTCCTCCGGCTTGATCTCGAGCGGCGGGGCGCTCGAGCCGAGGCCGAAGCCCATGGCGCTGCGATAGTTGGCCTGCTGGGCCGGCGCGGGTGCGGGAGGCGCGCCCGTGCTGGCATAGGCCGGCGCGTTGCGGCGCTGCCACCACGACATCGCCAGCCGAACCACCAGGATGATCAGGCCGATCTGCAGGATCAGGCCGAGGATCGAGGCGAAGCCGCCGAGGCCGGAGAACAGGCCGCCGCCGAACAGCATGCCGAGCAGGCCGGCGCCGAGGAAGCCCGCGGCGAGACCGCCGAGCATGCCCATGCCTGGCTTGTTGAAGAAGCCGCCGCCGGTCGCCGCCGGGGCGCTCGGGCTGCCCGGCTGGGTCATGGTGCGGTTCATCGGTTGCGCCGTGCCCGGCGCCGTGGTCGTGGACGGAGGCGCGGAATAGGTTTTTGAGCCACGCGATCCCGAGCTGGAACCGCCGCCGACGCGGGCGTCAGCGTAGGAAGCTGCGATCACGGTGGGCAGTGCCAACGAAAGAACGACGGCGATCGCCTTGATCAAGCCGCGCGGACGCTGGGTGAATTTCATAGGAGTTTCCTTTGGATTCCCCGGCATGGGGAAAGCGCCCTTAAGATGGGCAGGGTTGCCTAAAAGTGAAGCCAATAAAGGGAACCGCGGCTGCGGCCCTCGGTCGCGGGGATGCGACAATTGCGCAGCATTATCCGGTATTTCCCGGATGCCGCCGCCTGCCCTACGACGCCGTCATCGTCTCCTTAACGGCCGCCACCAGTTGCGCCAGCGTGAAGGGCTTTGGCAGGAAGGCGAACTGTTGGTTTTCCGGCAGGCTCTTCTCAAAGGCGTCTTCCGCATAGCCCGACACGAAGATGATCCTCAGGTTCGGGTTCTTGGCGCGCATCTCCTTCAGCATGGTCGGGCCGTCCATCTCCGGCATCACCACGTCGGAGACCACGAGGTCCACCATGCCGTCCTTCTCGGCCAGCGCCTCGATCGCCTCGACGCCATTGGCCGCCTCGATCACGCTGTAGCCGCGCGAGCGCAGGCCCCGGGCATTGAGCGAGCGCAGGCCGTCCTCATCCTCGACCAGCAGGATGGTGCCCTGTCCCGTGAGATCGGGCTTCGGTTTTGCAGCCTCCGCCGCCGCGCCATTCGCTGCCTGCGGTTCGGGCTGCGCTTCCAGCTCGGGGCGATGCCGCGGCAGGAAGATGTGGAACGCGGTGCCCTTGCCGGCCTCGGAGTCGACATAGACGAAGCCGCCGGTCTGCTTGACGATCCCGTACACGGTGGAGAGGCCAAGGCCGGTGCCCTTGCCGACTTCCTTGGTCGAGAAGAACGGCTCGAAGATCTTTTCGATGATATCGGGCGGAATGCCGGTACCGGTGTCCATCATGTCGATGCGGACGTAATCCGCCACGGGCATGCCCTTGTAGGAGAGCTGCGCGGATTCATCGGCGCTGACATTGCCGGTCTTGACCGTCAGCGTGCCGCCGTCCGGCATGGCGTCGCGCGCGTTGACCGCGAGGTTGACGATCACCTGCTCGAACTGGGAGACGTCGACCTTGACCGGCCAGAGGTCGCGGCCGTGCACGAGGTCGAGCTTGACCTTCTCGCCGATCAGCCGGCGCAGCAGCATGGTGAGGTCGGAAAGCGCGTCGCCGAGATCGAGCACCTGCGGCCGCAGCGTCTGGCGGCGCGAGAACGCAAGCAGCTGCCGTACCAGCGTCGCGGCGCGGGTGGCGTTCTGCTTGATCTGCATGATGTCCTGGAACGACGGATCGGTCGGCTTGTGCGCGTTGAGCAGGAAGTCGTTGGCCATCATGATGGCCGAGAGCACGTTGTTGAAGTCGTGCGCGATGCCGCCGGCGAGCTGGCCGACCATCTCCATCTTCTGCGACTGGTTGATCTGGTTTTCCAGCGCGCGGCGCTCGGTGGTCTCCAGCAGGTAGACGATCGCAGCCTCGGTCTCGCGCTCGTCCCGCTCCACCGAGGTCACGAAGAACTGGCCCCAGCGCTCCCTCGTGCCGTCGAGCATCGCCTCGACGGGAGCGATGTCGCCCTGCCCTTCGGCGGCCTGGTTGATCGCGGCGATCAAGAGCCCGCGGTCGCGCGCGTTGACGGCACGGAAGATCGATTTCGAGGCAGCGCCGTCGCCGCCCAGGCTCTGCGCCAGCTTGGCGAAGCGCGCATTGGCGCGCACCACCGTGCCGCCGCGGTCGACGGTGGCGATCGCCATCGGCGTGTGGTCGAAGAAGCGCATGAATTGCACTTCGGCGGCGCGCTGCGGATCGGAATGCTCGTCGCGGGCGCGGCTGATCACCAGCGTGCGCGAGGCGCCCGGCGTGCCGTCGGCGCCGAAGGCAAGCTTGTGATAGAGCCGCACCGGCATGGTCTTGCCGTTGCGCATGCGCAGATCGATGTCGAAGACCTCGGTCTTTACTTCCCCCGGCGCCGGCACGATCGAGGTGAGCAGCGAGGCACCGTCGCCGGAAACGATGTCGGTGAGCTTCAACCCGCCCGAGCCGATTTCCGCGAGGTCGTGATCGAGCCAGTTCGCCAGCGTCGCATTGACATAGGCGATCTCGCCGGCGGGATTGACCGAGAAGAAGCCGCAGGGCGCGTGATCGAGATATTCGATGGCGTGCTGCAATTCCTGGAACACGTCCTCCTGCCGCTCGCGGTCGCGGGTGATGTCCGCGATCGACCATACCGCATATCTCGCAGCGCGCTTGACGTCGCCGAGGGGACGGACCCGCATGCGCAACCAGCGGCCCTGTCCGCCGTCGGTGCCGGCAATGCGGACCTCTTCCTGCTGGCGCTTTCCTTCACGCGCAGCCTTGAGAAGCCGGAAAACCGCCTCGGACACATCGGGATTGCCGATGAAGACGCGCTCGACGGGACGGACGTCCTGCGGGCTGGTGGCACCCGTTAGCGTCAGATAGGCCGCATTGGAATAGACCACATGCCCGCGCGGATCGGTGACCGCGAGCCCGTCATAGGCGTGGTCAGCGATGCGGCTGATGATGGGATTGTCGGCGTTGCGGTCGGCGAAGCGGATGATCCCGGCGGCAAAGGCGAACAGGTTGAACAACCCGACCATCGCGAGCACCGCGAGGATGCCGAGGATATAAGGCTGGGCATTGACGCGGCCGAGCGTCATCAGGGCCACCGCAACCCCGACCAGGGCAGCCGCCACCAGCAGCACCAAGATGATGCTGCCGCGCCGCGCCGGCTCATGGACGGCAACCGGCTCGGGCGGGGATTCGTTATGGGTCTCGGCGGACATATAAAGAGACACGGCCTGGCGCTTTTCGCTGATTCATTGAGTGCCTGAATCGGACCGGTAAACGCAAGCCCGTCAGGCAGTTATTCGGTGTTTTACCGGCACAATACCGTCTACGCGCATGATCCCGAAAAGTGGGAGCCGGTTTTCGGAAAAGATCATGCGCAAACAAAAAGTTAGATCGAGATGATGATTCGAAGAAACATCAGCTCGACCCCGCCTCAAGGCCGCGAGGAAAAGCCGCGCTTGAGCCGCATCACGAAGCCGATGATCTCGGCCACCGCATGATAGTGCTCGACCGGAATCTCCTCGTCGATGTCGACGGTGGCATAGAGCGAGCGGGCCAGCGGCACGTTCTCGACGATCGGGATGTCATGCTGCTTGGCGATTTCCCGGATCTTGAACGCGACATTGTCGACGCCCTTGGCGACGCAGACGGGCGCCGCCATGCCGCGGTCGTAGGCCAGCGCCACCGAATAGTGGGTCGGGTTGGTGATGACCACGCTGGCCTTGGGAACCGAGGCCATCATCCGCTTCTTCATCCGCTCCTGACGCAATTGCCGGAGGCGGCCCTTGATGTGCGGATCGCCTTCGGACTGCTTGTACTCCTCCTTGATCTCCTGCAGCGTCATCTTCTGCCGCTCGAACCACTGCCGGTACTGGAAGAAGTAGTCGGCGACCGCGACCGCCGCGAGCATGGCGACGACGGCACCGAGCAGATGCAAGGTCAGGCCCGTGGTCACGCCCATCAGCGCGGCCGGATCGAAATACACCATGGCTTCCAGCCGATGGCGCTCCGGCCACAGCACCAGCGTCATGACCGTGCCCAGCGCCACCAGCTTGAAAAGCCCCTTGGCGAAATTGGCCACCGCCTGCTTGCCGAAAATCCGCTTGAAGCCGGCGCCGGGCGAAATCTTGCTGAATTTCGGCTTGAGTGACTCGGTCGACCACACCAGGCGATGCTGGATCATGTTGCCGGCGATGGCAGCCAGCATCAGCATCAGGAAGGGAACACCGATCGCGGCGATCAGCGCGTACTCGATGTGCGCCAGCAGCGCCAGCAGCCCCGGCCCGTCGGTGCGGATCATCCAGGAATTGGCGACCAGATTTCGCATCGGCGCGAGAATGCCGGCGCCCATCGATCCCGAGAAGGTCGTCAGCACCAGCGTCGCGCCGCCGATGATGAACCAGGTGTTGACTTCCTGGCTCTTGACGACGTCGCCCTTCTCGAGCGCATCTTCGAGACGTTTTTGGGTAGGGTCCTCTGAGCGTTCGGTATCGTCCTCCGCCATCGGTCACCTCACCTGACGGGCGTGAGCTGCTGCATCACGCCGGTGAAGTAATCGAGGAAGGCACCCATCAGCGCCGATATCACCAGGGCGAGGATGAGGAAGCCCGCGAGGATCGACAGGGGAACGCCGACGAAATAGACCTGCATCTGCGGCATCAGCCGCGCCAGAATGCCGAGACCGATGTTGAAGACGAGACCGAACACCAGGAACGGCGCCGAGAGCTGCATGCCGATCTTGAACGCCCCGGCAAAGGCGCGCGTGGCCAGCGCAGCCACGTCGCCGCTCGGAAAGACCTGGCCGGGCGAGAAGATGCGGTAGCTCTCGTTCAGCGCCGCAATGACCAGGTGATGGCTGTCGGTGGCAAACAGCAGCGTCAGCCCGAGGATGGTGAGGAAGTTGCCGATCAGAAGCCCTTGCTGGCCCTGCGTCGGATCGATCGCGGTAACGAAGCCCAGTCCCAGTTGCTGCGCGATCACCGAGCCCGCCACCTGCAGCGCCGACAAGGTCACGCGCGCGGTCGCGCCCAGCACGATGCCGACGATGATCTCGTGCAGCATCAGCACCATGAGCGGCGTCAGCGAACTCATGTCGACCTGGTAGGCCGTGCGGTGCAGCGGCAGGATGATCAGCGTGAGCAGCAGCGCGATGGAGAGCTTGATACGCGTCGGGATATTGGTCTCGCCGAAACCCGGCAACAGCATCACCATCGCGCCGATGCGGGCAAACACCAGCATGAAGGTCGCGGCGAGCGCGGGCAGGACCGAGATGTCGACACGCATGACTCATGGACAGTGCATCATCCGCCGATGATTCGCGACGATATCCGCATCATGTGGCCGTGCATGGAATCGGCCATGAACGGCAGCGCCAGCAGGAGCGTCACGAAGATCGCGAGGATCTTCGGCACGTAGATCAGCGTCTGTTCCTGGATCTGGGTCAGCGCCTGGAACAGCGACACCACGACGCCGACCACGAGGCCGACCACCATCAAGGGCGACGACACCACCACGATGGTCCAGATCGCATCGCGCGCGACGTCGAGGGTTTCGGGGCCGGTCATTTCAAGCTTCCTTCCGCAATCCGCGTATCAACTGCATCGTCATTGCGAGGAGCGACAGCGACGAAGCAATCCATCCTTCAAGCCGCAGCATGGATTGCTTCGCTTCGCTCGCAATGACGGAACCGGCCATTCCTCAGTTTCCGTCAGATCGGCATCCGCATGATGTCTTCATACGACTGGATCACGCGGTCGCGCACCGAGACCAGGGTGGAGACCGCGACGTCGGTTTCCGCCACCGCCGTCACCACGTCCATCACATTGGCCTTGCCGGAGACCATCGCCATGGACTGCGCGTCGGACTTCTTGCCGGCATCGACGACGCTGCCGATGGCGTCCTTGAGCAGCGCGCTGAAGGACGGACCGCCGCCGGTCTCGGCTCCCTTCGCGGCGCCGGCGCCGGACTGGTCGATGATCTTGGCGAGACTGGCATAGGCGTTGGCGGCAACTGTCGGTGAAGCCATGTTTCAAACTTTCCTGTTCAGGCCTTGAGGATGTCGAGGGTGCGCTGGATCATCCGGCGCGTCGCGCTGATGATGTTGAGGTTCGCCTCGTAGGATCGCTGCGCCTCGCGCATGTCGGTCATTTCGACCAGCGGATTGACGTTGGGATACTTGACGTTGCCGGCCGCATCCGCCGCCGGATTGCCCGGCTCGTTCTTGACGCGGAACGCCGTCTGGTCGGTGCGCACCCGGCCGAGCGACACGGTCTTGGCATCGAGCGAGCGGTCGAGCGCGGAGGTGAAGCTCGGTATCTTGCGCCGGTACGGCTCGCCGCCCGATGTCAGCGCCGTCGAATCGGCGTTGGCGATGTTTTCCGAGATCAGGCGCATGCGGCCGGCCTGCGCGCGCAGGCCGGACGTGGCGATGCTCATCGATCTCGCGAAGTCGCTGGCGTCATTTGACATGGTGCGCTCCCTTTATCCCCGCGCCTCAGCGCTTGCCGATCGCGGTCTTGATGAGGCCGAGGCTGCGGCTGTAGAGCGAAGTCGCCGCCGCATAGTCCATCTGGTTGGCGGAGACCTTCAGCATCTGGTCCTCGAGGTTGACGGCATTGCCGGCGGGCCGAGTCAGGAACCCGCTCTTGCCGCCGTCATGCTTGAAGCTCGGCCCCGCATCGGAGGAGCCCAAGTGGCTGGCGCTGGTCCGCGCCATGGCCAGTGTCGCCGTGCCGGCGACGCTTCCGCCCTTCTGGTCGAACTGGGGTTCGACCAGGTCGCGCGGCCGGAAGTTCGGCGTCGAGGAATTGGAGATGTTCTCGGCGAGCACCCGCTGCCGCTCCTGGTGCCACTGCATCTTGGTGCGCAGCGCAGAGAGCATCGGCAAATCGTTAATGGCCATCGGCCTCTCGCTCCCCCGTTGCCCCAAGGCGGGACGCCCGAGGTAGGCAGAATTTGCCGCCGCTATGGTTAACAACCGGTTAAGAATCGGCCGGCAGGCGGGCGCAAAACGCCTGACTCCGCAGAGTTGCACCAAAGCAAGCGCATTTTCGCCACGAAAGCTGCGTTAACCAGCAATGGGCAATGCGCGCACGCGGATCAGAAGTCGTTTTGGTTCAAGCGATTCTTGGTCTATTAATTGAGCGGGCGGCAGGTTTTTGCCGTGGGGAATTAAGGAATAAGGCTGATCTCGGGCGTTGCTTTTGCCCGGTGCGGCTCGCTTTAGTTGTCCGCGTCGGTCGAGACCGGAGCTTGTGAAAGGCCAGTTGGCCGGGGACATCCATGTCGTCAAACTACCTGTTAGGTTTCCTCATCTTCGTCGGCGTCCTGGCGCTGATCGGTGGCGCCGCCTGGCTCGTCCGCCAATTTGCCAGCAACCGCCTCGGCGCCAGCACCGGCCGCGGACGGATGCCGCGGCTCGCCGTGATCGATGCCGCCGCCGTCGACGGCCGGCGCCGCCTCGTGCTGGTCCGCCGCGACAATATCGAACATCTGCTGATGATCGGCGGTCCCAGCGACATCGTGGTGGAGACCAACATCGTCCGCGCCATGCCGCAGCGCGACCAGATTCCGCAGCGCCCGGGTGCCGGCGAAGCGCCGCCGCGAATCGCGCCCTTGCCCGACACCGCCTGGGAAGGCGAGCCGGTCCGGACCGAGATGTTCGAGCATGTCGAGCCGCAGATGCCCGAACCGCCGCCGCGTCCGCCGCGCCCCTCCTTTGCCGACGAGGCCCGCCGCCGCGCGCCTGTGCCGCCGCCCCCGCCGCCGATGGAGCGACCTTCCGATCCGCTGGCCGGCTTCGCGCCCGAAGCGATGGGCCGCAGCGAGCCGCGCGCCGAACCGCTGCCGCCGCGCATGCCGCGTGGCGAACCGCCCATGCCGCGCAGCGAACCCATGCCGCGCAGCGAACCGATGTCGCGCAGCGAACCCATGATGCCGCGTCCCTCGCGTTCGCCCGAGCCGCCCAAGGCGCCGGTGCGCGAACGCGCCGCCGCGCCACCCCCGCCGCCGCCTCCTGCACCGCCGGCTTCCTCGGCCGACCAGAATCTCGCCGAAATGGCGCAGCGGCTCGAAGCGGCGCTGCGCCGGCCGGCAAGCGACAACGTCGCCCCGCCCGTGCAGCCGGAAGCGCCGCCCGCGCGGCCGTCGCGCAGCGAGGCCCCCTCGCCGGCGCCGCAAAAGACCAGCTTTGAAAATCTCGAAGACGAGATGGCGTCCCTGCTGGGACGGCCAAAGAATTCTACGTGAGGATCGCGGCCCTTCCGCGTAGAGTTTTTTCCCTTCCTGTTCTGATAGTCGCCGCCGGATCGCTGGCCGAGCCGGCGCTCGCGCAGGATATCAGCATCAATTTCGGCCAGGGTGGCGGCGGCGTCACCGAGCGCGCGATCCAGCTGATCGCGCTGCTGACGATCCTTTCCGTCGCCCCCTCCATCCTGATCATGATGACGTCGTTCACGCGCATCGTGGTGGTGCTGTCGCTCTTGCGCACGGCGCTGGGCACCGCGACTGCGCCGCCGAACTCGGTCATCATTGCGCTCGCAATGTTCCTCACCGCCTTCGTGATGGGGCCGGTGCTGCAAAAGTCCTATGACGACGGCATCAAGCCGCTGATCGCCAACCAGATCGGCGTCGAGGACGCGTTGCAGCGCGCTTCCGGCCCGCTGCGCATCTTCATGCAGAAGAACGTGCGCGAGAAGGACCTGAAACTGTTCATGGACATGTCGGGCGAGGCGCCGCCCGCGACGCCGGAAGACATGTCCCTGCGCATCCTGGTGCCGGCCTTCATGATCTCGGAGCTCAAGCGCGCCTTCGAGATCGGCTTTCTGCTGTTCCTGCCCTTCCTGATCATCGACCTCGTCGTCGCCTCGGTCCTGATGTCGATGGGCATGATGATGCTGCCGCCGGTCGTGGTGTCCTTGCCGTTCAAGCTGATCTTCTTCGTGCTGGTCGACGGCTGGTCGCTGGTCGCCGGGAGCCTGGTGCAGAGCTACGGCGGCGGGTAGACCGGACGCCAGGGCCTGGGACATAAAATCGCGAAAACAACCCCATGCAAAGTAGGGGCCCGCCGGCACACGGAACGGCTGGATCAGGCTGCGCGCTTCACTAAGATGCGGTGGACTTCATTTGGAGCCCGCGTCATGTCGCAGCCATTCGACCGATCCGCAGAAGACCTTGGCAACTCCATCCACCTCGAGCACGTCAACGTGCAGGTGCCGGACCAGCGGCCGGCCACGCTGTTCTACATCGCCGGGCTCGGATTGACCCGTGATCCCTATCTGATGGTGTCCGACAGCAACATGTGGGTGAATGTCGGCAGGAGCCAGTTCCATCTGCCGAGCGGCAAGGCGCAGGTGCTGCGCGGCCATACCGCGCTGGTCATCCCCGACCGCAAGGCCCTGCTCGGCCGGCTGACGTCCGTTGCGCCGAAGCTCGATGGCACCGCCTTCGCATTCCGCGAGCACAACGATTATGTCGAGGCGACCTGTCCCTGGGGCAACCGGCTACGCATCTACGAGCCCGATGCCGCGCGCTTCGGACCCATTGCGCTCGGCATTCCCCATGTCGAATTCGAGGTGCCGCCGGGGACCGCGAAGGGCATTGCGGCCTTCTATCCGCAGGTCATGGGCATACCGGCTTCGGTTGCGAACGGCGATGGCACCGTCGCGCGGGTGAAGGTGGGGAAGGAGCAGTATCTGCAATTCCGCGAGACCGATCGGGCGCACCCGGATTTCGACGGCCACCACGTGCAGATCTATATCGCTGATTTTTCCGGCCCTTACCGGCGCCTGCTCGAGCGCGGTCTGATCACGCGCGAGGACAACCAGTATCAGTACCGCTTTTGCGACATCGTCGACCCCGCCGACGGCAGGCGGCTCTTCACCGTCGAACACGAGGTGCGCAGCGCTACGCACCCGATGTACATGCGGCCGCTGGTCAACCGCAATCCGGCGCAGACCAACCGCACCTACGCCCATGGCCATGAACAAACGGCCTGGGCGATGGAGGTGGAACCGTATTGACGAGCAATAAGGGAACCGCGCCAACCGCGGCGGCAGATGGCGGCGGCTCAGGAGACCGCCGCGCTCACCGACGCTTCGTTGCCGGCCGGATCGCGCCCGCGTTGGGTGCGGCGGCGCAAATTACGCCGCGCCCAGATCCAGAGGCCCGTGGTCAGTAACGTCAGGAGCGCAACCGACGTGACGACATTGAGCGTGCCGCCGATCGTTGCCGACCAGTTTCCCTCATGGATCAGTCGTGGCCAGTTGCGGGGCAGCGCTTTCGTGCCGTCAGGCGTCACCGCATAGGCGCGAAGCTCGCCGCCGTCATAGATGCGCGCCATCGTGCCTCTGCCCCGGAGGCGGATCGACATAACGTTTGCGAGGTCGTGGGAATTTGCGACGATCTGCACCGCATCGACCATCGGCATCGGCCGGCCGCTCCCCTGCGCCATGCCACCCTGAAAGGTCAGGCCGAATGCCAGGCACAGGCCGGTCAATGGGCTCGCCAGGACGAGCGGAAGCGTGAACCAGGCCGCCCCCTTGTGCCAGCCGGACAGGGTGTTGCGCAGGCGCGGCAGTCCCATCAGGACGCCGATGCTCATGATTGCGACCAGCGCGATCGTCGATGATGTCACCAGCCAGGATTGCCCAAGCAGCTTTTCGTGCGTGACACGCGCCCACAGGAACAGCCCGGCCACAGCCGAAGGCGTAGCCACCGGCTCCCCGCTTGCGATCGACAGCGTACCGGCGCGTCGAAGCGTCAGGGTCTGCTCTGCGCTGTTGATCGAAATTCCCGTCGTCCTGCCTTCCGGATCATGGCGCTTGATGAGTTCGACAACCCGCGTCGCGTCGACGGATTGTGGCTTGATGCCGGCATGCTGCGCCATCGGCTCGAAGGAGAGAATCGTGCCGGTTACGATCAATGCAAGCAGCGGCAATGCAAAGATCAGCGTGGTCCAGCGGTGCAGCTTCAGAAGAATTGGCTTCGTCATCTGGTCCTCCGGCGCCGGCAGACACTGCACGCCGCCGCATCATGAGACAAATGACGGTTTGTCCATCTGGAAGATTCCGCGTTGACCGGGATCAAGTGCGACTGACGCGGCTTGGCTTGGTGGCCGCACGGTGAAGCTCACGCGGGCTGCGCGTCGCGCGCGCCGACATGCAACAGCTTCGCAATCTCAGGCCGGCAGGCGCCGCAATTGGTTCCGGCCTTCAGCCGCTTGCCGATCGCTTCAACAGAGTCTGCACCCTTGAGCGCTTCCGTGGCGATCTGGTTGCGGCCGACGCCGAAGCAGGCACAGACGACCGGCCCGATATCCTCGCGGGCATCGCTCGGCTGGCCCGCGAGCAGCGACATCCGCGCCGCCGGCGACAGCGGATCCTCCGCAAACAGGCTCGACAGCCAGGAGCGCGAGACCAGCCTGTGGTCGGGCGCGACGAACACGCACCCCTCCAGCGTGCCGTTCCGGACGGCGGCATAGCGATAACGCCCTGCCCCGGGATCGCGATAGGCGATCCATTCGATCTCGTCCTCGACCAGACCGAGTTGCTCGCGCGCCCAGTCGCGCCAGCTATCCGGCCGCTCGTCGAAGGCGAGTTCCATACGGAAGTAACGCTCCAGCCGCCCGCGCACCCAATAGCCGCCGGCCGGCGGCTCGATCTCCCGCCGGCTCAGGATGAAGACATGCCATTTCGGCAAATATGGCTCGGCCCGCACCGGCGTGTGTTTCAGTTCCGGCTGGCCGGAAATCGGATCGGTAGCGGGATTGACCAGCGCGTTGATGCGCGCCTCGCCGGCATATTCGCCGCTCCAGTGCATCGGCACGAACACGCAGCCGCGCCGCTGTTCCGGCATGACGGCGACGCGCGCCACCATCGCGCCATATGCCGACGTCAACCGCACCAGCGCGCCATTGTCGAGTCCCTCGCGGCGTGCGTCCTCGGGATGGAATTCGGCGCAGGGTTCGAACGTGTGCAGCATCAGCCGCGGCGACCGCGCAGTGCGCGTCATGGTGTGCCAGTGGTCGCGGATGCGGCCGGTGTTGAGCGCCAGCGGATAGTCGCGGCTGGTCGCATTCTTCGGCGCACGCGGCGCGACCGGCACGAAGCGCGCACGGCGGTCCGGCGTGAAGAACCCGCCGGCTTCGAACAGCCGCGGCGCACCGGTCGGAAACTCAGGCGTCACCGGCCACTGCACGGGCGCCAGCGCGTCATAGGCACGGTCCTGGATGGTTGCGAGCGCCGAGATGTCGAAGTCGCGGCTGCCTTCGTTCTCGAAGCCGGAGAGCCTGGCGTGCTCGCGGAAGATCTCCGCGACGTTGGCGTAATCGAAGCCGGAAAATCCCATCCGCTGCGCGACGTCGCAGATGATCTTCCAGTCCGCGCGCGCCGCGCCGGGCGCCGGCAGGAACGGACGCTGGCGCGAGATGCGCCGTTCGGAATTGGTGACGGTGCCGTCCTTCTCGCCCCAGGTCAGCGCCGGCAGCAGCACGCGGGCGTGCCGCGTGGTCTCGGTATAGCGCAGCGCATCCGACACCACGACGAGATCGCAGGCATCGAGCGCGGCGCGCGCGCGGTCGGCATCGGGCAGGCTCACCAGCGGATTGGTCGACATGATCCAGACCGCCTTGATGCGGCCGTCCGCGATCGCGTCGAACATGTCGACCGCCTTGAGCCCCGCCTTCGCGGCGACAACAGGCGACTGCCAGAAGCGCTGCACGATGTCGCGGTGAACCGGGTTGTCGATTTCCATGTGGGCGGCGAGCTGGTTGGCGAGCCCGCCGACCTCGCGTCCGCCCATCGCGTTGGGCTGGCCGGTGAGCGAGAACGGCCCCATGCCCGGATGGCCGATCCGGCCGGTGAAGAGATGGCAGTTGATGATGGCGTTGACCTTGTCGACGCCGCTGGAGGACTGGTTGATGCCCTGCGAATAGAGCGTGACCGTGCGCTCGGTCCTGATGAACCAGTCGAAGAAGCGTTCGACCGCGCCCTCGGCAAGTCCGCATATCTCCGCAGTCTCTGCCACCGTCTGCTCGCCGGCCGAAGCCAGGGCCGCGTCCATGCCCGAGGTGAAAGCGCGCACGAACGTGCCGTCGATGGCGTTGGCGCGCTTCAGCGCCGCCAGCAGGCCGTTGAACAGCACCGCATCGCTGCCGGGACGCAGCGGTAGATGCAGGTCGGCGCCTTCGCAGGTCGCGGTGCGGCGCGGGTCGATCACCACGACGCGGCAGGCCGGATTCTTCTCCTTCGCCGCCACCATGCGCTGGTACAGCACGGGATGGCACCAGGCCGCGTTGGAGCCGACCAGGATCAGGAGATCGGCCAGCTCCAGATCCTCATAACAGCCCGGCACCGTGTCGCTGCCGAACGCCCGCTTGTGGCCGGCGACGCTGGAGGCCATGCACAGCCGCGAATTGGTGTCGATATTGGCGGTGCCGACAAAACCCTTCGCGAGCTTGTTGACGACGTAATAATCTTCGGTCAGCAGCTGCCCGGAGACGTAGAAGGCAACCGAATCCGGTCCGTGCTCGCGGATGGTCCTGGCAAAGCCTTCCGCGACCAGATCGAGCGCGGCATCCCAGCTCGTCTCCTGCCCGTCGACGACGGGCGCAAGCAACCGCCCGTCGAGATCGACGGTATCGGCCAGGGCCGAACCTTTCGAGCACAGCCGGCCGAAATTGGCGGGATGCGTGGGATCGCCGGTGACGCTGACGTTGCCTTCCCTGTCCCGGCCGGCGATCACGCCGCAGCCGACACCGCAATAGGGGCACGAGGTCTTGACCGGCATATCCCCTCACCCGGTCAGGCGGCAGCGGTCTGGCGAACCGACAGCCACACGATGCCGTTCTCCACCTTGGCCGGATGGGAATGCGTGCAGCCCTCGTCGGGTGCGACCGCCTGGCCGCTTTCGAGCTCGATGACGAAGTTGTGCAACGGACAGGTCACGCGCTTGTTGTGCACGATGCCCTGCGACAGCGGCCCGCCCTTGTGCGGGCAGCGGTCGTCGAGCGCGAACACCTCGTCACTCTCGGTGCGGAACACCGCGATGTTGCCGCCTGCCGTGCGTACCACGCGCGAGCCGAGGCGCGGAATGTCCTTCAGTGCGCCGATTTCGATCCAGTTGCTCATGCGGGCTCCATTTCGGCCAGTTCGGCCATCGGCTTGAACTCGTTGCTGTCGACGCCGCGTCGCGCACGTGCCGCCCACGGGTCGTCCTGCGCGAATTGCTGCGAATAGGCAAAGCGGTCATAAAGCGCCTTGCGGTTGGCGAGATCGTCGACGACGGCTTTGCGGATCTGATCGAGCCCGACGCGGTCGCACCATTTGTACATGCGCTCCAGGTACCAGCCCTGCTCGCGGTAGAGCTGGGTCAGCGCGCCGATGACCGCGATCGTCTCCTCCTCGGTCGCGACCTTGCAGAGGTACTCGGTGCCCTTGATATGCAGGCCGGCAGCGCCGGCGAAATGGATCTCGTAGCCGGAGTCGACGCAGACAACGCCGACGTCCTTGCAGGTCGCCTCCGCGCAGTTGCGCGGGCAGCCGGAGACGGCGAGCTTCACCTTGGCCGGCGTCCACGAGCCCCACATGAACTTCTCGATCTTGACGCCGAGCCCGGTGGAATCCTGGGTGCCGAACCGGCACCATTCGGAACCGACGCAGGTTTTCACCGTGCGCAGGCCCTTGGCATAGGCGTGGCCGGAGACCAGGCCGGCGTCGTTGAGATCGGCCCACACCGCCGGCAAATCCTCCTTCTTGACGCCGAGCAGGTCGATGCGCTGGCCGCCGGTGACCTTCACCGTCGGAATGCTGAACTTGTCGGCGACGTCGGCAATGGCGCGAAGCTCGTTCGGCGTGGTTACCCCACCCCACATCCGCGGCACCACGGAGTACGTGCCGTCCTTCTGGATGTTGGCATGGACGCGCTCGTTGATATAACGCGACTGCTGGTCGTCCTTGTATTCGCCAGGCCAGGTCGAGAGCAGATAGTAGTTCAGCGCCGGGCGGCAGGAGTGGCAGCCGTTCGGCGTCTTCCACTCCATGAACTTCATGACTTCGGGAATGGTCTTCAGCGACTGCTCGACGATGACGCGGCGGACGTCGTCATGGCTGTGATCGGTGCATTTGCAGAGCGGCTTGACCTTCGGCGCGGCGGAATAGTCGCCGCCGAGGGTGAAGGCCAGCACCTGCTCGACGAGGCCGGTGCAGGAGCCGCAGGACGAGGACGCCTTGGTATGGGCGCGCACGTCGTCCAGCGTGAACAACTTCTTCTCGGCGATCGCCTTGACGATGGTGCCCTTGCAGACGCCGTTGCAGCCGCAGATTTCCGTGGCATCGCTCATGGCGGCGACCGAATTCTGGCCGGCATGGCCGCCATCGCCGAGATTGGCGGCGCCGAACACCAGCCGCTCGCGCATCGCCGAGACATCGGTGCCGTCGCGCAGATGCTGGAAATACCAAGGGCCGTCGACGGTGTCGCCATAGAGCACGGCGCCGACGATCTTCTTGTCTTTCAGGATGATGCGCTTGTAGACGCCGCGGTTGGCGTCCTGCAGCACGATCTCCTCCTTGTCCGGACCGGGCGCGAAATCGCCGGCCGAGAACAGGTCGATGCCGGTCACCTTCAGCTTGGTGGACGTGACCGAGCCGTCATAGGTGGCAAAGCCCTTCATCGCGAGATGGTTGGCGCAGACCTTGGCCTGGTCGAACAGCGGCGCCACCAGCCCGTAGCACTGGCGGCGGTGCTGCACGCATTCGCCGACCGCATAGATGCGGCCGTCATAGGTCTGCATGGTGTCGGAGACCACGATGCCGCGCTCGCAATAGAGGCCCGCCTTCTTGGCCAGATCGATATTGGGCTTGATGCCGACCGCCATCACGACAATGTCGGCGGGCAGCTCGGTGCCGTCCTTGAAGCGCACGCCGGTGACGTGATCCTCGCCGAGGATCGCTTCGGTCTGCGCCGGCATCTTGAACACCAGGCCGCGCTCTTCCAGCGACTTGCGCAGGAGACCACCGGCCACCGCATCGAGCTGGCGCTCCATCAGCGTGTCCAGCAGATGCACGACGGTGACGTTCATGCCGCGCTTCATCAGGCCGTTGGCGGCTTCGAGGCCGAGCAGGCCGCCACCGATCACCACGGCGTTGCGGCGGGAAGTCGAGGCCGCAACCATGTGCTCGACGTCCTGGATGTCGCGGAAGCCGATGACGCCCTTCAGCTTGTTGCCGGGGATCGGCAGCACGATCGGGTTGGAGCCGGTGGCGATCAGCAGGCGGTCGTAGGGAACGCGCGCACCATCTGACGTGACGACCTCGCAGGAGCGGCGGTCGATCATCGTGATGGTTTCGCCCTTGCGCAGCGTGATGCCGTTGTCTTCGTACCACTGCTCGGTGTTGAGCATGATGTCGTCGACGGTCTTCTCGCCGGCCAGCACGGGCGAGAGCAGAATGCGGTTGTAGTTGCCGTAGGGCTCGGCGCCGAACACGGTGATTTCGTAGAGATCGGGCGCGCGCTCCAGCAGCGTCTCGACGGTGCGGATGCCGGCCATGCCGTTACCGATCACCACCAGTTTCTGCTTCGCTAGTCTCTCGAGCATGGTCTGCCTTTCAAATTCCGACGGCTCCGCGCGACGACGCTGTCGTCGCACCGGTGACGAGTTGCATTCAGATGTTGTGAAGCCCGTCCGCGGGCGAAGGGAGCGTCGGCAGTGACGATCTCTGGACCCAAATATTCAAAAGCCGTGCCAGTCCTGCGGCAACAATTTTATCAGTTAAATCAATATCTTGCAGAATAGCCGTAGAATCACTGCCGGAACGCCTTTGGAAGCACCGCACAAAATTTCGCCCCGCCCGACCATCTCTTGTGCAGTCTGCGCGCACGCCTGCGCGTTAACCGAAATTAACCGCGCGAGCGCTGCGCGTGCTCCGCACGCAATGCCGCGCTCAAAAAAGCACCACGCTGCGCATTTCAGTGGCGCGACTTGCCGATGCGCCGCGCAATGCGTGCGCCTTGGGCATCGCATGCCGCCTGCAACGCCTTGCGACCATTGAAAAAGCACAGTGCTCAATGATGTGGCACGGCTCTTGCTAACTTCTGCACGACCGAGAGCGCCTCAAAGACGAGCCGACTCTCCTAATCATCAAAATCGATCCATCTGTGCTGTTCACTGTGCCATGCATAGTGGCGGCCAAGACGCGAGGCTGCCTGCAATGAAGTTTGCCGAGTTCAAGAAGGCGGGCCACTGGCCGACGCTGCTGGCTGCGTTCCTGTACTTCGACATCAGTTTCATGGCCTGGGTCGCGCTCGGTCCGCTGATGATCTACATCGCGCGCGACATGAATCTTGCCGTCAACGAGAAGTTCACCCTCGTTGCGATCCCGGTACTGGCCGGCGCGGTGCTGCGCGTGCCCATGGGCATCCTCGCCGATCTGATCGGCGCCAAGCGCACCGGCATCATCGCGCAAGCGCTCGTCATCGTCGCCACCGCCTGGGTCTGGTACTTCGGCCTTCCGACCAAGGATGCGATCATCGTGTTCGGCCTCGTGCTCGGCATCGGCGGGGCGTCCTTTGCCGTGGCGCTGCCGCAGGCGAGCCGCTGGTATCCGCCGCAATATCAGGGCATCGTCATGGGCATTGCAGGTGCCGGCAACATGGGCGTGGTCATCGACACGCTGCTCGCGCCCGTCATCGCCGAGACCTGGGGTTGGCAGGCCGTGTTTGCCGCGCTGCTCGTTCCGATGGTCATCATCCTTGCCTTTTATATCGGCGCCGCCAAGGACGCGCCGGGCGAACGCAAGCCGGTGTCGCTTGCCGCCTATGGCGCGCTGCTGCGCGACCCCGACAGCCGCTGGTTCTGTTTCTTCTACTTCATCACCTTCGGCGGCTTCGTCGGGCTCGCCAACGCGCTGCCGCTGTATTTCACGGTGCAGTATCACGTCTCCGGCGTCGCCGCCGGCCTCCTGGTCGCGCTGATCGTCGCCTTCGGCTCCGGCTTCCGGCCCGTCGGCGGCTTCATCGCCGACCGCATCGGCGGCATCCGCTCGCTCTCGATCCTGTTTGCCGTGGTGGTGGCGGCCTATGCCGTCATCGCCTTCATGCCGGAGGGACCGGCCTCGCCCGTACAGGGCGGCTGGTCGCTCACATCGATGCCGAAGATCGCCTGGGTCTCGGTGCTCCTGTTCTCGATCGGCGTGCTCGCGCTCGGCATGGGCAACGGCGCCGTGTTCCAGCTCATCCCGCTGCGCTTCCGCAACGAGATCGGCCTGATGACGGGCCTCGTCGGCTGCGCCGGCGGCATCGGCGGCTTCTTCCTGGCGCAGACGCTCGGCCTTGCGAAGGGATGGACCGGCGGATTCGGCGCGGGCTTCCTGTTCTTCGCCGTGCTGGCATTGCTTGGCTTCGTCGGACTTGCCATGGTCAAGGTCCGGTGGCGCACCACATGGGGAGCGGTCTCGGGAGCGCGGGTCTGACGCCCGCGCCGGGACCGGACAGGCCTTGCAGCAGATAACGATCGGTTCGCAGCGCAATCTCGGGGTTCGCGTCGGCTTCGTCAGCGAGACCGGCAAACGCCCCGCCAACGAAGATTATGTCGGCGCCTGCCTCGGCCAGGCGAGGCTGAGCAACCGCGACGTCGTCGCCGCCGTTGCCGACGGCGTCGGCGGCTACCGCGGCGGGCGCGAGGCTGCCGAGATCGCGGTGCGCTGTTTCATCGACGCCTATTATTCCCTGCCGGAGACGATGGGCGTGCGCCGCCGCGCCGCGCGCGCGCTGGAGGCCGCCAACAGCTGGATTTACGCGCAAGGCCACAACGACGAGCAGCTCGCCGGCATGAGCTGCGCGTTCTCCTCCGCGATCCTGTCGCGCCGCCTCTGCCATGTCATCCACATCGGCGACACCCGGGTCTACCGCCTCAGCGAAGGCCGGCTGGAGCGGCTGACCAAGGACCACATCGCCGGCCGCGGCGACCTTGCCCATGCGCTCAACCGCGCCATCGGTTTCGAGGATTTCGCCCGCTTCGACTACACGACCATCGGCTTGCGGCAGCACGACCGCATCCTGATCTGCAGCGACGGCGTGCACGGCTGGCTTTCCGACCACCGCCTGCAGGCCCTGCTCGGGGAGCGCACCTCGCCGGACGATTCCGCGCGCGCTTTGGTCGATGCGGCGCTCGATGCCGGCAGCAGCGACAACATGACGGCGCTGGTGCTCGACGTGCTCGACCTGCCGCCCGCCGACCGCGACGAGCTCACCCATTCGATCGCCACACTGCCGATCCTGGAATTGCCCTCGACCGGCGACGTGGTCGACGATTTTGCGCTCGGCGACGTGCTGTCCGACGGGCGCTACAGCCGCTTGTTCAAGGCAGTCGACCGCCGCCAGGGCCGGGACGTCGTGCTGAAATTCCCGCATCCGCGCGTGGCGAGCGAGGGCTCCTACCGCCTCGCCTTCGTCCGCGAAGCCTGGGTTGCCGCGCGCGTGCGCAGCCTGTGGATCGGCGAGATCATCGACGTGCCGGACGAGCGCCAGACCAGGCTTTATTCGGTGATGCCGTTCTACGAGGGCGAGACGCTGGAGCAGCGCCTCAAGCGCCCGCCGCAGCTGTCGCTCTCCGAAGGCACGAGCATCGCCACAAAACTTTCGCGCGCGGTGGCGACGCTGCACCGCGCCGGCATCATCCATCGCGACATCAAGCCGGACAACGTCATCCTGCTCGGGAACGGCGGACTGCGGCTGGTCGATCTCGGCGTGGCGCGCGTGCCGCTGCTCGAGGACTTTCCGGCCGAGGACATCCCGGGCACCGCGAGCTACATGGCGCCCGAACTGTTCGCAGGCCAAGCCGGCGACGAATTCTCCGATCTCTTTGCGCTCGGCGTCACGGTCTACCGCATGTTCGCCGCCGCCTATCCCTTCGGCGAGATCGAGCCGTTCTCGCGGCCGCGCTTCGGCAAGCCCGCGCCGCTGTCGCGCTACCGCCCCGACCTGCCGGCGTGGCTCGATGCCGTGATCGGCAAGGCGCTCGCGGTCGATCGCACCCAGCGCTTCGGCGACGTCATCGAATTCGCCCACGAACTGGAAAACGGCGCGACGTGGGCAAAGCCGGCAGCCAGCAACAGGCCCGCGCTCTACGACCGCAACCCGCTGCTGTTCTGGAAGCTGCTTTCCGCGGGCCTGATCGTGCTCGTCATCGTGCTGCTGGCGTGGCGATGACGGCTTTGCTCTGGCGGGGGCTGCCCATCGCTGCCAGCCGGAGTTGCATCGGCGATGCCAGCCGTCCCCCGCCGGAAGGCGGGATTGACTAGTATCGAACGCCCCTCCCATAATCCCCTGACATTGCGCATGTGCGGCAACGCACCAATGAAGCACGCGAATGATCGCGATCATTCGCTGACAATAAAGTGCACTGCGGGGTAACGGGCTTGTCGGCATCGCGACGTCCCATGTTCGGCGAGCAGCAGCGCTTCATGCTGCTCCTCATCGCTCCGGCAGCGCTGCTGATGCTGCTGTTCCAGGTGCTGCCGATCGTCATCGGCGCCAATGCCAGCTTTCGCGACTGGGCGCTCTACAATCCCAAGAAGACCTGGGTCGGCCTTGCGCATTATCACTCCGTGATCACGGATCCGGCGTTCCTCTACGTCGTGCTGCCCAACACCTTCATCTTCATGGTCGTCAGCGTGCTCGGCGCGCTGGTGACCGGGCTGGCCCTGGCGCTGCTGCTCAACCGCCCCTTCCCCGCGCAAAAGATCGTGCAGACCATCCTGCTGGTGCCGCTGATGGTGGCGCCGGTGGTTGCCGCGATCATGATCCGCTGGATCTTCAACGACCAGTTCGGCATTGCCAATGTGGTGCTGGAAGCAATCGGCCTCGACGGCCAGCCCTGGCTGGTGCAGCGCTGGAGCGCCTTTTCCATCATCGTGCTGACCGACATCTGGCTGTGGACGCCCTGGTTCACGCTGTTGCTGCTCGCCGGCTTGCAAAGCCTGCCCAGGGAACCCTTCGAGGCCGCCGCCATCGACGGCACTTCGGCCTGGCGCGTGTTCCGCTATCTCACGCTGCCGATGCTGCGGCCGGTGATCGTCGTCTGCGTGGTGATCCGCGCCATCGACGCCTTCCGCACCTTCGACATCGTCTGGACGCTGACCGGCGGCGGCCCCGGTCGTTCGACCGAGTTGTTCAGCCTCTATGCCTATGTGCTCGCCTTCCTCAATCTCGATCTCGGCCGCGGCTCGGCGGCGGCCATCGTCGGCGGGCTGATCATCCTCGTGCTCGGCGTGGTGATGTACCGCCTCGTCGACCGCATCGCGAGGGCGTAAGTCCATGCCGATGGTGACGCGCCCCGAATTCTTGCCCGGCCTGCCGAACTGGAGCCGCAGGACTTTCCTTGCGCTCGCGCTTGCCGCGATCTGCTTTGCCTTCGCCTTTCCGGTGCTGTGGCTGATCCTCACCTCGCTGCGGCCGGAATCCGGCGTCTACTACGTCCATCGCGGCACCGAATTCACCCTCGGCAATTTCAAGGACGTGCTGGGGCAAGAGCGCATCGTCGAAGCCTTCATCAACAGCGCCGTGATCTCGACGCTGGCGACCGTCTTTTCGCTGCTGGTGACGGTGTCGAGCGGCTACATGCTGTCGCGCTTCACCGGACCGGCGTCGCGCATCTGGTTCGGCACCATCTACGTATTCCGCTGCGTGCCCTATATCTCCTGGGTGCTGCCGCTCTACTTCGTGGTGCAGAGCTGGGGCATCTACGACACCTATGTCGGGCTGCTGCTGCCGCACATCGCCGTGCACATCTGCTTCTTCTCGTGGCTGATGAAGGGCTTTTTCGACGGCATCGATCCCTCGATGGAATATGCCGCCATGATCGACGGCTGCAGCCGCTGGGGCGCCTTCATCCGCGTCGCCATCCCCTCCGCGCTGCCCGCGATCTCGGCGCTCGCTGTGCTGTGCTGGCTGTTCACCTGGAACGAATTCCTGTTCGCGCTGATCCTGACCGGCAACCGCGTGCCCGTGATCACGGTCGTGATGGCGCAGTTCGTCACCGAAATGGGACTGCACTGGAACCTGATGGCGGCGACCGCCGTGATGGCGCTGCTGCCGGCCTTCCTGGTCGCGCTGTTCGGCCAGAAATACGTGATCCGGGGTTTGCGTATCTGACCAAGAGAGAGAGAGAGACGAAGACCGAGCAAACGACGATAACGAGGGAGTTGAGCCATGCAGGCAATGGCAAGATGGACGTTGGCGGCGGCAGCCGCCATGTTGGTCACGACTGCACAAGCGCAGGTGAAGGAATTGCGGATCGGCTACCAGCCGAGCCCGATCCAGGACTTGTCGATCGCCATGTTCGAGACCTGGGGCGCCAAGAACGGCGTCAAGATCGTCAAGGTACCGAACTCCTACGGCGTCTATGTCGAGAAGATGACGGCGTCGCTGACTTCCAACTCCGACCAGTACGACGTGATCTGGCACAATGACGACTGGGGCCAGACCTGGGCGCATCTGCTCGAGCCGATGGACGACGTCGACGCCAACAAATATGCCTCCAAGTGGAGCATGGCGCCGGTCGTGTTCGCCAATGCGCAGGGCCAGAACACCGTCGTGCCGATGGGCCAGACCTTCAGCGTGTTCTTCTACCGCGCCGACCTGGTCAAGCCTGAGGAAGTGCCGAAGACGCTGGATGAGCTCGTCACCCTGAGCAAGAAGCTGCAGGCCGACGGCAAGGTGAAGTTCGGCTATGTCGCCGGCATGTCGATGAACCACTCCTGGTTCAGCTGGTTCTGGTCGATGTGGGCCAACAATTGCGACGTACTGATGCCGGCCTACGAGCGCGACAACAAGAAGCTCGCCGCCGCCGGCTGGAAGTCGGGCCTGACCGAGCCCTGCATGCAGAAGAACGTCGAGTACTGGTGGGATGCGATCAACACCCACAAGATCGTGCCGCGCGGCATGCCCGCCTATGACCGCAACGAAGCCAATGCCATCTTCATGGCCGGCGATGCCGCGTTCACCGTCGCCGACACGCTGTGGTGGGGCACGTTCAACGACCCCAACAAGTCGAAGATCGCCGGCAAGGTCGCCGCCGCGCGCTTCCCGCTCGGACCGGACCGGCAGAAGCCGTTCGGCTGGGACGACATCTGGGGCTGGGCGATCCCGAAATCGATTCCGGAAGAGCGCAAGAAGCTCGCCAAGCAGATGCTGGAAGCGATGATGCTCGACAAGGAAGGCCAGACCAAGATGTTCAAGGCGACCGGTGCGCCGCCGCCGAACACGTCGTTCTGGCCGGAGATCGCCGCGCAGGATCCCTTCATGAAGCTGCTGAAGGAAGCGGTGCTGGATTCGCCCGACAAGGTGCGCGGCGCCTATTACTTCCCGCAATGGCCCGCCGTGCACAAGGCCTTCAACGACACCGTCACCAAGGCCGTCACCGGCAAGCGCGAGGACATTGCGAAGGTGCTCGCCGAAGGCGCCCCGCTCGTCAGCAAGGCGGCGCAGTAACAGACGCGAAGACCCGCCGCGCGTCCCGCGGCGGGCTCCCCGATTCAGGTCAGCAGGTCAAGTGACGAATGGCAGCGATCAGCCTCAGCAAGCTCAACAAGCATTACGGGTCGCTGTTTCACGCCGTGAAGGACGTCGATCTCGAAATCGCCGACAAGGAGTTCGTCGCGCTGGTCGGCCCGTCCGGCTGCGGCAAGTCCACGACGCTGCGCATGATTGCGGGGCTGGAGGACATCTCCAGCGGAGACATCCGCATCGGCGGCAAGCTCGTCAACCACCTGCCGCCGCGCGACCGCGACGTCGCCATGGTGTTCCAGAATTACGCGCTCTACCAGCACATGAGCGTCTACGACAATCTCGCCTTCGGCCTGCGCAACAAGCGCGTGGCAGAAGCCGAGATCAAGGTCGCGATCGGCCGTGCCGCCGACATTCTCGGCCTGCACGAACTGCTGCAGCGCAAGCCGAAGCAATTGTCCGGCGGCCAGCAGCAGCGCGTCGCCCTCGGCCGCTGCATCGTGCGCAATCCGCAGGTGTTCCTGTTCGACGAGCCGCTGTCGAATCTCGACGCCAAGCTGCGCGCCAGGATGCGCATCGAGATCAAGCGCCTGCATGCGCAGATCCCGACCACGTCGGTGTTCGTCACCCACGACCAGATCGAGGCGATGACGCTTGGCGACCGCGTCGTCATCATGCGCGACGGCCGCGTGCAGCAGATCGGCACGCCGCTCGCGGTCTATGAGAAGCCCGCCAACAAGTTCGTCGCCGGCTTCATCGGCGCGCCCGCGATGAACTTCGTCGACGTCACCGTGCGCCGGCAGGCCGGCGCCACGACGGTCGAGACCTCGGGCATCGAGCTGTCCGTCACTCCCGCCTGTGCACGCGCGCTCGAACCGCATGACGGCAGGCAGGTCGTCATGGGCGTCCGGCCCGAGCATCTTGCGCTCGGCGAGGCCGCGCCCGGATCCGGTTTCGACGCCCGGGTCGAAGTCGTCGAGCAGCTCGGCTCGGAAATCTTGCTGGAGACACGCGTCGGCAGCGATGCCCTAACCGTCGCCCGCGTGCCCGCCGAGACCAAAGTCGCCCCCGGCGACCAGGTCCGCCTCTCGGCGCAGCTCGGCCGGCTGCACTTCTTCGACCCCGCGACGGAGCTGCCGATTGCGGGCTGAGAGCGTGTAGGGTGGGCAAAGGCGCTACGCGCCGTGCCCACCTTCTTTAGAGCGGTGCAAGAAAGGTGGGCACGCTTCGCTTTGCCCACCCTGCAATTCCGCTGAGAGCCTCACGCCCTACTTCCCCTTGTCGCCTTCCGCGGCCGGATGCGCCGCAATCGCCGGGCCGCCGCCGAACAGGTTCGCGAGCTGCCGCGTGCGCCGCGTGTCGATGCTGACATAGGCGGTCATGCCGGCGCGCAAGGCCGGCTCGCCCGGCTGCTCGATCAGCCGCAGGCGGACCGGCAGCCGCTGCACCACCTTCACCCAGTTGCCGGACGCGTTTTGCGCCGGCAGCACCGCGAATTCGGCGCCTGTGGCAGGGCTGATGCTTTCGACCACGGCATCCCAGGTGACGTCGGGATGCATGTCGAGCACGACCTTGGCCTTCTGCCCCACCTTGACGTGGGTCAGCTCGGTCTCCTTGAAGTTGGCTTCCAGCCACGGCCTGCGGTCAGTGACCAGCGCGAACAGCGGCGTCTGCGGCTTGACCTGCTCGCCGAGCTGCAGGCGGAAATTGACGACGACGCCGGACTTCGGCGCCTTGATCTCGGTATAGGAGAGGTCGAGCGCGGCGCGGTCGCGCAAGGCCATCTTCTCGCGGACGGCCGCGAACGCATCGGTCGGCCGGTCCGGCTTGCCGCCGAGCGCCGCCTCCACCCGCGCGATGCGCTGATGCAGGACTGCCAGACGATCCTCGCCTTCCTGCTCTTCGCTGGTGACCCGTTCCAGTTGCGCCACCGAGGCCACGCCGCGGCCGGACAATTCGCGCTGGCGCCTTGCCTGGGTCCGCAGATATTCCAGCTTGTTCTCGGCCTCCTTAGCTTCGGCCCGAATCTCGCGCAGGTTGGCCTTCATCTGTTCGACCGCGGCGCGCGCGGAATCGACTTCCGCTTCCGCTTTCGCCAGCGCCAGCTGGTAGGTCGCGGGATCGAGGCGCAACAACACGTCGCCCGCCGAGACGGCCGTGTGATCGCGAACACGAAGCTCCATGATACGGCCCGGCACTTCGCTGGCGATCTGGGCGATATCGGCCTTGACGAAGGCATTTTCCGTCGACATGTGGCGGCCGCCCTGCAGCCAGAAGATCAGCGCGCCGACGATGACCAGCACGGGCACGCCGATGAGCGCCAGCCGCTGCATCCGCTTGCTCATGGCGCAGCCCTGCCGTTGTGCCGGCTCGCGCCGTTCAGCCCGCGCTTCCGGCCATTCGACGCCGCACTTGCCGCCGGATCATTTCCATCCGCCGACACCAGCGTTGTCTTGATGCGCTGCAGCAGGTCCATCAGCAGCTTGCTTTCCCGCGCCGAGAGATCGGCAAGCGCTGCGTCGACCGTCTCCTCGGCCACGCGCCAGATGCGCTTGTGCACCCGCTCGGCATCGTCGGTGAGGTAGACCCGCTTGACCCTGCGGTCGTCGCGCGCGGTGCGGCGTTCCACCCAGCCATTGGCGACCAGGCGGTCGATCATGCGGCCGGCGGTCGCCTTCTCCACTTCCATCATTTCGGCGAGTTCGGACAGCGAGGCTCCCGGGCGACGGTGCAGGCGGGTCAGGACCAGCCATTGCGCGCGGGTGATGCCCATCTGCCGCACCCGGCGGTCGAATTCCGTCCGCAGCAGCCGGGCCACGTCGGAGATCACGACGCCGATATATTCCTCGGTATTCGGCATGAGGCCGTTGTCTCCGCCCTTATTGGTAAGCTAGGTTATCATTATTGGTAAGCTAGGTTATTATCCGGCCGGCAATCAAGGAAAAACGCCTTGAGTTCTGTGAGTCCCACAGAGGAAACAGCCGCAGGCATGACGCCGGCGCAGCGCTATCTGACGCTGGCGACGGTCGTTCTCGGCTCCTCGCTGTACGGCACGGCGCTGCTGACAACGTCAACAATCCTGCCTCAAATGCAGGGCGCGCTGTCGGCGACCCAGGACGAGATCGCCTGGGTGATGACGTTCAACATCCTCGCCACCGCCGTCGTGACGCCGATGACGGGCTGGCTGGTCTCGCGCTTCGGCACCAAGCGGGTGATGATCTGGTCGATCGCCTGCTTCACGGCCGCCACCATGCTGTGCGGGATGGCGCAGTCGCTGGAAATGCTGGTGCTGTGGCGCATCCTGCAGGGCGGTGCCGGTGCGCCGGTGATACCGCTGTCGCAGACGATTCTGTTCGACACCTTCCCGCGCCGCCAGCATACGATGGTGATGGCGATCTTCGGCATGGCGGTGGCGGTCGCGCCGGCCTTCGGCCCGGTGTTCGGCGGCTATCTTTCCGAGATGCACAGCTGGCGCTGGTCGTTCTACATGCTGGTGCCGATCGGCATCGCCTCCACCGTCGGCATGGCCCTGACCTTGCCGGCCGACAAGCTGCTCAGCAAGGTGCGCTTCGACTGGACCGGCTTCATCGCGCTCGCCACGGCGCTTGCCGCGGTTCAGCTCGTGCTCGCCCGCGGCGTCCGGCTCGACTGGTTCGAGTCGACCGAGATCGTGGTCGAATGCCTGGTCGCGGCGATCGCCTTCTACGTATTCCTCGTGCACAGCCTGGGCGCCAGCCATCCCTTCGTGAACCTGAAACTGCTGTCGGACCGCAACTATGCCATCGGGCTTGCGCTGGTGACGATCTACGGCATGCTGAATTTCACGCCGATGGTGCTGCTGCCCCCTCTCCTGCAGCAGCAGGCCGGCTTTCCCGACATGCTGGTCGGACAGGTGATCGGAAGTCGCGGCGTCGGCATGCTGGTGGGCTTCATGACCGCCGGCTTCATGAGCCGGATCGATCCACGCATCAGCATGGCCTTCGGCTTCGGCCTGCAGACCGTCGCGGGCTTGTGGATGCTGACCTTCGATCTCAACGTGACGATGGAGATTCTCGTCATCAACAGCGCGATCCAGGGTTTCGCCGTCGGCGTCGTCTGGGTGCCGATCACGGTAGTCGCCTTCGGCACGCTGGAGGCAAAGCATTACGCCGAGGCGTCGTCGATCTTCCATCTGCTGCGCAACATCGGATCGAGCTTCTTCATCTCGCTGTCGATCGCCGAGATCGTGCGCACCACGGGCGCCAATTACAGCCGCATGACCGAGATGATCACGCCCTACAACCGCGCGCTGGCGATGCCAGACGTGACGGGCGGATGGAATTTCGACACCGTGCAGGGCCTTGCCCGGATCGCCAGGGAGATCGGACGGCAGGCCACCATGATCGGCTATCTCAACGCCTTCATGATGTACACCGTGGCCTCGGGGCTCGCGGTCGTGTTCGCGCTGCTGGTCAGGGGCCGCAAGGCGGCGTGAGGCGGCCGACGCCGCGAAGGTGAGTTAGTCGGGATATTTTCGAAGTTCAGGGTTCCATCTCTTGGCGACCACGCGGTCGCCAATCGTGAAACGCATGAGGTCTTCTCCAACCTCCAGCGGTCCCTGATAGGTGCTTTGTGTCCGTGACAGGAGCTCACGCACCTCCGTCCCGAGAAGCACGATGTGCGAATAGGCAGCGAGCTTCGGCTTCACACGCGAAAAAACCGTCCCGGCTTCCTCGGGCGATGTGTGATGAGCCGCGATCGGCTTGAGCTGCGGCAATCTTGCCATTTGCTGCGACATCGCAAAGACTTCGTGTATCAAGAGATCCGTTCCCGTCGCATGCGTGATCAGGTTTTCGTCGAACTTCGTGTCACCTGAAATCGTGACCGACCTTGCGCCGTAGTCGATCCGATAACCCACGGATGGCTTGATCAGGTCGCCGTGGTCGACCGCAAACGCGGTGACCTTGACGCCGGCTTCGTCAAACACGACGCGGTCTCCGTGAAAGTCCCGCACCTCGATCTGCGTGGCAGCTGCAGGGATATGTTCGTCCGCTTGGCGGATGCGAACGTCATCGGAGAACGCCTCGGCGAGGCCTTTGGCAATCTTCGCCGCTCCGCTCGGCGCGGTCGTCCCGTCTGATGGCCCCCACAGCCGCATTGCTTTGGCGCGAGATCCGAACGGTCCAAACATGTATCCCGTCATCCAGAGATCAGGCAATCCTGCGACATGGTCTGAGTGATAGTGGGTCAGAAATACGGCATCGATGCCGTTGCCGGACGACATGCCCAATTGAAACAGACGCACCGTAACGCCCCGCCCGGCATCGAAAAGCAGATTTAGCCCGCCGGCTTGAACCAACGTTGCCGGCCCGAAACGCGCGGGACTCGGCAGAGGCGCACCCGTACCGAGCAACGTCACGACAATGTCCTTGGACATCGGGGGCTTGTCTTCAGCCGCCGCGTCGCCGCAGATCGAAGAGACTGATGCCAAAATCGCCGCGACACCTGCCAGAATGCGTTGCCGCGTTGTCGTCCCGCCACTTGCCGCCATTGAGTACAATTCCCTTGCTGAATCGCGTCGGTCGCGCGTGTCGGATCGGCGCAAATCGGCGCGCGTGTCCTTTGGCGGGATAGCAAACAGCTGCCTTCAGCCGGCGCGCTTGTATATTTCAGCCATCCGGGGAAAAAATGTTATCCCAGTCGCCGACAAAATGACTCGGTCCGACGCCGACCAATGCGTGGCATTCGCGGATGAAATGCGCCTGATCGAAATATCCAGCTTCGTGAATAATGCCGGTCCACGGTTTCGTCGGTTCGTCGCGATGGGCCGTCAAGGCTGCATCAAACCTGACCGTACGCGCGTAAAGTTTGGGAGAAAGACCCACTTGAGTGGTGAACCGCCGCTGGAAATGGCGCGCGCTCAGGCCCGATTGCTTCACAAGGTGGTCGATACGGATGCGACCGCGCGATCCCAGCAGAAGACGGGAGGTATAGTCGATCCCATCGTGAGCAGAACTGTCATCCTGCATCGTCCCGAACCAGCGTTCTGCAGCGGCTACCCGCGAGGCAAAGTCCCCTGCTGAACGTACGGCGTCGCTCAGCAGCTCCGCGCGCTTGCCGAGAACGTCGCGGCCGGGGATGCCTTCATTGACGAGTGACGTCATGTCAATGCCGACGAGGCGACTGAGCGCAGCCGGCTGAAGCAGAATGTTGAAGATGTGGACTTCCCCTGACATGTAGAGCTGGATGCGACGCGACCCTTGCGGACCGACTACGACCGTTTCGGGGGCCGTCTGCAGGGGACCTCCATCAATTCGGAGACGGAATGGATCGCCCAGATAAATGTCGATGATCTGGTGGGGCCGCGCTGTCAGCGGCCACGTCAGCCCTTCGGGGCCCAATGTTACGCGTCGCTCCTCGAACGAGCGAACGATGCTCCGAAGCGCGGGATGAGGGATCCTTCGTCTGACATCCATCGACGGCCTCCCGTTCGGCGCCACCGCAAGGCCTTGTGTCCGGGGATCTGCATATTATCACAAACAGGCTTCGGCGCTGGGCGATCAACCGCGTCGACGGGCCTCGGCTATCGGATCAGCCGTGTCCTATCCCTTGAAATCGTACTGCTTGCTCAGATGGTCCCCTATCTGCACCAGCATGGCGACGCATTCGGGATAGCCCGGCTTGGCGACCGTAGCCTCGTCCGCCTTGGCGCGGAATTCCCAGCTGTCGCCGTCGCGCAGCACGGAGATGACGATGCCGTCGGGGCAGTCGGCGTGCACCTTCAGTTCGGCGCGCGCCATCGCGATCAGTTCGGCTTCGGTCTTCAACGGCTTGCTCATGACATCTCCCCGGCATTGACGCGGCGTAACTTGCCGGTTTGCCGCGCCTCTGTCGAGAGCACCGAGCGCCCTACCGGCGGACCGGCAGAACCTGCCTCAGCCCGACGATTTCGGGCAAGGAACCGGTTGCAACCGGATCGCCCTTCGCCGTCTCCGGCGGCAAAGGCGCCCGTGCGGTCATATCGGGGAAGCGCCCTCACTCCGCCGGTCAGGCCGCCTTCGGCTTGTTCACGGTCTCGATGCGATCGAGAATCTTGCCGAGATCGCGCTTTGCGACTTGAACATCGTAATCGGTCTGCAGATTGAGCCAAAGCTGGGCCGTTGTGCCGAGCGCCTTGCCAAGCCGCAGCGCCGTATCGGCCGTAATGCCGGTCTGCTCGCTCGCGATCCGTTCGATCCGGGTTCGGGGCAAGCCGCACACCTTGGCAAGG
Organism: Bradyrhizobium sp.; assembly: GCF_016219575.1. GTDB lineage: Bacteria > Pseudomonadota > Alphaproteobacteria > Rhizobiales > Xanthobacteraceae > Bradyrhizobium. The sequence continues at coordinate 24,886 of NZ_JACRMG010000008.1, read as the reverse complement.
GCGCCCGCCGACATTTTGAGCGGGACGAGGAACTCCTCCCGCAGAACTTCACCGGGATGCATGGGCTTGAGCTTCTTGGTCATTGCGGCGTCCCTCTAGTGGTAGTCCACGACTTCGACTTCTGCCGGACCCTCCGGCGTCCAAACGAAGCACACCCGGAATTGGTCATTGATGCGGATCGAGTGCTGCCCCCGGCGATCCCCGGCGAGAGCCTCGAGGCGATTGCCGGGAGGCGACCTCAAGTCACCGAGATCGCCTGCGGCATTGAAGTAGCGTAATTTTCGGCGCGCGACTTTGACCAGATCGGCCGGAAAGCCCTTCGGGTTCTCGCCGTTGAAGACAGCTTCGGTGATCTTGTCCCGGAAGCTCCTGATCATGGACCATATGTATCATTCACTGATATGGTCAAGTCGTCGCGCATCTTCCAATGATACGCCGCCGACAACTTCTCGATATCCCGCTACACGCGTTAGGCTGCCCTCCAATGAGAAGTGGCGCGATCGTGCCCTACCGCCGGACCGGCAGAACCTGCCTCAGCCCGACGATTTCGGGCAAGGAACCGGTTGCGACCGGATCGCCCTTCGCCGTCTCCGGCGGCAACGGGGCGCGTGCGGTCATATCGGGGAAACGCGCCCTCATCTCGCGCAGGAAGCCATCCAGCGTGTCGACGCTCGCCGCCATCTTGGCGATCTCGGCGAATTCGGCGCTGTTGCCGTTGGCCGGCTTGCTCGCGGTCTCGAAGGCGAAGCGGTCTGCCTCCCCGCTCATCAGGGGCGCATATTTCTCGCGGAAGCGCGCCAACCCGATGGCGTCCTCGGCGAGCGCATAGCCCACCACCGCGCGGATGATGTCGCTCTTCTCGCTGGAATTCAGCGGTTTGAAATCGCGCCAGCGGTCACCGTAATAGAGCTCGATCTGCTCGGCCGACTCGCGCCAGTGCCGCGACGCCCAGTAGATGTCGGAGCGCAGCCGGACCGCCTCGCGTCCGCCGATGTTGGAGATGATGTCGAGCGCAAGATCGTGCCGGCCGACGTCGCTCTGCGCCCGCGCCTCGAGCAAGAGCCGCTGCTGGCGCAGCTCGCCGGAGAGATCGGCGATGCGGGTGCCGCGCAGCGCCGAGATGGCGCGGTCGGGCTTGCGGTTGGTCAGATACACCATGGCAAGGCGGGCGGCGACCTGCGCGCGCGCCGCGCCCTCGAGCCGCTTGTCGATCTGGTACTGCAGCAGCTCGGCGGCCTGGTCGAGCAGGTCGATCGCCACCAGGCGGTCGGCCAGCTTGCGGATCATCTCGTCGCCGCGCCGGCCGATCGGGGTCAGCTCGCGGAACTCGTAGAACATCGCCAGCGCCTCCACCGGCGGCAGGTCGTCGCCCTTCGGCGTCAGAAACAGCTCGGTGAACAGCGCCGACGCCATGTCCTGCGCCTGGCGCGCCACTTCCGAATTCGGCTGCAGCCGCGTCGCGGTCCGCACCGCCGTCAGCGCCTCGCTGTAGCGTGCGTTCTCCGCATAGATGCCGGCGATGAGCTGCAGCGCCTTCACCTCGACCGCGTCGCCGCGCCAGATCACCGACAGCGTTTCCAGCTCGCGCAGCGCGTCGGCCTGGGGGATCTCCTCGCGCTTCTGCCGCAGCATGACCTCGCGCAACTTGGCTTCGGCCGCGGATTCCCGGTCGGAAGACGAGATCGCGGTCCAGTAGTCGTTCATGGCGTCGCGGTCGTAGCCGAGCGCTTCGGCGAGCCGCCCGCGCAATACCGACACCGCCGGCCGCAATTCCTGGGGCACGCCGACCACGTCGAGGTCGCTGCGGCGGCGCGCCGCGCCGGCAAAATCCTTGACCTCCAGCGAGGCGCGCATCGCATCCATCACCACGATGCGCTGCAGTTCCGGCGGCAGCGAGGCGATCGCGAACTCGACGTTCTTGAATTTTTCGCGCGCTTCCGCCCATTTGGCCTGCCGCGCCTTGGCGAGGCCCTGCCACAGCTGCGAGTCGTAATTGTTGCCGATCACGGGATTGGCGAGGTCGTGCAGGCCGGCGGTCGGACGGCCGATCAGGATGTGCGCGACCGCACGCAGCAACAGCGCGCCCGGATCTTCGAAGCCCGGCTTGGCCTCGTCGAGCACGAAATCTGCCATGCCCTTGGCCTCGTGATACATGCCGCGCGCCATGTAGAAGCGCGCCAGATCCATGCGCGCCCGCTGCTTTTGCTCGACCGAAATCGTCGCGCTGGCCGCGGCCCGCATCAAGGCGTCCTCCCGCGCGATGAAGGGCCCGGCCTGGTTCTTGCGCCACTCCTCGATGTCGAAGGGCGAGCGTGCCGCGGTCGCAGCGCGCTCCGCCGCCACGTCGGCCGACGACAGCGTCAGCCCTCCGGGCTTGCCGAGCCTGATCTTGTCGGTGGCGATCTCGGCGGTGACGTCGTCGGAATTCGGCCGCACGGCGACTCCGTGGATCGATTCCAGCAGCGTCAGCTCGACGAAATCCTGGCGCTTGATCAGGCCGCGGATCGGCGGCAACGCGGTGACGACGAACAGGGTATCGCCGGCATCGGGGTCGCTGAACTTGTGCAGCATGCCGGGATTGGCGAGCGGCACCGAGACGTTGGCGAGCGAGGGTTCGGTGATGTTGCGCACCGCGACCAGCGGCAGCGACGGCGCATGCATGGTGTCGGCAAAGGTCAGCGTCCATTTGGTCCCGCCGCCGCTCTCCTCCCCGGACAGCGAAGGCAATTGCGGGCGGTTGAGGCGGATACGCACGGCCTGGCCCTGCGGGATCGACAGGCTGTTCACCTCGGCGACCAGCGCGCCGCCCTTGCTGCGGATGGCATCGATGTTCACGGGATCGGCGGTGTCGAACACCAGCCACACCGTATCGGCGCGGCGGAACAGCGCCGCCGGGGTCGTGGCGGCAAAGGCAAAGGTGACGCGTAGCCCGTCGGCGTCGCGCTGGGCCGCGACGGAGGCCGCCTTGGTGCCGGCAACGACGGGCGGGCTGGCCGGCGCCGCGGCCGCCGGCATCGTCTTCGGCGCTTCCGCAGCTTGCGGTTTCCCGGCCTTCGGGGCCGGCGGACTGGCCGCTTCGGTGGCGGTCGATTTTTCGGGCACGGCCGCCGCAGCGGGACTTGCGGGCTCGACGGGCGCGGCCGGGCTCGCAGCGGCTTGCGGCTTTTCCTGCACGGCGGCCGGTGCCGGATTTGCGGCCGCTTCGCTCTTGATGTCGATCCTGGCCTGTTCGGCGATCGTCTCCGAGGTCGGCTGCGGTATCTCCGCAGGCGTGATGCTGGTCTGCGGTTCGGGAGTCTCCTGCTTCGCCGGAGCCTCCTGCGCGGGCTTCATTGCAGCCAGCGGTGCTGCGGCCGGCGCCGACGGCGCCGGGGCGCGCGTCTCGGATGACGCTCTGGCCGGCGCGGCGGGCATCTTGTCCTGCTGCTGGAAGGCGACGTCGATGATGTAGCTCTTCTCCTCGCGGAACGAATGCACGTCCACGTCGCCGATCAGCTCGGCCTCGACCACGCTCTTTTCGCCGTCGATGCGCTGGTTGATCGAGGCAACGTTCGGAGGGGCAGCGACCTTGGCGTCCGCGAGATCGAACGTCAGCGGCGCATTGAACAGCAGCGACAGCTTCTGCTCGTTCAGCACCGAGGAGACGCCGACGCCGTCGGGCATCTCGAAGATGAAGCGGACGAAGGTCGGCTGCACCGACGTCTTGACGCGCACCGGCGGCCGCTTGCGCGCAATTTCATCGGCCTTCTGCTGGCGCAACGCACGCTCGGCGGCGCGGGCGCGCTCGGAGAGTTCGCGCACGACCTCGATCGGCAAGGGCGGCGGCGCCCCGGTCCAGGAGTCCGGCAGCAGATCCACGAACAGCCGCTCGCCGGCGGTCATGGTGTTGATGGTCACGCGCCGCGCCAGCGACAGGCGGATCGCCGCCCCGTCGGGATCGATGCGGGCGGAGGAGACGTAGGCGGGAACGGCATCGCCGAGCTTGCCGACCGGAATCGCGACCGGCCGCTTGAAGCGGATCACGATGATCTGGCCCGCCGCCGTCACCTGCGACTCGATGTCCTCGGCAAGCTTGATCGTGAGACGGGCATAGCCCTGATTGGCCTGCAGCACCGCCTCGCCCCGCACCGGCTCGGCCTGGCCGAAGGCGCTCGAGGCAGCACACGCGACCGACACGGCCAGCGTGAGCGACAACAGCCGGCCGCGGCAGCACCGGGCGATCCCCGCCGCGGCGCGGCGGAGTGAGCCAAACTGATGCCTTCGCGCCAGGCGTTTCATCGGCGTCAACGGTCCGGTCGGCGGACGGATTCCGCCGGTTGCGACTGTAGAATTGGCGGGCTTAAGGGTCTGTTAATTATGCGCGTTAATTGGTCTTTTGGTTCAGCATCTTGCCCTCGATCTTGGGCAATTCCGCCGCCTTGTTGCTGTCGCCGCCGGCGCGGCGGGCCAGCTCCACCGTGAGCCGTTCGGCGGCTTCCGGCTGCATCAGGCCCATGATGTCGCTCATCTTGCGCGGGGCGATCTGGGAGGCGATGTCGAGCAGCACGCCCATCTCCAGCCGGTCGAACACCTTGGCGGCGTCCTTCGGCTTCATGCCCTCATACATCGTGATGATGCCCTTGAAGCGCGCGGCCTCCTGCTCGTTGCGATTGCCCGCCGCGGTGCCGATGCGGCCCTCCACCGCCTTCAATTCCTCGACCTTGCTCTCGATGCGCTTCTCGGCCGCCTTCAACAGGCTCTCGCGGATCTCGATCTCGCGGGCGCGCTGCTCGAGCTCCTGGCGGCGCGTCTGCAGCCGCTCGAGGATCGCGCGCTCGGATTCCGACACCCGCGGGCTCTGGTCGGGAAACACCACGACGCCATCGGGCTTGGAAGGCGCGGTGGCGGGCGCGGCGGGTTTCGGCGGCTCTTCCTTCTTGGCCGCCGCCGAGCCCGTGATGTCGGCCGGGTCGTCCTTCGGACCGCCGGGATAGTTCAGCATCTCCTGTGCCCAGGAGGCCTGCTTCGTGGCCTTGGAACTCGGCTGGTAGTCGAACACGTAGCCGCCCTCGAGCACGAGGCCTGCGACCTTCAGCACCACGAGGCCGAAGATCGCGACCAGCACGACCGGAATGACGCGGATGTCGCGAAACGATTTCATGCAGCGAGGCCGTTAGCCCTTCGGCGTTCGGAGAAGGCCTGCGCCGCCTCGGCGACCGCCCTTGCGGACGACGACCTCGGCGCGGCGGCGGGTGCCGCTTCCTGCGGTCCGGACGGCGGCCGCGCCGCGGCGGCGATCCGCGACACGCGGCGGATCACCGCGTCGCCCTCGGCGAGCTGCTGCTTGAGATGCGCCGACATCTGGGTCGCCGCCGTGAGCTGGCTGCCGAGATTTTCGTTGACGTCGCGGACCGTGTGCTTGAGCCCGCCGATCGCGCGCTCGGCGATCTCGGTGGCGGTAATCAGCTCGCCGATCGTCGCCTTCAGCGAATGCTCGTCCGCCTTCAGCCGCTGCAGCCGCTTGTTGAGCAGGATGCAGTAGCCGATGGTGAGCAGCAGCAGCACCGCCACCAGACTCTCGATCGCTAACCCCAGGGCATGACTCATTGTGCCTCCAACATCTTGGTTTGCTCGTCGGCCTTCTCGAACATCGCAAGCGTGGTCTGCGGCTTGCGCAATTGCTTCGTCACCCGGATCGCGACGCGGTCGCCGACCCGGCCCATCCGCCCCTCGGTCAGCGTGACGTTGCCGCAGCGCACGGTGACCAGCGCGTCGGCCTTCATCTCCAGGGGCAGCGTGTCGCCGACCTTCAGCGTCATCAGCTGCTTCAAGGGAATGTCGGCCTCGTAGAGCACCGCATCGACGGAAATCTCCGCCTGCGACACTTCGGTGGCGAAATGCCCTTCCCAGATCGGGTCGCGGCCGAATTTTTCGCCCATGAACATCTGCAACAGAACGTTGCGGATCGGTTCGATGGTGGCATAGGGCAGCAGCAACTCGATATTGCCGCCGCGTTCTTCCATGTCGATGCGCAGCCGCACCAGGATCGCGGCATTCGCAGGCCGGCTGATCGCGGCAAAGCGCGGATTGGTCTCCAGGCGGTCGATGCTGAAGGTGACCGGCGACAGCGGGCGGAACGCCTGCTCGGCATCGGCGAGCACCACCTCGATCAGCCGCTTCACCAGGTTGGTTTCGATCGTCGTGTAGGGCCGGCCCTCGATGCGCAGCGAGGTCTGGCCGCGGCGGCCGCCGAGCAGCACGTCGATGATGGAATAGATCAGGCTGGAATCGACGGTGGCGAGCCCGAAATTCTCCCATTCTTCGGCCTTGAACACGCAGAGCACGGCCGGCAGCGGAATCGAGTTCATGTAGTCGCCGAAGCGCACCGAAGTGATGCGGTCGAGCGAGACTTCGACGTTGTCGGAGGTGAAATTGCGCAAGCTCGTCGTCATCAGCCGCACCAGGCGGTCGAAGACGATTTCCAGCATCGGCAGGCGCTCATAGGACACCATCGCCGAGTCGATGATGGCGCGGATGCCGGAATGGTCGTCGAGGTTGATCTCACCGGCGGTGAAGCCGAGCAGATTGTCGATTTCCTCCTGCGAGAGCACGCGCTCGCCGGAGTTCTTGGTGTTGCCGAAGTCGCGGCCGCCGTCCTCGACCATGGCGGCCCATTGCAGCGCCATGGTGCCGGATATTTCGTTGGCGGCTGCTGCCTTTTCGGCCTCTGCGGGATCCTCGGAGTCCAGCGACGCTTCCCATTGCGCGGCAATGGCGTCCTGGTCCATTTGGTCGTTGCCAGCCATGGCTAAGAGACCCGCCCCTTCACTGGATCACGATTTCCTTGAACAGCACCGCGCTGACCTGCTGCGGCGCCACCGCCGCATTGACGCGGCGGGTCAGTTCTTCCTTGAGGCGGAACAGCCCGGCCGATCCGTTGAGGTCGCCGGCGCGAAGCTCGCGCATGTAGGTCTGGAAGATGTCGGAGACGCGCGGCATGCTCGGCTTGATCGCCTCGATCTGCTTGTCTTCCTTCACCTCGAGGACGACCTTGATCTTGAGATATTGCACCCGCTCGCCGGGCAGGCTGACGAGGTTGACCATGATCTCCGGCACGTCGACATAGGACGGCGGCTTGGTCGCCACCGCTTCGGCCTTCTTCTCGTCGCCGGGGCCCCTGGTCATCATCATCCAGCCGCCGATGCCGGCGCTGATGATGACGAAGAAGCCGGCGGCGGCGATGATCAGCTTGAGCTTGCCCTTTTTGGACGGTGCGGCCTCTGCAACCTCGGTTGCCGCGCCGCCTTCCGCTTCATTGTCCGCCATGGCCCCCGCCCCATCTGTCCCGGGAAGAGCGCGAAAGTGCTGCCAGCCGATGGCCGTGACGCGATACGAATGCCGCCGGCGCAAATGCGCCCCTGATGCCGGCAACGCTAGGGTAATAATGGTTAACGGTTTCTTTCTTTTGCCCGGCGACTAGGAAAAATCTGCCGGGCAAACATGGTCAACAAGACCTTTCTGCCGCATCGGCGGCACCCCGGCAAATCTCTCAAGATTCTGAAATAACTGCGTTTTCCCGATTGGCACGGCTTTCGCTGAGGGGAAGGCGAACCCTCCGTGGCTTGGGAGAGCCGTCAGCGGGTTCGTTCGGTCCGCAAGCTGCGTTTGGGAGAACCGGCGGGGCGGATCACATCAAGGGGAGATTCCACCGATGGAGAATACGCTTCTCATCGGACTTTCGCGGCAAGTGACGCTGGAACGGCAGATGGACATCATCGCCAACAACGTCGCCAACGTGAACACCAACGGCTTCAAGGCCGACCGCTCGCTGTTTCAGGAATACCTGATGCCGACGGCGCGCGAGGACAATTTCATCGCCGCGCGCGACCGCCGCATCAGCCACGTGCTGGACCGCGCCACCTTCCACGACTTCGCGCAGGGCTCCGCCGACCAGACCAAGAACCCGCTCGACGTCGCGATCGGCGGCGACGGCATGTTCGTGGTGCAGACCCCGGCCGGCGAGCGCTACACCCGCGACGGCTCCTTCCAGATCAACAACCAGGGCCAGCTGGTCACGGCTTCCGGCTACCAGGTGCTCGGCAACAACGGCCCGATCACCTTCCAGCAGACCGACAAGCAGATCAACATCGCCAAGGACGGCACCATCACGGTGCTGGAAGGCACCAACCGCATCGACTCGATCCGCGCCAAGCTGCGCATCGTCGGCTTCTCGCAGCCGCAGCGGCTCAGGAAGGAAGGCTCCAACCTGTACTCGCTCGGCGAGGGCAATGCCGCGCAGGCCGACACCACGTCGCAGCTGCACCAGGGATTCGTCGAACGCTCCAACGTCAATGCGATCACCGAGATGAGCCGGATGATCGAGGTCAACCGCATGTACACGCAGATCGCGGGGATGCTGCAGCAGCAGCACGACCTGCACCGCACGGCAATCGACAGACTCGCCGAAGTGCCGGCCTGATAGGGAGAAACCCAGATGCGCGCAGTCATCACAGCAGCGACCGGCATGGCGGCACAGGAACTCAACGTTCAGGTGATCTCCAACAACATCGCGAACCTCCGCACCACCGGCTACAAGAAGCAGCGCGCGGCGTTCCAGGACCTGATCTACGACCATGTGCGCCGCGTCGGCGCGCAGGCCTCCGACCAGGGCACCATTCTTCCCGTCGGCGTCGATCTCGGCGGCGGCGTCAGGACCGTCGGCACGCCGCGGCTGATGGGCCAGGGCACGCTGCTGCCGACCGGCAACGAGCTCGACATCGCCGTCCGCGGCGAAGGCTTCTTCAAGATCCAGATGCCCGACGGCACCTATGCCTATACCCGCGACGGCTCCTTCATGATGGACGCGCAGGGCCGCATCGTGAACGCGCAGGGCAATCCGGTGCAGCCGACCATCACCATCCCGAACAATTCGTCGGGCCTGACCGTCAACGCGCAGGGCCAGGTGTCGGTGACGCTGCCGGGCTCGACCACGCCGACCGTCGCCGGCCAGATCGGCCTGACGCGCTTCATCAACAAGGCCGGCCTGAAGCCGATCGGCGACAATTTGTTCCAGGACACGCCCGCCTCCGGCGCGCCGCAGGACGGAATCGCCAACACCGACGGCTTCGGCGACATGCTGCAGTCCAACCTCGAGCAGTCCAACGTCGAGGTCGTCACCGAAATCTCCGACCTGATCGCGGCCCAGCGCGCCTACGAGATGAACGCCAAGGTCGTCTCCGCCGCCGACCAGATGCTGCAAGCCACCACCCAGATGTTCCGCTGAGGAATGATGGTCATGATCGTGCTTAAACTCGCTCTCTCCGCTCGGCACACTGAGCCCTCTCCCCCCTTGCGGGGGAGAGTTGGAGAGAGGGGTAAGCCCCAACGGCAGTCCCCGTGTGGCCCCCTCTCCCTAACCCTCCCCCGCAAGGGGGGAGGGAACCCTCGCAGGGTGCCGCGTGGCATTATGGCTGTTGCGCTTGCGGCCGCCGCCCTGCTCGCCTGCGCGACAAGTGCCTTCGCGCAGGACAAGAGCGACGCGATCGCCTCCCCCACCTTGCGCGCCAATGTCATCGTGACTTCCGACATCGTGCGGATCGGCGACGTCATCGACAATGCGGGCGCCGCCGCGCGTATTGCGATCTACCGCGCGCCCGATCCCGGCACGACCGGCACGCTGCAGGTCACCCAGATCATCAACACGCTGCGCGCCCACCAGGTGATCGGCGTCGACACCCAGAACCTGCGCGAGATCTCGGTGACGCGACAGGCGCGCAGTTTTGACGTCGCCGATATCGAGCAGGCCGTCGCCCGCGCGCTGGAGCGCCGCAATGGCCTGGGCGATGCCGCCAACATCAGCCTCACCTTCGACCGCGCGCCCGGCGACATCCGCCTCGATGCCGCCAACTCCGGCGCGCTGAACCCGGTCGCGGTGCGCTACGACACGCGCAACAACCGCTTCGACGTGACCTTCGAGATCGCCAACGAAGCCGGCCTTGCGCCGACCAAGCTGCGCTTCTCCGGCACTGCGGTCGAGACCGTGGAAGCCGCCGTCCTGGCACGCAGCCTCGAGCGCAACGAGGTGGTGAAATCCTCCGACGTGCTGATGGAGAAGCGGCCGAAGGCCGAGGTCGGCCCCGACGTGCTGACCCGCGACCGCGCGGTCGGCATGCAGGCGCGCCGCCAGCTTCGCGCGGGACAAGCGCTGAAGGGCGCCGATGTTTCGAAGCCCGACCTCGTGCAGCGCGACCAGGGCGTGACGCTGATCTACGACACTCCGGGCGTCCATCTCACCGTGCTCGGCAAGGCGCTGGAGGCCGGCACCGAGGGCGACGTCGTCAACGTTTTGAACCTGCAATCCAAGCGCACGGTGTCCGGCATCGTGGTCGGCCGCGGCCGCGTCGCCATCGTGGTCGCCGGGCGTCCGGAAAGCGCGCAGGCCGCCGCACAGCAGAACGAGCCGCCGAAACTGCAAGAGAAACTGCAAGACAAGCTACAGGACAAGCTATCCGACAGCACCTCCTCGCCCGGCGCGGCGCCTGCCGCGACCGCCAATTCTCTTGCCAACGCCCGAGCGCAGGCCGCGGCCAAACCCGAGTAATGTAGATGTCCCGCATTCAAGGTATCCGTCTCGTCAGGCTCGCCGCGCTGTTTGCGATGACAGCGCTCGCCGGCGGCTGTTCCGCCATCGACCGCCTGTCGCAGATCGGCGAGCAGCCGAAGCTCACCGCGATCGAGAACCCGACCGCGCAGCCCGGCTACAAGCCGGTGCAGATGCCGATGCCCAAGCCCGAGGTCGCCTCCTACAACGCCAACTCGCTGTGGCGGAACGGGTCCCGCGCCTTCTTCCGCGACCAGCGCGCCGCGCGCGTCGGCGACCTCCTGACCATCACCGTCAACATCACCGACAAGGCGAACCTCTCCAACGAAACCCAGCGCAGCCGCACCGCGAAAGAGAATTCGAACATCACCGACTTCATCGGCGCCAAGACCATCACGCAGTCCAACAAGATCCTGCCCGGCAACCTGCTGGCGACCGACTCGACCTCGTCGGCCGATGGCAAGGGTTCGGTCAACCGCCAGGAGTCCTTGACCACCAACGTCGCCGCCGTGGTGACGCAGGTGCTGGCCAACGGCAATCTCGTGGTCGAGGGCAAGCAGGAAATCCGCGTCAACTTCGAGATCCGCGAGCTGATCGTGGCCGGCGTGGTGCGGCCGGAGGACATCCAGAGCGACAACACCATCGATTCCAGCAAGATCGCGCAGGCCCGCATCGCCTATGGCGGCCGCGGCCAGATCATGGACGTGCAGCAGCCAAGATACGGCCAACAGGTGGTCGACGTGATCCTGCCGTTCTAGTTCCCGATCTCAACGAGCTCCCACACTTTGTCGCGAACCTAGGCGCAACGAAGTGTTCCAACGCGGCCTCCGGTAGCTCCCCTGCCGGAGGCCGTGGCGTTGTTTCTCTTCCAAACGGCATCCACCCAGGGTTTTATTTCGGACACATTTCCTCTAACCTCAGCTCTCATAGCGCAAATTTCCGATAGTTAACATTCCAGCCGAGAGACTGACACGGGATGCTTGAAGAGCAGTTACTTGAAGAATTTGCTGAACGGCTTCGCGATGACGCGAAGAATAAAGCTTCCGATTTCGGATCGGACATACCTCTGCCATTCGATGCAGCCATCGCGGAAGCTATGCTTGGCTATCTTGAAGACGCCGGTATGGTCGGCGATCATGAACTCTGCACGTACGAGGATACAACTGGACAAGGCCGCTGCAGGATCGTTGGCTACTCCCTACCAGAAGGGTCAACGCGACTTGAGCTATTTACCAGCCGCTATGTGGACGAGGGCGCAAACCTAAACGACCGAGAATTGGGTCGACTCACTGGCCAAGCTGCAAAATTTTTCGATTGCGTGAGCAGAGGAGATCTCGCGCGCTTCGCAAAACATCCTGCTGCGGCTGAGGCGGCTGATTATATTCACAGGAATCTCGATCAAGTCGACGAAGTGCGAGTCTACGTTCTCACGAACGCGACGGTTCGAGCGCGGGCAATAGACGAAATCGAAATCCGCAAACGACGGATCGAATTTTCGGTCTGGGACCTCGAACGTCTTCATAGAGCAGTAGGCGAAGAAGTCACGCGAGGACGTATCGAAGTCGATTTCGAAGATCTTCTGGGGAGACCGATTCCCTGCCTAGAGATGAAGCCTCACCCGAAAGAGTATCAGACGTTCCTACTAATTTTGCCGGGAAAATTGCTGTATGAACTCTATGAGAAGTTTGGCCCACGCCTGTTCGAATTCAATGTTCGATCTTTCCTGCAGGTAAAGGGGGCAGTGAACAAGGGATTGCGAGACACCATAAAGAATGCGCCAGAAATGTTCTTAGCGTACAACAATGGACTTACTGCTACTGCTGACGAAATCGATGTCGGCATCTTTCGCGGAGAAAAAGTAATTCGATCTCTAAGGGGATTGCAAATCGTAAATGGGGCACAAACGACTGCGAGCATTCACCGCGCAAAACGCAGCGACAAGCTGGACATCAGCAAGGTTTCCGTATCTTTGAAGTTGACACGCGTCGAGCCATCAAAACTAGCAGAATTTGTCCCTTTAATTTCGAAATACGCAAACACACAAAATCCAGTTCAGATGGCCGACCTGTCCGCGAATAGTGAGTTTCATATTCGCTTGGAAAAACTCGCCGAAAGAATCTGGTGCCCAGGAGAAGAAAGCCGCTGGTTCTATGAGCGCGCACGAGGTTCCTATCAAGTTTCCCGCATGCGTTTGGGAGCCACGCCCGCTCGCCGAAAGGTGTTCGACAATCTTTGCCCAAGGTCGCAACAATTCGGCAAGACCGAGCTTGCGAAATACTGGATGTCAAGATGGTTGCATCCGCACGTCGTCAGTAAAGGCGCACAGAAGAACTTTAACGCATTCATGGCCGAACTTCAGGACCGGTACCCTTCCGACTGGCTGCCTGATGATCAATTTTTCGAGGAAACGGTAGCCATCGCCCTTCTGTTCAGGGCAACACGAAGCTCCGTTCGAGCGGCCGGCATCAAGTCCTATGCTGCGAATGTCGTAACGTATTCATTGGCGAAACTCTTTGACCAGCACGGCGCGGCCAAGCTTGCCATCAACAGGGCCCGCGATAAGAGGGTCGCCGATGCCCTTAGAACAGAGGGGTGGAAAGTCGTCAGGGTTTGGGAGCACGAGATCAAGGCCGATCCGGAGAAGATTGCAGCTCGAGTGCGGCGCATCGTAAGAAAGCCCGACGGCCGTGGACGCAAACCGTAAATCAGAACTAAGAGCAACTAATCTTTTGGTTGATGCGATCTACGAAGGTGGACGCAACGGCAATGCCTCCGACGATCCTCTGCCCCACCTAGTCGGAGTCAGCAATCAAGGTGGCTTCCGATACATCGGGACGAAGGAGGTGCCAAAGCTGGCCGTACTAACCCTTACAACGAAGGAGTTAGACTGGCCAGACAATCTCGACAGGGAAACCGGCGTATTCACCTACTTTGGTGACAATCGCAAACCGGGACACGAACTCCATTCGACTCCGAGGTTCGGTAACTTGTTGCTCCGCGACATGTTTGAAAGAGCGCATGGCCAGAGAGACGATCGGGCTGTAGTGCCTCCCGTGTTGATTTTCTCTAATACTGGAACATTCCGGGACGTCGAATTCCTCGGACTTGCTATTCCAGGCGCTGAGGGCTTGGACTCGAACAGCGATCTCGTCGCACTTTGGCGAATGAAGGACGGCAAGAGGTTCCAGAACTATCAAGCGAAATTCACGGTGTTGGATTGCCAAGTCGTTCCGAAATCCTGGATCGAAGACGTCAAGGCCGGTCAACCGTTCTCGACGAACTGTCCGACCGCCTGGAGGATTTGGGTGGACAAGGGCGTGCGGCGCCCCCTCAAGGCGCCGCGGGTACTTGAGTATCGCAGCCCGGCAGAACAGCTTGCCGAAGATGCATCAGGCCGCGCAATTATTGCTGCAATCCAGACTCATTTCTCGGAAGACCATTTCCGGTTTGAGGCTTGTGCCGCGAAAATCGCCGAGATCATGCTTCAAAATATTGCATCCATCGACCTCACCCGTCGTGTCCGTGATGGGGGGCGCGATGCAATCGGGCAGTACCGGATAGGTTCCGGGCCATCTTCAGTGCTGGTTGACTTCGCTCTCGAAGCCAAATGTTACAATGATTCAACCTCTGTCGGCGTCAAGGATCTGTCTCGTTTGATTTCGCGGCTCCGCCACCGGCAATTTGGCATTCTTGTTACCACTTCACATGTGGCAACACAGGCCTATCAAGAGATCAAGGCGGATCAACATCCAATCGTTATCATTGCTGCGCGGGATATTGTTAGACTTCTGAAGAACGTGGGCATTGCAGATCCCAACGACCTTCAAAAATGGCTTTCTGCTTTCTAGCAGCAAGGCTAAGCCATTTCTGGTTCCCAGAATCACTTGTCAACCCCCTAAAATCAAGAATATATTTCGCTTTACCAGAAGAGCGGTTTCTGCCAACCATCCCACCTCGCGCCGGATGGAGGGACGTATCATGATTGTCACGGCACGTTGGCGCGGGATGCGGTGGCCGTTGCGGCGTCAGGTGGGCTTGCTCGCCAGGCGAAACGCTCGCAGCGGACGGCGAAATCGTGTGGTCCTGGCGCCGCGACCCTGGCGCTACGTTGGCGGCAAGTGTGCCGCCGACAACGGGGACAAGAAAGGCCGCTCCCCGGGGAGTACGTATAAGCCGTAAAGCCATTGCGCGGGGAAAGCCGGGATGTCCTGGCTGTACCTGTCAAACCCGTGTGCGTTGTTGCTTCCTTTTGCACACGGTGCTGCGGGCGCAGTCGGCGTCCGGCTTTCCCTGCGTCCTCTGTCTTCCAGGGGGCACAAAGAAGGCAAAACCCCGGGCGCATCGCGCCGCGGGAATGATGCGTCATGTCCTCCGCTGCCTGACTATCAAATCAGGGAGACACGGGCGTCTCTTACGTCGTCATGCCCGGGCTTGAGCGCGAAGCGCGTCTTCGCGCAGGTGTCCCGGGCATCCACGTTCTCCCCTTCCTGCCGGAAACAAAGACGTGGATGGCCGGGACAAGCCCGGCCATGACGAAGGACGCAATTTCGCTATCGCTCCTCGCAATGACGGAAACGGCATTGAACCTCCCCGCGCCCCGCCGCCACCAAGCGGCAGACCACAAGACCCGGCCTCCCCATGCTGAAGGCATTGCTGATATTTCCCCTGCTGGCGGCGATCCTGGCGGCTTCGCCCGCCATCGCCGAGCCGTGCAAGGATTTTCCGGCGCGCACCGGCCTTGCCGCAGCGCTGCGACTGGCGGCGGAGGCGCACCCGGTGCATGTGTCATTCGACAGCAGGGCCCTGGGCGTCACCATGCCCGGCTGGCTTGCGGCGCAATACGAGCGCGAGATCACCATCGTGCTGCAACACCAGTTCGACGCCCTGGTGGTGAAGGACGACGGCTTCGAGGTCGGCCTGTGGTTCAAGCGCCGCTACGCGCGGCTGGTCGTGCCCTTCGCCGCGGTGAAGGGAGTATGGGACAATGGCGAGTTGAAGTGCGGGGAACAGCAGACTTAGGCCGCGACGCGCGCGGGCTCCTATGCCCGTCATCGCCCGCGAAAGCGGGCGATCCAGTATTCCAGAGACGTCAGTGATTGAATCGAGAAGTCTCAGCGTACTGGATACCCCGCTTTCGCGGGGTATGACAGTTCACTGCGCGGCTACACGCGAGCGCCCTCACGCAAACGTCGCTTCCACCGTGCCCAGCCCTTCCAGCTCCATCCGCACATGATCGCCGGCGGCAAGCCACACCGTCTTGACCAGGCTTCCCGTCAGCACGATCTGCCCGGCATGCAGGCCCCTGCCCTCGGCGGCGAGATGATTGGCGAGCCAGGCGAGCGCGTTGTGGGGATGGCCGAGCACGTCGGCGCCGGTGCCGCGGCCGGCATCCTTGCCGTTGATAATGGCGCGGCCGGTCACCTTCAACAGATCCGGCGCGCTGTTGCGGTCCACCGGCTGGCCGAGCACACAGCCGGCGGCGAAGAAATCGTCCGCCACCAGCGTCGGCGCGCCCAGCGTCTCCCATTTCACATAGCGGTCGTCGACGATCTCGATCGCGGGGTAATAGGCCTCGACCGCCTCGCCCATCCATTCCGCCGTGAACGGCTGTTCGGCTGGCGACAGGTCGCGCGCCAGCTTCACCGCGATCTCGCATTCGACGCCGACGCGGACGTAGTCGGAGGCGGCGAGCTTGACGCCGCTGTCATGCACGACCTTCTCGAACACCCCGCCGCCGCAGGGATGCGGGATATCGAGATATTCCTGCATCACCTTGCTGGTGCAGCCGATCTTGTAGCCGACCAGCGCGCCGACCTGCGGGCGCATGAGATCATGCAGCGCGCGCTGCACCTTGTAGCCTTCGGCTTCATCGGCGGGAACGCAGTCGGCCGGCAGCGCGGCAAGCGGCGCACGGCTGCGGCGGGCGGTGGCAATGAACTTGGCGGCCGCGAGAATCCTGTCCATCGGCGGCTCCTCTATCCCCTCATGGTGAGGAGCGCGGTACGCGCGTCTCGAACCATGAGGCCCGGCTGGTGGCCTTCATCCCTCGAGACGCAGCGGAGTTTATCATCGGGCGCGCGTGCGCGCGACCCGGTGGCGCTCCTCGGGATGAGGGTCCGCCAGCTACTCGTCCCGGTACACCTTCTCGCGCTTCTCGTGGCGCTCCTGGGCTTCCACCGACAGCGTGGCGATCGGGCGGGCCTCGAGGCGCTTCAGCGAGATCGGCTCGCCGGTCTCCTCGCAATAGCCGTAGGTGTTGTCCTCGATGCGCTGCAACGCCGCGTCGATCTTGGAGATCAGTTTGCGCTGGCGGTCGCGGGCGCGGAGCTCAATGGCGCGGTCGGTCTCGGAGGAGGCGCGGTCGGCCAGATCGGGGTGGTTGACGTTCTCCTCCTGCAGCGCCTGCAGGGTGAGCTTCGACTCGCGCAGGATCTCGTCCTTCCAGGCCAAGAGCTTGGCCCGGAAGTAATCCTTCTGCCGGTCGTTCATGAAAGGCTCTTTTTCGGAAGGCCGGTAGTTTTTCAACTTTTCCAAGGTCAGCCCATCTCGTTTGGCGGACGGCGAGGGTCCCTCCGCGGGCCGCCTTATATAGCGGCGGGATGTCACACACAATACGATCCCGCAGCCAAGGCGGACCCCCCCCAAAGCCTTGCACAGGCAAAGTTATCCGTTCCGGCCGGGAGCGGCCCTTTCGGCTCAATAGCCGACCGTAAAGCGCTTGCGGAGATGGGCCGGGCGCTCGATTTCGTCGGCGAGTGCAACTGCGAAATCCTCGAAACTGATCCAGCTCTTGCCGTCGGCGGCGGTCAGGAGCTGGTCGGTTCCGAGCCGGAACCGGCCGGTTCGCTCGCCCGGGGCAAACAGGGCCGAGGGCGACAGGAAGGTCCAGTTCAGCTCCTTTTCCTGCCGCAGCAGGTCGAGGAAGGCCGCGCCCTTCTCGGCCTCCGCCTTGTACTGGGCCGGGAAATTGGGCGTCGTCACCAGCCGCACGCCGGGGGCCACCTCCAGGCTGCCGGCGCCGCCGACCACGAGGTAGCGACCGATGCCGGAGGCCTTGGCTGCCCCGATCAGCTTCTGGGGATCGCTGGCGAGGAAGTGGATCGAGGAAATCGCGGCGTCATGGCCCCGGAGCAGCTGAGCGAGCCCGGCCTCGTCCGACGCATCGCCCTTTGTGGGGACGACGTTGGCGAGCCCTTCGATCTTCTCGGGGTTGCGGGCGATGGCGGTGACGGCGTGGCCACGGCGGGCGAGTTCGGCAGTGATGCGCGAGCCGGCGTTGCCGGAGGCGCCGATGACGGCGATCTTCATGGGTGGTCTCCATTGGGATTGAGGTTGGTTTCCAATGGTGACTAGATATCGAAAAGAGTGTAGATGTTAAGAGAGCACTTCAACCTCACCAGATAACGCCGGAGTAACCGATGAAGCCCAACGCCTATTCGGCCGATTGCCCGACGCGGCAGATCCTCGATCGCGTCGGCGACAAATGGGCCGTGCTCATCCTGCTTCTCATCCGTCACGAGCCCATGCGCTTCAATGCGTTACGCCGCACCATTGAAGGCATCTCGCAGAAGATGCTGAGCCAGGTTCTCAAGTCACTCGAACGCGACGGCCTGATCCGCCGCCGCGCCATCCCGACAGTTCCAGTAACGGTTGAATATTCGATCACGCCGCTCGGCGCGACGCTCGCCACTGCGGTCGATCCGCTGCGCGACTGGGCCGAGCGCTATCTGAAGGAAGTGCTCGCCGCCCAGCGCCGCTACGACGCGCAAAAAGCCGCGAAGGCGGCGTGAGGGAATGGCGTCGAGAATTGTCCAGGCTGCGTCCCCACCCTCACCTGTCATGGCCCGCTTCAAGCGGGCCATCCAGTACGCCGCGGCCTCTCGGCTCAAGCATAGGCGTCTCTGGAATACTGGGTCGCCCGGACAAGCTTGGCGATGACATCTGGGAATGAGGAGAGATAGCGGACCTAAACCCGCCCGGCCTTGGCGAGCTCGACCTCGACGCGGAGTTCGATCTCCGACAGCACCGCGTCGAGGCCGGGATCACCGGAGGACGACTTCAGGCTGGCGGCGGCATCGCGCAGCCTGCTCACGGTGGACGGTTCGAGATTGCCCATCAGCAGTCCGATCTTGAGATCGTCGAGCACGTCGAGCGCGCCGCGGCCGCGGACCACCGAGCGCTTGCGGCGCTCGACCGGATCCTCCTCGACGCCCTGCAGCGCGAGCAGCGCGTCGATATTGGCGGCGGCCTTCGGCGGCGCTGCGGAGCGCGTCTCGGGCGCGGCCGCAGCATCCGGCAGCGAGAAGCCGGTCGAGGAAGTGCGGCGCGCGTTGGCCGCCGGGGTGCCCAGCGTCGTGCCATTCGGTCCGTAGATGCGCATGATCGAGGTCCCGCCACGAAAGCCTTGGCGGAACCATCGCCCCGTCATGGTTAACGATGCGTAAATGCCCCGGCAAAATCTGCCGCACGCGGCAGTTTCGCTTCGCTTGGCGTGAACGCGAAGTTGCGCGCGGCCAAAAAATTTCGAACGAAATCAATCGATTGAGTCCGAAGCCGCTGATGGCACGGCGCTCGCATGGTGAATGGCGGAAGGCGCGTCATGGGAGTGTCGCGCAGTCCCGGAAATTCAAGGGGAGTGGTTGGGATGCCCGGCATCCGGAAGGCAAGACTGATTTGGGCGGCCGGTGCGTTCGTCGCGCTGGTGCTGTCGGCGTGGCCCGCCGGCGCCACGTCGCGGATCAAGGATCTCGCCAACATCGAGGGCGTGCGGCAGAACCAGCTGATCGGCTACGGCCTCGTCGTCGGCCTCAACGGCACCGGCGACACGCTGAACAACATCCCCTTCACCAAGCAGTCGCTGCAGGCGATGCTGGAGCGCATGGGCGTCAACATCCGCGGCGCCACCATCCGCACCGGCAACGTCGCCGCCGTCATGGTCACCGGCAACCTGCCGGCCTTCGGCACCCAGGGCACGCGGATGGACGTTACCGTCTCCGCGCTCGGCGACGCCAAGAACCTCACCGGCGGCACCCTGCTCGTCACCCCCCTGTTAGGTGCCGACGGCAACGTTTATGCCGTGGCACAGGGCTCTGTCGCGATCTCCGGCTTCCAGGCCGAGGGTGACGCCGCCAAGATCGTGCGCGGCGTGCCGACGGTCGGCCGCATCGCCAACGGCGCCATCATCGAGCGCGAGATCGAGTTCGCGCTCAACCGCCTGCCCAATGTGCGGCTGGCGCTGCGCAACGCCGACTTCACCACCGCCAAGCGCATCGCGGCTGCTGTCAATGACTTCCTCGGCGTCAAGACCGCCGAGCCGATCGATCCCTCCACCGTGCAGCTCTCCATTCCCTCCGAATTCAAGGGCAACGTCGTCGCCTTCCTGACCGAAATCGAGCAGCTGCAGGTCGACCCGGATCTGGCCGCCAGGATCGTGATCGACGAGCGCTCGGGCGTCATCGTGATGGGCCGCGACGTCCGCGTCTCCACGGTGGCGGTCGCGCAAGGCAATCTCACCGTCACGATCTCCGAAAGCCCGCAGGTCAGCCAGCCCAATCCGTTCTCGCGCGGCCGCACCGTGGTCACGCCGCGCACCAATGTCGGCGTCGTCGAGGACGGCAAGAAGCTTGCGGTGGTCAAGGACGGGGTCTCGCTGCAGCAGCTCGTCGACGGGCTCAACGGGCTCGGCATCGGCCCGCGCGACATGATCAGCATCCTGCAGGCGATCAAGGCCGCCGGCGCCATCCAGGCCGATATCGAGGTGATGTGATGGCTGGCGGCATCATCAACTCGATCACCACCTACGCGCATCCCCTCACGGTCAAGCGCCCCGACACGCAGCTTGCGGAGGCGCTGACCAAGGTGCCGGAGGCGACGCAGAAGAAAATCCGCGGCCAGGCCCAGGACTTCGAGGCGATGTTCCTCAACTCAATGTTCTCGCAGATGACCAGCGGCATCAAGGGCGAAGGCCCGTTCGGCGACACGCCCGGCACCGGCGTATGGCGCTCGATGCTGACCGACGAATACTCGAAATCCTTCGCCAAGGCCGGCGGCGTCGGCATTTCCAACGACGTGTTCCGCACGCTGATCCTGCAGCAGGCGAAGCGCGGCTGATCCAGGGGGATTTGACATGAACCAGCAACCGCAAGCCAAGGTGCCGCCTCCCCGGGCCCCGATCGCGACGCCGGCGGATGCGCGCAAGCTCGCCGAGGAGATGCTGGAGGTGATGAGCAAGCTGCTTGCCGTCGTCGAGCAGGAGACCGAACTGGTGCGCGCCGGCAAGGTGCGCGAGGCGATGCGGCTGGAGCAGCAGAAGTCCGCGCTCACCGGCCGCTACGTCACCGCGGTCGAGACGCTCCGCGTCGCGCAGAAGCACCTCGCGCAAGTCGCGCCCGACCTGCTTGCTTCATTGAAGCGCCATCACGAAACTTTCCGCGCCATGCTGCAGATCAATCTCACCGTGCTCGCCACCGCGCACGCGGTGTCGGAAGGCATCGTGCGCGGCGTCAATGCCGAGGTGCAGCGCCGCAACATGCCGAACGCCTATACCGCCGCCGGCCAGAGTGCATCGCCTTCGCCGCGCCAGGTCAGGCCGCTCGCCGTCAGCCGCTCGCTGTAATCGTACAATTTGAAGCAAAATTCCGCGCCGCCGTCAGCGCGGAATTCATCGCGTTTTCTAACCGCATATTGAGAGACGGCCTGCCATATTGCTCCCCGGGAAGGGTTGGGATTTGACTCTAGGCGCACCAGGAGGGAGCCATGAGTACGGATTTCAGCATCAAGCCGGTGGGGGCGCCGGTTGCAGCGCCGATTGTTCAGCCGATCAGTGAAGCGGCGGAGCAAGCGGTTGCGACCGAGTTGCCATCGAGCCAGACCGTCACCGCGGTCGAGCCCGGCCCTGCCGTGCGCAAGGATATCAGCGTGGTGTCGCGTTCGGTGTCGAACCAGGTGGTGATCGACCGCGAGGCCGCCTCCATCGTCTATCAGGTGGTCGACAACCGCACGAGCCAGGTGGTGAAGCAGTTTCCCGAGGAAGCCGTGCTGCGCCGCCGCGCCTATTTCAACACGCTGGATTTGACCCGGTCGGGCCCCAACCGGATGCGGGCGACGGATCGTTCGGCCTGAAGGCTCGTTGCCGGCGGATAATGTCGGCCGAAAAGCCGCTCCCGGTTTCCGGGAGCGCTATTTGTTGCGCGCGGCGATCGCCTGGTCGAGATAGGTCGACCCCGTCGCGGGATCGGTGACGACGTTCTTGACCAGCGCCCTGTTGTTGCCCTGCAATTGAAACTTGGTGTCGCCGATCCTGAACGCGCCATCCTTGATCAGCACCTGCTGATATTTGTTGGTGGAGCCGGAGCTGTACTGCACCTGGGCGCGGAAGCCGTTGACCTGCGACACCTTGATGGCGAACGTCTTGCTGTCGGGGTACTTGCCGGTCCAGCTGCCCTCGTAGATGGCAGGATCGACCGCCACATAGGGCGTCTTCGACGGCACGTTGAGTCCTGCGGCCTTGTAGCTGGCCATCAGGATCGCCATCATGTCCGCCATTGGCCGCTCCCGAAGCGGTAGTTCTCAGCCGCGGCCGGCAAGGCCGGCGGCGAGGTTGCAGTTGATTTCGATCAGCGACTTCAGCTTCGCCGGATCCGGATTGAGCTGCATCTCGACGGTCTGCTTCATGACGAACACGCCGATATTGGCGATGTTCTGGCGCACCTCGAGCGGCTGCTGATTCTCCTCGGCCGAGACGGCGCTCATGAAGATCGACCACAGGCGGCGGTTGAACAGCAGCGCATTCTCCATGTCCTTGCCCGGACCCTTCCAGTTGGTCTGCACTTCCTGGAGCTGCCGTGCCGCCTTCAGCAGCGCCTGCGCCTCGATCTCGCGGGGGGAAGAGGTCGTTTGGGACGTACGAGCATAGGCCTGGGCAGCGTTGGACATTCAGTAACCTCAATGGGAGCGGGGCGCGATCCACCGCATGATTCGAAAAACTGCCCAACTTTCATACAGGTAGGGCCTTTAAATATGGTTAGCGCCGGTTACCAATTGTGACGGAGTTGGGCAAAATCGCAAAAAACAGGCACGCCCTGCCCGGCCGGCGTCCTGCAGAAAACGGAAACGGCGGGGTTTCCCCCGCCGTTCGCTAGACTTGAGACTACGCCGCTTAGCGGGTCGACAGCGCCTGGCTGTTGGCCGCTTCCTCGTTGGTGTCGGCCAGCGTCAGGTTGGACGAGCCGGTCTGCAGCACGTTGATCAGGTTCTTCGAGAAGTCCTGGCGGATCTGCACGATCGACAGGTTCGAACCGAAGGCCGACGCCTGCGAGCGAAGCTGGCTGCTCGCAGCCTGCAGGCCGCTGACCACCGTGTTGACGGAGTCGTTGTCCTTGAAGTCGCCGGTGTTCAGCGTCGCAAGGCCGAGGCCCGCGGCATTGAAGTTGACACCGAGGATCGACAGCGTGGACTTGCCGGTCTCGTTGAAGGTCAGCTTCAGCGTGTCGCCGGTGAGCAGGTTGACGCCGTTGAACGAGGCATCCTGTGCCGTGGTCGTGATCTGGTTCAGGATGTTGTTGTACTGCTCGACCAGGTTGTTGCGGGCGGCGGTCGCCGTCGCATCAACCACCGGTGCGCCGCCGGCCGCGCCGAAGAACAGCTGGCCGGAAGCCGCCGCGGTGCCGGTGATCGTGCCGATCGTGGCGGAAGCCGCATCGTTGGTGGTGGTGATGGTCAACGTACCGTTCTGCGCCAGCGTGGCCTGCAGGTTATTGGAGGCCAGCGCCGCGTTGAGCTCGTTCAGCGTGTTGACGTGACCCGGACCCGAGCCGCCGAAGGTGACGTTGGTCGCGGTGCCGCCGCCGGTCGAGGCGATGGCCAGCGTCAGCGTGTTGAGCGGGGGCAGACCGGTGCCGCGGGCCTGGCTGACTCCGGTGCCGAGGCCGAGCGCGGCAAGCGCGGCGGCGTTCGACGAGGAGATGCTCAGGTCCGAGGTGGCGCCGGTGTGGATCTGCAGCGCACCGCCCGCAACCGTCGACGAGCTCGGGGTCGCACCCGACAGCGCGTCGAACTTCTGCAGCAGCTGCGTCACGTTGTCGGTGACGTTGATCTGGTTGTTGCCGGTCGCGCCCGACGCCACGAAGGTGATGTTCTGGCCGTTCACCGTGATGGTGTCGCCCGCCGCGAACGCCGCGCTCAGGGCATCGGACGAGGTCGAAGCCGCACCCGACAGCAGCGTCGCGCCGGTGATGGCGGAAGCGCCGCCGGTGGAGTTGCGCAGCACCTGGTTGCCGGTCAGGCCGTTGAGGCCGAGCTTGGCCAGCGTCGAGGTCGACGAGCCGACGAAGGAGATGTCGGCCGTGGTCGAGGTCTGCAGGCTGACCTGGCCCGAGCCGTTGACGGTGGCGGTGCCGCCGGTGGCCTGGTTAACCGCGGTCAGGATGTCGTTGATCGTGCCGGTCGAGATGTCGATCGACAGGTTGTTGCCCGCGATCGAACCGGTGTTGCCGCCGCCGGAGTGGAACGTGACCGTCTTGTTGTTGATGATCAGGTAATCCGACGTGGTGAAGGCATTGCCGCCGATCAGGGCGTCGGCGCCGCCGGCCACCTGCGGGCCGGTCAGCTTGGTCGCCGCGGTGATGTTGGCCGAGTTGTTGACGATGCCACCGCCGCGGTTGGTGGTGGAGATGCCGAGCGCGGTCGCTGCGGCGCCCGCGGTGACGGTGACGTCGGTGCCGGTGCCGGTCGTGATCGTGATGTTGCCGGTGCCGTTGACGCCGACGGTAGCGGTGCCGCCCGCCGCGGTCTGGATCGCGGTCAGGATGTCGCCGAAGGTCGAGGTGGTGCCGGCGCCGAGGCCGATCGTGGTGTTGCTGCCGACCGTGGTGGTGGAGGTCGCAGCCGCACTGAAGGTGACGGTGTTGCCGTTCACCGTCAGGGTCTGGCCGGACAGCGCGGTCAGCACGGCGGTGGCCAGGTGCGTACCGGCGGCGTTGTCGAGCGACAGGCCGGCAGTGGCGGCGGCCGCCGCGTTGTCCTGCAGCGCGACCGAGCCGGTCGAGTTGGTGCTGGTGTAGGCGGTCTGGTTGGTGGCGACCTTGGCCGCGCCCAGCACGGTGTTGGCGGAGTAGACCGGGAGCTGGTTGTTGTTGACCGCGCCGCCGGCGAAGGTGGCGTCGATCGGGGCGCCGGTGCCGAGCAGGTTGCCCGCGGTGGCGCCGTTGATGGTGACGCTCACGCTGGACTTGGCGGAGTAGCCGACGGTGGCCTGCAGCGCCTGGGTGGCGACCGACTTGGCGCTGTCGACCAGCTTCTGCAGCGAGG
>NZ_JACRMG010000003.1 GCF_016219575.1 Bradyrhizobium sp. | reverse complement strand
TGGGCCGATGCGGCCTACGACACCCATGCCCGACGGGCTCGGCTGAAAGCGGAGGGCAAAAAGCCGCGCATCGCCCGCCGTCCCAACAAGCACCATCCCGACCTGCCACCCAGGGTCAAGCGATACAACCGCCTAATCGCACTACGGCGCGCGGCGGTGGAGACCACCTTTGCGACCCTTAAATGCCGAATGCGGCTGACCTGCATTCGTTACGTCGGCCTGATCAAGGCAAGCGCGCAGGTTCTGCTAGCCTCCATCGCGTTCAACATGCGCCGATGGGCGACAATCGCAGCATAAGCTTCACCCCGAACACAGCCACCTAGCCTTCAGCCCCAATCCGAAAGACGTCCCTCTTCCCTCTCACGGCCAATAAGTCCAATTACGCAACAGGCCCACAAGGGGAGAAGGTAAGCATCCGTGCAGCGGCAGATCGAGCGGCCTCGTTGGTCGCTGCTACTTTTTCTGCCCGTAATTCAACAACCCGCCCTTGTTCTTCGCCGGATGCGCGCGCAGACCTTCTTCGTTGGGCTCTGTGCCCCAGCCCGGGCGATCCGGGATGATCATGTGGCCATCGACGTATTCGGGCACATGCGTGAACAGCTCGTGATCCCAGGCGAGCCGGTCGATATCCGTCTCCATGATGCGCAAATTCGGCACCGCGGCGCTGAAATGCGCGTTCATCATGCTGCAGAGATGGCCGTAGAAATTATGCGGGGCGACGTTGACCTCGAAATGCTCGGCGGCGGCGGCGATCTTCATCGACTGCCACACCCCGTTCCATGGCGTGTCGATGATGGCGACGTCCATCGCCTGCTCGCGGAAATAGGGCAGGAACTCGCGCAGGCCCAACAGCGTCTCGCAGGATGAGATCGGATGCCTGCTCTGGCGGCGGATGTAGCCGAGCGCTTCGGGATTGAAGGTGTCGATTTCGACCCAGAACATGTCCATCTCTTCGATGGCGCGCAGGATCTTCAGGTAACCTTCGGTCTTGGCATTGAAGTTGAGATCGAGCAGCAGGTCGACGTCGGGGCCGGCGCCGTCTCTGATAGCTTCGAGGTGCATGCAGAGATTGCGCAGCACCGCGCGGTCGACATTGATCTCCGGCTCGAACGGCGAGCCGAAACCGGGCCGCCAGCCCATCGGCTTGCCGTCGGTATAGACGAAGATGTTGGTCTTGAGCGCCGTGAATCCCTTCTCTCGCACCTCGCGGCCGATCGCCTTCACGCCGCCGAGGCCCGTGATCGGCGGCTTGTACCAGTCGGGGTGATTGATGCGCCAGGTCGCGCAATGCGACCAGTACACCCGCACGCGGTCGCGGATCTTGCCGCCGAGCAGTTCGTAGCAGGGCACGCCGAGCGCTTTCGCTTTCACATCGAGCAGTGCGTTCTCGATCGCGCCCAGAGCCAGCGCGACCACGCCGCCGGCGGCCGGGCGCGTCGCGGAAAACAGCTCGGCATAGATGCGCTCGTGCTGAAACGCGTTCTTGCCGACCACGCGCGCCGACAGCCGCTCGATCGCAGCGGTCACGCCCGGCGCACCAAAGCCCTCGTCGAACTCGCTCCAGCCGACGATGCCGTCGTCGGTGACGATCTTGACGAAGTGGTAGTTGCGCCAGCCGGCATCGCAGGAAAGGGTTTCGACGCTTTTGACGGTTGCCTTCTTGGTCATGTTTCCTGCCCGGTCGTTTGCGCGTGTTTTCCAATCCATAGACGGTTGAATTCCGCTCCACAACTGCGCTCGCCGCGTGCGTTGCACGCCCGCGTGCATGCGGGATTTGCGTGAATGCTAATTCCGCGAGCCGGAACAAAATTCCGCTTGCATCGCATCGCCGTCAAGGTTTGATGGTTGCCAACAACAAACCGAACCGGCGTGAAAATCTGTTCCGGTCGCTTCGGCAACGAGGAGACGTGATGGGAGCGTTGTCGCACCTGCGAGTTGTCGAGATCGGAAGCTCGCCGGCCGCAAGTTACTGCGCGCGGCTGTTTGCGGATTTCGGCGCCGAGGTGCAGAAGGTCGAACCGCTCTCCGGCGATCCGCTCCGCCGCGCCGCGCCGCTGACGCCGAAGGGGCAGAGCGCCTGGTTCGCGTTCCTCAATTTCAACAAATCGAGCGTCGCGCTCGATGCGCGCGATGCGGCTGCATCGTCGCGCCTCGCCGAGATGGTTGCGGCCTGCGACATCCTGATCGACGGCCGCGACATCGATGCGGCGGATTGCCCAGCGATCGACCTGGCCGCGCTGAAGGCCGGCAATCCCGGCCTCATCCACGTCGAGACGAGCTGGTTCGGCCATGACGGGCCTTACGCAAAATTCGCCGCGACGGACTCGACGATCCGCGCCTTGACCGGGCTCGTGAAGCTGGTCGGCCCGGAAGAGGGCCCGCCGATGCACGCGCCGGACTTCCAGACCGGCATCCTCGGCGGCCTCTGGGGGTTCATCGCGGCGGCCTCTTCCGTGCTGGGCCGGATGCGCGACGGGCGCGGGCGCACCAGTCATCTGAGCATGTTCGAAGCCAGCATCGCGGTGACCGAATACATCATGTTCGAGTCGTTCCTGCGCGGTGACATCATGCGGCGGATCGGCATCAATCGCTTCTGGCCGACCTTTCCGGTCGGCATCTACGAGACCAGGCAAGGCTGGCTCGGCGTCACCACGGTGACGCCCGCGCAGTGGCGCGCCTTCTGCGAGATGCTGGGCCTGCTCGACCTGCGCGACGACCCGGCGCTGTTCCTCGGCGTCGACCGGCTGCAGCATGTCGAGATGATCGAGGGCAAGATCATGCCGCGGCTCAAACAGCGCACGGCGCAGGAATGGTTCACCGAGGGATTGCGGCGGAAGATTCCGATCGTGCCGGTGCCCGAGATTGCCGACCTGATTGCAGACGAGGAGAAGCGGGCGCGCGGCGCCATCGTGCCGGTCGAGATCGGCGGGGAGCACGGATTTTCCGCAGGATCGATGCAGCGGCTGACCGGCACGCCGCCACGGCGAGGCGGCAAGGTGCCAGCCATCGGTGAGGCGCAGGCGGGTCTTGCGAGTTCGCCGGTCGCGCGTGCGGCGGCGCCGGTCGAAGGTGCTGCGGGCGGTCTACCGCTCGCGGGCATTCGCGTGATCGATTTTTCAATGGGCTGGGCGGGACCCGTCTGCACGCGCACGCTGGCCGATCTTGGCGCCGACGTCATCAAGATCGAGGCGATCCAGTATCCGGACTGGTGGCGCGGCGTCGACCGCCGTCCGGCCTATGTGCTGGAGAAACAGTACGAGAAGACGGTGCGCTACTGCATCATGAACCGCAACAAGCGCGGCATCACGCTGGACCTGACGACGGATCGGGGCCTCAATCTGGCGCAGCGCCTGGTCGCCGATGCCGACCTCGTCGTCGACAATTATTCGGTCGAGGTGTTGCCGAAGCTCGGGCTCGGCTACGACATCGTGAGCAAGCTCAACCCGAAGCTGGTGATGATGTCGATGTCGGCGTTCGGCGCCGGCAGCCTGCATCGCGACTGTCGCGCCTATGGCTCGACGCTGGAGCAGGGCTCGGGGCTGCCGGGCGTGGTCGGTGACGCAGGCGGCCCGCCTGTGATGAGCCATACGGCATTCGGCGACGCCGTCGGCGGCCTGAACGGCTGCGCCGCGGTGCTCACGGCGCTGATCAACGCAAAGCTGACGGGCAAGGGCCAGTTCATCGATCTCGCGCAGATCGAATGCATGATGCCGTTTGCCGCGCCCTGGATCGTCGCGCATTCCATCGACGGCAAGGCGCCGGCGCGATACGGCAGCCGTCATCCGGACTTCGTGCCGCATGGCTGCTTCCGCTGTGCCGGAGACGACAGCTGGATTGTGGTCGCAGCGTCCGACGATGCGATGTGGCCGAAGCTCGCAGGCTTGCTCGGCCGCACCGATTGGGCCGGCGACGCGACGCTGAAGACGGCCGCAGGCCGGCGGAAGATCGAAGGCGAGATCGAAGCGGCCATCACGCAATGGACTTCGACGCGCGCAGCCGACGAGGCGATGGCCGCCTTGCAGGCCGCAGGCGTCGCATCCGGCGTGGCGCGCCTGCCCATCGACCTGCTCGGGGATCCGCATCTCGCAGCGCGCGGCTTCATCCAGGGGATCGACCGCGCCTTCATCGGAAAACATCCGCAGCCGTCGCTGCCGTTCCGCGAGGGCGAAAGGGCGCTTGCGATCCGCAGCGCGCCGCCGACGCTCGGCGAGCACAATCGCGAAGTTCTTGCCGGCGTGCTCGGTCTGTCGGAAGCCGAGATCGAGGAGCTCGCGCGCGAGGCTATCATCGGAACCGAGATGCTGATGGAGGAAGAGCTTGTGAAAGAGAAGAAGCGGGCGGCGGGCTGATGGCAGCTCGCCTGGCACAGCACGGACCGGATGGCGGCGGCGCGCAGCCGCTGATTTCGGTGCGCGGCCTTGGCATACGCTTCAAGACCTCCCATGGCGTATGGCAGGCAACCCGCAAGCTCGATTTCGACATTGCGCCCGGCGAGCGCGTCGGCATCGTCGGCGAAAGCGGCTGCGGCAAGACCATCACGGGGCTCTCGATCCTGCGGCTGCTGCCGAACAACCTCGCCGGCCTCGACGGCTCGATCATGTTCGACGGCGTCGATCTTGCTTCCTGTAGCACAAGGCAAATGCGCGACATCCGTGGCCGGCGCATCGCCATGATTTTTCAGGAGCCGATGAGCGCGCTCGACCCGGTCTTCACCGTCGGGCACCAGATCGCCGAGACGCTGCGCGTCCATACTGGCGTCAGCAGCGAGGAGGCGCGCGCGAAGACGCTGGACATGCTGCGCCGCGTAGGCATCGCCTCGCCCGAGCGGCGCATCGACGACTACCCGCATCAGCTCTCCGGCGGCATGCGCCAGCGCGTGATGATCGCCGCCGCCCTGATTTGCGGGCCACAGCTCCTGATCGCGGACGAGCCGACGACGGCGCTCGATGTCACCGTGCAGGCGCAAATCCTCGAGCTGCTGCGCGAGCTCAGCGAAACCTCCGGTACCGCGCTGATGCTGATCACCCACGACCTCGGCGTCGTCGCGGAGACCTGCACCCGCATGATCACCATGTATGCCGGCGAGGTGATCGAGGATGCCGCGGTCGATGACGCCCTGGTCAAGCCGCTGCATCCCTATACGTCCGGACTGCTGCGCTCGTTGCCGCATTTGAGCGAGCGCCGCGGCAAGCTCGCCTCGATCCCGGGCCGGGTGCCCTCGATCATGGACATGCCGAACGGCTGCCGTTTCAAGGCGCGCTGCCCCTATGCGGTCGATGCCTGCGACGCCGAGCAGGAGCTGCGCGATGCCGGCGGCGGCCGCAAGGTGCGCTGCGCGCGCTTCGCCGAGCTCGATCTGCCGGGTGCGTTACAACATGCAACTACGGCGCCGATCGCGGCCATGGTGGCGCAGTCATGACGGCAGATGCACATTCCATCGTCTCGGTGCGCGACCTCCAGGTGCGCTTCCAGACCACCGACCGCCGCGCCACGGTGAAGGCGGTCGATGGCGTCGATTTCGATGTCCGCCGCGGCGAGACCTTTGGCATCATCGGCGAGTCCGGATCGGGCAAGACCACGATCGGGCGCGCGCTGGTATTTCTCCTGAAGCCGAGTGCGGGCGCCATCCTGCACGACGGCATCGATCCACTGGCGCTGCCGCGCAAGCAGTTCCAGAACCATCGCCGCGACTACCAGATCATCTTCCAGGACCCCAACGCAGCGCTGAATCCGCGCATGACCATCCTGTCGTCGGTGCTGGAGCCGCTGGAGCTGGCGGGCCAGGGGACCAGGGCGGAACGGCTGGCGCGGGCGCGCGAGGCGATGGACCGGGTCGGCCTGCCGCAGGAAATCGGCGAGCGCTATCCGCACCAGCTTTCCGGCGGGCAGAAGCAGCGCGTGGTGATCGCCCGCGCGCTGACCCTGCGTCCCAAGCTGATCGTCTGCGACGAGGTGGTGGCGGCGCTCGACATGTCGATCCGCGGCGACGTGCTCAACCTGTTTGCCGATCTGCAGCGCGAGCTGGGATTGACTTACGTCTTCATCACCCATGATCTGGCCGTGGTCTCGCATATCAGCGAGCGCGTCGCGGTGATGTATCTCGGCCGCTTCGTCGAGCTCGGGCCCACCGAAAGCGTGTCCGAGCGGCCACTGCATCCCTACACGCAAGCGCTGCTGTCGGCCGAGCCGCGGCCACTGCCGTCGTCGATGCGCGGCGGCGAGCGGATCGTGCTGGAGGGCGAAATCCCGAGCCCGATCGATCCGCCGTCCGGCTGCCGTTTCCGCACCCGTTGCCGCTACGCGCAAGACGTCTGCGCCAGCCGGGTGCCAGACTGGCGCGAGCTGGTGCCCGGCCATTGGGTCGCCTGCCACTTCGCCGATCGCCCGAACTTTTCACCGAATTGAACCATCTGCCCGAGGGAGAGAGAACCATGACAGGGACAACGCGACGCGAACTGATGGCGCTGATGACTGGGGCGGCGGCCGGCGTGGCGCTCGGCGGCAAGGCCATAGCGCAGGGCGCGCCGAAGCGCGGCGGCATCTTGCGCATCTCGGCGCCTGCAAACCCCTCGAGCCTCGATCCCGCCACCGGCGGCGCCGGCTCCGATCACGCCTTCCTGTTCACGATGTACGACACGCTGACCGAATGGGAATTCGAGACGCTGAAGCCGAAGCCGGGCCTCGCCGAGAGCTGGAAGTTCAGCGATGCCACGACCTTCGTGCTCAATATCCGCCCGGGCGTCACCTTCCACGACGGCACGCCGCTCGATGCAGAGGCGGTCAAGTTCAATTTCGAGCGCAACAAGAGCGATACAAAGTCGAACATCAAGGCCGATCTCGCCTCCGTGGACACGGTGGAAGTGACCGGCCCCATGCAGGTTACCTTGAAGCTGAAGAACCCCGACGCCGCGCTGCCGGGCATCCTGTCCGACCGCGCCGGCATGATGGTGTCGCCGGCCGCGATCAAGGCCAGCAGCACCGGCAACGTGGCGCGCACGCCGGTCGGCGCCGGCGCCTACACCTTCGTGAGCTGGGCCGACGGCGAGAAGATCGTCGTCAAGCGCAACGAAAAATACTGGAAGCCGAACCGGCCGTACCCCGATGGCATCGAGATGTCGATCATCCCGGAACTCGCGACCGGCGCGCGTTCGGTGACGGCGGGGCAGAACGACCTGATGTATCAGCTGCCGCCGCGCCAGAAGGCGATTCTGGAGCGTGCCAGCAGCATCAAGCTGGCGAACGGGCCGACGCTGTACGTGTTCCAGATCTTCCTGAACTGGGCCAAGCCGCCGTTCGACGACATCAGGGTGCGCAAGGCCTTCAATTTCGCGATCGACCGCGAGGCCTTTGTGAAGGCCGCGCTCGCCGGCCTTGCAGAGCCCGCCTACATGAACCTGCCGAAGGCGCATTGGGCCTATGACAAGTCGGTCGCCGGGCTCTATCCGCATAACCCGGACATGTCGAAGAAGCTGTTGGCCGAAGCCGGCCACAAGGACGGGCTTGCGATCGATCTCGTCGGCTATCCCGACCAGGATTCGGTGCAGCGCCAGGAAATCCTGATCGAGATGTTCCGCAAGGGCGGGATGAACGTGACGTTCAAGAACGCGCCGATCGCGGAAGCTTCCGCCGCCTTCTTCGGCGCGGAGAAGCGCGCCTCGGGTCTGCTCGCCGCATGGACAGGACGGCCCGATCCGAGCCTGACCTATTCGCTGATGTACACCAAGGACGCCTATTTCAATGCCGGCCGTGCGCCGGTGCCGGCGGAACTGGAGGCGGCGATCAAGGAGTCGCGCGCCTCGGAAGATATCGAGCTGCGCCGCAAGGCGTTTGCGACCGTGCAGCGGCTGGTGATGGAAAACGCCTTCGTGGCGCCGCTCGCCTTCCAGTTCGAGCTGGTTGCGATGAACAAGAAGGTGCAGGGCTATAAGCCAAACCTGCTCGGAAAGCCGAAATACGACGACGTCTGGCTGGAAAGCTGAAGGGATGGCGCGACGCAGTCCGGCACGGGTGATCGGCGGCCGCCTGCTGCAGGCGTTGCCGGTCATCCTGCTTGCGACCTTCATGGTGTTCGCGCTGCTGAAACTCGTGCCCGGCGACATCGCCGTGACGCTGGCCGGCGACAACGCCACCGACGCGCGTATCACCGAAATCAGGAAGCTCTACGGCCTCGACCGGCCGTTCCTGGTGCAATACGGCTCCTGGCTCACCAAGGCAGCGCAAGGCGATCTCTCGCAATCGCTGCTGACGGGGGAGAAGGTCGCGAACTCCATCGGCCGCGCCTTTCCCAATACGCTGCTGATCGTGGTCATTGCGCTGATCCTCGCGCTGGTGACGGGCATTCCGATGGGCGTCGTCGCGGCCATCAAGCCGAACGGCTGGGTGGACAAGATCGTCAGTGCCATCGCCTCGCTCGGCGTCGCAATTCCCGGCTTCTGGCTCGCGATGATCCTGGTCGCCGAGATCTCGCTGAAGCTGAACTGGTTGCCTGCCACGGGCGCAAAATCCTTCGCGGTCTCGCCATGGGAGGCGATCCGGCATGCGCTGCTTCCGGGCATTGCGATTGCCGCCTACGGCATGGCCGAGGTGGCGCGGCAGTTGCGGGGTTCGCTGCTGGAGGTGTTGTCGTCGCAATATGTCCGCACGCTGCACGCCAAGGGGCTGTCGATGAACCGCATCCTTTGGCAGCACGGGCTGAAGAATGTCGCGGTCAATCTCTTCACCATCATCAGCGTGCTGGTGAACCG
This sequence comes from Bradyrhizobium sp., assembly GCF_016219575.1. GTDB lineage: Bacteria > Pseudomonadota > Alphaproteobacteria > Rhizobiales > Xanthobacteraceae > Bradyrhizobium. The sequence continues at coordinate 113,627 of NZ_JACRMG010000003.1, read as the reverse complement.
CATGCTGGCGGCCACCGTCGTCATCGAGGCGGTGTTCGCCATTCCCGGCATGGGCAGCCTGATCGTGCGCGGCGCCATCCAGCGCGATTTCCCGATCGTGCAGGGCGTCGTGTTCGCCATGGTGATCGTCGTCATCCTGGTCAACCTGATCGCCGACCTCCTGTGCGCCGCGGTCGATCCGAGGATCGAGCAATGACGGACATGGCGCTCACGGCTCCGCGCGTTCTTGCCCGGCCGACCCGGCTGCAGCGCTTCTTCCGCTGGCTGGCGGGCGACCTGCGGGCGGCGCTGGCGCTGCTCGTGCTGCTAGTGCTGGTCATCGTCGCGATCGGCGCGCCCTGGATCGCGCCCTATGCGCCGACCGCGCAGGACGTCAACAACATGCTGGCCCCGCCGGGGGCGGGGCACCTGCTCGGCACCGACGATCTTGGTCGCGACATCTTCAGCCGCCTGGTCTACGGCGCGCCGGCCACAGTCTATGCCAGCCTGCTCGCCGTCAGCGTCGCGGTCGCGATCGGCCTGCCGGTGGGACTCGTCGCCGGCTTCTTCGGCGGCTGGACCGACGACGTCATCAGCCGGGTGATCGACACCTTCCTGTCCTTTCCGGCCATCGTGCTCGCCATCGCGGTGACCGGCGCGCTCGGCATCGGACTCACCAATGGCATGATCGCCGTCGGTATCGTGATGTTCCCGGCGCTGGCGCGGATCGTGCGGGCGCGCACCCTGATCGTGCGGCAGGAGCTTTATGTCGATGCCTCCAAATGCTTCGGCGCTCCGGCCTGGCATATCCTGTGGCGGCATGTGCTGCCGAACTCGTTGCCGCCGGTCATCGTCCAGGTGACGCTGCTGCTCGCCGCCGCGCTGCTGGCGGAGGCCAGCCTCAGCTTTCTGGGGCTCGGCATCCAGCCGCCCAACCCGAGCTGGGGGGCGATGCTGGCCCGGGCCTATCGGTACATGGAGATCGCGCCGGAGCAGATGTACGCGCCGGGGCTTGCTATTCTGGTGGTCTCGCTGGCATTCAATGCGCTCGGGGAATCCCTGCGCATCGTGCTCGATCCCACGATGAAGGATCGTTGAGACGGAACTGTCGATGTCATTCAAGAAGCTGTTGATCGCCAATCGCGGCGAGATCGCCATCCGCATCGCGCGCGCCGCGGGGGAGGCCGGCCTTGCCTCGGTCGCGATCCATCCCGCGGACGATGCCTCCTCGCTGCATGTGCGCACCGCGGACGAAGCCTGCGAAATCCCGGGCCGGGGCGCGCGGGCCTATCTCGACATCGATGCTGTCATCGCGGCGGCCAAGGCGACCGGCTGCGATGCACTCCATCCCGGCTATGGTTTCCTCAGCGAGAACGTCGGGCTCGCCCGGCGCTGCGCCGAGGAAGGCATCATCTTCGTCGGGCCCTCGCCGGCTGCGCTGGAATTGTTCGGCGACAAAGCCAAGGCAAAGGCGCTGGCCAAGGGCTGCGGCGTACCCGTGATTGAAGGCACCGAAGGCCCGACGTCCCTGGAGGATGCGCGCGCCTTCCAGGCCGGCCACGGCGCCGTCGTGATCAAGGCGATTGCGGGCGGCGGCGGGCGCGGCATGCGTGTCGTCGACGATCCTTCGAGGCTGGACGAGGCTTATGCGCGCTGCCAGTCCGAGGCGATGGCCGCTTTCGGCAGCGGCGAAGTCTATGTCGAGCGGCTGATCCGCAGGGCTCGCCACATCGAGGTGCAGATCGTCGGCGACCGCCATGGCGCGATCAGCCATCTCTGGGAGCGCGAATGCACCATCCAGCGCCGCCACCAGAAGCTTATCGAGGTGGCACCCAGCCCGTCGCTGAGCGAAGCGCTGCGCGCCCGCATCATCGAAGCGGCCAAGCAGCTCGCCGCCGCCGCGCAATACGACAATCTCGGCACCTTCGAATTCCTGGTCGACGACGAGGCGAAGGGCAATCAGGATCCCTTCGCCTTCATCGAGGCCAACCCGCGGCTGCAGGTCGAGCATACCGTCACGGAAGAGGTGCTCGGCATCGACCTGGTGCGGGCGCAGCTTGCCGTCGCCGGCGGCGCCACGCTGGGGTCGCTGGGCCTGGCGCAGCCCTATGTGCCGAAGCCGCGCGGCTATGCCATGCAGCTTCGGGTCAACATGGAGACCATGGACGAGACCGGCGCGACCCAGCCGACCGGCGGTACGCTCACCATGTTCGACCTGCCGTCGGGGCCGGGCGTGCGCGTGGATACGTTTGGCTATTCCGGCTACCGGACCAGCGCCGCATTCGACTCCCTGCTCGCCAAGGTGATCGTGCATTCCACCGGGGCGGCCTGGCGCGACGTGGTGCAGAAGGCGTCACGCACCTTGCGCGAATTCCGCATCGGCGGCGTCGCCACAAATATCCCGTTCCTGGCGGCGATCCTGGCGCACCCCGATTTCGCCGCCAACCGCATCACGACAGGATTCATCGACACCCATGTCGCCGACCTGGTCGGCGCGGCCGAGAACGTCGAAACGCTGCTGGTGGAGGAAGCGCACAGCGCGACCGGTCCGGTCGAAGCAGCGCCATCTGCCGCCGGCCCCGCCGGATCGGCGCCCGTGCCGGCGCCGCTGCAGGGCACCGTGGTCAGCATCGACGTGACCGAGGGCGATCTGGTTCGTCCGGGCCAGCAGATCGCCGTGCTGGAATCCATGAAGATGGAGCATCTCGTCAACGCGCCGCACGGCGGCAAGGTGACGAGGATCGCAAGCGGAGCCGGCACCACGCTGATGCAGGGCGAGGCGATCCTGTTCCTTGAGCCGGTCGAACTGGACGAGCATGACGTCGTCGAAGAAACCGAGGTCGATCTCGATCATATCCGCGCTGATCTTGCCGAGCTGAATGCGCGGCACGCGATCACGCGGGATGAGAACCGTCCCGGCGCGGTGGAGCGGCGGAGGAAGACCAACCAGCGCACCACGCGCGAAAACATCGCGCAGCTGGTCGACCCCGGCTCCTTCGTCGAATACGGCTCGCTCGCGATCGCGGCGCAGCGGCGCCGTCGCAAGGTGGAAGACCTGATCCAGAACACGCCGGCGGACGGCTTGATCTCCGGCGTGGCCACGGTGAATGCGGACAAGTTCGGGCCGGAAGCCGCGCGCTGCATGGTGATCGCCTACGACTACACCGTGCTCGCGGGCACGCAGGGCCACATGAACCACAAGAAGATCGACCGCATGCTCACCCTGACCGAGCAATGGCGGTTGCCGCTGGTGTTCTATGGCGAAGGCGGCGGCGGACGGCCGGGCGATACCGACCGGCTCGGCATGACCGGGCTCGACGGGCCGTCCTTTGTGCAGTTCGCCAGGCTCTCGGGCCTCGTGCCGGTGCTTGGCGTCGTCTCCGGCTATTGTTTTGCCGGCAATGCCGCCATGCTCGGCTGCTGCGACGTCATTATCGCAACGAAGAACGCCTCGATCGGCATGGGCGGTCCCGCTATGATCGAGGGCGGCGGGCTCGGCGTCTATCATCCGGCCGAGGTCGGCCCGGTGTCGTTCCAGTCGCCGAACGGCGTGGTCGACATTCTCGTCGAGGACGAGGAGGAGGCGACCGCGGTCGCGCAGAAATATCTCTCCTATTTCCAGGGTGCGGTGAAAGACTGGAAGGCCGCCGACCAGCGTCTGCTGCGGCGGGCGATCCCGGAGAACCGCCTACGCGTCTACGACATCCGCACCGTGATCGATCTCCTCGCCGACGAGGGGTCGGTGCTGGAGATCCGCCGCGATTTCGGCGTCGGCATGATCACGGCCTTCATCCGCATCGAAGGCAAGCCCTTCGGGCTGATCGCCAACAATCCAAAACATCTCGGCGGCGCCATCGACGCGCCGGCCGGCGACAAGGCCGCGCGGTTCATGCAGCTGTGCGATGCCTTCGACATCCCGATCGTGTCGTTGTGCGACACGCCGGGCTTCATGGTCGGTCCCGAAGCGGAGAAGACCGCGATCGTCCGCCATGTCGCGCGGATGTTCGTCACCGGCGCGAGCCTCACCGTGCCGCTATTCGGCATCGTTCTGCGCAAGGGCTACGGGCTCGGCGCGCAGTCGATGATCGGCGGCGGCTTCCACGCCTCCTTCTTCACCGTGGCCTGGCCTACCGGCGAATTCGGCGGCATGGGGCTGGAAGGCTATGTGCGGCTCGGCTTCCGCAAGGAGATGGAGGCGATCGCCGACCCGGTCGAGCGCGAGAATTACTACAAGGCCAAGGTCGCCGAGCTCTATGCCAACGGCAAGGCCGTCTCGATCGCCTCGGTGCTCGAGATCGACGAGGTGATCGATCCCGCCGATACCAGGCACTGGATCATGTCGGGCCTGCGTTCGGTGCCGAAGACCGAGCCGCGCACGCAGCGCAAGCGGCCGTGCGTTGACGCGTGGTGATGCAATGGTCATTGCGAGGAGCGTAGCGACGAAGCGATCCAGCTTTCTTGCGTAGTGAGATGGATTGCTTCGCTTCGCTCGCAATGACGACTGGGGTGCAATGATACCCAAACGTCTACTTTGCATGGGGTTGTTTTCGCAATTTTGTGCGGAGCCTAGAGATACCATGCCAAAACGGCCTTGAGCCGGGCGTCCTCAATGACAGGCAGCACGACGATCTGGTTCATGCCCGATGCGCGCGCCTGCGCTGCCGCGACGGAATTGTCGACCTTGAGATGCTCGTTGATGGCAGGCATGCCAGTCGCCCACGCGCCGCCGATGGAGCCTTCGCCCTTGCCGATCTGCTTTCCCTCGTAGAGCGAGGCAAGGTCGGCGCCCTTGCTGCAATCGCCGGAATGGAAGACCAGCGCGGTGCGTGCTGCGTTGGGCACCCAGATCTCGAAGCGCAGTGCGATCGGGGTGGCCTGCGCCGAAAGAAACGTCATTACCCAGGTCTGATCCGCGCCGGTCCGGTAGGGAATGCCGACGCCGCAATTGATGCCGATCTCGGTAGCCTCTTCCCAGCGCAGGAACGCCTTGGAATTGTGGAGGTCCTTGATGACCAGGGGCATGCCCGCCTTCCAGGTCCGGCCGGGCAGGCCAAATCCCTTCGGAAACCTCGTGTGCCGCGAATTGAACTCGAACATGTCGGCGGTGCCGTAATAGCCGTCGACCAGCGCCATCTCATGCGAGCGTTCGGCGTCATTGTGCCAGAACTCGATGGCGCCGACATGCTTCTCGTCGTCGCCGCAAAACAGCACCATGACTGCCATCAGGAACTCGCCGGCAAACACCGGCAGCGCCACGCCGCAGGTGAGGCCGGCCTCGACCGCCTCGTCGGTGCGCTTGAAATAAGAGTTGGCGAATTTGGTCAGGATGACGGGATGGCCGCTCGCCCAGGCCTTGCCGGGCAGGCCTTCGTCGTAGGCAAACAGCGCGTTCTCGCTCACCGCCTTGAACTCGGCATATTCCGCGCTGCAGAGACAGCCGCCGAATTCGAGCCGGGTGCGCGTGCGGTCCGGCACCCATAGTTCAACGACGCGAATGAACGTCTTCATGCGACGCCCCAGGATCATTGTTTGAGCATGACCCTGATCGGAAAACCGGTATCGACTTTCCGGGATCATGCTTGCCGGCAAGCCAGCATCCGCCATTTGGCGGCGTCATGTGCGTTCAAATTAACGGCAAGGGCTGCTCAAACTTCGAGCGGATGACCAGCTTATAAGATGGGTAGAGCGAAGCGAAACCCATCAGCTTTCGGTGGTGAGATTGATGGGTTTCGCTGCGCTCTACCCATCCTACGCCTTCGTGCGAATGACTAGGAAAGCGCTAGCTCGCTGTAGCCCTTCGCTGCGACCTCGTCGCAACGGGCGCGGTAGGCCGGCGCGCTGCCGCTGTAACGTGCGACGATGCGGGTGTCCTTGCCCTCGACATTCCGGTTGATACCGGTCATCCAGGAGTCCACCTCGTTGGAGAGCAGGCCCTCGCCGAGCGCCTTGACGTGCTCGGTCCAGTCCTTGACGCCCTCAGGCGTTGCCTCCAGCCGGGTCAGGCCGTTGTCGCGCGCAAAGCGGATCAGCCCGGTGACCCAGTCGACGCTGTACTCGATGCTGCGCGGAATATTGCCGAGCGCCGTGTGCGGCCCCATGACCATGATCATGTTGGGAAAGCCTTCGACCATCAGGCCGAGATAGGTCTCGGGCCCGCTCTTCCATTTGTCCCGCAGCTTGACGCCGCCGGCACCGCGGAAATCGATCTTGTCGAAGCTTCCTGTGATGGCGTCGAAGCCGGTGGCGTAGATGATGATGTCGAATTCGTACTCTTTCTCGCTGGTCTTGATGCCCTTGGGCGTGATCCGCTCGATCGGCGTCTCCGCGATGTCGACGAGCTCGACATTGTCGCGGTTATAGGCCTCGTAATAGAAGGTCTCGAGCGGCAGCCGGCGTGTCCCGAAGCCGTGGCTTTTCGGGATCAGCTTCTCGGCAACCTTCGGATCCCTGACCCGTTCGCGGATCTTGCGCGCGATGAAATCGCTGATGGTGGCATTGGCCTTGCGGTCGATCAGTATGTCGCGGAAATTGCCCTGCCAGATGCCGAAGCCGCGCTCGCCGTACAGCTTCTCGTAATGCGCCTCGCGCTCCTCGTCGGAAACTTCGAATGCACCGCGCGGGTCGGGCGTGTGGATGAAGCAGGCGAAGGTTTCCTGGCAGCGCGCGAATATCTCGGGATAGCCGGCCTTGATCTTCGCCTGCATCTCGGCGTCGATCTTGGCGTTGTGCAGCGGTGCGGCCCAGTTCGCGGTGCGCTGGAACACCGTGAGATGGCCGACCTCCGAGGCGATGGTCTGGATGGTCTGGATGCCGGTGGCGCCGGTGCCGATCACGGCGACGCGCTTGCCGGCAAAATCGACCGGTTCCTTGGGCCATCGCGCGGTGTGGAAGGCCTGTCCCTGGAAGGAGTCGCGGCCTTCGATACGCGGCAGCGTGGGTGTCGAAAGCGGGCCGATCGCAGTGACGAGGAAGCGGCAGGTAGGCTCGCTGCCGTCCTCCAGCGAGATGCGCCAGCTGCGCGTATCCTCCTGATAGATCGCCGCGGCGACCCGGCTCCTGAACTGGATGTCGCGCCTCAGGTCGAGCTTGTCGGCCACAAACTGGCAGTAACGCAGGGTTTCCGGTTGGCCGGCAAAGTGCTCGGACCATTCCCATTCCGCCAGCAACTCCTTCGAGAAGGAGAACCCGTAGGAATAGCTTTCGGAATCGAAGCGCGCGCCGGGATAGCGGTTCCAGTACCAGGTGCCGCCGACATCGGTGCCGGCTTCGAACACGCGGACGCGCAAGCCCAGCTCGCGAAGGCGGTGGAGCTGGTACATGCCCGACAGCCCGGCGCCGATGATGATGGCGTCGTAGTCGAGCGCGGAATTTGGCGGCGAAGCGGTCACCCCGGCGTTTCCCTTGTCGTTTTGAGCAGGCTAGCCGGTCCGTGGTCCCGGAACAAATGCCGCCGGAGCATGGCGGTTGCAGTTTTTCGTGTGGCTGGCGAAACTGCAGGAAATAAATCCCGGGGGGCGCATGAGCGAAGGACGTTACCGGCTGATCGGATCGACGGCTTCGCCCTATGCGCTCAAGCTGCGCGCGCTGATGCGCTATCGCCGCATTCCCTTCGACTGGCTGATCATGACCAAGGCCCTGCGCGCGGCCACCGCGCATCTGCGGCCGATGCTGATCCCGGTGCTGCAATACCCTGACGGCACCTATCGCGGCGAGACCACGACGCTGGCCTACGATCTCGAAGCGCGACACAAGGGGCGCTCGGTCATCCCCGAGGACAAGGCGGTCGCTTTCGTCTGCGACCTCCTGGAGGACGTCGCCGACGAATGGGCGGTCAAGGCATTGTTCCTGTACCGCTGGTGGGATCCGGAGGACCAGGCCTATGTCTCGCGCTGGGCCGGCGAGGAGTGGTCGACCTCGGAAGCCGAGACCGGCAGCGCGCTGGAAATCGAGGAATTCCGGCAGCGGCAGATTTCGCGCATGGTCATTCTCGGCGCAACGGAAGAGAACAAGCCGTTGCTGGAGGAAAGTTACCGCCGCATCCTCAGCGCCTTCGAGCCGCATGTCGGCATGAGCAGGTATCTGTTCGGCAGCCGGCCGTCGTTGGCCGATTTCGCCTGGTTCGGCCAGCTCAGCGAGATGGCGACGGATCCAACGCCAATGCGGATCATGCGCAAGCTCGCGCCATTCACCGACCACTGGGTGCGGCGGCTGGACGATGCCTCCGGCGTGGAAGGCGAATGGTATCCACGCGAGCAGGCGCTCGGCGGCATGGCGGAGGCGCTCTTGAAGATTGCCGGCGAGCTTTACTTGCCGTTTCTCGCCGCCAACGAGCAGGCCTTCGCGAAGGGGCTCGATCGGCTGGAGCTCAAGGTCTGGGGCCTGCCTTACGCGCTGGCGCCGTTCAAGTATCAGGTCAAATGCCTGCAGCAGCTGCGCGAGAAATTTGCGGCGCTTGGCGTTGAAGACCGTGCGGCGTTATGCCCCGTGCTGGAGCGCACCGGTTGCTGGGCCCATCTGGCGGGTTGAGCAAACGAATGGGCCCCGGTGCAGCTATGGCATCGCGGGGCCCTGGTTCTTCGTTTTAGCGAAGAGTGTTGGCATAAGCCATTTCATGTTCAGGATCGCATGGCACGTGGCCTTTGGGCCTCGATCCTGCGGGTATGGTTCAAATTGTCGGCGGCGTAACACGAGGTCGGCAGCTGTCCAGCCTCACCTTGCGCCGTGACCTTGCAGAGCAAGGTCGCGTGTCTGAGCCGGTGGCGTCATGCTCCTCTCCAAGAGTGGGCCGACGGACTTTGTCCGCATTCCTGCCTGCCGTCCGGTGCCTTGGCCGGTCGGCAATTCCTGCGAGGCGGGAAGCCGGTGCTTCGCGACCCCAGCAGGTGCAGCACTTGGAAATGCTGCGCCCGATATTCCAAAGTGTCAAGCTAGGCGTGAGTCGGGTTCCCGCGCTTTTGCACCGTCATCCCTAACAGCAGGTTCCCGGCTACTTGTGGCGCCGGCTGCCGAGCGCGGCGGCAACGCTCTCGGGGTTCTTGATCCGCTCGACCAGCATGTCGATGCGATCGGTGCCCCAGAACAGTTCGCCGTTAAACACCATGGTGGGCACACCGAACACGCCGAGGGATTCCGCTTCGTCGATGATGCGATCGTGCTCGGCGCGGGCCGGGCCATGCACATACGCTTCGAAATCGGCCACGGAGCCTCCGAGCGAGGCGACGACGGCGGACATTTCCGGCAACTCGTCGATGTCGAGCTCGTGATTCCAGAACTTCCTGAACACCGTGTCGTGGTAGGAGCGGAAGAAGCCATGGCGCTGCGCGAACAGCATGCCGGCACTGGCATAGAAGCCGTTGTAGATGCGTCGCGGTCCCTTGATGGTGAGGCCTTGCGCGTTGGCGAGCCGCCGCGCGTCCATGTAGGAGTAGCGCACCTTGCGCCAGAAATGCGGCGTGCGCTCTTCCACCGCGCCCATGAATTCGGGGATGCGCAGCGTATAGGGCAGCCATTCCAGCTCCACGCCGAGGCTTTGCTTGATCTCGAACAGCCGCTTGTTGGCGATATAGGCGAACGGGCTCTTGTAGTCGGTGTAGACGCGAACCTTGGCCATGGGTGGCTCCCAGCTCAGGCTTTGCTCTGGCGGTAGTCCTTCAAGTTAACGTCATGCGTCATCTGCCAGTAGTCGACGAACCGCCACGGCATCGCTGAGAACACGCGGCCCTGGCTGTTGCGGTAATAGGTGGTCATGCCCGGATGGGTCCAGATCATCTGCTCGTGCTCGGCGTCGACCTTGCGGACATATTCGTCATGCGCGTCCGGCTTGACGTCGATGGCAGCAAGGCCGTGCTCGATCATCTCGACCAGGCAGGAGGTGATGTAGCGGCTCTGGCATTCCGACTGGAAGATCACGCTGCCGCCGTGCGCCGGGCCGGTGTTCGGGCCGAGCATGACGAACAGGTTGGGAAAGTCGGGGACGGTGAGGCCGAGATAGGCAGTCGGGTTGTCGTTGGCCCAGGCCTGCTTCAGATTCTTGGCCCCGCGTCCGGTGATGTTGAGCCGCGCCGCCATCTCCGTCACCTTGAAGCCGGTGGAGATGACGATGATGTCGTGCGCGCGCCGCTTGCCGTCTGCGGTGACGATGCCATCAGGTGCAAAGCGATCGATCGGCTCGGTGACCAGCTCGACATTTGGCCTGGTCAGCGTCCTGAACCAGTTATTGTCCAACAGGATACGCTTGCCGTAGGGTGGGTAGGTCGGCAAGCATTTTCTGATGAGGTCGGGACGATCCTTCAGTTCATCCAGGATGAAATTCGTCAACTCTTCGCGGTGGCGATCGTTGCCCTTGTTGACGGCGCGTTCCGGATGCGGCCATGCCGGATCCTTGCGCAGGAACGGCAACAGCCCGTCGCCATAGCGCCAGAACATGTTGAAGCGATACCACTGCACATAAAACGGAAGATAGGCGAGCAGCCATTGCGCGCCGTCGGTGATCGGATCGGAATAGCCCTTCACCGGCCGCGCCCATTGCGCGGTGCGCTGGTAGACGGTGACGGAAGCGACGCGGTCGGCGATCGAGGGGACGAGCTGCATGGCGGTGGCGCCGGTGCCGATCACGGCGACGTGCTTGCCTTCGAGCTCGATGTCGTCGCTCCACAGCGCCGAGTGGATCTTTTGACCCTTGAAGGTGTCGTCGTCCCTGAAACGCGCAGGCGCGGGGTCGTTGAGCTGGCCGATCGCGCTGACCAGAATGGTCGACTCGAACGTCTCCTCGCCGTCCTTGGTGCGCAGCGTCGATATCCAGCGCTTGCTGGCTTCGTCCCATCGCGACGATGTCAGCTCGGTGTTGAGCCGCACATGCTTGCGGATGTCGTGTTCGCCGGCGACCTTGAGCAGATAATCCTGCAGCTCCTGGCGCTGCGCGAAATAGCGCGTCCACGGATTGCGCTTGCCGAAGGAGAAGGAATAGGAGTGGTTCGGCGTATCGACGCCGCAGCCGGGGTATCGATTGACGTACCATGTGCCGCCGATCTCGTCGTTCTTCTCGACGATGGTGTAGGGGATACCGAGCCGGCCGAGCGCGACACCGAGCGCAATGGCACAGACCCCGGCGCCGACGATCAGGACGTGCTGCGCGGCGAGCTTGTCATCCGAAGGACGCTTGCTCCAGCGCATCTCGCGCGGGATGAAACCCATCTCCTCCCGCATCAGCGGCGCATATTCCGGCGTGACATTCTCGCCGAGGGTGGCGCGCATCATCTTCAGCATCAGCTCGTTGCCGGGATCGACGATGGCCGGCTTCGGCTCGCCGCTCTCGAACAGTTTCAGCACGGCGGCGCGGACTTCATCCTGGATTTCCTTCGGCACACCCGCGTCGGGATCGGGGATCAGCCGCACGTCGCGCTTCGGTTTATAGGGCGGCTCCAGCCAGCGCATGTCGCCGGTCATGTGCACCAGCACCATGAGCAGCACGCGGATGTCGCCCTCGGCGATCGCCGAGGCGAGGTCAAGCTTCTTGCGCGGGATTTCGATGTTCATGGCGTTGTCCTCAACTGGCTGGCGGCTGCGGCAGCCCGCCATAGGCGCCCCAGGTCGAGCCTGCGAGAAAACCGGCGTCGACCGGCAAGTTAATCCCGGTGACGGCGCTGCTCATGGGCGAGAGCAGCCACGCGATGGCCTGCGCCACCTCGACCGGCTCGACCATCCGGCCCATCGCGGCATAGCGCTCCATCAGCGGCTTGTTCATCGCGCCCGAGGCGATGCCGGCTTCGAGCGCTGCGGTGCGCGTGAAGCCGGGGGAGACGGCGTTGACGCGCACGCCGACGCGGCCCCATTCCGCGGCCAGCGTTTGCGTGACCTGGATGACGCCGGCCTTGGCCGCGGTATAGGCGTGGATCGGGCCGGAGGTCATGCCGGCGACGGATGCGACATTGACGATGGCGCCAAAGCGGCGCTGCGCCATGCGGACGCCGACGCTGCGCGCCACCATGAAGGTGCCGCGCAGGTCGATGTTGACCTCGCGGTCCCATTGCTCCATCCGTACCTTTTCGAGGCTGTGCATCTTTCCGAAAATGCCGGCGGCGTTGACGAGGCCTGAAATCGGCCCGTGCGCCTTCTCGATGTCGGCAACGCCCGCCGCCACGCCGCCTTCGCTGGCGACGTCGAACGGCGCGGGCCACAGGATCGCGCCGCCCGCAATCGGCTCGGGTGCGATGTCGACGATCACGACGGTCTTGCCTTGTCCGGCCAGCAGGGTCGCGGTGGCGGCACCGATGCCGCGGCTGCCGCCGGTGACGAGGACGATGCCTTCGCTCATTTCCGCTTGCCCTCCGGCTTGATCAGCCCGCGCGTGATCAGTTTTTCGTAGGCCGACTTTACGTGACCGGGCACGTCGACGACGCCGCCATCCTCGGCATAGGAATAGCGCAGGCTGAGATAGCCGCGAGCGCCCATCAGCATGTGCACGACAGCTTCGAATTCCTCGTCGCTGTAGTCGACGATGGTGCCGGCCTCGCGGGCGCGCTGCAGGATGCGGACGTAGGCGCTCGCCACGTTGTCGAGATGCTTCTGATAGCCGGCGGGCGCGAAGAACTCGGCTTCGTTGAGGATGCGCAGGAATTCCGGGACCTCGCGGATGAAGTTGAAGAAGGCGGCAAAGCGCTCGATCTCCTGCCGCGCGGCGTGTCCCGTGCCGGTGCGGTCGCGGATGAAGCGCACCATGTCGATGCCGATCTTCGGCAGCAGCTGGTCGAGCAGCTCCTGGCGGTTGACGAAGTGATTGTAGAAGGTGCCTTGCGCTACGCCGGCCTGCTCGGTGATGCGGGCGACGGAGGCCTCCGCATAGCCGTATTGGCCGACCACTCTCGTGGCGGCCTCGAAGATCTTCTGCTTGGTCCAGGCGTTGCGTTCGACCCGGTTAAGTTTCGTCACCTTGGCGGATGCGGCTTGGGTCATGCGGATGTCTCGAGCTCGGCGCGCAGGATGCGCTTCAACACTTTTCCTGAAGGGTTGCGCGGCAGGCTGTCGCGCAGGATGAGCTGTTTCGGCACCTTGAAGCCGGCGAGCCGGGCGCGGCAGTGGTCGGTCAGGTCGGGCATCGCAAGCTCCGCGCCTTCGGCGAGCACGACGATGGCGACCGGCTTCTCGCCCCAGCGCTCGTCGGGCAGGCCTATCACGGCGACCTCACGCACCTGCGGCAGCTCGTAGATCACGCGCTCGACCTCGGAAGAGGCGATGTTCTCTCCGCCGGAGATGATCATGTCCTTCTTGCGGTCGGTGAGATACAGGAAGCCATCCCTGTCGAGATAGCCGACGTCGCCGGTGCGGAACCAGTCGCCGAAGAAGGCCGATGCGGTCTTTTGCGGATCCTTCCAATAGCCTTTGGTGATCTTCGGCCCGCGCAGGCAGATCTCGCCGTTCTCGCCGGGCGCGAGCCTGTTGCCCGCATCGTCGCGGATCTCGATCTCGACATGGGCAATCGCCCGGCCGGTCGAGCCGATCTTCTCGATCTCGCGGCCCGGCTCCATGAACGTGTCGCCGCCGACGCTTTCGGTAAGGCCATAGGCGTCGATGTAGCGTGCGTTCCTGAAGAACTCCGAGAAGGCGCGGATGCGAACCTCCGGCGTCTTCTCGCCGCCGCCGATAGCCCATCTCAGGCTGGAGACGTCGTAAGCGTTGCGGGTCGGGCAGGTGAGGATCGCCGTGGTCATCACCGGCGCAAGCCAGGCCGCGTTGAGCTTGTCTTTCTCGATTGCTGCAAGCGCCGCCTCGGGCTCGAAATTGCGAAGTACCGACAGCATGCCGCCGTGCCAGAGCACGGAGATGCCGGGCAGGTCGAGCGCGCCGACATGATAGAGCGGACCGACGACGAGCAATCGCGTGTCGGCATTGAGTCCGAGCGCGATGGTCTGGTCGGCGGACTTCCAGTAGAGGTTCTCGTAAGTGAGCATCACGCCCTTCGGGCGATCCGTCGTGCCCGAGGTGTACATCAGCCGCATCAGGTCGCCGGGCTGCACGGGCTGCATCGGTGCAGGTGCGGTTTCCGGCGCGAGATTCACGATGCTGGCTTGCGCGGCATCGTCCAGCAGCACCACCGGCGCGTTGCCTGAGGTAATTGAGGCGAGTTCTTCATCCGCAACCAGCAGGCGCGCGCCGGCATTGCCGACGATGTAGCCGACTTCATCCGCCGAGAGCCGATAATTGATCGGCAGGAACACCGCGCCGACATGGCTTGCCGCAAACACCAGCTCGAGGAAAGCGGCGCTGTTCTTCATCAGCACGGCGACGACGTCGCCGCGGCCGATCCCGCGCGCGGCGAGCCAGCCGGACGTCTTGCCGATGCGCTCATCGAAGGTCGCGTAGGTAATTTCTTCGCCGCGGTATTTCAGCGCACAGCGGTGCGGAGTCCGCTTCGCATGGAACGCGATGAAGCTCGACAGGTTGATCATTGCCGCTCGAAAAGCCGGTTTTCCGGCTTCGCTTCCTTCCCCGATGAATTATGACTCGTAATTCATCTTTGGCTTGACGTCACCCCCCAGGCTCTGAAATTCTTCCAGGCACGGAGACAATACGATCTCCGACAAGGGATTTTGGCAAACGAAACCCGATCAGGGAGTGGAAAATGACGAGAACCCGCAAACCGGGCATCAGCCGCCGCACGACTCTCGCGCTGATGGGCGCCGGCGCAGCAAGCCTGGCGACCCCATGGGTCGCACATGCCCAGGCCAAGACCATCAAGATCGGCATGCCGACCATTCTGTCCGGCCGCGTTGCGCAGCTCGGCACCTCCTCGCGCAACGGCGTGATGATCGAAGTGGAAAAGGTCAACGCTGCAGGCGGTTTTGCCGGGCGGCAGATCGAGATGGTGGTCCGCGACTCCAAGGGCCAGCCGCAGGAAGCCGCGCGCGTCGCACGCGAGCTCGTCAACACCGACGGCTGCGAGATCCTGATCGACGCGGAAGCCTCCTCCGGCGCCTTTGCCGTGCATGAAGTGGCGCGCGATCTCGGCGTGCTCTGCATTCACACCAATTCGGAAACCTCTTCGCTGACCGCCGATCCCAAGCAGCACATCCCGAATGCGTTCCGCACCGCGCGGCAGGGCGTGCACGATTCCATCGCCGGCGGCAGCTATGCGGCGGCGATCGCCAAGGCCAAGGGCCTGAAGAAGTGGGCAACCTGCGCGCCCGATTACGCCTATGGCCGCGACACCACCGGCGAGTACACGACCTATCTGAAGCGCTTTGCGCCCGACATCGAGATCATCAGCGAGTCCTGGCCGAAGCTGTTCCAGCCCGACTACACCGAGGTGGTGACGAAGATTCTGCAGGCCAAGCCGCAGGCGCTCTACACCTGCCTGTGGGGCGGCGATCTCACCTCCTATATCGACCAGGCCAACATCTATGCGCTGTTCAGCCAGATGGAGGTGTTCGCGGTCAACATGGCCGACTACACCGCGCTGACCGTGGTGAAGAATCTGCCCAAGGGCATCCATTCCGGCAACCGCTACATCAAGACCTATCCGGCGACGGCGGAGAACGCGGCCTGGGGCGACGCCTACAAGGCCAAGTACAACGAGTATCCCACCAACTGGTCGTGGGAGAACGCCACCGCGATCATGCTGCTGGCGGAAGCTTCGAAGAAGGCAAATTCGGCCGACGGCAAGAAGATCGCGGAGGCCCTCAAGGGTCTCAAGATCAAGTCGCCGTTCGGCGCCGACGGCACCGTGACGATGCGCGCCGAGGACAATACGCTGGTCGGCTACGCCATCGGCTGGGGCACCACGATCCCGCAGGAGCCCTATGTGCCGGAGGTCAAGCCCGGCGATTGGAAGACCATTCTCGAACTCGAAGCCGAGTGGAAGAAGAGCAAGGGCTACACCTGACCGGTGAACAAGAGCAGGGGTGGCGCGCGCCGCCTCTGCTTTCTCGTGCATGGTTTTCCTGCGGGCCCGCGCTGGCAGCCCGTCTCATTGGACATCTCCCTTGGATCTCGACGCGCTCACCGGCTGTCTCGTCACTTCCGCCTGTCTGGTGACGCAGACCACCAGCGGACTCATCATCGGCATGCTGCTGTTCCTCGTCGCCGTCGGGTTGACGCTGATCTTCGGTGTGCTGAAGGTGGTCAATTTCAGCCATGGCGCCTTCTACATGTTCGGCGCCTATTTCGCGATGACGGCCTACCAGGCGACCGGCAGCTTCGCGCTGGCGATGCTGGCCGGCGCGATCGGCACCGCGATCATCGGCCTCGTCTTCGAGCGCGGCTTCATGAGCCGCGTCTATGGCCGCGACGTGCTGATGCAGCTGCTGGTCTGCTACGCCTTCGTGCTGATCTTCGACGACGTCGTGCGCATGATCTGGGGTCCGGAATTCAAGTCGATGGGCATGCCGGCCGCCTTTCAGGTGGTGCCGCTGTTCATCGCCGGGGGCGTGGTGCCGCCGTATTATCTGCTGCTGATCGGCGTGGCGCTGGCTGCGGCGCTCGTGCTCGGGCTTGGCCTGGCGCGCACGCGGATCGGCAAGGTGATCCGTGCGGCCGCGCATAATCCCGGCATGGTTTCCGCGCTCGGCATCAACACCGGCCTGATCTATGGCGGCGTGTTCGCGCTCGGCGGCGGGCTTGCGGGGCTTGCCGGGGCATTGGCCGCGCCCGTGCGCTCGCTGACGCCGGGCATGGGATTCTCCGTGCTGATCGAATCCTTCATCGTCACCGTGATCGGCGGCATGGGCTCGATCCTGGGCGCGCTGGTCGGCGCGCTCCTGATCGGGCTGATCCGCTCCTTCGGTTCGCTCGGCTTTCCGCTGTTCACGGAAGGCTTGATGTATCTGTTCATGGTGATCGTGCTGGTGTCGCGGCCCTCGGGCCTGTTCGGCAAGGAAGTGGCATGAGCGAGCTTCAGGCCGGGCAGGGCACTGCCCTCGACGTTCGCGCCGACACCAAATCGACGCGCTATCGCGACGTGCTGATCGCGCTCGCCGCTTTCGTCATCCTGGCGCTGCTGCCGGCATTTACCGGCAGCAAGTTCCTGCTCGACTTCGTGATCCGTTGTGCCGCCTATGGTCTGTTTGCGACCTCGCTCAATCTGCTGGTCGGCTATACCGGCCTGACGTCCTTCGGCCATGGCATGTTCTTCGGACTCGGCGCCTACGGCTTTGGGCTGATGATGCAGAAGGCCGGCGTTTCCGTTCCCGTCGCTTTCGTCTCGACGCTGCTGATCGTTCTGGTGTTCGCAGCCGTGATCGGGGCGATCTGCGTGCGCCTGAAGGAAATCTATTTCGCCTTCGTTACGCTCGCCTTCCAGATGCTGATCCACTCCACGATCCTGTCCTGGGTGTCGTTCACCGGCGGCGACCAGGGGCTGCGCGGCGGCATCCCGCGGCCGCCCTTCCTCGGCATCGATCTTTCCAACCATCTGCATCTCTACGTCTTCAGCTGCGCGCTGCTGGTGCTCGGGCTGCTTCTGATGCGCCAGATAGCGCAGTCGCCGTTCGGCTATACCTTGCGCATGATCCGCGACAATGCCACGCGTGCGAGCTTTGTCGGTATCGACGTGTACCGGGCAAAACTCACCATCTTCGTACTGGCGGCGCTGTTTGCCTCCGTCGGCGGCATGATCATGGCGCTGTTCGTCTCCGGCGCCTATCCGGAATTCGCCTACTGGACCATCTCGGGCGAAGGCATCTTCATCAACATGCTGGGCGGCGTGACGACGTTCCTCGGGCCGATGGTGGGCACCGTACTGCTGTTGATCCTCAACGACACCGTAACGCGGCTGACCGAATATCACGGCATCGTGCTCGGCATCGTGATCCTGTTCTTTGCCATCGGCTTGCGCAAGGGCCTGATGGATTTTGCCTGGGAATGGTACGTGCAGCGGCGTGACGCAGCAAAGGAGCGCGGCTGACCATGCTTGAGATCCGCGGGCTCTCGAAATCCTTTGGCGGCGTGAAGGCGACCGACAATGTCTCGCTCGATTTCGCCGACGGCTCGCTCACCGCCGTGATCGGTCCGAACGGTGCGGGCAAGAGCACGTTCTTCAACCTCATCACCGGTGCGTTCAGGCCGGACAGGGGGCAGGTTCTGCTCGACGGCGTCGATCTCGCCGGCCGGACGCCGCCGGAAATCGTCCGTCACGGCATCGGCCGCGCGTTCCAGGTCGCCAGCATCTTTCCCTCGCTGACCGTCGAGGAAACCATGCTCGCCGCCGTCGGCGCCGACCAGCGCCGTGCCGGCGTGCTGCACCGGCGCTTCCCGCTCGCCGAGACGCGCGACCGCGCCGAGAATGCGATGGAGTTGCTGGGCCTCGCCAACAAGCGCCGGCGCACTGCGGCGACGCTCTCGCATGGCGACCAGAAGCTGCTCGATATTGCGCTGGCGCTGGTGCTCGATCCGAAGGTGCTGCTCCTCGATGAACCCACCGCGGGCATGGGTACCGAGGAGCGCTGGCGCATGATCGACAAGGTGCGCGAGCTCTGGGAGCGGCAGAAGATCACCGTCGTCTTCATCGAGCACGACATGGATATCGTGTTCAAGATCGCGCCCGAGATCGTCGTGCTCTGCTACGGCCGCATCCTTGCCAGGGGGACGCCGGAGGCGATCCGCCGCAACCAGGACGTCATCGACGCCTATCTCGGCACCGACCATCATGCCGGAGCGCACGCATGAGCGAGGCGGTCGTAAAGGTCGAGGATCTCGACGTCTATTATGGCACCAGCCAGATCCTGTTCGGTGTCGGCCTGTCCGTGCGCCAGGGCGAGACCATGGCGCTGCTCGGACGCAACGGCGCCGGCAAGTCGACCACCATGAAGGCGATCATGGGGCTGGCGCCGGCGCGGCGCGGCCGGGTGCTGCTGCATGGGCAGGTCGTTTCGGGCATGAAGCCGCATCACATCGCCCGTGCCGGGCTCGGCTTCGTGCCGGAGGACCGCCAGATTTTCCCGGAGCATACGGTCGAGGACAATCTGGTGATCGGCCAGAAGAAGGGCCCGAACGGAGAGGACGATTGGCCGATCCGGCGCATCTATGACGTCTTCCCGCTGCTGGAGCCGCTGCGGCAGCGGATCGCCGGACGGCTCTCGGGCGGCGAGCAGCAGATGCTGGCGATCGCCCGCACGCTTATGGGCAATCCGGCCTTGCTGCTTCTGGACGAGCCCAGCGAGGGGCTGGCGCCGATCATCGTGCAGCGGATCGGGGAACTGCTCCGCCAGCTCCGCGGCACCGGCGCCACGGTGCTGATCGCCGAGCAGAACATGCATTTTTGCCTTGGCCTTGCGAGCCACGCGACGGTTATCGACAAGGGCCAGATCGTCTACACATCCTCCATCGAAGAGCTGAAGGCCAACGACAACATCCGGCAGCGCTATCTTGCGCTGTAGGGTCCTTCAGTCACAAGGGAGGAACCATGGCCGGCAAACTGTCGCCGACCCACGAGGCGCCGTACCGGGGCTTGCGCGTGCTCGATTTCGGGCAGGGCATCGCCTCGCCCTATTGCGCCATGCTGCTCGGCGTCTACGGCGCCGATGTCATCAAGGTCGAGCCGCCCGAGGGCGACTGGTCGCGCTTCCTCGGCACCACTTATGGCAACCACACCACGCTGTCCGCCGTCTATAACCGCGGCAAGCGCAGCCTGTGCCTCGACATGAAGCACAGGGACGGCATCGCCATCGCCAGGAGGCTGGCAGGGGAAAGCGATGTGCTGATCGAGGGCTTTCGCCCCGGCGTCGCCGCCCGCCTCGGGCTCGGCTACGAGGAACTGGCACGGGAAAATCCCGGGCTGATCTATCTCTCGATCAGCGCCTTCGGGCAGAGCGGACCCTATTCGAAACGGCCGGGCTCGGATTCCGTGGCACAGGCCTTTTCCGGCCTCGTCTCGGTCAATCCCGGCAATGACGGCCTGCCGCACCGCGTCGGCACCACGGTCTCCGACGTCGTCACCGGCGTCTACGCCTTTCAGGCCATCGCCACCACACTGTTCGCGCGTGCGGCGACCGGCACGGGACGGTGGATCGATGTGAACCTCGCGCAATCCACCGCAGCCCTGCTGGGTCACAAGGCCGCTGAGCATGTGCTGGAGGGTGGCGCACCGCGGGCGCTCAACGTGCCTGCCGGCACCTATCAGTCCAGCGACGGCTGGATGATGGTGACGCTGGTCAACGAGCCGCAATACAAGCGCCTTTGCGCCGCCATCGGCCGCGAGGATCTCGCTGACGATCCGCGCTTCGCCGATTTTGCGCGGCGGGCGGATTCAGCCGATGCGCTGATCCCGCAATTGCGGGAAATCTTCCGCACCCAGCCCAGCGAAGCCTGGATGACGCGGCTGCATGCCGCCGACATCATCGCCGAACGCATCCACACGCCCGGCGACTGGCTGAACAGCCCCCATGTCGAGGCGACGAAGGCCGCGGTCTGCCAGAATACGCCGGGCGTCGGTCTCGTCTATTCGCCGCGCACACCGGGAATAGCAAGCCTCTCCGAGGACAGCTTGCGGCCCGCACCCGATATCGGGCAGGACAGTGTCGACGTGCTATTGGAAGCAGGCTTCGATCGGGGCGCCGTTGACGATCTCGTCAAGTCGGGCGCAGTGCGTCAGGCCAAGGGAGGGCAGGCATGAGTGCTGATCTGGTTCGCTATTCGGCGGCGGCTGGCGTCGCCGAAATCATGCTCGACCGCGCTCCCGTCAACGCGCTGAGCATGCCGCTGATCGACGCGCTGCTCGCGGCGCTCGCCCGGGCGCGCGACGACGAGGCGGTGCGCGCCGTGATTGTCGCCAGCGCCCACAAGGTTTTTTGTGCTGGACTCGACCTCGACATCGTCAGGGGTAAGCCGGGCATCGAGACCAAGAAATTCCTGGAGCGGCTGTATTTTGCGCTCAACGACACCCAATACCGCATGGGCAAGCCGACCATCGCGGCGATCGACGGCGCGGTGCGCGCGGGCGGCATGACGATTGCGATCTCCTGCGACATGATCGTTGCCGGCGATGCCTCGACCTTCGGCTATCCCGAGATCGACGTCGGCCTGATCCCGGCTATCCATTTCGTGCAGCTGCCGCGGCTGGTCGGCAAGCACCAGGCTTTCGGCCTGCTGTTCCTCGGCGATCCCTTCGATGCCGCCACCGCCTTCCGCATGGGCCTGATCAGCGAAATCGTGCCGAAGGGCACCGCGCTCGACCGCGCCCGCGAGATCGCGCGGCGGCTCGCCGCCAAATCGCCGATCGTGATGAAGATCGGCCGCGACGCCTTCATGCGCGCAGTCGATGCCGATTTCCGCCGCTCGGTCGAGAACGCCGCCGAAAGTTTCGCGCTGGTCGCGACCACGGAAGATTGTCAAGAAGGATTGAATGCGTTCGTCGAGAAGCGGACGCCGAGCTACAAGGGGCGCTAGATGGCAGGGCTTTATTTCGAGGATTTCGTCGTCGGGCAGGAATTCCACCACGAATTCTCCCGCACTGTCACCGAGATGGACAACACCATGTTCAGCTTGTTGACTATGAACCCGCAGCCGCTGCATCTCGACGCGCATTTCGCCGAGAAGACCGAGTTCGGCCAGCGGCTGTTCAACAGCCTCTACACGCTCGGCATCATGATCGGCATGACCGTCTACGACACCACGCTCGGCACCACCGTCGGCAATCTCGGCATGACCGAGGTGAAATTCCCGAAACCCGTGTTCCATGGCGACACCCTGCGGTCGCACACGAAAATCATCTCCAAGCGCGAGAGCAAGTCGCGGCCGGGGCAGGGGCTGGTCGAGTTCGAGCACACCGCGACCAATCAGCGCGGCGAGGTGGTGGCAAGTTGCCGCCGCACCGGGTTGATGCTCGGCAAGCCGAAGGCGTGATGCGATGCGTTCCATGTTGTTTGTTCCCGGCGACAGCGTCCGGAAATATGAAAGCGCGAAGAAGACCGCGGCCGATGCCCTGATCCTCGACCTCGAGGATTCCATCGCGCCGGAGGGCAAGGTCGCCGCGCGCGCCATCACCCGCCAGATGCTGGATAGCCGCAATCCCGCGCAGAAGATGTATATCCGCGTCAACGCGCTCGATACCGGCATGACGCTCGGCGATCTCGCCGCCGTGATGCCGGGCCGGCCCGACGGCATCGTGCTGCCGAAATGCGCAGGGGCTGCCGACGTCAACACGCTCGCGCTCTATCTCGACGCCTTCGAGGCGGCCTCCGGCATCGAGCAGGGCACCACGCGGATCGTGACGGTTGCGACCGAGACCGCGCGCGCCGTGCTGAAGCTGATGGATTTCGAGAACATGAGCCCGCGGCTGTGGGGCATGATGTGGGGCGCGGAAGACCTTGCGGCATCGCTCGGCGCCTCGCGCAACCGCACCGACGGCCGCTTCAACTCGCCGTTCGTGCTGGCGCGCGATCTCTGCCTGATCGCAGCCGCGGCCGCCGGCGTGGTGCCCATCGACACCATCGCCGCCGACATCAACGACCTCGAGGCGTTGAGGGCCGAGTCGATCGCCGCGCGGCACGATGGATTCCTCGCGAAAGCCGTGATCCACCCGAAACACGTCGACGTCGTCAACGCCGCCTTCATGCCGACGGAGGAGGAGATCGCCTGGTCGGAGCGGGTAGTCGCCGCCTTTGCCGGCAATCCCTCCGGGGTCGTCAAGATGGACGGCAAGATGCTGGACAAGCCGCATCTGCGCGCGGCGGAGAAGATTCTGGCGCAGCGCGGGCGGTAAATGGTCTACCGACAGCGCGATGATGATTGTTGAAGCGAGCTGGAGCTTCGCTCGTTATAACTCCGAGCATTCGTGGTCATGGGCCCCGGCCTTCGCCGGGGCGACGCTCAGTGTTGCCAATCCGACACGACGGGCAAATCAGCGGGGTTCCTGTCAAGCCCCTGTATCGAAATATTTCGCTTTACAAGAATTCCGATTTACGGTATTCGCTCTCCCAGCCCGCGCCACTATGAGGGGACGCTTCGCGGTCGTCACGAACGTTGGCGCGGGTTGCGATGGACGCTGCGGCGTCAGGTGGGTTCATCTCGCCGGACGAAACGTTGGCAGCGTACGGCGAAGTCGTATGGTCCTGGCGCCGCGACCGTGGCGTCTATCGGCCCTGCCTGTGCGGGTGCCGCAACGGTGACAACAAACGCCGCTCACCGGGGAGAGTACGTATAAGCCGTAAAGCCGTTGCGCGGGGAAAGCCGGGTTGTCTCGGCTGTACCTGTCAAACCCGTGTGCATCTTCTGTAGCACTCTTCGCACACGGTAATGCGGGCGCAGCCAGCGCCCGGCTTTCCCTGCGCCCTCTTCAAGGAAAGAGGGCCAACGAGATGCAAGACCCCGGGCAAATCATGCCGCGGGAACGAGAGGGTGTGGCTCCGTCATTGCCAGCGCCTCAACGCAAATCCACAGCATTTCCCGCATGGCGGAACCGATTTCCATCCGCTTTACTCGCGGCGGCATCTCGCCCTATCGTCGTGTCCGAGCTGATCGCCCGCCAAGCGGCGACGGGCTGAGGGAGCGGGACGATGGCCCGGGCAGAGGCATTGCAGCGCAGCCTTGCGTCGATCGACGTGAGCGACCCGCATCTCTATCAGGACGACACCTGGCGGCCGTTGTTTGCCCGGTTGCGCCGCGAAGACCCCGTGCATTACTGCGAAACCTCACCGTTCGGGCCGTACTGGTCGGTGACGCGCTACGACGACATCTTTGCCGTCGAACTCGACCACGAGACATATTCTTCAGCCTCCGAGCTCGGCGGCATCCAGGTCGCCGACCAGCCCAAGGGGCAGGAGCGTCCGAATTTCATCCGCATGGACCCGCCCGGTCACACCGCACAGCGCCGCACCGTCGCGCCGATCGTGGCGCCGTCCAATCTGGTCAATCTGGAGGCGCTCATCCGCAAGCGTACCTGCGCCGTGCTCGACGCGCTGCCGCGCAACGAAACATTCGACTGGGTCGAGCGGATATCGACCGACCTCACCAACATGATGCTGGCGACGCTGTTCGATTTCCCCTGGGAGGATCGCGCCAAACTGACCTGGTGGTCGGATGTCGCGATCGCCAATGTGGCTTCACCCGATGCGGTCGTGCATTCCGAGGCGGAGCGTACCGCCGAGATGATCAAGATGGGCGAGTATTTCCGCAAATTGTGGAATGCGCGGATCGATGCGCCACCGACCTTCGATCTCGTCTCGATGCTGGCCCATTCGGAGGCAACCAGAAATCTCGACGCCCGTGAATTCATCGGCACGATCGGCCTGTTGATCGTCGGCGGCAACGATACCACGCGCAATTCCATGACCGGCGGGCTGATGGCGCTGATGGAGAATCCGGGTGAGTTCGAGAAAGTGCGGGCGCAGCGCGAACTGATTCCGAGCCTCGTTTCCGAAATCATCCGCTGGCAGACGCCGGTGCTGCACATGCGCCGCACCGCGCGCCGCGACGTCGAGCTGTGCGGCCGCAGGATCGCCAAGGGCGACAAGGTCGTGATGTGGTACATTTCCGGCAATCGCGACGAGGACAAGATCGAGCGCGCCGACGAGTTCATCGTCGACCGCGTCAAGCCGCGCCAACATCTCTCCTTCGGCGCCGGCATCCATCGCTGCGTCGGCGACCGCCTCGCCGAGCAGCAGATTCGAATCTTGTGGGAAGAAATCCTGCAACGCGATCTCCGTTTCGAGATCATGGGCCCGGCGCAGCGGCTCTATTCGAACTTCATCCGCGGGATACGCTCGTTGCCTGTGAGAATCGTGAACTGAGCAAGAAATTGTCATTCCGGGGCGATGCGCAGCATCGAACCCGGAATCTCGAGGTTCCGGGTCTGGTCTTTCGGACCATCCCGGAACGACGGAAGGAACTGGAATGAACGACCCCGTTGACGTCCTCATCATCGGCGCCGGTGCCTCGGGCGCCGCCGTGGCGTGGAGCCTGGCCGACACCAAGATGCACATCCTCTGCCTCGACCAGGGCGGCTGGATGAATCCGGCGGAATATCCCAGCACCGGGCGCGACTGGGAAGCGAAGTTCTACGGCGACTGGGCGACGAGCCCGAACATTCGCGGCCGGCCCGAGGACTATCCGATCAACGACGATAATTCGCCGATCAAGGTCGTGAACTTCAACGCCGTGGGCGGCTCGACGGTCATGTACACCGCGCACTGGCCGCGGCTGCATCCCTCCGATTTCAAGGTGAAGACACTGGACGGCGTCGCCGACGACTGGCCGATCGACTACGACACGCTGACCCCGTTCTTCGAAGAGAACGACCGCATGATGGGCGTATCGGGGCTGTCAGGCGATCCGCGTTCGCCGCTGACGCATCCGCCGATGCCGCCACAACCGCTCGGGCTCTCGGGGCCTTTGATCGGCAAGGCCATGAACAAGCTCGGCTGGCACTGGTGGCCCTCGGACACCACGGTCGCGACGATGGACTATGAGGGCAGGGCGCGCTGCATCAATCTCGGCCATTGCACGCCGGCCTGCGCGCAGGGCGCCAAGGCCTCGACCGACATCACCTATTGGCCGCACGCGATCCGCGCCGGTGTCGAGCTCAAGACACATTGCCGCGTGCGCGAGATCCTTACCAACGAGCACGGCATGGCCTCCGGCGTCGTCTACTACGACAAGGATGGCGTCGAGCAGTTCCAGCCGGCCGAGGTGGTCATCATCGCCTGCAACGGCGTCGGCACGCCGCGGCTGCTGCTGAACTCGGTTTCCGGCCGCTTCCCGAATGGGCTGGCCAATTCATCCGGACTGGTCGGCAAGAACCTGATGTTCCATCCCTATGCGCAAGTCTACGGCTTCGTGAAGGAGGTGACCGACTCCAACCGCGCGCCGCCGACCTGCCTGTGGAGCAAGGAGTTTTATGACACCGATCTGTCGCGCGGCTTCGTCCGCGGCTACGGCATCCAGTTCGGCCGCGGCGCCGGGCCCGTGTTCGAAGCCGTCGCTAGCGAACAGAAGGGTATTCTGCCGTGGGGCGCGGACCACCACCGCGTTTTCCGCAAGCTCAATGGCCATCGCCTCGCGGTGTCGGCGATCTGCGAGGATCTGCCCGAGGAGCATAACCGCGTCACGCTCGATCCCGTGCTGAAGGATGGGCACGGCATTCCCGCGCCGAGGATCGACTACACGATCAGCGAGAACAGCCGCAAGATGATGGATCACGGACTGGCGCGCGGCCGGGAGATTCTCGAAGCTGCCGGCGCGACCGACATCTGCACCAACGACCCGATCCCGTGGGGCGGCTGGCATCTGCTCGGCACCGCGCGGATGGGCACCGATCCCGGTCGCTCCGTGGTCAACGAATGGGGCCGCTCCCACGACGTGAAGAACCTCTTCATCGTCGACGGCAGCGTGTTCGTCACCTCCGGCGGCGTCAACCCGACCTCCACCATCCAGGCCATCGCGCTCTACATCGCCGACCAGATGAAGCAGCGTCTCGCCAATCTCTTTGACTGAGGAAGTGATGTCCGAACTGAGCCAAACCCAGCGCGATGACTTGCGCACCATCGCTGCGATGATCATCCCGGCGAGCGACGAATATAAGGTGCCAGGCGCGGACGACCCCGCGATACAGGCCGACATGCTGAAGACGCTCGGCCGCGATTCTGAATTGGTAAAGAAGGCGCTCGATCATCTCGCGCGCCTAGCAGGCAAGCCGCTCGCCGCGCTCGATGTGGCAAGGCGCGATGCAGTCGCCACGGAATTCCGGGCCAAGGGCGGCGCGGCTGCCGCCACGCTCGTCCGCGTCGTGCTGCAATGCTACTACCGCGACGACCGCGTGCTGCGCTCGCTCGGCCTCGACCTGCGCGCGCCGTTCCCGAAGGGTTACGTGTTGCAAGATGGCGACTGGTCGCTGCTCGACCCCGTCAAGGCGCGCCCGGCCGACCTGCGGCGGGCTTGATCGCTACGCGCGTCCCGCAAGGTGCTTGCCGGCGATATAGCCGAAGGTCAGCGCCGGCCCGAGCGTGATGCCGGCGCCGGGATAGTTGCCGCCCATGATGCTCGCCATGTCGTTGCCGGCGGCATAGAGGCCCTCGATCACCCTGCCTCCCGCATCGAGCGCGCGCGCATGCGCGTCGGTCTTGATGCCGGCATAGGTGCCGAGATCGCCGATCACCATCTTGATGGCGTAGAACGGCCCGTTCACGACCGGGGCGACGCAAGGGTTGGGCCCGTGCTGCGCGTCGCCCTGGTAGCGGTTGTAGGCGCGCGAGCCCTTGCCGAAATCAGGGTCGGTGCCGTTGACGGCATTCGCGTTGAACGCGGCAACCGTCGCCTCGAGCCCCTTCGCGTCGATGCTGGCCGCGTTCGCGAGTTCAGCGAGCGTTGCGCCGCGCTTGAGATAACCGGTCCTGAGGTGATGGCCGAGCGGCATCGGGAAGGGCGGCACGCAGCCGAGGCCGTAGGTGCGCAGCGTCGTGTGATCGCAGATCAGGAACGCGGCGAGTTCGTCGCCGGGCCTGGCCGCCTTCACCATGTCCTGCACGAAGTCATGATACGAGTTACCCTCATTGGCGAAGCGCTTGCCTTGGCGCGTCACCGCGATCACGCCGGGCTTGGCGCGGTCGATGAAGTGCGGCATCACGCCCTTGCTGCCGTCCTTGCGCGTGGTGATGGAGACCGGCACCCAGGCCGCGGCATTGGGCAGGGTGTCCTCGACACGGCCGCCGGCGGTTTCCGCGAGCCGCAGGCCGTCGCCGGTGTTGCCGACCGGGCCGGGCGAAAAATGTTCGTTGCCGGTCGGCGCATGCGGGAACATCGCCTTGCGCCGTGCGACGTCGTGCGGGAAGCCGCCGCAGGCGAGCACGACGCCGCGTTTGGCGATGACACGGATGCGCCGGCCGTCCCGCTCGACGATGGCACCGCGCACGGCGCCGTCCTCGACGATCAGTTCGCGCACGGGAGAGGAAAGCCAGAGCGGGACGTTGAGATCGAGCGCCGATTTTGCGAGCCGCCCTGCCAGCGCATTGCCGTTGGTCAGCGTCATGCCGCGGCCGTGCCGTATCACGTCCATGAAGTGCTTCGACAGCCGCTTGGCGACATAGATCGCCGAGGTTAGCGACTTCGTCGCGCGCATGAAATGGATGATCTCCTTGCCGGAGCCGAGCATCATGCCAAATACCGTGAGCTCCGGCAGCGGCATGCCGATGTCCTTGATCAGCGGCCCGAGCTCGCGGCCGTCGAACGGCCGTGTCACCATGGAGCGGCCGCCCTGCGTGCCGCCCGGCGCTTCCGCGTGATAATCCGGAAAGGTCAGCGGCATGTCGAAACGCAACGCCGTCTTGCTGGTGAAGAAATCGACTGCCTCCGGGCCGTGGCTCAGGAACGCATCGACCCGCGCGGCGTCAAAGCTGTTGCCGGCCTCGTGGCGCAAATAGGTCCGGGCCTGCTCGGGACTCTCGACAATGCCCCAGGCCCGCGCCAGCGAAGTGCCGGGGATCCAGAGCCAGCCGCCGGATCGCGCGGTGGTGCCGCCGAACTTCGGCTCCTTCTCGACGATGAGGACCTTGAGGCCGTGATGCGCGGCGGTGACCGCGGCCGACATGCCGGAGCAGCCGGAGCCCGCAATCAGCACGTCGCATTCGTAAGTGTTGGATTCGTTGCTTGTCACGCAATCTTCCCCAGGAGTTGGCCGTGTCGGCGCCGGGCGGCGCGACAATTGTTCTGGATTGGCCCCGATTGTTGTGAGCGCCGGCGGCGCTGTCAATTGCCCGCCGTGGACGCCCACTAGGCCCGTCCTGCATGGCCCCACAACCGGTATCATCCGTGACCTTGGGGAGTTTCACCATGCCTGATACGGACCCGGGAATCCCCGATGACGCCCATCGGCCGATCGTGGCGGCTCTTGCCGCGACTTTCTGCTACTTGCCGCGACCGGGCGTTGCTCTAAGCTTCCTGCTTGCCGTGCAGGAAAAGACAACAACAGGGTTTGCGCGGCCGAGGGGAAACGCATTGAACGGGCAGGCGGACCGGCGCAGCGAGGTCACGCGAGGCGCCAGTGAGGGCATTCGTCAGCGTGTGTGGGCCGGCGCCTGGGTTGCGCTGTTGCTGGCGGTCCTCGCCTTTCTCGTGATCTATCCGATGCTGCTCCTGCTCGTCGGCGCGCTGACCGACGTCAATCCCGTCGTCGAGGGCATTCAATTGTCGCATTTGTCGGTCGGCAATTTCCTCGCCGTGCTCGGCAATCCGAACGTCGCGGAAGCGCTGGTCAACACGCTGCTTGCCTGCGGCGGCGGCACGCTGATTGCCGTGGTGATCGGGCTCGCGTTCTCCTGGATCGTCGTGCGCACCAACACGCCGTTCAGGGGATTTATCGCCGCCGCCAGCCTGCTGCCGCTGTTCGCGCCGCCGCTGGTCGCCGGTGTCGCCTGGTCCATTCTGGGCTCGCCCAAGACCGGGCTGATCAACACGATGTTCAAGTGGGTGGGGCTCGACTGGCGCGTCGACTTCTATTCGCTGTGGGGCCTGATCTTTGTGTTCGGCATCTATTACGCGCCCTATGTCTACATGTTCACCTCGTCGGCGCTGCGCAACATGGATCCGAGCCTGGAAGAGGCCGCGGAGATTTCCGGCGCCAGCGCCTTCTCGACATTGTTCTCGGTGACGTTTCCGCTGATCATGCCCGCGATCGTCTCGGGCATGCTGCTCTCCTTCATCGTGATGCTCGGCATCTACGGCATCCCAGCGGTGCTGGGGGCGCCGATCAATCTGAACGTACTCACGACCTACATCTTCAAACTCACCAACTGGTCGCCGCCGCTCTACAACACGGCCGCCGCCGTCGCGGTGATCCTGATGGTCGTCACCGGTGGGCTGGTCTACCTGCAGCAGAGGGTGCTGAGCGGCCGCAGCTACACCACGGTCGCCGGCAAGGCCTACCGGCCGCGCAGCCTCGACCTCGGGCCGTGGCGCTGGTTCACCTTTGGCCTCGCGCTGGTCTATCTGCTTGCGGTCGTTGTGTTGCCGATGCTGGCGCTGATTGTCGCCGCATTCCGCAAGTTCATGTTCATCCGCGATGTCTCGAGCCTGTTCGACCTGCGCCAGTACTCGCTGATGCATTTCGAGAGCATTTTCGACAATCCGCTGACGATGCGCTCGATCTACAACGCGGTCGAAGTCGGCGTTATCACCGCGGTCGTTGGCGGCGCGCTGGCCTTTGCCATCGGCTACACCATCCACCGCACCAATGTGATCGGCCGTCGCAGCATCGACCTGATATCGACCCTTCCGGTGGCGATCCCGGGTCTCGTGGTCGGCGTGGCCTATCTGTGGGCCTGGATCGGCATACCCGGCGGCCTCTACGGCACGATCTGGATTCTGGCGCTCGCCTTCATCGCCCGCTTCATGCCCGATACCGTGAAGGCGCTTTCGACCTCGTTCCTGCAGATCCACCGCGAACTGGAAGAAGCGGCCTGGGTTTGCGGCAAGGGCGTGCTCGGCACCATCAGGACGATCGTGCTGCCGCTCGCCAGCCCCGGCGTGCTCGCTGCGATGACGCTGCTATTCGTACTGGCAATCCGCGAGCTCGGCTCGTCGCTGTTTCTCTACACCAGCAAGACCATGGTGATGTCGGTGCTGCTGCTCGACTATTACGAGGGCGGCAATCTCGGCAAGACCGCAGCCTTCAGCCTGGTGCAGACCGTATTGCTCGGCGTCCTGATCGGTGGCGCCAACTGGCTTTCGCGCGGCGCGGCGCAAGGCAGCGTCGCCCGTACCGGATGAAACAAAAATGGGAGGAGAGGCCATGAGGAAAATGATCATCGCCCGGCTCACCGGCCTTGCCGGAGCCGCTCTGCTGACCGCGATGCCCGCAATGGCGCAGGACGTCGGCTCGCCTGAACTGATCGCAGCCGCCAAGGCGGAGGGCAAGCTCGTCTACTACACAGCCAATTTCGCCGAGGTGGAGCAGCAGGTCATCAAGGCCTTCAACAAGCGCTTTCCCGAGATCAAGATCGAGATGGTGCGCGCGCCCGGCGGTCAGCTCATCACCCGCGTCAAGACCGAGGCGGCCGCCGGAAAGCTGATCGCCGATGTGATCGATCATTCCGACCGTGCGCTGATGTCCGAACTGGTCGACCTGTTCCAGGACTACGCGCCGCCGAATGCAGCCGACTACAATCCGGAGGCGCAGGTCTCGCCGAAGCTGTGGCCCCGCGCCACGCTGGTGTGGTCGATCGCCTACAACACGGAGCTGGTGAAGGACCCGCCGAAGAACTGGTGGGACCTGACCAAGCCGCAATATGACAAGATGACCGGGCAGGTGTTCGCGCAATCCGGCGGCACCACCTGGACCCGCATCATGTTCGAGCGCCAGGTGCTGGGCGAGGACTACTGGGCAAAACAGGCCGCCACTCGTCCTGTCCTCTATCCCTCGGGCGCGCCGATGTCGGACTCGCTGGTGCGCGGCGAGATCGCGATGGGGCCGTTGCTCTACAACGCCATCTATCCGAAGCAGAAGGACGGCGCCCCGATCAAGATCTTCTTCCCGCCTGAAGGCGCGCCAGCCAATCCATATGCGACCGGTATCCCGAAGACGGCCGCGCATCCGAATGCCGCAAAGCTGTTCCTCAACTGGTGCCTGTCGAAGGAGGGCCAGGCTTTCATGATCAAGGAGTTCGGCAACCTCACTTCGCTGAAGGAGGCGCCGGTTTATCCCGAAGGCTTCGATCCGAAGGTGGTGAAGGTCTGGTATCCCAAATTCGACGAGTATGTGAAGCTGCACAAGGCCTGGGTCTCGGAGTGGGACAAGACGTTCGGTTACCGGCAATGAGCGGCGCATGAGATCCAGGCGATCATGACCGCAACGCTGGAAGTCACAGACCTGCGCAAGCAGTTTGCCGTCGGCCGGCCCGCGGTCGACGGCGTCAGCTTTTCCGTGCCCGCGGGCGAGATCGTCGTGCTGCTCGGGCCTTCCGGGTGCGGCAAGACAACGACCCTGCGCTGCGTCGCCGGGCTGGAGCATCCGACCGGCGGGGAGATTTCGATCGGCGGCAATCTCGTGTCGTCACCGTCGCGCGGCATTCTGGTGCCGCCGCGGCTGCGCGACCTCGGCATGGTGTTCCAGTCCTATGCGGTGTGGCCGCATATGACAGTGCGGCAGAACGTGATCTATCCGCTCAAGCACCGGAAACTCTCTCGCGCGGATGCCAATCGCAAGGTCGAGGAGGTGCTGACGCTGGTCGGCCTCTCCGAATACACCGATCGCCCCGTGGTGGCGTTGTCGGGCGGTCAGATGCAGCGCGTGGCGCTGGCGCGCAGCATCGTGTACCGGCCGCAGCTTCTGCTGCTCGACGAGCCCTTGTCCAATCTCGATGCCAAGTTGCGCCTGCGCCTGCGCGACGATCTGCGGACCATCCTCAAGCGGACCGGCATGACGGCGCTCTATGTCACCCATGACCAGGCCGAAGCGGTGGTGCTCGGCGACCGCATCGGGGTGATGCGCGACGGCAAGCTGCTGCAGATGGGAACGCCCGACGAGATCTATAACCGTCCGGCCGATCTCTTCGTCGCCAATTTCACCGGCGCGACCAACGAGCTCGCCGGCACGCTGGTAGCGCGCAACGGCAAGTTCGGCACCGTCGATTTCGGCGACGGACGCAGTGGCGAGGTCGCGCTGCTGCATGCGCTGGATGTCAACGACAAGGTGCGGATTGCGCTCCGGCCGGAGAACATCACGATCGGCGGCCAAGGCGGCAACGTCTATCCGGCGCGTGTGACGGATCGCCGTTACCAGGGCACGCAGACCGCCTATGACATCGACCTGTTCGGCCGCAGGCTGGAGGTGCTTGAGCTCGGCACCGCCGCGCGGCATCAGGTGGGCGTCGAGACGCAGGTTTCGCTGCCGCGCGATTCCTGCTGGGCCTATCGCGACACGGGGCCGTCGTCCTCCGAGTAGCAGCGCCCGGTGTGCCGGTCAGGGTTAGTGATTCGCTAACCGGCAGACTTCGATTCAATTTTATCGATCGCAAGGACCGTCGATTTACGCGTCTTCTGTAGGGTGCTCCCCATACTGGGGGGAGCCATGTTTTTCAAACACGAACATTCGCGTACGGATTCGATTTCCGATTCCGTCTATATGGACATCATTGCGACGCTTTATGGCTCGCTGGTCCCGATCGCACTCACGGGTCTCGCCCAGTTGATCGTCGGCAGCATCGCTGCCTGGCAGACCAGCGACGTCTTCACCTGGATTCTCACCGCAGCCGGCCTGATCCTTGCGATTGCCCGCTCCGTCGACGTCGTCGCGTTCCGCCGCCGCGTCGCGCGCAAGCCGGCGCTCGACCGGAAAGAGGCGGTTCGCTGGGAGTGGCGGTATGCGATGGGCAGCGTCGCGACCGCCTTCCTGATCGGCGTATTTGCCGCCCGCTGCGTGTTTCTCGGCGATGCGGCCTGCTCGGCGATGGCGACCGGCCTTGGCTTCGGCTTCGGCGCGGGTGTCGTCGCGCGGCTGTCGCTGCGGCCGGTCGTGGCGATCCTGGACCTCGGCATCACCGGCATTCCGGTGATCGTTGCGACGTTCCTGCAGCCGCTGGATGCAGCCCATGTCGGGCTCGGCCTGCTGTTTGCGATTTACCTCGTCGGCAGTTTCGAGATGGTCCGGCAGTCCTACAATGCCAATCTGGTTCACATCACGCTGAAGCGCGAATTCGAGCAGATGGCGCGCAGGGATCCGATGACCGGACTGTTCAACCGCACGGCGTTGACCTCCGACCTGGCGCAGCTCATTGCGGATTGCGGTCAGCGCATGGTGGCGGTGCATTCGATCGATCTCGATCATTTCAAGGCGGCCAACGACAGGTTCGGGCACCCCCTCGGCGATGCCTTGCTGCGGCAGGTGGCGGGCCGGCTGAAATCCATTGCCGGCGAGGGCGATCTGCTGGTCCGCATGGGCGGCGACGAATTCATCCTGGCGCAGCGGGCGGTGAGCTCGCGGGACCATGCGGAGGCCATGGCCAAACGCATCTTCGAAACCGTCAGCTCGCCCTACTGCGTCGATGGGCAGGATATCGTGATCGGCGCCAGCGTCGGCGTCGCCGTCGCGCCCATGGACGGTATTTCCGTGGAAGCGCTGCTATCGCGTTCCGACCGGGCGCTCTACCAGGCCAAGGCGTTCCGCGGCGGCTATGTATTCGCAAGCGATCTGCCGCCGCCGGAAGATTCTCCGGGGATGGCCGACAAGACGGCCGCCTCGCGTCGCGCTGCCTGAGTGCGGCGCTATTGCAGCGCCATGCCCGCGGTTTTCACCACCGTGGTGAGCTTCTCGTGATCGGTCTTCATCAGCGCGGCGAGGTCGCGCAGCGACATCGGCTTGCCCGGAATATCGGTCACGGAGAGCTGTCGCTGTACTTCCGGACTTTCCAGCGCCTTGCTGATGGCGGCGTTGATCTTCCCGGCAAGTGCGTCGGGCGTGCCTGACGGCACATAGATGCCGTACCACGGCACGTAGGCGGCTTCCGGATAGCCGGCTTCGGCGATGGTCGGCACGTCAGGCAGGTCATTGACGCGGTTGTGGGTGAGTACGGCGAGCGGCTTGATGGTGCCTTGCTTGATGTGCGGCAGCGCCAACGCCATCGAGACGATCTCGAAATGCATCAGATTGGTGATGAGGTCGACCAGCGCTTGCGGCTGGCCCTTGTAGCCGACATTGGTCAGCTTGATGTTGGCGGCCTGAAACAGCTTTTGCGCGGAGAGATCGATCGACGATCCCGTCCCGGGATTGCCGAAGTTGAGCTGGCCCGGCTTGCTGCGAGCGAGTTCCACGAACTCGCCGATCGTCTTCGCCGGCAGCGTCGGATTGACCACCGCCACGCTTTGCGTCCAGACCGCAAGCCCGACGCATTTGAGGTCCTTCATGGCGTCCCAGCCGGCGTCCTTGTAGAGCCCGGGATTGACCAGCGCCGCAGGCCCAGTGACCAGCCAGGTGTATCCGTCGGGATCGCTGCGCGCGACAGCGGCAGTGCCGATATTGCTGTTGCCGCCGGGACGTGCCTCGACGACGACGGTAGCCTTGAGATCGCGTCCGACCTGCTCGGTGACGGTGCGCGCCACCATGTCGACGATGCCGCCGGCGGGGTAGGGGACGATGATCCGGATCGGCCGGCTCGGCCAATCGTCCTGCGCCTGCACCACGGCGCTGCCACCAAGCAGCAATGCAACGGCGGCAATAAAGCTCGACACGGCCCCGGTCCGGCTCATACTTCCCTCCCACCTCAAACCGCGCCGTTCGAGCGGCGCTTGTCAGTAACGTCAGGCGTTGGCGACCAGCGATCTGATGCTGCGCGCGAGCCCAAGCATGCGCGGTCCGCATTCGCGCTCGATCTGCTCGGCGGAAAATCGAAACGAGGGGATGCCGCAATTGACGGAGAGGCAATCGCCCGACGGCGTGCGGTAGAGCGGCGCGGCAACGCCAAAGATCTCGCGCCGCCATTCGCCGAGTGAAATCGCAAAGCCGCGTTCGCGGCAAAGCTTGATATCGGGCAGGGTCCGCTTCATCACATAGTCGACGTCCTGCGGCTGCTCGGCTTTCACTTTGGCGACATATCCGTCGAGTTCTTCCTTCGTATAGAGCGACAACAGGGCGCGGCCGACCGCGGTCGTTACGATCGCTCCGGTGAAGCCGACGTCGGGCACATGCGGTACGGCATCGGTCGTACGCAGCGTCTCGACATAGATGAAGTCGAGTCCGAACGGCATCGCGATCGAGACGGTACCGCCGGCATAGGCCGCGAAATCGCGCATCAGGGGGCGCGCAAGCTGCCGCACTTTCAGTGCCGACAGGACCGGGTAGGCGGCCGCCAGCACGCCAAGCCCGAGCACGAAGCCCTTAGTATCGCGCTTGAGATAGCCGAGTTGCGCCAGCGTGTAGGTGAGCCGCGACACCGTCGGCCGGGACAGGCCGGTACGTGCCGCGAGTTCGGCATTGGACAGCGGACCGGGATTGTTGCGGAAGGCTGCCAGCACATCGAGCCCGTGCGCGAGCGTGGTCGCGAACGAGGGATCGGCCTGTGGTTCGACAGTCGTGAGGACGGCAGTCATGACAAAATAATGGCCTCCTATGATCGATCTTGTCAATATATCAAAACGAATTTGCGTTTTGTGTCGATATCGGCTTATCTCACCGCCAAAAGGCGGGAGGAAGCATGGATTTCGATCTGTCCGGGCGATCGGAGCAGTGGCGCGGGAGGCTGCAGGCCTTCTTCGACCGGGAAGTGCTGCCGCGGCACCGCGCCTGGCTTGAGCATGTCGCGGCCAACCCTGACGCGCCGCCCTTCATGGCTGACCTGCAGCAGAAAGCGCGTGCCGCGGGCCTCTGGAATCTCGGTCTGCCCGAGCTTGCTTCCGACGAGCCGGGCACGAGATTGTCCAACCTCGAATACGCGCCGCTGGCGGAGATCATGGGCCGGCTGTTCTGGGCGCCGGAAGTCTTCAACTGCCAGGCCCCCGATGTGCCCAATATGATCGCGCTGCAGAACTGCGCGACGCCTGAGCAGAAGGCGCGCTGGCTGCGTCCGCTGCTGGAAGCGCAGACCCGATCGGCCTTCGGCATGACCGAGCCGGATGTCGCCTCGTCCGACGCAACCAACATTGCCACCAGGATGGAGCGTAACGGCAGCGACTACGTCATCAACGGCCGCAAATGGTTCATCACGGGCGCGGCGCATCCGCGCTGCAGCTTCCTGATCGTGATGGGCGTGAGCAATTCGGACGCGGATCGCACGGGCCGCCATTCCTGCATCATGGTGCCGATGGATGCGCCGGGCGTCCGCCTGGTGCGCCGGCTGAGTTGGATGGGCTGTCAGGATCACGTCGCGCCGATCGGCGAGCTGACCTTCGAGAATGTCCGCGTGCCCGCGGAAAACCTGCTCGGCGCCGAGGGCGACGGCTTCAAGGTGGCGCAGGTCCGGCTCGGCCCCGCGCGCATCCACCACTGCATGCGCTCGATCGGGTTGTGCGAGCTGCTGATCGAGTTGATGATGGTGCGCGCGATGGAGCGCTCGACCTTCGGCCGCACCATCATCCAATACGACACCGTGCAGCGCTGGATCGCCGAGTCCCGCGTCGAGCTGGAGCAGGCCCGGCTGCTCGCCTATCGCTGCGCCTGGCGGCTCGACCAGAGCGGCCATCACGGCGCCTGGCGCGACGTCTCGCTGATCAAGGTCGCGGTGCCCGCGATGCTGCAGAGGATCGCAGACCGCGCGATGCAGGTGTTCGGCGCGATGGGCGGCTCGGAAGATACGCCGATCCACCAGGCGCTGGCGTGGGGCCGGCTGCTGCGGATCGGCGACGGGCCCGACGAGGTGCATCTGCGGCAGATCTTCCGGATGGAGCCGACGCCGTCGTGGTCGATTGCCAATTCACCCTATCTGGCGGCCCACCCCGCCTGAGGCGATAATGAAGTCACGATGGACTTCCCCGAAGAGGCACTTGCCGATGACGATGACGGACCAAACGCAGCAAACGACCGGGAACGACAAGGAATGGCTGCGCAAGAAATATCTGGAAGAGCGCAACAAGCGGCTGCGCGCTGACGGCAACGACCAGTATCTCCAGATCAAGGGGCAGCTCGCCCACTATCTCGACGATCCCTACACGCCCGTCACGGCACGCGCGCCGAAGAGCGATCATGTCACCTTCGCCTTCATCGGCGGCGGCTTTGCCGGCCTCGTCACGGCGGCGCGGCTGGCGGAGGCCGGCATCAGGGATGTCCGCATCATCGAGAAGGGCGGGGATTTCGGCGGCACCTGGTACTGGAACCGCTATCCCGGCGCGCAGTGCGACACCGCCTCGATGGTGTACATGCCGCTGCTTGAAGAAACCGGCCACATGCCGTCGGAGAAATATGCGCATGCGCCGGAAATCCTCGCGCATTGCCAACGCATCGGCAGGAAGTACGGCCTCTACGACAACGCCTTGTTCCACACGGAGGTCGTGAGCCTCGACTGGGACGAGGCGAAATCGCGCTGGCTGATCCGCACCACG
The DNA here is from genome assembly GCF_016219575.1 of Bradyrhizobium sp. Lineage (GTDB taxonomy): Bacteria > Pseudomonadota > Alphaproteobacteria > Rhizobiales > Xanthobacteraceae > Bradyrhizobium. The sequence goes on along the minus strand of NZ_JACRMG010000003.1, from coordinate 75,707 downwards.
CGCGGCGATTCCTTCACGGCGCAGTTCGTCGGCATGGGCACCGGGCCGCTGCACGTGCCGAAGCTGCCCGGCATTCCCGGCATCGAGTCTTTCAAGGGACATTCGTTCCACACCAGCCGCTGGGACTACGACTACACCGGCGGAGATCCCGATGGTGCGCTGATGGAGAAGCTCGCCGACAAGCGCATCGGCATCATCGGCACCGGCGCCACGGCCGTGCAGTGCGTGCCGCACCTCGCACGCGCGGCCAAGGAACTCTACGTCTTCCAGCGCACACCCTCCTCGGTCGATGTCCGCGGCAACGGGCCGATCGATCCAGAATGGTTTGCCGAGATCGCGACGCCGGGCTGGCAGCAGCGCTGGCTGGAGAATTTCACGGCCAACCAGGCCGGCGGCACGGCGGATGTCGATCTCGTACAGGACGGCTGGACTGACCTGAACAAGCGCATCCGCGCAAAGATCATTCAATTGCCCCGCGAGCAAAGGACGCCGCCCAACATGCTCGCGGCGTTCGAAGACTCCGACTTCGAGAAGATGGAGGAAATCCGCGCGCGGGTCGACACCATCGTCAGGGATCGCGAAACCGCCGCCAGGCTCAAGGCCTGGTACCGCCAGCTCTGCAAGCGGCCGTGTTTCCACGATGCGTATCTTCAGGCGTTCAACACGCCGGGCACTCATCTGGTCGATACCGACGGCAAGGGCGTCGAGAAGATCACCGAAAGCGGCGTTGTCGTGGCGGGCAGGGAGTATCCGCTCGATTGCATCATCTACGCCTCCGGCTTCGAGGTCGGCACCGAGTACAAGCGCCGCGCCGGCTTCGACCTGACCGGCCGCGGCGGCGCAAAACTGTCGGACTATTGGGCGTCAGGCATGCGCACCAAGCACGGGATTCACGTCCACGGCTTTCCGAACGCCTTCTTCGTGCAGCCGGCCCAGGGCGCCAACCTGATCTCCAACGTGCCGCACAATCTGACCGAGGCCGCGCGCACGATCGCCATGATGGTGAGCCACGCGCGCATGATCGGCGCCAAACAAATCGAGGTCAGCAAGGAGGCCGAGGACCGCTGGATCGAGCTGCTGCTCACCGGTCCCGGCCGGATGATCGGCTCGCAGGACTGCACGCCCGGCTACTACAACAACGAGGGACAGGAGCCCGGTCCCGCGGCGAAGCTCAGTGTCGGCCACCCGGCCGGCGCGCTGGCCTATTTCAAATATATCGATGCGTGGCGGAGCAACGGCCAGTTCGAGGGGATCGAATTCCGCTGAGCGTCGAGACCGGAAACATTCAAGGGGAGTGACGAGTATGACCCAGACCGCCGTCGAAATGCCGAAGGAGTCGCCCAAGGACGCATCCGCTTCCGTCATTGCGCAGCACGAGGCGACGCTGAAGGCGCTGCCGTTTTCGGACACGCGTGATTTCGACGACGCCGCGCGCGGATTCCTCGGCACCATCGAGAACGCGAAGATCGCCTCGCCGCAGGGCAGGGTGGTATGGAGCCTCGAGCCCTACGCTTTCCTGAACGAGGAAAAGGCGCCGCCAACCGTCGATCCCAGCCTGTGGCGGCAGTCGCGCCTCAACATGAATCACGGCCTGTTCGAGGTGGTGCCCGGCGTCTACCAGGTGCGCGGGCTCGATATCGCCAACATGACCCTGATCGAGGGCGACAAGGGCGTGGTCGTGGTGGATACGCTGACGTCGATCGAGGGCGCGCGCGCCGCGATGGAGCTTTATTTCGGGCATCGCGGCAGGAAGCCCGTCACCGCGGTCATCTTCACGCATACCCATACCGACCATTGGGGCGGCGCGCGCGGCGTGCTCGACGACGCCACGCTCGCAAGCGGCAACGTGCCGATCATCGCGCCGAACCTGTTCATGGAGCACGCGGTCTCCGAGAACATCATCGCGGGACCGGCGATGCTGCGCCGGGCGCAATATCAATTCGGGCCGTTCCTCGCCAAGGGCGTACGCGGGCACGTCGATTGCGGGCTCGGCAAGTCGATGGCGGCGGGGGCGGTGGCGCTGTTGCGCCCCACCGATCTCATCATTTCAACCGGCGACAAGCGCGTGATCGATGGGCTCGAATTCGAATTCCAGATGGCGCCCAACAGCGAAGCGCCGGCGGAGATGCACTTTTTCGTGCCGCGCTACAAGCTGCTCAACCTTGCGGAGAACTGCACGCATAATTTCCACAATCTGCTGCCGTTCCGCGGCGCCGACGTGCGCGACGCACTCGCCTGGTCGAAATATCTCGGCGAGGCCCTGCAGATGTGGGGCGGCAAGGCAGACGCCATGTGCGGCCAGCATCACTGGCCGGTATGGGGCAGGGAGCGGATCGACACCATGATCCGTCAGCAGCGCGACCTCTACAAGTTCGCGCATGACCAGACCATCCGCCTGATGAACCACGGCCTGACCGCGACAGAGATCGCCGAAGCCATCCGCCTGCCGAAGAGCCTCGATGGCGCCTGGCACGGCCGCGGCTATTACGGCCACATCCGGCACAATGTGAAGGCGATCTACCAGAAATACCTCGGCTGGTACGACGCCAATCCCGTCCATCTCGATCCGCTGCCGCCGGTCGAAAGCGGCAAGAAGTATGTCGAATACATGGGCGGTGCGGACGCGCTGCTCACCCGCGCGCGGAAGGATTTTGCGAAAGGAGAGTTCCGCTTCGTCGCGCAAGCGGTGAGCCATGTCGTGTTTGCCGATCCGGACAACCAGGCGGCCCGCGCGCTTCTCGCCGACACCTTTGAGCAACTCGGCTACGCCGCCGAAAGCTCGACTTGGCGCAACGCCTATCTGTTCGGCGCCCAGGAATTGCGGCAGGGCATGCCGAAGGCGCCGCCGCGCGCCGCCATGCCGCGCGAGACGCTGGCCGCCCTGCGCACCGAGCAGTTGTGGGATGTGCTCGGCGTCCGCCTCAACGGACCGAAGGCGGAAGGCAAGCGTATCGTGCTGAACTGGAGTTTCACCGACACCGGCGAGGCCTTCATTCTCAATCTGGAAAATTCCGCGCTGACCTATGTCGCAGGCGCTCAGGCCGCCGACGCCGACGCCGGCTTCACCCTGGCGCGCGGTGTGCTCGACGAGATCGTCGCAAAACTGACCACGTTCCCGGATGCGGTCGGCGCCGGCAGGATCAAGGTGACGGGCAATCCGCTGCGGCTCGGCGAATTGATGATGCTGATGGACGAGTTCCCGCGGATGTTCGAGATCGTGGAGCCGAAGCGCACGCCGGTTGCCTAAGGCGCCGGCATCAGCTTCAGGCGCGTGGTGAGGAGGGCGGCGATCCCGAGCGATACGCCGATGCCGGCAACGGAAGCCGCCCAGCCGAGCCGGTCGAACAACTGGCCGAGCACGGCGCTGCCGGCAAGACCGCCGAGAAAGTAGCACGCGAGATATGTCCCGCTTGCGATGCCGCGATTGTCCTGCGCTGCCTGTCCGACAAAGCCGGTCGCGCAGGCCTGCGCAAAGAACGTGCCGATTCCGACCAACACCATGCCGGCCAGTACCTCCGCAAGATGCGAGGACAGCATCAGCGGCAGGCCGATGGCGGCCACGGCCAACGCCGCCCAGATCGACGGCCGCGTGCCGAAGCGCGCCACCGCTCTTCCGGCGAACAAGGTCGTCACGACCGACGGCGCGAAGACGAAATAGACGAAGCCGAGGTCCATCATGCCCAGCGCCAGCGGCGGGCGGACCAGCACGAAGTTGACGAAGCTGAAGGTGCCGATGAAGGCAAACAGGATGCAGAATCCGATGGCGAAGGCGGCGCGAAGCTGCGGGCTGCGCCAATGCGCGATCATTGCGGCGAATGGCGACTGCGCGGCCGGCATGGCATGCATCGGCTGAACGCGCCGGACGGTGAAATAGACGAGTACTGCGCCGGCAAGATTGAGCAGTGCAAAGAAGTAGAAATTCGACGCCAGCCCGAGCGTATCGGCGACACCAGCCGAAATCAGCCGGCCGACCAGATTGCTCGCGACATTTCCGGTGATGTAGGCCGCGAACGCGCCGCCGGCGTCCATCGCGCTGCATTGCTCACCGAGATAGGCCAGCGTCAGTGCAAAGGCGCAGGCCATGCAGAGACCCTGCGCGATACGGAGCATGGTGAAGACAGTCAGGTCCGGCGCGCTTGCCAGCAGCATCGTCGGTACGGCGAGCAGGACAAGGCTCACCAGGATGCCGAGCCTGCGGTCGATGTGCGGGCTGAAGAAGCCAACCACGAGACCGGCAATCGCCATGCCCATGGTGCTGGCTTTGACGGCAAAACCCATCGCGGCCGGCGTCACGCTATAGTGCCGCGTCAGCGCCGGCAGGATCGCTTGCGTCGCAAACAGGTCGACGACGGTGAGGAAGGCGGTTAGCCCGATAACGATTGAGCGCATCGCCACGCCTGGCGAGTGATCGTGCATCCCGCTCGCTCTCATGGTCGCGGCCAGTTCGGTCATCGGTCTCTCCCGAAAGAGGAGGGGGATGTGACGCCAGGCGTGCGGGGCAACACGGGGGTCCGGGCGTCACATCCCCATAACGAGCAGGGGCAGGGCTCGTTACATGTGCTTGTCGTGCGGATCCTTGCGGATGTCGCCGACATAGAGAATGACGGTCTCCTTGCCGAGGTTCTTCCACCAGTGCGAGGTACCGAACATCTCGGGGCGGATGTCCCCGGCCTTGTGCACGATCGGGTCGGCGCAGTTCGAGGCGTATTCGACGATCTCGCCCTGCTGCACATAGATCAGCGCCGGACGGTCGTCATGGCTGTGCCACGGCACGACGCCGCCGGGCTCGATGGTCAGCTTGCGGAAGCGCAACTCGCGATCCCTTATCGCGGCCGGCTGTTTCTCCAGGTTGATCGAGCCGAGCGTGACGTCGGTGACGCCGACCGGCTTGTAGTCGACCTTCTCGCGCACATTGGGCTTCATCTTGTCGGCGGGGCATTCTCCGGCGAGCGCCGGAGCCGCGGCAAAAATGCCTGCGAACGCCAGTGCGGCGAGAAGCGGATGCGAATCTTTCCTGAGCTTGAACATGTCATAATCTCCTTTGGCCATCTGGCCGTTTGGCCCCGGCCCAATGTTCCGGCCGGCGACGACACCAATTTCGTTGAACAAGCTTCAACAAGGAAATGCCGGTTGGCTCTGGGTTCGATAGCGCAGCGCTATTCGCGGGGCATTCGCTGCTTGATGCATGGGAGCTATCAAACCGATTTCGCATCGGTATTTCTCGTCAAGGCCGGGAGGGCCTCAGATGGCGGAGCGCCCGAATGGCGGGCGTCCAACCTTCTGAGGAGCCCCCAATGACCAAGCTGTCCAAGACCCTGATCGCTGCTGCTGCGTTCGCTACCATCGCGACGGCGGCCTTCTCCCAAGCCGCGTGGCAGATGAACTCGGGAATGGCCTACATGTATGCCGGGCCCGGCAAGATGAGCGCCATGGCGATGGCGGCTGGCGAGAAGAACCACGACGCCATGATGAGGCAGGCCACCAAGGTGCCGGCCAACACCATGTTCTTCATGCACAACAACGAGCTCTACTCGGTGTCGGGTACGCTCGATCCGACCGGCAATTTCTATCGTCCCTGATCGTCCGATGCCCTCGGGGCCGCCCCTTGGGGCGGCCTCGCTGCAAAAATTATCATCTACGGAAAAACATGCCGGAGCCGGACATGACGCAATTGTCGCCCGCCAATGCTGAGCGCCTTCGACAGGCCTTCCTGCAGTGCCGCGACATGGAAGGAACTCTGAGCGAGCAGCTGGAGGCCTATGCTGCGGCCGGTCGCGAGATTTATCCGGCCTATGGCGAGGCGGTGGATCGCCTGGTGGCGCGGGTCCATCAAAACGGCGGCGGCGAGAATGCGCCGCATCCCGGCGATCCCATGCCGTCGTTCATCCTTCCGGACGATGCCGGCCATATCGTCACGCTGAAATCGCTGCTGACAAAGGGTCCGGTCGCCGTGATGTTCTATCGCGGCCGTTGGTGTCCCTACTGCCGGCTGAACGTGCGCGCGGTGATCCAGGCGCTGGACCGCATCAAGGCGATGGACGCACAGGTCGTGGCGATCATGCCGGAGATGCAGGAATACGCCGAGAAATTCAAGGCCGAGTCCGGTGCGCCGTTTCCGGTGCTGACCGATCTGGACAACGGCTATGCGCTCTCGCTCAACCTCGCGATCTGGCTCGGCAGCGAGATCCAGCGGCTGTTGTCGCACCAGAACCTGGCGAATTTTCACGGCAATGACGGCTGGGTGCTGCCGATCCCGGCGACCTTCGTGGTCGGCCGCGACGGCCTGGTGAAAGCGCGCTTCGTCGATCCGGATTTCCGCAGGCGAATGGAGATCGACGATCTCCTGGCGGCGTTGCGCAGCGCGAGCGAGGAGCGCTAGAGCATGATCCGGAAAAGTGTGAAGCGGTTTTCCGAAAAGATCATGCTCAAACAACAACCTGAAGCGCGATGACGATTCATCCCGATCTCATCGCGCTTTAGGGATCCTTGTTCAGGAACTGCTGCCAGTCCGCCCCCCGCAGCATCCGCATGACGGCGGAGGCGACCGCCGTCCGCTCGCGACCGGCGACGCCGTAGAGGTGCACGGTACGCCGGGCGTCCAGTCCTTCGATCGCCGTACGCTTCAGCGTCCTCGGGATCGTCGCGGTATGCGGGATCACGGCAACGCCGATATCGGCCTCCAACAGCTCAATGAGGTCGCGCTCGGAAGAGATTTCGTGGCTGCCAGCGACGTCGAGCCCATGCTCGCGCAGCGAATGACTGATCCGTTCGGCATGTTCGCAATAGCGGCGCGATAGCAGCTGCTGATTCCTGAGATCATCGAATCCGATACCGTCCTGGCTAGCCAGCGGGTGTCGTTCGCTCAAGGCGAGCTCGAACCCTTCGGTGAACAGCGGCCAGACATCGAGGCGATCCCAGTCGCTGCTGAGTTCGGCGGCAATGCCGAGCTCGGCCTCGCCGTTCTTGAGATACTCGCCAACCTGCCGGCTGTCGCCGCGCAGGAAGCGGAATTCCAGCCGGTTGAACTGCCGCTTGATCTGGTCGAGATAGGGAATCAGCAGCGACAGATCGATCGAATGCGTCAGCGCAATACGAAGCATGCCGACTTCGCCATTCTTCAGCGAGGCGGCCAGCGATTGCGCGCCGCTTGCGGCGTCGTAGCATTGCTGCAGCAGCGGAAGCATGCGCTGGCCGAGCTCGGTCAGCTGTACCGGCCGCTCGCGGCGAAACAGGTCGCCGCCGAGTTCGGTCTCGAGCTGCTTGACTGCACGTGTCAACGAGGGCTGGGCCACGTTGCAGTCGTCGGCCGCCCGCGTGAAATTCAGCGTGCGCGCGACCGCCAGGAAATATCGCACCTGGTGCATTTCCATGATCGTGCTGCTCCGAATTTCCCCTCGCCGCCAGGCTAGCCGACAACGCACTGATATGACACGGCAATAGTGATAGCGCGAACCTATCAAATTGGAAGCCAGTCGGCATTTCCATAATGGCGGTCCGCCCGTCAGATTGGCCCAGGGATCACGGCAAGAGGGCCAGTCATGAACATCCAGGTTAAGACGCAAGATTCGGCTTCAAGGCCGCTTGTGGGCAAGGTCTCGCTCGTCACCGGCTCGACCAGCGGCATCGGGCTCGGCATCGCACGCGCGCTGGCGGAGGCCGGATCGGACGTCGTGCTCAACGGCCTCGGCGTCGCCGCCGAGATCGGAAAAGCGCGGGAGAAACTTGCCGCCGAGTTCAACGTCCGTGTCGGCTATTCGCCGGCCGACATGACCAGCGCCGGCTCCATTGCCGAGATGGTTGCCGCAACGCTCGCCGAACTCGGCCGGCTCGACGTGCTCGTCAACAATGCCGGCATTCAGCATGTTGCCCCGCTCGAGCAGTTTCCGGTCGAGAAGTGGGACGCGATCCTTGCGGTCAATCTTTCTTCTGCGTTTCACGCCACGCGGGCCGCGTTGCCGTCGATGCGCCAAAACAGGTTCGGGCGCGTCATCAATATCGCCTCCGCCCATGGCCTGGTCGCGTCGCCTTTCAAGGCGGCCTATGTCGCGGCCAAGCACGGCATCGTCGGGCTCACCAAGGTCACGGCGCTGGAGACGGCCGAAGAGGCCATCACCTGCAACGCGATCTGCCCGGGCTATGTCTATACGCCGCTGGTCGAAGCACAGATCGACGGACAGGCCAAGGCGCATGGCATTTCCCGCGATCAGGTCATCCGCGACGTGCTGCTGGCGCAACAGCCCAACAAGCGGTTTGCCACGGTCGAAGAACTCGGCGCGCTGACGGTGTTTCTTGCCAGCGACGCGGCATCGTCGATCACCGGCATTGCGCTGCCGGTCGACGGTGGCTGGACCGCACATTAGGCAAAGCGCGAACCTTGCCGGGATTTGCGGCACCAGGATTGGGAGCGAACCATGAATGCCGTTGACAGGAATGCTTCGAACGTCAGGCCGCCCGGCAAGTCCGATCCCGGCCAAATCGTGCTGGTGCTGCAAGGCGGTGGCGCGCTCGGCTCCTATCAGGCCGGCGTGTACCAGGCGCTGCATGAAGCCGGCATCGAGCCGGACTGGATCATCGGCACCTCGATCGGCGCGATCAATGCCAGCCTGATTGCCGGCAACTCGCCGCAGAACAGATTGTCTCGCCTGCGCGAGTTCTGGAAGAAGATGGAGCAGAATCCGATCTGGAGTTTTCGCGACATCTTTCCCGGCTTCAATGAGAAGCTCTCCTACTGGGCGACCGTCACCAACGGCATTCCCGGCTTCTTCCGGCCCAATCCGCTGGCGCATGCCGGGGATTCCTATCCGCTCGGCGCCGACAATGCCGGCTACTACTCGACCGCTCCGCTGGAGCGGACGCTGACCGATCTCGTCGATTTCAACCTGCTGAACGCCTGCAAGCCGCGTCTGACCGTGGGCGCTGCGCATGTCCGCAGCAGCCAGATGCGATATTTCGACAGCCGCGACGGCGAACTCACCATCCGCCACATCATGGCCTCGGGCGCGTTGCCGCCAGCTTTCCCCGCCATCCGTATCGACGGCGAGCTCTATTGGGACGGCGGCATCCTCTCCAACACGCCGACGGAGGCCGTATTCGACGACAACCCGCGCAGGAATTCGCTGATCTTCGCCGTGCATCTGTGGAATCCCTCCGGCGACGAGCCGGCCACGATGAGGGACGTGCTGAACCGCCACAAGGACGTGCAATATTCCAGCCGCATCGCCAGCCACATCGCGCGACAGCAGCAGGCGCACCGGCTGCGCCATGTCATCAACCAGCTCGTCGCACGACTGCCCGAGGAGGAGCGCAGGCTCGATGCGGTGCGCGAGCTCGCAAGCTATGGCTGCCCGACGCGGATGCATGTGGTGCGTCTGCTCGCACCGCAGCTCGAATGCGAGACCCACACCAAGGACATCGACTTCTCGCCAGCAGGCATCATGCAGCGCTGGGATGCCGGTTACGCCCACACCAGGGCGGTGCTGGAGCGCAAGCCATGGGTCGGCGAGTTCGATCCGCTGTCGGGCGTCATTCTGCACGAACACCCGGGAGAAGCGCTGCAAGCAGCGGCGGAGTGAAGGTGCCTATGCCGCAGCCCGGGGCGACATGATCTTGCGGTAGAGCGTGCCGTAGCAGGCCGCCGAAAGGTCCCAGCTGTAGGTTTGCGCCATCGCGCTGCGGCGCATCGCGTCGAGCCGGTCCTTGGCATTGTAGGCGGAGAACGCGCGGCGCACGCCGCCGAGGAAGGAATCCGTCGACGGCCGATCGAACAGGAAGCCGGTCTCGCCATCCCTGATGGTCTCGGCAAGCCCTCCGGTCTGGTGGCCGATCGGCAGCGAGCCGAAGCGCTGTGCATACATCTGGCTCAATCCGCAGGGCTCGAAGCGAGAGGGCATCAGCGTGAAGTCGCTGCCTGCGAATATCCTGCGCGCCTGTCCGTCGTTGAATCCGATCGCGACGCCGATGGCATCGGGCCGGCGGCGGTGGGCATCCACCAGCGCGTCCTCGATCGCGGGCTCGCCGCTCCCGGTGACGATGATCTGCCCGCCGGCCGCGATGATTTCGTCCGCGGCCGACAGCACCAGATCGATGCCCTTCTGGTGCACGAGGCGGGCGACAAGCCCGAAGATCGGCCCGCGCGAGACCGCGAGCCCGAATTGTCGGCGCACATAGTCGGCATTGGCCTGCTTGCCGTCCCAGTCGCCGGCGCCAAAGGGTTGCGCGAGCTGTGCGCAGAAGCGCGGATCCCAGCTCTCATCGATGCCGTTCAGGATGCCCGTCAACTGATCGGCATTCGAGCGGAGGCGCAGCAGGCCCTCGAGACCGCAGCCGAGTTCGGTCGTGGTGATCTCCTTGGCGTAGGTTGCGCTGACGGTGGTCAGGTGCGAGGCGTAGATCAGTCCACCCTTGAGGAAGGAGAGCCGGTCGTAGAATTCAAGACCGTCGATATGGAAGGAGTCTTCCGGCGCGCCGATCCGCCGCAGCGACTCGCGCGGAAAATTTCCCTGATAGGCGAGATTGTGGATGGTGAGGATCGACGGGATTTTCGCGCCTTTCCAGGCCAGGTAAGCCGGCACCAGCGCGGCCTGCCAGTCGTTGGCATGGACGAGGTCCGCTGCCCAATTCCTGTCCAGACTGCCCATCGCGAGTTCCGCCGCTGCGGAGGCCAGCCGCGCGAAGCGGATGTCGTTGTCCGGCCAGTCGCGGCCGTTCTCGTCGCCGTAGGGGTTGCCCGGCCGGTCGTAGAGCTGCGGGCAAAGCAGCACGTAGACCGGCAATCCATCGCGGGTTGAAGTCAGTCCCACCGAGCAGGCCGGCATCTCGGCAAGCGCGGCGCATTGTCCAACGATTTCAATGTGGGTGAACTGTTCGACCACGTCCCGGTAACCGGGGAGCACGACCCTGACATCGCTCAGGGAACGGAGCGCACGGGGCAGGGCAGCGGAAACGGCAGCGAGCCCGCCAACCCGGACGAAATCGTCCATCTCCGTGGTGACAAAGAGGACCTTCAAAGCACCCTCGTTACCCAAACCGCTTTTGCTACTATGCAAGATCGGGTCCAATTTTGCTCGGCTGAAATGCAGGCGATGAAGGGAGGGGGCCGGGCGGAAGGCTTTCCTGCGGGGCCTGCTCAAACTAGGGTCGCGCCGCGCGCGCCCCGCGAAGGTGGCGCGCAGGGAGCGTGAGCGACAATGACAATAGCCGGGAAGGGTGAGGGGAATTTGACAGGTAGCTTTGCCGGTCTGCGCGTACTCGATTTTTCGACCACCATTGCCGGGCCGCACTGCACGCGCATGCTGGCCGACACCGGCGCCGAGGTCATCAAGATCGAGACCGCCGAGGGTGAGACCATGCGCACCCGTCCGCCGCTGCGCAACCATTGCAGCACGGCCTTCGGCCAGCTCAACATCGGCAAGAACAGCGTCGTGCTCGACCTGAAATCGCCCGATGGCGTCGAGGCCGTTCGCCGCCTGATCGCGAGCGCCGACGTGCTGGTGGAGAATTTTCGTCCCGGCGTGATGAAGCGGCTCAAGCTCGACTACGACTCGGTGCGTGCGCTCAATCCGAAGCTGATCTATTGCTCGATTTCGGGCTATGGCCAGACCGGGCCGTCGGCGGAATTGCCTGCCTATGCGCCGGTCATCCACGCCGCTTCCGGATACGAGATGGCGCATCTCGCTTATCAGCCCGGCCGTTCGCGGCCGGACTATTGCGGCATCTATCACGCCGACGTCCTGACCGGCGTCTACGCTTACGGCGCCATCGGAGCCGCCTTGTACCAGCGTCATGCGACCGGGAAGGGGCAGCATATCGACGTGTCGATGCTGGAATCCATGCTGAGCCTGACGCTGAACGAGATGCAGTGGGCGCAATTCGAGGTCAAGCCGACGCAGCGGCCGATGTTCGGGCCGATCGAAACCAGCGACGGCTATGTGATGGTTGCCATCGCCAGCGAAAAGACGTTTCAGAGCCTGATGCAGGTGATCGGTCATCAAGAGTGGGTGAGCGACCCGCGCTTTGCCAAATATGCCGACCGCCGCGAGAACTGGGCGAAACTCATGGAGGGCGTGGAGGCCTGGTCTCGTTCGGTGAGCACGGAGCAGTGTCTTGCCGCGCTCAACGCGGAAGGCGTGCCGTCGTCGGCCTATCGCACCGTCAAGCAGGCGCTGGCCGATCCCCAGATCGCCCATCGCGGTGCGCTGGCGGAAGTCGAGGACGGTGGCGGCACCTTCAAGGTGCTCAATCTCCCGTTCCGGATGTCCGGGGCAAAGGTATCCGCGGCCAGGAAGATGGCCACGCTCGGCGAGCACACGCGCGCCTATCTGAAGGAGGCCGGGCTTTCCGACGACGATATCGCGGCATTTGCGGAAAAGCCGGCGACCGTCGCACGGGGCTGAGGCGGCTGCGGCTTTTCATCCCGCAGGTGAAGTTGCGGGCTTGCAGCGGCGCGCGATTCCCGTCAATCTGACAAGACGTCGTTTACGATCCGGAATACCGGACGGACGCCTGATTGGAGGGAGGAAACCATGATCGCGGCAACCCGCTCGAGCGCCTTTGCGCCGATTTTCCTTGTGGCGGCATTTGCACTGTCGGGCAGCCCCGCCAGCGCGCAAAAGGCAGGCGGCACCATCACCGTCGGCCTCGAACTCGACATCCCCGGATTCGATCCGCTCAAGGTCGGGGTCTACGACACCGCCGCGCTGACCGCGTCGTCCGCGATCTTCGACACACTCACCACTCTCGACGCCAACGGAAAGGTGCAGCCCAGGCTGGCGCTGTCCTGGGAGCCTTCGGAGGACTTCAAGACCTGGACCTTCAAGCTGCGTCCGGGCGTGAAATTCCATGATGGCACGCCGTTCAATGCCGCGGCCTACAAGGCCAATTTCGACCGGCAGAAGGACCCGGCCAACAAGTGTCGCTGTGCTTTCTATATCGCGGGAACAAAGAGCGTCGATGCGCCCGACGAACTGACGCTTGTCTACAACCTCAACGACCCCGCGGTGAACTTCCCCGCGCTGGTGTCCTTTGCAAGCTCTAACAACGCGGTTCACTCCCCCACGGCCTGGAAAGCCAAGGGCGACGACTACAACCGTAATCCCGTCGGCACCGGCCCCTATGTCATGAAATCCTGGACCGCCGGCGATCGCATGACCCTGGAGAAGAACCCGGACTACTGGGACAAGAGCAAAGTCTATCTCGACCGCATCGTTCTGAAGCCACTGCCTGACGCGCAGTCGCGTTTCGCGAGCCTCCAGTCCGGAGAGGTCGACCTGATCTGGGAGGACGAATACAGCGCCGACAACATCCAGAGGGCGCAAAAGGACTCCAAGCTGACCGTGCATACCTACACCGGGTCCGGCGCAGGGGTCACCGCCTTCAACACCAAAGTCCCGCCGCTCGACGACGTCCGTGTGCGCCAGGCGCTGGTGATGGCGCTGGATCGCAAGAAGATGTCGCAGGCGCTTACCAATGGTCTCGCCAAGCCGGCCTCCAATCCCTATGGCGACGGCTCGTGGGTCAAGTGCAAGGATGACGGTGCGCTGCCCTATGATGTCGAGAAGGCCAAGGCGCTGATCAAGGATTACGGCAAGCCGGTTGAATTCAAGAAGCTCTTCACCGCAACGCCGCGCGGACGCGCCGCCGGCCAGGTTGAGCAGCAGCTCTGGAAGCAGATCGGCGCCAACATGGAGATGGAGCAGGTCGACCAGGCTACGTTCCCGGCACGCGGCTTCACCCGCCAGTTCCAGGTGATCGGCTGGCGGATCATCGATCTCGCCGATCCCGACGTCCAGATGTACGCCAATTTCCACACCGGCAGCCCGGCGAATCTGGCCCAGTACTCGAATCCGGAGCTGGACGGTCTGCTGCAGAAGGCCCGTACCACGGCCGACACCGACAAGCGCATCGATCTCTATTGCCAGATCACGCGGCTGATCAACAAGGAGGCGATCTGGTACTGGAGCTTCCAGAACACCTACTATGCGATCTCGACGGCGAAGATCAAAGGCCTGCCCAAGATGTATAGCGGGGTGATCGACGTATCGCGCACCTGGAAGGAATAGCCTCGCATGGCGTTCTTCCTCGCGCAGCGGCTCCTCTATCTGGTGCCGGTGCTGATCGCCGTCTCGCTGCTGACGTTCTCGATCTCGTCGCTGCTGCCCGGCGATCTTGCCATGACGATCCTTGCCGACCAGGCAACGCCGGAGAATCTCGCGGCGCTGCGGCGCGACATGGGGTTGGACCAGCCGCTCTGGCAGCGGTATTTCACCTGGCTCGGCCATATCATGCAGGGCGACTTCGGCCGCTCCTTCCGCACGGGCCAGACCGTGCTGCAGGCGCTCGCCGAGCGGCTGCCGGTATCGATCGAGCTGATGCTGCTGGCCCAACTCGGCGCGCTGTCGATCGGCGTGCCGCTGGCGATCGTCTGCGCCGCGCGCAGCGGCGGCCCGTTCGACCGCTTCATGACCGGTACCGCCTTCGCCATGCTGTCGGTACCGACCTTCCTGTCGGCGATCCTGCTGATCTATCTGTTTGCGGTTGAGCTGCGCTGGCTGCCGGCGACCGGTTACGTGCCGTTCGCCGAAGATCCGCTCGGCAACCTTCGTTTCATGGTGTTGCCCGCGATGACGCTCGCGCTGGCGGAATGGCCGGGCATCATGCGCATCCTGCGAAGCGACATGATCGCAACATTGCAGGAAGACTTTATCTCTCTTGCCAAGGCCAAGGGGCTGACGCCCGCACGCATCCTTTTCGTGCATGCGCTGAAGCCCTCGTCCCTGACGCTGGTGACGATCACCGGCATCAATATCGGGCGGCTGATCGGCGGCGCGCTGATTGTCGAGACGATTTTTGCGCTTCCCGGCATTGGCCGGCTGCTGGTCGGCGCGATCCTCACCCGCGACCTCATCATCCTGCAGGGCGTGGTGCTGCTGGTTGCCGCGGGTTTCGTCATCGTGAACTTCATCGTCGACCTCCTCTACGCAGTCCTCGATCCCAGGATCCGCCATGGCCACGCTTGAACTCGATCTTGCCGAGGAGGCTGTCTCCCAGCCGGCGCGCAAGGGCAGGCGGCTCGGCATGCTGTTCTGGGCCGCGATCGTCTGGATGATCTTCGTCTTTGCCGTGGCGATTTTCGCGACCGTGCTGCCGATTGCGGACCCGGCCGCCATGGACATGCTGGAGCGGCGCGCCCCGTTCTCGGCAGCGCACTGGCTCGGCACCGACGGACTGGGCCGCGACGAACTCTCGCGCCTGATCTACGGCGCGCGCATATCGTTGCTCGTCGGTCTATGTGCGCCGATGATCGGCCTGACTGTCGGTGGCGCGCTCGGCCTGCTCTCGGGTTATTTCCGCGGCCGGGCCGGAACCTTTGTCGTCGGCGCCATGGACGTGCTCTTGGCCTTTCCGCCGCTCATTCTCGTGCTGGCCGTTATTGCCTTTGTCGGGCAATCGATCCTCAATCTCACGCTCATCCTCGGCGTGCTCGGCATTCCCGCCTTCATGCGGGTGGCCCGCGCTACCACGCTGACGCTGTCGCGGCGCGAATTCGTCATTGCCGCCGAGGCGCTCGGTGCTTCGCATGCGCGCATCCTGTTGCGCGAGCTGCTGCCGAACGTGATTCTGCCGCTGTTTGCCTTCTTCCTGCTCGGCGTTGCCGTCACCATCGTCGTGGAAGGCTCGCTGTCGTTCCTCGGCCTCGGCGTGCCGCCGCCGATCTCGAGCTGGGGCAGCATGATCGGCGAGGGACGCGAGAGCCTCGACATCGCGCCGCGGCTCGCCTTCATGCCGGCGATTGCGATGTTCCTCACCGTGCTTTCCTTCAATCTCGTCGGCGACACCCTGCGTGCGCTGACCGACCCGCGGCAGGGCGCGCTGTGACAGACAGAGCGCTGCTTTCGGTCGAGGAAGTCTTGGTCGACCTGCCGACCCCGCGCGGCAATTTGCGCGCGGTGGATCGGGTTAATCTCACGGTAGGTGCGGGGCAGACGCTCGGCGTGGTCGGTGAATCCGGCTGCGGCAAGACCATGCTGTCGCGCGCGATCCTGCAGCTGTTGCCGAAAAAGGCCAAACTCCAGGGCCGCGTGATGTTCGACGGCCAGGATCTCGTCAGTCTCGATCGGGAATCCCTGCGCAAGCTGCGCGGCCGTTCGCTTGCCGTCGTGTTCCAGGACCCCATGACGTCGCTCAATCCGGTGCTGACCATCGG
Source organism: Bradyrhizobium sp. (assembly GCF_016219575.1). Taxonomy (GTDB): domain Bacteria; phylum Pseudomonadota; class Alphaproteobacteria; order Rhizobiales; family Xanthobacteraceae; genus Bradyrhizobium. Next base: position 59,506 of record NZ_JACRMG010000003.1, on the reverse strand, counting down.
CACCCAGTTGATCGAGACCCTGCAGGAGCATCTCGAGCTTGATCTTGCCGCAGCAAGGAAGCGCAGCGTCGAGCTGCTTGCTGCGGTCGGGATTCCCGCGCCCGATCAACGCTTGACGCAATACCCGCATCAACTCTCCGGCGGCATGCGCCAGCGTGTGGCGATCGCGATCGCGCTCTCCTGCGAACCGAAGCTGTTGATCGCGGACGAGCCGACCACCGCGCTCGACGTCACCATCCAGGCGCAAATCCTCGACCTGCTGGCGCGCGAGCAGCGCCGCCGCCACATGGCGATGATCCTGATCACTCACGATCTCGGTGTCGTCGCCGGCCGCACCGACGAGGTCGCCGTGATGTATGCCGGCCGCGTCGTCGAGCGCGCGCCGACACCGGCGTTGTTCAAGAAAATGCGCATGCCCTACACCGAGGCGCTGCTGGCGGCGATCCCGAAACTCGACGCCGCGCCGCACACGGTGTTGCCGGCGATCTCCGGCCGGCCGCCGGATCCCACGCGCCCGATCAAGGGCTGCTCCTTCTCGCCGCGCTGCCGCTATGCGGTGGCGCGCTGCCACGGGGAGAAGCCGGAACTCACCGAAGCAGAGACGCCGGCGCACCAATATGCCTGCTTCCACCCGATCGAAATGCCAGTCGCCGTGCCCGCATGATGCTGCAATCTTCGCCCGCCGATCCCCTGCTCAAGGTCGAAAACCTCGTCGTCGAATACAACGTGGGCGGCAAGACCGTTCACGCCGTCTCCAGTGTCAGCCTCGATATTGCGCGCGGCGAGACGCTGGGCCTCGTCGGTGAGTCCGGCTGCGGCAAGTCCACGCTCGGCCGCGCCGTGCTGCAATTGCGCCACGCGCAATCCGGCAAGGTGCTGTTCGACGGCAACGACCTGACCGCGATGCGCGGCGATGCCCTGCGCAAGATGCGTCAGCGCGTGCAACTCATCTTTCAGGACCCGATCGCCTCGCTCAATCCGCGGCGGCGGATCGGCGACATCGTCGCCGAGCCGCTGGTCATTTCCGGCGTCAAGGATCCGGAAAAGCGCAAGCAGATGGTGAGCGACGTGCTGTCAGCCGTCGGCCTCGATCCGGGGCTGGTGATGGGCCGCCTGCCGCACGAATTCTCCGGCGGGCAATGCCAGCGCATCTGCATCGCGCGCGCGCTGGTGCTCAATCCCGATTTCATCATCTGCGACGAGCCGGTCTCCGCGCTCGACGTTTCCATCCGCGCGCAGATTCTCAATCTGCTCGAGGAAATGAAGGCGCGCTACGGGCTGACGCTGCTGTTCATCGCCCACGACCTCGCCGTCGTGAAGGCGGTGAGCGACCGTGTTGCGGTGATGTATCTCGGCCGATTGTGCGAAGTGGGCCCTTCCGAGCAGCTGTTCGCAAGACCGGCGCATCCCTATACCGCGCTCCTGATCGAAGCCATTCCGGTGCCCGATCCCGACATGCGTCCGGCCGAGGCCGTCGCCGTGGGCGAGCCGCCGTCGCCGATTGCGCCGCCCTCGGGGTGCCGCTTCCGTACCCGCTGTCCGCGGGCCGACGCGAAATGCTCCACCGAAGTGCCGGAACTGCGCGCCGTTGCGCCCGGGCAGTACGCCGCCTGCCATCATCCGCTGATCTGAATACCAGCCAAGCGCGAGCGCGTTTGTCCTGATGGGACAGACGTGGCAAGGTCGCGCCCAACAAGAAGCCAGCTTTCGGGAGAGACGCGATGAAGAGTTTTCAGGTTGCCGATTTCAACGCCCCGCTGAAAGAGGTCGATGCGCCGACGCCTCAGCCGACGGGCACGCAGGTGCTGATCAAGGTGAAAGCCGCCGGCGTCTGCCACAGCGACCTTCACATCTGGGAAGGCGGCTACGATCTCGGCCATGGCCGCAAACCGCTGTCGCTGAAGGATCGCGGCGTGTCGCTGCCACGGACCATGGGCCATGAAACCGTCGGCGAGATCGTCGCGTTCGGGCCCGATGTCACGGCCGCCGACAAGGGCGACCTCAAGGTCGGCGACATCGCGCTGGTCTATCCCTGGCTCGGCTGCGGCAAGTGCCCGACCTGCGTGGGTGGCGACGAGAACATGTGCGCGGTCAAGCCGAACTCGCTCGGCGTCTATTGCGACGGCGGCTACGCCGACCACATGACGGTGCCGAACCCGAAGTATCTGATCAATCTGAAAGGGCTCGATCCCGTCACCGCCGCGCCCTATGCCTGTTCCGGCGTTACCACCTACAGCGCGCTGAAGAAGGTCGACCTGGGCGCGCCGATCGTCGTGTTCGGCGCCGGAGGCCTCGGGTTGATGCTGCTGTCGCTGTTGAAGGCGATGGGCGGCAAGGGCGCCATCGTCGTCGATATCGATGCGCGCAAGCGGGAGGCCGCGGAAGCGGCCGGCGCGCTCGCCACCGTCGACGGCAAGGCGCCGGACGCGCTGGAGCAGTTGCAGAAGAAGGCGGGCGGGCCGATCCGCGCGGTGATCGATCTCGTCGGCAGCGCCCAGACCACGCAGCTCGGCTTCGACTGCCTCGCCAAGGGCGGCAAGCTCGTCATCGTCGGCCTGTTCGGCGGCGGCGCCACGTTCCCACTGCCGCTGATCCCGATCAAGGCAGTCACGATCCAGGGCAGCTATGTCGGCAATCTCCGCGAGACGCAGGAACTGCTCGACCTCGTGCGCAGCAAAAAGATTCCGCCGATCCCGGTGACGAAGCTGCCGCTCGCGAAAGCCAACGACGCGCTGCTCGACCTGCAGAAGGGCAAGCTGGTCGGCCGCGCGGTGTTGACGCCGTAGTCACCGTCATTGCGAGCGGAGCGAAGCAATCCATCGAGCTGCATTGGAGGCGTGGATTGCTTCGTCGCTTCGCTCCTCGCAATGACGATCTTCCCCGAGAGTCGTCGAGGTAATCCATGTCCGCCAACAACGCCTTCCACATCGCCGTGCTCGGCGGCGACGGCATCGGCCCCGAGGTGATGGCGCCCGCGCTGGAGATTTTGCGCAGGATCGAGGCGACGACGGACCTCGCGTTCCGCTTCACCGAGGCGCCGGCCGGCGCCGGTCACTATCGCGAAACCGGAAAGTCGATGCCGGATTCCACCATCCGCCTGTGCGAGGAGGCGGATGCGATCCTGCTCGGGGCCTGCGGCCTGCCGTCGGTGCGCTACCCCGACAATACCGAGATCGCGCCGCAGATCGAGCTGCGCTTCCATTTCGATCTTTATGCCGGCGTGCGCCCGGCGCGGCTCATTCCGGGCGTGCCGAGCCCGATCGTCGGCGCGGACGCGCGCGGCATCGATCTCGTCCTGATCCGGGAATCCACCGAAGGCCTGTTCGCCTCGATGGGCAAGGGCGTCGTCACCGACAGCGAGGCGCGCGAGACGATGGTGATCACCCGCAACACGTCGCAGCGCCTGTTCGAATTCTCTTTCCGCCTTGCCGAACGCCGCAAGGCCCGCGGCCGCCCCGGTCAGCTTACCTGCGTCGACAAGGCGAACGTGTTCCGCGCCTTTGCCTTCTTCCGCAGGATCTTTGACGAGTCCGCAGCACATCATCCCCAGGTGAAGGCCGACCATCTCTATGTCGATGCCTGTTCGGCGCTGCTGGTGAAGCGCCCCTGGGATTTCGACGTGCTGGTGACCGAGAACATGTTCGGCGACATCCTCTCCGATCTCACCGCAAGCCTGGTCGGCGGCCTCGGCATGGCGCCGTCGGCCGACATCGGCGATCGTCACGCGATGTTCCAGCCCTGCCACGGCACCGCGCCCGACATCATGGGGCAGGGCAAGGCCAATCCGACCGCGATGATCCTGTCGACCGCGATGATGCTGGACTGGCTCGCCGACAAGCACGGCGTGGAAAGCGCAGCGGAAGCCGGCAAGCGCATCGAGCGCGCGGTGGACAAGGCCTATGCCGGCGGCATCAAGCCGACGGAACTGGGCGGCAGCAACGGCACCGCCGACGTGACGAAGGCGGTGCTGGCGGCGCTGTAGTTGCGCGAAAAGGACATGGTCGGCGCTGGGCGATTTCCCAGGAGTCCCGCCTAGGTGAGATGTGGCGCCTCTTGGTGTTCCTCGCCGTCACGAACGGCCGCGCTGATCGAGGTATCGATCAATTCTCCGCGCATCAGGGCAATTGGCGACTTGTAGTACAGCGCGATGTTGTGAATCGGATCCGTGAGAACCTTGTATGCCCACACGAGGCCGGTTTGCGCGTCCCGAGTCATGAAGAGCTGCACCATGCGGAAAAGGCCGCCGCCGATGCCGACCACCAGCCAGAGATACCCGACGTGGCGCACGAAATCATATCTGGTCGTGGATGGAGAGAAGACACCGAACAGCGTCGGGAACAGGAACAGTATCAGCGGCGCCATTCCCCAGACGATCAGCAAGACGATCTTGCGTTTCTGGTTGTAGCCGACCTTGATCTCTTCCTTGTGCTCGTTGCTGGCATTGTTGACGGCATCGTATCCGTTGGGCTCGAAGAAGAAATGACCGGTCTGGCGCGTCAACATCGCAAGCCACCCGACGAGACCGGCCAGGGCGGGATCCTTGAAGAGCAACGCATAACAGCCGAGGAAGATCACGGCACTGATCAAGTGCAGTGTCTGGTTGATGCGGCTCTGATGATAGTAGCGATAGTCATCCCAGCGCTGGGTATGCAGCATATCAAAATGGTTCATTCGAATCCCCGATGCCTGATTGCATCGCACGCGTAGTCGGATTCAATGAATGCGATGTGACAGCACGGAGTTGTCACGGATCGAGCTCGACTGATGTTCGCCGTGCTTCCTGCGGCGCGAAATATATTTCGCAATTTGCGAAACGCGCGGCGTTCGAAACTACCGGCCCTTGAACCGCGGCTTGCGCTTTTCCATAAAGGCGGTGCGGCCTTCCCTGAAATCCTCCGAGTCCATGCAGGCATTGCCGATCGCCTTGATCGCCTCCATGTCGCGCTTGCTTTCGTCCTTCAGCACCTCGCGGATGGTGATCTTGGCCGCCTGAATCGCCAGCGGCGCATTGCCGGAGATGGTTTGCGCAACGTCCATGGTCGCGCCCCAGAGTTCGTCATCCGGCAGCACGCGGTCGACGAGGCCGATGCGCAGCGCCTCGGCGGAGTCGAGCCGCATCCCCGTATACATGATCAGTCGCGCCCAGGACGGCCCGACCAGCGACACCAGGTGGCGCAGGCCGTCATAGCCATAGGCGATGCCGAGCCTGGCGGCGGGAATGCCGAACTGGCTGTTCTCGGCGGCGAAGCGGATGTCGGTGAGCATGGCGACCTGCATGCCGCCGCCGAGACAGAAGCCGCGGATGCAGGCGATCGTCGGCTTGGGATAATTGCCCAGCAGCGCCCGCTGCGCCTCGCTGCGCTTTGCATATTCCGCTGACGCCTCGGCATTGTGCCGGGTCTTCTCGAACTGGCTGATATCGGCGCCCGAAACGAAGGCCTTGTCGCCGGCGCCGACCAGCACCACCACGCGCACATCCGGATTGTCGCGCAGTTCGGTCAGCGCCTGGCCCAGCCCTTCCCACATCTCCAGCGACATGGCGTTGCGCTTCTGGGGATTGTTGAAGGTGATGATGCCGACGCCGTCATCGACGCTCTGCAGGATCTTGCCGTCGGCGTGGGATTTCTCGGTGGCCTTGGGAGTGTCGAGCATCGCGGAACTGCCTTGAATCGGGAATGGCGGGCGCAATCCGGCCGCCCGCGCCTGCATGATAGCCCGGGCATAGCAGCCGCAGGGATGTTTCTTTGCCGTGCCGCCGTCCCGGCGGCGCGACGCCTTGCGTTACTGCACGAGATGGGCGCCCAGCGGGTGATCGACAGCCTTGTTGAGGAAGGCGGCTTCCTCGGCGGTCGCCTCCAGCAGGTGCTCATCCTGGGCGTAGACGTCGTTGCGGAAATGCACGGTCTGGTCCCTGGTCATCCAGGCGGTCAGGTAGATCCAGGCCACCGGCACCTTCCTGCTCACGGGAATCTCGTGACGCTTGCCGGTGGCGATTTCCGCATCGATTGCCGCGCGGGTCCAGTGCGGCTGGTCCTTGAGCAGCCAGGCCGCGAGGTCGCGCACATTGTCGACGCGCGAGCAGCCATGCGAGTCGAAGCGATAGTCGTTGTTGAAGAGCTGGCGCTGCTGGGTGTCGTGCATGTAGACCGAGTAGGGGTTCGGCATGTCGATCTTCACCGCGCCGAGCGCGTTGAACGTGCCGGATTGCTGGCGCACCGTGAAGTTCGGCGTGCGCGTGCCGGACCAGTCCACCGAGCGCGGATCAAGCGGCCGGTCGTGGGAATCGAGCACTTCCATGTGCATGCGGGAGAGGTAACCGGGATCCTTGCGCATATGTGCGGATATCTCCGCCTTCGCGATCGAGGCGGGCACCGTCCAGGTCGGGTTGAGGACGACGCTGGTGATTTCGGCGGTCAATGTCGGCGAGGGCTTCTCGGTCTTGCCGACGACGACGCGATAGCGGCGGACGACGACGTCGTTCTCGATCGCCTCCGCATAGGTCGCGGGCAAATTGACCACGACATAACGCGAGCCGAAGGAGAATTTCGTCTGGCCGAGACGCTCGAGCGAGGCTTCGAGCTGCCGGATGCGCTTGTGCACGGAGACGTTCAGCGCGGCCAGCGTCCGCGGCGTCATGGCTCCCGTCGGCGCCAGACCGTGCCGTGACTGGAAGCGCTTCAGCGCCTCGACCACGGTCTCGTCATGCGCACCGGTAGCCTTGTTGCCGTCGAGGTCGCCACTCATCAACAGCCGCTTGCGCAGCAGGTCGTCATGCTGTCCCGCTACGCCAGGGACGAATTTGGCCTCGGCTGGAATGGCCGGCCAGCCGCCGCGTACCGCGATGTCGGAATAGCTGAACGCGGCCTCCCTGATCCGCTGCGCCGTGCCCTCGTCGTAGGTCGGCTCACGGGTCAGCGCGAGCGCCGCCGCCGAGCGCGATTCCGGCGTGGATGTAGGGACGGCCTGCTTTGCCGGCGCCGGATGCGGGGTGAGGCCTGCGGGCCGCGCCGGATGCGGCGCTGTACCGACCGCAGCGGGCGGATTGTCGGCAAGAGCCGGCGCCGCTGCGAGCATCGAGGCAACGGCAAGGATCGTCATCTTTTGCATGATGCAGGTCCGGGAAATACGAAGGGCAAGGTGACCGGGATCGTTAGCGGGCAAGGGTTGCGTTCCGATTAAGCTCGCGACGCGCTGTTGCGCTGCCGCAAATTTCCCATGGCAAGCCGGACTTGCGTCCCTTTGCTATGTCTCCTGGACGGCCGGGGTGGTTCGCAACCGGACAATAGAAATGCATCGGGGGAAGGCTGCTGTCGCATGCCATGGACAGTTACAAGCCTTCGACGACGCCGGCTGCCGCGCGTTGCACCTGTGGTGCGAGGATGGTCGCTGGTCTTGTTGCAGGATGGGTCTGGAAACTGCGGGTCTGACTGCGCTGTCGCGCGTCGATACAGTCGCAGATCTCGTCCCGCCTTGACGCCGCTACACGCGACAGCGGGTGCCTCTCGAGATTACGAGCGCCGCCCGTCCGGCCTCCACCAGGCCGGATGGCGACATACGCGTGTGGTCCGGACCGGACCAACACATGGCCTGGCGCAGCAACAGGCTACCCGCCGATAGTATCGCCTTGGCGAGAATCGGGTCCGCGGTGCTGCAAACCAGGCTAGCGAAACGCCTAGTCTTCGTTGGCCGCGATCGATTCCATCAGGGACACCAGCTGCCGCTGCACGGTCTGGTCCTTGATCTTGCTGTAGGCCCGCAGCAACCGCAGGCTGAACGCGCTGTCGAGGAACAGGAGGCTCTCGACTTCACGGGCCTTGTTGTCGCCGTCGTAGAAGAACGTCACGGGCACATCGAGCGCATTGGCGATCTGCTGCAGACGCGCCGCGCCGACACGGTTGACGCCCTTCTCGTACTTCTGGACCTGCTGGAAGCTGACGCCGAGCTTTTCGCCGAGCTCCGCCTGCGAGATCTTTTGTTCGACTCGCCGCAACCGGATGCGCTTGCCAAGTTCGATGTCGGGCTTACCCGCGCTTCGCTGTTTCATTCTCTTTGCTGTCGATTTGTTCATTCGCTCCTACCGTCCTTCGGTCGAGAAGCCCCCGAAAAGATGGGTCAGGGACTCGCCCATATACACCGCCTTGAATTCACCGGGATGGACGAACTCGTCCCTGAACCAGGGGAATTTGGCGGGATTGAAAGCCTCCACCAGCCAGTCGATCATGCGCCGCACCCTGGGGATGCGCCCGCTGCCGGGATGGTAGGAGAGCCAGATGTCGAAAGGCCTGCGAAACTCGATCTCGAGCGGCACGATGCCCCCGATGGCGTAGGCATAAGTCGGAAACACGCCGACGCCCGCGCCGTTGGCGACGGCCCAGTAATTCGCACTGGAGACATTGGTGCGCATCGCCAGCAGGTCGCGCTGGGAAAACCCCGGGAAAAAACTCTCGAACAATTCCTTGGTCGCAGTCTGGTCCGCGCTCTGCAGCACCATGCGGTGCCTGGTCAGGTCCGCGAACGATTTCGGCGCGCCGTGGGCGGCGATGTAGGCTTCACTGGCGAAGAACATCAGGTGCATGCGGCCGAGCCGTACCAGCTTGGCGTCGAGCGAAGCCGGTTGCGAGAGGTGGATGGCGACGTCGGCCTCGTGACGGGAGACGTCCGCCGAACGCATCGCGCAGTGCAGATCGACCAGGATGTTGGGATAGGAGCGCTGGAATTCCACCAGGCGCGGCGCCACCCAGAAGGTGCCGAGCCCCTCGGTGACGGCGACGCGGACCTCGCCGGACAGGGTGCTGGTGACCGAGCCGGAGGCCCGCATCAGGTCGAAGGCGGCCGCCTCCATGCGCTCCACCGCGGAGACCACCATCGCCCCCTCATCGGTGAGGTGCGTGCCGTGGACGTCCCGGGTGAACAGCGTGGCACCGACCTGCCGCTCGAAATCGTCGATCCGCCGGCGCACGACGTTGATCGACAGGTCGAGCCGCTCGGCGGCTGAACGGAAGCTGCCGCAGCGCACGACTTCCAGGAAGATGCGGGCTGCGTCCCAATCGGAAAGACCGGCAAGGGAGACCTTCCGGCGTTCTTCCTGTGGAACACCCCTTTCCAGTGTGAGCGACATACAGGCCCCTTTACCTCGGATAATCTTGGCAGAAGATGCCAAGAAGTACAACCAGGGCGGGTCTCGCGCCCCGATTATTCACGCCCAAAATTACCGCCCAGCCGCGAAACCCGGATTCTTACGGGGTTTTTGAAAGGCGGAAGGCCCTTGAGGGTATTCCGATAGGGCCGATTGAGCGTGCCGCGCCGCGCGACGGCGGCAATGCACGCGCAGCAGCAATTCAACACAACCCCCAGCGCAACGAGGCGCGTGCTGCCGTCGCGTTCTGGCGCAAGCCTCCTGCGGCCCGGGAATTTGGCGGCTATCGGAAATCGGCATGAAACAGTCGGATGGAACGCCCCGGATCCACCTCGCAAGCTCGACGCCGGTCGAAATGCTGGCGGCGAATTTGCAGGCGCGGTTGCGAGCGACGCTGGCCACGCTCGAACAATGCCAGGCGTCTCTCGCCAACGACGCCGAGCATGAGACGGCGGATTTGCTGTCGGTGGCGATCCTGCAGCTCCGCATGAAGCTCAGAGGTGTGACCCATACCGAGTTGAAGCTGCTGTGCGATGTGCAGGCCGCGGAACAACAGGCGCAGGCGGCGCGGGACCCCAAGGCGGCCCGGAGGCGGCGCCGCCGTGGCCGGCCGGTCCTCGAGCTGGTGAAGTAAAGCTAGTTCTCACCATTCAACCCAACCGTCACCGTGTAGACTACACCGCGCGGCAGGAAATCGACGGTTGCCTCGCCGCCGAGCTGGTCGCGCGCGCTGCGCTCGATCAGCCGCGAGCCGAAGCCGCGCTGCACCGGCGCGCTGACCGGAGGCCCGCCGGCCTCGGTCCAGATCAGGCGCAGCATCTTCCTGGCGTTCTCTTCGACGACCTCCCAGTCCAGCGACACCGTGCCGCTCTCGTTCGACAGCGCGCCGTATTTGGCGGCGTTGGTGGCGATCTCGTGCAGGATCATCGACAGCACCACGGCAAGCCGTGGCGCCAGCGGTACCTTCGGGCCGAACATCCGCACCCGCTCCGGATTGTTGAGCAAATAGGGCTGCAGCACGCGGCCGATCACGTCCTGCAGATCCGAGCCCTGCCATTTCTCGGTGCTCAGCAGATTGTGCGCCTCCGCCAGCGCGCGCAGACGGCCCTCGAATTTTTCCCGCTCCGGCCGGCTGGCGCTGCGAAATGTCTGCGCCGCGATCGATTGCAGGATGGCGAGCGTGTTCTTGACGCGGTGATTGAGCTCCTCGACCAGGAGATCCTGCAGCATCTCGCCGCGCGCGATCGTCGTCGCCATCCGCACCGCGAAGGCAAGCCCGATCAGCAGCAGGATGCCGCCGATCGCGCTTGTTATCGCGAGGTTGCGCCATAGCGGTCCAACCAGCGAACTTTCGGCAATGCCCGCCGCGACGGTCCAGCCGGTCAGCGAAGATCGCGTGTAGCTCGTGATCAACGGCACGCCTTCGAGCGAGACCGTGGACACGGTCGCTTCGGGCTTGCGGAACATTTCCGCAAAAAGCGTCGGCGAAGCGCGCTTGCCGACGGTCTCCTGCGGGTTGGGCATCCGCGCAAAATTGGTGCCTTCGCCGTCGAAGATCGAAATCGTCCAGTCGTTACCAGGGCGCTGCTTTTCGATGATGTTCTGGAATATCTCGATCGGTGGGTTGAATGAGATGACGTGGGCCACTTCGCCGTTCCTGATGACCGGCACCTCCACCGTGACAATGCGCTGCTTCCTGACCGCGTCGACAAAAAGATTGGAGAAGGCGGGCTGCTTGCTCGCAAACACCTTCTCGACGATGTCGCGGTTGTTGCGCGGCGGCAGGCTCGCCGTATCTGCCGTGACGGAGGAGAACACCTGCCGGCCCTGGCGGTCGGCCACCAGCACCACGCCGTCCCGGCCATATTGCTCGAGAAAGCCGAGCGCAATCGGGCGGAAGGTGTCGTAATCGCCGGCACGCAGCGAGGAGGTCAGCGCGAGTACCTGCAATCCGCCGGTCATCCGCTGCATCTCGGCGTCGAGCACGAGACGGATCGAACGCACGGTCTCGAGCACGCGCTGGGTCGCGTCCCTGCGATCCTGCTCGTAGTTGTAGAAGACGATGCCGCCCGCGAACACGATCAGCGGCAGCGTGGTTCCCGCCACCAGAAGGGCGAGGCGCACTGGCAGGGAAAGCTTTGGCACGAGTGACCCGGGAGACACGAAACCGCCCGGGACAATAGGAGAAGGGCCGAAAATTCGCCAAGGAAAATAGTCGCAGGCGGATTCCGCGGCGCAGCGCGGAACCCGCCTGTTACTCAGAGATTGCTGTCCGTGATCGCCGCGTTGATCATGGTGCGCAGCTCGCGCCGGATCGGGTAGGCGGTCGACGGCATGACCTGGGTCATGAAGATCGTGATGAGCTCTTCGGCGGGATCGATCCAGAAGGCGGTTGCGGCCGCACCACCCCAGAAATATTCGCCGGGGCTGCCTGCGATCAGTGTCTGCGCCGGATCCATGGTGACGGCAAAGCCGAGACCGAAACCGACCCCGTTGTTGGTCGCCTCGGAGAACATCGAGCGCGACAGCGCGGGCAGATCGAGCCCGCCGGGCAGGTGGTTGGTCGTCATCAGCGCCAGCGTTTTCGGTCCGAGCAGGCGGACGCCGCCGAGCTCGCCGCGGTTGAGCAGCGCGCGACAGAAGGTGAGATAGTCGGCCGCCGTCGAGCACAATCCGCCGCCGCCGGAAAAGAAGGTCGGTGGCTTGAGATACGCGCTCTTCGTCGGGTCGTCCTGCAAGGTGAGCATCGCCTTGCGCTCGGCGGCGTGGAACTTGAGCTCGCCGGGCGGATCGGCCGAGTAGCACGCGGCGAAGCGGTGCGCCTTGTCGGCGGGGACGTGAAAGTCGGTGTCGTTCATGCCGAGCGGCTTGAAGATGCGTTCTTTCAGGAATTGCTCGAACGGCACGCCTGAGATCTTGCCGACGAGGTAGCCGATCACGTCGGTCGACAGCGAATAGTTCCAGGCCTCGCCCGGCGAGAACTCCAGCGGCATTTGCGCGAGATCGGAGATCATCGAGTCAAGCGTGCCCGAAGTGACGACCTCGCCGATCTTCCTTTCACGGTAGCCGGCATCGACATTGGATCGCTGCTGGAAGCCGTAGGTCAGGCCCGAGGTGTGGCGCAGGAGGTCGACGATCTGCATCGGCCGCGCCGGCGGCCTGGTCAGATAGGCCGGATTGCTGCCGGCGACGAACACGCCGAGGTTCTTCCATTCCGGAATGTATTTGTGCACGGGTTCGTCGATCGCGACGCGGCCTTCCTCCACCAGCATCATGAAGGCTACCGACGTGATCGGCTTGGTCATGGAATAGATGCGGAAGATGGTATCGTCCTTGACCGGCGCCTTGCGCTCGACGTCGGCATGGCCTTGCGCGGTGGAGTGGACGATCTTGCCGCGGCGGTAGACCAGCAGCTGCGCCCCCGGGTAGCGGCCGGCGTCGATATAGCGCTCCTTCAGGTGACGGTCGACGCGGGCGAGCGCGGTGGAAGACATCCCGGCGGATTCGGGCGAGGCGGGGGTCGGGGCGAGCATTGAATTGTCTCCGGAACGGGGCGGCAGGCGGGTTTGATAGCCGAAAAGTGGGGCTCGATCCAACCGCTTATGCCTACGCAAGGCCGGTACGCGGGTGTAGGCTGGCCTTCCTCGTCGCGTCATCCCGCAGGACAAGCCCCACATGACCCAATTCAGCGAAACCGAACTGACCGCCGCTGTCATCGACAGCTTCAACGAGACGCCGAACCCGCGAGCCAAGTTCCTGCTGCAGGAGCTGGTGAAGTCGCTGCACGATTACGTTCGCAAGACCGACCTGACCTTCGAGGAGTGGGAGTTCGCGATCGATTTCCTGACCCGCACCGGGCAGAAGTGCACCCCGATCCGCCAGGAGTTCATCCTGCTTTCCGACGTGCTCGGCGTTTCCATGCTGGTCGATGCCGTGAATCATCGCGAACGCGAAGGGGCCACCGAGACCACCGTGCTCGGTCCCTTCTATGTCGGCGAGCACAAGGTGACGCCGCACGGCACGGATATCTCCGCCACGTTGCAGGGCGAGCGCATGTTCGTGCAGAGCCGGGTCACCGATCTCAACGGCAAGCCCTTGCCGGGCGTGCCGGTCGATGTCTGGCATGCCGACGACGACGGCTTCTATGACTCGCAAAAGCCGACCTATGCGACGCAGGGCCCCTCGTCGCGGGCGCGCTTCATCACCGATGCCGACGGGCGCTTCTTCTTCCGCTCCATCTTGCCCTGCAGCTATCCGATTCCGGTGGACGGGCCCGTCGGCGAAATGATCCTGGCGACCAAACGTCCGGCGATGCGGCCGGCACATGTGCACTTCCTCGTCGCCGCGCCCGGTTACGAGCCGCTGGTGACGCACGTCTTCATCGGCGGCGATCCCAATATCGATTGCGACGTGGTGTTCGGCGTGAAGGACGAGTTGATCGCCAATATCGAGAAGCGCAGCGATCCCGCGATGCCCGACGGCAAGCCGGCGTCCTCGCCATGGCACCTGATGACCTACGAATTCAGGATGAAGCCGGGCGCTGGAAACGCGCCGAAACCGCTTGCAGCAAAGGCGACGGAAGACGCGTGAGAACAAAATCGCGGCACTTGCCCAATCCTTGTGCGCCGCACAAAGATTGGGCGAACCGCCCACAAGAATTGAGCGAATCGCAAATTTTCGATGCGCGCAAAAGTTAACGCGCGTTTACCGGTTGTTTTTGTAACGCCTTGTAACTCATAGGCTTATTGCGCTGCGGCAGGGTTGGCACACCGCTTGAATAGTGGGTGCTGACGCCATTGAAGCCGTCCCTCGAGACCACTCATCCGAACTGTGACGCCGCCAATCTGGGGCTTCCCCAGAGCGTGCCTTCATGCGCCCCGCGCAGCGTTCATCGGACGGCACTCGACGCACAGATGCCAGCACTCAACGCAACGACGCAAAGGACGATACGACCGATGACCAAGCGCACCAGCAAGACCTCCGGCCTCAGCCGCCGTCAGCTTCTGAAGGCCGCAAGCGGCACCGCCGCGCTTCTAGCCGCCGCCAAACTCAATTTTCCCGCTGGCGCATTCGCGCAAGGTGCAGGGCCCGAAGTCAAGGGTGCGAAGCTCGGCTTCATCGCGCTCAGCGATGCCGGCGCCTTGTTCGTTGCCAAGGACAAGGGTCTGTTCGCCAAGCACGGCATGCCGGACGTCGACGTGCAAAAGCAGGCCTCGTGGGGCACCACCCGCGACAACCTCGTGCTCGGCTCGGAAGGCAACGGCATCGACGGCGCGCATATCCTCACCCCCATGCCGTACCTGATCTCGGCCGGCAAGGTGACGCAGAACAACCAGCCGACTCCGATGTACATCCTGGCGCGGCTCAATCTCGACGCCCAGTGCATTTCGGTCGCCAACGAATACGCCGATCTCAAGGTCGGCCTCGACGCCAGGCCGTTCAAGGAAGCGCTGGAAAAGAAAAAGGCTTCCGGCAAGCCCATCAAGGCGGCGATGACGTTTCCGGGCGGCACCCACGATCTGTGGATCCGCTACTGGCTCGCCGCCGGCGGCATCGATCCCGACAAGGATATCGAAACCATCACCGTGCCGCCGCCGCAGATGGTCGCCAACATGAAGGTCGGCACCATGGACTGCTTCTGTGTCGGCGAGCCGTGGCCCGGCCAGCTCGTGCACCAGAAGATCGGCTACACCGCGATCAACACCGGCGAGCTCTGGAACAAGCATCCCGAAAAATCCTTCGCGATGCGCTCCGCCTGGGTCGACAAGAATCCCAAGGCTGCGCAGGCGATCACCATGGCGGTCCAGGAGGCGCAGCAGTGGGCCGACAAGGCCGAGAACAAGGAAGAACTCGCCACCATCATGGGCAAGCGGCAGTGGATCAACTGCCCGGTCGAGGACATCGTCGATCGCGCCAAGGGCAAGTTCGACTACGGCACCGGCAAGGTGGTCGAGAACTCGCCGCACATCATGAAGTACTGGCGCGACTTCGCCTCCTATCCGTTCCAGAGCCACGATCTCTGGTTCATGACCGAGGACATCCGCTGGGGCAAATTCGAGCCCGGGTTCGATTCGAAGGCGCTGATCGCCAAGGTCAACCGCGAGGATATCTGGCGCGACGCCGCCAAGGCCCTCGGCGTCGCCGCCTCCGATATCCCGGTGTCGAAGTCGCGCGGCAAGGAGACCTTCTTCGACGGCAAGGTGTTCGATCCCGAGAATCCGGCCGCGTACCTGAAGTCCCTTTCCATCAAGCGCGTCGAGGTTTGATCGCTGCGGGCCGCGCGCGAGCGCGGCCCGTCCACCCAATCACGGAGACACTTTCCAGATGTCGATGCCTGCCATGAAATCTGAAGCCGCTGTGGCCGCTCCGGCTGCCTCTGCTCCGGCGGAAATCGTGACGATGACGCCCAAGCGGGCACCGGTCGCGGAAAAGTACATCAAGATGGCGAAGGAGACCGCGGTACGGGTGATCCCGCCGCTGGTCGTGCTCGCGCTGCTGCTGCTGTTCTGGGAGCTCGCCTGCCGCCGCGCCGGCTCGGCGTTGCCGCCGCCTTCGCGGGTGTTCAAGGAGACCAAGGAGCTGATCTTCGATCCGTTCTTCGACCGTGGCGGCATCGACAAGGGCCTGTTCTGGCACCTGTCGGCCTCGCTGCAGCGTGTTGCGCTCGGCTATTCGCTCGCCGCCATCGCCGGTGTCGCGCTCGGCACGCTGGTCGGCCAGTCGGTCTGGGCGATGCGCGGGCTCGATCCGCTGTTCCAGGTGCTGCGCACGATTCCGCCGCTCGCCTGGCTGCCGCTGTCGCTCGCGGCGTTCCGCGACGGCCAGCCCTCGGCGATTTTCGTGATCTTCATCACCTCGATCTGGCCGATCATCATCAACACCGCCGTCGGCATCCGCAACATCCCGCAGGATTACCGCAACGTCGCCGCCGTCGTGCAGCTCAATCCGCTGGAGTTCTTCGGCAAGATCATGATCCCGGCGGCTGCGCCCTACATCTTCACGGGCCTGCGCATCGGTATCGGCCTGTCGTGGCTCGCCATCGTCGCCGCGGAAATGCTGATCGGCGGCGTCGGCATCGGCTTCTTCATCTGGGACGCATGGAATTCCTCGCACATCAGCGAGATTGTCCTGGCGCTGTTCTATGTCGGCATCATCGGCTTCCTGCTCGATCGCATGATCGCGATCGTCGGCAAGTTCGTGACCCGCGGCACCGCAGCAAACTGAGGGGAAATGTCAATGCAGTCCTATCTCAAGCTCGATCACATCGACAAGACTTTCACCCGCGGCAGCGCCACCACCGAGGTGCTGAAGGACATCAATCTGACGATCGAGAAGGGACAGTATGTCTCGATCATCGGCCACTCCGGCTGCGGCAAGTCCACGTTGCTCAACATCGTCGCAGGCCTCACCAATGCGACGCAGGGCGGCGTGCTGCTGGAGAACCGTGAGGTCAATTCGCCCGGTCCCGACCGCGCGGTGGTGTTCCAGAACCACAGCCTGCTGCCGTGGCTCACGGTCTACGAGAACGTCAAGCTCGGCGTCGACAAGGTGTTTGCCTCCACCAAGACCCGCGCCGAGCGCGACGCCTGGGTGATGCACAACCTCAACCTCGTGCAGATGGCTCATGCGAAAGACAAGCGTCCGTCGGAGATTTCCGGCGGCATGAAGCAGCGCGTCGGCATCGCGCGTGCGCTCGCGATGGAACCGAAGGTGCTGCTGCTCGACGAGCCCTTCGGCGCGCTCGACGCGCTGACCCGCGCGCATTTGCAGGATTCGGTGATGGCGCTGCACCAGAAGCTCGGCAACACCATCCTGATGATCACGCACGACGTCGACGAGGCCGTGCTGCTGTCGGACCGCATCGTGATGATGACCAACGGCCCGAGCGCGCGGATCGGCGAGGTTCTGGAAGTGCCGTTGGCGCGCCCGCGCAAACGGCTCGAGCTTGCGACCAGCGCCGCCTACCTCAAGTGCCGGCAGCGTGTGCTTGAATTCCTCTACGAGCGGCATCGCTTCGTCGAGGCTGCTTAGGGCGCGTTGCCCTCGGCTCATCTTCACCTCGCCGCAACGGCGCGGCGAGGGAGGCAACGTGCAAGGAGGCACGGATGACACCCGAACAAGTCAAGCTCGTCCAGGAAAGTTTTTCCAACGTCGTACCGATTGCGGAACAGGCCGCGGTGATCTTCTACGATCGCATGTTCGAAGTCGCGCCATCGGTGAAGGCGATGTTTCCCGCCGACATGGCCGAGCAGCGCAGGAAGCTGATGGCGACACTCGCCGTCGTCGTCAACGGTCTCTCCAATCTCGAATCCATCCTGCCGGCGGCAAGCGCGCTCGCCACGCGTCATGTCAGCTATGGCGCCAGGCCCGAGCACTATCCGGTGGTCGGCGGCGCACTGCTGTGGACGCTGGAGAAAGGGTTGGGCGAGGCCTGGACGCCGGAGGTCGCCTCCGCTTGGAAGGCGGCCTATGGCACACTATCCGCCTTCATGATCGCGGAGGCCTACGGCAAGGCGCAGGCCGCCGAGTAGGGCGGATCGAGCGAGCCGATTTCAGGCTTTGCCGGAATGCCGGATCACCTGCTTCTGCGGGGGATGACAGGCAGGGACTTTAGCGCCACCTTCGTCTAGACTCGCCAAGACGAGTTCTTTCGACGAGGCAATCGCGTGCGACAACAACCATTCGGCAAGGGCGGCCCGCAGGTTTCCCTGATCGGGCAGGGCACCTGGTATCTCGACCGTGCCGACCGCAGCCGCGCGATTGCGGCGCTTCAGCGCGGCATCGATGCCGGCATGACCCATATCGACACCGCCGAGATGTACGGCGATGCAGAACTCGTCATTGCCGACGCCATCGCGGGAAAGCGCGACAGCCTGTTCCTCGTCTCGAAGGTGCTGCCGAGCAATGCCTCGCGCCGCGGCGCCATCACCGCCTGCGAGCGTTCGCTGCAGCGGCTGAAGACCGACTATCTCGATTGCTACCTCCTGCACTGGCGCGGTTCCTTTCCGCTGGAAGATACGGTTGACGCGTTCGAGGAATTGATCGCCGCAGGAAAGATCCGCTCCTGGGGCGTCAGCAATTTCGATACCGACGATCTCAACGAGCTGCTCGCGGTATCCGGCCGGGGCAAGATCGCCTGCAACCAGGTGCTCTACCACCTGCAGGAGCGCGCCATCGAGCACGCGGTGATTCCCTGGTGCGAGAAGCATGGCGTTGCCGTCGTCGCCTATTCGCCGTTCGGCCATGATGAGTTTCCCTCGCCGCGCAGCAGGGGCGGCGAAGTGCTGCAATCGATCGCTGACAATCACAAGGCCACGCCGCGTCAGGTCACGCTCAGTTTCCTCGCGCGTGCGCCGTCCGTGTTTCCGATTCCGAAGGCCTCCTCCCCGGAGCACGCCGCGGAGAACGCCGGCGCCGGCAATCTCGTCCTCACTGCGAGCGAGATCTTCACCATCGACCAGGCCTTTCCGCGCGGGCCGAAGCCGCGCGGCCTGCCGATGCTGTGAGCATGTTTGCGATCAAGCGCGCGATCAGACTCTTAAGAAAATGTTACCGCGGCGGGCCGTCCCGCGCAGTGCATATCGGCATCCCGCTATCGTGCCTTGTGGATGAGCGCCGATTGGCGTTTTCTATGGCCGTTAGATTCGAATTCCACCTCTTGAGCCCGCCGTGAATCCGCCTCCCGCCGCAGCCGCAAGGCTCGACAGCGCACACGCACCGTTGCCGGAACGCAAGCCTGCCATGCCGAAGGCGTCGGCCCATACCGACCGGCCGTTCAAGGGCATCGCGCTGATCCTCGCCTCGACCGTCTTCCTCGGCCTGTCGGACGTCACCGCAAAATATCTTTCCTCGTCGCTGCCTTCGATCGAGATCACGTGGATCAGGTTTCTGGTGTTCGCGCTGATCATGTCGCCGGCGATGATTCCGGGTTCCCCGCTCTACGCGCTGCAGACGAACCGGCGGAGGCTGCAGTTCATGCGCGGCGCCGCCGTGCTCGGCTCGTCGCTGTTCTTCATCACCGGTCTGGGCTTCCTGCCGATCGCGGAGGCCTCCGCCACCGGCTTCGTCGCGCCGATGTTCGTCACGGCGCTGTCGATCGTCTTCCTCAACGAGGTGGTGGGCTTGCGCCGCTGGATCGCGACCGGCGTTGGCCTGTTCGGCGTCCTCATCATCCTGCGGCCGGGCACGTCGGCGTTTCATGTCGCCGCCATCTTCCCGCTGGTTTCCGCGCTGTGCTGGGCGTGCACGCTGATCATGACGCGCATGTTGAGCGGCACCGAGCGCGCCATCACCACCATGACCTATTCGTCGATTGCCGGTCTCCTCATCCTCTCGGTGCTGGTGCCGTTCGTCTGGGTTGCGCCGACCTGGCAGGCGATCGCGTTCGGCGTCTTCATCGGCGTAGCCTCCACCGCGGGGCAGTGGATCGTCGTGCTGGCCTTCCGCTATGCGGATGCTTCCGTGCTCGCGCCGTTCTCCTACACCCAGCTGATCTGGGTCAGCCTCCTCGGTTTCCTCGTCTTTGGCGAGATCCCCGACAAATGGACGGTGGTCGGCGCCGGCTTCATCGTGGCAAGCGGCCTTTATACCGCCCACCGCGAGCGCGTGCGGCGTTCGCAACTTCTGCAGGCGGTCGGCGAGACCTCGCCGAACGCGTGAGCCTTTTCGTATCCTTTTGGTCACAGCCGGCCAAAAAGTCGGCTAAATGACTGCAGGAATGGCGAAAATCGTGTCCCGCCGGACGTCGCTGTCGTGACTCCCTTGCCCTGATTTGCCAAAGTTCCAGCCAAGGGAATGCTGCCGGCAACCGGCGGCGAGTTCTGATTTCAGGGGCTGGGGTGGTGTCAGGCTTGGGGCGCGCGGCATTGTTGGCCGTCGTGATGGCCGCCGTTGCGGCCGGGGCCCAGGTGGATTCCGCCCGGGCCCAGCAATATTTCAACGGCGCCCAAACCACGCCGAACGGCGCCATCAATGGCGGCGGCGGCGTCTGGAACGACACGACCACCAACTGGACCAATGACCCCGGCACCACGTCGACCGCTTACGATCCGTCGCCGCTGACGACGACGATTTTCGGTGCGTCGGCGACCTCGACGCCGACGACCGGCGGCACGGTGACGGTTGCGCCGGGCGGCGTCACGCTCACCGGGGCCGTGGTGTTCGGTCTCACCGGCGACAACTCGATCTACACGATCCATGGCGGCAATCTGACGGTTGCTTCCGGCGGCACGACATTCAGCGTGGCCGACGTTTCCAACACCGGTGGCGTGGCGCCCTCGGCGATCATCAATTCCAACATTGTCGGCGCGGGGGGCATCAATGTGCAGGGCGCCGGCATTCTCGGTTCCGGCCCGCTGGTGCTGAACGGCACCAACACCTATGCCGGCGGCACCACGATCTGCAACTGCGCAACGCTGCAACTGGGCGATGCGACCCACACCGGCAGCATCGTCGGCGTCGTCGACAATGGCGGCGGGTTCAACATCGTCAATGCGAATACCGCCGGCATCACCACGCTGACCAACGATTTCGGCATCACGACGTTCTTCGGAGCGAATACCGCCGCCACGATGACGATCAACAACATCAACGGCGGCGAAACCGATTTCGGCGTTGCATTTGGCACCGACACAGCGAGCGCCGGCAGTGCGACGATCGTCAACCGGACCGGCGGCACGACCGTGTTCAACGCCGCCAGCACGGCGGCCAATGCCAACATCACCAACCGCTACTCGGGTGAGACCGACTTCTACGACAACAGCAAGGCGGGCAACGCTACCATCCTCAACCGCTATTTCGGCGTGACCACGTTCAACGATTCCAGTTCCGCCGAGAATGCCAACATCACCAACCGTTATGGCGGCCTGACCTTCTTCTTCGACAACAGCACGGCCGCCAATGCGACGATCGTCAACAACAGCCCCGGCCTGGGCTTCGGTCCTCCGGCCGGTCTCGCCTTCCTCGACAACTCGACCGCCGGTAACGCCACCGTCACCACCAACAACAACGCGGTAACGGCTTTCTTCGACAATTCCACCGGCGGCAATGCGCGCTTCATCACCAACGACACCGGCATCGTCGACTTCAGCGGCAGCACCGGCCCCAACGGCGACGGCCGCATCAGCGCCGGTTCGATCGAAGGATCCGGCAACTACTTCATTGGCGGCGGCAACACGCTGGTCGTCGGCAGCAACAATCGCTCGACGGAGGTCAGCGGCGTGATCGCCGATTCCTGCGGCTGCGGTCCCGGCCCCGGTTCGCTGGAAAAGGTTGGCTCCGGCACGCTGATCCTGTCCGGCACCAACACCTATACCGGCACCACCACCGTGAACGGCGGCGTGCTGCAGGTGGACGGCGTCAACGATCTGTCCAGCCTTACCACGGTGAATGCCGGTGGTGCGCTCACCGGCATCGGCACGATCGGCAATGCCCTCATCGCCGGCGGCGGCATTTACGCCCCCGGCAGCGGCACGGCCGGTTCGTCGCAGATCGTGAACGGCAATCTCGCGTTCCAGTCGGGCGCGCTCTATCTCGTCGCGCTGAACTCGGTCACCGCGAGCTTCGCCAATGTCGCTGGCAATGCCTTGCTCGACGGCACCGTCGTTGCAGCGTTCGTGCCGGGCAGCACCGTGCTGCCGCAATACACGATCATGCAGGTCGGCAGCCACAGCGGCAATTTCGCCGGCGTCGCCGCGCCCGGCGGTCTCGTCGGCACGATCACTTCCGATCCCAACAATATCTACCTCAACTTCGCGCTCGACTGGTCGGCGAAGTACAATCTCAACATCAACCAGCGCAACGTCGCCAGCACGCTGCAGAATTTCTGGAACATCAACGGCACCATCCCTGCCGCCTTCGCCGGGCTCTCGCCCGGCGGCCTGACGCAGGTATCGGGCGAACTCGCCACCGGCACGCAGCAGGCGACGTTCGATGCGATGAACCTGTTCGTCGGCCTGCTCACTGATCCCTTCGTCATCGGCCGCAACGGCGGGGCAGGCGGCAATGCCGGTGCTGTGCCGTTCGCCGACGAGACCTCGCTCGCTTATGCCGGCAGGAAGTCCGGCGCGGCGCGCGATGCCCTTGCGAAATTCCCGACCAAGGCGGACGTCGCGCGCAACGATCTCCTCGACAACCGCTGGAGCGTGTGGGGCGCGGCCTTCGGCGGCGGCAACAACACCGACGGCAACGCCGCGGTCGGCTCGAATGCCGCGACCGTGCGCGCCTTCGGCTTCGCCGCGGGAGCCGACTTCCGCATTTCCCGCCAAACGCTGGTGGGTTTTGCCTTTGCGGGCGGCGGTACGAATTTCAGTGTACTCGCCACCGGCTCCGGCCGCTCCGACATGTTCCAGGCCGGCGCCTTCATCCGCCACAACGCGGGTCCGGCCTATGTCACGGCCGCTGCGGCCTGGGCCTGGCAGGATGTCACGACCGACCGCACCGTGACCGCCGCCGGCTTTGAGCAGTTGCGCGCGCAGTTCAACGCCAATGCGATCACCGGCCGCATCGAGGGCGGCTACCGTTACGTCACGCCGTGGATGGGCGTGACGCCCTATGCCGCCGGCCAGTTCACGAGCTACTTCCTGCCGGCCTATGCCGAGCAGGTGCTGGCGGGTCCCGGCAATTTCGCGCTGAACTATGCCGCCAGGGACGTCACCGCAGGACGTACCGAGCTCGGCGTCCGGCTCGACAAGTCCTATGCGATGCAGAGCGCCATCCTGACGCTGCGGGGACGGCTGGCCTGGGCGCATGACTTCTTCACCGACCGCAGCATCACGCCGGTATTCCAGACGCTGCCGGGCACGTCCTTCATCGTCTACGGCGCGGCGCAGCCGCACGATTCAGCGCTGACCACGGCGTCTGCCGAGATGAAATGGCTCAACGGCTGGTCGGCCGCCGGCACGTTCGAGGGGCAGTTCTCCGACGTCAACCGCTCCTATGCCGGCAAGGGCGTGCTGCGCTACGCCTGGTGAGTACCGGTCACGCCGAGCGCAGCCGGCGTTCGCCGCCGCCTTCCGCCGTCACCGCCGTCACGATCGCATCCAGCTCCATTCGTCGCCGGTAATCCGGATCGATGTAGCGCGCCTTGACCAGGCCGTCGCGGCCGACCACGAAGGTCGCGGGCACCGGCAGCGTCCAGGTGTCGTTGCCGTTATAGGTCTCGATATCGAAGCCGCTCTCTTTCATCGCCTCGCGCTTCTCGTCACCGACCCAGAACGCGAGGTTGATCGAGAGCGCATAGCCGTTGTCGAGATCGGTCAGCACCGGGAAGGGCGCATCGGCATAGTCGCGGAGCGCGGCGCCATATTGGTGCGTCTCCGGCGAGATCGCGACGATCTCGCCGCCGAGCCGCTTGATCTCGGGCGCGATCTCGGCCAGCCCGTCGGCGTTGAGCTTGCAGTAGGGGCACCAGTGCCCGCGGTTGAACGACATCACCACCGGTCCGCGCTCCAGCAGCTCGCCGAGACGGACCAGCCTGCCGTCCTGGTCGGGCAGGATGAAATCCGGCATCGGCTCGCCGACCTGCGGCGCGCTCTGGCCGACCTGGTTGGCTTCGAGCCGCTCCACCATCCGGTCCACGACGGCGGTGAATTCCGGCCGCAGCCGGCGCACGGCATCCGCAACCGCCTGCAGCCGCACGCCGAGCGGCGCGTCCATCATGCGGCTGTCTTCGGTTGTCTCCTGCAGCAGTTCGGCGATGGTCTTTTCGGCCATTGTTGTTGTCCCGGTCAGGCGGCGATGATGGAGAGGGGCGGCTTGGCGTCGTTCGGCGGCGCGGCCGGCTGTGTGAAGGCCTGCCAGTCGGCGCTGCGCAGCATCTTCATGACGGCGGAGGCGACTGCCGTGCGCTCGCGCCCGGCGACGCCGTAGAGCTGCACGGTGCGCTTGATGTCGAGACCTTCGACCTCGGCGCGCCGCAGGGTGTCCGGCGTGGAGGCGCTGCGCGGCATGATCGCCATGCCGATATCGGCCTCCAGCAGCTTGATCAGGTCGTGCTCGCAGGACACCTCGTGACTGCCGCCGCTATCGACGTCGCCCGCGCGCAGTGCCGCACTCACCCGCTCCGCATATTCGCAATAGCCGCGCGACAGCGACGGCTGCTGCCTCAGCGCCTCGACGTCCACCGGGCCACTGTCGGCGAGCGGATGGCAACGGTTGACGACGAGCTGAAAGCTTTCGGTGAACAGCGGCCAGCTGTCGAGACGGTCCCAGTCGCGGTCGATCTCGACGGCAATGCCGAGCTCGGCATCACCCTTCTTGAGATATTCGCCGATTTCCTTGCTGTTGCCGCGCAGCAGCCTGAACTCGAGCGCGTTGAACATCCGCTTCAACTGGTTGAGGTGGGGAATCAGCAGAGCGATGTCGACTGCGTCCGCAATGGCGATCCGCAGGGTACCGATCTTGCCGCCCTTGAAGGAGGTGGCGAGCGAGCGGGCGCCGACGGCGGCCTCGTAGCACTGCTTGAGCAGCGGATGCATGCGCTGGCCGAGTTCGGTGAGCTGCGCGGCAGGGCGTTCGCGGCGGAACAGGTCGCCGCCGAGCTCGGCCTCGAGCTGCTTGATGGCGCGGGTCAGCGACGGCTGGGCGACGTTGCACTCGTCGGCCGCGCGGGTGAAATTCAGCGTGCGGCTGACCGCGAGGAAGTAGCGGATCTGGTGCATTTCCATGAAGTCTGCCCCTTCGGAAATCGCAGGTAATCCATTGCAGTCTAGCGGAACTGCGGGGGACACGTTCCGGAATCGCCATAGCCGCCGTCTATCGATGCGAAAGCCGGTCGGCATCGTGGCCCGCTTTCGTTCTTTCCTTCCTCGCCTGCCTGTGACAAAGGAACCGGAAAAAGGGGAGGATAAGTCCGGATGCGCGCAGCCATTTTCCGCAACGGCCAGATCGTGGCCGACAGCTGGCCGGATCCGAAGCCCGCGGCCGGCCAGGTGCTGGTCAAGACGCTCGCCTGCGGTATCTGCGGTTCCGACCTGCATGCGCGCCAGCATGCCCACCGCATGGTCGAGCTGTCCAAACACTTCCCCCACCGCAAACCGATGGACCTGAAGCGAGACGTCGTATTCGGCCACGAATTCTGCTGCGAGGTGCTGGAATATGGTCCCGGCACGGAGCGCAAGTTCAAGCCCGGCACAAAAGTGTGCTCGCTGCCGGCGCTGCTGACGCCCACAGGGATCGAAGGCATCGGCTATTCCAACGACAATGTCGGCGGCTATGCCGAGCGCATGCTGCTCAGCGAGCCGCTGCTGCTGGAAGTGCCGAACGGCCTGCAGGCCGCGCATGCTGCGCTGACCGAGCCGCTCGCCGTCGGGGTCCATGCTGTGGCGAAAGCCAACATCCGGGGCGGCGAGGTGCCGCTGGTGATCGGCTGTGGCCCGGTCGGGCTCGCGGTGATATCGGCGCTCAAGCTCAGGGGCCTGCACCCGATCGTCGCCGCCGATTACTCGCCAATGCGGCGCGCGCTGGCGGAAAAGATGGGCGCCGACATCGTGGTCGATCCCGCGCGCACGCAGCCCTATGCCACCTGGGCCGAACACGCCCAGATGTCGCCGGAGGAAAAGGCGGCGCGTCCGCCGCTGCAGGCGATGCTGCCAGCGCTGAAGCCCGCGCTGATCTTCGAATGCGTCGGCGTGCCCGGCCTGCTGCAACAGGTGTTCGAGGGTGCACCGCGCGATGCCAAAATCGTCGTGGTAGGCGTCTGCATGGAGAGCGACCGCTCCGAGCCGATGCTGGGCATCCTCAAGGAGCTCAACGTTCAATATGTGCTCGGCTACACGCCGGAGGAGTTTGCCTATTCGCTGCGCCTGATCGCCGAGGGCACGGTCGATGCCGCTTCGCTGGTGACAGGCCACGTCGGCATCGACGGCGTGGCGCAGGCCTTCGCCGATCTCGCCAATCCGGAAAAGCACACCAAGATCATCGTCGAGCCGTGGCGGTAGGCTGACTGGCCATTCCGCAACTTCCGCCACGGTGCTAATCTTGCCACCACACTCGTGCCGGGATTGATCATCAAACCAAGGGTGGTCGGAATGCGCACAGGGATCGGCATCGCGGCTCTCGCGTTGGGCGCCAGCCTGTTGGCTATACCGACGCCGGTCATGGCGCAAAAAGCGGACGCTGTTGCGCGTGTTGGCTGGCTGGAGGTTTGCGGCCCGGGCCCGCGCCGACCCAACTTCGAAATCTTTCGCTCGCGCTTGGCCGAACATGGCTATGTCGAGGGCAAGAACGTCGTCTTCGAACAGCGCTTCGCGGATTGCCAGTACCAGCGGATGCCCAAGCTGGCGACCGAGCTGGCGCGGTTGCCGGTTGATGTTCTCTTTACCATGGGAACGCGGGCCGCACGCATCGTCGCCGAGGCCGTGAAGACCACGCCGCTGGTCGTCTATTCCTGCGATCCTTTCGAGCACGTCACGCAGCTTGCGCGCGGCCGAGGCAACCTGACCGGGGTCACCTGCATGACCACGGAATTGAGCCCAAAGCGTCTCGAACTGCTGCACGAGGCGGTGCCGGGGGCTTCAAGAGTCATGTTCCTGCATGATCCCCAGGCCGCTCCCAACGCGCTCAAGATGACCGAGGCGGTTGCGCCGCGCCTTGGAATTACCTTGCAGACCGCAGAGGTTGGAGCCGCCGAGGAGTTGCTGCCGGAGCTCGCGACAATCGCGAACGAAAAACCGCAAGCTTTGTTCGTCTATCCCGACGTCGTACTCAGTTCCCACCCGAGACCGAGCCTGCTCGCAGAATTCGCCATCGAAGCGCGGCTACCCTCGATGCACGCGTTCCGTTTCTTCGTCGATGCAGGCGGCCTGATGTCTTATGGCGCGACAGCGAATGAAATCTACTCGACCGCGGCCGAGCAGGTCGCAAAAATCCTCGGTGGTGCGCGCCCAAGCGATCTGCCGCTAAGGCAGGCGACACGATTTGAGCTCGTCATCAACAACAAGACCGCGAAGACGCTGGGCATTACTATCCCGCAGTCGCTGCTGGCGCGCGCCGACGAGGTGATCGAGTAGTTTTCCGCGCAATCCTGGATTCGGGCAAGGCAAGTGTGCCTCTTGCCTGGCTGTGAATTCCTTCATACAGAGGGCTTCCCGAAGCGGCCGCGCAGGAAAGGCACGCGGGGACAAGGGAGGCATCATGATCGCGCTCACGGCAAAGGACGTCCTGCCGCACGACGGCACTTCGGGCACGCTGGTCGGGCGGATCTGGCTGCCGGAGGCCGCGGGGCCCGCGGTGGTCGCGGTGCGCGGTGACGGCGTGTTCGACGTCAGCACAGGCTTTTCGACCGTCAGCGCGCTGTGCGAGCAGGACGATCCGGCCGCGGCGCTGCAGGCGGCCAAGGGAACGCGGATCGGCGATCTCGAAAGCATCCTGGCCAACACGCCACCCGACCGCCGTGATCGCGCCAAGCCGTGGCTGCTGGCGCCGGTCGACCTGCAGGTCCTGAAGGCCGCCGGCGTCACCTTTGCGATCTCGATGCTGGAGCGCGTGATCGAGGAACGGGCGCGCGGCAATCCGGCTTCCGCCGAGGCGATCCGCAAGGAAGTGGTGCGGCTCGTCGGCGACGACCTTTCCAAACTGAAGCCCGGCTCGGCGGAAGCGATGAAGCTGAAGCAGATCCTGATCGACCAGAACGCCTGGAGCCAGTATCTCGAAGTCGGCATCGGCCCCGACGCCGAAGTCTTCACCAAGGCTCCGGTGCTTTCCTCGGTCGGCACTGGCATGGATGCCGGACTGCATCCCAAGTCGACCTGGAACAATCCGGAGCCGGAAGTGGTGATGGTGGTGTCGAGCCGCGGCCGGATCGTCGGCGCCGCGCTCGGCAATGACGTGAACCTGCGCGACTTCGAGGGCCGCTCGGCGCTGCTGCTGTCCAAGGCCAAGGACAACAACGCCTCCTGCGCCATCGGCCCGCTGCTGCGCCTGTTCGACAGGACGTTCTCGCTCGACGACGTCAGGAAGATGGATGTCGGCCTCACCGTGAAGGGCGCCGACGGCTTCGTGCTCGACGGTCATTCCTCCATCGGCAAGATCAGCCGCGATCCCACCGATCTCGTGGCGCAGACCATCGGCAGCGTGCACCAGTATCCGGACGGCTTTGCGCTGTTCCTCGGCACCATGTTTGCGCCGGTGAAGGATCGCGACACGCCGGGGCAGGGTTTTACGCACAAGCGCGACGACATCGTCACGATATCGGCGCCGCAGCTGGGCAAGCTCGTCAACCGCATGCGCGGCAGCGATGAATGCGAGCCCTGGACCTTCGGCATCGGCGAGTTGATGCGGAACCTGGCGAAGCGGAAGGTGCTGTAGGGCGGATTGGCGCAGGCCGTACCGCACGCCACGGTCCCCTAGGACACCTCACTCCGACTCCGGCAAGTCCTTTGTCAGCCGGTGGCCGCCGGGGCCGCGGCTGAACACGCCGTAATCCCTCGATTTGCCGCCGTTGGCGGCATCGACTCCGATCGCCGCTAGGCCGAGCTTGAGCAACTCGCGCACGGCCGCGGCCCTCGTCGGCATGCGATGCCTGAAGCGAAAATCGTCAACGGCAGCAAGCTCCTCGGGAGAGAGCATCACCTGCAATCGTTCGTCGCGCAGTTCGTTCATCGCCGTTTCCAACGCCAATTGAGTAACCTACTCAACTCGCCAAATCGCAGCTGGTTCCCTCTCTGGAGTGAGCTGAGTAAAATACTATAATTAAATCAATAGTTTACTAGGAAAGGCGGATGCGTTAACGTGTTCCGTGGGGCGAGGAGGCGCTCGCCATGACAGACAAAGCCGACAAGATCGAACTTCCTGCGAAGCCGGGCGAGCGGCCGCCGCCGCGGCGTCCCGGCTACGAAAGGGTGATCGAGAACATCGAGAAGTGGGCCAATAGCAGTGGCCTTCGGAAGCCGACCTAGGGCTGCGGGTCATCACATGATGGCGATCCATCGGATCCTCCAGAACATGCCGCTGGCGCCGGAAGACACCGGCCGGCTGGTTGCGGCCTATGAAGCGACGCTGCAGGCGCTCGGTCTCGCCGATCGCAGCGACCCGCTAACGGAACTCGTCGCCAGGAAGATCGTCGAGATCGGCCAGAGCGGCGTTCGCGATCCCCTCCAGATTTCGAAACTGGCGGTCACGGATCTGGGCGCCGCGCCCTGACGCCTGACTGCTAAGGAATTGTTAACCGGTTCCCACGTGATGGCTGCCGCGTTTGGTCTTGATTCAAACACTCCTGCTTTGCTCTGCCCAATGAAAGCAAGTGTGACGCAGTATCGTCGCCAACCAGATCAGAGATTGCATGTTCGACGATTCCGTTCAGGTCCGTTGCCGTCGCTGCAAGAGCGCATTCCGCGAGCGTGCCCGCCGGCTGCAGAACGGTTATTCCCGGCAATGCCCGACTTGCGAGGTCGTGCTGTTCTTCGACGAGGATTCCCACGACCAGACCATCCGCCGCGTCATGAGGTCGGCCCGCCAGGTCCGCGCAGCCCTGCGCGAGGCGGAAGCCGAACAGCCCCGCAGAAAGAGGGTGCTTCGCGGCGCCGGCAGGCGCGGCTCCTACGAGGCGGCCGAGGCCGAGGATAACGCGTGAACCGTCGTCCCGGCGCAGGCCGGGACCCATAACCACTGATTTCGATTGTTGAAACGAGCTGGGGCTCCAGCACGGCATAACCACACGCAGTCGTGGTTATGGGCCCCGGCCAGCGCCGGGGCGACGGGTGAGGCGACTCATCGCTTCGTTCAGATCACACAGGAAGCGCGATCGAATATTTCACCTGACTGAGCGCAAAGCTCGACTCGATCGAAGCGATGCCGTCGAGCCGCGTCAGCTTGTTCTTCAAGAAAGCTTCATAGGACGGCAGGTCGGCGGCGACGACGCGCAGCAGATAATCGCGGTTGCCGGTCATCAGGTAGCATTCCAGCACCTCGTCCCATTTCGAGATGGCGCGCGCGAAGCGGTTGAGGTCCTCCTCCTTCTGCCGCGCCAGCTTGATCGAGATGAAGACGCTGACATGCAGGCCGAGCGCCTTCTGGTCGACGGTGGCGACATAGCGCGAGATCACGCCGCGCTCCTCCAGCAGCTTCACTCGGCGGTGGCAGGGCGACACCGACAGCCCGACCTTGTCGGCCAGCTCCTGCATGGTCATGCGGCCGTCGGTCTGCAGGTGCCCGAGGATCTTGCGGTCGATGGCGTCGAGCGAAGGCATTGGGATAAACTCATGGTCTGGAGTTACATCTTGGTAATTTATCCCAATTTCTCCGGGTATGCCGCCAAAATTTGAGATTTTTGGCCGCTGCGTCGGGATTAAAATTGGCCATTCGCCATCGCAGGAATTGCCGCCATGGGAATTACGCCCGCACGCCTGGAAATGCTGACCGCGCTGAGCCGCAAGGTGCTGTGGCTGTCGTCGTGGACCATCCATCATGCCAACCACATCCGCCCCAACACGGATGGCCTGAAGGTCGGCGGCCACCAGGCTTCCTCCGCCTCGCTCGCCAATATCATGTCGGCGCTGTATTTCTCGGTGTTGCGGCCGCAGGACCGCGTCGCCGTGAAGCCGCACGCCAGCCCGGTGTTCCATGCGATCCAGTATCTGTTCGGGCACCAGACCCGCGACAAGCTGGAGAATTTTCGCGGCTACAAGGGCGCGCAGTCCTATCCCTCGCGTACCAAGGACACCGACGACGTCGATTTCTCCACCGGCTCCGTCGGCCTTGGCGTCGCGCAAACGCTGTTCTCCTCGCTGGTGCAGGACTATGTGAAGGCGCACGGCTGGATGAAGGATCGTCCGGAGGGGCGCATGATTGCCCTCGTCGGCGATGCCGAGATGGACGAGGGCAACATCTTCGAGGCGTTGCTCGAGGGCTGGAAGCAAAGCCTGCGCAACACCTGGTGGGTGGTCGACTACAACCGCCAGAGCCTCGATGCCGTCGTGCGCGAGGGGCTGTGGGAAAAATTCGAATCCATGTTCCGCAATTTCGGCTGGGACGTGGTGATCGTGAAATACGGCAAGCTGATGCAGGCCGCCTTTGCCGAGCCCGGCGGCGAGGCGTTGCGGCGCTGGATCGACAATTGCCCGAACCAGATGTACGCCGCGCTCTGCTTCCAGGGCGGCGCCGCCTTCCGCAAGCACCTGCAGGACGACATCGGCGACCAGGGTCCGGTCTCGGCGCTGATCGGTCGCCGCAGCGACGACGAGCTGCTCGCGCTGATGTCAAACCTGGGCGGCCACGACATGGCGAGCATGATCGAGGCTTTTGAGGCCATCGACCACGACCGTCCGGTCTGCTTCATCGCCTATACCATCAAGGGCGTTGGGCTACCGATGCAGGGTCACAAGGACAACCATGCCGGCCTGATGACGGTGGCACAGATGGAGAAATGGCGCGCATCGCAAAGCATCCGTCCCGGCCATGAGTGGGACAAGTTCGAAGGCTTGCCGCAGGATGCGGCAAAGCTCGAAGCATTCCTGGCGGCGGTGCCGTTCAACCAGCAAGGCCGCCGGCGCCTGACCGCGCCCGAGATCGAGGTGCCGCGCGAGCTCGCCTTCAAGCCGTCCAGCCAGATGTCGACGCAGCAGGGCTTTGGACTGATCCTCAACGAGCTGGCGCGCGGCGACACCGAGCTCGCCTCGCGCATCGTCACGACCTCGCCCGACGTCACCGTCTCGACCAATCTCGGGGCGTGGGTGAACCGGCGCGGGTTGTTTGCCAAGGCCGAGAACCACGACCTGTTCCGGCAGGAGAAGATTCCCTCGGCCTTCACCTGGGAGTTCTCGCCGAAAGGCCAGCACATCGAGCTCGGCATCGCCGAGATGAATTTGTTCATCATGCTGTCAGCGCTGGGCCTGTCGCATTCCATCAACGGCGAACGGCTGCTGCCGGTCGGCACGCTCTACGATCCCTTCATCGAGCGCGGCCTCGATGCGCTGAACTACGCCTGCTACCAGGATGCGCGCTTCATGGTGGCGGCAACGCCGTCGGGCATCACGCTGGCGCCGGAAGGCGGCGCACATCAGTCGATCGCGACGCCGCTGATCGGCATGGCGCAGGACGGCCTCGCCTCGTTCGAACCGGCTTTCGTCGATGAACTCGCCGTGATCATGCGTTGGGGCTTTGAGCATATGCAGCGCGAAGGCGGGGAGGGTGGTTCGGTCTATTTGCGCCTGTCGACGCGCAACGTCGAGCAGCCGCAGCGCCCGATGAGCGCGGTGCTGCATCATGAGATCACAGAGGGCGCCTACTGGCTGCGCAAGCCGGGGCCGAATTGCGACATCGTGATCGCCTATACCGGCGCGGTGGCGCCGGAGGCGATCGAGGCGGTCGGCTTCATCGGCGAAAGCCATCGCGATGTCGGCCTGCTCGCGATCACCTCGGCCGACCGCTTGCATGCCGGGTGGACTGCCGCGCGAAAGTTGCGCCGCGACCGCCGTGGCGTACAGTATCTCAGCCATATCGAGAACTTGCTGGCGCCGCTGTCGCGCGATTGCGGCATCGTCACCGTCATCGACGGCCATCCTTCGGCGCTCGGCTGGCTCGGCAGCGTCCGCGGCAACCGCGTCGAGGCGCTCGGCGTCGAGCGTTTTGGCCAGACCGGCACCATCGGCGACCTCTACCGCCACCACGGCCTGGATGCCAATGCCATCATCGATGCGGCGGAAAGCCTCACCGTCGGCGCCCCGGTGCGGCATAGGAAGATGGCGGTGTAAATTTCTTACCTCTCCCTGCAAGGGAGAGGTCGCTTTGCATCGAAGATGCAAAGCGGGTGAGGGTCACTGTTTCGGCATCGTCGGAGCAAGCGGCTGCCCCCCACCCAACCCTCCCCTTGCAGGGGGAGGGCAGCAGTCACCTCCGGGTCACCTTGCCCCCCTCGCACCCGACCCCCTATATTCCGCGCGTCCGCCGCATCGCGGCCACCCGCATATGGCGGGTTCCACACCCCCCGGCTTTCGTGCAAGGATGCCTGCCGAACGCTTTCCGTTCTCCCCTGAATGCCCCCGCAAGTTAAGAGGTTTCCGATGGTCAATCGCATGCAATTCTACATCGACGGCGCCTGGGTCGATCCGGTCGTCAAGAAGTCCACCCCCGTCGTCAATCCAGCGACGGAAGAAGCGATGTATGAGGTTGCGCTCGGCTCCAAGGCCGACCTCGACAAGGCCGTCGCCGCCGCCAAGCGCGCCTTCGAGACCTATTCCCAGACCACCCGCGAGGAGCGCGTCGCGCTGCTCGAGAAGATCATCGAGGTCTACAAGGGCCGCATGAAGGAAATCGGCGCCGCCGTTTCCGACGAGATGGGCGCGCCGTTGCCGATGGCCGAGAGGTTGCAGGCCGGTGCCGGTCTCGGCCACATCGCTTCCACCCTGGAAGTGCTGAAGAACTACCACTTCGAAGAGAATGTCGGCACCGCCGTCGTGGTGCGCGAGCCGGTCGGCGTCATCGGCATGATCACGCCCTGGAACTGGCCGCTCAACCAGATCGCCTGCAAGGTGGCGCCCGCGCTTGCCGCCGGCTGCACCATGATCCTCAAGCCCTCCGAGTTCACCCCGACCTCGGCGCTGATCTTCGCCGAAATCCTCCATGAAGCCGGCGTGCCGAAGGGCGTGTTCAACCTGATCAACGGCCTCGGCCCCGAAGTCGGCGCCGCCATGTCCGAGCATCCCGATATCGACATGATCTCCTTCACCGGCTCCACCCGCGCCGGCGTCGACGTGGCCAAGCGCGCCGCGCCGACCGTGAAGCGCGTCAGCCAGGAGCTCGGCGGCAAGTCGCCGAACGTCATCCTCGACGACGCCGACCTCGCCAAGGCGGTGACCGGCGGCGTGATGCACATGTTCAACAACTCCGGCCAGTCCTGCAACGCGCCGTCGCGCATGATAGTGCCGCTGTCGAAGATGAAGGAAGTGGCCGCGATCGCCAAGGGCGTCGCCGACAAGACCAAGGCGGGCGATCCCCGCGCCGAAGGGACCACCATCGGCCCCGTCGTGTCGCGCATCCAGTGGGACAAGATCCAGGCGCTGATCAAGAAGGGCATCGACGAGGGCGCAACGCTCGTCGCCGGCGGCCCGGGCCTGCCCGAGGGCGTCAACAAGGGCTTCTATGTCCGTCCGACCATCTTCGCCGACGTCACCAACGACATGACGATCGCGAAGGAGGAAATCTTCGGACCGGTGCTGACCATCATCGGCGCCAAGGACGAAGCCGAAGCCGTCAAGATCGCCAACGACACGCCGTACGGCCTTGCCGGTTACGTCTCGGCCGGCACCGTCGAGCGCGCCCGCAAGGTCGCCCGCCAGATCCGCGCCGGCAACGTCAATTTGCAGGGCGTGCCGAACGACCGCACCGCGCCGTTCGGCGGCTACAAGCAGTCCGGCAACGGCCGCGAATGGGGCAAGTACGGCCTGGAGGAATATCTCGAGGTCAAGGCCGTCGCCGGCTTCAACGCGGCGTAAGCTGATCGCGAGAGAAACAGGACGCCGGGGCGAGCCATCGCCCCGGCGTTCTTTGTTTGCCGCGTCATACTCCGCTGTCGTCCCGGCCAAGCGAAGCGCGAGCCGGGACCCATAACCACAGGAAGTCGTTTTGCGAAAGCTGGAGCTCCAGCTCGCCCCAACAACAGCTTATTGTGGTTATGAGTCCCTGCGTTCGCAGGGACGACAGTTGTGGTTGCGGCTATCCCCCCGACGCTCCCTGCGTGTTCACATACAGCGCATAGATCGACTGGCTCGCCGCCATGAACAGGCGGTTGCGCTTAAGGCCGCCGAAGCAGACGTTGGCGCAGCGCTCGGGCAGCGCGATTCGGCCGATCATGACGCCGTCGGGGGCGAACACCACGACGCCGTCGAGCTCGGGATCGCCCATGCCCCAGCCGCACCAGAGATTGCCGTCGATGTCGACGCGAAAGCCGTCCGGCGTGCCGGGCCCGGCATCGACGAAGACGCGCTTGTTGGAAAGCTTGTCGCCGGAGGGCGAGACGTCATAGGCGAGGATTTTCCGGGTCGGCACGCCCCGAGATTCGATCACGTAGAGGATCTTTTCATCCGGCGAGAAGGCAAGCCCGTTCGGCCCCAGCACGCCTTCGGCGACTATGCTGGCTTTCCCCGTTTGCCCGTCGATCCGGTAGACGTTCATATCGATCTCGGACTCGGCCTTGTAGCCCTCGTAATTGCCGAGCAGGCCGAAAATGGGATCGGTGAACCAGATCGAGCCGTCGGATTTAACCACCACATCGTTCGGCGAGTTCAGCCGCTTGCCGTTGAAGGAATCCATCAACACGGTGATCGAGCCGTCATATTCGGTGCGCACCACACGCCGCCCGCCATGCTCGCAGGTGATGAGCCTTCCCTGGCGGTCGCGGGTGTTGCCGTTGGCGAAGTTCGACGGCTTGCGGAAAATGCTGACCGCGCCGGTCTCTTCCTCCCACTTGAGGATGCGCTGGTTCGGGATGTCGCTGCACAGCAGATAACGCCCGTCGCCGAACCACACCGGGCCTTCCGCCCAGCGAAGGCCCGTGGTCAGCCGCTCCACGGCAGACAACTTCAACCAGTATTTCTCGAAGCGCGGATCGAGCGCACGGATCGCGGGATCGGGATAATGGGTCGCCTGCCGCCATCCGGCCGCGTATGAAGTTGCATCGGACATTTGCTGTTCTCGTTATTGCGTTTCCTCGCAAGTTGGTTTGCTATCACCCTCGGTCGACGACCGCAAATGATCGCAACCAAAATGAGGGAAGCGATGCCACGCATATTGATGACTGGCGCCGCGGGGGGCATTGGAACGAGCCTGCGCAAGCTGCTGCCGCCGGTCTATCCGGACCTCGTGCTCAGCGACATCAAGAAGCCGGCCGATCTCGCCGGCTCCGAAAGATTCAAGGCGGCCGACCTCGCCGACCTCGCGCAGGTCGAGGCGATCTGCGAGGGCGTCGACGGCATCCTGCATTTCGGCGGCTATTCCATCGAAGGCAGCTGGGACCAGATCCACCAGGCCAACATCATCGGTTGCTACAATCTGTTCGAGGCCGCCTACAAGAAGGGCGTCAAGCGCGTGATCTTCGCCTCGTCCAACCACGCCGTCGGCTTCTATCCGCGCCACCACCGCATCGGCGCCGACGTCACCGCGCGGCCCGACAGCCGCTACGGTGTCAGCAAGGTCTTTGGCGAGGCGATGGGCGCGCTCTATGCCGACAAGCACGGCATGAAGGTGACGTGCCTGCGCATCGGCAATTTCGGCGAGGTGCCGCTGGACCATCGCCGGCTGTCGATCTGGCTCAAGCCGGAAGACCTGGTGCAGCTCTGTCGCATCGGGCTCGAGCATCCCGACATCCATTTCGAAGTGCTCTATGGCGCCTCCTACAACGAGCGCGCGTGGTGGGACAACCACCGCGCCTACGACCTCGGCTATCGCCCGACCGGCAGGGCAGAAGATTTCCGCGAGCACGCGTTTGCCGAGCAGGCAAAGCTCAAGCCCGACCCGGTCGGCGATTTCTACCAGGGCGGTGCGTTCTGCAGCATGGAGTTCGACGGCGACAAGAGCCGCGTTGTGGAGTGGAAGAAATAGAAGCGGTCATTCCGGGGCGATGCGAAGCATCGAACCCGGGATCTCGAGATTCCGGGTCTGGTCCTTCGGACCATCCCGGAATGACAGCGACTACTTCGGTCGCTTATCTCCGGCGATACGCCCGAGATAATCCGACTTGCTGTATTGCATGTGATCGACGCAGAGCTGCGCGAACGCCCAGCTGTCGCGGCCCTTCAGCAGCTCGATCATCAATTCATGCTGGCGGCGCGACAGCGCGAGGCCTTCCTTGTCGGCGAGATTCTTCGCCCGCATCGGCAGGGTGATGTTCATGTAATCCCTTAGCGAGCGCACCAGGTACGGATTGCCGCAGGCCGAGAACAGCGCGACGTGAAAGGCGTCGTTGGCCTCATGGATGCCGCGCAGGTCCTGCGCGTCGGCCTTCTCGCAATAGTGCCGCTGCAATTCGGTGAGCTGCTCGATCAGGCTCGCAGGCGCTGGCAGGGGGATCATCAGCGCGGCCTGCCGCGTCAGCATCTCCCGTACCTCGTAGATCTGGCGCACCTCCTCGGCGGAATAGAACCGTACCGTGGCGCCGATGTTCTTCTCGCGCAGCACGATGCCCTGCCGCTCGAGCTGGAACAGTGCTTGGCGGACGAAGTGCCGGCTCGCGCCATAGCGGCCCATCAGGCTGTCCTCGACCAGCCGCGAGCCCGGCGCGAAGCGGCCGAAGATGATGTCCTCCTCCAGCCGGCGGATCACTTCCGCCTGCTCCTCCTCGCGAGAGAGCGGCGAGGCCTGCGATGCGGCTTGCGCGGTCATGACTTGAAGTCAGCACGCGGCGCTGCTCATTGTCAATAATGCCGCGCATTTCTCGGCTTCACCGAGCTGCCCATCGTAGGGATTATCGAGCATTGACAATAATTCAGCGGACTCCTTTAGTGGGCGCCCAAGCAAAAGGAAGAAGAGATGAGCGACGGGCTTCGCAAGGGATTGGCAAGCTATGGCGATGCCGGGTTCTCGCTGTTCCTGCGCAAGGCCTTCATCAAGGCGATGGGCTATTCCGACGATGCGCTGGACCGTCCGATCGTCGGCATCACCAACACCTACAGCGACTACAATCCCTGCCACGGCAACGTGCCGCAGATCCTGGAAGCGGTGAAGCGCGGCGCGATGCTGTCGGGCGCGATGCCCTTCGTGTTTCCGACCATCTCGATCGCCGAGAGCTTTTCCCACCCGACCTCGATGTATCTGCGCAACCTGATGGCGATGGAGACGGAGGAGATGATCCGCGCCCAGCCGATGGATGCGGTGGTCGTGATCGGCGGCTGCGACAAGACCTTGCCGGCGCAGATCATGGCCGCGATCAGCGCCGATCTGCCGACCGTCGTCATTCCCGTCGGCCCGATGGTGGTCGGCCACCACAAGGGCGAGGTGCTGGGCGCCTGCACCGATTGCCGAAGGCTGTGGGCCAAGTACCGTGCCGGCGAGATCGACGACAACGAGATCGAGGCCGTTAACGGCCGGCTGGCGCCGTCGGTCGGCACCTGCATGGTGATGGGCACCGCCAGCACCATGGCCTGCATCACCGAGGCGATGGGCCTGTCGCTGCCGATGAGCGCCACCATACCGGCGCCGCATGCCGAACGTTTCCGCTCGGCGGAAGCGAGCGGCCGGGTCGCCGCGGCCATGGCCAAGGCGAAGGGGCCGAAGCCCAGCGAATTCTTGACCGCGTCGTCGTTCCGCAACGCGCAGGTGGTGCTGCAGGCGATCGGCGGTTCCACCAACGGGCTGATCCATCTGACGGCGATGGCCCATCGCACCAAACACAGGATCGATCTCGAAGCCTTCGACAAGCTCGGCCGCGAGGTGCCCGTGTTGATCGACCTCAAGCCCTCCGGCGATCACTACATGGAGCACTTCCATCACGCCGGCGGCGTGCCGAAGCTGATGAAGCAGCTCGGCGATCTCATTGATCTCGATGCCAAAACCATCACCGGTGCGACTTTACGTGAAGTCGTAGCCGGTGCAGAGGAAGTGCCGGGCCAGGACGCCATCCGTGCCAGGGCCAATCCGATCAAGGCGGAAGGCGCGCTCGCGATTCTGCATGGCAATCTCGCCCCGCGCGGCGCCGTCATCAAGCAGTCGGCGGCAAGCCCAAAGCTGCTGCAGCACACCGGCCGTGCGGTGGTGTTCGAGTCGGTCGAGGACATGACGCTGCGGGTCGACGATCCCGGTCTCGACGTCACCGCCGAGGACGTGCTGGTGCTGCGCAATGCGGGGCCGAAGGGCGCGCCGGGCATGCCGGAGGCCGGCTATCTGCCGATCCCCAGGAAGCTGGCGCGCACGGGCGTCAAGGACATGGTGCGCATTTCGGATGCGCGGATGAGCGGCACCGCCTTCGGCACCATCGTGCTGCACATCACTCCGGAATCCGCGGTCGGCGGGCCGCTGGCGCTGGTGAGGAACGGCGACCTGATCCGGCTCGACGTCGCAAAGCGCCGCATCGAGCTGCTGGTCGACGAGGCCGAATTGAAGAAGCGCCACGCCGCGCTTGCGCCGGCCAGGACGCCGGATTGGGCCAGGCGCGGCTATGCCTGGCTGTTCAACGAGACCATCCTGCAGGCCGACGAAGGCTGCGATTTCGACTTTATGCGCGAGAACGGCAAGGGTCAGCCCCGATGAGCGCATCGCGCATGCTGGTTCCGGCGAAGGTGCTTGCCGTTCTTGCGCTGCTCGCCTGTCCCCAAGGAGCCCATGCGCAGATGAAGGTCATTATCTCGGGCGGCTTCTCCGGCGCCTATGAGCAACTGCTGCCGGAATTCGAGCAGGCGAGCGGCATCAAGGTGACGACCGGATCCGGCGCCTCCCAGGGCGACGGGCCGCAAACCATCGGCGCGCAGCTCGCCCGCGGGGAGAACGCGGACGTCGTGATCCTCTCGCGCGAGGGGCTCGACGGCCTGATCGCCGCCAACCGCATCGCCGCCGGCACGGATGTCAATCTTGCAACGGTCGGTGTCGGCGTCGCCGTGCGTGCGGGGGCCGCAAAGCCGGACCTTGGCACAGTCGATGCGATCAGGCAGGCGCTCCTCAAGGCCAGGGTCGTGGCAGTTCCGGCCAGCACGTCCGGCATCTGGCTCATGAAGGAGTTGTTCCCGCGGCTCGGCATCGCGGAGACGATCAACGTCAAGGTAAGCCCCCGCGGCGCCGGCGCTACGGCAATGGTTGGGGCGGGCGAGGCGGAGCTTGCGGTGCTGCCGGTCAGCGAAATCCTGCACGACAAGGGCGTGGACCTCGCCGGGGTGCTCCCCATGGAGATCCAGTTCATCCAGACGTTTTCAGCCGCCGTGGTGGCCGGCGCGAGCGAGCCGCAGTCCGGCAAGCGGCTGATCGAATTCCTCACCTCGGCGCGCGCAGCCGGGGCCATCAGGGGTGCCGGACTGGAGCCGCGAACGGCTTCCAAATAGGGTCAGCCGACCTCGACCACGGTCCAGACGTCATCCGTCCGCGTGAAGCGGAACGGCCTGCCGTGGCCGTTCTTGAAGAAATTACCGGTCAGTCGTTGCGCCATCGATTGCATGACGGCGTCGTGGCAGACGAACAGGATTTCATCCCCGGGATGGCGGTCGAGCCAGTGGCTGACCGAGCGCACTGCGCGCGAGGCGACATCGGCCCATGGCTCGGAATCCGCCGGCAGCATGTCGACCAGCCCCTGCGCGCTGTTCTTGCGGTGCTGCATCATCAGCTCGCGAACCGGCCTTCCTTCAAAACTGCCGAAATCGAGTTCGATCAGGCCGTGATCGAGCGTAACGGTCCTGGATGCAAGGCCGGCAATGATCTCGGCGGTCTGCACCGCGCGGAGCAGGGGGCTGGACACGACATGGGTGAGCTCGACGGCGCGCAACTTCTCCGCGGCCGCATGCGCCTGCGCGATGCCGTCATCGTTCAGCGGATTGTCGGTGCGGCCCTGGAACAGCCCCTGCCTGTTCCAGTCGGTGGCCCCATGGCGCAGGCAGATGAAGGAGCGTGACGGTGCTGACATCGCCTACTTCGATTTGCTGGTGAATTTCTTCACGGCAACGCGGAAATCCTCCGTGTGCATGCAGTCGATGATCTTCTTCTCCTCGGCAGCGAGCTGTGCCTTGGTCGGCGTCGTTGTAGCCTGGTAGAGCAGCGCCTTGGTTGCGCCGATTGCCGCCGGCGGATTGCGCGCCAGCCGCTCGGCGAGTTTTTTCGTCGCCGCCTTCAGCTCGTCCGGCGGAACCACCCTTGCGACCAGCCCCCAGTCATAGGCCTGCTGCGCGGTAAAACTGTCTTCCGCCAGAAAGATCTGGAACGCGCGGCGCACGCCGACCGTGCCCACCATGCCGACGGTGCTGCCGCCATCGGGCGAAACGCCGATCTTGGCATAGGCCGGCGTGAACTTGGCGTCCTCGGCCGCGATGCAGAGATCGGTGATGAAGGCGAGTCCCATGCCGGCGCCGGCCGCCGAACCATGCACGCTGGAGAGCACGATCTTGGGCATCCGTCGCACCGTCTCGATGAAGGCGTGATAGTGCTTCAGGAGTTCGCCGACCACGGGCGCGATGGCATCGGCCTCCGCCGCCGCACCGATGGTCTGCAGATCGCCGCCGGCGGAGAAGGCGCGGCCTTCGCCCTGGATCACCAGCACCTTGATGGCGTCATTGGCCTCGACCTCGGCGCCGAGTTGCTCCAGCTTCTGCGCGATCGCCAGATTGACCGAATTGAACGCTTCGGGCCGGTTCAGCGTGATGGTGGCGATCGCCCCGTCGATCGAAAGAGTAGCGGGTTCGGTGGTTGCAGACATCTGAAAAGGCCCCGTGTCGGAAGTTCGGCCGCGCATTTAAGTCCGGGAAGGGGCAGGTGACAATCCCGGAGAAGTCTGCAAGATTTGCCCCGTCGCGGGGCAGGGGATTGGCGCTTGCGCTGCCTCAATCCGCGATGCCAGAAATGCCGCCATTCTGCGGAGAGGCGCACGCCGCCGCCTCCGGGGATGACGTGGCAAGCACCAAAATCGGCGAAGAGGTGACGACGTGGGTATTTCCTGTGCCCTTTCGATTGGGCTTGCGACCGGGCGTGACCAATGACGGCGGGATCGGTTGTCGTCGCCGGCGCGGGACATGCCGGCTTCCAGCTCGCCATGTCGCTGCGGCAAAACGGCTTCGCCGAACGCATCCTGCTCGTCAATGACGAGGGCCATCTGCCGTACCAGCGGCCGCCCCTGTCGAAGGCCTATCTCAAGGGCACCGGCGGTCCGGAAACCCTTAGCTTCCGGCCGGAAAAATTCTTCCACGACCAGAAGATCGAACTGGTCGCCGATCGCGGCACGGCGATCGACCGCGCCGCGCGCAAGCTGAAGCTCGCTTCCGGCTCGTCGCTCGACTATGGCCATCTCGTGCTCGCCACTGGCGCGCGCAACCGCCTGCTCGATCTTCCCAACGCCACGCTCGAAGACGTGCGCTATCTGCGCACGCTCGACGAGAGCCAGGTGCTGCGCGACCGCATGACCGATCATCACCATGTCGTCGTGATCGGCGCCGGCTTCATAGGCCTCGAATTCGCCGCGACCGCGCGCGCCAAGGGGCTCGAGGTCGACGTGGTCGAACTTGGTGCGCGCGTGATGGGGCGAGCGGTGACGGCGGAAATCTCCGAATTCTCCCAGCAGCGTTTCGCTGCGGCCGGCGTTTGCATCCATCTCGGCGTGCAGGTCACCAGCATCGAGAGCGACGGCAGGAAGGTCACCGGCGTCAGCCTCAGCGACGGCCGGCACATCCCGGCCGATCTCATCGTGGTCGGCGTCGGCGTGCTGCCGAATGTCGAACTTGCCGGGGAGGCGGGGCTTCCGGTCGCTTCCGGCATCATCGTCAACGATCATCTGCTCACCGCCGATCAGAACATCTCGGCGATCGGCGACTGCGCACTCTATGCCAGCCAGCGGTTTGGCGGATCGCTGCGGCTGGAGTCCGTTCAGAACGCCACCGACCACGCGCGGTGCGTGGCGGCGCGGCTGACCGGCAAGGACGACGTTTATGACGGCCTGCCCTGGTTCTGGAGCGACCAGGGGCCGGACAAGCTGCAGATGGTGGGCCTCACCACCGGCTACGACCGCGTAGTCGTTCGTGGCGACCGCGCGCAGGGGCAGTTCTCAGCCTTCTGCTACAAGGGCGAAAAGCTTCTCGGCATCGAATCCGT
This sequence comes from Bradyrhizobium sp., assembly GCF_016219575.1. Lineage (GTDB taxonomy): Bacteria > Pseudomonadota > Alphaproteobacteria > Rhizobiales > Xanthobacteraceae > Bradyrhizobium. The sequence continues at coordinate 16,668 of NZ_JACRMG010000003.1, read as the reverse complement.
CAACCGCGCCGGCGACCACATGTTCGGCCGGAGGCTGCTTGCCCAAAATGGTTCAATCATTCCGGAGCAGGCGGCCGATCCCGGCTTCGATCTCAAGAGCGCCCTGACTTAAGTCGCAACGCGCTTCCACTTGCATCGAGAAATTATTTCGGCGACTTTCTCCCCGAAAGACCTCACGGTCCAAAGCAACAAGGGAGGAAGTTATGTCCGTCTGGACACGAGCCGCGTTATCGGCAGCATTCGTCATTGCATCCGTCATCGCAGGTCCGGCCTCGGCGCAGACCAAGCTGAAATGGGCGCATGTCTACGAGGTCGCCGAGCCGTATCACACCCAGGCGCTGTGGGCAGCCGAGGAAATCAAGAAGCGCACCTCCGGCCGGTATGAAATCGCGGTGTTTCCGGCGTCTCAGCTCGGCAACGAGAACCAGATCAATGAAGGCCTCGGGCTTGGCACCGTGGACATCATCTACACCGGGACGTCGTTCGCCGGGTCGATCCACAAGCCGCTGGCCATCTCCGGCGCGCCGTTCATGGTGCGCGACTTCAATCACTGGAAGTCCTATCGCGACAGCAAGCTGTTCCGCGACATCGCGAAGGGGTACGAGGACAAGACGAGGCACAAGATCATTGCACTCACTTATTACGGCGAACGCATGGTGACCGCTAACAAGGAGATCAAGAAGCCCGAGGACATGAAAGGTATGAAGCTGCGCGTGCCGCCGGCGCCGCTCTATTTGATGCTGGCGAAATCGGTCGGCGCCAACGCTACGCCGATCGCGTTTGCGGAAGTCTACCTTGCGCTGCAGCAGGGCACCGTCGACGGTCAGGAGAATCCGCTGCCGACGATCATGGCCAAGAAATTCTACGAGGTGCAGAGTCACGTCATGCTGACCGGCCACATCATCGAATCTCTGTTGACCATCACCGGCTCGCATGTCTGGTCGAAATTATCGGATGCCGACAAGAAGGTATTCGATGAAGTGCTGGTGCAGGCTGCCGCCAAGGCTTCGGATGCAATTCGAGAGTCCGAGCAGAAAATCGCGGACGAGTTGCGCAAGCTCGGAAAGACCGTGGTCCAGGTCGACCGCGAGGCGTTCCGCAAGGCCGCGATCCCGCTGCACAACGACGCTTCCGCCGGCGCGGGTTGGACCCAGGCGCAATACGACGAGTTTCAGGCGCTGAAGTAAGCTTCGCCGTTCCTGCGACCGCGGGGACCCAAACGCCGTGCCAGCTTGCTTGCGCGATGTGGCAACGACCCTTTCTAGGGTATTGGCGGTTAGGGGTCTCCGCGTTCGCGGGGACGACGCGTAGATTGTGCCAACGGACACTGCATGAACACCGATCCCCTTTCTCCCAACGCCACACCGTCCGACGACGTTCACCTGATCGTCGCGAAAGACGAGGAGGTCATCATCGAGCATCATCCGGAGGACTGGATCGCGTTCCTGATCTTCTGGGGCCTCGCTTTCATCGTTTTCCTCCAGTTCTTCACGCGATACGTGCTCAACGATAGCCTTGCGTGGACCGAGGAGATCGCGCGCTACGCCCTGATGGTGGTGGTGTTCGTCGGCGGTGCGGTCGTCACCCGCAAGAACACCCACATTGCGGTAGAGCTGCTGTCCAACGTCATGAAGCCCGGCCGGCTCCGGTCCGCCCTGCTGGCGCTTGTGGACGCGGTCAAGCTGGGTTTTCTCGGATTGCTCGCCTACTTTTCGGTGACCATCGTCGAGCGCATGCACCATCAGCCCATGACGGTCGTCGATGTGCCGATGAGCGTCGTGTACGGGGGCGTCGCGCTCGGCTGTTTCATGATGTTTGGACGGCAGGCCTATGCTTTCTGGCGCAACGCACGTGCCGGCTGGAAGACGCCTCACGACGTCGTCGACCAGGCCGTTGCGGACTAGGGACAAGAAGATGGCCATCCTCGTCTTCGTCTTCCTCCTGGTGCTGCTCGCCGGCGTGCCCGTGTTCATCGCGCTGGCCGGCTCATCGCTGCTCTACACGCACTTCATCGCCGGGATCCCCGACTTCGTGATCCTGCACCGCATGGCCGGCGGCATCGACTCGTTTCCGCTGCTCGCGGTGCCGTTCTTCATCCTCGCCGGCAATTTGATGAACTCCGCAGGAATCACCAATCGCATCTACGACTTTGCGGTTGCGATCGCCGGCTGGATGCGTGGCGGACTAGGGCACGTCAATATCATCGGATCGGTGATCTTCTCGGGCATGTCCGGCACCGCCATCGCGGATGCCGCCGGTCTCGGCACCATCGAGATCAAGGCCATGCAGGACCACGGCTACTCAACCGAGTTCGCCGTCGGCGCGACCGCGGCCTCGGCGACGCTCGGGCCCATCATTCCGCCGTCCCTGCCGTTTGTGATCTACGGCATGATGGCAAACGTTTCGATCGGCGCGCTGTTCCTCGGCGGTGTCATCCCCGGCGTCGTCATGACGATTTTCATGATGCTGTATGTGACTTACTGCGCTCATCGCGACGGCATCCCGCGTGACGCGATGTTCCGCTGGAGAACGCTCGGGTTCACATTCATCTACGCCCTGCCGGCCCTGATGACGCCCGTCATCATCCTTGGCGGCATGACCTTCGGATGGTTCACCCCGACCGAGGCTGCGGTCGCCGCCTGCGCATGGGCGCTGATCCTCGGCGTCTTCCTCTATCGTTCGCTGTCGCTGAAGCAGTTCTACAAGGTGACGATGGATACTATCGAAACCACTGCGGGCGTGCTGCTGGTGGTGGCGGCGGCTTCGCTGTTCGGTTGGGTGCTGACCACGACCCAGGTGACCGAGCGGGCCGCCGAAGCGCTGCTGGCGTTCACCGACAACAAGTACGTCATTTTGCTGCTGATCAATGTTCTCCTGTTGGTCGTGGGATGTTTTCTCGAGACCATCGCCGCGATCAGCATTCTAGTGCCCGTGCTGATGCCGATCCTGGTGAAGGTCGGAATCGATCCGATCCATTTCGGCGTGGTGATGACCCTGAACCTGATGATAGGCCTGTTGCATCCGCCTCTGGGCATGGTGCTGTTCGTGCTGGCCCGGATATCGAAGATGTCGGTCGAGCGAACCACGATGGCGATCCTGCCTTGGCTGGGGCCGCTGCTGCTTTCCTTGATCGCCATCACACTGTTTCCCGAGCTGACGCTGTGGCTGCCGCGACAGGTGGGGATGCTGAAGTAAGCGATCAGCGCAGGACGGCTGCTACCTCCGCCGCCGTCGGCATCGACTGCGCCGCGCCCATCCGCTGCACGCAGATCGAGGCGGCTGCGTTGGCGTAAGCCAGTGCGTCGCGGATTTCCTTGCCCAGCGCCAGTTGCGCCGCCAGCGCGCCGACAAAGCAATCGCCTGCGCCCGTGGTGTCGACGGCCTTCACGTTCCGGCCGGGGATCAGCACGGCCTCGCCGCCCACCAGCGCGAGCACGCCGCGGCGTCCGAGCGTGATGCAAACGCTCCTGTTCTTGCCGCGCAGCGGCCGGGCGGCTTCGATGAAGTACATGGGCTCGTCGTTCTCGCCGAGCTCGGCGCCGGTGAGAGCCCCAAGCTCTGTTTCGTTGAGCACGAGGATGTCGACGAGATCGAGCAATTCGCGGCCGACCGCACGCGCCGGCGCCGGGTTGAGGATGGTGGTCGCACCCGAAGCGCGGGCGTGCCCGAAGAACGCCGCGATCGCGGGCAGGGGGATTTCGAACTGGCTGACGGCGACGTCGCCTTTGGCAAAGGACGCTGCGGCAACGTCGGCTGCGTCAACCAGCGCATTGGCGCCGGGAATGACGACGATGGTGTTGTCCGATTTGGCCACCGTGATGACGGCGGTGCCGGTGTGAGCGCCTGCCGTGTCCTTCACCGAACCGAGATCGATCGACTGCGCCGCCAGGAACGTGCGCAAGTCGCGGCCGAATGCATCCTCGCCAAGCCGCCCGATCAACGTCGTCAACACGCCCTGCTTGGCGGCTGCGACCGCTTGGTTGGCGCCCTTGCCGCCGGGGAAGTACAGCACTTCCTTGCCCGCGACGGTTTCGCCGATCTTCGGGTGACGCTCTGCGGTTGCCACCACGTCCATGTTGATGCTGCCGGCGACGAACACCCGCCCCATTTCTGCTCCTGGAAACGCTCGAGCATGATCCCGAAAAGTGGAAACCGGTTTTCGGAGAAGATCATGCTCAAACAGAAGGATGAAGCGCAAGGACGATTCGAAGAAACGTCACCGCGCTTTAGTCCCAAAATTCCTTCTTGCGCCCGATCTGAAACTCCTGCTTGACCGCCTCGATATTGGCAAGCGTCGGCAATCCGGCCTCGTTGCCGAGGCGCTGAATCTTGTAGGTCGATGCGGCGCGCGCAAACTCGAAATGGTGCTGCCAGCCCTTTTCGGGATGGGCGAGATAGGAATAGACGTAGGCGCCGTGGAAGACGTCGCCGGCGCCGTTGGTGTCGATGACGCGATGACGCGGGATCGGCAGCGCCGGCAGGCGCTTCACCGCACCGCCCTCGTCGTACCAGAGCAGGCCGTGCTCGCCCATGGTGACGCCGCCGATCCTGCAGCCGCGTTCCTTGAGATAAGACAGCATCGCGTCCGGCGTCATGTCCATCTGCTCGCACAGCCGCTCGGCGACGATGGCGACGTCGATGTACTCGAGCAGTTCCGTCGTGTTGCTGCGCAGGCCGCCGCCGTCGAGCGAGGTCAGGATGCCGGCTTCGCGGCACAGTTTTGCGTAGTGGATCGCGGCATCCGGCTGGTGGCCGTCGACATGCAGCACGCGGCACCCCTTCAGGTTCAGGATCGGGAAGGGGTGAATGTGGTCGTCGTCGCGGCAGCGCACGATGGCGCGCTTGCCGTCCTTGGGCATGATGAAGGAGAGCGAGGATGTCTTGACCTTGCGGCCGTGGATCGAGATGCCGTACTTGGTCGCCATGTCCTGGAACATCCGCCCGAGCCAGTCATTGGCGATGGTCGCGATCAGGTCCGGCTCGATGCCGAGCTTGGCGCAGCAGAAGGCCGCGGTGACCGCATTGCCACCGAACGATACCGCATAGTCGGTGGCGACGTGCTTCTCGTCGCCGACAGGCATGTGATCCGTGATGAAGGTGACGTCGATATAGGTCTGTCCGATGAAGAGAGCCTGCATTCGTCTTCCATGGGCTGATTGTGGTCCCGCCCGGCGCCGACACATTAGCACCGCTTATCGCCAATGATCGCCGAAAAATATCGCATCCTGCCGCCTTTGTGTCTTGAGATGGGGGGGCCGGGAGACTACGACCATCCCGAGGCATCGCCAGCATGCCTAACGTCTTGCCGCCGGTTTTGGTTTCACGGCGGCGTCCACGGGAGGTGACGATGACGGTCTATTCGGGCCCTGTATTCGAGATGGCCGTCAACCAGTTCAATGTCATCGCCAACCACCTGGAAATCCCGTTTGACGAGCGCGACCGCATCCTGATGCCGAAGCGGGCGGTCACGGTGTCCTGTCCGATCCATCGCGACGACGGCTCGGTCGCGGTGTTCGAGGGCTATCGCGTGCAGCACCACCTGACCATGGGGCCGACCAAGGGCGGCACCCGCTTTGCGCCGTCGGTGGATATCGGCGAGGTGGCGGCCCTGGCAATCTGGATGAGCTGGAAATGCGCGCTGGTGGGACTGCCCTATGGCGGCGCCAAGGGCGGGGTTAACGTCGATCTCTCCACCATTTCCAGGCGCGAGCTGGAATCGTTGTCGCGGCGCTACATGCAGGAGATGATCCCCTTTGTCGGGCCGCATACCGACGTGATGGCGCCGGACATGGGCACCAACGAGCAGGTGATGGCCTGGTTCATGGACACCTACTCCATGTACCAGGGCCAGACCGTCACCGAGATCGTCACCGGCAAGCCGGTCTCCAACGGCGGCACGCTCGGCCGCCGCGAGGCGACCGGGCGCGGCGTCGCGCATCTTTCCAAGCGCGTGATGAAGGAGTTGAACATCGACCCGCACAAGGCCACCGCGGTGATCCAGGGTTTTGGCAATGTCGGTTCCTATGCCGCGCTGGAGCTTTATCAATTCGGGCTGAAGGTGACGGCAGTCAGCGACCACACCGGCGCGCTCCATGATGCCAACGGACTCGATATCCCCGCTCTGATCCGCCACGCGTCCACGCATGGAAGTATCGCCGGTTTCTCCAACCAGCTCGCCTTCGATCCCGCCGAGGTGCTGACGCTTCCCTGCACGGTGCTGGTGCCGGCGGCGCTGGAGCGCGTGATCGATGCGAAGACGGCGGAAAACCTCAAGTGCCGCATCCTCGCCGAGGGCGCCAACGGCCCGACCACGCCGGAAGCCGACCTCGTGCTCGACAAGCGCCGCGACGAGATTTTCGTGATCCCCGACATCCTCTGCAATTCCGGCGGCGTGGTGGTCAGCTATTTCGAATGGGTGCAGGATCTGCAGCAATTGTTCTGGGAGGAAGAGGAAGTGACGCGGCGGGAATACCAGATCCTCAACCGCGCCTTCGACCAGATGCTCGCGCGCGCCGGCACCGACAAGATTTCGCATCGCACGGCGGCGATGGCGATCGGCGTCGAAAAGGTGCGCGCCGCCAAGAACACCCGGGGGCTGTTTCCGTGATTGCAGGTCTCGACCACGTCGTCGTTCTCGTCAACGAAATCGAGGCTGCGGTCGCGGCCTACCAGACGCTGTTTGCCCGCACACCGTCCTGGCGCAATGCGGGGGACGGTGCGGTGCGCGCCCTGTTCACGCTCGACAATGCCACGCTGGAGCTGATGGCGCCCGACGGCGACAGCGACGCCGCGAAACGCATTCGTACGCTGCTCGCCGAGCAGGGCGAGGGGATGGCAAGCCTGTGCTTTCGCACCGACGACATCGCCAAGCTGCACCGCAGGCTCGACCGGCTGGCGCTGAAGCCCGAGCCGGTCACCGAGGTCGAAAGCCGCGACGAGGCCAGCGGCGCCGTGCTGTCATGGAAGCGCACGCGCACCTCCACCGACGCAACCCGCGGCGTGCGGATGTTCTTCCTCGAGCTGGGCAAGCCGCGGCCGTTGTCGGTTCGTACCGTGCCCGCCTCGATCACCGCGATGGATCATGTCGTCGTCTCCACCGCCGACCCCGAGCGGGCCGCCGCGCTCTATGGTGCGCGGCTGGGACTGGACATGGCACTCGACCGTTCGCACCCGGAGTGGGGGCGGCTGATGTTCTTCCGCTGCGGCGACCTGATCGTCGAGGTCACCTCAAAGCCCGGCAAGGCCGATGAGACGAAGCCCGACCGCTTGCGCGGCATCTGCTGGCGCGTGACGGACCTCGACGCCACCCATGCCCGGCTCGCCGCCGCCGGCGTCGACGTCTCGGAAGTGCGCACCGGCCGCAAGCCGGGCACGCGGGTGATGACGGTGAAGAGCGGCACCTGCGGCGTGCCGACATTGCTGGTGCAGCCCGCGCCAAAGCTTGCGACGGTGGAATAAAGGTCGGCGGAGCGGGTTGATTTCGCAAATGGCGGCAGCCGTGTTACACGTCCGTCATCGCACATCACCGAGCGACCGATTTGGCCAAGCGAAAGCGAGTTCTGAAATGGCAGCGCGACCCCGAGGGCATGCGGTTGCGCATCCTGGAGGCTGCCAAGCAGGAATTCTCGGCCCATGGCATCGGCGGTGCGCGGGTTGACCGCATCGCGCAAGAGGCCGGCGCCAACAAGCGCATGCTCTACTACCACGTCGGCAACAAGGAAGACCTCTATCTCGCGGTGCTCGAAGGCGCCTACGAGAAGATCCGCGCCGAGGAGCGCGAGCTCGACCTCGAGCATCTCGCCCCGCCCGAGGCGATCGAGCGGCTGATCGATTTTACCTGGAACTATTTCATCAAGAACCCCGAGTTCCTGGCGCTGCTCAACACTGAAAACCTTGCCAAAGCGAAGAATCTGAAACGCTCCACGAAAGTGAAGTCGATGCATTCGCCCTTCGTGGAGATGATCCGCGACGTGGTGCGCCGCGGTGTGGCGAGCGGGGATTTTCGCGTCGCGGTCGATCCGGTGCAGCTATATATTTCCATCGCCGCGCTCGGCTTCTTCTATCTCTCCAATAGCGCAACGCTCAGCGTCATCTTCGGCCGCGACCTCCTCGCCAAGGAGGCGAGGGACGAGCGGCTGCAGCACATGGTTGCCCTGGTGCTGGCGGCGCTGACCGGCAAGCCGATGCCCTCCTTTGCCAAGGACAAGGCGCCGAAACTGCGCTCGGCAGCACATCATACCGCCTGATATGTCGTCCCGGCGAAGGCCGGAAATGGGGAGAATGTTCGCGGCATTTTGCCCATCCGAAAGCGGCTGGACAGTATTTATCCAACGGGTTAATTTGTCCCCGAAAAGCATCCAGCCGGGGAGTGAGACGTGGCCGAGCCTGAAGGCGCAAAGGTCATGGGCGTCGTGACGAGGCTGCTGAACGCAGCGTGGGTCCGCCCCTTCCTGTTCCTGATCTTCATCGTCGTGCTCTGGGATCTCACCATCCGGGTGTTCCGGATTCCGGCCTACCAGATTCCCTCGCCGGGCGACGTCGTTGTTGTCCTGATCACCGAATGGCCGGAATTGCTGCGGCAATCCTGGCCGACCACCTACGCCACCATCTGCGGATTCCTGCTGTCGGCGCTGTTCGGCATTCCCGTCGCCATGCTGATCGCGGGCTCGAAAACGGTGGAGAGCTATGTCTATCCGCTCTTGGTGTTCTCGCAGTCGGTGCCGAAGATCGCGATCGCGCCCCTGTTCGTGGTGTGGTTCGGCTTCGGCATCATCCCGAAGGTGATCTCGGCGTTCCTGCTCGGCTTCTTCCCGGTCGTGGTCTCCGCCGTGCAGGGTTTCAAGTCCGTCGACCCCGATATGGTCGATCTCGCGCGCGCCATGCAGGGCAGCCGCTTTGCCGTTTTCCGCGCGGTGAATTTGCCGCATGCGATGCCGGCGATCTTCGCGGGGCTGAAGGTCTCCGTCACGCTCGCGGTGGTCGGCGCCGTCGTCGGCGAGTTCGTCGGCTCCAATTCCGGCATCGGCTATGTCTTGCAGCGCTCGATCGGCACCTTCGACCTGCCGACGATGTTCGCTGCACTGGTGATCCTGGCATTGCTCGGCGTCGTCCTGTTCTGGGTCGTCGACCGCATCGAGCGCCTCGTCATTCCCTGGCACGTCAGCCAGCGCGAGATTGTCTTCACCTCATGAGAAAGATCGTCAGTACCCGTCATTGCGAGCGCAGCGAAGCAATCCAGCTTTGTCTCTACAAGCAAGCTGGATTGCTTCGTCGCTTCGCTCCTCGCAATGACGAATAAACAAGGGAGAGAAAACATGATGAAATTCATTCTGGCGCTGGCGGCGACGCTGGCCTTCACGGCGCAGGCATCTGCGGCCGACAAGGTCGTGCTGATGCTGAACTGGTACGTTTACGGCGAGCACGCCCCGTTCTACTACGGCAAGGCCAAGGGCATTTACGAGGCGGAAGGCATCGACCTCGAAATCCAGGAAGGCCGCGGCTCGGGTGCGACCACCCAGGCCGTGGCGGCCAAGACCGCTCATTTCGGCTATGTCGACGTGCCCACCATGATGCGTGCGGCGATCAAGGGCGCGCCCGTGATCTCCACCGGCGTGCTGCTGCAGACCAGCCCGATGTCGGCGATGGGCTTTGTCGAGAAGAACATCAGGAAGCCCGAAGACATCAAGGGCAAGACGGTGGCAATCACGCCGGCCGATTCCATGACCCAGATCTGGCCGCTGTTCCTCAAGAAGACCGGCCTGAAGGAGAGCGATTTCCAGACCGTGGCCGGCGACGCCCAGACCAAGCTCAACGCCGTCATCAACGGCCAGGCCGATCTGTTGCTCGGCTATGTCATGGACCAGTCGATGAAGATCAAGGACGCCACCGGCAAGGACGTCAACGCGATCAAGTTCGCCGACTACGGCATCAACATGGTCTGCTCCGGCGTCATCGCCAACACCGAGTTCGTCAAGGCCAACGCCGACCTCGTCAAGCGCTTCATGGCGGCGACGACCAAGGCGGTGGAGGCCGCCGAGAAGGAACCGAAGGCGGCCGCGCAGGCGATTCTCGACGCCAACCCGAAGGGCGGCAAGATCGAGACTCTGACCAAAGGTTTCGAACTGACCATCCCGCTGTACCGGACCGCCGAGACCAAGGGCAAGCGGCCGTTCCAGGTCACCGACGCCAACATGAACGACACGGTGGCGACGCTGGTCGAATATGGCGGGCTCGACGCCAAGGCCAAGGAAAATCCCAAGGCGTTCTACACCAACGACTATCTGCCGAAGTAACGAATGAACGCTGCGAACAAATCCGCCGACGTCCAGTCGGGCGCGCATCTGCGCCTGGTGTCGGATCGCGCGGCAGGCACGGGCGCGTCGGGGATTACGCTCTCCGGCGTGTCGAAGACCTACCGGTCGCGCGACGGTGACGTGCCGTCGCTGCGGCCGCTCGATTTCCATATCAATGACGGCGAGTTCTTCGTCGTGGTCGGCCCGTCCGGCTGCGGCAAGTCCACGCTCTTGAAGATGATCTCCGGCCTGCTGGCGCCGACCACGGGCGAAATCCTCGTCGAGGGCGAGAAGGTGACGAAGCCGCACGGCAATGTCGGCATCGTGTTCCAGAATGCGCTGCTCTTGCCTTGGCGCAACGTCCTCTCCAACGTGATGCTGCCGATCGACATGAAGAAGCTGCCGCGCGACAAGTTCCTGCCGCGCGCCAAGGAGCTGCTCAAGCTGGTCGGCCTCGAAGGTTTTGAGAGGAAGCTGCCCTGGCAGCTTTCCGGCGGCATGCAGCAGCGCGCCTCGATCTGCCGTGCATTGGTGCATGACCCCAGGATCATGCTGATGGACGAGCCGTTCGGCGCGCTGGACGCCATGACGCGCGAGAAGATGAATGTCGAGCTGATGCGCATCCAGCGCGAGACCGGCAAGACGGTGCTCCTGATCACGCATTCGATACCGGAAGCGGTGTTCCTCGCCGACCGCGTGCTGGTCATGACCGAGAGGCCCGGCGCGATCGCGGCGATCTACGACGTGCCGCTGCCGCGCCCGCGCTCGCTCGATGCAATGGCCGACCCCGTGTTCACGGAGCTGGTGCAGCGCATCAGAAAGCACTTCTTCACCCAGAGCTCGCTGGACTAAGGGCCTGCTGATGCCGCCGCGCCTCGCCATACGCGATATCGCCTTCTTTGAGCGACCCGTGACGTTCGCCCGGCCGTTCCGCTTCGGCGCCGTCGTCGTCAATGCGACGCCGCAGGCTTTCGTGCTGGTCGAGATCGATGTCGAGGGCAAGGGCAGGGCAGTGGGCGCATCGGCCGAGTTCCTCGTGCCGAAATGGTTCGACAAGCGGCAGCATCTGACCCCGGCGGAGACGGTGGAGGAACTGCGCTGCTCGCTCCTTATCGCGCGCGAGCTGTATCTGGCGCACAGGGGATACGACACCGCTTTCGGCCTGCACGCCGCCTGCATCGCCCGCCAGGCAAAACTTTGCGCCAAGGAGGACATTCCGCCGCTCGCCGCCGCCTACGGCCCGGCCGAGATCGACAAGGCGATCCTCGATGCGCTGCTGCGCGCCACCAGCAACGATTTCTTCGATGGCATGGCCCAGAACATCGCCGGGATCGACGCGCGGCTGTCGCGTGATCTCCAAGATAGCGACATTGAAAAGTTTCTCGCCGGCCGCAGGCGGCTGGAACGCGTTGCCGTCCGGCACACCGTCGGCCTGGACGATGTGATCGAAGGCGAGGGCGGCGTTGCCGACGCAAGAGAAAATGCCGGCGCCCGTTTTTTCAAGCTCAAGCTCAACGGCGATCCCGCAGCCGACGCCGACCGCCTGATCCGTATCGGCAGGGAGCTCGCAACGCTGTCATATGACTACAAGGTCACGCTCGACGCCAATGAGCAATACGCCGACCTCTCTGCGCTCGCCGCGCTGGTCGACCGCCTCGACCGCGGCAATGCGCTAGAGCCGATCGCCGCAAAGCTTCTCTATATTGAGCAGCCGATGCCGCGCGACATCACGCGAAAGTCGCCGCTCGGCGCGCTGGCGAGGTACGACTTTATCGTCGACGAGGCCGACGATTCCTACGACGCTTTTCCGGCGGCGCGCGCGCTCGGCTATCGCGGCATCTCCTCGAAATCCTGCAAGGGCCTCTACAAGTCCATCGTCAATGCCACCCGCGCCGTAAAATGGAGCGGCGAAGGCGCGAAGCATTTCATCGCGGGCGAAGACCTCACCTGCCAGGCGGGATTGGCCGTGCAGCAGGACCTCGCGCTGGGCGCGCTGATCGGCATCACCCATGCTGAGCGCAACGGCCATCACTATGTCGACGGTTTTGGGGAAACGCCGGCGGCGGAAGCGGAGCGCTTTCTCGCCGGCCATCCCGATCTCTACGAGCGAAGCGGCGGCAAGGTCCGGCTCGCCATCCATGACGGCGATCTCCTCACCGGCTCGCTCGCCGTCCCCGGCTTCGCCAGCGCCGTTCATCCGGACTGGTCCACCATCGCGCCGCTGGCGCGGCCCAAGACGATTCTGCAGGAGCATTCTTCATGACCGTCAAACGCCTCGGCCTGATCATGAACGGCGTCACGGGCCGCATGGGGCTGAACCAGCATCTGATCCGCTCCATCGTCGCGATCCGCGACCAGGGCGGCGTGCAGCTCGCAAACGGCGATCGCGTGATGCCCGATCCGATCCTGGTCGGCCGCGACGCCGGGAAGGTCGCCGCCCTTGCAAAGCGGTACGACATCGCCCGCCACACCACCGATCTCGACAAGGCGCTGGCCGACAGGAACGACGAAGTCTTCTTCGACGCCGCCACTACGCAGGCGCGCCCTTCGCTGCTGACCAAGGCGATCAACGCCGGCAAGCACGTCTATTGCGAGAAGCCGATCGCGACCAATCTCGACGAAGCCGTCGCTGTCGTGAAGCTCGCCAACGCAAGGGGCGTCAAGCACGGCACCGTGCAGGACAAGCTGTTCCTGCCGGGCCTGAAGAAGCTCGCCTTCCTGCGCGACTCCGGCTTCTTCGGCCGCATGCTCTCGGTACGCGGCGAGTTCGGCTACTGGGTGTTCGAGGGCGGCTGGCAGGAAGCACAGCGCCCGTCCTGGAACTACCGCAGCGAGGAGGGCGGCGGCATCATCCTCGACATGGTCTGCCACTGGCGCTACGTGCTCGATAATCTCTTCGGCGAGGTCGAGAGCGTATCCTGCCTCGGCACCACCGACATCCCCGAGCGCTATGACGAGAAGGGGAAGAAGTACAAGGCAACCGCGGATGACTCCGCCTACGCCACCTTCCGCCTCAAGGGCGGCGTGATCGCCCACATCAACATGAGCTGGGTGACGCGCGTCTATCGCGACGATCTCGTCACCTTCCAGGTCGACGGCACGCTCGGCTCGGCGGTGGCAGGCCTTTCCGACTGCGTGATCCAGGCCCGCCAGGCGACGCCGCGGCCGGTGTGGAATCCCGACGAAAAACGCCTGCACGATTTCTACGCCGACTGGCAGAAGCTGCCCGACAACGTCGTCTACGACAACGGCTTCAAGGAGCAGTGGGAAATGTACATCCGCCACGTCTGCGAGGATGCGCCCTACAAATACACGCTGCTCGAAGGCGCCAAGGGCGTGCAACTCGCCGAATGCGCGCTGCAGAGCTGGAAGGAGCGGCGCTGGATCGACGTCGCCCCGATCATAGCATGATCCGGAAAAGTGGGCACCGGTTTTCCGATCAGATCATGCTCAAACGAAAAGTATGAGGAGGTTTTGATGAACAAACCCGTCCTGCCGATGTCCTCGCTGTCGCTCAAGCTGCCGACGGCCGATCGCGGAATCGAGAACTATCGTCTCGCCGCGTCGCGCACCTTTCCCGCTAAGCTGCAGGGCCCGCTCAACCGCGTCGCCTTCTCCGCGGCGCATGTCGTCGCCGATCCTCTCGCCGACAACGATCCTTGGCTGACGGCAGCGATCGACTGGGACCGCACCCTTGCTTTCCGCGAGCACATCTGGGACCTCGGCCTTGGCGTTGCCGAAGCGATGGACACCGCGCAGCGCGGCATGGGACTGGACTGGCCGACGTCGCTGGAGTTGATCCAGTGCTCGGTGCGGGCGGCGAAGGCGCGGGGCGCGCTGGTGTTCTCCGGGGCCGGCACCGACCATCTCGCCGTGGAGGATGCCAAAACCACCGACGACGTGATCCGCGCCTATGAGGAGCAGATCGCGGCGGTGGAGAAGGCCGGCGGCCGCATCATCCTGATGGCCTCGCGCGCGCTGGCCAAGATCGGCCGCAATGCCGGCGACTACGCGCGGGTCTATGACCGCGTGCTCTCCCAGGTCCGCGAGCCCGTGATCATCCACTGGCTCGGCGACATGTTCGATCCGGCGCTGGCGGGCTATTGGGGCACGGCCGATCTCGACAAGGCGATGGATACCGCGGTCGCCATCATCAACGCCAATGCCGCGAAGGTCGACGGCGTGAAAGTGTCGCTGCTCGACAAGCAGCGCGAGATCGACATGCGCCGCCGCCTAGAAAAGTCGGTCAAGATGTATACCGGCGACGACTTCAACTATGCCGAACTGATCGCCGGCGACAGCGAAGGATTCTCCCACGCGCTGCTCGGCATTTTCGACGCGATTGCGCCGGCGGCGTCCTATGCGCTGTCGCGCCTTGCGGCCGGCGACGAGGCCGGCTTCCACGACGTGCTCGGTCCGACCGTGCCGCTGTCGCGCCACATCTTCCGCAGCCCGACGCGCTTCTACAAGACCGGCGTCGTGTTCATGGCCTGGCTCAACGGCCATCAGGATCACTTCACCATGGTCGGCGGGCAGGAGAGCGCGCGCTCGACGCTGCATCTCGCCGAGCTGTTTCGTCTGGCCGACAAGGCCGGCCTGCTCGCCAACCCTGAAATGGCGACGCGGCGGATGCAGGCGGTGCTTGCGACGCGCGGCTTCGACGCCTGATGCGGGATTTTTCGGCCGATCATCGCTGGCTGTCGCTGAACACGGCAACCGTCCGCAAGCAGGGCGATCTGCTGGAGATCATCGACGCCTGCGCGCGCCATGGCATGCGCGCCATCGATCCCTGGCGCGACCAGGTAGCCGCTGTCGGCCTCGATCGTGCGGCCCGCGCCGTGCGCGACGCAGGGCTTGACCTCACCGGCTACTGCCGCGGCGGCATGTTCGTGTCGGATGCGGCCCGCCGCACCGAGGTGCGCGACGACAACCGGCGCGCAATCGACGAGGCGAAGGCGCTCGGGTCGTCCTGCGTCGTGCTCGTGGCCGGCGGCCTGCCGCAATATTCCCGGCCGGGCAGTGCTGCATCAAAGGACATCGCCGCCGCCCGCGGCCAGGTGCATGACGCCATTGCCGAGATGCTGGAATACGCGCGGACCGCCAACATGCCTCTCGCCATCGAGCCGCTGCATCCGGCCTACGCCGCCGACCGCGCCTGCGTGAACACCACCAGACAGGCGCTCGATCTCTGTGACGCCATCGACCCCGCGCGAACGGGCATGCTCGGCGTCGCGCTCGACGTCTATCACATCTGGTGGGATGCGGAGCTGATGGCCCAGATCGCCCGCGCCGGCAAGGACCGCATCCTCGCCTTCCACGTCTGCGACTGGCTGGTGCCGACCAGGGACATGCTCAACGACCGCGGCATGATGGGCGACGGCATCATCGACATCAAGCCGATCCGCGCCGCCGTCGAGGCGCAGGGGTTTGCCGGCTATTCCGAGATCGAGATATTCTCCAACGACTGGTGGAGCAGGCCGATGGACGAAGTGCTGCGCACCTGCATCGAGCGGCACAAGACGGCGGTGTGAAACCAATCGTAGGATGGGTAGAGCGAAGCGAAACCCATCATGCCTCCGCGACAAGGTGATGGGTTTCGCTTCGCTCTACCCATCCTACAGCGCTGCCCGTCGGGCGCCCAGTGTTGCAAATTCAACACGACGGACAAATCATTAATTCTGTCTTTCGGAATCCTTGTCAAGCCCCGCCGCGAAAAATATTCCGCTTTTCAGAATGCGCAAATCGGGTCTATAACCCCTCCCGGCCCGCGCCGCCATGAGGGGCGTTTGCGCGATCGTCACGGAACGTGGTGCGGGTCGCGATGGACGCTGCGGCGTCAGGCGGGATTATTTCCCGCCAGACGAAACGTTCGCAGCGTACGGCGAAATCGTGTGGTCCTGGCGCCGCGACCCTGGCGTCTATCCGGCCCGCCTGTGCGGGCCTGGCAACGGGGGCAAGAAAGGCCGTTCCCCGGGGAGAGTACGTATAAGCCGTAAAGCCATTGCGCGGGGAAAGCCGGGATGTCCTGGCTGTACCTGTCTAACCCGTGTGCGTTCTCTTTCTACCATTGCACACGGTGCTAACGGGTGCCGCCGGCGCCCGGCTTTCCCTGCGCCCTCTATCCGAGGAGGGCCAACGAATTTGCAAAACTCAGGCGAAATCCGCGCCGTGAGAACGAGAGCGTGTGTCTGTCGTCATACTCCGCTGTCATCGCCCGGCTCGACCGGGCGACCCAGGGCGGATTCAACCGGTCGTCGCAACACTTCAGCCAAGGAGGTTGCGATGAATGGATACAGACAAGATTCGGACCGGAGTGCGCGACCGCCAGGCCGGCTTCCGAAGGGACAGCGAGAGAATTGCAGACGGTTTTGGACGG